>NZ_AP017624.1:0-5899681 GCF_002355775.1 Mycobacterium ulcerans subsp. shinshuense | reverse complement strand
CGACGCATCTCCCTGATCCGACATAGCAGTGGAATTATGGGCCACACTATCCACACCGTTATGCACAGGTGCGGAAAGGACGACCAATGGCGGGCCGCAGCCTATCGGCAACGGCTCGCGATCTCCGCGCTGCGTACAACCAAGCGGTTGTCTGGGCAGCTAGTTGATCCGCCATCCTCGCTTCATTGTCGGCCGCCGTTTCAATCCGAAAACAGCACTGCCCGAAGCTAACAGTTTTCGGTGCGGTTGCCAACAGTTCTCTGGTATTCGGTTGAGGGTTGGCTGTGAGGGTGGTTTTGTGACTCAGATTTGGCGGTCGACTCGGTTCAGGGTGGGTCTATTGAGGCTGGCGAGGTTTGACCAGGAGAAGGCTCGTCAGTACCCTCAAACAGTCGCCCGAAAGTAGGCGATGCGGCTGCGACCTGAATCTTGTATTGAGGGACCGCGCCGGCCAGTAGCGAGACCACCTCCGGCCGACAGTGAGGATGTTGGCGGCCGGTTGGTTATGCCAGAGACACCGAGGAGAATGTCGTGGCCAAGGGCAAGCGGACCTTCCAGCCGAACAACCGGCGGCGAGCCCGCGTTCACGGCTTCCGTCTGCGGATGCGGACCCGCGCTGGGCGGGCCATTGTTACTGGTCGGCGCCGTAAGGGCCGCCGTGCATTAACTGCCTGATCGCAGCGCCGGGTTTCCCAGCGGTGCTCTCCGCACGCAACCGCATGAGGCGGTCGACTGAGTTTGACGCGACGGTCAGACAAGGGGTGCGCACCGTGCAGCCCGACGTCATCGTTCACGTCCGTCGGGCCAAGGAATGCGCTGCAGACAGCAGCCCCCGGGTTGGGCTGATCATCGCCAAGTCCGTGGGTACAGCAGTGGAACGTCACCGAGTTGCGCGTCGACTGCGACATGTCGCCCGTCCGATGCTGATGAACCTTCACGCGTGCGATCGAGTTGTGATTCGTGCGTTGCCGAGCAGCCGCCACGTGTCCTCGGCATGGCTGGAGCAGCAACTGCGTAGCGGATTGCGACGGGCGTTCGAATCGGCGGGTGCCGACCGGTGACCTCGTCGGCATCGAGTGGCCCAGGCATGGTGAGAACCAGCGGCCGGTTGGCAGCGCGCGGACTCATTTATGTGATCGAGCTTTATCGGCACATGGTCTCGCCGTTGCGGCCGGCCTCGTGTCGTTTTATCCCAACCTGCAGTCAGTACGCGGTGGATGCGCTTTCCGAGTACGGACTGATTCGGGGCAGTTGGCTGACGGTCGCCCGACTCGCAAAGTGTGGGCCGTGGCACCAAGGGGGTTGGGATCCGATACCGGGGCGCCAGGGTTGCCGGGCCGACGAGGCTGGGTGCAGTCCCGCGGTGAAGCAAGGGGAGAGTGAGTTTTTTGTTTGATTTTTTCAGCCTCGACTTCGTCTACTACCCGGTGTCGTGGATCATGTGGGTTTGGTACAAGCTGTTCGCTTTGGTGCTAGGCCCCTCGAACTTCTTCGCCTGGGCGCTGTCGGTGATGTTCTTGGTCTTCACATTGCGCGCCCTGCTGTACAAGCCGTTCGTGCGCCAGATCCGGACCACGCGGCAAATGCAGGAGCTGCAGCCACAGATCAAGGCGTTGCAGAAGAAGTACGGCAAGGATCGCCAGCGCATGGCGCTCGAGATGCAGAAGCTGCAACGGGAGCACGGGTTCAACCCGATCCTGGGCTGTCTGCCGATGCTTGCGCAGATTCCGGTGTTCTTGGGGCTTTACCACGTGTTGCGTTCGTTCAATCGGACAACGGGTGGGTTCGGTCAGCCGCACTTATCAGTGGTGGAGAACCGGCTCACCGGAAACTATGTCTTCACCCCGACCGATGTGGGCCACTTCCTGGACGCGAACCTGTTCGGCGCGCCGATCGGTGCCTCGATGACGCAGCGGGGCGGGCTGGACGCGTTCGTCGATTTCAGTCGGCCCGCGGTGATCGCGGTGGGTGTTCCGGTGATGGTTCTGGCCGGTGTCGCAACCTACTTCAACAGTCGGGCCTCGGTCGCTCGGCAGAGTCCCGAGGCGGCCGCCAACCCGCAGACCGCGATGATGAACAAACTGGCTCTCTACGTCTTTCCGCTGGGCGTGGTTGTCGGTGGGCCGTTTCTTCCGCTGGCCATCATCTCGTACTGGTTCTCGAACAACATCTGGACGTTCGGTCAACAGCACTACGTCTTCAGCATGATCGAGAAAGAGGAAGAGGCCAAAAAGCAGGAGGCCTTGGAGCGGCGGGCGGCCAACGCTCCCGCGCCGGGAGCCAAGCCGAAGCGCACACCCAAAGCCGTGGCGGGCAGCAATGGATCGCCAGCGGAGTCAGAGGACGTCTCGGACACCGACGTGACCGAGACTTCGGGCGAGGAAGCTCCGTTCGGCGACACCAAGCGGGACAAGCCGAACTCGACCGCGCGCAACAGCTCGCCAACCAATCGAACTCCGCGCCCGGGTGTGCGTCCCAAAAAACGTAAACGGTAACCGTAGGCGTGCCAGCGCCGTCGGCTCAGCCGGAGCACCGGTGCTGAGCCACTAGAGAAAAGACCCCGCGAATTTTCGCGACCACCAACCCGTGACTGAGGGGAGATAGGGCTATGACCGAGGCTGACATCACCGAACTGGAAAGTGACGTGGCAGAGAAGACACCGCCGGCCGATGGCGCCGCCGAGGGAGACGACCTCGAGGAGCGTTTGGTCGCCGAGGGCGAGATCGCCGGTGACTACTTGGAAGAGTTGTTGGACCTGCTCGACTTCGATGGGGATATCGATCTGGACGTCGAGGGCAGCCGTGCGGTGGTGAGCATCGACGGTGGCAACGACCTGAACAAGTTGGTAGGGCGTGGGGGAGAGGTCCTGGATGCGCTCCAAGAACTCACCTGGCTGGCGGTGCACCAGAAGACGGGTGTGCGCAGCCGCCTGATGCTCGACATCGCCAGCTGGCGGCGCAAGCGTCGCGAGGAGTTGGCGGCGCTAGGCGACAAGGTGGCGCGTCGGGTGGCCGACAGCGGTGAACGCGAGGAGCTGTCGCCGATGACCCCGTTCGAGCGCAAGATCGTGCACGACGCGGTGGCGGCGGTGCCGGGTGTGCACAGCGAAAGTGAAGGCGTCGAGCCGGCACGGCGCGTCGTCGTTCTGCGCGACTGATCCGTAAGCGGATCGGGACCCTGCCGTAACGGGTGCCGATCGAGTTACAGTGATGTAGTTATTGCGGTTGCGGTCTGTTGGGTGCAAGAAGAGCGGAGAATGTTTCACGTGAAACATGGCCCGACTCACGAGCCGGCCGAGGGTTCGGAGCGATGACACAGCCCCTCGATGATGCCGCGTCGGCGATTTTCGGACCGCGCCTCGAGCTCGCCCAACGTTATGCCGATTGGCTGGCCACCGCCGGGGTCGAGCGGGGATTGCTCGGACCGCGTGAGGTGGACCGGCTCTGGGAACGTCACGTCTTGAACTCCGTGGTGATCGGTGAACTTCTCGATCACGGCGAACGCGTCGTAGACATCGGAAGCGGGGCGGGTCTGCCGGGCCTACCGTTGGCGATAGCGCGCCCCGACCTCCAGGTCGTCTTGCTGGAGCCAATGCTGCGGCGCGTCGAATTTTTGCAGGAGGTCGTCACAGACCTCGGTTTGGCCATGGAAGTCGTGCGAGGCCGCGCGGAGGAACGGTCGGTGCGAGAGCGCCTCGGCGGCAGTGATGCCGCGGTTTCGAGAGCGGTGGCCGCGTTGGACAAACTGACTAAGTGGAGTATGCCGTTGTTGAAGCGGGAGGGGCGAATGCTGGCGATCAAAGGGGAGCGAGCTCCCGATGAAGTGCGCGAGAACCGGCGTGTAATGGAGTCGTTGGGTGCCGTGGATGTCAGGGTAGTGCCATGTGGCGCGAACTACTTGCAACCGCCCGCAACCGTGGTGGTAGCCCGACGTGGGGACACCCGTGGGCCCAACCGACGGGTCTCTCCGCGGCGAACGGGGGGAGCACCGGCATGAGGCTATTACGAATTCCCGTGCCCGGTGCGGGAGGGTCCGCGGCGGCGAAGGTTGACGCTGAACCCGGCGGTCCCGCCGGGGTGGACAAGGGATCGGACGCCGCTACCGGGACACCGGCTGGTGTCGCCACGGGCGAGGCCGATGCGGCGGAAGCGGTGGAGGCGACCGGGCCGGACGCGGGCGGGGTAGCGTCCGCGGCGGAATCGGCGGATAATCCGACGGTGAATGTTTCACGTGAAACATCGAGTGAGTTTGATACCCCGATCGGCGCTGCCGCCGAGCGAGCGATGCGGGTCTTGCATACGACCCATGACCCCCTGAAACCGCCGCATCAACGCCGGGTCTTCATTATCGCCAACCAGAAGGGGGGCGTCGGCAAGACCACCACCGCCGTCAACCTCGCGGCGGCCCTGGCGATCCAAGGACTCAAGACACTGGTTATCGATCTCGACCCGCAGGGCAACGCGAGCACCGCACTCGGGATCACCGATCGTCAGTCGGGCACCCCATCGTCATACGAGGTGCTGATTGGTGAAGTCTCATTACGCGAGGCGCTACGGCGTAGCCCACACAGCGACCGACTCTTCTGTGTACCGGCCACTATCGATCTGGCCGGCGCGGAGATCGAGTTGGTAAGCATGGTCGCGCGCGAGAAGCGCTTGCGCAACGCTCTGGCCGAGCTCGACCAATTCGACTTTGACTACGTCTTTGTGGACTGCCCGCCATCGTTGGGCCTGCTGACAATCAACGCGCTTGTGGCGGCCCCGGAGGTCCTGATCCCGATCCAGTGCGAGTACTACGCACTGGAAGGCGTCTCGCAGCTGATGCGCAACATCGAGGTGGTGAAGGCTCACCTCAATCCGGACCTGGAAGTCACCACCGTCATTTTGACGATGTACGACGGGCGGACGAAACTGGCCGACCAGGTGGCCGAAGAAGTCCGCAGCTACTTCGGCGACAAGGTCCTTCGCACCGTCATACCGCGCAGCGTCAAAGTCTCCGAAGCGCCGGGCTACAGCATGACGATCATCGATTACGACCCCGGCTCGCGCGGGGCGATGAGTTACCTCGATGCCAGCCGCGAACTCGCCCAGCGTGATCGACCACAGACCGGGAAGGAACGGGCATGACGCAGCCTTCGCGCAGAAAGGGCGGCCTCGGCCGGGGACTGGCCTCGCTGATACCCACCGGCCCCGCCGAAGGCGAATCCGGCGCGCAAGGCTTTGGACCCCGGATGGGTTCGGCCGCCGCCGATGTCGTTATCGGTGGCCCCGTCGCGGATGCCGCGGCGATGGGCGCGGTGTACCGAGAGATTGCGCCGGGGGATATCGAGGCGAACCCCCGCCAGCCGCGGCAGGTCTTTGATGAAGAAGCGCTCTCGGAATTGGTGCATTCCATCCGCGAGGTCGGCCTCTTACAGCCGATCGTGGTGCGCACGGTCGACGGAGCGCAAAGCGGTGCGCCCTACCAGATCGTCATGGGGGAGCGGAGGTGGCGAGCGGCTCAAGAGGCGGGGCTGGCCACCATCCCGGCCATCGTGCGGGAAACCGGCGATGACAACCTGCTGCGCGATGCTCTGCTGGAAAACATCCACCGGGTACAGCTGAATCCCTTGGAGGAAGCCGCCGCATATCAACAACTTCTCGATGAGTTTGGCGTCACCCACGATGAGCTGGCCGCCCGGATCGGCCGCTCTCGGCCGCTGATCACCAACATGATACGGTTGCTGAAACTGCCGATCCCGGTCCAGCGGCGAGTGGCTGCGGGCGTGCTGTCCGCGGGGCATGCCCGCGCACTGCTATCGCTGGAGGCCGGCCCGGAGGCTCAGGAAGAACTGGCAAGCCGGATCGTTGCGGAAGGACTCTCGGTGCGAGCCACCGAGGAGGCGGTGACTCTGGCCAACCGCAGCGACGCAAGCACCCCGACACCGCCGCGGCGTAAGCCGATCCAGATGCCGGGACTGCAAGACGTTGCTGACCGGCTGTCGAACGCCTTCGATACCCGGGTGACAGTCAGTCTTGGCAAACGTAAGGGCAAGATCGTGGTCGAGTTCGGGTCGGTGGACGACTTGCAACGAATCATTGGAATAATGATCGATGCCGAGGCGTGACCAGCCATAAGCGGTAATTACGTCACTGTGACACTGCGTCGGTCGCGACCGCAGAAAAATCCATCCTCGGAATCCAAACCGGGTGGAGAACTGCTGTGGCTCAGTCGAATTCGTGATTGGACCGACTCTCGGACCAGCGCGGCGGAACCGCAGCCGAGTCCCGGCCGAGCGGCCGGCCTGGTTCGGGGGGGTCTGACGTTGGACTGGCCCGACACAAGCCCCGGGCGGTCTGGAGTGGCTAGGCCAACACTGGCCCCATCCCGGCCCACTCTCTTATTCTGGAGAGGTTGCCGTTGGTACATCAGCCGGGAGACAACTGGCTGTTGCTATCGCCGTGTGACAAGGCGAGCCGCGGGGCGGTTCGTGGAGGAGCGGGGCTGCCGACATCGCCTTGCAACGACGCGGGCCGGCCGGCTTAGCAGAGGTGCAAGAAACGATTGCTGCAGTACCGCACGGAGGCCAGGAGACTAGTGTCTGCTCGTATTACAGCGCTGCGGCTCGAAGCCTTCGAGCAGCTTCCCAAGCATGCGCGCCGGTGCGTCTTCTGGGAAGTGGATCCCGCGACCCTGGGCAACAACGACCACCTCGCCGACCCGGAATTCGAAAAGGAAGCCTGGCTGTCGATGGTCATGTTGGAGTGGGGATCGTGCGGCCAGATCGCCACCGCAATCCCGGACGAGCGTAGCGACGCTGAACCGGCCTGTCTGGGCTATGTGTTTTACGCGCCGCCACGAGCGGTACCGCGGGCCCATCGCTTTCCGTCCGGGCCGGTGTCCGCCGACGCCATCCTGCTGACCTCGATGGGCATCGAGGCCGGCGAGGACACCGATGACCTGTCGCACAGTCTGATCGCCGGAGTCATCGACGAACTGGTGCGCCGCGGTGTGCGTGCCGTGGAGGCGTTCGGCCGCACCACCGCCGCCGCCGTGCTACAAGACTCGAATGCCGTCACCCCTGAGCTGCAACCGGTGCTGGCGGCTCTCGGTGACTGTTCGGTGGAGCACTGCATGCTGGACGCCGACTTCTTGATCGACGTGGGTTTTGTTGTGGTGGGGCCGCATCCGTACTTCCCTCGCTTGCGCCTCGAGTTGGACAAGGGCCTGGGGTGGAAGGCCGAAGTCGAGGCCGCGCTGGAACGGCTCTTGGAGAATGCTCAATTGCAGGAGCCGGTGGGAGCCGGCGCTGCGAGTTGCAGTCCGTAAGTAGACAGAACGCCAACGGTTCTGGCGGTATGGGCTGGCTTAGGAACCGCTGAGGCGGCTGGCTCGCTCCACGGACAGTTCGTGGGCCAGCAGCTCGGCGAATGTGAATGTGCCCGTGGGCCGGTCATTCTTGCCGAGCAAGTAGAGCCGCTTGACCGCGGCGAGAATACCTTCGGCGATGGCATCGCGGGTTTGTGTCGAGACCAGCAGCTCGCGATCGAGCGGGTTGGTGATGTAACCGATGTCGACCTGAACGGTAGGCATCCGGGTCAATCGCAACAGATCCCAGGTGCGTCCGTGTGTGCGGCAGTCCTGTAAGCCGGTGCGTGCCACAACTTCTCGCTGAATGAAGTCGGCGAGGTTGCGGCCGATGGTCGATACGGAACCGTGCGAATTACCGAAGTGAAAGGATGCGACACCGTTGGCCGAAACGCTGGTCTGAGTTTCGCAGCGCAGACTGATCATCAGGTCTGCACCAACGGCATTAGCGGTAGCGGCCCGCTCGGCATCCGACGGGCTGGTGTTCGCCGGCCGGGACAAGAAGGTCTCCATGCCGATTGCCGACATCCGGCCTTCAAGTCGACTTGCCAAGTCCCACAGCACGTCAGCTTCGCTGACCGGTCCGGCTTCACCGTGCGCGATCACGCCACGGTCGCTACCTCCGCGGCCCGGATCAATGATGATGCGCTTGCCCGACAGCTTGGGACCTGACCGGCGGACCAGTTCCTCTTCCCGAATCGCATGCGGTGAGCCACCGCTGACGCGTGAACTCAGAAAGTACAACGACCGCAACGTCTCTGGACCGCAGATACCGTCGGCGGACATCCCGTACTCGCGCTGGTAGGACATCAGCGCATTGTGGGTTTGCAGCCCGAAATATCCATCGACCAGCCCGGTGTAGAAACCCAGGTCCTGTAGGCGGGCCTGCAGCGTCGCGACGTCATCACCGTAGAGCGGCGCACCGAACTGGTGATAGAGCGTGCGTGCACCGAGGCGATAGGAGGCCTCTCTGAGCGCTCGATAGGTTGCCTCACCGACGATGCCGTCGACAAGCAGTCCCCGATGTTGCTGGAAGGCGCGCACCGCGTGGTCGAGCTCGGGGTCGAACAGCTCGAGCGCGATGTGGCGCCCGGTGCTCAGGTCTTCGTCGGGATTGTCCAGCATGCCCAATGCGGCCAGTGCAGCCCGGATCTCCGCGACGGCGGCGCTGCGGTCACCACAGCGCAACGTGTCGCCGTCTTCGCGGCGCGGACTCGGCATACAAGGGCCCTCCGGGACTAGCGGACATCGCTGACAAGTGCACGACAATTAATTGGCATTGTCGCAGATCCTCGCCGATTTCGGGAAACCCCAAGCCAGTCGGGGAGCCGTTTCGGTGGTGCGAACGACAGTTAGCCCAGGTTGGGAACCGCGTCGGATAGCTCACGCAACAGCGCCGCTTTGCCCTTGGCCCCAACGATGCGTTTCACCGGCTCGCCGTCTTTGAACAGGATCATCGTCGGGATGGAGACGACCTGAAAATTGCGGGCCGTTTCCGGGTTGGCGTCCACGTCGAGCTTGGCCACGGTCAAATTGTCCGCACGCTCGGTAGCGATCTCTTCGAGCACCGGCGCCACCATCTTGCACGGCCCACACCACGTTGCCCAAAAGTCCACCAGCACAGGCTTGTTGCTGGAAAGCACCTCGGTGGAGAAGGAGGCGTCTGACACCTCGATGGTGGCGCTGGACTTTTCGGAATCGGTCATTGCTGTGCTCCAATCAGCGTGTCGGTACTTTCGGCGTCTCCAGTTGCTTCATGTTCGGCCAGCCAACGCTCGGCGTCTATGGCCGCGGCGCACCCGCTGCCGGCGGCGGTGACCGCCTGCCGGTAGGTGCGGTCCACCAGGTCGCCGGCGGCGAAAACACCTTCCAGCGAGGTGCCGGTGGTGCGCCCGTTCACCAGCACGTAGCCATCGGGGTCGACGTCGACGGCGTCGCGCACCAGGCTCGATCGCGGTTCGTGCCCGATCGCGACGAACACGCCGGTTACCGGCAGGGTGGTTTCTTCCCCGGTGACGGTGTCGCGCAACTGCAGTCCGGTGACGGTCGTCTCCCCGTCCACCGCGAGGACGATCTTGTTGGTCAGGATGCGGATCTTGTCGTTGGCCTGGGCCCGATTGATCATGATCTTGGAGGCCCGGAACTCGTCACGACGGTGCACCAGGGTCACGCTGCGGGCGAACCGAGTGAGGAAGGTTGCCTCCTCCATCGCGGAATCGCCGCCGCCGATCACCGCGATGTCCTGGTCGCGGAAGAAAAATCCGTCACAGGTGGCACAGGAACTCACTCCGCGCCCCAGCAGCTCCTGTTCGCCGGGCACGTGCAGGTAACGCGCGGCCGCGCCCATCGCCAAGATCACCGCGCGCGCCCGATGGGTCTCTCCGTCAGAGGTGACAACAGATTTGATCGGTCCATCCAGCGACACCGACTGGACGTCTTCCATGCGGAGGTCGGCGCCGAAACGGAGCGCCTGCTCGCGCATCTCGTCCATCAACTCCGGGCCGGTGATCCCTTCGCGAAAACCGGGATAGTTCTCCACTTCCGTCGTGGTCATCAGCGCGCCACCGAACGAGGTGCCCTCGAATACCAGCGGAGCCAGCTGAGCACGGGCGGTGTAGAGCGCCGCGGTGTATCCGGCGGGACCGGAGCCGATGACGATTACGTCGTGGATGGTGGCGTCAGCAGAAGAGTCGGTAGTCATACGGGCCTTTCGGGTACGGAGGCGATCACGACTATGAACGCAAGCGTAAGCACTGCTGTTCCCGCCCGCTGCGTCGCACCGGCATGCCGCTAGGAGTCGGGGAGTCGGGGCAGCGTGGTGCTGGCGAGCAGACCGGTGTCAGCCGCGCTGCAATTGAGCGCGACCGCATAGACCGCCAGATCGGCGGGGGCATCGCCGGCCAGCACCAGTAATACGCCTGGACGGGCATTGATGTCGACGGGCTGCGCGCCCAGGATCGGAGTGGATGCCGGGTAGCCGAGGCCGCTGAGGCAGGAGGTGCGTCGCGAGGGATCGGCAAACGGACCGTAGTCGGGGGCGCGCTGGAGCAGGTCGAGGACCTGGTCGTGTGAGAGCGGAATCACTGGAGGCGGCGTGGAAACTGTGATGTGCATCGCGGTGGGCGGGCCGTTTGGGGTCGGCCCGGGTGCGGTGATCAATGCGGCGGTACCGAGTCCCATCGCGGCGATGAGCGCGATCAGCCCGGCGATGCCGGCCAGGATCTTGTTCGAGTTGGGGCGGGGGCGCGCGGCGTGGGCGGCGGTGGGGCCACCCGACGTCGCGGACCGGACCGCATCGGTGATCCTGGTGGGGAGGTGCGGGGGAGGATCGCCCAACCCGGACGTGTCGGTGCCCGCCTGGGCGACGTCGCGGCGCACGCGTTGTAACGCTTCCAGGGTTGCCGCCGCCTGCGGGTCGGTGCGGATTCGGCGCCGGACTTGGGCGGCGGTTTCATCGTCGAGCAGACCGGCCTGCAGGTCGGCAAGGAGGTCGACGGTCAGCGCCGGGTCCGTGTCCGTTTCGTCCTCGGCCTCATTCATCCGCCCCAGTGTCCGCCATGGCGGGCCCGATGGCTACGGGCAGTCGCCGCCCGGCGGGTATCCGGGCCGGTCGGGCTAGTTCATGTCCACGGCGTTGATGTCGGCGTCGAGGTAGCTCAGCAGCCGCGCGAGCCGGGCCCGACCGCGGGCACAACGGCTCTTGACGGTGCCTTGGGCCACGCCCAAAAGCAATGCCGTGTCGGCGATCGAATACCCCTGCATATCGACGGCGACCACCGCGGCACGTTGCTCGACGGGAAGGCGCATCAGGGAGCGGCGCACCAGGATCGCTGTCTCGACACGGGTTGTCGCATCGGGCACCGGGTAGACATCTTCGAGTGGCACGGTTGGCCTGGACTTGGCCCGGCGCAGCCGGTCCAGGCAGGCATTGACGACGATGCGGTGCAGCCAACTGGTGACCGCCGCGTCCTGGCGAAACGAGCCGGCACAGTTGTGCACCGAGATCATCGCTTCCTGTAGCGCGTCCTCGGCGTCCTCCGGGGTTTGGCTGGTGAGCCGCGCCAGGTGGTAGAGCTGCCGATGATGGCGGCGAAACAGCTCCTCGAACGCGAGCTGTTCCCCGGCGACGAAAGCCGCCAACAACTCGGCATCGGTGCGCTGTCGCGCGGTGTCCCTGCGTTGCCGCTTGCCCCCGAAAGCCACGGGCGGACATTAACCAATGCCGGGCCGTCGAGCACTTCACCCCGACGCGCGGTGCGCTGCGTTAGGAGGCGGCCCGGATCGTGAGCTGGGAGATGGCGGAGCGGCTCTTGCCGTCCTTGGTGCCCAGCGTTGAAATCCACACCAGCAGGTTGAAGGTGGGGGAGGAGGCATTGACCGCGATGGTGTTCGAACCCGGCTTGAGTGCGGTAGCCGAGGTGAGCACGGTGGTGTCATCCAGCTTCGACGGGTTGGGAGTTGGTGACGAACGAATCTCCACCTTGGTGCCGGTGCTGGGAACGTCGAGGGTGACCGAGCCGACCACGGTGGGCTGCGGAAGTTGCAGCATCAACCCGACACCATTCTTGAAGCCCGGGAACGGAACCGGGTCGTTGTAGGTGTCGGTCTCCCAGGACGTGGTGGAATCGCCATCGATGGCCATGTCGGCTTGGCCCGGGTTATCGACTTCACCATCCGGTGAGAAGACGGTGGCTTTGGTGGGTTTGACGACGCTGCCCGCCGGCGCCGAACTGGCGGCCGCAGAGGTGGACGTGGTGGGGGCGTTGAGGCCGAGCTGGTCCTGGTCGAGGCCGCCGCCGACGTTTCCGAACATCTTGTTGAGCACCGAGGCCAACACCAGCAGCGCTACCAGCAGAATCGCGGCGCCCGCGCCGATCCCGATCAGCAGGTTGCGGCGGCGGCGCCCGAAGGTTGCACCCGTGGGTGCGGGGGAGCGGGCGGGGGCGGGCGACGCGGGTGGTTCGATCGGGCCCAGCACCTCGGTCCGGTCGGCCACCGCGGTCGCCTGCTGTAGCAGGTTCAAAAGTGTTGAGGCGCTGCGTATCCCGCCGTCCTCTTGAACCGATCGGACGGTGACCGCCGAGATCTGGAACGGGATGTCGCGATCGACGGCGGCGGGCTCAACGGGATTGCCGGACGCATCGCGTTCGGCCGGCGCAAACCCACTGTCTGCCCCAGCTTCTGGCAGCGGCCACCGGTTGACCAGCAAGGCATACAGCGCGGCGCCGATGCCTCGGATGTCGTCCTGCGGATTGGCGTCGGGCATGGTCGCCGGGTAGGCGAGCACCACATCACCTTCGATGCTGACCCGGACCCGGCCCGGGTGGTCCAGTGACAGGGCCACGCCGGCCCGATGGGCGGCGTCGGCGGCCGCCGCGAGCGACTGCATGGCCCGGATGGCCCCGACTGGCGAGGGTGCCGTGTCGGCGACTTCCTGCAGCGAGCCGCCGCGAATCCACTCCGACACCACCAGCCCGCCGGAGGCGGTGTGCAGTACGTCAAGCACCCGGGCGACGCCCGGCTTGTCGATCCGGCTCAGTCGCAGGGTGCGGGCCAGAATCTCCTGCAGGACATCTTCGGGCAGGGTGCCATTCGGGTCGACGAAGGTCAGCGCCACCTGTCGATCCAGGGCGGTATCGAGTGCCTGCCAGAACTGCAACGGCGGGATACCGCCGTGGAAGACGAGCAGCCGGTAGCGGCCGTTGGCGATGCGGGCACCCGGGACCAGATTGACATCGTCTTGCGGCGTCGAGGGTTCCGCACTGCACTCGCGTGGAGCGTCGAACGGAATGGGTCCGCGGGTGTATCCGACGGAATCGCCGTTGGACTGATCCGAGGGGCGTTGACTCGCGCCACGGCCCCGGTCTGGGCCGGCCGGAATGTCGGGTTGAAAATCGTCGGCGACTGGCCGCGGCAGATCGATATCCGACGCGGAACTCGATGAGGCGGTGCTATCCGATGGGCGGTCGGTCACCGACGGTCCTTTCGCTATCCCGGCCCTGATCACCGGGGGTTTGCGCCGGATCGGCTCCTGGACCACATTTTCCCCGGCAGGGACGACTTCCTTTGCTCAGGGTACGTGACGTCGTGATCGCCAGACGATGCATCCAGCACAGCTACGCTGCGTGGACCCGGTTTGCCAAGGCGCGTTCCGATCCGGTTGCGGACCACGTTGAGAGCCGCCTGTGCCTCGGGCACCTGCCCGGCGAGCAGCACCGCAATCACGATGGGCGCCATGATCACGCCCAGGATGAGTAGCCGCAGCAGCGAACCGATTCCGCCATCGAACACGGTCAACTGGCCCAGCCCGGCAAGCCGATCCACCACATAGGCCAGCAGTCCGGCCAGCAGCGACGCGGCGATGGTCACCAGGATGGTGTGCACCTCACGGGTGCCGACCAGTTGGCCGCCACCGGGGCGCAG
The DNA here is from genome assembly GCF_002355775.1 of Mycobacterium ulcerans subsp. shinshuense. NCBI lineage: Bacteria > Bacillati > Actinomycetota > Actinomycetes > Mycobacteriales > Mycobacteriaceae > Mycobacterium > Mycobacterium ulcerans. The sequence goes on along the minus strand of NZ_AP017624.1, from coordinate 5,885,911 downwards.
CGCGCGTCGCAGCAGGTAGTAGCCGACGATCGCGCCGGCCAGGAATCCGAGCCCGTTGGCCAGTCCCAGATAACCGGCGACCATGTCGGGGTCATTGGTGAGGTGCGGCGCCAACACCGAGGCGCCGATCTTGACGCTGGTGATGATGATGATGATCAGGATCGGAGTCCAGGGTTGCTCGCGGGCGTAGAACACCCGCAGTCCCAGCAACACCAGCGCATAGGGGAGTAGCGTGAAGGCCGACAGTGCGATCGCCGCGCCCAGATATCCGGCGTCGACCTTGCCGAAGTTTCCGTAGGCGAACAGCGCGCTTCCCATTGCCGACCCGCCCACGGTCATGAATGCGACCGTGGGGATGAGGGTGATCATCGTCAGACGGGTGGCCAGCGACAGGTCGGCGAGCACGGCCGGGATGTCCTCGGCGGCGGCGTTGCGACTCAGCCGCGGCATCACCACCGTCAGCACGGTTACCCCGATCATGCCGAACGGCAGCATCAGCACCAGCCAGGTGTAGTTGTAGATGGCCGGCCCCGAAGCCGCGGCCCCGCTGGCGATCTGGTTGCCGACAATCAGCCCGAGCTGGCTGACCAGCACATACAGCACCATGGCGGCGGCCATGGCGCCGAACCGCTTGAGCCGGTGATCGATTCCCCACAGCGGCCGCAGGCTGATGTGCTGGCGCCCAATCGCGACCAGCAGCACCGCGGCCTGCGCGAACACGCCTAGCGTGGTGCCGACTCCAAGCACGAGCAGCTTGGCATTGCCCATCTTCACCGGATCGACGGCCAGCTCGCCGGGGACTGCCAGGTACACCAACAAGGTCGCGATGGCGACGACGTTGTTGATGACGGGCGCCCAGGCCGGCGGCCCGAACACGTTTCGGGTGTTCAGGATCGCCATGAACACCGACGACAGCCCATAGACCAGCACCTGAGGCAGCAGCAGGTAGGCAAAGGCGGTGGTCAACGGCTCGTTGACCTGTGGGTCGCGGCCCAGCATCAACCGCACCAGCAGTGGCGCGGCCAGCACCGACAGCGTGGTTGCCACGATCAGCAGCGTGGTTGTCAACGTCACGAGCCGCCGCACGAAGGCGGCCCCACCGTCGGGATCGTCCTGCTCGGCGCGAGCCAGGACCGGCACGAAGATCGCGGTGAACGTCGCCTCCAGCACTAGCGCGGCGACCAGGTTCGGCAGCTGATTGGCCACCGAGAAGGAACTCGACAGCGCCGCGCCCAAAATGGCGGCCAGCAGCACGATCCTGGCGAAACCCGTGATCCGGCTGACCAACGTCGCCAAGGCCATGCCCCACGACCGCGATACCAGCGCGGCATCGGAGAGTTCAGCGCGCTTCGGTGGCCCCGCAGCCGCCTGGCCGTAGGGCACCGGGAGCCGCTCGGGAAGCCGTCGAGGGTCCGGCGCTGAAACCGGACCCCGTGGTGCGGGCGGTCGCGCCGGAGGGCTTTCCTGCGGCGCTGGTGGGATTCGCCGCGGAGCCGGTTTCATACTCGGTGCTCTTCATCGACCCGATGGTCGGACGCGGCGTGCCGGGCGGCGGGAGGATCGGGCCGGTCCAGGTCGGCACGGTCGGGCTGACCGCGGAAGCGATGCCAAAGCCGCCGTCCCGCCAGCGCCACCAGCACAGCGGCGGCCGTCAGCGTGATCGCGAACAGCACCTTGCCGTAGGCGTTGGAATGCACGGACAACCGCACGGGTTCGCCGAGCGCCATGCCGTCGGGAGTCTTGAGCGTCACGTCGATAGCGACGCGCTGGGTGAAATTCACTTCGATCGGTACCCGAATGGGCAGGTACCCCGGCGGCAGCTCGATCTCACCGAGATCGGTGACCGTCATGCCGGGCGGCGCGTCGACCTGAAGCCTGACTCGGATGGGCACCGCCAAGCCGTTGTGCAGGGCCAGGGGCAGGGGGCTGTGTTCGGTGGCCAGGGTGTAGGAGCCACCCGGATTGACGATGGTGACCGCACCAAAGAAGTCGTTGATCGTGTTGCCGACCACCGCCAGCCGTTGCTGAGCCAAGCCATTGCGGGTATCGGGCGGTACCGACTGGCTAAAAGCGCGCAGCATGTCCTCGCGAAGTGGTGCGGTGTACTGCGCCCCGGTCAGTCCGGTGCGGTCGTCGGTGGTCATGGCCGACGTCAGTTTCCACAGGCGACCACTCTGATCGGAGATCTGGGCGGTGACGTCATCGTCGAATCGGCCCCGTGCCGAAGGGTAGGGACCGGGCGGCTCCGGCGGCTCGGTGTGCGCCGCCGCCTCGGAGATCAGGGCCGACAGCGGCCGCGGCACCGCCAGGCCGGAGTGAATGGTGGTGGCCAATGCGGTCAGGATCAGCTGTGCGTCATCGCTGTGCAGGTCCCAGGTGGTGGGCGGGACCAGGATCTGGGTGCGTGGTGCCGCCTCCCCCCACAAGCTGCGCCACAGCATGGCACCCAGGGCGTCTTGGCGGCGTGCGGTTGGCGAGTCGTGGGCGATGTGTACCGACAGCGAGGAGTCCAGGTAGGCGGGAACGGTCGGGTTACTCCCGGCGGCCGCCAGGGCGGCGCCGACGGCCGGGTCGAACGGGGCGGCGACCACCTCAGCCGACAACCGTCGGGGTGCGGTATCGGCGGTGGCCCGGCCGCCTTCGGTGGCGACGTGCGCGGAGAAGTCGGCGGCCGCGATGGTGACCATTCCGCCGTCGGCGTTGAGGAGGTCGACCGCGCGGCTGGTCAGCGGTCCGTCCGGCAGCACCGCCGCGCCCCGTACCGACTTGACGTCGAGGATCCGATCGACGATGTCGGCGGCGCTGATGACGGCAATGTTGCTCAACCGGGGATCGTTGACGCGCTGCAAGGCGTCCAGGTCGGCCTGGGCGTAAGCCAGTGTCACCACGCATGTCCGCCGGGCCAGCGTGCGCATGCGGTCCAGCCAGATGTTTGCGGCCGCCTGGCCGGTTCCCGGATGTGTCGGGGTGCCGGGCAATTGAGCGGGGCCGTCAGGGGAATCGGATACGACGTAGCCCGCGGTCATCGCGTTGACGGTGACGAGCAGGTCGGGGTCCACGGCCAGACAGATAGAGCGGGTGACGGTGCCCTCCGGGTCGACGTCGCGGCTGGTGGCCAGTTCGGCGGCGGAGAGCAGGGTATCCAGCCTGCCCCCGCTGGCCAGCGAGTTGGCCAGGTCGTCATCGATCAGCCGTACCGGAATGGTCCCGCCGGGAACGCCGGGGGCCAATCGAGGCCGATCGGCCAATGGCCACAGCATGGTGATCCAAACCGGCTTGTCGGTCTCGGGCGTGACGGGAGCGTCGAAGTCGGCGTCACGGTCGGGGGGCACCCCGACGACGGGCAGCAGGAAGCGCGCGTTGTCCAGACGGGCCGGCGCACCGTAGTCGGGCGTCCCGTTGACGTTGACCAGCACCGGGAAGATTCCGGGACCATCGATGGACAGCGATGGTGTGGTCAGCGAGCGCAACGGCGCCGACAGGGTGAAGCCGACTTGTTGGCCTCGCCGCAGTTCCGAGGACACCGTGAGGAAGTCCGCGGCCGGCTGGTACTGGTCCGTGCTGCCGTCCAGCGACGTGCGTAGCGCCGACGACGACGTGACCGCGGCGGCGTGTTCTAGCCGGACCATGACATCGCGAACCGGGCGGTCGCCGATGTTGGTCACCATGCCGCTGACCGTGATTACCGGGTCGCTTGTGGTGGTGACCAGGTCTGGGGTCACTTGATCGATTCGGACCTGGACGAACGGCGTCGCACCGGGCTCGCCCGCCGATGCGCGGGGCGCGGCGGGCGCAGTGAGCACTACCGCGAACCCGGCAACGATGCCGATCACGGCGGCGAGGCGCCACATCCCGGACCAAGGGAGTCGCAACGCGGTCACGGCCCCGGTCCGTGACCGTTCTTGCGTCCGGGTGGGGATCCTTCGGCTACGTGACGAGTGCGTGAGTGAGTTTGGGGCCGTCGGCGGGGCGCGCTGGGCGGCAACGGCGGGAGCGCGGTGGGACCGTCGGTCTGCAGCTTGTCGATCAACTCGTCGGCGACTTCGGCCAGCCGACGTTCATCGGCGTAGGCCAGCCGGGACGGGAGTTCCGGAATCGGCACCCACGCAACCTCGGTGACCTCGAGATCATTGTCGGAGAGTTCTCCGCCCAAGAACCGCATCAAGTAGTGGTGCACGGTCTTGTGTACACGCCGGCCGTCGGTGACGAACCAATAGTCGATGCGACCCAGCGCGGCGAGCACGCCGCCGCGAATGCCGGTTTCCTCGGCGACCTCGCGGATCGCGGTCTGCTCGGCGGTTTCACCCATCTCGATGTGGCCCTTGGGCAGTGACCACAGCATGCGTCCGCGCCGGTCTATCCGACCGATCAGCGCCGCGACCTGCGCGTCGCGCGGTCCATCGATACCGTCGATGACCAGGCCACCGGCCGATGTTTCGTGCACGGTCCGCAACCGGTCCGGACGGCCGCGACGGGGTAGGCGGGGTCTGCGACCCTTGGTGGGTGCTGGGTTCGGGTCGGTGGACCCGGCGTTGTCCGTATGATTCTCGGCTGAGCGTGCAGCGCCACGTCCGCGACGCCGGCCTCGGCGTCGACGTGGTTTGGCTTGTTCGCCCTCCGACACCCAAGCGATATTAGCTGGCGGGAGCGGGTCTTCAGGACGCACTCGCCGTCGCCGGCCGCATCGACGGCATTGCGGCCCGATTTCGGTGCCGGATCCGAGGGCGGCGGGCACCCGTTACCGGCCGTCTGGTCGCGCGGTGGAGTCTGGTGACTAGGCTGATCGAACGTGCCTGAAACCGTCCAGGATGCCGACCTGCTGACCGCTGCCGCGGTAGCCCTCAATCGGCACGCCGCCGTGCTTCGTGAACTCGGATCGGCCTTCGCCGATGCGGGTCACGACTTGTATCTGGTCGGTGGTTCGGTTCGCGATGCCCTGCTGGGCCGGTTGAAGTCCCCCGACCTGGACTTCACCACCGACGCCCGCCCGCAACAGATACTGAAGATCGTGCGCCCCTGGGCCGATGCCGTGTGGGACACGGGCATCGAATTCGGGACGATTGGCATCGCCAAGAACGACTACCGCCTGGAGATCACGACCTTCCGGGCCGACAGCTACGACCAGGTTTCACGGCACCCCGAGGTCCGTTTCGGCGAGCGCCTCGAAGACGACCTGGTGCGCCGCGATTTCACCGTGAATGCGATGGCCGTGCGGATCACGGCCAGTGGCCCGGGCGAGTTCCTCGATCCGTTGGGCGGTTTGTCGGTGCTGCGCGACAAGGTGCTCGACACGCCGGCCGCGCCTTCGGTGTCCTTCGGTGACGACCCGCTGCGAATGCTGCGGGCCACGAGGTTCGTCTCCCAGCTCGGCTTCGCCGCGGCACCGCGGGTGCGGGACGCGATCGAGGAAATGGCCCCGCAACTGGCACGCATCAGCGCCGAACGAGTCGCCGCGGAGCTGGACAAGCTGCTGCTGGGCGAGGATCCGGTGGCCGGCATCGACCTGATGGTGCACACCGGAATGGGCGAGGTGGTGCTCCCCGAGATCGGTGGCATGCAGATGGCCATCGACGAACACCACCAGCACAAGGATGTCTACCAGCACTCGCTGACCGTGCTGCGCCAAGCGATCGAACTGGAAGACGAAGGACCGGACCTGGCGCTGCGGTGGGCGGCGCTGCTGCATGACATCGGCAAGCCGGCCACCCGACGCCACGAGGCCAACGGCGGCGTGAGTTTTCACCACCACGAGGTGGTGGGCGCCAAGATGGTGCGCAAACGGATGCGGGCCCTCAAGTACTCCAAGCAGATGGTCGACGACGTCTCGCAGCTGGTGTATCTACACCTGCGATTCCACGGCTACGGCGATGGGAAGTGGACGGACTCGGCGGTGCGGCGCTATGTCACCGATGCGGGACCGCTGCTGGCGCGACTACACAAGCTGGTACGCGCTGACTGCACCACGCGCAACAAGCGTCGGGCCGCGCGCCTGCAATCCAGCTATGACCGGCTCGAGGAGCGGATCACCGAACTGGCCGCCCAGGAGGACCTGGACCGGGTGCGGCCGGATCTGGATGGCAACCAGATCATGACGCTGCTCGACATTCCGGCCGGCCCTCAAGTCGGTGAGGCGTGGCGCTATCTCAAAGAGCTGCGGCTCGAGCGTGGACCGTTGACCATCGAGGAAGCCAAGGCCGAACTGCTGTCCTGGTGGCAATCGCGGGGGAACCCCTAGCGGCGGTGTGGCGTCCAAGTAGGAGTGGACTACTGCATCGGTGGCGAGGACGGAACGGCGGCCATCTGGCAGCGCCTGCCCGATCTCGACTTGGACGGTGACGGGCGGCTTGACGCCATCGGGCTGGACCTCGACGGCGACGGCATGCGCGATGACGCATTGGCGGACTTCGACGGTGACGGCATGGCCGACCATGGCATCTTCGACTTCGACAACGACGGAACCCCCGAAGCCGTCTTTACCGACGACGGCTCGGGGACGTGGGCGGTCGGCGCTGAGCGCGGCGGGCGTCGAGCACACCGGTGGCCCCTTGGTTGACTTCGACGGGCTCGGGCAAGCCGAGGATCAGCTGATAGATACCGACGGCAACGGGGTTGCCGACCGGGCGCTGTGTCCGGAAGAGGAGGGGATCACCGGGTACGTCGATACCGATGGCGACGGCGAATGGGATGTGGGGATCACCGATTCCGACGGTGATGGGACCGCCGATGGTGCCAGCGCATTGTGAGGACTTGATCAAGGTGAATTGACCACCAAAGGTGGGCGTCACTAGCGTGGCGGCCAGGATGAGAGGGACGGCGACGCTTCGGGGACCGCGACAGGGCGTTGCCGGGCGACTTGGACGAGACAAGGCTGGCCATGTTTGTTGACACCGGACTGCTGCACCTGGGGGGCAACGAATCTCACCGAGCCGGGGGACACGCCGAAGAAGGCGCCGATCGTCTCGCGCTGGGGCCGCTCATGTCAGGAATGTTCGGCGACTTCGCCGCCGCCGATGCGTTTCACAACTCCGTGCACTCGGCGCATGCGCAACACGTACGGAACCTGCAGGCCCATCAGGAAGCACTGACGGCGGTCGGCAGCAACGCACACTTGGCCGCCAAGGGATTCACCGCCATGGATGGGCACAACGCCCAAGCGCTGCAAGCGGTGCGGTGGGGTGCGGGTACATAGGTATCCCGAGCATCGCGAACGAACTGCAGATCCGCCGTCCAGGGACGATATCCGTTCTGGGACAAACCCTTTACCGGACCTTCGCTATTTCAGCGGCGGCCGACCCGCCCCCGGCCCTTGCGCCACTCATTGCCATAGGCCGTAGCGTCCGCAAGGTGACTTGACCGGCGATTTCTCGGTAGTAATCTTTCTGCCGGCGCGGGAGGGTTCACGATGTTGGTCGACACCGGATTGCTGGAGAGCGATGGATGTCGCCGGACGCACGGGCATATCCAAAGTAGTGCGCCTCAGTTCGGGTGTCGAGCGCTGATGCCGGGTATCGTCCTCGATTTGCCGCCGCAGCGGGCGCGACTCAGCGCACGTCGCACGCCGCGCGCATCAACCACCTCAAGAGGCTCGAGTCACGCCACGACGCTGTGGACGGTGCGATGCAACTCCGGTACATAAGCAACCCGCTTCTGATTGCCGAGGCCGGCGGTGGCCCGTGGGCGATCAATCAGAGTCTGCAGCTTGGTCGCCCGGCCCAGATATCAGACTTAGCAACGGCATTTCACGATGCGGGCAGATCGACCACCGAGGCGGACACGGCCTTCGAGCAAGCACGACGCCGTTTCGAGACGTCCTGGAATCGGGAGAACGGCGCTCACCCGATCAACGATTCGCCCCAGGTCCAGGGGCTGACCACTTCGTTGAGATCGCAGGCTGCCAGGCTGCCGGAAATCGGGCTCCAACTGGACAACATTGCCGGCGGTCTGGCCGGGGCGCAGCGGTCAGCGACTGGCCAGATTGTGGGCCTGGAGGCGCAGCTGTGCGACATCGACAGTGAAATTGGCGAGGTGCTGGCGCTGGAACACGGCGCCCAACTGACAACTGCGGACAGGCTGGCCCTCGAGGCGATTGTTTGCACGCTTGAAGATCAAGCCGTCGGCGACACGCAATCGGCAGTGAGTCAATTGCATTCGATACGAGCGGGATACGCGGGCCTGCTGCACCAAGCCCTGACCAGTCTGAGCGCCGACGGCTTCTATCCGGCGGCTATCCAGGCCTTGGACGCCCCGCAGTCTCCGGCTGAACCCGCTGAGGTGATTGCGATCCCGGCGCCTACCGCGAGTGCCGAGGAGGTCAAGAAGTGGTGGGATTCGTTGAGTCCGCAACAGCGAGGGCGATTGATCGACGAACATCCACCAGAACTGGGCAATCTCAACGGCATCAACGCCATCACTCGTGATTTGGTGAACCAGGCCGTGATGGACGACGACATCACCCGGGTGGAAAGCGTGGCAATGCAACGCGGCGTCTCGGCTGACGACATCGTGAACAACCCGCAGAAGTATGGGCTTTCGGGCTCGGATGTCACGCGCTATCGAAATGCCATCAGGACCCGCGACGGTCTCATCTATGACCGGGAGCACGCGACCGATGACCCGAGGCCCGTCATGCTGTGGTCATACGACCCGTTGGCCTTCAACGGCGAGGGCAAAGCGGCGATCGCCATCGGCAACCCGGACTATGCACGCAATACCGCCGTGATCGTGCCGGGAACCGGCAGCAGCGTGGCGCAGGGCTGGATGTCAGACCACGACGATGCAACCAACCTTTATGATCAGGCCCTCGCCGCAGACCCTGAACACCACTACACAGCGGTGATCGCCTGGATGGGATATGACGCCCCCAACGGATTTTCCGACGTGAGAGTCACAGAGCCAGGGCTCGCGCGCAGCGGCGGTGCACTGCTGGCCAACGATGTGAACGGGCTTTGGGTCACCCACAACAGCCTGACGCCCCAACATGTCACCGTAATTGGACACTCCTACGGATCGACAACGGTAGCCGATGCGTTTGCCGGCAGCGGCATGCAAGCGAACGACGCAATCCTCATAGGATGTCCTGGAACCGATCTCGCACGCAGTGCAGCCGACTTCCATCTCGACGGAGGACAGGTCTACGTCGGGTCGGCCTCTACGGACCCGGTCAGCTGGATCGGCGAATCCAGCGGTGTACCTGGCGAATTACTCAAAGGCAAACTCAGGGAGTATGGGGTGCCGATTCCGTTGGATGCCGGCTTGGGTCGTGATCCGGCCGGCGACGGCTTTGGATCAGTCCGCTTTCACGCGGAAGTACCTGGCTCTGGAACGATGGACCGACACGACCATTCGCACTACTACGTGATGGGCAGCGAGTCGCTGCGCAGCATTACCGATATCTCCAGCGGCCATCCAGACCGACTTGCGAGCGACGACCTGATTGCCGAGGGGCGGCGGCAGCCGCACGTCGGACCGTTCCGGGTCCCCGGCGTTCCGGCATACATCGATCCAGAAAGCGACCGTCCACGAGACACCGTCCATGATGACCACCACTATCCCGCTTACCAACCGCCCCGCTGATCACCGCGCCCGATCCCGCACTGCACTGCGGCATATCGGGGTGGCGATGGCTGTGCTCGTCTTGGGAGGATGTTCACTGATGAGACCGCACCGTCCCGAGATCGATCAGCCGGCTCATCCGCTGTCGGACCAACAGGCCCGCGATCAAGTCATCGAACCGGCCAAACAGATCGCCAGCTTTGCAGGCCTGCAGGATCCAACCGGACGCTTCGACTTCTCGTCATGCAATGACCAAGGCGATCCGCCATATCGCGGTCTGGTCTCCATGAGCTTCGCGTGGCCCACTGACGACACCGGGGGCTATCCCGCTGCAGCCGAACCGAATACGGTCTTTCAACAGATCGCGACCGACATGGTTGCTCACGGCTGGAGTGATGGCCCTCCGCCTGATTGGCACTCCTTTGGCCGCGTCCTGAACAAGAACGGGGTGGTGGCGGTGCTGACCCAAAGCTCCGCTAGCGGGAAGGGCAGCATCCAGCTCTACGGCGAATGCCGCAATATGACCAACCATCGCCTCGAGGGCACGACGATGGGCTCCCGCATTGACGAGCAGCTCCGCGGAAAGTAACAAGCCATGTGGCATTGAGCTGGACATGGCTGTCCAGGTGCGCTGGGTGGGCCCAGGGCGGGGCGGCCAGGCGAATTGCGGACGCGCCTCCGGGTGGCTAGGTTGCCGACATGGATGCTGACGGCATGCTAGGTGCGAATGCCGCTGCGATGCTTGGCTTCGCGGAATCGCTGCATGGTGCTGCCGAACATCTTCAAGGCGAACTGGCTGAGCTCGAAGGACAGGTTGGCGACATGTTGGGCGGGTGGCGCGTCGCGGCGGGGAGTGCATTTGCCTCGGCATGGGAATTGTGGCGCCGTGGTGCCGGAGAGGTGCAGTTGGGGCTGTCGATGCTGGCGGAGTCGGTAGGCCAAGCGGGCGCGGGCTATCAGGCCAACGAGGCGGCGTCGGCGCGGGCTCTACGTGAATTGGGCCATGGCTGATCCCTTCCGGGTGGATCCCGCCTCGCTGTCCGATGCGGTAGCGCAGATGGCGGAGTTTGGTCGTCACGCGGAGGCCATGATTGCTGAAATCGAATCCCTGGTAACCAGATTGCACGTGACATGGACGGGCGAGGGCGCGGCAGCCCATGCCGAGGCGCATCGGCATTGGGCCGGTGGCGAAGCGATTGTGCGCGAAGCGCTTGCTCAGTTGCGGTCCGCGGGACACAGCGCGCACACCAACTACACCGCGGTCATGTCAGCGAATCAGAGCATGTGGTCATGAGCTGATGGCGCCGCTGGCCGTGGATCCCGCGGCCCTCGATGGCGCTGGCGCCGCGGTGTTGGCTGCCGACGAGGGGCTGGAGCCGGTGATCGCATCCTCTGGTCGTGCTTCTGATGGGGCGGCAGCAAAGGTCCTGGCAGCTATGGAGCTAGCCGAAACAGGCTGTGCGGCAGTGGAGATGAGATTGGACTGTCGCTTCTACGTTTCCAACTGAATGAGAACTCACCAAGGCCGCTTCCACGGACTGTTGTGTGGTAGATGAATTGGTCGATCCGTGCAGGAATGATGAACGAACGGAGTTATCGGGTGAGTGCAGGATTTACGGGCAAGATTTTCCGCACAGCCGAGGAAGCGGAGCGCGAGGGCTTCACAGCGCCGATGGACGATCAGATTGCGCGCGCACAACGTCTTTTCGAAGAGTTTCAAGCGAAAGTAGATGCGGTAGGTCCTGATCGGGTGAAAGAAGTATCGCCCAAATTCTGGGGCGATACATCAGGTCGGGAAACCGGCATCAGCATGGATGGCTAGTTGTAAGATCCGCTGGTAACCGTGCTCAACGAACTTGTCCTCTAATCCGCGAACCGAGGTGTGGTTGGCGACTAGCCAGTTGAGCACTTGGGAATTGCATAGCTGATCACAGTGCTCCTGCTGCGGGCCAGCCGGGAAATGGTGGCAGGGTGGGAAAGTCTGAACGGGGATGCACGCCGTTGCTGAGAAATAGCCGGCGCTCTAGAGGATCTGGTGCCTTTTCGACACAGGACTGGGCGTCGGCTGGCCGCGATGGCCACTCCGGAAACTCGGTGATTCGGGTTGGAGAGGCGTCGATGATGAGGGCGCCGTCGATTCGCCAGGCGCCGAAGACATCATCGACCGGTGCTGGGGCGGTTCCTTTCTGCACCGCCAGGGGTGATCCCGTGCCACCTTGTGGGGCGGTCATCGACACCCATTGCATCCCAATCCCGCTAGAAGGAGCCGTGAATGCCGTCTCGTGCATCCAGCCATACTTCCCGTGGCCTAGATCGAGCGCTGTGGTGTAGGCCCACACACACACCACCGCGGTCACCTGCCGATCTATCTCATCAACCCGCAGGATGTGATAGCCGCGGGTACCGACGACGGGGATACCGATGGGGTGTTGGGTGTCCGGCCAGCGATCGCGGGTGCTGTGCGGGTGGCCTTCCGGAACATTCGGTGGCACCGCCTGGGCGAATCCCGGGTACGCATAGGCGATGTCACCGCCGTAGTCCGCCAGATAGATCGACTCGAGGTAGGCGCGGACCGTGACGGCCGGTGCGGTGAGTAGATCGATGCCCGGTTCGGCACTCCATACCGCGCGCACATCGGCCAGCATTCCCGTCCAGGGCAGCTTCGCTGGCGGTGTGGATGGTTGGGGGCTGGGCGCCGGCCCGCAGCCGCCCAACAATGCAACCAGCAGCATCCCGCACGCCATCGCGAGCCGGAGCCGCCACCGTCTGAGCTTCATCTGCCTGTTCCTAGGGGTTGGGTATTTGGACCACGTCGTTGTAGTGGTTCTGCATATGCGGAATCACGGTTCCATCACCCAGCGCTCCCTGCACCGCATCCCTCAGCTTCTGGTTGTACTCGAAGGTATTCCCGCCCCCACTGATACGCCGATATTCGTCGTACGTCGCTATCCGCAACGGACTACTCGGGTCGCCGGGAACCGTGTGCACAAAGAAGTCGCTGTCCAGTCCGCTAATCGGGGCGTGGTTTGCGATCAGCCCGTTGAGCACTTGGGAATAGGCGACGCTGTCTGGCATGTTCGCCACGATCTCCGATGTTGTCATGGCTGTCGGCGGGGCACCGATAATGTCCTGCTGCAACGCATTCCCAGCCATGGACACACCCGGACCGGAAAGCTTGCCCACGATGTTGAAGGGCGGTGGCAGCGCACCGCCCGCGATCCCGGCTCCGGTGCTGAGCCCTTTGACGACTGAGCCATACGCCGACTGCTTACGCGCGTAGGCCTCGGCTGCTAGCTGATCCCCGTTGAGCCCCTGGGCGTGGGCCGCGTTGTTGACGCCGCAGTCGACCAGGGCCTTCAAGGTCGCTGCCTGCTGCAAATCGGCATCGTGGGCGACTGCTCCCGGCGTGTGGTTGGCTACCGCTGCGGCGTAGTCGTTTTGGTCTTGCATGATCTGCCGCATCGCGGCCCCGTTGAAGATATCGGAGGCGTCCTTGTCGGTGCTAAGGACAGAGAAAATGCCTTTTGCAACAGGAAGTCTCGTCTCCACGTCCTGGTTCGCGTCCGGGGTGTGAAAGTACTGCGACAAATCATTGCTGTCACCGGCGATGTTGGCGACGTAGGGCGCCAGGCCTTTGGCGAAGTCCTGCACCAACTTCGGGTTCATCTGACCGAGAGTTTGATGTCCCGGCAGGTCGAGCAACTCGTGGGAGTTCTGCCCGAGGTATGCGGCATAGGTTTGGGCGGTCTGGCCGGCGATTCCGGCTTCCGGTCCGGTGGCGTTTTGTGTCCAACTGAACAATGATCCTGCGGCGGCACCGTCGTCTGCCCACGTTTGGTGGGTGATGTTCAGCATGAAGTCTCCGCTGGCGGCGTCGCACATGCCAAGGTCGTTGACCATCCAGTTGACGGCACCATGGTCTCGCCCGGCTGCCCAGAAAGCGGCCTCGACCGTCGGGTCGAAGGTGTTGCGGGTCCAATCAAACGAGCTCATGATTTGCGCGCCCTTGTGCAGCAGGTTCTGGTCCAGTGGTGTGTTGTGCTGCAGCATGGGGTTGCCGCCTTTGACGATGTCGGCGATCGTCCTGGTCTGGTCGGCAAACAGGATCCCAGGTGCGGTCAGTGTCCGCTGCACGCTTTCGGGCAGTTGCGCGAACCCACCTTGCACCGTTTCCGACCTTTCCTTGGCACCAGGGTCCAATGGCGTCTTGGGGAAGGAGATCGTCGGCGTGCTCATCAACTGCCAGGAATCGCCGATGACATGTCGTTGGTCGTCGAGGCGTTCTTCGGCCGTCTTGAGATCGTCGATCGACATGCCGTGTTGCTGCGCCTGCATCTGACTCAACACGGACGCCTGTTCTGGCGTCAGTGGTAGGTTGCCCGCTCGCTGGTCGGCGGTGATCGAATCCAGCACCGCCGCTACCCGGGCGGCAGCGGCTTTGTCGCCGGCCAGGGCCTTGTGCACATCCTCTTCGGCCTGCTGCGGAGTCTCGGGAGTATGACCGTCGAGGCCGGCTACCAATGTGGTGTCGTAGCCGTCGGTGTGCAAGTTGGACTCGGCCTGCTGCAGTTTGCCCGCGTAATCGTCACGGATGCGTTCGAGGTCGCCTATCGCGGCTCTGGTCTTGTCGATGGCCTTTTGCTCACAACCGGTGATGTACTCCTCGAGCAGGTCACGTTCCACTCGGGTCAGGTTCGGATCCCGCTCCAGCTGAAGGGCTTCGTCGAGCTGATCGTCAATACGATGTAGTTCGTCCTCGAGCGCGGCGAGAGCTGATTTGCCTGAGCGCTGCGCCTCGGCCAGGGTGGCCGCGACATTTTGCAGGTCGGCGGCGATCTTCGGCAGCTGAGCCGCTTGCACGCCTAGCGTGGTGACGGTGCGCCGCACCTCGGCCGAGTCGTTGATCGGATTCTCGCCGTTTTCGTGGGTCCAGGATTTCTCGAAGCGCTCGCGGGCCTGACGGAAGGCGGTGTCGGCCTCGGCCGTGGATTGCCCCGCATCGTGAAACGCCTGTGCAAGATCGGAAATCTGCGCCGGTCGCCCGCTTTGCAGGGTGGCGTTGATCTTCCACGGATCGCCGCCAGCGAAGGTAATCAGCGCAGCCTGGCTTATATGTCGAAGGTGCACTGGGCTATCCGACGAGTGCTACCAGCTGCGTTCGGGGTGTTGTCCAACGCGCTCTCCAGCAGCTACGGCCCTGCAATGTGACGTTGTAGCCAAGCGCACCTGCTTCCTGGCACGACATCATGCTACGAACGGCCCTTCACCCCCTTGTCGATCGGCGGCAACATTAATACCGTGCGTCGGCGCGTCAATTCACTCTCAGCGCTGACCGCCCGTCTGCGCCCCCACTTGTCGAGCCTTCGATACACCGCGGTGGCGATGGCCATCCGATGAAGGGCGGGGTGTATTGCCTTATGAGGCCCGTCGCCGGGGCATCCGGGAGCATCCAAATAAACGGACGCGAATTCGCGCAACTTTGAACGCATTCATTAGTTGGTAGCCGCCGAGGACTAGTGACAATAGCTCGGCGGACATCGATTCTGGCCGATTCATGAAGCCGACTACGCCCAGATATCGGAAGGTGCGCGCCGGCATGAGTTCATGCTTGCCCAGTTGGGAGCAACGCGCGGGATGGTCCGCCCACCCCGCGGCAGCGCACGCAGGAAAACGTGCGTTCCGCGAAATGACCTCTCTCAAGTGTCCCCGGCGACCTCTTAGCTACCTGGTCAGTCGTCGCCAACCGTGTGGTTAGGTGACTAGTCGGCTCCTCCGAGCCGAAGTAATCTCGTCACGGGTGTCGCCATTACCGATGGTGGCCCGGCAATCGAAATGCGCGCGCAAATTCGCTGCAGCTACCCTGCGATGGGCGGGCGACGGTGTCCGCGCCCATGGTGCGCCGTGTTTCGCTGACCCGGAGGTACGGGAGTAGTGGCTTGGGTGTTTGTTTCCAGGCGGAGTGGTCTGCTGACAGACGTGGGCCGGTTTCGGCACGGCGGCGGAGGAATTCTTGACTGATCCGCTGATCCTTCAGACGCTGGCGACCTTGTCCCGCGGGCACGGGCTGTTCGCCGGTCGCTTAGTCGACGAAAGAAGCCGCCACGAGCCGCAGCTTCAGGCACTGGCCGACTCCGTATCGCAGACAGGAGGGGACCGGCTTCCCGATCGGGCCGCAGCGCGATCGCACGCCGTCGTCCAGGCCGTACGACGGTCCATCGACACCGACCGGGAACTCGCGCAGATCATGTCGATAGCCCAGGCCGATCACGCGCTCGCGAGAAGGGCCACGCGCGCCATCCTGCAGGCAGCCCACGCCGATAGCGCGCTCGCGGCCGATACGCCGCTTGGCCGGCGCGAAGCCATGGTCCGCATGGCGGCAAGACTGCGAGCCCAGCGCCGCCACATCGTGCGGTCGCGTGCACGGGCGCGACAACTGGTGTTGCGGCTGCGCCGGCTGCGGTACCTACAGGCAGCCGCTAGGCGACAGCATCATCACGTTTCACCCACGGGCCGGCCCGCTGTGTTGGCGGCGATCCGTAAAGCCCTCGATATCAAGGGTATTCACGACCCTGCAGCACGAGCGCGCTGGACACGCGGGATGGATTTGGTGGCCCGCCGAGAGTCGGGCTACAACGCCAGCGCGGTGAACGACTGGGACGCTAACGCGGCCCAGGGCACGTCGAGTAGGGGAGCGTGGCAGTTCATCGCACCGACCTTCGCGGCCTACCACCAGCCGGGCACCTCGACCAACATCACCAACCTGGTGGCCCAGGCATGCGCGTTCATCAACTACGCGCAGGGCCGCTACGGGGTTGCCGCTGATGCATCGAACCTGGCTGATCGGATCCAGCAAGCCGATCCACGTCGTTCCCCAAGGGGGTACTGAGCAATGCCGTTGAGCTTGTCCAACCGGGACCAAAACTCCGGGCACCTCTTCTACAACCGCAGGCTGCGTGCGGCGACCACCCGCTTCTCGGTGCGGATGAAACATGAGTTCTACTCCCTGGTGGAACGTCACCAGGACGGAACACCGGACATGATGGGCATGGAGGCGGTCAACCAGCTCCTGGTCAAGTTGGAGACCCACCGATTCGATTTCTGTTTCATCGGTGCGGGCTATGAGGATCAGGTCGACGAATTCCTCAGCGTGAATCCGGGTTTGGCCGGACGATTCAATCGCAAGCTGCGCTTTGAGTCCTATTCGCCGCCGGAAATCGTCGAGATCGGGGAGCGCTATGCCGCGCCGCGCGCCAGCCTGCTCGATGAGGCGGCGCGCGAGATCTTTTTGGACGCGGCCACCACCATCCGCAACTACACCACCCCGGGTGGGCAACACGGGATCGATGCCATGCAGAACGGGCGGTTCGCGCGCAACGTCATCGAGCGCGCCGAGGGATATCGGGACACTCGAGTGGTCGCCCAGAAGCGAGCGGGGCGAGCGGTGTCGGTCGAGGATCTTCAGATGATCGCCGCTGGTGATGTCGAAGCCGCGGTGCGCAGCGTGTGCGCGGACAACCGTGACATGGCCGCCATCGTTTGGTGACGGATCGCGCCGGTTGGCGAGGGCAAGCCCCGGCGCGTGGAATGGCATGTGTTCGTGCATCTTTGAATGACACCCGGACCGGTACGGCACTGTGTGCGGAGCCGGTTGCCGACGCCGCTTGGTCACAGTTCAGGATGAACAGGCTGGCACCGGGTTGAATAGCGTCGTTTACGCGCCCGTTACGTCTAAAATGCAGGCAGGACTGACACGAGCGTGCCAGAGCCTCACTGCGGCTAAAGAACGGAATGATTCCGGGGTGCACCGGACCTTGCTGACGATGGTCGCGCTGGCGTTGCTGACCGCACCGCCGGCTTTTGCAATCGATCCTCCCTCGATTGATCCCGGCGCGGTACCACCGGATGTAACCGGTCCCGACCAACCCACCGAGCAGCGAGTGCTCTGTACCAGTCCCACGACGCTGCCCGATTCCAGCTTTCACGATCCGCCGTGGAGCAACGCCTACATGGGTGTCGGAGAGGCCCACAAGTTTGCGACCGGGGCCGGCGTGACGGTGGCGGTGATCGATACCGGCGTGGACGCCTCACCACGGGTCCCGGCCGAGCCGGGCGGGGACTTCGTCGATCAGGCCGGCGACGGACTGTCGGACTGTGATGCGCACGGCACGCTCACGGCCTCGATTATCGGCGGGCGCCCCGCACCGACCGACGGTTTCGTCGGGGTTGCCCCCGACGTGCGACTGCTTTCGTTGCGCCAGACATCGGAGGCCTTCGAACCGGTTGGCTCGCAACCCAACCCCAATGATCCCAACGCGACGCCGGCGGCCGGGTCCATTCGCAATCTTGCCCGTGCGGTGGTGCATGCGGCCAACCTCGGGGCGGGAGTGATCAACATCAGCGAGGCGGCGTGTTACAAGGTGAGCAGGCCGATCGACGAAATAAGTCTGGGCGCGGCCATCGACTATGCGGTCAACGCCAAGAACGCCGTGGTCGTCGTCGCCGCGGGTAACACCGGCGGCGACTGCTCGCAGAATCCGATGCCCGACGCGTCGACACCCAATGATCCCCGGGGCTGGAACAAGGTGCAGACCGTGGTCACCGGCTTGGTATGCGCCCTTGGTGCCGACTGTCGGGGGCATCGGCCAGAACGGGGTGCCGAGTTCGTTTTCCATGCACGGACCGTGGGTGGGGGTAGCGGCACCCGCGGAGAACATCATCGCGCTCGGTGATCACGGCGAACCGGTCAACGCCCTGCAAGGTCGAGAAGGACCCGTGCCCATCGCCGGCACCTCGTTTGCGGCGGCCTATGTCTCCGGTCTGGCCGCGCTGGTCCGGCAACGGTTTCCGGAACTGACGCCGGTGCAGGTGATGAACCGGATCACCGCCACCGCGCGACATCCCGGAGGCGGTATCGACAATCTCGTCGGCTCCGGCGTGGTCAATGCCGTCGCGGCGCTGACCTGGGACATCCCGCCGGGCCCGGCCTCGGTGCCCCCCAGCGTCAGACGACTACCGCCCCCACGCATCGAACCCGGCCCGGATCACCGCCCGATCACCATGGTGGCGTTGTCGCTACTGGGGCTGACGCTGGTGCTCGGATTGGGCACGTTGGCCGCCCGGGCGCTGAGGCGCCGATGAGGAACCCCTTCAGTTCAATACGGTTCCGGGTCAGCACCGGCCACACACTTGTCGTTGCGGTGCTGGCGCCGCCCTGCATCATGATGTTCCTGCACATGCGCTACTGGTGGGTGGGCATCGCGCTGGTAGCGCTGGGCGTCATCGTGGCGACGGTGACTTTTTCCGGTCGTCGGGTCACCGGGTGGGTGGCCACCGTGTTCGCCTGGCTGCGTCGGCGTCGCCGACCGCCGGATGTGCCGTCCGAACCGGTGGTCGGTGCCACCGTGAAGCCGGGTGATCACGTCGCGGTGCGTTGGCGACGCGACCACCTGATTGCGGTGATCGAGCTCAAGCCTCGCCCGTTTACCCCGACGGTCATCGTCGACGGCAAGGCTCACACCGACGACGTGCTGGACACCCGCCTACTCGAGGACCTGCTGTCGGTGCATTGCCCGGACCTGGAAGCAGATGTGGTCTCGGCGGGCTACCGCGTTGGCGTTAGTGCGCGGGTCAACCAGGCGTTGAAGAACGCCCAGGACGCCGCATCCAAGTACAACGACGCGGCGGGAGAAAAACTAACCGCAGTGTTGTCCTCAATGTCTCAAACAATGAACAACGGGATGGTCTGATCCGTCCCTGCGCCGGGGTGGAAACAGTCCCCTCGGCGCGCCTGTCAGCGGCTTTTGGTTCGCGCTAGCGGACCATTGACGCGACCGCCGTGGTGCCTCCGTGTCGCGGCGTCTGCGTCGTTCTGCGCGCGGCTCAAGCCTGCGCGAAATCTCTCCGATACGGCGGTCTGCCGTGCTGTGGTGTCATTTTCGTCGGACCGTCCCGATCCCCAAATTGGCGCATCTAGCTGGTCTTAACCTCGGTTAGGCTTGTTAACCATGACGTCCGGTACCACTGACCAGCTGACGCGGCCCGCAAGCCAGCGCAACGGCGGTGCGGTGTGCGCGCCGGTCCAACGATCCACTGCGGGTACCTACCTGACAGGTCTGGTCGCTGCGGCCTGGATGCTGCGGGGAGGAGAGTAGGCGATGGGTATTCCGAGGCCGACGGGGGAGTACGCCGGGCGGATGCTCGAGGCGGGTGGGTGGCCCGACGCCGACGAGGACATCCACTACGACCGGGCTCGCGAGTACAACCGGGTCCTGCACCTGTTTACCGGCGTGATGGACGCCTGCCGGCACCAGCAGGTCGAGGTGTTCGACGGTGGTGTCTGGTCCGGTGGTGCTGCCAGTGCGGCCAACGGTGCGCTGGGCGGGAATCTCAAGCAAATGAGCACGCTGCAGGACTATCTCGCCACGGTTATTACCTGGCACCAGCATGTGGCCGGGTTGATCGCCGAGGCGAAGGCAAACATTGACAACAACGTGGACGGTGCTCATCGCGAAATACGGGTTCTGGAGGGCAACGCCGACCTTGATCCCGAGGAGCGCAAGGCGGCGATCGCATCCCTGATCCGTTCAGCTCACGAGGCCAACTCGGGTCTGGTGGCCGAAGCCGCTGAGCAGGTTCTGGCATCCAGAAACTGGAAGCCGCCGCACAATGCGCTCAAGGATCTGCTGCACCAGGTGACGCACCCGGCACCGGGCATTCCGTCCGTGACCGTGCCGACACCAGGACAGCCAACCCCCGGGGCACCCGGACCCAAGCCATTCGAACCCACGCCGGTCAACCCGCACAAGCCGGTTACCCCTGGCGGCCCGGGCACGCCGGTGAACCCGACGCCGGGTACTCCGGTGGTTCCGACACCCGGCGGGCCACCGCACCCGGTTACCCCGGGCATCCCCGTTACTCCGATCACCCCGGGTACTCCGATCACCCCGGGCACCCCGGTGACGCAGATCACCCCAGTCACCCCCGGCAAGCCGAAGCCAGGGAAACCCGACACCCCGGTCTTGCCGGTCGAGCCAACCCCGGCCCCGGCGCCGGCACCTGCCCCAGCGCCGGCACCGCAGCCCGCGCCCGCTCCGGGGCCAGGGCTCCGGCGTTGTTGATTAGCAGGCTTGTGAGCTGGGTTGATGATCTTTGGTGCCGCGCTATTGGGGCCGGAGTGTAGGCACGGGCTATCTGGAGAACGATCGAGTTGGTTACTGTTCGTCGTTGGCCTGGAGTTGCCCGTGCCTACCGTTTCAGTATTGCCTGTGTCGTCGGTTCCAGAGGTGTTCGACCGCTGGAGTCCTGGTGAGCGCAGCGAGCTCATCGGATCGGAGTTTCTCGATGTGTTGGCCTCGGTGCCAGACCCGAGGGACCCACGCGGTCGGAGGTATTCGCTGATGGCTTTGTTGGCGATCGCGGTTCTGGCCACTGCCGCGGGGATGCGCGGCTATGCTGGTTTTGCCACATGGGCGGCCACCGCTCCCGATGATGTGTTGGCCCAATTAGGGGTCCGGTTCCGGCGGCCCAGTGAGAAGACCTTCCGCGCTGTTTTGTCTCGGCTAGACCCCGCCGACCTCAACGCCAGGATGGGCAGTTACTTCACTGCACACGTGGCCAGCAGCGACCCCAGTGGATTGGTGCCGATCGCGTTGGACGGCAAGATGCTGCGTGGTGCTTTACGCGCCAAAGCGACAGCCACGCATCTCGTGTCGGTGTTCGCCCACCGTGCCCGATTGGTGCTCGGTCAACTCGCTGTCGCCGAGAAAAGCAATGAAATTCCCTGCGTACGTGCCCTGCTCACGCTGCTGCCGGGTAGCTTGCGGTGGCTGGTCACCGTGGATGCGATGCATACCCAGGTCGTCACCGCGAAGTTGATCTGCGCCACCTTGAAGTCGCACTACCTGATGATCGTCAAGTCCAACCAAGCCAAAATACTTGCGCGTATCACCGCGCTGCCCTGGGCCGAGGTGCCCGCAGCCGCTACCGACGACTCCCGCGGCCACGGCCGTGTCGAGACCCGCACCCTGCAAATCATCACCGCTGCACGAGGAATCGGCTTCCCCTACGCAAAACAAATCATCC
The DNA here is from genome assembly GCF_002355775.1 of Mycobacterium ulcerans subsp. shinshuense. Lineage (NCBI taxonomy): Bacteria > Bacillati > Actinomycetota > Actinomycetes > Mycobacteriales > Mycobacteriaceae > Mycobacterium > Mycobacterium ulcerans. The sequence goes on along the minus strand of NZ_AP017624.1, from coordinate 5,864,278 downwards.
GGATCACTCGTGAACGCTTGATCACCGCCACCGACCAGCGCAGCGTGGAGGTGGTCTATGCCATCTGCAGCCTGCCGTTCGAGCACGCCCGCCCTACCGCGATCATGACCTGGATGCGTCAACACTGGGGAATCGAGAACAGCCTGCACTGGATACGCGACGTCACCTTCGACGAAGACCGTCAAAGGGCACATACCGGAAACGGCGCACAGGTCCTAGCAACGCTACGCAACACCGCGATCAATCTGCACCGCCTCAACGGCGCCGACAACATCGCCGAAGCCTGCCGGATCACCGCTTTGACCGCCAACCGCCGCCTAGACCTCCTCAATCCACAATTCCCCAGCTCACAAGCCTGCTAATCAACAACGCCGGAGCCCTGATGGGAGACCCAATTTGACGGATTCGAATCGGACGTAGGGGAGATTGAGCGAGAAGCGGAAGCGGGGGCAGCCGATAATCCCCACGAGCTATGCCCAGGAACCGTTGTTTGCGGGGCGACCCTGACCATCCTTGGTGTCATGTGGGGATGGCTTGGAGGTGAGTCGCCCGAGCAGGGTGATCGCTTGGCGAGCAGTGGGTCATTGTTCGACGACGTCGGCGCCCAGGTCGCCGCCCTTGGTCCGGACGGCGGTTGGCGGGGCAATGCGGCGCAGGCCTATTGGGTTCAGAACCTCGCACAGTCGCGGCACGCCACGCTGATGGCCGACCTGGACCGGCTCACCGCCGGGCTGGTGTCCTCCCAAGCCGATGCCGTCAAGCAAGCCCGCGAGCGGCTGTCGGTACTGATCGCGGTAGTCCTGGGTGTGCTGGTGGTTTGTGCCGGCCTGGAACTAGGGGGGCCCGAGGGCCAGCTCCCGTCCTTCCACATTGCGGTCGCCGCATGCGGTGTTGTGCAGGTTGCCGCCGCCGCCACCCTGATCGGGTTGGCGAACAAGACCTCCTCGAACGCCAGTAGCCTGCGGGCGGCGACACAGCGAGTGACCGAAATGTTGGCGGCACGGTCGGCACGCTCGGACGCGATCCCCGGGTCGGCCGGTATGACGGCGCCCGATGTGGGCACGCCCCCATCCGGCGCCCGGCCGCGGTTGGATGTCGCCGGTGACACCGCGCGTATCCGCCGTACGCCCGATCGGGGTGCGGCTTACGCCGAATTATTAGATCGGAGCTGAGACCGAACCCGTCGACGTCTCGCCACCGCCGGCGCTTTCGACGGGAGCGCTCACCAGTGTGGCGTGGCCAGCCGCGGCGCCTTCTGCACCGGCCGCTGCCAGGGCGTCTTCCTCGCCCTCTTTGGTCTCGTCAGCCAGCTCCGCGTCTTCGTCGGGTTTGGTGTCCGAGACGAGCTGTGCCGGCGTTGCGCCGCCCTGCGAGGAACCCTGTTGGGCCGACTGACTGATGGTCTGCGCGATCGGTGAGGCCTGCTGCGCCATCTGACCGGCTTGCGGGGCCAGTTGCACCAGCTGGGGAATTGTGGCGGCCACTCGGGGCGACAGGGCTTCCGCCTGAGCGCTGACCGCCTCGCCGATCTGTGTCGCCGCCGCCGCGGGTACACCCAGCAGCCCGGTCGCGGGCGCGGCCAATGCTTGCGCCACGGGCGCGCCCAATAGCCCAGCGGCGGGCGCGGCCAACGATTGCACGGTCTGTCCGGCCTGGCTCTGTGCCACAGCGTTTGTACCGCTTGCGCCTAGCGCTTGGCCGTCGCCGCCGAATTGGTACTGCGTCAGTGCATCGCCAAGGGCTTGGTCGGCCTTCGCGTAGATGTCTGCGGCAGTCGACATGCTGGAAGCGGTTCGTTTCAAGGCGGCGGTTACACCGGGCATCCCGTCGGATACCAAGGACTCGATGCCAGGCATTGTGTCGTTAATTGCAGCCGAAACCGGATCCCCTCCAGTTGCTGCTATCGGCGCTGGTGGCGCCGGAAAAACCAGCTCGGCGAGCTTGCTTCCCGCAGCAATCAGACGGGCGGGATCGGCGGCCAGAGGCTCAGCCATCGCAGAATCCCTCCTGTACGTAATGGGTTGAGCAAATTTTACCCGACCTGAAACAAGCCCGATTGCGCCAATTTCGGTGCGGGCCGATCCGTTGCCACGACCGCCCTGACGTAGCCCTCCGGTGACTCAGAATCGGATGTTTCGAACCAGGTCATAGACGCCGGTAATCCACAGCAGCAGCGGGACAATTGATGCGACCATCGCGCCATCGAACAATTCCAGGGCCCGTTTCATGACTGGCGAAACGCGACGTACCTGGTTCATCGCGCCGACCGAGATGAGCGTAACGAGGGCAGGGCTCCGGCGTTGTTGATTAGCAGGCTTGTGAGCTGGGTTGATGATCTTTGGTGCCGCGCTATTGGGGCCGGAGTGTAGGCACGGGCTATCTGGAGAACGATCGAGCTGGTTACTGTTCGTCGTTGGACTGGAGTTGCCCGTGCCTACCGTTTCAGCAGGGCTCCGGCGTTGTTGATTAGCAGGCTTGTGAGCTGGGGAATTGTGGATTGAGGAGGTCTAGGCGGCGGTTGGCGGTCAAAGCGGTGATCCGGCAGGCTTCGGCGATGTTGTCGGCGCCGTTGAGGCGGTGCAGATTGATCGCGGTGTTGCGTAGCGTTGCTAGGACCTGTGCGCCGTTTCCGGTATGTGCCCTTTGACGGTCTTCGCCGAAGGTGACGTCGCGTATCCAGTGCAGGCTGTTCTCGATTCCCCAGTGTTGACGCATCCAGGTCATGATCGCGGTAGGGCGGGCGTGCTCGAACGGCAGGCTGCAGATGGCATAGACCACCTCCACGCTGCGCTGGTCGGTGGCGGTGATCAAGCGTTCACGAGTGATCCGGATGATTTGTTTTGCGTAGGGGAAGCCGATTCCTCGTGCAGCGGTGATGATTTGCAGGGTGCGGGTCTCGACACGGCCGTGGCCGCGGGAGTCGTCGGTAGCGGCTGCGGGCACCTCGGCCCAGGGCAGCGCGGTGATACGCGCAAGTATTTTGGCTTGGTTGGACTTGACGATCATCAGGTAGTGCGACTTCAAGGTGGCGCAGATCAACTTCGCGGTGACGACCTGGGTATGCATCGCATCCACGGTGACCAGCCACCGCAAGCTACCCGGCAGCAGCGTGAGCAGGGCACGTACGCAGGGAATTTCATTGCTTTTCTCGGCGACAGCGAGTTGACCGAGCACCAATCGGGCACGGTGGGCGAACACCGACACGAGATGCGTGGCTGTCGCTTTGGCGCGTAAAGCACCACGCAGCATCTTGCCGTCCAACGCGATCGGCACCAATCCACTGGGGTCGCTGCTGGCCACGTGTGCAGTGAAGTAACTGCCCATCCTGGCGTTGAGGTCGGCGGGGTCTAGCCGAGACAAAACAGCACGGAAGGTCTTCTCACTGGGCCGCCGGAACCGGACCCCTAATTGGGCCAACACATCATCGGGAGCGGTGGCCGCCCATGTGGCAAAACCAGCATAGCCGCGCATCCCCGCGGCAGTGGCCAGAACCGCGATCGCCAACAAAGCCATCAGCGAATACCTCCGACCGCGTGGGTCCCTCGGGTCTGGCACCGAGGCCAACACATCGAGAAACTCCGATCCGATGAGCCCGCTGCGCTCACCAGGACTCCAGCGGTCGAACACCTCTGGAACCGACGACACAGGCAATACTGAAACGGTAGGCACGGGCAACTCCAGGCCAACGACGAACAGTAACCAACTCGATCGTTCTCCAGATAGCCCGTGCCTACACTCCGGCCCCAATAGCGCGGCACCAAAGATCATCAACCCAGCCCACAAGCCTGCTAATCAACAACGCCGGAGCCCTGGTAACGAGGGCCGCCGCGAGGTAGATCGTCAACAACAGCCAGGCATAGTGGGGATACCAAAGGCTCAGCTTCACGGCAAGCCCGGTCGGGATGGCAACCGTCGCCGCCAGGAGCGCCCATGCGCACCACGGATCCGCGTACAGCCGCGATCGGAACGAACAGATCACCGTGATCAGACCCGCCACAATCATGCTGTGTAGGAAAAAGTGGCCGCGTACCACCACGGCTATCGAACCGACCGCAAGAATCAGCGTTCCCGCGGTGACGTAGCCGACGAGGAGCTGCTTAGCCAATTTGCTGCGCTCAGTGAGCCGGGCTGCCGACGCCGGCGCGGAGGCGATGATGGCTTGCCAGGTCGGTGTCTCTTCGTTGGTCGCGTCTTGGGCGGTGATGGGATCGAGCAATTCCTCGTTGTCCACGGTCTCTCCGGGAACGGGGATGGGCGGCAGCGCGATCCGCGCGACGGCGACAGTCAGTTTGGCCGCGTTCGTCACGATGAACAACCCGAACGCAATCGCCCCGGCCGGCACCCATTGCTGATATCCGTATCCGAAGGCGACCGCCGCCGAAATGACCGCGATCGATGTAATCACCACAAACGCCGCGATGTCGTGGCGTTTGTGCGGCCCGCCGCGCATCATCAAAGTGATGAACAACACCGCTGTGGCGGCGGCGGCGAGCTGGGGCGCCCCCAGCGAATGGAACCCGCGCGGCAGGGGAACGGCGATCGCTGCCGCCGCGGCGATGACGCCGTACGACGTAACCAGCAGGCTCTCGGCGAGCCGCGAGTTTTGGTAGAACCGTTTTGCGACGAAGGAACCGGCCAAGGCGGCGAGCCCAATTAGGCCGATCGCCAGCGGCCAGAACACGCTGCGCCCGGTTTGCCACCAGGCCCGCATGGCAACGGCGGTGATCGGCAGGGCGAAGAGGGGGATTGCCACGGCGAGGAAGCGTTCCAGAGCGGTGCGGTTGAACTCGGGCGACTCGTCGAGCACCGCGATCGCGTCGATGACGTCCTCGACGAGGGGCCGATACCGCTCCGTGCGACTGGCCAAGACCAAGGTCAGCAGCGATCCGTCGACAACGCCGGCCTCATCGAGGGACTGGTCGAGCTTCAGCGGCGGGAATCCGGGCCGAGCGAACGTCCAAACGCCCTGAGCTTCGAAGTCGAAGCCGGCCAGCACCTCCGCGGGAGTGTCTTCGAGCAGATCAGCCAAGATCGCGACGGTCTCGTCGACATAGCTCTCCATGGGTGCCGCCGCGGGCAGCACCAGATCTGTCATCCGTCTGCCGGTAAGGACGGTGACCCGGGTGGTTGCCGGCTTGGGTGGGGTTGTTCCCGTGGCGGCGGAGGGTGCGGCAACTGCAGGTGCGCTCAACGACGTCCAGCGCTTTCAAAATCGTCGGACAGAGCCGCGGCCAGCTCGAGAACCCGTCGTCGGTAGACGGGGCCAAGCTGGTCGAGATGAATTTCGGTGCCGGCCGCGATGTGCCGGTCCCATGGCAAGACCACTACGCGCCCGGGTTGGAGCTGCTGTTCAAAGTCCCGGACCAACTGCTGCTCCGACACGTTGGTTTCGCCAACGGCGACATGGTTTATCGCTACGCATGCGCGGCTCGCCAAATCCTGGTAACCGTGTTTGCGCAACCAGTCCAGCGCGATTGCGGCTTGGCGCGCACTGTCGATGGAAACGTTAGTCAAGATCACGATCGCTGAGGCGGTATCGAGCACACCCAGTGTCACCGGATCGAATAGCCCTGCCCCGCAATCGGCCAGGACCAGGTTGTAGAACTTCGACACGGTATCGACGGCCGATCGCAAGTCTTCGCCGCTGAGCCCGCGCTGCGCGGAGGTGTATTCCGCGGTGGGGAGAATCTCGAGATTGGCGGCATTGACGCTGGCGTGTGCGCGGACATCGTTGTAGTGCGACAGCCGCGGATCCGCCAGCAGATCGGCAATCGATGATGGCGACGAACGTCCCGAACGTTCGGCGAGATTTCCGGCGCCCGGATCGGCGTCAAGCACCAGGATCCGATCCCCGCGCACGTGCGTCAGTGTGGTGCCAAGAGTGACCGTCGTGGTCGTCTTCCCGGCGCCGCCCTTCAGGCCCAAGATCGCGATCTGATACGAGCCGCGGGGCTTTCGACCGATCCGCGTGCGCAGGTCCAATTCATACTTCTCATCGGGAGAAAGGCCGAAGTTGATCCGCGTGACCGCGTGAACCCGCCGCCGCCAACCCCGTTGTGGCACCGGCTTCTTCGGCTTCTTCGGCTGCTTGGCCGGGGCACCGGCGTCCGGCAGGGGCTCAGTAGCCTCAGTAGCGGGTTGAGCCGCGGCGGCGGTGCGCGGCGGCTGAGCCCTGGTGGGGCCCGGCGGTTGAGCCCTGGTTGGCACCAGCGGAGATGGTGTCGAAGCGGCAGAAGTCCGGGATTCGGCGCGCCGCCTGGCCCTACGACCATCAGGGCGCCCCGGCGCGGACTCGACGGGGGCCCCAGGGGCGGCGGGCATGGGTCCGGAAGGCCGATCGAGCGTTGGTTGGCTCTGCTGCAGCCACGCGAAGGACGCGGTTGAGCTTTCGTCCGCCGCGGGTCCGTTTCGCCTCATTGGCTCGCGCGTCGGAAGCGGCCGTACCGCGGTGGCCTCGAGGTCATCGGTTTCGGGCTCGGGCCGATAACGATGCGCCCGTCGGGCATGCCGCGAGTGCCGAGGAGCCTCGGATTCAGCCTCCGGTGGCCCTGGAGGCTGAGGCGGGCCACCGATCCGGACCCGGCGCGGTGGCGGAGGTTTGGCCGATTCATGCCGGTTTGGCGTGGCGCCGCGTGCTGGGGGTGTGAACGCCGCTGGCCTTGGTGGGGGCGGCGGGTGTACGCTGATGGGCTTCGGTTGCCCGGGCTGGTTGGGTGGCGCCGTTGGCGGTTGAGCGCGGCGACGCGGGGGGCCCGGTGGTAACGGTGGCTCGGGCCGGGTGGGTGCCGGCCCGTTGACCGGCATGGGGGGTCGCGGTGATTTCGGTGGTGCCGCTGGGGTTTCGGCGGCCGCCGGTTTCGGTTCTTCTTCTATGTCCTGGTGCGGGTGCGGCGCGCCCTGTTGTGGTTCCCGTGTGGGTGGGGGCCCGCCGATGGGCATGGGGGGACGCGACGGTCTTGGTGCCGCGGGGGGTTCGGTGGTTGCGTGGGCCCGTTCCTCGACGGCCTGCGGCGGCTGCGGTGGCTCTGCTGAGGCCGTCGGTTCCGGTGGAGCCGGTGGCAGTTCGGGCGGTTCCGGTGGCGGTCCGCTGACCGGCATGGGCGGTAGCGGTGATTTCGGTGGTGCCGCTGGGGCTTCGGCGGGCGCCGGATTCGGGTCTTCTTCTATGTCTTGTTGTGGTTGCGGCGCGGCCGGGGGTGTGGGTGGGGGCCCGCCGATGGGCATGGGGGGACGCGGCGGTTTTGGTGCCGCGGGGGGTTCGGCGGTTGCGCGGGCCTGTTCCTCGACGGCCTGCGGCGGTTGTGCAGCAGCCTCCGGCGGCTGCGGTGGCTCTGCTGGCGCCGTCGGTTCCGGTGGAGCCGCGGGTGGCTCCGGAGATGCCGGTGGCGGCCCACCGATAGGCATCGGAGGCAGCGGCGACTTGCCGCCAGGCGGGGGCCCGCTAACGGGCATTGCCTCGTCCGGAGGTTCAGCCTCGGCTGTCGGCGATTGCGGAGGTGCCTCCGGACGAGCCGGTGGCGGTCCCGGGGGTGCCGGTGGTAGCTCCGGGGGGGCCGGTGGTGGCTCTGGGGGTATCGGCGCAGGCCCGCCGATGGGCATGGGGGGCAACGGCGACTTGGCGGGGCCAGCTGCCGGCTCTGCGGAGTCTGACGGCGACTCATCTTCCGCCGGCGGAAATGCGCGCGACCAGCCCTTAGGCGCCGAGTGCCCGTCGCCGTTGGGTTTTACGGGCGGCGGATACGCGGTACCAGGATCAAAGAAGGTTTGCCCAGTTTCATCATCTGGAGGTCCGGAACCCTCGGCGGGCCGAAATAGCTCGTCGTAGTCCGCCGGCATCGGAACCTCTCAGAAGTTCGCCAATAGAACGAAGCACGAGAAGGGGCGAGATTCCGAAAGGTTGAAACTCGCCCCGATCTCGTGCTTCGGTATTCTACGCGAACGAGAGGGGGGATTAAGCAAACATCCCCGTGACGTTGCCCTCGGTGGAGGACATTGCCTGACCGGCCTCGCTGATGGTGCGAGCCAGGTTCTGCAGCGCGTTGTTGAGCTCCTGGGCGGTGGAGTCCCACTTCTGCTGCACACCCTGGTAGGCCTCCGAACCGCTACCACCCCAGGCTGCGGCCAGCTTGTGCAGCGACTGCTTGCCCTCATCCAGAAGGGAATGAATGCTGCCGACATTTCCCCCGATTGAGCTGGATGCGGCCTCAATGCCGGCGAAATTCCACTGCTGTTCTGTCATGTCGTATTGCTCCGTTTCTTTCTCGTGATAGGGGAATCAGAAGCCCATTTGCGAGGACAGCGCCTGCTGCTGCTCGTCGTCGGCCCGGGAGTACTGGACACCGGCCTGACGGATGTTCGTCGAAATCTCGTCGAGTTCGGCCCGCTGCTTGTTGGCGGTTCCTGGAAACGGACCACCGCAGCTTGAGCGGCGGTACCAGCCGCACCGCGCCACTGGGCCTGCAGCGAACCGGCGGTCGACTCAACCTGGTCGATCTGGGTCTTCAGGTCACCGGAGATCCGCTCGAAATTACCTGCCTCCTGCGCGAGGGTAGCGGCATCGGTCTTCATCTCTGCCATGCTGGACTACTTTCTCTCTTTCTTTCCTCGCCAAATTGTTGGCAAGTCTTCCGACCCGGGTGGCCGGGAAGTCTGTTCGTGTTGACGACGCTCACCAGTCGTCCTCGTCATCCCAGTCGTCTTCGTCGGCCTCGTCCCGCTCCTGGGTCAGCGCCGCCGGGGCGCCCATGCCTGGCCGCGACGAACCGCCAGCACCGGCGCCAGCTCCTGCCCCCATTCCGCCGGCGCCCACCGGGGCGGCGCCACTGCTTGCCGACGATCCGGCAGCCGCGGCCGGCTGCACTGACGGACCCATCGGCTTTTCGACGAGTTCGCTGATCAGTGGCGTGCGGGTCAGGGTTCCGCCGGCGCCGGGTAGTGATTCACCGCGCAGCAGGCCCGCGCCGGTGGTCGGGCCTGACCCACCTGCCAGCGGGTGATTGGACAGCGCGCCCGCTCCGGGGCCAGGGCTCCGGCGTTGTTGATTAGCAGGCTTGTGAGCTGGGTTGATGATCTTTGGTGCCGCGCTATTGGGGCCGGAGTGTAGGCACGGGCTATCTGGAGAACGATCGAGTTGGTTACTGTTCGTCGTTGGCCTGGAGTTGCCCGTGCCTACCGTTTCAGTATTGCCTGTGTCGTCGGTTCCAGAGGTGTTCGACCGCTGGAGTCCTGGTGAGCGCAGCGAGCTCATCGGATCGGAGTTTCTCGATGTGTTGGCCTCGGTGCCAGACCCGAGGGGCCCACGCGGTCGGAGGTATTCGCTGATGGCTTTGTTGGCGATCGCGGTTCTGGCCACTGCCGCGGGGATGCGCGGCTATGCTGATTTTGCCACATGGGCGGCCACCGCTCCCGATGATGTGTTGGCCCAATTAGGGGTCCGGTTCCGGCGGCCCAGTGAGAAGACCTTCCGTGCTGTTTTGTCTCGGCTAGACCCCGCCGACCTCAACGCCAGGATGGGCAGTTACTTCACTGCACACGTGGCCAGCAGCGACCCCAGTGGATTGGTGCCGATCGCGTTGGACGGCAAGATGCTGCGTGGTGCTTTACGTGCCAAAGCGACAGCCACGCATCTCGTGTCGGTGTTCGCCCACCGTGCCCGATTGGTGCTCGGTCAACTCGCTGTCGCCGAGAAAAGCAATGAAATTCCCTGCGTACGTGCCCTGCTCACGCTGCTGCCGGGTAGCTTGCGGTGGCTGGTCACCGTGGATGCGATGCATACCCAGGTCGTCACCGCGAAGTTGATCTGCGCCACCTTGAAGTCGCACTACCTGATGATCGTCAAGTCCAACCAAGCCAAAATACTTGCGCGTATCACCGCGCTGCCCTGGGCCGAGGTGCCCGCAGCCGCTACCGACGACTCCCGCGGCCACGGCCGTGTCGAGACCCGCACCCTGCAAATCATCACCGCTGCACGAGGAATCGGCTTCCCCTACGCAAAACAAATCATCCGGATCACTCGTGAACGCTTGATCACCGCCACCGACCAGCGCAGCGTGGAGGTGGTCTATGCCATCTGCAGCCTGTCGTTCGAGCACGCCCGCCCTACCGCGATCATGACCTGGATGCGTCAACACTGGGGAATCGAGAACAGCCTGCACTGGATACGCGACGTCACCTTCGACGAAGACCGTCAAAGGGCACATACCGGAAACGGCGCACAGGTCCTAGCAACGCTACGCAACACCGCGATCAATCTGCACCGCCTCAACGGCGCCGACAACATCGCCGAAGCCTGCCGGATCACCGCTTTGACCGCCAACCGCCGCCTAGACCTCCTCAATCCACAATTCCCCAGCTCACAAGCCTGCTAATCAACAACGCCGGAGCCCTGCCCCGCTGCGCACGACGCTGTCACCCTCTTCGGGGGGTGTTGGATGTGCCAAAGCGTAGATCAACCAGGCGAAGAGGACGGCCTCGGTGCAGGCGCACATCACTGATCCAGGTTCGCCACGTAATTCCGGTTCCGGCGGGTTGTTGTTTCCGCCAGGCACCGGCGCGTCATTGCCTGCTGGATTGAAAGGCTGCATGCTGCAAAGTTCCTTCTGATCTGGTGTTCTCGTTGCTGCGGTTCAGGCTGCGCCGGCTCGGCTCGATGGGCTTACCGGAGGTGCGCTCGAATGGATTCTCGTTTGGCGTGCCCGAATTTCTATCCGCCGTGCACATCTATTATGGGAGACGAAATGCGGTGATCCCCACGCCAAATTTCATCCAAGAAAGCAGAACGGCCTTCCAGGATAAATCAGAATTACCTTCTGAAATAAAACGATATGCACGGCTTCTGATACATTGCGTCAAGGCGACCTGGCGGGGGCAAGTGTTAAATAGTCAATGCAGTTGTCGTCACAGCGGAGGGTGTGCCCACTCGTTGGATCCCGCGATTCGTATGGCGATCACGGCGACGCGGGGGTGTGGGTGTGTCGGCGCGATCAACAGGCATTGGACCGCGCGCTAGAGGCGGTGATCTAGGCACACCCAACGGGCCGGAGTCGGCGGTGTGGTTGTCGTGGTTGTCGTTGTCGGGCTCACCGGCCACGGCCAGGTGTGTCCGATCACACTCTCGCGGACTGTCGATGGACGCTGAACTGGGGTCGGTCCAGAATTGGCCGCTAGCTATTGGGCGAGGCGGGGCGAATCGCCGACTCGGACCGCTGGTCTTAGCGGTTTCTTAATATTGCGCAAACATGACCGGCGGCAACCGGGGATGTCGTGGCGTCGTGGCCATGGCGCGTGCACGGTGATCCCAAAATTCCTGCACGATAACTGCCAAGCCTTATCGTGGAACGTGTTGCCGAAGTGACTGTTGTGTGACGCGGTCTCCGCTGTGGCCGAGTGCGCTTCGGCGCCGGTCCAGCAAATTAGTCTAAGCAGTTACTGTGGCTCGTCGCGGGGTTGGGGGCGGCGGTTGGCACGCCGATAATTCACCGGAAAACGGCACGTGAGCGCGGCCTTCGATCATTGGCTGCACTGACCGTACGGCATCACCACTGGGCGGGTTACCATTGGTAAGTTGGCATGTCAGGCGGGCTTTGTCATATCGTTTTACGACTTGTCGTGATCGGTTACAGGGGCACCGTTCAGCGCTGCACGGACGAATCCCTGACTGGGTCATCCCGCACGAGGGCAAGCCTATCGACAAGACCGAAGGGGCCAACGCGGGCAACGTCGGGGCGAGGTGGCCTACGGGCTGCTGGTGAGTCCGCGCAGTTAAGTCTGCTGAAGGGTTAGGTGGGTATGACGCCCAAGCGCGTCGGGCTATACAACCCCGCATTCGAACACGATTCGTGTGGGGTAGCCATGGTGGTCGACATGCATGGCCGGCGGAGCCGCGACATTGTGGACAAGGCGATTACTGCGCTGCTCAACCTGGAACACCGGGGCGCTGCTGGTGCCGAGCCGCGCAGCGGTGACGGTGCCGGCATCTTGATTCAGGTCCCGGATGCATTCCTCCGGGAGGTCGTCGACTTCGAGCTACCGGCCCCGGGCAGCTACGCCACCGGCATCGCCTTCCTGCCGCAGTCGTCCAAAGACGCGGCCGCGGCCTGCGCGGCCGTCGAGAAGATCGCCGAAGCCGAAGGCCTGCAGGTGCTGGGCTGGCGCAACGTGCCCACCGACGACTCGTCACTGGGCGCACTTTCACGCGACGCAATGCCGACATTCCGCCAGGTTTTCCTGGCCGGAGCCTCTGACATGGCCCTGGAACGGCGCTGCTACGTCATCCGCAAACGGGCTGAGCACGAGTTGGGGACCAAGGGCCCCGGCCAAGACGGCCCGGGCCGGGAGACCGTGTACTTCCCCAGCCTGTCCGGCCGGACGTTCGTCTACAAGGGCATGTTGACCACCCCACAGCTCAAGGCGTTCTACCTGGATCTGCAGGACGATCGGCTGACCAGTGCCCTGGGGATCGTGCACTCGCGGTTCTCGACCAACACGTTCCCGTCCTGGCCGTTGGCGCATCCCTTCCGGCGCATCGCCCACAACGGGGAGATCAACACCGTCACCGGCAATGAGAACTGGATGCGGGCCCGCGAGGCGTTGATCAAGACGGATGTCTTCGGCACCGAAGCAAACGTGGAGAAGCTGTTCCCCATCTGCACCCCGGGCGCGTCTGACACCGCGCGTTTCGACGAGGTGCTCGAACTGCTACACCTGGGCGGGCGCAGCCTGGCCCATGCCGTGTTGATGATGATCCCGGAAGCCTGGGAACGCCACGCGAGCATGGACCCGAGCAGGCGGGCGTTCTACCAGTACCACTCCTCGTTGATGGAGCCGTGGGACGGCCCGGCGTCGATGACATTCACCGACGGCACCATGGTCGGCGCGGTGCTGGACCGCAACGGCTTGCGCCCGTCTCGGATCTGGGTCACCGAGGACGGCTTGGTGGTGATGGCCTCCGAGGCTGGTGTGCTGGACCTGGACCCGTCGACGGTGGTGCAGCGGATGCGGTTGCAGCCGGGCCGGATGTTCTTGGTCGACACCGCGCAAGGCCGCATCGTCTCCGACGAGGAGATCAAGGCGGAGCTGGCTGCCGAGCATCCCTATCAGGAATGGCTCGACAACAACCTCGTGCCGCTGGAGAAGTTGCCGTCGGGCGAATACGCCCGGATGGCCCATGAACGGGTGGTCCTGCGGCAGCTGGTTTTCGGATACACCTACGAGGAACTCAACCTGCTGGTGGCGCCGATGGTCCGCACCGGTGCCGAACCGATCGGGTCGATGGGCACCGACACCCCGATCGCGGTGCTGTCGCGGCGTCCCAGGATGCTCTACGACTACTTCCAGCAGCTGTTCGCGCAGGTGACCAACCCGCCGCTGGACGCGATCCGCGAAGAGGTGGTGACCAGCCTGCAGGGCACCACCGGTGGCGAGCGAGACCTGCTCAACCCCGACGAGAACTCCTGCCACCAAATCCAGCTGCCCCAGCCGATTCTGCGGAACCACGAGCTGGCCAAGCTGATCAACCTCGACCCCGAGACCGTGATCAACGGACGGCCACACGGGCTCAAATCCAAGGTGGTTCGTTGCTTGTACCCGGTCGCCGAAGGTGGTGCCGGGCTGGCTGCCGCGTTGAATGAGGTACGTGCTCAGGCGTCGGCGGCGATCGCCGATGGCGCCCGGATCATCGTGTTGTCGGACCGCGAGTCCGATGAGCGGATGGCACCGATACCGGCCCTGCTTGCCGTTGCCGGGGTGCATCACCACCTGGTACGCGAGCGAAGTCGCACCAAGGTGGGGCTGGTGGTCGAATCCGGCGATGCCCGCGAGGTTCATCACATGGCGATGCTGCTGGGCTGCGGCGCGGCGGCGGTGAACCCCTATCTGGCCTTCGAGTCGATCGAGGACATGCTCGACCGGGGGGTCATCGACGGCATCGACCGCAACACCGCGTTGAGCAACTACGTCAAGGCTGCCGGCAAAGGCGTGTTGAAAGTGATGTCCAAGATGGGCATTTCAACGCTGGCTTCCTACACCGGGGCCCAGCTGTTCCAGGCGGTCGGGGTGTCCGAAGAAGTCCTCAACGAGTACTTCAGCGGACTGACCTGCGCCACCGGCGGGATTACCCTCGATGACATCACCGCCGATGTCGCCAGCCGCCACACGCTGGCCTATCTGGACCGGCCCGACGAACGCGCACATCGAGAGCTTGAAGTGGGCGGGGAGTACCAGTGGCGTCGCGAAGGCGAGTACCACCTGTTCAACCCCGAGACCGTTTTCAAGCTTCAGCACTCCACCCGCACCGGCCAATACAAGATTTTCAAGGAGTACACCCGCCTGGTCGATGACCAGAGCGAACGGATGGCCTCGCTGCGCGGACTGCTCAAGTTCCGGGCCGGCGTACGGCCCCCGATACCGCTGGACGAGGTCGAGCCCGCTAGTGCAATCGTGAAGCGCTTCTCGACCGGAGCGATGAGCTTCGGGTCCATTTCGGCCGAGGCACACGAGACGCTGGCGATTGCCATGAACCGGCTCGGCGGCCGGTCAAACAGTGGCGAAGGCGGCGAGGACGTCGGGCGATTCGAGCAGGACCCCAATGGGGACTGGCGTCGCAGCGCCATCAAGCAGGTCGCCTCGGCGCGTTTCGGCGTCACCTCGCATTACCTGACCAACTGCACCGATATCCAGATCAAGATGGCGCAGGGTGCCAAGCCCGGTGAGGGAGGCCAACTTCCGGGGCACAAGGTCTATCCCTGGGTGGCGAAGGTGCGCCACTCCACCCCGGGTGTCGGCCTGATCTCGCCGCCACCGCACCACGACATTTACTCCATCGAGGATCTGGCGCAGCTGATCCACGACCTGAAGAACGCCAACCCGTCGGCACGGGTGCACGTCAAGCTGGTCTCCGAGAACGGGGTGGGGACTGTCGCCGCCGGCGTCTCGAAGGCCCACGCCGATGTGGTGCTGATCTCCGGGCACGACGGTGGTACGGGTGCGACGCCACTGACGTCCCTGAAGCACGCCGGTGCGCCCTGGGAGCTGGGCCTGGCCGAGACGCAGCAGACGTTGCTGCTCAACGGATTACGTGACCGGATCGTGGTTCAGGTGGACGGTCAGCTCAAGACTGGGCGCGACGTGATGATCGCGACGCTGCTCGGTGGCGAGGAGTTCGGTTTTGCGACCGCGCCGCTGGTGGTGGCCGGATGCATCATGATGCGGGTGTGTCACCTCGACACCTGTCCCGTCGGCGTGGCCACCCAGAATCCGTTGCTGCGGGAGCGGTTCAACGGAAAGCCCGAATTCGTGGAGAACTTCTTCATGTTCATCGCCGAAGAAGTGCGCGAATACATGGCGCAGTTGGGCTTCCGCACCATCAACGAGGCTGTCGGCCAAGCGGGGGCACTGGACACGACGCTGGCGCGGGCGCACTGGAAGGCGCACCGGCTGGATCTGACGCCCGTGCTGCATGAGCCTGAGTCGGCGTTCATGAACCAGGACCTGTACTGCAGTTCCAGCCAGGATCACGGGCTGGACAAGGCGCTCGACCAGCAGCTGATCGTGATGAGCAGGGAGGCCCTGGATTCCGGCAAACCGGTCCGGTTTGCCACCACCATCAGCAACGTCAACCGCACGGTGGGCACCATGCTTGGTCACGAGGTGACCAGAGCCTATGGCGGCCAAGGCTTGCCGGACGGAAGCATCGACATCACATTCGAGGGATCTGCTGGCAACAGCTTCGGTGCGTTTGTGCCGAAGGGGATTACCTTGCGCATCTACGGCGACGCCAACGACTACGTCGGCAAAGGCCTCTCGGGTGGCCGGATCGTGGTGCGGCCATCGGATAATGCGCCACCGGGTTATGTCGCCGAAGACAACATCATCGGGGGAAATGTGATCCTTTTTGGTGCCACCAGCGGAGAGGTATTCCTGCGCGGCGTGGTGGGTGAGCGCTTTGCGGTTCGCAACTCCGGGGCTCATGTCGTGGTTGAGGGCGTCGGCGATCACGGTTGTGAATACATGACCGGCGGCCGGGTCGTCATCCTTGGCCAGACCGGCCGCAACTTCGCCGCCGGAATGTCGGGCGGTATCGCCTACGTCTACGACCCCGACGGCGAACTGCCGGACAACCTGAACACCGAGATGGTCGATGTCGAGACGCTCGATGACGATGATTCCGAGTTCGTGCACGGCATCGTCCAGGCTCACGTCGATGCCACCGATTCCGCTGTCGGCCAGCGCGTCCTGGCCGACTGGCCGCAGCAGCAACGGCATTTCGTCAAGGTGATGCCGCGCGACTACAAACGGGTGCTGCAGGCGATTGCCGAGGCCGAACGCGACGGTGTGGATATCGACAAAGCGATCATGGCGGCTTCGCATGGCTGACCCGACCGGCTTCCTGAAATACACGCATCGCGAACTGCCGACCCGTCGGCCCGTCCCGTTGCGGCTACGTGACTGGAACGAGGTCTACGAGGACTTCGACAACGAGACGCTGCGTGAGCAGGCGACACGCTGCATGGACTGCGGTATTCCGTTCTGCCACAACGGATGTCCGTTGGGCAATCTGATACCGGAATGGAACGACCTGGTGCGCCAGGGGCGTTGGCGCGATGCAATCGAACGGCTGCATGCCACCAACAACTTTCCGGACTTCACGGGGCGGCTATGTCCGGCGCCGTGCGAGCCGGCGTGCGTGCTCGGGATCAACCAGGATCCGGTGACGATCAAGCAGATCGAGCTCGAAATCATCGACAACGCCTTCGATGAAGGCTGGGTGAAGCCACTGCCGCCGCAGACGCTGACCGGTAAGACGGTTGCCGTTGTGGGCTCCGGTCCGGCCGGTCTGGCGGCCGCGCAGCAGCTCACCCGGGCCGGGCACAAAGTCACCGTCTTCGAGCGTGAGGACCGCATCGGTGGTCTGCTTCGCTACGGCATCCCCGAGTTCAAGATGGAAAAGCGTGTTCTGAATCGGCGGCTCGAGCAGATGCAGGCCGAGGGCACCGAGTTCCGGGCCGGCGTCAACGTCGGGGTTGATATCACGGCCGAGCAGCTGCGCGCCGATTTTGATGCGGTCGTGCTGGCCGGTGGTGCCACCGCGTGGCGGGATCTGCCCATCCCCGGCCGGGAGCTGGATGGCGTCCATCAGGCGATGGAATATTTGCCGTGGGCCAACCGGCTGCAGGAGGGCGACGACGTGCTGGGGCCCGACGGGCAACCACCGATTACCGCCCAAGGCAAGAAGGTCGTCATCATCGGCGGCGGCGACACCGGCGCGGACTGCCTGGGCACCGCGCATCGCCAAGGTGCGGCCAACATCCACCAGTTCGAGATCATGCCGCGTCCGCCGGAAGCCCGCGCTGCGTCGACCCCGTGGCCGACCTACCCGCTGATGTATCGGGTGTCCGCGGCACACGAAGAGGGCGGCGAGCGGGTGTTCTCGGTCAACACCGAGAAGTTCATCGGTGACGATGGGCGCGTGCGTGCGCTCAAGGCGCACGAAGTCGCGATGCAAGACGGCAAGTTCGTCAAGGTCGAAGGGTCAGACTTCGAATTGGAGGCCGACCTGGTTTTGCTGGCGATGGGCTTCGTCGGTCCGGAGAAGCCCGGTCTGCTCACTGACCTCGGGGTCAAGCTCACCGACCGCGGAAACGTGGCCCGCGGCGACGACTTCGAGACCTCAGCACCGGCCGTCTTTGTTGCCGGAGACATGGGTCGTGGCCAGTCATTGATCGTCTGGGCGATTGCCGAAGGCAGGGCGGCGGCGGCCGGAGTGGACCGCTATTTGATGGGTTCCACGGCGCTGCCAGCCCCAATCAAACCGACCGCTGCATCGCTTCAATAATCACAACAGCCACATTAGAAACATTTGATAATTGCTCGGCGCGTCGTTTTCGGTTTGCCAGAGCCGGGGTGTCTAATTGGCCGATGTGGGCTCCGTCACATAGACGTCGCACATGGGGTCCAAGTAGTTTGTCCGATCACAGGGAGTGTCACTGTGCGTAGTAACCCGTTACCCCGGTCAAGGATGGGGCGAATCGCCTGGTCATGGTTTCGCCACCCCGTCAAAAGCCACGAGTTTCCTGCCAAACACGAGCGCCTGGCAACGGCCGAAGAGCTGCTGCGGTTCGCGGTCTAGCGCCTGGCCCGGCGCACTTGCCGGCGCCAAACGGGTTTGCTCGACTTCATCGAGTTGTTATTAGAAGCATCGTTTATCCGTCAATTAATCCCGACTCGCGGATCGCCTCGGCCATCGGCTCCAGCACGGCCGGGTCATGCGGTGGCGCGATATAGACGATTCCCAGATCCAATCCCTCGGCCGCCAGCGCGGCGGCGTTCTTGATCACCTGCCCGAAATCGCGCTCCGGCGCCAAACCCAGGTGGGCTGAAAGCGTGATCTCTTTCGGATCGCGCCCGATATCGGCGCAATGGGCCGCCAATACGTCGCGCTTGCGGGCAAATTCCTCCGGAGTTCCGCCCGCAAAATTCCAGTGTTGGGCATAGCGGGCGGTGATCCGCAGCGTACGTTTCTCCCCGCTACCACCGATACAAATCGGCGAGTGCGGACGCTGCGGGCCCTTGGGCTCGTTGCGCGCGTCCTCGAGCTGGTAGTACTTCCCGTCGAAGGTGGTGCTCGGTTGGCTCAGCAGCCCGGTCAGTACCGCGCAGGCTTCCTCGAATCGGTCGAAGCGCTCCTTGACGCTGCCCAGCTCGATTCCGTAGGCACCGGACTCCTCCTCGTTCCAGCCGGCGCCAATCCCCAGCTCGAGTCGCCCATGGGAAATGATGTCGAGTGCGGCGGCCAGGTTGGCCAACACCGCGGGATGGCGATAGTGAATGCCGGTCACCAGGGTGCCTAGCCGCAGCCGCGTGGTGGCCTGAGCCAGCGCGGTCAGCGTTGTCCACCCTTCCAGGCAGGGGCCGGTGGGGTCGCTGAAGATCGGATAGAAGTGGTCGAAGGTCCAACCGGATTCGTAGACGTCGATGCCGTCGGCGGTCTGCCAGACCGCCAGCATCTGCTCCCAGGTGGTGTTCTGCGGTGAGGTCTTGAAAGCGAAACGCATGCCTTCGACGGTAGTCGCGGTGCAACTGCCGCAAACGCCCGCGCAGGTCCACGGTCGCCGCGCGTATGACTTGCCCTGTGCGCCAGCGGTTTTAGACCTACCGAACACGAAACCTCGCACACTTGCCTGCGAGCAATAGTGCCCACGGAGAAGGGGCCAACGCCTCCTGCCACCCGCGCGCGGATTAACTAACGTCGGTGTTAGCCGGCAAAGCTTGAACGTCCACCACATGCGGTAGCGATGCCCGAACAGGGAGGTTGTCTATGTCGACCGAGTCCACGAGCCCGGCAATTGTGGTCGGCGTCGACGGCTCGCCGGCCTCCACGTTGGCGGTGGAGTGGGCCGCGCGGGACGCTGAGATGCGTAATGTGCCGCTGAAGGTGGTGCACGTCTTCGCGCCCATGGTGGCTCCCGCTAACGGATGGGCAGACGTTGCGATGCCCGCCGACTATGCGCGCTGGCGAGAAGACCAGACGCACCAGATTGTGCAGCAGGCCCACGCGGTGGCGGTCGACGCGGCCGCGCCGGGTCGGGCAGCGCACGTCACGAGCGAGGTGCGCTATGCCGCGGTCGTGCCCGCCATGGTGGAGCTGTCCCAGCAGGCCGAGATGGTCGTGGTGGGTTGCCGCGGCCAGGGCGGGGTGGCTAGTGCCCTTCTGGGGTCGGTCAGTTCCGGGCTGGCCCACCACGCACATTGCCCCGTCGCGATCATCCATGACGATGAACCGCTGCCGCCGCGGTCCGCACAGGCGCCGGTGCTGGTGGGCGTCGATGGCTCGCCCACCTCGGAGTTGGCCACCGAGATCGCTTTCGACGAGGCATCTCGGCGCGGCGCGGAATTGGTGGCATTGCACGCTTGGACCGACATGGGTCCCCTCGACTTCCCGAGCATCAATTGGGCGCCGATCGAGTGGAGCAACATCAAGGACCAGGAGGAAGAAGTCCTAGCGGAACGCCTTTGCGGATGGCAGGAACGCTATCCCGATGTGGTTACGCACAAGGTTGTGGTGAGCGACCGACCAGCACCTCGGCTGCTCGAACACGCCCACGACGCTCAGCTTGTGGTTGTGGGCAGCCACGGTCGCGGTGGGTTCCCCGGCATGCTGCTCGGCTCGGTCAGCCGAGCGGTCGTCAACTCGGCACGGATTCCGGTCATCATCGCCCGCACGCCCCCAAACTCCTGAGGCCAAGCCGCGGCTAGGCCAGCATCGGGTCCACCGCAGCGCGGGGGACCAGCACCTGGCGAGCGCCGGCGGCTTCGGGCAGCAGTTCCCCCGGGCTGAAGAAGAACGTGATCCCGTCATTGGAGATGGCGAAATTCTGGTAGTTCTTCGGGTCCAGACCGGCGCTGGATGCGATCACCACCTGCTCCTCGGACTGCTTTGACAATTCGCTTTCCACGATTGGGAAAACGACCTTCAGCGGATCGGTTTCAGGCTGCCACAACTTCTCCCAAGTGATCGGCTTGCGATAGGCCTGGTCCCAATTGAACGCCTTGTATGTGGTTTGGGGGCGCGGGCCACCGCCGTTTTGATAAATCTTGAGCACCACGCTCTGCGTTCCCCGCGGAGGAATCGCCGACTCGTAATTGGTCGAGGTGATGTCGAGCTCGTAGGGTGCGTCGCGCGCAGTGGAGGATTTCGCCTTGTCGAGGAAATGCTCGCCCGTCTCGCGGACGAAGCTCTCGAGCGACTTCCCGTCGGGGTAGTTGCTTGGCAGGCTGATATCGACGGTGTAGCCGGGTTCGGTCATCTGAGTCTTGCACACCTCGCCGGTGGTGGCCCCTTTGAGTTCGTCGCAGTAGCTCTTGGGCGGCGCGGCCGCGGCGAGGCCGGTAGAGCCGAAGAGCGTGGCAAACGTGACCAGCACGAACATCATGATGGGACGCATGTCGAAATTCCTCCGGGAGCACATCGCGGCGCGACGGCATAGACACAAGGGATTGGCTTGCCGCGAGATTTGCATCGACGACAAGGCGGGGCCAGCTGGTGCGGACCCCGGTGACCGACGTGACCCAAGCTAGCAGATCATCTGGATTTGGCCGCTAACGCGCAGCAGACGACCGGCGCGCAGGCCGTGCGGCTCCCGGCGGTTTAGGTGAGGCCTGCCCTTAGCCCGCGGGTTATCTCCTCGGGCATGATCGGGCTCTCGGCCGGCCCACAATTGCAGCTGAAGCCGCCGAAGGGGTTGGGCTCTTCGATGACTTCACCGGGACTGGCGCCGGCCGGTGTCGCCCCAACCAGGCAGCCGATAATGACGGCAGCGCCAACCAACACCATTCTCATCGCGGGGCGCTTCAGAATGGGGAATCCCACGTTTGGCCGTTCGTGCTTCGCGATCGACATGACGGCCTCTCCTTCAGAATTGTCGGTATCTCACGGACGACTAACTCGTCACGCAGCTGTATTCGACGGTATTTGCCGGGTGATCGACGGTTCAAGCAAATGGGTGACACACATGTAGAATCCATAACCACCGCGGTGCCCGATGGCGTGACGTCGGAGAACGCCATGAAGCCCGGGGCGCAACTAGACTCCGTACAACGATGAGCCACATCCTCGGGGTCGACACCGCCATCACGCTGGTGGCGGCGGGAGCCATGTTTCTGCTGGCCCTGGCGCTCGGAGTGTGGAAGTACCGGCAGGTCATGGTCAGCGATGGGCACCGGGCCCACGTTTACGTCGATATCGCGCATCGGGCCGCGCTGCTCTACGCGTTCGCAACGCTGCTGGTTGCCGTCTTCGTCGAGCTGAGCGTCTGGCCAGCGTGGCTCAATCTCACGGCGGCGATGGTCATGGTGTTCTTTTTCGTCGCTGCGATCGCGACATACATCTTCCACGGCGCGCGTCGTGACACCGAGAATCAGTTCGATCCTGCTGTGCCGGGGACCGGCGTGTTCATGGTCTCGCTAATGCTGGGGGAGATTGGGGGCTTCACGGTGGTCTTCGTGGGGTTCATCGTCGGTCAGCTGAGGTGAGCGACAAGGCATGGATCCGGTAGCCGCACTTCGGCAGATCGCCTACTACAAGGACCGAAGCCGTCAGGACCCCAGACGGGTCATGGCCTATCGCAACGCCGCCGACATCATCGAAAGACTGGACGAGGATGCGCGCCAGCGGCATGGTCGGGCCAACAGCTGGCAATCGCTGCCGGGTATCGGTCCCAAGACCGCAAAGGTCATCAGCCAAGCGTGGTCCGGTCAGGAGCCCGATCTGCTGGTCGAACTGCCGTCTGCGGCGCAAGATCTGGGCGGCGGTGAGATTCGCGGCGCGCTGCGTGGGGATCTGCACCTGCACTCGGAGTGGTCGGACGGCTCGGCGCCGATCGAGGAGATGATGGACACCGCGGCGGCGTTGGGGCATGAGTATTGCGCGCTAACCGACCACTCGCCGCGGCTGACGATCGCCAACGGGCTGTCGGCAGAGCGATTGCGCAGGCAGCTCGATGTCATTGACGAACTGCGCGAGAGGTTCGCCCCGATGCGCATCCTCACCGGAATCGAGGTCGACATTCTCGAGGATGGCAGCCTCGACCAGGAACCGGAGCTGCTCGACCGTCTCGACATCGTGGTGGCCAGCGTGCACTCGAAGCTCTCGATGGAGTCGGCGGCGATGACTCGGCGGATGGTGCGGGCCGTTTCCAACGGCCATGCCGATGTGCTCGGCCACTGCACGGGCCGGTTGGTGACGGGCAACCGTGGCATCCGGCCCGAATCCAAATTCGACGCCGAAGCGGTGTTCACCGCCTGCCGTGACCACGGCACCGCGGTGGAGATCAACTCGCGTCCGGAGCGGCGCGATCCGCCGACCCGGCTACTGAACCTGGCCCGCGACATCGGCTGTGTCTTCAGCATCGACACCGACGCACACGCACCCGGCCAGCTGGACTTCCTCGGCTACGGCGCTCAGCGCGCGCTCGACGCGGGAGTTGCGGCCGATCGCATCATCAATACCTGGCCGGTCGACAGACTCCTCGACTGGGCTTTAGTCCGGTAGACGGGGCACCTCCTGGTCCGGGGCCCGGCCCACCAGCACCGTGCGGGTGAGCGCGGAGTTGCCGTATCGACGCCGAATCCGGTCCACCGCCGCGTCAATGGCCTCGGGTTCGCCGCCGAACGGCAGCATCAGTTGCTGGGCACCGCCGGGGTCGATGCTGGACACGGCGAAGCCGACCAGCGTCAATCCCCGCTGCGCGATAGCCGGCGCGGCCGAGCGCACCAGTTGGCGCGCCGCGGCGAGGATCGGCTGGGTAGACGACGTTGCCCACGGCAACGTGTGGGACCGGGTCGCCCGGCTGAAATCGTCGAATCGTAGTCGCAGCACCACGGTTCGGCCGGTGCGGCCGGCCGCTCTCATCCGGCCCGTGATTCTGTCGATCAACGTGACCACCACCGCGTCCAACTCCGCCGGCGACAGGGCGTTGCCCGCTCGCCCCAGTGCGCGCTGGGCGCCCACCGAACGCCGTCGCACACCGGTGCTCACCCGGCGCCGATCGATGTTGCGGGACAGGGCATACAGCTGGCGCCCCATCGCCGCACCCAGCATCGAGCTCAGTGCCGATTCGCTGAGCTCGGCGACGTCGGCGACGGTGCACAGGCCGTGCGACTGCAGTTTCGCGGCAGTCTTGGCGCCCACTCCCCAGAGCCGGCGCACCGGCAGGGGATGCAGGAATGCCAGCTCATCTTCCGGCGGCACCAGCAGCAAGCCGTCCGGCTTGGCCTCTTGGCTGGCGACTTTGGCCAGAAACTTCGTCCGCGCCACGCCGACGGTGATGGGCAGCCCGACCCGCCCGCGTACGTCTTCCCGCAGCCGCGCCGCGATCTGCACCGGTGTGCCCGAGACCCGGCGCAAGCCGGCCACATCGAGAAACGCCTCATCCACCGAAAGCGGCTCCACCAGTGGAGTGCAGTCGCGGAACACCTCGAACACGGCATCACTGGCCCGCATGTAGGCGCGCATACGCGGCGGCACCACCACGGCCTGCGGGCACAGCCGCCGCGACTGAGCTCCGCCCATCGCGGTGCGGACCCCGTATGCCTTGGCCTCATAGCTCGCCGCCAGCACGACACCGCCGCCGACGATCACCGGCCGACCCCGCAACGAGGGGTCGTCACGCTGCTCGACGGACGCGTAGAACGAATCCAGGTCCGCGTGCAGGATGGAGGCATCGCCGTGCGCGAACATATGTTCGCACCGCGGACCGACAAGTTCCTGGTTAGCGAGCCGCGCCGTAGATGCTGCTGACCCAGACGTGCACCAGGGTGTCGACCACATGTGTCTCCGGCACGGACGGCTCCTCAGCCAGGAACGACGCCGACAAAGTCCGCTCGTTCATCAGGTTGAGTGCGGTGGCCAGTTCCAGGGCGGGCAGCGTCACCGGCGCGGCGCCCCGTTCGCGCTCGGCTTCGATGATCTTGGCGGTATAGGCGATCCACTTCTGCATGAATGTCGACCAAAGCTCCCGGACTTCGGTGCTGATACTTCGGACGCCCTGACCGCCCTGCACGACCGCCCGGTGCGATCCGAAGGTCTCGAAGAACACGTTGATTCCGTTGCGCCACATCGTCACGTGGTCGACGTCGGGTGCCTGGGCGAGGTTGTCCAGCGCCGCGTCGGCCTCATTGACCACCCGGTCCAGCAAGGTCAGCAACACTGCTTCCTTGGACGGGAAATAGAAGTAGAAGGTGGGGCGGGAGATGCCGGCTCCCTTGGC
Organism: Mycobacterium ulcerans subsp. shinshuense; assembly: GCF_002355775.1. Taxonomy (NCBI): domain Bacteria; kingdom Bacillati; phylum Actinomycetota; class Actinomycetes; order Mycobacteriales; family Mycobacteriaceae; genus Mycobacterium; species Mycobacterium ulcerans. Next base: position 5,839,517 of record NZ_AP017624.1, on the reverse strand, counting down.
CAGGTCGTCGACCGAGATGTCGACCATCGGACGGTCCTCGAGCAGCTTCTCGGCCGTGTTGAGGATCGCCAGCTCCCGCTCATCACCGGATGGTCGCGCGCTACGGCGGCCCCGGCTCAGCGATGCCTGACTGGCAGTGGAAGTAGACACCACGGCAGCTTACCGCGCGTCGAGAGTTTCGACACCCCGTTGACGGACTCAACACAGCGTTGATAGCGTGGCGCCATGACTGAGCATCTTGACGTCGTGATCGTGGGGGCGGGTATCTCCGGCGTGAGTGCAGCCTGGCATCTTCAAGACCGCTGTCCGACCAAGTCCTACGCGATCCTGGAGAAGCGCGCCGCCATGGGTGGCACCTGGGATCTGTTCCGCTACCCCGGCATCCGATCCGACTCCGATATGCACACGCTGGGCTTCCGCTTTCGTCCGTGGACCGAGCGCCAGGCCATCGCCGACGGCAAGCCGATCCTCGAATACGTCAAAGGCACGGCGGCCATGTACGGCATCGACAAGCACATCCGGCTCAACCAGAAAGTCATCAGCGTGGACTGGTCGAACGCGCAGAACCGCTGGACGCTGCAGATCGAGAGCAACGGTGCCATGAGCGCCGTCACCTGTTCGTTCCTGTTTCTCTGCAGCGGCTACTACAACTACGACCAGGGCTACACCCCGAACTTCGCCGGCGCGCAGGACTTCGCCGGCTCGATCATCCATCCGCAGCACTGGCCCGAAGACCTCGACTATGACGGCAAGAACGTCGTCGTGATCGGCAGCGGTGCCTCCGCGGTCACTCTGGTCCCGGCGCTGGCGAACTCGGGGGCAAAGCACGTCACGATGCTGCAGCGCTCGCCGACCTACATAGTCTCCCAGCCAGAACGGGACAGCATCGCTGAGCGCCTCAACCGCTGGCTTCCCGAGAACATGGCCTACGCCATGGTGCGGTGGAAGAACGTGCTGCGCCAGGCCGCCGTATACGGAGCCTGCCGCAAGTGGCCGCGGCGAATGCGGAAGAACTTCATGGGACTGGCCCAGCGTCAGTTGCCCGAAGGCTATGACGTGCGAAAGCATTTCGGCCCGCACTACAACCCATGGGATCAGCGGCTATGCCTGGTGCCCAACGGCGACTTGTTCCGGGCCATTCGCCACGGACAGGTCGATGTGGTCACCGACACGATCGACCGGTTCACGCCGACCGGCATCCGGCTCAACTCGGGCCAGCAGCTGCCGGCCGACATCATCGTCACCGCAACGGGTTTGAACCTGCAGCTCTTCGGCGGGGCGGCGGTCACCGTGGACGGAGAGTCGGTGGATCTCACCAAGGCGATGGCCTACAAGGGCATGATGCTTTCCGGCCTGCCCAACATGGCCTACACCGTTGGCTACACCAACGCGTCGTGGACACTGAAGGCGGATCTGGTGTCGGAGTTCGTTTGCCGTCTGCTCAACTACATGGACGCCAATGACTATGAGTCCGTCGTCGTCGAGCGCCCGGGTTCGGATGTGCAGGAATGTCCATTCATGGAGTTCACTCCGGGCTATGTGCTGCGCGTGATCGACGAACTTCCCAAGCAGGGTTCACGCAAGCCGTGGCGACTCAACCAGAACTATCTGCGCGATATTCATCTGATTCGCCGCGGCAAGATCGACGACGAGGGTTTGCGATTCGCCAAAAAGCCGGTCGCAGTGCCGGTTTAGTCGCCGGCTTAGCCGCGATTCAGGATTCGGTTGCGACGGCGGCGACCACCACGATGCCGTCGTCGTCGCTGTAGGCGATCTCGCCCGGCACGAACGTGACACCGCCCAGCGTGATTTCGGCGTCGCGTTCACCCGACCCGGTCTTGGTGCTCTTGCGCGGATTGGTGCCCAGTGCCTTGATGCCAATGTCAATGCCACGCAGTGCGGCCGAATCGCGGACCGCGCCGTGCACCACCAGCCCCGCCCAGCCGTTGGAGCGCGCCAGTTCGGCGATGACATCACCGACCAGGGCGGTATGCAGGGAACCGGCACCGTCGATCACCAGCACCCCGCCCTCACCCGGCTGCGAGAGCACCGATTTCAGCAGCGCGTTGTCCTGAAAACACCGCACGGTGCTGATCGGTCCGGCGAACTCGGCGCGGCCACCGAACTGGCGGAATTGAAGATCACAGCTGCGCACATCGGGCCCGATGTCGTCAACGAGATCGGCCGTTGGCCGAAACGCCACGTTTCCCATCGATCAGCGCCGGCGCAGCTGGCGGATCAGCAGCATCGCCAACAGGCTCAATGCGATTGCGACGACCAGCGGAACGGTGGAGTGGCCTGGCTGCTCATCGGCGACCCGGGGAAGTGGGTTGTTGGCGCGGTCTACCGTCGACTTAGCTTGTGCGGCCGCATCTTTAGCGGCTTCGGCGAGTTGGCCGTTGGCGCTCGGTTGTTGCTGTGAAACGTTGGCCAGCGCGGTCGGTTGCGGGGCCGGTTCGGGGCTTTGTGCGGGCGGCTTGGTCGCCGGAGCCTTTTTGGCCGGTGCCTTTTTGGCGGGGGCCTTCTTGGCTGGCGCCTTCTGCGCCGGGGCCTTCTTGGCCGGCGTCTTCTTCGCAGGTGTCTTCTTGGCCGGTGTCTTCGCAGCCTTGTCGGCGGGCGGCTTCTTGGCCGGCTGTCCCGGTGTCGCGTCGGGTTCGCCGTCGGGTCGATCCTGCGGGTCTGCCATGCGGCCGCTCCTTTGCAGCTTCCTCATTGCTCACTAGATCGCGAAACACTCGGGTCCATCATGCCAGGACACGGTTCGTCGTCTGCCTCGCCTACCAGGTCGCCGGCCCAAGCCGCTACGGCCGGCGCCGCGTAGCCCACAGCGCTGCCGCGCCTACCGCAGCGACCACTCCCACCGCGAACGGCCAGGCGGGCAGGTCCTCGCCCGAATCGCCACCGCCATCACCACTGGCGCCGACGGTCACCGATTCGTGCGCCGCCATGCCTCCAGCCTGCGCGGATGCCGCCGGAACCGGCAGCGCGACGACAATCGTGATGGCGACGAATAACGGCGCGAACCGCAACTTCCCGAGCACCTGCGCAACCACACCACGCGAATATCTGGCTCGTGACTGAACACGGCTGCTCGAAACCCAACTGCGCAGGACCGGCATGCTGACTCAGGCTAGCCCTAGACGCGCCATCAGGTCCGCCTTGATGCCGTCGAGTTGCGAGGAGATCGCGGAATGCGCGGCTCGACGCCGCTGGGCCGGCATGTTCTCGGCTGCTGTGATAGCGGCCGAGAGTTCGCAGAGCCGCTCGCTGATGGCCGAGACGAACTGCTTGGTCTCCGCGTCCTTCGGCTTCTTTTCCTGCACAATCCGCAGCGACCGCTCACAACCGGACACCCGGGCGGACAGCTGTGCGCCGTGGCCCGAGAGCTGTCCGATCTGAGCCAGCGGCACCCCGAGCTGGTCTGCCCGCCGTTGATCCAGCAGTCCGCGGGCCGCGATGGCCGCGCGATACATCACCGGCGCAAGGATCGGGGCGAGTAATCGAGACACCGTCAGTGTCCGGCGGATTCGAGCGGGCGAGAGGAACTTGCCCTCGCGGGCCGCCTTGAGTTGAGTCTCGGCGACCTTCAATGCCGCCCGGTCGCTGTCGCGCTGCGCCTTGAGCTGCGCCTTGAGCGCCTTGTCGGTCGCCTTCTGCGCGGACTTGATGCGGCGCGCCTCATTCTTGGCAGACAGTTTGGCTTCCAGCTTGGCGCGGGCCTTGATCGCGCGGGCTTCGGCGCGACGCGTCGCGCGGCTCTTTCGCTTGCGGAACAGGCCCATTCCCGGCCGCCTCCCGGTATCTCGTGGACTATCGCGGTGCGTGCGCGCTCGCTGGGCCCAACCCTAATTCGGGAGGGGCGTCGGCAATCCCTCAGGTCGGGGGACCGGCCCTGCGGTAATCGCGTTAAGCGTCGAGGCGTTCCGTCCGGCGGAGTTCTTCGATTCGCTCCACGATCTCCTGCTGCGCTTGGGTGGACAACCCTTGGGAACGAACGGCGATGCGGCGCACGCCGTCGTCACGCATCGTGGCCAGCCACTGCAGTTCCTGATCGAGGTTTTCGTAGTACTCGTTATCGGTGAAATAGGCCGCCTTGATGCGAAAGAAGTTGGCGAGGGCGGCCATGGTCGCGGTGGAAGGGTTTGTGCGGTTGCCGGAGCGTAGCTGCGATAGATAAGGAGCCGACATCGTGATGCCCTCCGCCTTGAGCGCCGCAATCACCTCGGCGGAGGTATGCGGCCCCCGTCCGGGCGGGTACACCGTGTCAAACAGACGGTTCAGGCGGGCAGCGAACGTCGTGCTCATCGATATGACCTCCACCGGGCTGCAAAATTGAACGCTTATCTATATATATTTGCTGATCATGGTAGCGACAGTTATGTCAACAACCAAGTGCAAACCTGAGGCGATTGGGTGCCGGTGCGTCGGACAGGTGCCCAAGCCGCCTCCGACGAGCATCCAACCGATTCGGTGGGGTGTCCATAAGATGAACGAATTTCACAGGTTATCCGCAGAATACGGCCTTCGGATGGCATCGAAAGCCCACGAGCACCGGCGCTGGCAAGGAACAAAGGTGCTGCCCGTCGGCGGAACGCGCTCGATTCTGGGCAACCAGACGCCAACGGCGGACGTCGGATTGGGCGCTTTGCTGTCTATGAAGCCTCGGCGGGTGGCAGCGCGAAACCGGGGCGGGCGGGGGACCGGTGCGACGATGTCGGGGGCGGTGGTCGAGATGGTCGGAGCCCGGCCGATGCCGGTTGGTGCCGGCTACCGGCCCGAGGGTGAATTCGTGCCTAGTGCGGAAACGCTGCGACGCCGCCGGAGAGTTTGCGCCGTGGCTCCGGCAGCGGCGGCCAGCGCCACCGCCGCGGTCACACCGATGGCGACCGAGCGCCATCCCAGCGCCCCCTCGAACAGCATCCACAAGCCGAAAAGCAGGAACAGCAGGCTGGCCAGCAGATGCAGCAGCTGTTCGGGCAGCCGGTGATGCAGCAGTAGTCCGACACCTATTGCCAGGCCGTCGGCCACGATCATGCCCAAGGTGGTGCCGATCCATACGCCGGCCCAGTTGTGATCGCTGGCCAAGGTGACCGTGGCCAGGGTTGTCTTGTCGCCGAGCTCGGCCAGGACAAACGACGACACCGCGGTGAGCAGCGCGAATCGGGGGTTGGGCAGATGCGCGACCTCGTCGGCGCCGGCCGGGTCTTCGCGGCCTTCGCGCCAGGCCCAGCCGGCGAATATCAGGAAGGCGATCGCTCCCACAAACGCCATCGGCCGGGCCGGCACCGTGGTGCCCAGGAAGTGGCCGACCGCCACCGAGACACCATGCACGGTGATGGATGCGATCGCTACCCCGGTCAGCACCACCCACCAGCGGTACCGCAACGCGTAGGTCATCGTGATCAGCTGCGATCTGTCGCCCAGCTCGGCGAGGAAAACCACTCCGAGACTCAGCATTGTGGCGGAAAGCATGCGGGCGACCTCTCGACACGTGCCGATGACCGTCCGGTCATCGAACATCGGTCGAAGGTCTCGCCCACCGTCCGGTGTGACGGTTCGCGGGCCGGGCTGTGCGCCAGTATGTCGACCCAACGATTCGGGGCTACTCCCCTTCGCTAACAGTTTCCCAGGCTAGCGGCCGGATTCGATGCGCGCCACCGTGGCGATGAAGTTCGGGCGGCCGTATCCGTCGATTCGGCGCGCGAACTTATTGGTTCGAATCTCCTTATGCGGCAAGCGGCATCGCCAGAATTGCGGTGTCGGGATGACTGATGGGGTCAACGCCGACGCGGCTGACCATCGAGGTGATGGTTCCGTCGGCTTCGGCCTCCACCCACGCCGCCCGATGTTCCAATCCCAGATACGGCAACCCCGGTAGCAGCACACAGCCCGAGGCGGCGCCGGTGCACTCCGGCAGCGACGGCGTCGTTTCCGATGGCGGATGCAACATGGGCAATGCAGGGGGTTGATGATCGGCGAAGTATCCCGGCTGGATCGCGGATTCGCCGAACACCGTGCCCTCGGCCAGCACCAGTCCGACGGTGCCGGGCTCGGGCTCATCGGGCAATTCCTCGCGCGCCCCGAATACCGTGGTGGTCGAAAGCAACCCGGGCAAAGATGCGACGCGCACGGCGACCATCAACAGTTGAGCCCATTGTTTCGTTGAATCAGGCCAACGCCCGGAGATGACAAACCCTTTCAGCGAACCACGAGAATGAAAGGGTGCAACACCGATAGGCCCATCTGACCCAGCATCCATCTCGCCCTCCGTTGACGCCTCCATCCGAAATAACCACGCTGGTAGCTCGAATAAATGGTAGCTCGAATGATCAAGCATGCGCGGGGTTTTGGCGCCGTGCAACTCGACACGGCGGGTGTCCGGCGGTGTTCGTAAGCGCGAAATATTAAGGCCCGGTTAAAACGCAAGGGCGCCGCGCAATGGTGTGCGCGGCGCCCAAGCCTTCGGGTATTCGAGTCAGCCGAAGATTAATCCTTGAGTTTTCGAGGTGGCGGCGTCGTAGCGCGACTGTACGTCGGCCCAGTTGACGACATTCCAGAATGCCTTGGCGAAGTCGACCTTCACATTCTTGTACTGCAGGTAGAACGCGTGCTCCCACATGTCGAGCAGCAGCAGCGGGACAATGCCCAGCGGGAAGTTGGTCTGGTGGTCGTAGACCTGGAAGATCAGCAGCTTGTTGCCGAGGGTGTCCCAGCCCAGCGCTGCCCAACCCGACCCCTGCACGGTGGTCGCGGCGGCGTGGAACTGGGCCCGAAACTTGTCGAACGACCCGAACGCCTCATCGATGGCCGCGGCGAGTTCACCGGTGGGCTTGTCGCCACCGTTGGGGGAGAGGTTCTTCCACCAGATGGTGTGGTTGACGTGGCCGGCGAGGTTGAAAGCGAGGTTCTTCTCGTTCAGCAGGATCGTCGAGTGGTCTTCCTTAGCGCGCGCTTCCTCGAGTTTGGTGACGGCGTCATTGGCACCCTTGACGTAGGTGGCGTGGTGCTTACTGTGGTGAAGCTCGTTGATCTGACCTGAGATGTGGGGTTCCAGGGCTCCGTAGTCCCAGTCCAAATCGGGCAAGGTGTATTCAGCCACGGCATTCCTTCCTTCGATCGTCCGATAAGTCATTCGCGTGGGGACCGCCACGCAGCGGGCTGCAGTAGTTAACCTTGCTTCATGAGCGCTCGCGCCGCAAGGACGCCCCACCGGGCTGATACTGCCGGGTACCCGGTTGGTCGGGGATCTAATACAAGACGATGAGGGCGAGAACTCCCAGTAATGCCAGCGCAATCAGGCCCGCACGCAGGGCGGCTATGACGTAGGCGTGATTCCAGGTGGGCGATCCGGAGTGCGACTTCGGTGAGGGAGTCGATCCGGGGCCGTAGGAATGTGTCGCCATCGAGCGCCTTTCACCTGCACGGTCACCTCCAACAGTGAGGTGACTCACACTGAACCTGGCGTCCGCGATCATAACCCCTGGTGCCCGGCTTGAAAAATTCTTGCCTGGGCGGGTCGGCAACCGCACCAGGTGAGAGCGCCAATGCGGCGATGTGGGCCGCCGGCGGACGCTGTTCGGTGGGCCGTGGTCGGTCACGTTTGTCGAGTCGTCCAACTGGGTACAAGTGCTTAGCGCGGCAATGCATTTCGCTCGGGCCCGGCCAGGGCTGTCGATCGGCGGGTGTTGGTGGCGGGGGTTATCCACAGCGACGGCCGATCTCGACCGACAGACGCTGTGTTGATAACCAAAACCCGCCCAACCCATGTTGTGGATGAACCTGTGGAAACTGTGGATACCCACAAGTAGCTGAGTCGGAGATCGCGCGGCCCGTATGCCCTCGAGTGCCGACTCGCATTACGCTGGTCCGGTGATACAGGTGTGCTCCCAGTGCGGCACTTGGTGGAACGTACGCGAGCGACAGCGCGTGTGGTGTCCCCGTTGTCGGGGAGCGCTGATGGCGCCGCTGACCGGGGCTGCGGCCGCCGACCCGCAGTCGCGAACCTCGGTCGGCCCGCAACGGGTGACGTCTACCGCGCGGCGGGCGGCGCCCCGGCTACCACCAGGTTTTCGCTGGATAGCGGTGCGTCCGGGCGCTGCGCCACCGCACCGGCCCCGGCGACGCGCGTACGGGCCCACCCCCCGGTACACGGTGATGCCGCGCTGGGGACTGGGCGACCGCGTCGCGCAGCCCGGCACTTCGCCCGTGCCGGTAGCGACCAAGACGGGACCGGCGGCCGCGACCGTACGCACCCTGTTGTTCGCCACCATGCTGGTTCTCGGTGCCGCCGCATTCGTCTACGCGGTGCGATACGTGTTGCTGATCATCAACCGCGACATTCTGCTGAATTCCGTGCTGGCCGGCATCGCGGTCTGGGTGGGAGTGGCGGTCAGTTTCGCCGCGCTCGCCGCGATGGGCGTCTGCTTCGTCGTACTGATCAAGTGGCTTGTCGCGCGCCGGGCCGCCGCCTTCGCCTACTACGGCCTACCCGAGCACCGCTCCACCCTGCAGTTGTGGGCTGGTTGCCTGACGCCGCTGGCAAACCTGCTGTGGGCGCCGGTGTATCTCATCGAACTCGCGGTGGTCGAGGACACCTATCAACGGTTGAAGAAACCCATCCTGGTGTGGTGGATCGCATGGGTAGTCAGCACCGCGACGTCGCTGTTCGCCATCGCCACCAGCTTTTCCAGCGACGCTCAGGGCATCGCGAACAACACCGTCATGGTGGTCGTCGCGTATGCACTGGCGGCAGCCGCCGTGGGCACCGTTTCTCGCGTTTTCGAGGGATTCGAGTGCAAGCCGGTGCAACGGCCCGCGCACCGCTGGCTGGTGATGGGTCAGGATGATCAACCCGGCCGGTCCGCCACGGATGAAGACGATCGGGTCGATGCGGCCCCTGATGCTGATGCGGTTGAGCTGGAGGGGCAGGAACCGGCAGCATAATGGGTATGACCTGGGCCGACGAGGTGATCGCCGGGCATCCTTTCGTGGTGGCCCACCGCGGGGCGTCGGGCGCCTGGCCGGAACATACGCTCGCCGCCTACGACCTTGCGCTCAAGCAGGGGGCCGACGGTGTGGAGTGCGACGTCCGGCTCACCCGTGACGGTCATCTGGTTTGCGTGCACGATCGCCGGTTGGATCGGACTTCGACCGGGGCCGGGTTGGTCAGCACGATGACGCTGGATCAGCTGCGTGAGTTGGAGTACGGCGCCTGGCATGACAGCTGGCGGCCGGACGGTGCCCACGGAGATACCAGCCTGCTGACCCTGGACGCGCTGATCTCGCTGGTGCTGGATTGGAAACGGCCGGTGAAGGTCTTCATCGAGACCAAGCATCCGGTGCGGTACGGGTCGCTGGTCGAAAGCAAGGTGCTGGCGCTGCTGCAGCGCTTCGGCATTGCCCAACCTGCGTCCGCAGACCGGTCCCGCGCCGTCGTGATGTCGTTTTCGGCGGCCGCGGTGTGGCGGATTCGCCGAGCAGCACCGCTGCTGCCAACGGTGCTGCTCGGCAAAACGGCTCGCTATCTGGCCAGCGGTGCCGCCTCGGCTGTCGGAGCGACCGCCGTGGGACCGTCGCTGGCGGTGTTGCGGGAATATCCACAACTCGTCGATCGCGCCGCCGCCCAGGGGCGAGCGGTCTACTGCTGGGGTGTCGACGAGTACGAAGACATCGATTTCTGCCGGGACGTCGGCGTGGCGTGGATGGCCACCGACCACCCCGGCCGCGCCAAGGCCTGGTTGCAGCATGGCCGGCCGGGCGTGAGTAGCGGTCCCGCCGCCCCGCCGGAGGCCTAGAGGTTGCCTCCGGCGGCACGCGGAGCGGCTGCGCCCGACGGAGCCCGGCCGACCTCACGCGCAACGAAGTTCTCGAGCTCGAACAGGTTGGCCCCGGCCCGGTCGGCAATGCGCACCAGGCTGGCCATCAGCGCCACCTCTTCGATCTGCTCCTGCAGGAACCACTGCATGAACTGCTCGCCGAGGAAGTCGCTCTCATCGCGCGCCACCGCGGTCAGCCGACTGACCTGATCGGTGACGGCCCGCTCCTGATCGAGGGCCAACGCCAGGGCGTCGCGCGGCTTGTCGAAGTGATTTCGTACCGAGTCGATTCCCGGAATCTCGACACGGAGGTCGCGGTCGATCAGATGCTGCACCAGCATCATCGCGTGGTTGCGCTCCTCGACCGCCTGAGCGTAAAAGCGCTTCGCCAATCGGGGCAATTCTTCGCTATCGAAATAAACGGCAATGGCAACGTATTGTTGGGCCGCGGTGAATTCGTTGAAAATTTGTTCCTGCACCAGCGCATGGAATTTCGTCTTTGGTCCGTCGTAGTCGGTCATACCGTAAGAATAGTGCAGGTAAAACGCCACCTGCAACGAAGGCATGACTTACTCAGGAAAGGTTTTCCTAAGCCGATGCGCGAAATCAATAAGGTCAGGTTTGCCTAAGTAAACCTAGCCGGGCCGGAATCATGGGCGCATTTTCCGCATTTTTATGACCTACAACACACCCGGGGCGCCGAAATTGCGTTGTTATGGTGGCCCGTCGAAAGCGTCGGCCGGTATCGGCGTGTCGGAAGCCAGCGCGTCGAACATCTCGGCGGCCGCGTCGTGGTTCCACACCACGACCGAGCCGACGTCGGTGGTGGTGAATTCGCCGATCGGCACCGTCAGGGCCGTCGGGTGCCCGTGTAGCGCCCACCCGAGCCGGGCAAGGTCGAATACGTGGGCCCCCTGGTCGACGGTGAGCGCCGCGGCTGCGGCGCGCGGCACCGAATACCAACGCCACGGATTGAGCCATACCGCGGGGCTTTCGGCCCGGCGCAGCAACGCGGACATGAACTGGCGCTGGTCGATCATCCGGTCCAGGTCGGCTCTCGGTGTGGCTCGGGACCTGACGTAGCCCAGTGCGCTTCGGCCGTCGAGTTGCTGGCAGCCCGGCGCTAGGTCGATGCCGGCCAGTGGATCGCCGATCGGTTCCGTCAAACACATCCGGACACCGCCGAGCGCGTCGACCAGTTCGGCGAATCCGCCGAATCCGATCTCGGCATAGTGGTCGATTCGCAGGCCGGTGGCCTGTTCGACCGTTTGCACCAGCAAGGGCGCCCCGCCTATGGCGAATGCCGCGTTGATCTTGTCGCGGCCATACCCGGGAACGGGGACATATGAATCGCGCGGGATCGATACCAGGGCCGTCGGGGTGCTCGATCCGAGTCCGGCCAGGTGGACCAGCAGGATGGTGTCGGTTCGCCCGTCTCCGGGATCTCCGCCGGTGGTCAGCTCCTGCTGTTGCTCGGTGGTCAGACCCTGGCGACTGTCCGAGCCGACGATGAGCCAGTTGGTGCCGCGCCCGGGGCCGGGCCGGTCGGCATAGTCGCGCAATACCGGTTCCCGGTGCAGCGCCGTGTCCAGCCACAAAGCCCCGCCGAGAATGCCGGCGCCGGCCAGCAACACGGCGGTCAGCAGGCTCAGCGCAACGATCTTGCCCCAGCGGCGCTTGGTCTTTTTGCGGCGCGCTTTGGGTGCGGCCGGACGTGGCGGCGGCGCCGGGGTGGGGGTGCGCCGCCGGCGTCGGGGGCCGACGGGGCCGGTGGCCGGTTTGGGTGGAGGTGGCGCTGAGGTTGGTTGACGCGGTGGCGCCCCGCTGGGTTCCGCCGGACGGCGCAGGGGCAGCGTGTCGCGCCGGATGACCTGCGAGGGTTCCGATTGCGGCGGGATCGGAGGCTGGGGTCGCCGAAACTGAGCGGGTCGATCGCCGTTCACCTGGACAACGTACGTGCCAGGACACCGGAACGCAGCCGGCCGCCACGGCGCGCGGGGCGCAACGGGTTGGCCGCGGCCGGTTATCGCCGGGCGCGCAGACCGTTGCCGAACGGGCAGCCCAGCAGCACCCGGATGGCCTGCCTGAGCCCGTGCATGTCGTCGACCGGGCGATGGAATGGCAGCCGGATATCGCGGTCGCCGTCGTTGCTTTCGATGCGAAACCGCACGCCGTAGCGGTCGAGGCCAAGCGGGCGGACCTCACCGCGTCGCAGCGGGGCCGGCAGGCGCGACACCAACCGCGCGACCACGTCCTGATGGTCGGTCGTCAGGTGGCGCAGCAGGCTCGACTCGATCTCGCAGAACGGATCCGGTCGCGCGGCCAGTAGGTCCACGACGCTGATCGGTTCCGCGCCGGTGGAGTCGGTGACGACCACCGACTCGATCTCCAGTCGCATCAATGCGTATCGGATCTCCGCGCCGTGCGCCGGTGCGGATCTAGGTGTCTGGACTTGCAGCAAGGCTGGGTTGGGGTTCTCGGTGGCGATCAGGTCGAGCGCAGCGTCGATCATGTCCGCGGGAACGGGGTGCAGGCGCCCGCGTATCCAGACCAGCGAGCGGACGGGTTCACGCACCGGCAGTGGGGCGTAGTCCGTTAGTTCGAGGAGGGCCTGCGACGGGGGCTGCCCGGGATCGCCGGTGCCCGCACCCGGGTGCTCGATGGGAACGGCCACCGCAAAAGACCCGTCGGGCATCAGGTGATGGATGGGTGTGGCGACGGGGCCGTCCCGTTCCACCGCCAGCAGGGCACCGCCGGCCCGGGCGCATGCGCTGCGAATACGTTCGGCGGTCGTCGGCGCCGGGCTGGTGAGCGGCAGCATCACAAACTCCTCGTGATCTTCGGTAAGCCTAAGCTAACTTACTGGGGTGGTGGCTGCAAGCACCGAAAGGGCGGGCGCCGCCGTTAATGTTGTGTGCGTGGCGCGCATCGCATATCTCGGTCCGGAAGGGACATTCACCCAAGCGGCGCTGCTCGAGATAGCGGCTGCCGGGCTGGTCCCAGGCCACGACGACGGCGGCGCGCAACCGCTGCCGGTCGAAAGCACTCCCGCCGCGCTCGACGCCGTCCGTACCGGCGCCGCCGAATTCGCCTGCGTGCCCATCGAGAACTCGATCGACGGCTCGCTGGCCCCCACCCTGGACAGCCTGGCCATCGGGTCGCCGCTGCAGGTGTTCGCCGAGACAACGCTCGACGTGGCCTTCAGCATCGTGGTCAAGCCCGGCGTCGGCGCGGCCGACGTACGGACCCTGGCGGCTTTCCCGGTGGCAGCGGCGCAGGTTAGACAGTGGCTGACCGCTCATCTGCCCAACGTCGAGTTGCATCCGGCGTACTCCAACGCCGACGCGGCCCGCCAGGTGGCGGAGGAGCAGGTCGACGCTGCCGTGACCTCCCCGCTGGCCGCCGCGCACTGGGCGCTGCAGTCGCTGGCCGACGGCGTCGTTGACGAGTCCAACGCCCGCACCAGGTTCTTGCTCATCGGTGTACCGGGACCGCCGCCGCCGCGCACCGGCACCGATCGCACCTCGGCGGTGCTGCGTATCGCCAACGTGCCCGGTGCCCTGCTGGATGCACTGACCGAGTTCGGCATGCGCGGCATCGACCTCACCCGAATCGAGTCCCGGCCCACCCGTACCGGGCTGGGCACGTACATGTTTTTCATCGACTGTGTGGGTCACATCGCCGACGATGCTGTGGCTGAGGCACTCAAGGCGCTGCACCGTCGTTGTGCTGATGTGCGATACCTGGGTTCTTGGCCGACGGGTCAGACCTATGCGGCGCAGCCGCCGCCGGCGGACGAGGCGGCGATCTGGCTGCAGCAGCTGCGCGAAGGCAAGCCGGAAGCAAGCCCGGAGCCGCCGCTATGAGCGGTCGTCTGGTGCTGGTTCGCCACGGTCAGTCGGTCAGCAATGTCGAGCGTCGCTTGGACACGCTGCCGCCGGGGGCGGAGTTGACCCCGACGGGCCGGGCGCAGGCATAGGCCTTCGCGCGCGGCGGTTTGATTCGACCCGCCATGCTGGTGCACTCGATCGCTACTCGGGCGTCGCAGGCGGCCGAGGTGATCGCCGCCGCACTGACCGTCTCGGCCCACGAGGTGATCGGCATTCACGAGGTACAGGTCGGCGAGCTGGAAAACCGCTGCGATGACGAGGCCGTCGCGGAATTCAACGCCATCTACAAGCGGTGGCATTGCGGCGAGCTGGATGTCCCGTTGCCGGGCGGTGAGAGCGCCAACGACGTGCTGGCGCGCTATGTGCCGGTGCTCAACGACCTGCGAATGCGCTATCTGGACGACGAAGACCGAACCGGGGATCTCGTCGTGGTCAGCCACGGCGCGGCCATCCGGCTGGCCGGTGCTGTGCTCGCCGGGGTGGACGCCAACTTCGCCTTGGACAACCACCTGGACAACGCCGAATCGGTGGTGCCGACCCCGATCACCGACGGTCGCTGGAGTTGTGTCCGGTGGGGAACGAAAACGCCGCCCTTCTGCGTCGAGGTCGACTCCGCCGCCGGCGACCTCATGGCGTCCAGCGGCGACCCGATGGGCTGACGGTCACCCCGCCAGGGTGACCGCGGCGCTCTCGCCGCAAGTGCAGCCGATGGCCGCGCAGTCGACGACGAAGGTGTGCGGTATCAGCTCGGCGTCGTCACAATCAGATTCGGTGCATTCCGACCGGCCGGATAGTGGACCCTCCACGTGCCGAATCAAGGTCCCGTGGCAGTGTTCCAAGCCTGCCCGGCAGTCGCGGCAGCCTGTGCTCATAGACCGTTCATAGCACCGCACCCCGACATCGCCGGGTTGGCGCGCCCATCGTAATTCGATGGCCGATCACGCCCAGCCCAGCTGGCCCAGCCGGTCGTCGTCGATACCGAAATGGTGGGCGATCTCGTTGATCACCGTGATCGCCACCTGGTCGACAACCTCGTCGGCGGACTCGCAGACATCCAGCAGCGCTTCCCGGTAGATCGTGATGGCGTCCGGCAGGGCTCCGGCGTAGTCGGAATCACGCTCGGTCAGGGCGACCCCCTCGTAAAGGCCGAGCAGGTCGTGTTCGTCGGGGTGGCGGTCGGCGACCAGCACCACGACGTTGTCCATAGCGGCCGCCAGCTGGGGTGGAATCAGGTCCAGTGCGTAAGAGACCAGTTCGTCGAACAGCCGGGGGTCCATCCGCACCGCCACCCGGCTAGCCTCCCGGTGCGGGTTCCGCGGGCGCGGGGGCCTCGGGTTCGGGTGCTTGGGCAGGCGGTGGTGCGCCGCCATCGGCGGGCGGCGGCTGACTTTGGGTCGCCGGCGGCGGCTGAGTCGCCTGGGTTGTGGTGGCCGGGGCGGCGGGTGCCCGCGACGGCGTCACCACCGGTTGCTGATTGGGCAGATGCTGATTGCTCGGCGGAGCCGTTTGGGTCTGCCGGGGCGCGGGCGCGGGCCCGGCGGGCGGCACCTGCAGCGGAATGGGCGGCAACGTGAGCCGCTCTTCGGGAATGTCGGGCGGCGGCACCGGTGGCTGCCCGTTGATCAACAGCTCCCCCTTGGCGCTGTTCACCAACGTGGCCCAGCCCCCATTGCTCAGCGTCGCGCCGATGCTGCACGCGACTTCGCGGCTGCCCGCGGACCAGCTCGGCAGCGACAGCGTGGGGTAGATCAGGGTCAGGGTGGTGGTGCGCAACTTGATGGGGGCGAGGTAGGCGTCGGTCATCCGGGTACAGGTGTCTTTGATGTACCCGTCCTGCTCGGGCTCGGTAGGCAGGGCGTCGGGGAACTTCTCCGCCAGATTGACCGTGCCGGTGACCTCCATGGCATGGGGCGCCGCGCAGTCGACCGGAATATCGATTGGCTGATTGGTGGTCGAATCAATGCCCAAACAGGTGCCGGCCGGCCAGACCTTGGATTGATTGATGTCGGCGACCTTGCCCTTGAACGCGGTCTGTTGGTTGTTGGGACCGGGCAACTGCAGGCCGCACAACATGCGGCGCTCGCCGGCCTGACGCCACGCCCGGGCGCCGGACCAGAGCATGCTGGTGGTGAACTTGCTGTTGGGATCGAACTTGGCGCCGAGGTAGCGGCGCACCGCGGCCTGGCACTGTTCCTGGCTGATCTGCTGAATGCGGGCCGGTGATGGGGGAGAGGCGTCGGGCCCGTACTCCGAACCGGGGAAGGTTCGCATGTCAATGGACTCGGCGACTTCGAACCGGTGCTCATCGCCGCAGTCGACGATGGTGGCCGCCTCCGGTGTGCCTTCCGGCCACATCAGGCAGTCGCCGGTGGTGGCGCGGTTGAAAGCGGCGTTGCTCTTGGTGCCGGTGCTGGGCACCGGGTTGTTGTCGATGTAGCCGGCCAGCCGGCCCGGCCCGGTGGCAACGTCGGGGATCGCGGTGATCAACCCGGCGATCAGCAGGCCGCCTAGTGCGGTGAGCAGCAACCCGCGCCTGGTCGCCGACGCTTGCAGGGCACGCGGCCACCGGAAGCCGGCCGACGGCTGCTCCGCTTCGGCGGCAGTTTCGGCGTCGGCTTCGGCGTCGGGGTCAGGCTCGCTATCCGGTGCGAGCTCCTTCTCGGGCGCGTCCAACATCAGTTCCATTCTTACAGGGCCCACATAGCCACGTGACCAATGTTGCACATGTGATACCAGAGCCCGACAGAAGCCGAGCTGACGCGACGCGGCCAACCCGTCAAAAGTAGTCTTGCGGCCGTGATCGACCTGAAACTGCTCCGGGAAGACCCCGACGTCGTACGCCGATCCCAGCTCAGCCGCGGCGAAGACCCGGCGCTGGTAGATGCCCTGCTCACGGCGGACACGGCCCGCCGGACCGCGATCTCGACCGCGGACTCCCTGCGGGCCGAGCAGAAAGCCGCCAGCAAGAGCGTGGGTGGTGCATCGCCCGAAGAGCGTCCCGCCTTGCTGCAACGGGCCAAGGATCTCGCCGAGCAGGTCAAGGCCGCCGAGGCGACGCAGTCCGAAACCGAGACGGCCTTCACCGCAGCGCACATGGCAATACCGAACGTCATCCTCGACGGCGTGCCCGCCGGCGGGGAGGACGACTACGCGGTGCTGGACGTGGTCGGCGAACCCCGCGCGCTAGACAATCCGAAAGACCACCTGGAACTCGGCGAATCGCTGGGCCTGATCGACATGGCGCGCGGCGCCAAGGTGGCAGGGTCGCGATTCTATTTCTTGACCGGTCAGGGTGCGTTGCTGCAGCTGGGTCTGTTGCAGCTGGCGCTGCGGCTGGCCGTCGACAACGGCTTCATCCCGATGATCCCGCCGGTGCTGGTGCGTCCCGAGGTGATGGCCGGCACCGGATTCCTCGGGGCCCATGCCGACGAGGTCTATCGGCTCGAGGCCGACGACCTGTACCTGGTGGGCACCTCTGAGGTGCCGATGGCGGGCTATCACGCCGACGAGATCGTGGACCTGTCCGAGGGGCCGTTGCGCTACGCCGGATGGTCGTCATGCTTTCGGCGCGAGGCCGGCAGCTACGGCAAGGACACCCGCGGCATCATCCGGGTGCACCAGTTCGACAAGGTGGAAGGCTTCGTCTACTGCGCCCCCGCCGACGCCGAGGCCGAACATCAACGGCTGCTGGCCTGGCAGCGCGAGATGCTGGCGCAGATCGAGGTCCCCTATCGGGTGATCGACGTGGCGGCCGGCGATCTCGGCGCCTCGGCCGCCCGCAAGTTCGACTGCGAGGCGTGGGTACCGACCCAGGGCACCTACCGCGAGCTGACGTCCACCTCGAACTGCACCACGTTTCAGGCCCGACGGCTGGCGACGCGCTACCGCGACGCCAACGGCAAGCCGCAGATCGCGGCCACGTTGAACGGCACGCTGGGCACGACGCGGTGGTTGGTGTCGATTCTGGAAAACCACCAACAGCCCGACGGCAGCGTGCGGGTTCCCGCGGCCCTGGTTGGGTTCGTGGGCACCGAGGTGCTCGAGCCCAAGGGCTAGACGCCCACCTTGTCGCGAGCCTGTTCGTGGCGGTGCTGGCGTTCGATGGTGGCGAAGTAGAACGCCAGCGCGAAGGCGACGCTGGTGAACAGGCTGGACACGAAGTACAGCCAGGGCCTGCGCAGACCGCGTCGGTAGCCATCGACGATGGAGAACAGCGGCAGCAGGATCACGTTGGCGATCGTGTAGTCCTGGCTGGCCGAACCGGCGGCCGGGTTGGTGAACATCAGCCGGATGTAGTCCGCCCAGCTGCCCGGGCCCCAGATGGGGTTGGTCGCGCCGTGCGAGTACTCCCGGACGAAGCGGATGTTGAAGTACCAGCCAAAGGCGATCGAGGCGATGCCGACCGCGTAGTACACGCATTCCAGCGGGGAGAACCACGCACCTGCGGCCGGCCGGGCATACACCTGAGGGTTCGACGCGATGATCCAGCTGATGACGGCAATTCCGAGAACCGCGTGGACAAGAAGCGACACCATGGGCGCAGTCTCACCCCTATCCCGAAGTTTTGTCAATATTGACATAAGTGTCGGGGTCGCGGGTTGAGGTACCTTACTGCCATGGTCAGGCCCGCGCAGACGGTGCGCAGCGAACGCACCCGCGAGGCCCTGCGCCAGGCCGCGGTGGTGCGATTCCTGGCCCAGGGCGTCGAGGAGACGTCGGCCGAGCAGATCGCCGCCGATGCCGGGGTGTCACTGCGCACGTTCTATCGCCACTTCAGGTCCAAGCACGATCTGCTGTTTGCCGACTACATCGGTTTGCATTGGTTTCGCGCGGCGCTGGACGCCCGTCCCGTCGACGAGGCGATCATCGACTCGGTACAGACCGCGATCTTCGCCTTCCCGTATGACGTTGAAGCCGTAGCGAAAATCGCCACCCTGCGCGGTGGGGAGCTGGACCCAAGCCGCATCGTCCGGCACATTAAGGAGGTCCAGGCCGACTTCGCCGAGGTGATCGCGGCTCAGCTGCTACGACGTAGCTGTGCCGCGGCGGGAACGTCGGCGCAAACCCCGGATGCCCGGGTTCGCACCGCGGTGACCGCGCGTTGCATCGCGGCCGCGGTGTTCGGCGCGATGGAAGTGTGGATGCTGGGCGAAGACCGGTCCCTCGGCGAATTGGCGCGGGTGTGTCAGCTGGCGCTGGAGACGTTGCGGGCCGGGCTCACCAACACCTGGTGCCCCGACCGGCCCCGGACTGTTTCGTCATAATTGACAAAACTTTCGGACCGTGCCAGCCTCCAACTCGGGAGGTCGAGAGCATGGCGGAGTATGACGCGATAGTGATCGGCGCGGGGCACAACGGCCTGACCGCCGCGGTGCTGCTGCAGCGAACGGGCCTGCGCACCCTCTGCCTGGACGCGAAGCTCTACGCCGGCGGCATGGCCTCCACCGTCGAACTGTTTGACGGCTACCGGTTCGAGATTGCCGGATCGGTGCAGTTCCCGACGGCGGCCGCGGTGATCAGCGAACTCGGCCTGGACACCTTGCCGACCGTGGATCTGGAAGTGATGTCGGTAGCCCTACGCGGCGTGGGCGACGATCCGTTGGTCCAGTACACCGACCCGATGAAGATGTTCGCCCACCTCAACGAGGTGCACGGGGCCGACGCGGTCACCGGGATGGCGGGCCTGCTGGCCTGGAGTCAGGCGCCGACCCGGGCGCTCGGGCGGTTCGAATCCGACACGCTCCCCAAGACCTTCGACCAGATGTATGCGTGCGCCACCAACGAATTCGAGCGATCGGCCATCGACGACATGCTGTTCGGGTCGATCACCGACGTGCTGGACCGGTACTTTCCGGACCGGGAAAAGCACGCCGCACTACGGGGTTCGATGACGGTCCTGGCCGTCAACACCATCTACCGGGGACCGGCCACGCCGGGTAGCGCCGCCGCGCTTGCCTTCGGTCTGGGTATCCCCGACGGAGACTTCGTGCAGATGAAGAAGCTGAGTGGGGGCATCGGCGCACTCACCGCACATCTGTGCCGGCTGTTCGAGCGCGACGGCGGCGAGTTGCGGTTGCGCACCAAGGTCAGCGAGATCCTCGTCGACAGCGCCGAGGCCGGAGCGCGGATCAGTGGCGTACGCACCGAGGCGGGCGACATCGTGGCCGCCCCGATCGTGGTTTCCGCGATTGCCCCAGACGTCACGATCAACGACCTGATCGATCCGACGGTGCTGCCCAGCGATGTCCGGGACCGCTACGCACACATCGACCACCGCGGTAGCTACCTGCAGATGCACTTCGCCCTCGAGGAAGCCCCGGCGTTCGCGGCGCCGTATGAGGCCCTCAACGATCCGGCCATGCAGGCCTCGATCGGCATTTTCTGCACGCCAGAGGAAGTGCAGCAGCAGTGGGAGGATTGCCGCCGCGGGATCGTGCCGGCCGACCCGACCGTCGTGTTGCAGGTACCGTCGGTGCACGACCCCGACCTGGCGCCGCCGGGCAAGCACGCCGCATCGGCGTTCGCGATGTGGTTCCCGATCGAGGGCGAGCAAGACTCCCATGAGTACGGACAGGCCAAGACCGAAATGGGGCAACGGGTGATCGACAAGGTCACCCGCTTGGCGCCCAACTTCGAGCGCAGCATCATCCGGCACACCACCTTCACTCCCAAGCACATGGGCGTCATGTTCGGAGCGCCCGGTGGCGACTACTGCCACGGCTTGTTGCACCCCGACCAGATAGGTCAGAACCGGCCGGGTCCGAGAGGCTTCATCGGCCAGCCGATCCCGATCGCCGGGCTCTACCTGGGCGGCGCGGGATGCCATGGCGGACCGGGAATCACCTTCATCCCCGGTTTCAACGCCGGTCGTGCGGCGCTGGCCGACCGCTAGCGGGTCAGCGCCGGTCGCTGAGCAGTTCGTCGAGCAGCGCGATGAAATCGTCTGGACGCGCCGGGGTGAAGGCCGGTTGCCAACGAGCATCGGGGATGTCGAGGGTGATCAACGTCGACTTGAACGGCCGCTTCATGTCCATCGGCAGCCAGCGGCGCAGATCCGAGCTGCCCCAGATGCGAAAGCGATGGGTGAGCAGTCCCAGCGATTCGGCACGGTAGCCGCGGATCGTGTCCAGCGCGGTGATCTTCGCGGTGCCCGACGGGAAGTGGTAGCGACGCAACGTCAGCGCGGCGCCATCGAGCTGGACCACGCCGTCGTCGTAGAACCGCATCATTTCCGCGAGCTCCGCAGCTGGTGACCGCGGGTGGTGAGGCAGCGGCCGTCCTCCAGGCGCCACTGCCACCCGTGCAGGTTGCAGGTCAACGTATCGCCTTCTACCACACCGAACTTCGATAGGTCGGCTTTGAGGTGAGGGCAGCGGCGCTGAATCTCCCAGCCGTCCAGAGTGATTGAAGCGGAGTCGTCGTGAGTCTCGGCGAACCAGCCGTCGGCGTAGGCGATCCGCTCGTCGGTGAGGCACTTGAAGAACGTGTACAGGTATTCGTTGTAACCACCCACGCGCCAGGCCTGGAAGCGGGTGGACAAGAAGATGGTGTTGACCCAGTCGGGTTCTTGATCGCGCAGTACCGTGCGCACCAGCTCCGGCGCTATGGCAAACCCGTAGCGGAACTTCTCGTTGGGAATCGGCTCGCGCACCGCCCTTTTCGGAAAGTCCAGTACGACGGTTTCGGCGCCGATGACCAGTTCCACGGGGTAACCGATACCGTCGCAGATCTCATTGCTCTGCAACATGATCGGCTCGAACAGCGCGCGCAACGGCTCCAGCAGCGGCTCGCCCTCCGCGGGGGCCCAGCTCGCCCGTTCGGCGGCGATCACCGGAGCCATCCGGTCGGCGTAATCGGCGATGTAGGCGGACTTTCCGGTGGTGAAGATGGCCTCGACGTCTTCGGTGGGCAGCGGGTGGCTCAGCGAATTCAGGGTCGATCCGGTGAAATCCGCGATCGATCCGGGAATCATCAGCAAACCGCGATCATGGCCGTGGATGCGCATCTGGTCCAGGAAGACCATCTGGTCGGGGAAGATGTTGGCCGGATCGCTGCGGTCGTCGTTGAGCTCGCGCAGCTCGGGGTCCAGAAAACACGGTGGTCCCGCCGACGGCACCACCCAGGTCGCGTCCACCTGCGCGACGTACTGGCGCGCCCGGTCCATCCCGCGCTGTCGCTTCTGGGTGCCGAACGCCTCCTTGGCCCGGGCCGGCATGTCGTAGACCATCGGGTACCAGATCGCGCCGGAGTACTGCAGCAGGTGCACATCGACGTGGCCGAACTCCGATGCCAGCATGTCCAGCTCGATCGGTCGTGCGTCATTCATATTGAAGGCGGTGGTCTCGCCGTCGGAAACCACTAGCGCGGAGTCACCGATCGGACCGTCGGCCGGCGCCCGCAGCGCGATGATCATGATGTCGAGATCGCTGCGGGGCCCGCTGAGCCGGTGCTTGACCGAGTCGGTGGTTTCGAAGAACCGGTGAAATCCCAGCTTCTCGAGTTCATTTCGCAGATCCGGCACGGGGAAGTCCGGGAGCAGCACCACCGCGTCTTTGTTGACGTGCGAACGCAGGTTCTCGGCGTCGAAGTGATCCTTGTGCAGATGCGAGACATATAGGTAGTCGCAGTCGCCGATGGCGTCCCAGTCCAGTGCGCTGTTGTCCGGAAACGGGAACCAAGAAGCAAAGTAGGCCGGGTTGACCCAGGGGTCGCACAGAATGCTGCCGGACTGGGTCTGAATCAGAAAGCCGGCGTGGCCGACGCTTGTGACCTGCACAAATACCTTCCTGCAACAGCTACTGCTGACGCATGTTCGGCGCCAAATGCAGCATCGAGCTTAGCTTGAGTCGAGATCCTCGGCCCCCACAGCCGCCGGTAGTAATCGATTCGCCGCGGGTCCGGCGCCACTCCGTAGGCGGCGAAGAACTTCGCCTCCCAACCGTGGCCGGGAAAGTTCCACTGCAACGACAACGTTGCTACCGCCAGGTCGGCCCATCGATCGGCCACGCCCAGCGTGCCGAGGTCGACGTGGCCGCAACAGTTGCCGTCCTCGGCGATCAGGGTGTTGGGTGCACACGCGTCGCCGTGGCAGACCACCAACCGATCGATCGGGGGCGGGGCGCCGACATTAGCCCGGCCCGCCGCGGTCAGCCGCGCCAGTCGGCTTTGCGCAGACCAGTCGAATGGGCACGCTCGGACCGGCAAGCGCTCGTGCAGTGTGCGCAGCCCCACACCGATGGCCCGCACGGCGACATCGGGTGCGGCCACCCAGCGGGGGTGCACGGCCGAGACGCCGGGTAGCCCCGCGGTGCGTAGCCACGCCCAGTCTTGCTCGACCCCGAAGTCCAGCACCGCCGGCACGGTGAGGTGTGCTGACGCCCAGCGCAAGCGTTGCGCCTCGGCGGTGAAGTCGAAGACGCCGGTTCTGGCCACCTTGATGAACTCGGCGCCGGGGCCCACCCGGAAGGTCACACCGCCCAGTTCGTTGGCCCAGACGGCTTGCACGGGGCGCCCGGCGGCAAGCCGCCGAACAACCGGGGGCACCGCGGGAGGTGCGGCGGGGAAGGACAAAGCACTCCTCTTTCGGACTTCAAATTCGCCACTTCAACCGACCGCCGGCCGGGAGCACTAGGCTTGACTGCTGTGGAACCGGTATACGGGACGGTCATTCAGCTTGCCCGCTTGACGTGGCGCATCCAGGGGCTCCGCATCACCGTGACTGGTGTGGAGAACATACCCGTCCAGGGTGGTGCGGTCATCGCAATCAACCACACCGGATACCTCGACTTCACCTTCGGCGGGTTGCCGGCCTACCAGCAGCGGCTGGGGCGCAAGGTGCGGTTCATGGCCAAGCAGGAGGTCTTCGACCAGAAGATCACCGGTCCCATCATGCGCAAGCTGCGACACATCCCGGTGGACCGGGCCGACGGCGCCGCGTCCTATGATGCTGCGGTCCGCTTGCTCAAGGCCGGTGAGCTGGTCGGGGTCTATCCGGAGGCAACGATCAGCCGAAGTTTCGAAATCAAAGAATTCAAGTCCGGCGCCGCGCGGATGGCGCTCGAGGCTGGGGTGCCGATCGTCCCCCACATCGTCTGGGGCGCCCAGCGGTTCTGGACCAAAGGCCACAAGAAGAAGCTGTTCCGCCCGAAAGTGCCGATCGTGGTGGTCGTCGGCGAACCGATCGAACCCACGCTGCCGACCGCGGAGCTGAGCAATCTGCTGCACTCCCGGATGCAGCACCTGCTCGACCAAGCGCAGGAGCAGTACGGGCCGCATCCGTCCGGGGAGTTCTGGGTGCCGCGCCGGCTGGGCGGCAGCGCGCCATCGCTGGCCGAGGCGGCGCAGATGGATGCGCAGGAGGCGGCGGAGCGGGCCGCTCGCCGTGCCCAACGAGCCCATCCCGCGGGAGCGCCGGAGCAGTAGCCCATGGCGGAGCCGACCTACCGGACCCTCGAGATCCTGGCCAAGTTGCTGGTGCTGGCCACGGGGACCCGGATTACTTATGTCGGCGTCGAGAATGTGCCCGAGCGGGGCGGCGCGGTGATCGCGATCAATCACACCAGCTATGTCGACTGGCTTCCGGCCGCGCTGGCAATGAATCGGCGGCACCGTCGCATGAGGTTCATGATCAAGGCCGAAATGCAACGAGTGAAGGTGGTCAACTTCCTGATCAAGCGCACTCGGACCATTCCGGTGGATCGCGGCGCGGGGGCGGGCGCCTATGCCCTAGCGGTGCAGCGCCTTCGCGAAGGGGAGCTGGTCGGCGTCTACCCAGAGGCGACGATCAGCCGGAGCTTCGAGCTCAAGGAGTTCAAGACCGGGGCCGCGCGGATGGCGCTGGACGCAGACGTGCCGATTGTGCCGGTTATTGTTTGGGGTGCTCAGCGGATCTGGACCAAGGGCCAGCCCAGGCACATCGGACGCGCCAAGGTTCCGATCGTCGTGCAGGTTGGCCCGCGTTTACCGGCTGCCGGTGACATTGCGCAGACCGACGCCGCCCTGCGCCAAGCGATGACCATGCTGCTGCAGGAGGCGCAACGGAGCTACCCGCAGCCAGCAGGGCAGTACTGGGTGCCGCGCCGGCTTGGCGGCACCGCGCCGACTCCGGCCGAGGCAGCTCGGCTGGACGCTGACGAGGCTGCCGCCAGGGCCGCCGGCCGGACACCGCATCAATCGCGGTAGCGGCGGCTGAAGGACAGAAGGAGGAACCGAAGGATGGCAGAGCCATTCTTCCGAATGATGGAAGTGCTTGTTCCGTCGATCGTTGCCGCTAACGGAAACAAGATCACCTACTACGGGTTGGAGAACATCCCCGACCGGGGCGGCGCGTTGATCGCCCTCAACCACACCAGCTATGTGGACTGGGTCCCTGCCTCCATTGCCGCCAAGGAACGCAATCGTCGGCTGCGGTTCATGATCAAGGCCGAGATGCAGGAGGTGAGGTCGGTCAACTATGTGATCAAGCACGCCCAGCTGATTCCCGTTGACCGCGCCGAGGGCGCCAACGCCTATGGGGTCGCCGTCCAACGACTGCGTGAGGGTGAACTGGTCGGGGTACACCCCGAGGGGACGATCAGCCGCAGCCTCGAACTACGGGAATTCAAGACCGGGGCGGCCCGGATGGCGCTCGAGGCCCAGGTACCGATAGTTCCGATGATCGTCTGGGGCGCGCAGCGGATTTGGCCGAAGGGTCACCCCAAGAATCTGTTCCGCAACAAGGTTCCGATCAGTGTGGCCATTGGGCCCGGGCTGCCGCCGGCGGGCGATCCGACGGAACTCAACGCCACGCTGCGGCAAGCGATGGAATCGATGCTGCACTGGGTGCAGGAGCAGTACCCTCACCCCGAAGGGGAATTCTGGGTGCCACAGCGGCTGGGCGGCGGCGCGCCCAGTCCAGAGCAGTCCAGCCAATTCCGCATCGCGGAGTTGGCCGAACGCGCCCGCAAGCGCGGATATGACGGCGTTACCTCACGCAGTTCCAGCGAAGGCGGACCACACTGACCACACCGGAGAGCCGGCCGGCGTTCATCGCCTGCGACGTCGACGGCACCTTGTTAAACGATGATGAACACGTCTCCGGACGCACCCGCGATGCGGTGCGCGCCGCGGTTGCCGGCGGCGCGACCTTCATTCTGGCCACCGGCCGGCCGCCGCGCTGGGTACGGCCGGTCGTCGAAGAACTCGGGTTCACGCCGATGGCGGTGTGCGCCAATGGCGCCGTCATCTACGATCCCGCGACCGACCGGGTGGTGTCGGCGCACACCCTCTCGGTTGAGGCGCTGGCCACGTTGGCGGAGGTTTCCAGTCGGGTAATTCCCGGGTCTGGGTTGGCGGTCGAGCGAATCGGCGAGCGAGCCCACGACACGGCGGCCCCACAGTTCGTCAGCTCGCCCGGCTACGAGCACGCCTGGCTCAACCCGGACAACACCGAGGTGTCGATCGAAGACCTGCTCAGTGCCCCGGCGATCAAGCTGCTGATCCGCAAGGCCGGTGCCGCCAGCGCGGACATGGCGGCCGAACTGGCCAAGCACGTGGGCATCGAGGGCGACATCACCTACTCGACCAACAACGGGCTGGTCGAAATCGTGCCGCTGGGCATCAGCAAGGCCACCGGTGTGCGCGACGTCGCGGCGCCCTTGGGCATTGCCGATACGGACGTGGTGGCGTTCGGCGATATGCCCAACGATGTGCCGATGCTGTTGCGGGCCGGTTTGGGTGTGGCGATGGGCAATGCCCATCCCGACGCGTTGGCCGCCGCGAACGAGGTCACCGCCCCCAACAGTGAGGACGGTGTCGCCAAGGTGCTCGAGCGCTGGTGGTTCTGAGCGCGTCGCCGCGCCTCAGGGAATGATCGGGTGGATTGGTAGCGAGAAGTGCCCGGGTGGCACCATCGGCCCGCTCGGGGGTTTGGTCGCCAGCGGTGTGGTGATCCCGTTGACGACCTCGGAGACGTTGCCGGTGAGCCGTTGGAAGTTCAACACACCGTGCTGGAAGTTCTGCGTAATCCGCAGCGGCTCCTGTATCTCGGCGCTGGTCGGCAATCCGAGCGGGCCGCGTTCGTAGCTCAGCGAGGCCCACGCGTCATAGATCGCGCCGGTCACCGGTTGGGCGCCGGTGGTCGATGACCAGTACATCGCGCCCTTGGCGAAGGTGGCGTAGCGCGCGCCGTCGGCCCCGTCCGCTTCCGGAGATGTCGGTGCCCCCAGCACGCTGTTCATCGCGCCCAGCTCCTGCCAGCGCTGGTAGATCGCGCCGCCCTCCAAGGACTTGAGCAGCTCCTCCGGCGGGTCGTTGAAATGGGATGCGATTTCGCGGATCTCGTCCATCAGGGCGTAGGCGGCGTTGCCGGGACAATCGGTGTTGCCGACGTCGCGATGGGTGAAGATGGCCGGCAGTTTCGCGATGGCGCCGCCGGGAACGGTGGTGTACGAACTGCCCGTGGACTCCAGCTCCACCATGCTCTTGGGGTCGACTTCGGCGATGCGCAGCCGCCACCCCAGCAGTCGTCCGACGGCACGGATCTGCAGCGGCGTGGGCGCCACGTCATCGAAATTGCCGATCATCGCGACACCCCAGGCGTCACGGTTGAATCCGCCGGTGTGGAACCCTTCGACCGGTTTGGTGAGCCCGCCGGCACTGCCCTCGAAGATCTGACCGTACTTGTCGACCAGCGCGTTGTAGGCGATGTCGCACCAGCCCAGCGTCTTGCTGTGATACGTGTAGATCGCCTTGACGATGCCCGCCGATTCCAACGGGGAATAGTCGTTGCTGCCCGCCGTGTGATGGACCACCGCGGCGCGTACCGCCCGGTCGTATTCCGGGCTCTCACAGCGCAACGCTTCGTCCGCTCCCCAATCCGCGCGGCTGATGATGGGGGGCGCCTGGCCAGGCATGGTGACCCCGGTGGGCGGGGTCCAGTGGGTGCCGGCCGGGGTCTGCGGCGGGGAGATGAGCACCGCCGAAATGTTCTGCCCGAACGGCAGCTCCTTGGTGGTCGGACGGTAACCAAGGTCAACGGGCTCGGGTTCGCCGGTGGGTGGCGGCTGAGTCACCGGGGCGTCGATCGGGCTGGTGACCGCGATCTCGACCGTGTTGGTGGTGCCCACGAAGACCGGTTCGGTGCTACGCGGTCGCTCCGAGGTCCCCGCCGTTGCCGGTGCCCCGGCGCCTTGCTCGTCGGGCGCGGCGGTTTCGTACTCCGCCTGGTACCACGGCCCCCACGAACCGTCCGACTGCCTGGCCCTCATCCGTGCCGAGGTGCCGACCAGATCCCCGGTCAGCGCCACTAGGGAGAACGGCTCGTCCTGGGTGAGTTGGCGCACCGCGACGCCGCCGCCGAGGCCGACCAGCGGCTGCTCGACCAGCCGGGTGTCCTGAGCCGACGGCTGCTCGTGGGTGCTGGGAGGGGGACGGGTCAGCACCCACGAGACGATGACGACCGTCGCCGCGATGGCGGTGAGCAGCATGGTCGGTGCGCGACTGCGGGACGGCACCAAAGGGATGTTACTTGTGTGTCTGATGTTTCTTGTGAGGCGACACGGGGTAATGGGCCGAAAACCTGTCGACGACACCGCAGAGGATAAGTAGCTGGGGGGTGGGTTCGGGTCCAGCGTGACTCTGCGGTGTCGTCAGGTGACAGGTTCTGGGGCCTTTCGCTAGGTGCCGATTAGATCGGCGGTACCGCGGCTGCGGCAGCCGCCGCAGCCGGTGCGACTGCCGCAGGTGCGGCCGCCGCGGGTGCCGCTGCCGCGGCGGGTAGTTCGGGCACCGCCGCTGCGGCCGCCGGCGCGGCTGCGCC
Organism: Mycobacterium ulcerans subsp. shinshuense; assembly: GCF_002355775.1. NCBI lineage: Bacteria > Bacillati > Actinomycetota > Actinomycetes > Mycobacteriales > Mycobacteriaceae > Mycobacterium > Mycobacterium ulcerans. The sequence goes on along the minus strand of NZ_AP017624.1, from coordinate 5,811,015 downwards.
ACCGTTTTGGACGGCCTGCATGATCGAAGGCATCAGCACGCCCTTGAGCAGGTCGATGGCCTGGCCTGCGCCCAGCTGGTTGGCGGCCTGCATCACGTCGTTGAGGATTCCGCCGCCGCCGCCGCTGCTGCCCAGGCCGCTGCCGCCCAGGGATGAGGTCCCCGGCCCGTATCCCAGGCTGGGGTCACCCAGGATCGGATAGGTGCCGTCCATCCCGGGGTCCAGGCCGACCGGCGTCGTGATGGGAATCTCGTTGGTGCCACCAAGTGACGGGTCCAGGCCAGTCGGACTGGTCAAGCCGGGTGCCAACCCGGTCGGGCTGGTCAACGCCGGATTGGTGAGTGCGGGGTTGACGGCGGCGCCCGGTGTCGGGGGCAGCGTCGTGCCCGGCAGGGCCAAGTCTCCCGGCATTCCCGGCGTCAGACCCGGGCTGGTCAGCCCTGGGCTGGTGAGACCCGGGCTGGTCAAGCCGGGGCTGGTCAACCCCGGGCTCATGCCGGTGCCGGTACCGCCGGTGAGGCTGGGCACTGGAGGCAGATTGATCCCGAACGAGGACAAACCCTGCGACAGCGCGGTCATCAACTCGGTGGGCAGGTCGGCCACGCTGGCCGCCCGCACAAACTCGTGGTGTTCGGTCGGCTTGGTCTCGGTGGTCGATTCGTAAACAAGAAAGTATGCACATGGACTCGCAACTGCCAGGGCGGCGACCGCGCTCATGGCTGTCGAGAGCTTGCGTCGGCGTCGATTCGGCACGGAAGTCTCCTCAATCTGGACTATGTGTAGCGTCGGTTCGCGCCGGCTGTCCTCGGCGGCTCGAACCCACACGCTCGATGGTACGAGTGAGGTTGGTGAGACTAGTGTGGTTATATCGAATCGTGAGGCAATCGCTACCTAAGGTGGCATCTTCGGCCCATCGGGGTCATCGGACCCGCTTTAGACCTGCTGAGGGCCTGCTTGGGTTGTCGAAAGCCGGTGCAACCCTGACCTTGTTGTCCTGCCAAATCGGGTTTTCGCAGGAAGGTCGGATACCCTAGGCAACCGATGACCGCACGCTTTGACCTCTTCGTCGTCGGCTCCGGATTTTTCGGCCTGACGATCGCCGAGCGCGTGGCTACCCAACTCGGCAAGCGTGTCCTGGTTGTCGAGCGGCGCCCGCACATCGGCGGTAATGCATATTCCGAACCCGAGCCGCAGACCGGTATCGAAGTCCACAAGTACGGTGCGCACCTGTTTCACACCTCCAATAAGAAGGTGTGGGACTACGTGGGGCAGTTCACCGACTTCACCGACTATCGCCACCGGGTGTTCGCGATGCACAACGGGCAGGCCTATCAGTTCCCGATGGGGCTGGGTCTGGTCTCGCAGTTCTTTGGCAAGTACTTCAGTCCCGCCGAAGCGCGCCAACTCATCGCCGAGCAGGCCGCCGAGATCGATACCGCCGACGCCCAGAATCTCGAGGAGAAAGCCATCTCTCTGATCGGGCGCCCGCTGTATGAGGCGTTCGTCAAGGGGTACACCGCCAAACAGTGGCAGACCGACCCGAAGCAGCTGCCGGCGGCGAACATCACCCGCCTGCCGGTGCGCTACACCTTCGACAACCGGTACTTCAGTGACACCTACGAGGGATTGCCCGTCGACGGCTACACCGCGTGGCTGCAGAACATGGCCGCCGACGACCGCATCGAGGTCCGGCTCGACACCGACTGGTTCGACGTCCGCGACGAGTTGCGCGCGGCCAACCCCGAGGCTCCCGTCGTATACACCGGCCCGCTAGACCGCTACTTCGACTACGCCGAAGGCCGGCTGGGCTGGCGCACCCTGGACTTCGACGTGGAAGTGCTGCCGATCGGAGACTTCCAGGGCACGTCGGTGATGAACTACAACGATCTCGACGTCCCCTACACCCGCATCCACGAATTCCGCCACTTCCATCCCGAGCGCGAATACCCGTCGGACCAGACGGTGATCATGCGCGAGTATTCCCGGTTCGCCGAAGACGAGGACGAGCCCTACTATCCGATCAACACCGAGGCCGACCGCGCCCTGTTGGCCGCCTACCGGACCCGGGCGAAGTCCGAGACCGCGTCATCGAAGGTTCTGTTCGGCGGGCGCTTGGGCACCTATCAATATCTGGATATGCATATGGCCATTGCCAGCGCTTTGAGCATGTATGACAACGTCCTCGCGCCGCACCTGCGCGACGGTAGACCGCTGGCGGAACCGCCGGCCGAGGAGAGTGCGCGCGGATGAGTGCCGTAAGCCTTTTGTCCCGAGTCATCCTGCCGCGTCCGGGCGAACCGCTCGACGTGCGCAAGCTGTACCTCGAGGAGTCGACCACCAACGCTCGGCGCGCGCATGCGACCAGCCGGACCTCGCTGCAGATCGGTCCGGAATCCGAGGTCTCCTTCGCCACCTACTTCAATGCGTTTCCGGCCAGCTACTGGCGACGCTGGTCGATCTGTAAGTCCGTGGTGCTGCGCGTCGAGTTGTCCGGTGCCGGGCGCGTCGACGTCTACCGGACCAAGGCCACCGGAGCGCGCATCTTCGTCGAAGGGCGCGCATTTGCCGGTGATGAGGACAAGCCGGCCGTGCTCGAGATCGAGGTGGCGCTGACGCCGTTTGAAGACGGCGGCTGGATCTGGTTCGACATCACCACCGACACCGCGGTGACCTTGCTCAACGCGGGCTGGTACGCGGCCGAGCCCGCGCCGGGAACGGCCAACATCGCGGTCGGCATCCCGACGTTCAACCGCCCCGCGGACTGTGCCAACGCGTTACGCGAACTCACCGCGGACCCCTTGGTGGACGAGGTCGTCGGCGCGGTGATCGTGCCGGACCAAGGCACCCACAAAGTGCGCGATCACCCGGACTTCCCGGCCGCCGCAGCCCGCTTGGGCGACCGGCTCTCCATCCATGACCAGCCCAACCTGGGCGGTTCCGGTGGCTACAGCAGGGTCATGTACGAGGCGCTGAAGAACACCGACTGCCAGCAGATCTTGTTCATGGATGACGACATCCGCATCGAGCCGGACTCGATCCTGCGGGTGCTGGCGATGCACCGCTTCGCCAAGAGCCCGATGCTGGTGGGTGGGCAGATGCTCAACCTGCAGGAGCCGTCACACCTGCACATCATGGGCGAAGTGGTGAACTGGGCGAACTTCATGTGGACCGCGGCCTCGCACGCCGAGTATGACCACGACTTCGCCGAATACCCGTTGAACGACAACGAAGACAAGAGCAAGCTGCTGCATCGGCGCATCGACGTCGACTACAACGGCTGGTGGACCTGCATGATCCCGCGGCAGGTGGCCGAGGAGCTGGGCCAGCCACTGCCGTTGTTCATCAAATGGGACGACGCGGACTACGGGCTACGGGCCGCCGAACACGGTTACCCCACCGTCACCCTGCCGGGGGCGGCGGTGTGGCACATGGCTTGGAGCGACAAGGACGATGCCATCGACTGGCAGGCCTATTTCCATCTGCGCAACCGGCTGGTGGTCGCGGCCATGCACTGGGACGGTGACGTCACCGGACTGGTCCGCAGTCACCTCAAGGCGACGCTGAAACACCTCGCTTGCCTCGAGTATTCGACGGTGGAGATCCAGAACAAGGCCATCGACGACTTCCTCGCCGGCCCCGAACACATCTTCTCGATCCTGGAATCGGCGCTGCCGGAAGTGCACTGCATTCGCAAGGCCTACCCGGATGCGGTGGTGCTGCCCGCGGCCAGTGAGCTGCCCCCGCCATTGCACAAGAACATCGTGAACAAGCCCCCCACCAACCCGGTGACGATCGGCTACCGGTTGGCCCGCGGCATCTTGCACAACCTCAAGACCGCCGACCCGGCCCACCATGGCCGCCCGGAATTCAACGTGCCGACCCAAGACGCCCGCTGGTTCCGGCTGTGCACGGTCGACGGCGTCACCGTGACGACGGCCGACGGGTGTGGCGTGGTCTATCGGCAGCGCGACCGGGCCAAGATGCTCTCACTGCTGTGGCAATCGCTGCGCCGTCAGCGGGAGCTGTCCAAGCGATTCGACGAGATGCGCAGGACCTACCGCAACGCGTTGCCGGTGCTGTCGAGCAAGCAGAAATGGGAGACGGCGCTGCTGCCGGCGACGAGCCACGAGCCCGAGCATGCCTGAACCGGCGCCACCGCGCGGTGAAGCCGCGGCGATCGTCGCGGTTCAGTCGGCACTGGCTGATCGCCCCGGGGTGCTGGGCACGGTGCGCGGGCTCTCCCACTTCGGCGAGCACAGCGTGGGCTGGCTGCTGGTGTCGGCGCTGGGCGCGATGCTGTTCCCGAGCCGGCGCCGGGAGTGGGTGGTCGCGGGGGCCGGCACCTTCGTCGCGCACGCCGCCGCCGTGGTGATCAAGCGGGTGGTGCGGCGCAAACGGCCCCATGACCCGGCCGTGACGGTCAACGTCGGCACGCCCAGCAAGCTGAGTTTCCCGTCCGCGCACGCCACCTCGACGGCCGCCGCGGCCATCCTGCTCAGCAGGGCGGCCGGGGTGTCCGAAGCTGCGGGCGCGGCGGTGTTGGTGCCGCCGATGGCTCTGTCTCGAATACTGCTGGGGGTGCACTATCCCAGCGACGTGGCCGCCGGCATCGCCGTGGGTGCCGGCGTCGCGGCCATCGCCGCGCGACTCGACAAGGTCTCGACAAAAGGTATGTCGCTATGAGCGAAGACGTGGTGACCGGACCCCCGACCAACCTGGTGGCCGGTGTGGTCAAGGCGATGCGCCCACGTCAGTGGGTGAAGAACGTGCTCGTGCTGGCCGCCCCGCTGGCCGCGGCGGGCCGCGGGGTCCGGTACGGCTACGCGGAAGTGCTGTTCGAGGTCTTGGTGGCCTTCGTGGTGTTCAGCCTGGCCGCCTCGGCCATCTATCTGATCAACGACGTGCGAGACGTCGAGGCGGATCGGGAGCACCCCACCAAGAGGTTTCGCCCCATCGCCGCCGGCGTGGTGCCCGAATGGCTGGCGTACACGTTGGCGGTGGCGCTGGGCGTGACGTCACTGGGGCTGGCCTGGTGGTTGACCCCGAGCCTGGCCGTGGTGATGGTCGTTTACCTCGCCATGCAGTTGGGCTACTGCTTCGGCCTCAAGCACCAAGCGGTGATCGACATCTGCATCGTGTCATCGGCGTATTTGATCCGCGCCATCGCCGGCGGCGCGGCCACCGACATCCGGTTGTCGCAGTGGTTCCTGCTGACGGCGGCGTTCGGGTCGCTGTTCATGGTGGCCGGCAAGCGTTACGCCGAGCTGCAGCTCGCCGAGCGCACCGGTGCGGCGATCCGCAAGTCGCTGGAAAGCTATACGAGTACCTATCTGCGGTTCGTCTGGACGTTGTCGGCCACCGCCGTGGTGGTGTGTTACGGGCTGTGGGCGTTCGAGCGGGACAACTACTCGGGATCCTGGTTCGCGGCGTCGATGGTGCCGTTCACCATCGCCATCCTGCGCTACGCGGTCGATGTCGACGGGGGATTGGCCGGGGAGCCCGAGGAGATCGCCCTGCGGGACCGGGTGTTGCAGCTGTTGGCGCTGGCGTGGATAGGAACAGTTGGGGCCGCCGTTGCCTTCGGCTAGCTCCAGACTCAAGGCCCTGCAGGCCGGTGCGCTGGCACGGCGGCCAGTGCTGCGGCCAATCAGGTGGCCGGCGTTTCCGTATGACCCCTGGGTCCGGATCAGCCTGTGGATCGGTGTGGCGATCATTGCCCTGCTGTTCGGGTGGGGAGCCTGGCAACGACGCTGGATCGCCGATGACGGACTCATCGTGCTGCGCACGGTGCGCAATCTGTTGGCCGGCAACGGGCCGGTGTTCAACATGGGCGAACGGGTGGAGGCCAACACCTCGACGGTGTGGACCTATCTGCTCTACGCGGCGAGCTGGGTCGGCGGGCCGATGCGGCTCGAGTACGTCGCGCTGGCGGTAGCGCTGACGCTGTCGGTGCTGGGTGTGGTGCTGGTGATGCTGGGCGCCGGCCGGCTGTATGCGCCGAGCCTGCGTGGCCGTCGGGCGATCATGTTGCCCGCGGGGGCGCTGGTTTACATCGCGGTACCCCCGGCGCGTGACTTCGCGACGTCCGGCCTGGAAAGCGGTCTGGTGCTGGCCTACCTGGGACTGCTGTGGTGGATGATGGTCTGCTGGTCGCAGCCGCTGCGGGGTCGCTCGGACAACCCGGTCTTCATCGGCCTGCTGGCCTTCGTCGCCGGATGCAGTGTGCTGGTGCGCCCGGAGCTGGCGCTGATCGGTGGGCTGGCCCTGATCATGATGCTGATCGCGGCCCGCAGTTGGCGTCGTCGCGGGTTGATCGTGCTCGCCGGTGGGTTGCTGCCGGTGGCCTACCAGATCTTCCGGATGGGCTACTACGGCTTGCTGGTTCCCGGCACGGCGCTGGCCAAAGACGCCGCGGGGGACAAATGGTCGCAGGGCATGGTCTACCTGACGAACTTCAACCGGCCGTATGCGCTTTGGCTGCCGCTGGTGCTGGTGGTGCCGCTGGGAGTGGTCGTGATGTTCGCGCGGCGGCGGCCCGCGTTCCTGCGCCCGGTGCTGGCACCCGATTACGGACGGTTTGCCCGCGCGGTGCAGAGCCCGACCGCGGTGGTGGTCTTCATGGTCGGCAGTGGCGTACTGCAGGCGCTGTACTGGATTCGCCAGGGTGGCGACTTCATGCATGGCCGGGTGCTGTTGGCGCCGCTGTTCTGCGTGCTGGCGCCCGTCGCCGTCATTCCCCTGGTCGTGCCCGATGGCAAGGACTATTCGCGTGAGACCGGCTACTGGGTGGCCGGTGCCGTCAGCGTGCTGTGGTTGGGCGTTGCGGGCTGGTCACTGTGGGCGGCGAATTCGCCGGGGATGGGTGACGACGCCACCCACGTCAGCTATTCGGGGATCGTCGATGAGCGCCGTTTCTACGCTCAGGCCACCGGGCACGCGCACCCGCTGACCGCCGCCGACTACCTCGACTACCCGCGGATGGCCGCCATTCTGACGGCGCTCAACAACACCCCGGACGGGGCGTTGCTGTTGCCGTCGGGCAATTACACCCAGTGGGATCTGGTGCCGATGATCAAGCCCGGATCGGCCCCCGGCATCCCGGCCAGCGAAAAGCCGCAGCACACGGTGTTTTTCACCAACTTGGGCATGGTTGGCATGAACGTCGGGCTCGACGTCCGGGTGCTGGACCAGATCGGTCTGGCAAACCCGCTGGCCGCGCACACCGAGCGGCTCGAGTATGGCCGTATCGGCCACGACAAGAACCTGTTCCCGGACTGGGTGATCGCCGACGGTCCGTGGGTGAAGTGGTATCCGGGTGTCCCCGCCTACCTCGATCAGCAGTGGGTCGCGCAGGCCGAGGCCGCCCTGCGATGCCCCGCCACCCAGGCGGTGCTGAACTCGGTGCGGGCACCGATGAGCCTGCACCGGTTCGTGTCCAACGTGGTGCACTCGTTTGAGTTCACCCGGTACCGGATCAACCGGGTGCCGCTGTATGAGCTGGTCAGGTGTGGCCTCGAGGTGCCCGACGTCCCGCCCGCCCCGCCTCGGGAATGAGCAAGTCGGTAGTGGCGCCGGACCGTTTTGGGGGTGCCGCTGCGCGGCGCAATATTCGATTTGGTAAATATTTGGGTCGGATTCGATCGCACCGCACGCCGGGGCTGACCCTGGTTTGATCGGATACTGACAGAAACATCACATTTGATCTGTCACCCGCGCGCACGGAACCGCGGGCACGTGCGAAAACGCAACGTTGCGGTGGCGGGCGGGTCCGAAAAATCGGTCCGGATCCCCGCTGGGTAACGAACTGCGCGCCGTCTTCGATGAGAGGATCGGCCCAAAGATGTGGTTGACTACACGGGCACTGCGGCCCAGCGCGCGCAGTCTGACCTAGTTGAGGATGCGCCCGATCTAACCGGATGCGCCTAAATGAATGAGGATGAGGAAGCAAGGATGAAGCTTGTTGACAGGTTTCGTGGCGCCGTGACGGGTACGTCGCGCCGACTCATGGTGGGAGCCGTTGGCGCGGCCCTGCTATCGGGTCTGGTCGGCTTCGTCGGCGGCTCGGCGACCGCGAGTGCGTTTTCGCGGCCGGGCCTGCCGGTGGAATACCTGCAGGTGCCCTCGGTGGCGATGGGCCGCAACATCAAGGTCCAGTTCCAAAGCGGTGGCGCCAACTCTCCGGCGCTGTACCTGCTGGACGGCATGCGTGCGCAGGACGACTTCAGCGGTTGGGACATCAACACCCCCGCGTTCGAGTGGTACTACCAGTCGGGCATCTCGGTCGCCATGCCGGTCGGTGGCCAGTCCAGCTTCTACTCGGATTGGTACAACCCGGCTTGCGGTAAGGCTGGCTGCACCACTTACAAGTGGGAGACCTTCCTGACCAGCGAGCTGCCGCAGTACCTGTCGGCCAACAAGGGTGTCAAGCCCACCGGCAGCGGCGTGGTTGGTCTGTCGATGGCGGGTTCGTCGGCCCTGATCCTGGCGGCCTACCACCCCGACCAGTTCGTGTACTCCGGCTCGCTGTCGGCACTGCTGGACCCGTCGCAGGGCATGGGCCCGTCGCTGATCGGCCTGGCCATGGGTGACGCGGGCGGCTACAAGGCTTCCGACATGTGGGGCCCGAAGGACGACCCGGCCTGGGCGCGTAACGACCCGATGCTTCAGGTCGGCAAGCTGGTTGCCAACAACACCCGGATCTGGGTGTACTGCGGTAACGGCAAGCCGTCTGACCTGGGTGGCGACAACCTGCCCGCGAAGTTCCTGGAGGGCTTCGTCCGGACCAGCAACATGAAATTCCAGGCCGCGTACAACGCTGCCGGTGGCCACAACGCCGTGTGGAACTTCGACGACAACGGCACGCACAGCTGGGAGTACTGGGGTGCGCAGCTCAACGCTATGAAGCCTGACCTGCAGCACACGCTGGGTGCGACACCCAACACCGGTGACACCCAGGGCGCCTAGTACCAAGCGCTCGGCGTACTAACAGAACAGCGATTAACGGCGGCGGCCCTCAGGGGTCGCCGCCGTTAATCATTTCTGGCGTTATCTCCCCTTTATCCGGCCGTAGCCGGTGTGGTTAGCTACGTGCGGGCCGAGCCTTGCTGTGAGCACGCAGCGATACACGATGGAGGTGGACATGAGGGGTGTGTCAGTGGTGATACGGCTGCTCTGCGTTGCCGTGCTGTCAGTCACGTTGGGCGGTATCACGGTGGCCACGGGATCCACCGGAAAGGCCAACGCCGCTCCGTACGAGACCCTGATGGTCCCCTCGGGCGCAATGGGCCGAGACATCCCGGTGGCTTTCCTGGCCGGCGGGCCGCACGCGGCCTACCTTCTCGACGCCTTCAACGCCGGCCCCGATGTCAGCAACTGGGTCACCGCGGGTAACGCGATGAACACCCTCGGCGGCAAAGGAATCTCGGTGGTCGCGCCGGCGGGCGGCGCGTTCAGCATGTACACCGACTGGGAACAGGACGACAGCAAGCAGTGGGACACATTCCTCTCCAGTGAGCTGCCCGATTGGCTGGCTGCCAACAAGGGCCTGGCGCCCGGCGGCCACGCCGCGGTCGGTGCGTCCCAGGGCGGCTACGGCGCGATGGCGCTGGCCGCATTCCACCCCGACCGGTTCGGTTTCGCCGGATCGCTGTCCGGGTTCTTGTACCCGTCGAGCACCACCACCAACGGGGCGATCCTGGCCGGGATGCAGCAATTCGGCGGAGTGGATGGCAACGGCATGTGGGGTGCCCCACAGTTGGGTCGGTGGAAGTGGCACGACCCGTGGGTCCACGCCGCCCTGCTGGCGCAGAACAACACCCGAGTGTGGGTGTGGAGTCCGACCAACCCGGGCGCCAGTGACCCCGCGGCCATGATCGGCCAGGCCGGTGCGGCAATGGGCGACAGCCGGTCGTTCTACCAGCAGTATCGCAACGTTGGCGGGCACTACGGCCACTTTGATTTCCCGGGCGGCGGCGACAACGGCTGGGGCTCGTGGTCAGCGCAGCTGGGTGCGATGTCTGGTGATATCGTCGGCGCAATCCGCTAGCCGGCCGGCGTACGACCTCGGCTGACGGCGCTGCTCCGACACCCGCTGTATCTGTCAGCCGGGAAGTAACCCCGTGGTGAGCCGGTACCGTGTATGGAGTGCAGCTAAGGGCGGTACCGCCGCGTCAATACGCGGTGCGGGTGAGTTCGGGTGGCTCGGGTGGTGAGCGGGCGCGACACCGCCGCCCCCAGCACCTGTACCCACACTGATAAGTACCGACCCTGCAGCAGGAGAACATGGCCACGAACTCCCGGCGGAGACGCCGACACCGGATCCTTGCCTGGGTCGCCGCGGGTGCGATGGCATCGGTGGTGGCGTTGGTCATCGTGGCCGGGGTGATCCTGCTGCGCCATTCCGAAACCCCGCCGAGCGCGGTACCGCCGGGCATCTTGACTCCGGCGCCCACCACCCCCCACCCGCGCAAGCCCCGGCCGGCATTCCAGGATGCGTCGTGCCCCGACGTGCAGTTGATCGCGGTTCCGGGCACCTGGGAGTCATCGCCCCAGGATGACCCGCTCAACCCGCTGACGTTCCCCAAAGCGTTGCTGCTCAAGGTCACCGGGCCGATCTCCACGGACTTCCCCGAATCCCGGGTGCAGACCTACACGGTTCCCTACACCGCGCAGTTCCACAATCCGTTGAGTGCCGACGGCCAGATGTCCTATAACGACAGCCGGGCCGAAGGCACCCGCGCGATGGTCGCGGAAATGACGGACATGAACAACAGGTGCCCCCTGACCAGCTACGTACTGGTCGGGTTTTCCCAGGGCGCAGTGATCGCCGGCGACGTGGCCAGCGATATCGGCAACGGCCGCGGACCCGTCGACGAAGACTTGGTGCTGGGTGTGACGCTGATTGCCGACGGGCGCCGGCAGCCCGGGGTGGGCAACCACATCCCGCCCAGCCCGCCGGGCGAAGGCGCCGAAATCACCCTGCACGAGGTGCCGGTGCTGTCCGGGCTCGGATTGACCATGACCGGCCCCCGGCCCGGCGGATTCGGTGCGCTCGATGACCGGACCAACGAAATCTGCGCCGAGGGCGACCTGATCTGCGCCGCCCCGCAAGAAGCTTTCAGCCCCGCCAACCTGCCGACCACCCTGAACACCCTGGCCGGCGGAGCGGGTCAGCCGGTTCACGCGATGTATGCCACCCCGGACTTCTGGAGCTCCGATGGGGAGCCGGCTACCGAGTGGACGCTGAACTGGGCCCATGAACTCATCGACAAGGCACCGCATCCCAAACACGGGTGATCGAGTCCCGGTAGTAGCGATCGGCGACCGCCAGCGGGCCTCGCCAGGGGGACACAGCGACTCGCTCGCGATGGCGGGCGCAAACAGCGGTACCTTGTGATTTGGTCTGTCGCGCCCCGCCCCTTAATATTAAGAGAAATTTAAGAGCATGTGGAAGGCCGCATCGGGTCGAAGCTGGCACCGTCGCGCGAGCTGTGGCTCGCGCTCGCCGCTCGAGGGCTGGTCCGCGCACAGATGTAAAACGTCGGCCCAGCCGACCGAAATGTAACCCCGTCGGCGTAGCCGACTGAGCAGTGTTGTGACAGGAGAGGGCCCCATGGCGCACCACAACCCGTTCATCGTGAATGGAAAGATCAGGTTCCCGGAGAACACGAACCTGGTTCGTCACGTCGAGAAATGGGCACGGGTTCGTGGTGACAAGCTGGCCTACCGCTTCTTGGACTTCTCCACCGAGCGCGACGGTGTCGAGCGCGACATCTTGTGGTCGGAGTTCAGCGCCCGCAACCGCGCCGTCGGTGCGCGGCTGCAGCAGGTGACTCAGCCGGGTGACCGCATCGCGATCCTGTGCCCGCAGAACCTGGACTACCTCATCTCGTTCTTCGGTGCGCTCTACTCCGGCCGGATCGCGGTGCCGCTGTTCGACCCGGCCGAGCCGGGCCACGTCGGCCGCCTGCACGCCGTGCTCGACGACTGCACGCCGTCGACCATCCTGACCACCACCGACTCCGCCGAGGGCGTGCGGAAGTTCATCCGCAGCCGGTCGGCCAAAGAGCGGCCCCGCGTGATCGCGGTCGACGCGGTGCCAACCGAGGTCGCCTCCACCTGGCAGCAACCCGAAGCCAACGAGTTGACCACCGCCTACCTGCAGTACACCTCCGGCTCCACCCGCGTCCCCTCTGGCGTGCAGATCACCCACCTGAACCTGCCCACCAACGTGCTGCAGGTGCTCAACGCGCTGGAAGGCCAGGAAGGTGACCGCGGGGTCAGCTGGCTGCCGTTCTTCCACGATATGGGCCTGATCACGGTGCTGTTGGCGTCGGTGCTCGGGCACAGCTTCACCTTCATGACGCCGGCCGCGTTCGTGCGCCGGCCCGGGCGCTGGATCCGTGAGCTCGCCCGCAAACCGGGCGAGACCGGCGGCACCTTCTCGGCCGCGCCGAACTTTGCGTTCGAGCACGCCGCGATGCGCGGTGTGCCCCGCGACGACGAACCGCCACTGGACCTGAGCAACGTCAAGGGCATCCTGAACGGCAGCGAGCCGGTGTCGCCGGCTTCGATGCGCAAGTTCTTCAAGGCGTTCGAGCCCTACGGCCTGCGCGAGACCGCGGTCAAGCCGTCCTACGGTTTGGCCGAGGCCACCCTGTTCGTCTCCACCACACCGATGGACGAGGTGCCGACGGTCATTCACGTCGACCGCGACGAGCTGAACAAACAGCGCTTCGTCGAGGTTGCCGCCGACGCGCCAAACGCCGTCGCGCAGGTTTCGGCGGGCAAGGTCGGTGTCGATGAATGGGCGGTCATCGTCGACACCGAGACGGCCAGTGAGCTCCCGGACGGCCAGATCGGTGAGATCTGGTTGCACGGCAACAACCTGGGGATCGGCTACTGGGGCAAGGAAGAAGAATCCACCCAGACCTTCCGCAACATCCTCAAGTCGCGGGTTCCCGAGTCGCATGCCGAGGGCGCTCCCGACGATGGCTTGTGGGTGCGCACCGGCGACTACGGGACCTACTTCAAGGGCCACCTCTACATCGCCGGCCGGATCAAGGACCTGGTCATCATCGACGGTCGTAACCACTACCCGCAGGACCTCGAATACACGGCGCAAGAATCCACCAAGGCGCTGCGGGTCGGGTACGTCGCGGCCTTCTCCGTGCCGGCCAACCAATTGCCGCAGAAGGTCTTCGACGACCCGCATGCCGGACTGAGCTTCGACCCCGAGGACACCTCCGAGCAGTTGGTGATCGTCGGCGAACGCGCCGCGGGTACCCACAAGCTCGAGTACCAGCCGATCGCCGATGACATTCGGGCGGCCATCGCCGTCGGGCACGGAGTGACCGTGCGGGACGTGCTGTTGGTGTCGGCCGGGACCATTCCTCGGACTTCGAGTGGCAAGATCGGCCGCCGCGCCTGCCGCACCGCCTACATCGACGGCAGCCTGCGCAGCGGCGTCAGCTCCCCGACAGTCTTCGCCACCGGATCGTAAGCAAGCGTAAGCAAAGGTAGCCATGGCTGACACAGACCAACCTCAGTCGAACGAGGACGCGCAAGCCAACAAGTCCGATATGACGGTCCCCGAGATGCGGCAGTGGCTGCGCAACTGGGTGGGCAAGGCGGTCGGGAAGTCGCCGGACTCCATCGACGAGTCGGTGCCGATGGTCGAGCTCGGTTTGTCGTCACGGGATGCGGTGGCCATGGCCGCCGACATCGAAGACATGACCGGCGTCACGCTGTCGGTCGCGGTTGCCTTCCAGCATCCGACCATCGAGTCGCTGGCCACTCGCATCATCGAGGGTGAGCCCGAAGTCGCCGACGACGGCATCGATAACATCGACTGGACGCGCAACGGCCCGGCCGAGCGGGTCGACATCGCGATTGTGGGTCTGGCGACCCGGCTGCCCGGCGAGATGAACAGCCCGGAGGAAACCTGGCGGGCGCTGCTGGAGGGCCGCGACGCGATCACCGACCTGCCCGAGGGGCGCTGGTCGGAATTTCTGGAAGAGCCGCGGATCGCCGAGCGGGTCGCAAACGCCCGCACTCGCGGCGGCTACCTCAGCGACATCAAAGGCTTCGACTCCGAGTTCTTCGCGGTGGCCAAGACCGAAGCCGACAACATCGACCCGCAGCAGCGGATGGCGCTGGAGCTGACCTGGGAGGCGCTCGAGCACGCCCGCATCCCACCGTCGAGCCTGCGTGGCGGCCCGGTCGGCGTCTACGTCGGCGTCTCCAACAACGACTACAGCTTCTTGGCGGTGTCGGACCCGACCATCGCCCACCCGTATGCGATCACCGGCACCGCGACGTCGATCATCGCCAACCGGGTGTCCTACTTCTACGACTTCCGCGGGCCTTCGGTGGCGATCGACACCGCGTGCTCGAGCTCGCTGGTGGCAGTCCACCAGGGCGTGCAAGCGCTGCGCAACGGTGAGGCCGATGTGGTCGTGGCCGGCGGGGTGAACGCGCTGGTCACCCCCATGGTGACGCTTGGTTTCGATGAGATCGGCGCGGTGCTGGCCCCGGACGGCCGGATCAAGTCGTTTTCGGCCGACGCCGACGGGTACACCCGCTCCGAGGGTGCCGGCATGCTGGTGCTCAAGCGCGTCGATGACGCCCGCCGCGACGGCGACCAGATCCTGGCCGTCATCGCCGGCAGCGCGGTCAACCACGACGGACGGTCCAACGGCCTGATCGCGCCGAACCAGGACGCCCAGGCCGACGTGTTGCGCCGGGCCTACAAGGACGCGGGCATCGACCCGCGCAACGTCGACTACATCGAGGCGCACGGCACCGGAACCATCCTGGGTGACCCGATCGAGGCCGAGGCGCTCGGCCGGGTGGTCGGCAAGGGGCGTCCGGCGGATCGGCCCGCCTTGCTCGGTGCGGTCAAGACCAACATCGGACACCTGGAGTCGGCCGCCGGTGCGGCCAGCATGGCCAAGGTGGTGCTGGCGCTGCAGCATGACAAGCTGCCGCCGTCGATCAACTTCGCCGGACCCAGCCCCTACATCGACTTCGACGCGATGCGCCTGAAGGTGGTCGACGCGGCCACCGACTGGCCGCGATACGGCGGCTATGCGCTGGCCGGGGTGTCGAGCTTCGGATTCGGCGGCGCCAACGCCCACGTGGTGGTGCGCGAGGTACTGCCGCGCGACGTCATCGAGCGCGAACCCGATCCCGAGTCGGCGCCGGCCGCACCCGCGCAGGCCGGCGAGTCCGAGGCGGCGAGCGCCGAAGGCCACGCACTGCGCTTCGACGAGTACGGCGAGATCATCACCGACGCGCCCAGCTACGGGCAAGCCGAAGAGGCGGAGCCCGAGCTGCCCGGGGTCACCGAGGAAGCGCTGCGGCTCAAGGAAGTCGCGCTGGAAGAGCTCGCGGCCAAGGAAGAGCCCGAAGGGCCCACCAAGCCCCTGATTCCGCTCGCGGTTTCGGCGTTTTTGACCTCGCGTAAGAAGGCCGCCGCCGCCGAATTGGCGGACTGGATGGAAAGCCCCGAAGGCCAGGCGTCCTCGCTGGAGTCGATCGGCCGCTCGCTGTCGCGGCGCAACCACGGCCGGTCCCGCGCGGTGGTGCTGGCCCACGACCATGAAGAGGCCATCAAGGGCCTGCGCGCGGTCGCCGAGGGCAAGCAGCGTCCCGGCGTGTTCAGCGTCGACGGTCCGGTGACCAACGGCCCGGTGTGGGTGTTGGCCGGGTTCGGCGCGCAGCACCGCAAGATGGGCAAGAGCCTCTACCTGCGCAACCCGGTATTCGCCGAGTGGATCGAGAAGGTCGACGCGCTGGTCCAGGACGAGCTGGGCTACTCGGTGCTCGAGCTGATTCTGGACGACTCGCAGGACTACGGCATCGAGACCACGCAGGTCACCATCTTCGCGATCCAGATCGCGCTCGGTGAGCTGCTCAAGCACCACGGCGCCAAGCCCGCCGCGGTGGTCGGCCAGTCGTTGGGCGAGGCCGCGTCGGCCTACTTCGCCGGCGGTCTGTCGCTGCGCGACGCCACCCGGGCGATCTGCTCGCGCTCGCACCTGATGGGCGAGGGCGAGGCGATGCTGTTCGGCGAGTACATCCGGTTGATGGCGCTGGTGGAGTACTCCGCCGACGAGATCAAGACGGTGTTCTCCGACTTCCCCGATCTGGAGGTGTGTGTCTACGCGGCACCCACCCAGACCGTCATCGGCGGCCCGCCCGAGCAGGTCGACGCGATCATCGCCCGCGCGGAATCCGAGGGCAAGTTCGCCCGCAAGTTCCAGACCAAGGGCGCCAGCCACACTCAGCAGATGGACCCGCTGCTGGGCGAACTCGCCGCGGAGCTGCAGGGCATCAAGCCGATGAGCCCGACCGCCGGCATCTTCTCGACCGTGCACGAGGGCAGCTACGTCAAACCCGGCAGTGACCCCATCCACGATGTCGACTACTGGAAGAAGGGCCTGCGCCACAGCGTCTACTTCACCCACGGCATCCGCAACGCGGTCGACAGCGGGCACACCACCTTCCTGGAGCTGGCACCCAACCCCGTCGCGCTGATGCAGGTTGGTCTGACCACGGCCTCGGCCGGTCTGCATGACGCCCAGCTGATTCCGACACTGGCCCGCAAGCAAGACGAAGTCGAGTCGATGATTTCGACGCTGGCGCAGCTCTACGTGCACGGCCACGACCTGGACATGCGCACCCTGTTCCAGGGGCCGGCCGGGCCGGCGGACTACGCGATCATTCCGCCCACCCGATTCAAGCGCAAAGAGCACTGGTTGGACGCAAAGTTCTCCGGTGATGCGTCGGTGATCATGCCGGGTAACCATGTCGCCTTGCCCGATGGCCGGCACGTCTGGGAATTCGCCCCGCGCGAGGCCACCGATCTGGCCGCACTGGTCAGAGCCGCTGCCACGCAGGTGCTTCCGGACGCCCGGCTCAGCGCTGCCGAGCAGCGCGCGTTGCCCGGCGAGGGCGCGCGGCTGGTGACGACCCTGGCCCGCCATCCCGGCGGCGCGTCGGTTCAGGTGCACGCCCGCATCGATGAATCGTTCACCCTCGTCTATGACGCCCTGGTCGCCCGGGGCGGCCAGGACGCGGTGTTGCCGGCCGCGGTCGGCGCGGGTACCGCCGTTGCGGCGGCTGTCGACGGTGCCGTCGATGCCGTGGCACCGTCCGCGGACGCGACCGAGGAATCCGACGCGGAGACGCTGACGGACAGCCTGACCAACCGCTACATGCCGAGCGGCATGGGCAGATGGACTCCGGATACCGGCGAAACCATCGCCGATCGCCTGGGCCTGATCGTCGGATCGGCCATGGGCTATGAGCCCGAGGACCTGCCCTGGGAGGTGCCGCTGATCGAGCTGGGCCTGGACTCGTTGATGGCCGTGCGGATCAAGAACCGTGTGGAGTACGACTTCGACCTGCCGCCCATCCAGTTGACGGCGGTGCGTGACGCCAACCTCTACAACGTGGAGAAGCTGATCGAATACGCGGTCGAACACCGCGATGAGGTCGAGCAGCTACACGAACACCAGAAGACCCAGACGGCCGAGGAAATCGCCAGGGCGCAGGCGGAGCTGATGCACGCCAAGCACGACTCCGCGCCGGCTCCCGCCGCGGAGGCGGAGGCCGAGGCGCCGGAGTCGGAGGCGGCCGCCCCGCCGGCGTCGGACGTGCCGCTGCCGCCGCCGCCCACCAACCCGGCCGGCCCGTCCCCCAGCGGGCAGTCCAGTTCGACGCCCGACCTCAAGGGCGCCGCCGATGCGCTCAACCAGGAAGCGGTCGCCAAGGCGCTGAACGCCGACGTGCCGCCGCGTGATGCCGCCGAGCGTGTCGTCTTCGCTACCTGGGCGATCGTCACCGGCAAGTCCGCGGGGGGCATCTTCAACCCGCTGCCCAAGCTGGACAAGGACAAGGCCGCCAAGATGGCACAGCGCCTGTCCGAGCGGGCGGAAGGTTCCATCACCACCGAGGACGTATTGAGTTCGCAGAACATCGAGGCGCTGGCCGAGAAGGTGCGCGGATACCTGGAGGCGGGCACCATCGACGGGTTTGTGCGCACCCTGCGGCCCCGCCCCGAGGGCAGCTCCAAGGTGCCGGTGTTCGTGTTCCACCCGGCCGGTGGTTCGACGGTGGTCTACGAGCCGCTGCTGAACCGGTTGCCGGCGGACACGCCGATGTACGGCTTCGAGCGGGTCGAGGGATCCATCGAAGAGCGGGCGGCCCAATACGTGCCGAAGCTGATCGAGATGCAGGGCGACGGGCCTTACATCCTGGTCGGCTGGTCGCTGGGTGGCGTGCTGGCCTACGCGTGCGCGATCGGGCTGAAGCGCCTGGGCAAAGACGTCCGGTTTGTCGGTCTGATCGACGCGGTGCGGGCGGGGGAGGAGATCCCCCAGACCAAGGAAGAGATCCGCAAGCGCTGGGACCGCTACGCCAAGTTCGCCCAGAAGACGTTCAACGTCACCGTTCCGGCGATCCCGTACGAGCATCTCGAGGAGCTCGACGACGAAGGTCAGGTCCGGTTCGTTCTCGAAGCCGTCAGCCAGAGCGGGGTGGAGATCCCGGCCGGCATCATCGAGCACCAACGCACCTCGTACCTGGACAACCGGGCGATCGACACCGCCGAGATCCACCCGTACGACGGGCATGTCACCCTCTACATGGCCGATCGCTACCATGACGACGCGATCATGTTCGAGCCGCGGTATGCCGTTCGCCAGCCGGACGGCGGCTGGGGCGAGTATGTTTCCGACCTCGAGGTCGTGCCGATCGGTGGCGAGCACATCCAGGCCATCGACGAGCCGATCATCGCCAAGGTCGGCGAACACATGAGCCGCGCTGTGGACAACATCAAGGCTGAACCGACCAGTGAGGTAGGCAAGTAGTGACGGATACAGCTCCAGGCCCAGCTCCTGTGGTGCACTCCACTGCCGAGAAGCTCGCGGAACTGCGGGAACGCCTGGAGCTGGCCAAAGAACCCGGCGGTGAGAAGGCCGCTGCCAAGCGTGACAAGAAGGGCATTCCGAGCGCCCGCGCCCGGGTGCACGCGCTGGTGGACCCGGGCACCTTCTTCGAGACCGGTGCGCTGTGCAAGACCCCGGGTGACCCGGGCGCGCTGTACGGCGATGGGGTGGTCACCGGGCACGCCATGATCGACGGCCGGCCGGTCGGGGTGTTCTCCCACGACCAGACCGTGTTTCAGGGCTCGGTCGGTGAGATGTTCGGCCGCAAGGTGGCCCGCCTGATGGAGTGGTGCTCGATGGTCGGTTGCCCGATCATCGGCATCAACGATTCCGCCGGTGCCCGTATTCAAGACACGGCGACCTCGCTGGCGTGGTACGCCGAGCTGGGCCGGCGCCACGAGATCTTGTCCGGCCAGGTACCGCAGATCTCCATCATCCTCGGCAAATGTGCTGGGGGAGCGGTGTATTCGCCGATCCAGACGGACCTGGTGGTCGCCGTGCGCGACCAGGGCTACATGTTCGTCACCGGGCCCGACGTGATCAAAGACGTCACCGGCGAGGACGTCAGCCTCGACGAATTGGGCGGCGCCGACTCGCAGGCCCGCTACGGCAACATCCACCAGGTGGTGGAGGACGAGGCCGCCGCATTCCAGTACGTGCGGGACTTCCTGTCATTCCTGCCATCGGACTGCTTTGGCGACCCGCCGGTGGTCAACCCCGGGCTGGAGCCCGAAATCACCCCGAGTGACCTCGAGCTCGACTCGATCGTGCCGGACTCGGACAACACCGCCTACGACATGCACGAGATTCTGCTGCGGATCTTCGACGATGGGGATTTCCTCGACGTCGCCGCGCAGGCGGGCCAGGCGATCATCACCGGTTACGCGCGCGTCGACGGACGCCCGGTGGGGGTGGTGGCCAACCAGCCGATGCACATGTCCGGCGCCATCGACAACGAAGCCTCCGACAAGGCCGCACGATTCGTCCGGTTCTGCGACGCGTTCAAGATCCCGCTGGTCTTTGTGGTGGACACACCCGGCTTCCTGCCGGGGGCCGAGCAGGAGAAGAACGGGATCATCAAGCGCGGTGGGCGGTTCCTGTACGCCGTGGTGGAAGCCGACGTGCCGAAGGTGACGATCACCATCCGCAAGTCCTACGGCGGTGCGTACGCGGTGATGGGCTCCAAGCAGCTGACCGCGGACTTCAACTTCGCCTGGCCGACCGCGCGCATCGCGGTGATCGGTGCCGACGGTGCCGCGCAGTTGCTGATGAAGCGTTTCCCGGATCCGACCACGCCCGAGGCCCAGAAGATCAAGCGTGACTTCATCGAGGGCTACAACCTGAACATGGCGATCCCGTGGATCGCCGCCGAGCGCGGGTTCATCGACGCCGTCGTCGACCCACACCAGACCCGGCTGCTGCTGCGCAAGTCCATGCACCTGCTGCGGGACAAGCAGCTGTGGTGGCGGGTGGGCCGCAAGCACGGCCTGATCCCGGTCTAGCGAGTACCGCCCCCCAGTAGCTCGCCCGGCTAGGGCGAGCCCGGTCCGCCGTCGCCGCCGTCGCCGCCGGCGCCACCGGTAGTGCCGGAAGGAAGGCTGCCCGGGACGCCCGCGATGCCGATGGTGCCACCGGTGCCGGGAAGGCCGCTCTGTCCGACGCCGCCGGTCCGTCCGGTTCCGCCGTCGCCGCCGTCGCCACCGAAGCCGCCCTCGAAGGCGCCATCGCCGCCCGTGCCGCCAGTTCCCCCCTGGCCGCCTTGGCCACCGTCACCGCCGGTACCCAGTGCGCTGTCACCGCCGGTGCCGCCGAGGCCGCCCTGGCCGCCGTCGCCACCACCGCCGAACAATCCGCCACTACCGGACACGCCGCCGTCGCCGGCTTGACCACCCTCACCGCCCTGGCCGCCGGTGTCGGCTCCGCCGCCGTCATCGACCCCTCCGGCGCCGCCCTGGCCACCGCTACCGCCATCTCCGCCGTCCCCGCCCAAGCCGTTGGTGGCGCCGGCGACGGCGTCGCCCCCATCGCCGGCCTGGCCGCCGGCGCCGCCTTGACCGCCGGTGGAGCCGTCAGCGCCAGCGGGGCCGATAGCACCGGCGCCGCCTAGGTCGCCGTTCCCGCCATCGCCGCCGGAGCCCGCGGAACTGCCGATGGTGGTGGTGGCGCCGCCTTTGCCGCCGTCGCCGCCGTCGCCGCCCATTCCCGCGGTACCGGCAGTGCCGCCGGAGCCACCCGAGCCCACCGCGCCGTCGCTGCCTCCCACGCCGCCGAAGCCGCCGGCGCCTGCGGCGTCGCTGCCGTCGTCGTCGTAGCCGTTGCCACCTTGGCCTCCCGTGCCGCCCGCGCCCCCGGCTCCGCCGCTGCCGTTGGTCGCGCCGGCGACGGCACTGCCGCCGCTACCGCCGTCGCCGCCGTGACCGCCTTGGCCGCCGCGACCGCCGGGACGGTCGGCGGGGCCATCGATGCCATCGCCGCCGGTGCCGCCGGTGCCGCCCGCCCCGGCGGTGTGACCACTGACGGCGGTGGCGCCTCCTTGGCCACCCGCGCCGCCGTCGCCGCCGTCGCCCGCGAAGCCGATGCCGCCGGTGGCGACGATGCCGCCGGTGCTGGCCGCGCCGCTCTGACCGCCCAGGCCGCCGACGCCGCCGCTCCCACCGGCGCCGGCATTGTCGCTGCCATCGTCGGCGCCGCCGCCACCACCCTGGCCACCGGTCCCGCCGATACCGCCCTGGCCGCCGTAGCCATTAGTCGCGCCGGCGACGGCATCCCCGCCCTGGCCGCCGGTGCCTCCCGCGCCGCCCTGGCCACCGTCGTAGCCATTGCCGCCGGCCGGGCCGGCGCCACCATCGGCACCTTGGCCGCCGCCGCCGGCGTTGCCGCCGTAGCCAGCATGATGACCGCTGATGGTGGTCGCACCGCCCTTGCCGCCGTCACCACCGGTACCGCCGGTGCCCGCGGCGCCCGCGGTGCCGCCGTCACCTCCGGTGTCGGCCGCTCCGCCGCCGCCGGTGCCGCCTTCGCCACCGTTGCCACCGACACCTGCGTTGTTGGCGCCGTCGTCGTCGTAGCCCTGCCCGCCCTTGGCCCCCGCGCCGCACTGACCGCCGACGCCGCCGCTGCCGTTGGTTGCGCCGGCGACGGCATCGCCGCCAGTACCTCCGTCACCCCCGGTGCCGCCGAAACCGCCGGTGGACCCGGCGGCGCCGGGAACGCCGGTGTCGGCAGCAGCGCCGCCTTCACCACCTTGACCGCCGCTCCCGCCGGTACCTGCGGTGTGCCCGACGATGGTGGTGGCACCGCCTTCGCCGCCGGCACCCCCGTCACCACCGTGGCCCGCGGTGCCGGGGAATGCCAAGCCCACCGTGCCGCCGCTGCCGGTCGCACCGGCCGCGCCCCCGGTGCCTCCAGCGCCGCCGGCACCGCCGGTGCCGGCATTGTCGCCGCCGTCATCGGTGCCGCCGGCGCCTCCTTGGCCTCCTTGGCCGCCGTAGCCACCGGTGCCGCCGCTGCCATTGGTTGCTCCGGCCACGGCGTCGCGGCCGTCGCCGCCGGCGCCTCCTTGGCCGCCCTGCCCACCGTCGGAGCCGCTGCCACCGGCAGGGCCGGCGGCGCCGCCGCCTCCTTGGCCGCCATAGCCGCCATTGCCGCCCCAGCCGGCGGTGTGCCCGGCGGTGGTGGTGTCGCCGCCCCGGCCGCCACCGCCACCGGTGCCGCCGGTACCCGCGGTGCCCGCGGTGCCGCCGAGACCGGCCGTGCCCGCGGCGCCGGCGGTACCGCCGTCACCGCCGTTGCCGCCGTTGCCTTCGGGGCCGGCGTCACCACCTTGACCGCCGGTACCCTCTTGACCGCCCATACCGCCCTGACCGTTGTATGAGCCGGAGACGGCGTCGCCGCCGTTGCCGCCGAGACCGCCCGCACCGCCCTTGCCGCCGCTACTGGCCGCATCGGCCAGACCATCGCCGCCGTCGCCACCCTGGCCGCCGACTCCGCCGGCCCCGGCGGTATGACCGATGGTGGTGGTGGCACCGCCATCGCCGCCGGTACCGCCGTCTCCGCCGGTGCCCGCACTGCCCGCGCCGCTACCCGCGCCGGCGCGGGCGCCGGCGCCACCCCCTTGACCGCCTTGACCGCCCATCCCGCCGTTGCCGCCGGCGCCGGCATTGTTACTGCCGTCGTCGACGTAGCCGGTACCACCTTGGCCGCCGGCCCCACCGTC
Organism: Mycobacterium ulcerans subsp. shinshuense; assembly: GCF_002355775.1. Taxonomy (NCBI): domain Bacteria; kingdom Bacillati; phylum Actinomycetota; class Actinomycetes; order Mycobacteriales; family Mycobacteriaceae; genus Mycobacterium; species Mycobacterium ulcerans. The sequence goes on along the minus strand of NZ_AP017624.1, from coordinate 5,787,846 downwards.
GCCACCCGCGCCGCCATGGCCGTTGTATGCGCCGGAGACGGCGTCGCCGCCGGCACCACCGGTACCGCCCGCACCGCCTTGCCCGCCGTCGTACCCGTCGCCGCCGGTCAGGCCGGACAACCCGGCGCCGCCCTGGCCGCCCTGGCCGCCAAAGCCGGCGGAATTGCCGCTGGTGGTGGTGGCGCCGCCCTGGCCACCGGCACCTCCGGCTCCGCCGTTGCCCGCCATCCCCACGGTGCCGCCGGTGCCGGTCGCACCAGGCACCCCGCCCTGGCCGCCTTGGCCGCCGTCGCCGCCGGTGGTGGCGTTGTTGCCGCCGTCGTCGGTGTAACCCACGCCTCCTTGGCCGCCGGCCCCGCCGGTGCCGCCGTCGCCACCGCTGCCGTTGGTTCCGCCATTGCCGCCGCCGCCGGTGCCGCCATCCCCGCCGGCCCCGCCATCACCGCCCGCAAAGCCGGTAGAGCCGAACTGGGCCGGGGCACCCTGAGCGCCGGCCCCGCCGGTGCCGCCGTTACCCGCGGCGCCGCCGGTGCTGTACGCGCCCACGGTGCCGCCGCTTCCGCCGGTGCCGGCCAGTCCTGCGGTGCCGGCGTCGCCACCGTCACCTCCCATGCCACCGGCTCCGCCGGAGACGTAGTAGTCCCCGACGTTGCCGTCGGCGCCGTTGCCGGCGTTGCCGCCGTGGCCTGCGTTGCCGCCGGATCCATTGGTGCCGCCGGTGGTGTTGCCGCCGGTTCCGCCGTCGCCGCCGTTGCCGCCGGCGAAGCCGTTGCCGCCGTCGGCGCCGGCGCCGATACCGGCCACGCCGATGTCTCCGTCGGCACCGCTGCCGCCGTTGCCACCGTGACCGCCGTTGCCCGCCGAACCCGCGACACCGGCGCTCCCCAAGAATGCGGTAGCACCTGCGGCCCCACCGGTGCCAGCGTCGCCGCCCGCCCCGCCAGCACCACCGGCCCCACCGCCGGTGCTGTAGCCGATGCCGCTGCCGCCGGCCCCACCGAGGCCACCTGTTCCGCCGCTGCCACCTGTTCCGCCGCTGCCGGCCGCGCCGCCCAACCATGCGTTGTTGGCGCCGCCAGCCCCGCCGTCAGCGCCGATACCACCAGCTGACCCGTCGGTGCCGGCCCCGCCGGCCCCGCCGATGCCGCCGGCGCCACCGGCACCGGCACTTCCCCAAAGCGACAACAGCTGGCTATTTGCGCCACCGGCGCCACCGGCACCCCCGTCGCCGCCGAGCCCGCCGGCTACCCCGATTCCACCGGCCCCCCAGCACCCCCGGCCCCGCCAGAAGCGCCGCCGGACGGGCCCCAGCCGCCGCCGAGCAGCCCGTTGGCCCCGCCGGAGCCGCCGTTGCCCCCGGCCCCGCCAGCCACACCGGTACCCCCGGCTCCGCCATTGCCGCCGCGTCCCCACAATCCAGCCGAACCGCCGGCACCGCCATTGCCGCCGGGTGCTCCAGAACCGCCGTTGCCACCGTTGCCGATCAGCCAGCCGCCATCGCCACCGTTTTGCCCGGTGCCGGGCGCCCCATCGGCACCGTCGCCGAACAGCGGACGTGCGGTCAGCGCTTGGCTGGGCGCATTGATCGCCGCGAGGACGTTCTGTTCGAGCGTTTGCAGGGGAGAGGCATTCACAGCCTCGGCAGCCGCGTAGGCGGCGCCGGCCCTGGTCAACGAATGCACGAATTCGGCGTGCAGGTGGGCAGCCTGGGTGCTGACCATTTGGTATTCCCGGGCGCTGGCGGAAAACAGCGACGCGATGGCCGTGGATACCTCGTCTTCGGCAGCGGCCAGCAGCCCGGTGGTCCGGGCCAGCGCCGCGGAATTGGCGGCGCCAAGAGCCGAGCCGATATTGGTCAAATCCGATGCCGCCGCCGCGAGCATGTCTGGCGTCGCGATCACATACGACATCCCGTGTCCCCTTACCCCAAGCGTGATGCGTTGGCGTTTACGGTCGCGCTAATTCGCCGCGGACCAATAGGGACTTTCGTCTCTACTTGGGAGTTGGTCGGTTCGGCCGCCCCGCGGGCATGGGCCAGGCCGATCAGGCGGTCGCCAGCGCCCCCGCCACGAGGTCACCCAGGGCTCCGGCGTTGTTGATTAGCAGGCTTGTGAGCTGGGTTGATGATCTTTGATGCCGCGCTATTGGGGCCGGAGTGTAGGCACGGGCTATCTGGAGAACGATCGAGTTGGTTACTGTTCGTCGTTGGTCTGGAGTTGCCCGTGCCTACCGTTTCAGTATTGCCTGTGTCGTCGGTTCCAGAGGTGTTCGACCGCTGGAGTCCTGGTGAGCGCAGCGAGCTCATCGGATCGGAGTTTCTCGATGTGTTGGCCTCGGTGCCAGACCCGAGGGACCCACGCGGTCGGAGGTATTCGCTGATGGCTTTGTTGGCGATCGCGGTTCTGGCCACTGCCGCGGGGATGCGCGGCTATGCTGGTTTTGCCACATGGGCGGCCACCGCTCCCGATGATGTGTTGGCCCAATTAGGGGTCCGGTTCCGGCGGCCCAGTGAGAAGACCTTCCGCGCTGTTTTGTCTCGGCTAGACCCCGCCGACCTCAACGCCAGGATGGGCAGTTACTTCACTGCACACGTGGCCAGCAGCGACCCCAGCGGATTGGTGCCGATCGCGTTGGACGGCAAGATGCTGCGTGGTGCTTTACGCGCCAAAGCGACAGCCACGCATCTCGTGTCGGTGTTCGCCCACCGTGCCCGATTGGTGCTCGGTCAACTCGCTGTCGCCGAGAAAAGCAATGAAATTCCCTGCGTACGTGCCCTGCTCACGCTGCTGCCGGGTAGCTTGCGGTGGCTGGTCACCGTGGATGCGATGCATACCCAGGTCGTCACCGCGAAGTTGATCTGCGCCACCTTGAAGTCGCACTACCTGATGATCGTCAAGTCCAACCAAGCCAAAATACTTGCGCGTATCACCGCGCTGCCCTGGGCCGAGGTGCCCGCAGCCGCTACCGACGACTCCCGCGGCCACGGCCGTGTCGAGACCCGCACCCTGCAAATCATCACCGCTGCACGAGGAATCGGCTTCCCCTACGCAAAACAAATCATCCGGATCACTCGTGAACGCTTGATCACCGCCACCGACCAGCGCAGCGTGGAGGTGGTCTATGCCATCTGCAGCCTGCCGTTCGAGCACGCCCGCCCTACCGCGATCATGACCTGGATGCGTCAACACTGGGGAATCGAGAACAGCCTGCACTGGATACGCGACGTCACCTTCGGCGAAGACCGTCAAAGGGCACATACCGGAAACGGCGCACAGGTCCTAGCAACGCTACGCAACACCGCGATCAATCTGCACCGCCTCAACGGCGCCGACAACATCGCCGAAGCCTGCCGGATCACCGCTTTGACCGCCAACCGCCGCCTAGACCTCCTCAATCCACAATTCCGCAGCTCACAAGCCTGCTAAACAACAACGCCGGAGCCCTGCGAGGTCACCGAACCGATCCAGGGCCTCTCCGGAGTCGGCGTCGATGCCGCGCAGCGGCCCACGATCAGCCAGATACCGTTCCGCGTAGAGCCGGGCGACCAGCGTCGCGCGGTCGGTGCCGTTGACCTCGCGCTCCCAGGCGGCCCGCTCGATGAGCAGCGCCCCCGCGTAGACGCCGCCCATGAACTGGGTCAGCGGAAAAAGCCGCGCCTCACCAAGGCGCCTGTCGAGCTTGGTCCATGCCGTGATTGCCGCGTCGAGATCGTCGATGCGGGCCTCGACCAGTCGCGTGGTGTCGTCGTGGTCGGCGACCGATACCGCGTCACGCAGTCGGGCCAGCAGCGTCTCGTGGGCGCTGGTCTGTTCGATACCCCGCCGTACGTCCAGGCACAGGATGTTGTCCGGGCCCTCCCAGATCGTGTTGACTTGCGCGTCGCGCAGCAGGCGGGCCACCGGCCAGTTCTCGACGTAGCCGTTGCCGCCGTGGATCTCGATCGCATCCGAGGCGGCGCTGATCCCGAGCCGGCAGACCTTGAGCTTGGTAACCGGAACGGCGATGCGCTGGCGGATGGTCCTGGGCTGGCGGTGGTTGGCCACTCCGAGGCCGTCGAACACCAACGTCTGGGCGGCTTCGACGTCGACGATCAGCTCGGCGAGCTTGCGGCGCATCAGCGGCTTATCGATGAGTGCGCCGCCGAAGGCCCGGCGCTGGCGGGCATAGCACAGCGATTCGACCAAGGCGCGGCGCGCGTTACCCAGCGCGAACGACGCGATGCCCAGCCGGGCCGCGTTGGTCAGCTCCATCATCCGGGCCAGGCCGCGCCCGCCAGACGGGCCGGCTTGAGATTGCGGGCCGGATGGCTCCTCGGACAACAGGAAGGCCTCGGCGTCGACGAATTCCACCTCGCCGGAGGCGACCGATCGGGTGCCGAGCTTGTCCTTGACGCGTCGGACCCGTACGCCATTGCGCGATCCGTCCCGGCGGGTGCGCAGCACCAGGAAATTCGCGACCCCTCGGGTGGTGTCGGGAGCGCCCTCGGGTTTGGCCAGCACGACGAAGGCCTGCCCGGCGCAGTTGGACGCGAACCACTTGAAGCCGTTGAGCCGCCAGGAGTCCCCATCGCGGGTGGCCGTCGTCTCCAGCGCGCCCAGATCCGAGCCGCCGGTGCGCTCGGTCAACAACTGGGCGGTCTCGCCGGCCCACTCGCCGGAGTCGAACTTGGCCAGGACGTGATCGCGCACGTCGGCCGGCGCGAAGGCGGCCACCAGCGACTGCACCATCCCGGCACCGGTACCCAGCGCGCAGCCCATGCCGATGTCGGCCTGGTTGAGCAGATAGTTGGCCGCAAACAGTGCCACGGTCGGTCGCATCCCGGCACCTCGCGCCTCATCACGCAATGCCGCCTGGGCATGCAGGACGGCGCGCTTGGACTGGGTGAAGGATGCCGGCATGACGATCCGGCTGACGTCGTGGCCCCAGCGGTCGTAGCGCTGCAGGCGCGGGGGGTCGCGGTCGGTTTCCTCGGCCCACCGCGCCACCGCACCACCCATCAGCTCGCCGGTGCGGATCAGGTGCGGTTCGACGACCGCCAGCTCGTCGGGTTGCAGGTAGTACGCCACGGTCGATCGCAACGTGGGGTCGGTCAGGTACCAGTTGAGGCCCACAGCCCCGCGATAGCTCTCCGTTTGGTAGCGCTGGGCCTTCTCGGGCGTCGAGAAGGGCAACCGGTCGACGCCCTCCGTCTCGTACTCGCCGTCGCGCTGGCTCATGACGCGACGGTATTACACCTGTGCTGCCGGGTGAAGGCGTTGCGCCGGGTGCTCAGGGAGCGCGCGGCAGGTCTCGCGACGCCGCCGCTTCGTGCTGGCTGGGCCCGCTGGCCGCCGGCGCCCAGCCGACATAGGTCAGATAGAGCCCGAGCAGCGCGAAGACGATGCAAAGACTCACCCACACGGCTTGCGCACCGATCATGCTGTTGGCCGCCGAAACAAACGCCTTGGGGAACGCCAGTAGCAGCACCCCGCGCAGCGTGACGATCCAGACCAGCACCGACACGATGATCGCCGCTGCACCGTGCCAGTACTGGTGACCGGCCACCATCACCAGCCCCAGCACCAGCACCAGCACAAAGGCGCCGGTGACCCATGTCCACAGGGAATTCGCCTCGAATTGCGACAGCAGGTTCTGCATGTCGGAGGCGCGGGCCACCGCCGTGACATCGACGATGACAAGCAGTGGACCCAATACCCGGCAAAACATCCGGGTCCTGGCCTGCGAATCCAGTGAGACGCTCATGGCTGTACCTCCTTTGACCACATTGGCCGCCATTGGCGCATCACCTCCATCGGATCACCACAACACGCTGCGGCGATAGGGTACGAAGTCCCGTTTTTGCCGGCAGATCCGTCGGTGCGGCCCCGGGCGGGCCCGATGCCCGCTAGAATCGAAGCCAGAAAGTCGGAGGTGTAGACCTCGGCGGGGTCCTGGGAAAAACTGCTCGGACGTTGCACCAGCACCCAGACCCCCGTGGCACCCGGACGGATGGCGTTTCGAATGGTCACCGTCCCCGCGCCGGACCCGTCGAGGTCCAGTCCGGTGAAGGCGGTGTCCGGCGCGCCGGGGCCGCAAGGGGCCGACGACGGGCGGGGCGCCTGAATCAGGCCGACGTCATAGTGCATGCCTGGTAGCGCGGTGTTCACCAGATGCACCTCGGCGATCACCGTGGAACCGGCCGTGCGGATGAGGGCCGAGCCGGTGCCGGTGGGGCCTGGCGGCACCTGGGGCGCGAAAGCGGTGATGCTGAAGTCGCAGTGTCGCCCAGCCGCCCGTAACCCAACCCGAGTAGCGCCTCCAGGATCCGGAATGGCACCCGCGGTGCCCGCCGAAAAAGCTGCCGCCGCAGAGATTGCCAGTGTGATTGCCGTGGACACCATCAATATCCGTACCAGCCTGCGCATCAGCCCCGCCGTCTATGTGCGTTTGATTTGCCCGCCCGAACTGGGATATTGACCGGATCGCTGACGCTGAAACCTCACCGATGGCACCTACCGGGTGACCACGAATCGAAAATGGCTCGGCAACAAGGCTCGACCGCCCGCAGCTCACGCAACGCCGTCATGGGTTAGCGGATCACAGGGCGAAGATTTGCCCGTCCTTGGCGACTGTGGTTCTGCCCGAGTAGTTCTGGTTGATCTTGTCGAGCCATTGGGAATCGGGCAGGTCGTCGGGTGCGTAGTGACTCAGGATCAGATGCTTCGGTTTGACCACTGCGGCTACCTCGCCGACCTGCTCGGCGGAGGTGTGTGACTTGGGCAGATAGTCCGGCGGGAAGACGTTGCCGTAGTAGGCGGTATCGAGGCTGAACATCGCTTCGTGGACCAGGATGTCGGTGCCGTTCGCCAGCGCAACGAGGTTGTCGGATTTGGTGGTGTCGCCGGAGAAGGTAATGGACACAGCGGGGTTCTTCACGTCGAAGCGGAAGGCGAATGCGGGATAGACGTCGTAGTGGGGCACCAGCGTCGTGGTGACCGATACGTTGTCGTCCGATATCACGGGGAACGGGCTGACCTTCGGCGCTGTGTTGCGATAGTCCGACCCCGCCGGCACCGGGATTTCGATGACCTTGGCCAGATCCTGAACGTTATCGATGCCGTAGTCGCGGATGAAGATGTTGCTGCTGTAGGCGAAGGCCTGGTGCAGCGCTTCAGTGGTCGCGGCCAGCCCTGGCGTCGGGTTGGCGGGATTGACGGTGGCGGGATTCGGGTTGCCGATTTCGCTTGGCGGCAATCCGCCGGCTGGACCGGGACCATAAACCGGGATCGGCGCCCGCCCGGGCGGGGCTTGGAAGCCGCCGGAGAGGAAGAAGCTGTAGTAGTCGACGATGTGGTCGGTGTGTAAGTGGGTGATGAAGATCGCCTTGAGGTCATTGAACTGCAGGCCCGCGTTGGTGAACGCGTTCAGCGAGCCCAAGCCGCAATCGATCAGATAGAGATCGCCGCCGATTTTCAGCACCGACGAGATTCCGATCTTATTGGGCGTTGGCGGCGGGCCCGCGGCGACCCCGAGAGTGATCAGCGCATTTTCGGGCAACGCGGCCGGGCTGGGCGGCGCCGGCGACTCGCCCGGACCGCAGGCCGACGTGGCCAAAACGCCTGCGCCGACGACGGCTAACCCCGCCGCGGTCAGGGCGGACCGCCGTGAAGAGACCGCGGCCACTATCGATGCGCCACTGTGGTCGCACGCCTGGTGCATACCGTGCAGCTTAGGTTGCGTCATGGCCGAGGCCGCCGGTCCGAAGAGCGGTGTGCGACTCACTTCCACGAACCGGTCCTTCGCGGCAGCTACGGACCGATGCGGATCTTGCCCGGCGACCACAACCCGCTGTGCGTCGCGGTGCCCAAGTCGAGCTGTGCGGGCGGCGCATCGACCAGGGTCTCGAACTGACGCAGTGACCCCCAGTCGCGCGCCCAGTCGCGGGACAGATAAGTCGCCATGACATGGGCCCGCAGCAGCAGGTCGGTGATACCGAGCAGACCGCCATTGACGCCGTCCTCCCAGGTGTCGGTGTCCAGCTTCTTGGCGTTGTAGTCCGGCGTGATACGGAACTTCGGGATCTCGGTGACGCCGTTGACGTGCAACATCGGCTGCTGGCAGGGGAACGCCAGCCCGACCGCCCAGTCCAGCAGCACCGGTTGCGTCGAACCGACGTACTCCTGCAACGAGCGCAGGTCCGGCACCCGCGGCGGGGTCAGCGCGATCCAGTCCTCCGGTGTCAGCGACAGGTCCTCGGCCACCACACGGACTGCGACGGCGTCGGCCGGCATCTTGTCGCGGGCAAAGCGCAGATTGCGCCAGGCCTTGGGCTGCTCGCCGAACAGGTCGTCAGGCATCATCCGTCCGGCGGCCACCAGCGGGCCGGGACCGGGCTTGGCGTACTCGAGCACCACGGTCTGTCCGGGGGTGTAGCCGTGCAGCACACTGTTTCCGGCGATCTTGCCCGCGGCGGTCACCACCACCAGGGGGTGCCCATCGTCGGGCTTGGGCAGCTGGTACCACGCCGAAGTGAGTTTGCTTTGCTGCTGTGACCCGGTGGCATAGGTACCCGCGAGCGGAACCCGCGCCGGGTCGAGCTGGTAGGGCAGCGGCACGGTGGACCCGTTGATACCCGGGGTCTTCAGCTTCACCGGCTGATCCCAGTCGTAGTCGGTTCCGGGCTGGTTCGGCTTCATGACCATCGCCTCGGCGACGGTGTGGTCGGGGACCCCGTTGGGGGAGAACCCGACCGGGTTCACCCCGCCCAGCGGTCCCAGCGGGCCGTAGTCGCCGGGCAGCGGCGTCATGAAACCCGCGTTGGTGTCCGGCTCGACGAGCACGTCATCGGCCAGGCCGCAGCCGCCGGTAAAGGCCCGCAGGTTGGCCCAGCCATTGGAGTAGGTGGGGTATTGCCGGAGAATCCCGATACCCATCGATGCGACGAACACCACCGCCATGAAGCCGGCCGCGATGGGAACCGGCGCCGTGGTGAGCGCGCGGGTCAGCCGGCCTTCACCGCTGCCGCGCGGGGCGAAGTGTAGCCAGGCCGCGTACAGCACGGCGAGCGCGAACAGCACGAAAAATATGGTGCTGACCGTGATTCCGGCGATCTTGGGCATCGCGCTGTTGAACGGCACCCCGTAGCTGGAGACATACCACCACCCGTTGGTGGTGGCCCAGCACAACGCCAGGGTGAACAGCAGCGCCGCCAGGAATGCCATCCGGTTGCGCGACCAGCGCAGCACCGTTGGAGACACCAATACCGTCGTCAGCGCCGCCATCGCCGCTCCCACCGCGGCGAACAGCCCAAAGTGGTGCACCCACTTGGTGGGGGTGAACATCAGGAAGAACATGGTGCCGAAGATGACGCCCATCAGGCGCCACGCGGGTCCGCGCGCCACGCCTGCGACGCGCTTGCGCCGCAGCATGATGAACACCGCTGTGAACAGGCACAGCGCGGTAATCAGGAAGCCGAACCGGCGCGATAGCGACCCGTCGACGGTGGGCAGGATCAGGTAGTAGTACCGCAGGTTCTCGGTGTACCAGGCCTGGCTCGGCCCGATCTTGCCGCGCACCCGGGTGGCTTCGAACACCGTCGACAGGGTCTGGTCGGCGAACACCACGGTCAGGATGATGGTGCCGGCCGCCAGCATCGGCGACAGCAACGGCAACGTGCCGACCTGGCGCCGGCGTTTGACCAGGATCCGCAGGATGGGGCGGCCACCGGCCACCAGCGCGGCCACCGCGATCAGCCCGGTCGGTTGCACACCGAGGGTGAACGCGGCGGAGATGATCGCCAGCGCCGCCGGTGTCAGCCGGCCGTAACGCATCGACCGCTCGATCAACACGTAGGTGACCAGCGAGCCCAGCGCGATGATGCCTTCGGGACGCAGTCCGTTGTTGAATGGCATCCACGCGGTCAGCAGCACCATCGCCGCGGCCCAGTTGGCGGGTTTGCTGGCCGCGACCGCCGGCCCCAACCGGGGCAGCACCTCGCGCGACAGCAACAGCCAGCACACCAGCCCGGCGAACAGGTCGGGCAACCGCATCCAGATGCTGGCGTCGCTGACGTGGGTCATCAGCGCAAGGAGGTTGTAGTACCAGCCGAACGGGTCCTCGGGGCTGCCGAACCAGCGGAAATAGTTGGACATGTAGCCGGCGTGATCGGCGACCCGGGCCATGCCGAGGATGTAGCCGTCGTCGGACGAGTTCGCCCCGATGACATGCCACAGCAGGAATCCGAATATCACCGCCGCGTCGACCAGGGTGAAGGTGCGCCAGTTAGCCGGGAACAGGCTGCGTAGCCGGCGCCCGTCCAGTCGGTCGAGGCGCCAGAGCGCGATCAGCGCGACGGTGGTGGCCAGGATCGCACCGATGATCGCCAGCAACTTCAGCGTGGTGGGTGTGGTGGAGAACCGGGTGTCGATGGTGGCCGAGAGCCGCAGCCCGTCCGGCGCGGGTCCGGTCAGATCGGTGAAGACCCCGACGATCTGAGGGCGCAGGTTGGGATCCGGGTAGCCACTGCGTAGCGGGGCGCCGGAGGGATCCTTGAGGCCGACAAAGGTGGCGAAGGTACCGGCATGCGTCGAGCTGATCTCGATGCGCTCGCATTGCGGGGAATCCACCTGCTCGCGTGGCACCGACAGGATCACCACGTTGCGGTCGGTGACGTTGACGCGCTTGCTGTTGACGACGACGAACAGCGCCTGCAGGTTGGCGTCCTTGCCCTGCTTGGGTGCGGCGCCCAGCACCACCCCGCCCTTGGCGGGCATGTCGCGCACCACGCTGCAGGGCACCGAGGCCGTCAGATTCACCGGCGTCAGCGAAATCAGCGGCGCGGTCACGCTGTTCAGCTGCCCGTTTTGCGGCCAGTTGAGCATCGCGGTGGTCTGCACGACCGGCAACAGCGGGGTGGCCACCGAGAGCACGAAGCCGATCAGGCCCGCGATCGTGGCTACCCATCGGGTCACCCGCACCTCACGGGCGCTAGCGGTGGTGGCGGCGGTGGCCTGTTCGGTTTCGTTCGTGACGCTCATGGCAGCGCCCTAATCGGTCTCTGGCGACTCCAGCCGGGCAATGTGATCACACCCTCTTGCACAACGGCCTCCGGCGCCTGATCGGCCGGCACCAAGCGGTAATACTGCTCCACCGATCCCCAGTCGCGATGCCAGTCACCGCGCAGGTAGGTGGCGATGGTCGAGGTTCGCAGCAGCGCCTGGGTGAACAGGAACGGCCCACCGGTCGGGCCGGCCTGCCACAGGTTCGACGACGCCGCGGTCTGCTTGTGGTCAGGCAGGATGCGGTACTGCGGCAGTTCGGCGATGCCGAGGTGCTCGGAGAACGGCCGCTGGCACGGGAAGTTGGCTGCGGTCGCAATGTCCATCAACACCGGGGTCTTCGATCCGATCAACTGCTGCAGGGTTTCCAAAACCGGCACCCGGGGCGGGGTGAAGGCGAACCACTGTTCGGGACTCAGGTTTGGGTCGTAGGCGACGATGCGCGCCACGTTGGCCTCCGGCGGGGCCCAGGCCAGCGGGAAGCGCAGGTTGCGCCACGCCGGTTGTGGCCCGATGTCGATCGGGAATACCTGCCCCAGCGGCTGCGTGGTGCCGTCGGGGCGAGTGACGCCCCACTCCAGTTTCAGGGACTGCCCGTAGATAAAGTCGCCGTCCTCTTTGTAGGACCAGATGGCCCCGGCCGCGGTGACCACGACCAGCGGCTGGGCGGCGATGTTGGCCTTCCAATCGCCGGGCAACTGGTACCAGGACGAGGTCGCCGTGGCGGCCAGCGAGTTCTCCCCGTAACTGCCCATCACCGGGATACGGGCCGGGTCCAGTCCGAACGGCAGCGCCGCGTGGGATCCGTTGATGCCGGCCGGGCCCTTGCCGCCGGCGGTGCCGGCGGAGTCGCTGATGGCGGCGTTGGGCTTGTTGGGCGATGCGTCGGAGTTGACCAGGCCGGGCTTGCTGACCACCGGGTCGGACTTGAGGTCTTCGCCGACCCCTTCCGGCTTGAACCCGAACGGGTTGATGCCGCCCAGCGGTCCGCCCGGCCCGAAGGTCTGCCCCGGAAGTGGTTGCAGCATCCCGGCATTGGGATCGGGCTCGGCCAGCACGTCATCGGCCATAGCGCAGCTGTTCGGGGATAGCCCCGACGTCAGGGCGGCCAGGTTGGCCTTGCCGGTGGTGTAGAGCGGGTAGCGGAAAACCGCGGCCTTGGCCATCGAGCCGACTTCGCCCAGGACCATGATGCCCGCGACCACCAGTAGCGGGGTGGAGGCCAGCACGCGGTTGCGCCGGTTGTCCTTGACTTCGGTGTGCCCGGCGTAGTCCATCCGGAAGTGGTACCAGGCGGCCAGCAGCCCGGTCAGGATCGACAGGGTCAGGAACATCGAGGTCACCGGATGGCTGGCGATCACCGGCTGAATGTCGTACCAGGGCACCCCGTAATTGCCGACGTAGAACCACCCGTTGATGCCCGAGGTAGCCCACGCCAGCACGAACAACAGGGCGGTCACGTAGAGCGTGAGGTTGCGTCGGCTGTGCAGGCCGATCCGGGCGAAGCTGAATGCCATCACCGCCCCCAGCGCACCGGCCAGCCCGGCGAAGGCGCCGAACTGCACGGCCCACTTGGTCGGCGTGAAGGTCAGCAGCAGCAGACCAACCGCGGTGGTGCCGATCAGTCGCCAGGCCGGGCCGCGGGCCAAACCGCCCACCCAGCCCCGCCGCAGCAGCACCACCAGTGAGCCGAACAGGCAGAGCAGCAGCACCAGCACGGCGAAGCGCCTGGTCATCGACCCGTCAATGTTGGTTTCGACGGTCAGGAAGTAGTAGCGCAGGAAGTCCTGGTACCACGCGATGGTCGGGCCGACCTTGTACTTGATCCGCGCCGCCTCGGCCACGGTGGCCAGCGTCTGGTTGCGGAACACCACGACGGTGATCAGCGACAGCGATGCGGCCAGGACGGCGAGCGGGGCCAGCAGCCCGTCGGTGCCGCGGCGCTTACGGATGATCCCGGCGATGACGCGCGCCCCGGTCAGCAGCGCGGCCACCGCGATCAAACCTTGCGGTGCCAGCGTCGCGGTGAGCATCGCGACGATGATCGCGATCGCGGCCGAAGCCAGCCGGCTCAGCGCGATGGCGCGTTCCACCAGTGCCCAGGTGACCAGCACGCCAAGGGCGATCAGCGGCTCGGGGCGCAGGCCGTTGTTGAATGGCAGCCAGGCGGCCACGAAGACCGCGCCGGCGGTGAACACGGCCACCCGATTGGCGGCCAGGCCGTTCTTGCCGGGGCCGAGCCGGCGCAGCACGAAACGGCTGATGAGCAGCCAGCAGGCGATGCCGGCCAGGGTGGCGGGCAACCGCATCCAGACGCTGGCGGTGCTGATCTGGGCCAGGTGTGCCAGCAGCTCGTGATACCAGTCGAAGGGGGCCTCGGTGGGCCCGAAGTATCGGTAGTAGTTGGCCACGTAGCCGGCCTGGGGTGCGATCCGGGCGATGGTCAGGTCGTAGCCGTCGTCGGAGGAAAGGGCTCCGATCACATGCCAGAGCAGCAGCGTGGCGATCACCGCGGCGTCGGTGAGCCAGGTTGCGAACCCGACGCGCCAGCGCGACAGCCGGGGCAGCCGCGGCCGGTACCTGGAGAGCCAGGCGATGGGGGAGCGCCAGTCGCGCAGCGCGTCACCGCCGCGGCTGAGCCGGTCCAGGGCGGCCAAGGCCACGATGGCGCCCAGGACCGCGATCGCACCGAGGATCATGGCGATGGTCTTGGTGACCGTGGGCGCGGTGATGAATCGGGTGTCGACGTCGATGCGCGCCGACAACCCCGGTTGGGCCTGGACCTTCAAGTCGGTGAAGATGCCACCGACTTGAGGCTTCTTCTCCGGGGGCAGGGTGCCCGCGGCACCGGGAATGCCGGCGAAATCCGCGTGTGCGCCGGTGGCGTCGGCCCAGATGTGCAGCGCGCTGCACCGGCCCTCGGCGATCGCGGCGCGCGGTGCCACCGCGGCCACCGTGTCGCGGAATGCGACCACGGCCGAGTCCTTGACAGCGCGGACGAACAGCCCGTTCTTGCCGGTATCCACGCCCCCGGCGGGGAGGGTGGACAGCACCAGACCGCCGTTGGCGGGCAGGGTGGCGATCGCCGCGCAAGGCAGTGAAATGTCCAATGCGCGCGGCGCGCCGGACACCAGTGGGGCGGTGATCTGGCTGATGTCGCCGTCCGCGGAGGCGCCCTGGGGCCACAGGATCGTCGCCGTCGTCTGCTTCACCGGAAGGAGCGGAACCAAGGCGCACAGGACCAGCCCGGCGACTCCCAAGACGACGGCTGCTAACCGGGCGATCCGCTGAGATCGCTCATTACCGTCGAGGGACACGATGGTCGATCGTAGGCGACGCGGCTTAGCGCGGTGAGGACGCGGGGCCGCAAAGCGGCTCCGGGGAGGGCCCGGACCGGCGGATCCAGCGCCGTCAGGACGCGCCGCCGCAAAGCGATTCCGGCGCCGTGGCGAAGGGTCGGACAGGCGGATTGGGTGCGGCGCGGCCGCGAGTCCGCAAAGCGGTTGCCCACCGCCTCGGGGCCCCGCTAACCCTTACGCAGGGGTGCCGGATTCCACAGACCGCTGTGGGTTGCCGTGCCCAGTTGCAGCCGTGCCGGTACGGCCTCCGGGTAGTACGGGGTGAGGCGCTGCAACGCGCCCCAGTCCCGGAACCAGTCGTCCTTGAGGTAGCTGGCGACCGTCGTCGCATGGAACAGCAGCTCGGTGACGCCGAGCGGGCCACCGCCGTTCTTGTCCATCACGGGCGAGTTGGCTTCCGCGCCGAACCGGTCCGGCAGGATCCGCCATTTCGGTGATTCATCGACACCGTTCTGATGGCCGAATGGCCGCTGGCACGGGAAGGCCAGGCCCACCAGCCAGTCCAGGAACACCGGATCCTTGGAGCCCACCACCTCCTGCAAGGTGCGCAGTTGCGGAATCCGCGGCGGGGTCAGGGCGATCCAGTGCTGCGGAGCCAGGTCGTTGTCGTCGGCCACCAGGCGGATTTGCGTGGCGGAGTCGGGGATGGCGGACAGCGTCGCCCGCAGGTTGCGCCACGCCGGTGCCGCCCCGACGTCGGCAAACCCCATCGAGCCGCCGTGCTTTCCAGCGGCCGCTTGCTCATCGGTGGCCCACTGGACCTGGACTTCGCGGGGATCGAACCGGCCGGCCGCGGACACCACCAGCAGCGGTGTCTTCTTCCGCTGATCCGCGGGGGGCAGTCGATACCAGCCCGACCGCAACATGGCAGGCACCTGGATGCCGGATCGCCAGCTGCCCAGCACCGGCGTGCGCGCCGGATCGAGGTTGAAGGGCAGCCGCGCGCGCGAGCCATTGATGCCCGGTGCGGCAGTGGTGCCGCCCTCGGTGCCGGCCTCGGTGCCGGTGACCAGACCGTCGTCGTTGACGAAGCTGCGGTCGCCCGGGCGCTCCATCACCGGGTCCGCGGAGACGTTGGCGGGGATTCCGTTGGCGGTGAACCCGTCTGACAGGCCGGCGCCCAGCGCATCGGCCACCGGAGCGCTCACCGGGGGCAGCATTCCCGCGTCGGGATCCAGCTCCACCAGCACGTCTTCGGCCAGCCCACAGCTCTTGCCGGTCAGCGCCTGCAGGTTGGAACGGCCCACCGACCACGCCGGGTACTGCGACATCATGCCCTGGGTCAACGAGACGACTTCCATCGTCACCAGCAACCAGGTGGCAATGGCCAGCGGCGCTTGGACGATCGGCGCCAGCCGCGCCCCGAGGCGGGTCCTGGGCGGCCCGCCCCCGGTGGCGACGAAGTTGAACCAGGCGGCCACCACCAGCACGATCACCGACAGCTCGAGCAGTGCGGTGGTCAGCGACCACCGCAGTCTGGGGAACGAGTTCGACCACGGAACGCCGAAGTTGGAGACATACCACCAGCCGTTGACGCTGGCGAACGACAGCGCCATCACAAACAGCACCACGGCGGCGAACACGGTGCGGTTGCGTCGCGAGCGCATCGCCACCCCGGTCACGGCGACGGCGGCCAGCGCTCCCAGCGAGCCGGCCAGCCCGGCGAACACCCCGAAGTGGTGGGTCCATTTGGTCGGGGTGAACATCATCGCCAAGAACGAGATGATCGTGATGCCGATGATGCGGCGGCTGGGGCCTGCCGCAGTGCCAGGAATCCGGCCCTTGCGCAGCGACATCGCCACCACGACGGCGAGCGCGAGGATTAGCGCCAGGACCGCGAAGCGACGGGCCACCGAGCCGTCGGGGCTGGCCATGAACAGTCGCTCGTAGCGGATGTGTTCGTCAAACCACTTGAGGCTGGGGCCGACCGCGCGTTTGAGCACGCTGGCCTGAGCCTCGCCCGCGAAGGTCTGGTCACGGAAGATCAGGATCACGGTGACGGTGGCCGCGGCGAGCAGCGGCGCCAGCAGCGGCAGCGCGCCGAACTGTTTGTAGCGGCGGTGCAGGATGGTGCGCAGCGGCCCGATCGCGACCAGCAGCGCGCCAATGGAGGCGATGCCGGTAGGCCCGGAGAACAGGGTCAGGGCACCGATGATGCACGCGATTGCCACCGGCAGCAGCCGGCTGGTGGCCACCGCTCGCTCGACCGAACACCAGGTCAGCAGGATGCCCAGGGCGATGATCGGCTCTGGGCGCAGCCCGTTGTTCAGCGGCAGCCAGACCGCCAGGAACATGCCCGCGGCCGTCCAGGCCGCGGCCCGGTTGGTCTTGACGGCGTGCCCCAGCCGCGGGATGACCTCCCGGCTGATCACCCACCAGCAGGTCAATGCCATCGCCAGGGTGGGCAGGCGCATCCAGACGCTGGCGGTGCTGACATGGGCCCACATCGCCAACAGGTCGTAGTACCAGCCGAACGGTGCCTCGGGCGTGGCGAACCAGCGATAGTAGTTCGCCATGTAGCCGGCGTGCTCGGACACCCGGGCCATGGTCAGGATGTAGCCGTCGTCGGAGGTGTTGGCGCCGACGAAGTGCCACCACACCAACACGGCGGTGACCAGCCCGTCCAGCGCGCCGATCGACCACCAGCGCGGCGACAGGATGCGCCGATGCCGGGTGCCGTCGGCGGTATCGAGGATGTGCAGAGCGACCAGGGCGACCGCGGTGGACAGCAGGCCGATGATCATCGCGGCCATCTTCAACGGGGTGGGGCTGCTGCTGTAGCGGGTGTCGATGGTCGCGGAGAAGCTCAGGCCCGGCGGTGTCGGCCCGGTCAGATCGGTGAACACCCCGACGATTTGCGGCCGGAAGTCGTAGCCGCTGCGTTCGCCGCGCAACGGCTCGCCCGGATGCTCGGCGTTGGGGCCCTGCTTGAGCCCGACGAATTCGGCGGTGACGCTCTCGGCGTGCGCGGTGAAGGTCAAACGCTGGCAGGCGGGGCTGAGCACTTGGCTCAGCGGCGCGGAGACCACCGGGACGTTGCGCACCACGAGAACCAGATCGTCGTTGGCGCGCTGAACGAGTAGTCCACGGTCGACGGCGTTGGGGGCTTGCTTGGGCACCGTCGACAGCAGCACCGTCTTGCCATTTTTCTGCGGGCCGGCCAGCCCGGCGGCCGCCGAACAGGGGATGGTGACTTCCAGGTCGGTGGCCACATAGCTGATCAGCGGTGCCTCGACGCTGCTGAACGTGCCATTCTGCGGCCAATTCAGCTTGGCCGTGGTCTGGTCGACCGGCAGCAGCGGGGTTGCCAGCGCCAGAAGGGTCCCCAGCAGACCCGTGACCACGGCGACGAGTCGGGCAATCCGGTACTTTGCTCCCGAATCGCTCACGGACGTAGATGGTAATTGTTCCAATGCGCCGGGTGCGGTCTCGGTCGCCATCAGGCGCTCGCCGCCGGCTTGCGGATGGCCAGCACGAAGGGGCCGATGGTCTCGACGGTGAAGCGTGGGTCGGCGAACAGCGCGGCCTTGAGGTCGACGGTGTAACGCCGGACGTTGGGCTGGTTGGGGTAGACGTCTTCGGCCAGCCGCAGGGTGTAGCTAGCGCCCGAACCGGGACCGGCGCCGCGTCGCATCAGGAAAACCGTTGGCGCCGGCCAGGGCAGTTTGTCCAGGGCCTGGACGAACTCGTCGGATGTCTTGATCTTGCCCCAGCTCTCGATCTGGGCCGCGCGCTTGTCGAACTGCGCCAGCGGGTTGGCGTAATGCGACGTCAGACCCTGAAAACCCCAGTAGGGGTAGTAGGACAGGAAGCTGTAGTCGGCGGTCATCACGACGACCTGATCGCGCGGCTTGCCGGTGACCTTGCGGATGGTCGTGTCGATCGTCGAGTAGTACTTCTCGGAACCGGGCGGGCGCTGATCGCCGCGCTCGCCGTAACCGTCGGTGTCGGTGTAGGCAATCGTGAGGTCGGGCCGCAACACGTCGGGAATGTCCTGGCTGAACGCGATCGCCCCGGCCAGTCCGATCGCGGCGGCGACGGGCAGCGCGGCGCGGCTGCGGACGGTCAGCGCACGCGTTCCTTCCAGGAAGCCAAAGACCCCGGCCGTGGCCAGCAGCACGGTCAGGGTCGGCTGCAACCGGAACGACAACAGGGTGGTGCGCGCCAGCGTGGTCAGCATCGACAGCAGTGACCACAGGTAGACGGCCAGCACGCCGATGGCCAGGGCGCCGGCCCGGGTCGAGGACCGTGCCCGCACCACCAGCCACAGGGTGCCCAGCATGCACAGCGCGCCCAGCAGCGAGAACTGCAGCATCGGGAAGGTCAGTTCGGCGCCGTCGGCGGGCAGGTAGTGCTGGGCGCTGCCGGTGTCGCTGACCGGGGCACGGGCCGCCCGCAACAGGTAGGGCAGCCAGGTGGTGGACGCGATCGTCGCAGCGATCACGGCGATCACGGCCAGCCGTCGCAGCGGATCCACCGCGGCCCTGAGCCCGCCGCGGCGCCACCGTGACACGACCAACAGCGCGGCCATCAGCGTGACCGTGAACGCGCTGTAGGCCACCAGCAGCGTGTACCAGGTGGCGGCGAAGCCGAGGAAGATCCCGGCGCCGACCACCGCGGCCCAGCCCCGAGCCGCCTCGGCGCCCCGCGTCACGTCAGCGTGGCTTTCGGCGTCGGGCGCCACGCTGGCGTGACGTTCGGGGGCGGGCGGGGCGCCGGCGCGCAGGCCCGACCACGTCAGCACTAGCACCGGCGGCAGCAGCACCGTGATCATCGCGGCGTAGGGCTCCGGCGAGCTGTAGGCCAGCGTCACCGCCGTGGTGGCGATGGTGACCAGCAGCGCGTACTCGAAGCGAATCATTCGCCACCACAGCACCAGCGCGACCGCGACCGCGACCGCGATCGAGGTGATGGCCCACGGCTTGAACATTTCCCAGGCGGGGCTGCCGGTCAGCGCCGCGGCGCGACCGCCGATCCAGAACCAGCCCGGCGGGTAGAACGGCGGCAGTCCGATGTAGGTCATGTCGTGCAGTGCCGGGCTGTCGGTCAGCCGGGTCAGGTATTCGGTGCGGAACTGCTGGTCCACCGAGATGCCGAACAGGTACAGCCGGGTGGCCCCCAGCGGCATGCCGAGCGTCACCACGGTGAACGCCGAGACGAACACCAAGCCACCCAGCTGAGCCGGCCGCCGCAGCCGGCCGCCGCGTCGCCAGGCCCAGCCGGCGCCGAGCAGGCCGGCCAGGCAGCCGACCTGGCCGACGGTGGTCAGCGCGTGCAGCTGGTTGGACGACGGAAAGGCCGGCCACTGCACCTGCGAAATGGCGGATAGGGCGACCACCGCGACCGTCACGGCCACCAGGACCGCGGCCGCCATCTGGCCGAGGGTGGCCAGTGCATTACGCATACTCAGATTGGCAGCCTGCGGAAGATGCTCCGCGGGATGTGACGCAACACCATCATCACGTAGCGAAATGCTGCTGGCGCCCAAACCAGTTCCTTACCTTTTGCGGCGGCGGTCACCGCGAGGTTGGCGACGTACTCCTTGTCCACCGTCAGTGGAGCTTCCTTGACGTGTGCGCTCATCCGGGTGCGCACCTGACCCGGCCGGATCACCAGGACACGAACCCCGTGTTCACGCAGAGCCTCGGACAGCCCGAGGTAGAAGCCGTCCAGGCCGGCCTTGGTGGATCCGTAGACGAAGTTGGAGCGTCGTACGCGTTCACCGGCCACCGTGCTCATGGCGATGATCTGACCGAAGCCCTGGGCCCGCATCTTCTCGCCCAGCAGCACGCCCACCGACACCGCCGCGGTGTAGTTGATCTCGGCGATCTGCACGGCCTTGTGCTGGTTTTGCCACAGCTCTTCGGCATCGCCGAGCAAACCGAACGCGACGATGGCCACGTCGACGTCGCCGCCGCCGAATGCCTGCTCGATCACCTTCGGGTGGCTGTCGGTGTCCATCGCGTCGAAGTCGATCAGCTCGACCGAGGAGGCGCCGGCGGCCTTCATCTGCGCGACCGCGTCGTCGCGGCCAGGGTCGTCGGGCAGGCAGGCCAGCACGATCCGGGCCGGAGCGTTACGCAGGTAGCGCTGGCAAATGGCCAGACCGATTTCGGAGGCGCCGCCGAGCAGCAGCACGCTCTGGGGATTTCCTACGGCGTCCAGCACCATTTAGAGCAGCTCCAAACGCCGGGCCATGTCGGAGGCGAACACCCCGCAGGGGTCCACCTTGCGGCGCACGGCGATCCATTCGTCGATGCGCGGATACATGGCGTGAAAGGTTTCAGCGGTGGTACGAGAGTCCTTGGCGGTGTAGAGGCGGCCGCCGAATTCCATGACCCGGCGATCGAGTTCGCTGACGAACTCGTTCAGACCCGCCTTGATCGGGAAGTCGACGCAGATGTTCCAGCCGGGAATCGGGAAGCTCAGCGGGGCCTGATTCCCGGCGCCGAACAACTTGAACACATTGAGAAATGAGTAGTGCCCGCTGGCCTGGATGTCGCCGATGATCCGCTTGAACTCGTCGACCGCCTCGGTGGGAACCGCGAACTGATATTGCAGGAAACCCGCCGGACCATAGGCGCGGTTCCACTCACCGAACATGTCCAGCGGGTGGTAGAACTGCGTCAGATTCTGGACCTTGCCCCGATAGGTGCCGGACTTGCGGTACCAGAGCTCGCCGATGGGCCCGAAGGTGTATTTGTTGGCCAGCCCATTGGGGAATACGTCGGGAAATGTGAGCAGTTGCGGCGCGTCGAACTTCAGCGGATCCCGTTGCAGCTTGGTGGGGAGCTGGTCGATGGTGGCCAAGCAGCCGCGCGACACCGCGGCACGGCCCAGCTTGGGCGGCCCGCTGATCGCGTCGAACCAGGCGCTGGAATAGGTGTAGTGGCCTTCGCTGCCGTCGCTGTGCAACGCGATGGTTTCGTCCAGGCTGGCGGTGACGTCCCCGTCGGCGATGAAGTACGCCGTCTCGGTGGGTGTCATCTCGATGGTGGCGCGCAGGATGATCCCGGTCAGGCCGTTGCCGCCGACGGTGGCCCAAAACAGCTCGGTGTCTGCGGTCTCGGTGCCCGTCGGAGTGAGGTGGCGGACTTCGCCGTCGGCGGTCAGCAGGTCCAGGCTGCGCACATGGTTGCCGAAGCTGCCCGCGCTGTGGTGGTTCTTGCCGTGGATGTCGCATGCGATCGCACCGCCGATGGTGACTTGCCGGGTGCCCGGCAATACCGGGACCCACAGGCCCAGCGGTAGCGCCGCCTTCATCAGCTGGTCGAGATTCACCCCGGCATCGACGTCGACAAGCGTGCTGTCGGCGCTGATCGAGTGGATCTTGTTCAACGGGCTCATGTCGATCACCAACCCGCCGCCGTTTTGCGCGTTGTCGCCGTAGGACCTGCCCAGGCCGCGGGCGATGACGCCCCTGGCGCCGGTGTCGGCGACACGCGCGACAGCCGTCGCGATCACCTCGGGATCTGGGGTGCGGAGCACCTCGGCCACCGACGGCGCGGTTCGACCCCATCCGGTCAGCCGGGTGGGTGTGGTGGGAACGGGCGCGCTAAACATCGTCAAAGAGGGTACCGCTTGGTTCGGCAAGGATGCCCACGCTCACGCCGGTAGCGGGCGTTTTTGCCGGCGGGAAAGTGCAGTTTGGGCGGGACCGGCTCAGTGTCTACGGAAGATCACGGCCCGCTGCACCACGAAGTTGATCACCGTAGCAACGGCCTGGGCGATCACGAATGCGACCGGTATCGCCCACCCGCGATAGTGCATAAGTGCAAGACAGAGGTGGTTGATTCCGACCTGCACGGCGAAGGTGACCCCGTAGAGAGCCATCACGGCGGCAAATCGCGCCCCGCTTGGTGCCGCCTGGAACGTCCACCGGCGATTGATCAGGTAGGCGGTGATGGTGCCGATCACGACGCTGATGAACTTGGACAGGTCGACCTGCAGGCCGACCACCTTGTAGAGCACCACGTACACGCTGAAGTCGACGAATGCCGCGAAACCGCCGGTCACGATGAAGCGGATCATCTGAGTCGTCAGATGCAAATGCTGGCGCTGGTGCTCTTCGGCGGGCGCGGCAGCGGGCTCTGGCGGGATCATCGGGGGAAGTCTAACCAGGTTGGCGAGCGATTCTGGCGTTCTGTCGGGAACGGGCGCTACTAGGTGGGCAACTTGATCGAGAGGAGTTCCACCTGGCTCGGTCCGCGCGGGGTGGAGTAGGTCACCGTGTCACCCGCCTGGCGCCCCGCCAGGGCCTGCCCCAGCGGGCTGTGCGCGGTCAGCGTCTCGTACTCGTGGCCGACCGGGTTCTCCTCGACGATGGCGATCACGTGCATCGTGACCACCTCGCCATCGTCGAAGCGCAAGGTGACCTCGGTGCCACTTGGCAGCGTTTCGGACCCGGTCGCGTTGGATGGCCCGGCTTTCAGTCGCCGATCGAGCTCGTGGATCCGTTCGGTCAGCACGGCCAGTTCGTCGGCGCGCTGAATCGCCTCAGCCGCGTCGCCGTGATCGCCGATCATTCCGCGGTCGTTTTTGACCTCGATCTCCAGCCGGTCGTGGCGTTGCCGGAGCCGGGCCAGCTCGGCGGCGAGGTTATCGCGCGCTGCCTCCGCCAGCCCTGGTGATTGGACTTCCTCACTCACGTCCGTCGACCTTTCGTCCGATGTGGGTTGCCCGTAGTTCCGTTTGCCAATAACTCATCGGCCATGTGGCGTTCCAGTGTTACACCACTGACAGGCCGCCGTCACCCGTATTCGTGAAGCGTTTACAGCCCGATAAAGTCCTGCGGCTTGCCTCGGACCGTCGTGGCCACCCGCCGGTGGCGCCAACCGCCTTGCTAGACGTTGTCTGTGGTTCCGGCGTTCCAGGGCGCCACCGCGTTCTCCCCGTCGTTGTCGTCAGCGACGCTGCCGCGCATCGCGTCGAAAATGGCGACCCCTTGAGAGACCAGCCCCGCGGCCACCTGGCTGAGCCCGTCGGCGCCATTGAGCACGGTGAGATTTGCGCCCGAGAGACCCAGGGCGGCCTTTTCGACGATGTCGGGCAGCTGGTCGATGAGCATGCGATCCAGCGCCACCCGGTTGTGCGACGCCGCAGCCTCGGCCTGGATCTTCATCTTCTCGGCGTCGGCGACGGCCAGGATGCGGACCCGCTCGGCTTCGGCCTCGGCCGGCTTGACCACCTCAGCGACCAGCTCCTGCTGGCGCAACTCGGCGGCCCGCTCGGCCAGTTCGGTGCGCATCTCGAGCACCTCGCGCTGGGACTGGGCCTCGGCCAGCGGACCGGCCTGGGCGGCCTGGGCCTGAGCCTTGTCGACCTCGGCCTTGTATTGCGCCTTGACAATGGTGGTCTCACGGGCGAAATCGGCTTGCTTGCGCTGCGATTCCTGCTCTGCCTCGGCGGACAACTGGTTGGCCTGCGCCTGGGCGATCTGTGCTTGCTGCTGGATCGCCGCATTGTGCGGTGCCGACATCGCGTCGATGTAGCCGAGCCCGTCGTCGTCGATCGACTGGATCTGCAGGGCGTCGACGTTAAGGCCGATTCGGGCCATCTCTTCCTTGGAACCGTCGAGCACCTCGGTCGCGAGCTTTTGGCGCTCCCGGATGATCTCTTCGACGGTCATGGAGCCGATGATCGAGCGCAGGTGGCCGGCAAAGATGCGCCCGGTCAAGACCGACATCTGGTCTTGTTCGGAGAGGAGTCGTTGCGCCGCGGCGATGATGCTCTCGGTGTCGTTGCCGACCTTGAAGGCGATGACCGCCCGGACGTTGAGCGTGATGCCCTGCTGGGTCACGCATTTCTCGGCGACCTCGGCTTCACACATCGCCAGCGTGAGGAAGCGGACCTTACGGAAGAGCGGAACGACGAAGGACCCGCGGCCGGTTACCACGCGAAACGGCGCGTTGCCTTTGACCCGGCCCCCGGATATCAGCATCGCCTCATCCGGATCGGGAACCTTGTAACCGAGCATTGTTGGACTCCTTGAATTTTTCGTGGTTTGGATCAGAGAAGTTCGGTTACGACCAGATCGTTCCAGGGCTCGACGAGCACGACGAGCACCGTCCGGGCTCCCCGAACCCCTACCACCAGCACCGTGGTGCCTTTGGGTAACGGATGGTCAGATCGTGCCAGGAAGGCCTCCTTGGAGCCCCGAACGGTGGCAGGACCTCGCCGGCACCGTGTTTGCCGCGGGTCGCGACCACCAACGTCCCGACGCAACCGATCACCAAGGCGTCGCTCACACTTGCATATTCTTCCAGCTACTGGCTTTTGCGTTCTCGGGTGATAGAGAGACTGCATGCGGCTTCTGGCGGTAACACGCGCGCACAACGCCGGACGGACGTTGGTGCGCACGTTGGACTCGTTGGCTGCGTTCAGCGACGACATCTATGTGATCGATGACCGCAGCACCGATGACACCGCCGAGATTCTGGCGAACCACCCTGCGGTGACGAATGTGGTGCGTGCCCGTTCTGATCTTCCCGCCACGCCCTGGCTGATTCCGGAGTCCACCGGGCTGGAACTGCTGTATCGGATGGCCGATTTCTGTCGCCCGGACTGGGTGATGATGGTCGACGCGGATTGGCTTGTCGAGACCGACATCGATGTCCGTGCGGCCCTGGCCCGCACCCCCGAGGACGTGGCGGCGCTGCTGTGCCCGATCGTGTCCAGTTGGGACGATCCCGAATACCCCGAGCTGATTCCGGTCATGGGAACCGCTGAAGCGCTGCGCGGGCCCTTCTGGCGCTGGTCTCCGGGTCTGCGTGCCGGGATCAAGCTGATGCACAACCCGCACTGGCCGGCCAATATCACCGACCACGGTCGGATCGGCCGGCTGGAGGGGGTCCGGCTGGTGCACGACGGTTGGTCGACGCTGGCGGAGCGGATCTCGAGAGTCGAGCACTATCTCCGGCTCGATCCGGATTACCGGCACAACTTCGGGGTGGCCTACGACCGGTCCCTGCTATTCGGTTACGCGCTCGACGAGGTCGACCTGCTCAAAGCCGACTATCAGCGGCGCATCCGCGGCGACTTCGACCCGCTCGAGCCGGGCGGGCGGCTGCCGATTGACCGGGAACCGCGGGCCATCGGCCGTGGATACGGGCAACGCGCCGGTGGTTTTCACCCCGGTGTCGACTTTGCCGCCGACCCGGGAACACCCGTGTACGCCGTGGTGTCCGGGGCGGTCAGCGCTGTCGCTGATGTCGACGGCTTGTTGTCGATGACGATCTCGCAGGGCCCGGACCTCGACGTCGTCTATGTGTTTCGCCCGGTAGAGCGAAACGGGATGTCGGTTGGGGATCGGGTGCGCGCGGGTGCGCGGCTCGGCGCGATCGGCGCGGAGGGCGACTCGGACGACGGCTATCTGCATTTCGAGGTCCGCCAGCGCGGCTCGCACGTCAACCCGCTGCGCTATCTCGCCAACCTGGGGCTGCGGCCGTGGCCGCCGCCCGGGCGGCTGCGGGCGGTGTCGGGCAGTTATCCGCCGGCCACCCCGTGCACGATTACCGCGCCCCAGCGCTAGTGGGGGACGGTCATCCGTTCGCGGTCGACCTGTCGCCGAGCCCGTCCAGCTCGTATGCGTGCTGGGGCTGATCCTTAGCCCAGGCGATGTGCCGGTCGATGCCTTCCCAAATATCGACTTGCGGCTCGAATCCGATGCTTCTCGCCAATGAGATATCGGCGGGAAATCGCTGGACCTCCCCAGGGCGGGCATCGCGATGTTCGATTGTGGCATCGAATTTACCCGCGACGTACTCGACGATATCCTTCACGCAGGTGTCTTTACCGCTGGCAAAATTGATCGTCTGGCCACGCAGGAACGGGGTCTGCAATATCAGGTTGTAGACGTTCACAATATCGCTGATATAGAGATAATCGCGGCTCGAAGTGCCCGCGCCGAAAATTGTCAGGTTCTTGCCATTGATTGCCTGCCGGACGAGCCGCGGAATCAGCGCGCCGAATCGGCTGGTCTTTTGGCGAATTCCAAAGATGCTGAACGGGCGGACGATGGTGACGTCGATTCCGAAGGAGCGAAAATACGAGTAGCACAGCCGGTCGGCGGCGGCCTTGGACGCGGCGTAGGGGCTATTCGGTTTCAGTTCGGCGTGTTCGTCGAGGCGCCAGGGCTCCGGCGTTGTTGATTAGCAGGCTTGTGAGCTGGGGAATTGTGGATTGAGGAGGTCTAGGCGGCGGTTGGCGGTCAAAGCGGTGATCCGGCAGGCTTCGGCGATGTTGTCGGCGCCGTTGAGGCGGTGCAGATTGATCGCGGTGTTGCGTAGCGTTGCTAGGACCTGTGCGCCGTTTCCGGTATGTGCCCTTTGACGGTCTTCGTCGAAGGTGACGTCGCGTATCCAGTGCAGGCTGTTCTCGATTCCCCAGTGTTGACGCATCCAGGTCATGATCGCGGTAGGGCGGGCGTGCTCGAACGGCAGGCTGCAGATGGCATAGACCACCTCCACGCTGCGCTGGTCGGTGGCGGTGATCAAGCGTTCACGAGTGATCCGGATGATTTGTTTTGCGTAGGGGAAGCCGATTCCTCGTGCAGCGGTGATGATTTGCAGGGTGCGGGTCTCGACACGGCCGTGGCCGCGGGAGTCGTCGGTAGCGGCTGCGGGCACCTCGGCCCAGGGCAGCGCGGTGATACGCGCAAGTATTTTGGCTTGGTTGGACTTGACGATCATCAGGTAGTGCGACTTCAAGGTGGCGCAGATCAACTTCGCGGTGACGACCTGGGTATGCATCGCATCCACGGTGACCAGCCACCGCAAGCTACCCGGCAGCAGCGTGAGCAGGGCACGTACGCAGGGAATTTCATTGCTTTTCTCGGCGACAGCGAGTTGACCGAGCACCAATCGGGCACGGTGGGCGAACACCGACACGAGATGCGTGGCTGTCGCTTTGGCGCGTAAAGCACCACGCAGCATCTTGCCGTCCAACGCGATCGGCACCAATCCACTGGGGTCGCTGCTGGCCACGTGTGCAGTGAAGTAACTGCCCATCCTGGCGTTGAGGTCGGCGGGGTCTAGCCGAGACAAAACAGCGCGGAAGGTCTTCTCACTGGGCCGCCGGAACCGGACCCCTAATTGGGCCAACACATCATCGGGAGCGGTGGCCGCCCATGTGGCAAAACCAGCATAGCCGCGCATCCCCGCGGCAGTGGCCAGAACCGCGATCGCCAACAAAGCCATCAGCGAATACCTCCGACCGCGTGGGTCCCTCGGGTCTGGCACCGAGGCCAACACATCGAGAAACTCCGATCCGATGAGCTCGCTGCGCTCACCAGGATTCCAGCGGTCGAACACCTCTGGAACCGACGACACAGGCAATACTGAAACGGTAGGCACGGGCAACTCCAGACCAACGACGAACAGTAACCAACTCGATCGTTCTCCAGATAGCCCGTGCCTACACTCCGGCCCCAATAGCGCGGCACCAAAGATCATCAACCCAGCCCACAAGCCTGCTAATCAACAACGCCGGAGCCCTGCCCTCGACGACTTCGGACGCGGAGATACGCGATCTTGATGCCGCCGGAATCCGTGCGGTCCGGTTCAATCTCTATCGCGGTGGGTCCGAGACCATCGACGAATTGAACTCGTTCGCCCGCCGGGTTCACGACATTGCGGGTTGGCATGTCGAGCTCTATGTCGATGCCGCGCACCTCGGGCAGTTGGCCGATCAGCTCATTGCGCTGCCAGCGGTCAGCATCGACGATCTGGGCATGTCAGCCGAAGGGGTTGAGCTGTTGCTGCCGTTGGTGGACAAGGGGATTCGGGTCAAGGCGACCGGCTTTGGCCGGGTCGGTTTGGATGTGCGGGACACGGTGAAGAAGATCCACGCGGTCAACCCCGATGCCCTGATGTTCGGCACTGACCTGCCCTCGACGCGTGCTCGGCGCCCGTTCGAGGACAGCGACATCGATCTGATCAGCGAGGCGCTCGGGGACGCGGGCGCCAGCAAGGTGCTGTGGGAGAACTCTGCCGCGTTCTATCGGCTGGCCGAGGCCCAGGACCGGTAAAGCGCGTGCGGCGAGCGGGCCGTCCCTGATTAGCCCGATGCGCCGCCGGTGCCCGGTGTCCCGCCGGCGCCCTGGTCACCGGTCTGGCCCGACATTGCGCCGCTGCCGCCGGTCCCGCCGTCGCCGCCCTCGCCGCCAGTGCCGGCGTCACCACCGTCGCCCGCGTCGCCCATCTGGCCGAACATTCCACCCGAGCCGGCGGCGCCACCCGTGCCGCCGTTGCCGCCATTGCCGGCGGCGCCACCCGTGCCGCCGTTGCCGCCATTGCCGCCGGTGCCACCCGTGCCGCCGTTGCCGCCATTGCCGTCGGTGCCGGCAGTCGTGCCAGTGCCAGCGCTGCCGCCATTTCCTCCGTTACCGCGCATGGCGCCGGCGCCACCGGCGGCACCCGAGCCACCCGTGCCGCCGTTGCCGCCGTTGCTGCCGTTGCCGATCATGAGGTCGGTGGCGTTGCCGCCATCGCCGCCGTTGCCCCCCGCCCCGCCGCCGGACCCGCCGCTACCGCCGGCCCCACCGTTGCCGCCGGAAAAGCCGCCGATCGCACCGTTGCCCCCGGCACCGCCCCCGCCGCCGCCATCGCCGCCGGACCCGCCGCCGCCGCCGGACCCGCCCATGCTGGCGGTGCCGCCGTTGCCGCCATTGCCTCCCAGGGTGCCGGGCCCGCCGGTTTGGCCATCACCACCGCCGCCACCCAGGTCGACGCCCGTGCCACCCTCACCGCCGTTGCCGCCCTGCTGCCCGGCGAACACCCCCGGGCTACCCGGTCCGCCGTCGCCACCGATACCGGTGGTGTCAATGCCGTCGGTCAGCCTGCTCGAAGACCGGGTTTGGGGTGGGGTTGACGCCGGCGGCGCCACCGGTTCCGTTTCCGCCGTTTCCGCCGTTGCCGCCGTTTCCGTAAAGACCGCCGTTTCCGCCGGCGCCGCCGTTACCGCCGCCGGCGCCGGGTGTGGTGGGGGTGTAGCCGTCGCCACCTTTGCCGCCGTTTCCGGCCACGGTGGTGGGGGTGGCGCCGTCGGAGCCGTGGATGCCGGTGCTGGCTCCGGTGCCCCCGGCGCCGCCGGTCCCGCCGAGCCCTGGATTTCCGCCGTTGCCGCCCTTGCCGCCATCGAGATGGGTGGCATCGCCGGCCCCGCCGGTGCCGCCGTCGCCGGCGATCCCGCCGGTCCCGCCGTTGCCGCCGGCCCCGCCCGCGCCCTGTTGGCCCTGGGCGCCGAACAGGCCGGCTTGTCCGCCGGCGCCGCCGTTTCCACCGGTGCCGCCGGTCCCGCCGAGCCCGCCGTTGCCGCCGTCGCCTCCGGTGGCGCCGGGCGTGGTGGCGGCCGCGCCGATGCCGCCGAAACCACCGGCCCCACCAGCGCCGCCATTGCCGATTAGGCCCGCCGCGCCTCCGTTGCCGCCGGCCTGCCCCGCCGCTCCGGTTCCGCCGTTACCCCCGTTGCCCCACAGCAGGCCGCCATCGGCCCCGTTCTGCCCGGTCCCGTCGGCGCCGTTGGCGCCGTTGCCGATCAGGGCCCGCCCCAGCAGTGCCTGGGTGGGCGCGTTGACCACGTTGAGCAGGTCTTGGGGCAGGCTCTGCAACGTTGCGACACTCGAGGCTTCCGCACCGGAGTAGGCGTCGGCGCCCGCGGTCAACGCGGCCACGAAGCGGTCATGAAACTCCGCCGCCTGGGTGCTGACGGCCTGATAGGCCTGGGCGTGGTTGCCGAACATCGCGGTGACCGCCGCTGAGACCTCATCAGCGCCCAACGCACTCAACAGGGCCGTGGTCGGCGCCGCCGCCCACGCATTGGCCGTCTGCAGGCTGGATCCGATGGTCGAGACCTCGGCAGCGGCGGCGTTGAGCACCTCCGGGCTCGCGAAGACATAAGACATCGTTAGTTCCCCCGACCGTTAGGCGCCCGACACCACCAAATCCGCGATGACCGCACCATGGGCACAGCACTCACTAGCAAAGTGATAACACACGTTTCCGAGTTTGGGTAACGATTGCCCACCTGGGCGTGAGCGGCCGGCAAACCCTTATCCGTTGACAGGCAAGTAACGGCTTGCATATCGTGCGGGAGGTGGGCGATGTCTTCAAGGCGCTGGCGGATCCCACCCGGCGTGTCATCCTCGGCGAGCTGACCGACCGGAACGGCCAAACTCTCTTCGAGATCTGCGCTCGTCTGACTACGAAACATGGGATTTGTTCGACACGACAGGCGATTTCGCAGCACCTCGATGTGCTGGAGGCGGCTGGGTTGATCGAAACGCAGCGCGGCGGCCGGCAAAAATTCCACTATCTCAACACCGCTCCCCTTGGCCAGATCGCCAAGAGGTGGCGCATCGATACCGCCGACTCCGGAAGAGGGACTACATGAGGATCAATCTGGCCAGTGTCCTGGTCGACGACCAAGACAAGGCACTGCGCTTCTACACCGAAATCCTCGGTTTCCAGACCAAACACGACGTTCCGATGGGCCAGTTCCGATGGATTACCGTTGTCTCACCGGAGGACCCCGACGGCACCGAGCTGGTCCTCGAGCCCGACGAGCACCCGGCGGCCAAGCCGTTCAAGGACGCGCTGAGCTCCGACGGGATTCCGTTCACGGCCTTCGCGGTCGACAACGTGCAAGCCGAGTTCGACCGACTCCAGGCCCTCGGTGTTCGCTTTACCCAGGAACCCACCGAGATGGGGCCGGTGACCACCGCGGTTCTCGACGACACCTGCGGCAATCTCATTCAGATCCAACAGGCCGGCTCGCAGCCCGCGAGTGAAGGGTCGGGCGGTTGATAGATGCCGAAATCTCGGGTGCGCGCGAAAAGTAAGGATTCTGCCGGGCCGCGGCGCTGTGCCAACTGGCCTGGCCCACCGGTGGTTACTCCGTAGGCGGGTGTCGCGTATCAGGGGAACCCAGGTCCGCCGTCGCCACCGTTGGCTCCGGAGCCATCGCCGCCGGAGCCTCCGGGGCCCGGGGTACCGGTTCCGGGGGAGGTACCGGCCATACCGGCTTGGCCGATAGATCCTGTGGCCCCGGTATCCCCGGACAGGCCGCTGGTGCCGTAGGGGGGACGGGGGTCGACGGGGTCGTAGCTAACGCCGCCGCTGCCGCCGTCGCCACCGGCACCGCCCTCACCGCCGGTTCCGCCGTTGCCGGCTGCGCCGCCGGTGCCGTTGGTGCCGGATTGTCCGTAGCTGCCGCCAGCACCCGCGGCGCCGCCGTCGCCGCCGTTGTCTCCGGTGCCCCCGGTGGCTCCGGTGCCGCCGTCGCCTCCGGCGCCACCTGTACCGCCGTTGCCGCCGTTGCCGTAGAGGCCGCCGGACCCGCCTGCTCCGCCCGCGCCGCCATTGCTACCGGTGCCGCCGGTGGCGCCGGTGCCGCCGTCGCCGCCGTCGCCGGCGTAGGCGGAGTTGCCCCAGGGAATGACGTAGTTGGCGTCGCCCCCGGCGCCGCCGTTGCCGCCGCTGCCCCCGCCGTACCCGCCGTTGCCGCCGTTGCCGCCGTCGCCGGCTTGGCCGGTGAATCCGTTGGCGCCGGACGACGTGCCGCCGGTGCCGCCGTCGCCGCCTGCGCCGCCGCCGTCGCCGCCTGCTCCGCCGTCGCCGCCCCAGCCGCCTACCAGGGGACCGGTGCCGCCGGTGCCGCCGGCGCCGCCTTGGGTGCCGGGGCCGTCGATACCGCCGGTTCCGCCATTGCCTCCGAAGGGATTCGTGTCGCCCTGGCCGCCGCTGTTGTAGCCGTCGCCGCCGGTGCCGCCTTGTTGTCCCGCGGTGGTGCCGTCGCTGCCGGTCGTACCGTTTCCGCCGTTGGTGGTGGTGCCGTCGGTTCCGGAGGTGGCGGTGCTGGTGACGGGGTGGGGGGTGGGGTTGGTGCCGGTGGTGCCGGTGGCGCCGTTGCCGCCGTTTCCGCCGGTGCCGCCGTTGCCGCCGTTGCCGCCGTTGAGGGTGGGGTCGGTGGAGGTGTAGCCGTCTCCGCCGCGTCCGCCGCTGCCGTTGGTGGTGGTGGGGGTGGCGCCGGCCAGGCCGTGGGCGCCGGTGTGTGAACCCGTCCCGCCGGTCCCGCCGGCGCCGCCGGCGCCGGGGTTACCGCCGTTGCCGCCGTCACCGCCGTCGAGGTGCAGGGCATCACCGTTGGCGCCGGCGCCGCCGTTGCCGGCGATCGCGCCGTTACCGCCGGTGCCGCCGTTACCGCCGGCCCCGGTTATCCCGGTGCTGCCGAATCAGCCGGTGCCACCGCCGGCCCCGCCGGCCCCGCCATCACCGCCGTTACCGCCGGCCCCGCCGTTACCGCCGGTGTCGCCGCTGGTCCCGGCGGTCGTCGCGGTTGCGCCCGCGCCTCCGCCTCCGCCCGCACCGCCGGCACCGCCGGCCCCGCCGGCTCCACCGTCGCCGCCGGCACTGAACAGCCAGCCGCCTCGGCCACCGGCCCCGCCCGCCCCGCCGGCCCCGCCGTCGTGTCCGGTCTGGCCGGTTTGTCCGGTCAAACCCTGGGCACCCGCCCCGCCGGCCCCGCCCGCGCCGCCATCACCGAACACCAGTCCGCCGCGCCCCCCGGCCCCACCGACACCGCCGTTTCCGCCGGCTGCACCGGCCCCGCCCGCCCCGCCGGCGCCTCCTGTGCCGGCCAGCCAACCGCCGTGCCCGCCGGCGCCGCCCGCGCCGCCCGTCCCGGCCGCGCCGCCGGCTCCGCCGCTGCCGATCAACCCGGCGTCGCCACCGCGGCCACCGGCCTGACCCGCCGCCCCGGCCCCGCCGTTGCCGCCGTTGCCCCACAAGAGGCCGCCCGCCCCGCCGTTGTGGCCGCTGCCCGCGGCCGCGTCAACACCGTCACCGATCAACGGGCGCCCCAACACCGCCATCGTCGGCGCGTTCACCGCACCGAGCACATCGTCGCCGACGGTCTGCAACACCGCCGCACCAGCGGCCTCGGTCCGGCCATAGGAGCCCGCGGCCGCGGCCAACGCCGCCACGAACCGCTGATGAAACGCCGCCGCCTGCGCACTGACCGCTTGATAGGCCTGAGCGTGGCCACCGAACAACCCCGCCACCGCTGCCGACACCTCATCGGCACCCAACGCGCCCAACACCGCCGCGGTCGGACCCGCCGCAGCCGAACTGGCCGCACCAACATTGGAACCGACACCAGCCAGTAGCGCGGCCGCCGACTCCAGCTCCTGCGCAGAAACCACCAGATAAGACATCACTGATCACCCCACCCCGGAACGGACCAAGACCACACCGCCCGGAATTCACCGGAGGTGACCATCAACGAAACTCAGATGGTAGCGGTGTGAGACCCGATGTTTCCTGAATTGGAGCAAGAAGTTTTTGGACGGTGTGGGTCGCCCTCATCGCGGTCATAGAAGAATGGCTGCCAGATGTCCGGTCGGTACGGTGGGCAACTCCCCGACGGACTCGCGAAGGGCCGGCGCAGGACCAATGCCGCCGCGACGAATGCCACGACTACGGTCGGCGACTTAGGAGACCATGAACGACGATTCAGAGCTGGCTGAATGGATCAGCGAGCAGCATTGGCGGCAACCAGTGCAGAGCACCGCAATGACCGTAGCAGACGGGGGCCGGTTTCGGGTCACCCGAGTCGGTGCGGGTCAGGGATCTCCGGTGGTGCTGCTCCCCGGGATGTTCGACAACCGTCGTCTGTATTTGTGGCCGGGTGGGGGTGGGCTGGCCGAAGCACTGGCCGATAGCGGCCTGGACGTATGGATCGTCGAGCGGCGCGGAGCAGGTGGGGTAGCCGTCGATACCGGGGTCCGCGCGGGCTGGGAGGAGATGGTTCGCATCGATCTGTCGGCCGTCCAACGGCTGATCGCCACCCACAACGGTCGTCCGGCATTCTGGGTGGCGCACTCGTTTGGTGGGGTGGCATTGGCCCGCGCCGCCGCACAGACGATGCAACAAGCGCAGGTCGCGGGGCTGGTGTTGGTGGAAAGCGCCGTCGATATCCCGTTGCTGGCGAATCGGGTGGTGGCCGCGACCGTGCAGGCCAGCATGTGGCGCGGTATGTTCCGGGCCCGGCTGTTTCGGCTCGGTCCCGAAGACGAGCCAGTGGCCGCCTTCCAAGACGCGATCTCCTGGGGCCGTGCCGAACGCGCTGGCGGCGAGTTGTCGGCGGCGCTGCAGGCCGTACACGTGCCCGCACTGGCCATCACAGCTCCCCGCGACGTCATCGCCCCCGCTGGGCGCTGCAAGCGGCTTGCGCAGGCATTCGGCAGCGCTGACCGGCGCATCCAATCCGCCGCACGCCGCCACGGATTCGCCCGCAATCACAACCACGAATCCCCGCTGCTGCATCCCTCGGCGAGTGCGGACGTGTTTCCGTTCCTACGTGACTGGTTTTCCGCGCGCCTCGACGAGTGCCCGCCGGACACCGCGGCTACCGCCCCGGTCGGGCGGCACCGCCTGCAATACACCGTCGAACTCGACGCTCCACCTGAGTGGACCTTCGACGTGCTCACCCACCATTGGGCGACTTTGTGGCCGGTACGCCACCGGCGGGTGCGGGCCGGGGTGCATCCCCGTGCGCCGGACGGTCTGCGGTCGGTCCGGGCGCAACGCGCGTTGGGCGTCTGGCCGATCCAGGAGGAGATTGTCGGTCACCGGCCGGCGCGGCTGATCGAATATCGGACCATTCGCGGCCCGGTGCGCAATCATTTCGGCCGCATCGAACTCGCCGCCGTCCCCGGACGCGGCACACAGCTGGACTACTCGATCAGCTTCGACACCCCGGCGTGGTTGCCCGGGCGCTTGCTGGCCGCCGTGCTGGATGTGACCTGGCGTTTCTACAGCCTGCCCCGGCTACGGCACCAAACCGGCGGCGGCTGATAGGCAAAGCACCAAGACGGGTTGGGTTGATACCGCTGGCGGCGCTACACCCAGTAGGGCACCCGCGCGCGGTATTGCCGCATCGCGAACGCCGCCAGCACCCAGCCGACGATCGTCAGTGCGATCACCACCAGCCAGTGCCTCAGCTCTTGATGGGCACCCAGCAATGGCGCGCGGACGATGTCGAGGTAGTGCAGCAGGGGATTGAGTTCGACAATGCGTGCCCACCGGCCCGCGCCCTGGCGGTGCAGGGTCTCGTCGTTCCAGATGATCGGCGTCATGAAGAACAGCAGCTGCACCAGCGAATTGAGCAGCGGTGCGATGTCGCGATAGCGAGTCGCCAGGATGCCGAAACATAATGACACCCATACACAATTGAGCACGATCAACCCCAGCGCCGGCACCACCGACAGGTCCGCCCAGGACCACGGCTTGGGAAAGATGATCGCGACGACGAAGTAGATCACGATGTTGTGTGCGAAGAAGATCATCTGCCGCCAAACCAGCCGGTAGACGTGCACGCTCAACGGTGCCGGCAGCTGTTTGATCAAGCCTTCGTTGGAGACGAAGACGTCGGCGCCGTCCAGGATGGCCGCGTTGATCAGATTCCAGATGATCAGCCCCAGGGTGACGTAGGGCAGATGTGCGGACAGCTCGAGGTGGAAGAGCTTGGAATACAGCCCGCCCATCGCCAGGGCGGTGGTGCCGGTCGCGATGGTGATCCAGAACGGCCCCAGCACCGATCTGCGGTAGCGCTGTTTGATGTCCTGCCAGCCCAGGTGCAACCACAGCTCGTGGCGCCGAAAGCCCTCCAGCAGGTCACCCCGGGCGCGGGCGAACGTCCTGGACTGGGCCGCCGCGTCGATGAACGTCATCTGGATCCTCCAAGATCGGGCTTTCCGAACTTCTCGTGACGCCCCAAGCGGCGCAACCGAATCCACTCCCGCAGACCCTTGGGGTCGTGGCGGGTCACCAGGAAGAACCAGCCGAACCTCAGCCACTCTTGGGGCAGCAACTTACGCAGGCCGGGCTGAGACAACACGTAGCCGCGGTTGCGGTAGGTGAAGAACCGTTTGCCGGGGTCGTCAGGGTATTGGGTGTGCATCCGGCCGCCGAGGATCGGTTTGAACTCGTCCGATCCGCACGGGTGCAGATAGGCCGTGTCCAGGCAGGTTCCGAAGGGTAGTCCGGACCGAACCAGCCGGCGGTGGATCTCCACCTCGTCACCCCGGATGAAAAGCCTCAGGTCCGGGACGCCGATCGCTTCCAGCGTCGACGCGCGGAACAGCGCTCCGTTGAACAGCGAGGCTATTCCTGCCAGCAACTCCTGGCCCGCCTCGGTGCGCAATTCGCTGGCGTGCCTGCGCCACACCAGGCCACGCCGCAACGGAAAGGCCAGGCGCTGCGGGTCGTCCATGTTGCAGACGACCGGCGACACTTCGGCCAGCCCGTACTTTTCGGCGCATGCCAACAGGGTCGCCAATACGCCGGTGTCCCGGGGGCGCCCGTCGTCGTCGGCCAGCCACACCCAGTCGGCCCCCAGCGCCAGCGCGTGCAACATGCCGAGCGCGAAACCGCCCGCGCCGCCGAGGTTTCGACGTGACTTCAAGTAGGTGGTGGGGATCGGTTGTCCCGCAACAAGATCGCCAACCCGGTTGGCGCCGGAGCCCTCGGCAGCGTCGTTGTCGATCACGATCAGGTGATCGGGCAACCTGGTCTGGGTGCTCAGCACGTCCAGCGACTTGGCCAGCTCATCGGGGCGCCGGTGGGTGACCACGACGGCGATGACGGTGTCACTCATCCCCGGAAGCTTTGTGCGCCAGCGGCTGTTGAGCGACGTTGTCACGCTGCGTTTCGGCCAGCACGTCGCGCACGTGGCGGGCCGCGTCTTCGCCCTCGTAGGCCCGCACGACGTCCTCGATCCCGCCGCTGAGCTTGATCTCGCTGTGGTCGATCCACATCGCCGTCTTGCACAGCCGCGCCAGGAACTCGTTGGAATGGCTTGCAAAAACCAGGATTCCGGAACGCTCCACCAAACTCTGCAGCCGGGACTGGGCCTTCTTGAGGAACTCCGCGTCCACCGCGCCAATGCCTTCGTCAAGCAGCAGGATTTCCGGGTCGATGCTGGTCACCACGCCCATGGCCAGCCGGACGCGCATGCCGGTGGAATAGGTGCGCAATGGCATGGACAGGTAGTCGCCCAACTCGGTGAATTCGGCGATTTCGTCGACCTTGGCCAGCATCTGCTTGCGGGTCTGCCCCAGGAACAGGCCGCGGATGATGATGTTCTCGTAGCCGGAGATTTCGGGGTCCATGCCGATCCCCAGGTCGAAGACCGGCGCCACCCGGCCGGTGACCTTGGCCAGCCCACGGGTCGGCTCGTAGATGCCGGACAACAAGCGCAGCAGCGTGGATTTTCCGGCCCCGTTGTGGCCGACCAAGCCGACCCGGTCACCGTGTTCCAGGGACATGGTGATGTCCCGCAGGGCCTCGATGACGACGACGTTGGAGCTGTTGCGGCCGATGGAACCGCCGGCCTTGCCCAGGAAGGCCTTCTTCAGCGAGCGCGACTTGGCATCGAAGATGGGGAATTCGACCCACGCGTCGCGGGTTTCGATCCGTGGCAGTTCAGACACGGTCTAGAGGTACTGTCCGGTGCCGTGACCGTGGGGTCCCGGTTTGCCGATGCCTGGAGGCAGCGCACCCTGGCGCATCTGCTCCAGCTGCGCGCGCGCTGCCATCTGTTGGGCGAACAGGGCGGTCTGGATGCCGTGGAACAGCCCTTCGAGCCATCCGACCAGTTGCGCCTGTGCGATGCGCAACTCCGCGTCCGACGGCGCGGAGTCCTCGTTGAACGGCAGGGTCAGCCGGTCGAGCTCTTCGCGCAGTTCGGGTGCCAGACCGTCTTCGAGTTCGCGGATGCTGGTGGCATGGATGTCGCGCAACCGGTTGCGGCTGGCTTCATCTAGCGGTGCGGCCCGGACCTCTTCGAGCAGTTGCTTGATCATGGTGCCGATGCGCATCACCTTGGCGGGCTGTTCCACCAGGTCGGTCAGTGAGCGCTCGTCGGAGTCTCCGTCGGTTACCGCCATGAGCCTCGGGTCGATGCCACCGATGACCTCGACGTCCTCGGCCTCCGGGTCATCGTTGCCGGTACTCAATCCAGTCACCATCCTCTTACGTACCTACTTGGAGTGCGTCTGTGCGGTCTTGCCGCTCCACTCGTAAATTCGGGCTCCACCGTTGTCGTAAATTTTCTTCCACGACGGGGAATTCTCCAGAGAGACTAGCCCGTCGGGAACGGCGAACCCTCTGACCGTCGGGCTGCTGGTCAGGATGTAGCGAATATTGAGCACCTTGATCGACTCGACTACCCGGGGATCGGAATCGCCTCTACCTGCGTAGGCCCAGAAAATAAACCGGTGGTATCCCGGCCCCTGCTGCACGGGATAGTCGTAGTGGGTCCACAACGGATGCAGACCCGCCACGGCGTACATCCAGGCGGTGCCGTCGGTGTTGGCATTGCCGATCATGGTGTCGCGCGCGCCGGGCAGCGTCGCCAGGTACGCCATGGCGTCGAGGTCCTTCTGGTCGATCATCACCGAGTCGTACTTGTCGCCGAACAGGAACCGATGGCGCGGAAAGTAGTGCCAGGTGCTGACCAGGCAGACCCCCAGCAGTAGCGCCACGGTGACCGAGACCCAGAACGGTTGGGGCAGTGGCCGGAATTGATCCGTGAGTCCCCGCGCCGCCGCCACCACCAGCGTGACGATCCAGAACAAAGCCACGCCGGCCATCAGCATCAGCAGCAGCGTGGTGGCGGCCGCGATGCGGCGTGGATCGTTGTAGAAGAACTCGCCGAGCGACCCGGCCATCGCATCGATCGGACCGCCCAAGGGGGTTCCCGCATTGACGTTCATGACGACCAGCAGCAGCCACACCGCCAGCGGCCACCAAATCTTTTTGATCAGCAGAATGAACCCGCCGATCGCGGCCAGCGCAATCAGCGCGTACTGCACCGGGAAGTCGTTGAGATGGCGCGAATGCTGGAACACCGCATCGAACACGCCCCGCTTCTTGCTCAGGTAGGTGAGAAACGAATGACCGGCGATGATGTCTTCCTGCTGTTCCACGCTGATGAACTGTGGCAACATGATCAACCCGGAAATCGCGGCCACCCCCGCCAGCGTCGCCAGATCGGCCAGCCGGCCCCGCACCGGATGCCACAGCGCCTCGAACAACCACCAGGCTGCGACCAAGAGCACGACCACCATGCCGCCCGCGATGTGCACCGACAGCACCCCCACCAGTGCCAGCACCGCTATCGGAATGCGGTCGCGGTGCCGCGGTGTCGAGGTGATCAACACCATCGCGGGTACCGCGACGCCGTAGGAGGCCAGATTGGGCATGGCCGCGGTGCCGAATTCCACGTAGGGCAGCGCGGTGAACGATGCGGACAGCGCCGCTGCTGTCGCCGCGGAGCCCGCGGTGCGCCATTCCGTCAGGTGGCCGCGCATCGCGCGCCAGGTCAGCGTTGCCGCGCTGACCGGAAACAGCCAGATCGCTGCGGCCAGCGAGTTCAGTGTGTAGCCGGTGGTGGGCGCCGCGCCGGTGAGTTGGCAGAACACCGTGGTCAGGCCATGAAACACCGAGGGGTAGTACAGCAGCGCATGGGTTTCGACGTTGCGCAGCTCGCCCATGTGGGTAGGGGAGGCCTGGCCGGTGTCGAGAATGAAGCGCACGGTGTTGGCGTGCCAGACCGCGTCCCAGGTGCTGGGGATGGACTGCCAGTGCGGGATGCCCCGGTAGGCCGCCCAGGCAATGAACAGCGTCCCCAGCGCCACGCCCGCCGCGACGGTGAGCGCCGGGCCGCGGCTGACACCGCGGGCTTCTGCCTCCTTGTCGCGAAAGCGGCCGAGTAGCAGCTGGAAACCCGTTACCGCCGCGGCCACGACCGCCAGCGCCAGCAGCGCTGTCCAGCCGTTCCACGGGATGCCGAGCGCGCCGTAGGGGACGATCGCCAGTGCGATCACGCCGTAGGTCAGCGGCGGGCCCACCGCGATAGCGATCGGCCAACGGAGCTGCGCGATACGTGCGATGAGGGTCCCCGGCGCGATCAGCAGGATCAATGCGATCAGCGTTCCAAACCACAAGGTCACTCGACTAGTATGGCGGGGCCGGGTGACCTGGCTCCGGAAGCCGGAACGGTTGGAATGTCTGGAACGATCCGGGCCACCCGCTAAACGTCACCAATCCGCGTGAGTGGCTAGATTCTCTAAGGTGGCAGGCATGGCATATGACGTCGCCCGGGTGCGTGGACTGCACCCGTCCTTGGGCGACGGGTGGGTGCATTTCGATGCACCCGCCGGCATGCTCATTCCCGATTCGGTCGCGACCACTGTGTCCACGGCCTTCCGGCGTTCGGCCGCCAGCACCGCGGGCGCGCATCCGTCCGCCCGGCGCAGCGCCGCCGTGCTGCAAACGGCGCGGGAGGCGGTGGCCGATCTGGTCAACGCCGACCCGGCCGGTGTGGTGCTGGGCGCCGACCGTGCCGTGCTGTTGTCGGCACTGGCCGAGGCGTCGTCCTCACGCGCGGGGCTGGGGTACGAGGTGATCGTCAGCCGCCTCGACGACGAAGCCAACATCGCCCCCTGGCTGCGCGCCGCCCACCGCTACGGGGCCAAGGTGAAGTGGGCCGAGGTCGACATCGAGACCGGTGAGCTACCGACCTGGCAATGGGAGAGCCTGATCAGCAAGTCGACCCGGCTGGTCGCCGTCACCTCGGCTTCGGGAACCCTGGGCGCTGTCACCGATCTGCGGGCGATGACCAAGCTGGTTCACGACATCGGCGGCCTGGTCGTCGTCGACCATTCCGCCGCGGCGCCCTACCGGCTTTTCGACATCAAGGAGACCGAGGCCGACGTGGTCGCGATGAACGCGGTCGGCTGGGGCGGTCCGCCCATCGGGGCGATGGTCTTTCGGGAACCGGCGCTCATGCACAGCTTCAGCTCGGTGTCGACCGATCCGCACGCGACCGGCCCGGAACGGCTGGAGACCGGTTTACACCAATTCGGATTCCTGGCCGGTGTGGTCGCCAGCATCGAATACCTCGCCTCGCTCGACGAGTCGGCGCGCGGAACGCGGCGCGAGCGCCTGTCGGTATCGATGCAGTCCGCGTCGGCCTACTTGAACCGGATCTTCGACTACCTGATGGTCTCGCTACGGTCGCTGCCGCTGGTGATGTTGATCGGCCGACCGGAGGCGCGGATACCGGTGGTCAGCTTCGCGCTGCAGGACGTGCCGGCCGACCGGGTGGTGCAGCGCTTGGCCGACAACGGCATCCTGGCGGTTTCCAACTCCAGTTCGCGGGTTTTCGATGTGTTGGGCGTCAACGATGCCGGCGGCGCGGTGACCGTCGGGTTGGCCCACTATTCGACGATGGCCGAAGTGGACCAGCTGGTGCGTGCGCTGGCCTCGTTGGGCTGAGCCCGGGGGTTGGGGGTTTCCCGACGGCCTACGTTCGGGCTAGCCGTCGACGGTGAGCAGGATCTTTCCGTAGCTCTGACCTGACAGCAGCAGTTGATGCGCCTGTGCCGCCTGCCCGATGGGCAGTCGGGAGCCGATGATGGGCCGCACCCGGTTGCTGGCGATCATCGGCCAGACCGAGGCCGTCACGGCCTGGGCGATCACGGCCTTGCCGTTCGGACCCTGCAGCGGCCGGGCCCGCAGCGTGGTGCCGATGACGCGAGCACGTTTGGTCAGCAGTTTGCCCAGGTTGAGTTCCGCTTTGATCCCGCCCTGCATGCCGATGATCACCAGCTGTCCGTCCACGGCCAGCGCGTCGACGTTGCGGTCCAGGTAGGCCGCGCCCATGATGTCGAGGATCACGTCGGCACCCGAACCGTCGGTCTCTTGCTTCAGGCGCGCCACGAAGTCCTCGTCGCGGTAATTGATGGTGATCTGGGCTCCCAGATCGCGACACAGCTGCAGCTTCTCGGACGACCCCGCGGTGACCGCCACTCGGGCGCCCAACGCGGTGCAGACCTGGATTGCGTGGCTGCCGATGCCGCAGGCGCCACCGTGAATCAGCACCAGCTGACCCGGCCCCAGGTGCGCGGTCATCACCAGGTTCGACCACACCGTGCAGGCGACCTCGGGCAGTGCCGCGGCGTCGATCAGGCTGACTCCGGGGGGCATCGGTAGCACCTGGCCGGCCGGAACGGCCACATACTCGGCGTAGCCACCACCGGCCAGTAGTGCGCAAACCTCTTGTCCGGCAGACCATTCCGTGACACCGTCGCCGATATCGATGATGGTGCCGCTGACTTCCATGCCGATGATCTCGCTGGCTCCCGGCGGCGGGGGATACTTGCCGGCGGCCTGCAAGACGTCCGCGCGGTTGACGCCGGCGGCGGCGACCTTGATGACCACCTCGCCTGCCCCGGCCGTGACATCGGGTACTTGCTGCCAAACCAGATGATCCGCGGATTCGGCGACGATGGCGTGCACGAACGCCACGCTACTACCTCGGAATCGGGCCCAGTTACCCTTAGCAGCGGTGGCGTGGCAGAGCGGCCTAATGCACTCGCCTTGAAAGCGAGAGACGGCTAAAACCGTCCGGGGGTTCAAATCCCTCCGTCACCGCCATGTGATCGATCGAGCCGTCGGCGACCGTGCTGGCGGTCGCGCTACCGCGTGGTCGCGCCCTATGCGGAGCTCAGTAGCGGCTCAGTAGCGGTTCAGTAGCGGCTCGATAGCAGCCCGGTAGCGGCTCAGTAGCAAGGCACCCGGACCGCACTTCCGCGCGGTGAGCAGTCGGCTGGCGCGGCCCGCACGTGCCGTAGAGACTTTGCCGGCCGAGGATTTTCGTGAGCAAGATCGACCCCCGGCAAGTTTTCGGCAGCGCCTTTGAGAATTCGCAACTACGCATTCTTGTTTGAGCATTCGCGGCTGGGTATTCGCAACCGAGTAGTCGCATTTTGGCATCTTCCGGAGTCTCGTAACTTCGGGATCAAAACCCCGGCGACGCCACCGTTCCTGTCACGAAAAACTGGCAACTGGAGGGCATTTCGTATAGAAAGTGGTGGCAGAAGGCGGCCGCTGCACTGCCGCGCATTTGGTTATTAATGGCACCCCTCGAGGACAGGGAGAGCATTAGTGAATTTCTTGGTCGATCCGCCGGAATTAACGCCGGCGCGAATTTATTCCCGTCCGGGTTCGGGGCAGATGTTCTCGGCCGCGCAGGCCTGGAATGGGTTAGCTGCGGAGTTACGCCTGGCGGCGTCCTCGTTCGAGTCGGTGACCGCAAACCTGATGGCTGGGGCCTGGCAGGGCGCGTCGGCGACGGCGATGGCGGCAGTAGCTACTCCCCATGCGGGACTGTTGCAGGGCCTGGCGGGCCAGGCCGAACAGGCCGCCGCCCAGGCCCGGGTAGTGGCAAGCGCCTTTGAGGCGGTGCGCGCGGCCACGGTGCACCCGGCCTTGGTCGCGGCCAACCGCGCTCAGTTTGTGTCGCTGGCGCTCTCGAACATCTTCGGGCAGAACGCGCCCGCGATCGCGGCGGTTGAGTCGGACTACGAGGAGATGTGGGCGCAGGACGTGACCGCGATGGTCGGTTATCACTCGACCAGCTCGGCGGCCGCCGAACAGTTGACCCCGTTTCATCGGATGTTGGCGGGCCTGTCTGGCCGGTCGGTCAGCTCGGCGGTGGCTGGCGGTCGCCGCCGATCGCCTTGCGGAACGCCGCGGCGATCACCGGGGGCAACGGGCGCCCGGTGGCGTGGCTGGGCGCCACCAGCGGGAGGTCCTCCTCGGCGACGCCGAAGTTGGTCCAGCGAAAGCCCAGCGGGTCGAGGATCTCGGTGGCAAGGATGTCGCGAATCTCCTTGCCGGTGGTGGCCCAGATGATCTCGCGCATCAACGGTCCCCAGGTCAGCGCGTGGTAGATGTGCACCAGCCCCGGCGGGTAGAGCGGCCGCAGCTCGCCCAGCTTGCGTGCGGCGTACTCGTGGTCGTCGGCCCGGGTGACGTCGGGGCGGGGCCCGGTGGGGAAGGGGACGCCGGCACTGTGGGTCAGCACGTGCCGGATGGTGGTGCGGTCTTTGCCGTGGCTGGTGTAGCTGGGTATGTACTCGCAGACGCGGTCATCGAGCGAGAAGTGCCCGCGTTCGGCCAGCATGTGCACGACCGTGGCGGTGATGGCCTTGGCCGAGGAATACGTACAGAACGGTGTATCGGTGCTGACCGGGATTTACTCGGCGTCGGGCGCATCGCTGGGTGCGTTACCCCAGCCGTGGCCAATCGCCCGGTTGAGCACCACCCGGCCGTTGTGCCTGATGCACAACTGGATCGCCGGATGCATCCCGGCTTGGTACCAGTACCGAGTGGCCTGCCAGATCCGCTCGATAGCCGCACTGTCGATTTCGGAGTGATCTTCCGCACCGCGCGCCGTGACGGCGTCAAGGTCGGCCGGGACTCGAATCCTGCCGTCTTCGGTCATACTCGCCACACCGCGAGGGTACGTGGAGGCCGCCGCCTACTCCCCGGTGAACTGGGGAGGCCGCTTGGCGAAGGTCGCCGATATTCCCTCG
Organism: Mycobacterium ulcerans subsp. shinshuense; assembly: GCF_002355775.1. NCBI lineage: Bacteria > Bacillati > Actinomycetota > Actinomycetes > Mycobacteriales > Mycobacteriaceae > Mycobacterium > Mycobacterium ulcerans. Next base: position 5,743,009 of record NZ_AP017624.1, on the reverse strand, counting down.
GTGAGGTCCTTGGACGGCAGAAACGCCGCATTCCAGGCCGCGACGTAGCGCAGGTTTTCCGCGACGGCCGACGCGCGCTGCTGGTCGAGGACGTCTTTGACGCCGTACACCGCCAGCGGGGGATTGGCGGCAATTTCGGTGGCGGTGGCGTGGGCGGCGGCCAAGGTTGCATCGGCGTCTTCGAACACCTGGTTGACCAGGCCGATCTTCTCGGCCCGAGCGGCGTCGATATCCCGACCGGTCAGCGCCAGCTCCCGCAGATGCCCGTCGTTGAGGATCATCGGAAGCCGGGCCAGGCTGCCCATGTCGGCGACGATGGCGAGCTTGACCTCGCGTATCGAGAACTTCGCATCGGCGCTCGCGTAGCGCATGTCCACCGCCGAGATCAGGTCGACGCCGCCGCCAATGCACCAGCCGTGCACCGACGCGATGGTCGGGGTCCGGCAATCGGCGACCGCATTGGTCGCCTTCTGCATCCGCAGCACCTCGGCATGAAAGTCGGTGCGGGGACGCGCGAGCGCCCCTTCGGCCATCAGCGGGGCGAAAGTTCCGCCCATCGCCGGCACGTCCAGTCCGTAACTGAAGTTCTTGCCCGACCCGGTGATGACGATCGCCCGCACATCACGGTCGGCGTCCAGCGCCGCGAAGACTTCCGGCAGCTCCGACCAGAAAGCGGGCCCCATTGCATTGCCCTTGCCCGGCCCGATCAACGTCACCTGTGCGACCTGGTCTTTGATCTCGACGGTGACAGATTCGTATGTTTCGCCCATGTCCAGACCGTAGCGTGGCGGACATGGCCTCTGATTTGCGACCCGGACCAGATTCTCCGCCGACCGACGAGCTGGCCAGCGCCGAACGCGCCCTGGCGGTCCTGCAGCAGGTGCTGCACCCGATCGGAGATGGTGACCTGTTCCGGCCAACGCCGTGCCCCGAGTACGACGTGTCCGGGCTGACTGGGCACTTGCTGAACTCCATCGTGGTCCTCGGCGGTATGGCCGGCGCCGAATTCACGATGCGCGACCACACCTCCACGCCGGAAGGCCAGGTGGTCAGCGTCGCGCGCCCGGCACTGGATGCCTGGCATCGCCGCGGCATGGATGGCGACGTGCCGCTGGGCCCCGCCTCGATGCCCGCCAGGGTGGCCGTCTCGGTGTTCTCGATTGAATTCCTGGTGCACGCGTGGGACTACGCGACGGCGGTGGGGCATGACATTCACGTCCCGGACTCGCTGGCCGACTATGTCCTGGGTTTAGCGCAGAACCTGATCCAGCCGCACGAACGCGGTGCCGCCGGGATCGATGATCCGGTCCAGGTTGGCGACGATGTCCGCGGGCTGCACCGGCTGGTCGCCTTCACCGGCCGCAACCCGATCAGGTAGGCACCCTCGACGCCTCTGCGCGGGCCCTACACCCGTTCCAGATAGAAGTAGTAGTAGCGGCCGTTATCGAGAACGCCTTTGCCGTTCATGATGCCCATCACCGCGTCGTCGTCGATCCGCTTGAAGTGGTCGTGCACGGGCTGGCCGTCGTAGACCATCGTGGCGGTGGTTTCACCCCGAAAGTCCTCGAGCCACAGGCTGGCCTCGCCCTTGCCCATCGCCACGTTGGAGAACTTCTGCCCATCGGCGTCCAGGCACACCAGCGGCTGCACATCGGTGGGGGAGGTGAAGGTCTTGCCGAACCAGCGGGCCTTTTCCAACTGCCCGTTCATCTTGTGACCGGTGTCGAACTCACCGCCCTTCCACTCGCCGATCATGCCGTCGATGCTTGCCGGTTCCAGGGTCGCCCAGAAGTCGTCGAGCTCGGCATCCGGAATCGCACCCACGCGGTTTTTGAACTCGGTGAACGTGTCACGGGCGTTCATCGCGCACCGTCGCGGTGGGTGATCCAGCAGCGGGCGAACCGCAGCAGGGCGTCGTTCTCTTCGGGAGCGGCAATGGTGACTCGCACCCCGTCGGCCCCGTAAGGGCGGACCACGATGTGCGCCTTGGCGGCCTGTGTGACGAAGTCGGTGGTCCGGTCTTCCAGCGGTAGCCACACGAAGTTGGCCTGTGACGGCGGCACGGTGAAGCCGGCGGCACGCAGTTCGGCGCTGACCCTGCCGCGTTCGGCCACCACCGCGTCGGTGCGGGCCAACAGCTCATCGGCGGCCTGCACCGAGGCGATGGCCGCGGCCTGGGCGAGGCTGGACACGGTGAACGGCACGTAGACCTTGTCCAGCGCGGCGATCACGTCGGGCTGCCCCACCGCGTAGCCGACGCGCAGGCCCGCCAGGCCGTACGCCTTGGAGAAGGTCCGCAAGACCACGACGTTGCTGTGAGTGCGGACCAGGTGCGGGCTGTCGGGAACCGTGCCGTCGCGCAGGTACTCGACGTAGGCCTCGTCGATGGCGACCAGGATGTGCGGCGGAACCGAGCGAACGAACTCGGCGAGAGCCTCCGGCTGCACCACCGTCGACGTCGGGTTGTTCGGGTTGCAGACGACGATCAGCCGGGTGCGCTCGGTCACCGCGGCCAGCATCGCCTCGAGGTCGAAGGTGTGGTTGGTCAGCGGCACCTGAATGGCGGTGGCGCCGGCCACCTGCACCTGGGGTGGGTAGAGCTCGAAGCTGCGCCACCCGAAAATCACCTCGTCTCCCACCGACGCGGTGATCTGCACCAGCTGCTGGCACAGACTCACCGAACCGCACCCGACGGCGATGTGCTCGGGGCCGAAGTCCGCCGCGCTCAGCGAGCTAACGTGGCGGGCCAACGCCGCCTTGACCGCAAGGCAGCCGTTGTCGGGGTAGCGGTTGATCGACTGGGTGGCGTGTTCGATGGCCGCGCGCACGCTGGGCAGGGGGCCGAACACCGTCTCATTGCTGGCCAGTTTGATGGCTCCCGGCACTGTTTTGCCGGGAACGTAGACTGGCAACCCGGCCAATACGGGGCGTAGGCGGGCGGTCACTTCGACAGCATATGTTGCGGCTGTGTACGCTAAGCCTCCGGCGGCTCGGGGGGTTCCCAGCGCCGGGTACCCTCAGGAAGTCCAAAGGAGGCGTGCCAGAGCGGCCGAATGGGGCTCACTGCTAATGAGTTGTCCCCCTTCAAGGGGACCGGAGGTTCAAATCCTCTCGCCTCCGCGCGGTTCCTTCGGGGACACAACTGAACATCGGCGCCCGTAGCTCAACGGATAGAGCATCTGACTACGGATCAGAAGGTTAGGGGTTCGAATCCCTTCGGGCGCGCTTGATGATGTCTGAGGACATCCGAGTTGGCGGGAATCGGCCCGAATCCTCGACGGGGGTTCGGGCTTTTCTGTGTCGGCGCCGCGCCGCCGCCCGGGTTGCGGGCTAGGCGCCGATCAGCCCCAGTGCCCGTTCGAACAGGTGCACTGTGGCGGCATGGAGCTGATCGCCAACTTCTTTCTCGGCCTGGCCCGCGCAGGCGCGTGCCAGCGTGCCCTCGATGACGATGCCCAGCTTGAAGCAGGCCAGCACGGTGTACCAGGTGATGTGAGATAGATCTCGCGTGGTGTTGGCCGCATATCGCTGCAGCAGATCGTCGGTGCTGGCCAACCCGTCCTGGGCGCCCAGGGCGTGGCCCAGGGCTCCGGCGTTGTTGATTAGCAGGCTTGTGAGCTGGGTTGATGATCTTTGGTGCCGCGCTATTGGGGCCGGAGTGTAGGCACGGGCTATCTGGAGAACGATCGAGTTGGTTACTGTTCGTCGTTGGTCTGGAGTTGCCCGTGCCTACCGTTTCAGTATTGCCTGTGTCGTCGGTTCCAGAGGTGTTCGACCGCTGGAGTCCTGGTGAGCGCAGCGGGCTCATCGGATCGGAGTTTCTCGATGTGTTGGCCTCGGTGCCAGACCCGAGGGACCCACGCGGTCGGAGGTATTCGCTGATGGCTTTGTTGGCGATCGCGGTTCTGGCCACTGCCGCGGGGATGCGCGGCTATGCTGGTTTTGCCACATGGGCGGCCACCGCTCCCGATGATGTGTTGGCCCAATTAGGGGTCCGGTTCCGGCGGCCCAGTGAGAAGACCTTCCGCGCTGTTTTGTCTCGGCTAGACCCCGCCGACCTCAACGCCAGGATGGGCAGTTACTTCACTGCACACGTGGCCAGCAGCGACCCCAGTGGATTGGTGCCGATCGCGTTGGACGGCAAGATGCTGCGTGGTGCTTTACGCGCCAAAGCGACAGCCACGCATCTCGTGTCGGTGTTCGCCCACCGTGCCCGATTGGTGCTCGGTCAACTCGCTGTCGCCGAGAAAAGCAATGAAATTCCCTGTGTACGTGCCCTGCTCACGCTGCTGCCGGGTAGCTTGCGGTGGCTGGTCACCGTGGATGCGATGCATACCCAGGTCGTCACCGCGAAGTTGATCTGCGCCACCTTGAAGTCGCACTACCTGATGATCGTCAAGTCCAACCAAGCCAAAATACTTGCGCGTATCACCGCGCTGCCCTGGGCCGAGGTGCCCGCAGCCGCTACCGACGACTCCCGCGGCCACGGCCGTGTCGAGACCCGCACCCTGCAAATCATCACCGCTGCACGAGGAATCGGCTTCCCCTACGCAAAACAAATCATCCGGATCACTCGTGAACGCTTGATCACCGCCACCGACCAGCGCAGCGTGGAGGTGGTCTATGCCATCTGCAGCCTGCCGTTCGAGCACGCCCGCCCTACCGCGATCATGACCTGGATGCGTCAACACTGGGGAATCGAGAACAGCCTGCACTGGATACGCGACGTCACCTTCGACGAAGACCGTCAAAGGGCACATACCGGAAACGGCGCACAGGTCCTAGCAACGCTACGCAACACCGCGATCAATCTGCACCGCCTCAACGGCGCCGACAACATCGCCGAAGCCTGCCGGATCACCGCTTTGACCGCCAACCGCCGCCTAGACCTCCTCAATCCACAATTCCCCAGCTCACAAGCCTGCTAATCAACAACGCCGGAGCCCTGGGGCGTGGCCGAACACGCTGGCCCCGTCGGACTGCCGCCAGGTGGCCAGCAGCCAGCCCAGATCCAGCAGCGGGTCGCCGATGGTGCACATCTCCCAATCGCAGATGGCCACCACCTCCGGCCCGGTGCGGGAGAACATGACATTGGCCATGTGGTAATCGCCGTGCAGGATGCCGGGCGTCCACGCCGTCGGGCGATGGCTGTCCAGCCAGCAGGACACTTCCCCGATGCCGGGGATGTCGGGTCCCGGGTAGCCGTCGTACTGCTGATAGGACTCCAGTTCGGCAAGCCAGCGCGGCACCTGGCGTTCCAGAAATCCCGCCGGCTTGCCGAAGTCGGCGAGACCCACGGCGGCATGGTCGACCGCGCCGAGCTTGGCCAGCGCGTCGGCCATCGACAGGCCCATCTGAAACCGGATGCTCGCGTCCCCGGCGTGCAGCGGCGGCAGCCCTCCACCGGCATTGAAGCCTTCGACGGGTTCCATCAGATAGAAGACCGCATCACCGAGCACCGTGGGGTCCGGGCAGGCGGCGATCAAACGTGGGTGTGGAACGTCGGTGCCGGCCAGCGCCGCAAGCACCTTGATCTCGCGCAGGATCACGCTGTTGCTGCGCGGACGCAGGTGGCGGGGGCCGCGGCGCAGCACGTAGGTGCGTCCGGAGCGGGTGAACCGCAGCATCACGTTCTGTGTTCCACCGGTGACCGCGCAGACGTCGTACAAGGGACCTTCACCCAGTCCCTGCCCGGACATCCATTCCGCGACCGCGTCGGGATCCACCGGGTGCATCGGCGTCAGCCCTTGGCTTGTGGCGTGTATCGAACCGTTTGGGCCCGGATCATGCCGCCGTCGAAGATGAAGGTGTCCACGCCGTCGTCCACGCGGTGGTGCGCGGAATCGGCGGCCCATTCCAGGAACAACAGGTCGCCGTCGAAGACTTGGGATTTCAGGTCCCAGGTGGCCCCGGGCAGGTCGTCGAGCAACTTGACGAACACCTGGCGGATGGCATCCTTGCCGCGCGCGACACCCGCAGCGGTCAGGAGCACGGAGTCGTCGTCGTAGTCGGCGATGATCTCGTCGAGGTCACCGGCGGCGAGCGCGCGGCCGTGGTGGGCGAATACTTCCTGCGGCGTCCGTGTCATGGTGCTCCCTTGCAACCTGTAGACCCTCTGGGAAAAAGCGTAGGACACTCCCGGCGAGCGGCCACGGCCCGCGGCGGCTGTAAGACTGGATGGCTGGAACCCATTTCTGCTTGGGAGGCTGGCAATGCCACGAACCGACAATGATTCCTGGACCATCACCGAGAGCGTCGGAGCCACCGCCTTGGGTGTGGCAGCCGCCCGGGCCGCGGAGACCGAGAGCGAGAACCCCCTCATCGAGGACCCGTTCGCGCGAGTCTTTGTCGACGCCGCCGGCGATGGCATGTGGAGCATGTTCGCCAACCCCGCTTTGCTGGCCGGCGCACCAGAAATCGAGTCACAGGTGGGGGCGCGGGTCCGCCAGATGATCGACTTCATGGCGACGCGGACGGCGTTCTTCGACGAGTTCTTTCTGGGTGCCGCCGACGCCGGTGTGCGGCAGGTGGTGATCCTGGCGTCCGGTCTGGATTCGCGCGCCTGGCGGTTGCCGTGGCCGGACGGCACCGTCGTATACGAGCTTGATCAGCCCAGGGTGCTGGAATTCAAGTCCGCCACATTGCGTCAGCACGGTGCCCGGCCGACGGCGCAACTGATGAATATCCCGATAGATCTGCGCCAAGACTGGCCAGCGGCCTTGTTGGACAGCGGTTTTGACGCGTCTAAGCCGACTGCCTGGTCGGCGGAAGGGCTGGTGCGCTACCTTCCGGCGCGGGCTCAGGATCTGCTGTTCGAGCGCATCGATACGCTCAGCCCCGCCGGAAGCTGGCTGGCAACCAACGTGCCCCAGGAAGGCTTCTTGGATCCCGATCTGGTGCGCCGTCAACACGAGGAAATGCAGCGGATGCGAGCGGCGGCCGGACGACTGGTGGAGATCCAGATGCCGGCCGTCGAAGACCTTTGGTACGCCGAAGAGCGCACCCCGGTCGCGGATTGGCTGGGTGAGCACGGCTGGCGCGCGTCGGCCACGACCTCGGCCGAATTGCTGACCCGCTACGGGCGTCCGGTGCCCGACGATGCCGAAGGACCCGTCCCGCCCACCCTTTTCGTGTCCGCACACCGGCCCGCGGCCTGATTAGCGCACGCCCGAACGCATTTAATGCGCAATTTATCCAAGAGATGAACGACGCTCACGGGTTCGGCTTAGGTTGGAATGGAAATGTAGTCGGTCTAGGGATTTCAACGTAATCGGCTGCGCTTCCGGAATGCCCACGATTGCCGACCACGGATGGAGGCAGCGTTGTCTCAGATGCCGCACATCGCGGTCGCCCCAGATCTTGTCGCTTCGGCCGCGAACCAGCTGGAGCGCATCGGTTCGGCGCTCAGCGCAGCAAATCTGACCGCCGCGGCGCCGACAACGACGGTGATGGCCGCCGGTGCTGACGAAGTGTCCACGGCCGTGGCCGCACTCTTCGGCGGGCACGCCCAGGAGTATCAGGCTTTGGTTGCCCGGGCGGAAGCCTTGCATCAGCAGTTTGTCCAGTTGATGACAACGGGTGCCGAGTCGTACGCGGCGGCCGAGGCGGCGAACACCACCCCCTGCAGGCCGTCGGCCAGGAATTGCTGGCAGCGATCAATGGCCCCACCCAGGCCATCTTCGGGCGTCCGCTGATCGGCGACGGTGCCGCCGGGACGGCGACCGACCCCAACGGTGGCGCCGGAGGGCTGTTGTACGGCAACGGCGGCAATGGCTACTCCGAAACGACGGCCGGAGTAGCGGGGGGCGCCGGTGGCGCTGCCGGGTTGATCGGCAACGGCGGAAGTGGCGGGAACGGTGGAATCGGCGCCGTGGGCGGCGCCGGCGGCAGCGGTGGGTGGTTGTGCGGCAACGGCGGTGTTGGCGGGCAAGGCGGTGCTGGCGCGGCCGCGGTGGACGGCCTTGGCGTTGGCAATGGCGGGAGCGGGGGAGTCGGTGGTGCCGCCGGGCTCTTCGGTTCGGGAGGCGCGGGTGGCTCCGGCGGGGTCGGTGGGCTGAACGCCGGTGCCCAAGGCGTCTTCGATATCAGCGCCGGTGATGGTGGCGCCGGTGGCCATGGCGGCCATGGCGGTCTGCTGTATGGCTCGGGAGGTACCGGTGGACAGGGCGGTGGCGGCGGCGACGGGTTCCTCGCCACAAATGCCGACGGAGCCACCGGTGTGGTCGACTTCATGGGTGGGAGCGCAGCGGCCGGTTCCGCCGGCAACGGCGGGGCGGGCGGTGCCGCCGGACTGTTCGGTGCCGGCGGGGCGGGTGGTGCCGGTGGCATCGGCGGGCTCGCCGGGCCTACCGACAACGGTGATTTCATCATCGCGAGCTCTAGTTCAACAATCACGATCGGTTCCCTATTCGGCACTGGGGGAACCGGTGGCGATGGGGGAATCGGTGGCCACGGCGGATGGCTATTCGGCAACGCCGGCGCCGGTGGGCCAGGGGGATCCGGCGGTGCTGGAACCTACATCAGCCCAAGCGGCCGCCTCACCGTGGTGGAGTTTGCCGGCGGTGCGGGTGGTGGCGGTGGAGCCGGTGGAGGCGCGGGTGTCTTCGGCAATGGCGGGGCCGGCGGCCTCGGCGGGGCCGGCGGGGTAAGCGGCGACCACTCCGGTGGGAACGGTGGTGAGGGCGGCAACGGCGGTGATGCTCAGTTCGCCGGCCACGGCGGAGCCGGGGGCCCAGGGGGTACCGGCGGCGGGGGAACCGCCGATGACGGCGTTGCCGGTTCGAATGGTTCGCCAGGACTGTTTTACGGCTGAGCTGACCGAATACCGACCTTTGGTGAGCCGAGAGTGCGCTTCTATCGTTTTCCAGGCGGCGTATTTGCCAAACTCCAGAATTAGTTCCCGTCGCGTGTTTTAGTCTGCGTTAATTACTCAACGAAGAGCGACGGAGGCCTGCAAATGTCATATCTTTTGGTGGCGCCAGAATTGCTGACGTCGGCGGCGACCGATCTGGAAGGAATCGCCTCGGCGCTGAGCACGGCCAACCTGGCCGCGGCGGTCCCGACCACCGGGATGTTGGCCGCTGGAGCCGATGAGGTCTCGGCGGCTGTGGCGTCGCTGTTCGCCGGCTATGGGCAGGCCTACCAATCGATTAGCTTGCAGGCGAATGCAGGGCTCCGGCGTTGTTGATTAGCAGGCTTGTGAGCTGGGTTGATGATCTTTGGTGCCGCGCTATTGGGGCCGGAGTGTAGGCACGGGCTATCTGGAGAACGATCGAGTTGGTTACTGTTCGTCGTTGGTCTGGAGTTGCCCGTGCCTATCGTTTCAGTATTGCCTGTGTCGTCGGTTCCAGAGGTGTTCGACCGCTGGAGTCCTGGTGAGCGCAGCGAGCTCATCGGATCGGAGTTTCTCGATGTGTTGGCCTCGGTGCCAGACCCGAGGGACCCACGCGGTCGGAGGTATTCGCTGATGGCTTTGTTGGCGATCGCGGTTCTGGCCACTGCCGCGGGGATGCGCGGCTATGCTGGTTTTGCCACATGGGCGGCCACCGCTCCCGATGATGTGTTGGCCCAATTAGGGGTCCGGTTCCGGCGGCCCAGTGAGAAGACCTTCCGCGCTGTTTTGTCTCGGCTAGACCCCGCCGACCTCAACGCCAGGATGGGCAGTTACTTCACTGCACACGTGGCCAGCAGCGACCCCAGTGGATTGGTGCCGATCGCGTTGGACGGCAAGATGCTGCGTGGTGCTTTACGCGCCAAAGCGACAGCCACGCATCTCGTGTCGGTGTTCGCCCACCGTGCCCGATTGGTGCTCGGTCAACTCGCTGTCGCCGAGAAAAGCAATGAAATTCCCTGCGTACGTGCCCTGCTCACGCTGCTGCCGGGTAGCTTGCGGTGGCTGGTCACCGTGGATGCGATGCATACCCAGGTCGTCACCGCGAAGTTGATCTGCGCCACCTTGAAGTCGCACTACCTGATGATCGTCAAGTCCAACCAAGCCAAAATACTTGCGCGTATCACCGCGCTGCCCTGGGCCGAGGTGCCCGCAGCCGCTACCGACGACTCCCGCGGCCACGGCCGTGTCGAGACCCGCACCCTGCAAATCATCACCGCTGCACGAGGAATCGGCTTCCCCTACGCAAAACAAATCATCCGGATCACTCGTGAACGCTTGATCACCGCCATCGACCAGCGCAGCGTGGAGGTGGTCTATGCCATCTGCAGCCTGCCGTTCGAGCACGCCCGCCCTACCGCGATCATGGCCTGGATGCGTCAACACTGGGGAATCGAGAACAGCCTGCACTGGATGCGCGACGTCACCTTCGACGAAGACCGTCAAAGGGCACATACCGGAAACGGCGCACAGGTCCTAGCAACGCTACGCAACACCGCGATCAATCTGCACCGCCTCAACGGCGCCGACAACATCGCCGAAGCCTGCCGGATCACCGCTTTGACCGCCAACCGCCGCCTAGACCTCCTCAATCCACAATTCCCCAGCTCACAAGCCTGCTAATCAACAACGCCGGAGCCCTGGGGCAAGCAGTCGCTGCACAAGCTGGCCGCAGCCTGGGGTGGTAGCGGTTCGGAGGCCTACCAGGGTGTGCAGCAGAAGTGGGACTCCACCGCCCAGGAGCTCAACAACGCGCTGCAGAACCTGGCTCGCACCATCAGCGAGGCCGGTCAGGCAATGTCCTCCACCGAGGGCAACGTCACGGGGATGTTCGGCTAGCCGCACTGGTCGGCGGCGATGGCGACGGACTTGCCGGCCGGTTGGGCGGCAAGTCCTGTCGTCCCTTCTTGGCCGGCAGTGTGATCCGCATTGTGCAGAGAAGAAGGAAATCTCAACGAAGATCTGGACTGCCGCGCAGGGCTACACCGACACCGATGACCACGAAACCGGCTTGCTGTCAAACCAAACGAACTTCTAGTCCCCTGCTGAGCATCAGAAACGGAACAGCGACATGGCAGTACTGCATTACAACTTCGCCGCCATCGAGATCGGGGTTGCCGAAATCCAGGCCGAGGTCATCAAAACCCAAAAGCACCTCCACGACGCCAACCAGGTTCTTTCCACCCTGACCGAGGTGTGGGGCGGCAGCGGCTCTGAGGCCTACCAACAGGTCCAACAGCAATGGGATAGCGCCTCTGCTGACCTCAACGCCGTGCTGCAGGCCCTCGCGCACGCCATCCACCAGTCCAACCAAGAAATGCTGACCACCGAAACAGGCCTCGCGGCCCTGTTCGCCTAGCTCACCAACAGCCAATGACAAACACACGCAGAAGGATCCGCGAATGACGACGCCTCATGGCACGCTGGCCGTCAAGCTCGCAGCATCGAGGCGGCCGAGAATGTCCTGATCAAGATCAGCCCTCCGATTCCTTTCCGCCGTCGGGTCCGCATCCAAACGGGTCAGGCTCCGCTCGAGTTCGGCAAGTCGGTCGCCAGCCAGCCATTCAGCACCGGCCGGCGTGTCGTCACTCGCGAGCCCCGTATCCAGGTGGACCTTCCAGCATGGAAAGCAGCGATGCCGGCCCAGCATTGCGACTAGCCGCTAGATAACGCGCGCCGCAACATGTTTCCCGTACCGCTGGGTTCACCCGGTCGAAACGATGCCCTGGTCGCCGTGACGGTAACCAACCCAGACGCACCGGGTGAATCCCGCCCCCAGCACCGGTAGGCAGCGCCGCCTCGTCAACAAAAACTTCCATTCTTGCCGCAGGCGCATACGATGAGCGGCAAGTTCTTGGCGCATAAGACCTGTGCGCCCCCAGCTAAGGAGCTCGGACACAATGGATTTAGCCATGCTTCCACCAGAGGTCAACTCGGGTCTAATGTACACCGGTCCAGGCGCGGGATCGCTATTGGCGGCTGCAAACAGCTGGGATGAGCTAGCCATCGAGTTGGGCACCACGGCACAGACTTACGAATCGGTGCTATCGGGCCTGACGAGCATGTACTGGGCCGGCCCGGCATCGGAGTCAATGGCAGCCAAAGCGGCTCCCTATGTTTGGTGGCTGCACTCGACCGCGGAACAGACGCGACAGACCGCCACCCAATGCCGAGCGGCAGCGATGGCCTTCGAACAGGCATATGCGATGACGGTTCCGCCGCCGGTGATCCTGGCCAACCGCATGCAGCTGATGTCGCTGGTAGCAACGAATTTCTTCGGCCAGAACACCGCAGCGATCGCTGCCCTCGAAACCCAATACGCCGAGATGTGGGAGCAGGATGCCGCCGCGATGTACGGGTACGCCACGAGCGCGGCGATGGCGGCGCAGTTGGTACCGTTCTCCTCGCCACAGCAGACCGCCAATCCGGCTGGGCTGTCGGCGCAGAGCGCTGCGGTCAATCAAGCCGATGCAACCGCGGCGGCCGCCAACCCGCTGTCGGACCAGATCGCGTTGGTGCAAAAGGGTCTGGCGGCTCTGGCTGGGGCATTCCCGAACTTGCTCCCGGATGACTTCTCCATCCTTGATGGCATTTTCGCCGGATATGCAACGGTGGGTGTTTCGCAGGACTGCGAGTCGATTATCGCCGGCATCATCGGGGCCGAGAGCAACCTGGGCATGTTGGGGGCCGCCTCAGAGAACCCCGCTGAGCTTGCGCCGGGCGATATCGGCATTGGGTCTGTTTTGAGCTCGGCGCCCAGTGTCGGTGGTGCGGTGTCCGGGCCGGGTGCGGTGCTGGTAAGTGTTGGCCGGGCGGGCTCGATCGGTCAATTGTCGGTGCCGGCGAGCTGGGCCGCACCGGCAACTCGCCAGGTGGCAGCACTGTCGAGTGCCGGCTTGACGACGATTCCGGGGACCGAGGAAGTGGCACATGGCATACCGGGGATGCCCGGAATGCCGGTGGGAAGTTCATCGCGCGCCTCGAGTGTGGTGCCCCGCTACGGAGTACGTCTGACGGTGATGGCGCATCCACCAGCGGCAGGGTGACCCGATGCTGCCCGGTCCGCGGCGCTACGGTGCCGATCTCGAGTCGCCCCACCCGGGCGGCCACAGCACCCTCGGGCTTCGGTTGCTTTTGCTGCCGATTTCTGCGACGGATGGTTGTCGCAATATCGTCAGAACCGGTCAGAACGTTCGGGCATGAGTCATGGCTCCGGCGTTGTTGATTAGCAGGCTTGTGAGCTGGGGAATTGTGGATTGAGGAGGTCTAGGCGGCGGTTGGCGGTCAAAGCGGTGATCCGGCAGGCTTCGGCGATGTTGTCGGCGCCGTTGAGGCGGTGCAGATTGATCGCGGTGTTGCGTAGCGTTGCTAGGACCTGTGCGCCGTTTCCGGTATGTGCCCTTTGACGGTCTTCGTCGAAGGTGACGTCGCGTATCCAGTGCAGGCTGTTCTCGATTCCCCAGTGTTGACGCATCCAGGTCATGATCGCGGTAGGGCGGGCGTGCTCGAACGGCAGGCTGCAGATGGCATAGACCACCTTCACGCTGCGCTGGTCGGTGGCGGTGATCAAGCGTTCACGAGTGATCCGGATGATTTGTTTTGCGTAGGGGAAGCCGATTCCTCGTGCAGCGGTGATGATTTGCAGGGTGCGGGTCTCGACACGGCCGTGGCCGCGGGAGTCGTCGGTAGCGGCTGCGGGCACCTCGGCCCAGGGCAGCGCGGTGATACGCGCAAGTATTTTGGCTTGGTTGGACTTGACGATCATCAGGTAGTGCGACTTCAAGGTGGCGCAGATCAACTTCGCGGTGACGACCTGGGTATGCATCGCATCCACGGTGACCAGCCACCGCAAGCTACCCGGCAGCAGCGTGAGCAGGGGTGGCCAGAACCGCGATCGCCAACAAAGCCATCAGCGAATACCTCCGACCGCGTGGGTCCCTCGGGTCTGGCACCGAGGCCAACACATCGAGAAACTCCGATCCGATGAGCCCGCTGCGCTCACCAGGACTCCAGCGGTCGAACACCTCTGGAACCGACGACACAGGCAATACTGAAACGGTAGGCACGGGCAACTCCAGACCAACGACGAACAGTAACCAACTCGATCGTTCTCCAGATAGCCCGTGCCTACACTCCGGCCCCAATAGCGCGGCACCAAAGATCATCAACCCAGCTCACAAGCCTGCTAATCAACAACGCCGGAGCCCTGCTGCTTGCCCTCATCCAGAAGGGAATGAATGCTGCCGACATTTCCCCCGATTGAGCTGGATGCGGCCTCAATGCCGGCGAAATTCCACTGCTGTTCTGTCATGTCGTATTGCTCCGTTTCTTTCTCGTGATAGGGGAATCAGAAGCCCATTTGCGAGGACAGCGCCTGCTGCTGCTCGTCGTCGGCCCGGGAGTACTGGACACCGGCCTGACGGATGTTCGTCGAAATCTCGTCGAGTTCGGCCTTCTGCTTGTTGGCGGTTCCTGGAAACGGACCACCGCAGCCTGAGCGGCGGTACCAGCCGCACCGCGCCACTGGGCCTGCAGCGAACCGGCGGTCGACTCAACCTGGTCGATCTGGGTGTTCAGGTCACCGGAGATCCGCTCGAAATTACCTGCCTCCTGCGCGAGGGTAGCGGCATCGGTCTTCATCTCTGCCATGCTGGACTCTCTATCTCTTTGGGTCTTCTATTTCTCTTCCTCGCCAAGCTGCTGGCAAGTCTTCCGGCCCGGATGGCCGGAAAGTCCTTTCTAGCAACGACTCTCACCAGTCGTCGTCGTCATCCCAGTCGTCGTCGACCTCATCGGGCTCCCGGGTCAGCGTCGCCGACACCGCCGGCCCGGGCCGCGACGATTCACCCGCGCCCGCCGCCCGGCCCAGTCCGGTCCCACCCACCGGGGCCGGCCCCACTGGTTGCCGACGATCCCGCGGCCGCGACGGGGGCCACCGCCGGATCGGCCGGCTTGTCCAGTAGCCCCCCGATGATCAGAGCGCCCATCGTCGGGTCGCCGTCGGCCAGGGCGATCACCCGCTGTGACCAGCGCAGCGCATCCGACCACTCGGCGCACTCACTCTTGGCATAGATCAGCGCGATGGACAACGCGACCGTCAGGGCCGGATCGCCAACCGATTCGATGAGCGTCATGGCCTCGGTCGCCAACTGCGATGCTTCGCGCATTCGTGCATGCTGCAGATGGTCAATCACCAACCCCGCCATCCCGATCGACAGGGACGCCTTGTCCCCCGCGGCGGCACACAGTTCGCGCAATTCCTCGAAACGCGCGCCGGCGACGTCGATGTGGATTCGAAACGCGATGCCGCACAACATGGTGCGCGGGGCAGTCCGCATGGCCGCCCGGTTGGGATCATCGACGGGCAATGCGTCGGCGATCTTGCGGGCTCGCTCCCAGGTGAGGTGGGCGGCCGCGATGTCGCGATTGGTCGCCCACGCGGCGGCGCGCACCTGCCGGCCGTAAGCGGCGTGCGATTCACCGGCGGCCTCGAGGTGTTCGGCGATCAGCGCGGCGTACTGGTCCGCCGATTCCGAAACCCGGGCTTCGATCACCGCGGCGAGCCGCCGGTGCATCTGGGCGCGAGCTGATTTCAATTGCGACTCGTAGGCCACGGTGTGAATCAGCGGATGCCGGAACACGTATTCGGCCGGCTCCGTGAACCGCACCTGGTCAACGAGTTCCGCGCTGATCAGCTCCTCGATCGGCGGTTCGATGCCCAGGCCGATCAGCAGCTCGGTGCTGACGCGAGATCCGATGACGCCCGCGGCGCTGAGAGTCTGCTTGGCGGCCGGGCTGAGCCGGTCGATGCGCGCGCCGATGGTTGCCTGCAGCGTGGCCGGCACGATCGCGTCGTCGGCCTCGGCGGTGCACGCGTAGCTGCCACGCTCCCCCACCAGCACCCGGCGTTCGGCGAGCTCGCGGATGATCTCCTCGGCGAAAAAGGGGTTGCCGGCGGCACGCGTGGCGATGATCTCGGCGATCTGGGCGACGGAGGGATCGGGGCCCAACAGTTCGGCGATCAGCGCCGAGGTTTCGGCATCGCTGAGCGGGCCCAGGGCAATGCTCTGGGCGCCGCGCACGCCCCGCAATGCTCCGCGATAGTCGGGCCGGTAGGTCACCAGCACTATCGAGTGGGTCTGTGGGATCATCGTCAGAAACTCGGCGACCATCGATTCGCTGGCCTCGTCCATCCAGTGCGCATCCTCGATGACGTACACCGCGGGTTGGGCGCGAGCCAGCTGGACCGCGTTGATCAGCGCGGCCAGCCGCCGGCGGCGGGCCTCCGGGGCGATCTTGGGCAGCTCCACCCGGGGGTCGGCGATACCGAGCAGGTCATAGAGCAACAACAGGTCCTGCGGATCACCGTCTGGGACGATCGCCCGTACCCGCACCCGCGCGGTGGCATCGTCGAGCCGGCTCACCTGGGCGGCGGCGCGCAGCAGACGGGTAACCGCCCGAAATGGGATATCGGTCGCGTGCGATTCGCAGAAGGTCGAAAACACCGTAACACCAAGAGTTTTCGCGACCCGAGCGGCTTCCCTGGCCAGCCGGGTCTTGCCGATGCCCGCCCGTCCGACCAGCGTCACCACCGACCCGCGCCCGGCAATGGAACGGTCCAGCATCGTGGTCAGAGTGTCCAACTCCCACTCGCGTCCCACCAACGTCGCCGGGGCGGGACCGCTTTGCCGGTACTGATCAACCACGCCGAGCAGTTGCCACGCCGGCACCGCAGCCTCGACACCCTTGATGTGCACCAGCTGCGGCTCGCCCAGCACGGCGGCGCCCTCGACCAGTCGGGCGGTGGACTCACCGGGCATCACCGTCTCCGGCGCGGCCACCGCCTCCATCCGCTGCGCCAGCCCGACTTGCTCACCAACCGCGGAGTAACCCAGCGCGTCCGTTCCGATTTCGCCGGCCACGACCTGCCCGGAATTGAGGCCCACCCGAAGCTGCAGCACGACACCGTCGCGCCGATCGACCTCGCCGGCAAGGCGCTTGGCCTCATCCTGAACGCCCAGTGCGGCCAAACACGCCCGCAGCGCGTGGTCCTCCAGAGCGGCCGGGGCACCGAATACCGCCATGATCCCGTCACCGGTGAACTTGTCGACCGTGCCGCCATATCGCTGCACCACCACCGCCGCGCGGTTGACCAGCTCGGTCATGATCTCGCGCAACCGCTCGGCACAGAGCGCCGCGGCGATGTCCATCGAATGCACCACATCGGCAAACAGCACCGTCACCTGCTTGTACTCGGCGTGGGTATCGGCGGCGGCGACGGGCGCGCCACATCCGTGGCAGAACCGGGCGTTTTCGAGGGGTTGGGTACCACACGAGCGGCACGCCAGTACGGGCGTCATCGACGCCTCCGTCGGTCCTGACCCAGAGTTTTCGCCTTCCCAGGATAGGTGGCCGGGGGTTGCCGGGGCCCGGTTATTTTTCAGTTGACACGGAGGCGGCGTTTGTCAAGTGGAGCCGCTCCGGTGGCGAGGTCGAGACTTGCCAGGGTCGCGGCCGGCTCCGCATTGTGTTGCCAATAGAAATCGTTGCTATATGCATGCATCGCGGGCTTCCGGGCTCCGATGCGCCGAATAGGAGCCGAAGTGGTGATGTTGCGAGTTATTCCCGAGGGTTTGGCGGGGGCCAGTGCGGCGGTAGCGGCCCTGACGGCTCGATTGGCCGCCGCGCATGCCGTTGCGGCGCCCGCCATTACCGCGGTGATCCCGCCAGCGGCCGATCCGGTGTCGGTGCGCAACGCGGCGGGGTTTAGCGCCGTCGGCGTTGAGCATTCCGCCATGGCCACCGAAGGCATCTAGGAATTGGGCCGCTCCGGGGTCGGCGTGGGTGAGGCCGGTATCAGCTACACCGTTGGAGACGAAGCCGCGGCAGCCGGCTACGGCGCTTTTGGCGGCCTGTGATGACCATGCCGATATGGATCGCCCTGCCGCCGGAGGTGCACTCCGCGCTGCTGTACGCCGGTCCTGGTCCCGGCCCCATCGTGGGCTCGGCGCAATCGTGGCAAGCGCTGGGCGCTAGCTACGCCGAGGAGGCCGCCGAACTCGAAGCGCTGCTGGCCACCGTGCAAGCCGGGCCCTGGCAGGGGCCCAGTGCCGCCAGTTTCGTTGGCGCCTACGGCCCGTATCTGGCGTGGCTGAATGCGGCCAGCGCCGACTGTATGGCGCGGGCCGCAACACACGAGGCCACCGCGGCCGGCTACGTCAGCGCGCTGGCGGCGATGCCGACGTTGGTGGAGCTGGAAGCCAACCACGTCATCCACGGCGTGTTGCTGGCGACGAATTTCTTTGGGATCAACACGATCCCAATCGCGCTCAACGAATCCGACTATGCGCGAATGTGGATTCAAGCCGCGACCACGATGAGCGTCTATGACGCCGCCAGCGCCGCTGCGGTTGCCGCAACACCACACACCAACCACGCCCCGCCCATCCTCAAACCCGGAGCCAGCTCACTCACCAGCCTGCCTCCGCCGCCCAGCCCGCCCTGGTGGAGCATCCTGTGGCAGCTGCTGCAAACCCTGGCCGACATCGTGTCCCAGACGGTGAGCCAGTTGGCCAGCGAGGTGGCCAGTTTCGCCTGGCAGTTCGTCTTCTACCTCGGCCAGATAGTGGTGGCGTACGGGGTCATGCTGCTGGGCTACGCACTTCAAATGACGAAGATCCTGAACCTGCTGATCGCCGACCTGATCGTATTGGCACTGGATCAAGTTCAACTCGTCCTCATGTACCTCTACATCACGTTGCGCGGCACCATTGCGATGGTCACGCTGGTCGCGGATTTTCTCAACAAGGTGCTCACGACGCTGTCGCTGGGAGTCGAGCACGCGATCGCAGCAATAGCGCAGGCGATCCGCGAACTGCTCGGTGGCGCGGCCATGGCGTTTCAGGCGGGCGGAGTTTCGCCGCTTTTGCCCCAAGCGAGCGCCCTGGGCAATGCCCCCACCGGCGCCATCGGTTTGGCACATTCCGGCGTGGCAGCGGCCGCATTACCCAACGCACATTTGGTTTCCGCGGTGCAGCTGTCTTCCAGCGGGTCGATGACGGCGGCGGGATTCGCCGGCACCGCGCCACAGCAATCGATTGCGCAGCCGGTTGGATTGTCCGCGCTAAGCGCCGGCTCATTTGGCGCCGACGCGCCCTTGCCGTTGCTGCCCAGCACGTGGGCTGCGGGCTCGATACCGGTCTGAACTCAGGTCGGCGGGCGCTAGATTCTCCAGGGGCCGCCGTCCCCGCCGCGCTGCAGCTTGACTTCATCGGTACCGCCGTCGCGCTTGCCGTCGACCTCGATCTCGACGGCGACGCGAATGGTCGCCTTGCTTTGTCCGCGCAACCGGACGGCCAGCACCTCCAAGCGGTGAAATGTCCAGCCGCGCAAGGTTTCGAGCTTGTCGATGATGATGTTGTCATCGGGCCAGAGCAGTTGTCCGGCCAGGTCGTCGCCGCGCATCAACGCCGCGTAGAACCCGACGACTGCCGCCGCCGGATCGGCGTTGCCTACCGCCAGGTCGGCCGCCTGGGCGGGCGTGAGCACGATGGGCTCAACGTAGTCCGCCCAACCGTCGTCGTCACGTTCCTTGGTCGCCGGAATGATCAGCGCCATACGCCGATGGTATCCGGCGCAGCCCGGCGCATAAGGGTTTAGTCGTGGGCGTTTTTGGGTTTCAGGTCGGTGTCGCGGCTGGGCTGCACCCGCTTGGGTTCGCCCGGCATCTTCGGGTAGTTCGGGGGGTAGGGCATGTCACCAAGCCCGCGCTCGGCGTCGGCTTCGGCCATATCCAGCAGCCCGCTGATCGACTGGGCCACGTCGTCCATGCCGGCCCAGGGGTCCGCGCGGCGGGCAATCAGGTCGGCAACCGTGGCCATGGTGTAGTCGTCCGGGTCGGCGCCGGCCAGCTCGTCCCAGGTCAGCGGCGTCGACACGGTGGCG
This sequence comes from Mycobacterium ulcerans subsp. shinshuense, assembly GCF_002355775.1. NCBI lineage: Bacteria > Bacillati > Actinomycetota > Actinomycetes > Mycobacteriales > Mycobacteriaceae > Mycobacterium > Mycobacterium ulcerans. The sequence goes on along the minus strand of NZ_AP017624.1, from coordinate 5,723,175 downwards.
ATCGGGGTGGCCCGCACCGAGTACGCCGACGCCATGGTGCGGTCGCGGGCGTTCTGGTTGAAGTCGATGAAGATCCGCTGGCCACGTTCTTCTTTCCACCACGACGTGGTGACCGCCTCGGGGGCGCGGCGCTCGACTTCGCGGGCCAGGGCGATGCCGGCCCGGCGCACCTCGATGAAGTCCCAGTCGCTCGCGATGCGCAAGAACACGTGGATCCCGCGGCCGCCGGAGGTCTTCGGATAGCCGACCAATCCCAGGTCATCGAGCACCGGCTTGAGCACGTCGACGGCGACCGAACGTGCCTGCGCGAAACCGGTACCGGGCTGCGGATCCAGATCGATGCGCAGCTCGTTGGGGTGCTCGGTGTCGGGGCAGCGCACCTGCCACGGGTGCAGCGTGACGGTTCCCATCTGCGCCGCCCAGACGATCGCGGCCGGATGGGTCACCTGCAGCGCGTCGGCGGTGCGTCCCGACGGAAAGGTCACCTGACACGTCCGCAGATAGTCGGGGTGGTGCTTGGGCACCCGTTTCTGATAGATCTCCTCACCGTCGATGCCGTCCGGAAATCGCTGCAAGTGGGTGGGACGATCCCGCAACGCGGTCAGCATCGGACCGCCCCCGACCGCCAGGTAATAGTCGATCAACCGGCCCTTGGTGCCCTGCTTCCCCAGCTTCGGGAAGTACACCTTGTCCCGGTTGGTCACGCGTACCGCGATGCCGTCGACGTCAAGTTCTTCTGCTGCAGCAGGCATACCTGGATTCCAGCATGCCGCACGCCACAATGAACTAATGGACCTACCAGTCATGCCGCCGATTTCGCCGATGCTGGCCAAGGCGATCAAGACGATCCCGGCCGATGCGTCCTATGAACCCAAATGGGATGGATTCCGCTCCATCTGTTTTCGCGACAACGATGAGGTAGAGCTCGGCAGCCGCAACGAACGTCCGCTGACCCGTTACTTCCCGGAGCTGGTCGCGGCGGTCCGGGCGGAGCTGCCGCGGCGCTACGTCCTTGACGGCGAGATCGTAATCGCCACCGGCCACGGCCTGGATTTCGAGGCGCTGCAACAGCGCATCCACCCCGCCGATTCCCGGGTGCGGATGCTCGCCGAACACATCCCGGCATCCTTCATCGCCTTCGACCTGCTGGCCCTCGGCGACGACGACTACACGACGCGTCCATTTGTGGAACGGCGCGCGGCGCTGGTCGAGGCGGTCGGCTCCGGCCCATCGATCCATGTCACCCCGGCCACCACCGATCAGGCGACGGCACGGCGGTGGTTCGAAGAGTTCGAGGGCGCCGGCCTCGACGGAGTGATCGCCAAACCGCTGGCGGTCACCTATCAGCCGGACAAGCGCGTGATGTTCAAGATCAAGCACGAACGCACCGCCGACTGCGTGCTGGCCGGATATCGCCTCCACAAATCCGGCGGTGACGTCATCGGTTCGCTATTGCTGGGCCTCTACCAAGACGACGGGCAATTGGCGTCGGTCGGCGTGATCGGGGCATTCCCGATGGCCGAACGCCGGCGGCTCTTCACCGAGCTGCAGGAGCTGGTGACCAGCTTCGACGACCATCCGTGGAACTGGGCCGCCCACCAGTCCGGCGAACGCACGCCACGCAAAAACGAGTTCTCCCGCTGGAACGCCGGCAAAGACCTCTCGTTTGTGCCGCTGCGCCCCGAACGCGTGGTCGAGGTGCGCTACGACCACATGGAGGGCCCACGGTTCCTTCACACCGCCCAGTTCAACCGGTGGCGTCCCGACCGCGATCCACGTTCCTGCACCTACGCCCAGCTCGAGCAACCGCTGATGTTCAGTCTCGACGACATCGTTGCTGGTCTCGGACCCCGCTGCGGGCACTAGCCCGACGGGCATTCGAGGAACGCAGCGACCGCCGGTGCGGCGCGCCTGAAAACCCCAAGGTCCGGATTGGCGCGTCAAACGCCTTTAAGATGTCGTGATGCTGCACGTATCCACATTGTTCGTTGCAGGTAGCGCCAATCTGGACGAACACGGTGCGATCAATGCTACACGCATTCCGATGACCTGGTTTGAGGTCGATCAAGTCCCGCTTTGGGCAAAGGTTCCGATCGTTCTGGTGGTGCACGCGCCCGCCGGCGGGGACTACGACCCGGAATTACACGTGGTGTGCAAGGACCCCTCCGGAGCGCCGCGCGGCACCCTGCGGGCGAGTTGGCACTGGCCCGACGAAGTGGACAAAGCCTCCAAATATCGGTGCTTCACCCAGGAGCTCTCGTTCCCGATCGAGTCCGCGGGTGAGTACACCATCGGCGCCTACTACGACCAGCAGGGCAAGTTCGAGCTGTCCACACCGATACCGATCACCATCCTGTTGACCCAACCGCCGCCGGTCGAGGGTGAAGGCATGCCGGTTGCCGGTGAGGGCGTGCCGGTCGCCGGTGAGGACGTGCCGGTCGCCGGTGAGGACGTGCCGGTTGCCGGTGAGGGCGTACCGTTCGCCGGCGAGGGCGCGCCGGTCGCTGGTGAAGGCGTACCGGTCGAGTACGAAGACGTGCCGCCCCAGGGCGAAGGCCAGGGCGGCTAGCCCAATTCACGGCCCGCCGATTAGGAAAGCGCCACCGTCATCGACTCGAGCCCACGCAAGGTGACGTTCGTCTTGTATTGCGGCTCGCCGTCCAGCCGTGCCTGTGGGAAGCGCGCCGCGATTGCCGACAGCGCCACCGCGGCTTCCAGCCTCGCTAGCGGAGCACCAAGGCAGTAGTGCGCACCGCGACCAAATCCTAAGTGCCGCAAAGAACCCCGATCCGGGTCGAATTCTTCGGGCCGGTCGAACTCGGCGGGATCGCGATGCGCGGCCGCCACCAGCATCATCATCACATCCCCCTTGGTCACTTCGACGTCCCCAATTACCATGTCCGCCCCGGCAATTCGGCCGATCAATTGCACCGGCGGGTCATAGCGCATGGTTTCCTCCACCACCGCGGCGGCCCGGTCGCGATCGGCGCCCAGCTGTGCCCACTGCCGACGGTCGCGCAGCATGGCCAGGATCGCGTTGCCGATCAGGTTCACCGTGGTCTCGTGTCCGGCAACCAGCAACAGCACGCAGGTGGAGACGATCTCGTCCTCGGTGAGCTGATCACCGGACTCTTCGACGGCGACCAACCCCGACATCAAGTCTTCGCCGGGTTGCGACCGGCGCAGCGCGATCAGATCACGCAGGTATCCGCGCAGCCACTGCCCCGCTTCCAGCGAGTCATTGAGGTTTTCCGCGTTCTGGCCGGTGAAGGCGAAGAACGGGTCCAGCGCCTGCGCCAGCAGCGCCGAGGCCTGGCTGAACTGCGGCTCATCCTCCAGCGGCACCCCGAGCAGCCGGCAAATCACCGCCACCGGCAGCGGGTAGGCGAAGTCTGAAACCACGTCGAATCGGCCCTGCTCGGCGATCCGGTCCAGCAATCCATCCACCAGGGAGCTGATCTCAGGTCGCAACGCGTTGACCACTTTGGGGGCGAACGCCTTGCTGACCAGTTTGCGCAGCCGGGTGTGATCGGGGGGATCGAGAAACAAGAAGCCGGGCGGGAAGTCGCGGCCCAGGGCCGGTTCCTCCTCCACCCGCCGCTGGGCCACCGTCGACTTGGTCTGGTCGCTGCAGGAGGACGGGTGTCGCAGCACCTCGTCACAGTCCCCAAAGCTGGAGAACAAGACGAAGTTGGCCTCGGGCAGATGCAGTGGCCCATGTTCACGCAGCCGAGCGCACAGCGGATACGGGTCGGCCCGGATCGCCGGGTCCAGCAATTGGAACAGAAATGCCTGTGGTTCGACTTGCTCGGTGAACTCGATGGCCTCGATGGGCCGTGTGGTCATGCTGACATTGTGCCTGCGCATGAAAAACGTGTGGTCAAAGTGGGTAGCGGCCGTCACCGGGCCGCGTAGCATCTGCGAGATGACGGTGCTTCGCGTGTGCCGGTCGGGGCTTGTTGCCGTTTTCCTGGTTTGTGTAACCGCTGCGGTAGCACTGGCCGCCACGGTGCTGGCCGCGCCGGGCTACGCATGCGCGTGCGGTACCGCGATCGCCCCGGGCGACGCCCAGGCCACCATGAATCATGAGGTGGCGCTGGTGCATTGGGATGGGACGACCGAAACCATCGTGATCCAATTGGCGGTGGACGCCACGACTGACAACCTCGCCCTGGTCGTGCCCACCCCCATGCCGGCCACCGTCGCCCCGGGCGACAAGGCCGCCTTTCTCGAACTCGACGCGTTGACCACGCCAGAGATCCGCCACCAGCGCCGCTGGAATCTGGATCTGGGCTTCAGGGCGGGCGGACCGGATGAGGGGGTGCGCGCCGCCCATTCCCCCGAAGTGATCAATCAAGTGCACCTCGGCCCCCTAGAAGCCACCACCCTGGCCGGCGGTGACCTGCCCGGCCTGCAAGCCTGGCTGGCCGACAACGGCTACGCGCTTCGTCCGGCGGTGGCGGCCGCACTGGATCCCTACGTGCGAGAAGGCTGGGCTTTCGTCGCGATGCGCCTGACGAGCACGGTTCCGATCGTTGGTGGGCTCAATCCGGTACGCATGACCTTTCGTTCATCGCAGTTGGTCTATCCGATGCGGCTGTCGGCCGCCGCATTGGACCCACAGCATGTCGTCGTCTTCACGATGACCGATCGCCGGCAGGTGCGCACCGACGCCGACACCGCCATCCAGGCCACCGAGGTCCAATTCGCCGGCAACATCGCCAACCACGTGCACGACCCGCTGCTGCGCGAACTGGTCGGCAACCACGGGTCATACCTGACCAAGACCCAGGTGGACGTGTACGAGACGTCCCGAATCTCCTCGGACTTCACCTTTGCCGATGCGCCCAACGACGACGCCTACCGACCGGTGATCGTCGTCTACGACAACGTCGCCATCCCCTGGTGGTGATCCTGTTCGCGGGGTTCGTGGTGGCGGTGATGGCGGCGGCGGTGGTCCTACTCGTGGTCCTTCGGCGCCGGCGAACCCGCCTGGGGGCCGGCGGGGTGCCGGGCTGAGCCAGCCACGCCGCGCTCACTACCCCTCGCCCTGCCCCGCAACCGACGGGTCGGCCATCAGCCGGTCCAGGAAATCGCGCTGTCCCTTGAGTAATTTGCCCCGCGCGGTCGCGACCGGAAACCAGCCGACCCGGTCGACCTCGGGGAATTCGCGCACCCTGCCCGACCCCTTCGGCCACTCCAGCTCGAAGGTGTTGCTGTGCGCCTCGGTGACGTCGAGGTCACCGCGCACCGCGAACGCGGTCACCACTTTGCCGCCGGCTTGCTTGACTGAACCCAGGTCGATTCGCGCTCCGTCCGGCACCGGCAAACCGATCTCCTCGGCGAACTCGCGCCGGGCCGCCACCCAGGGATCTTCGTCTTGGGTGTACTCGCCCTTGGGAATGGACCAGGCGCCGTCGTCTTTGCGCGCCCAGAACGGACCTCCGGGATGGACGATGAGCAGCTCGAGGACGCCAGCCGCGGCGCGATACACCAGCACACCCGCGCTGAGCTTGGGCATCGACTCGCTAGACCCCGACGGCCTGCTCGAGATCCTTCAGCGACGTTTCCAGGTGCCCCAGCAGCCGCTGCAGGCTCGGCACACTGCGGCGGCAACCGACCAGTCCGAAGTCCAGCCGGTCGGCGTTGTTGACCAAGGTGATGTTCAGCGCCTGGCCATCAGGGATGTTGGACAGCGGGTAGCTGCCGTCCAGCCGGGCGCCCCCGTAATACAGCGGCTGCGCCCCGCCGGGCACGTTGGAAATGACGATGTTGAATGGTGGCGGCACCGTCGACAGGAATCCCGGTACGCCGGCCAGGGTCAGCGGTGCCATGTTCAGCCCCGACAACGCCAGCACCTGCAGGCGCGGCAGATCGGCGAGCACCTTCTTGTTCGCCCGCATGGAGGCGCTGAGATGATTTCGATTCGCTGCGCCGGATCCTCGACATTGGTGCCGAGGTTGCACAAGACGCTGCCCACCATGTTGCCGCCGCTGTCGGCCTGTTCCTTGGAGCGCAGGCTCACCGGGACCATGGCGATCAGCGGTGTATCCGGCAGCGCGTCCTGTTCGATCAGGTAGTACCGCAGCGCACCGGCACACATCGCCAAGACCGCATCGTTGACGGTGACGCCGGCGGCCTCCTTGACGGCCCTGATGCGCTCCAGCGACCAGGATTGCGCCGCGCACCGGCGCGCTCCCCCGACCTTGACGTTGAACATGGTGTGTGGCGCCGCGAACGGCAGGGTCAGCTGCTGTTCGAACAACGCCGCGCGCGCCAGTTTCAGCGTCGAAGGCGCCAGTCCGGCGACCGATCCCGCCATCTTGACCAGCGAACCCACCAGCGATGAGCCGCCGCCGTTGGACTCGGGTCGCGGCGGCCGGGGCAGATTCCACATCGCCCGCACCTCGGTGTCGGACGAGTCGGCTGACATGGTGCGCTGCATCAGCTTCGCCGCCGAGACGCCGTCGATCAGCGCGTGGTGCATCTTGGCGTACATGGCGAAGCGGCCGTCGCTCAATCCCTCGACCACGTGCAGTTCCCACAGCGGGCGATGGCGGTCGAGCAGACTGGTGTGCAGCCTGGAGGTCAGCTCGAGCAGGTCGCGGACCCGGCCCGGAGAGGGCAGAGCCGACCGCCGAACGTGGTAGTCGACATCCAGGTCGTCGTCGTAGGGCCACGCCACCCGCGCGATACCGCCGCCGATCGTCGCGGGGTGCTTGCGGAATGTGGGCTGGAATTCGTCGTTGGCCACCAGCGCCTCGTAGAAATTACGGACGAAATCCGGGCCGGCGCCCTCCGGGGGCTCAAACAACGACAGGCCACCCACGTGCATGGGATGCTCCCGTGATTCAACGAACAGGAACATCGAGTCGGTGGGCATCATCAATTCCATCCACTTATTAGACACCCGCCTGGTGCGGCATTGTGAGCCCGCATCCGGGCGGGCCCGCATCCGGCCGATTCAGAACATCGCCGCGGAGCCAACCTCCGGGTGGTTGCGCATGAACTCCACGAGCCGATCGACGTAAGCGGTGAACGGCGGTGGCCCGACCACCGGGCCGCCGGCAAGGTCGGCACGGCAGTGGTCGGTCAGATAGAAGGTGGGATGGGAGAAGTAGTCGACGGCTTCGGGAGGGATCCGCATCAGACGGTACAACCCCGGGAGTCGCGCCAGCGAGGCTTTGGCCAGCTTGCGCGGCAGCGGCACCTTGGTGACGTCCCGGCCGGTGGCCCGGGCCAGGACGTCGGTCATCTCGTCCACCGTCAGTGGCCGCGGATCGGCCAGGTGATAGGTGCGGCCCTGCGATTGCGACAGTCCGCTGAGGTAACCCACCGCGTCGATGACGAAGTCGCGCGGGACCACATTGACTCGCGTCATGGTGGGGTCACCGGCGACCGGCAGGATCGCCCGGTGCGGCTGGCGCAACAGCCATTGCATGACAAAGTATGGCCCGTCGAACTTTTGGGTCTCGCCGGTAGCGCTGTCACCGACGACGATCGACGGGCGATAGATCGTGGCCGGCATGCCCGCAGCCATCCGGGACCGCACGTCGGCCTCGGCCAGATGCTTGGTTTCCTCGTAGTAGTTGTTGAACGGGGCGCCGACTTCCAGGTCATCCTCACCGAACGGACCGGCGTAACGGCCGCTGACGTAACAGGTGCTGAAGTAGTGCAGACGGGTCAAGTTGGGGCACTGTGCCAGCGCGTCAAGGACGTTGCGGGTGCCGTCGACGTTGATTCGAACCGCTACGTCGCGTGCCACCGCCAGGTCATAAGCGGCCGCCAGGTGCCACGCCTCGGTGACATCGCTGAGATCGGCTTGCGCCAGGCCCAGTCCGGGCCGGGTGATATCTCCCTGAACCAGTCGGATACGGCCCTCGAGCTCCGGTTCGGCGGCGCTCAACTCGGCCACCCGCACACCGGCTTGGGTGGCGAATTTGGGCTGGACTAAACAAATTGCCGAACTGTCGGTGCGCCTGAGGATGCCGGGCAATAAGGCACTGCCGAGAAAGCCGGGGAAACCGGTCATCAATACGCTCATCGCCGCACTCCTGGCCACCTATTAAAGCGACCCCCCGGGGCACCACCGCTGAACCGACGTTATCGATTGACGGGCCTTTTTGGATGGGCCTTTCGACCCGCAATCGAACGCCATTAGTCCTCGGTTACGGCACGCTTTTGCCAGGCATAATCAAATTGCCGACACCCTCGCCGTGACGGGAGCTCATGAACCGCAACGAAATCGACGGCCCCGAGATCGCCAAGTGGGATCGCGGCTTCACCTCGACGGTGATCGGGGCGGTCACTCCCGTCATCAAGCGGTGGTTTCGGTCGGAGGTGCGCGGTTTGGAGTCGTTCCCGCCGACCGGCGGCGTGCTGGTGGTGTCCAACCATTCCGGTGGGGTGTTAACGCCCGATTGGAACGTGCTGGCCCCCGCCCTGTACGGCAAGTTCGGCTACCAGCGCCCGCTGTACACGCTGGCCCACTATGGCGTGTTCATCACCCCGTTTCGCGCCTCGCTGGGCCGCCTCGGCGTCATTCATGCCAGTCCGGACAACGCCACGGCGGCGTTGCGTTCGGGTGGGGTGGTGCTGGTCTTTCCCGGCGGGGATTACGACGCGTTCCGGCCGACACTGGCGCAGAACGTCATCGATTTCGGTGGCCGTACGGGCTACGTCCGGGCCGCAATGCGGGCCGGCGTGCCGATTGTGCCGGCGGTGTCGATCGGCGGCCAGGAAACTCAACTATTTGTCAGTCACGGCAACTGGCTGGCAAAGCGGTTGGGGCTCAAACGAATCCGGATAGAGATTCTTCCCATCACTATCGGCTTACCGTTCGGCCTGACGATGTTCTTTCCCGCCAATTTTCCGCTGCCGGCCAAAATCGTCTATCAGGTACTGGAGCCGATCGACATTGCCGCCCAGTTCGGCACCGACCCCGACGTCGCGCAGGTCGACGCCCACGTGCGCTCGGTGATGCAGTCGGCCCTCGATCGGCTGGGCGAGCAGCGCCGATTTCCCGTGCTGGGCTGATCACCCGCGGGCCGAATCGCCGGAATTGATGGCAGCATGGAACCGTGACGGGAAAGGTTTCCACGACGACGGTGTCCTGGGATGTGGTTTCGGTTGACAAGCCCGAGGATGTCAACGTCGTCATCGGCCAGGCGCACTTCATCAAGACGGTCGACGATCTGCATGAAGCCCTGGTCGGGGTCAGCCCGTCGCTGCGGTTCGGGCTGGCCTTTTGCGAGGCGTCGGGCCCACGCTTGGTCCGCCGCACCGGCAACGACGCCGAGTTGGTCGACCTTGCCACCGACACCGCCCTGGCCATCGCGGCCGGCCACAGCTTTGTGATCTTCCTGCGCGAGGGCTTCCCGGTGAACATTCTCAACCCGGTCAAGGCGGTGCCCGAGGTCTGCACGATCTTCTGCGCCACCGCCAATCCCGTGGAAATCGTGGTCGCGGCGACTCCCCGGGGTCGCGGCATCGCCGCGGTGATCGACGGCCAGACGCCGCTGGGCGTGGAGACCGACGTGGATGTGACCGAGCGGCGCGAACTGCTTCGCGCCATCGGCTACAAACTTTGACGGCCTCGCGCCGCGGTCACTGCTTGCGGGAGAGCGAATCGATCTCGCCGGCGAATCGTTCGGCGACCACGTTGCGCTTCACCTTCAGCGTGGGGGTCAGCTCACCGGTGAGGACGGTGAAGTCCACCGGCAGGATGCAGAACTTGCGGATTGATTCCGCTTGGGAGACCACCTGATTAGCCTGTTTGACGGCCTGATCGATCTCGGCGGTGAGGTCGGGGTCATCGATGACGTCCGCAACCGAGGCGGCGGCGGCCTTGCTGTGGTGCTGCTTCCAGACCTCGAAGCCTTCCGGATCGATGGCGATCAGCGCGCCGACGAAGGGCCGGTTGTCCCCGACCACCATCGCCTGGCTGATCAGCGGGTGCGCCCGCAGCTGGTCTTCGAGGACCGCCGGTGCCACGTTCTTGCCGCCGGCGGTCACGATGATCTCCTTCTTGCGACCGACGATCGACAAGAATCCGGCGTCGTCGACCGACCCCAGGTCACCGGTGTGGAACCACCCATCGACGATCGCCTCGGCGGTGGCCTTCTCGTTGTGCCAATAGCCGGTGAACACCACCCCGCCGCGGACCAGCACCTCGCCGTCCTCGGCGATCGCCATGCTGTTGCCGGGCAACAGGTTTCCGACCGTGCCCACTCGCTCTTGACCGATCCGGTTGGCGGTGATGGCAGCGCTGGTTTCGGTCAGTCCGTAGCCCTCGTAGATCGTCAGCCCGATGCCGCGGTAGAAGTGACACAACCGGGTGTCCAGCGGCGCTCCCCCGGAGACGGCGGCGTGACAATCGCCGCCCAGCGCCGAGCGCAGCTTCTCGTACACCAGCCGATCGAACAGTGCATGCCGGGCCCGCAGCAACAGGCCTGCGCCGCCGGTGTCCAGCGCCTTACTCCAGGCGATCGCGGTTGCGACGGCGAGATCGAAGATCATGCCGCGGCCGCTGTCGCGAGCCTTCAACTCGGCTGTGTTGTAGACCTTTTCGAATACCCGGGGCACCGATACCACGACCGTCGGCTTAAAGACGCCCAGCGTCGCCACCAGGTTCTTGATGTCGCCGGTGTAGCCGATGGTGACTTTGTTGGCGAACGCAGACATCGACAGCGACCGGGCCAGCACATGGGCCAGCGGCAGAAATACCAGCAGTCGCTCGCCCTTGCGCAACAGCGTCGGAAAGCATGACGCCGCGCCGCGCGCTTCGTAGAGCAGATTGGAGTGGGTCAGCTGACAGCCCTTCGGGCGCCCGGTGGTGCCCGAGGTATAGATCAGTGTCGCCGGGTCGGAGGACCGCAGCGCTGCCAGCCGGTCGTCGAGTTGGTCGCGGGCTACCGATTTCCCTGCTTCGGCGAGCTCGTCGAGCGCCGCGGGCCCATCGGAGTCGAGGTGCAAGATCTTGCGCAAGCTGGGCAACTCATCGCTGAGTTGCTTGATCAGCTGGACATGGGCATCGGTCTCGGCGACCGCCAATACCGCCCCCGAATCCTCCAGGACCCAGCGCACTTGCTCAGCCGAAGACGTGTCGTAGATCGGCACGGTCACCGCCCCGACCGAGAGGATCGCGTAGTCGAGGATCACCCACTCGTAGCGAGTGGCCGACAAGATGGCCACCCGATCGCCGGCATTGACCCCCTCGGCGATCAAACCCAGTGCGGCGGCCCGGATCTGCTGGGCGGCCTGGGCGCAGGTCACGTCCGTCCAGGTGCCGTCGACAAGCCGCTGAAAGATCACATGATCTGGGTCGTCTCGCTCATGCGTGTACACGCAGCTGGCGACGTTGTCCTCTGCTGTAACGGTGAAATCCGCGGGAACATCCCATTCACGCATGCTCAGCAACCTCTCCCAAGTCAGATCCGAAAGTCAGATAGCGGTGCCGGGGCCAAACAACTGAGTCAAGCTCTGTCGGCTCGCACCCATTCGAGATTAGGCGCCCAGCCGCCACGTTCCCAGTACCGGCTGAAAGCCTACGTTGCGGATCGGCCCTTGTGCCGTCATTCACACTTTGACCTGTAGATATCCAGCCGACCACCGGCCACGCCGACTCTGGTCCTTGACACGACGCGAGCTTGTGCAGAGTGTCGAGTGCATGTCCGTGGTGCGCGGGACCGGGCTCACGAACTACCCGAACCTGGTTTCCGAATTGGGCGGAGACCCGGCGGCGCTGCTGCGCGCGGCCGGTGTCCGCGAGCAAGACGTCGGCAACTACGACGCGTTCATACCGGTGCGCGCGGTCAGCCGAGCGATCGAGACAGCCGCGGCCGCCACGGGCACGCACGACTTCGGGCGGCAGCTGGCGCAGCGGCAGGGCATCGAGATTCTCGGACCGGTGGGGGTGGCTGCGCGCACCGCCGCGACGGTGGCGGATGCCCTGTTGATCTTTCACACCTTCATGGCCGCCTACAGTCCGGCCATCCACATCGAGATCACGCCGCTGGCCCATACGCAGCGCTCCTTCGTCGCCATCGAGATTGTGCCCGACGATCCGATCCCCTGCCCGCACACGTTGGAGCTGGCACTGGGCGTCTCGTTGGGGGTGTTCCGTTTGCTGATGGGTGCCGACTACGCCCCGCTGGCGGTGCATCTGCCGCACGACCCGTTGACCCCTCCGACCACCTATGTGCGGTATTTCGAGTGCACGCCCCACTTCGCGGAGCGCCGCAGCGGATTCACGGTGCGCAGCACCGACCTGGTCCGTCCGCTGCACCGCGACGAACTGGCGCACCGCGCGGTGGTCGACTACCTGAGCAGCATCACCCCGCTGGGCGCCGGGATCGTCGAATCGGTGCGCACCATGGCCCGCCAGCTGCTGCCCACCGGGGCGGCGACACTCGAGGTGGTCGCCGCGCAATTCCACCTGCATTCCAAGACCCTGCAGCGCAGGCTTGCCGACGAATCCACCACCTTCGCCGCACTCATCGACGAGGTGCGCAAGGAGACCGCCGATCGATACCTGCGGACCACCGCCATGAGTCTGTCGCATCTGGCGCGCGAACTCGGCTACGCCGAGCAAAGCGTGCTGACCCGCTCGTGCAAACGCTGGTTCGGAATCGGGCCGGCCGCCTATCGCGCCAAGACCCGCGTGCGGGCTACCCCGCGACGGAGATAGCGACAACGACTCTTCCGGCATCACCGACTACCGGACCGCCGCGAGTGCGGACGGTTCCCAGCCAGCGGTAGACATCGGCGCTCGAGTTACGTCACAACCCGACCGCACGCACCAGCTCCTTAAGCGAGGTCTCCAGATGTCCGAGCATCCGCTGCAGATGCGGCACGCTGCTGCGGCAACCGACCAGCCCGAAGTCCAGCCGGTCGGCGGTACTGGTCAACGTGATGTTGAGCGCTTGTCCGTTGATTGGCAGCGACAGCGGATAGTTGCCGACCAGTCGGGCACCGTTGAAGTATCGAGGCTCCCGGACGCCGGGGACGTTGGAAATGCAGACGTTGAACGGCGGCGGTGTCACCGTCGACAGACCCGGAAGCGTATTGAGCGCAGCGGGGCTCAGCAGCAGCAGCGACAGGGCCAACGCCTGCGCCCGGGGCAGTTGTGCCAGCACCTTCTTGTTGTCGCGCATCGAGGCGTGGATGACGGCCAAGCGCTGCGCCGGATCGTCAAGATGTGTCGCCAAGTTGCACAACACCGCACCGACCATGTTGCCCCCGACCGAATCACGCTCGGTGCGCAGGCTGACCGGAACCATCGCCACCAGCGGTGCGTCGGGCAACGCGTCGTTGTCTTCCAGGTAGCAGCGCAGCGCACCCGCGCACATCGCCAGCACGACGTCGTTGAGGCTCACTCCCGCAGCGTTTTTGACCGTCTCGACGCGGTCGATGTCCCATGACTGCGCGGCGCAGCGCCGCGCTCCGCCGATGGCGACATTGAACATGGTGCGCGGCGTTGCGAACGGCAACGTCAGCTGCTGTTCCAATAGCGCGGACCGCGCCAGGCGCAGTGACGAGGGAGCCAGCCCCGCAACCGATCCGAGCATCCCGCCGAGTTGGCGCAGCGGGCCGGGCCGGGTCTGAACCCCGCGCGGCCGCTCCGGCGCCGGCGACCAGGTAGCGCGGAAGTTGGTGTCAGCGGGATCGGCCGGAAGCGACCGGCGCATCAGCGCGAGTCCGGAGGCGCCGTCGATCAGCGCGTGGTGCATCTTCGAGTAGATCGCAAAGCGCCCGTCGTTGAGGCCTTCGATGACGTGTGTCTCCCACAACGGACGATGACGATCGAGCAGGTGGGCATGCAGCCTCGAGGTCAGTTCCAGCAGCTCACGCACCCGCCCCGGAGCCGGCAGGGCCGAACGCCGCACGTGAAAGCCGAAGTCGATGTCATCGCCGACCGACCAGCCCAGATTGGTGAGCACGCCCTGAAACGATGCGGGGCGCTTGCGGAACAGCGGGGCCACCTCGCGGCAGTCGAGCATCGCCTGGTGAGTCTCATGCACGAATGCCCGTCCCGCCCCCTCGGGAGGTTCGAACAGTTGCAGCGCACCGACATGCAGCGGATGCTCGCGCGACTCTGCTGACAAGAACAGCGCGTCAACCGGTGACATCAGTTCCATCGTCTTGTTACTCCTCGTGGTGGCTCGGCCCGTCTGCGGGCAGTGAGCCCGTCAAGGCCAGCGGGGGTGTGTCGGCGGCGGCCGACGCACTGAATTGCAGGTGGTCATCGTCGACCGGACCTTCGCGCAGCGTCGCGCGGTCTGCGCGGTAGTCCATGCAGGTCCGCCATGGGCCTTCGGTGCCCTGGTGGGGGAACGCGGCGGCGGCACGCTTGACGTATCCGGCGGTGATCTCCAGCAGCGGCCTGGTCGGCATCGACGCGGGCGCGTGCGGGCGACATATGTTGTGACCGTTGGCATCCATGTGGGCCAGCAGTCGGCAGAAGTGCTCGCACACCAGCCCGACCTTGAGCGTCCATGACGAGTTGGTGTAGCCGAAGCCGTAGGCGAAGTTGGGGACGTCGCTGAGCAGGAAACCCTTGAAGGCCACCTTCTGGGAGACATCGACGGGTTCACCGTCGACCGACAGGCCGATGCTGCCGAAGGCGAGCAGGTTCAGGCCGGTGGCGGTGACGATGATGTCGGCTTCCAATTCACGCCCGGACTGCAGCCGGATCCCGCGCTCGGTGAACGTCTCGATCTGGTCGATGACCACCGAGGCCCGCCCGTCGCGAATGGCCTGGAACATGTCGGCGTCCGGCACGGCGCACAGCCGTTGATCCCAGGGGTTGTAGTCGGGCCGGAAATGCTCGTCTACCGGATACCCGGTTGGCAGCAGCCGGGCGTTGAGATGGCGGATGACTCGCCGCGCCGCCCCGGGGTAGCGCTGGCAGAAGTGCCACACGAGTCGTTGCTTGGCGACATTCTTCTTGCGGGTGAGGGCGTAGGCCCGCTTCCGGCCGACCAGCTTGGGCAACGTGTTGGCGATGCGGTCCTTGGACGGCACCGGAATGATGTAGGTCGGCGACCGCTGCAGCATCGTCACGTGGCCGGCGGTCTCGGCCATCGCCGGCACCAAGGTGACCGCCGTCGCGCCGCTACCGATGATCAGCACCCGCTTGCCCCGGTAGTCCAGGTTTTCGGGCCACTGTTGCGGGTGCACCACCTGGCCGGCAAAGCGCTCGCGGCCGGGGAACTCCGGTGTGTAGCCCTCGTCGTACCGGTAATAGCCGCTGGCGCAGAAGAACCATTCGCAGCTCATGGTCACGCGTTCGCCGGAGCAGAGGCGCTCGATCGTGACCCGCCAGCGCGCATCCCGGGTAGACCAGGCGGCCTCTATCACCTTGTGCCCGAAGCGGATCGCCCGTGCGAGGCTATTCTCTGCGACCGTCTCCCGAAGGTAGGACATGATGGCGCCGGCACTGGCGATCGCCTTCTCGTTTTCCCAGGCCTTGAACTCGTAGCTGAACGTGTGCAGATCGGAGTCCGAACGAATCCCGGGGTACCGGAACAAGTCCCAGGTTCCGCCGATGTCGTTGCGCGCCTCGACGATTGCAAACGTCTTTGCCGGCTGATGTTCCTGCAGGTAGTAAGCCGCGCCGATGCCCGAGATCCCGGCACCGACGATCAACACGTCGACGTGTTCGATGCTGCTGGAGTTCATTTTCGCGTGTCCTGTTCGGGTTGGCTGGCCCCACGGACCGCATTGTCCGCAGGGCGGTGGTTGAACCACCAAGAACACTTTGCGGCAGGACACGGCCCTCAGTCTTGACAGCAAGCGACAACTTTTTGACCATCAAGGACACCGGGTACCGACTAGGTCACAGCAGGTCGGTGGTGGTTTTCAACCCCGCGTCACGGAGCGCCCGGGCCCCTTCCCCTGCCGCCGATGCACCCGCTGCGCGCCTCCCGCCGCCGTCGTTGACAGTGCCTGCCATATCGACATACCGTGCGTTTGGGAGGTCGCCGATGAGTGGTCCCGCCAAGCTTCGAGTCATCCAATGGGCGACCGGGGGCGTTGGTAAGGCCGCCATCGAGTGCATACTCAATCACCCGCAGCTCGAGCTGGCCGGTTGCTGGGTGCACAGCGCCGCCAAACACGGCCTCGACGTCGGAACGATCATCGGCGCGGCCCGGTTTGGCGTTACCGCCACCAACGACGTCGACGAGTTGCTGGCGCTGGACGCCGACTGCGTCATGTACAGCCCGCTGGTCGCCGATGAGCAAGACGTCAAAGCGATTCTGCGCTCGGGCAAGAACGTGGTCACCCCGGTTGGCTGGGTTTATCCCGACCTCAGCAAACCGCGCGTCAAAGCGGTCGCCGATGCGGCGGTTGCCGGCGGGGTGACACTGCACGGGTCAGGCATCCACCCTGGCGGCATCACCGAACGATTTCCGCTGATGGTCTCCTCGCTCTCGTCCGCGATCACCCATGTCCGCGCCGAGGAGTTCTCCGACATCCGCACCTACAACGCGCCCGATGTGGTGCGCGACATCATGGGATTCGGCGTGCCCCCTGCCCAAGCCATGCAGGGACCGATGGCGGCGCTGCTCGAATCCGGATTCAAGATGTCGGTACGAATGATCGCCGACCACATGGGATTTCACATCGACCCAACGATCAGAGCGACACACGAGATCGCCGTGGCGACCTCCGACATCGCCTCCGATGTGCTGCCCATCGCCGCGGACACCGTCGCCGGCCGCAAGTTCCGCTGGCAGGCACTCGCCGACGGAAAGCCGGTGATCACCGCCGCGGTCAACTGGCTGATGGGGCAGGCCGACATGGACCCGGACTGGTCGTTCGGGGAGCGCGGCGAACGTTTCGAGATCGAGATCACCAGCGACCCGAGCGTGAGTCTGGTGTTCAAAAGCCTGCAGCCAACATCGATTACCGAAGGGCTGCAACGAAACCCCGGCGTCGTCGCGACCGCCAATCACTGCGTCAACGCCATCCCCGTTGTCTGCGCCGCCGATCCCGGCATCGCGACCTACTTGGATCTGCCGCTGTTCGCCGGCCGGCCGGCACGAGCCAGTCGAGGTCTCGAGCGGTGAGCTACTCGCATCCGGAATCACTACGGGGGCACGTCGCGATCGTCACCGGCGCCGCCCGCGGGGTCGGCAAGGGCGTCGCGGCCGCGCTCCTCGAACGTGGCGCCGCGGTGCTGCTGGTCGACATCCTCGACCAGGCCCTGGCCGCCACCACCGCCGAACTCGATTCGACGGGTCGCGCCAAAATGCTGGTCGCCGACCTGCGCGATCCCGACAGCGCGCAGCGGATCGTCGCGGCCGCGGTCGACGCCTTCGGCACGGTACACGGCCTGGTCAACAACGCCATCGCGACCAACGAGCCCAAACCATTCGTCGAGATCACCACCGAGGATCTGGCCCTGGACCACGACGTCGGCCCGCGGGCGACGTTTCTGCTGATGC
This sequence comes from Mycobacterium ulcerans subsp. shinshuense, assembly GCF_002355775.1. Taxonomy (NCBI): domain Bacteria; kingdom Bacillati; phylum Actinomycetota; class Actinomycetes; order Mycobacteriales; family Mycobacteriaceae; genus Mycobacterium; species Mycobacterium ulcerans. The sequence goes on along the minus strand of NZ_AP017624.1, from coordinate 5,705,725 downwards.
AAGCGGTGTACCCGGTGATGGTCGAGGCTGGCGGGGGCTCGATCGTGAACCTGGGCTCAGGAACCGGCGCCGGCGGCGAAGCCAAGTGGGGTGGCTATGCCGCGGCCAAGGAGGCGATCCGCGGATTGTCGAAAGTCGCCGCGCTGGAGTGGGGGCGCGACAACATCCGCGTCAATGTCATCTGCCCGTTCGCCGAGTCGGATGGGGTCAAGCTCTGGAAGCAGTTCGCCCCCGATGACTACGCCAAGGCACTGCGTCGGGTTCCGATGCGGCGCATCGGCGATGTTCGCACCGACGTGGGGGCGCTGGTGGCGTTTCTGCTGAGCAGCAATGCCTCCTTCATCACCGCGCAGACGATTCACGTCGACGGCGGAACCGGCTGCTTCCGATAGCCGCCCGGTGCGCGCGGACGCACTGGCCTGCCGGTCATGACGGTGGCCGCCGAACCGCTTGCGGGTTGGCGATCCGGATGGGGGCGCCGTCCAGCCAGGCGACCACCGCTTCCACGGTGTCGGCGTAGCAGGCACTCAGCATTTCGCGGGTGACATACCCGAGGTGGGGCGACAGGGTCACGTTCGGCAGCGATCGCAACCGGTGATCGACCGGAAGCGGCTCCACGTCATAGACATCGAGTCCGGCTCCGGCGATTCGCCCGGCCTCGAGCGCACCGATCAGCGCGCCCTCGTCGACGATCGGGCCCCGGGACGTGTTGATCAGGTAGGCGCCGGGCTTCATCGCCGCCAGCTCGCCCGTGCCGACCAAGGCCCTGGTGCGCTCCGAAAGCACCACATGGATGGACACCATATCGGATTGGGCGAAAAGCACCGGCTTGTCCACCCGGCGCACGCCGTGGGCCGCGGCGGCCTCCTCGGTGAGATTCTGACTCCACGCGATGACGTCCATCCCGAACGCCTTCGCGTATTCGGTCATCCGCTTGCCGACCCGGCCGAGACCGAGCAGTCCGAGCGTCTTGCCGGACAGCGTCATGCCCGTGGTGGTCTGCCAGCCACCCGCACGCAGCTGACGATGCTCTTCGGCCAGGTTGCGCACCGTCGCGATCAGCAGCCCCCAGGCAAACTCAGCGGTGGCGTCGCGCGCGGCCCTGAATCGGGGATGGGCGAAGTTCGAATTTGCGACCAGCACCCCGCGCTCGGTGGCCGCGGCCAGGTCCAGGTTGGGCAGGTTCATGCCGACGATGGTGATCAGCTTCAGGCGCTGCAACCGCTCGAGCAGCGAGCGCGGAAAGGCCATCCGCTCGCGCATGGTGCACACCGCGTCGAAGTCCGCCAGCGCCTCGGCGGCCTCGGCCTGGCCAAGATGGCGGTCGAAAACGGTGAGGGTGGCCCTGCCCCGCACCGGTGACCAGTCGGCGAGGTCGGTGGCCACGCGCGCGTAGTCGTCGAGAATCGCCACCCGGAGAACGTGGTCTTGGCCGAAGCCATGCGATGCCGGCTGGCTCATTTCCAGGCCCCTATCAGCTATCGACTCGTGTACCGCCCCCTCGCCACTGCATTGTGCCCGGCCCGGCGGCGCATCACCGTGGCGCTCGAGCGGCAATCTCGCCACAGTTGAGTAGGGTTCCTATGGTGGTGACGCCCGAGATCCCCGCGCACTATCTGTTGTCGAGCGCCGCACCCAACCCGCGCACCCTGATCGACATCATCTACGAGACGGCCGCGCGGTACCCGGACGCCGCGGCGATCGACGATGGAACAGTTCAGCTCACCTACAGCGAGCTGGTCGAAGACATGGAGGCCAGCGTGGCCTGGCTCGCCGCCAGGGGCGTGGGCCGGGGCGATCGGATCGGCATCCGGATGCCATCCGGAAGCTATGGGCTGTACACCGCGATCCTGGCGATACTTGCCGCCGGCGCGGCCTACGTGCCCGTCGACGCCGATGATCCCGACGAGCGCGCCGAGCTGGTCTTCGGGGAAGCCAACGTGGTCGCGGTGATCACCGAGGGCGGCATCGAGCGAACACTCGGGGCATCGCGCGGCTGGCGCGCCGGGGCGCCGCTGGTTCGAGACGATGCGTGGATCATCTTCACCTCCGGATCCACCGGTACCCCCAAAGGCGTTGCCGTCACCCACCGCAATGCCGCCGCGTTCGTCGATGCCGAAGCCCAGATGTTCCTGCAAGATAACCCGATTGGCCCCGGCGACCGGGTGCTGGCCGGTTTGTCGGTCGCCTTCGACGCATCGTGTGAGGAGATGTGGCTGGCCTGGCGCCACGGCGCCTGTCTGGTCCCCGCGCCGCGATCGCTGGTGCGCAGCGGGATGGACCTGGGGCCCTGGCTGGTGACCCGCGACGTGACCGTGGTTTCGACCGTGCCGTCGTTGGCCGCGCTGTGGCCGGCGGAGGCACTCGAAGCGGTGCGGCTGTTGATCTTTGGCGGCGAGGCGTGCCCTCCGGAATTGGCCGAGCGGCTCGCGGTGGATGGCCGGGAACTGTGGAACACCTACGGCCCGACCGAAGCCACCGTGGTCGCGTGCGCCGCCCGGCTCGACGGCACCGGGCCGATCAGCATCGGGCTGCCGTTGCCGGGGTGGGACCTGGCCGTCGTCGACGCCAACGGTCAGCCGGTCGGCTACGGCGAGGTCGGCGAGCTGGTGATCGGTGGGGTGGGGTTGGCCCGCTACCTCGACAGCGACAAAGACGCCGAAAAGTACGCCTCGATGCCGTCCCTGGATTGGACGCGCGCCTACCGCAGCGGCGACCTGGTGCGCCTCGAACGTGACGGGCTCTACTTCTGTGGGCGGGGCGACGACCAGGTCAAAGTGGGTGGCCGGCCAGGGCTCCGGCGTTGTTGATTAGCAGGCTTGTGAGCTGGGTTGATGATCTTTGGTGCCGCGCTATTGGGGCCGGAGTGTAGGCACGGGCTATCTGGAGAACGATCGAGTTGGTTACTGTTCGTCGTTGGTCTGGAGTTGCCCGTGCCTACCGTTTCAGTATTGCCTGTGTCGTCGGTTCCAGAGGTGTTCGACCGCTGGAGTCCTGGTGAGCGCAGCGGGCTCATCGGATCGGAGTTTCTCGATGTGTTGGCCTCGGTGCCAGACCCGAGGGACCCACGCGGTCGGAGGTATTCGCTGATGGCTTTGTTGGCGATCGCGGTTCTGGCCACTGCCGCGGGGATGCGCGGCTATGCTGGTTTTGCCACATGGGCGGCCACCGCTCCCGATGATGTGTTGGCCCAATTAGGGGTCCGGTTCCGGCGGCCCAGTGAGAAGACCTTCCGCGCTGTTTTGTCTCGGCTAGACCCCGCCGACCTCAACGCCAGGATGGGCAGTTACTTCACTGCACACGTGGCCAGCAGCGACCCCAGTGGATTGGTGCCGATCGCGTTGGACGGCAAGATGCTGCGTGGTGCTTTACGCGCCAAAGCGACAGCCACGCATCTCGTGTCGGTGTTCGCCCACCGTGCCCGATTGGTGCTCGGTCAACTCGCTGTCGCCGAGAAAAGCAATGAAATTCCCTGTGTACGTGCCCTGCTCACGCTGCTGCCGGGTAGCTTGCGGTGGCTGGTCACCGTGGATGCGATGCATACCCAGGTCGTCACCGCGAAGTTGATCTGCGCCACCTTGAAGTCGCACTACCTGATGATCGTCAAGTCCAACCAAGCCAAAATACTTGCGCGTATCACCGCGCTGCCCTGGGCCGAGGTGCCCGCAGCCGCTACCGACGACTCCCGCGGCCACGGCCGTGTCGAGACCCGCACCCTGCAAATCATCACCGCTGCACGAGGAATCGGCTTCCCCTACGCAAAACAAATCATCCGGATCACTCGTGAACGCTTGATCACCGCCACCGACCAGCGCAGCGTGGAGGTGGTCTATGCCATCTGCAGCCTGCCGTTCGAGCACGCCCGCCCTACCGCGATCATGACCTGGATGCGTCAACACTGGGGAATCGAGAACAGCCTGCACTGGATACGCGACGTCACCTTCGACGAAGACCGTCAAAGGGCACATACCGGAAACGGCGCACAGGTCCTAGCAACGCTACGCAACACCGCGATCAATCTGCACCGCCTCAACGGCGCCGACAACATCGCCGAAGCCTGCCGGATCACCGCTTTGACCGCCAACCGCCGCCTAGACCTCCTCAATCCACAATTCCCCAGCTCACAAGCCTGCTAATCAACAACGCCGGAGCCCTGGGTGGCCGGCGCATCGAGTTGGGTGAGGTCGACTCGGCGTTGGTCCACCTGGCCGGAGTCAGCGGCGGCGCGGCCGCCGTACGCCGCACCGCCACCGGCACGCCGGTGCTGGTCGGTTACGTGGTCAGCGCCGATCCCGCGTTCGACATCGCCGCGGCGCGCCGTCAACTCGCCGAACATCTGCCCGCCGCGCTGGTACCGCGCCTGGTGCAAATCGACGAGCTGCCCACCCGCACGTCGGGCAAAGTCGACCGCGATGCGCTGCCCTGGCCGCCGCCCGGCAGCAGCGACACCGAAGAGACACCCGATCTGGCCGGCACGACGGGTTGGCTGGCCGGAATGTGGCGTGACCTGCTCGGCGCCGCCATCTCCGGCCCGGAGGCCGACTTCTTTGCACTCGGCGGCGGCTCGCTGGCGGCCGCGCAGCTGGTCGCCATGCTGCGCCACCAGTATCCGCAGGTCACCGTCGCCGATCTGTATGACCATCCCCGGCTCGGATCGCTGGCCGGGTTCCTCGATGAGCTCGGGCCGCCGCCGCAGGTTGACGAACGTGTCGTTGGCCCCACCCCCCGGCTGACCCAACTGATCCAGACGGCCGCGGCGATACCGCTGACCACCTTGGCGGCGTTGCCGTGGGTGACCTGGCTGGCGGTGGGCAACAACATCGCCCATGACTTGCACCTGGTGCCGTGGACCGTGTCGGTGAACTGGTGGCTGATCGTCGTGGCGTTCGTCGCGTTCGTGACACCGTTGGGCCGGATGGGCATCGCGGTGCTGTGTGCACGCATCCTGCTGCGCGAGGTGACACCGGGCAGCTATCCCCGCGGCGGATCGGTACACCTTCGGGTGTGGTTCGCCGAGCGGCTGGCCGAGGCCAGCGGGGCCGAAAACATGGCCGGGGTCCCGTGGCTAGTCTACTACGCCCGCGCGCTGGGCGCCGACATCGGCAAGGGCGTCGACCTGCAGGCGATGCCGCCGGTCACCGGACTACTGACGGTGGGGCACCGCAGCGCGATCGAGCCCGAGGTGGACCTGTGCGGACACTGGATCGACGGCGACCTGTTTCACGTCGGCGCCATCACGATCGGCAACGACGCAACGATCGGGTCGCGAACCACGCTGTTGCCCGGCGCGGTGGTCGGCAAGAACGTCGATGTGGCACCCGGCTCCGGGGTGATCGACAAGATCAAGAACGGCCAGTACTGGAAGGGGTCACCCGCGGCCAAATCGGGCCGGGTCAATCACCCGTGGCCGGACCAGCGACCGTCGCGCCGAGGGCAGTGGGTGGCCGTGTACGGGTTGACCTCGCTGCTACTTGCCGGTCTGCCGCTGCTGGCCGCGGTCACCGGCCTTGCGGTGATCGCGGCGGCGGTCCGGCACACCCGCAGCCTGTCCCAAGCGGTGCTGCCGGCGCTGTTGTGGACCCCGGCCGCGACGCTGGCCGCCACCGCCGTCTACGTGCTGGTGACGGTGCTGGCGGTGCGCGCGATGTCGATCGGGCTGCGCGCGGGCTACCACCCGGTACGCAGCCGGACGGGCTGGCAACTGTGGACGACCGAGCGGCTGATGGACGCTGCCCGCAACTATCTGTTCCCGCTGTATGCCAGCCTGCTGACGCCGATCTGGTTGCGGATACTGGGCGCCAAGGTGGGCCGCGGCACCGAGATCTCCACCGCCCTGGTGATCCCCAAGTTCACCGTGATCGAGGATGGCGCGTTCCTGGCCGACGACACCATGGTCGCCGCATACGAACTGGGCGGCGGCTGGAAATATGCCGCGCCGACGACGGTGGGCCGGCGGGCGTTCTTGGGCAATTCGGGCATCACCCAACCGGGCCGGCGCGTCCCCGACGACGGGCTGGTGGCGGTGCTGTCGGCTACGCCGCCCAAGGCCAAACGCGGCTCCTCCTGGTTGGGCAGCCCGCCAATGAGGTTGCGGCGCAAGCCCGCCGAAGCCGATGCCGCGACCACCTTTGAACCGCCCCTGCGGTTGAAGCTGATGCGGGCCGCGGTGGAGACATGCCGGCTGCTCCCCATGATGGTGACCGTCGCGATCGGCCTGGCCGTGCTGGGCGGTCTGCAGGCGGTGGTGTTGGCGTTCGGGCCGTCAGGGATTTGGTGGGCCGCGCTGCTGGGCGGATTGGTTCTGCTGGCCGCCGGTGCCGTCGCCGGGGTGATCTCGGTCGTGGTGAAATGGCTGGTTGTCGGCCGGATCAAGGCCAGCGAATATCCCCTGTGGTCGTCGTTCGTGTGGCGCAACGAGCTGGCCGATACGTTCGTCGAAACCGTCGCGGCTCCGTGGTTCGCCCGCGCGGCCGGCGGCACACCCGTGCTGAACATGTGGCTGCGTGGCCTGGGGGCCCACATCGGCCGCGGGGTGTGGTGTGAAAGTTACTGGCTGCCGGAGGCGGACCTGGTGACCCTCGGCGCGGGATCCACCGTCAACCGCGGCTGCGTGGTGCAGACCCATCTCTTCCACGACCGAATCATGCGGATGGACAGCGTCGTTCTGGAACCCGGCGCGACCCTCGGCCCGCATTGTGTGGCGTTGCCCGCGGCTCGGTTGGGCTCGGGCGCGACGGTCGGTCCGGCCTCACTTGTTGTCCGCGGCGACGAGGTACCCGGGTCGACGCGCTGGCAGGGCAATCCGATCAGGCCGTGGCAGACTCGCCGCAAGAAGTCCAGCGGCACAAAACAATCCGAAGGCGGCGCAAAGGACACTGCCGCGTGAAAGCATCCGCCAAGATGCCGAAGAAAGCTATCAAAATCATCGATCCATACCTGCCCCAGAACGGCAACTTCGGCTACCGGGTTTCACGCTACGAGCTGGACCTGGAATACAAGGTTGCGATCAACCGACTGGCGGGAACGGCGACGATCACCGCGGTGACCCTGACCGAGTTGCAGGAATTCACCCTCGATCTATCCGATGCGCTGTCGGTGTCGAAGGTGTTGGTCAACGGCAAGCGCGTCGCGCGCTTTGCCAGCCGCAACGGCAAGTTGCGCATCGGGTTGACCTCGAAGCTGGCTACCGGAGTGGCGTTTTCGGTTCTCGTGCGTTACAGCGGAGCGCCGCGGCCCCTGCAAACGCTCTGGGGTGAAGTCGGATTCGAGGAACTGACCGAAGGGGCGCTGGTGGCCGGCCAACCCAACGGCGCGGCCTCGTGGTTTCCGTGTAACGACCATCCCAGCGCGAAAGCGGCGTTTCGCATCCAGATCAGCACCGAGAGCTCCTACCGGGCGATTGCCAACGGTAAGCTCGTCGGGCAGCGGGTACGGGCGTCACAGACCGTGTGGACCTACGAGCAGCCCGAACCCACCTCGACCTACCTGATCACCCTCCAGGTCGGCGTCTACGTCATGGCCCGGATGTCCAGGTCCCCGGTGCCGATCAGGGCGGCGCTGCCCGAACGGCTGCGCTCCGAGTTCGACCACGACTTCGCCGGGCAGCCGGCGATGATGCAGTTGTTCATCGATCTGTTCGGCCCGTATCCGCTGGCGAACGGATACACGGTCGTGGTCACCGACGATGCTCTGGAGATACCGCTGGAGGCGCAAGGCATCTCGATCTTCGGCGCCAATCACTGCGATGGCACCCGTTCCAGCGAACGGCTCATCGCGCACGAACTGGCGCACCAGTGGTTCGGTAACTCGGTGACGGCGCGGCGATGGTGCGACATCTGGCTGCACGAGGGATTCGCCTGCTACGCCGAGTGGCTCTGGTCGGAGCACAGCGGCGGGCCCAGCGCCGATGAGCTGGCCCGCTATCACCACCAGGAGCTGCGGGGGAAACCGCAAGACCTGCTACTGACCGATCCCGGGCCCCAACTGATGTTCGACGATCGCGTCTACAAGCGCGGCGCGTTGGCCCTGCACAGCCTGCGCGGGCGGTTGGGTGACGCGAAATTCTTCGCCCTGCTCAGGGATTGGACGACGCGGTACCGGCACGGCACGGTCATCACCGACGACTTCACCGGCCTGGCCGCCAACTACGCCACCGAGTCGCTACGGGACTTGTGGGACACCTGGCTGTATTCGACCGCAGTGCCCTGACGCCGCCGGCCACTACAAGTTGGCCAGGTCATCGGGTACATCGACGGCGTGTTCTTGCAGCACCTCGAGTGGCACCACTTCCAGTGCCCGCTCGTTGGTGGATGCCAGCACCACCGGCGCGGCGCAGCCGTCATAGTGGGCACGCAGCCAATTCACCGCGACGACGCACCAGCGGTCGCCTGGCAGCAGTCCGGGAAAGCGGTACTCCGGCACCGGGGTGGACAGGTCGTTGCCGATCGAACGCTGATGTTCGAGGAACTCGGCGGTCACCACCGCGCAGATCGTATGCCGGCCAACGTCCTCGGGCCCGGTAGCACAGCAGCCGTCACGATAGAACCCGGTGGGCGGCTTAGTCCCACACTGCTCCAACGGATTACCCAGCACGTTGCGATCAGCCACCTGCCCAGTATCGCTCGTTCAGGCGCGAAATTGGCTGAAGCGGCGGGGATACCCAGCCACACGATCAGACGTTCGCCAACGCCGATCCCGAACGCCATCCGACGTCGATCAGGTTTCTGGCCACCGCCACGTCGGTGTCGGTGTACATCCGCGCGATCGCGTTGACGGCCTCGCCGGCCCTCCTGAGCTCTTCCTGCGCCGCCTGATTGAGGGCAAGCATTTGTCCGGCGTGTTTAGTGAACGCCAGCATCGCCTGGGTGGAAACCTCGTCGGCCCCAGCCGGCCGCACTGAAGTTATGGAAGTGGCCGCCGTCGCGTCGGCCTGCAGACCCCGAAAGACGCCTTCGGCCAACTGCGCACCAATATCGGCGGCGACCGGATAGATCGACATCGACTGCATCTGGTCCTCCTTAGTTGCGCGGACTTGGGCCCGATGACCGCAACGGCCGGATGAGCGCACACCAGTCCCGGATGGACCGTGACCGTGTGAGCGACACCACGACCAATGTCTATAGCGACAGTAGTAATTGGCCATAGTTATATTCGTCAAGACTTTTACCATGGCGTTAGATTCCCGATGTTGAGCCCGGGGCAACGCCGGTAGCCGTTATGCCACCGCATATTTCGCGACTCGGCTCGTTCGGAGGCCCCTCCCGACGACTGGGCGGGCAGGACAGATGCGTGCGCTCGCAAACCGCGCCGCAGCGCTCATCGCACCCCCGGGAATCGCCGCGAGGCGGCTCCCGAACCGGCCGGCATTGCCCGCCCCCACCGACGCCGCCGGGCCCGTCTTTCGAGCATCCGATGATGCGCGGCCCGCTACTGACGTTTGTCGGGCCGAGGTTTCACACGACGAAGGTGCGACGCACGCTGTACCAAAGCCGCCCCAGGGCCATACCCCCCTCGGGTTTGCTGGCAAATTTACTTCGCGGTAGGTTCAGCCGCGTGATACTTACCGGTGCCTTTCTCGCGGACGCCGCTGCCGCGGTAGACAACAAACTCAACGTGTCGGGCGGCGTGCTGTCCCGTTTCGCGGTCGGGCCTGATCGTCTGGCCCGGTTTGTCCTGGTAGTGCTGACCCAGTCGAACCCGGGCAGCACGGATCGGCAGCTCACTGTCGAGGCACGGCCTCCCGCGGATGCCGAAGCCACCCGGCTGCAATTCGAGGTTCCGGAGGCCGCCGTGGCCGAGTTTCCGGGCTTCGCCTTCTTCGAGATCCAGCTGCGCCTTCCCATCGACGGCCGCTGGGAACTCGTGGCCAGCTCCGACACCGGGTCGGTCACGCTTCCGGTGCTGGTCACCGAGATGCCCCAACAGTTGGGCTTCTAGGCCCCCGTCAGTACCCTCCCCGGCCGCCCATCGGGGTCTGTGAGCGCCAGAAACGCGGTCCGATCGGGAAGCGGGCTCGGGACATCGGCGGTGACTTCCGGGGCATAGCCGTTGCCCTGCAGCGTCGCCTCAGACGCAATCCGAGGCGCCGTCGACAACGAACACCGCCCCGTTGGTGTAGCTGCTGTGTTCGGTGCACAGGAACGCCACCGTGGGTGCGATGTCGCCGACTGATCCGAAGCGGCGCACCGGAATATGAGCAAGCTCCGCATCCACCAGCTCGGTCGCGAGATGCATCGGCGCGGTCATCGGGGTATCGATCGTGCCCGGCGCCACGGCATTTACCCGGATGCCCTTGGCCGCCCACTTGACCGCCAGGTTTCTGGTGACACAGATGATTCCCGCCTTGGCGGCTCCGTAGCCGGGGACCAAGGTGACCGCGCGCAATGCCGACATCGATGCCATGTTGACCACGCTGGCGCCTCCCACCGCGGTCGATGCCTTCAGCGAGCGGTAGAGACCCATGGTCAGCCGGTACGGACCGGTCAGATTGAGCTGTACCGAAGCGTCAAAACCATCCGGCTTCGATTCATCAAGTCCCCCAGGGAAATTCGCGCCGGCGTTGTTGACCAGGACATCCAGCCGGTCGAAGTGCTGTGTCAGCTGGGCTATCGAATCCGGGTCGGTGAGCTGCAGTTGCCGGTAAGTCATGCCGGACAAGTCGGTGTCGTAGTCCGCGGACCCCGGCTTGGTTCCGGTGACGGTGACCTGGGCCCCCGCGTCCCGGAACAGCATCGCGATCCCATGTCCGATCCCGCTGGTACCGCCGGTGATCAGGGCCGCAGTCCCAGTGAAATCGAAGCTCACCCGCGCCGTCATGAGTGGCTCGCTATCTGACGCTCTAGCCATGCGCTTTCCCAGAAGTTGGTACTGCAGGCGAGCAGGTTTTCGTGGGCTTGTCTGAGTACCTCACGGGCGCCCGGGTGGTCCCGCTCGATCAGCTCGGCAAGGTGGATCGCTTGCACCGGGCGGCCGGAGACCAGATGAGCGCGGGCTCGATCCACAATCGCATCCGCGCCCGCCAGGTCCACCACATCGGCGGCGACAGCGTCGAATCCCACCGGATACAGCTCGGTTATCCAGCGATGGTGGAACCAGCCCGAGTAGTTCTCCCAGATCGCCCGCACGTCCCAGGCCACCGTCCCATATCCCTGGCCGACGTCGTATTCGGCGGGGAGCACGATCTCGCGCATCAGGGTTTCCACATTCTTGCCGGCGTTCATCCCGGCGACGGTCTGATCGTGGACGTATGTGATGGCGTCGCGCAGTCGGGTGAGCTCGCAATAGATGAGCTCGGCGCCGGTCATCGGGTCAAAATGACCGGTCACCAGAATTTCGGGGCGCAGCGCGCGCACCCGCTCGATCGAGGCGATGGCAGCCAGCGCGTCGCGGTACCGGTCGCCACGCATGGTGACGAGGTTGGGGATGTGGCCGAATAGCGGACCAAAGGTATTTCCGCACAGACATATTCGTTCCTCCGGCAGCCAGACCACCAACGAGTCGGTCGTTTCTCCCCCCCCCGGTACCGACACCAGCTCCATCCGTCGGCCGCCGACTTCCAGGACGAGCGTGTCCGCGAAATCAAGATCGACGTTGGGCACGCTCTGGCCGGCCAGGCGGGTGGTACCGAGACGTCGCTGGATCGCCTGGATGCCGGCGCTCAGCGTGTCTTTGAAGGCGAAGGCACTGCGGCTGGCCCGATACGGGATGAGGCGCTCGTTGTCGTCGCGCCAGAGGGTCCAGTTCGCTTGTGCGACAACCTTTGTCCCGGGTCGCGCACGCTGTCCAGGCCACCGACGTGGTCCACGTGGCCCTGGGTCAAGATGATGTAGCGCACCGGCGAGCAGTCCACGGCATCGAAATTCGCGCGGTGCACCGGGCCCTCAAATCCCATCCCTGTGTTGACCACCACCCGACCGTCAGCGGTGGTCAGCAAGTAGGAGTTCGACAGTCCCGGTGAACACCACAAGCCTGGCGCGATCTGCTCAGCCCGCTCAGCGGCCGCCGGGCGCATCGCATCGGCGCCCGGCCTGCTGCGGTAGACCGGTTCGAACATCGCGGTCGTCTCCTTCACTCGGGGCGGACATCAAACCTGTCGAAATAGAAGTCGAACCGTTCCCGAAGTTGCTCGGCCGAGCTGCCGAAATGACGTTGCAGGTGGTAGCGCACCCGACCGTGCTTGCCGCGCGGATTGCCGTCCAGATACTGCTGAAACAGTCCGCGAACCTTCGGGGTTATCGCGACGCCGCTGCACCGGTAAAGCTCGTCCAGTAGCGCCATTTCGTTGCCGTTGAGCTGATGGAAGCCGATGTCGATGCTGCGGTCGGGCGGCACAATGTCACGGTCACGCACGCAGGCCCACAGCAGTGGATACACGCGGTCGCTCCAGTAGTCCAGCAGCCAGCCGGCGTCGATGCTGGTGCGGCGCAGCCGGTCAGTGTAGGCCATCATGGTGATGGTCGACTGGATCACCGCCACCGGATCACGGTGCGTGAAAGCCACCGTGGCGTCGGGAAAGGTCGCCATCAACGGGCCCAGCTGCTCGCAATGCTGCGGGCTCTTGAGGACCCAGGTTTGCGGGCCGCGCAGAAACGTCAGCGCCTGCAGCACCTTCTTCAGGTAGGCGTAATGGCGGCGTTGGTCGAGCCCCAGATAGTAGTCGCGCCAATCGGGCACCCGCGCATGCCATTCCACGACATAGGAGGCCAGGTCCAGGTCGAGGAGCTCCACTTCCTCCTCGATCGCTTCGGGAAACCGGTCATGCATGGCGGCCACCACCGGAGCGGTGGCCATCAATGCATCATGCTCGGTTTTGGCCCTGGTGTAGCGCGGGTCGACGCCGAAGATGTCGGGGCCTTGGCCTCGGGCCGGGATCGGGTCTTGACTCTCCCAGTACGGCAGCGCACGCCGGCGCGGATCGGCAGCGAGCAGGTTCACCAGATGGGTGGTGCCCGACCTCGGCATGCCCACCACGACGAACGGTTTTTCGATCCGGATCGATTCGATCTCGGGGTATCGGCGGATGAGGTCGGTCAATGAGAGGCGGTTGCGCAGCAGCCGAACCACTCGCTGCCGCAAGGACGAGCGGGTGAGCTGGGTGAGACCTTGGTCGCCTTCGATCGCTGCCACATGGGCCCTCAAGCGGTTTCCGAAGCCGTCGGTGTCGCCAAGGTCGTCGCCGACCCCGGCCTGGTCCACAGCTTCGGCGAGCAGTGCCGCGATGTCGAATTCGACGTGTCTGGACTCGATGAACTGCAGAACCTGGCGCTGGACGTCGGTCAGCACGGGCCTCGTCAGATCGTCAAAGTCGATGTCAGCGATGTCAGTGCTGGAAGGTTCCACCGGATCCCCACTTCGACTTCGAGATACTCCAAAGACGGTAGCCGCGGGTGTGGCCGTTTCGTCAAGCGACACCGGCTGGGGCCGGGGTAGCGTGGGGAGGCGAGATTACGAGGGGGTAGTGCTAGCCGATGGCGACACCGAATCAACCCGGAGGTTCCTCCGACGAGCCCCCCCCTGGGTCGGGCAGCCTTACGGCCAGCCGGGCCCCAATCCCCAGTTCCCACCGTCATGGGGGTATCCGGCTCAACCCGGGGGCCAGCCACAGCCATACCCCGGCAACCCGTCGTACCCGTACCCCAATTTCGCCCAGGCGCCAGATCCGCAGGCGCCCTTTGGACGCGATCCGATCAGCGGTGTGCCCCTTTCCGATAAGTCGGCCGCCACCGTCGGACTGCTGCAGCTGTTTTTCGGTTTCGCCGGGATCGGCCGGTTCTACGTCGGCTCGAATTCCGTTGCCACGGCTCAGTTGTGCCTCTGACTCGGCGGCCTGGCCTTCACCGTTTTCTGCCTCATCGGCTTTCCGTTTCTCATTGCCGCGGTGCTGTGGGGAATCGTTGACGCGATCATGATCTTCACCGGCAACGTTGCCGACAGCTACGGCCGCAAGCTGCGCTAGGCGCCCCGCCCACGCAGCGGTAGTTTGCAGCGCAATCACGTCGTATCGAACGTCCGCAGAAAGGTGGCCCGGTGCTCGTTGTCACGACCAATGACATTCCCGGTTGGGAAATCCAGCGGGTGTGCGGCGAAGTCTTCGGACTGACCGTTCGTTCCCGAAATGCCTTCTCCCAGATAGGCGCCGGATTCAAATCGATGTTCGGCGGCGAGTTGCAGGGCATGACCAAGAACCTGGCAGAGAGCCGCAATGAGGCGATGGCCCGGCTGATGACCGAGGCCCGCAACAAGGGCGGCAACGCGATTATCGGGATGCGCTTCGACACCACCGAGCTCGGTGACGTATGGACCGAGATCTGCGCGTACGGCACTGCGGTGCAGGCGGTGCCGGTCACCGATGCCGCACGCTACACCGCGTCGCAGCTTGGTTATGGCGGCGCACCCCAGCCTCAGCAATAGCCGCGGGGCGCTCCGAGCCCCGCCGAGCGTGCCGTGACCAAGGCTGTAGGTTCGGGGAGTGATAGTGGGGGCTTTTCTAGCCGAAGCGGCCGCTGCGGTGGATAACAAGCTCAACGTATCCGGCGGCGTTTTGTACCGATACTGGGTCGACACCGACCGGGCAGCACGGTTTCTGCTGGTGGTGTTGACCCAGACCGAAACCGACGACCCCCACCAGCGGATCGAAGTCGAGATCAGACCTCCTACCGATGACGAACCCCTGCTGATGGGATTCGAGCTGCCCGACGCCGCAACCACCGCCGAGGTCGGGTTCGCCATCTTCAACGTTGAGGTGAGCCTGCCCGCCGACGGCCGTTGGGTAATTGTGGTGACCGGAGGAGCGGGAGCGATCTCGCTTCCGTTGTTGATCAGCGGGTAAAACGGGCCCGGCTCGGCGAGATCCCAGTTATTCGCTTGTCCTGCAGGCCATCTTCTAACGCCGGACCGGGAATGGTTGGGTGTGGCATCGCTCAGCCCGGGTTGCCTGGTTCACCGTTGATCCCGTTATCGGAAGGCGCGCCACCCGCGCCCGTCCCGCCGAGGCCTCCGAACCCACCGCCGCCGCCTTGGCCGCCGATGACACCGAACCCGCCGTCACCACCGTCGCCGCCGTCGCCGCCGAAGCCGCCTAGTTTGCCATCGCCGCCTATCCCTCCAACGCCACCGGTACCGCCGGAGCCACCAGTGCCGCTTCCGCTAGCGCTACCGCCGCCGCCGCCGTCACCGCCGGTGCCGCCACTGCCGCCGACCGTGAACAACATGTCGCCCCGACCACCATTGCCGCCGGCCCCGCCGGCGCCTCCGACACCACCTACCCCGTCCTCGGTGGCACCTCCCAAGCCGCCGGAACCGCCCGCCCCGCCAACTCCACCATCTATGACGATGGTGCCGATAGCGGCATTGCCACCCTTGCCGCCGATACCACCGGCGCCGCCGACACCATCCCCGAATGCTTGACCACCGTTGCCACCGTTGCCACCGAGGCCGCCGCCCTCGCTCGCGCCGCCGGTGGCGTTTCCTCCGGCGCCTCCGGCCCCTCCTGCGCCTCCGGTGCCGTAGGTGCCAGTGGCGCCCGACGCTCCGCCGTCGGTACCGGCACCACCTGCCCCGCCCAGACCGCCCGAGCCGCCGTTGCCGCCGAGGCCGCCATTCGACGGGATGATGCCATCGTTACCCGCTCCGCCGGCCCCGCCGGCACCATCGGTGCCGCCCTTGCCACCGTCGCCGCCACCAACTCCATTCACGCCGGCCCCACCGGCACCACCCTTACCGCCATCGCCACCTTGGGAGCCGAAACCGCCGGTAGCTCCTGCCCCCACGCCATCTGCTCCCGACTCGCCGACACTGCCGTTCCCGCCGGCCCCGCCATCGCCGCCGTGGCGGGCATCGCCAGCGGCACTAGCGCCATTGACGCCGGCAAGTCCTGCGGCGCCGCCAGCCCCGCCATCGCCGCCGTTGATACGGAAACCGCTCGGGTGGATATGGCCATCGCCGCCGCGGCCACCCACTCCGCCGTCACCGCCGTCACCGTTACGTGCGCCGCTGCCCCCACCGGCGCCTCCATTCCCGCCGGCCCCGGCGTCGCCGCCAGCCCCGGGGCCAGGGACACCCGGGCTGGCGGTGCCGTTCGCGCCGGCCCCGCCATTGCCGCCGGCCCCGCCAGCCCCGCCGTCACCGCGGACACCCGCGCTGTTGGTGGCTAGTCCCCCAACGCCGCCGGAACCTCCCGCGCCGCCGTGGGCGCCGGTCGCGGCGCTTCCGTCAATGCCCGCGCCGCCGGACCCACCGGCCCCACCAGCGCCGGCGTCACCACCGTTACCGGCGACACCAACCCCAATACCTGCCGACCCGCCGTCGCTGCCGGACCCACCGGCCCCACCCACACCGGGTGTGCTCGTACTGGAGCCGCCGTCGCCGCCGTGGCCGCCTATGCCGCCGGCACCGCCGTCACCGTTAACACCACCGACGCCACCGGAGTCACCGCCGGTTCCCCCGGCACCACCTGCGCCACCGATACCACCGGCAGCACCGGTGTTGAATCCGCCGCTTAGGCCTGCACCGCCGGCACCGCCCGCACCGGCGTGCCCGCCGTCACCAGCTGAACCCGCGATACCCGCACCGGCGCCCGCGGCACCACCAGCGCCGCCATCGCCGCCGGCTCCACCACCACCGGCCGTAGCCGCACTATCGCCACCGAGGCCGCCAACACCGCCCGCGCCACCGGCACCGCCGTCTCCGTTGACGCCAGTAGACCCGGCGCTGCCGCCAGCACCGCCAGCCCCGCCCATGCCGCCGTCGTAACCGAACAGGCCCGGTCCTTCGGCATTGCCGCCGGCGCCCCCGACGCCGCCATCGCCGCCGGCACCGCCGGCACCCGTGTTACCCGCACTGCCACCGCTGCCACCCGTGCCGGCCGCACCACCGGAACCGGCCGCACCACCGGCACCACCTGCGCCGCCGTCGCCGCCGTCCACGCTAGCGGGGACGCCGCTGGCCCCGGCACCACCCGTGCCGCCTGCGCCGCCTACACCGCCAGCACCGCCGCTGCCGTTGACTCCGCCCGCAACACCATTGCCGCCGACGCCACCAGCTCCACCGGCACCTCCGGCCTTCCCGGCCGTGCCCGGGTCGCCCGAGACCACTCCTGCGCTGCCGTCGTCACCAGCGCCACCAGCACCCCCGGCGCCACCATCACCAGCGCTACCGCCGCACCCGCAGCGCCTCCGGTGCCGCCGGCTCCCGCCGCGCCACCAGTTCCGGCGGCGCCACCAGTACCGCCGGTTCCGCCGTCACCGCCGGCCACACCGGCGCCGATACCACTGGCCCCGGCACCGCCGCCGCCACCGGCACCACCGTTGCCGCCAGCACCACCAGCACCGTTGACGCCGTTGAACGCGGCGCTGCCGCCGGCTCCGCCGGCACCACCAGCACCACCAGCCCACCCGGCCGTACCCGAGTCACCCGGGTTGACGCCTACGCCACCGTGGTCGCCGGCGCCACCATCACCGCCATCACCACCGGTACCGGCCACACCCGCAGCACCGCCGACGCCACCGGTACCGGCCGCGCCACCCACGCCGGCCGCACCCCCAGCACCCCCGGTCCCGCCGTCACCGCCGGCCACACCCGCACCCACACCACTAGCCCCCGCGCCACCGGCACCACCAGCGCCGCCAGCACCACCAACACCGCCACTGCCGTTCACGCCACCGGCACCGGAGTCACCCCCGGCACCACCAGCACCACCAGCGCCACCGGCAAAACCAACCGTGCCCGCCTCACCCGGATTCACCCCGGCCGCACCCTGATCACTAGCGCCACCACTACCCCCGGCACCACCATCACCACCGGTACCGGCCACACCCGCAGCACCGCCGACGCCACCGGTACCGGCCGCGCCACCCACACCGGCCGCACCCCCAGCACCCCCGGTCCCGCCGTCACCGCCGGCCACACCCGCACCCACACCACTAGCCCCCGCGCCACCGCCACCACCAACGCCGCCAGCACCACCAGCGCCGCCACTGCCGTTCACGCCACCGCCAACACCGTTACCGCCCGCACCGCCAGCGCCCCCAGCGCCACCGGCAAAACCAACCGCACCCGCCTCACCCGGCGCAACACCAGACACACCCTGGTCACCGGCGCCACCCGCACCACCAGCGCCACCAGCACCGCCAACACCGGCAGCCGCGGTCTGCCCGGCGTTACCCCACAGCCATCCACCGGAGCCTCCGGAACCCCCGGCACCGGCGGCACCACCGGCGCCGCCATCGCCACCAGCACCGCCCGCCATATCGAAGCCCACACCGCTGGCCCCGGCACCTCCGCCGCCGCCTAGCCCGCCCGAAGCGCCCTCGCCACCGACCCCGCCGGCGCCGAACAACAACGATCGGCTCGCACCCCCGACACCACCAGCACCACCCGCGCCACCGACACCGCCAATACCTCCCGTGCCTCCTGGAGTACCGCTGTCGACGCCAGCTGCCCCACCACCACCGACCCCGCCCGCACCGCCGGCTCCGCCGGTGCCAAACAACAACGAACGCGCCACACCCCCGGCGCCACCAGCACCACCATGCCCGCCGATGCCACCGGCGCCGGCACCCACGCCCCCAGCACCACCCACACCACCGGAGCCACCCGCACCCCACAACCAGCCACCACTGCCCCCGGCCCCACCAGACCCGCCGGTCATACCCGCAGCACCGACGCCACCGGCACCACCCACGCCACCGGTGCCGATAAGACCCGCGGAACCACCGGCTCCACCGTTGGCTCCGGCCGCCCCCGACCCACCATTTCCGCCGTTGCCCCACAAGATCCCGCCGGCCCCACCGGCCTGCCCAGTGCCCGCGACCCCATCAACTCCATTACCGATCAACGGACGGCCGAACAACGCCATACTCGGCGCATTGACCACCCCCAGGGCCTGCTGCTCGAGCTCCTGCAACGGCCACATATTCAGCGCCTCGGCCTGCCCATAGGCGCTCCCGCCCGCGGTCAGCGCCCGCACGAAGTCGTCGTGGAGCAACGCCACCCGAGCACCCATCGCCTGGTACTCCCGACCGAAACCACCAAACAATTCCGCAATCGCGGCCGACACCTCATCACCGGCAGCCGGCAACACCCCCACCGTGGCACCGGCCGCCGCCAGATTGGCCTCCCGAAGCCCCGCACCCAGACCCGCCAAATCCCGAGCAGCCGCCTCCAACAGACCCGGACCCACCGAAACAAACGACATCACACCACTCCTCTGCGATAGGCGGGCACCATCGGAAAAATGGGCAAAACCGCTCGTCACCCATCGGCTCCAGTGCCGATTCCCGCGTATCGTAAGTAGCGATGTGGCGAAATATATTGCCACACAGGTTATTTGAAACAAATCTGTCTAGTACGTGAAACCAATGTCTCGAACGGGAAGGCGCCGCCTCAAAACGGCTCTAGGCCGAGACCACACGTTGAAGGGACGCGACACCCGCCACTGGAGGGAGCAGTGGCTGGAGAGTTCTATGGTCGACCCGGTGCGTCACCGTTCGCGCGACCACGATGGCCACGGGGCTGTGATGCTGCCCGGCCTTGGTCCGCTCGTCGAAGATTGCGCGCCAATCCACGCCAAGAACAAAAACCCCGGCCGACGGCCGGGGAATCTGTAGCCGATGACGCGACCCGTGGTGTCACCCACGGGTCGACTCATCGCTTGGCGGTGGCGGAGGGATTTGAACCCTCGGACGGTTTTAGCCGTCACACGCTTTCGAGGCGTGCTCCTTAGGCCGCTCGGACACGCCACCGCCGAGCAGCTTACCGAACCGATGGCCCGTCACCCCAATCGCTGGCGGCCGAAGAACTCTTCCAGGGGCGCAGCGCACTCCTGCGCGAGGACACCACCGCGCACTTGCGGGCGGTGATTAAGCCGACGATCGCGCACCACATCCCACAAGGAACCGACCGCGCCAGTCTTGGGTTCCCACGCACCGAACACCAAACGAGCCACCCGCGCCAGCACCAGAGCACCCGCACACATGGTGCACGGTTCGACCGTTACCGCCAGCGTGGCGCCTTCGAGCCGCCACCCATCCCCGAGCACTCGCGCCGCCGCCCGCAACGCCAGGATCTCGGCGTGGGCGGTCGGATCGCCGAGTTCCTCGCGGGCGTTTACCGCGCGGGCGAGTTCGGTCCCGTCAGCGGAGATCACCACCGCACCGATGGGTACGTCGCGCGGACCGGCCGTCGCTGCTGCCGCCAGGGCGGCGCGGACCAGATCTTCGTCCGCGATCACCGACCGAGGCGGTCGATGATCGCCGACAGCTGCTCCGCGAAGCCCATTTCCCGGGCGATGCGGCCGAGTTGTTCGTCGGCGTAGAGGTCAGTCTCGTCGAGGATGACCCCCAGCACGGCCTCGGGCAGGCCGATATCTGCCAGCAGGCCCAAATCGCCTTCCTCGAACGGGTCGGCATCCTCGAGGTCCTCGGGATCTATTTCAGAGTCCAGGCTGTCTAGGACTTCAGCCGCGATGTCGTAGTCAAGTGCCGCGGTGGCGTCCGACAACAGCAGCCGTGTCCCTGAAGGCGCCGGACGCAGGATGACAAAGAACTCGTCATCGATGTCCAGGAGCCCGAAGACAGCTCCCGAGCTGCGCAATTCCCGCAGCTCGGTTTCGGCCTCCGACAGCGTGGCCAAGGCCTTCGGACTCATCGCGGCGCAACGCCATTTGCCTTCTTCACGAACCACGGCAACGCCGAAACCGTCCGGCGTTTCCGCGGACGGGCCTTTCGCTGCGGCCCGTTGTGCTCCCATGGGCGCTTACGGTAGTCGCTGGCCAGGTTTGTGACCAGATGACCCTTGACCAGCGCCGCTGGGCAAGCGCGGCGGCGGACACGCACAAGCAATACAAGTGTGCCAACCTTGGGACTGTGCAGACGACACCCGTGTGTGTACTCGGGCTGGGCTTGATCGGTGGTTCCATCATGCGGGCCACCGCTGCAGCAGATCGTGTGGTCTTCGGCTACAACCGGTCGGTGGAAGGCGCCAACGGCGCCCAGTCGGACGGATTTGAGGCCACCACCGATCTCGCCGAAACACTGGCCCGGGCCGCCGACACCACCGCATTGATTGTGCTGGCCGTTCCTATGCCGGCGTTGCCGAGCATGCTGACCCACATCCGCGAGTTGGCCCCTAACTGCCCGCTGACCGACGTGACCAGCGTCAAGACCGCCGTCTTGGAGGAAGTCACCGAGGCCGGTCTGCGCGAGCGCTTCGTCGGCGGTCACCCGATGACCGGCACCGCACACTCCGGTTGGGGGGCTGGTCACGGCGCCCTATTCACGCGGGCACCCTGGGTCGTCAGCGTCGACGACCACGTGGATCCCGTGGTGTGGTCGATGGTGATGCAGCTGGCGCTGGACTGCGGAGCGGTGGTCGTGCCGGCCAAGTCCGACGAGCACGACGCGGCCGCGGCGGCGATCTCACATCTGCCCCACCTGCTCGCCGAGGCACTGGCGGTCACCGCCGCCGAAGTCCCCCTGGCTTTTGCTCTCGCCGCGGGTTCGTTCCGGGACGCCACCCGCGTTGCCGGCACCGCTCCCGACCTGGTTCGGGCGATGTGCGAGGCCAACACCGGACAGTTGGTGCCGGCTGCGGACCGAATCATCGAATTGCTCAACCGCGCACGCGATTCGTTGGCCTGCAATGGCTCGGTGGCCGACCTGGTCGACGCGGGCAACGCCGCGCGCACCCGCTACGAGAGCTTCCCGCGCTCCGACATCTCCACGGTGACGATCGGCGAGCCGCGCTGGCGCGAACGACTGGCGGCGGCCGGCCGGGCGGGCGGCGTGATCAAATCCGCTCTGCCAAGCCTGGATAGTCCAGGATGAAACCTTCATCGTCGACGGTCACGGTGGTATCGGCGACCGGGGAGCGCAACTTGATGCCATCCAGGCGGCCCTCACTGCTGTAGCTCACGGTGGCCGCGTCGACACTCATCTCCGGCACGTTGACGTAGACCATCGGCAAGGTGATCATCTCCGCACGCTCGTGGATTCCGAGGCGCCGGATCGGCAGCGCGTTGAAGAACGAGCTGAACACCAGGTCGATGTCCAGCGCTCCGTTGTACCCCGCTCGGCTCTCACCCTGGTGGTCGGTGACCAACCACATGTTCTCTTCGTCCCGGGCGATCGCGAGCTGACGTTCCCGCTCGGCCAGCGTGACGGTCAGTCCGAACCGCTTGGTGGCGCCGGTCTCGTCGGTCTGCAGATCGTAGAAAGCGCCGAATGCGGGATTGCTGGCGGTAGCGGCCGCCACAATGCGGCCATTTGCCCTGATCCGCTTGCCGGACACCTGAATTCGTACCGATTCCATGCGCGAGACGTCTTGAGCACGCCACGTCAACATAGCCGTCCAGAGGCACCGAGCCGGATCAGAGGAAACTGAGTTCACATCTCTACCGTAGGACGTGTGAACCAACCGCGGCGGAATTGGGACTAACTGCAACGTCAATTCGGTCATCTGGCTGGTGCCAGAACCTGCTCACGCGGCCGGTACCGGGCACCGACGCCCATCCCGCCAACGCCAGCAGCCCGTCCAAAGACAGCGCCAGCGCCGCCACCATCAGCGCACCGACCAAGGCGATATGGAACTGACGTTCCTTGATCCCATCGATCAGGTAGCGGCCCAGCCCGCCCAGGCTGGCGTAGGCAGCCACCATCGCGGTGGCAACCACCTGCAGCGTCGCGCTGCGCAACCCGCCGAGTATCAGTGGCAGGGCGTTGGGCATCTCGACGCGCAACACCACCTGGGCCTCGGTCATCCCCATCGCACGGGCGGCATCGACCAGCAGCGGGTCGACGCTGGCGATGCCCGCGTAGGTGCCGGCAAGTAGCGGCGGCATGCCCAACAGCATCAGCGCGACTATCGGCGGCCCCAGACCCAGCCCGAACAACAGCACACCGAGCAGCAACACGCCCAGCGTCGGCAAGGCGCGCAGCCCGTTGACCGCGCTCACCACCAGCAACTGACCACGGCCGGTGTGGCCGATGATCAACCCAATCGGTATGGCAACCAGTGCCGACGCCGTCACGGCCAGCGCGGTGTATTCCAGGTGCTCGGCGGTGCGGTGGGCCAGGCCGGCCGATCCGGTCCAATTTGCGGCGGTGGACAAGTAGGACAGCGCCTGTTGCAGGAAGTTCATCGAGCCCCACCCACGATCGGAGATCTGAACCGACGCCGGCCACGCGAGCTGCGCTCCCACGGCGTGGCCAACCTGCCGGCCACGTTGAGCACCATGTCGATCAGAATGGCCAGGACAAACATCACGATGATGCCGGCCACGATCTGGTCACTCTTGTCCATCAGGTAACCCGCGGTGAACCAGGTGCCCAGACCGCCGATGCCGATCACCGCCCCCACCGAAACCATCGCGATATTGGTCACGACGACCACCCGCAGGCCGGATACCAGCACCGGAATTGACAGCGGCAGTTCGACTTTCAGCATTCGCGCAATCGGCGAATAGCCGACCGCCACGGCGGCATCCCGGACCTGCGCGGGCACCGCATCCAGGGCCTCCAGCACCGCACGCACCAGCAGGGCGGTGGTGTAGGCCGACAGCGCGATGATCACGTTCGCCTCTTGCAGGATCCGCGTCTTGATGATCAGCGGCAACACCACGAACAGCGCGAGCGACGGGATGGTGAAGACCACGCTGGCGGTTGCCGTCGTCAACCGACGAAGCGTCGGTGCGTGCTGCACGAACAAGCCCAGCGGGATCGCGATCGCCGTACCGATCAGCACCGGAATCAACGACAGCCGCAGATGGACCATGGTCAGCGCCCAGGCGGTGCCGAGGTGGGTCATCAAGTAATGCATACCCGGGCCTTATCGCCGGCTTTTCAACGCGGACAGCACGTCATCGGCCAGCACTCCACCGATGACCTTGCCGCCGTCGTCGACGGCCACACCCATGGATGACGGCTACGACAGCGCGGCATCCAGCGCCTGGCTAAGGTTGCCGTAGGGCCGGAACACCGCCCCGACCACGGTCATGGCGTCCGGCAAGGTCGCACCATCGCGATGGCGGCGCAATCCGTCGGCGTCAATCCAGCCCACCGGGACGTCATCGTCGCTGACCACCAGCGCCCAGCCATCGGGCGGTTGCGAGCGCCCCAGACTGCTCACACAGATCCGCTCGAGGTCATCTAGCTCGATCCCCACCCCATCGAAGAGTTGCAGCAACCGGTAGCCACGGCCCAAACCAATGAATTTCGACACGAACTCATTGGCCGGGCGGGCCAGCAGTCGGGCGGGCTGGTCACATTGCTGCAACCGACCGCCCGGCGCGAACACCGCCACAACCTCACCGAGTTTGAACGCCTCGTCGATGTCGTGCGTGACGAAAACGATGGTCTTGTGTAGATCGCTTTGCAGACGCAGGATTTCGTTCTGCAGGTCATGGCGTACCACCGGGTCGACAGCAGAGAAGGCCTCGTCCATCAACAGGATCGGCGGGTCAGCCGCCAGCGCCCGCGCCAGCCCGACCCGCTGTTGTTCGCCACCGGAGAGTTGGGCCGGATAACGGCTGGCCACCTTGGGGTTCAGACCTACCCGTTCGAGTACTTCGTAGGCGGCTTTGCGGGCGGCCCGGCGGGACTGCCCCTTCAACACCGGCACCGTCGCGACATTGTCGATCACCCGCTGATGGGGCATCAGCCCCGCGTTTTGGATGACGTAGCCGATTCCGAGGCGAGCCTTCACCGGGTTCACCGTGGAGACGTCGGTGCCGTTGACGGTGACGGCGCCCGAACTCGGCTCGACCATGCGATTGATCATGCGCAGCGCCGTCGTCTTGCCACAGCCCGATGGGCCGACGAAAACGGTCAGCATGCCGTCGGCGACCTCGAGGCTCAGTTGGTCCACGGCGGTGGTGCCGTCGGCGTACACCTTGTCGACATTGCCAAACCTGATCAATGCGTTTCCCAGTTGGTCTCTAGGGCCGGATCGGATGATCGAAGCCGTTGTCGTGCAGCCATTTCCGTGCGGCCTCATTAGGGTCGATGCCACCGTTGCCCGATACCGAAGCGTTGAGCTCAGCCACGCCTTCGGTGGTCAACTTCGCGGACATCGCATCCAGGACGTCTTTGATGCGATCGGACTTCTTCTGCGAATTGAGCAGCGGCACAATGTTGCCGGCCCGAAAGTTGTGCTCCGGATCGACGAGCACCACCAGGTGGTTCTGCCGGATCGCCGGTGACGTGCTGAAAATGTCGGCGGCGTCGACCGTTCCGTCCAGCAACGCGCGCACTGTTACCGCGCCGCCGCCGTCGTTGATCGTCACGAAATTCTGAGGTGAGATGTCGAGCCCGTATTTCTCGCGCAGCCCACGCAATCCGGACGGCCTGTTCTGGAACGCCGAGGGCGCCGCGAACCGCAGATTCGCGGAATGCGGGGCCAGGTCCGCGATCGTCTTCAGGTTCCACTTGCCGGCGGTCGCACTGGTGACGGTGACCGTGTCGGTATCCGAAGCCGGCGACGGCGTGAGAACCGACAGATCGCCGGGCAGCCGCCGGTAGAGCTCCAGTTCGACGGCGTCCAGCAGGGTCACGGTGGCGTGTGGATCGAAGTACAGCAAGAGGTTTCCGATGTACTCCGGAACCAGATCGATGGAATGGTCCTTGAGCGCCGGGATGTAGGTTTCGCGGCTGCCGATTCCCAACCGCATTCCGACCTCGAAGCCATTTGCCCGCAACGCCTGTGCATAGAGTTCGGCGACAATCTGCGATTCCGAGAAGTCGCCAGACCCGACCACGATCGAGTTGATGTCACAGCTGGTGGTCCCGAACGGGTCCGAACTGCCACAGGCCGCGACCGAACACACCATCACAACGCACAGCGCTGCGGCGAGTGTTGCGCGGCACATGCGCCGCAGCGTCCCCCTGCACCCGACACTATCGTCCGCAATGGTGTGTTGCCGCGCAGACGTGAAAGCGCAGCAAAGTTGCCAGCGGAGATTTAATTACCTTCACCGCGGAAAAAGGGTAAACATGACGGTATGAGCAGCAACCAATCTGGCCCAGCTGGTCCCCCACCCCAGACCAAAGCGCCCTCGACGCCGGCGCCAAAGCCCGCTCCGAGTTCGGGGGAACCCCCGATCAAGTTCACCCGGGCGGCCGCGTTGTGGTCCTCACTGATCACCGGCTTCCTGGTGCTGATCGTCTTGCTGATCTTCATCGCCCAAAACACCGCCTCGACGGCTTTCGCCTTCTTCGGCTGGCATTGGAGCCTGCCCCTGGGCGTGGCGATACTGCTGGCGGCCGTGGGGGGCGGTTTGCTGACCGTCGCGGTCGGCACCGCGCGGATTCTGCAGCTGCGCCGCGAGGCGAAAAAGAGTCACGCGCAGGCACTGCGGGCCACCAACCCCGGGCGTTGACCGGCCGCGCACGCCAATCGGGCTCGCACCCCGGAAAACCCCGGCAGACATTCGATCTGAGGCTAGGAGATCGGCTTGCTGATCTCCGCCAGGCCACGAGAGATCAACGGCGAAACGACCTCGGGGGCCTCATCGGAGGCATCGGTTTTCCCATCGGCCAGCTCGGACATGCGTCTGCGGAAGTCGATACCGGCGGCGATGATGGCGAGTTTGAAGTAGGCCAACGCCATGTAGAACTCCCAATGCCCCAGCGACATCCCGGAAACCAGCGAATACCGGTCGGCCAACTCGTCGGCCGTCGGTAGCAATGGGGACGTCCAGGCGGCCTGGGTGTTGACGATCAGGTCCAGTGCGGGGTCGCGATACACGCACATCAGCGCCGCGTCGCTGAGCGGATCCCCCAGCGTCGAAAGTTCCCAATCGACCACCGCGCGAACCCGCGTCGGGTCATCGGCGTCCAAGATGGTGTTGTCGATCCGGTAGTCGCCGTGCACGATCGACGTGCGACTCTACGTCGGAATAGCTTGCTGCAGAGCCGAATGCAGTCGCGCGACGTCGCCGTCACGGCGGTCGTCAGGCAACCGCACCAGGTCCCACTGCGACCCCCATCGACGCACCTGACGCTGCAGGTAGCCGTCGGGTTTGCCGAAATCGCCAAGCCCAACGGCGCCCGGATCGATGCTGTGCAGGTCGACGAGCACCCGGATCAGTGAGTCAACACAGCCGTCGATCGCCCTGCTACCCAGCACTTCGAGCTGGGCCCGCCGGCGCACCACCTGCCCGGCCACGAACTCCACAATCTGGAAGGGCGCGCCCAGCACCGTGTCGTCCTCGCACAGCGCGATCGCGCGGGCCACCGGAACCGGGGTGTCCTGCAGCGCCGCCACCACCCGGTATTCACGAGCCATGTCGTGCGCCGAAGGCGTCAGCCCATGCAACGGTGGCCGCCGCACCAGCCAACTCGTCGCATCGTCGTAGACCCGGAATGTCAGATTGGAGCGGCCGCCGGAGATCAGCTCGCCGCGTAGCTCACCCTCTCGCCCCAGACCGAGTGAACGCAGATACCCGTCCAGCGCGGCCAGGTCGAGGCCGTCGAGTCGGTCTACCGAAGTCACCGAACTTGTTTACCACCGCCCACCATCCATTTGCTCTCCGGGCGTGTCGGCACGTCGAAATTCGTCGGCGGCAGCTGCCGCTGGGCTACCACCGCTGGTTTCGGGGCAGCAGATCCCACACGTGTTCGGTCGAATTCACCGTGGCCACCGTGGCCTGGCCGGTCCGCGAGAATAGCAGCCGGGTGATCGAGGCGTAGTCGATAGGAAACGACAAGAGCCGCGCGGTCCCCAGAATCTCGTGCAGCACCACGTTGATCACTCCGCCATGGCTGAACACCGCGACCGTGTCGTCGGAGCCAGCCGCGGACACCACGTCGTCAACCACCGCACGAACCCGCGCACGAAAGGCGTCCTCATCGACCGCGCTGGGCAGCTTCCCCTGCGCCATCCGCGCCCACTCCTGGGGCTTCTCGGTGCGGATCTGCTCGACGGGAATGTAGTGCGGCAGGTCGCGGTCGTATTCGGCGAAGCGACCGTCGATGTCGATGGCCAGGCCGCGCGCGGTCGCGACGGGTTCGGCGGTCTGGACGGCACGGCGCTGTGGACTGCTGATCACCCGGGTGATGGGGAACCGGGAAAGCGCCTCGGGCAGGCGGCTGACCTGCGCTACCCCGGTGTCGGACAGGACCGGATCCGAACCTTCGCCATGCTCGCTGCGCAGCGGCAGCGCGTGCCGGACCAGCAGCATCTGCATATGGGCTCCCATGCGGTGGTTGGTGTGGTGCGCTGCCCACGGTCGGGGTCGCTCGGCCCAGCCTCGCACGTGGCCTCACCGCATGGGGTGGCCGGTGCCCGCTGTGGTGGCCATTGTCCGAGCGCGGAAATCGTGGGTTCATGCCTGGTTTGGGCAGGCGCTGGCCGGGTTGTGGCTTTCGCGGGTGAGCCCCCCCGGTTTGCGTGCGTGAGACGCGAACGGTGTCTGACGGTCAGCAATGTTGCTGTTCATCACCGCGGGGTTGAGACGGCCGCGAGAGCGTGGTCCGGGGTGGCCCTTCTCAACATTTGATGGCGGATTTGATTCGCCAATACGGCGCTGGCCTGCGCATTTATCGTCAGCGATGTTGTTGGGCCAAAGGCCTTGTCGACCGATGGGTGGTGCGCTGTGTCGTTTGTGAATGTGGCTCCGCAGCAGTTGAGTGCGGCGGCAGCGGAGGTGGCTGGCATCGGGTCAGCGGTGAGTACTGCCAGCAGGGCGGCGGCGGCTCCGACGATGGGGTTGTTGGCCGCTGGCGCCGATGAGGTGTCGGTGGGGATCGCTGCGTTGTTCGCCGATCACGCGCAGGAGTACGAGGTGGTGCTCGAGGAGTTTCTGGACGGCCTGCAGGGATGGTTCGGGCGGACCCTTGACGTCGCCGCGAAGGCCTACGCGAGTGCGGAGGCCGCCAGCGCCGCCGCGTTGGGGCAGGTGTGGGACGCCACGGCCGGGCCGACCGCAGTGCTGTCCGGTGCCTACGAGGCGGCGGCCGCCGCGGCCAAAGCCGGGGAGGGCCCGGTGGGGGTGGTGCAGGCGGTGATCGGCGCGGAATCTGACGCATTGTTGGTGCAGCCAGCACATACGCTGAGCCAGGCCTGGATCACCAGTCCGCTGGGCCAGGTGGTGGATCCGGTGATCAATGCGCCGTTCGAGGCAGCAATCGGGCGGGACTTGATCGGCAATGGCGCACCGGGGGTGGCCGGAGTCAACGGCGGCGCGGGCGAGGCGGGTGGCTTGCTGTTCGGTGATGGCGGGACGGGGGCGGCGGCCACGGCCACCACCGTTGCCGGCCGCAGTGGAGATGCGGGGTTGATCGGGACCGGCGGGGCCGGCGGAGCGGGTCTGGCTGGCTCGAGTGCGGCCACAATGGCCGGCGGAGCCGGCGGCCGCGGTGGATTGTTGCTCGGCGACGGCGGGGCCGGCGCGCCCGGGGCGGCGTCGTTTGACCCGAATGTTGCCGGGGGCGCCGGAGGCGCCGGCGGTGACGCCGGGAAAATCGGCGATGGTGGTCGCGGCGGCGACGGCGGGCACGGCGCCACCGGTACCCCCGGCGACGCGACCCATCTCGAAGGCGGCAGGGGTAGTGACGGTGGGGCCGGCGGCAAAGGAGGCAACGCCGGCGACTACGGCCACGGTGGGGCCGGCGGCACGGGTGGCCAGGGCGGCCAGGGCGGCACGGGCGGCGCCGGGCTCACCCCGGGCGACAAAGGGTTTCAAGGCGGTCTCGGGGGTAGCGGCTGGGTTGGCGGGGCTGGCGGCGAGGGCGGCCTGATCAAGGGCAACGGTGGCGCCGGCGGGGCAGGTGGCATCGGCGGGACCGGCGGCATCGGCGGTGACGGCTCACGAGGCGATACACCTCTAGGTCCCTTCAATGTTGACGGCCATTCCGGTGGGGACGGCGGTCGCGGCGGCCTCGGCGGCAACGGTGGTCACGGCGGCGTTGGTGGTGGGCACACCGCCGGAAACGGATTCAACGACGGCACCACGGGCGCCGGCGGTGTCGGCGGCACCGGCGGTGACGGCCTGCACACCGCACTGGGGCGCCAAGGAAACGGTGGTGCCGGCGGGCACGGCGGGAGTGGCAATCAGGGCGGTTACGGCGGCCTCAGCGGTGATGAATCGAGCGGAGCCGCCCAGGGCGCCACCGGAAACGACGGTAACGGCGGTAACGGCGGCAAGGGCGCCAACGGCAATGCCGCACTCGGCGCCAACCGCAACGGCGGCAATGGCGGTATCGGCGGTACTGGTTTCATTGGCGGCAACGGCGGCAACGGAGGCGGCGGCGTCGCCGGCGGGGCCGGCGGAAACGGCGGAAACGGCGCTGCCGGAGTCAGCGCAGGAGGCGCAGGAGGCGCCGGCGGCGCCGGCGGTGAGGGCAACGGCGCCAACGACGTCGACGGCGGAATCGGCGGAAACGGCAGCGCCGGCGGTCACGGCGCCAGCACCGGAGGCACCGGCGGAAACGGCGGCGCCGGCGGAAACGGCAACGGCGGCACCGCAGGCACCGGCGGCAAAGGCGGGGATGGCGGCACCGCCAGCGATGACGGGGTTGGCGGCGACGGTGGTAGCGGGGGCCGAGGGGGCGACGGCAACACCCGATACACCCCAAGAGGAAACGTCGGTGGCCATGGCGGCAATGGCGGTACCGGCGGCAACGGCGGCGACGGTGGAAACGGCGGGATCAACGCCAACGGCGCGGCCGGCGGCGCGGGCGGCAACGGTGGCGCCGGCGGCGGCAGCACGTTGTTGGCCAACGGGCACGGCGGGGCCGGCGGGAATGGCGGCAATGGGGGCATCGGCGGCGAGAATGCGTCCAACCGCGGGGCGACTGGTGGTGCCACCGGCGTCGGCGGGATTGGTGGCGCCGGCGCCAATGAAACCTACGGCGGGAGTGGCGGTTCCGGCGGTGCCGCCGGCAACGGTGGGGTTGGTGGCCTCAACGGCGTCGGTGGAAACGGCGGGGTCGGCGGCCACGGCGGCAACGGCGCCAACGGCCAGTTCAACGGCGGCAACGGGGGCAAGGGCGGCGTCGGCGGCACCGGCGGCGCCGGAACCACCGCCGGCAATGGGGGCCACGGCGGGACCGGCGGGACCGGCGGTGACGGCCAGACCGCTGCCGGCGTTGGTGGTAGCGGGGGTACCGGCGGCAACGGTGGTTCCTCCAACACTGCCCACGGCGTCGCCGGCAAGGGCGGGGCTGGCGGCGACGCCGGCGACGCCGGCCGCGGAGTACAGGCTGGCGCCCAAGGCGGGCACGGCGGCAAGGGCGGGCTTGGCGGAGACAACGTCTACGGAGCCGGCGGCGCGGGCGGCGACGGCGGGCGCGGCGGCTCGGGCGGCTACGCCGGTAACGGTGGCCCCTGGTCAAGTCCCGGCACCGGCGGCACCGGCGGCACCGGCGGCACCGGCGGCGACGGCGGGCGCGGCGGCAGCGGCGGCGCCGGTGGAGACGGGGCGGGCACGTTCGCCGGCAACGGTGGCAACGGCGGCCTAGGTGGTGCCGGCGGCCTGGGCACCGACGGCTACGGCGGCTGGGGCGGCGAGGGCGGGTGGGGCGGCAACGGCGGCACCACCAGGGTGAGCTCCGCCGTCGGCGGCTCCGGCGGCAATGGCGGCCACGGCGGCACCAGCACCCTGAACGGACAGCAGGTTGTCGGCAGCGACGGTGGCCCCGGCGAAGGCCCCGGACCAAACCGCTCGGGCGGCGAGGGAGGCAGTCGCGGTCGCCCTGGTGGCCGCTAGTCGCCAACGTGATGTTGGCCCACAGGGCCCCGGCGCGGCAGCCACGAGACGGCGTTGCCGCGTGGTGGAGATGAGCGGGTTGGGTGGGGATGGGTGAATTTTCCCGGAAAACCGGAATTGTCGGTTTTCAGATAGCTAGTATCGCTGTGCTCACGGTGTGGTGATTGCGTGTTGGTGTTGGGCGAGCTACCAGCCGGGGGAGACGGTCATGTCTTTTGTGTTTGCTAGCCCGGAGGTGTTGGGGACCGCTGCCGCCCAGGCGGCGGTGATCGGCTCGGGTGTGCAGACCGCCGGGGCGTGGGCGGCGGGGCCGACCACGGCGTTGGCGGGAGCATTGGGCGCCGATGAGGTGTCGGTGGCGGTGGCCCGGCTATTTGATGGTCATGGGCAGGCCTATCAGACGATCAGCGCGCAGGCGGCGGTGTTTCATGGCCGATTTGTCGCGGCGTTGGATGCGGCCGCGGATTCCTATGCCGGGGCCGAGGCGGCGGGGGTATCGGTGTTGCAGAGCGCCGGCGCCGATGTGATGGGGGCCCTCAATGCCCCGACGATGGCCTGGTTGGGGCGCCCGCTTATCGGTGATGGCGCCAATGGGGTGGATGGCACCGGAGGCAATGGCGGCGCCGGCGGCCTGTTGTGGGGCAATGGGGGTCGGGGCGGATCGGGTGCGGCCGGTCAGGCCGGGGGCCGTGGGGGCAGCGCCGGGTTGATCGGTACCGGCGGTGTCGGCGGGGCCGGCGGGGCCTCCGCGAGCGGGGCCGGCGGTGTCGGGGGCGGCGGGGGCGCCGGCGGCTGGCTGTTCGGTGCTGGGGGCCAAGGCGGGACCGGCGGCAATGGCCTGACCACCGTCGGGGTGGGGGGTCATGGCGGCGGCACGGGGTTGTTCGGGGCCGGTGGGGCCGGCGGGGCCGGCGGCATCTCGGGTACGGGTGTGGGCGGTGGCGGCGGTCATGGCGGTAACGGCGGCTGGGTGGCCGGCGACGGTGGAGCCGGCGGGACCGGGGGCACCTCCAACACTGGGGCCGGGGGCTCCGGTGGAGGCGCGGGCCGAGGCGGCTGGATGTTCGGTGATGGCGGGGCCGGCGGGGCCGGCGGGGCGGGTGCCCAGGGTTTGACCGGACAAACCGGCCAGACCGGACACGACGGCGGGGCCGGCGGGGCCGGCGGGGCCGGCGGCCGAGGCGGCTGGCTGTTCAGTGCCGGCGGTGCGGGCGGAGCCGGAGGCGCGGGCGCAACCGCGACGACCGCCGGGACCAGCGGCGGCAACGGCGGTAACGGCGGGGCCGGGGGTAACGGCGGTGATGGCGGGGCCGGCGGTAACGGCGGTGGCACCGGCTGGTTCGGCTGCACCGGGATAACCGGGGCCGGCGGTAACGGCGCGATCGCCGGCAACGGCGGCGCTGGCGCCAACGGTGATGCCCTGCACCTCGACGGCGGTGACGGCGGCAACGGCGGTAACCCCGGCGCCGGCGGCGCCGGCGGGACCGGCGGGACGGGTTCACACACCGGCGCCCACGGCCTGGCCGGCACCACCCCCACCACCAACGCCGGCGACGGCGGACGCGGCGGAGACGGCTACACCTCCACCGACCCCACCCTCAACGGCGGCACCGGCGCCAACGGTGACGCCACCCACGTCGACGGCGGCAACGGCGGCAACGGCGCCAACCCCGGCATCGGCGGACTCGGCGGGGCCGGCGGCACCGGCGGCGACGGCACCGACACCGCCGCCCACGGCATCAACGGCACCACCCCCACCACCACCAACGGCAGCGGCGGACGCGGCGGAGACGGCTACACCTCCACCGACCCCACCCTCAACGGCGGCAACGGCGGCACCGGCGGAAACGGCGGCGACTACGGAAACGGCGGAAACGGCGGAAACGGCGGAAACGGCGGAAACGGCGGAAACGGCGCCACCGGAACCACCGGCACCAACCCCACCCCCCACCCCGTCACCAGCACCGCCAACCCCGGAACCGACGCGTCCGGCAATCAAACCCTCTTCAACGGCGGCACCGGCGGCACCGGCGACAACGGCGCCTACGCCGGCCAAGCAGGCGGCACCGGCGGCAACGGCTACGCCGACTTCGACCAGCCCTTCGGCGGTAACGGTGGCGACGGCGGCAGCGGCGGACCCGGCACCATCGGCGGCACCGGCGGAACAGGCGGCTACGCCGCAATCGCCGGCGGCTGGGGCGGTGACGGTGGGGCAGGCGGCGACGGCGGCGGCACCGGCGGAAACGGCGGCAACGGCGGCAACGGCGGCGGCAACGGCGGAACGGGCGGCAACGGCGGAAACGGCGGCATCGGGGCTACCGGAGGCACCGGCGGAGACGGCGGCAACGGCGGCAGCGGAGGCGACGGCGGCACCGGCGGCAACGGCGGCGCCGGAGGCGAAACCCCCTCAACCCAGAGCCCCGACGGTCAGCCCGGGGCAACCGGGGCGATGGGGGCTAGCGGCCAAGACGGCATCGCCGGCGCCACCCCCGGCACCGGCACCGGCGGACCCCCCGCCGGTGGACCCGACGGGAACGGGGGTGACGGCGGACCCGGCGTCCCTGGGCCCTAAGTGGCGATGCCCTGCTCGTCGCTGGGGCGCTGCTATATCCACGGCTCGCGCGCGTTCACCGAATACTCGGCGTATCAGACCACCGGGGTTCCGTGCGGCCACTGCTCGTCCGGGCCCGCCCCACTCCCACCGAGAATGCTATTCTCCAAAATGAGAGTTTGCAATGCGGCCGATGGAGACCGAAGGCGGGACCTCGCTGAATGCGGCTGTTCTGGGGCGCTGGCTGGATAGCCGCCATGCGCCCGGCAGCGGCGAGGAGCCCGTGCTCGAGCAGCTCGGGGGCGGTTCGCAGAACACGCTGTATCGGGTGCGCCGCGGCGATCAGAGCATGGTGCTGCGCATGCCCGGCCCGCGTGCCGACGCGGCCCGCATTGACGGCTTGTTGCGCGAGATCCGGCTGGTAAGGGCCCTGTCCGGCACCGACGTGCCGCACGCAGAACTGATCGCTACCGACGAGACCGGATCGGTGCTGGGCATGCCGTTCTACCTGATGAGGGCCATCGATGGATGGAGCCCGATGGACGGCGGGTGGCCCGCACCCTTCGACACCGACCTGCCAGCCCGCCGCGGGCTGGCGCTGCAACTCGTCGAGGGGGCGACCAAACTGGGCCGGGTGGACTGGCGCGGCCAGGGCCTGGAGGGCTTCGGCCGCCCGGACGGATTCCATGAGCGCCAGGTCGACCGGTGGCTGCACTTTCTCGCGGCCTACCAGGTGCGCGAACTGCCCGGGCTGGACGCGGCCTCGGACTGGTTGCGCCGCAACCGGCCGGCGCATTACACGCCGGGCATCATGCACGGCGACTACCAGTTCGCCAATGTCATGTTCGCCCACGGGGAACCCGCCCGACTGGCCGCGATTGTGGACTGGGAGATGACCACGATCGGCGACCCGCTGCTGGATCTGGCCTGGTCACTGCTGCGCTATGACGGTGAAGAGCCGCGCGCCGACGGGTTCTACCTGGACATGAGTGCCATGCCGAAGCGCAGCGAACTGCTCGAGCACTACGAGAAGGTCAGCGGGCTGTCCACCGACAACATCGACTACTACCTGGTGTTGGCGAACTGGAAACTGGGCATCGTGCTGGAGAAGACCTACGCCGCCGCCGTGCGCGCCGGGCCCCACACAGGCGGGGTGGATCCCAAGATCAAGGACGCGTTCGCTGCGATGATCCCCCGGCTGATCGCCACCGCCGCCGAGCTGGCCCGCGCAACCAAGGCGCGTTGAAATGGGTTATGCCGACCAGCTTTTCGACCTCACCGACCACGTCGTCCTGATCACCGGGGGCAGCCGCGGCCTGGGCCGGCAGATGGCCTTTGCGGCGGCACGCTGCGGCGCCGACGTGGTGATCACCAGCCGCAACCTGGATAACTGCGTGGCCACCGCCACCGAGATCGAGTCCGAGACCGGGCGCTCCGCCCTGGCCTATCAAGTGCATGTGGGGCGCTGGGATCAGCTCGACGGGCTGGTCGCGGCGTCCTACGAACGCTTCGGCAAGATCGACACACTGATCAACAACGCGGGCATGTCGCCGCTCTACGACAAGCTGAGCGACGTCACCGAGAAGCTGTTCGATGCGGTGCTCAACCTCAACCTCAAGGGCCCGTTCCGGCTCTCGGCGTTGGTCGGTGAGCGGATGGTGGCTGCCGATGGAGGCTCCATCATCAACGTGAGTTCGGCCGGTTCGCTGCGCCCGAGCGCCGACATCATTCCCTATGCCGCGGCAAAGGCCGGGCTCAACGCGATGACCGAGGGCCTGGCGCGGGCATTCGGACCGACGGTGCGCGTCAACACATTGATGGCCGGGCCGTTTCTGACCGATGTCAGCAAGGCCTGGAACCTCGATGCGGCCACGCAGAATCCATTCGGCCACCTAGCTCTGCGGCGCGCCGGAAACCCACCCGAAATCGTCGGAGCGGCATTGTTTCTGGCTTCTGATGCATCCAGCTTCACCACCGGATCGATCTTGCGCGCCGACGGCGGCATTCCCTGAAAGACAGGAGCACGCGAATGCCTTGGGACTTCTCCACCGAACCGGAGTTCGAGAAGAAGCTCGACTGGATCCGCGGGTTCGTGCGCGAGGAGGTGGAACCGCTCGAGGTGGTGTTCCCCGGCTGCGAGTTCCTGCCGCTCAACGATGAACGCCGCCGCATCGTGGATCCCCTCAAACAACGAGTTCGCGACGAAGGCTTGTGGGCCCCACATTTGGGTCCGGAACTCGGCGGGCAGGGCTTTGGCGCGGTGAAACTGACCCTAAGCAACGAGATCCTGGGACGCAGCCCCTGGGCTCCGATCGTGTTCGGCACCCAGGCACCCGACACCGGCAACGCGGAGATCATTGCGCGGTTTGGCACCCCGGATCAAAAGGACCGCTACCTGCAGGGCTTGCTGTCCGGCGAGATCTTCTCCTGCTTCTCCATGACCGAGCCGCAGGGCGGTGCCGATCCGCGCGTCTTCACCACCCGCGCCGTCCGCGACGGTGACGATTGGGTGATCAGCGGCCGCAAGTATTTCTCGTCCAACGCCTCGGTCGCATCGTTTTTCATCGTCGTCGCGATCACCAATCCGGATGTGGCCGTTCACCACGGAGCGTCGACGTTCCTGGTCCCGGCTGGAACCAAGGGCTTGACCATCGAAACCAACCACCACCTGGTCGGCGCCCTGCCCCACGAACCGGGTCACTCCCTGGTGCAATACGACGACGTTCGAGTCGGTGCGGATGCGCTGCTTGGGGAACCGGGGCAGGGATTTCTGATCCTGCAAACCCGCCTGGCCGGTGGCCGGCTGCATCACGCGATGCGCTCCATCGGGGTGGCGCAGCGTGCGGTCGAGATGATGTCACGTCGAGCGAAAAGTCGATTCACCCAGGGCAGTTCGCTGGCCGATAAGCAGTTGGTGCAAGCGTTCATCGCCGACTCCTACACCGAGCTGATGCCGTTCCGGCTGGCGGTGCTGCACGCGGCCTGGATGATCGACACCGCCGGCGAGCACGCGGCGCGCGCCGAGATCGGCGCCTGCAAGATCCTGGCATCCCAAGTGCTCAAATCGATTGGTCTGCGTGCCATCCAGGTGCACGGCGCGCTGGGCACCACCGATCAGCTACCGCTGGTCAGCGTGCTACTAGGCGGTGTTGCGCTGGGGCTGGCAGACGGCCCCACCGAAGCCCACAAGGTGAACCTGGCGCGGATGCTGCTGAAGAACTACGAGCCCGAAGACCCGCAGTGGCCCAGCGAATCACTGGCCGTCCGGCAAGCGGCCGCCCGCGCCAAGTACGGCCAACTCGTCGACCGTGTTCCGGCCCTTCCCGATTCACCATGAGCGATCGAGTCACCGCCGCAGTCGAGCGCGCGCTCGATGACCGCCAGCGCGAGGCCACCGAGGAAGTGGAGCGCATTCTCGCCGCCGCGGTGCGGGTGATGGAACGCGCCGCTCCCGAACCTCCACGGGTCAGCGACATCGTCGCCGAGGCCGGTTCGTCGAACAAGGCGTTCTATCGGTATTTCGCCGGCAAGGACGATCTGATCCTGGCCGTGATGGAGCGCGGTGTCGCCATTGTGGTGTCCTACCTGGAACATCAGATGGCCAAGGAGTCACGCCCGGACACCAAGATCGCGCGCTGGATCGAGGGCACGCTAGCCCAGGTTGCCGACCCCCACCTGATCAGCATGAGTCGCGCGGCCGCCGGGCAACTGTCGAATTGGCTTGCAACCGACCGGGAAATGCTGCGCCCGCTGCGTGATCTACTCACCGCACCGGTCACCGCACTGGGCAGCTCCGACGTGGATCGTGACGTCGAGGCGGTCTACGGTTGCACGGTTGCGACGATGCGCAGGTACGTGGGTTCGGCCGAGCGGCCCGGCCGAGACGACATCGAGCATCTCGTACAGTTCTGTCTGCTCGGGCTGGGAGTCAGTTGAATGCGCGCGATCGTCTGTAACGCCTACGGTCCACCGGAAGATCTGGTGCTGGACGAAGTTCCCGATCCCGTTCCCGCACCCGGTCAGGTGCTGGTGCGGGTTCGCGCCGCGGCGGTCAACTTTCCCGACGTGCTGTTCATCGCGGGCAAGTACCAGATCAAGATCCTACCCCCCGTTCGTCCCCGGCAACGAGATCGCCGGCGAAGTCGTGGGCGCCGGCGCGGGCGTGACTCTGGTTCCGGGGCAACGCGTATTCGGCACGACGTTCGGGGCGTTC
Organism: Mycobacterium ulcerans subsp. shinshuense; assembly: GCF_002355775.1. Classification (NCBI taxonomy): domain Bacteria; kingdom Bacillati; phylum Actinomycetota; class Actinomycetes; order Mycobacteriales; family Mycobacteriaceae; genus Mycobacterium; species Mycobacterium ulcerans. Next base: position 5,667,262 of record NZ_AP017624.1, on the reverse strand, counting down.
GCCGAGTTGGCGCTGCTCGACGGGGCCGCGGCCCAACCCATCCCCGACGGCGCCGACTTCGCGTCCGCCGCCGCGTTCGGCGTCACCTACCGCACCGCCTATCATGCGCTGCGCTCGGTAGCCCAAGTGTCGCAGGGTGATTGGGTTGTGGTGCTCGGCGCGGCAGGCGGTGTGGGCCTGGCCGCCGTCGATCTGGCGGTGGCGATGGGTGCCCGGGTGCTGGCAGCGGCATCCAGTCCGGAGAAGCTGGGTTTGTGCCGCCAGCGCGGCGCCGAGGCCGTCGTCGACTATGACCAGGAGGACCTGAAGCTGCGAATCCGGGAACTGACCGGAGAGAGCGCCCGCGTCGTCCTCGATCCCGTCGGCGGATCGTACGCCGAACCCGCGCTGCGTGGTCTGGCCCGCGGGGGCATCTTCGTCACCCTGGGCTACGCGGCCGGATCCATTCCGGCCATTCCGCTCAACCTGGTGATGCTCAAGAACCTCACCATCCGCGGCATGGAGATCCGCACCTTCATGGGCGACTACCCCGACGAGTGCGCCCGCGATGTCGCAGAGCTGTCACAGATGTTCGCCGCCGGAAAGATCCGGCCGCACATCGGCGCCCGCTTCCCATTGGCCGACACGCCTGCCGCGCTGCGCTACGTCGCCGAACGCAAGGTGCTGGGCAAGGTGGTGATCGACGTCGCGTGATGGCCGCTAGGGCACGATGATGTTGAAGTCGGGGTCCGGCTCATCGAGCACACCGGCCAGCGTCTGCAACACCGACTCGTCCCCGGAGACCTCGAGCCCGGGCGAGGTGACGTCGCCCATCGCCACGGCCAGCAGCCGAGACTTGTTCTGCAGCTTGACGGTTGCCGATGCCGTCGCTTCATCCGCGGCGACCTTGCGGTGCACCAGCACACCATTGCTCAGCGCAAGCCGGTAGTTGGCGTTGAGGTCCTCGAACGTCACATCGATGGTGAGGTCCAGGTCCCAGCTGCGCGGACCGTCGATGCGGATCGCCAGGCTGTCGAAGATCTGTTCCGGAGTCAGCTGGGTCAGCAGAGTCGGCGAGGTGGTTTGCACGGCGGTGCCGAACTTGCCGTCGCGCAAATCGGCCGCGCCGCACAGGAAGAAGTTGCGCCACACCGCGTTCTCGGCGCCATAGGCCAACTGCTCCAGTGTGTCGGCGTAGAGAGTCCGGGCCGCGGAATGCTCGCTGTCGGTGAACACCGCGTGATCGAGCAGCGTGGCCGCCCAGCGGAAGTCGCCGGAATCGAAAGCCTGCTGGGCGAGTTCAACCACCTGATCGATCCCGCCCATGGCCTCGACGTAGCGAGGCGCGAGCTCTTCGGGGGGATGCGGCCACAGCCGGCCGGGGTTGCCGTCGAACCAACCCATGTATCGCTGATAAACGGCTTTGACGTTGTGGTTGACCGACCCGTAGTAGCCGCGGGTATGCCAGGCCTGCTCCAATGCCGGCGGCATCTGGAACATTTCAGCGATCTCCACACCGGTGTAACCCTGGTTGAGCAGCCGCAGCGTCTGGTCATGCAGGTACGCGTAGAGGTCTCGTTGCAGCGCCAGGAATTCGACGATGCGTTCACGGCCCCAGGTCGGCCAGTGGTGGGATGCGAAGACCACGTCGGCGCGGTCGGCGAACGTATCGATCGCCTCGGTGAGGTAGCCCGACCAGGCATGCGGGTCACGCACCAGCGCGCCGCGCAGCGTCAGCAGGTTGTGCAGATTGTGGGTGGCGTTTTCGGCCATGCACACGGCGCGGAACTTCGGGAAATAGAAGTGCATCTCGGCGGGGGCTTCGGTGCCCGGCGCCATCTGGAATTCGATCTCCACGCCGTCGATGGTGTGTTTTTCCCCGGTCGAACGGATGTCGACAGTCGGGTTGATGATGGCGACCTCGCCGATCGATGGCGTCTGGCCGAGCCCGCAGCCCACTTGCGCCTGCGGTCCACGTTCGAGCAATGTGCCGTACATGTAGGTCGCACGGCGGGTCATCGCCGGTCCCGCGTAGACGTTCTCCTGAACGGCATGCTCGGTGAAGCCTTGCGGGCGAGCACCTTCACCTTGCCCGCGTCCACGTCGTCCTGAGAGGTAACGCCGAGCACTCCGCCGAAATGATCGACGTGACTGTGGGTATAGATCACCGCGACCACCGGCCGGTCCGCATCGCGGTGGGCGCGGTACAGGGTCAACGCGGCGGCCGCGACCTCGGTGGATACCAAGGGGTCGATGACGATGATTCCGGTGTCACCCTCGACAAAGGTGATGTTGGACAGGTCGAATCCGCGAACCTGGTAGATGCCCGGCACGACTTCGTACAAGCCTTGTTTGGCAGCCAGTGTCGATTGGCGCCACAGACTGGGATGCACCGATGTGGGCGCGGGGCCGTCGAGAAACGAATACGCGTCGTTGTCCCACACGACTCGGCCGTCGGCGGCCTTGATGACGCACGGGGTCAAGGCCGCGATGAAGCCACGGTCAGCGTCGTCGAAATCTCGGGTGTCCTGTAGCGGTAGGGAGTGTTCGCCATGAGCCGATTCGATCGCCGCGGTAGGGGGTTTGTGGTCCACCGGCACTACATTGCCATCAGCATCACCGCCGTCGATAGGCCGGTGCAGCGACTTTGCGCGGCGATGTGCCAGCGAACTCGGAAATATTTTTCTCGCGGTCCCTAGACCTCGGGTCCAGTTAACCCGCATACTGCCGAAGCCGTCCTCAATGCCGATGGCCGCTACACACGGGCAAAGGAGCACAGGTGAAGCGTGGACTGACGGTCGCGGTTGCCGGAGCGGCCATTTTTGTCGCGGGTCTTTCCGGATGTTCGAGCAACAAGTCGACCACAAGCGGTGGCGAAAGCTCGAGTACGGGCTCGACATCAGCAAGCACCGGAGGCGGTCAAGCCTCCGGCACAAAGGTCCTCATCGATGGGCAAGACCAGCACGTGACCGGCTCCGTCGTATGCACGACGGCCGCGGGCAACGTCAACATCGCGATCGGTGGAGCAGCCACCGGTATCGCCGCGGTGCTCACCGACGCCAACCCCCCGGAGGTCAAGTCGGTCGGGCTCGGCAACGTCAACGGCGTGACGCTGGGCTACACGTCGGGCACCGGCCAGGGCAACGCCTCGGCGACCAAGGACGGCAGCAGGTACAAGATCAGCGGCACGGCGACCGGGGTCGACATGGCCAACCCGATGTCCCCGGTGAACAAGCCGTTCGAAATCAACGTGACCTGCCCCTAGTCCGCCCACGGTGACGATGCGGGCCCAAGCGCCCGCGGTGGGCGGCCCAGCAATTCGGCTGGCCCAATGATCAACAGCGTCCGCTGAGTTGCCGGGGCTACTGCGGTCGGCAACTCAGCCGGGCGGCACGCCGGATCGTTGCCACGCGTCAAGTGGCAGCCGCACCGAAAACTCGGTGCGTCCGGGTGAGCTGTTGACGGTGATGGTGCCGTTGTGCGCCTTCACCACGGCCGCCACGATCGCCAGGCCCAGGCCGGTGCTGCCGCCCTTGCGGGAGCGGGAGGTATCACCGCGGGCGAACCGCTCGAATATCTCCGACTGCATCGCCTCGGGAATGCCCGGACCGTTGTCGATCACCTCCAGCACCACATGCGGCGGCCCACTACTGAGCCGGGTGGTGACGACGGCGCCGGGGCCGGTGTGGATACGAGCATTGGCCAGCAGGTTGGCGACGACTTGGTGTAGCCGTGCGGCATCGCCGGTGACGACTACCGGTTCTGCGGGCAGGTCAAGCTCCCACTGCTGATCCGGCCCGGCGATATGCGCATCGCTGACGGCATCGACCGCCAGCCGGGACATATCGACCGGCTCGCGTTCCAGCGGACGGCCGGAGTCCAGCCGGGCCAGCAGCAACAGGTCCTCGACCAGACTGGTGATCCGCTCCGTCTCGGACCCCACCCGGCTCATCGCATGGGCGACCGCGGCACGGTCGTCACCCATTCGTTGCGCCAGCTCGGTGTACCCGCGAATCGCGGCCAGCGGGGTGCGCAGCTCATGACTGGCGTCGGCGACGAATTGACGAACCCGCGTCTCGCTTGCCTGCCGGGTCGATAGTGCGGCGGCAATGTGATCGAGCATCCGGTTGAGCGCCGACCCAAGCTGACCCACCTCGGTGTCGGGGTTGGCGTCGGTCTGCGATACCCGCACCGGCAATTCGACTTCGCCGCGATCCAACGGCAAATCGACGACTTCCGTTGCGGTTTGGGCCACCCGGCGCAACGGGGCCAGTGCCCGCCGAATGATAATCGCGCTGGCGGTGGTGGCCGCGACCAATGCGACGACGGTGACGATGCCGAAAATGATCAGCATTCGGATCATGGTCGCGTCCACATCCGACATCGAAAGGCCGGTGACGATGAGTTCGTAACCGCGGCGGCTCAGGGCGGACACCACCCGGTAGCGGCCCAACCCATCGAGGTTCAGTGTCACCGGATCTTGGCTGCCGGCGACGGCCGCCAGCTGGGCCTGCGCCGTCGGGCTGATTTCGGCACGGTCCCCACTATTGGTCAGATACCCCGCAACGATCGCCTTGCCGTCCCTGACCACGGCGCCGACCATGCCGGCCGGCTGGCCCGGGGCATCCAGAAACCGCGGCCCGGGGCCGGGGCGCCAGTATCGGTGCTGGTGCCGCCAGAACCGATGGGACGACTCGGGGTACATCAACGCCGATCGATGCGACGTTCCGCCCAGTTGCCCGTCGAGCTGTGCGACCAGGTGGTGATGCAGCGCCAGTTCGGTCGCGGCGGTGATTCCCACACAGACAACGGCTAGGACGAGGATCTGCCCGACCAGCAGGCGCAGCCGAAGCGACCAGGCGCCCGGTTTCCTAACGAGCCGGTTTGAGGACATAACCTGCGCCGCGCAGCGTGTGAATCATGGGTTCGCGACCGTTGTCGATCTTCTTGCGCAGGTAGGAGATGTAGAGCTCGACGATGTTGGACCGGCCGCCGAAGTCATAACTCCATACCCGGTCCAGAATCTGCGCCTTACTCAGTACCCGCTTGGAGTTACGCATCATGAACCGTAGCAATTCGAATTCGGTTGATGTCAACGAAATCGGCTCGCCGGCGCGTGTCACTTCATGACTGTCCTCATCGAGCACCAGGTCCCCGACGACCAGCTGAGCCCCGCTGTCCACGGTGGTCACACCGGTGCGTCGCAGCAGCGCCCGCAGCCGCAGCACAACTTCCTCGATGCTGAACGGCTTGGTCACGTAATCGTCTCCGCCAGCGGTCAACCCGGCGATGCGATCCTCCACCGCATCCTTGGCCGTCAACAGCAGCACCGGCAGCCGTGGGTTCTCCTTACGCAAGCGATGCAGGACTTCCAGCCCGCTCATGTCGGGCAGCATCACGTCGAGTACGACGACGTCAGGACGCTCGGCGCGGGCGGACGCGATCGCAGACGCGCCATCGGAGGCGGTGGCGATGTTCCAGCCCTCGTAACGCAGTGCCATTGACACCATCTCGGCCAGAACGGGTTCGTCATCGACGACCAACACGCTTACCGGTTGACCATCGGCCCGGCACATCACAACGCGCTCAGCCGAACTGCGGGGGGCGGTCACGGTTTCCAGTATCCGCTCCGGGTTAGGCCGAAGCTATGCCGTTGCTATGCGCAGGCTGTGAAAGGCGGGCGTTGAACTCCGGCGGTCAGTACCAATACCGCCGGCCGGCCACCGGGCGCCCCACCGAACCCATGACCCACAACACCGCACCGATCACCAACAGGATGACACCAAGGGTGGTCAACAAATGAATACCGAACACAAATCCCAGGTTCAACAGGATGGCACCGACGACGATCATGACGAATTCCTTTACATTGCGAGTGCGTGATCGATTGATTCCATTGCGCTAGGTTGCGGCAAATGGCAGTCCCTTACTTTCGGGTTGAGACCCAGGGCTCCGGCGTTGTTGATTAGCAGGCTTGTGAGCTGGGGAATTGTGGATTGAGGAGGTCTAGGCGGCGGTTGGCGGTCAAAGCGGTGATCCGGCAGGCTTCGGCGATGTTGTCGGCGCCGTTGAGGCGGTGCAGATTGATCGCGGTGTTGCGTAGCGTTGCTAGGACCTGTGCGCCGTTTCCGGTATGTGCCCTTTGACGGTCTTCGTCGAAGGTGACGTCGCGTATCCAGTGCAGGCTGTTCTCGATTCCCCAGTGTTGACGCATCCAGGTCATGATCGCGGTAGGGCGGGCGTGCTCGAACGGCAGGCTGCAGATGGCATAGACCACCTCCACGCTGCGCTGGTCGGTGGCGGTGATCAAGCGTTCACGAGTGATCCGGATGATTTGTTTTGCGTAGGGGAAGCCGATTCCTCGTGCAGCGGTGATGATTTGCAGGGTGCGGGTCTCGACACGGCCGTGGCCGCGGGAGTCGTCGGTAGCGGCTGCGGGCACCTCGGCCCAGGGCAGCGCGGTGATACGCGCAAGTATTTTGGCTTGGTTGGACTTGACGATCATCAGGTAGTGCGACTTCAAGGTGGCGCAGATCAACTTCGCGGTGACGACCTGGGTATGCATCGCATCCACGGTGACCAGCCACCGCAAGCTACCCGGCAGCAGCGTGAGCAGGGCACGTACACAGGGAATTTCATTGCTTTTCTCGGCGACAGCGAGTTGACCGAGCACCAATCGGGCACGGTGGGCGAACACCGACACGAGATGCGTGGCTGTCGCTTTGGCGCGTAAAGCACCACGCAGCATCTTGCCGTCCAACGCGATCGGCACCAATCCACTGGGGTCGCTGCTGGCCACGTGTGCAGTGAAGTAACTGCCCATCCTGGCGTTGAGGTCGGCGGGGTCTAGCCGAGACAAAACAGCGCGGAAGGTCTTCTCACTGGGCCGCCGGAACCGGACCCCTAATTGGGCCAACACATCATCGGGAGCGGTGGCCGCCCATGTGGCAAAACCAGCATAGCCGCGCATCCCCGCGGCAGTGGCCAGAACCGCGATCGCCAACAAAGCCATCAGCGAATACCTCCGACCGCGTGGGTCCCTCGGGTCTGGCACCGAGGCCAACACATCGAGAAACTCCGATCCGATGAGCTCGCTGCGCTCACCAGGACTCCAGCGGTCGAACACCTCTGGAACCGACGACACAGGCAATACTGAAACGGTAGGCACGGGCAACTCCAGACCAACGACGAACAGTAACCAACTCGATCGTTCTCCAGATAGCCCGTGCCTACACTCCGGCCCCAATAGCGCGGCATCAAAGATCATCAACCCAGCTCACAAGCCTGCTAATCAACAACGCCGGAGCCCTGCTCAGCACCCCACGGTCGCGCAGTTGGACAAACTCGACAAACAGTGGGAGCAAGCCGAGGAATACAAGATAAAAGCTGAGCATGAGAGCAAGGCGTGGATGCGCAATATGGAGTTGGCCATAGCAAATAAAGAACTAGACGTGATTTTGAAGCAGTACACCGACTACCAGAACAAGTCGGAGTCGGTGCTCACCGAGTACACCAAGAAGGCGAATCTACCGCTGTCGCCATTGAATCCACCGGTGCCGCCCACCGCGTACAGCCCGCCACCGGCACCCACTCCGGACCCGACTCCGACACCGGATCCGACTCCCACGCCGGGATCGACCTCGGGGTCGGGCACCGGAACCGGGGGCCTGCCGATGATGCCGATGATGGGCGGCATCCCGTCGATGGGCGGGATGGGATCGGCGTCGAAGGCGGGTCTGGCCGCGGCCTCGGGGGTGCCGGGTGGGCCGGCGCTGAAACCGGCCGCGCTCGGTGGTGGGGCTGGTGCGGGCGCGGCGATGCCGCTGCAATCGCCGTCCGGCGCCGGTGCCCCGGCTTCGGCGGCCGCCGCGGGTGGGGTCGCCGCCGGCCGCGGGGCCGCTCGCGGGACCGGCGCTGCCGCGGGCCGCGGCGGGATGGGCATGGCGCCGGTGGGTCACGGCGGACACGGCCACAGCAGCCCCAAAGACAAGCGTGACCAGACCGGCCAGGAATCGCTCTACACCGAGGACCGGGCCTGGACCGAGGCCCTCATCGGCGGCCACGAGCCCGGCGAAACCGCAGACCACGCGCCGGTCACAGCCAGTCCCCCCGAGATCGACCAGCAACTAGCCGCAGCACTACGCGCCGCCGCACTACGCGAAGCACTGGGCTACTGAGCGGCCAAGATGGCAATCCGCTATGGGTTAGATCTCAATATCCCCACTGTCAACGATCGTTGAATACACTGATTGGCATGCCCGTGAAGACGCGAGACGCAACCGCCACCCGGTCAGCGATCCTGGACGCCGCACTGTCCCAGTTCGGGGAGAACGGGTTCGAGCGAACAACCATCCGATCGGTGGCCAAGGCCGCCGGGGTCGATCCGGCGCTGGTCATGCACTACTTCGGCAGCAAGGCGGGGCTCTTCACGGCAGCCACCCGATTCGACATCAAATTCCCGGATCTCTCGGGCATCCCAATGGACCGCATCGCCGACGCGCTGCTGCCCAATTTCCTCAGGGTCTGGGGGCCCAGGGGGACATTCCTCCCGCTACTGCGGGCGGCCGCGACCAACCGTGACGCGGCGGACGCGCTGGTCGAGGTGTTCGTCGACCGGGTCGGCCCAGCGCTATCGGCGATCGTGCCGGACCGGGGGCCCGAACGCGCCGCGCTGGTGGCAGCGCAAATGGTCGGTGTGGCGACGGCCCGCTACGTAATCGGCCTCCCGCCGTTGCTGCATATGGACGACGAGGAACTCATCAGATGGCTGCGGCCGGTGATCGTGCATTACCTGACCGACCCCGCGCCGTGACGACCGTTTCCGGATCCGAACTTGCCCGAGCCGGCTTCCCCGTTGCGCTGCCGGTGGGCTATTCGAGCGCGGCGCTGGCGGCGTGGGTGCCGGCGCGACGCCCGGAAAACACGCAATCTGCGATGGACAGCCCGCTGACATAGGAGTTGGAGCAGATGCCGGTTGCCGTGCGACCCGCACCGAACAAACCGGGAATCGCCGCACCGGATGCGTCGAGCACGGCTCCGGTCTGTTCATCGACCTTGATCCCGCCGAGGGTCAGCATCGGGGTGGGGTTGAGCAGGCTGGGCCGAACCGAGATGTTCAGCAGGGTGAAAGGAGCGCGGGCTACTCGGCGCACAAATTCCGCGGGCTTACCGGCGGGGTCTGTCGCTGTGGCGTCGATTGCGTTGTTGTGCGCGTCGACGGTGGCCTGCAGGCCGTCGGGATCGACGCCCGCCTTGCGCGCCACGTCGGCCAGCGTCTCGGCCCTCACCGAATCGGCGACCATCAATGCCGCGGCTTGAGCGCGCTGAAACCACAACGGCTGCTTGAGCATCTGGCGCCGAGCTTCATTCATCAAGTCCGCATCGGCGACCAGCCATGCCCTGGCGTTGTGATCGTGCACCAAGGCTTTGCCGACCGCAGCGCCGTACCGACTCTCGTCGATGACGCGTTGACCTTGCTGGTCGACCATGACGGTGCTGATGAATGCGCTCGGTGGCGTGATGAAGCGCCACGCTGAGACGTTGTCCATCCGTTCGGTGACCGCTCCCACGCTCTGTGCCAGCGCAATACCGCTGCCGTCATCACCGCTGGTGCCGAGTTGAAGCCCGGTCACGTAGCGCGGGGCATACCGTTTGATCCATTCGCTGTTGGCGATGAAGCCACCGGCACACACGATCACCCCTCGGCGTGCCCGGATCTGAACCGCGCGGGCGTAGCGTCGCTCAAGGGCACGTAGGCGGCGCTCCATCAAGTTTCGCAGCGGCGGATAGTAGATCCCGGGCTTGGTGGACACCGCCGCCAACGCGGCATACGCCCGCCGAATGCGGGGTGGCGCATCGTGCATCGTCATCGCTTCGACTCCGGTCACCCGACCCGTCGAGTCCTGCAGCAGCTTTGTCACCTTGGTGTGGGGGTAGAACTGAACACCAAGGGAGAGTGCGGCTTTGGCCAGTGGCGCATATAGCTGCTTGCCCGAGGTGCCTTTTCCCTTGACTCGGTGTCCGCGCTGGACGGGCGGAGTGTGGCTGCGAAACGCCCCGGAATTCTCGCTACCCGAGTGGTAGAGGTAGTAGTGATTATTCGGAAACGAGGTTTTGTAGGGACAAACGGTGGAGTCGAAAGGCACGCCGTAGTTGCTCAGCCAGTCGATCATCTCGGGGCTACCGCGCACGAATGATTCCAGGGTCGACTCGCTGACTGCATCTGCGACTTCCAGGCGGAGATAGGTCAGCATCTGTTCGAAGCTGTCGCGCACACCGGCTTGCTGCTGGACCGCCGTACCACCGCCGGCATAGATGATGCCGCCCGATATCGCGGTTGCGCCACCACCATTAGCCCGATCCAGCGCTACCACCTGCACGCCCTGTTCGCGTGCCGTGATGGCCGCGGACACACCTGCCGCGCCAAAACCGATCGCGACTACGTCGGTGGATTCGACAATGTGCTCCGGTGTGTCATCAGCCATGCGGCTACCCCAATCAGTCTTCGCTTGCCGGCGCGGGTGACTGTAACAGGTGCCAATGCGCGGCGAAGGGGATCGAGGCGGGCTGCACCGGCGGCATGGGGAGCGACCGAAACGTCCTCAGCACTCGACGATGTTGACAGCGACGTTGATGGCCAGGCCGCCGGCCGAGGTCTCCTTGTACTTGGCGTGCATGTCGGCGCCGGTAGCCCGCATGGTGTCGATCACCTGGTCAAGGGTCACGCGGTGGAAACCGTCACCCCGCAGCGCCATTCGGGCGGCGTTGATGGCCTTACCCGCGGAGATCGCGTTGCGCTCGATGCAGGGGATCTGCACCAGCCCGGCGATGGGATCGCAGGTCAGGCCAAGGCTGTGTTCCATGGCGATCTCGGCGGCGTTCTCCACTTGCCGCGGCGTGCCACCGAGGACCTCTGCCAGTCCGGCGGCGGCCATCGCGGCCGCGGAGCCGACTTCGCCCTGACAGCCCACCTCGGCCCCGGAAATCGACGCCCGCTCCTTGAATAGGGATCCGATGGCGCCCGCGGTCAGCAGAAAACGAACCGTGGCGTCGTCGGAGTCCGCGGTACCGGCCCGTGTGTAGTGGGCGGCGTAATGCAGGACGGCGGGCACAATGCCGGCCGCACCGTTTGTTGGCGCCGTGACGACGCGGCCGCCGGAAGCGTTCTCCTCATTGACGGCCAGCGCAACCAGGTTGACCCAATCCTCGGCGAATTCGGGTTTGCGGTTCGGGTCTTCGGCGTTCAAGCGCTCATACCAGCTCTTCGCGCGACGCCGCACCTGCAGGCTGCCAGGGAGTAAACCGTCGCGCGAAATGCTCTGCTGTTCGCACTCCACCATGACGTCGCGTAGGTGCAGCAGACCGCTTCTGACGTCTTGTGCACTACGACAGCATGATTCGTTGCGTAGCGCCACCTCGCTGATCGAGATGCCGAATTGGTCGCAGATGTCGAGCAACTCCTGGCCCGAGGAGTACGGCAGGGGGGTGCGACATGAATGGCGGTTGTCGCTGTGATCGGAACCCGCTGTGACGATAAAACCGCCGCCGACAGAGAAGTAGGTCTCGGTGGCCAGCACCCGCCCGCCGGAATCGGTGGCGGTCAGCGTCATCCCGTTGGGGTGGGTGGGCAAGACGACGTCGGGATGCAGCTTGACGTCCCCCTCGGTAAGGGGGACCGCCACGGTGCCGTCGATCCGGGTGACTCCGGACTCGGCGATTTCGGCGAGCCGGCGCTCCTTGGCTTCGCTGCTGATCGCCTCGGGCTGAAAGCCTTCCAGGCCGAGTAGCACCGCGGACATGGTCCCGTGGCCCGCGCCGGTGGCCGCGAGTGAGCCGAAGAGATCGATTTGTACCGCGGCGACGGCATCGCGCTGCCCCGCGCTGCGCAGCGCAGCGATGAACTCGTTGGCCGCGCGCATCGGGCCCACGGTGTGGGAACTGGAGGGCCCGATGCCCACGGTGAAGAGTTCGAAAACGCTGATCGTCATGGCTTGTGCAGTTCCGGGTACAGCGGATAGCGCGCGGCGAGCTCCTGGACCTGCTTGCGCAGCTCACCCAGCTGGTCGTCGTCAGCAGCGGTCAGCGCCGCCGCGACGATGTCGGCTACGGCACCGAAGTCATCGTGGGAGAAGCCGCGCGAGGCCAGCGCGGGGGTGCCGATGCGCAGCCCGGAGGTGACCATCGGGGGCCGCGGATCGAATGGGACGGCGTTGCGGTTGACCGTGATGTCGACGGCGGCCAGCCGGTCCTCGGCTTGCTGGCCATCAAGGTCGGCGTTGCGCAGGTCGACCAGCACCAGGTGAACGTCGGTTCCGCCGGTCAGCACGGTGATGCCCCGTTCGGCGACATCGGGCTGGTTCAACCGATCGGCCAGGATTTGGGCACCGTCGAGGCAACGCTGTTGGCGCTGCACGAATTCGGGCTGCGCAGCCATTTTGAAGGCGGTGGCCTTCGCGGCGATGACGTGTTCGAGCGGCCCGCCCTGCTGGCCGGGGAACACCGCGGAGTTGATCTTCTTGGCGATGGCCGCATCGTTGGACAAGATGATGCCGCCGCGCGGCCCACCCAGCGTCTTGTGCGTGGTGGAGGTGACGACGTGCGCGTGCGGCACCGGGCTGGGGTGCAGGCCGGTGGCGACCAGGCCGGCGAAATGTGCCATGTCGACCATCAGCACGGCACCGACCTCGTCGGCGATCTCACGGAATCGGGCGAAGTCCAACTGCCGGGGGTATGCCGACCAGCCCGCGATGATCATCTTGGGCTGGTGATCGCGGGCTGCTTGAGCGACGGCATCCATGTCAATGAGGTAGTCGTCTTTGGACACCTCATAGGCCGCGACGTTGTAGAGCTTGCCGGAGAAATTGATCCGCATCCCGTGGGTGAGGTGGCCCCCGTGAGCCAGCGAGAGCCCGAGAATGGTGTCTCCGGGATTGAGCAACGCGTGCATGGAGGACGCATTGGCAGTCGCACCCGAATGTGGTTGCACGTTGGCGTCTTCGGCGCCGAAGAGCGCTTTGACGCGGTCGATGGCCAATTGCTCCACGCCGTCGACGAATTCGCAGCCGCCGTAGTAGCGCCGGCCCGGGTAGCCCTCGGCGTACTTGTTGGTCAGGACCGAGCCTTGGGCCTGCATCACCGCCAGCGGTGCGTAGTTCTCCGAGGCGAACATTTCCAGCCCGGTTTCCTGGCGGTTGAGCTCGCTGTCGATCAGGGCCGCGATGTCGGGGTCGAAGGTGCTTAGGGATTCGTTGAGGATGCTCACAAGCTTAGTCCGTTCTGTCCGGCGTACTCGCTGGCGGTCAACAGATCTCCTACGGCCGTCGGCTGCACGGAGTACAGCCATCCCGCGCCGTAGGGATCGGTGGCGATGGTTGCCGGGTCATCGACGGCGGCGGTGTTGACCTCGACGATCTCACCGCTGGCGGGGGCGATCAAATCCGAAACGGTCTTTGTCGATTCCACTTCCCCGCAGGATTCGCCCGCGGAGACGGTCCCGCCGACCTCGGGCAGTTGCACGAAGACGAGGTCGCCGAGGGCTTCGACGGCCACCGAGGTGATGCCGACGCGGACGGGACCGTCGGGTGTGGCCGCACCGGGCGCGATGTCGATCCACTCGTGGTCAGCGGTGTAGCTGCGGTCGCCAGGTATTTTGCGGTCGGTCATGGTCGCCTTTCTTGGGATGCGTGGGCGGTCGCGATGGTCATGAGGATCAGGCTGGGCGCGGTCGCACGTAGAACGGTGTCGCGACTACCCGGAAGCGTTCCATGCTGCCCCGGATATCCACGGCGACAATGGAATCAGCGTCTACCGTGCCGGCGTCGACGTAGCTGATCGCGATCGGGTAGCCCAGCGTGGGAGAAAGGGCCCCCGACGTGACCGTCCCGATCTGCCGCTGGCCGTCCTCGGTGTACACCGCATATCCGGCCCGAGCGGCGCGCTTGCCGAGTCCCTGCAGGCCGATCAGCGTGCGTCGCGGTCCCTGCGCGGCCAGTTCGGCGAGGGCATCGCGGCCGACGAAGTACTTCTCGAGTCGTACCGTTCGGCCCAGTCCCGCGTCGTATGGGCTGGTCTCCAGCGAGAGTTCATGGCCGTAGAGCGCCATACCGGCTTCCAGCCGCAGCGTGTCGCGGCAGGCCTATCCGGCCGGGATGACGCCGTCGGCGCGACCGGCGTCGAGTAGCAGGTGCCAGACCGGGGCGGCGTGCGCGTTGTCGACGTAGAGTTCGAATCCGTCTTCGCCGGTGTATCCGGTGCGGGCCAGCAGCACTGGTATCTCGCCCAGCTGTACTTGCGTGGCCGCGTAGTACTTGAGCTCGGTGACCGTGGCCCGGTCGGCCTCGGCGACCACCTTGCACAGCATCCGCTCGGCGACGGGTCCCTGCAACGCGATGAGCGCGGTGTCCTGGGAGCGGTCGGTCACCGTGGCGTCGAATCCGGCGGCCCGTTGGACCAGCGCTTCGTAGACGGCCGCCACGTTGGCGGCGTTGGCAACGACGAGGAAATTGTCCTCGGCGAGCCGATATGCCACCGGGTCATCGATCACACCGCCGTCCTCCCGGCACAGCAGTGAGTACTTGGCCTTTCCTACCTTGAGGCCGGAGAACGCGCCCACCAACGCGTAGTCCAGGGCGGCCGCGGCCCCGGGACCGAGGACCTCGATTTCGCCCATGTGCGACAGATCGAACAATCCGGCGGCGCTGCGCACGGTGTGATGTTCGGTGAGCTCGCTGCCGTAGCGCACCGGCATTTGCCAGCCGGCAAAGTCGGTGAAACGGGCACCCAGCTCATGGTGCTGCTGCAGCAATGGAGTGGCCGGTGTGATTCTGCTGGTCGTCATGTCTATTCCCTTGCTGGTCAAAGTACTTGAAGTGAAGCGGATTTCGGCGGCAACGTTGACTCGAAGGCCGCTGGCGACGGGCACGAGCAGACCAGGTTGCGATCGCCGTGTACGCCATCGATGCGCCGCACCGGAGGCCAGTACTTGTCGGTGACCAGCCAGGGCGCCGGGAATGCGGCCACACTGCGCGGGTACGGCAGGTCCCAGGTATCTGCACACACCATTTCGGCGGTGTGCGGGGCTTGGCGCAGTGGGCTGGCCTCAAAGGGCACTCGCCCCACATGACCAGGTCGATTTCGCCGCGGATGGCGACCATCGCATCGACGAACCGGTCGAGCTCGGCCAGATCTTCGGACTCGGTCGGTTCCACCATCAGTGTGCCGCTTGCCGGAAACGCCAGCGTGAGGGCGTGGAATCCATAGTCGATGAGCCGCTTGGCGACGTCCTCTGCGGTCACTCCGGAGCGGCGGGTCAATTCCCGCAGATCCAGAATGCACTCGTGGGCGACCAATCCGTGTGGACCGGTGTAGAGCACCGGGTAGTGGTCGTTGAGCCTGGCGGCCAGGTAGTTGGCTGACAGCACGGCCGACTTGGTGGCCGTGGCCAGGCCGTCGGGACCCATCAGAGCGATATAGGCCCAGGTGATCGGCAAGATCCCGGCTGATCCGTAGTTCGCCGCCGCCACCGACGAGTCACTGGTGTCCTGGTGCGGGTCGTCCGGCAGGAACGGGGCCAGGTGCGCCCGCACCGCGACCGGGCCCACACCGGGTCCACCCCCGCCGTGCGGAATGCAGAATGTCTTGTGCAGGTTCAGATGTGAGACGTCGCCGCCGAAATGGCCCGGCCGCGCGATTCCCACCAGCGCGTTGAGGTTGGCGCCGTCGATGTACACCTGGCCGCCCGCCTTGTGCACCAGATCGCACACGGTGGTGACGTCGGGCTCGTAGACACCATGGGTGGACGGGTAGGTGAGCATGATGGCCGCCAGCTCCGCTGAATGGGTGCTGATCTTGGCGCGCGCAGGTCGGCTAGGTCGATGCTGCCGTCGGCGGCGGTGGTCACCACGACCACCTGCATGCCGGCCAGCACCGCCGAGGCCGCGTTGGTGCCATGAGCCGACTGCGGAATCAGGCAGATTCGGCGTTGCTGCTCGCCGCGACTGGCGTGGTAGCCGTGAATGGCGAGCAGGCCGGCGAGTTCGCCCTGGGATCCCGCGTTGGGCTGCAGCGAGACGCGGTCGTAGCCGGTGATCTCGGCCAGCCAGCGCTCGAGATCGGCGATCAGCTCCCGATATCCCGTGGTCTGCCCAATCGGGGCGTGCGGGTGGATGGCCGCGAACTCCGGCCAGCTGATCGGGGCCATTTCGACCGCGGAGTTGAGCTTCATGGTGCACGAACCCAGCGGGATCATGGTGCGGTCCAGGGCCAGGTCGCGATCCGAGAGCTTGCGCAGGAACCGCATCATGGCGGTCTCGGAGCGGTGTTCGTGGAATACGCCGTGCTGCAGGTAGGGCGTTGTCCTGAGCAACTCCGAGCCCAGGGGGGGATCGGCTCGGCGCGATGCGTTCGACATCGAAGGCCTTGAGCACCAAAGTGATGACCTCAGTGGTGGTGGTCTCGTCGCAGCTGATTCCGACATGATCAGAACCCGCACGTCGCAGATTGATGCCGAGGCTTTCCGCGCGTGCGATCAATTCGCCGGCGCGGCCTGGGACTTCGACCAGCACGGTGTCGAAGAACTGGTCATGGGCCACGGTGTAACCGTGGTGGCGCAGGCTGGCCGCAATCGACACAGCATGGGCGTGAACTCGAGAAGTGATGTCGCGCAGCCCCTCCGGTCCGTGATAGACGGCGTACATCGCGGCGACGTTGGCCAGCAGTGCCTGGGCGGTGCAGATGTTGCTGGTGGCCTTGTCGCGGCGGATGTGCTGTTCGCGCGTCTGCAGGGCAAGTCGGTAGGCCGGTGCGCCGTTGACGTCCTTGGACACCCCGACCAGCCGGCCCGGCAGTGCCCGCTCCAGCCCGCTCCGGACCGCCATGTACCCGGCGTGGGGCCCGCCGAAGAACAGCGGAACACCGAATCTCTGGGCCGAGCCCACCGCGATGTCGGCGCCGAGTTCCCCTGGCGGGGTCAACAGGGTCAGCGACAGCAGGTCCGCGGCGACGGTGGTCATGGCGCCCCGGGCTTTCGCGGTGGCGATCAACCGGCCCAGGTGCCGTACCGCGCCGCTGGCGCCGGGTGCTTGCAGCACGATGCCGAAGAAGTCGCCCTCGGGCAGCTTCTTTTCGATGTCAACGAGTTCGATGTCGATGCCCACCGCTGCCGCACGGGGCCGAAGCACCGACAGGGTCTGGGTGAAGCAGTCGCTGTCGACCAACAGTCGTGCAGACGGGCTCTTGTTGGACCGCCGCATCAGCAGCATCGCTTCCACGACCGCTGTCGCCTCGTCGAGCAACGACGCGCCGGCCAGTGGCAGCCCGGTGAGGTCCTCGATCATGGTCTGGAAGGTCAGCAGCGCCTCGAGACGGCCCTGCGAGATCTCGGGCTGATAAGGGGTATACGCCGTGTACCAAGCCGGCGATTCGATGAGGTTGCGGCGCGGCACTTCTGGTGTCACACACGGCGAGTAGCCCTGGCCGATCATGGACACCCGGATCGTGTTGCGTTCGGCCATCGAGGCCAGATCGGTGAGCACCTGCTGTTCGGTTCGAGCCGCGGACAGGGCCATCGGCGCGGTGTTTCGGATCCGCGCCGGCACGGCAGCATCGATGAGGTCATCGAGGCTGGGGTAGCCGACCGTGGCGAGCATGTGCGCAATCGCCGCAGGATCGGGGCCGATGTGACGGGGCACGAGACTGGAAGCGACAGCGCGACCGCCGTGCAGTTGTTCATATGTTTCAGACAAGGGGCAACTCCGGTTTCCGTGGGCCCGGATCGCACCGGGCTGGTTGCTCCCTCCCCGCTCTGTCCTGAAACCTGAGAGTCTGTGGCGCCGCCATTACAGCGACGTCGTACACCTTCGGTAAGGCACGGTCTAGGTGACCGATCCTTGTCTCCAGAGTCGCCTCGGCGATGCGGTACTGGGGCTGAGAGATTCTCGGGGAGGAGATTGCTCCTACGGCGCCTCGATAGCGAGGTTTCTCCCGCGTCGCGTCAACAGCAATGTTGTTGGCTATTTTGTTGTGACGAGCAGTTAACATACACACCGACTCGTCGTCTTGTCACTCCCCCGATTGGCCACATTTGGCGGTGCCCGGCGGTTGGCCGGACACCGCACGGGCGGGCGGTTGGCTGCAGGCCCGGGGCGACCAAGACCGGACACATTTGACCATCGAGCGTTAAACGCGGATGCGCACAATAATATTCGGGGCCCGCGGCGCCGCATTCGGACCGCTGTTCAGCTGCGAAAACGGCGGCCGGAGCTGTGGTGGGTGCCGGATCGATTGCTGATCCGATCCGCCCGATGTGAACCATCACACACGCGGGGCTCCCGGTCCGGGGCGAAGTCCGCCCCCGCTCATCCGCTCGGGTTCGGGTAGATCAAGGTAGCGCTCCAGGTTGCGGTGCATGTTGATGATCCGCCGTTCCTCGCCGGACAGCACCAGATGGGTGAAGCCGGGCTGATGCAAGCCGCGCTGGACACCCGGGAGCACTCGGATGTCTTGAGTGAGCACGATCCCGGGCTCGGCCTGATCGGCGGCCATCCGGACGTCTGTCGGCTTGTTGTGCGGCGCGTCCGGCGGCATCCGCGTCATCAGAAACATCACCATCTCGCCCTTGTCGGGATCGGCGAAGTGCTCCGGCTGGGGCCGCGAGCACATGATGGTCAGGTGGTCCGCGTTGGCCAGAAACGTCATGTTGGGAAACAAGTTGTACTGATGCAGCCGGGTTATCCGATCGGTGTCGGCCCACTCGAGGTCGACACCGCGGGTGGCGGCAAAGACTCGGGTGCGTGCCGCAATGAGATCCTGAACCGACTGGCCGGGCCGGCGCTCGTCGGCCGGCAACGGCGTGCCTTCGGCCGCGCCCATCAGCGCACCCTGCGTGTAAACGTAAGCGTCCCAGACCTCTTGGTCGCTCAGGGTGCCTTCGAAGCGTGGGCTCGGCACACCGTAGGGCTGGTCCGACTTCCCAGCGTGCCTCCAGATCTGTTGTGGGGCGTGAATATCGTCGACACAGCGCAACAATTCGGGATGCAACGTCTGAATGTGGTAGGTCTCGCTGTAGCCGTCAGCGATGGTCTTCCAATTGGCATCGACTTCCACGGTGAGCGTGGCGTAGCAGCGAAAATCACTCAGCCCGCACCACGCGATGTCTTCGGGTATCGGGTCCAGGTAATCCATCAATGGCATCGCGGTGACGTCGAGACTGACGAAGACCAGGCCCTCCCAGGTCTCGACCCGCACGGGCAGCAACGGGAAGTCGGGCATGTGCAGCGAGCCGAAACCCTTGCGATTGGGCACTCGCCGCAGTTCTCCGGTCAGATCCCAGGTCCAGCCGTGGTAGCCGCACTTCAGTTCACGCAGGCCCGAACCCGAGCCCGCGCACAGCGAATTGCCCCGATGGCGACACACATTCTGGAATGCGCGCAGCACGCCGTCGCAGTCGTGGACGATCAGTACCGAATAGGGGCCGCAGCGGTATTCGAAGTAGTCGCCCGGCGCGGCGACATGGTCGAGCATGCAGGCGAGCTGCCACACCTTGGGCCACATTCGTTCGATTTCGAGCTGGGCGAACGCGCAGGGCTCCGGCGTTGTTGATTAGCAGGCTTGTGGGCTGGGTTGATGATCTTTGGTGCCGCGCTATTGGGGCCGGAGTGTAGGCACGGGCTATCTGGAGAACGATCGAGTTGGTTACTGTTCGTCGTTGGTCTGGAGTTGCCCGTGCCTATCGTTTCAGTATTGCCTGTGTCGTCGGTTCCAGAGGTGTTCGACCGCTGGAGTCCTGGTGAGCGCAGCGAGCTCATCGGATCGGAGTTTCTCGATGTGTTGGCCTCGGTGCCAGACCCGAGGGACCCACGCGGTCGGAGGTATTCGCTGATGGCTTTGTTGGCGATCGCGGTTCTGGCCACTGCCGCGGGGATGCGCGGCTATGCTGGTTTTGCCACATGGGCGGCCACCGCTCCCGATGATGTGTTGGCCCAATTAGGGGTCCGGTTCCGGCGGCCCAGTGAGAAGACCTTCCGTGCTGTTTTGTCTCGGCTAGACCCCGCCGACCTCAACGCCAGGATGGGCAGTTACTTCACTGCACACGTGGCCAGCAGCGACCCCAGTGGATTGGTGCCGATCGCGTTGGACGGCAAGATGCTGCGTGGTGCTTTACGCGCCAAAGCGACAGCCACGCATCTTGTGTCGGTGTTCGCCCACCGTGCCCGATTGGTGCTCGGTCAACTCGCTGTCGCCGAGAAAAGCAATGAAATTCCCTGCGTACGTGCCCTGCTCACGCTGCTGCCGGGTAGCTTGCGGTGGCTGGTCACCGTGGATGCGATGCATACCCAGGTCGTCACCGCGAAGTTGATCTGCGCCACCTTGAAGTCGCACTACCTGATGATCGTCAAGTCCAACCAAGCCAAAATACTTGCGCGTATCACCGCGCTGCCCTGGGCCGAGGTGCCCGCAGCCGCTACCGACGACTCCCGCGGCCACGGCCGTGTCGAGACCCGCACCCTGCAAATCATCACCGCTGCACGAGGAATCGGCTTCCCCTACGCAAAACAAATCATCCGGATCACTCGTGAACGCTTGATCACCGCCATCGACCAGCGCAGCGTGGAGGTGGTCTATGCCATCTGCAGCCTGCCGTTCGAGCACGCCCGCCCTACCGCGATCATGACCTGGATGCGTCAACACTGGGGAATCGAGAACAGCCTGCACTGGATACGCGGCGTCACCTTCGGCGAAGACCGTCAAAGGGCACATACCGGAAACGGCGCACAGGTCCTAGCAACGCTACGCAACACTGCGATCAATCTGCACCGCCTCAACGACGCCGACAACATCGCCGAAGCCTGCCGGATCACCGCTTTGACCGCCAACCGCCGCCTAGACCTCCTCAATCCACAATTCCCCAGCTCACAAGCCTGCTAATCAACAACGCCGGAGCCCTGGTGGGTACCCCATAGCGGTCTTGATACGGACGCACCCGGTCGCGAACGGCGCTGGCGTCCAGGCCGGTATCCGACCAGGTGTACCGACCCCGCCCGCCATCACCGGGATGAGCCCTCAGGAAGTCACGCATGCGTTGTTCGGTTTCCGGCGCCAGCTCGCGGCCCAGCTTGCGATATACGCCCCTGATCGTGTTCCAGGGGTCATTAACGAAGTCGGTGTAGGGCACGTCGATCACCTGGCCGGCGGGGAGGGCGCCACCGGCGCGCAGCGCCATCTCCCGGTCGAGGCCGACCACGATTTCCTCGTAGCACTGGGCCGCGCATTCGGCGATGCTGGATTCGTCGCTGGCCATCCGGCGCAGGTGATGGGTCAGCGCCGCGATTGAGGAGATGACGTTGAGTGGGTCACGGTGTGTCTGCACGATCAACGCGTCGGGGTACTCGGCCAATAGCGCATCCAGCTGCCACAGATGCGCGGGCGATTTGAGCAGCCACTGGCCCCAGACGCCGAATTGAAGGTGTTGCAGAAAGATTCGATGGAATCGGTAGGCGCCGCGGTGGTCCGCCTCGTACAGCAGCCAGCGGTAGTAACTGGGTAGCCGGTACTGCACCGAATAGATCATGCTGGTGAATTCGCTGGCCGTGATGCGGACGCACTCCTGTCCGACCTGTGCGCCCATCGGGTGAAAGGACAGGAAGCCGGGAATGATCTGCTCGGAGAGTTCGATGCTGGCCTTTGTCTGCGCGATTCGTGGATCGCTGAGATACGACTCGGGCGCGGGGACCGGACACGGCGCATCGACTTCCCAGGTCAGCGGTGCCCGAAGGTCGGGGTCCTAGGCGAGCAAGTCGTAGAGAATCGTCGTTCCGGTGCGGGGCTGGCCGACGATGACGATGGGCTGATCGATTGCCTTCGTGGCGATTTCGGGGTGCTGGCGGCGCCACGCGATGACGCCGAGCCGGTTACGCAATGCGCGCATCAGGTCCAGGTGGGCGATCTCGACGCCGATAGCCGACAACCGCGCCTCGTGGATCAGTGCGTCGGTGACCCGCTGCAATCCGTCTTGCCACCCGTCGGCGCCGAAGTCGTCGCTTCCGGCTTCCTCGCAGGCGGTGGCGATCAGGCGTTCGGGCTTGAACCGATCCTGCGGCATGCTCATGCCCGCTGCTCCCGGTGGCGTACCGACACCTCGACGTCGGGCGCTTGGGGATTGTCCAGCCAGCGCAGGATCACGAACCCCCGATGCCGGCCACCGGTGTCGAGCCAATGTCCAAAACCGAAGTCCTGCTCGGAAATTGCAATACGCACCCGGCCATCCGCGCCGGCACGTACCGCCCGATTGGTCACCGAGCTGTGCCTGCTGTCCGGCTCCAGACATTCGTGCCAGATGCTTTCCAGGGCGACACTCCAGTGCCGCGTTTCCGGTGGCTCGAAGTCCGGCACCAGAGCCTGCCCCGGTGCTAGCCGGAAGGTCCCGATCATGTACAGGTTGTCCGGGGTGGTGTCGGCGGCGCCAAGATCGGCGGCCTGGGCGGTCAGCAGGGTGTTGGGGTGGTCGAGCAGTTCGGGCTTGATGGTGCGGTGCAGCGTGGTGAGCTTCATCAAGGACCACGCCAGTGCCGTGAACTGTCCCGCAAGTTCGTCGTCGGTTGGTGGCGGCGCCGGGGCTGGGTCGAAGGCCTCGATGCGCATTTTGGCGAGCTCTTCGTGGCTGCGATCGCCGACGTACTCCCGGACGACGATCGCCGATGCGTCGTCGGGGATTTGCACCCACTGCCCGCCGCCGAGCTCGCCGGGTTCCAGTGCCGAAAGCAGCAGCGTGAATTCACCAGACTGCAGCGCTAAGTCGGCGTCGCTGAGGTAGCCGGCCATTCGCCGCGGCGTGAGTCCGGTGCCGGCCAGTATCTGTATTCCCAGGTAACAACTGGTGCCCCGGGTACCGGTGATCCGGTAACGGTGGTCGCCGCGGATCATCGCCAGAAAGTCGTTGCCCTCCGGGTTGGGGCCGCCAATCATGCGGTTCGGCGGACACATATCGAAGAACACGGGCCGGGCGGGGTCGGACTCCACCGACATTTGCGCGCATAGCGACGACACCCGGGCGATGACCCGCAGTCCTTCCAGGAGTTCCGGCTCGGACTCGGCGTCCTCGGTCACGATCTTGGTGACGTCTGCGAACATCCGCTGAAAGAACTGCCACACGGCAAGCGCCTGGGGGGCATCCGCGACAGGCCTGGCGAGGTGGTGAGACATAGTCTCACAATAAGACTATGTCTCACACATTCGGTAGTGGTTCGCGTGAATATAGTGGGCGAATGTCTCCGCCACCCGCAGCCACCTCGCTTGCCGAGCGCAAGCGCACCGCGACCCGCCAGCGCATTGCCACGGCCGCGGCGCAGCTGGTTGCCGATCTGGGGTTGGCCGCGGCAACGGTGGAGCGCATCGCCGATACCGCCGACATCAGCCGGGCGACCTTTTTCCGTTATTTCAACTCCAAAGAAGACGCCGTCGCAGAAGGCATGACAGCGCACTGGCTGGACCGGATCGCTACCGCTCTGGCGGCACAACCCGAGCATCTGAGCGCCGTCGAGGCGGTCGTTGGCGCCTTCGGTGGGCTCGCGGTCGGATTTGCCGAGATGGAAGATCAAGTACGCGAATTGGCAACGCTTACCCGGTCTTCGGAAACGTTGGAAGCCTGGACGCTGCACATCTATGTGCGGTACGAATCGGCGATCGCCGACTTGATTGCAGCGCGGATACCCAATTTGGTACCCCAAGACCCGAGGCCGCGGCTGGTCGGTGCGTTGGCGATGGCCGTGGTGCGCATCGCGCTGGATGACTGGCTTGGTCAGGGTGGCTCGCTGCCGGATCGGGTGCAACAGGGGTTGGCGGCGATTGTCATCGCGTGAATGGCGTCCAACCGGGCGCCGGTTGCGGTGCTGGATCGTCGTCAGTCCCCAGCGCGTTGCACCCTAGGTGCGTACGGCCACCGCTGATAGCAGATCGGCCAATCGATCTGGCCGGTCGAGCATCGAAAACGTCCTGGCCCCCTCGATGAGCTCGAGTCGGGCGTTCGGGATGGTGGCGGCGAGGCGCCGGCCGTCCTCGAGTGCAAAGAACTTGTCGTCGGCCGACCAGGCGATCAGGGCGGGCTTGCTGAACTCGGGCAGCCGCGCGGCGACGCCCCTGGACACGTCGGTATGCAATGACAGGGTTAGCTGACGCAGGTCTTCGGCGATCGCCGGATTCGAGAGCGCCGGTTGTACCCAGCGCTGCGCCAGCTCATCGATGTCGGCGTGGGCAAGGTCGCCGTGGGTGCGCCGGCGGGCCGCCGGCGACCGCATGGTTTGAATAGCGGCCCGAAACATCTTCTTGGACTTGGCTGCCAGGATCACCGGCTTGAGAATCGGTGGCGGAAAGTGTTCGAAAGCATCGCAACTGGTGAGCACCAGCGCGCCAAGACGCTCGGGATGATGCACTGCCACCAACTGTGCGACGACCCCACCGGTGTCGTTGCCTACCAGCACCACATCATGCAGGTCCAGGGTTGCCAGCACATCGGCGACCAGGTCACCCACGCCGGTGATCGATCGGTCGGCATCCGGGCCCAATGCCCTCGGGTGTGCGCCAAGGGGCCAGGTCGGCGCGAAGCAACGCAAGCCCCGCTCGGCAAGCCGTTCGCTGATCTGGCGCCATAGCTGGCCACCCATCAGGTACCCGTGCACGAACATGACCCGTCTGCCGTGTTCGGGTCCGGTTACTTCGTAATGGCTGGTTCCGGCGTTAATGTCGATCGTCGGCATGGATGACTCCCATTTCGATACACTTACACACACGCTGCCGGTAACTTACCAACAGGTTGTATGGAAATCAAGAGACGCACGCAAGAGGAGCGCTCCGCGGCTACCCGCGAGGCGCTGATCACCGCTGCTCGCAAGCTGTGGGGCAGTCGCGGCTATGCCGAGGTGGGGACGCCGGAGATCGCCGCGGAAGCCGGCGTCACCCGCGGCGCCATGTACCACCAATTCGCTGACAAGGCAGCGCTATTCGGTGAGGTCGTCGAGGCGGTGGAACAGGACGTGATGACGCGGATGGCTACCTCGGTGGCTACCTCGGGGGCGGCCACGCCCGCCGACGCGATCCGTGCTGCCGTCGATGCCTGGCTGGAGGTGTCTGGCGATCCAGAGGTGCGTCAGTTGATCCTGTTGGACGCACCCGCGGTGCTAGGCTGGGCGGGCTTCCGCGATGTCGCACAGCGCTACAGCCTGGGCATGACCGAGCAGTTGATCACCGAGGCCATCCGGGCGGGCCAGCTGGATCGCCACCCGGTGCGGCCCCTGGCCCATGTGTTGATCGGCGCGCTCGACGAGGCGGCAATGTTCATTGCGACGGCCGATGATCCCAAGCGTGCCCGCCGCGAGAGCCGACAGGTGTTGCGTCGGCTGATCGACGGCATGTTGAACGACTAGCAGCTGGCATTCGGGCGCGCTCGGCCATTCCGGCCGATTCCGGCCGCGGCGAACCACGGTCGCGCGCTGCACCCGGGTGGGTACGCTAGCCCGGATCATCGGCCCACCCTGGGGGAATCAATGGCATTTCGAATCGGCATGAATATCGCGGCCTGGGTGCTGTGCGCCGGCGCGGTCGTGGGTGCGCCCCCGGTGCAGGCCGCACCCGGCGCCGTCTTGCCCCCGATCCCATCCACGGGTGGCGGGCCGATCATCGGTGGCGGTGATGAGGCTGCCCAGAGCCGCATCGCGCGACAACTCATGAGCGTGGGTAATGCCGATGTCCAAGAGGGTGATGGCGCGGACGCGGCCTCGTTCATCATGGACTCGGCGCAGGTGGCCGACACACGCCTGGCTTCCGCATTCGCCCCCCTGCAGCGCGCGTTGGGATGTCAGAAGGTCAACACGTCATTTGAGGCCCGTGCCTACCGGCGCAGCGATGCGGGGGGGGGGGGGCGATGCTCGTCATCGCCGAGAGCGCTACATCGGACATGCAGGCGCTGACCGGTTGCATCCGGTCCGTCTGGCCCGCGGCAACCGCCGGTGGATCCAACGCGATGTGCGCCCACGGATGGACCTATCCGACGTCAGGGCAAGACCACCGCCCTGAGACTTACCACATCCTGCTGGCCGGCACCGCCGCCGACTTCTGTGCCAAGCTCGACGAGGACTACGCAAATTTCGTCACCAACTGGCCGTGAGCACTCACCGCTGGTGGTAAGCCGTCCGAAGCGGCGGGGCGTTTCACGCATCGGGCGGGGAGTCCGCCGGCATCGCCGGGGTAATGCCCGTGGCCAGACCACATCGTCGACGTCTCACCTTGTTTGCTCTGGAATCAATGTCCAATAAATATCGTGGGCGCCAGGACGTCCAAGTATGGCCAGCTCGCGCGTTCGCTTCGTGGCCACCCGCACGCCGTTTAGCTGCAGGTTTGTCGAGGATCTGGACACGTCGCGGGGGTTCGTGGCTGCGGGTTGCCGCAGCATAGGTATGCCTTCGTGTTATTCATCATGTCGCGCTATGCTCACCCAATGCTTTGCTCGGAGGTGATGTTCGGTGGCGCGTAGGCGCGGATGGAATGGAGCGCCGCCGGCCTCGGACGAAGAGGCATCGCGGCGCATTGTCGACACGGCGGTGAGGCTGATCGCCGAGACCGGATCCGATGTCAGTCTCGCCCAGGTCGCAGCGTCTCTGGGGGTCATCAGGCAGACGGTCTACCGCTACTATCCGACCGCAGATGCGCTCATGCGCGCGGCGGCAATCGCATCGGTGGACGGCTTTCTTGATCGGCTCACCGAAGCCGTGCGCGGCATGCGCGATCCCGCGGAGGCGATGGCCGAAGCGGTGATGTTTACGCTGCGTGACGTGGTGCGCACGCCCCATCTCGGCATTCTGATCGCGCAACCGTACGCCCACACACACCCGGAAAATCTCACCTCCGAAGAGGCACAGGTATTCGGGGTGCGGATGCTGGAGCGTTTCGACGTCGACTGGGCGGAGTATGGATTCGCCGACGAGTT
Organism: Mycobacterium ulcerans subsp. shinshuense; assembly: GCF_002355775.1. Taxonomy (NCBI): domain Bacteria; kingdom Bacillati; phylum Actinomycetota; class Actinomycetes; order Mycobacteriales; family Mycobacteriaceae; genus Mycobacterium; species Mycobacterium ulcerans. The sequence goes on along the minus strand of NZ_AP017624.1, from coordinate 5,640,312 downwards.
GGCCAGGCACGACCTGGTGGAGTTCCTTCTGCGGGTGTTGCTGTCATTCTTTGTCGCGCCCAATGTGCCCAGTCGCTCCGATGATGAGCTGAAAAGCTTTATCAGGCGGTGGGTCGGCGGCGCCATCCTGGCGCAGAAGCGCTGACCCGGGCTGCCAATGTGCCTACGGTGAGAAGCTAAGCGCTGTACGCCTTTTCACAGGTGGGCCTGACTGAAGAACTGCCAGATGGTGGCGGTCGCGTCCAGCGCCGTCGACGGTGGCGAGATGCCAGCGATCGTTTCCAGGACGGGTTTGGGCCTGCTACCGGGCCACTGGTGGCCGGCTCCGGCCACCGAGATCAATGTGACCCTGCGTGCGTCGGTGCAGGAAGCGGTTTGGGTTGTCACGACTCCGGAAGTGGTTGAGGACGGCGGTGCGCACGCATCAATGGCGCGCCAGGTGGCATTGACCGCGGCCGCTGAGGGGCCGTCGACACGCGCAGTGCCGTCGAACGAGCGGGCCGCGCCCGGCCCGCCGTTGTATGGGACGCGATCGTCGGCGGCGCCGTGGATTTGCAGCACCGATGTGGACCGCGCGTGGGCGCAATCGGTCAGCAGCGTGCCGGCCACGGGAGCGATCGCCGCGAACTTGTCGGACTGGCAACCCAACCGAAGCGCCATGATGGCGCCGGCCGACATGCCGGTGGCGTAGACGCGTGCCGGATCGATCGGGGTCCGGCGCTGGATGGTCGCGACCATATCGGTGATGAATCCGACGTCGTCGATGTCGAAGCTCTCCGGCGCGCCACAGCAGGTGCCGCCATTCCAGGCGCGCAGCACACCGTTGGGGTAGGCGACCACGAAACCGCCGCTGTCGGCCTGACTGTTCCAGTGGTAGTCGCGCTGGGCCTGCGCGCCATCACCAAAACCGCCGTGCAACATCACCACAAGGGGCGCCGCGCCGGTTAAGCCACGCGGACGGTACACCCGATAGATCCGGAAAATCCCGCCCGAGTTGAGGATATGAACCGACCGTCCGGCCGGGATCGGGAAATCGGGCGTTGCCGATAGCCGCGTGCCGACTACGCAGGTGTTGGCCAAGAAGATCAAGGCGGCCAGCAGGCACACGTTGACTACCCGAGCGCATCGAACCGCCACGGCCACATGGTGACACCCAGCCGCATACTTGACAAGCAACTTGTCATTAGTGTCGTGAATGGCAGACTCGGTGTCATGCGACGTGTTCTGGATGCGGCGTGGGAGCCCACGGTGCCGGCCCTGATGCAATTGGTCGCGGCCACAGCGGCTCCCCGGTTGAGGTCGGCGTTCGCTGCGGCCGGACTCGATGGGATCCGGCCGGCACAAGCGATCGGCCTCGTTCCACTGGCCGGCGGGGGCCTGCATGCGTCGGACCTGGCCGACCGGCTTGGGGTGAGTAGGCAGGCGGTGGCCCAGGCGGTAGCCGCACTGGAACGCCACGGGTATGTCCTGCGGGCGCCGGACCCGGCTGACGCTCGTGCGCGAATCATCGAGTTGACGCCACGGGGCCGCCAGGCGCTTCGGGTGATGCGCGCCAACGCGCTCGATGCGCAGCGGCGGTGGCAAAAGATCCTGGGACCGCAACGATTGGGCGAGCTTCGGGAGACGCTGCAGCTCCTGCTCGATGCGGAGTCCGGGGCGTAGGGGCCGCCGGTGCTGCGGCGCAAAGGCCGTGCCGGCCACTGGGTTCAACGAAACGCGTGACTCATCCGCCGCTTGAATGCCTCGTCGAGGCGCAGGTAGGTGCTGCGCAATGGGTGCCCGGGCCAGTCGTCGCCGATCAGCTCCGCCGGTAGCAATGGGTCGCGTTGGAGGTGGCGGACCACCGCGATCGACAAAGCGAACTGGTAGCTGGAACGTTGCGCCGAAACGTCGCGGCTACTCCGGTCCAGTTCGGCATCCATCGCCTGGATGAGGGCCAGGGCATCGGCCGCCCACTCGTCGAGGGAGAACAGGCTGCTGGCCTTGTCGGCGCTGATATCGGTAGCGGCGCCATGAAAATGGATGCACTGGCGGTCCAGCACCGACCGGGAGATCGGAAGACGTTGCGGGTCAAGGTTATCCGGACGTATCCAGACGCCTTCGCGCAGCTCCGCGAGGTGCAGAGCCATGGCTGCCTTTCTGAGCTCGAGGCGATCGGCCGCGGAGCGGCGATCCAGCGAGACGACCGCCAGTTCCCAGGTTCGGCCCCAGGAGCCAACGGCTGTGTCAGCGATCCGAGACGCCTCGTCGACACGCTGCCGCCGCTCCAGCAGGTGCCCGGCGAGCGCATAGCTGCCTTCGCCGCTGGTCAGTTCGCCGCTGCTGACCATCCGCCACAGGCAGGTGCGGGCGGCGCCGTCGCTGATGCCGAACAGGGAGGCCACCGCCACCAACTCGGCCACCGTGAGGCGGGCCTGGTCGGCGCCCAGCAATGCCGATGCGAGCACCGAACGTGCGCTGAGCGGCCGGTTGCCGATCAGCCGGCGTACTCGGGCCGCGGACGTCGTGGACACCTAACCTCCATATCACCGAATTGCTGACGCGTGATTTCCACAGTGTGATACTGGCATACGTGAGCTCGCCGACGAAGCCGTTGGTTGCCGAGGATGCAGAGATCGTCCGGCGCGTCCTTGCCCATATCGATGCCGGGACCACCGACGAGGGCGAGGCTTGGCGCGAGCCGGTCGAAAACTACGTCAGTCCAGAGCGCTTCGCCGCCGAGTTACGGTTGCTGCGCGGCATGCCGAGTGTGTTCGTGCCGTCGGCCGCGATCCCGAACAACGGCGATCACGTGGAACGGACCGCCTTCGGGGTGCCCCTGTTCGCGGTGCGCGGGGCCGACGGGCGAGCGCGGGTGTTCCGCAATGCCTGCCGGCATCGCGGCTTTGCTCTGGTGGAGAACGCCGGCTGTTCTCATGCGCTGGTATGCCGCTACCACGGTTGGATATACCGTCTGGACGGGTCGTTGTCGCACGTCCCGCACGCGGAGGCCTTCCCCGACCTGGACATGTCCGCGCGTGGCTTGGTCGAGGTGGAAAGCCACGAGGTGGACGGGCTCATCGTGATTGGTCCACTCGACCCCGTGGACGCTGGCCTGATCGAGGACGAGGGAGCGATCGGCTGGCTGACCGTCGGTAGTCCCTGGCGGGCGAAGCTCGTCCCGGCCGAGCGCCTGATTGTCGTTGAATCAACGCTGCGGGAGATCAATTGGAAGGTGCTCGTAGAGCAGTTCCTAGAGGGCTACCATATCCGGTCGACCCACAAAGACACGTTCTTTCCCGTCCAGTACGACGATCTCAATGTGGTGGAGGCATTCGGGCCCAACACTCGTATCACCCTCCCGTACCGCAATATTGAACGGCTCCGAGACCGTCCGGAGCACACCTGGACCACGGGTGCCAGGGTGACGTATTTGTATCAGCTGTTCCCCAACGTCATGTTGGCGACGTTCCCGGATGTGATCGCCATGGTCGTGATCGATCCGGTGAGCGTCGATCGCACCGCCGTGACCATCTATTCGATGGTCACCCCCGATGTCGCCGAGCGTGATTCGCTCGACGCGTCGAGCAACTTGGCCGGCGCGGGCAGCTTCATCGGACAGGGCCTCTCCGAGGACAACGAGATGTCCGAGGGCGTTCAACGTGGCCTCGCCGCCGGAGCAAACGCTTTCGTCGAGTTCGGTCGGCACGAGAGTGCGGTTGGACGTTTCCATGCCGCCCTCGGTAGGCGGTTGGCTCGGTTGACCTCCGCCGGGTGACGTTTCGAGGCGGCCGTGCCGAAGGCGGCTATCGTGGGCAACCGGAGGGTTCGCCGGGCAGCGTTGAGAGTTCGGCAGGCGATTCCGGTGTGGCGTCCCATCGCGTCGGACTGCCCGTGGCTGGCGGTGCGTCCGTGATGACGCTGGTGAAGGAGCGCAACCGCAGGCTGTTGCTCACCACGAACACGCTGGAGAACGCCATCGCGGCACCGGCGAGCATCGGATTGAGCAGACCGAAAGCGGCCAACGGGAGCGCGGCGACGTTGTAGCCGAAGGCCCAGAACAGGTTGGTCTTGATGGTGTTCAGGGTCCGCCGGGAGAGCCGGATCGCGTCTGCTGCGGCACGCAGGTCACCGCGCACCAGGGTGAGATCGGCGGCCTCGATCGCCACATCGGCGCCGGTGCCCATCGCCAGTCCCAGATCCGCGGTGGCCAACGCGGCTGCGTCGTTGACGCCGTCGCCCACCATCGCGACGATCTTGCCTTCGGACTGCAGGCGCCTGACCGCGGCAACTTTGCCCGCTGGCAGTACATCGGCGATGACCTCGTCGATACCGACCTCGTCGGCGATGTGGCGCGCCACCGTGGGGTTGTCACCGGTTAGCAGCACCGGGGTTAGCCCCAGCCGTTTGAACTCCCGAATGGCCGCGGCGCTGGTGGGTTTGACGGTGTCGGCGATCACCAGGATGGCGCGCGCCCGACCGTCCCAACCCACCGCGACCGCCGTCTTGCCCTGGCTCTCGGCCCGATCCTTGGCCGCTGCCAGGTCCGGGTCGAGGTGCTGTGCCCAGTCCGCTAGCAGGCTGGCGCGTCCAACGATGACGGCGTGCCCGTCGATAATGCCCCGAACCCCTTGACCTTCGGTGTTGGCGAAATCCGCCGGCTCGGGCAGCGTGCCCAGTTCTGCCCTGGCGCTCTTGACGATTGCCGCCGCGATGGGGTGTTCGGAGGCGGCCTCGAGCCCGCCCGCGTAACGCAGCGCCGTTGCGCGGTCGGTGCAGGGCACGGTGATCACCTCGAGCAGGGTCATCTTGCCGGTCGTCACGGTTCCGGTCTTGTCCAGCACGATCGTGTCGACTCTGCGGGTGGACTCGAGCATTTCGGGCCCCTTGATGAGGACCCCCAGCGCGGCCGCGCGCCCGGTGCCGACGAGCAGTGCGGTCGGAGTCGCCAGTCCCAGCGCGCACGGGCAGGCGATGATGAGCACGGCCACCGCGGCGGTCAGCGCCGCGCTGACCGGATAGCCCGCGCCGAGCCACACACCCAGTGTGGTCACGGCGATGGCGATGACGATCGGCACGAATACCCCGGAGACGCGGTCGGCGAGCCGTTGCACGTCGGCTTTGCCCGATTGGGCGGCCTCGACGAGCTTGGCCATCTGCGCCAGCTGGGTGTGCTCACCGACCTGGGTGGCGCGCACCACGAGGCGCCCGCCGGCGTTTGTGGTGGCGCCGGTGACGGTGTCCCCCGGGCCGACCTCAACCGGGACGGACTCCCCGGTGAGCATCGACGCGTCCACCGCCGAAGAGCCGGCGACGACGGTGCCGTCGGTGGCGATCTTTTCGCCCGGGCGCACCACGAACTCGTCGTCGACGGTGAGTTCTTGCACGGGGACCCGGATCTCGGCGCCGTTGCGCAATACCGCTACGTCTTTGGCGCCGAGCTCGAGTAGCGCCTGCAAGGCGGCGCCCGCGCGCCGCTTGGAGCGCTTCTCGAAATACCGGCCCGCCAACACGAACGCGATCACCCCCGCGGCCACCTCGAGATAGATGTTGGATGCGCCGTCACCGGGTGTGATGGTCAGCTCGAAGGGGTGGCGCATCCCGGGTTCTCCGGCCGTACCCAGGAACAGGGCGTACAACGACCACAGGAACGCCGCGAGGGTCCCAACCGAGATCAAGGTGTCCATGGTGGCGGTGCCGTGCTTGAGATTGACCCACGCGGGTTGGTGGAAAGGTCGGCCCGCCCACACGATGACCGGCGCGGCCAGCGCCAGCGAGGCCCACTGCCAGTACCGGAACTGCAGGGCGGGCAGCATCGCCATCAGGATCACCGGGCCGGCCAGCACAACCGCGCCGACCAATCGACCGCGCAGCGACGCCAGCTCGGGGTCGACGCCGTGCGTGTCCGTTGTTGCCGCCGCCGCGGGCTGTTGCCGGTGCTGCGGCAAAGCCGCTGCGTAGCCTGCCTTCTCGACCTCGGTGATCAGGATCTGCGGGTCATACCCGGCCGGGGCAGTGACGGTGGCCCGCTCGGTCGCGTAGTTGACGGTCGCGCTGACACCGTCGAGCTTGTTCAACTTCTTCTCGATGCGCATCGCGCATGACGCGCAGGTCATCCCGGCGATGTCCAGCTCGACGTTGCTCAGTGTGGCCGGCAAACCGGTCGTCTTGGGCATGGTGTGCTCCTTACTGATGTGTTGCTGGATGGCTGGATTGCTCTGCGGCGCAGCGCACGAACTGGGCGGTGTGCACTCGCCCGTTCACCTGGAAGTCGAGGTAGAGCAGGTAGCGGCCCGGGGTGGGCGGTTCGGTGGTGAAGGCAATCTGGGCCGGGCTAGCCGATCCGGCCGACGCCGCGCCATTCTCGGGATGTGCATGCAGATACGCCAGGTCTCCCTCGCGCAGCACCACCAGATGTCCGTATGCACCGACGTAGGGCTGCAGGGTCGTGACCGGCTGGCCGTCCCGGGTGACGGTTGCGATCAGCCTTGACGGTGACTGGGCCGTGAACGGGCCGTCGATGGTCACGGTGAACCCGTCGGTCCGGCTGACGTTTGTCGCCGACGGTGGTGGGTCCGGGGTGAACATGCCCCCGACATTGAGCGCATATGTCAGGACCGTGGGGTTGCCGCCTTCCGGGACGAAGTCGGCGAACACCCGATAGGTACCGGCGGCGTTCCATGCCCATGGGATTGACCAGCGGCCCTCGGTGCTCATCGTGGGATGGACATGGCGAAACTCGGTGCCGTCGCTGCGGACCACGATGAGATGAAGTTTCTTGGCGTTCTCGATCGCATACCTCGTCACCGGCACGCCTCCGAGCGACTGGACCCGAAATGACAAGGTGCCCTGCACTCCGACCGCGGGTGGGGCCGCGACGTCGTCGAGCATCAGATCGCCCGCACTGAGAGACACCCCGCGCACCGGTTGCGTCCCAGCCTGGTGACCGGCGTGCCCGGACCGAGCCCAGGACGTCGAGATCGGGTGCGCAATCACCGCACCCCCGACTAGGAATGCCGCGCCGAACAACGCGGCCATGCCCGTCGCGTACAGGGCTAGTCTGGCGCGCGCGCTCGTGCGACCAGGACCGCCTGGTAGCCGGCCTCGTCGATCGCACCCAACACCGTCGTCGGATCAATCGGAGCCGACCCTGCAACCAGCAGCCTGCCCGTTCGCGCGCTGACGGCGACCGTGGCGACGCCCGGGATCTGGGCCACCTCGCTTCGGATGGCGGATTCGCAATGCCCGCATCGCATCCCGGCGACCTGGTACTCGCTGGTGTTCATCACTCTCCATTTATACCCCCTAGGGGTATATAACCACTCTGTCTGTATACACCCCCAGGGGGTATATCTGTCAAGGGCTTCGGGCGTGATGTTTTTCCAGCGGGTGTCCCGGGTGTGGAGCGGCTACCGGCCGGTGGCAAGGCAAATGGGCTAGCGGGTTACGTAGGCTGGGGCGAGTTCACGTGACGCGAGGAGAACTGATGACTGTCGTGGTTGTCGATGCGGGCCCTCGTCGGGTCAGTCGTTCCGTCGAAGTGGCCGCTCTCGCGGCCGAGCTGTTCGCAATCGTTGCTGATCCGCGGCGTCACAGCGAACTGGACGGCTCCGGCACGGTTCGCGACAACATCAAGGCGCCGGTGACCCTGGTGGCCGGCACGAAGTTCTCGACAAACATGCGGATGTTCGGCGTGCCGTACCGCATTACCAGCACGGTGACCGCTCTCAAACCCAACGAATTGGTCGAATGGCGGCATCCGGCCGGGCACCGCTGGAGATGGGAGTTCGAGTCTCTCTCGCCCACGCTCACCCGCGTCACCGAGACCTTTGATTACCACGCGGCGGGTGAGCTCAAGAACAAGCTCAAGTACTACGAGCGGATTGGCGCGTGCAAGGCCAACGCGGCCGGCATCGAAGCAACGCTGGCCAAGCTGCGTGATCGCTACGCCGCGCGATAGGTCAATGACGGCCCCGCCGTCACTCACCGTGATGACGCGGGGTCCGCGGCGCCCCAGGGCACGACTCCCGACACCCAGTGCGTCAGTTGCTCCACCTGGTCGTTTCGGTGCAGGTGTCGTGGCGGCGTCGCGAAGGTGGAGTACGGCCGGCAGCGGATCACGACGCGGTTCTCGCGTTCGCACATCGCCTCGACGCTCGGGCGCGCCTGGGCGTCGAGCGGTTGCCCCGACATCCGGCCGGCAACGGCCATCATGACGTCGACCGCCAGCTCACGGTCCGGATCTAGCATCGCGTCGGCGTAGACCTGCAAATAGGTGAACGGCCAACGCTCGTCGAGGACGCACAAGCTGACCTTGCCGTCGCGCTCGACGACTCTGGCTTTGCCGCGCCCGGCCATGGTGGCCACCAACAGTTCGTCGTCATCGGTGGGGATGTAGTAGACGATCGACATCCCCGGGCCGTCGTTGCGCCGACGGTATCCAAACACACACGTGCGGTGGGTGCGGACGAACTCGCGGCGCTCGGACGGCAGCATGTCGCGGTCGGTAGGTGCCGTGTAGGGCTGCGCTGACAGGGGCAGGAGCATGATGAACCATCCTTGTTCTCGGGTAGGCGGGCCAGGGGTCAGGGCTTCGTGGTGGCGGAGTCGGGAATGTCGGCTACGCGGGGTAGCACCTCTTCTGCCAGCAGCCTCAGGCTGCTCCAGCCGACCTCGACAGGCAGCCCTCCGATGAGCGGGTTCATCACGACTTCCTTTCTGCCTCGTTGCAGCTGGCCGACCAGTTGGTCGGGAGTGAGGATCTGCACGTTGTCGAGGCCGCGCAGCTCGGCGATCGAAGCCGCCGGTGCTTCGTTGGGGCGGGGGACATCGGCGCGCTTCCAACCGCTGTACTCGGTGGCCTCGTTCATGATGAAACCGCCGAACCGGGACCAGGCTTCGTCGGGGTCGGCGTGCAATAGCGTTACGGTGCTGCCGTTTTCGGGGTGGTAGACGAATCCCCGCTTGTTACGGCGGGCCAGCTCCTGGTGGTATACGGCCTCGAGTTCGGGCATCGCCATCGGTGGGGAGAACGGCAAGCCGAAGCGCGCGGCCCGGCGGGCCGCCGCAACGCTCATCCCGCCGACGAAAAGGATCGGGTGTGGATGGGTCCGCGGTTTGGGGGTGACATTGATCAGCCGGCCATCGTATTCGAACGGATCATCGCCCCACGCCCGCAACAGCACCGAAAGGCAATGGTCCATCAGGGCACCCCGGCGCGACCAGTCCTTGCCGGCGGCGTGGTACTCCTGGGGCCGGTAGCCCATGCCGGCCACGAAGCTGAAGCGGCCCTGGGACAGGTTGTCGAGCACGGCGATGTCTTCGGCGGGCCGAACCGGATCGTAGAGCGGGACGATCAGAGCATTGATGCTGATGCGCACGTTTCGGGTGCGTCCGGCCACCGGGGCGGCCAGAATCAGCGGCGACGGCAGCCAGCCGGTCGCGGCCAAGTGATGTTCTTCGGCGCTGACCGCGGTGAACCCGTGGTGGTCGGCATATTCGGCCATGTCGAGCGCGGCGCGATAGCGCTGGGCGTGGTCTGCCGCCGGATCGGCGATGTTGGTCATGTTCAGCCGCAACGCGGTCAGCAAACTCATGTTCGGTGCGTGGCCGTTGGTTTGGCTCCCGCGAACAGTGATCCTCGGAGCAGTTGCTTGGCCGAGTCGAGTGTGACGTCGTAGGACTGCGGACCCAGATTCGCCGCTTGCTCGGTGAGGCCGCGCGTCAGTGCGCAGATGGCGTCCACCGCGGCGCCGGGGGCGATGCCGGCGGACAGCACGCCCCGCCCCCGGGCGTCGTCGACGATTTCGGTGATGACGTCGCGAAGGGCCTTGGAGCCCGGGTAGGTTCGGCGGCCGCCACCGGTCTGGTCGGCATTCTCGGCGCGCACCGCTCGTAGGAACCCGGCCAGGTAGGGATAGTCGCGCATCAACCGTTTCGACTCATCCAACACCGCGTCGAGCCGGTCGACGATGTCATCGGAAGAGGCCGCGGCGGCATGGAGCCGGGGCAAGACGATCTCTTCGATCTCCGTGGCGGTGGCATTGAGTAGCTCCGACTTGTTCGGAAAGTAGTGGTACAAGCTGCCGCTGGTCATGTCGGCCGCGTTGGCGATCTCGCGGATCGACGCCTGGGCGGGGCCGGCCTCGGCCACACAACGCATTGCCGCGGTGATGATCCGTTGACGGGTTTGTTCGCCGCGCGCGCCCACCGGCCGGCCGAGCTGGGATCTCGTCGAGAAGGTGGGGACGGTCATGTCAGGCGGCACTCGCAATCGGGCTGTCGATCACTCACCGCGGCCCCGCGGACGCCGGAAGTCATGATCATTCGAATATATTCGACTATGCCCGCAATGCGCCCACGGCCGATGAATATGCAAGACCCGTTGGTGAGGATCCGACCGCAATGACCCGCACGCAGCTGGGCCGCCCGGTGGGCGCCAGTGGCGAGGAAACCCGTCAGCGGATCATCGTCGCGACGATGCAGTGTGTCAGCAAAGTGGGATATGCGCGAGCCACCATCCGCGAGATCGCTCGCACCGCGAATGTGACCAGTGCCAGCTTGTACAACTACTTTCCGAACAAGTCCGAGCTGATCAAGGAGACGATCGCGGCCAGGGCCGATGCGGCGATGCCGCGACTGCGGCGGGCCGCCGAAGGCGGCGGCAACATCGTTGATCGCATCGAAGCGGTGCTCGACGAGTGCGGCGAGTTGATCCGGGAATACCCGCAACTGGCCGCCTTCGAGTTCGCCATCCGGGCCGAAGACGGCATCGCTGTGGACGCCCAGGAGGGGAGCGGCCAACTCGGCGAAGTCGGGTTCACCGCGTTTCGAGAAATAATCAGGGGCCTGGTCGAGGATGCCCGGCGCCGGGGTGAGCTTGCCGAGCAGGCCGATACGGCCGGTGCGATAGAGGCGATCTATGCGCTCATCTACGGTCTGACCGAACTGGCGGCCACCCTGTCACTGGACCAATTCCACGCCGCGCTGAGCGCGGCCAAGGGTTTGATCAGGGGCACGCTGTTTCGCTGCTGATGGCCGAACTGGCGATTTGTGGGGCCTCGAATACGTGGTGATCGCATGATATGATCAAGCGATCACTTATAGGGTCATCTCGCGTAGAGCGGAGTTGAGACCTTGACTGAAACCGTCGGGTGCGCGTTCGACGTTGATGTGTTGCGCCAGAAGTACGCCGAAGAGCGGACGAAGCGGCTGCGTCCCGACGGGATCGCGCAGTACGTGGAGATCGCGGGTTAGTTCTCCCGATTTGGCGAGGATCCCTGGGCGGATGAAGAATTCGCGCGCGAACCCCTGACCGACGAGGTGGACGTGGCGATCATCGGGGCCGGCTTCGGCGGTCTGCTGACCGGTGCACGGCTGCGCCAACTCGGTGTGCAAAGTGTGCGGCTGATCGACCGCGCGGCCGACGTTGGGGGTACCTGGTACTGGAATCGGTATCCGGGGATCGCGTGCGATGTCGAGTCGTATGTGTACATGCCGCTGCTCGAGGAGCTTGGCTACATTCCGACCGAAAAGTACGCCAAGGGCGCCGAGATCTTTGCGCACTGTCAGTGCATCGCTGCGAAGTACGACCTGTACCGAGATGCCTGCCTACAGACCGACGTCCACGAAATCCGCTGGGATGCGGACATATCCCGCTGGATCATTCGGACCAATCACGGGGACCGGATCCGGGCCAGATTCGTATCGGTGGCCAACGGATATCAGGCCAAGCCCAAGCTGCCCGGGATCGCCGGGATCGCCAGCTTTGGCGGCAAGACGCTCCACACCAGCCGGTGGGACTACGGCTACACCGGCCAGGGCTTGCAGAATCTGGCCGACAAGCGGGTCGGCATCATCGGCACGGGCGCGACGGCAGTGCAGTGCGTGCCCCACGTGGCGGCGGCGGCCCAGCAGCTCTACGTGTTTCAGCGCACGCCTTCGTCGGTGGATGTGCGCGCCAATGAACCCACGGATACCGAGTGGGCTGCCACATTACAGCCGGGCTGGCAGCGCAGACGCATCACGAACTTTCAAGTTCTGACCGCCGGAGGGCAGGCATCCGAAGATCTGGTCGCTGATGCCTGGACGAGCATTACCCGCAAGCTTCCCGTGATGCGTCACGACAGCGCCGGCACGACGGACCCGGAGAAACGCTCGCGGGAAATCGAGTTCGCCGACTTCGCCAAGATGGAGGAGATCAGGGCGCGGGTCGATCAGCTGGTGACCGATCGTGTCACCGCGCAAGCACTCAAGCCGTGGTACGGATACTTCTGCAAACGGCCGTGCTTCCATGACGAATACCTGCAGACCTTCAACCGCGACAACGTCACGCTGGTCGATACCGAGGGGCGCGGCGTAGAGCGCATCATCGAGTCCGGCGTGGTGGTCGACTCGGTGGCCTACGAGCTGGATTGCCTGATCTTTGCGACGGGGTTCGAAGTTGGCACCGACTACTGCCGTCGCACCGGCTTCGAACTGATCGGCCGGGACGGCATCACCCTGACCGACCGGTGGCGCGACGGTGTGCGCACCTTTCAGGGACTGTGTGCCAACGGTTTCCCGAACTGCTTCATCGAAAGCATCGCCCAGGCCAGTCTCACGGTGAACTTTCCATATCTGCTCGATGTGCAGGCCAGTCATGTCGCATGGATCCTCGCCTGGGCGCTCGAGCACGGGGTGAGCGAGGTTGAGGCCTCGCCGGAGGCCGAGGCCGCTTGGGTCGAGGCGGTGGTGACCCGTTCGGCGGCGACCGCCGAGCGGGCCAAGACCTGCACCCGCGGCTATTACAACCGCGAGGGGAAGGCGGATGCCAAGACTCGCCAGGGCAGCTTCTTCTTCGGCGCTCCCACCGAATACGCCGACATCCTCGAGACATGGCGGGCCAAAGGGGACCTGGAAGGTCTGGCGATTCGTGGTGCGCAGGTGCCACGATGACCCGGCCGGCGGCCCGGCTACGGTACTTCGCGGGCCGGCTCCGGGCGGCGACCCGGCGTGGGCGCCCACCACGGGTCGTCATCATCGGGGCCGGTTTTGGCGGCATCGCCGCCGCCGTTGCGCTGCGCGGCGCGGGCATTGAAGATTTGGTGATTATCGAGGGCGCCGACGGCGTTGGGGGGACCTGGCGTCGCAACACCTATCCGGGAGCCGCCTGCGATATTCAGAGTCATCTGTACTCATTTTCGTTTGCGCCCAACAAATTCTGGAGCCGCACCTATGCTCGGCAACCCGAGATCCTGGCTTACCTGGAATCGGTCGTAGACGATTTCGATCTACGCCGCCACCTGATGCTGAGCGCCATGATCCGCTCGATCCGCTGGGACGAGGACACGTGGGGGTGGGTCTGCCAGGTGGACCGGGCCGGGGGGACCGCTATCTTGAACGCCGACGTGGTGGTGTGTGCGACCGGCTTGTTCGGGCCGCGCAAGCTGCCCGACATCGCCGGGCTGACCGATTTCGGTGGCACGTTGATGCACACCGCCGGCTGGGATCACCGTGTCGATTTGACGGGAAAACGGGTGGCGGTGATCGGCACCGGGGCCAGCGGGGTGCAGGTCGTCCCCGAACTGGCGAAGCTCGCTGGGCGCCTCACGGTATTTCAGCGCACCCCACCTTGGATGGTTCCCAAGGACGATCGCCGCTACACCGCAACCGAATTGAGGCAGTTTCGGCGCAACCCGCTGGCAATTCGGCGGACCCGCTGGCAGATCTGGAAGTTCCAGCATGACAACACCGCTACCTTCGCCGATGATCCGGTGGTGACATCGCGCACCCAGATCGCTACCTCCTTCCTGGAGCGCGTCGTCGCCGATGAGCGGCTGCGCCGTGCGCTGACGCCCGGCTATCCGTTCCGTTGTAAGCGAGTGCTGCTGGGTGATGACTTCTACCGGGCGCTACAGCACGACCACGTCGAACTCGTTACTGATCCCATCGAGCGAGTCACCGAGACCTCGGTCGTCACGACTGCCGGGCAAGTCGTAGCCGTCGATGCGGTGGTGCTGGCCACGGGATTTGAGACGTCGCTCTACCTGTCGGGCATCGAGGTGATCGGCACCGGAGGGCAGTCCCTACACGAGCGGTGGGGTGATGACCCCGCCGCCTACCTGGGTGCGGCAGTCGGCGGCTTTCCGAACTTCTTCATGCTCTACGGTCCGAACACCAACCAGGGCGGAAACTCGATCGTCTACATACTCGAGGCCGGCGCACGCCTGGTGGCCAGCGCGGCCAGTCGGCTGGCGCGCCGCGGTGGATACCTCGATGTCCGTCCGGAGGCGGAAAGGCGCTACAACGACGAGATCTCCGCGGATTTGGAACGCACGATCTGGACTCAGTGCCAGAGCTACTTCCGCTCACCTTCGGGGCGCATCGTCACCCAGTGGCCGTACACCGAGCTGGAATACGCGCGCCGAACCTGGCGGATCAGGCCACGGGACTGGTTGCACCACAAGGGGGTGTCGCCGGCGGCGCAACGGGGCGGGCCGGGGAGCGCGGCGTCAGCTCAGACTGAAATCGATGACCCCGCGGATCAACTCGCCGGCAACCAGATCGGCGTAGGCGTCGTTGATGCTGTCGAGCGAGTAGCGCTTGGTGATCATCTCGTCCAAGAGTAACTGCCCCGACTGGTACATCGTGGCCAGCAGCGGAATGTCACTCTTTGGGTTGCATGAGCCAAAGACCGTGCCACACAGCGTCTTATTCATCAGCACGAAGTCTTGAAGACCGACGGCGATGGAGTGCATCGCGGGGTCCGGCAGACCGGTGAGCACGCAGGTTCCGCCCTTGCGGGTCAGCGACAGTGCCGCCGCGGCGTCGGCCGGGCCGATCGTGGCGGGGGATACCCACGACCACATCCGCCATCACGCCGCGAGTTAGCTCGCGCACCGTCTCAACGGCCTCGTCCGTGGTCGCCGCGGTATGAGTGGCCCCAAAGGTCAGCGCGGATTTGCGCTTGAACTCAACGGGATCGACCGCGATGATGCGGGTCGCTCCCTGGATACGGGCGCCTTGGATGGCCGCTGTTCCGATGCCGCCCGCGCCGATCACCACGGCGATGTCGCCGCCGCGGACCTGAGCGCGTCGTGCCGCCGAGCCATATCCGGTCGGTATCGCACAGGCCAGCAGGGCTGCCGGCACCAGCGGGAACGTCTGATCAATCTTGACCAGCGAATCGGCCGAGACCACCGTATGTTCGGCGAACGCGCCGATCTTGGACACGTGGCCGAGGTCGCGTCCATCGAGGCTGTGATGACGGAACGTACCGTCGGTGGGCATTCCGGGTGCCAAGGTGCCGTCTCCGGTATCGCATAGGTATTCCATTCCCGTTGCGCACCAGCGGCACTGGCCGCACACCGCGATGAAAGACGTCACCACATGGTCGCCGGGTGCGAACCGGGTCACCCCCTCGCCGACCTCGAGCACGACGCCGGATCCTTCATGGCCGCCGATGGTCGGGGACATGGTCGGCAGCCCCAAAGAGCGCAGTGTCTCCGGTGGTGGCGCGAGGTTGCCGCGTCGGATGTGTTCATCGGAGTGGCACAGTCCGGTCGTGCTCAGTTGCAGCAGCACCTCGCCGGCGCGCGGCGGGTCGAGCTCGAATTCTTCGACGGTCCAGGGGTGACCGTACCCATAAAGGATGGCCGCGCGGCTTCTCATTGAAGGTCGTCCTCCTCTGGCAGGTCGCCTCGACAACTCAGCACAACCTTGCCACCAAGTGGCTTCGCAATTTCGTCCTGAAAGCCAGGCCGTCTCTTACAATCAATCGATTGATTATATGACCGGTCGTCCCGTGGCGGAAGGACATCGATGTCGCATCTGGTCGCGATCCCCGACCTGCTCGCCAGTGCCGCGGCCGATCTGGCGGGCGTTGGCTCGTCGGTGTGTGCGGCCAACGTGGCGGCCGCCGGCTCCACCACCGCACTGTTGGCGGCCGCCGGTGATGAGGTCTCGGCGGCCATCGCAACGCTGCTTTCCGGCCAGGGGCGGCAGTACCAGGCGATCAGCGTTCAGGTGGCCGCCTTTCACGCTCGATTCGTGCAGGCGTTGGGTGGCGCCGGGGGTGCGTATGGTGCCGCCGAGCAGGCCGGCATTTCGCCGCTACAGCTCGTCGAGCGGGACCTGCTGGGCGTGATCAATGTGCCTAGCCAGGCGCTAACGGGCCGCCAACTCATTGGCGATGGTGCCGATGGTGCGCCGGGCACCGGCCGCGACGGCGGCCCCGGCGGATTGTTGTACGGCAATGGCGGCGACGGCGGGTCCGGCGCCGCCGGTCAGGTCGGCGGCAACGGCGGTAATGCGGGGTTGATCGGCACCGGTGGGGCGGGCGGGCACGGCGGTTCGGGGGTGAGCACGACGTCGGCGCAGGCGGGCGGCCGCGGCGGATCTGGCGGACTGTTGTTCGGTAACGGCGGGTTGGGCGGGCAGGGCGGTTCCGGTGGAACCAGCGGAACCGGCGGCCCGGGCGGCCCGGGTGGCTCGGCCCAATGGATCGGTGACGGGGGAAACGGGGGCAGCGGCGGGTCGGGCGTCGACCCCGGGGCCGGCGGCGCCGCCGGCAACGGCGGCCGGTTCTACGGCCACGCCGGTTCCGATGGTGCCCAGGGCGCGCATGTCGGTGCGCCGGGTGACCCCGGCAATCCGCCGGACCCGGGCTCTGGGGCAGGCCAGAACGCGGTTGACGCGGCCGCCGGGAGAGACCTGGTGGCGTCCAACGCCGGACCCATTACGAATGCTTCACTCGACGAGATATCCGGCATCGAGTCCGGCGTCGCCAACCCGAACATCTATTGGGTGCACAACGATTCCGGGGATACGGCGCGGGTATTCGCCATCGATGCCAAGAGCGGGGCCACGCTGGGCACCTACACGCTCAGCGGTGCGAAGGCATCCGACTGGGAGGACATCGCGATCGGTCTCGGACCGGTGCCGGGCCAGTCCTACCTCTACCTGGGCGACATTGGCGATAATGGGCTCTCCCGCAGCGCAATAGCCGTCTATCGGGTACCGGAGCCGATAGTCACCGGCACCGCCGCCAACCCCGTCACCACCACGCTGACCGGTGTGGACACGCTCAATCTCAAATGTCCCGACGGCCCACACAACGCGGAGGTGCTCATGGTGGACCCGCGCACGGGACGCATGCTCATCATTGACAAGACCTCGAGGGGCAATCCCGCGATCTATTCGGCGCCCACTGGACTGGCTAGCGGCAGCACCACCACCCTGCAGGACGTGGGCACGCTGGCATTGCCGAGCGGCTCTAGCTACTTGGTGACCGGGGCCGATGTATCGCCGGACGGAACGCAACTGGCCGTGCGCACCTATGGCCACGTCTACTTATGGAATCGTGATCCTTCCCAAGACATTTGGATGGCGTTGGCGCAGCCAGCGGTTGCCGGCCCGACACCGGATTAGTCGCAGGGCGAAGCGATAGCCTTTCACCCGGACGGCAACGGCTACGTGACCGTGAGTGAGGGGACAAACCAGAACCTGCACAACTTCGATGCGCCATCCACGGTCTAGCATCCAGATGACGGTCTGACCGGTTGCCCGGTCTGGCTCGTGCGGCTAGCCGTTCGCCCTGATGGCGGCGACGACACCGCCGTCGACCAGGAGATCCGCCCCGGTGATGAATGTTGCCTCGGGGCCCAGCAGGAAGGCCGCCGCTGCGGCGATGTCGTCGGGGGTTCCGATTCGACCGGTCCCGGACATGGCGATCATCGCCCGCATCCCATCGCCGACCGGGGAGGCGAGTTCCTGCTGTCCCATGGGTGTCGAGATGATGCCGGGGCTGATCGAGTTGACTCGTGCCTCCCGCTGCCCCCATTGTCGGCTTGCCGCATGGACCCGAATGCTATTGGCCTGCTTAGCGAACGGATAGGCGAAGGCCGGCTCCACGATGCTGCCGACGAAGTCCAGTTCGAGCAACTGTCCGGGCGGGCGGTGGGCGAGCTCGTGTTCTTGTTCGGCGCTGGACGGCGGCAACAGATGGCCCGCCATGCTGGCAATGATCACACCCGCGCCCCCTGGGGCGATCACCGCGCCGAACTCCTGCAGCACCAGCGCAACGCCGACTAGGTCGACGGCCAGGATTGCCTGCGCTGACGCTTGCGCCGGAGACAACCCCGCGGTGTGCGCCAATTGTGTGACGGCACCGAGGGTGGCGGCGTACTGGGCGAGATCGTGAACCGACTCCGCGGCGCAGACATCCACGCCGCGGCTTCTGACGTCATGTCCCTCCGCGGCAAGGGATTCGGCTACCGATGCCAACGTGTCGGCGTTATTGTCGGCCAACAGCACCGTCTTGCCCGAGCCGAGCCGCCGGGCGATCGCCTGCCCCATGCCGCCGACCCCGATGACGGTCAGAACGTTCCGGCTCACAGCTACCCCATCTTCTTCGGCCCCGCCGACCTACTCCCCGAACCCGCGCGAACTGGCAACGCGGCCCGGGCCGCCCCAATGGCCAACAATAGGGCGGCTGAGGCTATCTTCGACAGGTGCCGGCGGGACAACCGTGGAACAT
The DNA here is from genome assembly GCF_002355775.1 of Mycobacterium ulcerans subsp. shinshuense. Lineage (NCBI taxonomy): Bacteria > Bacillati > Actinomycetota > Actinomycetes > Mycobacteriales > Mycobacteriaceae > Mycobacterium > Mycobacterium ulcerans. The sequence goes on along the minus strand of NZ_AP017624.1, from coordinate 5,621,816 downwards.
CAACATTCATTACGACGCGTTGTTGGCTGCCACCGTCGCGCCGGGTACCCAAACCGCTCTCGACGTCGGGTGCGGGGACGGCTTCCTGTCGGCCCGGCTGGTTGACCGGGTACTCGATGTCACCGCTTTGGACGTCGACGCGGACGTGCTGCGACGCGCAGAACACCGATTCGCCGACACCTCCATCCGGTGGGTGCACGGCGACGTCATGACCGGCGAGCTACCGCATCGCGGCTTCGACGCGGTGCTCGCCAGCGCGTCGTTGCACCACATCGAGGACACCCGTGGGGCATTGATCCGGCTTGCGGAGCTGGTGTTGCCCGGCGGAACGCTGGGGGTGGTGACCTTTGTCAGACCGTCACCGCGAAACGTCCTGTGGCACCTCACCGCGTGGCTGGCTACTGGCGTCGCCAATCGAGTCAGACGGAAATGGGACCACAACGCCGCCATCAAATGGCCACCGCCGGTGACGTTTTCACAGTTGCGCGAATTGGTTCGGGAACTGCTGCCCGGGGCCCGAGTGCGGCGCTTGCTCTATGGGCGGGTGCTGATCACCTGGCAGGCGCCCGGCTGACCGCCCGAGCTCACGGCGACGGTGCTGGCCCGCGTGAGCAGCGCAACGGCTTCGGACTCACCGAGGCCGTTTGGGTCGGTTGAACACCGGCGGGCGCTTCTCGAGAAAAGCCATCATCCCCTCGCGGGCATCATCGGAACTCAAGGTTGCGTGGATGGCCCGTCGCTCCGCGGCGAGTAGATCGTCCAAAGTCCGGTGCTCGCAGTCATGAAAGGCTCCCAGCATGGCCCGCACGGCAAGAGCGGGTTGCCCCGCTAACTCCAGGGCGAGCTGCGTTGCTCGGTCCTTCAGCTCGTCGAGTGGCCACACCTCATCGACGAGACCGATGGCATGTGCCTGCGGCCCGGTCACGGTCTTGGCCCGCAAGACCATGCCGAGGGCATGCTGGCGCCCCACGGTCTTGGCCAACCGAGCCGAGCCTCCCCAGGCAGGAGTCGAACCCAGGTGCAACTCCGGCAGCCCGATCGACGCCCCTTCCTCGGCGGCGAGGCGGAAGGTGCAGCCCAGTGGGAGTTCGAGGCCGGCTCCCAGGCAGTGGCCGAACAGCGTGGCGACGGAAGGCTTGCCCATGTTCTCGATGCGCTGGATGAGATCGAGGCGTCGATCGAAGAACGCGTCGACGCTGCCCGCCGCCTGGATGCCGGTTGGCAGTTCCTTGAGGTTCATCCCGACGGAGAAGTTCTCCAGACCGTCCGCGGTGATGACGAAGGCCCGGATCTCGTCGTCGGCGGCAATGTCGTCTACCACCTCGCTGAGCCGCTCAACGTAGGCCAGGCCCATCCGCTTCCGTGGCGCATCCGTGTTGGTGACGATAGCGACACCGCCGTCGAGCTTCTCGTACCGCAGGGGCTCATCCATAGTCGTCACGAGCCTACACCCGGTGGCCGGTGCGGCTGTCGATCTCGCCGCCCGCAGCTACCTCCGCGCGCGACCCACTTCCATATCGTGCGCTGTACCAACGGCATGGCAATGACGTTGCGGGCAAACGAGATCTGTGGAGACAAAGACGAGACGCGATGCCGAGCGGGTAGCGCAGGCCGTCTCGGAAATGTCTTGTCCATCTTTGCGTTCGGTCATGGCGTACTTCGAAGCTGGTCGGTGGCTAGGGAATGCCACTGCGCGCCCGCTTGCACGGTTCGCGCAACGCGTTGAATGATCGGCTCGTGACCAAGCGTGAAGATCATGGTGTGAATCGCTGGGAGCTGCTGGTCTGCTCGGTGACCGGTCATGCCACCTACGCACCCGATGACCGGGCACTGGCGGACCGGCTCAGCGCCGACACCGAGTTGGGTGAAGTGTGGCGCTGTCTGCGCTGTGGTGACTTCACGCTCGGTGCGCCGCGTGGCCGCGGGCATCCGGAAGACGCGCCGTTGATCATGCGTGGCAAGGCGCTGCGTCAGGCCATCATCATTCGCACGTTGGCGGTCGAACGCCTGTTTCGGGCGATGGTGCTCGGGCTTGCGGCGTGGGCGGTATGGGAGTTTCGCGGCGCGCGGGGAGCCATTCAGACAACCCTTGATCGGGATTTGCCGATTTTTCGCGCCGCCGGGTTCAAGGTCGATCAGGTGTTCGTCGTTCAGGAACTGGAAAAGGCGCTGGCCGCAAAGCCATCGACGCTCGCGTTGATCACCTTCATGCTCGCCGCCTACGCCGTCCTGCAGGTGGTCGAGGGGGTGGGCCTGTGGCTGCTCAAACGCTGGGGCGAGTACTTCGCGGTGGCGGCAACCTCGGTCTTCCTGCCGCTGGAGATCCACGACCTGGCCAGGGGGATCACCATGACCCGGGTGGTCACCTTCAGCATCAATGTGGCCGCCGTCCTCTACCTGCTGATCTCCAAGCGGCTGTTCGGTCTGCGCGGTGGGCGCAAGGCCTATGACGAGGAACTGCATGGTGAGCAGCTGCTGGACCTGGAGCGCGCCGCCATGGTGACATGACGGACCGGCTCGGCGCGGCGACGCTCAGGCCCGGATCTGCTTGGACTGGATGAATATCCCCTCGGCTTCCACCGTTATGCCGCTTTCGTCGGCGATGTGGCCGACCGAGAACGTCTTGACCCCTTCGATACGTTCAACGCGGCCCTGGGCGCGTAGCGGCCGTCCGAGCACGGTGCCGCGCCGGTAGCGCAAGGTCAGCGTCCCGGTATAGGCGGGGCGGCGCGGCAGATGGGCCGTCGCGCCCAGCACATGATCGAGGATCATCGAGCACACGCCGCCGTGCAAATGGCCTGGCGGCCCCTCGTAAGCCGCGCCCAAGGTGAACTCCGACCACACCAGTCCGTCGGGTTCGTGATGGATCGACAACGGTGGTGCGACCGGGTTGCGCACACCCACCACAACATTGCCCCACGCGACGGTCTCACCCTCCGGAGTCAGCTGGACGCCGAACCCTCCCGGGTGCAGCGCGTCACTCAATTCCTCGGCAGCACTGTCGATTTTGGCCATGGAAGCGGTGACCGTCGCCGGATCCGCCTGGGTGCGGATGCTGACGTCGATGAGGCGACGGATCGATGCGGTCAGCGGCCCGTAGACCGACTCGAGCCGGTCGAAATCGGTGCCAGGCCATTCGTCGGACATCCTCGCAACCTAACAGCGCTGCGGGCCGGCGAGCAGGCATACTGCGCTCAGCAACGAACGGAGGTCGGTATGGGGACCTATGCGATCACGGGATCGGCGTCTGGGATGGGAAATGCGACCGCGAGTCGGCTTCGGGAAGCGGGCCATCGGGTGATCGGCGTCGACCTCGATGACGCCGACGTCGTCGCCGATCTGTCGACACAGCAGGGCCGGTTACGGGCCGCAAGCGACGTCATTGCGGCCTGTGACGGCAGGCTCGATGGCGCGGTACTGGCCGCGGGATTGGGGCCGAGTCCGGGCCCGGGCCGGCTGCATCGCATCGCCCAGGTCAATTACCTGGGTGTGGTGGAGCTATTGCAGGCGTGGCGGCCCGCTCTAGCTGCCGCCGAACGGGCCAAAGCGGTTGTGATCGCAAGTAATTCGACGACGACTGTTCCGATGGTGCCGCGGCGCAGCGTGCGGGCGCTGCTCGACCATGATGCCGACAAGGCGGTGCGCGCGGTGCGGTTGTTCGGTAGAGCCGCGCCTTCGCTGATGTATGCGGCGTCGAAAATCGCGGTGAGCCATTGGGTTCGGCGTCAGGCGGTGCTGCCGGAGTGGGCCGGATCGGGGGTGCGGCTCAACGCTCTGGCGCCCGGCGCGATCATGACGCCGCTGCTGGCCGAACAGCTGTCGGACCCGACTCAGGCCAAGGCCGTCCGGTCGTTCCCGATCCCGGTCGGTGGATTCGGCGAGGTCACCCACATGGCCGACTGGATATGTTTCATGCTCAGCGACTCTGCGGATTTCCTCTGCGGCAGTGTGGTGTTCGTGGATGGCGGTTCCGACGCGTACTTTCGCGCCGACGACTGGCCGAGGCCGGTCCCGGCCCGCCGGCTGCCCGGCTACCTGCTGAAGTTCCGGCGAGGCTCCCGCACCACAGTTCGCTGACATCCGTCATTGACAGGTGTCAGTTAATGCTCGTACGGTATCGGTGTGGGCTCGACCGCGTCGACTACCGCGCCGCACTCGCCACAGCAAAAGGTGCGCGAGGCTCAGCGGCTGCGCACCCGGGCGCGGGTATTCGATGCCACGGTCGCCGAGATAGGTCGGCGCGGATTAGCCGGCGCGGATGTGGCGGCGATCGCCGCGGCGGCCGGGGTGGCACGGGGGACGTTCTACTTCCACTTCCCCACCAAGGAGCACGTCTTGGTGGAGTTGGAGCGCGCCGAGGAACTCGCCATTGTGGCAAAGCTGCGCGATCCAACCGCCGATTCCACCGACCTGGTATCGGTATTGAGTTCGCTGGCGCGCCAGGTGGTTGCCGTCGAGCGACGGCTGGGCCCGCTTGTGTTCCGGGACATGCTCGGATTGCACTTTGCCCCAACCCGGCCGGTCGAGGACCAGCTGGGCGAACACCCGTTGGCCGAATTCGTCATTGAGACGATCGCGCAGGCGCAGCGGGCGGATCGGGTCCCACCGGATGCCGACGCGGGTGAGCTGGGGGTGATCTTCCTGACCGGTTTGTTCGCGTTGCTGGCCACCGGCGCGACGACGCCGGACGCGCGGACCGCGTTACTGAACCGCTTCGTAACGACCGTTGTTCACGGAATGGAGGCACGATGAGCAGTTCAGGTATCGAGGGCTACCGCGAATATCTGGCCCGACGCGACGGCGAGGCGGACCTGTTGCATCGCCGGCTTGCCACCCGGGAAGAGTTCTTTGCAGCGCTAGTAGCCGAGCCCATTCGCTCGGCGCGCCGCGTCGATCGGCAGGTGTTCCTGCGCAACCTGCGGCGGCGTCGACCCGAGCCGGGACTCGACCGGGCGATGTTGTTCTTGCTGGCCACCGCCAAGCTGAACCAGGCTGAGCGGTTTGGGGTGAACCTGGGCGAAACCTACGGAGTCAACAGCGGTGCCGACCTGCCGCCGGAGCGGGTCTACGTCGAACTCGAGGAGCACTATCACACTCGGCTGCTGGCGTACGTGCTGGACATGTTTGGTCTGCCGTTCCAGGTGATTGCGCCACCGTTGCTGGTGCGCCAGTTCGTCAAGATGAGCGTGTTCCTGCCGGATCGACTCGCATTCCCAATCGTGGGCGCGGGCGAGATGGCGGGTTGCATCATGTTCGACGAGCTGCGACGCGCCGGAGTCGAACTGTTCGCCGACGAACCGGCGGTGGCGGCCCGGATCGAGCGCCTCTACAGCGAGATACTCACCGACGAATTGGGCCACGTCGGCTACTGCGCGGCAAGCTGCAACGCCGCGGGCCGGGCCACGATGCGCCGGCTGTACCCCGTTGTCGGACGGTTCTTCGCTCGCCAGACCTACGAGATAAGTCTGCTCGTCGATGTGGCGAAGTTTCGGGCCCGCCTGGACCGGCCGTTCGACGTCGACGAGCTCGCCGCCGGCCTGACAAACGAAACCTTTGTAGCCGCGCTGCCCTGATAGACCGGCCGAGCCCGCTTTGGCCTGTCGCTGACAATCGCGGTCAGGTTTTTGGGCCACCGGTGGAGTTGGCCGGCGATGGGAGATTGACTTGCAGGGCAACGGTTCACGGTGACGATAGGTGTTATCTGCGCGGTCCCGCAGGAATTGGCCTATCTGCGCACCAATCTGGTCGCCACCGATCAACAGGAGATCGCCCGAATTTGTTTCTATGCCGGTCAACTGGGGGATCGGCGGGTGGTGCTGACCGCGGCCGGAATGGGCAAAGTAAACGCCGGCCTGGTCGCCACCCTGCTAGCGGACCGATTCGATTGTCACACCGTGATTTTCACCGGGGTCGCCGGAGGACTGGACCCGGCGTTGTCCATCGGCGACATCGTTATCGCCGATCGCGTGGTGCAGCATGATTGTGGGTTGCTCACCGATGACGGACTGCAGCCCTACCAGCCCGGCCACGTCCCGTTCATCAAACCCACCGAACAGTTGGGCTATCGGGTGGACCCGGAACTGCTGGATCGGGTCAAACACCGCCTCGAGGACTTCACCCTGCCAGCGCTGTCGGCCGCCGCCGGGGGCGGAGCCCGCCCACCGCGGATCAACTACGGAACCATCCTCACCGGCGACCAGTATCTGCATTCCGCGCGCACCCGGGGCCAGCTCTACAACGACTTTGCCGGCATGGCCATCGAGATGGAAGGCGGTGCGCTGGCTCAAGTATGCGAGTCCTTTGCCATTTCCTGGCTGGTCATCCGCGCGCTCTCCGACCTCGCCGGCGCCGGTTCCGGGCTGGATTTCAATCGGTTCGTCGACGAGGTTTCGGTCAGCTCGGCCCGGATATTGCTGCACCTGCTGTCGGTGGTGGACTGAACCATCCGCGGGTGCGGCTCGGCGCGGGTGGTGCCCGTCGCGACACATACCTGATGTACAGGAAACGCCGCGGCTCGTCGCAGTGACGTATATCTGGGCGCTCGCACATAAGAGGTCTGCCCGAAGGCAGATCCCCGTCTTCTGACGGTGGGTCAAGCAGGCCCTTGCGGGCCTCGCCCAAAAATGGGCTTACTGCACTTCGGACAGAGCACCAGGTTGTCCTGGTAACAATCAGTATTTCAGCGAAACAACGGCGCGTCGATGGCCAAAGGTCCCCACCAGGATCGGCCCAAAGTCACCTCACCGATTGCCAGCCGCGGTACCCGCGCCGAGCCGGCGCAGTGTTTGGATGGGTAGGTGGTTGATACCGACGCCCCGCTGCCCGACCGCTCCGAACGTGTGGTGAGTGCCACCCGCGAAATTGCGGCCGGCGCGGCGCAAATATTCGAGCTGATCGCCGACCCGTCTCGCCAGCCCGGCTGGGACGGCAACGACAATCTTGCCCACTGTGCCGCGGGACAACGGGTACACCGGGTCGGCGATGTCTTCCGCATGACGCTGACCCTGGGCAGCGTGCGCGAGAACCACATCGTCGAGTTCACCGAGGCCCGGTTGATCGCCTGGCGCCCATCAGAACTTGGAAAAACGCCGCCCGGTCATCTTTGGCGCTGGGAGCTCACCCCGATCAGCGGTACCCGCACCCTGGTCACCCACACATACGACTGGACGGAGCTGTCCGACCCGGCGCGGTTCCCCCGGGCGCGGGCCACCACCACCGTGCAGCTGCGCGCTTCGCTGGACCGCCTCGCGGGGCACGCCGAGGCCGCTGCGGCCGGCGACTGATCACCGGGCCACCACCGGGAACCCCGGCCGGCAAATGCCCCGAGTCGGCCCAGTTGCCGCGGCTTTGCCTATCCGGCCCAGTGGGCCGGTACGGTCACCCTATGGCTCTCCCACCACCAGGAAAAGACCGCGCCGCCATCGTCACCGGCGCCTCGTCGGGCATCGGCGAGGAATTCGCCCGGATCCTTTCCCAGCGTGGCTACCAGGTGGTGTTGGTGGCCCGCAGTGCCGACCGCCTCGAAGCCCTCGCGGGACGGTTGGGTTCGGATACCCACCCGCTGCCCGCCGATCTGTCTGTGCGCAGCGACCGCGCCGGCCTGGTCGACCGGGTGGCGGCGCTGGGCCTGGTGCCCGACATCCTGATCAACAACGCGGGGCTGTCGACGCTGGGTCCGGTGGCGAAATCGGTTCCCGAACAGGAACTCAACCTGGTCGAGGTCGGTGTGGCCGCGGTGGTCGACCTGTGCAGCCGGTTTCTGCCGGCCATGGTCGAACGCGGGCGAGGAGCGGTGCTCAACGTGGCGTCGGTGGCCGGATTCGCCCCCCTGCCCGGGCAGGCGGCCTACGGTGCGGCCAAGGCGTTCGTGTTGTCCTACACCCACAGCCTGCGCGGCGAACTGCACGGCAGCGGTGTTTCGGTGACGGCGCTGAGCCCGGGACCGGTGGACACCAGCTTCGGCGACGTCGCCGGGTTCACCCAGCAGGAAACCGAGAGCTTGCCCAAGATCATGTGGAAGTCCGTCGATCAGGTGGCGCAGGCCGGCATCGACGGTTTGGCAGCCGGCAAGGCCGTCGTCGTCCCCGGTCTTGCCAACCGCATCTCGGCCGAACTGATCCGGGTAACGCCACCGGATTGGATGGGCTCGATCATGGCCCGCATCCACCCCGCCATGAAGCGCCAGTGAGCGCAGCGCAATGAGTTGTCCTCGAGTTGTGTTTCGGTAGCGTGCGGGCGGAGTGCCCACTTTCGATAGGGTGAAGACCGCGTGAGTACCACACAGTCAGTGCCCGGCCAGACCGGCACCACTGCGGCCGAACGGCCATTTGTCGCCAGGATGATCCGCACCCTCGCGGTGCCGATCATCCTGTTCTGGTTGGCGGTGGTGGTCCTGCTCAGCGTGTTCGTCCCATCACTGGAAGTGGTCGGACAAGAGCGTTCGGTGTCGCTGAGCCCCACCGACGCGCCGTCGGTCGTGGCCCTCAACCGCATCGGCCACGTCTTCAACGAAGGCGAAACCGACAGCGTGGCCATGATCATCCTGGAGGGCGACAAGCCCCTCGGCGACGATGCCCACAAGTTCTACGACGGGCTGATCCGCAAGCTGCGCGCCGACAAGAAGCATGTGCTGAGCATCCAGGACTTCTGGGGGGATCCGCTGACGGCGGCGGGCGCCCAGAGCAACGACGGCATGGCGGCCACTGTCCAGGTGAGCCTGGCCGGCAAGCAAGGTGAGCTGCTGGCCAACGAATCCGTCGAGGCGGTCCGCAAGATCGTTGACGCCACCCCGGCCCCACCCGGGGTGAAGGCCTACGTCACCGGTGGGCCGGCCATGGCCGCGGATCTACACAAGAGCGGCGACCGATCCATGGCCAAGATCACCCTGACCACGGTCGCGGTGATCCTGATCATGCTGCTGTTTGTCTATCGATCCCCCGTCACGGTGTTCTTGCTGCTCGTCACGGTGGGCCTGGAACTGACCGCGGTGCGCGGGGCCGTCGCGCTGCTCGGCCACAGCGGATTGATCGGGCTTTCCACCTTTGCGGTCAGCCTGCTCACGTCACTGGCGATCGCCGCCGGAACCGACTATGGGATATTCATCGTCGGTCGCTACCAGGAGGCCCGGCAGGCCGGTGAAGACCGCGAATCGGCCTTCTACACCATGTACCGCGGCACCGCCCATGTCATCCTGGGCTCCGGTCTGACCATCTCCGCGGCAACGTTTTGCCTGAGCTTCACCCGGATGCCCTATTTCCAGACGTTGGGCATCCCCTGTTCGGTGGGGATGCTGGTGGCCCTGCTCGTCGCCTTGACGTTGGCGCCGGCCGTCCTTGTCGTCGGCGGCCGGTTCGGCGCGTTCGACCCCAAACGGGTGCTGCAGGTACGCGGCTGGCGGCGGGTCGGCACGGCCATCGTACGCTGGCCGCTGCCCATTCTCGCCGTCACGTGCGCCGTCGCGCTGGTCGGTCTGATCACCCTGCCCGGCTACCGGCCCAGCTACACGACCGGGCCTACCTGCCCAGCTTCATCCCCGCCAATCAGGGCCTCGCGGTCGCGGACCGCCACTTCTCCCAGGCGCGGATCAACCCGGAGATCCTGATGATCGAGTCGGATCACGACATGCGCAACCCCACCGACTTTCTGGTGCTGGACAAGCTGGCCAAGGGCATATTCCGGGTTCCGGGCATCTCCCGCGTGCAGGCCATCACCAGGCCTTCCGGAACAACCATGGACCACACCACCATCCCGTTTCGGCTCAGCATGCAAAACGCCGGTCAGGTGCAGTCGTTGCACTACCAGCGCGCGCGGATGAATGACCTACTGACCCAGGCCGACGAGATGGCCAAGACGATCGCGCTGACCAGGCGCATGTACGAACTGTCGTCGCAGCTGGCCGACAACACCCACCGGATGGTCGGCGACACCATCGAGATGCAGCAGATCACCAACGAACTGCGGGACAAACTCGCGGATTTCGACGACTTCTGGCGTCCGATCCGCAGTTACCTCTACTGAGAGAAGCACTGCTACGACATCCCGAACTGCTGGACATTCCGGTCTCTCTTCGACGCACTGGACGGTCTGGATCAGATCGACGAGAAACTCGACGTGATGGTCGGTGACCTCGAGAACGTGGACCGGCTGATGCCGCAGATGACCGAGACGTTCCCGCCGATGATCGAATCCATGGAGCACATCCGGACCATGATGCTGACCATGCACAGCACCATGTCGGGCATGGTCGACCAGATGACCGAGCTCAGCGAGAACGCCAACGCGATGGGCAAGGCGTTCGATACCGCCAAGAACGACGACTCGTTCTATCTGCCGCCAGAAGTGTTCGAGAACGCGGACTTCAAACGTGCGATGGGAAGCTTCCTGTCGCCGGACGGGCACGCGGCTCGCTTCATCATCTTGCACCGCAGCGACCCCGCCTCGGCCAGCGGCATCGCCAGTATCGACAAGATCCGCACCGCGGCCGAGGAGTCACTCAAGGGGACTCCGTTGGAGAACGCCACCATCTACCTGGCCGGGGTGGGCGCCATCTTCAAGGACGTCTCCGAGGGCGCGAAATGGGATCTTCTGATTGCCGGAATCGCTTCGCTCTGACTCATTTTCGTCATCATGCTGATCCTCACCCGCGCGCTGGTGGCTGCCGGCGTGATCGTGGGTACGGTCGCGATTTCACTTGGCGCCTCGTTCGGATTGTCGGTATTGCTGTGGCAACACATCATCGGCATGCCGTTGCACTGGCTGGTGATCGCGATGTCGGTCATCGTGCTGCTGGCCGTGGGGTCGGACTACAACCTGTTGCTGGTCTCCCGGTTCAAACAGGAAATCCCCGCCGGCATCAATACCGGCATCATCCGATCCATGGGCGGCACCGGCAAAGTCGTGACCAACGCCGGGCTGGTGTTCGCGTTCACCATGGCATCCATGGTGGTCAGTGACGTGCGGATGATCGGACAGGTGGGCACCACCATCGGTCTGGGGCTGCTGTTCGACACCTTGGTGGTGCGGGCGTTCATGACCCCGGCCATTGCTGCGCTGTTGGGTCGGTGGTTCTGGTGGCCGCTGCGGGTGCGCTCACGACCTGACCGCGGAGCCATCCAGCGAGCCGCCCAGAGCGACACCGAGCCGGCGCCGGTGGAGAGTGCCCCGGCCACCGCCGGGAGCTAGATCGCCGGGACTCGGGTGGAGGGCTAGGCCCGTGCGGGTCTTGGCGGCTGTGCGCACCCTTGCTCCAGCAAGGCCCGCAGCGCCGTTGGTGGTTCGGCGATCTCGGCGACGGTTCCGACTTGCAGGGGGATGCTCGGGTAACCGGCCAGGTATTGCGAGTAGGAGCGCGCACCCAACCTCATGCCGAGGCTGACCCACGCGTCGACCACCGACCACCGTTGCGGATTTCTTCTCGCCCAGTCGCTTTGGTCCAGCCGGTGCTTCCACTCGGCGGCGTCGATTTCATCGAGTGCATAGCCGCTGAGAAGTTCCCGGTATTGCACCGCCGCGCCGCGCACGACGGTGATTCCGTGACCCAGCCCGGCGGCGCCCGAGAATTGCGGCAACAGCCCCAAAATCGCCTGCGCGGCGGCTCGGCCAGTAGTGACCTCTTCGGTCAAAGTCAGGGTTGGGAAGGCACGCAATGCCATACAAACATCGACCACCGAAACCAGGATGTCGGCGGACTCGCGCAACTGGTAGTCCTCGCCGAGCACCCGGGGCAGGCGCACGATGGTGAAATCCAGAGCCGGCGATGATGCGGCAACGATCAACTCCGCGAGTGATTTTGACGCCGCGTATGGATAGGGCGACATGCGGGGGTCGGTGATCCGCGGCGCGGTGACATCAGCACTGATGACGAACGTCGACAGGTGCACCAACCGCACATCCCGTTGTGCGCACACCTGCGCAACCGTGGAAACCAGCTCAACGTTGGCGGCCCGGAGGCCGCGGTAGGGCACCAGCACGTTGGTGTTGCCGATGCAGTTGATCAGGGACCGTGCGCCGGTGTCGCGTATCAGGGCATCGAGGTCCGCCGCGTCCAACGCTGCGCCGAGTTGTTCGATCCGGATCCCTTCGAGATCCCGCAGGGCCGACCACGGGCCATGCTCGGGGGGCTTTGACCTACTGGCCAAAACTATTTCCGGACAGGCTAGTCCGGCCTGCTTGCGCTGCAAGACGGCGCGGGCAAATCCGGTGCCGACAATTCCGGATGCCCCGAGCACGACGATTGGTGCCGCGGCCCGGTCGTGCGGCGGCGGGTCGGCACCCAACGGCTGCGGGGTGCACTGGCTCCCCAACGACACCAGGTCACGCTCGATCGCGGCGGCCGTTTCAGCGTCGAGCCAACCATCGGTCGCGGGCGCGGCCGGGTTTGAGCCCAGGTCGCAAACCAGGTTCGCGGCGGTATCGGCACTGATCAGCTCCAGCACCGAGAGGTGTCGACCGAGATACCTGCGAGTGTCGGGCAGGATCCTGATGAGATCCAATGAGCCGATTCCCGCACCGAGTAGCGATGAGTCCGCAGCGAGGGGCCTTCCGAGGTGGCAACTCCACACGCGCGCGAGGCCGGCCGCGCTCTCGCCGGCCTCGGCGTCCCTTGGTACCGCGTCGGCGAGTTGCGGCAGTGTGTGCAGCCTTGCGCCATCGACCTTCCCATTTGGCTTGCGAGGGATACTCGGCACGGCGACAACAAAAAACGCGGGCACTCCCAGGCTTGCCAGGGCGAGCCCGATCCGTCCCGCAGTCGCACCGTCCTCGGCGGCTTCGCGGGTCCGCTCGGTTTCGAACCACACCCCCAGACGGCCGTCATGAGGCTCGACGGCGACATCGCAGACCGTAGGGTCAGCGCTGATGCGCCTGGCGACCGCGGCGGTGTCGACCCGCTTGCCGGCGACTTTGACGATGGTGTCTTTGCGTCCGGCGAAGACGGGAAAGCCTTCTTCGTCGATGGTCACCCGGTCAGCGGTGGCAAACGCGCGCAGTTGCGATCCGTCGCCGGGGGCCACGGCACCGAAGCTGCTTTCATCGATCCCGAGATATCCGTCGCTGACCAAGGGCCCGGCGATGACCACCTCGCCGAAGGCGATGAACACGGTATTGGGCACCATCGGCAGGCCCACCCTGAGCCGAGTGTGTGCGGCGGCCGCGATGCCGTCGTAGACGATGGGAAGGTGTGTGGCGACCACCGTTGCTTCGGTCGGACCGTAGCTGGAGACAAGTGAGATCGGTGCCAAGGCGGGGGAGTTGACCCACTTGTCGACGGTGCTGGTGCGGATGGATTCGCCGCCGATGACGATCTGGCGCAGCCGCGAACGGCCGATGACGTCGACGGCGTCGCCGTCCTCGCACAGCAGGTGCCACACCGCGGTCGGCAGGTCGACGACCGTCGGCCCCAAGGCGTGGATATCGCGCGCCAGACCGCCCAAGTCGCCGGTCTTCATGGCCGCGGATCGGACCAACTCCGCCCCGCAAACAGCGGCGCCAAAGATTTCCTCAACGCTGATGTCCGACGTCAAGGGCGCGCATTGCAGGATGGTGTCTTGGCTGTTCCAGCCGTAGCTGGGGCCGATTGCGGCACAGAAGGCAGCGAGTGACCCATGCGATATCCGCACCAGCTTGGGCTGCCCGGTCGTCCCCGACGTGGGCATGATGTACGCCGCCTTGGTGGCCAGCAGGGGATCTCGTGCCACCTGGTCAAGGCGCTGGTCAATGCGCTCCTGCAGGGCGTGATCCGGGACCGCCCCGAGCCGGACCGCGGCCACGTCGACCGGGTGCGCCGAAATCCCTTCACAGTGCTCACCAATTGTCTTGGCTCGTAACGAAAGATCGTCGACCGACTCGCACATGCTGCAGCCGCACCCCGCGAGGTGACAGGCCAACAACAGATCAACGGTCTTATCGGTGTTGTCGTCGGCGCACGCCAGCACATCACCGGGCGCCACCCCATGGCACACCAGCCAGCCGACCCACGGGTAGACCTGGCGACGCCGGTCCAGAAACTGGCGCAGGCCCGGTGCCGCATCGACAAACCACGCAGGTGCCGACGGTGGCCGCGGTCGCCCCGCGGTCTCGGTGCGGCAGGGGAGGCCGTCGGCGCCCACCTCGAACCACTCGTTGGCGGTCATGGCGATCGGCTGATCCCACAGCGCCGCCATCGATTCCAACGCCGCGCCGATACGAGCGGCGACCCCGGCGCCGGTGTTGCGCTCGGGCAGATCGGCTCGGTCCCAGATCGCCAGGTTGAGGGTGTGCCGTTGTTCGTCGAGCACGCATGCCACGGTGGTGCCCTCGATCGGGCCGATCTCGGTCGCAACGGGTGCTTCCGACAGGAACGGGCGAAGGCCGGGCGCACATGATTCGCGGATGAAATTCAGCGTCAGGGCCTGCACATGAGAGGTCCGGTTGATTGCCAGATACGTTCGGCGGTAATGCTCTTCACGAATCCATCGGCGTCGCACCGCCTTGACGTAGCCGCGGTCAAGGTCGCGGACCACCTCCCGCACCGACGCGAAAGGCCGAAATCGGAGGGCGTGCGCAATCGAGTTGACCAGGCACGTGGCGACATTGAGTTCGGGGTCGCCGAACCGGTTGTCCGCGGCGTGCACCAGCAGGCTCTCGGTGCTCTGCCAAAGCCCCGCCTGCACCGCGACCGCGGCCGCCGCCACCAGAACGTTGAGCGGTACTTGTTGAGCCTCCGAGAGGGCACGCAGGGCGTCATAGGCTGGACCGCAGAGGGCGATCGACTCTTGCAGGACGCCCTTGGCCGCGGCCCCGGAGGTACCGCTGGCGCCTTGCGCACCCCCATCCTGGCCGGCCTCGGCGGTGAGCTCGCGCTGCACGGCGTCGGCTTGTCGCCGTAGTGCTTCTGCCACCTTGGCCGTTTCACGAAGATGCGCGGCCGCCAGCTTGGCCAATCCTTGGCTGAGGGTGGGCATTTCGCCTACCCCGGCGGGTTCGAGGCTGGCCGCCAGAAAGTGCGCCAGATCGGCCTCAATGATCCCGGTCGCCCCGCCGTCAAGCAGGATGTGGTGGGTGTGAACGTCGAGACCGCAAACATTGCCGCCCTCGTCGGTCGAGACGGTATAGCGCACGAGCGGCCTGTCCAGGATGCCCGAAGACCAGGTGTGCTCCAGATCGGCGCCCGGCCCGTCCGGTTGGCCCTGGGCGGCCGAGCGTACGAGCACAAGGTCGCTGAATTGCAGCCGCGGCACCAGCTGTGGGTAGTCCGCGCCCGTCGCGGCCATCTGCAGAACGCACAGCTGAACGGGGTTGTTGAGCACCGATGCTTCCAGCGCGACAAGAAAATTCGACAGCGCCAGCGGGTGAAACCGATAGCGCTTGCCGATCAGATACAGCGCGGGGTCGTTGTCCTGGAGCACCCCGTTGTACAGCTTCTGCTGCGATTTGCTTAGCGGAATGGCCTCCGCGCAGCCTATTTCGGGCGCGGTCACGTAGGACTTTCCAGTTCGGACTGCGACAGCTCCGAAACCCAGCCCTCGATCGAGAGGTTCTCGGCCAATCGGGATGGCAGTTCGGACTCTCGGTCCACGCCCAGCCGCTTCATCAGCAGCACGAACCTGACGGAGTCGAGTCCCAGATCCCTGAGATCGGTAGCGTCGCCGTCGATCAGATCCGTTTCGTCGATGTAGAGCACGTCACAGACGGCGAGCAGGATCCGTTCGCGCACCGGGTCAGCCACCGGTTTGGACCTGATTCGCCGCCGCCGCCAGCGACGTGCGCATCACCTTGCCCGACTGTGTTCGCGGAATCTCGTTGACGATCACGATTGTCGACGGCCGCGCCACCGATTCGGACTCGCGGCGATAGTGAGCCGCAATCGTGTGCTTGAGTTTGCGGGCCGCTGACGCGTCCACGTCGGTGGCAGCTACCACGGCCAGGCCCACCAGCGCCCCGAATTCCGGATCGGGGATCTCGAAGCAAGCGGCCTCGCGGACGCCCGGAACGCCCTCCGCAATGCGATCGACCTCGTCGGGGGAGATGTTCACGCCGCCCGAGATGATCATCTCCGAGGACCGCCCCTTGATGTAGAAGAAACCATCCTCGTGGCGCTCCAACAGATCGCCGGTGTTCACCCAGCCGTCGATCAGGACCTCTTGGGTACGTTGAGGATTGCTCCAATACCCCAACATGTTTGCCGGCGACTTGATCCACAGCGTGCCGAATGACGCGGAAGGGCCGGCGCCCGGGGCGTTGGGGCCGGCGCCGTCCGCTTCGTCGTCGGCCGCCAGATAGACCTCCACGCCGGGGTAGGGGCGGCCCACCGCGCCCGCCTCGATCTTGGCAATCGAGCCATCGTCTGTCGGCAAACATAAAGCTGTGCAGCCTGTTTCGCTCAGCCCGTAGACCTGTGCGGTGCGAACACCGGTGGCTTCGATGAACCGCACATCGGCGGCGATCGCCCGCGAACCGCCGTACCCGAGTAGCCGCAGCGATGGAACCGTTGTAGCCGCGGACTTCAACTCCGAAACCAGTTTCGAAAGCAGGGTCGGCACCAGGCATGTGGTGTTGACGGCGTTGGAGTTCAGAATCTGCATCAGCGAAGGGGTGTTCTCACCACCGGTGATGCACAACCCTCCACGCATCAAACAGGTAAGTATCCACCACAACCCACCGATGTGGGTTGCCGGCAGCGGGGAGTAGGTGGTTTCGCCGTCGACCCAGGTGACCCAGTTGAGCCCCTCGTTGCGCAAGATGTCCGGTACGGCGAAGAAGGTGCGGTTGGCCAGCAGCACCGCCTTTGGTTCGCCGGTGGTGCCGCTGGTGAAGATCATCGCCAGCGGATCGTCGGCGCCAAGCCCGGGCTCGGTCGCCGGACGATCCGTATCCGGCGAATGGGCGAACTCCCCGGTGCCAGAGCCGATGTCGACCCGGATAGCGGGTATCGCGGCGAGGCCTTCGGGTAGCGACGAGGACCCGACCTTGCTCCCGGGCGCGATCAGAACCGCGACGGGGTCGGTGATCTGACAGAACCGATCGATGGTTGCCGGCGGAAGATTGCCGTCGGCCATCACGGCGATGGCACCAAGCTTCGCGCAGGCCAGCACCGCTAGGTAGGTCTCGGGTCCATTGTCCGAGATAACCAGTACCCGTGATCCTCGCGATGCCGACTGCGCACGGAGCGCGCCGGCGTAGCGATCCACTTCGGCGGCCAGCTCGCCATATGGCAGCGCACTCGTGCCATCGCAGCGGCGTAAGGCGATCGCCTCGGGCCGCCGCTGAGCCTGCTCGATGATCCGTTCCAGCACGGTAGCGGGTAAGTCGGACATAGCTCTAAAGCGCTTTCCTTCCAGCGATCTAGGTGATGTTCAGGGCCGCCAGTTCGACCTCGCCGGAGGCGGCTCCACCATCCTCGTCCCAAAACTCGATGGCGCACGGTACCAGGAGATAGCGCCACGTCCGTTGGACAACCTGCAGATTCCGGCATTGCAGCCGTGCGGAGAATTTCGCGGGGTTGATGGGCCGGTTGAAACGTGATGACGAGTTCCTGATGAACATGCTGGCGAGTTGATGCTGGAAGTAGTCCTCCAGCGACCAGCCCCGCAGTTGCGGAATCTCCTCGTTGGCAACGGCGGGCGCGAAGGCGCTGTATGCGAGTTGGTTGAAGCAGAGAATCAGTTCAACCGCATTGAAGTGACCGGTGCTGCGGATATAGGCGGACTCGCTGATCGTGAAATTCCCATAGGCCAGCACCGAATCGTCGTCGGCGTGGTACCGGGCGTCGAGCAGGTAGCGACACCCCTTGTAGGAGTAGGGCTCGAGAACCCGGGCGAGCAGATCCTCGGCGATCGCAGTGGTGCCGGCGGACTCGACAGCGGCGTGAGCGGGCGAGGTCAAATCGGTGGTGCTCATGCCGGGTAGCCCGGCGTCTCGAGACCATCCAGCATGGTCAGGCGGTAGGTCGTGAGGGTGCCCGAGGCCGTCCCGTGCTTTGCCCGGTGCATGAGAACTCGGTTGTCCCACAAGATGATGTCGCCGACTTCATAGTGCTGGGTGTGGATGAACGGCGAGTTGTATTCGGGATCGAGCTGTCCGGTCGCGGCCAAGAGTTCGGCCAGCACGGCCGGATCAACCAGGTTGCCGTCCTTGTCCTCGATCTTGGTGGTGCCCGTCGCGCCGATGTAGAGAATCTCTTCGCCGGTCTTGGGGTGCCTGATGACTGTCGGCCACTTTATCGGGGGAGTGGCGCGGCTGATTTCATCCCAGACTTCTCCGATAGGCCGGTAGACGTCGCTCGGGCGGATCTTGATGTGCCGCCGGGGATCGTGGGTGCTGAGGGTTCCGCGGGCCGGGGCCTGCTGGGCGGCCGGGAGTGACTGCCAAACCTTGGCCAGGTCGATGAAATAGGTTCCGCGGTCGTGGCCGGGCACCGCAAGCGGCAACACCATGGAAAACGCGAACGGTTCCGGCATGAACATGTAGTCGATGTGCCAGAACGCGCCGGTCTTCGGAACCCCTTGGCCCTCCACGGTGGAGGAGACAAAGATCTCCGGGTGATCCTCGTGGTGGTACATGGGTTCGTAGTAAGGAACGATCTGTCCGACGATCTTGCTGAGCTTTAGGAATTCCTCGGGCGACGGGTTGACGTCCTTCAGGATGACCAGCTTGTTCGCATAAACGATGTCACGGATCTCGTCAGTGGTTATGTCGTCCAGGTTTTTTGGGTCGACCCCTGTGATTTGTGCACCGAGTCCCTCGCCTTTCACGTTGAGCGTCATCGGCCGTCTTCTCCTCGTTCATTTCGCTGCTGCTTCGGACAGATTTCTGGGACTGCGCCAAGCCGGCGTCGGCTGCCGCACGCAAACGGGTCTTCGGCGTCCCTGGTGGTGGCGATCCGGTGGTACCTCCTGATTGGGCACTGCGATGAGTGCGGCTACAGGAGGAGTCGGATGCGGTGATGAAAAGTTCCCCCTATTCGCCTTCCGGTCTTCCTTCGGAGTCGTTGGTCCAGGTGGCGGGCAGCAACGGGACAGCAGTGCTGGTGCCGTGCGACGACAGCCGGACCATTCCCGCGGCGGCACCGTCGTGCGACGCCGCGGTGCCGGTAAGGCCGAGCGGACCGGCGCCCTGGCTGCTCGGGCTGGGGGCGGGCTCGGCGGTGCCGGGAGCATCGATGGGCGAATCCATGGTGGCCGGTTCTTGCAGGAATTCGTCGCGGTAGCCGCGCACCCCCACCCTGTTCTTGCTGCGCTTTCTGCGACTGGCTCGGCTGCTGCTCAGCGCGGCTGGAGCGGCGGCGCGGGTGGTGTCGGTGGCGGTGGCGGCCGCGCCGGTGGTGGCCCCGGGGCCCGAGCTCACCCCCGGGGGTGCGGGGCCCAACACCGCGTAGCTGATCGCGGGTGAACTGGGCGGGCTGCCGGTGGGGGCGGGGGAGGGGGCGCTGGGTGCGGGGCTGGTGGCTTGTGGGCTTGGCGGGGCGAACGCCGACGCCGCCGGCGTCAGACCAACGACCGGTTGCGGGCCGGCCAGGTCGGCCACACTGCGCTCCGCGGGAGCGGCAACGGGTGCCGTTATCGGCGTTCTGTTCGCCAGGTAGGCCAGCGCACTCAAGGCGCTCAACGCGCTGAGCGCGGGAGTGAAGAAGGGAAGCAGTAGCAACCCGTACGAGGCGTAGTACGGGTACCAAAGAAAGTCGTATAGCTGCAAAGCGATGATGGCGAGGATGACCGCGACCGCCGGGCTGAAGCCCATCCGCTGGAAAAACTCCAGGAAATACTTGTACGGATCGGCAAGGAAACTCAGGATGTCCCTCAACGGCTGACGGATCCAACTCCCGATGCCCGACGCGGCGGCCTGGCTCTCGCCGCCGGGCCGCAGGATGGACGGCGCCGGTGGCGTGGGTGGTACCGCCGCGGCCGCGACCTCACTGACTGCCTGATAGGTGGTCATGGTCTCGGCGGCTTGAACCCACATGCGGACGTAGTCGGCCTCGTTGAGCGCGATGGGGATGGCGTTGATGCAGAAGAAATTGGTCACCACCAGCACGCCGTGGATGGCGTGGTTAGCGGTCAGCTCTGCGAGCGTGGGCATGGCGGCTACGGCGCTGCTGTAGCCGGCGGCCGCGATCCTGTGCTGCGCGGCGGTTACCGAGCTATCGATCGCGGCCTGCTCCAGCCAGATCAGGTAGGGGCCATGCGCGGCCAACCACTGGTGGGCGGCGTATCCCTGCCAACTGGTGGCTTGAACCTCGGCCAGTAGCTGGGTCAACTCGACAACGGCAGCGCTGTATTGCGCGCTCAGCTCTTGCCACTGTGCGGCGGCAGCAAGCAGCGATCCCGGGCCTTGGCCCGCGCTCAACAGGGCCGAGTGCACCTCGGGAGGTATGGCCATCCATATCGGGGCGGTCAGGGCTTACCCTCTCCTGCGTAAGCGTGGTGCGCGCGCCGTGGGCGGGCTGACGCTGGTTGGCTTTACCAGGGTTAGTCGGGGCGAGTGAGCAAAAAGTTCCCACCGTGGCGGCCGTGGTTCTGAATCCGGGTTGGGCAGGTCTTGCCGGAGGAGCGCGGCGCACCCTGGTTGGGCGGGGCAAGCCGGTCATTTCGCGAGGTCAGGTGAATCCATCTGGTCGGCAGCGGGTTCGGAATCAGCCGTCGTCACCCGTCGTCACCCGTTGCGGGGAGGGCGCTGCCGCACCATGGTGCCCTATATTGTGCAGCCATGCCAGTCATTGACGCCCGTCATCTCGACGGCATATCCGAAACTGCGTTGCTGACCCTGCATCAGCGCGCGACCGAGGCCGCCCGGCCCGATGCCATCATCGACGACCCGATGGCCATCGCCCTGCGCAATGACATCGACTACCCCTACCACCACTTCGGCCGTACTCACCAAGCTACCGCCCTGCGTGCCTTGGCATTTGACAACAGCACCCGGGATTTTCTGCGGACCCGCCCCGGCGCCACCGTGGTCGCACTGGCGGAGGGGCTGCAGACCAGTTTCTGGCGTCTCGACAATGGTGAGCTGAACTGGCTTTCGGTAGACCTGACGCCGATCGTGCGGCTGCGTGAGCAGCTGCTTCCCGCCTGCGACCGACTTCGCTACTGCGCTCAGTCCGCGTTCGACTACTCGTGGATGGAGCAGGTGGACGACACCAACGGCGTGCTGATCACCGCCGAGGGGCTGTTCCAGTACCTGCGCCGTGATGTGGTGTTCGAGCTGATCGCGGCCTGCGCCAAACGATTTCCCCATGGCCAGCTGGTTTTCGACAGCATCCCTTGGCTGTTGAGCGTGTATTCGCGCCGGCGCGGGTTCAAGCTCAGTGAGCAATACACGGCGCCCCCGGAGCCGTTTTGGTTCACCGCCGACCACTATGACGAACTGCGCGCCATCCCCGGTGTTCGCGCGGTCCGTGAGTTGCCGGCGCCGGCGGGCCGCGGAAGGTTCTTGCGCTGGGCACTTCCGCTGGCGTACCGGCTGCCTGGGTTGGGCCGGTTGCGGGCCCCGGTGACGCTGGTCGAATTCGGCTGACTCGGCAGCGCAAGTTCGCGCCGAGCCGCCGCGAAACGAACACCCTGGAACAATTCGTCGGCAATACGCGACTATTAGGTCATGGATTGCGAGGTGGCGCGCGAAGCGTTGTCGGCCCGACTCGACGGCGAGCGAGAACCGGTGCCCTCGGCGAGAGTCGACGAGCACCTGGATGAGTGCGGTGCCTGTGGTCTCTGGTTCGAACAGGTGGCCGGCCAAGCTAGCCGTCTGCAGCGCCTGATCGAATCCCGGCCGGTCATCGGGGCGGTTGATCTGGCCGGGATTCGGCCGACGCCGCAGCCGCGGGAACGCAAACGAATGAGCTGGCAGCGCTGGGAACTGTTGTGCGTGGGGATCGCGCAGGTCGCCGTGGGAATCGTGCAAGGACTGGGCTTCAGCCTCGGCCTGGGCCACCACTATGTGATCGGGTCGGGCAACCATCTGCTCAACGAGTCCACGGCGTGGACGATCGCGCTGGGTGTGGCCATGGTGGTCGCGGCGATATGGCCGGGCGCCGCCGAGGGACTCGCCGGTGTGCTGATGGTCTTCGTGGCGGTTTTGAGCGTCTATGTGGTTGTGGATGCGCTGTCCGGTGCCGTGACGACTTCGCGGGTCCTGACCCATCTGCCGGTGCTGTTGGGCACCGTCCTGGCAATCATGGTGTGGCGAAGCCGCGGTGCTCCTCGGCCGGCGCCGGACGTGTTGGCAGACGAGCCCGATATCGTTCTGCCGCAGAACGCATCTCGCGGACGTCGCCACGGCCACCTGTGGCCCACCGACGGATCGGCGGCCTGATCAGGCGCTGCGGCGCAGGATCACTCGGTGGCGTCGGGTTCGGTTGTGGACGTTGTCGTCTGGCTGGTGGCGGCACCGAAGTTGCGCAGCTGCAGGCTGTTTGAGACGACAAAGAACGATGAGAACGCCATCGCGGCGCCGGCGACAACTGGGTTGAGCACACCGGCCGCGGCGATGGGGATGGCCGCGATGTTGTAGCCGAATGCCCAGGCCAGGTTGAGTTTGACGGTGCGCATGGTCGCGGCGGCAAGGCCGAGCGCCAGGGGCACGACGTCGAGGTTGTCGCGAACCAGGATGATGTCAGCGGCGCCGATCGCAACGTCGGTGCCACGCCCCATGGCCATTCCCAGATCGGCGCTGGCCAGTGCGGGACCGTCGTTGATGCCGTCACCGACCATGGCGACGACATGGCCGCGGTCACGCAGTTGTTCGATTACGTCGACTTTGCCTTCGGGCAGAATGTTGGCGATCACCTCGTCGATGCCGACCCGGTCGGCCACGGCGGCCGCCGATGCCGGGTTGTCACCGGTCAAAAGCATGGTCCGGAGCCCGCGTTCGCGCAGCGCGGCTACCGCATCGGCCGCCGAGTCCTTGACGGCGTCGGCCACCGCGATGACCCCGCACGGTGCACCGTCGATCTCGACGAATACAGCCGTCTCACCCAGGGACTCGGCGTTGCGCCGAGCGGCGCGCAAGGCCGTGTCACTCGAGGAGGAACCGATCCAGGACGGCTTACCCACCCGCACCGAGCGCCCGGACACGGTACCGCTGACGCCGCGCCCGGGTATGGCGCGGAATTCGGTGACGGTGTCGTGCTGGGTGGTCGCCGCGGCGATTGCCAGGGCCACCGAGTGCTCGGACGCCGCCTCCACCGTGGCGGCGATGGCGAGCACCTCGTCTGCGTCCCAGCCCGGTGCGGCCACCACCGCACTGACTTTGAGCTGCCCCGAGGTCAGTGTTCCGGTCTTGTCGAAGACGACGGTGTCGACGGATCGGGTGGCTTCCAGGGATTGATAGCCCTTCAGGAAGATGCCGAGTTGGGCACCGCGGCCAGAGGCGACCATCATCGCCGTCGGCGTCGCCAGGCCCAGGGCGCACGGGCAGGCGATGACCAGGACGGCAATGGCGGCGGAAAAGGCGCGGTCGGGTGAACCGCCGGCCAGTAGCCACCCGGCCGCGGTCAGTGCGGCGATGGCAAACACGCACGGAACGAACACCGAGGCGATCCGATCGGCCAGGCGCTGTGCGTCGGCCTTTTGCGCTTGCGCCTGCTCGACCAGCCGGACCATTCCGGCGAATCGGGTGTCGGCGCCCACCGCCGCGGCCTCCACGATCAACCGGCCGTCAAGCACCACGGTGCCGCCGATGACCTGGCCGCCGGGACGCACCCGGGTGGGTTTGGCCTCGCCGGTCATCGTGCTCATGTCGACCGCGGCCGAACCGTCCAGGACGAGGCCGTCGGCGGCGATGGTCTGTCCGGGGCGCACCACGAAGCGATCCTGCTCTTGGAGTTCGTCGGCGGGGACCACCAGCTCTGACCCATCCGGCTGCAGGACGGCAACCTCCTTGGCGCTTAGCGCCGCCAACGCCCGCAGCGCGCTGCCCGCCTTCGACTTGGCGCGGGCCTCGAAATACCTTCCGGCCAGCACGAACACCGTGACGCCCGCGGCGACCTCAAAATAGATGGCGTCGCTGCCCAACAGCGCCTGCCAGATGCCCTTGCGGTCGGCGAGCTGGTGGCTACCGAACACGGTGTACAGCGACCAGATCGTGGCGGCGGTGATGCCCACCGAGATCAGCGTCTCCATCGACGCGCCGTGGTGGCGCGCGTTGCGTAGCGCGATGCGGTGAAACGGCCACGCCGCCCATGTCACGACCGGCAGAGCCAGCGCTGTGAGCACCCACTCCCAGCCGGTGAAACGAGTGCTGGGCACCATCGCGAACATCACCGAGAGATCGGCGAACGGCACGAACAGCACGGCCGCGACGGCTAGCCGGATCAGCAGGTGGCGAGCATGCTCAGCATCGGGATCGCCCGCGCCCTGACCGTCGTCCGGCTGCACCTCGGCCTGGTAACCGGCCTGCTGGATCACCTCGCACAGCGCAGCGGCGTCGACGTCCTCGCCGGTCTCCACGGTCGCCGTGCGGGTACCGAAGTTCACCGATGCCCGAACCCCCGGCACCTTGTTGAGCGTCGACTGGACCTTGCGGGCGCATGCGAAGCAGGACATGCCGGTGATCCCGAGTTGGAACCGCTGGACCTGTTGGTCGCGCTCCAAGTGCTTGTCGGTCGTCACGGTCGTCGTTGACATCGTGGGGCTTGACCTCCTGCTGATCTGTGGCTTGCCGATGCAAGCTTCTCCCCACACAGGTCGTTGTCGCTAGCCCAGGAGTTCCCTGGCCGTTGCGCGAATCTATGGCCTACGCTCAACGATCGTGGTCACCGGCGGCGCTGATGAGCAAATCACTGTCCTGGCCATGGCCGCCGGACGTGGTGATCGGGCCGCGCTTGCGGAATTCATCGAGGCCACACAGCGCGATGTGTGGCGGCTGGTCGCCTATCTCAGCGATCCGGCCTGCGCCGATGACCTGACGCAAGAAACGTTTCTGCGGGCGATCGGTGCCCTGCCGCGCTTCGCCGGTCGGTCTAACGCTCGCACTTGGCTGTTTTCGATCGCCCGTCGCGTGGTTGTCGATCAGATCCGCTACAAGACGCGCCGGCCCCGCCCGGCGTATGTCGCCGACCTCGGCGAAGCGCTTGGGCAAGCTCGTCGCGGCAGCCGGTTCGAGGACATCGTTGAGATTCGGCTCCTGCTCGACGGGCTTGACGAGAAGCGCCGCGAAGCACTGATCTTTACGCAGGTCTTGGGCCTCTCATACGCCGAAGCGGCGCAGATTTGTGGTTCGCCCATCGGCACCATCCGCTCTCGCGTGGCACGGGCCCGCGACGATCTGTTGCGGGCTGCCCGAGAGGGCGAGCGGGCTGGATAGTTCGAGGCGTTCGCTGGCCGGCCGTCGGGGTGGTCCTAGATGCCGAACACCATGGCGGCGAAAGCGATCGCCATTCCCGCCGCCATCATCGCCCGTCCGGCGTGGGTCAGGCAGCTGCGCCAGGACTCCGTCCCGGCGCGTGGCCGCGCACGCACCGACATGACCGCCCAAATGATCGCGGCGATGGCAAACGCCAACAACCAAAACCAATTGACGGCGCTGACCCAGCCCGGCGCGGTGGCACCGGCGGCCATGTCGGTCCCCGACATGTGCATACCGGGCATCGAGGTGCCGGGCGCCATCGTTTGATGCGCGGCCGGGCAGGCCAGGAGCTGGTCGCTCATCGCGACGTACATCCAGGCCATGGCCAGCATCATCAATGCGTGGTAGCTGCATCCCACGAGCGCGGTGATGGTCTTGGCCCGAAGCGCGGTGAGCGTGGCGAACCAGCCGGCTGCCAGCAGAAAGAACACCGCGGGACCGGTCGTCGGCAACGCCGCTCCCACGGGCCAGAGCATTACGACCATCGCAATCGCCATCACCAAGTGCAACCCATTGCTGACGACCGAGGTCCACGCCCGCTGTTGGGTGACCGTCGGGGCTCCGGAGAAGGCTGAAGAGGCTGGAAGGGCTGAAAATGTCGAAAGCGCCGGAAGCGCCGGAAGCGCCGGAAGCGCCGGAAGCGCTGAAAGGGCTGAAAGGGCTGAAAGGGCTGAAAGGGCATAGTCGGCACCGCTGAACACGAACAGTCCGGTGGCCAGCCAACGAATCAGCAGGTCATTGATCATGTGGACTCACTTGCCGGGGTGTGGGGCGGTCACGGTGTCGCTCTCGGGCTCGGCGGCGATGGCCACCGCAGGATATGCGGTCCATGCTCTATAGGTCGCTACCGGCCGATCCGAGGTTCCCGGCCAAACCTGTGTGCTACGACATCCAGTCGTAAGCTCGAGGGATGGATACTGACGGGCCTGGTGTGGTTGCGTCTTCTGCTGCGCCGCCGTCCCGGTCCGGCTCGCTGACGTCGGTCTGGCTGCTGCTGGGCCTGCTCGCCATCTCGGCAGTACTGGCGAGCTACGGGGTGGTTTCCGGCGTGCGGCGCTATGCCACGGTGGGCAATCCCTACCCCGGTTGGTTTCTGAGTGCCGCCGAGCCGACCGGCTACTTTCTCGCGTCTTTGTCCGGCGCTGTCTGTCTTGGCGGTTTGATCTATGTCGTCATGATGTCGCGGCCCGAGCACGACGGCCTGATCGATGCGGGTGCATTCCGAATTCACCTTGTAACAGAACGGGTTTCAGTTGCGTGGCTGGTTCTGGCTGCGTCGATGGTGGTGGTCCAGGGCGCCCACGACTCCGGAGTGTCGCCGATCAGGCTGCTGGCCAGCGGGGCGGTGCGCGACGCCATCGCAACCTCGGAGATCGCGCGCGCCTGGATTGTCGTCACCATTTGTGCCCTGGTGGTCGCGGTGGCGTTGCGCCTCAACACCCGTTGGGTCGCTCATGTCGTGCTGCTCATCCCCACCGTGATTGCGGTGATCGCGACGGCCGTGACCGGCAATGCGGGACAGGGGCCCGACCACGACTTTGCGACCAGCGCGGCGATCGTCTTTGCGTTGGCGGCTGCCACGTTGACCGGTCTGAAGGCCGCGACGGCGCTGACCGGGGCGACGCCGACCCGCGCCGTCCAACTGATGCAGGTGGCTTGCGGTGCGCTTGCGGTGTCCTACGGTACGGTGCTGCTCTACCTGTTCGTTCCCGGCTGGGACTTCGGTTCCGAGTTCGCCCGAATCGGTCTACTGGCCGGGCTCTTGCTGGTGCTGGTGTGGGTGTTCGACTGCTGGCAGCTCTTCGTCCGGCCGCCACGATCGACGCGCGGCGCCACCGCGGCCGCACTGGCGATGATGGCGGTGCTGGCGGCGATCGGCGCGATGGCCGTTCAGACCGCGCCACGGTTCGTTGCCCATCAATTCACTGCGTGGGACGTCTTTTTGGGATATGAACTGCCGCAACCGCCCGATGTGGGCAGGTTGATCACCCTGTGGCGGTTCGACAGTTTGGTCGGGGTTGCCGGGGTGGTGCTGGCCGCCGGATATGTGGCCGGCTTCGTCCGGCTGCGTAGGCGGGGCCATGCTTGGCCCGTCAGCAGGCTGGTGTCCTGGCTGATCGGTTGTGCCGTATTGGTGATCACGAGTAGCTCGGGCGTGCGGACCTACGGGTCGGCGATGTTCAGCGTCCATATGGCCGAACACATGACGCTGAACATGTTCATTCCCGTGCTGATGGTGCTGGGTGGGCCCGTCACGCTGGCGCTACGGGCATTGCCCGCCGCCGGTGAGGGACAGCCGCCCGGGCCCCGCGAATGGCTGACATGGCTGCTGCATTCGCGGGTGACGGCCTTCTTCTCACACCCGATCATCGCGTTCATCCTCTTTGTGGCCTCGCCGTACATCGTCTATTTCACGCCGCTTTTCGATACCCTCGTCCGGTATCACTGGGGCCACGAGTTCATGGCCGTGCACTTTCTGATCGTCGGGTACCTCTTCTACTGGGCCATCATCGGTATCGACCCGGGGCCCCGGCGGCTCCCCTATCCCGGACGTATCGGGCTGCTCTTTGCGGTGATGCCGTTTCACGCGTTCTTCGGCATCGCGCTGATGACAATGAATTCGGCGATCGGCGACACGTTCTACCGTTCGGTCAATCTGCCCTGGCTGGCCAGCATCGAATCCGATCAACACCTTGGTGGTGGAATCGCCTGGGGCGCAACCGAGCTACCGATCATCATCGTGATCGTGGCGTTGGTGGCCCAGTGGGCGCGCCAGGACCGTCAGGTGGCTGCCCGCCAGGATCGCCATGCCGACAGCAGCTACGCGGACGACGACCTGGAGGCCTACAACGCGATGCTGCGCGAATTGGCGCGGATGCGGGAGTGAAGGCGGGGACGGATCACTAGCCGACAACGGCGAAATCGCCGTTGTCGGCCAGCGTTGCCTGGACCTGTTCGCGGGTGAGCTCGGTGTCGGTGCAAACTCGCACCGCCGACGCGCCGGCGGCGTCCAGCTCTACTTCGACGGTCCGGACCGACGGCAGCGCGCTCAAGGCGTTGGTGATGGTCTCCACGCATCCCTCGCAACGCAGACCGGTAACGGCGAATGTCTGTTCAGTCATCTATTTCTCCATTGGACGCGACAATGCGCGCGGTAGGTGGTCCAAAGTTGCGTAGCCGCAGGCTATTTGACACTACGAAGAACGACGAGAACGCCATCGCGGCGCCGGCGATGAGCGGGTTGAGCAGGCCAGCGGCAGCGATCGGAATCGCGGCGACGTTGTAGCCGAACGCCCAGATCATGTTCGTTCGGATCGTGCGCATCGTGGCTCGCGCCAGATCGAGCGCCTGCCCAACGATGTGCAGATCGTCGCGCACCAGGATGATGTCGGCCGCCCCGATCGCAACGTCGGTGCCGCGACCGATCGCCAATCCCAGGTCGGCAGATACCAGGGCGGGACCGTCATTGATCCCGTCCCCGACCATCGCGACCGTATGGCCTTGGTCGCGGAGCTGTCGAATCACGTTGACTTTGCCGTCCGGAAGTACATCGGCGATGGCGGTATCGATGCCCAGCTGGGTGGCCACCGAATCGGCCACGGCCTGATTGTCGCCGGTGAGCAAGATGGTTCGCAAGCCCCGGCTGCGCAGTGCGGCGATCGCGTCGGCCGCGGAGTCCTTGACCGTGTCGGAAATCGTTACAGCGGCGCAGACCTCACCATCCACCGATACGAAAACTATTGTCTCGCCGCGAGATTCGCCTTGCGCACGAGCGGTGTCCAGTACCTCGTCGGCTGCTGTGTTGCGGGTAATCCAGGACGGTTTACCGACCTCGATGCGGTGGCCGTCGACGATCCTCGACACGCCGCAGCCGGCCACCGCGACAAAGTCGGTGACCGGTGCCGGATGTGGTGAGGCCGCGACGATCGCTGTCGCGACAGCGTGCTCAGAAGCCGCCTCGACCGCGGATGCAAGAGCCAGAACTTCCTCGCGCACCCGCCCGCCGGTGGTGGTCACCGTGTTGACGGTCAGCTTCCCCACCGTCAGCGTGCCCGTCTTGTCGAATACCACGGCGTCGATACCGTGAATGGTTTCCAGCGCCTGATAGCCCTTGATGAAAATCCCCAACTGCGCCCCGCGTCCGGAGGCGACCATCATTGCCGTCGGGGTGGCCAGTCCGAGCGCGCAGGGGCAGGCAATCACCAGCACACCCAGCGTTACCGAGAAGGCCCGGTCGGCGCCGGCGCCACTGAGCAGCCAGGCCACGCCGGCGAGTCCGGCGATCGCAAAGACGACCGGCACGAACACCGCGGAGATCCGATCCGCCAGGCGCTGTGCGCGCGCCTTCTGAGCTTGTGCCTCCTCGACGAGGCGAACCATGGCCGCGAATTGGGTGTCGGCGCCCACCGCGGTGGCCTCGATGACCAGACGCCCGTCCAGGACGATGGTGCCGCCGATGACGGGCGCGTCCGCAGTGGCGCGCACCGGTTTGGACTCACCGGTCATCGCGCTCATGTCGATTGCCGCGGTGCCGTCGATCACGACGCCGTCGGCGGCGATGGTCTGCCCGGGACGGGTCACAAATCGCTGCCGCTTTTTGAGTTCGGCGGCCGGTATCACCAGCTCGGCGCCGTCGGGCAGCAAAACCGTGACGTCCTTGGCGCCTAACGCCGCCAGGGCGCGCAGTGCGCCGCCGGCCTTGGACTTGGCGCGTGCTTCGAAGTAGCGGCCGGCAAGTACGAAAACCGCCACGCCGGCGGCGACCTCGAGATAAATCGAGTCGCTGTTGAGTATCGCCTGCCAGATCCCCCGGCTCTGGCGTGGTTGCCGGTCAACGAAGACTGTGGATAGCGACCAGACGGTAGCGGCCGTGATGCCCACCGAGATCAGCGTTTCCATGGATGCGGTGCGATGGCGGGCGTTGCGGATCGCCACCGAGTGGAAGGGCCAGGCGGCCCAGGTCACGATCGGGGCGGCCAGGGCGGTCAAGAGGTATCCCCAGCCGGGGAACCTGGTGCTGGGCACCAGGGCGAACATGGTCGACAGATCGGCCAGCGGCACGAACAGCACCGCCGCCACCAGTAGCCGGCGCAGCAGTGTGCGAGCGTGCTCAGCATCTGGATCGCGGTCGTCGGCGGCCGACTCGGCGTGCGGAACAGCCTGGTAGCCCGCCTTCTCAACCAGCTCGCAGAGCTCATCGGCGGCGACGTCGACGGCGTCGATGGTGGCCACCCGGGTGGCGAAGTTCACCGAGGCGCGTACGCCGGGGACTTTGTTGAGTTTCGTTTCGACGCGGCTCGCGCACGCCGCGCATGACATACCCGAAACATCGAGCTGGATACGCCGCGCGGAGCCAAGATCGAGGTCTCCCGTAATCGGAGCCGCCACGGCCCTCCTCAGATCAGCACATTTCTCCCTGTCAGACTACAAGTCGTAGCTGGGCCGCAGTCAGTTCCGTTCGGAACGGGTGTGCTCGGACACCGTCGCCGCGGTGGGGTCATCGCCGCAGGTTGGGGTGGTTACGGCAGCATCGAATATGACGGTGGTCACTATGCCCGGCGGGCACTCCACTGCCAGCCGCCGACAGTGGCCCGGCGGTGGCCCGCTGCTGGGGCCAAGCGACTTTTCGCCGCTACGACGGTTGACTCTGAAGTTCCGCGACTGACGCTCGGATTTGCGGCAGGCCGGGCAAATGCGCGAGCAGGCCACTGTCAGCCGCGATCACCTGTCCGGTGATGAAGGCGGCTCGGTCCGAGGCCAGGAAGCAGACGAGCTCGGCGATTTCATGTGGTTCGCCGATGCGACCGGCAAGGTGGTGAGTGGCAAAAATATCGACGATCGGCTGGGGCAGCCCGACCTCGAGCCGCGGGGTACGGACCAGGCCGGGGGCGATCGCGTTGCACCGCACGCCGTGACGCCCGTATTGCGTTGCCACGTACCGGGTGAGCGTTTCGATCGCGGCCTTTGTGCAGGAGTACGCGGTTGACATGTCGTAGGCGGCGTGTGCGGTTGCGGAAGAGATATTGACGATCGCGCCGCCGCCGGCACTGATGAGCCGGGGAATCGCGTACTTGCACATGAGCATCGTACCGCGCGCGTTGACGGTGAAGGTGTCGTCCCAAACATCGACAGTCATCTGGGAGACCAGCATGTCTGCGGGGTCGGAATGCGCGGCGTTGTTGTCCACGATGTCGAGCCGACCGAATGTGTCGATCGTGAAGTCGATCAGGGCCCGCACCGATACCTCGTTGGTGAGGTCGACGACATGGTGGACGGCTCCCCGACCGACGGAGGCAGCCGCACCGGCGAGGTCCGTCTCGGGCAGGTCCGCCAAAACGACTCGTGCGCCCGCGCACGCCAGCACTCGCGACGTCTCGAGTCCGATGCCACCGCACGCGCCCGTGATGATCGCGACTTTGTTTTCGAGTTCTGCCGTCATGCCTCACTCCCGTTCCCCCCGGCGTAACCGCGGCCGTGATCGATGCAAACCCGGCCGGGTGCGGGCCCTCCGGATCGTGGTGAACCGGCTGGCTAGTCCCAAACCACTGGAAGTGCGGACGGTCCACGGAAGTGGATGCCGCTAATCAGCGGCGCCGGCGCGTCGGGGTCAACACGCAGACCGGGAAGTCCGTCGAGCATCGCGTCGATCAATGCGGCAATCTCGCGGCGCGTGGTGTTCATGCCGGAGCAGATATGGGTGCCGAAACCGAAGGTCGCGTGATGTGGTCCCGTGCGGTCGATTCGGAACTCGTCAGGATCGGGCGGATATGCTTCCGGATCCCGGTTGGCTGACCCGATGGCTAGCAGCAGCGGTGTTCCGGCGGTGAGTTCCGTGCCTCGAATGACCACATCGCGGGTGATCATGCGAGGGATGAAGAGTGCTGGCGGTTCCAGGCGCTCACCCTCGGCGAGCGCCAACCGCAGGCGGCTGCGGTCGCGCCGGATGCGGTCCAGTTCGTCCGGCCGTTGCAGTAGGAGGGTGAGCGTGTTCAAGAACTGTCGAGTGGTGGTGTCGGTTGCTGCTAGCAGCAGCGAACGTAGAAACGAAGTGATCTGCTCGTCATCAAGAACGCCGCCTTCATACTCGGCTCGGATGAGTGAACTAATGAGGTCGTTTCTCGAAGCGCCGGCCGCCCGTTTGCGCTGAACAATCGGAAGCAGCCGGTCCCAGCTGCGGGCCGACGCCTCGGTCGCCTTTTGAAACCTGAGCAGAAATTGGTCTGCTTGTGCCGGATCCGGGGTGGACCACAACGCGAGCAGGATGGTCAGGACGTCAGCATGGAACTCTTCGTAGTTTTCTTTGAAGTCCTCTAAGCCCAGGATTTCGTAGATCGCGCGCAACGAGTACTCGAGCGCCATCGCAATGAGGTCGGCGCCCCGCTTGGAAGCCAGGTCCGCGACGTACTTTGCGGCAAGTGGCCGGAAGATGCTCTCGTCCCAGGAGCTCAACAACTTGCCGCCAAAAACGGACTGGAGATAGCCGCGCCACTGGCGGTGCTCCGCGCCGTCCATCGCGAGGATCGATCGGCCGATCAAAGGTCCTTGCGAGATTTCCCAGATGCTGCTGGAGAAGGTCTCATGGTTGCGCAGGATGGCCACCACGTCATCATGGCGAAAGACCGTGTGCGTTTCGCCGGCGTGCTGACCCGTGTATGAAGGCGCGCCAAGAGCAACCATGATGTCGCCCTTCATAACCGGTGTCTCACGTCGGCGTTCTGCGAGCATCGGGTAGGGGTCATCCATGCTTGACAGGCGGAAGGCTTCCCCGAGTTCTTGTGATAACTCGGCAACC
This sequence comes from Mycobacterium ulcerans subsp. shinshuense, assembly GCF_002355775.1. Lineage (NCBI taxonomy): Bacteria > Bacillati > Actinomycetota > Actinomycetes > Mycobacteriales > Mycobacteriaceae > Mycobacterium > Mycobacterium ulcerans. Next base: position 5,588,707 of record NZ_AP017624.1, on the reverse strand, counting down.
GATGGGCTCATAAGTTTCGACGCTAACACGGCGGCCCGGCCGTTTTAAGGCCTGCGATACTGCATTGCGCAAAATTGAGTCATTTGACTGAACCTGTTGGGGCAAAAGGTATTAAAGCTAGTCGAAACGATCCCCACCTGACTCCCGCGAAAGCCCCGTCACCGCCCACGAATTCCGCTCCCGCCGCCTCGAAGGTGCGCTGCCCGCGGGTGCCAAATTGCTCGCGTGCCCAACCTAAAGATGCCGAATCCGATCTCGCCGCGTTTGTCGAGATCAACTGGATTGCAACGGCATTGAGTCGGAATATCCGCGCGCGCACGGACTGGCCGAGGTCGCTGCCGCATCTCGCCGAGTTCGGCGATGCGCGATGACGCGCGGCTCTCGAGGCTGGTTAGTCCGCGCGATTACGTCCCGCAGGCTGATTCGTTTGCTGCCCAAGACATCACGGTTCGACCAGTATGCTGGTCCGCTCACCGCTCTTGTGTTGGCTACGTGGCCGCGTGGACACATCATGGCCGGCTGCGGCTTTGCGCAACGCACCGACCGTTGCCTGCTCGCGAGGGATGCGGCTAAACGGGTCAAACGAGTACCAGCGCATCGCGTTGAGGTGAGTCATCTTGTCCACTTCGAGGTCAGGCACGCTGTTTGCGGTCAAAACCTCCCCAAGCTCCTCGGGCGCACCCGGCCACATCGAATCGCTGTGTGGGTAGTCGGCTTCCCAGGCGATGTTGTCGATGCCGATCATGTTGCGCAGCTTGACACCCACCGGATCGCTGATGAAGCATGCCAGGAAATGTTCCCGGAACACCTCGGACGGGATCTTGCCGCCGAAGTCCTGGTGGGTCCACGTCGAATGCATTTCAAACACGCGGTCCGCCCGCTCCAGAAAGTAGGGGATCCAGCCCGTGCCGCCCTCCAGGGCTCCGGCGTTGTTGATTAGCAGGATTGTGAGCTGGGGAATTGTGGATTGAGGAGGTCTAGGCGGCGGTTGGCGGTCAAAGCGGTGATCCGGCAGGCTTCGGCGATGTTGTCGGCGCCGTTGAGGCGGTGCAGATTGATCGCGGTGTTGCGTAGCGTTGCTAGGACCTGTGCGCCGTTTCCGGTATGTGCCCTTTGACGGTCTTCGTCGAAGGTGACGTCGCGTATCCAGTGCAGGCTGTTCTCGATTCCCCAGTGTTGACGCATCCAGGTCATGATCGCGGTAGGGCGGGCGTGCTCGAACGGCAGGCTGCAGATGGCATAGACCACCTCCACGCTGCGCTGGTCGGTGGTGGTGATCAAGCGTTCACGAGTGATCCGGATGATTTGTTTTGCGTAGGGGAAGCCGATTCCTCGTGCAGTGGTGATGATTTGCAGGGTGCGGGTCTCGACACGGCCGTGGCCGCGGGAGTCGTCGGTAGCGGCTGCGGGCACCTCGGCCCAGGGCAGCGCGGTGATACGCGCAAGTATTTTGGCTTGGTTGGACTTGACGATCATCAGGTAGTGCGACTTCAAGGTGGCGCAGATCAACTTCGCGGTGACGACCTGGGTATGCATCGCATCCACGGTGACCAGCCACCGCAAGCTACCCGGCAGCAGCGTGAGCAGGGCACGTACGCAGGGAATTTCATTGCTTTTCTCGGCGACAGCGAGTTGACCGAGCACCAATCGGGCACGGTGGGCGAACACCGACACGAGATGCGTGGCTGTCGCTTTGGCGCGTAAAGCACCACGCAGCATCTTGCCGTCCAACGCGATCGGCACCAATCCGCTGGGGTCGCTGCTGGCCACGTGTGCAGTGAAGTAACTGCCCATCCTGGCGTTGAGGTCGGCGGGGTCTAGCCGAGACAAAACAGCACGGAAGGTCTTCTCACTGGGCCGCCGGAACCGGACCCCTAATTGGGTCAACACATCATCGGGAGCGGTGGCCGCCCATGTGGCAAAACCAGCATAGCCGCGCATCCCCGCGGCAGTGGCCAGAACCGCGATCGCCAACAAAGCCATCAGCGAATACCTCCGACCGCGTGGGTCCCTCGGGTCTGGCACCGAGGCCAACACATCGAGAAACTCCGATCCGATGAGCTCGCTGCGCCCACCAGGACTCCAGCGGTCGAACACCTCTGGAACCGACGACACAGGCAATACTGAAACGGTAGGCACGGGCAACTCCAGACCAACGACGAACAGTAACCAACTCGATCGTTCTCCAGATAGCCCGTGCCTACACTCCGGCCCCAATAGCGCGGCACCAAAGATCATCAACCCAGCCCACAAGCCTGCTAATCAACAACGCCGGAGCCCTGTGCCGCCCTCGGACAACCCGATCTTGAGGTCCGGGTAGTCCTTGATCGGTCTGGACCACAACAGATCCGCGGCCGCCTGCACAATGTTCATCGGCCCTAGAGTCATTAACACATCTATCGGTGCGTCGGGTGCTGTCGTCACCAGGTTGCCGGAGGATCCGAAGTGGATGTTCATCACGGTGTTGGTGTCGCACAGCGCTTTCCATAGTGGATTCCAGTAGTCGTTGTGAAAGCTGGGGTAACCCATCGTCGCGGGATTCGCGGTGAACGTCAGCGCGTGCACGCCCTTCTTCGAGACCCGCCGCACCTCTGTCGCGCACGCCTGCGCATCCCAGATGACCGGCAACGCCATGGGGATGAACCGTACCGGATATGCCCCGCACCATTGGTCGATATGCCAGTCGTTATAGGCCTGTATCAATGCCAACGAAAAATCCGGATCGTCGGTCGCGAACCGCCGGCCGGCAAATCCTGGGAAGGAGGGAAAACAAATCGAGGCCAGGATGCCCCCGGGCATTCATATCCTTGACCCGTTCGTCCACCTGATAGCAACCGGGCCGAATCTCGTCCAGACCCTGCGGCTCCAGGCCGTATTCCTCCTTCGGCCGCCCGGCTCCCGCGTTGAGCGCCGGATTGGGGATCACGCTGTCACGGAACTTCCATACGTCGGAGCCGTCTGGATTACGCACCAGCCGCGGCGCGTCCCGCAGATACTTCGCGGGCAGATGGTTATCGAACATATCGGGCGGCTCGACGATGTGGTCATCGACGCTGATCAAGATCATGTCATCGGTGTTCATGGCCGTTCCTTTCCAAGACGCTGTCCCGCTGCCCCGTCAGCGGAGCCATGAAGGCATGGCGTTGAGATGGATCAACTGGCGATGGGGTGTTGGCGTTGAAGGTGATGCGCAGATGCTGCACGGTGCGCACCGACACGTTGTCGTAGACCAGCCCGGCCGTGTCCACCGCGTAGTCGGGAATGCGAGCCAAGAATTCTTCTAGAGCGACCCGTAATTCGAGTCGCGCCAGATGCGATCCGAGACAGCGGTGGATGCCGCTGCCGAAGGCGAGGTGGTGGAACCGGGCGCGGTCGAAGTCCACGTGCAGGGGATCCGGATGGGCGGTGGGATCTACGTTGGCAGCCGCCCAGCTGACGTGGATCGCTTCTCCCGCCCGGATTGTCAGCCCGTCGCCGAGGTCGATGTCGGCTGTGGCGTAGCGGATGCCGCTGGGCGCCGGCGATTCGTAGCGCATCAGCTCCTGGATCGCAGCCGGGATCCGTGCGGTGTCCTCGACCAGGCGACGGCGCTCGTGCGGGTGTTGGCCCAGCCAGGCCAGGATGCACGACATGGACGCGGTGACCGTGTCCAAGCCAGCGAATATCAGCAGATGGATGATGTTGAACAGTTCCGCATCGGCCAACGGTTGGCCGTCGATCCGTGAGCGCAACAACACCGCGAGCACTTCCTCGCCCTGAGCTCCTTCGGCACGTTGTCGGGCCACGAGCCTGGTGAAGTACTCCAGCAGCATGGCCCCGGCAGCGGCCTGGTTGGCCTGGATCTCCTCGCGGGTCTCCCCTTGCGGATGCAACACGCCGTTTTTGAATGCCGTGAAGAACTCAATGTCTTCGAGGGGAGCGCCGAGGAGCTCCAGAAACGTAAAGCATGGCAGCGGCGCGCAGTAGGCCTGATACAGTTCGGCGCTAGTCTGGCCGGCAAAGCCGTCGACCAGTTGCGCGGCACGGTTGCGAACAGCGGCTTCCAACCGTGACATCTGCTTGGGCGCGAAGAGCGGATCTAACAGCCGTCGCCACTTCTTGTGTTCCTCACCATCTATCTCCAACGGGATCAGGGGATTGTCGTTGCCGAAATTCCCCCCGCGACCACCCGGGCCCAGTACCGCCGGATGACGGTTGATCCGCATCAGGTCATCGCGACGGTACAGTGTCACCACTCCCGCTTCGGTGCGTTCGGCACGCACACCTTGTGCTTTCGCGTTGTAAATAATCTGTGGGTTGGCAAGGCTTTTCACCGCCAAGGTCAACGGCGCCAGCCGGGGAACGAACCGCTCATTGCCCTCCATTCAGACCTCACTCACGACCGGTGTACCGACGAGATCGGTGCATTCGGTCTCGGAGGCCCGCTCTTCGGCGATTCGCAATGCCTGCTCAATCAACGTCTCAACGATCTGCGACTCCGGCACGGTCTTGATCACCTCGCCCTTGACGAATATCTGCCCCTTGCCGTTTCCGGAGGCGACGCCCAGGTCCGCCTCGCGTGCCTCACCGGGACCGTTGACTACACAACCCATCACCGCCACGCGCAGCGGAGCGCCAAGACCGTCTAGGCCCGCGCTGACTTCATTTGCCAGTCTGTAGACGTCAACCTGCGCGCGCCCACAGGACGGGCACGAGACGATCTCCAGCGATCGCGGGCGCAGGTTCAGTGACTCGAGGATTTGGGTGCCGACCTTGACCTCTTCGATAGGTGGGGCCGACAGCGAAACCCGGATGGTGTCGCCGATGCCGCTGGAGAGCAGGGCGCCGAACGCGACCGCCGACTTGATCGTGCCCTGGAACGCAGGCCCGGCCTCGGTGACCCCAAGGTGAAGTGGATAGTCGCACTGCGTCGCCAAAAGCTGGTACGCGGCCACCATAACGACCGGGTCATGGTGCTTGACGCTGATCTTGATATCACCGAAGCCGTGCTCCTCAAACAGCGATGCTTCCCACAGCGCGCTCTCGACCAGCGCCTCGGGGGTCGCTTTGCCGTACCTCTGGATGATTCGCTTGCCCAGCGAGCCGGCGTTGACGCCGATGCGGATCGGGATGCCGGTGTCCGCCGCAGCCTTGGCCACTTCTTTTACCCGGCTATCGAATTCCTTGATGTTGCCCGGGTTTACCCGCACCGCGGCGCAGCCGGCGTCGATCGCGGCGAAGATGTATTTCGGCTGGAAATGGATGTCCGCGATGACCGGAATGTGACTGTGCTTGACGATCTGCGGTAAGGCATCGGCGTCTTCTTGTCATGGGCACGCTACCCGCACAATGTTGCAGCCGGCGGCGGCCAGCTCTGCGATCTGCTGCAGAGTTGCGTTGACATCGTGAGTATTGGTGGTCGTCATCGACTGCACCGCAACGGGATAGTCGCTCCCGATACCGACATTGCCGACCATCAGTTGGCGAGTCACGCGTCGCGGCGCTAGCCGAGGAGCGGGCGGTGCGGGGATGCCCAGACCAATGGTCATGGTGTCTCCAGAGGGGAGGGCGCCAATGGATCCAGCGGTTCGGATCTGTCATGGCTGCCGGGTGAGTCCGCGGCCAGCGCCGACTGGCATGCCGCGCTGATTGCGGAACCGGACAACCCACATTCAGTAAGGATCTGGTCGCGGCCCGCGTGCGCGATGTAGTCGCGCGGCAGCCCCAGGACAAGGGTGCGGGTCCGGGGGCTCAGCCACCCGATCTGGTGGTTGAGGCGTGAGCCGATCCCTGCGTCGGCGACCCCGTCCTCGACACATACGGTGATGCGGTGTTGGTGGGCAAGCTCGGTGAGCGCCGGGTTCAGCGGCCACACCCAGCCAGGATCGACAACGCTGACCCCGACCCCGGCCGCAGCAAGGCGCTCTGCGGCGTCGACACAGGGGTGCGCCATGACACCCACGGCGATCAGCAGCACGTCGCGATCGGGTTTCCCGCCGGCGAAAAGGACATCGACCCCGTCAATCTGGCCCACCGCAGGGATATCGTTGTCGGGCACTCCTTTTGGGTATCGCAGCGCGTTCGGTGACGTGTCGTCGATCGCGACACGCAGCTGCTGGCGCAGCCTTACTGCGTCACGGGGGCAGGCGACACGCAAGCCGGGCACATTCGTCAGCAGCGCCAAGTCCCACATCCCGTGATGGCTGGCGCCGTCGGGTCCGGTTATCCCGGCTCTGTCGAGGACCAAGGTCACGGGGAGCTGGTGCAGTCCGACGTCGAATAGCAACTGGTCGAAGGCTCGATGTAAGAACGTGGAATACAGTGCCACGACGGGATGTGCGCCCGCGCTGGCCAGGCCCGCGGCACACGCCAAGAGGTGTTGTTCGGCGATGCCGGAGTCGAAAACCCGGTCGGGGTATTTGCGTGACAACGCGCCGAGGCCGGCCGGCAGCCGCATCGCCGCGGTCATACCGACGACATCGGTCCGTTCGTCGGCGATTCGGACGAGCTCTTGCTCGAATACGTCGGTCCAGCTTGCTGCAGTGGGTTTGGCCGGCCGGCCGGTGGCTACCTCGATGACACCGCAGGCATGCATGCGGTCGCTCTCATCCGCTTCGGCCGGTGGGTAGCCGCGTCCCTTCGCGGTGACAGTGTGGACGACAACGGGCTTGTCCAGTGCGGCCGCTTGCCGCAGCGCCGAACAAATCGATTCGACGTCGTGCCCGTCCGTGGGGCCGATGTAGGTAAAGCCCAATGTTTCGAACAGCTTGGGCCCTGAGCTGACGCCATGGCGCAGCGCCTGCAGGTGAGTGGCTACCGCGCCAATCGTGGGATCGTATGAGCGCCCGTTGTCGTTGAGCACAATGATCACGGCGCGGTCGGCGCCGCCCAGATTGTTCAGGCCCTCCCATGCCACTCCACCGGTAAAAGCGCCGTCGCCAATCACGCTCACGACACGGCGATCACCTCGCCCCTGCAGGGCCAAGGCTTTGGCAATGCCGTCCACCCACGCCAAACTCACCGATGCATGCGAATTTTCGACCCAATCATGGTGGGATTCGCTGCGGCTGGGATATCCCGATAAGCCACCGGGTTGGCGCAGGGTGACAAACTGGTCGCCGCGACCGGTGAGCAGTTTGTGCGGGTATGTTTGATGTCCGGTATCGAACACCACGATGTCACGTGGCGAGGAAAACACCCGGTGCAGGGCGATGATCAACTCGACGGTACCCAGTCCCGCGCCGAGGTGGCCCCCGGTGCTGGCCACCGTCTCGATCATGCGTCGACGGATCTGCGCGGCCAACAACGGTAATTGGTCGGCGGGCAGTGCCTGGACATTCTGCGGACCATTGATGAGTGAAAGCAGGTCGGCTCGATCGGCACGCATGGTGATGCTCACGGGACTCGTACTTTTGGCGGCAGGGCGAAGCGCACCGATTCGGTTGTGACCGGGCTTTCGACCACATTGATCGGCCCGCGCAAGCGCAGCGCATCGATCACTTGCTCAACCAGCCGGGGTGGAGCCGAAGCGCCGGCCGTGGTGCCGATCGTGGCCGTCGAGTCCAACCAGTGCGGGTCGATATCGGTGGGGCCGTCGATGAGGTATGCGGGGGTGCCTCGGCGCCGCGCCAGTTCGACCAACCGCTGCGAGTTCGACGAGTTCTGTGACCCAACCACCAACAGCGCATCGCACCGCCGGACAATAGCCTCAACCGCCCGCTGCCGATTCGTTGTCGCGTAGCAGATATCTTCGTAGGCGGTTCTGCAAGTTTGGGAACCGTTTGCGCAGCGCGTCAATGACGTCGGTGGTTTCGTCCACCGCCAGCGTCGTCTGAGTTAGGTAAGACACTTGGGCGTCTTCGGGAAGATTCAGTTCCGTCACGTCATCGGCATTCTGCACCAACAACATTGAATTCGGGGCAACTCCGAGGGTGCCGTCGGTCTCTTCATGTCCAAGGTGGCCGATCAATAGCACGGTATCGCCGCGCCAGGCGAACCGCGCGGCTTCCGCATGAACCTTTGTGACCAGCGGGCAGGTGGCGTCAACGACCTCGAGTCCGCGCCCGTTGGCGGCCGCGCGTACTGCCGGGGAGACGCCATGTGCGGAGAAGACCACGACGGCACCCGGTGCGGGAGGATCGGGAATCTCATCGAGCTCGTCAACGAAAATTGCTCCGCGGTCTTGTAGTTCGGCGACCACCGTGCGGTTGTGCACGATCTGCTTGCGTACGTACACCGGCCCGGTAGCACGGTCGAGCACACGCTCGACCGCTTCTATCGCCCGGTGTACGCCGGCGCAGAACGAACGTGGCGAGGCCAACAGAACGGTGGTGGCTGCCGACTCGTCTGCGAGCGGGCGCGGTCGCGAACGCGATGAGGGGTTGACGGTGGTCATTGAGACTCCTGCCGCAGCAATGCCTTGAGGCAGATGGCGGTGCTGACCGCTCGGCTTCCCCAGATCCGTGCGTGGTTATCGAGTAGGGGGATGGCTTCCCAGGAGCCGTCGTGAAACTGGGTGTCGTGCAGGAGCGACGCGTCGTGGCGGTCGGGTGCGCAGTTTGCCGCGGTGATCGCCAGCATTGCCAGCGCACGATTGAGCGGATCGGGCGCCGGCGCCTGCCGGAGTAATCGGACGGCACGATCAACTGATGACTGGTGGCCGCTCGCGGCCACCAGCTGGCGCACTACGACGTAGGTGCTGTACGAGGTTCCGACATACCATGCCGCGCGCCAGAACCCCATGGGTTGTTGCTGAACTGTCAACCATTTGGTTGCGATTTCCAGCAGTGGGGTCAATGGCGAGTCGCCTACCTGGTCTTGATACAGCGTCGCGCCGTAGAGGAGGTTGGCGACGACTTCCGCGTCACGTCCGGTGTCGTCGCGCCCACGCCCCCATATCTTGTTGATGACGATTCTGTCTTCGGGGTCGGTCGCGAAAAAGGTGCTTATCGGGCCGTCCTCCCATGCGTTGAGGGCTGCAAGCTTGAACGCGTCCGCTAAGGTTTCGGGCGTCGCTTTGCCTGCTCGAACGAGCACTTGCGTCATTTGCCCAAGGCTGTCGGCGTCGTAGGGCAATGGCTCGAAGCCGGGGAAATAGCGCCAAGAAATTTCATCCCGGCAGCCGAGTAGGTAATCGATGTTCTCGTCCACCATGGCTTGGCATTCCGAGTGGCCGGCGTCGAGAGCATCTTGCAGGGCATCGGTGATCATTGCCACGTGGAACGCCTTGTTCTCACAGGTGAATGTGGAGAATCTGTGCACCTGATCCGCGGTGAGGTCAAGATGATCGGCGGCGAGTTGAACAAACTTCGCCGTGGAATAGGACCCCATCTTGTGTACGGCGTTTGGATAACCCAATGCGTGCTGTTCGGTGAGATACCCTATTGCTCGCTGAATGTGCGTCGCCATGTCATTCTCCAAAGTGCCGGTGTTGGGGTTTTCGGGGAGTCTGAGATCTGCCGGGACTGCGTCAGCCGCCCTGTTTGCCTATCGCTGCCACGTCGGCCCGGAGATCGGTGCCGGGCCAGGGCTCCGGCGTTGTTGATTAGCAGGCTTGTGAGCTGGGGAATTGTGGATTGAGGAGGTCTAGGCGGCGGTTGGCGGTCAAAGCGGTGATCCGGCAGGCTTCGGCGATGTTGTCGGCGCCGTTGAGGCGGTGCAGATTGATCGCAGTGTTGCGTAGCGTTGCTAGGACCTGTGCGCCGTTTCCGGTATGTGCCCTTTGACGGTCTTCGTCGAAGGTGACGTCGCGTATCCAGTGCAGGCTGTTCTCGATTCCCCAGTGTTGACGCATCCAGGTCATGATCGCGGTAGGGCGGGCGTGCTCGAACGGCAGGCTGCAGATGGCATAGACCACCTCCACGCTGCGCTGGTCGGTGGCGGTGACCAAGCGTTCACGAGTGATCCGGATGATTTGTTTTGCGTAGGGGAAGCCGATTCCTCGTGCAGCGGTGATGATTTGCAGGGTGCGGGTCTCGACACGGCCGTGGCCGCGGGAGTCGTCGGTAGCGGCTGCGGGCACCTCGGCCCAGGGCAGCGCGGTGATACGCGCAAGTATTTTGGCTTGGTTGGACTTGACGATCATCAGGTAGTGCGACTTCAAGGTGGCGCAGATCAACTTCGCGGTGACGACCTGGGTATGCATCGCATCCACGGTGACCAGCCACCGCAAGCTACCCGGCAGCAGCGTGAGCAGGGCACGTACACAGGGAATTTCATTGCTTTTCTCGGCGACAGCGAGTTGACCGAGCACCAATCGGGCACGGTGGGCGAACACCGACACGAGATGCGTGGCTGTCGCTTTGGCGCGTAAAGCACCACGCAGCATCTTGCCGTCCAACGCGATCGGCACCAATCCACTGGGGTCGCTGCTGGCCACGTGTGCAGTGAAGTAACTGCCCATCCTGGCGTTGAGGTCGGCGGGGTCTAGCCGAGACAAAACAGCGCGGAAGGTCTTCTCACTGGGCCGCCGGAACCGGACCCCTAATTGGGCCAACACATCATCGGGAGCGGTGGCCGCCCATGTGGCAAAACCAGCATAGCCGCGCATCCCCGCGGCAGTGGCCAGAACCGCGATCGCCAACAAAGCCATCAGCGAATACCTCCGACCGCGTGGGTCCCTCGGGTCTGGCACCGAGGCCAACACATCGAGAAACTCCGATCCGATGAGCTCGCTGCGCTCACCAGGACTCCAGCGGTCGAACACCTCTGGAACCGACGACACAGGCAATACTGAAACGGTAGGCACGGGCAACTCCAGACCAACGACGAACAGTAACCAACTCGATCGTTCTCCAGATAGCCCGTGCCTACACTCCGGCCCCAATAGCGCGGCACCAAAGATCATCAACCCAGCTCACAAGCCTGCTAATCAACAACGCCGGAGCCCTGGGTGCCGGGCGTGATCGGGACGCTGCGGCGCAACATGGCGATGCCGGTGGTCGCCAGCCAGAGGTACAGCAAGAGGTACGGGATCAAGCTGATCAGGCTGATGGGCGCCGCCGGTCCGGTATCGGCCAACAAGAAGAATTGGGCGCTGGCCAGCGGGATGGCCGTCCAGGGTGTGGCGACCGCCAGCCACTTGGGGAAAACGGCGCTGCGACGCATCGCAATGCCCGCGCAGAACAGTGTGATCGCCAGACTGACCAGGGATCCGATGTAGCCGAAGGGAATGAGTAAATCGCAAGCGAATCTTGTGAACTCCGACGAGAGGCCGCGCAGGCCGGCGGTCCAGTACAGGCCATTGCCGGCCAGCAGCGCGACGGTCGCCATGGCGGCGGACGGGATGATCAGGTCGGTGTATAGCGATGGACGGGTATTGGTGAGCACCGCTCGTTTCACCCCGGCGACTGCCCATAGCAGTAGTACAAACCCGGCATTGGCGAGAAAGATCTGTGCGGCGATGGCCGACTGCTGACCGGCGAAATAGCCGGCGATCCGCTCGTCGGTCCAGGCCCAACTTGGATAAGGTTCCAGCGGGGTGCCAGTCAGGAAGTTCACCACGATTCCGGGGATGATTGCCATGATGGCTGCCCACCCCGCGGCTCGGATGTCGCGGGCTTCGGTCGTGTCCCGGATGCCGATCGTCATCGTTGGTCTCCAATCGTGGTGGGTATTTGACCGATCAACTGATGTCGCGCCGCCGTGCTATCGCCGCTGCGACGGGCCGGCTTGATAGCGCGGGCAGCTATGCCATTCGATGGAGTCGGCGTGCCAGCGTTCTTCGCGATCGAGAAGCGCTGTGACGGAGGCCAATTCCTGCGATGAACCAATGCCTATCCGAGGGAGTTGCCCTTTGAGGTCAAGATAGGCAAGGGTTTCTCGCTCGATCAGCCATGCAACCTCGTCAACGGCTTGCTGTAGTGCGCACCCGCGGTCTTTCTGTAAGACCAGGGCCAGATTCATGCAAGACCCGTCGCGTAGCTCCTTTGCGAGCGAAAGCAGGTCATTGCTCCACAACACACAGTTGAGCAGCATCGTGCGGAGTTGTCGGATTGCGGGATGGTCCAGCGAACGGACAGAGCCGGCAGCCCGAAAAGCACCGGATGAAGCTCGAGCAAAGGAACAGCCATCGAGCTCTGCCGCCGCAACCGGGGATACACCGCCAGGGAGGGAATACTGGCGGTTCGGAGGTGATCGAGTTCCCATATCCGCGCTTGCAGGGACCTTTCGAACGCGTTGCGAAAGTTTTTGCGCGCATTCCGATCGCCCAGGGCGTTCAGAAATCGCCTCAACGGCCGAACAATTCGAGTGATATCGAGATCATCGTCGCTGGACGCGTCGGGTTGATCCAGCAGCCGAAGGGCCGTGCGGTGAATGTGACGTAGCGTCTCGGGGTTGAAAGTCTGCCCGCCACCGTCTTGCTGTTCGGAGTACTCATCAAGCACGGAGAAGAGCAGAAAGTACCAGGTGACGGTGTGCAACCCCGCTGTGGTCACGTCGGGATACAGGCGCCCGGCATGATCCACGAGATGAATGCCTGAGACGGAGCGCCGAATCAGAGTGTTGCCGTCTTCGGGTAGCGCGCTCGTCATGGCCAGCTCTACTTCGGTCGCTGCCGGATGACGAGAGTGAGTAAAGGCGGTGGGAAAAGGACAGCAGATATCGAGTAAGACGAATTCGCAAATGGCGGTCACGGACACCTCCGGCTCAACCGATTTCGTGGCTTGTTAGACGCCGGCCGGGTTCGCCAGGAGTTCGGTCGGCCGTACGTGCGGTGACACGCAAAGCGAGATTGCGTGGGCGCAGTGACGCCGCCACGGCCGGGCGGACCGGCAGGCCGGGAAGGCGCTGCATCCGCCAGTTGGCGGCAATGGTCGCCAGGGCGAGTGCCGCCTCTGTGGTGCCGAAGTTGTCGCCGATGCGCTTGCGGGCCCCGCCGCCGAATGGGATATAGGTGTTGCGGCCGATAGCCCGGGCACGCTCGGGTAGCCATCGGTCCGGGTCGAAGCGGTCGGGCTCGGCATAGAGATCGGGACGATGGTGGATCAGGTACGGGCTGAAGATGACCGTCGCCCCGGCCGGTATCCGATGCCCACCGAGGTAGACATCGGCGGTGGCCACGCGGCTGATGATCCACCCGGGCGGATAAAGGCGCAGGGTCTCGGTGACGATCCTGTTGACCAGCCTTAGCCGAGGCAGGTCGGCGTGGGTAGCCGCCCTGCCCGCCAGGACCGGATCGATCTCGGCGTGCACGCGTTGCTCGATGGCGGGATGTTCGGCCAGTAAGTACAGCGCCCAGGCCACCGTAAGGGCAGTGGTCTCGGTCCCAGCAATGAAAAACGAGACGATCTGGTCGATGACCTCGGTATCGGTGAAAGCTACTGTGCTGCTGCCGACTTCATGCGAGGCCAGGATCGCCGAGAGAAGGTCGCCACGGTCGACGCCGGCTGCTCGGCGGCCGGCAACCGCCGAACCGATGGTATGGCGTAGCCGAGCGCTGGCGCGATGATAGCGACGGTTGCCGACGGTGGGCAGCCGATCCAGCGGTGGCGGCGTCAGCATCCGCCAGTACAGGACCGCGAAAATGGCGGTCAGGTCATCGAGTGCCTGGCGCAATGCCGGGCTAGGGAGGCTATTCGAGAACATCGTGGTGAGCAGGGTCCGGCCGGTGATCGCCATCATCTCCGCGGGTACATCGATGATCTGGCCGTTCTGCCAGCGCCCGACGGTCGCGGCCACCTGAGTGGAAATGGTCTGCGCATAACCAGGCAACCGCTGCGTATGGAAGGCCGGTTGCAGAAGGCGCCGCTGCCGCCGGTGTTGGCTACGGGGGCAGGTGCCCAGACCATCGCCCAGCATCTCTCGGAACCGGTCAAAGAAGATGCCGCCCTTGTCGAAAATTCGGTCATCACAGAGGATTTCGTGGGTGAGTGCCGCCGTGCACGCCACCACGGCGGTGGCCGGCCCGATTCGGATGCGCACCAGGTCGCCTCGGGCGGGCAACGACAGCAAGAACGACAACGGGTTACGCAGCAGCGGCAAGGTATGGCCGAGTAGTGGCAACGCGGCGGGCGCGGTGGGAATCGAGGTAGGCATCGTCGACACACCTCACTTGTCCCGATCGATCACCAGCTGCGCCAATGCCACGAGCTCACTGCATCTCATTGATTCGGGTAGCGCCGCGATCGCGGCGCGCATCCGTTCATCGGCAAAGTGCTGCGCGGCCTGCCTGCCGCCCGCGGTCTCTACGAGTTCGGCAGCATGAACAACCTCACGGTGGGTCATGGCGTGGTCGGACCTGTACAGCCTTGCCAGTTCGAGGGCCGCTTCGCAGTCAGAGCTAAGCGCTACAACGATCGGTGAGGTCGCCTTGCGACTGGCCAGATCACTGCCGACCGGTTTTCCGGTCCGGGCAGGGTCCCCCCAGATGCCAATCAGATCGTCCACTATCTGAAACGCCAGGCCGAGCTCGTAACCAAACCGTTCCACCGCGGCTACGGTCGCCGCGTCCGCGCGGGCGCTTACCGCACCCAATGCGCACGCACACGCCATCAACACGGCGGTCTTTCCGGCCGCCATCCGCAAGTAATCCGGCACTGTTACGGTCGCGCATCGCTCAAATGAGCAATCCTGGTGCTGGCCCACACACAGGTCGAGGCACGTTTGCTCCAGACGGGTGATCGCGTTCACGGCCACCCCCTGCCCAAGCGAGTCGGTAAGCGTCCGGATCGCCAGGGCATGTAGCGCATCTCCCAGCAGGATCGCGTTATTCACTCCCCATACCCGCCATACAGTTGCCCTGCCCCTGCGGGTCGAATCACCGTCCATCACATCGTCGTGAAGCAGCGTGAAGTTGTGAATCAGCTCCACGGCTGCCGCCGCGGGGGCGGCTTCGCGAGCATCTCCGCAGGCCCGGGCCGCCCCGAAGGCAAGAGCGGCCCGCAGCGACTTACCCGAGGTACCTGCCGCGTCGCGCCCGTTGGCATCCCACCAGCCGAAGTGGTATCGGGCCATCGTGGCCAACGGCTCGGCCGACGACCCAATTATATTCCGCAGGAACGGTTCACACTCACGCTGAGAACGTCTCAAGACGGCCATTCCAGCGCGAGGTGCCTCGCCAACGTGTGTTGTAGAGACCGACATCCACGGCCTCCTGGCATCGCATGTCGCTAGGCCCATACAGCCTCAGCATGTATTGAGCGCTGTGAGATCAACTGAAAGCTATTTGTCGACAGCACTTTTGGCAGAAACAGCTGGCTTTCCGAGCTGTAGCGCCAACCGGCCATCCACCAGAACGCGATGCGTGAAGCGTGCTACCCGGCAGTTCCCTCGCCGCACCGACTAGGGAACGGCGCTCCCTGGGGCCGAATGTGCCGGGTCGTCCGCCGGTGGCGAGGAAGGGGGTGCAGGCGGGAAGCCTCGTCGAGCCACAGACTCGGCCGGCCAAAGCCCACGGATGAACATCACTGGTGCCCGGGCATTTTCCATTTACTGCTCCTTGCCCCCGTGGCCCCCCCTGATAGCGAAGACATGCCAAGAGTCGCACCTAGCCGACCTAGCGGGATCAGTCAGATGACTCAAACGTGTCGGGCGCAGCATCGAAGACATCGCGCACCCGGGTAACCCCCTGCGGCCACATCGACGGCCCGACGGGTCCGGTGGGCTGGGGGGAAGGCCGCTACCGCATGGACCAGCGCGGGCGGCGACGGCGGATCCGGTAGGCCGTCGGACAAGGCGTCTGGGGACGGGAAGGATTTGACCGCGGGGTGGGTTTGGTGGATCGGCGGCGGGGCTAGCTGGTCTGACAGCGGGTTGAGTCAAATGACTCAATTTTGTGGGGAGCTGCATCGAGACACTTAAAATTCCCGAGTCCCCATGTTAGCGTCGGGCTCCATGAGCCGATCGTTTGCTCAACTGCCAGAAGGGCTTTGGGGTGCCCAGCGCCTGGCGTCGATGGCTGGAGATGGCACGCGCGTGGGTGCGCTGTTTTCCCGCGGAGGACCGAGATGACGGTTGCCGGTTCGCCAACTCTGCGCACACCCCCCGTTGCCCCGGGGCGGCTGCCGGGCCTGGGGCATCTGGGTGCGTTGGCTCGTGACCCGCTGGGGTACTTGGCACGGCTGCGCTCAGTGGCCGATGTCGTCACCATCTATCTGGGCCCACGTCCTTCCTATCTGGTCACCTCCCACGATCTGGTACGAGACATGCTGGTCTCCCAGTCCGAGTGCTTCACGCGCGGCGCGGTATTCGAGCGCGCCGGCAAGGCACTTGGGCAAGGGTTGCTCGTCTCCGACGGAGAGTTCCACCGCTGTCAGCGACGGTTACTTCAGCCCGCCTTCCATCATCGGCAAACCCCCCGATATGCAGAGGTCATGGCCGATGCCGCGCAGACATTGTCGCGGGCGTGGCGGCCAGGTGTGCCGATCGAGGTGACCCACGAAATACACACGATGGCACTGGCGGTGGTCTGTCGGGGCTTGTTTCACACCGATCTCGGCGGATCTGCGGTGTCACGGGTCGAGCGGGCGCTGACCGGTATCAACCAAGGGGTCATCTGGCAGACGTTGTACCCGTTCGACTGGCTCGCGCGGTTGCCCATTCCGGTCAACCGCCGGTTCCGGAGTGCGATCACTGATGTCCGCGACCTTGTCACGCAACTCATTTCCGCTTGTCGAACCACCGGCGAAGGCCGTGAGGGTGTGCTGGCGATGCTGCTACAAGCCCGCGACGAGGAGACGGGGCGGCCGATGAGTGACGATCAGGTGCGAGACGAAGTGCTCACGCTCTTGCTGGCGGCCACCGAGACGTCTTCCACCACATTGTCTTGGCTCTTCTATGAGCTGGACCGGCACCCGGAGATCGAGCGCGGGGTCGCCCGCGAGCTCGATGACAAGCTGGCAAACCAGTCCATCACCCACGACAACCTCCGCGACCTGGATCTGATGAAACGGGTGGTCGATGAGACGTTGCGTCTGCACACGCCGAACTCAATCCTGACGCGTCGGGCTGTCCGGGAGGTTCAACTCGGACAGTTCCGGATTCCGGCCGGGGCGGAGGTGGCCTTCAGTCCCACCGCAATTCACCGAGATCCACGGTGTATGACGATCCCCTCTCGTTCAAACCGGACCGCTGGCTATCGGAGAACTCGGCGCATGTGCCGCGGCATATGTTCATTCCCTTCGGCATGGGCAAGCACAAATGCATTGGCGACTCGTTTGCCATCACGGAAATGCACGTGACAGCTGCGACGGCTTTGCGTGACTGGCGCCTGTCGCTTGCGCCGAACGCACACGTCCGTGAACGACCCGGGGCTATTGTGCAACCACACGGGCTGCGCATGATCCCGTTCCCGCGCCGGTGATCGGATTTTTCACCCAGGAAACTCGTCGGATGCGGTGAGGGCGCGCGACGGGGGACCGAGTGGCCTGGGGGTTCATCGCGGCAGCCGTCCAGTGGGGAAATGGCAATGGCCCCTTGGGGATTGAATTTAAGTTCCTGCGAACAAATTCAAAGAATAAGCGCGACAGGCGAGTTGGCGCGCCGTTTCAACTGGCGGAATACGTATACTCCCAGGGCGCCGGCGTTGTTGATTAGCAGGCTTGTGAGCTGGGGAATTGTGGATTGAGGAGGTCTAGGCGGCGGTTGGCGGTCAAAGCGGTGATCCGGCAGGCTTCGGCGATGTTGTCGGCGCCGTTGAGGCGGTGCAGATTGATCGCGGTGTTGCGTAGCGTTGCTAGGACCTGTGCGCCGTTTCCGGTATGTGCCCTTTGACGGTCTTCGTCGAAGGTGACGTCGCGCATCCAGTGCAGGCTGTTCTCGATTCCCCAGTGTTGACGCATCCAGGTCATGATCGCGGTAGGGCGGGCGTGCTCGAACGGCAGGCTGCAGATGGCATAGACCACCTCCACGCTGCGCTGGTCGATGGCGGTGATCAAGCGTTCACGAGTGATCCGGATGATTTGTTTTGCGTAGGGGAAGCCGATTCCTCGTGCAGCGGTGATGATTTGCAGGGTGCGGGTCTCGACACGGCCGTGGCCGCGGGAGTCGTCGGTAGCGGCTGCGGGCACCTCGGCCCAGGGCAGCGCGGTGATACGCGCAAGTATTTTGGCTTGGTTGGACTTGACGATCATCAGGTAGTGCGACTTCAAGGTGGCGCAGATCAACTTCGCGGTGACGACCTGGGTATGCATCGCATCCACGGTGACCAGCCACCGCAAGCTACCCGGCAGCAGCGTGAGCAGGGCACGTACGCAGGGAATTTCATTGCTTTTCTCGGCGACAGCGAGTTGACCGAGCACCAATCGGGCACGGTGGGCGAACACCGACACGAGATGCGTGGCTGTCGCTTTGGCGCGTAAAGCACCACGCAGCATCTTGCCGTCCAACGCGATCGGCACCAATCCACTGGGGTCGCTGCTGGCCACGTGTGCAGTGAAGTAACTGCCCATCCTGGCGTTGAGGTCGGCGGGGTCTAGCCGAGACAAAACAGCGCGGAAGGTCTTCTCACTGGGCCGCCGGAACCGGACCCCTAATTGGGCCAACACATCATCGGGAGCGGTGGCCGCCCATGTGGCAAAACCAGCATAGCCGCGCATCCCCGCGGCAGTGGCCAGAACCGCGATCGCCAACAAAGCCATCAGCGAATACCTCCGACCGCGTGGGTCCCTCGGGTCTGGCACCGAGGCCAACACATCGAGAAACTCCGATCCGATGAGCTCGCTGCGCTCACCAGGACTCCAGCGGTCGAACACCTCTGGAACCGACGACACAGGCAATACTGAAACGGTAGGCACGGGCAACTCCAGACCAACGACGAACAGTAACCAACTCGATCGTTCTCCAGATAGCCCGTGCCTACACTCCGGCCCCAATAGCGCGGCACCAAAGATCATCAACCCAGCTCACAAGCCTGCTAATCAACAACGCCGGAGCCCTGGGCGCTGCAGCCGTTCAGCTGGCGCATCATGCCGGAGAATCTCGAGGATGCCGGCATTAGTTGGAAGGTGTACCAGAACAAGTTTTTCGGGCACTACATCAATTCGCCTATCAGCGACAACGGCCTGGTTCAGGCTTTCAAGCAAACCGCCGATCCAAGGTCGAATCTCGCTCGATTCGGCATCGCCCCCACCTACCCTCAGGATTTCGTTCTCGACGTGAAAGCCAACAGGCTGCCGAAGGTTTCCTGGGTGGTCCCCAACATCATCCAATCCGAGCATCCGGCACTGCCGGTGAACGTCGGTGCGGTTGCGATTGTGAAAATATTGCGGACTTTGCTGTCCAATCCCGCGGTGTGGGAAAAGACCGCGTTGATCATCAGCTATGACGAATGCGGTTCGTTCTTCGATCACGTCACACCGCCCACGGCGCCGCCGGGAACGCCGGGCGAATACGTCACGGTGCCCGACATCGACGCGGTGTCCGGCTCCGGTGGCATCCGGGGGCCGATCGGTCTGGGCTATCGCGTGCCGTGCATCGTCATTTCGCCCTATAGCCGTGGGCCGCTGGTGGTCTCCGACACCTTCGACCACACCTCGCAGTTGCGATTGATCGAGGCACGGTTCGGGGTGCCGGTGCCCAACCTGACCCCTTGGCGACGCAGTGTCACCGAGGATATGACCTCGGCGTTCAACTTTGCTGTCCCGCCGAACCCATCGCGACCCAAGTTGGATCCTCCGCTGCTCGACGCGCTGCCCAGGCTGCCCCAATGCGTCCCCAACGCGGTATTGGGATCCTTGGGGGGAGCGGCGGTGGCCAACCCGTATCGGGTGCCTTACCCGCAGGTGCCGCCCACGCAGGAGACCACGCCCGCCCGCGGAACGCCCAGCGGTCCCTGCTAACGGCCGAAGGCGTCACCGGCCACCCGGCGGGTTGTTGCGGTAATCGGCGCCCTGGGCACTACCGGCGGGAGTCGTCGCGGTCGGGTGTGTGCCGGCATGGCGGTGCTCCGGATTCGCCGTCGCGGGCCGAAAGTGCGTGCTAACTTACCAAAGGTGACGCAGGTCACCACTTTTCCGCTAGTCGACGCGATCGTGTCGCGTCGGGGTGGCAGCCTGGACGGCGTTGTCGTCATCGCCGCACAGCATCTGCTGGAGACGACGCATGCGATGCTGCGCTCGTTGTTTCGGGTCGGGCTCGACCCCCGCAACGTCGCGGTGATCGGCAAGTGTTACTCGACTCATCTCGGAGTCGCCGATGCCATGCGAGCCGACGGTGTTCACGTCGATGAGTTCAGCGCCGCCTACGCGCCCCACGAATCCTTCGACACCGAGTACACGCGACATGTGGAACGGTTCTTCGCCCAATCCTGGGATCGGCTTGCGGCTGGCCGAGCCGGCCGAGTCGTGCTGCTCGACGACGGTGGCTCGTTGCTGGCCGCCGCTGGTGCCGCACTCGACGGCACGGCCAACATCGTCGGGATCGAGCAGACGTCGGCGGGCTACGCCAAGATCGCCAACTGCGCGCTCGGGTTTCCCGTCGTCAACATCGCCCGCTCGTCGGCCAAGCTCCTCTACGAGTCGCCGATAATCGCGGGCAACGTGACACGATGCGCCTTCGGTCGCATCGAGGGCCTCGACCGCGGTGACGCCATCCTGATCACCGGTGCGGGAGCGATCGGCAGCGCGCTGGCCGACCAGCTGCGTCCCCGTCATGAGCGGGTGGATGTGTACGACACCCGCGTGGGCCACCCGGGCCCGATCGATCTGACCCAGGCGATCGGTGACTACGACGTGATCATCGGTGCCACCGGAGCGACCAGCGTGCCCACCGAGTTGCACGATCTACTGCGCCCCGGCGTGGTGTTGATGTCGGCGTCATCGTCTGATCGCGAGTTCTCGGGCGCCGCGTTGCGCCGGCGTGCGATTCCGGATCCCAACTGCCATGCCGACCTGCGCATCGCCGACGGCAAGCTCGGTGCGACATTGCTGAACTCGGGATTTCCGGTCAACTTCGACGGCTCGGCAATGTGCGGTGACGAGTCCATGTCGCTGACCATGGCGTTGCTGGCGGCGGCGGTGCTCTACGCGGCCAGCGCGGAAGCCGCCGATATCGACTGCGATCATCCGCATCTCGGGCTGACCGACCAGGGCGACATCGTGCAGTCGTTTCTGAACATCGATGTCCCGCTGCAGGCTCTCGGCAGGCTGCCGTTGCTCTCGGTCGGCGGGTACCGTCGCATCGAGCTGCGGTCCGGCGACATCGTGTTCCGTCAAGGGGAGCCGGCGTCACACTTCTACGTCGTCGACTCCGGTGAACTCGAAGCGTTTGTCGACGGCCAGCTGGTGCTGCGGCTGGTCGCCGGCGATCACTTCGGCGAAATCGCTCTGCTCAGCGGCTGGCGGCGGGCGGCCACGGTGCGGGCGAGCCAGCCCTCAGTGCTGTGGTCGCTGGACGCCGCGGCCTTCAGCGAGGTCCTCAGAGTGGACGCCACGATGCGCGAGCTTGCGCACCAGGCCATTCATTCACGGGTCAGCCGCGTGGTCGGCGCACCCAAGTCATCGCGCGTCTAGCAGACCCGCGGCCCTTTGGCGTCGATCGCCAGCCCGAAGCCCGTCCCCGAACCGCTGCCGATCAGATCGCTACCGCTGGCCCGTGAGGTGCTCCCGGACCAGCGCACAAAGCCGCCATCGGCCCGGCACGCCCTTGAGTTCGTGTTCGCCGCGCTCGGCGAATCTGTGGCTCGAGCCGGTGACGATGTCACGCACCGTCGAGGACACCAGCACCTCACTGGAGCCGGCCAGCGCACAGACCCGGGCACCGATGTGTACGGCCAGGCCGGCGACGTCGGCCCCCCGCACCTCGACCTCGCCGGCATGAATCCCTACCCGGACCTCGATGCCGAGCACCGCGACGGCGTCGACGACGGCGTCCGCGCAGTTGATTGCCGCACTCGGGCTGCTGAACGTCGCGACGAACCCGTCGCCCGCGGTATTGACCTCGCGCCCACCGAACCGCTGGATCTCGTGGCGGACCAGGTTGTCGTGGTTATCGAGCAGGTCGCGCCAGCGCAGGTCACCCGCGGTGGCCGCGCGCTGGGTCGAGCCGACGATGTCGGTGAACATGACCGCGGTCAGTACCCGCTCGGTGACGAAGCCGCCCCGGACGCCGGTGATGAACTCCTCGACCTCGTCGAGCAACGCGGCGGTGTCGCCGACCCAATACAAGGAATCGGAACCGGGAAGCTCGACCAAGCGCGACCCGGCAATGTGCTCGGCCAGATAGCGGCCGTGCTCGGCCGGAACGAACTTGGTGCCCACCCGATGCAGGATCAGCGTCGGCGCGGTGATGTGGGGCAGCGAGTCGCGCGCATCCGAGGCTTGAACCGCGTTGATGAAGGCCCGCGCCGTGCTGGGCGAGGCCGCCCGGTTTCCGGCCAGATCCCACCAGTCGCGGAACGCGTCGTCATGGGCCACGCTGGGCGCCATGATGCGCAGCACGTCGAACCCCTGCTCGACCGCGTCGGGATTGGTTCCGAGGGTGAGGAATGGTTCGGCGGTGTTGGACCTGATGCCCAGTTCGTAGTCGGGCGCATGCAGTGTCCGCGCGGAGGCGTTGATGAGCACCAGGCTGCGCACCCGCTCGGGATAGTCGGCGGCCAGCACCAGGGCGGTCGTCGCGGTGAACCCGGAGGCAAGAATCGTGGCTTGCTGGCATCCGGCCGCGTCCATCACCGCAATCGCATCCTCGGCCCAGAACCTCGGGCCGAGCGCATCCGGCGACGATACCCGCGATGACAGGCCGACGCCGCGATGGTCGAACCGGATCAGGCGGGAAAACGACGCCAGACGGCGGTGAAAGCGGTACATCGACGGTTCGGAATCGATGGTGTCGACCGGAATCGAGGCCCCCGGTATGACGAGCAGGTCGATCGGATGATCCCCGATCACCTGGTAGGCGATGTCCAAGTCGCCGCACCTGGCGTAGCGAGTCCGGGGAGTTCGGGGCGCCTGCGACACGGCTACAACGTAATGATCGGAATCAGATAGCGGGCGGCGTACTCGCGGACCGCGGCGTCATCCGAGGTATCGAGACGCTCGGTGGGAAACATGATGATGCCAACGGCAACACGCAGCAGGATGTCGGCGATGTTGGCGAGGTCGGCGTCGGGAGCATCGGCGCCGCAGCGACGCAGCGTGTGGGCGATGCCGTCGGCGAATTGGCCGATCGGGAAGACGTGGGAGCGGGAAAACATGCCGAATAGCTCCGGCTCGCTTTCGGCTATCCGCGAGTACAGCGGGGAATCCTGGATGAGTCGGACCCCGAGGGTGAACGCCTCGATCACCGCCTCACGCGGGTTGTGGCCGTTGGTGGCCTGGTTCAGGGCGGCGCAGAACAACTCCGCCTCGCGCCGCACGACCCGTTCGAACAGCTCGCCCTTGGTGGGAAAGCGTCGGTAGATGGTGCTGCGGCTGACACCGGCCCGGGTGGCGACGTCTTCGATGTTCGCCCGCCGGACACCGTAGGTCTCGAAAACCGCGCGTGCGGTGTCCAGGATGGTGCGGTCGAGATCGGTGATCGACTCGACTCCGTCGGTGCTGGTCTCGGTGCCCATTCTGGACTGCATGATAGATCGGCTCCGCCTTGTGGATCCCCCCGAATGCCGCGTTTTCCCAGATCACTGCCCCTGATCTGGAGCCTGACGCGGGGCACCGCTCATTTGCGGCCGCCCGCCGCGGTGGCTAGGTTGACACAAAGAGACGAACGTGTATCAGTGGTTCACTAACGACACATGGATTCGTCAAGGAGGGTGGATGGCAACGGAGCTGACCGCGGGCGTGGATTTCGACACCGGTGTCCGGGAGGCCCTACCCATGCCGATCGACCGGCCCGTCGACGACGAGATCGTCGCGCAGCGGCTGGGCCCGACTTCGCTGATCTGGAAATTCTATGGAGACGTGCGTACTCAACTCTTCGGATTCCAGCGCGCGGCCGGCACCGAAAACTGCATCGAACAGCTCGGTCAGGGAGTCCTCGATCATTCGGTGATCTTCAGCGACACCCTGGGCCGGGCCAAGCGCACCGGATCGCCCTTGATGCGGACCGTGTATTCCGAGGACCCCCATGGGTGGGGTCGCACGGTGCGGGATTTCCACAAGCCGATCAAGGGCACCATCGGTGATGGCTCTCGGTACCACGCGTTGAATCCGGAGTTGTTCTACTGGGCCCACGCCACGTTCGTCGACCAAATCCTCTACAACACCGACACGTTCATCCGGAGGCTGTCCCGCGCGGAAAAGGAGCAGATCTTCGAGGAGACCAAGATCTGGTACGGCCTTTACGGCGTCAGCGATCGAAGTCAGCCGCAAACCTATGACGAGGTCGTGGCCTACTGGGACGGCATGCTCGACCGGTTCGTCCCGCACAAGACCGTGCTCTACGGGACCGGCTATCTACGCAAAGGGATCCCTGGCCCCCGCAAGCTGCCTGCGCTGATCTGGAGGATCCTGTCTGCGCCCCTGAACGCCTACGCCCGGTTGGTGATTGTCGGAACCCTGCCGCCGCAGATGCGCGAGGTGTGTGACCTCGATTGGAATGCCAAGAAGGAGAGGCGATTTCAGCGTTCCGCCGCCCTCATACGAGGGCTGAATCCGGTGCTGGTGCGGCTGCCGGTCAGGTTGATCTACTTGCCATGGGCGGCGCAGGCGTGGACCCGCTCGGGGGTTGACCCGCGCAGGCTCCACCGCCGCGCCGTCTCGACATAACGGCCGCCGCGAGGACGGCCCTACTGGGGCCGGGAGGCTGGATACGGCAGCAGCGCCATTTCGCGGGCGTTCTTGATCGCGGTGGCGATCTGCCGTTGTTGTTGCACGGTGAGACCGGTGACCCGACGAGAGCGGATCTTGCCGCGATCGGAGATGAACGTGCGCAACCGCGAGATGTCCTTGTAGTCGACCTCGCTGACCCCGAGCGAATCCAGCAGGTTCTTCTTGGCGGGCGTTGCCGGGGCTGCGATGGGGCGCCGAGTGCGTCTGGGTTTCTTTTTCATCTGCGGCTACCAGCTCGCCTTGCGAACACCCGGTAGCTGACCCGCATGGGCCAACTCGCGCACTCGCACCCGCGACAATCCGAACTTGCGCAGGTGGCCGCGCGGACGGCCGTCGATGGCGTCGCGATTGCGCAGCCGTACCGCACTCGCGTCACGCGGCTGACGGCTCAGGGCGCGTTGTGCGTCGAGCCGCTGCTCGTAGCTGCTGGTGGGAGATTGGATGATCTGCTTGAGTTCGGCGCGCCGCTGGGCGTAGCGCGCGACGATGTCTCGGCGCTTGTTGTTCTTGACGATCTTGGATTTCTTGGCCATTCAGCGTTCCTCCCGGAATGGGACGTGCTTGCGAATCACCGGGTCGTACTTGCTCAGAATGAGCCGGTCGGGGTCGTTGCGGCGGTTCTTGCGGGTGATGTAGGTGTATCCGGTTCCCGCGGTGGAGCGAAGCTTGACTGCCGGGCGAATCTCGTTGCGCGCCATTAGATCTGTTCACCGGCCCGCCGGAGCCGCGCGACCGTGGCCTCGATGCCGTCGCGGTCGATGACCTTGATGCCCTTGGCGCTGACCCGCAGCTTGATGCGACGGTTCTCCGACGGCAGGTAATAGGTCTTGAGCTGGATGTTCGGTGACCACCGTCGTCGGCTCCGGCGGTGCGAATGCGACACCGTATTGCCGAAACTCACCGTGCGACCGGTGACTTGGCATCGTGCGGACATGGGCGCCTCCTCAGTGCACGCTTATTGAAAATCATTTTCGACAACCCCGTGTGACGCACTGTATCGTGAGTCCGGTCTTAATGAAAATCGTTTTTAATAACGATCGGGAGAGCTCGGGAAGGAGTGGTGATGCGGACTCCCGTTGTGCTGGTGGCGGGGCAGGGCGATACCGACGACGTGACCGGCCTACTGCTGCGCCGGCCCGGAACGGTCGTTGTCGAGCATCGGATTGATGGGCACGTGGTGAGGCGCAACATCATCACCTTTCGCCGCGGAGAACTGAGCACTGCCGAAGAGGCGCTGGAGTTGGCGCATGGATGCGTCTCCTGCACCATTCGCAACGATCTGCTGATTCTGCTGCGCAGGCTGCACCGCCGAGACGGCGTGGACCGGATCGTGGTGCACCTGGCGCCCTGGCTGGAGCCCGAACCCATCTGCTGGGCAATCAATCACGTGCGGGTCCGGGTCGGGCCCGGCTATCCGGACGCTCCGGCCGGCCGCGACGTTCGGATCGGCGCGGTGGTGACGTGTGTGGACTCGGCGAACTGGCTGGCGCAGTCTCTCGGCGACGAGGAACTAGCCGACGGACGGACGTTCGCTCAGGTGACAGTTGGTCAGGCCGAATTCGCCGACGTGCTGGTGCTCAACCGCCCCGACCCGGTCACGCTGGCCGTGTTGCCGCGCCTGGCGCCGCGGGCGAGGATCACCGTCGGGCTCGACCGGGTCGAGTTGGCGCTGGCCAACCTCGACGACTACTCACGCAGGGGGCGCAGCGACCATCCACACGCTTCGCTGTTGGGCGGGCGGCCTCCGTTGGGCACCGACGGTGGGGTCGGCATCGTGGAGTTCAACGCCCGCCGCCCGTTTCGGCCGGAGCGCCTGCATGACGCCGTCGACCACTTGCTCGATGGCGTGATTCGTACCCGTGGACGCCTGTGGTTGGCAAATCGGCCCGATCAGGTCATGTGGCTCGAATCGGCGGGTGGAGGCCTGCGGGTCGCCTCGGCGGGCAAGTGGCTGGCGGCGATGTCACCCGCCGAGGTGGACCACGCCGACCCGGAGCGACGCCTGTTTGCCGAGCTGATGTGGGAATACCGCTTCGGCGACCGGCACACCGCGATGACGGTTCTGGCCTGCGGCGCCGACCGGGCAGAGATCACCCGGGTGCTGACCGGGGCGCTGCTCACCGACCGGGAGATGGCCCGGCCACAGGATTGGCCGGCCTACGACGACCCGTTCGGCGACTGGCATGAAGACCCGTGCCACGAGACGCCGGATGAATCCGGGCAGTTCTCCGGGCACCTCAACAAAGGAGAACTGGAATGAAATCCGACACTCACCCCGACTACCACCCGGTGGTCTTCGAGGACGCGACCACCGGCACCCGCTTTCTCACGCGATCCACCTTGACCAGCTCTCGCAGCATTGACTGGAAGACCCCCTCGGGGGTGCACACCTACCCGTTGGTGGTCGTGGAGGTGTCCGCCGATTCGCATCCGTTCTGGACCGGTACCCGCCGCACGCTCGATACCGCGGGACGCGTCGAGAAGTTTTACCGACGATATGGACGCGCTGATCGGCCCGCAACGGGCTGACCTGCCCGAATCTGGGCGGCTGAGCTGATTGTGGCCGCGGCGGCGCGGCCACGGGTCGCTGGCGGGGACTCGGATGTCGCCAAACCCCCACACCCCGGACCCGCAAATGCCAGAGTGACCATGGGTCACAATAGGCAAAACAGTAGTCCGCAACGGGGGAACCGCTCCTATGAATCTGGCGACGCAGGCCTTAGCGAAGGCCTTCGAACGAGCCAGCAACGGACTGGCGAACCCGGCGACGCTGGCCGATCCCGACCGGCTACGCGGCGCAGTTACGGGCAAGACCGCGTTGGTTACCGGTGCGTCCTACGGGATCGGCGAGGCAACCGCGCGGAAACTGGCCGCCGCCGGAGCCACCGTGCTGATGGTGGCGCGATCAGCGGAGCGCCTTGAGGACCTCGTGTCGGCCATCGCCGCGGGCGGTGGAGCGGCGGTCGCCTACCCGACCGATCTCACCGACGAGGCTGCCGTCGGGGTACTGACCAAGCAAGTCAATCAGAATCACGGACCGCTGGACATCGTGGTCAGCAACGCGGGCAAGTCGTTGCGCCGGTCGCTACATGACCAATACGACCGTCCGCACGATTTCCAGCGCACCATCGACATCAACTATCTGGGTCCGATTTGGCTGTTGCTCGGATTGCTGCCGGCGATGCGTGAGAGCGGCCGAGGCCATGTGGTGAACGTTTCCAGTGTCGGCGTACGCCTGGTCCCGGGCCCGCAATGGGGCGCCTATCAGGCCTCCAAAGGGGCGTTCGATCGCTGGCTGCGCAGCGTGGCGCCGGAGCTACACGGCGACGGTGTGGACGTGACGTCCGTCTACTTCGCCCTGGTCCGTACGCGGATGATCGAACCGACGCCGATGCTGGGCCGGCTTCCCGGCCTCGAGCCCGATCAGGCCGCCGACGCTGTGGCGAAAGCGATCGTCGAACGGCCTCGCACCAACGAGCCGCCCTGGCTGTGGCCGGCCGAACTGGCCTCGGTATTGCTGGCCGGGCCCGCCGAGCAGGCGGCGCGGGTGTGGCACCGCCGGTTCTTCGCCCCAACCGCCGAGGCAGGAAAGAGCTGACAATGATGGCTGCAGGCGTGGTCACAACCGCGGCGCGGGCGTTACTGGGATCGGGGCTGCTCAGCCCGTCCAGCCCGGCCGCCGCGCTGCGGCTGGTCCGCGAGCTGTACCGGGGCGGTACGAACCTCTACACCCCGCTCGCTATCGCGGCGGCACGGTGGCCGGAGCGGACCGCAATCGTCGACGACGACGGTGCGCTGAGCTACCGCGAGATTCAAACGATGACCGAATCGGTCGCCGGGGAGCTCACCCTTGCCGGCATCGGGCCCGGGCAAGCCGTGGGCGTCATGTGCCGCAATGGCCGCAACTTTGTCGCGGCGGCGTTTGCCGCCGGGTTGGTCGGTGCCGACGTCGTGCTGGTGAACACGGAGTTCCGCGCCACCGCGCTCGCCGCCGCGCTGGAAGCACACCAGATGCGGGTGATGTTGTGCGACGACGAGTTTGTCGACCAGGTGGCCGGAACTGGCGAATCGGTGTTGGTCATCGATCCGAGCACCGTCACCGCCCGGGACTGCGCGCGGCCCAAGGTCGCCCCCTCCGGACGAATCGTGTTGTTGACTTCGGGCACCACCGGGGTCCCGAAGGGGGTGCCGCGCAAGCCCAAGGTGAGTTCTGGGATCGGGGTCAGCGTGACGCTTCTGGAGCGAACCAGGCTGCGTGTCGGTTCGCGAATGACGCTGGCCACGCCCATGTTTCACGGTCTGGGATTTGGCATGCTGGTGCTGACCATCAGCCTGGGCGGAACGGTGCTGACCCGTCGGCACTTTGATGCCGAAGCAACGCTGGCCCAGACATCGCTGCATCGCGCCGACGGCTTGAGCGTGGTTCCGATCATGTTGGCGCGCATCCTCGATCTGCCCGATCAGGTGCGGGCGCGAAATCCGCTGCCGTGCTTGCGGGTGGTGATATCCAGCGGCGATCGACTCGATCCCAGCCTGGCGCGCCGCTTCATGGAGGCCTACGGCGACGTTCTGTACAACCTGTACGGCTCCACCGAAGTGGGCATCGGCGCACTGGCCACACCGGCCGAGCTGCGCGACTGGCCCGAGACGGTGGGCAGACCCGTCGCCGGGTGCCCGGTGCGGATTTTCGACCGGAACGGACGGCCCGTCGGGCCGCGGGTAACCGGGCGGATCTTCGTTGGCGGCGAACTGAATTCCGACGGCTATTCCGGCGGTGGCGGCAAAGCCGTCATCGACGGCATGGCCAGCACCGGAGACATGGGCTATCTCGACGAATCGGGCCGGCTCTACATCGTCGGACGTGAAGACGACATGATCGTCTCCGGCGGCGAGAACGTCTATCCGCGGTCACTGGAGAACGCGCTGGCCAGCCACCCCGACGTTGCCGAGAACGCGTTCATCGGCGTTGCCGACGAGCAGTTCGGCCAACGGCTGGCCGCATTCGTCGTCGCCCGCCCAGGCTGCGACATCGACGCGGACGCGATCCGCGATTACCTCAAGGGCCGGGTGTCGCGGTTCGAACAGCCCAGAGACATCTACCTGGTCAGCAGCATTCCGCGCAATCCGGCCGGCGAGGTGCTGCGCAAACAGCTGGCGAGCTACGCCGAACCCGAAGCCCAGTCCTGATGTTCTAGGGCCACGTCAACGGTCTTGGCCAGCCACTTGGGCGCGAGCACCGAGACCGCGGTTGCCCCGGCGGTGGCACTGAACACCCCGGTCCAGGCAACCGGTCCCAGCGGTGTGCATCCGAAAAAGTGGCTGACCACCGGGGTCTGGATGATGCCGATCAGGACGCCGGCGCTACCGAACGCGGTAGCCAAAACGAGTGGGCTGTGGCTTCGGGTCAGCAGGGTTTGTGCCAGCTGAGTGGTCACAAGCGCGGTCAATCCCATTGTCGCCGTGCGGCGTTCGGTACCCGGGGTCCAGCGGCCGATGGCCCAGGCGGCGGTCGCGCCCGCGGCGGTGACGACGCCCCGGTTGGCGATCTGGCGCATCAGCGGCGCGTCCAGGGAGGGGGTCGGAGCGGTCAGTACCGCCCGCTGGCGCCTGCGCCGTGCCTCCTCGATCTCTTCATCGCTGAGATCGCTGTCGTCCTCGGGATCGTCGTATTGCGACGTGATGGCGACCGCAAGCGCTGGGAACATGTCGGTAAGCAGGTTGACCAGCAGCAGTTGTCGGGTTCCCACCGGGGCGCGCCCGGCACCGAAAGCCGTGCCGATGATGGTGAACAGCACCTCACCCACATTGCCGCCGACGAGGATCGTCACCGCATCGCGCACGCCGGCCCACATGCTGCGGCCTTCGACCAGCGCGTCGAGCAACACACCCAGATCGTCGTCGGTCAAGACGATGTCGGCGGCGCCTCTGGCGGCCGACGAACCGCGACCGCTCACTCCGATGCCGACGTCGGCCATCCGGATGGCGGCGGCATCATTGGCGCCGTCGCCGACCATCGCGGTCACCCGTCCACAACGCTGCAGCGCGGCCACGATCTGAACCTTCTGCTCCGGGCTCACCCGGGCGAACACCTGCACGTCGGCGGCGAGTTTGGCGCACGCGTCCTCATCGAGACCGATCAGTTCGGCTCCGGTGACCACCCGGACATCCTCGGGCAAGCCGAGCTGGCGGGCGATTGCCCGCGCGGTGATGGGATGGTCGCCGGTGATCAGCACCACGTTGCGCTGCGCATCCACCAGCGCCTCGATCAATGGTCGCGCCGACGGGCGCGCGGTGTCGGCCAGGCCGACATAGCCGAGCAATTCCAGGTCGTGGGCCGCCGCATCGACTGCGTCGGCGTCGGTGTCGTCATCGTCGGCCGTGTCATGTTCCCAGGGGCGCTTGGCGACCGCCAGTACCCGCAACCCGCGTTCGGCGAGGCTGTGCACCAAGGCTTCCGCATGTTCGAGGTCGGCGTCGGGGTCCGCGAACCGGCAGCGGGGCAGGATCGTCTCGGGGGCGCCCTTGAGCATGAGTGTCGGATGGCCGTTGCTGGTCCCGGTCGTGCCTATCGAGGCGGCATAGCCGCGGCTGGATTCGAATGGGACTTCGGCGATCACGGTCCAGGCCGAATCATCCAGGCCTTCCAGAGAATTCGCCGCGACGATGATTGCCTCATCGGTCGCGTGGGCGTGCCCCTGTCCATCGTGGGGCTGGGTGGTGGCCCGGGCGGCGGCCCGCAGCACCTCGGTGGAGCGGGGGTCGGCGCTGTCGATGAACGGATCCAGCGGACTGGTCGAGCTGGGAATGGCGCACACGACACGCAGCCGGTTCTCGGTGAGCGTGCCGGTCTTGTCGAAACACACGGTGTCGACGCGGCCCAGCGCCTCGATGGTGCGCGGCGCGCGCACCAGCGCTCCGTGCGCGGTCAAGCGCTGTGCGGCGGCCAGCTGCGAGAGGGTGGCCACCAGCGGCAGCCCCTCCGGCACGGCGGCGACCGCGATGGCAACGCCGTCGGCCACCGCTTGACGCAGCGTGGCACGCCGCATCAGGGCCAAGACGCTGACCGAGGCGCCACCGGCCAAGGTGAGGGGGAGCACCTTGCTGGTCAGCTCGCGCAGCCGGGCCTGCACCCCGGCCGAGGTCTCGACGTCGGCGACCGCCGAGATCGCCCGATGCGCCGCGGTGCCGGCGCCGGTGGCCACCACGATGGCCCGCGCCCGCCCGGCCACGATGGTGCTGCCCTCGAACAGCATGCTGGCCCGGTCGGCATCGTTGACGGCGACGGGGTCGACCTGCTTGTCCACCGGCAGCGACTCACCGGTCAGTAGCGACTCGTCGACTTCGAGGTCCTCGGCCACCAGGAGGCGAGCGTCGGCGGGTACCACCTCCGGGGCGGCCAGGTCGATGACATCACCAACGCGCAGCGACTTGGCCGACACGGTGGCGGTGCGGGTGGCATGCCGGGCGGCCTCGAGCCGGCGCCGCGTGGTCGCGACCGCCGGCACGACGACCCGGCGCACCATTTGGTCTTGTTCGGCGAACAGCTCCGCCGCGGCCGCCTCGGCGCGCAGCCGCTGCACCCCACCGGTGATCGCGTTGACCGTCATCACGCCGGCCACCAGCAGCGCGTCCACGTTGCTGCCGACGATCGCCGAGGCCGCGGCGCCCACCGCCAGGATCGGAGTCAGCGGGTCGGCGAGCTCATGCCGCGTCGCCGCCGCCAGCTGGGCCAGCGTGTGTGCCGGGCCACGCAGCGGGGAGACCAGCGGTTCATAGGAGAGGTCGTCCAGGAGACGACGCCAGGTCGGCGTTCCAGGGTCCACGGCCATGGGGCGTGCACCACCGGCCAGTCGCGCATAGACGATCTCGGGGTCCAGGGCGTGCCAGGCGGTCAGCGGTTGGGGCGTGGGATCGGGGAGCCGCAGCACGGTGGCGGCCGACCAGCTTCCCGATAGCAGGGCAGTGGCGGCGGCGGTGTTGACCGGGTTGAGCCAGCGCCGGAAGCTGGCGGGGTTGGTGGTTCTGGCCTGCTCGCCGGTGACCAGCAGCAGCCCCGCCAATGTGGTGCCGCCCTGGGCGAGGTGCACCGACGACACGCTGGAGGCGCGGGCCACCGGAATCGCGGACAGAATCCGGACCGCCGCGGCGAGGTCGGTACCGGTAATGATGTCGGCAGTCCACGGGGTCGCCGCGCGCGGATCGTCCAGGGCGACCCCGATGTCGGCGATCGCCAGCGCGGCCAACGTATCGGTCGAGGCGAAATCGCGGTGCAGCGCGGTGATCAGCAAGACGGGTCCGGGATCGGTGCGCAGCTCACGCACCAGGTTCAGCAGCGGCGTGCCGGGCGGATGGGTGGATCCGACACTGGCGGACAGGTCTTCGGTGCCGGCGACATGGCGTAGCACGACCCGGGCGCCGGTCCGATGCGCCGTCTGCAGCAGCGGGATCGCATAGGGGTCGACCTCCCACCCCACGTCGACGTTGCCCACCGTCTGGCCATCGACCACCAGATCGGCGTGTTCGAGCCCCTGGGCGGGTGTGGCCGAGGGACCGCGCAGCGGAACCCAGCGCAGCCGCGCGCCGGTCGCCGGCAGCTCGTCGGGGTCGGGTTCGGGAGCCTCTTCACCGTGCAGCAGCGCGTCGGCGACCTCGTAGACCCGGTCGTCATCCCAGCCGGGTTCGTCGCCCTGGGCGCGGAGGACGGCGCGGTGGTCACCGCGCAGCGCGGCGCCGTCGATGACGACCACCTGCACCCGATCCAGCCGGCGCAGCGCGCCGGGGTCAAGCACCAATTGACCTTCGCTGGCGAGCCCGCGGCCCAGGACCGCCGCGAACGCTTGCCGGCCCATGTGCGCCGCCCGTGGCACGCCGGCCAAGATGGCGCCGGCCGCGTCCTCGGTGCCGCCGCCGGCCACCAGCGCACTCGCCGCGGCGATCAACGCGCCGTTGGCTGCGGAATTGACGTAGCTCTCCACCGGGCCGGCCATCGACCCCTTCGCCGTGTCGATGGCGGCATCGATGGACCCGCCGACCATGACGTGTGATGCCTCGCCGGCAGCGGCCGCCGCCCAGCTGTGCCGGGGTTCCTGCGCTTGCACGCCGGCCGACGAGATGACCGGAACCACCGGTGCTTGCGGCCGCCCGGGGGAGGCCAGCGCGGGTTCGCGGTCTCGCCATACCCGCCGGTGTGCCGTCGCCTCCGAGATCTGCAGGCCACGCTGCACCAGATCCAGCAGCGGGGTGCCGACCGCCTGGGTCAGCCCGTTGGCGGCGGCGGTCGTGGCGGCCAGCGCAATGTCGGTACCCACCCGGCCCAGCCGGGATTCCAGCAGCGACACCATGCGTGGCTGGTGATTGATCAGGGCGGCGGCGGCGCGGGTGGTCTGCGGTGCGGCGGGCAGCCGGATCACCCAGCCGGTCACCGCGGCGCCCAGGGCGGCCAGATCCAGCGCCGCGGCGGTGAGTGGGACCAGCACCGCCAACGGGTTGCCCGGGTCGGCGAAGGGCGCCGAGTTGGGCGAAGATAGCGATCCGGACAGGAAGATGTCGGCGGCCACGGTGGCGGCGGTGTCGCACACTTCGTCGAGCACGGTGTCGCTGTCGGCGCCGTCCTCGAGCTCGACCACCAGCCGACCCAACGCCCCCTCGACGTGCGCCTTGGCCACACCCGGGATGCGGCGGACCGGCTCCTCGACCACCGCCGCGTGCTCATGCCAGCGCGGGAATGGCAGCAACGGATCCAGGTCGAAATGCACCCGGCGACCGCTGTGCCAGCGCAGCGGCGGAGTGACGCCGTCCGGGGCCCCGTCGGCAGCACCGTTTCGCCCGATCGCCCGGTTGGTCGTCTGGGCCACCGATTGCACTACCGGACCTGCCAGCTCCACCACTGGGCTGGCTAGCGTCTGCAAAACACCGGCAGCATCGGCGGCAGTCTGCACGCCGGCCCGCACCATCTGTGCCGCTCCGCCGGTCACCCCAGCGACCAGATTGGCCACTGGGTTGACCACACCCGGAATCTTCATGCGCCACCCTTCAATAACGTGTACCGCGCCAATCCTCCTGGTGTCTTACCAACCTGTCCACACGGACCCCCGGGTGTGTGGGCCTCTGGTGAGGCGTCCGCGCATCGATCCCCGTGGGTCCGGTGCCACCACCTTGGGGGCGGCGGGAGCCGATGGAACCGACCCGGTGTTCGCTTCGGCCCGCCTGGCACTCCGGATCAATAGTGCCGCGCCGGTGCGACCGCGGGCCGCAAATCAACAGCCGTTTACCCAGATTTGCCGGAAACCGCAGGCTGGGGCCCAAGACGGCCCAGTGGTCCGCATCCACGGTTCGGGGCTGTTGCGGGCGAGTTCGTCACGTCCACGGAATCTGCGCCGCCGGGCACGCACATCGTCAATCACCGGGTGGTGGTTGGGTACCGCAAAAATGCGATACGCGCATCGCCGCGCAAGGGTGCCGCACCGCGATTTTCGGGTGGAAAACCGGGCTTACAGAATTCGGTGGTTGGCCCTGCCGACGTGGTAACCGGTCGGGAAGGACTTTTCGATGACCTGCAGCTGATGGTCCACTCTGGACTCGAGTTCGAGGACGACGCAGCCGTCGCCAACGGCCTTCGACTCCAAAACGATGTACCTTTGACCGCCACCGTTGACATCGGTGATGGGGTCACCAGAGTGCAAATTCTCGACGGCCACTAATTCAGGGGTTCCGTGTGACTCCACGCGAAATACAGTAGGGCAATCCTGCCGACCAGGGAACACCCCGCGCGGGAACAAACTTGCCGATCAGCGAGGCGCGGCGAGTCCTGGCGACAATTGGCGACACATTCGCCGGTCGAGCCGGCGCCGGTGCGGCGGCGGTGCGCCGATAGGAGGCGCTTCGCCGGCCTCCGGCCCCAGGGGCGACGACTCGGGAATGCCTGCCACGCAAGCGATAGCGCGCAAATCGAATGCTCACTATCGGCGCCGTCAAAATTGGTGTCAGTGATACCCCGGAAACGGTCTTACGCTTATTACCGGAGCACCGCCAATGTTGTGTGGGAATGAATTGCCGAGTTGCCCCCAGATGGTGTCCCAGACGGTGGAGGTGGGCAGATGTCGTATGTATTCGCGACGCCGGAGTTGGTGGTGGCCGCGGCAACGGATCTAGCCGGGGTGCAGGGCTCCGGCGTTGTTGATTAGCAGGCTTGTGGGCTGGGTTGATGATCTTTGGTGCCGCGCTATTGGGGCCGGAGTGTAGGCACGGGCTATCTGGAGAACGATCGAGTTGGTTACTGTTCGTCGTTGGTCTGGAGTTGCCCGTGCCTACCGTTTCAGTATTGCCTGTGTCGTCGGTTCCAGAGGTGTTCGACCGCTGGAGTCCTGGTGTGCGCAGCGAGCTCATCGGATCGGAGTTTCTCGATGTGTTGGCCTCGGTGCCAGACCCGAGGGACCCACGCGGTCGGAGGTATTCGCTGATGGCTTTGTTGGCGATCGCGGTTCTGGCCACTGCCGCGGGGATGCGCGGCTATGCTGGTTTTGCCACATGGGCGGCCACCGCTCCCGATGATGTGTTGGCCCAATTAGGGGTCCGGTTCCGGCGGCCCAGTGAGAAGACCTTCCGCGCTGTTTTGTCTCGGCTAGACCCCGCCGACCTCAACGCCAGGATGGGCAGTTACTTCACTGCACACGTGGCCAGCAGCGACCCCAGTGGATTGGTGCCGATCGCGTTGGACGGCAAGATGCTGCGTGGTGCTTTACGCGCCAAAGCGACAGCCACGCATCTCGTGTCGGTGTTCGCCCACCGTGCCCGATTGGTGCTCGGTCAACTCGCTGTCGCCGAGAAAAGCAATGAAATTCCCTGCGTACGTGCCCTGCTCACGCTGCTGCCGGGTAGCTTGCGGTGGCTGGTCACCGTGGATGCGATGCATACCCAGGTCGTCACCGCGAAGTTGATCTGCGCCACCTTGAAGTCGCACTACCTGATGATCGTCAAGTCCAACCAAGCCAAAATACTTGCGCGTATCACCGCGCTGCCCTGGGCCGAGGTGCCCGCAGCCGCTACCGACGACTCCCGCGGCCACGGCCGTGTCGAGACCCGCACCCTGCAAATCATCACCGCTGCACGAGGAATCGGCTTCCCCTACGCAAAACAAATCATCCGGATCACTCGTGAACGCTTGATCACCGCCACCGACCAGCGCAGCGTGGAGGTGGTCTATGCCATCTGCAGCCTGCCGTTCGAGCACGCCCGCCCTACCGCGATCATGACCTGGATGCGTCAACACTGGGGAATCGAGAACAGCCTGCACTGGATACGCGACGTCACCTTCGACGAAGACCGTCAAAGGGCACATACCGGAAACGGCGCACAGGTCCTAGCAACGCTACGCAACACCGCGATCAATCTGCACCGCCTCAACGGCGCCGACAACATCGCCGAAGCCTGCCGGATCACCGCTTTGACCGCCAACCGCCGCCTAGACCTCCTCAATCCACAATTCCCCAGCTCACAAGCCTGCTAATCAACAACGCCGGAGCCCTGACAAATCATCCGGATCACTCGTGAACGCTTGATCACCGCCACCGACCAGCGCAGCGTGGAGGTGGTCTATGCCATCTGCAGCCTGCCGTTCGAGCACGCCCGCCCTACCGCGATCATGACCTGGATGCGTCAACACTGGGGAATCGAGAACAGCCTGCACTGGATACGCGACGTCACCTTCGACGAAGACCGTCAAAGGGCACATACCGGAAACGGCGCACAGGTCCTAGCAACGCTACGCAACACCGCGATCAATCTGCACCGCCTCAACGGCGCCGACAACATCGCCGAAGCCTGCCGGATCACCGCTTTGACCGCCAACCGCCGCCTAGACCTCCTCAATCCACAATTCCCCAGCTCACAAGCCTGCTAATCAACAACGCCGGAGCCCTGAGCCGGGGTGCAGTCGGTACTCAGCGCCGCGAACTCGGCGGCGGCCGGCCCCACCATGGCCGTGATGGCGGCCGGCGCGGACGAGGTATCGGCGTTGATCGCGGGTCTCTTCGATGCCCACGCCCAGGCGTATCAGGCACTCAGTGCCCAAGCTCTGGTGTTCCACGATCAGTTTGTCCAGATGCTCAACGCCGGTGCCAGCTCCTACGCCGCGGCCGAGGCGGCCAACGCGTCCCCGCTTCAGGTGGTACAGAACCTGGGGCAAAACGTGCTCGCCGCGGTAAACGCGCCGACCCAGGCCGTGTTGGGCCGTCCGCTGATCGGTGACGGCGCCAACGGATCGCCGAACACCGGCGCAGACGGCGGCGCGGGCGGTCTGCTGTACGGCAATGGCGGCAACGGGGGATCCGGTGGGCTGGCGCAGGCCGGGGGTAACGGCGGTGCGGCGGGGCTGATCGGCAACGGTGGCTCCGGCGGCGCGGGTGGTGCGGACTTCGCCGGCACATCGGGCGGGATGGGCGGTACCGGCGGTTGGCTGTGGGGCAATGGCGGGTCCGGCGGCGGCGGGGGCGTCGGCACCACCACGCCCGGTGGGACAGGCGGTGCGGGCGGCAACGCGATGGGGTTGTTCGGCAACGGGGGCATCGGTGGCGCCGGCGGGGTCGGCCAGAACACCACCGGCACCGGGGGCAACGGGGGTGCCGGCGGAAACGCCGCGCTGCTGGGCTTCGCCGGGGCCGGCGGGGTTGGCGGGCTGGGCGGCGCCACCGGTGGCGACGGTGGTCAAGGCGGCAACGCGGCGCTGTTCGGTAACGGCGGCGACGGCGGAGCCGGAGGCGCGGGCGCCAACCTCGATGGTGGCAACGGCGGGCTCGGCGGCAACGCGGGACTGTTCGGCGACGGCGGACACGGCGGAGCCGGGGGCGTGAGTTTCGACCCGGCCGGTGGCGATGGCGGCAACGGCGGGCAGGGCGGCAACGCCACGCTGTTCGGCTATGGCGGACACGGCGGTGCCGGAGGGTCGAGTCTGAACCTGGCTGGTGGTGATGGCGGCGATGGCGGCCAGGGTGGGTTCTTCGGTGGCGGCGGCGCCGGTGGGGACGGCGGCGCGGGTTTCTTCGGAAATGGCGGCGCCGGTGGTAGCGGCCAGTTCGGCGTCGGAGCATCGTCGGCGGGCGGTATCGGTGGCAACGGGGGCCGGGTCATCGGTGACGGCGGCGACGGCGGCGTCGGTGGCTGGGGGTGCTCGCGGCCGCCGGGGGCAAGGGCGGTGACGCCATCGGCCTGTTCGGGCAGGGCGGTGCGGGCGGCACCGGCGGCGCGGCGGTGGGCGCCGGAAACCATGGTGGCAACGGGGGTGACGGCGGCACCGGTGCCCTCATCGGCAATGGCGGGGACGGCGGCGCAGCGGGAACCAGCATCGGCCAGTCGGCCAGCGGCGGCAACGGTGGCAATGCGCGGTTGCTCGGAAACGGCGGCGACGGCGGACCCGGCATCTTCGGCGGCACCGGGGGCACCGGCGGTCAGGGCGGCACCCTGGCCGGAGTCCCCGGCGCTGCCGGACCCAGCTGATCGCCCCGCGAGCCGGGGCCCGCAGCCGTAACAACGGCCCCGACCTGCGCGTTGGTCTACTAGGCGGCGGCGCGGGGCGACCGCATTGATACCAAGCCGGGCGGCGCACGCGACAATGGTGCGATGAGTGGCCCCAGCGCGCCGGAGTCGCCCGCCTGCTACCGGCACCCCGGGCGGCCGACCTATGTCCGCTGCACCCGTTGCGATCGGTACATCTGTGGTGACTGCATGCGTTCGGGCGCCGTCGGCCATCAGTGCGTCGAGTGCGTGCGCGCGGACGCCCGCACGGTGCGCCAGCCCCGTACTCAATTCGGCGGCCGACAGCGTTCGGTCACCCCGGTGGTGACGTTCTCGCTGATCGCGGTGAGCGTGCTGGTTTTCGTTCTGCAGTTGGTCGTTGCCGGACTGGGGCCACATCTGGCCCTGTGGCCACCGGCGGTCGCCGACGGCCAGCTATACCGGCTGGTTACCTCGGCATTCATGCACTACGGCACGTTGCACCTGGTGTTCAACATGTGGGCGTTATATATCGTGGGCCCGCCGCTGGAGATGTGGCTGGGCAGGTTGCGGTTTGGCGGCCTCTACGCGCTGAGCGCGCTGGGGGGCTCGGTGCTGGTTTACCTGATTGCGCCACTGAACACGGCGACCGCCGGCGCATCGGGAGCGATATTCGGCCTGTTCGGTGCCACCTTTGTCGTGGCAAAACGGCTCAATCTCGACATCCGCTGGGTGGTCGCCCTGATCGCGATCAACCTCGCGATCACGTTTGTCGCGCCCGCGGTTGGTTCCCAGCTGATCAGCTGGCAAGGGCACGTCGGCGGGCTGATTACCGGCGCCCTGGTTGCCGCGGCCTACGTCTACGCGCCTCGAGAACGCCGTAATTTCATCCAAGGTGCGGTGACCCT
This sequence comes from Mycobacterium ulcerans subsp. shinshuense, assembly GCF_002355775.1. NCBI lineage: Bacteria > Bacillati > Actinomycetota > Actinomycetes > Mycobacteriales > Mycobacteriaceae > Mycobacterium > Mycobacterium ulcerans. Next base: position 5,548,629 of record NZ_AP017624.1, on the reverse strand, counting down.
GACCGTTGCGGTTGCGTTCGTGGTGCTGATCTGGTGGCGCACCAGCGAGTTGCTCGCGATGTTCGGTGGGCACCTCAACTTGGGCTGACGCCCGGCGGCGGGGCCGGGTTAGGTTGGTCGCCATGACGTGGTGGATCGCCCACGCTGAGCGGGCGCTGTCACAAGATGTGCCCGCGCCACCGGAGCGGGTGCGCGACTTCTATGTGGACCTGGACAACCTCAATCTGGTGCACCCGCTGATCGTCGCGGTGCAAGCGCTGTCCCGAACCGAAACCCGGGATGGCTACCGGCAGAGCTACCGCGTGATAGATCGCATTCCGATGGGACCGTTGAATCTCGAGGTGCGCTACCGGGCCCGGCTGCACGTCCCGGTGCACGGTGCGGTGCACACCGAGGCCGATCAGTTCCCACGCGTGCGGCTGCGCGCGACGGTGACTTTTGCGCCGGTCGCCGCTGGTACCAGGCTCACCGAGCGGATAGCGATCGCCGCGCCCCGTCCGCTGGCCTCCTACACCACCCGCGCGGCGGTGCAGGCGCACGCGGCGATGCTGGCCGGGATCCGCAGCTATTTCGAGTCGTCCTGAGCGGGGCTCCACTGCGCGGTCAGCGCGAAGTCGGAAAGGTATTTGGTGGAGTTCCACCCACCGTCGACCACAATGGTCTGCCCGTTGATGAAGGCGCCGCCCTCAGAACACAGGAATGCCACCGTGTTTGCCACGTCGTCGACGGTGCCCAGCCGCTGATGCGGTGTCATTTCAACGTTGATCCGCCGGAATCGCTCATCGGCCAGGCGATGCTGGGTCATCGCCGTCTGGATCACGCCGGGGGCCACCGCGTTGCACCGTATTCCCTGTGCCCCGTATTGGCAGGCGATGTGGGTGGTCAGCGCGGTGAGCCCGCCCTTGGCGGCCGAATATGCTCCGCCACGAAGACCTCCTACCACGGCAAACGTCGACGTGATGTTGATGATCGCCGATCCGGGCCGCAGATGTGGCAGCACCTCACGGGTCAGGCGGAACGGTGCGCGCAGCATCAAACTCAGGACGTAGTCCAAGGATTCGTCGTCGGTTTCGTGCACCGGTTTGGGGCTGCCCACCCCGGCGGCGTTGATCAGGAAGTCGATGCGTCCCCACCGGTCCAGGGCGGCGCGGGTGAGCTGGCCGGGTGCGTCATCATCGGTGAGATCGACCGGGTGGGTGGCTATCCGGTCGGGGCCGCCGGGCAGCTGGGTCAGCTCGGCAAGCCTGCGCTCGTCGCGGCCCGTGCCCAGCACCGCCATACCCATTTCGGCGAGTTTTGCTGCGCAACCGAATCCGATTCCGCCCGTTGCCCCCGTGATGATTGCTACCTGCATGTCACTGCTCTGCCTTCATGAGCGCTGCTTTGATCCGGTGTTTCACAATCTTGCCTGCGTCGTTCTTCGGCAGGTGGTCCCAGATAACCACTTGCTCGGGGATCTTGAACCGCGCAACGCCAGCGCCTTCGAGAAACGCGCGCACGCCTGGGAGGCCGGGCGGGGGGTCAGCCGCGGCAACGATGACGGCGCAGGCTCGCTCGCCGGTGCGGTCATCGGGCAGGCCGACAATCGCGACGTCGGCGATTCCGGGGTGGGTGATCAGGATGTCTTCGATCTCTTTGGGGGAGACGTTCTCGCCGTTGCGGATGATGATGTCCTTGGCTCGTCCGGCCACCACCAGATACTCGTCGTCGACCCAATGTCCGAGGTCTCCGGTGCGGAAATAGCCTTGCGCGTCGAAAGATCCGGCTTCGTCCTCGGGGTGCCGGTAGCCGACCAGCATCTGTGGCCCGCGCACCCGAATTTCACCGGCAACCAGCTTGACGTCGGCGGCACCGACCCGGCCATCGGTGGCTGCGGCGTGCGCACTGCTGTCGGGTGCGCCGATCGTCGTCACCGGAACCTCGGTGGAACCGTACACGCGGGTGACAACGGCCTTGTCGAAATAGTCTGTCGCGCAACGAATCAACGACGGCGACACCGATGCGCCGCCGCAGACGAAGAATTTCAGGTCGGGCAATCTGGTGCCCGCCCGCTGTGCGGCGGCAAGCAGCTGCTCGAGGAACGGTGTCGCTCCGGCCATGTGGGTACACCGCTTCGATGTCATGAGTTGCACGGCGCGGTCCGCGTCCCATCGGTCCAGCAGCACGGCGGTAGTGCCGAGCAGAAGTGGGCATTCGAAGGCGTAGATCGAGCCGCCGATGTGCGCGATCGGCGAAGCGACCAGGAACCCGTCACCGGGCTCCACCATCCAGTGATCCCGGATCTGACAGATCAGTGCGTGGATCGAGTTGTGGGTGTGTAGGACGCCTTTCGGGCGTCCCGTCGTCCCCGAGGTGTACAAGATCATCCGTACCGCATCGGGATCCGCCGTGGGCAAGGGCGCAGCGGCCTCCCGGCCGACGAGTAGGGATTGGAAGGTCGAAACGCCATCGGGGCACTGCCCCCGCACCTCGATCACCTCCGGGCGCGACGGCAACTGTGCGGCCACCCGCCGCAGCATCGAGGTGTAGTCGTGACCGCGAAAATCTGCCGGGGCAAAGATCATCCGGCTGCCCGCATCTTCGAGAATGAACCGCAGTTCGTGCTCGCGCAGCGAGGGCAGGACGGGGTTGGCCACCATTGCGGCCAGCGTGCTGGCCAGATAGATCACCGCGGCTTCGTGCCAGTTCGGCAGCATGAAGCTGACCACGCTGCCCGCCGGCATGCGGGAGCGCAGGTGCTGCGCCAGGGCCATGGCCTGGCGGTGCAGTTCCTGGCAGTCCAGTTGCCGATCGGCATCGACCAGCGCCACCCGCTGCGGGGTGCTCTGCGCGGCCTCGCGCAGCGCATCGGCGAGCGTGCGCCGGACCCACCAGCGGTGCGCGTAGGCGCCTGCGGCGCGATCGGCATCCCAGCGAACCCAGCGCCCATCGATGAGCCTGCGTTGTGGAACTTTCGGCCCTCCCATCGGCCGGCGCTATTGGTCTGTCACACCGGAGGATCCGGTTTCACCGCGGAGTCGACGCATCGTCATCGAGTGACGGAACCGGGACGCCGGATGGGTGTTGAGCGTGACCTGGGCCACCTGCTCGTCGGATGTCACATAGGCGCGTCGGATCTGCAAGGCCGCAGATCCCGGTTCGACCTGGAGGCCGTGGGCCAGCGCCGGTGAGATTGACACGGCCGCGATTTCCTGTTGGACCTCAACGATGCCCAATCCGAATAGGTCCTCGATCAACGGAAAGATCGGCCCGTCGTGGCGGTGTAGCAACCTGCCGACCGCCGCGAATGCGCGGTTGATGTAGTACTGGGTGCGGCAAAGTGCGGGTTCGGCCGGCTCGGCGTTCTCGGCCCGCCGAAACCCGCAGACGCTCAGCCACTGCTCGCCGCTGGTCAGCCCGGTCTGTGCGCTCACCTCATCGTCGATGGTGGCCATGGCGATGGATTCGATCACGAATCTGGTGCCGGTGGCGAAGGCCAGCAGATCGTTGATCGACATCACATGCTGCACGTACGAATCCGACGACGGTCGCGGTACCACCAGCGTCCCGGTGCGCGGGCGCGAGGAAACCAGGTTGTCTTCCCGCAGCCGGCGCAGCGCCTCCCGAATGGTGTACCGGCTCACGGCAAACCGATCACACAGCTCGTGTTCGGTCGGCAACTGCGAGCCCACCGGATAGATACCGTCCACGATCTCTTTGCGTAGCGTCCGCGCCACCTGAAGATAGCGGTGATCGAGGATCTTTGGCTCGGACAACTTTGGCGCCCTTCAGGATTCCCGGCGCAATGCCAGTACGCTGCCATCCGCGTCGGCGGAGATGTAGAGGGTTGCGTCCGGCCCGGGCGTGATTGCGGCGAACGGTCCCTGCGGGCCGGAGAACGGCGGCATTCCGCGCAGCGGCTTGGGGGTGACGCCGGCGGGTGCTCCCACCGGTAGATCCCACGCGATGGTGTGGCGGGTGCGCGAGCCGAGATCGACTGCGACGAGTTGCTTTGCTCCGAAGTCGATGACGTAGACCTGCCGGTCGCAAATGGCCACGCCCTGCGGACACTGCAATCCGTCCAACAAGGTGCCGGTATCGCCGAGCGTGCGCACCCGGCCGGCGTCGGCCTCGGTCACCACGCACCTCCCGTCGGCCTTGACGGCCACGCCAACCGGATCGCTGAGGCCCGATGCCATCACCTCGACCCCGTCCGGCCGGACCGACAGCACCCGTCCGGCGCCCCGCTCGGCCACGAACAGGGCGCCCGAACCCGCCACGGCCACCCCGTAGAGCTGGTCCAAACCCGTGGCCAACACCTCGCTTTCGGACGCCCAGGGACGGTAGCGCGCAACCTCGCCGTTGGACGTGGTCACCGCGAATTCGCCGGATCCCAGCGCGGCCACTCCGCGCAGAAACCCCGGGTACCCCGCCGAGAAGAGCATTCCGCCGACACGCAGGGTGCCGTCGGCGAGCAGAACGTAAAAGTAGGTGCCGTCGGCGATGTAGAGGTCGCCATCCGAGTCGACGGCCAGCCCTAGCGGCCAGGTCAACCCGCCCGGCAGCGTGGTCCGCGTTTCTCCGGTACCGAGAATCTCGGTGATCTCGCCGGTGAAACTCGAAACGAACAGCCGCTCGCCGACGAAGGTCAGGTTGTCCAGACCCGGGTGCAGTGCCGCGAGCACGGTGCGATCTCCGGTGCGGGGATTGATCCGCAGCACCTCACCGCTGTGCACCTGGGTCGAGACGAGGTGGCCATGGGGGTCGAACTTCACCGCGTCGGGAACTCCGAGATCGCCGGCCACACACTGCGGGACACCGCCGTCGGGATCGATGCGCCAGATCTCGTTGGCGCCCATCACCGGGAAGTACAACAAGCCGTCCGGGCCGACCTCCATGGCGTTGGGCGAGGGCAGGTTGCGCGCCAGCACTCGGGGTGCCCCGCCGTTGAGGTCCAGCTCCAGCAGTCGCCCGCCGTCGCGGCATTCACCGACGAACAACCGGCCCTGGTGAAAGGTGATGCCGTTGGCTGACGGAATGTCGTCTCGAAGCACCCGGGTGTGGCCATCGGGCGCGCGCACGCTCACCCGGCCGTCCATCACCTCGGTGGCGTAGAGATTGCCGTCCTGGTAGAAGGCCAGGTCGTCGGGCGCGATGATCGCACCCCCCCTTGGGGCAGACGGTGTCCAGCCGTCCGGTGCTCAGGTCCAGCGCGCTGATCTGGCTGCCGGTCACCTGCGCGACGTAGACTCTGCCATCCGGACCGGTGCGCAACCCATTGGCGCCGAACAGCCGGCTGGGCGCGGTGAGCCGGGTCAGGGTCCAGCCTTCGGCAACGTTGGGTGCCCGCGTGACCGGGTAGCGGCCCGCGTGCTGCAACCGTCGGGTTACGGGTATCACTGCTCGGACCATAGCAATCGGAATCTGGTCCAGACAATAGCCGCGGCCATGCCGAACATTGCCCTTGACGAGGCCGCCAAAACGAGAGAATCGTACTCTCTAATGAGTGCACGCCATTATCTTGTCCGGACAAATAGCGGCCAGGTCAATGACTGTTGATCTGCTGAGCCTCTCCGGGCGCGTCGTCGTGGTCGCCGGTGCCGCGGCTGGCGGTATCGGCACGGCGGTGACGCGCATGGTTGCTCGGGCGGGAGCGACGGTTGTCGCGGTGAGCCGTGGCCAGGACAATCTGGACCGCCATGTCGGTCCGCTGGTGGCCGAGGGACTGGCGGTGTTGCCGGTGGCCGCGGACGTTTGCACCGATGAGGGAATCGAGGCCACGCTCGAGGCCGTGCGCCGTGCCGACGGCGACTTGCACGGTCTGGTCAACGTCGCCGGCGGCGCCGACCCGTCGACCTGGATGCCGAGCACCCGGGTCCGGCGCAGCGCCTGGCATGAGCTGTTCGCCAGGAATCTGGAGGCGATGTTCTTCATGAGCCAGGCGATCGCCGCGGAACTGAAGAGTCGCCAGCGGCCGGGTTCCATTGTTTCGCTGTCCTCCATCAGCGGGATGAACGCCGCTCCCTTTCACATCGGTTATGGCACAGCCAAAGCCGCGATCGTGGCGGCGACCCGCACCATGGCCCTCGAACTCGCCTGCGACGAGACCGCGGCGGGATCCCCGATCCGGGTCAACGCGGTGGCACCCGGGGTGACCGAGACGCCGGCGTCGCACACCTATACCGACGTCGACCCCGAACGTGATCGCCGCGCTATTGCGATGGGGCGGCGGGGACGTCCGGACGAGGTGGCCGGGGTGATCCTGTTCCTGCTCTCCGACCTGTCCAGCTACATCACCGGCCAGACGCTGCTGGTCGACGGCGGCCTGAACCTCAAATGGGGACATCTGGGTGTCGACAACACCTCGTTGTTCCTCAAGGACGAGTCGTTTCGGGCCGCGATCAAACGCTGGGACGAGGCCTGAGGTGACCGATCACAACGACGGGAGGGCAGAACCGATGGACGCGGCCCGCCACGACGATGTCGAGGCGACGTTGACCGGTGCGGTCACCTTCGGGGTCAACGCGTACACCTGCGCGGACTACGCCCGAGCCGAGCGTGACAAGCTGTGGCGCAAGGTATGGCAGCAAGTCGGCAGAGTGGAAGATCTTCCCAAGGTTGGCAGCTACCTCACCTACGACATTCTCGACGACTCGATCGTGGTGGTACGCAGCGCAGCCGACACCTTCAAGGCCCATCACAACGTCTGCATGCACCGAGGCCGTCGGCTCGTCGACATCCCCCCGGGAGCCAAAAACGTTTGCGGCCACAAAAAATCGTTCGTCTGCGGGTTCCACGGCTGGACCTACGACCAGGACGGCAACTGCATCCACATCCCCGAGAAGCCGGACTGGCAAGGCGCGCTGACCCCGGAGAACACCCACCTGGCCGCGGTCAACGTCGACACCTGGGGCGGCTGGATCTGGATCAATATGGATCCGGCCGCGCAGCCATTGCGCCAGTACCTGGAGCCCGCGGCCACCATGCTCGACCCGTTCCGGTTGCAGGACATGCGCTGCAAGTGGCGAAAGTGGCTGACCTTCCAATGCAACTGGAAGGTGGCGATGGAGGCGTTCAACGAGACCTACCACGTCGCAACCACCCATCCGCAGTTCAACAAGTTCGGCAACTTCCGCGGCTGGGCGGCCGCCCACGGCCGCCACAGCAACATCGGCTACGACGCGCCGAAGGACCTGGCGCAGACCAAGTCCAAGATCCGGCTCGGAACCGGAGCCGATCCGCGGGTATCCACCGCCGAAATGCAGCGCTACACGCTCGAGGAGACCAACGCGACCACCACCAGAACGTTGGTGGACGCCGCGCTGCGTCTGGTCGAGGAGTTGCCCGAAGACGCACCCGCGGGTGAGGTACTCGATCACTGGCTGACGTCGGCACGGCGTGACGACGCCGCCCGCGGCGTGCTCTGGCCGACCATCGATCCCGAACACCTGGCCCAAAGCGGCACCGCCTGGCAGATCTTTCCCAACTTCCAGATCGGTCAAGGCCTCACCACCGCCCTGTGCTACAGCGCCCGGCCACACGGATACGACCCCGACCAATGTGTCTTCGAAGCGTCCTGCTACGAGCTGTATCCCAAAGGTGAAGAGCCGCAAACGGAGTGGGTCTACGCGCCGCCGGATGACCCGGGTTGTCGCAGCGTGCTGCCACAGGATTTCTCCAACATGGCCGCGGTCCAGCAGGGCATGAAGTCGGGGGGCTTCGGCGGCCCCAAGCCAAACCCGTACATGGAGCGCAGCACCGCCAACTTGCATCGCAACCTTGCCGAATACATGGGCACCGGCGCACCACGAGAACTCTGAAGGGGATCGGATCAATGAAGGTCAACATCGGACTTGGCGCCCACAATTCACTGGACTGGGAGCGGGTGCTCGCCGAGGACTACGATCGCCCGCCCAGCACTGCGGACTGGGAATGCGTCCAGGCCACGCTCGCGCTCGGAGACCTGGCCGAACCACTGGGCTTCGACGGCATCTGGTTGCCCGAGCACTGCGGCACACCGTATGGCATGACGCCCAACCCGATTCAGGCACTGAGCTACTTCGCCGGAAGAACCGAGCGGGTCAATCTCGGCACGTTCGTGGCCGTGGCGCCCTGGTGGCATCCCATCCGGCTGGCTCACCAGATGGCCTACCTGGACATCATCTCCAACGGGAGATACACGACGCTTGGCATCGGGCGCGGGGTGTCCAAGGGGGAGTTCGCCGCGGTCGGCGTACCGCGTGAAGAAAGCCGGCAGCGGTTCAACGAAACCCTGGACATCCTCGCCCTGGCCTTCAGTGGAAAGCGGTTCGCCTATGAGGGCGAAATCTTCACCGTTCCAGAAATGTCCCTTCGCCCCGAACCCTTCAGCTCCGACCTCTTCGCACGGATCTACAGCTCATCGTCGACCGCGGAATCCCTGGAGATCCTCGCCCGCCGCGGCATGGTCCCGCTGTTCGTGGGCAACAAGCCGATCGAGGATGCCGGGCGAGAGGTGCAGCAAGTGAACACCTTCCGCCAGGAGGAAGGCCTGCCGCCGTGCCAGCCGAAGAATGTCATGTTCATGTACTGCACGGCCAGCGCCGAGCAGGCCGCCGAATCCGAGGAGTGGATCTGGACGGCCAATCGCGATGTCACCGTGCACTATGGATTCGCCGACGCCTCGAACTTCAAGGGGGTCAAGGGCTATGAGGCCTATGCCGCACGTGAGGCCAGTGCGACTGCGGTGCTGGCCTCGTCGGTGACCGGCGACGCCAAGGGCGGTCCCCCTAAAACCCCCGGTTATCACGCATCGAACCTGCTCATCGGGACGCCGGAGGAGATCTACCACCGAATCACCGCTGCCCAGGCGGCGTGCTCGTTCTGCGAGCTGACCATCGTTGTGCAATTCGGCACCATGCCCTACGAGCAGGCGATGGCCAGCACTCGCCTGTTCGCCCAAGAGGTGCTACCCGCGGTGCACCGGATGGACGCACCGCTACACCCCGCGGCGCTGCCGGCCAACGCCCTGGCGTGACTGAGATGACCGCCCCTGACTGCCCGCCCAGCCAGACACCCGGCGACATCGACCTTCCCGCGCTGCGCGAGAAATACCGTCAAGAGCGCGAGAAGCGGCTGCGCCCGGAAGGTTCCGGGCAGTACATCGAGCTGGTTGACGATTTTGCCGGATACTACGAATCCGATCCTTATTCGCCACCGCTACAGCGTGATCCGATATCGGCCGACATCGACGTGCTGGTACTCGGCGGTGGTTTCGGCGGTCTGCTCTGCGGTGCCCACCTGAAGAAGGCCGGCGTCGCTGACGTCAGGATCATCGAACTGGGCGGCGACATCGGAGGCGTCTGGTATTGGAATCGCTATCCGGGCCTGCAGTGTGACAACGAGTCATACTGCTACATACCGCTGCTCGAAGAGCTGAACTACATGCCGAGCAAGAAGTTCGCCGACGGTAGCGAGATCTATGAGCATTGCCGGCGCATCGGCAAGCACTACGGCCTCTATGACTCCGCGATCTTCGGCACGCAGGTACGGGAGCTGCACTGGGATGAGGCGATCAGGCGCTGGCGCGTCGGCACCAACCGCGGCGATGACATCCGGGCCCGCTTTGTGGTCATGGCCTCGGGCCCGTTTCACCGGCCGAAGTTGCCGGGCATCCCGGGCATCAAAGATTTCCGTGGTCACAGCTTTCACTCGGCACGTTGGGACTATGAGTACACCGGCGGGGACAGCACCGGGGGGTTGACCGGGCTGGCCGACAAGCGCGTCGCGGTCGTGGGAACGGGGGCGACGGCTGTGCAGATCGTGCCGTTCCTGGGCCGGTATGCCAAGCACCTGTACGTCTTTCAGCGCACGCCTTCGTCAGTGGGGGAGCGCAACAACACACCCACCGACCCGGAATGGGCGAAGTCACTGCAGCCGGGCCGGCAGAAACAGCGGCAGCGCAATTTCCATTCCTGGACCTTCGAGGGGATGGCGCTGGGCCAACCCGACTACGTGTGCGATTTCTGGACCGAGCTGGGTCGCAATACCGCCGCGCGGGTGCTGGCGCTCGAGGATCCGGCCGCACTCAGCCCCGAGCAGTTCATGGCGATCCGTGAGGAAGAGGACTACAAAGTCATGGAGCGGCTGAGGCGCCGAATCCAGAGCATCGTCGATGACACGTCGACCGCCGAGGCGCTCAAGCCCTACTACCGATTCCTGTGTAAGCGGCCGTGCACCAACGACGACTATCTGCAGACGTTCAACCGGCCCAATGTGACCCTGGTCGACGTCTCGCAGACCAGGGGCGTCCAGCGGGCCACCGAAACGGGGCTGGTGGCCAATGACACCGAGTACGAGCTCGATTGCATCATCTACGCCAGCGGCTTTGAGATCACCACACAGATCAGCCGCCGCTACTCCATCGACGAGATCAGGGGCCGCGACAACGTGTCGCTGTTCGACTATTGGCGCAATGGGTACCAAACGCTGCACGGCATGACCAGCCGCGGATTTCCCAATCATTTTTTCACCGGATTCACCCAGGTCGGCGTCTCGGCCAACATCGCCGCCAACTACGAATTGCAGGGCGAGCACATCGCCTACATCATCGCCGAAGCGCTGGCCCGGGGTGCGACCGTCGTCGAACCCAGCCAGCAGGCACAAGACTAGTGGTGCAGGACCATTCGGGAAACCGCGATCGACAACACCCAGTTCGATCTCGAGTGCACGCCCGGCTACTACAACAACGAAGGCGGCGGCCCCGGTGCGGCCGAAGGCGAGGGAATCCGTTCCCACATCGGCGAACCCTACGGCCCGGGTTTTTACGCATTCGGTGATCTGCTTGCCCAATGGCGAAGCAAAGGCGATCTGAATGGCCTCATTCTGGAATCGTGATGACTGAACTCAGGTTCGACGATCGGGTCGCCGTGGTGACCGGCGCCGGCCGGGGCCTGGGCCGGGCGTACGCGCTGCTGCTGGCGGCCAGAGGGGCCAAAGTCGTGGTCAACGACACCGGTGGTTCGCTGGCCGGTGCCGGTGGCGACCCCGCACCCGCGCACCAGGTGGTGGCCGAGATCACCGCGCTCGGCGGGCAGGCGGCCGCGTCGCTGGACTCGGTGACGACACCCGCCGGTGGTCAGGCGATCATCGAAACCGCGCTCGAGCACTACGGCCGGATCGACATCCTGATCCACAATGCCGGCAACGTGCGCAGCGCGCCGCTCGAGGAGATGAGCTACGAAGACTTCGATGCCGTCATCGACGTGCATCTTCGGGGCGCCTTCCACGTCGTGCGGCCGGCCTTCGGGTTGATGTGTGACCAACTTTACGGCCGCATCGTGTTGGCTTCCTCGATCGGCGGCCTGTACGGCAACCAGGGGGTCGCCAATTACGCCGCGGCAAAAGCCGGCTTGATCGGCTTGTCCAATGTCGCCGCCGTCGAGGGCGCGGCCAGTGGTGTTTTGTGCAACGTCATCGTTCCCTCCGCGGTGACCAGAATGGCTGACGGCCTGGATATTTCGTCGTACCCGCCGATGGGCACCGAGCTGGTGGCCCCGGTGGTCGGTTTGCTGGCGCACGAGTCCTGTCCGGTCAACGGTGAGATGTTGATCGCCATCGCGGGCCGGGTGGCGCGGGCGGTGGTCGCCGAAAGTCCCGGCGTGCAGCGCCTGTCCTGGTCGATGGAAGATGTTGCCGAAGGGCTCTACGCCATCCGAGATCTGGCCGCACCACTGGTCTTTCCCGTGGTCCCCAGCGGACATTCAGACCACATCCGCTACAGTTTCGAGTCGGCCGTGTGGGCGAATCGAGGAAGCGCGCACCATGTCTAATTGCGGGTCCGATTGCGACTCTAGTTTGGGGGCCGGTGCCGGGAAGCGCACCGGCCCGCTGTCCGGCGTGCGCGTCGTCGATCTCACCGCGATGGTGATGGGGCCCTACTGCACCCAGATCATGGCCGACATGGGGGCCGATGTCATCAAGATCGAGCCCCCGCAAGGCGACGACACCCGGTACGTCTCGGTTGGTCCGGCCGCCGGCATGAGCGGCGTGTTCGTCAACGTCAACCGGGGCAAGCGCAGCGCCGTCATCGACCTGAAGTCCGATTCCGGCCAGGCCGCCGTGCGGGCCCTGATCGAAGGGGCCGATGTCTTCATCCATTCCATGCGCGCCAAGGCGATCGCCCGGCTTGGGCTGAGCTACCCCGAGGTCGCCGCCATCAACCCGGCCATCGTCTACACCAACTGCTACGGATACGGCCGGCGCGGCCCCAACCGGGATCTGCCGGCCTATGACGACACCATTCAGGCGGCGTGCGGACTGCCGTCCGTGCAAGAGCAGCTCACGGGTGAGCCCAGCTACGTGGGAACGATAATGGCGGACAAGGTCGCCGGACTCACCGCGCTCTACGCGACCATGATGGCCCTGTTCCACCGGGAACGTACCGGGCAGGGCCAAGAGGTCGAGATCGGGATGTTCGAGGCCGTGGCGTCGTTCATGCTGGTCGAACACGCCAACGGCGCGATGTTCGATCCGCCGCTGGGCCCGGCGGTCTATCCCCGCACCGTGGCGCCCAATCGGCGGCCGTATCGCACCAGCGACGGCTACCTTGCTGCGCTGATCTACAACGACAAACACTGGGCCGCTTTCGTCGATGCGGTACGGCCCCCATGGGCCAGCGAGCAGTACGCCACCCTCGAGGGCCGGGCCCGCCAGATCGACACCGTGTACGCGCTGCTGGCCGAGACCTTTGCGGCGCGGACCACCCAGGAATGGCTGGATCTGCTCGAGGAGCTCGAGATACCCGCGTCAGCGCTGTCGAGTCCGGCGGAATTGTTCGACAACCAGCATCTGAATGCCGTCGGATTCTTCGAAACCATCGACACTGCCCACGGACCGGTTCGCTTCCCGGGAGTGCCGACCTGGTTCTCCCGGACCCCGGGCCGGGTATCGGGTCCGGCCCCGCAGTTGGGCGCCGATACCAGCGCGGTGTTGGAGGAACTGGGCATCAACGCTGCCGATGCGCAACCGGCCGGCCCGGCCTAGCCCGAAATAGCGGCCAAGTCGTCGAAAAACCTTGCTACACCTAGGCGTGTCTGCAAAAGGATCCACCGCTGCCGCATCTAAGCTTGCTGGGATCACGAGGAGGGGCAGCGACGTATCGGCAGCAACTTTGGCGCGGGGCGACAGGGTGCTCCGGGCGCGCTAACAGCAAGCACTGAGCCGGGCGGGTATGACCCCGCGCCGGATTCTTCTGCTACCCGCAAACGTTGGATTGCTCCGGTGCGACGTGCGGGCCGCACCGCAATCTGGGACCGCGCGGGGCGACAGCGCGGAATTCCTGCGCTGGACGGCCTGCGCGCGGTGGCCGTCGCGCTGGTGCTCGTCGGGCACGGCGGCGTTCCCGGAGTGGGCAGCGGCTTCATCGGCGTGGACGTCTTCTTCGTCCTGAGCGGCTTCCTGATCACCTCGCTGCTCTTGGACGAATTGGGTCGCTCCGGTCGGATCGATCTGACCGGATTCTGGATTCGCCGCGCGCGCCGGCTGCTGCCGGCGCTGGTGCTGATGGTGCTCACCGTCGCCGCGGCCCGCGAGCTGTTGCCCTACCAGGCGCTCACCGGACTGCGTAACGACGCGCTGGCGGCCTTCCTGTGGATGGCCAACTGGTGGTTCGTCGCACAGAAGACCGACTACTTCACCCAGGGCGCGCCCCCCTCGCCGCTGCAACACACCTGGTCGTTGGGGGTGGAGGAGCAGTACTACATCGTATGGCCGCTGTTGTTGATCGCGGTGACACTGCTCTTGGCGGCCCGGGCCAGGCGCTATTTCCAGCGGGCCACCCTCGGCGGCGTCCGGTTCACCATATTCGTGATCGGCACCCTGGGGGCCCTGGCCTCTGGCGCGGCGGCCATTGTCTTTGCGTCCGAGTCAACGCGTGACCGGATCTATTTTGGCACCGATACTCGGGCCCAGGCCTTGTTGGTCGGCGCCGCGGCGGCGGCGTTGTTGGTGCGCGATTGGACGGCGCTCAACCACGGCTGGTGCCTGGTCCGGACCCGGTGGGGGCGGCGCGTCGCCCGCTTTCTGCCGGTCATCGGGGTGGCGGGCTTGGCGGCGCTCACCCACTTTGCCACCGGAAACGTCAACGAGTTCCGCCACGGTCTGCTGATCCTGGTCGCCCTGGCCGCGGTCTTCGTGGTGGCGCCGGTTGCGCTGGAACAACGCGGAGCGGTCGCGCGTTTGCTGGCGTGGCGCCCGCTGGTCTGGTTGGGCACCATCTCCTACGGCATCTACCTGTGGCACTGGCCGATCTTTTTGGCCCTCAACGGCGAGCGCACCGGGTGGACCGGAATGTGGCTGTTCGCCGCGCGGTGTGCCCTCACCGTGGCTATCGCCGCGTTGTCGTGGTGGCTGTTCGAGCAACCGATCCGGCGCTGGCGCCCGGCGCGAGTACCGCTGCTACCCCTGGCGGCGGCCACCGTCGCCAGCGCGGCCGCCGCCACCATGCTGGTTATCCCGGTCGGCACCGGCCCGGGCCTGCGTGAGGTAGGCCTGCCACCCGGCGTTTCGGCGGTCGCCGCGGTCTCACCGTCACCGCCGGAGCCGGCCGCGCCGGGGCCAGCCGCCGCGCCACGAGATCCGAACCGGCCATTCACCGTTTCGGTGTTCGGTGACTCGATCGGCTGGACCATGATGCATTACCTGCCCGCCACACCCGGATTCCGATTTATCGACCACACCGTCATCGGTTGCAGCCTGGTGCGGGGCACGCCGTATCGCTACATCGGTCAGACATTGGAGCAACGGCCGGAGTGCGATACCTGGCCCAGCAGATGGTCCGCCCAGGTCAGTCAAGACCGGCCCGATGTCGCGCTGCTGATCATCGGTCGCTGGGAGACCGTGGACCGGGTGAACGAAGGAAAGTGGACTCACATCGGAGACCCGACCTTCGATGGGTATCTCAACTTCGAATTGCAGCGGGCGCTCAAGATCGTCGGATCCAGCGGTGTCCGGGTGATGGTGGCCACGGTGCCCTACAGCCGGGGCGGCGAGAAGCCGGATGGCCGCTTGTACCCGGAGGACGAGCCGGACCGGGTCAGGCAATGGAACGACATGTTGCGCAAGACAGTTAGCCAACACCGAAACGTCGGGATCATCGACCTCAACAAGAAGCTGTCCCCAGATGGGGTTTATACGGCCAAGGTTGACGGGATTCAGGTGCGCAGTGACGGCGTTCACCTCACCCCAGAGGGTGTGAAGTGGCTGATACCGTGGCTCGAGGAGTCGTTGCGCTAGTCGTTAATCGGCCGTGCGACAGCTGATTTCCATGCTGTCGCTGCTTCTGGCGGGAAAGTTGAAGCTCACGTAGCCGTTGGCGGGGTCCCGGATGTAGTCCAGGTACGGCCGGGAACCGGCGGACTCGGTGTTGTCGGCAAGGATCAATGCACCCGCCGGCAGCACCGGCTCCAGCAGCCTGACGACGGGTAGGTACAGGTCTTTCCAGCCGTCGAGCAGCACGAATTGGACCGGTCCGGGCACGGTTGTCAGCGTGGCGAGCGCATCCCCTTCGGCGACGGTGATCACGTCGGCCAGCTCGGTGTCGGCGAAGGTCTGCTTGGCGGCGGCGATCTTGCTGGCGTTGAGTTCGGTGGTCACCACCCGGCCGCTGCCGTTGTCGCGAACCGCGGCCGCGAGATGGATGGTGGATATGCCGAACGACATTCCGAACTCGACGACGGTCGTGGGTCGGATCGCACGGACCAGCGCATACATGAGTCGGCCGGCCTCCGGTGTCACCGGGATGTAGAACTCGCTCATCGCGTCGGCCCGTTGCTGCGCATCCCCAGACCACAGCCGTTCGATTTCAGCGCGTCGCTCGCGCAGCGCCGTCATTTCGTTTGCGGCTGCGGCGTACATCCGGTCCAGCGCCGCGGCGACTTTGGCGTCCTGCAAAGTGGTGCCCATGCCGGCGAGGGTAGGCCGCCACCATCGCCAGTGCCATCGTTGGTGGTGGCCGTTACCAAATAGCCGTTTGACGAGCAGCGGGTTTCGGTGCGAGCATGGTTCCCGCAAGCACCTCGGTAGGCGAGGCGTCTGCATGGATACAGGCCACTGACCCCGTACGTCGAGCGACGCCCCGGGTCAGGACAGCTCTTCCCGGCCTAAGGGTTGAGCCCAAGTGGCTTCCGGATAGTCCGGATACGCCGTGCAGTGCCGAAGCTCCCACGAGAGGGGTGCGTTCGACGATGCGTCGCCGTACGGTCATCCCTCTTGCATAGGTGATGTGACGACACCCCCGTGTGTCATGGCCGTGAGGAGGTGAGGGCGAGACATGAGTGACATCAGTCCGGGCGATAGTCCCTATCCGAAATCCGTCTTCCCCCGATCCGGTTCCGGCATTTCTTCTACCGCCTAAGCCTTGTCGGGCCATCACCAGGATCTGTGCCCAATCCGTGGGGCACCAGCGCCATGAAGGCCCGGGACACCTTGACGCGTTGAATGATGTAAGCCGATCGGTTTTCCCACCAGGAGTAAGATCATGGCTTTGGTTGCTACACAACGTATTCCCTACATGACCGGTTTTCCGGGACGTTCGCTGCTCAGTGCGGGCCGGCGGCTGACCAACAAGTGGTCCGCCCACTTCGTCCTGACACCGCAGGAGCGCGCCAACCGCTACGTGTCCAGGATGCCGATCGCGGTGGTTACCGCGTCGCTGGGTGGACATCCAGATCTGGGCACCAACAACTACCGCTAATTCCCTGAGCCGCAACGAACTGGGCGGCGGACGCTGACCCGGTGTCCGTCGCCGGGAGTGGCTTGCGCTGTCCGGTTCGCCACCTCTGTATCGATAGCGAGACGTTGATGACCTCGATATCCACTTCGCGTCGCGGTGCCCCGAATTCCGCTGTGCACTCCGCCGACGCCGCCGTCCTGGATTCGGCCCATACCGGCGACATCGTCGGTGCGTTCGGCCGGATCCGGCGGGATGGCGACGGCGTAGCTTCCCGGCGGTGGCAGCGTCTGCGGACCCTGATGGTCATCAGCGGTCCCGGGCTGATCGTGATGGTCGGCGACAACGACGCCGGTGGTGTCGCCACTTACGCTCAGGCCGGCCAGAACTACGGGATGACCCTGCTCTGGACCCTGGCCTTGCTGATCCCGGTGCTATACGTGAACCAGGAAATGGTGTTGCGCCTGGGTGCGGTCGTAAGGGTCGGGCACGCGCGGCTGATCTTCGAGCGCTTCGGCAAGTTCTGGGGCGCGTTTAGCGTCGGCGACCTGTTGATCCTCAATGCGCTGACCATCGTCACCGAATTCATCGGCGTATCAATGGCCCTCGGCTTTCTCGGCTGCCCGAAGGCGGTCGCCATCCCGGCCGCCGCGGTGCTGTTGTTCGCGGTGGTCGCCGGCGGCTCATTTCGCCGCTGGGAGCAGATGATGTTTCTGCTGATCGCGGTCAACGTGGTGATCATTCCGATGGCGCTACTGGTGCATCCGACGTTCTCGGGGACGGTGGGTGGTTTGGTGCCACGCTTCCCCGGAGGACTGGACTCCACGGTGCTGTTGCTCATCGTGGCGATCGTCGGCACCACGATCGCACCATGGCAGTTGTTCTTTCAGCAGTCCAACGTGGTGGACAAGCGCATCACGGCGCGCTGGATTCCCTACGCACGAGCGGATCTGGTACTCGGCATCGTCGTGGTGATCGTCGGGGCGACAGCGCTGATGGCGGTGACCGCATTCGGGCTGGCCGGCACCTCCGACGTCGGCTACTTCAGTGACGCGGGCGCGGTCGCAACGAGTTTGACCAACCACTTCGGCTCCACCGTGGGCATCCTGTTCGCAGTCGTGCTACTCGACGCATCGCTGATCGGCGCGAACGCCATCGGGCTGGCCACCACCTATGCCGTTGGCGACGCGATGGGCAAAAGGCACTCGCTGCACTGGAAGATCAGTGAGGCCCCGCTGTTCTACGGCGGCTACGCGGCGCTACTTGCGATTTCAGCCGCGGTAGCGTTCAGCCCCGACTACTTGCTCGGCTTGGTGACCCAGGGTGTGCAGGCCCTCGCCGGCATCCTGCTACCGTCGGCAACGGTATTTCTGGTGTTGCTCTGCAACGACCATGCGGTACTGGGTCCGTGGGTAAACACCCTGCGGCAGAACATTATTGCTTGGACCACGGTCTGGTGTCTGGTCTTGCTGTCGCTGGCGCTGACGGTAACGACCTTCTTTCCGCGCCTGTCGACCGCCGCCATCGAGATAGGTCTGGTGGCCGGCGCGGCGATCGGCATGATGGGCGGCGCTGCGGTGCTCATCACCGGCCGCCGGCGCAGCGACCGACGCGACGCGGAGGCCATCTCGCAATCCCTGGGCGGCGGGCTGGATCCCGGGGAGGTCGATGAGATCAACGACGCCAAGTTGCTCAGCCGTGCCGAACGGCGTGCCATTCGCCAACAGGACCGGGCCCAGTGGTGTACCCCCAATCTGACCGACCTTGCCCGCCCGGCCATGTCGCCGGCACACCGGCTGGGCCTATTCACCCTGCGGGCCTACCTCGTGGTCGCGGTGGTGCTGGTGGTTGTCAAGGTGGTGCAGGCCGGGATCGGCTGACCGGCTGGATGATTCAGCCGGCAGCCAGCACCGTTGTGCGCGCCGCAAAGACTAGCCGACCACCTCGATCGGATCGCCGACGTTGACGCTGTCGAAGTACCACGCCGCGTTATCCGGGCTCAGGTTGATGCACCCGTGGCTCACATTGGCGTAGCCCTGTGAGTTCACCGACCACGGCGCCGAATGGACATACACTCCGCTCCACGTGACCCGAACCGCGTAGGAGGCGGTGATCATGTACCCCTCCGACGAGTTCAGCGGGATGCCGATGGTGCGGGAGTCCATGACAACGGTGCGCTCTTTGGACAAGGCGGTGAAGCTGCCGATCGGAGTGGGGCGACTGGGTTTGCCCATCGACGCCGGCATGGTGCGCAGCACGTCACCGTTGCGGCTGACGGTGAAGGTGTGCGCGGAGATGCTGGCCACACCGAGCAGCTCGTCACCGGTCTCGAAGCCGGTGGTCAGTTCCTGCACCCCCACCGAAACGCGCGTGTGGGTGGGCCAGTATCGGTCCGGCACCCACTGCACGACGTTGCTTTGGACCCACTGGAAGTGTCCGGTCATGTTGCTCGGTGAAAGGACGTGAATGGTCCGTTGGGCGGCGCGGCGGTTGGTCACTGGCGCGGTGAACGTCACCACCACGGGGTGCGCCACTCCTACCACCGCTCCGTTCGCGGGCAACACCGAAGCAACGCCCGGAATCGGCTCTGCGGCCGGCAGGGCCGCGGTGGCGGGACTGCCCGCTGCCACGACCGCCAATACTGTAATCGCAACCATAACGAATCGATAACGAATTATTCGACGCATGGCGTCCGCCCTTCGAGATGGTGCGAGCAACTAAACGCATTCTAGTTGTTAGGTGCCCACTCGCGGGGTGTAGCAAACAATTCTCAGTTAGCCTGGGGGTCGGGATTCGGGCCCATATTCGGGGTCTCGGGTGAAACTCCTCGGTGCGCCGAAAATCAATCCGGAATTGACGTTGGCGCAGATTCCGGGGTCGGATTCGCTGGTAGCGATACCGATTCCGCGTACGTCCGGGCTGGCTCGTCGCGCCGCGCCTGCGGTCCAACCAGGGCTCCGGCGTTGTTGATTAGCAGGCTTGTGAGCTGGGTTGATGATCTTTGGTGCCGCGCTATTGGGGCCGGAGTGTAGGCACGGGCTATCTGGAGAACGTTCGAGTTGGTTACTGTTCGTCGTTGGTCTGGAGTTGCCCGTGCCTACCGTTTCAGTATTGCCTGTGTCGTCGGTTCCAGAGGTGTTCGACCGCTGGAGTCCTGGTGAGCGCAGCGAGCTCATCGGATCGGAGTTTCTCGATGTGTTGGCCTCGGTGCCAGACCCGAGGGACCCACGCGGTCGGAGGTATTCGCTGATGGCTTTGTTGGCGATCGCGGTTCTGGCCACTGCCGCGGGGATGCGCGGCTATGCCGGTTTTGCCACATGGGCGGCCACCGCTCCCGATGATGTGTTGGCCCAATTAGGGGTCCGGTTCCGGCGGCCCAGTGAGAAGACCTTCCGCGCTGTTTTGTCTCGGCTAGACCCCGCCGACCTCAACGCCAGGATGGGCAGTTACTTCACTGCACACGTGGCCAGCAGCGACCCCAGTGGATTGGTGCCGATCGCGTTGGACGGCAAGATGCTGCGTGGTGCTTTACGCGCCAAAGCGACAGCCACGCATCTCGTGTCGGTGTTCGCCCACCGTGCCCGATTGGTGCTCGGTCAACTCGCTGTCGCCGAGAAAAGCAATGAAATTCCCTGCGTACGTGCCCTGCTCACGCTGCTGCCGGGTAGCTTGCGGTGGCTGGTCACCGTGGATGCGATGCATACCCAGGTCGTCACCGCGAAGTTGATCTGCGCCACCTTGAAGTCGCACTACCTGATGATCGTCAAGTCCAACCAAGCCAAAATACTTGCGCGTATCACCGCGCTGCCCTGGGCCGAGGTGCCCGCAGCCGCTACCGACGACTCCCGCGGCCACGGCCGTGTCGAGACCCGCACCCTGCAAATCATCACCGCTGCACGAGGAATCGGCTTCCCCTACGCAAAACAAATCATCCGGATCACTCGTGAACGCTTGATCACCGCCACCGACCAGCGCAGCGTGGAGGTGGTCTATGCCATCTGCAGCCTGCCGTTCGAGCACGCCCGCCCTACCGCGATCATGACCTGGATGCGTCAACACTGGGGAATCGAGAACAGCCTGCACTGGATACGCGACGTCACCTTCGGCGAAGACCGTCAAAGGGCACATACCGGAAACGGCGCACAGGTCCTAGCAACGCTACGCAACACCGCGATCAATCTGCACCGCCTCAACGGCGCCGACAACATCGCCGAAGCCTGCCGGATCACCGCTTTGACCGCCAACCGCCGCCTAGACCTCCTCAATCCACAATTCCGCAGCTCACAAGCCTGCTAATCAACAACGCCGGAGCCCTGGCGGTCCAACCGCGCTGCGGGGTAACGAGAACCGCCCAATGGCGCGCGGACCTTGTCGCGACGGTGCAGGACCTGGCGGCCCAATCGGGGACCGGCGGGCGACAACGGTCCGGTGGGGGCGGTAGTCTCAGCGAATCGGTACACATGACCGAGGAGGTGTCAGTGCTCTTCCGTCAACTGGAGTACTTCGTCGCGGTAGCTCAGGAACGCCACTTCGCCCGGGCGGCGGAGAAGTGTTATGTGTCGCAGCCCGCCTTGTCCTCGGCAATCGCCAAGCTCGAACGTGAACTCAACGTCACCTTGATCAATCGGGGCCACAGCTTCGAGGGGCTCACCCCGGAGGGTGAGCGGTTGGTGGTCTGGGCCAAGCGGATCATCGCCGAGCACGACGCCTTCAAGGCAGAGGTGGACGCGGTGCGATCGGGGATCACCGGAACGCTGCGTTTGGGCACCGTTCCGTCTGCCTCGACAACTGCGTCGCTGGTGCTGTCGGACTTCTGCTCGGCGCACCCGTTGGTGAAGGCGCAGATCTGTTCCCGGTTGGCGGTCACCGAGCTGTACCGGCGGCTGCGTGACTTCGAGCTGGACGCCGCCATCGTGTATACGTCCTCCGACGATGGTCATGACGTTGACTTGGTGCCGCTGTACGAGGAGCGCTATGTGCTGCTGGCGCCGCCGGAGATGTTGCCCCCGGGCGTGTCGACGCTGAGCTGGCTCGATGCCGCGCAGCTACCACTGGCCCTGCTCTCCTCGGATATGCGAGACCGGCAAATCATCGACGCGGCCTTCGCCGACCACGCCATCACGGTCAGTCCGCAGGTTGAAACCGATTCCGTTGCTTCGCTGTTCGCTCAGGTCGCCACGGGGAATTCGGCGTCCATTGTGCCGCACACCTGGCTATGGACCACACCCGCGGGCGGTGAGATACGCCCGGTCCAACTGGTCAGCCCGGTGGTGAAAGCCCAGGTCGCCTTGGCTACCAGTTCCACCGGGCCTGGATCTCCCGTCGCCAGGGCGCTGATGACCAGCGCCCAGGGGCTCGCGTTGGATGAGTTCTTCCAAACGCGGCTGATGGAGATCAGCCGCCGGCGCTGACCCGCGCTGGGGTGGCCGCGCTAGTGGGATTTAGGCTGGCTAGGTGCCCGCTCTCCACACCGGCGGCCGGGTCGAGTTCGCAGTCGATGACGGTGGGTCCGTTGGATGCGAGCGCCGCGGTCAGCGCCGACCGCAGCTCAGTCGGGGTGGTGACGTGATATCCCTTGCCGCCGAATGCTTCTGCGATCAGCTCGTGGCGTGCGTGGGCGCTCAACACAGTGGGGGCGGGGTCGTTGGGACTGGCGTCTGTGGCCTGGGCCTTGGTGGCCTCGTCGCCACGGTAGACGCCGCCGTTGTTGAGGATGACCACGGTGACGGGAAGCTGGTAGCGGCAGATGGTCTCGACCTCCATGCCGCTGAAACCAAATGCACTATCCCCTTCGATTGCTACGACGGGCCGGCCGGTCTCCACCGCGGCCGCGATGGAGTAGCCCATGCCGATACCCATCACCCCCCACGTTCCCGTGTCGATACGGTGACGCGGCAGCTGCATGTCGATGACATTGCGGGCCAGGTCTAGCGCGTTGGCGCCTTCATTGACCACATACACGTCGGGATTATCGTGCAGCACAGTGCGAATGGCGCCAAGCGCGTTGTAGAACCGCATCGGGTGCGGATCCTCGGCCAAGCGTTGCAGCATTTTTGCTTCGTTGCGTGCCTTGCGTTCGGCGAGCTCGGTGGTCCACGGGGCCCTGGTCGCGATCGGATGCCGGGCCAGGCCGTCGGACAATGCCGCCATCACCGAGCCGATGTCGCCGGTCAGTGGCGCGGCAATCGGGCGGTTGCTATCGAACTCCGATGCCGCGATGTCGACCTGGATGAACTTGGCGTCGGCCGACCACTGCGGTGACTCGCCGTGGCCGAGTAGCCAATTCAGCCGAGCCCCGATCAGCAGGACAGCGTCGGCGCGGGCGATGGCAAGCGAGCGAGCCGCCCCCGCGGAGCACGGATGCGAATCCGGCAGTAGCCCCTTGGTCATTGACATGGGCAGGAACGGAATTCCGGTCGTCTCGATGAAGTCCCGGATCGCGTTGTCGGCCTGTGCATATGCCGCGCCCTTGCCCAGCACGATCAGCGGACGTTGGGCCTGGCTGAGGATGGTCAGTGCGCGATCGACGGCCTCGGGTGCGGGCAATTGCCGCGGGGCGGGGTCGACGAGGCGCCAAACGGTCGCCGCGGCGGCCGTCGCGTCCATCGCCTGACCGAGCACCTCGCCGGGGACGTCGAGGTAGACCCCGCCCGGGCGGCCCGAGATCGCGGTGCGCAACGCGCGGGCAATGCCAAGCCCGACATCTTCGACCCGATTGATCCGGTACGCGGCTTTCGCGAATGGGCGGGCCGCGTTGAGCTGGTCGATCTCCTGATAGTCGCCACGTGCCAGATCCACGATCGCCCGCTGGCTGGACCCGGAAATCTGGATCATCGGGAAGCAGTTGGCGGTTGCGTTGGCCAGTGCGGGCAGCGCGTTGAGGAAACCCGGGCCCGACGTGGTGAGGCACACCCCGGGCCGGGCGGTCAGGAAGCCTGCGGCGGCCGCCGCGTTGGCGGCGGAGGCTTCGTGGCGGAATCCGATGTAGCGGATTCCGCGGGCCTGCACGGTGCGCGCCAGGTCGGTGATGGGGATGCCGACGATTCCGTAGATCGTGGCGACGTCGTTGGCTTTGAGTGCGTCGGCCACCAGATGGAAACCATCGGTCAATCCGCCTGCGGCTGTCGCGTCGCTGGGAGATGCCGATTGTGTGGTCATGGTGGCGACTCCTCGGGTGTGTTGGTGGCCGGTGGCTTGATCACCACTCTTATCGGGTGCCCCCGCTGTGTCCAAGACCGGTTCTCTATCCGACGATTCACTCCGTCTATCGAGCGGCGGCTACGGCGTAGGCCGGCACCACCGCGACTCGATAGCCGTCGACTATCGACTGGTAGCCGGTCAGTATTGGACAACGCGTACCGATCACCGGCAGGGTGCTGATCAGGTGCCAACTGCACCGGTAATACCTGGAGGGAGTGCACGCGATGGCATCGGACTCGATCACCGGCGGCCAGGCAGTGCCCGCGCACGTCGGGACCCAACCCTGCGACTCGGCCGCCGGCCCTCGGCTGGCGGATCTGGTGGAGCTGGCGGCGGCCCAGCTGCCGGAGGCAACCGCGGTCATCTTCACCGCCGATCGTGTCGCGGTCAGCTATCGCGACCTGGTCCGCCTGGTCGACGACCTCGCCGGGCAGCTGACTCGGGCCGGCCTGCGGCAGGGGGAGCGGGTGGCGTTGCGCTCGGGCAGCAACCTCGAGTTCGTGGTCGCGCTGCTGGCCGCGTCACGCGCGAATCTGATCGTCGTTCCGCTGGATCCGGCGCTGCCGGTCGCTGACCAACGCGCCCGCGCCGGGGCCGCAGGGGCACGCGTGGTGCTCATCGACGGCACCGGACCCGGCAACCGGGATGAACCGGCGGTTCGATGGTGGCCGATCGCGGTGAGTGTGGCGCGCGATACCGGCATTCTGTCGGTCCATTTGGACGCCGCCGGCGAGCCCACCGCGGTGGCGTCGGCGCCCCAGGGGTTGCGGGCCGACGACGCCATGATCATGTTCACCGGGGGAACCACGGGGCTGCCGAAGATGGTTCCCTGGACGCGCGCCAACATCGCCACCTCGATACGGTCCATCATCGCGGGATACCGGCTGAGCCCACAGGACGCGACGGTTGCGGTGATGCCGCTGTACCACGGCCACGGCCTGATGGCCGCGTTGCTGTCGACCCTGGTCTCGGGGGGCACGGTGCTGCTGCCGGCTCGCGGAAAATTCTCGGCGCACACATTCTGGGACGACATTCACGTCGCGCACGCCACCTGGTACACCGCGGTGCCCACGATCCACCAGATCTTGTTGGAGCGCGCCAAGACGGAACGGGAAGCCGACTCGTCCGGCCGGACTCGCGCCGCATTGCGCTTCATCCGCAGTTGCAGCGCGCCACTCACGCCCGAAACCGCGCAAGCGTTGCATGACGAGTTCTCCGCCCCGGTGTTGTGCGCATTCGGCATGACCGAGGCCACCCACCAGGTGGCAAGCACCGGAGTCGAGGGCAGCGGCTGCGACGAAAACCCCGCTGAGTCTACCGGTCTGGTCGGTCGATCAACGGGGCCCGAAATCCGGATCGTCGGGCCCGACGGGCATCCGGTCGGGCCCGGCGCCGTCGGCGAAGTCTGGTTGCACGGCCCCACGGTGGTGCGCGGCTACCTCGGTGACCCGAAGATCACCGCGGCAAACTTCACCGACGGCTGGCTACGCACCGGCGACCTCGGAACCCTGTCGCAGGCGGGCGACCTCAGCATCCGCGGCCGGATCAAGGAACTGATCAACCGGGGCGGGGAGAAGATTTCCCCGGAACGCGTCGAAGGGGTGCTGGCCAGCCACCCCGGGGTGCAGGAGAACGCGGTCTTCGGCGTCCCCGACGCGCTCTACGGCGAAGCGGTCGCGGCGGTGATCGTGCCGCGTGAGCCCGCGCCCACTGCGCAGGAACTCACCGAATTCTGCCGGGAGAAGCTGGCGTCCTTCGAAATTCCGGCCACCTTCCAGATGGCCAGTGAGCTGCCGCATACCGCGAAGGGGTCGCTGGACCGGCGCGCGGTGGCCCAACAGTTCGGCGGGCAGGCCTAGTAGGGTCCCAGCGCCGAAGCGATGGAACCCCAGGCGGCCTGCGCGCCGGAATCGCCGACCTGGTAGGTCGCGACGAGCGTGGCCGCGGCGGCAACGATCACCAGCGCGGTGATCGTCAGGTGCGTCGCGGTGTTGACCGCACGCCCCCGTTCCCGGCGAACATGCATGACCACCAGCAGGGCGACGGCCAACGCCTGGACCGCCATGAAATAGGTCAGGGTCTCACCGAGTTCCTGGTGCTTTTCTACCATCGGTGACGGGCCCAGCCGAGCCTGAAGCCATGCACCGGCGTCAGCGGTGATCGGGGTCGCGATGAGTGTGATGATCGCCAGCAGCAGCGTCAGCCAGACAAATCGCTGCAGTGCCGGTGTCCACAAGGCACACACGATGGCCAGGATCGCGGTCAGCGGACCCAGCACCACGACCAGGTGATTGAGCAGGATGTGCGCGGGCAGTCCGTTGATGGTTGACATGAATCCGCCGGGCCGCTATGCGTGAGTCTTCACGCGGGCGGCGGCGGATTCGGGCATCGGCTCATAGCGGGCGAAGGAGCGGGTGAACGACGCCGCCCCGTGGGCCAGGGAGCGCAAATCGATGGCGTACCTGGTCAATTCGACCTGCGGCACCTCGGCCTTGACCACCGTGCGTTCGTGGCCCACCGTGTCGGTGCCGAGCACCCGGCCGCGACGTCCGGACAGGTCGCCCATGATGGTGCCGACGTAATCGTCGGGCACGAGCACCGCGATCTCGTCGATCGGTTCCAGCAGCGTCACCCTGGTCGCGGCGGCCGCCTCTCGCAGCGCCAGTGAACCGGCCATCTGGAAGGCGAAATCCGATGAGTCGACGCTGTGGGCTTTGCCGTCGAGCAGCGTCACCCGGATGTCGACAACCGGGTACCCGGCGTGCACGCCCTTGTCCATCTGGGCTCGGACGCCCTTCTCCACGCTGGGAATGAACTGACGTGGCACCGCTCCACTGACCACCTTGTCGAGGAACTCGAACCCCGAGCCCTCCGGAAGCGGTTCCACTTCGATGTCGCAGACCCCGTACTGGCCGTGCCCACCGGACTGCTTGACGTGCCGGCCGTGCCCCTTGGCGTTGCCGCTGAAGGTTTCGTGCAACGGCACCCGCAGCTCGACGGTGTCGACGGTGACGCCGTATCGGTTGGCGAGCGCGTCGAGTACCACGCCGGCATGGGCCTCGCCCATGCACCAGAGCACGATCTGGTGGGTCTCCTGGTTCTGCTCGATGCGCAGCGTTGGGTCTTCGGCGGCCAGCCGGCTCAGTCCGACCGCGAGTTTGTCCTCGTCGGTCTTGGCATGGGCTTCAATGGCCATCGGTAGTAGCGGCTCCGGCATGGTCCAGGGCTTCAGCACCAGCGGTTCGGACTTGTCCGACAGGCTGTCGCCGGTTTCGGCCCGGCTCAGCCTGCCGATCGCGCAGATGTCACCGGCCACCACTTTGGTGGCCGGACGTTGCTGTTTTCCGAGCGGAAACGACAGCACCCCGATGCGTTCGTCCTCGTCGTGGTCGGGGTGTGTGCTGGCGGCCGCGTCGTTCCCGTTGTCACTGCCGAAAAAGGATGAGAAGTGACCTGACACGTGAACCGTGGCGTCGGGCTTGATGGTTCCGGCGAAGACCCGGACCAGGCTGACCCTGCCGACGTAGGCGTCCGACGTCGTCTTGACCACTTCGGCGAGCAATGGCGAGTCAACGTCGCAGGCCAAGTCGGCGTGGGTGGCGCCCTGTGGGGTGAAGACCTCCGGCAGCGGATGTTCGCGGGGCGAGGGGAAGCCCCGCGTGGCAACTTCGAGCAGTTCCAGCGTGCCGACACCGGTGCTGGCGCACACCGGGATCACCGGAAAAAACGAGCCCCGCGCAACGGCCTTCTCCAGATCCTCGATCAGGATCGATTCGTCGATCTGCTCGCCACCGAGGTAGCGCTCCATCAGCGACTGATCCTCGGACTCTTCGATGATTCCCTCGATCAGGGACCCGCGGGCCTCCTCTATCCGGTCCGCGTCCGAAGCTCCGGGTGCCGTCTCGCAGCGCGTGCCGTTTGCGTAGGCGTACTGGGTTTGGGACAACAAGCCGATCAAGCCGTCGCTGGTCGGTAGATACAGCGGCAGTACTTTGTCCCCGAACGCGATCTGGGCGGCAGCCAACGCCTCCGCGTAGTTCGCTCGCGCGTGGTCGAGTTTGGTGATCACCACCGCCCGCGGCATGCCAACCTGGCTGCATTCTTGCCAGAGCGACTTCGTCGGCTCGTCCACACCTTCGTTTGCCGCGATGACAAATAGCGCGCAGTCCGCGGCGCGCAGCCCGGTGCGCAGTTCACCCACGAAGTCGGCATAGCCGGGGGTGTCGACCAGATTGACCTTGATGCCCTGGTGTGACAGTGCGGCGACCGCCAGGCCGACCGAGCGCTGTTGACGGGTCTCCGCTTCGTCGAAGTCGCAGACCGTGGTGCCGTCGGTTACCGAGCCGGGGCGAGAGAGCACTCCGGCGGACACCAAAAGCGCTTCCACGAGGGTGGTTTTCCCGCCCCCGGACGGTCCGACCAGAACCACGTTGCGGATAGCGTCCGGACCTTCGGCGGTAGGCGCAGTTCCCGAACCCGAGGAACTACCCGCTCTGTCGGCCATGACTTGCCTCCCGTTCTTCCCGGGGTTGCCCGCCCACTCCCGTACGCGGTGTGTTCCAGCCCACAGGACGCAGTAGCAACTTTTCTCTCAACTGCCCCGCAACACAAGGGTCGGTAACGGGCGCCTACCGGAGCGGACCGGAGACCAGATGCCGCCACGTGCGGGGCGGGTCACGCGTGCCAGCTGGACCAGCGCCGCACGGCTACGCAGATAACCGGCCCATCCAGCAGCACCGATTGGTATTGGGCGTACTTTGCGCGCAGCAGCCGGTAACCGGTGTGCAGCACCGCTCCGGCCGGATGGATTTGGGCGACTCCGTCGGCGCGAACCCACCACAACTGCGTCCAGTCGTCGTCGTAATGGTCGACCAGCAGGCTGACCTGCGGCGTGCGCTCAATGTTGGTGAGCCGGCGCAGCCTGCGGGTGGATTTCGGCTTCGCGTCGACGGCAGTGAAGATCAGGTCGTTGTCGACCGCGAAAACCACCGGCACCACATGGGGAATGCCCTCGGGGGTGACCGTTGCCAACCGCGCCACCGGGGATTGGGTGAACCTGACCGCGGGGTCGAACACTTCGCCCACCGGCCCAGCCTACGGCCCGGAGTGGGGCCGGTCGGTCTGGCCGGCGCGCTACCGTTGCTCGATGCGGGCGGAGACTCAGATCGCCAACCTGCTCTATCGCTATGCCGAATGCATCGACGCCGGCGATTTGCCGGCGGCCGCCGCGCTCTTCGAGCACGCCCGCATCCGAATCGCCGCGGACGGTGATCAGGACGGCGGTCAGGACACCGTCGATGCGGCGGGATTGTTGAAGATCTGGGAGGCCCTGATCATTGTGTATCCCAACGGGACGCCGCGCACCAAGCACGTGGTCAGCAATCCGATCATCGAGATCGACCCGCAGTGCGGAATCGCTCGTTGTCGCAGCTACTACACCGTTTTTCAGCAGGTCGACGACTTCCCGCTACAGCCGATCGTCACGGGCCGCTACCACGACCGTTTCGCCTGCGTCGACGGCAAATGGCGGTTTTCCTACCGCGACCTGACTCTGATCGACATGGTGGGTGACGTCAGCCACCATCTCAGGTATGCGCTGGAGCCCGGTCCGTCGACCTCGGCGAATAACCGGCGATCTGGGCCTTAGCAAGGCCACACATCGCTATCCTTGGACTATTCTCGTAAGACTAGGTTTTGCTGCCCGGACCTGAAGGCTGGGACAATTCTCTGATTCTTACCCCGACGCAGGAGGATGCGGGATGAGTAAATTGCGCCACCACTCACCGAGGTGGTCATGGCTAGTGGCGGTACTGGCCGTGCTGGGACTGGGCCTGGCCACCGTGCCGGCGCCGGCGCACGCGGCGCCGTCGAACCTGGCGCTGGATCGGTTCGCCGACTTCCCGACACTGCCGCTTGACCCCTCGGCGATGGTCGCGCAGGTCGGCCCGCAGGTCGTCAACGTCAACACCAAGCTCGGCTACAACAACGCGGTCGGGGCCGGAACGGGCATCATCATCGATCCCGCCGGCGTCGTGCTGACCAACAACCACGTGATCTCGGGCGCCACCGACATCTCCGTCTTCAGTGTCGGTGACGGCCGCACCTACGGCGTCGACGTGGTCGGTTACGACCGCACCCGCGACGTCGCGGTGCTGCAGATGCGCGGCGCGGGTGGCCTTCCCGCCGCCGCGATCGGCGGCGGCGTCTCCGTTGGTGAGCCGATCGTGGCGATGGGCAACACCGGCGGGCAGGGCGGTACGCCCCGCGCGGTGCCCGGACGCGTGGTCGCACTGGACCAGACCGTCGAGGCATCCGACGCGCTGACCGGCGCCGAAGAGACGCTCAACGGGTTGATTCAGGTGGACGCCGCGATCGCCCCCGGTGACTCCGGCGGGCCGATCGTCAACAACATGGGTCAGGTGGTCGGCATGAACACCGCCGCCTCCGACAACTTCCAGATGTCCGGTGGCGGAACGGGCTTCGCCATCCCGATCGGACAGGCGATGGGCATCGCCGGACAGATCCGCTCCGGCGGCGGGTCGCCCACGGTGCACATCGGGCCCACCGCTTTCCTCGGTCTGGGTGTCGTCGACAACAACGGCACCGGGGCCAAGGTTGCGCGCGTGGTTGGCAGCGCTCCGGCGGCGGTGGTCGGCATTTCCACCGGCGACATCATCACCGCACTCGGTGGCGCCCCGATCAACTCGGCGACCGCGATGTCGGATGCGCTCAACGGGCACCACCCTGGCGACATCGTCTCGATCAGCTGGACATCCAGTTCGGGTGGGCAGCGCACCGAAAACGTGACGCTTGCCGAGGGCCCGCCCGCCTGATCTCGCTGCGGCTTCTTCGCGTCGGTCAGCCAATTCGCATGGCACCGGGCGTGATTGCGCGCATCGATCTTGGCGTGATTCTTATGGTTGCGCCTCGGGTACCCGTGGCATCGTGGAATTGATGAACGAGGCAACCAACACCATCGAGCACAATCCAGCCGAGGGCAGCCACGTCGAGGGAGGTGTGGTCGAACACCCCGATGCCAAGGATTTCGGCAACGCGGCCGCGTTGCCCGCCGACCCAACCTGGTTCAAACACGCGGTCTTCTACGAGGTACTGGTCCGGGCGTTCTACGACGGCACCGCCGACGGTTCCGGCGATCTGTGCGGCCTGATGCAGCGCCTGGACTATCTGCAGTGGCTGGGTATCGATTGCATCTGGTTGCCCCCGTTCTACGATTCGCCCCTGCGTGACGGCGGCTATGACATCCGGGACTTCTACAAGGTCTTGCCGGAGTTCGGCACCGTCGGCGACTTCGTTGCCCTGGTAGACGCGGCCCACCGGCGCGGCATCCGGGTGATCACCGACCTGGTGATGAACCACACCTCGGAATCGCACCCGTGGTTTCAGGAGTCTCGGCACGACCCCGACGGCCCCTACGGAGACTACTACGTCTGGAGCGACAGCAGCGAGAAATACACCGACGCCCGGATCATTTTCGTGGACACCGAAGAGTCCAACTGGACTTTCGATCCCGTGCGCCGCCAGTTCTACTGGCACCGGTTTTTCTCCCATCAGCCGGACCTGAACTATGACAACCCGGCCGTGCAAGAGGCGATGATCGACGTCCTGCGGTTCTGGCTGGGCCTGGGGATCGACGGATTCCGGTTGGACGCCGTTCCCTACCTGTTCGAGCGGGAGGGAACCAACTGCGAGAATCTGCCCGAGACGCACGCCTTCCTCAAGCGCGTCCGCAAGGTGGTGGACGACGAATTCCCGGGCCGGGTGTTGCTGGCCGAGGCCAATCAGTGGCCGGCCGACGTCGTCGAGTACTTCGGTGAGGCCAGCACCGGTGGCGACGAATGCCATATGGCCTTTCACTTCCCGCTGATGCCGCGCATCTTCATGGCGGTCCGCCGCGAATCGCGGTTTCCGATCTCGGAGATTCTGGCAAAGACCCCGCCCATCCCCGATATGGCACAGTGGGGAATCTTCTTGCGCAACCATGACGAGTTGACGCTGGAAATGGTCACCGACGAAGAACGCGACTACATGTACGCGGAGTACGCCAAGGACCCGCGGATGAAAGCGAACGTCGGGATCCGCCGCCGGCTGGCGCCGTTGCTGGAGAATGACCGCAACCAGATCCAGCTGTTCAATGCGCTGCTGCTCTCGCTGCCCGGCTCGCCGGTGCTCTACTACGGCGACGAAATCGGCATGGGCGACGTCATCTGGTTGGGGGATCGCGACGGGGTGCGGACTCCGATGCAGTGGACCCCGGACCGCAACGCCGGTTTCTCCACCGCCAACCCGGGCCGGCTGTACCTGCCCCCAAGCCAGGACTCCGTTTACGGGTATCAGGCGGTCAACGTCGAGGCGCAACGGGACACCTCGACATCGCTGTTGAACTGGACCCGCACCATGCTGGCGGTACGACGCCGCCACAACGCGTTCGCCGTCGGCACGTTCCAGGAGCTGGGCGGCTCCAACCCGTCGATCCTGGCCTACGTGCGCGAGGCCCCGGGACCGGCCGGCGAAGACGGGGACGTCGTGCTGTGTGTGAACAACTTGTCGCGCTTCCCGCAGCCCATCGAGCTCAACCTGCAGCAGTGGAACAGCTACACGCCCGTCGAGCTGACCGGGCAAGTGGAATTTCCCAAAATCGGGCACCTGCCTTACCTGCTCACCCTTCCGGGGCACGGGTTCTACTGGTTTCAGCTGTCCGCATCCGAGGAGGAACGATGACCGCGCCGGTGACGATGCACTGGGGGCACCGCCCGCTTGCGGGGGACCAAGCAATGAGAAGGAGCGGCGCTAAATGAACTCGCCAGCCACGCTTGCAGCCAAGCTGCCCTGGTCGGAATGGCTCCCGCAGCAACGCTGGTACGCCGGACGCAACCGCGAACTGGCCGCCGCCGAACCGGGTGCGGTGGTGGCGCTGCGCGATGATCTGGACCTGGTGCTGGTGGATGTCAGCTACACGGACGGCTCCGCGGAGCGCTACCAGGTGCTGGTGCGCTGGGATGCCGGGCCGGTCTCGGAATTCAGCACGCTGGCCACCATCGGCTCCGCCGACGACCACACCGGCTTCGACGCCCTCTATGACCCGGTGGCGCCGCAGGTTCTGCTCTCGCTGATCGACTCGTCGGCCGTGCGAAGTTCGTCCGACGGGCAGGTCAGCTTCGCTCGCGAGCCCGATGTCGAGCTGCCGCTGGATGCCTACCCGCGGGTCTCTGACGCCGAACAAAGCAATACCAGCGTGATATTCGACCGCGGGCAGGCCGCGATCCTGAAGGTCTTCCGCCGGGTGAGCAGCGGGATCAATCCCGACATCGAACTCAACCGGGTGCTGGGCCGGACGCACAATCCGCACGTGGCGCGGCTGCTGGGCACCTACGAAATCGGCATCCCCGGCGAGCCCCCGGAGGCCGCGTGCCCGCTGGGCATGGCAACCGCCTACGCGGCCAACGCGGCCGAAGGCTGGGCGATGGCCACCGCCAGCGTCCGTGACCTGTTCGCCGAGGGCGACCTGTACGCACACGAAGTCGGCGGCGACTTTGCCGGCGAGTCCCGCCGGCTCGGTGAAGCGGTCGCGTCGGTGCACGCGACCCTGGCCGAGCAGCTGGGGACGGCACAGGCCACCTTCCCGGTGGACCACGTACTGGCGCGGTTGTCGTCGACCGCTGCGGCAGTGCCCGAACTGCAGCAGTACGCCGGCACCATCGAAGAACGGTTCGTCAAGCTGGTCGACGAGACGATCAGCGTTCAGCGCGTGCATGGGGATCTGCATCTGGGGCAGGTTCTGCGCACGCCGGAGAGCTGGGTGCTGATCGACTTCGAAGGCGAACCGGGGCAGCCGCTGCGGGAGCGGCGGGCCCCCGATTCGCCGCTGCGCGACGTCGCGGGGGTCTTGCGCTCGTTCGAGTACGCCGCCTATGGGCCGCTGGTCGACCACGCCGACGATAAGCAGCTGGCGGCTCGCGCCCGGGAATGGATCACCCGCAACCGCACCGCGTTCTGCGAAGGCTATGCGGCCGCCTCGGGAAACGATCCGCGGGATTCGGAGCTGCTGCTGGCCGCCTACGAACTCGACAAGGCCGTCTATGAGGCCGGCTATGAGTCGCGGCACCGGCCCGGCTGGCTGCCGATCCCGCTGCGCTCGATCGCGCGGCTCACCGCCACCTAGGTCGGCGGGCGCACCGGCCGCCGGCGCTCGGCCGGTGACTGTGGCGCGCCCGAACGGGCATGGTCTGGCCTGCTGATTTCTGCGGTCGTCGAACGGGTCTGACAGCATGGCTGGGTGAGGAGTGACATTTTCGACAGCGAGGCGCGACTGTCCTGGGTGCTGGCGGTGCTGGCCGGCGTGCTGGGTGCAACCGCTTTCACCCACTCTGCCGGCTACTTCGTGACATTCATGACGGGAAACGCCCAACGCGCTGTGCTGGGCTACTTTCGGGACGACGTGTGGCTTTCGGTCACGGCGGGGCTGCTCCTGGTGTGGTTCCTGGTGGGAGTCGTGGTTGCATCGGTGTGCAGACGGCACTTCTGGGTGGATCACCCGCACGGCCCGACCGTGCTGACCACCTTCAGCCTGGTCGCCGCGACGGCCCTGGACATCGTCATCGGTGGATGGGAAGGCAGCCAGCTGGACTTCCTGCCGATCATGCTCGTGGTCTTCGGTGTGGGTTCGCTGAACACGTCGTTCGTCAAGGACGGCGAAGTGTCGGTGCCGTTGAGTTACGTGACCGGGACGTTGGTCAAGATGGGGCAGGGCATCGAACGCCATATCGCCGGCGGACAGGCGGCGGACTGGCTCGGCTACTTCATGTTGCTTGCCAGCTTCATTCTCGGCGCCACCGTGGGTGGGACCATCAGCTTGGTGGTCAGCGGAACCCAGATGCTCGCGGTCGCCTCAACGGTGTGTGCGCTGACAACCGGCTTCACCTATTTCCACTCCGACCGTCGGGCCCTGTTGAAGTAGCCGCGCCACCAAAAAAGCATCGGCAGCAGCGCTGGCGGTTGCGCTGCTGCCGATGCAGGTTTTGGAGCTAGCGAGCCCCTCAGGCGGCCGGAGCGACCGGGGCGGCGGGAGCCTCCGGGGCAGCCGGAGCCGCCGGGACGGCAGGCCCGTTGAGCACCTTGAGGATGTCGCCCTTCATGGCAACCAGCTGCTGGTTCCAGTAGGGCCACGAGTGAGTGCCATTGGTCGGGAAGTTGAACACCCCGTTGCGCCCACCCGAGGCCAGGTAGGTGTCCCGGAAGGTCTGGTTGGTGCGCAGTGTCAGGCCTTCCAGGAACTTCGCCGGCATGTTGTCGCCACCGAGGTCGCTGGGGGTGCCATTGCCGCAGTAGACCCAGATGCGGGTGTTGTTGGCGACCAAGCGCGGAATCTGGACCATCGGGTCATTGCGCTTCCAGGCCGGGTCAGTGGACGGGCCCCACATGCTGTTGGCGTTGTAGCCGCCCGAGTCGTTCATCGCCAGACCGATCAGCGTCGGCCACCAGCCCTCGGAGGGGTTCAGGAATCCCGACAAGGACGCGGCGTAGGGGAACTGCTGGGGGTAGTAGGCAGCCAGAACAAGCGCCGAACCGCCCGACATCGAAAGGCCCACCGCCGCATTGCCGGTTGGCGAGACGCCCTTGTTGGCCTGCAACCAGGCGGGCATCTCCCGGGTCAGGAAGGTCTCCCACTTGTAGGTGTAGCCCTGACCGTTGCCCTGAGAGGGCTGGTACCAGTCGCTGTAGAAACTGGACTGGCCGCCGACGGGCATCACCACCGACAACCCGGAGTTGTAGTACTCCTCGAAGGCGGGAGTGTTGATGTCCCAACCGTTGTAGTCGTCCTGCGCCCGTAGCCCATCGAGCAGGTAGACCGAGTGCGCTCCACCGCCCTGGAACTGAACCTTGATGTCGCGGCCCATCGCAGCCGACGGAATCTGCAGGTATTCCACCGGCAGACCCGGCCTGGAAAATGCCCCGGCGGTCGCCGCGCCACCCACGGCCCCAACAAGTCCGGACAACAGGGCAGCCCCTATGGCCGCGATGGTCAGCCGGCGCGGAGCGCCGGCCGCTGCGCCACGCAACTTCTCAACGAACTTCATAGCTCCTACCCAACTTTCATCTGCCGCACGGCACGGTCAAATCTGTCTGGGCGAGTGAAACACAGGGCCGCGGCCCAATTCGTCTGTCGCGGCCGGAGAAGAATGTCGCGGTTATCTAACGATTGAGAATCGGCGCCGAGTCGTTTCGACACGATAACGATTGATGCTCAGATTGGTGTTGAAAACTTGAAGAATTCGGCCGCGATGCACTATTTGCTTCGTAATTCGGTAACGCGAATGCGCGATGTTTCGGGTGGTCATTGCCTGTCGTCGACACTTGCGAGTGACTTTGTCGCGCAACTCAAAACCATTGTAGTCGTTGCTATTTGAAGAATATGTGCGATGGAAGCGGCTACTTTTCGATGTTGTGCAGGGTGACCCCGGCAAGCGCGCCGCTTTCGATTGTCGCGGTCATGTAAGTGCAATGGGGAGCTCGGCGACGATCGGTGGGAGACCCCCAGGGCTCCGGCGTTGTTGATTAGCAGGCTTGTGAGCTGGGGAATTGTGGATTGAGGAGGTCTAGGCGGCGGTTGGCGGTCAAAGCGGTGATCCGGCAGGCTTCGGCGATGTTGTCGGCGCCGTTGAGGCGGTGCAGATTGATCGCGGTGTTGCGTAGCGTTGCTAGGACCTGTGCGCCGTTTCCGGTATGTGCCCTTTGACGGTCTTCGTCGAAGGTGACGTCGCGTATCCAGTGCAGGCTGTTCTCGATTCCCCAGTGTTGACGCATCCAGGTCATGATCGCGGTAGGGCGGGCGTGCTCGAACGGCAGGCTGCAGATGGCATAGACCACCTCCACGCTGCGCTGGTCGGTGGCGGTGATCAAGCGTTCACGAGTGATCCGGATGATTTGTTTTGCGTAGGGGAAGCCGATTCCTCGTGCAGCGGTGATGATTTGCAGGGTGCAGGTCTCGACACGGCCGTGGCCGCGGGAGTCGTCGGTAGCGGCTGCGGGCACCTCGGCCCAGGGCAGCGCGGTGATACGCGCAAGTATTTTGGCTTGGTTGGACTTGACGATCATCAGGTAGTGCGACTTCAAGGTGGCGCAGATCAACTTCGCGGTGACGACCTGGGTATGCATCGCATCCACGGTGACCAGCCACCGCAAGCTACCCGGCAGCAGCGTGAACAGGGCACGTACGCAGGGAATTTCATTGCTTTTCTCGGCGACAGCGAGTTGACCGAGCACCAATCGGGCACGGTGGGCGAACACCGACACAAGATGCGTGGCTGTCGCTTTGGCGCGTAAAGCACCACGCAGCATCTTGCCGTCCAACGCGATCGGCACCAATCCACTGGGGTCGCTGCTGGCCACGTGTGCAGTGAAGTAACTGCCCATCCTGGCGTTGAGGTCGGCGGGGTCTAGCCGAGACAAAACAGCGCGGAAGGTCTTCTCACTGGGCCGCCGGAACCGGACCCCTAATTGGGCCAACACATCATCGGGAGCGGTGGCCGCCCATGTGGCAAAACCAGCATAGCCGCGCATCCCCGCGGCAGTGGCCAGAACCGCGATCGCCAACAAAGCCATCAGCGAATACCTCCGACCGCGTGGGTCCCTCGGGTCTGGCACCGAGGCCAACACATCGAGAAACTCCGATCCGATGAGCTCGCTGCGCTCACCAGGACTCCAGCGGTCGAACACCTCTGGAACCGACGACACAGGCAATACTGAAACGGTAGGCACGGGCAAC
Organism: Mycobacterium ulcerans subsp. shinshuense; assembly: GCF_002355775.1. Lineage (NCBI taxonomy): Bacteria > Bacillati > Actinomycetota > Actinomycetes > Mycobacteriales > Mycobacteriaceae > Mycobacterium > Mycobacterium ulcerans. Next base: position 5,510,959 of record NZ_AP017624.1, on the reverse strand, counting down.
TCCAGACCAACGACGAACAGTAACCAACTCGATCGTTCTCCAGATAGCCCGTGCCTACACTCCGGCCCCAATAGCGCGGCACCAAAGATCATCAACCCAGCTCACAAGCCTGCTAATCAACAACGCCGGAGCCCTGGGGAGACCCCGGATTCAGCAGCCGTAAACCGGTGCTGGTTGTGGTGTCCCACGGGATATGACTGTGACCGAACACCAGTACGTCGCTATCGGGATAGAGCCGAGACATCCGGGCCTCGCGACCGCCCGCCGCGCCGGTCTCGTGAACGACGGTGAAGCGCAGACCCGCCAGCACGACGTCCGCCCGCTCCGGTAACCGGCTGCGCAGATCGGGTCCGTCGTTGTTCCCCCAGCAGGCCACCAGCCGGGCCGCCCTGCTCTGCAGTTCGTCGAGCAACTCGACGGTTACCCAGTCGCCCGCGTGGATCACCACGTCTGCCCGGGCGACTTGCTTCCATACCTGGTCGGGTAGGTCGCGGGCACGCTTGGGGACGTGCGTATCGGCGATCAGCAGTAGCTTCACAACATCTATGCTTACCCACGAGCAGAGGAGACAGCCATGCGCACCTTCGAATCCGTCGCCGACCTCGCTGCCGCTGCGGGTGAAACCATCGGGCAAAGCGACTGGGTGACGATCACGCAGGAAGACGTCAACCTGTTTGCCGATGCGACGGGCGATCATCAGTGGATCCATGTCGACCCGGAAAGAGCGGCCAAAGGGCCATTCGGCACCACCATCGCACATGGCTTCATGACCCTGTCGCTGTTACCTCGCCTGCAGCACGAGATGTACACGGTCAAGGGCATAAAGCTGGCAATCAACTACGGGCTCAACAAGGTTCGATTCCCCGCCCCGGAGCCGGTCGGTTCCAGGGTGCGCGCCCAGAGTTCGCTGGTCGGTGTTGAAGACGTCGGCAACGGCGCGGTCCAGGCGACGGTTGCCACGACCGTCGAGGTCGAAGGGTCCGGTAAGCCGGCCTGTGTGGCAGAAAGCGTCGTCCGGTACGTCACCTGACCGGTCGGGGCGGGAGCCGTGAGAATCCATTCGCCGCACCACTTTTCGGCATCCGGACGCCCAGCGGCCGGCGTCCGGTGTCAGAACTCCGCGATGCTGTGTTCCAGGCGCTCGGCCAGCCGCGCTTCGGCCGCCGCTCGCCGGGTGGGTATGTGCTGTGACGGGAACGGCGTTGCAACAGGCTCGTATTGGCGCAGTGTCCGGCGTGCCACCGTCATCTTGTGCAGTTCGGTGGCGCCGTCGGCGATGCCCAGCGATTCGGCGGCCACCATCATCTTGACGAACGGCATCTCGTCGGAAACGCCGAGCGCGCCGTGCAGGTGCATGGCGCGCTGCACCACGTCGTGCAGCACCTGTGGCATTGCGACCTTCACCGCCGCGATGTCGCGACGCACCTTCTGATAGTCGTGGTGATTGTCGATCAGCCACGCCGTGCGCAGCACCAGTAGCCGGAACTGCTCGATTTGGATCCAGCTGTCGGCGACCTTCTCCTGCGTCATCTGCAAGGCGGAAAGCCGGCCGTGTCTGGTCTGCCTGGATACGGCGCGTTCGCACATCATGTCAAAGGCTCGTCGTGCCAATGCAATTGTGCGCATCGCGTGGTGAATGCGACCGCCGCCGAGTCGCGTCTGCGCGGTCATGAACGCCTGGCTTTCACCGCCGAGCACATGATCGGCCGGCACCCGAACATCGTGGTAGCGGACGTAGCCGTGGCTGGCGTGCTTGCTCGACTCGGTCCCGACGCCGACGTTGCGGACGATCTCGATACCGGGTGTCTCCGCAGGGACGATGAACAGCGACATCTTCTCGTAGGTGCGGGCCTGCGGGTTGGTCACGGCCATCACGATGAAGAACGAGGCGTGCTTGGCGTTGGTGGAAAACCACTTCTCCCCGTTGACGATCCAGCTGTCTCCGTCGCGGGTGGCGGCCGTGACGAACGACCCTGGATCCGAACCTCCCTGAGGTTCTGTCATCGAGTAGCAGGAGGTGATTTCGCCGTCCAGCAGCGGTTGCAGGTAGCGGGCCTTCTGGTCCTCGGTGCCGAACAGCGCCAGGATTTCGGCGTTACCCGAGTCTGGTGCCTGACAACCGAACACCGAGGGCGCCCAGCGCGAGCGTCCGAGGATTTCGTTCAGCAGCGCAAGCTTGACTTGGCCAAACCCCTGCCCGCCGAGTTCCGGTCGCAGGTGAGCGGCCCAGAGCCCCTGGTTCTTCACCTGCTGCTGCAACGGCCGAAGGACGGCCATCATCTCGGGGTTCTTCTTGTCATAGGGATCGAGAGCTACCAGATCCAGTGGTTCGAGTTCGTTGACCATGAACTCTTGGACCCAGTCCAGCTTCGCCTGGTATTCGGGGTCTGTTTCGAAGTCCCACACCGTAGGCCAACCGTTCCCCGGCGCAGCGCCGCACCGGCATCGATGATGGAGCCACCCCATCGTAAGGGCGCGGTGGAGCTGCTGGGTATCAGGCGGGATCGGGCCGCCCGGCGGTGCGGTGACCCGGCGATGCCATGGCGGTCCCAGATACCCTCGCTGAGATGACCCCACAGGCGCGTCCGGCGCAGAAGGCCGATATCCGTGAGCTGTCCCGAACCATGGCCCGGGCTTTCTACGACGATCCCGTGATGACGTGGCTGTTTCCCGGTGACCGGGCCCGGACCACGCAATTGTGCCGGTTGTTCGCGGCCATGACACGCCACCACCATCTGGCCCGCGGTGGCGTTGAGGTGGCCTGCGACGGACCGGTTATCGGCGCGGCGGCATTGTGGGATCCGCCGAACCAATGGCGCGAGACACGGCTCGGGGAACTGGCGATGACCCCGGCCTTGCTTCGGGTGTTCGGGTTCCGAACGGGGGTGGGACGTGCCGTGCAGTCGGCGATGAAGCGCGCACACCCCGAAGAACCACACTGGTATCTGGCCGCCATCGGCAGCGACCCGACGGTTCGCGGACAGGGTTTCGGTCAGGCGCTGCTGCGGTCGCGGCTGGACCGCTGCGACGCCGAGTACTGCCCGGCCTACCTCGAGTCGAGCAAGCCCGAAAATGTGCCCTATTACCAGCGTTTCGGTTTCACCGTTACCGGTGAGATCGCGCTGCCGCACGGTGGTCCGTCGATCTAGCCGATGTGGCGTGACCCGCGGTAAGCCGGCCCAGTCACGGCACCGTCGCTGCGGCCGGTGTCAACGCCGCGCGCGCTGAAACGCCTCGCGATCCACGGCCACCAGGGTGGTGTCGCCCACCGCTCGCACGGTCGCCGTACGCGGGACGTCGCGCAGGATCGCCTGCTCGCCGAAGCCCTCGCCCCGGGGCCGAGGTGGTGCACTGCGGTGTCGTCGTCGAGGACCTGGGCGGCGCCCTCGAGGATCACGTAGTAGGTATCGCCGTGGTCGCCCTCGCAGGTGATCAGCGCACCGTCGGGGGCCGCCAGCACCTTGGCGGTGTCGGCGAGTTCGCGCAGCGCGCCGTCGCCGATGCCCGCCAGCGCCGGCTGCGCGGCGAGCAGCTCAGACAGCGACTGGCTGTTCAGTGCGGGATCCGGGCCGAGTTCGATGAGGCGCTCCTCGACGGGCACGGTGCCCAGCCGGGTCCGGGCGAGCCCGCCCAGCCGCAGACCCGCTGCCGTGTTGCTGGACAGCGCGGTGAGGAACTCGGCACGATCCACCGCGACCAGGTCGAGGTCCTTTCGCGCTGTCACGGTGGCCGAGCGCGCCACGTCGTGCAGCAAGGCGATCTCCCCGAACGACCCGCCGGGACCAAGGGTGGCCACCCGGCGACCGTTGACGGTGGCGTCGGCCAGGCCGCTGGCGATCATGTAGAACCGGTCGCCTCGGTCGCCCTGGCGGATCACGTCGGAGCCCGCAGGCACGGCCATCCGCGTCGCCGTGCGCGCGAGCTGCTCGAGAGCAAGTGCGGGCAGCGGGGCCAGCACCGGGGTGGCCCGGATCACCGCAAGCTTGGCGCTGTCGTCGTCGCTGAGCTTGTCGGCGCGGCGCACCTGTGGCCAGGCCAGCACCGTGATGAGCACCGCGGCACCACTGACGATGGCCAGGGCGCCGGTCAGCCCCAACGAGCCGACCAGCACCGCCGCGATCCCCGCACCCGCGGCGATCGCCAGCTGTGACGCGCTCTGCAGACTGGCCGCCGCGGTCACCATCGAGGCTCTGTTGACGCTGCGCTGAACAAGCGTCGGTGCGATGGCCCACGAGGCCGCGCTTCCCCCACCCACGCCGGCGGCCAGCACCAGGCCCAATGCGGGCAGACTGGCCGCACCGATCGCCGCGAGCAGGAGCGCCTCGCTGAGCCGGGCCAAGGTGAACATGCGGGCCAGCCCGCCCCGTCCCGCGATCGACAGCATTGCCACCGCACCGAGCAGGCCGCCGACGCCGTAGATGGTCATGATCGTCGTGACACCGCTTGGGCCGAGCCCAAATTGGTCTGCGGCCAACGGCGCGCTCGCGACGTACCAGAAGCCGTCGAGCAGCGTCGTGGTGAGAAGGAACAGGGTCGCCGCTGCGGCGGCCGGACGGCTTTCGATGATCGCGCGAAACCCGGCTCCGACCGCCCTGAGCTGGACGCGCGCGACACCGCCGGATGGCCGGGCACCGGCCGGTATCGGGCATGTCATCGATGGGCGCCACGGTGATCCGTAGCGCCGTCAGGGTGCCGACGACGAAGAGCGCCGCCGGCAGGGTCAAGGCCCAGCCGACGCCGACGAAGGCCAGCATCACCCCGGCCAGCACCGGCCCGGCCAGGGCGCTGGCATAGAGAAGAACCCCGGTCGCCGCGTTGGCGGTTGCCGCCTCGGCCACGCTGGTGGCCAGACGCACCACCAGCGCGGCATGCAGGGAGCGCACGGCCGCCGACATCAGCGAGTCGACGCCCAGCACCACCAAGACGACACCGAGCGGCGCCCCGGACACCACCACGATGACGGTGGCGATCGTTGTCATCCCGCGGGCGCCAACCCCGATTGCCAGGTGTACCTGGGGGCGTGGACTGGTGGCCAGCGTTGCCACCAGCGGCGCCAGAAGTGCGCTGGGCAGCATCCGGACCAGGGTCACCACGCCGACGGTGGCGGCACCGCCCACCGAGAAGGCGAAGATGGTGAGCAGCACGCCGTGCGCGGAATTACTGGTGAGAAAGGTGGCGCATACCGCCATTAGTCTGCGCAGCTGAGGATCGCGCACCAACTTGCGAGTCGCGGCCAGAGCCACGCGTAGAACTATAGCGGCTTGAATCTGGCGCAGTGCTCGTTTGCCGAGGGGCCAGCGCGCACCTCAATCGATAGCCGCCCGAACGCGGTTCGGGGCCTGGGTGATCAAGCGGCATCAGCCCGAAACGGACTCAGGGCCTGCTTTTCCAGCCGGCGACACCGATTGCGACCATCCGCAGCTGTTTGACCGCGATCCTACGGATCTCCTCGAGCGCCTCGGAGCTCTGCGCGTCCTCGATCGCCTCGGCCGTGACAATCATGGCGTTGACGAACAGCGTCGCCAAGATGTTGAGGTCTTCGGTGCTCCACTCATTGAGCCCGGGAAACCGCGCCAGGTCGGTGGCCAGTTCCGAGGTGATCAGCCGGATCTCGGTACGGATGGCGTAGCGCAGCACCGATAGGCCGGTGGAGCGCTCGCGCACGATGAATCGCCAGTGCTCGCGGCGTTCGGCCACGCTGCCTATCAGGATCTCGACGGACGATTCGATCACCCGGTTCGGGTCCAGGCGGCCCGCCCGCGCGCCGCGCAGGGTGTCGCGCAGCGTTCGGAACGACTCGTCGATGAGAACCAAGCCCAGGGCTTCCATCGATTCGAAGTGGCGGTAGAACGCGGCTGGCACGATTCCGGCTTCGCGCGTGACTTCACGCAGACTCAGCGCGCTGAAGCTGCGATCATGCACCAGCTTGAGGGCGGCGGCGATGATGGCGCGCCGGGTGGCCTCCTTGCGCTCCTCGCGTGACGGGCTGTCCCGGGAGCGGCCCGATCGGTGCGGGCGTGAGCTAGGAGTACGTTCGTTCACTATGTGAACCGTACCACAGAGCTGCGGAAAAACCTTGACGACCAGCGTCGTCACGTCGCACCGTGTACATATGTTCACTCAAACTTTGACCCAAACTCTGGCAAAGCGGGTCCTGGGTTCCGGCCTGGTCGACCTGCTCACCGGTCCGCACGGAATCGATCGATACACCGAGTTGGTGGAGCCGACGTGGACGCTGGGCGAGGCCCGCGCCAAGCTCATCGACGTGCGGCGCACCACGCCGCGCAGCGTCACCCTCACGCTGGCCCCCAATGACACGTTCCGCTCGGCCATGGCGGCGGGTACCGGCCCCCTGGCCGGTCAGTACGTCAACCTCACCGTCGATATCGACGGCCGACGTCACACCCGGTGCTATTCGCCGGCCAACGCCGAAGGCAGCGAGACTCTCGAGCTGACCATCGGTCGCCACGACGGCGGGCTGGTATCGACCTATCTCTATGACCATGCCCGTCTCTCTATGACCATGCCCGTCGCGGCATGGTGGTGGGCCTGGCCGGTGTCGGCGGCGACTTCGTGCTGCCGCAGCGCCGGCCGCGCCGCATCCTGTTCGTCTCCGGCGGCAGCGGCATCACGCCCGTGCTGGCGATGCTGCGCACCCTGGTTGCCCAGTACCATCTGCACATTCACGGTGCCGAGATCGCCTTCATCCACTACGCGCACAATCCCGCCGAGGCCTGCTATCGCGCCGAGCTGGCCGCACTGCCCGGGGTGCGGGTCCTGCACGGCTACACCCAATCGGGTGGCGGCGACCTCGTCGGCCGATTCGGCCCGGATCACCTGGCCGCCGCGATGGACGCCCCGGACGCGGTGTTCGTTTGCGGTCCCACCACTTTGGTGGACGCCGTGCGGGCGAACTGTGAAAACGTGTTCACCGAAAGCTTCGTGCCGGCGCCGATCGAAGCGCCCGCGCAACCATCCGGCGGCCGGGTGAGGTTCGCAGACAGCGGCATTGACGTCGTCGACGACGGCTGCTCGCTGCTCGAACAGGCCGAATCGGCCGGACTGGCACCGGAAAACGGCTGCCGGATGGGCATCTGCCACACCTGCACGAGGCGCAAGACCTCCGGCACGGTGCGCAACCTGGTCACCGGTGCGGTATCGGTCGCTCCGGACGAGGACGTCCAGATCTGTGTATCGGTTCCGGTCGGTGACGTCGACCTATCGCTCTAGCCATCAATCCACATCAACCTTGGGAGGGGAAACCCATGGGAAACAACAACATCGCAACCATTGCAGAAACCGCAGACACCGCAACCCGCGCCAATTTCGCCCTGACGCCCGAACAAGCCGAGGCATTCGGCCGCGAACTCGACGCCATCAAGGAACGCGTGATCGCTGACCTCGGCGAAGCGGACGCCGACTACATCCGCCGCGTCATCAAGGCTCAGCGGGCGCTGGAAGTCGGTGGACGCGCACTGCTGTTCGCCGGCATACTGCCACCGGCCTGGCTGGCGGGCACCGCAATGCTGGGCTTGTCAAAGATCCTGGACAACATGGAGATTGGCCACAATGTCATGCACGGCCAGTACGACTGGATGCGTGACCCCACGATTTCCGGGCGCTCCTTCGAGTGGGACACCGCCTGCCCCGCCGATCAATGGCGGCTTTCGCAAAACTACATGCACCACACCCACACCAACATCGTGGGAATGGACCGCGATATCGGTTACGGCATCATCCGGATGAGCGAAGACCAGCCCTGGCAGCCGTACTATTTGGGCAACCCCGTCTACGCGTTCCTGTTGATGGTGCTGTTCCAGTACGGCGTCGCGCTGCACGAACTGGAGACCGAGCGCATTCGCTCCGGCGAAATCACGCTCCGCGACAAGCGTGAGACCTTGACGGAGATCTGGAAAAAGACCAGACGTCAGACCCTCAAGGACTACGTCGCCTTCCCGCTGCTGGCCGGGCCGTTTGCGCCGTTCGTTTTCGCCGGAAATCTCACGGTGAACCTGATGCGCAACGTGTGGTCGTACATGATCATCTTCTGCGGCCACTTCCCCGACGGCACCCAGGAGTTCAGCGTCGAAGAAACCCAGAACGAGTCTCGGGGGCAGTGGTATTTCCGCCAGGTGCTGGGCTCGGCCAATCTGACCGGCGGCAAGACCTTCCACCTGCTGTCGGGCAACCTGTCCCACCCGATCGAGCACCATCTGTTCCCCGACATCCCGGCCCGCCGGTACGCCGAGATTGCCCCCGAGGTGCAGGAGATCTGCGAACGCTACGGCATTCCTTACAACCGGGGCCCGCTGCTGCGCCAGTTCGGCACGGTTGTTCGCAAGATCGTCAAACTGGCATTCCGTGGCTCCGATCGACAGGAAGCGCACGCGTTGGCCTAGCACCGTGTCGGTGGCTACCGACGACGCCGGCACCCGCACCAAGCCTTGTCCAGAAAGTGGACATCGGCGAGCTGTCGATGTGCTCCCCCAATCGTGACCAAACCGGTACGTTGGGCCCAAGCGTGGTCACCGGCAGCGGAATTGCCTAACGCCAGATGAGTTCTCGCAGATCGTTGCGTGCATCGCCGGCGAACCCGCAGGGCTGAAATCCCCGTCGAGCGGCCGTGGTGGCGACGCTCACGTCTATTGCACGTTCCCGCTGGAGGACAATGGGATCCGTGGAGTGGACGGGCGCACGCTATGCGGACAGGCCGACCGTGGAGGCCTCGACGTGGATTGACGCCGAGCCCGAACGGGTCTGGAGCCTCATTTCCGACATCGCGCTGATGCCGACGCTCAGCAACGAGCTGCAGGCCGTGGAGTGGGTTGGCGGCGTCAGCGAACCACGCGTCGGCGCCCGGTTCATCGGACACAACCAACACGAGGCGTTCGGGCAATGGACCAGTACATCCCAAGTTGTCCGATGTGATCCGCCCCGCGAATTCGCTTGGGCCGTCGGTGAACCCGACTATCCGGCCGCGGTGTGGCGGTTTCGTCTGGTCCCCCGCGACGGTGGCACCAACCTGGCTTACCGGACGCAGATCGGGCCAGGGCGCTCGGGATTGCCCAACGCCATCGATGCGATGCCGGACAAGGAAGAAAAGATCGTCTTCGTGCGACTGCGGGAGTTCGAGGCGGCGATCGACAAGACCCTGGCCGCGATCAAGAGGTTGGCTGAGCACGGAGTGCGTTGATGCGTACGGCGACGACGGTCGAGCTGTCCGGTGGCAAGGACGGCAAGGACACGGTCGACTTCGTCGTCGAGGCCGAAAAGCTCGGCCTACACACCTGCTGGGTGGCCGAAGCGTGGGGCAGCGATGCGCCATCCGCGCTGGGCTACATAGCGGCCCGGACCGAACGGATGCAGCTCGGTTCGGGGGTGCTGCAGGTTGGTACCCCATCCCCGGTGCTGGTCGCGCAAACGGCGATCACCCTGTCCAATCTGTCGTGCGGCCGTTTTCTACTCGGGTTGGGGGCATCCGGCCCACAAGTGATTGAAGGTCTACACGGCGTCGCGTTCGACCGGCCGCTGGCTCGGCTCAAGGAAACGGTCGAGATCGTGCGGCAGGTGTTCGCGGGCGGCAAAGTCACATACTCCGGCAGTGAGTTTCAGATTCCCCGCCGGGGCGGGGAGGCACGGCCCATGCGATTGTCGACTCGTCCCGAGTACGACATTCCGATCTACCTGGCCGCGTTGTCGCCGGCCATGTTGCGGCTGACCGGCCGGATTGCCGACGGTTGGCTGGGTACCAGCTTCGTTCCCGAAGGCGCCGGTGACGCGTATTTCACGCACCTGGATGCCGGGCTGGCCGCTGCCGGTCGCAGCCGAGCCGACATCGACTTCTGCCAGGGCGCTGAAGTGGCGTTCGCATCCGGTGTCGAAGAGCTGCGGGACATGGTCGCGGCGCGCAAGACGGAACTCGCATTCAGCTTGGGCGGGATGGGGTCGGCGAGCACCAACTACTACAACCAGGCCTACAGCAGGCAGGGCTGGTCGGAGGTCGCGGCCGCGGTACGCGAGCGCTGGCAACGGGGCGACCGCGAGGGGGCGGCCAGGCTGGTCGCCGACGAGATGGTGCTGGCCACCACGCTGATCGGGACCGAGGAGATGGTCCGATCCCGGCTGGTGGCGTGGCGCGACGCGGGGGTGAACACGGTGCGGCTCTATCCCGCGGGCGACACGATGGACGCCAAGCTTTCCACGCTGGGCCGGGCCATCGAGTTGGTCCGTGCGGTCGGGTGATTCAAGCCACCTCGGTCGGGGCATCGGCGAGCTTCACCAGCTTCACCTCCGGCCGCGCCGGCACGCCGTCGGCGAGAAACCAGCGGAAGGCGAGATTGCCGCGGGGATAGTCCAGCGTGGTCAGCGAGTTCGGGTGTGTGGTGACCCCGCGGGAGAGCACCACGGTCACCGAGACATCGCTGTTGGCGATGGCGCTGTGGCCGTTGACCGAGCACCGGGCATCGGCGGCGCCACAGGTGGCCATGAACTGGTTCCACACCACCAGGTTCCAGAACCGGCACGACGGCGGTCGGTGCGTGATGACCAGCGCCTCGTCGTCGTCGAGCACAAAACTGCCGTAGCAGTAGCACGCGTCGCGTGCCGACCAGCCGAAGTTGGCGTCGGGCACCTGGTAGGGGTCGGCGAACTGGTTCGCGGCGTGGGCGGTGTTGTGCCCAAGCGCGTGTTCGTCTGGCAAGTCCTGGTCCCGTGTCCCAACGGGCAGCGGCATGATGGCGAACATGGTGCGCAACCAGGTCGCAACCGACCGCAGGCCGGCAGCGGTCTGCGGATCTGCATGTCGGATCGGGTCGGGCTCGTCGAGCGCCTCGATGTGCCAGGTGATCGGGCGCCCGGTCAGTGGGTTGGCCTGGTAGTCGCGGGTCATCAACACCGCCGCGTCGGGGGTGGGGCCCAGTTCGAAGGAGAAGTTGCCGTCGGCGTCGACGTCGAGATCGCTATCGCGAACGATCGCAACGATCCGGTCTGACCACGCGCCCGGTGCTGGTTCGTTGTAGGCCGTCACCGAGAAGTACACGCTGTCGCCCTTGTTGCCGCTGATGCGGTAGCGGCGATCGGGGTCGACCGGGCACATGAAGTAGTAGGCGTCGGTGTTGTCGCCGCCCCATCTGCGGTCGTGGCGAAACGGCGTGTTCACCGCGACGAACTGGGGCCGACCGGGCTCGGGAAAGAGGTAGGCGTCGAAGGCGACGCCCAGCGTGGTGGCGAGCATGCGGTAGCCGTCGGCGACGTGACGGTCGTCGGTGACGGCGCGCTCTCCCTCGAGGAACGAGCTGTCCAGAGTGCGCAGGGTGTCCAGCAGCTCCTGCCACGCGGCGGTCGACTCGTATGTCATTGCGGGGTTCCTTTCCGGATTCCTTTCAGCAGCAACGTCGTCGTGCGGTCGATCCAGGCGTCCCCGACGCCGGGCTCGAGTTCGCCCGGGCGGGTCAGCAGACCGATCAGGACGATGCCGGCGATCGCCTCGGCCAGTTCGGGTGCGGTGACATCGGCCCGGACCTGGCCCCTGGCCGCGGCATTGTCCAGCCAGGTGGTGAGCCCATGCCCGAAGATCTCGCCGAATCGCACCAGCAGCGCGGAATGCAGCGTTGGGTCGGCGGCCATCTCGCCGATCAGCCCCGGCTGGGCCGCCTTCGCGGCCGGGGTGCTCAGCACGGCCGTCGTGCGCCGCACCATTTCGCGTAGATCGTCGACCGGTGATCCGGTATCGGGGACTGCGGTGGCGGCGTCGATCGGGAACACCGCCTCATGCACCAGGTGCGCCTTGCTGGGCCAGCGCCGGTAGATCGCGGGCTTGCTGGTGCCGGCGCGTTTGGCGATGGCGGAGACCAGCAGCCCGGCGTATCCGGTTTCGGCGAGCAGCTCGACCGTCGCGCGCAGCACGGCGCCGTCGATGCGCGGGTCACGAGGCCGGCCAAAATCAGCTACCATTACGAAACTCAGAGTAACATAAGTTGCCAGGACGAAAGCCGCGCTCGTGCGCCTCGACGATCTGTCCCGGCCTCAGTTCTGTGTCGAGGCTCAGCAGATCCTCGACATGATGGCCGCCCTCGCCCCGGACTGTTCGTTGGATTCCGACGCGCTGCACGCAAAGGCCAGCGCCGACACCGGGCTGCACGATTTCGGCGAAGGCGACTACCGGGAAAGGCTCGACGTCTATCTGGCCGCCCTGGCCGAGATCGACGGGATGCAGCCGGCCGGAGTGGTCAACTTCTATGGGCAGCTATTGCAGCTGCTGAAGAACCGGCTGTTGTTGAGCGACCTGCGCCACCGGCATCCGGAGATCGACGACATCGAACTGCAACCGCCGGTGGTGATCGCTGGTCTGCCCCGCACCGGCACCACCCACCTGCACAACATGCTCGCGGCGCCGACCACATTCCGGACCATGCCGTACTGGGAGAGCGTGGAGCCGTTTCCCCTGCCCCAAGAGGTGGGGGTGGAGCCGGACCCGCGGCGGGTCCGCATGGATGTGGCGGTCGGGGTCATCAACACCGTGATGCCGCACTTTTCGCTGATGCACGAGATGACCGCCGACCACGTCCACGAAGAGATTCAACTGCTGGCCAATGACTTCTCGACGATGCTCTTCGAAACGCTTGGCCACGTGCCCCGCTGGCGCGACTACTACCAGACCCACGACCAGACGCCGCACTATCAATACGTGGCTACCCAGCTCAAGGCGATGCAATTCCTGCGTGGCGGCCGGCGCTGGCTGCTCAAGTCGCCCCAGCATCTGGAACAGGTTCCGGTGCTGGATCGGGTGTTCCCGGGCAGCATCGTGTTGTTCACGCACCGTGACCCGGTGCCGGTGGCGTTGTCGATGCTCGCGATGATCACCTACTCGGCCCGGATGCACCGCTGGCCGGTCCCGGTCGAGCGGATCGCCCACTACTGGGTCGATCGCCTCGACCGGATGCTCGCCACACTCGTGCGCGATCGCGACACCATCGGTCCCGAGCGCTCGATCGATATTCGGTTCGACGACTTCATGGCCGACGAGGTCGGCGTCGCGGAGCGGATATACGCGCTGGCCGGCGAGCCATTCACCGACTCGGTACGCACCGCAACGGCCGGCTACCTCGCGGGCCACCAACGAGGCCGGCTGGGCACCGTGCAGACATCCTGCGAGATGTTCGGGCTGACCGAGGAGAGTCTGCGGGCTCGCTTTGCGCCCTACCTGAAGCGGTTCCTCAGTTAGCCGACCGGGATCCGCCGCGTCCACTACCTTCTCAACACATGAGCACTCTTCCCGCCCTCGACGGTGTCGAGCACCGGTTTGTCGATCTCGACGGTGGCATCACGATCCATGTCGCAGACGCCGGCCCCGCCGATGGCCCGGCGGTGATGCTGGTGCACGGCTTTCCGGAGAACTGGTGGGAATGGCACGAGCTGATCGGTCCGCTGGCCGCGGACGGGTATCGGGTGTTGTGTCCCGACTTGCGTGGCGCCGGATGGAGTTCGGCTCCGCGCTCGCGCTACACGAAAAAGGAGATGGCCGACGATCTGGCGGGTGTGCTGGATCGGCTGGGCATCGCCTCGGTGCGCCTCGTCGCCCACGACTGGGGTGGCCCGGTGGCGTTCATCATGATGCTGCGCTACCCGGCCAAGGTGACCGGATTCTTCGGAATGAACACCGCGGCGCCGTGGTTCCCGCGCGATCTCGGCATGGTGCGCGACATCTGGCGGTTTTGGTATCAGATCCCCATCTTGCTGCCGGTCATCGGCCCCCGGGTGATCGCGGATCCCAAGGCTCGCTACTTTCGGGTGCTGACGTCTTGGGTCGGTGGGGGATTCACCATTGCTGACGAGGCTGTTCGCATGTATGTCGAACGCATGCGCCAGCCGGGGCACGCGGTGGCGGGCTCGCGGTGGTATCGCACGTTCCAGAGTTCGGAAGCGTTGCCCTGGATGCGCGGCGAATACGCCGACGCTCGGGTCGATGTTCCGGTGCGCTGGTTACACGGCACCGAGGACCCGGTGCTCACCCCGCAGCTGTTGCGCGGATACGAGGACCACATCAGCGATTTCGAGGTCGAGTTCGTCGACGGGGTGGGCCATTGGATCGTCGAGCAGCGGCCGGATCTGGTACTGGACCGGCTGCGCGCGTTCCTTCGTATCGAGACTTAAACCGTTGCGCCACTTCTCGGCGCGTCGGGTGCGTGGTTTAAGTGTCGTGGAGGCGCGTGCTCGTCAGGGCTGGACCAGGATGCGGATCGGGTTGCCGTCCTGGCGTTCCAGCTTCTCGATACCCAACGGCAGGTCTTCAAGCGGGACGATCTCGCTGATGGAGCGCGAAAGATCCAGGCGCCCAAGTGAAACCAGCTTCGCCAGGGTTTCGATATCGACGTTCTGGTAGCCGAGGTGACCGAGTACCTGCTTGTGGGTCAGTCCGAACATCGAGGTGGGTCCCACGGTCGGTGATTCGGCACTCATGCCAACACCGACCAGCCGGCCTCCGGCGGTCAGCGATCCGAACGCCTGCTCGAAGGTGGCCTTGAGACCGACCGCGTCGAACGCCACGTCGAGCATGCGGCCGCCGGTGATCTCGGCGAGCTTGTCGTGCAGTTGGTCGTCGCGGGAGTCGAAGGCGTAGTCGGCGCCCAGTTCCAGCGCCCGGTCGAGCACCACGGGATTGATGTCCAAGGCGATCACCGGCACCGCGCCGACCAAACGGGCCAGTTGCACGATGTGGGTTCCGACGCCACCCACGCCCCACACCCCGACCGATTCCCCGACGGCCACTTTGCCGGTCCGCACCACCGCACCGAACGGTGTGGACACCGCATCGGCCAGAATCGCGGCTTGGTCGAGCGAAACATTGTCGGGCACCCGGGTCAGACCGGCCGCCTGTGCCACGGTGTACTCCGCCCAGGCCCCGCCGTAGGCGAACGCCATCAGCTGGATCCGCAGGCAATTCACCGTGTCACCGCGTCGGCAGTTCGGGCAGCTCTGGCACGGCCGGCCGGCGGCCACCACAACGCGGTCGCCCTCGGACCAGCCGTCAACCTCGGGGCCGAGTTTGGCTATGGTGCCCGACGCCTCGTGCCCCTGGGTCACCACTGGCGCCTGGGTGGGGAAGGTGCAGTTGATCAGACTCAGATCGGAGTGGCAGATCCCGCAGTAGGCCACTTTGACCAGGACCTCGCCCGGCCCCGGCTCCGGTATCGGAACATCTTCGAGTACAACTGTTTTGGAATCGGCGTAGAAGCGCTCGGCTCGCATCGTGGCCGCCATGTCGGACTACTCGACTCCGATTGTGACTTCGGTGGACTTGATGAACACCGTCGCCGGTTGGCCGACCGCGAGGCCGAGGTCGGTCGCGGCATTCTTGGTGACCGAGGAGGTGATGACCTGGTCGCCGCCGTCGAGCCGCACCTTCACAACCGCCATCACGGCGCCGAGGTCCACCTCGATGATGGTGCCCTTGAGCTGGTTTCGGGTCGACAGTCGCATCGTTAGGTCCTCCGTCTACTAGAGCTACACAGTCGGGCACCGAGCCTAGTGCCGTGGGCCGACCAATGCGATGGACGCATCCACCGCCGGTTCGACGATTTCCCGGATGTCTCGTCCGTCCTCGACGGTCAGCGCGGTCAGTTCACGCAAACCCCCCAGCAGGATCACCGCCAGTGCCCCGGGCACCGCGGGCAAGCCGGCCCGCCGGAATCCGGGGCTGGCGCTGAGCTCGACGAGCAGGCTGGTCAGCAGGTTCATCCCGTGCCTTTGGACGGGGTAGGAGATGGGTCCCAGGGAGGGGAATTCGCGGATCCAGCTCAAGGTGACTGCCAGCCGGGATTCGATGTGGCTCAGGTAGGCCTCGACGGCTTGGCGTATCTGGGCCTGCCAGTCCGCTTCGGGATCGACGGCCGCGCGGATCCGCTTGGCGAGTCGCTCGTTGTCCGCCCGTAGCAAGTCCAGGAAGCATTGTTCCTTGCTTTCGAATCGGTCGTAAAACGTGCGTTTGGAGGTTCGCGCGTGGCGCACGATGTCGGCGACGGTGGTGGCGTGGTAGCCACGTTCGCCGATCGAGGCGACCAAGCCCTCGAGCAGGCGCTGCCGAAACGGGTCGCTGTCCAGGGCCGCCGGGCTGCTAGCAGCTGCCGTCACGAGCGCGCCTCCTCGGTCGACCCGAACTCCTTGTCAGGACTGGTACCAAAGAGTACCGTACTAGAAAAGCGAGTGGTACACGGTGGTACCAACCCCGTTTCGGGGGCAAGTGTTGGGAGCGATACCCCCATGAATCAAGCGATCTCCGACGCGCCGGCAGTGCCGGCGGTCAAAATGGCGCAAGCGACCCGAATTCCGAAGATGTTACAGGGCCTGGCCTTTGCCACCTCCCGGCGGCGGATGATGGACTGGCTGAGCCGCCGCAACGGCGACGTTTTCGCACTCAACGTCCCGATCTATGGCCACATGGTGGTGGTCAACGACCCACAACTGGCCAAGCAGGTCTTCACCGCCAGCCCGGAGGACCTGGGCAACATCCAGCCCAATTTGAGTCGGATGTTCGGGTCTGGCTCGGTGTTCGGGCTCGACGGGGACGACCACCGCCGCCGGCGGCGGCTGTTGGCGCCGCCGTTTCACGGCAAGAGCATGAAGAACTACGAAATCATCATCGAACAAGAGACCCTGCGCGAAACCGCCAATTGGCCCGAGGGGCAACTTTTCCCGACGCTGCCGTCGATGATGCGCATCACCCTCAACGCGATCCTGCGCGCGGTCTTCGGTGCCGATGGCGCCGAACTCGACGAACTGCGCCGGATCATTCCGCCCTGGACCACACTGGGCTCACGGCTGGCGTCGATGCCGAAGCCGAAGCGGCGATACGGCCGCTTCAACCCGTGGGGTCGGCTCGCCGAGTATCGGCGCCAGTACGACGTGATCATCGACAGGCTGATCGACCAGGAGCGGTCGGACCTGAACTTCTCGGATCGGACCGACGTGCTGGCCCTGATGCTGCGCAGCACCTACGACGATGGTTCACGTATGTCGCGCAAGGATATTGGCGACGAGCTGCTGGCATTGCTGGCGGCGGGGCATGAAACGACGGCGTCCACGTTGTCGTGGGCGTTTGAGCGGGTGACCCGCCACCCCGATCTGCTGGCGGCCCGGGTGGCCGAGGCCGAGGATGCGGGGGGCGAGCTACGCCAGGCCACCATCCTGGAAGTGCAGCGAGCCAGGACGGTCATCGATTTCGCGGCCAGGCACGTCTATGCGCCGCAGTACCAGCTTGGCCAGTGGATGATTCCGCGCGGGCAATCGATCCTCGTCAACATCGCGCAGATGCATGCCAATCCCGACAATTTCCCAGACCCGCAGCGCTTCGATCCGCAGCGTTTCATTGGTGGTAGACCGTCCACCTTCGGGTGGATCCCGTTCGGTGGCGGAACCCGGCGGTGCGTGGGTGCCGCGTTCGCCAACATGGAAATGGACGTGGTGCTGCGAACGGTGCTGCGCAACTTCACCATCGAACCGACCACCGCTGCCGGCGAGCGGCTGTTTTGCCGGGGTGTGGCCTACACCCCCAAGAACGGTGGCCGGATTGTGGTGCACCGTCGCTGATCCCGGGGCCGGGCTTCAGGGCCAGCGGCGCCGCGGCTGTTGGCCGGCGGTGGCCCGTCGCGGCAGCTTCCACCCCGGTCGGATGAAGTGGCAGGTGTAACCGCTGGGGTAACGCTGCAGGTAATCCTGGTGTTCGGGCTCCGCCTCCCAGAAGTCCCCGGCCGGGCTTACCTCGGTCACCACCTTGCCGGGCCACAGGCCGGACGCTTCGACATCGGCGATGGTGTCCAGCGCGACTCGTTTCTGCTCGTCGTCGAGGTAATAGATGGCCGACCGGTAGCTGGTGCCGCGGTCATTGCCCTGGCGGTTCGGCGTCGTCGGATCGTGGATCTGGAAAAAGAACTCCAACAGCGTGCGGTAGTCGGTGGCTTGGGGGTCGAAGATGATTTCGACGGCCTCGGCATGAGTTCCGTGGTTGCGGTACGTCGCGTTGGCGACGTCGCCGCCGCTGTAGCCGACTCGCGTCGCGATCACACCGGGCTGCTTGCGGATCAGGTCTTGCATTCCCCAGAAGCAGCCACCGGCCAGTATTGCCTTTTGCGGGCTCGTCATCGTGGTCCTCCTCGCCAGCCGGGGACTCCGGGTACCCCAGGGACCCAGGCCGTTCCCAGGCTACACTCCGGCGATGTGGTGTAACGGTGTCAGAAAGCTTGACGTGAGACCCGATGCCGGCCAAGAAATTCGCTCTTCCAGCAGATTCATGGTCTTGTGGTGAGTGGGCCGGAGTTTTCTCGCAGCGAACTGGCGGCGGCCTTCGAGAAGTTCGAGGACACCGTTGTCCGCGCGGCCGCGTCGCGGGATTGGGATGCCTGGGTGCAGCACTACACGCCAGACGTCGAGTACATCGAACATGCGGCCGGCACGATGCGCGGCCGCGAGCAAGTGCGCGCCTGGATTTGGCAAACGATGACGACCTTTCCGGGCAGTCACATGGTGGCGTTCCCGTCGTTGTGGTCGGTCATCGACGAGTCCACCGGACGGATCATTCTGGAACTGGACAACCCGATGCGCGATCCGGGTGACGGCAGCGTGATCAGCGCGATCAACATTTCGATCATCACCTATGCCGGCGACGGCCAGTGGTGCCGTCAAGAAGATATCTACAACCCGCTGCGCTTTCTGCGAGCCGGGCTGAAGTGGTGCCGAAAGGCCGCGGAGCTGGGCACGATCGATGAAGCCGCCGCGAACTGGATGCAGCAGTACGGGGGCTCGCAATGAGTGTCGGGCCCAAACTCGTCATCGGCGCCAATGGGTTTCTCGGCTCGCACGTCACCCGCATGCTGATCGAGGATGGCGCGCAGGTACGGGTGATGGTGCGGCCCACCGCCAACACCCGCAGCATCGACGACCTGCCGGTCACCCGATTCCATGGCGACATCTTCGACACGGCCGTGGTGCGCGAGGCAATGCAGGGTTGTGACGACGTCTATTACTGCGTGGTCGACGCGCGCGCCTGGTTACGCGACCCGGCGCCGCTTTTTCACACCAACGTCGAAGGCCTGCGTAATGTCCTCGACGTCGCCAAGAACGCCGGCCTGCGCCGCTTCGTGTTCACCAGCAGCTATGCGACGGTGGATCGTCGGCATGGGCACGTGGCGACCGAGGAGGATCGGATCGGGTCACGACGGGTCTCGTCCTACGTCCAATCCCGGGTTCAGGCCGAAGATCTCGTCATGGACTACGTGGCCCAACATGGACTGCCCGCGGTGGCGATGTGCGTCTCGACGACCTACGGCAGCGGCGACTGGGGTCGCACCCCACACGGCGCCTTCATCGCCGGTGCGGTGTTCGGCAAGCTGCCGTTCTTGATGAACGGCATCAAGCTGGAAGTGGTGGGTGTCGACGATGTGGCCAGGGCGATGATCCTGGCCGCCGAACGCGGGCGCAGCGGCCAGCGCTACCTGATCTCCGAGCGGATGATCGCGTTGAAAGAGGTGGTGCGGATCGCGGCCGACGAGGCCGGGGTAGCACCGCCGCAACGGACGATCTCGGTGCCGACGCTCTATGCCCTGGGTGCGCTGGGCAGCTTGCGGGCGCGGCTCACCGGCAAAGATGCCGAACTCAGCCTGGAATCGGTGCGGATGATGCGCGCCGAGGCCGAGGTCGACCACGCCAAGGCGGTGCGCGAGTTGGGCTGGCAGCCGCGGCCCGTCGAGGAATCGATACGCGAGGCAGCGCGGTTCTGGGCGTCGATGCGCAAGAACACCCAAGGCGCCAGGACGGGACAGTCGGAGTAGCCGCGGGATCGCGTCGCCCGAGCGGTGCGAACACCGGACCAAAGGTGGGAAGTCTGCAACGCCATCGAGCGTTGCAGACCAAAGACTCGGATCCGAGGAGGTACTGACCATGAGCCATCGAAAAGTTCTAGAGCCCTCGGCGGGGCACCCGATCACCATCGAGCCGACCAAGGGACGGGTTCAGGTGCGGGTCAACGGCGAGCTCATTGCCGACACCGCCGCGGCACTGGAATTGCGCGAGGCTACTTTGCCTGCGGTGCAATACATTCCGCGTGCTGACGTGGTTGCTGACCGGTTGACCAGCACCGACACCAGCAGCTATTGCCCGTTCAAGGGTGATGCCAGCTACTACAGCGTGACCACCAGCACCGGCGACACCGTCGCGGATGTGATCTGGACTTATGAACAGCCCTATCCCGCGGTTGCCGAGATCGCCGGGCACGTGGCCTTCTACCCCAACAAGGCAGAAATCAGCGTCATACCGGATTAGCGCCGGCCGGGAACACCGCCGCGAAGGACTGGGTGTCGCTGTATTCCCGCAGCGAGACGATCAGCCCGTCCTTGGTCTCGAAGATGCAGACAAACGGGCTGTCGTAGCGCACGCCGGTGGCCGTCATGCCCTCGGACTGTCCCTCGATCACCACCGTTTCGCCCTCGTTGACGCAGCGCCGCAGGTCGATGTTGATCTCGAAGACCTTCTTGCGTTGTTCCACCGCGCGGCGCAGCGCATCCTTTTCGAACGCGCTGCGGGTGATGATGCTCCAGTAGGTGAAATCGTCGCTGAGCAGCGCGAAACCCTCGTCTAGATCCCCGCCCTCGCACATACTTTGCAGAAACATCCACGCCAGTTCTGCCTGCGGGTCATCGAACGGCGTCATCACGTAAGTCATCCTGTCTCGGAAGCCAGTTTGCGGTCAATTGACCGGGCCGTCGGAATACGGAGTTCTCAGGTGAAGATTGAGCGCACGGTCACGTTCGCTGGGGCCGCTGGGTTCGGGCACACCCTGGCGCCGCTTCGCCGCGGCCGCGGGGACCCGTGCTTTCGGGTCCCGGGGGACGGCACGATCTGGCGTACCAGCCTGCTGGGCTCCGGCCCCGTCGCCGCCCGGTTCAGCCGCTGCGCGCCCGATACCGCTCATTGCGAGGCCTGGGGGAGCGGCGCCGAGGAATTCATCGATCAGCTACCGGCGTTGCTGGGTGCCGACGACGACGCCGCGGATTTCGTACCGCGGGATCCGACGGTTGCCGCCGCGCACCGACGGCTGCCGAATTTGCGGTTGGGGCGCACCGGACAGGTGCTGGAGGCGGTGCTTCCCGCGGTCATCGAGCAGCGGGTGCCCGGCGCGGAGGCGTTTCGGTCCTGGCGGTTGTTGGTCACGCGGTATGGGACCCCGGCCCCCGGTCCGGCGCCGGACGGGATGCGGGTGCCGCCGTCGGCGGATGCGTGGCGGGCCATTCCGTCCTGGGAGTTTCACCGCGCCAACGTCGATCCCGGGCGGGCACGGACGGTCGTGGGCTGCGCGCAGCGGGCGTCGGCACTGCAACGGCTTGTCACGCGGCCCGCGGGGGAGGCCCTGGCCGCGCTGACGAGCTTGCCCGGCGTCGGGGTGTGGACTGCCGCCGAGACCGTGCAACGCGCGTTCGGTGATGCTGACGCGGTATCGGTGGGGGATTACCACATCCCGAAGATGATCGGCTGGACGTTGCTGGGCCATCCGGTCGATGACGCCGGCATGCTGGAGCTGCTGGAACCGATGCGGCCTCACCGGCATCGGGTGGTTCGGTTGCTCGAGGCCAGCGGACTGGCGCGCGAACCCCGCCGCGGGCCGCGGCTACCGGTGCAAAACATCCGCTCCCTCTGAAGATGTCGTGGCAGCCGTCGGGGCCCCATCGAGGCTCAGACGCGAAGACCCGGCAACCGGCGCCGATGTGCGGCCCAATCCCGCGGTGTCGCGTCAGTTTCCGCGGTCGGCGGCCCTAGCTGCGCGTTCGGCTTCGGCGGTTTCGCGATTGAGCCGCTGCGCTTCGTAGATGGTGACGTTGGTGCGAGACATCAACAGCGATGCGATCCCGACCGCGAGGATGGCCCCGGGCACCACCGAGAAGGAGCCGGTCATTTCCGCGACCATGATCATGACGGCCAGTGGGGCACGTGAGACGCTGCCGAAACAGGTCATCATCGCCACGACGACGAAGATTCCCGGCGCGTCTGGCACACCGGGCAGTCCGGTTAGCTCGCCCAGTCGCCAGATCGCGGCCCCCACGAAGGCGCCGATGACGATTCCCGGGCCGAACAACCCGCCGGAGCCACCGGTTCCAATGGACAGGGAGGTGGCCAGGATCTTGGCGACCGGCAAGACGATGATGATCCACAACGGGATTGCCATGAGTGCATTGCGATCGGCCGCCAGCTGCGCCCAGCCGTAGCCACTGCTCAAGATCTGGGGAATCAAGAGTCCCATCAGCCCGACCAGCAGTCCGCCGACCGCCGGCTTGATGACCGGACCACCGGGCAGGTGGTGCGCAAGTCCCACCGACGCGTGAAACACCCGCGCGTACAGGTAGCCGATGGCCGCGGCGACCACCCCGATCACCACGAACCACAGCAGGGGCCAGGCCTTTTCGAAGCGATACTCGGCGTCGATGTAGCCGAACAGGGGGTCGAAACCCATGAACGCGCCCAGCACCGCGTACGCCGTGCCGGAGGTGATGAAACCGGGCAACAGACTGCGGTAGTCGAAGTCATCGCGGTAGGTGATCGATGCGGCCAGCACCGCTCCGCCCAGCGGCGCGGCGAAGATAGCGCCGATGCCCCTACCGATACCGAGGGCCACCGCGGTCCGGCCGTCCTCGTCGGATAGGCCCAACCGGCGGGTCAGAAAGGAACAAAAGCCGGCCGAGATCTGTGCGGTGGGGCCTTCCCGGCCACCTGAACCACCCGATCCGATGGTCAGCGCGCTGGCCACCATCTTCACCAGGACCGCCCGGCTGCGGATGCTGCGGGGATTGGTGTGTACCGCCTCGATGGCCTCGTCGGTGCCATGCCCGGTGGCCTCCGGCGCGAATCTGGCCACGATGAATGCCGAGAGCAGCGCACCACCGGTGGTGATCAGCGGAATCGCCCAGGGGCGCACGAAACCGCTGGACCCGTGGCTGCCGCCCTCCCCGACCGGCGTCGGGATGTGGTAGTCCGCAAGGTAACCGAGCAGAAACTCGCCGTTGTATTTCAGCGCGAGATAGAAGACCACCGCGCCAAGCCCGGCGATCCCACCGATCGTGATGCCCAACAGGAACCACTTTTGTAGGTAGCCAGCATTCCTGATCGAGGCGCCGAATCTCCCGCCGGCGGCGGCGGGAGACACCTCTGTTGACTCGTTGGGGTTTGGTTTCTGGTCGCTCACAGCACGGCCCTGACAAGCATTTGGCCATCCTATGACAGACCGGAATAAACGGACTCTAGTCCGGCTATACCGGTAGTCGTTTGAATAGGAGGTAGTGATGCCCGCTGTTACCGCAGACACGCTCACGTTGCCCCGGGTGCGTCCGCCCCGGCCCGTCGACACGGAGCGTCCGGTCCGTTCGATCACATCCGGCCCGCGCGGCTACGAGGGTGAGGGATTCCCGGTGGACCGGGCCTTTGCGGGGGTCGGCATGGCCGACCTGGACCCGTTCGTGCACATGGACCAGATCGGCGAAGTGGAGTACGAGCCGGGAGAGCCTCGGGGCACCGACTGGCATCCGCACCGAGGGTTCGAGACGGTCACCTACATGATCGACGGGAAACTCGCGCACCAGGATTCTCATGGCGGCGGAGGCCTGATCACCGACGGTGCGACGCAATGGATGACGGTCGGATCGGGCATCCTACATATAGAAACACCGCCTGTCGATACCGTCTTGCGCGGCGGAACGTTCCACGGCATTCAGTTGTGGGTGAATCTGCCGCGGAAAAAGAAGTTCACGCCACCGCGCTATCAGGCCATCGAAGGCGGCGACGTTGAGCTGCTCGCGTCCGCGGATGGTGGGGCTCTGGTTCGCATTATCGCCGGCGAGATCGACGGCCATCGCGGGCCCGGAATCACCCATACGCCGATCACCCTCGCGCACGCGACTGTCCACGCTGGTGCTCAGCTGAACATTCCATGGCAGCGTGATCTAAATTCGCTGGTGTACGTTCTGGCTGGCGGTGGCGCGGTGGGGCCGGCCGGCCACCCAATTCACCAGGGGCAACTGGCGGTCATGGGTGCCGGGGACCGGATTACCGTCGTCGCCGACTCTGCGTCGGACAAATATCGTGGTACGGCTCTTGAACTGCTCATCTTGGGCGGTCGTCCGATCCGGGAACCGGTCGTTCACTACGGGCCGTTTGTGATGAATTCCAAGGCCGAAGTGATCGAGGCCTTCGAGGATTATCAATCTGGGAAGTTCCGTAGCATCCCGGCGAACGCGCTGGAGCCGCATCGCGGCGGTGGCACACTTGAGTGATGCAGTTAACGGCCAGCCGAGGTCCAGGCCGTCCCCCCGCCGCGAAAGCTGACGACACCCGCCGGCGCATCGTTGGTGCTGCCCGCGAAGTGTTCAGTGAACGCGGATATGACGGGGCGACGTTCCAGGCGATTGCTGTCAGTGCCGATTTGACCCGGCCGGCGATCAATCACTACTTCGCCAGCAAGCAGGCTTTGTATCGCGAAGTGGTGGTTCAGACCAACGAACTGGTCGTCGCCGCCGGTGTTGAACGGGCTCGCTCGGTGCAGACCCTGCTGGGGCAGCTGTGCACGTTCGTGATGGTGGCGAAGGAGGCCGATGCCTCCCATCCCGCCACCACGGCGTTCCTGGCCACGGCCGTGCTCGAATCGCAGCGGCATCCGGAATTGCGGCGCAGTGACCACGACGCGGTCGCGGCCACCCGCGAATTTCTGGACACCGCCGTTCGCGATGCGATCCAGCGGGGGGAGCTCGAGGCGGGGGTTGACGCGTCTCAGTTGGCGGAGGCGCTGTTGCTCCTGCTGTGCGGCGTGGGCTTCTATGCCGGGTTTGTGGGCAGCTACCGGGACATGGAAAACATCCTGGACACGCTGTGCAAGATGATGGCCGGCACGCTGTGGAAGCCGCGGTCCTAGCGGAGCGGTCGCAGGCGTAATTGCTGGATTACTGGCCAATTGCCGGTGTAGGCCCGGTTGTAGCCCCAACGGTGGATCCGCTTGCCGTGACCTGGGCCACACAGAGTATAGGTTGCCTAACTTACTAGGTAGCATGGTTTGGTCATGACAGAACTTGATGAGGTCGACTCCCTGCGTAGTGATGGTGACAGCTGGACCGTCACCGAAAGTGTTGGCGCGACCGCATTGGGCGTCGCCGCCGCCCGGGCGGTCGAGACGGCCGGTGCCAATCCCCTGATTCGCGACGAGTTCGCCCCGATCCTGGTGTCATCGGCCGGCCCGGCGTGGGCCCGGTTGGCCGATCCCGACATCGGCTGGCTCGATGACGACCCGCACGGGCAACGTCTGCACCGGCTCGGCTGTGACTACCAGGCGGTGCGTACCCACTTCTTCGATGAGTACTTCGCTGCCGCTGCCGGTGCCGGGATCGAGCAAGCGGTGATCTTGGCTGCGGGGCTGGATTGCCGGGCCTACCGCTTGAACTGGCCGCCCGAGGCCGTGGTCTTTGAAATCGAACAGCCGAAGGTATTGGAGTACAAGGCCCAGATCCTGGAATCACACGGGGTGACCGCCGCCGCGACACGACATGGGGTCGCGGTGGATCTGCGTGAGGACTGGCCGGCCGCGCTGCTGCGCGCCGGATTCGACCGGGACCGGCCGACGGCGTGGCTGGCCGAGGGCTTGCTGCCATATCTGCCCGGCGATGCCCAGGACCGACTCTTCGAGATGATCACGGACCTCAGCGCGCCGCGCAGCCGCATCGCCGTCGAGTCGTTCACGATGAACCTGACCGGCAACAAGCAACGCTGGAATCGGATGCGCGACCGGCTGGGTCTGGACATCAACGTCGAGGCGTTGACCTATCGTGAACCGGGCCGCGCGGACGCGGCCGAATGGCTGGCCAATCACGGCTGGCAGGTGCACAGCGTGAGCAACCGGGAAGAGATGGCCCGGCTGGGTCGGCCGGTTCCCGAGGACCTGGTGGACGAGGCGATCACGACCACACTGCTACGAGCATCACTCGAGATTTCGCGATAGAGCGGAGGACGCGATGAGCACAATGCGCACCCACGACGACACGTGGGACATCAGAACCAGCGTCGGCGCGACCGCTGTCATGGTGGCAGCGGCCCGGGCCGTCGAAACCAGCAAGCCCGAGCCGCTGATCCGCGACCCGTACGCCAGGATGCTGGTCACCAACGCCAATGCCGGCGTCATCTGGGAAGCGATGCTCGATCAGGAGATGGTGGCCAAAGTCGAGGCCATCGATGCCGAAACCGCCGCCACCGTCGAGCACATGCGCAGCTACCAGGCGGTCCGGACGAACTTCTTTGACACCTACTTCGCCGACGCGGTCGCGGCCGGGATCCGGCAGGTCGTGATCTTGGCGTCGGGACTGGATTCGCGCGCCTACCGGCTGGACTGGCCGGCGGGCACCACTGTCTACGAGATCGATCAGCCACAGGTGCTGGCCTACAAGTCGGCCACCCTGGCCGAAAACGGGGTAACGCCGGCGGCCGAGCGCCGTGAGGTGGCCATTGACCTGCGCCAGGACTGGCCGAGTGCCCTGCGCGCCGCCGGGTTCGATCCGAGTGCGCGAACCGCATGGCTGGCCGAGGGCTTGTTGATGTACCTGCCCGCCGAGGCGCAAGACCGGCTGTTCACCCAAATTGGCGAACTCAGCTGCGCGGGCAGCCGCATTGCGGCCGAAACCGCGGGCAACCACGCCGATGAGCGGCGCGAACAAATGCGGGAGCGATTCAGAAAGGTCGCCCAGACACTCGGCCTCGAACAAACCATCGACGTGCACGAGCTGATCTACCACGACCCGGACCGCGCGCTGCTCGGACAGTGGCTCAACGAGCATGGCTGGCGGGCCAACGCCCAGAACGCCTGCGACGAGATGCACCGGGTGGGGCGCTGGGTCGAAGGCGTGCCGATGGCCGACGACAAGCAGGCCTACTCCGACTTCGTGACCGCGGAACGGCTGTAATGCCGCGCACCGCCGACGATTCCTGGGACATCGCTACCAGTGTCGGAGCGACCGCGGTGATGGTCGCGCTTGGCTCGGGCCGCCGAGATCGCCAGCGAGACCCCACTGATCCGTGACCAGTTCGCCGAGCCGTTGGTCTCCACCCCCGAGCTGGCGGCGGTTCGCGAACAGGTCGCCGCCTGGTGGGCGCAGACCGATGACGACGATGATCCCGACTTCACCGTCGACTCCCAACAGATGACCGACTATCTGGCCGTGCGCACCCACTTCTTCGATAGCTACTTCATCGATGCGGTAGCGGCCGGGATCCGCCAGGTGGTCATCCTGGCGGCCGGTCTGGATTCCCGCGCCTACCGGCTGGACTGGCCGGGCGGTACCACGGTCTACGAAATCGATCTGCCCAAGGTGCTGGACTACAAGGAACACACCCTGGCCCGCCATGGCGCCGCACCGGTCGCTGCGCTGCGGGCGGCACCGGTCGACCTGCGCCACGATTGGCCGCAGGCGTTACGTGACGCGGGTTTTCAGACGTCGCTTCCGACGGCCTGGCTGGCCGAAGGGCTGCTGCCGTTTCTGCCGGCGGCCGCCCAACACGCGCTGTTCACCGCCATCGACGCCAACAGTGCGACCGGCAGCCGGTTGGCCGTCGAGATGTTCGGGGTAGACGAGGACGCTCGCCGAGCGGCCGAAGAACGGGCCCAGAGGTGGGCCCGGCAGCGCGCCAAGCGCCAGGCCCGCGGTCAGGACACCTCGTTTGATCCCTTTGACCTGTGGTTCGACGACGAAGGCCAGCCCGACCCCGCCGATTGGTTCGCCGCGCACGGCTGGACGACGGATTCGATCCAGGTGGGCGCGGAAGCCCTCCGGCTGGGCCGGACGGCGCACTCGCAGGAAGGGCCGTTCGTCAACCGTTTCGTGACCGCGGGTAAGCCCTGACGAATCCGTCGACCGTTGGCGTTGTGCGGGCGGATGCCCGGATCCGGCACGATCTTTCTATTGCTGCGCTGGCCGGATGACTAGGATCGCGGTTATCACCGGTGTGCGACCACGCGACGTAGCCTGGGCACCGCCGGAAGGGAAGGACAATGATGACCACCGAATCGGTTGCAGCCAAAGCTCAGGAGCGCGGAGCAAACGGAGCCGGCGGAGTTCGAGCCCCGTCCGACGATTCCAAGCCAACCGATGTCGGTGCCACCGTCGCCCGGCTGCGCCAGACGTTTGCCTCCGGGCGGACCCGCAACGTGCAGTGGCGCAAACAGCAACTGCTGCAGCTGCAAAGGTTGATGGAGGAAAACGAAGACGCCATCACCAAAGCGCTGGTCGAGGATCTGGACCGCAACCCGGTAGAGGCGTTCATCGCCGACATCGCAACGACCATCGCCGAAGCGAAGTATGCGGCCAAGAAGGTACGCAAGTGGATGCGGCGCAAGCACGTCTTGCTCGAAGCGCCGCAGTTGCCCGGCCGGGGCTGGGTGCAGTACGAGCCGTACGGCACCGTGCTGATCATCGGCGCCTGGAACTATCCGTTCTATCTGACGCTGGGTCCGGCGGTCGGTGCGATCGCGGCCGGCAACACCGTCGTTCTCAAACCCTCCGAAATCGCCGAGGCATCGTCGCGTTTGATGGCCGAATTGGTGTCCCGCTATCTGGACCGTGACGCGATTGCGGTGATCGAAGGCGACGGCGCGGTGAGCCAGGAGCTGATTGGGCAGGGCCTGGATCGGGTGATGTTCACCGGCGGCACCGAGATCGGCCGCAAAGTCTACGAAGGCGCCGCGCCGCATCTGACCCCGGTCACCCTCGAACTCGGCGGCAAGAGCCCGGTGATCGTCGCCGCGGACGTCGACATCGATGTCGCGGCCAAGCGGATCGCCTGGATCAAACTGGTCAACGGCGGCCAGACCTGTGTTGCTCCCGACTACGTGCTGGCTGACGCAACGATTCGGGACGAACTCGTGGGCAAGATCGGCGCCGCCGTCACCAAGTTCCGCTCCCAAGACGACCCCGACGGGCTGCGGATCGTCAACCGGCGCCAGTTCGACCGGTTGAGCGGCTACATCGCGGCTGCCGAATCCGAAGCCAAGGCCGGGGGTAAGTGCAAGGTTGAGGTGGGCGGCAAGTGCACGGCGGAGAGCCTGCGCATTCAGCCGACCGTGGTCGTCGACCCCGATCCGAGCGGTCCGGTGATGACCAACGAGATCTTCGGGCCGATCCTGCCGGTGCTCACCGTCAAATCGCTGGATGAGGCCATCGGTTTCGTCAACTCACGGCCCAAGCCGTTGTCGGCATACCTGTTCACCAAGTCGCGCGAAATCCGCGAACGGGTGATCAACGAGGTGCCCGCGGGCGGCATGATGGTCAACCACCTCGCCTTCCAGGTGTCGACGGCGAAGTTGCCATTCGGCGGTGTCGGCGCCTCGGGCATGGGCGCCTACCACGGCAAGTGGGGCTTCGATGAGTTCAGTCACCGCAAGTCGGTGTTGACCAAGCCGACTCGCCCCGACCTCTCCAACATCATCTACCCGCCCTACACCGAGCGGGCCTTCAAGCTGGCTCGCCGGCTGTTCTAGCCTGACGCCCATGCCCAACGGCTTCGGCCTGGTGCCGGGCCGAACCCGACCGTGTCAACAGAGAGGAACCTGATGCCCGGAGTACAGGATCGCGTCGTCGTCGTCACCGGAGCCGGTGGGGGACTGGGCCGCGAATACGCGCTCACCCTTGCCCGAGAGGGAGCCAGCGTGGTCGTCAACGACCTCGGTGGGGCTCGCGACGGCACGGGCGCCGGATCGGCGATGGCCGATCAGGTTGTTACCGAGATCCGTGAGGTCGGCGGTCGCGCGGTCGCCAACTACGACAGTGTTGCCACCGAAGACGGCGCGGGGAACATCATCAAGACCGCGCTCGACGAGTTCGGCGCCGTGCATGGTGTGGTGAGCAACGCCGGCATCCTGCGTGACGGAACCTTCCACAAGATGACGTCGGAGAACTGGGACGCCGTGTTGAAGGTGCATCTCTACGGCGGCTACAACGTCGTCCGCGCGGCATGGCCACACTTTCGCGAGCAGAGCTACGGCCGCGTCGTCGTTGCCACCTCCACCAGCGGCCTGTTCGGCAACTTCGGGCAGACCAACTACGGCGCGGCCAAGCTCGGGCTGGTTGGCCTGATCAATACCCTGGCGCTGGAGGGCGCCAAGTACAACATCCATTCCAACGCGGTGGCCCCGATCGCGGCCACCCGGATGACCCAAGACATCATGCCCCCCGAGGTGCTCGAGAAGCTCACGCCGGAATTCGTCGCGCCCGTGGTGGCCTACCTGTGCACCGAGGAGTGCGCCGACAACGGGTCGGTGTTCATCGTCGGCGGCGGCAAGGTGCAGCGCGCCGCGCTGTTCCAGAACGACGGCGCCAACTTCCAGACGCCGCCGTCGGTGCAGGACATTGCGGCGCAGTGGGCTCAGATCACCGATCTGTCCGGCGCGCAAAAAGCCGGATTCAAGCTGTAACTATATGAAAGCTTGTGTCGTACAAGAGCTTTCTGGTCCGTCCGGCCTGGTCTACACCGAGGTAGACGACGTCTCAGATGGCGCCGGCAACGTCGTCATCGACGTTCGGGCGGCCGGGGTGTGCTTTCCGGATCTGCTGCTGACCAAGGGCGAATACCAACTGAAGCTGCCGCCGTCGTTCGTGCCGGGGCTGGAAACCGCGGGTGTCGTGCGGTCGGCGCCCGCGAGGTCGGGCTTTCGGGTAGGAGAACGGGTTTCGGCGTTCGGCGTACTCGGTGGCTACGCCGAACAAGTGGCGGTTCCGGTTTCCAACGTGGTGCGCAGCCCGGCCGAACTCGATGACGCCGAAGCGGTGTCATTGCTGGTCAACTACAACACCATGTACTTCGCACTGGCTCGCCGGGCCGCGATGCGGCCGGGTGAGACGGTGTTGGTGCTCGGTGGTGCCGGCGGAGTTGGCACGGCGGCCATCCAGATCGCCAAGGCGATGGGCGCCGGCCAGGTGATAGCCGTGGTGCACCGGGAGGGTGCGATCGACTATGTCGCCTCGGTGGGAGCCGATGTGGTGCTGCCCTTGACCGAGGGCTGGGTCGAGGAGGTGCACAAGCACACGCACGGGCGGGGCGTGGATATCGTGGTCGACCCGATTGGTGGCCCGGTCTTCGATGATGCGATTCGCGCGCTGGCGATCGACGGCAAGCTCCTGGCGATCGGCTTCGCCGCGGGCAGCATCCCGACGCTCGCGGTCAATCGCTTGCTGCGGCGCAACGTCGGCGTGCTGGGTGTCGCGTGGGGCGAATACCTCAACCGGGTGCCCGGTTCGGTGTACTTGTTCTCCTGGGGGCTCAATCACCTGGTTTCCCTGGGGCTGAGACCGCCTCCGCCGCAGCGTTTTCCGCTCAGCGAGGCGCAAGCCGCGCTGCAGAGTCTGGCCGACGGCGCCGTGCTGGGCAAGATCGTTCTGGAGCCGTAGCGGGTGCGGGCCGGCCCGTGCCGGCGTGATTTGCGGCTCGTCGGACAGAGGTGGGACGACGAGGCCGCGAAGGCAACGATGCTATGAGGTTGGTGGCTCGGTGGGCGATTCGGTCGCCCGATCGCTGGGCAGCCCGGAACCCGCTGCTACTTGGCGTCGGTTCGCGACCTCTTTGGCGAACTCCTTCGCGATGCAGTGAAGGTATTCCGACAGCGCGGCCGGATCGCCGAGCACCTGTTGTATTCGCTGTTCGATCGTTTTCATCTTCGCCTGTGCGAAATCGTCATCGGTCTCCTGCGCCACGATTTCAAGGATTCGCATGCCGGCGCCGACGAAGTGCAGTGCGGTAATCGCGGGCGCCTCTTGATCTGTGAGCGCCGCCGATCCAAGAAGGTACGCGACGATGGAGACGAGTTCGTCCTGTGTGGGCTTCTTCACGGAAATCCCCGCCCTTCTACACAATTCATGGTGCGGTGCTCTCGGTCGGCTTCCCGAACCGGTTGTAATGCACCCCCGGTTGGAACGCGGCGCGGGGCGGGGCGGGCAGTGGGTTGCGGATCGGAATACCGATGCCGATGACGACATCTGGCCGAATGTGATCAGGAATATCCAGTACCGCTTGGACCGCGCCCTCGGTAAAGCTGCCGACGGTACAGATTCCGACGCCGAGTCCGACTGCTGCGAGGGTGATATGCGCCAGGGCGGCACCCGCATCGAGTTTCGCGTAGATGTCCACCGCGCGCGATCCCGCTAATGCAGCCGCCTTGTCGACATCGGTGCCCAGAACAATGGCCGCCGTTGCGTTGCTGACCCAGCCGGGCACGACGTCGCCGAGTGTTGCGACCGAGGCGGGCTCGGTAACCACGACGATGTGACGAACTCCCGGCCGGAATGTCTGGGCACTTGCCGCCGCCTCGACCAGGGCACCGATTGCTTCAGTCGAAAGCTCTGTTTGCTCGAAGTCGCGGTGAGTGCGCCTTTTGCGGAAGGCGTCCCACAATTTCAGATCTCTGTGGTCGTGATCAGCACTGGTACCCATATGCCTCCAGCCCGGTCCAAAGTCTGAGCGAGCCCCTCCACCGCCAGCCCGCCAAGCCGACAGCGCTTCGCCAGATAATCAGCGGCGCAAACGTCATGACTTCTCATAACGTCATCGAGACCGCGCGCATCACGTGTCGCCGCTGGCCACCAGGTCAAGGATTCGTGCCGAACCTTGGGCTGTCCGCTTCCTGACTATCACAGACCGTGATGCTTGGCACCCTGACGCGCCAGGCGGAGGGTGTTTGCCGGGTGCGGTCGAGTCATCGTCGCAATGGTTGATGCCTCTGGTGGGGCCACCGAGTGCTGTAGCGGTCAGAGACCTCGGAGTTGCTGCACGAAATCGCAACTATCCGTCTGAGATTGAAGAGTTGGTTGGCCAGCACTGCCCACCGCGGCGGAATCCGCCCGTCCAAGACCGGCGCGAGTGTTGTCCAGGCGAACGTGAATTTCTATCGCCGAGCCGGCAACATCCCGATCCGCGCGCACCTGCTGGACGAAGGTTTGGTGAGACGAGGAACCGGCCGATGGCCGGGTAGAGTGCTTTAACCGGCGTTTACTCAGGGTGATTGCTCGACGAGGGCGGGATGCGCGATTGCGGATCGTGGGATGGTTAGTCAGCTGATCGGGCAGTTGGGCGCGGATGGGTTTGCCGACGCGGTCGAGGTGGGCCGTGGTGGTTTCGGGGTGGTGTACCGGGCCCGGCAGGTGGAATTGGATCGGGTGGTGGCGGTCAAGGTGCTGACCGCTGATCTGGAACAGAACCGGCCACGTTTTGAGCGTGAGCAGCGCGCGATGGCCAGATTGACCGGCCACCCCAACATCGTCTCGGTGCTGCAGGTGGGGCACACGCCCGGCGGCTATCCGTACCTGGTGATGCCGTTTTGCTCGCGCGGATCGGTGCAGGAGGTGATCACCGAGTGCGGCGGGTTGGCGGTCAGCGAGGTGCTGCGGCTGGGGGTGGCGGTAGCCGCGGGTCTGGAATCCGCCCACCGGCTCGGCATCGTTCATCGTGATGTCAAACCGGCCAATGTGTTGCTCACCGAGTTCGGTGACCCGGCCCTGACCGATTTCGGGATCGCCCACATGGTCGGCGGATTCCACACCGCCAGCGGCGTTTTCTCAGCCACCCCGGACTTCACCGCCCCGGAAGTCCTCAGCGGCAAAGAACCCGACCAGGCCTCAAACGTCTACGGGCTGGGAGCGACCCTGTTTTGCGCGTTGACCGGCCAACCACCGTTTGCCCGCCGCGACGGGGAAGTGCTCATGGCGCAGCTGCTGCGCACCGCCACCGAGTCCGCGCCCGACCTGCGCGCATACGGCGTTGACGACGACCTAGCCGTGGTGATTGGCGCGGCGCTCGCACCCGAACCCACTGCCCGCCCGGCCATGGTTGAGTTCGGCGAGGCGCTGCAAGAGCTTCAGGCCACCCGCGGCTTGGCCCTCGACGCGATGGCGTTGCAGGGCGCCAAGCACACGGGCAAGACCGCCGCCGCCCGACCCGTGCCGCCGCCGCGAGTCCGGGGCAACCTGCCTGCTCCGTTGAGCGAGTTCGTCGGCCGCGCCGCCGAACTCGCGGCGCTGGCCGAGCTGTTCTCGACCGCGCGGTTGGTGACACTGGTCGGGGTCGGCGGGGTCGGCAAGACCACCCTGGCGCTGCGGGCCGCGCGCACCCGGGCCGCCGACTATCCAGCCGGGGTGTGGGTGATCGACATCGGCGAGTTGCGCGACGGCGCCCTGCCGCCCGGGCTGGCCGCGGGCGCCCTGGGAATCCACGATCAGGGCAGCAGGGCGCTGCCCGAGGTGATGGTCGACGCCATCGGCGAACGCGAAATGTTGCTGGTGTTCGACAACTGTGAACACGTCATCGACGAGGCCGCCGCGCTCATCGACACCCTGCTGCGCGGCTGCCCGAGGTTACAGATCGTGGCGACCAGCCGCGAACTACTCAGCCTCGACGGCGAAGCCGTGTTCGCCGTCTCCCCGCTGCGCTACCCAGACACCACCACCGGCACCAGCCGAGCCGCTTTCGCCGACTACGACGCGGTAGCTCTATTCGTTGAGCGGGCACAAGCCGCTCGGCCCGGCTTCACCCTTACCGAGCACAACGCCGGCGCCATTGCGCTCATCTGCTCGCGCCTCGACGGGGTCCCGCTGGCCGTCGAACTCGCCGCCGCGCGCGTGCGTGCCATGTCGGTGCAACAGATCGCCGCCCGGCTCTCCGAAAGCTTCGCGCTGCTCAGCCGCGGCTACCGCGGGTCGCCGACGCATCAACAAACCCTGCGCTGCTGCATCGACTGGAGCTACCAGCGCTGTTCCACTGCCGAACAACAACTCTGGGCGCGCCTTTCGGTATTTGCCGGCAGCTTCGACCTGGACCTGGCCCACCACGTCTGCGCCCCCGACACCTGCCCCGATGACCTGCTCGACCAGCTCTGCGAACTGGTCGACAAGTCGATCCTGAGCCGCATCGACAACAACGACGACGCCGAAGTGCGCTTTCGACTGCTGGCCACACTGCGCGAATACGGCGCATCGTGCCTGACCGCGGCCGACCACCAGCTCCTACGGCAACGCCACCTCGATGGGTATCGGCAACTAGTGGCCAAGGCCCACGCCGAATGGTTCAGCGAGCACCAAGTCAACTGGATCCGCCGCATGCGCCGCGAGCTGCCCAACGTCCAGTAAGCCCTGCAGTTCGGCCTGACTCATGCCCCCGACACCGCCCTGGAAATGGTCGCCGACCTGCGCATGCTCTTTATTGTCTCCGGCAAACTGAAGGAGGGCCGCCGCTGGCTCGATAGGGCATTGAGCGCTACCCCCGAGAGCTCAACAAAGAACCGGATCCGGGGGCTTACCACCGGAGTCGGTTTCGCTTACTTTCAGATGGACTGGCCGGCCGTGACGCAGTGGTTGGCCGAGGCCCGCAACCTGCTCGAGCTCGAGCCTTATCCCGAGATGGATGGCTTGCTCTGCGGCTACGACGGGTTCTCGACCTTACTGCGCGGCGAAATCGACCAGGCCCGCGTCAGTGCCGAACGCGGACTTGCCATCACCGGCGATTATGACGATTACCAGGTCCGAATTGGGTGCATGTGGGTGATGTCATTTCACTCCCCGCTGGTCGGTGACGCCGATCAGGCGCTGCACTGGGCTGAACGGGCATACGCCTTGGCCGAATCACGCCACGAGGTGCAGATGCGGACGTTCACCGTGAGTGCACTCGTAGTCGGCTGGCTCACGCGGGGCGATGTTGAACACGCCGATAGTGCGCTCCGGAAAGCCCTCGAGCTGTGCCGCGCCAGCGACTACCCCTTTGCTGGCGCCCAATGCTTGGAGGGAATGGCCTGGACGTCGGCGGCCAACAACAATCTGCGACGCGCGGTGGTCCTGATGACGGCCGCCGCCACGATCAGCCAGATAACTACCGGTTCCAGCACAACATTTTTTGCTGTGATGGGTCCATTTCATGCCGACTGCGAACGTCGGGCCCGCGCCGAATTATCCGAGACGGAGTTTGAAAGCGCTCGCATTCAGGGAGAATCACTAACCTTCGATGAGGCAGTGGCTTTTGCGTTGGGCCACGAATGGTAGCTGCCTGAAGTTTGCCGGACCATGCGTGGCGTGCCCGCCGCACTGACCAAGCCGCGACGCATCGGACCGCTCATAGTGGTCGGGGTCGGCTACATCGCGCACCGATCGAATCGGTGAATCGCGGTCAGAACCGGTCACAGAATCACTACACTCGTCAATTAGCGAGCAAGACTGTTCGACGCAAGGCGTGTGGCTTGATCAACCCTCTGGCTGAGTAGCTCAACGTGGATGGCTTTGCCGACGCCGCGGAAGTCGGTCGCGGCGGTTTCGGTGTCGTGTATCGCTGCCGGCAAGTCGATCTGGATCGGGTAGTGGCGATCAAGGTGCTGACCATCGACCTTGACGAGAACCGGCCTCGCTTCGAGCGTGAGCAGCGGGCGATGGCCAAGCTGACCGGGCATCCCAACATCGTCTCTGTGCTCCAGATCGGTGAAACCCGCGACGGCCACCTGTACCTGGTGATGCGGTATTGCCGGCGGGGTTCCGTGCAAACCGAAATCAGTCGGTTGGGCCGGCTATCGTTGGCGGACGTCTTGCAGCTCGGCGTCGCCCTGGCGGCGGGGCTGGAATCGGCACACCGGCTGGATATCCTGCATCGGGATATCAAACCGGCCAATGTGTTGCTCACCGATTTCGGCGAGCCCGCCCTGACCGATTTCGGGCTCGCCCACATGGCCGGCGGATTCAGAACAGCCACCGGCCTGTTCACCGCCTCC
The DNA here is from genome assembly GCF_002355775.1 of Mycobacterium ulcerans subsp. shinshuense. Taxonomy (NCBI): domain Bacteria; kingdom Bacillati; phylum Actinomycetota; class Actinomycetes; order Mycobacteriales; family Mycobacteriaceae; genus Mycobacterium; species Mycobacterium ulcerans. The sequence continues at coordinate 5,474,163 of NZ_AP017624.1, read as the reverse complement.
CGGGCCTTTACCGCCAGCGAGCTGGCTCGCGGCGGTGAACCCGATCGTGCGTCGGATGTATACGGAGTGGGCGCGACGCTGTTTTGCGCGCTGACCGGTCACCCTCCCTTTGAGCGCCGCAAGGGCGAATCGGTGATCGCGCAGATATTGCGGGTGGCCAACGATCCAGTTCCCGATCTAGCCGAGTATGACGTCGCCGAAGACGTCGCGTCGGTGGTGAACAGGGCACTGTCTCGTGACCCAGCGGCTCGACCCACCATGGTCGAGCTTGGTGAGGCGATTCAGAGTCTGCAGGCCGCCCATGGCCAGGCCGTCGACGCAATGGCGCTGGAGGGCGGCAAGCGGTCCACCTCCGTCTCAAGCGAATCAGCCTGGCACGTATCGGCAAGACAAACTCGAGGAAATCTGCCCGCGAAGCTCGCGGGTTTTGTCGGGCGCCAGGCCGAACTCGCCGAGCTTGGTGCCCTGATCTCGACGTCGCGACTGGTCACCTTGACCGGGGTGGGCGGGGTCGGCAAGACCTCCCTGGCGGTGCAGGCTGCCGGGGAACATGTGTCCCATTTCCACGATGGCGTGTGGCTGGTCGACATCGGCGAGCTCAGCGACGGGGCGCTACTGGCCGGGCTGGCGGCGCGCATGTTGGGTATTCGGGATCAGGGTGCAAGACCGCTGACCGAGGTGCTCACCGACGCCCTCGCCGAACGCGATGCGCTGGTGATCTTCGATGGCTGCGAACACGTCATCGACCACGCCGCCCAGCTCATTGACACACTGCTGCAAGGCTGCCCGCAGCTGCACATCCTGGCAACCAGCCGCGAACTCCTCGGTATCGGCGGGGAGGCGGTGCTGGCCCTGTCCCCACTGCCCTACCCTGACGCAGCGTCCGTTTCCAGCCGCAGCAGCGTAGCCCGCTATGACGCCGTGGCTTTGTTCGTGGAGCGTGCCCGCACCGCCCGACCCGGCTTCACCTTGACCCAGCGCAACGCGGCCGCGGTTGCCCGTATTTGCGAGCGGCTCGACGGATTGCCGTTGGCAATCGAGTTGGCCGCCGCACGCCTGCGTGCCATGTCGGTCGAGCAGATCGCCGACCGGCTCTCGGACCGCTTTGGCTTGCTGACCCGTGGCCAGCGCGGCGCACCAACCCGTCAGCAAACCTTGAGCTACTGCATCGATTGGAGCTACGACCACTGCACGCCCATCCAACAACAGTTGTGGGCGCGGTTATCGGTGTTCGCCGGCAGCTTCGACCTCGACGCGGCCCAATACGTCGCCCCGCAAGATATGGACGCCGACGACCTGCTCGACGAACTTTGCGCACTGGTGGACAAGTCGATCCTCATTCGCACCGAAGATGATGGTGCGGTGCGGTTTCGGCTGCTGAGCACGATGCGTGAGTATGGCAATTCACGCATCGACGCTGAGCAGTACCAAGGCCTGCAACAGTCACACTTCGACTGGTGTGAGCGGCTGGTGACCCAGGCTCACCTCGAATGGTTCAGTCAAAAGCAGGTCTGCTGGATTCACCGCCTGCGCAGCGAACTTCCCAATATCGAGGAGGCGCTGCAGTTCGGGCTGGAAAAGGCTCCGGAGAGCGTCCTGCTGATGGCGGCCAAGCTCCGCAATCTCTTTGTCGCCTCAGGGAAATTACAGGTCGGAAGGCTTTGGGTGGAGCGGGCGTTGAGCACGACGACCTCCGCTCAGCCATCCGGTGCACGGATCGCCGCCCTTGCCGCCCTCGCAATGTTTGCCGTCCTACAGACTGACTGGCCGACCGCACAATCATGTGTGGCGCAAGCACACGAACACGGCGCGGCGGTGCCCGACCCCATTGCCGAATCGCTGCTCGGGGTTGCGCGGGGCCTCGGCGCTCTGCTGCAAGGGCAGGTTGAGCAGGTCCAGACCGATGCCGAGCAAGGATTGGCCGCGGGCGACTTTGAGCTGCAAGTGCTCGGCATGTGGCTGATGTCGCTGCGCCACTTGGCAGTTGGCGATCCTGAACCCGCACTGCGCTGGGCGGAGAAAGCCCACTCGGTGTCCGAATCGCGTGTCGAAGTCCAGATGCGGACATACTCCTTGAGCGCCCTGGCGGTGAGCCACCTGATGCTGGGCGACACCGGGTCCGCCGAGCGCAGCCTGCGGGAGGGCCTGAAACTGTGTCAGGTGATCGATGATCCCTGGTCGGGGGCCAGCTACCTGGAGGGGCTGGCCTGGACCGCCGGGGCCAACGGAAACCTGCGACGTGCCGTGGTGCTGATGGCAGCGGCCGCCGCGCTGAGCCGCTCCAGCGGAGCGGGATCCACCGTCATAGCGCTGGTGGGGTCCATGCACCAGCAGTGCGAACGCGCGGCACGGGAAGAGCTATCCGACGCCGTCTTTGAGGCTGCCCGCGTCGAAGGTGAGTCGCTGAGCTTCGACGAGGCGGCGGACGTTGCGCTGACCGAGCCGTAGCGCGGAGCTTTCCTTCCCGGCCGCAAGGCGATCCGGCTCCTCGCCATGGGGTGGGTATTCGCCGGGCGCAGCGGGCGCCTCCATCACGGGTGGGCGCCGCGGCGAGATCGGTGTCCAAGACCTGGGATACGCGTATCCCTTTCGCGGCAATCGCAGTCTGGATGCTTACCGGCCCGGCCGGTCAGCGCGAAAATCCGAGCACGCGTCGAAAGTCCTCGGCGAGCCAGGACAACAGGGCGGCTGCGGTACGGACAAAAAAATGACCACCGGGCATGGCCACCACCTCGAATGTCGCGCTGGTCATTTCGCCCCATCGGGTCAGCTCGGATTGGTCGAAGGTGACGTCGCCAACCCCGCCCAGTGCTGTTATCGGGCACGATAACGGCGGTGCCGGGCGGTACAGATATTCCTCGCAGGCGGTCAGATCGGCTCTCGCGATCGGCAGCATGAGATCCATCAACTCAGCGTTGTGCAAGAGTTCGCTGGGGGTACCTCCCAGGGCTCCGGCGTTGTTGATTAGCAGGCTTGTGAGCTGGGTTGATGATCTTTGGTGCCGCGCTATTGGGGCCGGAGTGTAGGCACGGGCTATCTGGAGAACGATCGAGTTGGTTACTGTTCGTCGTTGGTCTGGAGTTGCCCGTGCCTACCGTTTCAGTATTGCCTGTGTCGTCGGTTCCAGAGGTGTTCGACCGCTGGAGTCCTGGTGAGCGCAGCGAGCTCATCGGATCGGAGTTTCTCGATGTGTTGGCCTCGGTGCCAGACCCGAGGGACCCACGCGGTCGGAGGTATTCGCTGATGGCTTTGTTGGCGATCGCGGTTCTGACCACTGCCGCGGGGATGCGCGGCTATGCTGGTTTTGCCACATGGGCGGCCACCGCTCCCGATGATGTGTTGGCCCAATTAGGGGTCCGGTTCCGGCGGCCCAGTGAGAAGACCTTCCGCGCTGTTTTGTCTCGGCTAGACCCCGCCGACCTCAACGCCAGGATGGGCAGTTACTTCACTGCACACGTGGCCAGCAGCGACCCCAGCGGATTGGTGCCGATCGCGTTGGACGGCAAGATGCGGCGTGGTGCTTTACGCGCCAAAGCGACAGCCAAGCATCTCGTGTCGGTGTTCGCCCACCGTGCCCGATTGGTACTCGGTCAACTCGCTGTCGCCGAGAAAAGCAATGAAATTCCCTGCGTACGTGCCCTGCTCACGCTGCTGCCGGGTAGCTTGCGGTGGCTGGTCACCGTGGATGCGATGCATACCCAGGTCGTCACCGCGAAGTTGATCTGCGCCACCTTGAAGTCGCACTACCTGATGATCGTCAAGTCCAACCAAGCCAAAATACTTGCGCGTATCACCGCGCTGCCCTGGGCCGAGGTGCCCGCAGCCGCTACCGACGACTCCCGCGGCCACGGCCGTGTCGAGACCCGCACCCTGCAAATCATCACCGCTGCACGAGGAATCGGCTTCCCCTACGCAAAACAAATCATCCGGATCACTCGTGAACGCTTGATCACCGCCACCGACCAGCGCAGCGTGAAGGTGGTCTATGCCATCTGCAGCCTGCCGTTCGAGCACGCCCGCCCTACCGCGATCATGACCTGGATGCGTCAACACTGGGGAATCGAGAACAGCCTGCACTGGATACGCGACGTCACCTTCGACGAAGACCGTCAAAGGGCACATACCGGAAACGGCGCACAGGTCCTAGCAACGCTACGCAACACCGCGATCAATCTGCACCGCCTCAACGGCGCCGACAACATCGCCGAAGCCTGCCGGATCACCGCTTTGACCGCCAACCGCCGCCTAGACCTCCTCAATCCACAATTCCCCAGCCCACAAGCCTGCTAATCAACAACGCCGGAGCCCTGGGGTACCTCCGAAGCTGTTGAGGCGGCTGAGCAGCGCACTGTCGGACAAGGCCGAAAGATATTGCCCACGATTAGGGGGCCAAAAAACGACCGGGGGGCGGCTGGCCGCTGCATAAAGCTTCACCGGCAGCGGCGCGCGTTGCTGCCTCAGTTCTCGGGCCAGCTCAAAAGTCACCAGGGCGCCCATGCTGTGCCCGAACAATGCGTACGGTCCGTCAAGATCAGCCGCGAGCTCTCGAGCAAACACACAGGCGATCTCGCCGATGGCGGTCAGTGGCGGCTGGCCGAACCGCCGCCCGTGACCCGGGTACTCGAGCGGCACCACCCGAACCCAGGACGGCAACCGGTCAGACCACTCACCATAGAGCGACGCACTGCCAATCGCGTGCGGGACACAGTAGACCCGGAGCGCCGGCGGCATCACGCTCAGCCGCTGCGCCGGGCGGTCGCACCATTCGGGGGTGCACCATGCGGTCGTGCCAGCCAATAGCTGAGTCGCTCGACGGTGGCTCCATTGAGAAGTTCTCGCAGCGGCGGCTCGCAACCGAACGCCACCGCTATGCGCTCACTGACCACCAACGCCTGAATCGAGTCGCCGCCACTGTCCTGCAAACTGTCGTGGGCACCCACCGGCCTACCCAGGACGTCCTCCCAGATTCGCCCTAGATGTGCGCGGGCCGCGGCTTGCGCGTTGGCGGCCTGGCGTAGCGCGACCCGACGACTGGCGTGCGGGTAGTGCAGTCGTGTTTCGCTGGCGAAATCAGGCAGCGGCGCCGATCTCCCGTCCGCGAGCGCGGCGATGGCTTCCTCGTAGGCCTCGAGGATCATGTGGACGTAATCGGCGACAAGCAATCGAGGATCGAACTCCACCCCTATTCCGAGCGCCCCCGCTTCGCGACTGAAGACGATGACGAACGACAGACTGGTGTGTTCAATTATCTTGCGGCGCAGCACCGTGGCTTGTTCGGTTACGGAGTTTTCGGCCTTCGCGGGATCCAAATCCACGTAGTTGAACGCCGTATCGAAGAGCCTTCCGATGCCGTTGTCGCGTTGAATCGTTCGTAGCGGCACCCGGCGGTGGGGCAGGCCATCGTGCTCCGCGGCGAACACGCCGTCGAGGAGCGCCGCGTAGCTCGCAGCGTTCAATCTGATCCGCAGCGGGACGGTATTGAGGAACATGCCCAGCACACTCTCGGCGTCCTCGGTCTCGGGGCGGCCGTTGACCACCAGTCCGGTCACCACATCATCGCTAGCCGCCATCCGGCCCATGACCACCAGGTGCGCCGCAAGAAGGGTGCTCTTGATTGATACTCGCCGCTGTCGTGCCAGATCGCGCAGGCGCCCCTCAGCCTCGCTTGGCAACTCGTGGAATATCACCTCGAGGCGGCTGGTCCCTGAGCGGGTGGCCGGGAAAAGACACGGGATCAGCCCCTGCAACTGGTGTCGCCAGAACGCCCGCGACGGGCTGCCCTCTGCCTCGCTCTCGAGCATGATGAAGTCACGGAAGTGCGTTTGCAGACGCTCGCGGGTCGGCGGCTGCCCGGCGGTCCGGAAAGAGTCGTAGCTGCAGAGCAAGTCGCGCTGCAACTCCACCACGCTCCACCCGTCGAGCAAGGCGTGGTGGAAACTCAGGCTCATGTCGAACCGGTCCTCGCCACGCACATGGACTATCAACTCCAGCGGCGTGCGAGTGCGCCACTCTATCGGGCGACGGGCCTCAGTTTCCATCCACTCCGACAGCGACGCCTCCTGTTCGGCCTCGGTCAGACCGGACAGATCGAAGACCTTCAGCGGCGTCGACACGGACTCGTGCACCAGCTGCAGCGGTACCGAATAAGCCGACAAATCAAACGTTGTGCGCAGGATCGGATGGCGCAGGGTCATCTCGAAGAGCGCCGACCGAAACGCGTTCTCATCCCACGGCGACTGCACCAGGTAGCTGACCACGTCGTGGTACACACTCGGCCCGTCGACGCGGCTGTGGAAGAGCATGCCGGCCTGCAGCGCCGACAGCGGATAGGCGTCGCTTACATCGGCGGGCAAGGCACCTTCCGAGCCCTCCGGGACCAGCAGCCGCTTGGCCTTGCGTTCTATCCTCGCCGGTTGCTGCGGTGTCTCGGTTGGTACCAGCCCCGTGGCGAGTTCCGCGGGCGTCTGGTGCCGGAAGACATCCTGGACTGACAGCTGCAGACCGAGGGCCTTGGCCTTGGCCGATACCCGCACGGCCATCATCGAGTCGCCGCCGATGTCGAAGAAGTTGTCGTCGGCGGCGACCGAGGACAGCTCCAAGACCTCGGCGAACACACCGCAGATCCGGTCGAGCACCGGCCCCACGTCATCCGTCGACTTCTTGATGAGCTTGATGGTCGCGTCCCGCGCTATCCGGATCGTGTCGTTGAGATCAATTCGTACCGTGAGCTCTTCGACGGTGTCACCTGCCGCCGGCGCACTCGGACCAGTCCGGGCCTGCGGTTCTCTGGGCGCTGGAAGGGTCGCTCGATCGATCTTTCCGTTGACCGTCAGCGGCAAGGATTCCAAGGTGACGAAGGACGACGGGAGCATGTAGTCGGGGAGACGCGAAGTGAGGGCTCGGCGGGTCTGGGCAACCGGCAGTTCCTCGCCCCCACGCGTGACAACGTAGGCCACCAGGCGGGGTTCGCCGCCCTCGGTCCGGACCATCGCGTAGCAAGCCATTACCTGTTCGAGTCCGAGGACCGCCGTCTCGACCTCGCCGAGTTCGATGCGGAAACCGCGCAATTGGACTTGGTGGTCCAAGCGGCCGAAATACTCGATCTCCCCGTTGGATAGCCGTCGACCGCTATCCCCGGACCGATAGAGTCGCTCGCCCGCGCGGAACGGGTGCTCGATGAAACGTTGCGCGGTCAGTTCGGGCATCCCAAGATAGCCATTCGCCAGGCCTGGCCCGCCCACGCAGATCTCACCTGGCACGCCGTAGGGGACCAGGTTGCCCACCGAATCGGTTAGCAGACACTCCAAGTCAGGTATCGGGCGACCGATGATGGAGCTGTGCGCACCGAAGATGTCGGCGCGCATCAGCCGGCGGAATGTGACATGCACCGTGGTCTCGGTGATGCCGTACATGTTGATCAACTCAGGATGCTCATCACCGTGGGCCTTGACCCACGGGATGAGGTCCGCGAACGTCAACATCTCCCCGCCGAAGATCACATACCGCAGGAAAAGTCTGCTCGCGGCACCTTCAATGTCGGCGTCGGCGTCTCGGACCAGACGAAACGCTGACGGAGTCTGACTGAGCACGGTGATCCGCTCGTTGGACAGCAGCTCGCGGAATTCCGCGGGATTGCGGGTCACCAGGTAGGGCACGACCACCACACACGCACCATGCAGCAGCGCCCCCCAGAGCTCCCACACGGAGAAGTCGAACGCCACCGAGTGGAACATCGTCCACCGGTCGTCGCTGTTGAACTCGAAGAGTTCGTCGGTCGCGCTGAATAGCCGCACGACGTTGTGATGGGTCACCGCAACGCCCTTGGGCCGACCGGTCGAACCCGAGGTGTAGATCACGTAGGCGGTGTCGTCGGCGGACACCTCGACGTGCCGTGCTGGGGCGGGGGTTGCACTGATGACGTCGACCTCGATCGTTGGCGCGCCATGTGCAGACACCACGTGCCGCAGGGCTGACTCGGTGACGATCATCGACGGACCACAATCGCTCAAGACGAGCTCGACGCGTGCGGCTGGCCAGCTCGGGTCGATGGGCACGTATGCAGCGCCGGTCTTCAGGATGGCCAGGATCGCGACCGGTAGGCGGTCGGTTCGCTCCAGCAGCAGTGCCACCTTGTCGCCGTGTGCGACCCCGCTATCGATCAGCAGGGCGGCCAGGGCATTGGACTCGGCGTCAAGAACCGCATAGCTCAGGTCACGGCCGGCAAACCGCACGGCCGTTGCGTCCGGGTGTGCTGCGGCCTGCACCTCGAATCCGCGGTGCAGCGTCGGGTAGGCCGGAGCAATGTCGCGGCGTGCGTCGAGGACTTCCAACTCGTCGATCTCGTCATCGGTCAACATCGAGAAGCCGGCGAGCGCGATCCGCGGTTGAGCCAGCGCGGACTTCAACAGGGTGACCAGGTGGCCGGCCATCCGCTCGATGGTGTCGGTGTTCCACAGCGCGACGCTGAAATCGAAGACCAGGTGGAGGCCGCCCGCAGCGTCGGGCTCCACGCTCAGCCCCAACTTGAACAAGGCGCGGCCGGGATCGTGTGGCACGGCGGTTACTCGTACACCGTCGATCACCGGGCCCGACGAGCCCGATATTTCCGGTACGAAGGACACCTCGATCAGCTGTGCGGACTTGGCCAGTTGCGGGCCGAACCGCTCCAGTAGGTCATCGAAAGACACATCGCCGTGGGCGCGCGCCTCGCCCAGACGCGCGGCCGTGCGGGCGGCGTGTGTCGCCAGCGTCAAGCCCTCGGCGAAGTCGGCGCGAATCGGCGACAGGTCGGCAAAGTATCCGATGGTCGTCGACGGCACCGAAGGCGGCCGGTTCGGGGTTGGCACGCCGACGACCACCGTGTCCTGGCTGGTGTAGCGGTGCAGCAGGTATTGCCACATCGCCAAGATGATCGTCGAGCGATCCACGTCCAGGCGGCCGGCAACCTCATCGAGCTCAATCCGGACGTCATTCTCCAACTGCAGACTGACGCCGGGCGCCACGGAACGAGGGACTAGTGGTCTGCGGCCGGTCGGTGGGTAGTTCCAGGCGCGCGGGCATGCCCGTCAGGGTGCGGTCCCAATACGCCAGGCTCTGCTTGTTATGCGGCCCAGCCGATCTCGCAACCTGCGCCCGAGCCAGCTCACTCATCGTGATGTCCCGGCCAGGGCCTGACGCGCCATGACGCGGGTTGGCGTAGATCGCCGAGAGCTCGGCGAACAATTGGGCTTCGGCCCAGAAATCCGCGACGATGTGGTGGTAATTCATCCCCAGGATCAGCCGGTCGTCGTCGATTTGAATGATCATCGCCCGAAACGGCGGATCGACCGCGATATTGATCGGGCGGCGCGCATCGGCGTCGATCAAGTCCTGCGCCAGCTGTTCGCGGATGGCTGCGTCGCGGTCACGCAGGTCGTGCATCTGCACCCGGCCCGGCGACCCGATGATTTGCACGACACCCTGGTCACGCTCGGGAAATATGGTGGCCAGCGAGGGATGCCGCCGGGCCAGAAGTTCGAGCGCCTTGCGCAGCCGCACCGCGTCGATATCGCCGAGCAGGTTGAAGTACCGCTGCGAGCACAACTCCTTGCCGCCACCGCTCATTCGGTCGAGCAGCCAGATCCGGCGCTGCGCCTGTGTCAGCGGCGCCGGTTCTTGGCTCCGGTCCGTGGCCGGCCGGACACGCTTGGCGTGCTCCTCCACCGTGCACTCCGAGTTCGTTACCAGCTCCCGGAGGGCGGCGGTGAACTCGGCGGCAGCCGCTGCGCGGTACGTGCCCGGAACAGATCGGCGTCGTACTCGAGGAAGCCGCTGAGGGTGGCGCTCTCGTCAACAAACGACGCCAACAGGTCAAACTTTGCTGATCCTGGGTCGACGGGCAGGTTATGCACGTGCGCGCCCTCAACTTCGAGAGGCGTGACATCACCGTCGTAGAGCGTGACGGCGGCCTGGAAGACGGGATTGCGGCTGCCGACGCGTTCGGGTTTGACCGCGTTGACGACTTCCGGGAAGGACAAGGCGGCGTGGTCGACCACCGTACGAATCTCGTCGCGGGTACGCACCACGAGCTCTTCGAACGTGGGATCGTCCCCCAACTGGCAGCGCAACGCGACCATGTTGGCGAAATTGCCGATCGTGCGCTCGACGCTGGGGTGGTTGCGCCCGGCGGTCACTGCCCCGACAACCATGTCGCGCTGCCTGCCGTAGGAAGCGATCCACACCATGAACGCGGCCACGAGCACGCTGTAGGGAGTCGCGCTGTGCTGGCGGGCCAGGGCGCGAACGGCTTGGCGGTCGGCCTCGGTCAGGGCGATCCGGACGCGGCCGCCCCGGAAACTGCCGAGCGCGGGGCGGGGGAAGTCGCGCGGGAGTTCGATCTCCGGTGGTGCGCCGTCGAGGTGGTCGCGCCAAAAATCCTCGAGTTAGCCGCGTCGCTCGGTACTGAGTAGCCGGCCGGCCCACTCCACGTAGTCAACGGGCTGGACGTCCAGGCTCGGTAGCCGCTCGCCGTCATCCAGCGCCGCGTAGGCCTTGCTCATCTCGGCGGGCAGCAGGCCCGCGGCCGACCAGCCGTCCGCAACGATGTGGTGTAGTACCCAGGCCAGGTAGTGGTCGTCGTCGGCGAGAGTGACCAAAAGTACCCGCACCGGGGAGTCTCGGAAGAGGTCGAACGGGCGCGCGGCCAACTTGGCGATGCGCTCTTGACCGGCCGCCTCCCGCTGATCGGCGGGTAGGTCGGTGAGGTCGACATGCTCCAACTGGACGGGCCCCGGTGGCAGGATGACCTGCACCGGTTGGCCCTCGCGCGCCGGGAAAACCGTTCGCAGCGCCTCGTGGCAAGCGACCACCTCGGCGAACGCCGCCCGTAGCCGTTTGGCGTCCACCGGGCCTCGGATACGAACGGCTTCGGGAATGTTGTATGCCGCCATGGTCGGCACGAGCTGCTGCAGGTACCACAGATTCGCCTGCACGGGCGACAGCGGCAGCGGTTTGGTGCGGTCGATCGGCACGGGTCCGGTGATCGCGGCGTCATCGATGGGCTCGGCCTGGCCGCGTTTCTCCTCGATGAGCGCGGCCAGGGCGGTGAGGCTACCGGCGCGCACGAAGTTCCGCATCTGAAGCGTGACACCCATGCGTTCCCGAAGCCGCATGATGACGCGCAGAGCCGCGAGAGAATGCCCGCCGATGTTGAAGAAGTTGGCGTCGGCATTGGTTACCGGGGTGCCGAGAATCTCCTCCCACACACGCGCGAGCGGGATCAAGTCCTCTGGCAGCGGCCCGGCGCCGGGCCCGGCATCGTCGAGCGATGCGGACGGCAGTGCGGCTAGATCCACCTTTCCCGAGGGGGTACGCGGCAGCGAATCGAGCAGCACGAGCGCGGCCGGCACCATTGTGGTGGGCAACTTGTCGCGGACATGATCGAGCACGGATTCCGGGTCCAGGATCTTGTTGGGTGTGCCCGCGACGACGTACCCGATCAGGGCTTTCTGCCCGGGGGCGCGTTCACGTACGTCGACCACCGCATGTTGGACGCCCGGGTGCCCGCAGAGCGCCCGTTCGATCTCGCCTGGCTCGATCCGCACTCCGTGGACCTTCAACTGGCGGTCGAGGCGCCCCAGGAATTCCACGGTTCCGTCCGCGCGCTGGCGCACTCGGTCACCGGTGCGGTACACCCGCAGGCCCTGCTCGGGCGCGCGTACGTCGCGACGAAAACGTTGAGTTGTGAGGGCCGGCGCACCCAAGTAGCCCAGCGCAACCCCGGCGCCGCCGATCCATAATTCGCCCGGCTGTCCCTCGACGGCCAGGTCGCCTTCGGTGTCGACGATGTAGAGCCGCGCATTGGCGATCGGTCGACCGATCGGTGCCCAGGATGCCTGATCGGTTATGTCGGCGCGCCAGTACAGGGCGTCGATCGCCGTCTCGGTCGGACCGTACAGGTTCACCAGCTGGGCATGGGGGAGGATCTCGGCAAATCGGCGTGCGGTGGCCAGCGATAGCGGCTCGCCACCGCAGAAGACGTACCGAAGGCTCTGGCACTCGCTGAGTCTGGGCTCGTCGAGAAGGACGTCCAACTGCGAGGGGACGATCTGTAGCACGGTGATTTCAAACTGCAGAACATGTTCGACGATGGTCGACGGGTTCCACTCCCGCCGAGCTGCATCCATGAACACCAACCGGGCCCCCGCGACGAGCGGTCCGAACAGTTCCCACAAGAAGATGTCAAAACCGGGGGAAGCGCTCTGCAGAATCGCGTCGTCGGGGCCGAGGTCGAACTCGTCGCGCCGCCAAAGCAGCTGATTTGCGAAGGCACGGTGCGCACCCATCACCGCCTTGGGCCGGCCGGTGGAGCCGGAGGTGAAATTGATGTATGTCGGCGCATCTGGGTCGGTACTCATCGGTGGCACCGCCACCTCGCCGATGTTGTCGACCTCGATCAATTCCGGTGCGTCGGAGGGAAGAATTTCGCGGGTCTCGGCGTCGATGATCACGCACCGGGCGGCGGCATCCGCGAGCATGCCGGCCACCCGGCTGATCGGGTGGGCGGGATTCAATATGAGCAGGACGGCGGCGGCTCGTTGAACGGCCAGAGCCGCCACCGCAACATGAACACTGTTGCTGAGAAACACGCCGACGACGTCGCCGCTGAGCACGCCGAGTTCGGCGAGTCGCCCGGCGAGTGCGTCGGCGTGCTCGCCGAGTTGGGCGTAGGTGATCGACAGGCCCGTGCTTTCGAGCGCGACGGCATCTGGCGTGCGGTCAATCTGGCCATAGACCAGCCCATGCACGGTGTGGTGCCACCCCGGTCGATCCGGGCCGACTATGGGTTCGCCGCGCTGGCCCAGGTCGACCACCGGCGCCAGCTGGTGGTCGACCACCGCCGCCCGCGAGGTCAGATTCTCATCGAGCGTGCCGACCGCCTCGGCGTAGGTGGGCAAGACTTGCTCGAATGCCTCCTCGAGCCTTGCCGAGGCTCCCGCGCGCGCCCGTTCGCTGTGCCAGGCGTCGGCGATGAACGCCATCGCGGCAGAGCCCGGCTCGGCAACCGCCTCGAGAACGGCCCAGACGCACAGCCAGCCAAGATGATAGAAGGCATTGACCGACTCGTCGACGACAAGCTCGTCCACGGCCTCGCGCAGCCTGCTGATCAGGTCCGCGTTGGCGGTGCGCTCGTCAATCCAGTGATAGATGGTGTCGGAGCGGGCTGCCAGTCGTGCCCCCAACTCGGTCAGCAAGGCCTCCGACGGGCCCTCGCCAATGCGCAGGAAGCGCGCGTCGCGAAGCAGACGTGCCACCTGATGGTTCTCGACGTATCCCCGCCAGCCCAGCATTTGGACGGCGTCGTCGGCGGCGCGATAGGCAAATTTCGATGACGCCACTTTGAGTGCCAGCGAAACATCCTGGGGCACCGCGGGATTAGCGGCGATATCGGCCAGCACCGCCTCGATTGCGGTGATCTCCGACGTAATCCGGCCGATTCGGCGCACTACCACCGGGTCGGCGATGAGTCGGCCGGTGGCAACCTCACGGCGGGATGCGAAGCGATACATGACTTGCGCGCAACGCTTCATCACGCCCGCGGAGATTGCGCCGGTGCAGATCCGCCCGATCAAGAATCCTTCGCCGACGACATCGAGCCCCCCGCCGATCTCGCCGAGAATCTGCCAGGGTTCGATCCGGACGCCATCGAAGCGGATGCCACACACTGGCACCGACCGCAGTCCGATGGTGTCCTCGCGGGGCGCGATGGTCACCCCGGGGCTGTCTGCCGCAACCGCCACCGCGGTCAGCGCTGTGCCCTCGTCGACGGTGAACGGGACAACGGTGACCAACAGGCCGGCCCAACCGGCCGCGGTGATGCACGATTTCGTAGCATCGAGAACCCAGCCGTCAGCATCGCGAGTCGCCTTGCTCGCCAACATCCGTGGATTCGAACTCGACACCTCCGGCTCGGTGATGGCCAGTGCTGCAAGAGTCTTGCCGGCGAGCAGTTGATCCAGGTAGCGCCGCCGCAGCTCCTCGTGTCCGTGCCGAAGGACGGCTTGCAGAGCGGCGTGATGCACGGTCAAGACGGCGGCATGGCCCACGTCGGTGCCGGCGGTCCGTTCCACATCCGGCAGCAGGGCCTTGAGATCCACCCGGTCGCCGGGTTCCGTCGATGACACGTGCCCGAAGTGCGCGACGCTGTCAGTGAACTCGGCAAGCTGCGGGTCCAGCGGTGCGGTCGGTCCGACCTGATGACCGTCCACGCGACCCGTTTCGGGATTTTCACCGTCGTCGGAGACGGACGTCTCCGCTCTCACCGTCATGCAAGAACCCTCGGGTAGATCGTGGAGCCCCCAATCCGCACACGCCGCAAGGCGTGCTGGACTTGCATGACGGCGGGAGCCTTTCGATGTGGCACTCGCGAGAATAGTAGGTAGCGCCCGAATATGGGCGTAGATGATGAATATTGAGGAATGTCAATTGATATGTAGCATGTCGTCGTCACAATCCACCCGGTGGTTGCCGACCGCGGCCACACCGCCGCCGTCGACGCCGACCGGATGAATTCAGCCCACTGTCACGAGCCGCATCGCTTTCGTCCATACCCGCAGGTATCCGTTGGCCGGCGGGATTCGGCGTGCTGACGCAGGTAGGCCGTCGCTTTATGCTCCCGCGCGGGTGGGTGTTGGTGCGCTGTAGCGAAATGGAAAGCGGCACGGCGTGATTCGCGCATTCTCGGCACTGATGAATTCGGGGGGTCACCAACGCCGCATTGAACCCGTCCGGCGCGTCGGTGATCTCCTTGCCCGCGCCGGACACGTTCTTCGGCATCAAGGCCGTGGCGGCCTGCCGCGGGAGTCAGTTGTGAGCAACTCGGCGGAGCAGGCGCTCGCGTTGGCCCGCGGGGTGATCCGCGCCCGCGCGAGGATAGCGGGCACCGCTCGAATAAATGCCTTGCGGTCAAATTTTTGTTCGGGCATACCATTTCCGCCTGGCCCACGGCAACACAAACCGGACACAAACGGCAGACCCCACAATGGGCAGAGAATCGCTTAGAACGCGCCGACGATGTCGCTGACCACCTCCTGGGCGGTGTCGGCCAGGACGATGACCTCGAAGCCGCCGGCGAGCGCCGCCACGGCCACATCCGCGGCGATCGGATAGACGATGGCGTTGATCAGGCCGACGGGGTCACCGTTGACGAACTGCTGGATTCCGTCCAGGAACAGGTTGACGTTGTAAGACGGAACAGTGGTCAACACGGTGTTGATGATGTCGGCGGTCGGAAGCAACGCGGCATAGGTGTCGGCGGACACATTCGTGATGGCGTTGGCGATATTCGTGTTGGCCGCCTGGAGGGCGTCGATGAATCCGTTGATCGAGGCATTCGTGACGGTCGGCACGGCCGGCAAGGTCGACGGCACCGACGAACCGCCGGTCTGCGAAAAGTCCGGCAGCGAAAGGCTGGGCAGTGTCGCCGGAATTGCGCTGATGTCGTTGACGAAGGCGGTCACACCCTGTTGGGTGGCGTTGACCATGGCACCGGCGAAGTCCACCGGGTCGATCGGGGGAAGCAGGCCAAACGGTGTGGTTACGTCGGCATACCCGGTCGAGTAACCGTAATTGGGATCGCCATAACCGAGGTTGACCAGATAGGTGAGATTGGGCTCGACCAGATCCGCCAGCGGATTGCCGATCACCGGGATTGCCCGCAGCGGCTCCAGGATTGGCAGGCCCGGGTAGGTGATCATGTAGTAGTTCTCGAGGCCGTTGTTGCCTGGGGAGACCGGCAACTGCACCAGGTTGTAGCCCGCAGGAAGGTTGTTTGGATCCAGATCCGGGTAGTCGCCGTGGACGAATTGGATGCCGGCGAATGCGTTGAGGTCGGCCAACAAATTGAGTGGGTACTGCGGGAAATCGGCGTATCCGTCGTACAGCAGTGTGTACTGATTCAGCTCGTAGCCGGTGTTCGACGGTGTCCCTCCGTAGAAGTCCAGACCCAGCGCGGGCAGCGACAACCCGGGGAAGCGCGACAGCAGGCCGCCGTTGGGGGCCATCGGATTACCCAGCAGGGTGAAAGCGAGATTGTCGGTGTTCGGGCTGCCGAGTGCTTGCAGATTGCGCATCTCCAGCGAAGAGACGACGGCGCTTTGCGAGTAGCCCAAGACGTTGACGTTGTTGCCCAAGGTGATCAGGCCCTGGGGCCCGAACAGCGCGTTGTCCAGTATTTGAACACCGTTGGCCACCGACGTGTTCAGCGGCAGATCCTTGATGGCGGTGAGCGGATACAGCCCCTCAGGTATGTTCAGCGGCAGCAATTGGGTGGGCATGCCGGGGATGTAGGGGGCGACGTCCTGCAGGTAATCCGGCGGCGGAATCGGCGTGCCGCTGCCGCCCATGATCAACGCGACGAATGGGTCGGCCAGTGCCGCGGGCGCCACCGCCGCACCTCCCGCCGCGACCGTCGAGGCCGCACCTCCGCCGAGCAGTGACTGGATGGGTGTCCTCAGCGCGTTCAGTGCACCAGAGATCGTTGCCGTATTGACCGCTTCGGCCCCCGCGTATGCGGTGCCGGCGGCGGCCAATGTCCGGACGAATTTCTCATGAAATGCGGTCACGTGGCCGATGACGGACTGGTATTCCAGGGCGTACCCGCCGAACAGCTTCGCGGCGGCCGTGGACACCTCGTCGGCGGCGGCGGCAACCAAACTCGTCGTCGGCCCGGCCGCGGCGGCATTGGCCTGTGTCAGCGCCCAACGGATACCTTCCACATCTGCGGCCGCGGAGGTCAACAGCTGCGGCTGCGCCATCATGTACGTCATTGACTGGTTCCCTTCAGATGCAGGGCGTTTCGCTCTGGTCCCGCGCCGGTCGTCGCGCAGCTCGTCATGTTGTCGGGGTAAATCTGTCCGGTCGACCGCATCGTGTGTTTCCCTGTGAGTGTTGCTGCGCGTTGTGCGTCAGATGTGTTGGGCCGGCCCGAACTGGGGTGCCGATGGGCTGCGGCTTGTCGAGTAGCTACCTGGCGGTTGTCCTACCCGGCGAGCGGACCTCTTTTCCGGTCGCGCCGCGACTCGCACCTCGGCCGAAGCGGCCAGGGACAGATTATGGCGCTACCGGGGCCCGCGTCCGGGTTTTGCGTTAACCGGGACGTCATACCTGTGAGATGGGGCGGAAACAATGGCCGGCGAAGTCATGGAGGTGCGTGCCGGTGGGCCGGTGGCCGGCCTCAGGGGATGAGGGAGCCGATGTCATGCACAGTCGTCTGCGCTGCCGCGGCGATGGTGAGGAATTCGACCGCCCCGCCGATCGTGAGCAACCCCACCGTGGCTGCGATCGGGTACCCGAACGCATCGATGAGGTTGCCTTGCAGGAGTTGGTCGAAGAAAAGTTGGGTGCTGTACAGGGGCAACGTGGTGACAACGACAAGCCCGATGTCGGCGGTGGGTAGCAGCACCGCGTAGTCGTTTGCGACCACCGCGGTCAAAGTATTCACCACCTGTGCCGGTGACGGCAGCTCTGACAACTTGCCCAGGATGTCGGCCGGGGTTGGCGGCACGATGTCGGGGGTCGGAATCGGTTGTCCGAACATGGCTTGCAGGTCGGCGGTGAAATCTTGGATCCCTTCCTGGGTTCCCGCGGCCAGGGCGTCCACGATGGTGCCCGGGCTGACGTCGGGGAACAAGCCGAACGGCGTGCGCACATCGGCGTAGCTGGTCGAGTAGCCGTAGTTCGGGTCGCCGTAGCCCAGATTGACGATGACCTTCAAGTCCGGCTGGATCAGGTTTGCCAGCGGGTTGCCGATCACCGGAATCGCTCGAAGCGGTTCTAGCAGCGGCAGATTCTCCGTCGGGATCACGTAATAGCTGGTGACGCCCGAGTAGCCCGGCGACGTCGGCAATTCGATCGCGCTGTCGACCTGTGCCGCGGTGAGGTCCAGAGATTTGACGTGTACGAAGGGGATGCCCATCACCGCATTGAGGTCGGCGATGAAATTCAGTGGATAGCGTGAGAAGTCGGCGAATCCGTCGTATTCGAGGGTGTAAATCACGGTTGGGTAAATCGTATCGGAAGGTGTGGCGCCATAGAACGTCAAACCGAGGCTCGGCAGGGATAGATCCGGGAAGCGGGCCAGCATTCCGCCGTTCGGGTTCATCTCGTTGCCGACGAGCACAAAGTTGAGTTGGGATGCGGTCGGTGCGCTTGGCCCCAGGGCGGCGAGTTTTTGCATCTCCAGCGATGCGATTATCGCGCTTTGCGAATAGCCGAACACGGTGACGCTGTTTCCGGGGATGGTGAGCTGCGCCATGATCGCGTTGTCGAGAATGGTCAGGCCCTCCTCCACCGAGGCGTTGAGGGTCAAGCTCTTCACGCCGGTGAGTGGATAAAGCTCTTCCGGTGTATACAGCGGGCGCAAAATATCGGATGAGCGGACGAAAAGATTGTTGGCGGCTTGCACATACGATTCGTCGGGAATCGGAACTCCGGTGGGCCCCAAGAACAATGAGGTGAGGTTTGCCGTGAATGGCGGAATTGTGCTCGCGCTCGATACGGCCGGCGCGGCGCTGGGTATTCCCAGCGCGTCGCGCAGGGCGGCGAGGCTGGCGGCCTCGGTCTGCGCGTAGGCGACCCCCGCGGCGGCCAATGTCTGGGCGAATTCGCTGCGAAACGCCTCGACCTGTGCGAGGACGGCCTGGCACTCCCGGCCATAAACGCTGAACAGGTTGGCGATAGCCCCCGATACCTCGTCGCCGGCGGCCGCCAGCAGACTCGAGGTCGGGCCGGCCGCGGCCGTGCCGGCGGTGCTGATCGCCGATCCAATCCCGTCGATCTCGGTGGCGACCGAGGCCAGCAATTCCGGCTCAGCGAGCAGATACGACATTGGTCTCGTCCTTCCCGACGACCCAAGCTTTCTGGCCTGTTGCTGCCTTGCGAATTGCCGGCAATTCGCAATGGCGGCGGGGCGGTTTCAGTAGCCTAGCGGGAGCGAGAACCCCGGCGTCGCATTTTCGGGAGGAGTCTCGCCCCCGGGCTTTACCGCTGGTAGGCGGCTAGAAGTCGGTGACAATGGCGCCCAAGAGCACCAGGGCTTCAAGGGCGCCCGCCAGTCCGAGCAACGCCGCGTCGGCCGCGATCGGATACCCGATGGCGTTGATCAGTCCGATGGGATCGCCATCGACCGCCTGCTCGATCCCATCCAGAAATAGATTGACGTTGTAGGACGGAACCGTGGTGAGGCCGGCATTGATGATGTCAGCGGTAGGCAGCAGCTTCGCGTAGCTGGTTGCCAGGACGTCGGTGAAAGCGTTGGTGACAGTTGTGTTTGCCGTCTGCAGGGCGTTGATGAAGCCGTCGATTGACGTCGGTGCCACCAAGCTGGCCGGCGGTGGCAACGCGATCGACGCCAGCGGATTGGGGATGTCCAGGAACAGGCGCGGGGTGGGTGGTGATGGCTGCGGTGCGACCAAATCGTGTGCGGCACTGTGGAATCCCTGCCGAGTACCGATGACCAGCTGTTGGGCGACCACCTTCGGGTCGACCTCCGGGAACAGGCCGAACGGTGTCTCGATGTTGGCCGGCGCGGTCGAGTAGCCGTACCGGGGATCTCCGTAGCCGAGATTGACGATCGTCGTCAGATCCGGTTGCAGTAGATCTGCCAACGGATTTCCGACTACCGGGATGAACCGCAGCGGTTCCAACAGTGGCAGTCGCTCGGTATGGATCAGGTAATACGAGGTGTTACCGGTGTAATCGGCAGACGTGTCCAATTTGATCAGGTCGCCGGGCGGAAGGGTCTCGGGATTGATCGTCGGGGTATCGGTGTGCACGAACGCTATGCCCGCAATGGCGTTGAGATCCGACACGATGTTGAGCGGGTAGCGCGGGAAGTCGGCGAACCCGTCGTATTCGTGGGTGTAGATCGAGGTCGGATAGATCGTGTCGGCGGGGGTGGAGCCGTAGAAGTCCACGCCCAGACTGGGCAGAGCCAGGCCGGCGAAGCGCGATAGCAGGCCGCCGTTGGGGTTCATCGGGTTGGCCAGCAGTAAGAAGCCGAGTTGGTCGGCGGTCGGAGCGGTGCCGGGCGGCATGGCCGCGAGATTTTGCATCTCCAGAGAAGCGATGATCGCGCTTTGTGAATAGCCGCCGACGACGACGCTGTTGCCTTCGGCGATCTGACCCAGGATCGCGTTGTGCAGTATCTGGACGCCCTGGCTCACCGATATGGCCAGCGGCAGACTCTTCTCGCCGGTGAGCGGGTAGAGCTGCTCGGGAGTGAACAGTGCCTGACTTGTGGTGACACCGAATTGCGGGGTGATGTAGTTGAAGAAGTCCGCCAAGTAGTCGGGCCCGGGCAACGGGTTCCCGCTGCCGCCCATGACCAACGAAACCGTGGGTCCCGTCAGTGGGGTGGTGGTGATCGAGGCGGACGGCGTGGCCGATGCCGCGGCATTGCCACCTTCCAGCAGCGAATGGGCTTGTGTCCCAAACGCTTCTAATGCGTTGGAGATTGCGGCGACCGACGAAGCCTCGGTCTGGGCATAGGCCAGCCCGGCGGCCGCCACGGTCTGCGTGAACTGCTGATGAAACGCGGCGGCGTGGGCGACGACGGCCTGGTACTGCTGGCCGTAACCGCCGAAGAGGCCGGCAATGGCCGTCGAAACTTCGTCGGCGGCAGCGGACACCAGCCTTGACGTCGGGCCGGCGGCCGCGGCGCTGGCGGCGTCGATCGTCGAACCGATGCCCTCGAGATCCGCGGCCATCGTGGTGATGGTCTCTGGTTCAACGAACACGTACGTCATGGGTTCGTTCGTCCTCCCAACAACCAGGGTTGGCAAGGGTGGCCCAGCTAGCCTAAGTCCGTCTCGCCGGTCTGTCGGACGTTTGGCGCCGAGCGGCCACTAGAGATACAGACTCTGCAGATCCTGGGCGATCTCGGCCGCGGCTTCCATCACCGCGATGAACTCGATCATGCCGCCCAGCGCGCCCAGCCCGAACGTGGCGGCCAGCGGCAGTTCGATCGCGGCCCGGAGATCACCCTGCGCCAGCTGGCTCAGGAACAGGGTGAGGTTGTAGGCGGGCAGGCTGGTGACGAATTCCAGACCGATGTCCGCGGTCGGCAGCAGAACCGAGTAGCCGGTCGAGACGACAGAGGCAAGCGTGTTGGCGATGTTGATCGGCGTGGCCGGCATCGGCGGCGGCGCGGGCGGCAGCGCCGACTGCACGTACGGCGGGAATTCCAGCGGAGCGATCTGGGGTGTGGTGCTCAAAGCGGTCGGCAGGGCGGCGCCAAAGTCGTTGATGCCCTGGTGTGTTCCGGCGACCAGCGCATCGGCGACAACCTGCAGGGAGACGTCCGGGAACAGGCCGAATGGGGTGGGAACGTTTGCCGGGCTCGTTGAGTAGCCGTAGTTCGGGTCGCCGTAGCCGAGGTTGACCAGCACCTTCAAGTCCGGCTGGACCAGGGCGGCCAGCGGCTCTCCGATCACGGGGATCGCGCGCACCGGGTCCAGTAGCGGCAGATTCTCGGTGCGGATCATGTAATAGGTGCCCGTCGTCGGACCTTCGGTCGGCAGCAGCGTGGCCGAGGCGATCTGTTCGGGAGTGAGGTCCGGGTAGGTTCGGTGCGCCGTGAGAATGCCGAACACGGCATTGACGTCGGACAGGACGTTGAGCGGGTAGCGCGGGAAGTCGGCGAAGCCGTCGTACTCGAGGGTGTAGGTCGTCGTGTAGTAGGGATTGTCCGGCGTCGCCCCGTAGAACGGCAGACCCAGGCTCGCGACATTGAGACCGGGGATACGCGCCAAGATGCCCCCGTTCGGATTCATCTCGTTGCCGGTCAGGATGAAATTGATCTGGCTGGGGTCGGGGGCATTCGGGCCCAGGGAGATGAAATGCTACATTTCCAGCGAGGCGATGACCGCGCTTTGGGAATAGCCGAAAACCGTCACATGGTTTCCGGCATTGATTTCGTTCCAGATCGAGATGTCGAGGATTTTCAGGCCCTCTTGCACCGAGGTCTGGAAGGGCAGGCTCTTGACGCCGGTGATCGGGTACAGCTGTTCGGGGGTGAACAGCGCTTTGGCGATCGCGCCGGGCGCAATGTGCTGAATGTAGAGCGTGTTGACGGCGTCGAGGTAACTGGTCGAAGGAATTGGTGTTCCGGTTCCGCCCATGGCGATCGCGACGTAGTCGTTGAACACGGCCGGCACAGTCGGCGGCGAATTCGGCGAATAAAGTCCAGCGGTCGCTTCTTCTAGCAGGGCGGCGTTGTTGATTTCTTCGGCATTGATGTAGTAATTCGCAACCGTGGCCAGCCGCTGAGCGATCTGCGCGTGAAACGCGGCCAGTTGTGTGCTGATCCCCTGATATTCGGCGCCGAACGTGCCCAACAGTTGCGCGATGGCGGTCGACACTTCGTCGGCGGCCGCCGACAGGATCGCGGTGGTGGGGCCCGCCGCAGCGGCGTGGCTTCACTCAGGGCCGAACCGATACCCGTCAGCTCAGTAGCCGCCGCCGCTATTGCCGGCGGTTGCGCAACTACGTACGACAACGCGCTGTCCCTCCTGGCAAGCGGGGCAGGGCTCCGGCGTTGTTGATTAGCAGGCTTGTGAGCTGGGTTGATGATCTTTGGTGCCGCGCTATTGGGGCCGGAGTGTAGGCACGGGCTATCTGGAGAACGATCGAGTTGGTTACTGTTCGTCGTTGGTCTGGAGTTGCCCGTGCCTACCGTTTCAGTATTGCCTGTGTCGTCGGTTCCAGAGGTGTTCGACCGCTGGAGTCCTGGTGAGCGCAGCGAGCTCATCGGATCGGAGTTTCTCGATGTGTTGGCCTCGGTGCCAGACCCGAGGGACCCACGCGGTCGGAGGTATTCGCTGATGGCTTTGTTGGCGATCGCGGTTCTGGCCACTGCCGCGGGGATGCGCGGCTATGCTGGTTTTGCCACATGGGCGGCCACCGCTCCCGATGATGTGTTGGCCCAATTAGGGGTCCGGTTCCGGCGGCCCAGTGAGAATACCTTCCGCGCTGTTTTGTCTCGGCTAGACCCCGCCGACCTCAACGCCAGGATGGGCAGTTACTTCACTGCACACGTGGCCAGCAGCGACCCCAGTGGATTGGTGCCGATCGCGTTGGACGGCAAGATGCTGCGTGGTGCTTTACGCGCCAAAGCGACAGCCACGCATCTCGTGTCGGTGTTCGCCCACCGTGCCCGATTGGTGCTCGGTCAACTCGCTGTCGCCGAGAAAAGCAATGAAATTCCCTGCGTACGTGCCCTGCTCACGCTGCTGCCGGGTAGCTTGCGGTGGCTGGTCACCGTGGATGCGATGCATACCCAGGTCGTCACCGCGAAGTTGATCTGCGCCACCTTGAAGTCGCACTACCTGATGATCGTCAAGTCCAACCAAGCCAAAATACTTGCGCGTATCACCGCGCTGCCCTGGGCCGAGGTGCCCGCAGCCGCTACCGACGACTCCCGCGGCCACGGCCGTGTCGAGACCCGCACCCTGCAAATCATCACCGCTGCACGAGGAATCGGCTTCCCCTACGCAAAACAAATCATCCGGATCACTCGTGAACGCTTGATCACCGCCACCGACCAGCGCAGCGTGGAGGTGGTCTATGCCATCTGCAGCCTGCCGTTCGAGCACGCCCGCCCTACCGCGATCATGACCTGGATGCGTCAACACTGGGGAATCGAGAACAGCCTGCACTGGATACGCGACGTCACCTTCGACGAAGACCGTCAAAGGGCACATACCGGAAACGGCGCACAGGTCCTAGCAACGCTACGCAACACTGCGATCAATCTGCACCGCCTCAACGGCGCCGACAACATCGCCGAAGCCTGCCGGATCACCGCTTTGACCGCCAACCGCCGCCTAGACCTCCTCAATCCACAATTCCCCAGCTCACAAGCCTGCTAATCAACAACGCCGGAGCCCTGGCAAGCGGGGGCGGTTACTCACCCCGCAATGCCGGTACCCGTTGAGCGTAAAGCGATTCCACGCTCGCGTTCGGGCTTTTGGAGCAGTCAGCGCCGACCCGTGGTGCGTCAGCCGAGCAACGCGCTGCGCAGCTGGTGCCGGTCGGCTTCGGTGATGCCGGAGTCGGCCAGATAGCCATCCAGTGAGCCGAAAGTCTCGTCGATCGTCTGCCATGCCGCGGCCAGGTATTCGGGGCGGACGCCGAGGACGCCATCGGATAACCGGGCCCTGGTGAAGGTCACAACCTCGGGCGTCAGTTCGACGTCGGTGCGCTCTCGGATCATTTCCGAGATCCGGTCACGCAGCTGCGGAACCGCGTCGTTGCTGCGGAGATAATCCGCCAGGATCACCTCGCGGTCCACGCCGACGGCTTCGAGCACCGTGGCGACCACAAAGCCTGTGCGGTCTTTGCCGGCAAAGCAGTGCGTGAGCACCGGGCGCCCCGCGGCCAGCAGCGTGAACACGCGGTGTACCGCGCGCTGGGCCCCGGTGCGCATCGGGAATTACCGGTATTCGTCGGCCATGTAGCGGGCGGCGACCTGATCGATCGCCTCGCTGGATTCACCCGCGTCGCCGTCGGTCAGGAGTCGTTTGAACGCCGTCTCATGGGGCGCGTTGTCGTCGGTGCCGGCTTGGTCGTCGGCGAGATCGGGAAACGGCAACAGGTGGACGTCGACCCCGGCCGGCACCTGCCCCGGCCCGCGCCGGGCGACCTCGCGCGACGAGCGCAGGTCGGCGACGTCGGTGATCTTGAATCGGCGTAGGGCGGCACGGCCCTGATCGTCAAGACCGCTCAGCTCGCTGGACCGGAACAGCCGTCCCGGGCGAAGCGCCGCCGTGCTGTCGGCAACGTCGCGAAAATTCCAGGCGCCCGGAAGTTCGGGACCGGTCTCAGCCATGGGAGGTGACCGCCGCCGCGAACGCGGATTTTTCCCGTCCGAGTTCGGCACGTGCGATGGATCGCATGTGCACCTCGTCGGGGCCGTCGAAAATTCGCATCGCGCGATGCCAGCTCTACAGGCGGGCCAGCGGGGTGTCGTTGCTGACGCCCGCGGCGCCGTGCACCTGGATGGCGCGGTCGATGACGTCGGAGGCCACCTGAGGGGCCACCGCCTTGATCATCGCCACAAGATGGCGGGCTTCCTTGTTGCCGTGCCGGTCGATCGTCCACGCCGCCTTCTCGCACAGCAGTCTGGCCTGGTCGATCTCGTTGCGGGATTTGGCGATCGCCTGCTGCACCACGCCCTGCTCGGCCAGCGGCCGACCGAATGCCACCCGGTTGCGGGCGCGGTGCACCATGAGCGCCAACGCGCGTTCGGCCCCGCCCAGCGCTCGCATGCAGTGGTGGATGCGCCCTGGTCCCAGGCGCGCCTGCGCGATCGCGAACCCGGTTCCCTCTTCGCCGAGCAAATTGGTGGCCGGCACCCGGACGTTGTCGTAGACCACCTCGCAGTGGCCGTGCTGATCCTGCCAGCCGAACACCGGCGTCGACCGGGCGATCGTCACCCCCGGGGTATCCATCGGGACCAGGATCATCGACTGTTGCTGATGGGCGGCCGCATCGGGGTTGGTGCGGCCCATCACGATGAGGATCTTGCAGCGGGGATCGGCGGCACCCGACGTCCATCACTTGCGGCCGTTGATGATGTAGTCGGCGCCGTCACGCGAGATGGTGGTCTCGATGTTGCGGGCATCACTGCTGGCCACCGCCGGCTCGGTCATGGAGAAGGCGCTGCGAATCTCGCCGTGCAACAACGGGTCCAGCCACTGCTGGCGCTGCTCGTCGGTGCCGAACATGTGCAGGATCTCCATGTTTCCGGTGTCCGGCGCCGCGCAATTGAGTGCCTCTGGCGCAATCTCGAGACTCCACCCGGTCAACTCGGCCAACGGCGCGTATTCCAGGTTGGTCAGGCCGGACTCGGCCGGGAGAAACAGGTTCCACAGGCCGCGCGCCTTGGCGTTGGCCTTGAGTTCCTCGACGACGGGCGGGACGGTGTGATCGTTCGGACCGGCGTCTTCGCGGTACTTGTCGTAATCCGCCTCGGCCGGAAATACGTATTCCGTCATGAAGTCGGACAACCGCTGGTGGTAATCGATGGCCTTGGCCGACATCGCGAAGTCTATTCCGCCACGATAGGACACGTGTCACGGCGCCGAATCTGAGGTCGTCAACGCGACACTTAAACGCCTGCCAAGACACGCCGTTGGGTATCGCAATGGCTTAAGTCTGGGCGGGGCTGTCGGCGGGTCCTGCCAG
Organism: Mycobacterium ulcerans subsp. shinshuense; assembly: GCF_002355775.1. NCBI lineage: Bacteria > Bacillati > Actinomycetota > Actinomycetes > Mycobacteriales > Mycobacteriaceae > Mycobacterium > Mycobacterium ulcerans. The sequence goes on along the minus strand of NZ_AP017624.1, from coordinate 5,447,940 downwards.
GGTCTGGTCATGGACGCCAGGGAGGCCAGGGCCGCCAGGAGCGAAGACGTGTTCGTGGGCAGCGAGGCGGTGCGGCGGGGGAGGCTGAGCCCGTATCGGCTGCGAACCGAATTCCGCGCTATCTACCCCGACGTCTACCTGCCCGCCCACGCCGCACCGTCGTTTCGAACGCGCTGCAAGGCGGCGTGGCTATGGACGGGCCGGCGGGGCGTGCTGGGCGGGCTTGCGGCCGCCGGGTTGCATGGCTCGGACTGGATCGGCGACGACGAGCCGGTCGAGTTGATCTGGCGAAACCCCCATCCCCCGGCCGGGGTGATCACGCGCAATCAGCGAATCGAGCCCGACGAGGTGACGCGTGTTGCCGGGCTGGCGGTGACCACGCTGGCGCGGACGGCCTTTGACCTGGGGCGGCAGCTACCCGGCGGCGAGTCGGTGGCGCGGCTGGACGCGTTGATGCGGTCGACGGCGTTCTCCGGCGAGGATGTGCTGCTGCTCGCCAAGCGGTACTCGGGAGCGCGCGGGCTGCGGCGGCTGCGCGCCACGCTTCCGCTGGTCGACGCGGGCGCCGCCTCGCCCCGGGAAACCTGGTTGCGGATGGTCTTGATCGATGCGGGCCTGCCCGTTCCCGTCACCCAAATACCGGTGCACCAGAACTGGCGTCTGGTCGCGGTGCTCGACATGGGCTGGCAGAAATACCAAGTGGCTGCCGAGTATGACGGTGACCAGCATCGCTTCGACCGCCGGCAATATGCCCGCGACCAGTGGCGGCTGCGCAAGCTCGACGAGTTGGGCTGGATCGTCATCCGGGTGATCGCCGGGGACGCACCCGAAGACGTCGTCCGTCGGGTCCGCCAAGCCCTGGCCCGGCGGGGCCATCGCGAGACATAAGGGGTTGCGACTTGCTGCGGCGTGTCCGCGCAACCGCTTCAGTGTCGCGTCGGTCGAGGCGCACGATGAACCCCATGACTGAGAGCCGGCCCCCATTTCCGCCGTTCACCTTCGAAACCGCTACCCAGAAGGTCCAGGCCGCCGAGGACGCGTGGAATACCCGCGACCCGCAGCGGGTCAGCCTGGCCTACACAGTGGACTCGCGGTGGCGAAATCGCGACGAGTACGTCGTCGGCAGGGAACAGATCGTCGCCTTCTTGACCCGCAAGTGGCAGCGCGAACTCGACTACTCGCTGCGAAAGAGCCTGTGGAGCTTCGGTGAGGACCGCATTGCGGTGCGGTTCCAGTACGAGTCGCGTGATGCCACGGGTCAGTGGTACCGTAGTTACGGAAACGAACTGTGGGAATTCACCCCCTCGGGACTGATGGCCCGCCGCGAGGCTAGCATCAACAATGTGGCGATCACCGAACCGCAGCGACGCTTCTTCGGCCCGCGACCGGCCGCTGAACACGGCCAAGAGATCCCGATGTGGTGAGCGGCCAGCCGGTGTGACGCGGCGGAAAACACAACGCCATCTTGTGGCGCCACAACACCTGGACCGGTACCGGAGGCCGGGTGAACGGCGCACCATCAAGCGTTGAGTTGATGCTTCGCGATCAGCTCCCCGTGGACAGCGCAAATCGGTGTTTCGGCTGGCACACGTTAAGGTAGCCAAGCGCGCAGCCGAGCAAAACGGCAGATGAATCGCGCCGGAGAGTTAGAGGAAAGTAGACGCGCCATGACAGATCCGCAGACGACGGTGGGCGTGGTGGCCGAGTCCACGCCCGACGAGCGCCGCGTCGCGCTGGTACCCAAGGCGGTCGGCTCGCTGGTGAACAGCGGGGTGGCCGTGGTGGTGGAATCCGGCGCCGGTGAGCGAGCGCTGCTGCCCGACGATCTCTACACCGAAGCCGGCGCCACCATCGGTGATGCGTGGGCCGCCGACGTAGTCGTCAAGGTCGCACCGCCGAGCGCCGACGAGGTCGGCAAGCTGCGCAGCGGGCAGACCCTGATCGGCTTTCTGGCCCCCCGCAATGCCGACAACTCGATCGGTGCGTTGAAGCAAGCCGGTGTCCAGGCCTTTGCGCTGGAAGCCATCCCGCGTATCTCGCGTGCCCAGGTGATGGACGCGTTGTCATCGCAGGCCAACGTGGCCGGCTACAAGGCCGTGCTGCTGGCGGCTTCGGAATCGACTCGGTTCTTCCCGATTCTGACCACCGCGGCGGGCACGGTGAAGCCGGCCACCGTCTTGGTGCTCGGCGTCGGGGTGGCCGGTCTGCAGGCGCTGGCCACGGCCAAGCGGCTGGGCGCCCGGACCACCGGGTACGACGTGCGTCCCGAGGTGGCAGACCAGGTGCGCTCGGTGGGTGCGCAGTGGCTCAACATCGGTATCGATGCCGCCGGTGAGGGCGGGTACGCTCGCGAACTCACCGACGAGGAACGTGCCCAGCAGCAGAAGGCGCTGGAGGCGGCGATCAGCGGTTTCGACGTGGTGATCACCACGGCGCTGGTTCCCGGCCGCCCCGCGCCGCGGTTGGTGACCGCCGCCGCCGTCGAGGCGATGAAGCCCGGCAGCGTGGTGGTGGACCTGGCCGGCGAGACCGGAGGCAACTGCGAACTCACCGAGCCTGGGCGGGTCGTGGTCAAGCACGATGTCACGATCGCCTCGCCGCTCAATCTGCCGGCGACGATGCCCGAGCACGCCAGTGAGCTCTACAGCAAGAACATCACCGCGCTGCTGGATCTGTTGCTCACCGACGGCAAACTGGCCCCGGACTTCGACGACGAAGTCATCGCGGACTCCTGCGTGACCCGCGGCGACGACTGAGAGGACTGCTCAACGATGTACGACGAGCTATTGGCCAACCTGGCGATCCTGGTGCTATCCGGGTTCGTCGGGTTCGCGGTCATCTCCAAGGTGCCCAACACCTTGCACACCCCGCTGATGTCGGGGACCAACGCCATCCACGGCATCGTCGTGCTCGGCGCGCTAGTGGTGTTCGGCGAGGTCGAGCATCCGTCGCTGGCGGTACAGATCATCCTGTTCGTCGCCGTGGTGTTCGGCACGCTCAACGTCATCGGCGGCTTCATCGTCACCGACCGCATGCTGGGCATGTTCAAGGGCAAGAAGAAAGTCGCGGCCGTCAAGGCCGAAAAAGCAGAAGGGTCCGCCGCCAAATGAACTACTTGGCGATCGGCCTCTATATCCTGGCGTTTTCGCTGTTCATCTACGGCTTGATGGGCCTGACCGGGCCGAAGACCGCGGTGCGCGGCAACCTGATCGCCGCGGTGGGCATGGCTATTGCGGTGGCCGCCACGCTGGTCAAGATCAGGCACACCGATCAGTGGGTGCTGATCATCGCGGGCCTGGTCGTGGGTGTCGCACTGGGTGTGCCGCCGGCCCGGTTGACCAAGATGACCGCGATGCCGCAGCTGGTCGCGTTCTTCAACGGCGTCGGCGGCGGCACCGTCGCGCTGATCGCGCTGTCGGAGTTCATCGAGACCAAGGGATTCTCGGCGTTCCAGCACGGCGAGTCGCCGACCGTGCACATCGTGGTGGCCTCGTTGTTTGCGGCGATCATCGGGTCGATCTCGTTCTGGGGCTCGATTGTCGCGTTCGGCAAGCTGCAGGAGCTCATCTCCGGCGCGCCGATCGGCTTCGGTAAGGCCCAGCAGCCGGTCAACCTGCTGCTGCTGGTCGGGGCCGTGGTGGCAGCGGTGGTGATCGGTCTGGATGCGCATCCGGGCAGTGGCGGGGTGTCGCTGTGGTGGATGATCGGCCTGCTGGCCGCCGCCGGCGTGCTGGGTCTGATGGTGGTGCTGCCGATCGGCGGTGCCGACATGCCGGTGGTCATCTCGCTGCTCAACGCCATGACCGGGCTGTCCGCCGCGGCGGCGGGTCTGGCGCTGAACAACACCGCGATGATCGTCGCCGGCATGATCGTGGGCGCCTCGGGTTCGATCCTGACCAACCTGATGGCCAAGGCGATGAACCGCTCCATCCCCGCGATCGTCGCGGGTGGCTTCGGTGGCGGGGGCGTGTCTCCAAGTGCTGACGGCGGCGGTGACAAGCACGTCAAGGCCACCTCGGCCGCCGATGCGGCGATTCAGATGGCCTACGCCAACCAGGTGATCGTGGTGCCCGGCTATGGTCTGGCCGTCGCGCAGGCGCAGCACGCGGTCAAGGACATGGCCTCGCTGCTCGAGGACAAGGGTGTGGCGGTGAAGTACGCGATCCACCCGGTCGCCGGCCGGATGCCCGGGCACATGAACGTGCTGCTGGCCGAGGCCGAGGTCGACTACGACGCCATGAAGGACATGGACGACATCAACGACGAGTTCGCCCGCACCGATGTGGCGATCGTCATCGGCGCCAACGACGTGACCAACCCGGCGGCGCGCAACGACGCGTCCAGCCCGATTTACGGGATGCCGATTCTCAACGTCGACAAGGCCAAGTCGGTGATCGTGCTGAAGCGTTCGATGAACTCCGGGTTCGCCGGGATCGACAACCCGCTGTTTTACGGCGAGGGAACCACGATGCTGTTCGGTGACGCGAAGAAGTCGGTCACGGAGGTCGCCGAAGAACTCAAGGCGCTGTAGCGCGCCTCGAGAGCCGGGCTCGGCGGGCCCGGCTCGGGCCGCCTAGACGGGCGGGTAGGCCGGTGGCGGGTAGCCGTTGCCGTCGGTTACCCCGCGCAAGCCCCACGTCAGGTAGTTGAAGAAGAACTCGATCTCGTCGCTAGCGTCGTAGTCAGGACTCGGATCCATTACTCCACCTCTCGACTCGCGACTTCGTCCGCTAGCGAGTCTAGCCCCAACCGCGCCGGTGCAACAGGCGGTGCAGCCGTTGCATAGACTGTCCAACCAGTTGATTGGTAAATGCCTGATTCTGTGGCCCGCCCGGCTCGGCCAGGCAGTGACGATAGCGAGGGCAAATGCCGTCCGAAACTGGACTTTCACGTCGTGAGGAGTTGCTGGCAGTAGCGACTAAGTTGTTTGCTGCCAGAGGCTATCACGGCACTCGGATGGACGACGTCGCCGACGTGATCGGGCTGAACAAGGCGACGGTTTACCATTATTACGCCAGCAAGTCGCTGATCCTGTTCGACATCTACCGCCAGGCCGCCGAGGGCACCCTGGGCGCGTTGCACGCCGAGCCGTCGTGGACGGCTCGCGAGGCGCTCTATCAATACACCGTCCGGTTGCTCACCGGAATCGCCGACAACCCCGAGCGCGCCGCGGTGTACTTCCAGGAGCAGCCCTATATCGCCGAGTGGTTTACCCCCGAGCAGGTTGCCGAGGTCCGCGAAAAGGAAGCCCAGGTTCACGAGCACGTGCATGGCCTGATCGACCGCGGGATCGCCAGCGGGGAGTTCTACGAGTGCGATTCGCACGTGGTGGCGCTGGGCTATATCGGGATGACGCTGGGTAGTTACCGCTGGCTGCGGCCACACGGTCGGCGTACGGCCAGAGAGATCGCGGCCGAGTTCAGCACCGCTTTGCTGCGCGGGCTCATTCGCGATGAATCCATTCGCAACCAGTCGCCGCTGGGGTCGTGAAGTCGGCAGGTTCCTAGCCGGGGTTGATCGCCGGAAGCCTTTGCAGCACCGGCCCGATGGCATTGGTGACCAACGAAATGTCGGTGACGCCCGGCTGGCCCAGGAAGAAATTCAGATCCGTGTCCGGGGACGGAAGATACGGATAGGCATTCGGTAGCGCCGATGCCGGCAGCAGGCCAAGATCCACCGCCAAGGCGGTGGATCCGTGCACGGCCCCGATGACCAGATCGGTGCCGATCACAAAGGGGTTGGGTATCGGGAACAGCGTGGCCGGGGTGGGGACGTTCGCGTAATCCTGGCCGGATCCCCAATCCGAATAGCCCAGGTCCACCAGCACCCGCAGGTCGGGCTGGATGAAGTCGGCTATCGGGTTGCCGATGAAGGGGATGGCGCGAACCGGTTCGAGTAGCGGCAGGTTCTTCGTCATGAACATGTAGTAGGTGGTGTTGCCGGTGTAGTCGGGTGAGGTTGGCAGCTGGACGGCGTTACTGACGTCGAGATTCGGATACAGCTCGTGTTGGCCGAGGCTCATCAAGGTGTTGAGGTCGGACAGGATGTTGAGCGGGTATCGAGGGAAATCACTGGTGGGGTCGTATTGGGTGGCGTAGATGGTGGTCGGGTAAGGGGTGTCCGGCGGGGTCGGCGAGGTAAACGTCAAGTCCACGAAGGGGATGTGCATTCCGGGGAAGCGGGTGAAGATCCCTCCGTTGGGGGTGGCGGGATTGCCGGCCAGCACGAAGGACAGGTTACTGGGGTCCGGTCGCATGTCGACGGGCAGGGCCATCAGGCGCTGCATTTCCTGGGTGGCCACCACCGCGCTTTGTGAGAATCCGAAATTGATGACGTGCTGGCCCCCGTTGATCTGCACGCTGAGTGCGTTATTCAGATCGATGACACCTTCGGCGACCGACTGATTGAGCGTCAGGCCCGAGGTGAGCGGCCAGAACTGTGCGGGATAAGACAGGCCCACCGAGGTCGCGCCGGGGAAGAAGGGCTAAATGAATGCGTTGTTGATGGTCGTCACGTACAAGGGGAACGGTTGCGGGTCGAAGGTTCCGCCCATGATCAACGCGAATTCGGAGGTCAGCGACGGCTCGTTTGGTTGCGGATTAGGTCCGGTGGCGATGTTGGAGCCGACATAGGTATAAGCCGGGTCCCACAGCTGTATGAACGGCTCGCTGAATTCGCCCACCGCGTTCGTCAGTGCCTCGGCGTTGTCGACCTCCGCCTGGGCGAATATGCTCCCGGCATTGGCCAGCAGTTCGGTGAATTCGTTGTGAAACGCACTTGCCTGGGTCAGGACCGCCTGGGCCGACAGCCCGTAGCCGCCGAATACCTTCGAGACGACGGTCGACACTTCGTCGGCTGCCGCCGCCAGCAGGTTGGTCGTCGGGTCGGCGGCGGCCAAGCTGGCGTCGGAGAGCGCCGATCCGATGCCGCCGATATCCGCGGCCGCCGTGCTCAAGAATTCAGGGATGGTTCGCATATACGACATATCGCCGCCTTCCCCGCAATCCGGGCGCTTCACCGTCGTTCAGAGACGACACTCAACCCGGTCATCACGCAACCTGAGTTCTAGTGCGAGCGTAGAACGGTTCTAGTCGACAGTTGGGGCGATTTAAAAAAGCTTTTACGCCAATGGCACATTGTGCGTTCGTTTTCGGTGCGGCTGGAATGCGCGGCCGCCGCGCACCGCGGAGGGAATCAATCCCAGGACCAGGGCTCCGGCGTTGTTGATTAGCAGGCTTGTGAGCTGGGTTGATGATCTTTGGTGCCGCGCTATTGGGGCCGGAGTGTAGGCACGGGCTATCTGGAGAACGATCGAGTTGGTTACTGTTCGTCGTTGGTCTGGAGTTGCCCGTGCCTACCGTTTCAGTATTGCCTGTGTCGTCGGTTCCAGAGGTGTTCGACCGCTGGAGTCCTGGTGAGCGCAGCGAGCTCATCGGATCGGAGTTTCTCGATGTGTTGGCCTCGGTGCCAGACCCGAGGGACCCACGCGGTCGGAGGTATTCGCTGATGGCTTTGTTGGCGATCGCGGTTCTGGCCACTGCCGCGGGGATGCGCGGCTATGCTGGTTTTGCCACATGGGCGGCCACCGCTCCCGATGATGTGTTGGCCCAATTAGGGGTCCGGTTCCGGCGGCCCAGTGAGAAGACCTTCCGTGCTGTTTTGTCTCGGCTAGACCCCGCCGACCTCAACGCCAGGATGGGCAGTTACTTCACTGCACACGTGGCCAGCAGCGACCCCAGTGGATTGGTGCCGATCGCGTTGGACGGCAAGATGCTGCGTGGTGCTTTACGCGCCAAAGCGACAGCCACGCATCTCGTGTCGGTGTTCGCCCACCGTGCCCGATTGGTGCTCGGTCAACTCGCTGTCGCCGAGAAAAGCAATGAAATTCCCTGCGTACGTGCCCTGCTCACGCTGCTGCCGGGTAGCTTGCGGTGGCTGGTCACCGTGGATGCGATGCATACCCAGGTCGTCACCGCGAAGTTGATCTGCGCCACCTTGAAGTCGCACTACCTGATGATCGTCAAGTCCAACCAAGCCAAAATACTTGCGCGTATCACCGCGCTGCCCTGGGCCGAGGTGCCCGCAGCCGCTACCGACGACTCCCGCGGCCACGGCCGTGTCGAGACCCGCACCCTGCAAATCATCACCGCTGCACGAGGAATCGGCTTCCCCTACGCAAAACAAATCATCCGGATCACTCGTGAACGCTTGATCACCGCCACCGACCAGCGCAGCGTGGAGGTGGTCTATGCCATCTGCAGCCTGCCGTTCGAGCACGCCCGCCCTACCGCGATCATGACCTGGATGCGTCAACACTGGGGAATCGAGAACAGCCTGCACTGGATACGCGACGTCACCTTCGACGAAGACCGTCAAAGGGCACATACCGGAAACGGCGCACAGGTCCTAGCAACGCTACGCAACACCGCGATCAATCTGCACCGCCTCAACGGCGCCGACAACATCGCCGAAGCCTGCCGGATCACCGCTTTGACCGCCAACCGCCGCCTAGACCTCCTCAATCCACAATTCCCCAGCTCACAAGCCTGCTAATCAACAACGCCGGAGCCCTGATCCCAGGACGGAATCCATCCCAGGTCGCGAGCCGCCGTTCCCAGGGCGCCGGTCAGCAGCGATAGTCCGGTCACGCTCGGCTGGCCCAGATAAACGTTCAGCCCGGGCGACAACGACGCCACGTAGGGGTAGGTGTCGGGCAGGTAGGACTGCGGCAACCATCCCTCATCGACCATGAATGCCTGCACCCCCTGCACGGCGCCCTTACCCAGGTAATAGCTCACCGCGAGCGGGTTGGGCAGCGAGAACAGCGAGGCGGGGGTGGGGATGTCCGCATAGTTCTGTCCCGGTCCGTAATCGCTGTAGCCCAAGTCCACGATCACCCGCAGGGAGGGCTGGATCAGATCGGCGATGGGTGTTCCCACGTACGGGATCTGACGAAGCGGGTCGGTGAGCGGTAGATGCTGGGCCAGGACCATGTAGTACTCGGTATTGCCGGTGTAGCCGGGCGAGGTCGGCAGCTGCACCGCGTTGGCAACGGTGGGCCCGGAGTCGATGGCGTTCGGATTCGACGTCAGGCCCGCGTAGTAGTGCTCGTCATAAAGGAAGCCCATTATCGCGTTCACGTCCGACACCACATTGAGCGGGTAGCGCGGGAAGTTGGCTATGCCGTCGTATTGGGCGGTGTAAATGGCGGTGGGATAGGGCGAATCCGGCGGGGTCGCGCCATTGAACAACACATCCACAATCGGGAGGCAAAGACCGTTGAAGCGTTCGAGGACGCCGCCGTCGGGGTTGTTCGGATTGCCGGTCAGCACAAACGACAACTGGCTGGGACTGGGCGGATTCAGCTGGCTCATGAAAGCGCGTATTTGGTTGGTGGCAATCGTGGCGCTTTGCGAGTAGCCGAAGACGACGGCGGTATTTGCCGGGTCGCTGAGTTGGGCACTGAGCGCATCTCGCAATATGGCCACACCCTGGGCGACGGATTGGCCGAACGTCAGGCTGCCCAGATTGCTGGTAATTGGCCAGAGTTGCTCCGGCGTGAAGAGGACCTGTGTGGTGAACCCCGGGAAATGGGGATCGATGAAGAGATCTTGGACCGCCGTCACATACGTCGCGTCGGGCCAGGGTATTGCGGTGCCGCCCATGACGAACGCGACGTGGGTGCCCGCGGCCAGTGGGCCCGTCGCCGAAGTCACCGCGGCGGTGCCGAAGGCCCCACCCAGCAACGTCTGGGCTTGCGTGTTGAGCGCACCAAGCGCGTTGGAAGCTTCGGTGATCGCGTAGCTATCCCCCGCGGTCGCCAGCAACCGGGTGAACTCCGTTTGGAATGCGCCGGCTTGCGCGACGACGGACTGGTATTCCTGGCCGAACATGCCGAACAGTTTTGCGATGGCTCCCGAAACCTCGTCCGCGGCCGCGGCCGCCACACCGGTGGTCGGACCCGCAACGGCGGCGCTGGTCGCCTTGATCGCCGACCCGATCCCGTCCAGGTCGGTTGCCGCGGTCGTCAACATCTCGGGCGACGTGATCACGTACGACATATCCGCGCCCTTTCTAGACCGGGGCCGCTCGGCTGGGCCGGGACAAACCCGGAACCGGCGGAGCTGAGGTACGCAACCGACAGTAGAGCGAATCCGCGGGCCAGCGCGGCATTTTCCGCAAGCTCTTGCTAGTGCCACTCATGGAAGCCACTCATGGAAAGACAGGTGGCGGAATCAGATGAAATATGTCTCCGAGGCCACCGCTGAGCAGCGATAGCAGCGTCACGCTCGGCTGGTCGAGGTAGAAATTCAGGCCCGGGTTGAGCGAGGGCACCCATGGATAGGTGTTGGGGAAGGACTCCGGTCCCAACAATCCGGCTTCGACCCCGATTTCCACCGCGGCACCGTAGGGCGCTTGCAGGCTCCCCTTGAGCAGGTAGTAGCTGACGGCGAACGGGTTGGGCACCGACAACAGTCCGGCCGGGGTGGGCACGTCCGCGTAGCTCAGGCCCGGTCCGTAATCGGAGTAGCCCAAGTCGACGAGCACCCGAAGTTGGGGCTGGATCAGGTCGGCGAGCGGTGGTCCGGCATAGGGGATGTCGCGAATCGGCTGGACCAGCGGCAGGTCCTGGGTCAAGTACATGTAGTAGTCGGTGTTGCCGGTGTAACCCGGAGACGTCGGCAACTGGATCGCTTGTCCCGACATCAGATCCGGGTAATTCCCGTGCACGTAGAAGTACCCCATGATGGCGTTGATGTCCGACAGGATGTTCAGCGGGTACTGCGGAGCGTGCGCGATCCCGTCGTATTGCGCCGTGAAGATCGAGGTCGGGTAGGGGTTGGCCGCGGGGGTCGCACCGTTGAACGACACGTCCAGGAACGGGATGTAGAAGCCCGGGAAGCGGGCCAGCAGGCCGCCGTCGGGATTGTTGGGGGCGCCGACCATGATGAACGACAGGTCGCCAGGGTCGGGGGCACCGGTCCCCATCGCCATCAGCGCCAGGATTTCGTTGTTGACGATGGTGGCGCTCTGCGAGTAGCCGAACGCGACGACCTTGTTGCCCAGAGCCAGCTGCGTGTTGATGGCGTCGTTCAGCAGCGTCACGCCTTGCGCGACGGACTGGTTGAACGTCAAGTTGCCCAGCCCGGGAGTCGCCGGCCAGAACTGTTCGGGAGTAAACAACGCTTGTGGGATGGCTCCGGAGAACAGCGGCTGGATGTAGTTGTTGTTGATGTCCGAAACGTAGCCGGGCCCGGGCAGTGGGACGCTGGTGCCGCCCATGATCAGCGCGACTACCGGATCGGCCATCAGGGTCGAGCTGACCGCGGTGAGGGCACCGGCGCTGCCCGCGCCTCCGGTGCCGATGGCCGCCGGCCCCAACAGCGACTGGATCGGTGTGGTGATGGCGGTGAGCGCGTCAGACACCCCGACGGTTAACAGGCTCGCTTTCGCGGCTTCGGCTTGCGCATAGGCGGCTCCCGCGGCCGCCAGCGCGCGAGTGAATTCGGTATGGAAAGCCGACGCCTGGGCGATGGCCGCCTGGTACTCCTGGCCGTAGGCGCTGAAGACCTTCGCGATCGCTGCCGATACCTCGTCCTGTGCCGCCGCCAGCAGGCCCGAGGTTGGGGCCGCGGCCGCCGAATTGGCCACCTGGAGCGTCGCGGCGATTCCGTCTACATCGGTGGCCGCCGACGCTAATAGGTCGGGCGCTGTGAGAACGTACGACATCTCCCCGTCCTTCCCCGCAATCCGGGCCCAGGCCCGGTCGATCAGGACCAACCCGGAACCGCGGGTATTAGGTATCAATCAGAGGGTAAAACGGTGTCGCCGTTAATTCCGGCGTTTGGGCAACCTCTTAGGGCTGGCCGGCCGGCTTCAGGTGCTTGTCGAGGAAGCCGAGTTGATCGGCCACTACGTGTTCGAAGGCGTCGCCGAGATAGATGGCGAAGTGCCCCTCTGGATAACGGATGACCTCACCGCGAGGAGCCCGGGCGGCGTAGCGCAGGGTGGGACCGGCGGGCGCGACGGAATCGGTTTCGCACACGCAGAACAGGATTGGGCAGGCGATCTTGCGCGCGCTGCGTCCCGGACGGTAGCCAAGCACCTTGATCCCGATCCGGGCCGCGACCTCATTGGGCACCTGGGTGCCCTGCGGCATTAGGCCCAGGTAGCCCGGGTAGGCGTCCGGAGCGGTCATCAGGGCAACCTCGCCCGGTTTGCCCGCGGTGGGAATCATCACCGGCGGCCTGCCCAACCGGGATCCGATGAGGTCGCGCATCGACCGCGCCGTGACACGGATGGCCGTGGTCGGCGCGATCGCGAGCACCGAGGCGATGCCATCGGTGAACGGGCACTGCGCCACCACCGCGGCGATGCCCGGTAGCCGGGCCGCCGTCGCGATCACATGCCCGCCGCCGAAAGAGGTGCCCCACAGGCCGATCCGGGCCTGGTCGACCCCGTCGCAGGTGCGCGCGTAGGCCACCGCCGCCGCCCAGTCCTGCAGCTGCATTCTGATGTCGAGTAGCTGACGGGGCTGGCCCTCGCTGTCGCCGAAGTTGCGGTAGTCGAACACCAGGCAGGCGTAGCCGGCCGCGCTGAACCGTTGTGCGTAGGCGTCCAGGCGCATGGTGCGAACCGCGCCCAGACCATGCGCCATGACCAGCATGGGCACCGGGCGCGCGGGGTCGGCGCCGGCGGGCCGGTAGAGCCACGCGCTGATCAATGCCTCGCCGCAGGGGAACCGCACGTCCTGGCGTTGTGTCATCGGGGCTCTCCTTTGCGGCAGGGGCCGACGGCGTTCGTCACCTCCAAGAATTATGGACTACTGTCTAGAAAAGTTGCAGCGTTGCGGCGGGATGGAGGACACCCCATGGCGATCCGGGTTGCTCACGTCGGAACCGGAAACGTCGGGCGGCTGGACCTGAGCGAGCTGGTGACCAACCCGGCGTTCGAGCTGACCGCGGTGTGTGTATCCACGCCCGAGAAGGTGGGCCGTGACGCCGGCGACCTCGCCGGGGTGGGTATCGAGACCGGGATCGCGGCGATCAACGATCTGGATGCGGTGCTGGCCACCGCGCCCGAGTGCGTCGTCTACTGCGCGATGGGAGACACCCGGCTGCCCGACGCAATGGCGGACGTGATGCGCATCCTGGCGGCCGGCAGCAATGTCGTGGGCTCTTCGCCCGGCTTGCTGCAATACCCCTGGGGCGTTATCCCCGACAAATACATTGCCCGGGTGCAACGCGCTGCCGAGCAGGGGAACTCGAGCATCTTCATCACCGGTGTCGACCCGGGGTTCATCAACGACCTCCTGCCGTTTGCCTTGGCCGGAACCTGTCAGCGCATCGAGCAGGTGCGCTGCATGGAGATCCACGACTATGCCTCCTATGACGGCGCAGAGGTCATGCACTACATGGGGTTCGGCAGATCCCTGGACGAGGTGCCCATGCTGCTGCAGCCGGGCGTGCTCGGCATTGCCTGGGGGACGGCGATCCGCCAGTTGGCGGCCGGCCTGGGTATCGAGGTTGACGAAATCACCGAGTCATATCAGCGTGAACCGGCGCCGGAAGATTTTGAGATCGCGGTGGGGCCGGTGGCCAAGGGCGCCCAAGCCGTGCTGCAATTCGAGATCCGGGGCATGGTCGACGGGCAGGCCGCCATCGTCATCGAGCACATCACCCGGTTGCGGCCCGACCTACGACCCGATTGGCCCCAACCCGCCTCCGGTGGAGGGTCCTATCGCATCGAAATCACCGGCGAGCCGTCCTATGCCGTGGACATCGTTCCGAGCAGCCGCAACGGCGATCACAACCACGCCGCCATCGTCGGCGCCGCGGGCCGCATCGTCAACGCGATGCCGGCGGTCCTCACGGCGACACCGGGCATCAGGACGACACTGGACTTGCCCCTAATCACGGGTAAAAGGCTGTACACGCCCATGGTCTCCAACTAACCGAAAGGATCACGACGGCATGGGACGGGTAGACGGAAAGGTTGCACTCATCAGCGGCGGCGCCCGGGGCATGGGCGCTTCACATGCGCGACTGCTGGTGCAAGAAGGCGCCAAGGTGGTGATCGGCGACATCCTCGACGAGGAGGGCAAGGCGCTGGCCGAGGAGATCGGGGACGCGGCGCGCTATGTGCACCTTGATGTCACCCAACCCGACCAGTGGGAGGCCGCGGTCGCGACGGCCGTCGACGAGTTCGGCAAGCTCGACGTGCTGGTCAACAACGCCGGGATCGTCGCGCTCGGGCAACTCAAGAAGTTCGATCTCGGCAAGTGGCAGAAGGTGATTGACGTCAACTTGACCGGGACGTTCCTAGGCATGCGGGCGGCGGTCGAGCCCATGACCGCTGCCGGTTCAGGCTCGATCATCAATGTGTCGTCGATCGAGGGCCTGCGCGGCGCGCCGGCGGTACACCCCTATGTCGCGTCCAAGTGGGCGGTGCGCGGCTTGACCAAGTCGGCGGCCCTGGAGTTGGCGCCGCTGAACATCCGGGTGAACTCGATTCACCCCGGCTTCATTCGGACGCCGATGACGGCCAACCTGCCCGACGACATGGTCACCATTCCGCTGGGGCGACCGGCGGAGTCCCGTGAGGTGTCGACCTTCGTCGTGTTCCTGGCCAGTGACGATGCGTCCTACGCGACCGGTAGCGAATTTGTGATGGATGGGGGCCTGGTCACCGACGTGCCGCACAAGCAGTTTTAGCACTTGCTATAACCACGAGCATGCTGCGCAGTCTCGCGAATGTGGTTGGTTCCAGTCATGTCCTCACCGATCCGGACGTATTGGCCGGCCGCAGCGTCGACCACACCGGCCGCTATCGGGGCCGGGCCAGCGCGCTGGTGCGCCCGGCTTCGGCCGATCAGGTGGCCGAGGTGCTGCGGGTGTGCCGGGATGCCGGGGCGCACGTCACCGTGCAGGGCGGCCGCACCTCGCTGGTCGCCGGGACCGTGCCCGAACACGACGACGTGCTGTTGTCCACCGAACGGATTTGCGACGTCGCCGATGTCGACACCCTCGAGCGCCGAGTCGCGGTGGGCGCGGGGGCGACTCTGGCGGCGGTGCAGCGCGCCGCGACCGCGGCCGGACTGGTGTTCGGTGTGGATCTGTCGGCGCGGGAGTCCGCGACCGTCGGCGGGATGGCATCCACCAACGCCGGCGGGCTGCGGACGGTCCGCTACGGCAACATGGGCGAGCAGGTTGTCGGCCTGGACGTGGCGTTGCCCGACGGTTCGGTGTTACGCCGGCACAGCCTGGTGCGCAGCGACAACACCGGCTATGACCTGCCGGCGCTATTCGTGGGAGCCGAGGGAACTCTCGGTGTCATCACCGCGCTGGACCTGCGGCTGCACCCCACCCCGTCGCACCGGCTGACCGCGGTCTGCGGCTTCGCCGACCTCGAGGCACTCGTCGAAGCCGGCCGGGTGTTTCGTGATGTCGGCGGGATTGCGGCACTGGAACTGATCGACGGCCGGGCCGCGGCGCTGACCCGCGAGCATCTCGGGGTGCCGGCTCCGGTGCCGGGGGACTGGCTGCTATTGGTGGAACTGGCCGCCGACCACGACCAAACCGAGCGGCTGGCCGATCTGCTCGACGGCGTACGGTTGTGCGGTGATCCGGCGGTGGGCGTGGATGTTGCTGCGCAGCAACGGTTGTGGCGCATCCGGGAATCCTTGGCCGAGGCGTTGGGTGTATATGGTCCGCCGCTGAAGTTCGACGTTTCGCTGCCCCTGGCGGCGATCAGCGAATTTGCCGCCGCAGCGGCGACGTTGGTCGCGGCGCACGTGCCCGAGGCGATTCCGCTGCTGTTCGGCCACATCGGCGAGGGCAACCTGCATTTGAATGTGCTGCGCTGCCCGGTGCCGCGCGAGCCGGCGCTGTACCAGGAGATGATGTCGCTCATCGCGCAGTGCGGCGGCAATGTCAGCCCGGAGCACGGAATCGGCAGCCGCAAGCGACCGTATCTGCAGATGTCCCGCGAGGACACCGACATCGCGGTGATGCGGGCCGTCAAGGCGGCGCTGGACCCGACCGGCTACCTCAACCCCGCGGTGCTGTTCGATTGATTCCGTTCAGCCGCCCTTGAGGCCGACGGCATGGCGCAGCTGGGCGAGGAACTGGTCGGCGTCATCGCTTAGAACAATGTAGTGCGAGATGGCAATTCGGATCGCTGTTGCCGCCTTGACGGCGGCGTTGGGGCCGGGCAACAACCGCTGCAGCCCTTCGCGCATTTCCGGGATCACACCCGACATCTGGGAGATGACGAGCTCCGGTTCGATGTCGACCATCCGCACGCCCGAGTAGGAATATTGGTAGTCGACGATGAATCGTAAAGCGGCGTCGAGCTTGTCGACGCCCTTCAATCCGGCGGTGGCCTTGCTCAAGCCGCTTTCGAAGACCTGGCGCTCATAGCGTGAAAACGTGGCGAGCAACTCTTCTTTGGAGGCGAACCAGCGGTAGAGCGTGGGGCGCGATACGCCCGCCTGGGCGGCGACTTCGGAGAGGCTGAGCTTGGTCTTGCCGCTGCGCGCCAGCACTTCGGCGGTGGCCGCGAGGATGCGCTGACGCGTCGACGTGTCGCCGTCAGTGGTGTCGATTGCCCCAAACGCCTGGCTCATGTCTGAAACCTTACGAAAGATCCGCGGGTGTCACCGATTTTGGCGCTGCTTTCCAACATCATCGGGCCCGCCGGCGCACCAGGACCGATTGCGCGATGGTGCCGACCGCACCTTGCTGGTCGAACAGGGTGCCCGCCGCCGTGCCGATTCCGTCGGGTCCGTAGCTGGTTTCGGCACGAATGCCGATCCAATCCCCGGCCGGGATCCGGAACACGTGCACGGCTAGGTCGGTGTTGAGGAAGGTCCACTTGGTGATATCCAGCTTGCTGCCGATGCCGTTGGCGCAGTCCGCCACCACGAACAGCCGTTCTAGCGGCGTCATGGTCTCGCCGTTGACCAGATCCACGGTCGGCTTGATCCAGCATTCACCCGGGCCCGGGGTCATCGGCTCGGTGAGCCAGCGCCAGTCCAGGCTGTGCACGTAGTTGCGGTCCCAACTCATCGACGCCAGCTTGCGGTTGCGGGCCTCGGCGAGCGGGTGGGGCGGCTGTTCGGCCGCGTGGCGGAGTTCTTGGGTGTCCAACTGGGCTAGTCGCCATCCGCTGGCGCGGGCCACCGCCCGGGGCCGGCCATCGGGGCCTGGCGCGGCCAGCTGGGCGCTGACCAACTCGAGCTGCTTGCCGCCGCGTTCGATCCGCGAACTCACCCAAAGGTCGCCGTCGGCCGGCACCGCTCCGATCAAGTCGACGACCACCCGGCTCAGCCGGGTGTCTTCACGCCAGGCGCATCGCTGCAGCGCTCGGACCAGCAGCGCCGACACCGGAGCGCCGTGTTGGATCGAGGCCGACCAGGTGCCGCGCACCAGGTCGGTCGCGGCAAACTTCTCGCCCAGCGCATCGGCGTCATCGATCAGCTCGTAATAGGAGTCGGTCATATCACCACTCTTCCGTGTTGGGGCCGGGGCCGGGGCCGATCAAGGCAGGCCGGCGCCGGGGGTGGCCACGGTGACGGCATCCAGCTGGGAAAGCCGGGTGCCGATCAGCCGCTTGGGATACGCGTCGGTGCTGGACAGCAGGAACAACGTGCGGCGTCCGGGCCCGCCCAATGCGCATGCGATGGCAACCCGATCACCCATGTCGATGCGGTCGGTCACCACCCCGCCCGCGACGATCCGCTCGAATTGGTGAGCCAGCGTCATGGCCGCCCAGACCGCGCCCTCGGCGTCGAGGGCGATGCCGTCGGGGGGCCCGTCCAGGCCCGCGGCGAAGACCCGGCGGTCGTTGAGCGCGCCGTCGGCGCTGACGGTGAATGCGCTGAGCCGGCGGCCGACCGACTCGGCGACGATGAGCGTGTCGTGGTCGGGGGTAATGACCATCCCGTTGGGGAAGTCGAGGTCCTCGGCGACGACCTGTGCGCTGTTGTCGGTATCTAGCCGGATGATCACGCCGCCCGAGAAGGACTGGCACCCGATATAGGCGCGGCCCGCACGGTCGATCACCATGTCGCCGAGGTCGGCGGGTGCCAAGTCGCGCAGATCGGCGACCGTGACCACGGTGTCGCCGTCGTAGCGCAGGACCAGCCGGTCGTGCGCCGACGCAATAAACAGTGTCCCGTCGGGCCGGAACCCCAGCCCGCAAGGGGAGTGGCCGGGCAGCGGCAGGGTGGTCAGCGAGCCGTGCATGTCCGAGGTGTGTACGGCCTCGCCCAGCATGTCGGAGAACCAGAGCAGCCCCTCGAACCAGCGCGGCCCCTCGCCGAAACAGAAGCCGCGAGCCAGCGGGCTTACCTCTCGACGCGTGCCGTTACAAATCACGGCAAAAGTGTCATGCACTTCGGGTGCCGCTGTCAACGCGGGGCGACCCGGCGTCCGTGCTTCACAAACAATGTCCAAAATGTCACGCTGAGCCGGGAGCTGACAGCGAGGTGAGCGCATTGACCACAGATTCTGAACAGGCCCAGTGGTCAGTCGATGGCCTGCTCGAACTTTTCCAGGTGCGCGCCGAGGGGGTCGATCGGTTCACCGCCGACACTGGAATCGCCGGCCACGACGGGCGGCAGGTGGTGGAAGGCACCCAAGTGGTCGCGCAGGCCATCATGGCCGTGGCGAGCCGGTTCGAGGGCAAGTCGGTGCGCTCGGCGCACGCCGTTTTCTGCCGCGCCGTCATCGTCGGCCCGCCGCTCGAACTGGTCCTCGACGTAGTCCATGAAGGCCGATCGACGGCCACCGCGATCGTCGCGGCCAATCAGAACGGCAAGCGCTGCTTGACCGTGACGGTGCTGGCCGACATCCCCACCGGGGATGTGATCAAGCATCACCTGCCGCGCCCACCGGTGGTTGCGCCCGCCGACGCCAACGTTTCGGAAATGCCGATGGCCGGCCGGCAGTTGCGGCTCGTCGATGTCGTCGACGTCAACAGTCCCGACGAGGTGGGGCCGCCGGAACTGTATGCGTGGCTGCACTACGAACCAATTCCGGACCGCGACGACCTGGCCAAGGCGCTGATCGCGTATTTCACCGGCCACCTTGGGATTTCAACCACCATGC
Organism: Mycobacterium ulcerans subsp. shinshuense; assembly: GCF_002355775.1. NCBI lineage: Bacteria > Bacillati > Actinomycetota > Actinomycetes > Mycobacteriales > Mycobacteriaceae > Mycobacterium > Mycobacterium ulcerans. Next base: position 5,428,828 of record NZ_AP017624.1, on the reverse strand, counting down.
GGGCGCATCCGGGCATCGGCACCAGCCAAGCCCATCTGAGCGTGTCGACCGCGCCGATGACGATCTCGGTCGCTTCCATGAACCCGTGCGCTGGGACGGTTGGTTGCTCTACAGCCACGAGAGCACTCAGGTCGGCGCGGGAATGTCCTATGTGCGCGGCACGGTGCACACCGAACAGGGCGCCCTCATCGCCTCGTTCGCCCAGGAGGCGCTGATCCGGCCGCTTCGTACCAGTGACACCTCGATCGATGCCCGGTCGCGGTTCTAGGGGCGGGAATATCGTTGCGCTTCATCATCACCCACCCGATTCACAGTCATCCGTACCACCCCGAACTCGCCTCCGGCGCCGGCGTCGCGGCCGTCGCGGCGGCGGCCGAGCGGGCCGGCTTTCACGGCTTCGGCTTCACCGACCACCCGGCACCGTCGCAGCGCTGGCTCGAGGCGGGAGGCCACGACTCGCTGGATCCTTTTGTCGCACTGGGCTTTGCGGCGGCACAAACGACGTCACTGCGCTTGATACCCAACATCGTCGTCTTGCCGTATCGCAACCCGTTTGTGGTGGCGAAGTCCGCTGCCACGCTGGATCTACTGTCGGGTGGTCGGTTCATCTTCGCGGTCGGCGTGGGTTATCTCAAGCGGGAGTTCGCGGCGCTGGGTGTGGACCATGCCGAACGCGCCGAGCTGTTCGACGAGGCACTGCAGGTGATCCGGGCGGTCTGGACCAGCGACGACATATCCTTTGAGGGACGCCATTTCAGCGCGCGGGGAATCACCGCCCACCCCCGCCCGGCCAGCAATCCCTACCCGCCCATCTGGGTGGGCGGTAACACGGCGGCAGCGCGCCGACGCGTCGCCGTCCACGGGGACGGCTGGTGTCCTTTCCCTGCGCCGGCACCGCTGGCGCAGACGGCGGGCACTGCGGCCATCGACTCGGCGGATCGGCTCGCCGCCGGTATCGACGATTTGCGGCGCAAATGTGACGCGGCGGGCCGGGACTTCTCCGCGATCGATGTCACCTTCACCAACTTCGACGGCGGCGGTCCGGCAAGCGCGGACTTCAATGCCGACGCCTACCTGGGCGGTTTGGAAAAGCTGGCGACGCTCGGGGTGACGTGGGTGCACGTCGGTCTGCCCGGTGACGGCCTTGCGCACGCGCTGGAATGTATCGACCGATTTCGCGTCCAGGTGATCGAAGCGGCCTGAGCCTGGCGCCCCGATGTGCCGGCTACCTTGCTGGCAACTCCGCGGTGACCTGCACGACCCCTTCGTCGAAGCTCAAGAACCCTTTGATCGGAACGCTTTCCGGCGGCGGATCTTCGTAACTCCAGGCGATGTCAGGGGCGACCATGTCGCCGACGACGGCCGACCAGTAGGTCGCCACGCCCTTGTAGTTGCAGTGGCTGGAGGTCTGTGACCTCACCAGCAGGTCGGTGCGTACCTGCGCGGGCGTCACATACAGACGTGGTTGCAGCGAAGTTTCGAACACGATCACCGTGTCCTGGGTGTTCACCAGCGTGGTGCCGGCCAGCTCGACGTGCAGCTGCCGCGTGGTCGGGCGGCAGTCGACGCGGTGGTAGGGATTCGGCGGGTAGTGCACGAGTCGGCGGCCCTCTTCGAGCCACATGTCGACGGCATCCCACCGAACATGGACGAAGCCGGGTGCGGCGGTCTCGGGCTGAGTCGGTAGGTCAGTGATCTCGTCGGTGGGAAACACGTAGCGCAGCGGGTGGCCCCGTCGGTGCACCATCAGCGCGCGCTCGGTGTCGATTACCAGGCGCCCATTGCGAAATGCCTGGATACGCCGAGGATGTGGCTCGACGTAGACCAAACCATCGGGCACCGGCGGGCAGAAGAGCCCGGCCGGATGCGTGCTGAGCGGGCCATGCCCGGCCGCCAGGCTCATGACGTTCCTCCTAGATCGGCGGCCCGTAACGCGGCCACGGTCTGCAGGTCGTGCAAGGCCGCGACTGTCAGGTCCAGGCCGGTGAGCGCGATGTCTGCGGCCTGCATGCCGCCCAGGCCGGCCACGATCGTGGTTGCGACATAGGCGTAGGCGGCGGCTTGTCGATAGCGCAGCCATAGCTCTTCGCGGTCCAGCTCCGGTCCGCCGGCGGCGGCCAATGCACGGCGGTAGACGTCGAGCAGTTCGCGCTCGGTGACCCGACGGTCGGTGGTGGTCATGCCGGTGATCAACGTGTAAGCGAGATCGCGGGCGGGGTGGCCGAGCCGGACCGCCTGCCAGTCGAGCAGACCCGCCGCGAGCGGGCCGCCCGATGAGCGGAAATACCAATTACCCGGGTGCGCGTCGCCGTGCAGCACGGTGTGTGGCGGTGCGTCGATGAGTCCGGTGATCGCCCGGTAGTGCTCGAAGACAAAGTCGCGACCTGGCAGGAGCGCCGCGGCGTGCCCGCCCAACCTGCGCCACGAGGCCCGCAGCATGGTGGGAACCAGCGGCACGCTCGGATCACGCGAGGCCGCATACAGCCATCCAAATGGTCGGACACCGCCGTGATTGAGCCGTACCCAGTACGTCGCGTGCAGGCGGGCAAGCAGTTCGACCACCAGGGCGGCCTGATCGTTGTCGAACGGATGCAGCGTGTCCGAGAAATCGCATGTCCCTTCGGCGGGAGCTGCCAAGTCTTCCAGGACAAGCACGAATCGGCCGGTCAGCGGATCGAACGCGCAGCCGTATGCCGTTGGGGCGTCGGGCGCTAACTCGGGGACAGGTCGCGGTAGAAACTCACCTCGGTCTCGGCCAGCCGGCCCAGCTCGCCGATAAATCTGGTCGCGGCCGTAGCCGCCGCCATCTTGACGAACACCGACTCGGGAACGTCGTTGCCGCTCAGCGCTAGTCGGGCCCGCGACGTCGTCCCACTGCTGTCATCGAGCACCGACACCGAGGACACCCTGCGCCCCATGATTTCCGACAACGCCGGCGGATCCAGGTCGTGGATGCGGCGGGGGAATGCTCTGGCGTTGCGCAGCACGGCGTCGGTTGCCACCCGGCCGAGGCCACGGCCGAGATGAGTGGCTAGGCGAGCCAGCGCGATCACCCTGTTCTCCGGCAAGGCACCACCCCTGCATTTACAAATGTTGTAAACATTGTAAATGCAGAGCCTGGGTGCCGATGCGGGCGCGATGCCGCGTGCCTACCGGAGTAGGAAGGAGCCATGGCGGGACCGGTGGAAGGCATCAAGGTTGTCGGGCTCGGGGTCTGGGTCGCGGCGCCGGCCGCGGCCGCCATTCTGGCCGACTGGGGTGCCGACGTGATCAAGATAGAACCGCCGGCCGGCGATCCGGGCCGGCTGTTCGGCCGGATGCTGGGCTGCGATCTCGGGATGAACCCGCCGTTCGAGATGGACAACCGCTGCAAGCGCAGCGTCGTGCTGGACCTGTCCACCGACACCGGCCGCGAGCTTGCGTACGAATTGCTCTCCGACGCTGATGTTTTCATCACCAACGTGCGCCCGGCGGCGTTGCGACGGCTGGGGCTCGACTTCGCTGCGGTGTCCGATCGCAACCCACGCCTCGTCTACGGGCTCATCACCGGGTACGGAGAGACCGGGCCCGACGCCGATCGCGCCGCCTATGATGTGGCGGCCTTCTGGTCGCGCGGTGGCCTCGCGCATCTGCTCACCCGGCCCGGGGACACGCCGCCGTTTCAGCGCGGCGGCATGGGGGACCACACGACCGGCATGACCTTGGCCGCCGCCGTCTGTGCCGCGCTGCTGGCGCGGGAGCGGACCGGGACGGGCCAGTTGGTGAGCACATCGCTGTATCGCCAGGGGGCCTACACCGTGAGCTTTGACCTCAACACCTACCTGCTCACCGGTCAGCAGATCGCAATCGGACAACGTGAATCAATGGGCAACCCGTACATGAACAACTACACCGCCGGCGACGGGCGACGATTCTGGATCGTCGGACTGGAGATCGACCGGCACTGGCCCGCCCTGTGTCGCGTCGTTGAACGCCCCGACTGGCTGGCCGATCCGCGCTACGGCGATGCGCGCGGGCGTGCGACCAACGCGGTAGAGCTCATCGCGCAACTGGACCAGATCTTCGCGACCAGGTCTCTCGCCGAGTGGACCGAGATCTTCGACGCTGAACCGGATTTCTTCTGGTCGCCGATCAACAGCCTCGAAGACATCGTCGCCGACGAGCAGTTCCATGCCGCTGGCGGCATCGTTGACGTGCCGGACGGGGCCTCGAGTGTGCCGATGGTGGCAACCCCCGCCGACTTTCACGGCACACCATGCACGCCACGTTCGGTGGCGCCGCAGCTCGGTCAGCACACCGACCAAGTGCTGGGTGAACTGGCGGCGCGCCGCAAGTCCTGACCGCGCGCGAGACTTTACAAAATATCCCGAAAGTGTCCCACTGTCCGATGAGGGGCGGGCGGCTCGGTGTGGCGGGCGGCCCATGGCAAACGCGGCAGTCCGCGCGGGTCCGGCTGTGGTCCCGTGCAAGAGGGATGGATCGATGCTCACTCCAACTTTGGACCTCGGCGCCACGGCGGACGGGGGCACGCTACGACGAACCGATGCCGACGACGACGGCCTGCACTATCGGGTCGAGGTCGTGGCCGCCAGCTTCATCGACGTAGTTCAGGCGGCTGGAGGCTGGCTGTGCGACCGGGTGATGGCCGGCTGGCAGGTGCGAGTGCTGGTGCCCGGCGGCGACGATATCCGGCCGCTGCAGATCCTCGGGGCAACCGCGATGGAGCTGGAAGCGGGTCTGACCGGCCGCGCTCCGATGGGCCACAGCCTGGCCGTCGGCGCCGCCGCCTTTGCCGCCGATGAGCGAGTGCGCGCGAAGCTAACCGAAGCCCTGCAGTGCCGGTGGACCGAAGTTGCGCTGTGGGGTCAGGGGTGGCCGCTGGGGGTCGATCGCGCGATCGCCCCGGTGCAACACGTGCTCAGTGCCGCGGCACTGGCGTTCAAAAGGCAGGCGCTAACGGCGGCCGGAATTCCTTACGGCTGTGTTGTTTCCGTCGAGCAGCTACTCGCCGACACGGCGTGGTCGGGCTAGCCGGGGAACCCGGTGAACCCGAGGAACCTGAGGGTCGATGAAAAAATATTACGGGCATACGCTGCTGTATCTGCACGAGACGATCAAGCTGGGATCCGGGCGAAGCGACCGCTTCACCGAACTGTTTGTCCAAGTCTGTCAGCCGATGATGGAGGAGCTTGGCGCCCGGCTGTTCGCGATCTGGGAGTCCACCCCCTACAACGGCCGCTGGCCAGAGGTGACGATCATCTGGGAGATAGATGGCTTCGCCGACTATTCCAGGATTGGTGCCGCACAGGCCAAAGGCGGCAGCCAGGAGGCCGCGGCCGGGAAGTGGGCCGCATTCCTGGCGGACATCGGAGCGCGTGGCGAGGGGCGGATCATGTACCCGGGTCCGGCCAACAAGACCCTGGCACAGCTACGCGCATCCAATTTCACTGCCCCGCTGGTGATTCAAGAGATCATGCAAACCAAGCCGGGCCGCCAAGATGACTACATCCGAGAACTCGAGCGACTCTATGTGCCCTGGTCGGAGCGCACGGGCAAACACTGGCTCGGCTCCTTCACCACGACGTTTCGCTACAACGAGGTCATCCACTACTGGGCGCTGGAAGGCGGCTGGGAGTGCTTTGCCAACCACTACCCGTCCTGGAAGGAGAGCCCGCCCGCCGAGATCGTCACATGGATGAGCGTGGCCCCGGCGCTGCGTGACGGCTGGGAAGACTCCATTCTGCAGTCCCTACCGCCTTCGCCGCTGCAGTGAACTTCAGCTACGACCCTTTCGGCGCCCGGGTGATGGCCGACCCGTTGCCCTAGTATCGCGTCCTGCGCGACCAACACCCGGTGTACTACCTGCCGCAATGGGATACCTTCGCGATCTCGCGCTTCGACGACATCTGGCGGGTACTGGAAGTCAACGACGGAACGTTCGTCGCGTCGGAGGGGACGTTGCCGGCCGCGTCGGTGCTGGCCCGGCACAATAGCGGCCCGGTGGACGACCCGCCGTGGCATCCGCTGCCGTTTCATGCGGTCTTCGACGCACCGTTGTACGGCGAGATCCGCCGCGCGCACTCCCCACCGCTTCGGCCCAAGTCCGTGGCCGGGCTCGAAGCCAGAATCCGCGAGCTAGCCAACGAACGACTCAACCGGCTGCTGCCGCAAGGCTCATTCGACCTCACCTAAGACTACGGCGGTGTGGTGGTGGCCAGCATCGTATGCGAACTACTGGGAATGCCAGCCTCTTTGGCGCCAGAGGTGCTTGCCGCCGTCAATGCGGGCAGCCTCACCGAACCTGGCGTCGGCGTCGACACCGCCGAGACTCGGCCCAACTATCTGGAGTTCCTGGTCCCGGTCGTGCGGCAGCGCCGGGCGGATCCGACCGGGGAGCTTCCGGTTGTTGACGGCCTGATGCGCTACCGATTGCCCGACGGCAGTGCGCTCGACGACACCGAGGTTGCCACCCAGATGCTCTGCATCTTCATCGGGGGAACCGAGACCGTGCCCAAGATCGTGGCGCACGGGCTGTGGGAGCTCAGCCGGCGTCCCGACCAGTTGGCGGCGGTGCGCACCGACCCGCAGTCCAACGTGAACGTCGCGCGCGAGGAGATGATCCGCTATTGTGCCCCCGCACAATGGTTTGCCCGAACCGCACGCAAGCCGTTCACCATAGGCGACCAAACCATCGAGCCGGGCCAGCGCGTCATCACGCTGCTGGCTTCGGCCAACCGCGACGAGCGTGAGTACCCGGATCCCGACGAGTTCATCTGGGATCGGCCGATCCGGCGCTCCCTGGCGTTCGGCCGTGGTCAGCACTTCTGCATCGGGTATCACCTGGCCAGGCTCGAAATCTCGGTACTACTGCAGGAATGGTTCCGGCGGGTGCCCGAATTCCAGATCTGCGCAGCGCAGGCCACCCGATTGCCATCCAGCTTCCAGTGGGGATGGAACAAGATCCCGGTGGAGGTTTGACGTGTGGTCCTATCGAATCATTGCCCCCTACCTGTTCGGGCGCACCTCGATCGCCGACAAGACACCCGAGTGCTTGGCGGAAGGGCAAGTGCTGCTGCGGTTTCAGGCCGCCGGGGTGTGTGGCAGCGACCTGCCCGCCTTTCGCGGTGCCAGGGGACACCTGCCCGGAGATGACGGCCACAGCGCGGCGGCCAAGGACGGCTTCCCGATTCACGAAGTGGCCGGTGAAGTCATCGCCAGCAGGCATCGCGCCCACCACCAGGGCGACCGCGTGGTGGGCTGGGCATCGGGATTCGACGGCCTGATGCAGCGGGTGATCGCCGATGGGGACGGCTTGGCGCCCTATGACCCGGGGCTTACTCCCACTCAAGCGGTCGGCCTGCAGCCGCTGGCCTGTGTGCTGTACGCCTGCGCGCAACTACCGGATCTGACGGGTCGGCACGTCGCCGTCATCGGACAGGGGTCGATCGGGCTGCTCTTCTCCCATGCCGCGAAAGTGGCGGGGGCCCGCCGGGTAACGGGGGTCGAGCCGATCGACCGGGAGAACCTTTCGGCAACATTCGGAGTCGACGACGCCGTCCGGGCCACCAGCGATCGCTGGGTGAGCCAGCTGGGCGCCGGCGATCGTGCCGACATCGTCATCGAAGCCGTCGGACATCAGGTCGCTACCCTGGGGCACGCCATCGACGCCGCGGCGCCGGGGGGCACCGTGTTCTATTTCGGCGTCGCCGACGACGACGCCTACCCGATCAGCATGCGCACCATGCTGCGCAACAACCTGACCCTGAAATCCGGTGTCACCCAGGATCGCCGGCGCATGCTCGAACTCGCCGGGAAGTTCGCCGCCGAGCACCCCGAACTGCTCAGCGGCTATCTCACGCACAATTTCGACGTCGAAGACGTGCAGGCGGCGTTCGAACTGGCGTGCCGGCCGGTGCCCGAACGGGTGAAAATCGCGATCACCGCATGAAGGTCGTCAGCAACCTCCAACAGCGGCTCGGCCGGGGCACGCCGCTCTGGGGTGGCTGGATCACCGGTCCAACGTGGCTGGGGCCGGAGGAATTTGCCAGGGCCGGCTACGATTACGTCGGTTTCGACACCCAGCACGGTTACCTTGACGACGCCGACGTTGCCGGCCTGCTCCGGCGACTCGAAGGTGTGCCCATCGCCACCGTGGTGCGGTTGCCGAATGCGGATCCGGGACCGATAGGGCGGGTGCTCGACGCCGGCGCCGATGCCGTCATCATCGCGATGATCGAGTCGGCCGAACAGGCCGCCGCGGCGGTGGCCGCCACCCGCTATCCGCCGGCCGGGGTGCGCAGCTACGGCCCGCTGCGGGCAAGCCTGGGCACCGATCCCGCCGAGCTGCAATCCCGGGCGGGCGTCTATGCGATGGTCGAGACCGCCGCGGCGCTCTCGACCATCGATGACATCTGCGCGGTTGACGGTCTGGCCGGAATCTATGTCGGACCCGCGGATCTGGCGATTTCGCTGGGAACCGGCGTCGTCGGCGCGCTCGATCACGCAGCGGTCCGGCAGGCCGTCGTCGGAATCCACCGCGCGGCTTCGGCGGCGAGCCTACACACCGGCATCCACGCCGGCGCCGCAAAGGCGGGTAAAGCGATGGCGCAGCTGGGATTCGAGATGATCACCCTGGCGGCCGAGTCCCAAGCGCTGCGCCGGGGAGCCGCGGAATACTTGAACGAGGCGACGGCGGGCACCCTATGACCGGCGGCGGGCGCGTCGCGCTGGTAACCGGAGCCGCCGGCGGGCAGGGGTGGGCGATTGTCCAACGACTGCGCGCCGAAGGCCACTCGGTGGCGGCATGCGATCTACGCGCCGACCGACTCGATGCGCTGGTCGCCGAGTCGGGCGACGATGCCGTGATTTCCCTGGCCCTGGATGTGACCGATGAAGCGCAATGGCAGGAGGCCGTCGAGCGCGCCGTCACCCGATTCGGGGCGTTGACCGCACTGATCAACAATGCCGGCGTGCTGCACCGTGCGGCGCTGGTCGATGAGACGGCCGCCGGCTTCGAAAGTGGCTGGCGGGTCAACTGTCTGGGTGCCTTCCTTGGCATGCGGGCGGCGCTCGGCGCGCTGAGCGCGGCCGAAGGCCCGGTGATTGTCAACATCTGCAGCACCGGGGCGATCCGGCCATTCCCACACCACTGCGCCTATGGTGCGGCCAAGTGGGCACTAAGGGGCCTGACCCAAACGGCTGCGGCCGAATTGGCGCCCGCCGGTTTCCGGGTCAACGCGGTGTTCCCGGGGCCGATCGCGACGTCCATGCTCGATGAGCCGACTCAGGCTCGGCTGGCGGCGGTTTCGATGTTCGGCCGGCTGGGCCGGCCCGCCGAAGTCGCCGATGCGGTGGCGTTCTTGGTCTCCGAGAACTCATCATTCATCACGGGATCCGAACTCGTGGTCGACGGCGGACAGTGCCTGCAGGTGCCATGACCAGCCCGCTATCGGTCGGCATCATCGGCGCGGGCCCCGGCGGGCTGGCGCTGGGAATTCTGCTGAAAAACCGTGGCTTTGAGAACTTCACCATCTTCGACCGAGAATCCGACGTGGGCGGCACCTGGCGGATCAACACCTATCCGGGACTGGCCTGCGACGTGAAGTCGCACCTGTACTCGTACTCGTTCGACCTCAATCCGGGCTGGTCACGGCTGTGGTCCGGACAGCCCGAGATATTGGCATACTTTCAGCGCTGCGCCGATCGGTACGGGCTGCGACCCCATCTGCGGCTGGGCACCGAAATACGATCCGCACGTTGGGAAAGCCAGACCCGGCAGTGGACCCTGAGCACCGCGGACGGTGAACAGCACCAATTCAGTGTCGTGGTATCGGCCGTCGGCATCTTCAGCCGGCCGGCCTATCCGGATCTCGTTGAGCAGCAGCGCTTCACCGGAACCGTGATGCACTCGTCGCGGTGGGATCACTCGGTGCCGCTCGCGGGCGCCCGAATCGCGGTGCTGGGTACCGGTTCGACCGCGGCGCAGCTGGTGCCGGAGTTGGCCAAGGTCGCGGATCGGGTGTACTCGATACAACGGTCACCGACCTGGATATTGCCCAAGCCGGATCCGCCCTACTCCCGCTGGGAACGCTGGGTCTTCGCCCACGTTCCGTTTGCCGCGCGGCTATACCGGACCCGGCTGTGGCTGCGCAGCGAGTCGAATATCTCCGTGATCGAGCACGGCAGCCCGAAGACCAAAGAATTCACGGAGCTGGCGTTGCGGATGCTCGAAAACACGGTCAGCGACCCGCAATTGCGTCGCCAACTCACCCCGGACCATCCGATGGGCTGCAAGCGCCTGGTGTTCTCATCGGAGTTTCTGACCGCCCTGACCCGCCCGAATGTTGAGCTGGTGACCAGCCCGGCCCGCTACCTGAGGCAACGATCGTTGGTCACCGCGGACGGCGCCGAATACGACGTCGACGTCGTGGTGTGCGCCACCGGCTATGCCGCGGCCGACTATCTGGGTCAGCTGGAAGTCCTCGGAGAGGACGGTGCTGGGCTGCATGAAGTCTGGCGGGACGGGGCGCACGCTTATCTGGGGATTGCCGTACTCGGCTTTCCCAACTTCTTCATGCTCTACGGACCCAATACGAATGTCGGCTCCAACAGCGTGATCTTCATGCTCGAAGCCCAGGCCCGCTGCATTGTGGCGGCGCTGGCCCATCTGCGGCGCAAATCCAAGACCTACATCGCGGTGCGTCCGGGGGTGCTGGCCGAATTCATAGCCAAGGTCGACCGGTGGATGACAGGGACGGTCTGGACCACCGAGTGCAGCAACTACTTTCGTGCGCCCAACGGGCGTGTGGTCACGCAATGGCTGCGCAGCGCGCGTAGCTTTTGGGGGATGACGCGCCGCTTCAAGCCCGCAGACTTCAGCTTCCAGCCCGCTGTCGTGTTCGCCGCGGACGGTGGCGACCGCAACGCGGGGCAGCGGCGACCCAACCCGAGGCCGTCGATCGGCTGGACCCCTTGCTGCGCGCCGTCGCGACGGCGCGAATCGACTTCACCGCGGAGTCGATCCTGACGATGCGCGAGTCGATGAACCAGCGCCGCCGGGAGGCGGCCGCGACCGAGACGGCCGCCGCCGGGGTAGCGGTGGCCGACGATGTTGCCACCGGGGAGGCCGGCAGGCCGGTGCCGGTCCGCATCTACCGGGCTGCCCCGACGCCGGCGCCGGTAGTCGTTTACTGCCACGCGGGTGGCTTCGCCTTGGGAAATCTCGACACCGACCACCGGCAGTGCCTGGAGCTGGCTCGTCGTGCCCGCTGTGCGGTGGTTTCGGTCGACTACCGGCTGGCGCCCGAACACCCCTACCCGGCGGCATTGCGCGACGCGATCGAGGTGCTGACGTGGGTGGTTGGCAACGCGACACGGTTGGGATTCGACGCGCGGCGGCTGGCGGTGGCCGGTAGCAGCGCCGGCGCCACCCTGGCCGCCGGCCTGGCGCACGGCGCCGCCGACGGGTCGCTGCCACCGGTCATCTTCCAGCTGCTGCACCAGCCGGTGCTCGACGATCGCCCCACCGCATCCCGGTCGGAGTTCCGCGCCACCCCGGCCTTCGATGGTGAGGCGGCGAGTCTCATGTGGCGTCATTACCTGGCCGGGCAGACACCTTCACCGGAGTCGGTCCCGGGCCGGCGCGGTCAACTGGCAGGCCTGCCAGCGACGTTGATCACCTGCGGCGAGATCGATCCGTTTCGCGACGAAGTGCTCGATTACGCGCAGCGGCTGCTGGGAGCCGGGGTATCCACCGAACTGCACATCTTCCCGCGCGCCTGCCACGGGTTCGATTCGCTACTACCGGAATGGACGACCTCGCAGCGGCTGTTCGCGATGCAGGGTCATGCCCTGGCGGACGCGTTCTACCCGGATTAGTGGGTCAGAACACGATGATTTGACGCACGGCGGTGCCGTCGGCCAGGTGGTCCATCGCCTCATTGAGGTCGTCCAGCCGAATCGTCGCGGACACCAGCGATTCCACCGGCAGGCGTCCGGATTGCCACAACGACACGAACCGCGGGATGTCGCGGCTGGGGACCGCCGAGCCTAGGTAGCTACCGATGAGTGAGCGCCCCTCGGCGACGAAGCCCAACGGTGCGACGCTGATCCGCGCATCCGGCGGGGGCAGGCCGACGGTGATGGTGCGGCCGCCGGGTGCGGTCAGCCCGATCGCGGTCTCCAGCGCCGCCGGGTGCCCGGCCGCCTCGATCACCACGTCGGCTTTCACGCCTGCGGCAGCGGCCTGCTGTGGGGTATAGGTGGCGCTGGCCCCGAGGGCTTCTGCGGCCGAGAGCTTTTGGGGCAATTGGTCCACGCCGAATACCGCGACGCCGTCCTGAGTCAAGGCGGTGAGCACCGCGGCCATCCCGACCCCCCCGAGCCCGACGACGGCGACCGACTGCCCGGCTACCGGCTTGCCGACATTGAGCACCGCGCCTCCGCCGGTCAACACCGCGCATCCCAGTAGTGCGGCCACCTGCGGGGGCACCTCGTCGGGCACCGCAACCGCGCTGGCCCGATTCACCACGGCATGTGTCGCGAAACCCGAGACGCCGAGGTGGTGGTAGATGGGTTGCCCAGAACGGCTGATCCGGATGCCGCCACCGAGCAAGGTTCCGGCGGCGTTGGTCGCGCTGCCCGGTGCGCAGGGGGTGATGCCCTCGGTGGCGCAGGACGGGCAGTGGCCGCAGCGCGGCAGGAACACCAGCACCACCCGCTGGCCGACGGCCAGATCGTCGACCCGGTCGCCGACCCGCTCGACGATTCCGGCCGACTCATGGCCCAGCAGCATCGGCACCGGCCGGACCCGATTGCCGTCGACCACCGACAGGTCGGAGTGGCACACGCCCGCGGCCTCGATGCGGACCAGCACCTCGTCGTCGCCCGGAGGATCGAGATCGAGATCGACGACGCTGATGGGACGAGATTGGGCGTACGGCCGGGGCGAACCGATTCGCTCCAGGACCGCACCCCGGATGTGAATCATGTTGGAATACAACCATGGCTGAAGTCCCAGTTCCATCGGTGCCCGCGGGGCCGTCCCCGGACGAGCTGTCCAGCGGTGATTTTCCGGTGCTCTGGCCGGTGCTCACCCGCTGGGCCGACAACGACATGTTCGGCCACCTCAACAACGCCGTCTACTACCAGCTGTTCGACACGGCCATCAACGCCTGGATCAACACCCGCACCGGCCTTGACCCGCTCACCACCGCCGCGCTGGGCATCGTCGCGGAGTCGGGCTGTCGATACTTCTCCGAACTGCATTTCCCGCAAGAGCCCGTGGTGGGGCTGGCGGTGACGCGGCTGGGCCGCAGCAGCGTCACCTACCGCCTTGCGGTGTTCAACTCCAGTCCCGGCGCCGGGGAGGGACCGGCTGGGCCGGGGCCGATCGCCGCGCTGGGGCACTGGGTGCACGTCTACGTTGACCGCGTCAGCCGCAAACCCGTTCCGATCCCCGAGACCATCCGCACATTGCTGGCCACCGCGTGCGTGAATTAGGTACCGGCACACCCAGGGCTCCGGCGTTGTTGATTAGCAGGCTTGTGAGCTGGGTTGATGATCTTTGGTGCCGCGCTATTGGGGCCGGAGTGTAGGCACGGGCTATCTGGAGAACGATCGAGTTGGTTACTGTTCGTCGTTGGTCTGGAGTTGCCCGTGCCTACCGTTTCAGTATTGCCTGTGTCGTCGGTTCCAGAGGTGTTCGACCGCTGGAGTCCTGGTGAGCGCAGCGGGCTCATCGGATCGGAGTTTCTCGATGTGTTGGCCTCGGTGCCAGACCCGAGGGGCCCACGCGGTCGGAGGTATTCGCTGATGGCTTTGTTGGCGATCGCGGTTCTGGCCACTGCCGCGGGGATGCGCGGCTATGCTGGTTTTGCCACATGGGCGGCCACCGCTCCTGATGATGTGTTGGCCCAATTAGGGGTCCGGTTCCGGCGGCCCAGTGAGAAGACCTTCCGCGCTGTTTTGTCTCGGCTAGACCCCGCCGACCTCAACGCCAGGATGGGCAGTTACTTCACTGCACACGTGGCCAGCAGCGACCCCAGTGGATTGGTGCCGATCGCGTTGGACGGCAAGATGCTGCGTGGTGCTTTACGCGCCAAAGCGACAGCCACGCATCTCGTGTCGGTGTTCGCCCACCGTGCCCGATTGGTGCTCGGTCAACTCGCTGTCGCCGAGAAAAGCAATGAAATTCCCTGCGTACGTGCCCTGCTCACGCTGCTGCCGGGTAGCTTGCGGTGGCTGGTCACCGTGGATGCGATGCATACCCAGGTCGTCACCGCGAAGTTGATCTGCGCCACCTTGAAGTCGCACTACCTGATGATCGTCAAGTCCAACCAAGCCAAAATACTTGCGCGTATCACCGCGCTGCCCTGGGCCGAGGTGCCCGCAGCCGCTACCGACGACTCCCGCGGCCACGGCCGTGTCGAGACCCGCACCCTGCAAATCATCACCGCTGCACGAGGAATCGGCTTCCCCTACGCAAAACAAATCATCCGGATCACTCGTGAACGCTTGATCACCGCCACCGACCAGCGCAGCGTGGAGGTGGTCTATGCCATCTGCAGCCTGCCGTTCGAGCACGCCCGCCCTACCGCGATCATGACCTGGATGCGTCAACACTGGGGAATCGAGAACAGCCTGCACTGGATACGCGACGTCACCTTCGACGAAGACCGTCAAAGGGCACATACCGGAAACGGCGCACAGGTCCTAGCAACGCTACGCAACACCGCGATCAATCTGCACCGCCTCAACGGCGCCGACAACATCGCCGAAGCCTGCCGGATCACTGCTTTGACCGCCAACCGCCGCCTAGACCTCCTCAATCCACAATTCCCCAGCTCACAAGCCTGCTAATCAACAACGCCGGAGCCCTGCCGGCACACCCTAATCACCGGCCTGGCTGCACGCCCGACGCCTGCCGAGTGCCCAGGTATGCTTCGCCAATGCCAGTTTTGAGCAAGACCGTCGAAGTCAGCGCCGACGCCGGATCGATCATGGGGATCGTCGCAGATATCGAGCGGTACCCCGAATGGAACGAAGGGGTCAAAGGGGCCTGGGTGCTGGCTCGCTACGACGACGGCCGTCCCAGCCAGGTGCGGCTTGACGCCTCGGTTCAAGGCTTCGAGGGCGTCTACATCCACGCCGTGTACTACCCGGGCGAGAATCAGATTCAAACCGTCATGCAGCAGGGCGATTTGTTCCTCAAGCAGGAGCAGTTGTTCAGCGTGGTGGAAGCCGGTGCCGCCAGTTTGCTGACGGTGGACATTGACGTCGAGCCCAGCATGCCGGTGCCGCCGCCGATGGTGAAGCTGCTACTCAACAATGTGCTCGAGCAACTCGCCGCAAATCTCAAATTGCGTGCCGAACAATTGACCGCCGGCTAGAAAATTCGGCGGAATTCCACGGGGTCAGTTGAAGATTCCGTTGGTCTCCAGCATTTGCGTCAGCCGGTGCGCGGCATCGGTGAATTGCCAGACACTGTGCTCGATCACCGCCGCGGTATCGCGGCGCCGCAATGCCGCGATCAATTGCCGATGATTGTCCACCGCTGCGGCACCCCATTGCGGGTCGCTGGCGTAGAGCTGCGCGGGCATGTAGCGCGCGGCATTGAGCAGAAACCAGGCCAACTTGATCCGCCCGCTGGATTGGTTGAGGACGCGGTGGAACGCGAATTCCAGCGCGGCGATCGCCTCGGTATCGCTGGCCCCGACCGCCGCGGTGAGCGCATCGTTGATGTGCTCGAGTTCCCCGATGTCGACTTCACTGATTCGTTCGGTGGCGGTGACCGTAAGTTCGCGGGCGATGGTGGCCTGCAGCCAGAAGATGGCGTCGATGTCCTGGCGGGTCAGCGGCAACACCACATGACCACGGTGCGGCTCCAGCTGCACCATGCCCTCACCGCGCAGCTTCAGTAGGGCTTCGCGAACCGGGGTGATGCTCACCCCGAGTTCGGCCGCGGTCTCATCGAGGCGGATGAACGTTCCCGGTCGCAACGTTCCGGACATGATGGCCGCTCTCAGATGGCCGGCGACTTCGTCGGACAACTGCGCGCGGCGTAGTGGCCGCCGGCTTTTGCGACGCGCGGACAGCGGTATGTTCATACGGCCTGCCAGGTCTTTCCGGATCGTGGCGGGGCTTTACGTGGTCTTGTCTCGGGTCTTGTTTGGGGCCGCCGGGCACATTAATGTGACCCAGGCAACACCATGTTTTATCAAATATCAGTCTGACGCAAGCGGTGCGCAAGTGAAGGGACTGCATAGTTGACCGCGGAACTGGCCAGCCACCTGCCGCAGGCCGCTCACGCCCTGGAGCAGCCTTATTTGGCTCGCCGGCAGAACTGGGTCAACCAACTCGAGCGGCATGCCATGATGCAGCCGCGGGCCACCGCGATCAGGTACCTCGGTCACACCGTGACGTGGGCTGACCTGCGATATCGGGTTGCCGCGCTGGCCGGTTCCCTAAGCCGCCGAGGGGTCGGCTTCGGGGACCGGGTGATGATCCTGATGCTCAACCGCACCGAGTTCGTCGAGTCTGTTCTGGCCGCCAACATGCTGGGTGCCATCGCGGTTCCGCTGAATTTCCGGCTCACGCCGTCCGAAATTGCGTTCCTGGTGGAGGACTGCGCACCGCGTCTGGTCATCACCGAAGAAGTGCTGGCCCAGGTCGCCGTGGGCGTCCGCGAGATCGCTCCCGCACTGAGCACGATCGTGGTAGCCGGCGGCGCATCCGATCCCACCGTGGTGGGCTACGACGAGCTCATCAGTGAGACCGGTGACCCACCCGAACCGGTCGACATCCCCAATGACTCGCCGGCGCTGATCATGTACACCTCCGGCACCACCGGCCGGCCCAAGGGCGCGGTGCTGACACACACGAACCTCACCGGCCAGGTGATGACGGCGCTCTACACCGGCGGTGCCAATATCAACAGCGACGTGGGTTTCATCGGCGTCCCGTTTTTCCACATCGCCGGGATCGGCAACATGCTCAGCGGAATGCTGCTCGGCGTCCCCACCGTGATCTATCCACTGGGCGCGTTCAACCCCGGCCAGCTGCTCGACGTGCTGGAGGCCGAACGGGTCAGCGGCATCTTTCTGGTGCCCGCCCAGTGGCAGGCCGTCTGCGCGGAACAACAAGCCCGGCCACGTGAACTGAGCTTTCGGGTGATGTCGTGGGGGGCCGCACCGGCACCGGATGCGTTGCTGCGTCAGATGTCAGAGGTTTTCCCGGGAACGCAGATCATGGCGGCGTTCGGTCAGACCGAGATGTCTCCGGTCACCTGCATGCTGCTCGGCGAAGATGCGATCCGAAAGCGAGGTTCGGTCGGCAAAGTGATCCCGACCGTCTCCGCTCGCGTCGTCGACGACGAGATGAACGACGTGCCCATCGGTCAGGTCGGCGAAATCGTTTACCGGGCACCAACACTGATGAGCGGATACTGGAACAACCCGGAAGCGACCGCAGAAGCGTTCGCCGGCGGTTGGTTTCATTCCGGGGATCTGGTCCGGATGGACGAGGACGGCTACGTCTGGGTGGTGGACCGCAAGAAGGACATGATCATCTCCGGCGGAGAGAACGTTTACTGCGCCGAAGTGGAGAACGTGCTTGCCAGCCACCCCAGCATTGTCGAGGTCGCGGTGATCGGCCGAGCCGACGAAAAGTGGGGCGAGGTACCGATAGCGGTCGCGGCTGTAACGAAAGACCACCTTCGCATCGAAGACTTAGGTGAGTACCTGACCGAGCGGCTTGCACGTTACAAGCACCCGAAGGCGCTCGAGATTGTAGACGCACTACCGCGAAACCCTTCCGGGAAGGTGCTAAAAACTGAATTGCGTTTGCGCTACGGAGTAGGCGTCTACCCCGAAAGCCTTTCTGTGTCAAGGTCATTTGAATTCAGAGAGGGAAGCTAAGAAGGTCGAAAATGTTCGCTGGCTGCAGACGATGTGTTAATTGTGTGGATGCGGTTCACACGTAGACAGGCATCAGGTAGATTCCTGTGGTCTCGGTTACTGCCTGCCGGTAGTGAGCCGTCGGTCACACACCTAGGGACGGGGCAAGGAGGAGGCGTGCGACGAGATCGGCCGTGTAGCCGCGATCCGCGTGCTCCTATCGGGAAGGGGCAACGGTGACGACGTCTTCTGGCCCGCACCTGATGGGCTACCTTCGCGACCAGCTAGAGACACCGCTGACGATGGTCGGCGGGTTCTTCCGGATGTGTGTGCTGACCGGAAAGGCGCTATTCCGTAGGCCGTTCCAGTGGCGGGAACTCATTCTGCAGTGCTGGTTCGTCATGCGGGTGGCGCTGCTGCCGACCATCATGGTCTCCATCCCGCTGACGGTGCTGCTCATCTTCACGTTGAACGTCTTGCTCGCCCAGTTCGGTGCGGCCGACATCTCCGGCGCCGGTGCCGCGATCGGTGCGGTCACCCAGCTCGGCCCGCTGACCACCGTGCTGGTGGTGGCCGGTGCCGGCTCGACGGCCATCTGCGCCGATCTGGGAGCTCGCACCATCCGTGAAGAGATCGACGCGATGGAAGTGCTGGGCATCGACCCCATCCACCGACTGGTGGTGCCGCGCGTCATCGCCGCGACCTTCGTCGCCACCCTGCTCAACGCCCTGGTGATCACCGTCGGCCTGGTCGGCGGTTACCTGTTCGGTGTCTACCTGCAGAACATCAACGGCGGCGCCTACCTGGCCACGCTGACCACCATCACCGGCATGCCCGAGGTGACGATCGCGATGGTCAAGGCGGCGACGTTCGGCCTGATCGCCGGGCTGGTCGGGTGCTACCGCGGGCTGACGGTGCGCGGCGGTTCCAAGGGTCTGGGTACCGCCGTCAACGAGACAGTTGTGTTGTGCGTGGTCGCGCTCTACGCGGTCAACGTCATCTTGACCACGATCGGCGTGCGATTCGGGACGGGGCACTGACATGTCGACAGCCGCAGTACTGCGGGCCCGCTTCCCGAGGGCGATTGCGAACTTCAATCGCTACGCTGGCTCGGTCACCCGGGGACTCGATGAATCGGGGCGCCTGGCGTGGTTCATTCTGACCAGCCTCGGACAGTCGGGTCACGCGCTGCGTTACTACCGCAAAGAGATTCTGCGGCTGATCGCCCAGATCGGCATGGGTACCGGCGCGATGGCCGTCGTCGGCGGTACCGCCGCGATCGTCGGCTTCGTGACGCTCTCCGGTAGCTCGCTGATCGCCATCCAGGGTTTTGCGTCCCTGGGAAACATTGGTGTGGAGGCGTTCACAGGGTTCTTCTCCGCACTGGTCAACGTGCGTATCGCCGGTCCCGTGGTGACCGGGGTCGCGCTGGCGGCCACCGTCGGCGCCGGCGCGACGGCCGAGCTGGGAGCCATGCGGATCAGCGAGGAGATCGATGCCCTGGAGGTGATGGGCATCAAGTCCATTTCCTACCTGGCGTCCACTCGCATCATGGCCGGCCTGGTGGTGATCATCCCGCTGTATGCGTTGGCGATGATCATGTCGTTCTTCTCCCCGCAGATGGTCACGACGGTGCTCTACGGACAGTCGTCGGGCACCTACGAGCACTACTTCCGGACGTTCCTGCGTCCCGACGACGTCTTCTGGTCATTCTTGGAGGCCATCATCATCGCGGCGATCGTCATGGTCACGCACTGCTACTACGGCTACAACGCCGGCGGTGGACCGGTGGGTGTGGGCGAGGCGGTGGGGCGCTCGATGCGTTTCTCACTGGTCTCGGTCAATGTTGTTGTTTTGTGTGCCGCGTTGGCGCTCTACGGCGTCAACCCCAACTTCGCACTGACGGTGTAGCGCCATGACAAAACCGGGCAAGCTCAACAAGGTCAACGAACCGCCGTACAAGATCGCGGGCATCGCCCTGTTCTTGGTCGGCCTGCTTATCTTGTCCTTGGTCTACCTCCAGTTCCGTGGCGACTTCGATCGCAAGGTCAAGCTGACCATGTTCTCCGAGCGCGCGGGCCTGGTGATGGATCCGGGCTCGCAGGTCACCTACAACGGGGTCCAGATCGGGCGAGTCGACACCATCTCGGAGATCACCAGGGACGGCAAGCCGGCAGCAAAATTCGTCTTGAACGTCTATCCGCGATACCTGCCGCTGATACCGGAAAACGTGGACGCGCAGATCAAGGCGACCACGGTGTTCGGTGGCAAGTACGTGTCACTGACAACGCCGGAACATCCGTCGAACAAGAAGCTTTCGGCCCACAGCGTCATCAACGCCTCGGCGGTGACCACCGAAATCAACACCTTGTTCGAGACCCTGACCTCGATCTCCGAAAAGGTGGACCCGGTCAAGCTGAACCTGACGCTGAGCGCCGCCGCGGAAGCCCTCACCGGACTGGGTAACCGGTTCGGCGAGGCGATCGCCAACGGCAACGAGATCCTCGACGACATCAATCCGCAGATGCCTCAGGCGCGGCGCGACATCCAACAGTTGGCGGCCCTGGGTGACGTGTACGCCGACGCCGCACCGGATTTGTTCGACTTTCTCAACAACTCCGTGCCGACCGCACGCACCATCAATGCTCAGCAGCACGACTTGGACGCGGCGTTGTTGGCGGCGGTCGGATTCGGCAACACCGGCGCGGACGTCTTCGAGCGGGGTGGACCCTATCTGGCGCGCGGCGCCGCCGACCTGGTGCCAAGCGCCCAGCTGCTGGATACCTACAGCCCGGAGTTGTTCTGCACCCTGCGCAACTACCACGACGTCGAGCCGCAGGCCTACAAGTTCCTGGGCGGCAACGGCTACTCGCTGAACAGCCACACGACGCCGCTCTCCGCGTTGGGAATGATGCTCAACCCCGCCTCACTTGTGCCCCTGCTGATCTCGCAGGTCGGTGGCCTGGCTGCCGGTCTGGTCGGCGGGGCGCCCAACCCCTACATCTATCCCGAGAACCTGCCACGGGTGAATGCACACGGCGGGCCTGGGGGTGCGCCGGGCTGCTGGCAGAGCATCACCCATGACTTCTGGCCCGCGCCGGAGCTGGTCATGGACACCGGCAACAGTCTTGCGCCCTACAACCACTTGGAGACCGGTTCGCCCTTCGTACTGGAATATGTCTGGGGCCGTCAAGTAGGGGATTACACGATCAACCCATGAAAATCACCGGTACTGCAATCAGACTCGGCATCTTCTCGTTGGTGCTGATGCTCTTCAGCGTGATGATCATCATCGTGTTCGGTCAGATCCGCTTTGACCGTACGTATGCGTACTCGGCCGAGTTCAGCAATGCCAGTGGTCTGCGGCCGGGCCAGTTTGTTCGCGCCTCCGGGGTCGAGATCGGCAAGGTGAAGTCGGTATCGCTGATCGACGGCGGCAAACGGGTGCGGGTGAATTTCGACGTCGACCGATCGGTGCCGCTGTACCAGTCGACGAGCGCGCAGATCCGCTACCTCGACCTGATCGGCAATCGCTACCTCGAGCTCAAACGCGGCGAGGGCGACGGCTCGGATCGGATCATGCCGCCGGGTGGCTTCATCCCGTTGTCGCGGACCTCGCCGGCGCTGGACCTTGACGCCCTGATCGGTGGTTTCAAGCCGGTGTTCCGGGCGCTGGACCCCGACAAGGTCAACACCATCGCCTCGGCCCTGGTCACCGTATTTCAGGGGCAAGGCGGCGCCATCAACGACATTCTCGACCAAACCGCTCAGCTGACTTCGCAGCTTGCCGAGCGCGACCAGGCGATCGGTGAGGTGATCAAGAACCTCAACACCGTCCTGGACGCGACCGTGCGGCATCGCAAGGACTTCGATCAGACGGTCAACAACCTCGAGGTGCTGATCACCGGGCTCAACGAGCACCGCGACGATCTTTCCGGTGGCATCGCGCATGTCAGCAACGCGGCCGGAACCGTGGCCGACCTATTGGGTGAGGACCGTGCGCTGCTACACAAGACGGTCAACTACCTGGACGCCGTTCAGCAGCCGCTGATCGACCAGCGCCAAGAGCTCGCCGACTTCCTGCACAAGGTGCCGACGGCATTGAACATGATTGGGCGCGCGATCGGGTCCTATGGAGACTTCGTGAACTTCTACTCCTGCGACATCAGCCTCAAGATCAACGGGCTGCAGCCTGGTGGGCCCGTCCGAACGGTTCGACTTTTCTCGCAACCGACGGGTAGGTGCGCACCGCAATGAGGACACTAGAACCCCCCAACCGGCTTCGCATCGGGCTCATGGGCATCGTCGTGATGCTCGTGGTCGTCGGCGTGGGTCAGAGCTTCACCAGCGTGCCGATGATTTTCGCCAGGCCGAGCTACTACGGGCAGTTCACCGACTCCGGCGGAATCAACAACGGCGACAAGGTACGCATCGCCGGGCTGGACGTCGGCAAGGTCGAGGGCCTGCGGATCGACGGTGACCACATCGTCATGAAGTTCTCGATCGGCACCAACACCATCGGCACCGATAGCCGGCTGTCGATCCGTACCGACACGATTCTGGGTAAGAAGGTCGTCGAGATCGAGGCGCGCGGCAACCAGCCGCTGCGGCCGGGTGGCACGCTGCCGCTGGGCCAGAGCACCACGCCGTACCAGATCTACGACGCATTCTTCGACGTCACCCGGGCCGCCACCGGCTGGGACATCGACACGGTCAAGAAGTCGCTGCACGTGTTGTCGGAGACGATCGATCAGACCTATCCGCACCTGAGTTCCGCGCTCGACGGTGTCGCCAAGTTCTCCGACACGCTGGGTAAGCGCGACGACGAGCTCAAGCACCTGCTCGCCCAGGCCAACCAAGTGGCTAGCGTCCTCGGGGACCGCAGCGCGCAGGTCGACCGGCTGCTGGTGAACGCGAAGACTCTGCTGGTCGCCTTCAACGAACGTGGCCGCGCGATCGACGCGCTGCTGGGGAACATCGCATCGTTTTCAGCGCAGGTTCAGGGGCTGATCAACGACAACCCCAACCTCAATCACGTGCTTGAACAACTGCGCACGGTCAGCGACGTCCTGATCGAACGCAAAGAAGATCTCGCCAAGGGCCTCGAGATGGTCGGCGCATTCCTGCCATCGCTGAACGAGTCCATCGCGTCGGGCCCGTTCTTCAAGGTCGTCATTCACAACCTGGTCCCGGGCCAGATCCTGCAGCCGTTCATCGATGCAGCGTTCAAGAAGCGTGGCCTGTCCCCAGAGGACTTCTGGCGCAGTGCTGGGCTGCCGGAGTACCGGTTCCCCGACCCCAACGGCACTCGGTTCCCCAACGGCGCTCCGCCCCCGGGGCCTCGGGTGCTCGAAGGTACCCCGGACCACCCGCTTCCCGCGGTGCCACCCGGATCGCCCTGCTCGTACACGCCGGCCGCCGACGCGCTGCCCCGGCCGGACAACCCGCTGCCCTGCGCGGGCGTGCTGGAAGGTCCGTTCGGTGGGTTCGGCTTCCCGGCTCCGTTGGACGGTGTCGAGTCGTCACCGCCGAATCCTAACGGCCTGCCGCCGACGCCGGGTATTCCGATCGCCGGGCGGCCGGGCGAACCCGCGCCGGATGCTCCCGGTACCCCGGTGCCGTTGCCGCCGGATGCGCCGCCAGGTGCCCGCACCGAGCCGGTCGGACCGGCCGGGCCGACGCCACCCCCGTCAACGTTCGCTCCCGGGCTGCCGCCGGGTCCGCCCGCACCGCCTGGGCCCGGGCCGCAGCTGCCCGACCCGTACATCACCCCAGGTGGCACGGGAGGTAGTGGTGCGACGGGAGGTAGCCAGAATTGAGCACCATCTTTGACATCCGCAACATTCGGCTACCCAAGGTTTCCCGGGCGACCGTCATCATCGGGTCCCTGGTGTTGGTGCTCGGCCTGGTTGCCGCGTTCGTCGGCTTGAAGCTGTATCAGAAGCTGACCAACAACATCGTGGTCGCCTACTTCCCGAGTGCGAATGCCCTCTACCCGGGGGACAAGGTCCAGATCATGGGCCTGCAGGTAGGCAAGATCGACAACATCGAGCCGGCCGGCGACAAGATGAAGGTCACCTTCCACTACCAGAACAAGTACAAGGTGCCGGCCAATGCCTCCGCGGTGATCCTCAACCCGACCCTGGTCGCATCGCGCACCATCCAGTTGGAGCCGCCCTACAAGGGTGGCCCGGTGCTGGCCGACAACGCGGTGATCCCGCTGGAACGCACCCAGGTGCCCGTTGAGTGGGATGAGCTGCGCAACAGCATCACCAACATCATCGACAAGCTGGGCCCCACCAAGGATCAGCCGACCGGGCCGTTTGGCGAGGTTCTCGAATCCTTCGCGAACGGCTTGGAGGGCAAAGGCAAGCAGATCAACACCACGCTGGACAGCCTGTCGCGGGCATTGACCGCGCTGAACGAAGGCCGTGGCGACTTCTTCGCGGTGGTGCGCAGCCTGGCGCTGTTCGTCAACGCGCTGCACCAGGACGACAAACAGTTCGTGGCGCTGAACCAGAACCTCGCCGACGTCACCGGCCGGCTGGTGGGCTACGACCGCGACCTGTCCAATGCGCTGCAGCAGTTCGACAGCCTGCTGTCGACGGTGCGGCCGTTCCTGGACAAGAACCGCGAAGTGCTGACCTACGACGTCAACAACCTGGCCGAAGCGACCAACACTCTCCTGCAACCTGACCCGTTGAACGGTCTGGAGACGGCGTTGCACGTGCTTCCCACGGCCGCGTCGAACGTGAACCAGATCTACCACCCGGCGCACGGTTCGGTTGTCGCCGTACCGGAAATCACGTCCTTCGCGAACCCGATGCAGTTCGTCTGCAGCTCGATTCAGGCCGGCAGCCGGCTCGGCTACCAGGAGTCCGCCGAGCTGTGTGCGCAGTATCTGGCGCCCGTGCTGGATGCGATCAAGTTCAACTACTTCCCGTTCGGGTTGAACGCGTTCAACACCGCCGAGGTGCTGCCCAAGCAGGTCGCCTACTCCGAGCCCCGGCTGCAGCCGCCGAACGGATACAAGGACACGACCGTTCCGGGCATCTGGGTGCCGGACACTCCGCTGTCGCACCGCAACACCCAACCCGACTGGATCGTCGCTCCCGGAATGCAGGGCCAGCAGGTCGGGCCGATCACGGCGGGCCTGATGACTCCCGAGTCGCTTTCCGAGCTGATGGGTGGGCCCGACATCGAGCCCGTCCAGTCGACCCTGCAGTCACCGCCCGGACCGCCCAACGCCTACGACGAGTACCCGGTGCTGCCGCCGATCGGCTTGCAGGCTCCGGTACCAATACAGCCACCGCCGCCGGGTCCGGAAGTGATCCCAGGTCCCGTCGCCCCGACACCGGCGCCCGGACCGGCACCGGCACCAGTTGGAGCTCCTTTGCCCGCTGAGGCAGGGGCAGGACAGTGAGGCGCGGCGTGAGCGTGATGGGTGCGATCGGTAAGTCGAAGCAATCGGCCGCCAGACGCGGTGTAGGCGCGATGCGCGCGGTATCGCGCCGGGCCTGGCAGGGCCTGGCACTGCTGATGGTGGCGCTGGTCCTGAGCTCCTGTGGCTGGCGTGGCATCTCCAATGTCGCGATCCCGGGTGCGCCGGGGACCGGCAAGGGGTCTTACACCGTTTATGTGCAGGTGCCCGACACCCTGGCGATCAACGGCAACAGCAAGGTGATGGTTGCCGACGTGCCCGTCGGGTCGATTCGCAACATCCAGCTCAAGAACTGGGTGGCGACCCTGACGTTGGGCATCGACCAGGGCGTCAAGCTGCCCAAGAACGCGCTCGCCAAGATCGGCCAGACCAGTTTGCTGGGTTCCCAGCACGTTGAGCTGGCCGCACCGCCCAGCCCGTCGTCGCAGCTACTCAAGAACGGCGACACCATCCCGCTGAAGAATTCCTCGGCGTACCCCAATACCGAGCAAACGCTGGCCAGCATCTCGCTGATCCTGCGCGGCGGCGGCATCCCCAACCTGGAAGTGCTGCAAAACGAGGTCTACGACATCTTCCACGGGCGCGGCGATCAGATCCGGGGCTTCCTCACCAGGCTTGACACCTTCACGCGGCAGCTCAACGAACAACGCGATGACATCACTCACGCCATCGACTCCACCAACCGACTGATGGCCTACGTGGGTGGCCGGGCCGACGTGGTGGATCGCGCGTTGACCGATCTGCCGCCGCTGATCAAGCATTTCGCTGACACCCGCGATCTGCTGATCAACGCCGTGAACTCGGTGGGACAGCTCAGCGACGTCACCGGCCGCTACCTGTCGGAGGCACGGGGCAACCTGCACACCGATCTGCAGTCGTTGCAGTGTCCGCTCAAGGAACTCGGTCGCGGCTCGCAGTACCTGATCGGGGCCCTGAAGCTGATCCTCACCCAGCCGTTCGACATCGACGCCGTGCCGAAGGTCTTCCGCGGTGACTATCAGAACGTCTCGGCCACCCTGGACGTCACGTTCAGCGCCATGGACAACGCGGTGCTCACCGGTACCGGCTTCTCCGGCGCGCTGCGCGCCCTGGAGCAGTCGTTCGGCCGTGACCCGGAGACGATGATTCCCGACGTCCGGTACACCCCGAACCCGAACGACGCACCCGGCGGTCCGCTGGTGGAAAGGGGTGACAGGCAGTGCTGACTCCATTCATCAAGCGCCAGCTGATCATGTTCGGGACGCTGACCGTCCTGTCGCTGCTGGTCCTGGGCGTCTACTACTTGCAGATCCCGGCGTTGCTGGGGGTGGGGCGCTACCCGCTCAAGGCCGAGTTGCCGGCCTCGGGTGGTTTGTATCCCACGGCCAACGTCACCTATCGCGGCATCACGATCGGCAAGGTGACCGGCGTCGAACCCACGGCAACCGGTGTCGAAGCCACGATGAGCATCGACAGCCGCTACAAGATCCCGGTCGACGCTTCCGCCAACGTGCATTCGGTGTCGGCGGTCGGCGAGCAGTACCTGGACCTGGTGTCCACCGGCGCCCCCGCGAAGTTCCTCTCGCCCGGGCAGACCATCACCAAGGGAACGGTACCCAGCGAAATCGGTCCTGCGCTGGACACCGCGAACCGCGGGCTCGAGGTGCTGCCGGCAGACAAGATCCCGGTGCTGCTCGATGAGACCGCGCAAGCGGTCGGCGGCTTGGGGCCCGCCCTGCAGCGGCTGGTCGACGCCACGCAGGCGATCGTCGGGGACTTCCACACCCAGATCAACGACGTCAACGACATCATCCAGAACTCGGGCCCGATCCTGGACAGTCAGGTCAACTCGGGCGATGCGATCTCGCGCTGGGCACACAACCTCAACGTCCTGGCCACCCAGACGGCCGAGCGGGACCAGAACGTGAAGAGCATTCTTACTCAAGCCGCGCCCACCGCCGACCAGCTCAACTCGGTCTTCAGCGACGTGCGCGACTCGCTGCCGCAGACGTTGGCGAACCTGGAAGTGGTGTTTGATCTGCTCAAGCGCTACCACAAGGGCCTGGAGCAGGTGCTGGTATTCCTGCCGCAGGGTGCCTCGATCGCCCAGACGGTGGCCGCGCCCTTCCCGAACATGGCCGCCCTGGACATGGCGCTGGCGATCAACCAGCCACCACCCTGTCTGACCGGCTTCATCCCGGCCGAGCAGTGGCGTTCCTTCGCCGACACCAGCCTGCAGCCGCTGCCTAAGGGCACCTACTGCAAGATTCCGATGGACACGCCGGCCAACAGTGTGCGCGGCTCCCGCAACATCCCGTGTGTGGACGTCCCCGGCAAGCGGGCAGCGACCCCGCGTGAGTGCCGTGACCCCAAGCCGTACGTCCCGGCGGGTACCAACCCGTGGTACGGCGACCCCAACCAGCTGCTGACCTGCCCGGCGCCCGGCGCGCGCTGCGACCAGCCGGTTAAGCCCGGCCTGGTGGCGCAGGCGCCATCGGTGAACAACGGGATGAACCCGACACCGGCGGACAAGCTGCCTCCGGGCGGAACGCCACCTCCGATCAGCGATCCGCTGCAGCGACCGGGATCGGGTACGGTGCAGTGCAACGGCCAGCAGCCCAACCCGTGTGTCTACACTCCGGGCCCCCCGACGGCTGTCTACAGTCCCCAGAGCGGTAAACTGGTAGGGCCCGACG
The DNA here is from genome assembly GCF_002355775.1 of Mycobacterium ulcerans subsp. shinshuense. Lineage (NCBI taxonomy): Bacteria > Bacillati > Actinomycetota > Actinomycetes > Mycobacteriales > Mycobacteriaceae > Mycobacterium > Mycobacterium ulcerans. The sequence goes on along the minus strand of NZ_AP017624.1, from coordinate 5,400,818 downwards.
GAGTCAAATACTCCGTCGAAAACTCGACCAAAACAGGAGACGACGGATGGAAGGAGATGCTGGCGCCAGCCGGCTGAACCCCACCGACGCGGATGATTCGTTGCGTACCGAGGCGACAGCTGAGGATTCGTCGGAATCTGAGGCCGAAGCCGTACAGATCAGTCACGACGTGACGACCGAGGATTCAGCGGAATCCGAGGCCGCACCGGATTCGACTGAACAACCGGAACCCGAGGCCACGGCCGGTTCGCACGACGCTGCCCAAGAGCAAGCCGAGGACACCGAGCAGTCCGGCGATGGCCAGGCTGTCGAGCCCGGTGTCGAGCGCAGACCTTCGCGGCTGGGGCGGGGCTGGCTGGTGGGCATCAGCGCGGTCCTGCTGTTGGCCGCCGGTGGCATCGGCGCCGGCGGCTACCTGGCGCTGCGTTCGCACCAGGAGAGCCAGGTGATTGCGCGCAACGATGCGGCGGCCCTGGAAGCGGCGAAGGATTGTGTCGCGGCTACCCAGGCCCCCGACACCAGCGCCATGGCCGCCAGTGAACAGAAGATCATCGATTGCGGCACCGATCAGTACCGCTCTCAGGCCGTGCTCTACAGCAGCATGCTGGTGCAGGCCTACCAGGCCGCCAACGTGCACGTGCAACTGACCGACATGCGTGCAGCCGTTGAGCGCAACAACCCGGACGGCTCGGTGGACGTGCTGGTCGCGCTGCGCGTCAAGATGTCCAACGATCAGGACCAGAATCAGGAGACCGGCTACCGGCTGCGGGTGCGGATGACGCCCACCGAAGGGCAGTACAAGATCTCCAAGCTTGATCAGGTGGCGAAGTGACGGTGGTGGTCGACAAGATCGAGACCACGGACGTCGTCGCAGAGTTACCCCAGAAGGTTCTCGCCCCCTGGCATCTGCGGCTGGGAGCCTTCGCCGTCGACGTGCTGTCCGGTGCCGCCGTGGTGGCCACGTTGGGGCTGGTCGCCGAAACTGTGCCGCCGGACAGCGTCTGGTGGTGGGTGTGCGTCTCCCTTCTGGCGCTGGTCGTTTTGGTCATGGCGGCCAACCGGCTGCTGCTGCCGCCGATCCTCGGCTGGAGCTTGGGACGGGCCCTGTGCGGAATCACGGTGGTGCGCCGCGACAGCCACGACGGCGATGATGCCCTCGGACCGTGGCTGCTGCTGGTCAGAGACCTGGCTCACCTGCTGGATACCCTTCCGCTGTTGATCGGGTGGCTGTGGCCGTTGTGGGACTCTCGGCGGCGCACGTTCGCCGATCTGCTGCTACGCACCGAGGTTCGCTACCGCGATCCCGAGCAGCGCCCGGCCCACGTCATGCAGTGGACGGTGGCGGCGTTGCTCACCGCCGCGGCGCTGTGCGTCGGCGGCTCCGCGCTGAGCTACGGTCTGGTCTACGCCAGAGACCAGGCGACCGATCAAACCCGCGCGGAGATCGCGACGCAGGGGCCGAAGATCGTCGCACAGATGCTGACCTACGACCCGAGCACGCTGCAAGAGGACTTCGCCCGCGCCCGGTCGCTGACCATCGACAAGTACCGCGAGCAGTTGGCCGTTCAGCAGGAGACCGTGGCCAAGGGACACCCCGTCCTCAACGAGTATTGGGTGACCGACAGCTCGATACAGGCGGCGACGCCCGATCACGCCACCATGTTGATGTTCATGCAGGGCCGTCGAGGCAGCCCACCCGAGATCCGCTACATCAGCGCAACCGTGCGGGTGAGCTTCGCCAAAGACGGGGCCAACCAGTGGCGGGTGGACGATCTCACCGTCCTGACCAAGCCCAAACCCCCTGGGAATGGGAAATGAGTCCGCGGCGCAAGTTTGTTCCCGGCGCGGCCTCGTTACTGGTCGCGTCCTATCCGGAGGTGCCGAAACGACAGTGGGGGCTGCCACTAGCGGCCACCGCCGCCGCCGTGCTGATGGCGGCGGCGATCACCGTGTGCAGTCTGATGTTCGCCTCGCACGTCACGCGCTACCACGCCGCCAGGAAAGACCATGAGGTGGTCAACTCGGTGAAGTCGTTCATGAGCGAGTTCACCTCCGTCGATCCGTATCACGCCAACGAGTACATCGAGGGCATACTGGCGCACGCGACCGGCGATTTCGCCAAGCAGTACCGCGAAAAGGCGAACGAGATCCTGATACAGATCGCCCGTGCCGAGCCGGCCACCGGCACCGTGCTGGATGCCGGCGTGGAGCGGTGGAATGACGATGGCAGCGCCAACGTGCTGGTGGCTACCGAGGTGACCTCCAAGTCACCGGATGGCAAACAGGTCTTTGAGAACACGAATCGCTGGGCTGCCACGGCAAAGTGGGAAGGGAATCAGTGGAAGATCAGCAACCTGCTGCAGGTGATCTGACCGACGCCGTCTCCGACGGCGAGACCGAGGCTGCTGCCGCGGCATCCGACGACGAAGCTCAACCGGACGAGGCCGTCCAGACGCCGGCCGCCGGGGCCGAGCCCGCCGAGGGGGCCGCTGACGACGAGGCCACGACCGATTCCGTGGAGGACACGGGCGAAGCCAGCGCCGACTCCACCGACCCGGATACGGATGCGGAAGCGGATGGCGCGAAGGGCAAGGCCGCGGCCCGCCCCAAGAGACTGACCGGCCGCCGGCTAGCGGCGGTGGGCGCGGCGATCACTGCGCTGCTCTTTGTGGGTTCCGCGGCATTCGCGGGTGCCGCCGTGCAGCCCTACCTGGCCGATCGGGCGGTGGTGGCGATCAAGCTCAACGTGGCCCGCACCGCCGCGAACGCGATCACCACGTTGTGGACCTACAACCCCGAGAACATGGACGGCCTGCCCGATCGCGCCGCGACCTATCTCAGTGGCGACTTCGGAGCCCAGTACCGCAAGTTCGTCGACACCATCGTGGCGCCCAACAAGCAGGCCAAGATCACCAACAACACCGAGGTCACCGGGGTAGCGGTGGAATCGCTGGATGGCCCGAACGCCATCGCGATTGTCTACACCAACACCACGACGACCAGCCCGCTCACCAAGAACATCCCGTCGATGAAGTACCTGTCCTATCGGCTGATCATGAAGCGGGACCGGTCCCGGTGGTTCGTGACCCGGATGACGACCATCACCTCACTGGACCTGACACCGCGCGTCTAGTCCACCCGCGGCGGACCGACGGCCGACGGTGAACGTGAACGTGACGGCCAGGTGCTGGAGCGGCGGGCTAGTTGAACGCGAGCCAGCTGGGCAGCGCCCGCTCGTGTGAATCGCACAGGACCTGGCGGGTGTCACACGAGCCTTTCGGTGCTCCCGCCCCGGCCCACATGCCCCCGGTGTCGCGGCGCAACACGATCGCGGACTTCCCACCGCCGTCGAGCAGGATGGCAGTGTCGCTGCCCAGGCCTCGGAACAGGTCCTGGATGTTGTCCGGGGTGTAGCTGCCGCCCTCAAAGATGTACATCTCGTCTTTCGGCTTGGAGTAGGCAAGGGCCGTCCGCGCCGCACTAGGGCCGCCGTCGTGCAGCTGTCCGATATCGCCGGGGGACAGCAGGCCGATGCCCGCGACCGCGACGAATTTCGCATTCTTGTTGAGCAGATCCTGGATCACCGGGGTGGCGAGGTCGTAGTCCTGCCTACCCTCGGGGCGCAACACATATGGTGCGCCGCCGACCGGAATGATCATGGTCGTCAGGGACGTCCAAACCTCATTTCCGCCGGACAGTCCCTGCTTGCCCGCGTAGGCGACGGTGCTGGTCACGGCCTGGTTGGCGCGTCCTATCCCGTGGGTGTTGTCCACGAAGGCGCCCAGCGGCGAACTGCAACCGGTGGTCCGCCACGAACCGCCCTTCTGCCCCCGCACGTCGAAGAAATTGGCGTTGATGGCAATGGTCGGCTGTCCCATCCGCTGCCACGCCTGAAGCGGCGGGTAGATCTCCGACGCCTGCCATAGCCCTTCGCTGGTGCGGGCCCCCGGGTTGCGCTCGCAGCGGGCCTGGTCGCCGGTGTGCGTGTCAACCAACAGATGCGGCTGCAACCGCTGCGACGCATTCTTGATGATCATCAGATGCCCGCCATTGTTCATCTCATACCAATGGCCGGCCCCGTTGAGCAGCGGCATGGGATGGCCACCGCCGAAGTTGTAGACCAGATAGGAGCCCCGGGTGGCGGCAATGGCGTGCTCGAGCATCTCGCGTCCGTCAGCGGCGCGGGCCAGCGGCCGTCCTGTGGTGGTGGCCAACGTCGCGCGCACCGCCAGGACGGCAAAGCAGGCCGTGAGTCGGCGCAGGCTGGCAAATGCAGTCAGTACGAGGTAGCCCTTTCGGCCCAGGTCGAGGAGTAACCCCCTAGCATCAGACACATCCGCCCCACTGTCAACAAAAGTCACAGCGGGGTGACGGCACGGCCGCACCCTAATTACGTTTCCTCGCTTGAGCTTTCAGTTGAATCACGGTCGCGGGCGCGCTCCTTGGCTTGATGCTGCGCTTGGTGCTCCGCCGCAATCGCCATCTCCACCGCGCCGGGAATCCGGTGGAAGCCCTTGCGGTCATAGAGGTGGGTGGTGAGGCCACCTAGCAACAGGCCGATGACCAGGCCGATCGCCGTCATCAACAGCGCGTGCGACAACCCGGACTCCGGTTGACCGTTGAGATACAACAGCGATCGCACGCCCAGAAATACCTGGTGCATCGGCTCGAATTTGGCCAGCCAGCGGAAGAACGGCGGCACCGCCTCCAGTGGGACCGTGGCGCCGGCCGACGGCAGGCCGAGGATGACAAAGACCAGCATGCTGGCCAGCAGGCCCATGGAGCCCAGCACCGCGATCAGCGAACTGGACGTCACGCCCACCGCGGTGATCGCGAACACCCCGTATAGCCATAACTTCCAGCCCGCCGGAATGGGCATGCCGAGCCCATGGGCGATGGCCATATAGACCGCCGAGGTGAGCAATGCCAGCACCGTCATCAATCCCCACTTGAGCAACAGGGTGCGGAATCGCGAGATGTTGACCTGCTCGGCGAAGCGGTAGACGGGGCCGAACTCGGCCGGCACGTATCCCAGCAGTGAGTCCACCAAGGTGCTCACCACGATGCTGCCGGTGAAGCCGGCCAGCAGCAGCAACAGCGCGTAGTAGAAGGCCGACAAGCCGTTGCCGGTCCCGTTGGGTAGCGGGTTGTACACGGTGGTCTTGACGTCGATGGGGCTGGCCAGCCCGAGCGCCGATGCGCCGGACAGTGGCGCGCCGCCGGTCTGCGCCGCCACCTCGGCCGTAACACGTTCGCCGACTTTGCTATTGGCGGCCGCCATCGCCTGCGTCAGGGTCTGGCCGGCGATGCTGGCGGCCAGGGTGCCGGCACGCGGATTGGTGAAGATGGTGATCACGGGCCGGTCGGTGGAACCGGGCTGGACCGCGCTTACCGCGAAGTCGCGCAGCTGGGAGGAGAAGGTCGGCGGTATTACCGCCGAGCCGTAGACCTGGGCCCGGTCCAGCAGCCGCTGGGCCTGTTCGTGGTCGACCACCCGGACATCGAATTTGTTCTTGTCCAATCCGGCGACGATGCCGTCGACAATCTGCTTGCCGGCGGGCCCGGCGTCCTCGTTGACCAAGGCGATGGGGAACTGGCGCAGATTGGTGGTCGGATTCAGGATTCCGCCCAGGTACAGCGCCGCCAGCGCGGACATCAAGGCCAGGGTGATGACGACCGGCGCCGTCCAGAACCGCACGGTCCGAAGCGACTTGATACTTCGCTTGGGGTTCGGCGCCGCATGGCGCGGCTGCGATTGAGACATGTGGGCTCCTGTCTGTCGTGCCCACTCTATGTGGCCTTGCTGGATATCCTCAGCTGCCCAGGATCGAGCGCATCTCCCAGATCAATACCTCCGCGGGCGCATGCGCGCTCAGGCGCGGGCTTCGACGTCGGTGAAGCGGACCGCATCTCCGGTGCTCACATCACCGAATGATTCCAGTCCGAGCCGTCCCCGGGCAACGAATAAGTGCAGGTAGGAGGCCGACGGCAGGTCGATGGTGTCGCCCGGGCGCAACCGCGCGCAATGCAGCGCGGCGTGGCGGTTGTGCAGGGTGATCGCCGCGTCCTGGCCGGGGATACCCGAGGCGACGGTGACCAGGCCGCCGTCGAACAACCGGTGATCGATTTCACGCTGTTGGTAGCTCGGTGTGATGCCCGTCTCGTCGGGCGCGACCCACATCTGCACGAAATGCACCGGCTGTGACTGCGAATCGTTGGTCTCCGAATGCAGGATGCCGCTGCCCGCCGACATGCGTTGGGCCAGGCCGGGATAGATCACGCCGTGGTTGCCTGTGGAGTCCCGGTGTGTCAGTTCGCCTTCGAGTACCCAAGTCACGATCTCCATGTCCCGATGCGGGTGCGTGTCGAAGCCGCTTCGGGGTTGCACCACGTCATCGTTGCTGACCAGCAGCAAGCCGTGGTGGGTGTTGTCGGGGTCGTAGTGGTCGCCGAACGAGAACGAATGTCTGGACGTCAGCCAGGATGTGGTGGTGACGGCTCGGTCGGCCGCGCGCCTAATCTGCACGGTGGCGGGCATGGTCTCCACATTAATCCGGTACAGGGGCCCCGCGCGTGCGCCCCGCGTCGTGCGTCGAATCACTTTGTTGCCGAGGTTGATTCAGATTCACCGCAGTCGAACCGCCCTGCCTTCCGGTGAACGCGTGCTGCCGCAGCGCCGCGGGAATGGCATCAATATCGTTTGCTGCCTGACGGTTTGGCCGGCGATGCGCCCAGCGCTAGCGGCGCGTTGGGCGCTGCGATCCGGAGCCGGGGAAGGTGGCGGTCGCGAGTTGGAGGATCTCGCCGCGGTCGGCCGACAAGATGAATCCGCTTTCGATTGTCCGGTCCAGCGCGGCGCTGAAGTTGTCGAGATACTGTTGCGCTCCGCCCGGATAGAGCCGGTCCAAGGTGGCGGCGTCGAAGGGTTCGCCGGAGCCGAAGATGGCGGCCATGATGCTGTCCTGGGCGCCGTGGCCGGATGTCCGTGCGATCGGCACATCCACCCACGGGGTTCGGATGCCGTCGGTGGCCAGGCCGCTGCGATCCAGCACGGGCCGGGCCAGATCGCTGTCGTGCATCGCGATGCGAGCCGCGTGTGGCGCCGGCTCGCCGGTGCGGACCCAGGAGCTCAGCGCGCTCACCGCCGCCTGAACCACGTAGTGGTGCTGCGGCGCAAAGTTGATGTAGTAGTCAAGTTGGCGCCCCATCAGGGTGTCGGTCGGCGCATAGGCGGCCACGATCGCGTCCAGCGGCGCGTCGCCGGTGTCGATCGGTGCGACCTGGATCGTGTAGTTGTCGGCATGAGCGGCCCCGGGAATCTCCCAGACCCGCAGCCACTGATTGTCGGGCTGACGCGTAGACGTAACCCGGCGCACACCCCCGAACAGGTCGGTTTCGGTGATGATCGTGATCAGTGGGACCCGAAGATCCGGACGGAAGGTGACCGCTTGTGGTGTTTCGGATTCCTCGAATACGGAGCCGCCGTCCAGCGGTGCGGCGGAGGCGAATCGCGAATGCACGAGGAATCCGTCGTAGATCTCGGCCAGCGGGTCGACGGCATTGATGTAGGTCGTCAAGAACATCGCCGATTGGGACTCGCCCATGGCCACCAGGTGTTGTAGGCGCAGACCGCGCAGCAGGTCATGAGGATCGGCATCCCGGAGCAGTCCGCCGGCCTGGGAGAAGATGTCGTAGCAGAAGGCGTCGCCGGGGTGGTGCAGGGATCGGTAGCGCGCTGGGTCTTGGTTCTTGAGTGACAGGTCCGCGCCAAGCAGGCTGGGGCCACCTTCGACGCCGACCCGTTGGGCCGAGATCGCAACGTAGGCGTATCCGGCGCGAACAATTTCGCGATGCGCCATCATCCATACCGCTGGAGCGTCGATGCCGCCGCTGACGTTGAGCCATTCCAGCAGCACCGTGCCGTTGAACCTGGCCGGAGCCGCCGGAGTCAGCACCACCATCCGGGTCGTGTAATCGGCGGTGTCCGAAGGTATTACGTCCCAACGGCCATCGGCGCCGAGCTCGGCCGCGGGGACATAGGAATGCGCCGTTCCGGAGACGAAGAACTCCTCGACGAGGTAGCCCAGCCCGCCCAAATCGAAGGCGCCCAACAGCAGCGCCGGCTTGCCGGGCACGGGCGCGACGCGCAAGGAACCGGCCATCGTCAAATCGAAGCCGGCAGGTCGAATTTCGGGAACAGTGAGCCGTCCAGGAAGGCCGTCACATGTGACACTCGGCCGTCAACCATATCCAGCACATGCAACTGAAAGGGCACATGGGTCTCACCGGCCCGCATGTACATGGCCGCGGCGGGCTGGCCGTTGGCGACCAACGGAATAAGTCGCATATCGCCGGGACATTCGGCCGGGCACTGCTGGTGAATGAGCGTGATGATGTCGCGCGCGCCCTGATACCAGCCGGCATAGGGGGGCATCTCCCAGATCGCCTCGGCGGTGAATATCTCCACCAGCCGGTCGATGTCGTGGGCCTCGAATGCGGCGATGTAGCGAGTCAGCAGGTCGTGGGCTTCCGGCGAATCGGGTGCGACCAGTCCGTCATCGGCACTGGGCTGGGCGGTCTCGAGCTGTGCCCGGGCCCGTTGCAGCAGGCTGTTCACGGCGACGGTGGTCGTGCCGATCGCTTCGGCCACCTCGGCGGCCTTCCATTGCAGCACGTCTCGCAACAACAGCACCGCTCGTTGCCGGGGAGACAGATGCTGCAACGCGGCGACGAAGGCCAACCGGACCGATTCCCGGGAGCCGACGATGACCGATGGATCCGCCGGATCGGCCATCAAATCGGGCAATGGCTCGAGCCAGGGCACTTCGGCGCGCTCGACCAGCGGTGCCGTCGGATCCGAACCCGAGGCCGCCAGCCCCGTCGGCAAGGGCCTGCGTTGCCGACCCTCTAACGCGCTCAGGCAGGTGTTGGTGGCGATCCGGTGCAGCCAGGTCCGCAGCGAGGACTTGCCCTCGAAGCGGTGGTAGGACTTCCACGCCCGCAGCAGCGTCTCCTGCACCAGATCCTCGGCGTCATGTACCGACCCGGTCATCCGGTAGCAGTGGGCCAGCAACTCACGCCGGTAGGGCTCGGCGTGGACAGCGAATTCGTCGCCGGCCGGCCGCTCGCGTTCGGCGGTGGGGGCGGTGAAGTTCGCTATGGAGTTCTGCGTGGAGTTCCCGGCGAGCGCACTCACGTCAATGAGCCTACGCAGAGTCGCTGACATTCCCAGTCCTCGAGCAACTACGCTGCCGGTAATGAATACGACCCGCACTGAACGGACCTTCGACGGTGTCGGCGGCGTGCACATCGTCTACGACGTCTGGACGCCGGATGCCGCGCCTAAGGCGGTCGTCGTGCTGGCTCACGGGCTGGGTGAGCATGCCCGCCGTTACGATCACGTCGCCCAACGGTTGGGAGCGGCCGGGTTGGTCACCTATGCCCTTGACCACCGTGGCCACGGCCGCTCCGGCGGCAAGCGGGTGCTGGTTCGAGACATCTCCGAGTACACCGCCGACTTCGACACCCTGGTGGGCATCGCCACCCGGGACAACCCGGGCCTGAAGTGCATCGTGCTCGGACACAGCATGGGCGGCGGGATCGTGTTCGCCTACGGCGTCGAGCGCCCGGACAACTACGACCTGATGGTGCTCTCGGCGCCGGCGGTGGCGGCCCAGGATCTGGTGTCACCGGTGATCGCGGCGGCCGCCAAAGTTCTTGGCGTGGTGGTGCCGGTGCTGCCGGTACAGGAACTGGACTTCACCGCCATATCCCGCGATCCGGAGGTGGTGGCGGCCTACCAGAACGATCCGCAGGTCTACCACGGTCGAGTCCCGGCCGGAATCGGTCGGGCGCTGCTGCAGGTGGGGGAGACCATGCCTCGGCGGGCTCCAGCCTTGACGGCGCCGCTGCTGGTGATACACGGCACCGATGACCGATTGATTCCGATCGAGGGCAGTCGTCGCCTGGTCGGACATGTCGGATCCGCCGACGTCGAACTCAAGGAGTATCCCGGGCTGTACCACGAGGCCTTCAACGAGCCGGAGCGTGATCAGGTGCTCGACGATGTGGTCTCCTGGATCACTGCGCGGCTGTAAACCGCATGGACCCGGAAATGTCGGATCACTTCCGTAGTTTGGCGCCATGACCGACGACAAGATGCTGGCCCGTATCGCGGCCCTGCTGCGTCAGGCCGAAGGCACCGACAACGCCCACGAAGCCGATGCTTTCATGAGCGCTGCCCAACGGCTGGCCACCGCGGCCTCCATCGACCTGGCCGTGGCCCGCTCTCATTCGGCCCATCGGTCCGCGGCTTCGGCGCCGACCCAGCGCACCATCACCATCGGGACGGCGGGCACCCGCGGTCTGCGGACCTATGCCCAGTTGTTCGTGCTCATCGGCGCGGCAAATGACGTGCGTTGTGACATCGCAACGAATTCGACGTTCCTCTACGCCTATGGGTTCACCGAGGACATCGATGCGACCCACGCGCTGTACGCCAGCCTGGTGGTCCAGATGGTGCGGGCGTCGGATGGCTACCTGGCCACGGGCGCGCACCGGCCCACCCCGACGATCACCGCCCGGCTCAACTTTCAATTGGCGTTCGGGGCGCGGGTCGGTCAGCGCCTGGCCGAGGCGCGCGAGCAGGCGAAAACCGAAGTTGCCATGGACCGAAGCCGGGCGCCGGGCACCGAGATCGCGCTGCGGGACAAGGAACTTGAATTGCGCGACCATTACCGCAGTGCGTCGCAGGTGCGTGGTACCTGGCGGGCCACCAGGGCCTCTGCCGGGTATTCATCGGCGGCGCGGCGCGCGGGCGACCGGGCCGGGCGCCAGGCGCGGCTTGGGAAAAGCCCCGAACTGCCCGGGGCGAGGACCGCCCTGGATCGGTGACAGCGGCGGAGTCGTCCAAAAGGGACTTCCAACGTGCCAAGGTGTACGCGGCCGAGGAGTTCGTCCGGACCCTGTTCGATCGTGCCGCCGAACACGGCACACCCAGCGTGGAGTTCTTCGGAACGCAGTTGACACTGCCGCCGGAAGGCCGGTTTGCGTCGGTGTCGTCGGTGCAGAGTTATGTCGATTCCGTGCTGGGGCTGCCCGCGGTGCGGCAACACTGGCCCGCCGTGTCACCGCTGCGGGTGCGGGCGCGCCAGGCGGCCACCGCGGCGCACTACGAAAACCGCGGTGGCGTGGGAACCATTGCCGTTCCCGGCGCTGGTCCCGGCCGTGGCGCCGGCGATTGGGCGATGCGCGAGCTGGTGGTGCTGCATGAAGTGGCGCATCATCTGTGTCAGGTGCCGCCGCCGCACGGCCCGGAGTTCGTGGCGACGATGTGCACCCTGGCCGAGTTGGTGATGGGGCCCGAACTCGGTCACGTGCTGCGGGTTGTGTACGCGAAAGAGGGTGTGCGGTGAGCTCGTCGGGTCACGATGCCCCCGCTGACGTCCGTGCCCGCCAAGTTGAGTCCGAAATGACCGACGAGGAGCGCTTCTCGCTGTTGCTGGGTGTGATGGGGGCCGGCGACCTGTGGCCGCTGCGTGATGAACGCATACCCGCGGACGTGCCGATGTCTGCCGGGTACGTGCCGGGGATTGCGCGGCTCGGGGTGCCGGCGTTGCTGATGAGCGATGCCGGCCTGGGCGTCACCAATCCAGGGTATCGCCCCGGTGACACCGCCACCGCATTGCCGGCCGGACTTGCGCTGGCGGCCAGTTTCAACCCTGCGCTCGCCCGTAGCGCGGGTGAAGTGATCGGTCGCGAGGCCCGCAGCCGCGGGTTCAACGTCCAATTGGCGGGAGCGATGAACCTGGCTCGGGACCCGCGCAACGGGCGCAACTTCGAATATCTTTCCGAGGACCCGTTTTTGACGGCGGCTATGGTCGCAGAGTCGATCATCGGCATCCAGCAACAGGGTGTCATCTCAACGGTCAAGCACTTTTCGTTGAACTGCAATGAGACCAACCGGCACTGGTTGGATGCCGTCATCGATCCCGATGCCCACCGCGAATCGGACTTGCTGGCCTTTGAGATTGCCATCGAACGCGCCCAGCCCGGCGCGGTGATGGCGGCGTACAACAAAGTCAACGGTGTGTATGCCACCGCCAACGGGGAGTTGATCAATGAGGTGCTCAAAGGGGCCTGGGGATATCGCGGTTGGGTGATGTCGGACTGGGGCGGCACGGCCGGGATGGGAGTGCGCGCTGGGTGGCCTGGATCAGGAGTGCGGCGCCCAGATCGATGCGATCCTTTGGCAATCAGAGGCATTCGGCGATCCGCTGCGGGCCGCGTACCACGAGGGGCGGCTTCCCAAAGCTCGCCTCTCGGAGATGGTCCGACGCATCCTGCGGTCGATGTTCGCGGTCGGTGTCGATCGCTGGGAGCCGGCACCCGCGCCCGTCATGGATGCCCACGACGAGGTCGCCGCTGAGATCGCACGCCAGGGAATTGTTCTGCTGCAGAACAGGGGAGTGCTACCGCTGACGCCGGCGCCGGGCACCCGCATCGCCGTCATCGGCGGCTACGCGCAGCTTGGAGTGGTGGCCGGCTACGGCTCCAGCGCTGTGGTTCCCCCCGGCGGCTACGCCGAGGTGATTCCGATCGGCGGGGCAGGACTGACGGCGGGCGTGCGCAACCTCTATCTGCTTGGGTCAAGCCCGCTCGATGAGTTGCGTACCCAGTTTGGCAACGCTGAGCTCGAATTCGATCCGGGGATCAACCCAGCGGAGGCGGTGGCGGTGGCCCGGCGGGCCGACGTCGCGGTGGTATTCGCAATCCGGGCCGAGGGCGAAGGCTTCGACAGCGCCGATTTGACCAGGGCTCCGGCGTTGTTGATTAGCAGGCTTGTGAGCTGGGTTGATGATCTTTGGTGCCGCGCTATTGGGGCCGGAGTGTAGGCACGGGCTATCTGGAGAACGATCGAGTTGGTTACTGTTCGTCGTTGGTCTGGAGTTGCCCGTGCCTACCGTTTCAGTATTGCCTGTGTCGTCGGTTCCAGAGGTGTTCGACCGCTGGAGTCCTGGTGAGCGCAGCGGGCTCATCGGATCGGAGTTTCTCGATGTGTTGGCCTCGGTGCCAGACCCGAGGGGCCCACGCGGTCGGAGGTATTCGCTGATGGCTTTGTTGGCGATCGCGGTTCTGGCCACTGCCGCGGGGATGCGCGGCTATGCTGGTTTTGCCACATGGGCGGCCACCGCTCCTGATGATGTGTTGGCCCAATTAGGGGTCCGGTTCCGGCGGCCCAGTGAGAAGACCTTCCGCGCTGTTTTGTCTCGGCTAGACCCCGCCGACCTCAACGCCAGGATGGGCAGTTACTTCACTGCACACGTGGCCAGCAGCGACCCCAGTGGATTGGTGCCGATCGCGTTGGACGGCAAGATGCTGCGTGGTGCTTTACGCGCCAAAGCGACAGCCACGCATCTTGTGTCGGTGTTCGCCCACCGTGCCCGATTGGTGCTCGGTCAACTCGCTGTCGCCGAGAAAAGCAATGAAATTCCCTGCGTACGTGCCCTGTTCACGCTGCTGCCGGGTAGCTTGCGGTGGCTGGTCACCGTGGATGCGATGCATACCCAGGTCGTCACCGCGAAGTTGATCTGCGCCACCTTGAAGTCGCACTACCTGATGATCGTCAAGTCCAACCAAGCCAAAATACTTGCGCGTATCACCGCGCTGCCCTGGGCCGAGGTGCCCGCAGCCGCTACCGACGACTCCCGCGGCCACGGCCGTGTCGAGACCTGCACCCTGCAAATCATCACCGCTGCACGAGGAATCGGCTTCCCCTACGCAAAACAAATCATCCGGATCACTCGTGAACGCTTGATCACCGCCACCGACCAGCGCAGCGTGGAGGTGGTCTATGCCATCTGCAGCCTGCCGTTCGAGCACGCCCGCCCTACCGCGATCATGACCTGGATGCGTCAACACTGGGGAATCGAGAACAGCCTGCACTGGATACGCGACGTCACCTTCGACGAAGACCGTCAAAGGGCACATACCGGAAACGGCGCACAGGTCCTAGCAACGCTACGCAACACCGCGATCAATCTGCACCGCCTCAACGGCGCCGACAACATCGCCGAAGCCTGCCGGATCACTGCTTTGACCGCCAACCGCCGCCTAGACCTCCTCAATCCACAATTCCCCAGCTCACAAGCCTGCTAATCAACAACGCCGGAGCCCTGCCGATTTGACGCTGCCGTGGGGGCAGGACGCGGTGATCAGTGCGGTGGCGGCGGCAAACCCGAACACGGTGGTCGTGCTCGAGACCGGCAACCCGGTGGCCATGCCGTGGCAAGACTCGGTGAACGCGATTGTGCAGGCCTGGTATCCGGGCCAGGCGGGTGCCCGGGTCATCGCGGAAGTCCTGGCCGGCCGAGTGAATCCGTGCGGGCGGCTGCCGATCACGTTTCCGGTCGGCCTCGGCCAGACACCGCGCCCGGAGCTCCCCGGCTACGGGGCGCCGGTGGGAGCGCCGATGCGCATCCACTACCGCGAGGGCGCCGATATCGGCTACCGCTGGTTCGCTACCACCGGAGAGGTTCCGAACTTCGTGTTCGGGCATGGGCTGACCTACACCAGTTTCGGCTACCGGGACCTGGCGGTCAGCGGCGGCGACACGGTGACGGTCACGTTCGGGGTCGCCAATACCGGCGATCGAAGCGGGGCGGATGTCCCGCAGGTGTACCTGACCGCGGTCACCGGTGAGCCGCGGCTGCGGCTATTGGGGTTTGAGCGAGTCGAACTCGAACCGGGCCAGTCGTGTGCCGTGGAGATCGTTGCCGATCCACGACTGCTGGCCTGCTACGACGGCGCCGCCGGGTGCTGGCGCATCGAAGCGGGCACCCACACGGTCGCGGTGGGCGCCTCGGCGGCCGCGCTGAGCGCGGTGGCCGAGGCGGAGCTGGCCGGCCGGACATTCGGACGCTGATCGCCGGAATCGACGAGTTCCCGGGATCCGGCCGGCCCCTCATGCCTACTGGACGGGAACCAAGGCGTCACCGCAGGTGCAGCGGTAGGGCTCGCCGGAGCCCGAGCAGTGGCACGGTACCTCGATCCGAACGCGACAGCCGCAGCCTTCGTGGCCGCAGGTCAACATGGTCCCGGCCTCGTGAGTTGCCATCGGTATCTCCCTCATCCAAGTCATGGGACTGAAGTCCCTCCGGTTTACCTCCGCAAGATTTTATACCCTATACGGGTATCCGGTAAAGGATGATGGGTGATTTTGGGGTAGCCGATCGGGTCGTCGGGCTCAGCTGGTGTGGCCGCCGAGGCCGTCCGCGCCGGTCTTGCCCGGTCCGCCGTTGGCTCCGCCGGGCGGGGTGCCGGTGCCTCCGGTGCCGCCGGTGCCACCACCGCCGCCGATGCCGCCCACAGCGCCGTCGCCGTTGCCGCCGGCCCCGCCTGCGCCGCCGTCGCCCCCGCCTGCGCCGCCGTCGCCCCCGCCTCCGCCGTCGCCGCCGTCGCCGCCGTTTGCTTTGCCGCCGGTGCCGCCGCCCGCCCCCTTGCCGCCGTGCCCCCCGTCGCCGCCAGTCTGGCCGGCCGTGGTTGCGGTGCCGCCTGTCCCGCCGTCGCCGCCGGTTCCGCCCTTACCTCCGGTTCCGCCGTTTCCGGTGCCGTTCGCGATTCCCCCGGTGCCGCCGAACCCGCCGGCGCCGCCGGTGCCGCCGGCCAGGCCGGGAGCGCCGTTGGCGCCGGCTCCGCCCTGGCCGCCCTGGCCACCCGGGCCGGCGTTTCCGGCGTAGTAGCTGTTGCCGCCGATGCCACCGAACCCGCCTTCGCCCCCGTTACCGGCACTTCCGATGCTGCCGGCGGTGCCCGCGCCGGTGCCGGGCAAACCACCCTCGCCGCCGGCGCCGCCGGTTCCGCCGACGCCGCCGGGCATGCCCTCGTAGGTGCCGTTGGTGATGCCGCCGTAACCGCCCTTGCCGGCGTATCCGCCTTGGCCGCCGGTGCCGCCGCTGCCATTAGCGGCACCGGCACCGGCCGAACCGCCAGTGCCACCGGTACCGCCCTTGCCGCCATCTCCGCCGGCAAACCCCGCTGAGGTGGCCCCGCTGCCGCCGGTGCCGCCGATGCCGCCGATGCCGCCGGCGCCACCATTGCCGGCGGCACTACCGCCGGGCCCGGGGGCACCGCCTGTCCCGCCGGTGCCTCCGGTGCCGCCGGCGTATCCCGCCGTTCCGAAGCCGGTGTCGCCGTACCCGCCGGGGCCGCCGGTGCCGCCATCGGCACCGTTGCCGCCGATACCGCCGGGGCCCGGGTTGCCACCGGTGCCGCCGGTTCCACCGATCCCGCCCATGGCGCCCGCCGCATCAAAGCCGGTGCCCCCGTAGCCGCCGCCTCCGCCGATGCCACCGGTGCCGCCGTCGCCGCCGACGGCCGCCGTCCCGCCGGTCCCCGGGTCACCGCCGGGGCCGCCGGTCCCCCCGCTGCCCCCGGCATAGCCGTTTTCGTTGTAGTCGCCCGGGCCGCCGTAGCCGCCGTCCCCGCCGTCGTCGCCGTAGCCCCCGCTGCCGCCGATGTCTCCGGTATCGCTCTTGCCCGCTGCGCCGTTGCCTCCGGTGCCGCCCGCCCCTCCCGTGCCTCCGGTGCCTCCGGTGCCGCCCGCGCCTCCGCTACCGGCGACGCCGCTGGCCCCTCCGGTACCGCCCTTGCCTCCGCTGCCCCCGTTGCCCGCGCCGCCGCCGGTGTCGGCGGTGCCGCTGCCCCCGTCGCCACCGGCGCCTCCGAGGCCGCCGTTGCCGCCGCTGCCGTTCGTCCCACCGGCGCCGCTGTTGCCGCCGGAGCCACCCTGGCCACCAGCGGCGCCGTCGCTGCCGTTGTCGCCGGTTCCGGCCACCGCGTTGGCCCCGGCCCCACCCGTGCCGCCGTTTCCGCCCCCGCCGCCGTTGCCGTAGCTACCGGCCGATCCGCCGAACCCGCCGACCCCGGCGGCTCCGCCCGCGCCCGCGGCGCCGCCGTCACCTCCGGTGCCGCCGGCGGCCGCGTTGATCCCGGCGGCAGCGGCCGCCCCGGTACCGCCGGTGCCGCCCATCCCGCCGCCGCCTCCGTGGCCGCCGGCGCGGTTGAGACCCAACAGACCGGCGTCGCCGCCCGCCCCGGCGGCTCCGCCGGCACCGCCACGGCCGCCATCGCCGCCGACGTCGTTGCTGAGCTGGCCGGCCTGTCCATTACCTCCCGCACCTCCGGTGCCGCCGTCGCCACCGACACCCGCGTGCCCGAACCACCCGGCGGCTCCGCCGGCCCCGCCGTGGCCACCGCCGCCGCCGTTCCCGCTCTGTTGATTGGGCAGCGCCGCGCCGCCGCTACCGCCGAGCCCGCCGGCCCCGCCGGCGCCGCCGTAGCCAAGCAATCCGGCCCGCCCGCCGGCCCCGTCGGCACCGCCGTCCCCGCCGGCCAGACCGACCCCACCGGTGCTGCCGTTGCCACCGGCCCCGCCGTTGCCGAAGAACCCGCCGTTGCCCCCGATTCCACCGGCCCCGCCGGCGCCACCGTGCCCGCCCGCACCGCCATTGCCGAAAAATGCCGCGGACCCGCCGGCGCCGCCGATCCCGCCGGCACCGCCTTGGCCGCCGATGCCGCCATTGCCGATGAGGCCGGCGGATCCGCCGGCGCCGCCGGCCGTTGCAGCGTTGGTGCTGGTTCCGCCGTTGCCGCCGTTGCCGTACAAGATGCCGCCGTCTCCGCCCGGCGTCCCGACCCCGTTGACCGTGGTGCCGTTGGCGCCGTTGCCGATCAGCGGCCGGCCCAGCAGTGCCTGAGTGGGCGTATTGATCACCCCGAGCAGGGCGTCGGCAGCATTGGTCGCCTCGGCAGAGGCATATGAATTCGCGCTAGCCAGAACGGTTTTTGTGAACCGGTCAGGAATGGCGGCCAGCTCGGCGGCCAGCAGCTGATAGGTCTTGGCGTGCTGGGAAAACAGTGCCGCGATCGCTGTGGACACCTCATCGGCCGCGGCGCTGGCCACGTTGATGGTCGGGCTGGCCGCAGCGGCGTTTCCCTGGGTCAGTAGCGCCCCGATGCGCTCTATGTCGGCCGCGGCCGACGCCATGGCTTCCGGGGAGACCAGTACAAACGTCATCGCGCACCTCGCTGTACCTCACGAATCCATCGCCCAGCAGGTGCTGGGCGATGGATTCCACGATGGTATCGCCAAGGTGTGGCGCCTGTCGCGGTTGTCGCGGAAACGCGCGGCATCCCAGGGCGCCGTTGGCGCAGCCGTGGGTACGGCCCGGGTGGCGGGCACCGGCCCGGGCGGCTGGTGGTTCCAGAACCGCTCAACCACAAGCCATCCGGGCTTATCGGGTTAGCCGCAGACCGCGCCGATCGCGGCGGAGGCGACCAGCTTGACGTACTTGGCCAGTACGCCGGTCTTGTAACGCGGCGCCGGAGGAGTGAAATTCTGTTGACGGGCCGCGAACTCTGCCGGGTCGGTCAGAACGTCGAGCGTCCGGCCGGCAACGTCGAGCCGGATCCGGTCGCCGTCGCGCACGAACGCGATCGGTCCGGCATCCACCGCCTCGGGTGCGATGTGTCCCACACAGAAGCCCGTTGTGCCGCCGGAGAATCGACCGTCGGTCAACAGCAGCACGTCTTTGCCGAGCCCGGCGCCCTTGATCGCGCCGGTGATGGCGAGCATCTCCCGCATCCCGGGGCCGCCCTTGGGTCCCTCGTAACGGATCACCACCACGTCACCGTGGGTGATGGTGCCGTCCTCGAGGGCATCCAGCGCGGCCCGCTCGCCGTCGAAAACCCGTGCCGTTCCTTCGAATACATCGGTGTCCAAGCCGGCCGTCTTGACCACGGCACCTTCGGGGGCCAGGGATCCACGCAGGATGGTGATGCCCCCGGTCGCATGGATCGGGTTGTTCAGCGCGCGTAGCACCTTGCCGTCCGGGTCCGGCGGAGCAATGGCCTCCAGGTTCTCGGCCACGGTCCGGCCGGTCACGGTCAGGCAATCCCCGTGCAGCAGGCCGGCATCCAGCAAAGTCTTCATGACCACCGGCACGCCGCCGATGTGGTCGACGTGGGACATCACATGGCGGCCGAACGGCTTGACATCGGCTAGGTGCGGCACCTTCGAGCCGATCCGGCTGAAGTCGTCGAGCGTGAGCTCGACGTTGGCCTCATGGGCGATCGCCAGCAGGTGCAGCACCGCATTGGTCGAGCCGCCGAATGCCATCACCACCGCGATGGCGTTCTCGAACGCCTCCCGGGTCATGATGTCGCGAGCGGTAATGCCCTGGCGCAGCAATTCGATGACGGCTTGACCGCTTTGCCGGGCGAACCCGTCGCGGCGGCGGTCGGTGGCCGGGGGCGCCGCGCTGCCCGGCAGCGACATGCCAAGTGCTTCAGCGGCACTGGCCATCGTGTTGGCCGTGTACATCCCGCCACAGGCACCCTCGCCGGGGCAGATCGCGCGCTCGATGGCGTCGACGTCGGCTCGGCTCATCAACCCTCGCGAGCACGCGCCGACCGCTTCGAACGCGTCGATGATGGTGACCTCGCGTTCGCTGCCGTCGGAGAGCTTGGCGACCCCCGGAAGGATCGAGCCCGCGTAGAGAAACACCGACGCCAAATCCAAACGGGCGGCGGCCATCAGCATTCCGGGCAGGGATTTGTCGCATCCGGCCAGCAGCACCGAGCCGTCGAGGCGCTCGGCCTGCATCACGGTTTCCACGCTGTCGGCGATCACTTCGCGCGACACCAGGGAGAAGTGCATGCCCTCGTGACCCATCGAAATGCCGTCGGAGACCGAAATCGTGCCGAACTCAAGCGGGTAGCCGCCCGCGGCGAACACCCCCTCTTTCACCGACTTGGCCAGCCGGTCCAGCGAGAGGTTGCACGGCGTAATCTCGTTCCAGGACGAGGCAACCCCGATCTGTGCCTTGGCGAAGTCTTCGTCGACCATGCCTACCGCCCGCAACATGCCACGGGCAGCGGCTTTTTCCAGTCCGTCAGTGACGTCGCGGCTACGGGGCTTGATATCGGCTTCTGGCATTGCCCAAGTATGCTCGCAGGGTCATCGTCGCCAAAATCGGGACCTTATACCCCAACGGGGTATATCATGCAACTGAGTCCCTCCGGCAAGTGTGATCAGAGACTTCCGTCGGGGGAGCGTTCCGAGCGTATGGAGAGTTATGACAACCGCACACGGGTATTCGCAGCAGAAGGAAAAGTATGCCAAGCGGCTGCGCCGGATCGAGGGTCAGGTGCGCGGCATCGCCCGCATGATTGACGAAGACAAGTACTGCATCGACGTGCTCACCCAGATCAGCGCCGTCAACAGCGCACTGCGGTCGGTGGCCTTGAACCTGCTCGACGAACATCTGAATCACTGCGTCACCCGCGCGGTGGCCGAGGGGGGCACCGACGCCGACGGCAAGCTCGCGGAGGCGTCCGCGGCCATCGCACGTCTTGTTCGTTCGTAACGCGAGGGTGTGTTGCGGGGCCACCGGGTTTAATGCCGCCGGTGTGGTGCGTACGGTGAGAGCAGCGTGATCGGTCGTAGCACTACCGCAGTACCGGCCGATCCCGTCGCACTCGCCATGACTTCCGAAGCCCGAACCGCAACCACCGCAGCGCGACCGTGGACGCCACGAGTCGCTGCACAACTGTCTGTGCTGGCGGCGGCGGCCTTCATCTATGTGACCGCGGAGATCCTGCCGGTTGGCGCCTTGTCGGCCATCGCGCGGAACCTGCACATCAGCGTGGTACTGGTGGGGACCCTGTTGTCCTGGTACGCGCTGGTTGCGGCCCTGACGACGGTTCCGCTGGTGCGCTGGACCGCGCACTGGCCGCGCCGCCACGCCCTGATGGTCAGCCTGGTGTGTCTGACCATCTCGCAGCTCATCTCGGCGCTGGCGCCCAATTTTGCGGTGCTGGCCGCCGGACGGGCGCTGTGCGCGATCACCCATGGCTTGCTGTGGTCGGTGATCGCCCCGATCGCTACCCGATTGGTGCCGCCCAGCCACGCCGGACGCGCCACCACCTCGATCTACATCGGGACCAGCCTGGCGCTGGTGATCGGCAGCCCGCTCACCGCGGCCCTGAGCCTGATGTGGGGCTGGCGGCTGGCCGCGGTTTGTGTGACGGTCGCGGCCGCCGTTGTGACGGTGGCCGCCCGGCTGTTGCTCCCCGAAATGGTGCTTAGCGCCGATCAGTTGCAGTATGTGGGCCCGCGGTCGCGGCATCACCGCAACCGGGCGCTGATCATCGTCAGCCTGATCACCATGGTCGGCGTCACCGGCCATTTCGTTTCCTATACCTACATCGTGGTGATCATCCGGCAAGTCGTCGGTGTGCGTGGGCCCAGCCTGGCCTGGCTGTTGGCCGCCTACGGTGTCGCGGGTGTCGCAGCGGTGGCGCTGGTGGCGCGACCGCTGGACCGCCGGCCAAAGGGCACCATCATTTTCTGTGTGGCCGGGCTGACGTTTGCGTTCGTGCTGCTGACCGCGCTGGCATTCGGGGGTCACCTGGCCCCGATGACGGCGTTGGTGGTCGGGACGGGGGCGATCGTGCTGTGGGGCGCCGCTGCGACCGCGGTGTCGCCGATGCTGCAATCCGCGGCGATGCGCAGCGGGGCCGACGACCCGGACGGCGCCTCCGGCCTTTATGTGACGGCATTTCAGGTGGGCATCATGGCCGGCTCGTTGATCGGTGGGCTGCTCTATGAGCGGAGTGTGGCGATGATGCTGACCGCTTCCGCGGGCTTGATGGGCGTGGCGCTGGTCGGGATGACGTCGGCTCGCCGCGTGTTCGAGGCCCCGGTCGCGGTTGCTGGCGCAACTTCACACAACCAGTAAGGTCGCAGGTCAGAGACTCGGAATCGTCGGCTGACGGGGTTTTGGACGGTCGCGGAATGGGCATCGGGTGGCTGTGCTATGCCACACTGGGTTCCAGGACGTGACCGGAGGGATGTCATATGTCGCGCTGGACGAGAGGCCGAATCAGGGGGAGCCTCTTCGCCGCTGTCAATGCGGCCGGAGTCGTTGGCGTGCTGCTGCTGGGCGCCGGCCCCGCTGTTGCCGACCCGGATGACGCTCCCGGCGATCCGCCGGTGATTGCCCCGGCCGAACCCGCGCCGGACCCGCTGGCCCCGCCGCCGGGGCCGCTGGCGCTGCCGCCGATGCCCGACCCGCTGGCGCCGCCGCCGTTCCCCGACCCGTTGGCCCCGCCGCCATTGGTGCCGGTCGCTGCCGGTCCGGTGGCCGGGCAGGACCCGACTCCGTTCTTCGGCCCGCCCCCGTTCCGGCCGCCGTCGTTCAACCCGGTTGACGGTGCGATGGTTGGAGTGGCCAAGCCGATCATCATCAACTTCCAGGTGCCGATCGCCGACCAGGCGATGGCCGAAAGCGCCATCCACATTTCGTCGATTCCGCCGGTGCCGGGCAAGTTCTATTGGATGACTCCGACGCAGGTGCGCTGGCGGCCGTTCCAATTCTGGCCGGCCAACACCGCGGTGAACATCGACGCGGCGGGGACCAAATCGAGCTTCCGCACCGGTGACTCGTTGGTGGCCACCGCCGACGACGCCACGCACCAGATGACGATCACCCGCAACGGGGTCCTCGAGCAGACCTTCCCGACGTCCATGGGCATGGCGGCCGGTAACCACCAGACGCCCAACGGCACGTACTACGTGCTGGAGAAGATGCCCACGGTGGTGATGGACTCCTCGACCTACGGTGTGCCGGTCAACTCGCCGCAGGGCTACAAGGTGACCGTCGCCGACGCCGTCCGGATCGATAACAGCGGCAACTTCGTGCACAGTGCGCCGTGGTCGGTAGGGGACCAGGGCAAGCGCGATGTCAGTCACGGCTGCATCAACCTCAGCCCGACCAACGCCAAGTGGTTCTTCGACAACTTCGGCAGCGGTGACCCGATCGTGGTGAAGAACTCGGTGGGGACCTACAACAAGAACGACGGCGCGCAAGATTGGCAGATCTAGCGGTGCCGGTGCTGGTGCGCGCCTGAGGGCGCAATACCGGCCCTAGATCGGCCCTGAATCGCGCCCGGCGCCCAATTTCGCGAGTGCGCTCGCATGTCGGGGACTGCTGAACCCACCGCAAATTCCCGATGTCGATTTCTGAACAGGGCTTTCGCCGGTCCGGGTGTTATGTATAGCATCATACATATCCCGAGTCCGCGCGAACGGATGGTCATTTCAGCCGTACTTCTGATTCGCGAGCGTGGTGCGCGCGCCACCGCCATCTCCGATGTGCTGCAACACAGCGGCGCACCGCGCGGGTCGGCCTACCACTACTTCCCGGGCGGACGCACTCAGTTGTTGTGTGAGGCCGTCGACTACGCCGGCGCGCATGTCGCAAAGATCATCGGTTCGGCGAACCGGAGTTTGGACCTGCTTGACACCCTCATCGATCAGTATCGTGAGCAGCTGCGCGCCACCGATTTTCGCGCTGGCTGCCCCGTCGCGGCGGTCTCGGTCGAAGCCGGCGAACCATCGGATCGGGAACGGATGGCTCCGGTGGTCGAGCACGCGGCAGCGGTGTTCGACCGCTGGTCGGATCTGATCGCGCAGCGGTTCGTCAGCGACGGCATACCCCTGGATAGCGCCCACGAGTTGGCGGTGACGGCGATGTCGACGCTGGAAGGCGCACTCCTGCTGGCTCGGGTGCGGCGTGACCTGACGCCGCTGGATGTTGTTCACCGCCAACTGCGCAGCATGCTGCTGGCGCAACTGCCGGAAGGGAATCGCAATGACCACAACTGACTGGCAGCCCACGGCCTGCATCCTGTGCGAATGCAATTGCGGCATCGTGGTACAGGTCGAGGATCGTACGTTGGCCCGCATTCGTGGCGACAAAGCGCATCCGGCGTCACGGGGGTACACCTGCAACAAGGCCTTGCGGCTGGACCACTATCAAAACAGCCGAGGCCGGCTGACGGCGCCGTTGCGGCGCCGCCCGGATGGGACCTACGAGGAGATCGACTGGGACACCGCCATTGTCGAGATCGCCGAGGGGTTCAAGCGCATCCGGGATGTGCATGGCGGCGACAAGATCTTCTACTACGGCGGAGGGGGCCAGGGCAATCACCTCGGCGGTGTCTACAGTGGCGCCTTCCTGAAAGCCCTGGGCTCCCGCTACCGGTCAAATGCGTTGGCACAGGAGAAGACCGGGGAGGCGTGGATAGACGGGAAGCTCTACGGCGGTCATACCCGTGGTGAGTTCGAACACGCCGAGGTGTCGGTGTTCATCGGGAAGAACCCCTGGATGTCGCAAAGCTTCCCCAGGGCGCGGGTGGTGCTCAACGAGATCGCCAAAGATCCCGCCCGGTCGATGATCGTCATCGACCCTGTCGTCACCGACACCGCGAAGATGGCCGACTTTCACCTGCGGGTGCACCCCGGCGCCGACGCCTGGTGCGTCGCCGCATTGGCGGCGGTTCTGGTCCAGGAAAACCTCTGTGACGAAGCATTTCTCGCCGAGCATGTGCGCGGTGTGGAAGAAGTCCGCGAGGTCTTGGCTGAGGTGCCGGTCGCCGAGTCTGCGCAGCGTTGCGGGGTCGACGAGGAGTTGCTGCGCGCGGCCGCGCGGCGCATCGGCGGCGCCGCCAGCGTCGCGGTGTTCGAGGACCTCGGCGTCCAGCAGGCACCCAACAGCACGCTGGTTTCCTACCTGAACAAGATGCTGTGGATTCTCACCGGAAATTTCGCGAAAAAGGGCGGCCAGCACCTGCATTCGTCGTTCGCCCCGCTGTTCAACATGACCTCCGGGCGCACCCCGGTCACCGGGGCACGGATCATCGCCGGACTGGTGCCGGCAACGTGGTTCCCGAGGAGATTCTCACCGACCACCCCGACCGATTCCGCGCCATGATCGTCGAGAGCGCCAATCCCGCTCACTCCCTGGCTGATTCGGCGGCCTGCCGGCAGGCGTTCGAGGCGCTGGAACTGATGGTGGTCATCGATGTGGCGATGACCGAGACCGCCAGGCTCGCCCACTACGTGCTACCGGCCGCTTCGCAATTCGAGAAGCCCGAAGCCATCTTCTTCAACCTGGAATTCCCGCACAACGCGGTGCATCTACGGCACCCACTGCTGGACCCGTTGCCGGGCACGTTGCCCGAACCCGAGATCTGGGCCCGGTTGGTGCGCGCCCTGGGTTTTGTCACCGACGATGATCTGCGGCCGCTGCGGGAGGCGGCGCAGCGGGGGCGTCAGGCGTACACCGAGGCGTTCCTGGTGGCGGTGGCCTCCAATCCGAGCGTGGCCAAACTGCTTCCCTATGTGCTCTACGAAACGCTGGGCCCCACCTTGCCCGACGGTATGGCCGGCGCCGCCGCGCTGTGGGGACTGGCGCAGAAGGCGGCGATGACCTACCCGGATGCGGTTCGGCGGGCTGGGCACACCGACGGGAACGCGCTGTTCGACGCGATCCTCAACGGTCGCTCCGGGGTCACCTTCACCGCCCACAACTACGAGGACGACTTCGAACTCATCAATAACGACGATCACAAGATCGCACTGGGCATTCCCGAAATGCTGGACGAGATAAGGTCACTGGCCGACCTGAAGATGTCGTTGACCACCACAGAGCTGCCGATCGTGCTGTCGGTGGGCGAGCGCCGCGCCTACACCGCCAACGACATCTTCCGTGACCCGTCGTGGCGCAAACGCGACGCCGATGGCGCACTGCGTGTCAGCGTCGAGGATGCCCAGGCTCTCGGGCTTACCGACGGATGCCGGGCCCGGATCACCACCGCGGCCGGCGCCGCCGAGGCGACGGTGGAGGTCACCGAGGTGATGCTGCCCGGGCATGCCTCGCTGCCCAACGGTTTCGGCCTGGACTACGTCGACGGCGACGGCCGAACCGTTGTTCCAGGAGTCGCCCCGATCGCGCTCACCTCGACCAAATGGCGCGACCCCTACGCCGGGACGCCCTGGCACAAGCATGTGCCGGCCCGAATCGAGGCCTGCCGAGCAGACGCGTAATCGCATATCCAGCCGCGAAACCGTGCGAGTTTGTGTCTGCTCGCCGGGGTCAGGGGCTAGTTCCAGATCCTGACCCGGCTCTGCGGAGTCAGGAACAGCTCGTCGTCCTCGGCGACGTCAAACGCGTCATAGAACGCGTCCAGGTTGCGCACGACGCCATTGCACCGGAACTCCGGCGGGGAATGCGGGTCCACGGCGAGCCGCCGGATCGCCTCGGCGTCACGTGATTTGGTGCGCCACACCTGAGCCCAGCCGAAGAACACCCGTTGCACGCCGGTGAGACCGTCGATGACCGGAGCCCGCTTGCCCTGCAGCGAGAGCTGGTAGGCCAACAGGGCGATGGACAGTCCGCCCAGATCGCCGATGTTCTCACCCACGGTGAACGCGCCCTGGACATGCGGCGGGCCCTCGGAAGCCGCCAGATCCCGCGGCACGTAGGCCTCGTACTGGTCGATCAATGCCTTGGTCCGGTGTGCGAACTCGGTACGGTCGGCATCGGTCCACCAGTCGACCAGGTTGCCGTCGCCATCGTATTTGGCGCCCTGGTCGTCGAATCCGTGCCCGATCTCGTGTCCGATGACCGCGCCGATTCCCCCGTAGTTGGCGGCGTCATCGGCCTGCGCATCAAAGAACGGTGGCTGCAAAATCGCTGCCGGGAACACGATTTCGTTCATCCCGGGGTTGTAGTAGGCGTTGACGGTCTGCGGCGTCATGAACCACTCATCGTGGTCGACCGGGCCGCCGAGCTTGGCCAGCTCCCGGTCGTGGTCGACCGCGTAGCCGCGCCGGAAATTGCCGTAGAGGTCGCCGCGGTCGATCACCAACTTGGAGTAGTCGCGCCATCTGACGGGATAGCCGACCTTGGCGGTGAACTTGGCCAATTTGGTCAATGCCCGTTCGCGGGTCTGGGGGGTCATCCAGTCCAGGTCGGTGATGCTGACCCGGTAGGCCTCCCGCAGGTTGGCCACCAGCTTGTCGACGCGGTCCTTGGCATCCGGCGGGAAATGCCGTTGCACGTAGAGCTTGCCGACGGCGTCACCGGTCAGGCTCTCCACCAGTGCCACCGCCCGCTTCCAGCGGTCCCGAATCTGCTCGGCGCCGGTCAGCCTGCGGCCGTAGAACTCGAAGTCCTCGGCAACCAGGTCACTGGTCAGCCACGGAGCGCGGGCCCGGATCAACCGCCAGCGCGCCCAGCACTTCCAGTCTTCGAGGCTTTCGCTGGTCCACAGCGACGCGAAGGTCCGTAGGTAATCGGGTTGGCGCACCACCAGTTCGGCAACGGCGGCCGGGGTGGTGCCCACGGCGGTGACCCAGCCCGTCCAATCGAATCCCGACCCTTCGGTCTGCAGTTCGGCAAACGTGCGCAGGTTGTAGGTGAGTTCGGCATCGCGGCGTTTCACCACATCCCAGTGGGCCGCGGCCAGTTTGGCTTCCAGCGCCACGATGCGCGCCGCGACGTCGGCGTGGTCGGTGCTGTCGCCGCCGAACACCAGGCTGAACATCCGGGCGATGTGCCCGGGGTAGGCGGCCAGCACCGCGGCGTGGCGCTCCTCCCGAAAGTAGGACTCGTCGGGCAGGCCGATGCCCGATTGGGAGAAGTGCATGAGATAGCGGGTCGAGTCCTTGGAATCGGTGTCGACGTACAGCCCGACGCCACCGCCCATCCCGGTGCGTTGCAGGGCCCCGATAGCCGCGGCCAGGGCGTCGCGATCGGCGGCGTCATCGATCGCGGTCACTTCGTCGTGCAGCGGCTGCAGGCCGACGCGCTCGACGGTCTCCTCGTCGAGGAAGCTGGCGTAGAGGTCACCGATGCGCTGCTCGTCGGTCCCGGTAGCGGCGCCCTGCTGACTGGCTTCGATGATCAGCTCGCGCACCTGCTCCTCGGCGCGGTCGAACAGGTGGCGAAATGCGCCGTCGGTCGCCCGGTCCGCGGGTATGTCGTATTCCTTCAACCAGCGACCATTGACGTGGCCGAACAAGTCGTCTTGCGGACGGGCATCAGGATCTACATGGCTCAGGTCGATACCCGAGCGAACAGCCGCATACGTCACCCCGCCATCTTTTCACCTCATTTCAAGTGCGACGATCGGGCCATGCCAGACGACGCCGCGGCCGATACCGCCAAAGACTCCGATCCGGATTCTGCAGACTCAGCGCCCGCCGCTACCGAGGGGGAGTCGTCCGGCGAAGGGATGTTCTCCAGCTATGGCGTCGGCTCGGCCTTCCTCGGCGTGCTGTCGGTGGCCGCGGTGGTGCTCGGTGTGCTGATCTGGATCGGCCACCGCGACGAAATCTCCGAGCGCGTCTACCTGACCCGTGTCATGCAGGCCGCCGCCGAATGGACGGATGTGCTGATCAACATGAACGCCGGCAACATCGACTCCAGCCTGCAGCAGCTGCACGACGGCACGGTCGGACAGCTCAACACCGACTTCGACGCGGCCGTGCAGCCCTACCGGCAGGTGGTGGAGAAGTTGCAGACACACAGCAGCGGCCGGATCGAGGCGGTGGCGATCGAAACGGTGCACCGCGATCTGGACACCCGGCCCGGTACCGCTCGGCCGGTGGTGACCACCAAGCTGCCGCCGTTTGCCAGCAGAACAGACTCGGTGCTGCTGGTGGCGACATCGGTCGCCGAGAACGCCGGCGTCAAGCCGCAGACGGTGCATTGGAGCCTGCGGGTGGAAGTCTCCGATGTCGACGGCAAGCTGTTGGTCTCCGGGCTGGCTTCGATCCGATGAGAAACGCATGGCGGCTTGCCGCATTCGACATCTTGGCCCCGCTGGTCGCGATCGCGGCGCTGGTCATGATCGGTTTCATCCTGGGCTGGCCGTGGTGGTGGATATCGGCGTGCTCGGTCCTGGTCCTGTTGGTCCTGGAAGGGGTGGCCGTCAATTTTTGGCTGTTCCGCCGCGATGCGGTCACTGTAGGCACCGACGACGAGGCGCCCGGGCTGCGCCTGGCGGTGGTCTTTTTGTGCACTGCTGCGTTGGTGGCCGCGGTGCTGACCGGATACACCCACTGGACGTCCCCCGACCGCGACTTCAACCGGGACTCGCGAAGGGTGGTCGCGATCGCCACCGGAATGGCCGAGGCGGTGGCCTCCTTCTCGTCGGGTGCGCCCAACGCGTCAGCCGACCGGGCCGCCGCGATGATGGTGCCCGAGCGGGTCGCGGAGTTCAAAGCGCAGTACGCCAAATCCAGCGCCGATCTGGTG
Organism: Mycobacterium ulcerans subsp. shinshuense; assembly: GCF_002355775.1. Classification (NCBI taxonomy): domain Bacteria; kingdom Bacillati; phylum Actinomycetota; class Actinomycetes; order Mycobacteriales; family Mycobacteriaceae; genus Mycobacterium; species Mycobacterium ulcerans. The sequence goes on along the minus strand of NZ_AP017624.1, from coordinate 5,371,650 downwards.
CAACACAAGATCACCGCCCAGGCCGACACGCTGTCGGCCGGGGTTGAGGCGCTGGGGCCGTCGGCGGCCAGTGTCGCGGTGATTCTGCGGGTGACCCAGAACTCGCCCGGTCAACCGCCCAGTCAGGCCGCGCCCGCGTTGCGGGTGAGTTTGACCAAGCGCGGCAACGATTGGCTGGTGCTCGACGTGGTGCCGATCAACTCCCGCTAGCCGCGTCCTGGTCGGAGTCGGCCGCGCGGGTGTTCTTGACCCGCACGAACCGGTCGGACAGGCGACGCATCCGGATCATCAGCGAAGCCGACGGGCTCACGCTGCCGTCCAGGTAGGCGGCCAGGTCCTCGGGCGAAACGCCGATGCGGGACGCGAATTCCTGTTGGCCCAGACCCGATCGATCCATCAGCAGCTTGACGTGACGGGCGACCTCGGCGCGCTCATTGGCTTCCAGATGGGCTCGGGCCCGGTCCAGCACCTCCCACAGCGCTTTGGAGATGCCAATCGGCCGGGCTCCGCCGAGGACCTCTTCCACCTGGCGCGCGGTGCGACCGTAGGGGTCGCGCTTGAGCGCGGCGGCGATGCGCTTCCAGGTGGCGATATCGTCGCTCTGTAGCGCGGAACGGATGGCTGCCGTCGGCCAAAATTCCACCGGCTGGTCAACGAAGTGCTCGCGGTTGTCACCATCGGGGCGGTGCGGCGGCTGTACTTGCGCAGGTTTCCGCTGGTCGGTTGCCAACGTCACCTCGCCTCCTCCAACATGGCTACTGCCACCGCCAGACAGCGTTGCCGGACTTCCTCCCAGTCTGCCTTGTCATCGGGCTGGGGCCACTCAACGTCGACATCAGACGGATGCGGATCCGCAAGACGCCGAACCAGCTGGGCGGCGATCCATTGCCGCCTTGGCGGTTGACAACAGTAGTACCTGTCCATCCCCGCCAGTACGACGGCCGCGGTCTCGGGTTCCATCGCTTCGACCATGTCTGCAAGTTCGGCGTAATCCCGGCTGCTGTTACGGCTCATGATCAGGTAGCCCTTGAGACGCAACGTTTCGGCCCCGGTCGGGATCAGCAGCCGGTCCCCGGTGGGCAATTGGACGTTGGTGGTTTCCACCGGGCTGCGCCGCCGGTAGCTGGGCTCTCGCCCGCTGCCCGGGCCGGCCCGCCGCTCGGAGGCGTTGGTTTCCAGCGCGTCCAGTGCGATCGAGAGCCGCCCGCGCCACACGGTGACCGGATGGACCGGGCGCTCCGCCCACGACATCGCGCGCGCGATGCCGCTGCGGTAGGCCAGGCCGACGGCCTTTCGCGCGGCCGACTGCCCGTTGGAACCGTTCTTGGCCTCAGCGGCACCGCCCGGTCCCGCGGTGTCGGTGCCGCCGGCCAGGTTGAGGCCGTCCTTGACGAGCTCGGGAATCCGCTCCGGCCCCTTGCCGACCCGCTCACAGCCGGTGAATGCGAGGGGGTCCGCCACGCAGATGGTGTCGGGTGCCAGCTGCTTGAGCTTGGCCGCCGACTTGAGCACCATGCGCAAGTCGGCGCCGGGCGGAATCGTCGCGGCGATGTCCTCGGGAATGACCACGACGTCAGCGAGGTCGACCTCGGGCAACGGCCGGTCAAAGTCCACCGACGGCAGGATCCGGCCCAGCCATCTGGGCAACCACCAGTTCCACTGCGAGAACATCGCCATCAGGGCCGGCACCATGATCAGCCGCACGATCGTGGCGTCCACCGCGATCGCGACGGCGCAGGCGACGCCGATCTCGGCCACCAGCGGCATGCCGGCGAAGGCGAATCCGCAGAACACCGCTATCATGATCAGCGCCGCACTGGTGATGGTGCGTGCGCTGGTGCTCACGCCGTAGGCCACCGCGTCGCGGGTCCGGCCGGTGTGCAGGAAGCGTTCCCGGATTCGAGTGAGCAGGAAGATCTCGTAGTCCATGGACAGCCCGAAGGTCATCGCCAGGACCAGCGGCGGCACCGTGGAGTCGATGGAGGTCAGCTGGGGGAAGCCGAGCCGTTCCCCCCAGCCCCATTGGAACACCATGACCAGGCTGCCGTAGGCCGCCGCCACCGACAGCAAGGTCATCAGCACGCCCTTGAGCGCCAGCAGCACCGAATGGATCGAGATCAACAGCATCACGAAGGCGATCAGCGCGACGAAGGCCAGCACCAGCGGCTCGGTCGCCGACACCCGGTCATCGAAATCCTTGATCAGCGCGGTCGATCCGCCGACGTCGACTTGGGCGCCGCCGGCAACCTGCGGTAGCTCGCTGCGCATCCAGTCGACGGTGTGGCGGGCACCCATGTCCTCGGGATCCACCGACAGCACCGCGCTCAGCAGCGCGCTGTCGTTGTCCTCGGCGAATTTCGGCGGTGCCACCGTGGTGACGTTGGGACCTTGGGCCATCCGCTGGCGGACCGCGCCGACCGTCTGGCTGTGTGCGGGCGTGGAGGCGCCGCCGTCGGGGAACTTGATCAGCACCTGGACCGGACCCAGCGCGCCCGGCCCCAGGGCCTGGGCCGCCGCGGACACCCCGGCGCGGATCTCGTGCGAGGAATCGAACTGGCGTAACAGGCTGTTGCCCAGCACCATCGACGCCGCCGGTGCCGCCATCAGCAGCAGCACGAGCGAAGCCGACAACGCGGTGATCCAGGGCCGGTGCATCACCCAGCCCACCCAGCGGGTCCAGAACCGGGACTGGGTGCTTTCCGGCCGGCGCGACCAATGCAGCAGGGCCGACCTCTTGGCGGCGGCCCGGGCAAAGGTGGCCAGCACCGCGGGCGTCAGGGTGGCCGATGTCAGCATGGCGACGGCCACCGCGAGGATCGCCCCGGTGGCCATGGATCGCAGCGCCGGGGTGTTGATCAGGTAGATACCGTTGAGCGAGGCGACGACGGTCATGCCGGACAGCACCACCGCCAGCCCGGACGTGGCCATGGCGGCGTCCACCGCCTCCTGGGGCTGACGGCCGGAGCGCAACTCCTCGCGGAAACGCATCAAGATGAACAGCGAGTAGTCGACGGCCAGCGCGATGCCGAACATCGACACCGTCGACGTCACGAACACCGACATCGTGGTGTGCATCGACAGCAGGTAGACCAGGCCCATCGTGACCACGACGGTGCAGATCCCCAGCGCCAGCGGGATGGCCGCGGCGGCCAGCGAGCCGAACACCGCCAACAAGACGATCAGGATGATGGGCAGGTTCCAGCGTTCCGCGGCGGCGATGTCGTGCTTGGTGTTCGCCGCCGCAGCGGCGCTGAGCGCACCCTGGCCGATGACGTAGAGCCGTACCCGGCCATCCGCCGTCTGTCCCGGTTTGTCGCCTTCCACGCCGACTCGCGCGCGCAGCTTCTTGGCGAGGTCGCTGGTGCCCGCGTTGCGGGCGTCCAGGCGCAGCGACGCCACGTAGGGCCGATCGGGTTGCGGGGGCCGCTGGGTGGGGTCGGGCACCTCCGAGACCCCGGGAAATTCGCCGGCAATTCGTCTCAGTTGCGCGACCGCGCCGGTGATGTCCTGGTAGCTGGCATCCGGGCGCGGGGTCGCCACCAGGGCCAGGGAGGATGCCCCCTGGTCGGGGTATTGCGCCTCGAGCACATCGTGTACCCGAAGTGACTGGGACCCGGCGACCTCGAAGCCGCCACCGGTGAGATTCCCTGACTGAGTCAGCGCCAGATAGATTGCCGGGACCAGAGCCAGCATCCATCCGGTGAACACCAACCAGCGGAATCTGCGCAGGTTGCGGCTCAGGCGCATCATAAACTGCTGGATGTCGGACTCCCCGTAATTCTCACGCGACGCGTTGCTCGCGAGCCTACCGCAGACAAATGTGGAGTAGGTCCGTTTATTGGTTGCTGAGCTGCAACGATGCCGACACTGCCAGGACGCTCGGAAGACACTGTGAAGTTCACCGGGCGGCCGCAGGGCCGCGGCGCGAGTTGGCGGTGCCCGCGCCGGAGATGGCAGTATGGCTGATGTCCACGCGGGGGACTTGGGTCGATCCGAGTACCAACCCGGGACAGTCCAGAAAGATCGCGACGGAATGCGTCGCTGATCGCCGCCACTGGCGTGGCAAGGGAATTCGTACGTTATGCAATCCATGAGGAGTTATCCATGAAGTCAGGCAATGCGACAAAGCGCCGCGGGCTGTTCGCCGCATTGGTCGCCGTCGGGCTGCCGGGCCTCGCGCTCGTGACGGTGGCAGAGCCGACGGCCACCGGTGCTACCGATCCATGTGCCGCCAGTGAAGTGGCCAGAACGATCGGTTCGGTCGCCAAGCAGACGGGCGATTACCTGGACTCGCATCCGGAGACCAATCAGGCGATGACCGCGGCCTTCCAGGGCTCCGCGGGCCCGCAATCGTTCGGATCGCTGAAGAGCTATCTGGAGAAGAATCCCAAAGTCGCCAGCGACCTGCAGTCGCTGTCGCAGCCGCTGACCAATCTCTCAACGCAGTGCCGGCTGCCGATCACGCTGTCGCAGGCGGTGGGGCTGGCGCAGGCGGCCCAAGATGGCGGTGCTTTGTCGGGACTACCGGCCGTTGGGCTGCCGCTGACGCCGGGGAATCTGCCCGTGGCGGCGGGCCCGCTGCCCGGGCCGGCGCCGGCGAACCGCGCTGGCTGAGCTAGCCGACGCGTCCGGGGTTGCCCTCGCACCCGCGGTCGGGGGGCGGTAGCGGACCTTGCAGGGCCGTTTCGGCCGGGTCCTCGTACAGTTCGCCCGGGATGGGGATGACGATCGCCAGATTTGGGTCGGTTGGCGGGTCGTCAGCGTCGGAATCGGCGGCCTTCTCGGTGCGGAACATGAAGAACAACACCACCCAGCCGATCGCGGCGATGAACAACCAGCTGATCAGCCGATAGATCAGCATCGCGGAGATGGCGTTGGGCAGGGCCATGCCGCTGGATACCAAACCAGGCACCAGCACGGCCTCGACCACCAACAGTCCACCCGGCATCAACGGGATGGTGCCCACCGCGCGGGCCGCCGCATAGGCAACGGTCAACCCGGCGACCGACGCGTGGTCGCCCGCGGCGTATGCGGCGAAGCCCAGACACGCGACGTCGGCGATCCAGTTGAAAAGCGACCAGCTAAATGCCACTCCCAAATCGCGCCGGCTCAGGCTCACCGACTCGAGTTGCATGAGAATCTGACGCCACTTCTCCATGCCGGTCGCGGCCGGCCGGCCGCGGATCGAGTTGACCCACGTCAGCACCCGGCGGCCGATTCCCTCGAGCAACTCCGGACGTGAGGCCACCGCCTGGGCAAGCAGCAGCAACGCGATGAACCCGCCCAGGGTGAACAGCAGTGAGAACGGGTTGTTCTTGGCGCCCAGGAAAAAGGCACCACCCAGGCCGAGCAGTGCCAGGCCCACCGCCTGCAGCACTCCCGACATCACCAGCTGCCACGACGCCACCACCGTAGAGGCGCCCCAAATGCGTTGCTGGCGCAGCAGGAACGTGGCCGACAACACCGGACCGCCGGGGAGGGTGGTGCTCAGCGAGTTGGCGGCGTAGAACGCGGCTTCGGACCGAAGTTGGCGGACGTGCACACCCGCGGACTTCAGCAGGGTGCGCTGGATTTGCGCGAAACTGTGCATCGACGCCGCCGCGGCCACCATCGCCGCGAGCAGCCACCACCACTTGGCCTGATACATGCTCATCCAGGCTTTGGCCAGCTGGTCCCAGCCCAGCGCCACCTCGACGGCAAGCACGATCGCGACGATGCCGAGCACGGCCCACCGCAGCCACCAGTACTTGCCACGGGGTGCCTCCGTCCCGCGAGCGCGGGGCAGCGCCCCCACACGCTGGCGGAGTTTGCGGACGGGGGCGTCAAACGACATCGAATAAGGGTAACCGCGCAGGTGATGCCACGATCGCCGCACGTCACTGACCGTGTCTGCCTCGTTCTGGGGTCGTGACCGGATCGTGGTGGCGGTGGCAGCCCGAAGCGCCGCGGGCGCCCGCGATCAGCTCGGGGGAATTTGCGGGAGAGCCGGGTCCGGCGCCCGGTTAGGCTTGCCGGATGTCGGCGAGCCTCGACGATGCCTCGGTAGCCCCGCTGGTCCGCAAGACGGCGGCCTGGTCGTGGCGCTTACTTGTCATCCTGGCCGCTCTGGTGGCCCTCTTGCTGGTGATCAAGAAGCTCGAAATCATTGTCGTGCCGGTGCTGCTGGCGCTGATGCTCAGCGCATTGCTGGTGCCGGTGGTGGACTGGCTGGACGCCAGGGGGCTGCCACGTGGTGCCGCGGTGTCGCTGGTCTTGCTGGGCGGGTTTTCCATCCTCGGCGGCATCCTGACGTTCGTCATCAGCCAGTTCATCGTTGGTCTGCCCGATCTGGCCTACCAGGTGGAGCACAGCATCGACTCCAGCCGCAAATGGCTGATCGAGGGGCCGCCGCACCTGCGCCGTGAACAGATAGACAACGCGGGCAACGCCGCGATCGAAGCGCTGCACAACAACCAGGCGAAGTTGACCAGTGGCGCGATCTCCACCGCGGCCACCATCACCGAACTGCTGACCGCCGCGGTGCTGGTGTTGTTCACGCTGATTTTTTTCCTCTACGACGGCCGCAACATCTGGCAGTACGTCGCCAAGATCATCCCGGCCCATGTCCGTGACCGCGCGATGGCGGCCGGACGCGCGGGCTATGGGTCACTGATCGGGTATGTGCGGGCCACCTTCCTGGTGGCCCTGACCGACGCGGCCGGCGTGGGGACAGGGTTGGCGGTTATGGGTGTTCCGCTCGCCCTGCCGCTGGCCTCCATCGTGTTCCTGGGCGCGTTCATCCCGCTGATCGGTGCGTTGATCTCCGGCTTGTTGGCGGTGGTGGTTGCCTTGCTGGCCAAGGGGCTGGTGTATGCCCTGCTCACACTGGCCTTGCTGATTACCGTCAATCAACTCGAGGCGCATTTGCTTCAGCCCCTGGTCATGGGCCGCGCGGTCTCGATTCACCCGCTGGGTGTGGTGCTGGCCATTTCCACCGGCGGCGTGCTGGCCGGGATCGCCGGTGCTTTGCTGGCGGTCCCCACCGTCGCATTCTTCAACAATGCGATGCGGGTGTTGTTGGCCGAGGATCCGATCGCGGAAGCGCAGCAGCAGGACCAGGATCCGCTGGCCCTCATCGCGGCGCAACCCGACGAGCCCGACGAGGGTACTGAGGCCGAAGCCGGCGCTGACCAAACTCGCGCTTAGGCGGTCGCGTAGAACCGCTGGCCGTACCCGCAGCGCCCGGTTGCGGGCGCCGGGGCGTTGCTACAGGCGTCCCTCACGACGCAGCAGATCCTGGGCGCTGAGCCCGCCGGCCCCGCCCGCTCCGCGGCGGCGTGGCCGCGGATTCTCGCCGCCGTCTGGTTGCCTACCGCGCGCATTCAGCTGCACGGTGGCGGCCTCCGTGTCGGTCCCTTCCGGGCGCTGGATCGGTAGCGCGGCCGTTGGATCGGCCGGGTCGCCGCCGGTGTCGCTGGAACGGTTTGTCGGAATCTGCATGGCTCGCGTCTGACCGGCGGATGGCGCCGGCGGCGGGGCCGGTGCGGGAGGCGCCGGCGTGGTGGGCCGGGTCTGCGCCGGTGGAGTCGGATTGCTGGATCCGCGAGCGGGTGGCGCCCCCGGTGCCGTGAGCCGGGTGGTCGGGGGGTCGCTTGGCTGGCTGGCCCTGGTCTGGATCTCTTTGGTGCCGGCGCTGGACGGACCGCTCTGGGCCGACCCGAGCTCAGTTCGCGCGGGCCCGCCCGAACGGGACGGCCGAGCCGCCTCGGGGGCCGACGGGTGGGTGGGGTCATGCGGTGCGCGGGCCGTGGCCGCGGCCAGGGAGGCCTTGACGGGTGGGCGGGCGCTGCCGTTGTTGGCCGGGCGCTTCCGCTCGTCGGGCAACTGGATCTCGCCGAGCCCGATGCGGGTCTGCAGGCGGCGCATCCAGCGCGGCGCCCACCAACAATCATCGCCGAGCAATTTCATCACCGACGGCACCAGGAACATCCGGACCACGGTCGCATCCAGCAGCAACGCCGCCATCAGCCCGAACGCCAGATACTTCATCATCACCAGGTCGGAGAACACGAACGAGCCGGCGACCACGGCGAGCACCAGTGCGGCCGCGGTGATGAGGCGACCGGTGGTTGCCGTGCCGATCCGGATCGCCTCCTGAGTCGACATGCCGTTTTCGCGCGCCTCGACCATGCGGGATATCAAGAACACCTCATAGTCGGTGGCGAGGCCGTATCCGACCGCCACCACCAGCGCGATGACGGGCGCGGTCAGCGGGGTGGCGGTGAAGTTCAGTACGCCCGACCCGTGTCCGTCGACGAAGATCCAGGTCAGGATGCCCATCGTGGACCCGAGCGTCAGCGCGCTCATCACCGCCGCCTTGATTGGCAGCACCACCGAACCGAACGCCAGGAACATCAACAGCGTGGTGGTCGTGAGCAGGATGACCAGCATCGCCGGCATGTTCTCGAACAGGCTGTGAATCGAATCCTGTTCCAGCGCCGGGGTCCCGCCGACAAATATCTCGAGGCCCTTGGGAGGTGTGATCGCGCGTAGCTCCGCGAGTTTGGTGGGCGCGTCACCCGGGTTGATCAACCCGTTCTGTAGGACCCGGACCGACGGATCCTTGGATCCACCGGGCGCATAGCTCCGCTCCTGCCACATACTGTCCGCGTCGTTGTCCTGGTCGATGAACCCGCTGATCGACATCGCCTTGCTGCGAATATCGGCAATCTGCTGGTCGGTGACCGGCTGATTGTTGGTCGATTTGATCACCAGGGTCAGCGGATTGGTGCGGTATCCCGAGAAGAGTTGGTCGAAGTGTTCCTGCGACTGGCGCACCGCATTGTTGGGTGGCAGATACTTCTCGCTCATGCCGCCCAGCGACAGGTTGAACAGCGGGATGACCAGCAGGATCATGCCGAGGACGATCGGGATGGCGAACACCAGCGGGCGGCGCATCACCCGGTTGGTGAGGTTGCCCCAGAAGCCGGCCTCGACCTCTTCGCGGGTCTTGGTCTTCTGCAGCCGGTCGGCCAGCCAGTTCAGGTAGGCCCGCGACACCTTCCAGTTCCGCAGGAACGGCACCCGGAACGCGGTCCGGACGCCGAGCGCGTCGACGTGCCTGCCCAGCACGCCCAGGCACGCGGGCAGCAGTGTGATCGACAGCAGGGCGGCCAGGCCGACCGCGGCTAACAGGGCGTAGGTCAGCGATTTCACGAAGCCCTGGGGCAACATCAGCAGGCTCGCCCCCGAGGCCATGATCAGGACCGCGGAAAAGGCCACCGTGCGCCCGGCCGTCATCACCGTTCGGCGTACCGCCGTCTCGGTGTCATAGCCTTCGGCGATCTCTTCTCGGAACCGGCTGACCACGAACAGTCCGTAGTCCACCGCGATACCCAGACCGATCAGGGAGACGACGGGTTGGGCGAAGAAGTGCACCGGCCCGAACACCGCCACCAGCCGCAGGATGCCCAGGGCGCCCGCGATGCTCAGCCCGCCCACCATCACCGGGAGGCAGGCCGCCACCGCGCCACCGAAGACCAGGAACAGCACCACGGCCACCAACGGCAGGGCCAGCACTTCCATCCGGCGCTGGTCGGTGGCGATGGTGCCGATCAACCCCTCGGCCACCGGCTCGAGGCCGGCGAGCTGGACCGTGCCGCCGTCGAGCTTCTGCAGCGACGGCGCGATGTCCTTGTAGTTGTTGAGGATGGTGTCGTCGTCGTCGCCCTTGAGTGGGATGGAGACGAACGTGTACTTCTTGTCATCGGTGGCCATGCCCTTGATGACCGGGCTGGTGCTGTCCGGTGCCCTGAGGTAGCCGGCCCAACCCAGCACCTGATCAGGGTGGTCTTTCACAAACTGGTTCAGCTGGTCGGTGATTTTCTTCGACCACGCCGGGTCATTGACGGTTTTGCCGTCCGGGGCCTTGAAGACCGCGACGATGTGGCCGGTTCGGTCGCGGCCGTAGACCTCGTCGCCAAGGATCGAGGCCGTCACAGATTGACTGCCCTCGTCGTAGAAACCACTCTGCGTGACGTGCTTACCCAGGCTCAGCCCGAAGACGCCGCCGCCGAGGCATAGTGCCACCGTGACACCGATTACGATGAATCGGTAGCGGTACACAGTTCGACCCCACCAGGCGAACACGTGAGCTCCTTACTGGATCGTTAACGACCCGCGCATTGCTCTGCTTTGCTTCGCAGCGCTTTTCGATTGTCGGTGAGACGTGGCCTTTTCACACACACGCGATTCTCACGCCCGCGAGTTCAGCAGCGAGGACAGCGGCCGGAACGGCTGCAGCCAAGCTCCCTGCTCAGGCAGTGAATCGAGGCCGATTCGCGGGAGCGGCTCGCGGAAAACACCAGCAATGTCCTCCAGGTCGACAAACTCTAAGGCATCCGACGCTAGCGCCCAACTGGCGTGTTCACGAAATCCGAGCACCTGAACAGGGGTTCCGGCTCGCGAAATCTTTTCCAGCGGCTGCCGGAATGCCTGGCCATCCGCGGAGGCAACTACCAGCGCCGCGAGTCCCTCCCGGTACCGCTGATCGATGTGCTCGAGCATGTCACGGTCGACGTCGCTGTCCTCGTCGATCTTGGGCTTGGCGAAGACCGCGAATCCGACGTTGCGTAGCGCGTCCACCCATGGGCGAACCACTTCGGCGCTCCCGGGCGCGATATTGGTGAAGACGGTTGCTTCGGGTTCGACCCTGACGTCCGGGCCGTCCGGTGCCGTGGCGGACACCTGCGTCGTGCGGGCCAACAACCAGCGCCCGAGTGCGTCGAACCGGGGTCTTTCCAGCGCAGTCGGCCGTCGCCCGAGGATGGAACCCAGCCTCATGTCCAGGTTCGGGGCATCCCACACCAACAGGACCCGGCCCGCCGGCGCCGCGGAGCCGGACAGGCCGTCGCGCGACAAATCTCCGGCCACCATCGGCGGCTCCGCCACAGGATCGAACCCCTGTGTGGTCACATCTTCGGTCAGGCTCATTTGCTCATCTAATTTCAGGTTTCCCTATCGGCCACGTCTAACGCTGCTTTTTCCATATCAACTCGTTAATGCTGCTGCCCGCGTTATGGGCTTTCATCTCGTACTTGGTGGTCGGACGGACCACCGAGACGGGAAGCGAATCGACGCCCGGATCCACTCGTGCCAGCGCTGGCTCGGCATCGCCGGCGGCGATGATGTGCTCGGCGTAGCCGGGATGGTCGGTTGCCGCGTGAAAAACACCTCCAGGGAGTAGCCGGTCGGCGATCAGGGCAACCGTGCTGGGCTGTATCAGCCGGCGCTTGTGATGGCGCGCCTTGGGCCAGGGATCGGGGAAGAAGACGCGCACTCCGGTCAAGGATTCCGGGGCGATCAGATCGCGCAGCACGTCGATCCCGTTACCGCGGATCAACCGGATGTTGATTCGCTGCAGGTCCGCCCGGTCGATCGCGCAGAGCAGTTGCGCCAGCCCCCGGCGATAGACCTCCACCGCGATCACATCGACGTTGGGCTCGGCCTGCGCCATCGCCAGCGTCGAGGTGCCGCTGCCGCAGCCGATTTCCAGCACCACCGGTGCCTCCCGGCCGAACCAGGCCCGGGCGTCGATGGGGTTGATGGGCTCATGGCCGCGTGCCGATGACTGGGAGTGTGCCGTTGCCTGCCGGCCCAGCTGCGGCCATCGCCGCTCCCAGGTCTGCTGCTGGATGCTCGACAGTGCCGAATGGCGCGAACGAAAGGCGGTCGGGGGAAGATAGCCCCACGCGCTCTTCTCGGCCTCTGGCTCGTCCGCCGGGCCTGACCCCGTGCCGGTCGAAGACGACGTGTCGGACTGGAGCCCCACCCCGGGCTGGACATGCATTGGTCCATCGTGGCGCATGAAGCCCGGCCGTAGCCGCTCCTGGTCCAGATTGATACCCAACAGTTGTCTTGGGGTGGTAGCGGCCGGCACATCTCTAACTAGTTGTGACTCGCGCCGTCGCGCCGCAACTGTCACCATGCAAGTGGCCGCGAGGGGGATGCCATGGGGGTGATGGTTGCGATGCAGACGGGGCATCAAGCTTTTGTCGATGAGCTCACCTGTCTCGCCGCCAGCACCGCTGACCAGCGTATTCGCGCGATCGCGGAGCGGGCCGCGCGACCTTTACGGGTGGCCGTGCGGGGACGACGCGGGGTCGGCCGCAACACGCTGGCGCGGGCATTGGACGGCGCGGGAAGCGCAGCGGGGCTGGCTGTGACGTCCGGCGGCGACCCCGCCGACGTGGTGGTCTACGCCCTTGCCGAAGTGGTCAAGCCCGAGGATCGCGCAGGGATCGCCGTGCTCGAGCCGACCGAGCGTCCGGTGCTTGCGGTCCTGACCATGGCCGACAAGACCGATGTCGTCGGATTCGCGGGTGCCGGGCCGATGGCCGGGGCGCTGCAGCGGTGCGAGCTCTTGTCGACGCTGGCCGGCGTGCCGGTGGAGCCGATCAGCGCACTGTTGGCAGTGGCCGCGCTCGACGATCTCGATGAGCGGTCCTGGTGCGCCTTGCGCGCGCTGGCCGCCCATCCAGCGGCCGGTGCCGCCCTCGATGGCTCCCATGCCGGCTTTCTGTCCGCGGATCTTGGGGTGCCCACCGGGCAACGGCTGCGATTGCTGGAGTCACTCGATCTGTTCGGGGTCGCGATCGCCATCGAAGCGTTGCGGCGCGGTGCGGCCCGGACGCAGGTACGGGCGTTGTTGCGCAAGATCAGCGGAATCGATGCCGTCGTCGCGAACGCGGTCGCCGCCGGTGCCGGTGTGCGCTACGGCCGGGTACTCGAGGCAGTCGCCGCACTCGAGGTCCTGGCCGTGGCGGACGAGCAAGTCAGCGAGTTCCTGGCCGGTGAGGCCGCCGTGCTGGCCCGCATGTCGGCCGCCCTGGATGCGGCGTCCACGTGGGGGCTCGACCCCTTTGGTGCGGCCGTGCCCCCTGACGATCCGGGCGCCAGCTGCAGCGGGCGCTGCGCTGGCGGCGCCACCGGTCTCAGCGCGGCCCCGCCGCTGAGAGCCCGGACAGTGACCTACGGCGTTGGTGCGGTGCCGACATCGTCAGGGGATCGCTGCGGCTCTGGTCCCGGGCCGCGGGATCGCTGGCGTGCGCGGGTCCGCCGGAGGGTGGGCGGCCGCGGTGATCGGCAGCGCCCACCACGAGGCGGTGGCCCGGGTTGACGAGCTGGTCCTAGCGATCGGGCCGAAGCTGGGTGCGCCGTCGATCAACCGGCGCGATGTGGTGCTGGTGACCGGTCCGTGGCTGGCCGGGACGAGCAGTGTGATCACGGCATTGCGGCGGCGGTTGCCACAGCACAGATTTGTTGAATCGCCGCGGCTGGGAGCCGGTGCTGTGCCGACAGTGGTGGTGTTCGTGGTGTCCGCGGCGACTCCGATGACCGAATCTGACTGCGCATTGCTGGATGCCGCCGCCGGTCACACCGATGTGGTGATCGCCGCGGTGACGAAGATCGACCTGCACCGCACCTGGCGGGAGGTGCTGGCGGCGAACCGCGCCAAGCTCGCCGCCCACGCGCCGCGCTACGGCGCGGTGCCCTGGGTGGGCGTCGCCGCCGCGCCACAACTGGGCCCACCGGGAGTGGACGACCTGGTGGCGACCGTGCGAACCGAGCTGGCGGCCCCCGATATCGCCCGGCGCAACAGGCTGCGCGCCTGGCACGCCGGGCTGCTGCTGGCCGGGCAGCGCTTCAACCGCGACGCCGCGGGTGCCGGCAGGCGGGCGCGCGTGGACGGATTGCGGGAAGAGCGCGGCTCTGTCCTGCAGCGGCGGCGTCAGGACCGGACCGGGCGCACCATCGCGCTGCGCGGTCAGATCCAGCAGGCGCGGGTCCAGTTGTGCTATTTCGCGCGCAGCCGCTGTGCGTCGGTGCGCACCGAACTGCAGGAGGACATCGCGGGGCTGGCCCGGCGGCGGCTGGCCGATTTCCAGAGCTATGCCCGGGGCCGGATCGACGAGATTGTCACCGAGGTGGGCGATGGCATCACCGCCCAGCTTGTCGACGTCTCGCGAGAGATGAGTTTGCCGGTGGACTTCCCGCCTGCCGACCCGCTGCCGGCCGTTGCGATGCCCGCCCCGCCGTTGGCGTCGCGGCGGCTGGAAACGCGGTTGATGATGGTCTTGGGTGTCGGTTTTGGACTCGGTGTGGCGCTCACGCTGAGCCGGCTGCTGGCCGGGTTGGCTCCGGGCCTGGATCTGGGGCTGACCCTGGCCGGAATCCTCGGGTGTGTCGTGGTGGGCCTGGCCGTGGCCCTATGGGTGGTGCGCACCCGCGCCCTGCTCGCCGACCGTGCGGTGTTGGAACGCTGGACCGCTGACGTGTTGTCGTCGCTGGGCTGCACGCTGGAGCAACTGGTCGCCAGCCGGGTGCTTGCCGCCGAAACACTGTTGGCCACCGCACTCTGGGGCAGCGACGAGGCCGCGAACGCGCGGGCGGCCGCGCAGGTCAGCGCCATCGACAGCGAGTTGCGTGAGCATGCCAGGGCGGCGGCTCGTGCCGCCGCGCGACGCGACCGCGAGATGCCGACAATCCGGGCCGCGCTCGAGGCGGTGTGTGCGGAACTGGGCGAATCGGGTACATCATCGGGTACCGCTACGCCGGGAACCGCCACGGCCGGTGGTGGGGCCGGGCTTCCGCGACATTCTGAGGCAAATGGCCGCGATTTCGGGAGTTAGTGAGGCTTTCTGAATCGGTCTTGTGAGGAGGCTTATACCCGCCCACGGCTTCCCCCACAAGTGATGCGCGATAACCTGTATGAAAGCACTACCGGGTCGAAAGTCGTGCCGGCAAAAACTTGAGCAGACCTATCGCATTCCAAGAAGTCGATGGCAAGTAAGTAAACCAAAGAACCGAAGTAACAGAATCCAGGAGAGTTCGATGACCTCAGCGACCATCCCCGGTCTGGACACCGCGCCGACTAATCACCAGGGGCTGCTGTCCTGGGTGCAGGAGGTCGCCGAACTGACCCAGCCCGACCGGGTTGTTTTCGCTGACGGTTCCGACGAGGAGTTTCATCGGCTCTCCGCGCAACTGGTCGACGCCGGTACCTTCACCCGGCTCAACGACGAGAAATTCCCGAACTCCTACCTAGCTTTGTCTGATCCCTCCGACGTCGCGCGGGTGGAATCACGCACCTTCATCTGTTCCGAGCGCGAGATCGACGCCGGCCCCACCAACAACTGGATGGACCCGAGCGAGATGCGCACGCTCATGACCGACCTGTACCGCGGTTGCATGCGTGGCCGCACCCTGTACGTGGTGCCGTTCTGCATGGGTCCGCTGGGTGCGGAGGACCCCAAGCTCGGGGTGGAGATCACCGACTCCGAATACGTCGTGGTTTCGATGAAGGTGATGACCCGCATGGGCACCGCCGCGCTGGAGAAGATGGGTCAGGACGGCTTTTTCGTCAAGGCACTGCACTCGGTCGGCGCGCCGCTGGAAGACGGTCAGGCGGACGTGCCGTGGCCCTGCAGCGACACCAAGTACATCACCCACTTCCCCGAGACCCGGGAAATCTGGAGCTACGGCTCCGGCTACGGCGGTAACGCGCTGCTGGGCAAGAAGTGCTACTCACTGCGGATCGCCTCGGCGATGGCTCGTGACGAGGGCTGGCTGGCCGAGCACATGCTGATCCTCAAGCTGATTTCGCCCGAGAACAAGGCGTACTACATTGCGGCGGCGTTCCCGTCGGCCTGCGGCAAGACCAACCTGGCGATGCTGCAGCCCACCATCCCGGGCTGGCGCGCCGAAACCCTCGGCGACGACATCGCCTGGATGCGGTTCGGCAAGGACGGCCGCTTGTACGCGGTGAACCCGGAGTTCGGTTTCTTCGGGGTGGCCCCGGGCACCAACTGGAAGTCCAACCCCAACGCCATGCGCACCATCGCCGCGGGCAACACGGTGTTCACCAACGTCGCGCTGACCGACGACGGCGAGGTCTGGTGGGAAGGTCTGGAGGGCGACCCTCAGCACCTGGTCGACTGGAAGGGCAACGAATGGTACGTCCGCGAGACCGAGACCACGGCCGCGCACCCGAACTCGCGGTACTGCACCCCGATGTCGCAATGCCCGATCCTGGCCCCCGAGTGGGATGACCCCCAGGGCGTGCCGATTTCGGCCATCCTGTTCGGCGGCCGCCGCAAGACCACCGTTCCGTTGGTCACCCAGGCACGCGATTGGCAGCACGGTGTGTTCATCGGCGCCACCCTGGGCAGCGAGCAGACCGCCGCCGCCGAGGGCAAGGTCGGCAACGTGCGGCGCGACCCCATGGCCATGCTGCCGTTCATGGGCTACAACGTCGGCGACTACGTCCAGCACTGGATCGACATCGGCAAGAACTCCGACGAGTCCAAGTTGCCGCAGGTCTTCTTCGTCAACTGGTTCCGTCGTGGCGAAGACCACCGCTTCCTGTGGCCCGGCTTCGGCGAGAACAGCCGCGTGATGAAGTGGATCGTCGATCGCATCGAGCACAAGGCCGGCGGTAAGACCACACCGATCGGCACCGTTCCCACCGTCGAGGACCTGGACCTGGAGGGGCTGGACGCCAACCCCGCCGACGTGAGTGAAGCGCTCGCGGTCAACGCCCAAGAGTGGCGCGAAGAGCTCCCTCTTATCGAGGAGTGGTTGCAGTTCATCGGTGAGAAGCTGCCGACCGGCATCAAGGACGAGTTCGACGCGCTCAAGGAGCGGCTGCGCGACGCCGAATGACGTCGCAGCATGCAGATTCGCCAGCACGTCGGGGCGGATAAGCCTGCAGTCATTCTGCATCCCTCGGGGACGGTAGTCAGTTTCGACGAACTGGAAGCGCGGGCCAACCGGCTGGCGCATCGGTTTCGCCGCGCGGGACTGCGCGAGGGCGACGCCGTGGCCATCCTGATGGAAAACAACGAGCACATCCACGCGGTCATGTGGGCGGCTCGACGTAGCGGGTTGTATTACGTACCCATCAATACCCATCTGACCGCGGCCGAAGCCGCCTACATCATCGAGAACAGCGGTGCCAAGGCCATCGTCGGTTCGGCGGCGCTGCGCGATACCTGTGCCGGTCTGGGTGAACATCTTCGGGCGGGCCCGCCCGAGCTGCTGATCCTGGCCGGGCCCGAAGGCTGCCTGACCGGCTGGGAGCCCTATCCGCAATGCGTGGCCGATCAACCCGACACTGCGATCGACGACGAGCTCGAGGGTGACCTGCTGCAGTATTCGTCGGGAACCACCGGACGGCCCAAGGGAATCAAGCGCGAACTACTCCACGTTGCCCCGGATGCTGCGCCCGGGATGATGTCGGCCCTGGTTGGCTATTGGATGGACGCCGACTCGATCTATCTGAGCCCGGCGCCGCTCTATCACACCGCGCCGTCGGTGTGGTCGATGAGTGCGCAGGCCGGCGGAATCACCACGGTCGTGGTGGAGAAGTTCGACCCCGAGGGGGCGCTCGAGGCGATCCAGCGCCACCGGGTAACGCACGCACAGTTTGTGCCGGCCATGTTCACTCGGATGCTGAAACTTCCTGAGAGCATTCGTAATTCGTATGACTTATCCAGCCTGAAGCGAGTCATGCACGCCGCCGCCCCGTGTCCTGTTGAGATCAAGAAACAGATGATGGACTGGTGGGGGCCGATCATCGACGAGTACTACGCCTCTTCGGAGGCGATCGGCTCGACATTGATCACCGCCGAAGACTGGCTCGAGCACCCGGGTTCGGTCGGCAAACCCATGCAAGGTGGCGTGCACATCCTCGGCGCCGACGGCGTCGAGCTGCCGCCGGGCCAGGCCGGCGAAATCTACTTCGAAGGCGGCTATTCCTTCGAGTACCTCAACGATCCGTCGAAAACCGCCGCCTCCCGCGACAAGCATGGTTGGGTGACGGTGGGCGACGTCGGCTACCTGGATGACCAGGGGTACCTGTTCCTGACCGATCGCCGCCACCACATGATCATCTCCGGCGGGGTCAACATCTACCCGCAGGAAGCCGAAAACATCTTGGTGACTCATCCCAAGGTCATGGATGCGGCGGTGTTCGGCGTACCCGACGACGAGATGGGCCAGCGCGTGATGGCCGTCGTGCAGACCGTCGACCCGACCGATGCGACCAGCCAGTTCGGTGACGAACTCATGGAATGGCTGCGAGATCGTCTGTCGCACTCCAAGTGTCCGCGATCGGTTGCCTTCTAGGCGCAGCTGCCCCGCACCGACACCGGCAAGCTCTACAAGAACGGACTGATCGAAAAGTATTCGGGATAACCATGTTCGGTGTGTTTGACCTCTCACGTGCCTCGGATGCCACCCGTGCCGCAGGCGAAATCTCGGCTCCGGGGGTGACCGTGGCGCACGGCTGGGCCAGCGAGCTCGCCGAAGCCGAACCATGGTTGAGTGAGGCAACTTTCACCTTGGCCGAAGGCCCGTGTGCCGACCGCAGGGTGATCACCGTGGAGTCGGTGTCACAGACTCTGGCCGAGCTAAGGCAGCGGTGCCAACGGTGGCCGCAGGCCAGCGCCGTCTGCGACGACGTGCTGCGCACGATAGATCCCGATGGCCCGACACTGGCCGGCGTGCTGACCGAATCGCTGGCCTATTCGACATTGCAGGCCGGGCCGGAGTTCGCTCGCTGGCTCGACGAACGCGGGCCCGCTGACCTGCCCGACATCGCCGATCCCGTGCAGACCGAGCGCGACGATGACACCCTGAGAATCAGATTCAATCGGCCCCAACGGCACAACGCATTTTCCGGCGATGCGCGGGCCGCGCTGCTGGAAGCGCTGACCGTAGCCCAGCTGGACCCCTCGGTGAGCGGGATCGTGTTGAGCGGCAACGGTCCATCGTTCTGTAGTGGCGGCGATCTGGCCGAGCTCGGTACCTTCGCCGATCCCGCCAGCGCTCATCTGGCGCGCACCAGGCACAGCCCGGCGCTGGCGCTGGCTGCGCTCACCGCCCGGCTGGGCCGGGCCTGTCGCGCCGAAGTGCATGGCCGGGTGCTGGGTAGTGGCCTGGAAATGGCCGCGTTCTGTGGGTGGGTGCAGGCGCAACCGGATTCGGTATTCGGCCTACCGGAACTGAGTCTGGGACTGATCCCCGGTGCCGGCGGCACCGTCAGCGTGACGCGTCGAATCGGACGCTGGCGCACCGCATATCTGGTGCTTTCCGGGCGAACCATTGACGCCGGCACCGCACGGGACTGGGGGTTGGTCGACTCGATCGCGGTCACCGGCGACTAGCCCACCAAAGGTGGCTGCCGCCTAGCCGTGTTGTGGTCCACCGAAACCGCCACCAGGATAAGGGCGATGTAAATCACCGCAAAGGCCACCGCGACCACCACTCCGCCGATTGCGCTGATGATGGCCCACTTCTTGGCGCTGGCGGAGGCGGCCTGCGCCTCGGCGTAGCGCCCTTGCGCCCACAAGCCGGAAACCTTGGAGGAGTAGACGATCGAGACGATCCCAAGGGGCAGGCAACAAAACAGCGTGGTCAAGATCGCCCAGATGAGGTAATTGTCCGGCTCCGGTGCGTAGCCCGGCTGCTGGGCCGGCCAGCCGGGTTGCGGTGGCTGCCAGCCCGGCTGCTGACTCTGCCACTCTGGGGAACCTCCGTAGGGCCCTGGCGGATAACTCATGGCGGCTGCCTTCCCTCGGGTTACCTGTGGTCCAACAGTGTTGTGCCGCGCCGCTTTGCTGGTGGGCGAAGTCAGGCAGCAAATATACCGCACGGGCGCTGCGGTGGCGGTTAGATTCCGCCGCGGGCTATCAGTTGTCTGGCGATCACGTTGCGCTGGATTTCGTTGGTGCCTTCGCCGACGATCATCAGGGGTGCGTCGCGGAAGTAGCGTTCGACGTCGTATTCGGTGGAATAGCCGTAGCCGCCGTGGATTCGGACGGCGTTGAGCGCGATTTCCATGGCGGTTTCGGAGGCGAAGAGTTTGGCCATGCCGGCCTCCATGTCGCATCGCTGGCCGCTGTCGTAGCGTTGGGCGGCGTAGTGGGTGAGTTGGCGGGCGGCGGTGAGTTTGGTTGCCATGTCGGCCAAGTAGTTTCCGATGGCTTGGTGTTTCCAGATCGGTTGGCCGAAGCTGTGGCGTTGCTGGGCGTAGGCCAGGGCGTCGTCGAGTGCTGCGCTGGCCACGCCCAGGGCGCGGGCGGCGACCTGGATGCGGCCGGTTTCGAGTCCTTTCATCATCTGTGAAAACCCTTGACTGGGTTGGCCTCCCAATATCGCGGAGGTCGGTGCCCGGTAGTTGTCGAAGGACAGTTCGCAGGCTTCCACGCCCTTGTATCCCAGTTTGGGCAGGTCGGCTGAGATGTTCAGGCCGGGGCCCGGTTCCACGAGCACGATCGAGATGCCGTGGTGGCGGGGTGTGGCGTGGGGATCGGTCTTGCACAGCAGGGCGATCAGCCCGCTGCGGCGGGCGTTGCTGATCCAGGTCTTGGCGCCGGTGATCAGCAGCTGGTCGGGTCCGTCAGCCATCGCGGTGGTGGACATGTTTTGGAGGTCGGAACCGCCGCCGGGTTCGGTCAGGGCCATGGTGGCGCGCAGCTCGCCGGTGGCCATGGCTGGCAGGTAGGTGGATTTTTGTTCGTCGGTGCCAAAGAGCATCGGCAGTTTGGCCACCACGGTGTGTCCGCCCATGGCGCCGGCCAGGCTCATCCATCCGCGGGCCAGCTCCTGGGTGACCTGGACGTAGCACGGCATCGACACCGGCGATCCGCCGTAGGCTTCCCCGATGGCCAGGCCGTAGATGCCGATGCGTTTCATCTGCTCGATCCAGGCCTGCGGGTAGGTGTTGGCGTGTTCGACCTCGCGCACGCTGGGCCGCACGTCGCGGTCGATGAAGGCCCGCACAGTAGCCACCAGCATCGCCTCGTCCTCATCAAGCTGACTGTCTGCCCGTTGGTTGTCCACCGTTATTGCCCTCCGTATTGACCCTCGGTTCGACAGCCTGCCAGCATGTGGCGTTGTGCATACTGGGTACATGGGCATCCGTGAGGGCGGGCCCTACTTTGACGACATGTCCGTGGGTCAGGTGTTCGACTGGGCGCCGGCGTTGACCCTGTCGGCCGGCCTGGCGGCCGCCCATCAGGCGATTCTGGGGGACCGGCTGCGGCTGGCCCTGGACAGCAGCCTGTGTGGCGCGGTAACCGGCGCACCGGCGGCGCTGGCGCATCCGGGGTTGGTGTGCAACGCGGCGATCGGGCAGTCCACCCTGGTCACCCAGCGGGTCAAAGCCAACCTGTTCTACCGCGGGCTGACCTTTCATCGGTACCCGCTGATCGGAGACACCATCTACACCCGCACCGAGGTTGTGGCGCTCCGGGCCAACACGGCCAAGCCGGGCCGGGCGCCGACCGGAATGGCCGCGCTGCGGATGACCACCATCGACCAGGCCGATCGACTGGTGCTCGACTTCTATCGCTGCGCGATGCTGCCGGCTAGCGCGGACTGGGATCCCGCCGGCGCCGCCGACGACGACCTGTCGGGCATCGGCGCCGACGCGAAGCCACCCGCGATCGATCCGACGGCGCACTGGGATGCCGAGACCTACCGCACCCGGGTCCCGGGGCCCCATTTTGACGCCGGCATTGCGGGCAAGGTCATGCACAGCACCGGAGATCTGGTCAGCAGCGCGCCCGAGCTCGCCCGACTCACGCTCAACATTGCTGCCACACATCATGATTCGCGGGTGGCTGGGCAGCGGCTGGTCTACGGCGGGCACACCATCGGCCTGGCCTTGGCGCAGGCGAGCCGACTGATGCCCAACCTGGTCACGGTGCTGGGGTGGGAGCACTGCGACCACACCGGGCCGGTACGGGAGGGCGACACCCTCTACAGCGAGTTGCACGTCGAGTCGGCGGAGCCGACCGCCAACGGGGGCGTGCTTGGCCTGCGTTCGCTGGTCTACGCCGTCGGCGACTCGGAGCCCGACCGCCAGGTGCTGGACTGGCGGTTCACAGCACTGCAGTACTAGCTGAACTCCCGGGCTTGTTTACCGGCGATTCCGGTGGCACCGGCCTGGACTGCGAGCAACATGGTGGTGTGAGTGCGGTGCCATCCCGCTGGGCCAGCAAGTGGGGAAGTAGTGGGCTGGCCTACCTGACCGGTTTGCCCGGCGGGCCGCCCGACTTTTCGCGCGCCAACATTTTGGGACGCGCCGAAACGATTGCCGCCGACGCGGCCACCTTGCTGACCGGGCGGGCCGGTCTGCTCGGGCTGACTCGCCGGGGCCGGGTCTCGGCGGGCGGCGCCACCCGGCTGCTCGCGGCCGCCGACGGCTGGTTCGCAATCACACTGTCGCGCCCGGACGATGTCGATGCGGTCCCCGCGCTGCTGCGGGCCGACGAGGTGCCCGACGACCCATGGGGATCGCTGCAGAGGTGGGCCACAACGCGTCCCAAGTCCGCCATCATCAAACGAACCGAATTGCTCGACATCCCGGCTTCCGCCCTGGGGGCGGCCTACCCCGCCCCGCCCCGAATCCGTCGGGCCGGAGCGCGAGCTCGCGCGCGTGACCCCGCTGGTCTGCTCGTTGCCGATTTGTCGTCCATGTGGGCGGGCCCGTTGTGCGGTCAGCTGCTGGCCCGGGCGGGAGCTACCGTGGTCAAGGTCGAAAGCCCGCGCCGGCCGGACGGCACACGCGCCGGCAACCGCGCCTTCTTCGACTGGATGAACGCGCAAAAGCTCTCCTACTGCCTGGATTTCGACGACGATGCGGAAGAGCTGCGCGAGCTGTTGGAGGCCGCGGACATCGTGATCGAGGATTCGCGTCCCGCTGCCCTGGCGCGACGCCGGCTCGGCCCGGAGCACATCGCAGCGCGGCCCGGGCGAATCTGGCTACGCATCAGCGGATATGGAGAGCACTCCCGGCGGCCCGCTTTCGGCGATGATGCCGCCGTGGCCGGTGGCCTGGTAGGACTCGCGGCCGACGGCCCGGTGTTCTGTGCGGATGCCATAGCCGACCCGCTGGCCGGACTGGAGTCAGCCCGGGCCATCACCGAATCGCTACGGCGCGGGGGTGGTGAGCTCATCGACGTCTCCATGGCCGGCGTTGCCGCGACGTATGCCGCACTGCCCGTGGGGGCCGCGGCGGCCACGCATCGGGCCTTGCCGCCACAACCGCCGGCGCCGCCGTCGCGACCCGCCGCCGCGCCGGGGGCCGACGGTGACCTGGTGCGGCGGCTGGTCCGCGAAAGGGACGGGCACTAGTGCTGATTCGGCGAGCCACCTTGCTGGATGGGTCCACGGCCGACATCCGGGTGTGTGCCCGCATTCAGGAAGTCGGTCAGGGGTTGGTCGCACGGCCGGGGGAGCGGGTGCTCGACGCCGCCGGCCAAACCGTGCTGCCCGGCCTGCACGACCACCATGTGCACCTGCGCTCGGCCGCCTCCGCCCTGGATTCGTTGACTCTGGGGCCGCCCACAGTTGATTCCAAAGAGAAATTTCGGCAACACCTTTCGAGCGCGCAGCCCGGTCCGGACGGATGGATCCGCGCCGTCGGCTATCACGAATCCGTTGCCGGACCACTGGACCGGACCGTGCTGGATGCGCTGGTGTCGCACCTTCCCGTGCGCGTTCAGCATCGCAGCGGGGCGCTGTGGATCCTGAACTCGGCGGCACTGAACCGGATCGGGCTGGCCGGTCATGTCGACGGCCGCCTGCGCAGCGCCGACTCCGACTGGTCGGATGCTTTGCCGCGACGCAAGACCGACCTCGCGGAGCTCGGTGACCGGCTCACCGCGGCCGGGGTCACCGGAGTCACCGATGCCACACCGGATCTCAGCGACGAGGACATGGCCGCACTCACCGTTGCGCATCAGCGCGGGGAGTTTCGTCCGCGGGTCCGGTTTCTTTCTCCCGGCAAGAAGATCCTGCGTGACGATCACCTGGACCTGGAAGCGCTGATGGCCTGGATCACGGACTTGCATGGCGCCGGACAACCTGTTGCCATCCACTGCGTAACCGCGGCTCAGCTGGTCGTGACGATCGCGGCGGTGCGCGCCGTGGGTCGCCATCCGCATGATCGAATCGAGCACGCCGCGGTGGTGCCCGATGACCTGGTGGCCGACTTGGCCGGGCTCGGGCTGACGGTGGTGACGCAGCCCAACTTCGTTGCCGAGCGCGGCGATCAGTACCTCGACGAGATCCCCGCCGCCGAGCACGGGCAGCTGTGGCGGGTCGCTTCACTGTTGAATGCAAACGTGCCGGTGGCCTTGTCCACCGACCTGCCGTTCGGGTCCGGCGACCCGTGGGCGGCGATGCGCGCCGCGGTGCATCGCAGGACCCCTCGCGGGGTCGTTCTGGGCGTCGATGAATGCGTCACGGCGCGTGCGGCTTTGACCATGTTCTTGGGCCGGCCGGATCAGCCGGGGCGGGTGCGTGCCGTGGCCGCCGGTCAGCCCGGGGACCTCTGCGTGCTGGCACAGACACCGGCGGTGGTACTGACCGAGCTGGACGCCAGCCTGGTAAGCGCGACGATCATCGGTGGCGAAGTCGCCTATGCGGCGTAGCGCCGCCGGCACCGGCCTGGCGGTGCTCACAGAGTTCGGTACAACGGCGGAGTCGCCGACGGACCGGGCAATTATTCCTTCCCTACCGCCAACGATGTGTCAGCAGATCTTGGGTTTCGGCCCCAAAAAGTGTGAGTTGCGCCCAAATTTGCCTACTTACTGTACCATTCCGCCCGTTGTCTACGTAGCTCTTGCAGGCTTGGTGTAGTCGATAAAAGATCGGGGTACCGGTGGAAGTGCTGGCGCAAGCGGTTCCTGTCAGCGTGTTACCCGGGCGTGGACGTCCGGCCTGGTCGGGCTCGATGCAAGGGGCGTGAAATGCTGGGGCATCTGTACGAGCGGGCGCTAGGTGGCGAGCGGTGCTGGATCCGCCATGAGGACGGTGAGCTCCGCCCGTTGCCGACTCACCGTTGGTTGGGGGCCGGGGCAGCCGAGCGCGGTTGCGCTTCGGCCGAGGGTTCTTCTTCCGGTGACGTCGGCACCGGCGACGAAGACGCCGCGTCCGACGAGGACTTCGATGAAGCCGTGGCGCAGATGTGTAGCGGGCCGACCATCGAGCTGGGCTGTGGACCGGGCCGGCTGGTGGCCCGGTTGGTGCAGCGGGGAATCCCCGCGCTGGGCATCGATCGGTCGGTGACCGCGATCCGATTGGCCGGTCGCGGCGGTGCGCCGGCGATACTCGGCGATGTTTTCGAGCCGTTGCCCGGGATGGGGCGTTGGCAGACGGTGTTGTTGGTCGACGGGAATGTCGGCCTCGGTGGGGACCCGCTGCGGATCCTGGGCCGGGCCGCCGAGTTGTTGTCCCGCGGCGGGCGGTGCGTGGTCGAATTCGATGCCCAGACCATCGGGGTTTGCTCCCGCTGGGTTCGTCTGGAGTCGGCGCGCGATGTCGGGCCCTGGTTTCGATGGGCGTCGGTCGGCGTGGACAGCGCCGCAATGCTGGCCGCACAGGTAGGTCTGACGCTGATCGGCGTCAGGATGCTTGGCGGACGGGTGATCGCAAACCTGGCGGCCCTGTGAACTGCCCGGCTGAAGACGACCCCGAGCGGGAGCTGGAACCGGAGCCGGCCCACGGGTTTCCCGCCCGGCTGTGGCGCACCTTGGAGCGACACCCGCCGCCGGGGGTGCGGCGATTGGCCGCGTTTCGAAGCCCGCTGCGGGGACCGTGGCTGACCTCGGTGTTCGGGCTGGTGCTGTTGGTGGCAATGCCGATCGTGATCCTTACCGGATTGCTGTCCTATATCGCCTATGCCCCGCAGTTCGGGCAGGCGATCCCGGCCGATGTCGGCTGGCTGCGCCTGCCAGGTTTTGACTGGCCCGCTCATCCGTCTTGGCTGTACCGATTGACCCAGGGCCTGCACGTAGGACTGGGTCTGGTGCTGATCCCGGTGGTGCTGGCCAAGCTCTGGTCGGTGATCCCGAAATTGTTTGTTTGGCCGCCGGCGCGGTCGATCGCCACACTGCTGGAGCGGCTGTCGCTGTTGATGCTGGTCGGTGGGGTGCTGTTCGAGATTGTCACCGGCGTGCTCAACATCCAGTACGACTACATCTTCGGCTTCAGCTTCTACGACGGCCACTACTTCGGCGCCTGGGTCTTCATCGCCGGTTTCCTCATGCATATCGCGGTCAAGATGCCAAAGATGATCACCGGACTGCGGTCATTCTCGATACGAGAAGTCTTGCGCACCAATGTGACTGACACACGCCCCGAGCCGCCCGACGCATCGGGGCTGGTGTCCGAAGATCCCGCCGAACCGACCGTGAGCAGGCGCGGAGCGCTGGCCCTGGTCGGTTCGGGTGTGCTGCTGCTCGGCGTCTTGACCGTCGGCCAAACCTTGGGCGGGCCACTGCGCAACATCGCCCTGCTGCTGCCAAGAGGCCGGCCCGCACAGGGCAACCGGGAATTCCCGGTCAACAAGACCGCGGCGGTCGCCGGAATCACCCCCGAGGCCGTGGGGCCGGCGTGGCGGCTGGTGCTCCGTGGCGGTCCCAACGAGGTCGTGCTGGACCGCGCCGCCCTGGCCGGATTGCCGCAACACACCGCCCGCCTACCGATCGCCTGTGTTGAAGGGTGGTCGACGGTTCAGACCTGGACCGGGGTGCGACTGTCGGAGCTGGCCCGCAGGGCCGGAGTGGCCGCGCCCCGGTCGGCGCGGGTGACGTCGCTGCAACGCGGCGGCGCCTTTGGTGAGGCGACGCTGCAGGGCAATCAGGTCGGCGCTTCGGATGCGCTGCTGGCGTTGCGGGTCAACGGCGAAGACCTGCCGCTCGATCACGGCTATCCGGCGCGGATCATCGTTCCCGCATTGCCCGGCGCGCACAACACCAAATGGGTCGCCTCGATCAATTTCGAGGCTGGTTGAGATGCGCGAACTCACTAGGCGCTTCGGCCGCTATTACGGCGCGCACCCGCTGCATCTGCTGACCATGCTCGCCGGCCTCGCGCTGGTTGGCTACATCGTGGCGACCTTCAAGATCGCCACACTGTGGAATCCGGGTACCTGGTGGCAGTCGATCGCGGTGTGGTTCGCGGCCGCCGTCATCGGCCACGACCTCGTCGCATTCCCAGTCTATTCGCTGGTTGATCGCATCTTTGCGGTGCGCTGGGGCCGCGCCCGCTCCGGAAGTCGAGAAGTCTCGGTCCGCAACTACCTGCGGATCCCGGCGATGGGGTCCGCCCTGACGCTGCTGATATTCCTGCCCGGCATCATCGAGCAAGGTGCGTCGACCTACCACGCGGCCACCGGCGAAACCCAGCAGCCGTTTTTGGGTAGGTGGCTGTTGCTCACCGCGGTGATGTTCGCGCTCAGTGCGGCCACCTACGCCGTCCGACTGGTGCTCGCGCATCGGCGGCGCGTGAGCGAAGTCCAGCTCAGCCGTTGAATAGCGGGGTTGGCGACCCTGGCAAATCATCGGTCGGGCGCAATCATTTGCCGTCAGACCCAACCCGGACGCGAGCCGGTGCGGTGGCGGCCAACAGGAGTACGCTCCCCGACATGGCTGCCACCGGCCCGACAACGATGTCGATGACGTCGATGATGTCCCGTGTCAAATGGATGCTGCGCGCGCGTCCTGCCGACTATCTGCTGGCCATGAGTGTCGCCGGGGCTTCGCTACCGGTGGTGGGCAAGCATCTCGAGCCGCTGGGTTGCGTCACCGCAATGGGGGTCTGGGGCGCGCGCCATACCCCGGAGTTCGTCGCGGCAAGGGCAAAGGATCTGTTCACTCCGGGTATCAACGTGACGCGTCAGCGCGACCGGTACAGCACGAACGAAGTCTCGGCGGCGGCGCTGCGGGGGATCGTCTCAACGGCGGATTTGGATGTCGAATGGCCGGCGCCCCAGCGCACGCCGCCAGTGTGCGAAGCATTTCGTCACCGCCGCTACCTACATCGGGGCGGGGTTCACTACGGCAACAGCCCGGCCCAGGTGCTCGACGTGTGGCGCCGGGACGACCTGCCCACCGAGCCCGCGCCGGTGCTGATTTTTGTTCCCGGCGGCGCCTGGATACACGGCAGTCGAGCAATCCAGGGGTATGCATTGCTGTCGCGGCTGGCCGAACAGGGCTGGGTGTGCCTGTCGATCGACTACCGAGTCGCGCCGCATCACCGGTGGCCCCGCCACATCCACGACGTGAAAGCGGCCATCGCCTGGGCCCACGCCAATGTCGACAAGTTCGGCGGTGACCGCAACTTCATTGCGGCGGCGGGGTGTTCGGCCGGCGGTCACCTGTCCGCATTGGCCGGCCTGACCGCCAACGATCCGGATTATCAAAGTGAGCTTCCCGAAGGGTCCGACACGTCGGTGGACGCGGCCGTCGGGATCTACGGTCGCTACGACTGGGAGGATCGATCCACCGCCGAACGGGCGCGGTTCGTCGACTTCCTGGAGCGAGTGGTGGTCAAGCGCTCGATCAAACGTCACCCGCAGGTGTTCCGCGACGCATCACCGGTTGCCCGGGTACACACCAACGCGCCGCCGTTTCTGGTCATTCACGGCAGCCGCGACGGTGTCATCCCGGTGGCGCAAGCGCGCAGCTTCGTCGAGCGGTTGCGTGCGGTGTCGCGTTCACTGGTCGCCTACGTCGAACTGCCCGGGGCCGGCCACGGCTTCGACCTGCTGGACGGGGCCCGCACAGGCTCGGCCACGCACGCGATTTCGTTGTTCCTCAACCAGATTCATCGCACTCGGGCGCAGCTGTCGAAAGAGGTCATCTAACGCGTCGGTCGACAGTGAGGTCACGCCATGACTAGAGGGCTGAGATGAAACGGCTCAGCGGTTGGGACGCGGTACTGCTGTACAGCGAAACGCCCAACGTGCACATGCACACCCTCAAAGTTGCTGTTATCGAACTCGATCCGGACCGCCGCGCGTTCGGCGTCGACGCGTTCCGGGCAGTCATCGGCGAACGCATGGCCAAACTGGAACCTTTCGGGTATCAGCTCGTCGACATCCCGTTCAAGTTCCATCACCCGATGTGGCGAGAGCACTGTGAAGTTGACCTCGACTACCACATCCGCCCCTGGCAGCTCAGACCCCCAGGGGGTCGGCGCGAGTTGGACGAGGCGATCGGTGAGATCGCCAGCACGCCGCTGGACCGCAGGTACCCGTTGTGGGAGATGTACTTCGTCGAAGGCCTGGCCAACCATCGAGTCGCGGTGGTGGGCAAGATCCATCATGTCCTCGCCGACGGGGTCGCCTCGGCGAACCTGATGGCACGCGGCATGGACTTGTTGCCCGGCCCCGAGGGCGATCCGTACGTGAGCGACCCGGCTCCTACCAAGCGGGAATTGATGAGCTCGGCGTTCCTGGATCACCTGCGCCACCTTGGCCGTATCCCCGCGACGATGCGCTACACCGCGCAGGGCCTGGCCCGCGTGAGACGCAGCTCGCGAAAGCTGTCTCCCGAGCTGACCCGCCCGTTCACCCCGCCACCGACGTTCATGAACCATATGCTCACCCCGCAGCGCAGATTCGCCACCGCGACGTTGGCGCTTGCCGACGTGAAGCAGACCGGTAAGCAGCTGGGCGCGACGATCAACGACATGGTGCTGGCGATGTCCACCGGAGCGCTGCGGAACCTGCTGTTGCGCTATGACGGCCGGGCCGAGCCACTGCTGGCCTCGGTCCCGGTGAGCTACGACTTCTCGCCGGACCGCATCAGCGGGAACTACTTCAGCGGGATGATGGTGGCGCTGCCCACCGACTGCGCGGACCCATTGGAGCGGGTACAGGCCTGTCATGAAAATGCGTTATCGGCCAAGGAGAGTCACCAGCTGCTGGGGCCCGAGCTGATCAGTCGCTGGGCGGCGTACTGGCCGCCGGGGGCAACCGAAGCGACCTTCCGGTGGGCGTCGAGCCGGGACGGGCAAAACAAGGTCCTGAATCTGAACATCTCGAATGTTCCCGGCCCGCGCGAGCACGGCAGGGTGGGTGGTGCGCTGGTAACCGAGATCTATTCGGTGGGGCCGCTGACCGCGGGTAGCGGCCTGAACATCACCGTGTGGGGCTATGTCGACCAGCTCAATATCTCGGTCCTGACAGACGGTGCCACCGTCGAGGATCCGCATGAAGTGACTGAAGCCATGATGGCTGACTTCGTCGAGATACGAAGGGCGGCTGGGCTTTCCGCAGAGCTGACGGTCATCGAGGCAGCGATGGCGCAAGCTCGATCAATGAATGAAGGAGCTGGGAGCGCGTGAGTGAACTAAACGGCGACACCGAACCCGAAGTCCTGGTCGAACAGCGGGACCGAATCCTGATCATCACGATCAATCGGCCCAAGGCCAAGAACTCGGTCAACGCCGCGGTGAGCCGGGCCTTGGCCGATGCGATGGATCGCCTCGATGCTGACGCCGGCCTCTCGGTGGGGATCCTTACCGGAGCGGGTGGCTCGTTCTGTGCCGGCATGGACCTCAAGGCGTTTGCCCGCGGCGAGAATGTCGTGGTCGAGGGCCGGGGGCTGGGGTTCACCGAGCGCCCACCGGCCAAACCGCTGATCGCGGCGGTCGAAGGATACGCCTTGGCCGGCGGCACCGAGCTGGCCTTGGCCACCGATCTGATTGTGGCGGCCAGGGATTCGGCGTTCGGAATACCGGAGGTGAAACGGGGTCTGGTGGCCGGTGGTGGGGGATTGCTGCGGCTGCCCGAGCGCATTCCCTACGCGATCGCGATGGAACTGGCGCTCACCGGTGACAACCTGTCCGCCGAACGCGCCCACGCACTCGGCATGGTCAACGTGCTGGCCGAACCCGGGGCAGCCCTGGATGCGGCGATCGCGTTGGCGGAGAAGATCACTGCCAACGGTCCGCTCGCGGTGGCCGCCACCAAACGGATCATCACCGAATCCCGCGGCTGGAGTCTGGACACCAGATTCGCCCAGCAGATGAAGATCCTGTTCCCGATTTTCACCTCCAATGACGCCAAGGAAGGTGCGATCGCGTTCGCGGAGAAACGTCCGCCCCGCTGGACCGGTACCTGACCGGCGCCGACCACGGCTTCTCCCCGGGAAGCCGGGCCCGCCGATGGGTTACACTGAGGCCAAGTTTTGTAAAGGGAGGGCTTCCTGAAGGGTCCCGGATGAGCGTTTCGTTGCTGCTCGAAATGGCTGCGTCAGCTAGTCCTGACCGCATCGCCGTCGTCTCGGGCGACTTGCGGCTGACGACTCAGCAGCTCAGCGATCTCGCCGACGGGGGTGCGGGGGCCATCGCCGCATCCGATGCCCAGCATGTGGTGTACGTCGGCACCGGCGGGGCGATGCTGCCGCTGCTGATCTTCGCCTCGGCGCGCGCCGGGCTGCCCTTCACCTCGATCAACTACCGGCTGTCCGCCGACGGCATCGCAGCCTTGATCCGCCGGTTGCCACGGCCCCTGGTGGTCGTCGACGAACGCTACCGGGACACGATCGCAGCCGACCAGTCGCTGAGCTCCCAGCAATTTCTGGAGCTAGCCGGCCGCGCCGAACCGGTCGCGGAGTTTCCCGACCCGGACTCGGTGGCCATCGTGCTGTTCACTTCGGGCACCACCTCGCAACCCAAGGCCGTCGAGCTGACCCACAGCAACCTGACCAGCTATGTCACCACGACGGTCGAGTTCGGGTGCGCCGCGCCCTCCGACGCGGCGCTGATCTGTGTGCCGCCGTATCACATCGCCGGGGTAAGTGCCGCCCTGTCGAATCTGTATGCCGGACGAAAGATGGTCTACCTGACCAACTTTGACGCGCACGAGTGGGTAAGGCTGACCAATGCGGAACAGGTCACCACCGCCACCGTGGTGCCGACCATGCTGGACCGCATCGTCGCCGTGCTCGAGACCGGCGAACACAAGCTGCCCTCGTTGCGCAACCTGGCCTACGGTGGCTCGAAAGTCGGTCTGCCACTGGTGCGCCGGGCCCTCGAGCTGTTGCCGGACGTGGGCTTCGTCAACGCCTACGGGCTGACCGAGACCAGCTCGACCATCGCCGTGCTGACGCCCGATGACCATCGCGCCGCGCAGTCCGCGGCGGCGGCTGGCCTGGCCAGGCGGTTGGGCTCGGTGGGGCGGCCGGTGCCCGGCGTCGAGCTGCAGATCCGGGGCCAGGACGGCAGGGTGCTCGGGCCCGGTGAGACCGGCGAACTGTTTGTGCGGGGTGAGCGGGTGTCCGGACGCTACACCGGAATCGGTTCGGTGCTAGACGGCCACGGCTGGTTCGGCACCAAGGACATCGCCATGCTCGACGAAGACGGCTACCTATTCATCGGCGGACGCTCCGACGACACCATCATCCGCGGTGGGGAGAACATCGCGCCGGCCGAACTCGAGGAAGTGCTGATCGAGCACCCGCAGGTGCGCGACGTGGCCGTGGTCGGAGTCGAGGATGCCCAGTGGGGCCAGGAGATCGTGGCCGTCGTGGTGCCCGTCGCCGGCGTCGACCCAGATCCGGAAGAACTACGTGAATTCGTGCGAAGAAGTTTGCGGGGGTCGCGCACCCCGGACCGGGTAGTGTTTCGTCGCGAGCTGCCCACCACCGCCACCGGCAAAATCCTTCGCCGGGAGATCATCGAGGAACTGGCAGGTACGAAATCATGATCAAGAACGGAACCCGGCTGGCCAGCCAGGTGTGTGACACCCAGGTCATCGTGGTCAGAAGCGCCGACACCCTCGACGATCTGCGGTGCGGAGGCGCGCCGATGGTGGAGATTGGCGTGCAGCGCTCGGGCCAACTCGATCCCGAGTTCGCCGACGGCTCGGTGCTGGGCAAACGCTATGTCGATGAGGCCGGTGCCGAGTTGCTGGTCACCAAACCGGGCGCCGGGTCGTTGAGTGTCGGTGCCACCAAGCTGGCGCTCAAGGAGGTCAAGCCGCTTCCGGCCAGCGACTGATCCAGCCGGCCGATGGCAATCGGTGCCCCCGCGCATCGGGGTTTTTGCTCCAGGTCTGGCGTTTTGGTCTAGCAACAACCCGCCGAGTCCGGCTCCACCGTCGGTACCACCGAACCCGGCCTGGAAACCCAGCCGGCCGGTTCCACCGTTGCCTCCGTAGGCGGCGATGGCCGCAAAGGCGCCCAATTCGGCGTTCCCACCGAACCCACCGTCGTCGCCAACCCCACTGTTGCAGCCACTCACCGTTGTCGCCGCCCCGCCATTGCCGGGGTCTTGGCTGTCCGCGCCGTCGTTAGTGCCCCAGCCCGCCGGCCTACCGGCGCGAGAGTGGTTGTGTTCGAACTGATCTAACGCCAAGGGCGGTGAAACCCCGGCGGCGCCAGTTAAGAATTCATTGAGCAGCAATTGTTTTCATGGTCAAGATGGCGTTGTCGTTGGGTTGGTGCAAAGTATCGAACCTGATGCTGAGCAAGGGGGGTGGGCCGCGGCTGCTCGCGGTTCGGGGCTTCGTCCAAGCCATCGATCAAGCAGGAAGGTCAGGGAGACACTGTGAACGAATCGATTCCAGGGGGACGAGTGGCGCACCTTCCTCCTCCCCACCCGAATCTCGTTGAGCGACTGGCATGGCGCGCGCGCGATCAGCCTGACGAGCTGGCGATGGTCGAGCTGCGAGGCATGCGTGGCGAGACGGACAAGGCTACCTACGCGCGGCTGGACGCTCGCGCCCGGGCAATCGCGTTTCAGCTGAAAAGGCTTGGTAATCAAGGTGATCGCGTGCTACTCGTGATGGGCAACTGTCTCGACTATGTCGTCGGCTTCCTGGCATGTGCTTATGCTCGCCGTGTTGCGGTGAATCTGCCCGTGCCGCGCCGTGCCAAACACCTGGATAGGCTCGCCCACGTCGTGGCCGACTGTGGGGCGGAAGTCTTGCTCACGAGCGGGCCCGAGGCGAAAGAGTTGACGGCAAGCGTGGCTGCCGATTTGCGCCTGGACTTCCTGACGGTACTGCGCCTCGACTGGCTGTTGGCCATCCCTGATGAAGACTGGCAACCCGTCGCACCGGCATCCAAAGACGTATGCCTACTGCAGTACACCTCCGGCTCCACAAGCGCACCGCGCGGGGTGGTCGTCACCCACGACAACCTCATGTTCAACTGTGCCCAAATACAATACGGCTTCGGCCTTACCGCGGAAGACCGTGCGCTGAGCTGGCTTCCGCTGTATCACGACATGGGCCTGATCCTCGGAGTGCTCACGCCCATCTTCGCGGGCTTCCCGGTTGTGCTCGCCGATCCGCTCAGCTTCGTCAAGCGTCCCGACCTCTGGCTCCGTGCGATCTCCGACTACCGCATCACCTTCACCGGTGGCCCCAACTTCGCCTACGACCTCTGCGCAGACGCCGCCTCGTACGCCGATCTCAGCGGCATCGATCTCTCCTGTTGGAATGTCGCCCTCAACGGCGCAGAACCCATCCGCGCTACCACTCTGGAACGCTTCAATGCGGCCCTTGCCCCCTTGGGCTGGGCTCCAACCTGCATGCAGCCCTCGTACGGCCTCGCCGAGAACACCCTGGCGGTCTCTACCAAGATTCCTGCGACTGAGCCAACCGTTGTGGAGATCTATGTCGCGGCTCTGCGGCAGTCACAGGTGTGTGCACCTCGCGGTGACTCCCCGTCGCGGCGGCTGGTGAGCAGCTGGCGCATCTTGGCGGGGACGATGGTGAAGATCGTCGACCCCGAGACCGGACACCCGGTGGGCCCGGACCGGGTGGGCGAGATCTGGTTAACCGGCAGGAGCGTCGCGAAGGGCTACTGGGGCAGGGGCATTCAGACGGAGGAGGTCTTTGCGGCGCGCCTACCCGGTGATCCTGCCCGCTATCTGCGTACGGGAGATCTCGGCTTCTGCCGCGACGATGAACTATTTGTTGTCGGTCGTTTGAAAGACCTCGTCATCGTCCATGGCGCCAACCATTACCCGCAGGACCTAGAAGAGACCGCAGAGGGCGCCCATCCGGCTGTGCGCTTACACTTCGTGGCCGTGTTCGCCGAGGAGCGAGAGGACCGTGAGGCCCTCATTGTCGTTGCCGAGATCCGCCGGGAGGCAGAACGGGGCCTGGACCCGCGCGACGTAGGGCAACGCATCGCGCGCGCCATCACCCGAGAGCACGAGGTATCGGTCGACGCGGTATTTCTCGCGCGATGCGGCGAGGTTCCCAAGACCACCAGCGGCAAGATCCAGCGGTCCTTGTGCCGAGAGCTGCTGCCCCAGGGTGGCCTCGCTTTGCACGGCGCGTTGGAGAAATGAGACAGGCCGATTGGGCCTGAGGCGTTGAGCTCCGGTGCCCACGGCGGGTAGCCGAGTGGCTCGAAGAGATTAAGCACCCGAAGTCAAACCCACCCACTCCTAAGGAGCGCGATGTTCAAGGAAGATGTCGATTTCGTGGCCAGCGGTGGAAACACGACGACCGTGCGCAGTCTGGAGACGTTCCGCGACTGGCTTCGGCATGAGATAGCCATGAGCAGCGACGCCGGCTTCACCGGTGTCGATTTTTCACGCTCGCTAGCCGACTTGGGGTTCAGTTCGGTTCATACCGTACGTCTGGCCGGCGCACTGGAAAAGCTACTGGAAATCGACATCGAGCCAACCCTGCTCGCCGAATTCGAGAGCATCGATGCCATGTGCGTCACTCTCTTCCGCATGCGCGAGGGAATGCGTAACCGCGACTCCAACGCGCCCTACGTGCAAACGGTGCGCGTCGCCGCCTCATTCACCGCTGAGCTGATCGAGCCGACCGTGTGCAACCTGCTCGGTCGCTTGGGCATGCCGGCGAACG
Source organism: Mycobacterium ulcerans subsp. shinshuense (assembly GCF_002355775.1). NCBI lineage: Bacteria > Bacillati > Actinomycetota > Actinomycetes > Mycobacteriales > Mycobacteriaceae > Mycobacterium > Mycobacterium ulcerans. The sequence continues at coordinate 5,335,976 of NZ_AP017624.1, read as the reverse complement.
TCCAATTCGCCGGGTACAACCAGGTGTTCCAGGCCTTGCTCAACCCCGAGGGTGTATTCGCAGGCGAGGGCGGCATAAATGTCGTGCTCATGCGCGTGGAGGACCTCTTTCGGCACCACAACACGCCTCCCGGCCGGGAGGAACTCGAGCGTGCCGTCGCGGAGCTTTGCGACGCACTGCTCGGCCATGCTGACCGAAGTGGTGCGCCGACTCTGGTCGCTCTGGCGCCGCACTCCCCCCACTCGGTACGCGCACTCGGTCTGGCAGAGCTGCTGGAGGATTTGGACCAACGCATCATCGCCGCTGCTGGCTCCCACCCCAGTCTCTTCCCCGTGGACCTGCGCCGAGTTTACGAGGACTGGCCGGTTGTGCGCATCTGGGATGAGGCCCGTGACAGCCTTGGTCACCTGCCCTTCACTCAGGGGTGTTTCAGTGCCATCGGGGCCTGTATCGCCCGGCGCATCGCTGCCGTGCTCAGCGAACCGGCAAAGGTGATCGTGCTGGACTGTGGCAACACCTTGTGGGGCGGCGTGGTGGGGGAAGACGGTCCGGAGGGCATCACGCTCTCCGAGCATTTTCTGGTCCTCCAGCGTTTCATGGTCGCCCAAGCAGAGGCAGGAAAGCTGCTATGCATTGTCAGCAAGAACAACGATGCCGATGTATTGGCCGCCTTCGCCGCTCACCCTGACATGCCGCTCGGCTTGGAACACATCTGTCTTCGTCGGATCAACTGGCTACCCAAATCAGAGAACATGCGCTTGCTCGCTGACGAACTCGGACTGGGGCTGGACACATTTATCTTCATTGACGACAGTGCCATGGAAGTCGTCGAGGTCAGCGAGGCGTTGCCGCAGGTGCTCGCCATCGAGCTGCCGCAGCCCGAGTGCTTCGAGTCATTCCTCAACCATCATTGGGCCTTCGACGCGGCGCGTACCACCGAAGAGGATCGGAGTCGCACCGCGATGATGCGCCAGAGCGTCCAGCGCGCCGAGATCGAGGCGAGTGCGCCCACCATCGATGATTTTCTTTCCCGGCTGGATCTCGAGATCGACCTCGCACCCCTCTCGCTGGAAGACGAGCTTGCGCGCGCCGCGCAGCTCACTCACCGCACCAACCAGTTCAACGCCCGCAAACGATCGATGTCCGAGGCGGAGCTGCGTGCGTTCTGTCGCGAGCCGGGCCGGCGCACGTGGCGCGCTCGCGTCAGTGATCGCTTCGGCGACTATGGATTCGTCGGTCTGGTATCCGCGGTGTCGCGTGACAGCGCCCTAGTTTGCGATCTTTTCCTGATGAGTTGTCGCGTACTGGGCCGTCGGGTGGAGCAGGCGCTGGTGCGCAGGCTGGCAGTGGATGCCAGCGAGGCCGGTTGCGACCAGCTTTTGCTGGAGCTGGAGACCAGTGCGCGCAACGTTCCCGTTCGCAGCTTCTACGACAGCCTTGCCGGCGTCAGTGTGCCCGCGGGGGTCGGCGACGTACAGAAGATAATTCTCGAGGTGGCCGATATCGAGGCTCACCTGCTCGCTTCCACCCGGGTGATCTTGCGGGAGGAGACCGACCCGGCGCGGGATGAGTCCGCGCCCGTGCCGTCCCGGTCTGGCGCCCGGACCCGGGCCGCCGGTGGTTACGCTGAAATTGCCCGCATTGGCTCGAACGTCGATGCCCTGATGACCGCCTTGGCGGTGACCGCCCACGCGCGTCGTCCGGCGCTTGCCACGCCCTACGTCACACCCCGTGATAGCCAGGAGAAGGCGATCGCTCGCATCTGGTGCGATGTGCTGGGCATCGACCGGGTGGGAGTGAACGACAACTTCTACGAACTCGGCGGCGACTCCCTGCGCGCCGCCGAGGCCTTTGCCCGTATGTGGGACATGGGTGTAGAAGAGTCAATCTCGCTGCAGACCATCATCGAGCCCACTGTTGCCGTGCTGGCCCAGGCGATAAGGGACGTGGAGGCCGGCCGCGCCCCGCAGCTGCTTGCTGATTCCTTCTCGCTCAAGGAAGAAGGCCATCTTGCCGCTGACATTTGTCGGCCGGGCTATGACCCCAGTACCTACGACCGGCCCATGCACCACATTCTGCTGACCGGCGGTACTGGCTACCTGGGCGCATATCTCATCCGCGAGCTGTTGATCCAAACCGAGGCTCGAATCTCTTGTTTGGTGCGTGCGTCAACCCCCGAGGAGGGGCGGCAGCGCATTCTGAACAACCTTTGCCGGCACGGGCTCTGGGATGTCACCTTCGAATCGAGGGTTGACGTCGTGTTGGGCGACCTGACCGCGCCCTGGCTGGGGCTGGACGGCCTGGCGCCGTTCCAAGTGCTTGCTCGCTCCATCGACACCATCATGCATTCCGCGGCATGGGTCAACTTCGTCTATCCCTACCAGCATCTCAAGGCCACCAATGTGGAGTCCACGGAGACGATCCTGCGATTGGCAGTGTCCAGCGAGGCCCCCATCCAGGTGTACTTTGTTTCAACCCTTGGCGTGATCATGTCGACCGGCTACGGTCGACACTCCGTTGTGCAGGACCGGGAGGCGATCACCCACTGCGACGACCTGCTAAACGGCTACGAGCAGACCAAATACGTCAGCGATGTGATGATGTGGCAAGCATTCGCCGAACGAGGTATACCCGGTGCCATCTACCGGCCGGGCATGGTGTCTGGACTATCCGACGGTACCTACCACAAGCTCGACGAATTCCTGCCCCAGTTCCTCAAGGGATGCATCCAGCTCGACGCCTGGCCGCTGCTGGACACCACCTGGGAGATGGCGCCCGTGGACTTCACTTCCAAGGCCATCGTGCACATCGCAAAACGCCCGCAGAACCTCAATCAGGCTTATTTTGTGGTGCATCCGCGCTTCAGGCAGGTTTCGGACTACATCGATTGGCACCGCGAGGTGGGCTACGACATTCGTGGATTGCCGTGGGATGTCTGGAAGAGGGAGTTGCTCGGCCTTGGTACTGAGGGGCTGCGGAAAAACGCGCTCGTCCCCTTCGTGGACTTCATCCGCGCGCTCTCCGAGGAGCAGGTATTCTTTCCGCCCACCGGCCGCGCGTTGTTTGATTCCGCCACAGCGGATCTGGACTTCGACGTGCCCGATCAACTGGAGCTGTTGGCCCGCTACACGCGCCATTTTGTGGCATGCGACTACTATGACCAACTGCCCAGCAACCCGCGTGCCGGCCTATCCGACGAGCCTGCGTTGGTGCTGCACCCCCGGGAGAATCCGGGCAGGCTTTGGATGATCGCCTGCGCTTCGATGGCGTCCAGCTGGATTTCGTCGAGACCTATTACGTCCTCTTCAACGATCCGGTGCGGGGCCTCAGCTTTATGGCGCGCTACGTGCTGCACAACGGCTTTCTGGAGTCCGACAAACTCGCGGAGGTGTGGTCTACGTTCCGCGACCGCCAGCGCCCGGGTACGGAGTTGGCCATCCGCCAGCGTTATCCACTAGGTCATGCCCGGCTCGAGAACTCGGCGAAAGTACGTCTTGAGATCGGTCCTTCGGGCTATGGCGAAGAGAAGGTATGGGGCAGCGTGGATTCCGCGGACGGGGTGATCGAGTGGGATCTCGAATTGGACCGGAGCGAGGCGATCTCCTTAGATCGCCTACCCGAAGCCTCGGCCTACGACTTGCTTCCACACTTCCAGTCGAACGGGGCAAGACAGCACCTTCGCGGTGTTGTCACGGTTTGTGGCCAGACATACGAGATCGGCCGCACGGTGGCGAGCGACGGGCACTATTGGAACACCAAGAATCTGCGCGAGTCCGCCTGGGTGCATGGCGCCAACTTCGAGGGTGATCCTGACTTCCTCATCGAAGGCTTCGGCGCCCGCTTCAACGATTGGTCTCAGACCTCGCTATGGCTGACCTTCAGCTACAAGGGCGAGTGCATCGAGAGCAACCTGATCGATGCTTTTCATCACAACCGCGAGTTGGATTCAGCCACGGACTCTTGGGACTTCGTTGCCGAGCGTGGCGACCTCCGCTTCGTGGTGCGTGTCAAAGCGGACCCGGCGCGCATGCTGCTGTCGGTCCGCCCGTTGCCCGGTGACGAATACGTTTACACCCATTTCACCGACGAGGCGGACGTGACGATCGACATCGAACAGCGCTCCGGCCGCGGCTGGTGGAAGAATGACCAGCGCATCGCCCGGGGCACAGCGGTTTTCGAGTCAACGCGAAAGGTGCGTAACCCGGGCGCCACGCGGGAGTTCCGCATCGTGAGGGGGAGGTGCTGAAGGGCACACTGCCGCGGAGACGATCGAGACGTTTCTGACCGATCGCGACCGCGGACCAGTGGCTACCGCTGCGGTTTCTACTCGCTATCCAGTCTGCTTTGTGCGACGAATCCCCTTGCTTTTACCAAGAATTCGAGCTGCTCGCCGACCTGGCGTAGCGGTTCGACGCTACGCGTGGACCGGCACAGCATGATGGCGCCTTCCAACGCGGCGATGGAGGTCACCGCCAGCGATGCTGCGGTCGATTCGTCGAATCCGTCGGCAACAAAGGCCCGGCCCAATGCGGCGCACCAGCTGTCGAGGATGGTGCCGGCTTCCGCCGCTAGCTCGACTTCATCGTCGGCGGGGCCGAGGGCGGCTGCCACCACGGGGCAGCCGGCGGCAAAGCCCCCGTCGGTAAGCAGGTGCTCCCACAGCCTGACGAATTCGCGCAGCAGGGCCCGGGCGCCCTTGTTGGCGGCCTTGTCGATCACCGCGGTGATGGAATCGCCGGCATAACGCAGCGCTTCGATCAGGATCTGATTTCGGCCGTCGGGAAAGTGGTAGTAGACCGAACCGCGGGGGGCGCCGCTGCGGGCGAGCACCGAATCAATGGTGACCCCGGCCGCGCCCCGCTCGCGCATCACCTGAGCGGCGCTGATCAACATCTTCTCGCGGGTGCCGCCACGCTTCGGCGTCGATGTGCTGGGCGGTGTCATGCGGCGGGGGAATGTCCGTGCGAGTGGCGCAGTACCGGCCAATGCAGGTGGCGGGGGCGCAACCGGGCTTGCTTGCGGGGCAGATCGGGCATCTCGTGGGTGAAGCGATAGCCGGCAACGTTGAGCTCGATGATCCACATGGTATCTCCCGGCATCTGCGTTATCCCATGCGCCGGGGCCGCCGGCCCATGATTATGCAAAGCAGCATATAAGCGTGGGCGGATATAGGGCAACCCCTGCAACCAACTCGTAATGTCCCGACAATTGGACGGTATGAACTATTGGATATGACATATTTCTGCGGTTCACTGTGCAGATGACTACGACGGAAACTTCCCTGCCCAAACTGGCAACCGTGTCCCTCGAGCGGGATGGCCACGTCCTGCTGATCGGCCTGAATCGGCCGCAGAAACGCAATTCGTTCGACCGGGCAATGTTTGCTGACCTGTCGCGCGCCTACGCGCTGCTGGAAACCGACGACTCGGTGCGGGCCGGCGTCCTGTTCGCCCATGGTGACCACTTCACCGGCGGCCTGGATCTGGTTGACGTTGCGCCCAGCATCGCGGCCGGGCAGTCCCCGTTCCCCGCGGATGGTCGCGACCCGTGGCGGCTGGACGGCCCGTGGCGCACACCGCTGATCGCTGTCGCACACGGCTGGTGCATGACGTTGGGCATCGAATTGCTGCTGGCCTCCGACATTCGCATCGCGGCGGCCGGAACCCGATTCAGTCAACTCGAAGTACAGCGCGGGATCTACCCGTTCGGAGGCGCGACGATCCGGCTGACCCGTGACGCCGGGTGGGGTAACGCGATGCGCTGGTTGCTCACCGGCGACGAGTTCGATGCCGCCGAAGCGCATCGCATCGGGCTGGTCCAAGAGGTGGCCGACGATGCGGCGACGGCTCTGACCCGGGCTCGGGAGATCGCGCAGACCATCGCCGACCGTGCCGCACCGTTGGGCGTGCGAGCCACCCTCGCGTCGGTGCATCTGGCTCGCCGGGAAGGTGAGGCCGCGGCGATCGAGCGCCTGGTCCCCGATATTCGGGCGCTATTCACCAGCGCAGATGCCGCCGAGGGAGTGCAGTCTTTCATCGAACGCCGACAGGCCCGATTCACCGGCCGCTAAGCCCAGGCTCCTGATTCCAAAGGGCGGCGAATTGCGGTGGTATTCGGCCTCCTACCGAAGTGGGCTAGCTTTCGAGCGTGTAACCCATCGGCATCAGCACGCTCTTCTGCTGGGTGAAGTGCTCGACGCCCTCGGGCCCGTTTTCGCGACCGATGCCGGAATTCTTGTAGCCGCCGAATGGGCAGCACGGATCAAAGGCGTACCAGTTGATCGCATACGTGCCGGTGCGGATCTTCTCCGAGATCTCGATGCCCTTGGGCACGTTGGAGGTCCATACGCTGCCGGCCAGACCGTACACCGAGTCGTTGGCGATCTTGATCGCATCCTCCTCGGTGTCATAGGGGATCACCACCAGCACCGGCCCGAAGATCTCCTCTTGCGCGATCGTCATCTTGTTGTCGACGTCGGCGAAGACGGTGGGCTGCACGAAGAATCCGTTGTCCAGACCCTCCGGGCGGCCGCCGCCGGAAACCAGCCGGGCGCCTTCCTCGATGCCCTTGGCGATGTAGCCCTCGACCCTGGCCCGCTGCTTCTCCGAGATCAGCGACCCGATTTGGGCGGCTGGGTCCGACGGCGGCCCGACCGGTAGTGCTTGTACGAAGGCGCTTACCGCCTCCACGATCTCCTCGTAGCGGGACCGGGGGGCCAGGATGCGGGTCTGGCCCACGCAGGCCTGCCCGGTGTTCATGATCCCGGAGAAGACCATCATCGGGACCGCGGTGCTCAGATCGACATCCTCGAGCAGGATGGCCGCCGATTTTCCGCCGAGTTCCAAGGTGCACGGCTTGAGCATCTCCGCGGCCCGTCGCCCGATCTCTTTGCCGACGGCCGAGCTGCCGGTGAAGGTGAACAGGTCCACCCCGGGGTCGGAGGTCAGGGCTTGCCCGGTCTCAACCCCGCCTGGCACCACCGACAGCACGCCCTCGGGCAGGCCCGCCTCGGCGAACACCTCCGCCAACGCATTTGCGGTCAGCGGTGTTTCGGCAGCGGGTTTGAGCACCACCGTGCAGCCCGCCAGCAGCGCCGGACCCAGCTTGTTGATCGCCAGGAACAGGGGCACGTTCCAGGCCACGATCGCGCCCACCACACCGATCGGCTCCCGGTGGACGATGGTCTGCCCGTAGGACCCGTTGCGGATCTCTTTCCACCTGACCTGGTCCACGGCGGGGCCGGCGAAGAAGTTCAGCGCCCCGATCGAGCCCATCCAGTGCATCGTTTCGACGGTCATCGGCGGTTGGCCGGTCTCGTCGGCGAGCAGCTTGGCGAAATGGTCTTTGCGCTCCTCGAGCAGCTTGAGGGCATTGGCGATGACGGTCGCGCGTTCCTTTGGCGGCGTGGATGGCCACGGACCGTTGTCGAATGCCGCGCGCGCGGCGGCAACCGCAGCGTCGACGTCGGCGGCGGCCGCCAACGGCACCTTGCCCACGTACTCGCCGGTGGCCGGACAGTGCACCTCGATCACGTCCGAGGTCGACGGCTCCGTCCACCTGCCGCCGATGAAGAGTTTGTCGTATTCGGTCTTCTCGCCCATGGCGCCACCCTACCCAAGCGAAAGCAAAACAAGAACACGTTCCATTACCGGGGCGACAGCACCAGGACCAGATTGCTCACCAGGAACTCGCGAAGCATTGGCACCGAAGTCATCCACCAGGCCCATCGGGGGTGGTAGCGGGGAAATGCGGCGATCAGGGTTCCCGTGCCCTCCGCCCATCGCAGGCCCTCGGCGGCTGACACCGCGAACAACGACGACCCGTAGTTATTCTTTGCCGGATGGCCGTGCCTGCGGGCATACCGTGCGGCGGCTCGCGCGCCGCCCAGGTAGTGGCTCAGGCCCATCTCGTGCCCGCCGAACGGGCCCAGCCAGACGGTGTAGGAAAGCACGGCAAGCCCACCCGGCCTGGTCACCCGCAACATCTCGGCCCCCAGTTGCCAGGGGCGCGGCACATGCTCGGCGACATTGGAAGACAGGCAGATGTCCACCGAGTCGTCGGCGAGCGGTAGGGCCATGCCCGAGGCGCGGACAAACGAACCGGGCCCACCCGCGTGCGCGGGCCCGGCCGCATGCATTTCGTTGGGGTCCGGTTCGACGCCGATGTACCCGACGCCAGCGGCCGCGAACGCGGACGCGAAGTATCCGGGACCCCCGCCGACGTCGAGCAGCGTGCGGCCGGCCACCGATTCACCGCGGGCGGCCAGCCACAAGTCGCTCACCAACGTCGCGGTGTCGGCTGCGAGTGCTCCGTAGAAGCGCGCCGGGTCGGGTTGCTCGTAGCGGAATTCGGACAGCAACCGCAGCGACCGGGACAGCGTTGCCCGCCGCGCAAACCTGTAGGTGACGGCCATCGGCACACCCTACGGCTGGCGTTGGGGACGCTCGCGCGGGCTAGGCTAGCCACTGATGTCTGATCTGCGCTCCGTGCTGCTGCTGTGTTGGCGCGACACCGGACACCCACAGGGGGGCGGTAGCGAAACATATCTGCAGCGCATCGGCGCGCAACTGGCGGCCTCGGGGATCGAGGTCACCTTGCGCACCGCCCGTTACCCGGGTGCTCCGCGATGGGAGCTGGTCGACGGGGTGCGGGTCAACCGCGCGGGTGGCCGCTACTCGGTATACGTGTGGGCGCTGTTGGCGATGGTCGCGGCGCGAATGGGTCTGGGTCCGCTGCGACGGGTGCGGCCCGCGGCGGTCATCGACACCCAGAACGGGCTCCCTTTCCTGGCCCGTCTGGTGTACGGCCGGCGGGTGGTGGTGCTGGTGCACCACTGTCATCGCGAGCAGTGGCCGGTGGCGGGTCCGATGCTCGGGCGGTTGGGCTGGTTCGTGGAGTCGAAGTTGTCGCCATGGCTGAACCGGCGCAACCAGTACGTGACGGTGTCGCTGCCCTCGGCCCGCGATCTCGTCGCGCTCGGTGTCGACAACGAGCGAATTGCCGTGGTCCGCAACGGCCTCGACGAGGCGCCCGGGCAAACCCTGTCCGGACCGCGGGCGGCGACGCCGCGGGTGGTGGTGTTGTCCCGGCTGGTGCCGCACAAGCAGATTGAGGACGCGCTGGAGGCTGTCGCGCAGCTGCGGCGACGCACGCCGGGCAGCCCGAATCTGCACATCGACGTCGTCGGCGGCGGCTGGTGGCGACAACGGCTGATCGATCATGTGCACCGGCTCGGCATTTCCGACGCGGTGACTTTCCACGGTCACGTCGACGACGTGACCAAACACCACGTGCTGCAGAGTTCATGGGTGCAGCTGCTGCCGTCGCGCAAGGAAGGCTGGGGGCTGGCGGTGGTCGAGGCGGCCCAACACGGGGTGCCCACCATCGGGTATCGATCCTCGGGTGGTCTATCCGATTCGATCATCGACGGAGTGACCGGCATCCTGGTCGACAGCCACGCCGAACTGGTGGATCAGCTCGAACGACTGCTGGCCGATCCGGTGCTGCGCGATCAGCTCGGCGCCAAGGCTCAGGTGCGCAGTGCCGAGTTCTCCTGGCAGGAAAGTGTCGACGGGATGCGTAGCGTCCTGGAAGCCGTACCGGCCGGTCGGTTCGTCAGCGGCGTTGTGTAGCCCCGAGACTTAATCCGCTGCGAGATCCGTCGGCGATTCCTCGCGACCGCTTAAGTGTCGGCGGACCCGGCCGGCGGCCATCCCGGCGCCACCCGCGAGCAACATCGACAACCACGCCCAATGCGCGAGCATCATTGCCCGACGACCCCCGGCCGGGACACCCGTGGACCGGCCATCGATCCGGTACAGGGCCAGCTCATCGTCGCGGTAGGTCGGCGTCAGGCGGTCCAGTGTGCGTCCGGCTTCGCCCACCTCGCCGCCGCCGTGCACTTCGACGACGAGCCAGCCCACCCCGGCCTGGGCCAGGGCCTCCGGATCAGCCCCGGCGAGCAGCAACTTTTGGACCGTTCGGGCGCGCACGCCATCGCCGGGCACCAGCACCCCGGAGATGACCAGATCGCCGCTGCTCAACACGTCCGGTCGAACCCAGCGGGGGAGCGGGTCGAGCACCGGCGCCCGACCGGACCAGGAGAATCGCCGCATGGTGCCGATGGGCAAGACCGCGACGGTCCCAGGCTGATGGTTGATCGCGGTCGCCACGGCGGTCCACCCCGGCGGGTAATGCACCGGCGCAACCCGGCCCAGCACGCCCCATGCCAGATCGGGCAGGGCCAGCACGAGCGCCAGGCAGCACGCCGACGCCGCCAGTGTCGATTTCAGGGGCGTTGCGGCCGTCTTGCAGCGTGACAGGGTCGACACCGCGGCCGCGGCGGATACGGCATAACCCGGCATCGCCAGCGCCACCCATTTCTGCCCGTCGCGGAGCACCCCCAACCCGGGTGCGGCATCGACCGCGGCAGCCAAGATGTGCAGGCCCGGGCCGGTTGCCAGGGCGGCGGGCACCAGCACCGACACCGCGGCCAGCACTAGCGGCGGCACCAGCGCCGGCCGTCGCGCCACGGTGGGGAGTCCGACCGCCACCACGACCAACAGGACCGCGGCGGAGGCCACCGCGAAAAGAGTGGTTCGCGAACCGGGCACGGCATCGCCGTTCCAGATTCCACCAAGACTGGCCAAGCTGAGGAGCGTGCCCAGACCCGGTTCGGCGCGCGGCGCGAACGCGGCAACGCCGAGTCCGTTGGCGGCCGTGTGGGTGGTCAGCGACGAACCGAAGGCCGACGCCGTCAGCCAAGGCAGGGCACCGACCAGCGCGGCCGCTAACGCGGCCGTTGCGCACAGCCACCGTGGTTTGCCGCCACCGGGAGCAGCTACACAGGTCAGGGCTACCGTCGCGGCCAGCAGCAACCCAGTTGGGGTGAGACCGGCGAGCGCGATCCAGAAGGCCAGCCCGAAGAATCCGGTCTGGCTTGCCTCCGGTGCGCGCAACCCCAGCATGGTGGCCGCGACCCAGGGCAGGCAGCCGTAGCCGAGCAGCAGGCTCCAATGGCCTTGCAGGAGGCGTTCGGCCACGTAGGGATTCCAGATCGCCAAGGTGATCGCGACGAACTGGCCTCCGGCGCCGGCCGCAAGCAGTGCCCGCGCTACCAGCACGGCCGCACCCCAGCCCGCCAGCCACAGCCCCAAGACCAGCAGTGCCTTGACCAGGATCCCGCCGTCTATCACCTGGGAGGCCAGCGCTATCGCGAAATCCTGCGGCGTCGCCCGCGGCGCAGCCATCAACCCCAGGGCGCTGTCTGAGAGATATGACCGCGGGGTGGATACCGCGTCGCGCAGCAGCAGATATCCGGGCCCCAGCACCGGCCCGACCACCAGCAGCGCCAGCACCAGCGCGTACCCCGGCCGCCACCAGCGCGCGCAGCGCGGCGAGGCCCAACCTGCGCCTTCTCCCCGGGCCATCTTGGCCCGCATCGTCGGCGGGCTAGGTCCGTTCCTCGGGACCAGAGGGCTCAGCCGAGCCCGACTCCGACGACGATTCGGCCGAATCGGGCGGAGTCTTGTCCGAGTCAGGACCGTCGTCCGACGAGTCTGGACGCTGCGCGGGCAGCTTCTCGGTCTCGGCTTCGGCTCCCGGCACCGGCTGCTCGAGTCCGACGCGCCGCAGGAAGTCGGTGTCGTCGCGGTCCAGGCTCGGATCCATCAGGATGCTTTCGGTCCGCAGGCTGAACGAGGTGAGCAGCCCGCCGCCGACCAGCGCGACCAAGCCGATTGCGGTGAACGTGATCGGCAGCACCCGCGACCACAGCGCCAGCCGGTCACGTTCGCCGCGGGCGGTGTTGACCTGGGTCTCGACCGTGTCTTCGTTGGAGGTGACCTTGTAGTTGGCCAGGGTTACCTCTGGCTTCATCGCCTCACGGGCGAAGTAGTGGTTGGCGTGCACGGTCTGCTTGACGATGGTGCCCGTGACCGGGTCCACCCAGAAGGTGCGCTGCGCCGCGTAGTAGCGGGTCATCGTGATCTCTTCGTCCGGCTCTCCCGGAACACCCCACATCGCGGCGGTCGTGGTGACCTTGCCGTCTTCGTCGCCGGCGTACAGCGACGGGTACTTGACCGGTGCGACCAGCTTGCCTTCGGAGTTGTAGCCGATGTTCTGGGTGAACCGGTAGGTGGTCAGGCCGTTGACGTCCTCTTCGCTGTCATAGTTGGCGTCGAACGGCTTCTGTGCGATCGGATCGAAGTAGGGGTAGGACTTCTTCTCGGTGTGGAACGGGAAGCGGTAGGACAAGCCCTCGTGCCGCAGCGGGATAGCGGTTGGCGGGCTTTCGTCGCCGAAGCCACGCGGTTTCTGGACCGTTCCCCCGGTGTGGGTGTCGTCGGAGATGGCCATCGCCGTGTGCCGGTTGAGGGTGACCGTGTCCACGATCGCCAGCAGCAGACCGGTGTCCTTCTGCTTGTCGGTACGCCGGACCGAGGTTCCGACCTGCAGGGTGACCACATCGGCATTGGCCGGTGACTCGACCGTGATCTGCTGTTGGGACACCAACGGCGCGTTCTGGTTGATGACGATGTGGTCGGTGGCCAGCGAGGCCGAGTCGAGCGCCGATCCCTTGCCTTCGCTGATCAGGGTGGCATCGATATCGAGCGGGATTTTGGTGATCTTGCTGCTGGTATAGGTCGACAGCAGCAGCGCGGCGATCAGGAGAGCGGACCCGAGTCCGATCGTTCCCAATGCGGCGATCCGCAACATGACTGCTCGGTTCACGTTGCTGTGACCTCCTTCTGGACCAAAGACTCGTTGGCCGCGACCTGTTCCCACCCGAATAAGCAGGCAGTCAAACCCGTTTGACCCTAACAGCAGAACGTATGGTCCCGGTGTGCGAACCTGCCCCAACTTTGCCGGTATACCCGATTCGGCCGCCAGTCGATGACGGGCAGACTGTGATGGTGACCGACGGCCAGCAGGTGGGGGGGACACGCAGCTTTCTGCCTCCCGTGGAGGGCATGCGTGCCTGCGCGGCAATGGGGGTGGTCGTCACCCATGTCGCCTTCCAGACCGGCCACTCCAGTGGAGTCGCCGGCCGGCTGTTCGGCCGCTTCGATCTGGCGGTGGCGGTGTTCTTCGCGCTGTCGGGGTTTCTGTTGTGGCGGGGGCACGCTGCGGCCGCTCGGGGCGGATCACCGCGTCCCCGCACGGGTCACTATCTGCGGTCGCGGGCGGTCCGGATCATGCCCGCCTACGTGGTCGCGGTGGTTGTGATCTTGTCCCTGCTGCCGGATTCGGACCACGCGAGTTTGACCGTGTGGCTGGCGAACTTGACCCTTACCCAGATCTACGTGCCATTGACGCTGACCGGGGGCCTCACCCAAATGTGGAGCCTGTCCGTCGAGGTCGGCTTCTACCTGGCGTTGCCGATGCTCGCGTTCCTGGCCCGCCGTGTGCCAGTCGGGGCCCGGGTGCCCGTCATCGCCGCCGCGGCCGCGCTCAGTCTGGCCTGGGCGTGGTTGCCGGTGGCCGCCGGTTCCGGGATGAACCCGCTGAACTGGCCGCCGGCCTTCTTCTCTTGGTTCGCCGCCGGCATGTTGCTGGCCGAGTGGGTGCACAGCCCGATCGGGCTGGTACACTGGTTGGCGCGCCACCGCGTGCTGATCGGTGTGGTGGCGATGCTGGCGTATCTGGTGGCGGCATCACCGCTGGCCGGTCCGGCCGGCCTGGTCCAGGGCTCGGCGACGCAATTCGCGGTGAAGACCGCGATGGGTGCCGTGGTGGCGTTCGCGCTGGTGGCGCCGTTGGTGCTGGACCGGCCCGGCACGCCCCACCGGCTACTGGGCAGCACCACCATGGTGACCCTGGGGCGCTGGTCCTACGGGCTGTTCATCTGGCATTTGGCCGCCCTGGACATGGTGTTCCCGGTGATCGGCACCTTTGCGTTCACCGGACGGATGCCGACGGTGCTGGTGCTGACGTTGATCTTTGGCTTCGCGATCGCCGCCGTCAGCTATGCGCTGGTGGAGTCACCCTGTCGAGAAGCATTGCGCCGCTGGGAGAAACGGACCGAGCACAGCGCCGGGCAGGACATCGACCGGGAAGCGGACGCGATTGCGCCCTGAGCGCCGCACAGCTACGGCGACCCGTTCATCCCGTCCAGTCCGAACAGGAAGCCACCCGTGCCCGCGGTGCCGCCGACACCAGCGGTAGCCCCGGTCCCGCCGTTGCCGCCGTTGCCGCCGTCGCCGATCAACAGGGCGCTGCCGCCATCGCCGCCCTTACCGCCGGTGCCGGAGAAGCTCTGGCCCCCGGCCCCGCCGGTGCCGCCGCTGCCGATCAGCCCCGCGTTACCGGCGGCTCCTCCCGCACCGGCGAGACTGGCAAGGGAATTTCCACCATCGCCGCCGTCGCCGCCGTTGCCGAGCAGCATCGCGCCGGCAGCTCCGGCCCCGCCCTTGCCGCCGACATTTCCGATTCCGCCGTGCCCGCCGGAACCCCCGTTTCCGCCGAGCAAGGCGGCGGCCCCGCCCTCCCCGCCGGCGCCCCGAAGGTGACGCCGGCGCCGGCGTTTCCGCCGTCCCCACCGGTGCCTCCGCTGCCGAACAGTGTGGCGGCCGCTCCTCCGGCCCCGCCTTTGCCTCCGACGTTGATGCCGTCTCCGCCGCCTCCGCCGGCCCCGCCGTTGCCGAACATCGCGCCCCCCTGTCCGCCGGCCCCGCCGGTCCCGCCGCTGTCGCCGCCGCTGCCGCCGACCCCGCCGACCCCGCCCGTGCCGAACAGGAGCGCGGAGGAGCCGCCGGTTCCCCCGGATCCGCCGGTGGCGGCGCCGGATCCGCCCGCTCCGCCGGCCCCGCCATTGCCGAACAGCGCGCCGGCGTCGCCACCGCTGCCGCCACCGCCCGCGGTGGTGCTGCCCGATCCACCGCCGCCGCCGGCCCCGCCATTGCCCAATAGCGTGCCGGCGCTCCCGCCGCTGCCGCCGGTCCCGCCGCCGCTGCCGCCGCTGCCGCCGTGTCCGCCCGCTCCGCCATCGCCGATCAGCCCGGCGACTCCGGCGCCGCCGGGCAGGAAGCCGCCGCTCCCGCCGCTCCCGCCGCTGCCGCCGCTGCCGGTTATGCCGTGCCCGCCGATACCGCCGTCGCCGCCCCCACCGAAGAACACGCCGCCGTTTCCGCCGTCCCCGCCCGCGCCCCCGCTGACTTGGCCGAGCCCGCCGGCTCCACCGTGCCCGCCGATGCCGGACAACGTGCCGCCGGCCCCGCCGGTGCCGCCGTGACCCCCGTTTCCGAACATGGCGCCTGGAGCGAGCCCGCCGTCTCCGCCGGATCCGCCGGTGCCGAACAGCAGGCCGCCGGCCCCGCCGGCCCCGCCGTCACCCGCGGTGAAGGCGTTGCTGCCGCCGCCGGCGCCGCCGGATCCGCCGGTGCCGAACAGCAAGCCACCGGCCCCACCGGTCCCGCCGGCGCCCCCACTGGTCATTAGGCCGCCGCCGAACCCGCCAGTGCCGCCGGATCCGCCGGTGCCGAACAGCAGGCCTCCCGCCCCGCCGGCTCCGCCCGAGCCGGCGCTGGTGCCTCCGATGCCGCCAGCCCCGCCATTGCCGTACAGCAGGCCTCCCGCCCCGCCGGCTCCGCCCGAGCCGGCGCTGGTGCCTCCGATGCCGCCAGCCCCGCCATTGCCGTACAGCAGGCCCCCCCGCCCCGCCGGAGCCGCCCGCGGCATTGTTCCCGCCGGCTCCACCAGCGCCGCCGTTGCCAACGAGTCCGGCGGCGCCGCCGGCCCCGCCGTTGCCGCCGGCCGCTCCGGAGCCACCCGCGCCGCCGTTGCCGTACAAGATGCCGCCGTCGCCCCCGTTTGCCCCGGATCCCGGGGCCGCATTGGCGCCGTTGCCGATCAGCGGGCGTCCCAGCAGCGCTTGGGTGGGCGCATTGATCGCGTCGAGCAGGATCTGTTGGACGCTGGTGGCCTCGGCGCCCGCATACGACGCCGCACCGGAGGTGACGGCGCGCACGAACTGGTCGTGAAGGGCCTCGACCTGCACGCTGAACGCCTGGTAGTCCCGCGCGTAGGCGCCGAAAAATGATGAGACGGCCGCCGAAACATCATCGGCGCCGGCGGCCAACGCCGCGGCAGTGGGGCCGGCCGCGGTGGCATTGGCCGTGCTGATCGTCGATCCGACACCGGCCAGGTTCGTGGCTGCCGCAGTCAGCTGTTCAGGGATGACGGAAACGAACGACATGAGCCAGTCCTCTCGTCAGCTCACCGGCCGCCGCCTGGTCAGTGGGTCGAGGAATCAGTCAGGAATACAGCGTATCGCGATCTGGTGGGCGCGATGGGCAGTTCATCCAACGTTGACGCGCTGGTAGTCGGGCATGTCGTCACCGCCGGCCGGACCTGGGGCCCGAACGCTGATACCCCCAGTGGAACGCGCCAACCGCTCCCGGCCCTGCCCGCCGCCGCGGCGGGTTGAAGCGGCTCCCCTGGTGAGGGAGGCAGCGGCAAGTTCAACGGCTTGTTGACTCCATTGAATGGCGGTGGTTTGCAGCTGTCGGACAGCGACCCGCAGCAGACCCGGCTCCATCCCCGGAAAGTGTGACGGCGGGCTCAGGGGCACCCATCGTAGGCCGAGCCATCGTGCAGCCGCGTAATCGGACCACCTGGCCCGGGCCGTGCGACGCTACTTCGTGGCGCATCTGCAAGAACACGTCTTCCCGCTGATCGGCGGTCTGAGTCCAGTAGCTAGTCGCTTCGATCAGATGCCCGGTGCTCCATGCCCGAACCTGGGACAGGGTCGGCACCACCTAGACCAACCTGGGTTGCACGGCAGCCATCTCGGCTGGTGAGGTCGTTTCGTTGGTGGCATACCGTGTCGCACCGCTCTCGACGGCAACGATTGTCTCTTGGGTGCGGGTTGTAAGCGCTGCTGCGGCGAGGCCAACAGCTGTGTGGGCACTGCTCACCGCGGCTGTGGTGGGCTGAAACGGCTGTCCTGGTGAAGGGGGTGTTAAGGCGGCCAGAGTGGCGCTTCGTTGACTCCATTCGCCAGCCGTGGCTTCTAGCTGAGGGACCTCGACCCGCAGCTGACCCGGTTGCATTCTTGGGGGTTTAACGGCGAGCTCATGGATAACAACTCACATCGCAAGCCAGATGGCCATCGCGCCACAATGGCTCAATCACGCGCGGTTCCGTGCTCTGCGGTCGCGCGGGAGTCTTGCTCGACGTGACGCTACTTAGATCAGCTATGGATGTCTCTTTTCTAGAGATTTGAGCTCGAATCTCGTCTCGATCCTGCCGACGTATCGCTGGACCGCCGAGCCGCCCACTGTTGCAAGCTCACCCGCCTTGCACAGTCTCGTTTATAAAGAAACGTGACGACTGGGTTCTTGTCCCCGGCCGAAGGTGCCACGATGATGGGAACGCTGTCCTGTCCTCGGGGACACGGTGTCTACCTGTATATGGGCCACGCTTCGAGGTAGGCGTCAATTGCGCGTTCAACCGCTAGTCCATAGTCGTTTGGTACATGCCCTGGCCCGTAGTTCGCGCTCAACGCATGCGACAGCGCATCCACAACGGCGTCGCTCTGGTCGTTGGTTGGCTTCTGCACGGTGCGAAGCTCCGCAAGGAGATCGGGGTTACGGCGTGTCAGCTCATCCATGATAAGAACGCGGTGCTCGGATGGAACGACATCGAGAATGTTGTTCACGGATTCCTCCATCCATTGCGGCTATTTGCCCAGGCCGTTGTCACTTGCCCGTTTTCGTTCAGACTAACCGTCGCGTCTTTGCCGATATATCGCCAGGTGCCACCATATTGATCAGGATGAACTGTGGTGGCTCTATCGGATGCGCGACGGCGTCTTGCATTGCATTGTCGTTGACCCCGTGGCCGTCTCGCACTTCGACACGTTGTGCTCCATGTTCTGTCAGCCCGTTGATTCGGGTGGGTGGTGGAAATGGTGGTTCCGCGGTTCCTGGGTGGGTTGGGTCTTCGCCTTCGACGGGTATACCGAGTTGCCCGAGGCGGGCTCGGATGGCAGCTTGGCGATCGAGTAGGGGTCCTTTGTCGGCGATACAGGCGTCGTAAGCGCCCTGTTCGGTCGGCAAGACGAAGGTGCGCCCGCACCGGGCGTTGTACTTGCCTATTTCACTGTTGATGTCCGCCCATGCTGCGCGAGCCTCCTCTGCGGTCATGTCCTTGGGGTCGACCGGCGCTGGTGGCGGGTTTTGTTTGAACGTGCGGTTGTCGACGGCGCGGACCGGGTTGCCCATTGGCGGGGCGGCGGGTGCAGGAATTTGCGGGAAACTGCTGCCGATCCTGGCCACCGCGGCCGTAACTTTTGTGGCGACTTGAGCGTCCAGGCCCACCAGTTGGGCGGCACGCTGACGGAGGTCGCCGGCGAAGGCCTGGGCTTGGGCTTGCCGGGCCGCGCGCTGGGCCGCTGATCCGCCCGTCATGCGATCGGTGACCGAAAGGTCTTCTTCTACTTGAAATCCCGCTGCCTGGGCGTCGGTGACTGCGTACCGCACCCGCGAACGGGCGGCGTAAAGATCCGAGGCCCCATTACGCGCGACACGGTCCGCTTCCTGCAACTGGTCGGCTGCCGCGCTGGTAGTTTGCAGGTCGGCGTGCGTTGCGGCGCGCAACGCGCCGGCGGCATGGCCGCTCCAATCAATCGACGTTGCATCGCGCCACAGCTGGTGGGCCACCGCATAGGTGTGCTCGCCTACGTTGTCCCAATGAGCAGCCGCCTCAGTGAGATGATCGGTGGGCCAAGCCAACAACGCTGACAGGTCCGGAATTCCCGACGCTGCCATTACTACACGCGGGTCACCGATGGAGCCACCGCTGCCAGCACATCGGCCGAGGCAGCTTCATTGGCCAGATAGCCACTATCGGCTTGAGTCACGCCCGCGGTGCGTGCGTTCACCTGAATGGCTAGCCCGGTAGTAAACGCCGCCACCTCACCATGGGCGGCATCGACTGCGGCCGCGCTGAGCTGGCAGGACAACCCCAGCCCCGCCGGCGCATCCATGCTGGTCAGCTCCCCAGCTGCGATACCCCACCGCCAGGCCATCGCCTGCACGCCCGCGGTATACACACGCAACGAAGACCCCACGAACCGAAGTGTAGGCAAACACAACAACGGCGGCCAGCCACCATCCCAGGGGCTTGGGCGAACGCCCGACGTGTCTCACTTCTAGAGAACCGAGACGCCTCACATCTTGTCTCAGAGGGTGCCCGGACCCGGAGGGCTTCACGGGCGTCGAGTTGGCGCGAGACACGGGTCAGGGACTACGGGCGTGTCGTCGTCGGGAGTCGCAAGATTGCTGGACTGGCTAAAACCTGGTCAAGGTAGCCCCATCATCGTGGCAGTCGACACCCTCGTACGTCAGGTGCTGGCCGTACGATCGACTCAATGACAAATTCCTCTGAGTTGGTGGCGGTCGATCTGACCGGGGATGAGCGCGATTTCATTCGGCAGACATTGGACGAGTGGCGGAGGTCGGCGGCCGGGAAGCCGTTTCCGTTCCAGGTGCTGGGGTTATCAACCTGGGAGCAGTTCGGCGAACTCATCGTGCGTCTTGAGCGTGCTGTCACCGATCGTGAGCCCTTGACAGATCTGGATTGGGCGCGGGTGCTGTTATTGTCTGAAGTCACGTTCGCCAGCAGCTTGATCGGTGCGGGTCTGGATTTCGAGATCGGTACAAGGTTCTCTGACGCCGAGGCAATGGGCTTGCTGCGTGGCCTGCAACGCAAAATCGGCGGCTATGAGCGCACCAAATTATTGTTTCCGAACGGCGGCCGCATCCGCACGGCCGAGGAAATTGAGAATATCGAACGGTGGGGGGAAGGAATACGTCGCGAGCAGCGGAGGCGACAGTCCCTTTCTGGGGAGTAATCGTCTGGTCACGCAGCACTTTGAGACGCTCTAATCCGTTGTCTTAGAAAGTAATTAAGTTCCTCTTGTCATCCTGGGTTGAATTCACCTAAGTCCGGTATCTCGTCTTTGCCCAGCACAGGTGGCCCGTGGTGGCTGTGCGGCGGTTGAACGGGGTGTGGGATGGATTCTGGCGGTACCGGGCCGCCCGCAATGGGGCCGCCTAGACGGGCTGGTGGCTCCATAGGTGTGCGCACAACAGGTGGGGGTTCGGCCGGCGCGAGATCGGCGCCGCCCCGTATCGGAGGCTGCGGTGGGGGTGCTGGCAGTCTGGGGGTCGCCATTTCGCCTGGGGTCAGGGGCGGCAGCCGTCCCGGGGCAGGAGGCGGCAGCGGCTCGACTGCGCGTTGGCGGATGTCGGTAGCGAGTGCTTGTGCTTGTGCTTGGCGGGCTGCTTGCTCGGCGGAGCTGCGGCTGGTTCGGATATCGGTGACTGAGAAGTCTTCTCCGACAGTGAAACCGGCGTTGTGGGTGTCTTCAACGGCATGGAGCACCCTGCGTTGGGCAATGCCGATGGTTCCGGCGCCATCGCGGGCGATTTTGCTGGCTTGGCGTAGTTCGTCGGCCTTGGTGCTCACGATCGCCAGGTCAGCACCGGTTCGCTGCCGTAGCGCATCACCGCCAGCGCCTTCCCACACGAGGGTGTGGGATTGGTTGCGCATTTGGAGAAACACGTCTTCCCACTGATCGGCGGTCTTGCTCCAGTAGGTGGCCGCCTCGATCAGGTGCTCGGTGCTCCATGCCTGGACTTGGGAAAGGGTCAGCACCATCTAGACCAACCTGGGTCGCACGGCGGCCATCTCGGCCGCTGCGGTCTCTTCGTTGGCGCCATACCGTGGGCTACGCCTGCGTCAGCACCACCGGTCAGGACCTCGACGCCCTGCTCGTGGCGCTTGCTGCGACCAGGCATGCCTTGGAACGCGTCATTGCCGACAAACTGTTGGGATCGGCCAAGGGGGCCCGACCGGGTTGTCGGCGATGCCCGACTATTCGCGCCTTGGAGACACCGTGGTCGTTGCTGCCATCGACCGGCTTGGCTGCTTCGTGACCGACGTGGCCCGAACGATCACCGACCTGAGTGAGAATCGAATCTTGTTGTCCCCAAATTGTTTCCCAAAAGCGCCCGGTCCACACGGGGGCATTTGGAGTGCATACATGATCCCGCGCGCCCCGCTGACGCGGTGATCCCTATTTGTCATCTTTGAGTCCTCGTGATTCCACGATCGCCCGAACAAATGCCCCTTTGGGACGAGTTCGGGCAACAGCCCCTCTTTGCGTAGTCGCCGTTGCTGCTCGGGGAGCGGGCCGCTCCTTGGTGGGTAATTCTCTACAGAACGGGTCAAACATTGGCCCCACAGCCGTCTCGTGGTGAACTCCATGACTTCAAAGTAGTTCCCGTCGCGCGTTCTAATTTGATTGAACGCCAGGCTTCCTGTTGGGGGTCCGTTTACTCTTCGGCAGGATGGGAGCCGCCGAATCGAGGAGTAGTAGACGTGGCCGGTTTTGCCGTCCTGGACTTCGAGACCACCGGATTCGCCGCCGAGTACGACCGTGTGGTCGAGGTTGGCCTCGTGCTGCTGTCGGCGGAGGGGGACATCGAGGACGAGTGGTCAACTCTGATCAATCCTCATCGCGATGTTGGTGCTACCGAGAGGCATGGAATCCGGGCGCGTGACTTACTCGGCGCGCCCGCCTTCGAGGCGATCATCCCGAGGTTGTTGCGGGACCTCCGTGGGCGGGTTTTCGTGGCCCACAACGTCAACTTTGATCAGCGATTTTTGCTGGCAGAGTTGCGTCGGGCCGGAGTGCCGTTCGATAACCCGTGGCTGACCGGATTGTGCACGATGAGGTGGGCCGGTCGCCTGCTTCCGGCTGCGTCGCGGAAGCTGCCGGATTGTTGCGATGCCGCTGGCGTCGTCCTCACTGACGCCCATCGCGCGCTCGCAGATGCCCGGGCTACGACGAGTCTGCTGAAGTACCT
Source organism: Mycobacterium ulcerans subsp. shinshuense (assembly GCF_002355775.1). Classification (NCBI taxonomy): domain Bacteria; kingdom Bacillati; phylum Actinomycetota; class Actinomycetes; order Mycobacteriales; family Mycobacteriaceae; genus Mycobacterium; species Mycobacterium ulcerans. The sequence continues at coordinate 5,314,101 of NZ_AP017624.1, read as the reverse complement.
TATCGACCATTGCGGGAGCCCGCCGCCATGGGCTAAGGAGATAGACGGCGCCGAGGACTTTGAGTGGCCGCAGGTGGCCGGCCCGGAAGTGCGGTTGGTGACGCGCGCGGCGTGGGGGGCAGCGCCTCCACGTCCCCCGGCAGGGTGGCTTGATCGCATCGTCGCGCGCATGCCCCACGAGGACGACCCTCGCGTCGAGTCCTACCTCGAAATCCTCGAATCCGCCCTCCTCGACTGTTACCTGTCCTGCCACGAGGAGGATGCGCTGGTTGAGATGGCCGACAGCTTGGGCCTCTCGCGTCGGCTGCTCGACGAGATCCACCACGACTACCTGCGGTCGATGGCGAGGGTTGCGGTTGCCGATGGGGTTGTCACCGACGACGAGCGCGCTGACCTGCTTCAGGTCGCTGAACTCCTCGGGCTGTCCGCCGACCGCGTGGATGCCGCTCTGGCAATGGCTTCTGCACGTTCGGCCTGCGCCGAGTTCGCGTTGGCGGCGGGCGACGTTCTATGCCTCACGGGGTCGATGCGGCGCCGCCGGTCTGAGTGGGAGGCAGAACTAGCTCAGCGCGGCATCGAGGTCGGGTCGCTTACCCGCAGGACGCGCCTGTTGGTCGCTGCCGATCCCGACTCGGCCACTGGAAAGGCAAGGAAGGCGCGCAAGTACGGCATCCCCATCATTAACGAGGATGCGCTCAGTCGTCTGCTAGGAGCTCGAACCTCTGGCGAATGAAGTCCTACCCCGCGGCTTCAGCAGCACACGCAGCCCACCCTGCTAAGCGGACCCGTTCGACCCGTTCTGCCCAAGCAGCAGCCCGCCGTAGCCGCCGGTACCAGCGGTGCCCCGAATTGCCCCGATTCCCGCATGTCCGCCGTGGCCGCCGTTGCCGATCAGCTGGGCGTTGCCGCCGTTGCCGCCGTTACCGCCGTTGCTGCCGTTCCCGCCGGCCCCGCCGCTTCCGCCGCCGCCGATCAGCCCGGCTTTGCCTCCAGTCGCGCCGTTTCCACCCACGGCACCCGTGCCGGTCCCGCCGCCCCCGCCGTTGCCACCGGTGCCTAGCAGCAGGCCAGCATCGCGGCCGGCCCCGCCGTTCGCGCCGGTGCCATTGATACCGTTGCCGCCCTGTCCGCCATCGCCGCCGTTGCCGATGAGCAGGGCCGCGCCGCCACCGGCTCCGGCGTGCCCGCCGCCGGTGGTTCCTATCCCGCCGTCGCCGCCGGCTCCGCCGTTTCCGATCAGCAGGCCGGCGCTGCCGCCGGCGCCGCCGGCCCCGCCGCCGGCGACGCTCGCCTTTCCGCCCGCCCCGCCTTGCCCGCCGTCACCCAACAGCAGGCCGCCATTGCCGCCCGCTCCACCCGCGCCCCCCGTGTTGTTGTTGGATGCCCCTTCGCCGCCCTGCCCGCCCGTGCCGAACAGCAAGCCGCCGTCGCCGCCTGCTCCGCCGTTGCCGCCAGAGCCGCCAAGGCCCCCTTCCCCGCCGTCGCCGCCCGTACCGAACACCGCGCCGCCCGGCCCACCTGCCCCGCCGTTGCCGGCGATACCTGCTCCGCCGTGGCCGCCGCTGCCGCCGGCGCCGCCCGGGCCCCAGAAGGTGCCGCCGGCTCCTCCCGCCCCGCCGGTACCTCCGCCGTCGCCGCCGTCGCCGCCGGGTCCGCCGACGCCGAACACCAGGCCGGCATCCCCGCCGAGTCCGCCGGCGCCGCCGCCGGCTCCGCCGCCGCCACCGCCACCGCCTCCGCCGTTGCCGAATAGCCCAACGGACCCGCCGGTTCCGCCGGTTTGGCCGGCTCCTCCGTTGCCGCCGTAACCGCCCTTGCCCAACAGCCCGGCATCCCCGCCGTCGCCGCCGCGCTGGCCGGGCGCGCCGGAGCCGCCGTTGCCGCCGTTGCCCCACAGGATGCCGCCGTCGCAAGCGTCTTGTCCGGTCCCGGGCGCGCCGTCGGTGCCATCGCCGATCAGGGGCCGGCCCAGCAGCCCCTCGGCGGGCATGTTGAGCGCGTTGACCAGGTTCTGGCTCGCGTTGGCGGCCTCGGCACTCGCATACGAGAACGCGCTGGAGTTGAGGGTCGTGACGAATTGTCCGTGCAGGTTTTCGGCCTGGGCGCTCAGTGCCTGAAATGCCTGGCCGTGTGAGCCGAACAGTGCGGCGATGGCCGTCGATACTTCGTCAGCCCCGGCGGCTAGCAGCGTGGTGGTGGGGGCGGCCGCGGCCGTATTGGCCGTGCCGATGGTCGAACCGATGTTCGCCAGACTTGTTGCTGCTATTGATAGTTGCTCGGGAATCGTGACCACAAAGGGCACGCTGCTACCCCTCTCTTCTCCCGCTTACCGACCATCGTGCCTGGTCAGCTGGATTGAGTATTCGGCCGCGCGGCGAGCATATCGCATTCCGGGTTGCCGATCCGGCGCTTCGCCGGAGCCCTGGTCATGGGAGCTCCCCTCATGCTGCTCAACCCCAACCGCCTGCAACGCAAATACCCGGACGCGCGCTCGGCGGAGATCATGGCCGCGACAGTGGACTTTTTCGAGTCCCGCGGAAAGGCGCGCCTCAAGCGCGACGACCACGACCGGGCCTGGTACTCGGACTTTCTCAACCACATCGCCGAGCACCGCATCTTCGCCTCGTTGTTGACGCCGTCCGAATATGGCGCTGACGATTGCCGCTGGGACACCTACCGCATCAGTGAGTTCGCCGAGATTATCGGTTTCTACGGGCTGAGCTACTGGTACCCGTTCCAGGTGACGGCGTTGGGCCTGGGCCCGATTTGGATGAGTGACAACGAGGACGCCAAGCGCAAGGCGGCCGCGCAGTTGGAGCAGGGCGAGGTCTTCGCCTTCGGACTGTCCGAGCAGGCCCACGGCGCCGACGTCTACCAGACCGACATGATCCTGACGCCGTCCGAGCACGGCTGGACCGCCAGCGGCGAGAAGTACTACATCGGCAACGCCAACGTTGCGCGGATGGTCTCGACCTTCGGCAAGATCGAGGACTCGTCAAAGGAACCGGAGTACGTCTTCTTCGCCGCCGACTCGCAGCACGATCGGTATGAGCTGAAGAAGAACGTGGTGAATTCGCAGAACTACGTGGCGAATTACGCGCTGCACGACTACCCGGTCACCCAGGGCTCCGGCGTTGTTGATTAGCAGGCTTGTGAGCTGGGGAATTGTGGATTGAGGAGGTGTAGGCGGCGGTTGGCGGTCAAAGCGGTGATCCGGCAGGCTTCGGCGATGTTGTCGGCGCCGTTGAGGCGGTGCAGATTGATCGCGGTGTTGCGTAGCGTTGCTAGGACCTGTGCGCCGTTTCCGGTATGTGCCCTTTGACGGTCTTCGTCGAAGGTGACGTCGCGTATCCAGTGCAGGCTGTTCTCGATTCCCCAGTGTTGACGCATCCAGGTCATGATCGCGGTAGGGCGGGCGTGCTCGAACGGCAGGCTGCAGATGGCATAGACCACCTCCACGCTGCGCTGGTCGGTGGCGGTGATCAAGCGTTCACGAGTGATCCGGATGATTTGTTTTGCGTAGGGGAAGCCGATTCCTCGTGCAGCGGTGATGATTTGCAGGGTGCGGGTCTCGACACGGCCGTGGCCGCGGGAGTCGTCGGTAGCGGCTGCGGGCACCTCGGCCCAGGGCAGCGCGGTGATACGCGCAAGTATTTTGGCTTGGTTGGACTTGACGATCATCAGGTAGTGCGACTTCAAGGTGGCGCAGATCAACTTCGCGGTGACGACCTGGGTATGCATCGCATCCACGGTGACCAGCCACCGCAAGCTACCCGGCAGCAGCGTGAGCAGGGCACGTACGCAGGGAATTTCATTGCTTTTCTCGGCGACAGCGAGTTGACCGAGCACCAATCGGGCACGGTGGGCGAACACCGACACGAGATGCGTGGCTGTCGCTTTGGCGCGTAAAGCACCACGCAGCATCTTGCCGTCCAACGCGATCGGCACCAATCCACTGGGGTCGCTGCTGGCCACGTGTGCAGTGAAGTAACTGCCCATCCTGGCGTTGAGGTCGGCGGGGTCTAGCCGAGACAAAACAGCACGGAAGGTCTTCTCACTGGGCCGCCGGAACCGGACCCCTAATTGGGCCAACACATCATCGGGAGCGGTGGCCGCCCATGTGGCAAAACCAGCATAGCCGCGCATCCCCGCGGCAGTGGCCAGAACCGCGATCGCCAACAAAGCCATCAGCGAATACCTCCGACCGCGTGGGTCCCTCGGGTCTGGCACCGAGGCCAACACATCGAGAAACTCCGATCCGATGAGCTCGCTGCGCTCACCAGGACTCCAGCGGTCGAACACCTCTGGAACCGACGACACAGGCAATACTGAAACGGTAGGCACGGGCAACTCCAGACCAACGACGAACAGTAACCAACTCGATCGTTCTCCAGATAGCCCGTGCCTACACTCCGGCCCCAATAGCGCGGCACCAAAGATCATCAACCCAGCTCACAAGCCTGCTAATCAACAACGCCGGAGCCCTGCCCGGTCACCGAGGCCGACCTGCTGCACCGCGGGATGGGGCCTTCCATGCCGCGCTTAACACGGTCAACGTCTGCAAGTACAACCTGGGCTGGGGCGCGGTCGGCATGTGCACCCACGCCTTCTACGAGGCCATCACGCACGCGGCCAACCGCCACCTGTACGGCACCGTCGTCACCGACTTCAGCCACGTGCGTCGGTTGTTGACCGAGCCTATGCGCGCCTGGTCGCCATGCGGCTGGTGGCCAGCCGGGCCAGCGACTACATGCGCAGCGCCTCGGCCGAGGATCGTCGCTACCTGCTCTACAGCCCGCTGACCAAGGCCAAGGTCACCAGGGAGGGCGAGCGCGTGATTGCCGCGTTGTGGGACGTCATCGCCGCCAAGGGAGTGGAGAAGGACACCTTCTTCGAGACCGTGGCCCGCGAGATCGGCCTGCTGCCCAGGCTGGAGGGAACCGTCCACATCAATATCGGGTTGTTGGCCAAGTTCATGCCCAACTTCCTGTTCGCCCCCGACGCCGCGCTGCCGCTGATTCCCCGTCGCGACGACGCGGCCGACGACACCTTCCTGTTCAACCAGGGCCCCACCGGCGGGCTGGGCAAGGTGCGCTTCCACGACTGGCGCGCCCCGTTCGACAGCTACGGTCACCTGCCCAATGTCGCGCTGCTGCGGGAGCAGATCGACGTGCTGACCGAGATGCTGGCCGGCGCCACCCCGGATGCGTCCCAGCAGAAGGACATCCTTCGCGTTCGGTGTCGGCCAGATCTTCGCGCTGGTGCCCTATGCGCAGCTGATCTTGGAGGAGGCGCCGCTGTCGGGCGTGGACGACGCGCTGCTCGACGAGATCTTCGGCCTGCTGGTGCGGGACTTCAACAGCTACGCCGTCGAACTGAATGACAAGGCGGCCACGACCGACCAACAGGCCCAGTTCGCGATGCGGATGATCCGCCGCCCGGCGCATGACGCGGCGCGTTACGACCAGGTCTGGAAGGAACACGTCCTGCCGCTCAACGGCGCCTACGAAATGCGCCCCTGATTCGGTAAAACCGTGGCAACCTCGGTGCGGGGCGGTAATCGTTGACCGTGAGCCCCGCACAGTGAAATGACCAACGGTCATTGGCGCGAGGAGGCTTGATGCCGACGGTGACTTGGGCGCGGGTGGATCCGGCTCGTCGGGCGGCCATCGTGGAAGCCGCAGAGGCCGAATTCGGGGCACACGGCTTCTCCCAGGGCAGCCTGAACGTCATTGCCCGCCGTGCTCGGGTCGCCAAGGGCAGCCTGTTCCAGTACTTCGCGGACAAGCGCGACCTGTATGCGTACATCGCCGACATCGCCAGTCAGCGGGTGCGCACCCACATCGAAGGTCTGATCCGGGAACTCGACTCCAGCCGGCCATTCTTCGAATTCCTCACCGACCTACTCGACGGCTGGGTGGCCTACTTCGCCGAGCAGCCGCGCGAACGCGCGCTGCATGCCGCCGCGACCCTAGAGGTCGACACCGATGCCCGCATCAGCGTGCGCAGCGTCATACATCGCCATTACCTGGAGGTGCTGCGACCGCTGGTGCGAGATGCGCTGGGCCGCGGGGATCTGCGTGCGGATTCGGATACAGATGCGTTGTTGTCGCTGCTGCTGATGATTTTTCCGCACCTGGCGCTGGCGCCCTACATGCGTGGTCTGGACCCCATCCTCGGGCTCGATGAGCCCACCCCGGAGCAGCCTGCGCTGGCCGTGCGTCGGCTGGTGGCGGTGCTGACGGCGGCCTACTCCCCGAGCCTGACCGTCGAGGTTCGAAAGGTCACCTGACGCGCGTGTGGGCGCGCGCGCCGCTGGCGGAGTGAGGCCGTCGCGGCCAGGGCGACGTTTCGCAGGACGTTGCTCGAACCTTCCTGCAAAACGTCGACCTCGAGCCGAAGCCGCCGCGCGTCTAGCCGACCCAGACGGTCTTGATGTTGCAGAACTCGCGGATCCCGTGCCCGGCGAGCTCGCGGCCGTAGCCGGACCGCTTGATGCCGCCGAATGGGAGTTCGGGGTAGGAGACCGTCATGCCGTTGATGAAGACCTGGCCGGCTTCGATGTCGTTGATGAAACGGCGCTGCTCCGCCTCGTCCTGGGTCCAGGCATTGGATCCCAGCCCAAAGGTGGTGGCGTTGGCGATCTCGATCGCTTCATCGATGTCGGCGGCCCGGTACACCGAGGCGACGGGGCCGAAGACCTCTTCGGTGTAGAGGTTCATGTCCTTGGTGATGTCGGTGATCACCGTCGGCGGGTAGTACCAGCCGGGGCCGGCCAGGGGCTTGCCGCCGCAGCGGATCACGGCCCCGGCCGCGGCGGCGTCATCGACCTGCTGGGCGATTTCGTCGCGGCTTTGTTCGGTGGCCAGCGGACCGACCTGGGTTTGCGGATCGGTCGGGTCACCCACTGTCAGCGCCGACATCTGCTCGACGAACTTGTCGACGAACGCGTCATAGATGTCGGCGTGGGCGATGAATCGCTTGGCGGCGATGCAGGATTGGCCGTTGTTCTGCACCCGTCCGGCCACCGCCGTGCTGACCGCCTTGTCCAGGTCTGCCGACGGCATCACGATGAACGGGTCGCTGCCGCCGAGCTCGAGCACGGTGGGCTTGATCTCGTCGCCGGCGATGGCGCCGACCGACTGACCCACGGGCTCGCTACCGGTGAGCGTGGCCGCGGCCACGCGGGGGTCACGCAGGATGCCTTCCACCGCGCTGGCGGAGACCAGCAACGTCTGGAAGCAGCCGTCCGGGAAGCCGCCGCGGGCAATGACGTCGGCGAGGTAGAGCGCGGACTGCGGCACGTTCGAGGCGTGCTTGAGCAGCCCGACGTTGCCGGCCATCAGAGCGGGCGCGGCGAACCGGACGGCTTGCCACAACGGAAAGTTCCACGGCATCACGGCCAGCACCACACCCAGCGGCTGGTAGCGGGTGTAGGCCTGAGAGGCGCCCACCTTGCCGGCGTCCGCGGGCTCGTCGGCGAGCAGCGCCGCAGCGTTGTCGGCGTAGTAGCGAAAACCCTTGGCGGACTTGAGGAGTTCGGCCTTGGCCGATGTGATCGTCTTGCCCATTTCAAGCGTCATCAGGGCGGCAGTCTGGTCAGCCTCGGCCTCTATCAGATCGGCCGTGGCGTGAGCCCACTCGGCGCGCTGGGCGAACGTGGTGTTGCGGCGGTAGTCCTGGAACCGCGCGTAGGCGCGCGCTATCGCGGCGTCGACCTCATCGTTGGATGCTGCAGTGAAAGTCTTGACTGTCTCCCCGGTCGCCGGGTTGGTCGTGGCGATTGGCACGCTGACTTCCTTATCGCTGGGTTGATTACATGAATCGGGCCAGTATCCAGCCTGCCACTACGGCGCTTGCAGAGAGGTGCCAGATGCGGGCGCGGCCGGGCCAACGGTGCCCGGAGATCGGGCCGGTGGCCGAGGCCGCCTGCGCTCATAGTTTTTCTTTATCACGTTAAAACGAGAACGAATTAACCAGATCTTGCAGGCATTGCGAACGGATTGTTTAGATCGATTCGCAATACGCGATCCGTGATTGGTTATTCCAGCGCCGGCGGCCCGGTGCAGCCTGCGAATATGACACATCTCGAGGACAAGTTTTGGGCGTTCAAGCAGATCCCGGTGGGTCGCTGACTGTCGGTTCGGCGACGCGGCCGCCGTTGCGGGCGGCAACGGCGTTCGGGGGCCGCGGTGAGGGGCGAAGCGCGGGCCCGGCGGACTCGACATGACAGCGCCGCTGTGGATGGCTTCTGCGCCGGAGGCGCATTCGGCGCTGCTGAGCGCGGGGCCGGGACCAGGTTCACTGCTGGCGGCGGCGCAAACCTGGACGGAGCTCAGCGCCGAATACCTGGCGGTGGCCGAAGAACTGACCGCGATATTGACCGGTGTCCAAGCCGGCGCCTGGGACGGCCCCAGCGCGCAGTGTTGCATCGCGGCTTATCTCCCGTACCTGTCCTGGTTGATGCAGGCCAGCGCCGACAGTGCGGCAACAGCAGCGGCCCATCAGGCCGCCGCGACGGCCTACACCGGCGCCCTGGCCGCGATGCCGACGCTGGGCGAGTTGGCGGCTAACCATGCCACCCACGCGGTGTTGGTGGCCACCAACTTCTTCGGCCTCAACACCATCCCCATTGCGCTCAACGAGGTCGACTACGTGCGGATGTGGATCCAAGCCGCCACCACCATGAGCGTCTACCAGGCGGTTGCGGCTGATGCGCTACTCGCCGTACCGCGCACGCCCCCGGCGCCGGTCATCATCAAGCCCGGGGCCGATGCCGCAGCGCAATTCGCCAGCGCCGTCGTCCAGGCTGTCGCTGAAACGCCGATCCAGCGGTTATTGCTCGAGTTGGCGACGCTGGTCGGAGGCGAATTCATCAATGTATTTGAATTGATTGTCGGCATCGTTGTGCTGTCGACGTACGGACTGAAACTCCCGCCGCTGGCGCTATTGGATTTCTTGACCGGCCACTTTTCCGTTGCGCTTTCCCTGCTATGGAATTACGCAATGCTCTGGTTTGGCTTTGTCGTGCTGCCGGCGCTGCAGATCGTGTTCGATCCGTTGTTGGTCGTCGCCGCGGTGATCGAATGGATTCTCGGTGGCGGTGCGGCTTTGGGCTCGGTTGGGGCGTTGGGTGCCAATCTTGCCGCGGGGTTGGCGCTGCCGGCCGTTGCGGCTGCGCCGGTCGCGGATGCCGCGGTGGGTTCACTGGGGGTGCTGACGAGCGCGGCAGCGGTGACCGCCGCAGCCGCCGCGGCGCCCGGTCAAGGCGTTGGCCTGGTCGGATTCGCCGCAACCATGCCCAACCCGACAACCCTGCCGGCCGGTGGGTTGGTCACCGTCGGCGGCGCCGACCCGTGCGCCGGCGCGCGGGTGCCGATGCTGCCGGCCAGTTGGGTAGCACTGGCGTAAGCGCGGTCAGCATCAAACCATCCAGTCCTGCAAGGAGTTTCAATCCAGGGCCCGTGCCGGGGGCGGTGCTGGCCGGTGCCGCGAAGCCGCGGCTGCGTCGGCCGGAGTGCCTGTCAGCGCAATCCCCGGATGGGGCACCGGAGTTGTGCTTGAATCTGGATCGACGGCTGGCTGGGGTAAGGGGAGCTCATGTCTGGTGTGATCGCGGCCCTGGACACCTTGACGGCGGTCGCCACGGATGTGGCCGGTCTCGGTGCGGCTATCAATGCGGCCAATGCGGCAGCCGCGGTTTCGACCACCCGGCTGATGGCCGCTGCCGGTGATGAGGTGTCGGCCGACATCGCGGCGTTGTTCTCCGACCATGCCCTGCAGTACCAGGCCGTGAGCGCTGAGGCGGTGGCGTTCCACGGCCGGTTCGTCCAGGCGCTGACCGGTGGCGTTCAGATGTATGCGGCCGCCGAGACCGCTAATATGGCGTCGTTGCAGACCCTCGGGCAAGACCTGTTGGGGATGGTCAACGCGCCCGCCGCCGCCGTGTTGGGGCGCCCCCTGATCGGCAACGGCACCAACGGTGCCCCGGGAAGCGGGGACGCCGGCGGACCCGGCGGGCTGTTGTTCGGCAACGGCGGCAACGGCGGATCGGGTTCGGCGGGGATGGTCGGGGGCGCCGGCGGATCGGCCGGGCTGATCGGCAACGGCGGGGCTGGTGGTGCCGGAGGCGCGGACGCGGCAGGCGGCCCCGGCGGCGCCGGCGGATGGTTGTGGGGCGGCGGCGGGGCCGGCGGACTCGGCGGGGCTGCCAGCGGTGCCGGCAACGGCGGGGCCGGTGGGGCCGGAGGCGCGGGAGGGGCATTCATCGCGATCGGCGGAGTCGGTGGCGATGGCGGCGCCGCTAGCAGCGGAACCGGCGGAGTCGGCGGCGCCGGAGGCAACGCGGACGGCCTGATCGTCAGCCTCGGCGGAGCCGGCGGACACGGCGGCGATGCCACCACGGGAATCGGCGGTGCCGGCGGCGCCGGAGGCATGGCCACCGCTCGTATCCCCGCGGGGATCAATTTCAACGTCGGCGGTGCTGGCGGGCACGGGGGCGCCGGCGCTACGGGCGGTGCTGGAGGTGGCGGTGGTTCCGCTTATTCGGGCTATGTCGGAATCGCCTTCGGCCAAGGCGGCGCTGGAGGCATCGGCGGTGCGGCGAGCACGGGGATGGCCGGGGCGGGCGGTAGCGGCGGCAGCTGCGTCGCATTCGATTTCGTCGGCTTTGCCGCGGCCCATGGCGGTGCTGGCGGCACCGGTGGGGCCGCCACCGGCGTGGGCGCCACCGCTGGGGTCGCCGGCAGTGGTGGCCTCGGCGTGGCGATCGTGGGCTCGGGCGTGGGCGGAGTCGGCGGGGTTGGTGGGGCGGCCACCGGTGCCGGCGCGACCGCCGCGGCCGGCGGCGCTGGTGGTCTCGGATTGGCGGCCGTGGGCTCGGGTACCGGCGGGGCCGGCGGGGCCGGCGGGGTAGGCGCGGGGACCGGCTGCGCCGGAGGCGCCGGCGCTCACGGCTTCGGGTTGTTGAGCGGTACCGCCGGCGCTGGTGGCGCTGGTGGCGCCGCTTCCGCTGGCACCGGCGGCGCTGGCGGTCTCGGCGGGACGGGCTTCGGGTTGATCGCGGCGGGCGGCGACGGTGGCGGCGCCGGCACCGGTGTCGGCAGCAACGGCGGTGACGGTGGTGGGGGCGGTGGCGCCCACGCAGTGCTGGCCGCCATTGCCGGATCCGGAGGTCAGGGTCAGGCCGGTACCAGTGGTTTCGGCGGGTTCGGTGGATCCGGTGGCAGTGCGGAGAGCCTGTTTTTCAGCATCGGTGGGGCCGGCGGCGCCGGCGGCGACGCTTCCACCGGCGGCGGTGGATTCGGCGGCAACGGCGGAGTGGCCGTAGCCCACAGCCCCATCGGGATCGACATCGGTATCGGTGGTGCCGGCGGGCACGGCGGTTCGGGTAATAGTGGCGCCGACGGCGGCGCGGGCGGCGTCAGCATTTCCGAGGGCATCTTTGCCATCGACGTGAACCTGGGCGGTGCGGGCGGCGACGGCGGCACGGCGACCACCGGGACCGCTGGGAGCGGCGGAAATGGTGGCTTCGTCGAGAATTTCGACTTCTTTGGGTTCGGTGTGGCCCATGGCGGCGACGGCGGCTCCGGTGGTGCGGCCTCCGGTGCCGGTGGAATCGGCGGGGCCGGCGGCAACGGTGGCTCGGGGACGACGCCGCTCTTCGGCGCCTACAGCGGCGGTGCCGGCGGAGACGGTGGAGCCGCCACCGGGACGGGTGGGGCGGGCGGCAACGGCGTTGCGGGCGGGGCCGCCAGTGGATTGGGGGTTGGCATCGGCGGTGCCGGCGGGCACGGTGGTGCGGCGCCCACCGGTAACGGCGGCAACGCCGGGTTGGTCATCAACGGTACTTACGAAGCGTCGCCGTACGGCAACGGCGGCAACGGCGGCAACGGCGTCAACGGCGGAAGCGGCGGCAAGGGCGGTAGCGCCGGCCAGGTTGGCGGCACACCGGGTCAAAACGGGTCGCCCTAGTGGGATATGCCCTGCCGGACCGGGCGCCAGCCGCCTTGCCGGGCGGTCGTTTCAGGACAACGGGATCCGTTCGGGGCTGGGTCAGTCCAGCGACATCGGGGCGGCATACTTGCCGATCAGCGTGCGATGCCACCAGGCGTGATCACGGCGCAGCTCCTGCAGCGTGGTGAAGCGGTACTGGTAGAGCTGGGCTCGCACATAGCGTGGTGGTGTATCGGGAAATGGATTGCGACGCAACAGCCGCAGGGTGGCTCGATCGTTGCGCAGCAACCGGGTTAGCAACGGCGTCATCCACGGCAGCGCGTAGCCCGGGGAAATGGCGGCGAACCACATCAGCCAGTCCAGGCGCAGATGGTAGGGCGCCCACTGCCGGGGCAGCCGCCCCACCCGGCCGGGCTTGCCTTTGAATTCGTACTCTTGCCATACCGTCTGCGCGTTGAGCTCTGCCTCGCTGGTGCCCTCGATCACCACCTCGCGCCGGGTGCGGCAGATGCTGCCGAACGCGCCGTAGGTGTTGACCAGGTGCACGGGGTTGAACGACATGTTCATTCGCTGCCGGGGGGAGAGCATGTTGCGTGCCGGCCAGTAGCTGAGGACCAACACTGTTGCCGCGAAGATCAGCACGAGTGCGGCAAACCACGTTGGCGGCGGCGGCAGTGCGGCCCGCACGGGTATGGGTAGCACCTTGCGCGCGGCGACTGCTCGATCGCGCTGCACGCCAGCAAGATCGTCAGCCAATTGAGCCAGGAGAAATTGCCCGACATCACCAACCACAGTTGGGTGACGATGATGATCACGGCCGCGATGCTGGCGATCGGTTGCGGAGCGAACAGTCCAAACGGCACCACGAGTTGAGCAAAGTGGTTGCCCGCCACCTCGATACGGTGCAGTGGTCGGGGCATGCGATGAAAGAACCAGCTCAGCGGTCCCGGCATCGACTGTGTCTCGTGGTGGTAGTACAGGCAGGTCCGGTTGCGCCAGCACGCGTCACCGCGCATTTTGATCAGTCCGGCGCCGAATTCGACCCGAAACAGCAGCCAGCGCACCAGCCACAGCATCACCAGCGGTGGGGCAACCCGGTCATTGCCGAGGAAGACCACCAGGAAGCCGGTTTCCAACAGCAATGATTCCCAGCCGAACCCGTACCAGACCTGACCCACATTGACGATCGACAAATACAGCACCCACAGCGTCAGCCACATCAGCATTGCGCCCCACAGCGGCACCAGGTCGGCGGTCCCGCCGACCACCGCCGCCGACAGTGCTGCGTCCAACCAACAGACTCCGGCGCAAAGCCGGTCAGAATAGCGGAAGTGAAATACGCTCGGCGTCCTCCAAAAGGACCGGTGGTCCAGATACCTCGGCACCGGCAGCATGCCGTGCTGGCCGATGAGGGCCCGGAACTGCAGTGCCGAGGCGACAAACGCGGTGAGATAGACGGCCGCAACGCCACGTTCGAGCACGAGGCGGCCCAGCCAGTATTCGGATGCCGAAAACCATTCCATGGCAGTACTCCTCAGCCGGTGACAGCCCTAGAAGCCCATAACAAGTCAAAGCGTGCTTGCCCGAGTGCCCCCGGCACGTCGGTCCAACAGATCAATCATGTCTGTTGCTCCAGGCGGTTTCGCGCTACCACTCTCCCCGCGCGCCGAGCACATCACACAGCACATCCGCGCGATCGGTGATGATTCCGTCCACGCCGATGTCGAACAGCGCGTGCATCATGGCCGGGTCATCGATGGTCCAGGCATGAACCTGCCGCCGCGATGCGTGAACCGACCGCACCAGTGCCGGGGTGATGACGGGCAGGCCGCCGAATTGCGCGGGCAGCTGTAGGCAGTCACTGTCGCGCAGCATCCGCATCGCCGATGCCCGTCGACCGGCCGTTCGCGCGGCCATGAACCCCAGGAATGCCCCCATGCCGGCCGCGCTGGCGACCCGCTGGGACATCAGACGCAGCGCGCGTTGGCGACGGCGTTCGGAGAACGACGCGATCAGCACTCGGCGATGTGCCTGCAACCGCTCGATGACCTCGACCGTCGGCTCGACCGCCGAATCGGCTTTGATGTCGATATTGAACCGCATCTGCGGCAGCGCCACGAGCAGCTCCTCGAGGGTCGGGATCGGTTCTCCGCCCCCTAGGTCCGCGATGCTGACCTCCGGCCAGGTCAACTGGTCGACCGCGCCGGCCACTCCCGATTCGGGTGCCAGCTTGCGGTCATGCTGGATCACTGCGACGCCGTCGCGGGTGGCCCGAACATCTGTCTCGATGTACCGGAACCCGATCTTGGCCGCCTCGTGGAACGCTCCCATGCTGTTCATGGGAAACCTGAACGAGGTGAATCCTCGGTGCGCCATGGCAATCCGCCGCGCATCGCGAAGGAATTCCACCTCCTGCGGGTGAACATCTCCGCCCATCGGCTAAGTATCTCCCATGCGGCGGCGGCAGCCAACGGCATGATCGGCGGTCGCGGTGTTGCCAGACTCATCTCGGGGCCAGCGCATGTGGGGTGCGACCCCTTTGCTAGGTTTCATCATCCGCGTCGTTTGATCGTTGATGGAGGGGAACGTGAACAGCGCTGGACACATTGGCTTGAAATTGGGGCGCCGGCGATTACTAGCGCTTGGCGCCGGGACTCTCGGGCTGGGTGCGCTGGCTTCCAACGCGCCGGGCAACGCGACAACCGACCCGCCGCCGGAGGGCTACGTAGCGTTGCTGCTGATGTGTATCGACCCCCGCTTCGTGCACCCCACCAACGAGTACATGGTGCAGCGCGGTCTGCTCAACCGGTACAGCCAGTTTGCGTTGGCCGGGGCCGCCGCCGGAGCCGTTTCCCAACACTGGGAGTCGTGGCACAACACCTTCTGGGATAACGTCGCGGCCTCGATCGAGCTGCACTCGATTGACGGAGTGATTGCGGTCAATCACCGCGATTGCGGCGCCGTGCAGATCGCTTACGGCGAGGATTCGATCTCCACGCCGGAAATCGAGACCGCCACCCACGAACGAATCCTCGGCACTTTTCGGCAGGAAGCGCTCAGGCGCCATCCGGGTATCGATGTGGAGACCTGGTTGATGGCACTTGATGGCACGGTCCAGAAGATCGGCCCGTAGCGCTCACTTTTCCCCACGCGTAAGGCCTGGCGCCACCGTGGCCGCCACCAACGCGGCGATCGAAATTAGTGCCAGCAGTTGCACGATCGCGGAATGGCCGGCATAGCCGTCCACCGAGCGCCAGGGGTGACGGGATAGCGCCGCGCCGGCCAAGATCAGCCCACCCGCACTGGTTGCGATGGTGAGTCGGTCACGCAGGCGCTCCCGTCGGCGCAAGGCGTAACAGACACCGAGGGCGGCTCCCACCAGCTCCGCTCCGAGGGGCCCGGCAATCAGCGCACCGGCCGCCAGGGCCGCGACCGCGGCCGCCCACCCGGTTGTCCATGGCCGCGCCGGTGGGTCGTCCGGACCGCGTCGGCGCGCCCGCCACAGGACGAGCAGAACCAATACGGGCAGCAAGGACAACCCGATCGCCAGGCCGGCGCGGTACAGCGAGTTGGCGGCAAAGCTCAGTGTGATGGTGCCCGGGTCTCCGGCGGGTACCACCCAACCCTGCTGCCATCCGTTGACCGCGACGGGTGTCAGCTGGGCTCCGGCGCCGGTGCGGGCCACCCAGCCCGGATTGATGCTTTCCGGGATGACCAGCACCCGGGGGGTTTGTGACGCGGGGGCCCGCACCTCGCGACGAGTCGCACTCCAGGCGCCGGGCTTCGCGGGTACCGCCGCGGCGCCGGGTAATTCGCCAGCCGCCGGCGGCGTCAGCTGGGCGCCGTCGACGACGAACGGGGTGCCGGGGCTGATCAACAGCTCTTGCTGGCCGGGCGGCAGCGCAATCGGCTCGGGCTCGCATGGCTGCGCCTGAATCGGTTCGTCGTCCAACAGTGCGCCGACCGTGGTTCGCACCGACATGTGCACGAAACGGCCGGCCACCGCGATGACCGGGCCATGGTCACAGCCGATCCTGACCTCGCGCGCGCGGTTGTGTGCGGCATCGGCAGGCGCGATTAGGCGACCGCCCGCACCCAGCACTACCAGCTCGGCCAGCCCGGGGGGCTTGAGCTGGTCGAAGCCCAGAGCGTTGCGGTCGATGACGTCTTCCCAGTCGAGCAGGCTGACGGTGACGGTGCCGGTGACGCGCGGATGCAACGAGACGGTCTGCGGCCCGCCGTCGGGGCTCAGGCTCCGGATCTGCGGACCGTCGCCCAAGTTGATGGCCACCATCGTCGGATGGGCGGGCAGTGCCGACCGGCTGGGAGCCACCCGCAGCCCGGTCACCTCGGTGGGCCGCGGCAGGGTGAGCGTCAGCGTCGGCGGCGTTTTGCGCTGTACCACCCGCTGCGGCGCCGTCCACGAGGTTGCCCGATCGCCATCGGTGGCCGCATACGCCGAGCCGAGGACTTCCAGACCGTCGGAATCGCCGCGGGCGCGGGTGGTGTCCGGTTGGGCGATCAGATCGGCCAGCTTTGGGCCCTGACGTGGTCGCACCCAGACCGTCGGGGTCACCGTCATCGGGTGCGACACCGTCAGCGTGCGGCTCAGATTGACCGGCTCTTCCGGCGCCAGAGCCATCGACGCCGCACAGCGCATCGTGTCCGGTGCCGGGGCGCAACCCGGCCGGCCCAACAGTTCCGATCCCAGGTCCCAGCGTGCGATTTCCGCGCCCGGTGGGGGCCCCGGCACCAAAACGGTATGGCGCAACTGGACCGAGTGTGCGAATCCGGATGCGTCGTATTGGGTGATCGTCAGGTCGGTGATGCCGAACTGCACCCCGGGGGATCCGTCATCGGTACCGGCCGCGGTGATCCGCACCCACGGAGTCTCCCCGTAGGGCAGCGCCGCGGTCAGGGGCTTTCCCGCGTCGTCGAACCGCAGGGTGGTGCTGCCGTTGACGGTCTCGACCAGGATGCGGCGCACCTGGGCGCCGACGGCGGTCGGGCTGGGCGTCAATGTGATGACGGCGTTGGTCACCGGATGGTCGAAGTCCACCTGCAGCCACTGCCCGACCGCGGCTTGAAGCGCGTTGGACACCCACGCGGTCGCCGGGTCGCCGTCGACCGCGGCCGCCGCCGAGGCCCCCGGGGCGACGTCGGGCATGGCGGTGGAGTCCGACGACGAACTCGAAACGGTGATGCGGCCGCCGGTCCACCCCCCGTAAACCACCTCGGCGCCGGGTACCGGATAGTCGGGTACCCGGTTGTAGGTATGCCGGGCGTCGCCCGGGGCCCGGACCGCCGAGGAGTGCTGATCGACCCGGCCATAGTCGGTTTCCCGTGCGACCGGAGTGTCGGTGACCGTGACGACGGGGACCGGCAGCTGCGCGGCCCGAGCATCCTGGGTCAGCAGCACCGGGCCCAGCGCCGCCTGTCCCAAGAGCCGTCGGCGTTCGTCGAGGCGCAGCAGCACCTCGGGGCCGCCATCAACGCGCGGCAGCGACGCGGTGTCGGCGAAATACGGTGAGCCCGGATTGCCGGCGCCACCCACCTGGTCGATCACCCGGAATATCTCGATGGCGGAATACCGGGGCCGCAGTCCGCTGTCGTTGACGAAACCCGCCAGCGAACCCGGCCCCACCGGTTCCCCGAACTCGGCCACCTTCTGCAGTCGCGGTGATCCCGTGATGGCGCGATGCGCCAGGATCGGACGGGCCGACCGGGATGATTCGGGATCCAAGTCGTTGCGTAGCACCAGATATGAGATTCCCTGGCGGGCAAGGCTATCGGCCAGCCCCACCGAGGGGCGTCCGGACGCGATCAGGCGCTGCACCGAATCCAGGGCGCGGATGGTTTGCGGCGGGGTCAGCGGAATGGAGTCGCGCACACCCCATGGACTCGCGCCCAAAACCTGCAGCACTTCGTCATGGCTGGTGCCCCAGACCTGGGTGGCGAACGGCGCGCCCGGGACCACCAGCACCCGCCCCGGCGCTGGAGCGCCGGTGTTGTGCTCGCTGAGCCAGTCGGCGGCCTGGTGCCAGTACGCAGGTATCGCGGTGAACGTGCCGGGCGGGGTGAGCCGGCCCGTCCATGCCAGCGAGGTGCTGACCAGCAGCGCCGTCAGCGCGACGATTCCCGCCGCGACCCGTTTGTCCCGTTCGGGGTGGGCGAATGCGCCCAGCCACACCGGCTTCGGTGCGCTGCCGGGCAGCGGACTGCGCCCCAGCAGCTCCGCGAGGCCCAGCACCAGTGGCAGCCGAATCACCGGCCCCAACTTGTGCACGTTGCGCAGCGGTGTGTCCTCGGCGTCGAGAAACGCCTGGACTTGATGGGCGAGTGGCGAACCCAGGCCACCGCTATAACCGACGGCCAGCAGGACCACCCCCACCAGCAGCATCGTCACCAGCCGGCCCCGGGCCGGCATCTCCCGGCTCGCCAGACCGGCCAGTCCCGCGGCCGCCACCAGGCAGGTCCCCAGTATCGCGACGGACCCGGTCACCAGCGGTGCGCCGGCGGTGGCGTTGGGCGCCACGAACGGAGTCCAGCTGTCGGTGCCGCGCAGCATCTCGACCAGCGAAGACCACTGGGTCGTCACACCGGAGGATTCGATGAAGTCCAAGAACGGCGGGCTGACACCACGCAGTTGGGTCAATGCGACCAGCCACCACAGCGTCGCCAGGAGCAGCGCCAACATGAACCATGCGGTGTAGCGCCACCACCGCCGATTGGGCCGATGGCAGGCCAGCCAGATCATCGCGGGTAGACAACCCGCCAACGTCGCGATGGCATTCACCGCGCCCATCAACGCGACCGCCAACCCGGCCTGGGCGGCCAGCGTTCGTAGTGGTCGCTCCGATGTCGCCCGCAGGGCCAAGATCTTGGGCAGCAGCACCCAAGGCGCCAGCATCATCGGCAGGGTTTCCGACGAGATCGAGCCCAGGGTGGTCAGCACCCGGGGCGACAGCGCGAATGCCGCGGCCGCGATGATGCGCGAGGTCGGGCTACCGATGCCCAGCGCCTCGGCAACCCGCAGCAACCCCCAGAAACCGATTGTCAGCAGCAGCGCCCACCACAGCCGTTGGGTAATCCACCCGGGTAGCTGCAGCAGGTGTCCGACCAGGAAGAACGTGCCGTGCGGAAACACGTAGCCGTAGGCCTGGTTCTGGGATTGGCCGAACGGGAGTTCGCTGTTCCACAGGCTGGTTGCGCGGGCCAGGAACCGCAGCGGATTGGCGGTGAGATCGAGCTTGGTGTCGGGGGAGACGCGCCCGGGGGATTGGGCGAATGTCAGCGCCAACGAGACGGCTGCCACCAGCAGCAGCCATCGGCGCGAAAGCGGTGTGACCGGCGGGCGAGCTGCCGTTTGTGCAGCTCCGGCCTCGGGGGCCTGCGCCGCCGGACTAGCTACGGTTGCCGTACTCGACCCGGTTGAGCACTGACGACGACGGATCGCCCCCGGGAAGTGGCGGTTTCGTGTCCTGCTGCACCATCACGGTGATCCCGAAGATTGCGGCCGCGCCCAGCAACAGACCAACCACCACGCTCGCGGCGGCAGGCGCGACGATCCGGTTCATCGAATGGCTCCTTGAGGCGTGGGGTCGTGGCTAGAAAAACCTAGCCGTCAACCTAGCAGAACAAGCGCTCATGGCTGCCGGGAGCGATCGGCCGGGCGTTGTTGACTGTTCAAACACGGTGTCGTCTCACCGCATGGGGGTGGGCAGTAGTCATGCAGGCAACGGTCCCCGTACTCCACGATGGTGGGCGCTGCGGGATCCGACGGCACATCGGTGGAGACCGTGCTGCCGCTGTGCACCACGAGGGTTAGGCCAACGGTGGCCGCCGCACCGATCGACAGGCCGGCCGCGATGCTGGCCGCCGCGGCCAGGGTGAACCCGGGCATACAGCTCGTCCCTCTAGCCCCACTTCGGTACGGGGTCGGTCGACAACGTAACAGGGGTTGCCCCCCGGGCCCGCGATGAAACACAGCGTGACAGCATGTCCGGATGGCTTTTCCGCGCACACTGGCGGTACTTGCCGCCGCGTCAGCGCTGGTGGCGGCCTGCAGCCACGGCGGAACACGCACCGGATCCTCCTCGACCACGACCTCGGCGGGTGCTAGCCCGTCAGCCACCAGCTCGACCCCGATGGCCGCTGCGGCCCCCCGGATTTGTGCTGACCCCGCGGCCGTGCCGGCGGCGATGCCCAACGTTCGAGACAAACTGGCCCAGTTGCTCATGGTCGGCGTCCGCGATGGCGATGACGCCAGGGCCGTGGTCACCAACTACCGCGTGGGCGGGATCCTCATCGGTAGCGACACCGATTTGTCGATCTTGACCAACGGTGTGCTGAAGGACATCGTTGCCGGCTCCGGCCCGCTGCCGGTGGCGGTGAGCGTCGACGAAGAAGGCGGCCGGGTGTCCCGGCTGAAGTCATTGCTCGGAGGCCGGGGGCCCTCGGCGCGGGAGCTGGCCCGCACCGACACCGTCGACCAGGTCTACGACGTGGCGCTGCAGCGGGGCCGCAAGATGAAGGAGCTGGGCATCACCGTTGACCTGGCGCCGGTGGTTGATGTCACCGATGCCCCGGACGACACCGTGATCGGGGACCGGTCGTTTGGTTCTAACCCGGAGACGGTCACCGAATATGCCGGTGCCTACGCGCGCGGCTTGCGCGACGCCGGGCTGTTGCCGGTGCTCAAACACTTCCCCGGGCACGGGCGTGCCTCGGGTGATTCGCACACCGGCGGGGTCGCTACGCCGCCGCTGAGTGACTTGCAGGACAGCGATCTGGTGCCCTATCGGACGCTGGTGACCCAAACCCCGGTGGCGGTGATGCTCGGCCACCTCCAGGTCCCGGGTCTGACCGGCGACGAGCCGGCCAGCCTCAGCAAGAACGCGGTGGACCTGCTGCGTAACGGCACCGGTTATGGCGGACCGCCGTTCGATGGCCCGATCTTCAGTGACGACCTATCCAGCATGGCCGCGATCTCCGACCGCTACGGCGTGACCGAGGCGGTGCTGCGCAGCTTGCAGGCCGGTACCGACATCGCATTGTGGGTAAGTACTGAAGAGGTGCCCGCCGTGCTGGATCGGTTGGAACAGGCGCTGGCCGCCGGTGAGCTGCAGATGTCGGCGGTCGACGCATCATTGGTCCGGGTGGCGCGGATGAAGAACGTCAGCGCCAGCTGTGGGCACTAGCGGGTGTGCGGTGAGGCGGTATTGCCTACTCTAGGGTCAGATAGACCGGCTAGTGAGGCCAAGAAAGGGCCAAAAAGGGGATAGCAATGGCAGGTGGCACCAAGCGGCTACCGCGCGCCATCCGTGAGCAGCAGATGCTTGATGCGGCCGTGCAGATGTTCTCGGCCAACGGGTACCACGAGACCTCGATGGACACGATTGCCGCCGCGGCGCAGATCTCCAAGCCGATGCTCTACCTGTACTACGGCTCGAAGGAAGATTTGTTCGGCGCCTGTCTGAACCGTGAGATGAGCCGGTTCATCGATGCGGTGCGCGCCGACATCGACTTGAGTCAGAGCCCCAAGGACCTGTTGCGCAACGCCATCGTGTCCTTCCTGCGCTATATCGACCAAAACCAGGCGTCGTGGATCGTGATGTACACCCAGGCGGTCAGCTCACAGGCCTTCGCTCAGACGGTGCGGGCGGGGCGCGAGCAGATCGTCGAACTGGTGGCCGGGATGCTGCGCGCCGGCACCCGGAGCCCGCGCTCCGACGCCGAAATCGACATGATGGCGGCCGCCCTGGTGGGCGCGGGCGAGGCCGTGGCCAACCGGCTCAGCGCTGGTGACACCGATGTCGACGAGGCGGCCGAGATGATGATCGATCTCTTCTGGCGCGGCCTCAAGGGCGCGCCGTCGGATCGGGAGATCGGCTCGAACTTCGCCGCGGGCTAGATTCGGGCGGTGACCATATTGCCCGCCTCCTTCTCGGGTCGCTTCGCGTCCGTCCTCAGGCGAGCATCCCGGCCCGATGTCGACTTCTTCTGTGCGGTAGTCATTGTCGGGCTGCTGGCCGGGGTCGCCGGATTGTCCACCACCGTGGTGCTGCGCTTCGTCGAACACCTCACCTACCACTACGCTTTCGGCTCCCTGCTGGAAGGCATCACTGGCAGCAGCCCCGTTCGCCGGGCCCTGGGGCCGATGGTTGGGGGAGCGTTGGCGGGCCTGGGCTGGTGGTTACTGCGCCGCAGAACCGATGTGCCGCCGCTGGCGGGAACCATCGCCGATCACGCCCGGATACCGCGGCGGACCTGGAGCATCGATGCGCTGCTGCAAGTTGTGTTGGTCGGCTCGGGTGCTTCGCTGGGCCGAGAGGGCGCCCCACGTCAATTCGCAGCGGCGTTAAGCGATTTCGCGACTACGTGGTTGAGGCGGCTGTCACCCGGAGATCGAGAGATTCTGCTGGCCTGTGCGGCCGGGGCCGGGCTGGGGGCGGTCTATGCCGTCCCGTTGGCAGGGGCGCTTTTCGCGCTGCGGATCATGTTGAACACCTGGAATATCCGGGCCCTCGGTGCGGCGCTGATCACGTCCAGCCTGGCCGTCGCGATCGGTTCGCTCGTCACCCACGATCGGCCCGAACTCGATTGGCCCAGTGCGGAATCAACGTATCTACTGAGTGCACATGCGTTGGCGTTGGCCCCGGTGGCCTTCGTGGTGGGTGTGGCCTTCAATCGCATCATGGCCGCGGCGCGGCCGGCCAGCCTGGTGCGGTCCTGGACGTTGATCCCCGGCCTCGCCGCCGCCGGGCTGGCGATCGGCATCTGTTCGCATTGGCGGCCGGAGCTACCCGGCAACGGCAAGAGCATCCTCACGGTCAGCCTTGCCAGCGGGATGACGCTGTCGGCCGCGGCCGTGATCTTGGTGCTCAAACCGCTGCTCACCGCGCTGTTCTTGCGGGTCGGGGGAGCGGGCGGCATGCTCACGCCGTCGTTGGCCACCGGCGCCGCCGCCGGATCATTGCTGGTCCTGGCAATCGACGCGGTCGCCGGAACCCACCTGCATGGGCCGGTGATCTCGCTGGCCGCTGCCGCCGGAGTGCTCGCGGTCACTCAGGGCTCACCCATCTGGGCGGCGATCTTCGTCTGGGAGCTGGCCCGGCCACCGATTTGGATGCTGGTGGTCTTTCTGGTCACCGCGGTGGGCGCCCACGGGCTCAAGACGCTCGTGCTGGGGCGTCGACTGCCCCTGCGCGACCACCGGGCGGGCTGAGCCCCACCGCCCTAGAGCGGCTTAATGGTCGCGGTCAGGTGCGGGTAGCCCTTGGACATGTTGCGCAACGCAATTTCCCAGCCGGGGTCGGCCGCGTCGGCCTCGTCGATATAGAGGCCCGCGGTGGCCGGCAGCAACACCGGCTTTCCGAGCCGGACGGAATACCGCACCGCATCCGGGATCTTGGCTTCGATGTTCGCCAATACCGCTGCAGCGCTGAACATCCCGTGCGCAATAACGGTAGGGAAGCCAAACAGTTTCGCCGCGATCGAATTGGTGTGGATCGGGTTGTGATCGCCGCCGACCGCCGCGTAGCGGCGGATTTGGGCAGGCGTGATCCGCAGCACCGCTGCCGGCGGCGGCAGCTTGGGCTGCTTCTGCGGCGGCGGCTTGGGTTCGCCGGACAGGCTCGTGCGTTGCTGGTGCAGGAACGTCGTCACCTGGTGCCAGGCGAGTTCGTTGCCGACGTTGATGTCGGTCACCAGGTCGACCATCAGGCCCTTGCGGTGCTCTCGCAGGTTCTCGGCGTGCACCTTGACACCGACGGTGTCGGTCACCGCGATCGGCCGGTACTGCGTGATGTGGTTCTCGGTGTGCACCGATCCCATTGCGGCAAAGGGAAAGTCAAACCCGGTGACCAGTGTCATCACCGATGGAAAGGCCAGCACGAACGGGTAGGTCAGCGGCACGTTGTTGCGGTACCGCAAGCCGGTGACCGCCGCATAGGCCGCCACGTTGGTGTGGTCGATCGGGAGTTCCTCGACGCTGACCGTGCGGTTGGGCAGCGCGTCCCCACGCGGCACCACGGGCAATGCCCCTGCCGCCGCGCGCAGCATGTTTTTCAGGCCGCTTGGCTGGTTCACTTTGATTCCCCTTCGCGGTCAGGCGCCGATCATGGCCTGGCCGCAGACGCGAATGACGTTTCCGGTCACTGCGTTTGATGCCGGGCTGGCGAAATACGCGATGGCTTCGGCGACATCGACGGGCTGTCCACCCTGCAGCAAGGAGTTCAGCCGGCGTCCCACCTCGCGGGTGGCCAGCGGAATGGCGGCAGTCATCTTGGTCTCGATGAATCCCGGCGCGACGGCGTTGATCGTGATGTCCTTCTCGGCCAGGCTCGGTGCCAGCGCCTGAGCGATGCCGATCATGCCGGCCTTGGTGGCGCCGTAGTTGGTCTGCCCACGGTTGCCCGCGATTCCGGCGATCGAGGACAGCCCGATCACCCGGCCACCCGCACCGATGCTGCCATTGCCGACCAGGCCCTCGGTGAGGCGCAGCGGGGCGAGCAGATTGACGGCGATGACCGAGTCCCAGCGGGCGTCGTCCATGTTGGCCAGCAACTTGTCTCGGGTGATGCCGGCGTTGTTGACCAGGATGTCGGCCTTCCCGCCGTGGTGGTCGCGTAGATGCTCGGTGATCTTGTCCACGGCGTCGTCGGCGGTCACGTCCAGCCACAGCGGGGTGCCGCCGACGCTGGCGGCCGTCTCGGCCAGCGCGTCTGCGGCGGACTCCACGTCGATCGCGACGACGCTGGCGCCGTCACGGGCGAACACCTCGGCGATCGTCTGCCCGATGCCGCGGGCGGCGCCGGTCACGATGGCGACCTTGCCCTCTAGCGGCCGGTCCCAGTCGGCCGGCGGTGTGGAGTCGGCCGCGCCGACGTAGAAGACCTGGCCGTCGACATATGCCGACTTCGCCGACAAGATGAACCGCACGGTCGATTCCAGCCCGGTGGCGGCCGGTTTGGCCTCCGGCGACAGGTAGACCAGCGCCGCGGTGCTGCCCCGGCGCAATTCCTTGGCCAGCGACCGGGTGAAGCCCTCCAGCGCCCGCTGCGCGATCCGCTCATGACTGTTGTCGATGGCGTCGGGTGTGGTGCCCACCACCACCACCCTCGCGGAGGCGCCCAGATTGCGCAGGACGGGCTTGAAGAAGTCGTGCAGCCCTTTGAGTCCGGCCGGGTCGGTAATGCCGGTAGCGTCGAAAACAAGGCCGCCGAACGAGTCGGCCCAGCGCCCGCCCAGGTTATTGCTCACCTGGGCGTAGTCCTTGGCGAGGGCGGCGCGCAGCGGCTCGGCCACCCGGCCCTCACCCCCGATCAGCAGCGAACCGGCCAGCGGCGGGTCCCCCGGGCGGTAACGGCGCAGCGTCTCGGCTTGCGGAACACCAAGTTGCTTGGCCACAAACGTTCCGGGGCCGGAGTTGACGACCTGCGAGAACAGATCGGACGAGAGCCTGGGTGCCACTGAGCTGCCTTCCGTGTCGGGTGTGCGATGTAGGAGCCACCGTATCGAGGACGAACTTACTTCATAGTAAGAACAGTGGGTAGTATGGCCCCCGACTGCCGATCCCCCAAAACCCAAAGCTCAAGTACATACGTACATACCGAGAGCTCAAGTACCTACGGAGAGAAAAGTGGCCCCTGCTGCTGAGAAGAATGCCCAGACCAAGCGGCGAGTCGCCGTCCTGGGGGGTAATCGAATCCCCTTCGCCCGGTCCGACGGCGCTTACGCCGAAGCGTCCAACCAGGACATGTTCACCGCGGCGCTGGCCGGGCTGGTGGACCGGTTTGACCTGCGCGGGCAACGGCTGGGCGCCGTCGTCGGTGGTGCCGTGCTCAAGCACAGCCGCGACTTCAACCTGATGCGCGAATGCGTGTTGGGATCAGAGCTGTCCCCGTACACCGCGGCGTGTGACCTGCAGCAAGCTTGCGGGACCGGCCTGCAGGCCGCGATCGCTGCCGCTGACGGGATCGCCGCCGGACGTTATGAGGTTGCGGCGGCCGGCGGCGTGGACACCACCTCGGACCCGCCGATCGGGCTGGGTGAGGACCTGCGCCGCACCCTGCTGCGGCTGCGTCGGGCCAAGTCCAACGTGCACAGGCTGCGCCTGGTGGGTGGGCTGCCGGCCAATCTGGGAGTCGAGATCCCGGCCAACAGCGAGCCCCGGACCGGGCTGTCGATGGGCGATCACGCCGCCATCACCGCCAAGCAGATGGGTATCAAACGCGTTGACCAGGACGAACTGGCTGCGGCCAGTCATCGCAACATGGCCGACGCCTACGACCGCGGATTCTTCGACGACCTGGTGACGCCATTCTTGGGGCTGTACCGCGACGACAACCTGCGCCCCAACTCGAGCGTCGAGAAGCTCGCCTCGCTGCGCCCGGTATTCGGCGTCAAGGCCGGCGACGCCACCATGACGGCGGGCAACTCGACTCCGCTGACCGACGGTGCCTCGGTTGCGTTGCTGTCCAGCGAGCAATGGGCGCAGGAGCATTCGTTGTCGCCGCTGGCCTACCTCGTGGACGCCGAGACGGCCGCGGTGGACTACGTCAACGGCAACGACGGTCTGTTGATGGCGCCCACCTACGCCGTGCCGCGATTGCTGGCCCGCAACGGGTTGACGCTGCAAGATTTCGACTTCTACGAGATCCACGAGGCCTTCGCCTCGGTGGTGTTGGCGCACCTGCAGGCATGGGAGTCCGAGGAGTACTGCAAGCAGCGCCTGGGACTGGACGCCGCGCTTGGTTCGATCGACCAGTCCAAGCTCAACGTCAACGGTTCATCGTTGGCCGCCGGGCACCCGTTCGCGGCGACTGGTGGACGGATACTGGCGCAGACCGCCAAGCAGCTGGCCGAGAAGAAGGCCGAGCGCAAGGGATCGGCCCAGCCCGTGCGCGCGCTGATCTCGATCTGCGCTGCCGGCGGTCAGGGCGTGGCCGCAATCCTGGAGGCCTGAACCCCCAGTTGACGCCGGCCGCTCGGCGGAACTTCGGTGCCCGCGGTTTGTAACCCCATCTGATGGGTATCTAACTGATTGGAAAGCCCCGTGTTGTGGTCTGATCCCCGACCCCGACCGCAACGCGGGGCAATCCGTTAGATCGACCGCCGGTCATCGGTATTGACGGGCGTACGAAAAGGGCCGCCGCTGGAACGAGGGGAGCCAGCGGCGGTCTTTTTGGTTGAGAAAAAAGTTGAGCCCCCGTTCCTGGAACGGGGGCTCAACTGTTGATCGGGGTGCTCTAGAAGGCGGCTTCGTCGAGCTCCATGATGTCGTTGTCCAGCGTGTCGATCACCTCGCGGGTGCTGGTCAGCAGGGGCAAGAAGTTCTTGGCGAAGAACGACGCCACCGCCACCTTGCCCTCGTAGAACGACCGCTCGTCGCCGGTGGCGCCCGCGTCGAGTGCCGCGACGGCCACCGCTGCCTGACGCTGCAGCAACCAGGCGATGACCAGGTCGCCGACACTCATCAGGAAGCGCACCGAACCCAGGCCGACCTTGTAGAGGCTGTTGATGTCCTGCTGCGCGGCCATCAAGTAGCCGGTCAGGGTGGCTGCCATTGCCTGCACGTCGGTGAGCGCCTTGGCCAGCAGTGCGCGTTCGGTCTTCAAACGGCCGTTGCCGGTCTCGCTGTCGACGAACTCTTGGATCTGGCCGGAAACGTGGGCCAGCGCCACACCCTTGTCGCGGACGATCTTGCGGAAGAAGAAGTCCTGAGCCTGGATGGCGGTGGTGCCTTCGTACAGGGAGTCGATCTTGGCGTCCCGGATGTACTGCTCGATCGGGTAGTCCTGCAGGAAGCCGGACCCACCGAGGGTCTGCAGGCTCTCGGTGAGCTTGGCGTACGCCTGCTCGGAGCCGACACCCTTGACCACCGGCAGCAGCAGGTCGTTGATCTTGACCGCCAGCTTGGCGTCCACACCGTGCGTGGCCTCGGCGACCGCGGCGTCCTGGAAGGTGGCGGTGTAGAGGTACAGCGCACGCAGGCCCTCGGCGTATGCCTTCTGGGTCATCAGCGAACGACGCACGTCGGGGTGATGGGCGATGGTGACCCGGGGTGCCGTCTTGTCGGTCATCTGGGTCAGGTCGGCGCCTTGTACGCGGGACTTGGCGTACTCGAGTGCGTTGAGGTAGCCGGTCGACAGCGTGGCGATCGCCTTGGTGCCGACCATCATGCGGGCCTGCTCGATGACCTCGAACATTTGCGCGATGCCCTCGTGTACCTCCCCGATCAGCCAGCCCTTGGCCGGCACGCCGTGCTGGCCAAGCGACAGCTCGCAGGTCGCGGATACCTTCAGGCCCATCTTGTGCTCGACGTTGGTGACGAATACGCCGTTGCGCTCGCCCAGCTCGCCGGTCTCGAAGTCGAACAGGAACTTGGGCACGAAGAACAGCGACAGCCCCTTGGTGCCCGGACCGGCGCCCTCGGGGCGGGCCAGCACCAAGTGGAAGATGTTCTCGAACAGGTCGTCGGAGTCACCCGAGGTGATGAACCGCTTGACCCCGTCGATGTGCCAGGAACCGTCGGCCTGCTCGACGGCCTTGGTCCGCCCGGCGCCTACGTCCGAGCCGGCGTCCGGCTCGGTGAGCACCATCGTCGAACCCCAGCCGCGCTCGCTGGCCATCACGGCCCACTTCTTCTGCTCCTCGGTACCGAGGTGGTACATGATCTGGGCGAAGCCAGCGCCGCCGGAGTACATCCACACCGCCGGGTTGGCGCCGAGAAGGTGCTCGTGCAGCGCCCACATCAGGGCCCGGGGCATCGGCATGCCGCCGAGTTCCTCGTCCAGGCCGGCCTTGTCCCAACCGGCTTCGATGACGGCACGCACCGAGTCCTTGAAAGACTCCGGCAGAGTCACCGTGTGGGTCTTCGGGTCGAAAACCGGCGGGTTGCGGTCACCCTCGATGAACGACGCGGCGACCGGGCCTTCGGCCAGCCGGCTGATCTCGGTCAGCATTTCGCGGGCGGTGTCGGTGTCCAGATCGCTGAACTGACCTTCGCCCAAAGCCTTGTCAACGCCCAGCACCTCGAAGAGGTTGAATACCTGGTCACGGACGTTGCTCTTGTAGTGGCTCACTACGGTCCTCCTCGTTGAAGAATGCCACATGATGGTTGGGTACTAGGTTCTAAGTTACCCACCAGTAACACCGATAAAATATTATCGGTTTGATACTTGTTCGCAAGTTGATGTGAGGTACATTGCACGACCAAACCAACTAACCGGTTGGGACCATGGTTTCCGATCCACCGGCGGTGTCCTCTAGCTGCGGTGATGGCGGCGGCATGGCGGATGTGGGGCGCGTCACCACGGGGTCGAATGGCGGATCTGCGGGCCGACCGGGCCTGCGTAATGGCCGCCGCGTGGCCGCCCACGCACTGCGTTTGTGCCATTTCCTCGGAGGCGGTGCGCGCGACCCGTTTATTGGTGTCGGTCAGCGATTCATGCCTAGTTCGGCTCCCCCGATCGGGGCGGCGGGCTCAGTTGGGGGTGCGGACTCGCGCCGCCAGCTCTGGACAGCCCGATTGCCGGTCATCCCGATCTGGTCACTGCCCGCGGGTATCCGGCGAGTAGGGTCGGTGACCAGAAATTGTCCTCGGCTCAAGGGGCGCTTGAAGTCTGGTGAATCCACAGAGCAACCTGACACCATCGTCGCTGCGCGAAGCGTTTGGCCACTTTCCATCCGGTGTGGTGGCGATCGCCGCGGAGATCAATGGCGCGCGGGAAGGCCTCGCGGCCAGCACCTTTGTTCCCGTCTCGCTGGATCCGCCGCTGGTTTCTTTTTGTGTGCAGAACGTTTCGACGACCTGGCCCAAACTCAAAGGCGCACCCATGCTGGGTATCAGCGTGCTCGGCGAAGCTCATGACGAGGCGGCGCGCACGCTGGCCGCGAAGACGGGGGACCGCTTCGCCGGTTTGGAGACGGTGTGCAACGACAGCGGTGCCGTCTTCATCAAGGGCACCAGTTTGTGGCTGGAAAGCGCCATTGAGCAGCTGATTCCCGCCGGGGACCACACCATCGTGGTGTTGCGGGTCAGCGAGGTCACCGTGGACGCGCAGGTGGCGCCGATCGTATTTCACCGAAGTGTGTTTCGTCGCCTGGGCGTGTGACCAGTCGAACTTCTCGAACACGATCCGCCGTGTTCTGGTGGGGAATCACGGGTCTTGACCTGGCGGTGATGATCCGGCGCACCATTTTCGGGCCGGCGTAGCGCGCGGGGGTCGCTTTCTTTTCGTGCGGGTGCGGGTGTGGGGCGCCAAATTGTGGACACGAATGCCTGGCGCCGCGGCGGTACTAATTAGTACCCTGTTTTTTTGCGTTCCCGTGCAGGAGGTGCAGATGGGAATCGACCGCGACTTCGCCCACTCGATTCCTGGTGCCCCCGATACCGCAGATTCTGATGCTTTTGCGGCGATCATTGGTGGGGCTGAGGGCGTTGCCGGATTGATCGCGTCACCCATGCGCTGGAAGGGCCCCTCGGGCCATTCGTGCTGGTTTGCGAATGCGCCCGACGTGGGGGCGACCCGGGTGGCCGGCGGGTAGCAGAACGTGGTGGAAACATCGCGTCCGGAAGGACGCATCGATGGCCCGAGCAAGCGTGTTCTGTGGCTGGTCATCACGCAAAGTGGCTTCTACCGGACGGCACTTCAGCTTGGCAATGTCCCCATCGTTTTGCCGTTTGTGGTGGCCGAACTCCACGCGGAATTGTGGATGGCGGCACTAATTTTTCCCGCGTTCACAGCCGGAGCGGCAATTGGAAATATGCTCGCGCCCGCCGTGCTCGCCGCGGTCCCGAGACGCCGCCGATTGGTCATTATTGTGTTCGGGCTGACCGTCCTGGCCGCCGTCAATGCGATGGGCGCAACCATGGGCGACGAAAACGAAGCCGGATCGCTGTTCTTGGTGAATGTGCTCTTTATCGGGGCGGTGTCAGCCTTCTCCTTCGTGGCGTTCGCGGATTTGGTGGCAGCGATGCCGTCGGGAACCGATAGGGCGCAGGTGCTGCTCACCGAAGCCGGCGTCGGCGCGGCGTTGACGGCGATCGTCACCGTGGCGTTGTCCTTCGTGCCCCATGAAGACCACTTGCCCAACAACATCCGCCTGCTGTGGACCGCCACTGCGGCGATGGCAATCTCCGGGCTGATTTGTCTGGGGTTGCCGCAGCGGATCGTCCCGCCCGTGCACAAGGCCCCGGGACTGAACAAGGTCGTGCACGTCGGGCTGGCGGCCCTGCGTCGCGAAAGTTGGTATCGCCGCTACCTGGCAGTTCAGCTGCTGTTCGGATCGGTCGTGCTGGGGAGCTCGTTCTACAGCATCCGCGTTGCCGCAATACCCGGGGACGAGCACGACAACGTCGTCGTCTTGGTCTTGTTCGTCTGTGTCGGACTCGTGGGAGGGATACGGGTGTGGAATCGGATCCGCGAAAGATTCGGGCTGGTCGGCTTGTTTGCGGGCAGTGCGATTCTCAGCATCGCCGCGGCAGTGATCGCCATCGCGTTTCAGCTGGCCGGATTCTGGCCCAACCTGGTGGCCATCAGACTGGTGATCGCATTGGCGTCAATCGCCAACCAAAGCGTGTTCACCGCGGGGCAACTGTGGATTGCCCACAATGCCGATCCCACGCTGAGAATCTCGTTGATCGCCTTCGGGCGACTTGTCATCAGCGCGGGCCTGGTGGGGTTGAGTTCGCTGCTAGGCATCCTCGCCCAGTTCCACGATGTGGTGTGGCCGGTGATGATCGTTCTGCTGCTCAATGTGGCGGCGGCCTACTCGGCCAAGCGGCTCGCTCCCGCCGACTAGGCCTGCCTCGGCTACCCGATTTCTGTCCGCGGCCAATCCGCTACGGGCGGTCCCCGAGTTCGTCTCGGTAGCCCGCGATACGGCGCTCGATCTCCGCGGCGTCATCGTGGCGGCCCTGCTTGTGCGCGAGTTCAGCGCGGACGGTCAACTCGCGGATCGCGGTTCGGATGTCGCTAATGCTGGTCGTTTCTCGCATCACTGCGGGGTACCCGGTGCGGCCCCGGGCCTAACGCTAGGGCCGCCAAGTCAGCGTCGGAACAGCTTGTTGCCCAGCCACACGACCGGGTCGTACTTGCGGTCGACCACGCGCTCCTTCATCGGGATCAGTGCGTTGTCGGTGATCTTGATGTTTTCCGGGCATACCTCGGTGCAGCACTTGGTGATGTTGCAGTACCCCAGGCCATGCGCCTCTTGTGCCTCGTTGCGCCGGTCCCGAGTGTCGAGGGGATGCATTTCCAGTTCGGCGATGCGCATCAAGAACCGCGGACCGGCGAACGCCTTCTTGTTCTCCTCGTGGTCGCGGATCACGTGGCAGACGTTCTGACACAGGAAGCACTCGATGCACTTGCGGAACTCCTGCGAGCGCGCGACGTCGACCTGGGCCATCCGGTACTCGCCCGGCTGCAGCTCCTTGGGAGGCGCGAAAGAGGGAATCTCGCGTGCCTTTTCGTAATTGAACGAGACATCGGTGACCAGGTCGCGAATCACCGGGAAGGTGCGCAGCGGCGTCACGGTGACGATCTCGTCTTCGGCGAAGGTCGACATTCGGGTCATGCACATCAGTCGCGGCTTGCCGTTGATCTCCGCCGAGCAGGATCCACACTTGCCGGCCTTGCAGTTCCAGCGCACCGCCAGGTCGGGCGTTTGGGTCTGCTGCAGACGGTGGATGACATCGAGCACCACTTCACCCTCGTTGACCTCGACGGTGAAGTCGCGCAGCTCGCCGTTGCTCTCGTCGCCGCGCCACACGCGCAAGCTCGCGTTGTAACCCATTACGTTCTCCGTCCTGGATGGTCGGCCAACTCTTCGGCGGTGTAGTACTTCTCCAGCTCGGAAATCTGGAAGAGGTCCAGCAGGTCCGGCCGCATTGGTACCTGCGGCTGGCGGGTGATGGTGATGTGGGAACCGTCGGTGGCTTCTTGGGCGGCCCGGCAGACCAACAAGACGTTGCGCCAGTTCGGGTCCATGCCGGGATGGTCGTCGCGGGTGTGCCCGCCCCGGCTCTCGGTGCGTTCCAGCGCGGCCCGAGCCACACACTCGCTGACGGTCAGCATGTTGCGCATGTCGATCGCGAGGTTCCAGCCCGGGTTGTACTGGCGGTGGCCTTCGACCTGCACATGCTCGTAGCGTGCCCACAGCTCCCGTAACAGGGTCAACGCCTTGCTGATCTCGTCGGCGTTGCGGATGATGCCGACCAGGTCGTTCATCAGGAACTGCAGGTCCATCTGCAGCGCGTACGGGTTTTCCGGAGCGGTGCCGTCGGTGGGCCCTTCGAACGGCGCCAGGGCCAGCCTGGCGGCGGCGTCGACGGACTCCGGTGAGACGGTCGGACGGCTGCTCAGCGCGCGCACGTAGTCGGCGGCGCCCAGGCCGGCCCGCCGACCGAAGACCAGCAGGTCGGACAGCGAGTTCCCGCCCAGCCGGTTGGAGCCGTGCATGCCGCCCGAGCACTCGCCGGCGGCGAACAGCCCGGGGACCGTGGCCGCGCCCGTGTCGGCGTCGACCTCGATGCCGCCCATCACGTAGTGGCAGGTCGGCCCGACTTCCATCGGCTCCTTGGTGATGTCGACCCCGGCCAGCTCCATGAACTGGTGATACATCGACGGCAGCCGGCGCTTGATCTCCTCGGGGGTCAGCCGCGACGCGATGTCGAGGTAGACGCCGCCGTGCGGGGTGCCCCGGCCCGCCTTGACCTCGGAGTTGATGGCGCGGGCCACCTCGTCTCGCGGCAACAGGTCAGGGGTGCGACGGGCCGAGTCGTTGTCTTTGAGCCACTGGTCGGATTCTTCGGCGGTCTCCGCGTATTGGCTTTTGAACACCGGCGGGATGTAACCGAACATGAATCGATCGTCATCGGAGTTCTTGAGCACCCCGCCGTCACCGCGAACACCTTCGGTGACCAGGATCCCCTTCACACTGGGCGGCCACACCATGCCGGTCGGGTGGAACTGAACGAACTCCATGTTGATCAACGTCGCGCCGGCCCGCAGTGCCAGGGCATGCCCGTCGCCGGTGTACTCCCAGGAGTTGGACGTGACCTTGAAGGACTTGCCGATCCCGCCGGTGGCCATCACCACGGCGGGCGCCTCGAACAGGATGAAGCGGCCGCTTTCCCGCCAGTAGCCGAAGGCTCCGGCGATCCGCCCGCCGTTTTCGGGACCGTCTTTGAGTAGCTCGGTGATCGTGCATTCGGCGAACACCTTGATCCGAGCCTCATAGTCGCCGACCTCGGCGAAGTCCTCCTGCTGCAGCGACACGATCTTCTGCTGCATGGTGCGGATCAACTCCAGGCCGGTGCGGTCACCGACGTGGGCCAGCCGCGGATAGGTGTGCCCACCGAAGTTGCGCTGGCTGATCTTGCCGTCTTTGAGGCGGTCGAACAGCGCGCCGTAGGTTTCGAGCTCCCAGACCCGGTCCGGGGCTTCCTTGGCGTGCAGTTCGGCCATGCGCCAGTTGTTGAGGAACTTCCCGCCTCGCATGGTGTCGCCGAAGTGGGTCTTCCAGTTGTCTTTGGGGTTGCTGTTACCCATCGCGGCCGCGCAGCCACCCTCGGCCATCACCGTGTGGGCCTTGCCGAACAGCGATTTGCACACGACCGCGACTTTCAGGCCGCGCTCGCGTGCCTCGATGACCGCCCGCAGCCCCGCGCCGCCGGCACCGATCACGACAACGTCGTAGGAGTGCCGTTCGACCTCAACCATTGAAAACCTCGCTCAGCTATTTCTTGATAAATCCTGAAACGGCTTGTCAGCCAATAAATCTGAGATCTGTGATGGTTTTAGTAGCCACCAGCATGATGTAGAAGTCGGTGAGCGACAGGGTGCCCAGCGTGATCCACGCGAATAGCATGTGCCGGGTATTGAGCTTGCTCACTTGTGTCCAGATCCAGTAACGCACTGGGTGTTTGGAGAAATGCTTTAGACGGCCGCCTGTTGCGTGCCGGCATGAATGGCAGGAAATGGTGTAGGCCCAGAGTAAGAGCACGTTGGTCACCAAAATGACATTGCCTAAACCGAATCCAAAACCCGTGGGCGAGTGGAAGGCCATAATTGCGTCGTAGGTGTTGATAAGTGACACCACTACCGCAACGTAGAAGAAATACCGATGGCTGTTCTGAATGATCAGCGGCAGACGGGTTTCCCCGGTGTAGTGCGCGCGTGGTTCGGGTACCGCGCAGCCGGTCGGTGATTGCCATACCGAACGGTAGTAAGCCTTGCGGTAGTAGTAGCAGGTGAGCCGGAAACCGAGCAGGAACGGTAATACCAGACTTCCCAACGGAATCCACCAGGGAAAGTGCCCGAACCAGACACCAAGGTGGCTTGCGCCCGGTGCGCAGGACGCGCTGACGCACGGCGAGTAAAAGGGTGTCAGGTAATGGTATTTCTCCACCCAGTAGCCACTGCCCCAAAACGCCCGGGTGGTGGCATAGACGATGAACGCCAGGAATCCGATGATGGTGACCAGCGGCGCCCACCACCAGAGGTCGGTACGTAGCGTCCGCTGCGGGATTTTGGCCCGGCTGGGTGAGAAAACGCCAGTATCAGGACGGTTCGCCGTGGGTGCGCTCATCTAGTGTGATCCTCTTCGAGTGGTATCTCGTCGAAGGGTACACAGATAGAGGACCCTGATTTCGGCGGGGCTTGATTGTCAGTATCTACTGTGACCCCCGACACCTTCGTCGTCGACATCGCGCCAGAAATCGCGGTCATAGTCGGTGGCGGGGATGGCGATCTTCTCGACGGATTGCTGCACCGAAGCTCGATCCAGGTCCAATTCTGCGATATCGGTGTCGAGTAATTGGATGTCGGTGAGGATCCAGGGCTCCGGCGTTGTTGATTAGCAGGCTTGTGAGCTGGGTTGATGATCTTTGGTGCCGCGCTATTGGGGCCGGAGTGTAGGCACGGGCTATCTGGAGAACGATCGAGTTGGTTACTGTTCGTCGTTGGTCTGGAGTTGCCCGTGCCTACCGTTTCAGTATTGCCTGTGTCGTCGGTTCCAGAGGTGTTCGACCGCTGGAGTCCTGGTGGGCGCAGCGGGCTCATCGGATCGGAGTTTCTCGATGTGTTGGCCTCGGTGCCAGACCCGAGGGACCCACGCGGTCGGAGGTATTCGCTGATGGCTTTGTTGGCGATCGCGGTTCTGGCCACTGCCGCGGGGATGCGCGGCTATGCTGGTTTTGCCACATGGGCGGCCACCGCTCCCGATGATGTGTTGGCCCAATTAGGGGTCCGGTTCCGGCGGCCCAGTGAGAAGACCTTCCGCGCTGTTTTGTCTCGGCTAGACCCCGCCGACCTCAACGCCAGGATGGGCAGTTACTTCACTGCACACGTGGCCAGCAGCGACCCCAGTGGATTGGTGCCGATCGCGTTGGACGGCAAGATGCTGCGTGGTGCTTTACGCGCC
Organism: Mycobacterium ulcerans subsp. shinshuense; assembly: GCF_002355775.1. Lineage (NCBI taxonomy): Bacteria > Bacillati > Actinomycetota > Actinomycetes > Mycobacteriales > Mycobacteriaceae > Mycobacterium > Mycobacterium ulcerans. The sequence goes on along the minus strand of NZ_AP017624.1, from coordinate 5,277,714 downwards.
AAAGCGACAGCCACGCATCTCGTGTCGGTGTTCGCCCACCGTGCCCGATTGGTGCTCGGTCAACTCGCTGTCGCCGAGAAAAGCAATGAAATTCCCTGTGTACGTGCCCTGCTCACGCTGCTGCCGGGTAGCTTGCGGTGGCTGGTCACCGTGGATGCGATGCATACCCAGGTCGTCACCGCGAAGTTGATCTGCGCCACCTTGAAGTCGCACTACCTGATGATCGTCAAGTCCAACCAAGCCAAAATACTTGCGCGTATCACCGCGCTGCCCTGGGCCGAGGTGCCCGCAGCCGCTACCGACGACTCCCGCGGCCACGGCCGTGTCGAGACCCGCACCCTGCAAATCATCACCGCTGCACGAGGAATCGGCTTCCCCTACGCAAAACAAATCATCCGGATCACTCGTGAACGCTTGATCACCGCCACCGACCAGCGCAGCGTGGAGGTGGTCTATGCCATCTGCAGCCTGCCGTTCGAGCACGCCCGCCCTACCGCGATCATGACCTGGATGCGTCAACACTGGGGAATCGAGAACAGCCTGCACTGGATACGCGACGTCACCTTCGACGAAGACCGTCAAAGGGCACATACCGGAAACGGCGCACAGGTCCTAGCAACGCTACGCAACACCGCGATCAATCTGCACCGCCTCAACGGCGCCGACAACATCGCCGAAGCCTGCCGGATCACCGCTTTGACCGCCAACCGCCGCCTAGACCTCCTCAATCCACAATTCCCCAGCTCACAAGCCTGCTAATCAACAACGCCGGAGCCCTGGGTGAGGATCCGATCGGCATCGATGACGACGCGGCGCATGCCTGAATCGTCGCCGTATCGCGACTTCAGCGAGGTCACGCACCGCCTCAGATCGCCGATGAGATCGTGCAGTTCGGCGAGTTCGTTTGTGGGGGACAACGCATGCTCCCTACGGGCTGATGGTGTTACGGATCACAGTACGCCCACCGATACTATCCACAGTCGCCGCCAGACGGTAGTCAAGACATAGCGCGGGCAGGAAACTAAGGTCGCCATGCCATCCGAGCAAGGTTTGAATGTCACCGCCGAGCGCGCCCTGGCGTTGCTCGCGCTGCATCAGCCCGGCAACCCGGTGGTGCTGCCGACGGTGTGGGACGCGTGGTCGGCGCGGCTGGCCGCCAACGCCGGCTTCGCCGCCCTGACGGTGGGCAGCCACCCACTGGCCGATTCGATCGGAAAACCTGACAACGAGGGGATGTCGTTCGACGACGTGCTCGCCCGGGTCGCGCAGATCACGGCGGCCGTCGACATCCCGGTGTCGGTGGACATCGAATCCGGGTATGGGCTGGATGCGCAGCGGTTGATCGAGGGCTTGCTGAGCGTGGGCGCTGTTGGGCTGAACATCGAAGACACGGTGCACTCCGAAGGTGCAAGACTGAGGTCTCGCCGCGAACACGCCGAGTTGGTCGGCGCGTTACGGTCGGCCGCCGACGCGGCCGGCGTGCATGTCGTCCTCAACGCGCGCACCGATCTTTTCCTGCGTCGCGACGGTGACCCGGCAGACCGCTTCGAGCGGGCCGTGGCGAGCTTGACCGAGGCCGCGGCCGCCGGCGCCGATGTGCTGTACCCGGTGGGCCGTCACGACCCGGATACGTTGCGGCGGTTGGCGGCGCAGTTGCCGCTGCCGATCAACGCGATCGCGCTGCCCGACCAGGACGATCCAGCCTCATTCGGCCGGTTGGGTGTCGCCCGGATCAGCTTCGACCCCTTTCTGCAGGCCGCCCTGTCCGGCCGGGCGACCGAGCTGCTGGCCCGCTGGCGCTGACCGGAGTCGAATGCCGCTGACCCGGCGGAGCCGTTCACTCCGCCGGATCAGTGCGCCCAGCGAGCCGGCCGGACCTACTTGGTGATTGCGATGCGCTGCGGCTCACTCGCCGCCGGATCCCGGTAGGCGCCTTGCACCCGCACGGTCAGCACGCCCGCGTCGTAGGAAGCCGAGACGGCCTCGCTGGTGACGTGTTCGGGCAGCTGGAACGACCGGCGGAACGATCCGTACCGGATTTCGCGCAACGTGCGGCGGTCGGCTTCCCCAGCTTCCTGGGCGTGCTCGTCGCGGTGTTCGCCGCGAATGACCAGCTCGCCGCGCTCCACCTCGACATTGACGTCGTTTTCCACGTCCACGCCGGGCAGCTCGAGGCGGACCACTGCGTCGTCGCCGTCCTTGACGATCTCCGCGGCCGGATTGAATCCGGTGGCCAGCGGCTTGTACCAATCGGATGCCGCCGCTGGTCCGAAGAAGTCCCGCAGCCAGCGATCGGTGCTCCAGGCCGGACGCGACCACAACGCGAGATTGCTCATGATTTTCTCCTTATGCTTCCGTGTGAGTTAGCTGTGTCCGGCTCCTCGCCGGTCGGCTACTAGCAAGAACATGAGTCGACCACGCTAAAGTTCCATCTGGGGTTTCGCCCAGAGCGAACGGGGTCACACAGTCCGTTGGCAGGTGTGAGCGCCACGTCACCCACGTGTCACATTTGGCGATTTTTCGGTAATTTCCCGCCTCTAGCCTTCATGCCATGGCCCCAGGCGGAACTGTGCGTGCGCACGATGCGAACCCCGGTGTCCCGCGACACGTCATCGTGGTGGGCCACGGCATGGTGGGCCACCGGATGGTCGAGGCGCTTCGGGCCCGCGACACCGACGATCGCTGGCGGGTCACGGTGCTGGCCGAGGAAGCGGATGCGGCATATGACCGCGTGGGCCTGACCTCCTACACCGAAACCTGGGATCGGGCTCAGCTGGCATTGCCGGGCAACGACTACGCCGGTGACGAGCGGGTTCGGGTGCTGCTGAACACGCGGGTCACCGAGATCGACCGCGCGGCCAAGTCGGTGGTCACCGCCGACGGCACGCGACACGGTTATGACGCCCTGGTGCTGGCCACCGGGTCCTACGCCTTTGTCCCTCCGGTGCCCGGCCATGACCTGCCCGGCTGCCACGTGTATCGCACGCTCGATGACCTCGACGCTATCGATGCCTGCGCCGAACGCGCACTGCGCGATGGCCACGGTGGCGCCGGCGTGGTCATCGGCGGTGGCCTACTCGGGCTGGAAGCCGCCAACGCGTTGCGCCAGTTCGGGTTGCAGACGCACGTCATCGAGATGATGCCGCGGTTGATGGCCCAACAGATCGATGAGGCCGGGGGCGCGCTACTGGCCCGGATGGTTTCCGACCTCGAGATCGCTGTGCACGTCGGGACGGGCACCGACTCGATTGAGTCTGTCGAGCATTCCGATGGCGCGACGTCGCTACGGGTGCGGCTGGCCGGCGGCGACGTCATCGACGCCGGCGCATTGATTTTCGCGGCGGGTATCCGGCCCCGCGACGAATTGGCCAGGGCGGCCGGCCTCGCGATCGCCGAGCGCGGCGGCGTGCTCACCGATCTGTCCTGTCAGACAAGCGATCCCGACATCTACGCGGTCGGTGAGGTGGCCGCCATCGAGGGGCGCTGCTACGGATTGGTCGGGCCCGGCTACACCAGCGCCGAGGTGGTGGCCGACCGGTTGCTCAACGGTGTCGCGGAGTTCCCCGAAGCCGACCTGTCGACCAAGCTCAAGTTGCTCGGCGTTGACGTGGCCAGCTTCGGCGACGCGATGGGTGCTACCGAGAACTGCCTCGAGGTAGCCGTCAACGACGCGGTGAATCGCACCTACGCCAAGCTGGTGCTCTCCGATGACGCCAAGACGCTACTGGGCGGCGTGCTGGTGGGCGACGCTTCCGCGTACGGGGTGTTGCGCCCGATGGTCGGCAGCAAGTTGCCCGGCGATCCGTTGGCGCTGATCTCGCCCGCCTCTGGCGACGGTGCTGGTGCCTTGGGCATTGGCGCACTGCCCGATTCGGCACAGATCTGTTCCTGCAACAACGTAACCAAGGGCGAGCTGAAGTGTGCGATCGCCGACGGCTGCGCCGATGTGCCCGCGCTCAAGGCGTGCACCGCGGCCGGTACCTCGTGCGGTTCGTGCGTGCCGCTGCTGAAGCAACTGCTGGAAGCCGAGGGTGTCGAACAGTCCAAGGCGCTCTGCGAGCACTTCAGCCAATCGCGCGCGGAACTCTTCCAGATCATTTCGGCTACCGAAATCCGGACCTTCTCGGGACTGCTACAACGCTTTGGTCGCGGAAAGGGTTGTGACATCTGCAAACCCGTGGTCGCGTCGATCCTGGCGTCCACCGGGTCCGACCACATCCTGGACGGCGAGCAGGCTTCGCTGCAGGATTCAAACGATCACTTCCTGGCCAACATCCAGAAGAACGGTAGCTACTCGGTGGTGCCGCGGGTCCCTGGTGGCGACATCAAGCCGGAGCATCTGATTCTGATCGGCCAAATCGCCCAGGAATTCGGGCTTTACACCAAGATCACCGGCGGCCAGCGGATCGACATGTTCGGTGCGCGAGTCGATCAGCTGCCGCTGATCTGGAAGCGGCTGGTCGATGCGGGCATGGAGTCCGGCCACGCCTATGGCAAGGCGTTGCGGACGGTGAAGAGCTGCGTGGGTAGTGACTGGTGTCGTTACGGGCAACAGGATTCGGTGCAGCTGGCCATCGACCTGGAACTGCGTTACCGAGGCCTGCGGGCGCCGCACAAGCTCAAGCTGGGCGTTTCGGGTTGCGCGCGCGAGTGTGCCGAAGCCCGCAGCAAGGACGTCGGCGTCATCGCCACCGAAAAGGGCTGGAACCTGTACGTCGGCGGCAATGGCGGCATGACTCCCAAGCATGCTCAGCTGCTGGCCAGCGACCTCGACACTGAGACGCTGGTCCGCTACATCGACCGGTTCCTGATGTACTACGTCCGAACGGCCGATCGACTACAGCGCACCGCGCCGTGGGTCGAATCACTTGAGGGCGGACTCGATCACGTCCGCGAGGTCGTGTGTGACGACTCCTTGGGCCTGGCCGAAGAGTTCGAAGCGGCGGTGCAGCACCACGTCGCCAACTACAAGTGCGAGTGGAAGGGCGTGCTGGAGGACCCGGACAAGCTGTCGCGGTTCGTCTCTTTCGTCAATGCCCCCGACGCCGCCGACCCGACAGTGACATTCACCGAGCGTGCGGGACGTAAAGTTCCTGTCTCCATTGGCATTCCGCGGGTCCGATCATGAAGTCGCGAAGATTCTAGGAGGTAGTGTGACACTTCTCAACGACATTCAGGTATGGACCACCGCCTGTGCATACGACCATCTGATCCCCGGCCGGGGTGTGGGTGTGCTGCTCGATGACGGCAGTCAGGCGGCTCTGTTCCGGCTGGACGACGGCTCGGTGCACGCGCTGGGAAACATCGACCCGTTCTCCGGTGCGGCCGTGCTGTCCCGTGGCATCGTCGGTGATCGGGACGGCCGTGCGGCAGTTCAATCTCCGATTCAGAAACAGGCGTTCGCGCTCGACGACGGTAGCTGCCTTGATGATCCACGCGTTTCGGTGCCGGTGTACCCGGCGCGTGTCACTGCGGAAGGCAAGATTCAGGTCGCGCGGTTGGCCGCCTGACCGGGTCTACGGATTTGGGCGTGAGCCCACGGATCCGGGGGTGCAGCCGTGGCGATCCAGCTCGCGATGTGACGCCCCATGCGCACGGTCAAGCCCCAGGATGCCCGCCCGATATCGTGGCAGGCGGCTTGGGCGCCTACCCCCGGCTGATGTCGCCGACAAGGTAGTGCTGCATGTTGGGGCCGATGGCGTCCACCAACGCATCCACTGACATTGAATGCATTGGTTCGGAGCGCAACCCGTAGCGCATGATGCCCAAGCCGACCAATTGCGAGGCACATAATGACGCGCGGACGGCGATCTTATCCGCGCCGAGCATTTTGAGCAGTGGGTTGAAGATGGGCCCGATGAACATCGACTGGACGATTTCGGCCGTCTTGGCCAGGCCGGTGGAGGCGACAGCGCTGGCGGCGAACGGGCCGCCGCCCGCCGCGTCCCACGTGGTGATCAGCATGTACAGAGTCCGGCGGCCGACCTGGTTGACACTGCCGGCGACAATCTTGTCGATGAACTCCGGTGTGCCGAAGGGCAAACGCAGCATCTTCGCCACCGGATCGAGGAGCCCGCGGGAGGGCTCTTCGTTATTGGCCATGGTGTCAGGATCACCCGGATATGGTCAAAGATCAAGCATTGTCCACGTCGGCGTTCTCAACCAACAATGCTTTGTGTTTCATGTGATTCGGCTCGGGTGTGCATCGGTGATCGTGGAACCGTAGGCACCGCAGCCGAGATGGCGCTGTGGAACCGCGTCGCGATCAGTTCGGCCAAGCCGGGGTGGTTGCCCAGCGGCGGGGTCACCACGTCGGCGCCGCAGGCGCGCAGCCGCTCCTGGAACAGGCCTTCGGCCAGCAGATAGGAGACGACCACGACCCGGCGGGCGCCGTTGCGCCGCGCGGCGCGAACAGCGGTGCGGAGGTCGGGACGGCCGGTTGCGGCAAACCCGAGGGTCATCGGTGAACCGGTAAGTGCGCACAGGAACGCGCGCGCCGTGCGCAGGTCGTCGAGCGCCCGTCGATCCGATGTCCCAGCCGCGGCCAATATCACCGAATCATCCGGGCGCCAGCCGGATTCCAGCAGCTGCTGGATGAGGTTTCTGGCGATCTCCCGGCTGGGGCCCAGTGCCGGGGTGACGGTGACTTCGGGGTGGCCACTGGCCGCGACGTGCGCTGGCAGGTCGATGCGGACGTGGTAGCCGCGGGACAGGAAGGCGGGTACCACGATTGCCGATTGCGCCGAGCCCCGTCCCGGCGCAGGTCGGCCGAGCACTTCGCTGGGTGTGGGACCCAACACGTCGACAAACGCCACCTGCACGGTCTGCTTCAGCAGCGCGCTCACCCGCGCCGCCAGGTCGCCGATCATCGCGACACCGGCCGGCCGGCGGGTGCCGTGCGCCGTGAGTATCAGGTGCATGCGGTGTCGTCCTGGGTGTCGAGCGCCAGCCGGTAACCACGCTTGACCACCGTCGCGATGATGTTTTTGTCGCCCAGCGCCGTGCGCAGCCGCAATACGGCGGTGTCTACCGCGTGAGTGTCGTCGCCGTTTCCGGGAAGCACATTCAGCAGCTCGCTGCGGGCGACGACGTCTCCGGGGCGCTTGGTCAAGGCGCGCAATATCGCCATGCCCGACCCCGACAGTGTCTTGATGGAGCCATCGACGAGCACGCAGGTTCCGCGGATGTCGACGACGTGGCCTGCGGCGTTCACGGTGCAGGAGCCAAGTAGCGGAAGTTCCTCGGCGATATGACGGGCCAAGGGGCCCAGCCGCATTCGCTCCGGCGATGAGGTGGGCACCCCCTTGCGGATCAAGGGGCGAGAGGTGACGGGGCCGACGCACATCGCGTGTACGTCGTTGCGCAGCGCCTCCAGCAGTTCCTCTTCGATATCCAGCTCGCGGCCACGCTCGAGCACCGCGGCCGCGGCGGGCGCAGAGGTGAAACTCACCGCGTCGAACTGTCGCCGGGCGATCTCGGTGACCAATTGGTCGAACGCGCCGCCCAATGGCGTTGGCTTCCAGCGGTACACCCGAATGGGCACAACCTCGGCCCCCGCCGCGCGGAGGCCGCCGACAAACTCGGGGAAGGGATCCCAGCCATCGGCCGCGCCGTGTAGCTGAATGGCGATCCGCTGACCGGCGACCCCGGATTCAAGCAGGTATTCCAGAACTTCTTCCGAGGATTCCGATTCTGGCGACCATTCTTCGCGCAAGCCCGCCGCGCGTAGCTCGCCGGTCGCCTTCGGTCCGCGCGATATGGTCCGGCCTACCGACAACGCATCAACGAGTTCGCCGGCCAGCCCCCACCCCTCGGCCGCGGCTACCCAGCCCCGGAAACCGATACCGGTGTGGGCCACCAGGATGTCGGGTGGGTTGGCGATCAACGCCTCCGTATTGCCCTGGAGTTCGTCGTCTTTGGGCAGCGCGATCATGTTGATCGCAGGGGCACTGCAGACGTCGGCACCGTGGCGGCGCAGAAGTGCGCACAACTCCTCGGCCCGGCGAGAAGACGTCACCGCAATCCGGTAGCCTCGCAGTGGCTCAGATTTTTGCTGGGCCATATGTCGTGTCTAAGCGTGTGAGGTTTCGGATGCGTTACCAAGCAATTGCTGCCGCATTGCCCACCCCTGCGACCCCAGTCACACTCGGGCCAGCCGGGATCCGGATGCCGTCCCCGCGGTACCGGCGACCGGGACCGCTCGGCGCCCGTATCTCGACCAGGTCAGAAGCGCGGCGCCGACGTAAAACAGCAGGAAGACCCAATAGGCGGAGGTGTCTGTTCCGGTGCTCAGATAGGACTGTCGCAGCGCCAGATTGATGCCCACGCCCCCGAGGGCGCCAAAGGCGGCGACAAATCCGATCACCGCTCCCGACATGGCCTGTGACCAGCGGCGTCGCTCGAATTCGGTGATCTGGTTCCGGTGGCTGAGCGCCTCGAAGACCGAGGGGATCATCTTGTACACCGAACCGTTGCCCAGGCCGGCGAACGCAAAAAGGGCCAGGAAGCCGCCGATGTAGCCCGCCGTCATCGCCACGGTGGCCGGACCTGGCGTGTGGTCGCCGTGGGTACTGATGGCCACCAACAGCCCGGTAAACAACGCCATCGTGATGAAGACCGCCAGGGTGACCCGGCTGCCGCCGACCCGATCCGCCAGTCGGCCGCCGTAGATCCGGGCCAGCGAGCCCAGCGCCGGCCCGATGAAGGCGAACTCGGCCGCGTGCAGGGCGGCCTGTGCGTGGCTTTGTCCGCTACCGACGAAGTTGATCTGCAGCACCTGGCCAAACGCGAAGGAGAACCCGATCCAGGAGCCGAAAGTGCCCAGATAGAGCAGGGCCAGTACCCAGGTGTCGCGCTGGGTGAGGATGGCCCGCAAATGGCCCACGCCATAGGTGGCGTGCGCCAGGTTATCCATCTGGCGGGCCGCTCCGACGGCGACGACCGTCAACAGCAACAGATACAGTCCACACACCCAATACGGCTGGTGATAGCCGGCGATCGCGATCACCAGCAGCCCCACCAGCTGAATCATGGGGACGCCGAGATTGCCGGCGCCGGCGTTGAACCCGAGAGCGAAGCCTTTGCGCCGATGCGGGTAGAAGGCGTTGGTGTTGGTCATCGACGCCGCGTAGTTGGTGCCACCGCATCCGGTCAATGCGGCGCATGCCAGATACGGCCACAGCGGCAACCCCGGGTGGCTCAGCAACCAGATCGTGCCGATGGTGGGAATGGCCAGCACCGCAATCGAAAACACGGTCCAGTTCCGGCCGCCGAAGGTGGCGTTACCCAGCGGATACGGGATGCGCCGGCAGGCCGCAACAAAGGTGGCTGTGGCGCCGAGCAGGAATTTGTCCGCAGCGGAGAAGCCGTAAACGTCGTAGGGCATGAACAGCACCAACACCGGCCAGAGCGTCCAAACCCCAAAGGCGACGTGGTCGCATGCGGTGATCCACAGCAGGTTGCGGCGAGCGACGGCGTGGTTGCTGGCCTCCCAAGCCTGGGCGTCTTCGGGATCCCAGTGCTCGATCCGATGGTTGCGGTTCATGTTGGCGTCTGCACCTTTCGCCGACGGTGGCGCCGCTTTTCCGGCAAGCATGCGTTGAGAAGTCAGGCGAGTCTCGAGATGAATCACGAATGAAGAGGCATGCGCCACCGCCTGTTTCGATGCTCACATCGATCATGCAAGCCGGTCAACTCGAAGGGGTGGATATGGGCTGAAAGTTGAATCGCAGTTATCTGAAAACTGGCTGGCAGGAAGGCGCGGCGCCGAGGTATTACCAGACGTCTCCCGCGCGCCAGTCGCACATCAATTCGGCGGAGGTGTCCAGGCTGGCATCGACCGGCAGCACAAACACGGTTCCGTCATCATCGGGTGTGGGAGTGGGGCCGGTGGGGGACAGCACCGATGTCGGGCCGTGCCACGGCAACCAGCCTCGAGATGTGTACAGCCGGCGGGCGCCCGCCGAGGAACTGAGCGCCCCCAGTTCGTAGGCGCCACGAATCACTTGCTCGGTGGCGTCCAACACCGCAGTCGCCAGTCCTTGGCCACGCCAATCCTCTCGCACCGCAACACCTTCGACATAGCCACAACGCAGGGCGCTACCGCGGTAGATAAGGCGCCGCTGCACCACGGCGCCGTGCGCGATGATCGCGCCGCGATGCCAGATCAGGGCGTGCATACCGCCCAGGGCGTGTTCCCAATCGTGATCGGTGAAGTCGCCGGCAAAGGCGGCGGTGACCATCTGGCGAATGCCCTGACGCGTCTCACTGTCCAGATCGGCGGTATGGACCAGCCGAGCCGTGTGAACCTCGGTATGCACTATTTCTGTCTACCAGTGCCCGCGCGTCAGCGGCGAGGGCGTGCCCAGTGCAGCCATACGTGCTGACCGGGCCGCACCTGGGCCACCTTGTCGATGTCGTCATCGATCACCACACCCACCACCGGGTAGCCGCCCGTGATCGGGTGATCGGGCCCCAGGATCACCGGTAATCCGTTGGGCGGCACCTGGATTGCGCCGCGAGTGGTCCCTTCGCTGGGCAACTGGCGGTCTGGATTGCGGTGCGTCAGCGGGCGGCCGACCAATCGCGTTCCCACCCGGTCGCTTTGACCGGAGACCACCCAGTCGGTGTGTACCAGCGCTTCGGGATCAACGAACCAGTCATCGCGCGGTCCCGGTATCGCCCGCAGTTCGACCACCCGGTCGGTGATGGCGGCCACCGGCGCCTGGTCGAGTTCCGGATAATCCTGCGAACGGTCGCCGATCGGCAGCACATCCCCGGTCCGTAATGGCGCCGGGCCGATTGCCGACATCACGTCATAGCTGCGTGAACCCAGCACGGGGGTGACGCTGATACCACCGCGCACCGCTAGATAGGTACGCAGTCCCGCATTGGGAGTTCCCAGTGAGATTACCGAGCCATCGCGGACATGATGAATGCTGTTGGTGCCGAACAACGTTCCGTTGACGGTTGGGTCGGTGTCGGCTCCGGTCACCGCGATGTCGATGTCGCCGCCACGAACCCGGGCCGAAAAGCCTCCCAGCGTGACCTCGACGGTCGCCCAGTCGTCGGGATTGGCGACCAAGCGGTTCGCCAGCGTGTGCGAGCGACGGTCGGCCGCCCCGGACCGCCCGACTCCCAGGTGGCCCAGACCGGCCCGGCCGAGGTCCTCGACGATGGCCAACGGCCCGCTGCGCAGTATTTCCAGGGTTATCACGACAGATCCTCCTCGCTACGCCGGCCGGAACTGTACCCACATGCCCTGGATGAGCAGGGCCGGGTTGGGCCGGTCAATGTCCCACAACACCGCTTCGGTATGGCCGATGATCTGCCACCCGCCGGGGGAGTGCCGCGGGTATACCGCGCTGTATTCGCCTGCCAGCGCGACCGACCCGGCCGGCACCGAGGTCCGCGGCTCGGACCTGCGGGGCACCTGCAGCCGAGGATCGCCGCCGATGAGGTAGGCAAACCCGGGCGCGAATCCGCTGAACCCGACGCGCCACCGGGTGGCGGTGTGGGCGTGGATGACCTGTGCGGTGGTCAGACCGGTATGGCTGGCGACCTCGGCAAGATCAGGGCCGTCGTAGATGACGTCGATGACCGGCGCCGGCAGCGGTTCGCCCTGGTGCTCGGACGCGAGCAGGTCGGGGTCGACGGGCAGCCGGCGTATCCGCTGCCGGGTAACCCCTTGGAAGCGGGGACCGGCGAGCTTCACCAACACCGTGCGGGAGGCCCCGACGATGTCGACCACGCCGGGCAGCGCAGCGGCGCGTAGGGTCTGCGTCCACGCCAAGACCTGCGCGGTGCTGTCACACTCCAGCATCAGCGCTTGATCGCCGTAGTCGAAAATGTTGCGCGTCACCATGTCCGCCGCAAGCTCGGTTGAGATATCGGTCATACTCATTCTTCGACGTTAGCCCCGGATTCGACGGTGGGCGAGAAATTTTCGAGCACTGCCAGAAGGGCCTTAGCGGATGCTCAGACCCGCGCGGTCGGTGGCCGAATAATCGGCAATCTCAGCCCAATACCTTCGCGATCAGCGCGGGCAATTCGTCGGCCACCACGGGATAACTCAGGGGCGACGCAAACGCGATCGCGCCGGCCTGATCGCCGGTGGTGAAGACATGGCGTTTCTGCTCGGTCGCCGCTGATGCCGCAATCTCGGGGTCGGCCAGCAACGCCTGTTCGTCTTCGGGGCTCTCGGTCAGCCAGATCAGCACGTCGGCGGAATCGAGCACCTCCTTGATGTGATCGCGCGGGATCACACCGCGTTGATCGACGGCGAAGGGGTTGATGCCCTCGGAGATGACCAGACCCATCTCGTTGAGAAAGTCGGTCCGCCAGCCGGCCATCGTTGCGATGACATTGCCCTGCCAAAGCCGCCCCTGCAGTAACAGTGCTTTTTTGCCCATCCATTGCGGATGCTGTTGTGCCACAGCGGCGAACTTCTGGTCGACGGCGTCGATCAGGGACTTCATCTGCGCCCTCTGAAACACCGCCTCACCGACTGTGCTGGCCTGCAGCTTCCAGGGCTCGAAGAACGCGTCACCGCTCGATTGCGGGATGGTGGGGGCGATCGCAGACAGCTTCTGATAGGTCTCGGCGTCGACTCCGGCGTTGATGGCCACAATGAGATCGGGTTTGAGGTTCGCGATCTGGTCGACCTGAATCCCGTCGTCGAGGCTCAACACCACCGGCTGTGCCGCGCCGAGTTTGGGCTGCGCCCAGGGCCACACCGCGAACGGCTGGTCCCCGAACCATCGGGTGACGGCGATGGGCACGACCCCCAGCGCGAGTAAGTCGTCTTGTTCGGTATAACCGGCGCTGACCACGCGCTTGGGCGGCTCCTTGATGACGGTCTGGCCGAACAAGTGGGTGATGGTCACCGCCCCGGTATCAGCGGTGCCCGCCTGCGGCTTGGATGACGAGCACGCCGCGACCCCGTTGGCGAGCAGCCCTGTGGCCGCCGCGACCTGCAGGAATCCGCGCCGACTCCATCCCTGTTGCATCGCGTGAGATTATCGCGTGCCTGACCGTCACCCCGCCACAGCACCGGCTGGTGCACGCTTGGCCGGGGCACCGTGCGTGCGTGGGTGCGGCGATTTTTCTAACAGCGGGGCCGCGACCGTTGTGATTTTTGCGTTGCGACGACGTAACTGCGACCACCTAGTTCGGTAACAGCCCGTCGTTAGCGTCGACTCGTTCGTGCGTCCTCGGCCCATTCGGCCGCGGATTGGCCGCTCTCTTGCACAGGAGACGTAGATGACCATCACCCCGGTGCCAGCACACCGCACCGCGCGAGCAGCACGTCGGACGCCACTGGATTCATGACTGGCGCCCCGAAGATCCCGAATTCTGGGACACGATCGGCCGGCCGATCGCCCGGCGCAACTTGGTTTTCTCCATCTTCGCCGAGCACATCGGGTTCAGCGTGTGGATGTTGTGGAGCATCGTGGTCGTGCAGATGATGGCCGTTGGCGCACCGGGGCATCCCAGCCATCCCGCCGCGTCGGGCTGGGCACTTTCGCCCAGCCAAGCCCTGTGCCTGGTCGCTGTTCCCAGCGGTGTCGGCGCACTGTTGCGATTGCCCTATACCTTCGCGATCCCGGTTTTCGGCGGCCGCAACTGGACGACCATCTCCGCAAGCTTGTTGGTGATTCCCTGTCTGCTGCTGTCCTGGGCGGTAAGTCACCCCGGCATACCCTTTGTGCTGCTGACGCTGATTGCCGCGACCGCCGGTGTGGGCGGCGGCAACTTCGCCTCGTCGATGGCCAACATTTCGTTCTTCTACCCCGAGAAGGACAAAGGCTGGGCACTGGGCCTCAACGCGGCCGGAGGCAACATTGGCGTCGCGGTAGTGCAAAAGATCATCCCGCCGATCGTGGTCGCCGGTGGCGGGATGGCGCTGGCGCGGGCCGGATTGTTCTATGTGCCGCTGGCGGTCGTCGCCGCGGTCTGCGCCTTTGCGTTCATGAACAACCTCGCCGAGGCGAAGGCCGACGTGAAGCCGGTTTGGCAGTCGCTGCGCCACGCCGACACCTGGATCCTGGCCCTGTTGTACATCGGTACCTTCGGATCCTTCATCGGCTACTCGGCGGCGTTTCCGACACTGCTCAAGACCGTCTTCGATCGCGGCGACATCGCCTTGGGCTGGGCCTTTCTGGGGGCGGGCATCGGATCGGTGATCCGGCCGCTGGGCGGCAGGCTGGCCGATCGCGTTGGCGGCGCCCGCGTCACCGCGGTCAGCTTTCTGATGCTCGCGATCGGGGCGGCCGCCGCGCTGTGGTCGGTGCAGAACGTCAACTTGCCGCTGTTCTTCGCCAGCTTCATGTTCTTGTTCGTGGCCACCGGCATCGGAAACGGATCGACCTATCGCATGATCTCGCGGATCTTCAAGGTCAAAGGTGAGCTCGCGGGCGGTGACCCCGACACGATGGTGCAGATGCGCCGCCAAGCCGCCGGTGCCTTGGGCGTCATCTCGGCGGTCGGCGCCTTCGGTGGGTTCCTGGTGCCCCTGGCCTACGCGTGGTCGAAGGCCCAGTTCGGCAATATCGAACCCGCGCTGCGCTTCTATGTGGTCTTTTTCCTCGCGCTGCTATTCGTCACCTGGCACTGCTACCTACGCACCAAGACTCCGATGGCGCAGCTAGGGGTGTGATCAGCCGTCGGCTCCGGGCCTGCCCCGGCCATCGGGGGGCCGGTAGCCGTGCCACGGGTTGTACTCGGCGATCAGCTCCTCCTGCGGGGGACGCGCCTCGGGCGGTATGTGCTGCAGGTTGATCCGGATGCGGTACCAGATCGAGCTCGGCCCGCGCATGCCGTCCACCAACACATCGGCGGGTTGCAGCCGATCCGCCACCGCGGGATGGCGAGCGCGCCAGGTGTCCAGGGCGGCCATCGCCTCGTCCTTGGTCTTGGTGCGGGCGACTTCGATCAGCGGCATGCTCGGCTGCCGGCGGCCATCGCTGCGCTTGCCCGCGCCGGCGGGAGCGCGCTGGGGCGGGCCCAGTTCCTCGGCCAGCATCAGCAGCCGGTCCAGCGCTCCCACGGCGCCGTCCATGCCCGACCACGGGTCGCCCAATTCTGCGAACCGATCGGGGACGGTGTCGAGGGTGAAGTCCTGCGGATCGCAGTCGGCCACCTCGTGCCAGTGCAGCGGCGTGGACACCCGGGCGTCGGGGTTGGCCCGCACCGAATAGGCCGAGGCGACCGTGCGGTCCTTGGCGTTCTGGTTGAAGTCGACGAACACTCCCTCGCGTTCCTCCTTCCACCAACGGCTGGTTGCCACGCCGGGCATCCGCCGTTCGACCTCGCGCGCGACGGTCTGCGCGGCCAGCCGAACCTGGGAAAACGACCACTGTGGCGCGATCCGGGCATAGACGTGGAAGCCCCGTGAACCAGAGGTCTTGGGCCAGGGCGTGAGCCCATAATCTTCGAGCACTTCGCGGACCACTTGCGCGACGTCGAGGATGCGGCGCCACTCGACACCGGGCATCGGGTCCAGGTCGATCCGTAGTTCGTCGGGGTGATCGAGGTTGCGGGCAAGCACCGGATGTGGATTCAGATCGACGCAACCCAAGTTGATCGCCCAGGCCAGTCCCGCGGCATCGTGGATGACCGCTTCCTGGGCGGAGGTGCCTGACGCGTAGCGCAGCTCGGCAACGTCCACCCAGTCGGGGCGGTTGGTGGGGGCGCGCTTCTGAAACACCGCTTCCACGTCGATCCCTTTGACGAAGCGCTTGAGCATCATCGGCCGGCCGGCCACCCCGCGCAGCGCGCCATCGGCCACCGACAGGTAATAGCGGACCAGATCGAGCTTGGTGCGGCTCGGCCGGTCGCCCTGGCCGGGGAAGACCACTCGGTCTGGGTGGGTGATCTTGACCTGCCGACCGGCCAACTCCAATGACACCACCGGGCCGGTCATGGGAATCAATCGTAATTTCGATGCACTCTATGGTCGCGGTGCGACCGGCGTCACATATGGTGAACTTATGCCTAACCTCAGTGACCTGCCCGGGGTCGCAAAAATTCAGCAATACGTCGACCGCGGGGCGGCCGAACTGCACTACGTGCGCAAGATCATCGAATCAGGTGCGTTCCGGTTGGAGTCGCCGCTGAACTACGCCGCGATGGCAACCGAAATCGCGAAGTGGGGCGAGTTCGGCATGCTGCCCTCGTTCAACGCCAGACGTCATCCGCACCGCGCGGCGTGCATCGACGAAGAGGGCGAATTCACCTACCAGCAGCTCGACGAAGCCGCCCACGCCGTGGCCAACGCCCTGCTGGCCAAGGGGGTATCCGCCGGCGACGGGGTCGCCATCCTGGCGCGCAACCACCGTTGGTTTTTGATCGCCAACTATGGCGCTGCCCGGGCAGGCGCCCGCATCATCTTGCTCAACAGCGAGTTCTCCGGTCCACAAATCAAAGAGGTCTCGGAGCGCGAAGGCGCCAAGCTGATCATTTATGACGACGAGTACACCGGTGCGGTCAGCAAAGCCGAGCCGCCGTTGGGCAAGCTGCGGGCGCTGGGCGTCAACCCCGATTCCGAGGAGGACTCGGGCAGCACCGACGAAACGCTGGCCGAACTCATCGCCCGCAGCAGCACCGCGCCGGCGCCCAAGGCCGGCAAGCATGCGTCGATCATCATTCTGACCAGTGGCACCACCGGCACCCCCAAGGGCGCCAACCGCAGTACCCCGCCGACGCTGGCGCCGGTCGGGGGCATCTTGTCGCACGTCCCGTTCAAGGCCAACGAGGTGACCTCGCTGCCGGCGCCGATGTTCCACGCGCTGGGGTACCTGCACGCCACCATCGCGATGTTCCTGGGCTCGACGCTGGTGTTGCGACGGAAGTTCAAGCCGCAGCTGGTGCTCGAAGACATCGAGAAGCACAAAGTGACCGCCATGGTCGTGGTGCCGGTGATGCTGTCGCGTCTTCTCGACGCGGTCGAGAAGATAGACAAGAAGCCAGACCTGTCCAGCCTGAAGATCGTGTTCGTATCCGGCTCCCAGTTGGGCGCCGAACTGGCCAGCCGCGCACTCAAAGACCTCGGTCCCGTTATCTACAACATGTACGGCTCGACCGAGATCGCATTTGCCACCATCGCCGGGCCCGAGGACCTGCAACGCAACGCCGCGACGGTGGGACCTGTCGTCAAAGGCGTCAAGGTCAAGATCCTCGACGACAACGGCAACGAGGTCTCGCAGGGCCAAGTCGGCCGGATCTTCGTGGGCAACGCCTTCCCCTTCGAGGGCTACACCGGTGGCGGCCACAAGCAGATCATCGACGGTCTGATGTCCTCAGGTGACGTCGGCTACTTCGATGAGCACGGGCTGCTCTACGTCAGCGGTCGTGACGACGAGATGATCGTCTCCGGCGGGGAAAACGTGTTCCCGGCCGAAGTCGAGGATCTGATCAGCGGGCATCCCGACGTGGTGGAGGCCACCGCGCTCGGCGTCGACGACAAGGAGTGGGGCACGCGGCTGCGCGCGTTCGTGGTCAAGAAGCCCGACACCGACCTCGACGAGGAGACCGTCAAGCACTACGTGCGCGACCACCTGGCCCGCTACAAGGTGCCCAGGGAAGTGATCTTCCTCGAGGAGTTGCCGCGCAACCCCACCGGCAAGATCCTCAAACGCGAGCTGCGTGAGATGGAGATCGAGTAGCCGGTCACTGGCTCCGCAGTTCATCGCTGCCCGTAGCGGCTGCGCTAGTTGTCAGGTGGCGGTGTTGGTGACGACCGCCTGGTATCGCCCGGCCGTCGGCGACATCCCCACCGGCATCGCACCGGGCGGTCGGTGTCCACCACCACTAACTGCCCTGCACCTACGAAGTGCCTTCCGGTTCGAGAACCTGAGCCGCCGCAATCCCACGAATTCCCTGCTGGACAGACACTTCCGTACATCTACAGGACGACGACCTCAATCACCGGTGAACAATCCGGGGCGGGGCACGTCGATGCCCAGTGCTCGGCTGAGCCGGGGAGGCGCCTCGCTTTGGAAACGAGGACGGAGTCATGCCGAATTCATCAGTGATCGACTCATTCTTGCTTGCCTGTCTGACGATCCGTGATGAGCAGTTCGCCGGGCGCGCCACGCTGGCAGTGAACTTCTAGAGTCCGACGGCCTGTTCCAGGCCATACAGTGACGTCTCCAGGTGTAGCAGGAGTCGCTGCAAGTGCGGGACACTGCGACGGCACCCGACTAGGCCGAATTCGAGCGTGCCGGCGTTGCTGAGCAGAGTGATGCTCGGCGCCTGACCGTCGTGAGCGATCGACAGTGGATAGATGCTGTCCAGCCGGGCCCCGTGCCAGTACATGGGTTTGGTCGGTCCCGGCAGGTTCGACACAATGACATTGAACGACGGCTTTGTCCATGGGACGAAGCCCGGAACAGCTGTCAGCGTCAAAGGCGCCATATTGAAGGCCCACAACGCTTTTGCCTGCAGCGGGGACAATTCGGAAAATGCCTTCTTGTTTCGGCGCATCGACTGACTGATCATTTCCAGTCGTTTCGCCGGATCCGTGGTGTCGGTCGCGAGACCGCAAAGCACGGTCCCGACCATGGTGCCGCCGGAGTCATCGGTTTGCGAACGCAGGCTAACCGGGACCAAGGCAACTAGCGGCGCATCCGGTAGCGCATTCTGCTCGAGCAAGTACTGGCGCAGCGCACCGGCGCACATTGCCAGCACTACATCGTTGATGGTGACTCCCGCGCATTTCGCTACGGCCCGGAACCGATCCAACGACCATGACTGCGCTGCGCATCGGCGCGCGCCGCCGACCTTCACGTTGAACAGGGTGCGCGGAGCCCCAAATGGCAGGGTCAACTGCTGCTCAACCAGCGCAGCGCGGATCAAGGACACTGTCGATGGACCGAGTGCCATCAGAGATCCCGCCGTGTTGGCCAGCGATCCCAGCCTGGAAGAGCCAACCGCGTGATCCGGCTGCGGGGGCAGATTCCATGGTGCCCGCACTTCGGTGTCGCGAGGGTCATCCGAAAGTGCGCGCTGCAGCAGCATCAATGCCGAGGCACCGTCGAGCAGGGCATGGTGGAACTTGGAGTAGATCGCGAACCGGCCGTCTGCCAACCCGTCCACCACGTGCATTTCCCACAACGGGTAATGGCGATCGAGCAGGTGGCTGTGTAGCTGAGAAACCAATTGGAGCAACTCGCGTACCCTCCCGGGATACGGAAGCACCGAACGCCGCACGTGATAGTCGGTATCGATCTCGTTGTCGTACTGCCAGCCCAGGTTGGTAATACCGCCCAACAATGTTGCGGGGTGCTTGCGGAATGCGGGTTGTCCCTCTCGATTTGCCGCCAGGCATCTATAGATCTCATCGACAAATCCCGGACCGGCCGCGTCGGGAGGAATGAACAGCTGCAAACCGGCCACATGCATGGGGTGCTCGCGGGACTCGGTGAACAGGAAGGACGCATCGGTCGGCATCATCAATTCCATCGAAGTCATTAGACAGCGGGGGCCCATGGCGAGCAACCGGCCTCGATGAAACTGTCGGCGGATCCCACAGTAGAGATCGTGAAATGTGCGGCGCACAACAGGCCGCCGCCGGCATCTTCATTTCATGGCGACGTCGAGTTGCTGGCTGAACCTGATCGAGCCTTGGTTCAAGGAACTGGCCGGTGCGCGAAGCCCGCCGCGGATCGAATCGAATCGCAGACAGACCGCTTGCGGCTTACGGGTCGCGGGGCAGGCCCAGCAACCGCTCGGCGATGATGTTGAGCTGCACCTCGGAGGTGCCGCCGTAGATCGTGGTGGCGCGACTGGATAGCAGGTACTCGCCCCACTTACCGGCCAACTCGTCGGTGTCGCCGATCGCGGCATCCGTGCCGAACGACGACACGGCGAACTCCGCATACCCCTGACCGGTGCGCATCGACAACAGCTTGGATATCGCCGCCGACGGCATGGCGTCCCCACCCGAGAGGGTCAACAGGGTGGAGCGCAGGTTGAGCACCTTGGCGGCGTGACCCTCGGCGATCAGGTGTCCGGCGCGGTGCTGGGCGACCTGATCGAACTGGCCGTCCCGGACGAACTCGACGAACTGCGGCAAGGTGGCCAGGAAGTTGTTGTCGGTGCTGCCAATCGATACTCGTTCGGCGGTCAGGGTGTTGCGGCTGACTTCCCAGCCCCGGTTGACTTCGCCCAGGACACACTCGTCCGGGACGAACACATCGTCGATGTAGACGGTGTTGAACATTTCGTGGCCGGTCAGCTCGCGCAGCGGCTTTACCTGTACGCCTTCGTTTTTCATGTCCAGCAGGAATTAGGTGATGCCGTTGTGCTTGGGTGCGTTCGGGTCGGTTCTGGCCAGTAGCGCGCCCCATTGCGAGTACTGAGCGGCGGTGGTCCAAATTTTCTGTCCGGTGATGCGCCAGCCGCCGTCTACCCGTGTCGCCTTCGTGCTCAGACCGGCCAGGTCCGAGCCGGCGCCGGGCTCCGAGAACAGCTGGCACCAGATCATCTCGCCGCGGAAGGTGGGCGGCAGAAATCGTTGCTTCTGCTCTTCGGTACCGAACGCCACGATCGACGGGAGGATCCACGCCGCGATGCCGACCTGGGGCCGTTTTACCCGACCGGTGCTGAACTCCTGGGCGATGATGACCTGCTCGACCGGGCTGGAGGCCCGTCCCCAGGGCTTGGGCAGATATGGCAGCACCCAGCCGCCTTCGGCGATCGCGGCCTTTCGGGGCTCCCGATCCATCCGCTTGAGGGCCTCCACATCGGCGCGAATCTCGGCCCGCAGCTTCTCGGTGTCGGGATCCAAGTCGATGTCCACCGCTCGCATGCCCGTGGTGGTCGCGGTGTCCACCACCCGCTGCGGGTACTCGACGCTGCGGCCGAAATAGGCCGCCAGCATCAGGGCCCGGCGGTAGTAGACGTTGGTGTCGTGCTCCCAGGTGTAGCCGATGCCGCCGTGCACCTGTATGCAGTCCTGGGTGCAGCGCTGGGCTGCGGCCGGTGCCAGTGTCGCGGCGACGGCCGCGGCGAACTCGATGTGCGGGCTGTCCTCGTCTAGCGCGCGGGCCGCGTCCCACACGGCGGCGGTGGCGCGCTCGGTGTCGGCGATCATCTCGGCGCATTTGTGCTTGATCGCCTGGAACTGGCCGATCGGCCTGCCGAACTGTTCGCGGATCTTGGCGTAACCCGACGCGGCATCGGTGGCCCAGCGGGCTACACCCACCGCCTCGGCCGAGAGCAGGGTGGACATCAGCGCGTGGGCGGTGGTCATGCTCAGATTGCTCAGCACCACGTCATCGCCAACCTCGACGGCGTTGGCGCGGACGTGTGCGACGGGGCGCAGCGGGTCGAGGCTGCGGACCGGTTCGATTTCAAGTTGCTCGGCGCGCAGCACCACCCACTCGTCGCCGCTATCGATGGCGACCGGCAGCACCAGAGTGGAGGCCTGGGCTGCGGCTGGAACCGCGCGGACCTCGCCGCGGATGACCAGCACGCCACCGTCCTCTAGCCCCTGGCGCGTTGTGGTGAGCCCCGAGTCCAGCGCGTAGGCCGCGATGGCGGCACCGCTGGCGAGTTCGGAAAGCACCTTGGCCTCGGGGTCATGCACCGAAATCAGTGCGCTGGCGATCGCCGACGGGACGAACGGACCGGGGACCGCCCCGTAGCCGAATTCGGCCAGCGCCACAGCCAGCTCGAGGATCCCGTAACCCTGTCCGCCGACGGACTCGGCGAGATGAACACCCTGCAAGCCTTGTTCGGCCGCCGCTTGCCAGTAGGGCGGTGGATTCTCGACCGGAGTTTCCATAGCCGCGTGCAGCACTTCCGACGGCGCCACGCGCGCTACCAGTGATCGCACCGAATCGGCCAGGTCCCGATGCTCAGGGGTTATCGCGATCGGCATTGCTCGCCTTCCCTTGCTTAAGCGTGACCGACGCTATCTTGACCGACGATCAAATCGCGGCACTGAGCCCGCAGCAACGGCGTGATCTGATTTCCTGGCTGGAACGGCCGCTTGGCGAGTTGGTGGACCCGACGATCCTCTCCCGGACTCGTCGTATCCGACTGCGGCTCATCATCAGTTGCGCGCTGGTGCTGATCCCGTGGACGGTATTTCTGGGGCTGACCTTGCGGGCAACTACGTGGCGCACAACTGGCCGGCCACTTGGGTGGGCTTCGACATCCTGTTGGTGGCCTTCATGGCGGCTACCGCGGCGCTGGGCTATCTGCGCCGCCAACTGCTGCTGCTGACCGCTTTCACCACCGGTGTGCTGCTGATCTGTGACGCCTGGTTCGATCTGATGACGGCGGGGCCCAGCGACCGCTGGTGGTCGGTGGGGTCCGCGCTGTTCATCGAGCTACCGATAGCCGTCGTGATGATCACCGGGGCGCAACGCATCATGCGACTCACGCTGGCGCGGCTGTGGCTTATTGAGCCGGGGACGCGGCTGTGGCACCTGCCCTTCTTCCCCTGAGGCCGTAAAGCCTGGGATCGGAGAGTTCATCGAGCAGCGAAGCCAGCTGGTCGACGAGCTGGCCGGGCTCGAGTTCGACGTCGCCCTCGATCCAGGCGCTGATGGTCTGGGCAACGCCGCCGACGATGAAGTGCGCGCCCACCTTGATCCGGTCGTTGGCCGGGATTCTGAGCGCATCGCCGGCATGCTGGCCCGACAGCATGGCGAACAGTGCGCTGGATTCGGTGCGCTTGCGCACGACCACGGGATTGGCCAGGTGGGTGCTGAAGAGCAGCCGCCCGATGCGGGCGTCACCGACGATGGTGCGCACAATTTCGGCGATCCCGGCGCGGGCCTGCTCGGGAGGGGGCACCGTCGCAACCGCGGCCTGGATGGTGGTGGCCAGATCGCCGACCACCCAGTCGAAGACCCCGCCGATGAATTCATCCTTGTCGGGGAAGCTCTCGTAGAAATAGCGTGCCGACAGGCCGGCCTGGCGGCAGATGCCCCGCACCGTTAGCTCGGCGATATCGCGATCGCTGGAACCGAGCAGTTCCAGCCCGGACTCGAGTAGCTGGCTGCGGCGAGCTGCGAGCCGTTCGGTCGCCTCCACTCCCCGGTACGGACGCATGCTTGGGGCGCTGGACCCCTCGGTATTACTAGTCATTGCCAAATATCTTGACATTAAAGCGGTAGCACGACACCATCGGGAAACAGGTGTTTTCACAATTGATACCCGCGGGCAGGGGGTTTCGGTGACGATCCAGGAGGCGGCGGGCCGGCTTGCGCCGCATGCCGAGCGGCCGATCTCTGACCCGCCGCGCCAGGTCAGGCAGCGAAAACGCGGCGGTTTCGGGAATGGGCTGATGGGGGTGGCGCTGCTGGCCGGTCCGGCCAACGTGATCATGGAGTTGGCGCGTCCTGGAGTTGGACACGGCGTGATGGAAAGTCGGGTCGAAAGCGGTCGAATCGACCGCCACCCGATAAAACGGGCCCGAACCACCTTCACCTACGTTGCGGTGGCCAGCGCCGGCACCGATGAGCAAAAGGCCGCCTTTCGCCGTGCCGTGAACCGGGTCCATGCCCAGGTCTACTCGACACCGGAGAGCCCGGTGAGTTACAGCGCCTTCGACGTGGAGCTGCAGCTGTGGGTGGCGGCCTGCCTGTATAAGGGCGGCGTTGATATCTATCGAACTTTCGTCGGCGAGATGGACGACGAGGAGGCCGATCGCCACTATCGCGACGGCATGTCGATGGGCACCACCCTGCAGGTGCCCGCCGAGCTGTGGCCGCCGGATCGGGCCGCCTTTGATCGGTACTGGCAGGAGTCGCTGCAGAAGATCCACATTGATGACGCCGTGCGCGAATATCTGTATCCGATCGCCGCGTCCCGGGTGCGCGGGGTTGCCCTGCCGGGCCCGCTGCGGCGGTGGTCGGAAGGCTTGGCGCTGCTGATCACCACCGGTTTTCTGCCGCAGCGGTTCCGTGACGAGATGCGGTTGCCCTGGGATGCGGCCAAGCAACGGCGGTTCGATCGGTTGATTGCCGTGGTGGGTGCGCTGAATCGGATGATGCCGCGAATCGTGCGCGAGTTCCCGTTCAATTTCATGCTCTGGGACCTGGACCGCCGGATCAGGACCGGCCGTCGGTTGGTGTAACGCCCGAGCGGGCGGTCCGGCCAACGCGGCTGACTCTCCATCTTGCGGAAGGGGCGTGGACTTCGGCGCGCCCTGACCAGATCCGTTCGGCCCGATCCGTTGGGCCGCCCACCGGCGTTGATGGGCCTGATGGCGGCCTCCAAAACCCCCAGGAAGTGGTTTCCCGCCGGACTTGCAATGTGGCCGTCCGTGGTGTCGAATGTCGATAATGACAATCATATTCATCTATGGCAGTGCTGGCAGTGCTGGCAGTGCTGGCAGTGCTGGCCGTGGTGGCTCCGGTGTGGTTCGCCTCGCCGCCTGAGGTGCATTCGGCCCTGCTCAGCAGCGGCCCGGGGCCGGCGTCGCTGCTGTCGGGGGCTGCGGCGTGGGCGGGGTTGAGCACCGAGTACGCGTCGGTGGCAGACGAACTCATGGGCGTGCTCGCAGCGGTGCAGGGCAGGGCCTGGGAGGGGTTGAGCGCAGAGCTGTATGTGGCCGCCCATGTGCCATACCTGATGTGGCTGATGCGGGCCAGCGCGACCAGTGCGCAGGCGGCTGCACAGCATGAGGCGGCGGCCGCCGCCTACACCACCGCATTGGCGGCCATGCCGACCATGCCGGAGCTGGCCGCCAACCACGTCATCCACGGGGTCTTGATGGCGACGAACTTCTTCGGCATCAACACCATTCCGATCGCCGCCAACGAGGCCGACTACGTCCGAATGTGGATTCAAGCGGCGACCACCATGTCGACCTATCAAGCGGTATCCGCGGCCGCCGTGGCGTCGACGCCACCGAGCACTCCGGCTCCGCGCATCCTGGCAGCGCCGGCCGCCGCCCATGACCATGACCATGACCATGGGGGCGATCCCACCCCGATCGACTACTTCGTTGCCGAGGTACTGCGCATCATCAGCGGCGGCAGGATCATCTGGGATCCCGCCGAAGGGACCGTGAACGGCATCCCCTACGACGACTACGTCAACGCAGCCCAACCGATCTGGTGGCTGGTTCGTGCCCTGGAGTTCGGTCAGGACTTTCAGACCTTCATCAAGGAATTGTTCACCAATCCGATCGGCGCCATCGAGTTCATGGTCGAACTCGTCTTGTTCGATTGGCCGACGCACATCGCCCAGATCATTCAAGCGCTGGCGCAATCCCCGCAGTTGCTCGCCGTTGCACTCGGCGGCGTTGTTGCCAATCTGGGGGCGATATCGGGATTGGCCGGGCTATCCGGGCTGGCCGGTCTGCATTCGGCCGCCCTTCCGGCCGCCATCGCGCCGATCGCCGCGCCGATGCCGCCCGGCGTTGCGTTGGCCCCCACGGTCGCCGCGTCGGTGGCGGCGCCCACGCCGCCATCTGCACCGCCGTCCGCGGCGAGCACGGTGGCCAACGCCGCGCCGCCGCCCCCGCCCGCCCCGGCCGCAGCGGGCTTCGGGTTCCCCTTCGTGGTGGGGGGTGGTCCCGGTATCGGCTATGGCGAAGGCATGAGCGCCAGCGCGGCCGCGAGCGCCAGGAGAAAGGCGCCGGAGCCGGATTCCGCGGCGCTGGCCGCCGCGGCGGCCGCGCGCGAGGAGGCACGTCGGCGTCGGCGCAAGCGCAAGACGGAACGTGGCTACGGCGAGGAGTTCATGGACGTGGAGGTCGATCCGGACTGGGGCGGACCCCGTGACGATGAGCCGGTGGCCTCGACGCAGGGTGCCGGGCGACTGGGATTCGCCGGCACGGTGCACAGCGAATCGGCCGCCACGGCGGCGGGGTTGACCACCCTGGTCGCCGACGAGTTCGGTGGCGGTCCGAAGATGCCGATGCTTCCGGGTACCTGGGACACCGACTCGGATGCGCCGAGCGACTAGCCGCGTAATGTCGGTTGGGTGCGTAGCGAAGGCGATAGCTGGGACATCACCACCAGTGTTGGGTCGACGGCACTATTCGTCGCCACGGCACGTGCACTAGAGGTGCTGAAGCCCGACCCCTTGGCCGTGGACCCGTACGCGGAGCTGTTCTGCCGCGCCGTCGGCGGTTCCTGGGCCGACGTCTTGGACGGCAACGCAGCGGACCACGAATTGCAGAGCGACGACTTTGGCAAGCGCTTCGTCAATTTCCAGGGTGCCCGCACCAAGTACTTCGACGCCTACTTCCGCCGCGCGGTCGAGGCGGGGGTGCGGCAGGTGGTGGTCTTGGCGGCGGGGCTGGATTCGCGCGCCTACCGATTGTCCTGGCCGGACGGGACCACCATCTTCGAGTTGGACCGACCTCAGGTCCTCGATTTCAAGCGTGAGGTGCTCGGTGGCCATGGTGTTCGGCCGCGCACCGAGCGTCGGGAGATCGCCGTCGATCTCCGAGACGATTGGGCCCAGGCGCTACGGGACAGCGGCTTTGATGCCGAAGCTCCGTCGGCGTGGATCGCCGAAAGGTTGCTGATTTATCTGCCCGCTGCGGCGCAAGAGCAACTGTTTACCGGCATCGACAGCCTGGCCTGCCTCGGCAGTCATGTCGCGGTGGAGGATGGTGCACCGCTGCCCGACGCGGAGTTCGCCGCCAAGTTGGAGGAAGAACGCGCCGCCGTGGCTGCTGGAGGTGAGCGGCCGTTTTTCGAGCTGCTCTACAACTAGCGATGTGCCCCGGCCGCCGACTGGTTTAGCGAACACGGCTGGACCGCGCTGGGCACCCCGTTGAACAACTACCTGCGCGAGGTGGGCCGACCGGTACCCGGTCCCGGGTCCGAGGTTGCGGCGATGTTCGCGCGCAACACCCTGATGAGCGCCACCAAGCCCTGATCAGCGATTCGATGCCGTTATCGATGCCGGATTCGGTTCGGCTCGGAACTTCTGGATGCCCGGATCCGACCACTGGGCGGCTTGTGGTTTACGCCGCCCAGGCGATGCGTTCTGCGGGTGATCAACCGTGGTGAGGGGTCGGCTGGTGGGTGGTCCGGGCGTCAACCAAGGTTTGATAATGAAAATCATGGTCACTACTCTGGAGTGCTTGGTGACGCTCGGTGGGCTCGTCTGGGGAGGAAATATTCATCATGTGGATGCAAGCTGTGTGCAGTAGTCCGCCGGGGGACTATAAGTTGCAGTTCAGCGCACTGGGGCGCGAGGTCCGGTGGCGAGTAACGTGCTCGCAATCACCTCGACAGTTAGCTTATGCAATGCTAACTTCAGGGCTGATTTTGACGGTAGTTCAGAACAACGCGAGGTTCAGGAGACAGCAGAAGCGTGAAACGTGGTGATATCGGCATGCCTGCTGCTCAGTCCCCTACGTCGCGGGTAAGCGGCCGGGTGGACGCTGACGTTGTCAGCCGGTTCGCGACCTGCTGCCGCGCGCTTGGCATCGCGGTTTATGACCGCAAGCGCCCAGCTGACCTGGACGCCGCACGATCGGGTTTCGGTGCGCTGACCCGGGTCGCCAGCGATCAGTGTGACGCATGGACCGGATTGGCGGCCGCCGGAGATCAGTCAATTGGAGTCCTCGAGGCGGTCTCGCGGACCGCGGGTACGGCCGGTACGTTGCAGCGCCACGTGGAGTTGGCGGCCGGGTCGTTGGGCTTTCTCTACGACACCGGCCTTTATCTGCGGTTTCGGGCGACCGACCCGGATGGCTTTCATCTCGCGTACGCGGCGGCACTGGCGCTGGCGGGCGAATCGACGCAATTCGCCAAGGCCAACGAGTTGGTGTCGGGCATTGTCGACCGCCGGCCGAGCTGGCGCGACGCGCGCTGGCTCGCGGTCGGCATCAACTACCGCGCCCAGCGTTGGTCGGATGTCGTCAAGCTGCTGACCCCGATCGTCAACGACTCCGAACTTGACGAGGCCTTTGCGCACGCGGCCAAGATCACCCTGGGCACCGCGCTGGCCCGGTTGGGCATGTTTGCCCCGGCGCTGTCCTACCTCGAGGAACCGGACGGCCCCGTTCCGGTCGCCGCGGTCGATGGCGCACTGGCCAAGGCGTTGGTGTTGCGTGCCCACGTGGACGAGGAGTCGGCAAGCGAAGTCCTGCAGGACCTGTATGCCGCCCATCCGGAGAACGAGCAAATCGAGCACGCGCTCTCCGACACCAGCTTTGGGATTGTGACCACCACGACAGGTCAGATCGACGCTCGTACGGACCCCTGGGATCCCGAAACCGAGCCTAGCGCCGACGACTTCGTCGACCCCTCCGCCCACGAGCGCAAGGGCGTGCTGCTGCACGAGGCCGAGCTTCAGCTGGCCGAGTTCATCGGACTGGAAGAGGTGAAAAACCAGGTTTCCCGGCTGAAGAGTTCGGTGGCCATGGAGCTGGTGCGTAAGCAGCGGGGGCTTGCCGTAGCTCAGCGCACCCACCACCTGATCTTCGCCGGCCCGCCCGGGACCGGTAAGACGACGATTGCGCGCGTGGTTGCCAAGATCTATTGCGGCCTTGGTCTGTTGAAGCGGGAGAACATCAGGGAGGTGCACCGCGCCGACCTCATCGGCCAACACATTGGCGAAACCGAGGCCAAGACCAACGCCATCATCGACAGCGCACTGGACGGGGTGCTGTTCCTCGATGAGGCCTACGCGCTGGTAGCAACCGGCGCCAAGAACGACTTCGGGCTGGTGGCCATCGACACCTTGCTGGCCCGCATGGAAAACGACCGTGATCGGCTGGTGGTGATCATCGCCGGTTACCGGGCCGACCTGGACAAGTTTCTGGATACCAACGAGGGCTTGCGCTCGCGATTCACCCGCAGCATCGACTTCCCCTCGTACACCTCACACGAGCTGGTGGAGATCGCACACAAGATGGCCGAACAGCGCGACAGCATCTTCGAACCGGCGGCGCTGCAGGACTTGGAGGGACTGTTCGCCAGGCTGGCGGCCGGCTCAACTCCGGACTCCAACGGAGTCTCGCGGCGCAGCCTCGACATCGCCGGCAACGGCCGGTTCGTGCGTAACATCGTCGAACGTTCCGAAGAAGAACGCGAATTCCGGCTCGACCACTCCGAGCACGCTGGATCCGGCGAGTTCAGCGATGACGAGCTAATGACAATCACCGGCTCCGACGTGGGCAGGTCGGTTGAACCGCTGCTGCGCGGCCTGGGTCTTTCGGTGCCCGCATGACGACCAATGAGCCCGATGGCGAATGGGCCGGTGCCCGGCGATCGTTCACGTCGCGTACCCCGGTCAACGACAACCCCGACAAGGTCGAGTACCGGCGCGGTTTCGTCACCCGTCACCAGGTGACCGGTTGGCGGTTCGTGATGCGCCGCATCGCTTCGGGTATCGCGTTGCACGACACCCGGATGCTGGTCGACCCGTTGCGCACCCAGTCGCGTTCGGTCCTGATGGGTGTGCTGATCTTCATCACCGGTTTGGTTGGCTGCTTCGTATTCTCGCTCATCCGGCCCAACGGCCAGGTGGGGAGCAACGCGGTATTCGCCGATCGGTCCACCGCCGCGCTGTACGTGCGGGTCGGAGACACCCTGCACCCGGTGCTCAACCTGACCTCCGCCCGGCTGATCGTTGGCCACCCCGTCAACCCCACGACGGTGAAAAGTACTGAGCTGGACCGTTTTCCGCGCGGCAACCTGATCGGCATTCCTGGTGCCCCCGAGCGGATGGTGCAGAGCGAGGCCCGCGACTCCGACTGGACGGTGTGCGACGCCATCAGCAGTGGGTCGCAAGGCGGCAGCGCCGCCCACAGCACCGGCGTTACGGTGATCGCCGGCTCGCCGGAGCCCAGCGGCCACCGGGCAACCGCGCTCGGCGCCGGGCAGGTGATTCTGGTCAATGACGGCACCAGTAGCTGGCTGCTGTGGGACGGCAAGCGCAGCCGGATGGACCTGGCCGACCATGCGGTCACCAATGCGCTGGGATTTGGCACCGACCTGCCCGCGCCGCGACCCATCGCGCCGGGTTTGTTCAACGCGATACCGGAGGCGGCACCGCTGGCGGCACCGGCCATTCCCGACGCAGGCAATCCGGCGGCCTTTGCCGTGCCCGGGCCTATTGGCTCAGTGGTTCAGGCTTACACCCTGGGTGACAACAGCATTCAGTACTATGCCGTGCTGCCGGACGGACTGCAGCCGATCTCGCCGGTGCTGGCTGCCATCCTGCGCAACACCAACTCCTACGGTCTGCAGCAGCCGCCGCGGATCGGTGCCGATGACGTCGCCAAGCTGCCGGTGTCGCGAATGCTGGATACCACCCGCTATCCCGCCACACCGATGCACCTTGTCGACACCGAAAGCAATCCCATCACCTGCGCCTACTGGAGCAAACCGGTCGGTGCGACGACCAGCTCGCTGACCTTGTTGTCCGGAGCGGCGTTGCCGGTGCCCGACGCGGTCCACACCGTCGACTTGGTGGGTGGCGGATCGCAAAACGGTGCTGTGGCAACCCGAGTTGCCCTGGCGCCAGGTACCGGCTACTTCACCCAGACCGCTGGTGGTGGCCCTGCGGCGCCGCCCACCGGGTCGTTGTTCTGGGTCTCCGACACCGGGGTGCGCTACGGCATCGACACCGAAGGGGAAGGCGGCCGCAAGACGGTTGAGGCGCTTGGGCTGCAAGATCCCCCGGTACTGATTCCGTGGTCCGTCCTGTCGTTGTTCGCGCCAGGCCCGACGCTGTCCCGCGCCGACGCACTGATGGCCCACGACGGGTTGGCACCTGACAGCAAGCCGGGTCGTCCGGCATCGGCCGAGGGGGAGCCCCGATGAGCAGACTGATCTTCGAGGCCCGCCGGCGGCTGGCGCCGCCGAATACCCGCAAGGGCACCATCACCATCGAAGCTCCGCCGGAGTTGCCGCGGGTGATTCCGCCGTCGATGTTGCGGCGTGCGATGCCTGTTCTGATCGTGATCCTCATCGTCGGAATGATCATCGCCCTGGTGGCGACCGGGATGAAGATGATTTCCCCGCAGACCCTGTTCTTCCCCTTCGTGCTGCTGCTGGCCGCGACCGCGCTCTTCCGCGGCAACGACAAGAAGATGCGCACCGAGGAAGTCGACGCCGAACGGGCCGATTACCTGCGTTATCTGTCGGTGGTGCGGGACAACATCCGGGCCCAGGCGGCTCAGCAGCGGGCCGCGGCGCAGTGGTCCCATCCCGACCCGGACGCGTTGGCCGCGGTACCCGGATCTCGTCGGCAATGGGAGCGCGACCCGCACGATCCCGACTTCCTGGTGCTGCGGGCCGGCCGCCATTCCGTGCCGCTCACCACCACCCTGCGGGTTAGCGACACCGCGGATGAAATCGACTTGGAGCCGGTGTCGCACAGTGCATTACGTAGCCTGCTCGACACCCAACGCACGGTTCGTGACGTGCCGACCGGGATCGATCTGACCAAGGTCTCGCGGGTCACCCTCGTCGGGGACCGTGCCCAGGTGCGCGACGCGCTGCGGGCCTGGGTTGCCCAAGCGGTGACCTGGCACGACCCGACGGTGCTGGGAGTGGCGCTGGCCACCCGCGACCTGGAAAGCGGCCAGTGGTCCTGGCTGAAGTGGTTGCCGCACGTCGACATCCCCGGTCAGGCCGACGGCGTGGGCCCGGCCCGCTACCTGGCGGCCGACCCCGATGACCTGGTCGAAATGTTGGCTCCCGCGATACTCGATCGCCCCGCCTACGCCGGCTCAGCAGCAGACGCGTTGCGGCACTTGCTGATCGTGGTCGACGATCCCGACTACGACATCAACGCGTCGATGCTGGCGATGGGCCGCGCCGGGGTCACCGTCGTACACTGTTCGTCCACCCTTCCGCACCGCGAGCAGTATTCGGATCCGGAGAAGCCGATCCTGCGCATCGAGGATGGCGCCATCACCCGCTGGCAGACCGGCGGCGGCTGGCAGGCCTACATTGACCACGCGGACCAGTTGGGTGCCGACGAAGCCTCACACCTGGCCCGCCGGCTGTCGCGGTGGGATTCCAACCCAACGCATGCCGGGCTGCGCTCGGCGGCCACCCGCGGCGCGAGCTTCACCACGCTGCTGGGCATCCCGGACGCTTCACAGCTGGATGTACAGGCAATCTGGGGCCAGCGCCGCCGCGACGACGAGTTGCGCGTGCCGATCGGCATCACCGCCAGCGGCGAGCCGTTGATGTTCGACCTCAAGGACGAGGCCGAAGGCGGGATGGGGCCACACGGCCTGATGATCGGCATGACCGGGTCCGGGAAATCCCAGACCCTGATGTCGATCTTGCTGTCGCTGTTGACAACTCACTCAGCGGAGCGGCTCATCGTCATCTACGCCGACTTCAAGGGTGAGGCCGGGGCGGACAGCTTCCGGAATTTCCCTCAGGTCGTCGCGGTGATCTCCAACATGGCCGAGAAGAAGTCGCTGGCCGACCGGTTCGCCGACACCCTGCGCGGTGAGGTGGCTCGTCGCGAGACGCTGTTGCGCGAGGCCGGCCGCAAGATCCAGGGCAGCGCCTTCAACTCGGTGCTCGAATACGAGAACGCCCGGGAATCGGCGGGCGTTGCCGGACTTGACCTTCCCCCGATCCCGACGCTGTTCGTGGTCGCCGACGAGTTCACCCTGATGCTGGCCGACCATCCCGAGTACGCGGAGCTGTTCGACTACGTGGCTCGTAAAGGCCGGTCGTTCCGCATCCACATCCTGTTCGCGTCCCAGACCCTCGATGTCGGCAAGATCAAGGACATCGACAAGAACACCTCCTATCGGATCGGGCTGAAAGTCGCCAACGCCAGCGTTTCTCGCCAGATCATCGGGGTAGAGGACGCCTACCACATCGAGGCGGGCAAAGAGCACAAGGGCGTCGGCTTTCTGGTTCCGGCGCCGGGTGCGGCCCCGATCCGGTTCCGCAGCACCTACGTCGACGGCATCTACGAGCCGCCCCAGCAGACCAAGACCCGGGTTGTGCACAACATCCCGGAGCCCAAGTTGTTCACCGCCACCGCGGTGGAGCCGGATCCGGACACCGTCATCTCCGAGGTCGAAGAGGAGCACCCCGTTGGTCCGCCGCGCAAGCTGATCGCAACGATCGGAGAACAGCTGGCCCGCTACGGTCCGCAGGCGCCGCGGCTGTGGCTGCCGCCGTTGGACGAGCCCATCCCGTTGAGCACGCTGCTGGCCACGGCCGGGGTGGCGCAACGACAATGGCGCTGGCCCCTCGGCGAGATCGACAAGCCATTCGAGATGCGCCGCGACCCGCTGGTGTTCGATGCAACCTCGTCGGCCGGGAACTTGGTGATCCATGGTGGTCCCAAATCCGGAAAGTCCACCGCGCTGCAGTCGTTCATGCTGTCGGCCGCCAGCCTGCATTCGCCCAGCGAGGTCACGTTCTATTGCCTGGACTACGGCGGGCAACTGCGGGCGCTGCAGGACCTGGCCCACGTCGGTAGCGTCGCATCCGCACTGGAACCCGAACGCATTCGGCGCACCTTCGGTGAGTTGGAGCAGTTGCTGCTGGCGCGTCAGCAGCGCGAGGTGTTCCGGGACCGGGGTGGAAACGGTCAGGCCCATGGTTCGGTCCCCGACGACGGTTTCGGCGAGGTATTCCTGGTCATCGACAACCTGTACGCGTTCAGCCGCGACAACACCGACCAGTTCAACACTCGTAACCCGTTGCTGGCCAGGGTGACTGAGTTGGTCAATGTCGGCATGGCGTACGGGATCCACGTCATCATCACCACCCCCAGCTGGCTGGAGGTGCCGTTGGCGATGCGCGACGGTCTCGGGATGCGTCTCGAACTGCGGTTGCACGACGCGCGGGACAGCAACGTGCGGGTGGTCGGCGCGCTGCGTCGACCGGCCGAATCCGTTCCGCACGACCAGCCCGGCCGCGGGCTGACCATGGCCGCCGAGCATTTCCTGTTCGCCGCGCCAGAGCTGGATCAGGTGCCGGCAATCAACGCGCGCTACCCGGGCATGGCCGCCCCACCGGTGCGGCTGTTGCCGATCGACCTTGCCCCGGACGCGGTCGGAAACCTCTACCGCGGCCCGGATCAGATCGTCATCGGTCAGCGCGAAGAAGACTTGGCGCCGGTGGTGCTCAACCTTGCCGAGAACCCGCTGTTGATGGTGTTCGGTGACAGCAAATCGGGCAAGACGACCCTGCTGCGCCACATCATCCGCACCGTTCGTGAGCACTCCACCGAGGATCAGGTGGCTTTCACCGTGCTGGATCGACGGCTGCATCTCGTTGACGAGCCGTTATTCCCCGAAAACGAGTACACCGCCAACATCGACCGGATCGTCCCGGCGATGCTGGGCCTGGCCAACCTGATCGACTCACGACGGCCGCCGACGGGCATGTCTGCCGCGGAGCTGGCCCGGTGGACTTATCAGGGCCACACCCACTACCTGATCATCGATGACGTTGACCAGATCCCGGACACGGCCGCGATGTCGGGTCCCTTTGCCGGGCAGCGGCCGTGGACACCGCTGATCGGTCTGCTGGCCCAAGCCGCAGATCTCGGGTTGCGGGTGATCGTCACGGCGCGCGCGTCCGGATCGGCGCACGCGCTGATGACCAGCCCGCTGTTGCGCCGGTTCAACGATCTGCAGGCGACCACGTTGATGTTGGCGGGCAACCCGCAAGACAGCGGCAAGATCCGCGGTCAGCGGTTCAGTCGCCTACCGGCGGGACGAGCGATGTTGTTGGGCGACAGTGATGATCCGACGTACGTGCAATTGGTCAATCCGCTTGTCGGTGAGGCCGCGACAGTTACTGAAACGCAGCAGAAGGGAAATTAGTCATGACGTTGCGAGTGGTTCCGGAGGGATTGGCCGCGGCTAGTGCTGCGGTGGAAGCGCTGACCGCCCGGCTGGCGGCTGCGCACGCAAGCGCATCCCCAGTGATCTCAGCGGTGGTGCCCGCCGCGGTCGATCCGGTGTCGTTGCAGACTGCGGCCGGGTTCAGTGCCCAAGGCATTGAGCACGCTGCGGTGGCGGCCGAGGGTGTCGAAGAGTTGGGACGAGCCGGTCTCGGCGTGGGTGAGTCCGGCGTGAGCTATCTCGCCGGCGATGCGGTTGCCGCTGCCACCTACGGGATCGCAGGCGCCTGACAATGGCTGTTGCCGCCTGTCCTATCTGGATTGCGTCGCCACCCGAGGTGCATTCGGCGATGCTGAGTAGCGGTCCCGGCCCGGCTTCGCTGCTTGCAGCGGCCGGAGTCTGGAGCGCGCTCAGCGCCGAGTATGCCTTGACGGCGGCGGAACTCAGTGAGGTACTGGCGGCGGTGCAAGCGGGAGCCTGGCAGGGGCCAAGCGGTTTCCAGTACGTGGCCGCGCATCTTCCGTATGTGGCGTGGCTGCTGCAGGCCAGCGCCGATGGTGCCGGCAAGGCGGCCGAGCACGAGGCCGCTGCGGTGGCCTACTCGGGCGCGTTGGCGGCAATGCCGACGCTCACCGAGCTGGGTGCAAATCACGCCCTGCACGGTGTCCTGGTCGCAACAAACTTCTTTGGGCTCAATGCGATTCCGATCGCGCTCAATGAAGCTGACTACGTTCGGATGTGGGTGCAGGCCGCTACCACCATGGGTTTGTATCAGGCGACTGCGGGTGCGGCGCTGGCCTCGGCGCCGCGCACCGGTCCGCCGCCGAAGGTGGTCAACCCCGGCGGTGGGCAGGTGGCTCACCTTGCCGCCGAGGCGGCCCAGGCGCAGTCCGGGGCCGCAGCGGCAGGGGGCTCCGACCCCTGGCAGTTGCTTTGGCAGTTGCTGCAATATCTGTGGAATGCCTACACCGGGTTCAACACCTGGATGTTCGATTTGATCTGGGAATTCCTGCAGGACCCAATCGGAAACACGATCAAGATCATCATCGCGTTCCTGACCAACCCGTTGCAGGCCATCATCACCTACGGCCCACTGTTGTTCGCGTTGAGCTATCAGATTTTCTTCAACCTCGTCGGCTGGCCGACCTGGGCCCTGATCTTGAGTTCTCCTTTCCTGCTGCCGGCGGTGCTGGGTCTGGCCTTGAGCGCCATAGCGTTCACGCCCATCCAGATTGCGGCGGAGGTACCGGCCGCGGCCGCGCCACCGGCCGCCGCGGCCTTCACTGCCAAGTCTGTGTTCCCGGCGGCCAGCCTCGCTTCGCCGGGCACCGGCTCCGCGGGGGCTCCTGCGTCGGGCGCCGGCGCCGGCGCACCCGGAACTGCGCCACCGGGCCCGGGCGCTCCGGCGCCGGCGAGTTTTCTCTATGCCGTTGGTGGCAGCGGTGATTGGGGTCCCAGCCTGGGGCCAACGGTAGGCGGTCGAAGCGGTGCCAAGGCGCCGGCTGCGACCATCCCGGCGGCCGGCGCGGCGGCGGCCAGCCGAGCCTCCGCGCGCAGCCGGCGACGTCGGCGAACCGAAATGCGGGACTACGGCGACGAGTTCCTGGATATGGACGCAAATGGTGTCACCGGGCCGGCGGCGACCGACGACGCCGCACGGGCGTCCGAGCGTGGGGCCGGGCAATTCGGCTTCGCCGGCACCGTATCCACCGAGGCGGTGTTGCAGGCCGCGGGCCTGACGGAGCTCGCCGTGGACGAATTTGGAAACGGTCCCCGGATGCCGATGGTGCCGGGCAGCTGGGACAGCCCCCAGGAAGGGAGAGAAGACGGTTTACAAAGTGAGTGACCGAAACCCACGCCGAGAGGAGACAAGGAGATAGTTATGAGTCTTTTGGATGCACACATTCCACAGTTGGTGGCGTCGCAGGCAGCGTTTGGTGCGAAGGCCGGATTGATGCGCCACACCATCAGCCAGGCCGAGCAGGCTGCGCTGTCGGCGCAGGCTTTTCACCAGGGCGAGTCCGCGGCATCTTTTCAGGCCGCCCACGCGCGTTTCGTCGCGGCAGCCGCCAAGGTGAACACCTTGCTGGATATCGCGCAGGCGAACCTGGGCGAAGCCGCCGGCACCTATGTGGCTGCCGACGCTGCGGCCGCCTCTGCGTACACCGGTTTCTGAGTCCAGTCATAGAACGAAAGGGTTTGTGATGTCACAGATCATGTACAACTACCCGGCGATGCTGGCCCACGCCGGGGACATGTCGGGCTACGCCGGCACGATGCAGGGGCTGGGTGCCGACATCTCCGCCGAGCAGGCCGCGTTGTCCAGCGCCTGGCAGGGTGACACCGGGGTGACCTACCAGGCGTGGCAGGCGCAGTGGAACCAGGCGATGGAAGACCTGGTGCGGGCCTACCAGTCGATGTCTGGAACCCACGAAGCCAACACCATGGCCATGCTGGCTCGCGACACGTCCGAAGCCGCAAAATGGGGCGGCTAATCCTTTAAATGGAGTCAATGCCCAACGCAGTTGAACTCACGGTCGAGAACGCGTGGTTCATTGCGGAGATGGTTGGCGCGGGCACCTTTCCGTGGGTGCTCGCGATCACCACGCCCTACAGCGATGAGGCCCAGCGCAGTGCCTTTTTCGCGCGGCAACGAGATGAGCTGACCCAGCTAGGTCTGTTGTCCTCGGACGGTGTGGTCAATCCGGCGGTGGCCGAGTGGATCAAAGTGGTCTGCTTTCCCGAGCGGTGGCTGGACCTGCGTTACGTGGGTCCAGGCACGGGCAACGGCGGCGAGGATCTGTTGCGCGGCATCGTGGCGCAAAGTGCCGGAATCATGGGCAAGGCCGGCAAGGCCCACCCGAGCTTCAACACCGTTGTCGCGCTGCGTAAGGCCCAATTGGTCACCTTCACGGCAATGGACATCGACGACCCCAGGGCCCTGGTTCCGGTGCTCGGGGTCGGACTGTCGGCCCGGCCGCCGGCCCGCTTCGAGGAATTCAGCATGCCGATGCGGGTTGGCGCCAGGGCCGATGAGCGGTTGCGCTCCGGCGAGTCGCTCGACGAGGTTCTCGACTACCTCGGCATTCCAGTTTCGGCGCGGCCGGTGGTCCAGGCCGTCTTCTCCGGGCCGCGCAGCTACGTCGAGATTGTCGCCGGCTGCAATCGCGACGGCGAGCACACCACCACCGACGTCGGCCTGAGCATCGTCGATACCACCGCGGGGCGAGTGCTGGTCAGCCCGTCGCGCGCCTTCGACGGTGAATGGGTTTCCACCTTCAGCGCCGGGACTCCCTTCGCGACAGCGGTCGCGATAGACCAACTGATCGCTAACCTGCCGGACGGCCAGTGGTTCCCCGGCCAAAGGTTGTCCCGAGATTTCTCGAGTCAACCCTCCTAGTGACCTCCTAGCAATGAGAAAGAGAGCATGATGTCCCAGCAACGGCCGCAGCGCCTTTCGAGGGCCCAATGATGTCCGGCACCGTCATGCCGATCGTCCGCGTTGCGATTCTGGCGGACAGCCGGCTGACGGAAGTTGCGCTGCCCGCGGAGTTACCGCTACGCGAAATCCTGCCTGCCGTACAGCGGTTGGTGATTCCGGTGGCCGAAGACGGTGACGCTGGATCGGCCGACCTGGGCATAGCTGGACATCTGAGCCTGGCGCCCGTCGGTGGGGCGCCGTTCAGCCTGGACGCCAGCCTGGACGCCGTCGGGGTGGTCGACGGCGATCTGCTCGTGCTGCAGCCGGTACCCACCGGTCCGGCCGCGCCGGGAATCGTTGAGGACATCGCCGACGCGGCCATGATCTTCTCGACTTCGCGGTTGCGGCACTGGGACGCCCGGCATCTGCAACGCGGCGCGCTGGCGGCGTTGATCAGTGTGGCGCTGGCGGGATCCGGGCTGGCGGTCGCCTACCGGGCGGCCACCGGTGCACTGGCCGGACTGCTCATCGTCAGTGTGATCGCGGTGGCCATGGCGTTGGCCGGTCTGCTGTTGGGCGCCCGTTCGCCACGAACCGGTATCGCATTGTCGATCGCCGCGTTGGCGCCCGTCGGCGCGGCGCTGGCGCTGGCGGTGCCCGGATCGTTTGGTGCCGCGCAGGTGCTGCTCGCGGCCGCCGGCGTGACCGCTTGGTCGCTGATCTGTCTGATGGTTCCCGGTGAGCAGCGTGAGCGCATCGTCGCGCTGTTCACCGCCGTGGCTGTGGTCGGGGCCGCGCTGTTGCTTGCGGCCGGTGCCGAACTGCTCTGGCAGCTGCCGGTGTCGAGCATTGGCTGCGGGTTGATCGTGGCGGCGCTGCTGGTCACCATCCAGGCTGCTCAGCTCTCCGCGGTGTGGGCGCGCTTCCCGTTGCCGGTGATCCCGGCGCCGGGGGACCCCACCCCGTCGGCTCCATCGCTGCGAGTGTTGGAAGACCTGCCGCGGCGGGTGCGGGTCAGTGACGCCCACCAGAGCGGTTTCATCGCCGCGGCCGTACTGCTCAGCGTGCTGGGGTCGGTGGCAATCGCGCTGCGCCCGGACACGGTGAGCGCTCTGGGCTGGTACGTGGTCGCGGCAACCGCGGCGACCGCTACGTTGCGCGCCCGAATTTGGGATTCGGCCGCCTGCAAGGCATGGCTGCTCACCCAGCCCTATCTGGTAGGCGGGACGCTGTTGGTGCTCTACGCCGCGACCGGCCACTTCATTGCCGCCTTCGGCGCATTGGTGGTGCTGGCCGTGCTGGCGGTGGCCTGGGTTGTGGTCGCACTGAATCCCGTCATTGCGTCGCCGGAAAGCTACTCGCTGCCGCTGCGGCGGCTGTTGGGCTTCCTCGCCGCGGGCTTGGACGCCTCGCTTATCCCGGTCATGGCGTATCTGGTGGGCTTGTTCACCTGGGTGCTCAATCGATGAAGCGGGCCGATTCGGCCTGCCTCACAGCAATTCTGGCCATTTTCACCACGGGTGCGTTGTGGGCTGCGCCGCCGGTATCGGCGATCAGCCCTCCGGCGGTTGATGACTCGGTGCAGCCGCCAAGCGGCACCCCCGGGCCCGTACAGACGATGGAGCAACGTGGCGCCTGCAGCGTCTCGGGGCTGATTCCCGGTACCGACATCAGCGTCCCGGGAGCCAGCCAAGCGATGCTGAACCTTCCTGCCGCATGGCAGTTTTCGCGTGGTGAAGGTCAGCTGGTGGCAATCCTGGACACCGGCGTGCAGCCGGGCCCACGGCTACCCAACGTCGATGCCGGTGGCGACTTCGTGGATTCGACGGACGGGCTGACCGACTGTGATGGCCGTGGCACCCTGGTCGCCGGGATCGTCGCCGGCCAGCCCGGTAACGACGGCTTCTCGGGGGTGGCACCCGCGGCACGCCTGCTGTCCATCAGAGTGACATCGGACAAGTTCTCGGCCCGCTCGAGCGGCGGGGATCCTTCGGTGGAGCGAGCGACGATCGACGTCGCGGCCCTGGGGCGGGCCATTGTGCATGCCGCCGACCGGGGCGCGCGGGTGATCAACATTTCCTCGATCACCTGTCTGCCGGCGGACCGCCAGGTCGACCAGGCCGCGCTCGGCGCCGCGATCCGCTATGCGGCCGTGGACAAAGACGTGGTGATTGTGGCCGCCGCCGGCAACAGCGGAGCTGGTGGCTCGGGCAGCGGCGGCACGTGTGAGTCCAATCCGCTGACCGACCTGAGCCATCCGGACGATCCGCGCAACTGGGCCGGCGTCACCTCGGTGTCGATCCCGTCGCTGTGGCAGCCCTACGTGCTGTCGGTGGCATCGTTGACTGCGGGTGGACAGCCGTCGAAGTTCACCATGGCCGGGCCGTGGGTGGGCATCGCCGCTCCCGGCGAAAACATCGTCTCGGTGAGCAACGCTGACGGCGGTGGTCTGGCCAACGGCCTGCCCAACCAGCGCCAGCAACTGACGCCGCTCAGCGGCACCAGCTACGCGGCGGGCTACGTCTCCGGCGTCGCCGCACTGGTCCGCAGCAAGTATCCCGAACTGACCGCGGCGCAGGTGATGCATCGCCTCACCGCCACGGCACACAGCGGTGCGAGGGATCCGTCCAACGTCGTCGGAGCCGGAATTCTGGACCCAGCGGCGGCGCTGACCTGGGAGCTGCCCGCCGCCGACGGGGGTGCGCCGCAGGTGGCACCGGCAAAGCCGGTGTCAGTTCCGCCGGCACCG
The DNA here is from genome assembly GCF_002355775.1 of Mycobacterium ulcerans subsp. shinshuense. NCBI lineage: Bacteria > Bacillati > Actinomycetota > Actinomycetes > Mycobacteriales > Mycobacteriaceae > Mycobacterium > Mycobacterium ulcerans. The sequence continues at coordinate 5,236,773 of NZ_AP017624.1, read as the reverse complement.
CAGCCGCGGAACACCACCCCACGAAACGTGGCGTGCGCCGGCGCCGCCGCCTTGACGGTGCTCGTTGCGGGTGTAGCGGCGACCGTGGCAATAGCGCGCCGACGCAAGGACGCCGAAGGAAGGACTGCGCGTGAGCTTTGATCGATCCATACCTCGGCCGGGCTCCGGGCGGATCACCCTGGCGCTGCTCGCGGTGGTGCCCGCCGTGATGGCCTATCCCTGGCATTCCCGCAGGGACTACTGGCTGATCGGCATCGCCGCCTTCGTCGTGATCGTGCTCTTCGCCTGGTGGCGCGGGCTTTACCTGACAACCATCCTGCACCGGCGAGTGGCGATGATGCGCCGTCGGCCCGCTGAGCCAGGGGCCGAAGCCGACACCAGCACGACGGTGACATTGCGCATCGGGCCGCCCGCCTCCGACATCGACGTGCTGCCGCTGCCGGTAATAGCTCGATACCTGAACTGCTACGGCATCCGCGTTGACGCGATTCGCATCACCGGCCGCACCACCGGGTCGGGTGAAACTCAGACCTGGATCGGACTGACGGTGTCGGCGGCCACCAACCTGGCGGCGCTGCAGGCTCGCGCAGCGCGCATCCCGTTGCACGAGACCGCCCGGGTTACCGCCCGCCGGCTCGCTGATCACCTGCGCGAGATCGGCTGGGAGGTCAGCTTGGTCGCGGCCGAGGACTTGCCGTCGCTGCTGGATCCCGACTCCGATCACGCTCTCCGCGAGACCTGGCGGGGCGTGCAGCACGGCGACTCGGAGTATCTGGCCGCATATCGGGTGATTGTGGACGCTGCGCTGCCCGACACACTGGCCGAGATCTGGTCGCATCCGGCGTTGGAAACCTGGATGGCCATCGAGATCGCCGCGCGCGGTCGGTCGGGAGCCGATTATTCGGTTGCCGCCGCGTGCGCATTCCGCACCGATGAGCAACCGGCCGTCGCAGCACCGTTGGCCACCCTGATACCGCAACGGGGAAACCATGGGCCCACGCTTGCGGCCATGGAACTGTCCTCCACCCGTGCGCTCGACGGATACGCCGACGCGCCGGAGAACCTGCTGATGCGGCTGGTGTGGTTCACCCCGGGTGCCGGGTTGCACCGCGCTGCGCCGACCGAAACCGCTAGTCGAACATGAAGTCGCCCAGGAACGCGGTCATCCGCCGCAGATAGTCCAACTGACTCACGTGTAGCACGTGACTGCCGGGAAACCAGTGCAGCGCGCAGCGATCCCAGTGTTCCCAAAGCGTTTCCGCGTGATCGGGTGGAGCCATCCGATCGCCCAGGCCGGCGATGATCATCCGGCGGTGCTTGGGTAGTTGCGGCCGGTAGTTCAGCGGGCTGTGAAACGCCAGCCCGGCATCCAGCTCGCCGCGGCTGATGCTGGACAGGCACAGTCCGAGCCGGACCAGTTTGCTGGCCGGGAACCATTGCTCGAATAGCTTTGCTGGTGTGACGACCGGACAGTTCGGGATCACGGCCTCTAGCCGGTTTTCGACCGACGACACCAGCGCGGAGGTAGAGCCGCCCAGCGATATGCCAGTCAGTGCTACTCGCGTGACACCGGTGTGGTGCAGGTAGTCCACGATAGACCGGAAGTCGTACACCGCTTGGGCCATCGACTCGGCGAAACCGCTCAACCCGCTTGCGAAGAATCCGAAACCGTTAAATGGCGAGAATCTTTCGGCTCGCTTCCCATGAAAAGGCAACGTGTACAACAGCACGTCATAGCCGGATCGGTAATACCACGGCAGGGAGAAAAACAGTCCGTTGAGCAAGTACGACGACCCCATGAAGCCATGAATGACGCACAGGGTGGGCCGTGGCCCGTCGTCGTGGCGCCAGTGTTGCGCGCGTACGACGTTGTTGGAAGTCAGTGCGCTCAAGTGCTGGCGCATGTTGGGGTTGATCGCGCGAAAGCCGCTGGTGAAAGAGATGTCGTCGACGCTGCCACGGGCGATCCACTCCGCCAGCGGGCTGGCCGGGCGGGCCGAAATCCTGGGCAATTCGGTGGGCGCCGGAAAGGACTTGCGTGGATCTTGTTCGGCCGCGAGCTCGGCATAGAAATTCAGGTTTGCCCGCTCACCACCGGAGTCGAGGCGGCGCAGTGCGTGAGCGACCACGGCGGGTGCCACGGTGGTGGACAGCAGTGAGGACGCGTAGGTGCGTAGCGCGATATCGCCGACTGCCGATGACTCGACAACGAGGCGTTGCCGAAGCGACAGCGCCGACAGTGGGGGCAGGCCTTCGGCACCGGCTTCCCCGCCGGGCACATCGGGAATCGGGACCGGCGGATCAATGGGATCGGTCTCAGAAGTCCCGGACGTCTCCGAAATCTCCGACATCCCGTCGATGCTATCGCGTCGATATCCCAGAGCGTGGGTTGTTCCGACAGTATCGTCAATTTCTGCGTGGGTTTGGGTGCGTGTTAGGGGCGTTTTCGGTAAGTAGGTTTGTCCTATGGCACCCATCTGGCGACGGTGTTGATCAGGAGGACCGATATGTGGGATCCCGACGTCTACCTAGCCTTTGCGGATCATCGCGGCCGCCCGTTCTATGACCTGGTCTCGCGGATAGGTGCCAAACGGGCGCGCCGAGTGGTCGACCTCGGCTGCGGGCCGGGCAACTTGACCCGATACCTGGCGCGACGCTGGCCCGAGGCGATCATCGAAGCGTGGGACAGTTCGCCGCAGACGGTCGCGGCCGCCCGGGAACGTGGAATCGATGCCACTACAGGCGACTTGCGCACGTGGAAGCCGAAGCCTGACACCGATGTGGTGATCAGCAGCGCCGCGTTGCACTGGGTGCCCGAACACGCCGACCTGATGGTCCAGTGGGCAACGGAGCTGCCGCACGGATCGTGGATCGCGGTTCAGGTTCCGGGGAACTTCGAAACACCATCGCATGCTGTGGTGCGTGCGCTGGACCGCCGCGAACCCTATGCAAAACTGATGCGCGACATGCCATTTCGGGTTGGTGCCGTGGTCGGCTCACCGGCAAGCTACGCAGGTTTGTTGATGGACGCCGGATGTAAGGTCGATGCCTGGGAGACGACCTATCTGCACCAGCTCACCGGCAAGAATTCGGTGCTGGAATGGATTACCGGCACCGCGCTGGTTCCGGTGCGGGAACGGCTCGACGACGTGAGCTGGGAACAGTTCCGCCAAGAACTGATTCCGCTGTTGGATGACGCCTATCCGCCGCGGTCCGATGGCACGACCATGTTCCCCTTCCGGCGGTTGTTCATCGTGGCCGAGGTGGGTGGCGCCCGCCGCTCCGCTGACGTTTCCTAGTTATTGTCCTGTGCGACTTAACCTTCGATGTCACGGTCCGCCGCGGCTGACGAGTCCTCGCGTGGCGTCGGCTGATGGCTCTTCAGGTAGGTTTCGGTATAGCGCGCCGCGATGTGGGAACCGGCGAAATCCGAAGGGATCACGTCCCCGGTGCTCTGGCGCCAATCGTTGAGGAGCGCCGCCAGTTCGGCCGCGACAGGATCCGCGGACGCGGCGCCCTCGCCGGCCAGCAGGTTGGCGGTCTCGGTGGGGTCGCTGCGCAGGTCATACAATTCTTGCGCCGGACGCGGTGACGAAACCAGGGGTGCGACCGCCAGCCCGGACGGGCTTTCCTCGATGTCCTTGGGCAAATCCAGCATTGGCCGCGAGACGTAGTTCTCGATGTAGCTGTATTCCATGGTGCGGATAGCCCGAATGGGATCGAACGAGTCGTGGTAGGTCTTCATGGCGTAGACATGCTCACGAACCGGCCGGCCATCCGCGTCGGCCTCAGGCGAGATCAGCGCGTGCGCGTGGGAGAGGCCTTCGACATCGGCGGGAATGTCGATTCCCAACAGGCTCAGCAGGGTTGGTAGCAGGTCGACCCCGCTGAACAATTCGTCATAGACCCGAGGTGGCACCGCCAGGCGCTTGGGCGGACGGACGATCATTGCAATGCCGGTACCGGCGCCATACAGCGTCGACTTGGCGCGGGGAAAGGCCGGGCCGTGATCGGTCAGGAACACCACCCAGGTGCTGGCGTCCAGCCCGGTCTGTTCGAGCGTGTCCAGGATGCGGCCGACGGCCGCGTCCGCGGTGGTGATGGCGCCATAGAAATCCGCAAGATCCTGACGCACTTCGGGGGTGTCGGGCAGGTAGTCGGGCAGGTGGACGGTCGAGCTGACCGCGGGCTCGTAGCGTTCGTGCGGGTAGGGGCGGTGAGTTTCGAAGAACCCGGCGGTGAGCAGAAACGGCTACCCGGCAAGGGCTGCGACGCCCTCATGCAGCCAGTTCTGCACTTTGTCCACCACGTAGTCGCAGTAGGAACTCGAGACGTCCAGCTCATCAAAGCCCAGTCGACTCGGCTGCGAAGTCTCGTGTTGCATCCCGAAAAGCGCTGAATGCCAGCCATGTTCACCGAGCAACTGGGGCAGGGTCCGGACACCGGAGCGGTACTCCCAGCCGTGATGGGCCAGACCTACCAGGCCATTGCTCTGCGGGTAGCGGCCGGTGAACAGCGAGCCGCGCGATGGCGAGCACAGCGGGGCGGTGGCGTGCGCGCGGGTGAACAGGATTGCCTCGCCGGCGAGCCGGTCCAACCGCGGGCTGTCGACATCGCGGTGGCCGTAGGCGCCCAGGTAGCGCCCCAGATCGCGCCAGTGCACGATCAGGACATTTTGCCCGCCGTCGTTGCTGCCGCTGCCCGCACCCGTCATCTTGGCCTCACCCCTTCAGCGCGCTCGCGGCGGCGACGATACCGGGTGCAGCGGATGCGCCGAAGGTCACGGCTGGTCCCACCGGTTTTCCGAAACAAACTCCGGCAGTGGCCGCGCAACGGCCCATCCGTCCAGCTCCAACGCCGGCTGCTGCGGAAACTCGGGCACCGGGCCCAGGCACAAGACTGCCACCGGTTCGGCCCCGTCGGGCATCCGCAACAGATCCGCCAACCGATGCGGGTCGAACAGCGACACCCAACCCATGCCCAGGCCCTCGGCGCGGGCGGCCAGCCACAGATTCTGGATCGCGCAGGACACCGAGGCGAGATCCATCTGCGGCAGCGTTCGCCGTCCGAAGATGTGCTCGTCGCGCCCGTCGCGCAGGGCCACCACCATCAGCTCCGCGCACTCGAGAATGCCTTCGACTTTCAGTGCGAGAAATTCCTCGGCCCGCTCGCCCAGCGCCCCGGCGGTCAGCGCCCGTTCCTCGTCGACCAGGGTGTGGATGCGTCTGCGCAGCCCCGTGTCGGTGATCCGGATGAACCGCCAGGGCTGCATCAGGCCCACGTTGGGTGCGGCGTGCGCGGCATGCAATAGGCGTGTCAGCACGTCCTCGGGCACCACGGCGCCCGGGACGAAGTGGCGCATGTCCCGCCGCTCGGTGATCACGCGATACACCGCTTGCCGTTCTTGGGCGGTGAATGCGTAGTCAGTCACACAGCCATCGTAGAAATGTGAAGACTAGGAAGAGTACGAACACTAAGACGAGCATTGCGAAGGCAGACAAACGAAAGGGTGGCCCGTGAAGGTTCCCGATGTTTTCGACGACCTGCCCGCCGACCCGGCGGTCAGACGTGTCTATGGCGAGCCACACGTCACCCCCGACGGTGCGACGGTGATTCCGGTGGCCAAGATCCAGGAAGGCCGCGGCCGGCTCCGCCGCGGCCCGGACGCCGACTCCGGGCAGCCCTACGGCCTGGCTGCCGTCCCGATCGGCGTGTTCGTCATCCACGGCGGCGACGCGAAATGGGTGCCTGCCGTCGATGCGAACCGCATCGCGCTGGTCGGAGTGCTCACCGGCCTGTTCGCGGCGGTGATCGGCAGTCTCGCGGTGCTGCGGCGTCCGCCGTGGCCCGACATCACCATCAGGGACTGTAGGTAACCCCGACCGCGCGGAAGACGTACTCCGGCGGCACGTCGAAGGCGAATGAACGCAGCGGCAGCCGCGCCAGCACGTCCTCGGGGATGTCCGCTTTGAAGTGCAGCGAGAGGTCGCCGTGAAACCGCGGGTCGACCTTGGCGACATCGATATCGACCTGCACCCCCGTCGACGAGATCTCGGCCGTCGCCGCACCGCTGTGGGGTGCGTCCCAGCGCACGTCGATGGCCCGGCCGGCTAGCTTGGGCAGCGAGGAGAGGGTGCCCAGTACCCGCTCCTGGGTGAACGCCAAGGCGCCCGGATAGCTCGCGACGCTGTGTGAGGCCCGTACGCCCGGGATGGTTCCGGTAAATCGCCTGGTGACCGGAACATACTCCTCGAGGTAGATGAGCCCTTCGGCCTCGACCTGAGCCCGAAAATCCTCGCTGAGCTTGCCGATGCCGAACAGCCGCCGAATGATCACCGCCATGCCGCCAGTATGGGCCCGTTTTCGCGGCGCTGCATCGATGCTGGTATCCGTTGAGCATGACCCGCCCACGAATGACTTTGCCTCTTCTGCTCGCCCTGGCCGCCATCGTTGTCTACGCACTGATGTGGATCGGCTATCGCCAGGACTGGGGCTGGCTGCACGCCATGGACTGGTCGTTGTTGAACGCGTCCCATGACATTGGGGTCAAGCACCCGGGATGGGTCAACTTCTGGTTCGCCGTCTCGTTTGTGCTGGGCCCGATCACCACGCGAATCGTCGGCTTGGTGGCGATCACGATCGCGCTGGTGCAGCGCAAGATGCGGATGGCGCTGCTGTTACTGGCCTGTGTGCCGTTGAACTGGATCGTCACCATGATCGCCAAGGGACTGGCGGACCGGCCGCGACCGGTGACCAAGCTCGTCGCTGCGCATTCCGCCTCGTTCCCGTCGGGGCACGCCCTGGAGCTCACGGCCAGTGTCCTGGCGATGTTGACCTTCCTGCTTCCCATGATCCGGGTGCACTGGATGCGCATCCTGGCAGTGGTCGTGGGTGCGCTGAGCGTGTTGTTGGTGGGGATATCCCGAGTCGCGTTGAACGTGCACCACCCCTCCGACGTAATCGCCGGTTGGGCGCTGGGCTACGTGTATTTCTTGTTCCGGCTGTGGGTGCTTCGGCCGGTCCCGGTAGCTGAGCAGGAGCCGGCCGAGCTGGTCAGCGCGGGTTAACGCCTTACCGCGCTGCGGGTTTCGCCGGGTGATCTCGGAGCAGTGACCCAACCGGAACGAAACCTTTACTTGACCTTCAGGTTTGGCAACCTTGACGATGAAACGGTGCGTCGACTGGTAGCTGTTCTGTTCGCTGGAGTGTGCACCGTCGGTGTGGCGGTAGGGCTCGCGCCGGTGACCGCGGCGGCGGGTAATCCCTGGTTTGCCAACTCGGTCGGCAACGCCACCCAGGTGGTTTCGGTGGTCTCAACCGGCGGCTCGAACGCAAAGATGGATATCTATCAGCGCACCACCGCCGGCTGGCAGCCGCTCAAGGCCGGGATCACCACCCATGTCGGTTCGGCGGGGATGGCGCCGAAGGCCAAGAGCGGCTATCCGGCAACCCCGATGGGCGTCTACAGCCTCGACTCCGCGTTCGGCACTGCCCCGAATCCCGGTGGGGGACTGCCCTATACCCAAGTCGGACCCAATCACTGGTGGAGCGGCGACGACAACAGCCCCACCTTCAACTCCATGCAGGTGTGTAAGAAGACCGACTGTCCGTTCAGCACGTCCGCGAGCGAAAACCTGCAGATTCCGCAGTACAAGCACTCGGTGGTGATGGGCGTCAACAAGAACAAAGTTCCCGGGGGCGGCTCGGCGTTCTTCTTTCACACCACCGACGGCGGCCCCACCGCCGGGTGCGTGGCGATCGACGATGCCACGCTGGTGCAGATCATCCGCTGGCTGCGTCCCGGCGCGGTGATCGCAATCGCCAAGTGACCCTCAGATCAATCGGCAAGAGCGCGACCGGGTTTCACCTGAAAGCCGATATTGGCCAATGACATCGTCGCCTCGTAGGTGCGGTCGTAGCCGGTGGCGCTGATCCGCCAGCCGGCCGCGGTGCGCCGGTACTGGTCGCGGTAGAACGCCGCACCGATGAGCATGAAATCGGCTTCGGCGACGATCACCCGGTCCTGCAAATACCAGCGGCCGGTCGCCGTATCGCCGGTGACGGTGATTTCCGGATGGGTAACCCGATGTTCGGTGATGATGGTGGGGCCCAGTGCTGAGCGCATGTAGTCCACCAAGTCGGTGCGGTTGGTGAAGTGCAGCTCGGTGCCGACCGACGACCCGTAGTCGCCGACGACATCTTCGGTCAGGGTGTCGGCGAATTCGTCCCAATGCTTGGTGTCCAGCGCGCGTGCAGGTAGCGGTATTTGACCTGTTGGATCGCCGCAATGTCGGCGGTGACATCGGGCGAGACATCGTTTCGGCTCATCACGCCATTGCAGCACAACTGCTGCCCGGCGCGCCCCGCGTCTTTGGACTCGGCCCGCGGTGGCTTACCTTGGGAGTATGAGCCAATCCCGGTACGCGGGGTTGTCCCGCAGCGAGCTGGCAATCCTGGTACCTGAGCTGCTGCTGATCGGCCAGTTGATCGATCGTTCGGGGATGGCTTGGTGCATTCAGGCGTTCGGCCGCGAGGAGATGCTGCAGATCGCCATCGAAGAATGGGCGGGTGCCAGCCCGATCTACACCAAGCGCATGCAGCGGGCGCTTAACTTCGAGGGCACCGACGTGCCCACCATCTTCAAAGGCCTCCAGCTGGACATCGGCGCTCCGCCGCAGTTCATGGACTTCCGCTATGGGCTCCATGATCGCTGGCACGGTGAATTCCACCTGGACCATTGCGGCGCCCTGCTCGACGTCGAACCAATGGGCGATGAGTACGTCTTCGGGATGTGTCACACCATCGAGGACCCGACGTTCGATGCGACCGCGATCGCAACCAACCCACGCGCCCAGGTGCGTCCGATTCACCGCCCGCCCCGTAGCCCAGCGGACCGGCATCCGCACTGTGCCTGGACGGTCATCATCGACGAGGCCTATCCCGAGGTCAAGGGAATTCCGGCGCTGGACGTGGTCCGTGAAACCAAGGCCGCCGCTTGGAAATTAGCTGCGATCGATCCCTCCGAGGAGGGGCTGGCGGACTACTCGGGTGCGCTCCTGTCCGATCTGGACTTCACCGACTTCTCGCACTCCGCGCTGGTGCGGATGGCGGAGGAAGTGTGTCTGCAGATGCACCTGCTCAACCTGTCGTTCGGCATCGCGGTGCGCGAACGGGCCGGGGCGGACGCCGAACTGGCCGTATCCGTGGGCACCCGCCAGTTGACCGGAGTGGCCGGTTTGGCCGCCGAACGCATTCAACGGGCGCTGGGACTACCCGGCGGCGCCGAAGGGGTGCTGCGGGTGTTCGAACTGCATCCACTGTTCAATCTCGCTGGCTACGTTGTGGCCGAGACGGTTGCGGACCGACTGCTGGTTCATCGCTCGCCGGCCCACGACGACGGGGCATGGATTTCGCTGTGCACGCCGGAATCCGTGCAGCCGCTGCAGGCGATCGCGACCGCCGTCGAACCCCACCTCGAGGTTCGGGTGGCCGGGACGGACACCGACTGGACTGCTGAGCTGGTGCGAACCGAAAAACCGGCCGACGAGCTGCCGGAGGTGTTGGTAGCCAAGGTAAGTCATGGTGCACAGTTTCAGTTCCAGCCCAGGCGTTCGCTGCCCCTCACCGTGGTCTGATTTGGCACCGCCTGTCAAGGTGGCGTCTATACCTTTTCGATGACGATACGGCCTCGAGCGCATACCAATCAGATTGGCAAGGAACTATATACGGCCCGTTCACGACTATGGTTAACGCTGGCCACCGACCCTTTCGACGAAAGTATTCTCATATGTACGACCCGCTGGGGTTGTCGATCGGGACCATGAACTTGGTTGCGGCGTCTAACGGTAAGCCTGCTGTTATTCGCCGTGCCGTGCTCACACTGTACCCGCACTGCGCCCCGAAAATTGGTGTGCTCGGCGAGAACCCGAGCCTGGACCAGCCCGGCACCTTCATGAGCGGCTTTGTCGAGCGCATCGGTGACTCGGTCGCATTGGTGTCTCCGGACGGATCGGCTCATGATCCGGATCTTCTGATGGTCGAGGCGCTGGACGCGATGGTTGTTGCTGCCGGGGCTGATTCGAGTTCCTCCGAAATTGTGATTGCTGTTCCGGCGCACTGGAAACCGACAGCGGTACAGGCGCTGCGTAACGGCTTGCGGACACACGTCGGCTTTGTCCGCAGTGGCATGGCGCCTCGGCTGGTCCCGGATGCGGTGGCGGCGATGGCGGCGGCGAACTCGGAACTGGGTATTCCGGCCGATGGGGTCGTGGGCCTGCTGGATTTGGGTGCCTCGGCCTCCTACGTCACGCTGATGGAGGCCAAGTCGGATTTCGAGCCCGTCCGCGCCACAATGCGTTACGAGGACTTCTCGGGCAATCAGATCGACCAGGCGTTGATGCTGCACGTCATCGAGGAACTTGGCCCCAACGGCGTCGACCAGGCCGGGACCGCCGCGGCCAGTCAACTCGGCCTGCTCAGAGAGCAGTGTCGTGCCGCCAAAGAGCGGTTGTCCATTGACGCGGTAACGGAATTGGCCGTCGATCTCGCCGGATCCGCGGCGACCATTGAGGTCACGCGAGATCAGCTAGAAGACCTGATCCAGGATCAGCTCACCGGTTTCGTCTATGCGTTCGATGACCTGCTCGCCCGTAACAACGCCAGCTGGGCCGATCTCTCGGCGGTGGTCACCGTTGGTGGCGGCGCCAGTATTCCGCTTGTCACACAACGTCTTTCCGTCCATACCAGGCTACCCGTGCTGGCCGTGCCGGAACCGGCGTGCGCGGCGGCAAACGGTGCGCTGGCGCTGGCCGCCCGCGGCAAGGAACTCGACTTCCGCACCCGAACGTCGATCGGTTTGCCGGCGGCTTCGGCGGCTACCGCCGCAACGACAGTGATCGAGCCGCCGGCCGGTGACGTCATGGTGATCGACCAGGACGCCCTGACCGATCGCGAATTGGCCTGGTCACAGACCGACTTTCCCAGTGAAGGGCTGGTGCGATTCGAGGGCGATTCCTACAGCGAAGAGGGCCCCTGCTGGTCGATGCGGTTGAACATGATCGAACCGCTCAAAGAACCGGCGTGGCGGCGATTTCGGGTGTCCCAGGTGCTGATCGGACTCTCGGCCGTGGTGGCGATGACCGCGATCGGGGGCGTGGCATTCACGTTGACGGCCATCGAGCGCCGCCAGAGTCCGGTAGTGCCCAGTGTGGGGCCGCTACCGGCGCCATCTCGATCCATTGCCGCGAGCTCCGCGCCGCCCAAGGCGCTGGAGCCAAGCTTTGTCCCACCGCCCGCCAGCGCCGCGCGGGCGCCCAGCGCCGCGCCCGCTCCCACCAGTGTCGCGCCGCCGCCGCCACCGCCGCGTCCGGTCGCAACGGCGACAACCACGGTGGCGCCCCCGGTGACGACCACCAAGACGACGGTGCCGCCCACCACCGCCGCGACGACCACCCCGACGACCACGCCGCCGCCGACCACGACGGCGCCCCCAACCACGACCGCGCCGCCGAGCACCACCTCGACGGTCAAGATGACCACGGAGTGGTTGCATGTCCCGCTGTTGCCGATCCCGATACCCATCCGGGTGCCGGCCAGTCAGGCGCCGCCGAGTCCCGTCTCGCAGAACCCCGGCCCGCAGAACCCCTTCATGAGCCCCGGCACCCCCTGAGCTAGCACCGCAGCGCCGGCCGATTTGAGCTTGATCAGAATCGGTCCGCGCCCTGGCCCGGGCGAGTAGTGTTTGAGCTGGCAAAACTGCATACGCGCCAGCTGATCCGGATGTAACTCGTCGCACCCGCATTGCGGCGCGAAGACTGTCGACGGCGGCCCGCGCGGTGCGCTCGTCCGCCCCAGACTCCATGGCTAGCTATCACCCGGCTTGGAGGGGCTATGGACATCGTGCTTGGGGTATCGATGGAGCCCGGTGCGGTTCGCTTGGTGCTGGTCGAAGGCATTGATGCGGACGGGGTGACGGTCGAGGAAGACACGTTCGAGCTCGACACGGCCGACCGCTCGCAAGGCGCACCCGCTGCCGCGGTGGCCGCGTTGATCGGCACCCGCGAGGGTGCGATCGAAGGCGGCTACCGGCTGATGTCGGCGGGCGTGACCTGGACAGACCCCACCGACGTCGCGGCCCTGCGTGCCGAACTCGCCGGACATGATGTCGGCAGCGTCATGCTGGTCTCGCCCCTGCTGGCCGCCGCCGCGCTGGCCCAAACGGTTGGCTGCGCGCTCGACTACGAATACATCGCGATGCTGTTCGTCGAGGCCGACAGCGCGACGCTGGCCGTAGTTGACATCGGCGACGGCTCGATCGTCGACCTGCACCGCAGGTCGTTGGGTGCCGAATCCACGGCGGCCGATCTGACTTCGCTGGTGGGCGGGCTGGCGACCGCGCAGTCGGTGGCCGAGGGCGTGTTCGTCGTCGGCTGTGGGGTCGACATCGTCGCGCTCAAGCCCGTGCTGGAGGCGGCGACGTCGCTGGTGGTGAGCGTTCCCGAGGAGCCGGACATGGCGCTGGCCCGGGGAGCGGCGCTGGCGTCGGCCAATGCGCCGCTGTTCGCCTCGTCCACCTCGGCGCTGGCCTACGCGCTGGATCCGGGCACCGGCGAGGTGAATCCTCGTGCGCTCGCCCCCAGCTACCTCGACGTCTGCGCCAACGCGGACCGCGGCGCCGGCGCGCTGGCCTACAGTGCCCTCGCCGATGACGGCGAAGACGCCGTCGAGGGCCGGCGCCGGCCGCTGGTGCTGGCCGGTAGCGCGATGCTGGGGATTGCCGCCTTTGCCGCCGGGCTGATGGTGGTGACGCTCACCTCGGACGTCCGTCCCGCTGCGGCCACCCAGCCAAGCCCGCGAGAAGGGGTTCTGACCCCAGCGTCGCCGGCGGCTCCGCCGAAGACGGCGACTCCGGTGCCGGCCAAGGCGCCCGCGCAGGTGCCCGCCCCTGGTCCGGCGCCGGCAGCGTCCCCGGTTCCGGTGGCCGCCCCGCCGTCGGTGGTACAGCCACCCCCGGTGGTGCGGGCGCCGCGCCCAACGGTGGTCAAGCCGCCGCCGCAATACATTGCGCCCGCGACGCAACCCCGGCGGACTCCGGCCCCGCAGGCTCCGGCACTGACCCCGGTGCAGGCCCCGGCCCCGGAAGTGCCGCCGCCGGTCGCGGTGCCCGAACCCGCCCCGGCCCCACCGGTGCCTACCCAAGCCCCGATGACGATGTACCTGCACCTGCCGTTCGTATCGATTCCCATTCCGATCAACCCGCCCCCACCCCCAGCACCGCCGCCGGAGCCGGCGCCGGTCGAGCCGCCACCGCCCGAACCCGGGCCGTAGGCACGTGGCGCATCGGCTTGGGTGCGCGCAGACTGGGCATCAAGGGCATGAACCGCGAGGAGATGGTGTGGGCGACAACGGTGGTTTCGGATTTGATCCCGACGACTTCGATCGGGTGATCAGGGAGGGAAGTGAGGGGCTGCGCGACGCGTTCGAGCGAATCGGCAGGTTCGTCTCCGGCCCGGGTGACCGGCCCGCGTGGTCGATGATCTTCGAAGATCTCGGGCATCGCCGGCGCCCCGCGCCGGAAACCGCGGGCGAAGCCGGCGACGGCGTGTGGGCCATCTACACGGTGGATGCCGATGGCGGTGCCCGCGTCGAACAGGTCTATGCGACCGAACTGGACGCGTTGCGGGCGAACAAGGACAACACCGATTCCAGGCGCAAGGTCCGCTTCTTGCCGTACGGCATCGCGGTCAGCGTCCTGGACGACTCGTCCGGCGAGCCCGAGTAGTCGGACCCGCGCCGGTGCCGGCCCGCGAGATGCGGGTGCCGCGCTGGTCAGCCTTGTTCGATGACATTCCCGCTGCCGGACTTGCTGATCTTGGGTGAGCCCGACTGGTAGGTCACCTTGTTGTTGAGTCCCGAGGCCGTGATGCGGTCGGCGGTCTCGACGGTGACCGTGTTCTGCAGCCCAGACACCGAAACGCTGGCGCAGTGGCCGGTGATGGTGACCGTGTTGGACATTCCGCTGACATTGACGATGTTGTCATTGCAGGTAATCGTCTGGCTCTGGTTGACACCCACAACGCTGATCGTGCTGCCCGCGGGCGGCCCGGCCGACGTCGATGGCCCGGCGGTCGGGGTTTGGGTCTTGTTCCCCGGGGACATCGGCCCCGGTGGGGTAGAGATCACCGTGGTGCCGGGCGACAAAGTTGTGAACGGTTCGGAAACCCGGTTTACCGCGAACAGGGCGACCGCTGCCACCGCCCCCAGGATGCCGACGACAAAAACGGCGGCAATTATCCAGAACGCCCGGTTGCCCGAGGACGAACGCGGCGTGGCCCCGGGGAAGGCCGGCTGATAGCCATAAGGCGGTGGTGACGGTGGCACCGAGCCCGGCGGCGGCTGGTAACCCGGATAACCCTGGTAGTTCTGGTAGGCAGACTCGCCGGCCGGCTGTGAGCTGCCCAGTTCGGATGCGCGCGCCGCATCGGCCAGCGGTTGCTCGAGCTGGCGGATCCGAGCTTCGGGGTCATCCTCTGGATTCATGCACAGATGCTCCCACACCGGATTCGTGCCGAATAGGGCCTCTTCCTTGGGTAGTTTCGGTATGTGTCGGACTTGCTGAACAGTCAGATCGTGTTGCGTCGTCGCCCCAGCGGCCTAGTCCAACCCGGAGACACGATGCTGGTCACCATGCCGGCACCCGAACCGGCCGACGGTGAGGCGCTCCTGCGTACCACCTACGTCGGTATCGATGCCGCCGCACGGACCTGGCTCGATGACCAGCCCGGTTACCTGCCGCCGGTGCGCTTGGGTGAGGTGATCCGGGCCGCCGGGATCGGTGAAGTGGTCGAATCACGTTGCGACGCTTACGCCGTCGGCGACGTGGTGACCACGCTGACGGGGTTTCAGGAGTACGTGATCATCCGCGACGACGTGTTCAGCACGCCGATTCCGGGCGAGGATGACCAGTTGGCGATCATGTCGGTGTACGGCCCCACCGGCGCCACCGCCTACTTCGGCATGACCGACATCGGCCGGCCGCAGCCGGGGGAGACCGTGGTGGTCTCCGCCGCGGCCGGCGCCACCGGGTCGATCGCCGGGCAGATCGCCAAGATCGCCGGCGCCCGAGTGGTGGGCATTGCCGGTGGGCGGGAGAAATGCCGGGCGGTGGTCGAGAACTTCGGTTTCGACGCGTGCATCGACTACAAGAACGACGACTTGGACGCGGCGCTCAAAGCGCACTGCCCCCGGCGCGTCGATGTCTATTTCGACAACGTCGGCGGCCCGATCCTCGACGCGGTGCTGGGCCGGCTCGCTCCCAAGGCCCGAGTTGTGCTGTGCGGGGTTATCTCTAGCTATCTGACCGGTGAACATCCGGGGCCGGCCAACTACGTCAACCTGCTGTCCAAGACCGCGTTGATGCAGAGGTTCAACGCGCTCGATCAATGGGGCCGTTTCGACGAGGCCTTCGCCAACCTGCGCAAATGGGAGGCCGAGGGGCGTCTCAAGCACCGGCAGACCGTCTACGAAGGTATTGACTCCTGCGTAGATGCGCTTAACGGATTGTTCACCGGGGCAAATATCGGCAAGACGCTGGTCAAGCTCGGCGAACCCTCAGGGCTCCGGCGTTGTTGATTAGCAGGCTTGTGAGCTGGGGAATTGTGGATTGAGGAGGTCTAGGCGGCGGTTGGCGGTCAAAGCGGTGATCCGGCAGGCTTCGGCGATGTTGTCGGCGCCGTTGAGGCGGTGCAGATTGATCGCGGTGTTGCGTAGCGTTGCTAGGACCTGTGCGCCGTTTCCGGTATGTGCCCTTTGACGGTCTTCGTCGAAGGTGACGTCGCGTATCCAGTGCAGGCTGTTCTCGATTCCCCAGTGTTGACGCATCCAGGTCATGATCGCGGTAGGGCGGGCGTGCTCGAACGGCAGGCTGCAGATGGCATAGACCACCTCCACGCTGCGCTGGTCGGTGGCGGTGATCAAGCGTTCACGAGTGATCCGGATGATTTGTTTTGCGTAGGGGAAGCCGATTCCTCGTGCAGCGGTGATGATTTGCAGGGTGCGGGTCTCGACACGGCCGTGGCCGCGGGAGTCGTCGGTAGCGGCTGCGGGCACCTCGGCCCAGGGCAGCGCGGTGATACGCGCAAGTATTTTGGCTTGGTTGGACTTGACGATCATCAGGTAGTGCGACTTCAAGGTGGCGCAGATCAACTTCGCGGTGACGACCTGGGTATGCATCGCATCCACGGTGACCAGCCACCGCAAGCTACCCGGCAGCAGCGTGAGCAGGGCACGTACGCAGGGAATTTCATTGCTTTTCTCGGCGACAGCGAGTTGACCGAGCACCAATCGGGCACGGTGGGCGAACACCGACACGAGATGCGTGGCTGTCGCTTTGGCGCGTAAAGCACCACGCAGCATCTTGCCGTCCAACGCGATCGGCACCAATCCACTGGGGTCGCTGCTGGCCACGTGTGCAGTGAAGTAACTGCCCATCCTGGCGTTGAGGTCGGCGGGGTCTAGCCGAGACAAAACAGCGCGGAAGGTCTTCTCACTGGGCCGCCGGAACCGGACCCCTAATTGGGCCAACACATCATCGGGAGCGGTGGCCGCCCATGTGGCAAAACCAGCATAGCCGCGCATCCCCGCGGCAGTGGCCAGAACCGCGATCGCCAACAAAGCCATCAGCGAATACCTCCGACCGCGTGGGTCCCTCGGGTCTGGCACCGAGGCCAACACATCGAGAAACTCCGATCCGATGAGCTCGCTGCGCTCACCAGGACTCCAGCGGTCGAACACCTCTGGAACCGACGACACAGGCAATACTGAAACGGTAGGCGCGGGCAACTCCAGACCAACGACGAACAGTAACCAACTCGATCGTTCTCCAGATAGCCCGTGCCTACACTCCGGCCCCAATAGCGCGGCACCAAAGATCATCAACCCAGCTCACAAGCCTGCTAATCAACAACGCCGGAGCCCTGGGCGAACCCTCAAGTGGCTAGGGCGCTTCGGGGTTGGTGGACTTCGCGCTGTACCGAGATGCGTTGTGCTGATCTGCTTTTCGCGGATCGATCGCGGAACCGAGCCGTCCCGCCGCGACCGGCACCCGTTGGCGGGCCGCGGAATTATTCCCCGGTTAGCGTTGTGACCTGCGGTTATCCCAGTATTGCTCGCTCGGAGTCAACGTAGCGGGGCGTTAGCTGCTATCGTCCCATGCTCATGCAGGAGATTGATCGCCGTCGCATGATCATGATGGCAGGATTTGGCGCGCTTGCGGCCGCTATCCCGGCCCCGACTGCCGGCGCCGCACCGATCCCGCCGGCCGCGCCGGAACCCGCCCCCGCCGCCCCCGCGGCGGGCGCCGGCCCCATATTTCTGTGGCACGACGAGTTTGACGGCCCGGCCGGCTCTGCCCCCGATCCGTCCAAGTGGCAGGTGTCCAACCACCGGACGCCAATCCGCAACCCAGTGGGCTTTGACCGGCCCGAATTTTGGGGGCAGTACCGCGACAACCGTCAAAACGTCTTCCTCGACGGCAACTCCAACCTGGTCCTGCGCGCCACCAGGAGCGGCAACGACTACTTCGGTGGCCTGGTGCATGGCCTCTGGCGCGGCGGCATCGGGACCACCTGGGAAGCCCGCATCAAGTTCAACTGCCTGGCGCCCGGTATGTGGCCGGCCTGGTGGCTGTCCAACGACGATCCCGGCCGCAGCGGCGAAATCGACCTGATTGAGTGGTACGGCAACGGCTCCTGGCCGTCGGGGACCACCGTGCACGCCAACCCCGACGGAACGGCATTCGAGACCTTCCCGATCGGTGTGGACGACAACTGGCACAACTGGCGGGTCACCTGGAACGTGACCGGCATGTACTTCTGGCTCGACTATGCCGACGGCATGCAGCCCTACTTCAGCGTTCCGGCCACCGGCATCGAGGACTTGAACGAGCCCATCCGTGAATGGCCGTTCAACGACCCCGACTACACCGTGTTCCCGGTGTTGAACCTTGCGGTCGGTGGTTCCGGTGGCGGCGACCCCGCGGCGGGTACGTATCCCCAGGAAATGCTCGTCGACTGGGTGCGCGTCTTCTAAGGGCTTCACACGCTCTACCGCGTGACCGCGGTACCCGAAGTTCCTGGCAGTTCTTGCGCTGTAGGCATCCGGTGCGCAACGGTGGCACCGGGAGACAGCATGGAATTTCTGGTCAGCATGACCATCGAGGTTCCCCGGGGCACACCGGCGGCTGAGATCGATCGGGCCCGGGTGAGCGAGAACGCCGGCTGGCGTGAGCTGGGTGCCCAGGGTCGCCTGCTGCGGTTGTGGCATCCGCCGTGCGGACCGGGCCAATGGTGCACCCTGGGCCTGTTCGCCGCGCGCGACGAGCCGTCACTGCGCAAGCTGCTGGCGACGGTGCCGCTGCAGGATTGGCGCAGCGACGAGGTCGCCGTGCTCAGCGCCCACCCCAACGACCCGCTCGGTGCTGGGGTAACCCCTCGGCCCGGTAAGGGGCCGGAATTCTTGATCACGACCACGCTCACCGGCCCGTCCGGCACGTCGGCGCGGGTTGTCGACGACGCCACCGAGCGCGAGGCCCGCCGTTGTCACGAGCTGGCCGAGGCCGGTCATCTGGTGCGGTTCTGGGCGCTGCCGGCCGGCCCGGACGGCCCGCGGATGCTGGGGTTATGGCGTGCGCGCGACCCCGGCGAGCTGATGGCCGTCGTGGAGTCGCTCCCGCTTTCGGGGTGGATGACCATCGAAACCACCCCGCTGCGACCACACCCCAGCGACCCGATCCGGCTGTCTTGGGCGCGTCGCGCGGGAGACTGGCGCAAACCGAACCGCCAGTGCTGAAGCCCGCGCCCGGGCGCTGGTTAGGGTGGAGCGAATGAACGGGCGGCCGTGGCAACGAGCGCGCAGCATCAAACAGATCACCCGGGGCCTGGGGGCGCTGGATCGGGAATTGTTCGAAGCGATTGCCGACACACCCACCCCGCTGCTCGACACGGTCATGCCGCCGCTGACCCGCGCGGCCGACCATTCCAAGCTGTGGTTCGCGATGGCCGCGGGCCTGCTCGCGTCGAGAAGTCAGTCCGCGCAACGGGGCGCGGTGCGCGGGGTGGTGACGCTGGGGGCGGCCAGCTTGTTTACCAACCAGGTGGCCAAGCGGATCCGGCAGCGCCCGCGTCCGCTCTCGGACTCGGTGCCGCTGGCCAGACGAGTCCGACGCCGGCCGACATCCAATTCGCTGCCGTCCGGGCACTCCGCCAGCGCCGCCGCATTTGCCATCGGCGTAGGTCTGGAGAATCCGCCTCTGGGCCTAGGCTTTTCGGTGCTGGCCGCGTTGGTCGGGCTGTCGCGGGTGGCGACCGGGGTGCACTATCCCGGCGATGTGCTGGCCGGATTCGGCATTGGTGCCGGCGTTGCCGTGCTGGGCGGCCGGCTGGTCCCACCGATTATCGAGACGGCGCTGCCCAAAACGGAACCGTTCTGGGTGCAAACACCGCAGCGGCCCGACGGTTCCGGAGTGGTCTTGGTGGTCAACCCGGCATCGGGCAGCGGCACCGGGGCCCAGGTCATCGACGAGGTGCGTGCGGGCCTGCCGAAGGCGCGGATCGTCGAACTGGCCGCGGGCGACGACCCGCAGCGGGTGCTGCGCGAGGCGGCCGCACAGGCCGAAGTGCTGGCGGTCGGTGGCGGTGACGGCACGGTGGCCGCCGCCGCGGCGGCGGCGGTTGACGCGGGACTGCCGCTGGCGGTGTTTCCCGCCGGAACCTTCAACCACTTCGCCAAGGACATCGGCTGCGACAGCGTGGCACAGACCATCGACGCGATCCGGCGCGGCAGCGTGGCGCGCGTCGACCTGTTGTGTCTGAACGAAAGCCAGATGGTGATCAACACGGCCAGCATCGGCGCCTACCCCAAATTCGTCCGGTACCGGGAAAAGCTGGAAAAGCGCATCGGCAAACCGCTGGCCAGCATGTACGCGATGTTGCACACACTGCGCAAAGACCAGCCCGTGCGCATCCGGTACGACAACAAGACGCTGCAGACATCGCTGCTGCTCATCGGCAACTCGGTGTACCTGCCGGCCGGATTCGCCCCCTCGCGGCGCACCCTCATGGACGATGGCCTGATCGACGTGCGCATCCTCGAGACCGGACGCCGCTTGGCGACCGTCAGGATCCTCACCGCGCTGGCCCTGGGCCGGCTGCAGCGCAGCCCGCTCTACCACGAACTGCAAGTGCCCGAATTCAGCTTCAGCACCGTGGACGCGCCGACCGTGCTTGCTCATGACGGCGAGGTGGGTGAGCAATACGACCAGGCCAGTTTCACCGCGAAGTATCGGGTGCTGGCGGTGTTTCGCCCGGGCGTGGGACGCTAGCCACTCCTTCGGTCAGCTCGCGCACCTGCGCATAGCGCTGGCGTACGGCGGGTGACGGCTCGCCGGTGTACTCGTCGGTTGCCGGTGGCTGCCACGAGGGTGTCCGAGTCGAGCCGCGCAGCGCCCACGCGGCCTGCCGGGCAGCCCCCAGGGCGACGTACTCCGCGGGGTCCGGAACCAGCACGGGCACACCGAATATCAGCGGCGCGATCTCGCGCAGCGCCTGCGATCGGGCGCCGCCGCCGATCAGCAGGACCCGGCGTGCGACCACGCCGTGTTCGGTGAGCTGCGCCAGGCCGTCAGCCAATGCGCACAGCAGCCCTTCCACCGCCGCCCGGGCCAGGTGCGCGGGCGTGGCGTTGGCCAGCCGCAGGCCATGTAGTGCGCCAGTTGCCTTGGGCCGGTTAGGGGTTCGCTCGCCTTCCAAGTACGGGACAAGAACCAGTCCGGCGCTGCCGGGCGGCGCCGACAGCGCCAGCCGGGACAACTCGTCGTGGTCGACCCGCAACATCGCCGCCGCCGCATCGAGGACCCGGGCACCGTTGAGCGTGCACACCAACGGCAGATAGCGTCCGGTGCCGTCGGCGAACCCGGCAACCAGACCCGCCTCGTCGCGAACCGGATCGGCCGCGACGGCGCACACCACCCCCGAGGTCCCGATCGAGACCATCACGTCGCCTTCGTCGGCCCCCAGGCCCAGCGCCGCGGCGGCGTTGTCGCCCAGACCCGCGCCGAATATTTTGCTGCCGCGGGTAGCTCGCGCCGACGGGCCGAGCACCCTGGGCAGGTTGGGGCGGCGGCCGTGCATGGCCAGTTCGAGTAGGTCAAAGCGGTAGCGATCGCTGCCGGCGTCGTAGTAGCCGGTGCCGCTGGCGTCGCTGCGGTCGGTGGTCAGCGTGGCGACATCGGTGTCCCCGCGTAACCGCCACGTCAGCCAGTCATGAGGCAGACAGACCGCGGCGGTGCGGTCGGCATGTTGCGGTTCGTTGTCGGCGAGCCAGCGCAGCTTGGCCACCGTGACCGCGGCCAACGGCACCAGGCCGACGGCTTGTGCCCACGCCCGTGGGCCACCGAGTTCGTCGATGAGCGCCAGGGGCGCGTCGGCCGAGCGGACGTCGTTCCACAGCAGCGCGGGCCGCACCACCACTCCGGCCATGTCCAGGCACACCATGTTGTGTTGCTGGGCGCCCACCGCCACCGCCTCGACATCGTCGAATCCGCCGGCGGTCGCGATCGCTGTGTGTGCGGCGGATTCCCATGCGGCAGGATCGATTTCGGTTCCATCGGGGTGTGCGGCCTGGCCCCTGCGGGCCACCTCACCGGTGTCGGCGTCACATACCAGCACCTTGCAGGACTGGGTGGACGAGTCGATGCCGGCGACGAGGGTCACGTTCGCGCCGCCGATGCCATTCGGACCGCACCGCGTCTAGACATGGGCATCAGGATCCGTCCTTGTCGAGCAGCGCCTGCAGCGTCGCGCGGGCACCGACCCGGTGCAGCGAGTCCAGCGCCCCCAGATAGGGCTGTACGAAGCGGGGCTGGTCGATGAGGTCACCGAACACGGCGCGATTGGCCAGAAATGCGCGTGCGTCGTGGCGCTGCGAACGCGCTATCGGCCCCAACATGTCGGCGAGGCGATCCACCACATCGATCGGCTGGCCGGCCTCGTCGATGCCCTCGGCATAGCGTGCCCAGCTGGCGACGATCGCGGCCGACAGCCGAACCGGGCCGGACGAGCGGAGGTTGTCCCGAACCACCGGTAGCAGCCATTTTGGGATGCGGTCCGAGGATTCGGCGCACAACCGGGCGACGGTGTCGCGGACATATGCGTTGGCGAAGCGTGGGAGCAGTCCGTTCTTGAATTCGGTCAGGCCTCCAATCGCGGTCAGGGTCGGCGCCGCCTCTTCGTCGAAGTATCGGCGGAGGAACTCGGCGATCAGCGGGTCCTGGGCGGCTTCGTGCACCAGCCGATACCCGGCCAGGTAGGCGAAGTAGCACAGGCCCTGGTGTCCGGCGTTGAGCAGCCGCAGCTCCATCGCCTCGTACGGGGCCACATCGTCGACCAGCTCGACGCCGGCTTGTTCCAGTGGGGGCCCGCCCGTGGCTGAAGTCGTCTTCGAGAACCCACATGGCGAATGGCTCGGCGGCGACGGGCCAGGCGTCGCGCACACCGAATTCGCAGTCCAGCCGCTCGATCAGCTTGGGGGTGGTGACCGGCGTGATCCGGTCGACCATGGAGTTGGGGAACCTGGTGTTTTCTCGCATCCATTGTGCGAGTGCGGGATTGGACATGTCCGCGTAGTTGGTGAACGCGCGCTCGGCAACTTTGCCGTTTTCCACGATGTTGTCGCAGGAGACGATCGTCGGTGACCCGTGGCCCCGTTGGCGACGGCGGTTCAGCGCCTCGGTCACCAGCTCGAAGGCGGCGCTGCGCGGTGCGGTGTAACCCCCCTCGGTGATGGTGAGCGAGATGATGCGGATCGCCGGGTCGGCGAGCAACTCGATGACCGACTCGGGTTCATCGGGTGCGTAACGGTAGTCGACGATCGAGCCGATCACGCGGGGCTCTCGGGTGCCGTCGGGATGCTCGAGGATCAACGTGTAGAGGTGGTCCTGGCTGCGCAGCGCATCGCGCATCCGCTCATCACCCGGCAATACGCCGATACCGCAGATGCCCCAGTCGCGTGCGGGCCCGGCGTTGAGCAGCCGGTCAAGATACATCGCCTGGTGCGCGCGGTGGAAGCCACCAACGCCGAAATGCGCGATGCCGATGCTGATTTGGCTGCGGTAATAGTTCGGGACCGGGATGTCGAGGGCGCTCGCGTTGGCTGCGGTTAGCTTCATCGGGGGGGGTCACCCCAGCCCGCCTCGCGGCTGCGCCGCTGCGCTCGGTGGCGCTGACCCCGCCATAAGTCCGCGTTGCCGATCCCACCCTGAGCATTCTGCCTGCCGTCGCCGCACCAGTTGAAACTGGTGCACCGTGCACCGCGGCAACTTTGTGGCGGCGCCGGAGTGCGGCTGAGTGGCGAAGAAAGTCAGGGGATTTGGGATCGATTCCGTCGGACCGCGGCCTGCGTGCACTACGCGCCTACTGCTAGCGGATGGCTGCGGCGAAGCTGCGACCGACTCGCGTCCTGCGCGCGGTCGTGCGCGGCATCCGGTGTCGGCCGAACCGGGCTCACCGCTTTGCTGTCGGTCCGGCATGGCCGGGCTGGTTGGCGGGTTGATGGCGCCGTCCGGCCGCGGGACGGCGGGGCGAGTGGCCTGGTCAAACACCAGATGGGCCGGCGGGATCGCGATAGCATCGAATCCTTCAGGATGCGTCGGCGCTGACCGGGCCATGCGGCCTGGCCGAAAGGTGTCAGATGTCGTTTGCCGTGGTGGTGCCCGAGATGCTGTCAATGGCAGCAACGGATTTGGCGAGTGTCGGGTCCGCGGTCAGCGCGGCCAACACGGCTGCCGCGGCGTCGACAACCTCGGTACTGGCCGCCGCCGGTGATGAGGTGTCCGCGGCGGTGGCGGCGTTGTTCTCCGGCCATGCCCACAACTATCAGGCGCTGGGTAGGCAGGCGGCCGCGTTTCATGACCAGTTCGTGGCGGCGCTGAGCGCGGGCGGGGGCGGCTATGGGGCCGCCGAGGCCGCCAACGTTCAGCAGAGTCTGCTCAACCTGATCAATGGGCCCACGCAGGCGTTGCTGGGGCGTCCGCTGATCGGCAATGGCGCGGACGGGACAGCGCCGGGGCAAGCCGGCGGGGCGGGCGGATTGCTGTACGGAAACGGTGGAAACGGGGCGCCGGGTGCCAACCCGGGGGTGGCCGGGGGTGCCGGGGGCGCGGCGGGGCTGATCGGCAACGGCGGGACCGGAGGCTCCGGCGGCGCCGGGGCAGCCGCCAGCGGCTCCGGGGACGGCGGTGATGGCGGGGCGGGCGGCGCCGGGGGTTCCGGCGGGTGGCTCTACGGCACTGGCGGTGCCGGCGGCTCCGGCGGGGCCGGGGGCGTAAGCGGGATGAATCCCGGCAATCATGGCGGGCTCGGAGGCAACGGCGGCGCCGGCAGCGCCGCCGGAATCGTGGGTGAGGGCGGGGCCGGCGGGGCCGGCGGTACGGGCGGTTCCGGCTTCACCAGCGCGGTCACGACGGCCGGTGGCAACGGTGGCAATGGCGGCGCCGGTGGCGGCGGTGGGCTACTTGCCGGAAGCGCCGGCGCGGGCGGGGCCGGCGGCGACGGCGGCGGGCCGGTCGGCGATCTCGGCGGCAATGGCGGCATCGGTGGGGACGGCGGGGCCGCCGGGCTGTTCGGCAATGGCGGCGCCGGTGGCGCCGGTGGTGGTGGGGGTGCGGCCCCCGTCAGTGGGGCCGCCGCGGCTGGCGGCGCTGGTGGTGGAGGTGGTGCCGGCGGGCTGCTCTACGGGGACGGCGGGCTCGGTGGCGCCGGCGGGGCGGGCGGTGAGGCTCTCGACGGCGGCGTCGGCGGCAGTGGTGGCGCCGGCGGTCACGGCGGCGGCGGTGGGCTGCTGTACGGCAACGGCGGATCTGGCGGCGCCGGCGGCAAGGGCGGCGTCGCCGCGGGTATCTTCGACCGGGGCGGCACCGGCGGTACCGGCGGCAACGGGGGTGCCGGTGGGCTGCTGTACGGCAACGGCGGAAGGGGTGGTGCGGGCGGTGATGGCGCCAACCTCGCCGGCGGCGGCAATGGCGGCAACGGCGGGGACACTCGGTTGATCGGCAACGGCGGCGACGGTGGTCACGGCGGAAGCGGGGCTTTGGTCGGCGGCGCGGGCGGCAGCGGCGGCATCGGTGGGCGGTTGTTCGGCCAGGCCGGGGCGGCGGGCTGAAGGGCCGCTCCGACGGTCGCGGCCCGGATCTGTGGCTGGGATCGACCTCCCGCCGACTCTGTCTCCGAGTTGCTTCTGTCGATCAATTGCGACAGGTTCATGGCCGTGCGCCCAACGATGGTTTCGCTTCTCAGGGTCTTGTCGGTCGTTTCGGTCCTGTCGGCAGCTGTCTGGTTGGCAGCCGGTTGCGGCACCGGAGTTCGGGTCAACGGCCAAACCCCTTCGCCTCCAGTCGGTTTGCGGCAGATCGAGTTTGTCGACCCCCACGGGCCAGACGGTCCGCGCCGGCTGGCGGTCAGCCTGTTCTACCTGGCCGAGCAACCCTCGCCTGATGACCGTCCGTTCGCCATGCCGTTCGCCACCGAGCTGTCGTTCTATCCGGATCTGCCGCCGCGTGCGGGCGGGTCGCGGTTACCGCTGATCCTGCTGTCCCATGGTCGCGGCAGCAACGGGCTGTTCTACGCATGGCTGGCACAAGCGTTGGCCAGCAAGGGCTACCTAGTTGCCGCGCTGAACCATTACCGTGCCAATACCTACGATTCGTCGATCGTCTACCTCGCCAACAAGCTGTGGCAAAGGCCGCGCGACCTGAGCCTGACCGCCGACTTCTTAGTGCACGATCCGTTTTGGGGCCCGCTCATCGACGCCTCCAGGATCGGTGTGGTGGGGCACTCTCAGGGCGGATTCACCTCGCTGTGGCTGGGCGGGGCCCGGGTCAACCCCGACCGGTACCTGGACTTCCAGCGCGGCGTGCAGAGCGACCCGGCGATACCGGCGCATCTGCGCACCGAGTTGCCGGTGGACGCCGGCCCGGCACTCGACGTCGCCGACTCTCGCATCAAGGCGGTGTTCGCGATGGCTCCCGGCATGGTCAGGGATTTCGGCATGGACGCCGACGGCCTCTATCAGCTCCGGGTGCCCACCTACATCATCGTCGGCGCACACGATGCCCAGACCCCGCCCGGCGACAACGCCGAATTCGCCGCGGCCAACGTCCCCGGCGCTCAACTGAACGTGTTGCCCGGCAAGGTCGGCCACGAGATCTTCCTCAACGAGTGCAACCAACTTGGACGCGAACAGTTCCCGGAAGCGTGTATCGACGACCCGAGCGTGGATAGGCACCTGCTGCACGCCGAAATCAGCCCCGCTGCAACGACGTTCTTCGACACGCAGCTACGTTGAGGTGCGATTCCGGACTTGCGGCCGATCCGAGTCTTGCGTGACTACGCGCAGGCTCGCGCCGCCGCGGCGCGATGCCCGCTTGGGCCGGAGGCGGGATCGACTACCGAATGCGAGTCAGCTTGCGCCCGCCGCGATCACCTGGTCCACCTCGATGGCCCGTTCGGCCATCTCGGCGTGCGCCTTGTCCAGCGCCTCGGCCTGATCTTCATCGGCCTTCATCAGCGCCTCGATGGCGGAACCGGCCATATCGAGCACACCCATGTCCCGGAACGCCCGCTGCACCTTGCCGCCCCACAGCCCGATGTCCTTGACGATCGGCACGATGCGGCTGAACAGGTGCGAGCGGAACTGGATCATCAGCGGCGAGGTGTCGACCCACTCGGCGCATGCTTTGACGTCCATGCCGAGTGTCTCGAAGACCTCCTCGCCGCGGAACCGGTCGCGCATCAGGTAGCAGGCGTCGACCACGAACTCTTCACGCTCCTCGCGCTCGGCCTCGGTCAGCGCCGAGTAGTAGTCCTTCAGCGAGATTCGGCCGAAGGCGACGTGGCGGGCCTCGTCCTGCATGACGTAGGCCAGCACCTGCTTGGCCAACGACTCCGGCGCCGCCATGTCTCGGAGTACCCCGAAGGCGGCCAGGGCGAGTCCCTCGATGAGGACCTGCATGCCGAGGTAGGGCATGTCCCAGCGGGAGTCGCGCAGGGTGTCGTCGAGCAGGGCGGTCAGGTGCTTATTGATCGGGTAGACCAGGCCGATCTTCTCCTGCAGGAACCGCGAGAACGCTTCGACGTGGCGGGCCTCGTCCATGGTTTGGGTGGCCGCGTAGAACTTCGCGTCCAGGTCCGGGACCACCTCGACGATCTTGGCCGCGCACGCCATCGCCCCCTGCTCGCCGTGCAGGAACTGTGAGAACTGCCAAGCCTGGAAGTGCTGGCGCATCTCGGATCGACGCGCCTCGTCTGCGGCGTTCCACATCGGGCTGCCGAACAGCGGATGGAACTCGTCGGGCAGCGCGATCGCGTTCATCGGGTCGACGTCTTGGCCCCAGTCGATGCGCGACTGGGCGTCCCACTGTTTGTCCTTCCCCTTTTGGTACAGGGAAAGGAGCCGGGCGCGTCCCTCGTCGTACTCCCAGGTGAAGCGTGCGTCACCGGCGCTGGGAACCTCCCATGAGTACGGCGTGGGCACGTCGGTGTACTTGTCCCTTGTGGTCATGAGCTGCCACCTTTCCAACTGTCATGACCTGCGGTCATATGACTTGTATCACATTGCATCGCGTTCGGCGGCGCGCGTCTACCCTGACGTGCGGTCTTTATGGTTCGTCGAGGTAGGCGTCGGCCCAGGCGCCGATGATCCGGGCGGCCCGATGCGCCTGGCCGCGGGCGGTGAGCAGGTGGTCGGAGCCCTCCAGCGAGACGAAGCTGCGGGGGTGGCGGGCCAGGCGGAAGATCTCGGTCGCGTTGCCGATGTCGACCGTGTTGTCGGTGGGGGAGTGCAGGATCAGCAAGGGCAGCCGCAGGCTCTTGATCTTGTCGCGCAGGTCGGCGGCGCGGACGTCCTGGACGAATGCCCGTTTCAGGGTCAGCGTGCGCCCGCCGACCATCCATTCGGCGCTGCCCTCGGACAGGCAGCGGTCGACGACCGCGTCGTAATGCTTTTCGACGTGGCTGGGGTCCACCGGCGCCGCGACGGTGACCACCGACCGCACGCCCGATGAGTGCCGGGCCGCGGCCAGCACGGCCGCGCCACCCCAGGAGTGCCCGACCAGGATGTCGGCCGGGGTTCCGCGGGCGGTCATGAACTCGCAGGCTTTGACGATGTCGTCGACCTTGACGATGAAAGAGCCGTCGCCCCAGCCGCCTTCCGAGTCGCCGAGGCCGAGTGCGTCAAAGCGCAGCATGCCGATCCCGTCGGCCGCTAGCTGTTTGCAGATGCGGGCCGCCGCCGGTGAGTCCTTGTTCAGGGTGAATCCGTGCGCAAACACCCCCAGCCGCGCACCGCCGCCTCGGGCACATCGATGGTTCCCGCCAGGGTCGGGCCCGTTGAACTCTGGAACGTGACACGTTCGGCCATGGGCCACATGTAGCACGCCAGCGGCGCCGGCGGCGGCCCTAGGCGGGCACGGCGGCGCCGATCGCGAAGAATCCGCGCAGCGCGCCGGCGAGCTGGGCCCGAATCGGGGCCCCGGAGACGACCACATCGACCATCGTCAGCGACAGGTGGGTGTGTCCGCGGGCCCGCACCAGCTCGGTGGGTACCCCGGCCGCGGCGAGTGCCTCGGCGTACTCGATGCCCTCATCGCGCAGCGGATCGAACTCCGCGGCGACGACGATCGCCGGGGGCAGGGCCGACAGATCCGGGGCACGCAGCGGTGCAATCCGCGGGTCGGTGCGCGCGTCCGGATCGGCGTAGTGGTCGAAGAACCATTGCATCAGCGGTGCGGTGAGGCCATAGCCGTCGGCATTTTCGAGGTAGGAGCCGCGGGTCGGGTCGAAATCGGTGACCGGGGTGAGCAACGCCTGGCCGACGATGCTCGGCGCACCCGCGTCCCTGGCGAGGTGGCAGACCACGGCGGCAATGCCGGCGCCCGCGCTCCAACCGCTCACCACCAGCTGGCCCGGGATGCCGCCGAGCTCCCCGGCGTGCTCGGCGATCCACTGCACGGCCGCCCAGCCGTCGTCCAGCGCGGCGGGGAGCGGTGCTCGGGTGCGTGCCGGTAGTCCACCGACACGATGAGCGTGTCACTGCGCACGCACAGGTCGCGGCACAACGGATCGTCGGAGGTGTGGTCGCCGAGAACCCAGCCACCGCCGTGGAAGTAGACGACCACGGGGTGCGGACCCGGGCTGGCCGGACGATAGAGGCGGTAGGCCAGCGGCCCGGCGGCGCCGGGCAGGGTGCCGTCGACGATCTCGCCGACGTCGGGGCCCGGCGGGCGTGCCAGGTTCATCTCGTTCATGAGCGCGCGCGCCTGGTCGGCGGGCAGCGATTCCAAGGGCGGAAGGCCCAGCGCCTCCAGCTGCTCGAGCACCATCTGAATGTCGGGTTGCAGCGGCGCACCACACCGTCGTTGCACTGTGAGCCGTTCGGGCCGGACAACCGGAAGCCCAGATAGTCGCGGGCCACCACCTCCTCGCAGGCCACCCGGTAGACGTCGACCCCGGCGGTGTAGGCCATGAAGGTGCGCGGCTTTCCCGGGATGTTGGCGCCCACGTACCACGAGTTCGCCTGTGGGAAAAGCGTTATCGATGCGGCGTCATCGGAATGCTGCATCCAGCCGGCCTCGGCGAGCTCGGTGGGCTCGATGCGGTCGAAGCCGAGCTCGCGCAGATAGCTCAGGGCGTCGGCGACGAAGTCGACATGTTGTTCGATCGACACCGCCATGTTGGACAGCACCGAGGGGCTGTTGGGGCCCGCAATGAGGAACAGGTTGAGAAACCCCTCGGTGGTCAGGTCCAGATATGTGGATGGGCCGGGTGCCCACTTGTCCCCCAGCGCGAGGCCGTTGCGGCCGACGATGTCGATCGCCGCGAGCGCTCCGGTGACGGCGTCGAATCCGGTGGCGAACACGATCGCGTCGAACTCGAAAGATTCACCGACCGTGTCGATTCCGGTCTTGGTAACGCCCACCAATGGCTGGTTACGCAGGTCCACCAGCCGCACCTGGGGCAGGTTCAAGGTGGCGTAGTAGTTGCTGTCCAGGCAGAGCCGTTTCGAACCGACCGGGTAGCCGCTGGGGCACAGCGCCTCGGCGGTCTGCGGGTCGTGCACGGTGGCGCGGATCTTGTCGCGGATGAATTCGGCGAACTCGCTGTTGGCCAGCGGATTGATCATCTCTTCGGCGTAGAGATTGAGCGCCTCGAGAAGCTTACCGAGCTGCCAGGCGCGTTCGTATCGTTGTCGACGTTATTCGGCGGACACCGAGAATGTCGGAGTGAGCGAGCGCTCCATCGGGACCCCGCCGAAGGAGTATCGCGCCGCGCGACGGTAGGCGTCGTCGTCGGCCAATTGGCCGAGCTTGTCCGGGGAGATCGGGCCGTTGTGGGCGGGGATCGAGAAGCAGGGGGTTCGTTGGAACACCACCGCCTGCGCGGCCTGGGCGGCGATCAGCGGGATCGATTGGATGCCCGATGAGCCGGTGCCGACGACACCGACCCGTTTCCCGGTGAAGTCGACGGGTTCACGGGGCCAGCGGCTGGTGAAATACAGTTCGCCGGTGAAGTTTTCGATGCCGTCGATGTCGAGGTCTTTGGGTACCGACAGGCAGCCTGTCGCCATGATCAGGTAGCGGCAGGTGATTTCGTCGCCGCGGTCGGTGCGCACCCGTTACCGGCCGGTGTCGTCGTCCCAGTGTGCGTGGGTCACCCGGGTGCCGAACTGGATGTCGCGACGCAGGTCGTGCTTGTCGGCGACGTGGTTCAGGTAGCGCAGGATCTCGGGCTGGGTGGCGTACTTCTCCGACCACTGCCAGTCGCGCGACCAGTCGGGATCGAAGCTGTACATGTAGTCGACGCTGGGGATGTCGACGCGTGCCCCGGGGTAGCGGTTCCAGTACCAGGTGCCGCCGATATCGTCGCCGGCCTCGAATATGCGCATCGAATGCCCCGCGTGCCGCAGACGGTAGGCGGCATACAGACCCGCAAAGCCGGCACCCGCGACCACAACATCCACATCGGTGTGGTGTGCATCAGACATGCGTTTACCATTCGCCGCGGTCGCACGTTTTGGTAGCCACAATTAACGGTGCCCCGTCCGCCGATTCGGCGAAAAAAACCGCAATGCGCGCGGGTTCGACCGCGGCTCAATGCGGTCTTAATGCGTGGGGCCGCGCCCCGTGGCCAGCGTGACCGCCAGGCTGATCGCGATGAGTGCGGCGGCCACACACAGAAGTCCGGCCAGACCGATCGTCGGCAGCAGTCCCGCGCCGATCGCCGCACCTGCGGCGATCCCGAGGTTGGCGGTGGCATTCACCCAAGCCCCGGCCATCTCGGGTGTCGCGGCCTGAGCGCGCACCGCGCCCGCCTGATAGATGGATGGGATGCCGCCAAAGGCGCCGTTCCATACGGCGGCGGCGGCGACCACCGGAAGCAACGCCGGAAACGACGCACCCAGGCCCAGCAGCGCGCCGATCACCACGACGATGATGATCACGGTGGTCTGCCGCGGATTGCGGTCCAGGGTGGCGCCCACGTACCACAGACCCGCCAGACTGCACACGCCGCACATCAGCAGCAGCGGACCGATGAACGCCGGCCGGGCCCCGGCCGCGAGCAGGACAGCGCTGATGAACGTGTAGAGGGTGAACTGCCCGGTGTAGGTCAGGGCGTTGGAGGAGACCACCGCGGCGAGGCGTCGCCGGCCTTTGGCGGTGCCGGCGGGTGGTGGGGCGGACTCGCTGCTGACCGGGGGCAGTAGCTTGGCGACCACCAGCAGCAGCACCGCGGCGAGCACGGCCAGCACGGCGAAGGCTCCGCGCCAGCCGACCGCGGTGCCTACCGATGTCAACAGCGGAACGCCCACCACGATCCCGGCGGACACCCCGCCGCCCACCAGCGCGAGCGCACGGCCCACATCGGCGAGCCCCACCAGTCGGGGCGCGTATCCGATGCACAAAGGGAAGAACAGTGCGTGGGTGACACCGCCCACCGCCCGGCCCGCCGCAACCATGGCGAACGTGGGTGCGATGGCGACCAGGGTGTTGCTCACCGCGTAGCCCAGCAGTGTTGTCAGTAGCAGTGGCTTGCGCGGAAATCGCGCGGTGACCACGGTCAGTGGAACCGCGAGCAGGGCCACCAGGACGGCGTAGAGACTCACCAGCAGGCCGGTGACCGCGTCACGCACTCCGAAGGTATGTCCGATGGCGGGCAGCAGGCCGACCGGCAATATCTCGGTGGTGATGGCCAGGCAGGTGGCGATGGTAAGTGCGAGTAGGCCCGGTGTGGCGTGGTGTATACCCAGCTCAGGTGGGGCGGTCACGGATTCGGGCATTGGGCAAGTATACGCAAGCGATCACTATTTCTACCTGTATGCTGCGTCACCCCCGGGTCTGTGTGGTCGACTGCCCGGCCCCATCCTGTAACTGCCAGGGAATCAAGGCTTTTGGTGGCATCAAGTTTCCCGACGTCCGCACCGCGAGAATCGGGCGGGTGGCGCGCTGCGGTGGTGCCGAAGATGTGACTCGGACCGCGCTATCAATAATTGAGTGATGGCGGACACCCAAACGCAATTTCTGATGTTGGACACACTTGGGCCAATTTTATTGACCGCATTGGCCGGCGTTCAGATTCGCCGTGCCGCTACGAATCCTGTTGTGGGACGGCGTAGTTCACATACTAACGCCGGTATTTCGGAGGGTGTTTTTGGTGGTCATGTGGGCCATCTGTCGGGCTGTGAGGAACCTGTGTGTTCCGCTGAAGGCCTTTGATAAATAAGATACGCGTGCGTATCCTCCGCGAGTCGCCACAATCCGTGATCGCATCGTGATCACAACGTGATCGAGAAATTGGCGAATCGAAAGTGATGATCAAGAACGCTTCCGGTCAAACCGCGTGGACGGTCGAAGCCGTGAAACAAGTGAGGTACCACGTCATCAAATCCGATGGCCTTTTCTACCTCGGAAACAATCAGCTGTTTTCGGCATGTTCGGATGCGCCACTAAAGGTTGGTGACCGCCGGCTGGTGATCATCGATGGGACCGTCGATGCGCTGCACGGAAGTAAGGTCCGTGCCTTCTTCGCGCACCACGGTGTGGAGGCGGAATTCGTTGTGATTCCGATCGACGAGACCCTCAAGCACTGGGACACGGTGACTCGAATCGTCGACGCCATGAACGCATTTGGCATCGACCGGCGCCGCGAGCCGATGCTGGTCATCGGCGGTGGAGTGCTCACCGACGTCGCGGGCTTCGCGGCCAGCCTCTACCGGCGCGGCACCCCGTACATCCGGATTCCCACCACATTGATCGGCCTTGTCGACGCCGGAGTTGGCGTAAAGACCGGAGTCAATTACCAGCTCGGCAAGAACCGTCTTGGCACCTATGCACCCCCGGCGGTGACATTTTTGGACAAGAGCTTTTTGCGTACCCTCGATCAGCGCCACCTGAGTAATGGACTCGCCGAAATTCTCAAAATCGCGTTGATCAAGTCTGGTGCGCTGTTCGATGTTCTGGAGACATCCGGGCGCGACGTGCGCGACCAGGGCTCCGGCGTTGTTGATTAGCAGGCTTGTGAGCTGGGGAATTGTGGATTGAGGAGGTCTAGGCGGCGGTTGGCGGTCAAAGCGGTGATCCGGCAGGCTTCGGCGATGTTGCAGGGCTCCGGCGTTGTTGATTAGCAGGCTTGTGAGCTGGGGAATTGTGGATTGAGGAGGTCTAGGCGGCGGTTGGCGGTCAAAGCGGTGATCCGGCAGGCTTCGGCGATGTTGTCGGCGCCGTTGAGGCGGTGCAGATTGATCGCAGTGTTGCGTAGCGTTGCTAGGACCTGTGCGCCGTTTCCGGTATGTGCCCTTTGACGGTCTTCGTCGAAGGTGACGTCGCGTATCCAGTGCAGGCTGTTCTCGATTCCCCAGTGTTGACGCATCCAGGTCATGATCGCGGTAGGGCGGGCGTGCTCGAACGGCAGGCTGCAGATGGCATAGACCACCTCCACGCTGCGCTGGTCGGTGGCGGTGATCAAGCGTTCACGAGTGATCCGGATGATTTGTTTTGCGTAGGGGAAGCCGATTCCTCGTGCAGCGGTGATGATTTGCAGGGTGCGGGTCTCGACACGGCCGTGGCCGCGGGAGTCGTCGGTAGCGGCTGCGGGCACCTCGGCCCAGGGCGGCGCGGTGATACGCGCAAGTATTTTGGCTTGGTTGGACTTGACGATCATCAGGTAGTGCGACTTCAAGGTGGCGCAGATCAACTTCGCGGTGACGACCTGGGTATGCATCGCATCCACGGTGACCAGCCACCGCAAGCTACCCGGCAGCAGCGTGAGCAGGGCACGTACGCAGGGAATTTCATTGCTTTTCTCGGCGACAGCGAGTTGACCGAGCACCAATCGGGCACGGTGGGCGAACACCGACACGAGATGCGTGGCTGTCGCTTTGGCGCGTAAAGCACCACGCAGCATCTTGCCGTCCAACGCGATCGGCACCAATCCACTGGGGTCGCTGCTGGCCACGTGTGCAGTGAAGTAACTGCCCATCCTGGCGTTGAGGTCGGCGGGGTCTAGCCGAGACAAAACAGCGCGGAAGGTCTTCTCACTGGGCCGCCGGAACCGGACCCCTAATTGGGCCAACACATCATCGGGAGCGGTGGCCGCCCATGTGGCAAAACCAGCATAGCCGCGCATCCCCGCGGCAGTGGCCAGAACCGCGATCGCCAACAAAGCCATCAGCGAATACCTTCGACCGCGTGGGTCCCTCGGGTCTGGCACCGAGGCCAACACATCGAGAAACTCCGATCCGATGAGCTCGCTGCGCTCACCAGGACTCCAGCGGTCGAACACCTCTGGAACCGACGACACAGGCAATACTGAAACGGTAGGCACGGGCAACTCCAGACCAACGACGAACACTAACCAACTCGATCGTTCTCCAGATAGCCCGTGCCTACACTCCGGCCCCAATAGCGCGGCACCAAAGATCATCAACCCAGCCCACAAGCCTGCTAATCAACAACGCCGGAGCCCTGACCCTGGAGCGCTGTGTTGACTACGGGCACACCTTTAGCCCCACGATCGAGATGCACGCGCAGCCCGCACTGCTGCATGGGGAGGCGGTCAACTTGGACATGGCGGTGACCACGGCCATCGGGGCGCTTCGCGGCTACGTCAGCGAGGACGAGGCGAACCGGATCTACCGAGTCATGGTGGATCTCGGCTTGCCGCTGTGGGACGACACCCTGGCCACGCCCGAGCTGCTCATCGAGGCACTGATCGACACGGTTGGCCACCGCGACGGCCAGCAACGGCTCCCGCTACCGGTCGGTATCGGCCACCACCGCTTTGTCAACGATGTCACCCCCGAGGAGATCCAATGCGCGGTTGCCATGCTCCGGCGGCACCACGAGACACTGACCGGCAGCGTCGCGGCTTCGAGCGGGGTCGCGTGATGACCGGGCGCACTGCAATCGTCGTCGGTGGTTCCACCGGCATCGGCCGCGGCATCGCCGATGCCTGGGCGGCCGAGGGAATCGAGACCCACGTCTTCAGCCGCACCAAGCCCGTCGGGCCGGGTGCTGACCGGCTGCACTGGCACCAGCTCGACTTCCGCAACGGAGAAGCCGCCAAGCAGACGCTGGCCCAGGAGTTGCCCAAGCGCATCGACTTCGCCTGCTACTCGGCGATCTACTACACCCTGCGCCGGGAGTACCTGGTCGACGTGACCGAGGTCGACTGGCTAGACCAATTCGACATCAACGTGCACGGCCTGTTCTGGACGCTCAACGCCGCCCTGCCGGCGCTGAGGCAATCCGAGCCCGGACTCTTCCTGCACGTGTCATCGGAGGTGGTCTACAACGCTGGTCCGGCACGCGCCGGCTACACCGCCACGAAGGCCGCATCCAGCGCCCTGATCAATTCGGTGGCCCAAGAGATTTCCCCATCCGAGGTGGTGTTCGTCCAGACCTTGCCCGCCGGCATGGCGGACACCCCGGGGATCCGCGCCCGCCCGGCCGCCGATTTCGACTACAGCGACTACATGGTGCCCGCCGATTTCGGTCCGCTTGCCTGCGAGCTCGCCCGCACCCGCGGCTCGGGTTACGAAGGCGACGCGCTGGTGGTGCACGAAGACCGGACGTGGAGCTCGGTCTTCAGCGGTGTCCCCATTTCCCAGTCGCGGCCGCTTGCCGCCGCCCAATCGAGCTCATAGGAAAATATTCATGCCCGAATTACATGCAGCCGCACTGCTATTCGATATGGATGGCACCTTGGTGGATTCCACGGCGGTCGTCGAGGCTACCTGGGGCGCATTCGCCGAATTGCACTCGCTGGACTTGGCTGAGGTGCTGGCCTTCGCTCACGGAAGGCCCACCGCGGCCACCGTGCGCCACTTCCTGTCCCATCCCGCTCTGGTCGCCAGCGAGACCAGACGGCTGGTCGAGCACGAAGAGTCGACGACCGAGGGGGTGCGGGAAGTGCCCGGTGCCGCCGAATTCATCGCCGCGCTCCCGCGATCCGCGTGGGCCGTGGTCACCTCGGCAAGTCGGGTTCTGGCCAGCAATCGCATGCGCGCCGCGGGCATCCCCTTGCCCGATGTGCTCATCAGCCCCGACGACATCACCCGCGGAAAGCCCGACCCACAGGGGTACCTGCTGGCGGCCGACGCGCTGCGCGTCAACATCGGCTCGACCATCGTCTTCGAGGATTCTCCGGCCGGGATCCGAGCCGGGATCGCGAGCAACGCGCTGACCGTCGCCATCGGCACCCTTGCGGCGTTCGACGGCCACATCGAGCGGTTCTCGAACTTCCACGGCTTCGAGGTCGCCGGCCAGCCGCCGGCGGGCGGGGTCATCTTGTCCATGCCGGCACCGATGAACTGCGGAGTCTGAGCAGCCATGACCACCCTTGCAACCGATATCGCGACCAGCACCATGGCCGCCGACTTGGGCGGCACCTGGCTTCGGCTTCGGGTCGGCGGACCAGGCACCGAGGTCAAGCGTCACATGGCACCCAGCCTGCTCAATTTCCCGGAACAGTCCGTCGCGCAACTGCGCGAGCGCCTCGTCGATGAGCTGTGTGCGGCGGCCCCCGCCGGGGCGCACGCGGCCATTTCCTGCGGTGCCGCGCTGGATCACCGCAGGGGGATCCTGTACGGCTCCGGGCCGCTGTGGGGCGCGGAGGCCGCGCCCTTCGACTTGGCGGAGGCGCTGCGGTTGCGCCGACCCGATGTGACATGGCTGCTGGTCAACGACCTGACGGCGGGGCTGGCCGACTTCACCGCGCGGTGGGCCGGTCCGTCGACCCGGCGCATCGGTTACCTCACCATCAGCAGCGGCATCGCCCTTCGCATCGCCGACCTGCGGACCAGTGAGATCCCCGTCGATGAGTGGGGGCTGCAGGGTGAAGTGGGGCACCTGCCCACGCAGGCCGACCCCGTGCTGCGCGGCCTGATTTGTGAATGCGGTGTCCCCGACCACCTCGCGGCTCACGCGTCGGGACCGGGCATCGGTCGCATCGCCGGCCGGCTCGGGGCACTGCCGCCCAACACCTCGCTGCTGCAATGGTTCCCGCGCGCACTGGCCGCCGGAGACGCCGCCGCGGTTTCGGTGCTGCAAGCCGCCGTTGCGCCGATCGCCGCCCTGATCCGCATGCTGTGGTGTGTAGACCCGCATCTGGACCTGCTCGGCATCGGTGGCGGAGTGGTGGAAGGTCTGGGTTCGCACTACGAGCGTGAGTTGCGCGAGCAGCTTCGTGGTGGCTCCTGCTACGCGGACCGCGGCTTCAGCGAGTCGTGGCTGGACGAGCGCCTGGTGTTCTGCGCTGACTCCAGCGCCGACATCGACTGCCTGCGCGGTGCACAGCTCATGTGCGACGAGCGGCTCAAGGCGACCGCATGACCGACAACGGCTATCGGGCGCTGGTGCGCCGTCCCGCAGGGCCCGACGGATGTTCGCTGGTTGATGTCGCGGTCCTCGATACACCGGCCCTGGAACCGGGCGACCTGTTGCTGGCACCGTTGGTGGCCGGGATCTGCGGTACCGATTGGCAGATCCTGCGCGGCGACCGTCCCGATGACTCACCGGTGCTGGGGCACGAGGGCATCGCGCGAGTCGTGGTGGGATCGAAGGCGTTTGCGCCCGGCGATATCGTCACCGTCAATCCGACGCACCCGACGGACCCGGGCTTTCTCCTGGGACACAACGTGGCCGGGCTGTGGGCCGAGCGGACCAGAATTCCCGCCAGCGTCGTGAATGCCGGCCTGGTCGTGTCCGTCCCGAGCAGCGCGGCCAACGATGTGCTCATCGGTGCCCTTGCCGAGCCGCTGGCCTCGGCCATCTACGGACTCGAGATCGCGATGGCCGTCTTCGAGGACACCCCGAGATCACTGGTGGTGTGGGGCGATGGCATCGTCGGTCAGCTCGCCGCCGCGGTCTGGCGCCAAGCGATGCCAGAGACCGAGCAACTGATCGTGGGCCGAAATCGCGACTCCCACAACTGCATCGCCGCCGACGACCCCGATCTTCCCAGCAGGCTCGCCGCACTGCGGGGCCCGGTCAGCGCCGTGCTGGCCACCCCTCGTTCTGCGACGGTGACCGCCCTGACGACGCTGGACAGCCACATCGACCACGCGCTGACCGTCGATGTCCACGGTGGCCTGGATTCGGGTCCGGTGTCGCTGCGCAGCGGCGAGGCCGACGTCGCCGCCGTGCGTGCCGCCAACTGTGGCGAACTGTCCTCGGTCCCGGTGGCCAAAACCCTGCAGCGCGCGGGTGCGGGCCCGTTGCGGTTGTTCGGCCACCGCGGGGTGTCCAACGCGCACCTGCGCGCCGCGATCGGCGCGCTCACCGAGAATGCGGCCACGTTCGCGTCACTGCTCACCCGGGTCACCGATCTGGAGGGGGCCGCCGAACTCATCAACGGCGTTCTGCAAAGCGGTAACCGGTGCCACGACGGACGTCGCGTTCTCAAGGCCGCCATTCGCCTCGAGGGAGCCGCCGCATGAGCCGCATCGCGGTGGCCGCACCCCAGTGGCGCA
Organism: Mycobacterium ulcerans subsp. shinshuense; assembly: GCF_002355775.1. Taxonomy (NCBI): domain Bacteria; kingdom Bacillati; phylum Actinomycetota; class Actinomycetes; order Mycobacteriales; family Mycobacteriaceae; genus Mycobacterium; species Mycobacterium ulcerans. Next base: position 5,197,701 of record NZ_AP017624.1, on the reverse strand, counting down.
TCGCCGATTGCCGTGCGGCCGCTGCGGCCATGGCAATCCGTAGTGGCGCCGATGAACTGCAGATCGACTTCGGTGGTGCCCATCGCGGCCCGCGCCTTGATGTGCCCGCGGAGCAGGCCGTCGTCGCGCGGATCGCTCGCAGCATCCCCGTCACCGCGCTGGCGGTCAATCACGCCAACGATCTCGGCCTCATCAACGAGCACGGGGAGCCCAACGCGGAGGCCGCGGCGCTGCTGCGCGTGGCGCTGTGGTGTGCGGTCGAGCTGGGCATCGGCGTTCTGCACGTTCCCGGATTTCGCCGCAGCGCCCCGGATTCCCCGCAACGGGTGGCCGGAACCGCCGCAGTCCTGCGCTCGATATGCCAGCGCGCCGAACGCCACGGCATCGCCGTCGCCTATGAATCCGCGCTCAGCGGAGCCGCCAGCGCGGCCCTGGTCAAGGCGGTCGGTCATCGCGACCTGCGTGTCGTGTTCGATATCGGGAACTTGCTCGACTTTGGGCACCGGCCGGGCGAATTCGTCAGCGCGGTAGGGGAGTTGCTGCACCCGGACCTGCATGTCAAAGACCCGGCCGCCAGCCGCGTTGATGTGGTCAGCGAACTACGCGATGTGCTGTCTTCGCCCGCGCCGGTGCGGTCCTTGCTGGTCGAGAACGACTACCGCGCCATACCGGGCCGGCTGGCCGCCGATGTCGCCGTCTGCCGCGGCCTGATCCGCTCGCACGCGACTCGTATGCATAGCCGCTGCTGAAGCTGGCGGCGCCCGTCATTGCAATGACGATGAGACGATGGTGAGGCAACGCGATAGTCCGCGTCGACTCGATGTGCGGCCAGACCTACCGGGAGTGGTGCCGGGTGTACGAACCCAACGGTGCGCCGGACGCTGCTCCGGCTCCGGTGGCTTCGGCAGCCTTTGCCGCTGAACCGGCCACGGATCGTGCCATGGACCTATACACAGCCCCCCGGTTGCAGATGGTCGAAGCGGTGCTCGCGCGCCACCGCGAAGAGCCGATCGTGCCGGTGCCAGAACTGCTTTCGGTCACCCCGATGAACTACGGGCCGGCCGAATTTCAGGCGGCGCGGAGCTGGTTTGCGGCGGGCGGGCTGGTGCCGGGCGGCAACCGCTGCCTATCCTTGATCGACGTGGGGGCTGGATTCGGGCCTGCCGGACTGGTGTTCGGCTCGCAGGGCTACCGGGTGACGGCCATCGAGATGCGCGCCGACATCGCCGCGGTGGGCCGGCGGGTGATGGCCGCGTGCGGGCTACAGGATTTCGTGCACTACGAGGTGGCCGACGTCATGGCCTATCAACCCGTCACGCCGGCAGACACCTTCACCTCGATCCTGTGTCTGCTGCACGTCACCGACAAACACGCCGCGATGGAAAAGCTCGCCACCCTGTTGCGGACGGGCGGCCGCGGCTACCTCGCCGACTTCTACGCACGAAGACGCCTTTCCGGATCTGAACGGGCGCTGCTGCAGGATCAGGTAGCGTGCCCAGGCCTTCTCACCCGCCAGGAGTACGTCGGCGCGCTGACAGCCGCGGGCATTGCCGCGGTGCGGTTCACCGACGTCACCCAGGAATACTCCGCCTACGTGCACCAGCGCTGTGCGGACTACCTAGGCCGGAGCGAATCGGACCGGCATGACGAACTCGCGCAGTTCTTCACCGCGATAGACACCCTTTTCGGCAACGGAGAGGCAGCGAACGCGGTGCTCGGGGGATGCCGCATTTATCTCGAACGGTAAGAGCCGCTACGGGTGGCGCCAACCTCCCACCGGTGGGCCATCGTGAAAATGGAACACGACCGCCACCAGGCCTAGCCGGCAGAGCTAGGCCCGCCTGGGGCCCGAGGGCTTGGTCCGCCAGCCCAGATAGGCGAAGAGCAGCATAAGCGCGGAATACAGCACAAATTCGGCCCAGATGTACCCGGTGCTCCAAGTCCTGCCGAAGAATTGCAGAGTATTCATGTCGGCGAACAAGGCGAAACCGAGATGGGTGATGGCGAATCCGGCAAACAGGCCGGCCAGGAATCGGTACATGATTCCCTCCTCATGCTTCCGTGTATCCGAGCGTCACCCCGCCGTGCCGGTGCGGGCTAGGGTCGAAGGCCATTTCCGAACGCTGGGTGCGCTTGCTCGCTCGATCCTGTGCCCCAAGTCGTCCAGTTCGTCGAGTAGAAGGCTTGCTCCCCATACTTGGTCTCGTTTGCGGTTGGTCAATGGGCGTAGAACGCCGGTGTCATGCAGTCGCTTTATCGCGGCGAACACGCTGCTTCGAGCAGGGCTCCGGCGTTGTTGATTAGCAGGCTTGTGAGCTGGGTTGATGATCTTTGGTGCCGCGCTATTGGGGCCGGAGTGTAGGCACGGGCTATCTGGAGAACGTTCGAGTTGGTTACTGTTCGTCGTTGGTCTGGAGTTGCCCGTGCCTACCGTTTCAGTATTGCCTGTGTCGTCGGTTCCAGAGGTGTTCGACCGCTGGAGTCCTGGTGAGCGCAGCGAGCTCATCGGATCGGAGTTTCTCGATGTGTTGGCCTCGGTGCCAGACCCGAGGGACCCACGCGGTCGGAGGTATTCGCTGATGGCTTTGTTGGCGATCGCGGTTCTGGCCACTGCCGCGGGGATGCGCGGCTATGCTGGTTTTGCCACATGGGCGGCCATCGCTCCCGATGATGTGTTGGCCCAATTAGGGGTCCGGTTCCGGCGGCCCAGTGAGAAGACCTTCCGCGCTGTTTTGTCTCGGCTAGACCCCGCCGACCTCAACGCCAGGATGGGCAGTTACTTCACTGCACACGTGGCCAGCAGCGACCCCAGTGGATTGGTGCCGATCGCGTTGGACGGCAAGATGCGGCGTGGTGCTTTACGCGCCAAAGCGACAGCCACGCATCTCGTGTCGGTGTTCGCCCACCGTGCCCGATTGGTGCTCGGTCAACTCGCTGTCGCCGAGAAAAGCAATGAAATTCCCTGCGTACGTGCCCTGCTCACGCTGCTGCCGGGTAGCTTGCGGTGGCTGGTCACCGTGGATGCGATGCATACCCAGGTCGTCACCGCGAAGTTGATCTGCGCCACCTTGAAGTCGCACTACCTGATGATCGTCAAGTCCAACCAAGCCAAAATACTTGCGCATATCACCGCGCTGCCCTGGGCCGAGGTGCCCGCAGCCGCTACCGACGACTCCCGCGGCCACGGCCGTGTCGAGACCCGCACCCTGCAAATCATCACCGCTGCACGAGGAATCGGCTTCCCCTACGCAAAACAAATCATCCGGATCACTCGTGAACGCTTGATCACCGCCACCGACCAGCGCAGCGTGGAGGTGGTCTATGCCATCTGCAGCCTGCCGTTCGAGCACGCCCGCCCTACCGCGATCATGACCTGGATGCGTCAACACTGGGGAATCGAGAACAGCCTGCACTGGATACGCGACGTCACCTTCGACGAAGACCGTCAAAGGGCACATACCGGAAACGGCGCACAGGTCCTAGCAACGCTACGCAACACCGCGATCAATCTGCACCGCCTCAACGGCGCCGACAACATCGCCGAAGCCTGCCGGATCACCGCTTTGACCGCCAACCGCCGCCTAGACCTCCTCAATCCACAATTCCCCAGCTCACAAGCCTGCTAATCAACAACGCCGGAGCCCTGTGTGCGAACGTAGTTGAGAGTGTGCTCTAGGTATGCAGTGTCCTCGGCAAGTTGTAGGTCGTATCCGCCGTAGAACTTCTTGAGTGCGTTGACCTCTTGCCAGAACTTGCTTTCATCAACGTCGTAGTGCTCGAAAAGCGGCTTCTGCATATAGCCGCGGGTAAGAGTCCGGTCAAAATCCCAAATGAAGGCAATGATCGTTTGGGTTACGAGGGACGGCGGCATTCACGCGACCTCGGGGCCGGTGAACCTTATTACGTCGTCGCCTCGGTCGATCCAGCCGTACAGGATCACTCCGGTTCCCCAAAATTCCTCATGTGCTCGACCGAGTTCCGGCATCGGCAGCACAACCCCGACGTCGATGCCTCGTTTGCGAATCTGCGTTAAAATATCCGCGTAGTCCGCTGCGGACTTGGTGCTTTCAAATACCCATTCAACGAGTTTGCGCTCATGGAGGTACACAGCAGTACTGGTCAGCATTCGAACGGTAGTGTTCGACTCGTCTTGCCATCGGCGGGCGATGGTGTTTGCGATGTCTTCGACGGCGATCCGATGGTGAACCGGGCTCCCCACGTTCGTCATGGAGGCAGTGTAGGTCTGCCGGTGGAGGGCCGTCGAGATTTCCGTGTCTTCCGCGTGGCCGCTCATGCATGGACGGTATCGACGGGGGCCGACAGGTTTCCGAACGGATGTTCGATGCGTGTGCTATCTGGCGGCTGTAGCAAACGCCTCTCAAATCGGTCACGGTCACCAGACGGTCATCGGTTAGATGGGCTAGCGATTGTGACGCTTCAGTATGGGATTTGACCAGGTCTTTCGTGGAGCCGATGACGGGAATCGAACCCGCGTATTCAGCTTGGGAAGCTGATGTTCTGCCATTGAACTACATCGGCGCTGTTGCCCCGAAAGGCTAGCACCCAGCACCGGGCGCGGTGTGCGGGATCCGCCTCACTCCATCACTCCCAGGCTGTAGAGGATCAGGAAGCCGGCGAAGAACATGATCGCCATCCACGCCCGCTCCTCGCCTTCATGGGCTTCGACGAGCAGTTCTTCCACGACCAGCCACAACAGCGCCGCCGCCGCAAACGCCAGCACGAGGGTCAGCACGGTACCTCCCGCGTTGGCGAGCACCAGCGCACCCAGCACGCCGCCCACGGCGGTCGCCAGGCTGACCCCGCCGGTGAGCGCGGCGGCCCGGGCCTTGGGTACTCCGGAGCGGGTCAGCCGCAGCGCCACCGACACCCCCAAAAACAGCACCTCGACGGTCAGCGCGATGGTGATGATGATCGCGGTGCGCCGGGAGACGGTCGCGCCCGTCGCCACCAGCAGCCCGTCGATGAACAGGTCGACGGCGACCACGGCGAGAAAACCCACCGGCACTTGACCGCCCGCACGGACGTCGTCGTGGCCGTCCTCGTCCTCGCCGTGCGGTCCGTGGTCTTCGAACTGGCGGAATCCGACCAGCAGCGCGACCCCCGCACTGAACCCGAGAATGATCAGCCACAGCGGGCCCCGCGCCCGCAGGTCCGGCAGCACCTCGGTGGCCACGGCGGCCATGACCACACCGGCCGCGAAATGCTGCACACCGCTGACCAGCGCCGCCGACGGCGTGCGCACGACTGCCACAGCGCCACCGATGATTCCGGCGATCACCGGGAAGGCGACCAAAGCCGCAGCGGTTGTCAGGGTGCTCACGCCAAACCTCCCGGGGCCGATTGAGACGAACATACTCGGGTGCGCTCGATCGGCCGGTATCGGCGGAGGCCGGATGGCGCGCCGGCGTATACAGTGCTCGGCGGACGGGCCGACGGCACCGGAGCCTCGGTTCGTACGTTTCCGACGTGACGCACGCTGGCCTCGCGGGCCACCGTGACCCCGACATCCAACAGACACGAGCGTTGCGGAACTCGACGGCACCGGGTCCTCACGCAGGAGACACGATGGCCGTTTTAGACACCGGTGAACGCTCGCTGGAAGCGCGCACGATCCGCAAACTGGGCATTCGCATCGTGCCGTTCTTGATGGCCCTGTATTTCGTCAACTACCTGGACCGCACCAACCTCGGCATCGCCCGCGCCGACATCAGCGCGCACCTACAGCTCACAGCGACGATGTTCGGCCTGGCCTCGGGCATCTTTTTCATCGGCTATGTGCTGGTCGAGGTTCCGTCCAATCTCGCGCTGGATCGCTACGGCGCCCGACGCTGGCTAGCGCGGATCGCGGTGTCGTGGGGAATCGTGGTGGTGGCCACCGGCTTTGCGCCAAACGCGACGACGCTGTTGGTGTTGCGGTTCCTGTTAGGGGTGGCCGAGGCGGGCCTGTTCCCGGGGGTCATCTACTACCTGAGTCGCTGGTTCCCGCGCGACTACCGGGCCCGGGTCGTCGCGCTGTTCATGATGGCCAGCCCGATCGCGGCAGCGCTTGGAACCCCGTTGGCGGCGTGGCTGATCCACCTCGGCAACGGGGTGTTCGGGCTGGCGGGCTGGCAGTTCATGATGATCGCCGTCGGTGTCCCGGCGATCGTGTTGGGGTTCGCCTGTTGGTACTACCTGGTCGACCGGCCCGGTGACGCCGCATGGCTAGAGCCCGACGAACGGCAATGGCTCGTCGACACCCTGGCCGAGGAGCAGCGCCAGGTTGCCGGCGACTTTCACTTTCCGCTGCGCCGCGCGCTGACCAGCCCACGGATCTGGGCGCTGGCCCTGGTCTACTTCGGCATCGCCTACGGGCTCTACGCCCTGACGTTCTTCTTGCCGAGCATCATCTCGGGCTTCAAGAAGACCTTCGGGATCGACTTCTCGATCGTGCGAGTGGGACTCATCGCGGCGATCCCGTACACCTGTGCGGCGGTGGCCATGTACCTGTGGTCGCGGCACGCGGACGCCACCGGTGAGCACGTGTGGCATGTCGCCGTCCCGATGTTGCTTGGCGGGCTGGCCATTCCCGTCGCGCTGCACCTGCACACCCCGGTGCTGGTGATGGTGGCCGTGGCGATCACCGCGATGGGGGTGTTCGCTGCCATCCGCAGCTTCTGGGCGTTGCCGTCAAATTTCCTGACCGGCACTGCGGCAGCCGGCGCCATCGGGCTGATCAATTCGGTGGGCAATCTGGGCGGGTTCGCCGCGCCCTATCTGACCGGGGCGCTCGAACAAGTGACCGGGACCGACAAGGCGGGCATGTGGGCGGTGGGCGCCATGATGCTGATGTCGGCCTTTGTGGTGGTCCTGCTGCGCGCCGTGCCGGGCTCCCCGACGGCTGCCGAGCGCCCGAATTGATGCCGTGGCGCCGAGCGCTGGCCGCAACGCGACCAACGGGAATCGCCAACACCACGTACAAATAGAGGCGACGAGGGAGATCGATCGTGCACATCGTTCCGACACCGCAAGCGGCTGAGGCGATGCTGACCGCAATGCCGCCCGGCCCCTTCGTCATGCTCAACCTCTACCGCATCCGCGAGGTCGCCGATTACTCAGCGAACCCCGAGCTTGCGCCCCCGGCGCCGATCAGCGGTCGCGAACTGTTCGAGCGCTACGCCGCCGGGATGGAGTCGGTGCTGGCGAAGGTCGGCGCCGAGCGGGTCTTTGTGGCCGACGCCGGCGGCTGCTTCATCGGCCCGCCCGAGGAGCGCTGGGACGTCATTCAAGTCGTGCGGTATCCCTCGCTGGAAGCCTTCATCGCGGTGATGTCCAGCGAACAGGCGCAGGCCGATCTTCCGCATCGGTTCGCGATGCTGGAGGATTCCAGGGTGATACCCATGGCCGAACGCCCGCTCACCTAGTTTCGACCAGGAAGGAACACCACATGACCAAGGTGCTGGTTACCGGGTTCGGACCGTATGGCGTGACGCCGGACAATCCGGCCCAGTTCACCGCCGAGGCGCTGGACGGACGCACCATCGCCGGGGCGACGGTGGTCTCGCGGATTGTGCCCGGCGCCTATTTCGACTCGATCGCGGCGGCTGAGCAGGCCATCGCCGAGGTGGATCCGCAGCTGGTGATCATGTTGGGCGAATACCCGGGGCGCGCCATGCTGACCGTCGAGCGGCTGGCCCAGAACATCAACGATTGCGGGCGCTATGGCCTCGCCGACACCGCCGGCAAGGTGTTGGTGGGCGAGCCGACCGATCCGGACGGCCCGGTCGCCTACCACGCCACCGTCCCGGTCCACGAGATGGTGCTGGCGATGCGCGCGGCCGGGATCCCGGCCGATGTCTCCGACGCGGCGGGCACCTTCGTGTGCAACCACCTCATGTACGGCGTGCTGCACCACATCGCCTCGCGGAACCTGCCCATCCGCGCCGGCTGGGTCCATCTGCCCTGTCTGCCGATGGTTGCCGCCCTGGATCGCAACCTGGGTGTTCCGAGCATGTCGGTGGAGACGGCGGTCGCGGGACTGGTCGCCGGCATCGAGGCGGCGGTGCAGCATGCGGCCGATACTCGCCAGCCCGTCCCGTCACGTTTGCAGATCTGAGGGCACTAAACTCTTGGCGGCCAGACAATCCTGTTCGGCTGTGTCTTATGGCACAAGAAATGTCGCGCTGAGCAGGACAAATGGCCCCGCGTCAAGTCGGGTGCCATTATTGTCTTGATAAGTGACGAACTGCGATATATGCCACAGGATTGCTAACCAATCCGGTGTTTATTATTTCGTTATCGTGTCGTAATCTGCTTCCGTGGGTCGGCACGAGTTAGCCAGGAAGCGGCGCAAGCCGTCTGTTCTGCTGGCTGCAGTGGTAGCGCCCGCGGCCGCCTTCTTCGCGGTGGCAGGGGATATCGGCCCATCGTCCGCGCGTGATCGCATCGACCAAATGGCCGTTGGTGATGAAGCGTGTTGTGTGGAGATTGTCGCGGCAACGCCCATCGAGTTGTCGTCGAAAATATCCAGCGGTGCGGTGGGGATGGGTTTTGCGGCCGGTCAGTTCGCCGCGGCATCGAGATTGCGGGTGGACAGGTCAGCGCGCCTGCTGCCGGTCGGGGTGGCACCGGAACGCGGGCTACAGGTCAAGACCATCCTGGCGGCGCGCAGCATCAGCGCGGTCTTCCCGGAGATTCACGAAATCGGTGGGGTGCGCCCCGATGCGTTGCGCTGGCATCCGAACGGATTGGCGCTCGACGTGATGATCCCCAACCCCGGCAGTGCTGAGGGGATAGCGCTGGGCAACGAGATCGTCGCCTACGTCTTGGCCAACGCCGAGCGCTTCGGGATGCAGGATGCGATTTGGCGTGGCGTCTACTACACGCCCACCGGTGCAACCAGAAGCCGCCTCGGTCACTATGACCACGTCCACGTCACCACCACTGGTGGCGGATACCCCACTGGCAAGGAAATCTACCTCCGCTGACTCGTCGCGCGGCGGCGGCGATCCGAGAGCAGATACGCTCATCGCGTGCTGCTCTCTGATCGAGACCTCAGAGCCGAAATTTCCGCCGGGCGGTTGGGTATCGACCCGTTCGATGACAGCCTGGTTCAGCCGTCCAGCGTCGACGTCCGGCTCGACTGCATGTTCCGGGTGTTCAACAACACCCGGTACACCCACATTGACCCGGCGCAGCGCCAGGACGAGTTGACCAGCGTGGTGGAACCGACCAAGGGGGATCCGTTCGTGCTGCACCCGGGCGAGTTCGTGCTGGGTTCCACGCTGGAGATCTTCTCCCTGCCCGGTGACCTGGCCGGGCGGCTGGAGGGCAAGTCGTCGCTGGGCCGGCTGGGCTTGCTCACCCATTCCACTGCCGGGTTCATCGATCCCGGCTTCAGTGGGCACATCACGCTGGAGCTGTCCAACGTCGCCAACCTCCCGATCACGTTGTGGCCCGGCATGAAAATCGGCCAGCTGTGCATCTTGAAATTGACCAGTCCGTCTGAGCATCCCTACGGGAGTTCCGGAGTAGGGTCGAAATACCAGGGTCAGCGGGGGCCCACGCCGTCTCGTTCGTACCAGAACTTCATAAGGTCTACATAGCTGCCGCATAGCTTGCGCGATAAGGATTAGTAGACCGTTGGCTTGGCTATCCAAGAGCCATTGCCGGGCCATCCGGAGCCATCCGCGCCGTGTTCTCCTCCGCAGCGACCGTGGTGGGTTGCAAGACCTTGGGAGGGGTTTTGGACGTCGTACTTGGGGTATCGATGGCAGCGGCTGACGTCCGGATGGCGTTGGTCGAAGGCGAAGACGGCGACGGCTTGATCGTCGAGGAAGACAGTTTCGACCTCGACCGCAATCCGGTCACGTCGAGCGCATCCGATCAGGTGGTCGCGGCGATTCTGGGCACTCGGGAGGGTGCGGCCGACGCCGGCTTGCGGTTGTCCTCGATTGGCGTGACATGGACCGACCCGGTTCAGGCCGCGGCGCTGCGCGATGCGCTGGCCTGGCACAAGGTCGAAAACGTCATGCTGGTCTCGGGTTTTCTGGCTGCGGCCGCCCTGGGGCAGGCGGTCGGCGGCGCCCTCAGCTATGCGCGGACCGCGGTGTTGTTCATCGAGCCCGATACGGCGACCCTGGCCGTCGTCGACACCGCGGACGGCTCGGTCAGCGAGGTGCGCCAGCAATTGTTGGCCGAAGACGACGACGCGGCGGTGGCCGAGGTGGTCGCCATGGTGGCCGCGGCCGAGTCTCTGCCGGCGCGTCCGGACGGTGTCTATGTGGTCGGCACGGGTGTGGACGTCGCCATGATCAAGCCGGCACTCGATGCGGCGACGTCGCTGACGGTGAGCGTGTCCGAGGAACAGGAAATGGCGCTCGCCCGAGGCGCGGCGCTGGCCTGCGGCAATGCGCCCCTGTTTGCCGCCACCACCGCCGCCCTGGCATATGCGCAGGACCTCAATGATCCTGACCCGCTGGCGGAGAGCGACCTGGTCGACGAGCTCTCGCCCGACCAGGAACCCGCCGGACGCCGATCCGGGCTTTTGATCGGCAGCGGCCTGGCCGTGGTCGCCACCGCGGCGGTGGTGGCGCTGGAAGTCGCCCTGGCGATCGACATCCGCCCGACGGTGGCCCTACAGCCCAGGCCCAACGAGAACCACCTGGTCGCCCCGCCTCAGCAGGCGGCCGCGCCGCCGCAAGTGGCCGCTCCCGAGCCGAAGATCGAGTTGCCGCGCCCCCGGGTGGTGCCGCGCGCGGCCAGCCCGCACCTGCCGGCCCCGGCGGCGCCGGCGCAGAGGGCGCCAGAGGTGCCGGTGTTGCCCGCCCCCGCCATTCCTGAACCGGTGGTGGCCGTGCCGCCGCTGGTGCCCATCGTCGTGCCGCCGGTCCGGGTACCCAGCGGGGTCGACACCTTCCTGCGCCCCTCTGTCCCCAATATCCAAGCGCCGGTGCCACGTCAGCAGCCCAAGGTGCCCGCCCCCCGTGTTGAAGTTCCAGCCTCGCCCCCGCCGGTGGTGAGTCCGAATCCGCGCGGGCGCGGCGGTCTGAGGCTGCCCGGGCTGGGCCGGATACCCAACCCCGGTCGTGGGCCCGCTGGCGGCAGCCTCGGTCCTGGCCGGCGCGGGCACTTCGGCGGCGGCGCTCCCGGTCGTAGCGGTCCGTCCGGCGGCGGCGGCCATGGGGGCCAGTTCGGCGGCGGCGGTCACGGCGGTGGGTTCGGCGGTGGCCGCGGTGGCGGTGGCCATGGTGGCGGGTTCGGAGGATTCGGTGGCGGCCACGGTGGAGGTTTCGGTGGGGGCCACGGTGGTGGTTTCGGTGGCGGCCACGGGGGACGCTGACAGCTAATCGTCTGTTCGACGGTTAGGCATCCTTTTACTGCTGAAATGTGCTGACCCAAGCCGATCCGGCAACCAAGGCTCCGGTATGCACCCCGGGAGGCGCGTAAAATCGGCGGCTACAGGGTTGGGGGACCCGCGTAGGCCCGCTGTATGCGATGGTCGAGCAGGTATTGGGGGAGCTCTTGGACACCGTGCTCGGAGTATCTGTGGCACCGACGGCAGTGCGGTTGGTGCTGGTCGAAGGCGAAAACGGCGATGGCGCGCTGGTCGATGAAGACGCGTTCGATGTCAGCGGTGATGGCGACGCGGCAACCATCGGGGCCGCCGAACAGGTGATCTCGGCGATCCTGGGAACCAGGGAAGGCGCCTCCGGGGGCGGCTACCAGCTGACCTCAACCGGGGTGACCTGGAGAGACCCGGCCCAAGCCGCCGCCCTGCGCGACGTCTTGGCCCGGCGCAAGATCGAAAACGTCGTGCTGGTCTCGGCGTTCCTGGCCGCCGCCGCGCTGGCTCACGCGGTGGGCAGCGAAACCAACTATGCGCAGACCGCGTTGCTGTTCATCGAACCCGAGGCCGCCACGCTGGCGGTTGTCGACAGTGCGGACGGCTCGGTTACCGACATTCATCGACTCTCACTGTCAGACGACGATGACACGGCCGTGGGCCAGTTGACGGAGTTGATTTCGCAGGCCGAGAGCCTGCCGACCCGTCCCGACGCGGTGTTTCTGGTGGGCTCGGGTATCGATCTGCCATTGATCAAGCCGACGCTCGAGGCGTCGACCACATTGCCGGTTACCGCGGCCGAGGAACCGGATACCGCGCTTGCCCGCGGTGCCGCGCTCGCGGCGGCGAGCAGCCCCCTGTTCGCGTCATCCACGGCGGCGCAGGCGTGGGCCCAGGATCCCGGCAGCGGGGTGCTCTACTCTCACGCGCCGTACGGGCTCGATGCCGCCTACTTCGACGATGTGTCGGACCAGTTGGGGACGGGTCAGCAGGCTCTGGCCTACAGCGCGGTGCCCGAAGAGCAGCATGAGCGAAGGCCGTTCGCGCTGCTGGCCAGCATCATGGGGTCAATCTTCATCATCGGTGTGGGTGCCTTGGCCGTGTCTCTGGCGGTCAGCATCCGCTCCGAACCCGGCACCCGCCCCGATCCCGGCCAGAGCGTCGTCACACACCTGCCCGCGCCGGCGCACGCGGCCCCGGCCCCTCAACCCCAGGCCCCGGCACCGCAGGCTCCGGCGCCCCAAGCCCAAGCCCCGGCGCCCCAGGCCCAGGTTCCGGCCCCAGCCCCGGCGCCCCAAGCCCCCGCCCCGCGGGCGCCGGCGCCGCAAGCCCCGGCCCCCCAGGCGCAGGTTCCGGCTCCGAAGGCCCCGGCGCCGGTGCCGGTACCGGTTGCCCAAGCGCCAGTGCCCGTGCCGCAGGCTCCCGCGCCAGTTCCGGTTCCGATTCCTCAGGCTCCCGCACCCGCGCCGGAGGCTCCGGTGCCGGCTCCGGTGCCCATTCCGGTGCCCATTCAGATCCCGCTTCCCCAGATCTTTGGTCCCGGTGGCGGCGGCGGGTTCCCCGGCGGTGACGATGACCGTGGCGGACGTGGTGGTGGACGCGGCGGCCGGCACGGCGGCGGTCACGGCGGTGGGCACGGGCGGGGCGGGTTCAACATCCCGTTTATCCCGGGTATCTGATCTTGCCGGGTAGCTGTCATCTGCCGTTCAGCGTCGCGATGCAGTTCGCTCATCGCAGTCGCCTACACACGGTGTTATGCGATGCACCGTCTTTGGCACCGGCTATCTAGGCGCCACCCACGCCGTTGGAATGGCGCAACTTGGGCACGAGGTTGTCGGGGTCGACATTGATCCGGGCAAGGTGGCCAAGCTGGCCGGGGGCGATATCCCCTTCTACGAGCCGGGTTTGCGAAAGCTGTTGAGGGACAACCTTGCTGCTGGACGTCTGCACTTCACGACCGACTACGACATGGCCGCCGAGTTCGCCGATGTGCACTTTCTGGGTGTTGGCACACCCCAGAAAAGGGGGGAATACGGCGCCGACTTGCGTCACATTCACGCCGTCATCGATACCCTGGTGCCGCGGCTGACCAGAACGTCGGTGCTCATTGGCAAATCGACGGTCCCGGTCGGGACGGCGGCCGAGTTGGCCCGGCGGGCGGCCGGGCTGGTAGTGGCCGGCGTTGGTGTGGAGATCGCCTGGAACCCGGAGTTTCTGCGCGAAGGTTTCGCGGTCCGCGATACGCTGCGTCCGGATCGGATTGTGCTTGGTGTGCAGGATGATTCGATCCTGGCCGAGCAGTTCGTCCGAGAACTGTACGGACCGTTGCTGGAGGCCGGGGTGCCCTTCTTGGTGACCGATCTGCAGACCGCGGAATTGGTCAAGGTCTCCGCCAATGCCTTTCTGGCTACCAAAATTTCGTTCATCAACGCGATCTCGGAGGTATGCGAGGCCGCCGGTGCCGACGTCAGTCTCCTTGCCGATGCCCTCGGCTACGACACCCGCATCGGGCGCCAATGTCTCAATGCGGGTTTGGGATTCGGTGGCGGCTGCTTGCCCAAAGATATCCGCGCGTTCATGGCCCGTGCCGGCGAGCTCGGTGCCAACCAGGCGCTGACCTTCCTGCGTGAGGTCGACAGCATCAACATGCGGCGGCGTACCCGGATGGTGGAACTGGCCACCACCGCGTGTGGCGGTTCGCTGCTGGGAGCCAACCTCGCGGTGCTTGGCGCGGCGTTCAAACCCGAATCCGACGACGTTCGAGATTCTCCCGCGCTCAACGTCGCCGGACAGCTACAGCTCAACGGTGCGGCGGTCAATGTCTATGACCCCAAGGCCCTGGACAACGCGAACCGACTGTTTCCCACGCTGAACTAGGCGGTCTCGGTTGCCGAGGCCTGCGAGCGAGCCGACGCCGTGTTGATACTCACCGAATGGCAGGAGTTCGTCGACCTCGACCCCGACGATCTGGCCGACCGGGTGCGGGCCCGCGTCATTGTCGACGGCCGCAACTGCCTTGATGTCTCCCGCTGGGAGCGGGCTGGCTGGCGAGTGTTCCGGCTGGGGGCTCGGATTCGGGCGGCGTCCTAGTCGGCCGCGTCCGTCGGCGAATTCGGGCTGCGGGCAACCCGGCACGAGTAGCGTTACCGGGGTGGACCAGGTGGCGGCATACCTTGACCAGACCCGTGCTTTCGGCGAACTCATCGGCGACAATGACCAATCCACGCCAGTGCCCAGCTGCCCGGGATGGAACCTCGGGCAGCTGTTCCGTCATGTCGGACGCGGCGATCGGTGGGCGGCCCAGATCGTGCGCGACCGGCTGGACAGTTTTCTGGATCCCCGCAATGTGGCAGGCGGAAAGCCGCCGGCAGCTGTGGACGACGCGATCGCCTGGCTGCAAGACGGCGCGCAGCTGATGGTCGACGCCGTCGAGCAGGCGGGCGCGGAAACGCCGGTGTGGACATTTCTTGGGCCGCGCCCGGCGCACTGGTGGGTTAGGCGCCGGCTGCACGAGGTGGTGGTGCATCGGGCTGACGCCGCCATCGCGCTCGGGCAGCAATTCGTCCTGGAACCCGAGATCGCGGCCGACGGCATCAGCGAGTTTCTGGAACGCATTGCGGTCCAGGCGGGGCGCGACGGCGCGCCGCTGCCGATCGAGGACGGCGACACCGTGCATCTGCACGCCACCGATCCCGGTCTCGGTGACGTCGGGGAATGGACCGCCGCCGTCGAGGACGGCCACATCACCTGGTCGCCTGAGCACGGCAAAGGCACCGTGGCCGTGCGCGGCGGCGCCGCGGAGCTTCTGCTGGCGATGACGCGGCGGGTCTCGGTGCCCGACACCGGGATCGAGGTGTTCGGCGACCAGGCCGTATGGCAGAAATGGCTGGAGCGCACGCCTCTTTAGCGTGCGGACTAGGCGAACACGGTAATTTGCAGGCCATGACCACATCGGAGATTGCCACCGTGCTGGCCTGGAGCGACGCACTCAACGCCGCTGACATTGACACCCTGGTGGCCCTTGTCCAGCGACGATATCGACATCGGCGACGCGCACGGAGCAGCCCAGGGCCACGAGGCGCTGCGGCGCTGGGCCAGCTCGCTGCAGACGACCGCCGAGATGGGCCGCATGTACGTGCACGACGGTGTTGTGGTGGTCGAGCAACGGATCATCGGCCGCGACGACCCCGACAGCGTCGCGAACGCCGCCTCGGCATTCCGGGTGGTCCGCGATCACGTCACCTCGGTTTTCCGCCATGACGACTTGGTGTCGGCGCTGGCGGCCACCGAACTCACCGAGGCTGACCTGGTCGATTGAGTTCGACGAAAGGCAACTAGGAGCCACTCATGCGCGGGATCATCTTGGCCGGCGGTTCGGGCACCCGCCTGTACCCGATCACCATGGGTATCAGCAAGCAGCTGTTGCCGGTCTATGACAAGCCAATGATCTACTACCCGCTGACCACCCTGATGATGGCCGGCATCCGCGACATCCAGCTGATCACCACCCCCCATGACGCTGCCGGGTTTCACCGCCTACTCGGCGACGGAACGCATTTCGGCGTGAACATCACCTATGCAACCCAGGATCAGCCCGATGGTCTGGCCCAGGCATTCGTCATCGGCGCCGACCACATCGGCACCGACTCGGTGGCATTGGTGTTGGGGGACAACATCTTTTATGGCCCGGGTTTGGGCACCAGCCTGCGCCGATTTCAAGACATCAGTGGCGGAACGATTTTCGCGTACTGGGTGGCAAACCCAACTGCCTACGGTGTTGTCGAGTTCAGCGCCGACGGGACCGCGCTCTCCCTGGAGGAGAAACCGGCCACCCCGAAGTCGCACTATGCGGTGCCAGGCTTGTATTTCTACGACAACGACGTGATCGAGATCGCGCGGAGCTTGAAGAAATCCGCGCGCGGCGAGTATGAGATCACCGAGGTGAACCAGGCCTATCTGAACCACGGCCGGCTCAACGTCGAGATGCTGGCCCGCGGAACGGCCTGGCTGGACACCGGCACGTTCGACTCGCTGCTAGACGCCGCCGATTTCGTCCAGACGCTGGAGCGGCGGCAGGGACTCAAGGTGAGTGTTCCCGAGGAAGTGGCATGGCGGTTGGGCTGGATTGACGACGAACAACTGATGCGGCGCGCACGCAGCCTGGTCAAGTCAGGGTACGGCAGCTACTTGCTGGAGTTGTTGGAAAGGAACTGATTTCAGCGCCAATCCGGTGCCCGACGGCTCGTACTATCAGGTATTCCCGATCGTGCCGATCAACAGCCCGCCGTTGCCCGGAAGGCCCGGGGTGCCGGCGCCCGATAGCCCGACGTCGCCGCTGTTTCCGCCATTTCCGATCAGCACGGCATCGCCGCCGTTTCCGCCGTTTCCGCCGGAGAAGCCGCCGTTCGGGCCGGGCGCCCCGCCCGCGCCGCCGGCCCCACCGTTTCCGATCAGCCCGGCCCTACCACCGCCACCGCCGTTGCCGCCGTCACCGGCGGAACTGGGGCCGACGAAGCCGGCTCCGCCGGTGCCGCCGCCACCACCGTTACCGAATAGCGTGCCGCCGGTACCGCCCTGGCCGCCATTGCCGCCGGTGGCGTTCATGAGGATGTTGCTGGTGTATGCGGCCCCGCCGACGCCGCCGGCACCGCCGTTGCCGAAGAGCCGGCCGTCGCCGCCTTGGCCTCCGTTACCGCCCACGGAGTCTGCGAGGGCGTTGGTGCTCTGTCCGCCCGCGCCGCCGGTACCGCCGGTACCCCCGAAGATGCCGGTGGGCCGCCGTCGCCGCCGTCGCCGTCGCCGCCCTGGGTAGCGCCGAACCCGCCGACGCCGCCACCACCGCCGTTGCCGAGCAGGGTGCCGGCCGCGCCGCCATTGCCGCCGACCCCGCCAGGCCCGACGCTGGCCAGACCGCCGGTACCGCCGATCCCGCCGTTGCCGAAGAGGCCGCCGGCGCCACCGTCTCCGCCGGCGCCACCCCCGGTCAATCCGGTGCTGGCGATGCCGCCCTGGCCCCCGGCGCCGCCGATGCCGAATAGTGCGCCGCCGGCACCCCCGGCGCCGCCGGCCCCGCCGTCGATTCCGGATCCACCGGTACCGCCGATGCCGCCCTGGCCCCACAAGAGCCCGCCGGCCCCACCCGCGCCGCCGGCCGCACCGGTGCCCACCGTTGACGCCCCGTCGGCACCGCCCGCGCCGCCGTTACCGAACAGTCCGGCCGCGCCGCCGGTGCCGCCCTGCTGCTCCAAGCCTCCGGACCCGCCCGCCCCGCCGTCGCCGAGTAACCAGCCGGCGGCGCCTCCGTTGGCGCCGGTGCCTGCCGCCCCGTTGGCGCCGTTGCCGATCAGTGGGCGCCCGGTCAGCGTCAGGACGGGCTGGTTGATGAGGTCCAGCGCGGTCTGCGCGACGTTGCTTGCTTCAGCTGTCGCGTACGAGCCGGCGCCGGCCTGCATTGCCTGCACAAACTGGGAATGAAACTGGGCGGCCTGGGCGCTGAGCGACTGATAGGCCTGTCCGTAGGAGCTGAACAACGACGCAACGGCCGCCGACACATCGGCAGCGCCGGCCGCCAGTACCGCGGTGGTCGGGGTGGCCGCGGCCGCGCCGGCCTCGCCCAGCGTCGACCCGATCCCGGCGATGTCCGCCGCTGCCGCCGTCAATGTCTCCGGTGCCACGAACAGAAACGCCATGTGATCCCTCCCATTTCAGGCCAGTGCGTGGCACAGCGGGAGGACCGCCCGGTCACCAACGACTGGATAGAAGCGCATCGTATGCTGGCAGCGGCACCACGTAGTGGTCTTTCGCGAACATTATTCAAGCGCGTAACGCGACCACTCGTGGCTACATTTTGCTGCCGCTGAATGCGGGTGGTTAGGGCGTCAGCCCCGCCATTCCGTCCTCGCCGATGAGTAGTCCGCCGATGCCGGCGGCGCCGGCGATACCCGGGCCCACCCCGCCGGAACCGGCGTTGCCGCCGTTGCCGATCAGCACGGCGTCACCGCCTTTACCGCAGGAGCCCCCGGTGCCGAATCCCGAGTTGTTGTTTCCGCCGGCGCCGCCGTCACCGCCCTGACCGACCAGTCCGGCCTTGCCACCGTTGCCGCCGTCCCCACCGTCGGCACCGCCCACACTGTCCCCGCCGGCCCCGCCGGCCCCGTCGGCTCCGCCGTCGGAGGCGCTGAAGCCGAATCCGCCGTTGCCGCCCGCGCCACCGGCACCGATGAGCATGCCGGCGTTGCCGCCGGCGCCGCCGTTCCCAGCCGCGTTGCCGATGGTCGCCGCGGCGCCGGCGCCGCCGTCCCCGCCATTGCCGAAGAGCATGCCGGCGCTGCCGCCCATTCCGCCGGCCCCGCCGAACAGGCCGCCCTCTCCGCCAGTGCCACCTGCCCCGCCAGCGCCGAAAAGTCCAAGGGCGGCCCCGCCGATCCCACCGTCGCCCCCCTGAGTCAGGCCGGACCCGCCGGCCCCGCCGTCCCCGCCGGCGGCGAACAGGCCGGTGCCGCCGTCGCCGCCATTGCCAGCAAAGGTGCCGAACCCGCCGACTCCGCCATCGCCTCCAGCGCCGAACAGTCCGCCGGCTCCGCCGAGCCCGCCGATGCCGCCGGTGGTGTTGTTGCCGAAACCGCCCGCGCCGCCGCGGCCGAATAGCAGTCCGCCGTCCCCGCCATACCCGCCGTTTCCGCCGGGTATGGCGCCGACGAGGCTCGATGCGGTGCCGCCGGCACCGCCGGCTCCGCCGGTGCCGAACAACAGCCCACCGGCCCCGCCGTTGCCGCCGTTTCCGCCGGCGACGCTTGCCGTGCCGGGGGTTCCGGACCCGCCGGCTCCGCCGTTGCCGATCAACCACCCGGCGGCCCCGCCGTTGGCGCCGTTACCGATCAGCGGGCGCCCGGTAGCCGCCAGCACGGGAGCGTTGATCGCGTCGAGCAGCGGCGATACGGCCGCAGCCTCGGCGGCCGCATACGAAGCCCCACCCCCGCTCAAGGCCTGCAGAAACTGCTCGTGAAACGCCGCCGCCCGCGCGCTGAGCAACTGATAGGCTTGGCCCTGCGCGTCGAACAGCGCCGCAACCGCCGCCGACACCTCGTCGGCGCCCGCGGCCAGCACCGCGGTGGTAGGGGCCACCGCTGCCGCGTTCGCCGCGCCTATCGTTGACCCGAGGCTGGCTAAATCCGTAGCTGCCGCAGTAAGCGCCTCCGGCGCCGTGATCACAAATGACATTTCGACCACCTCACCAACACGTAGCGACCCATAACTCACCGTTCAACGCCGTCCCGGCGATCGCTGCTAACCATCAATCGACGGGACTAGACCCATCGTTGCTGCTGGGCGCAGGGCTCCGGCGTTGTTGATTAGCAGGCTTGTGAGCTGGGGAATTGTGGATTGAGGAGGTCTAGGCGGCGGTTGGCGGTCAAAGCGGTGATCCGGCAGGCTTCGGCGATGTTGTCGGCGCCGTTGAGGCGGTGCAGATTGATCGCGGTGTTGCGTAGCGTTGCTAGGACCTGTGCGCCGTTTCCGGTATGTGCCCTTTGACGGTCTTCGTCGAAGGTGACGTCGCGTATCCAGTGCAGGCTGTTCTCGATTCCCCAGTGTTGACGCATCCAGGTCATGATCGCGGTAGGGCGGGCGTGCTCGAACGGCAGGCTGCAGATGGCATAGACCACCTCCACGCTGCGCTGGTCGGTGGCGGTGATCAAGCGTTCACGAGTGATCCGGATGATTTGTTTTGCGTAGGGGAAGCCGATTCCTCGTGCAGCGGTGATGATTTGCAGGGTGCGGGTCTCGACACGGCCGTGGCCGCGGGAGTCGTCGGTAGCGGCTGCGGGCACCTCGGCCCAGGGCAGCGCGGTGATACGCGCAAGTATTTTGGCTTGGTTGGACTTGACGATCATCAGGTAGTGCGACTTCAAGGTGGCGCAGATCAACTTCGCGGTGACGACCTGGGTATGCATCGCATCCACGGTGACCAGCCACCGCAAGCTACCCGGCAGCAGCGTGAGCAGGGCACGTACGCAGGGAATTTCATTGCTTTTCTCGGCGACAGCGAGTTGACCGAGCACCAATCGGGCACGGTGGGCGAACACCGACACGAGATGCGTGGCTGTCGCTTTGGCGCGTAAAGCACCACGCAGCATCTTGCCGTCCAACGCGATCGGCACCAATCCACTGGGGTCGCTGCTGGCCACGTGTGCAGTGAAGTAACTGCCCATCCTGGCGTTGAGGTCGGCGGGGTCTAGCCGAGACAAAACAGCGCGGAAGGTCTTCTCACTGGGCCGCCGGAACCGGACCCCTAATTGGGCCAACACATCATCGGGAGCGGTGGCCGCCCATGTGGCAAAACCAGCATAGCCGCGCATCCCCGCGGCAGTGGCCAGAACCGCGATCGCCAACAAAGCCATCAGCGAATACCTCCGACCGCGTGGGTCCCTCGGGTCTGGCACCGAGGCCAACACATCGAGAAACTCCGATCCGATGAGCTCGCTGCGCCCACCAGGACTCCAGCGGTCGAACACCTCTGGAACCGACGACACAGGCAATACTGAAACGGTAGGCACGAGCAACTCCAGACCAACGACGAACAGTAACCAACTCGATCGTTCTCCAGATAGCCCGTGCCTACACTCCGGCCCCAATAGCGCGGCACCAAAGATCATCAACCCAGCTCACAAGCCTGCTAATCAACAACGCCGGAGCCCTGCTGCTGGGCGCAGCCAATTGGGCAAATTCGCAAAGTATTAATGCGGCACGCACAAGATTCCTCGTGATCGCGCCGCCCCGGCCGCGTAATGCGAGGGCCGTCTCGGGGGCGGATTCAAGCCGGTCGTGTCCTCGGTACTGACCTGCGCCGCGAGGTTTCTGCTGCGAGTTTGCTGTGTCATTTCGCAAAAAAACCTGTGTGGTCAAAGCTCTGAGTTCGCCGGGGTTACCCTCTGCTGATTCTGAGCGCGATTCACCAGTAGTCGACGGCTAATCGGTTGGGAGACTTGCGATGTCGTATGTGGTGGCAATACCGGACATGCTGGCATCGGCGGCCGCCGATGTGGCTGGCATCGGCTCATCGGTCGGCGCGGCCAACACCGCGGCCGTGGGGGCGACGACCGGGGTGATGGCCGCTGCCGATGATGAGGTGTCGGTCGCGATTGCGGCGTTGTTTTCCGGCCATGGCCAGGCTTACCAGGCGATCAGTGCCCAGGCGGCGGCGTTTCACGACCAGTTTCTGCGGGCCTTGACCGGAGCGGGCGGCGCCTACGCGGCCGCCGAAGCGGCCAATGCTTCGCCGTTGCAGGCCGCGGAGCAGGAGGTGCTGGCGGTGATCAACGCGCCCACCAACGCGTTGTTGGGGCGTCCGTTGATCGGCAATGGCACCGATGGACTGGCGGGAACCGGAGCCGCCGGTGGTGCCGGGGGGCTCTTGTGGGGCAACGGTGGCAACGGCGGATCCGGCGCGGCTGGCCAGGCCGGCGGGGCCGGGGGAGCGGCCGGCCTGATCGGCACCGGGGGTGCTGGGGGTATGGGTGGGGCCGGCGGCGGGGCCGGCGGGATGGGCGGCAGCGGCGGCTGGTTGTTGGGCAACGGCGGGGCCGGCGGGGCCGGTGTCGTCGGCGGCGCAGGTGTGAGCGGTGGAGTCGGCGGAACCGGTGGCAACGCGATGCTGTTCGGCAACGGCGGGGCAGGGGGCATGGGTGGGGCCGGCGCGGACGGCGCCGTGGGCGCCGCCGGTACCGCGGGGACCTCGACTTCGGCGGGCGGTGTTGGCGGCGCAGGCTGGGACGCCACCGCCGCCGGAGTGCTTGCGGCCACCGGTGGCGACGGCGGCGACAGCGGTGGCGGGGGCGCTGGCGGTAACGGGGGCGCGGGCGGGGCCGGCGGGCATGGGTCGGCCTTGTTTGGCGCGGAAGGCGCGAACGGCAACGGCGGGGCCGGTGGCGCCGGCGGAAACCCGGGGGCGCCCGGCAACGGTGGTACCGGTGGGGTCGGCCCCGACGCGGCCACCTCCGGGGGCATGGGCGGCACCGGTGGTGACCCCGGCGCGGTCGGCGGTGGCGGCAACAGCGGGGCGGCCGGTGGCGCGGGTGCGGTCGCTGGTGCCAGCGGTGCCGCCGGCACCATCATCGCCGGCAACGGAGGAAATGGCGGTGCCGGCGGGGCCGGCTATGCCGCCGATGGCCCTGCCGGCCCCGCCATCGGCAACGGTGGCGACGGCGGACATGGTGGCGCGGGCGGCTTCTACGGCAGCGGCGGTGCTGGCGGGGCCGGTGGTAACTCCGCACCCGGCGGCGGGAACGGCGGCAATGGCGGCACCGGCGGCGACAGCGGTGCGATGGGAAGCAGCGGCGGTCGGGGCGGCGCTGGCGGCGTCGGCACCAACGGCGGGGCCGGTGGCGGCGGCGGCAACGCAACTAGCTACGGAACCGCAAACGCCACCGGTGGCGCGGGTGGCGATGGCGGCGCCGGTAGCAGGGGTACCGGGGGCACTGGCGGTGCCGGGGGTGGGGGCGGCGCCGCGCAGATCCTCAATGGCGCCTCGGCCGCTACTGCCACGGGCGGTGCCGGGGGTGCCGGTGGCGACGGGAACGATGGCGGCAACGCCGGTGTGGGCGGTGCTGCGTCGACTAGGGGGGCTGGAAACGTCACCGGCGGCACCGGCGGCGATGGCGGCACAGGCAGCACCGGCAACGGCGGTTCCGGCGGTGACGGCGGGAACGTGGAAGTCAATAACGACGCTTCTACGGTTTCCTTCGTCGGCGGCGCCGGTGGCCACGGTGGGGACGGCGCCACGGACGGCGGCGCCGGTGGGGATGGCGGCAGGACCACTATCGATGGCGCTGGCTCCAGGGCCACCGCCACCGGCGGCACTGGCGGGGACGGCGGCAACGGCGGTACCGGCCACGGTGGGGGTGGCGGTCCCGGCGGCACCGCGATCAACTACGGAGCCGGCGACGCCTTCGGTGGCGCCGCTGGGAAGGGCGGCACCGGTGTCGTCGGCGGCAACGGCGGCTCGGGCGGTGCGGCGTACAACTACGGAACCGGAAACGCCACCGGAGCCGACGGAGCGGCCGGCACCGACGGCATTACCGGAGCCGGCGGGTCCGGCGGGTCCGGCGGCGCCGCAAGCGTCCTCAACAGCGCCTCGACCGCCACTGCTACCAGCGGCAGCGGCGGTGCCGGTGGCGACGGTACCGACGGCGGAAACGGGGGGTCGGGCGGTTTTGCCTTCACCTTCGGGACCGGAAATATCATCGCCGGCGTCGGCGGTGATGGTGGCACCGGCAGCACCGGAGTCGGTGGGATCGGCGGTTCGGGTGGCGGCGCGGACATCAACAACGGCGCCTTCACGGTTGTCCCGCAGGGCGGTGCCGGCGGTCACGGCGGCGATGGCGCCACCGATGGCGGGGCCGGCGGTGCCGGTGGATTCACGGAAATCGACAGCAGCGCCTCAGTGCTCGCCGCCACCGGCGGAGCCGGTGGTGATGGCGGCAGCGGCGGCACCGGCCGCGGCGGGACCGGCGGCGTCGGAGGTGTTGGGATCAACAACGGAAGCGGAGAGGCCATCGGGGGCGCCCCAGGCGCCGGCGGTACCGGCGCCGTCGGGGGTGACGGCGGCCAAGGCGGTGCCGCGTACAGCTACGGAACCGGAGATGCCACCGGTAGCGCTGGCGCGGCCGGCACCGCCGGCACCACCGGCGTCGGGGGGACCGGCGGTGCCGGCGGTGCCGCATACACCCTTAATGGCGCCTCGACTGCCACGGCCACCGGCGGCATCGGCGGGAACGGTGGTGACGGTGGCACAGCCAACGGTTCCAACGGCGGAAACGGCGGCGCCGGCGGTTATGCCTCGACCACGGGAACCGGAACCGCTAGTGCCGGCAATGGCGGTCGCGGGGGCGACGGTACGGCAACCGTCGCCACCGGCGGCACCGGCGGGGTTGGCGGTAATGCCCACGCGCCCGCGGGCAGTCCCGTCCCCGGCGTCGGTGGCAAAGGCGGTAACCCCGGACCCGGGGGTAAGCCCGGCCCGAACGGCGCGGACGGCATCGTCGTATAGCCGGCAATGCGCCACGGTGGTGCAAACGGGATCGGCACCGGCGGATGCGCCGAATCGACAACGAGCGGGGCGCCCGCAACTCCGGATTCGGTGCTACTGCCGGTAGCTGACTAGGAAGTTGCCCAGGCGCTCGATGGCCGCTGCCAGATCACGCGACGACGGCAAGGTCACCAGGCGCAGGTGATCCGGCTCCGGCCAATTGAACCCGGTCCCCTGGGTGACCAGGATCTTCTCGGACAGCAGGAGATCGAGCACGAGTTGTTCGTCGTCGGCGATGTCGTAGACCTCCGGGTCCAGCCGGGGAAACGCATACAGCGCACCCTTGGGCTTGACGCAGGACACCCCGGGAATTTCGTTGAGCTTGGACCAGGCGACGTCACGCTGTTCGAGCAGACGACCGCCGGGGAGCACCAGATCATCGATGTTTTGGTGGCCGCCCAGGGCAACCTGGATCGCATGCTGGGCCGGGACGTTCGGGCACAAGCGCATGTTGGCCAGCAGGCTGATTCCCTCGATGAAGCTGCTGGCGTGCTCCTTGGGGCCGGTGATCGCCAGCCAACCCGCCCGGTATCCGGCAACGCGGTAGGCCTTGGACAGGCCATTGAAGGTCAGGCACAGCATGTCCGGGGCGAGCGTGGCCACGCTGATGTGCTTGGCGTCATCGTAGAGGATCTTGTCGTAGATCTCGTCGGCGAGCAGCAACAGTTCATGCTTGCGGGCCAGCTCCACCATCTGGGTGAGGATTTCGTGGCTGTAGACCGCGCCGGTGGGGTTGTTGGGGTTGATGATCACCAGCGCCTTGGTGCGCTCGGTGATCTTGGACTCCAGATCGGCGATGTCGGGCTGCCAGTCCTGCGTCTCGTCGCATAGGTAATGCACCGGAGTGCCGCCGGCCAACGAGGTCGACGCCGTCCACAGGGGATAGTCGGGTGCGGGAATCAGCACCTGATCGCCGTTGTCGAGCAAGGCCTGCAGCGTCATGGTGATCAGCTCGGAGACACCGTTGCCCAGGTAGACATCGTCGACGTCGAATTGGGGAAAGCCGTCGACGAGCTCGTAGCGGGTGACCACGGCACGTCGGGCCGGCAGGATCCCTTGCGAGTCGGAGTACCCCTGCGCATAGGGCAGCGCCTGGATCATGTCGCGCATGATCACGTCCGGCGCCTCGAAGCCAAACGGCGCGGGGTTGCCGATATTGAGCTTGAGGATCCGATGCCCTTCGGTCTCCAGCCGCGCGGCCTGCTGGTGCACCGGACCGCGGATTTCGTACAGGACGTCCTGAAGCTTGGACGACTGCGCGAAGGAACGCTGGCGCTGGTGGTTGGAGGAGTGCCAGGGCAGCTGGTGAGTGGTCACGTCAACCATGGTCTCATCGCTGTCCACTGATATTTGCTGACAGGTGTCAAGCCACGGTCAGCGCTTGCCCGGCGGACGCGCACCCCGTGCCATGCCCAGACCCTTGACCGGGGCGGCCGGCGCCGCAGGTGGAGTCGGTTCCCCATCCTGCTTGCTGGCCGGCTCGGGTTCCGGCGTTGCCTCGGGCTCCGGCTGGGCGGGGGCCGCCGCGGAGGGCGCTTCCGCCCGCGCGGGTGCCTTCTTCGCCCCCGGACGCTTGGCGCCGGTGGCGATTCCCAGCCCTTTGACCGGGGCGGCGGGTGCGGCAGGTTCCGCGGGCGCGGCCGTGGCCTCGGGAGCCGGTGCCGTCGCGGCCGCTTCCGGTGCCGCAGCAGCTGGTGGCGCTGCCTTCTTGGCCCCAGGTCGCTTCGCGCCCGAGGCCATACCCAACCCCTTGACCGGTGCGGCGGGTGCGGCCGCCTCGGCCGGCTTGGTTTCGCCGGTGGGCGCGGCCGCCTTGTTGGCGCCGGGTTTCTTGGCGCCCGCGGCCATACCAAGGCCCTTGGCCGGTGCGGCCGGGGCCTCCGCTGCCGCGGTTTCGGCTGCTGGCGCCGGAGCCGCCTTCTTGGCGCCCGGTCGTTTCGCGCCACCAGCCATGCCCAGCCCCTTGGCCGGTGCGGCCGGGCTGGCCGCTGTGGCGGCGGCCGGGGCCTCAGCAGCCTTCGCGGGTGCCTCGGCGGGCGCCGGGGCGGGCGCGGCCGGGGCGGCGGCCTTAGGCGCAGCTTTCGCCCGCTTTTCGGCTTCCTTTGCGGCCGTGCCTTTCTCCGGCAGCGTTGCCTTTTCGCGGTCGAGCGAGCCGAGCAGCACCTGGGCCACGTCGAGTACCTCGACACCGGAACGGCCCGCTTCTTCCTGCCGGTCGTTGACACCGTCGGTCACCATCACCCGGCAGAACGGGCACGCGGTGGCGATGGTGGAAGCGTTGGTGGCCAGCGCCTCGTCGACGCGTTCGTGGTTGATCCGCTTGCCGATGTGTTCTTCCATCCACATGCGGGCCCCGCCGGCGCCACAGCAGAAGCTGCGCTCGGCGTGGCGTGGCATCTCGGCAAGGTTGGCCCCGGCGGCGCCGATCAGCTCACGCGGCGCCTCGTAGACCTTGTTGTGCCGACCCAGGTAGCACGGGTCGTGATAGGTGACATCTTGGGAAACCGGGGTGACCGGGACCAACTTCTTGTCGCGGATCAGCCGGTTGAGCAGCTGGGTGTGGTGCAGCACGCTGTAGTTGCTGCCCAGCTGCCGGTATTCCTTGCCCAGGGTGTTGAAGCAGTGCGGGCAGGTGACGACGACCTTGCGGTCGACGGTCTCCACGCCCTCGAAGACGCCGTCGAGGGTCTCGATGGCTTGCTGGGCCAGCTGCTGGAACAGGAACTCGTTGCCGGACCGGCGGGCGGAGTCACCGTTGCAGGTCTCCCCGGCGCCCAGCACCATGAACTTCACACCCGCGGTGGCGAGCAGCTCGGCGACGGCCTTGGTGGTCTTCTTGGCCTTGTCGTCGTAGGCGCCGGCGCAGCCCACCCAGAACAGGTACTCGTAGCCGTCGAAGCTATCCACGTCCTCGCCGTAGACCGGGACATCGAAGTCGACTTCGTCGATCCAGTTGGTCCGGTCCGAAGCGTTCTGGCCCCACGGATTGCCCTTGTTCTCCAGGTTCTTGAACAGCACCGACAGCTCGGAGGGGAACTCCGACTCCATCATCACCTGGTAGCGGCGCATATCGACGATGTGATCGATGTGCTCGATGTCCACCGGGCATTGTTCGACGCAGGCGCCGCAGCTCACGCAGGACCACAACACGTCGGGATCGATGACACCACCCTGTTCGGCGGTACCGACCAGCGGGCGCGCGGCCTGCTCGGGACCGTCTCCGGGCACCCGGCCGAAGCCGGATTCGGGCACGTGGTGGCCTTCTTCGGCGGCGGTCTCGAGGTCAAGACCCTCGAGCAGATCCGCGGTCTTCTCACCCAGGATGTAGGGCGCCTTGGCCATCCAGTGGTCGCGCAGGTCCATGATGACCAGCTTGGGCGACAACGGCTTGCCGGTATTCCAGGCCGGACACTGTGACTGGCAGCGCCCGCACTCGGTGCAGGTCGCGAAGTCGAGCATGCCCTTCCAGGTGAAGTCCTCGATCTTGCCGCGGCCGAAAATGGCGTCGTCGGGCGGGTTCTCGAAGTCGACCGGCTTGCCGTCGGCTTCCACCGGCAGCAGCGGACCCAGCCCGTCGGGCAGCCGCTTGAAGGTGACGTTGATCGGAGCCAAGAAGATGTGCAGGTGCTTGGAGTGCAGCACGATGATCAAGAACGCGAGCATGACCGCGATGTGCGCCAACAGCGCCGTGGTTTCGATGATCTCGTTGGCGGGCTGACCAAGCGGGCGCAGGATCGCCGCGAACAGCTGGGACAGGAATGCGCCCTTGCCGTAAGGAAGCGTTTCGTTGTTGACCGCTGAGCCCCGGACCAAGACGTAAGTCCAGATGACGTTGAAGATCATGAACAGAACGAGCCACGCACCGCTGTTGTGCGAGCCATAGAAGCGCGACGCCCTACCGATCTCGCGCGGGTTCCGCTTGATCCGGATGATGGCGAAGGTAGCGATGCCCAGGAACACCGCGGTGGCGAAGAAGTCCTGCAGGAAGCCCAGCGCGTCCCAGTGGCCGATCACCGGGATGGAGAAGTTCTCCACGAACAGGAACCCGTAGGCCTCGATGTAGACCGTGAGCAGGATGAAGAAGCCCCACATGGTGAAGAAGTGCGCGATGCCGGGGATCGACCATCTCAGAAGCCGCCGCTGACCGAACACCTCGGCGATCTGCGTCCAGATCCGGGCGCCGATGTCATCGGTACGTCCCGAGGCTGGTTGCCCAGACATGATCAGCTTGTACAGCCACCAGACCCGACGCAGTGCGAGCACGACCACGACCGCGGTCATGCCCATTCCAACTGTCAGTCTGATGAGCATCTGCGTGGTCACCGAAGTACTCTCCAATGCATTTCAGTGTGCTTACTGGCAGCTCGACCTGCTCATACTGACATCTTTGGTTAATTCGCCGCGAGAAAGGCTGTCCTAACCTAGGCTCGCTCGCTTTAGGACATTTTTGTCTCAGCCCGGTGCCGTCAACATCGCCCGCAGCATCGACAACATCTCCGAGCGAGAGCCCGCGCCGAGGCGACGACGGATCCGCGCGACGTGGTGTTCAACCGTCTTCGCGGAGATGAACAGCTGGGTGCCGATGTCGCGGTAAGGCATGCCCAACAGCAGTAGCTCGGCGACTTCACGTTCGCGATCGGATAGAGGGGATCCGGCCGGTGGCTGGCGGGGTGCGGGCGCCGCACCGGCGACCGGTTCCGCATCGGTGAGATCGTCAAAGCCGCTGGCCAGCTTCAGGTCTCGAGCAGGGCTCCGGCGTTGTTGATTAGCAGGCTTGTGAGCTGGGTTGATGATCTTTGGTGCCGCGCTATTGGGGCCGGAGTGTAGGCACGGGCTATCTGGAGAACGATCGAGTTGGTTACTGTTCGTCGTTGGTCTGGAGTTGCCCGTGCCTACCGTTTCAGTATTGCCTGTGTCGTCGGTTCCAGAGGTGTTCGACCGCTGGAGTCCTGGTGAGCGCAGCGAGCTCATCGGATCGGAGTTTTTCGATGTGTTGGCCTCGGCGCCAGACCCGAGGGACCCACGCGGTCGGAGGTATTCGCTGATGGCTTTGTTGGCGATCGCGGTTCTGGCCACTGCCGCGGGGATGCGCGGCTATGCTGGTTTTGCCACATGGGCGGCCACCGCTCCCGATGATGTGTTGGCCCAATTAGGGGTCCGGTTCCGGCGGCCCAGTGAGAAGACCTTCCGCGCTGTTTTGTCTCGGCTAGACCCCGCCGACCTCAACGCCAGGATGGGCAGTTACTTCACTGCACACGTGGCCAGCAGCGACCCCAGTGGATTGGTGCCGATCGCGTTGGACGGCAAGATGCTGCGTGGTGCTTTACGCGCCAAAGCGACAGCCACGCATCTCGTGTCGGTGTTCGCCCACCGTGCCCGATTGGTGCTCGGTCAACTCGCTGTCGCCGAGAAAAGCAATGAAATTCCCTGCGTACGTGCCCTGCTCACGCTGCTGCCGGGTAGCTTGCGGTGGCTGGTCACCGTGGATGCGATGCATACCCAGGTCGTCACCGCGAAGTTGATCTGCGCCACCTTGAAGTCGCACTACCTGATGATCGTCAAGTCCAACCAAGCCAAAATACTTGCGCGTATCACCGCGCTGCCCTGGGCCGAGGTGCCCGCAGCCGCTACCGACGACTCCCGCGGCCACGGCCGTGTCGAGACCCGCACCCTGCAAATCATCACCGCTGCACGAGGAATCGGCTTCCCCTACGCAAAACAAATCATCCGGATCACTCGTGAACGCTTGATCACCGCCACCGACCAGCGCAGCGTGGAGGTGGTCTATGCCATCTGCAGCCTGCCGTTCGAGCACGCCCGCCCTACCGCGATCATGACCTGGATGCGTCAACACTGGGGAATCGAGAACAGCCTGCACTGGATACGCGACGTCACCTTCGACGAAGACCGTCAAAGGGCACATACCGGAAACGGCGCACAGGTCCTAGCAACGCTACGCAACACTGCGATCAATCTGCACCGCCTCAACGGCGCCGACAACATCGCCGAAGCCTGCCGGATCACCGCTTTGACCGCCAACCGCCGCCTAGACCTCCTCAATCCACAATTCCCCAGCTCACAAGCCTGCTAATCAACAACGCCGGAGCCCTGAGGTCTCGAGCCAGTTGCAACATGGCTCCAGAGACCCGGGCATCGGGCGTCTGCAGGGCGGCTTGACCGGCCAGCTTGGTCGCGTCAGACGTCATTCCCACGCCCGACAATGACCGGGCGGCGACGGTGACCTCCTCGACATCCAGCTGGTCGGCCAGCACTCGCAGCCACGTCCGTCCGGCGACCGACAGGACATGCGCCAGAGCGTTCTCGGCAGCGGCTGCGCCAAGCGCCCGTCCGTGTGGTGCAACAGCACCTGGCGAGTTGGCCAGGATTCCCGCATGCACCCCGGCCCAATGAAGTGAGTTTGACCACAAGACCGGGTTGCCAAGTGAATTCAGCAGCGAAAAGGCCTGATCCAAAGTGTGTTGAAGCTGGTCCACCTGGCGATTACGGGCGGCCGCTACCCACAATTCGCCCAACGGCAGCAATGCGAACAGGTCGAGGGAATACTCGCCGAGCACCTCCATGGCCGCATTCCAATGCTTTTGCAGTGCACCGGCATCACCACTGCGGCGTGCGATCGCGGTTTCAAGTGCCGCGGCCCACAGTGCGTCGCGTCGATGCATTGGTGCACCGGAGCAAGCCGCGGTGACATCAGCACTGGCCGACGGGAGTTGCCCCTCTTGCATCTTGATCCAGCCGGATAGCAGCAGGTGGCGCTGATGGAACACCTGGTCGGTTCCGGAGCGCACCGCACGCCCGATCACGCTGCGTGCGCGGACCGGATCACCGCCATGAATCGCGGCCAACGTCACCAGCGCGGCCGGGCTGTCGGGGATTGCCTCGGTGATCGGTTGGTCCGCCGCGATGGCCTGCCCCAGCTTCGCCATGGCCACCGGATATGGCTGATCCATGGTCAGCAGCAGTCCGTCGGCAAGACCGCGCGCGGCCCGCGCCGCCATGGTCGGCGGGCCGGTGTCGTTCACGTCTAGCGCGGCGCGGGCGGTCTCCAGATCACCCACCGCAGCGAGCACGATCGCCGCTGACGAACCAACGACCGCATCCGGGTAGGGGCCCAACCACCCGAACAGCTCGGCCGCTTGACCCGCGTTGCCCTCATGGGTCGCCACGCTGGCCGCGATCCGCACCGCCGCGGCGCGTTGCGCGGAATCCGCGGAGCCAAGCAGCTCGTCGGCCAACGCCGCCGCGCCCGCACAGTCGCCGGTGCGGGCCAGCGCATCGGCCAATTGGGATTTCAGTTCTGTTGCGCCGGCACTGACGGCCGCCCGGTAGAGCCGCGCCGTCTGCGCGGGTTCACCGCGCGCGGCCGAGGCGTATCCGGCGAGGGCGGTCGCCAATCGCTCACCGTGCAGCCCGTGCTCGGCCAGCCGCAGCACGAGATCTTGTGACATCGGCGAGATGTCGAGTTGTGATCGCAGCAGGGAGGTCTCGACCTCATGGTGGTGTGTGTTGCCGACGATGTGTACGACCGCCTCATGTACCAGCCGCAGGAAGGCGGGCGGATGTGACGGCTCGACCAGTCCGCTGGCGTGCACACGATCGACGAGCTGACGCGCTTCCGAGGTGGACACGCCAAGCGCGGCGGCCACGTCAGTGGTTCCCGATTCCTGGGTCAACGACATGATGAGCAGCGCATCCAGGGTGGGTTCGTCGAGTCGGCGCAACCGCTCGATGAGGGCAAACCTGGCCGCCGGTACCGGGGAGTCGGTCTCGCGGGATACCGCCTCGACCAAGAACGGCATACCCGCGGTGCTATCCCGAAGTTGGTCGGCGACCGGCAACGGACCCAGCGATATCTGGGGTCGTTCGCGTTCTATGGTCGTCGCGAGCGCACGCAGCGTGGGGTGTTGCTGATAAAGCTGTGTGCCCACCACCACGGTGGCCTGGGGATCTGCGGCCCACTCGGCCAGGCGCAGTAGTTCGTCCTCGGTGAGTAGGTGGGCGTCGTCGACCACGAGCGCCGCCTCGGAGGGTTCGCAGTCCTTGGTGGGATGGGTACGGACGGTAACCCCGGTGCGGCGCAGGGCGTCGCGGACGGTGCCCAGCACGGTTGTCTTGCCGGTCCCGATGCCGCCGCCGATCAACGCCTTCACCGGGGTCGCGCCGCCGCTTGCGAGTTCATCGATCAGCCCGCGTGCGGGAGCGGGAACCGCGGCCGAGTTAGGGGGCGCCGACGTGTCGTCGCGCGAAGCGTGGCCCTCGGACACTCCATCTCGCTCTCCCCGGGCATCACTTGCGGGTGACAGCGGATTTCTGGCCATACTGTTTCTTACCCCGGAACCCCAAAATCCCCTAACGCGCCACCCCCTAATGGGGTCGCGGGATACGCGGGTTGGACACCGAACACATTGGTGGCATCACCGGATAGCATCGTCCCCGACGCGGAAAATGTGCGATTTGGAGGCGCGAGATGGCTAACTCGTTGCTCGATTTCGTCATCGAGCTGGTGCGTGACCCCGCGGCGGCCGCACGGTATGCGGCCAACCCCGCGCAGGCTATCGCCGATGCCCACCTTACGGACGTGACCAGCGCCGACGTCAACAA
Organism: Mycobacterium ulcerans subsp. shinshuense; assembly: GCF_002355775.1. Lineage (NCBI taxonomy): Bacteria > Bacillati > Actinomycetota > Actinomycetes > Mycobacteriales > Mycobacteriaceae > Mycobacterium > Mycobacterium ulcerans. The sequence continues at coordinate 5,164,654 of NZ_AP017624.1, read as the reverse complement.
TCTGATCCCGATGGTGTCGGATTCACTGTCCATGGCCGGCCCGAGCGGGGCGATTGCCGGGGCACAACCTGCCGATCACGGCAACGTTTGGGCGAGCGGTGCGGCGGCGGCCGCGCTGGACTCGTTCTCGCCGCATGTTGCCGGGGCGGTCGTCCCACAGCACCAACCGTCGGGCGGCGTGATCAACGAACCAACACCCGTCGCCTCCGGTGAAGTAACCGCCGATCCGCATCCCGTAGCGTTCGAACCCCATCAGCCATCAGTGCTGTTCACGGGTGCTGAGACGCCCGACCCGACCTTTGACCACGGCGTCCTGCCGGCGGCTGATCCGGCTATCTGGGATCACCCAGTCGATCACCCGCATGTCACCGAGCCCGATCACCACGGCTTCGGCATCCACGGGTGAACGCCGTTCGCTAGTGATCTAGCTAGCCGCCTCTTGCGGCCCGTCATTGGTATGTGACGTGTAGAAATGCTGGTTTTTTTGGGGCGGTTCCCGCATGCGCATTGGGGGTGCTCAATTTCCCCTAATCCCCTAATGGGGTGGCCCGGTCGATCCCGGTGGGTACTCGTTGGGCTGGGGGATCTGGCCCCGATTTCGAGGAAGGGCCAAATCCATAGCGTTTATGGCAGAGCGCCGGTCGTTTCGGCGAACAACTTCACACATTCGATTGAAGGGACAATGAAGATGACCTCGCTTGTCGACTACATCCTGAGCCTGTTTCGCAGCGAAGACGCGGCACGGTCGTTCGTCGCATCTCCCGGGCAGGCCATGACCAACGCCGGACTGGTCAACGTGTCTTCGGTGGAGATCTCGTCGGCCGCGGCCAATGCGCTGCCATTTCTTAACCTTGGTGCTGGGGACCCGATTGGGGGATTGCAGCAAGCGGTGGCGGACCAATACGGGCTTGCGCCGGCCTCGGAGGTGGGCGCCGCGTCGAGCTACGTTGCTCAAGATGCGGGTGCTGTCGTTGCTCAAGACGCTGCCGCGGTCGTGAGTGACGCGGGAGTCGCTGCGGCTGATGCGGGCTTTGCCGGTGCAGACATCGGTGCCTCGGTGGCGAATGTCGTTGCGGCCGACATTGGGGCAGGCCTGGCCAGCGGGCTGACAAGCGGTCTGGGAGCTGGGTTGTGGAGCCAGAGTGGCCTCGGGTGGCAGACCGGTGTCGGCGGAGTTGTTCCGGGCCTTGCCTACACGCAGGCAACCGGAGACTTCGGCGGCCAGGTTGGGCTTGCCAGCCAGGTCGGCCGGGGCTTCGGGGCCGGTATTCAGGCCGGGTTCGGTGCGCAAGCCAGTGCCGGTCTCGGGCTCGGGTTCGGCGCCCAGACCGGCCTGGGCGCACAAACCGGCCTGGGCATCGGAGCCGGTTTTGAGGGGGGATTTGCCGGTCAGACCGCTGTCGGTGGTGGGCTCGGACTTGGACTCGGCGGCGGGTTGGGTGGTCAGGCTGGGCTTGGTCTCGGCGGCGGGTTCGGCGGCGCTGGTGAGTTTGGTCTGGGCGGTGGATTTGTGAGCCAGGCTGGGTTTGACGCGCAGCTGGGCGCTCAGGCCGGCGCCACGGTTGGCGCCGGGATCGGCGGCAATGCTGGTCTTGATGTTGGTGGCGTGCTCGGCGGTCAGGCCGGGCTTGGTTTGGGGGGGTGGGTTTGTGAGCCAGGCTGGGTTTGACGGGCAGCTGGGTGGTCAGGCTGGCGTCGGTGTTGGTGGCCAGGCCGGTGGTGCGGTCGGCGGTAGCGCTGGCGGTGCGATCGGCGGTGGCTTCGGTGGTGGAGCTGGCGTGGGTGGTCAGGCTGGGCTTGGTTTGGGGGGTGGGTTTGTGAGCCAGGCTGGGTTTGACGCGCAGCTGGGCGCTCAGGCTGGCGTCGGTGTTGGTGCCGGTGTTGGTGGCCAGGCTGGTGGTGCGGTCGGCGGTAGTGCTGGTGGTGCGATCGACGGTGGCTTTGGTGGTGGGGCTGGCGTGGGTGGTCAGGCTGGCGTCGGTGTTGGTGCCGGTGTTGGTGGCCAGGCCGGTGGTGCGGTCGGCGGTAGTGCTGGTGGTGCGATCGGCGGTGGCTTCGGCGGTGGGGCTGGCGTGGGTGGTCAGGCTGGCGCCGCTGTTGGCGGTAGCGCCGGCGGTGCGGTTGGCGCAGGTGCGGGCTTTGGAAGCCGCGTCGTTGGCAATGGCCAGGTTGGCGCCGGTGGCCAGGTAGGCGGTGGCATCGCGGGCCAAGCGGGCGGCGGCATCGCTGGCCAGGCAGGTGGCGGCATTGCTGGTCAGGCCGGTCTTGCTGGTCAGGCGGGTCTTGCTGGTCAGGCGGGTCTTGCTGGTCAGGCGGGCATCGCCAGTCAGGCAGGTCTTGCTGGTCAAGCCGGTCTTGCCGGTCAGGCGGGCATTGCCAGTCAGGCCGGTCTTGCCGGTCAAGCGGGCATCGCTAGCCAGGCCGGTATCGCCAGCCAGGCCGGTATCGCCAGTCAGGCAGGTCTTGCTGCCGGTGGTTCGGCAGGTATCGCCAGCCAGGCCGGTCTGGGTATTGGTGGCCAGGCGGCGCTGGGTGGGCAAGCGGGTGCCGCGGTCGGTGGCGGGCTTGCCGGCGTGGGCAACGTCAGCGGCCTGACCGGCATCGGTGGCAACGCATCGCTGGGAGCCACCGGTCAAGCCGGATTGATTGCCAGCGAAGGCGCCGCGCTCAATGGTGCTGCCACCCCACATGTTTCAGGCCCGTTGGGCGGTGTGGGAGTTGGCGGTCAGGCCGGCGCAGCCGGCGGTGCGGGCTTGGGCCTCGGGGCTGGCAGCCGGGGCAGCATCCTGAGTGGTGACAGCACCACCTTGGGCGGGCATCCCAATCCGCAGCCCGCCGCCCTGGGCGCAGCCGGTGGTACGGGCATAGGGGCCCATTCCGGTGCGGGCGGCGGAATGGCCGCCGGGCTGGGCGGCAGCGTCGCGGGCGGTGCAGGCGCCGAGGCGGCTGGCGGATTTGGTGGCGGTACCCACATTGGCGGCCAGGCCGGGCTGGGTGGCAGCGCGGCGGGCGGCGCGGGAACGGAGCTGGGTGGCACGGCGGGTAGCCCGGGAGCCGGAATGGGCGCCGGAGTTGGCGGTTGCACACACGCTGGCGGCCAGGTAGGCCTCGGCGGCGGGAGCACCGCTGGCGGCCAGGCCGGCCTCGGTGGCGGGAGCACCGCGGGTGGATCGGTGGGCCATGGAGACATCCTTGGCCAGGAAGGCACCACCCTCGGGGGCAACGGCGGCGTCAGCGGCGGGATCCCGCCGGTAGAGCACGGGCCGACCATCCCTACCGGTCAAGGGCCCGTCATCCAGGGCGGCGGGGGTGCCGGAGCCGGGGCCGGCGGTCAGGTGAGCCCACCGTCGGGCAACGGTCCCGTCATCCAGAGCCCGGGCGCCGGTGCCGGTCACGGTGGCGCGAACCCGCCGGTGATCAATGCGCCCGCGCCGCACGTCGCGACGCCGACGCCGGCGCACACTCCGCCGGTTGAGCACGCACCGGTGGTGACACCGCAACCGCACGTGCCGGCCGAACAGCCGGCGCATCACGAGCCGCCGAGCCCCTCGGTGTTCGGTCACGAGCCTCCGGTGACCCACACACCGCCGGTGCATGTCGATCCGCCGTCACACGGTCCGGTTGACCCGCACGGGTTCTGAGCCGTAATCGCGAAACCGGCGGGGACCTTCGTGGTCCCCGCCGGTTTATGCGCATACCGTGATCTGAAATACACAGCGACCGAGAAAGTGGGGCAATGCGGTGACCCAACCCGATGACCCGCGTCGGGTCGGCGTGGTTGTCGAACTCATCGACCACACCATCGCGATCGCAGAACTCAACGAGCGCAATGACCTGGTGGGGCGCTTGCGCCGTGCTCGCCAGCGGATCACCGATCCACAGATCCGTGTGGTGATCGCTGGGCAGCTCAAACAGGGCAAGAGCCAACTGCTCAACGCTCTGCTCAACCTGCCCGTGGCGCGAGTGGGAGATGACGAGGCCACCGTGGTGGTCACGGTGGTCAGCTACAGCCCGCAGCCCTCGGCCCGGATCATCGTGGCCGCCGGGCCCAACGGCGAAACCACCTCGATCGACGTCCCAGTCGACGACATCAACACCGACTTGCGCCGGGCGCCGCAGGCGGGTGGCCGCGAAGTCCTGCGGGTCGAGATCGGCGCACGCAGCCCGCTGCTGCAAGGCGGGTCGGCTTTCATCGATACCCCTGGCGTCGGCGGCCACGGGCAGCCCCATCTGTCTGCGACTCTGGGGCTGTTGCCAGACGCTGACGCCATGTTGATGGTCAGTGACGCCAGCCAAGAATTCACCGAACCGGAGATGTGGTTTCTGCGAAAGGCGCATCAGCTCTGTCCGGCCGGGGTGGTGGTTGCGACCAAGACCGACCTCTATCCGCACTGGCGCGAGATCGTCAACACCAATGCCGCGCACCTGCAGCGCGCTCGGGTGCCAATGCCGATCATTCCCGTCTCGTCGCTATTGCGCAGTCATGCGGTCACGCTCAACGACAAGGAACTCAACGAGGAATCCAACTTCCCGGCGATCGTCAAATTCCTCAGCGAAAAGGTGCTCTCCCGTGAAACCGACCGGGTGCGCGATGAGGTGCTGCGCGAAATACGTTCGGCTGCCGAGCAATTAACGATCTCCGTGGACTCCGAGCTGGCGGTCATCAACGATCCCGCACTGCGGGACAGGTTGGCGGGCGACCTGGAGCGCCGCAAGCGCGAAGCCAACGATGCCTTGCAGCAGACCGCACTCTGGCAGCAGGTGCTCAACGACGGATTCACCGACCTGAGTACCGATGTGGATCATGATCTGCGGGCCCGGTTCCGTGCCGTTACCGAAGACGCTGAGCGTCAGATAGATTCCTGCGATCCGACCCTGCACTGGGCGGAGATCGGCACCGATGTGGAGAACGCGATCGCCACCGCCGTCGGCGACAACTTCGTCTGGGCATATCAGCGCGGCGAGGCATTGGCCGACGACGTTGCCAGGTCTTTCGCCGACGCCGGTCTGGACTCGGTGCTGTCCCCGGAACTGAGCAAGCGGGCCATGGGGGCCGAGTTCGGTCAGCTCAAGGCCCCCGCCCAACTGGAAGCCAAGCCGGCCGGCAAGGCCCAGAAAGTGGTGACCGGCTTGCGGGGTTCCTACGGCGGCGTCGTGATGATCGGCATGTTGTCCTCGGTGGCTGGGCTGGGTCTGTTCAATCCCGTGTCAGTGGGGGCCGGGTTGATACTCGGCCGGATGGCCTACAAGGAAGACCGTGAAAATCGGCTGCTGCGCGCGCGTGCTGAGGCCAAGACCAACGTGCGGCGCTTCGTCGACGATGTCTCGTTCGTGGTTGGCAAGGAATCGCGCGACCGTCTCAAGATGATCCAGCGGACCCTGCGTGACCACTACCGCGAAATCGCGAACGAGATCACTCGGTCGTTGAACGAATCGCTGCAGGCCACGGTCACCGCCTCGCACTTGGAAGAATCCGAGCGCGACAACAGGGTTCGCGAACTCGAGCGACAGCGCAACATCCTCGGCCAGGTCACCGACAACCTGCTGAAATTGAGCCCCCGGGCGAACCTAGGACGAGCGTGAGCACCAGCGATCGGGTCCGCGCAATTCTGGGCGGAACCATTCAGGCCTACCGTGGTGAGCCGGCCTACCGCCAGCGCGCGGACGTCTTCTACGAACTCGACCGCATTGGTGCCCGGCTGAGCGAACCGATCTGCATCGCGCTGGCCGGCACCCTCAAGGCGGGCAAATCCACGCTCGTCAACGCGTTGGTCGGCGACGATATCGCGCTGACGGACGCCACCGAGGCCACCCGTATCGTCACCGAGTTCCGGCACGGCCCTACTCCCAGGGTGACGGCCAACCACCGTGGCGGGCGCCGCGTCAACGTGCCCATCACCCACCGGGATGGTCTCAGCTTCGATCTGCGCCGGCTCAACCCGGCCGAGATCGCGGATTTGGACGTCGAATGGCCAGCAGAAGAACTCGTCAATACCACGATCATCGACACCCCCGGAACGTCGTCGCTGAACCGGGATACCTCCGAACGCACGTTGCGGCTGTTGGTGCCCGCGGACGGGGTGCCCAGGGCGGATGCCGTGGTCTTCCTGCTGCGAACCCTCAACGCCGCGGATATCGCGCTGCTCAAACAGATTGGCGGCTTGGTGGGGGACTCGGCGGGAGCGCTGGGCATCATTGGGGTCGCCTCACGGGCCGATGAGATCGGTGCGGGCCGGATCGATGCCATGTCCTCGGCCCAAGACGTGGCGAAGCGATTCACCGCCGAGCTGAGTCAGACGGGCATCTGTCAGGCCGTGGTGCCGGTATCCGGACTGCTCGCGCTCACCGCACGCACGCTGCGCCAGAGTGAATTCGCGGCGCTGAAGAAGCTGGCCGGCGCCGACAGCACCGAACTCAACAAGGCACTGCTCAGCGTGGATCGCTTTGTCCGGCCGGATAGTCCGTTGCCGGTGCACGCGGGCACCCGCGCGCAGCTGTTGGAGCGGTTTGGCATGTTCGGAATTCGTATCTCGATCGCCGGCCTGGCGGCGGGGATCGCGGATTCGGCTGGGCTGGCCGCCGAACTGCTCGAACGCAGTGGGCTGGTGGCCCTGCGGGAGGTGATCGATCAGCAGTTCGCGCAGCGCTCAGACATGCTCAAGGCACATACGGCGCTGGTCTCGCTGCGCCGGTTCGTGCAGGCGCACCCGGTCATGGCGACGCCGTCCGTGATCGCCGATATCGATCCACTGCTGGCCGACACACACGCCTTTGAGGAACTGCGTGTGCTGAGCCTGTTGCCTTCGCAAGCAACGACATTGAATGACGAAGAACTCGTCTCGCTGCGGCGCATCATTGGCGGCTCAGGCACCAGTCCCGCCGCCCGGTTGGGGTTGGATCCGCAGCACCGGCACGACGGTCCGCGGGCCGCTTTCGCCGCGGCGCAACGCTGGCGCCGGCGTGCGGATCATCCGCTCAACGACCCATTCACCACCAGAGCCTGCCGCGCCGCGGTGCGCAGCGCCGAGGCGATGGTGGCGGAGTTCGCCGCACGCCGCTGATCGGCTAGGCCCCTGGCGCCTCGGTGGTCGGCGTGATGGGCGCGGCCGTCGTCGTCGACGGTTGTTGGGTGGTGGTCGGCGGGGCGGTGGTCGTTGGCTGCGTGGTCGTGGTTCGGGTGGTGGTCGGCTGGGTGGTCGGGGGCGTGGTCGTGGTCGTCGTCGTGGTGGTCGGCGTGGTCGTGGTCGTTGTCGTTGTCGTTGTCGTAGTGGTGGGCTGGGTGGTCGTGGTGGTCGCCGACGGCGATGTGGTGGTCGTGGAGGGCGGCGTCGGGGTTATCACGGTCACGGTGGGGCTGCTGTTGGGCCCCAAGATCGTCGTCGTGATGGGTTCCGGTGGGGGCGCCGGAACCGTGGTGTTGACCGGCTTGTTGTTGGACGTGCCCAGCGTCAGCCCCAACACCACCGCGACCAAGATGGCTAGCCCGGCCGCGGCCAGGCTGAACACCACCGCCGCGCGTTTGTACCACGGCAAGGGGGCGGCTTCGGCGTAGCGGTCCTGATCGGGGTAGTCGTAGCGGGGCGCGTAGTCGGTGGCTGGCTCCCGGCCGTATTCGCCGGTGGCGTCGGGGCCGGTGTAGGGCACCGGTTCGTTGCCGGTGTCCGCGTCCTGGGACCAGGCGAGGGCTCGATATGTCGCCGATTTGGCGTTGTCAGATGCGGATTCGGAGGCCGCCGCACTGCCGGCCTGGTTCGCCCACGCTGTGGGCGAGACCTCGGTCATGGCGCCGATCGTGCCGGCGGCGCCGACAATGTTGGTTGGCATGTCGACCGCGGGCCCGGCGCCGGTGGGAGCACCGGCCGACGATTGATCTTGGCCGAGCATCGCCGCGCCGATGGCCGCGCTGAATATCGGTTGTGCCGTGGTGAATACGGGTACCTGCAGGCGTTCCGACAGCCGGTTGCCGATCAGCGGGATGGCAGCGCCTCCGCCCACGGCCGCCACCGCGGCCAGGCTGGGCCGTGGCACTCCGCTGCGCTGCAGCATGTCTTCGACCGAGCCGATGAATCGGTCCAGGGGTTGGGTGATGAGCTGTTCAAGCTCGTTGCGGGAAAACCTGATATCGGCACCCGGCTGCCCCGCCGCGCCCGTTGCGATGGTGGCCACCGGCGCCGCCGACAGGTGTTCTTTGGCGAACCGGCACCCGCCGAGCAGAAGCGTGACCGACCCCATGCTGGTCGCCGTACCGGAAACCTCGGCGCTGTCGATACCGGGGGTGACCGTCAGGAGATGATTCAAGATGAGTTGGTCGATCTCGTCGCCGGAGAACTCCCGGTACCGGAAGGTCGGGCCGATCTGCTGAAGACTCGAACCAACTTGGGCCAGCGTTACGCTGGTGCCGCCGGCGCCGAAATCGCACAGCGCCACCACGCCGCTGGCCGGGAATCCCGGTGTGGGCCGCAGCGCTGCCAGTGCGGCCGCCGCATCCGAGACTACCGCCGCAGCAACACCGTTGGGCGCCAAGGCCGGCTCGGTCAGCAACGCCCCGCGCAACGCGCCAAGTTGAGCCCCCGACCAATACGCGGGTGCGGCGATTGTGACCGGCGAACCGTAGCCGACCGTGCGCGCCAACGCGCTCAGGGCTTGCACGGCCAGCGCCTCGCCGAGGTATTTGGTGCCGTCGGCCGCGATCAGCGGCGACTGGTCCCCAACTCGTTCGACGAATCCCCGTAGCACTAGGCCAGCGCCGGCGAGGCCGGGGTTTTCCTCTGGCAGACCGACTTCGGCCGCTTGGTGCTGAAATAGATGCAACACCGATGCACGTCGCAGCGGGGCGCCGCCTGCCCGGGTAGCGACCAGGTTGGCCACCCCGATCGACAGCCCGAGCGACTCGCTCATATCCTACACCCCTGTGTCCCTTGTCTTTGCCAGCGATCGCTGGCCGCTGGCCGTTCCCCACCATAACCGCCGCTGATGCGGCGAAATCGGCTCACAGGCCCGGCGGCAAATTGATCACGGTGGGTATCGACGGCGTGAGCTGCGAAGGGAAAGTTGGCATCGCTCCGGGGGACATCGGGTTTGTCGTGGTCGTCGTGGTGGTGGTCGGCGCCGTGGTGGTCGTCGTGGTGGTGGTCGGCGTCGTGGTGGTGGTTGTCGTCGTGGTGGTGGTCGTGGTGGTCGTGGTGGTGGTCGTCGTGGTGGTGGTTGTGTTGGTCGTCTTGGTCGGCGCCGTGGTGGTGGTCGGCGTCGTGGTGGTCATGGTGGCGGTCACCGTCTTGGTTACCGACGCGGGGGTGGGGCGACCATGGGCAAGCTGGATGATGCCGAAAATGATCAGCCCGATCAGGACCGCGATCAACACGCCCCAACTCGCCAACGCCAGGGGCTTGCGCCACCCCGGGGTGGGTTCGGGCGGTGGCTGTTGGCCGTAGCCGCCACCTTGGTCGCCGTAACCGTAGTTGCCGTACGCGGTTGGATCACCGGCGCCGTAGTCCGGCGGATCGTGCCTTGCCACGGCCGCTGATGGTAGCCGCTGCGGTCAGCCCGACCCCGCAGCAACGCGGTTCGTTACCGGACGGTAGCCCAATTGCGTCTCTAGCCGGTCGGCCTGGGCATTGACGGCTAGGGCAGGTGGGGCGGCAGGGTGATCGTCGTCGGCACTCCCGGGATGGTGATCACAGACGGCAGCGGCGGCAGATGCGGGAAGCGATGCGTCGGGGGATGCGTGGGTTGTTGGGGTGGCGGCTGGACCCGGGGGGTAGTGGCCGGCGCGACCGTCGTCGTCGTGGTGGTCGGCGGGGTTGTGGTGGCCGTCTCGGCGGTGGTGGTCGACGTGGTGGTGGAAGGCGTCGTCGTGCTCGGGTTGCCGGTGCCCAGCCGGTCGCTGATCAGCTCGATGATGCCGTAGACGATCAGCGCGATCAGGATCATGACCAGCAGTGCCCAGCCGGTCAGCGTCACCGGATTGCGATACCACGGCTTGGGCTCGGCCTCCGGCTTCTCCTGGTCGTAGCCCTCAGCGGATGCGAACTGCTCGGACGGATTGGGTGAATCGGGGCCCGGCGGGGCCTGCGGGGGTGGCCCGGACTGCGGGCCGGCCGGCCGCGACGGTGGGGCACCGGCCGGCGGCCTTCCGCCCGCCGGGTAGCCGCCGTATTGGGTCGGTTGGCTGTGGAAGTCGTCAGGTGGGCCGTAGCGTGCCACGGAACCGATGGTACTGACGCCGCGGCGCCAGTCAGGTCAGAACGTCTCTACCTTGTCGATGCTGACGAACATGCCGTGCCCGGTGCTGTTGTTCTGGAAGCGGGTGCCGTCGGTGGTGGCGGTGATGATCCAGCCTTGCGCGTCATAGGTCTTGTAGTCGATGGTGACGGTCGGGATCGCGCCGAGGTTGCCCAGCACCCACTGCACGTTGCCGGCCGAGGTGATGTGCACACCGTTGGCGTGCTCCCCGTCCTTGATAGGGGAATTGGTGAACGGCGCTTCGCAGCCCACGCTGTCGTGGTTGATCTGGCAGCGTGTCTGGCCGGATTTGGTCTCGATGAAGACATAACCGTTGTCGTCGGGCGGCAACGGGATGGCGCCGGCGGGCGAGGTCGGGCTGGCCGGCGACGTGGGCTGGCTGGGTGACGTGCTGGTCGGCGGCGACGTCGTTGGTCGGCGCGTCGGAAAAGACGGCTCGGTTGGCCCCGCTCCCGGAGTAGCGATCGGTTTGCCGTCGATGGTGGCGTCGCACCCGGCGGCCAGCACAGCAGCAGCCGACAGGGCCAGCAGGCCCCACCGTGTTTTTTGCGGTAAACGCACGCGTTACTCCCCGAGAAATCCAGATATCAGAATTCAGATTACGCACGAGCGAACGCAAGTCACCGCAGTGACGCACCTTGGGACCAGCCCATCATTGCGACATCAGCTCCGAGGCCCGTCGGGTAGCCGCGACAATGCCCTGGTAGCCGGTGCAACGACAGAAATTCCCGGACAGGCCTTCACGTATCTGCTCGTCGGTGGGATCGGGATTGTCGCGCAACAGCGCGGTTATCGACACGACGAAACCAGGGGTGCAAAAGCCGCACTGAAGTCCATGGCACTCCCGCAAAGCCGACTGCACCGGCGAGAGCTCGCCGTCAGCTGACGCGATGCCCTCCACCGTCGTCACGTCGGCCCCGTCCGCCTGCACCGCGAACAGCAGGCACGAGCGCACGGCATCGCCTCCCACCAACACCGTGCAGGCGCCGCACGCCCCGTGCTCGCAGCCCAGATGGGTACCGGTGAGTCCGCACTTCTCCCGTAGAAAGTCGGCCAATGTCATCCGCGGTTCGACCCTGGCGGCAACGCGACTGCCGTTGACTGACAACTGGACTGATCGTTCATGCATGGGCGGTCTCCGCGTTCGCTTCCTGGACGGCCCGCGACCAGGCGCGGGCCGTCATGACCGCACCCACCTGGGCGCGGTAGGACGCTGACCCCTGCAGATCGGACGCAATGTCATCCAGGCCGGACATGGCGCTCTGGCCGATCTGCTCGGGTACCAGCTCGTCGATCGGCTTGCCGAGAACGGCCGCCTCCGCCGCCGTCGCCCGCCGAGGGGTAGGGTCCAGGCCGAGTAGCCCTATCGCGCAGCGCGATACCCGGTGCTCGTCGTCGAGTTGGACGGCGACCGCCGCGCCGGCGATCGCAAAGTCGCCGTGCCGGCGCGAGAATTCCCGCATCGCGAAGCCGGACTTGCCCGTCCAGGTGGGAAAGCGGACCCCGGTGAGCACCTCATCGGGCTCCATCGCGGTCTCCCAGAGCCCGGTGAAGAACTCCGCTGCGGGGATCTCGCGGTGTCCGCGTGGTGACAGCACCTCCATGACCGCATCGAGGGTGAGCGCCACCGTCGGGTATTCGCCCGCGGCATCGGCATGCGCGATCGAACCACCCAACGTGCCCCGGTTGCGGATCTGAAAGTGCCCGATGTAGGGGGTTGCCCGGGCTAGTAGCGGAATCGACTGGTGCACTTGGGAATTGGTCCCCACCTTGCTGTCTGGAGTCCCCGCGCCGATCCACAGTTGATCGTCGCGGAGCTGGATTCCCTGCAGTTCCCCTAACCGGGAAATGTCGATGAGATGGTCGAAGAAGGCCAGGCGCATCGACAGCATTGGCACCAGGCTCTGCCCGCCCGGCAGAATCTTGGCGTCCTCACCCAATTCGGCCAGGAGGCCCACGGCTTCCTCGGCTGTATCGGGGCGGTGATAGTCGAACGACGCCGGCTTCATCGGGACGCTCCGGCCAGCAGCGAGGCCACCGATGCGGGGCTGGCCGGCAACCGGGTGACGGTCACCCCCAACGGTGCCAGGGCGTCGTTGATGGCGTTGATGACCGCAGGCGCGGAACCGATCGCCCCGCCTTCGCCGGCGCCCTTGTAGCCGCCCGGCCCCGGGCCGGGTATTTCGACGTGGCCGTACTCGATCGGTGGGACCTCGGTGGCGGTCGGCAGCAGGTAGTCGACAAACGTGGTAGCCAGGGGGTTTCCGTCGTCGTCGTAGGCGAGGTTTTCCATCAACGCGCCACCGATGCCCTGCACCGTGCCGCCGGCGATCTGCCCCTCTACCACCGCGGGGTTGATCATCGGTCCCACGTCTTCGCTGACCACGTAGCGCAGCAACGTGACTTTGCCTGTCTGGGTATCGACTTCGCAGGTGCAGGCGTGTGTTGCGTTGGCCCAGTGAATGGGATTGGGCGAGTTGAACCGAGCGGTCCCCTCCAACTCGGTCGACATCGCTGACGGCAACTGCTGCGGCGAGTAGTAGGCGGTATAGGCCAGCTCGCCAAAGATCACCTGCCTTGCCGGATCGCCGCGCACCGCTGCTTTCGAATGCGCCAACTCCACTTCGGATTCGGCCACCTCGAGGTGGTGCGCGGCCAGCGCCACGATTTTCTCGCGCAGGATCTTTCCCGCCTCGTTGACGGCTCCGGCGGTCATCGGGCCGCTACGGGAGCCTTGGGTCCCGGCGCCGTAGGGCGTGATCGCGGTATCGCCCTGGATCGTGGCCACGTCGTCGATATCGGCGCCGAGCGCGTCGGCGGTCAACTGAATGACGTTGGTTTCCAGGCTGTTTCCGCTTGACCCGCCGTTGACGTAGACGTTGACCTTGCCGGTCGGTTCCATGCGAATTGTGGCCCCTTCGGTGGCCAGATGGCCGGTGGCGGCGCCGGTTGGCTCGATGTAGGCCGAAAGCCCGAGACCGAGGTATCGGCCGTGTGCCAGCGCCTCTCGCTGTTCGCGACGAAAGCCTTCGTAATCAAGGATTTTCACGGCCTGTTCGAACGTCTCGATCGGGGCGACGTGGTCGTAGGGCATGCCGTTGGGGTTGACGTAGGGCATTTCTTCGCGCCGCAGCAGGTTGCGCCGGCGCAGTTCGATCGGATCGATACCCATCTTGCGGGCCGCGATGTCGAGAAGGATCTCGCGCGCCAGCGTTTCGTATTGCCAGGGACCTCGGTAAGCGGCCAACCCGCTGGTGTTGGAGAAGACCGTCTTGTAGCTGAAGCTGGCTTTGGGTATCCGGTATGGCCCAGGGAAGAACATTCCGATGGCGGCCGTGGTCAACACCGGATACGGCGTCGGATACGCGCCGATGTCCATGATGAAGTCGACATCGGCCGCCTGGATGTTGCCGTCGCTGTCGAAGGCCATCCGTGCGGTGCCGTCAACGTGGCGGGCTTGCCCGGCCGACATCAGGTTTTCGCGCCGATCCTCGATCCATTTCAGCGCCCCGGGTACCTTGCGGGCCGCCAGCATGATGCACATGTCCTCGCGCATCGGGACGACCTTCTGGCCAAAGCCGCCGCCGGTATCGCGCATGATGACTCGAACCCGTTGTGCGGCCATGCCTAACAGGCGTGCGCAGAATGCCCGGAGCTCATGGGGCGTCTGGGTGGAAGCCCAGAGGGTGAGTTCTTCGGAGGCGCGCGCCCATTCGGCGACCAGCCCGCGGGTCTCGATCGGGACCGGCGCGTACATCTGTTGGTAGATGTTCTCGGTCACGACGCACGGCGATGTGGCGAAGGTCTGCTCGTCGGGTGGCGCCCCGGCCAGGCCACCCGCGACATTGTCGGGGTAGCTCTCGTGCACCAGCACATCCGACGATTGGGCTCGGGTGAAATCGGTGATCGCGGGCAGCGGTTCGTAGTCGATGTCGACGAGCTCGATCGCATCCTCGGCGACATAGCGGCTCTCGGCGACGACCAGAGCAACCGGGTCCCCGACGAATTTCGCGTCCCGCTCGGCCAGCGGCGGTCGGGGTGTGTCCGCAACATCCCTGCCCGCGACGGCGTGCCAGGCCTCCTTGACGTCCGCGTTGAGGTCGGCCGCGGTGAATACCGCGTGCACGCCGGGTAGAGCCAGTGCCGCGGTGGTGTCGATGCCGTTGATCCGGGCGTGGGCGAAGGGGCTGCGGACGAAGCAGGCGTGCAGCATGCCGGGCCGCGAGATGTCGTCGACGAAGCTGCCGTGACCGGTCAGCAGCCGGCCGTCTTCAACGCGCGGTACGCGGGTCCCCGCGTACCGGGGTGCGGGGGCCTCTTGCATGTCCTGGGTCATGCCGCTCCGTCCGATTGTCGCCCAATGAGAAGCTCAATGTCATCCTAGGAGAGTGTCGTTACCGTAGTCGATAGTCGCCATTGCGCGTGCCGTCGCAGGTTGGGGGCGCGATGACATCATGGGCGGTGTGGTGGTGATCGGAGTTGACAGTCGCCGGCGATGTGCGAGCTGACCCGCGTCGTAGCGGTGTTGCTGGCCGCGGGGGCCGGCCGGCGCTACGGGAAGCCGAAAGTTCTGGTTGAGGGTTGGCTGGAGACCGCGGTGGCCGCGCTGCGCGGCGGCGGTTGTGCCGATGTGGTGGTGGTGCTGGGCGCGGCCCCGGCGGCCGTTCCCTCGGGCGTCACCGCCGTCACCGCCCCGGATTGGCAGCAGGGCCTGAGTGCGTCGGTTCGCGCCGGCTTGGTGCAGGCCGACCGGATGAAGGCCGATTACGTCGTATTGCACGTGATCGATACACCCGATGTCGATGCGGCGGTAGTAGCACGAGTTGTTGGTCGTGCGTTGGGATCAAGTAGCGGTCTGGCGCGGGCGTACTTCGGGGATCGCCCCGGCCACCCCGTCGTTATCGCCCGCCGTCACTGGCCGGAGATACTGGCCCGCATGACCGGCGACCATGGCGCGGCCGCCTACCTGGCTGCCCGGCGAGACGTCGAAAACGTTGACTGTCTTGATCTGGCCAGCGGCAGCGACATTGACCGACCCGTCTGACCTGATTCGTGGGCGCTAGCCGCCGCCACCGGCGGGGCTGGCGTGATTGGGGTCTGGTTGCGGGCTCGGAAGGGACGCGCGCTCGGCTTGCCGGGCCGCAAGCAGGGCGTAGAACTCGGCCTCAGCGGCTTGATACCGTTCCGCTGCGCACTTCACGGCCTGCACGAACGAGCCATGAAACTCCGCTGCATGGATGCTGAGCACCCGGTAAGCCTGGGCGCACTCGGAGAACAACGACGCAATGGCTGCCGAAACCTCATCTTCGGCGGCGGCGACCACGCTCGTGATCGCTGGCGCCGCCACCACATTGGCCGCGCCCAGCGCCGAGCCGATGCGCTCCATCTGCGTCGCCGCCCCCACCAACATCTCCGGCGTGGCAACCACAAACGACATAACGATCTCCCGTCGATCATGTCGACGAAATCACGATAGGTCGCCAGTTAGCCGATGACGCCGCGGGCGCTCGCGTTCTTGCCAAGGTCAAATATTCCCCGCGCCGTCGGTGGGCGCGGCTTCGGCGTTGCGGGGATGCCCGTGTCTACCGGCGGTGGCCACGACGGACGTGCCGGCTGGTGGAGCCCAGCGGGCATCACATGGGTAAACCGGTGTGACCACTCTCCGGCTGGGCCGGTTCGAGGGTATCGCGGGCGGCCACTTTTACCCGGTTTCGAACCAGATACCAACCGCCGACCAGCGCGGGGACACCCACCAAGATGGCGGCCAGCATCCAGCGACCGTAGGTCTCGTCGAACAGCATCAGAATCAGCACGCTCGCCAGGAAAGCCAGCGTGATCCAGCCGCTGTAGGGGGACAACGGCATCCGGAAACTCGGCCGTTGCAGCACGCCGCTGATGGTCAACCGGTGGAAGCGCAGCTGGCAGGCAACGATGGTGGCCCAGGCGGCGATTACCCCCGTCGCCGCGATGTGCAGCACGATCTCGAAGGCCTGACTGGGTTTGACGGCGTTGAGCACGATGCCCAACATGCCGATCCCGGCGGTCAGCAGGATTCCGCCGTACGGCACCCCATTCTTCGACATCGGCGCGGTGAATTTAGGGCCACTGCCGTTGATGGCCATCGATCGCAGGATCCGGCCCGTCGAATACAAGCCGGCGTTCAGGCTCGAGAGAGCGGCGGTGAGCACGACGATGTTCATCACGCTGCCCGCGCCCTCAATTCCGACCTTGGAAAAGAACGTCACGAACGGGCTGACGTGTTCGCGGTAGGCCGTGTAGGGCAGCAGCAGGGCCAGCAGAACTGTCGACCCTAGATAGAAAAGCCCGATGCGGAACACCACCGAGTTGATCGCACGCGGCATGATCTTCTCGGGCTCGGCCGCCTCTCCGGCGGCGGTACCGACCAATTCGATGGCGGCATAGGCGAACACCACCCCAGAAGTGACCAACACCAGCGGCACCAGGCCGGTCGGCAAGAATCCGCCGTGGCTACGCCACAGCCCTAGCCCGGTTTCCTGACCGTCGACGTGGAAGCCTCCCGCTAGGAAGATCGACCCGATGATCAGGAATATCACCAGCGCTATCACCTTGATCAGGGCTGCCCAGAATTCCAGCTCGCCGAAGAGCTTGACCGAGATCAGGTTCATCAACAACACGCTCACCAGCGCGACCAGCGCCAATGTCCACTGCGGGACGAATTGCAGCGCTTTCCAGTAATGGCAGTAGTGGGCGATCGCGGTGGTGTCCACGACCCCTGTCATGGCCCAGTTCAGGAAGTACATCCAGCCCGCGACGAAGGCCACCTTCTCGCCGAAGAATTCGCGGGCGTAGGACACGAAAGATCCTGACGAGGGGCGGTGCAGGACGAGTTCGCCCAGGGCTCGCAGGATCAAGAAGACGAAGAAGCCGCAGATCCCGTAGACCAGGAACAAGCCGGGTCCTGCGAATGCGAGCCGACCGCCCGCGCCGAGGAAGAGTCCGGTCCCGATCGCCCCGCCGAGCGCGATCATCTGCAGCTGGCGGTTCTTGAGGGACTTGTGATAGCCCCTGTCTTCGCGGGTGAGTCTCGCGGTCGCGGCGGTGTCTAGCGGTGGCATCAAGCTCCTGCTGTCATGGCTTCCCGGAACGCGTCGACGCGAACACCCCCAAGCAACGGATGGGTGTCAGGCTAGCGCACGATTGCGCTGATGGCCCAGCGTTAACCGGTACGGAACATTTCGCCATCTGGGCTCACTCCGACCATGCGCTGCGGCGGGCCGGATGGGGGAGTGCGTACCCCCGGGAACAAGACGCGATGGACCGGCGTTAACATGTTCGACAAGTTGAGCGAACCATACTCAACCTTGAGGTTGACAGCCTTGCTGCGGCCGGAGCAGGCTTGAGCGGGGTTCACTCAGCATAGTGCAGTAACAAGATCTACCTACTCAGGAGGAATCACTATGGCTCGTGCGGTCGGTATCGACCTCGGGACCACCAACTCCGTCGTCGCGGTTCTAGAAGGTGGCGACCCTGTCGTCGTCGCCAACTCCGAGGGCTCTAGGACGACTCCGTCCGTCGTGGCGTTCGCTCGTAACGGTGAAGTGCTGGTCGGCCAGCCCGCCAAGAACCAGGCGGTGACCAACGTCGACCGGACTATTCGCTCGGTCAAGCGCCACATGGGTGGCGACTGGTCCATCGAGATCGATGACAAGAAGTACACCACGCCGGAGATCAGTGCCCGCGTGCTGATGAAGTTGAAGCGCGACGCCGAGGCCTACCTCGGTGAGGACATCGCCGACGCGGTGATCACCGTCCCGGCGTACTTCAACGACGCCCAGCGTCAGGCCACCAAGGATGCCGGTCAGATCGCCGGCCTCAATGTGCTGCGGATCGTCAACGAGCCGACCGCGGCCGCGCTGGCCTACGGCCTGGACAAGGGCGAGAAGGAACAGACCATCCTGGTCTTCGACCTCGGCGGTGGCACCTTCGACGTCTCCCTGCTGGAGATCGGCGAGGGTGTGGTTGAGGTGCGTGCCACCTCGGGTGACAACCACCTGGGCGGCGACGACTGGGACGACCGCGTTGTCGAGTGGCTCGTCGACAAGTTCAAGGGCACCAGCGGCATCGACCTGACCAAGGACAAAATGGCCATGCAGCGGCTTCGGGAAGCCGCCGAGAAGGCTAAGATCGAGCTCTCGAGCTCGCAGAGCACCTCGATCAACCTGCCCTACATCACCGTTGACGCGGACAAGAACCCGCTGTTCCTCGACGAGCAGCTGACCCGCGCCGAGTTCCAGCGCATCACGCAAGACCTGCTGGACCGCACCCGCAAGCCGTTCCAGTCGGTCATCGCCGACACCGGCATCTCGGTGTCCGACATCGACCACGTGGTGCTCGTCGGCGGCTCGACCCGTATGCCGGCGGTCACCGAACTGGTCAAGGAGCTCACCGGCGGCAAGGAGCCCAACAAGGGCGTCAACCCCGATGAGGTGGTTGCCGTGGGCGCCGCGCTGCAGGCGGGTGTGCTCAAGGGTGAGGTGAAAGACGTTCTGCTGCTGGACGTCACGCCGTTGTCGCTCGGTATCGAGACCAAGGGTGGCGTGATGACCAAGCTGATCGAGCGCAACACCACGATCCCGACCAAGCGGTCGGAGACCTTCACCACCGCCGACGACAATCAGCCGTCGGTGCAGATCCAGGTGTATCAGGGTGAACGCGAGATCGCCGCGCACAACAAGCTGCTCGGGTCCTTCGAGCTGACCGGCATCCCGCCGGCCCCGCGCGGTGTGTCCCAGATCGAGGTCACCTTCGACATCGACGCCAACGGCATCGTGCACGTCACGGCCAAGGACAAGGGCACCGGCAAAGAGAACACCATCCGAATCCAGGAAGGCTCGGGCCTGTCCAAGGACGAGATCGACCGGATGATCAAGGACGCTGAGGCGCACGCCGCCGAGGACCACAAGCGTCGCGAGGAAGCCGACGTCCGCAACCAGGCCGAGACGCTGGTCTACCAGACGGAGAAGTTCGTCAAGGAACAGCGCGAAGCCGAGGGCGGGTCCAAGGTTCCCGAGGACACGCTCAACAAGGTGGATGCAGCCGTGGCGGAAGCCAAGTCGGCGCTGGCCGGCACCGACATTGCCGCAATCAAGTCGGCGATGGAGAAGCTCGGCCAGGAGTCGCAGGCGCTGGGGCAGGCCATCTACGAAGCCACCCAGGCTGACGCGGCGGCTGCAGGCGTACCCGGCGGCCAACCCGGCGGTGCCGAGCCCGGCGCCGACGACGTGGTGGACGCGGAGGTGGTCGACGACGACCAGGAGTCCAAGTGAGCGAGGGCAATCCACAGGAACAGGTAACTGTTACCGACAAGCGGCGGGTCGATCCCGAGACCGGTGAAGTCCGGCACGTCCCTCCCGGCGATACGCCGGGAGGGACGCCTCCGGCGGGCGCGGACAGTTCGGCCGCCAAAGTCGCCGAGCTGACCGCCGATCTGCAACGCGTGCAGGCTGACTTCGCCAACTATCGCAAGCGGGCGTTGCGCGATCAGCAGGCCGCCGCGGATCGGGCCAAGGCCTCGGTGGTCAGCGAATTGCTGCATGCCGTCGACGACATCGAACGGGCGCGCAAACACGGGGACCTGGATTCCGGTCCGCTCAAGGCGGTCGCCGACAAGATGATGAGTGTGTTGACCGGGCTGGGGCTCAAGTCGTTTGGCGCCGAGGGCGAGGACTTCGACCCCGTGCTCCACGAGGCCGTGCAACACGAGGGCGACGGCGGGCAGGACGCCAAACCGGTGATCGGCACCGTCATGCGTCAGGGTTACCAGCTCGGTGAGCACGTGTTGCGAAACGCGCTGGTCGCGGTCGTCGAAACGATTGCCGACGACACCTCCGAAGCGGGATCCACTCAGCAGCCGGCCGATAGCGGCGAAGCCGGGCGACCCGACACCGCCGATAACGCCGACGCCCCAGCTGAATAGGGCCCAGAATCAGGACGACAACAAAAAATGGACATGAAGGTAAGGAGGTGACGCGGCATGGCCCAGCGTGAATGGGTCGAGAAGGACTTCTACAAGGAGTTGGGCGTCTCCTCCGACGCCGCACCTGAAGAGATCAAGCGGGCGGCTCGCAAGCTGCTCGCCGAGAATCATCCCGACCGCAACCCGGGGAACAAGTCGGCCGAGGACCGCTACAAGGCGGTATCCGAGGCCAAAGAGGTGCTCACGGATCCGGCCAAACGCAAGGAGTACGACGAGACTCGTCGGCTCTTTGCGGGAGGCGGATTCGGGGGCCGCCGCTTCGACACGGGTGGCTTCGGCGGCTTCACAGGGGGGCCCGCATATGGCTCCGATGGCGCCGAGTTGAACCTCAATGACTTGTTCGACGCCGCCGGCCGGTCCGGGGGCACCAACATCGGCGACTTGTTCGGCGGCCTGTTCGGACGCGGCGGCAGCGCTCGTCCGAGCCGGCCCCGCCGCGGCAACGACCTGGAGACCGAGACCGAACTGGACTTCGTGGAGGCAGCCAAAGGCGTGGCGATGCCACTGCGGCTGACCAGTCCGGCGCCGTGTACGAACTGCCACGGCAGTGGCGCGCGGCCGGGCACCAGCCCGAAGGTGTGTCCCAACTGCAACGGTGCCGGTGTGGTCAACCGCAACCAGGGCGCGTTCGGTTTCTCCGAACCTTGCACCGATTGCCGGGGAAGCGGCTCGATCATCGAGCACCCCTGCGACGAGTGCAAAGGCACCGGCGTCACGACCCGCACCCGCACCATCAATGTCCGGATTCCACCCGGCGTGGAGGACGGGCAGCGGATCAGGTTGGCCGGGCAGGGCGAGGCCGGGTTGCGCGGTGCACCGTCGGGAGATCTCTATGTCACCGTGCACGTGCGGCCGCACCAGGTCTTCGGCCGTGACGGCGACGACCTCACCGTCACGGTTCCGGTCAGCTTCACCGAACTAGCTTTGGGCTCAACGCTTTCGGTGCCAACGCTGGACGGCAGCGTCGGTGTCAAGGTGCCGCAGGGCACCGCCGACGGGCGCATCCTGCGGGTTCGCGGCCGTGGCGTGCCCAAACGCAGCGGAGGTAGCGGCGACCTGCTCGTCACGGTCAAGGTGGCCGTCCCGCCGAATTTGGAAGGGGCTGCCAAGGAGGCGCTGGAAGCCTACGCGGCGGCCGAGCGGTCCAGTGGGTTCGATCCCAGGGCCGGTTGGGCAGGTAATCGCTAGATGGCTAAGAACTCGAGAGAAGGGGAAGCCCGAACGTTTCTGATTTCGGTGGCGGCGGAGCTCGCCGGAATGCACGCGCAGACGCTGCGCACCTATGACAGGCTTGGTCTGGTCAGCCCGCGCCGGACATCCGGTGGCGGGCGCCGCTATTCGGAACATGACGTCAATCTGCTGCGTCAGGTTCAGCAGCTCTCTCAGGAAGAGGGGGTCAACCTCGCGGGCATCAAGCGCATCATCGAGCTGACCAACCAGGTCGAGGCGCTGCAGTCGAGGTTGCAGGAAATGGCCGACGAGCTCGAGACGATGCGGGCAAAGCAGCGCCGCGAGGTGGCGCTGGTGCCCAAGAGCACGGCGCTGGTCGTGTGGCAGCCGCGCCGGCCCCGCTGAGCCGGCTTTCCGCCACACCCCGCCGGGCTACGGCCCGGTGCCGGTATTGAAGAACCCGGAGAGGTTGGATCCGGTGTTGAAGAAGCCCGAGATGTAAGCTGCGGCGTCTTTGACCTTGCTGGTGTTGAAGAAGCCCGAGACGGTGTTGCCCACGTTCACCAGGCCCGATTGCAGCTCGCCGAAGTTGTAGACGCCCGAGGTCTGGCTGCTTCCGGAGCCGAACGGATCCATGCTGCCGTTGAGGAAACCCGAGTCGTAGCCGCCGATGTTGCCAAGCCCCGACGTGAAGCCCTTACCGGAGTTGAAGAATCCCGACGAGTCGTTGTTGGTGAAGTTGAAGAAGCCCGGCGCCGGGTCCATGTCGACCGCGATGTTCAGTGGCCCGCCATCGAAATTGATGGTGGTATTGAGAGCCGGGGGACCCACCGTGAAGTTCTGGCTGGACCCGCCGATCTGGATGCTCGGGATCGTGATCGCGGGGATGTCGAAGGAATACTTGAACGGGTAGTTGAACTTGATTCCGAGGACCTTGTACGAGTAGCCGTACTTTCCGGAGATGGTGAACGCTGAAATGTCGAAGCTGTGGATGGTCGTTCCACCGACGTCGAGGCTGATCGGTGTCTGGAAGTTGGCATAAATATCCAGGTCCACGGGCAGAGTCGGGATATTGAGCGTGTAGTTGAAGCCCAGCTGGCCTAGCTCGTCGCCCCTGAGTAAGAAGCCGTTGTTCATGCTGCCGGAGTTGAAACCACCGGTGTTGATATCGCCGAGGTTGGCAATTCCGGTGTTGGTGTCGCCCACATTGAAGTAGCCGGTATTGCCGACACCGGTGTTGAACGAGTCGGTGTTGATGTCGCCGGCGTTGAGGTTGCCGGTGTTGTAGCTGCCCGCGTTGGCCACGCCGGTATTGGCGATGCCGGAGTTGAACATGCCCGTGTTCGCGGCGCCGGTGTTCCCGACGCCGGTGTTGTAGTTGCCCGAATTTCCGATGCCCCAGTTTCCGGTGCCCGAGTTGCCGATGCCGACGTTGCCGGTGCCGGAGTTGAACAAGCCGACATTGTCGGTGCCGCTGTTGAGGGCTTCGAAACCGCGCAAGCCGTCGCCGTTTAACCCGAAGCCGATGTTGCCGTCACCGGTGTTGCCGAAGCCGATGTTGCCGTCGCCGGTGTTGCCGAAGCCGAAGTTGTTGCTGCCGGTGTTGCCGAAGCCGAAGTTGTGGTTGCCGTTGGCCAGCGAGACGCCGGAGTTGCCGAAGCCGAAGTTATTGCTGCCCAGGTTCCCGAAGCCGAAGTTGGTGCTGCCGAGGTTTCCGGCGCCGAAGTTGAGGTCGCCGATGTTTGCGCCACCGAAGTTGATGCCGCCGACGTTTGCGGTGCCCACGTTGTAGTCGCCGACGTTGGCGGTACCGAGGTTCAGGACGTCCAGGTTGGCGAAGCCCACGTTGAGGGTGGTGCCGCCCGCGGAGTCCCGGAACAACCCGGCAAAGTTGGCGCCGGCATTTCCGACGCCGGAGACGTAGGCCGCCGTCGCGGTGTCCAGGCTGCTGGTGTTGAACAGGCCCGAGACGCTGTTGCCGTAGTTGGCCAGGCCGGATTGCACCGCGCCCAGGTTTCCGTAGCCCGATACGTCGGTGCCGGAGTTGAAGAAGCCCGATCCGCTGCCAGCACCGTTGTTGAAGAAGCCCGAAGAGTAGCTGGTGGTCGTGTTTCCGAAGCCCGGCGCGGCGGCGATGTCGAACAGTGGGACGCCGACCAAGCCCTGGTAGTCGCCCATTGCCAGGATGCCGTTGCTGTAGTTGCCGGAGATGAAGATGCCGGTGTCGACATCGCCCGTGTTGGCCCAACCGGTGTCGTAGTTACCCGAGTTGAAGCCGCCGGTGTTGTAGCTGCCCGAATTCGCGTTGCCGGTGTTGGCGTCGCCGGCGTTGAAGGTTCCGGTGTTGAAGTCTCCGGCGTTGCCGATGCCCGTGTTGACGATGCCCGCGTTGAACACGCCGGTGTCGTAGTTGCCCGAGTTGAACAGCCCGGCGTTCACGATGCCCGAGTTCCCGATGCCGATGTTGTCGCTGCCCGAGTTGAACAGGCCGATGTTGTTGGTGCCGGAGTTGAACAGGCCGATGTTGCCGCTGCCGGTGTTCAGGGCGCCGAACCCGCGCAAACCGTCGCCGCTGAGCCCGATTCCGATGTTGCCATCGCCGGTGTTGCCGAAGCCGATGTTGCCGTCACCGGTGTTGCCGAAGCCGAAGTTGTTGCTGCCGGTGTTGCCGAAGCCGATGTTATGGTTGCCGTTGGTCAACGAGGCGCCGGAGTTGCCGAAGCCGAAGTTGTTGTTACCGATGTTGCCGAAGCCGAAGTTGGTGTCGCCGATATTTGCGCCGCCAAAGTTGAAGTTGCCGACGTTGGCGGCGCCGACGTTCCCGTCTCCGATGTTTCCGAAGCCCAGGTTGTAGTTGCCGGTGTTGGCCGCACCCGCATTGAAGATGCCGATGTCGGCGAAGCCCAAGTTGAACGTCGAATCGGGCGCATTGCCCGAGGCGTCGTTGTAGAAGCCGGACAGGTTGGTGCCGATGTTTCCAATACCTGAGACGACGGCCGGTGTATCGATGTCCAAGGTGCTGGTATTGAGCAATCCCGAGATGCTGTTGCCGAGGTTGCCCAGCCCGGATTCGAGGTTTCCGTAGTTTCTCAGGCCCGAATTTCCGTCGATGAAGCTGACATTGAAAAAGCCCGAGTTGTTGATGCCGACGTTTCCGAAGCCCGACGAGCTGCCATCGCCCGAGTTGAAGAATCCCGACGAGGGGCTGGTGCTCGAGTTGCCGAAGCCGGGACCCGCTGGAATATCGATGAGTGGGATCGTCAAGGGGCCGATAGTGCCGTCGGTGTCTACCCCCAACACGGTGGAACCGTCGGTGTTTCCGATGGTGCTGGTCAGCGTGGGCCCGGAAATCGTGATGTCGGAGAACGTGATGGGACTGATTTTCAGGTCCCAATAGAGCTTGACATTTACCTTGCCAACACCCGGGATCTTGTACTTTATTTTTCCGTCGAGGTTGGCGGTGATTTTGGGCAGGGTAAAGCTCTCGATGACGATCTTTCCGATGTCGATGCTGATCGGCAGGCTGATCGGGAAGCTCAGATTCAAGTCCGCGGTGGTGGTCGGAACCGTGACCGTGTAATTGAAAGCACCCAGGTTGCCCTGGTAGTCGCCGCGCCACAACAGGCCATTGTTGTAGTCGCCGGAGATGAGGGCCCCGGTGTTGACGTTGCCGGTGTTGGCCCACCCCGTGTTGAGGTCACCCACATTCAGCGACCCCGTGTTGCTTTGGCCTGTGTTGAAATTGCCGGTGTTGTGGTCGCCGACGTTGAAGGTCCCGGTGTTGTAGCTGCCCACGTTGCCGATGCCGGTGTTGAAGGAACCGGAGTTGAACAACCCCGTGTTGGCCAGGCCCGAGTTGCCGATGCCGGTGTTGTAGCTGCCGGAGTTCCCGATTCCGGAGTTCCCGGTGCCGGAGTTGCCGATGCCGACGTTGTCGGTGCCGGAGTTGAACACGCCGATGTTGCCGCTGCCCGAGTTCCAGCCGCCGAAACCCTGCAGACCGTCTCCGTTGAGCCCGATTCCGGTGTTGTCGTTGCCGGTGTTGCCGAAGCCGATGTTGCCGTCGCCGGTGTTGCCGATTCCGATGTTGTTGCTGCCGGTGTTGCCGAAGCCGATGTTGTGGTTGCCGTCGGTCAACGAGGCGCCGGAGTTGCCGAAGCCGAAGTTGTTGGCGCCGATGTTGCCGAAGCCGAAGTTGGTGTCGCCGATGTTTGCCCCGCCGATGTTGGTGCTGCCGAGGTTCCCGGGGCCGAAGTTGGTGTTACCGACGTTGCCCAGACCGAAGTTGTAGTCGCCGAGGTTGGCGCTGCCGATGTTGAAACTGCCGTCATTGGCCACACCCACGTTGAAGATTCGATCGGCAGAGTCACCGGCGAGGAAGAAGCCCGAAAGGTTGCTGCCGAAGTTTGAAACACCCGACACATTGGCCGCCGTCAGCAGGTCCAGCGCGCTCGTGTTGAACACACCGGATACGCTGTTGCCCAGGTTTGCGATGCCGGACTCCAGCGTGCCGTAGTTCTTGAAACCGGAGTTTCCGAGACTGTCGGTGGCAAAGTTCAGGAAGCCGGAGTTGCTGCCGCCCCCGTTCCCGAAGCCCGACGCGCTACCGTCACCCGAGTTGAAGAAACCCGACGACTCGACGCTGGTCGAATTGCCGACTCCCGGGCCAGAAGGCAGGTCGAGGACGATCGCCTGGACCAGCCCCGTGTCGACAACAAAGCTGGGCGTGAACACGGACTGTGTCCCGCCCACGCCGATGTCTATCGTTGGACCGACAATCGTGATGGTCGGGAAGGTTTCCGGCCCGATGTTGCCGCTGACCACTCCGTACGCGCCGATCGGGATCTCCGGAATGGTGAAGCCCTCGATCACGGTGTTGCCGACGGTGGCGCTGATGGGGATGTCTATCGGGACGCTGAGGTTGAGGCTGGTGGTGATGGGCACCAGGCCAATCGCGTAGCTGAAGCCGCCTTGCGCCCGGTAGTCGGATCTCCACAAGATGCCGTTGTCGTAGTTGCCGCTGATCAGGGCGCCGGTGTTGACGTTGCCGACGTTTGCCAGTCCGGTGTTGTAATCACCCAGGTTCAACCAGCCGGTGTTGTAGTCGCCCTGGTTGGCGCCGCCGGTGTTGGTGCTGCCCACATTGTGCGCACCCGAGTTGTAGTTGCCCGGGTTGCCGATGCCGGTGTTGAGGTTGCCGATGTTGAACAGGCCCGTGTTGGCCACGCCCACGTTGCCGATGCCGGTGTTGTAGCTGCCGGTGTTGCCGATGCCGGAGTTTCCGGTGCCCGAGTTGCCGATGCCGACGTTGTCGGTGCCGGAGTTGAACAAGCCGATGTTGCCGCTGCCCGAGTTCCAGCCGCCGAAACCCTGCAGGCCGTCTTCGTTGAGCCCGATGCCGATGATGCCGTTGCCGGTGTTGCCGAAGCCGATGTTGCCGTTGCCGGTGTTGCCGAAGCCGATGTTGTTGTCGCCGGTGTTGCCGAAGCCGATGTTGTTGAAGGCGGCCGTCAACCCGGGACCGGCGTTGCCGAATCCGATGTTGGCGCTGCCGAGGTTTCCGCTGCCGAGGTTGTAGTCGCCGACGTTGCCGCCGCCGATGTTGCCGAACCCGATGTTTGCGCTGCCGAGGTTGAGGTTGCCGATGTTCGCGTTGCCGAAGTTGTAGTCGCCGATGTTTGCGCTACCGAAGTTCAGCCCGCCGTCGTTGCCGACGCCCACGTTGAAGGTGGTCGCGTCCGGGCCGTCCCGAAACACACCGGCCAGATCGCTGCCGATGTTGCCGACTCCCGATATCCGGGCCGGCTCCAGGGTCGCGAGTTCGAGCCCACTGGTGTTGTGAATGCCCGAGATCGTGTTGCCGAAGTTCAGCGCGCCCGATTCCAGATCGCCGTAATTGAGCAGCCCGGAGACGCCGAACGGGCCGGAGGTGGTGTTGAACAAGCCCGACGAGCCGCCGTCGCCCTGGTTGAAGAATCCCGACGACGGGCTCGAGCTCGTGTTCCCAAGCCCCGTGGTCGGCGGGATGTAGAGAAGTTGCAGCTGGATGGGGCTGACGTCATAGGAAAGGGACAGATCCAGCGTTGCGGGGCCCACGGTGGCATTGATCGGGGGACCGACGATCGTGATCGATGGGATGGTGATGGGGCCGATGTATCCCCCGTTGAGGAAGGTCTGCTTGGGAATGGTGGTGCCCGGGGTGGTGATCGTGGGCACGGTGGCGCTGAACGTGTTGTCCAGGGGGATGCTGACGGCGTAGTCGCCGCTGGTTCCGCCGAAGTTGATCTTTAGATCGATGCCGAGCAGCCGGTAATCGTCCTGCCAGAACAGGCCGTTGCTATAGCTGCCCGAGATGAATGCGCCGGTATCGACATCGCCGGTATTGGCCCAGCCGGTGTTGAGGTTGCCCGGGTTGAAGCCGCCGGTGTTGGTGTTTCCGACGTTGAAGCTGCCCGTGTTGTGGTTGCCGGTGTTCGCCCAGCCGGTGTTGGCGTTGCCCGGGTTGAACACCCCGGTACTGGCCTCACCCGAGTTGCCGAAGCCCGTGTTGTAGCTGCCCGAGTTCAACACACCGAAATTGCCGGTGCCCGAGTTGAAGAAGCCGATGTTGTTGGTGCCCGAGTTGAACAGCCCGATGTTGCCGCTCCCGGAATTCAAGGAGCCGAACCCGATCTTGCCGTCACCACTGAGCCCGATGCCGATGTTGTTGCTGCCGGTGTTGCCGAAGCCGACGTTGAAGCTGCCGGTGTTGGCGAAGCCCTGGTTGTTGCTGCCGGTGTTGGCGAAACCCTGGTTGTTGCTGCCCGCGTTGCCAAAGCCCTGGTTGGCGCCGCCTAGGTTGCCCCAACCGAGGTTATAGCTGCCGAGGTTGCCGCCACCGAGGTTGCCATCACCGTTATTGCCGTTTCCGATGTTCCCGCTACCGATGTTCCCGAAGCCCAGATTGGATGTGCCGACGTTGGCCGCCCCCAGGTTCAACGGGGTCGCGGCGGCCAGGCCCAAGCTGGGCAGGCCCAGCGCGCTCACCGGGTCGGCGACCGCGGCCTCGGCGGCGGCGGCCACCGCCGCGCTGGCCGGGGCCGCGCTGGCCAGGCTCGCGGCGGCGGCGTTGCCAAGCTGGCGCACCAATCCGCTCACGGCAAAGGGCGTCAATGCTGAGGCGGCCGCCGAGGCGCCGGCGTGGTAACCGAGCATGGCGGCGACGTCCTGGGCCCACATTTGCTCGTACTGTGCTTCGACGGCCGCGATCGCCGGCGCGGCCAGGCCCAGCACGTTCGCATTCACCAGTGCGGTCAGGACGGTGCGGTTTGCGTCGATAGCCGGCGGACTGACCGTGGCCACCAGCGCCGCTTCGAAAGAAGCCAACGCCGCCCGGACCTGACTGGCGGCCTGCTCGGCCTGGGCGCTTGCCGTGGTCAGCCACACCAGATAGGGCTGTGCGGCGCTGGCCATCGCGGTCGACGCCGGACCTTGCCAAGACCCGCCCGCCAGGCCGGAGGTCACCGCCCCGAACGCACTTGCCGCGGCGAACAACTCGGCCGCCAGCCCATCCCAGGCCGTCGCTGCCGCCAGCATGGGCCCCGGCCCAGCACCGAGGTGCATCCGGGCCGAATTGATCTCCGGCGGCAACAGCACAAAACTCATCGAAAACGCCTACTCGCCGCTACTAAGCGGATGGCGAGCTGTCTCATAACACTCCCCGCGCACACAGCAAATGCGAAAACCATTCGCATAGCAAAATGTGAAACCTATTCACAATGTCCAATGGCTACTCTCTGCTGGCCAGGCTAGCCCGATTTGTCTTGTCCGTTTTGGATTTGGATTGGTTCGGCAGGAATCGGCGGGATATTCGATGCGGCTTTGTCCGTTGCCGCACCTCGAATTGTCCGCTGGGCCAACTTGCGGCAGGCGCGGCCGATCAGGCGGTGCCGCAGGTGGATTGAGCGACGTCCCCGATCGCGGGTCCGGGTGCCGTTACGCCATCGCGTCGTTCAGGAAGCCGGAAAGCTCATGGCCGGTGTTGCCCAAGCCGGAGACAAAGGCCTGGGCCATCAGGTTCAGAATGCTGGTGTTGTAGATGCCCGACAGCGAGTTGCCGAAGTTCGCCCAGCCTGATTCGAGCGTGCCGACGTTTTGGAGGCCGGACAGTCCCGGGCCGCCCGCGTTGAAGAATCCCGAACTCTCCAAGAAGGCGTTTCCGATCCCCGAGACGGCCCCTTGGGCCAGGGCTCCGGCGTTGTTGATTAGCAGGCTTGTGAGCTGGGGAATTGTGGATTGAGGAGGTCTAGGCGGCGGTTGGCGGTCAAAGCGGTGATCCGGCAGGCTTCGGCGATGTTGTCGGCGCCGTTGAGGCGGTGCAGATTGATCGCAGTGTTGCGTAGCGTTGCTAGGACCTGTGCGCCGTTTCCGGTATGTGCCCTTTGACGGTCTTCGTCGAAGGTGACGCCGCGTATCCAGTGCAGGCTGTTCTCGATTCCCCAGTGTTGACGCATCCAGGTCATGATCGCGGTAGGGCGGGCGTGCTCGAACGGCAGGCTGCAGATGGCATAGACCACCTCCACGCTGCGCTGGTCGGTGGCGGTGATCAAGCGTTCACGAGTGATCCGGATGATTTGTTTTGCGTAGGGGAAGCCGATTCCTCGTGCAGCGGTGATGATTTGCAGGGTGCGGGTCTCGACACGGCCGTGGCCGCGGGAGTCGTCGGTAGCGGCTGCGGGCACCTCGGCCCAGGGCAGCGCGGTGATACGCGCAAGTATTTTGGCTTGGTTGGACTTGACGATCATCAGGTAGTGCGACTTCAAGGTGGCGCAGATCAACTTCGCGGTGACGACCTGGGTATGCATCGCATCCACGGTGACCAGCCACCGCAAGCTACCCGGCAGCAGCGTGAGCAGGGCACGTACGCAGGGAATTTCATTGCTTTTCTCGGCGACAGCGAGTTGACCGAGCACCAATCGGGCACGGTGGGCGAACACCGACACGAGATGCGTGGCTGTCGCTTTGGCGCGTAAAGCACCACGCAGCATCTTGCCGTCCAACGCGATCGGCACCAATCCGCTGGGGTCGCTGCTGGCCACGTGTGCAGTGAAGTAACTGCCCATCCTGGCGTTGAGGTCGGCGGGGTCTAGCCGAGACAAAACAGCGCGGAAGGTCTTCTCACTGGGCCGCCGGAACCGGACCCCTAATTGGGCCAACACATCATCGGGAGCGGTGGCCGCCCATGTGGCAAAACCAGCATAGCCGCGCATCCCCGCGGCAGTGACCAGAACCGCGATCGCCAACAAAGCCATCAGCGAATACCTCCGACCGCGTGGGTCCCTCGGGTCTGGCACCGAGGCCAACACATCGAGAAACTCCGATCCGATGAGCTCGCTGCGCTCACCAGGACTCCAGCGGTCGAACACCTCTGGAACCGACGACACAGGCAATACTGAAACGGTAGGCACGGGCAACTCCAGACCAACGACGAACAGTAACCAACTCGATCGTTCTCCAGATAGCCCGTGCCTACACTCCGGCCCCAATAGCGCGGCACCAAAGATCATCAACCCAGCTCACAAGCCTGCTAATCAACAACGCCGGAGCCCTGCCCCTTGGGCGTCGTTGAGCAAGCCCGACGCGCCTCCGGCTCCGGAATTGAAGAAGCCCGACGACGGCGTGTCCGACGAGTTGAAGAATCCAGGGCTCTGCTGCCAGTTGAAGCCGAAGGTGGCGGGGCCGACGGTGCCCGCGTCGGAGAAGTCGATGGTGTCCGTGATGGCCGTGTTTATCGGGCTTTGCGGGTTGATCACACTGGGATCGATGACGAACGGCCCGACGTGTTCGGTGGTAATCGGAACGGTGACCGATACGTGCAGCACACAGCCGACGAACGGAACATAGATCAGGCAGATCGTGGTCTCCAGACTGATTGGTATCTCGAATTCGGCGATGGTGAACATGTCCTGGGTGATGGTGTTGATCGCGCCGGTAATCGGTATGTCGATGTCGGAGTGCACCCCGATATTCCACGGGATCGCTGGAACGGTGGACTCGTAGGTGAAGCCGAGCAGGCCCTGGTAATCGCCGCGCCACAGCAACCCGTTGCTGTAATTGCCCGAGATGAACGCGCCGGTGTTGACGTTGCCGGAGTTGGCCAGGCCGGTGTTGGAATTGCCCTCGTTGAAGTAGCCGGTGTTGTAGTTGCCCGGATTGAAGCCGCCGGTGTTGTAGTCGCCCGGGTTGAAACTGCCGGTATTGAAGTCGCCGCTGTTGTAGCAGCCGGTGTTGTAGTTGCCCGCGTTGCCGATGCCGGTGTTGACCATGCCGGAGTTGAAGAACCCGGTGTTGGTTGTGCCGGTGTTGCCGATGCCGGTGTTGTAGCTGCCGGAGTTGCCGATGCCCCAGTTGCCGGTGCCGGAATTTCCGAAGCCGATGTTGTTGGTGCCGGAGTTGAACAAGCCGATGTTGCCGCTGCCCGAGTTCCAGCCCCCGAATCCGGTCATAGTGTCACCGGCGAGTCCGATCCCGATGTTTCCGTCGCCGGTGTTAGCGAAGCCGAGGTTGCCGTTGCCGGGGTTGCCGAACCCGATGTTGTAGCTTCCGGTGTTGCCGAACCCGATGTTGCCGATGGCGTCCGACAGCGCCGGGCCGGTGTTGGCGAAGCCGAAGTTGTAGCTGCCGATGTTGGCGCTGCCGAGGTTGAAGCCGCCGAGATTGGCGCTGCCGAGGTTGGCGCTGCCGAGGTTGCCGAAGCCGAAGTTGGAATCGCCGATGTTGGCGTTTCCGAGGTTGTAGCTGCCGATGTTGGCGCTGCCCACGTTCCAGAATCCGGGGTTTGCGATGCCGAAGCTGAAGGTCGTTGCGTCCGGCCCATTGCGGTACCAGCCGGCCAGGTCGGTGCCGATGTTTTGGAATCCGGAGAGGTTGGCCGGCGTTGCGCCACCGGTGTTGAGGAAACCGGAGATGGCGTTGCCGAGGTTGGCCAGGCCGGATTGCTGCGACCCGATGTTTTGGAAGCCGGAGTTGCCCAGGGCGGCGGTGGCGACGTTCCAGATGCCCGAGTTGTTGGCACCCACGTTGGCGAAGCCGGACGCGCTTCCGTCGCCCAGGTTGAAGAAGCCCGACGACGGGCCGGTGGTCGCGTTGAAGAAGCCGGCGGCCGGTTTGATGTCGATGAGCGGGATCTGGCCGGGGCCGAAGTTGAAGTAGCCACCGACGTGAACGACGGTGGAACCATCGGGATTACCGAGATTGAGCTGCAACGCCGGTTGGGTGCCGAAGTCGATGACGATGGGTGTGTTCAACGGGGCCGACGCGTCGCCACCGTGGATGGTGATGGGGCCGATCGGTGCGATGACCGTGCCACTGATGATGGCGAGGTCGACCTTGCCCGTGGCGGGCACTTTCGGGAAGGTCACGGCCGGGATCGAGATGTCGGTGATGGTGCCGGTGATAGGGATGTTGACCGGGGCATCGATGGTCATGAATGCCGGAATCCTGTTGACCGTGATGGCGTAGTGGGCGGACAGCTGCCCCATGCTGTTGGCCCGCCAGAAGACGCCGTTGGCCATGTTGCCGGTGATGAAGGCGCCGGTGTCGAAGTTGCCGATGTTTGCCAGGCCGGTGTTGTAGTCACCGGTGTTGTAGAAGCCGGTGTTGTAGTCGCCGGGGTTGGCGATGCCGGTGTTGAAGACGCCGATGTTGAACAAGCCGGTGTTGAAATTGCCGGGGTTGGCGATGCCGGTGTTGAAGGAACCGGAGTTGAACAAGCTGGTGTTGTAGCTGCCCGTGTTGCCGATGCCGCTGTTGTGGCTGCCGGAGTTTCCGATGCCCCAGTTGCCGGTGCCGGAGTTGCCGATGCCGACATTGCCGGTGCCGGAGTTGAAGAGGCCGACGTTGAAGCTGCCCGAGTTCAGGCCGCCGATGCCCACCAGGTTGTCACCCTGCAGACCGATGCCGATGCCGCCGGTACCCATGTTCCCGATGCCGACGTTGCCGGTGCCGGAGTTGAAGAAGCCGACGTTGCCGGTGCCGGAGTTGAACATGCCGGCATTCGAGGTCCCGGAGTTGAAGAAGCCGGTGTTGCCGGCACCCGAACTCAGCGACCCGAACCCGACTCGGCCGTCGCCGATGAGCCCGATGCCGACGTTGTTGTCCCCGGTGTTGAACAGCCCGATGTTGTTGCTTCCGGTGTTCGACCAGCCCTGGTTGTCGTTGCCGGCGTTGGCCAGTCCCGTGTTGAAGTCGCCCAGGTTGAACAGGCCCGCGTTGCCGACGCCGTCATTGAGCGGGCCGAACCCGATCTGGCCGTCGCCGCTGAGCCCGATGCCGATGTTGCCGTTGCCGGTGTTGCCGAAGCCGAGGTTGCCATTGCCGGTGTTGCCGAACCCGATGTTGGTGTCGCCGACGTTGCCGAAGCCGATGTCGTTGAACGCCTCCGTCAAGCCCGCTCCGGCGTTTCCGAACCCGATATTGCCGCTGCCGATGTTCCCGCTGCCGAGGTTGTCGGCGCCGACGTTTCCGAATCCGACATTGAAGCTGCCGATGTTTGCGCTGCCCACGTTGAAGTCGCCGACGTTTCCGCTGCCCAGGTTCAGCTGGCCCAAATCGCCCAGGCCCGCGTTGAAGATCGTGCCGGCCGAGTCGCGCAGCACCCCCGATAGCTCCGTGCCGATGTTGAAGAGGCCCGAGAGGTTGGCCGCGGTCGGAAGATCCGCCGTGCTGCTGTTGTACCAGCCCGAGACGGTGTTGCCCAGGTTCGCCCAGCCGGAGAGTTGTTGGCCGTAGTTCTGCAAGCCGGAACTGCCGATGTCGCCGAAGCCGGTGTTCCAGAAGCCCGAATTGTTTGCGCCGACGTTTCCGAAGCCCGAGGCGGTTCCGGTGCCGGAGTTGAAGAAGCCCGACGACGGGGCCGAGGTCGAGTTTCCGAACCCGGGCGCCGCGGGGATGTCGAGCAAGACGATGCTGATGGGTCCCAAGCCGCTGCGAATCGCGATGGGGATCGAGCTGGAACCGTCGGGGTTGCCGATGTTGATATCGATGACCGGCAGAATGCCCTTGATGGTCGGGATGGTGATCGGCCCGATTTTGAAATCGGTGATCGACAGGGCGTCGATCGTGATGGTGGGAATCGTGAAGCCGTTGAGGGCCAGGCTGCCGAGATCGAGGTAGATCGGGATGTCGACCGGGATGTTCAAATCGAAGTTGAGCACCGGGAATTCGGGAATGAAGATCTCGTAGTGGGCGCCCACTAGCCCTTGGTAGTCCCCGCGCCAGAACATGCCGTTGCTGTAGTTGCCGGAGATGAATGCGCCGGTGTTGACGTCGCCCGTGTTCGCCAGGCCGGTGTTGTAGTCGCCGGTGTTGAAGAAACCGGTGTTGTAGTTGCCTGCGTTCGCCAGGCCGGTGTTGTAGTCGCCGGTGTTGAAAAAGCCGGTGTTGTAGTCGGTGGGGTTGGCCAGGCCGGTGTTGGTGTGGCCGGCGTTGTACAGACCCGTGTTGTAGTCGCCTGCGTTTGCGATGCCGGTGTTGCCGGTGCCCGGGTTCCACAGGCCCCAGTTCGTGCTGCCCGAGTTGGCGATGCCGGAATTGGCGGTCCCGGAGTTGCCGATGCCCCAGTTTGCGGTGCCGGAGTTGAAGATGCCGGTGTTGCCGGTGCCCGAGTTGAAGATTCCGGTGTTGTTGGTGCCCGAGTTGAACAGGCCGGCATTTCCGGTGCCGGAGTTCAGCCCGCCGGCGAGGTTGATACCTACCTGGTTGTCGCCGGTGAGCCCGATGCCGATGTTGTTGTTGCCAGTGTTGCCGATGCCGATGTTGTGGTCGCCGGTGTTGGCAAAGCCCTGGTTGAGACTGCCCGCGTTCCCGAAGCCGACGTTGTAGTCGCCCAGGTTTCCCAGCCCGAAGTTGTATGTCCCGTGGTTACCGGAGAGGAAGTTGAAGCTCCCGATATTGCCGCTGCCGAAGTTGTTGGCACCGACATTGCCGAAAACTGCCGATGTTTCCGTCGCCGATGTTTCCGTTGCCGAGGTTGGCGATGCCCAGGTTGCCGATTGGGTTGTCATTGAAGAACCCTGCGATGTTGGTGCCGATGTTGGCGGCGCCGGAGATGTCGGCCGGTATCGATACGCCCAGGGAGCTCGTGTTGAAAAAGCCCGAGACGCTGTTGCCCAGGTTGGACATGCCCGACACCAGATCGCCGAGGTTCTGGTAGCCCGATATTCCGGAGCTGCCCGAAGCGAGGTTGAAGAACCCGGAATTGTTGCCGCCTGTGTTACCGAACCCGGAGGCGGTGCCGCTGCCGGTGTTGAAGAAGCCCGAGGACGCAGTTGTCGTGGAGTTACCGAAACCGGGGGCGGCCGCAATGTCGATGATCGGGATCTTGATCGGCAGCAGGCCGCCGGTGCCGACGATGTGGATCAACGGTTCCGGTCCGGTACCGATGTTGATGTCAATTGCGGGTAGGCCCAGCTCGAGGTTGGGGAACTTGATCGCGCTGACATGGACGGCCTTGAACCCGATGCCGACGATGTCCAATTCGACGGTGGACGCCGGGATGGTGAATCCGTCGACGGTGAAGACCCCGAGTGTGCCGGTGATGGGGATGTCGAGGTAGACCGGCACATCCAGGTTCAGTGGGATCGCGGTGTCGGGAATGGTGATCGCGTAATCGATGCCCCACAGGCCCTGATAGTCGCCCCGCCACAACAAGCCGTTGCTGTAGTTGCCCGAGATGAATGCGCCGGTGTTGACGTCGCCGGAGTTGGCAAAACCAGTGTTGTAGTTGCCCGGGTTGCCGATTCCGGTGTTGACGTTGCCCGCATTCCACAATCCGGTGTTGATCTGACCCGAGTTGAAGACGCCCGTATTGGTGACGCCGGTGTTGCCGATGCCCCAGTTTGCGTTGCCGGAGTTGAAGATTCCGGTGTTGTTGGTGCCGGAGTTGAAGATTCCGGTGTTGTTGGTGCCGGAGTTGAACAGTCCGGTGTTGCCGGTGCCGGAGTTCAGGCCGCCACCAAAATTGAAGCCCTGCTGGTTGTCGCCGGTGAGCCCGATACCGATGTTGTTGTTGCCGCTGTTGGCAAGGCCCTGATTGAAGCCGCCCGCGTTGCCGAATTCGACGTTGTAGTCGCCGAGGTTGGACGAGCCGATGTTGTAGCCACCCAGGTTCGCCGAGCCGACGTTGAAGTTGCCGAGGTTGGCCAAGCCGAGATTGTTGAATCCGCTGTTGCCAAGGCCCAGGTTCTCGTCGCCAAGGTTGGCGAAGCCGAGATTGAAGTCGCCGGTGTTGCCGAAGCCCACGTTGGCCTGGCCGATGTCGGCCAGTCCCAAACTGAAGGTTGACATTCCAGACGCCTGGTCGACGAAGATGCCCGCGAGGGTAGTGCCGATGTTCGACACGCCCGAGACATTGGCGGGTGTCCCGATGCCGGTATTGAACAGGCCGGAGACGGTGTCGCCGATGTTCAGCAGACCCGATTGCAGCGAGCCGACGTTCTTGAAGCCCGATACTGCCGAGGTCCCGAAGTTCTGGAAGCCGGAGATGTCGCCGCCGAAATTCGCGATCCCCGATACCGTTCCGGTGCCGCCGTTGAAGAAACCCATGACGGGCTGCTGGTGGAGTTGAACAAGCCGGTGACCGCCGGGATGTCGAAGATGGTCCAGTCGACGGGGCCGAGACTGGCGGTGGCGGGGATCGACACCACCGTCGTCCCCTTGGGGTCGCCGATGTTGAACGAAATCGCCGGACCGGTGGCCGTGATCGGGGCAAGGGTGACGGAGTCGATCGTTCCGGTCAAGACAGGTAGCGGCCCAATCGCGACGGTAAAACCGAAGTTGATGTCCTCCATCGTTATTCCGCTGTACAGCGTGTTGGTGAAGTTGGCGGTGAGCGGGATGTTGATGGGGGCGCTGGCGTCGACATGCGCTGGAATCTCCGGAACATGGATGACATAGCTGGCGCTCACCTGGCCCTGCTGGTCGCCGCGCCAGGCGAAGCCGTTGCCCATGTCACCACTGATCAGCAGGCCGGTATCGATGTTGCTAGCGTTGGCAAAGCCGGTGCTGTAGTTGCCCGTGTTGTACCAGCCCGTGTTGTAGTCGCCCCGGTTGGCGGCGCCGGTGTTGACGTCACCCGTGTTGAGCCAGCCGGTGTTGTAGTCACCCACATTGGCGATACCGGTGTTGACCATCCCGGTGTTGAACAGGCCCGTATTGGTGCTGCCGGCATTGCCGAATCCGGTGTTGAGGCTGCCGCTGTTGCCGATACCCGAGTTTCCGGTTCCGGAGTTTCCGATACCGACGTTGTTGGTGCCCGAGTTGAACAACCCGATGTTGCCGCTACCCGAGTTCAACCCGCCGGCGAAATTCACGCCCCGCTGGCCAGCACCGGTAAGGCCGATGCCGATGTTGCCGTTGCCGGTGTTGCCGAAGCCGAAGTTGCCGTTGCTGGTGCTGCCGAAGCCGATGTTGTTGTCGCCGGTGTTGCCGAAGCCGATGTTGTTGAACGCGTCCGTCAGCCGCGCTCCGGCGTTTGCGAACCCGATGTTGCCGCTGCCGATGTTCCCGCTGCCGAGGTTGTCGGAGCCGACGTTGCCGAATCCGAAGTTCGCGCTACCGATGTTTGCGCTGCCCACATTGAAGTCGCCGACGTTTCCGCTGCTCACGTTGAGGTGGCCCAGGTCGGCAAGGCCCAGATTCAAGATTGTTCCGTTGGCGTCGCGAAGCACACCCGCCAGGTCGGTGCCGACGTTGAATAGACCCGAAAGATTGGCTGGTGCAGCGAGGTTCGCCGTACTGGTGTTGTAGAAGCCCGACAGTGTGTTGCCCAGGTTCGCCCAGCCTGATGCCAGCGAGCCGAAGTTTTGCACGCCCGAGTTTCCGGCCGCCGCCACCCCGCTGTTCCACAGGCCCGAACTGGCGGCGCCAAAGTTGGCGAAGCCGGAGTTGCCTCCGGTGCCGGAGTTGAAAAAGCCTGACGACGGGCCGGCGGTGGTGTTTCCGAAGCCGGGCGCTGCCGGGATGTCCAGGAAGGTGATCGTGCGGCTTTCGACGGCGCCGACGATACTGATCGGTATGTTCGTGCTCGGTCCACCGAGGGCGATTGTCACGGTGGGAATCGTCAGGGTGGAGGTGCCGAGGTTGATCGGTCCCAGGAAGAACAGGCCGCCCAGATAGTAGGTCCTGGGGAAGACCGATCCAGCCTCGCTGACTTGTATCGTGTTGCCGCCCAGCGTGTATACCTGATTCACCGGCACGATCGACTGCACATCGATGGGAATGTGCGGAGTGGTGACCGATAGGTTGATCGCGATCTGACCTTGGTTGTCGCTGGTCACGAAGAAGCCGTTGTTGTAGTTCCCGGTGTCGAAGAAGCCGGTGTTGACGTTCCCGGGGTTGTAGGAGCCCGTGTTGGTGTCACCGGCGTTGAAGTTGCCCGTGTTCGCACTACCCGCATCGAAGCTGCCGGTGTTGGTGCTGCCCACGTTGAAGCCACCGGTGTTGTAGCTGCCGTTGTTGTAGAGGCCGGTGTTGGCCGCTCCGACGTTGTGCAGGCCCGTGTTGTACTGGCCGGCGTTACCGATACCGGTGTTCGCGGTGCCGGGATTCTCCAGGCCCCAGTTCGCAACGCCCGCATTGAGCAGGCCCGTGTTCCCGCTGCCCGAATTTCCGATCCCGATGTTTCCGCTGCCCGAGTTGAACAGGCCGACGTTGTCGGTTCCCGAGTTGAACAAGCCCGCGTTGCCGATGCCGGAGTTCAGTGCGCCGATTCCGATCTGGCCGTCACCGGTCAGTCCGATGCCGATGTTCCCGTTGCCGGTGTTGGCGAACCCGGTGTTGTTGCTGCCGGTGTTGGCCAGACCTTGGTTGTAGCTGCCGGCGTTGCCGAAGCCGGTGTTGTAGTCACCGAGGTTTCCGAATCCGACGTTGTAGCTACCGAGGCTTGCCGAACCGATGTTGTAACTGCCGATATTGGCCGAGCCGAGGTTGAGGCTGCCGATGTTGCCGCTGCCGAAATTCGTTCCGCCGAAGTTTCCGCTGCCCAAGTTGAGGCTGCCGATGTTGCCGCTGCCGAAGATGTTGTAACTGCCGGCATTGCCGCTGCCGAAGATGTTGTAGTCGCCGACGTTGCCGTTTCCGCCGATGTTGAAGTTGCCAACGTTGGCATGGGCCAATATGTTTCCGACGCCGTCGTTGGCGAAGCCGATGTTGACCAGTGTTGGGCCAAGCAGGAATCCGGCTAGGCTGCTACCGGTGTTCAAGACACAGGAGATGTAGGCCGGCGTCGTTATGGGCACCAGGCTCGAGTTGAGCAAACCGGATATGGTGTTGCCCGAGTTCACCAGACCTGACTGCAGCACGCCGGTGTTGGCGAAACCCGAGTTGCCGACGGGCCCCGAGGAATCGTTGAAGAAGCCAGAGTTGTTGGCGCCGGAGTTGAAGAACCCTGAGGCGCTACCTTCGCCACTGTTGAAGAAACCCGAGGAGGGGACGGTGGTCGAGTTCCCAAAACCGGGCTCTCCGAAGATCAGACCCTGGTTGTCGCCGCGCCAGAGGAAGCCGT
Organism: Mycobacterium ulcerans subsp. shinshuense; assembly: GCF_002355775.1. NCBI lineage: Bacteria > Bacillati > Actinomycetota > Actinomycetes > Mycobacteriales > Mycobacteriaceae > Mycobacterium > Mycobacterium ulcerans. The sequence goes on along the minus strand of NZ_AP017624.1, from coordinate 5,124,683 downwards.
TGTTGTAGTCGCCGGTGTCGACATTGCCGAAGTTCGCAACGCCGGTGTTGTAGTCGCCGCGATTCAGGTAACCCGTGTTGTAGCTACCCGTGTTGAAACCGCCGGTGTTGGCATCGCCAGGGTTGAAGCCACCGGTGTTGTAGCTGCCCACGTTGCCGATGCCGGTGTTGGCGACGCCGGCATTGAAGAAGCCGGTGTTGGCGTCACCCGAGTTGCCGATGCCGGTGTTGTAGCTGTTGCCGGAGTTCCCGATTCCCCAGTTGCCGGTTCCCGAGTTCCCAATACCGAAATTGCCGGTGCCCGAGTTGAACAACCCGATGTTGCCGCTGCCCGAGTTCAGGCCGCCGAACCCGAATTGGCCGGTGCCGGTGAGTCCGATGCCGCGGTTGTTGTCGCCGGTGTTGCCGAAGCCGATGTTGTTGTTGCCGGTGTTGCCGAAGCCAATATTGTTGCTACCGGTATTCCCGAAGCCGATGTTGTTGAGGGCCGCTGTCAGTGCGGGCCCCGAGTTTCCGAAACCAATGTTGCCGCTGCCGATGTTGGAGCTGCCGACATTTTCCGAGCCGAGGTTTCCCGAGCCGAGGTTGTAGTCGCCGACATTTCCATTACCGAAGTTGCGGAAGCCGACGTTTGCAAAGCCCAGGTTGGCGGTGACGACCGACCCGGCGGCCTGCAGCGGGAATGGTGTCAACGCCGCGGCGATCGATTCCGCTCCGGAACGGTAGCCAAACATCGCGGCAACGTCTTGGGCCCACATCTGCTCATAGGCGGCCTCAGCGGCGGCGATCGCGGGGGCATTCTGCCCCAATAGGTTAGAGACCACCAGGGATACGAATTGGGAGCGGTTGGCGGAGATCGCGGCTGGGTGCACCGTCGCGGCCAGCGCCGCCTCGAATGCGGCCGCAGCCAATCGGACTTGCGTCGCGGCTTGCCCGGCCTGAGCTGCCGCGGTAGTCAGCCACTTCAGGTACGGCGCCGCCGCACTCGCCATCGCTGCCGACGCCGCACCCTGCCAGCCGCCGCTCACCAGATCGGTGGTTACCGACGAGAACGCCGAGGCGGCCGAGCCCAGCTCACCAGCCAGACCCTGCCAGGCATTGGCCGCCTCCAGCATCGGTCCCAGCCCGGCGCCGATGGTCAAGCGCGCCGAGTTGATCTCCGGCGGCAGCACCGCGAAATTCATCACCCGTCCCCAGGGCTCCGGCGTTGTTGATTAGCAGGCTTGTGAGCTGGGGAATTGTGGATTGAGGAGGTCTAGGCGGCGGTTGGCGGTCAAAGCAGTGATCCGGCAGGCTTCGGCGATGTTGTCGGCGCCGTTGAGGCGGTGCAGATTGATCGCGGTGTTGCGTAGCGTTGCTAGGACCTGTGCGCCGTTTCCGGTATGTGCCCTTTGACGGTCTTCGTCGAAGGTGACGTCGCGTATCCAGTGCAGGCTGTTCTCGATTCCCCAGTGTTGACGCATCCAGGTCATGATCGCGGTAGGGCGGGCGTGCTCGAACGGCAGGCTGCAGATGGCATAGACCACCTCCACGCTGCGCTGGTCGGTGGCGGTGATCAAGCGTTCACGAGTGATCCGGATGATTTGTTTTGCGTAGGGGAAGCCGATTCCTCGTGCAGCGGTGATGATTTGCAGGGTGCGGGTCTCGACACGGCCGTGGCCGCGGGAGTCATCGGTAGCGGCTGCGGGCACCTCGGCCCAGGGCAGCGCGGTGATACGCGCAAGTATTTTGGCTTGGTTGGACTTGACGATCATCAGGTAGTGCGACTTCAAGGTGGCGCAGATCAACTTCGCGGTGACGACCTGGGTATGCATCGCATCCACGGTGACCAGCCACCGCAAGCTACCCGGCAGCAGCGTGAGCAGGGCACGTACGCAGGGAATTTCATTGCTTTTCTCGGCGACAGCGAGTTGACCGAGCACCAATCGGGCACGGTGGGCGAACACCGACACGAGATGCGTGGCTGTCGCTTTGGCGCGTAAAGCACCACGCAGCATCTTGCCGTCCAACGCGATCGGCACCAATCCACTGGGGTCGCTGCTGGCCACGTGTGCAGTGAAGTAACTGCCCATCCTGGCGTTGAGGTCGGCGGGGTCTAGCCGAGACAAAACAGCGCGGAAGGTCTTCTCACTGGGCCGCCGGAACCGGACCCCTAATTGGGCCAACACATCATCGGGAGCGGTGGCCGCCCATGTGGCAAAACCAGCATAGCCGCGCATCCCCGCGGCAGTGGCCAGAACCGCGATCGCCAACAAAGCCATCAGCGAATACCTCCGACCGCGTGGGCCCCTCGGGTCTGGCACCGAGGCCAACACATCGAAAAACTCCGATCCGATGAGCCCGCTGCGCTCACCAGGACTCCAGCGGTCGAACACCTCTGGAACCGACGACACAGGCAATACTGAAACGATAGGCACGGGCAACTCCAGACCAACGACGAACAGTAACCAACTCGATCGTTCTCCAGATAGCCCGTGCCTACACTCCGGCCCCAATAGCGCGGCACCAAAGATCATCAACCCAGCTCACAAGCCTGCTAATCAACAACGCCGGAGCCCTGCACCCGTCCCTAACTCAGATCCTTAACTCGAACCGTTTGACCGGTACGTGCAGTGGCGCTACGGCATCCGCACGACCTCCCTGAGTCCGGTGCCGACAGCAGCAAGATTATTCAGTTGCGCACGGCGAAAAAGCCACTGATTTGCTCAAAAAAATCTGGGTTTCTTAATCCCGCCGGATTCGACTGGAGTGCCGTCGGCATGCTCCAGGGTTTGGGGCAAACACGCGACGTTGACATGCGCGTTGTGCGCACCTATCGCCGAGCGAAATTCATCCAGGTATAAATGAAACTGTCAAAAATGTCGTCGAACGAGGCAAATTCGAGCACCGCAAGTGTGAACGGCTTTCGGTGTTGGCTACGGGCCTGGCGCGCGCGGGCCCGCCATCGTTGCGCGTGAGGTTCATGCCCCAGCAACCAGCGGCACCGCGCGGGCTCGAACGAGGGCGCGTTGTGCGCCGAGTCGCCCCAGGCCGGCGAACGGACCGCCATTGCGTCGGCGATGGGGATGCTCCCGGTCGGTCGTGCGGGTGGAGGTAGCCGCGTCATTCAAGCGACTGGATCAGCCAAAATATTCGTCAGTATCGGCGCCGAATGGTGCAGTGCCCCATGGCTCCAGGGCGCCGGTACTCGAAGCTGGTTCTAGAACAATGCTCTAATCGGTAGGTGTTGGGCGCGCTGTGCCACGCGACCGTGGGCGGTCCGCGCACCCCCGCGTGACGGTTCGTGTCGGGTGGTCGCAGGTATCGCCTGGCCAGGTGATCTGGCCGCTGACGACGGCGCCTGCATCGGTCCCGTCACGCGCATTGTCAGGGCTCGGAAATGTTGGAGATCGGGCCGCCCGCCGAGCGCGGCGGATTGGGGAGTGTGGTGCGGCCAGCCCGAATCGAGGGGGCCGAGTTCTGCGCGGCTGCCCTGTTCATTTCGGCGCCGTGGGCTTTGGTCAATATCGGCAACCGCGCCGTATCCGAGTGGCCAACGGTGATGCGCGTAGATATCCGGAGTGATACTAAATGGGCTGTGCGGCAGGAAACGGAAACATCAACCCGGTATTGCGGCTTTTGTGAAAACAAGCTGTGTTGGCGGATATTGATGGACGGCGAAATATGCGAGCCGCGGTGATCGGTTGTTGCACCCAGCGCCCAATTTCGGCCGCGCTCTCGATATCCGCCGCCGCGGGGCGAAACCAGACTAGGCGACTTGTTCTGGCTAGACGTGGATTGAGAACACCGCGATCGCCGACTCGCCAATCGGCGCACAACGGTAGCCGCCGCGCCGGAGCGCGTCGGGGGGGGGGCATCGGTTCGAAGCAGATCACGTCCTCGGCGATCGGCGCGAAGATCTGCGCCGCGGGATACCCCTGTTCGAAGTGGACCTCCAGGCGGCGCCCGCCACCGGACGCGGCGAACACCGCTCCCTCGGTCACCTGGTCATAGCCGTCGTCAAAGGTGCCCTCGCCCAGGGGCGCTGTCTTCGCCGGCCGGTGGTCCGACTCGCCGGTGGGCAGTCCGCGCTGGTCGAGGCAGAGCTGCTGCAGCGGGGGTGTCTCGATGACCCACTCGGTGCGGGGCACACCCGGCAACTGCAGATACGGGTGGAAGCCGAAGCACAACGGCACGGCCGTGTCACCGGTTGGGGTCACCGTGGTGCGCAGTGTCAGCACCCGTTCGGCCAGCCGCGCCGTCAACGACAGCGCGTGCGGATACGGAAAGCTGGCCAGCAGCACCGGGTCGGCCCCGAAGTCCAGCTCTGCGGTGAGCTCGTTGCCCGACTGAGCCGTGACCCGCCAGCCGGGATAGGCGGCCAGGACCCCATGGATCGGCAAGCCGGCGGGGTCCACCCGAACCCCGTTTGCGCCGGGGTTCAGTGTTACCTCCTTGCCTTCGGCGTCATATGTGTTCTCGCCCAGTCGATTTGCCCAGGGGTACAGAATCGGTATTCCCATTGTCTTGCCCGCGGCAAGGTAGCCGTCCAGGCCGCGCCGTTGGCCGAGCAGTTGCACTCCGGCGTCGGTCAGCGAGGTGCCGATCATTCCAGTCGCGGGCACGAACTGTGCTTCCACCGATGACAACGGGTCGCGCAGAGTTGCGGCATGCACGCCGGCCAGACTAGCGTGCGTGCCCCGCTGCGGTGGCTGAGCGCGGGGCCTTTCCTGGTAGTCGTGGCTTGCCGCTAGGGCAGTGGATCATGCTGGATGCGTTCGCGCGGAGCGCCTTTGGCGATCAGTGCGGCCTTGGTGGTGCGAACCATGGCCGGCCCGCCGCAGATCAGGATTTGCCGATCGCCCCAGTTGCCGTAGTTGGTGACCACTTCGGCCAGCCGGCCGGTCTGGCGCACGTGCAGGCCGCGCGGCGGTGATACATCGGGATAGTCGGTGGCCCAGGACGGGTCGAGTTTGTATTCGGCGACTGGAGAAACCGAAAGCCACGGGTTGTGCGCCGCAACCTGCCAAAGCGTGCGCAGGTCATAGAGTTCGCAGAAGTAGCGCGCGCCGAAAAACAGGTGCACTCGTGGATTCTCGACAAAGCGGCCCATATCCAAAATCAGCGCCCGCAACGGGGCCAGACCGGTGCTGCCGGCGACCATGAGCACGTCACCGCCGGTGCGGTCGACGTGCAAGCCGCCGTGCGGGCTCGCCAAGCGCCACCGGTCGCCGGTCCGAGTTTCGTTGACCATCGCGGTGCTGACCAGCCCGCCGGGTACCACGCGGACATGGAATTCGATCCGCCCTTCGAGGTCGGCCGGAATGGCGGGGCTGAGGTAACGCCAGCGACGCGGACACTGCGGGACTTGGACATTGACGTATTGGCCGGGGTGGTAGGGCATTGGGTGGTCCAGTTGCAGCCTGATCACCGCCAGATCGCGCGACGCCGGGATGTGCTCGATTACCGTTGCGTCCGACCACGCGGGTCCGTCCTCGGAATCGGCCGCGCCGCTCATCACCCCGACGATCAGATTGAGAGATTGCTCAGCGGCGCGCGCGACCGAATCGGTCCAGGAACTGCCGAGATGACTGCGCAACGTGGTCTGCAGGGCGCGCCGCAACGTCTCGTATTGAGTTGGCTGCACACCGTATTTGCGGTGATCCCGGCCGAGCTGTGCCAGGAAGGCAATCGGCTCCTCGGCGCACTGTGCGACGAGCTCGCTGTACACCCAGTGCAGCGCACGTGTGAAAGCTGCGCGCTGGCCGCTCATTTCGGGTGGGAACAAGTCGCGCACCGAACTGTCCAGGGAGAACCAGTTGGTGTAGAAGCTGCGGACGAGTTCGCTGGATTGCGTTTTGTGGTCTAAGTCGGGTTGCGGTGCGAAGGCGTCCCGCAGCACCCGCAGCGCGTCTCGGTCCTCAAGGCCCACGGACCACGATTCTAGGCTTGCCGGGACGCACCGGGGATCGCGATTGGGCTACTGGCGCGCGGTGCACGGCCCAAGGTGGTCCGCGGTGCCGCTGGAACTCGCAGCTAGTCGCCGATGAGAGATGGTCATGCGGGGCCCACCCGACCCCGCGCCGCCATGCCCGCCGGGGTTGCCGAGCTATTTGCCGGGCGCTGGCCGGTAGGTCGGACCCGCCCTGGATTACCGGCAGACAAAAAAGCTAGAGTTGAGCGGAACAGACTCAACCTTGACGGCGTTGCACAACCCGAGAACCATTTTTTCAGATACTTACCCCGAACGGAGCTGTCGTGGATTCTTTCAACCCGACCACCAAGACGCAGGCGGCCCTGACGTCGGCTCTGCAGGCGGCTTCGGCTGCCGGCAATCCCGAAATTCGGCCGGCGCATCTGCTGATGGCCCTGTTGACGCAGGCCGATGGCATAGCCGCGCCGCTGCTCGAGGCCGTTGGCGTCGACCCCGCCACCATCCGCACCGAGGCGCAGCGCCTAGTTGACCGGTTGCCGCAGGCCAGTGGGGCCAGCACGCAGCCGCAGTTATCCCGCGAGTCACTGGCCGCCATCACCACCGCCCAGCAACTGGCTACCGAGATGGACGACGAGTACGTCTCCACCGAGCACGTGCTGGTCGGGCTGGCCACCGGCGACTCCGAGGTCGCCAAGCTATTGACCGGGCACGGAGCCTCGCCGCAGGCTCTGCGCGAGGCGTTCGTCAAGGTACGCGGTAGCGCCCGGGTGACCAGCCCCGAACCGGAAGCGACGTACCAGGCGCTGGAGAAATACTCGACCGACCTGACCGCGCGGGCCCGTGAAGGAAAGCTCGACCCGGTGATCGGGCGAGACAACGAGATTCGCCGCGTGGTTCAGGTCCTGTCGCGGCGCACCAAGAACAACCCGGTGCTCATCGGTGAACCCGGCGTCGGCAAGACCGCGATCGTGGAGGGTCTGGCCCAGCGCATCGTGGCCGGCGACGTCCCAGAGAGTCTGCGTGACAAGACGATCGTCGCGCTGGACCTCGGCTCGATGGTGGCCGGCTCGAAGTACCGGGGTGAATTCGAGGAGCGGCTCAAGGCCGTCCTCGACGACATCAAGAACTCGGCCGGGCAGATCATCACCTTCATCGACGAGCTGCACACCATCGTCGGTGCCGGCGCGACCGGTGAAGGTGCGATGGACGCCGGCAACATGATCAAGCCCATGCTGGCCCGCGGCGAGCTCCGGTTGGTCGGTGCCACCACGCTCGACGAGTACCGCAAGCACATCGAGAAGGACGCCGCACTGGAACGCCGCTTCCAGCAGGTGTACGTCGGTGAGCCCTCGGCGGAGGACACCATCGGCATTCTGCGCGGACTCAAGGACCGCTACGAGGTGCACCATGGCGTCCGGATCACCGACTCCGCGCTGGTGGCCGCCGCGACGCTGTCCGACCGCTACATCACCGCGCGGTTCCTGCCGGACAAGGCCATCGACCTCGTTGACGAGGCTGCCAGCCGGCTGCGGATGGAAATCGATTCGCGCCCCGTCGAGATCGACGAGGTCGAGCGGCTGGTGCGCCGGCTGGAGATCGAAGAAATGGCGCTGTCCAAGGAAGAGGACGACGCCTCCAAAGATCGGCTGGAAAAGCTGCGCGCCGAGCTGGCCGACAAGAAAGAAGAGCTGGCAGAACTCACGACCAGATGGCAGAACGAGAAGAACTCCATCGAGATCGTCCGCGAGCTCAAAGAGCAGTTGGACGCCCTGCGTGGGGAATCCGAGCGCGCTGAGCGCGATGGTGACCTGGCCAAGGCAGCCGAGCTGCGCTACGGGCGCATACCGGAGATGGAGAAGAAGCTCGACGCTGCCGTGCCGCACGCGCAAGCCCGAGAGCAGATGATGCTCAAGGAAGAGGTCGGTCCCGACGACATCGCCGAGGTGGTGTCGGCATGGACCGGCATTCCCGCCGGACGCATGCTCGAAGGCGAGACGGCCAAGCTGCTGCGAATGGAAGACGAGCTGGGCCACCGCGTCATCGGGCAGAAGAAGGCAGTGCAGGCCGTCTCTGACGCCGTGCGGCGCTCTCGGGCCGGGGTCGCCGACCCCAACCGGCCGACCGGCTCGTTCATGTTCCTCGGCCCCACCGGTGTCGGCAAGACCGAGCTGGCCAAGGCGCTGGCGGAGTTCTTGTTCGACGACGAGCGCGCGATGGTGCGCATCGACATGAGCGAGTACGGCGAGAAGCACTCGGTGGCCCGCCTCGTCGGGGCCCCTCCCGGCTACATCGGTTACGACCAGGGCGGTCAGCTGACCGAGGCGGTGCGGCGGCGTCCCTACACGATGATCCTGTTCGACGAGATCGAGAAGGCCCACCCGGACGTGTTCGACGTGCTGCTGCAGGTTCTCGACGAGGGCCGGCTGACCGACGGGCAGGGCCGTACGGTCGACTTCCGCAACACCATCCTGATCTTGACGTCCAACCTCGGGTCGGGCGGCACCCCGGACCAGGTGATGGCGGCGGTGCGGGCGGCCTTCAAGCCGGAGTTCATCAACCGGCTCGACGATGTGCTGATCTTCGACGCCCTCAACCCCGACGAACTGGTGCAGATCGTCGACATCCAGCTCCAACAGCTGGACAAACGGCTGGCCCAGCGTCGTCTGCAACTCGAGGTGTCGCTGCCGGCCAAGGAATGGCTGGCGCAGCGCGGATTCGACCCCGTGTACGGCGCCCGCCCGTTGCGCCGGTTGGTGCAACAGGCGATCGGCGACCAGTTGGCCAAGATGCTGCTGGCCGGTCAGGTGCACGACGGCGACACGGTGCCGGTCAATGTCAGCGCCGACGGCGAGTCGCTGGTCCTCGGTTAAGTCGCAGGAGGTTTCGGGGCGGCGCCCAGCTCGAATTCTCGGGTCTGGGCGCCGGCCTCGATGACCGCCTGCAATCGCCGGCGGGTGTCCGGCAGCGCGAGCGTTTCGCGTAAGAGCTGATCCTCGATGCGCAGACCGGTAGTCAGATCTGTTCGCGGGTCCAGTGCGACGTCCACGGCGCGCTTGGCCGCCGCGATGGCGTCTTCGGGATACGACGCGATGCGCCCGGCGAGCTTGTCGACGAATCGCCACAGCTCCTCGCCCGGCAGCGCCCGATTGACATACCCCCAGGCCTGGGCCGTCGCAGCGTCGATGTCCCGGCATCCGAGGATCACCTCGAGCGCCCGTGCACGGCCGACCAGGTGCGGTAGCCGTTGGGTGCCGCCGCCCCCGGGGATGATGCCCACCGACACCTCGGGGTGGCCCAGCACCGTCGTGCCCAGCGCGGCGTAGCGCATGTCGAACGCCATCGCGAACTCGCAGCCGTCGCCGCGGCACGCGCCCTCGATGACGGCGATCGTGGCCTTGGGCAGGCCGCGCAACGCTTGCATGGCGGCATTGAATCGCGACAGCTCGTCATGGCGGGCGGTGTCGTCGGCCGGCAAGTCACTGATTAGCGAGACATCGGCGTGCGCGATGAAGAATTCCGGATCGGCCGAGTCGACGATCAACACCCGCACCTCGTTGTCGGCCGCGACTTGGTTGGTGAGGATTTCGATTTCGGTCAGCAGGTCAACGTCTAAGAGGTTGACCGGCGGGTGGTCGATGGTGGCCCGGCAAATCCCGTCGGCGCTGACGACTCGTAAGAGCCGGAAATCCTGGTGCATCCCTAGGCCTCCGAGAAATTCACGTACCGCCGATATTGCCATCGCCGTGCTGTCTGGCCATTACTGCGGCAAAGAGTTCGCCCATTGCGTCACCCGGGGAGCCCCTGCCGGCGTCGCGCACCAGGCCAAACTCCCGTCGCCGCGCACGCCGCCTTGCGATTCATCGCAAGGCGACAAACCTCACATCGGCTCACCCAAGGCTCACATCAGCGCACCGCAACGGGTGTCCAACCCGGCACATCAAACCCGAAAAGGCGGGTTACCGGGTGGGGGGCAGGCCGGGGTATAAAGTCCTGTGATTGGGTTGTGACCTGCTCGGATTATTTACTGGGTCTGCAGAGCAGATAGGCTGTGCGGAATGATCCCGCTTTGGTTCACGCTCTCCGCACTGTGCTTCGTCAGTGCGGTGGTGCTGTTATACGTCGACATCGATCGACGCCGCGGGCGCAGCAGACGTCGTAAGTCTTGGGCGCGGTCGCACGGATTTGACTACGAGCGCGAGTCGACCGACATTCTGCAGCGCTGGACGCGCGGCGTGATGTCCACGGTCGGCGAAGTCCCGGCCAAGAACGTGGTGCTTGGTCAGATTCGGGGCGAGGCCGTGTACATCTTCGATCTCGAGGAAGTCGCCACGGTGATCGCGCTGCACCGCAAGGTGGGCACCAACGTCGTGGTTGACCTGCGGCTCAAGGGCCTGAAGGAGCCGCGCGAGAGCGACATCTGGCTGCTCGGCGCGATCGGGCCGCGGATGGTGTATTCCACCAATCTCGATGCCGCCCGGCGGGCCTGCGACCGGCGCATGGTGACCTTCGCGCACACCGCTCCGGACTGTGCCGAAATCATGTGGAACGAGCAGAACTGGACGCTGGTCAGCATGCCAATCGCCAGCTCGCGCGCGCAGTGGGACGAGGGGCTGCGCACCGTGCGCCAGTTCAACGACCTGTTGCGGGTATTGCCGCCGCTGCCGCAGGAGAGCCCACAAGAGGCCGAGGAGTCCGAGCCGGCCCAAAGCGGGAACCGCTCTTTGACTCCGTCCCGCCGCCCCGAGCTGCCGCCGCGGCGTGCTCAGGTCGATCCCGCGGCCGGCTTGTTGCCCGACGCGTCGCGCCGCACCCCCGAGTCGATGCGTCGCGAGGAGGGCCGTTCCGAGGGCTCCCGGCGGCCACCGCTGGGGGGCCGTAACGGCCAGCAGGCCACGAAGTACCAGCGCTAATAGCGCGCCGGGGACGCCAGCACCCGGTCAGTAGACTGACGCTCATGCCACGCCCCGTTGCGTTGATCACCGGGCCGACGTCCGGGATAGGCGCCGGCTATGCGCGCCGCTACGCCCAAGACGGTTACGACCTGATACTGGTTGCCCGCGACGTCGACCGGTTGACGCAATTAGCGGTCGAGCTCGAGGACGATGCCGGCAACGTGGAGATACTGCCTGCCGATCTCGCCGACGCGGCCGGTCGCGACAAAGTCGCCGAGCGGCTCTCCCGTGGAGTCCGGGTGTTGGTGAACAATGCCGGGTTCGCCACCTCCGGGGAGTTCTGGGAAACCGAGCCCGCCGCTTTACAGGCACAGCTCGATGTCAACGTGACCGCGGTGATGCAGCTGACCCGGGCGGCGCTGCCGCCCATGCTGGCCGCCGGTGCGGGCACGGTGATCAACATCGCCAGCGTTGCCGGGCTGCTCTCCGGGCGGGGGTCTACCTATTCCGCGTCCAAGGCCTGGGTCATCTCGTTCAGCGAAGGGCTCTCCACCGGGCTGGAGGGCACCGGCGTGGGCGTGCACGCCGTCTGCCCGGGCTATGTCCATACCGAATTTCACGCCCGGGCCGGTATCGACATGACCAAGTTGCCGTCGTTCATGTGGCTCGACGTTGACGATGTGATCCAGGAAAGCCTGGCCGACATCGCCGACGGCAAGGTGATCAGCATTCCGGGTGTGCAGTACAAGGCGCTGGTCGGTGCCGGACGAATGATTCCCCGAGGCCTGCTACGGGCCGTGATGAAACGAGTAGGTGGTGGTCGTGGCCGTACGTGAGCGTGAAGAGCTTGCCGAGCTGGTGCGCCAGCTGGCGGTCGTGCACGGCCGTGTCACGCTGTCGTCGGGGAAGGAAGCCGACTACTACGTCGACCTTCGCCGCGCGACGCTGCACCATCGGGCGGCGGCGCTGGTCGGCAGCCTGATGCGCGAACTGACCCAGGACTGGGACTATGCGGTCGTCGGGGGTCTGACCCTGGGGGCCGACCCGGTGGCGACCGCAATGATGCACGCACCGGGCCGCCCGATCGACGCCTTCGTGGTCCGTAAGGCCGCGAAAGTGCATGGCATGCAACGACTTATCGAAGGGTCCGAGGTATCGGGCAAGCAAGTGCTGGTGGTCGAAGACACCAGCACCACCGGCAATTCGGCGCTGACGGCGGTGCATGCCGTTCAAGATGCCGGAGGCGAGGTCATCGGCGTGGCCACCGTGGTGGACCGGGCCACCGGCGCGGCCGAGGCGATCCAAGCCGAAGGACTGCCGTACCGCAGTGTGCTGGGCCTTGCCGATCTGGGGCTGGGCTAGGCCGCCTGCCGTGCGTTTCCTGATTGCGCTGGCCATCGCTTTGTCCTGCTTGGTGGCCTGCTCGCGATCGGAGCCCGATCTGGTCTACGGCGCCCAGCGCGCGCGGTTCGGCCAGGCGCTGCCGGTGCTGGGCTGGAACATGCGGGTGTCGAATTTGCGCTGGTCGGGGGACTACGTACTGGTCAATGTCGACGCATCGCCGACCCAGCAGGACACACCCCACGCCAAACCCGAGGATGTTCGCTACGGCCTCTACGGAGCGCTATCGCACCCGATGGAGGCCAACGGCCTGGGCAGCTGCGACGACGCGATGACCAAGGTGCGCGACATTGGCTCGCCGCTCTCGGGGGCACAGGATCGGCTCCATGGGACGGTGTGTCTGGGCCCGCTCACCGATCGCAGCGCGGTCCGCGGTGTCTACGCGTATTCACCTCATGACCGGATCGCCAAGACCGCGGCCGCCTATCCGGCTGCCTTTCCGGTGGGAATGCTGCCGACCAACCAAAACGACACCGGTCTTACGGTCAAGACCACCAGCCTGTCGGCATGGCGTGCGGACGGTACGCCGCTGACCAAGGCGCAGCTCGGCGACCCGGCGGCCTTCACCGGCAACGGGTTCATGCTGCTCGGCTTGCAGGTGGACGCCCTGGCGGCCCGCTATCGCGACGACTCCGCCGCCCGCGGCGGTCCGATGATGTTGCTCACCTCGCCGACGCTGCCCGGCCGGGGGCTCAGCCCGTCTTGTGCGGTCTACGGTTCCTCGGTGCTGATCCTGCCGGACGCATCGATGGACGCGGTGCAGGTCAACGCGTCGCTGTGCACGCAAGGCGAAATCAACGACGCGCTGCTGTATGCCACGGTGGCGGTGGTGGGTACGCATGCCGCGGTGTGGACGTCGCGATGAGCGAACCTGGTCCCACCGAATGGGGGGCGTCGGCCGCCGGTGTCGGCCCGTGGCCGGGTGAACACCCGGACGACCCGAGATACGACCCGGACCTGCTGCGCGACGGCGATGCCCGCAATGTCGTCGATGCCTACCGGTATTGGACGCGCGAGGCGATCGTTGCCGACATCGACAAGCGGCGGCACCCGCTACACATCGCGATCGAGAACTTCGGCCACGATGCCAACATCGGCTCGGTGGTGCGTACCGCCAACGCGTTTGCGGTGGACACCGTGCACATCGTGGGGCGTCGGCGCTGGAACCGGCGCGGCGCCATGGTGACCGATCGCTACCAGCGGTTGCGCCACCATGACAGCATTGCGGAGTTGCTGGAGTTCGCCGTGGGGGCCGGGTTGACCGTGGTGGCGGTGGACAACGTGCCCGGAGCGGCGCGACTCGAAGAGACCATGCTGCCGCGGGATTGCCTGTTGGTGTTCGGCCAGGAAGGGCCCGGCATCACCGACGACACCCGGGTCGGGGCCGTGGTCACCGTGTCGATCGCCCAGTTTGGCTCAACACGCAGCATTAACGCCGGAGTTGCGGCAGGGATCGCGATGCACGCCTGGATCCGCCAGCACGGAGACCTCTCACACGCCTGGTGAGTGACTCGACGCTGCGCTGACGGCTTCGAGTGTGCGCCGGCGGCGAGCATTTCGTGATTCCACCGCCCCCGGCGCACTGTCAAGGCCCAGGACGCGCATTCGGCGGGATCAGCGCGGTTGCGAAGGCCTCATCTTGAACGAGATCTCGAGCTTGATGCGATAAGTGATCTTCCCGCTGGAATCCACCGCCATGTCCTGCTCGATGACCCGGGCTACGCGGATGTCATCGACGCTTTCCCGCGCTCGCTGCACCGCTTCGGCCGCGGCCTGCTCCCATGACGTGGGGCTGGTCCCGATGATGTCGATCACCTTGTACACGCTCATGGGGGTAAAGCGTATAGCTAACTCCACAGCGTGACGTGCACCTTCGGCCGGAACCGCGTCACACCGACCCCGCTGCCCCGGATCATGGCTTGAATGCACCTCGGCGTGGTGATGAAGCGGACCAGCTCAGACACCGCGGGTTGACGTGCGGCCGGCGGCAGGGTCGCCACGCACCACTCACCCGCCTTGTCCAGCCCCGGACTCGTCACGTGCACCAGCCGCCCCGCGGCAAGGTCCTTGGCGACCGCAAATCCGATGGTCAGCGTCGCGCCACCAACGCGCATCACCTCTTCCAGCGCGGCGGCGTCGCTCTGGAAGATGCGCTGCTGTGACTCCGGAATCGCCAAGTCGCGCAACATGGTTGCGATCTCACCGGCCACGCTTCCCGCCGGTGGGCCAAACATCCACTGTTGCTGGCGCAGCAGGGAGGGCGTTGGAATCCCCACGGCCAGTGGGCTGTTGGGTGCCACGACGGTGATGATCTGGTACTTCAGGAATGGCCGCACGAACAACGAGGTGTCCGAACCGATCGAACTCTCGCTGGCCGGGCCGATCGCAATGTCCACCGCCCGCGAGCAGATCAGATCGCGGAATTGGCTGGTGGGATGCACGCTCAACTCGACGGAGAGGTCGTCGGCTCGCGACGAGAACAGCTCGATCAGCCCCGGCGCCGTGTGCTCGGCGAAAGTGCTGGACGCCGCGATGCGCAACAACCGGCGGCCATGAGCCGCCTCGGTGACCTCGATCGCCGTTTGCTGCTGCAGCCCCAGGATCTCCACCGCGCGACTGGCCAGCCGCAGGCCGCCAGGAGTGAACGCCAGCCCCGCGCCGGTCCTGGTGAACAGCGGGTCGTCGAGTTCTTTGCGCAATGCCGCGACGTGCATCGAGACGCCGGCATCCGAGAGGCCGAGTTCGGTGGCGGCAGCCCGCACCGAGCCCAAGCGCACCACCGCCGAATAGGCCCGAAGTTGAGCCGGGGTCACGAGTTTGAGCTTACTTTGGGATGTGTGCGGGATGTGCTTACCGACCTGATAACGATCTGGCGCGCGGGTGACACGGCCGGCCTGGCCACGGCGGTTCGCACATTGCGCTCGGCGCCCCGGCCTCCGGGCGCGTCGATGGTGGTGGCGCCGGATGGTTCGGTGAGCGGCTCGGTGTCGGGTGGCTGTGTGGAGGGCGCGGTATACGAGAGCGCCGGCGAGGTGACGCGCACCGGCATACCGAGGCTGGAGCGCTACGGTGTCAGCGACGACGACGCGTTCGCGGTGGGCCTGACGTGCGGCGGCATCATCGACATCTTCATCGAAGCCGTCTCGCCGGCGACGTTTCCCGAGCTGGTCGCGGTGGCCGAGGATATCGCGGCCCATGTGCCGGTCGCTGTCGCCACCGTCATCGCGCACCCGGACCCGCAGTGGGTAGGCCGCCGGCTGGTGGTCCGGACCGACCCCAGCAGGCCGACGGCGGGATCGCTGGGATCGGTGCGTGCCGACGCTGCGGTCACCGATGATGCGCGGGGTCTGCTCGCCCTGGGGCGTAGCGAAATCCTCAAGCACGGGCCCGACGGGCAGCGGCGCGGCGAAGGGACGGAGATCTTCGTATCCAGCTTCGCGCCGCGCCCGCGGATGCTGGTGTTCGGTGCCATCGACTTCGCCGCGGCGCTGGCCCGGCAGGGTTCGTTTCTTGGCTATCGGGTTACCGTCTGCGACGCCCGCGCGGTGTTCGCGACGCGGGCGCGCTTCCCGACGGCCGACGAGGTTGTCGTCGAATGGCCCAGCCGGTATCTCGCCGCCGAGGTGCAGGCGGGTGCCATCGACGAACGCGCGGTGATCTGCGTGCTCACTCATGATCCGAAGTTCGATGTCCCGGTGCTTGAGGTAGCGCTGCGCCTGCCCCGGATCGGCTACATCGGGGCGATGGGATCACGCCAAACCCATGACGATCGGATGAGCCGGCTGCGCGCGGCGGGGCTGACCGACGCCGAGCTGAGCCAGTTGTCCAGCCCGATCGGCCTGGATCTGGGAGCCCGCACCCCAGAGGAGACCGCGGTCTCGATCGCGGCCGACATCATCGCCCGGCGTTGGGGCGGCGGTGGCCGCCCGTTGGCCGAGACATCGGGGCGCATCCACCGAGATCTGCAGGTCGCAGACGATTTCGAAGCAAGTGCGGGCTAAGTTCAACGATTACTTAATTCGATATTGACGGCCATTTCGGGCGGGGTCGACACTTTCGACATGCAAGTACCTGGGCCTTCGAATACGAGCGTGCGACCAGCGTCGATCACGCCATCGGACTATTGGACCGGTTGGGGGAGGGGGCGCGCCTCGTCGCCGGCGGCCACAGCCTGCTGCCGATGATGAAGCTGCGGATCGCAAACCCCGAGTACCTGGTCGATATCAATGACCTGGCGCCAGAGCTGGGGTACCTGATCACCGATCCGACGCTAGTGCGCATCGGGGCGATGGCCCGTCATCGCGAGATCCTCGAGTCCGAGGCGCTGGCGGCGGTGTGCCCGATCTTCCGCGACGCCGAGCGGGTGATCGCCGACCCGGTGGTGCGCAATCGCGGCACCCTGGGGGGTTCGCTGTGTCAGGCCGACCCGGCCGAGGACCTGTCGACGGTCTGCACCGTGCTGGACGCGGTGTGCCTGGCCCGCGGGTCCTCGGGGGAGCGTGAGATCGCCATCGACGAATTCCAGGCCGGGCCCTACGAGACCACCCTGGCCCCGAGCGAGATGCTGGTCGAGGTTCGCATCCCGGTCCGGCACAACACGTCCAGCGCCTACGCGAAGGTGGAGCGGCGGGTCGGTGATTGGGCGGTGACGGCGGCCGGGGCGGCCGTCACGCTGAACAACGACACCATTACCGCCGCCCGGGTCCGGATTGACCGCGGTCAATCCGGACCCGGCCGCGCTGGCCGAACTCGCGGCGGCGCTGGTTGGTCGGCCGGCCAATGAAGACACGTTCGCCGAAGCGGGCCGCCGTGCCGGGCAGGCATGCGAGCCGGTCACCGACATCCGTGGCACCGCCGACTACAAGCGGCATCTGGCCGCGGAACTGACCATTCGAACCCTGCGCAGCGCCGTCGGGCGAGTGCGCAACCAGCCGGCACCGGAAGGGAACTAATGATGCAGGTGAACATGACCGTCAACGGCGAACCGGTCAGCGCCGAAGTCGAACCCCGAATGCTTCTGGTCCACTTCCTGCGGGATCAGCTGCGGCTCACCGGAACCCACTGGGGCTGTGACACCAGCAATTGCGGGACCTGCGTGGTTGACGTCGACGGTGTGCCGGTGAAGTCCTGCACCATGCTGGCCGCCATGGCCTCCGGGCGCAGCATTCGCACCGTGGAAGGGCTAGCGGCGGCCGATGGCTCACTCGACCCGGTGCAGGAAGGGTTCATGCGTTGCCACTGACTGCAGTGTGGTTTTTGCACGCCGGGAATGATGATCACCGCCCGCGCCCTGCTCGACCGCAATCTGGACCCCGATGAAGAGACCATTCGCGAGGCGATCTCCGGGCAGATCTGCCGGTGTACCGGCTACACCACCATCGTGCGGTCCATCCAGTGGGCCGCCAAGAACGCCAAGGAGGTGGCCAGCTCGTGACCACCATCGAATCACGGCCAGAAGACCTGGCCGACAACGACCAGAAGCCTTGCGGCCACGGCCGGATGCTGCGCAAAGAGGATCCTCGCTTCATCCGCGGCCGCGGCAACTATGTTGATGACGTCGCGTTGCCGGGCATGTTGCACCTGGCGATCTTGCGCTCACCGTATGCGCACGCCCGCATCGTCAGCATTGATGTGACTGCGGCCCTTGCCCATCCGAAGGTCAAGGCGGTGGTGACGGGCGCGGATTTGGCCGAGAAGGGCTTGGCCTGGATGCCCACGCTGTCCAACGACGTGCAGGCCGTGCTGGCCACCGACAAGGTGCGCTTCCAGGGCCAGGAGGTGGCTTTCGTCGTTGCCGAGGACCGTTATTCGGCCCGCGACGCGCTCGAGTTGATCGACGTCGAGTACGACCCGCTGGACCCGGTTGTCGACGTGCGCAAGGCCTTGCACCCGTCGGTGCCGGTGATCCGCACCGACCTCGACGGCAAGCAGGACAATCACATCTTCGACTGGGAGACCGGTGACGCGGCGGCCACCGACGCCGTGTTCGCCAAGGCTGACGTGGTGATCAAACAGGAGATGGTCTATCCGCGTGTGCACCCGGCGCCGATGGAAACCTGCGGAGCGGTAGCCGATTTGGACCCGGTCACCGGCAAGCTCACGCTATGGACCACCTCGCAGGCGCCGCATGCCCACCGCACGCTGTATGCGTTGGTCGCCGGGCTGCCCGAACACAAGATCCGGGTCATCTCGCCCGACATCGGCGGCGGCTTCGGCAACAAGGTGCCGATCTATCCCGGCTATGTGTGTGCCATCGTCGGTTCGTTGGTGCTGGGTAAACCGGTCAAATGGATGTAGGACCGTAGCGAGAACCTGACCTCGACCAGCTTCGCGCGCGACTACATCATGGTCGGTGAGATCGCTGCGACCAACGAGGGCAAGATTCTGGCGCTGCGCTCTCACGTGCTGGCCGATCATGGTGCCTTCAACGGCCAGGCGGCACCGACGAAATACCCGGCCGGTTTCTACGGCGTGTTCACCGGCAGCTACGACCTGGAAGCCGCCTACTGCCACATGACCGCGGTGTACACCAACAAGGCGCCCGGCGGGGTGGCCTACGCGTGTTCGTTCCACATCACCGAGGCGGTGTATTTCGTTGAGCGGCTAGTGGATTGCTTGGCCTTCGAACTCAAGATGGACCCCGCCGAAGTGCGGCTGCGCAACCTGCTGAAGCCCGAGCAGTTCCCGTACACCACCAAAACGGGATGGGTCTATGACTCGGGCGACTACGAGTCCACCATGCGCCAGGCCATGGACATGATCGGCTATGACGCCCTGCGCGCCGAACAAAAAGAAAAGCGCGATCGCGGTGAGCTGATGGGCATCGGCATCTCCTTCTTCACCGAGGCCGTCGGCGCCGGCCCGCGCAAGGACATGGACATCCTCGGGCTGGGCATGGCCGACGGATGCGAGCTCCGGGTGCACCCGACGGGCAAAGCCGTGGTGCGACTGTCGGTGCAGACCCAGGGCCAGGGCCATGAGACGACGTTCGCCCAGATCGTCGCCGAGGAGCTGGGGATCCCACCCGACGACATCGACGTGGTGCACGGTGACACCGATCAGACCCCGTTCGGGCTGGGTACCTACGGCAGCCGCTCGACCCCGGTCTCGGGCGCCGCAGCGGCGTTGGTGGCCCGCAAGGTGCGCGACAAGGCCAAGATCATCGCTTCGGGCATGCTCGAGGTATCGGTTGCCGACTTGGAATGGGAGAAGGGCTCATTCCACGTCAAGGGAGATCCGTCGGCATCGGTCACCATCGCCGACATCGCGATGCGGGCCCATGGAGCCGGCGATCTGCCGGAGGGCATCGAGGGCGGCCTGGACGCCGAGGTGTGTTACAACCCGTCGAACCTGACCTACCCGTACGGCGCGTACTTCTGTGTGGTCGACGTCGATCCGGGCATCGGGGTGGTCAAGGTGCGGCGCTTCCTGGCCGTCGACGACGCCGGCACCCGCATTAACCCGATGATCATCGAGGGCCAGGTGCATGGCGGCATCGTCGACGGCATCGGCATGGCGTTGATGGAGATGATCGCCTTCGATGAGGACGGTAACTGTCTGGGCGGCTCGCTGATGGACTATCTGATCCCGACCGCGCTCGAGGTGCCGCACCTGGAAACCGGGCACACGGTGACGCCCTCGCCGCATCACCCGATCGGGGCCAAGGGAATCGGTGAATCGGCCACCGTGGGCTCGCCCCCGGCGGTGGTGAACGCGGTGGTGGATGCGTTGGCGCCATACGGGGTTCGCCATGCCGACATGCCGCTGACGCCGTCCCGAGTCTGGGAGGCCATGCAGGGCCGGGCCACACCTCCGATTTAAGGGTTGCAGATGACCATTAGTGAGCGGGCGGCGCAGCTGCTGGCTGCGCGGACACCGTTTGTGCATGCCACGGTGGTCCGAGCCCAGCCGCCGACCTCGGCTTACCCCGGTGACGAGGCGATCCTGTTGCCCGATGGCACTATCGAGGGCTTCGTCGGCGGGCAGTGCGCGCAGAACTCCGTTCGCAAGGCGGCGTTGGGGGTGCTTCAGGCGGGCGAAAGTGTGCTGCTGCGCGTGCTTCCCGATGGGGACGTGCACTTCCCCGAAGCCCCCGGCGCATGCGTGGTGGTCAATCCGTGCCTGTCGGGCGGGTCGCTGGAGATCTTCTTGACCCCGCAGCTGCCGGCGCCGCTGGTCCGAATCTACGGTGCCACGCCGATCGCCGAGGCGTTGATCGAGGTCTGCGGCGTGCTGGGCTACGACGCCCGCCGCGACAGCGACCCGGTCGGCGCCGCCGCCTTGCCGACTGTCGTCGTGATCGCCAGCCATGGCGGCCCGGAAGCCGAAACCATCCGCGCGGCATTGGATAACGGCGTTGGCTACATCGGTCTGGTGGCCAGCAAGGTCCGTGGCGCCGCGGTCCTGGACTCGCTGGGCCTCTCGGCGACCGAGCGGGCGCGCATCCGCACCCCGGTCGGACTGGCTATCGGTGCCAAGACGCCCGCCGAGATCGCGGTGGCCATCGCCGCCGAAATCATTGCGGCGGTGCGCGCCGGCGGCGGGGGCCGGCCCGCGCCGGTGGATGCGACTGCCGCCGAGGCGGTGGACCCGGTGTGCGGGATGACGGTCCTGATCGGGCCGGCGACCGAACACCTGCGGCTGGCGGGTGCCGACTACTGGTTCTGCTGCCCCGCATGCCGAACGGCGTTCAGCGACAGAAACGGCGGCGCGTGAGGGCGCCTAGCATCACCGGTGTGGTGCTGGCGGCCGGCGGATCCCGTCGTCTGGGCACGCCGAAACAGCTGCTGTCTTATCGCGATACGACGCTGCTCGGGGCGACTCTGCGGGTAGCGCGGGGCGCCGGATTCGATCAGCTGATCGTGACCCTGGGCGGGGCCGCCCAACGGGTCCGCGCGCTGGTGCCGCTGGATGAGGCCGAGGTGGTGACGGTCGAGGACTTTGGTGCCGGGTGTTCGGCTTCGTTGCGCGTTGCGCTGGGACGGGTGGATCCGCAATCCGCCGGCATTGTGCTGATGCTTGGGGATCAGCCGGGCGTCGACCCGGCCACCGTCGCCCGCCTGGTCGGCCAGGGGCCGGGCTGCGACCTCATGGTGTGCCGGTACAACGATGGAATCGGGCATCCATTCTGGTTTAGCCGCAGACTATTCGGTGAATTACCACAGCTGCACGGCGATAAGGGAGTGTGGAAGCTCATCCAATCCGGCCGGCACCCGGTGCGGGAACTGGTGGTGGACGATTCGGTACCGTTGGACGTGGATACCTGGGACGACTACCGGCGGCTCGTGGAATCGGTGCCTTGAATGAGCGTGACGACCTTTGCAGACCCCCAAGATGTGGTTCGCCGGTTCGACGCGCAGAACTATCTGCTGGACACCGGGACCGCATCGGCCATCTATCTCGCGGTCACCCTCGGGCGCCCGCTACTGCTCGAGGGTGAGCCCGGTGTGGGTAAGACGACCGCCGCGAAAGCCCTTGCCGCGGTTTTGGATACCTCGTTGATCCGGCTGCAGTGCTATGAAGGGCTGACCGCCAACGAGGCGCTCTACGACTGGAACTACCAGCACCAGCTGTTGTCCATCCGGCTCGCCGAGGCGCGTGGCGCCGATATCTCCGAGGCCGATCTGTACAGCGAGGCGTATCTGGTGGATCGGCCCATCCTGCAGTGCGTGCGCCATCGCGGCTCGACACCGCCGGTGCTGCTGATCGACGAAATTGACCGGGCCGACGATGAATTCGAGGCGCTGCTACTGGAGTTCCTCGGTGAGGCGGCGGTGACGGTTCCCGAATTGGGCACCTTCGTTGCACCGCTGCCGCCGATCGCGGTGTTGACCTCCAACCGCAGCCGCGATCTGCATGACGCGTTGCGCCGGCGTTGTCTGTACCACTGGATCGACTACCCGGAGCCGGCTCGGGCGGCCGCGATCGTGCGGCGGACGGTTCCCGGGGCCAGCGCCTCGCTGATCGAGCATGCCACTCAATTCGTCGGCAGCGCACGAGATCTCGATCTGGACAAGCCGCCGGGCGTGGCCGAGACTATCGACTGGGTCGCCGCACTGGTCTCGCTGGGTGTCGCGGACCTCGTCGACGCATCGGCATTGGCCAGTCTCGGGGCATTGGCCAAGACTCCTGATGACCGAACCCTGATACGCGACGCGTTGACCGAATACAGCCGAACATGAGAGGACTCATCGAATGAAGATCGCCAACCAGTTCACCGTCAGCGCGCCGATCGAGCAGGCCTGGGATGTGCTGTGCGACTTGGAGCAGGTGATCCCGCTGATGCCCGGCGCGCAGCTGACCGGTCACCAGGACGACGACTACCTCGGCAAGGTCAAGGTCAAGGTGGGGCCGGTGACCAGTGAGTTCAGCGGCAAGGTGCATTTCGTTGAGCGGGATCGCGATCAGCATCGCGCGGTCATCGACGCCAAGGGCAAGGAGTCGCGCGGCACCGGCAACGCGGCCGCGACGGTGACCGCTCAGTTGGCGGAGGCGGGCGAGCGCACCCAGGTCACCGTCGACACCGACCTGAAGATCGTCGGCAAGCTGGCGCAGTTCGGCAGCGGAATGCTGCAGCAGGTGTCGGAGAAGTTGCTCGGTCAATTCGTGGACTCGCTGGAAGCCGAACTGGCCTCCCGCAATGCCGCGACGGCGGCTCCCGAAAGCCCGGAAAGCCCCGGAAGTCCGGAAAGCCCGGTCAGCCCGCAGCCGCGGCCCGTCGAGGCCCGCAAGCCCACCACGTCTGCGGAGCCCGAGCCGATCGATCTGCTCGAGCTCGCCGGCGGTGACCAGCTCAAGAAGTATGGCCCCGCCGTGCTGGCTGTGCTGCCCGTGCTGGTGCTGATCTGGGTGCTGCGCAGACGGCGCTGAACGCCGATGACCGCTCCGTTGCTGCTGCGCGGCGTCGACCTGGCGGCGTTCGCCGCCGCGCTGGTGGCACGGCTGCGCGGGGTCGGGGTGCTGGTGTCGGCCAGCGGTCAGGCGAATTTTGTGCAGGCAATGCGGCAGTTGGTGCCCGACTCCCGGTCCGCGCTGTATTGGGCCGCGAGGTTGACCCTGGTCAATCGGATGGAGGATCTGGTTGCCTTTGACCTCGCCTTTGCCGCCGTGTTCGGCGCGCTCGATGCGGCCGGGCCTGAGGCGGCCGATGCTGCCCGGCCGCTGCCGGGCCCCAAGACACCGGCGGCCGGCATCGTGCATCGCAACGGCGGGCCCTCCGGAGCCGCCGGCGGCCAACCGCTGCCCTGGGCCAGCCGGGTCGGGGATCAGGACGGAAGTGTTCGACCCAGCATCCAGTTGCCCGACTTGCTGCCCAGCCGGATCGTCGCACTCGCCGAGGAACCGTTCGACCAATTCGACGCCGAAGACTTGCGGCGTATTGGTGGCTGGCTGGAGTCGACGGTGGCGCGCTGGCCGCGCCGGCGCAGCCTGCGCTTCGAGTCCAGCCCGCACGGCAAGCGCATCGACTTGCGAGCCACGATGAACGCTTCGCGCGCCACCGGCTGGGAAGCGGTGCGCCTGGCGCGGATCCGGCCGCGCCGACGGCCCAGGAGGGTGGTGTTGCTCTGCGACGTAAGCCGCTCGATGCAGCCCTATGCGGCGATCTATCTGCATCTCATGCGGGCGCTGGTGGCGCGCCAACCCGGCATTCGCCCGGAGGTCTTCGCGTTTTCGACCTCGCTGACCCGACTCACCCCGGTGCTGGCTCATCGTTCGGCGGAGGTGGCCCTGGGCCGGGCGAATGCGAAGGTAGCCGACCGGTATGGCGGCACCTTTATCGGTCGTAGTGTCGGTGCGCTGCTGGAACCGCCGCACGGCAACGCGTTACGCGGCGCGGTGGTGATCATTGCCTCCGACGGTTGGGACAGCGAAGCACCTAAGGTCCTGTGTCACGCGCTGGCTCGCGTGCGCAGGCGCGCCCAGTTGCTGGTCTGGCTCAATCCGCGTGCAGCACAGAGCGATTTCGAGCCGCTGACCGGCTCGATGGCCGCGGCGCTGCCCTACTGTGACCTGTTCTTGCCGGCGCATTCGTTGACCGGGGTACAGCAGTTGCTCCGGGCGCTGGGCGGCGATCTGCGGTGACGTCAGCCGATGCCGAGCGTGTCGTCGGCCGTCAGTTCGGTGCGCGAGGTGTCTTTGAGGGCCACCCCTGAGCGGCCGAGTTTACGGGCCCCGGTGACCAGGGCAGCGGCGATGCCGGCGGCGGTCTGGTAGTCGAGGCCGTCGGGCGGGTGGATGTTGGAGATGCAGTTTCGATCCGCATCGGTCAAACCCGGTCTCGGCAGGTGCGTCAGGTAGATGCCCAAGCTGTCCGCAACCGATAGCCCGGGGCGTTCGCCGATGATCACCAGCAGCGTGCGCACTCCCAGCGTCTGACCGATGTGGTCGCCGAGGGCAACGCGCGCCTGGGTCGCGATCACTGGCGGGGCAATGCGATAGCGGTCATGGAACTCGCGCACCAGCGCACCCAGCAGGCCGGCGCCGTGATCGGTGAGGGCGCGAGGCGATAGGCCGTCGGCGAGCACGATGCCGATGTCGGCGCCGGTGTTGGGCAGGATGGACAGGTCCGCCGGAGCGCGGCCTAGATCAGGCCGGCGCAGGTACTCGCTACGTGAGCTGGCCTGACTGCGCACCACCAGCGGTGCGCCGAGGCCCAGGTCGCGGACCTGTTCGGTGAGCCCTGCGACGTCGAGCGGGTCGTGCACGGCGTCCCGCGCGGCGGCGTGGGCGGCCTGGAACTCCAGGACCCGCCGGGTGGGCAATGAGTTGCCGGCGCGGCCGAGTCCGATGCGCGCTTGGGTGACGTCGCGCAGCAATGCCCACACCTCATCGGCGGCCCGTGCGTCCGGTGCGTTCATGCACCGGTTGCCAATGCCCGCAGCGGCGAGGTCGCCAGATCGATGGGCAGAATCCGTCCGTTGGCGTCGGCCATGCCCAGACCGGTTAGCCAGGCTTCGAATTCGGGTGCGGGGCGCAGCCGCAGCACCTGTCGCACGTACAACGGATCGTGAAACGACAGGCTTTGATAGCCCAGCATGATGTCATCGGCGCCGGGGACGGCGATCACAAAGGCCGCGCCCGCCACGCCCAGCAGGGTGAGCAGCGTATCCATATCGTCCTGGTCGGCTTCGGCGTGGTTGGTGTAGCAGACGTCGACGCCCATCGGCAGGCCCAGTAGTTTCCCGCAGAAGTGGTCTTCGAGCCCGGCCCGGATGATCTGTTTACCGTCGTAGAGGTACTCCGGACCGATGAATCCGACCACGGTATTGATCAACAGCGGCTGCAGCGTCCGGGCCACCGCATAGGCCCGCGCCTCCAATGTCTGCTGATCGACGGGCTTGCCACCGGTGCCCAGGTGCGCACCGGCAGACAGGGCCGAACCCTGTCCCGTCTCCAGGTACATGACGTTGTCGCCAACGGTGCCGCGGCCCAGCGACCGCGCGGCTTCGTTGGCTTCCAACAACATTGGGATGTTCACACCGAAATTGGAATTGGCGCCCTCGGTGCCGGCGATGGACTGGAACACCAGGTCAACGGGCACACCCTTGTCGATCAATTCCGTGGTGGTGGTGACGTGGCACAGCACGCACGACTGCATGGGGGTCTCGAAACGTTGCCGGATGTCATCGAGAAGGTGAAGCAGGTCCGCGGTTGCCTGAGGCGAGTCGGTCGCCGGATTGATGCCGACCACGGCGTCGCCGCAGCCCATCAGCAAGCCGTCGAGCATCCCGGCCGCAATTCCACGCGGGTCGTCGGTGGGATGGTTGGGCTGCAGCCGGGTGGCGAGCCGGCCCGGCAACCCGATGGTGGTGCGGAAGGCGGCGGTGGCGGTCGTGGCCGCGGCGACCAGAATCAGATCCTGATTGCGCATGATCTTGCAGACCGCGGCAACCATCTCCGGGGTCAGGCCCGGCGCGATCGCCGCGATGCGTGCCGCACTGTCGTCGCGAGCCGCGGTGTCCAACAACCAATCGCGAAGGCCGCCGACCGTCAGATGGGAGATCGGAGCGAATGCCTGGCGGTCATGGCTGTCGATGATGAGCCGGGTGACCTCGTCGGTTTCGTAGGGCACGACCACGTCGCTGAGAAACGTTGTCAGCGGCATGTCGGCGAGTACCCAAGCGGCGGCGGCACGTTCGGCGTCATGTTCGGCGGCACAGCCGGCGAGCTGGTCACCAGAGCGCAGCGGCGTTGCCTTGGCCAACACGTCGACCAGCCCGCCGAAGGCATACGTGGTACCCGAAATAGTCTGCCGGTAGCTCATTGCAGTTCGCTTTCGAAATCTTGCGAGCCCGCCAATTCTTCGTCCGGAGAATTGGCGACCAGTTGATGCCGACTATATAAGGCGAAATACAGTATGAACGCACAGAATACGCCCAGGCAGCACAAAGCGGCCACGGTGTCCACCAGGAATGTGGCAATGAGCGCGGTCGCGGCGACCAGCAATGCGAAGCCGGACGTGGCAATACCGCCCGGGGTGCGGTAAGGGCGGGCCATATCGGCTGCCCGCCGCCGCAATACGATATGGCTGATCATCATCAACACGTAGCTGAGAGTGGCTCCGAAGACCGCCATGTTCAGCAGAAGATCACCTTCACCGGTGACCGACAGCGCGAAACCGATGACACCGGGAACGATCAGGGCCAGCGTCGGCGCCTTGCGGGAGTTGGTGATCGACAGCGCGGTCGGCAGGTAACCCGTCCGCGACAGCGCAAACAGCTGCCGCGAGTCGGCATAGATGATGGAAAAGAAGCTGGCGACCAGACCGGCCAGCCCGATGTAGTTGACGACGGTGGCCGCGACGGTCGGCCCCAGCGCCGCAACCAGTGGATTGCCCGAAGACGACATGGCCGCGGCTCCGCCCGCGCCGGTGGCCAACAACAGCACGGCCGCACACGTCAACACCAAGACGCTGAACGCGGCGGTGATGTCGCGCGGAACGTTGCGGGCCGGATCTGCCGTCTCCTCGGCGGCCAGCGGCACCCCCTCCACGGCGAGAAAGAACCAAATCGCAAAGGGCAGCGCCGACCACACGCCCAGATAGCCGTGCGGCAGAAAAGCGGATGCGCCGACCGCGTCGGACGGGGTGATATCCACCAGATTTGCCAGTTGAAAGTGGCCAACCGCGGCGATTGCGAAAACGACGAGGCCTACCAGTGCCACACCGGTGATGATGAACATTACCTTCAGTGCTTCACCCACACCCGACAGATGAATGCCGATAAAGAGTGCATAAATGGTCAGGTAAACCCACCATCCATTACGAATGCCGAACAGGCCCAGCGATTGTACGTATGCGCCGATGAAGGTGGCGATCGCCGCCGGTGCGATTGAATACTCGATCAGGACGGCGGTGCCCGTTGCGAATCCGCCCCACGGCTCCAGCGCGCGCCGGGCGAAGGTGTATCCGCCGCCCGCGGCCGGCAGTGCCGAGGACAATTCGGCCATGCTGAGCACCAAGGCCAGATACATCGCGGCGATCACCACGGCCGCGATCGCCAATCCGCCGAAGCCGCCGCGCGCCAGCCCGAAGTTCCAACCCGAATAGTCCCCCGAGATCACGTAGCTCACGCCCAGCCCCGCCAGCAGCAGCCAGCCGGCACTACCGGTCCGCAACTGTCGTTTCTGCAGATAGGTCGGTGACTCCAGGTGGCTGTCGGTGCCAGCCAAGTGTCCCCCCGCGAGGTGTGCAACCTCGTGATCGCCTGCCACCTCGTCGACCTCCGTTCAATCGATGGGCCTTCAGCATCTGTTCCGGCCCGTGGGAAAGCCAACCGGTGCAATACAGACTTAACTTTTTGCGCCGGGCCGACAAGGGTTGGCGGTCGGTCTA
Source organism: Mycobacterium ulcerans subsp. shinshuense (assembly GCF_002355775.1). NCBI lineage: Bacteria > Bacillati > Actinomycetota > Actinomycetes > Mycobacteriales > Mycobacteriaceae > Mycobacterium > Mycobacterium ulcerans. The sequence continues at coordinate 5,096,645 of NZ_AP017624.1, read as the reverse complement.
CGAGCAAGCCTGGGACGGCTGGGTCAACGGTGCAGCCCGCCCGGTTGGTGGTGACCGGGCACGGGCAAACCGGGGCCGTGAGCCCCAGTCCGCCATCGGCTGCGCGCCACCTTAGACGACGGTGGGTGCCGCTGGGAACCCTTCGGGGAGTGGCGGATCGAGGCGGTGCGCGGCGGGCGGTCCGGATTCATTCTGGGACCAGCGGTCTCGGTATTTGGCGGCCGCAGCGAGGGTGCGTGTCGGGCTTGATAAATCGGATCGGCGATTGGCGTCGATCGTGCGCGGGTAGTGGCCGAACTGCGAATTGTCGAGGTGAGCCGGTTAATTCGGGGCCTTTTCTGATAGGCTTCCGGTGTGGCTCACGTCGATGTCGAATCCACGGAGCTGACAGCGGAGCCGGCCGGTTGGTCGTTTAGCGGGCCGTTGCTGTGGCTGAAGTAGGCGTATTGTCGATCGCGACCGCCAATACGCCGATAGCCTGACCAGGCGTCGTCGCGTCGTTGCCATCGTTGCGTGCACCGCTTCGGTGGTCAGCGCGAGTTTCGCGGTGATCGAGGTGCTGGCCACCAGTCAGTGGTACGTGGTCTCGCTCAACGCCGTAATGGCCGTGGTGTTTGCGGTGATACCGCTGCTATACCGGCTCGGCGAGCTGGTTCCGGCGCTGGCCTTGGTGATTGCCGCCAACGTGTCACTGGTCGTGGTCAGTTGGATGATCGACTCGCACGTCGGGATCGCGTTCTACTTCCTGATGTCGGTGTTGGTTGCGGCGCTCGTGCTGGGCATCGATCACCTCATGTTGGCGGCGGCGGTGGTGACCTTCGGGGTCGTGATCAACATCGCGGCGCGAGTCGTGGCCCCGTTCCATGCCAGAAAGATGCCGGTCTGGGCCACCGATGCGGCCTTTGCGGTCACCACGATTTCGGCATCGGTGGTAATCATGGCGACGATCTGGTACGCGCTCAATGAGATTGAGCGGGCCAAGGAGGCCATCGAGCTCGAGTATGAACGTGCGGAGTCGTTGCTCACCAACATCTTGCCGGCGAGTGTGGCGGCCCGGCTCAAGGACTCGGCGACCAAGATCATTGCCGACAACTACGACGACGTCTCGATACTGTTCGCCGATATTGCCGGCTACACCGAACGCGCCAGTCGCGCCACTGCGGAGGAGCTGGTGAAGTTTCTGAACCGCTTCTATGGCGAATGCGACGACCTGGTCGAGCGCCACGGGCTCGAGAAGGTCAAGACCTCCGGAGACTGCTACATCGTGGTGAGCGGTGTGCCGCAGCCCAAGTCGGACCACCTGGGGGCGCTGGCCCGGTTTGCGCTCAGCCTCTCGGATTCGGTGGGTCACCTTACCGATCACGCCGGTGAGACGGTATCGATCCGGATCGGCCTGGCGGCCGGTCCGGTGGTGGCCGGCGTGGTCGGCACCAGCCGGTTCTTCTATGACGTCTGGGGCGATCCCGTCAACGTCGCTGCCCGCATGGAGTCCACGGGTTTCCCGGGACGCATTCAGGTTCCGCAGGATGTGTACGAGCGCCTCAGGGAGCGTTTTGTCTTCGAGGAGCGCGGCACCGTGGCGGTGAAGGGCAAGGGGATGCTGCACACCTGGTTTCTGGTCGGCGAGCGCACCTCCGAGTCATCGCCGGTGGGTGGGTCCGTCGTGGCCGCCGGTGATTGACGAGCGTCCACGTCTGCGACCCTGGTTCTTGGATGCCAAGCCGGCTGGTGCCGCACTGGCGGCGTGGGCCCGGAATGTCTGAGGCAGGATCGGGGGCTATGGACCAGCTATGGGCGAACCGGGCCGCGAGTTCTGAAGCCGCCATCACCGGGCGTCACTTCAAGCGGCTGTGGGGGCTACCCGGAACCCAGTTGGGCGTGGTGTCATGGCCGTCGGAACGCAAAGACCGCATGTTCGGCACTTGGCATTACTGGTGGCAGGCGCATCTGCTGGACTGCCTGATCGACGCGGAGTTGCGCGACCCGCAGGCCGAGCGGCGCAGCAGGATCAATCGGCAGGTCCGCTCACACCGGTTGCGCAACAATTTCTCCTGGACCAACAGCTATTACGACGACATGGCCTGGCTGGCGCTGGCACTGGAACGGGCGGCGCGGATAGCAGGTGTGCAGCGGCGCCGGGCGCTGCCCAAGCTCGCCGACCAGTTCGTCAAAGCCTGGGTGCCCGAGGACGGTGGCGGCATCCCGTGGCGCAAGCAGGACCAGTTCTTCAATGCTCCTGCCAATGGTCCGGCGGGGATATTTCTGGCCCGCTATGACGACCGGCTTGCTCGCGCCGAGCAGATGGGTGACTGGATCGACCGCACGCTGATCGACCCGGAGACGCACCTGGTCTTCGACGGCATCAAGGGCGGGTCGCTGGTCCGCGCTCAGTACACCTATTGCCAGGGGGTGGTGCTCGGTTTGGAGACGGAGCTGGCGGCGCGGACCGGAAACGATCGGCATGCGCCTCGCGTCCATCGACTGGTCGCCGCTGTTGCCGAACACATGGCTTCCGCAGGCGTGTTGAAGGGGGCGGGCGGCGGAGACGGCGGCCTCTTCGCGGGAATCACCGCTCGGTATCTGGCTCTGGTGGCCACCACCCTGCCGGGTGATTCCGCCGACGACGCGCAAGCGCGCGACACCGCCCGCGCGATAGTCCTCGCGTCGGCGAAATCAGCGTGGGATTGCCGGCAAACAGCGGACGGGCTGCCGGTGTTCGGGGCGTTCTGGGACCGCGACGCCGAGTTGCCCACCGCCGATGGGCAGCAGGCACAGTTTGTCGAGGGCGCGGTGCAGGGCTCGGAGATCGCCGAGCGAGACCTGTCGGTGCAACTGTCGGGCTGGATGCTGATGGAGGCGGCCCACAGTGTCGCGGCGGTCAGCTCACTCGGGTAGCACTACCGGGTCGGAGGAGTCGGACTCGTTGTTGGGGGAGCGCCGCCGCGACCGGTAGCCCCGCCAGGCCGCAGTCATGGCCGGGATCAGGGACACGATCAGAATGCCCAAGATGATCTTTTCCAGGTTGTGGTGCACAAATGGCACATTGCCCAGGAAGTAGCCGGCCAGCGTGACTCCGGGGCCCCAGCTGATCCCGCCGACGATGTCGAATGCCAGAAACACCGGATAGCGCATGTAGGACACGCCGGCGATCACCGGCACGAAGGTTCGCGCGAACGGCACGAAGCGGGCCAGGATGACGGTCCAGGGCCCGTACTTCTCGAAGAAGGCGTGCGATTCGGTCACATAGTGCTTCTTGAAGAACCGCGAATCTTCCTTCTTGAACAGCGCGGGTCCGATCCGGCGCCCGATGAAATATGCGGTCTGGTCGCCCAGGACCGCCACCACAGCCACGGCCGGGGCGAGCACACCGATCGTGACCGGTGGATGCGCACTGGCGGCCAGTAGGCCCCCGGTAAACAGCAGCGATTCGCCCGGCAGCAGCGGAAACAGCAAACCGGTCTCGATAAAGACGATGAGCAATATGCCGGGAAGCACGGCGGACCCGAAAATTCCGTCGGCGCCCAGCCAATACATCGGGTCGAGGATGTCCGGCAAGGCCATCTCGGCGGTGTTCATGGTGTTTCAACATACCGACTTGAACAGGTGGCCCACCGGAGTGGACACATTCCCCGGTCTTGCAATACTGGGTACACCCAGCCTTCAGGAGGAGTCTTTTATGCCCATCGCAACGCCCGAGGTCTATGCCGAGATGCTGGGACGTGCCAAAGAGAATTCGTACGCCTTCCCTGCCATCAACTGCACATCTTCGGAGACAGTCAACGCCGCGCTCAAAGGCTTCGCCGACGCCGGCAGTGACGGGATCATCCAGTTCTCCACCGGTGGTGCGGAGTTCGGTTCCGGCTTAGGTATCAAGAACATGGTGACCGGCGCCGTCGCGCTGGCCGAATTCACTCACATCGTCGCGGCCAAGTACCCGATCAACGTGGCGCTGCACACCGACCACTGCCCCAAGGACAAGCTCGACACCTACGTACGGCCGCTGCTGGCGATCTCCACCGAACGGGTGTCGGCCGGAAAAGACCCGTTGTTCCAGTCGCACATGTGGGACGGTTCGGCGGTCCCGATCGATGAGAACCTGGTCATCGCGCAGGAGCTGCTCAAGGCGGCCGTGGCCGCCAAGATCATTCTCGAGACCGAAATCGGCGTGGTCGGAGGCGAAGAGGACGGCGTCGAGGCCGAGATCAACGAGAAGCTCTACACCACCCCCGAGGACTTCGAGAAGGCGGTTGACGCGCTGGGCGCCGGTGAGCAGGGCACCTACCTGCTGGCCGCGACCTTCGGCAACGTGCACGGCGTCTACAAGCCGGGCAATGTCAAACTGCGCCCCGACATTCTCGACCAGGGGCAAAAGGTGGCCGCGGCCAAGCTCGGGCTGCCCGACAGCGCCAAGCCGTTCGACTTCGTCTTCCACGGCGGCTCGGGCTCCCTGAAGTCCGAGATCGAGGAGGCACTTCGGTACGGCGTGGTGAAGATGAATGTCGACACCGACACCCAGTACGCGTTCAGCCGACCGATTGTCGGGCACATGTTCACCAACTACGACGGCGTTCTCAAGGTAGACGGCGCGGTCGGCAACAAGAAGGTCTACGACCCGCGCAGCTACCTCAAGAAGGCCGAGGCCGGGATGACCGAACGGGTGATCGAGGCCTGCAACGACTTGCACTGCGCTGGGAAGTCGCTAGCCGGCTGAGCGGAGCCGGGCCAGCCGGCTGAGCGGAGCCGGGCCAGCCGGCTGAGCGGAGCCGTCTAGCGGAGCAGGTCAGAGGCCCTGCAGCTGCGTCAGGGTCAGGTGCGCGATCATGAAGTAGATGATCAGCCCCGTGCCGTCGACGATGGTGGCGATCAGCGGCCCCGAAACGATCGCGGGGTCGATGCGCAACTTCTTGAGCAGCGGCGGCAGGATCGCCGCCACCAGCGATGACCACACGACGATGGCGGCCACCGTGACGGCCACCGTCACCGTAACCTGCGGACCCACGTTCAGCGTCCAAGCGCGGATCACCGCGGCCACCGCCATGGTGAAGCCGACCAGTGCACCCGTGGACAGTTCCTTGACCAGTACCGCGGGGACATCGCGGAACCTGACCTGACCGGTGGCCATCGCGCGCACCAGCGTGGTTGCGATCTGGGTGCCGGTGTTGCCGCCGGTGCCGATCAGCAACGGGATGAAGAAGGCGAGCGCGATCACCGCCTCCATCTCGTCGGAGAACGCCCGCAACACGCTGCCGGTGTAGGCCTCGGCGACAAAGAGCACGAGTAGCCACACCACGCGCTTGCGCCACAGCAGCCATGGCGACGCACGCAGATACGGCACCTCCAGCGGGGCCGACCCGCCCTGACGCTCGGCGTCTTCGGTCGCTTCCTCCTGGGTGATGTCGAGGGCTTCGTCCTCGGCGATGATGCCGAGCAGGCGGTTTTCCCCATCGACGACGGGGACCGCCATGAGGTTGTGAGTCATCAGCGTCTGTGCCGCCAATTCCTTGTCGGTCAGCGGTGAGACGACGATGAGATCCTCGGTCATCAATTCGGATACCAGGCGCTCGGGGTCGGCCAGAACCAGGGCCCGAAAGGCGACGACGCCCAACAGATGCGAGTCGGCGTCGATCACGTAGACGTAGGCGGTGGTCCGGGAGTCGCTGCGCAATCCTGCGGCGTGCTCGCGCACGGTAGCGATGGCATCCAGCACAGTCATATTGGCGCCCACGGTCAGCGTTTCGGGCACCATGTGCGCCGCGGCGGAGTCCTCGGGCCAGCTCAGCAGGCCACGCAGGACAACCGCGCGCTTCAGCGGCAGCGAGGCCAGCAGGGCATCGCGCTTGGCGGTCTTGAACTCGCGCAGAATGTTGGCGGCGTGATCGGAGTTCAGCGCATCCAGCAGGCTGGCCGCCACCGCCGAGTCCATCGCTTGCAGCGCCTCGGCAGCCAGCATGTCGTCAACCGATTCGAACAACTCAACGCCGCTGGTGGTGTCGAGCAGGTCACCGAGCTTGGCCAATTCGGCTTTGGACAAGGAGGCAAGTTCACGGACGCGATCCGGCGCGTCGGTGACCACATCGAGCCACAAATCGACGGCTTTGGGCGTCCCGATGCCGACAACTTGTCGGATATCAATAGTCGATTGCTCGACGGTCGGGTCGTGGATCAGGGCTCCGGCGTTGTTGATTAGCAGGCTTGTGAGCTGGGGAATTGTGGATTGAGGAGGTCTAGGCGGCGGTTGGCGGTCAAAGCGGTGATCCGGCAGGCTTCGGCGATGTTGTCGGCGCCGTTGAGGCGGTGCAGATTGATCGCGGTGTTGCGTAGCGTTGCTAGGACCTGTGCGCCGTTTCCGGTATGTGCCCTTTGACGGTCTTCGTCGAAGGTGACGTCGCGTATCCAGTGCAGGCTGTTCTCGATTCCCCAGTGTTGACGCATCCAGGTCATGATCGCGGTAGGGCGGGCGTGCTCGAACGGCAGGCTGCAGATGGCATAGACCACCTCCACGCTGCGCTGGTCGGTGGCGGTGATCAAGCGTTCACGAGTGATCCGGATGATTTGTTTTGCGTAGGGGAAGCCGATTCCTCGTGCAGCGGTGATGATTTGCAGGGTGCGGGTCTCGACACGGCCGTGGCCGCGGGAGTCGTCGGTAGCGGCTGCGGGCACCTCGGCCCAGGGCAGCGCGGTGATACGCGCAAGTATTTTGGCTTGGTTGGACTTGACGATCATCAGGTAGTGCGACTTCAAGGTGGCGCAGATCAACTTCGCGGTGACGACCTGGGTATGCATCGCATCCACGGTGACCAGCCACCGCAAGCTACCCGGCAGCAGCGTGAGCAGGGCACGTACGCAGGGAATTTCATTGCTTTTCTCGGCGACAGCGAGTTGACCGAGCACCAATCGGGCACGGTGGGCGAACACCGACACGAGATGCGTGGCTGTCGCTTTGGCGCGTAAAGCACCACGCAGCATCTTGCCGTCCAACGCGATCGGCACCAATCCACTGGGGTCGCTGCTGGCCACGTGTGCAGTGAAGTAACTGCCCATCCTGGCGTTGAGGTCGGCGGGGTCTAGCCGAGACAAAACAGCGCGGAAGGTCTTCTCACTGGGCCGCCGGAACCGGACCCCTAATTGGGCCAACACATCATCGGGAGCGGTGGCCGCCCATGTGGCAAAACCAGCATAGCCGCGCATCCCCGCGGCAGTGGCCAGAACCGCGATCGCCAACAAAGCCATCAGCGAATACCTCCGACCGCGTGGGTCCCTCGGGTCTGGCACCGAGGCCAGCACATCGAGAAACTCCGATCCGATGAGCTCGCTGCGCCCACCAGGACTCCAGCGGTCGAACACCTCTGGAACCGACGACACAGGCAATACTGAAACGGTAGGCACGGGCAACTCCAGACCAACGACGAACAGTAACCAACTCGATCGTTCTCCAGATAGCCCGTGCCTACACTCCGGCCCCAATAGCCCGGCACCAAAGATCATCAACCCAGCTCACAAGCCTGCTAATCAACAACGCCGGAGCCCTGGGTAGTGGATGCTCACGTGAAACTCACCTGCCTCTCCTGGAACAGCGAATCGGGTCGAAATCCCCGCAGGAGCAGGCAATTCGCCTACACCCTGCCACAGAATGCATGTCGGCGCATTTCGGCAGCAGTCGATCTCCCACGCTGGAAACCGAGCTACTCCGTCAATTTGACGAACGGGTGGTGCGGGCCGGAACTAGCCCGAAACTACAGGTAACGAATGGGCCAATTGTTCGGCTAGTTCCGCAACTGTGGTTCGCGTGTTCTGGCATGTCTGCACTGATGGGGGGCGGTGACCGCGGCATTCTTCGGTGTTTGTGGAGACATCCGAATATGCAGTAGCCGCCGCGACTCACAGGGTAGACCCCCGGCGGTGGTAAACGAATAGTCGAGGTCATTGCGAGCGGATCACTGCGCGCCTTTTACCGTCGTGAAGCCTGCCTCAATCCTGGCGGGACGCAGCTTGCCCGGCGCGGCCGGTGCGACGTGGGTCCCGCTGGATGGGGCTGGATGGGGAATGCCTCGGGGGAGTCGTGGTTCCTCGACGAACAGTGCAACCGGTCGCCGCCGAAAGCCCCCGCGGCGAATCTGTTCTTGATCGAGTCCGGGAATTGGCCACAAATGGTTGGACCTGGAAAATGCGCGCTGGCGCACCCGGGGCCAGTGCTAACCGCGGTCATATTTGAAAGGTATTGCAGTGCAACAGATTTTGCGCGAAGCGCAGGCGGGTCGAGCGGGAGAATTGTTGCCCGGTGGAAGCTGCGGCGTGCGCTACTAGCTGCTCGGTGACTGGCAGATTTTCCACTGATCATCGCGGAACTGCAGATCAAGGCTGCGCGTCGAACGAACCTGCGGGTCGTAGGCCATGAAGGTGGTGATGTTGGCCTCGGCGTGCTGGCCGTTGACCACGACCTGGTCGATGCTGGCGATGACCGGATATTGCTTGGCCGCTGAGACCCGGCGGTAGGTTTCGTCCCACGAGCGTTCGTCGTAGTCCACATAGCCGTCGCGGGTGGTACCGCAGGTGATGCTGCGCAGAGCGGTTAGATCGCCGGTCTGCACCGCGGCGTCGAAGTGCTGGATGGTTTGGCGCACCCGGTCTTCCTGGGACACGTTCGGGTGCTTGTTGCGGGTCAGTAGGACGGTGCCCAGGATGGCGATCGCCGCCAACGCCAACACGATCACGACAATTGCCAGTACCCAGCCCCAGTTGCGCTGTTTCAGGGCAGCCGGTCTGCCGCTATCGCGCGGCGGGATCGATTGCGGCACCGCAGTTTTCGGTGGCATGCCGATTGGCGGTGGGCCAGCGGGCGGCGCTTGGTGGGTTTGGAACACCTCGGTGGCCGGCTCGGGTGCGGTCGCAATGACCTGGGTCTCCTTGGCGTCGAAGCCTGGCGCGGTGAAGCGCCGCTCAGGTTGCGCGTCCGCGCCTGACGGTTCGGGATCGGTAACGGGATCAGCCTTGGAGATGACCACAGTCTCGGTTTCAGTGTCATCGGGGATCAGGGGAAAGCTCTCGGTGCCTGCTTCCCCGGCCGCTGCGTCCCTGGTTTCGGTCCCGTCGCGGTCGGGCTCGGGTGCGTTGGGCATGAGTGCTGCTTTCCTCCCGCTATTGAGTGGGTAGGTTGGAGCTTAGCGACCCTACCCCCGCTTGGGATGATTGCCGAGCTAGGAACCGTTTGAGTGGCGGCCAGGGAGGCGGGTTTGGCCACGCCCAAAGCGGTTGGCAAAATGACGCCCATGACGTCGATGGGTGATCTTCTGGGGCCCGATCCTATTCTGCTGCCCCCCGACAGTGAGGCTGAGCAGAAGTTGCTGGCAGACGAAAGTCCCGCCACCGTCGCCGCCGCCCATCCGTCGGCGTCGGTGGCCTGGGCGGCGCTTGCCGAGGAGGCGCTCGACGACGACAAGGTCATCACCGCCTACGCGTACGCGCGCACCGGCTATCACCGTGGCCTGGACAAGTTGCGCCGCAACGGCTGGAAAGGCTTCGGGCCGGTGCCCTACGCGCACGAATCCAACCAAGGCTTCCTGCGGTGCGTGGCCGCTCTGGCGCGTGCCGCTGACTCCATCGGCGAGACCGACGAGTACCGGCGGTGTTTGGACCTACTCGACGATTGCGACCCGACGGCCCGTTCGGTGCTCGGGTTCTAGGCGAGCAACTCTGCTTGCTGGGCGGCTTGCTGGCCAACTGGCGCCGGCCGTCGAGGCTGCGAACCGGGCCCAGGCGTTATCCCGACACTTCCGAGCTTGGCTACGCTAGCCGCTTCGCGGGCATCCGTGTGTCATGCACCGAAGCCACTTCGCGGCACCCTTCGTGCGGTTCGCCATCCAATAAGGAGCCCGGAAGCCCTGAGAAGCCTTGATAACGTGAGGCGTGGCAAGAACGTTCGACGATCTGGTGGCCGAATCTACGTCAGTGCCCGTGGCGGGCTGGGACTTCTCTTGGTTGGATGGCCGCGCGACCGAAGAACGCCCGTCATGGGGCTATCAACGATTGCTAGGTCAGCGTCTGGCGAACGCGACGGCCGCCTTGGACCTGGAAACCGGCGCCGGCGAGGTGTTAGCCGGTGCGGGCAACTTCCCGACCACCATGGCCGCCACCGAATCATGGCCGCCCAACGCGGCTCTGGCCACCAAGCTGCTGCATCCGTTGGGTGTGGTGGTGGTCGCCACCGGTGACAAGCCGCCGTTGCCGTTCACGGACGCCGCGTTCGACTTGGTGACCAGCCGTCACCCGTCCAACCTGTGCTGGGGAGAGGTCGCCCGGGTGCTGCAGGCGGGTGGCACGTATTTTGCCCAGCACGTCGGGCCTGCCACGTTGTGGAGCCTGCGCGAGCATTTCCTGGGGCCGCGACAGCACGGCGGGCCCGATCAGTACGCCGACCGGGTGCGCACGGAAATCACCGGCGCCGGCCTCGAGATCGTCGATATGCGGATCGAGCGGCTTCGGGTGGAGTTCTTCGACGTCGGGGCCGTCATCTATTTTCTGCGAAAGGTGATCTGGTTTCTGCCGGACTTCACCGTCGAGTGCTACCACGATCAGCTGCGGGCGCTGCACGACCATATCCAGTCCGAAGGCTCGTTTGTCACACATTCAACCCGGGCACTCATTGAGGCTCGCAAGCCGCTCTAAGGCCGGTCGGCGGGTTGCCGACGGCAACTGAATCACTAAGGGCGCAATCCCATCTCGGCCTCTCCTGCGGCATCGTCGCCCGTCGGGTGCTGCCTCCAATGCCCTGGTACAAACTATTTCGTATGGACAACCATACAGTTTTGTATATAGGCTGCGCCGACGTGCATCGTCGAGCACCGACAGGAGGTGAGGGTATGTCCCACGAAGTGTTGTTCTGCGAGAAAGAGAGCACCCACTCGTGCTACGTGTTCAGCGCCAACGAACTCACCGAGTGAGAGTTGGCTTCTGACCGGCACAGTGAGACGCCGATCCGACGGGATGTGGGCAAGTTGGGCTCACATCCCGTCGGTATCGGCAACAAGTCAGCGCAAATGCTTGGTGGCGAGTGGGGCCACGATCGAGAGAAGTTGTCCTAGATGGCCGGACCTGTCCTGTACCGCTCGTTGATGAGCGACAACCTGCGTTGGTACGCGCTTGAACTGCGCGAGGGCGACATCGTCATTTCCGCGCCGTGGAAATGCGGCGTGACTTGGACCCAGCGGTTGGTCTCACTGCTCGTCTTCAACGGCCCGCAGCTGCCGGCGTCAATGTCGAGGGTGTCACCGTGGCTCGACCAGACGATTCGCCCGATCGAGGATGTGGTGAGGGCCCTGGATGCGCAGCGGCATCGCCGGTTCATCAAGACTCACACGCCGTTGGATGGTCTGGTGCTCGACGATCGGGTTACCTACATCGGTGTGGGCCGCGATCCGCGTGACGCCGCGGTATCGGAGCTGTTCCAGTGGGCCAACGTGGAAGCCAGCGCATTGCGGACCCCCGAAGTGACGGCGATGCCGCACCAGCGATTTGTTCAGTCAGGCGCCGACTTCCGGCTCACCTTCGATTGCGCCCCTGACCGGATTGAGGCGTTCCGAAGCTGGATGGACGCGGCGGCCGTGCCGTCGTCGGAGATGCGGTTTCGGCCGCCTACCGAGATCGGATCCCTGGCCGCCATCCTGCATCACTTCGGCTCGCTCTGGCAGCGGCGCCATCTGCCCAACGTCGCCATGTTCCACTTTGCCGACTATCAAGCGGATTTGGTGGGTGAGCTGATCCGGCTGGCCGAGGTGCTCGGTATTGAGCTGGGGTGTGCTCGCGCCCGGAAGCTGGCCGCCTACGCCACGCTGGATGCCATGCGGGAGCGCGCTTTCGACTTCGCTCCCAACGCCACAGACGGTGTGTGGCGTAGTAACGAGCGCTTCTTTCGGGCGGGGGGTCGGGGTGAGTGGCGGGAGATCCTTTGTGGGGCTGAGCAACAGCGATACGAGGAGCGTGTCGCCGCACTGGCTCCGCCGGATTTGGCCGCCTGGGCGCGCGGCGGTCGGCACGCCCGCGACCCCGCTGTCGGGTAGGCAGGCTGGCCGAAGCGGGCCCGCTTGGCTCAGCCGATCGCGGGCACCGCGTCCGAACAGCTATCGGGACATTCCTGGATGCCCGCGGTGTGCTCGATCTGGACCGTGGCATGGTGCAGCCCACGGTCCGAGAGCACGGCCCGCGCGTCGTGCAGCACCCGCGCGGAGTACGCGCTGCTGGTCAGGTGGGCGGTAGCCATGTCCTTGCCGGGGGCCAGCGTCCACACATGCAGGTCGTGCACCTCGGTCACGCCGTCCACGGCGCGCAGCGCCGAACGAAGCTCGTCGACGTCGATATGTCTCGGCGAGGATTCGGAAAGGATTCGTAGCGCGGCGCGGGCCAACGAGACCGCCCGCGGTGCCACCCACAGCGCGACCAGCACGGCGACCACAACGTCCGCGTAAGGCCAGCTGGTCGTGACCGTAACCACGCCCGCGGCCAGCACACCGAGGCTGCCGACGGTGTCGGCGACCACTTCCATGTAGGCGCCCTTGACCGCCAGGCTGCTATCGGCGTGCGAACGCAGCAGCAGCGCAACCACGATGTTGGCGGACAGGCCGGCGAGTGCCACCACGATCATCGGCAGGCCGGGCACCGAGGGCGCCTCGCGCAGGCGATCGATCGCTTCATAGACGATGAACAGCGCGACCCCGATGAGCAGCGCCGCGTTGGCGACCGCGGTGAACACCTCGGCGCGATGCCAGCCGTAGGTGCGGTTTGGTGACAAGCTGCCCCGCCTGCCCAGGATGACGGCGGCCAGTCCCATGAACACCGCGACCACGTCGGTGAGCATGTGGCCCGCATCGGCGAGCAGCGCGATCGAATTGATCAGCCATGCGGTGGTCAGTTCCACCACGAAAAACATCGCCAGGATCGTCGCCGCACAGACCATCCGGGGAATCATCCGTGAGGCGTAGACCGTAGCGGGGGTGTGATTGTGTCCAGCGCCCATGGCAGAGCAATATATGCGTACTTATGCATATATTGCAACCGCGGTCAGATCCACTGACTCCAGAAGCGGGTCAGCGAGTTGCCGACCATCGCCAGTAGATGGGGCACCCCGGAAAAATCGAAGACCCAACCGACAAACTCGAACAGCCATTGGTTGAGTACCGGCGCCAAGAGCAAGAACAGCAGGATGAAGATGCCAAATTGCTTGGCGGGTGCCAGCTCGCGCTGAGTCTGTGGGCTCAGATGGGGCTCCAATGCGTCGTAGCCGTCCAGACCGGGGATCGGCAGCAGGTTCAGCACCACCGCCATGATCTGCAGAAAACCCAGGAACGCCACTCCGGCCCACAACACCCAGTGGTCCTGGTCATAGAACAATCTGGTTGCGGTAAGCAGCAACACCGCCAGCACCACGTTGGCGGCCGGCCCCGCCAGACTGACCAAGGTGCGCCGGGTCGGCGTCATGAACCACGTCCGCACGTACACCGCGGCACCCGGTAGTCCGATTCCGCCCAACGCGATGAAAACCATCGGCAACAGCAGCGACAGCGCGGGGTGGCTGTAGCGCCGCGGGTCCAGGGTCAGGTAACCGCGCACCGCGACGTCATGATCACCGAATCGTCAGGCGGTGAACGCATGCCCGAACTCGTGCAGGCATAGCGAGACCAGCCAGCCGGCGATGACGAAGACGAACACCCCGGCATACGCCAAGGGGCGGACGCTGGATCCCGCCAGCCAGGCCAGCGCCGCTCCGACTGTCGTCAGCCCGACCAGGCCCAGAAAGATCGGGCTGGGTCGCACCGACTCGTGCAGGCCCATTTCGCTCACCGGTCGAAAGCTACCGGACCAGCAGCCAGCCTTCGACGTTGCGGTAGAACGTGGAGCGCCGCACGGCCCGGGGTGCCGGGATACCGTCGCGGATCACTCGGGCGCCGCTGGTGCCCAGCTGGGCGGCGCGTCCGCCAATCCAACGTCGCCATGGTCTGCGCTCGTGCAAGGCGGCCCGCAGGCCGGGAAGCTCCAGCGTCGGCTGGATGTAGACACCGGCAATGTCGCCGTCGAACAGCGTGTTGTCGTCGACGACCGCCTCGCCGTGGATCGTCTGCTCGTCATCGGCGGGTAGCCAGCGGGCGCGGCCGACGATCACCGTCGCGGTTTCGTCGCGAATCAGCGGCACCCGCCCCGCGCTGCCGCGCCGGGCGCGCCATGCGCCGCGGCGTCCCGCGGCCAACCGGTACACCCGGGTCGCTGTGGTGCGCCGGCGCGGCACATAGGCCACCTCGATGTCGAGTCGGTCGGTCCGCAGTAGCCGGGTCAGCATCGCGGCCAGGTCGGCATCATCGCCGATCACAGCGAGCCGTGGGTAGGCGGCCAGCGCGGCGTCGATGGAGGCGGAATCGCCGACTTGATGGGTCGGCAGGCCGGTCAGTGCGGCGGGCACGGCTTGACCATCGAACACCAGTACCGCCATGCTTGGCGTGTTCGCGGCCGATTTCACCCCCATATTGCTGCCCATTCTTGAAGCTCCTCCTGACCTCCTGGGTAGGGTAGGTCACCGGCTGGAACACAATAAGCGGGCTTAACCCGTGAGACCAGGGAGCGCGTCATGCCGGCAATCGTCCTCATCGGAGCCCAGTGGGGCGACGAGGGCAAAGGTAAAGCCACCGATCTACTCGGTGGACGGGTGCAGTGGGTGGTGCGCTACCAGGGCGGTAACAACGCCGGGCACACCGTGGTCTTGCCCTCCGGCGAGAACTTCGCGTTGCACCTCATTCCGTCCGGCGTGCTGACGCCGGGGGTCACCAACGTGATCGGCAACGGAGTCGTGATAGACCCAGGGGTCCTGCTCAGCGAGCTGAAAGGGCTGGAAGATCGCGGGGTCGACACCTCGAAGCTGTTGATCTCCGCGGACGCGCATCTGCTGATGCCGTACCACGTGGCCATCGACAAGGTGACCGAGCGCTACATGGGTAGCAAGAAAATCGGGACCACCGGTCGCGGTATCGGCCCGTGCTACCAGGACAAGGTCGCCCGAATGGGCATTCGGGTGGCCGATGTGCTCGACACCGACCAGCTCGCGCACAAGGTCGAGGCGGCCCTCGAATTCAAGAACCAGGTGCTGGTCAAGATCTACAACCGCAAGGCGCTGGATCCGGACCAGGTGGTCGAGTCGCTATTGGAGCAGGCCGAGGGTTTCCGCCATCGCATCGCCGACGCTCGCTTGCTGCTCAACAACGCGCTGGAGGCCGGCGAGACGGTGTTGCTGGAAGGTTCCCAGGGCACCCTGCTCGACGTCGACCACGGCACCTACCCGTACGTGACGTCCTCCAATCCGACGGCCGGCGGGGCTGCCGTTGGTTCCGGCATCGGACCCACCCGGATTCGCACGGTGTTGGGGATTCTCAAGGCGTACACCACCCGGGTGGGCTCCGGCCCGTTCCCCACCGAGCTGTTCTACGAGAGCGGCGAATACCTGTCCAAGACCGGTGGCGAATTCGGCGTCACCACCGGCCGGCGCCGCCGCTGTGGCTGGTTCGACGCCGTCATCGCGCGCTACGCCACCCGGGTCAACGGCATCACCGACTACTTCTTGACCAAACTCGACGTGCTCTCCCGCCTGGAAACGGTGCCGGTGTGCGTCGGATATGAGATCGACGGCAAACGCACCAGTGAGATGCCGATGACCCAAAGCGATCTGTGCCGTGCCAAACCGGTCTACGAGGAGCTACCGGGCTGGTGGGAGGACATCTCGGCGGCACGCGAATTCGACGACCTGCCGGCCAAGGCCCGCGACTATGTGCTGCGGCTCGAAGAGATTGCCGGAGCGCCGGTTTCGTGCATCGGTGTCGGTCCCGGACGGGACCAGACCATCGTTCGACGGGACATCCTGCAGGAACGCGCGTGACCCATTATTCTTCGCTCGGATCGGAAGGATCCGGGGAAGAAGTCGATCCCGAATACGAGCATCACGGCGGGTTCCCGGAGTACGGACCCGCCAGCCCCGGTCCTGGCTTTGGCCGATTCGTGGCAGCGATGCGCCGATTGCAGGATCTGGCCGTGTCTGCCGATCCCGGTGACGGCGTGTGGGACCAAGGCGCCGAGCAGGCCGACGCACTGGCAAGCCTGCTCGGTCCGTTCCAGGCCGATGAGGGACAAGGGCCCGCCGGGCGAACACCCGATCTGCCCGGCATGGGCAGCCTGCTGCTGCCACCGTGGACATTGACCCGCTACGCCCCCCAGGGCTCCGGCGTTGTTGATTAGCAGGCTTGTGAGCTGGGTTGATGATCTTTGGTGCCGCGCTATTGGGGCCGGAGTGTAGGCACGGGCTATCTGGAGAACGATCGAGTTGGTTACTGTTCGTCGTTGGTCTGGAGTTGCCCGTGCCTATCGTTTCAGTATTGCCTGTGTCGTCGGTTCCAGAGGTGTTCGACCGCTGGAGTCCTGGTGAGCGCAGCGAGCTCATCGGATCGGAGTTTCTCGATGTGTTGGCCTCGGTGCCAGACCCGAGGGACCCACGCGGTCGGAGGTATTCGCTGATGGCTTTGTTGGCGATCGCGGTTCTGGCCACTGCCGCGGGGATGCGCGGCTATGCTGGTTTTGCCACATGGGCGGCCACCGCTCCCGATGATGTGTTGGCCCAATTAGGGGTCCGGTTCCGGCGGCCCAGTGAGAAGACCTTCCGCGCTGTTTTGTCTCGGCTAGACCCCGCCGACCTCAACGCCAGGATGGGCAGTTACTTCACTGCACACGTGGCCAGCAGCGACCCCAGTGGATTGGTGCCGATCGCGTTGGACGGCAAGATGCTGCGTGGTGCTTTACGCGCCAAAGCGACAGCCACGCATCTCGTGTCGGTGTTCGCCCACCGTGCCCGATTGGTGCTCGGTCAACTCGCTGCCGCCGAGAAAAGCAATGGAATTCCCTGCGTACGTGCCCTGCTCACGCTGCTGCCGGGTAGCTTGCGGTGGCTGGTCACCGTGGATGCGATGCATACCCAGGTCGTCACCGCGAAGTTGATCTGCGCCACCTTGAAGTCGCACTACCTGATGATCGTCAAGTCCAACCAAGCCAAAATACTTGCGCGTATCACCGCGCTGCCCTGGGCCGAGGTGCCCGCAGCCGCTACCGACGACTCCCGCGGCCACGGCCGTGTCGAGACCCGCACCCTGCAAATCATCACCGCTGCACGAGGAATCGGCTTCCCCTACGCAAAACAAATCATCCGGATCACTCGTGAACGCTTGATCACCGCCACCGACCAGCGCAGCGTGAAGGTGGTCTATGCCATCTGCAGCCTGCCGTTCGAGCACGCCCACCCTACCGCGATCATGACCTGGATGCGTCAACACTGGGGAATCGAGAACAGCCTGCACTGGATACGCGACGTCACCTTCGACGAAGACCGTCAAAGGGCACATACCGGAAACGGCGCACAGGTCCTAGCAACGCTACGCAACACTGCGATCAATCTGCACCGCCTCAACGGCGCCGACAACATCGCCGAAGCCTGCCGGATCACCGCTTTGACCGCCAACCGCCGCCTAGACCTCCTCAATCCACAATTCCCCAGCTCACAAGCCTGCTAATCAACAACGCCGGAGCCCTGAAGAACAACCGAGTTCGCCCCGGCTCGCCGCCTGACGCACTCACCCGGCGGGCGTGCCTGGCCAAGTACTACATCGCCACCTCACTCGGCGTTGCCCTGCTGCCGTTCCTGCTCTCCTACGTCAAGTACCTCCTGACCGGCGAGTGGCTCGCCGGGATCTTCATGCACAAACCTGGGCACGCGGGGGCATTCGGCGGCCACGTGATCGCCGGGTTGGGCGTATCCGCGCTGCTGATAACGCAGTTGGTGCTCGGCTTCAAGGCATACCGAGACCGGGATACCAAGGGAGCCTCAGTTCATCGCAGACTGGGGCTAGCGATCGTCGTCATCTTCGTCGCGTTCGCACTGCATGGCTGCTACGTCGAATTTCTCGCCGGAATCTTCGGCAAAGATCTACACAGCGCTTATGGCACAACCACTTTCACGCTGGTCGGTGTTCTGACCGGTTACGGTTTGATTAGCGCCTACAGATCCATTCGCCGACGCGACATCGCACGGCACCTTGACGACGTCGTCTTCTTCTCGATCGTGCTGTCGGGAGCGGGACTCGTTCGCCTCTACGTCGCCGGCGTGCTCGCTACGGGACACACGCACTTCGCGTTCTTCCTGGGCCACACCTACTTGTGCACCCTCTACCTCATCGACGTAGGCGCGGCCCTGACCGGCATTACGATCCCGGCCGCCTTCCTCAGTTACGTCTGGCGGACCCGCATGTGGCGGCCGGCCAGATTGAAGATCGCCCTGTCTTTCTCGATCATCTTGTTCCTGCCGGTAATGATCGCCTTGAGTCATCTCGAGCCGCTCAAATTCCCGGAGTGGCCCGGCCTCGTCAAGGACAAGGTGGTGATCGGGTAGTCGGCGATCCCAGTACCCGCATTCGGGCATCGCAGTCGACACCGCAGCCGACACCGAGCGTGGACCGGGGGCAACGGTGGTCGCAACTACTGACTGTAGACCAAGGTCCGATCCATCGGATCGCTTTCGATGGGTGTGACGGGCCTGCCCGGAGCGTCCGCCGCCCGTCTGGTCGGCATCCGCAGCGGCCACCAGAACCAGCGTCCCAGCAGCGCGGCAATGGAGGGCGTCATGAACGAGCGCACAATCAAGGTGTCGAAAAGCAGCCCCAGCCCAATGGTCGTGCCAATCTGACCGATGATCCTCAGGTCGCTGACGATCGTCGACGCCATGGTGAAGGCGAAGACCAGACCCGCATTCGTCACCACTTTGCCGGTGCTACCCATCGCTCGGATGAGTCCGGTCTTCAGCCCGGCACCGATCTCTTGTTTGAATCGCGAGACCAAGAGCAGGTTGTAGTCAGATCCCACGGCCAACAAGACGATGACGGACGTCACGATGACCAGCCAATGCAGTTGGATGCCCAAGATGTGTTGCCAGACCAGCACGGATAGCCCGAAGGAGGCGCCCAGAGAAACCGCCACCGTGCCGACGATGACCGTGGCGGCGACAAAGGCTCGCGTGATGATCAGCATGATGATGAAAATGAGGCAGAGCGAAGAAATACCGGTGATCAGCAAATCCCATCTGCTGCCCTCGGCGAGGTCCTTGGCCACGGCCGCCGTCCCGGTCAGATAGATCTTGGCGTCCTCCAACGGCGTTCCCTTGAGCGCCTCCTCGGCGGCCGTGCGTATGGCGCCGACACTGGCAATTCCCTCAGGCCTATCGGGAATACCCCGATGCAAGATGATGAACCGCGCCGCACGCCCATCCGGCGATAGGTACAAGTTCATTACTCGCTTGAAATCGGCGTTGTCGAAGACCTCCGGCGGAAGGTAAAACGAGTCGTCATTCTT
The DNA here is from genome assembly GCF_002355775.1 of Mycobacterium ulcerans subsp. shinshuense. NCBI lineage: Bacteria > Bacillati > Actinomycetota > Actinomycetes > Mycobacteriales > Mycobacteriaceae > Mycobacterium > Mycobacterium ulcerans. The sequence continues at coordinate 5,077,229 of NZ_AP017624.1, read as the reverse complement.
GGCGGTGTCGAAGGCCTTTCCCATCGCGGTGGCGTTCTTGCCCATCTCGTCCATCTGATCGAAGATCCCGATCATGGTGCTGTGCATGGTCAAGACCAGGGTCCGCACGGTCTCGAGGGCCTCGATCTGGGGCGGGATCTGAGCGGCCGTCAGAGGCATCAGCCGATCCATGGCTCGTATGTCACTCAATAGGTCGGTCAGTTCCTCGCTGATCTTGTCAACCCCGTCCAGCGCATCGAATATCGATCGCAACGACCAGCAGATCGGAACTCCCGAACAGTGTTTGTCCCAATAGAAGTAGCTGCGAATCGGCCTCCAAAAATCATCAAAGTCCGCGATGCGATCGCGTAACTCGTCGGTGACTTCCTTCATCTGTTCGGTGTCGGTGACCGTCCGGTGCATGGTGTCGGACATCTGCATCATCAAGTCGTACATGCGTTTCAACACCGTGATCGACTTGGTCATCGCGTCGGCTTGCTTGAGCAAGTCGTCCATCCGCTGGCGCTGGTATCTCATGTTTTGTAGCTGGCCGGCATTTTGCATGCTGATCTGAAAAGGGATCGACGTGTGATCCATCGGGGTTCCTTCGGGCCTGGTGATGGCCTGCACGCGGGAGATTCCCGGAACACGGAAGATCTCTTTCGCCAGGGCTCCGGCGTTGTTGATTAGCAGGCTTGTGAGCTGGGGAATTGTGGATTGAGGAGGTCTAGGCGGCGGTTGGTGGTCAAAGCGGTGATCCGGCAGGCTTCGGCGATGTTGTCGGCGCCGTTGAGGCGGTGCAGATTGATCGCGGTGTTGCGTAGCGTTGCTAGGACCTGTGCGCCGTTTCCGGTATGTGCCCTTTGACGGTCTTCGTCGAAGGTGACGTCGCGTATCCAGTGCAGGCTGTTCTCGATTCCCCAGTGTTGACGCATCCAGGTCATGATCGCGGTAGGGCGGGCGTGCTCGAACGGCAGGCTGCAGATGGCATAGACCACCTCCACGCTGCGCTGGTCGGTGGCGGTGATCAAGCGTTCACGAGTGATCCGGATGATTTGTTTTGCGTAGGGGAAGCCGATTCCTCGTGCAGCGGTGATGATTTGCAGGGTGCGGGTCTCGACACGGCCGTGGCCGCGGGAGTCGTCGGTAGCGGCTGCGGGCACCTCGGCCCAGGGCAGCGCGGTGATACGCGCAAGTATTTTGGCTTGGTTGGACTTGACGATCATCAGGTAGTGCGACTTCAAGGTGGCGCAGATCAACTTCGCGGTGACGACCTGGGTATGCATCGCATCCACGGTGACCAGCCACCGCAAGCTACCCGGCAGCAGCGTGAGCAGGGCACGTACGCAGGGAATTTCATTGCTTTTCTCGGCGACAGCGAGTTGACCGAGCACCAATCGGGCACGGTGGGCGAACACCGACACGAGATGCGTGGCTGTCGCTTTGGCGCGTAAAGCACCACGCAGCATCTTGCCGTCCAACGCGATCGGCACCAATCCACTGGGGTCGCTGCTGGCCACGTGTGCAGTGAAGTAACTGCCCATCCTGGCGTTGAGGTCGGCGGGGTCTAGCCGAGACAAAACAGCGCGGAAGGTCTTCTCACTGGGCCGCCGGAACCGGACCCCTAATTGGGCCAACACATCATCGGGAGCGGTGGCCGCCCATGTGGCAAAACCAGCATAGCCGCGCATCCCCGCGGCAGTGGCCAGAACCGCGATCGCCAACAAAGCCATCAGCGAATACCTCCGACCGCGTGGGTCCCTCGGGTCTGGCACCGAGGCCAACACATCGAGAAACTCCGATCCGATGAGCTCGCTGCGCCCACCAGGACTCCAGCGGTCGAACACCTCTGGAACCGACGACACAGGCAATACTGAAACGGTAGGCACGAGCAACTCCAGACCAACGACGAACAGTAACCAACTCGATCGTTCTCCAGATAGCCCGTGCCTACACTCCGGCCCCAATAGCGCGGCACCAAAGATCATCAACCCAGCTCACAAGCCTGCTAATCAACAACGCCGGAGCCCTGAGCCGGAGCCAAACCTGATGTCGCTAATACTCGCCGCCCGCTCGTAGCACCGCCCGCCGAATTTGGCCCGAATTGTTCAACCATCCGCTCGGGACAGCTCGCGGGAGACACCACCACCAGAGGGTGTCCGCGGATCGCCAGAGCCCGGACCGGACGCCGGGCCCAGCCGCCCTAAAGTTGGCCTTTGGCTACATAATCCGCACAGCACGTCTACTCGGATGGCACGCCACCGCCGTGGGACGTGCGGCAATCCCGGCGACCCTAGCTGGCGAGCGGCGCCCGAGCCGGCACCCCCCGCCGCGCCACCGCGACCGCGTTGACCAGCCGTTGCGCCGCCGCGCGCGGCGCCCAGAAATGCGAATAGAACGCGATCGAGAATTTGTGTTATCCATAGCGCTCTAGAAACATCCGAACGATGGGTCTAGAGGGAGTATTGACTGCCGACATCAATTGTTGAGGCAACGATTCTTGCGGAAAGAACAACAACGCGTGAAGTGTCACGAGTGACCACATTTGACAAGCTATTCGGCCCGCCGTACGAATGCGATTCGCCGGCGTCGGAATCGACGTGTGGGGCGCAGAGCTGCGAGCGGCCACGGTGCCCACGTCGAGGTCGTCGAGTCCGGCCCCAGTATCGCTGCCCGGGTGGTCTCGCTGGCATCCCGACTGACGGTCCGCCCGGTTATTGCGGTCGCTAGCCACTTCCCGCACCTACCGTGGCCGTGGAGCCTGGTCGATTTCGCGCTGCTGCCCATCACCTGGGCATCGGGCATCATCGGGGAAAGGGTGAGGCTGCCAAATGCCTCGGGACATCTGGTCCGCGCGTCGGGCGTGCCACCGCCGGACGGCAGCCGTCGGGTAGTCCTTTACATGCACGGCGGCGCCTTCCTGAAGGGTGGAATTCACTCGCACGCCAGGCTCGCCGGCACGCTGTCAAAATTTGCGGACTCACCTCTTCTGGTCGTCAACTATCGGCTGGTGCCCAAGCACACGGTCGGGATGGCGCTCGAGGATTGTCATGACGCGTACCTGTGGCTGCGGCTGCGCGGACATGCCCCGGAGCAGATCGTGCTGGCCGGCGATTCTGCGGGCGGCTACCTCGCGTTTGCCTTGGCGCAGCGCCTGCGAGCACGCGGCGAGGAACCGGCCGCCCTGGTGGCAATCTCACCACTGCTGCAGCTGGCAATGCGGTCCAAGAAGGCCCATCCCAACATCAAGTCAGACGCGATGTTTCCGGCCAGGGCGTTCGATGCGCTGGTCGCCATCGTGGCGGGCGCCGCCGCCCGCAACGAAACCGCCGGCCGGCGTGAAGAAATCTACGAGCCGCTCGAACACATCGCCCCCGGCCTGCCCCCTACCCTCATCCATGTCTCTGGGGCCGAAGCGCTCTTGCACGACGCACGGCTGGCCGCGGGCAAGTTGGCGGCAGCGGGGGTTCGGGCCGAGGTTCGCGTCTGGCCCGGCCAACTGCACGACTTCCAGGTGGCCGCGCCGATGCTGCCCGAGGCGACGTACAGCCTGCGCCAGATCGGCGAGTACATCCGCCAGGCGACGGGCTAGGGCTGGTCCGGTAGCAGTCGCACCATCAGACCGTTGGCTTCGGCCAACAACACCTCGTCGGCGTCGACCAGTTCCGCGGCCACGAACGCCTTCGGCCCTCGGTGCGGGTGACCCGCCCACGCACCAGCAACGGGGTATCGATCGGGGTGATCCTGCGGTAGTCGACGTGCAGGAAGGCGGTTCGGCTAATGGGCCGTGCCGCCGCGTGCGAGATCATGCCGAACATGTGGTCAAACAACAGCGGCAGCACGCCACCGTGCACCGCGGAGTTGCCGCCGACATGGAATCGGCTGAACGATCCCCGCATTTCCACACCGTCGGGGGCGTAGCAGGGCTCCGGCGTTGTTGATTAGCAGGCTTGTGGGCTGGGTTGATGATCTTTGGTGCCGCGCTATTGGGGCCGGAGTGTAGGCACGGGCTATCTGGAGAACGATCGAGTTGGTTACTGTTCGTCGTTGGTCTGGAGTTGCCCGTGCCTATCGTTTCAGTATTGCCTGTGTCGTCGGTTCCAGAGGTGTTCGACCGCTGGAGTCCTGGTGTGCGCAGCGAGCTCATCGGATCGGAGTTTCTCGATGTGTTGGCCTCGGTGCCAGACCCGAGGGACCCACGCGGTCGGAGGTATTCGCTGATGGCTTTGTTGGCGATCGCGGTTCTGGCCACTGCCGCGGGGATGCGCGGCTATGCTGGTTTTGCCACATGGGCGGCCACCGCTCCCGATGATGTGTTGGCCCAATTAGGGGTCCGGTTCCGGCGGCCCAGTGAGAAGACCTTCCGCGCTGTTTTGTCTCGGCTAGACCCCGCCGACCTCAACGCCAGGATGGGCAGTTACTTCACTGCACACGTGGCCAGCAGCGACCCCAGTGGATTGGTGCCGATCGCGTTGGACGGCAAGATGCTGCGTGGTGCTTTACGCGCCAAAGCGACAGCCACGCATCTCGTGTCGGTGTTCGCCCACCGTGCCCGATTGGTGCTCGGTCAACTCGCTGTCGCCGAGAAAAGCAATGAAATTCCCTGCGTACGTGCCCTGCTCACGCTGCTGCCGGGTAGCTTGCGGTGGCTGGTCACCGTGGATGCGATGCATACCCAGGTCGTCACCGCGAAGTTGATCTGCGCCACCTTGAAGTCGCACTACCTGATGATCGTCAAGTCCAACCAAGCCAAAATACTTGCGCGTATCACCGCGCTGCCCTGGGCCGAGGTGCCCGCAGCCGCTACCGACGACTCCCGCGGCCACGGCCGTGTCGAGACCCGCACCCTGCAAATCATCACCGCTTCACGAGGAATCGGCTTCCCCTACGCAAAACAAATCATCCGGATCACTCGTGAACGCTTGATCACCGCCACCGACCAGCGCAGCGTGGAGGTGGTCTATGCCATCTGCAGCCTGCCGTTCGAGCACGCCCGCCCTACCGCGATCATGACCTGGATGCGTCAACACTGGGGAATCGAGAACAGCCTGCACTGGATACGCGACGTCACCTTCGACGAAGACCGTCAAAGGGCACATACCGGAAACGGCGCACAGGTCCTAGCAACGCTACGCAACACCGCGATCAATCTGCACCGCCTCAACGGCGCCGACAACATCGCCGAAGCCTGCCGGATCACCGCTTTGACCGCCAACCGCCGCCTACACCTCCTCAATCCACAATTCCCCAGCTCACAAGCCTGCTAATCAACAACGCCGGAGCCCTGCCGATCCCCTCAGTTCGGCGTCACATCGGCCAGGAGCTGGCCGTCGTTCGGTATTTGGCGTTGGGCACGCTGCAGAAGTCCGAGGCCGTTCCGGCCAACAAGACGAAGTAGCCTTCGCCGCCGCGGCGGCCGGTGAAGGGGGGATAGGTCCAACCGCTGTTGCACATCGAATCCGGTCCGCCCGCGGTGGCCCGGCGCCAACCGGACTTGATGCAGGCCTTGAGGGCGTCGACGTCGGTGACGGTGCTCTTGGCGATGACCAGCATCGCTCCACCCCACTGCCCGTCGCTGCGACGGTAGGCGCGGGCCCCGAATCCGGTACCAGATCCTGCTGGGTCCGGCTGGCATCCCAACGCCCGTTGCAGCAGCAGGAAAACGGAGGCAAGTTCACGGTCGTCCACCCCGGCCGCGGCCGCAACGAATTGCGCGGCATCGGAGCCGTCGACCTCCTGGATGTCAGGTTTGTCGAAGCTGATCAGTTGCTGCGAGATGAGCTGCCCAAGCGATGTACTGCCGCCGCCGATGATCGGTCCGCTGCCGGTTGAAGTCATCGGCGGCAGCGTCACGGTCGGATCGGCCGCCGCTGTGGCCGGCACCGCCAACGTGGCTAGCGGCAGGACGCAGGTGGCGACGGTGGCAATGCATCTGATCCGAGGTGCGACAACTTTCATTGGCTATCTCCCTGGCGGCATCGGTGGGGCGTCATCGGGGACTAGTGCCGCGGCGATCTTGCGAAACAAGATATCCGCTTGGTTGGGGTAGTTGCCTTCGTCGTCGAAGGCCTCGGGGGTGTAGGTGAGGGCGACCGCGATCGCGACTCGTTGCGATGGCAGGTACGCCTCGGTGGCCGCGTACCCGGAGAACAAGGGGTTCTGCAGCAACCAGTGGCCGGAGATGACGATCCCCAGGCCGTAGGTGTAACCCTCGCTTTGCTCGAAACAGATGGGGCAGTCGGGCTGGGCGCGGGTCTTGCCACGCAGCGCAGTGGACACCATCTTCTGGTAGGAGTCCGCCGAGAGCAGCTTGCCTGATCCGATGCCTACCGCCGTGGCCTCCATGTCGTAGATAGTGGTGGTTTGGATGGCTCCGTGAGTGATGGTCCAGGACGGATTCCAGAACGTCGACTCCTCGGAAAACGGGGTATCCGCCGGGATTTTCAAGAACGCGCGACGCTCCGCGCTGAACGCGTGCAGGGCCGGGTCGGGGATGCTGGGTGTTTCGGAGTTGGCGGTGGCAGTCAGCCCCAGTGGCGCAAGCACCTTCTGTTTCAGCAGCGTCGCCATGTCTTGGCCGGTGGCCTTCTCCAGCGCCAGCCCCAACAGCGCGTAGTTGGTGTGCGCATAATTCCAGTTCGTGCCGGGTTCGTAGAGCAATGGCCGAGAGGATATCTGTGCAAGGAGCTCCTGGGGCGTCCACTGCCGGAACGGGTCGGCATAAAGCGCGTCGCCGAATTCATCGTTACCCAGGACGTAGTCCGGATACCCCGACGTCATCTGGGCGAGTTGGCCCAAAGTGACCCGATCGGCGTGCGGAAAATCGGGCAACCACTTCGACAATTTGTCGTCGAGGCTCAGTTTGTGTTCGTCGACCAGCTTGAGCAACAGCGTCGCCACGTAGGCAATGGCGACCGCGCCATTGCGGAAGTGCATGTCGGTGCTGGCCGGTACACCGGTCATCGAATCGCCCACGGCCTCGGTGACGATCTCCTTGCCATCCACGCTGACTCGAACGATCACCGACCGCAGGTGAGCTGGCCCCATGAAGTCGCGGACGACCTTCATCATCGCATCTGCCTTGGTGCCCTTGCCGTCCGGTCCGGTCGGTGCGGAGGATTGTTGCGGTGGGTGCAGCGCTGCGCACCCTGCCAATAGACAGACGCCGAACACCACACCAGCAACTCGCCGCAGAATTGGCATATGCTTTGTTCTACCGCAACCCACCCGACCGCACCGATTTCGGGGTAATTCAGATACCCAAGTCCTTGGCGATGATGGTCTTCATGATTTCGTTGGTGCCGCCGTAGATGGTCTGGATGCGGGCATCGACAAATGCTTGCGACACCCGGTATTCCCGCATATAGCCGTAGCCGCCATGCAGTTGTAGGCAGCGGTCTGCGGTACGCACCTGAAGTTCGGTGGTCCACCATTTCAGCCGTGCCGCGCGGGCGGCGGTCAGCTCGCCGGCGAGGTGTTGGGCCAGGCAGTCATCGAGATAGGTTCGGGCGATGTCGATCTCAGTGGCTAGTTCGGCCAGCAGGAACTGGCTGTGCTGAAAGCTGGCGATCGGCGAACCGAAGGCTTTGCGCTGCCGCACGTAGTCCAGAGTCTCGGCCAAGATGCCTTCGGCGGCGGCGACCGCGCCAACTGCCAAGGCCAGTCGCTCCTGCGGCAGGTTCCGCATGAGCTGGTAGAACCCCATGCCCTCGTTCTGCAACAGGTTCTCCACGGGAACCCGCATATCGGTGAAACTGAGTTCGCTGGTGTCCTGGGCGTGCAGGCCGATCTTCTCCAGACTGCGGCCGCGGTGAAAGCCCGGTGTGGTTGCGTCCACCACCAGCAGCGAGAGCCCCTGGTGGCGTTCCGGTGAGGTGCGCACCGCGATGACGAACAGGTCGCCGCTTTGACCGTTGGAGATGAATGTCTTGGCGCCGTTGACAACGTAGTGCGAACCGTCTCGTACCGCTGTCGTGTGGATGCCGGCCAGGTCGCTGCCGGCGCCGGGTCCGGTCATCGCGATGCCGAGCACGGTGTCACCGGTCACCACGCCGGGTAGCCAGCGTTGTTGCTGTTCGAGTGTGGTCAGGTCGGTGAGATAGGGCAGCACGACATCGTTTTGCAGGGTGAAGGCGATGGCTTCGGATGCGGCGCCGGCTCGCTGCAGTTCGTCGATGACGATCGCGTTGTAGCGGAAGTCGTTCACTCCCAGTCCGCCGAACCGTTCCGCAACCGAGAATCCCAGCAGCCCCAGCCTTGCGGCTTCGGTGAACAGTGCCCGATGCCACTGCCCCCGGCGTTCCCCGGGTTCGTGGGCCGGGACGACGATGCGGTGGACGAAATCGCGGACCAATTGCCGGAACTGGTGATGCTCGGGTGTGTACTCGGGCCGGGAGGTCATCGCGGACCGGCTCAGCGGAAGGCGGCCAGACCGGTGAAAGCCTGCCCTAGCACCAGCTGATGCATCTCGGGTGTGCCCTCGTAGGTCAATACCGATTCCAGGTTGACCATGTGCCGAATTACCGGGTATTCGAGCGAAATTCCGTTGCCGCCCAGTATGGTTCGGGCGGTCCGGCAGATCTTGATCGCCTCCCGGGTGTTGTTGAGCTTGCCGAAGCTGACCTGCTCGGGCCGCAGGCCGACACTGTCTTTGAGGCGGCCGAGCTGTAGCGCTAGGAGCTGTCCCTTGTGCAGTTCGACCGCCATGTCGACCAGCTTGGCCTGGGTCAATTGAAACCCGGCGATGGGACGGCCGAATTGGGTGCGTTCTTTGGCGTAGTCCAACGCGCATTGCCAGGCCGAACGCGCCGCGCCCATCGCTCCCCAGACGATTCCGTAGCGAGCCTCCGACAAGCAGGTCAACGGTCCCCTGACGCCGGTCGCGCCGGGCAACATCGCCTCGGCCGGCAACCGCACATCGTCGAGGACCAACTCGCTGGTGATCGACGCCCGCAGGGACAGTTTGTGGTGGATGGTGTTGGCGGCGAAGCCGGCCGTTTCGGTGGGCACGACGAAGCCGCGGATTCCCTCCTCGGTGGCGGCCCACACGATCGCCACGTCGGCGATCGAGCCGTTGGTGATCCACATCTTGCGGCCGTTGAGCACCCAATCCGAACCATCGCGGCGCGCCCGGGTTTTCATCGCGGCCGGGTCGGAACCGACGTCGGGTTCGGTCAGGCCGAAGCAGCCGATCAGCTCACCGGCGGCCATGGGCGGCAACCACCGCTGCTTGTGCTCCTCGGAGCCGAAGTGTGCGATCGCGAACATTGCCAGCGATCCCTGCACCGAAACCAGCGACCGGATCCCGGAATCGGCGGCTTCCAATTCCAGGCACGCCAAGCCGTAGTGGACGGCCGACGCGCCGCCGCAGCCGTAGCCCTGCAAATGCATTCCGAGCAGGCCCAGTCCGCCTAGCTGCTTGGCCAGGTCGCGCGCGGCGGGCAAGTCCCCGTTCTCGAACCATTCGGCGACATGGGCAGTGATGTGCTCGGCGCAGAACTTTCTTACGGTGTCGCGGACCGCGATCTCGTCGTCGGATAGCGAAGCATCCAGTCCGAGCGGGTCGTGCGGGTCGAAGGTGGGCGGTGTCTCGGTGCTCATGACTCAATCGTGCCTGGGCCCGGTAGTCTCGCTGCATGCAACCACGCCGCGGGCTCTCCTGGCTGGGTTGGCTGGCCGCCGACATCGTCGGGGTACTGGTTTTTTGTGCCGTCGGTCGCCGCAGTCATGCCGAAGGCGTCACCATCGGAGGCGTTGCCAGCACGGCTTGGCCGTTTCTCACCGGGACCATCCTGGGTTGGCTGGTGGCGCGCGGCTGGCGCCGACCTACCAGCGTGGCTCCAACCGGAGTGATCGTGTGGGTATCCACCGTCACCGTCGGGATGGTGTTGCGCAAGGCCAGTTCGGCGGGTGTGGCTACCAGCTTCGTCATAGTGGCATCGTCGGTCACCGCGGTGCTGTTGCTCGGCTGGCGGGCGGTCGTCGGGCTCAGGCTGCGACACCGCCCGGACGCCTGACGAAGCCGAGCCTGATGGTTCGGACGGGCGTGGAGCGGGGTACGGCCACCGGTGCCGAGATCACCGCGATCTTCGGCGCTACCGCCAGGGCGGTGCGCCCACCCATGGACCTGGTCGCCACCTGCACTCGGCTACTGGTCTAGCGGCGAGTGAAAGCGTTGGAGCGATAACCGATGCCCGAAGCCACCCAGCCAACCGGAGCCGTCGAGCTGCGATTTGTCCCGGTGGCCCTGGGGGATCCGCTGGCTCAGCCGTTGCTGACGGAATTGGCCGCCGAATACGCGCAGCGATACGGTGTCGAGCAGCCCGCGGTGCTGGCCTGGCTGCAGGACGGCGCGGCGCTCGAGTTCGCCCCGCCCGATGGCGGCATGCTGATCGGGCTGCGGGATGGGCGCCCGGTCACCGGCGGAGCATTTTGCCGACATGACCCTGACACGGCCGAACTCAAGCGCATCTGGACGCACCGCGCACATCGCCGCCGCGGACACGCTCGAGCACTGCTGGCCAGGTTGGAGGGCGAGATCGCCGCTCGCGGCTATCGGAAGGTCTATCTGGTGACCGGCAATCGTCAGCCGGAGGCCGAAGAGCTGTACCGGGCTTGCGGATACACCCGGCTGCCTGCACCGCAGCCTTCGGAGGGCCCGGTTCTGCCCATCGCGTTCGGCAAGGCGCTGCCATGACGCGCCCACTGCATCTGGGCGTGGCGCTGGACGGGTGCGGGTGGCACCCGCAGGCATGGCAAACGACGTTGGCCGCCGACGCACAGACCCGGTCGATGCTTAGCGGTGACTACTGGGCCGATCTGGCGATCACAGCCGAACGCGGGCTGCTCGACTTCCTCACCATCGACGACACCTTGATGCCGCAGCCAGGCCGCCGCGAGCGGATCGACCCCAAGCGGCTGGCGGGACGCGCCGACGCGGTGCTGGTGGCCGCCCGCATTGCTCCGCTGACGCGGCACATCGGGCTGATTCCGGTGGCCACGGTAACCCATACCGAGCCCTTCCATATCTCCAAAGCCATTGCCACTCTGGACTATGTCTCGCACGGCCGGGCGGGCTGGCAGGCTCGGGTCAGCGCAACGACGCACGAAGCGGCCCTGTTCGGCCGTCGTACTGTGCGCCGCGGCGAGTCATCCGCCGAGGCCTTCGGCGAGGCCCGCGACTTTGTCGAAGTGGTGCGCAAGCTCTGGGACAGCTGGGAAGATGACGCGGTCATCCGCGATGTGACCACCGGCCGACACATCGACCGGGACAAGGTGCACTACATCGACTTCGTCGGAACATACTTCTCGGTCAAGGGCCCCTCGATAACCCCGCGCCCACCGCAAGGCCAGCCGGTGGTGGCTGCCCTGGCGCACGCGGGGCCCATCTACGAATTTGCCGCGGCCAGCGCCGACGTCGTGTTCATCACGCCCACCGACGAAGACTCGCTGCGCAGCATCCTCGGCGAAGTGCGGGCAACCGGTGCGGCGTTGAAAGTGTTTGCTGACGTGGTGGTTTCGTTGCATGATGGCGCCGACTTCAGATCTGATGCGCTGGTCTGGGCGGGCAGCCCCACCGAGTTGGTCGAGATGCTGCTGGATTGGCAACGCCTCGGCATCGACGGAGCCCGATTGCGGCCCGCCGTCAACGCCACCGACCTGGCCGGCATTGTCGATGAGGTGGTGCCGCTGTTGCAGCGCGCCGGGTGCTTCCGCACCGGCTATCGGGACGGCGAAACACTGCGGGAGCGATTCGGCCTGCCCCCGGCGCCCAACCGCTATGCGGCGGTGAGCCGATGATCCCGCTGTCCATCCTGGATCTGTCACCGATCAGCGCCGGCAGCACCGCCGCGACCGCGCTGCGCAACACCATCGAGCTGGCCCAGCACGCCGAACGGTGGGGCTATCGCCGCTTTTGGGTCGCCGAGCACCACTTTGTGGCTGTCGCCAGTGCGTCACCGGCCGTACTGATCGGACAAATCGCCGCGGCCACCAATCGAATCCGGGTGGGATCGGCGGCCGTTCAACTCAGCCATACCACTGGGGCCGCGGTTGTCGAGAGCTTCGGCATGCTTGATGCTTTCCATCCCGGACGGATCGACCTGGGCGTTGGCCGATCGGCGCAGCGACGCGGCGTGAAGCCGAGGGACCCAGCCAAATCCCGTGCCCCACAACCTGCTCCGGAGTGGCGGGAAATCGATGGCGTGGTGATCCCGCCGCCGTTCGACCTGCGCACGTTGCTATCGGGCGGCCGGGTCCAAGCCACCATGGCGATCCTGCAGCAACCCGAGGCCGTCGCGCCCGACTTCGCCGAGCAGGTCGGCGACATCCTCGCGCTGCTGGCCGGCACCTACCGGGCGGAGGGTTTTGACGTACATGCGGTGCCGGGTGAGAATGCGGCACTTACTCCGTGGATCTTCGGCAGCAGCAAGGGGCGAAGCGCCCAGGTCGCCGGCGCGCTGGGGCTGCCCTTCGTGGCCAGCTATCACCTCACCCCGGCCACCGCGCTGGAAGCCATCGAGACCTATCGCGATGCGTTTGTTCCGTCGGCGGCACTGCAGCGCCCATACGTCGTCGTGTCGGCCGACATCGTTGTTGCCCAAGACTCCGCGACCGCGCGGCGGTTGGCATCCAGCTACGGCCACTGGGTGTATTCGATTCGGGCTGGTGGCGGCGCAGCCCCCTACCCGGATCCCGACGATTGCGCCGCGCTGACCGATGACCAGCTTGCGGTGGTGTCGGATCGACTGGCGACGCAATTCGTCGGTAACCCGGACGAGGTTGCCGAGCGGATGCTGGCCTTACAGCGGGTCGCCGGCGCGGACGAACTCGTCGTGACCTCGGTAACGCACGGGCACCAAGACCGCCTTCGTTCCCATGAGCTGATTGCACGGCGTCGGGGGTTGTGGTCATGATCCGCAAACCGGTTCACCTGGCCACCCACTTCCCGGGCGTCAATAACACCACCGTGTGGGCCGATCCCGGCGCGGGCAGTCAGATCGAGTTCGAATCGTTTGTGCACCTTGCCCGTACCGCCGAACGCGGGTTGTTCGACTTCTTCTTTTTGGCCGAGGGCCTGCGGCTGCGTGAGCACCGTGGCCGAATCCACGACCTGGATGTGGTGGGACGCCCCGATACTTTTACCTTGCTGGCGGCTCTGGCGGGGGTCACCGATCGTATCGGTCTGACCGGTACGATCAACACCACCTTCAACGAACCATTCGAAGTGGCAAGGCAATTCGCGACGCTGGACCACTTGTCCGAGGGGCGCGCCGGCTGGAACATCGTCACCTCGTCGGACGCATTCACCGGGGCTAACTTCCGGCGCGGCGGCTATCTCGATCATGCTGACCGCTACCAGCGGGCCGAGGAGTTCTTGACCGTAGCCCGAAAGTTCTGGGACAGCTGGGCGCCCGGCGCGGTGCTGGCCGACATCGAGAACGGCGACTACGTTGATCCGGAGCGGATACGCAGCGTTGAACACTCGGGCCCGCAGTTCGAGGTGCGTGGATTCGCCACCCTGCCGGCGGGACCGCAGGGGCACCCGGTGTTGTTGCAAGCCGGCGATTCCGAGCAGGGGCGTGCTTTCGGCGCCAGGCATGCCGATGCCATGTTCACCCTGCACTCGTCATTGCGGGACGGCCAACGCTACTACGCCGACGTCAAAGGGCGGGCGCGGTCCTACGGGCGAGATCCCGACCAGCTCAGGGTTTTTCCGGCGGCAACCTTTGTCATCGGCGATACCCCGGACCAGGCGGGGGAAAAGGCCCGCCAGATCAGTTACCAGCAGGTCAGTGGCGCGACCGCGATCGCGATGCTCGAGCAGATATGGGGTCGTGATCTCTCCGATTACGATCCGGACGGTCCACTACCCGACATCGACCCGATCGCCGATGCCGCCATCAGTCAGGGGCGGGTTCGCCATGCCGATCCGGTCGCCGTCGCCCGCCGGTACCGCGAGCGCTCCCAGGCCGAGAACCTCTCGATCCGTGAGCTGGTCATCGCGGTGACCAGCCGTCAGCAGTTCGTCGGTACCCCCTCGCACATCGCCGACGAGATCGACCGCTACGTTCAGGCCGATGCCTGTGACGGGTTCATCCTGGTGCCACATCTGACACCGCACGGTCTGGATGAATTCGTCGACCGGGTGGTGCCGCTACTGCAGGAGCGCGGCGCCTTTCGCACGGCCTACACCGGTCAGACGCTGCGAGACCATCTGGGGCTTGCGGGTTTGCCCAGCTAGTGGGCGTGGCCACCAGAACCAGCGGCCCAATAGCGTTGCGACGGCGGGCATCATGAACGACCGCACGACGAGGGTGTCGAACAGCAGCCCGATCATGATCGTGGTTCCGATCTGGCCCACCACGCGTAGATCGCTGAACAGCATCGAGCCCATGGTGAAAGCGAAGACCAGGCCGGCGGTGGTGACGACGCGCCCGGTGCTGGCCATCGATCGAATCATGCCGGTTTTGAGGCCGGCACCGATTTCCTCCCGAAACCGGGCGACCAACAGCAGGTTGTAATCCGAACCGACGGCCAGCATGACGATGATTGCCATCGGTAGCACGAGCCAGTGGAAGGGCATATGCAGGATGTGTTGCCAGATGAGCACGGACAGCCCGAACGCTGAGCCCAGCGATAGGGCGACTGTGCCGACGATGACCGCGGAGGCGACCGGGCTTCGGGTGATGCCCAGCATGATGATGAAGATCAGGCAGAGCGCGGCAACGACCACGATCATCAGGTCATACGTGGTGCCCTCGTGGATGTCCTTGAATGTGGCCGCGGTGCCGGCCAGGTAGATGTGAGCCGCCTGCAGCGGTGTTCCCTTCACGGCCTCGTCGGCGGCCAGCATGATCTTGTCGATATGTGAGATGCCTTCGGCGGTGGCGGGATCACCCATGTGGGTGATGACGAATCTGGCCGAGGCGCCGTCGGGGGACAGGAACAGCGTCAGTCCGCGCTGAAAGTCTGGGTTCTGGAGGGCTTCTGGTGGCAGGTAGAAGGAGTCGTCGTTTTTTGACCCGTCCAGTGCCTGGCCCATCTGGGTCGAGTTGCGGGTCATGTCCTCCATATGAGTGACCAGTGCCGAGAAGGTGCTGGCCAGGGTTTGGGCAAGCGTCTTGACGGTCTGCATCGTGGCGATCAACTGGGGTAGTTGCGCGAGCAGCTGTGGCTGGATCATGTCGATTCGATCCGTGGCACGAGCCATACCGCCGACGCTCGCTGAGCTTGTCGACACCGTCGATGGCGTCGAACAGGGACCGCAGCGACGCGCAGATCGGGATATCGAAGCAATGGCGTTCCCAGTGCAGATAGTTTCGAATCGGCCGCCACGTGTCGTCGAAGTCCGCGAGCTGGTCGCGGAACTCGTTGGTGTTCTGCTCCATCCGCCTGGTATGAGCGGTGGCGTCGTGGTTTGCCTCGGTGAGCTGTCGGGTTAGGTACTCCTGACGCTAGCATCAAGCCCAATATCGGGCATCTGGAAGGCGCAGCCGGAATCGCCGGCCTGATAAAGACCGTCTTGATGCTGCAGCGCGGACAGTTGTTGCCCAGCGGCGCGTTTGAGGTTCCGAACCCCAATATTCCGTTCGCAGAATTGGGACTTGCGGTCGTCGAAGAGTTTCAGGAGTGGCCGGCGGTGGTGGGGCGGCCGCGGCGGGCTGGGGTGTCCTCATTCGGTTTTGGTGGCACGAATGCGCATGTGATTGTTGAGCAGGCTGTTGAGCGGGTTGTTGAGCGGGTTGTTGAGGTGGGTCCGGGTGTGTTGGCGTGGGTGGTGTCGGCGCGGACGGCGGCGGGGGTGGGTGCTCAGGCGGGGCGGTTGTTGGAGTTTGTGCGGGCTGGTCGGGAGCTTGATGCGGGGGATGTTGGGTATTCGTTGGTGACGACGCGGTCGTTGTTTGAGCATCGGGCGGTGGTGGTCGGTGCGGGCCGTGATGAGTTGTTGGCGGGGTTGGCTGAGGTGGTTGAGGGCCGTCCGGGTGTTGGGGTGGCTAGTGGTGTGGCGATGCCTGGAGGCAAGACGGTTTTCGTGTTTCCCGGTCAGGGTGCGCAGTGGCTGGGTATGGGTCGGGAGTTGTGTGCGGGGTATCCGGTTTTCGCTGCGGCTTTTGATGCGGTGGTTGCTGAGTTGGATCGGCATTTGGCTCGTCCGTTGCGTGAGGTGGTGTGGGGTGCTGACGCGGAGCTGTTGAACACCACCGAGTTTGCGCAGCCGGCGTTGTTTGCCGTGGAGGTGGCGCTGTATCGGTTGTTGGAATCGTGGGGGATGCGGCCGGGTTTGGTGATGGGCCATTCGGTGGGGGAGTTGAGTGCTGCTCATGTCAGTGGGGTGCTGGATTTAGCGGATGCGGCGTTGTTGGTGGTGATGCGGGGGCGGTTGATGCAGGCGTTGCCCGGTGGTGGGGTGATGTATGCGGTGCAGGCTGGTGAGCAGGAGCTGCGGCCGTTGCTGGGTGAGCAGGTCAGTGTGGCCGCGGTCAATGGTCCGGGGTCGGTGGTGCTTTCCGGTGCCCGGGAGGCGGTCAGTGTGGTCGTGGATCGGTTGGCGGCTCAGGGGCGGCGGGTGCGTCGGCTTGCGGTGTCGCATGCTTTTCATTCGGTGTTGATGGAGCCGATGCTCGAGCAGTTCCGGGCGGTGGCTGATGAGGTGTATGCGGGGCGGCCGGCTATTCCGGTGATCTCGAATGTGACCGGTCAGTTGGTGGCTGAGGATTACGGGTCGGCTGATTATTGGGTGCGCCACATTCGGGAGGCGGTGCGTTTTGCCGACAGTGTGTGTTTCGCGCATTCGGCGGGGGCTACCCGGTTTGTTGAGGTGGGGCCGGCCGGTGGTTTGACGTCGTTGATCGAGGAGTCGTTGGCGCAGGTGTCGGTGGTGGCGGTGCCGACGTTGCGTAAGGATCGGCCCGAGCCTTTCGCTGTGGTGGGCGCGGTGGCGCAGGCGTTTGTCCGGGGTGCGGGTGTGGATTGGGCTTCGGTGTTGGCCGGGTGTGGTGGGCAGCGGGTGGGGTTGCCGACCTATGCCTTTGCCCATGAACGGTTTTGGCTGGCCGATCGGTTCGGGGTGGGGCAGCAGGTTTGTGTTGGGCAGGTGCTCGCCGATGAGGCCGGTCCGGGCGCCCACGAGGCTGCTGGCGCGGCGGTGGGCCAGGGGTTTGCCGCCCGGTTGCAGGGTTTGTCCGATGCCGAGCAGCAGGCGGCGGTGCAGGCGATGGTGTGTGAACACACCGCGGCGGTGTTGGGTCGTGACGGGGCAGCCCAGCTCGATGCCGGGCAGGCGTTTAGCGACGCCGGGCTCACCTCGCTGAGCGCGGTCGAGTTACGTAACCGGCTCAAGACCCTGACCGGGGTAACACTTTCAGCCACCACCGCTTTCGACTACCCCACCCCAACCCAACTAGCCGATCACCTGCTATCGCACCTACACCACCAAAACCCCACCGGTGCAACGCCAGAACTCGATCGAGTCGATGCGCTCACCGACCTGTTTCTTCAAACGTGCGACGCGGGTCGGGATGATGACGGCTGGCAGATCGTCGCGCTGGCGGCCAACGGCCGCGAGCGGATGACCACGCCGGTCCCCAAGCGGGAGTGGAAAGAGGTCGTTCTACTAGCGGGCGGCGGATCGGATGTGGCCGTGGTGTGCCTGCCCACCTTGACAGTCCTGTCCAGTCCGCATGCGTATCTCGATGTTGCGCGTGCGATGGCGGGCCGCCATTCAGTCCACGCTCTTTCGCTACCTGGTTTCGATCCCGACGACGCGTTGCCCCAAGACCGAGAGGTGGTTCTCGAAGGCGCCGCCCAGGCAATCCTTCATGCCGTGGGCGACCATCCGCATTTGGTGCTGGCCGGCTATTCCTCGAGTGGGGTGTTGGCCCATGCCCTCGGCTCCTATCTGGCCGAGCGACACCAACGGACACCGCTCGGAGTCGCCCTCATCGACACCTATCTGCCGAGCCAGATCGTGAACGCCGACAACCCCGATCAGGTCGGCGTCAACGAAACGGGAGCCCTCTTTTCCCGGCGAGTGACCAGCATGGCCCGCGAGCTGGATCAACTGAATGCGACCCGGTTGACCGCTGCCGCAAGCTACGCCGCGCTCTTTGGTACCTGGGAACCCGTCGTGTCGGCTGTTCCGCTGCTCAACATGATCGCGATGGACGAAACAGCTGCCTGCGAGCGGGTGCGCGCAGAACGGATCAATCGCTGGCGAGTCGCCACCGCAGAGGCTTCCTACTCTGTGGTTGAAGTCCCCGGTGATCATTTCGACATGATCACCACATCCAGTGATGCGACAACGACGGCGCTTCACGGGTGGATTTCTGGATTGATCCGCGCCGGGTAAAGGGCGCGATCCCAGACGCCGGCTCAGCGTTGGGCGCGAGCCCGGGCCTCCTCTGTGGCCAACCGAATTGGCCCGCGCCAGAGGCTCCCATGGCCGGGCGCCAAGGTGTCTGCTTCCACCTGGGCCAGCGTGGACAGGCTGCGGATGCACCTTTCCTGGACCTTGCTGAACACCGCCGGTAGCAGTTGGGGCCCCCGATGGCGCAGCATGGGATGACCGGTGATCAGTGCGTCGCCGCTGGCTAGTACGCCGTCGACCAGATATGAGCAATGTCCGCTGGTGTGACCCGGCGTGGGAATGGGTATCGGGTGACCTGGCAGGGCCGCAGCCACTTCGGCGCTCAGGGCCTGCGTGCTCGGAACGCCGGCGCGCCGTAGGCCGCCCCTAAACACCAGATGAATGCCCCACAACGCGGTGCGTGGGCGCCAACTGCGCAACACGACGTCGAGCGGCGAGGCGCTCTCGTGGTACTCGCGCTTGGCGTGCCCGACTTCGTTGGCATCGCAGTACACCGGGGTGCCGTGCTGGGCGGCGAACCAGATCGCGGTGCCCAGGTGATCGATGTGGGCGTGAGTCAGCAGGATCGCGCGTACGTCGCCGGGGCCGTAGCCCAGCGTGCGCAGCGACGTCAGCACGTTGTTGCGGTCGCCGGGATAGCCGGCATCGATCAGCATGACACCGGTCTCGTCGGTGACCAGCACCCAGTTGACCGCGGGTCCTTGGGCGAGATGGACCTTGTCGGTGACCTGGACGAGCTCCGTGCGCTGGTGGGGCATGCCCGCGAGTGTAGGACGGGCGCGGCGGGTCGCGACCGAGGGCGTGGAGCGATCGCGAGCGCGGCGGAGCCGGGCGCGGCGGGTCGCGACCGAGGGCGTGGAGCGATCGCGAGCGCGGCGGAGCCGGGCGCGGCGGGTCGCGACCGAGGTTCTACTCCCAGCCCGAGGGCCTAGGAGTAGAAAGAACTAGTGGCTGAACTGAAACTCGGATACAAGGCATCGGCCGAACAATTTGCGCCGCGTGAGCTCGTCGAGCTTGCCGTGGCCGCCGAAGCGCACGGCATGGACAGCGCCACCGTCAGCGACCACTTTCAGCCGTGGCGTCACGAAGGTGGGCACGCCCCGTTCTCGCTGGCCTGGATG
This sequence comes from Mycobacterium ulcerans subsp. shinshuense, assembly GCF_002355775.1. Classification (NCBI taxonomy): domain Bacteria; kingdom Bacillati; phylum Actinomycetota; class Actinomycetes; order Mycobacteriales; family Mycobacteriaceae; genus Mycobacterium; species Mycobacterium ulcerans. The sequence goes on along the minus strand of NZ_AP017624.1, from coordinate 5,057,762 downwards.
ACTGCGGTGGGCGAGCGGACCAAACGGATGCAGTTGGGGACCTCGGTGCTGACCCCCACCTTCCGCTACAACCCCGCCGTCATCGCCCAGGCGTTTGCCACCATGGGCTGTCTCTACCCGAACCGGATCTTCCTCGGCGTTGGTACCGGTGAGGCGCTGAACGAGGTTGCCACCGGCTACCAGGGCGTCTGGCCCGAATTCAAGGAGCGATTCGCCCGGCTACGCGAATCGGTGCGGTTGATGCGCAAACTGTGGCGCGGCGACCGCGTCGACTTCGACGGCGAGTACTACCGGCTCCGAGGGGCTTCGATCTACGACGTGCCGGAAGGGGGAGTGCCGGTCTACATCGCCGCGGGCGGTCCGGCGGTGGCCAAGTATGCGGGCCGTGCCGGCGACGGTTTTATCTGCACCTCCGGCAAGGGCGAGGACCTCTACAGCGAGAAGCTGATGCCAGCGGTCCGCGAAGGCGCCGCGATCAACAACCGCAATATCGACGACATCGACAAGATGATCGAAATCAAGATCTCCTACGACCCCGATCCTGAACTGGCCTTGAACAACACTCGGTTCTGGGCGCCGCTGTCGCTGAGCGCCGAGCAGAAGCGCAGCATCGGGGACCCGATCGAGATGGAGGCGGCCGCCGAAGCACTGCCCATCGAGCAGATTGCCAAGCGCTGGATCGTGGCCTCGGACCCCGACGAAGCCGTCGAGAAGGTCGGCCAGTACGTGGCCTGGGGTCTGAACCATCTGGTGTTGCACGCGCCCGGCCACGACCAGCTCCGGTTCCTGGAACTGTTCGAAAAGGACCTGGCCCCCAGATTGCGGCGACTTGGCTGACCAACAGGTGTCGACCGGCTCGGGCGCCACCGGCATATACATCGCCGCCCCGGAACCGGAGAGCGGCAAGTCAACCATTGCCCTGGGTATCCTGCACAGATTGGCCGCCACCGTGGCCAAGGTCGGTGTGTTCCGGCCGATCACCCGCCGCGGCGAGCGGCGTGACTACATTCTCGAATTGCTGCTGGAGCAGACCACTGCCGGACTGTCCTACGAGCAATGCGTCGGCGTCACCTACCAACAGCTGCACGACGACCTCGAAGCCGCGATAGCGGACATCGTCGCCGCCTACCACGCGATGGCCGATGCGTGCGACGCGGTGGTGATCGTCGGCAGCGACTACACCGACGTCACTACGCCCACCGAGCTGTCGGTCAACGCGCGCATCGCGGTCAACCTCGGAGCCCCGGTGCTGCCGGCCGTGAGCGCATAAGGCCGTGACGCGGATCAGGTCTCCGGAGTCGTCGCGGTGTGCCTGGCCGAGCTGGCCGCACAGCACGCCCACACCGCGGCCGTGGTGGCCAACCGATGTGAGCCCGCGCAGTTGGCGGCCGTCGGTGATGCGTTGCGGGCCTTCGCCTCGCCCAGCTATGTGCTGCCCGAAGAACAGTTGTTGTCCGCGCCGACGGTGTCCGAGTTGGAGAAGTCCGTCAACGGAACACCGATCAGTGGCGATGCCTCGCTGTGGGGCCGGGAGATCACCAGCCTGCTGGTCGCCGGGATGACCGCCGATCATGTGCTGGAGCGGCTGCGTGACGGCATGGCCGTGATAGCTCCCGGTGACCGCTCCGATGTGGTGCTCGCCGTGGCCAGTGCCCATGCGGCCGAGGGCTTTCCATCGCTTTCCTGGATCGTCCTCAATGGCGGGTTCGAGTTGCACCCGTCGATCGCCTCGCTGGTTGCCGGGCTGCGGCTGCGACTGCCCATCATCGGAACCGATCTGGGCACCTTTGAAACCGCCAGCGCTGCCGCGACGGCTCGCGGCCGGGTCAAGGCGACGTCGCAGCGCAAGATCGACACCGCTCTGGGATTGATGGACCGCTACGTTGACATCGAGGATCTGTTGGCGAAGCTTGCGATCCCGATCCCGACGGTCACCACACCGCAGATGTTCATGTACCGCGTGCAGCAGCAGGCGCGTTCGGATCGCCAGCGCATCGTCTTGCCCGAAGGTGAAGACGACCGGATTCTCAAATCCGCTGGGCGGCTATTGCAGCGCAACGTTGCCGATTTGACCATTCTCGGTGACGAGGCCGAAATCCGTTTGCGTGCGGCTGAACTCGGTGTCAGCGCTGGATAGCGCCACGGTGATCGACCCGCGTACCAGTAGCTTGTGCAACGAGTTCGCCGATCAGTATGCGCAGCTGCGTAAGGCCAAGGGGATCACCCACGAGCAGGACCGCGAGATCATGAACGACGCAACCTATTTCGATACCATGCTGGTATACAACGGCATGGCCGACGGCATGGTTTCCGGCGCCGCACATACCACGGCCCACACGGTTCGCCCCGCGCTGCAGATCATCAGAACCGTTCCGGGCGTGTCCACCGTCTCCAGCATCTTCTTGATGTGCCTGCCCGATCGGGTGCTGGCCTACGGTGACTGCGCGATCATCCCGAACCCGACCGTCGAGGAGCTGGCCGATATCGCTGTCTGTTCGGCGCGCACCGCCGCGCAGTTCGGCGTCGAGCCGCGAGTGGCCATGCTCTCCTACTCCACCGGCGCATCGGGATCCGGGGCGGACGTCGACAAGGTAAGAGCGGCAACCGAACTAGTGCGCGAAAGGGATCCGCAGCTAATGATGGAAGGCCCCATCCAGTACGACGCCGCGGTGGACCTGTCGGTCGCGGCTACCAAAATGCGCGATTCTGCGGTTGCCGGCCGGGCGACGGTGCTGATCTTCCCGGATCTCAACACCGGCAACAACACCTATAAGGCGGTGCAGCGCAGCGCCGGTGCGGTGGCGATCGGCCCGGTACTGCAGGTCCTGCGCAAGCCGGTCAACGACTTGTCCCGGGGTGCTCTGGTGGAGGACATTGTCAACACCGTCGCTATCACCGCAATTCAAGCTCAGGGTGTTCATGAGCGCTAGCCGTCCGAATCGTGTTGTGCTGGTCCTCAACTCTGGATCCTCATCCCTGAAGTTTCAGCTCGTCGAACCCGATTCAGGTATGTCACGGGCGACCGGAAACATCGAGCGCATCGGCGAAGAATCGTCATCGGTGCCCGACCACGACGCGGCCCTGCGCCGAGTGTTCGAGATCTTGGCCGAAGACGACATCGACCTTCAGTCCTGCGGCCTGGTCGCGGTGGGGCATCGGGTAGTGCACGGCGGCAAGGACTTTTACGAACCGACGTTGCTATCCGATGCGGTGATCGGCAAGCTCGATGAGCTATCGCCGCTGGCCCCGCTGCACAATCCGCCCGCGGTGTTGTGCATCAGGGTGGCGCGTGCGTTGCTGCCCGACGTACCGCACATCGCGGTCTTCGACACCGCCTTCTTTCACCAGCTCCCGCCCGCGGCGGCCACCTACGCCATCGATCGCGAGTTGGCGGACGTCTGGAAAATTCGCCGCTATGGCTTTCACGGGACATCCCATGAGTACGTCAGCCAACAGGCCGCGGAGTTCCTGGGCAAGCCTATTGGTGGTCTGAATCAGATTGTGCTGCATCTGGGTAACGGCGCGTCGGCTTCAGCGGTTGCGGGAGGACGGCCGGTGGAGACGTCGATGGGTCTGACGCCGCTGGAGGGTTTGGTGATGGGCACCCGCAGTGGTGACTTGGACCCCGGGGTTATTGGATATCTTTGGCGCACCGCAAAGTTGGGTGTTGATGAGATCGAATCAATGCTTAACCACCGGTCCGGGATGTTGGGGTTGGCAGGCGAGCGGGACTTTCGCCGGCTGAGGGCAATGATCGACGACGGCGACCCGGCGGCTGAATTGGCTTACGACGTCTTCATTCACCGGCTGAGCAAGTACGTTGGCGCTTACCTGGCGGTGCTGGGCCACACCGACGTGGTGAGCTTTACCGCCGGGATCGGCGAGCACGACGCGGCGGTGCGCCGAGACGCCCTGGCCGGGATGGCCGAACTGGGGATCAGCCTGGATGAGGGGCGTAACGCCTGCCCGTCCGGTGGCGCGCGCCGGATCTCCGCCGACGACTCGCCGGTCACCGTTTTGGTGATACCGACCAACGAAGAACTGGCTATTGCCCGGCATTGCTGCTCGGTGTTGGTCGCCGTATAGGAAGCCGAGCGCGGGAGAACTGTGAGCGTGCGTCCAGGGCTTTGAGCGTGCCTGTCGGGCGGAATCTGCCCAGCCGCGGTGCCGTCGGCGCACGCCCGAAGCCCACAGCGCATACTCGATGCCGAACCTGTGCAAAGACGAAGACGCCGAACGCGGTTGGCGTGCGAGTCTTCGCGTCATGTGTGATTTGAGAGCTCCGTTTATCGGTAGTAAGGCACTGGCGTGTGGAGCGGTTACGCGCCATCAATTGCGGACCCGGTACCGGCCGGTCCTGCCGAACGTCTATCTGTCCGCCGGGGTGCACCCGTGCCTGCAGAGCAGGATTGCCGCCGCCTGGCTGTGGTCGCGCGGTTCGGCGACGGTCGGCGGTGCGGCGGCAGCGGCCTTGCACGGCGCGAAGTGGATTCCCGAGGACGTCCCGGTTGAGCTGATCTGTGCTCGCTCCCGCCCACCTCGTGGCGTGCTGACCCGCCGCGACGTGCTGATCGATGGCGAAACTCAGTTCCTGGGCGGGTACTCGGTCACCACGGCCGAGCGCACCGCTTTCGACATCGGCCGCCGTGGAGCCATGCGTTCGGCGGTGGTACGGCTGGACGCGCTGGCGCGCGCAACCGGGTTCACGGTGGCCGATGTGCTGCAGGTCGCCAGAAACCACCGCGGAACTCGTGGATTGCGGCAACTGGAGACCGCGCTGGAATTGGTCGACCCGGGAGCACAGTCGCCGCGAGAGAGCTATCTGAGGCTGTTCCTGATCGACGCCGGACTTCCTCGGCCTCAGACCCAGCTGCCCGTGCTGGGCGTCAACGGTATGCCCGTCGCGTATCTCGACATGGGGTGGGAGCGGTACATGGTGGCCGTCGAATACGACGGCGATCACCATCGCAGCGACCGCCAGCAGTACGTCAAAGACATTCGGCGCGGTGAAATGCTCGAGCGGATGGGGTGGATCGTCATACGGGTGGTGGCCGAGGACCGCCGCGTCGATATCCTGCGCCGGGTGACCGCTGCCCTGGCTGAGCGCAGATCGGCCGTGCCGTAGCGAGTTTGACTGCGCGTGTGCGGCTTCGAAGGTGCCGGCAGGGATATGGTTCCCGGATTTTTACGCCCGGATCGCACACCCGAGTCCACCGACACACACCCGATGTAAAGAGCGTGAGCGCACCCTAGAACGTGCTGGTGGGCCGCACCTTGTTGGCCATGTCGACCAGGGTGTAGCGGTGCCGCTGGGTGGGGGCGACGCGGGCCAGGCTGCGCAGCGAGGCCTCCACGCCCAGCCGGAGCCCGTGATCGGTGAAGGGAAAGCCAAGGATGTGGTTGGTGCTGGCCTCGTTGTCCTGCAACCAGTCCATCGCGCCGCCCAGTACCAGGGCGCGGATCTGCAGCACACGCGGTTCGGTAGGTGGCAGTGCCTCGACTCTGCGTGCGGCGTCGCGGATCTGTTCTTCGGTGATCTCGCCGTGCGACCGTCCCGAGAGCAGGGTCACCGCACTGGTCAACCGCGCCGTGGTGAAATGCCTCGAGCTAGGTGGGACTTCATCGAGGGTGCGTACCGCACCGGCGCGTTCGCCTTGCGCGGAAAGGGTTCTGGCCAGTCCGAATGCCGCCGAGATGACGCCGTCGTTGGTGCTCCACACGGTCTGGTAGAAGTTGGTCCCGTCGGTGTATCCGGCCAGTTCGGCGGTCGCGGCCAGCGCCAGTTTGGGCGCAAGTTCACCCGGGAAGGTGTCCAGAACTTCGGTGAAGTGTTTGATCGCGGCGTCATAGGCGCCAGTGAGTAACTCGGAGACGGCCCGGTACCAGACCAGCCGCCAGCGCCAGCCCACCCGCTCGGACAGGTCGTCGAGTTTGCGGGTGGCCTTGGCGACGTCGCCGAGATCCAGCAGGGCACGAACCTCCATCAGCGGCAGTTCCACCGATTCGGAGAGGTCGGCGCCGTCGGAGTCCAGCGCGCCGTGTCGGGCGGCGCGCAGTGAGTCCAGGGTCTGGACGGGCTGGGAGAGCACCGTCGCCTGCAGGACGGAGGCCGCGACGTCGGTCCGATCGACCAGCGGTACCTGCAGTGCCGTCACGATCTCCTTGGCGGTCAGCTTCTCCGAATGCACCTGACCGTCCTGATATACGTCAGTGTGCGCGACCAGCAGGTCAACCCCAAACGTCGAGCGGCTGGGGCTGAACACTGTCGACAGGCCGGGGCGGGGGACCCCGGTGTCTTGGGCAACCACCTCGCGCAAGACACCCATCAGCTGCCCGGACATCTCCTCGGCGCTGGCGAACCGCCGCCGTGGGTCCGGGTCGATGGCGCGGCGCAGCAGGCGGCCGAACGAGTCGTAGCTGGCCAGCACCGGATCGTCGTCGGGCAATCCATCGAGGTAGCGGCCATTGCGGGTAGGCAGGTTCAAGGTGAGCGCGGCCAGCGTGCGCCCCACCGTGTAGATGTCGGTGGCCACGGTGGGGCCGGTCCGCACGATCTCGGGCGCCTGGAAGCCGGGAGTGACATAGAGGTAACCGAAGGAGTTGATCCGCGACACCGCACCCAGGTCGATGAGCTTGAGCTGCTCTTCGGTGAGCATGATGTTCTCCGGCTTCAAGTCGTTGTAGACCAGGCCGAGAGCATGCAGGTAGGCCAATGCCGGAAGGATTTCCAGGAGATAGGCGATCGCCTCGGAGACCGGAAGCTTCTCGCCCTTGCGCCGTTTGAGCGACCGCCCGCCGACGTACTCCATGACGATGTAGCCGACCGGATCCCCGTGCTTGTCGGTGTGCTCGACGAAGTTGAAGATCTGCACGATCGACGGGTGGACCACCTCGGCGAGGAACTGTCGCTCCGCCATTGCGATGGCCTGGGCCTCGGCATCGCCCGAATGCACCAGGCCTTTGAGCACGACTGGCCGGTCGTTGACGTTGCGGTCCAGGGCCAGGTATATCCAGCCCATTCCGCCGTGCGCGATGCAGCCCTTGACCTCGTACTGGCCGGCAATGGTGTCACCGGGGCTGAGCTGGGGCAAGAAGGAATACGGGCTGCCGCAATACGGGCACCAGCCTTCCGATGCCCCCTTGGTCTCCGAGTCGCTGCGGCCGACCGGACGCCCGCAGTTCCAGCAGAACCGCTTGGCTTCCGGGACTACCGGATCGGTCATCAGCGCTTTGAGCGGATCGGTATCGGGCACCCTCGGGATCTCGACGAGGCCGCCGCCGAGTCGTCGGACCGGTAGCCGCGCTCGCGTCGCGGCCGCCAGCGGTCCCTGCGGCTGCATATCGAGGGTGCCCAGCGTGATGTCGTCTTCGTCGTCATCGTCGAAATTCGGCCGGAACAGTGCCTGGGTGCCGATCGGCCGGCTCCAGGCGGCCGCGCCGGTCTGCACGTCGGCCGGCTGCGTTCCGGGGCCCGCTTCCTGTTCGTCTTCGGCGGGCCGCGGATTCTCGGTTCCCGACGTGTCTTGCAGGCCCTTCTTGACCGCCTCGGCCATCAGTCCACGTACCTAGGCCGGGGCGGTGCGGGCGCCGGCCCGAGCACCGACAACCATTTGCGGTAGAGCGTGTTCCAGGTCCCGTCATTGCGGATGCGTTCGAGCGTGCCATTGACGAATCGGACGAGTCCGGTGTTGTCCAGATTGATCCCGATGCCGTAGGGCTGATTGGCCATGTTTGGCCCGACGATATGCAGGTAGGGATCCTCTTCCACCAGCCCGGCCAGGATCGTGTCATCGGTACTGACGGCGTCGATCTCGCGTTGCTGCAGTGCCACCAGGCAGTCAGCCCAGTTCACCACCGACACGATGACCGGCGGCGGTGCGATCTCGCGGATGCGGCGCAACGACGTGGTGCCGCGGGCCACGCAGACTCGCTTGCCGGACAGGTCGGACACCTTGAAAATCGGCGAGTCGCGTGAGGTCAGAATCCGCTGGTTGGCGTCGAGGTAGACGGTGGAAAAGTTCACCAGCTTGCGCCGCTCGCAAGTGATCGTCATGGTCTTGACCACCACGTCGACCTGGGAGCTCTGCAGCGCGGTGATGCGTTCGGCCGCCGACAAGATCCGGTACTCGACATGGGTGGGGCCGCCGAAGATGTCGCGTGCCACTTCGCTGGCGATGTCGACGTCGAAGCCGGTGATCTCGCCGGTGATCGGGTCGCGGAAACTGAACAGGTTGCTGCCGATGTCGAGTCCGACGATCAGCCTTCCCCGCGCGCGGATGTCGGCCACCGCGGCGTCGGCCTCGGCTTTGGTGGGAAAGGGGCGCAGGCTGGCGGTGGGATCGCAGTCCTGGCTGGAGCTGTCCGCTGGAAGCGGAGGCTCCGGCGGCATGACTTCCATGCCGACCGGGGTGGGCAGCGGCAGGGTGGGCGTCGACTCGACTTTCAGCGGCTCGGAGTGACCACACCCGTCCAGCGTGATGACCAGGGCGAGCACTGCGAGCGCAGATGCCGCCCTCCGGAGTCCGGGCAGGCGCCTCATCAGCGATATTCTTTCAGCCTGGGCCACAGACCGAGGGCCACCGCGATCGCGGCGCTCAAGCTCAGCACGACACCACCCATTTGGGCGCCGGCCAATCCTCGGCGCGCGTTGCGGACGTCGGTACGCAGGTGATTGCGGCTTTGATCCATGGCCCTGGTCAGCGCTTCGTCGAGCTTGTCGAAAGCCGGGGTGGAATCGTCCTCACTCTCGCCCAGTGCCACCTGGGTAGCGGCACGATAGTTGCCGACCGAGATGTAGGAGTTGATCCGGTCGTTGGCCTGTTGCCAGCGCACCAACAGCTGTTCGGCGCCCTGTAAGTCGGGCTTGTCGACCGCATCGGGGCGGGCCATGTACTCGTCGAGCTGGCGATGCATGTCCTCGATGCGCTGGTAGAAGGATTGCTTGCGGACCTCTTGATCACCGCGCCGGATCAGCGACAGCGTTTCATCGGCTCGTGCCTGCTGGGCGGTGATGGCCAAGTTGGTGACCGTCTTGAGGGACTCGGCCGCGGTGTCTTTAGCGATACGGCTCGCGGCCGTTGAGAGTGTCAGCGCAGTTCCTACCCACACCACCATGACGAGAATACCGAGCGCTCCGACCACAAGGCCGGGGTTGATTCGTCGCCTGGTCCGGCGGGCCAGCCAGCGGTGCGCGAATGCGCCGAACGCCACCGTGGTGGCAACGACGAGGATCACCGGAGCCGGGATCTGGGTGGACGCGGTGGTCTCGCTGTCCACTCGCGTCGATGTCGCTTCGTAGAGCTGTTGCGCGTCGGGCAGGATCGTCGACTGCATCAGTCCCGATGCTTCGGACAGATACGAGGACCCGACCGGGTTACCCGCTCGGTTGTTGGTGCGCGCGATCTCGACGAGTCCGGTATAGACGGACAACTCGGCGTTGATTCGGCCCAGCAGCTGCACCAGCGATTCATCGGTGAGGCCGCTGGACGCGCGGGTCACCGCCACCGACGCGTCGGTGATGGCCTGTTCGTAGCGGAGCCGGACGGCGCGGGGTTCGGCCTGTGCGATGAATGCGGTGGCCGCCGCGGCGTCAGCCACCGACAGCGTGGTGTAGAGCCGTCCGGCCGCGAACGAGAGCGGCTCGGTGTGGTCGAGCACCGTGGTCAGCACCTGCTGGCGGTGGTTGATGGTCGTCGAGGTGGCAAACGCGCTGGCAACGCCAAGCGCCGCCAACACGATGCCAATCGTCAGAATGCGCCCGGGCGTTGTCGAGACGAACCACCAGCGGGGATGGGCCGGCTCGGCCGGTGACCGCGATCCCAGCGGTTCGGTCGACGGGTGTGCCAACTCAACCGTCACGTCTGCTTGGACCTCGTCTTTCGGCCGTGTCAGTAAACCGTATAAGCGGATTCTAAGAGAATGTTCCGACAGATGCCGGTGGCGACGGACCAAATTTGGCCCCCAAATTCCCCGGAACTTCGTTGAACCTCCGCCTGCCTATCCTTGATCCGTGCGGGGCGACGGCGACGGTTGGGTCATCTCCGAGAGCGGTGTGCACTACTGGGGCCGATTTGGCTCGGCCGGGCTGCTGCTTCGAGCGCCGCGACCCGACGGCACCGCAGCCGTGTTGTTGCAGCATCGAGCGTTCTGGAGCCATCAAGGCGGCACCTGGGGCTTGCCGGGGGGCGCCCGCGACAGCCACGAGACTCCGGAACAGACGGCGCTGCGCGAAGCCCACGAAGAGGCACGACTGCCGGCCGAGCGGCTGACCGTGCGGGCGGTGACGGTGACGGCCAGGCCCAGCGGCACCGCATGGACCTACACGACGGTGATCGCCGACACCCGGGAGTTGCTGCACGCGGTCCCCGATCGGGAGAGCGCGGAGCTACGCTGGGTTGCCGAGGCCGAAGTGGTGGACTTTCCGTTGCATCCCGGATTTGCCGCCAGTTGGCAGGGGCTGCGCTGCGCCCCGGTGACCGTGCCGCTGGCGCGGGGCGATCAACGTCGTGAACTCCTGCCGCGCACTGTGGAGGTTGAGCCGGGCGTTTTCGTCTGGTGCATGCCCGGGGACGCCGATCAGGTGCCCTCGCAGCTGAGTCCGCGGGTCATATCGCTGCTAGAAGCTCTGACTTGAGCTTTGCCGCGGCCTCCCGCGGGTCGTCGGCCGCGGTAATCGCCCGCACCACCACGATCCGTCGGGCACCGGCGGCGAGAACCTCGGGCAGGCGCACCCCGTCGATGCCGCCGATGGCAAACCACGGTTTGGCGCCGGCGACGTCGGCGGCGAAACGGACCAAGTCCAGGCCCGGCGCCGTGCGGCCCGGCTTGGTCGGGGTGGGCCAGCAGGGCCCGACGCAGAAATAGTCGACCGCCCCGATCGCGGCCGCGGAAACCTGGTCGCGGTCATGAGTGGATTGGCCGATCAGCGTGGCCGGTCCGGTGATTGCGCGTGCCACGTCGACCGGAAGGTCACGCTGACCGAGGTGCAGCACGTCGGCGCGCGCCGAGCGGGCGATATCGGCGCGGTCGTTGACCGCGAACATGGCTGCGTGTCGAGCGGCCGCGTCGGCCAGGATCTCGCAGGCGGCGAGCTCGTCACGCGCTTCGAGGGGGCCAAACCGCTGTTCACCGGCCGAACCTTTGTCGCGCAGCTGGATGATGTCGACACCGCCGGCCAGGGCGGCGTCAGCGAAATCAGCCAGGTCACCGCGCTCACGGCGGGCATCGGTGCACAGATAAAGCCTTGCGGTAGCCAGTCGGGAGTGCACACCGAGACGTTAGCGCGCTAGCTTAGAACCGGAGCGCAACCCTGAAGAACACGGGAGTCCCGGGTAACCAGCGGGGCTGAGAGTGGGCACAGCCGGTGTACAACCGGGCCTGTCCTGACCGTCACACCTGATCCGGGTCATGCCGGCGAAGGGAGCAGTAGATGTCATCCCCATCCATGGGGTCGCTGGCTGTCATTGGTGGCGGCGTTATTGGCCTGTCGGTGGCACGGCGGGCAGCACAGGCCGGATGGGCCGTGCGGGTACATCGCCGTGCCGAACCGGGCGCCTCCTGGGCAGCCGGTGGAATGCTTGCCCCGCACAGCGAGGGTTGGCCCGGTGAAGAACGGTTGCTGCGGCTCGGGCTGGAGTCGCTGCGGCTGTGGCACGAGAGCGGCTTTCTGGACGGGCTGCCACCGCAGGTGGTTACCGCGCGGGAATCGCTGGTGGTGGCGGTGGACCGAGCCGATGTCGCTGACCTGCGCACCGTCGCGGATTGGTTGTCCGAGCAGGGGCACCCGATGAGTTGGGAATCGGCCGCCCGCGATGTCGAACCCCTGCTGGCCCAGGGCATCCGGCACGGCTTCCGTGCCACCACCGAGCTGGCGGTGGATAATCGCGCCCTGCTCGACGCACTGGCCGTCGACTGTGAGCGACGTGGCGTCACCTGGGCGGGGCCGGTCGCCGATTTGTCCGATGCCACCGGTGACGCGGTGGTGATTGCCAATGGCATCGACGCTCCCGCCTTGTGGCCGGGCCTGCCGGTTCGTCCGGTGAAGGGTGAGGTGCTGCGGTTGCGTTGGAGAAAGGGTTGTATGCCTTTGCTGCAGCGGGTGGTACGCGCCCGCGTACACGGGCGCCAGGTGTATTTGGTGCCGCGCGCGGATGGGGTGGTGGTGGGGGCGACCCAGTATGAGCACGGACGTGACTTGGCCCCGGTGGCGTCGGGCGTGCGTGACCTGCTCGAGGATGCTTGTGCGGTAATGCCGGCCCTCGGCGAGTACGAGTTGGCTGAGTGCACAGCCGGATTGCGTCCGATGACACCGGACAACCTGCCCATCGTGGGCCGCCTGGACGCACGCACGCTGGTGGCCGCGGGCCTAGGCCGATCGGGATTCCTGTTGGCACCGTGGACCGCCGAGCAGATCGTGTCCGAGCTTGTTCCGATCGGAGCGCACTCATGATCGTCGTTGTCAACGAGCGCCGTGTCGAGGTCGAGGAGCAGACCACCGTGGCCGCGTTGTTGCAGTCGTTGGGTTTCCCCGATCGGGGCATCGCGGTGGCATTGGACTTGGCGGTGCTGCCACGATCTGGCTGGGCGACAGAGCTTTCCGAAGGTGATCGACTCGAGGTGGTAACGGCGGTGCAAGGTGGTTGAGTCCAAGCTGACGATCGCCGACCGCAGCTTTGCTTCGCGGCTCATCATGGGCACCGGGGGAGCGAGCAATCTGGCGGTGCTGCAGGAGGCGCTGGTGGCTTCGGGTACCGAACTCACCACCGTCGCGATCCGCCGGGTTGACGCCGAGGGCGGCACCGGACTGCTCGACCTGCTCAACCGGCTCGGGATCACGCCGTTACCCAACACCGCCGGGTGCCGCAGCGCGGCCGAGGCGGTGCTGACCGCGCAATTGGCTCGCGAGGCGCTCGCCACCAATTGGGTAAAGCTCGAGGTGATCGCCGACGAACGCACCTTGTTGCCCGATGCGATTGAATTGGTCAGAGCGGCAGAACAGTTGGTCGACGACGGCTTCGTCGTGCTGCCCTACACCAATGACGACCCGGTGCTGGCCCGTCGCCTGGAAGACACCGGTTGCGCGGCAGTGATGCCGCTGGGATCGCCGATCGGGACCGGCCTGGGGATCACCAACCCGCACAACATCGAGATGATCGTTGCCAGCGCGGGTGTTCCCGTGGTTCTGGATGCGGGTATCGGCACCGCCAGTGATGCGGCGCTGGCGATGGAATTGGGTTGTGACGCCGTGCTGTTGGCCACCGCGGTGACGCGGGCGGCGGACCCGGCGGCGATGGCCGCGGCGATGTCGGCCGCCGTCACCGCCGGCTACCTGGCGCGTCGTGCCGGCCGGATACCGAAGCGCTTCTGGGCCCAGGCGTCGAGCCCCACCCTGGTGACGACGCAGTCACCCGGTGCGGAGTCGGGTAATTGAGTTCCATCCCCACGGCGATGAAACGTTATGTCGCCCTCGGTAGTTCGATGGCGGCAGGTCCAGGCATCTCCCCGCGCGCACCGGGCGCGCCTCGGGGATCGGGGCGATCGGCACGTAACTACCCGCACCTGGTGGCCGAACGACTGAATCTGGATCTGGTCGACGTCACCTACTCGGGTGCGACCACCGCTGCCGTGCTGACCGACAACCAGCGGGGGGCGCCGCCCCAGATCTGCGCATTGGACGGATCGGAAGCCCTGGTAACAGTCACCATCGGGGGCAACGACGTCGGCTACATCCCGTTGCTGATAGTCGCCTCGCTGCCCAACTTCGCGCGGCGACTACCGATGCTTCGCGGCTGGGTAGCAGATCTGCTTGACCGTGACGCCCGGGATCGTGCCCTGGCAACGGTATTCGATTCACTGTGTGAGGTTGGCCGTTCGATACGGAAGCGATCTCCAAGTGCCCGGGTTCTGTTTGTCGACTATCTGACGTTGTTGCCGCCGGCGGGAGTTGGCGCCCCGCCGTTGTCCGAGGCCGACGCGGCGCTTGGTCGCCATGTCGCCGAAACGCTGGAGCGACTCACCGCCGAGGCCGCCGTCGAGACGGGTTGCGAGATCGTGCGTGCCGCGGCGGCCAGCCGCGACCATCACGCGTGGTCGGTGCAACCCTGGGCGGAAAAAACCGGGAGACTCGCGAGATACGTTGTCCCGCTGCCGGGCCGGCCTGCGCCACTTCACCCTAACGAGGCCGGGATGCACGCGGTGGCGCGGGCGATCACAGCGCAGTGGGGGCGGTGAGGTCAGCCGTTGTTCTGCCACCACCGGTAGAGCGAGGGCACGTCGGTATTGGCGCCACGTATGTCGCTGAGAACGTTTTTGGCATCGGTGGTCCAGATGATCTCGGCCGCACCGTCGTGGGTGCCGCAGGCCACCTGTCCAGCTGTCCCGGAGGTGCCCTGGTGCCAGGTGGTGGGTGACTGGTTCTCCCCACAGGAGGTCAGTGTCTCGTCGTTGAGACCTGCTTTGAACTTGCCGTTCATGGCGTCGGTGTTGGCAAACAGGATGTACCTGGCCTCAGCGGGTCCGGCGGAGTCGGCGCTCTGGTCGCACACGAGTTCGGCCAGCTCGCCTGGGTTGATGGGTTGGGGGGCGCAATTGGTGAGGTCGTAGCCCTTCGACAATGACTCGGCAAGCGTGTCCACATCGGCCGGGTTGCCGTTGTCGGGTTCTGCGCTTGCGGTACCGATGCCAATACCTAGGTAGGCGAAGCTTCCCATCAGTGCGGCAGCCGTGGCGGCGCGCAGCACGGTGGTGAGGTGAGTCATCCATGACTCCTTCGGGTCGTCGGGGCGAGGCGGATTCACGCTGGCACCCAGGGCTCCGGCGTTGTTGATTAGCAGGCTTGTGAGCTGGGTTGATGATCTTTGGTGCCGCGCTATTGGGGCCGGAGTGTAGGCACGGGCTATCTGGAGAACGATCGAGTTGGTTACTGTTCGTCGTTGGTCTGGAGTTGCTCGTGCCTACCGTTTCAGTATTGCCTGTGTCGTCGGTTCCAGAGGTGTTCGACCGCTGGAGTCCTGGTGAGCGCAGCGAGCTCATCGGATCGGAGTTTCTCGATGTGTTGGCCTCGGTGCCAGACCCGAGGGACTCACGCGGTCGGAGGTATTCGCTGATGGCTTTGTTGGCGATCGCGGTTCTGGCCACTGC
Source organism: Mycobacterium ulcerans subsp. shinshuense (assembly GCF_002355775.1). NCBI lineage: Bacteria > Bacillati > Actinomycetota > Actinomycetes > Mycobacteriales > Mycobacteriaceae > Mycobacterium > Mycobacterium ulcerans. Next base: position 5,042,624 of record NZ_AP017624.1, on the reverse strand, counting down.
CGCGGGGATGCGCGGCTATGCTGGTTTTGCCACATGGGCGGCCACCGCTCCCGATGATGTGTTGGCCCAATTAGGGGTCCGGTTCCGGCGGCCCAGTGAGAAGACCTTCCGCGCTGTTTTGTCTCGGCTAGACCCCGCCGACCTCAACGCCAGGATGGGCAGTTACTTCACTGCACACGTGGCCAGCAGCGACCCCAGTGGATTGGTGCCGATCGCGTTGGACGGCAAGATGCTGCGTGGTGCTTTACGCGCCAAAGCGACAGCCACGCATCTCGTGTCGGTGTTCGCCCACCGTGCCCGATTGGTGCTCGGTCAACTCGCTGTCGCCGAGAAAAGCAATGAAATTCCCTGCGTACGTGCCCTGCTCACGCTGCTGCCGGGTAGCTTGCGGTGGCTGGTCACCGTGGATGCGATGCATACCCAGGTCGTCACCGCGAAGTTGATCTGCGCCACCTTGAAGTCGCACTACCTGATGATCGTCAAGTCCAACCAAGCCAAAATACTTGCGCGTATCACCGCGCTGCCCTGGACCGAGGTGCCCGCAGCCGCTACCGACGACTCCCGCGGCCACGGCCGTGTCGAGACCCGCACCCTGCAAATCATCACCGCTGCACGAGGAATCGGCTTCCCCTACGCAAAACAAATCATCCGGATCACTCGTGAACGCTTGATCACCGCCACCGACCAGCGCAGCGTGGAGGTGGTCTATGCCATCTGCAGCCTGCCGTTCGAGCACGCCCGCCCTACCGCGATCATGACCTGGATGCGTCAACACTGGGGAATCGAGAACAGCCTGCACTGGATACGCGACGTCACCTTCGACGAAGACCGTCAAAGGGCACATACCGGAAACGGCGCACAGGTCCTAGCAACGCTACGCAACACCGCGATCAATCTGCACCGCCTCAACGGCGCCGACAACATCGCCGAAGCCTGCCGGATCACCGCTTTGACCGCCAACCGCCGCCTAGACCTCCTCAATCCACAATTCCCCAGCTCACAAGCCTGCTAATCAACAACGCCGGAGCCCTGCGCTGGCACCCAGGAGTTTATTTGTGTTGCACATGGGAAAACAGACCCTTTCCGGCAATTGGCGGCATGACGATGTGACCATGCAACATGTTCCGATAGCAATTGTTTGTCTTGGAATCGATAGTGATACGCGGTGCACGCGCTCGTATTCGCGACTGTTTCGAGGTACCTCCAGGCGAGCCCCGGCGCGAGCTGATGTCTCGCTGAAATAACAAGGGGAGCAGTCTATTTAGTGGATACTCCGGGGCGGAGAAACCGGCGTCGAGGCTCGGCCGAACGGGCCTGGTTCAGGCTCCGGCGCGGCGGCCAAGCGGGGCCGAAAATTTCGACGAGTGCATGGGTGCTTGGACCGCAGATGCGTGGCCGCACAATTTGCTCGTAGTTGCTGCCATCGAGACGGTCACTCCGGTATGGTAAGCACCGCTTTACGTCAGCTAACTTCTCTTGATCTGGAGAATCCATGACACAGCCACCACCGCCCGGATACCCGCCGCAGCAGCCGCCTGCCGGGCAGCAACCCGACAACTATTTGGTCTGGTCCATTCTGGTGACGTTGTTCTGCTGTCTTCCCCTCGGGATCGTTGCGATCGTCAAGTCCACGCAGGTGAGTGGCTTGTGGGCGCAAGGGCGTTACGCGGAGGCCCAAGCGGCTGCTGACTCTGCCAAGAAGTTCACCATGTGGTCGGCGATCGCCGGGATCATCGTGTTCGTCATCTACGGCATCCTGATGGCCGTGGGCGCGCTGAACGCGGGGACGTCGAACGCTGCGATGCTCGCGGCGGGGATGTTCTAAGCAGGGTTGAGTTCATGGTGACCCACCAAGGGGCGGTCCGGCTGAGTCTGGGCGCGCCGCTGTTGGTGGCGGCGTCCACGACATTGGTGTGCGCCGCCATCTGGGTGGGGGATCCAACCACTCCGCACGGCCCACTACCGGTGTGTCCCACCAAGGCACTACTGGGAATTGACTGCCCGGGCTGCGGCAGCCTGAGAATGCTGTACAGCCTGATGCAGGGCGATCTGTTGGCCGCAGCCAGATTCAACGCGCTTGGTCTGGCGGCCACAGCGCTCTTGGTGTGGGCCTACCTGGTTTGGACGTACGGTCGTTTGGTTGGCCGGCGAATAGGCGGTTGGCAACGCAGTCGCTGGGCAGCACCAGTGACGTTGTCGCTGGTGCTGGTCTGGTTCGTGGTGCGCAACATACCGGTTGCGCCGTTCAACGCGCTGTTCGTCTGATTTGATTTGGTACGCCACGAAAGCCGTATCCGCTTGTGCGGGTGCGGCTTTCGCAATAGGGAAGGGTTCACGCCCCGGTCCGGCGGCCGGTCAAGCGGCGAAGCGCATCCGATGCGGTCTAATCTGGGCGCGATGGTGAAAAAATCACGGACCATGCCGGCGATGGTTGCCGTGGCTGTTGTTGCTTTCCTTGTGGTGGGTTGCGTTCGCTGGTCGACGCAGATGCAGACACAACCGCAGCCTGCTATCAGCAACCCCGCCGCAGCCGAGTTCGCCGAGGCGTTACGCAATCGGGTGACCACCGAGGCCATGATGGGGCACCTGACCAAGTTGCAGGAGATCGCCGACGCGAACAACGGCACGCGGGCGGTGGGCACGCCTGGCTATGAGGCCAGTGTCGACTATGTGGTCAACATCCTGCGCAACAGTGGTTTTGACGTGCAGACGCCCGAGTTTTCGGCCCGGGTGTTCCATTCCGAAAAGGGAACGGTGGACGTCGGCGGGATGACCGCGGAGGCGCACGCGCTGGAGTACAGTCTCGGCACCCCGCCGGACGGGGTAACCGGGCCGTTGCTGCTCGCGCCGTCGGATGACAGCCCGGGTTGCACTCCCTCCGACTACGACAACCTGCCGGTCAAAGGCGCGGTGGTACTGGTGGACCGCGGCGAGTGTCAGTTCGCTGAGAAAGAAGACGCCGCCGCGCAGCGCGGCGCCGTTGCACTGATCATCGCCGACAATGTCGACGAGCAGATGATGGGCGGCACCTTGGGGGTGAACACCGACGTCAAGATCCCGGTAGTGAGTGTCACCAAGTCGGTGGGGCTGCAGCTGCGCGGCAAGTCCGGGCCCGCGACGATCAAGCTCACGGCGAGCAGTCAGAGCTTCAAGGCCCGCAACGTCATTGCTCAGACCAAGACGGGGTCTACCAGCGATGTCGTGATGGCGGGTGCGCATCTGGACAGCGTGCCGCAGGGGCCAGGCATCAACGACAACGGTTCGGGCGTGGCTGCGGTATTGGAAACCGCGGTACAGCTGGGTAATTCGCCACACGTGCACAACGCTGTTCGCGTTGCGTTCTGGGGCGCCGAGGAGCTGGGCCTGATTGGATCGCGCAACTACGTCCAGTCCCTGGACCTCGATGAGCTCAAGAACATTGCGCTGTATCTGAACTTCGACATGCTGGCCTCGCCCAATCCCGGATATTTCACCTATGACGGTGATCAGTCGCTACCGCTGGATGAGCGCGGCCAGCCGGTGGTGCCCGAAGGTTCGGCGGGAATCGAGCGCACTCTGGTCTCCTATCTCAGGTTGTCCGGCAAGATCGCGCAGGACACCTCGTTTGACGGTCGTTCCGACTACGACGGATTCACCTTGGCGGGGATCCCGTCGGGCGGCCTGTTTTCCGGTGCTGAGGTCAAAATGACCGAGGAACAGGCAAAGCTGTGGGGCGGCACCGCCGATGAGCCCTTCGATCCCAACTATCACCAGAAATCCGACACCATCGACCACATCGACCGCACGTCGCTGGGCATCCAGGGAGGCGGCGTGGCCTACGCCGTGGGTTTGTACGCGCAAGACCTGACCGGCCGAAACGGCGTTCCAGTCATCGGGGACCGTACCCGCCACGTGCTCGCCAAACCATGATCCGGGCAACGGTGCAGCGTTTCGGCGCGACACTGGTACTGGCTTGTGCGTTGGCGGGATGCGCGGCGCCTAAATCACTACCCCCGACCGCGGCGCCGGACCTCAGTCGTGACCTGGCGGCAAAGGTCACCGGCGACGGCATGTTTGCGCATCTGCGGGCGCTGCAGACAGTCGCCGACTCAAACGGCGGAAATCGGGCAACGGGGACACCGGGTTACGACGCAAGCCTCGACTACGTGGTGAAAGCGTTAAAGGCCAAAGGATTTGAGGTAACCACCCCGGAATTCCATCGGTTGTACACCGTGTCGGAGGGGAAACCGACACTGACGGTCGCCGGCCGCAGCTATTCGGTGGACCAGGCCTCGCTGCTGGTCCAGACGCCACCGGGCGGGCTGGCCGGACCGGCGGTCCGGCCGAGCCGGTCAGACGGTTGCGCCGTAGCCGACTACCCGCCAGCGCTGCCCGACAACGCGATCGCCGTGGTCGACGATACGGGGTGTTCGGTGGTCGATAAGCACAACAGTGCGGTGGCCAAGGGCGCTGCCGGGCTGATCGTGATCAGTGCGGCACCGGATCGGGGAAGCTCGGCCAACCTGTTCGGTCCCGGTTACTACAACCAACTCAAGGTGCCGGTCGCGGTGGTCGGCGCCAGCGGCGCCGCCGCCCTGGCCCGCACCAACGCGCCGATCCGGCTGGTGCTCGATACCGAGAACATCCAGATCAAGTCCCGGAATGTGCTGGCACAAACCAAAACCGGCACGCCGGATGAGGTGGTCATGGTCGGCGCGCGCCTGGACAGCCCGCCGGGAAGTCCGGGGATCAACTCCGCGGGTTCCGGGGTGGCCGCTGTGCTGGAAACGGCGTTGCAGTTGGGTCCGCTGCCGCCGGTGACCAATGCGGTGCGGTTCGCTTTCTGGGGGGACGGGATCAATGGCGCCATGGACTACGTCTTCGGAATGGATAGCGAACAGCTCAACAGCATCGCGTTGTATTTGAACTTCGACATGCTTGGATCCCCCAACGCCGGCTATTTCACCGATGACGGTGATCAGTCCGGTCTGCCCGGGACCGGCGTGAGATCGGCAGATGTGCCGGAAGGCTCAGCGGCCATTGAGCGGACGTTGGCCGGGTATTTGAACCTGGCGGGAAAGCGCCCAGCGGACATGCCGCTGAGTATCAGGTCCGACTACCACCCGTTTCTGGTGGCGGGGGTGCCGATCGGGGGCATGACCACCGGCGCCTCGCAGACGAAAACTACTGTGCAGGCCAGGCTTTGGGGTGGACAGGCCGGTGTCGCGTTCGATCCCGAGTATCTGAGCGTCGGCGACACCATCGACAACATCAACAGACAGGCATTGGAGGTCATGGGCTCGGGAGTGGCGTTCGCGGTGGGGGCGTATGCGGAGTCCATCAGGGGTGTCAACGGCGTCACCCCGCACGACAAGCGCCACCGCGCGCGAGTGTCGTGATGATGGCCGACATCGCTCGTCGGCGCATTCCGACGGTAACCGCAGGGCAACCGAACTAGGATAATTTCCTTTGTTGCTGCCGTGCAGACCAGTGTGGGACGGGGTTGGTCGAATGGATAATCGCGGGCGGAAATGGCTTGGTGTGCGTCGGTCGCGCCACAGCGGGCTGATCGCCTCGCTGTGGGCGGCCACGGCCTTCCTGACAGCACTGTTGGTGGTGGCTGGCTGTACCACGATCGTCGACGGACGTGCGCTGTCGATCCTCAACGATCCGTTCCGGGTCGGGGGTCTACCCGCGACCAACGGGCCTAGCGGCCCTCGGCCGGATGGACCCCCGCCTACCGGCACGGTGATCAATACCAACAACGGCCCGATCGACAAGCTCTCGCTACTGTCGGTCAACGACATCCAGGACTACTGGAAAGCCAACTACGAGCCCCTGCAGGGCACGTTCAGGCCGGTCAGCAAACTGGTGTCCTACGACTCCAACGACCCCAACAGCCGGATTGTCTGCCACAACGACACCTACGAGCTGGTCAACGCCTTCTTGCCCTCCCGCTGCAACATGATCGCCTGGGACCGCGGCGTCTTCATGCCGGTGGCGCAGGAGTATTTCGGTGAGATCTCGGTGACTGGCGTGCTGGCGCATGAGTTTGGGCATGCCCTGCAGGTGATGGCCAAGCTGGTCACCAGGCGCGACCCCACCATCGTCCGTGAGCAGCAGGCGGACTGCTTCGCGGGCGTCTATCTGTACTGGGTGGCCGAAGGTAAGTCGCCCCGGTTCCGGTTGAGCACCGCGGACGGGCTTGACCACGTGCTCGCCGGGATCATCACGACGCGGGACCCGGTGATGGATACCGATGAACAAAACGACGACGAGCATGGGTCGGCGCTGGACCGGGTCAGCGCGTTTCAGATGGGCTTTCTCAGCGGCACCCCCGCCTGTGCGGCGATCAACGAGTCGGAGATCGTGCGACGCCGCGGAGATCTGCCGACCGGCTTGCGGGTGGACAGCAGCGGGAACCCGGAGACCGGTGAGGTACCGATCAATCAGGACACCTTGACCACGCTGATGGAGCTGCTGGGCAAGATCTTCTCGCCGACGGATCCGCCGACGTTGTCCTATCAGCAGGCCGGTTGTCCGGACGCGAAACCCAGCCCACCGGCGTCCTATTGCCCGGCTACCAACACCATTACGGTCGACCTGCCCGCCCTGGCCGCGATCGGCAAGGTCGCCGACTCCAAACAGCACAGCCTGCCGCAAGGCGACGACACCGCACTGTCCATCGTGATGTCGCGATACGCGCTGTCAGTGCAGCATCAACGTGATCTGCCGATGCAGAGCCCGTGGACTGCGCTGCGGACCGCGTGCCTGACCGGAGTCGAGCATCGCGAGATGGCCGAGCCCATCGAGTTGCCGTCCGGGCAGCAACTCGTCCTCACCGCCGGGGACCTCGACGAAGCGGTTTCAGGGCTGCTTACCAACCGCATGGTCGCCAGTGATGCCGACGGAATCAGCGTGCCGGCCGGGTTCACCCGGATCGCCGCGTTCCGTGCCGGAGTCAGTGGCGACATGGAGGTGTGCTACTCCCGGTATCCGGGATAACGCTTCGGCGCGCGATCAACGGGGACGACATCAGGCCGGCCGCCGCGCATCGGTGCGGAGCGCGCGGGCGCTGCGGTCAATGGCGCGGCCGGTGGTCTGACCGGCCGGCCCCGATCGCAGCAACGGAATGATCTGTGGCAGTGCCGCACGGGCCGCGGCGCGCCCGGCCTCGCGGGCGGCGTCGATCTGGTGGAATTCCAGCAGTCCAACCGCACGGGTGTCCGGCCGGATGACGACCAGAGCCTCCGCTTGTGCGGCGTCGGCCACCGTGCGGCTGCCCATCATCATCGTGCGCATCAGGGTGTCGCCAATGCCGGGCACCTGTATCGGGCCGCTGCGTCGGGGCTGGCCACCGGACGGGTTTCCGCCAAACCCCACGTTCACCGCGATCATCGGGCCTTCGGCGCGGGTGGCGCCGTGACCGGCAGGTTGTTGAGCACTCCGCCGTCCACGTGTAGCTGGCCGTTGTAGATCTGGGGTGGGTAGAGTCCCGGCACCCGCAGGGAACACCCGACCACCTCGGCGACCGGCCCACGCCGGTGCACGACGGCCTGCCGGGCGAGCAAATCGACACTGACGCAACGGAACTCCTTGGGCAGCTCCTCGACCATCCGTCCCGAATAGGCTTCGCGCAGCAGGGCCATCGTGCGCCGGCCACGAACCAACCCCTTGCTCGGCAGCGTGTAGTCGCCGAGTGGGTTGTGCCGCACCAGGTATTCGAATACGTGCGCGTCCACTCCGGCCGCGTCGAGGCCACTGGCGGCCAGCGCGGCGATCACCGCCCCCATGCTGGTGCCGGCGAAGCGGTCGACGACGATTCCGGCGGCCTCCAGTTCGTCGAGAATACCTAGGTGGGCGAAGGCCCGCGCGCCGCCGCCGAGCACCAGTCCGATCGAGCCGCCGGTGATGCGTGCGGCGAGCGGGCGCACGTCGTCCTTGAGGCTGCGGTAGCTGACCGAATGGACCGAGCGCGGTGAGATCAGCTCTTCCCATCGGCTGCGATCCTCCTGGCTGGCGGGGGCACCGATCAAAACCAGGTCGGCGCCCACGGCACGCGCGGGCAGCTGCGTGTCCCGCGGCGCCGGCCCCTCCGACACCAGCACGATTCGATCCGCTGCGCGCAAGCAGAAGTCGCGCCAGCCGGTGTCATTGGCACTGGCATGCAGCACCACCTTGTCCGCGGAGGCTTACGCGCGCTCCAGGCCGGCGCGGTCGACCCGACCGGGATCGACCGCGGTGACCCGCGCTGAGAGCGCATTGAGCAGCGCCAGGGCCACGGGTCGTACCGGCACCGCGGCGCCGAGACCGATTACCGCGATGACCGCTTCCGGCGACGCCGGGCGGCCAACGGTGGGTGGTGGCGCGGTGTGCAGCCGAGTGGTCAGCGTGCCGACCAGTGCCGCCAATACGCCCCGGTCGGCAATCCGATTGAACTGCGCCTTGCTCAGCCGTATCAGCACGGAGTCACGCATCGCCTCAACCGACGCCGAGCGCGGCGCATCGATGAGCAGCCCGAGTTCGCCGACGACTTCGCCACGGCCCAGTTCGCGAAGCACCAAGTCGCGCTGCACCACCCGCAGGCGGCCACTGCGCACCACGTAAAGAGCATCGGACGGGTCGGCCTCGTGAAACAGGTACGAACCCGCTTGCAGCTCAATCTCATCGGTGTGGTGCCTGAGTTCGGCCATGGTGGCCGCGGGCAGTCCGGCAAATAGCGGCAATTGCCTGAGGAGGTCGCCGTCGGCCGTGGTCTGAGGCGGCCGCGCTGGCGCGGCGGCGGGCCGTGGGGTAACCGGCTGCGGCCGGGCCGGCGCACGGGCGACGCCGGACTCGGGCGCACCGGCGACGTCGGCGCCCTGTTGGGTGCGGCCCAGAAAACCGGCCAAGACCGCCACCGCGGCGAAGCACACCGCCGCCAGCACCCAACCGTGTCGCAGCGCGTCGACGCCGGTGCCAGGAGCCGGTTTGCCGATCAGGATGACCAGCAGCGCCACGCCTATCACGGCACCGAGCTGGCGGGTGGTGCTGACCACAGCCGACGCCGTGGCGTAGCTGCCTCCCTTGGTCAGACCTGCCAACGCGGCACTGCCCAGCACCGGCAGGGTCGCGCCGACTCCGATCCCCTGCAACAGCTGGCCCGGCAGCCATTCCCGCAGAAAATTGGGTTCGGTCCCGACCCGTTGCAGGTACCACACCAGGCTGCCGGCCCAGATGATCGCGCCGGCCATGACGACCAGCCGGTGGCCGCGCTGGTCGGCGATGCGCCCCAGCACGGCCGCGACCACCGCGGCGATCAGCGCCGCCGGTGCGATCGCGAAACCCGCCTTGAGCAGCGAGTAGTGCCATACATAGTTGAGGTAGAGCACGTGGGTCAGGACGTAGCAGTAGAAGCCGGCCGCCGCGACCAGGGTCAGTAGGTTGCCTGCCACAAACGAGCGGACTCGCAGGAATGCCGGGTCGATCAGCGGTGTGGGATGAGACCGCGAACTCGCGACGAATGCGACCAGGGCGACGGAGCTGGCCACAAACGACCCGATGGTTGCGGTGCTGATCCAGCCCCACTCGGGGCCCTTGACCAATCCGAGGGTCATCAGGCCCAGGGCGACACCGAGCAGCATCGCACCCCGCAAGTCGGGTAGTCGCCGTCGTCCCGACGCGCGACTTTCGGTGAGCACACGACCGGCCACCAACACCGCGACGATGCCGAGCGGAATGTTGACCAGAAACACCAATCGCCAGCTGGATGCCTCGACCAGCATCCCGCCGACCGGCGGGCCCAAGCCGGATGCGACGGCCGCCGCCGCTCCCCACAGCCCAACCGCATGCGCACGGTGCGAGGCATCGAATCCCTCGACGACCAGGGCCAGCGAGGCCGGTACCAGCACCGCCGCGCCGATGCCCTGCAGCACCCGGAAGCCCACCAACTGTTCGACATCACCGGCGACGGCGCACAGCCCGGATGCGATCGTGAAGAGCACCACTCCGAACACGAACATTCGTTTGCGGCCCAGCACATCGGCCAGCCGACCCGACGCGACCAGGAAGGCCGCGAAGACGATGTTGTAGCCGTTGAGGATCCAGGACAGGCTGCTGATGTCGTAGGACGGGAACGATCTCTGGATGTCGGGGAAGGCGATGTTGACGATGGTGGAGTCGAGAAACGCCAGGAATGCCCCGAACGATGCCACCAGCAGCACGGCGGTGGCCGAAGGTTGGCGGCGGCTGGTGAGCGCGCTGCGTTCCGCCGGTGCCGAAAGGTGCACTCGCGCCGGTGTTCCGCCCGCGCTCGTGCGGTGACGGGGCGTCACCCTATCTGCGGTCTTGATGGTCATTGATGTTGGTGTAGTTGCCATTTTTACTTCTCTTTTTGACGCTGCGAGATCGGTGCCTAAGCTAAACAAATTCACCATTGTCTCCATTCACCTCGTGTCTATCGTGAATCGGACTGGGTGGCCGGTAGTCTACGATTAACAGCGCGCAAGTAAACCCCTTTAAATCATTTCATAATTCTTTTTCTGGTGAATTTCCGACGCCCAGATCGGCAGGTGACCAGTGTCTATACGCAGCGTTTCGGCCAGGTAATAATTCACCGTAGCTGGAATTATAATTCATCGTACTGGGAATAAAAAGCAATATTTCGAGTGGAATTTGGGCTAGGTTGAACGTATTCTGCGCAACAACCAAATCAGGGTTGCTGCCAGGGCTCCGGCCAGGGCTCCGGCGTTGTTGATTAGCAGGCTTGTGGGCTGGGTTGATGATCTTTGGTGCCGCGCTATTGGGGCCGGAGTGTAGGCACGGGCTATCTGGAGAACGATCGAGTTGGTTACTGTTCGTCGTTGGTCTGGAGTTGCCCGTGCCTATCGTTTCAGTATTGCCTGTGTCGTCGGTTCCAGAGGTGTTCGACCGCTGGAGTCCTGGTGAGCGCAGCGAGCTCATCGGATCGGAGTTTCTCGATGTGTTGGCCTCGGTGCCAGACCCGAGGGACCCACGCGGTCGGAGGTATTCGCTGATGGCTTTGTTGGCGATCGCGGTTCTGGCCACTGCCGCGGGGATGCGCGGCTATGCTGGTTTTGCCACATGGGCGGCCACCGCTCCCGATGATGTGTTGGCCCAATTAGGGGTCCGGTTCCGGCGGCCCAGTGAGAAGACCTTCCGCGCTGTTTTGTCTCGGCTAGACCCCGCCGACCTCAACGCCAGGATGGGCAGTTACTTCACTGCACACGTGGCCAGCAGCGACCCCAGTGGATTGGTGCCGATCGCGTTGGACGGCAAGATGCTGCGTGGTGCTTTACGCGCCAAAGCGACAGCCACGCATCTCGTGTCGGTGTTCGCCCACCGTGCCCGATTGGTGCTCGGTCAACTCGCTGTCGCCGAGAAAAGCAATGAAATTCCCTGCGTACGTGCCCTGCTCACGCTGCTGCCGGGTAGCTTGCGGTGGCTGGTCACCGTGGATGCGATGCATACCCAGGTCGTCACCGCGAAGTTGATCTGCGCCACCTTGAAGTCGCACTACCTGATGATCGTCAAGTCCAACCAAGCCAAAATACTTGCGCGTATCACCGCGCTGCCCTGGGCCGAGGTGCCCGCAGCCGCTACCGACGACTCCCGCGGCCACGGCCGTGTCGAGACCCGCACCCTGCAAATCATCACCGCTGCACGAGGAATCGGCTTCCCCTACGCAAAACAAATCATCCGGATCACTCGTGAACGCTTGATCACCGCCACCGACCAGCGCAGCGTGGAGGTGGTCTATGCCATCTGCAGCCTGCCGTTCGAGCACGCCCGCCCTACCGCGATCATGACCTGGATGCGTCAACACTGGGGAATCGAGAACAGCCTGCACTGGATACGCGACGTCACCTTCGACGAAGACCGTCAAAGGGCACATACCGGAAACGGCGCACAGGTCCTAGCAACGCTACGCAACACCGCGATCAATCTGCACCGCCTCAACGGCGCCGACAACATCGCCGAAGCCTGCCGGATCACCGCTTTGACCGCCAACCGCCGCCTAGACCTCCTCAATCCACAATTCCCCAGCTCACAAGCCTGCTAATCAACAACGCCGGAGCCCCAGGGCTCCGGCGTTGTTGATTAGCAGGCTTGTGAGCTGGGTTGATGATCTTTGGTGCCGCGCTATTGGGGCCGGAGTGTAGGCACGGGCTATCTGGAGAACGATCGAGTTGGTTACTGTTCGTCGTTGGTCTGGAGTTGCTCGTGCCTACCGTTTCAGTATTGCCTGTGTCGTCGGTTCCAGAGGTGTTCGACCGCTGGAGTCCTGGTGAGCGCAGCGAGCTCATCGGATCGGAGTTTCTCGATGTGTTGGCCTCGGTGCCAGACCCGAGGGACTCACGCGGTCGGAGGTATTCGCTGATGGCTTTGTTGGCGATCGCGGTTCTGGCCACTGCCGCGGGGATGCGCGGCTATGCTGGTTTTGCCACATGGGCGGCCACCGCTCCCGATGATGTGTTGGCCCAATTAGGGGTCCGGTTCCGGCGGCCCAGTGAGAAGACCTTCCGCGCTGTTTTGTCTCGGCTAGACCCCGCCGACCTCAACGCCAGGATGGGCAGTTACTTCACTGCACACGTGGCCAGCAGCGACCCCAGTGGATTGGTGCCGATCGCGTTGGACGGCAAGATGCTGCGTGGTGCTTTACGCGCCAAAGCGACAGCCACGCATCTCGTGTCGGTGTTCGCCCACCGTGCCCGATTGGTGCTCGGTCAACTCGCTGTCGCCGAGAAAAGCAATGAAATTCCCTGCGTACGTGCCCTGCTCACGCTGCTGCCGGGTAGCTTGCGGTGGCTGGTCACCGTGGATGCGATGCATACCCAGGTCGTCACCGCGAAGTTGATCTGCGCCACCTTGAAGTCGCACTACCTGATGATCGTCAAGTCCAACCAAGCCAAAATACTTGCGCGTATCACCGCGCTGCCCTGGGCCGAGGTGCCCGCAGCCGCTACCGACGACTCCCGCGGCCACGGCCGTGTCGAGACCCGCACCCTGCAAATCATCACCGCTGCACGAGGAATCGGCTTCCCCTACGCAAAACAAATCATCCGGATCACTCGTGAACGCTTGATCACCGCCACCGACCAGCGCAGCGTGGAGGTGGTCTATGCCATCTGCAGCCTGCCGTTCGAGCACGCCCGCCCTACCGCGATCATGACCTGGATGCGTCAACACTGGGGAATCGAGAACAGCCTGCACTGGATACGCGACGTCACCTTCGACGAAGACCGTCAAAGGGCACATACCGGAAACGGCGCACAGGTCCTAGCAACGCTACGCAACACCGCGATCAATCTGCACCGCCTCAACGGCGCCGACAACATCGCCGAAGCCTGCCGGATCACCGCTTTGACCGCCAACCGCCGCCTAGACCTCCTCAATCCACAATTCCCCAGCTCACAAGCCTGCTAATCAACAACGCCGGAGCCCTGGGGTTGCTGCGACCACGCGGAGAACCCAGTCGCCGTAGGGGGCGTGTGATGCACGTGAACGGTTTTGGAGGCCTCGCGGCGCAGCAGGTGGCCGCATCGCCGATCTGCTGTGCGCCCCTGGACGAGCGATCCGCGATACCGGGTCCCCAGCCGCCAGTGCGACTTCTCGTGGTCGATGATGCCGACGGTGTGGAGACGCTGTTCGGGGCCCGCTTTCGCACTGAGCTGCGCTGCGACGAATATGACTTGAGCTTCTCCAACGACCCGGTTCAGGCGCTCAAGATGGTCGGGGACAGCCCAGACATCGAGGTCCTGGTCACCAATCTCAACATGCCGCAGATGAACGGACTCGACCTGCTGACGGAAGTCGCCAAACTCGGGCGCCCGCTGAAGACCATCGTGCTCACCGCCTGCAATGACCTGGCAAACATCCGAGCGGCAATGATGCGCGGCGCCTTCGACTTTCAGCTGACACCGGTGGATCTGGAAGATCTGCGGGTCACGATCTCCAAGGCGGTCACGATTGTGCGGGAACTGCAGGCCGGTGAAGCGGCACGCCAGCGCGCCCTGGAACTCGCCGACCAAAATCGCCGGGTGGAAAACATCTTCGGCCGCTATGTGAGCGAGGAGGTGAAGACGCACCTGTTGGCGTGCCCGGAAGGACACCAGAACAGCGAACGGCGCACGTTGACGATGCTGATGGCCGACATCCGAGGTTTCACCCGACTGTCGGAGATACTCTCGCCCGAATGAGCGCTGCAGGTGCTCAACGCATACCTGGAACGTGCGACCGATGTCGTCATCCGCTGGAACGGGACGATCAACGAAATCCTCGGCGACGGTCTGCTCGTCTTCTTCGGTGTGCCCAACACGGACGGCGAAGCGGCGGAGCATGCGGTAGCGGCCGCTCTGGAGCTACAGCTGGCGATGGGCGAGCTCAACGTCAGCCACCGCGAACAAGGGCTTCCCGAGCTGGGGATCGGGATCGGTGTTCACACCGGCGAGGCCGTGGTCGGCACCATTGGCTGGCCGCGCCGGCAGAAGTACATCGCGATCGGCAAGAACGTCAATCTGGTGGCCCGGATCGAGTCGAATACCGTCGGCGGGCAGGTGCTGGTTTCCGAGTCGACCTATCACGAGATCTGCGCGATCGCAGACACTTCGGGCTCAACTCAAGTGCGGGTCAAGGGGCTCACCGAACCCATCACCGTGCACGACATCACCGGGCTGGCGGGCAGGTACAACCTTCGGCTTCCCAGCATCGACCGGAAGGTAATTCCGCTTGTGGTGCCCAAGCCGATTGGCATCGCGGTCATCGAGAACAAGATCATCGGCGCCGCGCATCCGGCGGAAGTGGTCGGCAGCGGCGACGGCGCGGTTCGGGTGCGCACCGGCCTGCAGGTCGCGCCGTTTTGCGACCTGGTGCTCGATGTGGCCGGCGCGCAGGTATTCGCCAAGGTCGTCGACTGCGGCGTCGATGGCGGGATTTGCGAACTGATGGCGGTGTTCACGTCGGTCTCCGACGATGTCCGCCGGGCGCTGGCAGCCCCCAGCACCGCCAACTCGCTCAGCTGAGCTGTTCTTCGCGCTGACCGTGGTGCACCCAGCTCACCAGGAACGCCGTGACCAGCAGCCATCCAATGGCAACGGCCGGAATCGCCCAGGCACGGCGGAACAACAACGCACTGTCGCACTGATCCACCAGGGCGCCACCGCCACCTTGGGTCGCCTGGGTGAGGTCTGAGGTGAAGCCCCGGCCGCAGCTGACCTTCATGCCATACAGGTCGTAGTGATCGAGATAGACCGGCAGCCATAGCGCGAACAGACCGATGATCCCCACTACAACGCCGGCGATTCCCAGGTACAACTGGCGATGAGTCACAGCTTCTCCACGGCTCTCTATGTGAATGCTTGATCCTGCCGTTGGGGTCATGTCATGCACACATTCGAGAACAGCAGAACCGGCCACGATACGATCGACCCCAAGAACGACACCACCAGATCCATTCCGTGCATCTGGTGTAAATGCTCAGCGTGTGTCGTTGACCATATGACATCCACCAGCAGATATGGCGTGCCGAAGGCCAGTGCAATGCCGAGAAGTTGGCCGATGGAGAGGTGGTAGGCCAGCACTCGGCGTACGTTCTCCAACACGCTTGGTCCCTCCGGCGATAGGTCCGGGAAACCGCCTGCGGCCCCCCGGTGGGGATTTATGTTAATGGAGATTCTGCAACCGCGATAGGTCGTTGGAGGGTTTGGCCGGGACGGATTCGGGTTATGGTGAGGTGATGTCCGCTGCCAGCGTCTCGCCCGGCGCGGCCGCAGACGGTATTCGCCGGCGGCCCAAGGACCGCAAGGCGCAGATCGCCCGTGCGGCAGCTGAGTCGTTCAGCGCGCAGGGCTATCACGCGGTGAGCATGGAGACCATCGCGGCCAAGGTCGGCGTCTCGGCGCCGGCGCTGTACCGGCACTACGCCGGCAAGTACGAGCTGTTCCGCGGTGCCGTGCTGGCGCTGAGTCAACAACTGGTCGACTGCACGCAACTGGATGACTCCGACGATCCGGCGCAGCTGCTGGACCGGTTGATCGCGTCGCTGATCGAGGTGACGCTGGACAACCGCCTGTCCGGAGGCTTGTACCGCTGGCAGTCCCGGTATCTGCGGGCCGAGGATCAGGCCGCGGTGGCCGATGTGCTTAAGGTGGTCAACCGCAGAATCCAAAAGCCGCTCACGGTGATTCGTCCGTCATTGCGGCCCGCCCAGCGGTGGATGCTGTCGGCGGGCGTGCTGAGCGTGATCGGCAGCATTGTCGATCATTCGGCGCGGCTGGCGGCCGACGAGATCCGGGCATTGCTGGGCGAGGCGGCGTCGGCGATTGTCTGCGCCGAGCTTCCGGAGCCAGGAGACGTCGCGGTGCGCAAAGCCAGTTGGCGGATCTTCGCCGAGGATGCCAGCGTCTATGAAACGTTGCTGCACGCGTCGATGGTCTTGTTCAAAGACCGTGGCTACGCCCAGACCAGCATGGCGCAGATCGCGTCGGCGGCGGGGGTGCCGGTGTCCGGGATCTATCGGTATTTCTCCGGAAAGTGCGAGATCTTGGCGACCGGACTGCGCCGGGCGGCCGATCGGGTGTCCGGCCAGCTCTCGCCGATCGTGGGCGCGCTCACCGAACCGCGCCAGGCTTTGACGCTGCTGATCGACGCCTATGTGGCGACATCGTTCGCCAACCCGGAACTGGCGGCCGTCTACTACACCGAGCGGGCCAACCTGACACCTGCCGACCAGATGCTGCTGCACAATATTCAGCTGTCGACCATCGATTCGTGGGTGCGGCTGCTGACTTCCGTGCGCCCGTCGCTGTCGGCGACGCGGGCGCGCTTCCTGGTGCATGCCGCCATGGCGTTGGTGGTCGACTTGGGCCGGATGGTTGACCCGCAAGACTCGGCGGGACAGTCCGCCTACGTGCAAGCATGTGTGCGGGAGCTGATGGAGCTCACCTTGTTTGGCCCTACGCCGGCCCAAGCAGACGCAGCGCCGCCGCCACCGCCAGGCCGGCGACGTCGAGGGTCTTCGAACCCAGGTCATGTCGCGCGCCGGTGATCTCGACGACCTCGGTAGGTGCGGCGATCAGCGCCGCGGCGGCGCGGACCTCGGCGGGCGTGCCGAACGGTTCCGACGTGCCGTGGGTGAAGACGGTGGGCACGGTGATGTCCGGCAGGTGTTCGGTGCGGGCCCGCTCCGGCTTGCCGGGCGGATGGACGGGGTAGGAGAACAGCGTCAGCACATCCACCGGGGCCTGTGCGGCGGCCACCACCATGGATGTCTGCCGACCGCCATAGGAGTGCCCGCCGGCGATCAACGGGCCCTCGGCCAGGCCGCGGCACAACTCGATCGCTTCGACGATGCCGGCCCGGTCGGTGGCCGCTGACCCCGATGGCGGCCCCTTGGGGCGCCGGCGCCGGTAGGGCAGGTTGTATCTGACCGCAAGCCAGCCGCGTTGTGCCCATGCATCGCAAACCTGTTGCAGCAGTAGTGAATCCCGGTTTCCTCCGGCGCCGTGGGTGAGTATGACTATGCCGTTTGGTGGCTGGCCGGGGCCGGTCACGGGTTCGTGTGCGATACCGGCGATCTGATCGAGGTTCATGACAGCCTGAACAGGGGTGAGACCGGGCCATGGCCGCGGCCCAGCGGATAGGCGGCGCGAATGCACTCGGTCACCCACTTTTTTGCAAAGCTGACCGCGTCGGGCACGGTGAACCCGTGTGCCAGTGCGCACGCGGTCGCGGCCGCCAGGGTGTCGCCACCGCCGTGGTCGTTGCCGGTGGCCACTCGCGGCGCGTCGAACTCGAAGAAGTCGGTGCCGTCATAGAGTAGGTCGCAACTGCGCGTCGAGGATCGCAGGTGTCCGCCCTTGACCAGTATCCACCGCGGGCCCAGCCCGTGCAAGGCCCGCGCGGCCGCGTGCTGCGACTGGGTGTCGATCACGTCGATGCCGACCAGCAGGCGCACCTCATCGAGGTTCGGTGTCACCAAGGTGGCCAGCGGAAACAGTTGTTCCCGAAGCGATTCCAGCCCGGACGCGGCCAACAGCGCGTCGCCGTGCATGGATGCGCAGACCGGGTCCACGACGAGCGGAACCGCCACTTCGAGCTGACGCCAGGTGGCCGCGACCGCATCGATGATGCGGGGCGAGGCCAGCATCCCCGTCTTGGCTGCCTGGATGCCGATATCCTCGACCACCGCGGTGATCTGGCCGGCCACCACGTCCTCGGGTGTTTCGTGAAAACCTTTGACGCCCAGCGTGTTCTGCACGGTCACCGCGGTCACCGCAACGCAGGCGTGGACGCCCAGCAGTGCCATGGTCCGCATGTCGGCCTGGATGCCGGCACCGCCACCGGAATCAGAGCCGGCGATGGTCAGCGCACGCAACGGCGTCGCCCCGGGCGGCGCCAACGGCAACCAACTCACTGGGTGATCGGCAGGTACACCCGGTTGCCGTGGTCGGCGAACTCGGCTGACTTCTCCGCCATCCCCGCTTCCAGGGCCGCCTCAATGGCTTCCTCACTGTCCAGCCCGTGCTTGGCCGCGTAGTCGCGGACATCCTGGGTGATGCGCATGGAGCAGAACTTCGGCCCGCACATCGAGCAGAAGTGGGCGGTCTTAGCGGGCTCGGCCGGCAGTGTCTCGTCGTGGTACTCGCGCGCCGTGTCGGGATCCAGCGACAGCGCGAACTGATCGTTCCACCGGAACTCGAAACGCGCCTGTGACAAGGCGTTGTCGCGCTCCTGCGCATGCGGGTGGCCCTTGGCCAGGTCGCCGGCGTGCGCGGCGATCTTGTAGGCGATGACCCCGTCCTTGACGTCTTTGCGGTCGGGCAGTCCGAGGTGTTCCTTGGGAGTGACGTAGCAGAGCATCGCGGTGCCGGCCTGCGCGATGATCGCTGCGCCGATCGCCGACGTGATGTGGTCGTATGCCGGGGCGATATCGGTGGCCAGCGGGCCCAGCGTATAGAAGGGAGCCTCCTCGCACAGCTCTTCTTCCAGCCGCACGTTCTCGACGATCTTGTGCATCGGAACGTGCCCGGGGCCCTCGATCATCACCTGCACCCCATGGGCTTTGGCGATCTTGGTCAGCTCGCCCAGGGTGCGCAACTCGGCGAACTGCGCGGCGTCGTTGGCGTCGGCGATGGAGCCCGGCCGCAGCCCGTCACCAAGCGAGAAGGTCACGTCGTAGCGCGCGAGAATGTCGCAGAGTTCCTCGAAGTTGGTGTACAGGAACGATTCCCGGTGGTGCGCCAGGCACCACGCCGCCATGATCGACCCGCCGCGCGAAACAATTCCGGTGACCCGCTTGGCGGTCAGCGGCACGTAGCGCAGCAGCACCCCGGCGTGCACGGTCATGTAGTCCACACCCTGCTCGCACTGCTCGATCACGGTGTCGCGGTAGAGCTCCCAGGTCAACTCGGTCGGGTCGCCCTTGACCTTCTCCAGCGCCTGATAGATGGGCACCGTGCCAACCGGCACCGGCGAGTTGCGCAGGATCCATTCCCGCGTCTCGTGAATGTTCTTGCCGGTGGACAGGTCCATGATGGTGTCGGCCCCCCAGCGGGTGGCCCACACCATCTTGTCGACCTCCTCGGCGATCGAGGACGTCACCGCGGAGTTGCCGATGTTCGCGTTGACCTTCACCGCGAAGGCCTTGCCGATCACCATCGGCTCACTCTCGGGGTGGTTGTGGTTGGCCGGGATCACCGCACGGCCGAGGGCCACCTCGTCGCGCACCAGCTCGGCGGACATGCCCTCACGTGCGGCGATGAAGGCCATCTCGGCGGTGATTTCGCCGGCGCGGGCGCGCTGCAACTGGGTGCCACGGTCGCGGACCAGCCCCGGCCGGGCCGGCAGGCCGACGGCAAGGTCGATCACGGCATTCGGGTCCGTGTACGGCCCGGAGGTGTCGTACAAGTCGAAGTCGGCGCCGGTGGACAGGTGTACTCGCCGCAACGGGACGCGCAGCGTAACCCCGTCGGGGCCGGCCACCTCGCGATAGGCCTTGCTGCTGCCCGCGATGGGGCCAGTCGTGATGGACGGCTCAACAGTAACGGTCATTGTCATCTCCCTGTCATCTCCCTACGCCGGCATTATCCGGTCAGGTTCCTACGGTCGACGGCCTCCAGCCGTCCTCTCAGCGCAGTTGGTGTGCGCTCCCGCGTGCGTTAATTGGGTCGGCCTCCACGCTAGCGCAGTGCGGCGCCGGTGTGCAGGTGCGTCTTGGATCGTGGTGGCTGCCAGGCGGGTCGGGTGCGATGATTTCAGACGTGCAGCAGACCGCCCACACCGGCGAGGAACGCCCTGACCGCGGTACGCCCTCGTTTGCCACCCCGATATCGGGGGCGGTCGATAACCATCTGAGCATCGGCAGTTTCCGTTTCTGGTTCATCGGCCAGCGCTGGGAGTGGTCCGACGAGGTGGCCAGGATGCACGGATATGAGCCCGGCGCCGTGGTGCCGACGACGAAACTGTTGTTGTCGCATAAGCATCCCGACGATCGTGCCCACGTCCAGGACTTGCTGGACTATGCGTTGCGGTCGGGGGAGTCGTTTTCCAGTCGCCATCGCTTTGTCGACACGGCGGGCGTGGTGCACGACGCAATCGTGGTGGCTGACCGCATGGTGAACGAATCCGGCGTGGTCCAGGGAACATCCGGCTATTACATCGACCTCACCAACACCTTCGACGAAACGCGTCAGGAGGTGCTTGACGAGGCGCTGCCCGACCTGTTCGAGAACCGCGCCGCGATCGAGCAAGCCAAAGGTGTGCTGATGGCCGTCTACCGGGTCAGCGCCGAGCAGGCCTTCCGGGTGCTGCAGTGGCGGTCGCAGGAGACAAACACCAAGCTTCGTGCGCTGGCCAAACAAGTGGTCGCCGAAGTCGCGTCCTTGCCGCCGGTGTCGGCGTTGGTGCAAAGCCAGTTCGACCACTTGCTCTTAACGGTGCACGAGCGTATTCCCGCCGAGTCCGCGAGCTGATCGTCGCGGGTTGCAGACTGCGCGGTGGGGATCGGGTTAGGCTCTAGCTAATCCTGGACGGTGCAGACGGTGGATCGGGCTCCCTGTCTCAGCCGCCTAACGTTTGACACATTCGCGGGCGGTGAAGGCCATGGACCTGCTGGCGGTCGAGCATGAGGTTCGCCAGGACACCGTCGTGGTGCGGGCCAAGGGTGATGTCGATTCGAGCACCGTCGAGCAGCTCGTCGTCCATCTGGCGGCTGCCATGCAATTGGCGGCGACCCACCCTGCGCGCCTGGTCGTCATCGATCTGCAGCCGGTGACCTTCTTCGGTAGCGCGGGATTGAACGCGGTGCTGGAGTGTCATGAACAGGGGATGGCGGCGGGCACATCGGTGCGGCTGGTGGCCGACCACGGGCAGGTGCTTGAGCCGATCCAAGTTACCGAGCTGGATCGCATCTTCGAGATTTACCCGACGCTGGCCGGGGCATTGCGGCCCGGCAAACCCGGTGAGCACGATCTCGAGGATGTCGAGCGGCCACGATGAGCGCCAACGCTGCGGCCCCGGGGACGCCCAATAGGCAACCGTTGCCCGAGGACCTGCAGGCCGCGATCGCGCTGGGCGGCGAGATGGGGCGCCGCTTCGCCGAGTTCGACTGGGCACACTATCGGTTGGGCCCGCCCGGGGACTGGGCACCCGAAGTGCGTGCGGCGGTGGCGATGACCCTGACTTCGCGGTTTCCCATCGTGTTGTGGCTGAGCCCGACCGACCTGTTCCTGATGTACAACGACGCCTATGCCCAGATCTTGGGCGACAAGCACCCGGCGGCGCTGGGCAGTGCCGGGAAGGCGGTGTCGCCCGAGATTTGGACGGCGATCGGGCCGATGCTCGCCGGCGTCGTTGCGACCGGCAAGGCCACCTGGTCGACCGATCTGATGCTGCTGTTGATGACGGCAGGCGTTCCGCAAGAGCGCTACTTCACCTTCACCTACAGCCCGATCATCAGTGGCGGGGCCGTCCCGGCCATCTTCTGCGCGGTCATCGAAACGACGCAACGGGTGTTGAGCGATCGGCGTCTGCATCTGCTCAATGCGGTGGCGTCGGCCGTGCTGGAGACCCACACCATCGACGACGCGATCGGTGCGGCCGTCACCGCGTGTGCCGCGCAGCCCGCGGACCTTCCGTTCATCGCGGTGTATGTGGCCGCCGACGGTGCCGATGCCGGCGCCGGCCAGCATCGGATCACGCTGCGGGGAGCCACACCGTCGGTGTTGCCCGTCTTGCCCCAGCTGCTGGCCGAGCTGACGGACTGGGACATGGCTTCGCGGTCACGGGAGTCGGCGCATGTGGTCGGTGAGCTTGCCCGGGTGATTCCCGGCATCTGCGAGGTTTTCACCGACGACTGCCCGACCCAGGCGCTGGTGTTGCCGTTGAGTGAGGGCTCGACCCCCGGGGCGGTGGTGATCGGCATCAGCCCGCGGCGCCCATTGGATGCGCTGTATCGGGGCTTCTGCCAGCTGCTCGTCGATCAGCTGTCGGCGGCGCTGGCATCGGTGGTCTCCTACGAACGGCAACGGCAGCGAGCCGATGCGCTAGCGGAGCTCGATCGCGCCAAGACCGCGTTTTTGACCAACGTCAGCCACGAGTTCCGCACTCCGCTAACCCTGTTGCTCGGTCCGGTCGAGGATGCGCTCGCCGACGCCGGCGGCGACACCGTCTTGGCCGATCGGCTCGATACCGCACGATGCAATGCGCGGTGTTTGCAACGGATGGTCGACTCGCTGCTGGCGTTCTCGCGGATCGAAGCCGGTCGCGCAACCGCGCGGCTGGTGTGCACCGACGTGGGCGCGCTGACGTCGCATATCGCGTCGTCGTTCACCGAACTCTGCGCCCGCGCCGGGCTCGACCTTGCACTCGACTGCGCGCCAGCGCTGGCCGATGTCGATCCGGGCATGTGGGAAACCATCGTGCTCAATCTGCTGTCCAACGCGGTCAAATACACAATGACTGTCCAACGCGGTCAAATACACAATGAAAGGATCGATCGCCGTCGAGGTGCGCAGCGAGGCCGCGCACTGCCGACTCGTGGTGCGCGACACCGGAACCGGGATTGCGCCAGCCGACCTGCAGCGTCTGTTCGAGCGGTTCTATCGCGCCGAGAATGCCGGCGACCGCAGTGCCGAGGACAGCGGGATCGGGCTGTCCTTGGTACGCGGTCTGGTTGAGCTGCAACGCGGAACCGTGCACATCGACAGCGAACCGGGGCGCGGCACCGCGGTCACCATCCGGCTGCCGCGGTCGCCGACCGGTGCGGCCGCCGACCAGTCGCCGGCCGCCTTGCTCGATGAGACCAACCCGTACGTGGAGGAGGCCAGCCAGTGGTTGGTCTCATCGCCCGCGCAGGTACAGGCGGCACCGGAACAGCCCCGCCAGCTGGTGCTGATCGCCGACGACAACGCGGACATGCGGGCCCATCTGCATCGAGTGCTATCGCCGCATTGGGAGACCGTTCTGGTCGCCGATGGTGAGTCCGCGCTCAACGCAACCCGCAGCCTGCACCCCGACCTGGTGGTGACCGATGTGATGATGCCCGGTCTGGACGGTTTCGAGTTCATCGCCGCCATCCGCGCGGATCCGGTGCTGGCGGCCACGCCAGTCCTGATGCTGTCGGCCAGGGCCGGAGCGGAGGCCGTCAGCGATGGCTTCGCCGGTGGCGCCGACGATTATCTGTTGAAGCCCTTCCGTTCCCAGGAGCTGGTGGAGCGGGTGACCTCGCGGCTGGCCGCCGTTGCCCGCGTGCGCACCCGTCAGGGACTCGCCGCCAGGCTCATGCAGCTCGACGCCGCCCTACAGGCCACCGACTCGGTGGCCGGAATCCTCGCGGCCGTCCTGCACTACCGCTTGGCGTCGGGTGACGCGGCCGCGGCGGCAATCGGAGTTGTCGACGGGGACTATGTCCGGTTCGAGTATGCCGGCGCAATCCCCGCGGAATTGCGCGATCGCTACCACGTGGCCAGGCTGGACAGCCCGCTGGTGGGAACCGACGTCATTCACCGCGGCGAACCGATGCTGATCACCGACACGCTGGACCTGCCCCCGCGCTATCAGCACGCGGTGCAGGACACCGCCGAAATTGTTCGGGCCTGTGTCGCCCAACCGCTGCGCAACGCCGACGGACGTGTCATCGGGGTGCTGACCCTGCTGTGGCCCACTCCGCGCCAATTCGACGCGTCCGAACTCGAGATGTTCACCCGGACCGCCGAGATTACCCAGATCGCACTGGATCGGGTGCGCGTCATGACCCGCGAACATCGCATTGCCGTCGACTTCCAGGAGCATCTCCTGGACCTGGACCGGGGATCGACCAGCGCGGTGGTATCGGCGGTGTACCAACCGGCCGGCGAAGCGATGCGCGTGGGTGGTGACTGGTATTCGGTGACGCCGCTGGCGCATCCGGGCAGGATCGCGATATCCGTTGGTGACGTCGTCGGTCACGGCCTGGCCGCGGCGATCGTGATGAGCAGACTTCGTGCCGCCGTGGCCGCCTCCGCGCTGAACACCGCCGAACCCGCCGATGTTCTGGGAGCGCTGGACAAATATGCGGCAACCGTTCCCGGCGCCAGCTGCGCCACGGTCGCCTACGCCCTGATCGACACCACACCGGCGGGTGCCGGCGCCATGAGCTACATCTGCGCGGGACATCCGTATCCGTTGGTGGTCTCCCCGAATGCCAGCCCGGTCTTCCTCAAGTCGGGACGGCGTCCGCCGGTGGCCACCCGTGGGACCGACTCGACCGACGTCACCGCGCGTGCGGACCTGCCCGCGGGAAGTTTGATCATCTTCTATACCGACGGGTTGATGGAGCGGGCGGGGGAGACTCTCGACGACGGCTTTGCCCGGCTGGCGGATGCGGCCGCGGACTGCTCCGCCATGCCGGTGGCGGCGGTGTGCGCCGAACTCCTGCACCGGATGTGCCCGGCCGAGGGCTACCGCGATGATGTCGTGGTGCTGGCGCTGCGTCCCAGCCATGCCGGTCCGCGCAGCTTCGCCACCGTGTTGACCGCCGTCCCGGCCGAGATCCCGGTGGCGCGCCGGCGGATGGCGCAGTGGCTGACCGCGATCGGGGTCGAACCCGTGCGCAAGGGTGCCATCCTGCTCGCGACGGGCGAGGCGGTCACCAATGCGATCGAGCACGGCAGCGGCTGTGACGCCGGCAAGACGGTGTCCGTCGAGGCATTCCTGGATCAGGATGCGATTGCGGTCACCGTCAGTGACCAGGGCCGGTGGACCGGAGACTCGTCGGCCAGCCTGCGCAGCCAGCGGCGCGGGCGCGGTCTCACGCTGATGAGCGGGCTCGCGAACCAGGTCGAAACCGTCCGTACCCCGCAGGGCACACGAGTCGTGTTGCAGTTCGACGCCGCCACCGTGGACTGGCCGTGAACTGGCCGTGAACTCTGGCCGTGAACTAGCTAGGCCTCCTCCATCGCCTCGCCGAGCTCCTCGAGGAGCCGGTTGTGGTGATTGCTCGCCATGACGTGACCGGCGGCGATGACCACCGCTACCGGCCATTCGATGAGTTCGAGTGCGGCCAGTGCGGCCAGACCGCCGTAGTAGGCCAGCTGCTCAGGCCGGGGGACCTCAACCTGGCCGACGAATGGCAGATTCACCACGAAAGTCTCGCCTTCCCTGATTTTCTTCACCGCATCGCGCTGTGAAACCGCTCTGCGCGCCTGCTTTTCCACCATCATTTGCCTTCCAGTAACGAAGGGTTTGCCGCCGAGCACGGTCGTGCGGTCACCGTCTGAAGTATGTCGAGGACCGACGCCCTGGCCGATCCGCTAGTTTCGTCGTTTGCTGCGGTGCTGACTGTGCCGTTGCGGGAGATTTATGCGCTGTTGTGGCGCGTCGGGCTCGTGGAGATCGTCCAGCGGGAGCCGTCGCGGGTTCGGGTGTCGGTGACGTGCTCGTGTTGGGTGCAGGAGGGGCTGGAGGATCCGGCTGCTGAGCACGACCATCCAGAACACGGTCCACAACGGCCATCGCGGCGGTTGCAGCAGCGGCGGCTCCCAGGGCCTGCGCCCACCCGACCGGGTCGAGCGGGGTACAACCGAGCAGTTGGCTGACGATAGGAATACTGATCAGGGTACCCATCGCGGCCAGTGAGCCCAGCGCGGTGAGGACCACCAGCCAGTCGTGTGAGTCCAGCAGGGTTTGGCCCAGCTGCGCGCTCACCAGGGCGACCAATCCCACCGTGGATGCCCGACGCGGCAATCCGGTCACCCCGGCCATCATCCAGGCGGCGGTGGCCGCCGCAGCGGTGGTGGTGCCGCGAACGCCGACCGCTCGCCACAGCGCCTGCTGATCCGGTCCGCGCGCGTTGGGGTCGGTCTGGCCGCGCGGCTTGCTGACCGCCAGCGCCGCGGCGGGTAGCGCATCGGTGAGCATGTTCACCAGCAGCAGTTGCCGGGTGTTCAACGGCGAGGTTCCCGTGATGGCGCTGCCGATGATGGCGAATGCCACTTCACCGGCGTTGCCGCCCAACAACACTGAAACGGCCGCCTGCACCCGCTGCCACAGTTCACGCCCTTCCAGGATCGACGGGAGCAGTGATTCGATGCGACCGTCGAGCAACACCATGTCGGCGGCCACGCTGGCGGGGTCACTGCCATGCGCGACGACACCGATGCCCACGGTGGCCGCCCTGATCGCGGCGGCGTCGTTGGAGCCGTCGCCGACCATCGCGCAGACCCGCCCGACACGCTCTAGCGTCTGCACGATCTGCACCTTGTTCTCGGGTGTCATCCGGGCAAAGATCACGCGCTCGGCGACCGCACGCTCCTGGTCCTTGCGCGACAGGGCATCCCACTGCGCGCCGCTGATGATCTGTTTGGCGCTCACCCGCAGGCCCAGCTCTTCGGCGATGGCCGCGGCGGTGATGGGGTGATCACCGGTGATCAGCCGCACGTCCAGTCCGTGTCCGCTCAACTCGGCGAGGAGACCCGCTGCCGTGGGGCGCGGCGTGTCGGACAGTCCTAGAAAGCCCACCAGGGCCAAGCCGTCGTGGCAGAAGTCAGCGATGGCGTCCGGGTCGTCGACAACGGTCCGGGCCTGCTGTGGGCTCAGCTCGCGCCGCGCCACCGCGATCACCCGCAGCCCGTCGGCGGCCAGTTCAGCGACCTGGCGGTCAATGCTCGGGCCGTTGGCTCCGCAGGCGGCCAACACCACCTCCGGGGCGCCTTTGATGCTCAGTTCGGTGTCTGACACCGAGGCGGAAAACGACCTGCCGGAGCGGAATGGCAGGTGAGCGTCGGACCGGTCGAGTTCGGCGGCCAATTCCGGTGGTGCCGCTGCCACGATCGCGACATCGGTGGCGTGTACCTGCGGTCCACCGTTGGTGGCCGGCGCGGCATGGACCGCGCAGCGCAGTACATCGTGATCCGAAAAGCCGGGGTCGGGATGTACTTGCGCCACGCGCAGCCGGTTCTCGCTGAGCGTTTCGGTCTTGTCGAAGCAAACCATGTCGACGCGACCGAGGGCCTCCACCGATCGCGGGATGCGGACCAGGGCGCCGAAGTGGGTGAGCCGGCGCGCCGAGGCTTGTTGCGCCAAAGTCGCCACCAGCGGCATGCCTTCGGGCACCGCGGCCACGGTGACAGCAATGCCGCTGGCCACCGCTTGGCGCAGGCCTTGGCGACGCAGCAGACCGAGTCCGGTGACCACGGCGCCGCCGGTCATGCTGACCGGCCAGGCCCGGTTGGTGAGCTGGCTGAGCTGGTGTTGCAGACCGACGTTGGACAGGTCGCCGGACACCAGGTCGGCGGCCCGCCGCTCCTGGGTGTCCGCCCCGACCGCGGTCACCACCGCAACTGCGGTCCCGGCTACCACGGTGGTGCCGGCATAGAGCATGCAGCTACGGTCCGCCAGATCGGCTCCGGGTGTGGGCTCGACCTGTTTGGTCACCGACAGCGATTCGCCGGTGAGCGCGGACTCGTCGACTTCGACATCGGTCTCGTCGATCACCCGGGCGTCGGCGGGAACCACCTCGTGGGTCCGGACCTCGATAACGTCGCCGGGCCGCAGTTGTTCGGCGACGACGTCGACGTAGCCAGGCTGTCCGTCCTGGCCGGTGACCACCTTTCGCGCGGGCGGAATTTGCAGCGCCAGTAGGCGGTTGAGCCGGCTTTCGGCGCGGAGTCGCTGCGTTGCGGCCAGTATCGAGTTACCGGTCAGCACCGACCCGACCATCACCGCGTCAACGGGTGAGCCCAATACCGCGCTCGCCGTTGCGCCCAGAGCCAGCATCGGTGTCAGTGGGTCGGAAAGTTCTGCGCGGACCGCGCCGAGGAACTGTCCGATCGCCTGCATGGGCTCGGCGCCGAGTTGTGCGCCACGCTTTGCCGCGTGCGCGCCGCTGCTGAGGGCGCGGGTCGCCAACGTCGAATGGGGTGCGCCCGGTTGAGGCGAGGTGTCGGTTGGCGGCAACAGTTTCTGGACCTGCTCAACGGACATGGCATGCCATTCGTGGAACGCGGCGGGTCGAGGCGGGCGCGCGCCGACAACCTTTCGCGCCAGCAGATACCCCGACAGCAGTCCGGCGCCCGCGCCGGTGGTCACCGGTCCCGGGCCGAGTCCGCGAACGCCCGGCACCATCAGTAGGGCACCCAAAGCCGATGCGCCACCGGATATTTCGATACCCCGCCGGCGTGCCGCCTTGGCGGCAGGAATCGCATGCATGATCCGCCATGCGGCACCAAGATCGGGCAGCAGCACATCGGCGTACCAGGGTGGGACGGCGTCGGCGGTCCGCGGCAGTACACCAAGTGCCACGTCGGCCAACGAAATGGCGCGGCTCTGCGACGGCAACAGCGCAACGGTGCGCCCCGCCTGCCTGAGTGCGACCACCGCGTCGGTCAGGGCGTCATCGATGGATCCGTGTCGCAGCGGCCGGATGTCGTCGAATGCCGGCCGCAGCTCGCCCAGCGAGTCGTCATCGACCGACACCAGATCCGCTCCGGTGCGATGCGCCTCGGCTACCACGGCCGAGGCGAGCGGATCATGCGCGGGCAAAAAGAGTGCTTCGGCTTCGAAAACCCCGGTGCTATCCGGATTTTCCGGGACCGCATGCCACCCCGGGCTCAGATCGTCGCGCTCCAGCAGCAACTGGGCCCGGTTCCACGCCGCCGACAGTTGGTCCTCATCCGCGCCGCGAATCCGGGCGACCCGTAGCTTGTTGGTGCACAGCACTCGCGGGTCGATGACGACCGCGTCGACCTCGTCGAGGCGGCGCAGGCAATCCGGCCGCATGGGCAAGACCCCGTGCCGCTGTGCCAGACCCTGACCAAGCGCAGCGGCAAACGCCTCCGGGGTGGTTCGGCTGGCCTTCGGGGTTGCCACCAGCGCGGCGGTCGCCGCCATGTCCATGTTGCGGGTGGCCAGCCCGACCAGCCCCGCGCTGATCGTCTGAATGTGCGCAAAGCGATCGGCATTTCGTTCGGCGGTACGCGCCGGTGCCGGGCGGGGCGCGGTGTAGGGCGCGCTGGTCGCCGGTTGCTCCGCGTACTGGGCCAACTCCGGTTCGTGGTGCTGCCAGGCCAGTTCCCCCGCCCGGGCTTCGGCGGCTTTGAGGGTTTGCATCGCCAGCCCCACCGACAACGATGCCGGTGCCTGGGTGAGCGTTTCTGCCGCGGCTACGGCCAATGTCATGACCGTGTCCGTCGCCGGCCCGCCGATGCGGTCCTCGAGCAGGCTGCGCAGCCGGGGCTGGTAGTCGACCGCCACCACGCCGGCCAGCAAGGTGATCGACACCCGCGGCCAGCGCAGCGCCCGGCCGGTGAGTGCCAGCCCGAGCCCGGCGGCGTTGGTGGCGACGGTCACGGCCCGGTTCACCAGTACCACGCTGTCGCCCGGCAGGCTGATAGCGGGCGTTGGCCGGTCAGTGTCTTGCGTTGCGCGATAACGTTTTTCGGTGTCTTCGACTAGGCGGCACAGCTGCGGCAACAAGGTAGCCGCATCGATGTCCACGACAACCCGCGACAGCGGGTAGTTGATCCGAACCGACGCGATGCCCGGGTGGGTACGCATGGCCTCGCGCACCATGCGTGTGAGTTCACCGTCGGGTGTGTCATTGAGGCCGCGAACCTCGATCCAGGCGCGGCCCGCACCGCGCCAGCAGTGCCGGGTGAGTGTCTCGGGGGACAGCTCACCGGAGAGCGCCTTGGCGCCCTCGCGTAGCGGCGCGGCACCGAACTCCAAACACGCCTTGGTTACCGAACCGGTCGTCCTGCCCAGGGTTGCGGCGACGGCTGCGGTGGTCATCACCGACGCGGTGGCCATCGCGCTGGTTGCCTGGATGCCCGTGGCGAGCGCGCGCAGCGGCAGAGCCCCTTTTATGGATGTAGCAATGCTCAATGGGTGCTCAGCGCCGCCATCAATTGGTGCTGCGCAGTTCGGCGGCGCCCGCTCGACGGCCGGTTGACTTCTTGGCCGCGGTCTTGGCCGGCGCCTTTTGCGGGGCGGCCTTGGCCGGCTCCTCCTGGTCGGGTACCGGCGCGAGTTTCGCCTTTGCCGCTGGTGCGGAGGCCTCGGGCCGCTGACTCATCCGGCGCAACAGCAGCGCGCTGCCGCCGACGGCGAGCAGGATCGGCCATTCCACGATGCCCGCGACTCCCAGCGCGCCCATGGCCATGGCGGCGGCCGGTGTCGACTTGCTGCCGGTGCTGAGCCCGCGCTGGATGCCTTCGGCGGCTCCCTTGACGCCACCGACGACGCCGTTGACCGCCGCGCCGCCCACCGCACCCGCGGCCGCCGTGGTCGCCGTCGCGGCCCGATTCACCGTTTGACCAACGTTGCGGACTGCTCCGCCGACGACTCCCATAATTGCTCCCTGACTTCTCACCGATCTATCGCTGCGTCCCATGCTGCGCAACATCGACAGCGCTGTCTTCAGCATGCATCTATTAGAAGCCTGCCACGTTACAAACGCGCAGACAACGAACATTGTTAGGGAGTGTCCAGTGGCTAGGCGGCTGGGCCGGGGCGCAGGTCGACGAAAACCGGTGCGTGGTCGCTGGGGGCTTTGCCTTTGCGCTCGTCCCGAACGATCTGCGCGTCGACCACGCGGCCGGCCAATGCCGGCGAGCCCAGGATGAAATCGATGCGCATTCCCTGCTTTTTGGGGAACCGCAGCTGCGTGTAGTCCCAGTAGGTGTAGACACCCGGCCCCGGGGTGAAAGGCCGTACCAGATCGGTGAACTGTGCATCGACAATGGCGTTGAACGCCTTGCGTTCTGGCTCGGAGACGTGGGTGGCCCCGGTGAAGAACTCGGTGTTCCAGACGTCCTCATCGGTGGGGGCGATGTTGAAGTCGCCGGCCAGCGCTATCGGCGCGCCGGGATCGTTTTTCAGCCAACATTGGGCCGTATCCCGCAGCGCAGCAAGCCAATCCAACTTGTATGTGTAGTGCGGATCCTCCAGCGCGCGGCCATTCGGCACGTACAGGCTCCACACCCGAACGCCGCCACAGGTTGCGCCCACCGCGCGAGCTTCGGCGGCCGCGGCGACCTCTGGCTTGCCGCTCCAGGCGGGCTGGCCATCGAAGCCGATCTGGACGTCGTCGATGCCGACGCGCGAAGCGATGGCCACGCCGTTCCATTGATTGAAACCAACGTGGGCGACCTCGTAGCCGAGTTCGAACAGCGGCAGCGCCGGAAACTGGGTGTCCGAACACTTGGTCTCTTGAATGGCCAGGACATCGACGTCGGCGCGCTCCAGCCAGTCCAGGACGCGGGGTAGGCGGGTGCGAATGGAGTTCACGTTCCAGGTGGCAAGCCGCAGGGTGCCATCGGGCATGGCTAGAGGCTAGCGGGTGTCCGCAGATAGCGACGGCGATGGTGCGGTCGCAACCCCAGCGACTCGGCCCAGCCGGGCGTGGCGGTGCCGGGCACGCAGGTGTAGCCACGGGTCGCACCTCGGCCGGCGCCCCAGGCCAGCAACGCCGTGTAGAGCAGGGCGGCCGGACCGGTCGGGGACTGGTCATCGATGGTGCAGGCGGCCGACACCCCAACCCAGCGGGTGCCGTCCGGTGCGTCGGTTACCGCCGCGCGTGCGACCACCGCTTGCGGGCCGGAACCGAATGCAAGCTCGCCGTCGATGACCGCGGTGAGGGCATGCTCGGCGATCTCGCGGTCGCAGTGGCCTCGCCACACATCGTCGGGCCGGGGCGACACCGTGATCGATGGGTCGGCTTGGCGGGTCGCGACCTCGCCGACCAGGACACGTTCGGTGTGCTCACCGGTCAGGCCGGCCGGATCCGGCATGAGCCGGTCGGGAATGGCCAGCCGCGGCGTGCGGCCGCGCTGCGTGTACCAGTCGAGGATCGCGGGTATCGAGTCGGGGCGGGCCGAAATGTCCAGCGGGACCGCCGAATTAGCGCATAGCGAGGCTCCGTGGCAGGCGCGTAGCAGCCAGCCGTCCAGCCAGCTCCGGTCGGTGCCGGGCCACGCCGCGGCCGCCGCATGTTCGAGGGCCCTGATCTCGGCGGTGCGGATGGGCGCATCGGTGAGCACCCGCAGTGCCACCACGTCGGCCGGCGCGAACTCGGCGATCGCTCCGGTCTTCGTTTGCACGCGCACCGTCGGGGCAATCGCGAGCAGATGTCCCACCGCATCGGTCAGCGGCGGGACGGACCCGGCCGGTCGGCGGTAGCGAATCGTGACTCGCGTTCCGAGGTCCGGCCACGGCGCCGTCATCAGTGACCGAACGGATCGGGCCCCTCGCCCGGCAACCACGACAGGCCGGGAACCCCCCAGCCGTGTGACTTGACCGCACGCTTTGCGCTGCGGGCATGCCGGCCGATGAGGCAGTCCAGGTATAGATAGCCGTCGAGGTGCCCGGTTTCGTGCTGCAGCATGCGCGCGAACAGGCCGGAGCCTTCGAGCTCGACGGGGTTCCCCTCGGCATCGAGCCCGGTAACGCGGGCCCAGGTGGCGCGGCCGGTAGGAAACGACTCGCCGGGAACCGACAGGCACCCTTCGTCGTCGTTGTCCGGGTCGGGCATGTTCTCGGGGATCTCGGACGTCTCGAGCACCGGGTTGATGACCACGCCCCGGCGGTGCGCGGCCTTTCCGCGATCGTCGGCACAGTCATAGACAAACAACCGCAGGCCGTATCCGATCTGGTTGGCGGCCAAGCCGACGCCGTGCGCGGCATCCATGGTCTCGTACATGGTGGCGATCAACTCGGGCAGATCGGCAGGTAGCGAACCGTCGGCTCCGACCGGGACGGGAGAAGTCGGAGTGTGCAGGACTGGATCGCCCACGATCCGAATAGGAACCACTGCCATGGTCGGCTAGCTTATGCGGGGCGACTGGGCCCGGTGACGACGCCCGCCGCTCGGCGGCGGAGGAGTCTGGTGGTTGGGCGCGACGCCGGGTCGGAGGCAATCCGCCCAATCTGCCGACTCGCGGGTCGCGGTTACGGGGCAACAGTTCCCGGCGTGGTTGAATACGTCGGAACATGCCCCTTTGTAGGTCAAGTCATTCGAGCAAATAAAGCAAATAAGCATTCGCCGGAAGGGTCCAGGGGAAGCGATATGGACGGCGCTATGGCGCGGGCAAATCGAGCGGGGGACGACTCTGAAATCGCCGACGGTTTGACCCGTCGGGAGCATGACATCCTGGCGTTCGAACGCCAGTGGTGGAAGTTCGCGGGTGTCAAGGAAGACGCCATCAAGGAGTTGTTCTCGATGTCGGCGACGCGCTACTACCAGGTGCTCAATGCGCTGGTTGATCGGCCGGAGGCGCTGGCGGCGGATCCGATGCTGGTGAAGCGGTTGCGCCGGCTGCGGGCCAGCCGTCAGAAGGCGCGGGCCGCCCGGCGGCTCGGCTTCGAGGTGACCTGACACTGGTCCCGGTTTTGTCCGTGCTTTTTCAAGTTCTGGGCCTCTCCTGGCTACAGTGGGCTCGATGAACGAGCGCGTACCCGACTCTTCGGGGCTTCCTCTGCGGGCCATGGTGATGGTGCTGCTGTTCCTGGGCGTCATCTTCTTGCTGCTGGGTTGGCAGGCCCTGGACTCGTCCGGGAAGGCGGTGGATGACTCATCGTCGCTAACCACGATGCCGACGTCGTCCAGCGCCACGAAGTCGCCGACCTCGACGAGTGCCAAACCCGCTGCCCCCCAGGCGGAGGTGCGGGTCTACAACATCTCTGGTCTCGAGGGTGTCGCTGGGCGCACCGCCGACCAACTCAAAGAGGCCGGCTTCAATGTGACTGAGGTCACCAATCTTTCGGTATCGAACGTGCCGGTCACCACCGTCTATTTCGGCGATGCCGAAGGCGAACAGACCACCGCCGAAGCGGTGGGGGAGAAGCTGGGCGTGCCCGTCGAACGGCGGATAGCCGAAATTTCCGACCAGCCCCCCGGCGTCATTGTCCTGGTCACGGAGTGAGCCGGCGCGACACCAGCCCGGGTCGTTTCGGCCCGCTCGATGACTCGAGGGTCGCCAGGTTAGGCTCTCGCTATGCCTAAGCCAGCCGGTCATCGCAATGTCGCAGCTGTCACCATGTCCGCTCTGTCCGCGACCGCTTGTGTCGCGTTGTTGAGCGGGTGTTCGTCGCCTCAACATGCGTCGACGGTTCCGGGCACCACACCCTCGGTGTGGACCGGTTCACCCGCGCCGGCCGGCACCAACGAGCACCGCGAGGGGGCGTCCGAATCGGAGGGTCTGGCGACTCAGCTGCGGGCACCGGATGGCACCGAGGTTGCTACGGCCAAGTTCGATTTCGCGGACGGATTCGCCACCGTCACCATCGTGACTACCGGCACCGGCTACCTGGCCCCTGGCTTTCATGGAGTGCACATCCACAAGGTGGGCAAGTGCGAGGCCAATTCGGCCGGTCCGACCGGCGGCCCGGTGGGTGACTTTCTGTCTGCGGGAGGACACTTGCAGGTGTCCGGGCGCCCCGTGCCCGGGCAGTCCAGTGGTGACCTGACGTCGCTGCAGGTGCGTAGTGACGGCAGCGGGACGCTGGTGACCACGACCGATGCATTCACCATGGATGACCTGACGAGCGGGCAGAAAACCGCGATCATCATTCACGCCGGCGCCGACAACTTCGCGAACATTCCGGCGGATCGCTATAACCAGACGAACGGGACCGCGGGTCCCGATCAGACCACGCTCGCCACCGGTGATGCCGGTAAGCGGGTGGCGTGCGGTGTCATCGGCTCCGGCTAGCTCGTCGGCGGGTCGGACCGCAAACCGGATAGATTTCGCGCGTTCGCCGCGGCCGACCGTAGGAGTGGAGTGGGAGTTCGCCCTGGTCGACGCCGAGACCCGGGATCTGAGCAATGAAGCCACGGCGGTCATCGCCGAGATCGGTGAAAGCCCCCGGGTGCACAAGGAGCTGCTGCGCAACACCGTCGAGGTGGTCAGCGGTGTGTGCGGCTCTGCCGGCGAGGCGATCGAGGATCTGCGCACCACCCTGGGCCCGGCCCGCCGGATCGTGCATGCCCGTGGCATGGAGCTGTTCTGTGCGG
Source organism: Mycobacterium ulcerans subsp. shinshuense (assembly GCF_002355775.1). Taxonomy (NCBI): domain Bacteria; kingdom Bacillati; phylum Actinomycetota; class Actinomycetes; order Mycobacteriales; family Mycobacteriaceae; genus Mycobacterium; species Mycobacterium ulcerans. Next base: position 5,007,160 of record NZ_AP017624.1, on the reverse strand, counting down.
GCACCCATCCGTTCGCGCAATGGTCCACCCAGAAGCTCACCGACGCACCGCGTTACGCCGAGCTGATCAAGCGCACCCAGTGGTGGGGCCGCCAGATGCTGATCTGGGGCGTCCATGTCCACGTCGGCGTCTCCTCGGCGAATAAGGTGATGCCGATCATCTCTGCGCTGCTCAACTACTACCCCCACCTGTTGGCGCTGTCCGCCTCCTCGCCCTGGTGGGGTGGCGAAGACACCGGTTACGCCAGCAACCGGGCGATGATGTTTCAGCAGTTGCCTACCGCTGGGCTGCCGTTCCAGTTCCAGACCTGGTCGGAGTTCGAAGGCTTCGTGTATGACCAGAAGAAAACCGGCATCATCGATCACATCAACGAAATACGTTGGGATATAAGGCCTTCGCCGCACCTGGGCACCATCGAGCTGCGGATCTGTGACGGTGTTTCCAATCTGCGCGAGCTCGGTGCATTGGTGGCCTTGATGCATTGTCTCGTGGTGGACCTGGATCGCCGGCTTGATGCCGGTGAGACGCTGCCGACGATGCCGCCCTGGCACGTCCAGGAGAACAAGTGGCGCGCCGCGCGCTACGGCCTGGACGCGGTGATCATCTTGGACGCCGAAAGCAACGAACGGCTGGTTACCGACGACCTCGACGATGTGCTGACGCGGTTGGAACCGGTTGCGCGGTCGTTGAGTTGCGCGGACGAGCTGGCCGCGGTCGCAGAGATCCCGCGAGTCGGCGCCTCTTACCAGCGCCAGCGGCGGGTGGCCGAGGAACACGACGGAGACTTGCGGGCGGTGGTAGACGCACTGATCGCCGAGCTGGATATCTGACCTGCCGGACACGCCGTCGGATGGATTCGCGCGCTAGTTCGACCGCCACGCTCGCCCCCGCGATGCGGTGGGCGCACACGACCGGATCCGGGCTGCCGCCGGATTTAGCGGCGCAGTCGCGCGATGAACACCTGTGCCGCCGCCTCTGCGCGCTGTGGGTCACCGGCGATGATGGCCTCGACCAGCTCGGTGTGTTCGCGCTCGTATGAGGTGCATGTCCCCACCGGGCCCGCTTCCACCGCCCGATGGATGGTTGGCAACAGCAGGTCATAGAACTGTAGATATGTCTCGTTGTGGCTGGCCGCGACGATGGCGCGGTGCAACGCCGTGTCGGCCGAAGTCATCTCGGTGCGTTCTTTGTCGTTCGCCGGCTCTCGGCTCCACAGTTCGTTGCGCCGGGCGAGCAGGGCCCGAAGGTCCTCGATTTCGGCGGCATCACGCCGGCGCGCGGACAGGACGGCGGCGGTGACCTCTACCGCCTCGCGCAGTTCCCAGAGATCACGTTCGCGGGCGGCCGCGAAATATTCGGCGAGGGCGCTGCCTTGTTCTACGTCGGCAATGACGTAGGTGCCCGACCCTTGTCGTCGCTCGAGTATTCCCACGTGCACCAGGGCCTGCACGGCTTCGCGCACCGTGTTGCGGGCGGTTCCGGTCATCTCGCAGAGTTCGGGTTCGGTGGGAATGCGATCACCGACTTTCCAGCGCCCTGACGTGATCTCATCGCGCAGCTGATCGCTTACCTGGGCGATGAGTGTCCGGCGGCGCACTGTCTGCATGCCACCAGCATAGGCAGTTTGCCCAATACATCCATTCATCCTATGATTCCTACCGTTGTCCAACACTGGATTGGGGGAATTCCGATGACTGCTGTGGCGGCACCGGTGATCCACGACCCAACCGCCGGCCGGTCGTTGTTTGCCAGCAGGGTGACGGTCTTGCTGGCGATCGCACTGTCCGCCTTCACCATGCGGTCCGCCGTCACCTCGATGGCGCCCCTGCTGGCGAGGGTCGCAGACACGATGGGCTTCGGCGGTACCGTCATCGGCGTCTTCGGGATGCTCCCCACCGCCATGTTCGCCTTGGCCGGGTTCGCCGCGCCCCTGAGCCGCCGGTTCGGCCCGGAACGTCTGGCGCTGCTCAGTGTCTTGGCCACAGCGGCGGGGACTGCCGGCCGCTCGATGGCGTCCGACACGTCCGAGCTGATGGCGTTCACCACGCTTGCCCTCGTCGGCATGGGCATCGCAAACATTGTGGTCCCGCCGCTGGTCAAGAAGTACTTCAACGATCGCGTCGCCTTGATGAGCGCGATCTACCTCGCCTGCCTACAGCTGGGCACCATCATGCCGGCCGTGGCCGCGGTGCCACTGGCCGAGTCCTATGGATGGCGGGCCTCGCTCGCAATCTGGGCGCTCATTCCCGCGGTCGCAGTTCTACCGTGGATACTCGTCCTCGTCCGCCGCCGCACCAATGGCACCGATCACGCTGCCCGGACGGGAAAAAAGATCGGGCCGATCTGGCGCTCGCCGATCTCCTGGGGCCTGACCTTCATGTTCAGCATGACGTCGCTGATCACCTATGCGATGTTTGCCTGGCTTCCCGTGATCGTGACATCTGCCGGAGGCAGCGAAGCGCTCGGAGGCGCCATGGTTGCGACCTTCTCCGGCGTCGGGTTCCTTGCAACGCTGGTCACGCCCAGGCTGTGCGCTAGGGTTGCCAACCCGTTCCCCATTGTCGCCGCTTCTGCGTTGTGCTTTCTCGTCGGTTTCGCGGGATTGCTGTGGGCTCCGCTGACCGCGCCCATCGTCTGGGCGATATTTCTCGGACTCGGCCCAAGCACCTTCCCGGCCGCGATCACCCTCATCAATCTGCGGTCGCGCAGCGAAAGCGGCTCCGCGGCGCTGTCCGGTTTCACCCAGGGCATGGGCTATCTGTTGGCCAGCCCAGGACCACTGATCTTCGGAATCCTCTACAACGCCACCGGACGGTGGGAACTGTCGTTCGGATTTCTCCTGGTCCCGCTGATTGCACTGCTGGCCGGTGGGTATCACGCCTGCAAGCCCCGCTATCTGGAAGACACGTTGACCCCTTCCCGGAAGTCGGGATCGGACGCTGTCGAGGACGTTGTCGAGGGAGAACGTCTGCAGGAGTGTTCGACGAGCTGCGCTTGACCTCGCGACCGGCCGGTGAGCCGGGGCTTGGTGATCACCCCGCCTTGCGCGATACGCTGCCTTTCTGCACAACCCTGCGATCGTGGCGTGGCCGCGACTGTTGTCTGGCAGGTGTGGCAGACCCGGATTGAGGGGGCATGGTGGCCGTTCCGAAGCCCTTCGAAGCACCGATGTTTCCGCTGGAGGCGACGATGCTGCCCGGCCAGGATCTGCCATTGCGCATCTTTGAGCCTCGCTACAGCGTGCTGGTGCGACACTGCCTCGATACTGGTGATCCGTTCGGTGTGGTCCTGATCGCCGGTGGGCGCGAGGTGGGTGGCGGTGAGTCACGATACGACGTCGGGACGCTGGCCAGGATCACCGAATACGTCGACGAGGGCGCGGGTCGTTATCAGTTGTTGTGCCGCACTGGGGAACGGATTCGGGTATGTGACTGGCTCCCGGACGACCCCTATCCGCGCGCGACGGTACAGATCTGGCCAGATGAGCCGGGCGCAGCGGTGAGTGCGGCCCAGTTTCGCGACACCGAAGACCGGGTGATGGCGTTGTTCGAACGGATCGCCACCGCCCGTGGCATCGAGTTGCCGGGTCGCGATGTGGTGTTCGACTACCAGTCCGACGACATCGCCGCTGACGCGGGAACGTTGTTGTACGAGTTGGCGTCTCGGGTTCCGATGGGCCCGGCCGACGGCTACGCGGTGTTGTCGGCGCGGTCGGCCGCTGATCGGCTGGCCGCACTTGCCGAGGCGGTGGACTCGGTCGAGGCGATGGTCGATTTCCAGCTGTCCGACTAGTCCGGCTCAGAGCTCTTCGCCGAACGCGCGCAACGCATCCACCTGCAGCGGATCCAATGACGGGCGGACGGTCTGGCGCGCGGCGGCGAGGTCCGCGGCGGTGACGTCGGCCGCGTCGATGGAACGGCGCATCGCGGTCAGCGCCGCCTCGCGCAGCAATGCCACGCAGTCGGCGGCGCTGTAGCCGTCGAGCCCCGCGGCCACCTCATCCAGGTCGACGTCGGCGCTGAGCGGGATGGACTTGCCTGCGGTGCGCAGGATCTCGAGGCGCGCCTCGGCATCGGGCGGCTCGACGAACACCAGACGTTCCAGCCGGCCCGGGCGCAGCAGCGCCGGATCGATCAGATCGGGGCGGTTGGTCGCCCCCAGCACCACCACGTCACGCAGCGGCTCGATGCCGTCGAGCTCGGTCAGCAGGGCGGCGACCACCCGATCCCCAACACCCGAATCGAAGCTATGCCCGCGTCGGGGCGCCAGGGCATCCACCTCGTCGAGAAACACCAACGACGGCGCCGAATCGCGGGCCCGACGAAAAAGCTCACGGACGGCTTTCTCCGAGGAGCCAACCCATTTGTCCATCAGCTCGGAGCCCTTGACCGCGTGCACGCTCAACTGCCCGGTGCTGGCCAATGCCCGGACCACGAAGGTCTTGCCGCACCCGGGAGGGCCGTAGAGCAGTACCCCCCGCGGGGGCTCCACCCCTAACCGGGCGAACGTGTCCGGATGCTGCAAGGGCCACAGCACCGCCTCGGTCAGGGCCTGCTTGGCCTGGGCCATGTCCCAGGGCTCCGGCGTTGTTGATTAGCAGGCTTGTGAGCTGGGGAATTGTGGATTGAGGAGGTCTAGGCGGCGGTTGGCGGTCAAAGCGGTGATCCGGCAGGCTTCGGCGATGTTGTCGGCGCCGTTGAGGCGGTGCAGATTGATCGCGGTGTTGCGTAGCGTTGCTAGGACCTGTGCGCCGTTTCCGGTATGTGCCCTTTGACGGTCTTCGTCGAAGGTGACGTCGCGTATCCAGTGCAGGCTGTTCTCGATTCCCCAGTGTTGACGCATCCAGGTCATGATCGCGGTAGGGCGGGCGTGCTCGAACGGCAGGCTGCAGATGGCATAGACCACCTCCACGCTGCGCTGGTCGGTGGCGGTGATCAAGCGTTCACGAGTGATCCGGATGATTTGTTTTGCGTAGGGGAAGCCGATTCCTCGTGCAGCGGTGATGATTTGCAGGGTGCGGGTCTCGACACGGCCGTGGCCGCGGGAGTCGTCGGTAGCGGCTGCGGGCACCTCGGCCCAGGGCAGCGCGGTGATACGCGCAAGTATTTTGGCTTGGTTGGACTTGACGATCATCAGGTAGTGCGACTTCAAGGTGGCGCAGATCAACTTCGCGGTGACGACCTGGGTATGCATCGCATCCACGGTGACCAGCCACCGCAAGCTACCCGGCAGCAGCGTGAGCAGGGCACGTACGCAGGGAATTTCATTGCTTTTCTCGGCGACAGCGAGTTGACCGAGCACCAATCGGGCACGGTGGGCGAACACCGACACGAGATGCGTGGCTGTCGCTTTGGCGCGTAAAGCACCACGCAGCATCTTGCCGTCCAACGCGATCGGCACCAATCCACTGGGGTCGCTGCTGGCCACGTGTGCAGTGAAGTAACTGCCCATCCTGGCGTTGAGGTCGGCGGGGTCTAGCCGAGACAAAACAGCGCGGAAGGTCTTCTCACTGGGCCGCCGGAACCGGACCCCTAATTGGGCCAACACATCATCGGGAGCGGTGGCCGCCCATGTGGCAAAACCAGCATAGCCGCGCATCCCCGCGGCAGTGGCCAGAACCGCGATCGCCAACAAAGCCATCAGCGAATACCTCCGACCGCGTGGGTCCCTCGGGTCTGGCACCGAGGCCAACACATCGAGAAACTCCGATCCGATGAGCTCGCTGCGCTCACCAGGACTCCAGCGGTCGAACACCTCTGGAACCGACGACACAGGCAATACTGAAACGGTAGGCACGGGCAACTCCAGACCAACGACGAACAGTAACCAACTCGATCGTTCTCCAGATAGCCCGTGCCTACACTCCGGCCCCAATAGCGCGGCACCAAAGATCATCAACCCAGCTCACAAGCCTGCTAATCAACAACGCCGGAGCCCTGGGCCATGTCCCCGACATCGTCGAGGGTGATGCTTCCCACCGCGACCTCCGAGCTCGCCGAGCGCGACAGGGGGCGGATGACGGTCAGCGCGCCAAGCAGGTCTTCCTGGTTGAGCTCTGGTGGCTGACCATCGGTACTAGCTCGCGAAGCGGCCCGCAGCGCCGCCTCGCGCAGCAGCGCGGCCAGGTCGGCAACTACGAACCCCGGCGTGCGGCTGGCTATTTCGTCAATATCCAAGTCGCCGGTAGGTACGTGCCGCAGCAGGGCTTCCAGTAGGGCCTTGCGGGTGGCCGCGTCGGGCAGCGGCAACCCCAATTCCCGGTCGCACAGGTCGGGCGCGCGTAACCGGGCGTCGAGCTGGTCGGGCGCGGCGGTAGTGGCGATCAGCACCACGCCATCGGTGGCGACCGCGGTGCGCAGCTCGCCGAGGATCAGCGCGGCAACCGGTTCCGCGGTGGCCGGCAGCAGCGCGTCCACGTCGGTGATCAACAGCACCCCGCCGCCGTCGCGAACCGTCGCGACGGCGGAGGCCACGGCCTTAGGCCGATTCTCCGGGGCCAGCGCACCAACCTCGGGACCGTCGAGTTCGACCAGCCGGCGTCCGGCACACACCGCGCGCACCAGCGTCACCTTGCCGACGCCAGCCGGACCGGACACCAGCACGCCCAGATTGGTGCCCACACCCAAAGACTGCAGTAGATGAGGTTCATCGAGGGCGAGCTTGAGCCATTCGGTGAGCTTGGCCGCCTGCGGCTGGGCACCCTTGAGCTCCTCGACCTGGATCTCCGGGGTCGCCACGCTGACCCGCTCGGCCTGGGATGACTGCGCGGTGTGGGGCACCCCGGTGCCCCAGGTGACCAACGTGTTCGGCTGCACACTGACCGGCGCATCGGGATCGACGCCGGTGACGGTCAACAGCTCCGATGTCCAGCTGATGCCGACCGCCGACGCCAAGGCCTGGCTGGCGGCCGAAGTCGAGGTGCCCGGGCCCAGGTCGCGGGGCAACAGCGACACCGCGTCGCCGACGGTCATCACCTTGCCCAGCAGCGCCTGGCGCAAGGTGATCGGCGAAAGCGATTGGGTGGCCAGCGACGAGCCGCTCAGCGTCACGGTCCGTGCACCGTAGACGGTGACCGAGTTGACCAGCACCGCAGTGCCTTCGCGTAGTCCGGCGTTGGACAGGGTCACGTCGTCCAGCAATATGGTGCCGACCGGGACCTGGTCATCAGCCATGCCGGCCACCGCCGCGGTCGTTCGGGACCAGGGCTCCGGCGTTGTTGATTAGCAGGCTTGTGAGCTGGGGAATTGTGGATTGAGGAGGTGTAGGCGGCGGTTGGCGGTCAAAGCGGTGATCCGGCAGGCTTCGGCGATGTTGTCGGCGCCGTTGAGGCGGTGCAGATTGATCGCGGTGTTGCGTAGCGTTGCTAGGACCTGTGCGCCGTTTCCGGTATGTGCCCTTTGACGGTCTTCGTCGAAGGTGACGTCGCGTATCCAGTGCAGGCTGTTCTCGATTCCCCAGTGTTGACGCATCCAGGTCATGATCGCGGTAGGGCGGGCGTGCTCGAACGGCAGGCTGCAGATGGCATAGACCACCTCCACGCTGCGCTGGTCGGTGGCGGTGATCAAGCGTTCACGAGTGATCCGGATGATTTGTTTTGCGTAGGGGAAGCCGATTCCTCGTGCAGCGGTGATGATTTGCAGGGTGCGGGTCTCGACACGGCCGTGGCCGCGGGAGTCGTCGGTAGCGGCTGCGGGCACCTCGGCCCAGGGCAGCGCGGTGATACGCGCAAGTATTTTGGCTTGGTTGGACTTGACGATCATCAGGTAGTGCGACTTCAAGGTGGCGCAGATCAACTTCGCGGTGACGACCTGGGTATGCATCGCATCCACGGTGACCAGCCACCGCAAGCTACCCGGCAGCAGCGTGAGCAGGGCACGTACGCAGGGAATTTCATTGCTTTTCTCGGCGACAGCGAGTTGACCGAGCACCAATCGGGCACGGTGGGCGAACACCGACACGAGATGCGTGGCTGTCGCTTTGGCGCGTAAAGCACCACGCAGCATCTTGCCGTCCAACGCGATCGGCACCAATCCACTGGGGTCGCTGCTGGCCACGTGTGCAGTGAAGTAACTGCCCATCCTGGCGTTGAGGTCGGCGGGGTCTAGCCGAGACAAAACAGCGCGGAAGGTCTTCTCACTGGGCCGCCGGAACCGGACCCCTAATTGGGCCAACACATCATCGGGAGCGGTGGCCGCCCATGTGGCAAAACCAGCATAGCCGCGCATCCCCGCGGCAGTGGCCAGAACCGCGATCGCCAACAAAGCCATCAGCGAATACCTCCGACCGCGTGGGTCCCTCGGGTCTGGCACCGAGGCCAACACATCGAGAAACTCCGATCCGATGAGCTCGCTGCGCTCACCAGGACTCCAGCGGTCGAACACCTCTGGAACCGACGACACAGGCAATACTGAAACGGTAGGCACGAGCAACTCCAGACCAACGACGAACAGTAACCAACTCGATCGTTCTCCAGATAGCCCGTGCCTACACTCCGGCCCCAATAGCGCGGCACCAAAGATCATCAACCCAGCTCACAAGCCTGCTAATCAACAACGCCGGAGCCCTGCGTTCGGGACCCGGTCAACGAAACCGCATCCCACTCCCGGATCCCGAGGGCGGCAATGGCGCTCGGGTGCAACCGCACCACGCCGCGACGTGAGTCCACCGCCGACGTGTTCAGCCGGGCGGTCAGCGTCAGCTGTGGAGCCCCATAGGGGCTGGTCACAACCGCCCGCCCGGCTTGCGCAGCCCCAGCCGCGCCACCGAACGGCGCGCCACCGACCGGCGATGCGGCTGCGCTCTGCGAATCGCGCGCCGCGCGGCGCGTCGTTGCTTGGGTTTGTCGCCCCACACCTCGGGATGCTCGGCCAGCCAGCGCTTGCTGCGCACCGCGAACGGAATGTGACACACGTAGGCGATGATGATCACCCAGATCAAGATGTAGGGAGCCAGCACCGCGGCGGCCGCCATGATGGCCAGCACCGCCAGCAGCACCGCGGCCAGATTGGGCGGCACCGCCACGGCATGCATCTTCTTCATGGGGATCCCGCTGACCATCAGCATCGATGTGCCGGTGATCCAGAAAGCCAGGAACCACACCGAGGTCCACCAGCCCTCACCGAACTGCATCTTCAAGGCCAGCAGGCCGATCATGGAAACCGCGCCCGCCGGTGCGGGCATTCCGACGAAGAATTCGTGTGCGTACGCGGGCTGGGTGCCGTCATCCAGCAGCGCGTTGAAGCGCGCCAGCCGAAGCACGACGCACACCGCGTAGAGCAGCACCACAACCCAACCGACCTGCCACTTCGACAGCATCGTGACATAGAGCACCAGCGCGGGCGTCACGCCGAAATTCACCGCATCGGCCAGGGAGTCGATTTCTGCGCCCATGCGCGACTGGGCGTCCAGAATGCGGGCCACCCGGCCGTCGAGTCCGTCTAGAATGGCCGCCGCCGCGATCAGCGCCATCGCGGGCACCGGCTGGTGTTCGAGGGCGAATTTGATCGAGGTCAGCCCGGCGCAGATGGACAGCACCGTCATTGCGCTGGGCAAGATCTGCAGGTTTACCGCGCGCTTGCTCCGAGGCTTGGTCGTCATGGCAGGTCAGCCAATATGGTCTCGCCGGCAATCGTGCGCTGGCCAACTATGACCACCGGCTCGGTGCCCGGTGGCAGGTAGGTATCCAGGCGAGAGCCGAAACGGATCAGACCGTAAGTGTCGCCGATCGCCAATTTGTCTCCGACGTGTGCGTCGCACACGATGCGGCGCGCTACCAGCCCGGCAACCTGTACCGCGACCACTTCAGCACCGTTGGCGGTGCGGATGCGCACGCTGTTGCGTTCGTTGTCGTCGCTCGCCGCGGGCAGGTCGGCCGACCCGAAGCGGCCGGGCCGGTGCTGGACGGCGACGACCTCGCCGCTGACCGGGGCCCGCTGCACGTGGGCGTCGAATACCGACAAGAAGATGCTGACCCTGGGGAGCGGCGCGTCGCCCATACTGAGTTCGGCCGGTGGTGCCGCGGTGTCGATCACGCAGATCACGCCGTCGGCGGGTGCCACGATGGCGCCGGCCCGGCTCGGTGGTACCCGGGGCGGGTGACGGAAGAAGCCGGCGCAGGCGCCGGCGGCCAGCAGCCCCGTCCGGCGCGCCCAGCGGTGCCGGTATCCGACACCGGCCACGGCTAGGCCCGCAGCGATGAAGGGGCGCCCGGCCGGGTGTATCGGCGGGATGGTGGATCGCACCAACGCCAGGAGATGCTGCGGGCTCAGAGTCGGTTCCGCGAAGGATGAGTCGGAACGGCGGGGACGTCGTGCCACGCGGCCATCTTAGGGAGCGCCGTGGCGGTCAGTGTACGGACGGCGCCCCGATGTGCCTGAGCACACCGGGGCGCCGTCAACAAGGTCATGCGCCGTCGTGCCCGTTCTCGCCTATCAGTGTGCCGCCAGTGCCTCCCGTTCCGGCGGTGCCCGGTGGCAAACCAAGACCGAGAATGCCTCCATTGCCGCCCGTGCCGACCAACTGGGCGTCGCCGCCCTTGCCGCCGTCACCACCCGGCGCAGCCCCGAGGCCGATCCCGCCCGCGCCGCCGTTGCCGCCGTCTCCGATCAGGGCGCCGGTGCCGCCGTTGCCGCCGTCCCCGGAAGTGATACCGCCAAAGCCGCCGTCGCCGCCGGTCCCGCCGTCGCCAAGGAGTCCGCGAGCCCTGCCGCCGTTGCCGCCGGTCCCGCCGGTGCCGCCACCTGCGCCGTTTCCGCCTGCCCCGCCGGACCCGCTGAGCCCGCCGCCGTCGCCTCCGGTTCCGCCGTTCCCGCCGACTGCCGCGCCGACCGCGCCGGTCCCGTCGGCCCCGCCGTTGCCGAAGAGCATGGCGGCGTTGCCGCCGGATCCGCCGGCCGCACGGGCAGCGACCGTGCCGCCGCCTCCGGCGCCGCCGGCTCCGCCGTCGCCATAGACCACGCCGGCGTTGCCGCCGGCCCCGCCGACACCACCGCCGCCTCCGCCGCCGCCGACGCCGATCCCGTCGGCCCCGCCGGTACCGGAGAGGGCGCCAGCCGAGCCGCCGGCTCCGCCGGCCCCGCCGGTGTCGAGGCCGATCGCGCCGGCTCCGCCGGCACCGCCGGCACCGAAGAGAGTGGCGGCGCCGCCCCCGGTGCCGCCGGCGCCACCGACAGTCTGGCCGGCTCCGCCGGCCCCGCCGGCGCCACCGGTGCCGGAGAACACGCCGGCGTTGCCGCCGGCTCCGCCGGCCCCGCCTTCGGTGCCTGCGGGAGCGATGCCACCGGCGCCGCCGGCCCCGCCATTGCCGGAGAACGCCCCGGCGGCACCGCCGTCGCCGCCGGCGCCGCCGTTGCCGGACAGCAGGCTTGCTCCGCCGGCTCCGCCGGCCCCGCCAGTCACCAGGCTGAACCCGCCGGTGCCGCCATTGCCGCCGGCCCCGAACAGTCCAACGCCTCCAGCGCCGCCGGCCCCGCCGCTCTGGCCGCCTCCGCCCTCACCGCCGGCACCGCCGGCGCCGAATAGACCTGCCATGCCGCCCGTGCCACCGGCCCCACCGACAACGGCCCCGATTCCGCCGGTGCCACCGACCCCTGCGCCGCCCGACAGCAGCCCCGCGGCCCCGCCGTTGCCGCCGGCCTGGCCGGTTCCCAGGCCGTTGACCGCGCCGGAACCACCGGCGCCACCGTTGCCGAACAAGATCCCACCGTCGCCGCCGTTGGCCCCGGTTCCCGCGGCGCCGTTGGCGCCGTTGTCGATCAGCGGGCGATCCAGCAGCGCCTGGGTGGGCGCGTTGATTAAGTCGAGAAGAGCCTGGTTTGACGTGGCCAGCCCGGGAGCGCCGGCTTCGCCCGCTGTCCCAGCTGGGACGCCCAGGACGGGATTGCCGCCGTTGCCGCCGGTTCCGAATAGCTGGGCGTCACCGCCTCGGCCCCCGTTACCGCCGGGGTCCACGGTGCCGGATCCGCCCGCGCTGCCGTTGCCGCCGCTGCCGAACAGTGCTGCCTTGCCGCCGGCCTCAGCGTCGCCGCCGGCCCCACCCGCGGTGGCCAGGCCGCCGTTGCCGCCGGTCCCGCCGTCGCCGAACAGGCCGGCGGCGTTGCCGCCGTCGCCGCCGACACCGCTGACGGTGCCCACGGCGCCGTTGCCGCCGGTCCCACCGGAGCCGGCGATCCCGCCGCCGGTGCCTCCGCGGCCGCCATCGCCGCCGGCGACGGCGCCCGCGGCGCCGTGGCCGCCGGTCCCGCCGGAGCCGAAGAGCGTTGCGGCATCCCCGCCGTCGCCGCCCTTGCCGCCGGCAGCAGCGCCGCCGATGCCGCCGGCCCCGCCGTCGCCGTAGACCATGCCGCTGTTCCCGCCGGCCCCGCCGGCGCCGCCGCTGACTTGGCCGAAGCCGTCCGCCCCGCCGGCTCCACCGGCGCCGAACAGGGCGCCGGCGCTGCCGCCGATGCCGCCGGCCCCACCGACATCGAAGCTGGTTCCGCCGGCCCCACCGACCCCGCCGGTGCCGACCAGGTCGGCGGCGTTGCCGCCGGCCCCACCTGCACCGCCGGCGCTGGTCGCGACTCCGCCGGTGCCGCCGGCCCCGCCGTCGCCGTGGAACAGGCCGGCGTTGCCGCCGGCCCCACCGGCCCCGCCGCTGCTGCCGGGGATGTTGCCGCCGGCCCCGCCGACGCCGCCGTCGCCGTCGCCGTAGAAGGTGCCGGCGTCGCCGCCCTGCCCGCCCGCGCCCCCGGCAGTCGCTCCGCCGCCGCCGAGCCCGCCCGCGCCACCGTTGCCGAACAGCAGGCTGGCCCCGCCGGCCCCGCCGGCCCCGCCGGTCCCGCCGACCGTGGCGTTGGCCATTCCGCCGGCCCCGCCGGCCCCGAACAGCCCGAGGCCGCCCGCGCCGCCGGTGCCACCGCTGGCGCCCACCCCACCGGTGCCGCCGGCCCCGCCCGCGCTGAATAGCCCACCGGTTCCGCCTTGGCCGCCGGCCCCGCCGGCGCCGGCCGCTCCGAGGCCACCCGAGCCTCCCGCGCCGGCCGTGCCGGCCAGCAGCCCGGCGGCGCCGCCGTTGCCGCCGGCCCCGCCGGTGAGGCCGGTCGCGCCCGATCCGCCGGCCCCGCCATTGCCGATCAGTATTCCGCCGTCGCCACCGCTCGCGCCGGTTCCCGCGGCCCCGTTGGCTCCGTTGCCGATCAACGGGCGATTCAGCAGCGCCTGGGTGGGGGCGTTCACCAAGTTGAGCAGATTTTGCGACGCCGCCTCGGCGCTCGCGTATGAGCTCGCGCCGGTGGTCAAGGCCTGCACGAATTGATCATGAAATAGTGCCGCTTGGGAGCTGACTGCCTGGAAAGATTGGCCGTGCGCGCCGAAAAGCGCCGCGATCTGGATTGATATCTCATCGGCGGCGGCGGATATCACCGCGGTCGTCGGGGCGGCCGCCGCATAGCTGGCCTGGCCGATGGTGTTGCCAATGCCGGCCAAATCCGTTGCCGCCGCGCTCAATAAATCTGGTGTCGCTACCAGATAAGACATGCGTATCCTGTCCATTTCCCTGGCTTTTGGCGATTAAGCAGCAGTCGAACGGATCGTATTTGTTTCGCATCCATGATCACTCTGGAGATCTGTCAAGAGTTATCAAAAAGTTATATTTAGTAGGCTAAATGTAAAGCCTTTTTACAGAGGCGGGTTTATGCCAGATCCATAAATGTAATTGTCGAGACAATATAGTCTCATTTTTGCGTTCGGTATCGCATTTTCTGGGGATAGTCGATACGCGGGCTCCCGGCCTGGATCCGGGGCGCGATCAGTCGGGCGTTGGACCGATATCGGGCGCGGTCGCCGCGGTTTAGGTCAAATCCCAGACTTGTACCTGGGTTCCGGCGGACACCTCCATATCATCCTCCGGAATCTCCAGCAAGGCGTTGGCCGAGGCCAGCCAGCGCAAGTGGTGCGAGGCCGGCGGCCCGTAGCTGGTGACCTGTCCGGTGCCTATGTCGAGGATCGCGCGCCGGAACTGCCGCTTGCCGCGCGGTGAGGTGACCGTCGCGGTCATCACCGCGGTCCGCTGTGGTCGCCGCGGATCCGGCAGGCCCATGGCCAGGCGCAGCGCGGGACGGATGAACACCTCAAAGGACACCAGCGCGCTGACCGGGTTGCCGGGCAGGGTCACGATCGGCGTGCCGGCCACCAGGCCGACGCCCTGGGGCATTCCCGGCTGCATCGCCACCTTGACGAACTCGACGCCCTGAACGCCTTCGCGGCCGAAGACGTCTTTGACAACCTCATAGGCTCCGGCACTGACGCCCCCGCTGGTGATGATCAGGTCCGCGGCACCCGCGTGTCGGTCGAGAATCGCGACGAACTGCGCGACGTCGTCCCCAGCGGTGTCGGTGGCTACGACGACCGCACCGGCGTCGCGGGCCGCGGCAGTCAGCATGACCGCGTTGGACTCGTAGATCTGTCCGGGTTGCAGTGGCGTGCCCGGCGGTACCAGCTCCGTGCCGGTGGAGACCACCAGCACGCGCTGGCGGGGGATCACGCTGAGCTTGGCCAGCCCCAGCGCGGCGGCCAAGCCCAGCGCTGCCGGTGTCACCAGCTGGCCGGCTTGCAGGACGGTGGTACCGGCGGCGACATCTTCACCCGCGCGCCGGATGTGCTTGCCCGCGACAGCGGGCTGGCCGATCTGTACCGTCTCGAGGCCCCCGTCGGTGGCTTCCATCGGCACGATCGCCGTCGCGCCGGCGGGTACCGGCGCCCCGGTCATGATCCGGTGCGCCGTCCCCGGGTGCAGCCTCAGTTGGTCGACGCGCCCCGCCGGAATGTCCTCGGCCACTGGCAACACCACCGGGTGCTGCGCACTCGCGCCCACGGTGTCCTCGGCCCGCACCGCGTAGCCGTCCATCGCGGAGTTGTCGAACACCGGTAGCGGCAGTGGGGCGACCACGTCGTCGGCGAGCACCAGGCCCTGCGCTTGCTGCAATGGGACCTTGGCGACGGGACGGGCCCGGACCATGTTGGTGACGACCCGCTGATGCTCCTCGACCGACCGCATGCGGCCATTATCGGCCCGCTAGACGGGGAAGCTGACCCCGGTGAGCTCCTCGGAGACCGTCCAAAGCCGACGTTGCAGGTCCTCGTCGTGAGATTGAGCGCTGGACTGGACGATTTTCGGGTGGCCGCGGTGCTCGGCGAAACCGTCCGGACCGTAGTACTGGCCGCCGGCCGCCGAGGGATCGGTGGCGGCGCGCAGCGTCGGCAGAGCACCCATCTGCGCGCTCTGGAACAGCGCCGGGCCGAGAATGTTGGCTAGCGGAACCAACATCCGTGGCAGGTTTCGGGCCAGTTCGGTATTGGAGCCGCCGGGGTGGGCCGCGACGGCGATCGTCGCGGCCTGGGAGTCCGCCGCGAGCCTGCGCTGCAGCTCGTAGGTGAACAGCAGGTTGGCCAGCTTGGACTGTCCATATGCCGCGACTCGGTTGTAGCTGCGTTCCCACTGCAGATCGTCGAAGTGGATCGCGGCCCGAATGCGGTGGCCCAGGCTGCTGACCGTGATCACCCGCGAGCCGGGTACCGGCAGCAGGTGATCGAGCAACAACCCGGTCAGCGCAAAGTGGCCCAGGTGGTTGGTGCCGAACTGCATCTCGAAGCCGTCCTTGGTCACCTGCTTCGGTGTCCACATCACGCCGGCGTTGTTGATCAGCAGGTCGATGCGTGGGTAGGCCGAACGCAGTGCATCGGCGGCGCTGGCACCGAGTCCAGTGAGCTCAGGTCCAGGGCCTGCAACGTGACGTCGGCCTGGGGCTTGGCCGCAACGATCTGTGCCACGGCGGCGTTGCCCTTCTCGGGGTTGCGTACCGCCAGCACGACGTGGGCGCCGCGGCCGGCCAGCGCCTCGGCGGTGTGGTAGCCGAGCCCGGTATTGGCGCCGGTGACCACCACCACCCGGCCGCTTTGATCCGGGATGTCGGGGGCCGACCAATGACTCTTGGCTTTCCCCTTAGCGCTCATGGCCAGAACATACTCACTTCCGGCCCGGACGGGCCAGCCGCCAGAACTATTGGACCCAGAAGTTGTCGTGCGCGACGAAGAACTCCCGGCGTTGGTCGTCGGTCATGTCGGCCAGGCCCGGGAACCCCTCGAAGTAGTCCTCGCGCGGGGCGCCGGGGGCGAACAGGATCAGGATCGATGCCGGCTGGTTGGACTCGTTGCGGAAGCCGTGCACTCCGCCGGGCGGTACATAGAGGTAATCGCCGGCGGATGCGTCGACCCAGTCTCGCCCGTCGTGCATGCGCATCGACCCGGACAGGACGAAGAAGGACTCCGACATCGTCTTGTGGAAATGCGGACCCGGCCCACCTCCGGCCGGTGCGATATCGACGCGGTAGAGCCCAAAATCGCCGTCGGTGGTTTTCTGGGTGGCCAGGTAGTGGTACTTGGTGCCGCCCACCTCCAGGTTGGGAGGTTCGTCCCGACGTTTCAGCCGAGCACTGACCTCTCCCTTCTCGCCGGTGTAGCGCGCTGGCGGATAGGGCGGGTAGGCAGGCATGACGAGCGACATCACCCCAGTGTGGCCCAACGCTTCACGCGACAGGCTGTTGTTCGGGCCGAGCGCCCGCCCGCCGCGGCGCGCGCCGTATCGTCGGCGGGTGGGGGCGTCCTTGCACTCGGCATAGGCGAGTGCTAAAAATGACGTTGGCACTCGCGACCCGCGAGTGCTAGGTCGGGACGGTGAGAACGGGCCTGGTCGTGATCTGCGACCTGGCTTCGGTCGTCCGTCGCGGGCACTGCGCCCGGCCAGCGTAAGTAACGGGGTTGCCATTACCCGGTGACCCCCGTTTCATTCCCAATCCGGAGGAATCACTTCGCAATGGCCAAGACAATTGCGTACGACGAAGAGGCCCGTCGCGGCCTCGAGCGGGGCCTGAACGCCCTCGCCGACGCGGTAAAGGTGACGTTGGGCCCCAAGGGTCGCAACGTCGTCCTGGAGAAGAAGTGGGGTGCCCCCACGATCACCAACGATGGTGTGTCCATCGCCAAGGAGATCGAGCTGGAGGACCCGTACGAGAAGATCGGCGCTGAGCTGGTCAAGGAAGTTGCCAAGAAGACCGACGACGTGGCCGGTGACGGCACGACGACGGCCACCGTGCTGGCCCAGGCGCTGGTCAAGGAAGGCCTGCGCAACGTTGTGGCCGGTGCCAACCCGCTCGGTCTGAAGCGCGGCATCGAGAAGGCAGTCGAGAAGGTCACCGAGACCCTGCTCAAATCGGCCAAAGAGGTCGAGACCAAGGAGCAGATCGCGGCGACCGCAGCCATCTCCGCCGGCGACCAGTCGATCGGCGACCTGATCGCCGAGGCGATGGACAAGGTGGGCAACGAGGGCGTCATCACCGTCGAGGAGTCCAACACCTTCGGTCTGCAGCTCGAGCTCACCGAGGGGATGCGGTTCGACAAGGGCTACATCTCGGGCTACTTCGTCACCGACGCCGAGCGTCAGGAAGCGGTCCTGGAGGACCCCTACATCCTGCTGGTCAGCTCCAAGGTGTCCACCGTCAAGGACCTGCTGCCGCTGCTGGAGAAGGTCATTCAGGGCGGCAAGCCGCTGCTGATCATGGCCGAGGACGTCGAGGGCGAGGCGCTGTCCACCCTGGTCGTCAACAAGATCCGTGGCACCTTCAAGTCGGTGGCGGTCAAGGCCCCCGGCTTCGGTGACCGCCGCAAGGCGATGCTGCAGGACATGGCCATCCTCACCGGTGGTCAGGTCATCAGCGAAGAGGTTGGCCTCTCCCTCGAGACCGCCGACATCTCGCTGCTGGGTAAGGCCCGCAAGGTCGTCATCACCAAGGACGAGACCACCCTCGTCGAGGGCGCCGGTGACTCCGACGCCATCGCTGGACGGGTGGCCCAGATCCGCGCCGAGATCGAGAACAGCGACTCCGACTACGACCGTGAGAAGCTGCAGGAGCGCCTGGCCAAGCTGGCCGGCGGTGTTGCGGTGATCAAGGCCGGGGCTGCCACCGAGGTGGAGCTCAAGGAGCGCAAGCACCGCATCGAGGACGCGGTCCGTAACGCCAAGGCTGCCGTTGAGGAGGGCATCGTCGCCGGTGGTGGCGTCGCCCTGCTGCACGCGGTCCCGTCGCTGGACGAGCTGAAGCTGTCCGGTGACGAGGCCACCGGCGCCAACATCGTCCGGGTGGCTCTCGAGGCTCCGCTGAAGCAGATCGCTTTCAACGGTGGCTTGGAGCCCGGTGTGGTGGCCGAGAAGGTCCGTAACTCGCCCGCCGGTACCGGCTTGAACGCCGCCACCGGTGTGTACGAGGACCTGCTCAAGGCCGGCGTTGCCGACCCGGTCAAGGTGACCCGTTCGGCGCTGCAGAACGCGGCGTCCATCGCGGGTCTGTTCCTGACGACCGAGGCCGTTGTCGCCGACAAGCCGGAGAAGGCGGCCGCTCCCGCGGGCGACCCGACCGGCGGCATGGGCGGCATGGACTTCTAAGTCCGCAAGGCGCGCAAGTTCGCAAGCACGAAAAAGCCCGGTTCCCTTCGGGGGGCCGGGCTTTTTCGTGTGTGTACGGGCGCGCTAGGAAGGCTCGGAGAACACGACGCAGTCATGCAGGCAGCCGCTGGCTGTGGCGGCAGAGTCGGCGTTGCGGTGCAACAACGCCTTGGTGGGCAGCACAGCGCACTGGGCCGTTTCGGTGCCGGCGTCGGATACCTCGGCGCGCCCATCAACGATCAGCGAATAGCCGCCGGGCTCGGGTGGCGGCCACAGGAGCGTGGCATCACCATGGCTGGCCAGGTTGGCGCGGGTGCGGCCGCCGATCAGCCCGACCTCGATGACCGCGCGCGGTCCGTCCGGTCCGTCGGGCAGGCCACGCAGCACCGGTTCCACGGTCACCGTGTGCACGTGGTGGTCGTCGTCAACGGTGATCAGGTAGGCGAACGGGTAGTCGGTCAAGGCGTCGGCCAACCGCTTGAGGTCCACCTTCTTGGCGGCCATGCAATCGAGGATAGATGCCGGCCGGATGGGGTGTGACTACTCCGTGCGCAGCGGCAGCTGAATGTCGGCTTCGCTGTCAGCCGTCTCGCGGTTCGGATAGAAGCTGGACCTGGGGATGCCCGCACCGGCGTTTGCCGGCGCTTCACGGGTGGCGACGCTTCGCGCACCCGCATCGCTGTTAGCCGAGTTGTACAGGCCGGAGTATCCGACAGCCGGGCTGCGTAGGCCCGCGCCCGCGGTGGAGCCACTGTTTGCACCCGCAGAGACGGGGCCGGCGTCGGCAGCCGCCGCCGCTACCGGCGCCGCGGCCGCGGGAGCGGCGGCAGCCGGGGTGGCTGCGGTGGGGGTCAATCCGCCGGCCAGCGCCGGATTCAGGCCGCCGGTGTGTGCCGGCGCCGAACTCAGGATCCCCGAGCTCAAGGTGGCCGTGCCGCCCGTTGCGTAGGTGGCCGAGCTGGCCAAGCTGGTAGAGCTTGCCATGTCGCTGCCGTGCATCGATTGCCACATGCCGCTGCTCATGCTGGCGGTGCCGAAACCGGTGCTCATGCTCCCGGAGTTGCCCAGGCCCGAATTGAGCGAGCCTGAGTTGCCGATACCCATGTTTCCGTTGCCGGAATTGAAGAAGCCGACGTTGCCGGTGCCCGAGTTTCCGATTCCGACGTTGCCGCTACCCGAGTTGAAGCCGCCGAAGCCGAACTGATGATCGCCGGTCAGACCGAACCCGAAGTCGCCGTTGCCGGTGTTGCCGAAGCCGACGTTCCCGCTGCCCAGGTTGCCCAACCCGACGTTGCTGTTACCGGTGTTGCCGCTACCGATGTTGCTGCTTCCGGTGTTACCGGTGCCGACGTTGCTGCTTCCGGTGTTGCCGCTGCCCCAGTTGTTGTTGCCGACGTTGTTGTTGCCGACATTGCCGGTGCCGCTGTTGCCGAAGCCCAGGTTGATCTGGCCGTTCTTGCCGATGTCGATACCGAGGTTGCACAGCACCTGCTTCCAGGGCGCCAGCGCCGAAGCGGCCGCCGACGCTTCGGCGTGGTAGGCGGCCATGGCCGCCACGTCGAGCGCCCACATCTGCTCGTAGGCGGCCTCGATGTCCATGATCGCGGGGGTGTTGAAACCCAGCCAGTTCGTGGCCGCCAGCACCTGCATCAGCCCGCGGTTGGCCGTGACCACCGCGGGCTGCACCGTCGCCGCCAGAGCCGATTCGAACGCGCCTGCCGTGACAGCGGCCTGTGCGGCCGCCTGCTCCGCCTGTGCCGCAGCCGCACCGAGCCACGCCATGTATTGGGTGGCGACAGCCATCATGGCTGCCGCCGAGGGGCCCAGCCATGAGCCACTGGTCAACTCGGAGGTGACCGAGCTGAATGACGACACCGCTGACGCCAATTCCTCGGCCAAACCGCCCCAAGCCGCGGCAGCGGCAAGCAGCGGCCCCGCTCCGGGACCGGCGAACATTAGTGCCGAATTAATCTCTGGCGGCAACCACGCAAAATGCGGGTTTGTCACCAGCCCAAACTACCTGGCAACGGCCGCTACCGTGGCCGTATCGGCATCGGAAAAATGTCGATCCATAGGGGGTTTACAGGAACCCCCAAGTTCCCTCACGCCGGGACCGGGGCTGGCTGCCGTCCGCGGACCAGCTTGCCGGGCCGGGCAGCGGTCGGCACCCCGTTCTCGGCGATCACCTGACCCGATACCACGGTTGCAACATAGCCCTCGGCGGTCTGATCCAAGCGCCGCCCGCCCGCGGGCAGGTCGTACCTGATGACCGGCTTGTGCAGTCGGAGTGCGGCGTGGTCGATGACGTTGAGGTCGGCCTTGTAGCCGACCGCGATGCGTCCGCGGTCGCCCAGGCCGGCCACCCGGGCCGGCACGGATGTGAGTTCGCGGACGGCTTCGGCCACGCTGAATCGCCCGGATGCCCGATCGCGAGCCCAGTGCGTCAGAAAGTAGGTCGAGTAGCTGGCGTCGCAGATCATCCCGTAGTGGGCGCCCCCGTCGCCGAGACCGAGCACCACGTCTTCGCGATGCAATAGTTTGCCGACAGTGTCCAGCGAGTTGTTCTCCATGTTGCTGGTCGCGACCAGCAACATGGCGTGCCCGTCGTCGTCGAGCAGTCGGTCGTAGGCCTCCTCCATCGGGCTGACGCCGCGGGCGCGAGCCCGAGCCCCGATGCTGTCGGCCGCCGCCGGCTCGTAGTTGGGGTCCTCAGTCAGCGGAAAGATCCAGTCCCAGGCCTGCGCCACATACAGAATCGGATGCCCGACGCCGGGCTTATCGGCCAGGATGCGGGCCCGGACGTCGGGTTTGCGCATTTCGGCGACACGCTCGGCCAACGGCAGATGTGCGATCTCGCGGTAGCTGGGATAGAGCACAAATGGGTTTGCCGACAGCTGCAGTCCGATGATCAGCCCGATCGGACGGGGCAGTAGCTGCGCGGTGAAGCGGGTTCCCTCGCCCGCGTTCTTGTTCGCGTTCTCGACCATTGTGATGGCATCGGGCCAGCTGGGTTCGCCGACGTTGCCGACCACCAACGAGAACGTGACTGGCAGCCCGACCTCCTCGGCGACATCGAACACGGTCTGCAACACCGGCTGGTAGCCGCCGGCTGGGATGTCGGGCACAAACTGCAACAGGCCACCGCCGCCGTCGACGACGCCCTTGGCGATCTCTTCGATCTCCGCACGGGCGGCGTCGTAGCTCGGAATCGGCGATCCGCTCTCGGTTTTGTGGATGGTCAGCCGCGACGACGCGAACCCCAGCGCACCGATCTCGATGGCCTGTTTGGCCAGTGCCCGCATGGTGGCCAGGTCTTCGGGGGTGGCCGGCTCGCGGTCGGCGCCGCGCTGACCCATGACATAGACCCGCGGCGGGGAGTGCGGCAGAAAGGCGGCCACATCGATGTCGCGTGCTCCCGCCTCCAACGCGTCCATGAATTCGGGGAACGTCTCCCAGGTCCAGGGCAGGCCATCGGTCATGACAACGCCGGGGATGTCCTCGACACCGGCCATCACGTCGACGAGCACGTCGTGGTCCTGCTGGCGGCACGGCGCAAAACCCACCCCGCAATTGCCCATCAGCACGGTCGTCACGCCGTGCGCCGATGATGGTGTCAGTCGGTCTGACCAGATTGACTGACCGTCGTAGTGGGTGTGCAGGTCGACGAACCCCGGGGTGACCAGCAGGCCGCTGGCGTCGATCACCCGCCCGGCGGCGTCGCCGTTGACCGAGTCGTCGGGTGGCCCGACGGCCACGATGATGCCGTCGCGTACCGCGACGTCGCCGACGTACGGCTCACCCCCCCAGCCCGTCAACGATGGTTCCGTTACGGATGAGGAGGTCGTAGCTCATCTAATCAATTTACGACCGCGGCGGTCGGTGGTGCCAGGTCCGATGGCGCTCGTAGAGTCGGCCGTATGGCTACCTCCGATGCCGCGGCCCGCGAGCTGCTGCGCGACGCGTTCACCCGAGTGATCGAACACGTCGATGAACTCACCGACGGTCTGACCGAGCAAGTGGCCAACTACCGGCCAACACCGGCCGCCAACAGCATCGCCTGGCTGATCTGGCACAGTGCGCGGGTCCAGGACGTCCAGGTGGCCAACATCGCCGGGGTCGAACAGGCGTGGACTCGTGATGGCTGGGTGGACCGGTTCGGGCTGGACCTGCCCCGCGGCGACACCGGCTACGGGCACGGCGCGCAGGATGTGGCTAAAGTGCGTGCGCCGGCCGAGCTGCTGGCCGGCTACTACCACGCGGTGCACGCCCTGACGCTGCAGTACGTCGCGGGTGTGACCGCCGAGGAACTGTCCCGCGTGGTGGACACCCATTGGGATCCGCCGGTCACCGCGAGCGTCCGATTGATCAGCGTGGTCGACGACTGCGCCCAACACCTGGGACAGGCTGCCTACCTGCGCGGGATCGCCCAGTAGGTTCTAGGCGTGCGATTGCTTGCGACGGTGGTCTTATGGCTGGCCACCACGGTCGCGCTGGCGGTGGCGGTCCCGGCCGCGTGGGCGCAGACACACATCATCGATCGTGACGGCTACACCGCGCTGGCCGGCCGGGCCGCCGATGATCCGGTGCTGCAGTCGGCGATGGCCGCTGAACTCAGCACCCGTGCCATGGCGCTCATCGCCAAGCGCGGCGGCCAGCACGACGCGATCGACGGGTCGGCGGTGCAGGAGGCGGCCATGTCGTTTACCACCAGCGCAGCATTTCCGCCGTTGTTCGCTCAGGCGAATCGGGTGGCACACGACTGGTTGTTCAGCGAAGCGCAGTCCGCGGCCGACGGCGAGCGCTGGGTGGTCGACCTGGCGCCGATGCTCAACGACAGTTCCATCCAGCAGGTCTTGAGCAGCTATCACGTGACGGTGCCCGACACCTTGCGAGTTCCGTTGACGGTGTCGACTCCCCAGCCCCTGCATCAAGGCCAATTGCGCCGAGTCGCGGTCTGGGGTCCCTGGGTCAGCATCGGGGCGGCGGCCCTCGCGGTGGTCTGCGGGCTGCTGACGCTGATCACCGCCCGCCGCCGCGGCAAGGCGCTGAGCAGTCTGGGTGTCTCGGCGCTAATGGTCGGCGCTGCCGGCTGGGCGGGCATCGAAGTCGGCGGCCGATACGTCAACGAAGCGCTCAACCGCACCACGGGTGACATCCGCCGCATCGCCGATGTCATGGTCAATACCGCGGAGGGCAGCCTGCATCTATGGCTGAATTTGACGCTGCTTGCCGGCGTCGTGCTGGTGGTGGTGGGTGCCGTGGCCGCGATGATCAGGAGCCTGTGGAACTAGCGCCGGACGGGTCAGCGTAGCGGCAGCTCGGCCAGCACCGTGCCGGTCGGCTTGGTCGAACCCGTGCCGGGCTCGACGGTGAACGCCAGCGTCGTCGAGTCGCCGAGAGCGGTCAGCGTCGCTTTTGTCGACGGCGTGACCGCCGTGGGGCCCATGGTTCCCGCCGATGTCGGCCCCTTGGCGTCGACCAGCCACATCTGATAGACGGTGCCCGGAGACGGCGGCGGCACATTGTTCATCACCAACACACCCGCGTTGCGATCGCGGGAGAACATCACGGTGGCCGTTCCGCCGCCGAGCCGGCCGGAGACCGTCTGCACATCCGGCGCGGCCAGCACCTGCTCGGCGACCGTCGGCGATGCCGACGGTCGGGTCAGGACGCCCAGGCCGAACGCGCCCAGCCCCACCGCGATCGCCGCGGCGGAAGCGAAAACTGCAGTGCGCCAACGTGGTTGACGGCGGCTCTGAGCGGGCTCCGCGGCTGCGAGCAGCGCCTGGCGCAGCTCTGCTGGTGGCTGCGCGGCCGTGGCGGCCGATACCACCGACATCGTTTCGCGCACCGACCGAACTTCTTCGTCGAATGCGGCGGCCACCGGCGCCGGTGCTGCGCTAAGCCGGCGCTCGATGTCGAGTCTCTCCTCGTCGGAGACCGCATGCAGGGCATACGGTGTCGCCAGCTCGAGCAGTTGGAAGTCGGTCGGCTCGGTCATGACGCATCCAGGCAGTTGCGCAGACCGCGCAGCGCGTCGCGCATGCGTGATTTGATCGTCGAAAGATTGGTGGCCAACCGCTGCGACACTTCGGCATAGGTCAGCCCGCCGTAGTAGGCCAGCTCGATGCACTGCCGCTGGGTATCGGTCAGCCCATCCAGGCACTCCACCACCCGGCGACGTTCATCACCGGCGATCGCCGAATCGGCGACCACGTCACTGGCCAGATCGACATTGGCCGCGCCATAGCGCGACTCCCGCTGGCTGCCGGCCTGCTCGGCGCGCACCCGGTCCACCGCGCGCCGATGCGCCATGGTCAGCAACCAGGCCAGGGGAGAGCCCTTGGTGGCGTCGTAATCCGATGCCGTCCGCCACACCTCGAGATAGATCTCCTGGGTGGTTTCCTCGCTGTAGCCGGCATCACGCAATACCCGTGCCACCAGTCCATACACCCGCGTACAGGTGTGGTCGTAGAACATGGCGAACGCGTCGCGCTCGCCCCGCGCGATCTGGCGCAATAGGGCGTTGAGGTCGTCGCTGCGCCCCGGCGGTCCGGTCATCGATCGGTAGCCTATCGCCAGTTGGCGCCAAGATCGCCGGGCCGGTCATTGATGACGCGCCGATCGAGGCGGCCGGGGCACGAAATACGCCGTCCGCCGTTGATATTCGCCGAATCCGGGACGATCCTTCATGTAGTTCTCGGTCAGTCGCGCGCCGCTGACGTCGACCAGGAAGTACGTCATCAGCAGCGGTGAGCCCACGGTGATCAGCGGGACCCAGCCGGTGATGGTGACCAGCCACAATCCCCACCAGACGCAGGCGTCGCCGAAGTAGTTGGGGTGGCGCGTCCAGGCCCACAGGCCGCGATCCATGATGGCGCCCCGGTTGGCGGGGTCGGCCTTGAACGCCCGCAACTGGTGGTCGCCCAGGGCCTCGAAGACGACGCCGAGCAGCCACACCGCTACGCCCAGCGCCCCGACGGCCAGCAGCGGCTTCGGCGTCGGCCCGGTGACGGCAGACAGCTGCAACGGGAAGGAGATGAACAGCGTCAAGAATGCTTGCAGCACGAACACTTTGCGCACCACCTGCCCCAGCGTGGCGCCGCGGAGCAGATCCGTGTAGCGCGGATCTTCTCCCTTGCCGACCGTCTTGCGGTGGATGTGCCAGCTCAGCCGCAAACCCCAGATAGCCACCAGCGCCAGCAGTAGCCACCGGCGGGTCGGGTCGCCGCTGCCCAGTACCGCCGAAACGGCGGCAACGGCGACGAACCCCAGACCCCAGGCCACGTCGACGACGTTGTAGCGGCCGATGCGGTGGCCGATCGCAAATGTCACCGAATGCACGACGATCAGCGCGGCGGCCGATGCGCCGGAGATCAGCAGAATTCCGTCTCCGATCACCGGCCATCCTCACGTTCGAACGTCCACTGGTAGACGTCGAGGTAACCCGACCGGAATCCGGCCTCCGAGTAGGCCAAGTACAGCTCCCACATCCGTTTGAACACGTCGTCGAAGCCCAACTGTGCCAGCTCACCCTGGCGCTGCAGAAACCGCTCCCGCCACAGCCGCAAGGTCTGCGCGTAGTGCGGTCGCAGTGAGGCCGTGTCGATGGTGCGCAAGGCGGTGTGGCGCTCGGTGATGTCTGCGATCGCCTGGGTGGACGGCAGCAGTCCGCCCGGAAAGATGTACTTCTGCACCCAGGTCAAGGTATTGCGGCTGGCCAGCATCCGGTCATGGGGCATGGTGATCGCCTGGATCGCCACCTTCCCGCCCGGCCGTACCAGCCGCTGCAGCGCGGCGAAATACTTTGGCCACGAGTGGTATCCGATCGCCTCGATCATCTCGACGGAGAGCACGCTGTCATAGGCTGCGCCCTCGCTGCCGACATCGCGGTAGTCGCACAGGTCGATCTGGACCAGATGGGATAGGCCCGCCTCGGCGACCCGCCTGCGCGCCAGCCGCTGCTGTTCGACCGAGAGGGTTATCGATCGGACCTGCGCGCCCCGCGACGCCGCCCGGATGCACAGCTCGCCCCAGCCGGTGCCGATCTCGAGCACCCGGCTACCGTCGCGAACCTCGGCCATATCGAGTAACCGATCGATCTTGCGCCGTTGGGCCGCAGCCAGATCCGGCCAGGCGGCGGGTAGCTGGTCGAAGAGCGCCGACGAATACGTCACGGTGTCGTCGAGGAACTGCGCGAACAGCTCATTCGACAGGTCGTAGTGTTCGGAGATGTTGCGCCGGGCCTCATCGCGGCTGGGGTCTCGCCAGCGCGGCCGAAAAGCCGGTGCAATGGGTCGCAGCCACTGGAGGGAGGGTGGTATCAGCTCGGCCACCGACTCGGCGAACACCGTCAGCGCCGCGGCGAGATCGTTTGATGACCACTCCGCGGCCATGTAGGACTCGCCGAAGCCGATCAGGCCGTTTCGCCCGATCCGCCGGGCCAGCGCGGCCGGCTGGTGCACCACGATGGTGGGCCCATCGGCGGCACCGATCGAGGTGCCGTCCGGGTAGACCAGTCGTAGTGGCAGGCGGGCAACCGCGCGGCGCAGCAGCCGGTGCGCGATTGCGGCAGCCACCGCGGAAAGCGGGCCCGACGGCGGCTTTGCCACCGCCGGCCAGCGCCGCGAATCGATGACTTCGGAGCGTTCTTGGAGGGGCTCGCGGACGGTGTCGACACTCATCGCGGTACCACCGGAACTCGACGCAACCACAATTTGATCCCCTGTATCCGGATGCGGGCGGCCACCACCAACGGGGCCAACGGCGCAATGATTTGCATGATCGCGACTTGCTTGGTTGTCGCTGGTAGTCGTTTCCCGTGCAGGTTGGCGGTGAAGCTCTGCCGGTTCTCGCGGTGCAGCGAAACCGTGACGTCCACCTCGGCTTCGGGCCGTGGCGCTTGTATCAGGTAGTACCCGTCGACCTGGTTGAACGGTGAGACGTAGAAATTCTTGACGGCGGCCACCGGCAGCTCGGCCGGCGGTAGCAGGTAGGCATGGCGTCCCCCGTAGGTGTTGTGCACCTCTGCCACCACGTGGCGCAGCCTGCCGTCGCGGTCGTGGCACCAAAAGACGCTCAACGGATTGAAGACGTAGCCGAATACGCGCGCCTGCAGCAGCGCGGTCACGCGGCCGTCAGGGATTTCGGCGCGCTGTTCGGCGAAGAAAGCCTCCAGGCGGTCCCGAAGGGATCCCTGCGGCGGGGAGATGAAGTGGTCATCGGCGTGGAACCGGGCCATCGGCCGTAGCCACCACGGCAGCCGGGGTAAGTCGTCAACGTCGACATACCAGCTGTAGCTGCGGTATCCGAACGAGTGGTGCACCGGGACCCGCCGCGCATGGGTGATGGTGGTGCGGTAGATCGCCGGTGCCATTACCCGGGTTTGAGTCAGCATGACAACATCGCCTCCGGTCGGGTTCGGGCCGGCCAGTCGGCTCCGAGCCGCCGCGCCGCGCGTAGTCCCGATGCGGCGCCGTCCTCGTGGAATCCCCAGCCGTGGTATGCCCCGGCGAACACCACCCGATCGTCGTCGAGCGTCGGCGAAACACGCTGGGC
Organism: Mycobacterium ulcerans subsp. shinshuense; assembly: GCF_002355775.1. Lineage (NCBI taxonomy): Bacteria > Bacillati > Actinomycetota > Actinomycetes > Mycobacteriales > Mycobacteriaceae > Mycobacterium > Mycobacterium ulcerans. Next base: position 4,979,127 of record NZ_AP017624.1, on the reverse strand, counting down.
GGCAACCGATTCCGGCGTGTAGAGGGGATGGCTATAGGTCATCTCGGCGATCACCGATCGGGTATCCACCCGGTCGTGGCCACCGAGGGTGACCACGAAACGGCGGTTGCCGCCAATGCGCATCAACCTGCTGACGTCGTAGCTGACCACCACATGGTCCTGTCCGGGGGCCACCAGGTAGTTCCACGATGCCCGGGCCCGGTGGTGCCGTGGCAGCACCGATTCGTCGGTGTGCAGCAGGGCGCGATTGGTCGAGTAGGGGATTGCCCCCAAGACGTTGCGCTCCCAGGTCGTCGGATCATCGAGCAACAGCAGGGCTTGATCGGGGTGCACGGCGACGACAGCGGCATCGAAACAGCGGGGCGCGTCGCCACCGGCCCGTATCACGACCCCGTCGGCCGTCCGGCGCAGCGAATGCACCGCGGCGCCGGTGCGAACCTCGTCCAGACTCGAGGCGATGGCACGCACATAGTTGACGCTGCCGCCGGTGACAGTACGCCACGTCGGTGACCCGAACACCGACAACATGCCGTGATGCTCGAGAAAGACGAACAGATACCGGGCCGGGTAGCGCAACGCATCGCCAGCGGTACACGACCACACGGCGGCCACCAACGGCGTGATGAAGTAGTCGACGAAGAACGACGAGAAGCGGTGCCGCTTGAGAAACGCCTCCAGCGTCTCCAGATCGTCCCCAGCGCTGCCGGCGGTGTCCTCGCGCAGCAATCTGGAGGCGGCCCGGTGGAAGCGCAGGATCTCGGCCAGCATCATCAGGTAGCGCGGCCGCAATGCCGCCGAGCAGGCAAACAGGCCGCGCGGTCCCAGCGCTCCGGCATATTCGAGCCCGATGTCGTCGGCGCGCACCGACATCGACATCTCTGACTCTTGGGTGGCCACGCCGAGCTCGGCGAACAATCGGCACAGCGTCGGGTAGGTCCGGTCGTTATGGACCAGAAACGCCGAATCGACGCCCACGAACGTGCCGTCGCCGGCGTCCAGACAGTGGGTATGGGCGTGTCCGCCGAGTCGGGTGTCCGCCTCGTAGAGGGTGACCCGGTCACGTCCGGACAGCAGGTAGGCGGCGGTCAGTCCGGCGACGCCGCTGCCGATGACGGCTATCGAACGCTGGGTGAGAGTTTTCTGCTGCACATGAGGTATTCGGAGCCGCCGGCCGCTTGGTTGGCCGCTCCGGAAATGCGAAACATCGTTAGCGTTCGCCGCTCATGGCCAAGGCCCGGTCGGGCTCGGGGTCTGCCGTCGGCGACGACGGGGTTCGAGCGGGCCGAGTGCGCACCCTCATCGGCCACCAGAACCAGCGGCCCAGCAATGCCGCGATGGACGGGGTCATGAAGGCCCGAACGATCAAGGTGTCGAACAGCAGGCCCAGGCCGATGGTGGTGCCGACCTGGCCGATCACCCGCAGATCGCTGACGGCCATGGACGCCATGGTGAACGCAAACACCAGGCCTGCGTTCGTCACGACCTTGCCGGTACCGCCCATCGCGCGAATGATGCCGGTCTTCAACCCGGCCGGTATCTCCTCTTTGAACCGGGACACCAGCAGCAGGTTGTAGTCGGACCCCACCGCCAACAACACGATGACCGACATTGCGAGCACCATGTAATGCAAATCGATGTTGAGGATGTGCTGCCACAACAGCACCGACATGCCGAATGAGGCGCCCAGCGAAAGCGCCACGGTACCGACGATGACCGCGGCCGCGACGAAGGCACGGGTGAGGATCAACATGATGATGAAGATCAGGCACAGCGACGATATCCCCGCGATCAACAGGTCCCAGTCGGTGCCTTCGGAGATGTCCTTGAAGACCGATGCCGTGCCGGCCACATAGATCTTGGCGTCCTCCAAGGGGGTCCCCTTGAGTGACTCCTCGGCCGCGGTTCGAATTTGGTCGATGCTCGCGATTCCCTGGGCTGATTGGGGATCTCCGCGGTGCAAGATGATGAAGCGGGCGGCATGCCCGTCGGGGGACAGGAACGATTTCATCGCGCGCTTGAAGTCTTCGTTCTTGAAGACCTCGGGCGGAAGGTAGAACGAATCGTCGTTCTTGGCGGCGTCGAAAGCCTTGCCCATGGCGTTGGCGTTTTCGCTCATCTCGCTCATCTGGTCATAGAGACCAGACATGGTGCTGTGCATGGTGAGCATCATCAGGCGCATGCTCTCCATGGTTTCGATCATCGGCGGGAACGTCTCGATCATCTGGGGCATCAGCCGATCGAGCTCTTTGATGTCGACGACCAGGTTGTCCAGCTTTTCGTCGATCTGATCGATTCCGTCGAGCGCGTCGAATATCGACCGGAACGACGAACAGATGGGAATGTCGTAGCAGTGCTTTTCCCAGTAGAAGTAGCTGCGGATCGGACGGAAAAAGTCATCGAAATTAGCGATATGGTCGCGCAGTTCGTTGGTTATCTGCTGCATCTCGATCGTGTCGCCGACCATCTTGTGGGTGTTGTTGGCCAGCTGGGTCATGAGGCCGTACATGCGTCGCATCAACGCGATGGTCTTGGCCATTTCCTCGGCCTGCGTGAGCATGTCGTTCATGCGGTCGCGCTGGTACTTCAGCGTCTGGATCTGCCCAGCATTTTGCATGCTGATCTGAAACGGTATCGACGTGTGGTCCATCGCCGTTCCGTCGGGCCGGGTTATCGCTTGCACCCGGGATATTCCTGGGACGTGGAAAATTCCCTTGCCGAGTCTGTCGAGGACGAGAAAGTCCGCGGGATTCCGCATGTCATGATCTGACTGGATCATGAGGCTGTCGGGCTTCATCCGGGCCTGGGAGAAATGCCGTTCCGCGGCCGTGAACCCTTGATTGGCCGGGATGAAGTTGGGCAGATAGTCACGGTCGTTGTAGTTGGTGCGGTAGCCGGGCAACGCGAGCAGACCCACCAGGGCGACGGCCAGCGTTGCGGCGAGAACCGGCAGCGGCCAGCGCACCACCACGGTGCCGACGCGTCGCCAGCCCCGAACCTTGATCAGGCGCTTGGGGTCGAACAGTCCGAAGCGGCTGCCCACGGTCAGCACGGCCGGACCCAGGGTCAACGCCACCATCACCGCGACGAGCATCCCCACCGCGCAGGGGATGCCCAAGGTTTCGAAGTAGGGCATCCGGGCGAATTTGAGGCAGAAGGTCGCGCCGGCGATCGTCAGTCCAGAACCCAGAATGACGTGGGCGGTGCCTCGATACATCGTGTAGAAGGCCGTCTCTTTGTCCTCACCGGCCTGACGCGCTTCCTGGTAACGCCCGAAGATGAAGATCCCGTAGTCCGTGCCGGCCGCAATCGCCAGCGAGGTGACCAGGCTTACCGCGAAGGTGGACAGCCCGATGGCCCCGCTGTGCCCGAGCAGCGCGACCACCCCACGCGCGGCGGTTAGTTCGACTCCCACCGTGAGCAGCAGCACGACAACGGTGATCACCGATCGGTAGACCAGCAGCAACATAATGAAGATCACCGCCACCGTCGTCACGGTGATCTTGATCATGGACTTGTCGCCGCTGCTGTGCATGTCCGAAACCAGCGCTGCCGCACCGGTGACATAAGTCGTGACCCCGGGGGGTGCGGGGGTTTCCTTGACGATCTTGCGCACCGCTTCGACGGACTCATTGGCCAGCGGCTCGCCCTGATTGCCGGCGAGATTGAGCTGTACGTAGGCGGCCTTGCCGTCGTTACTCTGCGCTCCGGCCGCCGTGAGGGGATCGCCCCAGAAGTCCTGGACGCTCTGCACGTGTCGGGGATCGGCCCTCAGTTTGCGGATCAGAACGTCGTAGTACTTGTGCGCGTCATCACCGAGAGCGTCCTTGCCCTCCAGGACGATCATCGCCTGACTGTCGGAGTCGCCTTCGTTGAAGGCGGCGCCGATGCGCTTCATCGCTTCGTAGGAGGGCGCGTCTTTTGGGCCCAGTGACACCGAACGCTCTTGGCCGACCACTTCCAGCGATGGGATGAATACGCTGAGCGCAACGCAAACCGCGACCCAGGCGAGAATGATGGGCACCGCGAACGCGTGAATCATTCGCGCCAGAAACGGCTTTTCGGTGTGAGCGCGGGTGTCCGGGTCGTTCGCGTATTTGACGGTCACGCTGATTTCACCAGGCAATAGGTGTAAGCATTGACCTCGTTGGACACCCGCTCGGCCTTGACCTTGCCGTCTACCGTGATTCGGCAGCCAATGCTGTTGGTATTTCCTTGTGCGACAAGGTTACCCATCACGGCCGCCAAATTCGTGGTGAAATGCAACGTCCAGGGCAACACCGCACCCTCTACCTGCTGCGGGTCGGAATTGACATCAAAATAGCTGATATCGGCGACCGTGCCCGGAGGGCCAAAGACTTCGTAGGTGATCTCTTTGGGGTTGAAAGGCTTGTTGTCGAGATTGCTGTCGGAATACGATTCGCGTTTTTCCGAGGCAAAGAAGCCGCGGATTCGGTGCACGGAGAATCCCCCGACGATGATCACCGCCACGATCACCAGCACGATCCACGTTCGCGACAGCACCCTGAAAATCTCAAGTCACCCTTTACCGGTTGGCGAAGCTACGGGGCGCACGATACCCGTATGTTCAACGCCGTTCGACCATGTTCAATCTTTGGATCGCGGTGAGGGGTGGGAGTGCCCGTAGGTAGATCCAGTAGATCTAGTGGCTGTCGCAACCTCGGCGGATCTATCGGCCGATTTACGGGTTGTCACCCCGTCTCACCTCGGGCTGGCTGCATCGCGCCGAGACGCGCAACCAAGCCTAGTCTAAGTAAACCATGGCGATGGGCGGAATTGTCGACCCCTTCCGTCATCTTGGGGATGTAACGCATATCACGTGCGTAAAGGTACGGTACCCGGTCGGCATTACCCTCGCAAATCACGCAGTGTGCGTTATCCTCTGGCGGTGGCGCAACTAACCTTCCGGCGCGCGCGCACCGAGGAGAACAAACGCCAGCGTGCGGCCGCTTTGGTGGAGGCCGCGCGCTCGATGGCATCCGAGACCGGTGTTGCGTCGGTCACGCTGACTGCGGTTGCCAGCCGCGCCGGAATCCACTACTCGGCGGTGCGTCGCTATTTCACTTCGCATAAAGAGGTATTGCTGCACCTTGCTGCCGAGGGGTGGCAGCGGTGGTCGAACACGGTCTGTGGGGAGCTGAGCCAGCCCGGTCCCATGACCGAATCGCGGGTGGCCGCGGCGTTGGCTGACGGCCTGGCCGCGGACCCGTTGTTCTGTGACCTGCTGGCCAACCTTCACCTGCACCTCGAACACGAAGTGGAGGTGGACAGGGTTGTGGAGGTCAAGCGCACCAGCACCGCCGCCGTGATTGCGCTTGCTGATGCGATCGAGAACGCACTGCCCGCGCTTGGGCGTGCGGGGGCGTTCGACGTTCTGTTGGCGGCCTACTCGCTGGGGGCCACGCTTTGGCAGATCGCGAATCCGCCGCAGCGGCTCACCGACGTCTACGCCGAGGAGCCCGACGTGCTTCCGCCGGAGTGGAATCTTGACTTCGCGGCCGCTCTCACTCGTTTGCTGACCGCCACCTGTTGCGGCTTGACCGCCAAATCGTCGTAAGTCACCGGCGAATGGGCCATTTGAGCGGGCGTCGGTTCCGGCGCCATCCGTGGAGCGGAAATTCTGCGGCCTACCCCATGGTGTGTTTAAGATGCTTAGCGCAACAAACAAATGGATGGGATGGCTAAGTAAGTCAGCTTTTGTTCCAACACCGTTGGAGTCGCGGCGTGGACACCGTTGTCCAACCTGACGCCTGCGCGCCACGGCTGCAGTACTTGATTGGAACGGACCTGCCCCCTGCTAGCGGAAGGTGATTGGGTGCCCAATATCTCGGTTCTCAACGCGCTGAAGCGAACGTGGATCGCGCTGGTCATCCTGGCCGTAGTCGTGATCGCGGCGTTCAGCGTCAATCGGCTTCGCAGCTACTTCGGTGTCCATGACGACCGTCCCCTCACCAGCGGCGTCTCCGATGACATCAAGCCGTTCAACCCCAAGCACGTGGTCTATGAAGTCTTTGGTCCGCCGGGGACCGTCGCCAACATCAACTATCTGGACATTGAAGCCCAGCCTCAGCGGGTCAGCGGCGTGACGTTGCCCTGGACGCTGGCGGTGACGACCACGCTCCCGTCGGTCAGCGTCAATGTCGTCGCTCAGGGTGACACCGACCAGATCGGGTGCCGGATCATCGTGAACGGCGAAGTCAAGGACGAAAGGTCCGAGAACGAAGTGAACGCCCAGACCTTCTGCCTCGTGAAATCGGCATGAGCGACGATCAGGCGGTAAGCGAACGTGCGGCCTCGAACGGGGCCTCGAACGGGGCCGGAGCCGAGAACGGGAACGGGAACGGGAACGGGAACGGGAGCCGCCCCTCGATGGCCCGGCTGATCCACCGGATGGCGGTGCCCATCGTTGTGTTCTGGGTGGGACTGGTCGCCGTCCTCGTGATGTTCGTTCCATCGCTCGAGGAAGTCGGCAAGCAACACACAGTTTCGCTGAGCCCAAGTGACGCAGAGTCGATGATCGCGATGAAGCGTGTCGGAAAGGTGTTCAACGAATTCGACACCGACAGCGCGGTCATGATTGTGCTGGAGGGCGATCACCCACTGGGTGATGAGGCACACCATTACTACGACGAGCTGGTCCGCAAACTCAAGGCGGACAAAGACCATGTGCAGCACGTCCAGGACTTCTGGGGTGACCCGCTGACGGCGGCGGGATCACAGAGCCCGGACGGCAAGGCGGCTTACGTCCAGGCATACCTCGTTGGCAATCAAGGGGAAGCCAAGGCCAATGAGTCCGTCGACGCGGTACGCGAGCTGGTCAACGACACCCCGGCCCCGCCGGGGGTCAAGGCGTATGTCACCGGCCCGGCCGCGCTCATCGCCGATCAATCCACGGCGGGCGATGCGAGTATCCAGCGGGTCACCTTCATCACCATTGGGGTGATCTTTGTGATGCTGCTTTCTGTCTACCGATAATTGATCACCGTGATCTCGGTTCTCGTGATGGTCGGGATCGAGCTGATGGCGGCACGCGGAGTGGTCGCCTTCCTAGCGGATAACAACGTCATCGGTCTGTCGACCTTCGCGGTCAATCTCCTGGTGCTGATGGCCATCGCCGCCGGAACCGACTACGCGATCTTCGTCCTGGGCCGATATCAAGAGGCGCGCGGCGAGGGGGAGAGTCGAGAGAAGGCTTTCTACACTATGTTTCACGGGACGGCGCACGTTGTCCTGGGCTCGGGCCTCACCATCGCGGGCGCAATGTATTGCCTGAGCTTCACCCGCCTTCCCTACTTCCAGACGCTGGGCGCTCCTTGTGCGGTCGAAATGTTGGTTGCGGTGCTGGCCGCGCTCACCCTGGGGCCAGCGGTCTTGGTAGTCGGGAGTTTCTTCAAACTCTTCGACCCGAAACGCAAGATGCGAACCCGGGGATGGCGGCGGGCGGGAACGGCAATCGTCCGCTGGCCCGGGCCGATTCTGGCGGTTTCCATCGCGATCGCCCTGATCGGGTTGCTGGCCTTGCCCGGATACCGGACCAACTACGACAGCAAGAAGTATCTACCAACCTCGACCCCGACGAACGTCGGCTATACGGCAGCCGACCGACATTTCTCGCAGGCCAGAATGAACCCCGAATTGTTGATGGTCGAGACCGACCATGACATGCGGAATCCGGCCGACATGCTGGTAATCGACCGCATTGCCAAAGGGGTGTTCCATCTACCCGGAGTCGCCCGGGTGCAGGCGGTAACCAGGCCCCTCGGGAAGCCCATCGAGCATTCGTCGATTCCGTTTCAGATCAGCATGCAAAACACCGTCCAGGTGGAAAACATGCAGTACATGAAACAGCGGATGGCAGACATGCTGATCCAGGCCGCCGCCATGCAGGATTCCATCGACACCCTGGACCGCATGTACGACATCATGGGCAAGATGGTCGAAACCACCCACGATATGGATGGTCTGACCCATGACATGGTCGAGATCACCGACGAGTTGCGGGACCACATCGCCGATTTCGATGACTTTTGGCGTCCCATTCGCAGCTACTTCTACTGGGAGAAGCACTGCTACGACGTTCCCATCTGCTGGTCGCTGCGGTCCATATTCGATGCCCTTGACGGCGTTGACAAGATCACCGAGAAACTGGCCGCGCTCTCCCGTGACATGGATCGGCTCGATATCTTGATGCCGCAGATGCGAGCTCAGATCCCCTTCTAGATCGCGTCGATGAAAACCATGAAGACGATGATGCTGACCATGCACAGCTCGATGTCCTCGCTGTATGACCAGATGGACGAGATGTCCAAGAATTCCACCGCGATGGGGAAGGCTTTCGACGCCGCCAGGAATGACGATTCGTTCTACATTCCGCCGGAGGTGTTCGACAATGCCGATTTCAAGCGTGGTCTGAAAATGTTCCTGTCACCCGACGGGCACGCGGTCCGCTTCATCATCTCGCACGAAGGTGACCCCGCCAGTACCGAGGGCATCTCGCACGTCAAGCCGATCATGGACGAGGCCAAACAGGCCATCAAGGGCACCCCACTCGAGGGCGCCAAGATCTATCTGGCGGGTACCGCCTCGGTCTACAAGGACATGCGGGACGGGTCGCGGTGGGACCTGCTGATCGCGGGAGTTGCTGCGGTCAGTCTGATCCTGATCATCATGCTGATCATTACCCGAAGCCTGGTCGCTGCGGTGGTCATTGTGGGCACCGTATTGCTGTCGCTGGGTGCCTCGTTCGGGCTTTCCGTCCTGGTATGGCAGGACATCTTCGGCGTTGAATTGCACTGGATGGTGTTGGCGATGTCGGTGATTCTGCTGTTGGCGGTGGGTTCGGACTACAACTTGTTGCTGGTTTCGCGCTTGAAGGAGGAAATCGGTGCCGGATTGAAGACCGGCATCATCAGGGCTCCGGCGTTGTTGATTAGCAGGCTTGTGAGCTGGGGAATTGTGGATTGAGGAGGTCTAGGCGGCGGTTGGCGGTCAAAGCGGTGATCCGGCAGGCTTCGGCGATGTTGTCGGCGCCGTTGAGGCGGTGCAGATTGATCGCGGTGTTGCGTAGCGTTGCTAGGACCTGTGCGCCGTTTCCGGTATGTGCCCTTTGACGGTCTTCGTCGAAGGTGACGTCGCGTATCCAGTGCAGGCTGTTCTCGATTCCCCAGTGTTGACGCATCCAGGTCATGATCGCGGTAGGGTGGGCGTGCTCGAACGGCAGGCTGCAGATGGCATAGACCACCTTCACGCTGCGCTGGTCGGTGGCGGTGATCAAGCGTTCACGAGTGATCCGGATGATTTGTTTTGCGTAGGGGAAGCCGATTCCTCGTGCAGCGGTGATGATTTGCAGGGTGCGGGTCTCGACACGGCCGTGGCCGCGGGAGTCGTCGGTAGCGGCTGCGGGCACCTCGGCCCAGGGCAGCGCGGTGATACGCGCAAGTATTTTGGCTTGGTTGGACTTGACGATCATCAGGTAGTGCGACTTCAAGGTGGCGCAGATCAACTTCGCGGTGACGACCTGGGTATGCATCGCATCCACGGTGACCAGCCACCGCAAGCTACCCGGCAGCAGCGTGAGCAGGGCACGTACGCAGGGAATTTCATTGCTTTTCTCGGCGACAGCGAGTTGACCGAGCACCAATCGGGCACGGTGGGCGAACACCGACACGAGATGCGTGGCTGTCGCTTTGGCGCGTAAAGCACCACGCAGCATCTTGCCGTCCAACGCGATCGGCACCAATCCGCTGGGGTCGCTGCTGGCCACGTGTGCAGTGAAGTAACTGCCCATCCTGGCGTTGAGGTCGGCGGGGTCTAGCCGAGACAAAACAGCGCGGAAGGTCTTCTCACTGGGCCGCCGGAACCGGACCCCTAATTGGGCCAACACATCATCGGGAGCGGTGGCCGCCCATGTGGCAAAACCAGCATAGCCGCGCATCCCCGCGGCAGTGGCCAGAACCGCGATCGCCAACAAAGCCATCAGCGAATACCTCCGACCGCGTGGGTCCCTCGGGTCTGGCACCGAGGCCAACACATCGAGAAACTCCGATCCGATGAGCTCGCTGCGCTCACCAGGACTCCAGCGGTCGAACACCTCTGGAACCGACGACACAGGCAATACTGAAACGATAGGCACGGGCAACTCCAGACCAACGACGAACAGTAACCAACTCGATCGTTCTCCAGATAGCCCGTGCCTACACTCCGGCCCCAATAGCGCGGCACCAAAGATCATCAACCCAGCTCACAAGCCTGCTAATCAACAACGCCGGAGCCCTGCCGGCATCATCCGCGCGATGGCCGGCACCGGTGGGGTGGTGACCACTGCCGGTCTGGTGTTTGCCGCCACCATGGCTCCGTTCATTTTCAGCGATTTGCGGGTAATCGGGCAGGTGGGTACCACCATCGGGCTGGGGCTGTTGTTCGACACGCTGATTGTGCGTTCGTTCATGACCCCATCCATCGCGGCGCTGATGGGCCGCTGGTTCTGGTGGCCGCAATAAGTCCGCACTCGACCCGCCGGTCAGTTGCTCCGTCCGTACGGACCGCGCCCGTTGGTGCGGGCGTTGCTGCTTCCCCGCAACGGTGATTCCGCCGACGGACCTGAAGACACCAATACCGAGCGGTTGGCGGTGAGTTCGCCGCACTACTGACGCGGTCGGTGACAGCCGCCGTCGGCCCGGGCTAGACCCCGGGCTGGTCGTTGAACCCGCACCGGCGCACGTCGCGGATGATGTCGCCGGGGTCGGACAGCGGGGCCCCGCAGGTCAGACAGTATGCGCCCGACGAGCGGCCCAGACGGTTCACTCGCACCAGCGCTGCGGCCCGGGCGCGCCCGAGGCAGTCGCCGCACAGGATGTCTATGACGTTCCCGAACGGATCAAGATTGGGCCGGTTGCAGTGGTCCAATGCGTGGGTGTGGACGACATGCGTCGCGCGATTTGTGCAACCCGCGTCGGACTGGCAGGTCAGCGTCTGCCAGTCGAGCGCGACCAGAATGCCGGGGACCTCATTGCCGGTTGCCTGACTCATGCGAATACCTCCGACTTTCCGGACTGCATTCGCTACTTGACAAGGTCAGGGAACAATCGGCTGGCCGGAGTACCGCGCGGCCATGTCGGCAATGATCTGCATCCCGGGGGGCTCGGCTCGGTAGAGATATCGTCCGAATTTGGCTACGGATGCCAGTATGGCCACCGCGTGAGCGCACTAGCTGTCCGCCGAACGGCCAATGCAAGGCTGAATCACCCATCCCCCAAACAGCGGACGAGAACCCCGGTGAACCGACCCGGCCGGGAGGGTGTTGGTTATGCCCAGTTCCACACGGACATGTCGCCCGCGGGGTATTGGTTGCAGACCTCGGTCGACTTGGCGACAACGCCCTTGTTGTTGAAGAAGATCTTCATGTGGTTGCGCCAGCCCCACCACAGCGGATCGATGGAGTCATAGAAGTGCTCGGAATAGTCCCGGCGATCCGCGGGGCTCAGCGAGAAGAACCAGTGGGCCTTGTCTTGGGTTGCCTGCTGAAACTCCGGGTGGTTGTTGTAGTCGATCATGTACCGCTGGTAGTACACCGGGCTGGTGTCCCTGGTGGCCGCGAGCACCTGCTCGGCGTCGCAGCTGGTCGCGATTATCCGGCGAGGTAACGGGAAGTCGTCTGTTGAGTCGGCTGCGGCGGTCTTCGGAAACACCGCCGCGGCGATCCCGATAGCGAGGAAAACGGCGCCTGCTCGCAGGCTAGAACTCAGCCGAGACATAGTTGCAACGTTAGCACTTCCAGTGCTGGGGCGTAGGGGCCAAGGTCACATTCGTAGTCCATCTCACTATCGGTCGCGATCAGGGACTATCACGTGATTGGGGTTGGGCCGCAGCTCCGGTGGGGCCTGGCTGTAATCACCGAACGGTCCATCTCGACGCTCGACCGCGGCCCGCACTCCCTGGTTTTCGGCGGTTTTGATGAAGTCCAACGCGTCCGGCGTATTGCGCATCAGGCCGTCGAGAATGCCGCCCAGGGTCTGGGTGGATGCCAGCCCCATATTTTCGTAGGCCTGATTGACGATCAGTTTCTGCGCCTGTAGCTGGGACAACGGAATCTGCGCCAGCTCGGCGGCGACCTCGGCGACCCGGGCTTCGAGCCGTTCGAACGGCACCGCCTCGTTGATCAGCTCGATCTGCGCGGCCTGGACGCCGGACAGCGGCCGACCGGTCAAGGAATGCCATTTGGCCTTGGCAAAGCTCAACCGGTAGAGCCACATCCCGGACAGGTACGCGCCCCACATTCGGCTGTACGGGGTTCCGATCACGGCGTCATCGCTGGCAATGACGATGTCGGCGCACAACGCGTAGTCGCTGGCTCCCCCGACACACCAGCCGTGGATCTGCGCGATCACCGGTTTCGACGCCCGCCAGATGGCCATGAACTTCTGTGTCGGGGCGGTCTCGCGGGCGGTGACCATGGCGAAGTCTTTGCCCGGATCCCATTGCCCGTCGGTCATCATGGTTTCGCCCCAATGCTGGAAACCCCCGCCAAAGTCGTAACCCCCCGAGAAGGCGCGGCCGGCACCGCGTAACACGATGACTTTGATGCCCTGGTCCCGTTCGGCCAGCCCCACGGCTGCCTCGATCTCATCGGGCATGGGCGGAACGATCGTGTTGAGGTGCTCCGGGCGATTGAGCGTGATGGTCGCCACCGGGCCCGCTGTCGAGTACAGCAGCGTCTGGAACTCAGGAGTTGGCATAGCCGAAGCGAAGCCGCTGCAGGGCGCCAGTGTCAAGCATCGACATGCCGTGTCAACTGGCGCCGTGCCGGCGCAGTGGCCAAGCGGGAAACTATTTCCGGCTGCCCAGCATTCGCCACAGGAACGAGTAGCTCAGCGTCGATTTGAACGCGAGTTGCTCGTTGTCGGCCGCACCCCCGTGCCCGCCCTCGATGTTCTCGTAGTACCAGACCCGGTGCCCGCTGACCTGCAGCGCGGCGGTCATTTTGCGGGCGTGGCCGGGATGCACCCGGTCGTCTCGGGTGGATGTGGTGATCAGGATCGGGGGATAGGTCCGGTCCGCTGAGATGTTTTGGTAGGGGGAGTATTCGAAGATGAACGCCCAGTCGTCGGGGTTGTCGGGGTCGCCGTATTCGGCGACCCACGAGGCGCCCGCCAACAGCAAGTGGTAGCGCTTCATGTCCAGTAGCGGCACGTTGCAGACCAGCGCGCCAAACTTCTCCGGGTACTTGGTCACCATGATGCCCATCAGCAGTCCGCCGTTGCTGCCGCCCTGCGCGCCGAGCTGGTCGACCGTGGTGATGCCGCGCCGCACGAGGTCGTCGGCTACGGCTACGAAGTCTTCGGCCACCTTGTGCCGGCCCTCACGCATCGCCTGGGTATGCCAGCCGGGCCCGTATTCACCGCCGCCGCGGATATTGGCCAGGACGTAGGTGCCGCCGCGGGCCAGCCATAGCCGGCCCATCACGCCGCTGTAGCCCGGGGTATTGGATGTCTCGAAGCCCCCGTAGCCGTAGAGCAAAGTCGGGCCGGGTCCATCGGAGCCGGTGGGGCGCACCAGGAAGTACGGGATCGACGTTCCGTCTTCGGATGTCGCGAAATGCTGTGATACCGAGATGTTTTGGGCGTCGAAGAAGGTGGGTGCGGACTTGATCTGCTCCAGCTGCGTCGTCGCGGAACCGGCGGTGCCGCGCAGCAGCCGCGACGGTGCATCGAAGCCGCTGGAGTCCAGGAAGAACTCGTCGCCGGTGTCGTCGGCGGCGACGATCACGGTGTTGGTCGATGCGGGGATGCCGCCGATGGGTTCGCGGCGCCAACTTCCCGGCGTGACGATTTCGACTTGGCTGGCCACATCGGCGAGTGAAACCATCAACAGTCGGTCCCGAACCCAGGCGTAGTGGTACAGGCAGGTGTGTTCGTCGGGCTCGAAAACGACGTGCAAATCGCTTGTGCCGCTGAGGAAATCATCGTAGTTCGCGGCAAGCAGCGAGCCGGCGCGGTAGGTCTTAGCGGCGTCGTCCGCGCCGGCTTTGGGGGACCAGTCGGTGCGTAGCTCGATCAGCAGCCACTCGCAGTGAACCGACATGCTGCTGGCATCGGTGGGCACGTCGAGGGGGATCAGTTCTGTCCCCCGCAATTCGTAGCGCTGTCTGTTCCAGAAGTCCAGGGACCGCGATACGAAAGTGCGTTCAAAACCGGGTGTGCGATCGGTGGAACCGCCCGCGCTGACATCGGTGTGTGCGCCCTGGAAAATCATTTCCGCGTCGCTCAGTGGTGTGCCTCGCCGCCACCGCTTCACGATGCGTGGGTATCCGGACTCGGTCATCGAGTCGGGGCCGAAGTCGGTACCCACCAGGATGGTGTCCGGATCGTCCCAGCCGACTTGCGACTTGGCCTCGGGCAGCTCGAATCCGTCGGCGACGAATTCGCGCGTCACCATGTCGAATTCGCGCACGATGACGGCATCCGAACCACCGGGGGACAGGCGGATCAGTGCGCGGGTGAACTCGGGTTCGATCACGTCGGCGCCGGCCCACACCCATTTCTTGTTGTCCGTGCGCCCTAGTTCGTCCACGTCGATGAGCACGTCCCACTCCGGTGCGTCGGTGCGGTAGCTCTCCAGCGTGGTTCGCCGCCACAGCCCGCGGGGATTGTTCGCGTCGCGCCAGAAGTCGTAGAGGTAGTCCCCGCGCCGACGCACGTATGGGATCCGGGCGTCGGTGTCGAGCACCTCGAGTGCCTCGGTGCGCATCCGCTCGAATTCGTCCTCGGACTCACCGCCGCAGAACTGCGCCTTGGTCGGTTCGTTGCGTGCGCGAACCCAATCCAGTGCCTCTTCGCCGGTGACGTCTTCGAGCCACAGATACGGATCGGTTGTGGTGTCTGCCGCGTCGGGAGCTTGGGGAGCCTCAGGAGCCTTGGGAGCCATGGAAGCCATTGTGGCCCCGGCGGTAGTGTGAGCTGTATTACGTGAACTAACGAGGAGCCGATCAGATGACCGTGTTTGCACGTCCGGGTTCGGCCGGGGCGCTGATGTCGTTTGAGTCCCGGTACGGAAATTTCATCGGGGGTGAGTGGGTTGCCCCGGCGCGGGGCCGTTACTTCGAAGACCTGACCCCGGTGACCGGCCAGCCATTTTGCGAGATACCGCGCTCTGATGAGGCCGATGTCGAGATGGCGCTCGACGCCGCACATGCGGCGGCCCCGGCCTGGGGCAAGATGGCCCCGGCCGAGCGAGCCGCGATCCTGAACAAGATCGCCGACCGGATCGATGAAAACAGGGCCGCGCTGGCGGTGGCCGAAGTCTGGGACAACGGCAAACCGGTCCGAGAGGCAATAGCCGCTGACATCCCGCTGGCGGCGGATCACTTCCGCTACTTCGCAGCGGCGATCCGGGCCCAGGAAGGTTCGCTGTCGCAAATCGATCAGGACACGGTCGCCTACCACTTTCACGAGCCGCTCGGGGTGGTGGGGCAGATCATTCCGTGGAACTTCCCGATCCTGATGGGTGCTTGGAAGCTGGCGCCGGCGCTGGCGGCCGGTAACGCGGTGGTGCTCAAACCCGCGGAGCAGACGCCCGCGTCGGTGCTGTACCTGATGTCGCTGATCGGCGACCTATTGCCGCCCGGGGTGGTCAACGTCGTCAATGGTTTCGGCGCCGAAGCGGGCAAGCCGCTGGCGTCCAGCAACCGAATTGCCAAGGTCGCGTTCACCGGAGAGACCACCACCGGGCGCCTGATCATGCAGTACGCCTCACAAAACCTGATCCCGGTAACCCTGGAACTCGGCGGCAAGAGCCCCAACATCTTCTTTTCTGATGTGATGGCCAAGCCCGACGACTTCCAGGACAAGGCGCTGGAGGGTTTCACGATGTTCGCCCTCAACCAGGGCGAGGTGTGTACCTGTCCGTCGCGCAGCCTGATCCAGGCCGACATCTACGACGAGTTCCTGGAGCTGGCGGCGATCCGGACCAAGGCGGTTCGGCAGGGCGATCCCTTGAACATCGAGACGATGCTGGGGTCACAGGCCTCCAACGACCAGCTGGAAAAGGTGTTGTCCTACATCGACATCGGCAAGGAAGAGGGCGCCAAGGTCATTACCGGCGGCGAGCGCGCCGAACTCGGCGGTGACCTGTCCGGCGGCTTTTACATGCAGCCGACGATCTTCAGCGGCACCAACAAGATGCGGATCTTCCAGGAGGAGATATTCGGTCCGGTGGTGGCGGTCATGCCGTTCACCGACTACGACGACGCGATGGGTATCGCCAACGACACCCTCTACGGGTTGGGGGCGGGGGTGTGGAGCCGCGACGGCAACACGGCCTACCGGGCCGGCCGGGACATCCAGGCGGGGCGGGTGTGGGTCAACTGCTATCACGTCTACCCGGCGCACTCGGCGTTCGGTGGCTACAAGCAGTCCGGCATTGGCCGGGAAGGCCATCAGAAGATGCTGGGCCACTATCAGCAGACCAAGAACCTGTTGGTGTCCTACTCGGATAAGGCTTTGGGGTTGTTCTGATGCCGGAGCCGTCGGCACCGTCGGGGGTGGTGATCACCGCGGGCGCCGCTGTATTGCTCGCCCGATTGCAGGACCGGCACGGTCCGGTGATGTTCCATCAGTCGGGCGGCTGCTGCGACGGGTCCTCGCCGATGTGTTACCCGCGCGGCGACTTCCTCGTCGGTGATCGCGACGTATTGCTCGGGACGCTTGATATCGGCAAGCAGACCGGGGCAGAAGGCGTCGCGGTGTGGATCTCCGGTCCGCAATATCAGGCGTGGAAGCACACCCAACTGGTCATCGATGTGGTGCCGGGCCGTGGCGGCGGGTTCAGCCTGGAAGCGCCGGAGGGTATGCGGTTCCTCAGCCGCGGCCGAGTCTTCACCGGCGAGGAGCAGGCGCTGCTGGAAGAGACGCCGGTGATAACCGGTGCCGCCTATGAGCGTGGTGAGCGTCCGGCGGTGCCAGGTGAGGTGGTGGCCGACAACGCGCCGGGTGCGTGCCCGGCCAGTCGGCCCTAGCCGCAGTAAGGTCGTAAGGCGTGATACCCCTTCCACGTGCGTGGCTGCTGACAAGCGCCATGCTGGTCGGTGGCGCGGTCGGGCAATTGGCCGGGGTGGGATCCAGCATTCTGGTTCACACCCGGGTCCGGCCGGACCTCGTTATTGCGCTGGTGGTTGGGATTCCCAGTGTGATTGGCATGTTGGTGATCTTGTTCTCGGGGCGCCGCTGGGTGACGGTGTTGGGCGCGTTCATCCTCGCGTTGGCTCCGGGTTGGTTGGGTGTGCTCGTTGCGATTCAGGTGGCCTCTCATGGCTAAAGACGATCTCGATTCGAACCCGGGAACCGAGCCGTTCGTGCCGGAGTTCGATACCGGTGAACGCTCGGTGCCGTTCGTGCCGGATTTCGATATGGACTCCAAGCCGTTTGCCGGTTTGGCCGCGGTGGTGACGGAGTCGAAGAAGTCATCGGTCGAGCTGGTGGACCTGTCCGACGTGTCGGCGCCGCTGACAACTCTGGATGGGGATTCTCTGGATGGGGATTCGCCGGCCGAGGGCACCGCTACCCCGGCGCCATCGGTTACCGTGCCGAGTCGGTACGTCTACCTGAAGTGGTGGAAGTTCGTGCTGGTCGTGCTGGGCGTGTGGTTCGGCGCGGCCCAGGTCGGGCTCAGCCTGTTCTACTGGTGGTTTCACACCATCGACAAGACGCTGCCAGTCTTCGTGGTGCTGGTCTACCTGGTGCTGTGCGCGGTGGCCAGCTTGCTGCTGTCAATGGTTCAGGGCAGGCCGCTGATCACGGCGTTGTCGCTCGCGTTGATGTCGGCACCGTTTGCCTCGGTCGCGGCCGCGGCGCCGCTGTATGGCTCCTACTTCTGCGAGCATGCGAGCCGCTGCCTGGCCGGCGTCATTCCCTATTAGGCCACGGGCTCAGGGCTCCGGCGTTGTTGATTAGCAGGCTTGTGAGCTGGGGAATTGTGGATTGAGGAGGTCTAGGCGGCGGTTGGCGGTCAAAGCGGTGATCCGGCAGGCTTCGGCGATGTTGTCGGCGCCGTTGAGGCGGTGCAGATTGATCGCGGTGTTGCGTAGCGTTGCTAGGACCTGTGCGCCGTTTCCGGTATGTGCCCTTTGACGGTCTTCGTCGAAGGTGACGTCGCGTATCCAGTGCAGGCTGTTCTCGATTCCCCAGTGTTGACGCATCCAGGTCATGATCGCGGTAGGGCGGGCGTGCTCGAACGGCAGGCTGCAGATGGCATAGACCACCTCCACGCTGCGCTGGTCGGTGGCGGTGATCAAGCGTTCACGAGTGATCCGGATGATTTGTTTTGCGTAGGGGAAGCCGATTCCTCGTGCAGCGGTGATGATTTGCAGGGTGCGGGTCTCGACACGGCCGTGGCCGCGGGAGTCGTCGGTAGCGGCTGCGGGCACCTCGGCCCAGGGCAGCGCGGTGATACGCGCAAGTATTTTGGCTTGGTTGGACTTGACGATCATCAGGTAGTGCGACTTCAAGGTGGCGCAGATCAACTTCGCGGTGACGACCTGGGTATGCATCGCATCCACGGTGACCAGCCACCGCAAGCTACCCGGCAGCAGCGTGAGCAGGGCACGTACGCAGGGAATTTCATTGCTTTTCTCGGCGACAGCGAGTTGACCGAGCACCAATCGGGCACGGTGGGCGAACACCGACACGAGATGCGTGGCTGTCGCTTTGGCGCGTAAAGCACCACGCAGCATCTTGCCGTCCAACGCGATCGGCACCAATCCACTGGGGTCGCTGCTGGCCACGTGTGCAGTGAAGTAACTGCCCATCCTGGCGTTGAGGTCGGCGGGGTCTAGCCGAGACAAAACAGCGCGGAAGGTCTTCTCACTGGGCCGCCGGAACCGGACCCCTAATTGGGCCAACACATCATCGGGAGCGGTGGCCGCCCATGTGGCAAAACCAGCATAGTCGCGCATCCCCGCGGCAGTGGCCAGGGCTCCGGCGTTGTTGATTAGCAGGCTTGTGAGCTGGGTTGATGATCTTTGGTGCCGGGCTATTGGGGCCGGAGTGTAGGCACGGGCTATCTGGAGAACGATCGAGTTGGTTACTGTTCGTCGTTGGTCTGGAGTTGCCCGTGCCTACCGTTTCAGTATTGCCTGTGTCGTCGGTTCCAGAGGTGTTCGACCGCTGGAGTCCTGGTGAGCGCAGCGAGCTCATCGGATCGGAGTTTCTCGATGTGTTGGCCTCGGTGCCAGACCCGAGGGACCCACGCGGTCGGAGGTATTCGCTGATGGCTTTGTTGGCGATCGCGGTTCTGGCCACTGCCGCAGGGCTCCGGCGTTGTTGATTAGCAGGCTTGTGAGCTGGGTTGATGATCTTTGGTGCCGGGCTATTGGGGCCGGAGTGTAGGCACGGGCTATCTGGAGAACGATCGAGTTGGTTACTGTTCGTCGTTGGTCTGGAGTTGCCCGTGCCTACCGTTTCAGTATTGCCTGTGTCGTCGGTTCCAGAGGTGTTCGACCGCTGGAGTCCTGGTGAGCGCAGCGAGCTCATCGGATCGGAGTTTCTCGATGTGTTGGCCTCGGTGCCAGACCCGAGGGACCCACGCGGTCGGAGGTATTCGCTGATGGCTTTGTTGGCGATCGCGGTTCTGGCCACTGCCGCGGGGATGCGCGGCTATGCTGGTTTTGCCACATGGGCGGCCACCGCTCCCGATGATGTGTTGGCCCAATTAGGGGTCCGGTTCCGGCGGCCCAGTGAGAAGACCTTCCGCGCTGTTTTGTCTCGGCTAGACCCCGCCGACCTCAACGCCAGGATGGGCAGTTACTTCACTGCACACGTGGCCAGCAGCGACCCCAGTGGATTGGTGCCGATCGCGTTGGACGGCAAGATGCTGCGTGGTGCTTTACGCGCCAAAGCGACAGCCACGCATCTCGTGTCGGTGTTCGCCCACCGTGCCCGATTGGTGCTCGGTCAACTCGCTGTCGCCGAGAAAAGCAATGAAATTCCCTGCGTACGTGCCCTGCTCACGCTGCTGCCGGGTAGCTTGCGGTGGCTGGTCACCGTGGATGCGATGCATACCCAGGTCGTCACCGCGAAGTTGATCTGCGCCACCTTGAAGTCGCACTACCTGATGATCGTCAAGTCCAACCAAGCCAAAATACTTGCGCGTATCACCGCGCTGCCCTGGGCCGAGGTGCCCGCAGCCGCTACCGACGACTCCCGCGGCCACGGCCGTGTCGAGACCCGCACCCTGCAAATCATCACCGCTGCACGAGGAATCGGCTTCCCCTACGCAAAACAAATCATCCGGATCACTCGTGAACGCTTGATCACCGCCACCGACCAGCGCAGCGTGGAGGTGGTCTATGCCATCTGCAGCCTGCCGTTCGAGCACGCCCGCCCTACCGCGATCATGACCTGGATGCGTCAACACTGGGGAATCGAGAACAGCCTGCACTGGATACGCGACGTCACCTTCGACGAAGACCGTCAAAGGGCACATACCGGAAACGGCGCACAGGTCCTAGCAACGCTACGCAACACCGCGATCAATCTGCACCGCCTCAACGGCGCCGACAACATCGCCGAAGCCTGCCGGATCACCGCTTTGACCGCCAACCGCCGCCTAGACCTCCTCAATCCACAATTCCCCAGCTCACAAGCCTGCTAATCAACAACGCCGGAGCCCTGGTTGAACTACCGGTCCGGGGCGTCGGAATCCAGATTATTTATGTGGGTAATGCCCTACCGCTGGTCGCTTCGGTCAAGCCGTGTTCCCAGGCGGCCGGCAACATCGGCACTCGTGAACCATGGCCGGACTCGCCATTGCCCAGAATCGTCAGCCCCGCGGGCGATTGAACGGGTCGATTGACAGCGGCACCGGCAAAGCCCATTGCATTTTGCTCGGAAGCCACTTCCGGAACCTTGCCGATGGTCGGGGCAGGAATTGTAGTTGACGCCAGCCCGGCGTCGGGCATGCCACCTAGCTGCCAATTATCTTCCGCTGCCGCAAGCTCGGTACCTGCGGTTTCTTGGCGTTGGTCGACGGACTTCGTCTCCAAACGTGTCTGGTCAGCAAGGTACTGGCCGATGGCGACCGGCAAGGCGATCGGCAACGTCGTCGCAAGCGCAATCGGTATTCCGATCAGCGAGCTGACGAGCGCAACTGGCAACAGGGCCGCCAAAAGCGGAGGCGTCACGATAATTATCGCGATAGCGATGTAAAACGCGAAGACGACCACAGAAAACGCGAGGGCAATAAGAATCGGGATGAGTAAAATTGCAAAAATTATTATTGTGTACGCGATGATTGCGAAAACCAAGAAGAATGTTATCGCAATGAGGTTGATCAATATCGCAAGAATGATTTCGATAATATCCAACGGTTGTGCCAGTAGGGGGGCCGCGACGTTGGTGGCTGTGCCGATCTGGGTGTTGAGTATGGGCGGGGCTGGTGTGGTGTGGGGCATCGAGGCCAGCGTCGTGCCCGAGACGACTTGATAGGCGCTCATGGTGGTGGCCGCTTGGACCCACATCCGCGCGTAGTCGGCTTCGTTGAGCGTGATGGGGATGGTGTTGAGCCCAAAGAAATTGGTCGCGACCAGCGTCGTGTGGGTGGTGTGGTTGGCGGTCAGCTCCGCCAGTGTCGGCATCGCAGCCAGCGCACTGGTGTAGGCCCCGGCCGCCACCTCGTGCTCGGCCGCCGTCGCCGCGTAGTCGGCGCTGGTGGTGGTCAGCCACGCCAAGTACGGCGCGTGCGCGTCGACATAGCTCTGCGCGCTGGTCCCCTGCCATGCTGCGGCCTGTACGCCGCCCAGCAAGGTGGTGAGTTCTTCTGCCGCCGAGGTGTGTTCGGCGCAAAGTGCCGTCCATGCCGTCGCGGCCTCGTGCAGGGGCCCGGGGCCCGGTCCCGCGCTGAGCAACGCCGAGTGTACCTCCGGCGGCGAAGCCATCCAGACGGATGCTGTCACAGTATTCCTCCCGAAATTTGATCCGCCACTGAACATCTCCACGACCAACGCAAGATCAAGCGACGCCTACCAGGCAACGGCGTAGTGCGAGAACGGGTCTCCCTCGCGCCGCAGCGTCAGAATTGTCGTGGGGTGCTGAAATTTACCAGGGCGTAGATGAGACCGGTAACCGAGTCCCGTGGGCACGCGGGTCCCATCTTGTGGCGCCTGCTGCTGCTGTGCGCGACGGCCTAGCGGGGGTTGTCCAGCGGTACGCCAAGCGCGGTGATTGTCGCCGCCAACGCATCGTATTGGGTTGCCAGCAGGCAGAACTCGATCAACCGGCGGCGGTTGAGGTGAATCTCGAGCTGCTCCCAGGTGGCGGGTGTGACCGATCGGTTCTTGATCAGTTCGTCGGTGGCAGTGAGCAGCGCCTGTTGTCGGGAGCTGAGGACCCTTCGGGGGCCGTCTCCCTGCGGAGCGTCAGGCCACGCGAAGATCGTGGCCTGCGCCTGGGCGTCCAGCCCGGCGGCGCGCGCCATCCGGCGGTGATGCTGCAGCTCGTACTCGCAGGACCGCAGGTGCGCTACCCGCAGGATCACCAACTCGGTATCGATCCTCGGTAGCCGTCCGTGCAGCAGACGCCCCGAGTAGATCGCCCAAGTCCAGAACAGGTACTGCCGGTAGCCCAGCGCGGTGAACAAGTGCATTTCCGGCGCCCGGACCGAACGGGCGGCCAGCTTGGCCAGCGCCCAGTTGACGGGCCCGAGCTGGCGGATGCCGCCCGACGGGATGCGCGCGACCTGGTCCCCCGTCATGGCTGCTTCACCAGGTAGGGGGACACGGTGCTGCGATGCTCGTCGAGATCGAGTGCGCGCCCGAGGGCGGGGAATGCCCGTTGGGGACAGTTGTCGCGTTCGCAGACTCTGCAACCGGCGCCGATCGGCGTGGCCGCGATATTCGGATCGCCGGACAAATCGAGTCCTTCCGAGTAGACGAGCCGGTGCGCGTGGCGAAGTTCGCAACCCAACCCGATCGCGAACGTTTTACCCGGCTGACCATACCGGGCTGCGCGACGCTCGACGGTCCGGGCCACCCACATGTAGTTACGGCCATCGGGCATCTGCGCGATCTGCACCAGGATTTTGCCCGGGTTGGCGAAGGTCTCATAGACGTTCCACAGCGGGCAGGTTCCGCCGCTGGAAGAGAAGTGAAAACCCGTGGCGGACTGCCGTTTTGACATGTTGCCGGCACGGTCGACCCGGATGAACGAAAACGGGACGCCGCGCATCGACGGTCGCTGCAGCGTCGAGAGCCGGTGCGCGATGGTTTCATAGCTCACCGAGTAGAACGCCGACAGCCGCTCGACGTCGTAGCGGAAATTCTCGGCGACGTCATGAAACTGGCGGTAGGGCAGTACCGCGGCCGCGGCGAAGTAGTTGGCCAGTCCGAGGCGCGCCAGCGTGCGTGACTCATCACTGGTGAACTTGCCGTCGGTCACCATGGCGTCGATCAGATCGCCGAACTCGAGATAGCCGAGCTCGGCGGCCATCTTGAACACCTGCTGGCCCGAGGCGAGGTGATTGCTGATTTCCAGCGTCTTGGTCGCGGGGTCGAAGCGATGCAGCACCGTGTCGCCCAGATCGATCCGTCTGGTGATTCGCACGCCGTGCACCTCGGTGAGGCGGCGCGTCAGCTCGCTGCGCAGATCGCCATGGTGCAACCGCATCTGGATTGTCAGATCCTCGGCCGCGGCGTCGAGCTCGTGCAGATAGTTCTGGCGTTGGTAGAAGTAGTCGCGCACCTCTTCGTGGGGCATGGTGATCGACCCGGTACCGCTGCCGTCGGAGTAGCGCTCCTCGGTAGCGGCGGCCAGCTGTGCGGTGGTGATTCGGTAGCGGCGGTGCAGGTTGACCATCGCGCGGGCCAGGCTGGGATGCGCGCTGACCATTTCGGCGACTTCGGTCGGGTCGACGCTGATGTCCAGATCCCGGTCCATCGTCACCTCGCGTAGCTCGGCGACCAGCCGAGTGTCGTCTTGCGAGGAGAAGAAGGTGGCGTCGACTCCGAATACCTCAGTAATGCGCAGCAGCACCGCGACCGTCAGTGGGCGAACGTCGTGCTCGATCTGGTTGAGGTAGCTCGGCGAGATTTCCAGTAGCTGGGCGAGCGCGGCCTGGCTGAAGCCCCGCTCGTTACGGAGCTGGCGGACCCGCGAGCCGACGAACGTCTTGGACACGCAAGCGAGCCTAGTGAGACAGGTCGGGTCATGTGAAGGCTTGGTTAGCAGAGTTGGCACGCCGACGGGGACAGGTAGTCGATTGGTGTTTCCGGTGCGTCGTTGGCATGATTCGCAACGAGACTCCCAGGGATTAGCTGGGGTTCACGCTAGGAGGAAACGGGGAGTTAAGTCGTGAGCCTGGACAAAGAAATGATGCCGGTGCCGGACGGTCACCCCTCGGTGTTCGATCGTGAGTGGCCGCTGCGCGTCGGCGATATCAACCGCACCGGAAGGTTGCGGTTGGACGCGGCATGCCGGCACATCCAGGACATCGGTCAAGACCAGCTGCGGGAGATGGGTTTCGAGGAAACCCATCCACTCTGGATCGTTCGGCGCACCATGGTCGACCTGATCCGCCCCATCGAATTCCAGGACATGCTGCGGTGTCGGCGTTGGTGTTCGGGAACCTCCAACCGGTGGTGTGAGATGCGTGTTCGCATCGATGGCCGCAAAGGCGGGCTGATCGAGTCGGAGGCGTTCTGGATCCACGTTAATAAGGAAACCGAGATGCCGGCGCGCATTGCCGACGACTTCCTGGCGAGTCTGCACAAGACCACCGCCGTGGAGCGGCTTCGCTGGAAGGGCTACCTCAAGCCCGGTAGCCGCGACGATGCAACCGAGATACACGAGTTCCCGGTCCGGGTCACCGACATCGACCTGTTTGATCACATGAACAACTCCGTATACTGGAGCGTGATCGAGGACTATCTGGCCTGCCACAGCGAGTTGCTGCAGGCGCCGCTGCGAGTCACCATCGAGCACGAGGCGCCGGTCGCGCTGGGCGACAAGCTCGAGATCATTTCGCACGTTCACCCGGCCGGCTCCACCGATAAGTTCGGCCCGGGCCTGACCGACCGCACTGTTACAACTCTCACATATGCGGTTGGCGACGAGACGAAAGCCGTCGCCGGACTCTTCTCGCTTTAACCGGACAAGCGTACGGGTAAATCCCCTTTGACCTGCGAATTTTAGTTACTGGCGGGTAGCTTCTGTAACGGTTCAGTAATCACCCGACTTCGCAAGCTTGGCAAAATAGCCGGAAGTCGTAGCCGAAATTTGCAAGTGAAATGGGTGGACCAGGGGGAATGGGCTATGTCATGGTCGTGTTAGCACACGAGTGAAGTTGAGCCCACGGAGAACTTTCTAGATGTCTTCTAGAAGCTCTCTAAGCCGCCGCCCGGCGGTGGTGGTCTCAGAAATTCAGCAATGTAGTGACCGTAAAAGGAGCCGTCCAATGTCTGTCGTTGGCACCCCGAAGAGCGCTGAGCAGATCCAGCACGACTGGGACCACAACCCCCGGTGGAAGGGCATCACCCGCACCTACACCCCGCAAGACGTCGTCGCCCTGCAGGGCCACGTCGTCGAGGAGCACACCCTGGCCCGTCGCGGCTCCGAGGTGCTCTGGGAGCAGCTGCACGACATGGACTTCGTCAACGCGCTGGGCGCGCTGACCGGCAACATGGCCGTCCAGCAGGTGCGTGCCGGCCTGAAGGCCATCTACCTGTCGGGTTGGCAGGTCGCCGGTGACGCCAACCTTTCCGGCCACACCTACCCGGACCAGAGCCTGTACCCCGCCAACTCGGTGCCGCAGGTCGTCCGTCGTATCAACAACGCGCTGCTGCGCGCTGACGAGATCGCCAAGGTCGAGAACGACCGCTCGGTCGACAACTGGCTGGTGCCGATCGTCGCCGACGGTGAGGCCGGCTTCGGTGGTGCGCTCAACGTCTACGAGCTGCAGAAGGCCATGATCGCCGCCGGTGTCGCCGGTTCGCACTGGGAGGACCAGCTGGCCTCGGAGAAGAAGTGTGGCCACCTGGGCGGCAAGGTGCTGATCCCCACCCAGCAGCACATCCGGACCCTGACCTCGGCCCGTTTGGCAGCCGACGTTGCCGATGTCCCGACCGTGGTCATCGCCCGGACTGACGCCGAAGCGGCCACTCTGATCACCTCCGACGTTGACGAGCGGGACCGCCCGTTCATCACCGGCGAGCGCACCAAGGAAGGCTTCTACCGGATCAAGAACGGTCTGGAGCCCTGCATCGCCCGCGCCAAGGCCTACGCGCCCTTCTCCGACCTGATCTGGATGGAGACCGGCACCCCGGACCTGAAGCTGGCCAAGCAGTTCGCCGAGGGCGTCAAGGCGGAGTTCCCCGACCAGATGCTCGCCTACAACTGCTCGCCGTCCTTCAACTGGAAGAAGCACCTCGACGACGAGACCATCGCCAAGTTCCAGAAGGAGCTGGGTGCGATGGGCTTCAAGTTCCAGTTCATCACCCTGGCCGGCTTCCACGCCCTGAACTACTCGATGTTCGATCTGGCCTACGGCTACGCCCGCAACCAGATGTCGGCCTACGTCGAGCTGCAGGAGCGGGAGTTCGCCGCCGAGGAGCGCGGCTACACCGCAACCAAGCACCAGCGTGAGGTGGGTGCCGGTTACTTCGACCGCATCGCCACCACGGTGGACCCGACCTCGTCGACCACCGCGCTTGCCGGTTCGACCGAAGAGGGCCAGTTCCACTGAGCTGACTGATTGCCGAGCAGACGCAGACTCGCACTTCTGCAGCGCAGTTGATGTGAGTTTGTGTCTGCTCGCCAGGGAAGTTGACAGCGTAGGCCCCGCCCAGCCAACCTGGGCGGGGCCTATTGCAATGCGTCACAAAATCGATTCGCGGGAGAGAAAATAGATGGGCAGCGATGCAGCAATCCAGCGAGTAGGGGTTGTCGGTGCCGGACAGATGGGATCCGGCATTGCGGAGGTCTCGGTGCGTGCCGGCGTCGAAGTCACGGTGTTCGAGACCACCGAGGCGTTGATCACCGCGGGCCGCAACCGCATCGTCAAGTCGCTGGAGCGTGGCGTCAGCTCAGGCAAGGTCACCGAGCGTGAGCGTGACCGCGCCCTGAGCCGGCTGACGTTCACCACCGACCTGAATGACCTGGCCGACCGGCAGCTGGTGATCGAGGCCATCATCGAGGACGAGGCCGTCAAGACGAAGGTCTTTGCCGACCTCGACCGCGTGGTCACCGATCCTGACGCGGTGCTGGCGTCGAACACGTCGAGCATCCCGATCATGAAGGTTGCCGCGGCCACCAAGAATCCGCGGCGAGTGCTGGGGCTGCACTTCTTTAATCCGGTACCGGTGCTTCCGCTGGTCGAGTTGGTCAGCACGCTGGTCACCGACGAAGCCGCCGTGGCTCGCACCGAGGAGTTTGCTAGCGCGGTGCTCGGGAAACAGGTGGTGCGCTGTTCGGATCGCTCCGGCTTTGTGGTGAACGCACTCCTGGTGCCGTATCTGCTGTCGGCGATCCGCATGGTGGAGGCCGGATTCGCTACCGTCGAAGACGTCGACAAAGCGGTTGTTGCCGGGCTGTCTCATCCAATGGGCCCGCTGCGGCTTTCCGATCTTGTCGGCTTGGATACCCTGAAGTTGATTGCCGACAAGATGTTTGAGGAATTCAAGGAACCGCATTATGGTCCGCCGCCACTGTTGTTACGCATGGTAGAGGCGGGTCAGTTGGGTAAGAAGTCGGGCCAAGGCTTTTATACCTACTGAAATTTTCAGCTGCCTCACATGCGGCTCACGTGAAGGTCACAGCCCTGAGGTGGCGTCGTTGCAGTCGTGTGACAGGCGTTTTGAACATCGGGTAGTATTTGCCCCGGATCGACAGATGAGAGGTAGTTTTCCGGAATGACCGAGCTGAGGCCGTTTTACGAAGAATCGCAATCAATCTACGACGTTTCGGATGAGTTCTTCGCGCTATTTCTAGACCCGACGATGGCGTACACCTGTGCGTACTTCGAGCGGGACGACATGACGCTGGAGGAGGCGTCCAACGCGAAGTTTGACTTGGCGCTGGGCAAGCTGAACCTCGAGCCCGGGATGACTTTGCTCGACATCGGCTGCGGCTGGGGCGGCGCGCTGCAGCGGGCGGTAGAGAAGTATGACGTCAACGTCATCGGTATCACGCTGAGTCGCAATCAATTCGAGTACAGCAAGGCCAAGATGGCCAAGATTCCCACCGAGCGCACCGTCGAGGTGCGGCTGCAGGGATGGGAAGAATTTGAGGACAAGGTCGACCGCATCGTCACCATCGGCGCTTTCGAAGCGTTCAAGATGGAGCGCTACGCGGCCTTCTTCGAGCGCTCGTACGACATTCTCCCCGACGACGGCCGGATGCTGCTGCACACGATTCTCACCTATACGCAGAAACAGTTTCATGAGATGGGCGTCAAGGTGACGATGAGTGACGTCCGATTCATGCGATTCATCGGCCAAGAGATATTTCCCGGCGGACAGTTGCCGGCGCAGGAAGATATTTTCAATTTTGCGCAGGCGGCCGGATTTTCCGTTGAAAGAGCGCAATTGCTGCAGCAGCATTACGCGCGGACGCTCAACATCTGGGCGGCGAATCTGGAGGCCAGGAAGGAAGAGGCCATCGCCATGCAGTCCCAGGAGATCTACGACAAGTACATGCACTACCTGACGGGATGCGAGAACTTCTTCCGCAAGGGCATCAGCAACGTGGGGCAGTTCACCTTGGTCAAGTAGGTCACCCAGACCTGGAAGTACGCGGTACGCCCGGCGGATGATTCCGTCGGGCGTTTCTGCGTCAATTGGGGGGTGTCAGACGGGTCAAGCTGGGGCGGCGGGGCCGCGGCGCGATACACCAAGACACTCGCAAGCGCTCATGCGGCCGGCGCACGGCCCGTTCCCGACAACGCCAACGCCAAGCCGCCGATCGCGTCCCGCGGAACGCGACCGGGCGGCTAGCCGGTGTGGCTACTTCTCCAAAGTGAACTGATCGATGTCGGTGTAGCCCTGGCGGAACAGCTTCGCGCAACCCGTGAGGTACTTCATGTAACGGTCGTAGACCTTCTGCGACTGGATGGCGATGGCCTCTTCCTTCTTGGCTTCCAGCGCGGCGGCCCAGATTTCCAGCGTCCGTGCGTAGTGCAGTTGCAGCGACTGCACCCGAGTCACCTTGAAGCCCGCCGCGGTCGCGTGCTCTTCGACCGTCGGGATTGTTGGCAGCCAGCCGCCGGGGAAGATCTCGGCGAGGATGAATTGTGAGAAGTGCACGATTTCGTGGGTCAGCCCCAGCCCCTTCGCCCGGGCCTCCTTGAAGGTGGGGCGGGCGATGGTGTGCAGCAACATGATTCCGTCGGCCGGCAGCGCTTGGTAGGCCATCTTGAAAAAGTGCGCGTAGCGCAGGCGGCCGAAGTGTTCGAAGGCGCCGATCGAGACGATGCGGTCGACGGGCTCGTCGAACTTCTCCCACCCTTCCAGCAGCACCCGACGGCTGCGGGAGGTGTCGATCTGGTCGAACATCTGCTGAACGTGGGCGGCCTGGTTCTCCGACAACGTCAGGCCGACAACATTGACGTCGTACTTCTCAATGGCGCGCCGCATCGTGGCGCCCCAGCCGCAGCCGATGTCCAGCAAAGTCATCCCGGGCTCGAGGTTCAGTTTGCCCAGCGCCAGATCGATCTTGGCGATCTGCGCCTGCTCGAGGGTCATGTCGTCACGCTCGAAATATGCGCAGCTATAGGTCTGGCTCGGGTCGAGAAATAGCCGGAAGAAGTCGTCAGACAAATCGTAATGGGCTTGCACATTGCCAAAATGCGGCGTGAGCTGGACGGACATAGTGATGGAGCCTTTCTGTTCCACAGGGCTTAGCTCAGCGCACCCTGGCGTGCCCCCCGGTTGCCCCCATGGATGGTAGCTGCTTTACAGCGGTACAGAACCCACGCCGGTATCCGGCGGATATCGCGGGCGCCTGGTAGGAGGCTAGGCAGTTGCCTAGTCGTCCACCCGTGGGGGCACGATCGGCGACGGGTGCGGCTGGTCACGGAACTTCTCCAGAGAGCCGCCGGCCTCCACGATGCCGCACAGTGCGCTCCAGCTCAGCATTGTCAGGTAGTCGATGAGTTCGTCGCTGGTCATCCGCGGGTCCGACATCCAGGAGTGGGTAGCCAGCTGCACACCGCCGACGATCAGGTATGCCCACGGTTCCACGCCGCCGGTGTTCATCCCGGCCTCGGCCATGCGCCGGCGCAGCATCACCGCGAGCATGCGGGCGATGATGCGCTCCGAGTCGGCGATGACTTTGCTCTTGCTGGCCGAGCTGTTGGCCATCACGAACCGATACGGTTCCGGTTCGGCGGCGACGGTTTCGACATAGACCCGGATGATCTCGCGAGCCAGGTCGAAGCCGTCCAGGTTGGAGGACAGCGCTGCCGCCATGTTGGGGATCAAGGTGGTTTGCGCAAAGCGCATCATCACCGCGGTCGTCAGATCGTTCTTGTCGACGAAGTAGCGGTAGAGGACCGTCTTGGAAACCCCGATCTCGGCCGCGATCTCATCCATGCTCAGGAAGCGGCCGTGTCGGCGGATCGCGACGATCGTGCCGTCGACAAGCTCGTTGCGCCGCTCCACCTTGTGTTGGTGCCAGCGCCGCTTGCGACCATCTGTTTTCCCCGTCATAGCCGGGATACGCTCTACCACTTTCTGCTGGTTTCCACTTACTAGACGCCCTTGATACTACGGCTTGTGCAGTTACATATGGCGCATCGGCGGTGCGTGCGCGAGGCCCCACAACAGTGCAGTCACACTAACCCGTGGCAGTTATAGCGGATGATGGTGTGGTGGCACACAGAGCCGAGCCTTCGAGTTCGCCGCCGGCATCGATACACCAGATGTCTTTTGCTGAGTCGTTCGCCGGCGCCGATCCGCAGGCAGATGCGGCCCGGCGGGTGGGCCTGCGTCGGATGAAACTGGTGGCGCTGGGGTTCCTCGTCGGCGCCACCATCGTGTTCCTGGCATGTCGGTGGGTGCAGGCTCAAGGTGGGGCGCCGCTGTGGGTCGGGTACCTCGGTGCCGCCGCGGAGGCCGGCATGGTCGGTGCGCTGGCCGACTGGTTCGCCGTGA
This sequence comes from Mycobacterium ulcerans subsp. shinshuense, assembly GCF_002355775.1. Classification (NCBI taxonomy): domain Bacteria; kingdom Bacillati; phylum Actinomycetota; class Actinomycetes; order Mycobacteriales; family Mycobacteriaceae; genus Mycobacterium; species Mycobacterium ulcerans. The sequence goes on along the minus strand of NZ_AP017624.1, from coordinate 4,947,980 downwards.
CGGCGCTGTTCAAGCATCCACTGGGGATCCCGATCCCGCACACCGCAATCATCAAACGCAAGAAAGACCAGCTGGGCGAGGGGCTGGGCACGTTCGTCCGGGAGAACTTCCTGTCGGCCCCGGTGGTGGAAACCAAGTTGCGCGATGCGCAGGTCCCCAGCCGGCTGGGGAAATGGCTCGCGGATTCCGGGCATGCCCAACGGGTGGCGGCCGAGGCCGCCACGGTGCTGCGGGTGCTGGTGGGGCTACTGCGCGACGATGACGTCCAGCACGTGATCGACCGGATGATCGTGCGTCGTATCGCCGAGCCGCAGTGGGGTCCGCCGGTGGGGCGGGTGCTGCAGACCGTCCTGGCCGAGAACCGGCAGGAAGCCCTGATCCAGCTGCTGGCCGACCGTGCCTTTCAGTGGTCACTGAACGCGGGGGTGATCATTCAGCGGGTGGTCGAGCGCGACTCGCCAACGTGGTCGCCGCGATTCGTCGACCACATGGTTGGCGACCGCATCCACCGCGAGTTGATGGATTTCACCGACAAAGTTCGGCGCAACCCCGATCACGAACTGCGCCGTTCGGCGACCCGCTTCCTGTTCGAGTTCGCTGACGATCTCCAGCACGATCCGAGCACCATTGCGCGCGCCGACACCATCAAAGACCAGTTGATGGCCCGCGACGAGGTCGCCAATGCCGCGGCGACCGCATGGAAAACCATCAAGCGGCTGGTGCTCGAGGGCGTTGACGACCCGTCCAGCGTCTTGCGCAGCCGGATCGCCGAAACGGTGGTCCGAATCGGCGAATCACTGCGCGACGACGGCGAGCTGCGCGACAAGGTGGACGACTGGATGGTGCGGGCGGCGCAGCACTTGGTCTCGCAGTATGGGGTCGAGATCACGGCAATCATCACCGAGACGATCGAGCGTTGGGACGCCGAGGAAGCCAGTCGGCGCATCGAACTACACGTCGGCCGTGACCTGCAGTTTATTCGGATCAACGGCACGGTTGTGGGGGCGCTGGCCGGTTTGGTGATCTTCGCTATCGCGCACTTGCTGTTCTGAAGGTGCTAACAAGCGCTTGCAAAAGCAAGCACCTCTCCGTACCCTTGGGTGCGTAAACGACTACCACTAGCGAGGGAGTGCACCGATGCCGGGGGAGGAAAAGCTGGGCGCCAAGGTGTCCGCGGTGTCCTCTAAGGCCTCCGATATTGGCAGCTTCATCAGGACGCAACGCGAGAATGCGCACGTCTCGATGCGGCAGCTTGCGGAGCGCTCCGGTGTCAGCAATCCTTACCTGAGCCAAGTCGAGCGTGGGCTGCGCAAGCCGTCCGCTGATGTCTTGGCCCAGATTGCGAAGGCGCTGCGGGTATCCGCCGAGGTCCTTTATGTGCGTGCCGGGATTCTCGAACCGAGCGAGACCAGCCAGGTGCGTGACGTCATCATCACCGACACGGCCATCACCGAGCGTCAAAAGCAAATTCTGTTGGATATCTATGCGTCGTTTACCCAGCAGAACGAAGCCGTCCGTGAGGAGTGTTCGAGCCCATCTGAAATTGACGATTGATTAAGTGGTCGGCCGCCAGATGTGAGATTGGCGACGTCTAGAGCGCCGGCCGTCGGGTAACTCAATAGGGATAGACGTTGCGAATGCGCCGTCGAGTACGCGTCTGCGGGTTTGTGTGACCGGCAATCGCGAACCGCGGGAACAGGTTCTGGCCAGCGAAAAATCAGGCCTGTATTGGCAACTGGAAACTGGACCGTCCACCGATCCGACGACTCAGGAGGTTCCCCGCAATCCGCGCGCTACGGCAATCCGTGGGTCTTGACTATTCCCCCAGAGGAGCCGACGCTTGCCCCAACTTCCATTTCAAGTCTCGATAGCGCCAATAACGACAAACAATCCATGAAAGGAAACAACATGGCTGAAAACACGAACATGGAGGACCTGCGGGCGCCGCTGCTTGCCGCGCTCGGTGCCGCCGACCTGGCTCTGGCCACCGTCAACGACCTGATCGCCAACCTGCGTGACCGCGCCGAAGAGACCCGCACCGACACCCGTAGCCGGGTCGAGGAGAGCCGCGCTCGCCTGACCAAGCTGCAGGAGGACCTGCCGGAGCAGTTCACCGAACTGCGTGAGCGTTTCACCTCCGACGAGCTCCGCAAGGCTGCCGAGGGTTACCTGGAGGCCGCCACCGGCCGGTACAACGACTTGGTTCAGCGCGGCGAGGCCGCCCTGGAGCGGTTGCGTAGCCAGCCGGCCTTCGAGGACGCGTCGGCTCGCGCCGAGGGTTACGTGGACCAGGCTGTGGAGCTGACCCAGGAGGCGCTGGGCACCGTCGCGACGCAGACCCGCGCCGTCGGTGAGCGCGCCGCCAAGCTGGTCGGCATCGAGCTGCCGAAGAAGGAAGAACTCGAGGCTCCCGCCAAGAAGGCTCCCGCCAAGAAGGCTCCGGCCAAGAAGGCTCCGGCCAAGAAGGTCACCCAGAAGTGATCCGGGCCGAGCTCGGCTCGGGCCGATAACATTCACGATTCGACTCCGAGTCGCCCAGTCGGGCGGCTCGGAGTCGGCGTTTTTGGCCCGCGAGTCACCGGTAAGGCGGCTCGGAGTCGACGTTTTGGCCAATGCCCGCATAGTCTTTAGGGGTGAGCCAACTCGTAGGTACCGTCCTGTTGGTCCTGCAGATCGCCGTCCTGGTAACGGCCGTGTACGCGTTTGTGCATGCAGCGATGCAGCGGCCTGATGCCTATACCGCCGCTGACAAGCTGACCAAGCCGGTGTGGTTGGTGATTCTCGGCGCGGCTGTGGCACTGACCTCCATCCTGGGCTTCGTCTTCGGCGTGCTCGGGATGGCGATAGCCGCGTGTGCGGCCGGGGTCTATCTGGTCGACGTGCGGCCCAAGCTGCTCGAGATTCAGGACAAATCCCGCTAGCCGGATGAAAGTCCTGTTGGCCGCGCCAGTCGCGGTGCTTATCGCCATGCTGAGCGCGCCTGATGCTGCGGCCGATGCGGGTGCCGGAGATGCCAGCGCCGCGCAGCCAGTTCATTCGCCGCCGTTCGTGGACCACACCGAATGGGCGCAGTGGGGGTCATTGCGGGGCCTGCGCGTGTTCCCGACGTCGGCCGGGCGCGCGGCCGCCAGCCAGTTCGGCATGACCGCCGCGGCCGCGGAGGAGGCGTGGGCGGAGGTACTGGCGTTGGCTCCGGAGGCCGACACCCCTGGCATGCGGGCACAGTTCGTCTGTCACTGGGATTTCGCCGAGGTCGCAGCACCCGGCAAGAGCAGCTGGAATCTCGAGCCGTGGCGCCCGGTGGTCGATGACGCCGAGATGATTGCCTCAGGCTGCAATCCGGGCGGCCCTGAAGAGGCCGAACTTTCACGGGCGGTTGTGTCGTCTGCAGACGGGGGTCAGTCTTGATGCCGGGTCAACCAACCCGAGACCAGGTGGCGGCGTTGGTGGATCACACCCTGCTCAAGCCCGAGGCTACTGCCGCCGATGTGGTGGCCCTGGTGGCAGAAGCCGCCGACCTCGGCGTTTACGCGGTCTGCGTTTCGCCGTCGATGGTGCCCGCCGCGGTCTCGGCCGGCGGCGTCCGGGTAGCCACGGTGGCGGGTTTCCCGTCGGGCAAGCATGCCTCGGCGATCAAGGCGCATGAGGCGGCGCTTGCCGTTGCCTGCGGTGCCGTTGAGGTCGACATGGTCATCGATGTCGGTGCCGCGCTGGCCGGGCACCTCGATGCGGTGCGGTCCGACATCGAGGCGGTGCGTTGCGCGACCTCCGGGGCGGTGCTGAAGGTGATCGTTGAGTCGGCGGCGCTATTGGGTCTGGCCGACGAGTCCACGCTGATCGGCGTGTGCCGGGTCGCCGAGGACGCCGGAGCGGACTTCGTCAAGACGTCTACCGGCTTTCATCCCGCAGGCGGCGCTTCGACGCGCGCCGTCGAAGTGATGGCCAGCGCCGTCGGCGGACGACTCGGGGTCAAGGCCAGCGGCGGCATCCGGACCGCCACCGACGCGGTCGCGATGCTCAGTGCCGGTGCAACCAGGCTGGGCCTGTCCGGCACCCGAGCGGTCCTCGAGGGGCTCGGCCAGAACTGATCTGCGGTTACACCGCGCTCAGAGGTTGGCGAAACAGGGATTCTGGCTACCGGTCGGGATGGTGGCGTTGCGGGTGGAGAAGTGGCTGACCACACCGGTCGTGGTGACTTGAACGCTGTCCGCGTGGATCCCCAGCGGATAGTTCCTGGTCAAGTCTGCGGTGAAGTCGTTCAGTGTCGACTGCACCGCTTCCTTCGGCAGTGAGAAGCCCAGCGTATTGAAGCTCACGATCTGCAGCTCCAACCCCTTGCCGGACACCACTGGCCTGGCGATGATGTCGTTGAGCATGCCCTTGAGTTCGATGGTGCCGTCGGCGGGGTGTGTCACCACGCTGTTGGTGACGAACTCGCCGAGGATCGGGATCGCGTTCTGCACCGATTCCTTGATGCCATCCGATGTCCAGGAAATGGTGGCATCCAGTGCTCCAAGTGTGCCCGCGGAGTTCGGCGTGCTCTTGAGATGGACATCTTGAATGCTGATTCGAAGCTTCATGCCCTTGGCGTCACGCACCTGGTTGCCCGCCGTCTCGACCGTGATGTTGGTGAAGTGGCGGGTTGCCAACTGCCACAACAACAGGGGTGCCACGCCGAACGACGCGGTGGCCTTGTCTTTGACCTCACATGCCACCGCGGCGGCAACCTTGCCGTTGGCGACATGGCGAGCGTAGAGCTCGCTGGCGATCACGCCGGCGAGGACCAGCGAGAACACGATGATCAGAATCAAAAAGATGGATAGTGGGTCCCGGCGTGAGCGTCGTTTGCGCGTTCCCGCCAGCGGCTCTTCCTCTGGCGTGGCAACCGACGTCGTCTTACTGGCGCTCGAGGCGGGCGGAGAAGTGGATTCCGGCCGCCGCGAATCGGCGTTGCTGGCGGCGATGGGCTCCGCCTGCTGCGGGCCGATGCCGGCCATCGTCGGCGGCTCTTGCTGGGGGTTGGCGGGCTCGCCCGAACGGAACGGCCCACCAGACGGGTCAACCGGGGACGGGGGCTGGCCAAGGGGGCCTTGATTGCTGGGGCGCGACCAAGTCGACGGGCCCTCGTTGGGTGGGCCTTGCGGGTTCGTCACCTACGCGATTGTGCCTTATCAGTCTGAGTGAAGCGCGATTGGTTGCGCAGCATTCCTATGTTATCGCGTGCCGCACCTACCTTGGCGAGGTCGATGTCGGCGACAACGAGTTGCGGGTCCGACCCCGCTGACGCCACCACTTCACCCAGCGGGGAGGCGATCAGGCTGCCGCCCCCCCTCGCGGTGCACCGGAACCTCCGCCCGGATCCGACGCGGTGTCTCCCGGGTCGGCCTGACCCGCCGCGGCCACATAACTGGCCGAATCCAGGGCCCTGGCGCGGGCCAGTAGCGTCCACTGGTCAAGTTTGCCAGGGCCTGAGCCCCAGGAGGCGCTGACCACGATCAGTTCGGCGCCGCGCCGAGCCAGCTCGGTGTAGAGGGCCGGAAAGCGGATGTCGTAGCAAACTGTCAAACCGACCTGGACGTCGTCGACCGTGATCACTACCGGCTCGTGTCCCGGCGCGACGGTACGCGACTCGGCAAAGCCGAAGGCGTCGTAGAGGTGGATCTTGTGGTAGTGGTCATCTGGCTGATTCGGTGCGCCCGGACCCGCTGCGAACAGTGTGTTTGATACCCGTCCGGCATCGGCGGGGGTAAACATCCCCGCCACCACCGTTATTCCGGTCTGGGCGGCGATCCGGCGCACCCCGTTGGCCCAGGGGCCGTCCAGGGGCTGTGCGACGGGTCCCAACGGGACGCCGAACCGGCACATGGTCGCTTCGGGGAACACCACCAGCCTGGCGCCGGCATCCGCCGCCCGCTCGGCATAGTCACGCACCAGCTCAAGATTTGCTGTTGGGTCAGTGCCACTGAGAATCTGTGCCAGCGCGATTCGCATAGCAGCCAGCTTAGGACCCCCGGAAGCGGGTCAGAGGCCGCCAGGGTGGCCGCCCGTGCCGCCGGAGCTGCCTCTATTGCCTACTGGCGCCTTACTGGAGCCGCCGCTGCCGCCCGCAACCTGTTGGCCGTTCAAGCTGCTGGCGCCGCCCTTGCCGCCGGTGCCTCCGCTGCGGCCGACGCCACCGCCAGTGTCACCGCCGTTGCCCCCCATACCGCCACCACCGCCGAAGCCGGTGCTGGAACCGCCGTCTCCGCCGCGACCAGCATTGCCGCCCGTGGCGCCGATACCGCCGTTACCGCCGTTGCCCCCGCTGCCGGCAACGCTTTCGAGATCGGTGGCGCCCCCGCCTTTGCCGCCGTTACCCCCAACGCCACCAGTGGAGGTGCCGTTACCGCCGCCGCCGGTGCCGCCGGCGCCGCCAGTGGCACGGAAACCGTCAGCTGCGCCGCCGGCGCCGCCGCGACCCCCGGTGCCTCCGGTGGTACCAGAGCCGCCAGCGCCGCCGTCGCCGCCGGTGCCCCCGTCACCCCCAGCGCCGGCGATCACACCGTTGCCGCCCTTGCCGCCGTTGCCGCCGTCGCCGCCGTGGACGGCGCCGTTCGCGCCGCCGTTGCCGCCTCGACCGCCAGTGCCGCCGGTGTTGCCGTTGCCGCCGTCGCGGTTCGTGAAGAGGCCGTTAACGCCGTTGCCCCCGTTGCCGGCGTTGCCGCCGCTGCCGCCGTTGCCTCTGACCACGCCGTTTCCGCCGCTGCCGCCGTTTCCGCCGCTGCCGCCGTTGCCGTCGTTACCGCCGTCGCCGCCGTTCTTGAAACCGTTGCCACCGGCGCCGCCGCGCCCGCCGGCGCCACCGGTGGCACCGGTACCACCGTCGCCGCCGCTGCCGCCGTTGCCTCCAACGATATTTGACCCGTTGCCGTGCCCTCCATCGCCGCCGTTGCCGCCGTTGCCCCCCAAGCCGGTGACCACGGTGCCGTTGCCGGCGTTGCCGCCCTTGCCGCCGTTGCCGCCGTTGCTGCCGTTGCTGCCGTTGACGCCGTTGTCGCCGTTGCCGCCGTTGCCGCCGTTGCCGCCGTTGCCGCCGTTGCCTCTGGCTCCGTCCAGACCTCCAGCAGCTTTGGTGGTGGCGTCGCCGCCGGTGCCGCCTGAGCCGCCGTTGCCGCCGTCACCACCATCGCCTGGCGAGACCCTGGGACGTCCAATGGCGGCTGCTTGGCCGTCGGCGCCGTTGCCGCCGTTGCCGGCTTTGCCTCCTTGGCCGCCGTCGCCTCCTTGGCCGCCGGTGCCGTTGTGGAATCCGGTTGCGTGCGCTTTTCCGCCGTTGCCGCCATCGCCCCCGGCGCCCCCGGCGCCGCCGTCGCCGCCGCGGCCGCCGCCTAAGCCGGTTGCGGCGGCTTGTGATGTGCCGGTAGCCCCCGCACCGCCGGTGCCGCCGGCCCCGCCGCTTCCGCCGTTTCCGGCGTTTCCGTTGAGGTAGCCGCCGTCGCCGCCGTTGCCGCCGGCGCCGCCGTGGCCGCCAACGGCGCCGGGGGAGCCCGCGGTGGTTGCTGCGGTTCCGGTCCCGCCGGTCCCGCCGTCGCCGCCGTTGCCGCCGTTGCCGAAGGCGCCGCCATCGCCGCCGTGCCCGCCGGCACCGCCGTCAAAGCCGGCCGGGTGGGCGGTGGTGCCAGCGCTGCCGCTGCCGCCGTCGCCGCCGTCGCCGCCGATGGTGGCGGCGCCGTTGCCGCCGCGGCCGCCATCGCCGGCTAGCCCGCCGATGCCGCCGGTGCCGCCGACCCCTCCGGCGCCGTGGGTGCCGTCGGTGTAGCCGGCCGCTTGTGCTTCGCCGGCCACTCCGCCGTGCCCGCCGGCGCCGCCGTCGCCGCCATGTCCGCCGTGTCCGCCGTCGCCGCCTCGGCCGCCGTTGGGGCTGGTGGTGGTGCCGTTGTCGCCGGCGCCGCCGTTGGCGCCGGACCCACCGTCACCCCCGCTACCGCCGTTTCCGCCGTCACCACCGTCGCCGCCGTCGCCGGCCAGGGCCCCACCGTTGCCCCCGTACCCGCCGGCGCCGCCGGCGCTGCCGGCGCTGCCGTCGGTGCCCGAGCCCCCCTGGGGTGATCGCGGTCAGCCCGCGTGTTCCGTTGACACCGTCACCGCCGTCGCCGCCGTTGCCGTAGGCCCCGCCGTTACCTCCGGTCCCGCCGGCCCCGCCGGCGATATCGACCGCACCCCGCCCGCCGTTTCCGCCGCTTCCGCCGTCTCCGCCGCTGGTGGGGCTGTGCCCGCCCAGGCCGGTGAGTCCGGTGCTGGAGCCGACACCGCCCGTGCCGCCGGCCCCACCGGCACCGGTGTTACCGCCGTGGCCGCCGTCGCCGCCGGCTCCACCGAACCCGACCGCACCGTCTCCGCCGCGGCCTCCGTCGCCGGCGAGCCCGCCGGCCCCACCGACCCCGCCGTTGCCGCCGGCGCCGCGGGTTCCGTCGGCGTAGCCGGCCGCTTGTGCCTGTCCGCCGGCCCCGCCGTTACCGCCGTCGCCGCCGGCCCCACCGGCCGCGCCGGATCCGCCGTCCCCGCCACGGCCACCGTTGGGGTTCGCGGCGGTGCCGTGATCCCCGGCCCCGCCGTTCGCGCCGGACCCGCCGAAACCACCGGTGCCGCCGGCCCCGCCGTCCCCGCCGGCCCCACCGGCGCCGGCTTGGGTGCCCCCGGCCCCGCCGGCGCCGCCCGCGCCACCGCCGCCGCCGGCGAATCCCTGCGTGCCGGAAGCGCCCGCGGTGGTGGCGTCGACCCCATTGCGTCCGTCGCCGCCGGCTCCGCCGGCTCCGCCGTCGCCGTAGGCCCCGCCGGCCCCGCCATCCCCGCCGGCCCCGCCACGGCCACCGTTGGGGTTCGCGGCGGTGCCGTGATCCCCGGCCCCGCCGTTCGCGCCGGACCCGCCGAAACCACCGGTGCCGCCGGCCCCGCCGTCCGCGCCGGCCCCACCGGCGCCGGCTTGGGTGCCCCCGGCCCCGCCGGCGCCGCCCGCGCCACCGCCGCCGCCGGCGAATCCCTGCGTGCCGGAAGCGCCCGCGGTGGTGGCGTCGACCCCATTGCGTCCGTCGCCGCCGGCTCCGCCGGCCCCGCCGTCCCCGCCGTCGCCGTAGGCCCCGCCGGCCCCGCCATCCCCGCCGGCCCCGCCACGGCCACCCTCAAAACCCACACCGCTGGTGCCCGAACCGCCCGCGCCGCCGGCCCCACCGTCCCCGCCGTCACCGTAGAACCCGCCGTTGCCGCCGTTGCCGCCGTCCCCGCCGGCCGCGTCGCCCCGCGCGATCCCGTCACCACCGGCCCCGCCTGCGCCGCCATTGCCATACTTGCCGCGGTTACCGCCGGCCCCGCCACGCCCGCCGGTGGCGGGACTGTCACCGCCGTCGCCACCGGCGCCGCCATCACCGCCGCTGGTCGGGCTATGCCCGGACAGGCCGGACAGGCCGTTGCTCGAGCCGGCGCCGCCGGACCCGCCGGCCCCACCGGTCTCGGTGTCACCACCGTGGCCGCCGTCCCCGCCGGCCCCGCCGCCGGTCGTGTATGCGTCACCGCCGTCACCGCCAGCCCCGGCCAGCCCGCCGGCCCCGCCGGCGCCGCCGGATCCTCCGGCGCCGCGAACGCCGTCGGTGTAGCCGGCCGCCAATGCCTGACCACCGGCGCCACCGTTACCGCCGGCCCCGCCGGCCCCACCGTCGGCACCGGACCCACCGTCACCCCCGCGGCCACCATCAAGGTGGGCGATGGTGCCCCGGTCTCCGGCCGTGCCGGCCGCACCCGAGCCGTCGGCCCCACCGTCGCCGCCGGTGCCACCGGCTCCGCCGTCGCCCCCGTGGCCGGCCAGGGCACCACCCAGGCCACCGGCCCCGCCATTGCCGCCGACCCCGCCATCCTCACCGGCGGTGCCCGAGCCGCCCGCAGTGATCGCGGTCAAGCCCCGCGATCCGGCGATCCCGTTGCCGCCAGCCCCGCCCGCACCACCATTGCCGTAGAGACCGCCGTTGCCGCCAGCCCCGCCGGTTCCGCCCAGCACCGCGCTATCGGCCCCCGGCCTCCGGCACCGCCATTACCGCTCAGTGGGCGGGCACCTTCGCTGCCATGAGCGCCCGCGATCGAGCCGGCCCCGCCGGCGCCGCCAGCACCACCCACACCGGGGGTGCCGCCATCACCGCCGGCACCACCGGTACCGCTGCCACCACCGGCAAACGTGCCCGTGGCCCCCACACCACCATCACCGGCCAGCCCACCGGCCCCACCGGCACCGCCGGCCCCGCCGGCACCCTGGCCGCCGAAGAAGCTGATCAACCCGCCCGCACCCCCGGCGCCGCCGGACCCCCGGCCCCGCCGGTACCGCCATCACCGCCATCTCCGCCGTCACTGCCCAACACCAGCCCGTCCGCGCCGCCACCACCGGCACCGCCGACACCCCCGACACCGCCAGCACCCCCGTCGCCGCCGGCACCGGCCAGCCAGCCGCCCCGCCCCCCAACGCCCCCATCACCGGCACGGCCGCCATCACCACCGGTCTGGCCCGCACCCCCGGTGCTACCGCCATCGCCGGCACCACCGCCACCCCCGGCCCCACCGTGGCCGATCAGCCCCGCCGCACCACCGGCCCCGCCGGTACCGCCGGCGCCACCACCGCCGACCTCACCACCCACCCCGCCGGCACCACCGTCGCCGTCGCCGCCATAGACCAGCCCGCCCTGCCCGCCGCCGCCACCGGCACCGCCATCGAGACCCATGCCCTGCCCGCCGGCACCGCCGGCCCCGCCCGCACCCCACAACCACGCTCGACCCGCCGCACCGCCAACACCACCGCTAAGCGCACCCACCCCGCCGGCACCACCGTCGCCGCCGCCGCCATAGACCAGCCCGCCCTGCCCGCCGCCGCCACCGGCACCGCCATCGAGACCCATGCCCTGCCCGCCGGCACCGCCGGCCCCGCCCGCACCCCACAACCACGCTCGACCCGCCGCAGCACCAACACCACCGCTAAGCGCACCCACCCCGCCAGCACCACCATCCCCGCCGGCACCCCACAACCAGCCGCCATTGCCGCCCACCCCGCCCGCACCGCCGGCCCCCGAGGCGCCGCTGAGCCCGCCCGCACCACCGGCCCCGCCTCGCCCGATCAACCCCGCCGAACCACCCGCCCCACCGCTTTGACCCACCCCGCCCGAACCCCCATTACCCCCGTTACCCCACAACAAACCCCCCCGCCCCACCGGCTTGACCCGTCCCGGCCGCCCCATCAGCGCCATCACCGATCAACGGCCGCCCCACAACGCCACCGCCGGCCCGTTCACCGCCCCCCACACGCCCCGCTCAATCACCCCTAGCGGCGACAACGTCCCCACCGCAGCCGCCTCAGCCCCCGCATACGCCCCCGCCCCGGCCCCCAACGCCCGCGCGAACCGTTGCTCAAACTCCGCCCACTGCCCACACACCGCCTGATACTCGCGACCAAACCCCCAAACAACGCCGCAATCGCCACCGACACCTCATCACCGGCAGCCGCCGTCACCGACGTCGTCGCCCCCGCCGCCGCCGCATTAGCCGCACCCACCACCGACCCAATCCCGGCCACATCGGTTGCCGCCGCCGCCACCCACTCCGGAACCACACTCACAAACGACACAACACCCACCGCCCATCCACCCAAAGGCCAACAGAGTTCGACCCGGACCCAACCGGTCCAAACACGCTATATCCGCAGGTCAGCGATGCATCTGTAGAAAAATCAGATCGCCAAAAGTTGAGTAGCACCGCTCCCGCACGCCGCCCACCAGCGTCTTAGCCACCCCAACCCGAACTGCATAAACAACCACCGGCAGCCACCAAACCCGTCTCAACATCGAGACGGACGGACACGCCCTGCAGTTGGGACTACGCGGAGCTCAGGGACTGTGGCGCTCGCATCATCGCCGGCTGAGGTGACCAATTCCGGTCGATGCATGTTGCGGCGAAGGCGTTGAGAGCCGGCTTGCGGGCGTCTCCCGGCGATCGGAACCGGGATCGGTGGCGGCACGTGTTAGCGCACCTAGTTGGGGCTACTTAGGCGTTGTCCGCGATCCACTCGGTAGTGAACTTCTGCTCTACGGTCACCAGCTGGCTCAGCTCGGTGCCGATCATCCGTTCCAGCTTGCCGCCGATCAAAGGGATGCGTACCTGGACGGTGAGTTGCAGCGACAGTCGGGAGCCGCCCGACTTGGGGTTGGGCGTGAGGACTCCGGCGCCCCATAGATTCACCGGTGCATCCACGATCGACCCTGCGTTGGACGCCGTTGCGGTTCCATCGTTGACCGGCCCCCAGGTTTCCTCACGCCGGATGCACAGATCTCCGCGGTGCAACTGGGTGACCAGGCCCGGCAAGTTGTGGCTGAAGACGGTCTGCAAGGTGACCACTTCGATGGTCCCGTCGTGTCCGGGCTTGCCGTCCACCCGCATCGACTCCAGGGTTGCGACGTCCACTGGAGTTTCTGCCAGCCGGGCCCGCCAGTATTGCTCCACGTAGAAAGCCTGGAGGACTTCGGTGACGCTGCCTTCGTAGTCGGTTGACACGTCGAATGAACGCGGCATAGCTGGCCAGGCTACCGTTACGGGCCATGAAACGGCGCGATGTCGGTTCGCTATTCGCCGGTGCGCGCGTCGCCGAGTCGGTGCCGCTGGCGCCATTGACCACGTTGCGGGTGGGGCCGGTCGCGCGGACGCTGGTCACCTGCGACACCACCGATCAGGTGGTTGGCGTGCTCCGGGAGCTCGATGACCGTGCCCGAAACGGAGACTGCGGGCCGGTGTTGGTGTTCGCGGGCGGCTCCAATGTGGTGATCGGCGACGCCCTTGCCGACCTGACCGTGGTGCGGGTGGCCAACGACCGGGTCACCATCGACGGAAACCTGGTGCGCGCGGAGGGCGGCGCGGTGTGGGACGAAGTGGTGGTCGCGGCGATCGAACGCGGTCTGGGCGGTCTGGAATGCCTGTCGGGCATTCCCGGATCGGCCGGGGCGACGCCGGTACAAAACGTTGGCGCCTACGGCGTGGAGGTGTCCGACGTCATCACCCGGGTCCGGCTATTGGACCGCAGCACCGGCGATGTGAGCTGGGTGCCCGCCGCCGACCTGTCTTTCGGCTACCGAACCAGCGTGCTCAAGCAAGCCGACGGGCTGGCGCTGCCGGCGGTGGTCCTAGAGGTGGAGTTCGCGCTGGATGCCTCGGGCCGCAGCGCCCCTCTGCGCTACGGCGAGCTGACGGCTGCGCTGGGCATGAATAGCGGCGAGCGTGGCGAGCCGCGGGCGGTCCGCGATGCGGTGCTGGCGCTGCGGGCGAGAAAGGGCATGGTGCTTGACGCCGCGGACCATGACACCTGGAGCGTGGGGTCGTTTTTCACCAATCCCGTGGTCGCGCCCGAGATCTACGAACGGCTGGCGGCCCAGACCGGGGAGTCGGTGCCGCACTACCCGGCACCGGACGGCGTCAAGCTGGCTGCCGGCTGGCTGCTGGAGCGGGCCGGGTTCGGCAAGGGTTATCCCGGCGACCCGCACGCCCGATGCCGACTGTCCAGCAAGCACGCACTGGCTTTGACCAATCGCGGTGGCGCGACGGCAGCGGACGTTATGGTATTGGCCAGGACAGTGCGTGACGGAGTTCGTGATGTGTTTGGTATCACACTGAAACCGGAGCCCGTTCTGGTTGGTTGCGCGTTGTAGCTGCTACTTTTGGCCCGGAGCCCGTCGGGAGCATCGTGCTGCGACGGGTACGGGGCCGCTTGAGGACCGTTTGCGCGCTATTGCGCCCGGTATCTTGGAATCCCGTGAACACATCCAGCGCACCCAAGAGTCAGGCGCCGATCAATAGGCGCATGGCTTTGATGGCCCTTGGGGCCGGTGTGTTGGCGCCAAATGTTTTGGCCGCCTGTTCGGGCAAGGTCGCCAAGCAGGCCGAGCAGAAGGCGCCCGAGGCGCCGCGGCTGATCTTCCGGCCGACCGATGCCGCTGGTGACGTGCTGCCGATCGATCCGGTCAGTATCGAGGTCGGCAACGGCTGGTTCCAGCGGGTCGTGCTGAAGAATCCGTCCGGCAAGGTCATCGCCGGTGCCTACAACCAGGAACGCACCGTCTATACGGTCACCGAACCACTGGGCTACGACACCACCTACACCTGGAGTGGTGCGGCTGTCGGCCACGACGGCAAGGCGATTCCGGTGGGGGGCAAGTTCACCACCGTGACGCCGGACAAGCAGATCGACGGGGGCTTCCAGTTAGCCGACGGGCAGACTGTCGGGATCGCGGCGCCGGTCATCATTCAATTCGATGCACCGATCACCGATAAGGCGACCGTGGAACGTGCGCTCCACGTCACCACCAACCCGCCGGTGGAGGGGAGTTGGGCCTGGCTGCCCGATGAGGCCAAGGGCGCCCGGGTGCACTGGCGCCCGCGCGAGTACTACCCCGCGGGCACCACGGTCAGCGTCGACGCCAAGCTCTATGGGCTGCCGTTCGGCGACGGCGCCTACGGTGCCCAAGACATGACGTTGAACTTCCAGATCGGGCGCCGCCAGATCGTGAAGGCCGAGGTCCCCTCCCACCGCATTCAGGTCGTCACCGATGAGGGAGTCATCATGGACTTCCCGTGCAGCTACGGCGAGGCCGACCTGGCGCGCAACGTCACCCGCAACGGTGTCCATGTGGTGACCGAGAAGTACTCGGACTTCTACATGTCCAACCCGGCCGCTGGATACAGCAACGTGCACGAGCGCTGGGCGGTGCGGATCTCCAACAACGGTGAGTTCATCCACGCCAACCCGCAAAGCGCGGGCGCGCAAGGCAACAGCAATGTCACCAACGGCTGCATCAATCTGTCGACGTCCAACGCTGAGGAGTACTTCCACTCGGCGATATACGGCGACCCGGTTGAGGTCACCGGCAGCACGATCGAGCTGTCCTACTCAGACGGCGACATCTGGGACTGGGCGATGGATTGGGACACCTGGTTGTCGATGTCCGCGCTGCCGGCTCCGTCGGCGCGTACGCCTGGTACGCAGATCCCGATCACGGCGCCGGCCACCCCGTCGACTGCCCCCAGCCTGTCGGGTACACCGACCACACCGAGCACTACTACACCTGGTGGTTAGCGCGTCGGGTCGCTGAGGCCTGGTCACGCGGCCGGATGATGATCTGATCCAGGTTGACGTGCGGGGGGCGTGAGGCCACGAACCCGATCACTTCGGCGATGTCGGCGGCCACCAGCGGAGTCATCCCGGAGTAGACCGCGTCCGCGCGTTGCTCGTCGCCGTCGAACCGGACCAACGAGAACTCCGTTTCGACCGCGCCGGGTGCAATCTCGGTGAGTCGCACCGGCAGGCCCAGGAGTTCGCCCCGCAGGGTGCGGTGTAGTGCGCCCTGGGCGTGTTTGGCGGCGGTGTATCCGGCGCCGCCGTCGTAGATCTCCAGCGCCGCAATGGAGGTGACGGTCACGATCAGCCCGTCGCCGGAGGCGATCAGCTTGGGTAGCAGCGCGCGGGTTACCCGCAGCGTGCCCAGCACATTCGTCTCCCACATCCAGCGCCAATGCTCGAGATCGGCGTCGGCCACCGGTTCCAGCTCTTTGGCGCCACCGGCATTGTTGACCAGGACGTCAACGCGGCTCAGTCCGTCCGCCAAGGCCGCCACTGCCGCACCGTCAGTGACATCCGCCACAATTGGGGTGCCCCCGATCTGATCGGTCAGCGCAGTTATCCGGTCCGCGCGACGAGCCACCGCGACCACGTGAAACCCTTGCGCGGCAAGAGTTCTGGCGGTTGCTTCGCCGATCCCGGAACTGGCGCCGGTGACCACTGCGACTCGGTTTCCAGCGTCAGTAGTTGTCATCGGGCACACTCTAGTAAACGTGCTAAATTCGCGGTGTGTACCACAGTGCCATGTTCAGCAGCACCGCCCCGCGTCGCTTCGCGGGCGCCTGTTGTTGCCGCTGACTTTGCCGCGCCTGACTCAGCTCAGCATGTGCGGCCAGGGACCCGGCCAGTTGACTCAGAACAAGGACGCCTGTGCACTCGACTACCCTCACCGCCCATCATTCCGGTCATAACGGCCAGCCACGTTCCTACCGTCAGGTGGTGGCCCCGTCATTGCACCTCGCGGATTCCGCGGCGGCCTCCGTGTTTCGGGCCGTGCGATTGCGCGGACCGGTTGGCCGCGACGTCATCGCCACCACCACCTCGCTGAGCATCGCGACGGTGAACCGCCAGGTCATCGCGCTACTTGATGCGGGCCTGCTGCGGGAGCGCGCCGACTTGGCGGTTTCGGGGGCCATCGGGCGTCCGCGAGTGCCGGTCGAGGTGAACCACGAGCCGTTCGTGACGCTGGGTCTGCACATCGGTGCGCGTACCACCAGCATCGTGGCCACCGACCTGTTGGGGCGCACCCTCGACACCGTCGAAACCGCGACACCGCGCAGTTCGGCCAGCAGTGCGCTGGCGTCCCTGGCCGACAGTGCGGGCCGGTATCTGCGGCGCTGGCATCGTCGTCGTGCCCTGTGGGTGGGGGTCGCGATCGGTGGCACGGTGGATGACGCCAGCGGCCACGTCGACCACCAACGACTCGGCTGGCGGCAGGCACCGGTGGGGCCCGCGCTGGCAGACGCCTTGGGGCTTCCGGTCTCGGTGGCATCCCACGTCGACGCGATGGCCGGAGCCGAACTTCTGCTCGGTACCCGGCGCCTCGCGGGGGGGTCATCGACCAGCCTGTTTGTCTACGCTCGCGAAACCGTGGGTTACGCGCTGGTGATCGACGGGCGGGTGCACTGTCCGGCCAGCGGCCCGGGCACGATCGCGGGTTTGCCGGCCCACTCCGAACTGCTCGGCGGTACCGGCCAGCTCGAGTCGACGGTGAGCGACGAGGCGGTGCTGGCCGCTGCCCGCCGTCTGCGCATCATCGCGGCCACCCCGCAGGCCCGTACGAACGGCTCGGTCACCGCGATGACCGACTTGCTGCGCGTGGCGCGGGCGGGAAATCAACAGGCCAGGGAGCTGCTCGCGGAGCGGGCTCGAGTGCTCGGCGAGACGGTTGCGTTGCTGCGCGACGTGCTCAACCCCGATGAACTCGTGGTGGGTGGCCAGGCATTCACCGAGTACCCGGAGGGGATGCGCCAGGTGGAAGAGGCGTTCACCGCTCGATCGGTGCTGGCCCCGCGCGACATCCGCGTCACGTCATTCGGAAACCGGGTGCAGGAAGCGGGAGCGGGCATTGTGTCCCTAGGCGGGCTGTATGCCGATCCGCGCGGGGCGATGCGTCGTTCTGGGGCACTGAACACCCGGCTGCGGCAGGCCGAACCCGAAGCCTCGGCGTAGGAGGGCCTGACGTGCGCCCCATGCGTGCGGGGGCCGGTGCCGCGGGCGAGTCCTGTAAAGATGATGGTGTGCGGCCCGATGATGTCTCCCGGCTAACCGCCGACGCCGTCGTGCGCAGGGTTGCCCTGCTGGCTGTGCACACCTCGCCGCTGGCGCAGCCGGGCACCGGTGACGCCGGGGGCATGAACGTCTACGTGCTGCAAAGTGCGCTACATCTGGCCAAGCGGGGGATCGAGGTCGAGATTTTCACCCGGGCCACCGCTTCGGCGGACCCGCCGGTCGTGCGGGTGGCGCCCGGTGTGCTGGTGCGCAATGTGGTGGCGGGACCATTCGAGGGTCTGGACAAGTACGACCTGCCCACCCAGTTGTGTGCGTTCGCGGCCGGGGTGCTGCGCGCGGAAGCCGCCCACGAACCCGGGCACTACGACATCGTGCACTCGCACTATTGGCTGTCCGGCCAGGTCGGCTGGCTGGCCCGTGACCGCTGGGCGGTCCCTTTGGTGCATACCGCCCATACGCTGGCGGCGGTGAAGAACGCGGCGCTGGCCAACGGTGATGCACCGGAGCCGCCGCTGCGCACCGTTGGCGAGCAGCAGGTGGTCGACGAAGCTGATCGGCTCATCGTCAACACCGACGATGAGGCCAAGCAATTGATCTCGATTCACCATGCGGATCCGGCCCGGATCGACGTCGTGCATCCCGGTGTCGACCTGGAGGTGTTCCGCCCCGGCGACCGTCAGCAGGCGCGAACCGCGCTGGGGCTACGGCCCGAGGAGAAGGTGGTGGCCTTCGTCGGGCGGATCCAGCCGCTGAAGGCGCCCGACATTGTGCTGCGTGCTGTGGCCAAACTGCCCGGGGTGCGGATCATCGTTGCCGGGGGCCCCTCGGGCAGTGGACTGGCATCCCCGGACGGTTTGGCTCAACTCGCCGACGAACTCGGCATCGCCGAGCGGGTGACATTCCTGCCGCCGCAGTCCCGCACGGATTTGGCTCGCGTGTTCCACGCGGTTGATCTGGTCGCGATACCGAGTTATTCCGAGTCGTTTGGCCTGGTCGCTGTGGAGGCCCAGGCGTGCGGAACGCCGGTGGTGGCGGCCGTGGTCGGCGGGTTGCCGGTGGCGGTACGTGACGGGGTCAGCGGGACTCTGGTCTCCGGACATGACGTCGACCAATGGGCGGCGGCGATCGACGGGCTGCTGCGAAGCAATGCCGGCGCGCAGGGCGCGCTGATGAGTCGGGCTGCGGCCGAGCATGCGGCCACGTTCTCTTGGGAGAACACCACAGACGCGCTGCTGGCCAGTTACCGCCGCGCGATCGGCGACTTCACCGCCGGGCGCCGCCGCAAGGTTCGCGACCCGGTGGCGGCTCGCAAACCGCGTCGCTGGACGGCTCGGCGCGGAGTCGGCGCGTGACCCCCACCACGCCGCAGAGCCAGTCCGTGCAAGCGGTGATCGAGGACACGCTTAAGGTCAACGAGCTGAGCTACACCCGGCATCAGGGCGCCCACGGCGGGCTGGCCGCCCTGATCGTCGAACTGCCGGGGGAACGCAAGCTCAAGACCAACACCATCCTGAGCATCGGTGAGCACTCGGTACGCGTGGAGGCTTTCGTCTGTCGAAAGCCGGACGAAAACCATGAAGGTGTCTACCGGTTCTTACTCAAACGCAACCGCCGCTTTTACGGGGTGGCATACACGCTAGACAACGTCGGCGATATCTACCTGGTTGGGCGCATGTCCTTGGCCTCCGTCGACGCCGACGAGATCGACCGAGTGCTCGGGCAGGTGCTCGAGGCGGTGGACTCGGATTTCAACACGTTGCTGGAGTTGGGTTTTCGGTCTTCGATTCAAAAAGAGTGGGAATGGCGGATTTCCCGGGGCGAGTCGTTGAAGAACCTGGAGGCGTTCGCGCATCTGATCGACGACGAGGATGACCGAGAGGACCGGGCTCCGGCGACGTGAGAGACTTGCCGGCATGGGAGACACCGGGACGTTGGTGCTGCTTCGCCATGGCGAGAGCGACTGGAACGCTCGCAACCTGTTCACCGGCTGGGTCGACGTCGGCCTGACCGAGAAGGGCCGGGCCGAGGCGGTACGAAGCGGCGAATTGCTGGCCGAACAGGATCTGCTGCCCGATGTGCTCTACACCTCGCTGTTGCGGCGCGCGATCACCACTGCGCATCTGGCGCTGGACAGCGCCGACCGGCTGTGGATTCCGGTGCGGCGCAGCTGGCGGCTCAACGAACGTCACTACGGGGCGCTGCAGGGGCTGGACAAAGCCGAGACCAAGGCCCGCTACGGCGAAGAGCAGTTCATGGCCTGGCGGCGCAGCTATGACACTCCACCGCCACTAATCGAGAAGGGCAGTGAGTTCAGCCAGGACGCTGACCCCCGCTACGCCAACATTGACGGCGGGCCGCTGACCGAATGCCTGGCTGACGTGGTGGCCCGGTTTCTGCCCTACTTCACCGACGTCATCGTCCGTGACCTGCGGGCCGGCAAGACGGTGTTGATCGTCGCGCACGGCAACTCGCTGCGCGCGTTGGTCAAGCATCTGGACCAGATGTCCGATGAGGACATCGGCGGACTCAACATCCCGACGGGCATTCCGCTGCGCTACGACCTGGACGAACGGCTGCAACCGGTGGTGCCCGGGGGTACCTATCTGGACCCGGAGGCGGCCGCCGCGGGGGCTGCCGCGGTGGCGAGTCAAGGCGCGGCAAAAGCCTGATTTCTGGCGCCGATAGGGCCAGTCGCTAAACAATGCGTGAACGGCAGCAGAACACATGCGGCCGAGGATGTGACTTGTCCTGATTTGGCCGCGCAGCGCTAGGGCTGCGTTCACCAGATTTGTAGGATTTTGTTTGTGACTGTGTTCTCGGCACTGTTGCTGGCCGGGGTCTTGTCCGCGCTGGCGCTGGCCGCAGGTGTCGCGGTCGGGGCCCGGCTGTCACAGCGGCTGGTGCGGCGCCGCCAACAAGCGTCCACCGAGTGGACTGGCATCACCGTCGCGCAGATGCTGCAACGCATCGTCGCGCTGATGCCGATGGGTGTCGCGGTGGTCGATAGCCATCGGGACGTCGTCTACCTCAACGACCGGGCCAAAGAGCTGGGCCTGGTGCGCGACCGGCAGCTCGACGACCAGGCGTGGGAGGCCGCACAGCAGGCGTTGCGGGGCAGCGACGTCGAGTTCGATCTGTCACCTGGAAAGCGTCCGGGCGGCCGGTCCGGGCTATCGGTGCACGGGCAAGCCCGGTTGCTCAGCGAGGAAGACCGGCGCTTCACCGTGGTCTTCGCTTACGACCAGTCTGACTATGCCCGCATGGAGGCAACCAGACGTGATTTCGTGGCCAACGTCAGCCACGAACTCAAGACCCCGGTCGGTGCGATGGCCCTGCTCGCCGAGGCCCTGCTGGCATCTGCCGATGACTCCGACACGGTTCGGCGGTTCGCCGAGAAGGTGCTGATCGAAGCCAATCGGCTGGGCGACATGGTCGCGGAATTGATCGAACTATCGCGCCTGCAGGGGGCCGAGCGGTTACACAACGTCACCGACGTTGACGTCGACACCATTGTCTCGGAGGCGATTTCTCGCCACAAGGTGGCCGCTGACAACGCCGAGATCGAGGTGCGCACCGATTCGTCCTCCGGGCTGCATGTGCTGGGGGACCAGACCCTGCTGGTGACCGCGTTGGCCAATCTGGTCTCCAACGCAATCGCCTACTCGTCACCGGGCTCACCGGTGTCGATCAGCCGCCGTAAGCGCGGCGACAACGTCGAGATCGCCGTCACCGACCGGGGTATCGGGATCGCGCTGGAAGACCAGGAGCGAGTCTTCGAGCGGTTCTTCCGGGGCGACAAGGCTCGTTCGCGGGCTACTGGTGGGAGCGGACTGGGGCTAGCCATCGTCAAGCACGTCGCCGCCAACCACAACGGCAGCATCGGCGTGTGGAGCAAGCCGGGAACGGGGTCCACGTTCACCCTGTCCATCCCTACCAGTTCGGCGCCCGACGACAGCGATCAACCTGACCAGCCGCGGGCCCGCGACGCGCGGCCCAATCGGTCACAACGAGAGGAAGAGCTAAGTCGATGACCCGCGCTAACGACCATGCAGAGCGAAGCGATGAAGAGGAGTGGCGCCGATGACTAGCGTGCTGATCGTTGAGGACGAGGAGTCATTGGCCGATCCGCTTGCGTTTCTGCTGCGCAAGGAGGGCTTTGAAGCCACCGTGGTCACCGATGGCCCGGCCGCGCTGGCGGAGTTCGATCGCTCGGGTGCTGACATCGTGCTGCTCGACTTGATGCTGCCGGGCATGTCGGGCACCGACGTGTGCAAGCAGTTGCGTGCCCGCTCCAGCGTGCCGGTCATCATGGTGACCGCCCGCGACAGCGAGATCGACAAGGTGGTTGGGCTCGAGTTGGGCGCCGACGACTATGTCACCAAGCCGTATTCGGCGCGCGAACTGATCGCCCGAATCCGGGCGGTGCTGCGCCGGGGCGGCGACGACGATTCCGAAGTCAGCGACGGCGTGCTGGAGTCCGGACCGGTGCGCATGGACGTCGAGCGCCATGTGGTGTCGGTGAACGGTGACGCGATCACCTTGCCGCTCAAGGAATTTGATCTCCTGGAATACCTGATGCGCAACAGTGGGCGGGTGCTGACCCGCGGCCAGCTGATCGACCGGGTCTGGGGCGCGGACTACGTTGGCGACACCAAGACGCTCGATGTCCACGTCAAGCGCTTGCGCTCCAAGATCGAAGCGGACCCGGCCAATCCGGTGCATCTGGTCACGGTGCGGGGCCTGGGCTACAAGCTGGAGGGCTGATATAGATCGAGCCCGAGCGGTCGGCGACCACCTCGTCGGCGACCGCCAGCGCCAGCGCCATGATCGATATCTGCGGGTTCACCTCCGGGCAGCTGGGCAGGATCGACGCGTCGGCGACCCATACTCCGTCGACCCCGCGCAGCCGGCCGGTTGCATCGACGGGGCAGATTTGCGAGTCGGCGCCGGCGGCGGCGGTTCCGGTCGGGTGGAAGGCGGCCAGGTGCAGATTTCTCGGGTCGCTGCGCTGCAGCGCATCCTGCAGTGCTGCCGGTGATGTCACCGTGGGGGCACCGGGCAGTCCGGTGAGCACCTCGACCGCACCCGCGGCAAAGAGCAGCCGGCCGATGGCCTGTACCGCCACCCGTAGTTTGGCGATGTCGTCCGGGGCCACTTGATAGTGCACAACGGTTTCGCCGCGTACCGACCGCACCGAACCGGCACCACGATCGGCGACCATCGCACCGAAAGTCGCGACCTGAGGCGCCCGATCCAGCCAGTCGAGCAGCTCGGTGCCGTAGCCGGGAAAAACCATCGAACCCATCCCCGGTGGTGTGGCGGTCGCTTCGATCAGGACGCCGTCTGACTCGTGGAACTCGTGAACCGCCGCGCTCTGCAGGACGCCGCGCCAAGCGTAGACATCGTCGTCGAAGCGGCCGGCCAGCATGGTGGCCGGATGCAGCGCGAGGTTGCGGCCGAGTCGAGGGTGGCTGCCAAGGCCGCTGCGTCGCAACAGCGTCGGTGTTTCGGTGGCCCCGGCGGCGATGATGACGATGTCGGCGCGCACGTCGATCGCGGTGCCGTCCGGGCGGCGGGCGCGCACGCCGCGGGCCCGTCCCCCCTGATGCAGCACCCGCTGTACCCGCGCGTCGGAGATGATCCGGGCGCCGGCCGCGCAGGCCTGGGGAAGTGCGTTGAGATGCACGCCGAACTTGGCGTTGCTGGGGCAACCGATCGCACATTGGCAACAGCCGGCGCATCCCGGAGCATTGCGGGGGATAGGTGCGGCCTGCCAGCCCAGCGATGCGGCGGCATCCAGTAGCAGGTTTCCGTTGCGGCCCATGATGTCGCGCGGCGCGGGTGCGACCTGCAAGGTGTGTTCCACGTCGTCGAGGCGGCCGGCCAGTCGGTCCGGATCGGCCAGATCGAGCCCGAACTCATCGCGCCAGCGTTGTTGCACGGCCAACGGCGGCCGGAAACAGGTGCCCGAGTTGACCACGGTGGTGCCACCGACCGCTCGGCCCATCGGCAGTATTACGGCCGGACGTCCCAGCGCGATGGTGGCCCCGCCGCCGCGATACAGGCCGGCGTAGCGGTCTATCGGGTGGGTGGTGCGGAACTCCCGCACCGTCCAGCGACGGCCCTCCTCCAGCACGACGGTGCGCAAGCCGGCACGGGCCAGGGTGCGGGCCGTCATGGCGCCACCGGCGCCGGACCCGACGATCACCACGTCGGCGGTGACCACCGAAGGGCTATCCGGGGAAGCGGTGATGTCCAGCGCCGCATCGGAACGCGCGGCGTCGTGTGCCTGGGCGCGGGCAAGCAAGTCCGGTGCGTAGGTGTCGGCACCGTTGGCCAGCAGCGCGACCGCTTTGAGCCCTTCCAGCGCGGCGCTGGTGTCGGGATTGATCGCCGCGACTCGGCGCAACACCTGTTCGCGTTGGTCGGGTTCAAGCCGGGCCAGGGATCGGCCGGTGGTCAGGTAGCTCGCGGCCGCCAGCGATACCAGCCCGGCGCGCACGGCCAGCCGTGAGGTGGTCGGCAGCTGCGACAGGTACCGGTCGACGCGCTCGGCGAATTCGGTCGACGTCGGGCCACCGCGTTCCTCGGGCAACAACGCGGCGTCGAACGAGGCCAGTGCGGCCTGGGTGCGGCTCATATCCGGGTTGCCAGCCGGCTACCGAGCCGTCGGCCGAGCTTGATGAAGAACGGATACGTCGCGAAGATGCCTCCGGCCGCCGCGTGCAGCGGCCACTGTGCCTGGTCGGTATCCACGTTGAACACCCCGCTGTTCCACATGAAGTCGCGGCCGTTGCGGGCGCGGAACGGCCGCCACAGCAAGCCCAGCCCGGGCACGTTGTTGTACAGGCCGAACGAACCCGCGAAGAAGACCCCGAGGGCGGCGGCTTCGGCGAGGTCGCGGCGGTCTTCGTCGAGGTGGCGCTCGATGAGCACTCCGCAGGCGAACAACAGCGGTGGGTCCAGCAGAAAACCCATCGGTACGTCCTTTCATTCATGTTCATCGACGTTCATCGACGTTCATTGACGGCCGGCGCCTTGGCATCGCGGGTATCGCGCAGGCCGACTTCGGCGTGCCCGGTTCCCAACACCGACCAGCTGCGCTCGATGACCCGGTTGCGGCTGATTTCGACGTGGACGTCGGCCCGTTCGGTGTTGGTGCACACCGCTTTCCCCCCATCGGGATCGGTGTATTGCAGGCTCACGCACCTCTCGGCCGGTTGGTCGACCCGGATCAGCACGTCACGGCCATCGATGCGGCCCTCCAGCTGCCAATGTGCAATGCCGAGGGTGGTGCGCATCCGCAGGGACGGCAACGGGCTTGCGGGCCAGTCTTTTCCATCGATGCGGAAGCGGACGAACGCCATCGGTGCGAGCCGGCGCAGTCCCGGCTTGTGCGACACCGCGGTGACGACCTCCAGCACGTCACCGTGACCGAGGTCGGCGTGGATCCACCCCCAGCGTTTGGCGTTGCCGTGCCCGTAGATGTGGGGGACCCCGCCGCGCCAGCCGCCGATCGGGTGGCTGGTATCGCCCACCGTCAGCGAACCGCTGAATTCAGCGGTGGGGGCGAGCACCACCTGGGCGCCCGGCAACAACTCGCGCTCCCATGCGACCCGCGGGAACGTCCACAGCGGCGCGGCGGCGTCCTTCCACGACAAGTCCCAACTCAGTGAACCCGCTCGGCCGGTGAGCGATTCGTGAGCCGCCCGCGCGCCTGCCGCCTCGAACCAGGCGGCTCCCGTCGCCGGCCCGACCGGCGCGGGGCCGAAACGTCCGGTGCGGGGCGGGCCGTCCGGCGGGAACCACGTTGCCCATCCGTGCGCGTAGGGCGCGTCACCGCTGGTGGGTGCCACGGTTTCGTAGTGGACCCATAGTCCGGCCTGGGTTGAGGGATCCGACAGGGTCGCATACCAGACTTCCAGGCGTCCGGGTTTGCCCTGCCAGCGTGGGGCTACCGCCGATCGCATTTCCTCGTCCACCCGCTTCACCTCCGGTGTTGCCATGCGGCGCGACACGCTCTTGGTTGTGGTTGTGCCGTCGGTCCATCCACTATATTGGTTGAGTCAATGAACCAGTCAAGTATTTTGCAGCCGCCGGATCGTCAACGGGTCGACGAGCAGATCGCCACATCGATCGCCGACGCGATCCTCGATGGCGTTTTTCCACCTGGCTCCGCGCTGCCGCCCGAGCGGGAGCTGGCCGAGCAGCTCGGTGTCAACCGGACGTCGCTGCGCCAGGGTTTGGCCAGGTTGCAGCAGATGGGGCTGATCGAGACCCGGCAGGGGAGCGGCAACGTCGTGCGTGACCCGCAGAGCCTTACCCATCCCGCGGTGGTCGAGGCGCTGGTGCGCAAGCTCGGTCCCGACTTCCTGGTCGAAGTGCTTGAAATTCGGGCCGCCCTGGGGCCGCTGATCGGCCGTCTGGCCGCCGAACGGAACAGCTCCGAGGACGCTGAGGCGCTACGCGCTGCGCTGGCGGAGGTGGCCGACGCCGACACTGCGCCGGCGCGCCAGGCCGCCGATCTCGCCTATTTTCGGGTACTCATCCACGGCACCCGCAACCGCGCTTTGGGTTTGCTGTACCGCTGGGTCGAGCAGGCCTTCGGGGGCCGCGAGCACGAGCTGACCGGCGCCTATGAGGACGCGGACCCGGTGATCGCCGATCTGACGGCCATCAACGACGCTGTGCTGGCGGGTGACCCCGAGACGGCCGCCGCGGCGGTTGAGGGATACCTGAACGCGAGCGCATTGCGCATGATCATGTGCTATCGCGCCGCCTATGCCGGCGAGGATCCCGAGCGGTAGCGTCGCGCGCCGCTACTCGGCCGCCCGCGTCGCCGGATGTACGGCGACCAGACCCAGCTGGCTTCGGCGTTTGCACACGGCGGCCAGTTCGGCGTACGCCTTGGCGCCGAGCAATTCGGTGAGCACATCGGCCAGGCTCTCCCACACCTGCTTGCTTCCGACATGGGCGGCCGGATCGCCGGTGCAATACCAGTGCAGGTCGGCGCCACCGGAGCCCCAGCCGCGCCGGTCATATTCGGTGAGCGTGGTTTTGAGGATCTCGGAGCCGTCTGGCCGGGTCACCCATTCCTGGCTGCGCCGGATCGGCAATTGCCAGCACACATCGGGTTTCATGGTCAACGGAGCAACACCGAGTTTGAGGGCTTTGCTGTGCAGCGCACAGCCGGTGCCGCCGGCAAATCCGGGACGGTTCAAGAAGATGCAGGCGTCCTTGTGCTTGCGGGTGCGGTACTGAGGCTGATCGTCGTGCTCATCGAGCTCTAGGTAGCCCTTGCGGCCCAAGCCTTTGTCCCGATATTGCCAATCGTCGTCGGTCAGCTTGTTGACCGCGTCATCCAACCGGGCGCGGTCGTCATCGTCGGACAGGAATGCGCCGTGTGAACAACATCCGTCGTTCGGCCGGCCGGCCACGGTGCCCTGGCAGGCCGGGGTGCCGAAGACACAGCTCCAGTGCGACAGCAACCAGGTCAGGTCGGCCGCGATCAGATGCTCGGGATTGTCGGGATCGTAGAATTCCACCCACTCGCGGGGGAAATCCAGTTCGACCTCTTGTCCCGGCTGCACCGTCTTCAGGCACGAGTTTGCCACGGTTACAACGTTAGTCCACAGTCATGCTTCGCGGCGCTGCTGCGGTTGCGCGCGCGTCGGCGAGCTTGCCGGCCGGTATTGCCGGGCAACTCAGCGGGTCGCACGGCGGGCCGCATTGCCGCACGACTAGGTTGATTTCGTGCGATTGGGCGTGCTCGACGTGGGCAGCAACACGGTCCACCTACTGGTGGTTGATGCTCACCGTGGTGGCCATCCGACCCCGATGAGTTCGACGAAGGCGACTTTGCGGCTGGCCGAGGCCACCGATAGCTCGGGCAACATCACCAAGCGTGGCGCCGACAAGCTGGTGTCCACGATCGACGAGTTCGCCAAGATCGCCGCCAGCTCGGGCTGCGCGGAGCTGATGGCCTTCGCGACATCGGCGGTCCGAGAGGCGGAGAACTCCGATGACGTGTTGTCGCGGGTGCGCAACGAAACCGCTGTCGAATTGCAGGTTCTCAGCGGTGTCGACGAGTCGCGACTGACCTTCCTGGCGGTGCGCCGCTGGTTCGGCTGGAGCGCGGGGCGCATTATCAACCTCGACATCGGCGGCGGCTCTCTGGAGTTGTCCAGCGGCGTGGACGAAGAGCCCGAGGTGGCGCTGTCGCTCCCGCTAGGCGCGGGACGGTTGACGCGGGAATGGCTGCCCGACGATCCGCCCGGCCGGCGCCGGGTGGCGATGCTTCGGGATTGGCTGGATGCTGAGTTACCCGATGCCAGCGTGACGATGTTGGACGCGGGCATCCCGGACCTCGCGGTGGCTACGTCCAAGACATTTCGCTCGCTGGCCCGACTCACCGGCGCGGCGCCGTCGGCCGCCGGACCACGGGTGAAGAGGACCCTGACGGCCAATGGCCTCAGACAACTCATATCTTTCATCTCTAGGATGACGACCGCTGACCGTGCAGAACTGGAAGGAGTCAGCGCCGAGCGGGCGCCGCAAATCGTGGCGGGGGCTCTGGTGGCGGAGGCAAGCATGCGTGCGCTCTCGATAGAAGCGTTGGATATCTGCCCGTGGGCGCTCCGAGAAGGTGTTATTTTGCGCCGACTCGACAGTGAGGGCGACGGGACCGCCTTCATGGAAACTTCGCCGGTGTTGACTTCGGTGCGCGATGCTAGAGGTCAGGCAGTAGATCGGAACGCTGCAGGCCGATCGAGAGGCAACAAACCATGACTGGACCACACTCCGAGACGGAGGACACCAAGCAGATCTCGGTGGCCGAACTACTGGCCCGCAATGGCAACGTCGGTGCCCCGGCGGTGACCCGGCGGCGCCGCCGCCGCCGCGGCGACACCGACTCGATTACGGTCGCCGAGCTCACTGGTGAAATTCCGATCATCCGTGACGATCATCACGATGAGCGAAGCGCGCCCAGTGCGCCCGCCGAAACCACCGAGACTGTCGCGCCGACAAGCCAAGCCAAGCCCGGCAACGGCCGAGTCGAGGTCGACGAGCCTGCACCCGCATCGCGCGTGCAGCCCGAATCGGTCGTGGCACCGGCCGAAGCCGCCGAGCCCCCGCAGGCCGCCGAGGAACCGGCGGCCGGGCAGGCCGGCAGGGCGGCGTATTGGTCGGAGCCCGAGCCGCGCTGGCCGAAATCGGAGTCGATCACCCGGACCAAAGCGGGTCCTGAGCGCAGTGAGTACCCCAGACCCCTGCGCCACACCGGGGATAGCGATGCCGCGGGGCAAGGGCCCGGGGCTGAGGACATGAGCCCCGACCCGGTGGGCCACTACGGCGATACATCGGTGGATGTCTCCGACTCCGAAGCGGAATCCGAGGTCGAGGATTCCGCCTACGTGCGTTCTTTTCTGCAGGCGTCGGAGGGGATCTCCGATCAGGCCCTCTATGGCGGGCAGTCCCTGGCCGACGAGGTGGCGCGGCGGCGCGGGGAATCGTCCCTGTCGACGTTCGACGAGGAAGAGGCCGAAGCCGACGAGGAACAGGGTGCGCGCCCGTTGTCGGGCAAGCTCGCGGCCCTGTGGCGCGGCACGCTGGTGGTGCTGCAGTCGATCTTGGCCGTGGTCTTCGGTGCGGGTCTGTTCATCGCGTTTGACCAGCTGTGGCGATGGAACAGCATCGTCGCTCTGGTGCTCTCGGTGCTGGTTATCCTCGGTCTGGTGGTCGGGGTTCGGGTGGTTCGCAAGACGGAGGACATCGGAAGCACATTGATAGCGGTTGCCGTGGGTGCGTTGATCACCCTGGGGCCGTTGGCCTTGCTGCAATCGGGCTAGGCGGCCCCCACTCACAGTGCGCCCAGCAATCAAAGTCGGTCTGTCGACGGCCTCGGTGTACCCCTTGCGGGCCGAGGCCGCGTTCGAGTATGCCGCCAGGCTCGGCTACGACGGCGTGGAGCTGATGGTCTGGAGCGAGTCGATCAGCCAGGACATCGATGCCGTCCGAAAGCTGTCCCGGCGCTACCGCGTGCCGGTGCTGTCCGTGCACGCCCCGTGTCTGCTGATTTCGCAGCGGGTGTGGGGGGCCAACCCGATCTTGAAGCTGGACCGCAGCGTTCGGGCTGCCGAAGAGCTGGGCGCGCAGACCGTCGTTGTGCATCCGCCCTTCCGCTGGCAACGGCGCTACGCCGAGGGATTCAGCGACCAGGTTGCGGCCCTGGAAGCGTCCAGCGACGTGGTGGTGGCCGTCGAGAACATGTTTCCGTTCCGGGCGGACCGGTTCTTCGGGGCCGGCCAGTCACGAGAACGCATGCGCAAGCGCGGTGGTGGCCCAGGTGCGGCGATTTCGGCTTTCGCGCCGTCCTATGACCCGCTGGACGGCGATCACGCGCATTACACACTGGACCTTTCGCACACCTCGACAGCCGGAACCGACGCGCTGAGCATGGCCCGGCGGATGGGCACGGGTCTGATGCATCTGCACCTGTGCGACGGCAGCGGGCTGCCCGCCGACGAACACCTGGTTCCCGGCCGCGGAACGGAGCCCACCGCCGAGGTATGCCAGATGCTGGCCGGTAGGGGCTTCGCCGGGCAGGTGGTCTTGGAGGTATCCACCTCCTCAGCCCGTTCGGCGGCGGAGCGCGAAGCGATGCTGTCGGAGTCCTTGCAGTTTGCCCGTACCCACCTGATGCGGTGATATGAACGCGTTATTCACGACGGCGATGGCGTTGCGCGAGGTCGAAGCACCCGCGGGCGGGCAATGCCGGATATTCGACGGTGAGCTCGACGAGAACTGGACCATCGGTCCCAAGGTGCATGGCGGCGTGATGCTGGCCCTGTGCGCCAAGGCGGCGCGCGCCGACCATGGCGGTGACGCACTGCAACCGGTCGCGGTGTCGACCAACTTCCTGTGGGCCCCCGATCCGGGGCCGATGCGACTGGTGACATCGATCCGCAAGCGTGGCCGCCGGATCAGCGTGGTCGACGTGGAGCTCATGCAGGGCGAGCGCACCGCGGTGCACGCCGTCGTCACGCTGGGTGAACCCGAGCATTACGAGTCCGGCCCGGCGGCACCGCTGCTATCGGCCAACCCGGTGCTGGAAATGATGGCCCCCGAACCGCCCGACGATGTCACACCGATCGGCCCCGGTCATGCGCTGGCCGGTCTGGCCCACCTGGGTGCGGGCTGCGATGTGCGGACCCTGGCGTCGACGCTGCAGACCCCGGCGAGCGGGTGGGGCGGACGGGCGCCGACCTTTCAGATGTGGGCCCGGCCGCGTGGCGTCGCCCCGGACGCGCTGTTCGCCCTCATGTGCGGCGATCTGTCGGTCCCGGTCACCTTTGCCGTCGGACGCACCGGTTGGGCGCCCACCGTCCAGCTGACCGCCATCCTGCGCGCCCTGCCCACCGATGGGTGGCTACGGATCGTCGCCACCTGCGTTGAGATCGGGCAGGGCTGGTTCGACGAGGACCACATCGTCGTCGATCAGGCGGGCCGCATCGTGGTGCAGACGCGCCAGCTGGCGATGGTGCCCGCCCGGTAGCGGCGCCACTGCGGACCGTCTGCGATGCTGTCGGGCATGCCAAGAATCGCGATCATCGGCGGCGGCAGCATCGGTGAAGCATTGTTGTCCGGACTGTTGCGGGCCGGGCGGCAAGTCAAAGATCTGGTGGTGGCTGAGCGGGTACCGGAGCGCGCCAAATACCTGGCCAGTACCTATTCGGTATTGGTGACGTCGGCCAAGGATGCGGCGGAGAGCGCCTCGCTGGTTGTCGTCGCGGTCAAGCCCGGCGACGTCGACTCGGTGATGGGCGACCTGAGCGCGGTGGTTGCCGCGGCCGAACGCTACAGCGGCGAGCAGGTGTTCGTCACCGTCGCGGCAGGGGTCACCACCTCATATTTCGAATCCAAGTTGCCCGCGGGCACCCCGGTGGTTCGAGCGATGCCCAACGCGGCCGCACTGGTGAGTGCGGGGGTTACCGCGCTGGCCAAGGGCCGCTTCGTCACGCCCGAACAGCTCGAGGAAGTCTCAGCCCTGTTCGATTCGGTCGGCGTCGTGCTCACCGTTCCCGAGCAGCAACTCGACGCTGTGACCGCGTTGTCGGGGTCCGGGCCGGCGTATTTCCTGCTGATGGTCGAGGCATTGGTGGACGCGGGTGTGGCGGCGGGCTTGAGTCGTCAGGTGGCAACCGACCTGACGGCCCAGACGATGGCCGGTTCGGCGGCGATGCTGCTGGAGCGGATGGATCAAGACCGACGCGGCGCTGCCGAGCCGTTGGGTTTGCGGGTGGACACCTCGCCGGCGCAGCTGCGGGCGTCGGTCACCTCACCCGGCGG
This sequence comes from Mycobacterium ulcerans subsp. shinshuense, assembly GCF_002355775.1. Lineage (NCBI taxonomy): Bacteria > Bacillati > Actinomycetota > Actinomycetes > Mycobacteriales > Mycobacteriaceae > Mycobacterium > Mycobacterium ulcerans. The sequence continues at coordinate 4,916,230 of NZ_AP017624.1, read as the reverse complement.
GACCACCGCCGCTGCGCTGCGCGAACTCGAGCGCGAAGGGTTCCGGGGGGCGGTCGATGCCGCCGTGCAGGCCGCCAAAAGCCGCTCTGAGCAGCTAAGAATTACATCGGAATAATTCAAAAAATTTGAACTGATTGTCCCCCACCAGTACCAGTAACCCCACTAGTCCCGCTATTCTCCTCTTTGTATGCACGCGTGGGTGCCAGCGGAGGGGAAGCCGCTGGGATTGCGTGTGCCTGACACGATTGGGTTAGCGATGACGTCTACGAACGGGCCATCGGCGCGCGATTCTGCTGGTAAGTCGGTACGTGATAGCGGTTCAGGCGAAGGCCAGCAGGCCGGCAGCCAGTTCCTCACGGTGGCCGAGGTGGCTTCGCTCATGCGGGTGTCCAAAATGACCGTCTACCGGCTTGTGCACAACGGAGAGTTGCCAGCGGTTCGGGTCGGGCGGTCATTTCGGGTGCACGCCAAGGCAGTCCACGACATGCTGCAGACCTCGTATTTCGCCGGTTAGCCGAATACCGGCCGCACGCCGCCAGGCTTGGCTTCGGTTGGTTAGGTGGCGCCGGTTTGGTGTTGGGTACGGCGGGCTGGGTAAGGTGTCCGGGTCATTTGTTGAAGCAAGCCGGTCACAGGTCAGATAGCGGAGTTCATGGGTTCAGTAATCAAGAAGCGGCGCAAGCGCATGTCCAAGAAGAAGCACCGCAAGCTGCTGCGCCGCACCCGGGTGCAGCGCAGAAAACTTGGCAAGTAGGCCTCGACTGGCTCGGGTTGGCGGCTGCCGTCACCAGGCTGTAACGCCTATGCCTCTAGCCGCAGCTAGGCTGTCGGGGTGAATTCGTCGAACGGTCAAGGGGGCGGCGCCGGAGGAATCGGTGGCGGCGGTGACAGCGTCCACCATCCCAAGGTGGTGCTGGTTACCGGCGCCTGCCGATTTCTCGGCGGCTACTTGACCGCGCGACTCGCACAAAACCCGTTGATCAGTTCGGTCATCGCGGTGGATGCGATCGCGCCGAGCAAGGACATGCTGCGGCGCATGGGCCGAGCCGAGTTCGTGCGCGCCGACATCCGTAATCCCTTCATCGCGAAGGTGATTCGCAACGGCGATGTCGACACGGTGGTGCACGCCGCGGCGGCGTCCTACGCTCCGCGCTCCGGTGGTAGCGCCGCGCTGAAGGAACTCAACGTGATGGGCGCCATGCAGCTGTTCGCGGCGTGCCAGAAGGCGCCGTCGGTGCGTCGGGTTGTGCTCAAGTCGACTTCCGAGGTGTACGGGTCCAGCCCGCACGATCCGGTGGTATTCACCGAGGACAGCAGCAGCCGTCGTCCATTTCGCGAGGGCTTTGCCAAGGACAGCCTCGACATCGAGGGTTATGCGCGCGGCCTGGGCCGGCGTCGCCCCGATATCGCAGTGACGATCCTGCGGTTGGCCAACATGATCGGCCCGGCGATGGACACCACCCTGTCGCGGTATCTGGCCGGGCCAGGGGTGCCCACCATGTTTGGCCGCGACGCGAGGTTGCAGCTGCTGCACGAGCAGGATGCCCTGGGTGCGTTGGAACGCGCGGCTCTTTCGGGCAAGGGCGGCACCTACAACATCGGTGCCGACGGCATCATCATGCTGTCCCAGGCTATCCGTCGGGCCGGCCGAATTCCGCTGCCGGTTCCGGGCTTTGGGGTGTGGGCTCTCGATTCGCTGAGACGAGCTAATCGTTATACCGAGATCAACCGCGAGCAGTTCGCGTACTTGAGTTATGGCCGCGTGATGGACACCACCAGGATGCGTTCCGAACTCGGCTACCAGCCCAAGTGGTCGACGGCGGAGGCCTTTGACGACTACGTTCGCGGCCGCGGCTTGACTCCCATAATCGACCCGCATCGGGTACGCTCCTGGGAGGGTCGCGCCATAGCGGTAGCGCAGCGCTGGGGTAGCCGAAATCCAATTCCATGGGGTGGGGTCAGGTAGATATCGTGGCGGGTAATACCAGAGCGAATGTCATTCCCCTGCACGCCAATCGGGGTCGTGTGGCGGCGCGTCGTCGCGCCGATCAACGGGCAGACGCGTTTCGTCAACATCCCTCATTGCTGTCCGATCTGCTCGGCCGCGCATCGGCCGAGCAGATCGCCGCTGTCGTCCGCGAAATCGATGAACACCGGCGTGTCGCGGGTGGGAGTTCAACTGCCGAACCGCCGCTGAACGAGCTTGCGCAGCGCGTTGCCGCGGTCGCGGGTTTTCTCCGTCAGCGACTGATCGGTGACTACAGTGTTGATGAGTTCGGGTTCGATCCGCACTTCAACGATGCGATCGTTCGGCCTTTGCTGAGGTTCTTTTTCAAGTCTTGGTTCCGGGTTGAAGTCAGCGGCGTGGAGAACATCCCCAGCGAAGGCGCCGCACTGTTGGTGGCCAACCACGCAGGGGTGCTGCCGTTCGACGGGTTGATGCTGTCGGTGGCGGTGCACGATGAGCATCCGGCGCAGCGGGATCTGCGGTTGCTGGCCGCCGACATGGTGTTCGATCTGCCGGTGGTCGGCGAAGCCGCCCGTAAAGCGGGGCACACGATGGCCTGCACGACCGACGCGCACCGCCTGCTGGCCTCCGGCGAACTGACTGCCGTTTTTCCCGAGGGTTACAAGGGACTGGGCAAGCATTTCTCTGATCGCTACCGGTTGCAGAGGTTCGGCCGCGGCGGCTTCGTATCGGCAGCGTTGCGAACCAAGGCGCCGATTGTTCCGTGTTCGATCATCGGCTCCGAAGAGATCTACCCGATGCTCACCGACGTCAAGTTGCTGGCGCGGCTGTTCGGCTTGCCGTACTTCCCGGTCACCCCGTTGTTCCCGTTGGCGGGTCCGGCCGGGCTGGTGCCGCTGCCGTCGAAGTGGCGCATCGCATTCGGCGAACCGATCTACACCGCCGACTACGGGTCCGGTGACGCCGAGGATCCGATGGTCACCTTCGAGTTGAGCGACCAGGTCCGTGAGACGATCCAGCAAACGTTGTACCGGTTGCTGGCCGGGCGGCGCAACGTCTTCTTCGGCTGACCTCGCGCGGCCACGTCACCGATGCTGCACCGCTACCTTGGTGGGCGGTCCAGCTACTTGACCATCGTGAACTGGCAAACGTCGGTGTAGTGGTCGCGGAACAGGTCCGAGCAACCCGTCAGGTAGTGCATATAGATGTCGTAGACCTCTTGGCCCTGCAGTTCAATGGCCTTTTCCTGGTTGGCCTGCAGCGCCTGAGCCCAAGAGTTCAGTGTCGGAACGTAATTCGACCCAATCCGGTGATACCGCTCAACCTTGAAACCCGCCCTCGACGAATACTCATCGATCTGCGGAATCAGGGGTAGCCGCCCGCCGGGGAAGATCTCGGTCAGGATGAACTTGATGAAGCGCATCAGGCTCATCGGCGCCGTCAAACCAAGTTCCTTGGCTTCCTTGGCGTCGGGCACGATGATCGTGTGCAGCAGCATCCTGCCGTCATCGGGCAGCACGTTGTAGCACATCTTAAAGAAGCGGTCATACCGCTCCCAGCTAGCGTCACCGGCGCCGTCGGCAAAGTGTTCGAAGGCGCCCAGCGACACGATGCGGTCGACCGGTTCTTCGAATTGTTCCCAGCTCTGCAGCCGCACCTCTTTGTGCCGAGGGCTGTCCATGTCAGCGAACTTGCGCTCGTCGTGGACAAGTTGATTCTCACTGAGCGTCAAGCCGATGACGTTGAGTCGTACTCCTCGATCGCGTGGCGCCTGGTCGAGCCCCAGCCACAGCCGATGTCGAGCAGCGTCATGCCGGGCTCGAGGTTGAGCTTGTCCAGTGAAACTTTGCGCTTGGCGTACTGAGCCTGTTCCAGCGTCATGTCGGGACGCTCGAAGTAGGCACAGCTGTAGGTCATCGATGGATCGAGGAAAAGCTTGAAGAAATCGTTTGAGCGGTCGTAGTGCGATTGGACCGCCTCGACAGGTGGCGAGAGCTGGTCCGGAAGAGAAGGTTGGTCGCCCCTTTTCCCCATCAACCGGACCCTACTGGCCCTCCTAGATGGATGCAATCGCCGCCACAGCGGCATCCGCTTCGGCCTCGTGATGGGCCGCCTCGCCCAACATCGTGACCACACTCGTCACCACCGGCTTGCCCTCGTCGTCGGTGACCTCGCTGCGGATTTCGGCTATCACCGTCCCGTGAGACTCCAGGACAGAGTCGAGATAGGTGTGGAAGTACAGCTTGTCGCCGGTCACGATGGGCCGGTAGAAGCGGAACTTCTGGTCCCGATGGAAGACCCGGGCGATGTTGATCGGAATATTGAATTTATTGAAGATCTCCAGCTGCACCCGACGCCCTGCAATTGCCAGGAAGGTCAACGGGGCGACCAGCTCGGGGTAACCCAACTCGGTTGCGGCGGCCTCATCGGAGTGCGATGGGTGCTCGTCTTGGATCGCGGTTGCGAATTCCCGGATTTTCTCGCGGCCGACCACGAAGTAGTCCGGTGCCTGGTAGTGCTTGCCGATGAGTCCTGCGGCTTCTGGGGGGACTGTCATGCCCTTTGCTCTCTGCTCGAATATATGCTCAGCGGCGCAGTTTATCAGCGTGATTGCCGTCGAGACGCCAGTGCTGCCAACGCGCCGCCCGCCGCGCCCAGAGCAAGGGCCGAGGGCACCCCGATCCGGGCGGCTTTACGAGCGGTGCGGAAGTCCCGGATTTCCCATCCTCGTTCGCGGGCCAGGCTACGTAACCGGGCGTCGGGGTTGATGGCGACTGCGGTGCCCACCAGCGACAGCATTGGCACGTCGTTGTAGCTATCCGAATATGCGGTGCAGCGTTTGAGGTTCAGACCCTCCCGGATCGCCAGCGAGCGCACCGCATGAGCCTTGCCGGTGCCGTGCAGGATCTCACCGACCAGCCGTCCGGTGAACACCCCGTCGACGGACTCCGCAACGGTGCCCAGGGCACCGGTCAGCTCCAGCCGGCGGGCGATGGTCGCGGCGAGCTCGTAGGGCGTGGCCGTGATCAGCCACACCTGCTGGCCGGCATCAAGATGCATCTCCGCGAGCTCGCGGGTGCCAGGCCAGATCTTGTCCGCGATGATCTCGTCATAGATCTCCTCGCCGAGGTTCAGCAGTTCGTCGACCGAGCGGCCTTCTATGAAGGCGAGTGCTTTGCGGCGGCCGGCGGCGACGTCTTCGCTGTTTTCGGTGCCGAGCAGCTGGAACTTGGCCTGGGCATAGACGAAGCCCAGCACGTCGCGGTAGGTGAAGTAGTGGCGGGCGGCCAGGCCCCGGCCGAAGTGCACCGCGGACGAGCCTTGCACCAGGGTGTTGTCCACGTCGAAGAATGCGGCGGCGGTCAGATCGATCGGTGGCTGCGGGTCAGCGGCCGAGCCTTCTGTGGGGACCGTCATATCCGCTAGCGCTCGGGTGGCGCTGGCATTCTCGGCCAGCGACTCCAGGTCAAAATGACCGCCGCCGCTCGAGCTGCCCAGGTCAGAGGAAGCCATCAGAAACCTCCCGGAATCGCGGTACCGGCCGATGACTTGCTGCGGCCGATCTCAACCCTATCCGGCAACGGTTGGCAACCGTCCGAGCTACCTGGGGGACAGCTAACGCTGCCCGGTAAACAGTGCGGCGGATGGCCGAGATTTCGATCTGGCGATGCGCACCGATCTACCCGTTCTAGAGTAAATCCGTGGATGACGGACTCGGGTTACGAGTCAACCGCCGGACGTTCGTGGGTACCTCCGTTGCGGTGGGGGCGCCGTCGCGGCTGTCACTGCCATCCCCGGATCCGAACGCGTCCACCAGGGCGATGGCCACACCGTTGTGGTGCGCCTTCAGATCAATGGTGAGCATCGGGAGATCGCCGTCGATAACCGCACCAGCTTGCTGGACATGCTGCGGGAGCGAGCGGGGCTGCCGGGAACGAAGAAGGGCTGCGATCAGGGCGCGTGCGGGTCGTGCACGGTGCTGGTTGACGGTCGCCGCATCAACTCCTGCCTGGCTCTGGCGGTCATGCACGACGGCGCACAGATCACCACGATCGAGGGGCTAACAGGTTCGGCCGGCCCGGACGGCCGGCTGCATCCGCTGCAGCAGGCCTTCATCGATGAGGACGCGTTGCAGTGCGGGTACTGCACCCCAGGTCAGATCATGTCCGGCGTCGCGTGTATCGCCGAAGGTCACGCGGGTTCACCCGCGGAAATACGCGAGTGGATGAGTGGCAATCTCTGTCGTTGCGGTGCCTACCCGAACATCGTCAAAGCTGTCGCATCGGTGGCTCGAGACGACTAATCCGTGTTTCCGTTTCGCTACAGCAAGGCCTCCGACGAGCAGTCCGCGTTGCGGGCAGCCGCGGCCGGTGGCCGCTACATAGCCGGCGGTACCACTCTGGTCGACCTGATGCGTGAGACGGTCGAACGTCCCGATTCGTTGGTGGATATCAATGCGCTGCCCTACCAGTCGATCGACGTGCAGCCCGGAGTGATCCGTGTTGGATCCCTGGTGCGAATGTCGGATCTGGCGGCTCATCCCGTTGTCCGGCAACAAGTTCCGATGGTTAGCCAAGCCTTGGAGCTCAGCGCTTCGGCGCAGTTGCGCAATATGGCATCGATCGACGGCAATCTGTTGCAGCGCCCGAGGTGTCTGTATTTCCGCGACGTCTCGGCCGCATGTAACCGACGTGGTCCCGATGCCGGCTGTGCGGCAATCGAGGGCCGCAACCGAACGCACGCAATCTTCGGCGCCAGCCAACACTGTTGCGCAACCCATCCCTCCGACCTTGCGGTGGCATTGGTGGCACTAGACGCCGTTGTGCTGACTCGCCAGATCGCTGGACATCGGAGGTTTGGGCTCGCGGAGTTATATCGCCATCCGGGTGACTCTCCGCACTGGGAACACAACCTGCACCCGGGTGAGCTGCTGGTTGCCATCGAGATTCCGGTCGGGCCCCAGCTGCACCGGTCCGGATATCTCAAGGTGCGCGACCGTGAGTCGTACCAGTTCGCGCTGGTGTCCGCAGCCGTGGCACTCGACATCGCCGCCGGCACCATACGCACCGCGCGGGTGGCCGCCGGCGGGGTGGGCACCGTGCCGTGGCGCCTGCCGGCGGTCGAAGCCGCGCTTCGGGGCCGCCCACCGGATGCGGATCTGTTCCGCCGCGCCGCCACGCTCTCGGCCATTGGGGCAAAACCCTTGAGCGAGAACCGCTTCAAGGTAGAGCTGCTCAAGCGCGTCGTCGAAAAGCAGCTGACGGTCGTGGCGGCAATGCCATGACCCACGCCTTCTCCGCCGCCGGAGGCATCAGTGGCCAGCCGATCAACCGGGTGGACGGCCCGCTGAAGGTGACGGGAAAAGCCCGCTACGCGGCCGACCACCCGATTCCCGGGTTGGTGTATGCGGCGTTGGTCTGCAGCACGGTGGCGCGCGGTGCCGTCGACCACATCGCCACCGGAGCCGCCATGCGCCAGCCTGGCGTGCTTGCGGTGCTCACCGATTTCACCGGGGTGCGTCTGCCCTTCGGCACCGGCCAGGTCTTCTTCTTTGGACAGCCGATCGCCGTGGTGGTCGCCACCACGCATGAGGCTGCGGCGCACGCGGTATCGCTGGTCGACGTCAGCTACTCAACGTGGCCGCAGCTAACCGATATCGATGCGCCGCAGGTAGTCGGCTATCCCGGCCGACTCATCGCCGACTACGTTCGCGGCACCCCCGATCAGGTGATGATCCGCGCTGCGGGGATCAGGGAGCTCAATTTCAGCATCGCCCGCAACAACCACAACGCGGTGGAATTGCCCGCCACCATCGCCAAATGGGATGGCGACCGGCTCACACTCTGGGACAAGGTCCAACACATCAACGGAGCGCGGCGGTCCTATGCCCGGGCATTCGGGATGTCCGAAGAGCGGGTGCGGCTGATCTCGCCATTTGTTGGTGGCGCGTTCGGTAGCGCCGGCCGCATGTGGCCGCATCAACTGCTGACCGTGTTCGCCGCGCGCCGAATGCAGCTGCCGGTCAAGCTGGTGCTGACGCGAAAACAGATGTACAGCTCGGTCGGTTTCCGGCCGACCAGCCGCCAACGCATGGCGATTGGCGCAGACCCCTCCGGGCGCCTGATCGCGATGATCCACGAAGGGCGCACGGAAACCGCGCAGTACGGCATCTATGAAGACGGCATCGTGCGCAGCCCGCAGCTGATGTACCAGGTCCCCAACATGAGTTCGACATACCGCGTGGTGCCACTCGATATCAACCTGCCGTGGTTCATGCGGGGACCCGGTGCGGTCACCGGAACGTTTGCGCTCGAGTCCACCATGGACGATCTCGTGCACCGCCTGGGCATCGACCCCATCGAGTTGTGCTTGCGCAACGAACCTCGAATCGACCAGATCAACGGCTTGCCCTTTTCCACCAGGCGGCTGGTCGATTGCATCAAGCAGGGCTCCACCGACTTCGGATGGCACCGCCGAAACAGCATCCCCGGAGCCAACTGCGACGGCGATTCCTTTGTCGGTATCGGGATGGCGACCGCGGCGTACTTCACCTATCGCAGTAAGTGCGCGGCCATCGCAAGGATCTCCGCGGACGGCACTGCCGAGGTGTGCAGCGCCGCCAGCGACATGGGACCGGGGACCTACACCTCGATGACCCAGATTGCCGCGGATGCGCTCGGCCTGCCGTTGCAGCGGGTGCGATTCTCACTGGGCGACAGCCGCTTCCCGCCGGCGCCGGCGCACTCGGCCTCGCGGACTACGGCAAGCGTGGGCTCGGCTGTGTTCACTGTCGCAAATATGCTGCGCGACAAGTTCATTCGTGCGGCGGTGACTGACCCGCAATCGCCGCTGGCGGGCCTGCGCCCGGAAGACGTGATGGTAACCAACGGCCACATGTTTTCCACGGTCGCCACGGACGGGCCGGCGCGGGGCGAGTCGTATCAGGATCTGCTGCGCAGGCGTGGCTGGCGAGCCCTGGAATCCGAACACACCTGGACACCCGATGATGCCGGCAAGCGGTACTCCACCTACGCCTACGGAGCCGTATTCGCCGAAGTCGCCATCGACGCATTGCTGCCCACGGTGCGGATCCGCCGCATCTATGCCTGCTACGACGCGGGCCGGGTGATCAATCCCAAACTCGCGCACAGCCAGGCAATCGGAGGCATGATCGGCGGAATAGGGATGGCTCTGTTGGAAGGGACCGAGTTGGATTACCGAGACGGTCGCGTCGTCAACGCGAACATCTCGGATTACCTGGTCCCGATCAACGCCGACGTTCCCGCGCTGGACGCAAGTTTTCTGCCCGCACAGGACACCATCGCCGACCCGATCGGTGTGAAGAGACTCGGCGAGTTGGTGATCATTGCGGTGCCCGCGGCGATCGCCAACGCGGTATTCAATGCCACCGGAAAACGGGTCACCGACTTGCCAATCAGGGTCGAGCAGCTGCTCTGATCCGGGCGGGCGAACCCGCACGCGATTGGTTACCGAGCGCTACCCGTGCGCGCCGGGCGCACCGAACAGCAGCCCGCCGGAGCCGCCGGCCCCGCCGGCGCCACCGGACCCGCCGGCCCCGCCGTCGCCAATCGCCTGGGCGTCACCGCCGTCGCCGCCATCGCCGCTGGCGCCGGAGTGCCTGCCGCTGCCACCGGTGGCAGCGGTGCCGCCGTGCCCGCCGTTGCCGTATAGCCACCCGCCGGTCCCGCCGCCGCCATCGCCGCCGGCCCCACCGCTGCCTATGGGGCGACCGTGACCATTCCCGCCGGTCCCGCCGCCGCCGCCAGCGCCGCCGTGGCCGATCAGCAGGCCGCCGTTCGCGCCGGCGCCGCCGGCCCCGCCTGCCCCGCCGTCGCCGCCAGCGCTGGCGGCCCCGCCGGAGCTGTCGCCACCTTCACCGCCTGCGCCGCCGTCGCCGCCTGCGCCGCCATTGCCCAACAGCCACCCGCTGGCCCCGCCAACGGCGCCTTGGCCGCCTTGTCCGCCGTCACCGGCAAATCCGCTTGCTGCGCCGCCGTCACCGCCGTCGCCGCCGTCGCCGCCCGCCCCGCCGTTGCCGAGCAGCCCGGTAGCGCCGCCGCTGCCGCCGCTGCCGCCGCTGCCGCCGACTCCGCCGTCCACGCCGCCCTCGGAGCTACCAACGACCCCGCCGGCCCCGCCGATACCGCCGGCTCCACCGTTGCCGTAGAGCCAGCCGCCGTGCCCGCCGGTGCCGGCGGGCCCTCCTGCCCCAGCGGTCGAGGCGAAGTTTTCCCCTCCGCCCTGCCCGCCGTTGCCGCCGGCGCCGCCTTGGCCTAATAGCCCAGTGCCACCGCCGAGACCACAGCTACCCCCGTGACCGCTGGGAGCGCCGATGGTGCCGCTGCCACCGACGCCGCCGATTCCGCCGGAGCCGTATAGCCAGCCTCCGGTTCCGCCGGCCCCGCCATCGCCTCCAACCGCGCCGGAACCGGTGGTCGGGCTGTAGCCGGTTCCGCCGGCGCCGCCGTTGCCGATGAGTCCGGCCGCCCCGCCGTTGCCACCGTCGGGGTTCGCCGCGGAGCCGGTTCCGCCGGCGCCGCCGTTGCCCAAGAGCAGCCCACCGTCGCCGCCGTCCTGTCCGGGGGCGCCGGCGGCGCCGTCACCGATCAGGGGGCGGCCCAACAGGGCTTGGGTGGGGGAGTTGAGCACGCCGAGCAGGTGTTCTTCGACGCCCTGTAGCGGGTTGGTGTTGGCGGCCTCGGCGGCCGCATAGGAGCTCCCGCTGGCGGTCAACGCCTGTACGAACCGTTGGTGCACCCCGGCCATCTGGGCGCTCAGGGCTTGATAATCCAGGGCGTGGCCGGAAAACACCGCCGCCAGTGCGGCTGAGACGTCGTCCGCGCCGGCGGCCGGCACGCCGGTGATCGTGGCGGCGGCGGCCCGGTTGGCGATCTGCAGCGTCGAGCCGAGACCCGCCAAGTCCGTAGCTGCGCCTGCCAGAAATTCCGGGGCCGCGATCACATATGACATGGTTTCCTTCGGGCCCGTCAATATCGGATGGGCACTGTATCGCTGGTTAATAGTGGTAGATGGCAATAACCTATCGGTGCTGGTCCCGAATTTTGGGCGTTCGGCCGATTCCGTCAGCCGCGTGACCGTAGGTGGCGGATCGGCCGTTCTGGCCAGAGGCTCACGCAAAATGCGCGATGCGCAGATCATTTTCCCTGATATTTCTCGATTCCGTATGTCCGAGGCGATCATGCCAAGACGTGAAAGCGTGATTCCTGAACTTCGGTGAGGAAAAAACTTCGGGACCTGCCATTTAGTGGAAGAGGTCGGCCGACGGAAAACTGCTTTTTGGTCCGGCATATTTTGCGGCACCGATGTGAGTCCGATGGGCTCCGTCGCTCGCTGGCGGGTGGCCGTTCTATCATGCACTTTCGTATCGCCGACAGAAATAGATCGGCATCAATTTTCTGATGACTGAGGCGAATAAAAAGACCCAATGAGATCGAGCGCATCGATCTCGGTCAACAGCAGGCTCAGGATTGCGGATCGGGCATGGTCGATGTCGCGATTCTGCCCCCACGTGGCGCGTGTCTCCACCGCCATCAGGAATGCTTCGCGAGCGATGTCAGGGATGTCTCGCGGCAGCCGGGTGAGGTCCGCGGCATGGGTGAAGCAACTCCCGGGGTAGGGGCTGACGCATTGCTTGAGCATCTTCAGAAGCGTCTTCACGGCGAGCTTGTTGGTTTCGGGCTCGTCGTCCGCAAAGCATGCCCGCCGCCAGTTATGCATCTCCGCGAGCAGCAGTACAGCGCGTTCCTGTCGAAGTTTTTCGACGACGGTATGCATCGGCGCGGCGGCAGCAAACGGTGCCGGGTTTATATGAAACTCTCCGCATTGAGCGACTTCGTACGTCATCGCCAGTGGTCGACCGCCGATTTTTGATGACCGGTCGAATTCTGTGCGCCACACGAGGTCAAACCCAATTCCGATGGCGGTGCGCTCGGTGAGGTCTTTGACGATGCGGTTGAGTTCCCCCAGCGTCTCCCCGCGTGGCGCATCGTCTCGGGCGATGCACACGATATTCAGGTCGCTCCATCCGGGTATTACATCGTCTTTAGCCAGTGAGCCACAGATGGCAATGGAGTCCAGAAAACCGAGGCAAATTGCCGCCGCCAAGAAATCGTCGGCCGCCGCGCGGTAGCATGACTTTGGCGCCCACCTGGTGATTACTCGATGGTCGGTCGATACGCGCATCGATGTTGTGCCTTTCGCCCAATTGAGTTGCGACCGATGACCGCGGAATTTTTTAGAGTTGGCCGAGCGGCCTGTCGCAGACGCTGAACAGTGTGCTCTACAAGCGTTGAATCGTCAACCTTGCCCCCGAATCATTGCGCTCCCTAATTCATTCGGCGGTGACATCCGATGGCTAATTCACGGACCGCTGAAATAAGCGTGGAACGCGTCGTTGTGGGGCAGTGCGGGCCATCGATAGCGGCTGGGGTTGCTGCGCATCCGATGCCGCTTCCGGCGCAGTGCTTGGAGCGACGGTTGATGGCCCCGTCGAGGCATTTTGGGGCCTAGCGCGAAGCGCCGATGGGTGGGGAAGTGCCGCCTGGACGTGACGGCCGCCGCAAGCCGGGCCGGCAGACAACGGTTGCCATCGGGCAAGCCGTTGGGTTGCACCTAAATCCCGCGCGCGAGGTGCCGCGTGCGGAAATCCGAAATGCTTCAGCAGGTCGCCATTAGCGTCTACGCTAGTTAGCGCAACGAGATATCTGATAGCGACGCATATGGAGAATATTGGGCGGTACAGGCCCGCGTGATGGGCGGTCTCAGCCGGGCCCCTTTTTAAGGGTCCAGCCGCGGCCGGTGTTTTTGGTCGCGCGGGCGATTTTGTGACCCGGTGGCGGAACACGAGGGTGAGGATGATTCCGGTTACCAGCGTTGTGAGACGAATGTGGCTGCTGCTTGCTGTCACGGGCGTGGCCCTTGTCGCCGGGCTTGGTATTTACCCAGGGCTCCGGCGTTGTTGATTAGCAGGCTTGTGAGCTGGGTTGATGATCTTTGGTGCCGCGCTATTGGGGCCGGAGTGTAGGCACGGGCTATCTGGAGAACGATCGAGTTGGTTACTGTTCGTCGTTGGTCTGGAGTTGCCCGTGCCTACCGTTTCAGTATTGCCTGTGTCGTCGGTTCCAGAGGTGTTCGACCGCTGGAGTCCTGGTGAGCGCAGCGAGCTCATCGGATCGGAGTTTCTCGATGTGTTGGCCTCGGTGCCAGACCCGAGGGACCCACGCGGTCGGAGGTATTCGCTGATGGCTTTGTTGGCGATCGCGGTTCTGGCCACTGCCGCGGGGATGCGCGGCTATGCTGGTTTTGCCACATGGGCGGCCACCGCTCCCGATGATGTGTTGGCCCAATTAGGGGTCCGGTTCCGGCGGCCCAGTGAGAAGACCTTCCGCGCTGTTTTGTCTCGGCTAGACCCCGCCGACCTCAACGCCAGGATGGGCAGTTACTTCACTGCACACGTGGCCAGCAGCGACCCCAGCGGATTGGTGCCGATCGCGTTGGACGGCAAGATGCTGCGTGGTGCTTTACGCGCCAAAGCGACAGCCACGCATCTCGTGTCGGTGTTCGCCCACCGTGCCCGATTGGTGCTCGGTCAACTCGCTGTCGCCGAGAAAAGCAATGAAATTCCCTGCGTACGTGCCCTGCTCACGCTGCTGCCGGGTAGCTTGCGGTGGCTGGTCACCGTGGATGCGATGCATACCCAGGTCGTCACCGCGAAGTTGATCTGCGCCACCTTGAAGTCGCACTACCTGATGATCGTCAAGTCCAACCAAGCCAAAATACTTGCGCGTATCACCGCGCCGCCCTGGGCCGAGGTGCCCGCAGCCGCTACCGACGACTCCCGCGGCCACGGCCGTGTCGAGACCCGCACCCTGCAAATCATCACCGCTGCACGAGGAATCGGCTTCCCCTACGCAAAACAAATCATCCGGATCACTCGTGAACGCTTGATCACCGCCACCGACCAGCGCAGCGTGGAGGTGGTCTATGCCATCTGCAGCCTGCCGTTCGAGCACGCCCGCCCTACCGCGATCATGACCTGGATGCGTCAACACTGGGGAATCGAGAACAGCCTGCACTGGATACGCGACGTCACCTTCGACGAAGACCGTCAAAGGGCACATACCGGAAACGGCGCACAGGTCCTAGCAACGCTACGCAACACTGCGATCAATCTGCACCGCCTCAACGGCGCCGACAACATCGCCGAAGCCTGCCGGATCACCGCTTTGACCACCAACCGCCGCCTAGACCTCCTCAATCCACAATTCCCCAGCTCACAAGCCTGCTAATCAACAACGCCGGAGCCCTGGGTATTTACCGGCGCCATCGAGTTTTCGGTGTTCATGAGCAACCCATGAGCAACCCGTTGTCCAGGCGGCAGCGGATACCGATGTTTCGCAGTTCAATCCGAAGTACGTCACCTACGAGGTCTACGGCCCCGCCCCGAGCGCACGAATCGCTTACCTGGACCCCCAGGGCTCCGGCGTTGTTGATTAGCAGGCTTGTGAGCTGGGTTGATGATCTTTGGTGCCGCGCTATTGGGGCCGGAGTGTAGGCACGGGCTATCTGGAGAACGATCGAGTTGGTTACTGTTCGTCGTTGGTCTGGAGTTGCCCGTGCCTACCGTTTCAGTATTGCCTGTGTCGTCGGTTCCAGAGGTGTTCGACCGCTGGAGTCCTGGTGAGCGCAGCGAGCTCATCGGATCGGAGTTTCTCGATGTGTTGGCCTCGGTGCCAGACCCGAGGGACCCACGCGGTCGGAGGTATTCGCTGATGGCTTTGTTGGCGATCGCGGTTCTGGCCACTGCCGCGGGGATGCGCGGCTATGCTGGTTTTGCCACATGGGCGGCCACCGCTCCCGATGATGTGTTGGCCCAATTAGGGGTCCGGTTCCGGCGGCCCAGTGAGAAGACCTTCCGCGCTGTTTTGTCTCGGCTAGACCCCGCCGACCTCAACGCCAGGATGGGCAGTTACTTCACTGCACACGTGGCCAGCAGCGACCCCAGTGGATTGGTGCCGATCGCGTTGGACGGCAAGATGCTGCGTGGTGCTTTACGCGCCAAAGCGACAGCCACGCATCTCGTGTCGGTGTTCGCCCACCGTGCCCGATTGGTGCTCGGTCAACTCGCTGTCGCCGAGAAAAGCAATGAAATTCCCTGCGTACGTGCCCTGCTCACGCTGCTGCCGGGTAGCTTGCGGTGGCTGGTCACCGTGGATGCGATGCATACCCAGGTCGTCACCGCGAAGTTGATCTGCGCCACCTTGAAGTCGCACTACCTGATGATCGTCAAGTCCAACCAAGCCAAAATACTTGCGCGTATCACCGCGCTGCCCTGGGCCGAGGTGCCCGCAGCCGCTACCGACGACTCCCGCGGCCACGGCCGTGTCGAGACCCGCACCCTGCAAATCATCACCGCTGCACGAGGAATCGGCTTCCCCTACGCAAAACAAATCATCCGGATCACTCGTGAACGCTTGATCACCGCCACCGACCAGCGCAGCGTGGAGGTGGTCTATGCCATCTGCAGCCTGCCGTTCGAGCACGCCCGCCCTACCGCGATCATGACCTGGATGCGTCAACACTGGGGAATCGAGAACAGCCTGCACTGGATACGCGACGTCACCTTCGACGAAGACCGTCAAAGGGCACATACCGGAAACGGCGCACAGGTCCTAGCAACGCTACGCAACACTGCGATCAATCTGCACCGCCTCAACGGCGTCGACAACATCGCCGAAGCCTGCCGGATCACCGCTTTGACCGCCAACCGCCGCCTAGACCTCCTCAATCCACAATTCCCCAGCTCACAAGCCTGCTAATCAACAACGCCGGAGCCCTGCCTGGACCCCGACGCCCACGTGCGCCAACTGTCAGACGTGCCCCTGCCGTGGTCGCAAACCGTCTCGACCTCGCTGCCCGCGGTCAGCGTGAACCTCTTGGCGCAGAGCAATGCCGAAGAACTCAGCTGCCGAATTCTGGTCAACGGAGCCGTCAAGGACCAGCGATCGGTGAGCAGACCCAAAGCCCTCACCTTCTGCCAGGTGACATCCGCATGAGCGACGGGCACACCGCACCGGCGTCAAAGCCTCCGTTTGTGCCACGGACAATCCGGCGGTTTGCGGTGCTGGTGCTGTTGTTGTGGCTGGCCTACACCGCCATCGTCAACCTCGCCGTTCCGCAGTTGGAGGTGGTGGGGAAGGCGCATTCGGTATCGATGAGTCCCAGCGACGCCGAGTCCATTCAGGCGATCAGACATGTCGGTCGGGTGTTTGGTGAGTTTAACTCCGACAATGCGGTCACGATCGTGCTGGAAAGCGACCAGAAACTCGGCGACGAGGCGCACCATTTTTATAGCGAGCTGATGAAGAGGCTCAAGGCCGATCCCCGCCACGTCGCGCACATCCAAGATTTCTGGGGTGACCCGTTGACGGCGGCCGGATCGCAAAGCGCGGACGACAAAGCCGCCTATGTCGTGGTGTACATCGTCGGCAAGAACGAGACGGAGGCCTACGCCTCGGTCCATGCCGTGCGCCATATCGTGGACAACACTCCGGCGCCACCGGGCCTTAAGGCCTATGTGACCGGGCCGTCGGCTCTCAATGCAGATCAGGCCGAGGCCGGGGACAAAAGTATCGCCAAAGTCACCGCGATCACCAGCGTGGTGATCGCGGTGATGCTGCTTTTTATCTACCGTTCCGTGGACACCGCATTTCTCGTGCTGATCATGGTGGGAATTGACCTCGGTGCAATTCGCGGAACCATCGCTTTTCTCGCCAACCACAACATTTTCAATCTCTCCACCTTTGCGACCAATCTGCTGGTGCTCCTGGCCATCGCGCCCGGCACCGACTACGCGATATTCATGCTCGGGCGCTATCACGAAGCGCGCTATGCCGGCGAGGACCGAGAAACCGCCTTCTACACGATGTTTCACGGGACCGCGCACGTGATCCTGGGCTCCGGTTTGACCATTGCCGGCGCGATGTACTGCCTCAGCTTCGCCCGGCTCCCATATTTTCAAACGCTCGCCGCGCCATGCGCTATCGGCATGCTCGTCGCAGTCTTTGCGGCGCTTACGTTGGGACCCGCCGTGCTGGCGGTCGGCAGCGCCTTGAAGCTTTTCGACCCCAAACGCCGCGTCAACACGCGGCGCTGGCGCCGGGTCGGAACGGCGATTGTGCGCTGGCCTGGACCGGTTCTGGCGGCAACCTGCCTGGTCGCCTCTATCGGCCTGCTTGCCCTGCCCAGTTACAAGACAACGTATGACCTGCGCAAATTCATGCCATCAAGCATGCCGTCCAATGTCGGGGATGCGGCCGCCGGCCGGCACTTTTCACGGGCTCGGCTGAACCCCGAGGTGCTGATGGTCGAAACCAATCACGACATCAGGGCTCCGGCGTTGTTGATTAGCAGGCTTGTGAGCTGGGTTGATGATCTTTGGTGCCGCGCTATTGGGGCCGGAGTGTAGGCACGGGCTATCTGGAGAACGATCGAGTTGGTTACTGTTCGTCGTTGGTCTGGAGTTGCCCGTGCCTACCGTTTCAGTATTGCCTGTGTCGTCGGTTCCAGAGGTGTTCGACCGCTGGAGTCCTGGTGAGCGCAGCGAGCTCATCGGATCGGAGTTTCTCGATGTGTTGGCCTCGGTGCCAGACCCGAGGGACCCACGCGGTCGGAGGTATTCGCTGATGGCTTTGTTGGCGATCGCGGTTCTGGCCACTGCCGCGGGGATGCGCGGCTATGCTGGTTTTGCCACATGGGCGGCCACCGCTCCCGATGATGTGTTGGCCCAATTAGGGGTCCGGTTCCGGCGGCCCAGTGAGAAGACCTTCCGCGCTGTTTTGTCTCGGCTAGACCCCGCCGACCTCAACGCCAGGATGGGCAGTTACTTCACTGCACACGTGGCCAGCAGCGACCCCAGTGGATTGGTGCCGATCGCGTTGGACGGCAAGATGCTGCGTGGTGCTTTACGCGCCAAAGCGACAGCCACGCATCTCGTGTCGGTGTTCGCCCACCGTGCCCGATTGGTGCTCGGTCAACTCGCTGTCGCCGAGAAAAGCAATGAAATTCCCTGCGTACGTGCCCTGCTCACGCTGCTGCCGGGTAGCTTGCGGTGGCTGGTCACCGTGGATGCGATGCATACCCAGGTCGTCACCGCGAAGTTGATCTGCGCCACCTTGAAGTCGCACTACCTGATGATCGTCAAGTCCAACCAAGCCAAAATACTTGCGCGTATCACCGCGCTGCCCTGGGCCGAGGTGCCCGCAGCCGCTACCGACGACTCCCGCGGCCACGGCCGTGTCGAGACCCGCACCCTGCAAATCATCACCGCTGCACGAGGAATCGGCTTCCCCTACGCAAAACAAATCATCCGGATCACTCGTGAACGCTTGATCACCGCCACCGACCAGCGCAGCGTGGAGGTGGTCTATGCCATCTGCAGCCTGCCGTTCGAGCACGCCCGCCCTACCGCGATCATGACCTGGATGCGTCAACACTGGGGAATCGAGAACAGCCTGCACTGGATACGCGACGTCACCTTCGACGAAGACCGTCAAAGGGCACATACCGGAAACGGCGCACAGGTCCTAGCAACGCTACGCAACACCGCGATCAATCTGCACCGCCTCAACGGCGCCGACAACATCGCCGAAGCCTGCCGGATCACCGCTTTGACCGCCAACCGCCGCCTACACCTCCTCAATCCACAATTCCCCAGCTCACAAGCCTGCTAATCAACAACGCCGGAGCCCTGATCACGACATGCGTAATCCGGTCGACATGCTGGTGTTGGACAAAGTTGCCAAGAACATCTACCACAGTCCAGGAATCGAACAAGTCAAATCGATCACCCGGCCATTGGGTACGACCATCAAGCACACTTCGATACCGTTCATCATCAGCATGCAGGGCGTTTTCAGCACCGAGAACATGCAGTTCATGAAAGCGCGAATGGATGACATGTTGATCCAGGTGCAGGCGATGAACGTCACAATCGACACCATGCACACCATGTATCAGCTCATGGGCGAGGTCATCGACAACACCGTCGACATGGATCATCTCACACATGACATGTCGAATATCACCGACGGTTTACGGGATCGCCTAGCGAATTTCGAAGATTTCTTCCGTCCTATTCGCAGCTACTTCTACTGGGAAAAGAATTGCTTCGATGTGCCGTTGTGCTGGTCGATAAGGCAGATATTCGACATGTTCGACAGCGTCGATCAGCTGAGTGAAAAGCTGGAATATCTGGTCAAAGACATGGACATGCTGATCACGCTGCTACCCAAGATGCGTGCGCAGATTCCGCCGATGATCAACACCATGACGATCATGCGCGACATGCTGCTCGTCTGGCACGGCACACTGCAGTCGTTCTACGAGCAACAGGACTCGGGCAGCAAGGATCCCGGCGCAATGGGGCGGGTGTTCGACGCGGCCCAAATCGATGATTCGTTCTATCTGCCGGAGTCGGCTTTCAAGAATCCGGATTTCCAACGTGGTCTGAAGATGTTCCTGTCCAAGGACGGCAAGGCGGCGCGGTTCATCATCGCGCTCGACGGCGACCCCGCGACGTCAGCGGGCATCTCGCGCGTCGCGTCGATCAAGCAGGAGGCGCGCGAGGCGATCAAGGGCACCCCGTTGCAGGGTGCGGCGATCTATTTGGGCGGCACCGCGGCGACGTTCAAGGACATCAGCGAGGGCGCGACCTTCGATTTGCTGATTGCCGGCGTGGCCGCGATCAGCTTGATCGTGATCATCATGATGCTGATCACCCGAAGCGTGGTGGCCGCCGCGGTGATCGTCGGGACCGTGCTGCTTTCCATGGGGTCTTCGTTCGGCCTATCCGTGCTGGTCTGGGAGGACATTCTCGGCATTGAGCTGAACTGGATGGTGCTGGCGATGTCGGTGATCCTGCTGCTGGCGGTGGGATCGGACTACAACCTGCTGCTGATCTCCCGGCTCAAAGAGGAGATCGGCGCCGGCCTCAATACCGGGATCATTCGTGCCATGGCCGGTACCGGAGGCGTGGTGACAGCCGCCGGAATGGTGTTTGCTGTGACGATGTCGCTGTTCGTGTTCAGTGACTTGCGGATCATCGGGCAGATCGGCACCACCATCGGATTGGGCCTGCTGTTCGACACGCTGATCGTGCGCTCGTTCATGACGCCGTCCATCGCGGCGTTGCTGGGCCGTTGGTTCTGGTGGCCGCAACGAGTTCGCCCGCGCCCGGCCAGCCAAATGCTGCGGCCGTCGGGACCCCGCAGCCTGGTTCGTGCGCTCTTGCTGTCGCCGGAGAACAAGTCGCCAGGGGGCCATCGCCTTCCCGAACCTGGTGCCCCGGGCACGCCGAACAGCAGCGATGTCACCGTCGCCGGACGTGCGCCAATTCAGCCGTCAGGTGAGCTGCCACACTGATGCCCATGACACAGTCAACACATCGCCGGCAGGTGGAGCTATTGACCCGCGATGGTTGCGCGATCTGCTTGCGAGTGCACGCGCAGTTGGCCGAGTTGGCCGGTGAGCTCGACTTTGACCTGGTCAGCACCGATGTCGACGTCGCCGCGTCGGCCGGCAACGCACAATTGCGGGCCGAGTTCGGCGACCGGCTGCCGGTGATTCTGCTGGATGGGCGCGAGCACAGCTACTGGGAAGTCGACGAACCCCGGCTGCGGGCTGACCTGGCCAGCTGAGGAGCCCATACCCGTCTAGTCGATTATTTGGTAGCCCAACTACCAAGCGTCTACCGTAGAGAGCAGTTCACTTTCTCGAGACGCAAGGGAGCGGGCCAGGTGATGCTGCCGTGAGCATCTTGCTCTTCGGGGTTTCGCACCGTAGTGCGTCGGTCTCCGTCCTGGAACAACTCAGCATCGACGAGTCCGAGCAAGTCAAAATCGTCGACCGGGTGCTGCAGTCGCCGCTGGTCACCGAGGCCATGGTGCTGTCGACGTGCAACCGCGTCGAGGTATACGCCGTTGTCGAGGCGTTCCACGGCGGTTTGTCGGCGATTGGACAGGTGCTCTCCGATCACTCCGGTATGTCGATGGGGGAGCTGACCAAACACGCTTACGTGCGCTATAGCGAGGCGGCCGTCGAGCACCTGTTCGCGGTGGCCAGCGGACTGGATTCGGCGGTGGTCGGCGAGCAGCAGGTGCTCGGCCAGGTGCGCCGTTCGTACTCCGTCGCCGAGGCCAACCGCACCGTCGGCCGGGTGCTGCACGAGCTGGCCCAGCGCGCGCTGTCGGTGGGCAAACGGGTGCACTCGGAGACCTCGATCGACGCCGCGGGTGGCTCGGTGGTGTCGGTCGCGCTGGGCATCGCCGAACGCAAGCTGGGCGGTTTGGGCGCCAAGACCGCCGTGGTCATCGGAGCGGGGTCGATGGGGGCGCTCTCCAGCGCACATCTGACCCGGGCCGGCATCGGCAAAGTCCACGTGCTGAACCGTTCGCTGGCCCGTGCACAGCGGCTGGCCGGCAAGATCAGGCAGTCGGGCGTGCTCGCCGAAGCCCGGACACTGGACCGGCTGGCCGAAGTGCTGACCGACGCAGATGCGGTGGTCAGTTGCACCGGGGCGGTGGCTCCGGTGGTTTCCCTGGCCGACGTGCACCACGCGCTGGCCACCGCACGCCGCGACGAGACGACCCGGCCCCTGGTCATCTGTGATCTGGGGATGCCCCGCGATGTCGACCCGGCCGTGGCCGGGCTGCCCGGTGTCTGGCTGATCGACGTGGAGCGGGTGCAACGCGAACCGTCGGCCCATGCCGCTTCCGCCGACGTTGCTGCGGCCCGCCACATTGTCGCGGCCGAAGTCGCCGGCTATCTGGCGGGGCAGCGGATGGCCGAAGTCACTCCGACCGTTACGGCGCTGCGCCAGCGTGCCGCGGACGTGGTCGAGGCGGAATTGTTGCGCCTGGACAACCGGCTGCCGGGGCTGGACAGCGCCGAACGCGACGAGGTGGCCCGCACGGTGCGACGGGTGGTCGACAAGCTGCTGCATGCGCCGACGGTGCGGATCAAACAACTGGCCAGTGCCCCTGGTGGCGACAGCTATGCCGAGGCATTGCGCGAGCTGTTCCAACTGGACCAGACCGCCGTCGACGCCGTAGCGACCGCCGGCGAATTGCCCGTCTTTTCAAGCGGATTGGATGCCGGAGCCGGCCCGCAGGGCGCTGATGGCCCGTCGGCCGGCCCGACCCCGTCTGCCCCCAACCCTTCCGCCGAGTAGCTGATTGGCGCACGTGATCCGGATAGGCACCCGGGGCAGCCTGCTGGCCACCACCCAGGCTGCGATCGTTAGAGACGCTCTCATCGCCAATGGCCATGCCGCCGAGCTGGTCACCATAAGCACGCTCGGCGATCGATCCTCGGCGCCGATCGAAACTCTCGGTGTGGGGGTTTTCACCACCGCGCTGCGCGAGGCTATCGAGGACGGCCGCGTCGACGCCGCTGTGCACTCGCACAAAGATTTGCCAACCGCCCAGGACCCCAGGTTCACCATTGCGGCCATTCCGCCACGACAGGACCCCCGCGACGCAGTTGTTGCCCGCGACGGGCTGGTGCTCGGGGAATTGCCGGTCGGTTCGCTGGTGGGAACCTCGTCGCCGCGGCGGGCCGCGCAGCTTAGAGCATTGGGTCTCGGTTTGGAAATCCGCCCCCTAAGAGGCAACCTAGATACCAGGTTGAACAGGGTAAGTAATGGTGATCTTGACGCCATCGTGGTGGCTCGGGCCGGGCTGGCCCGGCTGGGCCGTCTCGACGACGTCACCGAGACGCTGGAGCCGGTACAGATGTTGCCAGCGCCTGCTCAAGGTGCGCTCGCGATCGAATGTCGAGCCGGCGATAGTCGGCTGGCAACAGTGTTGGCGGAGTTGGACGACGCCGACACGCGGGCAGCGGTCACCGCCGAGCGAGCCCTGCTCGCCGAACTGGAGGCTGGTTGCTCCGCGCCGGTGGGTGCGATCGCTGAGGTGGTCGAGTCCATCGACGAGGAGGGACGGGTTTTCGAAGAGCTGTCGCTACGCGGCTGCGTGGCGGCACTGGACGGATCCGACGTGATCCGCGCGTCCGGAATCGGCACTTCCGGTCGGGCACGGGAGCTTGGGCTCGCCGTTGCCGCGGAGCTGTTCGAGCTGGGCGCTCGAGAGCTGATGTGGGGAGAGGGCAATTCCCCGCAAGGAAGTTGAGTGAGTGACTTGGGAGCGACAATGATGACGCGAGGGCGCAAGCCGAGGCCGGGCCGCATTACTTATGTGGGCTCTGGCCCAGGTGACCCGGGTCTGTTGACCACACGGGCCGCCGCGGTACTGGCGAACGCCGCCCTGGTGTTCACGGACCCCGATGTGCCTGAGTCGGTGCTGGCCCTGATCGGTAACGATCTGCCGCCCGTCTCCGGGCCGGCGCCCGCGACTGCAGTGGCCGACAATGCTGACGCTGCGACCGGCGGCCCCGCCGAGGGTGAGTCCGACCAGGCGGTTCCGGCGGTGGTCTCTAGTGGTCCGGACATCCGCCCGGCGCTGGGTGATCCCACCGAAGTTGCCAAAACGCTGACCGCCGAAGCCCGTTCGGGCGCCGACGTGGTGCGTTTGGTGGCCGGTGACCCGATGTCGGTGGACGCGGTGATCGCCGAGGTCAACGCCATTACCCGCAGCCACCTGCAGATCGAGATCCTGCCCGGTCTGGCGGCAACCAGCGCGGTCCCGACCTATGCGGGACTGCCCCTGGGCTCCGCGCACACGGTTGCCGACGTGCGTGGCGACGTGGACTGGGAGGCGCTGGCCGCCGCACCGGGTCCGCTGATCCTGCAGGCCACCGCGTCACATCTGGCTGACGCGGCCCGCACGCTGGTTGAGCACGAGCTGGCGGACACAACGCCGTGCGTGGTGACCGCGCACGGAACCACCTGCCAACAGCGCTCGGTGGAAACCACCCTGCAGGGGCTGACCGATCCGGCCATCCTGGGTGGAACCGACCCTGCCGGCCCGCTGACCGGGCCGCTGGTGGTGACCATCGGCAAGACCGTGAGCAATCGCGCCAAGCTGAACTGGTGGGAGAGCCGGGCACTGTACGGCTGGACCGTATTGGTACCCCGAACCAAAGACCAGGCCGGCGAAATGAGCGAGCGGCTGACGTCCTACGGTGCCCTGCCGGTCGAGGTGCCGACGATCGCCGTCGCACCGCCGCGCAGCCCGGCGCAGATGGAACGCGCGGTCAAAGGCCTGGTCGACGGCCGGTTCCAATGGGTCGTGTTCACCTCCACCAACGCCGTGCGCGCGGTGTGGGAGAAGTTCGGCGAGTTCGGCCTGGATGCCCGGGCGTTCTCCGGAGTGAAGATCGCCTGTGTGGGCGAGTCGACTGCCGACCGGGTTCGCGCTTTCGGGATCAGCCCGGAGCTGGTCCCGGCCGGGGAACAGTCCTCGCTGGGCCTGCTGGACGAATTCCCGCCCTACGACAGCATTTTCGATCCGGTCAACCGGGTGTTGCTGCCGCGCGCTGACATCGCCACCGAGACGCTGGCCGAGGGGCTGCGCGAGCGTGGCTGGGAGATCGAGGACGTGACGGCCTACCGCACGGTGCGGGCCGCTCCGCCGCCGGCGGCCACCCGCGAGATGATCAAGACGGGCGGTTTCGACGCGGTCTGCTTCACCTCGAGTTCTACGGTGCGCAATCTGGTCGGTATCGCCGGTAAGCCGCACGCGCGGACCATCATCGCCTGCATCGGACCCAAGACCGCCGAAACGGCCGCCGAGTTCGGGCTCCGGGTGGATGTCCAACCCGAGACTGCCGCGGTGGGTCCGCTGGTGGACGCGCTGGCCGAGCACGCCGCCCGGCTGCGCGCCGAAGGAGCCCTGCCCCCGCCTCGCAAGAAGAGTCGCCGGCGCTAGTGGTGCACGCGGAGGGATGCTAGTGGCGGGCCGCCACTGATGGGCGCCTACCCGCGGCAGCGGCCGCGCCGGCTCCGCTCGACTGCGGCGATGCGCCGCTTGGTAGCGCAGACCTCCTTGGAGCCAAGGCATTTGGTGCTGCCGATGTTCGTCGCCGACGGTATCGAAGAGCCGCGCCCGATCGCGTCGATGCCGGGGGTGATGCAACACACCCGCGATTCGCTGCGCAGCGCCGCCGCGGACGCCGTTTCCGCCGGGGTGGGCGGCCTGATGTTGTTCGGGGTGCCCCGTGACACGTCGAAGGACCCCGTCGGCTCGGCCGGTACCGATCCCGACGGCATTCTCAACGCGGCCCTGCGCGACTTGGCCAAGGATCTCGGGGACGCGACGGTGCTGATGGCCGAAACCTGCCTGGACGAGTTCACCGACCACGGGCACTGCGGGGTGCTCGATGACCGGGGCCGTGTCGACAACGACGCGACCGTGGCCCGCTACGTCGAATTGGCGGTCGCGCAGGCGCAGGCCGGCGCCCATGTGGTGGGACCGAGCGGGATGATGGACGGCCAGGTGGGTGCGATCCGCGACGGGCTGGACGAGGCCGGCTACGCCGACGTGGTGATTTTGGCCTACGCGGCCAAGTTCGCCTCGGCGTTCTATGGCCCCTTCCGAGAAGCGGTGAGCTGCAGCCTGTCCGGGGATCGGCGCACCTACCAGCAGGAACCGGGCAACATGCGGGAGGCGCTGCGCGAGGTCGAGCTGGATCTGGACGAAGGTGCCGACATCGTGATGATCAAACCCGCTTTGGGGTATCTGGACGTCGTCGCCGCGGCCGCAGACATTTCCCCGGTGCCGGTGGCCGCCTATCAGGTCTCGGGGGAGTACGCGATGATTTGTGCGGCGGCGGCCAACAGCTGGATCGACCAGCGGGCCGCGGCCCTGGAGTCGCTGACCAGCATCCGGCGTGCCGGGGCCGATATCGTGCTCACCTATTGGGCCGCCGATGCAGCGAGTTGGCTGTCGTGACGGAGGCTCACATGACATCAGCGGGGGAACCCAAGACGTTGTTCTACGAATCCGGCGCCTCTTGGTATTGGCTGCTGGCCGGCCCGTTCTCGGCGCTGTCGTTGATCTTGATCGAGAAGTCCACCGGCGCCGGCATCCAGTTGATCACCCGAGTGATCTTCCTGGTCCTGGTGTCGGTATTCGTCGGCATTCAGGTGAAGGCGGCGCGAATCCACACCTCGGTGGAGCTGACCGAAGAATCCCTACGTCAGGGCACCGAGACCATCCTGGTGTCCGAAATCGTGAGGGTGTTCCCCGAACCCGAGAACTCCGTCGCATCTGGAAAGTCGCTGGCCAAGTGGCAGTCGGCGCGGGCGCTTGGTGAGTTGGTCGGGGTACCACGCGGCCGGGTCGGCATCGGCATCAAGCTCACCGGCGGACGCACCGCGCAGGCCTGGGCGCGTCGGCATCGCCATCTGCGTGCGGCGCTGACTGCATTGGTGCAGGAACGAGTCGGGCCTACCCAGGTCGACCGCGACGCTGGCGACGACGCCGAGACGGCACTGTGAACCCCCGCAACCGGGCCGTGATTGAGCTGGCTCTGGCCCTCGTCGCGGTGTGGGCCACCGCGGCGAGCTGGCTACAGACCACCTCAACGGTGGCGGTCGCTCCCGTTACCGCAGGTCAACCCGTCACGACGTCGGTGATCTATCACCCGCAGCAATTGGTGCTGACCCTGGCCCTGGCGACCCTGGCAGGGGTGCTCGCGGTCGTGGGAGTCTGCCGGTTGCGGCGGGCGCGACAATCGCCCAGTGCGCCTGCCGACAACAGCTCGGATCTCGCGCGCTAAGCGGTTTTTCGGACCAGCGACAACATCAGCTGACGGTGAATGCTGTTGGCCTGAGCCAGGTCGCGCAGCGCCTCGTGCACCGAGCTCCGAGTTGGCTCAATTGGAGGACGGGTCGGCAGAAGTGAGGGTGTGGTCGCCGGCCTTGATCTTGACCGTGCGGGTCCCCACCCGCCACGACGGACGCTGGCCGTAGCCAAGGTTTGCCGCCACCGGCGTTGGGCCTAGATCGGCATCCGCCGCTTGACGGTGGCATAGGAGATCGGCCGGACCCCGATCTCGGTGAGCACTCGTTCGGTGTCGATCATGGTGCTGGGCCCAATGATCCGCGCCATCACGAAACACGTTGTCGCTATAGATGGTTGAGTTGAACCCTAGGATCCGGTAAGACGCGCACAGGCCGTTTCGCAGATGTCTTCTTGGGTCACTTGTGTGTCAGTGGAGGAAGTTTTTGAGGTGGTTGGTGTAGGTGGGGGTGTGGTTGGGGTGGAGGAGTTGGTGGTGTGTGCAGTTGGTTGAGTGGGTTGTGGTGGGGCCGGTGAGGTGTGGTTGCCAGGCGTGGAGGAGGTATGCGGCTTTGGTGTGGGTGCTTTCGTAGGTGGGGTGGTTGGGGGGTGGGGTGTGTTCGGCGGCGATGAGCAGGGTGGGGCCGGTGTAGGTGTGGGGTTGGTGGTGTTGGTAGAGGGTGATGTTGTGGTTGTGGTTGTGGTTGGTGGTGAGGTGGTGTAGCTGGTCGTCGGGGATGGTGGTGTGGTGGTGGCCGAGCAGTGTTTGCAGGGTTTGGCGGTTGTTGCGGGGGGTGATTGTTGGGTCGGTGTTGGTGTCGAGGGTGGGTAGTGAGTCGAGCAGGATGAGTCGGGTGTCGGTGTGGCCGCGGTGGTGTAGTTCGATGGCGATTTGGTGGGCGAGGACGCCGCCGAAGGACCAGCCGAGGAGGTGGTAGGGGCCGGTGGGGTGGGTGTTTTGGATGCGGGTGGCGTAGTTGCGGGCCATGGCTTGGAGGGTGTGGGGTGGGGTTTCGTCGGCGTTGAGGGTTTGGTTGATGCCGATGAGGGGGTTGGTGAGGTGGGCGGCGAGGGTTTGGTAGGGCCAGCTGATGCCGCTGGTGGCGTGGATGCAGAACAGGGGTGTGCCGGTGCCGGTGTGCAGGGTTTGGATGGGGGGGATGGTGGCGGGTTGGGCTTGGGTGTCGATTCGGTGGGCGAGGGTGGTGATGGTGGGGGTGTCGAAGATGTCGGCGACGCGCAGGTCGGTGTGCAGGGTGGTGTTGGTGGCGGCGATTAGGCGCATCGCCGACAGGGAGTCTCCACCCAGATCAAAGAAAGAGTCGGCGGCGCTGACCCGGTCCTCCACACCCAGGATTTGGGCGTAGAGGCTGGCCAGGGTTTCTTCCACCGGGCCTTGCGGCGCGACATAAGCCTGCGCGCTAGTGGTGTAGTCGGGGGCGGGCAAAGCGCGGCGGTCGAGTTTGCCGTTGACCGTCAACGGTAGTTCGTCGATCAGCATGAAGGCGGCCGGAACCATATACGCCGGCAACACCTGGCTCAACGAGGCGCGGATGTCGGCGGTGTCGAGCCCGGTCCCCGTGGTGGTGGTGTAGTAGGCGACCAGCCGGGTTTGGCCGGGGGCGTCGTCGCGGGCTATGACCACCGCCTGCTCGACCCCGTCGAGGGCGGCTAGGGCGGCGGTGACTTCGCCGCATTCGATGCGGTAGCCGCGGATTTTGACTTGTTCGTCGGTGCGGCCCAGGTATTGCAGTTGCCCGTCGGGGCCCCAACAGACGAGGTCGCCGGTGCGATACATCCGCGACCCGGCCGACCCGTACGGGCAGGCGACAAACCGGGCCGCACTCGACGCGCCGCGGCGCCAATAGCCGACGCCGACCCCGGTACCGGCGACATACAACTCACCCACCACCCCGGGCGGGACTGGGCGCAGCCAGCTGTCGAGGACGAATATCCCGGCCCCGGGTACGGGTGCGCCGATGGGCACCACGGTCTCGCCGGCGTGCAGGGGGTCGCTGGTGGTGGCGTAGATGGTGGTTTCGGTGGGGCCGTAGGCGTTGATCAGGGTTCGTCCCGGCGCCCACTGATCGACCAGCTTTGCTGGGCAGGCCTCGGCTGCGACGATCACCGTCTCTATATCCAAAGTCGTCGGCGTCAACATCGCCAATGCTGAGGGGGTTTGGCTGAGGACGGTGACCTGCTCGGTGACGAGGAGCTGGTGCAGGTCTTCGGGCGAGATGATGACGTGTTCGGGCACGACCACGACCCGCCCTCCGGTGAGGAGGGCGCCGAGGATTTCCCAGACGGAGACGTCGAAGGCGTAGGAGTGCCATTGCGACCAGACCGCGTTGGTGGGGATGTCGAGATCGAGTTGGGTGGTCAGGGTGGTGGCGTTGTGGTGGGTGATGGCCACGCCTTTGGGGGTTCCGGTGGTGCTGGAGGTGTAGATCAGGTACGCCAGGTCGTGGGGGTCGGGTGGGGGTAGCGGGGTGGTGGGGTGGTGCTCGAGGGTGAGGGTGTCGAGGGCGATGGTGGTGATGGCTGGGGTGGTGGGGAGGTGTTGGGCGAGTTCGGTGGTGGTGATGATCGCGGTGGGGGTGGTGTCGGTGAGCATGAACGCGATACGCGTTGGGGGGTGGTGGGGGTCGATGGGTAGGTAGGCGGCCCCGGTTTTGAGGACGGCCAGGATGGCCAGGATGGCGTGGTCGCTGCGCGGTAGCAGCAGCGCAACGACCGCACCCGCTCGAGCCCCGTGGGTGGTGGTGAGGTGGTGGGCGAGTTGGGTGCTGGCCGTATCGAGGTCGTGGTAGGTCCAGGTGTGGTCCTCAAACGTCAGGGCCGGGGCGTGGGGGTGGGTGGCGACGATGTTGGTGAAGGCAGCCGGGATCGAGATCGCCGTGGTGGCGGGAGCGGTGAGGGTGGGGTGGTTGCCCCAGGTGCGCAGTTGGGTGTGTTCGGTGTCGGTGAGTAGGTCGAGGTGGTGCAGGGGTTGGTCGGGGTGGGTGGTGAAGGTGGTGAGGGTGTGGTGCAGGCGGGTGGCCAGGGTGTTGATGGTGGTGGGGTTATAGACGTCGGTGCGGTATTCGATGGTGCCGGTCAGGGCCGGTGCTGTGTCGGGGCTGGTGGGGTGTTCGGCCAGGGAGATGACCAGGTCCATGCGGGCGGTGTGGGTGGCGACCGGATACGGGCTGATGCGGGCCTGACCCAGGCGCATTTCGGCACCGTCGTTGGTGTGTTGGGTCCAGGGGTGGTTTTGGAAGGCGAGCATGACCTGGATGAGGGGGTGGTGGGTGCGGGAGCGGGTGGGTTGGAGGTGTTCGACCAGGAGTTCGAAGGGCACGTGTTGGTGTTCGAACGCGGTCAGGCTGTCCTCGCGGATGTGGGCCAGTAGGTCGGTGGGGGTGTCTGCGGGGTGGGTGTGGGTGCGCAGGACCAGGGTGTTGACGAAGAACCCGATCAGCTCGTCGAGGTGGGGGTGGGTGCGTGCGGCGATCGGGACGCCGATGGCGATGTCGTTGGTGTCGGCGAGGGTGGCTAGGACCACGGTCAGGGCGGCGTGGATGACCATGAAGACCGAGACGTGGTGGGTGTGGGCCAGGGTGTGGATTGCGGTGGTTAGTTCGGGGGGCCAGCTGAATTGGTGGCTGGCGCCGCGGTAGTCGGCGATCGGGGGGTAGGGGCGGTCGGTGGGCAGGGGCAGGTGTTCGGGGAGTCCGGCCAGGGTGTGCTGCCAGTAGGCCAGGTCGGTGGCCAGCAGGCTGGCCGGGTCGTGGGGGTCGCCGAGGAGTTGGTGGTGCCACAGGGTGTAGTCGGCGTAGTGCACCGGCAACGGCACCCAGGCCGGCGGGTGTCGGTGCAGGCGGGCGGTGTAGGCGGTGTCGAGGTCGCGGGCCAGCGGGCCCAGCGACCAGCCGTCGGTGGCGGTGTGGTGGATCAGCAGTACCAGCACGTGCTGGTGGGGTGCGGTGTGCAAGATGGTGGCGCGGATCGGGATCTCGGCGGCTAGATCGAAATGGTAGTTGGTGGCTTCGTCGATAGCGGTGTGCAGGTGTTGGGGTGTCCACCCGCGGGCATCGACCACCTGCCAGCTCATGTCGGCTTGGTTGGGGGTGAGGATGTCTTGGTAGCCGATCCCCTCGCTCGTGGTGCTGAAGCGGGTGCGCAGGGTTTCGTGGCGGGTGATCAGATCGTCGAGTGCGGCTCGGAGTGCCTCGGTGTCCAGCGGGCCGTCCAGGTGCAGGACGACCGGGATGTTGTAGACCGCCGAGGGGCCTTGAAGCTGCTCAAGAAACCACAGCCGGGACTGGGCAAACGACAACGGCACCCGTGGCGGGCGCTCACCGGCGACCAACGCCGGCACCGCCTGCGTGGTCGTGGCGGCCCCGACACGGTGTGCTAGCCCGGTGATGGTGGGGGCCTCGAACACATCAACAACACGCAGACCGGTGTGCAGGGTGGTGTTGGCGGCGGCGACCAAACGCATGGCTGAGAGGGAGTCTCCACCCAGGTCAAAGAAGGAGTCGGCGGCGCTGACCCGGTCACTGCCGCCGAGGATCTGGGCGTAGAGGTTGGCCAGGACTTCTTCCACCGGCCCCTGCGGCGCCACATAAGCCTGCGCGCTAGTGGTGTAGTCGGGGGCGGGCAGCGCGCGGCGGTCGAGTTTGCCGTTGACCGTCAACGGTAGTTCGTCGATCACCACGAAGGCGGCCGGAACCATATACGCCGGCAGGACCTCACTTAACCGGTCACGCAGCCACGCCGTATCGATCCCACCGCCACCGATGGTGGTGGTGTAGTAGGCCACCAGCCGGGGCTGGCCGGGGGCGTCGTCGCGGGCGATCACCACCGCCTGCTCCACCCCATCGAGCGTGGTCAGGGCGGCGGTGACTTCGCCGCATTCGATGCGGTAGCCACGGATTTTGACCTGCTTATCAGCGCGGCCCAAATACTGCAGTTGCCCATCGGGGCCCCAACACACCAGATCACCGGTGCGATACATCCGCGACCCGGCCGCCCCGAACGGGCAGGCCACAAACCGGGTCGCGCTCAACCCACCCCGGCGCCAGTAGCCGACACCCACACCAGTACCGGCGACATACAACTCACCCACGGTTCCGGGTGGGACCGGGCGCAGCAAGCCATCGAGGACGAATACCCCGGCGCCGGGCACGGGTGCGCCGATGGGCACCACAGTGGCGCCGGCGTGCAGCGGGGGTGCGGCGGTGAGGTAGATCGTGGCTTCGGTGGGGCCGTAGGCGTTGATCAGGGTTCGCCCCGGAGCCCTGTGCGCGCATGCGCCTGTGGTCTTGGTTTTGCAGGGTTTCTACGGGGAATCGCTGATGTTGCACCGCTTTTTCGATCCGGGCATGGGTGTGTCTGCAGAACTGGGCGATGCTGGATCCCGGTGTGGAGATCAACGTTAACGGGACAGTGCCCACCATCAACCCGGTGAAGGTCATTGACTCAGGTTTGACACGGCGGCTCACCGGGAAATCGATGACAACCTCAGAGTGGTGATCGCACCACTTCCCGACCAGCAGCGCGCACGCCGCGGTTAATATCGCCGATCGGCGCACTCCTAGCGCCCGGCAAAGTTTCTGCACCCCGGTGACGATCGCGGGATTCAGCTGCACCGGCGCGGAAACGCCGTCGCTTTCGATGTTGTCGTCTAGGGGGCAGGGCTCCGGCGTTGTTGATTAGCAGGCTTGTGGGCTGGGTTGATGATCTTTGGTGCCGCGCTATTGGGGCCGGAGTGTAGGCACGGGCTATCTGGAGAACGATCGAGTTGGTTACTGTTCGTCGTTGGTCTGGAGTTGCCCGTGCCTATCGTTTCAGTATTGCCTGTGTCGTCGGTTCCAGAGGTGTTCGACCGCTGGAGTCCTGGTGAGCGCAGCGAGCTCATCGGATCGGAGTTTCTCGATGTGTTGGCCTCGGTGCCAGACCCGAGGGGCCCACGCGGTCGGAGGTATTCGCTGATGGCTTTGTTGGCGATCGCGGTTCTGGCCACTGCCGCGGGGATGCGCGGCTATGCTGGTTTTGCCACATGGGCGGCCACCGCTCCCGATGATGTGTTGGCCCAATTAGGGGTCCGGTTCCGGCGGCCCAGTGAGAAGACCTTCCGCGCTGTTTTGTCTCGGCTAGACCCCGCCGACCTCAACGCCAGGATGGGCAGTTACTTCACTGCACACGTGGCCAGCAGCGACCCCAGTGGATTGGTGCCGATCGCGTTGGACGGCAAGATGCTGCGTGGTGCTTTACGCGCCAAAGCGACAGCCACGCATCTCGTGTCGGTGTTCGCCCACCGTGCCCGATTGGTGCTCGGTCAACTCGCTGTCGCCGAGAAAAGCAATGAAATTCCCTGCGTACGTGCCCTGCTCACGCTGCTGCCGGGTAGCTTGCGGTGGCTGGTCACCGTGGATGCGATGCATACCCAGGTCGTCACCGCGAAGTTGATCTGCGCCACCTTGAAGTCGCACTACCTGATGATCGTCAAGTCCAACCAAGCCAAAATACTTGCGCGTATCACCGCGCTGCCCTGGGCCGAGGTGCCCGCAGCCGCTACCGACGACTCCCGCGGCCACGGCCGTGTCGAGACCCGCACCCTGCAAATCATCACCGCTGCACGAGGAATCGGCTTCCCCTACGCAAAACAAATCATCCGGATCACTCGTGAACGCTTGATCACCGCCACCGACCAGCGCAGCGTGGAGGTGGTCTATGCCATCTGCAGCCTGCCGTTCGAGCACGCCCGCCCTACCGCGATCATGACCTGGATGCGTCAACACTGGGGAATCGAGAACAGCCTGCACTGGATACGCGACGTCACCTTCGACGAAGACCGTCAAAGGGCACATACCGGAAACGGCGCACAGGTCCTAGCAACGCTACGCAACACTGCGATCAATCTGCACCGCCTCAACGGCGCCGACAACATCGCCGAAGCCTGCCGGATCACCGCTTTGACCGCCAACCGCCGCCTAGACCTCCTCAATCCACAATTCCCCAGCTCACAAGCCTGCTAATCAACAACGCCGGAGCCCTGGGGGGCTGACGAAGCGATAATCGACATCGTTTGCGGGCAGATGATTTGCCCAATAGTTTTAATCGCTGTCGTAGTCAGGCGAGTTCTCGTAGGTGGTCTCGAGGGCGATGAGGTCCTGCAAGGAACCGATGAAGCTCGGAGGAACCGGAGCATCAGCGATCAGGGCTAAGTAGTTCATAGCGATCCGGATGCAGTGGACCATCAAGCCGAATCCGTCACTGACGAGATGATGGAAACAAGAATAGAAATAGAATTGGTCGGTACTGACCTGGTATAGAGCGTATCTGTGCAAGCGTTCGTCGAGTGCCATGGGCTGATTTCGGCTCAGTAATGCACGCCGGTAGGCCTCTTGGACGGCGTCGTCATATGAGCGGAGATCATAAAACGGCATTTCAACGTCATCGCCGGGGGCGATGTGCTGAAAAACTTCGCCGTCTTTTTCCAAGAAAACAGCTCTGAGTGAATCGCTTTCCTGCAACGCTTGCTGTATGTCCGTTTCGAGAATGTGCGGAATTATCGGGCCATCGATCACGACAAAATTCGCGATGTTCCATCGCGGCCCAGCGCCGTTGATCTGCAGGTCAATCCAGATGCCCAGCTGGCCGCGGGTTAAAGGCAATCCGCCCTGCCGTGGCCCCACTGATCAACCTCCGATAATACCTATAGCAAGCGGGAAATGGCGCCCATGCAAGCTGGAAAGCTATGCGTCTAGACTTTCCGCAACCAACCTCACCAGCAATAGCAGGCAAAGATCTCATCTACCTTTGCCCGGGCGGTCAGGGCCGCCCTGGCTTTCGAGCATCTGCGGAAAACGTCTGTGGACGACCCAGAGCATATGTCGCGATTCTGTATAGGTCGACTCGAATTCAAAATATGAACACAATTTGTCGCGCCGGGGTTGAAACTGTTCAATATAAGACATGAATGTTTCATTGATGGGTGCGCATGGCCGCCCATCGGGCGGGGAAGCCAGTCTCGGGGTTAGGCGGGTTGTCTATCGCCGGTGGTTGCGTTGCTCCGTCTGCCGGCTCCGGTGTGATGTCAAAGGGCACCCTGAACAGTAAACTTATGCTGAAATTCTGCGCCTGGGTGCACCCGTCGCACGGTTTGGGTTGCGTCACCACTGGTTGTGGTCACGCGGAGAGGCGCCCACCGGGGATGGGTTGAATGGGCTTTCCAAACACAGGTATTTTCCGCTGCTCTGTGGTCCACGGCGCCTCCGGTCCGTGCCCCGAAGATGTGCCTCTGATAGTTCGGCGGGCAGCGTAACTACGGGTGGAACTAAGATTGGTTTTGAAAAAATACTGGGTTGCATACAATTTGTTGCCAGGGTGCATAGGTGTCGTTAGCCTCTGGCATGTCTCGTATAATAGAGGCAATCTGGTCAATGACATCATGCTTATCCTTCGGCATAATATAGTTTCGGTGTTGGGGCGGCGGTAGATCCCTATTGTGGCTGTCTTGGTGATTGTCAGACCGGCACTGGTGGTAGCGCGGATGCAACCCGAAAATGGTGACGTATGAGGTGTCTGATTCTGGTGCCTATGCGGATATTGACCACCTCGACCCGGAAGTGATACCGCGTGACCTCAACAAAATAGCATTGCCGTGGCCTATAACTGTCAGGGCTACAGCAGAATCGGTCGCCCCGATATTGGTAGCCCAGGGTGATGGTTCGACGATAAGTGGTCGTATTAGCATTGATGGCGAGGTTAAGGGATGAACGTACGTCGAACGGTGTGAATGCGCGGACCTTATGTCCGGTGAAGGGGCTAGGACAAAAACGCAGGAGAAGCCGGGCAGATCAGCAGATACACGCTTCCTACGACGCGAAGCGCGCCAAAGATCAGTCCTCAGACACCTCAGCGAGTCGATCCACGATCCTGGCGAAATCACGACGCTGAAGAAGACGCTGAAGAATCAGACAACGTCGTCGTACACACCTCTTGGCTTGGCCTGCGTTGGTTTACCCGGGCACGGATAGGTCCGGCAGGGACGATGGGTAGTGGAATGGCAACGGGGAAATCCCCATCGAGTGAGTGGATTTCAGCCTCGCGGATGATCGTGGCTAGCGCTAGGCTCGCTTCGAGCATGGCGAAATGATCCCCGAGGCAGGAACGCCCGCCGCCTCCGAATGGCAGATACTGCCAGCGGTCGCGGCCTTTGGATTTCTTCGGAGCGAACCGATCGGGATCGAACGCTAGCGGATCGTCCCAGAGTGCGGGGTCGCGGTGCATGGCGTACACACCGACAAGGCAGTAGGTGCCAGCTTGCACGCGATACCCATCCACCTCGATATCTTGCATGGCTCTTCGCGCCACCGTGGGGCCCGGCGGGCACAGCCGCATAGCTTCTTGCAGCACTTGGATCGTGTATCCGAGGCGAGGGACATCGGCAGGCGTTAACGGACGATCGCCCAGCTCAGCAGCCTCAGCGGCGAGTCGATCCTGTAGCTGGGAATGTTGCCCTAGCGCCCACAGTGCGTAGGTCAGCACCGTCGAGGTGGTGT
This sequence comes from Mycobacterium ulcerans subsp. shinshuense, assembly GCF_002355775.1. Lineage (NCBI taxonomy): Bacteria > Bacillati > Actinomycetota > Actinomycetes > Mycobacteriales > Mycobacteriaceae > Mycobacterium > Mycobacterium ulcerans. The sequence goes on along the minus strand of NZ_AP017624.1, from coordinate 4,879,931 downwards.
CTTCGCCGAGGATCATGAAATAGACCATCTCGTCACAGATCTGCTGGTCAGACAAGGACTCTCCGGTGTTGGGGTCAGTCGCATCAATCAGGGCCCTAATCAGCGGTGCTTCTCGACTCGGATCAGCCCGGCACGCCGCCAGCATGTCGGCCGCGATCTTGTACATAGCGTCGTAGGCGCCCCGAGCCCTTCGTCGCGCTAGGGTCGGTAGCCAGTGCGGCGCGCGCACAGGTCGTGCGGAACGATCAGCCGCCCATTTCGCCGCCAATGTCACGCCAGTGGTTATCACGTCAGCCTTGTCCTGTAGGTCCAGCCCAAAAACCGAGTGCCCCACGACACGAAGAACCAGCGCGTGAGAAGCCGCGTTCAGATCGACCTCCGCGCCGTCAGGCCATCCCAGGAGTATGTGATTGGCTGCCTCGGACATGTGTCCAGCAAATCCGGCGACGCGCTGCTTGGTGAATATCGGCTGCAGTGTGCGCCTTCGTGGAAGCCAGGTGTCGTGCGGGAGGTTCAGCACGCTCTCGCCGATGGCGCGACGCAGATCCTTCAAGAGTGGCAGCGTTCCTCGGTCCGACAACGCACCTGAGCGCCCCAAGACGTCGCGAGCCCCTTGGGGTGAAGTGACCATGACCATTGGTGGTACGAGCCGTTTGGGACCCAACCAGATACGAGTCACCGACCCACCAGCGTCACGCAGGGCCTCACTGCCAACATGAAGCGTCTTGAGCGCCTTCAGCTGTTGCCAGTAAGGCAGTGGGTTTCTCGGCGCCAAGGGCAAAGAACGGATATTGGGCGGATCAACCACCAAGACAACTCTTTCAACCAAGTATCTCGTCGGACGTTGCGTTCGATCAAAGGCACTGAACTCCATTTGGCCAGCCCGAAGCCTTCGGCCGCTGTACTGCCGATAGGGCGAGAGGCTGCTGAGATTTCGACACCAATCAAAGAGCGTTGGCCTCAAGGGATTCTCAATGAATCTGGATGACCCAGCATGGTCGCGTTGGTTTCTTCCCCGACCGTCCGTGCCGGGCCGCGATGTCGACGATCTGCTCACATCAGACTGCGCCGTACATGCGTTTGTGTTCGGAGATCGCTGTTGATCGGAACGGGTGGGAGGTTTCGTCGGGAGGCTGTGGTGGTTGCCGTTGGTGGGTAGCGTGAGGTTGCGCGGTCTGCGATAGTGCTTATAGCTCAGCGGGATTCGCGTTTCCCGTGCTGCGCGGTGCTGGTCGGTGGGTCGATGTTGCTGATGGCCGAGAGTGCTGGGTCTTGCGAATAGTTCTGCTACACAACATGATCCGTAACTCAGAATCGTTATCTGCTGATGTGAGAGGTGTTTAGCGGCGTCGCGAGGGTCAGATGCAACGATGCGGTGCAGCTGTTGCCCCGAGTTGGCTCACTTTAGTGCGCCTCGTCAGCGAGGACGTGAATCGGCAGCGGCTCGGAATCCGTCGGCGAGGCGCCGTATTAGTGCGCAAGCCTCGGCTAAACCACTCCCAAAGTTCAAGGCGCCACAGCTACCGCGAACCGCCAATCGTGAGCCAAATCAGGACAGGCCACCTCAACGGTGGCCGGCGCTCCCGTTACCGCAGGTCAATCCGTCACGGCGTCGGTGATCTATCACCCACAGCAAATGGGTGCTGACCCTGACCCTGGCGACCCTGGCGGGGTGCTCGCGGTCGTGGGAGTCTGCCGGCTGCGGCGGGCGCGATTCGGGCGCGATAACTGCCCAGCGGGCCTGCCGACAACAGCTCGGATCTCGCGCGCTAAGCGGTTTTGCGGACCAGCGACAACATCAGCTGACGGCGACTGCTGTTGGCCTCAGCCAGGTTGCGCAGCGCCTCGTGCACCGAATGCGCGACCGGAAACATCGTTGCCATGTCCTCACCCAGTAGCTCAACCACGGCCGGGCCTGCGACCAAGGTCCATTCCGCTCCCGCGGCGTGGCACTCCTCATCGATGGCGGCCAGCAGCGAGATCCCGGCCGGAGAAAAGTGACTGACGTCGCCGACATCGAAGACCACCGGGTTCGTCCCGTGGATGAAGTGCTGGATGCGCTCGGTGACCTGATCGACATTGACGGCATCGATCTCGCCCCGGATGGTCACGATGGTGGCCAGGTGGCGGCAGTGCGCGCGGACCACCGCGCCGCTGCACTCGAAGGTGCCATTTTTCTGTCGATCGGCGAAGCTCGACGCAGTGATCGCGATACCCATCAGCGGCCCCCATTCCCCTTGGTGTTGTGTAGCTCGGACCCGGTCAAATTCTGTCTCCCAACGCTGCACGTCAAAACTAAGGAGACCAACAGTTGCGTCTAACTCTTTGCTAAAGATGTGAGGCCGGCGACCCGCCGCGCGCTTCCCAACCGGTGCACAGGCTTCGTGCGGCATTTCGGGCGAGCGGAGCTGCTAGGCTGCCGATTGCCCGTCGGGGGGCTTGTGAGGTGGCTGGATCCCCGGGTCAGCCGCACTAGCAGGCGAACCAGACAGCGGATTTCTAGATGGAGAGAGCGCGGAAAGACCATCGTGCGCAGCCCAATGCTCCAAGGTGAGATCAAAGCCCTGACGGGACTCCGCATCGTCGCCGCGGTGTGGGTGGTGCTGTTTCACTTCCGCCCCATGCTGGCCGATGCATCGCCGGATTTTCGGGAGAACCTCGCTCCGGTGCTCAACTGCGGCGCACAGGGCGTCGACCTGTTCTTCATCCTCAGTGGGTTCGTGCTGACCTGGAACTATCTCGATCGCATGGGCCATTCGTGGTCGACGCGGGCGACCCTGCACTTTCTGTGGCTGCGGCTGGCCAGGGTGTGGCCGGTGTACCTGGTCACCATGCACCTTGCCGCGCTGTTGGTGATCATGACCCTGCACGTGGGGCATGTGCCGCTGCCCGAGGTCGGTCAGCTCACCGCGGTCAGCTACATACGCCAGGTGCTGATGGTGCAATTGTGGTTTCAGCCCTTCTTCGACGACTCCAGCTGGGATGGGCCGGCCTGGTCGATCAGCGCGGAATGGCTGGCCTACCTGCTGTTCGGCGCACTGGTTCTGGTCATCTTCCGGATGACGCATGCCACCCGGGCGCGCAACCTGATGTGGTTGGCGTTCGCGGCGTCGTTGCCCCCGGTGATCCTGTTGCTGGCCAGCGGCCAGTTCTACACGCCCTGGAGCTGGTTGCCCCGAATTGTCACCCAATTCGTTGCGGGTGCGCTGGCCGCCGCCGCCGTGCGCCGATTGCGGCTGACCGACCGGGCCCGGCGGGCCTCCGGCTACCTGTCGGTCCTGCTGATCGCTGCCATCGTGGGCATCCTCTACCTGGTTGACGCGCACCCGATAAGCGGAGTCGTGGACAGCGGCGGGGTGGTCGACGTGCTGTTTGTGCCGTTGATAGTCACCCTCGCGGTCGGCGTGGGTAGTCTGCCGAGGTTGCTGTCGACTCGGGTCATGGTTTACGGCGGTGAGATCTCGTTCTGCTTGTACATGGTTCACGAGCTGGTGCACACGGCATGGGGTTGGGCGGTGCTGCAATTCGAGCTCACGCCGCAGGACAATCCGTGGAAATGGAATGTCATCGGCCTGCTTGTGATCGCCGTGGCGGCCTCGGTACTGCTGTACCACTTCATCGAAGAGCCAGCCCGGCGCTGGATGCGTAGGATGGTCGATGTCAGAGCCGTGACGGCCAGAATCGAGCCCAGCGAGCCGGTGAACGGTAAGCGCAATCAGGCCGATGGTGCGCTGGAAGGGTTTTCGGCTCGCGCGGTTTGAACAGTGGCGCGCTTGGCCGTGATTCATCGGACGTGACACGTGGGATGCGTCATTTGCGAGGTAGCGACGGGTTCCCCGTATGATTTGATTTGCGTGCGGCACACAGTGATTCGGTCTGTGGTGGAGGTGGTGGTGAGTCGTCTGGTCATGGTCGTGATCGGTCTCACCCTGCTCGTCGGTGTGGTCGTTGGATTTCCGCTGCGCCCGCTGCACCCGGCGCGGGCGCGCGCATACGACGCCCTGACCGTGGACTATCGGCTCAGCCATATCGCGGTGATCGGTGATTCCTACACCACCGGCACCGATGAGGGCGGCCGGGGACCGAATGCGTGGACTTCTCTTGCCTGGCGAGAGCTGGCCCAGCGAGGCATGCGGATCAACGCCGACGTCGCCGCGGAGGGCAGGGCCGGTTACGGCATGCCCGGCGACCACGGCAGTGTGTTCGAGGATCTGACCGCCGGTGCGGTCAAACCCGACGATGCACTGGTCGTGTTCTTCGGCTCGCGCAACGACCAAGGGGTGGACCTAGGGCTGCTCGGCGACCGGGCGCGCAATGCATTCGACCTGGCGCACAGCGTCGCGCCCTCGGCGCGGCTACTGGTGATCGGACCGCCATGGCCGACCCCTGACGTACCCATTCCGGTGTTGCAGATTCGCGACGTCGTCCGCGCGGCCGCCGGCTTCGCACAAGCCGAGTTCGTCGATCCGATCGCAGAAGGCTGGTTCTTTGACCGCCCCGACCTGATCGGCGCGGACGGTGTGCACCCCAACGACGCCGGACATGCATATTTGGCGGATAAGATTGCGCCGCTGATCGGCGCGCGGCTGGCCGGTTAATTCCAGGTAACTTGATTAGCTCCAAACGCGAAGTTGCGCTGGGTGTTTAGCGAGCATGCGGCTGACTTCTCAGTCTTCGGCGTGCCGTTCGTAGTCCCAACGCTCAAGGCGCGCTTGCAATTGCATGACGCCGAGTCCCGCGAGCGGCGTGACGACCGTGGCGAATACCAACAGCATCGGACTCATATCTGAACCTCCAAAGCTCTTTTATTCCTAGCACGTTCGGCGCCCCCGCGTGGTTCATTCGCCAGAAAACTCGCCGAGGAATTTGGCCGTGATGACCGGCAATCGCCCGGGTCAGCCCGCGGCCAGGGCACGATCGGCGAGCGCACCGATGACGGGTGCCAGTAACTGCGCGTATTCGGTCGTCAGGTGATTGTCGTCGCGGAACACCAGGGTGTTTCCGATGATCGTGGGGCAGCGATCCGGGGTGCAGAACAGGTCGGTCAGGTCCGCGTAGTGGCCCCCGCCGGCTTCGGTGGCAGTCTGTTCGGCGGCGACGCCGCCGGCGTTGGTAGCAGCGGAGCGCGACGGTGCGCATGCGCCGGCGTCGTCGAGATGGGCGGAAAGGCAGGTGGGCACCGACGACTGCGGATCCGCGACGGGCCCCAGGACCAGGACGCTCGAACCATTGCGACGCAGCTGCGCCACGGTCCGGTTCAAGGTGTCGATCCATGCGGGGTCATACGAGGCGAAGCTGAAGTCCGGTTGATAGCGCCGGCTCATGCTCAGCACCACCAACCGTGGCCGTTCGCTCTGTAGCCGCCCGATGATCTCGCCGCGCCACTGCTCACACTCGGTGTACTCGCGGCCCAGATACGGGCTGAGGATTGGTAGATCCTGCATCGGGCAGGTCACTTTGGCCAGCGTTTCAAGGCGCCAGTGGCGCTGTTCGGCAACCAATTGCAGCGCCGGGTCCCACATCGCGGCGTGCGAGTCGCCGACCAGGGCCACCGTTGTCGGCGAGGCGGTGTCGGCCGTTGCGCACTCGCTTTGACCGAGGTCGCGCCAGAAGCGCAGGCACCCGTTGACGAACACCGCCGCCTTGTCGCCGGGCGCGGCGGCCAGCGGTGGATTCAGGTTGGACGGGACGCCGCCCAGGCCGGCGGAGGCCGCGACCGCCGCGCGCACCGCGGCGAACGCCTGCTGGACCGCCGCCTCCTGTGGGCTGAGTGCTCGCTGGGGTAGCGCGGCCGGGGGCAGCGCAATGATCTTGGCTTCCGGGGCCGCGGTTCCATGGCCGACCGGTACCGGTATCGCGGTGAGCAGCAGCGCGCACGCGCACGCCGCGGCCGCGGTGGCCGCCGCCGCCAGTGTCAGGCTGGCCCGGACCGATCGCAATGCCGCGGTGAACCGCCCTGGATTCTCGACCAGATACATCGTGATCACCGCCAGGCCGGCGGAGACGGTCGTAGCGGCCAGCCGGGCCGGCAGGCCCGCGGGGTCACCCAGCAGCGGCGGCAGGAGCAGCAGCACCGGCCAGTGCCAGAGGTACCACTAGTAGGACACCCGGCCGATGGCGCGCATGACGGGCCGGCACAACACCCGCCCGACCCCCATGGCACCGGTGACGCAGCCACTGGCGATCACCAGCGCGGTGCCCAGTACCGGCAGCAGCGCCGCCGTGCCGGGATACGGGGTGTTCGGGCCCAGTTGGGTGCAGGTGAGTAGCAGCAGCGCCAAACCGCCCCATCCGACGATGGTCGCCGGGACCAGCGGAAGCCGGCGCCACTGCTGCATCGTTAGGGCAACCAGGCCACCGACGGCGAGCTCCCAGGCCCGGGTCGGCAGCGAGAAGAACGCCCATGGCGGCGAGGTGCGGGTCCAGATTGCCGCGGCTGCCAGCGATGCCGCGGCCACCAGCACCAGGACCACCGCGTACGGGGTGGCGCCGCGGTTGTTCTTCCCGATACGTCGTAGCAACCACGCGGTTGCGATGATCAGCGCCGGCCAGACCAGATAGAACTGTTCCTCCACCCCGAGCGACCAGTAGTGCTGGAAGGGCGATGGCGGCAGATCGGAGGCCATGTAGTCGGTGCCTTGGACGGCGAACCGGTAGTTGCCGACATAGAGGGCGCTGGCGATGCCGTCCACGAAGACCCGTCGTGCTTGTAGCGGCGGCAGCACAATGGCTGAGACGATCGCCGTGGCGACGCCCACGGTTGCCGCGGCCGGCAGCAGCCGGCGAGCGCGCGCACCATAGAAGCGGCCCAGCGCGACCGTATTCGTGGTGGTCACTTCGCGCCAAAGCAGCCCGGTGATCAGGAAACCGGAGATGACGAAGAACACGTCCACGCCGATGTAGCCGCCGGAGATCCCCGGAATACCCGCGTGGTACAGGACAACCGCCACCACCGCGATCGCGCGCAGGCCCTCGATGTCGGGGCGAAACGCGATTCGCGGACCGGGCCGCTGCGCTGCGCGGAGCTGGCTGGCGGACCGATCCTGCCGGATTGTCATCAACGTCGTCTTGTCATCAATTTGGTCGGTTCGTGGGGGCCGCACGCATGGCTAGGACGCCATCCAGGCGAGTTCACCGGGAAGGTGCTCGCGCCAGTACTCCGCGTCATGCCCGCCGGGGGAGAAACTGCCCGCCGGTGGATTCTTCAGCTGGTTCACGAATTGGCGGGTGGCGAAGTAAAAGCGGTCGCTGGTGCCGCAATCCACGCGCAGTGGAATCTGGTTGAGCGCCGGCAGACCCACCACGCGGTGCGCCATCCAATCGTCGTAGCTGTCAAAGGCTCCCGGCGCGCTGCCGGTGAAGGAGCTGAACAGGGCCGGGCTTATCGCACAGATCCCTGCGGTCCGTGCCGGGCCCAGCCGGGCCCCCAGCAGCAGCGCCCCGTATCCGCCCATCGACCAGCCCAGAAAACCTACCCGGGAGGTGTCCATCCCCATCGCGGCCAACATCGGCAACAGCTCCTCGAGCACCATTGCGCCGGAGTCCCCGCCGGAGGCCCTGCGGTGCCAGTAGGAGGTCTTGCCGCCGTCCACGCCCACCACGGCGAAGGGCGGCTTGCCGGACTTCACCAGCTGTGCGAGGCCTTCTTCGACACCGAGGTCGAGCATCATGCCCGCGTTGCCGTCCTTGCCGTGCAGGGCGATAACCGGACGCAGCAAGCCGGTCTGGCCGGGCGGAAGGGCGATCACCCAATTCGTCTTGATGCCGCCGCGAGCAGCCGAGATGAACGAGCCGGACAACCTGGTCGGCAGGCTGCTCCCGGCCGCCGGGGGCTCAAACGGAGCGGGTGCCTGCGGTGGGGCCGCCTTGGGTTCGAGGGGATTCAGCCATGCGCTCAGCGCCCACATCCCGGCGGCTCCTGCGCTGGTGCCGGCTCCCATACGCAGCACCGCGCGACGGGTCAGGTCAGCCACGAGCGCCATGATGCCGTGCCGACACCGGGTTTCCGGCCGAGGCGCGCCGGACAACCGGGCAACGTAATTGTCGCGTGACATCCCGGCGTGCCCGGTGAGCGCGGCTAATCCACAGCGAGCCGTTGTGTAGCGAAGTTGCCGAAAAGTGCGGCGCGTAGATTCCGTTGTGGAGCAATGCGATGTGACCAGTGATGGCGGGCCTTGTTGCCCGGGGCCTATCCAGGAGGTGCACCGTGCCGGTGAACGCGGTTGTGGGATACGACGGCTCGCCGGGGGCGAGCACGGCGATAGAAGCCGGTGCGTTGTTGTTCCCAGGAGCGCGCGGATGGATCACCTATCTCTGGGTTCCGCCGTTCGCCAGCGAAAAGGTGCGCCGGCGTCTGCGGCCCATGGCCAGCAACACCAACGAGTTGGTCGAGATGGTGGAGCGCGAGGGGGAGCTCGAGGCCCGGCGAGTGGTCGCGATGGGCGCGACCCTGGCCCGCGCCGCCGGATGGGATGCCGAACCGGTGCTCAAGCGGACTTGGGGGCCCGAAGGACTGCGCATGGCCGAGGAAGCCGACGAAGTTCAGGCAGACCTGGTACTCGTCGGCACCCGGGGGCTCGGCGGGACGCAAGCGGTGCTGGGCAGCGTGGCCGACATGGTGCTGCACCGCTGCCCGCGACCGGTGGTCGTGGTGCCCAATCCGATGCTGGCAGCCGAGTACGACGCGCTGCCGAAGGGGCCGATGGTGGTGGGATGGGACGGCTCGGCCGGCTCGGAAACGGCGTTGGCGGCGGCCAGACGCCTGTGCCCGGACCGGGAGGTGGTGCTGGTGTGCGTCGGCGACGGTAGTGCGCCTCCGCCCGCGGCGGGCGTGGGAGAGCTTCGGCAGCTGAGTGTCGAACGTGGTCGCGGTTTCCACGCTCGAGCCGTCTCCGAAGCGCTCGTAGCGGCCGGACAGGACAACGGCGCGGCCCTGCTGGTGGTCGGCTCGCGGGGACATTCCGGCGCGCGCGAGACATTGCTTGGCAGCGTCGCAATGGGCACCGTGCACCACTCCCATCGGCCGGTCCTGGTGGTGCCGAGCGGGTGGCAGGTTCCCGCCGACTCCTGAGCGCCGACGGGGCGCTTGGACCTAGGTCCGCGCGGTGGGTGACTTCCGGCTCTGACCCCGCAGGGGTTTGATCAGGCAGGGTGGGAGCCATGACTTGTCGGTTTCCTGGCGAGGTGAGGTGATTGTCGGTATCGGTGACCGCCACCGCGGCCCATCACGGTCTGCCGGCCCACGAAGTGGTGCTGTTGCTGGAGACCGATCCGCACCGCGGATTGTCCGATGGCGAGGCGGCCGAGCGACTGCAGCGATTCGGGCCCAACGCCCTGCCGCTGGCCAAACGTGGCGGCTTGCTGCTGCGCATTCTGCGGCAGTTTCACCACCCGCTGATCTATGTGCTGCTGGTTGCCGGGGCGATCACCGCGGGCTTGCAGGAGTACATCGACTCCTCGGTGATCTTCGGGGTGGTCGTCCTCAACGCAATCGTGGGTTTCATTCAGGAGTCCAAGGCCGAGTCGGCGCTGGGGGGGCTGCGGTCCATGGTGCGCACCCAGGCCACGGTGATTCGGGACGGCCACGAGCACACCGTGGCTTCCGAAGATCTCGTTGCCGGAGATTTGGTGCTGCTCGAGAGCGGCGACAAGGTGCCGGCCGATCTGCGACTGGTGCGAGCAACGGAACTGCACCTCAACGAGTCGGCGCTGACCGGGGAGTCGGCGGCGGTCCACAAATCCGTGGCCGTACTGCCGGAGGCAACTCCGGTAGCCGACCGACTCAACATGGTCTATTCGGGCACCTTGGTTACCGCGGGCCGGGGCGCGGGCATCGCGGTCGCGACCGGCGCCGAGACTGAACTGGGCGAAATTCATCGCCTCGTCGGGGCCGCGGAAACGCTCATGACGCCGCTGACCGCCAAACTCGCCTGGTTCAGCAAGGTCCTGACCATCGCCATCCTGGGTCTGGCGGCGGTCACCTTCGCCGTCGGGCTGCTTCGGCAGCAGGACGCCGTCGAGACCTTTACCGCCGCGATCGCGCTGGCGGTCGGTGCGATTCCCGAAGGCCTGCCGGCCGCGGTGACGATCATCTTGGCGATTGGGGTGGCCCGCATGGCCAGGCGCCGCGCCGTCGTCCGGCGCCTGCCGACGGTGGAGACGCTGGGCAGCACCACGGTGATCTGTACCGACAAGACCGGAACGCTGACCGAAAACCAGATGACCGTTCAGGTGATCTGGACCCCCGACGACGTCGTTGAGGTGACCGGCACCGGCTACGCACCCGACGGCATCCTGCAGGATTGCGATGGTGCACCGATGTCGATGGACGCGAATGCGGCGTTGCGCTGGACCTTGATCGCCGGGGCGAGCTGCAACGATGCCGCGCTCACCCATGACGACGCGCGCTGGGACATCGTCGGCGATCCCACTGAGGGGGCGATGCTCGTCGTTGCCTCAAAGGCCGGGCTCGACCTCGGGCGACTCGCGTCCGGAATGCCACGAGAGGCGGCCATCCCGTTCAGCTCCGAGCGCCAGTACATGGCCACGTTGCATCGCGACGGTGTCGATCGTGTGGTGCTGGCCAAGGGCGCGGTGGAGCGAGTGCTCGAGCTGTGCAGCTCGCAGATGGGTGCCGACGGCGCATTGCGCCCGCTGGAGCCTGGCGCTGTCGTGGACGCTGCCGAAATGCTCACCGCCCGAGGTTTGCGGGTCCTGGCCACCGCGGTGCGTGTTGGCGGCAGTCCCCTGGAGCTCAACGAAGACACGCTGCCGGGCGACCTGGCGTTCACCGGGTTGCACGCGATGCTCGATCCGCCCCGGGGGGCCGCGCGGCGTGCGGTGGCGGCCTGTCACACCGCCGGCATCGACGTGAAGATGATCACCGGTGATCACGCAGGCACTGCCACGGCGATCGCGGCGCAGGTGGGGTTGCTCGACGATGGCGGACCCGGCCCGGGTGCCGTTCTTACCGGCCCTGACCTCGCCGCGCTGGACGCCGAAGACTATTCCGACGCCGTGGACCAGGCCACCCTGTTCGCCCGGGTCTCGCCCGAGCAGAAGCTGAGACTGGTCCAGGCCCTACAGGCCAGAGGGCACGTGGTCGCGATGACCGGCGACGGCGTCAACGATGCGCCGGCGCTGCGGCAGGCCAGCGTTGGTGTCGCGATGGGCCGAAGCGGCACCGAAGTCGCCAAGGACGCGGCTGACATGGTGCTGACGGATGACGACTTCGCCACCATCGAAGCTGCGGTCGAAGAGGGACGCGGGGTATTCGACAATCTGACGAAGTTCATCACCTGGACACTGCCCACCAACATCGGTGAAGGGTTGGTGATCTTTGCCGCCATCGCATTCGGCACCGCCCTGCCGATCTTGCCGACTCAGATCTTGTGGATCAATATGACCACCGCGATCGCGCTCGGACTGATGCTGGCGTTCGAGCCCAAAGAGGCGGCCATCATGTCCCGTCCGCCGCGCGACCCGGACCAGCCGTTGTTGACGCGCACGCTGGTGGGGCGCATTCTGCTGGTCTCCACGCTGCTGGTGGCCTCAGCCTGGTGGCTGTTCGAATGGGAGGTCGGCAAGGGCGCCAGTGTCGAAGCTGCCCGGACCGCGGCGCTGAACCTCTTTGTTGTCGTTGAGGCGTTCTACCTCTTCAGTTGTCGGTCGCTGACCCGCTCGGCCTGGCGGATCGGCTTCTGGTCCAACCGCTGGATCATTTTTGGGGTCGCTGCTCAAGCGATCGCCCAACTTGCCATCACCTACCTTCCCGCGATGAACGCGGTCTTTGCGACGGCGCCGATCGGCGCCCCGGTATGGCTGCGTATCTTCGGCGTCGCCACCGTGGTCAGCTTGGTTGTGGCCGCCGACAAGTTGGTGCGCAGGATAGCCCCAGCACAGCGCAGGTAATTCTGACCTACGTGCACTGTTGCTCACGGACATCACTAGACTCAACGGCGCGGTGCGGGAGCGATGGGCTGGTGCGGTTTTTGGTCCGCTTCCCAGGAGTGGCACATAGGTGCTGTCGGGATGGCGTCGTTTTCGCTCGGCGGAATGCATCGCAGGATTGAACTCGCCCCCGGGCCCGTGGGTGGGTATCGAGGCATTCCCAGGGCTCCGGCGTTGTTGATTAGCAGGCTTGTGAGCTGGGTTGATGATCTTTGGTGCCGCGCTATTGGGGCCGGAGTGTAGGCACGGGCTATCTGGAGAACGATCGAGTTGGTTACTGTTCGTCGTTGGTCTGGAGTTGCCCGTGCCTACCGTTTCAGTATTGCCTGTGTCGTCGGTTCCAGAGGTGTTCGACCGCTGGAGTCCTGGTGAGCGCAGCGAGCTCATCGGATCGGAGTTTCTCGATGTGTTGGCCTCGGTGCCAGACCCGAGGGGCCCACGCGGTCGGAGGTATTCGCTGATGGCTTTGTTGGCGATCGCGGTTCTGGCCACTGCCGCGGGGATGCGCGGCTATGCTGGTTTTGCCACATGGGCGGCCACCGCTCCCGATGATGTGTTGGCCCAATTAGGGGTCCGGTTCCGGCGGCCCAGTGCGAAGACCTTCCGTGCTGTTTTGTCTCGGCTAGACCCCGCCGACCTCAACGCCAGGATGGGCAGTTACTTCACTGCACACGTGGCCAGCAGCGACCCCAGTGGATTGGTGCCGATCGCGTTGGACGGCAAGATGCTGCGTGGTGCTTTACGCGCCAAAGCGACAGCCACGCATCTCGTGTCGGTGTTCGCCCACCGTGCCCGATTGGTGCTCGGTCAACTCGCTGTCGCCGAGAAAAGCAATGAAATTCCCTGCGTACGTGCCCTGCTCACGCTGCTGCCGGGTAGCTTGCGGTGGCTGGTCACCGTGGATGCGATGCATACCCAGGTCGTCACCGCGAAGTTGATCTGCGCCACCTTGAAGTCGCACTACCTGATGATCGTCAAGTCCAACCAAGCCAAAATACTTGCGCGTATCACCGCGCTGCCCTGGGCCGAGGTGCCCGCAGCCGCTACCGACGACTCTCGCGGCCACGGCCGTGTCGAGACCCGCACCCTGCAAATCATCACCGCTGCACGAGGAATCGGCTTCCCCTACGCAAAACAAATCATCCGGATCACTCGTGAACGCTTGATCACCGCCACCGACCAGCGCAGCGTGGAGGTGGTCTATGCCATCTGCAGCCTGCCGTTCGAGCACGCCCGCCCTACCGCGATCATGACCTGGATGCGTCAACACTGGGGAATCGAGAACAGCCTGCACTGGATACGCGACGTCACCTTCGACGAAGACCGTCAAAGGGCACATACCGGAAACGGCGCACAGGTCCTAGCAACGCTACGCAACACTGCGATCAATCTGCACCGCCTCAACGGCGCCGACAACATCGCCGAAGCCTGCCGGATCACCGCTTTGACCGCCAACCGCCGCCTAGACCTCCTCAATCCACAATTCCCCAGCTCACAAGCCTGCTAATCAACAACGCCGGAGCCCTGGAGGCATTCCATGGCCACAAGTACACCGCGCGCGATCGGGTCGCGGTATTTGCGTGCGGGCTAGCGGAGAAGAAAGGCTAGATGACTAGTTTATCTATCCATCAAGAAAACGCTGAACTGCAATTAAACGATCAAATCTAGGGCGACGATCCATTGTCCGATCGTGAAACGGGACTTTATCGCGCTGAATACGTGATGAGTTTTGTGGAGAAATGGGGCGAGCTGATCGACTGGGATGCTCGCTCCGAGTCCGAGGGGCGGTTCTTTGTTGACGTGCTGCGCGCCCGCGACAAGCAGAACATTCTCGACGTCGCGACGGGCACCGGGTTTCACTCGGTGCGTCTCACTGAGGCGGGATTCAATGTGACCAGTGCTGATGGTTCGACGGCGATGCTGGCCAAGGCATTTGAGAACGGTCGCAAGCGGGGCCTCATCCTGCGAACCGTGCAGGCCGATTGGCGGGAGCTGAACCGCGACATCCAGGGCAAGTACGACGCCATCATTTTTCTTGGCAACTCGTTCACTCACTTGCATGATGAACACGATCGGCGTCGGGCCCTGGCCGAATTTTATGCGGCATTACGCCATGATGGGATTCTCATCCTCGACCAGCGAAATTATGATGAGATACTCGATCACGGGTTCAAGTCAAAGCACAAATATTACTACTGTGGTGATCAGGTGACGGCGGAGCCGGAATATGTCGATGAGGGCCTCGCTCGTTTCAAGTACGATTTCCCGGACGGCTCGGAATACACGCTGAACATGTTTCCGCTGCGGAAGTCCTATGTTCGTCGCTTGATGCGCGAAGCGGGCTTTACGACGGTGCGCACCTACGGGGATTTCCAGGAATCCTACGAGGAGACCGAACCCGATTTCTTCATCCATGTCGCGGAGAAGTCCTTGGCCAGTGAGGCGCTGGCCGAGCCCGATATTGATGCGGTGTTGACCGGCACTCGGGCCGAGCCCGAGGCCTACTACGACAGCGATGACGCCAACGCCTTCTACTCGATGATCTGGGGCGGCGAGGACATTCACGTCGGCTGCTACGAGGACACCCGCGATATCGGGGCGGCCGCGAGAAAGACCGTGGACCGCATGGTGCGCCAGTTGACCCGGTTCGACGGCGATACCCGGGTCTTGGACCTGGGGGCCGGCTACGGCGGCTGCGCCCGGCACCTCGCCAGCGACTACGGCAGTTCGGTGACCTGTCTGAACATCTCCGAAGCGCAGAACGAGACGAACCGGGAGCGCAACCGCAATGCGGGCCTGGACGCCAAGATCCGGGTGGTGCACGGCAGCTTTGAAGCGATTCCCGAGCCCGACGGCAGCTACGACGTCGTCTGGTCGCAGGACGCCATCTTGCATGCCGCCGACCGCCGAAAGGTGATCGAGGAGGCGTTCCGGGTGCTCAAAGCCGGTGGCGAGTTGATCTTCACCGATCCGATGCAGGCCGACGAGGTGCCCGACGGTGTGCTGGCGCCGGTGTATGACCGGCTGAACCTGGCCGACCTCGGCTCGATGCGTTTCTATCGCGAAACCGCGTTGGCAGTGAGTTTCGAAGTGGTTGATCAGATCGACCTGGTGCACAACCTGGGGGTCCACTACCAGCGGGTGCTCGAGGAACTCGAGACCCGCCGTCGTGAACTCGAGGAGCATTCGTCCACCGAGTACCTGGACAAGATGCGGGTCGGCCTGCGGAACTGGGTGGACTCCGCGCGTGAGGGGCACCTGGCCTGGGGCATCCAGCACTTCCGCAAGCCCCACTGACGTACCCGAGCCACCCCGGCAAGTCGGTCGCACACCGATTTGCCGGGGTGGCCCGTTTCGTGAGTCAATCGGTCGATGCGCGGTCTGGACCGCCCCGACCTCCTGGAAGGCAGCCGTCAATAGATAACCGATTAGGACTGCGGCAAGGGTTAACGCAACGTCAGCTCAACATGATCGCGATCGGCGGTGTCATCGGGACCGGCCTTTTCGTCGGGTCCGGTGTGGTCATCCGCGCTACCGGTCCCGCCGCCTTCCTGACCTACGCGCTGTGCGGTCTGCTGATCCTTCTGGTGATGCGGATGCTCGCCGAGATGGCCGCCGCGAATCCGTCCACCGGGTCGTTCGCCGACTTTGCTGCCGACGCCCTCGGCGGCTGGGCCGGGTTCTCGGTCGGCTCGCTGTACTGGTACTTCTGGGTGATCGTGGTCGGCTTCGAGGCCGTCGCCGGAGCAAAAGTCCTGATGTACTGGATTCATGCGCCGTTGTGGCTGCTCTCGTTGTGTCTGATGATCATGATGACGGCGACGAACCTGTTCTCGGTGTCGTCCTTCGGTGAGTTCGAGTTCTGGTTTGCGGGCATCAAGGTGGCCGTCATCGTGGTGTTCCTGGCCCTCGGCGCCGCGTTCGCCTTTGGTTTGCTACCGGGTCACCATATGGATTTCGGCAACCTCACCTCACACGGCGGACTTTTTCCCAAGGGCGTGGAGCCGGTCTTCGCCACCGTTGTGATCGCGATCTTCTCCATGACCGGAACCGAAATCATCACCATCGCTGCCGCCGAAACGCCTGACCCGGAATATGCGGTGCAGCGAGCGATGAGCACGGTGATGGCCCGCATTGCGGTGTTTTTCGTCGGGTCGGTTTTTTGCTCGTCGTGATTCTGCCGTGGGACACGATCGACCCCGGCACCTCGCCCTATGTTGCGGCCTTCCAACGCATGGGGATTCCCGGCGCGGACCAGATCATGAACGCGGTGGTGGTCACCGCGGTGCTGTCCTGTCTGAACTCGGGCCTCTACACCGCGTCGCGAATGATGTTCGTGCTTGCCGGGCGACGGGAGGCGCCGGCCTCGCTGGTGAAAGTCAGCCGCCGGGGGGTGCCCTACGTGGCCATCCTGGCCTCGTCGGCGGTGGGCTTTTGTGCGTGATCATGGCCTGGATCGCGCCCACCACGGTATTCATCTTCCTGTTCAATTCCTCTGGTGCGGTTCTGCTTTTCGTCTACCTGCTGATTGCTTTCTCCCAGATCGTCTTGCGCGGCCGAACCCCACCGGAGAAGCTGCGGGTGCGGATGTGGTTTTTCCCCTGGCTGCCGATTCTCACGGTGGTCGGCATCTTCGTTGTGCTGGTCCGCATGGCTTTCGACGACGCCGCGCACAGCCAGTTCTGGCTCAGCATGTTGTCCTGGGTTGCCGTGCTCGGGATCTACGGGATAACCAGGTTGATCAACCGCAACAGCCGGATGCGGCCCCGGGGCCAAACCAGCGACGTGTGACAACCCCTAATCCGAATTCACTGCACTCCATTGCCGTTCGACCGACTTGACCAACGCGGTCAGTGTCGTGTTCACCGGTGTCGGCACCCCGACCCGGGCGCCGTGGCGCCCGACCGCGCCGTTGATCACGTCTATCTCGCTGGCCCGGCGCGCCTCGTGGTCGAGCAGCGCCGACGGTTTTGCGTTGGGCATTGCGGCGCCGAAGGCGCGCGCGTGTGCGACGGGGTCGGTGACGGCAACCGCGATCCCTGATGCCCGCGCCACTGCCCACGCTTCCGTTGCCGCCGCACGGCTGACCGGGCCCATCTCCGCGTCATCGAGCACCTGGCCCACGGTCATCCCGGTCAATGCGCATGGCGCGCTGTAGGCGACATTGCAGATCAGCTTTTCCCACTGCATCGCAGCGATATCGGTGACGGCCGCAGCGTCGAAGCCCGCCTCGGTCCAGGCGTGGGCAATGCGCTCGACGGTCTCGTGCGGCAGCGACGAATAGGCGCCGAAGCGCATCGCTTTCATCGCGTTGTGGTGCACGTGCCCGGGCGCGAGCCGGGCCGCGCCGAATCCGCTTGCGATCCCAACCGCGACCCGCTGCTCACCGACGATGTCGGCGACCGTCTCGGCCGAACCGAGACCGTTTTGAATGGTCAGCACTGGTGTGTCGGCGCCAAGCATGCACAGCGCTTGCCGTGCGCCCGCCGCCACGTCCGCGGCCTTGACGGCAAGCACCACCAGGTCCATCACTTCGGTGGGCGCAGTGGTGGCTGCTCGCAGCGACACCAGCTGGTCAGTGCCGGGGCTGCTGACCCGCAGGCCGGTTCGGGTGATCTGGTCGACGTTGGGTTGGTGACGGTCGATCACCGCGACGTCGTTGTCCGCTCCGGCGAGTCTGGCGGCGTAGATGGAACCCATTGCACCGCAGCCGATTATCGCAATCTTCAACGCACTCTCCCGAGGCTACCTCGTCAGTTCGCTGATCAGCTCGCCAAGGCCGGGTTTGCGTTCGAGCCCGAACCCCGGCGCATCCGTGGGCACGATCTGCCCGTCGCACAACACGCAGCCATCGCAATAGCCGCCGAAGGGCTGGAACACCCCCGGATAGGACTCGCATCCGCCCAATCCGAGGCCCGCGGCGATGTGCAGGTTGATCATGTGTCCGCCGTGCGGGTATGCGCAACGGCGGCCGAACCCGTGCGCCTCGATCAACTCGAGCATCCGCACGTACTCGCCCAACCCGTAGCTCAGGCCGGCGTCCATCTGAAAGATGTCACGGCCCGCGCGCATGCCGCCATAGCGGACCAGATTGGTTACGTCGGGTACCGAGAACAGGTTTTCGCCGGTGGCAACGGTGCCTGCGTAGCAGCCGGTCACCGCACGGTTCAGCTCGAAATCCAATGGGTCACCGGGTTCTTCGTACCAGCGCAGTCCGTAGGGGGCCAACCTCGCGGCCCAGCGCGTCGCGGCGGCCCGGTCGAACCTGCCGTTCGCGTCCACCGCCACCCGATCTGCGCCCACGACGTCGATGACCGCCTCGATGCGCGCCAGGTCGTCGCGCTGCGCCACGCCGCCAATCTTCATCTTGACCGCGTCATAGCCCAGATCCAGATAGCGGCGCATCTCATCGCGCAGGGCGTCCAGGCCGCCGCCCGGGTAGTAGTAGCCGCCGGCGGCATACACCGAGACCAGCGGGGCCGGATCCCGTCCGAAGCGGCGCGCGATGGTCGCGTATGCGGGCTCGTCATTGAGCTTGGCGGCCAGATCCCAGCACGCCAGTTCCACGGCGGCGGCCGCGCCGGCCCGGTCCCCATGTCCGCCGGGCTTCTCGTCGCAAAGCGCATGCCGCAGCACAGCGGCCGGGTCGAGGTGTCCGCGCTGGTCCAGCAGTGCATCTTCGGGCGCCGCGAGCACGCGGGGGATCATTCGGTCGCGCAGGATCCCGCTTTGGGCGAATCGCCCAATCGAGTTGAAAGCCACCCCCCCCCCGTCAACGGTTTTCCGTGCCGGATCACGTCGCTGCCCACGGCGACGAGCGAGACCGTGTGCTGGCTGAAGTTGACGACCGCGTTGGCGGGTCCACCGAGTAGCCGGACCGGCCGCTCCAGGCTCGCGACGATCCGCATCACCAGGGTCTCAAGGAGTCCGGGTCAGTAGCACGGCGCTGTCATATGCCCTGGGGCGAATCGCGCGAGGCGTTCGGGGAATTGCATGTCACCATCCAACTCGTTGCGCAGGGCTGATCTCAAGGTCATGGGCATTACTCGCGGCAATTCGCCCACTCAGCACGCGAACGGGTGGACTATCGATCAGACAGAAGTGTCGAGGAGGTGGGCCAATGATCCGCGCCGTGTGGAATGGAACCGTGCTGGCAGAAACGCCCCGGACGGCAAGGGTGGAGGGCAATCACTATTTCCCGCCCGAATCGGTGCATCGGGTGTACTTGCGGGAAAGCACGACCACTTCGCTGTGCCCCTGGAAGGGCGTGGCCCACTACTACACCGTCGTGGCCGACGGCCGTACGAATCCCGACGCCGCCTGGTTCTATCCGCGTCCTAGCCCGCTGGCCCGTCGCATCAAGAATCATGTCGCGTTCTGGAACGGCGTGGATGTCGAAGGTGAACCCGAGGGCGAGGCGACCGGCCTGGTGTCTCGGGTGGCCGGCTGGCTTGGCGGCAAGCGTTAGCGTCGGGAAAACCAGCCCCTGCTGGTGTTGCGTTGTTTCAGGAGTTCCGGTGCCTGGGTGCGCACCGCGTCGATGACTTGGCCGGCCGTCGGGTTGACCATCGCCACGTCGCCGACCACCACGGTCGGCACCGTCTCGTTGCCGTCTGCGACTGAGCGAACCGCCGCGGCCGCATCTGGATCCGTCCAGATGTTGATCTCTCGGGTCGGTAGCCCGCGCCGGCGGAGCCCGCGGCGCAGGCGCCAACAGAACGGACAGCCAGGCCGCCAATAAACCACCACTTCGTGCTCGCTCATAACCTCACGTCCTCATCCAATGGACCACTGATGGCCAGCGTGATACCCATACTGCACGCAGGCAACGGCCGCGCCGGCCAATCCCAGAAGTGATCGCGGCCGTCAATCCGGTGCCGCCCGGTCGTCCAAGAGGCGTTCGGGATGGTGGTAGTCGTTGGTGCGGGCGCCGCGACGAAGTTGGGGTGGCGGGAGCCATGCGGTGCGGCTGTTGGGGAGTTTTATTGTCTGCCAGCTCTTTCCGGCAAGCCTGTGGTGCGGTGTGCAGGCGAAGGTGAGGTTGTCGACGTCGGTCGGGCCCCCGGCGGCCCAGTCGGCGAGGTGGTGGACTTCGCACCAGTAGCCCGGGGTGTCGCAGCCGGGGTGGGTGCAGCCGCGCTCGGCGGCGTAGAGGACCACGCGCTGGTCGGGCGAGGCGATGCGCCGGGTGCGCCCCAGATATAGGGGCCGGTTGGAGTGCTCGTCGAAAACGGCCAGATAGTGGTAGGCGTGCCGGGCCATGCGGATGACATCGCGCATGGGGAGCAGGGTCCCTCCGCCGGTGACGGCGCGGCCGGTGGCCGCGGTGAGTTCTTGCAGGGTGGTGGAGACGATGACGGTCACCGGCAGCCCGTTGTGAGTGCCGAGGGCTGGGTCACCGAGTTGGCCGCGCACCAGCGCGTTGAGGGCGTCGTGTTGGCGTTGGGCGGGGCGGCGGGCGTCGGTAGCGGCGGCGTCTTCGGTGGGTTCGTCAGTGACACAGGGGGTTTGGTTGTCGGGGTTGCACATGCCGGGAGCGGCGAAGCGCGCCAGCCAGGCGTCGAGGTTGGCGCGCAGTTCCGGGGTGGCGATCAGTTTCCCGATGCTCATGCCGTCGCGGCGTTGGGCGCACCAGGTGAAGCCACGCTGACGTGCCCGGTCGGCATCGGAGAACCTGCCGTCCGGGTTGATCAGCAGGGCGCAGCGGTGTGCCGCCTTTTCCAGTTGGTCGGGACGCAGTTGCAGGGCCTGGTGGGCCAGCAGCTTCTCGGCGCCCGCAACGATTTGCGGCGCGGTGTCCTGCGGTAGATCGCGCACGAAGGTCGCAATGACGCGCAGGTGCTGGCCATCGAGCTGACCGTCGCGCCAGGCCCGCGCGGTGGCGGGCAGTTCCGGGGGCAGCACCTGCCCGGTCAGGGTGGTCCGGGCAGACAGTTGTTGAGCATCACGCAGCCGGCGACGGGCGTCCGTGGGGGTGATGCGTAGCCAGTCGGCGACGACCTTGGTCACCGGCCCACCGATGGCGGCGGGATCCTCGGTGTACAGGCCGGCGATCACGTCGTGGCTGATCACCGCCTGCAGGCGTCGAGCGGTTTCCAGCCGCGCCAGCATGCGCAGCCGCTCGACAGGCTGCCGACCCTCGAGGTGGGCTTCGCCGATCGCCGCCACGGCGGCATCGAGGGCGTCCAGAAGACCGGCAATCGAACGCATATTCGAATGCTAGATCGTCCGCATTGGTAGCCACCACGCCATAGCGGCCGGTTGTGGATGAACGTCCGGGTGTGGATAGATTCGGTCGCCCGGATCAGATCGCGATTAGCCTGGCTTGGTGCAGGTGGGCCGTGTGAGTCGGATCGACAAGGCGCACACGGCGGCGTGGGGATGGCGGTGACCACCGGGGCTCGCTCCGAGCTGCAGAAGGCGCTGGGGCAGCGGTCGGCCGTGCTGTTCGGTCTCGCGTATATGACGCCGATCATCGTGCTGGGCATCTTCGGGGTGATCGCCGAACGATCGAAGGGCGCCAGCGCCGGGTCCTACCTGCTGGCCACCGTCGCGATGCTGTTCACCGCGTAGAGCTACGGGTGATGGCACGGCACTTTCCGGTCGCCGGCTCGGCCTACACCTACGTGCGCAAGGCGCTGGACGCCCGGGTGGGCTTCATGGTCGGCTGGGCGGTCCTGTTGGACTACCTATTTTTGCCGTTGGTGATCTGGCTGATCGGCGGCTCCTATTTGCAAGACCGGTTTCCCGCCGTGCCGTTTTGGACATGGATCGTGGGCTTTGCCGCCCTGACCACCGTGCTCAACCTCATCGGGCTCAAAGTCGCCGACCGGGCGAACTTCATCCTGTGACGTTTCAACTGTTGATCCTGGCTTTCTTCGTGGCGCTGACGATTGGGTATCTGGTCGGTGACTCGCGGTCACTGCTTTCACTGACCCCGTTCACCGGCAACGGAGGGTTTACGGCGATCACCGCGGGAGCGGCGGTGGCCGCCTACTCATTTCTGGGTTTCGACGCTGTCAGCACGCTGACCGAGGAGACCCACGATGCCGAGCGCACCATCCCGCGGGCCATTGTGCTGATCGCGCTGATCGGCGGGGCCATCTTCGTCACCGTCGCCTACGTTGTCAGCCTGGTGGCCCCGGGCAGTTCGTTTCCCGATGCCGATTCGCTTTCCGAGGGTGTCGCCAGGACCATCGGCGGCAATCTGTTCGCGGCGGTCTTCCTGGCCGCCTTGATCATCGGCCAATTCACCTCCGGGCTTGCCGCGCAGGCGGCGGTCTCGCGCCTGCTCTATGCGATGGGTCGCGACGGCGTCCTGCCCAGGCGGGTGTTCGGCGTGGTCTCCGCGAAGTTTCACACCCCGATGTTCAACATCATGCTGACTGGCGCGGTGGGCATGGCCGCGATCCTGCTCAGCGTCGCAACGTCGACGTCATTCATCAACTTCGGTGCGTTCACGGCCTTCACGCTGGTCAACGTGTCGATGGTGGTGTACTTCGTGCGGGAGCGCGGGGCCGGGTTGCCCCGATGGCGCTATCTGGTGCTCCCGGTGATCGGCGCCGCCGTCGATATCTACCTGCTTGCCCACCTGGCATCCGACGCGTTGATCGTCGGATTGTCCTGGGCCGCCATCGGCTTTCTCTATCGGCTGTGGCTCACCCGCGGCTTGACCAGGCAGCCACCGGACCTGGCGGGCGCGGCCGAGCGCGGGTAGCGAGCTCACGAGGCAGCGGCAAGTCTTACACCCTGTAGTTGAACCGGTCGGCGAGGCTGGGACACTGGTTGCCATGGGCAGCACTGACCAGGCGGTCACCAGCGTGCGCAGGTCGGCGCAGCTGTTTACCGACGCGTGCGCGGTTATCCCGGGTGGGGTGAACTCCCCGGTGCGGGCGTTTACCGCCGTCGGCGGCACCCCGCGGTTCATCACCGAAGCGCACGGCTGTTGGCTTACCGACGCGGATGGGAATCGCTACGCAGACCTGGTGTGCTCGTGGGGCCCGATGATTCTCGGTCATGCGCACCCCGCCGTGGTCGAGGCGGTTTCCCGGGCCGCCGCCAACGGATTGTCGTTCGGGGCGCCGACGCCCACTGAGACCGAGCTGGCCGCCGAAATGATCGGGCGGGTGGCACCGGTCGAGCGGCTGCGCCTGGTCAACTCCGGTACCGAGGCCACCATGAGCGCCGTGCGGCTGGCGCGTGGGTTCACCGGCAGGTCCAAGATCATCAAGTTCTCCGGCTGCTACCACGGGCATGTGGACGCGCTGCTGGCCGACGCGGGTTCGGGCGTGGCCACCCTGGGCCTGCCGTCGTCGCCGGGGGTCACCGGCGCCGCGGCGGCCGACACCATCGTGTTGCCCTACAACGACCTCGAGGCCGTGCGGCAGACGTTCGCACAGCACGGGGAACAGATCGCCGCGGTGATCACCGAGGCCAGCCCGGGCAACATGGGGGTGGTCCCACCCGGGCGCGGCTATAACGCGGCGTTGCGTGCGGTCACCGCCGAACACGGTGCGCTGCTGATCGTCGACGAGGTGATGACCGGATTCCGGGTCAGCCGCAGCGGTTGGTATGGAATCTATCCGGTCGACGCCGACCTGTTCACCTTCGGCAAGGTGATGAGCGGCGGGCTGCCCGCGGCCGCATTCGGCGGACGGGCCGAGGTCATGGAGCGCTTGGCGCCATTGGGGCCTGTTTACCAAGCCGGCACCTTGTCGGGCAATCCGGTGGCGATGGCGGCCGGACTGGCGACCCTGCGCGCGGCCGATGACGGTGTCTATGCCGCACTGGATGCCAACGCCGATCGGCTGGCCCGGCTGCTGGCCGGGGCGTTGACGGATGCCGGTGTGGCGCATCAGATTCCGCGCGCGGGCAACATGCTCAGCGTGTTCTTCAGCGAGACGCCGGTCACCGATTTCGCCGCCGCGCGCAATAGTCAGACGTGGCGTTTCGCTCCGTTCTTTCATGCCCTGCTGGATGCGGGCGTCTACCCGCCGTGCAGTGCATTCGAGGCGTGGTTCGTCTCGGCCGCCCTTGATGACACCGCGTTCGAGCGGATCGCTGACGCGTTGCCCACCGCAGCGCGGGCGGCCGCCAACGCCACCCCGGAGAGCAGACCCTGATGGCTGAACAGACTCGAGTCCACGTCGTGCGCCATGGCGAGGTGCACAACCCCACCGGGGTTCTCTACGGTCGGCTGCCTGGATACCGCCTGTCCGAGACCGGCGCGGCACAGGCGGCCGCGGTGGCCGAATACCTGGCTGACCGCGATGTTGTCGCCGTTGTCGCATCTCCACTGCAGCGTGCGCAGGAGACCGCCGCGCCGATAGCCGCCGCGCACGAACTGGCGATCGACACCGATCCCGACCTGATCGAATCGGCGAACTTTTTCGAGGGCCGCCGTGTCGGCCCTGGGGACGGCGCCTGGCGTGACCCGCGGGTGTGGTGGCAGCTGCGCAACCCGTTCACCCCATCCTGGGGCGAGCCCTACCTCGAGATCGCGCAGCGGATGGCGACCGCGGTGGACAAGGTGCGCGCTCGCGCCGCCGGGCACGAGGCGGTCTGCGTCAGCCACCAGCTGCCGGTCTGGACGCTGCGGTTGCATCTGACCGGTAGGCGGCTGTGGCATGACCCGAGGCGCCGAGACTGTTCGCTGGCATCGGTGACCTCCCTGGTTTATGACGGTGACCGGCTGGTCGACGTGGTGTACTCCGAGCCGGCAGGCGCTTGACGATGCGCCGGCTGGTGATTGCCGCGGCGGTGCTGGCGGCACTGCTGACCGGTTGTTCCGGCCGGGACGCGGTGGTGCAGGGCGGCACATTCGAATTCGTTTCCCCCGGCGGCAAGACCGACATCTTCTACGACCCGCCGGCCAGTCGAGGCCACCCCGGGCTGCTGTCGGGGCCGGACCTGATCGACCCGGATCGCACGCTCTCCCTCGACGATTTCGCCGGTCGGGTCGTGGTGGTCAACGTGTGGGGCCAATGGTGTGGGCCGTGCCGGGCCGAGATCACCCAGCTGCAGCAGGTCTATGACGAGACCCGGGCCGCCGGGGTGTCCTTCCTGGGCATCGACGTGCGCGACAACAGCCGGGCCGCGGCTCAGGACTTCGTCCGCGACCGTCATGTGACGTTCCCGTCGATCTACGATCCGGCCATGCGCACGCTTATCGCCTTCGGCGGCAAGTATCCTACCACCGTCATCCCGTCCACCTTGGTGCTGGACCGCCAGCACCGGGTCGCGGCGGTCTTCCTGCGTGAACTGCTGGCCGAGGATCTGCAGCCGGTGGTGCAACGGTTGGCCCAAGAACCGGCGGCGGGTTCGACGCCGCCCGGACCGCAATGACCGGGTTCGCTGAGGTTGCCGCCGCGGGCCCGCTGCTGGTGGCCCTCGGATTGTGTGTGCTGGCCGGACTGGTTTCGTTCGCTTCCCCGTGCGTGGTGCCGCTGGTGCCGGGTTACCTGTCGTATCTGGCCGCGGTGGTCGGTGTGGATGGGTCCGGCGATGGTCGGGCAGCCGGGGTCGGGGTCAAGGCGCCCGCCGGGGTCCGGTGGCGGGTGGCCGGCTCGGCCTTGCTGTTCGTGGCCGGGTTCACCACCGTTTTCGTGCTGGGCACCGTTGCGGTGTTGGGCATGACCACCACCCTGATCAGCAACCAGCTGGTGCTGCAGCGCGCCGGTGGCGTGCTGACCATCATCATGGGACTGGTGTTCGTGGGACTGATCCCCGCGCTGCAGCGCCAGGCGCGGTTCAGTCCGCGTCAGGTGACGACGGTGGCGGGAGCGCCGCTGCTCGGCGCGGTGTTCGCACTGGGGTGGACGCCTTGTCTGGGGCCGACGCTGACCGGGGTGATCACGGTTGCTTCCGCGACCGATGGCGCCAGCGTGGCCCGCGGAATCGTGCTGGTGATCGCCTACTGCCTGGGGTTGGGCATTCCGTTTGTGCTGCTGGCGTTCGGTTCGGCGGGGGCGGTCGCGGGCCTGGACTGGCTGCGCCGCCACACCAGGGCCATCCAGATCTTCGGCGGCGTGCTGTTGATCGTCGTCGGCCTGGCGCTGGTCACCGGGGTGTGGAACGACGTGGTCTCCTGGCTGCGCGACGCCTTCGTGTCCGACGTGAGGTTGCCGATTTGAGCGCGCGAGCAGACGCAGAATCACCCAAAACGGCACGTTTTGGTGCGATTCTGCGTCTGCTCGGCCAGAAGGCACGCAACACCTGGCGGTCCCTGACCTCGATGGGCACCGCGCTGGTGCTGTTGTTCCTGCTCGCATTGGGCGCAATACCCGGGGCGCTGGTGCCGCAGCGCAGCCTCAACGCCGGCAAGGTCGACGACTACCTCAAAGCCCATCCGCTGATCGGCCCGTGGTTGAACAAGCTGCAGGCCTTCGACGTGTTCTCCAGCTTCTGGTTCACAGCCATCTACGTGTTGCTGTTCGTCTCCCTGGTCGGCTGTCTGACCCCGCGGATGATTGAGCACGCGCGTAGCCTGCGAGCCACCCCGGTGGCCGCACCGCGCAACCTGGCGCGGCTGCCCAAACACGCCGGCTCCCGGGTCGCGGGGGAGCCCGAGCTGCTGGCCGCCACCATCGTCGGCCGGTTACGGGGCTGGCGCACCGCCATCCGCCGCTCCGGCACCACCGTCGAGGTGTCCGCCGAAAAGGGTTACCTGCGCGAATTCGGCAACCTGGTCTTCCACTTCTCCCTGCTGGGTCTGCTGGTCGCCGTCGCCGTCGGCAAGCTGTTCGGCTACGAGGGCAACGTGATCGTGATCGCCGACGGCGGACCGGGTTTCTGCTCGGCATCCCCGGCCGCCTTCGACTCGTTCCGCGCCGGCAATACCGTCGACGGCACGTCGCTGCACCCGATCTGCATCAGGGTCAACGATTTCGCGGCCCACTACCTGGCTTCCGGGCAAGCCACCTCGTTCGCCGCGGATATCGCCTATCAAACCGGCAATGACCTGAGCGCAAACACCTGGCGGCCCTACCGACTGGCGGTCAACCACCCGCTGCGGGCCGGCGGTGACCGGGTGTACCTGCAGGGCCACGGCTACGCCCCCACCTTCACGGTGACGTTCCCGGACGGACAGACCCGCACGTCGACCGTGCAATGGCGGCCCGACAACCCGCAGACGCTGCTCTCCTCGGGGGTGGCGCGCATCGATCCACCGGCGGGCAGCTATCCCACCGCCGCCGATCGTCGGCAGCACGAAATCGCCATCCAGGGTCTGCTTGCCCCGACCGAACAGCTCGATGGGACGTTGCTGTCGTCACGATTCCCGGCGCTGAATGCCCCCGCGGTGGCCATCGACGTCTACCGCGGCGACACCGGGGTGGACACCGGACGGCCACAGTCGCTGTTCAGTCTCGATCCCCGGCTCATCGAGCAGGGCAGGCTGGTGAAGGAAAAGCGAGTCAACCTGCGCGTCGGCCAGCAGGTCCGCATCGATGCGGGTCCGGCCGCGGGCACCATCGTCCGCTTCGACGGCGCGGTGCCGTTCGTCAACCTGCAGGTATCCCATGACCCCGGTCAAACCTGGGTGCTGGTCTTCGCCATCACGATGATGGCCGGCCTGGTGGTGTCGCTGCTGGTTCGCCGCCGCCGGGTGTGGGCTCGACTTACGCCGGAAAACGACGCGCCAGGTACGGTGAACGTCGAGCTGGGCGGCCTGGCGCGCACCGATAACTCCGGATGGGGTGACGAGTTCGAGCGGCTGACCGAGAGATTGTTGGCCGGGCTCGGCGAGCCCGGCACGCCCGATTCGGCCGCAGCGGCCGCCATAAGGAGCTCCCAGGTGGACGTCACATGAACACCGCGAACATCAACATCGACCTGGCCAGGTATTCGGACTGGGCATTCACCTCAGCGGTGGTCGCGCTGGTGGTCGCGCTGCTGCTGCTCGCCTTCGAACTGGCCTACGTCCGCGGCCGCAAAGTCGACGAACGAGAACTGGTGCTGGCCGGATCGGTTGCCAGCGACGCCACGACGCCCGGAATCGTGCTGGACGGCCCACGGCGGCCGTTGGACGAGCGCGTCGGGCGGGCCGGACTGGCCGTGGTCTACCTGGGCATCGGGCTGTTGCCGGCCTGCATCGTGTTGCGCGGCCTGGCCACCATGCGGGTGCCCTGGGGCAACATGTACGAGTTCATCAACTTGACCTGCATGTCCGGCCTGATCGCCGGCGCGGTCGTGTTGCGCCGTCCGCAATACCGATCACTGTGGGTCTTCCTGCTGCTGCCGGTGCTCATCCTGCTCACGGTGTCCGGGCGCTGGCTCTATACGAATGCCGCCCCGGTGATGCCCGCGCTACAGTCCTACTGGCTGCCGATCCACGTGTCGGTGGTCAGCCTGGGCTCCGGGGTTTTCCTGGTCGCCGGGATCTCCAGCATCCTGTTTTTGCTGCGCACCTCGCGACTCGGCGCACCGGACAGTCAACCCGCCGAGAGCACGCTGGGCCGCCTGGTGCAACGACTCCCCGACGCCCAGACCCTGGACCGGATCGCCTACCGAACCACGATCTTCGCTTTCCCAGTGTTCGGGTTCGGGGTGATCTTCGGTGCCATCTGGGCCGAACAGGCCTGGGGCCGGTACTGGGGCTGGGACCCCAAGGAGACGGTGTCGTTCGTCGCCTGGGTGGTGTACGCGGCCTACCTGCACGCCAGGTCGACGGCAGGCTGGCGGGATCGCAAAGCGGCCTGGATCAATGTCGCCGGATTTGTAGCGATGGTCTTCAACCTGTTCTTCGTTAACCTGGTGACGGTCGGCCTGCATTCCTACGCGGGCGTGGGCTAGACGTTCGAGCCCAACCGACCCGCGACGGCAAGCAAGGGGGGGGGTGGACGTGTCAGACCATCCGAGCGCGGGCGTGGGGGCGTCCAATGCCTACCAGGGCGAAGGCGGCAAGGATCATCCGACCATTCAGCTGCCGCCGGTGCCACACCAGCCGCCTCAGCTGGGTGAACCGCCGGTAGCGGGCGGCAGCGACGCCCCGACCCGGGCCTTCGCCGGATTTCGCACCGAGCGCCGGTCGGCCGCACGCGCGGAGGGCGCAGAGGCCCCCGACGTCGCGCAGTGGGAATCCGGACCGGATACCGGACCGGTCGCCGGTCTCCCGCGGGTGGACCCGACCGCGTACGGCGCCTACTACAACGGTCCGCCCGAGCCCCCCGCCGAGCCCCAATACCGTCCCGAATCGGTGCCGCAAACTCCGTATCCGGAGTTGTCCACCAGCATGCTGCTGCGGCCGGTCAAGTCTCCGCCGGTCGAAGGCTGGCGCCGGCTGGTCTATGTGCTCTCTGGTCAGTTGGTCAACCTGGGGGAGAGCCCGCGGGCCACCCGCTACAACAACCTGGTTGCCCAGATCAACCGGCCCATGCGCGGCTGCTACCGAATTGCGCTGGTTTCGCTCAAGGGTGGTGTCGGCAAGACCACCATCACCGCGACGTTGGGTTCCACCTTCGCCTCGGTTCGCGGTGACCGTGTGGTCGCGGTGGACGCCAACCCCGACCGCGGCACGTTGAGTCAGAAGGTACCGCTGGAGACCCCGGCCACGGTGCGCCATCTTATCCGGGACGCCGAAGGCATCGAGCGCTATAGCGACGTGCGTGGCTACACATCGCAGGTCAAGAACGGGTTCGAGGTCCTCGCGTCGGACACCGATCCGGCCGCATCCGAAGCGTTCAGCGCCGACGACTACACCCGCACCCTGGACATTTTGGAACGGTTCTACGGCCTGGTGCTCACCGACTGCGGCACGGGACTGCTGCACTCGGCGATGTCGGCGATATTGGCCAAGTCCGACATCTTGATCGTGGTGAGCTCGGGTTCCATCGATGGGGCCAGGAGCGCCTCGGCGACGTTGGACTGGCTCGAGGCGCACGGCTACGAGGAGTTGGTGCGCAACTCGATCGCGGTGATCAACGCCGTTCGGCCCCGCTCGAGCAAGGTCGACATGCAAAAGGTGATCGATCATTTCGCGCGGCGTTGCCGTGCCGTGCGGCTGGTGCCGTTCGACCCACAGCTCGAGGAGGGCGCCGAAATCGTCCTGGACCGGATGAAGCGGGAGACCCGTGAGGCCCTCGCCGAACTGGCGGCGGTGGTTGCCGAGGGATTCGGTCCGGACCAGCGACGATCCAGCCCGAGCTTCGGCTGACCAGGCTACTGCCCCCCTCGCCCCAACTTTCGCAGGAACTCCGGATCGTCGTCGGGCCCGATGGCGCGCGTCTTCGGTCGGCTCGCCTGCGACCGTGCCGCACGCCAGCCGATGTAGATCAACGTCCCCAATACCAGGACGACGAGCAGGTAAAGCACTCGACACCTCCTTTGAGCGAATATACCCGCGCCGTAGGCTCGGGCTGTGTCAGAAGCACCCGATGGCGGCAATAGCACTGGCCGTCCGCAGACCTTGACCACCCGCGGTGTCGTCGACGTAGCCGTCTACGCCGTCGCGCGGTTGCTGCTGGCGGTGGTGGTCAGCGCGGCCATCTATGGGGTGGCTCGACTGGCCGGGTTGGCCCAATTTCCGCTCGTGGTGGCGGCATTATTCGGTCTGATCATCGCGATGCCGTTGGGCATCTGGGTGTTCGCTCCGCTGCGCCGGCGCGCCACCGCCGCGCTCGCGACGGCCGGTGCCCGCCGGCGCGCCGAGCGAGAGAAGTTACGCGCCCGACTGCGTGGTGAGGCGGCGCCGGACGAGGGCGCGGGCTCCGAAACCGGCGCAGGCTAATTCGCCCCTAGCTGTTGGGCATGCGCACCACTTGCGCCGCATAGCTCAACCCGGCGCCGTAGCCGATCAGCAGCGCCAGATCGCCCGGCTTGACCGCACCGGTGGCCAGTAGCTCGGCCATTGCCAACGGTATGGAAGCCGCCGAGGTATTTCCGGTGTGTTCGATGTCATTGGCGATAACCGCATCCGGGCGCAGCTGCAGGTTCTTGGTCAGCAGCTCGTTGATGCGGCTGTTGGCCTGGTGCGGGATGAACACGTCGATCTCGTCGGGTTTGACCCCGGCCGCGTCCATCGCCTGTTGTCCGACCTTGCCCATCTCGAACGCTGCCCAGCGAAAAACCGCGGTGCCCTCCATGCGCAGGAACGGGCGCGGACCGGCCGGGTTCTCGGCGTGGCTGATCCAGTCGATGTCCTGCCGGATGGCGGCGGCCTGTTCGCCGTCACTACCCCACACCGTGGGGCCAATCCCTTGAATCGGGCTGTGACCCACCAGCACCGAGGCGGCGCCGTCGACGAAGATGAAGCAGTTGCTCCGGTCGGTCATGTCCACCGTGGGGGACAGTTTCTCGGTGCCGATCACCAGTATCGTGGCGGCGCTGCCGCCCCGGATCATGTCGGCCGCAATGCCGAGCGCATGCCCGAAGCCCGAACAGCCCGCCGAGATGTCGAATGCGGGAACGTTCTGGCAGCCCAACGCTGCCGCGACGATCGGGGCGCAGGCGGGTGTCTGCAGAAAGTGCGTGCTGGTAGCGACGATCACACCGTCGATGTCAGACCCGGTGAGCGCGGCTTTGGCAATCGCCTCCCGGCTCGCCTCAATGGCCATCGAAGCCGCCGACTCCTCGGGAGCGGCGAACCGGCGCGTTTTGATTCCGGTACGGGAGTAGATCCATTCATCGGAAGAGTCGATGTTCTCGCAAATTTCGTCGTTTGTGACCACACGCGTGGGCCGGTAGGCCCCCACACTGAGCAATCCGACGCTGCTAATCCCACTGGTGGTGGCGATCTCCGTCATACCCGTCCTCGGTTGGTGTTATGCACAGTGTGCTCCCATGGCGGCGACTCGCCCAAAACGCCCGCCGTCGGCGCGCAGTCGAAGCCGCTGCAGCACGGTCACGCGGCCAACGCTAGCGCCGCCGGCATTGCGATCGCCCACACCATCATCGCCAGCCCGGTATCGCGAAGCACCGGGATCAGCGCGGCACCGCCGCGGCCCGCTCGCACCGGGGCCGCGGCACGCAGGGCCACCGGTGTCGCCAGCAGGCCCACGGCGCACCACGGCGTCGCCAACGTCAGCGCCAGGGTCAGCACCGCGGCGGTGACCAGCAGCGCCTGGTATAGCACGCGGGTACGCGCGTCGCCCAGCCGCACGGCCAGGGTGATCTTGTGTGACTGCGCATCGGTGGGAATGTCGCGCAGGTTGTTGGCGACCAGTACCGCTGACGACAGCGCGCCCGTGGCCACCGCCAGCGCCAGCCCCACCCAATCAACCCGCAGCGCTTGCGTGTATTGGGTGCCCAGCACGGCTACCAGGCCGAAAAACACGAACACCGCGACCTCGCCAAGGCCCGAATATCCGTAGGGCCTGGAACCGCCGGTGTAGAGCCAGGCTCCGGCGATACAGCCGGCGCCGACCGCAATCAGCCACGGTGCGCTGGCCAACGCCAGGGCCAGACCGGCGGCCGCGCCGATCATCAGGCTCACAATGGCCGCGATCAGCACCGACCGCGGGGTCGCCAGTCGCGAGCCGACCAACCGCATCGGCCCGGTCCGGTCGTCGTCGGTGCCGCGAATGCCGTCGGAGTAGTCGTTGGCGTAGTTGACGCCAACGGTCAATGCGACCGCGACAACCAGTGCCAACAGGGCTTTCCACCACACGGCGGCGTGCAGCCAGGCTGCGGCGCCGGTGCCGGCGACCACCGGGGCCACGGCGTTGGGCAGGGTACGGGGACGCGCACCGGAGATCCACTGCGCAATATTGGCCACCATGGCATCCTGCCGCGGCCCGCGCTGACGATCGCATGGGGACATGCACAACAATGAGCCGATGCTCGCAGTGATCGGCGGTAGCGGCTTCTATAGCTTCTTTGAGTCCGATGTACGAACCGTCAATCCAGACACCCCGTACGGCCGGCCCAGCGCCCCGATCACGATCGGCGCGGTGGGGGAGCACGAAGTCGCGTTTCTGCCCCGCCACGGAGCAAGCCACCAGTACTCGGCGCACACCGTGCCGTACCGGGCCAACATGTGGGCGCTGCGAGTGCTCGGTGCGCGGCGAGTGTTCGCCCCATGCGCCGTCGGCAGCCTGAACCCTCGGCTCGGGCCGGGCACGGTCGTCGTGCCTGACCAGCTGGTCGATCGAACCCGCGGGCGGGCCGACACGTACTTCGACTCCGGTGGTGTGCATGCCGCCTTCGCCGATCCCTACTGCCCGACGCTGCGCAGCGCGGTCACCGACCTGCCCGACGTGGTCGACGGCGCCACCATGGTGGTGATCCAGGGCCCTCGGTTTTCCACCCGCGCGGAAAGCCGATGGTTTGCCGGGGCCGGGTTCAGCCTGGTCAATATGACCGGCTACCCGGAGGCGGTGCTCGCCCGTGAACTTGAACTGTGCTACGCGGCAGTCGCTTTGGTGACTGACGTGGATGCCGGCGTTGCGGTCGGTGAGGGTGTCAAGGCCGCCGACGTCTTCGCCGAATTCGGGGAGAACATCGAGATGCTCAAAAAGCTGGTCCGTGCCGGGATCGGGCGGGTGGCCGCCGAACGCGCGTGCACGCACTGTCTGATGCACGCCGGTGTCACGCTGCCGTTCGAGTTGCCATGAAGGTGCTGCTGACCGGCGCGGCCGGTTTCATCGGATCCCGGGTCGGCGCCGCACTCAGCGCCGCGGGCCACGAGGTTGTCGGCGTCGACGTATTGTTGCCCGCCGCCCACGGACCGAATCCGGTGTTACCGCCCGGGTGTCATCGGGTCGATGTCCGGGATGCCGATGCGATGGCACCCTTGCTGGCCGGTGTGGACCTGGTGTGTCATCAGGCGGCGATGGTGGGCGCGGGGGTCGATGCGGCCGACGCGCCCGCATACGGTGGCCACAACGACCTGGCCACCACGGTATTGCTGGCACAGATGTTCGCCGCCGGCGTACGTCGTCTGGTCCTCGCATCCTCGATGGTGGTGTACGGACAGGGACGTTACGACTGTCCCGAGCACGGCCGGATCGACCCGTTGCCACGGCGGCACAGCGATCTTGATGCCGGCGTGTTTGAGCACCGCTGCCCACTGTGTGCGGAGCCGGTCAGGTGGCGGCTGGTGGGTGAGGAGGCCGAGCTGCGGCCGCGCAGCCTCTATGCGGCCAGCAAGACGGCACAAGAGCACTACGCGCTGGCGTGGTCGGAGTCGACCGGGGGTTCGGTGGTGGCGCTGCGCTATCACAACGTCTACGGCCCCGGGATGCCGCGCGACACCCCCTATTCGGGGGTGGCGGCGATATTTCGTTCGTCGCTGGAAAAGGGCGAACCACCGAAGGTCTTCGAGGACGGCGGTCAGATGCGTGACTTCGTGCACGTCGACGATATCGCCGCCGCGAACCTGGCCGCGGCGCAGCTGGGTGAGGTGGATCGACACGGCTTTGTGGCGGCGAACGTCTGTTCCGGGCGCCCCATCTCGATCCTGCAGGTGGCCAGCGCGCTGTGCCAGGCGCGCGGCGACGCACTGTCGCCGGTCATCACCGGGCAGTACCGCAGCGGCGACGTGCGACACATCGTGGCCGATCCGTCGCGAGCCGCCGAGGTGCTGGGTTTCCGTGCCGCCGTGGAGCCATTCGAGGGTTTGCGCGGCTTCGCGTTCGCGCCGCTTCGTTAGCGGCCGTTTAGGACGGGTCGTCGGGTCGCCGGTAGATCTTTGGCGGCAGGGGTCCGGTGGATTCCCCGGAGCGGAAGATCCGCGGCGCCCGACCCGGCCCGGACAAAACGGTGGTGGGCGCGTCGTCGTGGGCATCGAGCGCGGCCGGGCTGCGAAATTGGGTTGTCTCGGCCTCCGATGGGACGGCGGCCCCGCCGCGGGCCGGCCCGGGTTGGCCGGCACGGCGCTGGCGCCGCCGCGGGCGCCCCGGTTGTTTGGTCTGCGTTGCTGAGCGTCGCCCGCTGATGATGACCGCAACGACGATGCCCAGCGCCAGGCCGCACAGGGTCACGTCGAAGGTGCTGGTGATC
The DNA here is from genome assembly GCF_002355775.1 of Mycobacterium ulcerans subsp. shinshuense. Lineage (NCBI taxonomy): Bacteria > Bacillati > Actinomycetota > Actinomycetes > Mycobacteriales > Mycobacteriaceae > Mycobacterium > Mycobacterium ulcerans. The sequence goes on along the minus strand of NZ_AP017624.1, from coordinate 4,845,047 downwards.
TGCTGGGCGAGATTGTTTCCGTAGACCGGGTTGGGCCGCGCGTCCGGTGACGCCGCGAACCGGGGGGCGAGCACTACGCCCACGATGACGCGAGAAACGGTCAGGGTGAGCAGAAATCCGCATAGCGACGAGATCAGTCGGGCCGGTAGTGCCTGATTGACCAGGTTGATCCGAAGCCAGAACGCCAGCGCCGCGGTAACCAGATCGAACGCGGCCAACGTCATGGTGTCGTATCGCGAGTAGGGGAAGTTCAACATCACCGCGGCGCTCAGATCGGTGAGCCTCATCACCACCGACCCCAGGCACCATACGGCGATGAGCAGCAGCCCGTTTCGGGCCGCTGCCCGCCAAATGTCCCTACCGATCGGATGAGTGTGGGAGCGCACCAGCGCCATTGGCGCAAAGATCGCTGCGCCCGCCGCCCAGACCAGGTAGCCTTCGTATCCGACCCCGGCCGTCGACGTGTTCTGCGCGATGCCGTGAAATGCGTCGATCTCGCGGCCGACGGGAAGGACCCACACGATGATTCCCGCGACCATGGCCGAAGCGCCGAGCGCGATGGTGGGCAGCTGGTATTCCCTGGTGCCCTTGAGCAGCCACCGGGATGCGACGAGGACCGCGACGAGCGCGACCACTCCGTAGACCAGCGCCGTGTCGATCACCGCGATGTTCTGCCTGCCGAAGCCCGATGCCGAGTTCGTCGGTTGCAGCGCGTACCGCACCCGCCAGGCCAGGTTGAAGCCGGAGCTGAGCGCCGCACCGAACATCGATGCGTAGCCCAGAATTCGGGCGGTGAACAGCCAGTTGTCGTAGTTCTCGTTGTCGCCGGGCTGCCCGGTGCTCACCGGCTGTGCGCACAGCATCGCGCCGGCGATTCCCAGCCAGCCGCCCGGCCCGACACCGCCGGGCACGTTGACGGTGCCACCGGATCGGATCGTCTGGAAGATGTCGTAGACGACGAACGCCAACAGCAGCAGCAGATAGGGGATGTTGAGCCCGAGACGCAGCCGGTTGGTCGCGGTGGGAGCAAATCGGGTGCCAGACAGCCGCCAGGGCCCTACATAGGGCACCGCGATAGCGATCAGGGACAGCAGCGTCACCGCCAGCAGCACCGCCAGCACGTAGTTGCTGCTGCCCGGGATGCGAAAGCCGAAGTAGAGATTCCACGGGAAGAACACCGCCAGTACCAGCAGTGCTCCGCCGGTCAGGTCCCGGACCATGTTTCGCCGGTGTGCCAGGTCGAGTGTCAACTGTCCGGACTGCCCTTGTTGCGGTTGCGCACCCGCAATGGGGCCGGTAGGCGTGTCGTCGCTGCCCAGACTCACGGTGTCCCCCAGGGATCGAGGTAGGTTACGTATTGCTCCGGCGTGGTCCGGCGGTGGGGGAACCCCCTGACGGACCCGCTGCGTTGTTCGATTGCGAACATATTCTCCATTCGGACGACGCGGCAGTGGCTGAGATCGAGTGATCCGCGGACGGGTTCCGTGGTGAGCGTTCCCTAACCGTTCGGGAATCCGATTACGCTGCGCTCAGGGGCAACCTTGTCGCTCGAATGACGAATACAGCCGACGGTATCGCAGTGTAATGATGCCGGACATTGCTGGTTGCGGGGTGGCCAGCCGAAGGAGAACCGCAAATGGACGTCGTGTTGGGGGTTGCGATCGCAGGTCCGATCGCACGCTTGGCGCTCGTCGGGGCGGCCGCCGAAGGCAGTGCCGTGATCGACCAATCCTCGGTAGATCTGGCCGAAGGCCCTGTCGCGGTGCTGACCGAAACCATAGTCGGCACGAACCAGTTGCTGGCCGACGAGGGACACCACCTGGTCGCCACTCGGTTGTGCTGGTCGGATCAGGACAGGGCTGAGGACCTGCGCCGGGCGCTCGACGGTTCCGGCGTCCTCGATGTCGCCGTGCTGTCGGAGTCCGAGGCCGTCACCGCGCTGCTCGGCCCGGCGCACGCCGGCTCCGCCGTGTTGCTGGTCGGCGAGGAGACCGCCAGCCTGTCGGTGCTGGGGGGAGGGGACGCGCCGCCGACGATGCTGGCCGCCGCGCCGGTTGAAGGCGACGCGACGTCCACTTTCGACACGCTGATGACCCACCTCGATGACCAGGGCGGTGCGCCCGGTGAGGTGCTGCTGGTGGGCTCTCCGGAGCACACCACGGTGATTGCCGACCAGTTTCGTGACGCCTCGACCATGCGTGTGGAGGTTCCCGAGGACCCGACGTTCGCGCTAGCCCGCGGCGCGGCGATGGCTGCCGCCGGGGCAGGTTCGACGATGGCTCAGCAGGTCTTGGGCGGCGATGCCGGCGAAGCAACCACCTATCTGCCCCCGGAGCTGGCCGCGACGGCGTCGGGCCAGGACGAGGACGAACAGCTGGCCTATTCGCAAGCCGGCGAGAACGAGTTGCTGCCGGTCACGGGCGCGGATGAGTACGGCGACTATGGCCCCGACGATGACGAATTTGCCGATGACTACGAAGACGAAGCGCCGGCGGGTACGCGGCTCAGTTCACGGTCTTTGCTGATCAGCAACGCTGTGGTGGCGTTCGCTGTGATCGGGTTCGCGTCGCTGGCGGTTGCGGTGGCGGTCGCGATTCGGCCGACCGCGGCGTCAGAGCCGGTCGAGGGGCATCAAAACGCGCAGCCGGGCAAGTTCATGCCGCTGTTGCCGACTCAACAGCAGGCGCCGGTCCCGCCGCCACCGCCAGACGCGCCCACCGCCGGGTTCCAGGGCGGCACGATTCCGACCGTGCAGGGCGTAGTTCCCAGGCAGGCGACACCGACGGTGCCGGGGCCGGTTGCGCCGGCCCCGGCCGCGGCCCCGGGTGTGGTGCCCGCTCCGATCCCGCTGCCGATCCCGATCATCATTCCGCCCTGGCCGAATTGGTCGCCGGGGATGCCTACCCCGTCGACCGTGACGGTGACTCCGACCACGCCGACTACCACCGCGCCGTCGACTCTGACCCCGACCACGCCGACCACCACGGTGCCGTCGACGGTGATCACCCCGACGACGACCGCGCCGATCACGCCGACAACGGTCGCCCCGACGACGGTTAACCCGACGACCGTCGCCCCGACGACCGTCGCCCCGACGACGCAGCAGACCGTGGTCCCGCAGCCGACCCAGGAGACGGTCGCCCCGCTGCCGACGCAGCAGACCGTCGCCCCGCAGCCGACCATCGCGCCGCAGCCCACGCAGCAGGCTCCCGAGCCGCCGTCCGGGGGCAGCAGTGGTGGCTCCTCCGGTGGGGGCTCGTCGTCTGGTGGTGGCTCGTCCTCTGGTGGGGGTTCGTCGTCTGGTGGTGGCTCGTCGTCTGGTGGTGGCTCGTCCTCTGGTGGTGGCTCGTCCTCTGGTGGGGGTTCGTCGTCTGGTGGTGGCTCGTCCTCCGGTAGGGGCTCGTCCTCCGGTGGTAGTTCCTCGGGCGGGCACTCCTCAGGTGGGGGCTCCTAGCGGCGCTGATCAACCCCTAAGGTCGGGGCATGCCAGGCGAAACGGTGACAGTGGTCTTGCCCTGCCTCAACGAGGCAGAGTCGCTACCCGGGGTGCTGGCCGCCATCCCGGGTTCCTACCGAGCGTTGGTGGTCGACAACAACAGCACCGACGACACCGCCGCGGTGGCTGCCCGGCATGGCGCGGAGGTGGTCGCCGAGTCGCAGCCGGGCTACGGCGCGGCGGTGCACGCGGGCGTGGTGGCGGCGAAGACCCCGATTGTGGCGGTGATCGACGCGGACGGCTCGATGGATCCCGCCGACCTTCCCCGGTTGGTCGCCGAACTCGACCGGGGCGCGGACCTGGTGACCGGTCGCCGGCGTCCGATACCCGGCCTGCACTGGCCGTGGGTCGCCCGCATCGGCACGGTGGTGATGAGCTGGCGGCTGCGTACCCGCCACGGGCTGCCGGTACATGACATCGCGCCGATGCGGGTGGCGCGCCGGGATGCCCTGCTCGCCCTGGGGGTGGTCGACCGGCGGTCCGGCTATCCGTTGGAACTGCTGGTGCGCGCCGCGGCGGCGGGCTGGCGCGTGGCGGAGTTCGACGTCTCCTACGGTCCCCGTACCGGCGGGAAGTCCAAGGTCAGCGGTTCGTTGCGGGGCAGCATGATCGCGATCCTGGACTTCTGGAAGGTCATCTCGTGAGCCACGTACCGGTGACCCTGCTGGTGGTCGCCAAGGCTCCGGAGCCCGGCCTCGCAAAGACCCGCCTCGCCGCGACTGTCGGTGATCAGACCGCCGCCGACATCGCCGCGGCCGCGCTGCTGGACACGCTGGATGCGGTGGCCGCCACGCCAGCGGCCAGCCGCGTGGTGGCGCTCACCGGCGATTTGGCGAATGCGGCCCGCGGCGCCGAGATTCGCCGACGGCTCGAATCGTTCACCGTGATCGGCCAGCGCGGTGACGACTTCGCCGACCGCCTCGCCAATGCGCACGCCGATGCGGCCGACGGATACCCGGTGCTGCAGGTAGGCATGGACACCCCACAGATCAGTGCCGCCCTGCTCGCCGAGTGCGCGCGCCGGCTGCTCGAGACTTCGGCGGTCCTCGGGTTTGCCGTCGACGGTGGTTGGTGGGTGCTGGGGGTGCACACCCCGGCCGCGGCCGAATGCTTGCGCGGTGTGCCCATGTCCCAGCCCAACACCGGTGAGCTCACGTTGAAGGCCCTGCGTGAGGGCGGCATTGACGTGGCTACCGTGCAGCCACTGGCTGACGTCGACGTCGTTGCCGACGTCGCGGTGGTGCGTGGCGCCTGCGGTCCGGACAGCCGTTTCGCACGCGTCACCCGCCTGGCCGGAATCTGAGCTCGCCCACGAATCGATCGGCGAGCGACCCCTACCAGTTGGTGAAGATGATGCTGTTCACCGCCAACGCCCCGGCCGCGTTGACCGCCAGCCACAGCCGATCGGACCGGGGCCTGAGCAACGCCGGGGCGGTGGTCAGCCAAACGGTGAACGGCAGCCAGATTCGCTCGGTCTCGGCCTTGCTGAGCATGCTCAAATCGGCAACGAGGATGGCGGCCACCATGCCCAGCAGCAGCAGCAGGTGCAAACCGGAGCGGCGGCGGATCGCGGCGGCATCGACCACCCGGCTGATCCCGGCGACGCTGCCCAATCCGATGGCGCAGACCACGCACGCGAGATTGGCCCAGGACCAATACTGAAACGGCCGGTCATGGGCGATGCCCTGCCAGTAGCGCTGCTGCACCAGCGTGTACCCGTCGAACCACCAGAACCCCGCGACGGCGAAGGCCAGCGCCACCCCCAACGCCGCCAACACGGCCGGCCACAACGCCTTCAGGGCGGTGCGCCAGTGGTTCGCGGACGCCAGCACCGCCAAGGCGGGCAGTCCCATCAGCGCCAGGCCATAGCTGAGGAAGATGGCCCAGCCCAGCACCAGACCCGCTCCGGCGGCCCACAGCGCCCTGAACCGGGATCCGCCGTGCACCGCAATGGCCAGCAGCGTGATACCCCACGCCGTGACCCCGGCGAAGTATCCGTCGGCCGAGACCGCGATCCAGATCGCCGTCGGCGCGATCGCCACAAACGGTGCGGCCCGGCGCGCGACGTGCTTGCCGGCCAATGCGCCCACGGCGATCACCATCGCCGCCGCCGCGCTGGAGCCGACCAGCAGGCACAGAAATCCGGCCCAGGCGCCGCCGCCCAGACCGATCCGATCCAGCCAGACGAACGTCAATAGCGCGCCCGGCGGATGTCCGGAAACATGGGTGGTCCAGGAGTTCGGCTGGTAGTCAACAATCCGGCTGGCGAACGTGCGCAGCATGACGGGGATGTCGGTGACGCCGCCGACCTCCGAGAGGTACTCGTCCTTGGTGGTCAGCCGGCCGGCGAAACCGCGCTCAAACCCGTCGATCATGGCCAGCGAAAAAGCCCATCCGCACGCGGTCGCCCAGGTGGCCAGCGGTAGCACCCGCCAGGAGAGCTTTCGTGCCACCCGCGGACCCCAAACCAGGACGGCCAGCGCCAGGAGGATCGCGGCAATGGTGCCCCAACTGGCGTGGATGTCCCAGTAACCGAAGATCGGTGCCGCGCCGGCTCGCGACGCGAAGCGCTCCAGGCCGATGTCACGGCGTGGTTTGACGCCCAAGTCCAACCGCGGCAGCACGAACGCGGCGGCAACCAGGACGACACCCACGGTGACGGCTGCTGTTTCCCGGCGGGCGATCCTCACGATCGCTCAGCCTATTGGTCGGTTGCGGCGGCGAATCGACGCACCAACGCCCGCCGATCGATCTTGCCGATGCCGCGCCGCGGCAGCTCGTCGACGACGTGCAGTTCTCGGGGTGCGGCGGTGATGGCCAGCGTGCCGGCGACGTGTGCCCGAAGTTGATCCAGCGTTGGGGTGGGGCAGTGGGCGCGGACCACGATCGCCGCGGCGACCCGCTGACCCAGCCGGTCATCGTCGAGTCCGAACACCGCGCAGTCGCTCACAGCGGCGTGGGTGGCCAGCGCGGATTCCACCAGCTGCGGCAGCACGGTGAGCCCGCCCGTGCTGATCGCGTCGTCGGCGCGGCCCAGCACGCTGAGCACGCCCGAATCATCGAGCGCCCCGAGGTCGTCGGTACGAAACCAGCCGGGCTCGGCGAACGGGTCGGGTTGTACCGGGTTGCGGTACCCCTTGGCCAGCGTTGCGCCGCCGATCATGATGCGGCCGTCCGCGGCCACGCGCAGTTGCACGCCGTCGAGGGCAACACCGTCGTACACGCAGCCTCCGCAGGTTTCGCTCATCCCGTAGGTGCGAACGATCCGGATGCCGGCGGCGGCAGCGGCGTCGAGCACCGGACGCGGAGCCGGTCCACCCCCGATCAGCACCGCGTCCAGTTCGGCCAGGGCGGCGGTGGCGGCGGGGTCGCCCAGCACCTTGGCCAGCTGAGCGGCGACCAGCGAGGTGTATCGCCGGCCGGAACCCAACTTGTCGACAGCGCGGGGCAGTTCGGTGATGTCGAACCCGGCGGACACATCGAGTTCGACCGGGACGGTACCGGCGAGCGCGCTGCGCACCAGGACCTGCAGGCCGGCGATGTGAATCGCGGGCACGGCCAGTAGCCAGTTGCCGGCTCCGCCGAGGCGGTGATGGGTCGCCGACGCGCTGGCGATCAACGCGGCCGCGGTCAGGAGCGCCCCCTTGGGCGCCCCGGTGGTTCCCGACGTCGTGACGACCAGCGCCACATCGTCATCGATCTGGTCGCCGACCCGCAACGCGCTCACCACCGTGGGGTCAGGTCTTGACCCCACCGCGACCGTTGCCGGAGCCCGGCCGGCAAGAATCCGCTCCAGGGCGGGCAACAGCACCGGGACCGCGCTGCCGTCGGGGACGGTCAGCGCCCGCAGGACGGTTATGCGCGGTCCTCGCGGGCGTCGTCCAATGGCCAGCCCGTGGCGGCCAGCCGGGCCCGAACTCGCTCGATGTCCTCCGGAGACGGCAAATCGTCGGTGATCTGGGTGATCGCCACCCCGATGTCGATCTGGTCGAACTCACCGCGTCGCATCAGTTCGGTGGCGACGGTTGTGACGTCCTCGTTGGACAGCCGCCGGCAAAGTAGTGCAAGTAACGCAAAGGAGTCGGTCGGTGGAACTCCGTCGGGATAGCCCGCACGCAGCCACGACACGATCGAGGTAAGAAATCGATTCACGCCGCCAGAACTTCCCGTTGAGTCAGTGGACAAACACTGTGTCAAGGCCCCCCTTGACGTTACTTGGTTTTCGCCCCCAGGATGTGCCAACCGATGTGATGTGCGATGAAGTCGCGGGCGATATAGAGCACACCGATGACCACCACAGCCAGGATGATCGCAAAGATCATCCAACCGAGAGCGGTCAGCACGGTACGCTGCAGCGGGGCATGTGTGCCGGTGATCTGGCCGCTGTCGGCCTGCAGCCGTACACCGACTGCAAACAGTGCGGGTAGCCCGGCCCCGGCCAGCACGCTGAAAATCAGGATCTTGCTGGTGGCCTCGTAGTTGAACCAGTGATTCATGAGGGGTTACCAGCCGTGAGCGCGTCGTAACTGCCATATCTCGGCGTGTGACCGTTGGAGTGAGGACTCGGCGGTGGTGGCGGCGGCGGCGGTCGCTGCCGATCCGACGGCGATGGCGCGGTCGGTCCCGGCGCCCCGTCCAGCCCGGCAGTGAGGCTGCCTTCCCACTCCGCGTTCACGTTGGTGTGGTCGACCCGCGCCTTGCGCGAGCGGAGCCAGATGGTGGCGGCGACCAGACACAGCAGGGCGAAACCGATGATGGCGCCGGGGTACCCGCCGATCATGTGGACCAGCCAGTAGGTGATCGCTCCGACCAGGCCGGCCAGCGGAAGCGTGATCACCCACGCTGCCACCATCCGGGTGGCCACGCCCCAGCGGACCTCGGCGCCGGGCTTGCCGACGCCACTGCCCAGCACCGACCCGGTGGCGACCTGGGTGGTCGACAGCGCGTAGCCGAAGTGCGCCGACAACAGGATGGCCGCCGCCGATGACGCCTCGGCGGCCATGCCCTGGGGCGGCTTGATTTCGACCAGGCCCTTGCCCAGCGTCCGGATGATGCGCCAGCCACCGAGGTAGGTGCCGCCCGCCATCGCCAAGGCGCAGGACACAATCACTCACAACGGAGGCATGGTGGCAGAGGTGCTGACCGCGCCGTAGGGCATCAGGGCCAGGAAAATCACGCCCATCGTCTTCTGCGCGTCGTTGGTGCCGTGCGCCAGGGAGACCAGGGACGCGGAGCCGATCTGACCGCGAGGGAACCCGCGCTCGGTGTCCTTCTCCGAGACGGTCGCGGTGATCCGGTAAACCAGCCAGGTGCCGATCGCCCCGACCAGGGTGGCCAGCAGCGCGGCCACCACCGCGGGCACGATGACCTTGGACACCACCCCGCTCCAGATGACGCCGCGGCCGCCGACGGCGGCGATCGTCGCTCCGACGATGCCCCCGATCAACGCGTGCGACGAGCTCGAGGGGATGCCCAGCAGCCAGGTCAGCAGGTTCCACACGATGCCACCGACCAGGCCGGCGAATACCAACTCCAAGGTCACCAGGTTTGCATCGATCAGACCTTTGGCGATGGTCGCCGCGACAGCGGTGGACAAAAAGGCGCCTAGCAGGTTCAACGCGGCCGAAAGTATGACGGCTGTTCTGGGCGCCAGGGCGCCGCTGGCGATGGAGGTCGCCATGGCGTTGCCGGTGTCGTGAAAGCCGTTGGTGAAGTCGAATGCCAACGCCGTGATAACGACGATGATCAAGAGGAACAAATCGATGTTCACAGTGCCTGATTCTGCGGGTCGGGGTAATCCATTGTCGAACGGGGAAATGTGTGAAACCCAGGTGGGCTGCGACTCGTCGCCAGATGTTACCTAGCAGTTAACCTTGCGTTCGTTGTCGTTCACTTCGGGTGTCCCTGCGCAACGGGTGGTCGCCGGGTACCTCCACAAAAATCAGCGTGATTCCATCCGGATCTGTGACGTGCATCTCACGCAGACCCCATGGCTCGCGACGCGCCTCACGGGCGATCGGCACCTGGCGGCTCTCCAACTCGGCCTGGGTTGCCGCGATGTCACGCACCTGCAGCCACAACGCACCGGGAAATGGTCCCAGACCGTGCTCCGGCTCGCCGTACCCGGCCAGCTCGAGCAGCGACTGCCCGGCGAAAAAGACTGTTCCGGAGGGGTATTCGCGTGCGATCGCCAGACCGATCTGATCGCGGTAGAAGGTTAGTGAGGCCTGATAATCCACCGGCCGGAGCAGCATCCGGCTGGCCAGAATCTCCATGCTGTCGTGTCTATCACGTTCCGGAGCACCTGCTGCGCAGGAGTTGGGCTCCCGGGCCGGTGAGATCGACGCAGCCCGCGGCCCGCCCGGTCATGGCGAGCAGCAGCGACAACAGTGGTCCCTCGACGCGCTCGCCCTGGCCGTGTCGCCAATCGTCATCGGTGGCGCATAGCTGGAGTCCTGAAATTCGCTTCTTGGCGCCGCTGAGCAGGTTGGAGCCCCGGTAGAAGTCGATGGTCTGGCGAAGCGCCCCCGGCGAGTAGGTATGCGGGATGCCCAGCGGCTGCCGGATGTCGGCGCCATGCAACACGATCTCGCCCAGCCACGACACCTTGGGGCCCGGTGGCGCCGACGTCGCGTGCTGCAGGCCGCGGAATTCGTCGAGGGTGGCGGCCGGATCGGGGCCGAGGTGCTTGGCCAGTTGTCCGTTGGTGAACCTGTCGAAGCTGAATCCGGCGGCTGCCATCCCGAGAAAGAACCGGGCCGGATTCAGCGATGCGGTCGCGCAGAGGTGCGCCACCACGTCGCGCACCCTCCACCCGGCGCACAGCGACGAGGTTTCCCATCGATCTGCCGGCAGCGTGGCCAGGTCGTCGGCGAGTGCGCCGCGCTCGGCCGCGATCGTGGTCCAGATGTCAGCCATGGCGAACTCCCGAGTCAGTCAGCGATCGTTGAGCTGGTCGTCACGCTGTTGCATAAGTGTATTGACCCACCGGGGGCCCAGGGTGTTCAGCGCCTTGGCCATCAGGGCGATCCTGGGCGCGATCCTCACCGGACGGGTGCGCGCGGCGGTGATCATCCACTCCGCGGCCTCCTGTGGGGTCAGTGCGGGCATCCCGGAGTAGGCCTTGGTCGGCGCGATCATCGGTGTGGCCACCAGCGGGTAGTAGAGCGTGGTGGAATGGACGCCCCCGCGGCCCCACTCCGTTTCGATCGTCCGGCTGACCGCCGACAGTGCGGCCTTGGACGCGTTGTATACCGAGAACAGCGGCGAGGCCTCCGACAGCACGCCCCAGGTCGTGACGTTGATGATGTGCCCGTCGCCGCGTTCGAGCATCCCCGGTGCCAGCCCGCGGATCAGCCGCAGCGGGCCGTAATAGTTGAGCACCATGGTCCGCTCCACGTCGTGCCAGCGCTGCAGCGATTCGGCCAGCGGCCGGCGGATGGAGCGGCCGGCGTTGTTGATCAGGATGTCGACCCCGCCTAGACGGTTTTCGACGTCGGCGACCAATGCGTCGACGGCGTCGAGGTCGGAGATGTCGCAGGGCGCCGACATCGCCACCCCACCCGAGGTGGTGATGCGGTCGGCCACCGCGTCCAGCAAGTCCTTGCGGCGGGCGACGGCGATCACGGTGGCGCCCTGGCGGGCGAACTGCTCGGCGGCGGCTTCGCCGATACCCGAGGAGGCGCCGGTGATCATGACGCGCTTGCCGTCGAGGGCAACCGGTTTGATCGGTGGCCGGTTGACCAGCAGTTGTGGTGCGATCGGCGGCCGCATGCCGGCCAGCGTGATCTGCTCGGTCAACCGGCGCAACGGGCTCTTGCTCACGGGTGGGGAGTCTAGGACGAAGACCTATGCGCCGCGGCGGGCACTAGAAATACCGTGGAAAGCCGTTCCAATCCGGTGCGCGCTTTTCCAGGAAGGCGTCGCGGCCCTCCACGGCCTCGTCGGTCATGTATGCCAGCCGGGTGGCCTCCCCGGCGAACAGCTGCTGACCCACCAGCCCGTCATCGAGCAGGTTGAACGCGTACTTGAGCATTCGTTGCGCCTGCGGCGACTTCGCGTTGATGTCCGCCGCCCATTGCAGCCCCACCCGCTCCAGCTCGGCATGGTCGACGACCTCGTTCACCGCGCCCATGTGATGCATCTGCTCCGCCGTGTACGGCCGGCCCAGAAAGAAGATCTCCCGGGCGAATTTCTGGCCGACCTGGCGGGCCAGATACGCGCTGCCGTAGCCGCCGTCGAAGCTGCCCACGTCGGCGTCGGTCTGCTTGAAACGGGCATGCTGGCGGCTGGCCAGGGTGAGGTCGCAGACCACGTGCAGGCTGTGCCCGCCGCCGGCCGCCCAGCCGTTGACCAGACAGATAACGACCTTGGGCATGAACCTGATCAGCCGTTGCACCTCGAGGATGTGCAGCCGGCCCGCCCGCGCGATGTCAACGGTGTCTGCGGTGTCTCCGCTTGCGTACTGATAGCCACTGCGTCCCCGGATGCGTTGGTCCCCACCGGAGCAGAAGGCCCAGCCACCGTCTTTGGGGGACGGCCCGTTGCCGGTCAACAGCACCACGCCGACGTCGGGAGACATTCGCGCGTGGTCCAGCACGCGATATAGCTCGTCGACGGTGTGCGGCCGGAACGCGTTGCGCACTTCGGGACGATTGAACGCCACCCGGACGGTGGCGTCTTGGACGTGGCGGTGATAGGTGATGTCGGTCAGCTCGTCGAAACCGTTGACGAGTCTCCACACGCCAGCATCAAAGGGGTTGTCGCTCAAGGCTCTTGCACTCCATCCTGGTCAATCGTGAGGTTGCCGCAGCTGATCGTCTGTGCCGATGTGACTATCGAGTCTCTAGCGGAGTCGGCCGTCAGCGTGTCCGAGGGTCCGATGGTGGCCAGCGTCCCGTCCAGATCGACCTCGGTGCGCCGCACCGTCCACCGCCCGGTGTTGTCCGGGTCCGGCAGTGCCTGCAGTCCGACCAGCCGGCGACCGTCGCCCATGTTGCTGCAGCCGACACCGGTGCCGTGGCCGCGCAGATTCTGCAGATCGAAAAGGAAGGGGTGGCCCCGGCTGTCGACGGCGGCTTGTAGCCGGCAGGCGGCGTACACATACAGGTGCGCGGCCCGGCCGTCGCTGACGATCACCTGGTGACTGCCGTTTTCCTGCGCATCGATGGCCAACGCGCGCAGGGGGATCGGGCTGGCCGAGGCGATGTGGACATCGGTGCTGGCACCGCCGGCGGTGGTGATGCCAACGATTCGGATGGTGTCTCCGGTTCCGCTTTGAAAATCCCCGACCCACAACGTATCCGGCCGACCGTCGCCGTCCAGGTCACCGACCCGCCGTTCGTTCACGTCGGCCGGGGCGGGGGTGCCGCCCGGCGGGCATCCCGGTGCGGCCACCGCCCGCGGTGCGGACAACCCGATCGGGCTGGCCGCCAGCAGCATCGCCGCCAGCAGTAACGCGCGACCCATCGGCCTACACCGGCACCGTCAGTGCCACGGCGTCGACCACCACGGCGGCTTGATTCGCTCGCTCATGCAAGCCACAGTAGCCAGGCCCGAATCGGTCCGAGCCGGCCATTCAGCCCACAGCGCGGCCGGCGCCCTCCCAGAACCGTGCCCGGACGGCCTTCTTGTCCGGCTTGCCCAGCCCGGTCAATGGCAACGAGTCGACGACCACCACCTGCTTGGGCGATTGCACCGAGCCCTTGCGCTGCTTGACCGCGGCCTGGATCTCGGCGGTCATGGTCTCGATCGCGGCGTCATCGCGGGCCGCGTCGGCACGCAACACCACCACCGCGGTGACGGCCTCGCCCCACTTCTCATCCGGTGCCCCGACCACGCAGACCTGCGCGACCGCCGAGTGCTCGGCCACGACGTCCTCGACCTCACGGGGAAACACATTGAAGCCGCCGGTGACGATCATGTCCTTGACCCGGTCGACGATGAAATAGAAGCCGTCCTCGTCTTCGCGGGCCATGTCGCCGGTGTGCAGCCAGCCGTCTCGGAAAGTCTGCGCGGTGTCGTCCGGTTTGTTCCAGTAATCGCCGGCCAGTAGCGGCCCGCTGACACAGATCTCACCCGGCTCACCCTGCGGTACCGGCTTGCCGTCCTCACCCAGCAATGCCACCCGGGCGAACAGCGTCGGGCGTCCACAGGAGGTCAGCCGCTTCTCGTCGTGATCGGCCTTGGGCAGGTAGGTGATCACCATTGGCGCCTCGGATTGCCCGTAGTACTGCGCAAAGATGGGGCCGAACCGGTCGATCGCCTCGGCCAGCCGCACCGGGTTGATGGCCGAAGCGCCATAGTAGACGGTCTCCAGCGAGGACAGATCGCGGGTGTGTGAATCCGGGTGGTCCATCAACGCGTACAGCATCGACGGCACCAGCATGGTTGCGGTGATGCGCTGTTCTTCGATGACCCTCAACACTTCACCCGGGTCGAACTTGGCCAGCACGATCATCTCGCCGCCCTTGACCAGGGTGGGGGTGAAAAAAGCGGCCCCGGCATGCGACAGAGGTGTGCACATCAGGAACCGCGGGTGCTCGGGCCATTCCCATTCGGCGAGCTGGATCGAGGTCATGGCGGTGATGTTGCCGGCAGTGCCAATTACTCCCTTGGGCTTGCCGGTGGTGCCGCCGGTGTAGGTCAGGCCGCCGATGTGGTTCGGCGGCAGGTCGGCGACGACCAGCGGCTTCGGCTGGTATTTGGCCGCTTCCGCGGACAGGTCGACCGCTCGGTCCTCGAGGGCTTCGGGTACCGGTCCGATGGTCAGGACCTGCTCGAGCGAGTCCACCTTTTCCAGCAGTCCCAGCGCCCGCTCGACGAACATCGGGTTGGGGTCGATGATCAGCGCGCTGGCCCCCGCGTCGGAGAGCACGTAGGCGTGATCGTCGAGCGAACCCAGCGGATGCAGCGCGGTACGGCGATAGCCGCGAGCCTGGCTGGCGCCGAGGATCATCAGCACCTCGGGGCGGTTGAGTGACAACAGGCCGACGGTGACCCCGGTGCCGGCGCCCAGTGCCTCGAACGCCTGGATGTACTGGCTGATCCGCTCGGCCAGCTGTCCACCGGTGAGCGTGGTGTCGCCCAGGAACAGCACCGGCCGGTTCTTGTGTCGCTTGAGCGCGCCCACCAGCAGGTGGCCGTTGTGAGTTGGATTGCGCAACAGATCGTCACTCATATGGCCAGACTAGAACGTGTTGCAATTCTGCTCAGCTGCGCCCTCGGGCCTGACCTTTTCCGGGCCCGAATCACTAGGATCGCTGTTCATGGCCGATGCAGATGTCGTCATTACCGGAACCGTGCTCACCGTCGACGACACCAGGCCCACCGCCGAGGCGATCGCCGTCACCGACGGCAGGATCGTCGCCGTCGGGGACCGATCCGAGGTCGCGGGCCTGATCGGGGAGGGAACCCGCACCATCGACTTGGGTTCGGGTTGTCTCATGCCGGGGTTCGTCGAGGCACACGGCCATCCGCTGATGGAAGCGATTGTGCTCTCGGGCCGGATCGTCGATATCCGGCCGGTCACCGTCCGCGACTCCGAACGCGTGGTGGCCGAGATCTGCCGCGAAGCCGGTGAGCGCGGGTCGGCCGGTGCCTACCTGATCGGCTGGGATCCGTTGCTGCAGCCGGGGCTGCCGGAACCGACGCTGGCCTGGCTCGACGACATCGCGCCGAACGGGCCGCTGGTGATCATCCACAACTCGGGTCACAAGGCCTACTTCAATACGCACGCTGCCTGGCTCAACGGCCTGACTCGCGACACCCCCGATCCCAAGGGAGCGAAATACGGCCGCGACGCCAACGGCGAACTCGACGGCACCGCCGAGGAAACCGGTGCGGTGCTGCCGCTGCTGGCCGGTGTGACCGATCCCAGCAACTATCCGGCGATGCTGCGCGCCGAGTGCGCCCGGCTCAACCGGGCCGGGCTGACCACGTGTTCGGAGATGGCGTTCGATCCAGGGTTTCGGCCGCTGGTCGAGCAGCTCCGCGATGAGTTGACGGTCCGGCTGCGCACTTACGAGATTTCCAACGCGCAGCTGTCCACCGAGGCCTCGCCGGGAGGCGGCGACGACATGCTCCGGCAGGTGGGTATCAAGATCTGGGTGGATGGCTCGCCCTGGATCGGCAACATCGATCTGAGCTTTCCCTACCTGGACACCGCCGCCACCCGCACCATCGGTGTGACACCTGGTTCCTGCGGATGCGCCAACTACACCCGCGAACAGCTGGCCGAAACCGTGGGTGCCTACTTTCCCCTCGGTTGGCCGATCGCCTGCCACGTGCAGGGCGACGCCGGGGTCGACACCATCCTGGATGTCTATGAAGAGGCGCTGCGGAGCAACCCGCGTCCGGACCACCGATTGCGGCTAGAGCATGTCGGTGCCATCCGGCCCGAACAACTCCGCCGGGCCGCCGACCTCGGCGTCACCTGCAGCATTTTCGTCGACCAGATCCACTACTGGGGTGACGTCATCGTCGATGGGCTGTTCGGCCCCGAACGGGGGCCGCGGTGGATGCCCGCGGGTTCCGCGGTGGCCACCGGCATGCGCATCTCCTTGCACAACGACCCGCCGGTGACACCCGAGGAGCCGCTGCGCAACATCAGCGTGGCCGCCACCCGGGTCGCACCCAGCGGCAGGGTGCTGGCTCCCGAGGAGCGTTTGACGGTGGAGCAGGCGATCCGGGCGCAGACCATCGATGCCGCCTGGCAGATGTTCGCCGACGACATCATCGGCTCGCTGGAAGTCGGCAAGTACGCGGACATGGTGGTGCTCTCGGCGGATCCGCGGACGGTGCCGCCGGAGGAGATCGCCGACTTGGAGGTGCGAGCCACCTTCCTGGCGGGCCGCCAGGTCTATCGGAAGTGATACCCGGGCCGGCCACCCTGCCGGATCTACTGGACCGACTGCAGGTCGTGGCCCTACCGATGCGGGTTCGTTTTCGCGGCATCACCACCCGGGAAGTGGCATTGATCGAGGGGCCCTCGGGGTGGGGCGAATTCGGGGCGTTCCTCGAATACCAGCCCCCGGAAGCGGCCGCGTGGCTGGCATCGGCCATCGACGCCGCCTACGGCCAGCCGCCACCGGTGCGACGCGGGCGCATCCCCATCAACGCGACGGTGCCGGCGGTGCCCCCCGCCCAAGTCCCCGAGCTTTTGGCCCGGTTCCCCGGCGCCCGCACCGCCAAGGTGAAGGTCGCCGAGCCCGGACAGACACTCGCCAGCGATGTCGAGCGGGTCAACGCCGTGCGCGCTCTGGTCCCGACCGTTCGGGTGGACGCCAACGGTGGCTGGAGCGTCGACCAAGCGGCGCAGGCCGCCGTTGCCCTGACGGCCGACGGCCCGCTCGAGTACCTCGAACAACCCTGCGCCACCGTCGGTGAACTCGCCGAGCTGCGCCGGCGCATCGAAGTGCCCATCGCCGCCGATGAGGCCATCCGCAAGGCCGAGGACCCGCTGGCGGTGGTGCGCGCGGGGGCTGCTGATGTCGCGGTGCTCAAGGTCGCCCCACTGGGCGGGGTCTGGGCGCTGCTGGACATCGCCGCGCAAATCGACATCCCGGTGGTGATCTCCAGCGCGCTGGACTCGGCCGTCGGAATAGCGGCCGGGTTGAGCGCCGCCGCGGCCCTACCGCAACTGCAGCACGCCTGCGGATTGGGCACGGGCGGGCTTTTCGTCGAGGACGTGGCCGAGCCCGCCATCCCGGTCGACGGCGCGCTGGCCCCGCAGCGGGTGGCGCCGGACCCGGCCCGGCTGCGGGCGTTGGGCGCCGCGCCGGATCGGCGGCAGTGGTGGATCGACCGGATCAAGGCCTGCTACCCGCTACTGTACCGTCGATCGGGTGATTAACCTCGCTTACGACGACAAAGGGACCGGTGAGCCGGTCCTTTTTATCGCCGGTCGCGGCGGTGCCGGACGCACCTGGCAGCCCCACCAAGTTCCGGCGTTCCTGGCGGCGGGATACCGATGCATCACCTTTGACAACCGTGGCATCGGTGCTACCGAGAACGCCGAGGGCTTTACCACGCAGACGATGGTCAACGACACCGCAGCGTTGATCGAATCCCTGGGCATCGGCCCGGTGCGCATCGTCGCGGTGTCGATGGGCTCATTTATCGCCCAGGAGCTGATGGTGGTGCGTCCCGAGCTGGTCAACTCCGCCGTATTGATGGCCACCCGCGGCCGCCTGGACCGTGCCCGCAAGTTCTTCCACGACGCCGAGGCGGAGTTGTACGACTCCGGTGCCAGGATGCCGTCGACCTACGATGTGAAAGATCGCCTGCTGGAGAACTTTTCCCGCAAGACGCTCAATGACGATGCGGCCGTTGGCGACTGGCTCGCGATGTTCTCCATGTGGCCGATCAAGCAGACTCCGGGCTTGCGCTGCCAACTCGACGCCGCGCCGCTGACCAACCGGTTGCCCGCCTACCGCAACATCGCCGCGCCGGTGCTGGTAATCGGCTTTTCCGACGACATCGTCACCCCGCCGTACCTGGGGCGCGAGGTCGCCGACAGCCTGCCGAACGGTCGCTATCTGCAGATACCCGACGCCGGGCATCTCGGGTTCTTCGAACGCCCCGAAGCCGTCAACACGGCCGCGCTGAAATTCTTTGCCGGCACCAGGGGCTGAGCGCCGCGGTAGCCGGTGCGGCTCGATAGCCGGCGCAGCGTTCGGCTGTGACACCCTGTACTGGTGAACCCTTCGACGACACAGGCCCGCGTTGTCGTTGACGAGTTGATCCGCGGTGGGGTTCGCGATGTGGTGCTGTGCCCCGGCTCGCGCAACGCGCCGCTGGCCTTCGCGTTGCAGGACGCCGACCGGTCCGGTCGCATTCGGCTGCACGTTCGCATCGACGAACGCACCGCCGGCTTCTTGGCCATCGGGCTGGCCGTCGGGGCGGGTGCGCCGGCGTGTGTGGCGATGACCTCCGGTACCGCGGTGGCCAATCTCGGCCCGGCGGTGGTGGAGACCAATTACGCCCGGGTGCCGCTGATCGTGCTCTCGGCGAACCGGCCCTACGAACTGCTGGGCACCGGGGCCAACCAGACCATGGAGCAACTGGGCTACTTCGGCACTCAAGTGCGTGCCACGATCAGCCTGGGTCTGGCCGAGGATGCGCACGAACGCCTGGACTCCCTCAACGCGTCGTGGCGATCGGCCACGTGCCGGGTGCTGGCGGCCGCCATGGGGTCGCGTACCGCCAACGCCGGCCCGGTGCACTTTGACATTCCGTTGCGGGAACCGCTGGTGCCCGACCCGGACCCCCACGGTGCGGTGACCCCGCCGGGACGCCCGGAGGGCCGGCCGTGGACCTACACCCCACCGGTCACCTTCGACCAACCGCTGGAAATCGACCTGTCCGCCGACACCGTCGTCATCGCCGGGCACGGCGCCGGTGTGCACCCCAACCTGGTGCAGCTACCCACCATCGCCGAGCCGACAGCACCGGCTGCGCCGTCCGGTGGCAACCCTCTGCACCCGTTGGCACTGCCGCTGGTGCGGCCCCGGCAGGTGATCATGCTGGGGCGCCCGACGCTGCACCGGCCGGTATCGGCCTTGCTGGCCGATCCCGAAGTGCCGGTCTTTGCGTTGACGACCGGGCCCCGCTGGCCGGATGTGTCGGGAAACTCGCAGGCCACCGGAACCCGGGCGATCGTCACCGGCACCCCGAACCCGTCGTGGCTGGACCGCTGCGCGCAGATGAACCGCCACGCGGTTGCGGCGGTACGCGAGCAGCTTGCCGCGCACCCGCTGACCACCGGCCTGCACGTCGCGGCGGCCGTTGCCGGCGCGCTTCGCCCCGGCGACCAGCTGGTGCTGGGCGCGTCCAACCCGGTGCGCGATGCGGCCCTGGTCGGCCTGGACACTGCGGGCCTGCGGGTGCGATCCAATCGAGGGGTCGCCGGTATCGACGGTACCGTGTCCGCGGCCATCGGGGCCGCGCTGGGCTACGAACGCGATCATCACGGGCGCACCGTCGCGCTGATCGGTGATTTGACGTTCGTCCACGACAGCTCCGGCTTGTTGATCGGCCCTACCGAACCGACACCGCGGCAGCTGACGATCGTGGTGTCCAACGACAATGGCGGCGGCATTTTTGAGCTGCTCGAGCAGGGAGATCCGCGGTTCTCCGATGTCTCGTCGCGGATCTTCGGCACCCCCCACGACGTCGACGTGGGCGCACTGTGCCGGGCCTACCACGTGGAGAACAGGCAGATCGAAGTGGACCAGTTGCCGGCCGCGCTGGACGAGCCGGGCAGCGGCCTGCGGGTGCTCGAGGTCAAGGCGGACCGCTCCTCGCTGCGGCAACTGCACGCCGCCATCAAGGCCGCGCTATGACCTCGCCCAAGAAGCTGCTGCGCATCCTGATCCACGGCACCACCGAAGAGATGCCGGACACGCCGGCCAGGACAGTGGTGCGCTGGATCCGGATCTCGGTGTTGATCCTCACCGGGTTGGTCACGCTGCAGTCGATATTGCTGGTGGCCGGCGCGTGGCGCATTGACCTGGCCATCGATCGCAACATGGGGGTCGCACAGGCCGAGGTGCTCAGCGCCGGGCCACGGCGCTCAACCATCGAATTCGTCACCCCCGACCGCGTGACCTACCGGCCCGAATTAGGTGTGCTGTACCCGTCTGAGCTGGCCACCGGTATGCGCATCTACGTCGAGTACAACAAGAGGGATCCCAATCTGGTGCGCGTGCAGCACCGCAACGCCGGGCTGGCGATCATCCCCGCCGGCTCCATCGCGGTGGTGGCCTGGTTGGTGGCGACTGTTGCGCTCGTCGGTCTGGCCCTGCTGGATAGGCGGCTGGACAAACGGCCGGACCAGCGGGCGGACACGATGTCCACGCCATAGGGCGTGCCGGCAGATTTCGCGCCCCGTATGCCCGGCGGCAACCTTGCCGACAGTCGACGCTGACACGGTGGTGGCGTGCGCGTTGCGATCGTCGCCGAGTCGTTCTTGCCCAACGTCAATGGTGTCAGCAACTCGGTGGTTCGGGTACTCGGGCATCTGCGCCGGACTGGTCACGAAGCCTTGGTCATCGCGCCCGACAATCCTCCCGGTGAGCCCAGGGCCGACCGGCTGCATGACGGCGTCCGAGTGCACCGGACGCCGGCGCGGATGTTCCCGAAAGTGACCACCCTGCCGCTGGGGGTGCCAACCCCGCGAATCCTGCGGGTCTTGCGGGGATTCGAACCTGACGTGGTGCACCTGGCCTCACCGGCGCTGCTCGGCTACGGCGCGCTGCGGGCGGCGCGACGTCTTGGCGTGCCCACCGTGGCGGTGTACCAAACCGATGTGCCGGGCTTCGCGGCCAGCTACGGCATCGCGGCAACCTCACGGGCGGCCTGGGCCTGGTTTCGCCACCTGCATGGCCTTGCCGACCGCACCCTGGCGCCGTCCACTCCGACCATGCAAACCCTGCTCGACCAGGGCTTCCCGCGGGTGCACCGATGGGCGCGGGGCGTCGATCTGATCAGGTTCGCGCCGTCGGCGCGAGACGAGTCGCTGCGCCGGCGATGGTCGCCGGACGGGCGGCCGATCGTCGGATTCGTGGGTCGGCTGGCGCCCGAGAAGGATGCCGAACGGCTCGCTGGGCTGGCGGCATCGGGCGCGGTCACGCTCGTGATCGTCGGCGCCGGAGTCGACCGGCGCAAACTCGAATTGGCTATGCCCACAGCGGTTTTCACCGGCGCCCTGTACGGTGACGAGCTCGCTGCGGCGTACGCCAGCATGGACGTCTTTGTGCACGCCGGTGAACACGAGACGTTCTGTCAGGTCGTGCAGGAAGCGCTGGCGTCGGGGCTGCCGGTGATCGCCCCCGACGCCGGCGGACCCCGCGACCTGGTTACCCCACAACGGGCCGGCCTGCTGCTTCCCGTCGACGGGTTCGAGACGCAGTTGCCGGCCGCGGTCGCGCACCTGGTCCACGAACGCCAGCGCTATTCGCAGGCGGCCCGGCGCAGCGTGCTGGGCCGCAGCTGGTCGGTGATCTGTGACGAGTTGCTCGACCACTATGCGGAGGTGCTCGCACCGAGCGGGCGGGCCCAAGACTGGTTGTGGCGAAGGCGGCGCGCCTAGCGCGTTGCGGTATCGACGATCGGCGTCTTCTTGATGTCGGTGAGGAACTTCGACAGGAGTCGGTTGAACTCGTGGAGTTCGGCCGCCGACCAGCCCGAGAGCGCTCGCGCCGAGTGATCCCTTCGCACCTCGTGCAGTGCCCCCGCGGCACGCCGGCCCTGCGGCGTCGCCTCGATCACCGACACCCGCCCGTCGTTGGGATCGGTGTGCCGGGTGACCAGCCCGGCCTCGACCAGGGCTCGCACCCGGCGGGTGGCCATCCCGGCATCCATGTGCGCCAACCTGGCCAGTCGACTCAACGGCAATGGGCCCTCGTCGATCAGGACGCGAAGCAGAACATAGGAAGGCTGCGACAGCTCGGTGTTGGCCGCCGATGCCTGACCGGCGAACGCCGATCGACTGATGCTGAGCCGGACGATTTGGGCGAGGGTGGCACTGATGGCGGCAACCGCCGTCAGCTTGCGTGCAGACGCCACATTCGCCCCGGTCTGGCCAGCGCGCACCCGCCGGTAGTGAAGACCCGCATGAACGCGACAGTATCGGCAACTACTTGACATAGTCAATAAAGTATAGATAGCTGGACCGCGACATCCGGCCACCGAAATTGGCTTGCGCGCAGGAGTGTTCATGCTGGGAACGGGTTTCTATTTCGACTGGCCCAACTACCGCACGATGCTGCGGCTGTTGCGCCGCGACCCGCCCGCCGCGGCGCGTTGGCGGCGCTTCTTCGGGTTCGCGGTCGCTGTGCCGGCCATCGCCGCGATCCACGCGGTGTGCTTCGCGCTCGATCCCATCCTGTTCGGGTCATTGCGCCGCACCCAAGTGGTGGCACCGGTGTTCTGTATCGGGCACGCCCGCAGCGGCACCACCTATCTGCATCGGCTGATGGCCAATGACCCCCAGTTCAGCTACGCGATGATGTACGAGCTGTTCTTTCCGTCGTTGTTGGAGAAACGCTTGCTGCGCTTGCTTTTTCGGGTCGATGCCGCGGTATTCGGAAAGCGTCTGCGGCACCGGCTCGACGAGATCGAAAAGCGTCGCTTCGCCCCGACCGACGACATGCACAAGACCGGGTTCTTCGTTCCGGAAGAGGACGACGCGTTTTTGACTTGGTCACTGTGCTCAGGGTTCTGGATCCTGATGTTCCCGTTCATGGGCGAACTCGATTTCTACCATGTCGATCGCTGGCCGCAACGCAAGCGGCGACGGGCGATGGCCTTCTACAAGGGGTGCGTCCGGCGCCAGATCGCGGTCAATGGTGGCGGTACGCACTTGAGTAAGAACCCCACCTTCTGCGGTCGGGTCTCAGCGCTGATCGAGACCTTTCCGGACGCCAGGTTTATTGTGCCCCTGCGCAATCCTGATGAGACGATTCCGAGCCTGCTGAAGTTGTTGCAGACCGAATGGGGCCTGCGCGGCCGCGATCAGCGCTTGGTCGAGAAGTCGCTGCGGGTGCTGGCCGAGCAATCGTTGGATTCCTACCAGCATCCACTCGACGTCTTGGCCCGACATCGCGAGGTTCGTTCGGTCCTGGTGGATTACCGCGAACTGATCGCCCAACCGGAGGTCACCATGCGCCGTATCTACCGGCAGTTGGAACTCGACATGGGGCCGGCGGCCGCCGAGGCGTTCGCGGCGGCCGCCTCGGGCAGCGGGCACGAATCAACCCACCGCTACAGCTTGGAGGAATTCGGACTGGACTCCCGCGAGATTCACACCCGGCTGGCCGACTTGTTCGATGAATACCACTGGGACACAGAGGCAGCGGCAAGAACAGAAGGAACAGACGCGCATGTCCGCTGAAACAAGCCAAGCCAGCCTGCACGCGGCCTGGACCGACATGATCGACGCGCTGACCCGGGCGCGCGATGCCGTGGACTCCGCCGAATTGCATGCTCCTCCGGTCACCGCCGCCGGCCTCGCGGACGGATACGGATACCTGCTGGGATTTGTTTTCAGTGGCATCGAACGCGCCTTCGGCGAGAATCCCGACTTCCCGTATTTTCGGCGTGCCATCCAACCGCTGGACAAGGCGACCATCGACAACGCCGACGCCTTATACCTGTCGGCGCCGATCGACGGCGCGCAGAGTTATCGGGTAACCGGCCGGTTCGTCGGCCCAAAGCCTCCGCAATACCTCATCTTTGAGGCACACACCGACTATGCTGGAGACACCGGCGGCCTTGCCGAGCTCATGCCGGGCGGACGCGTGGTAACCGGGGCGCTGGACACCGCCGATCTCGCCGTCGGCGAGGATGGCCGATTCGAGATCCTGCTGGGCCCGCGCCGGCCCGGCGAGCACACCGGCAACTTCATTGCCACCGGCACCCCAGACGGGACCGCCACCGCGCGTTTTCTGATCGCCCGCATACTGTTTCACGACTGGGAACACGAGATGTCGCCCGATCTGCACATCGTCCAGATCGGCAAGCAGGGAGCCCAGCCCGAGCCGGCCGATCCCGCCGTCGTGGCCCAGAACATGCGTCGCCTCGGCACGATCGTCGAGAACCAGATGCGGTTCTGGAACGAGTTTTACGACGTGGTCCTCGAGGCGCACGGTGACAAGAACGGCGATGGATTCACGCTGATGCCCCGTAACTCACTCAATGAGCCTGCGCTGGCCAACCTTGCCATGGGTGGCGGCCAGAGCACCAACGTCTACTGCGGCGGGGTCTATGACTTGCGCGCCGACGAAGCGCTGCTGGTCGAGGTCGTCGTTCCGGTACCGCCGGCCTACATGGGATTTCATCTGTCCAACCTGTGGGGCGAATCCCTGGATTACGCCAACCACGCGTGCAGTCTCAACGGATTTCAGTCCGAACCCGATGCCGACGCGAGGATCCGCTACGTCATCGCCGACACCGACCCCGGCGTGCCCAACTGGCTCGACACCGCC
Organism: Mycobacterium ulcerans subsp. shinshuense; assembly: GCF_002355775.1. Taxonomy (NCBI): domain Bacteria; kingdom Bacillati; phylum Actinomycetota; class Actinomycetes; order Mycobacteriales; family Mycobacteriaceae; genus Mycobacterium; species Mycobacterium ulcerans. The sequence goes on along the minus strand of NZ_AP017624.1, from coordinate 4,820,564 downwards.
GGGCGCCTGGGCGGATTCCTGACCCTGCGGTGGACGTACTGCGACCCGCCGTCCGAATTGCCCAAGGCCAGCGCCGTAAAGGTGCCCCTGGCCAGCGTGCGTCAGCACCTGCCCGCGGACACCCGCACCGTGTCCGTCGAGGAAAGGCGCCGGCAGATCAGCGTCCGCCAGGAGCACGTCCAGCGCCGATACCGCCAGTATTGACGCGACGCTGTCGGGTAGCGTCTCCGAGGTGAGTCGCGCGGCCCTGGACAAAGACCCCCGAGACGTCGCGTCGATGTTCGACGGCGTCGCTCGTCGTTACGACCTGACCAACACCGTGCTGTCGCTGGGGCAGGACCGATATTGGCGGCGGGCCACCCGATCGGCGTTGCGCATCGGTCCGGGTGACAAGGTGCTGGATCTGGCCGCGGGGACTGCGGTATCCACGGTGGAGCTGGCGAAGTCCGGGGCCTGGTGCGTGGCGGCTGACTTCTCGGTTGGGATGCTCGCCGCGGGCCATGAACGCAAGGTGTGCAAGGTTGCCGGTGATGCCACCCGGCTGCCGTTTGCCGACGATGTCTTCGACGCGGTGACCATCAGCTTCGGGCTGCGCAACGTGGTCGATTTCTCCGCCGCACTGCGCGAGATGGCGCGCGTGACCCGGCCCGGGGGGCGGCTGGTGGTGTGTGAATTCTCCACGCCCGTCAGTGCGTTGTTCGCCACGGTCTACAAGGAGTATCTGATGCGGGCGCTGCCGCGGGTGGCGCGCGCGGTGTCCAGCAATCCCGAGGCCTACGTATACCTGGCCGAGTCGATCCGGGCGTGGCCGGACCAGGCGGCGTTGGCCCAGCAGATGTCGCGGGCCGGCTGGTCGGCGGTGCGCTGGCGCAACCTCACCGGCGGAATCGTGGCATTGCACGCCGGGTACAAGCCCCAGCCGGTCTAAACGACCCGGCCAATAGACCTAAGCGCCGACCCGCTGCAGGACCCCGACATGCGCGGGGCAGTAGTGGTCGATCGCCGCGCCCAGGAACTGAAACGCCTGGCCCTGGGTGGTGCCACGGGGCAGGTTGCGCTGCAAGAAAGTCGCCGACTTGTACGCGTCGCCGTCAACGCCCCGGTCCATTCGCTCGCAGCTGATCTTGGCCAGCCAGGCGTTGTAGTCCTGCGGGCCGTAAATCCCGAAGCTGTGCAGCGTGTTGTTGAAAGGGGCGTCGTAGTCGTCAGCCTGCGCCGGCGCCGCCAGCCCGACGGCAGCTACCGCAGTCGCGGCGATTGTGGCCAGCCTTCTACCCTTCATTAGCTGGACTATACACCGCATGGGGTGTGTCATCAGCCCAAATGGGCTGAGAGCAACCACGCACCGACGGACTTGCGGCCCTCGGGTTCGTCGCGAGCGTCGAAGGCGGGCATCCCGGATACTTCCGGCGGAAGATTGGCGTGGATGCGGGCCGGCCGGATCTCGTCGATCACCCAGTGCTTGGACACCGCGTCACGCAACTCTTCTTCGGTGACGCCATTGATCGGGCCGTCGCCGGAAAGCGCGGCCTTGTCGAAGACCAGCACAAAGTAGGACGCGCCCGGGGCGGCCGCCCGTACGATCGAACGCTGGTAACCCTCGCGGAGTTCGACCGGCATGGAGTGAAACAGCGTGCTGTCCATGATGGTGTTGAACCGCCCCGCCGACTCCGGCGGATAGCTGGCGAAATCGGTGATGTCGGCCACCGCGAAGCTGGCGTTGGTCAGGCCGCGGCGCGCGGCCTCGCGCCCGGCCAGCTCGACGGCGGTGGGGGACATGTCCAAGCCGACCACCGGGTGGCCCCGTCCTGCCAGCGCCAATGCGAGGGCGGCCTCCCCGCAACCCGCGTCGAGCACCTCGCCATGGACCTTGCCCTGCTCGATCAGGGTGGCGAGTTCGGGCTGGGGTTCGCCCAGGCTCCACGGGGGCCTGATGCCCGCGCCGAACTCTGCGGATTCGCCGCGATAGGCGGTTTCGAATTGCAAATCCAATGATTCAGTCATGCCTCTTGTATATCAACGAGACTGATACATGTCAATGAAATTGATATAGGGCCTCAGTGGAACGGCGGGCGACGATCGATCAGCCGCGATGCCCGTCCGCCGCCGCGCCACAGCCGTGCCACCCAATCGCTGTCCTCCTCGGTGACCAGGTTGGCCATCACCCGCACGGCGACCTTCATCAGTGCCGTCGAGCGCATCGCCACCGGTCCGGTGGTGGGCAGGAACCGTTGGTAGGTCAGCAGCAGCGCCAGCCTGCGTGCGACCGAGAACCCACGACCGTAGTGCGCCTGCAGTAGCGACGGCCACAGCTGCGACAGGTCGGGGGAATCCAGGAGTTCGGCGGCAAGCCGCCCGGTCTCGAGGCCGTAGTCGATGCCCTCCCCGTTGAGTGGGTTGACGCACGCTGCGGCGTCACCGATGAGCATCCAGTTCGGCCCGGCCACCCCCGACACCGCGCCGCCCATGGGCAGCAACGCCGAGGCGACCGCACGGGGCTGGCCGGTAAAGCCCCATTCGTCCCGGCGCAGGTCGGTGTAGTACGACATCAGCGGTCGTAACGCCAGGTCCGCCGGCCGTTTGGTGGTCGACAGCGCTCCCACCCCGATGTTCACCTCGCCGTTGCCCAGCGGGAAGATCCAGCCGTAGCCGGGCAGCACCGCTCCGTCTGGCGAGCGCAGTTCCAGATGGGAGGTCAGCCACGGATCCTCGCTGCGGGCAGTGGTCAGGTATCCCCGTGCGGCGACGCCGTAGACGGTCTCCTGATGCCAGCGGCGGCCCAGCTTGCGCCCCAGGGACGACCGTGCGCCGTCGGCGACGATCAATTGTCGGCAGGCTACCTCGGTCCGATCGGCCAGCGTCAGCGATACCACTCGCCTTGACGAGTCATGATGGGCCGCGACGGCTTTTGTGCCGAGCAGCATGCGGGCCCCGGACTCCTCGGCGACCTTGCGGATCCGATCGTCGAGTTCGAGCCGGGCCACCGCGCTGCTGTACGCCGGAAAAGACGGGCCGGGCCAGCCGATTTCCACCTCGCCGCCGAATCCGCTCATGCGTAGACCTTGGTGCTGAATACGGGCGGCCAGCCATTCGCCGAGGCCCAGCTGCTGCAGCTCGGAGATCGCGCGCGGGGTCAGCCCGTCGCCGCAGGCCTTGTCGCGGGGGAAACCGGCGGAGTCGATGACAAGTACATCCCGGCCCGCTCGGGCGGCCCAGGCGGCCGCCGCCGACCCGGCCGGTCCGGCGCCCACGACCACCAGGTCGGCGCCAAGGGCTCTGGGAACTCTGGTTTCCACGCTCCCCAGTATGTTGGTCGGATGAGAACCTCGGCGACGGTGGTGGTGGGCGTTGACGTCGGCGATGCTGAATTCGCCACGACGGTGCGAGATGGCGTCGCCAGCATCGAGCGGCTGATGGACGCTGAGTTGCGCGGTGCCGACGAGGTGATGACCGATTCGCTGCTACACCTGTTCCTGGCCGGTGGTAAGCGGTTCCGTCCACTGTTTACCGTCTTGTCGGCTCAGGTCGGGCCGAACCCGGGTGCCGACGAAGTCGTGATCGCCGGAGCCGTCATCGAGATGATTCATCTCGCGACGCTCTACCACGACGATGTGATGGACGAGGCGCAAGTACGTCGCGGAGCGCCCAGCGCCAATGCGCGCTGGGGCAACAACGTCGCCATCCTGGCCGGTGACTATCTGCTGGCGACGGCGTCGCGGTTGGTGTCGCGGCTGGGGCCGGATGCCGTGCGGATCGTCGCCGATACGTTCGCCCAGCTGGTGACCGGTCAGATGCGTGAGACCCGGGGCGCGCCCGAGGGCGTGGACATGATCGAGCAATACCTGAAGGTGGTTCACGAAAAGACCGGCTGCCTGATCGGGGCCGCCGGCCGGTTCGGTGGCATGTTTTCTGGCGCCGACGGCGAACAAGTGGAGCGACTGAACCGTCTCGGCGGCATCGTCGGCACCGCGTTCCAGATCGCCGACGACATCATCGACATCGACAGCGATACCGAACAGTCGGGGAAGCTACCGGGCACCGACCTGCGTGAGGGGGTGCGCACGCTGCCCATGCTCTACGCCCTGCGCCAGACCGGCTCCGACGGCGCCCGGCTGCGCACATTGCTGGCGGGTCCGATCCGCGACGATGCCGAGGTGTTCGAGGCCCTCGCGCTGTTGCGGGCGTCGCCGGGTATGGACCAGGCCAAAGAGGTCCTGGGGCAATATGCCGCTCGGGCACGTCACGAGTTGGATTTGCTGCCCGACGTCCCGGGCCGCCAGGCGCTGGCCGCGTTGGTCGACTACACGGTCAACCGGCACGGGTAGAGCGCGGCGTTTCGGAACCCCGAGGGCCGTTTCGGGCGTTAAATCAGCTGTAATAACCAAGTTGCCGTGTTCGTGGGAGGACACACACCGATGACCTGGCATCCGCATGCCAACAGGCTGAAGACTTTCCTGCTGCTGGTCGGCATGTCCGCCATGATCGTGTTCTTTGGTGCGCTGTTCGGCAGGACGGCCCTGATCCTGGCGATGCTGTTCGCCGCCGGGATGAACGTCTATGTCTACTTCAACAGCGACAAGCTGGCCCTGCGGGCCATGCATGCGCAGCCGGTTTCGGAGCTGCAGGCTCCGGCCATGTACCGGATAGTGCGTGAGCTGGCCGCCAGCGCCCACCAGCCGATGCCGCGGCTGTACATCAGTGACACCGCCGCACCCAACGCCTTCGCCACCGGGCGCAACCCGCGCAACGCCGCGGTGTGCTGCACCACGGGCATCCTGGCGCTGCTCAACGAGCGGGAATTGCGTGCCGTGCTGGGCCACGAGCTGTCACACGTCTACAACCGCGACATCCTGATTTCCTGTATCGCCGGAGCGCTGGCGTCGGTGATCACCGCGCTGGCCAACATGGCCATGTGGGCCGGCATGTTCGGTGGTAACCGAGACGGCCAGAACCCGTTCGCCCTGCTGCTGGTTTCGTTGCTGGGCCCGATCGCGGCGACGGTGGTGCGGATGGCGGTGTCGCGTTCGCGCGAATATCAGGCCGACGAATCGGGTGCGGTCTTGACCGGTGACCCGTTGGCGTTGGCGTCGGCACTGCGCAAGATCTCCGGTGGCGTGCAACTGGCTCCACTGCCGCCCGAGCCGCAGCTGGCCAGCCAGGCGCACTTGATGATCGCCAATCCGTTCCGTGCCGGTGAGCGGATCGGATCGCTGTTCTCGACGCATCCGCCGATCGAGGACCGGATCCGGCGTTTGGAGCAAATGGCCCGCGGATAGCGGGGTTCGGCCGGCCGCCGTCAGGCGGCGGCTTCGGACTTTTCGTCGTGGACCAACTGTGTGCCGTCGTTGGCGAAATGACCTCTGCGCAGGGCGCCATCGATGCGAACCTTCCCGCCGGTGGCGTGATGGCGTCGCTGCCAGTCGGTGATCGCCTGGTGCGCGGCGTGGTCGAGGTAGTTGACCGCGATATGAAGAGTGACCGTCGCGCTGTCAGGCACCGAGGCCAGCACCCGGGTCAGTCGGGGTAGGGACAGGAAGGTGCAGGCGCCCTCGACGACCACCCGCCATTCGCCGTCGATTTGGTGTGCTTCGACCTTGGCCCGCAGCACTCGCCACCCCGTCATCGCGATGGCCAGGGCCAGCCCGATCATCACGCCGTGCAGCAGATTCAGGAAGACCACCGCGACAATCGTCACCAGGTAGATGGCGAAGTCGCCGGTCTTGACCGCGGTTTCGATGTGTGCGGGCTGGCAGTAGCTGAATACCGATGACGATCAGCAGTCCCGCGAGCGCAGCGCTGGGGATTTGTTCGATCAAACCCGCAAAGGGGAGTGCGAACAGCAGGACCCAGAAACCGTGCAGGATTGTCGACGCCCGAGTTTTGGCACCCGCCTTGATGTTTGCCGCGCTGCGGACGATGACACCGGCGATGGGGAGGCCGCCGATTGCCCCCGACACGACGTTGGATGCGCCCTGGCCGATCAATTCACGGTTGAGTTCGGTGGTTGGGCCGCTGTGCATTCTGTCGGTTGCCACCGCTGTCAACAGGCTCTGGACGCTGGTGATGAGCGTGACGGTGATGATGCCGATCACGATGGCGCCCCAGTTTCCGTGCGGAATTGCGGGCAGCTGCAGTGCATCCACGACCGAGCCCTCGAGAGTGATGCGGGACACATGGAACGGAAACACCACCGAGACAACGGTTACCACCACGATGGCGACCAGCGGGCCGGGAACGGGAGCCACCTTGGCCGGAGCCCAGCGCCAAGCGACCATGATCGGGATGACCAGCAGCCCCAGGATCACTCCGGGCCGGTGCGCGCCGACAATCTGTGCGGGCAGCTCGACCACGTTGGCCCAGGCCGTGCTATGTGATTCGCCACCGAGCAACACGTGCGTCTGTTGCAGCGCGATGGTGATCCCGATACCGGCCAGCATGGCGTGCACCACCACTGGCGAGATCGCAAGGGCGGCTCGCGCGACCCGGCTGAACCCCAATAGGATCTGCATCAGCCCGGCGACCGCCGTGATGAAACAAGTGATTCCCCATCCGAATTCGGCGATGAGGTCGGCGACCACGACCGTCAGGCCGGCGGCGGGCCCGCTGACCTGCAGCGGAGATCCCCCCAGTGCGCCACCGATGATCCCGCCCACCACGGCCGCGATCAACCCGGCGAGCACCGGAGCATCCGAGGCAATGGCGATGCCCAATGACAACGGCAGTGCTACCAGGAAAACAACCAGCGAGGCTGGCAAGTCGTGCCTGATGACTGATCGCACCCGGTCGGGTCGCGGTATCTACGATACCCGCGACAACCGCGATGTTGTTGGGGGATCCGGGGTGCCCGGGTGCTGGGCGTGATCAAGACCTTGTTTATCGAGCTGTTCGATGTGTGGCATCGGCCGATCCCCTCGTTGGGCCTTAGCGGGGGATGTTGCGATATCCCGCCCCACGTGCTGTAACGGACTCGTAACGTGTTCGCGCACTAGCAAATACGAATGGCCGAACTCCGCCGAACTTCATTGTGTCAGTCTGCTATGCGTCCGATCATCCGAGGCTATTGAGCGGGCCAAGCGACGGCAACCTGGTTCGCCCGCTGCATAGCGAATGCAAATGTTAGGCGTGACCAGGCGCGCAAGTCCAAGTGTGATGCGAACCAGACCGGCCGGCGATGGTCCGGCGAATCCTTCGCTAAGCGGGAGTCTCAGTGCCTGCATTCTCGACCAGGTCGTCCATCGCCCGGCGAGCGCGGTGTCCGGTATGGACGCCACCGTGGATGTGAACCGACCCGCCAGTCGAAAGTTGTCGCTGCTGCCAGTCGGCAATCGCTTGATGCGCGGCATGATCGAGGTAGATGACCGACATCGTCACGGTAACCGCTTTGCCCGCGGGGATGGACGCGAGTACGTGGGTCAGCCGGGGCACGGACAGGAAGGTGCATGTCCCAGCGACGATCACGTGCCATTCGTCGCCCGAGGGCTCGGCGTGGATCCTGAACCACATCACCCGCCACGCGGTCAGCGCGATGGCCAAGGCGAGTCCGATCAGCACGCCCTGCATGAGATTGAGGAACACGACGCCGACGATGGTCACCACATAGACGGCCAGATCACCATTGCGCATGGCGGTTTCGATATGGGCAGGCTGCAGCAGCCTGATGCCGACGAAAACCAGCATGCCGGCAAGTGCGGCGGTGGGGATCTGTTGGATCAACCCCGCGAAAAACAGCGTGAAGACGAGGATCCACACACTGTGCATGATTGTCGAGGCGCGGCTCTTGGCGCCCGCCTGGACATTGGCCGAACTACGGACGATTGCGGCGGCGATGGGGAGACCACCGACCATACCGGATGTCATGTTTGCCACACCTTGTCCGGCCAGTTCGCGGTTGAAGTTGGTGGGTGTGCCGGGGTGCATTCTGCCGATCGACACGGCTGCCAGCAGGCTCTCGACGCTGGCAATGAAAGCGACGGTGACCACGCTCATCGCGATAGCGCTCCACTTGCCATCGGGTAGGGCCGGCAGCTGCAACGCATCCAGGGGCGATCCCGTGAGCGTGATCCGGGTCAGGTCGAACGGGAACACCGACGAGATGACGGTTGCGGTCACGATGGCCACCAGCGGCCCCGGAACGGCAGCCACTTTGGCCGGGGCCCAGCGCCAGGCGACCATGATGCCGATTACCAACACGCCCAGGAACACTCCCGGTTTATGCGCCTCGACGATTTGTTCGGGTAGCTCAACAACGTTTTCCCAGGATGTGGTGTGGGACTCCCCGCCCAGCAACACGTGCGTTTGCTGAAGTGCGATCGTGATTCCGATGCCGGCCAGCATCGCGTGTACGACGACAGGCGAAATCGCCAGTACCGCTCGCGCAATGCGGATGAGTCCGAAAGCGAGCTGCAGGACACCTGCGACGACCGTGATGAAACACGTTTCCCGCCAACCAAATTGGGCGACGAGGCCGACCGTGACCACCATCATCCCATTCGCGGGACCGCTGACCGCCAGTGGTGCTCCGCCGATGAGTCCAACCACGATCCCCCCGATCACCGCCGAGATCAGGCCGGAGAGCACCGGTGCGCCCGAAGCGATGGCGATTCCCACCGATAGCGGTAGCGCGATCAGAAAAACCACAATCGACGCGGGCACGTCGTATCGGAGGACCGAGCGCAGTTGCTGAGTTCGCGACACCGGCGCGCCGTCGTCTTGGGCTTGCTTGCCAAGTCGTTTGATGGACGGCATCAATCATTCCCTCGTCGGTCAGTGCGGGGGACGGTTGGACAGTCAGCCCCGTATCACCCGGGTCACCCACCCGTAGGGCCTCCGACGAAACGGGAGCGTCGTTAGTTGGCACTGCTGTCGTATCGACAGTATGCAAGCGGCCAAACCGGGGTCAACCTCACATGCGGCGCGCATACCAAACGCAGATCTCCCGGCGCACCGGCTTGCCAGCTGTGCAGAAACCCCAACCGGGCTAGAACCCGGCCCCGTACACCTCATGGCCGGGTACTTCGGCGGCCAGCCCGTGGTAGGCCTGTTCGACGGTCGATCCGTGATTGATCACGGCGTCGACCTCGCGGGCGATCGGCATGGGCAGCCCGAACTCATTGGCGAATTCCATGATGACGCTGGCCGCCTTGACCCCCTCGGCGACCTGGTTCATCGAGGCGATGATCTCATCGATGGGTTTGCCGGCGCCCAATTGTTCACCAACGTGGCGGTTGCGGCTGCGCTGGCTGGTGCAGGTGACGATGAGGTCACCCAGGCCGGCCAGTCCGGGGAAGGTTTCGGTGTCACCGCCCATCGCCACACCAAGCTTGGTCATCTCGCGCAGTGAGCGGGCGATGACCAGGGCGCGGGTGTTCTCGCCGATGCCCAGCGAGTAGCCCATGCCGACGGCGATGGCGAACACGTTCTTGAGCGCACCCGCCATCTCGACTCCGATGACGTCATCGGTGGTGTAGACGCGGAACCGTCGGGTGCGAAACAGCGCGGACAGTTGGGTGGCCAGATGCTGGTCGGGCATGGCCAGCACCGCGGCGGCCGCGTACCCTTCGGCCACCTCGCGTGCGATGTTCGGCCCGGCCAGGATGCCTGCCGGATGGCCGGGCAAGATCTCCTCGATAATCTGCGACATCCGCTTGTTGGTGCCCTGTTCGAGCCCTTTGACCAGCGATACCACCGGCACCCACGGGCGCAATTCCTTGCTCAGCTCGGTCAGTACACCCCGGAAGCCGTGCGAGGGCACGCCCATGACGACGACGTCGGCACAGTTGGCGGCCTCGGAGAAGTCGGTGGTCGCGCGCAGCGTTTCGCTGAGCACGACGTCGTTTCCGAGGTAGCGGCTGTTGCGGTGGTTGTCGTTGATGTCCTTTGCGGTCGCTTCCGAACGCACCCATTGCAGCGTCGGCCCCCGCCGTGCGCAGATCGATGCAACCGTGGTTCCCCAGGAACCGCCACCGAGGACAACGACGTTGGGTTCGCGCGTAGCAGGTGCCATGGCACCCAGCGTATTGCCGAGGCTCGACATTGAGAAGCAGCCAGTGTCAGGTCGCCAAAGTCGAAACCAATGACCACCCGGCATGGGACTTCGGTCCCTACCGTCTGACACCGTCGAGGCCCGATGGTGGAGATCAAAGGATGCCTACCAGGAGGAGTCATGGTCAGCCGCGCGCGCCCGGCAAGGTTTGGGTCCGGGCCCGTTGGCGGCCGGATATTTGCGCTGCTGGCGGTGGCCGCGCTGCTCATGGCCGGCTCGCCGGGCATCGCGTACGCCGATGACGGTCGGCCACAGGCCAACCCGGAGGAAAGGGCTGCGGCGCTGATCCGGCCGGCGGTCATGTACATCGTGATCGGAGCCTATGGCTGGGTGCGGCTGCCCACCGGCCAGCGGCTCTCCCACTACGGCGACAACCCGACCAAGCCGTTCACCGCGGGCTGGGGTTGCACCGCGTTCACCGTGAACCCCGACGGCTGGCTGGCGACCGCCGGGCACTGCGTTGATCCGCAAAGCGCCAGGGGCCTGATTTTCGAGCATGCGGCGAGCGACTACGTGAAGCAATTCCCGGACTCGCCCGAGGCGCTGAATCCGGTTGGCGCGGTGCAGTGGCTTCGCAAGAACGCCAGGGTCGAGGGTGAAACCGCCGAGCAGGGGCCAGAAGTCAGCATCACGGTGTTGTACGGAAGCGGGGCAAAGGTGGCCGCGACGATGAACGCCGACGTCGTGGACTTCCGGCCGATCGACAAGGGTGACGTCGCGTTGCTGCGGGTGGACCGGCGCAACATGCCCTCCTCGGAGCTGACCACCGACGCCGACGTCAGCATCGGCACCCGGATTCTGGCGGTGGGATATCCGAAGAGCACCCAGGACATCACCGATCCCTCGCTTGACCCCACCTACAAGAGCGGCACGGTCAGCAAGAAATCACTTCGCCAGACCATTCCCGAATACGAGATCGATGCGCCGATCTCCGACGGCATGAGCGGCGGGCCGACCATCGAACTCAACGGCAAGGTGATCGGGCTGAACAGCTTCCGCCCGGCCAGCGAATCGCAGCCGTTCAACTTTGTCGCGCCGGTGGCCGGCCTGGCCGCATTGCTGGCCACCAAGGGGGTCGTGCCCACCCTGGGCCCGGCCGATCTGTCCTATCGAAAGGGGCTCGACCTGTACTACTCGGGCCACTACAGCGCGGCGATCAAAGAATTCGACACGGCGTTGTCGATGTCACCGGATTTTCCCGGGTTGGTCGATCTGCGCACCAGCGCTGTCAACCTGCGTCAGCAGTACGGCGACGTTTCGGTGCTACGTGGCTCGAATCTGATGTGGTACATCGGCCTTGTCGTGGTGCTGGCGGTCGGCGGTGGCGTGACCTTCACGGTGTTGAGAAGTCGCCGGCAGCGCTCGGCGGCCTCTCCGGTGCCCGACTTTCAGCCGATTCCGGATGGGTGGGCACCGGTTGGCGGCGGCGCCGAAGGTGCCGGTGAGCACGCGGCCGATGCCGCGGCTCCCGCGGACGCGGAGCATCTGACGGCCGGTGAACCCCACTTCTGTGCGAACTGCGGGGCGCAGCATCATCACACCGAAAAGTTCTGCCCCAACTGCGGTGAGCCGATCGTCATTGACGCGTCCGCGCACGGAAAGCACGAGAAGCCCTGACGCCGCCGCGACTATCGGCTACCGGTGTTCAGCCCGCCAGGGGCGCGCGGTCGGCGGCGCGGCCGAACACCATGGCCTCGTCGATGCGGTCGAACCGGTAGTCGATGGCGTCGGCGAAATAGTTTTGCCGCACGTTCCAGGGCCGCTTGGTCCCCGATTTGAGCAGTGCGTGCAGCGACCGCAACACATAGCCGGCCTGAATGTCCCAGGACGGTTTTTCCGGCATCGCCTCGTTGCCCCGGTCCGGGTAGGCGTGCGTATAGCCGTTGGCGGCCATGTGCGCCAGCAACTTCGCCGTGGCCCGCGCGGTCATGTCGGCGCGCAGCGTCCACGATGCATTGGTGTAGCCCACACACCAGAACAGGTTGGGCACCCCTTCGAGCATGTGCGCTTTGTAGACGAACCGGTCACAGGGGTTGATCTCGGTGCCGTCCAGACTGATCTGCACCCCGCCAAGTGCCTGCAACTGCAGGCCGGTGGCGGTGACGATGATGTCGGCATCAAGATGTCGGCCGGACTCGAGTGCGATGCCGGTGGCGTCGAAATGGTCGATGTGGTCGGTGACCACTTCGGCGCGCCCGCCGGCCACGGCGTTGTACAGATCGGCATCGGGGATCAGGCACAGGCGCTGATCCCACGGGTTGTAGTTCGGCTTGAAGTGGGTGTCGACGTCATAGCCGGCGGGCAGGTTCTTGATCGCAATGCGCCGCAGCAGCCATTTGATGAAGCCCGGCAGCTTGCGGGCCAAGAACCAGAGCATCGCTTCCAGCACGGCGTTGTATGTTCGGATCGTCAAATGAGATGCCTTGCGGGGTAATACTTTACGCGCGATGGCAGCGAATTTGCTGTACTTGGAAGACGAGATGAGGTAGGTCGGCGAGCGCTGCAGCATGGTCACCTTGGCGGCCTGCTCCGCCATTGACGGGATCAGCGTGACCGCGGTAGCGCCGCTGCCGATCACCACGACCTTCTTGCCGGTGTAATCCAGGTCGGCCGGCCAGTGCTGTGGGTGCACCACGGTGCCGGTGAACCCCTCGATGCCGGGGAAATCGGGCGTGTAGCCCTGGTCGTAGTTGTAGTAGCCGCTGGCGAAGAACACGAACCTGCTGCGGCATTGCCTCTGCACGCCGTCCTGCTCGAAGGTGACCGTCCAGCTGTCGGTGCCCGAATCCCAGTCGGCCGCCCGGACATAGCTGTTGAACTGGATATGGCCGTCGATGCCGTACTTGTGAGCGGTGTTGGCCAGGTACTCCCGGATGTGCTCGCCGTCGGCCACGCCCTCCCTGCGGGTCCATGGTTCGAACGGAAAGCTCAACGTGAAGATGCTGCTGTCGGAGCGCACGCCCGGATAGCGAAACAGATCCCAGGTGCCGCCGATTCGCTCACGGCGTTCCAGGATGGTGTAGGTCAGTTCGGGGTCGCTCTCGAGCAGCCGGTAGGCCGCTCCGAGGCCGGAGATGCCGGCGCCGACGATGACGACGTCGAGCAAGCTCCGCTCGACCGGAGTGCGTTGGGCTTCTTGGGGGGTCACGCTCATCGTGGACCTCGCTTGTTTCTGGGTTGCGTCATCAGAGTAGACACCCACCGGTTGGTCGAGCCAGGGCAGTTCGGCACTAGTGCTGCGGCGGTTGTTGGACGGTGAACCGGCGCCGAGCGTGGCATCCGGCCAGGGCGCCGCGGTTTGACGCATTGCGCAACCAGGCTTGACAAAAACGTTTAGATCGGGAAACAATGCGAAACCATGATGACCACTCTTGCCATGGAACTGCCGGCCGTTGACAGCATCCTCGACTGCCGCCTCACCGACGACATGATCGAGGCCGCCGCGGGAATGAACGGCCTGGGGCCTTGTGTGGATCAAGCTTTGACCGCTCCCTGCCTGGGTTTTGCACGCCTCTCCTGAGAGTTCGGGCGCTCTGGTAGCGATCGCCTGAATTTTGTTGAGGGCCTTGATGAATGGCCCGTCTCAATCCCGGTTGCCGGTGTCTATTCCCAGAGCAGCACATTGGGCAGGGGCCGGTTGATGCGACGCAGGGCGGTATAGCCTATGCCGGCGATTCCGCGAAACAATCCAGGGTTGAATGCTTGATCGCCGCTGTTCCATCGATAGTCGCCGCGTTGGGTCGCCGCGGACACGATGTCGCTCAGGCAGCGTGCCGCAAGACCCTGAAGATCAGGCTGGTCCAACGTCGTCGCGGCTTCGCTGAGCAATTCGATGCTGCCCAGAGCACCACAACAAAGCGTGTCCAATTGTTGCTCAGCCCAGCCTTGACGGACCGAAGTCACGGCGTTGGCAATGTCGGCCGACAGTGGCTGCGCCCAGCCGCGTCGTGCCAAGCCGATGCGCCCCAAACCGATTCCGGGTGCGCCGTGGCGCCACTACGCGGGCCAGCCTTTCCCCCCGTCCACATCCAGTGCGGGCCAGCCGCCGCGCTGCCGGTCGTAGCTGGCGTTTTCAAAGGCCAGGCACTCCGCCGCGTATTGTGCGAACTCCTCGTGACCGGTTGCTGTGGCCAATGACCCCAGGGCGTACGCATAGCCCGCTGCACCGTGCGCCATGCCGTTCAGATCGCAAGAGCCAGGCACCTGTCGGTGCCAGGTGCGCCTTCCGTGCGGGCCGACGCGGGGTTGGCGCAACAGGTGCTCGCCACACCGAATCGCACGCGCGAGCACGTCGCCGGAGCCGGTGTCTCGATAGACCCGGAGCAGCCCAAGGATCGCGCCGGCGCTACCCCCGACGACATCGAGTTGCCGGTCGGTCTCGATCAGATCGTCGGTGACCAACAGCGCCGCCCTATGCGCGTGGGCGAGCAATTCGTCGTCCTCGAGGCACTTCGCCATGACCGCCAATGCGTAGGCGATCGACCCCAAACCGGAGCCGCCGCTGATTCCCAGCGAGCGGGCCACGCGCGGCGCGTTGCGGCCGGTCAGTTCGGTGCACACGTGTGCGACCCCGGCCCGGGCCAGCTCGGCCGACCGCTGGCAGCCCGAGCCGGCCGCGTGCGCGGCCAAGAAGAGGCCGATGCCGGACACGCCGTTATAGAGGCCGGCGCCCAGGCAGACGAGCTGGGCGGCATCCGAATCGCCTGACCAGTCCAACCCGATCCAGGCGGCGCCCGCATCTCGGCGAATCGCGTGAAGAGCCAGTTCCCCGGCGATTCTGTCGGCCTCGGCGGAAAAGTCCGCTTCGGCCGGTCGCCAGGCGCCACCGTCGGGCTGGGGCGGCTGCGGTGCTGGACCCGCTGTGCCCGGTGACCGCGCTTGTCCCGCATAGGTTTCCGTATTGTGCCGGATGGCCGTGACTTGCCAGTCGATCTGTCGATCAGCGAGGTCTTGAACGCGCGCAGACGCGCGTTCCAGGCCTGACATGCCCGCGCACCGGAACGAGACTCCAGCGAAATCATGGGCTTCGACACCGTCGCTGGCCATAAAAAAGTAGGGGACGTTCAACGACAACAGGGCCGATCTCTCCGCCTGTAGGAGCGGCCAATGCGGATCGCTGTCTTGGTTCCAATCAGCCAGTCTGGCAACGAAGTCCGCTTGCGCCGACCAAGCAACACCATCATGCATGGTGCGATGATCGGTGAGCTGCTGCAGCACCATGGTGTAGAAGGTGGTCGGGCGCCACACCCTGCGCACCGGCAAGCCGGCAAACTCCTGGAACAAACCGCCGGCCCCAGCATCGGCGCCTTGTCGAACCAGGAACTTGGCGTAGGCCACGAAACCGGCAATGAAGGCGTCGACGTAGTCGCTGAACTTGGCGTAGTGCCCGTTGACGTGGGGTAGGTTCGGCATGCTCGTGGCGGGCCGCGCCGCTTTTTTCGGCCGCATCGCGTCAGTGTTGACGTGCTCCCAACGGATCGTCGGCGTGGTGTTGTCATTCGCGATCAACCCACCGACCGCGGAACGCCCGTTGACGCCGGAGCTCCGATAGGACGGGATCAAGCCCACCGCCATCACCGAATCGGCGATGAGGTTGCATGCGGCTTGGTGGGCACGGCCTTCCCGATCACGGTCGTCGGGGTCCTGCGTGCTCGCCTGCAGGATCGTCTCGATGTCCAGCGGCATCGGGTAGTCGCCGTGTGCGATGAAGTTTTCGTGGTGCATGTCGGTGGCGGCCAGGCAGTGCAGCAGTGCCAGCCAGGCGCCGGCGCGCCGGAAGTACAACTCGAGGCCTTCTTCGTCCGCGCACGATGCATGCTCGATGAACTCGCACCAGCGGTAGCCTTCGCGTCCGATCGTGCGGACCGCACGCAACGCCAGCGGGGGAGCGGCCCGGTTGAGCCTGCCGACCAGGGCGTGCAGGGCGGCATCCACCCGCAAGTCCTTCGGCTTGTAGACCACCCGCGCGCCGTTCTCGAACACGACGATCCGTACCGAGCGGCCGCCATTGTGTGGATCGGAGAGCCCGCCATCGATTCCGGCCACCTTCGTTTCGGGGGCGCCCGCGAGCAGGCCAGCGCGGATGGACGGCAGATCGGCGGCCAGACGTTCGATCAGCTCGCGCGTGGTGTCAATCCATTGGCGGGTGATCGTGGCGATCAGCCGCCACAGCACCGGTTTGGCTTCCAGCAGCCGGGACAGGCCCGCCGCTTTCATCTCTGCGACAAACCGCTGATAGAGCGCGACTCCCGAGTCCGGTCTGGGCTGCGCGTGAGCATCGTCTGGGGCCGCGAGCTCGCGCACCGAGTCAAAGAGCGCATACAGCGCCGGCGCGCACAGGTCGGACAGTTGTTGCAACAACGATCGCCGAATGCCTGCGCGTGCCGAATCGCTCAGTATCGCCGTGGCGGCGGCGTCCGTGGTCGACCAGAGTCGGGCCTGCGCCTCGTCGACCAGTGGCAACAGCAGGGCGTCGAATTGGCTGGGGGGCGTGGGCTCGGGCTCGGGCGAACCGGTGGTGGTGGCTCGGCCGGGTGAGCCGCACAACGACGCTCGGGACCACATCGCGTCAGCCACCCACGCCGGCAGCGGCAAGGACCGAGTGTGCCGGGCATTGGCGAAACGCGCCAGCACGCTTGCGAAGTCCCAACCGTCGCGAGCCAATCGCGACTCGAACTGCGCCCAGTCACCGCTTGCGCTGGAACGACACCACGCGGCAAGTCGGCGCGCGGCGGCATCGGTGTCGGCCTTCCGGCCGGGCAGCGCCTCGAAACGGGTAGACAACAGTTCATCGATCGTCGCGGCATGGACAACCAGCCACTCGCGCAGCGCATGGCGATCATGTCGCGCGGCTACCGAGCCGTCGACCCACTCATCCCCGACACCGTCACCCATCGCCCATCTGTCCAACCATCGGACCCGCGCCCGGCATTCGCAGTACCCAAGCTACGACTTCGCTGCCCGTGGTAATGGCGAATCGCGCAACCTGTTGCGGGCAAGCCGCTTTCGCGCGGTGGCCAAGGCTTGCGATGCGGCGATGAAGCTATCTGAGCGTCCTTGCGAACCGAAAGGCGTCCTGCGGCTCCGCGCCGAGGTTGGGGAACACGCAGTAGCGCTCCAGCCGGTCCTGCATGGACAAACCGTTGCGCTCCAGCGCTCGTGCGGCTCCGATGTTGTCAACGTGGCATGCGGCCCACACGCGATGCACGCTCGGATCCCGCTGTGCCTGTTCGATGAGCAAGTCCAGCGCCTCGGACGTGACATGTTGCCCCCACCAACGGCGGCCGAGGGAAATGCCCAGTTGAACCTCGGGGCCCTCCGGCCGGATCCAGGTGCAGAACCCGACCGGATCGCCGGTGCTGCGCCAGTTGATGATCCAACCGCGATTGTTGTCGTCCATGCACAGCTCGGTGATGAAGTGCCTGGTCTGCTCGACGTCGGAATGCGTGTTGCACGAAAGGTAGCGCATTACTTCGTCATCCGAGGTGACCTCGAAGAACACGACATCGGCGTCGGTGGGCCGCAGGGGGCGCAGGATCAGCCGCGGGCCGGTGAGGATTTCATCGTCGGCAGTCGCCATAGGGGCCCCCTAATGCGGACCTTCATAGCCTACGTGGCCAGCGTGTCCAGCACTTCTACGACCCGGACGACCATGATCGCTTCGGGCGCCCGCAGGGAGTTCTATCGGTAGTTGACGAACTGCAGCGCGACGTCCAGGTCGGCCTGCTTGAGCATGGCGATGACGGTCTGTAGGTCGTCGCGCTTCTTGCTGGTGACGCGAATCTCCTCGCCCTGGATCTGGGTCTTGACGCCCTTGGGGCCCTCGTCGCGGACGAGCTTGGTGATCTTCTTGGCGTCGTCACCGCTGATGCCCTGCTTGATGTCGCCGGTGACCTTGTAGGTCTTGCCGGACGCCTGGGGCTCGCCGGCGTCAAAGGCCTTCATCGAGATGTCGCGGCGGATGAGCTTTTCCTTGAAGACGTCCACCGCGGCCTTGACCCGCTCCTCGGTGGACGAGGTCAGTTCCACTGCTTCGTCGCCCTTCCACGCGATCTTGGTGTCGGTGCCGCGGAAGTCGAATCGCGTGGCCAGCTCCTTGGCGGCCTGGTTGAGCGCGTTGTCGACTTCCTGGTGGTCGACCTTGCTGACGATGTCGAACGATGAGTCGGCCATGCGATAAGTCCCTTCTTTGGAGAGCCGTTTGTGTTCTGTCTACCCGGTCGTTGTACCCTGCTATGCGGCAGGTTGCCCGAGCGGCCAATGGGAGCGGACTGTAAATCCGTCGGCTTACGCCTACACAGGTTCGAATCCTGTACCTGCCACCAACTTGAGCACTGCGCGCGTGCCCGCTGACCCCGGTGGATGTTATTGGGCCCGTTCGCGCACCACGCGCGCGATGTCGACATCGCGCACCATCCGCATGGTGGGTAGCTGCGAAATCGCGGCGGCGGCGAGCACGGCGACCGCCGCCAGCGCCAACGTCGACCACCCGAGGGCCAGCTGCATGTTGAACAGATCACTGTTGAAGGACTGCAGGAACAGCCACGCCGCCCCCGCGCCCGCGGCCAGCCCGAAGGGAAGTGCTGCCGCGGTGGCAAGCAGGTTCTCCAGGGTCAGCGTCGCGGTGAGCCGCGGTGTTGACACGCCGGCCGCGCGTAGGGTGGCCAACTCCGTGGTGCGTTCGGCCATGTTCACCGTCATCGTTACGTAGATCACCACGAAGGCCAGTGCCCCGCCCAGCGCCAGCATGACCCCGACGAACGCCCAAAACAACCCGAGGTAGCGGTTGACCGTGTTCTCGAGTGCGTGGGTGTCGGTGTAGGCGAGCACACCGGGCAGCGAGGTGATGTCCGCGCGCAACCCGGCGCGGTCGGCATCGGCGCCGAAGCGCAACAGGTACCCGTTGACCACGCTGCCGGTGATCGCGGCAACCGTCGAGTTGGTGGCATAGAGCACCGTTCCCAGCGGTTCGTCGACCAGGCCGGCCAACTTGGCATGCTGTGGCGATCCCCCCGCGGGGATGACGATCAGATCGGAGCCGACCCGCACGTCGAGTTTGTCGGCCAGTGCTGCCCCGGCCAGCACACCGTTTTGGACAGGGCCAGCGCGCGCCCGTCGGTGCCCCGGAATCCGTGCATGGAGCTGTGTGGCACGAAACCGGTCAGCGTCGTCGCATAGGTGCGTCCGCCGGCGCGTACGGTCACCGCGACGGTGGTGCTGGGTTCGACCGCCGACACCCCGGGTAGGGCCGCCAATTGGCTCGCCAAGCCGCCGGGGCCCGCCGCGCTGGGCGCAACGAGCGCCGAAGCGTCCTGCCGTTGCACCTCACCGAACTGGACGTCGAGCATGGCGCGCATGCTGGTCATCATCCCGACCGAGGCCAACACCAGGATCAACGCCAGCACCCCGCCCACCATGGTCGCGACGGTGCGCCCGCGGCTGCGGGTCAACGATCGCACGGCGAGTTGGATCACCGCGGGCAGCCGCCACCGCGCGGTCAGCCGGGTAAGTGGCCCCATCGCGGTGGCGAGCACTCGTTGGCCGCGCATGGCGTCAGCCGGCGCGGTGCGTGCCGCGGTGATGGCCGGCACCAGCACGGCGACCAGGCCGGTTGCCAGGCCGAGGGCGAAGCCCAGGACCGCGGTGGACACGTGGTGTCGGACCACCGTGTCGGGGACCCCGATGGCCGCGGTGTACAGGCTGGTGACCAGCGAGGTGGCGCCCGCACCGAGAACGACGCCGAGCAGCGCGCCCATGGTGGCCACCGCGACGCCGTATCCCAGGTAGTGCCGGATGACCGTGGCCGGCCGGGCGCCCATGGCCAGCATCGCGCCCATGATCCGCCGCTCGGCCTGCACGACCCTGGTGACGACGACGTACTCGGCGATCGCGGCGGCGGTCAGGAAGAGCACCGGGAATCCCACCGCGAGTTCGGAGAAGCCATTGAGGTCTTCGTGCAGCGCTGCGTTGGAAGGTTGCTCGTCGCGGGTCTGCACGTCCAAGGCGCCGCGGGACAGCAGTAGCCCGGCCACCCGGTCCCGATCGGCCGTGGTCGCTCCGGCGGCCATCTGGACCAGGGTCTGATTGGGCCCTGGCTGCCCGGTGAGCTGTGCGGCGAGCCGCGGTGGCGCGAACAGTACGGCGAAGGAATGTGGGTCGGGCAGGATGTCTTGACGACTACGCGCCGGCCACAAGTACTCGGGCGAGCGGGCCACCCCGGTGATCTCGGCGGTGCGCCAACCGGAGCCGTTGTAGACATCGACACGATCGCCCGGGCTCAGCTGAAATGACTCGGCTGCGTGTTTTTCGATCGCGACCTGTGCGGGGGCATCGGGATCGGGTGCGCGTCCGTCGACGATCTCCACGTCGTCGACCCCGTGGCCGCCGCCGGTCAACCCGACCACCCGACCGATCAGTTGGGTGCCGTCGATGTTCACCGGTCGGTCCCGCACCACGCGGGTCGCGACGTTCTCGACGCCGGCGAGCTCCCGCGCGGCGGAGGCCAGCTGGGTGGGGTCGCCTCCGGAGGCGGTGAGGTCGGCGAAATGCAGCCGGTCATAGGTGCGGTTGTAGGACGCCGTGAGGTTGCGGAACGAGTCATAACTGGCGATGAAGAGCAGCACCCCGAGCATCACGATGACCGCGATGGCCACCGATTGAGCGGGGCGTCGCCGCAGATCACGGACGGTCTTGCGGAGCAGGGTCCAATTCGGCCGGGCGCGGGGCGGTTCGGTTGGCACCTCAGTCACCACCGCACGCTGCTTGCCTCGGCCGGGGCTGAGTTGCGACGCTGCTCGACGATCGCTCCGTCGCGCATCTGAATGATGCGGTCGGCGACATCGGCGGCCGCCCGGTTGTGGGTCACCATGATGACGCCCAGACCCGACCGGTTGGTCTGCTGCAGCAGTTTGAGCACGCGTCGGCCGGTGGCCACGTCGAGCGCCCCCATCGGCTCGTCGGCCAACAGCAGGTCCGGGTCGGTGATCAGCGCACGCGCGATGGCCACCCGCTGTTGCTGGCCGCCGGAGAGCTGGCCGGGGAAACTGCCGGCCCGATCGGCCAGCCCGACCGCATCCAGCAATTCGGCCGCGCGGCGCCGATCACCTCGGCCGGTCAGCTCGACGATCACTTCGACGTTTTCCTTGGCGGTCAGCGTCGGGATCAGATTGAAGAACTGGAAGATGAACCCCACGTGGTCGCGGCGGAACTTGCTCAGTGCGCGCGGCCGGCACCCCGAAATATCTTGTCCGGCAACGTTAATAGAACCGCTGTTGGCCTCCTCGATGCCGCCGATGACGTTGAGCAGGGTGGTTTTGCCCGACCCGCTTTCCCCGGCGATCGCCACCAGTTCACCGGGTTCGATGTCCAGGTCGATGCCGCGCAGCGCATGTACCGACGCTGCTGCGGTTCCGAAGGTCTTGTCGACACCGTGCAGAGAAACCCCACCGCGCGGTGAGGTAGGCGCTTGCGCTCGTGTCATGATGGCGTCCTCTCGTCGGTCTGGGCCGTCGGCAGTCCCGCCAGCCGGCGCAACGCCGGCCGGATGGCCAGGGTGCGCAATCGCGGGTCGATCACCCGATGCAGCACCAATCCGTCGATGGCCGCGAACATCAATGCCGCGGTCGCCTCGGGATCGATGGCGCCGCCCTGATCTGCGAGCCACTGACGCAGTGTGGATCGGTAGTCGCCGAGGATTTCCGCCAAGCCCATTCGCAGCCGCTCGTATCGTGTTGCTGCCAAGAGCATTTCGCCAAACACCAGGATCGCCGGGTTTTGGTTTCGATCATCGACGTCGTAGGACGAGACCGCGTCGATCAATCAGTCTATTCCCTGCGACGGTGAATCGCCGGCCAGTCCGTCCAGCACCTGAGCGGCTTCCTCGCGCGCTGCCTGCAGGGCCGCATCGATCAGCAGGTCGTTCAACGATGCGAAGTGATAGTGCACCAACCCCGGCGGAAGTCCGGCCCGTTCGGCCACCATCCGGGTGGTGGCCGCCCCCCAGCCTCGTTCGGCGATCACCGCTACCGCGGCGGCCATCAGCGCGGCCCGGGTTTGTGCGCCTCGCTCGGCAGCTGTTGGCATGCGACTACCTCAATTTGGACGATCACATTGGGCGTCTGACCAAATTGTACGCCGCGTGGAAGCGGGTCGCGAGGGTCAAAGTGGCTTGAACGTCGTTCGGCGCCGCTTCGGGCGCCGCCGAGTCAGTGCATGCGAGCGCTGCCGCCGAGCCCGACTTCCAGCACGCTGCCGGTGATGACACCCGGGTCGGTGACCAGATAGACCACCCCGCGGCTGACGTCCTCCGGTTGCAGCCACGGTTGAGGGATGGGGTTGGCCTTCATCATGCGCCGCACCAGATCGTCGGGAACTTCCTGATCATCTCCGATCCCGGCGGGCTGCACCATCGGTGTCTGCGTCGTGGTCGGACAGATGACGTTGGCCGTGATGCCTTCCTTGGCGACCTCGAGGGCGACGGACTTGATCAGGCCGATGATCCCCCACTTGGTGGCGTTGTAGGCCGCCAATTCCGGGATGCCCATTCGGCCGCCCATCGACGATGTCGCCACGATCCTGCCGAAGCGTTGTTGGCGCATCACCGGAATGGCCGCGCGCAGGGTGTGGAACACGCCGGTCAGGTTGGTGTCCATCAGCTGCTGCCAAACCTGGTCACTTACCTCTTCGAGGCGCCCGGTGCTGACGATGCCGGCATTGGCCAGCACGATATCGAGGCTGCCCAGCTCGCGCACCGTCCGCTCAACCGCGGTGTTCACCTGGGCCGGGTCGCGCACGTCGACCACCATCGGCAGGCAACGCCGGCCCAGCTGGCCGACGAGTTCGGCGGTGGCGAGCAGGTCTTCCTCGCTGCCCAGCGGGTAGGTCAGCTCCGCCATCGGGCCCGGCGCGTCGGCGAGGGCGATATCGGCCCCCTGGCCCGCCAGGGCCAGCGCGTGCGCGCGGCCCTGCCCGCGGGCTCCGCCGGTGATCAAGGCGACACGTCCGTCCAAGGCACCCATAGCGGGTTAGGTTAGCAGCCTGGCGGGCCGGCGACGGCGGCCCACGCCGACCAATTGTGGCTGCGAAATATGCTGTGGGGGAGTCGATTTAGTGTCGCTGCGGCCAACATTGCCGGCGGGATCAGACTTCTGCGGTCGCCTCTTCGTCGGCATCGGCGGGCTCGCGGCAGCCCGGCAGGTCGTCGGGGGGTTCGACCTGCAGCACCTTGGCTATCGGTACGTCGGTTGACGAATGCAGCACGATCGAGAGCGCAATGGTGACGGCGACGATATCGAACACCAGCTCCTTGCTGGCCAATCCCGACTGCAATGCCAGCAGGCCGTAGACCACCGAGGCAAAACCCTTTGGCCCGAACCATGCGGCAGTCAACCGCTCCTGTCGGCTGAGCTGGGTCCGCACCAGCGACAGCAACATCGCGGCCGGTCGGATCACCGCGATCACGACCACGGCCAACAGCCAATCGCGCCAACTGAGCCCGGACAACCGATCGGGGGTGATCAACGCGCCGAACACGATCAGCGCGGCGAACTTGGTGACTTCTGAGAGAAGATCACCGAACGGTTGAAACTGCTCGGCGGCGACATGGTCCAAGGTGGCCAGCGTGGAGCCGACGGCAAAGGCGGCCAGGTATGGGTTGGCGTGGGTGAGGTGACAGGCCGAGTACACCACCACCGCGATCGCCAGTGGGCCCAACGGCTGCAGGTGCGTTTCGGCCGTCAGGATCTTTGCCCGCCACGCGAACGCCACGGCCGCGGCCACCCCGACCCCGAGCGCCAGCCCGAGAACGAGCTCCACCCCGACCCACAGCACGTCGGAGCCGGCGCCCTGGGCGGTGGCCAGGAAGATCATCACGAACGGCAGCGCCAATCCGTCATTGAGGCCGGACTCGACATTTAGCAGTCGGCGCAACCGTTCCGGGATGTCCGAGCGCCCGACGATGGCTGCCGCAAAGACCGGATCGGTGGGGGACAGGATGGCGCCCACCAGGAATGCGGTCGGCCAATTCAGGCCGGTGAGGAAGTGGGCCGGCACCGCGATTCCGATCATGGTCAACGGCATCCCGACGCCCAGGGCGCGCCCGGACAGCGTCCAGGTCTCACGCAATTCGCGGACATTGGCCCGCTGGCCGTCGGTGAACAGCACGGTAAACAGCGCCACGTCTGCGAGCGCGACGACGATCGGGTCGTTTGGGCCGATGTTGTCCAACCCGAGAATCCCGGGTCCCAGCAGGGCGCCGGCGACCAGGAACAACAGCGCGCTGGACAGCACCGTCCGGGCGGCGACCCCGGACAGGGACACGCTGATGAGCAGTACCACGCCGAACGCCAGGACAAGGCTCACAGTTACTCCGCTTCGGTCGTCGGTAGCCGGCTGTGGCTGTTGCGCGAAAACGCAGCCGCTAACAGCTTCCTCGATCACCCGAGTGTCAGCCACTCCGGTCAGCGGGCGTGAGCGCGGGCAAGGCGACCCCAGGGCTCCGGCGTTGTTGATTAGCAGGCTTGTGGGCTGGGTTGATGATCTTTGGTGCCGCGCTATTGGGGCCGGAGTGTAGGCACGGGCTATCTGGAGAACGATCGAGTTGGTTACTGTTCGTCGTTGGTCTGGAGTTGCCCGTGCCTATCGTTTCAGTATTGCCTGTGTCGTCGGTTCCAGAGGTGTTCGACCGCTGGAGTCCTGGTGAGCGCAGCGAGCTCATCGGATCGGAGTTTCTCGATGTGTTGGCCTCGGTGCCAGACCCGAGGGACCCACGCGGTCGGAGGTATTCGCTGATGGCTTTGTTGGCGATCGCGGTTCTGGCCACTGCCGCGGGGATGCGCGGCTATGCTGGTTTTGCCACATGGGCGGCCACCGCTCCCGATGATGTGTTGGCCCAATTAGGGGTCCGGTTCCGGCGGCCCAGTGAGAAGACCTTCCGCGCTGTTTTGTCTCGGCTAGACCCCGCCGACCTCAACGCCAGGATGGGCAGTTACTTCACTGCACACGTGGCCAGCAGCGACCCCAGTGGATTGGTGCCGATCGCGTTGGACGGCAAGATGCTGCGTGGTGCTTTACGCGCCAAAGCGACAGCCACGCATCTCGTGTCGGTGTTCGCCCACCGTGCCCGATTGGTGCTCGGTCAACTCGCTGTCGCCGAGAAAAGCAATGAAATTCCCTGCGTACGTGCCCTGCTCACGCTGCTGCCGGGTAGCTTGCGGTGGCTGGTCACCGTGGATGCGATGCATACCCAGGTCGTCACCGCGAAGTTGATCTGCGCCACCTTGAAGTCGCACTACCTGATGATCGTCAAGTCCAACCAAGCCAAAATACTTGCGCGTATCACCGCGCTGCCCTGGGCCGAGGTGCCCGCAGCCGCTACCGACGACTCCCGCGGCCACGGCCGTGTCGAGACCCGCACCCTGCAAATCATCACCGCTGCACGAGGAATCGGCTTCCCCTACGCAAAACAAATCATCCGGATCACTCGTGAACGCTTGATCACCGCCACCGACCAGCGCAGCGTGGAGGTGGTCTATGCCATCTGCAGCCTGCCGTTCGAGCACGCCCGCCCTACCGCGATCATGACCTGGATGCGTCAACACTGGGGAATCGAGAACAGCCTGCACTGGATACGCGACGTCACCTTCGACGAAGACCGTCAAAGGGCACATACCGGAAACGGCGCACAGGTCCTAGCAACGCTACGCAACACCGCGATCAATCTGCACCGCCTCAACGGCGCCGACAACATCGCCGAAGCCTGCCGGATCACCGCTTTGACCGCCAACCGCCGCCTAGACCTCCTCAATCCACAATTCCCCAGCTCACAAGCCTGCTAATCAACAACGCCGGAGCCCTGGGGGAACACCGGCTTCTTCAATCCCGGCATGTTCAACACGGGTGTTCTTGATGTCGGCAACGCCAACACAGGGTATCTGAACACCGGCAGCTACAACATGGGGAGCTTCAACCCGGGGGCGTCCAACACCGGTGCCTTCAACATCGGTGACGGAAATACCGGTTGGTTCAACAACGGCGATCTCAACACCGGTGCTCTGGACTTCGGCGACATGAACAACGGGCTGCTCAACACCGGTGATCTCAATAACGGCTTCTTCTACCGCGGTGTTGGACAAGGCAGCCTGCACTTCGCGATCACCACGCCCGATCTGACTCTGCCGCCTCTCGAGCTGGCCGGAATATCTATTCCGGCGTTCAGCCTGCCGCCCATCACTGTGCCCTCGATGTCGATTCCTGCCATATCCACACCGGCCAACATCACGGTGGGCGGGTTTGATCTGCCGGGTATTACATTGCCGGGGTTGGATATTCCGGCGATGACGACTCCACCCAACATCACCGTTGGCGGCTTCGGTATGCCCGAGTTCACGATTCCGTCTCTGACCATCCCGTCGCAGGCGCTCGGCAACATCGCGGTGGGCGGTTTCGACCTGCCTCAGATAACTACTCCTCCCATCAGCGTGCCGCCGGTAGCACTGCCTGAGATCTCCATCCCGCCGATCACTACACCCCGCGTAACCGTGAGTGGGTTCACTGGCCCCTCTATTTCCGCACCCGGGTGGTTTCTGCCCACCATTATCACGCCGACGGTATCTCCCATTCCGCCATTTAATCAGAATCCGGTCGATCTGCTATTAGTGCACGACGTGTTTACAAACAGTGTGATCACCAAACTCCAGCTACAGACATTCATTCCGCGCATCGTCTTTGGCGCCTACCCTGGATTGCCAGTAGGTGAGAATGGCGTTATCGGAGAGTTGTCCATTCCTGGCGTAACCTTCGGTAGCTTCACATTGCCTTACTTCACCATCGATGACCCCAACGGTGGAAATTGGACAATCCCCTCCATCGGTCTTTCCGGCTTCACCATTCCCTCGACCACCTTCGATCCGATCAACGTCGCAGCCTTCATGCTTCCGGACATCACGACACCCGAGATCACCACCACGGCGATCACCATTCCACCGATCGGGGTGGACGAGTTCACGTTGCCGCAGATTTCGACTCCGCCGATCAGTACGGATCCGTTCACGATTGATCCGATTGGGTTGGGTGGGTTCACGTTGCCGCAGATTTCGACTCCGCCGTTCAGTACGGATCCGTTCACGATTGATCCAATCGCGGTTGCCGGGTTCACCCTGCCGCAAATCAACATCCCGGCATTCACCACGAACGAGTTCACCATTGCGCCAATCGGAATCGGTGGGTTCACGACGCCCCCGATCGCCATCCCCAGCATCCACCTGCCCAGCACCACTCTTGCCGAATTCGCCATCCCGGGTGGACCGGGCTACCTCAACACAAGTGCCACACCTTCGTCGGGCTTCTTCAACACCGGCGCCGGCGGGAACTCGGGTTACGCCAACAACGGCTCGGGTTTGTCGGGCTGGTTCAACACCAACCCGGCGGGGCTGCTGGGCGGCTCGGGCTACCAGAACTACGGTGGCCTGTCCTCGGGCTTCTACAACCTGGGCAGCGGCGTGTCGGGGATCGCCAACACAGGCGTCCTGCCCTTCTCCGTCACCAGCCTCGTGTCGGGCGTTTCCAACATCGGCAACAATCTCTCGGGCTTCTTCCGAGGCATCTGGTAATGGCTGGTCGCATCGGCACTCAGGTCAGTGACGTGGGATTGCATCCAACCGGATGTGCTCAGGGTGGCGGCGACTCGGGCGCGCGTTGCGTACTTGAGCGTGTGGTGCGCCAGAGTCCTTCGCGAAAAAGACATGGCGAACAGCGTTAGCGGCATCAAGCCTTGGGTATCAAGGCCGTTCAGTTCGGTTCCAACGATCAGGGAGAAAACAACGATGATTGGTATCAGCAAGAACCGTCGGCCGGTGGCGTGCGGGTTGGTGGTGCTGGCCGCCGTGTTCGGGGCATTCGGGCTCGCCGGCTGCACGGTTGACACCTGGCAAGACAACGCGGCGCCAGCTCACGGTGTGGCTCCGCAAGCGCCGGCGGCCGCCGTCGACTCCGGCGCTGGATAGTCCGTTCCCGACCGTTGTGACGCGGACCGGCCCGGCACAGCTCGGTGACGGCCATAGACTGCTTGCTTGATGAGGTTGATGGACTGGGCTCGGCGGGGCGCGTAATGGATCAGTCGAGCCCCGATCGGATCATGGCAATCGGCGCCGGATACGGCCCGTCGAAAGTGCTGCTCACCGCGGTCGGACTTGGGTTGTTCACCGAACTGGGCGACCGGGCGATGACGGCGCAGGCCCTTGCCGAACTTCTCGGGCTGGTGCCGCGGCCGGCGACGGACTTCCTCGATGCCTTGGTATCGCTGGACCTGCTGGCGCGCGACGGCGACGGACCAGACGCTCGCTACCGCAACACAGCGGAGACCGCGCGATACCTGGATGAAGCCAGCCCCGAGTACCAGGGCGGTCTGCTCAAGATTTGGGACCAACGCAACTATCGGTTCTGGGCGGACCTCACCGACGCGCTGCAGACGGGCAAGCCGCAGAACGAGATCAAGCAGACGGGCCGGCCGTTCTTCGAGACGGTCTATGCCGATCCGCGACGTCTCGAGGTCTTCCTGGGTGCCATGGATTCCGCATCGCGGCGCAACTGCGAGCTGCTGGTGAAACGCTTTCCGTTCCAGCGCTACGGCAGCCTCTGCGATGTCGGCGGCGCCAACGGGCTGCTGTCACGGACGGCCGCCGCCGCCCATCCCCACCTGCAATGCATCAGCTTTGATCTGCCCGCGGTAACCGACATCACGCGGCGCAAGCTCAGTGAGCAGGGACTCGGTGACCGGGTGCGTGCGGTGTCCGGCGACTTCTTTGCCGATCCGCTGCCGAGCGCCGATGTCATCACGATGGGCCAGATCCTGCATGACTGGAACCTCGACGGCAAGCAACGGTTGATCGCGAAAGCCTACGAGGCCCTGCCCGAGGGCGGGGCGTTCATCGCGATCGAGACGCTGATCGACGACGCCCGCCGGAAAAACACCGCAGGGCTGATGATGTCGCTGAATATGCTGATCGAATTCGGTGACGCATTCGACTACACGGGCGCCGACTTCCGAAAATGGTGCGGTGCAGCCGGATTCCGTTCCTTCGAGGTGATCGCACTGGCCGCCGGCTCGAGCGCCGCCGTTGCCTACAAGTAGATGTCCGATGGCTGCGTCGACAGGGCCAGTGGTGTAAGAATCGACTGATGGCGCGCGGACGCACCCCACCGCGCCCGGACGGGGCGCAGGCCAACGCGGAGGAATGGGAGCGTTTCTTCGAGTCCTTTGGCCACGCCTCGGTGCGTCGGGGAATTCGACTCATCTCCAGCCTTCCCGCGGCCCCGCGGTGCGAAGCCTGCGGCAATCCGTTCGCGGGATTCGGCGGCTGGCTGATGCGTCGCGTGGGCAAGAGCCCATCGCGAAAAAACCCGCGCTGGTGCCAACTCTGTTTTGAGAAGGCGGCCGGCGGTGGGGTCACGCTGCCGATCGGGGTTCTATTCGCCGACGTCCGCGGCTCCACCGCGCTGGCGGAGACTGTCCCGCCGGATGAAATGGTCGCCGCCCTCAATCGCTTCTACTCGAAACTGACGCAGGTGATTGTTCGGCACGGGATTGTCGACAAGCTCATCGGTGACGAAGTCATGGGTCTTTACTTTGCACGGCTCACCCGGGACGGCCGCTACGTCAATTCCATGGTGAGTGACGCCCGCGCCATCCTGCGGGCGCAGGGCTACGGCACTGCCGAGGGGCCGCAGTTGAAGGTCGGCATCGGTCTGAACGTCGGCCCGGCATACGTCGGCATCGTGGATGAGGGCGAGATCCGCGACTTCACCGCGCTCGGGGTTGTCGTCAATACGGCGGCGCGACTACAGGCCGTGGCCGCGGGCGGGGAGATCGTGATGTCTGAGCGGGTGGCTGGTCTTGCGGGCGTGCAGGACGGCGAGGTCGTCACGCTGACCCTCAAGGGCAAGGCAGAACCCGTTGTGGCGCGCCGGATTACGGTCGACGGCGCGGCCCCGCCGACGCCGTGATACAGCCATCGGGCGTTGTCGTGCGGCGCGGCCGCCCGAAGCCACTGTCGTCAACTTGGCCTCCGAGAGTCCCAACCGACCTAAGCTGCTGTTGACGCGATTTCTGGACGGGTGGTGACGCGAAGTGGCGCAGTGGTCTGGGCGAGTGGCGACCGATATCCGCGATTCCGAGCCGGACTGGGGGCCGTTCTTGGCGCCGGCCGCACCCGCCGGCGCTCCCAACGTGCTGATGATCGTCTGGGATGACGTCGGCTACGGCGCGCTGGAACCGTTCGGCGGGCCGATCGAAACCCCGGCGATGCGCCGAATCGCCGACAGCGGCGTGCGCTACTCCAACTTCCACACCACCGCGTTGTGCTCGCCGACGCGCTCGAGCCTGCTCAACGGGCGCAATGCGACATCGAACAACATGGCCTGCATCACCGAGGCCTCGGCAGGGTTCCCAGGATTCTCGGGTCGGGTTCCGTTCGAGAACGGGATGATCTCGGAGGTGCTCAACGCGCGCGGCTGGAATACCTACGCGGTGGGCAAGTGGCATCTGACGCCCAGCGACGAGAGCGATGCGTCGTCATGGAAGGGCCGGTGCCCGCTGGGACGCGGATTCGAGCGCTTCTACGGATTCCTGGGTGGTGAGACCAACCAGTGGTATCCGGACCTGGTCTATGACAACCACACCGTCGAACCTCCGGCGACGCCGGAGCAGGGGTATCACCTGTCGGCCGATCTGGCGGACAAGGCGATCCGGTTCGTCCGCGACGCCAAGGCCGTTGCCCCCCAGAAGCCGTGGTTCATGTACTTCTGTCCGGGCTGCGGCCACGCGCCCCACCACGTGTTCAAGGACTGGGCAGATCGCTACCGCGGCCGGTTCGACGAAGGCTACCAGGCGATTCGGGTGGGGATCCTGGCCAACCAGAAGCGAATGGGATTGCTACCCCAGGACCTCGAACTGTCGCCGATCAACCCACACGGTGAACCCGATATCACCGGTCCAGACGGCCGGGCCTGGCCCGCACTCGATTTCGTGCGGCCGTGGGACTCATTGACCGACGACGAACGACGGCTGTTCGTGCGAATGGCCGAAGTGTACGCGGGCTTCGTGTCTTACACCGACGAGCAGATCGGCAGGCTCCTGGACTACTTGGCCGAATCCGGGCAGTTGGACAACACCATCATCGTGGTCGTCTCCGACAACGGCGCCAGCGGTGAGGGCGGGCCCAACGGTTCGTTCAACGAGAACAAGTTCTTCAACAACGTCCCCGACACCATCGAGGCGAATCTGCCCCGGATCGACGACCTGGGTGGCCCGTCCGCCTATAACCACTACAACACCGGGTGGGCGTGGGCGTTCGACACACCGTTTCCGTACTGGAAGCGGTTCGCCGGCTACGAGGGCGGGGTGGCCGATCCGCTCATTGTCTCGTGGCCGGCCGGCATCGCCGCGCGCGGCGAGGTTCGCGACCAATACGTGCACGCCGTCGACATCGTGCCGACGCCTTATGAACTGCTTGACGTCGACCCGCCCGCGGTTCTCAACGGCTGGACCCAAAGTCAGATCGAGGGCCACAGCTTCGCCGCTTCGATCAGCGATCCGCAGCTGCCCGGCCGGGCCACCCAGTTCTACTCCATGCTGGGCATGCGGGCGCTATATCACCAGGGCTGGCTGGCCACCACCCTGCACCCGCCGCTGTCGGGCTGGAGCAATTTCGACAAGGACCGCTGGGAGCTCTACGACCTGCGTACCGACCGCACCCAATTGCACGACCTGGCCGACGAATAGCCGGAGCTGCTCGAAGAACTCAAGGGGCTGTGGTTCTACTACGCGGGTGTGTACAAGGGTCTGCCGCTCGATGACCGCACGGCGCTCGAGATCATGGCCTCACCGCGGCCGGAGCCCGGCGAGCCGCGGTCCCACTACGTCTACTACCCGGACTCCGCCGATGTTCCCGAGGCGGTCGCGGTGAATGTCCGGCGCCGCTCCTTCACCATCGCCGCCGCCGTCACCATCGACACCCCGGAGGCCGAGGGCGTGCTGTTTGCCCAGGGCGGGGTGGCCGGCGGGCACAGCCTGTTCCTCAAGGACGGTCGGCTGCACTACGTCTACAACTGGCTCGGCGAGCGAATCCAGACCATCAGCGCACCCGAGCCTGTTGCCACCGGGACGCATGTGCTCACCGCCGAGTTCCGCAAGACCGCCGATGACCCGGACACATTCAGCGCCCTCGGCACACTGACGCTCTACATCGACACCGAAGCCGTGGGCGATGCCCAAATCGCCACCCAGCCGGGCACGTTTTCGCTGACCGGAGATGGACTGTGCGTCGGGCGCGACAGCGGCTCGGCGGTCGCTGACTACCCGGCACCATTCCCGTTCGTCGGCGGCACCATTGATCGGGTCATTGTCGATGTCAGCGGTGATCACTACGTCGACCACGAGAAGTAAGTCCTCGCCTATATCGCCCGCGACTGAGGCGGCAGCGGGCCGATCTGAACCGAACTGGACCTGCCGCCGGCGTGGCACCGCTTCCGGAGGGATCTCATGGATTTGCCCGAGTTCACCATCGCCGAAACCCAGACGGCCTTCGAGCGGGGGGAGTGGACCGCCGCCGGCCTGACTGACTGCTACTTGAGACGGATCCGCGAGATCGACCAATCCGGTCCGATGCTGCGGTCGATCATCGAGGTTAACCCCGACGCCCTCGCGATCGCCGAGGCGCTCGACGCCGAGCGAAGCGGGGGACGGATTCGTGGGGCGTTGCACGGTGTCCCCGTCGTCATCAAGGACAGCATCGACACCGGTGACAAGATGGCCACAACGGCCGGTTCGCTGGCCCTAGAGGGCAACATCGCAACTCGAGATGCATTTGTGGTCAAGAAATTACGCGATGCTGGCGCAGTGATCCTCGGAAAAGCGAACATGAGCGAGTGGGGATATATGCGCTCCACGCGGCCGTGCAGTGGCTGGAGCAGTCGCGGCGGACAGGTGCGAAACCCCTACGTGCTGGACCGAAGTCCGCTGGGCTCCAGCTCGGGTTCGGCGGTCGCGGTGGCGGCCAACCTGTGTGTGGCCGCCCTCGGCGCAGAGGTCGACGGTTCCATCGTGCGGCCGGCATCGAGCAACTCGATCGTCGGTCTGAAGCCAACGGTGGGCCTGCTAAGCCGTTCCGGAGTCATCGGTGTGGCATCGCCACAGGACATGGTGGGCCCGATGGCGCGCACCGTCACCGACGTTGCGACGCTGTTGACGGTGATGACGGGTGTCGATGACAGTGACCCGACAACGCGAGCGGGCGGCGCGCACACGGCAACCGACTATCGCCGATTTCTTGACCCGGCAGCCCTGCAGGGGGCCCGACTCGGTGTGGCCCGGGAGCGCTTCGGTGCGCACGAGGCGACGGATGCACTGATCGAGGGTGCGCTCGGTCAGCTGGCGGCGCTGGGCGCCGAGATCGTCGATCCGATCCAGGCCAGTTCGCTGCCCTTCTTCGGCGATCTCGAACTCGAACTGTTCCGCTATGGGCTCAAGGCGAGTTTGAATGGCTATCTCGGCGCCCATCCGCGCGCCGCGGTCGGCAGCCTCGACGAACTCATCGCGTTCAACAGAGCCCACGCCGGCCAGGTGATGCCGTACTTTGGGCAGGAGTTTCTCGAGCAGTCGCAAGCCAAGGGCGACCTCACCGACTCGCAGTACCTGCGGGTGCGGGCCGAACTGCGCCGCCTCGCAGGTGCCGACGGCATCGACAAGGCGCTGCGCGAGCACCGGCTGGATGCGATCGTCGCGCCCACCGAGGGTTCACCGGCGTTTGCCATCGACCCGGTCGTCGGTGACAACATCCTGCCCGGCGGTTGCTCGACGCCACCGGCGGTCGCCGGCTACCCCCACATCTGCGTTCCCGCCGGTTATTTCTGTGGTCTGCCGGTCGGCCTGTCGTTGTTCGCCGGCGCATTCCAGGAACCCAAACTCATCGGGTATGCCTACGCCTTCGAACAGGCCACCGGGGTTCGGCGGCCGCCTCGGTTTGTGCCGACGCTGTCAACCTAAGTCAACCTAAATGGCAAAGAGCTAAGCGGTAGCGACTGTCTTTCAAGATCATTCACCGAATCCGGAAATTGAACAGCGTGAAATATGTTGGTGTAATTTATATTCGGACCGGGCAGCAATTAGTTGCCGCTAGCGCAACAATTTTGCTCTTTGTGAAACCCGATCTTTGTTCTCGACAACGCCCGTAAAATCACCGTCATGACGAAAACCGCCACGCTGCCACCCGGACCTCGTCTTCCCCGCGCGGTGCAGGCTGCGCTCATGTTGCGGCACGCCCCGAGATTCCTCACCGCCTGCAAACGCCGCTACGGCAGCGTTTTCACGCTGCGCGTGGCGGGGCTGGGCACCATGGTCAATGTGACCGATCCGGTGGTGATCAAGAAGGTGTTCGCCGGAGATCCGCGCGTCTTTCATGCCGGCGAAGCCAACACGATGCTGGCCGGACTGCTCGGAGAGAGCTCGTTGCTGGTGGTCGACGACGATGTGCACCGTGACCGGCGTCGCATGATGCTGCCGCCCTTCCAACGTGAAGCCGTTGCGCACCAGGCTCAGCTGATGTCCGAGATCGCAGCGGAGAACATCGCCGGGTGGCCGGTGGGCCGGACCTTTGCGGTCGCTCCC
Source organism: Mycobacterium ulcerans subsp. shinshuense (assembly GCF_002355775.1). Taxonomy (NCBI): domain Bacteria; kingdom Bacillati; phylum Actinomycetota; class Actinomycetes; order Mycobacteriales; family Mycobacteriaceae; genus Mycobacterium; species Mycobacterium ulcerans. The sequence continues at coordinate 4,785,864 of NZ_AP017624.1, read as the reverse complement.
AAGATGGCTGAGATCACCCTCGAGGTGATCCTGCGCACCGTGATCGGTGCCACCGACCCGGACCGGCTGGCCGCCCTGCGCAAGGTCATGCCGCGGCTACTCAACGTGGGGGCGTGGGAGACGCTGGCGCTTGCCAAGCCGGACCTGCTGAGTCGCCGTGCCTGGCGCCGGTTGCGCCGCGCTATCGACGAGGCCAACGAGCTGCTTTACGCCGAGATTGCCGAGCGGCGCGCCGACCCGAATCTCGCCGAACGCACCGACGTGCTGGCCACGCTGGTCCGGGCGGTCGACGGGGACACCGCCAAACCGTCGGGCCGGATGACCGACGAGGAACTACGCGACCAACTGATGACTCTGCTGGTAGCCGGGCACGACACCACGGCCACCGGCTTGGCCTGGGCGCTGGAGCGGCTGACCCGCCACCCGGCGATACTGGCCAAGGCGGTGCGGGCGGCCGAGGCCAGCGCGGCGGGTGATCCATCCGGCGACGAGTATCTCGACGCCCTGGCAAAAGAGACGCTGCGCATCCGCCCGGTGGTGTTCGACGTGGGCCGCATCCTGACCGAACCCACCGAGTTGGCCGGCTATCAACTGCCGGCCGGAACCATGGTGGTGGCCGGTATCGGTCTGGTGCACGCCAATGCCGAGGTGTATCCGGACCCGGACCGGTTCGACCCCGATCGGATGATCGACGCGACCCTGACCCCGACCACGTGGCTGCCGTTCGGCGGCGGAAATCGACGCTGCCTCGGGGCGACCTTCGCCATGGTCGAGATGCGGGTCGTGCTGCGCGAGATTCTGCGCCGGGTTGACTTGGCCACCATCACAGCACCCGACGAGCGCTACAAGCTCAAACACGTCATCTTGGTGCCGCACCGGGACGCGCGCATCCGTGTCCGCGCGATCACCGCGGTGTCACCGGCGGTGCCGGAGGCGCCGGGCTGCCCGGTCGCTCACGCCAAGTCGTAGTCGGGCAGTTCGAAGTCGTCGCGCACGCTACCGGCGAAAAGCGTTGCCAACGGGCCGATGTTCATCGTGCGCATCGCAATGTTGCGGAACCACAAACCAAATCGGGTGCGCGTGGCGAAAAACCTGATGAACCTGGCCGCCCCGGCCTGCTTGTCCGCGATGAAGGGGCGCAACTGCGCCTCGTAGGCATCGAAAGCGCGGCGGTGGTCGCCGCCGGCGCGCTCCAGTTCCCCGGCCAGCACATACGCCTCGGTCATGGCCAGACCGGTGCCCTCGCCGCCGAGCAGTGAGATGCACCCGGCCGCGTCTCCGATCAGCAGCACCCGATCGCGTGACCAGCGGTCCATCTTGATCTGGCTCACCACATCGAAGTAGAGGTCATCAACGTTGTCCAGTGCGGCCAAGATTTCATTACACTCCCAGCCGGCATCACCGAATTGGTTGCGCAACTGCTCTTTTGGTGTGAGGTCGGCGCCGTCGTGCTCATCGCGAAAGACGAACAGAAACATGGTGCGCGCGCCGCGCAGCGCAACGCGCCCCACTTGCTTTCCGGGAATGTTGTAGAGGACGTACGTCAGCTCGTCGCGCGGCCAGTAATCGTCAACCACGCAGGCCGCGACCTTGCAGCCAAGGTAGTGCTCATAGTCGTGCTCCGGTCCGAAAACCAGACGGCGCACGTTGGAGTGCAATCCGTCGGCGCCGATGAGTAGATCGAAATCGCGCGGCGCATTTTTCTCGAAGGTGAGATGGACGCCGTCGCTGTGCTGGTCGATGGCGGTGATGGAGTCGCCGAAAATCGTTTCGACCTTGTCCTCGACCGTGGCATAGATCGCGGCGGCCAGGTCACCGCGGGGCAGGCTGGTGAAATCCTCGCCGATCATCCGGCGAAAGACGTCCACGTTCAGGTCGGCCTTGACTTCGCCGCGGGAGCCGACCGAACGCAATCGCTCAATCTGGTATCCCGCGGCGCGGACCGGGTCCTCGATGCCCATTCGTTTGGCCGCCTGATAGCCAACGCCCCAAAAGTCGATCATGTAGCCGCCGGTACGGAGTTTCGGTGCCCGCTCGATCAATGTCGGGGTGTGGCCGGTTCGATGCAGCCAGTGGGCAAGTGCCGCTCCCGCTACGCCGGCGCCGCTGATCGCTACTTTCACACTGCAATTGTGCCCCGCGGCATGATTCTGTGTGCGGCGGGGATCACACCGCACGCCAGCAACGGCGGGGATGGCCGCTGCCCTCGCCTCGGTTCGGTTAGTGTTCGATATCGTGACGGCGCCGACCCGGGCGAAGCTGGCCGATGGCCGTGAGGTGCTCTTTTTCGCGTTGCCCGGGAACGTTCCGGCGCCGGTGGCCGACCGCCGCCCGCTGCCGCCACGGCATCCGCATCAATCGGAGTTGCGGTTCGACCGATCAACGGGGCAGTGGGTGATCGTCGCGGCCCTGCGTCAGGACCGCACCTACAAACCGCCGCCGGATCAGTGTCCGCTGTGTCCGAGCCCGACCGGGCTGACCAGCGAGGTGCCGGCGCGCGACTATGACGTCGTGGTCTTCGAGAACCGATTTCCGAGCCTGTCGGGCAGTGGTGGGCCGCCACCGGGTGGCGACGGCTTTGTGTCGGCGCCGGGCGATGGCCGCTGCGAGGTGATCTGCTTCTCCAGCGACCACGGCGGCTCGTTCGCCGATCTGCCGGCTCCGCATGCCCGCCTGGTCATCGAGGCGTGGCGGCATCGCACCGGCGACCTGATCGGTCAGCCGGGTATCGAGCAGGTGTTCTGCTTCGAGAACCGTGGTGAGGAAATCGGCGTGACCCTCACCCATCCGCACGGTCAGATCTACGGCTACCCGTTCCTCACCCCCCGCACCTCGGTCATGCTCGAGCAAGCCGGCCGGCATCGAATGCGGCACGGCTGCAATCTGTTCGAAGATCTGCTGGCACGCGAGGTTGCCGACGGTAGCCGCATCGTCGCCCGCGGTGACCGGTTCACCGCGTTCGTGCCGTTCGCCGCGCGCTGGCCGGTCGAGGTGCACATCTACCCGAATAGGTTCGTGCGCAACCTTGTTGATCTCGATGCCGCTGAGTGCAACGAGTTCACCGAGATCTATCTCGACGTGTTGCGCCGGTTCGACCGGATGTATTCGGGCCCGCTGCCCTACATTTCCGCGCTGCATCAATACCGCGACACCGAAGCCCAGCGCGAGGGCTATTTTCATGTGGAGCTGATGTCTATCCGTCGCAGCGCGACGGCGCTGAAATACCTCGCCGCCTCCGAGTCGGCGTTGGGCGCGTTCATCAGTGACGTGACACCGGAAACGGTGGCCGAGCGGCTGCGGGAACTCGGGTGACCATCCGCTACGCCGCACCGGGGCGGATCAATCTGATCGGGGAGCACACCGACTACAACCTGGGCTGGGCGCTGCCGATCGCGCTGCCGCAGCGCGCGGTGGCGACGCTTGTGCCCGACCACGGCGATGCGCTCACCGCCAGCAGCGACCTGATGGACGGCGCGGTGCGGATTCCGCTGGACACCGTGCCCGGTGGGGTGAGCGGCTGGGCCGGATACGTGGCCGGGGTGATCTGGGCGCTACGCTGCGCGGGTCATCCGGTGTCCGGTGGCGCGATATCGATCAGCAGCGACGTCGAGATCGGCTCGGGGCTCTCATCCTCGGCCGCGCTCGAGTGTGCGGTGCTGGGGGCGATCACGTCGGCGGCCGGTATCGAGATCGACCGGATCGAGCAGGCCCGGCTCGCGCAGCGGGCCGAAAACGAATACGTCGGGGCCCCAACGGGTTTACTCGACCAACTGGCCGCGCTTTTCGGGGCGCCGGCGACCGCGCTGCTGATCGACTTCCGGGACCTGAGCGTGCAGGCGGTCCAGTTTGATCCGGATGCCCACGGGGTTGCCCTACTGCTCATCGATTCCCGGGCCCGGCATCGGCACGCCGGCGGCGAATACGCGGCACGGCGCGCCTCGTGTGAGCGGGCGGCCAAGGCGCTGCACGCGCCGTCCTTGCGCGACGTCGCGGAGCTCTCGTCGCTGACCGCGATCGGCGACCCCATCGATGCTCGTCGCGCCCGCCACGTGCTGACCGAAAACCGGCGCGTGCATGAATTCGTTGCCGCGCTGCGTGATTGCGACTTCACCGCCGCCGGGCGCATCTTCACCGCCTCGCACGCGTCGATGCGCGACGACTTCGAAATCACCACCGAACACATCGACCTGATCGCCGATGCCGCGGTCCGCGCGGGTGCCCTGGGCGCCCGAATGACCGGCGGGGGGTTCGGCGGCTGCGTGATCGCCTTGGTGGTCGAAGCCGGAGTGGAAGCCGTGATCGCAGCGGTGCACCGCGAGGTGCGTGGCGCCGGTTACCCACCGCCGGCGATCTCCCGAGCCCATGCCGCGGCGGGAGCCGGCCCGCTGCGCGGCAACGCGCGAAGTTGAACTCGCCAGAGAGCCTAGACTCGGGCTATGAGCCAGCCCCGCCTGGTCGACCGGCGGAAACCGTCTCAGGAGAGCGCGCCATGCCGTTGGAAAATGCAGTCGTTCTGCCGGTGGATCCAGCCCAGAGCTTCGCGCTGTTCACCCGACCCGAAGACCTGCGGCGCTGGATGGCCATCACGGCTCGCATCGAGCCTTACGACGCGGGTGTGTACCGCTGGACGGTGACTCCGGGACACACCGCGGTGGGAGCCGTTGTCGAAGCGGACCCGGGTCAGCGGCTGGTCTTGTCCTGGGGCTGGGAAGGCCACGGCGATCCAGTGCCGGGGGAGTCGACGGTGACCGTCACGCTGGCGCCGGCCCCCGACGGCACCGAGATCCGGTTGGTCCACGAGGGGCTGACCGAGCAACAGGCCGCTCGTCACGCCGAGGGCTGGAGCCACTATCTGGATCGGCTGGTCCCCGCCGCCCTGCAGGGGGACGCCGGCCCCGATGAATGGGCGGCGGTTCCCGATCCGCTTGACGAATTATCCTGTGCGGAAGCGACATTGGCAGTGGTTCAGCACGTGCTGCGTGCGCTCGAGCCCGCCGACCTGGCGCGCCAAACGCCGTGCAGCCAATACGATGTCGTGCAGCTTGCCGACCACCTGATGCGTTCTCTGACGATCATCGGCAGCGCTGCCGGTGCACAGCTGCCACCGCGCGATCTGGATGCGCCCCTGGAAACCCAAGTGGCGGATGCGGGCCAGGCCGTGCTGGAAGCGTGGCGGCGACGGGGCGTGGACGGCACCGTCGAACTGAACGCCAACCAAGTTCCTGCCGCGGTGCCGGTGGGCATTCTCTGTCTGGAATTGCTGGTTCATGCTTGGGATTTCGCGTTCGCAACCGATCGGCGGGTGGTGGTGTCCGACACGGTGACCGAGTATGTGCTCACGGTCGCCGGCAAGGTGATCACCCCGGCAGCACGCAATTCCGCGGGCTTCGCCGCGCCGGTGGCGGTCGGCGCCTTTGCCCCGGTGCTTGATCGGCTGATCGCCTTCACCGGCCGCCGGCCGGTGCACCCAACGGGCTTGACCAGCCCGATACGGGCAGACCCGGGGAGCTAGAAGCTGCCGCCAGCGCCGCCAGGCCCACCTTGGCCGCCGGCTCCGCCGTTGCCGTCAACCACGGGGGGCCCCGACTGACCGGGATCGCCGGATTGGCCGTGGATGGCCAACGGGCCCAGGTGCGCGGTTCCGCCGGTGCCACCGGTTCCGCCCTTGCCGCCCGCGCCGCCGAACGAGAAGCCGATGGGGGCGTTGGAGCCCGTGCCGCCGTTGCCGCCGTCTCCGGCCGTCCCGAGGCCGTCGCCACCCTGGCCCCCGTTCCCGCCGGCCCCACCAGCACTGCCGTCGAACCCGGTCCCGCCGGCGCCGCCGGTCCCGCCGCCACCGCCGGCGCTGGTGCTGCTGGAGCCGCCGCTGCCGCCGTCGCCGGTGCCGCCGGGACCGAAGGCCGAGCCCAAACCCCCGTTCCCGCCGAATCCGCCCGTTCCGGCGCGGCCGGTTGCACCCGCCGCGCCAGTGCTACCCGGGATCAAACCGGTGCCGGGAGCGCCGCCCGCACCACCGGCTCCACCGTCGCCGCCGGTGCCGCCGTTACCACCGGTGCCGCCCGTCCCGGCCAGGCTGCTGAACAGCGTGCCGTCCGCGCCGCTGCCTCCGCTACCGCCGAAGCCGCCGTTTCCACCGGTGCCCCCGGCTCCGCCATTTCCGCCGGCGCCCTGGGCGCCATCCTGGGCCGTTGGCGAGATCGCCTTGCCGCCCGTCCCGCCATTTCCGCCTACGCCCCCGTTGCCGCCGGTGCCGCCGGTACCGCCGGTGCCGCCAGCGCCGCCGCGACCATCCCCGCCATTGTCGAAAGTGCCGTTGGCGCCGGTGCCGCCGGTGTTGCCGAACTGCCCCGCACCTCCAGTGCCACCGGACCCACCCTTGCCGCCGGCGCCGCCGTTGCCCGAGCTACTGCCCCCGCTGCCGCCGGCGCCGCCCTCGGCGCCGTTGCCGCCGATCCCGGGCCCGCCGCCCGCATTGACGTTGCCGCCGTTGCCGCCGTTGCCGCCGGTTCCGCCGCCCCCGCCGTTGCCGACCATCCCCGCGTCGCCGCCGGTGCCGCCGGTTCCGCCCATGGCCCCGTCGCGACCGGCGCCGCCGTTGCCGCCGTTGCCGCCGGTTCCGCCGCCTCCGCCGTCGCCGACCTGCCCGGCCGCGCCGCCGTTGCCGCCGCCCCGCCGATGCCGCCGGTGGCGCTGCTGGCCTTGCCGGTGCCGCCGGCGCCGCCGTTGCCGCCGTCACCGCCGGTTCCGCCCCCACCCTCCTGCAGCCCGGCGTCGCCTCCGGTACCGCCGGCGCCGCCGTTGCCGCCGCCTCCGCCGCTGCCCTGCGGGCTGGAGCCGCCCGCGCCGCCGTTGCCGCCGTGGCCGCCGGAACCGCCGTCGCCCATCAGCCAAGCCTTACCGCCGGCCCCGCCGGCCCCGCCCGCTCCGCCGTCGCTGGTTCCGATCAGGGCGTTGCCGCCGTTGCCGCCCTGGCCGCCATTGCCACCGTTTGCGACGACGTTGCCGGTGGCACCGTGTGCGCCCACGGTCAGCCCGGCGCCACCATCCCCGCCGGAACCGCCGACCCCCGCTGTCGCCACCATCGCCGCCGTTGCCGCCGGCCTGGCCGCCGAGGCCCGAAATGCTGCCGTCCGCGCCGTTGGCGCCACTGCCGCCGTTACCGCCCGCACCGCCGCCTCCGCCGTTACCGCCCGCGCCGCCGCCTTGGTTGCCGGTGGTGCTGCCCGCTCCGCCGTCGCCGCCAGCGCCGCCCTGCCCGCCAGTCCCGCCTGCACCGCCGTTGCCGCCGTCTTGACCGTCCACGCCGGTGCCGACGGTGGCGCCGTCGGCACCGATAGCGCCGCTGCCGCCGTTGCCCGCGTTGCCGCCGGCCCCGCCGTCTCCGCCGGCCCCACCCGCGCCTTGGGTCCCCGCCTTGCCGGTGAAGGTGGCCCCGCCGGCCCCGCCCGCCCCGCCCTGCCCACCGGTTCCTCCGGTCCCGCCGTTGCCGCCGTCTTGACCGTTGGCACCCGCGGTGGCGCCGGTGCCGCCGGTAGCGCCGTTGCCGCCGTCACCGCCGGTGCCCCCGACCCCACCGGCGCCGCCGTTGCCGCCGTCACCGGCAAAAAAGCCGCCGGAGCCGCCAGCGCCACCGTTGCCGCCGGTGCCACCGGGATCGCCGCCGGTGCCCGACGAGCCGGGGAAGCTGTTGGTCAGGCCCCCCAGGCCGGTCCCGCCGGCCCCGCCCGTCCCGCCGTCGCCGCCGTTGCCGACCAGGCCACCATTGCCACCACGACCGCCATTACCGCCGGTTTGGCCAAAGCCGGTGGCATCAGCGCCGTCGCCACCCTTTCCGCCGTTGCCGCCGCTGTGGGGGGTGGCGCCGTCGGAGCCGGTGGCCCCGTGGCTGCCGCCGCCGCTGTCGCCGCCGGCCCCACCGGTCCCGCCGATGCCAGGGGTACCGCCGTCGCCGCCATTGCCGCCGGTGCCGTTGTTGACGCCGCTGACTCCCTTGGCGCCGTTGCCCCCGTTACCCGCGGAGCCGCCCGCCCCGCCGTTGCCCCCGGCCCCACCCGTACCGTGGCCGCCGTCGTGACCCGTGGCCGCCAGCGCCAGACCGGCGGTCCCGCCGTTGCCGCCGGCTCCACCCGTGCCGCCCTTGCCCCCGTTACCGCCGGGCGAGCCGTCGGCGCCTGAGAAAGCCCCGTCAAAACCGTTGGTGCCGCTGCCGCCGGTCGCCCCGGCACCACCGTGTCCGCCCGCGCCACCATCACCGCCGTTACCGGCCTGGATGCCACCGTTTCCGCCGGCTCCGCCGGCCCCACCGTTTCCGCCGGCTCCGCCGGCCCCACCGTTTCCGCCGGCTCCGCCGGCCCCACCGTTGCCGCCGTTGCCGCCGGGATTGCTGGAAAATGGGGGTGCCCCCAGGAAGCCATTACCGCCGGCCCCACCGTTGCCGCCGTTGCCGCCGCTGGTGGGACTGTTGCCGGTGGCGCCGTCTGCGGCGCGCGCTCCGCCGGCACCGGTGCCGCCGGCTCCGCCGGCCCCGCCGACGCCCGGATTGCCCCCGTTGCCGCCGGAACTCCCGTCCCCCCCGCTGACGCCGGTAGCGCCGTCGCCGCCGTCACCGGCAGCCCCACCCGCGCCGCCGGATCCGCCCGTCCCACCGCCGCCGTGCGCACCCGCGAGGCCGAGCCAGCCGCTCTTGCCCCCGCCGCCACCATCCCCGCCGGCCCCGCCGGCCCCACCGTTGCCGCCATCCCCGCCGACCCCACCCAATCCGCCGAGGCCGCCGGCCCCGCCGGCCCCGCCATTACCGATCAACAGCCCGCCGGCGCCGCCGGCTCCGCCATCACCGCCGATGCCGCCGGCCCCGCCATCGGTGCCGGAAACATCCGCGCTGCTGGCCGTGGTTCCCGCGGTGCCGGCCACTCCGTGGCCGCCGGCCCCGCCGATGCCGAAGAGCCGGGCGGCCCCGCCGCTACCGCCCGCCCCGCCCAGCGCACCGGCTCCACCCTGCCCACCGATTCCACCGTTTCCGTAAAGCCATCCGCCGGCGCCGCCCTGCCCGCCGATGCCACCGGTTGCTCCCGCGGCGGCCCAACCGCCTGCCCCGCCGGTTCCGCCGGTCCCGAGCAGCCACGCCGAGCCGCCGGCGCCGCCGGCAGCACCGAGGCCGCCGGTTCCACCGCTGCCGCCGGAGCCAATGAATCCGGCGGCCCCGCCGTTGCCGCCGGACTGGCCGGGCGCTCCAGATCCGCCGGCGCCGCCATTGCCCCACAAGAGCCCGCCCGCCTGTCCGGTCTGTCCGGTACCGGGTGCGCCATCGGCGCCGTTGCCGATCAGTGGGCGACCGAACAGCGCCTGCGTCGGCGCGTTGATCAGCCCCAGCAGGTTCTGCTCGACGTTGGCCACTTCGCTGGCCGCATACCGACTCGCCGCCCGCGACAGCGCTTGCACAAACCCGTCATGAAACGTCGCAGCCTGCGCGCCAATGGCTTGATACGCCAGGGCGTGGGTGCCGAACAGCGAGGCGATGGCCGCCGACACCTCATCAGCGGCCGCGGGCAGCAAGTTGGTGGTCGAGGCGGCTGCCGCGGTGCTCACCGTATCGATCGCCGCACCAATCTTCGCTAGATCCGCGGCGGCCGCCGTCAACATCTGCGGCTCCACGACCGTGAACGACATGTGCCCCTCCGAGAGATCCTGGTAACCCGCTTATCGGCTTAGGTTCAATGCCAGTTAATGCCAGCAAGGCGTATTGCAGTCAGATGCGACGCTGCAGCCGAATGCATCCCGGTCGCGATGTTTCTGCTCGAAGAGTCCCACTCACAGGTAGGCGGCGAAAGGGCAAATTGCACAGTGCTCGGACGTGCGGTGGATGGGCCGATCGTCAAGGCCCGGACTTGCCGGGGGTGACTTTCCGTCCCTGGCGCGAGGACCTTTGGCCCTGCCCCGCATCCAGATTCGCCGCGTAGGAATGAGTCATGCGGCACAAAGCAGATCTGCCACCCGTTATCGATGTCGAGGTGAGCGCCCGCGGCGACTTGCCCGGTGCGGCCGAATACGCGCGCATCAAGATCGGCCAACTCGGCCGCTTGGCGCACCGGCCGGTGCTTTCTGCCCGCGTTCGAATCTCCCAGCATCCCGATCCGGCGGTGTCGCGACCGGTGGTCGCGCAGGCCAATTTCAACGTCGACGGGCGGTTGGTCCGCGCCCAGGTTCATGGCGCTACCGCGCAGGAGGCGATCGATCGGCTCGATGCGCGACTGCGGCGCCGGCTGGAGCGGGTGGCCGAGCACTGGGAGGCGCGACGCGGTCAGCAGCCCGACGCCGGTCGCGCCGAATGGCGGCACGAATCCGAGCCCCGGCAACGCGACACCTACTTTCCGCGTCCGCCCGAGGAACGCGAGGTCATCCGCCGCAAGTCGTTCACCATGGCGCCCTGCACGGTCGATGACGCCGCCACCGAAATGGGTTTGCTCGACTACGATTTCCACCTTTTCACCGAGCAGGGCACGGGCATGGCCGGCGTCCTCTACCGCGGCGGTCCGACCGGCTATCGGTTGGCGCTGGTTGCACCCGCTACCGCCGATCAGCTCAGCCCGTTCGAGCTGCCGCTGTCCATCAGCCCGCATCCGGCGCCCATTCTGACCGAGGCGGAGGCGGCCGAGCGACTTGGCGTCCTTGGTCTACCGTTTTTGTTCTTCATCGATGCCGCCCAGGGCCGCGCCGGGGTGCTATACCACCGCTATGACGGGCACTACGGGTTGATTACGCCGGCCGGTTAGCCGCGGAATTGCGGACCGACTCGGCAGCCGCGCCGGCGCGATTCACCCTGGCTGATCGTGCGCCATCAGGTCTGCGTCGGCGCCGAAATGGACGGCCGCGTTGACGACAGCACCTTCGATCCGGCGCAGCGAGTTCACCGCGGCCAGCAGGTGACGCGGATTGGACCCGGGGTCGGCCCGATCGAGGCCATCGGCGTGCTGCCTGACCACCGCCTCGGCCGCATCGAGGGAGCCGGCGGCGGGCGTGATGGCCACGTCCTGGGTCCCGTCGAGGGCAGTGACCAGCGCGTCGATGTTGCGCCGGATCTGGGCCGCCGCGGTCGTGATGGCATCGGAAAGTCCGTGGGGACATCCCGGATCCAGGTATTGCTCGCTTCGGCGGGCCAGAATCCGTGCGTAGCGGTCACAGATGGTGAGCAACCGCACCGAGTGCTGGATGCTTCTTCGGCCGGCGAATCCGGCGACACCAGCGAGCATCGGTTTGGTCGTGACCCGGAACTGCTGCAGGTCTCGGTCGAGTTCACGCGCCCGCTCGGTGGGGCTGTCGGTCACGTCGTCGTCGAACATGGTCGCGATGGAGATCTCGATCAATTCGGACAGCGTCGTCAAGAAGGCCCGGGTATCGCGGCGTACCACCGTGCCAATGGTGGTCGGCAGCACCAGGATTGCGACGGCAATGCCAATGACGGCGCCGATCACGGTCTCCTCGATCCGCAGCATCAGCACACCGAAGGTGAACTTGCCGAGCAGCCCGTAGAGCAGCGCCAGCATCGTGGTGATCCAGAACGTCATCAGGCTGTAGGTGACCTGCATGAAATAGACGGCGAAGAACAGGCACGCGAAGATCATGACGACCGAGAAGACCTTGTCGCCGGCGACCACCGTGGCGACCAGCACGCCGCAGGGCACGCCGAGCACGGTGCCCAGTAACCGCTGCCAACCCTTGGTGAGGGTTTCGCCCCACGAATTGGTGCCGGCAAAGACCACGAATGCCGCAATCACCGCCCAATACCAGTGCAGCGGCGAAACCAACTCACCGGTGACGATGGCCAGTGACGCCGCGATGCTGACCTGGATGGCTTGTCGTGTGGTGGGCGCCAGCCCGGCTTCGCCGGGCCCACCATCTGCCGCAGTGTCCTCGGGTACCGGCTGCACCACGTCGTTGTTGTCCGGATCGGGCGGGGCCGCGGTGGCATCACCGATGAGCTCGCGGACCTCCGAAGTGGCCGTCGCCGCGGCGACGATGGCCAGGCCGAGGCGGCGCACGGCGCCCTGGCTCGGGTCGTCGGTCGGGGCCGGGGCGGGCTGACCGTCCAGGAGCCGCTGAGCCCGGCTGGCGGCCTGGTGCAGGCCCTCGGTTCGCGGCCCCCGGATGGCCCACGCGAGTTGGGTAAGCGTGTCAGCCAGCTCGATACGGGTGGCGGCCGGTATCTCCTCGGCGATGGCCATGGCACGGTGGCCCGCGATGGCGACCCATTCGACCGAGAGTTCGGCGTCGAACAGCCACGGTGCGAGTTGCTCTGCGCTGATCCCCGGCCACAGCGTGGCGGGATGGGTCTTGTCCTCGATCTGGCTCTGCACCAGCAAAGCGGTCTCGTTGAGCCGGGCAATCCGGGCCCGCATGCGGCGGCGCCGCCGCTCATCGAGCCGACCCGCTCGCACGGTGTCGGCGGCGGTGTCCACCACGATCGCCATCCGCGCTCGCAGCGAGCGAATCGTGGCGCGCAGCACACTTTCTGGGCGGTCGGGCAGCACATAGGTGCTCATCACAAACGTGCACAGGGTGCCCACCAGCACGGCGCCGATCATCCAGGGCAACTGGGCCACCCCGGCCCGCAGATACAGGCTGAAGAAGTAGGCCATGAATGCGACCATGCCCAGCGCCCGTCCACGCGGCCCGAAGCGGCGGACATAGACCGCGGCGAACACGATCACCACGAACGCCACCTCGGCGGCGATCAGGTGCGGCGCGAGCAGCGCGGCCACGCTGATCGACAGCGCCGCGGGTACCGGCAGCAGCGCCATGGTGATCTGCTGTTGTCGGGAGTCGGGATCGTCGACGGAACGGGCCGCGATCATGGTGATGACGACACCGATCAGAGCGACGGTCAACGGCTGCCCGGTCGCCATCGTCAGCAGGTACAACACCAGCAGCGAACAGCCCAGCGCCGCGGTGGTCCGAGTGGCCATCCGTAGCCGCAGCAGTCCGGGGTCGGAGCCAATTGCCCAGCTCTGTGCCCGCTGCAAACGTGCCGCCATCGACTCCGGTATCCGGGTGTCAACGGCCGGCCGGCCCTGCACGTCATCTCGATGGGACACCCCGAACCATCCTTCTTGTGGTCTAGTCGCTGCTCACGACGTTACGGAAAGCATGCCGCGGATCGGGTGGATGGGCTCGCCGGGCGTCCCGCGCGGTACATATGAATGATGGACGGCTATCTGGACGTCCGGGCCTACGCCGAACTCGGCGACTTCCTGGAGCCCCAGGCACGCGGCGCGACCGTGCGCCGGCCGTTCCGCAGCCATCAGACGGTCAAGGATGTGCTGGAGGCGATGGGCATCCCGCACACCGAGATCGATCTCATCCTGGTGAACGGAGAACCCGCAGAGTTCGGCCACCGGCCGGCGGCCGGCGACCGGATCGCCATGTACCCAATGTTCGAGGCGCTCGACATCGGGCTGACCAGCAGGCTGCGGCCGGTGCCGCTGCGTCATCCACGGTTTGTGGTCGACGTCAATCTCGGTCGGCTCGCCCGGCTGATGCGACTACTCGGACTCGATGTTTGGTGGTCCAGCGTGGCCGACGACCCGGCGCTGGTCGACATCAGCCTGGCCGAGCAGCGGATCCTGCTCACCCGCGACCGCGGGCTGCTGAAGCGTCGTGCGGTCACCCATGGCCTGTTCGTGCACTCCCAGCAACCCCAGGAATAGCTGCTCGAAGTGATACGGCGATTGGACCTGCGGCAGCGGTTGGCGCCCCTGTCGCGCTGCGTGCGGTGCAACGGCCGCTTGGTCCCGGTTGCCAAGGAAGAGGTCATCGATCGCCTGGAGCCGCTGACTCGCCAGCACTACGACGATTTCAGCCGTTGCTCGGACTGCGGACGGATCTACTGGGCCGGCTCCCATCATGCCCGGCTGGCCGGGCTGGTGCAGGCAATCCTCGGCCAGCTGGCTAGCGGGCCGGCTCGGGCAGACTGAAGGTGGGCATCGTCATTTTCCAGACACAGGATTTGTCGATGTCGCGGCTCGGATCGTCGACGAATGCCGTCACGATCGACTGGGCGCACGCCGAATTCGACAGGACACCATGGCCCACCCCGGGAAACCGCACCAGCTGCGAGTTGCCCAGCCCGGGGGTGATCTCATGGGCCCACTGTGGCGCGGTGCTGGAGTCGAACGTGCCCGACAGGATGAGGGTGGGCACCCCGCTGGACACCGACAGACGCTCGGCAGTGTCGGATCTACCCAACCCCCAGGCGGCGCACTCGCGGAAGATCCCACTGCCGGTCGGGGTGATGCGCAGCACCGAATCGGGCAGGCCGGGGATCGCTGTTCGTGCCCGCGACAGCGCCTGCTCCGGCGTGGTCCAGTTAGCCATCTCCTGGCAGTAGGTGCCCAGCGCCAGACCGGCGCCCAGCAGGCCGCGTTGCTCGGGTGGCGGGACAGTCTCGGCAATCCCGGCGGCGGCGAGCCTGCCCTCACCCCTGGCCAGCGCGAATATCATCCGCGGAATGTCGGTCACCTTGGCTGGGTCGGCGCTCCAGCTGAGCACCAGGGGCACCACCTTGAACCCATCGATAGTGACCTGCACCGGGTCGCCGTTGGCATCAGAGGTGCTGACCTTCAAGGGTTTCCGGCTCAGCGTGCTGACCACGTTGACGAACACCGTTGCCAGATCCGGATAGGCTTGCGCGCACCCGGGTTGGTCATTGCACGCTCCAATGATCGCGGCCAGGCCGCTTGCGGGGGCTTGCCACCAGCGGTCGATCAGGTTGAACGACGTCGGGACCACCGAGTCCAACACCATCGACCGGATGCCTTCGCGGTGGGTACGCAGCAGCTGCTGCGCCAGGTCGCTGCCGTATGAGACCCCGTAGATGTTCCACTTCTCGATGCCCAGTTGCTTGCGTAGCGCAGCGATGTCCGCCGCGTTCTCCCGTGAGCTGTAGGACGCCAGATGAAAGCCCTCAGCCACCAGCCTGTTTCGGCATGCGGTGACGGCCGCCGCGTCCAGATCCGCGGTAGCCGGGGCCTCGAAGTCCAAATCGAGGGCCCGCACCGCGAAGTCATCCATTTCCGGACAGCTCAGGTGTGGATCGCTGTGTAGGGTGCCGCGCTGGTTGACGAAGATGACGTCGCGGTCGGCGTTCAAACCGCCGGCGACAACCCGGGGTGCGCTCAGTGTTGCGGCGCCCCCGGGTCCACCCGCGAGGTAGACGATGGGGTCGGCCTTGGGCTTGTCGCTGACCGCTTTTACCCGTGCCACCAGGAGTCGGATGGTGCGACTCTGCGGATCGAGGCGATTTTCCGGGACGGTGAGATAACCGCAGCTGTAGTTGGCTCCCAGCTCCGCCTGGGGCACGCCGGGAAAATTCGGCTCCGGACATGGCGCCGCGTCGTAGTGAGTCTTTTGGCGCCCACCGCCACACGCGACCAGGCTCACCGCTATCACCACACACAACAGCCAGGCCATGGTCCCGCGTAGAACATGGGAAGCGTTATTTCACAATGTATTTCGCACGGTTTCTGAAGTGTCACCCGGCCGGAGTCAACTTGATCGCGGCAAACTGCAGCCGGTCGACGGCCTCGGTGAACTCCTCGAGCGTGGGGATCCGCCGGTCGCGAAACTTCAAACCCATCATCCGCTGCGCGCGGCGCGGGCCGTAAGACCGGGCACATCGCAGACACAGGTCGGCGACCACGTCCGGGTCCCGGATGAGGTCGCCGCGCATGGCGGTCGTCTTCCCGTTGTGCACTACCTGGGCGGTGGCGCCACCGCTGAAGTTGTACTTCCATGCGGCGCCGGTCAGGGCGTACAGCACGTTGTCGATGACATGGGCGCTCAACGGAAGTGAGATGTACCGTCCCGACTTGCGGCCGGTGAAGTCGAGCACCATCAGCTGGTTGCCCAGTGAGCCGGCGAGCGGTGTGCGCAAGAGAAAACCGAGCACCGGGTTGATGGCACGAAGTAGTGCTGACGGTGGATGCCCCGCCTCCACCGGATACGACTGCTCTGTCATGCAAACACCGTAGGACAACACGATGGTGCGCGGCAGTGCCGCCGCGAGTGCAGCTCTGTTCGGCGATCACGCCGGCCCCGCCCAGCAGCGTCGCAGTGGCAGGCACCCACCGATCAGAAGATCGAGTCGACCTGGTCCGCGATGGGGTTGCCGGCGGCGTCGCGGACCGGTCCTTTCGACCCGTCGGAGTTGACGAACGCCTGCCCACACGGATACGGCGGGTGCTGGGGGAGCGGGTCCATGAACATCGGGTTGACGGCCCACTTGCCGCCTTTGGCGTACAGGCCGTCGTAGGCCCGGCACATGAGCTCGGCTTTGTTGCGGTTGATGGCCAGTGACACCGCGGTCGCGTCGCCCACGAAGGTGGCGTCGCTGTTCGAGTCACCCGCAGCAAGCACCTGGCGACGGTCCTGCGGGAGTTGGTCGAAGGCTTGCGGGCCGTCAACGCCGAAGATGACTTGATTGGCCCAACAACGCTTGCCGTCGGCAAACGGCACCACCGAATCCTCGCCGTCGCGAACCCCGCCGCAGCCGAGGAGATGAGCGGTCAGTTTCCCGGATCGGTCGGCAACGCTGCGGACGCCCACGACGTGCTGGTCATCGATGCCCACTTCGCCCGCCCACACCTTGATGACCGGTTCGGGAGATGCCGACACCACCCAGGCGTCGATGCCATGGGCCTGCAGAGTCGCGATGAGGTCTTTGATCTGCGGATAGACGCGAATGTAGCCGTCGACATCCTCAGTGCCCACCTTCTGGGTGGCGCCGACATTGGCGGCGAGGTTCTGTTGCTTTGCCGCGGCGGCGAATTGGGCGAGTTCCTCGGCGCTGTAGCCGGCCGACAGCGCGTTGCCCCAGGCGTAGGAACCCTCCAGGCGACGCGCGTCACTGCCGGCAAAAGCGGGCCGTCCCGTCGTCGTTTGGCCCCCAAGAAGCGACAGGATCTCGTCCGCGCACAACGCATTGCTGCTGGTCGGAAGCGGCTCGCCGGCGGGCGCATCCTTGCCGCAAGCCGCACTCAGCGCGTCGGCGGCCGCATCGGTCAGGTAGCGCCCCGTGTTGTGCCAATCCTGGTTGGCGGGCTGCAGCACCAAATCGTGCGTCAGCATGTAGTAATTGGTCGCATAACCGATGTCGTTCTTGACGACGGTGTTGTCCCAGTCGAAGATCGCGACCTTGTGTGCAGCGCCGTCGGCGGTGCCGGTGCACTTGCTGTTGGCATTGATGGCGGATTGCAGAAACTCGCGTACGCCGTCATGCCATTCAAGGGACGCGTCGAGTTCACGACAGCCGGACCCGTGATCGCCGGATGCTGGGCTGGTGGGTCGATCGGTCGAGCAACCGCTGACGCCGCCAAGCAGAGTCGCCACTGCCAACAGCGCAACGATGAGTCGGGTCGGTGGTATCAATGGGCGCTCTTCGTCATGTCAACGAACACCGGCCAGCGGCTTGATCGGAAGCTGAGTCGCTTGTCCGACCTGACGATTGTGACTGATTGCGGGTCGGCCTGCCCCGCAAGGCGACGGCGCCACGCCGGCCTGGCGGACGGGATAGGAAAAACGCACCGCGGAGTGCGTGCAGCTCCGCGGTGCGTTTTGGTTGGCGCGCCCGGCTAGGGGGTGATCTTGGTCTGGTCGTCGATCACGCCGGTGGCATCCATCAACACGTCTTGCTCGCTGTCGAGGGCATCGGCGTCGAGCTGAAGCACGAACAGGCCGTCCTGGCTGGGGATCACCACCGTCTTCTGCGCGACCGCCCGCTGCTTGCCGTTCTTGGTGTAGGAACCGCCGAGCTGCCATGCCTGGAAGCCGCTGAGTGTGGAGGCACTGCCGTTGTTGCTGCCCTCGTACCCGGGCAGGTTTTTCAGCTCGCCCGGGGCGAATTCGAGAATCTTGGCGGCCTCGACGTTGCCGGTGAGTTTGGACAAGATCGCCACGATGGTGGGCGGGTCGTTGGGATCAGCGGGTTGGGTGTAGGCGATGCCACCGTAGGGTGCGCCCGAGCCTTCGGGTAGCAGTTGCCAGCCGTCGGGTACCGGCAGATCGATGTTCGGGGATCCGGGGTCGCCGTGGTGCACGGGGGTTTCCTGGATGTCGTTGTCCCGGATGTAGTCAGCGATCGTGTAGTTGGCTTGGGCGCCCGGTGTTGGGCTGGTCGCCGACGTCGTGGTGGACGTCGACGTGGACGTGGACGTGGACGTCGATGTGGAGGTCTTGTTGTCACTCGTCGTGCCAGACCCGCAGGCAACCAGCGTCAGGCTTAGCGCCGCAGTTGCCAGCACCGCGGTGAGGTCCTTCATGTCTTGCATCTCCTGAATTTTGGGGCCCCGGTATCTGCTCCGGCGACATCCGGACCGACATTAGCCCAACCGGTGCGCAGCGTTGCGGCAATGCCCCAACTACCGGTGCTAACGGTGTCGAGCCGGCGGATGCCGGCGGTTGCCCTGGAACCGATCGCCGAAAATGTGATGGCGCGCATTGTCCTGTCATCGGCCTGGATTAATGCCGAAATCCCCACAGGAAGGCTCGGCGTGCAGTAATGAGACACGTATGCGGTCACCGAGGTTGCTGCGGGGCCTTGCTGCGCTCCTCGCGGTGCTGGGCCTGTTGCTGCCGTTGATTGCGGCCGCGCCGCCGCGTGCCTACGACGGGGAACCGTCGTTGGTGGCTAACCCCGTCGACTACGTCGACACGCTGGTCGGCACCGGGACCGGGGGCGAGATCGTCGGGGAGATCAACAATTTCCCCGGCGCAGCGGTGCCGTTTGGCATGGTGCAGTACTCGCCGGACACCACCGACAACTATGCCGGCTACGACTACCAGAATCCCCGTTCCACCGGGTTCAGCATGACGCACGCCTCGGTGGGCTGCGCTGCCTTCGGCGACATTTCGGTGTTGCCCACCACCACCGCGATCAGTGTGCAACCTTGGCGCGGGGCCGAGCGGATTGTCCACGATGACAGCGAAGTGGGGGTCCCCGGCTATTACTCGGTGCACTTTCCGGCCACCGGGGTGACCGCGGAGCTCACTGCCACCACCCGCACCGGCTTCGGCCGGTTCAGCTACCCGCGCGATGGCCGGCCGGCCTTGCTGCGGGTGCAGTCCGGGGCGTCGCTGGCGGGCAACTCGCGCTCGACAATCCAGCTCGGGGCGGACAACACCACGATCACCGGTTCGGCGACCAGCGGCGGATTCTGCGGCAAGAACAACACCTACACCGTGTACGTCGCGATGAAGTTCAACCAGCCGTTCATCTCCTACGGCGCGTGGGACGGCTACGCCGTCTACGCCGGGGTCCGCGGCGCGCATTCCCGGCGCAGCGGGGCTTATGTGGAGTTTCCGTCCGGCGCCGCACTCGAGGTGCAAACCGCGATCTCCTACGTGGGCATCGACGGCGCACGAGCGAACCTCGCGGTCGAGGGGGCGGCGAGTTTCGACGATGTTCGCACCGCCGCCGCGAGGGAGTGGAACGCGGCGCTGCTGCGCATCGCGGTGGCCGGCCGTGACCCCGACGAACTGGTGACCTTCTACAGCTGCCTCTACCGTTCACTGTTGCACCCCAACACCTTCAACGATGCCGACGGTCGATACCTCGGGTTTGACGGTGCCATTCACACGGTGCCCCAGGGCCATATCCAATATGCCAATTTCTCCGACTGGGACACCTATCGCAGCCTGGCCGCTCTGCAAGGGCTGCTCTTCCCCAGCCAGGCCAGCGACATGGCCCAGTCACTGGTCAACGACGCAGAGCAGAGCGGTGCGTTTCCGCGCTGGCCCCTTGCGAATTCGTCGACGGGCATGATGACCGGGGACAATGCGGTGCCGCTGATCGTAAATCTCTATACCTTCGGCGCCAAGGACTTCGACGTTCACACCGCGCTGCGTTACATGGTGAACGCGGCGACGCGGGGCGGCGTCGGCCTCAATGGTTATGTCGAGCGGCCGGGAATCACCACCTACCAAGAGTTGGGTTTCGGGCCGCAGGTGAGCGAATTCGCTACCGGCGGGCGCATCGCGGGCGCATCGATCACCCTGGAATGGGCCATCGACGACTTCACCATCTCCCGATTCGCGCAGGCGTTGGGCGACGACAAGACCGCCGCCGAATTCCAGCACCGGTCGCAGTACTGGCAGAACCTGTTCAACCCCAGCACCGGTTTCATCTCGCCACGGGATCGGATGGGATTCTTCCCCGACGGCCCGGGATTCACCGAGATCCCGGAGGGGTTTGGTCAGGACGGATTCGACGAGGGCAACGCCGAGCAATATCTGTGGATGGTGCCGCAAAACATCGCCGGCCTGGTGACAGCGCTGGGCGGCCGTGCGGCGGCGGAAAACCGGCTGGATCGCTTCACCAAGAAGCTCAACGTGGGCCCAAACCAGCCCTACCTGTGGGCCGGCAATGAGCCGGGTTTCGGGGTGCCGTGGATCTACAACTACCTGGGAGCGCCGTGGAAGACGCAGCGGACGGTCAACCGAGTGCGCGGCCTGTTCGCGGCCACGCCCGACGGCGCGCCCGGCAACGACGATCTGGGCGCGCTGTCCAGCTGGTATGTCTGGGCGGCCCTCGGTCTGTATCCGATCACGGCGGGGACTCCGATCCTGACGGTGAATACCCCATTGTTTGACCGGGCCGTAATCAGCCTCCCCGCAGACAAATTCATCCGGCTTTCCGCGCCCGGCGCGTCCGCGCCCAGCCACATGAGGTACATCAGTGGGCTGCGCATCAACGGTGCGGCCACTGACCAGACCTATCTTCCGGAGTCGATCATCACGACAGGCGGCGACGTCGCCTTCGAGCTTGCCGCCGTTCCCAACAAGCATTGGGGTAGCGGACCGTCATCGGAGCCACCGTCGTTCGGCGCGGGCGGCTCGGCGGTGACGGTCAATGTCCCGCAACCCATCATCAGGATTGCGCCCGGAACGACACGAACCGTCAGGGTCGACCTACAACGGATGATCACCGGCATAGACGAGTTCACCATCACCGGAGAGTCCTCGACCGGCGGGATCACGGTGGTACCCACCTCGGGACGATTCGCCGAGAATGGATCGGCCACGACCCGGGTCGGAATCACGGTGGACAAGTCGGTCGACAACGAGTACTACCTGACGTATCTGACCACCACCGCCGGTGCAACCAGCCGGACATCGACCGTGCTGGTTGTGGTCCTCGGCTATGACGAGTGACCCGCGCGCGCCGCGGCCAGCGCTAGATCATTTCGCTCTTGGTCAGCCACCGCATTATCGGCCAGCCCAGAAACACCGGTAACCAGCAGGTGAGCACGCGGTACAGCAGTACCGAGGGAACGCCGATCGCCGCGGGCACCCCGAACGCGGCCAGCCCACCGATCAGTGCCGCCTCGACGGCGCCGACACCGCCGGGTGTCGGCGCGGCCGAGGCCAGCGTCCCGCCGACCATCGTCACCACCGTGACGGTGACAAATGTGGTTCCGCCGCCGAAGGCTTCGATGCTGGCCCACAGCGCCAGCGCGGCACCGAGAGTGGTTCCCGCACAACCCAGCAGGATGATGGCCAATCGCTTGGGCTCCCGGCCCAGCACAATCAGGTCGCTGGTGACCTCTTTGAGCTTGGGCCGCACCTCCGTCGACAGCCAGCGCCGCAAGTTGGGCACGAACAAGAACGTTCCGATGATGCCCAGCGCCACACCCGCGATCAGGTACACCACGGTGCCGGTGGGCACGAAATGCGATAGATCGGTTGAGGTTCCCGCGACGGTGCTGAACAGGATCAGCAACGCCAGGTGAACAATCACCTGGACCGACTGCTGCAGCGCTACGGCTGCGGTGGCCCGTAACGCGCTCAGACCGCTCTTCTGCAGGAAACGGGTGCTCAGCGCGAGGCCACCGACGCCGGCCGGGGTGGTTGTTGCCGCAAAGGTATTGGCCACCTGCACGATCGAGAGCTTCCAGAAGCTGACCTGCCCGTCGGCGCAGGTCCACAATGCCGCCGCAGCACCGACATAGGTCAGTGCCGACACCGCCAACCCGAGCAGTGCCCACGTCCAGTTGGCGGTTCTGAGCTGGGAGAAGAAGGTCGGCACGGTGCTGATGAACGGATACGCGACGTACACCAGCGCGCCGATCAGCACCAGTTGGATGAACTGGCTGCGACTGAACCGGGTGATCGTCTGGCTCTCGATCTGATCGGCACCGGTCTGGCGCTTGACCTCGGTGCGGGCGCCGGCGATGACGGTCTTGGCGTTGGCCACAGATTCGCGGATGCGCTTGGGCACGGCGGATTTGGTGAGCCGGCGCGAGGCCATCAGGATGGTGTCTTTGCCGAGTGCTTCGATCGCGGCGCTCACCGCGGGCTGCGCGCCGTACAGTGCCGAGGTGGTCACCAGGAGTTGGGCGATATCCGACTGGAGTTGGGCGTCGGTGGCCCCATATTCGGCGTTGCCGAACCCCCCGAACAGGACCTTGTCCTCATCGACTGTGATCTCGTGGCAGCGCAAGTCCCCGTGCGAGATCTGGTAGTCGTTGAGCGTTCGCAACGATTCCCACACCCGGCCAACCGGTGTCTGGGCGGTGCATTCATCCAGCGGTGTCCCGCGTACCGGGTTGTGCGCGTACAGCGTCCATTCGCGGTCGAGCGCGGCCAGCGCGATGGTCGAGGTATTGGCGACACCCGCCTCCCCGATCGCGATGGCCATCAGGGCGCGGTGCTCGACCGCGCGGCGCATGGAGGCCTGCAGCGGCGCGGTTTCGGAGCCGCGCAGTCGCAGCTTCCACCAGAGTTGCCGCAGCGCGCCGCCGCTGCGCTGATGCGGGCCGTACAACTCGATAGCCGCCCGGCATTCGGGGTCGGGGGAGGTGGCCGCCAGCACTAGTGGACCGGCGCCGCCCGGCCTCACCACCGTGAGCATCGATACCGCGAATCCACGCTTGGCCATGGCGCGGACCGCACCTTCCAAGGGCACCTCGAGAGCGGGCGTGCCAACGACTAGGACCACCAGCGCGCCGACGAACCACCCCACGGCCAGTCCCAGCAACGAACGGGCCGGCACGATGGCGCTGATGACCAGGTGGGTCGGCACGAAGGCCAACAACAAGCCCCACCACCAATGTCGCCAGCGGGCGGGCAGCCAGGGGCCTGACACGGTGAGTACCGCCGCGACCATCGCTATCCACCGCGGGTCATCCAGAAACTGGACCGGCAGGGTGGTGAGCTTCTCGGACAGGTCGAAATGCCACCGGGGGGCCGAAATTCGGTTGCTGCTGATCGACAACGGCAGAACGGCCATGATTGCCGCGGCCGCGTAGGCGCCGAGCAGTTTCCATTGTCGGCTCACGATCAGCCCGATCAGAATCACGAATGGCAACGCCAGAATCGCCGCACCGTAAGCCAGGTAAACCAGATCGGATTGGGTGGGGGTAAGAACGCCGACAATTTCGGAGATCGATTTCTCCAATGCCACCCACCGCGGGCGGGTGATCACCGAACTCGTCACCACGACCACGAGGAAGACCACCGCTACGACCAGCCAGATGATGTCGTTGGTGCGTCTGGTTATCGGAGGCAGCAAGCTACCGGAAACGGTGATCTCGCGTCCGCCAACTCGCATATGCCCAACGGTCCGGTGGACCGATTCCCCTCTCCATGGCTCGCCGACAACTTACCTGTGGGAACAGGATGACAGGTGGGCCTAGGCAATCCAAACCGCCGCACGCGAATCGGCGCCCGCGATGTTCATGGACCTTCCTTGTCGCTGCGTCAGAACCGCTGCGGATGAAAAAGGCGTTGGTGCGGGCCCGGTTACCCACAACCGCGTCGAGGTGCGCCGCAGGAATCCATTCGGTGGTGGGGTTGTTGAGCTTTCGGTTCGCCCACAGTCGGCCCAGTCGCTCACCTGATGCACTTCGGTGAGGCGACCGGCAGGTCCAGCCGGCGAACGAGTAGCCACGGTGCTTGGCGTGCAGCACAATTCGATGCCAGCGCGAGGCAATGTGGCGGGTGTGATACGGGCCGGGTCAACGTCTGGCGGTGAAGACCCGCGTGACTGGGCACCTGATGCTTGGGAAATGACCTAACGGACACCGTTTTCCGGTGCCGTTGCTGGACTAACTCGCCGCACCCTTGACCACCCGGCCGTTCTTGATGATGGTGGTGAACGTCTCGTCGGGTCGGGCGATCAGCGAGATGTCGGCAATCGGATCCCCGTCGACCAGGATCAGGTCGGCCAGCGCGCCTTCGGCAACCACGCCCAGCCGCCCCGGGTACGGGTTGCGCGGCCCCGACATCGCCAGCAACTCGGCGTTGCGGATCGTCGCCTGCTGCAACACCTCGGCGGGCGTGAACCAGCGCGTGAGCTTTGCCAGCTGAGCACCCTGGCGGCTGGCGAGCTTGGCGTCGAACAACGTGTCGGTACCGAACGCGATCTTGACGCCGTGCTTGATCGCCAGCTGATACGCGGTGTCGGTGCCCGCGACCATCTGCTTGAACTTGGGCACGCTCGGGGGAGGCACCGCCACCGCGTCCTCGTCATCCAGGAACGGTTGCAGGCACCACCAGATGTCCTTTTCGGCGAGCAGCGCGGCGGTCGGTTCATCGATCAGTTGACCGTGTTCGACGCAGCGGACACCGGCGGCGATCGCGGCCCGGATGGCGCGAGGGGTGTAGGCGTGCACGGTGACGTAGGTGCCCCAGTTTTCGGCGGCCTCCACCGCCGCGCGCATTTCGGTCTCGGTGAACTGGGCAACATCGAGCGGGTCGTATGCGGAGGTGACGCCACCGCCGGCCATCAGCTTCAGTTGTGACGCGCCGCGGCGCAGCATCTCCCGCGCCCCGCGCAATACCTCGGCCTCGCCGTCGGCGATCACGGCCGCGCCGATGATCTCGGTGTAGCTCAGGTGGCCGCACACCCCACGCGGCACCTCGTTGGGCAGCCGGAAATCCCCGTGCCCGCCCGACTGGGAAATGAAGCCGCCCGCCGGGTAGATCCACGGGCCCGGAATCGAGCCCTCGTCGATCGCCTGCTTGACGCCGAACACCGGACCACCGAGGTCGCGGACGGTGGTGAAGCCGCGCAACAGTGTCTCGCGGGCACTGACCACGGCCCTGGCGACCACGTAGCCGAACTCGCTGACCTGGGCCAGCGCTGCCGGGATGGTGGTGAACATCGCATGCCAGTGCGCATCGATCAGCCCGGGTAACAGTGTCTTGCCGGTGCCGTCGATGGCTGGGCCGGACAATGCCGCGGCGCCCGCCGGTGCGATGCTGGCGATCACGGGGCCGCGGACGGTCACGTCGACCGGCCCGGTGATCCGGTCTTCGACGCTGTCGAAGACCTTGACGTTTGAGATATGCAGCTCGTTTGGTTCCATCCGGGCTCCTCGTCGAGTGTGCTTGTAGGTTACGTGTATCCCCGCGCCTGAACCGCCGGCGGCTCACGTCGGTGCGCGTGCTGCTGACGTATGTTCGCCAGGGAGGCGTTGATCGACGGGAGGAGCCGGGCATGGCGCGGACCGAGGACGACAGCTGGGAAATCACCGAGAGCGTCGGGGCGACGGCGCTGGGTGTGGCTTCGGCGCGGGCGGCCGAGACTCGAAGCCAGCATCCGTTGATCAGCGATCCATTCGCACAGGTATTCCTCGACGCGGTCGGCGACGGCGTGTGGAACTGGCACTCGGCGCCGCAACTGCCGGCCGAACTGCTCGAAATCGAACCGGATCTGCCGCTGCAGATGGAGGCGATGGTCAGCTACATGGCCTCGCGGACGGCGTTTTTCGACGAGTTCTTCCTGGACGCGACGCGCGCGGGGATCGGTCAGGCGGTGATCCTGGCGGCCGGACTGGACTCGCGCGCCTGGCGGCTGCCCTGGCCAGCCGGCACGACGGTGTTCGAACTCGACCAGCCCAGGGTGCTGGAGTTCAAGGCTGCGACGTTGGCCGAGCACGGGGCCGAACCCGCCTGCGGCCGGGTCGCGGTCGCGGTGGACCTTCGTCAGGACTGGCCGACCGCGCTGCGCCAGGCCGGTTTTGACCCTTCGGTGCCCAGCGTCTGGTCCGCCGAAGGGCTGATGCCGTACTTGCCCGCGGTGGCCCAGGACCTGCTGTTCGAACGGGTTCAGGGACTGACCGTGCGCGCAAGCCGCATCGCCGTCGAGGCGCTGGGGCCGAAGTTCCTCGACCCGCAGGTTCGGGCCAACCGAAGTGCCCGGATGGAGCGGATCCGGGCGGTGATGGCGCACGTGGAGCCGCAGCGGGAGATCCCCCGCACCGACGAACTGTGGTACTTCGAGGAACGCGAAGACGTCGGCGACTGGTTCCGGCGTCACGACTGGGACGTTACGGTGACGCCGTCGGGCGAGCTGATGGCCGGCTACGGCCGCGCGGCCGCAGCTCAGGTCGAGGACCGGGTGCCCACGAACCTGTTTGTGGCCGCGCAGCGCAACTAGTCGCGACTAGGCGGGCGCCGTCACGGCTGCAATCGGGAACGCAACCCGGTCGCCCGGATCGCCCGGCGCGCGATCGCGGCCCGTACGTCGCACTCCGGCCCGACGATGCGCACCTTGCGGGCGGCCCGGGTGACCGCCGTGTAGAACAGTTCCCGGGTCAGCAACCGGGAATCCGCCGGCGGCAGCAGCACGGTCACGTCGTCGGCTTGACTGCCCTGGCTCTTGTGGATCGTCATGGCATGCATGGTTTCCACATCAGATAGTCGGCTGGTCGCGAACTTCAGCGGCTCCTGCGCGCGGGCGATGACGACCCGCAGCGCGCCCGGAGCCGCGGCGCGGTTCGTGCCATCCAGGACGGCCACCCCGGTGTCGCCGTTGTACACGCCGAGCCCATAGTCGTTGGCGGTCACCAACACCGGCCGTCCGGCATACCAGCTCGACCAGATCGGCTCGCCCGTTGCTTCGGTGAGCCATCTCTGCACTTGGTGGTTCCAGTGCGCGATTCCATACGGTCCACGCCGGTGTGCGCACAGCAGCCGTTGCTCGTCGAGTGTTGCCAACGCGGCCGCGGTATCACCGAGCGCGCCGGCGCGTCGAAGCTCAAGGGCGTGTGGAAGCAGCACATTGCGCAGCTGCGGGGTCGGGTCGGCGGCGTTGATCCACTCGATGTGGTCGTCGCCCGCCCGCAAGATCTCGACAACCCGGTCGGCGTCGCCGCCGCGGATGGCCGCCGCCAACTGGCCGATCGACTCGCCGAACCGATGCAGTCTGCGCAGTGCCGCGACGTGGGTGTCGTGGCGCGCGCCCAGCCCGTCCACCAGGTCGGCCAACACCGCGCCCGCCTCCACCGACGCCAGTTGGTCGGGATCGCCGACAAGAAGCAGCCGCGTCTGCGGACGCACCGCTTCGAGCAGGCGAGCCATCATGGTCAGCGACACCATCGACGTCTCATCGATGACGATCACGTCATGCGGCAGCCGGTTGCCGCGATGATGGCGAAACCGTGATGAGGTGTCGGGCCGGCTGCCCAGCAGCCGGTGCAATGTGGTCGCCTGTAGCCCACGAACCCTTTGCTGATCGATGGCATCGAGTTTGTCGATCTGCGACTGCACCGCCTCGTGCAGTCTGGCCGCGGCCTTGCCGGTCGGTGCGGCCAGTGCAATGCGCAGTCGCGCCTTGCCGGCGAGCTGTGCCTGCTCGGCGAATAGGGCCAACAGCCGCGCCACCGTGGTGGTTTTGCCGGTCCCCGGTCCACCGGTCAGCACCGTCAAGCCCTGCGCCAGCGCAATCTTGGCGGCCGCGCGCTGCTCTTCGTAGCCGGGTGGAAACAGCCGGTTGACCTCGATAGCCGGGCCCGATGCGCTGGCCCGGGCGGCCAGCAGGGCCAGGATGTCGTCGGCGACCTGCTGTTCTTCGCGCCAGTACCGGTCCAGATAGACCAGATTGTCCTCGTGCAGGCGCAGCACCGCCGGTGACCCGACCAGTGGGCTGGCCCGAACCGCGGCCAGCCATTCGCCGGCCGCCGGCCAGGGGAGGTCGGCGATCCCGACTTGTGCCTCGATGGTGGACAGGTCGAAACACACCGAACCGCCCCGCAGCGCGCGCACCACGAACGCGATGGCCAGCAACACCACCGGGTCGGACTCGCCAGACATGGCCGCAAGGCGTTGCGCGACATGGACATCGGCCGCATCGATGACACCGGCTTCGTTGAACGTCCGCAGCGGTCCGGACGCGCTCGCCGCCTGCCGCCAGTCCGCCGGGTCGACAACCTCGATGGTCATGCGACCGCCCTGCCCGCATCAAGCAGATCGGACAGCGCCGTCACCAGTGCGGCCGGAGGCGACCAGCTGAACACCCCGGCGGGGTGACCGTCGAGCATGGGAGTGTCGGGACCGCACATCCCGCGGACGAACAGGTACAGCACGCCGCCCAGGTGTCGGGCCGGATCGTATCCTGGCTGGCGCCAGCGCAGAAAACGGTGCAGCACAACGGTGTACAGCAACGCCTGCAACGGATAGTCGGAGTGCAACATCGCCTCGATCAGCCGGGGACGGTGGTAGTCGGCGGCGGTCAACGGGCGGTCGGGGTCACCCAGCCAGTTGGTCTTGTAGTCGACGACCAGATACCGCTGGCCCGGCCCGTCGGGAATCCGTAACACCACGTCGACCGAACCGCTGAGATATCCGCGCAGCGTCTGACCACCAAGCGCGTCCCCGCTCAACCGATCGGCATATGGCGCCAGCGGGTCGGATGCGTCCAGGTGCGCCCGCAACAGCGCCCCGACGTCGGCCAGCCGGAGATCGGGTGCGTGGCCCCCGGCATCAGCCTCATCGCCTCCGGCCAACGGAAACTCGAAGTCCATCTCCCGCAATCGGTCCGGTAGCCCGATTTGGCGCAGCGTCAATCCGCCGGCCAGCGGGCCCAGCGGGGTGTCGTGCATCGGGACCAACGCCGCGGCAAGCTGGGCCGCGGGCACCTGCACCGGCCACCACGCGGATTGCACCCGGATCTGGGATTCCAGCTCGGCGGCGAGATCGATGGCGAAGGGATCGCTGGTCTCCAGCACGGCGTGCACCAGCGAGCCGAACTTCGCGCCGGATGGGAGATCCGCCATGGGAGAAGGCTGCTCGGGGCCGGACATCACCACCTCGGTCAACGGAACCTCGGCGACTTCATCATCGCGTTCGGTCACCTCCGGCTCACTGCTGACGCCGGTCGCCTCGGCCATCCTGATCAATCCCGAATACGACGTGCGCCGCCACCTGATGTCGATGCCGCGGTCAAACCGGCGGGTGGCCAGCTCGGACGGCGCCGGCTGGCCGGCAATCGCCGGTGCCGCGGCGATGACGGACTCTTCCACCGTCGGCCCTCCGGCGGCCTGCCATTGCTGAAACCGGTCCCAGGCATCCTCGTCGGTGATCTTGGCAGGGGTGGCGCGGTCAGGTACCACCGAGTCGCCGGGACGCCGGCCCCGCAGCAGCCGTGACAGCCCGCCGTTGGGTTCGTCATAGGCCGGTGACCACCAGGCCACCACTTGCGACTGCGCCCGCGTCATCGCAACGTAGGTCAATCGGCTGTCGTCGTTGGCAGCCTCTTTGGCGCCCAGCCTCTCGACCGTGCCGAAATCAGGGGAGTCCTTCCCGCCGATATGCAGGCAGCGCGTGCCCCGGTCGTGAAACAGCACCAGTTCGCGTTCCTGAATGTTGCGGTTGAAGGCGAATGGCAGGTACACCACCGGATACTGCAGACCCTTGCTCACCCACACCGTCATGATCTGGACGGCCGCGGCGTCGCTATCGATCCGGCGGTTGCGCTCGGTAGCGCCACCGCGATCCTCGCGCTGGCCGCGCAGCCAGTCTCGCAGCGCCGGAAGGGTATAGCGCTCCCGGTGGGAGACCTTCTGCAGCAGCTGCGTCACGTGGGCCAGGTCGGTCATGTGCCGCTGGCCCTCCTGCCACGACAGCACGCGGTCGCTCATACCGCCCAACTGCGCGGCCTCGAAGATGGCGGCCACCCCCCGCTCGCGGGCGTAGTCCGCCCACTCCCGCAGGGTCTCTGCGACGCGATCGGTGAGCGCATCGCCGCCGCGGGCAAGATCGTTGGCGGTCTTGCCGAAGAACATCGTCGCGGCGGCGGCGCGCACGATCCCGGGGCGATGCGGCTGGTCGAACGCCTCCAGCAGCGCTAGCCAGTCGTCGGCGGCTTCGGAGCTGAACACATCGGTGTCGCCGGTGTAGACCGCGTGAATCCCGGCGTCGGTGAGCGCGCGATGGCAGGCCCGCGCGTCCTTGTGCTTCTCGACAATCACGGCGATGTCATTGGCCTGCAGTGCTCTGCCGGCAAATGTTGCCCCGGAGGCCAGCAACGCACCGATGTCGGAGGCGAGATCACGGCCGATGTGATCGCGCAGAATATCGATGGGCAGGTTCTGGATTCCCCTGCGGCCCAACGTGGCCCGGCGCACCACCCGCAGCCGCAGGGCGTCGTTGTGCGGCGCGCCCGCGAGCCGGTGGCCCTGGTGGTGGGCCTTGACATCGCGCACCACGATTGCGGGATCGCCGAGTTCAGCGCCACGCAACACCACCTGCAACCGATCGACCAGCGCGCTGTCGCTGCGCCAGTTGGTGGCCAGTGTCCGCTTGTCCCCGGCGGTTTGCGCCGCGTGCAGGTAGGTGACGATGTCGCCACCGCGGAATGCGTAGATGGCCTGCTTGGGGTCGCCGATGAGAATCAGTGTGCAGCGCCCACTGAACGCGCTGTCGATCACCTGCCACTGCACCGCGTCGGTGTCCTGGAACTCATCGACCATGACCACCGGCCAGCGCTGCTGCATTCGCGCCCGGGCCGCAGAGTCCTCGCTAGCGAGGGCATCGGCCAGCCGCAGCAGCAGGTCGTCGTAGCCGAGGATGCCCCGACGCCGCTTGCGGGTTTCCAGCTCTTCGAGAACGTGATGGGCGAAACCGACACAGGCCGCGGCCCGGGATCCGGGCGGCGCATCCAGCGGCCGCAGCTGGGTGGACGGGTTGGCGACCACCGCCCTGGCGATCCGCAGTGCGTCGCGGTAGGTCAGCGGGGGGTCATCGCGGTCACGGCCGAAGTGCACCAGGTAGAGATCGTCGACAATCTCGGTGACCAGCTCGTCGAGGTCTTCGACCAGCGTCACACCCGTGTCGGTGTCACCCGCGACGCCCAAAGACTCGAGCACCAGCTGGCAGAACTGGTGTGTGGTGGCAATGGTTGCCGCATCGAATCCGGCCAGCGCGTCGCGCAGGCGCTGCTGACGCGCGTCGCGCTCGGCGGCGGTGCCGTCGAGCAGGTGAGCCAGCAGTTGGTTGTCGCCGGCGGGGTCCGCGTCATCGGAGCCGTTGCGGGAGTCGTGGAAAACCCGCACCGCATCGACCATTTGGCATCGGACCCGCTCACGAAGTTCCTGACTGGCCGCCCGCCCGAAGGTGATGAGCAGCATCTCGTCGAGCCGGGCCCGTCCCTCCGCGACGTAGCGGGTCACCAGCGCGGCCAACGCGAATGTCTTGCCCGTTCCGGCGCTGGCTTCGAGCACCGTGGTGGAATTCTCGGCGGGCAGTGGGCCGAGCAGATCGAAGGGGCGCATCAGCCGGGGTCCCGCTCGGCGCGCAGCATCGGCAGCCAGAGCCGCGCGGCGAAGGCCCCCAGCCGGTTGTCTTCACCGTTGGGGCAGGCCGCACGCTCGGATTCGGCATGCACCGGTTGCATCAGATCGGTCAGTCTCGCGTTCCTTCCCCAGGTCCGAACGTGAGCCGGTGCCTGGTCCTCAGCCGGGTAGCGGTCGCTGGACTTCCACCGAAATGACGCCTCCCGCACCGGATCGTCGCCGCAGTGCCGGGCGGCCGCCCAGGCATAGGATGTCTTGATCGGCAACGGAATTGGCTCACGGCGTCCAGCGTCATAGATCGCCACCAAATCTCGAAGCAGCTCCACCGGCTGTTCGCGGGGGCGCCCCAGCCCCGCCTGACGGGGCACGGTACCCCGTTTCTGCCGGCCGATGCAGACGGCCGACCAGTCGTGGGCCCCAGCGTGAGCGAACAACGCCAACAACGGTATCCAGGATTCGAGTAGATGTTTGCCGTCGAGCTTGGAATAGGTCACCGACACCAGACGATCGCCGAACACTTGCGCCACCGTGCCGGTCAACCTTCGCGAACCCAGGTCGATGTCAACGTCATATGCCGCCGCGTCGTCTCGGCGGTGCCGCAGCGCCGCGGCGGCCAGCAAGGCCGCTTGGTCACGGATTTCGGTCACTTTGCGCCAGCCGAGCTGGCCGGGCGGCAACGTGCCGCGCCGCCATTCCGCCTGTCGGGCCTCATCCGGTGCCATGCCGCTGAGGATGTCGGCCAGCATCCGATCGCCGACCGTCCACTCCTCGAGCGCGTTGATGTCGACCGGCATGGCGTCTTCGACACCGTCGACATCCCACGGCAGCGTGTAATCGAGGGCCCGGAAGAAACCCTTCACCGGGTCCTTGAAGAAGGCGACCAGGTCGGCGAGCGCCACGTCATCGGCGGGTGGGGGTGCCAAGGGTGCGCCGATGAACCTCGGCTGCTGTGCGCGTTCGCCGGCGGCCGCCCGCGCCGCCCGCAGCACGGTCGGATCGAAGCTGAACGGCACGCCGGGCATCAGCGCCCCGCGCGTCACGTTGCGAACGTCGAACGGCTGCAACGGGTGCTCGACCACGACGCGGCCGCGGACCTGCTCTGTTGTGGTCATGTCCAGGGTGTCGAGTAGCTCGGCCAGCGGTACCGCCGGTGGCTTGCGCTGACCCGAATACTCATTGGCGCCGGTATAGGTGATGACCAGGTTCTCGGTGGCCGCACCGATCGCGTCGAGCAGCAATTGGCGATCCTCCGAACGGATGTCACGCTCACCGGTCATCGGGCTGCGGGCCAGCACGTCGTCGCCGTCGACGACACCTTGGCGTGGAAACACGCCGTCGTCGAGGCCGACCAGGCAGACCACCCGGTGGGGGACCGAGCGCATCGGAACCATGGTGCAGACGGTCAAGGTACCGGTGCGGAAGTTGGCGCGGGTGGGCCGTCCGGCGAGGTGCCGTTGCAGCAGCGCGCGGATGTCGGGCACCCGCAACATCGTCTCGACCCACCGTCCGGCCGTGCGCGATACCTCGGCGAACTCGCGTTGCATCTGATCGGACTGCCAGGCTTCGCCCTCGTCGACGCGGGTCAGCAGGGCGATGCCGTCGGTCAACGCGGCCAGCCACTCCCGCAGCGGTCGGGTGCCGGTGAGCGAATCGACCACCTGTCGCAGCCGGTCGATGTATTCGGCGAATCGACCGGCCAATTCCACCCGGTTGCTGCCGACATCGTCGAGCGGCAGCGTCGCGTCGATCCAGGCGTGCGACGCTTCCGACATGGCGACGCCGGCCAGCACCCGGTCGATGCCGAAACGCCAAGTGTTGTGCACGAAGTCGACCCCGTAGGGCTTGCGGTGCTCCTGGTCGAAACCCCACCGGATATTCGACTGCCGGACCCATCTGGTGATGTCCTCGAGGTGGTCGTCGGCGAAGCCGAACCGGGCCCGCACCGGGGCGGCCTGGGCGAGGTTGAGCACCTCGCTGGCGGTGACCCTGCTACCGGCCAGCATCAGCAGCTGCGACGCCACGCCGAGCAGCGGATTGGTTTGCAGCAGTGAGCGGTCGGCGAGCCGTACCCGAAGCCGATGCGCGGGGTGCACGCCGTGCATCACGTCACCGAGCCCGAAATCCGCGACGATCAACGGCGCATACGTTTCGATGTCGGGGCACATCACCAGGATGTCGCGAGGTTCCAGCGTCGGGTCATCGGCGAGCAGGCCGAGCAGGACCTCACGCAGCACGTCGATCTGACGGGCGGGCCCGTGGCAGCTGTGCACCTGGATGGACCGGTCGCCGGCGACCAACGTTCGGTTTTCCGGCCGGACCTGGTTGGCGGCCAAGTCGGACTGCAGCCAGCCGAGCAGGGTGTCCGGTCGGGTAGTGGCGCCGAGTGCCTCGTCGGTCGCCGGATCGGCGGGGAGGCCGCGTTGCAGCTCGCGCAGGTCCCGCCCGAGGGTCGCCAGCAGCGGATGGACGACGCGGCGATGGCTGGCGTCGGCGCGCCGCGGCACCACACCGTGCAGGTCGGCCAGCGAGCGCCACAAGGCCGCACTGGGGTGGGGCAGCCACAGGTGCAGTTCGTGATGGGTGGCCAGCGCGCCCAGCAGCTCGATGTCGGTGACCGCCATCCGGGTGTGACCGAATAGCGACAGCCGCGGCGGCAGGCCGGCCGGTCGGGCACGCAGCGCGGTGAGGGTCTTTTCGTGGCGGAGGTGTGGGGGATCGGCGCCCACGACCGCGACCAGCGCGCACCACAGTTCGGGCTGCCAGCTCAGATCGGGATCCAGGCCGCCCCGCCCGCCATCGAGCCAATCGGACAGCACCCGGGGACGCTGCCGGGCGTAGGAGGCGAACAGTCCGGCCAGGCGGCGCGCCACCGAATACCGGCGTCCCCGACGCAACTCGGCCTCAGGCCCGACGTCGAAGTGGCCCAGATGTCTTGCCAGCGTCGCGCACCAGGGTTCTTCCAGTGAACCGTCGATGACTTCCAGCAGGGGCCAGGTCATCGCTTCCGCTGACCAGGGATCGTCGGCGGCGGTGCCGGTGATTTCGGCGATCAACGATCGCGGATTACGGAAGGACACACCCGCACACACCCCGTCGCCGCCGCCGGGTGCATGTCCCAACAGGTGCGAGAGACGCTGACTGAGCCAGCGTTCCACGCCGCGTGCCGGAACCAATACCAACTCTTCGGCGAACGGATCCGCCAGCGGTTGAGCCAGGAGCGCGCCGAGGCCATCGGCAAGTAGATCGGTACGCTCGGCGCGGTGGAGGTGAAGGGGCATCGGCCGCCACGATAGACCGGCCCGACCACGGCGATGGCAGCATGGGTTGCATGCAAGCTTGGGATGCGATCTGCGCGCGGCGCAATGTGCGTCAGTACCTGCCGGAGCCGGTGTCAGAGGACGACCTGAACCGGATCGCCGAGGCCGGGTGGCGGGCCCCATCGGCCAAGAACCGCCAACCGTGGCACTTTGTCCTCGTCACCGAACGGTCTGCGCTGCAGGAACTCTCGACGGTCTGGATGGGCGCCGGCCATATTGCCGCGGCCGCGGCCGCGATCGCCCTGGTGATTCCGGTCCCGCCGGATGAGCGCAGGAAGGTGATAGACCAGTACGACGTCGGTCAGGCGACGATGGCGATGATGATCGCGGCCACCGACTTGGGGATCGGCACCGGTCATTCCTCGGTGGGCGACCAGGACAAGGCGCGCGCGATCCTCGGTGTCCCCGACGACCACCTGGTCGCCTACCTGCTTGGCGTCGGATATCCCGCTGACCGCCCGCTCGTTCCTATCCGTAAGCCGAATCGGCGGGCCT
This sequence comes from Mycobacterium ulcerans subsp. shinshuense, assembly GCF_002355775.1. Classification (NCBI taxonomy): domain Bacteria; kingdom Bacillati; phylum Actinomycetota; class Actinomycetes; order Mycobacteriales; family Mycobacteriaceae; genus Mycobacterium; species Mycobacterium ulcerans. Next base: position 4,750,490 of record NZ_AP017624.1, on the reverse strand, counting down.
TCGCCGAGGTCGTGCACTACGGACGCTGGTGATCCACCCGGGCGGGCCGGCGGCGGCCGGTCCTGCCGGTAGCACCTGAGGCAGGCGGCGTCGTCGCCGACCGGCATGCTGGGGGCCATGAACAGAAACCAGATCACCGAAGAGATCGTCGTCGCCCGGTTGGTGCGCGGGTTGACGTGGCAACAACTTGCCGATGCCATCGACCGGCCGGTGCTGTGGACCACCTCGGCGTTGCTCGGCCAGCACCCCATTCCCGTCGAGCTGGGCAAGGTTCTGGTCGAGATGCTGGGCCTGGACGAGTCCGTGGTTGCGGTGCTCGCGGCGCCGCCGATGCGTGGCGGGCTGCCCGACGCGGTTCCGACCGACCCCACCATCTACCGCTTGTACGAGGCGCTTCAGGTCTACGGCGGAGCCATCAAGGAGCTGATCCACGAGCAGTTCGGCGACGGCATCATGAGCGCGATCAACTTCAGCGTTGACATGCACAAGAAATCCCATCCGACGGGGGACCGGGTGGTGCTGACCCTGGACGGAAAGTTCCTTCCCTACCAGTGGGTTTCGGCAGAAGACAACCGCGGGTAACGGTATTGCGGGCGGTCAGTCGATGAAGCACGGTTCCAAGCCCGTGGACCTGGTCTTGTCCGGGGGCGGCGTCAAGTTCATGGGCTTGGTCGGAGCGATCGCCCGGCTCATGGACGACGGCTATCAGCCCTATCGGGTGTCGGGCGTTTCGGCCGGATCGGTGGTGGCGGTGATCGCGGCCGCCGGGACGCAGGGTAACCAGCTCTCCAGCGACCAGATCCGCGAACTCGCATTGTCGGTGCCGCTGAGCACATGGCGTGACGCGGCACCGGTTCCGATCCTCGGTTCCGCGTGGGGGTTGGTGCGAGATTCGGCAATGTACCGCGGCGACGCCGCATATGACTGGATCCGTAGCGAACTCGAGAACCTCGGCGTGACGACATTTGGTGATCTAGCCCTCGATGACGACGAGCTGCCGGCCGAAGAGCGCTACCGGGTGGCGATCACGGTCGCGGATGTGACCAGGGCGCAGCTGGTGCGGCTGCCGTGGGACTATCGCCGGGTCTACGGGGTGGACCCGGCCGAACAATCGGTGGCATCGGCAGTTCGCGCATCGATGGCGATTCCGTTCATCTATCCACCGGTCACGCTGACCAGCAGCGACGGGCTGCGCTCCACCCTCGTCGACGGCGGTGTGCTGTCGAACTTTCCGGTCGACTCACTGGACCGCACCGACACCAAGCCGCCGCGCTGGCCCACCTTCGGGATCACGGTGATACCCAAACTGGCGGAGGGCATCGAACAGGCGTTTCCCGCGTTGCGGCCGCTGCGTTTCCTGCAGCAGTCGGCACTGCTGGAAAGCCTGTTCACCACCATGCTGGTCGGTCACGATCAAGCCCATCTCAGCCAGCCGTGGGTCAGCGCCCGCACGATCGCGGTGGCATCGACCGACGTCGGCGTGCTCGATTTCAGTATCGGCAGAGCCCGCCTGGAAGAGCTATACCAGCGGGGCTATGCGGCGGCGGAGGCGTTTCTGTCGACCTGGGACTGGGCCGACTACCTGCACCGGTTCCGGCGGTTCGGCTAGCCGGCGCGGTGGCCGGCGACGGGGACTTCTACAGTCCGAACTCTGCTTCGATCCCGTCGATGCCGGCGCGGATGGCCTTGAGTGCCTCAGCGCGGGCCCGCAACTTGGTGGCGTTGTGGGCCTGCTGATTGAGTCCGGCGAATTCGCGCGCGGCCTCTTCGGCGCGGCTGAGCACCACCTCGGGAAGCGAGATCTCATCGATGAATCCGGCCGCCAGCGCGGTTTCGCCGAAGAAGATCTTGGCTAGTCCGGCGGCTTGCTGGTATGCCGACGAGGTCAGCCGCAGCTTCAACACTTCCATCGCCGCGTAGGGGATCGTCATACCGATCGCGACCTCGTTGGCCTGGATGTTGTAGGCGTGGGCGGCCACCCGGTGGTCGCCGGAGCACAACAGGAATGCGCCCATCGCGATCGCGTGGCCGGTGCAGGCGATCACCACCGGCTTGGGGTAGGACAACAGCCGGTAGGACAGCTCGAATCCGCCGCGGAGCATGTCGATCGCGGGCTTTGCCTCGCCCGAAGTCAGCACCTTGAGGTCGAAGCCGCCGCTGAACACTCGATGGTTGCCCGCGATCACCAGCGCACCGACGTTGTCGCGGTCGGCGGCGTCAATCGCTTCGTTGAGTGCCTGCTGCATGGTCGGGCCCAGCACGTTGACTTTGCCGTCATCCATTCGGATGACGCCGATGGCGTCGTCGTGGGTGTAGGTGACCGGCCCGCTCATGGTTACTCCTTCGATACGGCAGCCCGTCGATTGAATCAGATCACCATGGCGGCGTGCCGCGCGACCGGATGTTGTGGACCGTCAGACCTGTTGGTTGCGGTGTTTGCCCAGCTCGTTTTCGACATCGCCCCAGCGCAGGCTGACGTCGGTGGGCTGGTCGACCTGCCGGGTGCGTCACCGGTCCTGGGTTTCCGCCACGGCGCGATTGATCCGCTCGATCTCGCTGCGGAAGACGTCGGGGCGCGTCTCCTTGCTGGCGTAGTGGAAATAGGTCAGCACGCTGCGCAGCAGCTTCAGCTTCTGCTTCTCCCGCTTTGCCAGATCGTGGGTGGTCATCAGCTCGATCCGCTGGACGGGCGGCAGCGCCTCCCAGTCGAGCACCACCTGCGTTTGCAGTTGGCGCCGCGGCCGATGCCAGAATCGCCACCCGCGCGGCTGGTCGGGACGGTCGTAGTAGGTCACGGTCCCCTCGAAGCGGGATTCAACCCCCTGACCGATTTCGGCGCGGTCCAGCGCGGAGTCCCACACCATCCGCCATTCCTGACCGGGTGCCAGCGTCGGCAACTCGCGGGGCAACTGCAGTTCCACGACATCGGCGTAGCCGTCGGACGCATTCTCGTATTCGGCCACTGTGGGAGGACGGGGAAAGGAGAACTGAACGTTGTAGGCGGCGGTGCGGCCGAAGTTCCTGACCACCAGCTCGATCACATGCCAGTCTGTGATGTGCGGCTCCATCAGCATCGATACGTAGGGTCTGGCCTGCTCGGAGGTCAGCTGCTGGTTGCGCTGGATCTGGCGATACATCACGATCAGCGCCACGGCGACAACCGCCAGCGCTGCCCAGGCGGCAATGGCCTACCAGGTGCTGGACTCGACGTTGCCTAACCCGGCCGTCCCGGCTTTCCCAGCCATCACTTGCCAGCTATTGCTTTGCCCCTACCCCATGGACTGCACCTTTCGCTTGTACCACCACAGCGATTACGCGGCGAACTCCAACTGACCTGATCGTAGACGGCCGTCCCACGCATTGTCGTGGGTGTAATCGGCGGCGACGTGAGCGATGGCCGCCTCGCGGGTACCCGGCAACCGGACGCGAGCGGGCCCGTCAGCCACCCATCAGCATGCGCCACTGGGCCAGATCGGCGGCGCGGTAGACGAAATTGGAACGCTTGACCTCCGACAGCGACGCGCTCGGTTCCGCCGAATACCAATGCCCGGGGAACACCGTCGGATCGCCCGGAAGCGCGGCAAGCTGTTGCAGGCTGCGGAATATCTCATCGGAGTCGCCGCCCGGAAAATCGGTCCGTCCACAGCCTTCCAGGAATAGCGTGTCGCCGGCCACCAACCGTCCATCGAGCAAGAAACACTGACTGCCCGGGGTGTGGCCCGGCGTGTGCAGGAGCTCAATTTCGATATCGCCGACGCTGACCTTGTCGCGGTGCTCGTGGGTGGTCAGGTCGCTCATCGGGATGCCGGTGACGCGCGAAACCCACACCGCTTCACGGGTGTTCACGTGCACCGGCACGCTAACCCGCTCCAGCAGCTCGGCCAGTCCCTTGAGCTCGAAACCCATCATCGAGCCGCCGACGTGGTCGGGATGATGGTGGGTCACCAAAACCCCGGATAAATGCATGTCATCGGCTTCCAGCGCGTTGACGAGATCTCCGGCGGCGTAGGCGGGGTCGACCACGACGCAGTCCCCGGTCTCGCGGTCGCCGATCAGGTAGGCGAAGTTGCGCATTTGCGCGGCGATCATGTCGTTGACGGCGAAGTCGCGGCCGGAAAGCAGCTGCCGGAAGTACAACCGATCCGAATCTGACACGCCTTCAGCCTAGATCCGCGCGGTTACAGGTCCAATTCCGGTGGGGCGGACGCCGTGACTTCTGCGGGATCTCTGGGTTCTCCTGGTCGCTCCTCATGGCATCCCTGTGGGTATTGTTGGCCCATGCTGAAGAAGGTCGAGATCGAGATTGACGACGATCTGGTCCAAGAAGCGATCCGTCGCTACCGTCTGGCGGGTCCGCGAGAGGTCGTCCACCTCGCACTACGAACCCTTCTCGCCGAGGCCGGCGAGAACGGTGGTGGCGACGACGAGTACGACGAGTTCAGCGATCTCAGCGTCTGGGATCCGCACAAAGGCGGTCGTAGCGGCTGATCCCAGTGGTGCGCGACCCTCCGGCGGTGATGGGAAGATCGGTGGGCGACGCACGCGATCTTGCTCGTGGTTTGGTTAGGCCACGGGGCAGGTTGTACCCTCTTTTTTGCCCGTGGCACGACCGGTCGCCGCGGGTGCACGGCCCCCTTAGCTCAGTCGGTAGAGCGTTTCCATGGTAAGGAAAAGGTCAACGGTTCGATTCCGTTAGGGGGCTCGGCGGACGCCGAGCAGGCGGGCGGCCCCGACCCAAGTCGGGTTGGGTCAGAGGCGATGTAGCTCAGTCGGTTAGAGCGAACGACTCATAATCGTTAGGTCGCCGGTTCGAGTCCGGCCATCGCTACAACACAACAACGAGATTTTTGACAGAGATTTGAGAGAGAAAGCGCCATGGCTTCAAGTACCGATGTCCGGCCGAAGATCACCTTGGCATGCGAGGTGTGCAAGCACCGCAACTACATCACCAAGAAGAACCGTCGTAACGACCCGGACCGGCTGGAACTGAAGAAGTTCTGCCGCAACTGCGGTTCGCACCAGGCTCACCGCGAAACGCGTTAACCGGCCGTGCTCGACGAGTCGTTTGCGGTGATTAGGTAGGTTTTAGAACCGTGGTCTTGACCGAAGACATCGTCGGGATGCATTTCCGGTATCCCGATCATTATGTGGTGGAGCGGGAAAAAATCCGCGAGTATGCCGTGGCTGTCCTGAACGACGACGCGTCGTTCTTTGAGGAAGGGGCGGCCGCGGACCTCGGACACAAGGGTTTGTTGGCTCCGTTGACGTTCATCAGCGTGTTTGGGTACAAGGCCCAGTCTGCCTTTTTCAAGCACGCGAATATCGGGGTCAGCGATCAGCAGATCGTCCAGGTGGACCAGGTCCTGAAATTCTCCAAGCCGATCGTCGCGGGCGACATCCTCCATTGCGATGTCCATGTGGATTCGGTACGTGAGGCGCACGACACGCAGATCATCGTGACCAGGAACATTGTCACCAACGAAGCAGGCGAGATCGTCCAAGAGACCTTGACGACCCTGGCGGGTCGGGTAGGCGAGGACGGGGAAGAAGGATTTTCTGATGGCACTGCGTGAGTTCAGTTCGGTCAACGTCGGAGACCAGCTCCCCGAACGGACCTACCCGCTGACCCGCCAGGATCTGGTGAACTACGCCGGTGTTTCGGGCGACCTGAACCCGATTCACTGGGACGACGAGATCGCCAAGTTGGTCGGGTTGGACACCGCGATCGCCCACGGCATGCTGACGATGGGTATCGGCGGCGGTTATGTCACGTCCTGGGTCGGTGACCCGGGCGCGGTGACCGAATACAACGTGCGTTTCACGGCGGTGGTGCCGGTGCCTAACGACGGCAAGGGCGCTGAACTCGTTTTCAACGGCCGGGTCAAGTCGGTGGATCCGGACAGCAAGTCGGTGACTATCGCGCTGACGGCCACCACCGGTGGCAAGAAAATCTTCGGTCGGGCGATCGCTTCGGCCAAGCTAGCTTAGGAGGGCAGCTATGGCTCTCAAGACCGATATCCGCGGGATGAGCTGGAAATATCCAGACTGCTTTGTGGTCGGTCGCGAGCAGGTTCGCGGGTTTGCGCGGTCGGTCCAGTGCGACGATGCCGCCTGCTACGAAGAGGACGCGGCCGCCAAACTGGGCTATGGCGGCATCGTCGCGCCGATGACCTTTGTGTCGATCCTGGCCAAGCTGGTTCAGTCCGATTTCTTCCGCAACGTTGACGTCGGCATGGAGACCATGCAGATCGTCCAGGTCGACCAGCGCTTCGTGTTCTACAAGCCGGTGTTGGCCGGGGACAAGCTATGGGCCCGGATGGAAGTGCACTCGGTGGATGAGCGTTTCGGTGCCGACATCGTTGTCACCAAGAACGTCTGTCACAACGACGACGGGGAGGTTGTGCTGGAGGCCTACACCACCTTGATGGGCCAGCAGGGTGACGGCTCCGCCAAGCTCAAATGGGACAAAGAGACCGGGCAGGTCATCAGAACCGCGTAATTAGTATCTGACTCCTGTGCCGATGTACACTCGGACCTCGGGGTTTTCCCAACATCAGCGCGCTGTCCGTCGGTTCGCGATCACCGACCGGAGGGCGCGCGTGTCATGTAAGCCCCGAGCACAAGCTGGTTGGCTCGCCAACCGCGAAGGGGCGTAGCTCAACTGGCAGAGCAGCGGTCTCCAAAACCGCAGGTTGCAGGTTCAAGTCCTGTCGCCCCTGCTGAAGGCAAGACGTCCGACGACGATGCAGGTCCCGATGGCCTGAGGAGGAGGCGGACCATAGGTAACGTGCCATGCTGGACACTGGGAGGGTCCCCCGATGCCGGCGGGACGGCCAGCGGGACAGTTAGCGAACAAAGGAGCACGCGGTGAGCGACGAGGGCGACGCTGCCAACGACGCCACGAGTGACGGCGGCGCAACTGAGGACGACCGCGCCAGCGGTGGCCGGACTGCCCTGGTAACCAAATCGGCGGCGCGTCCCCAACGCCCGACCGGCAAGCGGTCCAGGCAGCGCGCGACGGCAGCCGAAGACGCCGACGACGAGCAGTCATCGACCGAGCCCCAGGCGTCCGAGGAAGGCGCCAAAAAGGACGCCAAAAAGGAAACGTCGAAGGCTGCCAAGGACAAGAAGCCGAAGACGGCCAGCAAGCCGGCGGCGCGGGCCGCCAGCCCGTTCGTATTCGTCTACAACTACCTGAAGCAGGTTGTAGCCGAGATGCGGAAGGTGATCTGGCCCAACCGCAAGCAGATGCTCACCTACACGTCAGTGGTGCTGGTGTTTCTGGCCTTCATGGTGGCGCTGGTCGGCAGCGCCGATTTGGGCTTGAGCAAGCTCATGCTGTTGGTGTTCGGCTGAGACTTCGAAGTGATAGAGAGGACTGAAGACCGTGACTACCTTCGACGGTGACACGTCCGCGGGTGAGGCGGTCGACCTGCAAGAGCCCGGTATCCCTGCGGACGTAGAGGTCCCGGCTGAAGAGGTCGACCCGGCCGTTGCGCTCAAAGCGGAGCTGCGCAGTAAGCCCGGCGAGTGGTACGTCGTGCACTCCTACGCGGGCTACGAGAACAAGGTCAAAGCCAACCTCGAAACCCGTGTGCAGAACCTTGACGTCGGCGACTACATCTTCCAGGTGGAAGTGCCCACCGAAGAGGTGACCGAGATCAAGAACGGCCAGCGCAAGCAGGTCAACCGCAAGGTGCTGCCCGGCTACATCCTGGTGCGGATGGACCTGACCGATGATTCCTGGGCCGCGGTACGCAACACGCCCGGAGTCACCGGGTTCGTCGGTGCGACCTCGCGTCCGTCGGCGCTCACCCTTGACGACGTGGTGAAGTTCCTCTTGCCGCGGGGTGCCGCGAAGAATACCGCCAAGGCCGCCAGCACCGCCGCCGTCGCCGAAGCGGGCGGCTTGGAACGCCCGGTGCTCGAGGTCGACTACGAAGTCGGCGAATCGGTCACCGTCATGGACGGACCGTTTGCCACCCTGCCGGCGACAATCAACGAGGTCAACGCGGAGCAGCAGAAGCTCAAGGTGCTGGTCTCCATCTTCGGCCGGGAAACACCGGTGGAATTGACCTTTAACCAGGTCTCCAAGATCTAACTGGGCAAACCAGGTCTTTAATCAGGGAAGGAACAATCGAGACGTCATGGCCCCGAAGAAGAAAGTCGCCGGTCTGATCAAGCTGCAGATCGTAGCTGGGCAGGCCAACCCGGCACCGCCAGTCGGCCCCGCGTTGGGCCAGCACGGCGTCAACATCATGGAGTTCTGCAAGGCGTACAACGCCGCGACGGAAAGCCAGCGTGGCACCGTTATTCCGGTGGAGATCACGGTCTATGAGGACCGTAGCTTCACGTTCGCGCTGAAGACGCCGCCGGCCGCCAAGCTGCTGCTCAAGGCCGTGGGCGTGGCCAAGGGCTCCGCGGAGCCGCACAAGACCAAGGTCGCCAAGGTCACCTGGGATCAGGTTCGCGAAATCGCCGAGACCAAGAAGACGGACCTCAACGCCAACGACATCGACGCCGCTGCCAAGATCATCGCCGGCACCGCCCGGTCGATGGGCATCACCGTCGAATAGGTTTGCAGCACCGACAAATCAAGACTCGTGGGAGGGCCAGCTTCGGCCTGCTTGATAACCACGACCCAACATCGGATTGGATAACACATGAGCAAGAACAGCAAGGCATACCGCGCCGCGGCCGAGAAGGTGGACCGCAGCAACCTCTACACCCCCTTGCAGGCCGCCAAGCTGGCCAAGGAGACCTCATCGACCAAGCAGGATGCGACCGTCGAGGTGGCCATCCGGCTTGGTGTCGACCCGCGTAAGGCCGACCAGATGGTGCGTGGCACCGTCAACCTGCCGCACGGCACCGGTAAGACGGCCCGTGTCGCGGTGTTCGCAGTGGGTGAGAAGGCTGACGCTGCCGTCGCCGCCGGAGCCGACATCGTCGGCAGCGACGACCTGATCGAGAAGATCCAGGGCGGCTTCCTGGACTTCGACGCCGCGATCGCGACGCCTGACCAGATGGCGAAAGTTGGGCGCATTGCCCGCGTGCTGGGCCCGCGCGGTCTGATGCCCAACCCCAAGACCGGCACCGTCACTCCCGACGTCGCCAAGGCCGTCGCCGACATCAAGGGCGGCAAGATCAACTTCCGGGTGGACAAGCAGGCCAACCTGCACTTCGTCATCGGCAAGGCGTCCTTCGAAGAGAACAAGCTGGCGGAGAACTATGGCGCCGCTATCGATGAGGTGCTGCGGCTCAAGCCGTCGGCGTCCAAGGGCCGCTACCTCAAGAAGATCACCGTGTCGACGACCACGGGGCCGGGCATCCCGGTCGACCCGTCGGTCACCCGGAACTTCACCGAGGCCTAACCCCTCGCGACCCCCTCGCGAGCAGACACAAAATCGCACCCAAATCGCCGAGGCGATGCGATTATGTGTCTGCTCGGCGGGTAGGTCTACCCCTGGCATTCGGCGATGCGCCGTTGCAGGAACCCGCGGCTCGGTTCGGAGCCGTTGGAGTCCAGCGCAACTCGATACCACCGGAGCGCGTCGGCGCCTCGTCCGGCTCGTCGCAACAGGTCGGCCCGCGCCGACGCAACCAGGTTCGAGTGGCTCAGCCGCGGGTCGTGGGCCACTTCTTCCAGCGCGGCCAGGCCGGCGTCGGGACCATCGCGGAAACCCACCGCCAGCGCGCGGTTGGCTACCACCACCGGCGAGTCCGTCAGCTGCAACAGCCGGTCATATGCCGCGCAGATGGTGGTCCAGTCGGTGTGCTCCCAGGACGGCGCGCTCGCATGCAATGCGGCGATCACCGCTTGCGGTAGATAGGGGCCCCTGGATCCGCTGGCCCGCCGCAGCCGGTCCAGCCCACGGGCGATGCGGCCGTGATCCCATCGGGACCGGTCTTGCTCGTCGAGGGGCACCAGGGCCCCGGCCTCGTCCACCCGCGTCGCCCGTCGTGAATCATGCAGCAACACCAGCGCCGCCAGGGCATGCGTCTCCGGCTCCTGCGGCATCAGCGCGCACAGCTCTTGCGCCAGCCGGACCCCCTCATCGCAGAGCTCGTCGCGAATCGCCGACGGGCCTCCCGTCGCCCAATACCCCTCGGTGAACACCGAGTAGATGCAGCCCAGTACGTGAGGCGTGCGTTCGGGCAACAGTTCCGCGGGCGGCACCCGCAGCGGGATGTTGGCATGGCGGATCTTGTTCTTGGCGCGGGTGATGCGCTGACCGATGGCCGCATCGGTCTGCAATAGTGCCCGGGCGATCTCGGTGACGGTCAACCCGGACACCAACCGCAGCGTCAGTGCCAGTTGCGATTGGCGGTCCAGTGCCGGGTGCGCGCAGGCGAACATCATGCGCAGCTCATCGTCGCGAACCGGATGTGGGTCGCTGTGTTCGGTTCGCGCCCGGATAGCACCGATGTCGTTCACGACGTAGGCCAATTCTTTCGCGGGACGAGCGGATTCGCGTCTGAGCCGGTCTCGCGCGCGGTTGCGCGCCACCGTGACCAGCCAGCCGCCGGGACTGTCGGGTAGGCCGTCCCGGGGCCAGGCGCGCAGCGCCTCGGCACAGGCTTCCTGGACGGCGTCCTCGGCGATGGTGAGGTCGCCGGACCACCGCGCCAGCGCGGCGACGGCAGATCCCCACTCCCGGCGGAAGACGCCGTCCAGGTTGGCCATTGGTGACGTCTGAGGCTAGAGGCCCGAAACGCCGGCCAGTCCTCGCACCAGCACGGTCGAGGCGGGGATCATCGATGCCAACTTGACGGCCTCGTCCCGGTCTGCGGCGCTGAGCACGTAGTAGCCATTGGCGACCTCGGCGCCTTCGACATACGGGCCGTCGGTGATGAGAACCTGGCCATCGCGCACCCGCACCGTGGTGGCCGTGGACGACGGATGCAGGCCGGCGCCGGCCTTGATGTGCTCGCTGGCCGCCGCGCCGAACTGCTGGTGCTGTGCGGCCATTGCCTCCCACTCCGGGGTGCCGGGCGCGACCGCTCGCTCGGGCGGCTCGAGCAACAGCGCAATCCAATTGCTGCCCTGCAGTGGCTGTGTGGGCAGACCCGGCCCGGCCATCGGCCACACCTCAACCGCACCGTACTTGGCGGCCGGAATAGCACGGGCCAGTTCGAGTACCTCATCGAGGTTCTCGGTTTCGAATACGTAGTATCCGCCCGCGACCTCGGCGCCTTCGGCGAACGGGCCGTCGGTAATGACCGGCGCATTCGGGCCCCCGGTGATCTGCGCGGCGTCAGCGGCGGATAGTAGCGCGTCGCCGCCGCGGATCGCCGAGGCGGCGAGGGCATGGAACGCTTCGTAGGCCGCCATCTCGGCTGCCCCCCTCGCTGGGTGTGCGGTCGCGCTCCTTGCTGATCAACAAGGCGAAGTAGTGCATTTGCGGTCACCTCCGGATAGCGAGCGAAACCCGTTGTCTCACTCTCTACCCTTTTGACGAACAAGGTGGCGGCAATCCGACACCCGCGCCCGGATACGCGGAAATCAGGCGCTAACCGCACCTGGTTTGAGGTAGGTCACCAGGCTGCAGTCCAGCATCTCGTCGGTGAAGTAGTGTTCGCAGCCGCGCAGATACTTGATGTAGCGGTTGTAAACCTCTTCGGAGGTGACCTCGATGGCCTTTTCCTTGTTGGCCTCGAGGTTGTCGCCCCAGATCCGCAGCGTCTTGATGTAGTGGGGGCGCAGCGAAAGCGGCTCGGGGACGACGAAACCGGCCTTCTCGCCGTGTTCGACCATCATCCCCGTCGACGGCAACCGCCCGCCCGGGAAGATCTCGGTCACGATGAACTTGATGAAGCGCGCCGTCTCGAAGGTCAGCTTCTTGCCGCGGGCGGCCATTTCGAAGGGGTGGTAGCTGACGCTGCTCTGGACGGTCATCCGGCCGTCCTCGGGCATGATGTCGAAGCATCGTTTGAAGAAGTCGTCGTAGTTCTCGTGCCCGAAGTGCTCGAAGGCCTCGATCGAGACGATCCGGTCGACTGGCTCGTTGAAGTCTTCCCAGCCGTGCAGCCGCACCTGCCGTGAGCGGTTGGTGTCGATCTCGCCCAGCACACTCTCGCAGCGGGCGTGCTGATTCTTGGACAACGTCAGGCCGATCACGTTGACATCGAACCGCTCGACCGCGCGCTTCATGGTGGTGCCCCAGCCGCAGCCGATGTCCAGCAGGGTCATGCCCGGCTTGAGGTCCAGCTTGTCAAGGTTGAGGTCGATCTTGGCGTACTGGGCTTCTTCGAGGGTGAGCTCCGGCGGCTCGAAGTACGCGCAGCTGTAGATCCGGGTGGGGTCCTGGAACAGGGCGAAGAAATCGTCGGAGACGTCGTAGTGCGCCTGGATGTCTTCCGAGCGCGTCCGCATCTTCGTTGGTGTCGGCGGAATTTCAGCCATTGTCGTCCTGTTCTCCTGATGTTCGCAGCTGCGACGCACCCGCGAAGCCTCGCTCTGACTATGCGCCCGTACGGGATTCTCGCATTAACTGGCGGCGCGGAAGGTTAGCCCGCGCCCGTACCCCTTACTGTGGCAGGAAAGTCTACTTGGCCAGAGTGAACTGATTGCAGTCGATGTAGCCGATCCGGAATGCGCGGGCGCAGCCGGTCAGGTACTTCATGTACCTCTCGTAGACCTCTTCTGACTGGATCTTGATCGCTTCGTCCCTGCGCTCCTCCAAGGCCTCGGCCCAGAAGTCCAGTGTCTTGGCGAAGTCGAGTTGCAGCGACTGCCGCCGGGCCACCTTGAACCCCACCTTGTCCGCGTGCTCTTCGACGGTCTCGATCATCGGCAACCGCCCACCCGGGAAGATGTCGGTCACGATGAACCGGATGAACTTGGCCATCTCCATGGTCAACGGGATGCCGCGCTCCATGACCTGCTTGGGGTGCAACCCGGTGATCGCGTGCAGCAGCATCACGCCGTCGGCGGGCAGGGCCTCGTAGGTGAACTTGAAGAAGTCGTCGTAACGGTGAAAGCCGAAGTGCTCCAACGCTTCGATGGTGGCGATACGGTCAACCGGCTCATCGAATTCCGCCCAGTCGCGCAGCAGGACCCGGTGGGAGCGATTGGTGTCGACCTCGTCGAGTACCTGCTGGCAGTACGCGTGCTGGTTCTTGGACAGGGTCAGCCCGACGACGTTGACGTCGTACTTCTCGACGGCCCGCTTGAGCACCGAACCCCAGCCGCAACCGATGTCGAGCAACGTCATCCCGGGTGTCAGTCCCAGCTTGTCCAGCGTCAGATCGATCTTGGCGATCTGCGCTTCCTGCAAGGTCATGTCCTCGCGCGGGAAGTAGGCGCAGCTGTAGGTCCTGGTCGGGTCCACGAACAGCGCAAAAAACTCGTTGGACAGGTCGTAATGAGCCTGAACATCGTCGAGATTGGACCGCTTGCGCGAAGCGGCTACTGCTTTACCGGACATTTGCCCTCCCGATCGGGACCGACACCCTCACGAGGTGACCATTCATCGGCACCCTACACGCGGCGAAGCGTTTCCTATGCATTTGACGGCGTTCCCGCTGGTCCGCGTCGATCCGAATCGGACCGCCGCGATATCACGACTTCTCCAGGGTGAACTGGTTGACGTCGATGTAACCGACGCGGAAGCCGTCGGCGCAGCCGGCCAGGTATTTCATGTAGCGCTCATAGACTTCTTCGGACTGAACCTCGATGGCCTCGTCCCGGCGGGCTTGCAGGGCTTGGGCCCACAGGTCCAGGGTCCTGGCGTAGTGCGGCTGCAGCGACTGGCGGCGCGTCAGCGTGAAGCCCGCCTTCGACGAATGGTCGGCCACCTTCTCGATCGGCGGCAACCGCCCGCCCGGGAAGATCTCGGTCACGATGAACTTGATGAACCGGGCTATCTCGAACGTCAACGGCATGCCGCGGTCGGTGGCTTGCTGGAAGGTCAGCCCCGTGATCGTGTGCAGCAGCATCACCCCGTCGCTGGGCAAGATGTTGTGGGCCAGGGTGAAGAAGTCGTCGTAACGGTCGTGACCGAAGTGCTCGAACGCGCCGATCGAGACGATGCGGTCGACGGGCTCATCGAACTGTTCCCAGCCCTCCAGCAGCACCCGCCGGGTGCGTGCGGTGTCCAGCTGGTCGAACGATTTCTGCACGTGGGCGGCCTGGTTCTTGGACAGGGTGAGGCCGACGACGTTGACGTCGTATTTCTCGATCGCGCGGCGCATGGTGGCGCCCCAGCCGCAGCCGACGTCGAGCAGTGTCATGCCGGGCTCCAAGCCCAGCTTGCCCAGCGCCAGGTCGATCTTGGCGATCTGCGCCTCTTCCAGCGTCATGTCATCGCGCTCGAAGTAGGCGCAGCTGTAGGTCTGGGTGGGGTCCAGAAAAAGCCGGAAGAAATCGTCGGATAGGTCGTAATGCGCCTGTACGTCGTCGAAATGCGGCTTTAGCTCTTTGGCCATGACCCTGATGCCTTTCCGGGCCGAAACCGACCCTGCGGTGCGCGCATTGGCACCGGAACGTCCCCCTAGCGTTCTGGGGGGATGTTATCCGATTCGGGGGTGACACACGAAACCGCGAACCAGTGTGCTGAGCGCCTCCTTCGCCGCTATTTCGTGAGGGTGAACTGGCCCACGTTGACAAGGCCTCGGCGGAATCGCTCGGCGCATCCGGTGAGGTAGTGCATGAAGTTGTCATAGACCTGTTCGGACTGCACGGTGATGGCCCGATCCCGGGCGGCCGCCAGATTGGCGGCCCAGATGTCCAGGGTGTGCGCGTAGTGCTGCTGCATGAGTTGGATCTGTTCGTCGGCGAAACCGGCGGCCTGGGCATTGTCGACGATGTCGGATTCGGACGGCACCTCGCCGCCCGGGAAAATCGACTCCCGCAGGAACTTGAGGAACCGCAGATCGCTCATGGTCAGGGCTATGCCCTGTTCGTGTAGCCACCTGCGGTCGTAGGTGAACAGGCTGTGCAACAACAGGCTGCCGCCAGCAGGGAGGATGTCGTAGGAGCGCTGGAAAAATGCGCCATAGCGTTCTTTGCGGAAGGCATCGAACGCCTCGAATGAGACGATCCGGTCCACCTGCTCGTCGAACTCTTCCCAGCCCTGCAGCCGCGCCTCGGCCCGCCGCTTGGTGCCGAGCGCGGCCAGCCGGTCCTGGCTGCGCTGGCAGTGATTGCGGCTGAGGGTCAGACCGATGACGTTGACGTCATATTTCTCGACCGCCCGGACCAGCGCACCGCCCCAGCCGCAGCCGACGTCGAGCAGGGTCATCCCGGGCTCGAGGTGCAGCTTGTCCAACGCCAAATCGAGTTTCGCCAATTGAGCTTCTTCGAGGGTCATGTCGTCGCGCTCGAAGTAGGCGCAGGTATATACCCAGGTGGGGTCCAAGAACAGGCCGAAGAATTCGTCTGAAATGTCGTATGTTGCTTGGGAGTCTTCAAAATACGGTTTCAGTTCGGCCATTTGGCGCAACCTCCTGCGCCAACGGTACCGCTCGGCGGCAATCACCGAAACTGGTCGTGAGAAAGCCGTATCAGATACCGGGCGCCCTATTACGGGCTATTCGGCCTGCTCGAAGTTGCTCGTGAGGACGCCGATCACCTGGTCCCAGAGTTGCCGTGGCAGGTCATGGCCCATCCCGTCGAATTCCACCATCCGGGCGCCGTTGATGGCTTTGGCGACGGCCCGCCCGCCGAAGGGGCGCACCAGCTTGTCGGCGCGTCCGTGGATCACCACGGTGGGTGCCACGGTCCGGCGGTTGTAGCCCAACAGGCTGCCACTGCCCAGGACCGCGCTGAACTGTCGGGGGATGCCCCACGGGTAGTAGCTGCGGTCGTAGTTCTCCGCGGCGTCAGCGCGAATCCACTCCTCGGTCGGTTGGTAACCCGGACTGCCGGTGATCCTGGTGACCCGCACGACGTTGTCGATGATCACTTCGCGCGGCGAGCCCGGGGGCGGGCCGTTGAGCACCGCGAGCAAGGCCCGGGGTGCCGGCGGCGGCAGAAACGGGCGATTGTTGCTGGAGAAGATGACCGCCAGCGAGTTGGTCCGCTCGGCAAAGCGTGCGGCGAAGATCTGGGCGATCATGCCGCCCATCGAGGCCCCGACAATGTGGGCCCGTTCGATATCGAGGTGGTCCAGTAGCGCCGCCGCATCGTCGGCCATGTCTTCCAGCGTGTATGGCGTTTGGCTGCGCCGGCCCAGCCAGGAGCGGATCAACTGCGGCATCAGGGGTTGCCTGGCGCTGGGCTGCTCCATCTTGGTGGACAGGCCGACATCGCGGTTGTCGTAGCGGATGACACGCAGGCCCTGGTCGACCAGCTTATGGCAAAACCCGGTGCGCCACAGGAACAGCTGGGCGCCGAGGCCCATGATCAGCAGGACGGGCGGGGCGTTGATGTCGCCCATGTCCTCGTAGTACAGCTTCAGATCACCGGCGGGCTGCCGCTCGGACGTGGCCCCCGATCCGACCCCTGATTGGGCATAGCCGGTGCGGATTTCCATCGCGATTCGCTACGCCTCGACGTCGCTGGCATCGCCGCTGGCGTCGCTGGCGTCGCCCTGATGCTCGCGGCTCACCTCGACCATGAAATTGGCGAAGTAACCGGTCAGCTGCGGATCGGACATCATCTGCCACTTCGGAGCCAGCAGCTTCATGTACCGCTCGACGTAGAGGAACTGTTTGCCGATCAGCACCAGCTCGCGAGGCAGCTTGACGTCGTAGGCGTCGGCCAGCGCCGAGAGCTGACGACCGATGTCGGCGTAGGACATGTCGCCCAGCGACTGCATCGTCAGCGGCGTGGCGAATTTCTCCAGGTCCTTGGCGGCCTGCGCCTCGGGCTTCATCGTCCCGACGGCGCCCATCAGCACCACGATCTTGCCGGCCGCGGCGTGGTCCTTCTTCACCAGCAGCGCGTACACCAGCTCACGCAGCAGCCATCGGGTGCGCGGATCGATGCGGCCCATGATGCCGAAATCGAAGAAGACGATGCGGCCTTCCTCGTCCACGTAGAGGTTGCCCGCGTGCAGGTCGCCGTGGAACAGCCCGTGCCGCAGCCCGCCCTCGAACACGCTGAACAGCAGCGCTTTGACCAGCTCGGTGCCGTCGAAGCTGGCCTTGCGGATGGCGGCGACATTGTCGATGCGGACGCCGTGCACCCGCTCCATCGTCAGCACCCGTTCGCTGGTGAAGTTCCAGTGCACCTGTGGCACCCGGATGTTGCGGCCCAGCGGGGACGCGTGCAGGTGTGCGACCCAGGCATCCATCGACTGCGCCTCGAGACGAAAATCCAGCTCCTCGGCGAGGTTGTCGGAGAAGTCGGCGACAACGTCTTGAGCCGAGAGTCGACGGCCCAATTTCGCCAGTTCGACGGCCTGAGCAAAGCGCTGCAGGATTTGCAGATCGGCGGCCACCCGGCGGCGGATGCCCGGGCGCTGGATCTTGACCACCACCTCCTCGCCGGTCTTGAGCGTCGCGTAGTGGACCTGCGCGATGGAGGCCGATGCGAAGGGCTCTTCTTCGAAAGCGGCGAACAGTTCGGCCGGTTCGGCGCCGAGCTCCTCGACGAACAGCTTGTGCACCTGGTCGGTGTCGGCCGGCGGCACCCGGTCCAGCAGTCCGCGGAATTCCCGCGACAGTGACTCGCCGAACGCTCCCGGGCTGGACGCGATGATCTGACCGAACTTGACGTAGGTCGGGCCCAGGTCGGCGAACGTCTGCGGGATCTCCTTGATGATCTTCTGCTGCCAGGACGAGGCGAATCCTTTGCCCGGTAGCTTCGTGACGAAGCGAGCCGCGGTGCGGGTGACATGCCAACCAGTGACGGCTACCCGGGCCGCTTCGACCGGCAACGGCACCCGGTCCAGCTTGGCCACCTCGCGGTGTTTGGTAGTAGTCATTTGAGCAGTGTGCCAAATCGACAGTGTCAAGTCACAATTGTTGTGAGCCCATTCACGCGCTGGGTAATGCTCGCCGAGCGTGCCTCCATTGCGAAAATCAGGCCGGAATTTCGCAATGATTACACGTGCGGCGGCGCGGCTCGCGAGAAGTTTTCGGTAAGGGTTTCCAATATTGGGCGCCATACCGGCTGGGGGAGATCATGGCCCATTCCGTCGACCACGACGAAGCGTGCGTCCGGGATCGCCGCGGCGACCGCCCGCCCGTTGCGCGGCCGCACCATCGGGTCTGCCGAACCATGCAGCACCACCGTCGGCGCAGTGATCGCCTTGCTGTACCCGAGCAGGCTGCCGGTGCCCAGCACGGCATCAAACTGGCGCAGCATGCCTGGCGGGTAGTTGCAGCGGTCGGCGAGTAGCCGCACGCGCTGGCGCAGGTCGCTTTGAGGCGGCAAAAAGTTGGGCCCGTTGAACACGGCGACGTTGCGCACCTCGAATGCCAGCTTCTCTTCGGCAGACGCGTTCGGGCCGGGCTGGCCGAACGCCAGCTTGATGACCCGCCACGCCGGTGGCGCCGAGAACGCCTTTCCGGTGGTCGACATGATGATTCCCAACGACGCCACTCGCTGGGGCTGATCGGCGGCCAGGATCTGGGCGATCATGCCGCCCAGTGACGCCCCCACCACGTGTGCCCGGGCGATGGACAAGTGGTCCAGCAGGGCCGCAACGTCCTCGGTCATGTCGAGCAGGGTGTAGGGCACCGGGCTGGGCCGGCCCAGCAGGTAGCGCCCTATCCGTCGGTAGACCGAGCCCGGTGCGCGCATCCCGCGCATCTTGGCCGACAGACCGGTGTCGCGATGATCGAATCGGATGACGCGGTAGCCGGCCGCGACCAGGCGGGCGCAGAATTCGTCCGGCCACATCGGCAGCTGGGCGCCTAAACCCATGATGAGCAGCACCGGCTGACCGCTCGGGAGGCCCAGTTCTTCGTAGAACAGTTCGACGTCGCCCGTAGTCGTCTCGCGGCGCGCAACGCCGCTGCTGGTGCGCACGCCTCATTTCTACCTACCGCCGCGACGCCCGCGTCGCGGCGGCACGAGGCTCATTGCACGGGTGGGCGGCGAAGATGCCAGTCGGTGGCGCTTTGAAAGGCTCGCCCGGCCCGGATCAGCAGCGGTTCATCGAAGTGTCGAGCCACGAATTGGAAACCGATCGGTCCGCCGTGGGAATCGAAGCCGCCCGGCAGAGTGATCGTCGGGCTGCCGGAGAAGTTGAACGGTCCGGTGAAGCGCAGCAAGTCCGGCAGAGTCTCGGGATTGAACAGCAACTCCCTGAACCGATCGAGGGTCAGGTTCGCCAGCGGCAAGACGGGCGCGACGAGCAAGTCGACATCCTCGAACAGCGCCGCCAGTCTCCCGGCGAACAGGTTTCGCTCGCGCTGGATGCGGGCGATCTCCATGCCGGACACCGCGTGACCGGCGTCCAGGAGCTGGCTTGCGAATGGGCCGTACTCCGCGGATCGGGACGGATAGGTCCGCTCGTGCACGACGGTGATTTGGGCCCCCACATAAGCCCCCCACCCGGCCGCCAGCGCCGCGGTCGACGGCAGCGACACCTCGCGAATGTCCGCGCCGAGGTTCGCCAGCACGCGCAGCGCGGTGCGGACCACCCGCGCCACATCGGGCTCGACCCCGCCGAGCGCGTACTCCGGATCGAACCCGATCCGCACGGTGCGAACCTCGGGTGAACCCGTCACGTACTCGGGTACCCCAACTCTGGTGGCGGTTGGATCCTGCGGGTCGGCACCGGCGATCGCCTGCAACACATGGCCGGTGTCCTCGGCGTTTCGCGCCATCGGTCCGATGGTGTCCAGTGACGGCGCCATCGCGAACACACCGTGGACGCTGACGCGTCCCCAGGTCGGCTTGAGGCCGGTGGCTCCGGTCATCGTGCACGGAGTGCGAATCGACCCGCCGGTGTCGCCGCCGAGGCTGGCCGTGCACAACCCGGTGACGGTGGCCACGGCCGAGCCGCTGGACGACGCTCCGGCCCAGCGCTCGGCGCTCCACGGGTTCACCACCGCCGGGAAATCCGGGTGGTACTCGGCGCCGGCGGCCTCGCACATATGCAGCTTCCCCAGCAGCACCGCTCCGGCCCGCCGCAAACGGGAAACCACCGTTGCGTCGTAGCTGGGTCTGAAATCCCGATGGATCGCCATGCCCGCGGTGGTTGGGATCCCCTGGGTAAAACAGAGATCCTTCACGGCAATCGGAACACCATGCAGCCGGCCGCGGTGGTTACCGCGTGCGATCTGTTCCTCGGCTTGTCTCGCCTCATCGAGTGCGCTGTCGGCCAGCACCGTCATATATGGGTGCAGCACGGGATTGAGCCGGTCGATGCGTTGCAGGTGCGCTCTGGTGACCTCCACCGGAGAGAGCGCCCGAGTCGCGAACGCGTGCGAAAGCTCAGCGATCGTTGCGTAGCACGGATCGATGTCGCTCACATCCGCCACGGTTGATCAACGTAGCGAACACGGGCAGCATTCGATGGCCGACATGCTGTGCCAAAGGGCCGCCAAAGGGTTGCCCAATAGCTTTGTCGAGTCGCCACGGCGCCGTAGGGTGCGGTCATGCAGGTGGTTTCGGCGGAATCGACCGAACTTTTCGTGGGCCCGCCGGATGCCCCACTGCAGCTGGTCCGGGTGAGGATCGCCGAGTGCACCGAGCCGACATCAATCCGTGTCGACGGTGCCGGCCTGAGCGGACAGGCCCTCGCCGCGGTGGGGGCCGAAATCCTCGAGGTGCCGGTTGTGCTCGAGGACCCCGTCGTGGGACAACGGCGGGATGCGCGGGTCTGGGCGGGTTCCGCCGGCGCAGCCTGCACATTCACATTCACGTTCACCGTGGCCGAGCCGGGCTGGACGATGTTCATGGTCAGCCACTTCCACTACGACCCGGTGTGGTGGAACACCCAGGGGGCCTACACCAGCCAGTGGCACGAAGACCCGCCCGGGCGCGCCCGTCAGACCAACGGGTTCGAACTGGTACACGCCCATCTCGAGATGGCGCGCCGCGATCCCGACTACAAGTTCGTGCTGGCCGAAGTCGACTACCTCAAGCCGTACTGGGACACCCATCCGCAGGACCGTGCCGACCTGCGCCGGTTTCTGGCGCAGGGCCGGGTGGAAGTGATGGGCGGAACCTATAACGAACCCAACACAAACCTCACCAGCCCAGAGACGACCATTCGTAATTTGGTGCACGGCATCGGTTTTCAGCGTGACGTGCTGGGCGCCGACCCGGCCACCGCATGGCAGCTCGACGTGTTCGGCCACGACCCACAGTTCCCGGGGATGGCCGCCGACGCCGGCTTGACGTCGAGCTCGTGGGCGCGTGGACCGCACCACCAATGGGGTCCCGCGCAGGGCGGCCGGGGCGAGGGTGTCGAACGGATGCAGTTTTGCAGCGAGTTCGAGTGGATTTCGCCATCGGGTCGGGGCCTGCTCACCCACTACATGCCGGCGCACTATTCGGCGGGCTGGTGGATGGACTCGTCGAGCTCGCTGGCTGAGGCCGCGGCGGCCACCTACGCGCTTTTCGACGAGCTCAAAAGGGTCGCCTTGACCCGTAACGTGCTGCTGCCGGTCGGAACCGACTACACCCCGCCGAACAAGTGGGTTAGCGAAATCCACCGCGACTGGGCCGCCCGCTACACCTGGCCGCGATTTGTCTGCGGCCTGCCGAGGGAGTTTTTTGCCGCGGTGCGTGCCGAACTGGCCGACCGTGGTGCGGTCGCGTCGCCGCAGACGCGCGACATGAACCCGATCTATACGGGCAAAGACGTGTCCTACATCGACACCAAACAAGCCAACCGGGCCGCCGAGAACGCGGTCCTGCAGGCCGAGCGCTTCGCCGTGTTCGCCGGGGTCCTCTGCGGTGCCCCGTATCCGCAGGCGGCGTTGGCCAAAGCGTGGGTGCAACTGGCCTACGGGGCACATCACGACGCCATCACCGACTCCGAGTCCGGCCAGGTCTATCTGGATCTACTCACCGGATGGCGCGACGCGTGGGAGATCGGCCGCACCGTCCGGGACAACTCGCTGCAGCTGCTCTCGCGCGCGGTGGCCGGCCCGGGGGAGGCGGTCGTGGTGTGGAACCCGTTGACCCGGCGGCGCACCGACATCGTCACGATTGAGCTGCAGCGGCCGTTGGGCGTCGGCGTGGCGGTGCGCGGACCCGACGGTGCACACACCCCGGCGCACGTCGATGCCGACGGGCGGACCGTCAGCTGGCTGGCCAGCGATGTCCCTTCGCTGGGCTGGAAGACCTACCAGTTGATCCCGACCGACGCGGCTACGGGCTGGGAACCGGTAACCGGGACCGAGATCGCCAACGAGCACTACCGCCTGCGCGTGGATCCCGAACGCGGTGGCGGCGTGGAATCGCTGGTGCGGGACCACCGCCAGCTCATCGCGGACGGGCGGGTGGGCAACGAGCTTGCGGTTTACCAGGAATATCCATCGCACCCGACGCAGGGCGAGGGCCCGTGGCATCTGTTGCCCAACGGGCCGGTGGTGTGCTCGTCGGAATCGGCCGCCGAAGTGCGCGGCTACCGCTGCCCGATTGGGCAGCGGCTGGTGGTGCGAGGCCGGATCGGCACGCTGCTGCGTTATACCCAGACCCTGACCTTGTGGCGGGGCGTGGCCCGGGTGGACTGTCGCACCACCATCGATGACTTCAGCGGCAACGACCAGCTGGTGCGCTTGCGGTGGCCCTGCCCGGTGCCGGGCGCGATGGCGGTCAGCGAGGTGGGCGATGCCGTCGTCGGGCGAGGTTTCGCGCTGCTGCACCCGGTCGGTGAATCGGGAGCTCGGTCGGTGGACACGGCCCAACACCTGTGGACATTGGACAACCCGGCCTACGGCTGGTTCGGATTGTTCTCGGCGGTGCGGGTCCGCGCCGGCAGCGACGCGGTGCGCGCGGTATCGGTGGCCGAGGTGGTGTCCCCCTCGGAGGCGACATCGGGCCCGCTGGCGCGCGAGCTGATGGTCGCGCTGGTGCGCGCCGGTGTGACGGCCACCTGCAGTGGCGCCGACAAACCGCGCTACGGAAACCTCGACGTGGACTCCAATTTGCCCGACGTCCGGATCGCGCTGGGCGGGCCCGCGCGCAACGTGTTCACCAAGGCCGTGCTGGCGGACGCGGATCCGGGCTACACCGCCGAGTTGGAGCGCCAGTTGGCCAGCGGCGGGCGGGCCCGGGTGTGGGTGCCGGCCGCGACCTCGTTGGCGTCGGTCTGGGTGCCCGGGGCGGACCTGCGCGCGCCACGTGCGCTGCCGGTGCTGGTGATCGACGGTCGCGACGACACGGATCTCGCCGCGGCGATCGCCGCGCTGGTCGACGATCTGGCCGATGCCGAGATCTCCGTCCGGCAGCAGGCGCCGGCAGACATGGAACCGTTCGAGGCCCGCACGATCGCGTTGTTCAACCGCGGAATGCCCAGCTTTGCCGTCGACTCCGAGGGCACCCTGCATACCGCGCTGATGCGGTCCTGCACCGGCTGGCCGTCCAGGGTCTGGATCGACGAGCCCCGCCGCACCGCGCCCGACGGCTCCAACTTCCAGCTGCAACACTGGACCCACGATTTCGACTACGCCCTGGTCTGCGCCGACGGCGATTGGCGGCGCGCCGACATCCCGGCCCGCAGCGCTGAGTTCTCCCAACCATTGCTGGCCGTGACTGCGCGCGACCGCGCGGGCAAGCTGGCGCAGGTCGGATCGCTGCTAGAGATCGAGCCGGCCGGCTCGGTGCAGCTGGACGCGCTCAAGGCGGCGGGTAACCCGCTGACCGCCGGCAGTGCCCGGTCCGTCGACCCCGCCGCGGTGACGCTGCGCCTGGTGGAAACCACCGGGGCGGCGGCGCCGGTGACGCTGCGCTGCGAATTGGGCGAGCTGAGCGAGCTTCGGATGGCTGACCTGCTCGAGCATCCGCAGCGAGCTACCCCAGGGGTTAATCTGCATGGCTTTCATGTCGCCACCACGCTGGCCCGGCTCGAGATGCCCGCGGTGCTGTCGTGTTCTGACGCGCTTGCGCCGCAGCACGAGGCGGCTCAACCGCTCTACGCGCGGTATTGGCTGCAAAATCGGGGCCCCGCACCACTGGGCGGGCTACCCGCCGTCGCCTACCTGCACCCCGAGCAGGTGACGGCCGAGCCGGGAAGCCAGGTGACGTTGCGTTTGACCACCGCCAGCGACTGCACCGATTCCTCGCTGTGTGGCCTGATCGAGGTGCGGTTTCCAGATGGCTGGTCGGTCGCACCCCGCCGGTTGCCGTTCGACTTGGGCGCCGGTGAGTATGTGGAGACCAACGTCATGGTGAGGATTCCGGCCACCGCCGGACCCGGGCTGTATCCGGTGCGCGCCCAGTTGAGCATTACCGAGCCGGAAGTCCCGGCGGCGTGGCGGCAGATGGTCGAGGATGTCTGTGTGGTGGCCGTCGGGACCGATCTCAGCCAGCTCGTCTATCTCGCCGAGGAACCGGCCGACCTGGAGCAGGCCGCCGGAAGTTCGGCCCGGCTTGCGGTGACCGTCGGCAGCCGCGCCCAAACCGACCTGACGCTCGAGGCGCACCTCATCAGCCCCTGGGGTACCTGGGAGTGGATGGCCCCGGCCGCGGCCGGGGCCGTGCTGCCTGCCTGCGGCAGCGCCGAACTCGTTTTCGATGTGGCCCCGCCGGGCTGGCTGGCCCCGGGACAGTGGTGGGCGCTGGTGCGGGTCGGCTGCGCCGGCCGACTGGTCTACTCCCCAGCGGTACGGGTGACGGTGACATGACCGGTTCCCTGGTTGCGACCGTCGCGGGCGCACCCATTGCCGTCGGTGAGGTCGACGCGCGCGAAGCGCGGCTGCGCAACGGCCCGCGGGCGGCCGCGCTGCCGGTCAGCGGCACAAGCGAGGGGCGGCAGCTGCGGCGCTGGCTGGCGCAATTGATCGCGACCGAGCGGGTGCTTGCCGACGAAGCCACAGCGCGCGGCGTCACCGGGCATCCGGCGCCGTCGGAGGCCGAACTGCTGCCCGATGTCACCGCGCGCCTGGAGATCGGCAGTGTGGCCGCTGCGGTGCTTGCCTATCCGCGGGTGCGGGCGCTGTTCGCCGAGGTCACGGTGGACGTCCGGGTCGGTGACGACGAGGTGGCCGCCTACCACGCCCGCAACCCGCTGCGGTTTGCGGCTCCGGTGCCGGGGCGGCACGGTTGGCATGTCCCGCCGGTGGCCGCCCCGCCGCTGGAGCGGGTGCGCGACGCGATCGCCGAGCACCTGTTGGGGGCCGCGCGCCGACGCGCGTTCCGGGTGTGGCTGGACGGGCGCCGTGCCGCGCTGGTCCAACTGGCCCCGGGTTATGAGCATCCCGGCGATCCGCGCCAACCCGACAACACCCACCGGCACTGAGCGCTCATGTTGACCCTCTGTCTGGACATCGGCGGCACCAAGGTCGCCGTCGGGCTGGCCGACGCCGACGGCGCGCTGGTGCACACCGCCCAGGTGCCGACCCCGGCGCGATGCGCGGCCGAGCAGGTCTGGGCCGCGGTCGCCGAGGCGATCGCCGAGGCATTGCGGGTGGCCGACGCCACGGTGGCTGCGGTGGGTATCGCCTCGGCCGGGCCGGTCGACCTGGATAGCGGGACGGTCAGCCCGATCAATATCGGCTCCTGGCGCGGCTTCCCGCTGCGAGACCGGGTTGCGGCCATGGTGCCCGATGTGCCGGTGCGGCTGGGCGGCGATGGGGTCTGCATGGCGCTCGGCGAGCACTGGCTGGGTGCGGGACGGGGAGCACGTTTCCTGTTGGGCATGGTGGTGTCCACCGGTGTCGGCGGGGGGCTGGTGCTCGGCGGCGTCCCGTATCCGGGCCGCACCGGCAACGCGGGACACGTGGGGCATGTCGTGGTCGATCAGGATGGCCTGCGGTGTTCCTGCGGTGGCCGTGGCTGTGTCGAGACGATCGCCGCTGGCCCGTCGATGGTTCGATGGGCTCGGGCCAACGGTTGGTCGGCGCGGCCCGAAGCGGGCGCCAGGGAATTGGCGGCCGCGGCAGCCGCCGGAGATGCCGTGGCGCTGGCGGCCTTTCGCCGGGGCACCCGTGGCCTGGCCGCCATGATCGCCTCGGTGGGCGCGGTGTGCGACCTCGACCGGGTTGTCATCGGGGGAGGGGCCGCCAAAGCCGGGCGCCTGTTATTCGACCCGCTGCGCGCGGCATTGGCCGACTACCTCGGGCTGGACTTCTTGGCCGGCCTGCGCGTTGTGCCCGCCGAGCTAGGCGGACAGGCCGGTCTGGTCGGTGCCGCCCGCCTTGCCGGGCTCGGCTAGCCGGCTGTGGCGAACGACGTCCGCGTCCCGGCCGACCCCTCGCACAGACGAGTTGGGGTCCCCGATGTCACGGGGGTTTCTCGTCCTCGTGTCGTGCTGATTTCACGCCGGTGTCGCGCAATCCCGACGGCGATTTTTCTTGGGCGACGAGCCGGCAATTAGTGGCCCCTGGCTAGACGCGGTTCCCGCGCTCGAGCTCATTGATGCGTCTTAGCGGTGAGACGCAACCCCGCGCTTTGGCCGTCGTTGTTGCCGGTTGAGTTGCCGCGGTGAGACGCGTGCCGGCCGGGCGCTGCGCCGGGCATTGTTCAGTTTTTGGCGGTGCCGTCGATTCGCGTTGTACGCCGTTTACCTGCGTGTATAGCGTGTTGGCAGTCGCTTGGGGCGGCATTCTTGGCTGGGCTGATGGGGGTGGGGTCATGTCGTTTGTGAGTGTTTCGCCGGAGCTAGTGATCGATGATGCGGCGGCCTTGACACAGATTGGGTCATCGATCGATGAGGCCAATGCGGCGGCTGGTGCGACGACGGCCGTGCTGCCTCCCGGGGTGGATGAGGTCTCGGTGGCGCTGGCGGCATTGTTCGTCGCTCATGGGCGCGAGTACGAGTCGCTCAGCGCTCAGGTGGCGCTGTTTCACCGGCGGTTTGTGCAGATGCTGGCCGCCGCCTCGGGGGGCTATGCGGAAGTTGAAGCTGCCAACATATCGGCGGTAGCCGGTTTGGAGACCGTCGAGCAGTGCGTCTTGGACGTGATCAATGCGCCCACTCAAGCGTTGTTCGGGTGGTCGTTGATCGGCAACGGCACCGACGGCGCGCCCGGTAGCGGGCAGGCGGGCGGCAACGGGGGGTTGTTGTGGGGCAACGGTGGTAACGGTGGCTCAGGTGGAGTAGGTCAGGCCGGCGGGGCCGGCGGGTCCGCGGCTCTACTCGGCCATGGCGGTGCCGGCGGCGCCGGCGGAGTCAGTGGAGTCTCGGCCGTGGGTGCGACCGGCGGTGCGGGCGGCAACGGCGGATGGCTGTACGGCAATGGAGGCGCCGGTGGCCTTGGCGGCCAAGGCGTGCTCACCGGGGGCAATGGCGGGGCTGGTGGGGCCGCGAGATTCTTCGGTGCTGGCGGGACCGGCGGAGCTGGTGGGCTGGGACTGGGCGACACCGGCGGAATCGGCGGAATCGGCGGAAACGCCGGAGCGCTGTTCGGCCCCGGTGGTGCCGGTGGCGCCGGTGGTGCCGGTGGCCCCGGCGGCGCGAACGGTACCAACGGTGGTGATGGTGGTGCCGGGGGAGCCGCGGGGTTGTACGGCCTCGGTGGCGCCGGTGGTGCCGGCGGCGATGGTGGTGCTGGCCTTTCCGGCGGGGCTGGTGACGCCGGTGGTGCGGGCGGCCACGCGGGCAACGGCGGTGCCGGTGGTCGCGGTGGCTGGTTGGTCGGCAACGGGGGCGTCGGGGGGCTCGGCGGTGTCGGGGGCACCGGTGGTGCGGGTGGTGCCGGCGGGGACGGGGTTGTCCTGGGCAGCGCCGGCGGAACTGGCGGCGACGGTGGGGTTGGCGGGACCGGCGGAGTTGGCGGGACCGGCGGCGAGGGCGGCTTTCTGGGTCAGCGGGGCGCTGGCGGTGCCGGCGGAGCCGGCGGTGCCGGTGGATTGGCTGGCGACGGTGGCCGAGGCGCGGCGGGCACGTTTGCCGGCGGTACCGGTATCGGAGGTCCAGGGGGCGACGGCGGCAACGCGCGTGTCGGCGGGGCCGGGGGAGCCGGTGGGGCCGGCTCCGTGACAGGTGCCCACGGCGCGGAGGGGGCGCGTCCGATCAGTGGTAATGGTGGCGCCGGGGGCCGCGGCGCCGACGCGATAGCGCCTGGCAAATCGGGTGGGGCTGGCGGGGCTGGTGGTAACGGCGGGCTGTTCGGCCACGGCGGAGACGGTGGTGACGGCGGTGTGGGCAAGGCCGGTGAAGCGGGGGCCTCAGGTTTGCTCCGCGGTGAGGCTGGCTTCGCGGGCGAGGCCGGCGGTGCCGGCGGGAATGGTGGTGCCGGCACCACCGGCCTGGCCGGGCACATCGGCATAGACATGAACGGCGGTGCCGGCGGGGTTGGCGGTGCCGGCGGGAATGGTGGGGCCGGCGGCACCGGTGGCGACGCAGGTCATGCGCAGGCGGGCGGCTACTCCGATGGCCTCCAGGGCGCCGGTGGTGACGGAGGCCACGGCGGGAGCGGGGGCGTGGCCGGTGATGGCGGCCGTGGTGCCGATGCCGCGGCGGGCTCGGGGTTGGCTGGCGGCGATGGTGGGCGAGGTGGCGATCCGGGTGCTGGGGGCGAGGGTGGCGCCGCTGGGGGCGGCTCTGTTGCAGGTACCGCCGGCCTTGACGGGATTGGCCCGACCAGTGGCGGTAACGGAGGCAACGGCGGTCACGGCGGCAGCGGCGCCGTCGGCGTCGAAGGCGGGGCCGGTAGTGCTGGCGGCGCCGGCGGCCGGGGCGGCGACGGCGGTGCCTATGGCAACGGAGGAGTCGGCGGTAACGGCGGTGCGGGCGGGGCAGGTAGTCCGGGCGCCCATGGCGGAACCGCGGGTGAAGACGGGTTCAATGCCGGTGATGGCGGGCACGGTGGTGCTGGCGGTGCCGGCGGCGGCGGTGGTGCAAAGGGTGGTGTCGGCGGTGCCGGCGGGTCAGGTGGCGTCGGCGGTCAGGGCGGCACCGGCGGTGATGGCGCCACGGGGTTGTCGGGGAAGGCCGGTACCGGCACGGACGGCGAATCGGGCGGCAGAGGCGGTCACGCGGGTAACGGTGGCAACGGCGGTGACGGCGGCGCGGGCGGTGTGTCCCACGCACGCGGATTCCTCGACGGCGCCGACGGTGCCGGCGGTTCGGGGGCGCCGGCGGTAATGGCGGTAACGGCGCCAACGGTGGTAACGGCGGTTCCGGTCCGAATCCCATCGGGTTCGAGAACGGGCACAACGGTGGCAACGGTGGCAACGGTGGTTACGGCGCGGCGGGCGGTGTCGGTGGCATCGGCGGAATCAGTGGTGACGGCTCCACCCACGCCGCCCCGGGCGACGACGGAATCATGGGCAATGGCGGTCATGGCGGTCATGGCGGCCATGGCGGCGATGGCAGTAGAGACAATCCCGACGGCGGCGGCCACCCCGGCGACGGTGGCTACGGCGGCAACGGCGGATCCGGTTTCAACGCCGGCAACGGCGGCAACGGTGGCCCAGGCGGCAGCGCCCACGCCTCGCTGGTCGGCAAGGCCGGCAACGGCGGTTTCGGCGGCACCGGTGGTAACAGTTTTGGCGGGGTGTCGGGTAACGGTGGTAACGGCGGCGACGGCGGCCACGCCCTGCATGGGCAGCCGGGTGGTCACGGCGGTCACGGTGGTGTGGCACATATCGACGGCTCGGACTATCCCGGCTGGCCCGGCCTGCCCGGCGATGTGGGTTACCAGGACGGCACCGGCGGTGGTGGAGGCACCGGCGGGGCCGGCGGCCACGCCCCATAGATCCGCGTTACTCAAGTGGCTGGAGTAGCTGAAGTGGCTTGGGCGGCCTCGCGTGGCGGTTCGGGCCCAACTTCCCGTGCGGCGCTGCGGGGGGCATACTCGCCCGTTTTGGCTGATCGGGCGGGCCGCGCTATTGTGGTGTCCGATCCACCGAAGACCGTCGGTCACCGAGAAATCGGTTGAAGGTCCGGGAGTAATCCCGGCGGCCCACGCAGGAGGACGAGGCAAGTATCGCCGGCCCTTGTGCTGGCGCGCATTCACGCCCCGGCCGCATCCTGCGCCGGGGCGTTCGACGTTTTGCGGCGATCACAGACGACACGTCGCACCAGCTAATACCGGAAACTTCCACCGGACTTCGACTTCAGGAGGCATGCATGGCCAGGGCTGACAAGGCCACTGCCGTTGCGGACATCGCAGAGCACTTCAAGGCGTCGACCGCAACTGTCATTACCGAATACCGTGGTTTGACGGTCTCCAACCTGGCCGAATTGCGCCGGTCGTTGGGCGAGTCGGCCACCTACGCCGTAGCCAAGAACACCCTTATCAAGCGCGCAGCTTCGGAGGCCGGTGTCGAAGGCCTCGACGAGCTGTTCGCGGGCCCCACCGCGATCGCGTTCGTCAAGGGCGAGCCGGTCGACGCGGCCAAGGCCCTCAAGACCTTCGCCAAGGAACACAAGGCGCTGGTCATCAAGGGCGGCTACATGGACGGTCACGCGTTGACCGTCGCTGAAGTTGAGCGGATCGCCGACCTGGAGACCCGCGAGGTGTTGCTGGCCAAGCTGGCCGGCGCGATGAAGGGCAACCTCGCCAAGGCTGCCGGGCTGTTCAATGCGCCGGCCTCGCAGTTCGCCCGGTTGGCGGCGGCGCTGCAGGAGAAGAAGGCAGAGGAGCCCGGCTCGGCGCCGGCCGCAGCTACCGAGACTCCTGAAGCCGCGGGAACCGCTGAAGCCTCCGAAGCCCCCGAGGCGACTGACACGGCGACCGACGCCGAATAGCCACCTGTATCGAGAAACCACCAAATAACCCAAGAAACCCCCAAGAAACTAGGAAGGGACCCAAACCATGTCAAAGCTCTCGACCGACGAGCTGCTCGACGCGTTCAAGGAAATGACCCTGCTGGAGCTCTCCGACTTCGTGAAGAAGTTCGAGGACACCTTCGAGGTCACCGCGGCCGCCCCGGTCGCCGTCGCGGCCGCTGGTGCCGCCCCGGCCGGCGGTGCCGCTGAGGCCGCCGAGGAGCAGTCCGAATTCGACGTCATCCTCGAGGCCGCCGGTGACAAGAAGATCGGCGTCATCAAGGTGGTCCGTGAGATCGTCTCCGGCCTGGTCCTCAAGGAAGCCAAGGACCTGGTCGACGGCGCACCCAAGCCGTTGCTGGAGAAGGTCGCCAAGGAGGCCGCCGAGGAGGCCAAGGCCAAGCTCGAGGCCGCTGGCGCCAGCGTCAGCGTCAAGTAGGTCTGCACGCAGAACCCACGCAAACCCCCGGAGCCGTTCCTGGTTTCCGGGGGTTTGCTGTATTCAGCCCGCGCCGGTCGTCAGGCGCTGCGACCGCTTTGCCAGCTCGGGCGAATCTCCCAACGCGACAAGCAAGTTCGTTGTCATCGACGCGAGTACCGGCTCGATGGCCGCTCCCTCATCGCCGAAGAAGCCGGCTAGTTCGAGCATCACGAACCCATGGATCAGTGCCCAGAACTGGGCAGCGGTCGCGACGATCTCCGCGTCGGGAACGTCCGTGGCCAGACCATCGGGTGCCGCCGCCCGATTGCGGTCGTCCCCGCCGTTCACGGTGATTCGCCCGGCCAGCATCGACCGCCGGACACCCCGCACCACGTGCGCAAAGCTGGGATGGCGCTGCTCGATCTGCGAGATCGTCGGGGTCAGGACGTTTTGTGCGGGCGCGTTGATGCCGTGCGCGCTGGTGCTGCCGAACATCAGCCGATACATGTGCGGGCGCTCGATGGCGTACCGGCGATAGGCGGCGCCGGTGGCCACCAGATCGGCCACTGGGTCATCGGATGGTGGCACCGCGAGCGCGGTGTCGAACTGTCGCAAGTCCTCATCGGCGACTTCGGCGATCAGTTCGGGCATTCCGCCGAAATGGGTGTAGACCGCCATCGTGGAGGTGCCGGCGGCCCCCGCCACCTTGCGGGTTTGCAGCGCATCGGGCCCGTGCGCGTCGAGCAGCGCGACGGCGGCATGCAGCATCTCGTCGCGAACGTCGCTGCGTTGGGTCGGTGACGTTGTTTCTCCAATCATCATTGCCATCTTCTCATTGGGAGCGTACGGCCTCAATAACAGCGAAATAACAATGTTATAGTAGCTCAGACGTGACGACCATGCGCAGCGCCCAACCCCGGAATCCCTATCTCGAGGGCTTTCTGGCCCCCGTGCGCGCCGAAGTGACCGCAACCGACCTGGAGGTCACCGGGCGCATCCCCGACTACCTCGACGGGCGCTATCTGCGCAATGGGCCCAACCCGGTGGCGGAGGTCAACCCCGCCACCTACCACTGGTTCACCGGCGACGGGATGGTGCACGGGGTCGCGCTGCGCGACGGGCGGGCCAGTTGGTACCGCAACCGTTGGGTGCGCAGCATGCCGGTATGTGCTGCGCTGGGGGAGTCGCCGCCCGCCAGGCTTGACCCCCGGGCGGGCATGCTGGGGCTGGGGGCCAACACCAACGTGCTCAGCCACGCTGGGCGCACCCTCGCCCTGGTGGAGGGGGGCGTCGCAAACTATGAGCTCACCGACGACCTCGACACCGTGGGCACCTGCGACTTCGACGGCACCCTGCCCGGCGGTTACACCGCCCATCCGCACGGCGACCCCCAGACCGGCGAGCTGCACGCGGTGTCCTACTCGTTTACCCGCGGGCACACGGTGCAGTACTCGGTGATCGACACCCAGGGGCGGGCGCGTCGCACCGTTGACATCGAGGTCACCGGGTCGCCCATGATGCACGACTTCTCGCTGACCGATAAGTACGTCGTGATCTACGACCTGCCGGTCACCTTCGACTCGGCACAGGTGATGCCGGTGAAAATGCCCAGCTGGCTCGGGGTGCCGGCCCGGCTGGTGATGGCCTCGTTGATCGGAAATGTCCGGGTGCCCAGCCCGATCGCGGCAATGCTGAACCGCAATCCCAAGCCGTCCAACCGGCTGCCCTACGCATGGAACCCCGCCTACCCGGCCCGGATCGGGGTCATGCCCCGGGAGGGTGGTAACCGGGATGTCAGATGGTTTGATATCGAGCCCTGCTACGTCTACCACCCGCTCAACGCGTATTCGGAGCACCGCGATGGGGCCGAGGTGTTGATACTCGACGTGGTCCGCTACCGGCGGATGTTCGACCGTGACCGTCGTGGCCCCGGAGATACCAGTCCCTCGCTGGATCGCTGGGTGATCAACTTGACCACCGGCGCGGCCAGCACCGAGTGCCGTGACGACCGGTCCCAGGAGTTTCCCCGGATCAACGAGACGTTGTTGGGCAAGCGGCACCGGTTTGGCTACACCCTGGGCGTGGACGGCGGTTACCTCACGGGTGGCACGTCGGACATGTCGACCTCGCTGTACAAGCAGGACTATGCGACCGGGTCCAGCCAAGTCGCCCCGCTCGATCCGGACCTGCTGCTTGGTGAGATGGCCTTCGTGCCGAGCCCGACGGCCGCCGCCGAGGATCACGGGGTCCTGATGGGATACGGCTATCACCGTGGCTCCGACGAGGGGCAGCTGGTGTTGCTGGACGCCCAGACGCTGGAGCTGGCGGCGTGCGTGCATCTTCCGCAGCGGGTGCCGTTAGGCTTCCATGGCAATTGGTCGGCCTCGACATGACCGGCGCCCAATGACGGGCGCGTAACGGGCGTGTGACCGGTGCCTGCGGGTGGCTGGCGTGGCCTGCGGGAGATTTGTTATCTATCCAACCCTGATATCCCGCCCATGACGTGCGCTACAGTGACTCAAGCCACATCAACGGTGCAGGTCACGGGCATCGGCATTGGAAGGATTTCCCATGGGCGTCGCTATCGAGGTCAACGGACTGACAAAGTCCTTCGGATCCTCGAGGATTTGGGAAGACGTCACGCTGACGATCCCGGCCGGGGAGGTCAGCGTGTTGCTTGGTCCCTCCGGTACTGGCAAGTCGGTGTTCCTGAAGTCCCTCATCGGTCTGCTGCGCCCAGAGCGCGGCTCGATCCTCATCGATGGCACCGACATCATCGAATGTTCGGCCAAGGAGCTCTACGAGATCCGGACGTTGTTCGGTGTGTTGTTCCAGGACGGTGCGCTGTTCGGGTCGATGAACCTCTATGACAACACCGCCTTCCCGCTGCGTGAGCACACCAAGAAGAAGGAAAGCGAAATCCGTGACATCGTCATGGAGAAGCTGGCCATGGTCGGTCTTACCGGTGATGAGAAGAAGTTCCCCGGTGAGATCTCCGGTGGTATGCGCAAGCGCGCCGGCCTGGCCAGGGCGCTGGTTCTCGACCCGCAGATCATTCTCTGCGACGAGCCCGACTCGGGTCTGGACCCCGTCCGTACCGCCTATCTGAGCCAGTTGATCATGGACATCAACGCCCAGATCGATGCCACCATCCTGATCGTGACGCACAACATCAACATCGCGCGCACCGTGCCGGACAACATGGGCATGTTGTTCCGTAAGCACCTGGTCATGTTCGGCCCCCGCGAGGTGCTGCTCACCAGCGATGAGCCCGTGGTTCGGCAGTTCCTCAACGGCCGCCGCATCGGCCCGATCGGCATGTCCGAGGAAAAGGACGAGGCCACCATGGCCGAAGAGCAGGCCATGATCGACGCCGGACAGCACGCCGGCGGCGCCGAGGACATCGAGGGTGTGCCACCGCAGATCCAAGCGACTCCGGGCATGCCGGAACGTAAGGCCGTCGCCCGCCGCCAGGCACGGGTTCGCGAGATGCTGCACACGCTGCCCAAGGACGCCCAGGCGGCAATCCTCGAGGACCTCGAGGGCACCCACCGCTGACCGCCGTCCAGGGTCTAGCGCGTCGCGCGGCCGCGGGCGGCAAATCCGAATTGCGTTTCCGGGGAACCTACGTCGGGGTTTGGGTGGGCCAAATCGTCGGTATCCGGGGCGGCGCAAGCCCGTGTTGGCAGACGCTGCCCGGCGTGTCGTCCGGCGCATGTGGGCTGAACCGGTTCAGCGAGTCGAGGTTGCCGAAATTCCGGATAACTCGGCGTAACTTGCGGCCCGTCCCCCTTGACGGCGGGGCGCAAACGGGTCAATCTGTTGGTCAGCATGTGTCCTATGTGTCCGAGGGAAGTCGAGATCGCCAGCCAGCGCCGATGCCCGCGGATAGGTAATTGTCATGGGCATTTGAGGAATGCGCCGTCCTGCGCTATTGTTGGACGTTGCGCTGGCTACTTCCTGCCCACCTCACCCGCCACTTGACGCTGTGGTCCTAGCCTGAGCCGCTTGCGGCTCAGCCGTTCGGTTGCGTGCGCGAGATCCGGGTAGTTCGTTCGCCGGCCAAAACCGACACAATTATCTGCGGCGAACAGGCTTGGTGGGCACCGGCTCGCACCGGACTCTTCTTGGTCCTCGTTAGTCGCACGAGGTGCTGGAAGGACGCATCTTGGCTGATTTCCGCCAGACAGACGCTAGTCTCCATCAGGGTCGCCCGCAAAGTTCTTCAAACAGCTCCGTACCGGGGGCGCCCAACCGGGTTTCGTTTGCCAAGCTTCGCGAACCTCTTGAAGTGCCCGGGTTGCTGGACGTTCAGACCGATTCGTTCGAGTGGCTGATCGGCTCGCAGCGCTGGCGCGAATCGGCTGCCCAGCGCGGTGACGCCACCCCGGTAGGTGGGCTTGAAGAGGTGCTCTACGAGCTCTCGCCGATCGAGGACTTCTCCGGATCGATGTCGCTGTCGTTCTCCGACCCCCGCTTCGACGAAGTCAAGGCACCGGTCGATGAGTGCAAAGACAAGGACATGACGTACGCGGCCCCGCTGTTCGTCACGGCCGAGTTCATCAACAACAACACCGGTGAGATCAAGAGCCAGACGGTGTTCATGGGTGACTTCCCGATGATGACCGAGAAGGGCACCTTCATCATCAACGGGACCGAGCGTGTGGTGGTCAGCCAGCTCGTCCGGTCGCCGGGTGTCTACTTCGACGAGACCATCGACAAGTCCACCGACAAGCTGCTGCACAGCGTCAAGGTGATTCCCAGCCGTGGTGCTTGGCTGGAATTCGACGTCGACAAGCGCGACACCGTGGGCGTGCGTATCGACCGCAAGCGTCGCCAGCCGGTTACCGTGCTGCTCAAGGCCCTGGGTTGGTCCAACGAGCAGATCCACGAGCGGTTCGGTTTCTCCGAGATCATGATGGGGACGCTGGAGAAGGACAACACCGCCGGCACCGATGAGGCGCTGCTGGACATCTACCGCAAGCTGCGTCCGGGCGAGCCGCCGACCAAGGAGTCCGCGCAGACCCTGCTGGAGAACCTGTTCTTCAAGGAGAAGCGCTACGACCTGGCTCGCGTGGGTCGGTACAAGGTCAACAAGAAGCTCGGCCTGAACGCCGGCCAGCCCATCACCAGCTCGACGCTGACCGAGGAAGACGTCGTCGCCACCATCGAATACCTGGTCCGCTTGCACGAGGGCCAGACCGCGATGACCGCTCCGGGCGGTGTCGAGGTGCCGGTCGAGACCGACGACATCGACCACTTCGGCAACCGCCGGCTGCGCACGGTGGGTGAGCTGATCCAGAACCAGATCCGGGTCGGCATGTCGCGGATGGAGCGGGTGGTCCGGGAGCGGATGACCACCCAGGACGTCGAGGCGATCACGCCGCAGACGCTGATCAACATCCGTCCGGTCGTTGCCGCGATCAAGGAGTTCTTCGGAACCAGCCAGCTGTCGCAGTTCATGGACCAGAACAACCCGCTCTCCGGTCTCACCCACAAGCGCCGCCTCTCGGCGCTGGGGCCGGGCGGTCTGTCCCGTGAGCGCGCCGGTCTGGAAGTTCGTGACGTGCACCCGTCGCACTACGGCCGGATGTGCCCGATCGAGACGCCGGAAGGGCCGAACATCGGTCTGATCGGTTCACTGTCGGTGTACGCCCGGGTCAACCCGTTCGGGTTCATCGAGACGCCCTACCGCAAGGTGGTCGACGGGGTCGTTTCCGACGAGATCCACTACCTGACCGCCGACGAGGAGGACCGCCACGTCGTGGCGCAGGCCAACTCGCCGATCGACGCGCAGGGCCGCTTCGTCGAGCCGCGCGTGCTGGTCCGCCGGAAGGCGGGCGAGGTCGAGTACGTGCCCTCGTCAGAGGTGGACTACATGGACGTGTCGCCGCGCCAGATGGTGTCGGTGGCCACCGCGATGATTCCGTTCCTCGAGCACGATGACGCCAACCGCGCCCTGATGGGTGCCAACATGCAGCGCCAGGCGGTCCCGCTGGTGCGCAGAGAGGCACCGCTGGTCGGTACCGGTATGGAGTTGCGCGCGGCGATCGACGCCGGCGACGTCGTCGTTGCCGACAAGGCCGGGGTGATCGAGGAGGTGTCCGCCGACTACATCACCGTGATGGCCGACGACGGCACCCGGCACACCTACCGGATGCGCAAGTTCGCCCGCTCCAACCACGGCACCTGCGCCAACCAGAGCCCCATCGTGGACGCTGGTGAGCGCGTCGAGGCCGGCCAGGTGATTGCGGACGGTCCGTGTACTCAAAACGGTGAGATGGCGCTGGGTAAGAACCTGCTGGTGGCGATCATGCCGTGGGAGGGACACAACTACGAGGACGCCATCATCCTGTCCAACCGCCTGGTCGAAGAGGACGTGCTGACCTCGATCCACATCGAGGAACACGAGATCGACGCGCGCGACACGAAGCTGGGCGCCGAGGAGATCACCCGGGACATCCCGAACGTCTCCGATGAGGTGCTCGCCGACCTGGACGAGCGCGGCATCGTGCGCATCGGTGCCGAGGTCCGCGACGGCGACATCCTGGTCGGCAAGGTCACCCCCAAGGGTGAGACCGAGCTGACCCCGGAGGAGCGGCTGCTGCGGGCGATCTTCGGTGAGAAGGCCCGCGAGGTCCGCGACACCTCGCTGAAGGTGCCGCACGGTGAGTCCGGCAAGGTGATCGGCATTCGGGTGTTCTCCCGCGAGGACGACGACGAGCTGCCGGCCGGTGTCAACGAACTGGTCCGCGTCTACGTGGCCCAGAAGCGCAAGATCTCCGACGGTGACAAGCTGGCCGGTCGTCACGGCAACAAGGGCGTCATCGGCAAGATCCTGCCCGCCGAGGACATGCCGTTCCTGCCGGATGGCACGCCGGTCGACATCATCCTGAACACCCACGGTGTGCCGCGACGGATGAACATCGGTCAGATTCTGGAAACCCACCTTGGTTGGGTCGCCAAGTCCGGCTGGAACATCGACGTCGCCAACGGAGTGCCGGAGTGGGCGGGCAAGCTGCCCGAAAACCTGCTCTCGGCTCAACCGGACAGCATCGTGTCCACCCCGGTGTTCGACGGCGCGCAGGAGGCCGAGCTCCAAGGCCTGCTGTCGGCCACGCTGCCCAACCGTGACGGCGAGGTGCTCGTCGACGGTGACGGCAAGGCCAAGCTGTTCGATGGCCGCAGCGGCGAGCCGTTCCCGTACCCGGTGACGGTTGGCTACATGTACATCATGAAGCTGCACCACCTGGTGGACGACAAGATCCACGCCCGTTCCACCGGCCCGTACTCGATGATCACCCAGCAGCCGTTGGGTGGTAAGGCGCAGTTCGGTGGCCAGCGGTTCGGTGAGATGGAGTGTTGGGCCATGCAGGCCTACGGCGCGGCGTACACGCTGCAGGAGCTGTTGACCATCAAATCCGACGACACCGTCGGACGCGTCAAGGTCTACGAGGCGATCGTCAAGGGCGAGAACATCCCCGAGCCGGGTATTCCCGAGTCGTTCAAGGTGCTGCTCAAGGAGCTGCAATCGCTGTGCCTCAACGTCGAGGTGCTCTCGTCCGATGGTGCAGCGATCGAGCTGCGCGAAGGTGAGGACGAAGACCTCGAACGGGCCGCGGCCAACCTCGGAATCAACCTGTCTCGCAACGAATCTGCGTCTGTCGAAGATCTCGCTTGATCTTTTGGAACCAGCTAGTAGTTACTAAACCCGCAAGGGGAAAGGGAGTTACGTGCTAGACGTCAACTTCTTCGATGAACTCCGGATCGGCCTGGCTACCGCGGAGGACATCCGTCAGTGGTCCTACGGCGAGGTCAAGAAGCCGGAGACCATCAACTACCGGACCTTGAAGCCCGAGAAGGACGGCCTGTTCTGCGAGAAGATCTTCGGACCGACTCGCGACTGGGAGTGCTACTGCGGCAAGTACAAGCGCGTTCGCTTCAAGGGCATCATCTGTGAGCGCTGTGGCGTCGAGGTGACTCGGGCCAAGGTGCGTCGTGAGCGGATGGGCCACATCGAGTTGGCCGCGCCCGTCACCCACATCTGGTACTTCAAGGGCGTCCCGTCGCGGTTGGGGTACCTGTTGGACCTGGCGCCGAAGGATCTCGAGAAGATCATTTACTTCGCCGCATACGTGATCACCTCGGTCGACAACGAAATGCGCCACAACGAGCTGTCCACGCTCGAGGCCGAAATGATGGTGGAGCGCAAGGCCGTCGAGGACCAGCGCGATGCCGATCTGGAAGCCCGTGCCCAGAAGCTGGAGGCCGACCTGGCCGAGCTGGAGGCCGAGGGCGCGAAAGCCGACGCACGGCGCAAGGTTCGTGACAGCGGTGAGCGCGAGATGCGTCAGCTGCGCGACCGGGCCCAGCGTGAGCTGGACCGGCTCGAGGACATCTGGAGCACCTTCACCAAGCTGGCCCCCAAGCAGCTGATCGTCGACGAGAACCTCTACCGGGAACTGCAGGACCGCTACGGTGAGTACTTCACCGGTGCCATGGGCGCGGAGTCGATCCAGAAGCTGATCGAGACCTTCGACATCGACGCCGAAGCCGAGATCCTGCGGGACGTCATTCGCAATGGCAAGGGGCAGAAGAAGCTTCGTGCCCTCAAGCGCCTGAAGGTGGTCGCCGCCTTCCAGCAGTCGGGCAACGCTCCGATGGGCATGGTGCTCGATGCGGTGCCGGTGATTCCGCCGGAGCTGCGCCCGATGGTGCAGCTCGACGGTGGCCGCTTCGCCACCAGCGACCTCAACGACCTGTACCGCCGCGTGATCAACCGCAACAACCGTCTCAAGAGGCTGATCGACCTCGGCGCACCCGAGATCATCGTCAACAACGAGAAGCGGATGCTGCAGGAGTCGGTGGACGCGCTGTTCGACAACGGCCGTCGCGGCCGGCCGGTTACCGGTCCGGGTAACCGCCCGCTCAAGTCGCTGTCCGATCTGCTCAAGGGCAAGCAGGGTCGGTTCCGTCAGAACCTGCTCGGTAAGCGTGTTGACTACTCGGGCCGTTCGGTGATCGTGGTCGGTCCGCAGCTCAAGCTGCACCAGTGTGGTCTGCCCAAGCTGATGGCGCTGGAACTGTTCAAGCCGTTCGTGATGAAGCGACTGGTCGACCTCAACCACGCGCAGAACATCAAGAGCGCCAAGCGGATGGTGGAGCGCCAGCGTCCGCAGGTGTGGGACGTGCTCGAGGAAGTCATTGCAGAGCACCCGGTGCTGCTCAACCGCGCGCCCACCCTGCACCGCCTCGGCATCCAGGCCTTCGAACCGATGCTGGTGGAAGGCAAAGCCATTCAGCTGCACCCGTTGGTGTGTGAGGCGTTCAACGCCGACTTCGACGGTGACCAGATGGCCGTGCACCTGCCGCTGAGCGCCGAGGCTCAGGCCGAGGCCCGCATTCTGATGCTGTCGAGTAACAACATTCTGTCGCCGGCCTCGGGTCGCCCGCTGGCCATGCCGCGACTGGACATGGTGACCGGGTTGTACTACCTGACCACCGAGGTCGAGGGTGACAAGGGTGCCTACCAGCCCGCTGGGCAGGACAGCCCGGAGACGGGTGTGTACTCGTCACCGGCGGAAGCCATCATGGCGGCCGACCGGGGCGTGCTCTCGGTCCGCGCCAAGATCAAGGTGCGGCTGACGCAACTGCGTCCCCCGGCCGAGATCGAGGACGCGCTGTTCGGCCACAACGGCTGGCAGCCGGGCGATGCGTGGACGGCCGAGACCACCTTGGGTCGTGTGTTGTTCAACGAGCTGCTGCCGCTGGGCTACGCCTTCGTGAACAAGCAGATGCACAAGAAGGTGCAGGCCGCGATCATCAACGACCTGGCCGAGCGCTACCCGATGATCGTGGTCGCGCAGACCGTCGACAAGCTCAAGGACTCCGGTTTCTACTGGGCGACCCGCAGTGGTGTCACGGTCTCGATGGCCGACGTGCTGGTGCCGCCGCGCAAGAAGGAGATCCTCGACTCCTACGAGGAGCGGGCGGAGAAGGTCGAGAAGCAGTTCCAGCGTGGTGCTCTGAACCATGACGAGCGCAACGAGGCACTGGTGGAGATCTGGAAGGAAGCCACCGACGAGGTCGGCCAGGCGCTGCGCGAACACTACCCGGCCGACAACCCGATCATCACGATCGTCGACTCGGGCGCCACGGGTAACTTCACCCAGACTCGAACGCTGGCCGGCATGAAGGGTCTGGTGACCAACCCCAAGGGTGAGTTCATCCCACGCCCGATCAAGTCCTCGTTCCGTGAGGGCCTGACCGTGTTGGAGTACTTCATCAACACCCACGGTGCCCGAAAGGGCTTGGCGGACACCGCACTGCGTACCGCCGACTCCGGCTACCTGACCCGTCGTCTGGTGGACGTCAGCCAGGACGTGATCGTGCGCGAGCACGACTGCCAGACCGAGCGCGGCATCATGGTCGAGCTGGCCGAGCGTCAGGGCGACGGCACGCTGATCCGCGACCCGTACATCGAGACCTCGGCGTACGCACGGACCCTGGGCGCCGACGCGGTCGATGAGGCCGGCAATGTCGTTGTGGCGCGTGGTGAGGACTTGGGCGACCCGGAGATCGAGGCCTGCCTGGCGGCGGGTATCACCCAGGTCAAGGTAAGCTCGGTGTTGACCTGCACCACGGGCACCGGTGTGTGCGCGACCTGCTACGGACGTTCGATGGCGACCGGCAAGCTGGTCGACATCGGTGAGGCAGTCGGCA
Organism: Mycobacterium ulcerans subsp. shinshuense; assembly: GCF_002355775.1. Classification (NCBI taxonomy): domain Bacteria; kingdom Bacillati; phylum Actinomycetota; class Actinomycetes; order Mycobacteriales; family Mycobacteriaceae; genus Mycobacterium; species Mycobacterium ulcerans. Next base: position 4,708,619 of record NZ_AP017624.1, on the reverse strand, counting down.
TCGTCGCCGCCCAATCCATCGGTGAACCCGGCACGCAGCTGACGATGCGTACCTTCCACCAGGGTGGTGTGGGTGAGGACATCACCGGCGGTCTGCCGCGTGTCCAGGAGCTCTTCGAGGCTCGGGTGCCGCGTGGTAAGGCGCCTATCGCCGATGTCACCGGTCGGGTCCGGCTCGAGGACGGTGAGCGCTTCTACAAGATCACCATCGTCCCCGACGATGGCGGCGAGGAAGTCGTCTACGACAAGCTGTCCAAGCGGCAGCGGCTGCGGGTGTTCAAGCACGAGGACGGCTCGGAGCGGGTGCTTTCCGACGGCGACCACGTCGAGGTGGGCCAGCAGCTGATGGAAGGCTCTGCCGACCCGCACGAGGTGCTGCGTGTGCAGGGCCCGCGTGAGGTGCAGATCCACTTGGTCCGCGAGGTCCAGGAGGTCTACCGGGCGCAGGGTGTGTCGATCCACGACAAGCACATCGAGGTGATCGTGCGCCAGATGCTGCGCCGGGTCACCATCATCGACTCGGGCGCGACGGAGTTCCTGCCCGGCTCGCTGATCGACCGTGCGGAGTTCGAGGCGGAGAACCGCCGGGTGGTGGCCGAAAGCGGCGAGCCCGCGGCCGGTCGTCCGGTGCTGATGGGTATCACCAAGGCATCGCTGGCCACCGACTCGTGGCTGTCGGCGGCGTCGTTCCAGGAGACCACGCGAGTGCTGACCGATGCGGCGATCAACTGCCGCAGCGACAAGCTCAACGGTCTGAAGGAGAACGTGATCATCGGAAAGCTGATCCCGGCTGGTACCGGTATCAACCGCTACCGCAACATCGCGGTGCAGCCGACCGAAGAGGCCCGTGCCGCGGCGTACACGATCCCGTCCTACGAGGACCAGTACTACAGCCCGGACTTCGGCCAGGCGACCGGTGCTGCGGTTCCGTTGGACGACTACGGCTACAGCGACTACCGGTAGCTAGACGTCAGGGAAGGCGACCCGAGGCCCTAGGCCTCGGGTCGCCTTGCTTATGTCGGTTGCCGAGGGCGGATGAGTACTCGCCTCGGTAACACCACCGTCGCAGTGGCACCCTTTGCCGCGCTCGGCCCAGAGCCGACGGCGCACCGCTGTGGACGTTGCGGCCGTGCCCGTACGAGGCCTGCAGCGATGTGAGATGGGCAGAGCCGTCTCATCCGCCCCGGGGCGCGCCCTATCCAGGTACGCGGCCCTGCAGTTCCTCATGCATTGCTCGAAAAGAATTCCACCACAACATATTTCGATGGCTTCGGGCCCCGGAACGACCTGGGGGCCAAGGTGGCACTGCCGGGTGTGCAGGTCCGGCCACCCGTCGCGCCCCTGCTCGCAGCCTGGCGGCGATCGTTTTCGGGGCCGCGGACAATGGCGCGTTTCGGCCAATGGAATTTCGCGCGACGGTGATACGAGTGGAAGTCACAACGCGCCATTCAATTGCTTTCCAAGCAGCGGCTTTTGGGGCGCAACAAAGGTGGAGAATGCGACTTGAAAGCGAATTTTCCTGCCTGCTAACGATAATGCGCAAATGGATCTTCGGGGGCTCCGGACGCCAATGCGTATCGATTGACGCGAATAGTCGCCGAATAACCTGCAGGGGGGAACATCGGTGTCTTACGCCGTGGCGGTTCCGGAGATATTGGCCGACGCAGACGCCGAGGCCGCCAATCACTCGATCCTGCGGACTGCGCGCGACGAAGCGCTGGATGTGATCAACGCACCCACCCAGGCGTTGCTGGGGCCGTCCGTTGATCGGCAACGGCACCGACGGGGCGCCGGGATCGGTGGGGCGGGTGGCTGACCTTGCCGCGCGGCCACCTCAGCAGTGACTAGCTACCCGACGGTGAACTCGCGAGTCGTCGCGGTGAACGGTGTCAGCGCGCCGACCCCATTGCGCGCGGCCCCGTGGTGGACGATGCGGTATTGCCCAGGGACGGTTTCGCAGGGGATCTCCCAGCGAATGCTGACCCGTGAGCCGGCTCGCCCTTGCCGTTCCCAGTGGAAGCTGGTCGACCAGTCGCCATCGTCGGCGACTCGCGCCCAGTCCTGGCCCTCGCGGCGCTGCACCTCGAGGTAGGTGTCGCCGCGGCGCAGATCATTGGAGGGCAGCGCGCTGACGAATGCGGCTTGCACCGCCTCACCGGGGCGGTAGCTGGCGGCGGGTTCGGCGATGACGGCTCCGAACGAACCGGTATCGGCGGGGGCGGCACGCCCCCAGCTCAGTGGCCGGGCAAGCCGCGGACGGGGACCGGGCGCGATCGGCCGACCGTCTCGCATCGCCTCGGCAAGGCCGGCCACGATCTGCATGAAGGCGGGCAGTTCCCATCGGCCAAAGAGCGTGCTGCCGCCCTCATAGCGCTGCTCCAGGTACTCCTCGGGCGTGGTCAGGTAATGGATGTAGGCATTGCAGTAGCCGACGCACAGGACGTCGGCCAGCTCGGCGCCGACGATCGAGGCCACGGTGCGCCGTAGCCGAAGCCCCGCGACCACGGTCGGCTCGCCCGGGATGCCGATGAGATAGAGCCGCCCGATGCGCACCAACTGCACAGGCGCAATTTCCTGGACGAACGGATGTACCCGGTTCGGCAGGCCCGCGGGTACCACGATGCCTTTGGGGGCCTGCGTCGCGCCGAGGGCCCCGGCCAATCGGAACATGGCCCCGGACAGCTTGTCCCAGAACAGGTTTTGGCCCTGGTGAAAGCCCTGGAAGCCCTTGCCTTCTTCGGTTCCGGCCATGCCACCGGCGCCGACGGTCGGAGACCCGGTGCGATGCTCCTGACCATCCGGTGTGAATTCGCCGCGCACCCGTACCGAGCTGAGATCGACATAGGTCAACCGGGCATCGATGCCGGTGCCGATGGATGTGGTGGCGCCCAATTGGGTGGAGGCATCCTCGAACTGGCGCAACCCAATCTGGCGGGTGTTCTCCAGAGCACATTGCGGCGCGGCGCCGGGCGGCAGCGGCCCGTCGACGTTCGGGCTCATGTCGCCGGGGTTGGTCTGCGCGAAAGCGGCGATGAAATCGGGCCGCCCGGCGAGGTAATCGGCGCCGCGGACGGTGCGTTCCCAGTGGTAGGCCGCGAAGCCCTTGTTGTCGCCGGAGATCATGCGGTTGCGGTTGGTCATGCTGGTGCCGTGGGTGGCGAAGAAATGGATGGCGCCCACGGTGTGCTCGCCCCGATCGATACGCACGAGCGTGGTTTGGGGGTCGATGCGGTTGGGGAAGAAAGCCTTGTCGGCCTCCGGGTTGCGGTCGAACGCCGATGGGGACCGGTTGATGCTCGCGCTGTGCAACTCGCCATGCGACAGCATCACCTCGGCGGGGGCCACGTCGTCATGGGCGTGGGTCACCGACTCGACGATTCCGTCGACGATCGCGGCAAAGGTCGCCGGCCGGAAACCGTTTGTCGTCAAGTTGTACATCAGGTATCCGCAGTACCCGCCGGGCCCGGCGTGCGTGTGCGTCGTGGTGATCAGGGTGTTCTGCTCGGTGTAGGTGTCGCCATAGGACTCCGCCAAGCGGCGCAACACTTCGTCATTCACGTTTTGCATGGGCAACGGCAGCTCGGCCACCACCAACAGCAATCGTGGGTTCTCGTCTTGGGAATCATCGCGAAAGACAAACGCCCGTGACCGGAGCCGAAGATGGATGCCGGCGGTGCGCTGGTCGGACTTGCCGTATCCGAGCATGCCGCAATCGGCCGCCTCACCGGTGATGTCAGCGATGCCGCGTCCGACTGAAAGCATTGCCAAATCCTCATCCTCCACGACGCCGGCGAATTCACGGGCACTGGCAAAGTGCGGCCCGCGGGCATCCTATCCCCACCACAACGCGCCCCGCGCCGAGCGTGTGCCGGTGCTGGCCGGCCGCAGACCCCGTGACCAGACGTTGGCAGTAGGCCTAGCGTCATGGGAAACGCCGGGTGTGATTCTGGGAAGGACCGATGGAATCTCTCACGCTGGCCGATGGCCGGACACTGACGTATCTGACCTACGGCGATCCCGGCGGTCTGCCCGTCATCTTCAGCCATGGTTTCGCGGATTCGGCGGTGATCCGAAACCCCGACGACGATCTGACCGCATCACTGGGTGTGTGGATGATTGCCGCCGACCAGCCTGGTGTCGGAGGATCCACGCCCCGGCCCGGCCGCAGGATGGTGGATTGGGGTGCGGACATGGAGCAACTCGCTGATCACCTGGGTCTTGGCGCCTTTGCGGTCGCCGGCCACTCGGGTGGCAGCCCGCACGCGCTTTCGATCGCGGTGCGGCTGCCAGATCGAGTCATCCACGGCGTCCTGGCCGCACCGGTCGGGCCGTTGGACCAGGACGGGTTCGCCAAGCTGCTGGCCATGCGGGACCTCAGATACGTTGTCAGGCGTCGCCGCCTGCGGCGCCTGCTGAAGTGGATCTACCACATCGAAAGCAGGAAGGCCCAGCGCGACATCGGCGGCTACCTGGACAACATGGCCCATAGGGACGCCTCGGACGCGCCGACGTTGCTGTGCGACCCGGCGCAGCGGGCAATGTTTGAGGCCAACTTCATCGCCGGGACGCAGCAGGGCGGCGAAGGGCTCTACGAGATGACGCTGGCCCTGTGGGATTGGGGCTTCGAGCTCGAGGACGTGCGTGCGCTTTTCACGTCTTCTACGGAGACGCGGACGACATCATCTCGCCGGACATGCCAAGACGCGTCGCCGAACGGCTGCCCGACGCCACCGCGGGCGTTTGGCCTGGAGCCGGCCACTACGGTTTTGTCGACCGCACCCGCTGGTCGGAGTACCTGGACGCGCTTACCGATCGGGCACGGTAAGTCCGCCATGGCAACTCGGGCCGTCGCCCACAGCGATGTCATCGAGTTGGGCGACCGCAGTGCCTAGCTAGACTGACGTCGTGCTTATCGGTTCGCATGTCAGTCCGCAGGATCCGTTGGCCGCGGCTCAGGCCGAGGGCGCTGAGATAGTGCAGATATTCCTGGGCAATCCGCAGAGCTGGAAAGCGCCCAAACCCCGTGAAGACGCCGCACAACTCAAGGCCGCCGCGCTGCCGATCTACGTGCACGCGCCCTACCTGATCAACCTGGCATCGGCGAACAACAAGGTGCGCATCCCTTCGCGCAAGATCCTGCAGCAGACCTGTGATGCGGCCGCGGACATCGGCGCGGCGGCGGTGATCGTGCACGGCGGCCACGTCGCCGACGACAACGACCTCGACGAGGGTTTCCAGCGCTGGCGCAAGGCGCTTGACCAACTGCAGACCGATGTTCCGGTGTATCTGGAGAACACGGCCGGCGGGGAGCACGCCATGGCGCGTCATTTCGACACCATCGCCCGGCTCTGGGACGTCATCGGCGACACCGGCATCGGATTCTGCCTGGACACCTGTCACGCGTGGGCGGCCGGTGAGCAGCTGGTTCATGGTGTGGACCGGATCAAGGCCGTCACCGGCCGGATAGACCTGGTGCACTGCAACGACTCCAGGGATGCCGCGGGATCGGGTCGGGACCGCCACGCCAATCTGGGCGCCGGGCAAATCGATCCGGAACTGCTCGTGGCGGCGGTACGCGCCGCGGATGCCCCAATCATCTGCGAAACCGCCGAAGAAGGCCGCAAGGATGACATCGCGTTCCTGCGGGAAAAACTCAACAGCTGATTTTCAGCAATTTTTTTCGGCTTCGTTGGCGCGTAACCACGGCTAATGGCGCCTACGGTTAATCTGTGCGCCGCCATTTGTTCACGTTACTGGCCGTTCTGGTGGCGCTGGCCGGCTGTGGGCACCGGGGAGCACCGCCGCCCGCCGGCTTTGCCGAGGGCACCAGTTTCCACACGATCGATGTTGGCGGTGTCGATCGCACCTATCGGCTCTACCAGCCCGAGGGATTGCCCGCGGGTGCTGCGCTGGTGGTGATGCTGCACGGCGGGTTCGGCAATGCTCGCCAGGCCGAACGCTCCTACGACTGGGATGAGTTGGCCGACTCGGAGAAGTTCGTGGTCGTCTATCCGGATGGACTCAACAGGGCCTGGAACGTCAACGGCGGAGGCTGCTGCGGCCGGTCCGCGCGCGATGGCGTGGACGACGTCGCATTCATCGGTGCGGCGGTGGCCGACGTCGCCCACAACCTCGGCATCGACGCGAACCGGGTCTATGCCGCGGGGATGAGCAACGGCGCCATGATGGCCTACACCATGGCCTGCAACACCGGCATTTTCGCGGCGATCGGCCCGGTCTCGGGGACGCAGCTAGACCCGTGCCGGTCTCCACATCCGGTGTCGGTGATGCACATCCACGGCACCGGAGATCCGCTGGTTCGCTACGCGGGGGGCGCCGGGGCCGGCGCCGCCTCCCATATTGCGGGGCCGCCGGTGCCGGACCTGAATGCGTTCTGGCGCCACGTGGATCGGTGTGACGCGCCGGTCGCCACGGTCAGCGGTCTGGTTGCCACCTCCGTCGCAAGCTGTGCGAACAACCGCAGTGTGGTGCTGGTCAGCATCGATGATGGCGGCCATCAGTGGCCGCTGGCGGCCACCGAGATGCTGTGGGAGTTCTTCGCCCTGCATCCCCGGTAGCCGGACCATCACCAGCCTTACACCTCTTGTGCGGTTGTTGGAAAAATGTAACATTGATCGCATGTCAGATACCCATGTCGTCACCAACCAGGTTCCGCTGCTGGAGAACCACAACCCCGCGACGTCGCCGATGCTGGTCGAAGCGCTGATCCAGGAGGGCGGACAGTGGGGCCTGGAAGAGGTGAGTGAACTCGGTGCGATCTCGGGAAGCGCCCAAGCGCAGCGCTGGGGCGAGCTGGCCGACCGCAACCGGCCGATCCTGCATACCCACGATCGAGTCGGTCATCGCATCGACGAGGTGGAGTTCGATCCGGCGTACCACGAGCTGATGCGCACCGCGATCGGCCATGGCTTGCACGCGGCGCCGTGGGCCGATGATCGGCCGGGTGCCCACGTGGTGCGGGCCGCCAAAACCTCGGTGTGGACCGTCGAGCCGGGCCACATCTGTCCCATCTCGATGACCTATGCGGTGGTGCCCGCGCTGCGCTACAACCCGGAGCTGGCGGCGGTGTACGAACCCCTGCTGACCAGTCGTGAATACGACCCGGAACTGCGGCTGGCCAGCACCAAGCCCGGCATCACCGCCGGTATGTCGATGACCGAGAAACAGGGCGGCTCCGACGTGCGCGCCGGCACCACCCAGGCAACCCCGAACTCCGACGGCACCTACCGGCTCACCGGGCACAAGTGGTTCACCTCGGCCCCGATGTGTGACATCTTCCTGGTGCTCGCCCAGGCTCCAGGCGGACTGTCCTGTTTCATGCTGCCGCGCATCCTGCCCGACGGCACCCGCAACCGGATGTTCCTGCAGCGGCTCAAGGACAAGCTCGGTAACCATGCCAACGCCTCCAGCGAGGTCGAATACGACGGCGCTACCGCGTGGCTGGTCGGGGAGGAGGGGCGCGGAGTCCCGACCATCATCGAGATGGTCAACCTCACCCGGCTGGACTGCACCCTGGGCAGCGCCACCAGCATGCGTTCCGGGCTGACCCGGGCGATGCATCACGCCCAGCACCGCAAGGCCTTTGGCGCCTACCTGATCGATCAGCCGCTGATGCGCAATGTGCTGGCTGACTTGGCGGTGGAGGCCGAGGCCGCGACGACCGTGGCCATGCGCATGGCCGGTGTCACCGACAAGGCGGTGCGCGGTGACCAGACCGAGGCGCTGTTCCGCCGCATCGGATTGGCGGCCAGCAAGTATTGGGTGTGCAAGCGTTCCACGCCGCACGCCGCCGAAGCGCTGGAATGCCTGGGCGGCAACGGCTACGTGGAAGAGTCCGGCATGCCGCGGCTGTACCGCGAAGCGCCCCTGATGGGGATTTGGGAAGGGTCGGGCAACGTCAGTGCGCTGGACACGTTGCGTGCCATGGCAACTAAGCCCGAATGCGTCGAGGTGCTCTTCGATGAACTGGCGCACAGCGCGGGCCAGGATGCCCGCCAGGACAACCACGTCGAGGGGCTGCGGCGCCAACTGGGTGACCTGGAAACCATTGGCTACCGGGCCCGCAAGATCGCCGAGGACATCTGCCTGGCGCTGCAGGGATCGCTGCTCATCCGGCACGGGCATCCGGCGGTGACCGAGGCGTTCCTGGCCACCCGGATCGGCGGTCAGTGGGGTGGGGCATTCGGGACCATGCCCACCGGCCTGGATCTCGCGCCCATCCTCGAACGTGCCCTGGTCAAGGGCTGAGCCCCGAGATGACACATGCCATCAGGCCGGTCGACTTCGACAACCTGAAAACGATGACCTACGAGGTCACCGACCGGGTTGCTCGGATCACCTTCAATCGGCCCGAGAAGGGCAATGCGATCGTCGCGGACACCCCATTGGAGCTCTCGGCGCTGGTGGAGCGCGCCGATCTTGACCCGGCGGTGCACGTCATTCTGGTGTCCGGCCGGGGCGAGGGATTCTGCGCGGGATTTGACCTGTCGGCCTATTCCGAGGGGTCGTCCTCATCCGGCGCCGAGGGCGGCTATCGCGGAACGGTGCTCGACGGCAAGGCCCAGGCCGTCAACCACTTACCCAATCAGCCCTGGGACCCGATGATCGACTATCAGATGATGAGCCGGTTTGTGCGCGGGTTCTCCAGCCTGATGCATGCCGACAAGCCGACCGTGGTAAAGATCCACGGTTACTGCGTTGCGGGCGGCACCGACATCGCGTTGCACGCCGATCAGGTGATCGCCGCCGCCGACGCGAAAATCGGCTACCCGCCGACGCGGGTATGGGGTGTTCCGGCGGCGGGCCTATGGGCACACCGGCTCGGTGACCAACGCGCCAAACGGCTGTTGTTCACCGGCGATTGCATCACCGGTGCGCAGGCCGCCGAGTGGGGCCTCGCGGTCGAGGCCCCCGACCCCAAGGACCTGGATGGGCGCACGGAGCGCCTGGTCGAGCGGATCGCCGCGCTGCCGGTCAATCAGCTGATCATGATCAAGCTGGCGCTCAACTCGGCACTGCTGCAGCAAGGGGTGGTCAACAGCCGGATGCTCAGCACGGTGTTCGACGGCGTGGCTCGGCACACCCCCGAGGGGCACGCCTTTGTCGCCGACGCGGTCGAGCATGGCTTCCGGGATGCGGTGAAGCATCGAGACGAGCCGTTCGGAGACTACGGCCGCCGGGCGTCTTCGGTTTGAGAAGGGTGCCACCGTGGCGGCGATGACAGCGCGATCAGTGGTGCTCAGCGTTTTGCTGGGTGCTCATCCCGCTTGGGCCAGTGCCAGCGAATTGATCAGGCTCACCGCCGATTTCGGTATCAAGGAGACGGCTCTGCGGGTCGCCCTGACCCGCATGGTCAGCGGCGGCGACCTGATCCGCTCGGCCGATGGCTATCGCCTCTCGGATCGGTTGCTGGCGCGCCAAGCGCGGCAGGACGAGGCCATGCGCCCGCGGGTGCGGCCCTGGCAGGGGAACTGGCACCTGGTGATTGTGACCAGTGTCGGCACGGATGCGCGAACCCGTGCTGCGCTGCGAACAACCATGCACGACAAGCGTTTCGCAGAACTGCGCGAAGGGGTATGGCTGCGTCCCGACAATCTCGACCTGGAACTGGCCGCCGACGTCGCCGAGCGGGTGCGGGTGCTCACGGCGCGTGACGACGCCCCGGCCGAGTTGGCCGGGCAACTGTGGGACCTGACCGAATGGGCTGGGGTAGGTGACCGACTGCTCGGCGAGATGGCCGAAATGGCAGAGGCAGCAGACATTCCGGGACAGTTCGCCCTGGCCGCGGCGATGGTGCGCCACCTGCTTTCGGATCCGATGTTGCCCGAGGAGCTGCTGCCCGCGAAGTGGCCGGGGGCTCAGCTTCGTAGCGCCTACCACGACTTCGCCACTGAACTGGCGAAACGCCGCGGCACAAACCAACTCCTGGAGGCGAAGTGAGTGATCTAGTACAGGTCGAGCGCAACGGTCCGGTAACCACCGTGATCATCAACCGGCCGCAGGCGCGCAACGCGGTCAACGGTCCGACGGCTGCCGCGCTCTACTCGGCATTCGCCGAATTCGACCGGGATGAATCCGCTTCGGTGGCCGTCTTGTGCGGAAATGGCGGAACATTCTGCGCGGGAGCGGATTTGAAGGCTTTCGGCACCGCGGAGGCCGACGCCGTGCACCGGACGGGTCCGGGCCCGATGGGCCCGTCGCGAATGATGCTGTCCAAGCCGGTGATCGCCGCGGTCAGTGGCTACGCGGTGGCCGGGGGACTGGAGCTGGCGTTGTGGTGCGATCTGCTGGTGGCCGAACAGGACGCGGTATTCGGCGTGTTCTGTCGGCGGTGGGGCGTGCCGCTCATCGACGGCGGCACGGTGCGGCTGCCGCGGCTGATCGGCCACAGCCGGGCGATGGACATGATCCTTACCGGTCGTGCGGTGCAGGCCGACGAGGCGCTGGCAATCGGGTTGGCGAATCGGGTGGTACCCAACGGACAAGCCCGGCAAGCGGCCGAGGAGTTGGCGGCCCAGCTGGCGGCGCTGCCGCAACAATGCCTGCGATCGGATCGCCTCTCAGCGCTTCAGCAATGGGGCTTGCCCGAATCCGCGGCTCTCGATCTGGAATTCGCCAGCATTTCCCGAGTGGCCGCCGAGGCCTTGGAGGGGGCCGGGCGCTTCGCCGCGGGTGCCGGTCGCCACGGCGCCCAGGCGAGCCACGACTGAGCGCAACCCGTTGAGCCGCCGGGCGGGCGCCGCATCGGGTTGCGTGCTGGGTGAACTCAGACGGAGGTGGTGGCCGGTGGCGGTGTCGGTGCCGGCGTGGGCCACGGCTGCGGAGCTGGCCGTTGGCGGACAACCTGGGGCCACCAGAACCACTTGCCCAGCAGGGCCGCAATCGACGGTGTCATACACGATCTGACGATCAGGGTGTCGAACAGCAGGCCCATGCCGATAGTGGTGCCGACCTGAGCCATCACGGTCAGTTCACTGACCACAAACGACATCATGGTGAAGGCGAACACCAGCCCGGCCGCGGTCACCACCGACCCGCTGCCGCCCATCGCACGGATGATGCCGGTGTTGATTCCGGCGTGGATCTCCTCCTTGAGCCGGGCAACCAGCAGCAGGTTGTAGTCCGCGCCGACGGCCAGCAGGATGATGACCGCCATCGCCAGCACCAACCAATGCAGTTCGATGCCGAGGATGTGTTGCCAGATCAGCACCGACAGCCCGAACGAGGCGCCCAGCGACAAGACCACCGTGCCGACGATCACCGCGGCCGCAACGACGCTGCGGGTGATGATCAGCATGATGATGAAGATCAGGCAGAGCGCGGAGATGCCGGCGATCATCAAGTCGAAGGTATTGCCGTCGGACAGGTCCTTGAACATCGCCACCGTACCGCCGAGGTAGATCGTGGATCCCTCCAGCGGCGTGCCCTTGATGGCTTCCTTGGCGGCGGTCTTGATCTTGTCGATGTGGTTGATGCCCGCCTGGCTCATCGGGTCGCCCTCATGGCTGATGATGAACCGCACGGCGTGCCCGTCCGGGGACAGGAACTGTTCCAGCCCCCGTTTGAAGTCGGGGTTGTTGAAAATCTCGGGAGGCAGATAAAAGGAGTCGTCGTTGCGCGACGAGTCGAAGGCCTCGCCCATCGCGGACGAATCCTCCTGCATCGCGGCCATCTGATCCTGCAGCCCTTGCTGGGTGGAGTGCATGCTCAGCATCTGGGCCTTCATGCTTTTCATGGTCTGGATCATCTCGGGCATCATCGCCGTCATCTGGGGCATGAGCGTGTCCAGGCGTTCCATCAGCGGCAGCAGATTGTTGATGTCTTCGGTCATCAGGTCGACGCCATCGAGGGTGTCGAACACAGACCGCAGCGACCAGCAAACCGGGATGTCGAAGCAGTGCTTCTCCCAGTAGAAGTAGCTGCGGATCGGGCGGAAGAAATCGTCGAAGTCCGCGATGTGGTTACGCAACTCCTCGACGTCGACCACCATCCCCTTCATCTGGATGACCATCTGGTGGGTGACATCGGCCATCTGCTGGGTGAGATCGTGCATCCGCTCCATCTGGTCGATGTTGGTCTGAATGTCGTTGACCTGCTGCAGCATGCTGGTGGTCAGGTCTTGGTTGTACTTCTCGGTCAGCTTTTGACTGGTGCCCTGCATGCTGATCAAAAACGGGATCGAGGTGTGCTCGATCGGCTTGCCGTCCGGCCGCGTGATGGCCTGCACGCGGGATATCCCCTCGACGCCGAAGATGGCCTTGGCGATCTTGTTGATCACCAGGAAGTCAGACGAATTACGCATGTCATGGTCGCTTTCGACCATCAGGACTTCGGGGTTCATCCGGGCCTGGGAGAAATGGCGTTCCGCGGCCGAATAGCCTTCGTTGGCGGGTAGGTCGGCGGGTAGGTAGTTGCGGTCGTTGTAGTTGGTCTTGTATCCGGGCAGGGTCAGCAGTCCGACCAGCGCCAGGGCCACCGCGCCGATCAGGATGGGGCCGGGCCAGCGCACGATGGCGGCCCCGATCTTGCGCCAGCCCCGGACCCGGGCCATTCGCTTGGGCTCGAGCAGCTTGCCGAACCTGCTCATTACGGCGATCAGCGCCGGACCCAGGGTCAGCGCGGTGGCGACGACGATGACCATGCCGATCGCCAGTGGGACACCGAGGGTCTGGAAGTACGGAAGTCGGTTGAAGCTCAAGCAGAAGGTGGCACCGGCGATCGTCAGACCTGAGCCCAGCACGACATGGGCCGTGCCGCCGAACATGGTGTAGTAGGCCGATTCTCGGTCCTGACCGAGCCCGCGCGCTTCCTGATATCGGCCGATCAGGAAGATGGCGTAGTCGGTGGCGGCCGCGATCGCCAACACCACGAGCAGGTTGGTTGCGAAGGTCGAGAGCCCAATGATCCGGTGGTAACCAAGGAATGCCACGCCCCCACGGGTGGCGAGCAACCCGAGGACCACCATGGTCAGCATGATCGCCGCCGTGATGATCGACCGGTAGACCAGCAGCAGCATCACGATGATCACCGTGAACGTGACCATCTCGATCAACTGCAGGCTGCGGTCGCCGGCCAGCTGCTGATCGGCGACCAGCGCGGCCGAACCGGTGACATACACCTTGACGCCGGGTGGCGCCTGCAGGCTGTCGACGATTGTCTTCACCGCTTCCACCGACTCGTTGGCCAGGGATTCGCCCTGGTTGCCGGCGAGCTTCACCTGCACATAGGCGGCCTTGCCGTCGCCGCTCTGTGCACCTGTCGCGGTCAGCGGATCGCCCCAGAAGTCCTGCACCGACTGGACGTGCTTGGTGTCGGCGCGAAGCTTGGTGATCATCTTGTCGTAGAACTTGTGGGCGGCGGCGCCGAGCGGCTCCTGGCCTTCCAACACGATCATCGCCGCGCTGTCGGAGTCGCCCTCGCGGAACACTTTGCCGATGTGTTTCATCGAGATCATCGACGGCGCGGCGTCGGGGCTCATCGACACCGCCTGCATCTGCCCGACTACTTCCAGTTGCGGCACAACGCTATTGAGGACGGCGATGAGCAACACCCAGCCAAGGATGAGCGGCACTGCGAAGGTGCGGATCATCCTCGGGATGAACGGTCGGGGCGGGTGTTCGGCCGGTGGGACCACGTCGGTCGGCGTGTCGGTCGTGGTCGCGGTCATGCGGACTTCACAAAGCAGTAGGTCAGGGCGTCCACGCCGGTTGCGGTCCTCTCGTCCTTCACCACGTCATCGACGATGATCCGGCAGCTGATCGAACTGCCATTGCCTTGGGCCAGGATGTTGGGGGCGGCCGACGGTGCCGTGGTCTGTAAGGTGAGCGACCACGGCAGCGAGGCGCCGTCGATGCGCTGCGGCTTCGCGTTCAGATCCAGGTAGTTGATGTTGGCGTAGCTACCGGAGCCCGAGATCTCGTACTTCACCACCTTGGGGTCGTACGGTTCGGGGTCGTTGGCGAAGACCTTCGGCGTCACCAAGATGCCATCGGCCCCAAAGAAGGTCCGGATTCGCTGGACCGTGAAACCGGCGATCGCGACCACAACCAGAATGAGCAGCGGTATCCACGCACGCTTGAGAATGCCAATCATCGTCTTCCCCGAGGAATCTTGCAGATGGGCTTGCCGACCCGAAGCGGTCCGCTTCGATCGCCTTGCCCGGTGGTGAAGCCTGGAGCGCTCATCGGTGGCTTCCCCTCCTGCGCATGAAGTTGTTGTAGACCTACCGGGCAGTCTAGATGAAATCTACTAAGGTTTCAGAGTACGGTGAAACTTGTGAGCGTCAACGAGGGTGTCGATCGTGCCGGCACCGAGGCTGACATTATGGAATTCGTCGAGCAGATGGGCGGATATTTCGAGTCCAGCGGTCTGACTCGGTTGGCGGGCCGATTGCTGGGCTGGCTATTGGTGTGTGATCCCGAGCGCCAATCCTCAGAGGAACTGGCGACTGCGTTGGCGGCCAGTAGTGGTGGGATCAGCACCACTGCCCGGATGCTGATCCAATTCGGGTTCATCGAGCGACTCGCGGTCGCCGGGGATCGGCGCACCTTTTATCGGTTGCGGCCCAACGCCTTCGCGGCAGGCGAGCGTGAGCGTCTGCGAACCATGGCCGACCTGCAGAACCTGGCGGACACCGGCCTCAAGGCACTGGGTGGTGCCCCGCCGGAGCGAAGCCGACGCCTGCATGAAATGCGGGACCTGTTGGCGTACATGGAGAAAGTCCTCGCCGGTGCTCTGGGGCGTTACGGCCAGTGCGGCGAAGAGGGGGACGCCTGAGCGCCAACTTCGGCCCTGCTCGGGCCGCTCGTCGCGCGGTGGGCCCGCGTCAGCCCTTCTCGATGTTGTTGCCCGACCCGATGTTGTCGACTTTGGGTTCGCCCGCCTTGTAGGTGATCGTGTTGTCGATGCCCAAGACGGTGAGTCGCTGATCGATCTTGTCGAAGGTGATCCTGTTGTTGGTCCCGCCGATGGTCACCGCCGCGCAGGTGCCGGTCACGGTCAGGTTGTTCTCCGAGCCGGCGACATTCAACGACTTGCCGTCGGCGCAGTCGAGGGTGGCCGTGGTCCCGATCGATCCGTAGTTGAGCATGTTGCCGATTTCGATCGACGCGGTCGTGGTCGGGCCGCCGGAGGTGGTCGGCGCCGCGGTTGGGCCGCTCGTCGGCGTGGCTGACCCGGAGGTGCTGTAGGGCCCGGGGGGACTGGCGGTCTCACTGCAGCCGGCCAGCCCGAGAACTGTTGGGACGGCGATCGCCGTCAGCGCGATCGCAGCCAGTCGGGGCATCGGTAGGTGGGCGCGCATGGGCTCCTCAATTCCTAGGCGGGGGAGGGGACGATTACTTGGTGTGGCCTCAGGGGCCTACTCGCTGAAGCCGGTTTACCATGCCCAGCTCACGGCCACGATCCCAGATGAACGGATCGCCGTTGTGGAAGAACACCGATTCGTCCCAGCCGTAGGCGGTGATGTCGTTGACCACGGTGTCGGCCACGACCGTGTTGGACGAACCCATAACCGTGACCGCCCAACAGGTTCCCTTCGCGGTGATGATGTTCCCCGTGCCGTTGACGAACAACGTGGAGTCGTTGCAGTCCAGCGTGCGCACGATGCCTTCCCCCGTGACATGGGTGTCACCGTTTTTGGCATTCGCGACCGGCGGCGGGGCAGTTGACAGGACAGCCACGGCGAGCGCGCTGGTCGCCAGCGATCCGGCGACGGTTGTCCATTTCACTGCGGGCCCCCTTCGTCGGGCGCGTCTTCGCACTCGATTGAGCCGTGTACTCAGCCTAGGTGTACCGGCCGGCACGGCGACAGCCCTTCAACGGATTTTGCACCGGCTTCAACCGGTGCGGCCTCGGCTTTGCCCGGGCGACTTCCGACACCGCCTCATCGGGCCCGGTCGTTGTGGGTCCGGTCAACTAGAGTCATTAGTTCAACTGCAGTTCGCCGCGCAGCGGCGGCGACCAGCTCCAGTGCAATTGAAGGGCGATAGTCATGGCAGCTTCGGCGGAAGGGCCGTCTGCGGCTGGGCGCCCGCGAGCCGCGAAATCTACGTCGCGCCCCGCCAAGCTGAGCCGCGATGCCATTGTCGACGGTGCCCTGACCTTCCTGGATCGAGAGGGCTGGGATTCGCTGACCATCAATGCGCTCGCGACTCAGCTGGGGACCAAGGGGCCATCGCTGTACAACCACGTGGTCAGCCTCGAGGACCTGCGTGGTGCGGTGCGGGTCCGGGTGATCGACGACATCATCATGATGCTGAACAGGGTCGGCGAGGGGCGTTCGCGCGATGACGCGGTGCTGGTCATGGCCGGTGCATATCGCAGCTATGCCCACCACCACCCCGGTCGGTACTCGGCATTCACCCGGATGCCTCCGGGCGGCGAAGACCCCGAGTACGCCGCCGCGACCAGGGCCGCCGCCGCGCCGGTGATCGCCGTGTTGTCCTCATATGGCCTCGAAGGCGAGCAGGCTTTCCACGCTGCGCTGGAGTTCTGGTCGGCACTGCACGGGTTCGTGCTGCTCGAAATGACCGGTTTGATGGAAGAGATCGACACCGACGCGGTCTTCTCCGACATGGTGCTGCGCCTGGCGGCGGGGATGGAAAAGCGCATCTCGCATACCGGCGCGGAATCGCTCTGACGTCGCCCGATGATCTTGGGTGCCGGCCCGCGGCTCGAGTGTCTCGCGGGTGGGGTGGGGCCGGGCCGAGGGCGCTTGATTGGCTGTTCTATGGTCAGTTCAGCCGCCGCTTTGACCTGCCTAACCGCAGGCGGGTATTGTGGTTGCTCGTGCCTGGCGGCCTACAGCGCCTGACGTGAGGGCGTGGATGCCGGGCCAATTCGCATGTCCATGTTTTTGGCGGCCAAGCGGATTGAGTTCGGGGCCATCGTATGCGACACACCCGGCCGCGGGGTGCAGCTGCGGGCATAACTGCAGTACAGGAACTTCAAAATAGCGCGGGCAGTGTTACGGGGCCCGCAGCAAACGTGAACAGCGAGAAAGAAAGCCGGTAGATGCCAACCATTCAGCAGCTGGTCCGCAAGGGTCGTCGGGACAAGATCGGCAAGGTCAAGACCGCGGCTCTGAAGGGCAGCCCGCAGCGCCGTGGTGTATGCACTCGCGTGTACACCACCACCCCGAAGAAGCCGAACTCGGCGCTTCGGAAGGTTGCCCGTGTGAAGCTGACGAGTCAGGTTGAGGTCACGGCCTACATCCCGGGCGAGGGCCACAACCTGCAGGAGCACTCGATGGTGCTCGTTCGTGGTGGCCGGGTGAAGGACCTTCCCGGTGTGCGTTACAAGATCATCCGCGGTTCGCTGGACACCCAGGGAGTCAAGAACCGCAAGCAGGCTCGCAGTCGCTACGGCGCCAAGAAGGAGAAGAGCTAATGCCGCGCAAAGGGCCCGCGCCCAAGCGTCCGCTGGTCAACGACCCCGTCTACGGGTCCCAGCTGGTCACGCAACTGGTGAACAAAGTCCTGTTGCAGGGGAAGAAATCGCTCGCTGAGCGCATTGTTTATGGTGCGCTCGAGCAGGCGCGCGACAACACCGGCACCGATCCGGTCATCACCCTCAAGCGGGCTCTCGACAACGTCAAGCCCGCGCTGGAAGTTCGTAGCCGCCGCGTCGGTGGTGCGACCTACCAGGTGCCCGTCGAGGTGCGGCCGGACCGGTCGACCACGCTGGCGCTGCGCTGGCTGGTCGGCTACTCGCGGCAACGCCGGGAGAAGACCATGATCGAGCGCCTGGCGAACGAGATCCTGGATGCTAGCAATGGCCTGGGTGCCTCCGTCAAGCGGCGTGAGGACACGCACAAGATGGCCGAGGCGAACCGCGCCTTCGCGCACTACCGCTGGTAAGAGTCCTGGGGCGAGCTGTCGGAGCAAACCCGGCGGCAACTGATAGCTAACTAAGCAACCGAAAGAGTGGGAAGACTTCTGTGGCACAGAAGGACGTGCTGACCGACCTGACCAAGGTCCGCAACATCGGCATCATGGCGCACATCGACGCTGGCAAGACCACGACGACCGAGCGCATCCTCTACTACACCGGTATCAGCTACAAGATCGGTGAGGTGCACGACGGCGCCGCCACCATGGACTGGATGGAACAGGAGCAGGAACGCGGGATCACCATCACCTCCGCGGCCACCACCTGTTTCTGGAACGACAACCAGATCAACATCATCGACACCCCGGGCCACGTCGACTTCACCGTTGAGGTGGAGCGCAGCCTGCGTGTGCTCGATGGTGCCGTGGCCGTGTTCGACGGCAAGGAAGGTGTCGAGCCGCAGTCCGAGCAGGTGTGGCGCCAAGCTGACAAGTACGACGTCCCGCGCATCTGCTTCGTCAACAAGATGGACAAGATCGGCGCCGACTTCTACTTCTCCGTGCGCACCATGGAGGAGCGGCTGGGCGCCAACGTCATCCCGATCCAGCTGCCGGTCGGTTCCGAGGGCGACTTCGAAGGCGTCGTGGACCTGGTCGAGATGAAGGCCAAGGTGTGGAGCGCCGACGCCAAGCTCGGCGAGAAGTACGACGTCGTCGACATCCCCGCGGACTTGCAGGAGAAGGCCGACGAGTACCGCACCAAGCTGCTCGAGGCCGTCGCCGAAACCGACGAAGCGCTGCTGGAGAAGTACCTCGGCGGCGAAGAGCTCACCGAAGCCGAGATCAAGGGCGCGATCCGCAAGCTGACCATCACCTCGGAGGCCTATCCGGTGTTGTGTGGCAGCGCGTTCAAGAACAAGGGTGTGCAGCCGATGCTGGACGCCGTCATCGACTACCTGCCCTCCCCGCTGGACGTGCCGGCCGCCATCGGCCACGTGCCGGGCAAAGAGGACGAGGAGGTCGTGCGCAAGCCCTCGACCGACGAGCCATTCTCGGCGCTGGCATTCAAGGTCGCCACGCACCCCTTCTTCGGCAAGCTCACCTACGTCCGGGTGTACTCGGGCAAGGTTGACTCTGGCAGCCAGGTCATCAACTCCACCAAGGGCAAGAAGGAACGTCTGGGCAAGCTCTTCCAGATGCACTCCAACAAGGAGAACCCGGTGGAGACCGCGTCGGCGGGTCACATCTACGCGGTGATCGGCCTCAAAGACACCACCACCGGTGACACGCTGAGCGATCCGAACAACCAGATCGTGCTCGAGTCGATGACCTTCCCTGATCCCGTTATCGAGGTCGCGATCGAGCCCAAGACCAAGAGCGACCAGGAGAAGCTCAGTCTGTCGATCCAGAAGCTCGCCGAGGAGGACCCCACCTTCAAGGTGCACCTGGATCAAGAGACCGGCCAAACCGTCATCGGCGGTATGGGCGAGTTGCACCTGGACATCCTGGTGGACCGCATGCGCCGGGAATTCAAGGTTGAGGCCAACGTCGGCAAGCCGCAGGTCGCCTACAAGGAGACCATCAAGCGGCTGGTGGAAAAGGTCGAGTTCACCCACAAGAAGCAGACGGGTGGCTCCGGTCAGTTCGCCAAGGTGCTGATCTGCATCGAGCCGTTCACCGGCGAAGACGGTGCAACTTACGAATTCGAGAGCAAGGTCACCGGTGGTCGTATCCCGCGGGAGTACATTCCGTCGGTCGACGCCGGTGCGCAGGATGCGATGCAGTACGGCGTCCTGGCCGGCTACCCGCTGGTGAACCTGAAGGTCACCCTGCTTGACGGTGCCTTCCACGAGGTCGACTCCTCGGAAATGGCATTCAAGATCGCTGGTTCACAGGTGCTCAAGAAGGCCGCGGCAGCGGCGCACCCGGTGATCCTGGAACCGATCATGGCCGTCGAGGTCACCACGCCCGAGGACTACATGGGCGATGTGATCGGCGACCTGAACTCCCGCCGTGGTCAGATTCAGGCCATGGAGGAGCGGAGTGGTGCTCGCGTCGTCAAGGCGCACGTGCCGCTGTCGGAGATGTTCGGCTATGTCGGCGACCTGCGGTCCAAGACTCAAGGCCGGGCGAACTACTCCATGGTGTTCGACTCGTACGCCGAAGTTCCGGCGAACGTGTCGAAGGAGATCATCGCGAAGGCGACGGGCGAGTGAGCCACGAGCACGGAGCCCAGCAGTAGGTAAAGGCCGGCAAGCCGGGAGCCTGGCGGTATGAGTTGGGAACCCGAGCAAGGCACCAGGGTGGCAGGGAGTAACCTGGCTCGGTTACTCCGCGGCATAAGTGAAAACATCAACAACACACTGCTTTTTTAAGCACCAACAGTCCAGGAGGACACAGAAGTGGCGAAGGCGAAGTTCCAGCGGACCAAGCCCCACGTCAACATCGGGACCATCGGTCACGTTGACCACGGCAAGACCACGCTGACCGCGGCTATCACCAAGGTGTTGCACGACAAGTACCCGGAGCTGAACGAGTCGCGCGCGTTCGATCAGATCGACAACGCGCCCGAAGAGCGTCAGCGTGGTATCACCATCAACATCTCCCACGTGGAGTACCAGACGGAGAAGCGGCACTACGCCCACGTCGATGCTCCGGGTCACGCCGACTACATCAAGAACATGATCACCGGTGCGGCTCAGATGGACGGCGCGATTCTGGTGGTTGCGGCCACCGATGGTCCGATGCCGCAGACCCGTGAGCACGTGCTGCTCGCTCGCCAGGTGGGTGTGCCCTACATCCTGGTCGCGCTCAACAAGTCTGACGCGGTCGACGATGAGGAGCTGCTCGAGCTGGTCGAGATGGAGGTCCGCGAGTTGCTGGCCGCCCAGGAGTTCGACGAGGACGCACCGGTGGTGCGGGTATCGGCGCTCAAGGCGCTCGAGGGCGACCCGAAGTGGGTCGAGTCCGTCGAGCAGCTGATGGACGCGGTGGACGAGTCGATCCCGGACCCGGTCCGCGAGACCGACCGCCCGTTCCTGATGCCCGTCGAGGACGTCTTCACCATCACCGGCCGCGGCACCGTGGTTACCGGTCGTGTGGAGCGCGGCATCATCAACGTGAACGAGGAAGTCGAGATCGTCGGCATCCGTCCGACCAGCACCAAGACCACGGTCACCGGTGTGGAGATGTTCCGCAAGCTGCTGGACCAGGGCCAGGCCGGTGACAACGTCGGTCTGCTGCTGCGTGGTATCAAGCGTGAGGACGTCGAGCGCGGTCAGGTCGTCGTCAAGCCCGGCACCACCACACCGCACACCGAGTTCGAGGGCCAGGTCTACATCCTGTCCAAGGACGAGGGCGGTCGGCACACGCCGTTCTTCAACAACTACCGTCCGCAGTTCTACTTCCGCACCACCGACGTGACCGGTGTGGTGACGCTGCCGGAGGGCACCGAAATGGTGATGCCCGGTGACAACACCAACATCTCGGTGAAGCTGATCCAGCCCGTCGCCATGGACGACGGTCTGCGCTTCGCGATCCGTGAAGGTGGCCGCACCGTCGGCGCCGGCCGGGTCGTCAAGATCATCAAGTAGATCGAACCGGATCCAGCACCAGTCAAAACCAGGCCCGGATAGCCGAGATCGGCTATCCGGGCCTGGTGTTTGTCTGCCCGCCGCCGAATTGCCTGCACCAGAACCGGATCACCTTTGCCGCCGTGCAACGTGCGCGGTCGGCGGCCATCGATCGCGGCACCGGCGCCACCCGACGGTCGTGTTTGGTCTTCGCCCAGTTCAAAGGGCGCTAATCTGGCATCAATTTCCCGGCGACCCGAGGAGAACAAGATGCTGGCGCGCTACCTGAAGATGCAGTTGCTGGTGCTGCTTTGCGGCGGTCTGGTCGGGCCGATTTTCCTGATCGTCTACTTTGCCCTCGACGTGGGCAGCCTGTTGTCGTGGATGTTGTATGTGGGCCTGCTCATCACCGTGGCCGATGTGTTGATTGCGCTGGCGCTGACCAGTTTCGGCGCGAAATCGGCGGCCAAGTCCGCTGAGCTCGAGCAGAGCGGAGTGTTGGCGCTGGCCCAAATCACCGGCCTGACCGAGACCGGCACCCGGATCAACGACCGCCCCCTGGTGAAGGTCCACCTGCATATCTCGGGTCCTGGGATCGCGGCGTTCGACAGCGAAGACCGGGTCATCGCCAGCGTGACCCGCCTCGGCAACCTCACCGCGCGCAAACTCGTCGTGCTGGTCAACCCCGCCACTCGGGAATACCTGATCGACTGGGAGCGCAGTGCGCTGGTCAACGGCCTGGTCCCGGCACAGTTCACCGTCGCAGAAGACAACAGGACATACGACCTCAGCGGACAGGCCGGTCCGTTGATGGAGATTCTGCAGATCCTCAAGGCCAACGGGATTCCGCTAAACCGAATGGTGGACATCCGATCGAATCCGGTCCTGCGCCAACAGATCCAAGCGGTGGTGCGCCGTGCGGCCCAGCAGCAGATGCCCGCGGGTGCGGCCCAGCCGAGTGCGACCCCACAAGCCTCCATCGCCGAGCGCCTCCAAGAGCTGGAATCGCTGCATGCCAGTGGGGCGCTGAACGCGCAGGAGTACGCCAGCAGGCGTGCCCAGATCATCTCCGAGATCTGAGCCGAATCCTGGCGCCCCGCCAGGCGCGTCGGGCCGGTGGCGTGCCGGGCGCCACGACATGCCAGCGCCGGCGGGCGCGTTAGAACACGTTTCAGTTTCGCTGCTAGCCTGACATTCGGCGAGAGGGGTGTACGTGGCTGCACAGACTGGATCACTGGATGGACGGGTGGCCTTAGTCACCGGGGCCGCGCGCGCAGGGGCGATCGCATGCGGTGCGGTTGGCGCGCGAGGGTGCCGACATCATCGCCATGGACATCTGCGGACCGGTATCCGAGAGCATCACCTACGCACCGGCCACCGCGGCAGACCTCAGCTAGACGATCCGCGCGGTGGAGAGCGAAGGTCGCAAGGTACTAGCGCGCCAGGCGGATGTCCGCGACAGTGCGGCGTTGCAGCAACTGGTCGCCGATGGGGTCGAGGAATTCGGTCGGCTTGACGTGGTGGTAGCCAATGCCGGGGTGTTGGGCTGGGGCAGGCTCTGGGAACTCACCGATGAGCAGTGGGACACCGTGATCGGCGTCAACCTCAGCGGCACCTGGCGAACGCTGCGCGCGGCGGTGCCCGCGATGATCGAGGCTGGCAATGGCGGGTCGATCATCGTCGTCAGCTCGTCGGCAGGTTTGAAGGCCACACCGGGCAACGGTCACTATGCGGCGAGCAAGCACGGGCTCGTGGCGCTGACGAACACCCTGGCCATCGAACTCGGCGAGTACGACATCCGGGTCAACTCCATTCATCCGTACTCGGTCGAGACGCCGATGATCGAGCCGGACGTGATGATGCAGGTATTCGGCGAGCATCCCCGCTTCTTGCATAGCTTCCCGCCAATGCCATTGCAGTACAAAGGTTTAATGACCTCCGAGGAGGTCTCCGATGTCGTGGTCTGGCTGGCCGGCGACGGCTCTGGCACGCTGAGCGGGGCACAGATCCCCGTTGACAAGGGCGCCTTGAAGTACTGACACGCCATCGTGTATGAACACCACGTGACCAGTAGTGAAGGTGTGACCCAGGATCCCGGCGCCACGGCGGCCAACGGGATTGTGATCATCGGCGGCGGGCTGGCGGCCGCCCGCACCGCCGAGCAGCTGCGTCGGGCCGGCTATGAGGGTCAGCTCACGATCGTCAGCGACGAGGTGCACCTGCCCTATGACCGACCGCCGCTGTCCAAAGAGGTGCTGCGCAGTGAGGTCGACGACGTGTCGCTCAAGCCACGCGAGTGGTACGACGAGAAGGGCATCACCCTGCGGCTGGGCTCGGCGGCAACCGGCTTGGACACCGCCGCGCAAACCGTGACGCTGGCCGACGGGACGGTGCTCGGCTACGACGAGCTGGTTATCGCAACCGGATTGGTGCCCCGGCGCATTCCGGCCTTCCCCGAACTCGAGGGCATTCGGGTGCTGCGCTCGTTTGACGAATGTATGGCGCTGCGCAGCCACGCCTCGGCCGCCAAGCGCGCGGTCGTGATTGGTGCCGGTTTCATCGGGTGTGAGGTGGCGGCCAGTCTGCGTGGTCTCGGGGTGGAGGTGGTGCTGGTCGAACCACAGCCAACGCCGCTGGCGGCGGTGCTCGGCGAGCAGATCGGCGAGCTGGTGGCGCGGCTGCATCGTAGTGAGGGCGTCGATGTTCGCACCGGGGTTGGGGTGGCTGAGGTCCGCGGCGACGGCCATGTCGACACCGTGGTGCTGGCCGACGGCACGCAACTCGACGCCGATCTGGTGGTTGTCGGCATCGGTTCGCACCCGGCGACCGGGTGGCTCGACGGTAGCGGCATCGCGGTCGATAACGGCGTGGTTTGTGACGCCGCCGGACGTACCAGCGCGCCCAACGTGTGGGCGCTCGGTGATGTTGCATCCTGGCGGGATCAAATGGGACACCAAGTCCGCGTGGAACATTGGAGCAATGTAGCCGATCAGGCACGGGTAGTGGTGCCGGCGATGTTGGGGCGCGAAGTGTCCTCGAACGTGGTGGTGCCCTACTTCTGGAGTGACCAGTACGACGTCAAGATCCAATGCCTTGGTGAGCCGCATTCGACCGATGTGGTGCACCTGGTCGAGGACGACGGACGAAAGTTCCTTGCCTACTACGAGCGTGATGGTGTGCTCGTTGGCGTGGTCGGTGGCGGGGTGCCGGGCAAGGTCATGAAGGTACGTGCCAAAATCGCCGCCGCCGTGCCCATCTCCGAGATGCTGGACGAATCGCAGGGCTAGACATCCGCGCGGATACCGGCGCCTGGCGCCGGCCCGGGTGGCCCGCTTGTGCGGTGGCCGACGCTAACGAAATCTGGGCGATGGCGCGCCGAGAAAGCTACTGCCAGTTCACCGGTGGCCCGTGCGGATGGCATTGGCCTAGAACCCGGGCCTCGCCGGACGGCCAGCTGGCCAGACGTACCAGGAACTTGAGCCCACCTCACCCTCGTCGCGTGCGGGCTCGAGGGTGAGGTGGGCGAAGGGTGAGCGGGGGCCGGCCTGTGCGCCCAGCTCCGCGACTCGGTCGCGGATCGCGGCACGCTCCTGGGCGGCCAGGTATTGCCAGGTGATCGAATGCCACAACACCGTCAGCGTTTCGTCTTGCAGCGTCAGCCCGGCGACGCCGTCGGCGGCGGTCTTGCGTTCGAGCTGTGCCGGGACGTCCCGCGCGACGGCGATCGCGCCGCGCAGCCGCTTCATCCGGGCGTGCTGGTCGGGCCAGACATAGCTCAACACGGTCATTTCGCCGTCAGTGCCGCAGATATCGATGGGTGCGATGTCGTAGCCGTGACGTTCGACGATCTGTAGTGCCAGCGCGGGCGGCAACTCACCGCGCCAAGCATCTTCGATAATCACCGGGGAGTCGATCGGGCCCCACGTCATTCCGGCGTAGCGGTAGTGGTAGCGGTCAGCCCGCAGGTTCAGTCCGGCACTGGCCCCAATCTCGAAAAGTCCTACCGGAAAGTTGAATTCGTTGCGAATGTGCAGCAGGCCACCGATCAGTGCCGCCGACCGGCCGACTTCGTTGGCCTGTGGGGGCTGGTCAAGAGCGCCGCGCAAGGCTTCGGTGTGGTTGGCCGCGACGAGTTCGATTTCGGGCCAGGCGCTCTTGGCGTCCCAGCTGCCGTCAGTGCTGGGATACCAGCGGCGCAACGTGGGTGCCCGGCCGTCGAGCACCATTCGGTGCAGGCCGCCGAGCAGCCGCAGCGGGGTGGCATACCGGGACGGGTCGTCCTCGTGGCCGGCCAGGATGGGGGCGAATACGCCGCCCGCTTCGACATCGGCGGCGACCAACTCAAACAACTCGCCATACATCGGCGATCCGGATCGGGCGCAGAACCGGCCCTGTGACCGCAGGGTGTGCAGCAGATGCTCGATACCCCCACTCTTTGCCTCCTGCATCAGTCCAGCTTCTCCAAGCCGGCGCCAACGACGTCGAAGGCATTCCCGAGCGCTTCCGGTAACGAGACGGATTCGTCGCTGAGCCAGTGTTCGTAGGCGCTCAACGCGACGCCGAGCATCGTCCAGGCAACCGTCTGGGGCACCAGGTCGGTGGGTTTGACACTGAGTCGTCGGGCCACGAAACCGGCGATCACCGCACGCCAGCCGGCATACATCGTCATCGAATACGCCTGCAGCTCAGCGGTTTGCAGAATGATGCGCATCCGCTGGCGATGCCGAATGGTCTCGGATTCGTCGTAGGTGTTGAACGCCAACAGCGCCTCCCGCAGCGCCTTGCCCAACCGAACGTGCCCGTCGATGCGCTCGAGCAGATCCTGCAGCTGGGCAAGGTGGGTGTCGAAGTCGCCCCAGGGGATCGCGTTCTTCGAGGCGTAGTAGCGGAACAGGGTGCGTCGGGCGATGTCGGCGGCTTGGGCAACGTCGTCGACGCTGACCTCGGCGAAGGTGCGGGCGGCGAACAAGTCGATGGCAACGTCGGCGATGTGGCGCTTGGTCGTCGAGGGGCGCCGACCGGCCCGCGACTCATGCGCCATCGGTTCCACCCTTCCATTTCGGCACTCGATGCCATATTCTGGCATCGCTGACGCTGACTGTGACGCTGACTGTGACTAGCGCCACCGCTCATTGTCACCTCATTGTTAACGCCCATGACGAAAGGCAACTCACATGGACCGCGAAACTGAAGCCGAGACTGCCGAGCTGGTCACCGAGTCGCTGGTCGAAGAGGTGTCCATCGACGGCATGTGCGGGGTCTACTGACCGTGCCCGCGCGGGCGCAGGCGGCGGCCGGGGCCGGGGCTTTCGACCCTGATCGGGGCTGGCGGCTGCACGCGCAAGTGGCGGTGCGGCCGGAGCCGTTTGGAGCGCTGCTTTATCACTTCGGCACCCGCAAGCTGTCATTTCTGAAAAATCGCACCATCTTGGCGGTCGTTCGGTCACTGGCCGACCATCCCGATGTTCGCTCGGCCTGCCGCGCCGCGGGGGTTGATGACTCCGAACACGCTCCCTACTTGCACGCGTTGTCGGTTCTGGCCGGCTCTCACATGCTGGTTCCCCAGGAGGCTGATCAATGACGACCGCAGTACCGCGGCTGATCGAGCAGTTCGAGCATGGGCTCGACGCGCCGATTTGTTTGACGTGGGAACTGACCTACGCCTGCAATCTGGCCTGCGTGCATTGCCTTTCGTCCTCAGGCAAGAGGGATCCGGGTGAGTTGTCCACCCGGCAATGCCAGGACATCATCGACGAGTTGGAACGCATGCAGGTGTTCTACGTGAACATCGGTGGTGGCGAACCCACGGTGCGTCCGGACTTTTGGGAGCTGGTGGACTACGCCACCGCACACCACGTCGGAGTGAAGTTCTCTACCAACGGGGTTCGGAGCAACCCGGAGGTCGCCGCGCGGCTAGCTGCCAGCGACTACGTCGATGTCCAGATCTCGCTCGACGGCGCGACCGCCGAAGTCAATGACGCCGTCCGGGGTGCCGGATCGTTCGCCATGGCGGTGCGCGCGCTCGAGAACCTGGCGGCCGCGGGTTTCGCCGACGCGAAGATCTCCGTGGTGGTGACCCGGCACAACGTCGGCCAACTCGATGATTTCGCCGCGCTGGCGGACCGCTACGGTGCCACGCTGCGGATCACCCGGCTACGGCCGTCGGGGCGCGGTGCGGACGTCTGGGAGGAATTGCACCCCACCGCGGCCCAGCAGGTCGCGCTCTACGACTGGTTGGTCGCCAAGGGCGAACGGGTACTGACCGGTGATTCGTTCTTTCACCTGGCGCCCCTGGGGTCCTCGGGCGCGCTGGCCGGTCTGAACATGTGTGGAGCCGGGCGGGTGGTGTGCCTGATCGATCCGGTGGGTGACGTATACGCCTGCCCGTTCGCCATCCACGACCGCTTCCTAGCTGGAAACGTCCTGACCGACGGCGGTTTTGACCAGGTCTGGAAGAACGCGCCGTTGTTCCGGCAGCTGCGGGAGCCGCAGTCGGCGGGCGCCTGCGGCAGTTGTGGGCACTACGACAGCTGCCGCGGTGGTTGCATGGCAGCCAAGTTCTTTACCGGTCTTCCGCTCGATGGGCCCGACCCCGAGTGCGTCCAGGGGTACGGTGCGCCGGCACTGGCGCAGGAGCGCCATGCGCCGCGTCCGCGGGTGGATCACTCGCGGGGCAGCCGAGTGAGCGCGCCGGTGCCCCTGACGCTGACGACGCGCCCGCCCGCGCGCCTGTGCAACGAAAGTCCCGTGTAGTCATGGCCGATGAGTGGTTTGAAACGGTCGCCATCGCCCAGCAGAGGGCGAAACGGCGTCTCCCGAAATCTGTTTACTCATCCCTGATTTCGGCCAGCGAAAAGGGAATAACGGTGGCCGACAATGTGGCGGCGTTTAGCGAACTCGGCTTCGCACCGCATGTCATCGGCGCAGCTGAAAAGCGCGATATGTCGACCACCGTTATGGGACAGGATATTTCGATGCCTGTTCTCATCTCGCCCACCGGCGTTCAAGCGGTGCATCCCGACGGTGAGGTGGCCGTTGCCCGCGCAGCGGCCGCACGTGGCACGGCGATGGGCCTGTCGTCGTTTGCCAGCAAGACGATCGAAGATGTCATCGCCGCCAACCCCAAAATCTTCTTTCAGATCTACTGGCTCGGCGGGCGCGACGCGATTGCCGAGCGTGTCGAGCGGGCCCGTCAGGCCGGAGCGGTGGGCCTGATCGTCACCACGGACTGGACGTTCTCCCACGGGCGTGACTGGGGCAGCCCCAAGATCCCCGAACAGATGAACCTGCGGACCATCCTGCGCCTGTCGCCGGAGGCGATTGTTCGCCCCAGGTGGCTGTGGAAGTTCGGTAAGACATTGCGGCCACCGGATCTGCGGGTGCCAAATCAGGGGCGGCGCGGCGAACCCGGTCCCGCGTTTTTCGCCGCGTACGGAGAATGGATGGGCACCCCGCCACCGACCTGGGATGACATTGCCTGGTTGCGTGAGCTATGGGGTGGACCTTTCATGCTCAAGGGGGTCATGCGGGTCGACGACGCCAAACGGGCTGTTGACGCTGGAGTTTCGGCGATTTCGGTGTCCAACCACGGTGGAAACAACCTCGATGGGACGCCGGCGTCGATTCGGGCCCTGCCCGCCGTGGCGGCAGCGGTCGGCGACCAGGTCGAGGTGCTGCTGGATGGCGGCATCCGGCGGGGGAGCGACGTGGTCAAGGCGGTTGCGCTGGGTGCCCGGGCGGTGCTGGTTGGCCGCGCCTACCTGTGGGGACTGGCCGCCAACGGTCAGGCCGGCGTCGAGAACGTCCTTGACATTCTGCGCGGCGGCATCGACTCGGCGCTGATGGGTCTGGGCCATAGTTCGATCCATGACCTGCGGTCAGACGACATTCTGATCCCCGGCGATTTCGTCCGGCGCCTGGGCGGGTAGGAATCCGGGCCTGCCTTACCACAAAGTTGAGCGGCCGTATCAAGAATCTGTGAGGTCGGGCGCCGCCGCCGGTCCGGCGAGTTGAGTTCGGGCCGGTCAGGCGTCGACCCGAAGAAAAAAATCCGTAGAAAAGGTAACAATCGGTGCACGCCAGGTGAATTCGTCCTACCATCGGCGAGTGCCCGTACTCGGCGAATTGGGGACTTCGACGTCGAGCCAGCTACCAAGCACCTCGCCGTCAATATTGATCCCGCTGGGGTCAACTGAACAGCACGGACCGCACCTGCCGTTGGATACCGACACCCGGATCGCGACCGCGGTCGGCCGGGCGGTTGCCACGCGCATGCACGGCCGCCTGACTCAGTGTCAACCCGGTTGGCTGTTGGCGCCCCCGATCGCATACGGTGCCAGCGGTGAGCATCAGAGTTTTGCCGGAACGATCTCGATCGGCGCCGAGGCTCTGAGGGTGCTGCTGCTCGAGTACGGGAGGTCGGCCGCCTGCTGGGCTGATCGGCTGGTTTTCGTCAACGGGCACGGTGGCAATGTCGAGGCCTTGCGTGGTGCGGTTCGGCAGCTGCGCGCCGAAGGTCGCGACGCCGGATGGTCTGCCTGTGGCTCGGCGGGCGGTGACGCTCATGCCGGCCATACTGAAACATCAGTGTTGCTGCATATTTCACCGGAGGTGGTGCTGACCGACCGGCTGAGTGCGGGGAACGCGGCGCCGCTGGCCGAATTGCTGCCGTCGTTGCGCCGCGGTGGCGTCGCGGCGGTCAGCCCGATAGGTGTGCTGGGCGATCCGACCGCGGCGACCGCAGTAGAGGGAAGGCGAATCTTCGCAGAGATGGTCGATGATTGCGTGTCTCGAATTGCCCGGTGGACCCCCGGGCCCGACGGGATGCTGACATGACGCAACCCCGACTACCTGACGGGTTCGCGGTTCAGGTTGACCGTCGCGTGCGGGTGCTCGGCGGCGGGTCGGCCCTGCTCGGTGGGTCGCCGACCCGATTGCTACGTCTGGCGCCTGCCGCCCAGGACATGCTCTGTGACGGCCGTCTGAAGGTTCGCGACGACATCAGCGCTGAGCTGGCCCGCACGCTGTTGGACGCGACGGTAGCGCATCCCCGGCCGGCGAGCGGGCCATCGCATCGCGATGTCACTGTCGTGATACCGGTGCGAGACAATGCATCCGGCGTGCGCCGGCTGGTTGCCTCACTGCGTGGCCTGCGCGTGATCGTGGTGGATGACGGGTCGTCGAGCCCGGTCGAGCTGGAGGACTTCGCGGGGGCGCACTGCGATATCGAAGTGCTGCACCACCGGCGCAGCAAGGGGCCGGCCGCCGCTCGCAACACAGGGTTGGCAGCCTGCACGACCGAGTTCGTGGCATTTCTGGATTCCGACGTGGCGCCACGCCGCGGCTGGCTCGAGGCCCTGCTCGGGCACTTCTGCGATCCCACCGTGGCGTTGGTCGCGCCTCGCATTGTGGGCCTGGCGCCGAGTGAGAATCTGGTGGCCCGCTATGAGGCCGTGCGTTCATCGCTGGACCTTGGTCAGCGGGAAGCGCCGATATTGCCGCACAGCCCGGTGTCCTACGTTCCCAGCGCCGCGATCATCTGCCGTTGCTCCGCCATCCGTCAGGTCGGCGGGTTCGACGAAACCATGCACTCCGGTGAGGACGTCGATCTGTGCTGGCGCCTTATCGAGTCCGGTGCCCGGCTGCGCTACGAGCCGATTGCACTGGTTGGTCATGAGCATCGGACCCAATTGCGTGCCTGGATCGCGCGCAAGGCGTTCTACGGGGGGTCGGCGGCGCCGCTGTCGGTGCGCCACCCGGACAAGACCGCGCCGTTGGTGATTTCCGGCTGGGCCCTGACTGCCTGGGTGCTGATGTCGCTGGGTACCCGAGCAACGCAGCTGGCCTCGCTGATCATCGCGGTGTTGACGGGCCGGCGAATTGCCACGGCACTGCGTAGTGCCCAAACCTCATCGTGGGATGTGGTGGTGGTCGCGGCGCGCGGATTATGGTCGGCCGCACTGCAGTTGGCGTCGGCCATTTGCCGGCATTACTGGCCGGTGACATTGATCGCAGTCATTGTGTCCCGGCACTGTAGGCGGGTCGTGCTGGTGGCTGCGGTCATCGACGGTGTGGTCGACTGGCTGCGCCGCAGAGAGGACCCCGACGGCGACTCCGAACCGATTGGGTTGCTGACCTACCTACTGCTCAAGCGCATTGACGACCTCGCCTACGGGCTCGGCCTGTGGTACGGGGTGATGCGTGAACGCAACGCGGGCGCGCTCAAGCCGCAGATCCGACGGTAACGGCGGCCTTGACCGCGGCGCTGCGCCACAGTGATGTCCTGGTCGTCGGCGCCGGAAGCGCCGGATCGGTCCTGGCCGCGCGTCTTTCCGCCGATCCGAGTTGCGCGGTGACGTTGGTCGAGGCGGGGCCCGGCCTTGCTGATCCACGGTTGCTGGCTCAAACTGCCAACGGGCTGCAGCTACCGATCAGTGCTGACAGTCCGTTGGTTCAGCGCTATCAGAGCCAGCTCACGGATCATCCAGTTCGTCGAACTCCGATCCTGCGCGGGGTGACACTTGGCGGCTCTGGGGCGGTCAACGGCGGGTACTTCTGCCGCGGGCTGGCGCGGGATTTCGATGGTGCCGCGATACCGGGCTGGTCATGGTCGCAGGTGCTCCCACACTTCCGGGCGATCGAGACCGACCTGGACTTCGACACGCCCGTGCATGGCCGCACGGGTCCCATTCCGGTGCGCCGGATCCGCGATCAGACCGGAGTCACGCAGCGATTCGTCACGGCCGCTCAGCGTGCCGGGTTCGGCTGGATCGCCGATCTCAACGATGTTGGTCCGGATATCGCCGCGGGCGTGGGCGCGGTCCCGCTGAACATCGTTGACGGGGTACGGACCGGGTCGGGGGCCGCATATCTGCTGCCGGCGCTGGGCCGCCCCAACCTGACCCTGCTGGAAGAAACCCGGGCCCAGCAAGTGCGCTTTTCCGCCGCGACCGCGGTGGGCGTCGATGCCGTCGGTCCGAGGGGGCCGATGACTCTGTGGGCGGATCGAATTGTGCTTTGTGCCGGAGCAATTGGATCCGCACACCTGCTGATGCTCTCGGGTATCGGCGACCATGCGATGCTGCGGGCCGCCGGGGTCCCGGTGGTGCAGGCGTTGCCCGTCGGGATGAATTGCAGCGACCATCCTGAATGGGCGTTGCCGACCACATGGACCGTCGCCGCCGGACGGCCGGTGTTGGAGGCGGTACTCAATACCACTGACGGCATCGAAATTAGGCCATACACAACAGGATTCGAAGCAATGGCGGGCGCAGCTGCTAAGGGGCATCGGGACTGGCCGCACCTCGGAGTGGCGCTGATGCGACCGCGGTCTCGCGCCCGGGTCACCTTGGCATCGCCCGACCCTTCAGTGCCTCCCCGGATCGGACACCACTACGACAGTGAGCCGGCCGATGTCGCGGCTCTGCAGCGGGGGACCGAGTTGGCGCGCGAGTTAGCGGGGTCGGCAGTGGCGGGGGAGCCGGGATGGTCGACATCGCAGCATCTGTGCGGTAGCGCACCGATGGGTGTCGATGCCGACCCGACGGCCGTCGTCGATCCCGAGTGCCGGGTGCGTGGTATCGAAAACCTTTGGGTGGTTGACGGATCCATCCTGCCGCTGATTCCCAGCCGTGGTCCGCACGCAACAATCGTGATGCTGGGTCACCGGGCGGCGGAATTCATCGGGTAGCCCGCGAGTTGATCATCGGCCGCATCGGCTCGCTACCGAGCCGGCGGCGCTCCGGGGCGTGGTGATTGTTGGTGCTCGGCTGACCGGAGTGGCTCACGCCGTGCAGCAGGAGTTCGGCAATCATGGGCGCAAAGTCGCGCGGGGCCGCCCGTCCGGTGTTTATCGACCAGCCCGCGCCGGAGACCAGGCTGTAGAACGCTTCGGTCAGCCACCCGGCCGCCAGGTCGGGCCGGAACTCGCCCTGGCGCTGACCGCGGAGGAACAGCTCCTTGATCTCGCTGTCGATTTCCAGCCAGCCCTGCTTGAGCTCATTGGTGTCGGAATCCTGACTGTAGGCGTAGAGCAACGTCAGGTACCCGGATACCGATTCGCATGCCGCCACCAGCCTCCGCAGCGCCTCGGTAGCCGATCCCTCTTGCCAGCGAGCGCTTTTCAGCGCTTCGCGCATCTGGCCGAACGCGAGCTGCTCTAGCGCATCGATCAGCGCGGCGCGGCCGGCGAAGTAGCGATGCAATGTCGCACGGCTGACGCCGATTGCCGCGGCGATCTCGTCTTGGGTTGCGTTAGGCCTCCGGCCGAGGAACTCTGCGGCGGCTCGAAGAAGGCGTTCGTGATCCAGTGCCATGAGACGATAGTACATCATCTGAAACAAAATTATCTCAGCGAATGCAATTTTGTCTCAATCTGCTGGGTTCGTGCGGGTGGCGGCCTCCGGGCGCTGGGTGGGCGGCGTGGTCCCCGATCTGCGTCCGTAACTGATCAGCCGATGGGCGTGGTGATCGCATGTGCGATTGCCTGGCCCGCGTTTACCAGGACGAAGGCTTGCAGGAGGCCGGCCACGGTAATCAGGGCTACGTCCGCCGCCAGGGGGTATCCGACGGCGTTGACGAAACCCATCGGGTCGCCGTTGGCGACTTGTTGGATGCCGTCGAGGAAGAGGTTGATGTTATAGGACGGCACGCTGGTGATGGCGGCATTGGCGATGTCGGCAGTGGGCAGCAGGGCTGCGTAGCTGGCGGCACCCACCTCGGTGAAGGTGTTGGCAACCTGGCTATTGGCCGCCTGTAGGTCGTCGATGATGGTGTTGATCGAGACCATCGGCGCGGCGGGTCCGGTGGTGGGAGCGGCCTGCGGATTGCCCACCGGTGAACTGGACCCGTTGGTGATCTGCGGTAGATCCAGATGGCTGATGTGGTAGCCGAAGTCGTGAATTCCTTGCTGGGTGCCGGCGGCGAGTGCGTCGGCGATGGTCAGCGGGCTCACCTAGGGCCAGAGCCCGAAGGGGGTAGCGACGTTGGGCGGTGAGGTCGAGTATCCGTAGGCGGGGTCGCCGTAGCCCAGATTGACGATGACCTTGAGGTTGGGCTGGACCAGGTCGGCGAGCGGGTCTCCGAGTACGGGCAGTGCTCGTAGTGGTTCGAGCAGCGGGAGGTCTTCGGTGCGGATCACGTAGTAGTCGGTCATGATCGGGCCCACCGTGTTGGTCAGGTGCACGGCCGCATCGATCTGGGCGGGAGTTAGGAATAAGTAGTCGGTGTGCACGTAGTAGGCACCCGCTAGCGCGTTGAGGGTGGATACCAGGTTGAGCGGGTAGCGCGGGAAGTCGGCGACGCCGTCGTACTCGAGGGTGTAAATCCTGGTCGGGTAGAGATTGTCCGGTGTGGCGCCGCTGGCGGTGATCCCCAGACTCGGCAGCGACAGTCCCGGGAACCGGGTGGCCACTCCGCCATTGGGATTGTTGGGGTCACCCACCAGCGTGAACGAGAGCTGATCTAGCGTGGGCGGGTTGATCGATGCGGCGAGCTTGGTCATCGTCAGCGACGAGATGGTGGCGCTCTGGGAGTAGCCGAACACGGTGACGTTGTTGCCGGCGGTGATCTGCTCGCGGATCGCGCTCTCCAGGATGACCACCCCCCGGGCCACCGAGGTGTCAAACGTCAGGTTCTTGACCCCGGTCACCGGGTAGAGGCCTTCGGGGGTGAACAACGCCTGCGCGACCGCGCCCCCGACACTGCGGCCGATATAGAGGGAGTTGGCGAGTTGCACGTAGCGTCGCGAGGGCATCGAAATGCCACTGCCGCCCATCACTTCCGCAAGCGTTTGTGCGGCAGTAACATTCGTGCCGATGGAACTGTTGTTCGCGGCGGTTGCGCTGAGGCCGGAGGCCCGGGAAAGCCCGGCGCCGGCACTGCCGCCCACAGCGCCTACGATCGTGCCCAATTGCTGGCTCCAGGGTGCCAACTGAGCGGCCACCGCCGCGGCGCCGCCGTAATAGCCGGCCATGGCCGAGACATCCTGGGCCCACATCTGCTCGTATGAGGATTCGGCGGCCGCGATCGCCGGCGCGTTCTGGCCGAACAGGTTGGTCATCACCAGCGACGCCAGCTGTGCACGATTGGCCGCGACCGGGACCGGATGCACCGTGGCCGCCAGGGCGGCTTCGAATTCGGCCGCCGCTGCGCGCGCGGCGGCGGCCGCCCCCGCGGCATGTAGGGCCGAGGTGCGTAACCAGCCGACATAGTGGCCGGCCGCCACCGTCATGGCGGCCGACGCCGGACCCTGCCACACCCCGGCTGCTAACCCCGACGTGACCGACCCGAAGGAGCCAGCCGCACCGGATAACTCGGCAGACAGCCCGTCCCAGGCCGTCGCGGCGGCCAGCATCGGCGCCGATCCCGCGCCACCAAACAACCGAGCCGAATTGATCTCCGGGGGCAACACCGAAAAACTCGCCAACATCAGCACGGCCCTTCCTTGGTCCAGCGGTCAGCATCCCATAGCCCGCCAACCGGCTCAAAACGCAACTCTCATCCGATGCGTCTGAGAAACAACGCATCGGATGAGAGTGCGAACGACCTCGAGTTAGCCCGCAGCTACCCCGCGTTAATCAGGTCCGCGGAACTCGCGGCGCCCTGTATCGTCGGATCCTGGATGCCTGGATCCCCTGAGCTGCTGCAACTTGACAACGCCGCAGCGGCGATCGTGGCGGCTACCACGGCGCCCAGCGCGCGGAGTGTGAACAGTCGCCTATTTCGCGTAACGTCCATCAGTCATTCCTCCTTTTGTCGGTGCGGCGAATTGGTGTACACCTGCCGGAAAGCTAACTCCGAAACAATGCGACCAGGCGCCGTTATTTAAGATTCCAGCCGCAATTGGAGACCGCGATGTCACGTTTGCAACACTGGCGTCTCGCAATGGACGGGGCTGGTTCATAACGCGCCCTATCAGCCGAAACGCTTGCGGCCCTACGTGAGCTGCCGCTATATTTCGATCTGCAGTCGGGGGAATGAATTTTTGGTACACCAAATTTTGTGGCGGCCCCGCGCCAGGATTAAATCACGCTTTCAAGCGGGAATTCATGCAGCGAAAGTGTGCTGAAGGCGACCATTGTCATTTCGCTGCTGCTTCGGAAGTCGACTCGATAAGCAAGGCGGTACTCGGCGCGAGTGCTGGCCCGCGGCCAGACCGGGAGGGTTGGGCGATGAACTTTTCAGTGTTGCCACCGGAGGTCAACTCCGCGCTGATATTCACGGGGCCCGGGGCGGAGCCGATGCGCACGGCTGCGACGGCCTGGGGCGGGATGGCCGTGGAACTGGAGTCCGCGGCAGACTCTTTCGCTTCGGTGACCTCGGGGCTGGTCGGCGGCGCGTGGCAGGGAGCATCGTCGGTAGCGATGGGGACCGCTGGGGCTCCTACCTCGGGTGGCTGAACGCGGCGGCGGCCCATGCCGAACAGGCCGCCGCCCAGGCTGAGGCGTTGGTGGCCGAGTTCGCCGCTGCGCAGTCAGCGATGGTGCAGCCCTTCCTGCTCGCGGCTAACCGTTCCAGCCTGGTGTCGCTGGTGCTGTCGAACCTGTTCGGCCAAAACGCGCCGGCGATCGCGGCCGTCGAAGCCGAGTATGAGCAGATGTGGGCGCTGGATGTGTCAACGATGGCGACCTACCATGCCGGTGCTTCAGCGGCGGCAGCATCGCTGACACCGCTGGCACAGCCTCTACAGAATCTGTCGGACCTGCCGGGCAGGGTGATCGCGGCATTCGGAAATGGTGCGCCCGCAACCACGGTCACCGCTGCGGTCACGGCGCTGCGGCTACCGGCAGACGCCAGCACTGTCAACTTCGGGCTCGCCAATATCGGTAGCGGCAACGTCGGTAACGCGAACAACGGCATCGGCAACCTCGGCAGCGGCAACCTCGGCGACTTCAATCTCGGATCCGGAAATCTCGGCAGCTCCAATGCCGGCTGGGCGAACCTGGGTAGCAACAACATTGGTGGCGCAAACAGTGGTGGTAATAACCTGGGCTGGGGGAACCTGGGCGGTCTCAACACTGGGTTTGCCAACGCGGGTTCCGGCAACTTTGGATTTGCCAATACCGGAAACAACAACATCGGCATCGGGCTGACCGGCGACAATCAGGTTGGTATCGGCGGGTTGAACTCCGGCGTCGGCAACTTCGGCCTGTTCAACTCGGGCACCGGAAACGTCGGCCTGTTCAATTCAGGTACCGGGAACTTCGGCATCGGAAACTCTGGTGCCTACGGCACCGGACTCTTCAACTCCGGGCAGGCCAACACGGGCTTGCTCAATGCGGGTTCGTTCAACACCGGCCTGCTTGACGTCGGCAACGCGAACACCGGCAGCCTCAACACCGGTAGCTTCAACATGGGTTCCTTCAACCCCGGCCCATCGAACACGGGTGCCCTCAACACGGGCACCGCCAACACGGGCTGGTTCAACACGGGCAGCCTCAATACCGGCGCATTCAACATCGGCGACATGAACAACGGCCTGTTGAACACGGGCGAGATGAACAACGGCATCTTCTATCGTGGCGTTGGCCAGGGCAATTTCTACTTCTCCATCACTACGCCCGACCTGACCCTGCCGCCTCTTGAAATCCCCGGAATTACCATCCCCAATCTGAGCCTGCCGCCGATTACGGTGCCGGCGTTGACGATTCCGGCGGCGACGACGCCGGCGAATGTTATGGTGGGTGGGTTTGATTTGCCGGGGGTGACGTTGCCGGCGTTGACGATTCCGGCGGCGACGACGCCGGCGAATGTTGTGGTGGGTGGGTTTGATTTGCCGCCGATTACGGTGCCGGCGTTGACGATTCCGGCGGCGACGACGCCGGCGAATGTTGTGGTGGGTGGGTTTGATTTGCCGGGGGTGACGTTGCCGGCGTTGACGATTCCGGCGGCGACGACGCCGGCGAATGTTGTGGTGGGTGGGTTTGATTTGCCGGGGGTGACGGTGCCGGCGTTGACGATTCCGGCGGCGACGACGCCGGCCAATGTTGTGGCGGGTGGGTTCGATCTGCCGCAGTTGGGTATTCCGTCGTTGACGATTCCGCCTTTGACGTTGGCGGAGGGTACGACGGTGGGTGCGTTTAGTCTGCCGGAGTTGGGTATTCCGTCGTTGACGATTCCGCCTTTGACGTTGGCGGAGGGTACGACGGTGGGTGCGTTTAGTCTGCCGCAGTTGGGCATTCCGTCGTTGACGATACCGTCCTTGACGGTGCCTGCTGGGACCACGGTCGGCGGCTTTGACCTTCCTGCCCTACAGACGCGATCGATCACCGTCGGTGGAATAGACGCGGGCGGATTTAGGACCCCCGCCATCAGCACCGTGTCCAGCACCGGCTACCTGGAGTTGCCGACGGTGACAATTCCTGGAGTCAGGGTGAACAACTTTGTTGCCTTCATTCCCAACAACATAGAATTCCTGCAAACGGGTCAACCCGGAGTCATCCCCCAAATCGGTGGCTTGGAGCACCAGGCATACATCTCTACGGGCGACATCGTCATCCAAGGTTTCGCGATCAGCGGCATCGGCTTCTCGCTTCCCCAGATCGACGTTGGAGCCTTCACCTTGCCCGAGTTGACCATCCCGCCCATCGGCATTCCGCCCACGATCGTGGGCGCGTTTACGTTGCCGGAGATTACGACTCCGGAGTTCACGACTCCGCCGTTGGTGGTTGATCCGGTTTCGGTGGCTGGGTTTACGTTGCCGGAGATTACGACTCCGGAGTTCACGACTCCGCCGTTGGTGGTTGATCCGGTTTCGGTGGCTGGGTTTACGTTGCCGCAGATCAGTACTCCGGAGTTCACGACGGCGCCGTTCACGATTGATCCGGTTTCGGTGGCTGGGTTTACGTTGCCGCAGATCAGTACTCCGGAGTTCACGACGGCGCCGTTCACGATTGATCCGGTTTCGGTGGCTGGGTTCACGTTGCCCCAGATCAGTACCCCGCAGTTCACCACGGCGCCAATAACCAACCCGCCGATCGGCTTGGGGTCGTTCACCACACCGCCGCTCACGATCCCAAGCATCCATCTGCCCGGCACCACCATCGGGGAGTTCGCATTCCCAGCGGGGCCCGGCTACCTGAACTCGAGCGCTACCCCCTCATCGGGCTTCTTCAATTCCGGTGCGGGTGGCAACTCGGGTCTAGGCCAGGGCTCCGGCGTTGTTGATTAGCAGGCTTGTGAGCTGGGGAATTGTGGATTGAGGAGGTCTAGGCGGCGGTTGGCGGTCAAAGCGGTGATCCGGCAGGCTTCGGCGATGTTGTCGGCGCCGTTGAGGCGGTGCAGATTGATCGCGGTGTTGCGTAGCGTTGCTAGGACCTGTGCGCCGTTTCCGGTATGTGCCCTTTGACGGTCTTCGTCGAAGGTGACGTCGCGTATCCAGTGCAGGCTGTTCTCGATTCCCCAGTGTTGACGCATCCAGGTCATGATCGCGGTAGGGCGGGCGTGCTCGAACGGCAGGCTGCAGATGGCATAGACCACCTTCACGCTGCGCTGGTCGGTGGCGGTGATCAAGCGTTCACGAGTGATCCGGATGATTTGTTTTGCGTAGGGGAAGCCGATTCCTCGTGCAGCGGTGATGATTTGCAGGGTGCGGGTCTCGACACGGCCGTGGCCGCGGGAGTCGTCGGTAGCGGCTGCGGGCACCTCGGCCCAGGGCAGCGCGGTGATACGCGCAAGTATTTTGGCTTGGTTGGACTTGACGATCATCAGGTAGTGCGACTTCAAGGTGGCGCAGATCAACTTCGCGGTGACGACCTGGGTATGCATCGCATCCACGGTGACCAGCCACCGCAAGCTACCCGGCAGCAGCGTGAGCAGGGCACGTACGCAGGGAATTTCATTGCTTTTCTCGGCGACAGCGAGTTGACCGAGCACCAATCGGGCACGGTGGGCGAACACCGACACGAGATGCGTGGCTGTCGCTTTGGCGCGTAAAGCACCACGCAGCATCTTGCCGTCCAACGCGATCGGCACCAATCCACTGGGGTCGCTGCTGGCCACGTGTGCAGTGAAGTAACTGCCCATCCTGGCGTTGAGGTCGGCGGGGTCTAGCCGAGACAAAACAGCGCGGAAGGTCTTCTCACTGGGCCGCCGGAACCGGACCCCTAATTGGGCCAACACATCATCGGGAGCGGTGGCCGCCCATGTGGCAAAACCAGCATAGCCGCGCATCCCCGCGGCAGTGGCCAGAACCGCGATCGCCAACAAAGCCATCAGCGAATACCTCCGACCGCGTGGGCCCCTCGGGTCTGGCACCGAGGCCAACACATCGAGAAACTCCGATCCGATGAGCTCGCTGCGCTCACCAGGACTCCAGCGGTCGAACACCTCTGGAACCGACGACACAGGCAATACTGAAACGGTAGGCACGGGCAACTCCAGACCAACGACGAACAGTAACCAACTCGATCGTTCTCCAGATAGCCCGTGCCTACACTCCGGCCCCAATAGCGCGGCACCAAAGATCATCAACCCAGCTCACAAGCCTGCTAATCAACAACGCCGGAGCCCTGAGGGGAAGCCGATTCCTCGTGCAGCGGTGATGATTTGCAGGGTGCGGGTCTCGACACGGCCGTGGCCGCGGGAGTCGTCGGTAGCGGCTGCGGGCACCTCGGCCCAGGGCAGCGCGGTGATACGCGCAAGTATTTTGGCTTGGTTGGACTTGACGATCATCAGGTAGTGCGACTTCAAGGTGGCGCAGATCAACTTCGCGGTGACGACCTGGGTATGCATCGCATCCACGGTGACCAGCCACCGCAAGCTACCCGGCAGCAGCGTGAGCAGGGCACGTACACAGGGAATTTCATTGCTTTTCTCGGCGACAGCGAGTTGACCGAGCACCAATCGGGCACGGTGGGCGAACACCGACACGAGATGCGTGGCTGTCGCTTTGGCGCGTAAAGCACCACGCAGCATCTTGCCGTCCAACGCGATCGGCACCAATCCACTGGGGTCGCTGCTGGCCACGTGTGCAGTGAAGTAACTGCCCATCCTGGCGTTGAGGTCGGCGGGGTCTAGCCGAGACAAAACAGCACGGAAGGTCTTCTCACTGGGCCGCCGGAACCGGACCCCTAATTGGGCCAACACATCATCGGGAGCGGTGGCCGCCCATGTGGCAAAACCAGCATAGCCGCGCATCCCCGCGGCAGTGGCCAGAACCGCGATCGCCAACAAAGCCATCAGCGAATACCTCCGACCGCGTGGGTCCCTCGGGTCTGGCACCGAGGCCAACACATCGAGAAACTCCGATCCGATGAGCCCGCTGCGCCCACCAGGACTCCAGCGGTCGAACACCTCTGGAACCGACGACACAGGCAATACTGAAACGGTAGGCACGGGCAACTCCAGACCAACGACGAACAGTAACCAACTCGATCGTTCTCCAGATAGCCCGTGCCTACACTCCGGCCCCAATAGCGCGGCACCAAAGATCATCAACCCAGCTCACAAGCCTGCTAATCAACAACGCCGGAGCCCTGGGGTCTAGGCAACAACGGATCCGGGCTTTCCGGCTGGTTCAACACCAACCCCGTCGGGTTGCTGGGGGGTTCAGGGTACCAGAACTACGGGGGACTTTCCTCCGGATTCTCAAATCTGGGCAGCGGGGTGTCGGGCTTTGCCAACACCGGTGTCCGGCCGTTCTCGTTGACGGGCCTGATCTCCGGCTTCGCGAACATCGGGAGCAACCTTTCGGGCTTCTTCGGGAGCAACGTGCCGTGAAACACGGCCGGGTGGTGAATGCCCGGCACCCGCCTCTCCGAGGCCATGGTTTTGATATCGAATGAGGGGGCCGGACTGGGGTAGAAATGAAAGCGGTAATCGACAGACCGCAGATAGCCCCCGCGTCGAGGTTTGATATGGGACTGGCGGCGCAATCGGTGCGGCTGTTTTGTGGTCGTCGGCTGTAATCTCCGGACGGCGAAAACAGCGGTTGTGAGTGCATTGAATGACGGTCCCTGCGCTGATCCGGGACCGGACAAGCGGGGGTGTGACGGCGGTCGGCCAGCCTGCGCGGGTAGTGCTGAAAGTACGTCTAGATAGCCGAATATGGGCGTTCTGTCGGCGCTGCTGTGCTCCGTGCGGTGACCGGAGACGCCGTAGTCGTATCGGCTGCCGACGGGCGAGCCGGCCCTGTCCGATTCGTCTGAATTACCTGGTCGCGATCGATCGCTGATGCATTTTTCTCAAGTGAGCGCCGTCCGTATGTCTTTTGTTGCTCACAAAATTGACCGGCCAAATATGATAATTGAGAAACGCGATTTATTCGTTCGTGGTATGCGTGCTGCGAGGGGTCGCCTTCAATCGCGGCTGCAGGTCGTGGTGGTGGCCATGTTGTCCTGCGCGACAATCACCGTTGTTGCGCCGGACTCGGCGCGCGCCGACGGCGGCTTCGAATCCGAAGGCGATCAAAGCCAATACGACCAGTTCTATACTCCGCCAGACCCGCTGCCGCCCGGCGAGCCGGGCGACGTGATCCGCACCGAGCCATCGCGACTGGTGCTGGAACCATCCGGTCAGCTGGGCGCGATCATGGCAACCGGAACACGCATAATGTACCGCAGCACCGACACCCGGGGAAACCCGATCGCAGTCACCGGCACGTATTTCGAGCCCGATAACCCTTGGCCGGGAAGCGGGCCGCGGCCGCTGCTCAGCTACGCGCCAGGCACCGTCGGGCAGGGGGATCAGTGCGCGCTGTCGCGGGTCTTCAACCAAGGCATCCACTGGTCGCCGTGGCTGGACCTGATGGTCAACTACGAAGAGACGTTCGTCGCGACCATGGTGGCCCGCGGGTTTGCCATCGTGATGACCGACTACGAGGGGCTGGGGACTCCCGGAACGCATACCTATGTCAATCGGCTGGCCGAGGGGCACGCGGTGCTCGACGCCGCGCGCGCCGCCCAGCGACTGCCGGGAACATCCTTGGACCCACACGGCCCCGTTGCCTTCTGGGGGTATTCGCAAGGCGGTGGGGCCGCGGCCTCGGTGGCCGAACTCGTGTCGAGCTACGCGCCCGAACTCGATGTGGTGGACACGTATGCGGGTGCGCCGCCCGCCGATCTCGTCGAGATGCTGCCCTATATGGATGGCAACGTACTGGTAGGCGCCGCCGGCTACCTGATCAACGGATTCATCTACGCCTACCCGGAACTGGCGGATGCGATTCACGAACGGATGACCCCGCGCGGGGAGGACCTGCTCGCCAAGACGCGTCACCAGTGCGTCCAGGAGACGTCGTTCAAGTTCATGTTCCGCCATCTTCGGGGCTACTTCACCAAGGACTTGGACCAACTGGTCCGTGAGGAGCCGTTCAAGACGCTGTTCGAAGCCCAGCGACTCGGACGGCACCAGCCGTCGGCGCCGGTCCTGATCGTCAACAACCGCTACGACCCGTTGGTGCCCTGGACCCAAGCCAGCCAACTCGGGCGCGATTGGTGTGCGCAGGGTGCACAGGTCGAGTTCTGGACCAACGAGGAGCCGCCGTTTCTCAACAAGGCCTCGGTCAACCATGCGCTGACTTTCTGGGTGGACGGCGAGCGTGCTCTACAGTGGGTCGCCGACCGATTCAACGGCCTTCCCGCCGCGCCCAACTGTGGCCAGTTCTGAGCAGACGGCCACGGCGGCCGCGCCGGCCCTGGACGACGGGCGGGTGGCGTTGGGCAGGCGGGGCCCGACCGGTGCGGGGCGTTGCACCGCGCTGCCGTTGGTGAGCGCACCCGGTCGGTCGTCTTGGCATGATCGATGGTCATCCGGTCCGGTCCGGGCGCTGGCCAAACGGCCGCCCGAGGAGGGTCGCGCTGCGCCGATGATCCAGTTCGTCGGTGACGTCACCTGGGATTTGGCCGAACCGCTGATCTGAGGCATACTGTTCAGGTCGTCTTGAGCCGGGATCAGGCCTGGCCGGGCATCCGACCGGCGTCCACACGGGCGCG
This sequence comes from Mycobacterium ulcerans subsp. shinshuense, assembly GCF_002355775.1. Classification (NCBI taxonomy): domain Bacteria; kingdom Bacillati; phylum Actinomycetota; class Actinomycetes; order Mycobacteriales; family Mycobacteriaceae; genus Mycobacterium; species Mycobacterium ulcerans. Next base: position 4,664,268 of record NZ_AP017624.1, on the reverse strand, counting down.
TCCGGTCCCATCCTTGGAGTGCGACCAGATTTTGGCGCCTACAAGGCTGCGTGCGGGTGACACGCCTGACCGCGGGGGCCGGTGTACCACGACAGGTAAACAGCGGCGCAGTATCCAGCGCGCGCAGTTCGACCCGGCAGAGACCGGGCCGATCGGCGGGCTGGGGGCACCAGGTCCGAACACGGGCCTCAAGTTTTTAGAGTGAGGTAGGAGAAGCGTGGCGGGACAGAAGATCCGCATCAGGCTCAAGGCCTACGACCACGAGGCTATTGACGCTTCGGCGCGCAAGATCGTCGAGACGGTGGTCCGTACCGGCGCCAGCGTGGTTGGTCCGGTGCCGTTGCCGACCGAGAAGAACGTGTACTGCGTCATTCGCTCACCGCACAAGTACAAGGACTCGCGGGAGCACTTCGAGATGCGTACGCACAAGCGGTTGATCGACATCATCGATCCGACGCCGAAGACGGTTGACGCACTCATGCGCATCGACCTTCCGGCCAGTGTCGACGTCAACATCCAGTAGGAGGTTCTGAGAGCATGGCACGAAAGGGCATTCTCGGTACCAAGCTGGGCATGACGCAGGTCTTCGACGAGAACAACAAAGTCGTACCTGTGACGGTGGTCAAGGCGGGGCCGAACGTTGTAACGCGTATCCGCACACCGGAGCGCGACGGGTACAGCGCAGTGCAGCTGGCCTACGGCGAAATCAGTCCGCGCAAGGTCAACAAGCCGGTCACCGGCCAGTACACCGCCGCGGGCGTCAACCCCCGGCGTCACCTGGCTGAGCTGCGGCTCGACGATGCCGAGGCGGTCACCGAGTACGAAGTCGGCCAGGAGCTGACGGCGGAGATCTTCGCCGACGGCAGCTACGTCGATGTCACCGGTACCTCCAAGGGCAAGGGCTTCGCCGGCACCATGAAGCGTCACGGCTTCAGCGGCCAGGGCGCCAGCCACGGCGCCCAGGCGGTGCACCGCCGGCCGGGTTCCATCGGTGGCTGTGCCACTCCCGCGCGCGTCTTCAAGGGCACGCGGATGGCCGGCCGGATGGGTAACGACCGGGTGACCGTGCAGAACCTGTTGGTGCACAAGGTCGATGCCGAGCAAGGTGTGTTGTTGATCAAGGGCGCGGTTCCCGGCCGCACCGGTGGGCTCGTAATAGTCCGCAGCGCGATCAAACGAGGTGAGAAGTAATGGCTGCGCAAAACCAAAGCGCCCAGAAAGACTTGGAAATTCAGGTCAAGGCGCCGGACGGCAAGGTCGACGGTTCCGTCGTGCTGCCGGCCGAGCTGTTCGATGTTCCGGCGAACATCGCCCTGATGCACCAGGTGGTGACCGCTCAGCGTGCAGCGGCCCGTCAGGGTACGCACTCGACCAAGACACGCGGCGACGTCAGTGGCGGTGGCCGTAAGCCATACCGGCAGAAGGGCACCGGCCGCGCCCGTCAAGGTTCGACGCGGACCCCGCAGTTCACCGGCGGTGGTGTGGTGCACGGTCCGAAACCGCGCGACTACAGCCAGCGCACCCCCAAGAAGATGATCGCGGCCGCGTTGCGCGGGGCGTTGTCGGACCGGGCGCGCAACGGGCGTATCCACGCCGTCACCGAGTTGGTCGCCGGCCAGACTCCGTCCACCAAGAGCGCCAAGACATTCCTGGCCACCATCACCGACCGCAAGCAGGTGCTGGTGGTCATCGGACGCGATGACCAGACCGGCGTCAAGAGCGTGCGCAACCTGCCCGGTGTGCACATTCTGTCCCCGGACCAGCTCAACACCTACGATGTGCTGCGCGCCGACGACGTGGTCTTCAGTGTTGAGGCGCTCAACGCCTATATCGCCGCCAACACGTCCGAGGAGGTTTCGACCTAATGGCGACCATCGTTGACCCGCGCGACATCATTCTGGCGCCGGTGATTTCGGAGAAGTCTTACGCGCTGCTCGATGACAACGTGTACACATTCGTGGTGCACCCCGATTCGAACAAGACCCAGATCAAGATCGCTATCGAGAAGATCTTTGCGGTCAAGGTCGCATCGGTGAACACCGCCAACCGGCAGGGTAAGCGCAAGCGCACCCGGACTGGGTACGGCAAGCGCAAGAGCACTAAGCGCGCCATCGTCACCCTGGCGCCGGGCAGCAAGCCGATCGATCTGTTCGGAGCGCCGGCCTAGCCGGGCGCGAGACAAGGACCTGATTAGACATGGCAATTCGCAAGTACAAGCCCACGACCCCGGGTCGGCGCGGCGCGAGCGTGTCGGACTTCGCCGAAATCACTCGCTCGACTCCGGAGAAGTCGCTGGTTCGCCCGCTGCACGGTCATGGCGGGCGTAACGCACACGGCCGCATCACCACTCGCCACAAGGGTGGTGGCCACAAGCGTGCCTACCGGGTGATCGATTTCCGTCGTAACGACAAGGACGGGGTCAACGCCAAGGTCGCGCACATCGAGTACGACCCCAACCGCACCGCCCGCATCGCACTGCTTCATTACCTCGACGGCGAGAAGCGCTACATCATTGCGCCCAACGGTCTTTCCCAGGGCGACGTCGTCGAGTCGGGTGCCAACGCCGACATCAAGCCCGGCAACAACCTGCCGCTGCGCAACATCCCGCCCGGCACCTTGGTGCACGCCGTGGAGTTGCGGCCCGGCGGTGGCGCCAAGCTTGCCCGCTCGGCGGGATCGAGCATCCAGTTGCTCGGTAAGGAAGCCAGCTACGCCTCGCTGCGTATGCCCAGCGGTGAGATCCGTCGGGTCGACGTTCGCTGCCGCGCCACGGTCGGTGAGGTGGGCAACGCCGAGCAGGCAAACATCAACTGGGGTAAGGCCGGTCGTATGCGGTGGAAGGGCAAGCGCCCGTCCGTCCGTGGTGTGGTGATGAACCCGGTCGACCACCCGCACGGCGGTGGTGAGGGTAAGACCTCCGGTGGCCGTCACCCGGTGAGCCCGTGGGGCAAGCCAGAAGGCCGTACCCGCAACCCGAACAAAGCGAGCAACAAGCTCATCGTCCGACGCCGGCGCACCGGCAAGAAGCACGGGCGCTAGGAAGTCGAGGAGTAGCGAACTATGCCACGCAGCCTGAAGAAGGGCCCGTTCGTCGACGACCACCTGCTGAAGAAGGTCGACGTGCAGAACGAGAAGAACACCAAGCAGGTCATCAAGACCTGGTCGCGGCGTTCGACCATCATCCCGGACTTCATCGGCCACACCTTCGCGGTGCACGACGGCCGCAAGCATGTCCCGGTGTTCGTCACCGAGTCGATGGTCGGTCACAAGCTCGGTGAATTCGCCCCCACGCGCACGTTCAAGGGGCACATCAAGGACGACCGAAAGAGCAAGCGGCGATGAGCGTTCGCGCTAAGAGCAGAGGGTATCGATGACAACCACCACTGAATTCCCGTCGGCGACCGCCAAGGCGCGGTTCGTGCGGGTGTCGCCGAGAAAGGCGCGCCGGGTAATTGACCTGGTGCGTGGCAGGTCGGTTTCAGACGCGCTCGACATCCTGCGTTGGGCGCCGCAGGCCGCCAGCGAGCCGGTCGCCAAGGTGATCGCCAGTGCGGCCGCCAACGCGCAGAACAACAACGGCTTGGACCCGGCGACCTTGATCGTGGCCACGGTCTACGCCGACGAGGGCCCGACCGCCAAGCGCATCCGCCCGCGGGCGCAGGGACGCGCGTTCCGGATCCGCAAGCGGACCAGCCACATCACCGTGGTGGTGGAGAGCCGGCCGAGCAAGGACCAGCGGTCTTCGAAGTCGTCGCGGGCTCGCCGCGCCGAGGGCAGCAAGGCCGCCGCAACGGCGCCCGCGAAGAAGTCCTCGGCCAGCAAGGCGCCGGCGAAGAAGGCCGCCACCAAAGCCGAGTCCAAGACTTCTGAGACTTCTGAAGCGAAGGGAGGCTCAGATTAGTGGGCCAGAAGATCAACCCGCACGGCTTCCGCTTGGGCATCACCACCGACTGGAAGTCGCGTTGGTATGCCGACAAGCAGTACGCCGACTACGTCAAGGAAGACGTCGCCATCCGTCGGCTGCTGTCCAGCGGCCTGGAGCGCGCCGGAATCGCCGATGTGGAGATCGAGCGCACCCGTGACCGGGTCCGGGTCGACATCCACACCGCGCGTCCGGGCATCGTCATTGGCCGCCGTGGCACCGAGGCCGACCGCATCCGTGCGGATCTGGAGAAGCTGACCGGCAAGCAGGTTCAGCTCAACATCCTCGAAGTCAAAAACCCTGAGTCGCAAGCGCAACTGGTGGCCCAAGGGGTCGCTGAGCAGCTGAGCAACCGGGTGGCGTTCCGCCGGGCGATGCGTAAAGCCATCCAGTCCGCGATGCGCCAACCCAACGTCAAGGGCATCCGGGTGCAGTGCTCGGGTCGTCTTGGTGGCGCGGAGATGAGCCGGTCGGAGTTCTACCGCGAGGGCCGGGTTCCGCTGCACACGCTGCGCGCGGACATCGACTACGGCCTGTATGAGGCCAAGACCACCTTCGGCCGGATCGGTGTGAAGGTGTGGATCTACAAGGGCGACATCGTCGGCGGCAAGCGCGAATCGGCCGCCGCCGTTCCCGCGGGCGCCGACCGTCCGCGCCGCGAGCGGCCGGCGGGCAGCCGTCCGCGCCGCAGCGGTGCTTCCGGCACCACGGCCACCGGCGCCGAAGCCGGACGTGCCGTGGGTAGCGAAGAGCCCGCCGCCGCAGAAAGCGCTACCACCCCCGAAGCGCAGAGCACGGAGAGCTAAATCATGTTGATTCCCCGTAAGGTTAAGCACCGCAAGCAACACCACCCCCGCCAGCGTGGCATCGCCAGCGGCGGGACGTCGGTGAACTTCGGCGACTATGGGATCCAGGCCCTCGAGCACGCCTACGTCACCAACCGGCAGATCGAGTCCGCTCGTATCGCCATCAACCGGCACATCAAGCGTGGCGGCAAGGTGTGGATCAACATCTTCCCGGACCGTCCCCTGACCAAGAAGCCGGCCGAAACCCGGATGGGTTCGGGTAAGGGCTCCCCGGAGTGGTGGGTGGCCAACGTCAAGCCGGGCCGGGTGCTGTTCGAACTCAGCTACCCCAACGAAGCGATCGCACGAGCGGCGCTGACCCGCGCGATCCACAAGCTGCCGATCAAGGCACGCATCATCACCCGAGAGGAGCAGTTCTGATGGCAGTGGGAATTTCCCCTGGCGAACTGCGCGAGCTCACCGAAGAAGAGCTGACCGAGCGTCTGCGCGAATCCAAGGAAGAGCTGTTCAACCTGCGTTTCCAGATGGCGACCGGACAGCTCAACAACAACCGCCGGCTGCGCACGGTGCGTCAGGAAATCGCACGCGTCTACACCGTGTTGCGCGAACGAGAATTGGGTCTGGCGGCTGGACCCGGCGAACCCGATGGTAAGGAATCGTGATGGCAGAGGCGAAGACTGGCGCGAAGGCCACCAAGTCCGCAGCGGCGGGCGCGGCCGATGGCGCTTCCAAGGAAAAGGGTCCCAAGCACACGCCGAGCACTCCTAAGCCGCGCGGTCGTCGCAAGACGCGCATCGGCTACGTCGTGAGCGACAAGATGCAGAAGACCATCGTGGTCGAGCTCGAAGACCGCGTGCGTCACCCGCTCTACGGCAAGATCATTCGCACCACCAAGAAGGTCAAGGTGCACGACGAGCACAGCGCCGCCGGCATCGGCGACCGGGTTTCCCTGATGGAGACGCGCCCGCTGTCGGCCACCAAGCGCTGGCGGCTCGTCGAAATCCTCGAGAAGGCCAAGTGACGGTCTCATAACCGTTGCGCCGGCGACATCGCCCGAGACTTGCAGTCTCGGGCGATTTTGCATTTGGCTGGCTACCCTGGCAGCGGGTGCACTCTGCACACGAGATAGGGCAAGCAGGTCCACAACGGGAGTGAGGCTGGCCAGTGGTGAATGGGACAACGGGGTCGACCGAATTCAAGGGCAAGATCGAGTTGGATATCCGCGACTCGGAAGCGGATTGGGGTCCGTACGCGGCGCCCACCGCGCCCGAGAATGCGCCCAACATCTTGTACCTGGTCTGAGATGACACCGGAATTGCCACCTGGGACTGCTTTGGCGGGCTGGTGCAGATGCCGACCATGTCACGAATCGCCGAACGCGGCGTGCGACCGACCCAGTTCCACACCACCGCGCTGTGCTCGCCGACGCGCGCGTCGCTGCTGACCGGGCGCAACGCGACCACCGTGGGGATGGCGACCATCGAGGAGTTCACCGACGGGTTCCCCAACTGCAGTGGCCGTATCCCCGCCGATACGGCGCTGCTGTCCGAGGTACTGGCCGAACGTGGTTACAACACCTACTGCGTCGGGAAGTGGCATCTGACGCCGATGGAAGAGTCCAGCATGGCGGCGACGCGACGGCATTGGCCGGTCTCGCGCGGCTTCGAGCGGTTTTACGGGTTCATGGGTGGGGAGACCGACCAGTGGTACCCCGACCTGGTGTACGACAACCATCCGGTCAACCCGCCCGCCACCCCCGAGGATGGCTACCACCTGTCGAAGGACCTTGCCGACAAGACGATTCAGTTCATTCGTGACGCCAAGGTGGTCGCGCCTGACAAGCCCTGGTTCAGCTACGTGTGCCCGGGTGCCGGGCACGCGCCCCATCACGTCTTCAAGGAATGGGCCGACAAGTACGCCGGCAAGTTCGACATGGGCTATGAGCGTTACCGCGAGATCGTGCTGAAAAACCAGAAGGCGATGGGCATTGTGCCGCCCGACACCGAGCTGTCGCCGATCAACCCCTATCTCGACGTCAAAGGCCCCTCGGGCGAGTCGTGGCCGATGCAGGACACGGTGCGGCCCTGGGGCTCGCTGAACGAGGAAGAGAAAAAGCTGTTCAGCCGGATGGTCGAGGTGTTCGCCGGTTTCCTGAGCTATACCGACGCGCAGATCGGGCGGATCCTGGACTATCTCGAGGAATCCGGCGAGCTGGACAACACGATCATCGTGGTGATCTCCGACAATGGCGCCAGCGGCGAGGGCGGTCCCAACGGATCGGTGAACGAAGGCAAGTTCTTCAACGGCTACATCGACACCGTCGAAGAGAGCATGAAACTGTTCGACCACCTCGGCGGGCCCCAGACCTACAACCACTATCCGATCGGGTGGGCGATGGCTTTCAACACGCCCTACAAGCTGTTCAAGCGCTACGCCTCGCATGAGGGCGGTATCGCCGACACGGCGATCATCTCCTGGCCCGACGGGATCGCGGCGCACGGTGAAGTCCGGGACCACTACATCAACGTCTGCGATGTCACGCCGACCGTCTACGACCTGTTAAACATGACGCCGCCGGAGGTCGTCAAGGGCATCGCGCAAAAGCCGCTGGACGGTGTGAGTTTCAAAGCGGCCCTTACCGATCCCGCCGCCGATACCGGCAAGAAGACCCAGTTCTACGCCATGCTGGGGACCCGCGGCATCTGGCATGAGGGCTGGTTCGCCAACACCGTGCACGCCGCGGCCCCGGCGGGATGGTCGCATTTCGACGCCGACCGCTGGGAACTGTTCCACATCGCCCAAGACCGCAGCCAGTGCCATGATCTGGCCGCCGAGCACCCCGACAAACTGGAGGAACTCAAGGCACTGTGGTTCTCCGAGGCCGCCAAGTACAACGGGCTGCCGCTGGGTGATCTGAACATCATGGAGACGATGATGCGGTCGCGCCCGTATCTGGTCGTCGAACGCACGAGCTACATCTACTACCCCGACTGTGCTGAGGTCGGCATCGGTGCCGGGGCCGAGATTCGCGGCCGCTCGTTCGCCTTGGTGGCCGAGGTCACCGTCGATACCACCGGCGCCGAGGGCGTGCTGTTCAAGCAGGGTGGTGCGCACGGCGGTCACGTGTTGTTCATCGCCGACGGTCGCCTGCACTACGTCTACAACTTCCTCGGTGAACGCCAGCAGTTGCTGTCCTCGGTGAGGCCGATTCCGCTGGGCCATCACTTGTTCGGGGTGCGCTATGCGCGGACGGGCACGGTGGCCAACAGCCATACGCCGCTGGGCGACCTTACGATGTACTTCGACCACAACGAAGTGGGCTCGCTTGCAGATGTGACGACCCACCCCGGAACGTTTGGCCTTGCCGGTGCGGGCATCACCGTCGGCCGCAATGGCGGTTCTGCAGTGTCGAGTCGCTACAAGGCGCCCTTTGCCTTCACTGGCGGAAGCATCGCCCGAGTGACCATTGACCTATCCGGACGACCATATGAAGACGTGGAAAAAAAACTTGCACTTGCCTTTTCAAGGGACTGACCGGCTGGCCCGATCGTTGTCCGCGGCTCTGGGTGTGGTGAGCCTGGTGTGCCTGTCCGGCGTCTTGTCCGCCTGCGCGGAGCGCGGCGGGTCGGGTTCACCCGGCGTGCATCCCGACCCCGCTAGACCAGTACCGGGAGTCGTAGCGACCCAGCCGGAACAAATACCGCCCCACACAGTCGGCTGCGCTCCGTCGCTGACGGGGGAGGGCCGGGCCACCACGGCCGCGGCGGCGGACCAGGACGCCCCCAGAGTCACACTCAGCGTGCCCAACGGCTGGACCGCGCGTGGTGGAAGCGGTGACACGGCGCTGAACCTGACCGGCCCCGATGGGATGGCGGCGACGGTGACCATCACCGCAACCGACGCGCTGCCAGAGCGTGCCTTCCAGGAGTACACCGCACATCTGGGAGGTTCGATGCGCCGGCTCAACTTCGCCGTCGCGGGGGCACCCTTCTGTGGGTACAGCAGCGAGTTGCTGACCGGCACTCTGCAGGGTCCGTCGGGCGCAATCCAGTTCGCTGACCGCATCACCCACATCTGGACCAACACCAAGATGTACCTGGTGGCCGTGCATCTGGAGGGCCCGGCCGGGGTGGCTGGCTTCACTGCGGCGAAATCCACATTGATGCAAAACTTTGCCGTCCTCATACCCTGAAGTCGTGCTGACCGAATTGGTTGACCTGCCGGGCGGATCGTTTCGCATGGGGTCGACGAGCTTTTACCCGGAGGAAGCGCCGATCCATAGCGTGTCCGTGCACGCATTCGCGATCGAGCGCTACCCGGTGACCAACGCCCAGTTCGCGGAGTTCGTGGCGGCGACGGGCTATGTGACGGTTGCAGAGCAGCCCCTTGACCCCGCGTTGTATCCGGGGGTCAATCCGGATGACCTACGTCCGGGTGCGATGGTGTTTCGTCCCACCGCGGGACCGGTCGACCTACGTGACTGGCGTCAGTGGTGGGATTGGGCGCCCGGCGCGAGCTGGCGTCATCCGTGGGGGCCGGACAGCGACGTCGACGACCGGGCCGATCACCCGGTGGTGCAGGTGGCCTATCCGGACGCCGCGGCCTACGCGCGGTGGGCGGGTCGTCGGCTACCGACCGAGGCCGAGTGGGAGTACGCGGCCCGCGGTGCCACCACCACCACCTACGCATGGGGCGACGAAGAGAAGCCCGCCGGACAACTGATGGCCTACACCTGGCAGGGCAAGTTCCCCTACCGCAACGACGGAGCACTCGGCTGGTTCGGGACCTCGCCGGTGGGAACCTTTCCGGCCAATGGGTTCGGCCTGTTCGACATGATCGGCAATGTCTGGGAGTGGACCACAACCCCGTTTTCAGCGCATCACCGCATCGATCAGCCGCCCAAGGCGTGCTGCGCACCGGCCGGGCCCGCCGATCCGACCATCAGCCAGACCCTCAAGGGTGGTTCGCACCTGTGCGCGCCCGAGTATTGCCACCGCTACCGGCCGGCGGCCCGTTCGCCGCAGTCCCAGGACACCGCGACCACCCATATCGGATTCCGCTGCGTGGCAGATCGCTAGCCGGCAACCGGACCGGTCGCGAACTGATTTGGAAACGCCGCCGCAAGGCACCCCGGTTGCTACGATCTGTCACCGTGTCTCGTGACGGGGGCTCGGCCGCATCAGTGCCATCTCCGGCGGTAACCGCGGATGGCAGATAACAACGCTGCGCCGGGTGCGGCCGCCGCCCCGGATCCACCGGCGAATGCCCGGCCCAAACCCAAGCACATGTCGCGGCGCAAGCACCTCGTGCTCGACACCACAATCATTGTGGGCGTCATCGTCGTCTACATCTTTTCGCTGGTCGGTTACCACTGGCTGGCCAGCACGCCGGGGCCGCTGCCCAAACCCGACGTCGGCACCACCGACGACACGGTGGCCCTGGTCCGCTTCGAGGCGCTGCATACCGTTGCAAATCGCCTCGATGTGAAAGTTCTGGTGATGCCCGACGATTCGATGATCGACCATCGGCTCAACGTGCTCACCGTGGACACCTCGGTGCGCTTCTACCCGGAAAATGAACTGGGCGACCTGCAGTACCCGGTGGGCAAGTCACCCGCACAGGTAGCCACCACCATCGAAGCGCACGGCGACCCCGGTAACTGGCCATTCGACCGGCACACCACCGACACCATCCAAGCCGATGTCCTGGTGGGAACCGGTGAGAACCGTCAGTACAAGGCCACCCGGGTGGAAGTGACCGGATCGCTGGAGGGCTGGGACATCAGCGTCGAGCGGGTAGGGGACGCCAGTCAGACCTCCGACCGCCCCGACAACGTCATCGTGACCTTCCAGCGGGCCAAGGGGCCGCTGGTCTTCGACCTGGGCATCTGCCTGGTCCTGATCACCCTGCCGACGTTGGCCTTGTTCGTCGCGATCCAGATGAAGACCCGCCGGAGAAAGTTTCAGCCACCGTTCGGCACCTGGTATGCGGCGATGCTGTTCGCCGTGGTGCCGTTGCGCAACATCCTTCCGGGTTCTCCGCCCGCGGGTGCGTGGATCGACCAAGCCATCGTCATCTGGGTGCTAATTGCGCTGGCCACGGCCATGGTGGTGTACGTTGTCGCCTGGTATCGCGTGTCTGAATGAGCCGCTGCAAAGCCGGCCACAGTGCAAATTTGGCTCTGAGCAGCTCGTCCCCTAGACTCTAGGGGTTGCCTTGGGCAGACCTCGGCCGGTGCGTACAAGCCCCAAAGCTTGTCGGCTGGCCCCGCGTGCCCTTCGGTAACGAAAGACCGCGCATGTCAGGTTTGTGGTGGGCCTTGTCCGTTGAGGCTCGCTTAGGCCCATTTGGGCTGCATTCCTGCTGTGCACACGTCCACCCGAGTCAGGAGATCTAGTGATTCAGCAGGAATCGCGGCTGAAGGTCGCCGACAACACCGGCGCCAAGGAGATCTTGTGCATCCGCGTGCTCGGCGGATCGTCGCGACGCTACGCCGGGATTGGTGACATCATCGTCGCCACCGTCAAAGACGCCATCCCGGGCGGCAACGTCAAGCGCGGCGATGTCGTCAAAGCCGTTGTGGTGCGCACCGTCAAGGAGCGCCGGCGTCCCGACGGCAGCTACATCAAATTCGACGAGAATGCCGCCGTCATCATCAAGCCGGACAACGACCCGCGCGGTACCCGCATCTTCGGCCCGGTGGGTCGCGAGCTGCGCGAGAAGCGGTTCATGAAGATCATTTCGCTCGCCCCGGAGGTGTTGTAGATGAAGGTCCACAAGGGCGACACCGTGCTGGTTGTTTCCGGCAAAGACAAAGGCGCCAAGGGCAAAGTCCTGCAGGCCTACCCGGAACGCAACCGGGTGTTGGTCGAGGGTGTCAACCGAATCAAGAAGCACACCGCGATTTCGACCAACCAGCGTGGTGCAAAGTCGGGCGGGATCGTTACCCAGGAAGCGCCGATCCACGTCTCCAACGTGATGGTCGTCGACTCCGATGGCAAGCCCACCCGGATCGGCTACCGGGTCGACGAGGAGACCGGCAAGCGGGTCCGTATCTCCAAGCGCAATGGCAAGGACATTCAGGCATGAGCACTACTGATAGCGCAGTGAAGATTCCGCCGCGGCTCAAGGAGCGCTACCGCAGCGAGATCCGCGATGTGCTGCACAAGCAGTTCGGCTACGGCAACGTCATGCAGATCCCGACCGTCACCAAGGTCGTGGTGAACATGGGAGTCGGCGAGGCCGCGCGGGACGCCAAGCTGATCAACGGTGCGGTGAGCGACCTGGCACTGATCACCGGTCAGCGCCCGGAGATCCGCAAGGCCCGCAAGTCCGTTGCGCAGTTCAAACTGCGTGAGGGCATGCCCGTGGGCGTGCGGGCGACGCTGCGTGGCGACCGGATGTGGGAGTTCCTCGACCGGCTCACCTCGATCGCGTTGCCGCGTATTCGTGACTTCCGCGGTTTGTCGCCCAAGCAATTCGACGGTGTCGGCAACTACACCTTCGGGCTGGCTGAGCAGTCGGTGTTCCACGAGATCGATGTGGACAAGATCGACCGTGTCCGCGGTATGGACATCAACGTTGTCACCTCGGCGACGACCGACGAGGAAGGGCGAGCGCTGTTGCGGGCCCTCGGCTTTCCGTTCAAGGAGAACTGAGCAGATGGCGAAGAAGGCACTGGTCAACAAGGCCGCACGCAAGCCCAAGTTCGCGGTGCGCGGCTACACACGATGCAGCAAGTGCGGCCGCCCCCGTGCGGTGTTTCGCAAGTTCGGACTATGCAGGATCTGCCTGCGCGAGATGGCTCACGCAGGTGAGCTGCCCGGCGTGCAGAAGAGCAGCTGGTAAAAAGACCAACCCCCAGATACAGGTGCGCGGTAGGCCCTGACCGGGAACCGCCGCGAGGAAGGGTACAGACGCTGTCATGACCATGACGGACCCGATCGCAGACTTCTTGACTCGTCTGCGTAACGCCAATTCGGCGTACCACGACGAGGTGAGTTTGCCGCACTCCAAGATCAAGGCCAACATCGCCCAGATCCTCAAGAACGAGGGCTACATCAGCGACTTCCATACCGAAGACGCGCGAGTTGGCAAATCGTTGATCGTTCAACTCAAGTACGGGCCGAGCCGGGAACGCAGCATCGCCGGTTTGCGGCGGGTGTCCAAGCCCGGGCTGCGGGTCTACGCCAAGTCCACCAACCTGCCGCGGGTACTCGGCGGCCTGGGTGTGGCGATCATTTCGACCTCCTCAGGCTTGCTGACCGACCGCCAGGCAGCCAGACAGGGCGTGGGCGGCGAAGTCCTCGCGTACGTGTGGTGAGGGAGTAACCATGTCGCGTATTGGTAAGCAGCCGGTTCCGGTTCCCACCGGAGTCGACTTAATGATCGAGGGACAGAAGGTCTCGGTGAAGGGGCCCAAGGGCGCCCTGGACCTGACGGTCGCCGAGCCGATCACGGTGTCGCGCAACGATGATGGCGCGATCGTGATCTCCCGCCCCAACGACGAGCGGCGCAACCGTTCGTTGCACGGGTTGTCACGCACCCTGGTCTCCAACCTGGTGACCGGCGTGACTGAGGGATACACCACCAAAATGGAGATCCACGGCGTGGGTTACCGCGTGCAGCTCAAGGGCGCCAACCTGGAGTTCGCACTCGGATACAGCCACCCCGTTGTGATCGAGGCGCCCGAAGGCATCACCTTCGCCGTCCAGGCGCCGACGAAATTCACGGTCTCTGGGATCGACAAGCAGAAGGTCGGCCAGATCTCGGCGAACATCCGCCGGTTGCGCCGTCCCGACCCGTACAAGGGCAAGGGCGTGCGTTACGAAGGCGAGCAGATCCGCCGCAAGGTCGGAAAGACAGGTAAGTAGTCATGGCGCAAACACAGGCTGACACCGCCGCGCGGAAGCCGGTGGGGCAGAGCGTATCCGCTACCCGCCGGGTTTCCCGGCTGCGCAGGCACGCACGGCTGCGCAAGAGGATCGCCGGCACCCAACAACGTCCGCGCCTGGTGGTGCACCGGTCCGCTCGGCACATCCACGTGCAGTTGGTGAACGACGCCAACGGCACCACCGTGGCCGCCGCCTCATCGATCGAAACCGATGTGCGTGGCCTGGATGGAGACAAGAAAGCCCGCAGTGTTCGGGTGGGCCAGTTGATCGCCGAGCGCGCCAAGGCCGCCGGTATCGTCACCGTGGTATTCGACCGCGGCGGGTACACCTACGGCGGACGGATCGCGGCGCTGGCCGATGCCGCGCGCGAGAATGGATTGAAGTTCTGATGACTGGGAACCTGAACAACACTGGAAGGACCGCATAATGGCGGAGCAGTCGGCCGGTGGGCAAGGAGCCCCTGAAGGCCGCGACAGCCGCGACTCACGCGAAGGCCGCGGCCGGCGCGACGGTGGCCGCGGTGGCCGCGACAGCGACAAGAGCAACTACTTGGAGCGTGTGGTTGCGATCAACCGCGTCTCCAAGGTGGTCAAGGGTGGTCGGCGATTCAGCTTCACCGCCCTGGTCATCGTCGGTGACGGCAACGGGATGGTCGGTGTCGGCTACGGCAAGGCCAAAGAGGTCCCGGCCGCGATCGCCAAGGGCGTCGAGGAGGCTCGCAAGGGCTTCTTCCGGGTGCCGTTGATCGGCGGCACCATCACCCATCCGGTGCAGGGCGAGGCGGCCGCCGGTGTGGTGCTGCTGCGTCCGGCCAGCCCGGGTACCGGTGTGATCGCCGGTGGCGCTGCGCGCGCCGTGCTGGAATGCGCCGGCGTGCACGACATCCTGGCCAAGTCGCTGGGTAGCGACAACGCGATCAACGTGGTGCACGCCACCGTTGCCGCGCTGAAGATGCTGCAGCGTCCCGAGGAAGTGGCGGCCCGACGCGGACTGCCCATCGAGGACGTTGCCCCGGCCGGAATGCTCAAGGCGCGCCGCGAAAGCGAAGCGCTGGCCGCCGCTGCTGTACGCGAGGCCCAAACTTCGGGGGCACAACCATGAGTGAAGCAACCAATCAGCTCAAGATCACCCAGGTGCGCAGCACCATCGGGGCGCGCTGGAAGCAGCGCGAGAGCCTGCGCACCCTGGGCTTGCGCCGGATCCGCCACACGGTGGTCCGCGACGACAACGCGCAGACCCGCGGGCTGATCGCGGTGGTGCGCCACCTCGTCGAGGTGGAGACCGCCCAGAATGGCACCGGAGGTAAGGCACAGTGACCATCAAGCTGCACGATCTGCGCCCGGCGCCCGGATCGAAAACCCCGCGGACTCGCGTGGGTCGCGGTGAGGGCTCCAAGGGTAAGACCGCGGGCCGCGGTACCAAGGGCACCAAGGCGCGCAAACAGGTTCCGACGACGTTCGAGGGTGGGCAGATGCCCATCCACATGCGGCTGCCCAAACTCAAGGGTTTCCGTAACCGGTTCCGCACCGAGTACGAGATCGTCAATGTCGGCGACATCGCTAGGCTGTTCCCCGAGGGCGGCACCGTCGGTGTCGACGAGCTGGTCGCCAAGGGAGCGGTTCGCAAGAACTCGCTGGTGAAGGTGCTCGGCGACGGCAAGCTGACCGTCAAGGTCGATATCACCGCGCACAAGTTCAGCGGTAGCGCCCGGGAGCAGATCACCGCCGCCGGCGGATCCGTCACCGAACTGTAGTACCGCGAGCAGACGCTCAATCGCACAACGCCACGGCGATTTGTGCGATTTCGCGTCTGCTCGCGAGCTAGCGCAGCCGCGGAATGACCTCCGCGGCGAGGCGCTCCATCTGCTCGTGGTTCTGCCCGACATCGGGGCCCACGGGATTGAGCAACAGCGTTTGCGCCCCCGCGGCGATCACCTCAGCCAGCCCGCGGGTGACGTCGTCGGGAGTGCCCGCCACCGCCACCGCATCCAGGCCGCCCATCTTTCCGTAGATACTGCGCAAACCCGCCAGCACGCGCTCGCGGGCCCGCTCGGGGTCGTCGTCCACCATCAGATAGACCCGTTTGCCGATAGTGAAGCCGGCGGGATCGCGGCCTTGTTCGGCCAGTTCGTGACGCAGTGTGGTCACCGCCGTGGCGAAGTCGGCCGTCGTCGAGGAGCCCGCGCCCAGGAATGCGTCACCGTGCCGGACCGCCCTGGCCAGGACCTTGGGCGCGCGCCCGCCGAACCAGATCGGAGGGTGCGGGCGTTGCACCGGCTTGGGCTGGATGGGCAGGTCATCGACATCGCGGAAGCGGCCATGGAACCTCACCCGTGGCTCATCGGACCAGGCCGCCTTCATCAACTGCAGGCCCTCGGTGAAATAGCTGACATGGGTGGCGCGGTCCACCCCGAAAGCCGCGAACTTGCGTGAACCGCCGCCGGCCGCGACGCCGAGGTCGAGGCGGCCGTTGCTGAGACTGTCCACGGCGGTCACAGACGAGGCCAATTGCAGCGGATCGTGCAGGGACGTCACCAACACGGCGACCCCCAGCCGAAGCCGATTGGTGCAGGCAGCGCAGTATGCCAGTAGCTCTAGCGGTGCCAGCAGCGGCGAGCTGCCGATGATCTGCTCGAGTACCCACCCGCCCTCGAACCCGAGTTCCTCGGCGCGGGCGAGATAGGCGCGTAGTCCTGCGGCGTCAAAGCCGTCGGTGTCGAGTTGGGGGATCGCTATCGAAAACCTCACCTCGCCACCGTACGACGTGCCCAGGGGCCCGGTACCCAGGCCGATGGGCCACGATGCCGGGGCCTGGCCATCGGTACGCTAAAAATATGTTCGCCTTTCTGCCCTTCCTGCCCAGCTTGTCGAGTGTGGGGGACGACGTGCGCGCACTGGCCGAACGCGTCGACACCGCCCGTCACCACGGGGTACCCAACGGCTGCATCCTGGAATTCAACCTGCGCACCATGCCGGCGGAGAGCAACGGTTTCGACCCGTTTTTGATCATCTCCGGGGGCGGCCGGCCGATGGCGCTGCGCGATGCTGTTGCGGCGCTGCACCGCGGTGCCGAGGACCCTCGGGTCGGTGGCCTGATTGCCCGGGTGCAGCTTCCACCGGCGCCGATCGGGGCGGTTCAGGCACTTCGCGAGGCGATCGCGGCGTTTAGCGCCGTGAAACCGTCGGTGGCCTGGGCCGAAACGTATCCGGGTACGCTGTCCTACTACCTGGCGACGGCGTTTCGGGAGATCTGGATGCAGCCCTCCGGGGAGGCCGGGCTGATCGGCTTTGCCAGCAACGCGATGTTCCTGCGCGATGCGCTCGACAAGGTGGGCATCGAAGCCCAGTTCGTGGCGCGAGGCGAATACAAGTCGGCGGCAGACCTTTTCACTGAGGACGGTTACACCGACGCCAACCGTGAAGCCGTCACCAGGATGCTGGAAAGCCTGCAAGACCAGGTGTGGCAGGCGGTCGCCCAATCGCGCCAGATCGACGCGGGTGTACTTGATGAACTGGCTGACAAGGCTCCGCTGCTGCGGGATGGGGCGCTGTCCTCCGGTCTGATCGATCGGATCGGATTCCACGACGAGGCCTATGCCAGGATCGCGGAATTGGCTGGCGTGTAGGGTGTTTCGCCGGAATCGATCGACACCGCAGACAAACTGCCGCGAATGCATCTGGCGCGCTATGCCGGCACCGCCAGGCCGCGTCTGGCGCCGCCCGTGCCGTCGATCCCGGGGCGCCGGGGCAAGCCCACGATCGCCGTTGTCAGCGTCGAGGGGCCGATCGTCAACGGCCGGGGTGGCCCACAGGGGTTGCCGTTGGGTCCGTCCAGCGCCGGTGGCGACACCATCGCATCGGCATTGGGTGAGGCGGCGGCCGACGACGAGGTGTCGGCGATTGTGTTGCGGGTGGACAGTCCCGGCGGCTCGGTCACCGCGTCGGAGACCATCTGGCGTGAGGTGCAGCGGGCCCGCGACCGGGGCAAGCCGGTGGTGGCCTCGATGGGCTCGATCGCGGCCTCCGGCGGCTACTACGTATCGATGGGTGCGGATGCAATCGTCGCGAATCCGGGCACGATCACCGGTTCAATCGGAGGGATCACCGGCAAGCTGGTGGTCCGTGATCTGAAGGATCGGCTGGGCGTTGGGTCAGAGACGTTGCGCACCAACGCCAATGCTGACGCCTGGTCGATAGACGCACCATTTACCGACGAGCAGCGCGCCCGACGTGAGGCCGAGGCAGACATGTTCTACACCGATTTTGTGGAACGCGTAGCCCGGGGCCGCAACCTTCGCACCGAAGACGTGGATGCGGTTGCCCGAGGGCGAGTTTGGACCGGTGCCGATGCCCTGGAGCGGGGCTTGGTCGACGAGCTCGGCGGCTTTCGCACCGCGGTCCGACGCGCCAAGGTGCTGGCCGGCCTGGATGAGGACACCGAGGTCCGCCTGGTCGGCTATCCGGGCTCGTTGCTGCTGGATCTGCTGTGGCCGCGCGGGTCGTCTCGGCCGGTGGCGGCCTCGGTGCCCGAAGCCGTGGGCGCGCTGGTTGTCCGCTCGGTGGCCGGCGCCGTCGGACAGGTGGAGCAGACGTTGACCGGGGCCAACGTGTTGTGGCTGGGGCGGTCGCGGTTCTAGCCGGTCAGGGCGGCGCTGATGAAGATGATTTCGCCGAGCGGGTCGTCGTCGGAGGGGGCGGGAACGGCCATGCCGTTGCGCTCGAAAAGCTCGCTTCGGGTCACGCCCTCGGCGTCCCAGCCCTTGGCGCGCAGATAGTCGACGACGTGATTGCGCGCGCCGGTGTAGACCAGCGACGACATGTCGATGTCCAAACCATGGTCGCGAAACGGACCTGATATCTGCCGCGCCCGGTCGACATCGAAATCCACAATGCCGGGCACGAATTCGGTAGCCACGGTGCTGCCCGGCGCGCTGAGCGCGGTGATGTTGTCGAACAACCGGTCTTGGGCCTCGGGCGGCAAGTAGATCAGCAGGCCTTCGGCCAGCCACGCCGTGGGTGCCGTGGTGTCCAGGCCGGCTGCCCGCAGCGCCACCGGCCAGTCCCCACGCAGATCGATGGGGATTGCGCGCCGGGTTGCCCTGGGTTCGGCGCCGAGGTCGGCCAGAACATTGGTCTTGAATTCGATCACCTGAGGTTGATCGAGTTCGTAGACCACGGTGTCGGCCGGCCACGGCAACCGGTATGCGCGGGCATCCAGCCCCGACGCGAGGATCACCGCCTGCCGGATCCCGCTCTTGATGGCGTCGCCGAAGTAGTCGTCGAAGTACTTGGTGCGTACCGCGATTCCGTCCACCATCGCCTGGGCCTTTACCGACGAAACATTCTGCAGGACACTCAGATCGAACTCGCCGTCCATCATCTTGATGAAAAAGTCGACACCGACGGCGCGCACCAGCGGTTCGGCGAACGGATCGTCGATCAAACCACGGGGATCCCTCGATGCCATCGCCCGGCCCGCGGCGACCATGGTGGCGGTGGCGCCGACGCTGGAGGCCAGATCCCATTTGTCATCGTGCGTGCGTGCCATGTCGGTCCTATCTGAGGTTCTACTTGCGGATCCCGGTGACGTAGCTCATCCCGCCGAACAGCGCCATCATCTCATCGTCGGGCGGCTCAAACCCATTGTGTGCGTGCATCTCTTCAAACGTTCGGGCCCGCACCCGCCATCCGTGGTCGGCAAGGTAGTCGATGACGGTGTTGCGGTCGCCATGGTAGATCAGCTCGGCCATGTCCAGATCCAGCCCCATCCGGCGCCAGCGTTCGGAAAGCCGCTGTGCACGCGGCCCGGAGAAGCCGTTGGGGTCGGGGAAGTGCTCGGTGGCGACCTGGCTTCCCGGCGTGCTGAGCTCGGCGATGTTGTCGAACAGCCGATCCTGGGCCTCGGGCGGCAGATAGACCAGCAGGCCCTCGGCGATCCATGCGGTCGGTTGCCCGGCGTCGAAACCGCGCTGCCGCAGCGCGCTCGGCCAATCCTCGCGCAGGTCGATACCGATTGGCCGATGGTCGGGGCAGGGGAGTGCGCCGAACTCGGCCAGCGTGCGCGTCTTGAACTCGATCACTTGCGGTTGGTCAATTTCGTAGACCGTCATGCCCGATGGCCAGTTCAATCGGTAAGCCCTGGTGTCCAGACCTGACGCCAGGATCACCGCCTGGCGGATACCGCCCGCACCGGCAGCAGTGAAGAAGTCATCGAAATACCTGGTGCGCACCGCGATCTGTTCGTTTAGCGACCGGGGGCTTGACGGCGGATCGTCGACCGCGGTGTCACCATCGATCATGCGAACCAACGGCTGCAGCCCCACCGCACGGACGAGCGGCTCGGCGAGCCGGTCGTCGAGCAGCGCATCGGGTCCCCGGGAGGCCTGTGCCCGCGAAGCCGCGACCATCGTCGCCGTCGCTCCCACGCTGGACGCCGGATCCCAGCTGTCCGCGTCCGTCCGCCGGTTCATGGCACCGGGTCCGGCCGGGGCGTCGTGTAGAGGGTGCCACTGACGTAGAGCATGTCTACCGAGGGGCCGTCGTCGTCGACCGCAGCCGGTGCAAGTCCGTTTGCCGCGCGCAGTTCAGGCAACGGGGTGCTGGTCAAGAGCCAACCGCGGTCCGAGAGGTAGGGCACCGCCTCGTTGCGGTCGCCGAAATAGACGAGTCCGACCATGTCGACGTCGAAACCATGAGCGCGCCAGCGCGCAGAGACCTCTTGCATGCGCTCTTTGATCTGTTCCTCTTCGCCCGGATCCACACTGCTCAGGCATTCGGCGGCCAGCCGGCTGCCGGGGGCGCTGAGTTCGGTGACGGTGTCGAGCAGCCGGTCCTGAGCCTCCGGCGGCAGGTATCCCAGTAGACCTTCGGCGCTCCATGCGGTCGGCTGATTCGGGTCGAAACCGGCGGCGCGCAACGCCGCGGGCCAGTCTTCCCGCAAATCGACGGCCACCACTCGGCGGTCTGCGGTGGGGGCGGCCCCCAGATCGGCCAGGGTGCGGGATTTGAAATCGATCACCTGCGGCAGATCAATCTCGTAGACCACGGTCTGGGGCGGCCATGGCAACCGGTATGCGCGGGCGTCCAGTCCCGAGGCGAGGATGACGACCTGCTCGAGGCCGGCCCGCGTCGCATCCAGGAAGAAGTCGTCGAAAAATCTGGTGCGTACCGCCATGTTGTCGGCAACGTCGCCGATGGGGCCAAGCGGGCGTTGGGGATCGTCATCGAGGTCGGCAACGTTGAATTCGCCGGTCGCCAGCCGGGTCAAGAGGTCCACTCCGACGGCTCGCACCAATGGTTCGGCGTAGGGATCGTTGATCAGCGGGTTCTCGGCACGGGTAGCCATCGCGCGGGCGGCGGCCACCATGGTCGCGGTCACCCCGACACTTGATGCCAAATCCCAGCTGTCGCCGTCATACCTGGTGGAACCGGTGGAGGTCATATGGTGCCCCGTTCGCAGCTAGTGGTTCAGCCCCGTCAATATTTAGATAGTGTAACAAGCTTTCGGGCGGTCGGCGTTGGCGCTGGACCGGGCAAAGATCCGGTGGCTGGCACCGCGCGGTCCTGCCATCACACCGGTCAACCAGGTGCCGGGATCGGATCCACTTTCCTGCCTAAACCGTCCCCGGGCTGAGTTCGCACGCGGCAACCTGGAGGCATGTCGTACACGATGGCCGGCCGGCGGGTATTGATCACGGGTGCATCGTCCGGGGTCGGCGCGGCCCTGGCCAGAATGCTGGCCGCCCGCGGCACGACGGTCGGGTTGATCGCCCGTCGGCGCGACCGGCTCGAGGAGGTCCTGGCCGATTGCCGCAAGACCTCGCCGCAATCGGTGATGTGGGTGGCCGATCTCTGCGACACCGCCGGGGCCGCCCGGCTGGCTCTGCAAGCCTGGCAGGCGATGGGCGGCATCGACGTGCTGATCAACAACGCCGCGATCCCGAAACGTCGGGAAGTGAGCGCGTTGCGGCCGACCGAGGTGGAGCAGGTCATGGGGGTCAACTTCTTTGCCCCGATGCGGATGACCCTGGCTTTGTTGCCGCGGATGTTGGCGCGCGGATCGGGCACCATCGTCAACGTGTCCAGCGTCGGCGGTCGCCTCGGCATCATTCATGAATCAGCCTATTGCGCAAGTAAGTTCGCGCTGTGCGGCTGGAGTGAGTCGATCGCGGTCGACCTGGCGGGAAGCGGTGTCTCGGTAAGACTGATCCAGCCTGGTCCCGTCGACACCGAAATCTGGGACCGGCCCGACAATGAGGATCCGCTCTACCGCGGGCCCAAGGTTCCGGCCGACTTGGTGGTCGAGGGCATCATCGCGGCCATCGGCAGCGACCGCTTCGAGCACTACCTGCCCGAGATGATGGCTTTGAAGGACATCGTGGATGCCAAGAATGCCGACCTCGATACGTTTCTCACCGCCGCGGCGGCCATGACCTGGCAATGAAAGCCCTGGTTTACGGCGTAGCCCCCGAGCCATTCGAGATCGATGAGCCGGCGAACCCGTTGGCGTGCAACCTGGCCCGCACCCCGACGGCGCTGCGCGAGCTGGCAGATCCACGGCCGCTGCGACCGGATTGGGTGATCACCCGGCCGCGGCTGACGGGCATCTGCGGGTCTGACTCCAAGCAGATCCTGCTCGACTGCGGCGAGCAGGACGCCGACAACGCCTTGGCCGCCTTCTGCTCGTTCCCGCAAGTCATGGGCCACGAGGTGGTCGCCGACGTGGTGGAGCTGGGGCCCGAGGCGGGTGGGCTCGAAGTCGGTCAGCGGGTGGTGCTCAACCCGTGGCTGTCGTGCCGGCCACGGGGGATCGAACCACCGTGCCCGGCCTGCCAAAGCGGTGACTACAGCCTGTGCTGGAGCTTCACCGACGGTGGCATCCAGCCGGGCATCCATACCGGGGTGTCGGCGGACGTAACCGGCGGATACGCCGAACTGATGCCCGCCCACGACAGCATGCTGTTTCCGGTTCCAGGGCCAATTAGCGACGAGGCGGCGGTGTTCGCCGATCCGTTCTCGGTGTCCCTGCATGCGATCACCCGCCATCCGCCGCCGCGATCCGGCCGGGTGCTGGTCTACGGCGCGGGATCACTCGGGTTGTGCGCGATCGCGATCCTGCGGGCGCTGTACCCGGACGTGGCGGTGGCCGTGGTGGCACGGTTTGCCGCCCAGGGCGAGCTGGCCGGCCGGTTTGGCGCCGCCAAAGTCGTGGCTCACGAACCGCGGCTGGCGATCATCGAGGAGTTGGTCGCCTGGGGCGGTGGCCGGCTACGGCAGGCTCTGCTGGGCTTGCCGATGGCGCACCCCGGGGCCGTCGACGTCGTGTACGACACGGTGGGCAAGCCAGAGACGTTCGAGGTAGGAGTGCGGGTCCTCAACTCGCGCGGGACCCTGGTCAAGGCCGGCGTTCACGCGCCGGGGCGGTGGGAGTGGAGTCCGCTGTATTTCAAGGAGATCAGCTGGGTCGGTTCCAACGCGTTCGGCGTCGAGGAGGTCGAGGGGGTGCGCAAGCATGCCATCGCCCACTATTTCGACCTGGTCGCCGACGACCGGCTGGACTTGCGGAGCATGCTCACCCATACCTTCGCGCTACCGCAATGGCGCGACGCCTTCCTGGCGATTGCGAACCAAGGCGAAAGCGGAGCGGTGAAGGTGGCCTTCGATCAACGTTGACCGAGGCCTCAGGCGCACGGGCGGGTGGCGCGATAGTAGACGAGCCGGCCGAGCAGCGGGTGGCGTTGGGCGCCGACCTCGGCGACGTCGAACCCGGCGGTATCCAGCGGGCGTCGAATCCCATCGCCCAGGTTGCCCGCTACATGGAGGTTGTGCCTGATGAAGCGCGACGCCAGGCCGTCATGGGCGGACATGTCGCCGCCGACATCGACCAGATGCAGCCGGCCACCGGCCCGCAGCACCCGAAATGCTTCCGCCGCCGCAGCGGATTTAGCGTCCTCATCCAGATGGTGCAGCATCATCGAGGACAGCACCCGGTCGAACTCGCCCTCGGCATAGGGCAGCCGCTGAGCGTAGCCCTGGTCGAAACGAACTCCCTCGACATTGCCCGTCTTGCGTTGCGCGCGCTGCAGCGCGCGCGGGTCGGGATCGGATCCGATCACCTCAGCCCGGGGTTGAGCGCGCTTGGCTTTGATGGCGAGGTTCCCAGTGCCGCAGCCGATTTCCAGGATGCGACCACAGTCGGCGAGTTCGGACTGGGTGATCAGCGTCCGATGGATCTTGTTCATGCCCAGCAGGCGGGACAGCAGGTCATACGCGGGAAGCAGCGCATCATGGCCGGCCGCGGGCAAGTAGTCGCGGGATTCGCCGCTGTGCTGGAGACCGAAACGTGGATGATGATTGGTCATACATCCAATTGTGTAGGCCTGATAGGAAACAAGATTTGGCAATCTTTGTTGAAATTTGGACTATCTTTGGCGCATGGCCCAGGCCGCACGGCTGATCCAGCACCGCAGTGGGGTACCCATCTATGGATATCGCACCGACCCGGATATTCCACGGGTGTCGGTGCTGCGGCCCGGACCTGAAGATCTGGGCGACCGCGCTCGTCACATCCACGACTTCCCTGCGCTGTGGTACGTACCCGCAGCCGGGCTGGTGTACATCGCCGCTGCCGGTCAGGTGCTCGAGCCCACGCAATTCGGGTCCCTCCAGGCTGGGGTTGCGATGTTTTTCGATCCTGCCGCCCTCGGCGGGGACGGAGGGTCGCCCTGGCCGTCGTGGCGGACGCATCCGTTGTTGTTCCCGTTTCTGCACGGACACTCGGGCGGGATCCTGAGGCTGGAGGTGCCCGCGGCCCGACGATCGACGTGGGATGGTGCGATCGCGGCGATCGAAGCGGAGTTGACCACGCGTCAGCAGGGCTACGGCCAGGCCGTTACGGCGCACCTCACGCTGCTGCTCATCGAACTCGCCCGCCTCGCCCGCGACGTGGTCGGGGACTTGCGGCGCAGCGGCGAACCGCTACTGGCCGAGGTGTTCGAGGTGATCGACCGGCGCCACGCCGAGTCGTTGTCGCTGCGCGACGTGGCGGCCGAGGTCGGCATGACGCCAGGACACCTGACCACGATCGTGCGTCGCCGCACCGGACGCACCGTGCAGGAATGGATTATCGAGCGCCGCATGGCCCAGGCGCGCGAGCTATTGGTCGCCACGGACCTTGCGGTTGGCGAGGTTGCCAGACGGGTGGGGATCTCCGATCCCGGCTATTTCAGCAGACTGTTCAGCAGAGCGCATGGCACCTCACCGCGGCAGTGGCGGGCGCTACCGCCCCGGCACTGATCCCGCCGGCGCCCCACGGCGGGCTACATCGGATTGGCGCGCAGATACGCGTACACGCCGGCGAAGTTACGGTTCACGTCTTCGGGAATGGGCACCGGACCGCCGAGAGCTCTGGCGCCCCAGACGATTTGGGCGGTGCGCTCAACCAGTGCCGTGACGTGTAGCACCTTGTCGGGGCGGGGCCCGACGGCCACCAGTCCGTGGTTGGCGATCAACGCGGCGGCGCGGCCCTGCAACGCTGCAACCGCGTTGCGGCCGACCTCGGGTGTTCCGGATGCGGCGTATTCGGCGCAGCGAACGTCTCCGCCGCAGTAGACCGCGAATTCGTCGATGCAGGCCGGAATCGGTTGGTGCGCGATGGCGAACATGGTCGCCCATACCGGGTGAACGTGGATGACGCTGCCGATGTCGTCGAACGCCTGGTAACACGCCAGGTGCAGGTGCATCTCGGTTGAGGGCGCGCGCCCGGCTTTGGCATGCAGCACCGTGCCGTCGGCGTCGACCTGCACCAGGTCGTCCAGCGTCATGTCCGCATAGTCGACCGAGGAGGGCGTTATCACCAGGTTGCCGTCCGCGCACCGCGCGGAGATGTTGCCGGCCGTTCCTTCCACCAGGCCGCGGCGCAGCATGTCCTTGGCCGCCGCCAGCACCGCGACCTGGGCGTTGTCAACGAATTTCACCGGGCCAGCACCTCCGGGTTGAGGATATGGGTGGGTCTGGTTCCGGACAGCAATGCTTGCAGACCGTCGGCGACCATCTGCGGCTGTCGCGCCTCGGTGTTCCAGGTGGCCCCGCCGATATGGGGAGTCAGCACGACATTGGGCATGCTGGCCAGTGGGTGATCGGTCGGCAGCCATTCGCCGACGAAATGGTCCAGGCCGGCGGCGGCGACCTTGCCGGCGCGCAGGGCCTGCACCAGTGCGTCGGTGTCGTGCAATTGGGCCCGCGCCGTATTGAGGAAGACGGCGCCGTCGCGCATCGATGCGAATTGTTGCGCGCCGATCATGCCGACGGTGTCGTCGGTGACCGGCGCATGCAGGGAGACGATGTCGGACTCGGCCAGCAGCTCCGCCAGACCGTGTCGCGCGTCCGCGCAGTACGGATCGTGCGCGATGACCCGCAGGCCCAGGCCGGTCAGCCGCCACGCGGTGGCACGGCCTACCGCCCCCAGGCCCACCAGCCCGGCGGTGCGCCCGGCGATTTCCCAGCCGCGGAATCGCTGATAGGGGATGGTTCCGTCACGAAAGATATTGCCGGATCTGACGTCTGCGTCCGCGGTCAGCAGGTGGCGGGTGCTGGCCAGCAGCAGTGCCACCGTCATCTCGGCGACCGCATCGGCGTTGCGGGCCGGCGTGTTGAGCACCGGGATGCCGGCCGCGGTGGCCCCGGCGATGTCGACGTTGTTGGGATCCCCGCGGGTGGAGAAGATGGCGCGCAAACCCAGCTGCAACACCGCTCCGCTGACCGAATCAGCCTCCACCACAACAATGTCGACAGACTCGCTGGTGATCCGCTCGGCCAGTTGCTCGGCGCTGTAGATGCGCAGCGGGCCCCCTTCGAGCCCGCCTATCCATGGGTCATAGACGACGTCCACCAGTTGCCGGAGTTTGTCCAAGCCGGAACCGCGAAGCGGGGCCGTAACCAGTGCGCGCGGTCGAGACCTCACGGGTGTCCATGCTGGCGTACCGTGGCGCCCGTGTCACGTGAAGACGCCACAATCGGCATCGACATCGGCACCACCGCGGTCAAAGCGGTGGTTGCCGACGCCGATGGCAACGTGACCGCTCGGCTGCGGATTCCACACCAGTTGCGGGTTGGTGCGCCCGACCAACTCGAGCACGACGCCGACCAGGCGTGGCGACGGGGCCCGCTGACGGCGCTGGAGCGGCTGGCCGGGCCCGACATACGGGCGGTGGCCGTGTCGGCGATGGTGCCGTCGATGACCGCGGTCGATTCCGGCGGTGTTCCCATCACGCCCGGACTGCTCTACGGCGACAGCAGGGGCTGGGTACCCGGGGCGGCCAACCAGCGCGCCCAACCGCTGCCGTCGGTGGGCGAAGCCGCGCAGTTTCTGCGTTGGACCGCCGCACAAGCACCCGAGGCGGCGGGATACTGGCCCGCGGCGGCGGTGGCCAACTACGCGATGTCGGGCGAACCGGTGATCGACTTCGCCACCGCGATTACCAGCCTTCCCCTGTTCGACGGGACGGGCTGGAATCCCCAGGCGTGTGCGGACTGTGGTGCCAGCGCCGATCGGATGCCGCGGGTCGAGACGTTCGGCACCGCGGTCGGCCAGGTACACGGCACCGATGCGGTGCTGGGGGCCGGCGGCATCGATGCGGTGTGCGAGCAGATCGTGGCCGGAGCCGACCACCACGGCGATGTACTGGTGCTCTGCGGCACCACCCTGATCGTGTGGACGACCATCTCCGGGTCCCGTCAGGTGCCGGGCCTGTGGACCATTCCCCACACCGCCCCCGGTAAAAGTCAGATCGGCGGCGCCAGCAACGCCGGGGGCCTGTTCTTGAGTTGGGTCGAGCGCGTTACCGGCCCCGCCGATCGCGACGGCGAGCAGGACCGGGTCGATCCGCGGCGGGTGCCGATCTGGTTGCCCTACATACGTGGTGAGCGCACACCGTTCCACGATCCCGATCGGCGGGCGAGTCTCGAGGGGCTCGACCTCACGCAAGGCGCCGCGGCAGTGCGGCGGGCGGCCTACGAGGCGTCGGGCTTCGTCGTCCGGCATCTGGTCGAGCTCAGTGGCGCGCCGGTGTTGCGCATCGTGGCATCCGGTGGCGGTACGTGTGTGCGGCCCTGGATGCAGGCCATCGCCGATGTCACCGGGCGGCCGGTACACGTCTCGGCCGTGGCCGAGGGGGCCGCGCTGGGGGCGGCCTTCCTCGCGCGGATGGCGGCCGGTCTGGAATCGTCAATCGCCGACGCCGATCGCTGGGCCCGCACCGATCGCATCGTGGAACCGCGCCCCGACTGGGTGGGCCCCACCAAGGACCGCTATCGCCGATTTCTCGAGCTCAGTGGATCACCACTGGCCTGAGTCGGCCCGCTAAAGCCAGTGCCCGCCAAGGTGGTTGGTGACGGGGCGGGGGTGGCCCCGGGGTCGGGGCGAGTCGCGCCGCGGGTGGGCCGGCCGGATGGGTATGCGGGTAGCGCAATTCCCACGGCGTCGTTCTACGCTTATGCAATGACAGACCACGACCACACCGCAGCCCGTCGCGAAATCGCAGATGCCCTGCTCGCCGCACTCGAACGTCGGCATGAGGTTGCCGACGCCATCGTGGAAGCCGAGAACAAGGCCGCTGCGGTTGAGGCGATTGTGACACTGCTGGCTACGTCCCACCTGGCCGCCGAAGCGGTGATGAGCATGTCCTTCGAGCAACTCACCCAGGACGCGCGCAAGAAGATCATCGCCGAGCTCGACGACCTCAACAAGCAACTGAGTTTCACGTTGACCGAACGTCCGGCCAGTTCCGGTGAGAGCTTGGAGTTGCGCCCGTTCTCCGCCGCCGAGGACCGCGACATCTTTGCTGCGCGGACCGAGGAAATGGGCGCGGCGGGCGACGGATCCGGGGGGCCGGCCGGCACTGTCGACGATGAGATCAAGGCGGCGTTGGCTCGCGTCGATGATGAAGAAGCTGCCTGGTTTGTCGCCATCGATGCCGGGGAGAAGGTCGGCATGGTGTTCGGCGAGCTGGTCCACGGTGAGGTCGACGTCCGCATCTGGATCCACCCCGAGCACCGCAAGAAGGGCTACGGCACCGCGGCGCTGCGCAAGTCGCGGTCCGAGATGGCATGGGCATTTCCGGCGGTGCCGATGGTCGTGCGCGCACCCGCTGCCAACCCGGCCTGATCCGGGCCCACGGCACCCGGCGGGGTGCGGGGGAGCGCCGGCAGTGCGGTCTAGCCGGCCTCCCCGAACGTGGCGGTGACGGCGACGATGCTGCGCAGTTGCGACGTGTCGGCGTCCGGGAAAACGCGGCCGTAGTCGGTAAACAGGTCCTGGCGGGGCCGCGCGGCCACGTGCCAGCCGTGTTCGGTCAGGTAGTCGACGACGTTGCTGCGCTCACCCTCGTAGAACAGTCCCGACAGGTCGATGTCGCACCCCAATCTGACCCAGCGCTGGTTGAACTGTTGGGCGCGCTCGGCCATGGTTGAGCCAGGGTCGGGATGGTATTCGGTGGCCAGCCGGCTCCCGGGGGCACTCAGCCCGGAGATGGCATCGAACAGCCGGTCCTGTGCGTCGGGCGGCAGGTACATCAGCAATCCCTCGGCGCTCCACGCGGTGGGTTGCGTCGTGTCGAATCCGTTGTGGCGCAAGGCTGCCGGCCAGTCGTCGCGCAAGTCGACCCGGACGGTTCGCCGCGTTGCGGTGGGGACCGCGCCCAACGCCGACATGGTGGTGTCTTTGAAGTCGATGACGTCGGGCTGATCGACTTCATAGACCACGCTGCCGCTGGGCCAGGCCAAGCGGTAGGCGCGCGCGTCCAGTCCGGCGGCCAGAATCACCGACTGGCGCACCCCGCGGCGGGCCGCATCGAGGAAGAAGTCGTCGAAGAACCGGGTGCGTACGGCGATCGAATCGGCCACCAGCTGGCGATCGAGCTGGGCCTGTTCGTCGTGGTCGATCTCGCCTTCGGCCAGGCGGGTGAAGAAGTCCAGGCCGACTGCCCGCACCAACGGTGCCGCGAACGGGTCGTCGATGATGGGATTGGCCTCGGCGCTGGCCAGCGCGCGGGCGGCCGCGACCATGGTGGCGGTGGCCCCGACGCTGGATGCCAGATCCCAGCTGTCTTGATCGGTGCGTGTCATGTGCGTAGTCCCTCCCTTATGCCGCCGCTGCGGTGTCTTTTACCGCGCTGAGGTACAGCACCTCGCCGAACGGCGCGTCATCGCCGTTGAGCGGCTGCAAACCGTGTTGCGTGAACAGCTCGGAGTTACTGGCGCTGGTGACCTGCCAGCCCTGGGCCGCCAGATAGGTCCCCGCGTCGGTGCGGTCGTCGAAATACACCAGAGCCGCCATGTCGAGATCGAAACCATGCCGATTCCATCGCTCGTTCTGGCGCTGCATCCGTCGCCGCAGTTCTTCCTGTTTGACGTCGTTGACGTCCGGGAGGCCCTCGGTGGCAAACCTGCTGCCCGCAGCGCTTTGGGCGGCGATCTGATCGAGCAGTCGGTCCTGCGCCTCGGCGGGTAGGTAACCCAGCAGGCCCTCGGCGATCCACGCGGTGCGCTCGGTGGGGTCGAACCCGGCCTGGCGCAGGGCCGCCGGCCAGTCCTCACGGAGGTCGACCGCCACCGCGCGCCGATCTGCCGTCGGCTGGGCCCCCAACTCGGACAGGGTCGCGATCTTGAAGTCGATCACCTGTGGCTGATCGACTTCGAACAACCTGGTGCCCGCCGGCCAGGGCAGCCGGTACGCGCGCGAGTCCAGGCCGGAAGCCAAGATGACGGCCTGACGAATGCCCGACGCGGTGGCGTCGAGAAAGAAGTCGTCGAAGAACCGGGTACGGATCGCCATCGCGGCGCCGAAGTGGCGCATGCCGATTGCCGTTTCCTCGTCGAGTTCGGCGGCATCCAACTCGCCGGTGGCCATCCGGGTGAAGAAGTCGACACCGACCGCGCGCACCAGCGG
Source organism: Mycobacterium ulcerans subsp. shinshuense (assembly GCF_002355775.1). NCBI lineage: Bacteria > Bacillati > Actinomycetota > Actinomycetes > Mycobacteriales > Mycobacteriaceae > Mycobacterium > Mycobacterium ulcerans. Next base: position 4,633,702 of record NZ_AP017624.1, on the reverse strand, counting down.
CTCGGCGAAGCGGTCGGTGGCTACCGCACCGGCCCCCTCGGGGTCCCTGGCTGCCACCGCCCGTGCCGCCGCGACCATGGTGGCCGTCAGCCCGACGCTCGAGGCCAGATCCCAGGTGTCACCGTCGAAACGTGCGCTGCTCATCTTCGTCTGCACCGCCCCTCGCTTGATACTTAGCCAATGTAATTACCATTCGAGACTGTACGCTTCATTGTGCGGTTCTGCGCCGCCGCGGCCACCCTGGAAAGACCTGCCCGCACCAGCTGTTAGTCTCGTACACGGTTTGACGCGCGACGCCGTACGTGCTGGCCTGCGGGTGTGGGCGCGTAAACGCACGATTTAGCAAATGCCGGCCAGACCAAGCCCGGTTGGCATTACGGGACCAAGAGTTCGGCCGCGCAGGAGGAAGAGTGCTTTCGGCTTTCATCTCATCGCTGCGTACAGTCGATTTGAGACGGAAGATCCTTTTCACGCTGGGCATCGTCGTTCTGTACCGCCTCGGTGCAGCGCTTCCGTCGCCTGGCGTTGATTTCCCCAACGTCCAGCAGTGCATCAAGGAAGCCAGCAGTGGCGAAGCCGGACAGATCTACTCGCTGATTAACCTGTTCTCCGGCGGCGCGCTGCTCAAGCTCACCGTGTTCGCGGTCGGGGTGATGCCCTACATCACCGCCAGCATCATCGTGCAGCTGCTGACGGTCGTCATTCCCCGGTTCGAAGAGCTGCGCAAAGAAGGCCAGTCGGGCCAGGCGAAGATGACGCAGTACACGCGTTATCTGGCGATCGCGCTGGCGGTCTTGCAGGCGACCAGCATCGTGGCGCTGGCTGCCAACGGAGGCTTGCTGCAGGGCTGCTCGCTCGAGATCATCGCCGACCAGAGCATCTTCACTCTCGTGGTTATCGTGATGGTGATGACCGCCGGCGCCGCGCTGGTGATGTGGATGGGTGAGCTGATCACCGAACGTGGCATCGGCAACGGCATGTCGCTGTTGATCTTCGTCGGCATCGCGGCCCGCATCCCCGCCGAGGGAAACCAGATCATGGAGAGCCGTGGCGGGGTCATCTTCGCGGCGGTCTGCGCGGCCACGCTGATCATCATCGTCGGGGTGGTCTTCGTCGAGCAGGGGCAGCGCCGGATCCCGGTTCAATACGCCAAGCGCATGGTGGGCCGCCGGATGTACGGCGGAACGTCGACCTACCTGCCGCTCAAGGTCAACCAGGCCGGCGTCATCCCGGTGATCTTCGCCTCGTCATTGATCTACATCCCGCATCTGATCACCCAGCTGGTCCGCAGCGGCAGCGGCGGTGTCGGACACGGTTGGTGGGACAAGTTTGTCGGTACCTACCTGTCGGACCCGAGCAACCTCGGTTACATCGCGATCTACTTCGGGCTGATCATCTTTTTCACGTACTTCTACGTGTCGATCACCTTCAATCCCGACGAGCGTGCCGACGAGATGAAGAAGTTCGGCGGCTTCATCCCCGGTATTCGTCCGGGGCGCCCGACCGCCGACTATCTGCGCTATGTGCTGAGCCGGATCACCTTGCCGGGGTCGATTTACCTTGGTGTGATCGCGGTACTGCCCAACTTATTCCTCCAGATCGGTAACAGCGGGGGAGTCCAGAACCTACCCTTCGGGGGTACCGCGGTCCTGATCATGATCGGTGTCGGTTTGGATACGGTCAAACAAATCGAGAGTCAGCTCATGCAGCGCAACTACGAAGGGTTCCTCAAGTGAGAGTCGTTTTACTGGGGCCGCCTGGGGCGGGCAAGGGTACGCAGGCTCAGAAGCTGGCCGAGAAGCTTGGGATTCCGCAAATCTCCACCGGCGAGCTGTTCCGGAAAAACATCCAGGACGGGACCAAACTCGGCGTCGAGGCCAAACGGTATCTGGACGCTGGTGACCTGGTGCCCTCCGACCTGACCAACCAGCTCGTCGACGATCGGTTGGATCAGCCGGACACGGCTGCCGGTTTCATCCTGGACGGGTACCCCCGCTCGGTCGAGCAGGCCAAGGCCCTGCACGAAATGCTGCGGCGCCGCGACACCGACATCGACGCGGTGCTCGAGTTCCGGGTATCGCAGGACGAGTTGTTGCAGCGGCTGAAGGGCCGTGGCCGCGCTGATGACACCGACGAGGTCATCCTCAACCGGATGAAGGTCTACCGGGACGAGACCGCGCCGCTGCTGGAGTTCTACGACACCGAGGTGAAAACCGTCGACGCCATCGGCACCCTGGATGAGGTTTTCGCTCGCGCCCTGCAAGCACTGGGGAAGTAGTCATGCGGGCCCTGGCCCGGCTGCGGGGTCGCAGAGTGGTGCCACAGCGCACCGCCGGTGAGTTGGATGCAATGGCTGCGGCGGGCGCCGTCGTGGCTGCCGCGCACCAGGCCGTCCGCTCGGCCGCGGTGGCCGGTGTATCCACCCTGCAGCTGGACGAGATTGCGGAATCGGCGATCCGGGAGGCCGGCGCCACGCCCTCATTCCTGGGCTATCACGGCTTTCCGGCCTCGATCTGCGCTTCGGTCAACGATCGCGTGGTGCACGGCATCCCGTCGGCGACCGAGATCCTCGGGCCAGGTGACCTGGTATCGATCGACTGCGGCGCGGTGCTGGACGGTTGGCACGGCGACGCGGCGATAACCTTCGGGATCGGCACGCTCATTCCCGTCGACGAAGCGCTATCGGAGGCGACCAGGGAGTCGCTGGAGGCCGGAATTGCGGCGATGGTGATCGGTAACCGGTTGACCGACGTCGCGCATGCCATCGAGACGGAAACCCGCGCCGCCGAGGCCCGTTACCAGCGTTCCTTCGGAATCGTCGACGGATACGGCGGTCATGGCATCGGCCGTGAGATGCACATGGATCCGTTTCTGCCCAACGAGGGCGCCCCGGGGCGGGGGCCGACGTTGGTCGCCGGTTCGGTGCTGGCCATCGAACCCATGTTGACTCTGGGCACCCGCAAGACGGTGGTGCTCGATGACCAATGGACGGTCATCACCGCCGACGGGTCACGTGCTGCACACTGGGAACACACGGTGGCGGTCACCGAGAACGGGCCACGCATCCTGACCCTCGGCTAGCCGGCTGAACCAAACACCTACTCGGCTCGTGTCAGAAGCGGGAGGTGATCGAGTGGTTCGCGTTGCTGGCGGTGGAGCGGCTGAAGCCGCCTTGATGCAGGCGCTCTACGACGAGCATGCGGCGGTGTTGTGGCGCTACGCAATGCGCCTGACCAGCGATGCCAGCTATGCCGACGACATCGTCCAGGAGACGCTATTGCGCGCCTGGCAGCATCCGGAAGTCATCGACGAGCGCGGGAGGTCTGCACGCGCATGGCTGTTCACAGTGGCCCGCAACATGATCATCGATGACCGGCGCAGCGCGCGGTACCGCTACGTTGTCAGCTCCACCGACGCGGACGGTGCGCCGGAGCAATCCACGCCCGACGAAGTGGGTGCCGCGCTGGACCGGCTGCTGATCGCCGACGCGCTGGCACAGCTCTCCGGCGAGCATCGCGCGGTCATCGAGCGGTCCTACTACCGCGGCTGGACCACCGCACAGATCGCGAAGGACCTGGAGATCGCCGAAGGAACGGTGAAGTCGCGCCTATACTATGCCGTGCGGGCATTGCGGCTCACTCTGCAGGAACTTGGAGTTACACGATGACGGCCGTGCTCATGGCGGGGTTTTTCGGGGGATCCATGCGCACAGCTGTTGGCTTGGAATGCTTGAGGGTGACCGGAAATGGATGACATCAGGACGCCAGTCACAGGACTGGGCGCACCCACCGAGGGGGAACACCCCTACTTGATGTGGGACGCCGCCTACGTGCTGGGGTCGCTATCGGCGGCCGACCGCCGCGAATTCGAGGCGCACCTGGCCGGCTGCGCGTCGTGCCGCGCGGCCGTGGCCGAACTCTGTGGTGTGCCGGCGCTGCTGTCGCAGCTGGGCGCCGACGAGGTGGCGGCTATCGGTGAGCCCGGTGTGGCGGCGGGGACCACATCGGGCTCACCGCAGATGTCGTCGCAGCTGCTGCCGACGTTGCTGGCGACGGTGCGGTGGCGCCGCCGCCGTACCCGGTTGGCGATCTGGGTGGCCTCATCTGCGGCCGCGGTGTTTTTGGGGATCGGTGTGCTGGTTGGTGTGGTGGGCCATTCTGCTTCTGCGCCGGTGCAAACCGCGTCCGCCCAGCCGATGGCTCAGGTCGGGACGCACCTGCTGGAGTCGACGGTTTCGGTCGACGGCATGCACTGGGGGACGTTCATCAATCTGCGATGCGTCTGCCTGGCGCCACCGGATGCCCACCATGACACGCTGGCCATGGTCGTGGTCGGACGTGACGGCAGCCAAACCCGGCTGGCGACCTGGGTCGCCGAGCCGGGGCACACCGCCACCCCCGCCGGCAGCATCTCGATGCCGGTCGACCAGATCGCGGCCGTGCAGGTGGTCTCCGCCGATAGCGGCGAGGTTCTGCTGCAGCGTTCGCTCTGAGGCCGGCGACCCGCGCCCGACGGCGGTGCTCGCGCCAATATCGCAAGCAATAACCGGACCCGGGGGATTGTGCGGTAAGAAAGGGTGTGGCCCCGGACAACAAACGTGACCCGATCGCCGCGGCGCGGGCCAACTGGGAAGCCGGCGGTTGGGGTGACGTGGCGCAGGGCATGGTTGCGGTGACATCGGTCATGCGGGCGCATCAGATTCTGCTGGCCCGAGTCGAGGCCGCGCTGCGCCCCTATGACCTGAGTTTCTCCCGCTACGAACTGCTCCGGCTATTGGCGTTCAGCCGCACCGGCGCATTGCCGATCACCAAGGCCTCCGACCGGTTGCAGGTCCACGTCACCAGCGTCACCCACGCGATCCGCCGGCTGGAAGCCGACGGGCTGGTGCGGCGGGTTCCCCATCCCACCGACGGCCGGACCACCCTGGTGCAGATCACCGATCTGGGGCGCTCCACCGTCGAGGATGCGACCGTCACGCTCAATGAGCACGTGTTCGCCAACATCGGGATGTCCACCGGGGAATCGGAGGCACTGGTGTCATCGATCGAAACGTTGCGGCGCAGCGCCGGCGATTTCTGAGAAGAACACAGAGAGGCAGGACGATGGATCCACTAACTGCTCACCAGCGTGCCCAGGACGCGTTCGGGAGTGTCCTTGCCAATGTCAGCGCGGATCAGCTTGGGGCCGCGACCCCGTGCTCGGAATGGACGGTCAGCGATCTGATCGAGCACGTCATCGGCGGCAACGAGCATGTCGGGATATGGTCGGGCGGCGCCGATAGGCCCGCCGCCCGGCCCGACGACATGGTCGCGGCGCACCGGGCCACCGCCGCCGCCCAACAGGTCTTCGCCGCACCGGACGGGATGGCGACGGTGTTCAAGCTGCCGTTCGGTGAGATCCCCGGACAGGTCTTCATCGGGATGCGCACCAGCGATGTGCTGACCCATGCCTGGGACCTGGCGGTGGCAACCGGTCAGCCCGGCGATCTTGATCCCGACTTGGCCACCCAGCAGCTCGCCGCGGTGCGCGCGTTCGTCGGACCCCAGTTCCGTGGGCCGGGCAAGCCCTTTGGGCAGGAGCAGCCCTGCTCGGCGGAGCTTTCACCGGCCGATCAGCTGGCGGCATTCCTGGGCCGAAAGGTGCAGTGACGCCGCGGTGAACTAGCTGCCGCGCAGCATCTCGATCACCGCGCTGAAGTCCTGGTCGGCGTGGTCGGCGGCGAACTTGGCGTAGATCTCGGCGGCGTGGCTGCCCAGCGGTGCTGCCGAACCGGTCGAGGTCACCGCGTCCATGGCCAGACCGAGGTCCTTGTTCATCAGCGCGGTGGCAAATCCCGGCTTGAAGTCGTTGTTGGCCGGCGATGTCGGCACCGGGCCGGGAACCGGGCAGTTGGTGTGCACGGCCCAGCAATTTCCGGTCGCGCCGGTGATGACGTCGAACAGCGACTGCGCATCCAGCCCGAGGTTCTCGGCCAGGACGAACGCCTCACCGATGGCGATCTGCTGCACTGCCAGCACCATGTTGTTGCATACCTTGGCGGCCTGTCCCGCGCCGGCCGCGCCGCAGTGAATGATCTTGCCCGCCATCGGCTCCAGCACCGGCCGGGCCTGCGCCAGCGCGCTCTGGTCGCCACCGACCATGAACGCCAGTGTTCCGGCCACCGCGCCTTTGACCCCACCGGAGACCGGTGCATCGAGTTGAGCCATGCCGTGCGATTCGGCCAGGGCGTGTACCTCGCGCGCATCGTTGACCGAAATCGTTGAGCTGTCGATGAACAGCGCACCCGATCGGGCCGCGGGCAGCACCACGGCGTAGCAGCGCTTGACCACCGCGCCATTGGGCAGCATGGTGATGACCACGTCGGCCCCGGCCACCGCCTCGGCGGCGCTGTCAAACATCGTCGCGCCCTTGGCGGCCGCGGCGGATGCGGCCGCGGGCACCGGGTCGAACCCGCGTACGGTGTGGCCGGCGCCGATGAGATTCGCCGACATCGGCGCACCCATGTGGCCGAGCCCCAAGAACGCGATCTGGCAAGACTTGGTCATGAGGCCCCTTTCCTATGCGCTAGCGCGAAACCGTGCGGCCTCGGCCCGGCCGACGACCACCCGCATGATCTCGTTGGTCCCCTCCAGGATCCGGTGCACGCGCAGATCACGGACGATCTTCTCCAGACCGTACTCGCGCAAGTAGCCGTAGCCGCCGTGCAGTTGCAGAGCCTTGTCGGCGACGTCGAAGCAGGTGTCGGTGACAAAACGCTTGGCCATCGCGCACAGCTCCACCTTGTCCGCGTCGTCCTCGTCGAGTGCGTTTGCCGCCCGCCACAACAGCATTCGCGACGCCTCCAGACCGGTGGCCATATCGGCCAGGGTGAACCGGACGGTGGGCTCGTCGAGCAGGCTGGCGCCGAACGCCTGGCGCTCGCGCACGTAGGCACCCGTCTTGGCGAAGGCGGACTGGGCGCCACCGAGCGAACACGCCGCGATGTTGAGCCGGCCACCGTTGAGGCCGTTCATCGCGATGCCGAATCCGGCGCCCGTTCCGTCAACGCCGCCCAGCATCGCGTCGGCAGGCACCCGAACTCCTTCGAGCACCACCTGTGCGGTGGGCTGTGCGTGCCAGCCCATCTTCTCTTCGAGCGCCCCGAAACTCAGCCCCGGCGTGCCCTTTTCGACAATGAACGCCGAGATGCCGCGCGGCCCCTCGGCTCCGGTGCGCACCATCACCACGTAGACGTCCGAGGCGCCCGCACCGGAGATGAACTGCTTGACGCCGTCGAGCACATAGTCCGACCCCGGGGCCGAACCCTGCCGCACCGCCCGGGCGCTCAACGCGCTGGCGTCGGAGCCGGCACCCGGCTCGGTCAGGCAGTAGCTGGCGATGGCGTCCATCGTGGCCAGCCGCGGAATCCAGTCCTTGCGTTGCTCGTCGGTGCCGAAGCTGTCGATCATCCAGGCGCACATGTTGTGGATGGACAGAAACGCGGCGGTGACCGGGTCGGCGATGGCCAGCTGTTCGAAGATGCGCACGCCGTCGAGCCGGCGCAGCCCGCTACCGCCCACGTCTTCTCGGCAGTAGATCGCCGCCATTCCCAGTTCGGCGGCTTCGCGCAGCACGTCGACCGGGAAGTGCTTGGTGGCATCCCATTCCAGCGCGTAGGGGGCCAGCCGCTTATCGGCGAAAGCGGCGGCGGTCTGGGTGATCACCCGCTCGTCGTCGTTGAGGGTAAACATGGCGGCTACTTCATCGTGGGGATGACGAACTCGGCGCCATCTTTGATGCCCGACGGCCACCGGGAGGTGACGGTCTTGACCTTGGTGTAAAACTGGATCGACGTCGGGCCGTGTTGGTTGAGGTCGCCGAATCCGGAACGCTTCCAACCGCCGAAGGTGTGGTAGGCGACCGGAACCGGGATCGGGACGTTGACCCCGACCATGCCCACCTGCACCCGGGACACGAAGTCGCGCGCGGTGTCGCCGTCGCGGGTGAAGACCGCCACGCCGTTGCCGTACTCGTGCTCGGAGGGCAACCGCAGCGCCTCTTCGTAGTCGTGGGCGCGGACCATGCACAGCACCGGTCCGAAGATCTCGTCGGTGTAGATGGACATGTCGGTGGTGACGTGGTCGAACAGGGTCGGCCCGATGAAGTAGCCGCCTTCCAGGTTCGCGTCGCCGAAGGCCAGATCGTCACTGGCCCGCTCGCGGCCGTCGACGACCAATTCGGCGCCGGAGGCGACGCCCTGGCCGATGTAGTCGCGCACCCGCGTGAGTGCGGCTTCGGCGACCAATGGGCCGTAGTCGGCTTTCGGGTCCAGGCTGTGTCCGACTCGCAGGTTGTTGATGCGTTCAACCAGCTTGGCGCGCAGCCGATCCGCGGTTTGTTCGCCCACCGGCACCGCGACGCTGATCGCCATGCAGCGTTCGCCCGCACTGCCGTATCCGGCGCCGATCAGCGCGTCGACGGCTTGGTCGAGGTCGGCGTCAGGCATCACGATCATGTGGTTCTTGGCGCCGCCGAAGCACTGCGAACGCTTGCCGGTGGCCGCCGCCCCGGAGTAGATGTACTGGGCAATGTCGGAGCTGCCGACGAAGCCGACCGCCTTGATCTCGGGGTGATTGAGGATGGCGTCGACGGCCTCCTTGTCGCCGTGGACGACCTGGAAGACGCCGGGGGGTAGGCCGGCCTCGACGAACAGTTCGGCCAGTCGCAACGGAACCGACGGGTCGCGCTCACTGGGCTTGAGCACAAAGGCGTTTCCGCATGCCAGGGCGGGGCCGGCCTTCCACAGCGGGATCATCGCGGGGAAGTTGAACGGGGTGATGCCGGCGACCACGCCGAGCGGCTGCCGCAGCGAGTAGACGTCAATGCCCGGGCCGGCGCCCTCGGTGTACTCGCCCTTGAGCAGGTGGGGGATGCCGAGACAGAACTCGATCACCTCGATGCCCCGCTGGATGTCACCGCGGGCGTCGGGCACTGTCTTGCCGTGCTCGCGTGATAGCAGCTCGGCCAACTCGTCGGTGTTCTGGTTGACCAACTCGATGAAGCGCATCAACACCCGCGCCCGCCGCTGAGGATTCCAGGCGGCCCAACCTATTTGCGCTTCGGCGGCGCCTGCGACCGCGGCGTCGATGTCGGCCTGCGCGGCCATCGGTACCGTCGCCTGGACCTGGCCGGTATTGGGGTCGAGGACATCGGCGGTGCGGGTGGATTGCCCGGGAGTGCGGCGTCCATCGATGAAATGCGGAATTTGTGTGGTCATAGCGTGTTCCATAACGGTCGCGTGCGGCGGGGAGACCCGATACTTGGACATCCTAGTAAATCTCGTCGGTGGTACGCAACGGACTCTTGACGAACATGGCCCCAATCATCGTGGCAAGCGTGCCGATGCTGGTCCCGAAGGTGTGGTACCGACGCGGTAGCGGGCCGGTCGGCCCGGCGCTATGCGCTCGGATCGGGGGCATCTTGACCGGCCGGTTCGGGCAAGGTCTTGGTCGAGAGCAGGGCGCCGGCGGCCACGGCGGCTGCGGCGAGGATCGCTATCGCGACCACGATGGTGGTGTGAAAGCCGGCCAGAAAAGCGGTGTGCGCCTCAATACGGATCTGGGACGCCAGCGCCGGCGCGGAGGTCGCGTCGGCGAGATCATTGGCGGTTCGGATGGACTCCTGAGCGGTTGCCAACTGCGAGTCGGTCAGCCCCGAAATTGGGTCGAAAGCTGCGGTATAGGTGGCCGTGAGGACGGAGCCCAGCGCCGCAATGCCCAGCCCACCCCCGAGGTCGTAGGCGACTTCTTCGACACCGGCGGCTTGGCCGACGTAATCCTCGGAGACCGCGGAGATGATCGCGTCGTTTGCCGAAACCAGCACCACATCGAGGGCGAACCCGACCACCGTCAGCGAACCCACGAACACCAGAAGCTGCCCATTGTGGCCCAGGGTCAGCAGCGGGAGCAATGCGCTTGCGGTAAGGCCGAGGCCGGCGCCGATCGCGACACGGGTGCCGCAGCGACCCACGATCAGATGCGCGGACAGAGAACCGACGACCGTCGCGGCCGCCATCGGCGTGAGCAGGAGCGCGGCCTTGATCGGCGTGAAGCCGAGAAAATTCTGCAGATACTGCGCGAACACCAGGTCTAGGCCGACGATGGAACACACCGCCAGTAGCACGGCCAGGACCGCAATGGTAAACGGCGCTCGGGTGAACAAGTGCACGTTGAGCAGCGGTTCGATCCCGCGGCGCTGCCTGCTGATCTGGCGGCGGATGAACCACCACAACCCGACGCTGGCGATGACGACGTAACCAACTGCCGCAGGATCGATCCCGTGGTGAGTCGCCTGCTTGATCGCCAGCACCGACGTGAGCACTGCGACGATCGACAGGCTGACGCTGAGACCGTCCAACACCAGCCGGGCCTGCGAGCGTGACTCCGGGACAAGCCGCCACACCAGCAGCAGAACCAGCAGCGCGAGGGGGACGTTGATCAGGAATATCGCGCCCCACCAGAAGTACTCGACCAGCAACCCGCCCATCAACGGGCCGATCGCCGCCCCCACCGCCGACACCGCAGACCAGATCCCCACCGCGCGCATCCGTTCGGCGCGGTCCGGGAACGCGACCCGCAACAGCGATACCGTGGCGGGAAGGATCATCGCCGCGCCCACTGCCATCACCGAACGGGCCAGGATCAGCATCAACGGTGTAGCCGCGAAGGCCGCCGGAATCGAGACCAGCCCGAAGATCACCAGACCAGTCATCAGCAGGCGCTTGCGGCCAAACCGGTCTGAAGCGGCTCCCGCCATCAGCATCAATGAGGCCATGATCAGCGGGTAGATGTCGACGATCCACAGGAATTCGGTGGGTGAGGGACTCAGCTCCTCGGCGATTCTTGGTGCGGCCACGTGCAGCACGGTGACATCCACCACAACCAAGAACAGGGCGGCGCACACGGTGAACAACACCGCACCGGGACGCCCGACTACCGGCCTGCCCTCAGTCTCATTCACCTGCGGGCTCGCCGTCATCGACGCCGTCCCAGGCGATCTGTGTGGTTGACATGCCTGGAAGGCTAGCGATAGCCACCCGGGCATTCGGCGCGGCCATGTGTCGGTACCGCCGGCCACGGCGACAATTGGGCTCGGGCGGGGCGGTTCGCACGCGGAGGCTGGCTAGGTACCCCGCAGGCCGTCGATGAACCTCTGGGTCTCTTCCCAAGTGGGCAGGACCCCCGAAGCGCGCACTTCATCGAGGCTGCCGGCCGCCGCATCGCGTTCAGACAGGCTGGGAGGGGCGCCGTCGACCAGGGGCCAGTCGATCGCCAGTTCGGGGTCGGTCGCGCAGATCGTGTGCTCGCGCTGCGGGTTGTACTCGGCCGAACACATGTACATCACCGTTGATTTGTCTTGCAGCGCAAGGAAACCGTGCGCAAGTCCTTCCGAGATGTAAATCGATCGGTGGCGATCGTCGAGCAGTACCGAGTCCCACTGGCCGAATGTCGGTGAACCCAAACGGATGTCAACGACGACATCGAACACCGCGCCGGATACGCAGGTGACGTACTTGGCCTGGCTGGGGGGCAGCTCGGCGAAGTGCAGACCCCGCAGCACGCCGGCTGACGACACCGAGCAGTTGGCTTGGCGGACGTCGAAGCGATGACCGCAGAAGGCGGTGAACCCGCTGTCGGTGAGCCATTCGAAAAACATGCCGCGGGAATCGCCGTGGATGGTCGGGGTGATCTCCCACGCGCCTGGAACTTTGAGTTCGCGTGCCTGCATGTCACTGACCGCGTTCTTGGTAACGGGCTTCTGCGGCGTCTTTCAACGGACGCCACCATGATTCGTTGGCCCGGTACCAGTCGATGGTGGTGCGCAAGCCTTCCTCGAAATCGGTGTGCTTGGGCGCCCACGCCAACTCGTTGTAGAGCAAAGATGGGTCGATGGCATAGCGCAGATCGTGGCCGACGCGGTCGACGACGTGATCGAAGTCGTCGGGGTCGCGATCCATCATCCGCAGCAGCGTGCGCAGCACGCTCAGGTTGTCGCGCTCGCCTTCGGAGCTGATCAGATAGGTCTTGCCGATCTGCCCCTTCTCCAGGATCCGCCGCACCGCGCTGTTGTGGTCGTCGACGTGGATCCAGTCCCGGACATTGGCGCCGGTGCCATACAGCTTGGGGCGCCGCCCGGTCAGCACGTTGGTGATCTGCCGAGGAATGAACTTCTCGATGTGCTGATACGGGCCGTAGTTGTTGGAGCAGTTGGAGATGGTGGCCGCCACGCCATAGGACCGAACCCAGGCCCGGACCAACATGTCCGCGCCGGCCTTGGTTGCCGAATACGGACTCGACGGGTTGTACGGGGTCGCCTCGGTGAATCGCGCGGGGTCGTGCAGTTCGAGGTCCCCGTACACCTCGTCGGTGGAGATGTGGTGCAGCCGTACGCCGTGCCGCCGCACCGCCTCCAGGATGGTGAAGGTCCCGAGCACGTTGGTGTGCACGAATGGTTCCGGGTTGTCCAGCGCATTGTCGACGTGGGATTCGGCGGCGAAATGCACCACCGCGTCGGACTCGGCCACCAGCTGGGAAACCAGCTCGGCATCGGTGATGTCGCCCTCGACCAGCCTGATGGCGTCTTCGAGATCGGCCAACGATTCGCGCCGGCCGGTATAGGTCAGGGCGTCGAGCACGGTCACCGCGTCGTCGGGGTACTCGCGCACGCTGCTGTGCACAAAGTTCGCGCCGATGAAGCCCGCTCCACCGGTGACTAGCAGTCGCATGGTCAAACCCTAACGGGTGAGCCCGAGCGCCCCTGACAGTTCGGTCAGCGCCGCCATCGACTTGTCCTCCCGGGACGGGCGCAGCACCTGAATCGCCACATGGTCGGCGCCGGCTTCGTGGTGTTCGCCGAGCCGCCGGGCGATCTGATCAGGGGTGCCGTAGGCCACCAGGGCGTCGATCAATCTGTCGCTACCGGGCTTGCGCACGTCGTCTTCGGTGAAGCCCAGCTTCAGCCAGTTGTTCACGTAGTTGCTCAGTCCCAGGTAGAAATCGATGAACTTGCGGTCCACCGCGCGGGCTTGCGCCGCATCGGTGGTGAGCACGACTTTGTGTTCGGGCGCCAGGAACACGGTGTTGCCGACCAACTGGCGGGCGGTGCCGGTGTGCTCGGGCGTGGTCAGATACGGATGGGCGCCGGCGCTACGCTGCGCGGCCAGGCGCAACATTCTGGGGCCCAGCGCCGCCAATACCCGCCTGCTGTCCGGCACCATCGCCTTGGCCAGGTCGTCGAGATAGGCCACCAGCGCGTCATAGGGTTTCTGATACTCCTGGGTGTGCTCGGGATGGCCTACCCCGACACCCAGCAGAAACCGGCCCGGGTGGGCGCTCTCGATCCGCTGATACGACGCCGCCACCTCATCGGCCGGCGCCGACCAGATATTGACGATTCCGGTCGCCAGCTGCAGTGATGTGGTCTGCTCCAAGGCGGGCTCGACCCAAGCCAGATCGGCCTCCGGTGATGCGCCGATCCAGGCCACGCCGTAGCCGAGTGATTCGATCTGCCCGGCGAGTTCGGGGGTGATGGAGCGGCTACCCAGCCATACGCCGAACCGGCCCAGCTCGGGTTTGAGTGAAACTGCGTTGGTCATCTGGTTCCCCCGTGCCTGCTTGAAGCTCAGGCGCCGGCCAGCCCGAGCGGCCCGGCCAACTCGGCGAGCGCTGGTACCAGGTTCTCACTTTTGGTCAGGAGTTGTACGGGGACGTGGTCGGCGCCGGCTTGCAGGTGTTCGTTGAGGCGCGCCGCGATGGCCGCGGGAGTGCCGTAGGCGACCACGGCGTCAACCAGGCGGTCACTGCCCGGGCGGGCGATGTCGCGCTCGCTGAAGCCCAGCCGCTTCCAGCTGTTCAGGTAGTTCGCCAGGTTGAGATAGATGTCGAGGGCCTTGCGCCCGACGGCACGCGCCCGTTGCGCGTCGGTGGTCAGCACCACTTTGTGTTCGGGAGCCAGAAACGCCGACGGGCCGATGAGTTCGCGGGCCGCGCCGGTGTGCTCCGGTGTGGTCAGGTAGGGGTGCGCGCCGGCGCTGCGTCGCGCCGCGAGCCGCAGCACCCGCGGGCCCAGCGCCGCCACCACCCGTCGGTTGGCCGGCACCCCGTAGTCGTCGAGCCTGTTGAGGTACTCGATGAGGGCGTCCACCGCGTTGCCGGTGCTGTGGTACTCGGTGATCGCTTCCGGGTGGCCCACGCCGATTCCCGGCAGGAAACGGCCGGGGTAGGCGGCCTCGATGCGATGAAACGACTCGGCTACCGGCTTGGCGGGCGCCGACCAGATGTTGACGATGCCGGTGGCTACCTGCAGCGTGGTGGTGGCCGCCAGGATCGGTTCCACCCAGGCCAGCTCCGCCGGCGGTGACCCGCCGACCCAGACCGCGCCGTAGCCCAGCGCTTCGATGTCTCTGGCCTGGGCCGGGGTGACACCGCGGCCGAAGGATCCGAACCGGCCGAGGTTGGGCTTACCGGCGGCTGGACTCGCGGAAGATCTGGCGTCAGAGTCGGTCTCAGGGGCGGGCATGCTAGGTCCAACCGGCTGGGTCGGGGCGGCTATTCCGGCCCGGCTTTGTGGCGTTTTGCGCCGAGCGCGGCAGTGCGGGTATCGTGGGACGGCGGTGCGACGTCTCGCGCCGACTCCTGGCGTGCCCAGTCCCGAAATTTCTCGGATCGTTTCGCGGAATTTCCACCACCGGATCACGTTTTGCGGTCAGGACGGGTGCTGCGCCAAACCAGGTGCACGAACAAGAAGTGAGGATCGCCGGAAAGTAATGGCCAAGAAGGACGGTGCCATAGAGGTCGAGGGTCGCGTGGTCGAGCCCCTGCCTAATGCCATGTTTCGCATTGAGCTGGAGAACGGCCACAAGGTGCTCGCCCACATCAGCGGCAAGATGCGGCAGCACTACATCCGTATCCTGCCCGAAGATCGCGTGGTGGTGGAGTTGTCTCCCTACGACCTGTCCAGGGGCCGCATCGTGTACCGGTACAAATAGCCAAACCACCCAGAGAACAGGACCGAGACTGCCGTGAAGGTGAACCCGAGCGTCAAGCCGATCTGTGACAAGTGCAGGGTGATCCGTCGGCATGGGCGGGTCATGGTGATCTGCTCCGATCCGCGCCACAAGCAGCGGCAGGGGTAGACCAGGGCTAGCAGCAGCTAGCTAGCGCGAAGCGCAGACAACTGAATGCAGACCTCCCAGCACCAATGAGCGGCTGGCATCAATAGTGATGGGCCAGTTCATCCGCGCCCGGACGGAGGCCGGGCCCCGCAAACCTTGCGGGAACGGACTGGGATAAGACCTCCGCTGAGAAAAAGAGGAAACGCCACCTATGGCTCGACTAGTCGGCGTCGATCTACCGCGCGACAAGCGGATGGAGATCGCCCTGACCTACATCTACGGCGTCGGCCGTACCCGGTCGAACGAGATCTTGGCAGCTACGGGCATTGACCGTAACCTGCGCACTCGCGATCTCACTGACGACCAGCTGACGCACCTGCGTGACTACATCGAAGCGAACTTGAAGATCGAGGGTGACCTGCGCCGCGAGGTGCAGGCCGACATTCGTCGCAAGATCGAGATCGGCTGCTACCAGGGCCTGCGGCACCGCCGTGGTTTGCCGGTACGTGGCCAGCGCACCAAGACCAACGCGCGGACCCGTAAGGGCCCCAAGCGCACCATCGCAGGCAAGAAGAAGGCCAGGTAACCGATGCCACCGAAGAAAGCCAGCGGCACGGGCCCCAAGAAGGGCCAGAAGACCCGCCGCCGGGAAAAGAAGAACGTCCCGCACGGTGCCGCGCACATCAAGAGCACGTTCAACAACACGATCGTGACGATCACCGACCCGCAGGGCAACGTCATCGCCTGGGCGTCGTCGGGTCACGTCGGCTTCAAGGGATCCCGCAAGTCGACACCGTTCGCAGCGCAGCTGGCCGCCGAGAACGCCGCGCGCAAGGCCCAGGAGCACGGTGTCCGCAAGGTCGACGTGTTCGTGAAGGGGCCGGGTTCGGGCCGCGAGACCGCGATCCGGTCGCTGCAGGCCGCTGGCCTGGAGGTCGGTGCGATCTCCGATGTCACCCCGCAGCCGCACAACGGTGTCCGCCCGCCCAAGCGTCGGCGCGTCTAGGTCTAGGAGGATATACCAATGGCTCGTTACACCGGACCCGTCACCCGCAAGTCACGCCGGCTGGGCACCGACCTCGTTGGTGGCGACCAGTCATTCGAAAAGCGTCCCTACCCGCCCGGCCAGCACGGCCGCGCCCGGGTCAAGGACAGTGAATACCGCCAGCAGTTGCAGGAAAAGCAGAAGGCCCGCTTCACCTACGGCGTGATGGAAAAGCAGTTCCGCCGCTACTACGAAGAGGCCGTTCGCCACTCCGGCAAGACCGGTGAGGAGCTGCTGAAGATCCTGGAGAGCCGGCTCGACAACGTCGTATACCGGGCCGGGTTGGCACGTACCCGCCGGATGGCTCGTCAGCTGGTCAGCCACGGGCACTTCAGCGTCAACGGCGTGCACGTCAATGTGCCCAGCTACCGGGTTTCGCAGTACGACATCATCGATGTGCGGGACAACTCGCTCAACACGGTGCCGTTCCAGATTGCGCGCGAAACGGCGGGTGACCGTCCGATCCCGAGCTGGTTGCAGGTCGTGGGGGAGCGTCAGCGCATCCTGATCCACCAGCTGCCCGAGCGGGCACAGATCGAGGTCCCGCTCACCGAGCAGCTGATCGTCGAGTACTACTCGAAGTAAGCCCCGTCTTCCGTCGCTGCGGCCGCAGCGACGGATCACCTAACGGCATCAAATAGCGGGTGCCGAGAAGGAGAACAAGAACACCATGCTGATCTCTCAGCGGCCGACTCTGTCCGAGGAAGTCCTCACCGACAGCCGGTCCCAGTTCGTCATCGAACCGCTGGAACCCGGATTCGGCTACACCCTTGGCAACTCGCTGCGTCGCACGCTGCTGTCCTCGATTCCCGGGGCAGCCGTCACCAGCATCCGCATCGACGGCGTGCTGCACGAGTTCACCACGGTGCCCGGAGTCAAGGATGATGTCACCGACATCATCCTGAACCTCAAGGCCCTGGTCGTTTCTTCGGAGGAAGACGAGCCGGTCACCATGTACCTGCGCAAGCAGGGGCCCGGTGAGGTCACCGCGGGCGACATCGTGCCGCCGGCCGGTGTCACGGTGCACAACCCCAACATGCGCATCGCCACCCTCAACGACAAGGGCAAGCTGGAGGTCGAGCTCGTCGTCGAGCGCGGCCGCGGTTACGTCCCGGCAGTGCAGAACCGGGCTTCGGGCGCCGAAATCGGCCGCATCCCGGTCGATTCCATCTACTCGCCGGTGCTCAAGGTCACCTACAAGGTGGACGCGACTCGTGTCGAGCAGCGCACCGACTTCGACAAGCTGATCCTCGATGTCGAGACCAAGAATTCGATCACCCCGCGCGACGCGCTGGCATCTGCGGGCAAGACGCTCGTCGAATTGTTCGGTCTGGCACGTGAACTCAACGTCGAGGCCGAAGGTATCGAGATTGGGCCGTCGCCGGCCGAGGCCGACCACATCGCCTCGTTCGCACTGCCGATCGACGACCTGGATCTGACCGTGCGCTCGTACAACTGCCTCAAGCGCGAGGGCGTGCACACCGTCGGCGAACTGGTGTCGCGCACCGAGTCGGACTTACTCGACATCCGCAACTTCGGTCAGAAGTCGATCGATGAGGTCAAGGTCAAGCTGCACCAGCTGGGCCTGTCGCTCAAGGACAGCCCGCCGAGCTTCGACCCGTCTGAGGTCGCAGGCTACGACGTGGCCACCGGTACCTGGTCGATCGAGGGCGCCTACGACGACCAGGACTACGCCGAAACCGAACAGCTCTAACCAAGATCCGTCCCGGTCCTACCTGATACGGGGACCGGCCCCGAATAGGAGATAGCCGCAATGCCCAAGCCCACCAAAGGCCCTCGCCTCGGCGGGTCGTCCTCGCACCAGAAGGCGCTACTGGCCAACCTGGCCACCTCGCTGTTCGAGCACGGCCGAATCAAGACCACCGAGCCCAAGGCGCGGGCGTTGCGGCCGTACGCGGAGAAGCTGATCACCCACGCGAAGAAGGGTGCACTGCACAATCGGCGCGAGGTGCTCAAGAAGATCCGCGACAAGGACGTGGTGCACACCCTGTTCGCTGAGATCGGGCCGTTCTTTGCCGATCGTGAGGGCGGCTACACCCGCATCATCAAGGTCGAACCGCGCAAGGGCGACAACGCCCCGATGGCGGTGATCGAGTTGGTGCGGGAGAAGACGGTGACGTCTGAGGCCGACCGGGCACGACGGGTGAAAGCCTCCCAGGCCGCGTCGCAGGACGCGCCTTCGGAGCCGCAGGCAGCCGAGGAGCCGGCGGCCGAGGAGGCGGTGGCCGCTACCGAAGCCGAGGCAGCGCCTGCCGACGCCGAGGCCACCGACGCCGAGGCCGGCTCCGCTGACACCGACGCTGACGAGGCACCGCAGAATTAGTGACGCAGTTCGTCTGCGCTTCGACATTGCCTACGACGGTACGGATTTCGCAGGCTGGGCGACGCAGACGGGGCAGCGTACGGTCGCTGGCGTCCTTGATGAGGCGCTGACGACGGTCCTGCGCACACCGGTGCGCCTGCGTGCCGCCGGGCGTACCGATGCGGGGGTCCACGCCACCGGCCAGGTGGCCCACGCCGATGTTCCAGTCGACGCGTTGCCGAACGCCTATTCGCGTTCGGCGCGCGCGGGCGATCCGGAATTCCTGCCGTTGGTGCGACGTTTGGCCCGCTTCTTGCCGGCTGATCTGCGCGTCCTCGATATCGCGCGTGCGCCAACGGCTTTCGATGCCCGATTTTCGGCACTTCGCCGCCATTATGTCTACCGCTTGTCGACGGCCCCCTACGGTGTCGAGCCGCAGCAGGCTCGCTATGTGACCGTATGGCCGCGGGAGCTGGACATCGATGCGATGACGGTGGCATCCCGAGAGTTATTGGGACTGCACAATTTTGCCGCGTTCTGCCGCCGTCGCGAGGGGGCTACCACCATCCGTGACCTGCAACGGCTGGACTGGTCGCGCAACGGGCACCTGGTCACCGCGCAGGTCAGCGCCGACGCGTTCTGCTGGTCGATGGTGCGTTCATTGGTGGGCGCGCTGCTGGCCGTGGGCGAACACCGGCGTACGCCAGATTGGTGTCGCGAGTTGCTCACCGCTACCGCGCGTTCCAGTGACTTCGCGGCCGCACCGGCGCACGGTCTGGTCCTGGCCAAGGTGGACTATCCGCCCGATGACCAGCTCGCATCGCGGGTCTTGATTACCCGCGATCTGCGCTCGCGTACCGACTGACTTATTACGTATCGACTAGGTCCGGGCTGAGGCATCGGGCGGGAGTACCCCCTCGGCGGTGCCGTTCATTTCGGCCTGGAACCGGTGGTATTGCTCGAGGTGGCCGGGGCGGCGCCGGACGAGCGCCCAGCCGATCCCGAGGATCACGAACCACAGCGGGAACCACACCAATGCGGTCGCGGTTTCGGTTTCGGTGGTGAGCGTCCAGATCACGAATACGAAGAAGCCGAGTATGGCCCAGCACATCACCACGCCACCGGGCATCTTGTAAGCCGAATCGGCGTGGCGTTGTGTGTGTCGGCGCCGATAGACGAGGTAGCTGATCACGATCATCGTCCAGACGAACATGAACAGCAGCGACGAGATGGTGGTGATCAGGGTGAAGGCACCGATCACCGAACCGCCGGCGTAGAGCAGCGGGATGGCGGACAACAACAGCGCCGCGGTGAGGATCAGGGCCGGTGCCGGCACTCCGCGGCTATTGAGTCGACCGAAGATTCCCGGCGCGCTGCCCTCGTCGGCCAGGCCATAGAGCATGCGGCCGGTGGAGAACACGCCGGAGTTCGCCGAGGACGCGGCCGAGGTGATGACGACAAAGTTGACGACGGATGCGGCCGCGGCGAGTCCGGCCAAGGCGAACATGGTCACGAACGGCGACTCGCCACTGGCGAACCGTCGCCACGGGACGACGGAGAGAATCGCCAGCAGGGCCCCGATATAAAAGATCGCCACCCGCAGCGGGACGGCGTTGATCGCACGGGGGAGAGTGTGGCTGGGATCGGCGGCTTCCGCCGCGGCCGCACCCACCAGTTCCACTCCGATATAGGCGAAAAAGGCGATCTGAAACCCGCTCGCCAAACCGACGAACCCGGTTGGGAAGAACCCGCCGTCGTTCCAGAGATTCGCCAGGGCCGCCCGGTCGCCGTCGGGCGAGGTGAAGCCGGTGATGACCAAGATCGCGCCCACGGTGATGAGGCAGAGGATCGCCGCAACCTTGATCAGGGCGAACCAAAATTCCGTCTCGCCGAACTTGCTGACACCGAACATGTTGATCGAGAGCATGACGGCGATAGTGACCAGTGCCGGTGCCCAGGTGGGTACGTCCGGCCACCAGAACTTGCTATAGCCGGTGATGGCGACGAGATCGGCGATGCCCGCGACGATCCAGGCGAACCAGTACGACCAGCCCATGAAGTAGCCGGCCGCCGGGCCCAGAAGGTCGGCGGCACAGT
This sequence comes from Mycobacterium ulcerans subsp. shinshuense, assembly GCF_002355775.1. Classification (NCBI taxonomy): domain Bacteria; kingdom Bacillati; phylum Actinomycetota; class Actinomycetes; order Mycobacteriales; family Mycobacteriaceae; genus Mycobacterium; species Mycobacterium ulcerans. Next base: position 4,613,086 of record NZ_AP017624.1, on the reverse strand, counting down.
CGACGAACGACTTGTAGTTCAAGTTCGACAACAGCAGCTCGCCCATCGCGCGCAGCACGAAGAAGACGAAAAACCCGATGACCGCGTAGACGACTATCACCGCCGGGCCGGCCAGCGAGATGGTGCGGCCGGACCCCATGACCAGGCCGGTGCCGATCGCCCCGCCAATGGCGATCAACTGAATGTGTCGGTTGGAAAGACCCCGATGAAGATGCGGCGTTGATTCGGTGGGTTGGCAGGTAGCAACATCTTCAGGCATCAATGAGCGTCCTCATCAGATCGGGGCGGAGCGGTCGAGTTTATAGGCACCAGCCCCGTTGCGGTGCTGCACTGAGGCGTTATCCCCCGAATGGTGGACACGGCATCAGCCGACTGCGGGACGTCGAGGCGTGCTGGATGGGTGGGCGAGGGCCGGATCGGCGGCGGCGCCCGGAATCCGCGGGTGCTCAGTGATGTGGAATGGCCGGGGCAACCACCCAGACCCGGCGCTCGGGTGGCGGCTGCCCCATGCCTGAGATGTGTGCTCAACTCAGCCCGCCGACGGTGGGTGAGGCATGACGGTGAGGCGTACCCCGTAGCGGGGACCCGCACCCGCCGAACCTTCGCCTGGACCGGGCATCGGCACTCCGCCGATGACGTTGCCGCCCGCCTCCACGCTTTCCGGTTCGATCACGTCGCTGATGAATTTCGATGCGGTGGTGGGGCTTGTCGCCGGGTGGCCCCTTCCCAGGTGTGGGGTACCGACAGCTTGCCGACCGTGCTGGCCTGAGCCAGACTCGCCGAAACCGGCCCAGCGCCCACCGCTTCGGCCGCACCCGTGGCGGCGACGGTGGCCGCTGGTGCGGCGGCCGCGGGGCCAATCGCCCCCGCCGTCTTGGCCGTTGCCGCGAAGAAACTGGTGATGCCGGCGCCAAAGAACGGCAGGCCGAGGGTGTCGTAGAAGAAATTTGCGAACGGCGCGTACCACTCCAAGAACCGCTCGATGGGGCCGGCCGTCGATGATGCGGCCGAGGCCAACGGCGACGTAAGGATTTGCAGCACACCCGGTACCTCCGAGATCAGCCGTGACAAGGTGCTCTGTGCGGTACCGGCGGTGGCGGCGGCGGCCCGGGCGAGGGTGCCGGCTTGTGTCGCCGCCGCGGTCGGGCTGGTGGTTTGCGGCGGCGACACAAACGGTGTCACGGACGTGGCGGTTGCGCAGCTGGCGGCATAGGCATACATGGTCGCGGCATCCTGGGACCACATCTCGCCGTATTGGGCTTCCGCAGCGGCTATCGCGGCACTGTTTTGGCCCACCACGTTGGTTGAGATCAACCCGGTGAGTTCGGCGCGATTGGCGGCGATCTGTGGCGGCGGCACCGTTGCGGCGAAGGCGGCTTCGTACGCGCTGGCCGCTACGCGAGCCTTGCTTGCCGACTGCTCGGTCGCGGCGGCAGTGGCGCGCAGCCACGCGACATAGGGCCAGATGGAGTTGGCCATCGCTTCCGGCGAAGGCCCGACCCAACCCTGGCTTTGCAGCCCGGAGATCACGGTCTCGTAGTCGTTGGCGGTAGCGCTCAACTCGGCGGCCAGGCCGCTCCACGCCGAGGCCACCGTCAACAAGGGTGACGAGCCGGGGCCGGAGTACATGCGAGCGGAGTTGATCTCTGGCGGCAGTATCCCAAAGTCCATTGCTATCAACTCCCTACCTGACCTGTGTGGCTGCCTGTGCCATCTGCTCTTCTCCTCGAAGCTTGGGTGCCTATCCGGCTTCCGGTGGGCGCAACATCACCGTCAGGCGGATGCCGTATCGGCGCCGAGCGAAGGTCGTTGCTCGGCTGTTGTCGCGCAGATTGGGAAGCAGGGCGTTGGGTGCTTGGGGGCGCCCGGCCGCGACGTCGATGCCAGAGATCGCGGCGCCCCCGGCGGTGGGTGCCGGTGCGGCGGTGGTCCAACTTGGCGGTACCGACATCGGTCCGATGGTGTCCGCCCGCGCGAATACGGCCGAAACCGGCGTGGCGGCAACGGGTGCTGTCAGTTGTGCGGCCACGGCGGTCGATGCCGCGGCCGCGGCCGCGGACGGCGCCGCCGCAGCATCTGGCAAGAGTTGTTGGGCAAACAGGGTGCCCAACTGGAAGATTCCCGCGCCGAAATAGGCCAGGCCCCAGGTGTTGACCAAGGTGTTTCACTCCGCGGTCGAGAGGATGGGCAGCCAATGCCCGGCCGCGGCTAGCGACGACGAGACTTGGGTAAGCGCCTGGATTGCCGATGAGGAGGTCGCCGACGCCGCGGATTGGCTGGTCGCGGCGGCCTGTCCGGCCAATCCTGCCGGGTCGGTCGTGCGTGGTGGCCCGGGGAAGGCGGGTAGTGCCAGAAACGACGTCGAGGTGCTGGCGTAGCAGTACATCGCGGTGGCGTCTTGCGCCCAGAACTCGGCGTACTCGGCTTCGGTAGCCGCGATCGACGGCGTGTTCTGCCCGAAGAAATTGGTTGCGATCAGCGCCAGCAACCGGACTCGGTTGACTGCAATCGCCGGCGGGGGCACGGTCATCGCGAAGGCCGCCTCATAGGCCGCCGCGGCGGCCCTGGCCTGCATGGCGGCCTGTTCGGCGCGCGTGGCCATCGTGGTCAACCAGGAGACGTACGGCGTGACCGCGGTAAGCATGGCCGCGGCGGCGGGCCCCGACCACGGCAAGCTCGTCAATTGGGTGATCACGCAGCTGTATCCGCATGCGGTGGCGCCCAACTCGGTGGCCAGCGCATCCCAGGCTCCCGCCGCGGCCAGCACTGGTCCAGATCCCGGACCGGCGTAGATGCGCCCGGAGTTGATCTCCGGCGACAGCGAGCCGAAATCAGAGAGGAGCACGGGGACGGACACGTAGCCGCCGGCGTCGACCGGCGAGGTGTCAACGACCACGAGATCCTCCTCAACAGCGGTGAGTGCAGCCTCCTGCGACATCGCCGTCGTCGGATCAACGGGAACTATTGATCACCCACAAGCAACAAGGCCCCGATTATATGACCAATAAAAACAATCGCCAAAGGCAAAGGTTCGGCACGATTTACTTGTGGCTCCACATCGTCGGGTTAGGGATGGGCTGACAAGACGTGTTCGGCCTGTTTGTCGGTGGACAGGCACAGCGAACAACCGTGAGCATCGTGGGTCTGGCAGGCCGCCATATCGGGTCGGTCGAAGTTCTGCCGGCAGACATGGCAATTCAGGTGCTCGGCGGACGGGTTGCCGTGCTCGTCGTACATGGGCAGCTCGATGCCGTCGTGGGTGCGTCGCAGCTAGTACTTGCCCTTGGTGGCAATGGCCAGAATCGGTGGCATCACCAAGGCGACGCTGATCGCCACCAACGGCGAGTACGGGCGCAGCGTCTCACCGAGGCCGCCGAAGAACGCGACGATCGAAAGGCCCGCTGCCAACAGCATGGACCCGAAGCCAACCGGGTTGATGGCATACAACATGCCGCGACGGAACTCCGGTGTCTTCGGCGACAGGCCGAGCAGGAACTTGTTGAAGACGATGTCAGATGCCACCGTCACCACCCAGGCCATGCCGCAGTTGGCGTAGAAGCCGAGGATTGTGTTGAGGAAGTCAAACATGTTGGCTTCCATCAGGATCAGGGCAATCGTGAGATTCACGCCGAGGAACATCACTCGCCCGGGGTAGTGCTTGGTGACGCGGGTGAATGAATTCGTCCAGGCCAGCGAACCCGAATACGCGTTCGTCACGTTGATCTTGGCCTGGCTGAGCACCACCAAGATCACCGCCAATGTCAGCGCCAGCCAAACCGGCATGAAGTTGCGGTAGATCTGCATGAATTGGTGGACCGGTTGATTGGCGAAATCGGCCGCACCGGCGACGTTGGAGAGCAGATAGACCGCCAGGAACAGGCCGATGATCTGTTTGGCCGCGCCGAAGATGACCCAGCCGGGCCCGGCCAGCAGCATCCAGGCCCACCACCGACGTGAGTTCTTGGGCGTCCGTGGCGGCATGAACCGCAAATAGTCGATCTGCTCCGCGATTTGAGCGATCAGCGCCAGGCATACGCCCGCCGCCATCAGTGCGGAGCCGATGCTGGCCGTGGCGCGACCGTCCTTGCCTGCGTAGGCGAAGAACTGCGCGACCGACTCGGGATGGCTGATCAAGAGGTAGCCGAACGGGGCCACCATCAGGATCAGCCACAGCGGCGTGGTCCAAAGTTGCAGCTGTGAAAGAACTTTCATGCCGTATATCACCAGCGGAAAGATCAGCAGCGTCGAGAAGGCATACCCCAGCCACAACGGAATGTGCAGACCCAGGTTCAGTCCCTGGGCCATGATCGAACCTTCGAGTGCAAAGAAGATGAAGGTGAACGTGGCAAAGATGACGTTGGTCACCACCGACCCGTAGTAGCCGAAACCGCTGCCACGGGTGATCAGATCCAAATCGATGTTGTAGCGGGCCGCGTAGTAGGCCAGGGGCAATCCGGTGGTGAAGACCACCGCGGCGAAGATGGCTATGCCCCAGAGGGCATTGGTGGTTCCCCACGTGATCCCGATATTGGCGCCGATCGCGAAGTCGGCCAGGTAGGCGATACCGCCCAGGGCGGAGATCCCGACGACCGCCGGCGACCACCGGCGGTAGCTGCGCGGCGCAAACCGCAGCGTGTAGTCCTCGAGGGTTTTCTTGGCCGCCGTGATTTCAGCAAGATCCGCAGGGGCTGAGGGTGATACCTGCGATACGTCGGTATCCTGCATCGATCCTCCTGGGCGCAATCGCCGGACAATGGCGCATCAGAATCGCCACGGCGCGCATCGCGCATTTGCCTTCGTGTACAGCGGCAAAGAGAACCTTCGTTGGCGCGTTCGGTACGCCTCGTTGAGGTTCAGCGTGATCGTAACCCTGGTTGCAGGGGTCTGCCACCGGAAGCGTTCCGGTACAGGCAAGCCCAAGGGCTTGCCCAGTCGCCTCACAAGCGCGCTGAATCGGCTCGGCCGATTCGCGAGTGGGGCTGATTCAGATCCGGCCTGCGACGAAACTGGCGGCTTTGTTGGTCAGGCCCGGAACGTAGCCGGTGTGGGCCTTCCACTGGTCGCCGTCCGAGCAGATCGGGTCGCCGGTGTTGCACAGGTTGAGGATCTTGCCGCCGAAGTGCGGGCTCAGCGCCGTCATCAATCCACCCGCTCGGCCCGATGGGTTCCCGAACAGGGTGACCGCGGCCACGTGCTGGGCGGCTTGGGCCGGCAGCGGCTGGGTGAAGCCAAGGCCGGGAAGGGGTGCGGCGGTAACGATGTTGATGACCGCGGCACCCTGGGAATAACCACCGAGCACCAGTTTGGTGTTGGGGCATTCATTCGTCATCTGCTGGACGTGGTCGCTGGCGTCGTTGGCGCCGTCGGCGGCCGCCAGGAAGTCCTTGTTGGCGGGGTAGTTCACCGCGTACGCGCCGATGCTCTGGTCGGTCTTCTGCCGTAGCGAGGCCACCATGGCGTTGCCCACCCGGCCGAGACCGGGTGGTTCGCCGGTGCCCCTGGCGAAAACCACCTGGACATCGGGGCAGGCCGCGGCTGCCTTAGGCACCAATGGAAACGCGAGCAATACCGCGCACGCCGCAATCGTGGTGGCCACCAACCCGGCACAGCGCCGTGCGAGTCGTGTTCGGCCGCGACCCGAGCGCGCCCACTTCTGTGCGTCCAGGGGAAATAGCCACATGGCGCAATTTTACGGGCTTGCTGACAGTGGGTCAGTGAGCGCCGACGAGGGTGCCTGTCGCCCCGACTGGGGTTCCGGGCGATGCCGTAGCGGGTCCGGGGGCCTGCGGAGCGGGGCCGGGCGCCCGCGGCACGGGCCCAGGCAACTGGACCACCGGTGCCATCGACGATGCGGCCAGCTTCGCCGCAACGAAACTCGCCGCTTGGGTGGTGTAGGTGGGGACGTAACCGTCGGTGTGCCCGTTCCAATCGTTGCCGGGGCCGGAGTGACAGATCGGGTCACTGGGGTTGCACAGGTCGATGGACTTGGAACCCAGCAACGAACTCTGGGTGGTCAATGATCCGCCGGAGCGGTTGGCCACGTTGCCGAACACCGCGACCGCCGCGATGTTGTCCGCGTACTGGGCGGGCAGCTCGTTGCCAAAGCTGATGCCGGCCAACGGGACTCCGGCCACGATGTCGATCACGTCGGCGCCCTGTGAATAGCCGCCCAGCACGATCTTGGTGTTGGGGCAGGAGGAGGCCATCGATTTGATGTGTGAAATCACGTCATTGGCTCCGTCGCCGCCGTGCAGCTGCAAACGGCTGGCGGGGTAGTTCACCGCGTACACACCGATGTTCTTGCCGGTCTGCTGGCGCAACGAGTCCACGAAGGCCTCACCCACCCGGCCGATGCCGGGTGGCTCGCTGGTTCCGCGTGTGAACACGACTTCGGCGTCGGGGCAGTCCGTTGCGGACGCCGACGGGATGGCGGTTCCAGTGATGCTGGGGGCGGCCAACAGGCCGGTCGCGGTGACCAGAGCGCCGACCAGCACGGCCAATGGGTGCTTGTTTACGCCGAAATTTTACCCGCAATCGGACTTCGTAAAACCTCGAACGAATCGGGCCCCGGCCCGGGCCTGTGGATGAACGCAAAGAATGTCGCGTTCACCTGCCTAGCGTGGCGGTGTGGATGCGGGGGATTCTCGGGGCTGGCCGCCTGGCCGGCCGACGACGTGGCTGCAGGTCAGCGCCTACCGCTTTCTGGTCCGGCGCCTCGAGTGCGCGTTGCTGCGCGGGGGTCTGGACCCGGCCGACGGGCGCCCGCGGGCGTCCGCGGTGTCATTGGCGGCGGGCTGCGTGCTTTCGGTCGTCGTCCTCGTGGGCTGTGTGATCAGCGCTTTGCTGCGGCCGCAGGTCGGGCTGGGCGATGCCCAGATCGTGGTGGGCCGCGAATCCGGCGCGCTGTATGTGCGCGTGGGCGATACCTGGCATCCGGTGCTCAACCTGGCCTCGGCCCGTTTGATCGCCGGGACCGGCGCCAACCCAAAACCGGTGCGCGAGGCGGAGGTGATCCGCGCCAAACGTGGCCCGCTGCTGGGCATCCCGGGGGCACCTCAGTTCGTTGGCCAGTCGCTGCCGGTGCAGGAGTCGGCGTGGACGATCTGCGACACCGACCGTGGTGCGGCGACCACCCTGTTGGTGGGGCGTCCGGCCCAGCAGTCGGTTCGTCGCCTTGTCGCCGAGCAGACCATTCTGGTGGCGACCGAGTCGGGTTCGCCGGCGTATCTGCTCTACGACGGGCATCGGGCCGTGGTCGATCTGGCCGATCCCGCGGTTCGGCGGGCGCTGCGGCTGGAAGGCCGGACCCCCTACCGCGTCTCGCGGTCGTTGCTGAGCGCGGTGCCGGAAGTTCCGCCGATCAGCGTGTTGCGGATCGGCCATGCGGGCGAACCGGCGCTGGCCGGGAAACTCGGTTTCTCGGTCGGCACTGTGCTGAGTATCACAGCGGGGGGTGGCGCTGCGTACTACGTGGTGTTGGCGCAGGGCGTGCAGCGGATCGGCCAGGTCGCCGCTGACTTGCTGCGTTTCAGCGACTCGCAGGGGGCGGCCAACGCGATCGCGGTGGCCCCCGACGTGATCCGTGCCGCGCCCATCGTTGAGACGTTGCCGGTCACCGGGTATCCCGACACGGTGTCCGAACCGCTGGACGCCGGCGTCACCACGTTGTGCCTGAGTTGGGTGAGCAGGCACGCAAGTCGCCCCGACGTCGCGTTTCTGGCCGGCGACGGTCTGCCCGTGCCCGCTGGGGCGAGGGCGCTGCCCCTGGTCCAGGTCGACGGGCGCGGCCCCGCGCTGGACGCCGTCTACCTGCCGCCGGGCCGCAGCGCCTATGTGACATCGCGCGGGCTCTCCGGTTCGGATGCCCCCCTGGGCCGACGCTACCTCGTCACCGATGCCGGAGTGCGGTATCTGATTCACGACGAGGACACGGCGCGTCACCTAGGGCTGTTGACTCCGACGGCGGCGCCGTGGCCGATGTTGGCGACATTGCCGGAGGGGCCGGAACTGAGCGGGGCGAGCGCGTCAGTCGCCTACGACGTCGTCGTGGTGGATCCGCCGGTGCCGGCTCCCGGACCGGCCACCGAATGCCCGGGAGGCCAATGCCCCCAGCAACCCCATCAAGCAGATCGCTGATCCGCTCAATGCGGTAATCCGGGCCCGGCGATCCGGTTGGGTGGGCGGCGTGGTGACCGGCGCGGCTGGGGTCGGCGAACCTGGCTGGGCCGGAGCCGGCTGCACGGCGGGGTCGCTGCTCACCGCCGCCAGCACATCGACGGTGCCGTTGCCGACGAAGGGATCCCAGCCATGGGGCGGATGATGGGCGGTCGAGATGATCCGCGCCATGACTTGGCGCGCGGTCAACGCTGGAAACCGAGCGCGAATCAGCGCGGCCAGTCCGCTGACCACGGGAGCGGCGTAGCTGGTGCCCGACAGCGGTCGGAAGCCACCGTGGTCGTCAAGGCCGTTCACGGTTCCGTCGCCGACGGGGTTGAGCGAGGTCACGTTCTCGCCGCCGGCGGCGACGTCGACCCAGGGTGAGGGCAGGGTGAACGCCGAGGGCTCCCCGTTGGCATTGACCGAACCGACGGTCAGCACGTAGTTGTCGTACCAGGCGGGGCTGACGACGACGGTCGCGGTATCCCGGGTTGTCTCGGGGCGCTGGGATGGGCACTGGGCGGCACCGCCGGTGTTTCCGGCCGCGGCCACGATGACGGCATTCTTCACATCGACGGCGTACGCCAAAGCCGCGCCGAGGGCTCGGTCATCGGGTGGGCTCTCGGCCGCAACACAGGCAATCGTCGAAATGTTGATGACCGATGCGCCCAGATCGGCAGCCGTGCGAACGGCTCGGGCCATGGTGTCGACGTCGCCGACTCCGGTGCTGGAGCGGTTGCCGACGGGGGAGAACTTGGCGCTGGACTGGCGGATGCCGATCACCGTGGCATCGGGAGCCACACCGCTGAATTGGTCTGTCGCGGAGTCAGGTGCGGCGGCGATGATGCCGGCGACGATGGTGCCGTGCGCATCGCAATCCTGGGTGCCGTCTCCGGTGAAGACATAGTCGCCTCCCGCCACCAGGTGTGCCAGCCGTCGGTGGTGTGCCACCCCGGTGTCGATCACGGCCACCCGCTGACCGGATCCGCGAGTGAGCCGCCACGCTTCGGGTAGGTCGAGGCCGGCGAGTTGGGCGGCGGCCTCGGGTCGCTCGGGTGCCCAGGTAGCCGCCGCACACACCTCGCGCTGCCGGGTGCGGCTGGGCGGGCCCGGCGGCGCGGGTTGCGGCAACCATCTTTCGTCCACCGGGGGTGGTGTCACCGCGTGCGCCGCCGGCATGGCGCACCAGCACGGTGCGGCGAGCGCACACGCCGCCAGCAGGTGTCCGAATCGCGAGGTCATGTCCACGTCAGTCCCAGGCCACCAACGGCGCTGAAGACACCGCAGGTCCAGCAGGCCAGCGGCAGCAGGCTGGCCGATGCGCTGAACTCCAGCGCATCGATGAGTCGACAAGCGATGGGCGAAGGCGGCCGGGTGGGCGCGATGAACCCCAGATGCAGCGCCAGGGCGGTCAATGCCGCGGTCAGGATGGCGATCCACGGCCCGTGCTGGGCGAGGCCGGGGGCCGCGACAGCGAATGCGGCTGTGCCCGCGACATATCCGGCGATCAAAAACATCAACCGGGACCTCCCGTCGACCTGCGCGCGCGCACGTAGCAACAACACCGCGCCGGTGACCGCGGTGAGTCCGATGGCGCGCTGACTGCCAAGCACGGCGACGACGGCGCCCAGGGCCGCAGCCGATGAGAATCCGCCATGCAGGCCGTTCAACCAGCGATCGGCCCGGATGGCCCTGGTCGCCAACAGATCCGGGGCCGCCAACTCGGGTGCTTCCTCGGACCCGGGCGCTGCGGGAAGCTTTGGGGACAAACCTGCCACGACCATCGACACGCGGGCCGACACTTCCAGCGCAACCAGGGCGGCCAACGTGGTCAATGAACCGACGACATACAACGCGGCGCCAGTGATCACACCGCATAGCGCGGCCGCGGCGATGACGAGCGCGCAGCACATGACGGCGGTGAAGGTGACCCCACCACAACCGGTCAGCCGGATCGCCAGCGCCGCGGCGACCGACGCTCCCATCGCGGCGAGCATCAGATTCGGCACACCCAGCCGACCGGGAACCGCCAGCAGTGCGCCGACCGCCACGAACGTCGTGGCGATGACGTTCAGCGTGAACACCGCCGTAGGCTCCCGGCCGGTCCGTCGCGTCATGCCGGCGACGAGCAAGGCCAGGACGCGGGACGTGATCGCCACGACCGCGGTTGCCGCGCCGTGGCGGTCGGTGTTGCCCAGCGCGTCGCGAACCAGCAGCACGGCGCCGACCCCGCCAACCCCACCCGCGGTCAGCGCGCCGGTGAGTTCCTTGGCGCGCCGCGACGGCGGCCGGGTGCTACCGCGAAGCGTTGCCAGTACCGCGTCAGCGTCGTCATCATGCGGCCCGGGTGCCGGCTCGGCGCTGCAACGGCTCAACGACAAGACGGTGCCGTCTCGAATGCCGCGTTGCGCCAAAGACTTTGACGGCGGGAGCGCCCCCGCGCCCAGCGGACACAACTGATAGCGCGTGGGCGCCGCGCCGATATCGCGGCCGCCCAGACTCTCGACGATGGCGGGGATCAACTCGGCGACGGGGAGTGCCGCCGGTAGCGAAAGATCGACGACAGCAGTCCCGGAATGCACGGCGACACGGCACAATCCCGGTTCGGATCCAGACAACATCGGGCCCCCTGACAGGTGGATCACTGGCACGCTAGTTCGCCTCCGGCGCCGTCGTATCCGGTTGTGCACAGGCGACTTGCCGGCGCTCGGGCCGCTGCCTAGCGTCGTCGCACTGTGACCGAGGACCTCGTGGTTGCCGCACCACCGGAGCTGGCCCAGACAACGTCGACCGGTCCGCTGCTGCGCCTGGTGCCCCTGGCCATGTCGATCGCCACCTTGATTGCCATGGCAGCGACCTATGTCTCGGGCGCCCCGAGCGCGCGCAACCCAACGATGTTGATCCTCCCGGCGACGATGTCGCTGTCGCTGATGGTGATGGCGGTCAGCGCACGCGGTCGGCGCCGGGGTGCCGGGCTCGACCAAGACCGGGTGGGGTATCTGCAATATCTGAGCGAGCTTCGGCAACGCGTCACCGAAATCGCGGCAGCCCAGCGAATATCGTCGAACCGAACCCATCCCGAACCCGACACCGTGTGGACGTTGATTGGCGGCTCCCGGATGTGGGAGCGCCGGCCCGCGGATGCCGATTTCTGCCGAATCCGCATTGGCCTTGGAACCCAGCCGCTGGCCACTCGCCTGGTGGCCGCGCCGCTGCCACCCCCGCACCGATCGGATCCGGTCACCGTCAGCGCGCTGCGCCGCTTCCTCGAGGCCCACGCGCGGGTTACCGATGTCCCGATCGCCATCGCGCTACACGGCGCCGGTGTGGTGACCATCGGCGGCGACCCGGCGCGGGTACGGGCGCTGCTTCGGGCGATGGTGTGCCAAATGGCTGTGTTGCACGGTCCAGATCAGCTGCTGGTCGCCGCGGTGGTCAGCGACCGCAACCGGCCGGGGTGGGAGTGGCTGAAATGGTTGCCGCACAACCAGCATCCGAGTCACCACGACGAGGTGGGGGCCGAAAGAATGGTGTACCCCAACATCACGCAAGCCAGCGCCGCCTTCGATGCCGTGGCGCTGCCGGTCATGGTGATCGTCGACACCGACGAAAGGGCAAGCAGTTGCCGGCCGGTGTCACCGTCCTCGAGGTGGGGTGCGGACCCGACGGCACGCAGGTGGTGGTCAAGCGGGCCGGAGAAACGACGACGTTGAGGCGGCCCGACGAGTTGGATCAGGTCAGCGCATTGGTATGTGCCCGCCTATTGGCGCCGCACCGTTGCGGTGACCGCGCCGGCGGTCACCCCGGCGACTGGGCGAGGATGCTGGGCATCGGCGAAATCGCCACCTATCACCCGGTAAGCCACTGGCACAAGCGGAATCAACGCGAACGGCTTTGCGTGCCGATCGGCGCGACCGCGGACGGATCACCCGTGCTGCTGGACATCAAGGAGCCCGCGGCGCGGGGGATGGGGCCACATGGGCTCTGCATCGGGGCCACCGGATCGGGAAAGTCCGAGCTGCTGCGCACCGTCGCGCTGGGCATGATGGTGCGCAACTCGCCAGAGGTACTGAATCTACTGCTGATCGACTTCAAGGGCGGCGCTACATTTCTCGACCTGGAAAAGGCGCCGCACGTGGCCGCGGTCATCACCAATCTCGCCGACCAAGCGCCGCTGGTCGCGAGGATGGGGGAGGCGCTGGCCGGCGAGATGAACCGGCGCCAACACCTGTTGCGGACGGCCGGAAATTTCGTCAGCGTCGCGGCCTACGAGGATGTCCGCCGCCGTGGCGCCGGCCTGGCCGCGCTGCCGACGCTTTTCATCATCGTCGACGAGTTCGCCGAACTGCTCAGTCAGCATCCCGATTTCGCCGAGGTCTTCGTCGCCATCGGCCGGCTGGGCCGATCACTGGGGATGCACCTGTTACTGGCCAGCCAGCGGCTCGAGGAGGGGCGATTGCGTGGACTCGAAGCCCACCTGTCCTATCGCGTGTGCCTCAAGACCCTGTCCGCCATCGAGTCACGGACCGCCCTGGGAACGCTGGACGCCTTTGAGCTGCCCAACACCCCCGGCTCCGGCCTGTTGTCTTCTCCCACCGCAGAGCTGACCCGGTTCGAAACGGCGTTTGTATCGGGACCGGTTCCGGCGGGCCCGCCCGATGCCGATTCTGTGGCGCTACCTGCCGCGGTGCGGCCGTTCACCTCCGAAGCCACCGGAGACGTCAGGACGGGCGGCGCTGACGGCGCGGATACCGCAACCGGGCCAACCGTTCTGCAGACCGTGCTGGACCGGATCGCTGGCCACGGGCCGCGCGCGCATCAGGTCTGGCTGCCACCGTTGGACCGGGCGCCCGCGCTGGCGTCGCTGTTGAGCGAGGGTGCGGCAGAGCACGCTGAACTGGCCGTGCCGATCGGGGTGGTGGACCGGCCGTTCGATCAGTCCCGCACACCCCTGACCATCGACCTCACCGCGGCCGCGGGCAATGTCGCGGTCGTGGGCGCGCCGCAGTCGGGAAAGTCCACCACGCTGAGCACGCTGATAACCGCATTGGCGGCCACCCACGACCCGGACCTGGTGCAGTTCTACTGTCTGGACTTCGGTGGCGGCGCCCTGGCCGCGGTCCGCGACCTGCCCCACGTCGGTGCGGTCGCCGGCCGGGGTGAACCGGACCTGATCCGGGGCATCGTCGCCGAACTCGAGTCTTGCCTGCGGACCCGCGAGTCGTTCTTTGGTGAGCAGGGCATCGACTCGATCGCCGCGTATCGCCGGCTCCGGGCCGATTCAGGCGCCCAGCGGCTCGCCGACCTGTTTGTGGTGATCGATGGTTGGGCCACGCTGTGCCATGAGTTCGAAGAGCTGCAGGAACCGATCACTGCGCTGGCGGGGCAAGGACTTTCCTACGGCCTGCACGTGGTGGTCTCCGCGACGCGCTGGGCTCACCTCAGGGGGTCACTGAAGGATCAGCTGGGCACCCGGATCGAGCTGCGCCTGGGGGATCCTGCTGATTCCGAGGTGGATCGCCGAGGCGCGCGCCAGGTACCCCGGGACCGGCCGGGCCGCGGCCTGTGCGACGACGGGATGCACATGATGATCGCATTGCCCAATGTCGCTGAAGTCGTTGTGAGTCAACAACATGCCGGCTCGGGGGCGCCTGCGGTCCCGCTGTTGCCGCAGCGGGTTGAGCATCGCGACGTGGTCGAGGCCGCGGGTGCAGCCCTATCCGGGCGGATCCTCCTGGGTCTGCAGCAGCGCCGGCTACAACCGGTCGCGGTCGATTTCGAACACCACGCCCATCTGCTGATACTCGGTGACAATGCGTGCGGAAAATCCAGCGCGTTGCGCACCCTGTGCCGCGAGATCACCCGGACCAAGACCGCTGCGCAGGCACGGCTTTTCCTGGTGGACTTCCGGCGGGAACTGCTCGGTCTCAGCGAGTCCGAGTACCTGGGCGGCCATGCGATAGCTGCGGGGGGATTGGGTGCATTCCTGCCGGGACTGGTCGAATTGCTGCGGGCCCGGATGCCGGCCCCGCACCTGAGCCAGGCTCGGTTGCGCGACCGGTCGTGGTGGTCTGGGCCGGAGATCTACCTGATGGTCGACGACTACGACCTGATATGCACATCGGCCAGCAATCCACTGCTGGCGCTGCTCGAATACCTGCCTTACGCAACCGATCTCGGATTGCATCTGATCGTGGCCAGGCGCAGCGGGGGAGCCACACGGGCCCTGTTCGAGCCGCTGCTCGCCGCGCTGCGAGATTTCGGCTGCATGGCGCTGATGATGAGCGGACGTTGCGATGAGGGACCATTGTTCGGCTCCGGTCGGCCGATGCGCTTGCCGCCCGGCCGCGCCGTCCTGGTCACCCGGGCCGGTGACGAGCGGCTGGTCCAAGTGGCCTGGACTGAGCCCGGATGAACGCGCACCGCGCCATGATCGAGGCGGGCCCGCAGGCAATCCGCCGACTGTGTTGTGGCACCGAGACTGTCGCTGACATCGAGGTGTGCGCGGCCGCGCTGGCTGCCATCGACGACCCGGTGGCGTTGGTGGGTGACCGGCCGGTCCAGGTGTGGTCCCTTTGGTCGACCACCCTGCGTCGCCTGGCCGAAGGCCATCGCGCCGGCATGATCGTTGTGCATCCGTCGTGGTGGTCGGCGGCGCGCGTCGCCGTGGTTACCCGCGCCGCCCGGGCCGCGGGCGACGAAGCCGATGACACACACGTTGACCGCGCAGCCCAGGTCTGGCTGCGACCGCGGTCCTGGCTGTTGCGGCGGGCCACAACCGAGGCCACCGTCGTGGTCGAGATCGCCGATCGGTTGGTTGCGGTCGTCGGCGAGCATCGAACCGCGGTGCCGCGTCGCGCCGAGCCCGAACGCACCGCCGAAGAGGTCGCCGCCGCCGTTGACGCGATGACGCCGGGCATCCGGACAGCGGTGGTCATCGACGCGCCGGGCGCGGTTGCCGGGGCATCCGAGCTTGGGGCATCGATCTGCGCCGCCCTGGTCGGTGGCCAGCGCATCGCGCAGGTCAACGATCCGCGACTGATCGGATTGGCGAGGTCGGCGACCACGGAGCCGGTGTTGGGGTCCGCTCCAGCACCGCCGCACCGGAGCATCACGAGATTGGCGGGCCCAGCGGTGGCCGGCATCGGCGCGACCGTTGTGGCCGTCCTCATGGTGGCGGGTCTTGCCCGGCCGGACCGGCGCGCGGTGTCCGCGGTTGTGGCAACGCCGACGACGGTTTTGGTGGAGGGCCACGTCGCGGTCGCGATTCCCACGGGCTGGCCGACGCAGCGTGTGATTGGGGGACCCGGGTCAATGCGGGTACAGATCACCTCGCCGGCAGATCCCGAGGTAGCCCTGCACGTGACCCAATCGCCGGTGCCGGGGGAGACGCTTGCGGGCACCGCGGAGCGGCTGAAACGGGCGATCGACGCCGAACCCGCCGGTGTGTTCGTCGACTTCGATCCCTCCGGTGTCAGCGCCGGCCGGCCTGCGGTGACCTACCGGGAGGTGCGTACCGGGCACGACGTGCGATGGACGGTGGTGCTGGACACGGCGGTACGGATCAGCATTGGATGCCAAAGCCGAACCGGCGCGGCCGAGGCCATTCGCGAGGTGTGTGAACGGGCCGTGCGATCCGCGCACGCGGTCCACTGATCCGCGCACGGTGGGCGGCATCCGGGTGGAACCAAATCGGCCTGCCGCCGGTCTTAAGGGGTATGAGTAGTCCGGCAGGTGCCAATCCGTTCACTACGTCTACTGCGTCGAACACGTTGAGTGCCGACTTCGACCTGATGCGCACGGTCGCCGCCACCACCGACGCCCGCAACGAAGAAATCCGGGCGCTGCTGCAGGCGTTCATCGGCCGCATGAACGATGTGCCCGCCTCAGTGTGGGGTGGGGTGGCGGCGGTGCGATTCAAACACGCGATGGATCGATGGGGTGCAGAGTCGACACGGCTCTACCACGCCCTGCACACGATCGCTGAGACCATTCGGCACAACGAGGCCCTGCTGCGTGAGGCCGGCCAGAACCACGCACACCACATCGGCGCCGCCGGCGCGGACCTGTGATCGGAGGGATTCGCCGTGGACCCTGTCCTGTCGTACAACTTTGACGCGATCGAGCACACGGTTCGCCAAGAGATTCACATCACTTCGATGCGTTTCAACGCCGCACTCGAGCAGCTGCGGTCACAGATCGCACCGCTGCAGCAGCTGTGGTCCCGAGAGGCGGCGGCCGCGTATCAAACCGAGCAGTTCAAATGGCATCAAGCGGCCGCTGCGCTCAACCAGATCCTGGTCGAGCTGGGTAACGCCGTCCGTGACGGCGCCGACGAGGTCGCCGGCGCCGACCGCCGCGCGGCCGGCGGATGGGCCCGCTAGCCACGCCATCTGACCCCGCGGCACCCGACAGACCCTGTGTGGTCCCCACGGAGGAGAGCCGTGGGGGCCACACAGTCATTTTGACCTGCGGGGATGCGCGTCGGTAAGCTGCTCGGTTGGCGTGCGGGTACGCCGGGGCCTCGGGTCAATGCCGGTCGCCGAGACAGCCCCTCCGTGAACGCCTGACCGGCACCCGGGTCACACCGGGATCCACCCGAGAGAAGAGAAGGTAAGCGCTGTGCCTACATACGCGCCCAAGGCGGGTGACACCACGAGGTCGTGGTACGTCATCGACGCCACGGACGTGGTGCTTGGCCGCCTTGCCGTCGCAGCAGCCAACCTGCTGCGTGGCAAGCACAAGCCGACGTTCGCGCCCAATGTCGACGGCGGTGACTTCGTCATCGTCATCAATGCCGACAAAGTCGCCATCAGCAACGAGAAGCTGCGTAACAAGATGGCCTACAGCCACTCGGGGTATCCCGGCGGTCTGCGCAAACGTTCGATCGGCGAGCTGATGGAAAAGCACCCCGACCGCGTCGTGGAAAAGGCGATCGTCGGCATGCTGCCCAAGAACAAGCTCAGTCGGCAGATTCAGAGCAAGCTTCGCGTCTATGCCGGTCCGGAGCACCCACACACCGCGCAGCAGCCGGTTCCGTTCGAGATCAAGCAGGTGGCGCAATGACCGAAACCACCCCAGAAGTGGAAGTCGCTGTCGAGGCTGAAGTGACTTACAGCGAATCGTTCGTGTTCGAGCGGCCCATCCAGACCGTCGGGCGTCGCAAGGAAGCCGTGGTGCGGGTGCGCCTGGTGCCCGGAAGCGGCAAGTTCGACCTCAACGGGCGCAGCCTCGAGGCTTACTTCCCGAACAAGGTCCACCAGCAGCTCATCAAGGCTCCGCTGGTCACCGTCGACCGGCTGGAGAGCTACGACATCTTTGCGCTGCTACACGGCGGCGGCCCCTCGGGTCAAGCCGGCGCGCTGCGGCTGGGTATCGCCCGGGCATTGATCGTGGCAAACCCGGAGGACCGGCCCGCGCTGAAGAAGGCTGGCTTCCTCACCCGTGACCCGCGTGCTACCGAGCGCAAGAAGTACGGCCTGAAGAAGGCCCGCAAGGCGCCTCAGTACAGCAAGCGCTGATCAACGATCACTTTCTGGCCGCGACCGTGCAACGTTGTGCGTTGTTTTCGGTGTGCCTTCGGCGTGTCGTCGCGTCAACGCGCACGGTTGCGGGCAGAAAGGGAAGCGCACGTTAGGCGCGAGAACGTCAACTGTGAGAGGTTTGTCCGCATGGGTCGACTATTCGGCACCGACGGAGTGCGCGGGGTCGCGAATCGCGAATTGACCGCCGAGTTGGCCCTGGCCCTTGGCGCCGCTACCGCGCAGCACCTGGCCAGTTCGACCGGACCGGGCAGGCGAGTAGCCGTGGTTGGCCGCGATCCGCGAGCCAGTGGCGAAATGCTCGAGGCCGCCGTCATCGCGGGCTTGACCAGTCAAGGTGTCGACGCCCTGCGCGTCGGGGTGCTTCCCACTCCCGCCGTGGCCTACCTGACCGGTGCCTATGACGCCGATTTCGGGGTGATGATCTCGGCGTCGCACAACCCGATGCCCGACAACGGCATCAAGATCTTCGGTCCGGGCGGACACAAACTCGACGACGCTACCGAGGACCGGATCGAAAGTCTGGTTGCGGCCGGACCCGGGTTGCGACCGGTTGGCTCGGAGATCGGCCGCGTGATCGACGCCGAGGACGCCGCCGACCGCTATCTGCGGCATGTGAGCAAGGCCTGCACCACGCGACTCGATGGGTTGACCGTCGTGGTCGATTGCGCCCACGGCGCCGCCTCGGAAGTGGGGCCGCGCGCCTATCGGGCCGCCGGAGCCCGGGTCATCGAGATCAACGCCGACCCCAACGGGTTGAACATCAACGACGACTGCGGATCGACCCACCTGGAGGCGATTCGCGCGGCGGTGCTTGCCCACGGCGCCGACCTGGGTGTGGCCCACGACGGAGATGCCGACCGCTGCCTGGCCGTCGACGCCAACGGTGACCTCGTTGACGGGGACGCCATCATGGTGGTCCTTGCTTTGGCGATGCAGGAGGCGGGCGAATTGGCCTCCGACACGTTGGTGACCACGGTGATGAGCAACCTCGGTCTGCACCTGGCCATGCGCGAGGCCGGCGTGAACGTGCGCACCACCGGCGTCGGGGACCGCTATGTGCTCGAGGAATTGCGCGCCGGGGACTACAGCCTCGGTGGTGAGCAGTCCGGCCACATCGTGATGCCGGGACTCGGTTCGACCGGTGACGGCATCGTCACCGGATTGCGTTTGATGACGCGCATGGTGGCGACCGGCGCCTCGCTGGCCGCTCTGGCATCGCGGATGCAAACGTTGCCGCAGGTGCTGATCAACGTCCAGGTCACCGACAAGGCGGCCGCGGCTGCGGCACCTTCGGTTCAGGCGGCGGTAGACCGGGCCGAAACCGAGCTGGGTGACACCGGCCGCATCTTGCTTCGGCCCTCTGGAACCGAGCCGCTGATCCGGGTGATGGTCGAGGCGGCCGACGAGAAAGCCGCGCATCGGTTGGCCACCAGCGTCGCCGACGCGGTCAGTGCCGCGGGCTAGCCACGAGGCGTCTGAATTTCGTTGCTCGCTGCCGTCACCGCCATCGAGGTGACCAATCCCGGCTCAGCGGGAACCTCGACGCCCCGGCCGGCGTCGGACTATCCATGAGACCCGAACTCGCGAGAAACTCACGCATCGATGTTGCGGCGGTGCAGGTAGTGGCCGAGCGACTGTGCGCCGCGGCGGAGCTGATCGATAACGCCATCGCCGACCATTGGGCAAGGCTCACTTTTGATGGGGCCGCGGCAGGCCGGGACTACCCTTCGCACGGTGATGCACTGCGCGCCGGATTGGAGCGCTTGGGTGCGCAGCTATCCCAATGGTCCAGCGCCACAGTCGATATAGCGGTCGCCATGCGCGCCGCCGTGAACCACTACGTTGATGCCGATCGTGGCGCCGCGGCACGGATCGCCTGATCGTGACCAACGGGCTAGCGGTGGCACAGCGCCTCGACGAAGGGCGGCCCGCCGTGGACCACACGCGGCGGTACCTACGCGCCTGCCAACAGCTCGGCTACCAAGATCCCTTTCTGGCCAGGGGCTTTGATCCGATCGGCGACCGCTACGACAGCGAAGACGGCCTCGATCTCTACCTACTCGACGGTGACTGCGCGCGACTGCGCGCCGCCGGCGCCACGATCGCTGAGGCGCTTGGGATGCAGCGCGGCCAGGTCGGCGCGCTGGCGATGGCCTGGACGGGGCCTGGAGCCGACGCCGCGGTCAACTTTCTGCAACGCCATGTTGAGGCGGGGCAGCGCATTGTTGCCGAAGTTCGGGCGGCGGCTTTGGGCTGCGAATCGTTGCGCGAGGGCCTATGGCGTCTGGTCGACATGAAGGTGGAAAGCGTGATCGCCATCGACGATCGCACACTGGCGCGGCGGCCGGCGTGGTTGGCCGCCTGCGCTGAGGTCGGTGCCGGAGCAGCGCCCGGCAGTGCGGCCGCCGAGCTGGTTCGCCATCAGATAAATCCCTATTTGGACAACGATATTCGTGACGACTGGCTGGGCGCGATGCGCGCAGCGACGGCCGGCATCGGCGCGGCCTACACGACGTTGGCCGATCGACTGACCTCGTCGGTGCCGGTGTCTTTCGACCACCCAGACGACCTCGGATCCGGACGCCAATCGCCGCCGGTCCCATCGGCGCTGGCGGCGATCGCACCTGCGGCCGCCACCTCCGCGCCTGCGCCGGATCCGGAACCGGCCTTCGCCGCGTCGCCGGCGGTGCCGGCTGGCATCGCGCCGGCGCCGGGAGCTGGCCTCGAACTACCCACAGATGCCGGCGATTTCGGAGCGCTCGGTGATTTCGGCGGCCCCGGCGGCTTGGGTGCCGCCGGAACCGGCGGGTTCGGTGGGCTAGCGGGGCTTGCCGGACGCATTGTCGACGCGCTGGCAGAACTACTCGGTACGGCGGCGGTACCGATCGCCGATCCGCTCGGGTCGGTGGACCCGGCGGATGGGGGAGATCGGTCCGGTGCGGACGCGGTCGACGACGTCGGCGATGAGAACCCTAGCGAGCCGCGAAAGCCCGACGCGGCAACCGAAACCGGCGCGAGTGACGAGAAGTCCGATGGCGGCGAGGCACCGGAAGCCGCCGACGGTTCACCGCCGGGGGCGCCGGCGGGCGATGGCGCCGAGCGGTCCGCGATGCCGATTGGCGAACAAGCCAGGACGCCGGTGCCCGAGGGGGCCGCCACGCCGGTCGCCCAGCCGCCGCGAGTTCCCGAGGCGCCGCCGCACGACGGTTCGGCGCCGGCCGGCGAGGCATCGAGTCCCTGCGAGATAGCCGCAGACGAGCTGCCCAAGGCCGGGCCGTAACAACTCGAGACAGCTCGCAGACCAACTCAGGCGCGACGCAGCCCCAGCAGCTGCTCGACGTGGCGCACGTATTCGCGGCGATCGGTGCTGAACGGGCTCACCAGCATGGTCGTCACACCCGCTTCGGCAAAGGCGGCCAGCCGTTCGGCGACGAACCCGCGTGGGCCGATCAGCGAGATTCCCCGCGCCAGCTCGTCCGGCACCGCGGCTATGGCCTCGTGCTTGCGCCCAGCCAGGTACAGCTCCTGGATTCGGTCTGCGACATCGCCGTACCCGTAACGAGTGGCCAGGTTGTGGTAAAAATTGCGGCCCTTGGCGCCCATGCCGCCCAGGTACAGGGCAAGTTGAGGCTTCACCCGGGCCAGCCGCTGCTCGACGTCGTCCCCGATCGCCAACGAGGCGTGCACCGTGACATCCAACGGGCCCAGCGCGGGATCGCGTTTCGCGGTGCCCGACGCCAGCGCCTCGCTCCAGGCCGACGCGGCCTTCTCCGGATAAAAAAAGACCGGCTGCCAGCCCTCGGCGATCTCGGCGGTCAGCTCGACGTTGCGGGGGCCCAGCGCCGCAATGGATATCGGAATGCGTTCCCGTAGTGGGTGATTGATGAGTTTGAGGGCCTTGCCAAAACCCGTGCCGCGATTCGCGGGCAACGGGATCTGGTAGTGGGCGCCCGCATAACGCAGCGTCTCCCGCCGCCAGACGTGCCGGCAGACTTCCACCACCTCGCGGGTGCGGCCGATGGGCGCATCGAATTCGACGCCGTGGAATCCCTCGATCACCTGCGGTCCGGACGTACCGATTCCGAGATTGAACCGGCCGCCCGACACATAATCGAGGCCCGCAGCCGTCATCGCCAACAGCGAGGGTGTGCGGATATAGATGGGCAGCACCCCGGAGGCCAGCTGAACGCGGGTTGTTTTGGCCGCCAGATAGCCGAGTTGGCTGACGGCGTCGAAGGCATATGCCTCTGCCACCACGGCGACGTCGATTCCGGATTTCTCGAGTTCCACGACGCGGTCGAGGCCCTCATGGAAGCCGCCCGAGTAGTCCAGGGCGATACCGATTCGCATCATGGGCCGCGCTCGTCACTTCAGTAGCGCGACAAGCTTCTCTTCGGGCGTAACCGGCGGGGCGTGCGGATCCACCGGGTCGGTCTTGGGCAGGTGCACGTCCGGATCGGCGAAGTCGCGATAGGTCTTGTCGCCACCGAGGGTGTGCAGCAGGTAGCCGGTCACCAGCGCCCTGACCGAACGCTGGGTTTTGCGGTCGGAGCCGGCCAGCCCCACCACCTTGGTCAATCGCCGACCCTCGATCAGACCGCCCGGATTGGCCTTGCTGACAACGCGCAGCGTGGCGGCGTCCCAGGCGTGCGACAGCTCGAGTGCGTTGGAATTGAGCGTCTTGGGATCCTCGGGTGCGCTCAGGATCAAACCCTTCGCCTTCAGGCCCGCGGCCGGCTGCTGCGCCGGGGGCGCGGTGACGGTCGGGAAGATCGCGACCACCCCGGCGGGCTTGGCCGGCATGCCGGCCGCCGCGAAGACCGCGGCCGAGCCGCCGAAACCGTGGCCCACCAGCCCGAGCTTGGCGGGGTGCACGCTGATATCGCCGGTCCCAAGGCGCACTCCGGCCACGATGTCGAGGGCAACGCCCATGTCGAAGGCCAGGTTGAGCACCGACGGCGCCACGCCGCGTTGGGTGTCGGGCGCACCGGCAACGATGCCCCAGGACGCCAGGTGCTCGAGCAGCCCCGAATAGCGGGCTACCCCGGTGAGCCAGTCATGCCCGAAGGCGACCGCCGGCAGGTTCATACCGGCTTCAGGGGTGTACACCACCCCGGGCAGTCCGGCAAAGGCCAGGTCACCGCGCAAAACGCGGTGTGGGCCTCGGCGGCTGAGGGCGGCAACGAGGTTGCGGATGCGGGCCACCCGTCGACGTTAGCGGTGGCGCGGGGGATGGGTCCAGTTCGCCCACGTTGTGCCGTCCCAATAGCGCTGTCCGGCCCCATGAGGATCGGGGTACCAGCCCGCCGGCATCGATACCGGCGTCGATACCGGCGCCGATGCGGGCCGCGAGGCAGGCACGGGCGCCGCCGGTGCCTGGCCACCCGAATTGACCGCGTTGCGCAGCTGGCGCATCGCGTTGGCATTGGAAATCAAGGCGATCCAGTTGAACAGCAGCAGCGACAGCAGGCTCCACCAACCGGCGAGCAGGTTGTAGGTCTGGGCCGAACGGTAGGCCGCCTCACACTCCGGCAGCGCCCCGTAGACCGAATAACTGCGCTGCTGCCAGAAGATCAGGTCGCCGGTGTGCTTGATCAGCTTGAGGTAGTACCGATCCGCCTGGACAGGGGGTTGGTAAGGGTGGGACAAATCGGGCCTTTCGCGCCGTAGGGCCATTTCGACCATACCGCCGGATTCATCCGGGGGCTCGCGAGCCGCCCCGGTCAGTCGCTGGTCAGCTAGCGGTCAGCGTTATGCGGACGTCCGGATGGGGGTGGCTGCACTACCCTGGTCTGCTATGTGCGGAATTGTCGGCTACGTAGGCCAGCGTCCTGCCTGCGAAGTCGTCCTGGATGCGCTGCGCCGGATGGAGTACCGAGGCTACGACTCCTCGGGGATCGCATTGGTCGACGGCAGCGGCAAGCTCACGGTGCGTCGCCGCGCCGGCCGGCTCGCCAATCTCGAGACGGCGGTGGCCGAAATGCCGGCGGAGTCGCTGACCGGTACCACCGGCCTGGGGCATACCCGGTGGGCCACCCACGGGCGCCCCACCGACCGTAATGCCCACCCCCATCGTGATGCCGCCGGGAAAATCGCGGTCGTCCACAACGGCATCATCGAGAACTTCGCCGTCCTGCGCCAGGAGCTGGAGGCCGCCGGCGTGGAGTTCGCCAGCGACACCGACACCGAAGTTGCGGTGCACCTGGTCGCGCAGGCGTTTCACCACGGCGAGACGGCCGGCGACTTCCCGGCCTCGGTGTTGTCGGTGCTGCGGCGGCTGGAGGGCCACTTCACCTTGGTTTTCGCCAACGCCGATGACCCCGGCACCATCGTGGCGGCCCGCCGCTCCACGCCACTTGTGCTCGGCATAGGTGACGGCGAGATGTTCGTCGGCTCCGACGTCGCCGCGTTCATCACGCACACCCGGCACGCCGTTGAGCTGGGGCAGGACCAGGCGGTGGTGATCACCGCCGATGGCTACCGGATCAGCGACTTCGATGGCAACGACGACCTGCTTGCCGGTACCGACTACCGGGAGTTTCACATCGATTGGGACCTCGCGGCCGCCGAAAAGGGCGGCTACGAGTACTTCATGCTCAAAGAGATCGCCGAGCAGCCGACCGCGGTCGCCGAGACTCTGCTCGGCCACTTCGTGGGCAACCGCATCGTCCTCGACGAACAGCGGCTATCGGACCAGGAGCTGCGGGAGATCGACAAGGTCTTCGTGGTCGCCTGCGGCACCGCCTATCACTCGGGTCTGCTCGCCAAGTACGCGATCGAGCATTGGACCCGCCTTCCTGTGGAGGTGGAGCTCGCCAGCGAGTTCCGCTACCGCGACCCGGTGCTGGACCGCAGCACCCTGGTGGTGGCCATCTCTCAGTCCGGTGAAACCGCGGACACCCTCGAGGCCGTCCGCCACGCCAAGGAGCAGAAGGCCAAGGTGTTGGCGATCTGCAACACCAACGGCTCGCAGATCCCGCGCGAATGCGACGCGGTGCTCTACACCCGCGCCGGCCCGGAGATCGGGGTGGCCTCCACCAAGACCTTCCTGGCCCAGGTGACCGCCAACTATCTGCTGGGCTTGGCGCTGGCCCAGGCGCGCGGCACCAAATATCCCGACGAGGTCGAGCGGGAGTACCGCGAGCTGGAAGCGATGCCCGATCTGGTGGCCCGGGTCATTTCGGCGATCAAGCCGGTGGCCCACCTGGCTTACCGGTTCGCGCAGTCCTCGACCGTGTTGTTCCTGGGGCGCCACGTCGGCTACCCGGTGGCCCTGGAGGGCGCGCTCAAGCTCAAAGAACTGGCGTACATGCACGCCGAGGGCTTCGCCGCCGGTGAGCTCAAGCATGGTCCGATCGCGCTGGTCGAAGACGAGCTGCCGGTCATCGTCATCATGCCCTCTCCCAAAGGCTCGGCCACACTGCACGCCAAGTTGTTGTCGAACATTCGTGAGATCCAGACCCGCGGCGCGGTCACCATCGTGATCGCCGAAGAGGGCGACGACACCGTGCGTCCTTTCGCTGATCACCTGATCGAGATTCCGGCGGTGTCGACCCTGTTGCAGCCGCTGTTGTCGACGATCCCACTGCAGGTGTTCGCCGCGGCCGTCGCACAGGCACGCGGGTACGACGTCGACAAGCCGCGAAATCTAGCCAAGTCGGTCACGGTCGAATAGTCCGGAGCAGGCAATGAGGGGGACCCTTGTCGGCGGTTGAGCGCGGTAGGTCAGGACCTGGCCGATGAAGCTGGGATTTGTCGGGCTGGTGCTTTTCGTCGTGGCCTATGTCGGCTCGACACTGCTGTACGGCAACGCCGGCAAGGGGCCGCACGACCTGACCCAAGGCCGTCCGACCGCCGATGGGACCACGGTCACCATCAGCCTGGAAGAGGTTCAGTCGAGTAACACCGTGCTGTCGGCCAATCTCGCCGTCACGCCGGGGCCGGGGCTGCTGGATCCGCGAACCGAGGGTCTGTCCGACGACCTCAGCGTCGTGGTCACCTCCTCGGTGACGCCGACCAAGCGCACCTGGTCCAAGGGCATGCTGCCCGGTGTCTTCCCCGTTCCGCTGGCCATCACCGGCAACGTGGCGGACTGGCCCTTCGATCACTACCGTTCCGGGCCGATCACGGTCGAGCTGTTCAGCGGTGCGGCGAAGGTGCCCCAGCGGGCGAAGGTGAGATTCGTCGACAGCCTCGCCGGCTGGCAGATCGACATTCCGACCGCAGGAGACGGCACCGGGGTTACGCCCTACCGGTTGGCGTTGCAGCGATCACCGAGCACCGCCGCGTTTGCCCTGCTCATCATCGGTGTCCTGGTCACGATCGCCGGGCTGGCTCTTTTTGTTGCGGTGCAGACCGCACGTGATCGACGACCATTCCAGCCGCCCATGATCACGTGGTACGCGGCGATGCTGTTTGCGGTGGTGCCGCTGCGCAATGCGCTGCCCAACGCGCCTCCCTTCGGGGCCTGGATCGATGTCCGGGTCGTGGTCTGGGTGATAGTCGTGTTGGTCATTTCGATGGCGATCTACATTTCCTGCTGGTGGCGGCACCTGAAACCCGCCTCCGACAAGCCGGCCTGAGACCACTGCCGATGTCGCACGGGCAACGGCGGGCGTGTAAGAGTTGACGCCGTGGCGAGCGCACCGGTATCCGCACGAGTGCGAAGCATGGCGCTCGCGGTGTGGCATTTCGTCAGCAGCGCGCCCCTGACCTATACCTGGCTGGTCGTCTTGGCGATCACCACGATCATTCAAAACAGCCTGGCCGGACGCCAGCTGCACTCGGTGATCCTGCATCGGTCCACCAACATCAGCCACCTGGGGCGCGATCCGCTGGAAGTCCTGTTTTCCAGTCTGCTGTGGATCGACGGCCGGAATCTGGAACCGTATCTGGTGCTGTTCACGCTGTTCCTGGCGCCGGCCGAGCATTGGCTTGGCCACTTGCGCTGGCTGACGGTGGGATTGACTTCCCACATCGGCGCCACCTATATCAGCGAAGGCCTGCTCTACTACGCGATCCAGACGCGTGAGGCCGCCGAACGGCTGGTGTACTCGCGTGACATCGGGGTCAGCTACTTCTTGGTCGGGGTGATGGCGGTGCTCACCTATCACATCGTCAAACCGTGGCGATGGGGATACCTGGCGGTGTTGCTCGTCATCTTCGGCTTTCCGCTGCTTACAATGGACAAGACCGAGCTCGACTTCACCGCCATCGGCCATTTCACCGCGATACTGATCGGTTTGGCCTTCTATCCGATGGCCCGCGAACGCGGGAGCCCGACGTGGGGTCCCGCGAAAATCAGAGAAGTTCTGCGAAAACTCCGTTCCCGTGAGGCACCGGCCTGAGCCCGTCCCAAACATGCAATGCTGGCAGTGATGCGGCATTACTACTCTGTAGACGCGATCCGCGACGCCGAAGCGCCGCTGTTGGCCAGCTTGCCCGACGGGGTGCTGATGAGACGGGCGGCCTTTGGCCTGGCCACCGAAATCGGGCGTGAACTGACCCGCCGTAGCGGCGGAATTATCGGTCGCCGGGTGTGCGCGGTGGTCGGATCGGGCGACAACGGTGGTGACGCGCTATGGGCGGCGACCTTCCTGCGCCGCCGCGGCGCCGCGGCGGACGCGGTACTGCTCAATCCGCAACACACCCATCCCAAGGCGCTGGCGGCATTCACCAAGGCTGGTGGCCGCGTTGTACAAAACGTCTCGGCGGCAACCGATCTCGTTATCGATGGGGTGGTGGGCATCTCCGGCTCCGGGCCGCTGCGGCCCGCGGCGGCCGAGGTGTTCGCCGCGGTGGACGCCGCCGGCATCCCGGTGGTGGCCGTGGACATCCCCAGCGGCATCGACGTGGCGACCGGGGCGATTACCGGCCCCGCGGTGCGCGCCGCGCTGACGGTTACCTTCGGCGGACTCAAACCCGTCCACGCGCTGGCCGATTGCGGTCGTGTCGTGCTGATCGACATCGGACTGGACCTGTCTGACACCGAGGTGCTGGGGTTGCAGGCCGCCGACGTGGCCGCGCACTGGCCGGTGCCCGGCCCTCGCGATGACAAGTACACCCAGGGCGTGACCGGTGTGCTGGCGGGTTCTTCGACGTATCCGGGTGCGGCGGTGTTGTGTAGTGGCGCCGCGGTGGCAGCCACCTCGGGCATGGTCCGCTACGCCGGCAGCGCGACGGGCGAGGTGCTCGCGCGCTGGCCGGAGGTCATCGCCTCGCCCACCCCCTCCACGACCGGACGGGTACAGGCCTGGGTGGTAGGGCCGGGCCTGGGCACCGATGAACCCGGGGCGGCCGCACTATGGTTCGCGCTGGAAACCAATCTCCCGGTGATCGTGGATGCCGATGGGCTGACGATGCTGGCGGCGCATCCCGAATTGGTGGTCAATCGCAGCGCCCCGACGGTGCTGACGCCGCACGCCGGTGAATTCGCTCGGTTGGCGGGCTCGGGGCCGGGGGACGACCGGGTCGGCGCAACCCGAAAGCTGGCCGATGCGTTCGGCGCCACCGTGCTGCTCAAGGGCAATGTCACCGTCATCGCCGATCCCGGCGGCCGGGTGTACCTGAGTCCGGCCGGGCAGTCCTGGGCGGCCACCGCTGGATCGGGTGATGTGTTGTCCGGAATGATCGGGGCCCTGCTGGCGGCGGGGCTGGCACCGACCGTGGCCGCCGCGGCCGCGGCGTTCGTCCACGCCCGTGCCGCCGAGCTATCGGCCCTCGATCCGGGGCCCGATGGCGCACCGACGTCCGCGTCGCGAATTCTCCGCCACATCCGGGCCGCCCTGGCGGCTCTGTGAAGTCAGTAGCTCGACTCGGCAATGAAAGGATCCACCGTGTCCCGTAGCCACTCGTCGGTACCCGCACATTCGATCGCTCCGGCCTACACCGGCCGGCTGTTCACCGCTCCGGTACCGGCGTTGCGGCTGCCCGAGGAGTCGATGGATCCCGAAGCCGCCTACCGGTTCATCCACGACGAGCTGATGCTCGACGGTAGCTCGCGGCTGAACCTGGCCACCTTCGTCACCACCTGGATGGATCCCGAGGCCGGCAAGCTGATGGCCGAGACGTTCGACAAGAACATGATCGACAAAGACGAATACCCGGCGACCGCGGCGATCGAGACCCGCTGCGTGTCGATGGTCGCCGACCTCTTTCACGCCGAGGGACTGCGCGGCGACGACCCGTCCAGCGCCACCGGGGTGTCCACCATCGGCTCCAGCGAGGCGGTGATGCTCGGCGGCCTGGCCATGAAGTGGCGGTGGCGGCAGAAGGTCGGCAAGGACTGGAAAGGCCGCACACCGAATCTGGTGATGGGCTCCAACGTCCAGGTGGTGTGGGAGAAGTTCTGTCGCTACTTCGACGTCGAGCCGCGCTACCTGCCGATGGAGAAGGGGCGCTACGTCATCACCCCCGAACAGGTCGTCGACGCCGTCGACGAGGACACCATCGGTGTGGTCGCGATCCTGGGCACCACCTACACCGGCGAGCTGGAACCGGTTGCCGAGATCTGCGCGGCGCTGGACAGATTGACGGCCGGCGGCGGCGTTGATGTGCCCGTGCACGTGGACGCCGCCAGCGGGGGCTTCGTGGTGCCGTTCCTGCATCCAGACCTCAAGTGGGACTTCCGGCTGCCGCGGGTGGTCTCGATCAATGTCAGCGGTCACAAATACGGGCTGACCTATCCCGGCGTCGGATTCGTCGTGTGGCGCAGCCCCGAATACCTGCCGGAGGATCTGGTCTTCCGGGTCAACTACCTGGGCGGGGATATGCCCACATTCACACTCAACTTCTCCCGGCCCGGTAACCAAGTCGTCGGCCAGTACTACAACTTCCTGCGGCTGGGCCGGGAGGGCTACATCAACGTCATGCAGGCCCTGTCGGAGACCGCGCGCTGGCTCTCCGCGCAGCTGCGTGAGGTAGATCACTGCGAGCTGATAGCGGACGGTTCGGCGATCCCGGTGGTCGCCTTCCGGCTGGCCGGCGACCGCGGCTACACCGAGTTCGACCTCTCCCACGAGCTGCGAACCTTCGGGTGGCAGGTGCCCGCCTACACCATGCCGGACAACGCCACCGACGTATCGGTGCTGCGCATCGTGGTGCGCGAAGGTCTGTCCGCCGACATGGCACGCGCCCTGCACGATGATGCCGTCACCTCACTGCGCACGCTGGACAAGGTCAAGCCGGGCGGCAACTACGACGGACAGCACTTCGCGCACTAAGCGGGGAGGTTGGTTGCCGGCCCGGCCGCCGGGGGTCAACGCGGACTGGGCGAGCACCTTCGCGCGGCTCTGGGACAATCGAGTCGATGACTACCACCCCGATATCTCTGACGCCCGGGGTCCTCGCCGAGGCGGTGGTGGACCTGGGCGCTATCGCCCACAACGTGCGGCTGCTGCGCGAACGTGCCGGCAGCGCACAAGTCATGACGGTCGTCAAGGCCGACGGCTATGGTCACGGCGCCACCGCGGTCGCCCGCACCGCGCTGGCAGCCGGTGCGGTCGAACTCGGAGTCGCGTCGGTGGACGAGGCGCTGACGTTGCGCGCGGACGGCATCACCGCCCCGGTGCTGGCCTGGTTGCACGCACCCGGCATGGATTTCGGGCCCGCGCTGGCCGCCGACGTCCAGATCGCCATTTCTTCGATCCGCCAACTCGACGAAGTGCTCGATGCCGCGCGCCGGGCCGGAACGACGGCGACCGTCACGGTCAAGATCGACACCGGCCTCAACCGCAACGGCGTGGCGCCGGCGCTCTACCCGGAGATGGTGACCAGGCTGCGCCAGGCCGTCGCCGAAGACGCGATTCGGCTACGCGGGCTGATGACGCACATGGTGCACGCCGACGCACCGGAAAAGCCGATCAACGACATCCAGTCCCAGCGGTTCAAGCAGATGCTCGACCACGCCCGCGACCAGGGAGTGCGATTCGAGGTGGCACACCTGTCGAACTCCTCGGCAACCATGGCTCGTCCCGATCTGACGCTGGATTTGGTGCGGCCCGGCATCGCGGTGTACGGGCTGAGCCCGGTGCCCAGGTTGGGCGACATGGGACTGGTTCCGGCGATGACCGTGAAATGCGCAGTCGCGCTGGTGAAATCGGTGAGCGCGGGCGAAGGCGTGTCGTACGGGCACACCTGGATTGCGCCCCACGACACGAATGTGGCGCTGTTGCCGATCGGCTACGCCGACGGGGTTTTCCGGTCGCTGGGCGGGCGCCTGGAGGTCTTGATCAACGGCAAACGCCGGCCGGGCGTCGGCCGGGTCTGCATGGACCAGTTCCTCGTCGATCTGGGCCCCGGACCGCTCGATGTGGCCGAAGGCGACGAGGCGATTCTGTTCGGGCCGGGTACCCGCGGTGAACCCACCGCGCAGGACTGGGCCGATCTGGTCGGCACCATCCACTACGAGGTGGTGACCAGCCCGTGCGGGCGCATCACCAGGGTTTACCGCGAGGCCGAAACCGTTGAGCGCTGAGGAAACTCGCCGGCGCCAGCGAGCCTGGCTTGCCGGAGGCGCCGGGCTGACGGCGGTCGCCACCATCGTCGGCGCCTCGGCCCGGCGCTCGTTGGCTGAACGCGGCTCGGTCTGCGACGACCCGTACGCGGGTGAGGATTTCGAGCGGCTGGACAGCGATCGCGCCCGGGTGGTTACCACACCGGACGGCGTGCCGCTGGCCGTGCGCGAGGCGGGGCCGGTGGACGCCCCGCTGACCATGGTGTTCGCCCACGGCTTCTGCCTGCGCATGGGTGCCTTCCACTTTCAGCGCATGCGGCTCGGCGAACAATGGGGCTCGCGGGTGCGGATGGTCTTCTATGACCAGCGCGGGCACGGCCAGTCCGGCGAAGCCGATCCGCAGACCTACACGCTGACCCAACTCGGACAAGACCTGGAAACGGTGCTGCAAGCGACCGCTCCGCGCGGGCCGATAGTGCTGGTCGGGCATTCGATGGGTGGCATGACGGTGTTGTCACACGCCCGTCAGTTCCCGCAGCGTTACGGCCGGCGGATTGTGGGTGCCGCCGCCATCTCTTCGGCGGCCGAAGGGGTGACCCGCTCGCCGTTGGGCGAGTTCCTGAAAAACCCGGCGCTCGAGGCGGTCCGGTTCACCGCCCGGTCCGCGCCGAGCCTGATGCACCGCGGCCGCACCGCGTCCCGGTCACTGATCGGCCCGATCCTGCGGGCCGCGTCCTACAGTGACCTGGAGGTGAGCCGCAGCCTGGATGCGTTCTCGCAGCAGATGATGAACGACACGCCCATCGCCACCCTGGTGGGTTTCCTGCACGCGCTGGAAGTGCACGACGAAACCGCCGGGCTGTGGACGCTGCTGCGGATCCCGACCTTGATTGCCTGTGGTGATCACGACCTGATGACCCCCGACGAATACTCTCGAAAGATGGCGGCCTCGTTGCCACAATCCGAACTGGTCATCGTGGGCGGGGCCAGTCATCTGGCCCTGTTGGACAAGCCCGACGTCATCAACGAAGGGCTGGTCCGGCTCGTCGACTGCGCCCTTCCGGGCAAGTTGACGCTGCGGTACCGGCGGGTCGGCGAGCGGTTGCGGGATCGGTGGCGCCGCCATGGCTGAGCAGCACGATTCGGGCACGGCAACGCTGGAACGCGTGGCGGACACCGTGGCGCTGGGAACCCGGCTGGGCGAGCAGCTGCGCGCCGGTGACGTGGTGGTGCTCTCGGGCCCATTGGGTGCTGGAAAAACGGTGTTGGCCAAGGGCATTGCCGCGGCGATGGACGTCGATGGCCCGGTCACCTCGCCGACCTACGTGTTGGCGCGGGTGCATTCGCCGCGTGGGCCGGGCCGCCCGGCGATGATTCACGTTGATGTCTATCGGCTGTTGGATCACGGGAGCGCCGACCTGCTCGGTGAGCTCGATTCGCTGGATCTGGACACCGATCTGACGGACTCGGTCGTGGTGGTGGAGTGGGGGGAGGGCCTGGCCGAGCGACTCTCCGAGCGCCATCTCGACATTCGGCTGGAGCGGGTCAGTCACTCCGACGTGCGGATCGCGACCTGGGCGTGGGCCGGCCGATGACCATCATTCTCGCTTTGGATACCTGTACCCCCGCGGTGACCGCGGGGGTGGTGCAGCTGACGGGGTCCGAGTGCGTCGCGTTGGCCGAGCGGGTCACCGTCGACGCCCGGGCGCACGCCGAACGGCTGACCCCCAACGTGCTGGCGGCGCTGGCCGGTGCGGCGCTGACGATGGCCGACCTGAATGCGGTGGTCGTGGGCTGCGGTCCCGGCCCGTTCACCGGGCTGCGGGCCGGAATGGCCACCGGCGCCGCCTACGGGCATGCGCTGGACATCCCGGTGTATGGGGTGTGCAGCCTCGATGCCATCGGTGGACTCACCACCGGTGACACGCTGGTAGTCACCGACGCCCGTCGCCGCGAGGTCTACTGGGCGCGCTACCGCGATGGCGTGCGCACTCACGGCCCGGCGGTCAACGCCCCGGGCGACGTCGATCCCGGCACCGCGCACGCGGTAGCGGGATCACCCGAGCACGCCGGGTTGTTCGACCTGCCCCGGTGCGAGCCCAGCTACCCGACCGTGGCGGGCCTGGCCGCCGCGGTGAACTGGGCGCAGGACCCGGCGCCCCTGGTGCCGTTGTATCTGCGCCGGCCCGATGCCAAGCCGCTGGCGGCGCGCCCATGACCGCCGATCTCGGGCCCGTCACCATCGGCGCGCTGACCCGCGCCGATGGCCGGCGCTGCGCCGAGCTGGAGGCGCAACTTTTCGATGGCGACGACCCGTGGCCGGAGGTGGCCTTCGAGCGCGAGCTGGCCAGCGGGCGCAATCACTACGTGGGCGCCCGGTGCGCGGATAACCTGGTCGGCTATGCCGGTGTCTCGCGGCTGGGCCGTGTTGCGCCTTTCGAATACGAGATACACACCATCGGTGTCGACCCGGCCTATCAGGGGCGGGGCATCGGCCGCCGGCTGCTTGACGAACTGTTGGCCTTCGCCGACGGCGGCGTGGTTTTCCTCGAGGTCCGCACCGATAATGAGCCGGCGATAGCGCTGTATCGCAGCGTTGGTTTCGAGCAGGTCGGACTGCGCCGGCGCTACTACCGGGTCAGCGGTGCCGACGCATACACGATGCGCAGGGATCCAGGGGGTGCGCGGTAAATGCCGGGGACCGTCATCTTGGCCATCGAGACCTCCTGCGATGAGACCGGCGTCGGTATCACGCGACTGGAGGCCGACGGCACCTTGACCCTGTTGGCCGACGAGGTGGCCTCCAGCGTCGATGAGCATGTGCGGTTCGGCGGCGTGGTCCCCGAGATCGCCTCGCGGGCGCATCTGGAAGCCCTGGGCCCGGCGATGCGCCGTGCGCTCACGACGGCAGGCATCGTGCGGCCCGACGTCGTCGCCACCACCATCGGGCCGGGGCTGGCGGGTGCGCTGCTGGTGGGGGTGGCCGCGGCCAAGGCGTATGCGGCCGCCTGGGGAGTGCCGTTCTACGCGGTCAACCATCTGGGCGGACACCTGGCCGCCGACGTGTACGAACACGGACCGCTGCCCGAGTGTGTGGCGTTGTTGGTCTCCGGCGGGCACACCCACTTGCTGCATGTGCGTTCGTTGGGCGAACCGATGGTCGAGCTGGGGGCCACCGTCGACGACGCCGCGGGCGAGGCCTACGACAAGGTGGCGCGGCTGCTGGGGCTGGGCTATCCGGGCGGCAAGGTGCTCGACGACCTGGCGCGCTCCGGCGACCCCGATGCCATCGTGTTTCCGCGCGGCATGACCGGGCCGTCCGACGATCCATGCGCGTTCAGCTTCTCCGGTCTCAAGACCGCGGTGGCGTGCTACGTGGAGGCCCATCCAGATTTTTGGCCGGCCGATGTCGCGGCCGGTTTCCAGGAAGCCGTGGCCGACGTGCTGACTCGTAAGGCGGTGCGCGCGGCCACCGGCCTGGGGGTATCGACCCTCCTGATCGCCGGGGGTGTGGCGGCCAATTCACGATTGCGCGAGTTGGCAACCCAACGTTGTAGCGAGGCCGGCTTGACGCTGCGTATCCCCAGGCCGCGGCTGTGCACCGACAACGGCGCCATGATCGCCGCGTTCGCCGCGCATTTGGTGGCCGCGAAGGCGGCTCCCTCGCCGCTGGATGTGCCCAGCGACCCCGGCTTGCCGGTGGTCAAGGGCCAGGTCAGCTGATCCCGGTGCGGCCGCGGCGGCGGTGCGGAATACGCCGTGGGCGAACCGACACGCGAGAAGCACCGGGGCGCCCTTGAGTGCTAGCACTCTCATGTATAGAGTGCTAGGTGGCAGTCGGACGACCCCAGCGCCGGCACCCGCGACGACGACGCGAGGGCACGGACGGATGCCGAATCACCTGATAATTCGGACGGTTCGGGGCGCGCCCCGGACCGGCCGAAAACTCCGGTCCGGGCGAATAGTCCCGGATCCGAATCAAGATAATCCGGGGCGACAGCACCGGATCCGATCGAATTAGTGGAGGGCTCCAATCGTGGCGAAGGTGAACATCAAGCCACTCGAGGACAAGATTCTCGTGCAGGCCAACGAGGCCGAGACCACGACCGCGTCCGGTCTGGTCATTCCTGACACCGCCAAGGAGAAGCCCCAGGAGGGCACCGTCGTCGCAGTCGGCCCCGGCCGCTGGGACGAGGACGGCGAGAAGCGGATCCCGCTGGACGTGGCAGAGGGTGACACCGTCATCTACAGCAAGTACGGCGGCACCGAGATCAAGTACGGCGGCGAGGAGTACCTGATCCTGTCGGCGCGCGACGTGCTGGCTGTCGTTTCCAAGTAACCCCGTGTACCGCCCCGGCGATCCCCGTGTTCAAGCGCGGGTGATTTCCGGGGCGGCATGCGTTAGCGGACTAGCTGGGCATAAGGAGCCTGATGAGCAAGCTGATTGAGTACGACGAAACTGCGCGCCGCGCCATGGAGGCGGGCGTGGACAAGCTCGCCGACACGGTACGGGTGACGCTGGGCCCGCGTGGTCGGCATGTGGTGCTGGCCAAGTCGTTCGGTGGCCCCACCGTCACCAACGACGGCGTCACCGTGGCCCGTGACATCGACCTGGAAGACCCGTTCGAGAACCTGGGCGCCCAGCTGGTGAAGTCGGTGGCCACCAAGACCAACGATGTCGCCGGCGACGGCACCACCACCGCGACGGTGCTGGCCCAGGCGCTGGTCAAGACCGGCCTGCGGTTGGTCGCCGCCGGAATCAACCCGATCGTGCTGGGTTCGGGAATCGGCAAGGCCGCCGACGCGGTGTCGGAGGCCCTGCTTGCCTCGGCCACGCCGGTGTCGGGCAAGGACGCCATCGCGCAGGTCGCCACGGTCTCCTCGCGCGACCAGCTGATCGGTGATCTGGTCGGCGAGGCGATGAGCAAGGTCGGCCACGACGGTGTGGTCAGTGTCGAAGAATCCTCGACGCTGGGCACCGAGCTGGAGTTCACCGAGGGTGTCGGTTTCGACAAGGGATACCTCTCGGCCTACTTCGTCACCGACTTCGACGCTCAGCAGGCTGTTCTCGAAGACCCGCTGATCCTGCTGCACCAGGACAAGATCAGCTCGCTGCCCGACCTGCTGCCGTTGCTGGAGAAGGTCGCCGAATCGGGCAAGCCGTTGATGATCATCGCCGAGGACATCGAGGGCGAGGCGTTGGCGACCCTGGTCGTGAACTCCATTCGCAAGACGCTGAAGGCGATCGCGGTCAAGTCGCCCTACTTCGGCGACCGGCGCAAGGCCTTCCTGCAAGACCTGGCCGCGGTGACCGGCGCCGAGGTGGTCAACCCCGACGCCGGCCTGGTGCTGCGGGAGGTGGGCCTGGAGGTGATGGGCTCGGCGCGGCGCGTCGTGGTCAGCAAGGACGACACCATCATCGTCGACGGCGGCGGTGCCCCGGAAGCGGTCGAGGCGCGGGTGAATCTGCTGCGCTCCGAGATCGACAGAAGTGACTCCGAGTGGGACCGCGAGAAGCTGGGCGAGCGGCTGGCCAAGCTGGCCGGCGGCGTGGCCGTCATCAAGGTTGGTGCCGCCACCGAGACCGAGCTCAAGAAGCGCAAGGAAAGCGTCGAGGACGCGGTCGCGGCGGCCAAGGCTGCCGTCGAGGAGGGCATCGTGGCCGGGGGCGGGTCCGCCCTGATCCAGGCTCGCAACGCGCTCAAGGACTTGCGAGCGTCGTTGTCGGGCGATGAGGCGGTCGGCGTGGACGTGTTCTCCGAGGCACTGGCCGCGCCGCTGTACTGGATTGCCACCAACGCCGGTCTGGACGGTTCGGTCGTGGTCAACAAGGTCAGCGAGCTTCCGGCCGGACACGGTCTGAACGCGGCCACCCTGACCTACGGCGACTTGGCTGCCGACGGCATCGTCGACCCGGTCAAGGTGACCCGCTCGGCAGTGCTCAACGCGTCATCGGTGGCACGTATGGTGCTGACCACCGAGACGGCGATTGTCGACAAGCCGGCCGAGCCAGAAGACGATGGCCACGGCCATCACGGCCACGCGCACTAGCCGCAGGCATCCGAAACACCCCCGGTCTTTCGCGGCCGGGGGTGTTTTCGTGTCTGAGGCTGAAGGGGCGCTCACGCGAGATTGCCTCGGGCACGCGAGACTTAATCCCTTGCGAGCATCTACGGCGTGTTGTCGCGGAGGTTTAAGTGTCGCGGGCTGGCTGAACCGCGGCTAACCGGCCATGCACAAAACAGTCAAATCTAGGTGCTCGATGGTGCAGGAGTGTGCGCCCGCGGGCTACCGTGAGTGAGTGCTGTGGCAAGGTCCGTCCCCGCGGGTGGGTGAGCTGATCCGGCAGGGGGCGAAAGCCGTACTGGACGGTTCTCAGCAATGGTTGGACGAGTACGACCGGGTGACCATGGCGGCCGACCCCGCCATTGCCGATGATCCCGTCCTGGCCGAGGCGACCCGCCGCAGCATCCGCTCCAGCCTGATTCACTGGGCCGCGGCCAACGTGAGCAACCCCGGTGCTCCGGTCGCGCCCAATCTCGGCCCCGAGCCGCTAAGCATTGCCCGCGACATGGTGCGCCGCGGCCTAGACCCGTTCACGTTTCGGATCGCGCAAACGGTGGGCTGGCGGTTGTGGATGGGCGTCGCCTTTGGGTTAACCAGCGATCCCGACGAACTGCGCGAGCTGTTCGAGGTGACCTACCGGTCGATCAGCGAGTTCGTCGAGGCCACCTCTGCCGGCATCGCCGCCCAGATGCAGCGCGAACGTGACGAACTGGCTCGCGGCACACACGCCGAACGACGAGAAGTCACCGCTTTGATCCTCGACGGTGCGCCGATCAGCCGCCAGCGCGCCGAGGCTCGATTGGGATACGCCCTCAACCGCACACATACCGCCGCCGTCATCTGGAGTGACGAGCCCGATGGCGACCTGAAGCGGCTCGACCGGGTCGTCGACGCCTTCGGCCGCGCCGCCGATTTTGCGCGGCCGCTGACCGTGATCGCCGGCGCGGCCACCCGTTGGGTGTGGGTGGCCAATGCGGCTAACGCCACCCTTGACGTCGAACAGGTTGAGCAGGCGGTCCGAGACGTTCCCGGAGCGCGAATCGCCATCGGCGCCGCCGCGACGGGAATCGAGGGCTTCCGGCGCAGCCATCTGGAGGCGCTAACCACCCAGCGGATGGTGGCCGGGCTGAATTCTCGCCAGCGAGTCGCGTTGTTTGCCGATATCCAGTTGATCGCCTTGATTGCACAAAACCCCGAAGCCGCAAATGATTTCATCAAGAACACGCTCGGGGATTTCGAGTCGGCCGGTGCTGAGCTGCACAAGACGGTGCTGACCTTCGTCAATGAGCAGTGCAGCATCGGGCGCGCCACCAAGGTGCTCTACACGCATCGCAACACCCTGCTGCGCCGACTCGACCGCGCTCAGCAACTGTTGCCACGGCCTTTGGGCCACAGCAGCGTGCATGTTGCCGTCGCCCTCGAAGCGCTGCAGTGGCGCGGCAATCCGCCCGCCTAGGCGATTCTGGTTTCGGGGGAGGGGGAGCCGGGACGACTAGTGTCGTCCCATCCCACCCATTCCGTCCATTCCGCCGATCCCGCCCATCCCGGCGTGCCCGCCGGCGGCGGTGGGTCCTGCGATTCCGCCGGGCCACCCCGGGGTTCCGGGCGTGCCAACTTGGGGCCCATACGGTCCATACGGTTCGCCGGGGGCGGGAGGTCCACCCGGTCCCCCGGGGCCACCCCATCCACCGGGTCCGTACACGCCGCCCGGGGTGCCTGGCGGCGGCGGCCCATTTTGGGCAGGCGCCGTGGTTGCGGGCACCGGGCTGATCACGCATTGTTGCGCCACGTTGTCCCAGGTCCACCCCGACATGCAGTTGTGGTCATCGGCCCGGCTGATCGCCGGTGCGCCGAGTCCGATCACCGGCGCCGCAGCGAATGCGAACGCGAATGCGGCGATCGCGGCGCCGCGTCGTTGAAAGTTCCTCATCGGGGTTCTCTTTCTGTCGCTATCTGGTCCGACCGGGTTCCGTTGCCCGGTGAAGTGCTTGATGCTCTCCATGATCAGCGGCCCAGCGCCGCCTACCAAGGTGCAAAAACGACCAAATTGCGGGTATGGGTGGTGCAGAAGTGTGCGCGATGTCGGCGGCTGCCGCCGGGTTATGCGCGTGCGTTGACGGCCGCCTGCCGCGATCTCGTCGAACCGAGGCGGGTGCGGGCTTCTAGCTACCCGGAACCGGGATCAGGACTTGATGGCCAGCTTGCTGAGGCTGAACAGGCCCGAGTTGGCGGTGCCCCAGTTGAAGAAGCCAGAGTTGAAGCCACTGACCTGACCCAGCGCGAAGGGGCCGATGGCCTCCGAGTAGCCGGTGTTGAAGAAGCCCGAACTGACGCCAACCTCGAATGCCGTTCCGACCGCGGTGTTTCCAAAGCCCGAGACGCCGTGACCATAGCTGCTCTCGTCTGCCGCGTTTCCGAATCCTGAAACGCCGTAACCGGTGTTGAAGAATCCCGAGCTATCCGTTGCGGTGAGGCCGACCTCGCCGGCGTCGGTGGCGTTACCGATGCCGGTGTTGACATTGCCCGCGTTCAGGAATCCGGTGTTGATGTGGCCCGAGTTGCCGATGCCCGTGTTGACCTCGCCCGAGTTCAAGAAGCCCGTGTTGAGGTTGTTCCCGTTGAATCCACCGGTATTGATCGAGCCCGCGTTGCCGAAGCCGGTGTTGAGCAAGCCGCTGTTGCCGAAGCCGGCGTTTCCGCTGCCCGCGTTCCCGAACCCGAGGTTGCCGGTGCCGGAGTTGCCGACGCCAAAGCTGTTGAGCTGGCCCGGGAACACCGAATTGGTGCCCGAGCTGAAGGCGCCGATGTTGCCGTCGCCGGAGTTGAAGAAGCCGATGTTGTTACTGCCCGAGTTACCAATTCCGATGTTGCCGCTACCCGTGTTCAGGCCGTCGAAGTGGAACTGGCCGGCCGCCGTGTCGTAATACGCACCCCCGACACCGACCAAATTGTTGGCATTGAGTCCGAACCCGATGTTGCCAATACCGGTATTGCCGCCGCCGATATTGCCGTCTCCGGTGTTGCCGAGGCCGAAGTTGCCGTTGCCGGTATTACCGATACCGATGTTGTTCTCGCCGGGCGTCACGTGGAAGGTGAACAGGTTGGGATTGGAGAGGTCTGCGGGGCCGGCGTTGCCGAAGCCGAAGTTACCGGTCCCGTTATTGCCGAAGCCAAAGTTGAAGTTGCCGATGTTTCCGGCGCCGAGGTTGTTGTTGCCGTTGTTTCCGCCGCCG
This sequence comes from Mycobacterium ulcerans subsp. shinshuense, assembly GCF_002355775.1. Taxonomy (NCBI): domain Bacteria; kingdom Bacillati; phylum Actinomycetota; class Actinomycetes; order Mycobacteriales; family Mycobacteriaceae; genus Mycobacterium; species Mycobacterium ulcerans. Next base: position 4,572,632 of record NZ_AP017624.1, on the reverse strand, counting down.
ATGTTGTAGTTCCCCGACTGCGGGGCACCAGTGCGCTGTTTCCCTCGCCGCTGTTGCCGACGCCGATGTTGCCGATCCCGGTGTTGCCGCTACCGAGGTTCGCATTGCCCTTGTTGCCCAGCCCCAGGTTCGGCAGGCTCTGCAGTATCTGTTGCAACCCGCTCGGCAGGCTTGCCGCCGCGGATGACGCCCCGCCGTGGTAGCCGACCATCGCGGCGACATCCTGGGCCCACATCTGCTCGTACTGGCCCTCGGTGGCCATGATTGCGGGCGCATTGAGCCCGAACAAGTTGGTTCGAATCAGCTGGACGAACACGTTGCGGTTGGCCAACACCTCCAGCGGATGAATCATCGCGGCGCGCGCGACCTCAAACGCTCCGGCCACCGCTTTGGCCTGGGAGGCCGCCCCTGCGGCTTGGGTTGACGCTGCGCTCAAGAACTGCGCGTACGGGGTGGCCACGGCGTTCATCGCCGCCGAGGCCGCGCCCTGCCACGCGTCGCTGACTAAACCCGAGGTCACCGATGAGAACGATGATGCCGCCGTGCCGAGCTCGGAGGCCAGGCCCTCCCAGGCCGCGGCCGCATCAAGCATCGGGGCCGATCCGGCACCGGAGAACATCAAGGATGAATTGATCTCCGGCGGCAACATTGCAAAGTTCGTCATGGTAGACCCCTACCTGTAGCGTTTGCTGCTCTGGAAGCGACTGTGTCGCCGTGCAATCGAGCAATTCGCCACGAATGCTACGACGTTGTCTTCTTCGATATTGGCCTTTTGGCCAGAATTCCGATCAAGCTTGATCGGTCGATCTGGCACGTCAATTATGCTGAGCGCGCGCCCACAGGCGAGCAAATGGCACCCCTTGATGCGACGCCCACCTGAGGCTTCGCGGGGCGCCGGCCGGGTCGGCCCGGCCTTCGAGCGCTTCCGCGGATTTCCGGGTAACCCCTCGCGCCACAACATGACTCGTCGAGAGAGGGTGCTCCAGCCGGTCGCCGGGCAAGGGTGCGCAACAATGCGAGCGTGCGCGGCCGCGCCGGCGGGTTGTGCAGGGTGGGAGACGAAGTTCGTCCCGATACCGGCCGGGGTTGTCGTCCAAGTCCTCGCTGGAGATGCGCCTCCGGATGGGTTCCGCCGGCTAGACACCGCCAAGTTCGAAGATCTGCTCGCGGTGCAATGCATGGGGGCGCAGTCCGGCGCCCGGGCCAATCCGATCATCGCGCCAGCTGACTGAGGCTGAATAAACCCGACACGGCGATGCCGGTATTGAAAATGCCCGAGTTGAAGCCGCTGAGCACACCGCTGGCAAAGGGGCCGATGGGGTCGGTGAGACCGGTATTGAAAAAGCCCGAGCTGACGCCGGTATAGCTGGAGCCGCCCGCGGCGGTGTTGAAGAAGCCCGACATGTCGCCGCTGCGGAAACCGCCTGTGGCCGTGTTTCCGAAGCCCGAGATTCCGACCTCGCCGGTGTTGCCGAATCCCGAGGTAGCCAGGCCGCTGTCGGTGGTGGCCCCAGGGCTCCGGCGTTGTTGATTAGCAGGCTTGTGAGCTGGGTTGATGATCTTTGGTGCCGCGCTATTGGGGCCGGAGTGTAGGCACGGGCTATCTGGAGAACGATCGAGTTGGTTACTGTTCGTCGTTGGTCTGGAGTTGCCCGTGCCTACCGTTTCAGTATTGCCTGTGTCGTCGGTTCCAGAGGTGTTCGACCGCTGGAGTCCTGGTGAGCGCAGCGAGCTCATCGGATCGGAGTTTCTCGATGTGTTGGCCTCGGTGCCAGACCCGAGGGACCCACGCGGTCGGAGGTATTCGCTGATGGCTTTGTTGGCGATCGCGGTTCTGGCCACTGCCGCGGGGATGCGCGGCTATGCTGGTTTTGCCACATGGGCGGCCACCGCTCCCGATGATGTGTTGGCCCAATTAGGGGTCCGGTTCCGGCGGCCCAGTGAGAAGACCTTCCGCGCTGTTTTGTCTCGGCTAGACCCCGCCGACCTCAACGCCAGGATGGGCAGTTACTTCACTGCACACGTGGCCAGCAGCGACCCCAGCGGATTGGTGCCGATCGCGTTGGACGGCAAGATGCGGCGTGGTGCTTTACGCGCCAAAGCGACAGCCAAGCATCTCGTGTCGGTGTTCGCCCACCGTGCCCGATTGGTACTCGGTCAACTCGCTGTCGCCGAGAAAAGCAATGAAATTCCCTGCGTACGTGCCCTGCTCACGCTGCTGCCGGGTAGCTTGCGGTGGCTGGTCACCGTGGATGCGATGCATACCCAGGTCGTCACCGCGAAGTTGATCTGCGCCACCTTGAAGTCGCACTACCTGATGATCGTCAAGTCCAACCAAGCCAAAATACTTGCGCGTATCACCGCGCTGCCCTGGGCCGAGGTGCCCGCAGCCGCTACCGACGACTCCCGCGGCCACGGCCGTGTCGAGACCCGCACCCTGCAAATCATCACCGCTGCACGAGGAATCGGCTTCCCCTACGCAAAACAAATCATCCGGATCACTCGTGAACGCTTGATCACCGCCACCGACCAGCGCAGCGTGAAGGTGGTCTATGCCATCTGCAGCCTGCCGTTCGAGCACGCCCGCCCTACCGCGATCATGACCTGGATGCGTCAACACTGGGGAATCGAGAACAGCCTGCACTGAATACGCGACGTCACCTTCGACGAAGACCGTCAAAGGGCACATACCGGAAACGGCGCACAGGTCCTAGCAACGCTACGCAACACCGCGATCAATCTGCACCGCCTCAACGGCGCCGACAACATCGCCGAAGCCTGCCGGATCACCGCTTTGACCGCCAACCGCCGCCTAGACCTCCTCAATCCACAATTCCCCAGCCCACAAGCCTGCTAATCAACAACGCCGGAGCCCTGGTGGTGGCCCCGACGCCGGTGTTCACGTCGCCCGAATTCCAAAAGCCGGTGTTCTCGTGGCCGGAGTTCCCAAAGCCGGTGTTTGTCTTGCCCGAGTTCAAAAAGCCCGTGTTGAGGTTGTTCCCATTAAACGCGCCGGTATCAATCGAGCCGGCGTTCCCGACCCCGGTGTTCAGCAGGCCGGAGTTTCCGGCGCCGAAGTTTCCCGCGCCCGCGTTCCCGACGCCGAAGTTGCCGCTGCCGGAGTTGCCGACGCCAAAGCTGTTGAGCTGGCCCGGGAACACCGAATTGGTGCCCGAGCTGAAGGCGCCGATGTTGCCGTCGCCGGAGTTGAAGAAGCCGATGTTGTTGTTGCCCGAGTTCCCGATGCCGATGTTGCCGCTGCCCGTGTTCAGGCCGTCGAAATGGAACTAGCCGGCGGCCGTGTCGTAGTAGGCACCGCCGACGCCGACCAAATTGCTGCCCAGCAGGCCGAGCCCGATGTTGTTATTGCCGTAGTTGCCGCCGCCAATGTTGCCGTCGCCGAGGTTGCCCAGGCCGAAGTTGTTGTTGCCGGTGTTGCCCATGCCGACGTTGTTGTTGCCCGGCGCCGGTTGCAGGGCGAACGGGTTCAGTCTCGACAGGTTGGCCGGGCCGCCGTTGCCGAAGCCGATGTTCCCGTCGCCCTTGTTGCCGAAGCCGAAGTTGAAGTTGCCGTAGTTTCCGGCGCCGAGGTTGTTGTTGCCGTTGTTTCCGCCGCCGATGTTGTAGTTGCCCGCGATTCCAGGTGTGATCGGGGTGTTTCCCACACCGCTGTTTCCGGTGCCGATGTTTGCGGTGCCGATGTTTCCGTTGCCGATGTTTGCGTTGCCGATGTTTCCGATGCCCAGGTTGGGCAGGGTTTTCAGCAGCTGCTGCAGACCGCCGGGCAACGCGGCTGCCGCTGACGACACCCCGGCGTGGTAGCCGGCCATCGTGGCCACGTCCTGGGCCCACATCTGCTCGTAGTGGCCCTCGGTGGCCATGATGGCCGGTGCGTTGAGCCCCAGCCAATTTGACTGAACCAACTTGAGGAACGCGCTGCGGTTGGCCGCCACGGCCAACGGATGGACCATCGCCGCGCGCGCGTCCTCGAACACACCGGCCACCGCCTTGGCCTGGGTGGCCGCCGCGGCAGCTCGGGTCGAGGCCGCGCCCAACAATTTCGCATAGGAGCTGGCCGCGGCCGTCATCGCCGCGCTGGCCGCGCCTTGCCAGGCATCTCCGGCCAATCCGGAGGTCACCGACGAAAACGACGATGCCGCCACACCCAGCTCCGAGGCCATGCTGTCCCAGGCCGTCGCGGCGTCGAGCATCGGTGCCGATCCCGCACCGGTGAACATCCGCAACGAATTGACCTCGGGTGGCAACATCGCAAAGTTCGTCATGGTCGGCCCCTGCCCGTATCGTTTGCTGCTCTGGCGGCGACCAGGCCGCCGTGGAATCGCAATTCGCCAGGAATGCTAGGACCGCCACCGCGATGTCAACTCGGATTTTCGTCTTTGCACCGGGCCGGACCCAGGTTGACGGCCAGCTCTAATGAGAGTTGTGGGTGCACGGTCTCCCCGAGTGTTGGTGGCGTCTCGGGGCGAGGTTGTCTGCCGGGTAATGCCTTGTGCCACAACATGGTCGGCCTTGACCGCTGGGCAGATGAAGCAACCGATGTTGCGCGTGTTGTTCGAGGTCGCAGTAGGATGACGGCAATCAAGAGGGGGTCTACGTGACCGGTGACGCCGATGCCATCTACACCAACGGTGACATCGTCACAGTTGACGATGAGCAGCCAATAGCCGAAGCGGTCGCGGTCAAGGATGGGCGCATCGTTGCGGTCGGGGCCCACGACGATGTGGTTCGCGAACATCTGGGGCCGCACACACGGCGCGTCGATCTTGCCGGAAATACCTTGTTACCGGGATTCATCGACCCGCACAGCCACTACATCAATGCACTGACGGTGGCCAACCAGGTCAACGTGTTCGCACCGCCAGCCGGCCCGGCGGCAGATGTCGAGGCGATTGTCGCGGAGCTCAAGAAGTTCCGGGACGCGCGCGACATCGCCGACGGCGAGATCATCATGGCCTACGGATATGACGAGACGGTCATGCCCGATGGACGCACACTGCATCGCGAAGACCTCGACGCGGACTTCCCGAACAACCCGGTGCTGGTCGGGCACGTATCCCTGCACGGGGCCGTGCTCAATTCCGCGGCGATGCAAAAGTTTGGCATCTCGGCGGACACCGAAACGCCGCCGGGCGGGGTGATCGTGCGCAAGGAAGGTTCCACCGAACCCGACGGCCTGATCATGGAAACCGCGTTCCTGCCGATTTTCGCTTCGCTGCCCAAGCCCACGCCGGAGCAAGAGGTGCAATGGAGCATTGCCGGTCAACTGCTGTACGCGGCGGTCGGTATCACCACCGCGCACGAGGGCTTGACCCACGCGGCCGACATTGCCTTGCTGCGGCGGGCGGCCGCCGGTGGCGTCGACCTCATTGACGTCATCGCGTACCCGTTCATCCTCGAACTCGACGAGGTACTGCCGGAAAATCCGGCCGACACATTCGGGACGTACCACAACCGGCTCAAGCTCGGCGGCGTGAAAATCACTCTCGACGGCTCGCCGCAGGGCCGAACCGCGTTCTTCACCACCCCCTACCTGGCCGATGGGCCCGGCGGCGAAAAGAACTGGTCCGGCGAGCTGCCCTTCTCACAGGAGACCGTCAACGGGTGGTTCAAACGGGTTTACGACCTCGGTTTGCCGCTGAACATCCACGCCAACGGAGATGGGGCGATTGACGTCCTGCTGGCCGCGCATGAGTACGCGGCCGCCGATGACCCCACCAAAGACCGCCACACCACGGTGATTCATTCCCAGTTCGTGCGGCGGGATCAGCTCGCGAAGTATGTCGAGTACAACCTGATTCCCTCACTGTTCACCGAGCACGCGTTCTACTTCGGCGACACCCACGTGCGGCTGCGCGGCAAGGAGCAGGCCCATTTCCTCAGCCCGATGCGGGCCGCCATCGACATGGGGCTACGTCCGACCAACCACACCGACTTCAACGTCACGCCCCTGGACCAGATGTTCGTGTTGTGGACGGCGGTCAATCGCGTCTCGCGCAGTGGGGAAGTCATTGGGGCGGATCAGCGCGTAACAGCGCTCGAGGCGCTGAAGGCGATCACCATCAACGCCGCATATCAGTACTCCGAGGAGCATTCCAAGGGTTCGATCACGGTGGGCAAGCTCGCCGATCTGGTGATCGTGGACAACAATCCACTGACCGTGGATCCGATGAAGTTAAAGGACATCGCGGTCCTCGAGACCATCAAAGAGGGGCGCACGATCTATCGCGAGCCCGCGACGCAGTCGTCGTAGGCCCAGGCCGCGATAGCGGGCCAACCCGGGGGAGAGCCGGGACGATCAGGCAGTGCGGCGGATCCCCCGAGTGCGTCCGATGCCGCCCTTGAGCAGCAGGTCACGCTCGGACTCGGACAAACCGCCCCAAACGCCGTAGGGCTCGCCCACATCGAGTGCGTGGGAGCGGCACTCTTCGATCACCGGGCAGCGCCGGCACATCTCTTTGGCGCGCTGTTCGCGTTGCATGCGGGCCCGGCCGCGCTCGCCGTCGGGGTGGAAGAACATCGATGAGTCGACACCGCGGCATAGGCCCTGCAACTGCCAGTTCCAGATGTCGGCGTTGGGCCCAGGTAGCTGCTCTGGCTGTGGCATTGCCGATTCCCTCTCTGCACGGCACACCCGAGGTTTTAGGTTCGCGACTCGCGAGTTGTGCACTGACTTTTCAGAGGCGTCAACGATGACTACCCGAACAAAGGTAAACGCTAGGGGCGTTGCCGAATTTCCGTCAATAGCCACCGTTGCCCATGAAATACCTGGGCGTTGGATGAGAATTAACTCCGCGTTCATCTGCCTCGCATTTGTGGAAGACAAAGCGTGCTAGGAAGACGACCTAGATATCCCGATTCCCCCAGGTCACTGGCCTACTGTGGGCTACCTGTAATTATTCTGAAGATAGCTGTGAGTAATACTGCCGTAACATGGAAAGCACAAACTTTTTACCATTGACGTCGAGTGGATGGTCGAATATCACAGTCTTGTTCGGCACTCGAGGCGTACCGCGTGCCTTTACCATATTCGCTCGAGCGCTTGTCATCCAGGTGAGTCGTGTTGCGCAGGTCGCGGACGCCGCCGGTCGCCCCGGGTGCCGGCATTGTCGGGGCGCCAACACCTCCGATAACTTTAAGGATCAATGGGCGCATGTGTGGGGCCCGGCATCACCGAGAGCGATGATCGAAACTTCGCGGTCGTCGCGTCGGCGATCGAGTCAACGCTCGACGATGCCGCGTTCGGAAGTAGGCCAGACCGCTGGCCGCTGCCTGCGGCGATCACGCCGCGTCAGCTGTGGCTGCGTGCCGTCGCCGCCGGCGGCCAGGGCCGCTACGGCAGTGCGTATAGCGATCTGGCGCTGCTGCGGCGCCGGGTGCCGGCCGATCGCTGGTCCTCGCTGGCACACAGCACGCACGCGTCATTTCTGCGCCAACTGGGGTGGCACACGCGGGCGCGCCGTTGGGACGGTCGTGCCCTAGCGCTGGCCGGTGCCGATCCCGAGGCCGCAACCGATGCGCTGGTGGGCCTTGCTGCCGACGCGCTGGGTGTCGGCCGCTTCGCCGCGTCGGCGGCGCTGCTGAGTCGTGCCGACACCGTCGTCGCCGCCGCGCAATTGCCGCCCCAGGTGGCCGACCGGCTGGCGGTGCGCCGCTGCTGGGTCGGGGCGGAGCTGGCCATGTTCTCCGGCGACGGCCGTACCGCGGTGGGTCTTGCCGAGCGGGGGGTCGAGCTGGCCCGCGCCAGCGGCGGTGCGTCGGCCAGGCATCGGGTCAAAAGTGATGTGGTGCTGGCGGCGGCGTTATGCAGCGCCGGCGTCATCGATAAAGCGCGCGTGATCGGCGAGGCGGCCCTCGACGATGCCGGACGGCTGGGGCTGATCCCGCTGCGCTGGGCGCTGGCTTGCTTGCTGATCGATACCGAAAGCGTCACGCTTCCGGTAAGTCAGTTGCGCGAGATTCGCGATATCTGCGCAGATCAGGTGTGGCGCGCCGGTGGAACCTGGCGTCCCGCTTGAATTGCTGTTCGACCGTTATTGTCAATCCGTTAGCTAGCCCCGTTAGTTAGCCCGGGATGTGTCCGGTTCGTAACGTTGGAGATATCGCCGTCGATGACAATTGAAGGGGAACGTCTCGACGCTGTGGTTGCGGAGGCCGTGGCAGGAGACCGGAACGCGCTTCGGGAGGTGCTGGAGACCATTCGTCCGATCGTTGTGCGGTATTGCCGAGCTCGCGTCGGCACGGTCGAGCGCAGTGGCCTCTCAGCAGATGATGTGGCACAGGAGGTCTGTTTGGCCACCATTACGGCGTTGCCGCGCTATCGGGACCGAGGGCGCCCCTTCTTGGCCTTTCTGTACGGCATCGCGGCACACAAGGTTGCCGACGCGCATCGCGCCGCCGGGCGCGATCTTGCCTACCCGGCCGAATCGGTTCCAGAGCGCCGATCCGCCGATGCCGGTCCCGAGCAACTCGCCATCGAGGCCGATTCGGTCACCCGGATGAACGAATTGCTCGAGATACTGCCGGCCAAACAGCGTGAAATTCTGATTTTGCGCGTGGTTGTCGGCCTGTCCGCCGAGGAAACCGCGGCCGCTGTGGGTAGCACCACCGGGGCGGTCCGGGTGGCCCAGCACCGCGCACTTCAACGGCTCAAGGACGAAATCGTCGCGGCGGGTGACTATGCCTGAATCTGGATTTACTCTCGGCGACCAGCCGGGGTTGGACGAGGTGGCTCGCACCGATCTGCTTCTCGATGCGCTCGCCGGCCGCGAACGGTTCAGCCTCAACGATCCCGACGATGACGCGCTGGCCGCCCTGATGGGCGAATGGCGCGACGACCTGCGCTGGCCGCCGGCCAGCGCGCTGGTGTCGCAGAATGAGGCCGTTGATGCGCTGATCCTGGGGCTTTCCGAACGCCGCCGGTCGCGCCGCGCGTGGGCAGCGATCGGCTCGGTTGCGGCGACATTGCTGGCATTGAGCGGGCTTGGCGCCGTGGTGGCCGACGCCCGTCCCGGCGACCTGCTCTATGGCCTGCACGCGATGCTGTTCAACGAGCCGCGGGTCAGTGAAGACCAGATCATGTTGTCCGCCAAGGCCGATCTCGCCAAGGCCGAGCAGATGATCGCGCAGGGGCAATGGGACCAAGCCGAGAGCCAGCTGGCCGAGGTCAGCAGCACCCTGCAGACCGTCAACGACGGCAGCCGCCGACAGCACCTGCTAAACGAGCTGAATCAGCTCAACACCAAGGTCGAAAAGCGCGATCCGAATGCGACTCTGCCAGCTGGCGGGCCGCCACAGTCCGGGCCCACCGGGGTGCTCGCACCGCAGGTTCCTCCGGGCAACTCGCTGACACCCCTGGCTCCGGAAACGGTGTCGCCCGTGCCGCCGAACGAATCGGGCGCACCGGAATCGGCACCGGCGCCCAGTGCGTCGCCAACCACGACGGGGGCCAAGCCGTCGGCATCGCTACCGCCCGCGGGCGCGACCGCGACCAGTCCGGCGCCCACGTCGGTCCCAACGCCGCCCGTTTCGGCGGTTGTCCCAGGCGAGACGGCCGCCGACACGTCTGTGGTGGCGCCTGGCTCGCCGGCGGCCGCCGGCGTTGCGGCACCGGGGCCGGCTAAGTCGGCAGCACCCGGCGACGCGACCAACCCGGGAAGTCCGGTGGTTCAAACGTCCGGACAGCCAGAACCGGTGGAACCCGCACCAGCAGGCCCAGTTTCCTGACGGGCTGGCGGGGGCGCTCAGTAGCGGATACGGCTCGCGTCCAGCCGTTGCAACACTCGCTCAGTGGCGGTGGTGGAACCCGTCCGCGTCGGATGTCGCTTCGTTGAGCGAGGCATCGGCGTAACCGCGGCAGTAATCCCAGGTGACGTAAGCGTCCGGCTCGGGGTCGTAGGCCGGCTCGTGTGGGCGGACGGTGCCGTCGATCAACAACTGCAGCAGGTTCGCGCGCAGCATGTCCCAGTCGTGATAGTGATCCTGTTGACACTCGTCGCAGCACACCACGAGTCCACGGATTCCCTTGTGGGCCAACAACGCCTCGTACACCGCGAGATCGGCCAGATCGGCCTCCACCGCCATCCGCTCTTGCTGATCCAGCGGCTGGCCGGGTTCTACGGCTTCCAGGGTTGCCGACGGATCGCAGGGGTCGTCGGCAAAAGGATCGGGCGGCAAACCCGGCGGGAGGTGGTCGCGCACCCCCCTAGCCTACGCAGGCAGGCAGCCATCGCGCCAGAAATTGCGTGGGCGCGCCTTGCGGTCTGTTTTGGACTCGCGCCACACCCCAAGCTGCGGCTCGGTCACAGTCTGGGAGCCGATAGGATGGGACTTTCACTCCGCCATGCGTATGGAGGCCCCACCGATGTCCCGTGGCATGTCCCACTTGGAAGACAGTTCCGACCTGGTCGACAGCCCCTACATGCGCGATGCCCGTGTTGGGGACCTGTCCGGCGACTCGGTGCCCACCGGCGGCGACGATCCGCACAAGGTGGCGATGCTCGGGCTGACTTTCGACGACGTCTTGCTACTGCCGGCCGTCTCGGACGTGGTGCCCAGCACCGCTGACACGTCCAGTCAGCTCACCAAGAAGATCCGGCTCAAGGTGCCGCTGGTCAGCTCTGCGATGGACACCGTCACCGAGTCCCGGATGGCGATCGCGATGGCCCGGGCCGGCGGCATGGGGGTGCTACACCGCAACCTGCCGGTGGCCGAGCAGGCCAGCCAGGTCGAGACGGTCAAGCGCTCGGAGGCGGGGATGGTCACCGATCCGGTGACCTGCCGGCCGGACAACACCCTGGCCCAGGTCGACGCGTTGTGTGCCCGATTCCGCATTTCTGGCCTGCCGGTGGTCGACGACGCGGGTGCGCTGGTGGGCATCATCACCAACCGGGACATGCGCTTCGAGGTCGACCAGTCCAAGCAAGTCGCCGAGGTGATGACCAAGGCCCCGCTGATCACCGCGCAGGAGGGGGTCAGTGCGTCGGCGGCCCTGGGCCTGTTGCGCCGGCACAAAATCGAGAAACTGCCGGTCGTCGACGGAAGCGGCCGGTTGACCGGGCTGATCACGGTCAAAGACTTCGTCAAGACCGAGCAACATCCGCTGGCCACCAAGGACAGCGACGGCCGGCTGCTGGTGGGCGCGGCCGTCGGTGTCGGGGGCGACGCCTGGGTCCGCGCCATGATGCTGGTGGACGCCGGGGTCGACGTGCTGATCGTCGACACCGCGCACGCCCACAACAGGCTGGTGCTCGACATGGTCAGCAAACTCAAACTCGAAGTCGGTGAGCGGGTCGAAGTGGTCGGCGGCAATGTGGCCACCAGGTCGGCGGCCGCGGCCCTGGTCGACGCCGGCGCCGACGCGGTCAAGGTTGGCGTGGGCCCGGGGTCGATCTGCACCACCCGGGTGGTGGCCGGTGTCGGCGCCCCGCAAATCACCGCGATCCTGGAAGCGGTCGCGGTGTGCCGGCGGGCGGGCATCCCGGTGATCGCCGATGGGGGGCTTCAGTACTCCGGTGACATCGCCAAGGCGCTGGCCGCCGGTGCATCGACGGCCATGCTGGGGTCACTGCTGGCCGGTACCGCCGAGGCGCCCGGTGAACTGATCTTCGTCAACGGCAAGCAATACAAGAGCTATCGCGGTATGGGTTCCCTCGGTGCCATGCAGGGCCGGGGCGGGGCGAAGTCCTACTCCAAGGACCGCTACTTCGCCGACGATGCCCTGAGCGAGGACAAGTTGGTACCCGAGGGCATCGAGGGCCGGGTGCCGTTCCGCGGCCCGCTGGCCTCGGTGATCCACCAGTTGACCGGCGGTTTGCGCGCCGCGATGGGCTACACCGGCTCGCCCACCATCGAGGTGCTGCAACAGGCGCAGTTTGTCCGTATCACGCCCGCTGGCCTCAAAGAGAGCCATCCGCACGACGTCGCCATGACCGTCGAAGCGCCCAACTACTACGCACGCTGACGGCAGATGATGGTTGAAATCGGCATGGGCCGCACCGCCCGTCGCACCTATGAACTCAGCGAGATCAGCATCGTCCCGTCGCGCCGGACGCGCTCGTCCAAGGACGTCTCCACGGCCTGGCAGCTCGACGCATACCGGTTCGAAATTCCGGTGGTGGCGCACCCGACCGACGCCCTGGTGTCCCCGGAGTTCGCCATCGAGCTCGGCCGCCTGGGCGGGCTGGCGGTGCTCAACGGGGAAGGTCTGATCGGTCGGCATGCCGACGTCGCGGCCAAGATCACCCAGCTCGTCGAGGCCGCCAGCAAGGAACCCGAGCCGACGGCGGCGATCCGGCTGCTGCAGGAGCTGCACGCGGCACCGCTGGACCCCGGACTGCTGGGTGCGGCGGTGGCACGGATTCGCGAAGCCGGTGTGACCACCGCGGTGCGGGTCAGCCCGCAGAATGCTCAGGCGCTCACGCCGGTGCTGGTGCAGGCCGGCATCGATCTGCTGGTCATCCAGGGCACCATCGTCTCGGCCGAGCATGTTTCCAGCGATGGCGAACCGCTGAACCTGAAGACCTTCATTTCCGAGCTCGACATCCCGGTGGTTGCCGGTGGCGTCCTGGACCACCGCACGGCCCTGCACCTGATGCGGACCGGGGCCGCCGGGGTCATCGTCGGCTATGGGTCCACCGAGGGGATGACCAGCAGCGACGAGGTGCTCGGCATCAGTGTGCCGATGGCCACCGCGATCGCCGACGCCGCCGCCGCACGGCGCGAATACCTCGATGAGACCGGCGGCCGCTACGTGCACGTGCTCGCCGATGGCGACATCCACACCTCCGGCGAGCTGGCCAAGGCAATCGCCTGTGGCGCCGATGCGGTGGTGCTGGGTACGCCGCTGGCCGAGTCCGCCGAGGCGCTCGGCGAGGGCTGGTTCTGGCCGGCCGCCGCCGCGCACCCGTCATTGCCGCGCGGGGCATTGCTGCAGATCGCGATGGGCGAGCGGCCGTCGCTGGAGCGGGTCCTCAATGGGCCCTCCGACGACCCGTTCGGCACCCTCAACCTGGTCGGCGGGTTGCGCCGATCGATGGCCAAGGCCGGTTACTGCGATCTCAAAGAGTTCCAGAAGGTCGGTTTGGCAGTCGGCGGCTGACGCCACCCGCATCGGCTGGAGCGCCCGGACGCACTCGCCGATCGGTCTCGTCACCGATGGTCCGCGCAAACCACCAACATTGGGCTGGTATCCGATTATGGTCCGCAGTTAGCGCAATGGGCTGCGGCCAGCAAACAAGCTCGTGCGCCGACGGCTCGGTTCCGGGAAGGGACTGCTGAAATGAACTTTCCGATGTTGCCCCCCGAGATCAATTCGGCGCGGATGTTTGCTGGTGCCGGATCGGGGCCGATGTTGAGCGCGGCCATGGCCTGGGATGGGCTGGCGGTCGAGTTGGGATCGGCCGCCGAATCGTTTGGCTCGGTGACGTCGGGGCTGGTGGGTTCGTCGTGGCAAGGGGCGGCGGCAGCGGCGATGTCGGCCGCTGCCGCGCCCTATGTGAGCTGGCTCAATGCTGCGGCGGTGCGGGCTGGTGAGGCAGCGCTTCAGGCCAAAGAGGTGGTCAGCGCGTTTGAGGCCGCGCGGGCGGCCATGATCCATCCGTTGGCGGTTGCGGCGAATCGAAATGCGCTGGTGCAGCTGGTGCTGACGAACTTGTTCGGGCAGAATGCCCCGGCGATCGCGGCGGCCGAGGGCAGCTATGAGCAGATGTGGGCCGCCGACGTCGCCGCGATGCTGGGCTATCACGGCGGGGCATCCGCCGCGGCGTCGGGATTGGCGTCGTGGCAGCAGGCGCTGCAGGGGCTGGCCGGCCCGGCCGCGTCGGTCATCCCGGGTTTGAGCATTGGCAACACCGGCGTGGGAAACCTGAGCATCGGCAACATCGGCGACTTCAACCTGGGCGGTGGAAACGCCGGCAACCTCAATCTGGGCGGCGGAAACACCGGAAATGCCAACCTGGGTAGCGGTAACACCGGCAACAGCAACTTCGGCAACGGTAACCGCGGGAATCTGAACTGGGGCAGCGGAAATCTAGGCAACGCAAACGTGGGCTTCGGAAACTTTCTCGGCCAGGGAAACTTCGGCTTCGGAAACCGCGTCGGCGATGCCAACCTGGGCAGCGGCAACCTTGGCAACGCCAACTTCGGCAACGGAAATCTTGGTGACACCAACCTGGGTAGCGGTAACAACGGCTTTTCCAACGTGGGCTTTGGCAACCTCGGCAGCAACAATCTGGGCTTCGGGAACAACGGCGACAACAACATCGGCTTCGGCCTGACCGGAAACAACCAGGTGGGCATCAACTTCGCCGGACTCAACGGCGGCATCGGAAACATCGGCTTGGGCAACTCCGGTGACAACAACGTGGGGTTCTTCAACTCGGGCAGCAACAACGTGGGTTTCTTCAACTCCGGGGATCGGAACTTCGGTTTCGCGAACGCGGGTGACACCAACACGGGCTTTTGGAATGCCGGCCGGGTCAACACCGGCTTCGGTAACGGGGGCAACTTCAACCTCGGGTTTGGTAATGGGGGTGCCGCCAACGTCGGCGTCGGCAACGGCGGTGGCGGCAACCTGGGCTTCGGGAACTCGGGCACCGAGAACACCGGCAGCTTCAACTCTGGCGGCGACAATGGCCCCAACGGCGGAAACACCGGCAGCTTCAATTCCGGCTACGTGAACACCGGCTTTTTCAACTCCGGCTCCACCAATACGGGTCTGTTCAACGCGGGCAGCGTGAACACGGGCATCGGCAGTCCCGATACCCAACCGGGTTCGATCTCGGGTTTCGGTAACGCCGGCGCGGGCGTCTCGGGCTTCAATAACTCGGGGGACGCCACCTCGGGCTTTATGAACGTCGCCACAACCTTCGGTTTTACCTCGGGAATCAACAACGTGGGCGACTACCAGGTGGGCCTGTTCAACACGGGCTTTGGCAACGCGGGAATCGCCAACTCGGGCAACGCCACCTTCGGCATCGCCAACTCGGGTGCGTTGAGTTCGGGCATCTCGAACTCGGGCACCAACAGCTCGGGCGGTTTCAACACCGGCGATGACCAGTCGGGTTTCTTCAACTAGGCGCGGCCGCACCGGCGTGCGAATAGCGTGTAGTGAAGTATCGGGTGTCCCGTAGCGGATCGAATGTAAAGAAGGTCATACTGCAGCCATGAAGCCGGATTACGACGTCTTGATTATCGGTTCGGGTTTCGGGGGCAGTGTGAGTGCGCTGCGCCTGACGGAGAAAGGCTACCGGGTCGGCGTGCTGGAGGCCGGCCGGCGCTTCAGTGATGCCGAATTCGCCAAGACATCCTGGGATCTGCGCAAATTCCTGTGGGCGCCCAAGCTGGGTTGCTACGGCATCCAGCGCATCCACCCGCTGAAAAACGTGATGATCCTGGCCGGCGCGGGGGTGGGCGGCGGATCGCTGAACTATGCCAACACGCTCTACGTTCCGCCGGACCCATTCTTCAACGACCAGCAGTGGAAACACATCACCGACTGGGGCGACGAGCTGATGCCGCACTACCAGCAGGCGCAGCGGATGCTGGGCGTGGTGAAAAACCCGACGTTCACCGACGCGGACCGCATCGTCAAGGAAGTCGCCGACGAGATGGGATTCGGTGACACCTGGGTGCCCACCCCGGTCGGGGTGTTCTTCGGTCCCGACGGCACCAAGACGCCGGGCAAGACGGTGCCCGACCCCTACTTCGGCGGTGCCGGCCCCGCGCGAACCGGCTGCACCGAATGCGGCGAGTGCATGACCGGCTGTCGCCATGGCGCCAAGAACACCCTGGTAAAGAACTACCTCGGTCTGGCGGAATCGGCTGGTGCCGAGGTGATTCCGATGACCACGGTGAAGGGCTTCGAGCAGCGGCCGGACGGGTTGTGGGAGGTTCGGACGGTTCGCACCGGCAGTTGGGCACGACGGGACCGGCGTACCTTCACCGCCTCGTACCTGATCTTGGCCGCCGGTACCTGGGGGACCCAGCATCTGCTGTTCAAGATGCGCGACAAGGGCAAGTTGCCCAGGCTCTCCAAGCGGCTGGGCGTGCTGACCCGAACCAACTCCGAATCCATCGTCGGCGCCGCGACGTTGAAGGTGAACCCGGACCTGGACCTGACCCACGGGGTGGCGATCACGTCGTTGATTCACCCGACGCCGGATACCCACGTCGAGCCGGTCCGCTACGGCAAGGGCTCCAACGCGATGGGGTTGTTGCAGACGCTGATGACCGACGGTTCCGGTCCCAGCGGCACCGACGTGGCGCGTTGGCGCCAGCTGCTCGACCAGGCCGGGGAGAGTCCGCGCAGGATGTTTCGGCTGATCAACCCCCGGCAGTGGAGCGAGCGCACGGTGATCGCGCTGGTCATGCAGCACCTGGACAACTCGATCACCACGTTCACCAAGCGCGGCAAGTTGGGCATCCGCTGGTATTCCAGCAAGCAGGGGCACGGCGAACCGAACCCGACCTGGATCCCGGTCGGCAACCAGGTGACCCGCCGCATTGCCGAGAAGATCGACGGGGTGGCCGGCGGTACCTGGGGTGAGTTGTTCAACATCCCGCTGACCGCGCACTTCCTGGGTGGTGCGGTGATCGGCGACAACCCCGACAGCGGGGTCATCGACCCGTATCACCGCGTCTACGGCTACCCGACCATGTTCGTGGTCGACGGTGCCGCGATCTCGGCGAACCTTGGTGTCAACCCCTCGCTGTCCATCACCGCACAAGCCGAGCGTGCCGCCTCGCTCTGGCCCAACAAGGGCCAAAACGATGAGCGGCCGCTGCAGGGCGACGGCTACAGTCGGCTGTCCCCGGTTCAGCCGGAACACCCGGTGGTGCCCGCCGACGCGCCCGGCGCGCTGCGCTGGCTGCCCATCGATCCGGTCAGCCGGGTCAGCAGCGCGGGCTGACGCCGGGCGGCGCGCAGGCCGGCGGCTAGCCGGCCAGCGCCAGCGGCGCTCCGCTGATCACTCGGCTGCGCTGCCCGTGCACGTCGACCGGAACGTCGCCCATCAGCGTCACCCGGTGCAACAGCCGATGCTGGTCGTCGTAGTCGTCGATGGCCCGATGCTGGGTTGCCCGGTTATCCCAGATGGCCACGTCACCTGATTCCCAATTCCAGCGGATGGTGTTCTCTGGCGAGGTGATTCGCCGTTGCAGCAGTTCGAACAGCGCGCTCGATTCCTGGCTGTCCAGACCGACGAAACCGCGGACGAAGTCGCCGGCCAACAGCGTGCGTTCGCCCGTTTCGGGGTGCACCCGCACCACCGGATGTTCGGTGCGGAAATCGGGTTTCTGGAATGCCTGCCGGAACGCCTGTTGGGTGTCGGTCAATGCCTGGATCGCCTCGTTGGCCACGTAGTCGTAGCGGTTGGTGTGCAGTGCCCACAGGTTCTCCACGAGGCACTTGAGCGGTTCGGGTAGTTCGGCGTAGGCCGTCGCGGTGTTTGCCCACAGGGTCGACCCGCCGTAGTTGGGCAGAGTGACCGCGCGCAGGATCGAGGCCGCCGGATAGTTCGCGGCGAAGGTGACGTCGGTGTGCCAGCGGTTGGCCTTGCCCCACTCGGAGTTGATCGGCGTGATGATCGGCGCATCGGGCAGCGCGGCCGCCGCGGCCGGGTGGCCGATCGGAGTGCCCAACAACCCGGCGAACTGGAGTTGTTGCTGGTCATCGAGGTGGTGTTGGTTGCGGAAGAAGATCACCTTGTGCTCGAGCAGTGCCGCGCGGATCTGGTCGACGGCGGCCGCGTCGAGATCGGCTCCCAGGCTCACCCCATCGACTTGGGCGCCTATCCGGCTGCCGAGCTTCTTGACTGTTATCAGGTCTGTCATTGCTGTTCCTTAAGCAAACGTAGGGTGTAGTCAGTTGACTACATCGGCTAGTGTAGTCGTGTGACTACAGGTTCGGCAATCCGTTCTCGAAAGACCCCCACCGGACGGGAAGAGGTAGCCGCGGCGGTGCTGGAAGCCGCCGCGGATCTGTTCGCCGAGCGGGGCCCGGCGGCGACGTCCATCCGCGATATCGCGGCCCGGTCAAAGGTCAACCACGGGTTGGTGTTTCGCCACTTCGGCGCAAAAGAACAACTGGTCGGGGCCGTCCTTGACTACCTGGGCACCCACCTGACGGAGCTGTTGCGTGCCGGGACACCCGCCGATGACCTCGAGCGGGCGCTGGATCGGCAGATGAGAGTGTGGGCGCGCACCCTGCTCGACGGATATCCGGCCGAGCAGCTGCAGACGCGCTTTCCCAACGTCGCCGAGCTACTCGGCCAGGTGCGTGTCCATCACGGCGACGACACCACCGCGCGGCTGGCGGTCGCCAATGCCATCGCGCTGTGCCTGGGCTGGCGCCTGTTCGAACCCATGCTGCGCTCGGCGACCGGTCTGGACGAACTGGCCGACGCCGATCTGCGGCAGGCGGTGACCGATGAGGTCGCGCGCATCATCGAGCCCTCAGGTCGCGGTTGACGCCCACACCTTGGCAGCCATGTTGCGCCGGTGCACCGGCTCACGGCCCGGCGGCTGTGGCGGTGGCGGCAATAGCGGCTTGTGCTTGTGCACCGAAATGGTAGTCGGCTTGGTCGAGCTGAGCTCGAGATCCTTGCCGGCATGGCGGATGGTCAGTTCCGCACCCGGCCCGTCGCGCAGGGTGAAGGTGACGGTGGAGTGGTTGGCGTCGACGGTCAGCCGGTAGCCGCGCCAGCGCAGCCGGAACTGCAATCGCGAAATGCCGTCGGGCAGTTGCGGATCGATGGACAGGATGCCCTCGTCGTCGCGCAGGCCGCCGAAGCCGCCGACCAGCGCGGTCCAGGCCCCGGCCAGCGACGCCATGTGCAGGCCGTCACGGGTGTTGCGGTGCAGATCGCGCAGGTCGATCAAGGCCGCCTCGTAGGCGTAGTCGTGGGCCAGCTCCAGGTGACCGACGTCGGCACACATCACCGCCTGGGTGCACGCCGACAGCGACGAGTCGCGCACCATGCGACGCTCGTAGTAGTCGACATTGCGGGCCTTCTGTTCCGCGGTAAACGCGTGGCTCTGCCACTGCATTGCCAGCACCAGGTCGGCCTGCTTGATTACCTGGGTGGGGTAGAGGCGCACATAGGCCTCGTGCAGTAGCAGCGGGTAGGTCGTATTGGTTTCGAAGTCCCACTCGGCCAGGGTGGTGAACCCCTCACACTGCTGGTGTACGCCCAGCTCTTCGTCGTAGGGGATGTTCACCGCGTCGGCCGCATCCCGCCAGGCCGCCATCTCTTCGGTGGTGACACCCATGTCCTGGGCGGCCTCGGGGTGGCGCAGACAGGCGTCGGCCGCGGTGATCAGGTTGTGGGCCGCCATCAGATTCGTGAAGACGTTGTCTCGAACGATCGCCGTGTACTCATCGGGGCCGGTGACCCCGTCCAGGTGCCAGATACCGTGGCGGTCGTGGTGCCCGAGCGAGATCCACAGCCGGGCGGTCTCGATCAAAACCGCTAGGCCACAATCCTTTTCCAGCGAGTGATCGCCGGTGACGGTGCGGTACCGCTCGAATGCCATGGCGATGTCGGCGTTGATGTGCCAGGCGGCCGTTCCGGCCGGCCAGTAGGCAGAGCATTCCTCCCCGCGGATGGTGCGCCAGGGAAAGCTCGCCCCGTCCAGACCGAGCTCGGCCGCGCGCTCCTTGGCGAGGTCCAACGTCGAGGCCCGCCACCGCAATGCGTCGGCCACCGCGTGTGGTGCCGTATAGGTCAGCACGGGCAGCACGAAGCCTTCCGAGTCCCAGAAAGCGTGGCCGTCGTAGCCGGTTCCGGTGAGCCCCTTGCTCTGGATCGCCCGGCGCTCGGCGCGGGCGCTGGCCTGCAGCAGGTGGAAAAGCCCGAACCGTACCGCTTGCTGGCACTCCGGGTCGCCCTCCACCTCGACGTCCGCGCTGTCCCAGAATTCGTCGAGGTAGGAGCGCTGCGTGTCGATCAGTCCCTGCCAACCGCTGTAGCGGGCACCGTGCAGTGCCCCGGCGACCTGGTCGCGCAGCGCGGGGCGCGAACGCAAACTCGACCAGCCATACGCCAGGTACTTGACGATGCGCAGTTTCTGTCCGGGCCGTAGTCCGCAGATCACCGTGGTGCGGGCCAGGTCGGGACGTGCGTCGGTGGTGATCTCGACCCGCCCGGGCACCTCGACCTCGTGGTCCATCGCGGCGGCCATCATCAAGGCACTGCTGCGGGTGCGGTGCATCAGCAGCGCTCCGCACTCGGTGTTCTCGTGGTCGACGGCCTGCAGCGGGTGCTCCAGGATTGCCGACACGCGCGGGTCATCCGAGGTTTCCGGCTGGTCCTCGTTGGTGACCAGTTCGGACTGCACGGTTATCCGGGCGAAGTCGTCGACGGCCTCCACGGTGTACTCGATGGCCGCGACGCTGCGATGCGACAGCGATACCAGCCGGGTCGATACGACCTTGACCTGCTTGTCCGCCGGCGAGCGCCAGTGGGTGCTGCGGGTCAGTGTCCCGGCACGCAGATCGAGAACGCGCTCATGGGAGGGCAATTCGCCATAGTGCACGTCGAAGGGTTCGTCGTCGACCAGCAGTCGCAGGATCTTGCCGTTGGTGACGTCGACGACGGTCTGGCCGGCCTCCGGGTAGCCGTACCCGGCTTCGGCATAGGGCAGCGGGCGGATCTCGAAAAACGAGTTCAGATAGGTGCCCGGCAGGCCGTAGGGCTCACCCTCGTCGAGGTTGCCGCGCAAGCCGATATGCCCGTTGGACAGGGCGAAGATCGACTCGGACTGGGCCAGCAGATTCAAGTCCAGCCGCGTCTCGCGAATCTGCCATGGTTCGACGGGAAAGGCTTCTTCGCTGATCATGATTGCAGCAGTTCGGCGAGATCGGTTATTACGACGTCGGCGCCGTTGCGCCGCAAATCTTCGGCCTGGCTCACTCGGTCAACACCCACCACGTAGCCGAAGTTACCGGCTCGACCGGCCTGCACGCCCGAAATTGCGTCCTCAAACACCGCCGCCGCATCTGGGGCGGTGTCGAGCAGCTGCGCTCCCCGCAGGTAGGAGTCGGGAGCCGGCTTGCCCGCGATGTGTTCCTCGCGCAGCCTCACGCCGTCCACCCGCTGTTGGATGAACCGGCCCAGGCCGGTGATCTCGAGCACGTCGCGGGTATTGGCGCTCGACGACACCACGGCGATGCTCAGGCCCGCGGCCGAGACTGCCTCGAGATAGCGCCGGGAACCCTCGAACACGTCCACGCCGTCCTTCTTCAGCACCTTTTGGAACATGTCATTTTTGCGGTTGCCCAGGCCGTACACCGTTTCGAGGTCGCCGGGATCATCGGGACTGCCGTCGGGAAGCTGGATACCCCGGCTGCTCAGAAAGGAGCGCACCCCGTCTTCTCGCTTCTTGCCGTCCACATACTGCCGGTAGTCGGCGGCTGGGTCGAAGGGGACGAACTGCCCGCCCGTGCGCTCGGCACGCTCGGAGAGGTATGCGTCGAACATGGCTTTCCAGGCCTTGGTATGGACGCTGGCGGTGTCGGTGAGCACACCGTCCAGGTCAAACAGACAGGCACGGACCTTCTCTGGGAGACCCAGCACGGGGGACCTCGCTTCCGGGTTGTTCGGGCGCTACCAGTTCACCATGCCCGCTCGGGTACCGCGCAGGGTTACTGCCCACCGGTGTACCAAACGCGGCCGCTACGTGCAGGTGCGTCGCGTCGGCTTCGGGCGCTCGCGCAGGTCACTGGTGCAACGATCCGGAAAAGCCCGGAAATGCGTTGTCTGGTGGGGTCAGGCGGCGAGGGTGGCCAGGCGCTGCAATGGCGTGCGATCGAAGTAGACGTCATTGCGGCTCAGTCGATCGCCGTGCGTCAAAGCCAGATCCATGCCGTCGATCTCGACCTCGGTATCACGACCGATGAACCGAAAGCTGGCCCGCCAGAGCACCGCGGCGCCGTCCTCGTGGCGCAGGGGATAGGCCTCTCGCAAGGTCCAGTGCATCCGCCAGCGGTCGAAAAGCTTCGTCAAGTAGTGGCGCAGGGCCTCAGTCCCCTCCACGAAGCCGCGGGTGTTCGGGTCGCGATAGCGAACGTCGGCGGTGTAGCAGCCGACGACGCGGTCCACTTCCTGGGTGTTCCAGGCTTGCAGGAGCCGCTCGGCCAGCTCGATGGCCTGTTCTCGGTGCATGGGCAATCCTAGAGTAATTCTCTAGTTTTCTAGAGTGTTACTCTAGGAGCATGGCCGCCACCCGGACAACCGCCCGTGCCGGCGGTGATCGGCGCGCGGCGATCATCGAGGCCGCGCTGAATCGGTTTCTCAGCCAAGGCATCGACGCCACCGCACTGCGGCAGATCCAGCGCGATGCCGGTGTCAGCAATGGCAGTTTTTTCCACCATTTCCCGAGCAAGGAAGTGCTGGCGGCGGCCGTCTACGTCGACTGCGTAACGCGTTACCAGCAGGCGTTGCTCAAGGATCTGGCGCGCTACCCGGATGCGGAGTCGGCGGTGCGCGGGATTGTCGGCATGCACCTGAGCTGGTGCACCGAGCACCCGGAGATGGCGCGATTTCTCATCACGATGACCGAGCCCGCCGTGCACCGCGCGGCCGCCGACGAGCTGAGGTCGCACAACGAGCGCTTCGCGACCGCCGTGCAGACGTGGTGGCGCCCGCACGCTCACTACGGGGCGCTACGCCCCCTGAGCCCGGCGCACAGCCAGGCGCTCTGGCTGGGACCGGCCCAGGAGTTGGTGCGGGCCTGGTTGCTCGGCAACCTCGCCGCCCCCCCGAATGCCGCTGACGCGGCGATCCTTGCCGACGCGGCGTGGTTGTGCCTGCGGGCCGGCCCGGCCGGTTAGACCTGCGCGAGTGCCGGCTCGGTCTGTGCTGGTGTCGGTTGCCCGGCCCGGGCCGGCAGTAGCCAGCCGACAACGATCGCCGCTGCCAGTGCGATGCCGGCGCAAACCAGGGTTGCGACCTGCAGGCCGTCCAGGAACGCATGATTGACGGCGTCGCGTACCCCGGCGGCCGGTCCGGCCGGCAACTGGTCGATCACCTTGTGCGCCACCGCCATCGAACCTTTCATGGCCGAACGCACGTCGGACGGGAGGGTGGCCAAGGCCGACGCCGAGCCGAGCTGGCCGGAGTAGGCGGATGCGAAGACGCTGCCCGCGATGGCGACGCCGAGGGTGCCGCCGAGTTCGCGGGTGGTGTCGTTGACCGCCGAGCCGACTCCGGCCCTGTCGGCCGGCAACGATCCCATGATCGCCTCGGTGGCCGGCGCGGTGGTGAGGCCCAGGCCACCGCCCAGCAGCAGCATCTGCAGTGCGATCTGGGTATACGGGGTTGTCGCATCGGCCGTGGACGCCCACGCCAGCGCGGCGGCGAACACCGCCAAGCCGGCGGCGACCACGGCGGTGGTGCCCACCCGTTCCACCAGGCGGGGTCCCAGGATGGCGGCCAGTGCAATCGAGAGGGCGACCGGTAGCAACCGCACCCCGGTCTGCAATGCCGTGTAGTCCTTGATGAATTGGAAGTACTGGGTGATGACGAAGATGAACCCGAACAGCGTCAAAAAGCCCGCGGTCACCGCCAGGCTGCCACCGGAGAACCGGCGGTTGGCGAACACCGATACGTCCAACATCGGATGGCTGCTGCGCCGCTCCCACAGCGCGAATCCCACCAGAACGATTGCCGCCGCGATGAAGCCGCCGCTGGCGCGGGTGCTGGTCCATCCCCAGTTGGGCGCTTCGATGATGGTGTAGACCAGCGCCGTGATGCCGACCGCGGACAGCATCAGGCCGGGAACGTCGACGCGGGGTGCCGCCGGGTCGCGGGAGGTCGGTACGAACAGGATGGCGCCGGCCATGGCTGCGACCGCAATCGGAACGTTCACCAAAAAGATCGAGCCCCAGGAGAAGTGTTCGAGCAGCCAGCCGCCGGTGATCGGTCCGACGCGACCCCGACGCCCACCATGGCCGTCCACAGCCCGATCGCCTTGGCGCGCGGAACCGGGTCGGTGAAGATGTTGGTGATCAATCCCAGCGTGGCCGGAAAGATGACCGCGGCTCCGACGCCCATGGCGGCGCGCGCCGCAACCAACGTATCCGCCGAATTCACCTGTGCGGCAAGGGCGGAAGTGAGCGCGAACAAGATGAGGCCGGCGCTGAGCCAGCCTCGCCTGCCGTAGCGGTCGCTAAGGCTGCCGGCCGACAGCAGCAGTCCCGACATGACCAGGGTGTACGCGTCGACGATCCACTGCAGTTGTGCGGTATCTGCCCCCAGTTCGCGCGACAGCGTGGGCAGGGCGACGTTGACGATGGTGGCGTCCACGCTGATCACGAAGACGGATAGGCAGATAACGGCAAGCGCGAGGATCGGGTGATCCCGGAAGACGGGCTGAATACGCATGGACAAGACGCTAAAGCTGATAGACAGATAAATCAATCCGCGATTGGAATAAAGTGTCTACGGTGGTAGGGTGACGCAGTGTCTGCCCGCAACTACAACCAGAACTGCCCCATCGCCCGCGGGCTCGACATCCTCGGGGAGCGGTGGACCTTGCTGATCCTGCGCGAGTTGGTCGGCGGGCCCCGCCGCTACGGCGACCTGCGCGCCGAGTTGGCCGGCATTGCCACCAACTTGCTGGCGCAGCGACTCGCCGAGCTCCAAGAGCGCGGGCTCGTCGACCGAACCGAATTGCCCCCGCCGATCGGGCGGACCGTCTACACCCTCAGCGACGGCGGCTGGCGGCGGGTGTTGCCGGTCTTGCAGACCCTCGCGTGGTTCGGCCTGGACCTCATTGATCCGATCGACGACTCGAGCGTGGTTTCGCCGTTGAACGGCTTCCTCGCCGGAATCCTGCTGGGCTTCGACCCGGCCCGCGCCCCGGGATTGGCTGCGACCTACCGTGCCGAGATCGACGGGCGCCGTTTCGAGTTCGCGGTGGAGCGCGGTCGCCTCGGGCCCGCCCGCGGGGCCCCGACGGTGACGATCAGCGCCGCTGCGCTAGACCTTGTCACGGCCCGTTTGGGGGCTGACGAAGCCACCCGAAAAGCGGCCCTGGGGCGGATCGACTTCGATGGCGACCCCGGCGCCATCGACGCGCTGTGCACCGCGTTTTCGTTGTCGGGGAATTCGCCGCGAGCCAGGGGCGCCGACGGCCGGTCCTAGTGTCGGGAATCGGTGCCGGCGGGTGAGGCAGCACCGGTCGGCGAACCCGCTGGTGCTCAGCCTCTAGACTGATTGCCCGTGGCAGAACCCGTTGACCTCGATGTGGCTGGACCGGTGGGCCGGCCGGTGTTGGTGGTGGATTTCGGTGCGCAGTATGCGCAATTGATCGCCCGCCGGGTCCGGGAAGCGCGGGTGTTCTCGGAGGTGATCCCGCACACCACCTCGATCGAGGAGATCAAGGCCCGTGACCCGCTGGCGCTGGTGCTTTCCGGGGGGCCGGCCAGCGTGTATGCGCCGGGCGCTCCGCAGCTTGATCCGGCGCTGTTCGACCTGGGTCTGCCAGTGTTCGGTATCTGCTATGGCTTCCAGGTGATGGCACAGGCGCTCGGCGGAACGGTCGCTCATACCGGGACCAGCGAGTACGGCCGGACGGAGCTGAAAGTCCTTGGCGGCGACTTGCATTCAGACTTGCCCGACATCCAGCCGGTCTGGATGAGCCACGGTGACGCGGTCACCGCGGCCCCGGACGGATTCGAGGTCGTGGCCAGCAGCGCCGGTGCCGCGGTGGCCGCCTTCGAGAACCGGGAGCGACGCCTGGCCGGGGTGCAATATCACCCGGAGGTGATGCACACCCCGCACGGGCAACAGATCCTCGGCCGGTTTCTGCATGACTTCGCCGGGATCGGCGCCCGGTGGACCCCCGCCAATATCGCCAATGCGCTGATCGAGCAGGTACGCACGCAGATCGGCGATGGCCACGCCATCTGCGGACTGTCCGGTGGGGTGGATTCCGCGGTGGCCGCGGCGCTGGTGCAACGCGCCATCGGTGACCGGTTGACCTGTGTCTTCGTCGATCACGGGTTGTTGCGTGCCGGCGAGCGTGCGCAGGTGGAGCGCGACTTCGTGGCCGCGACCAAGGCCAATCTGGTCACCGTCGACGTGGCCGACACCTTCCTGGCGGCCCTGTCGGGTGTGACCGACCCCGAGGGCAAGCGCAAGATCATCGGTCGCCAGTTCATCCGGGCGTTCGAGGGCGCGGTGCGCGATGTGCTGGATGGCCGCGACATCGAGTTTCTGGTGCAGGGCACGCTGTATCCGGACGTGGTGGAATCCGGCGGAGGCAGCGGCACCGCCAACATCAAGAGCCACCACAATGTCGGCGGTCTGCCCGACGATCTGAAGTTCACCCTGGTCGAGCCGTTGCGGCTGCTGTTCAAGGACGAGGTGCGCGCGGTCGGGCGGGAGTTGGGTCTGCCGGAGGAGATCGTTGCGCGCCAACCTTTTCCGGGGCCGGGCTTGGGCATCCGGATCGTCGGGGAGGTCACCGGGCAGCGGCTGGACACGCTGCGTCGCGCCGACTCGATCGCGCGCGAGGAGTTGACCGCGGCGGGCCTGGACAACCAGATCTGGCAGTGTCCGGTGGTGCTGCTGGCCGATGTCCGCTCGGTCGGAGTGCAGGGCGACAACCGCACCTACGGGCATCCGATCGTGCTGCGGCCGGTGTCCAGCGAGGACGCCATGACCGCTGACTGGACCCGGGTGCCCTTCGAGGTGCTCGAGCGCATCTCGACCCGCATCACCAACGAGGTGCCCGAGGTCAACCGCGTGGTGCTGGATGTCACCAGCAAGCCGCCGGGCACCATCGAGTGGGAATAAGAGTGGGAATAAGAGTGGGAATAAGAGTGGGAATAAGAGAGCC
The DNA here is from genome assembly GCF_002355775.1 of Mycobacterium ulcerans subsp. shinshuense. Classification (NCBI taxonomy): domain Bacteria; kingdom Bacillati; phylum Actinomycetota; class Actinomycetes; order Mycobacteriales; family Mycobacteriaceae; genus Mycobacterium; species Mycobacterium ulcerans. The sequence goes on along the minus strand of NZ_AP017624.1, from coordinate 4,545,770 downwards.
GCGACACTTAACCGGTTGCGAAGACGCGCCGGCGCGAGTCGCGGTGGTTTAAGTCTCGACGAGTTCGCGCCTGCCGTAGGTGATGGTCGCGGTGCGCCAGCAGCCCCCGGCCTCGTTGACGAGCCGACGTGCGATATCCACATCATCGTTGCCGGCGACCAGGATCAGGGTGTGGTCGTCAGTGCTGATCGATCCGCCCAGCAGTCGGTCCCGGGCAACCGCATCTGCCATCAGCGCCTGGCCCAAGCGCGGGGCATCGATGTCCGGCACGTCAATGGTGAAGGCATTCGCCGCGGGCGCACCTTGCGGTAGGTATTCGAAGGTCAGCACAGATCCCTGGTCGAATTGGTTGCGCAGTGCCTCGGCGACGTTGTGCAACGTGGGTGCATCGACAACGCACACGTGGAATTCGCGCGAGCGCTCGTAGGTGTTCTGGTGCAGCTCGTCTGACCACAGCACCCCATTGACCAGTCTCGATCCCGTCATCGCCGCACCGTTTTGCGCGATCGTGGCGGCAGCTTGCATCTCGAACAGCTGCAACTGGTCGTGCGATTGGCTGGAGTCGGGATCGGTGCTGACGGCGGTGTTGTTGGTGGCGAATATCTCCGCCGGCCGGCATGCTGGTTCCTCGCCTCTGGCGGGGGCCGGCGCCACCCAGGAAGACGAGCCGCCGCACGCCACCAAGAACGCCGCCAGCGCTGAGAGGGTTCTTCGGGACCGCACAATGCAGCGTCTCATGGGCGTTTGAGGGCTGTCTTGACGGGGTTCGTGGCCCGGTGTTTACTCGACTCTATCGAACATACTTTCGAAAATGCTCGGTTGGAAAATCGGTAGGAGGCCTGTCATGACCACGGCTTTGGCCTCCGATTGGCGGCACGAAAACCGCGCTGAACAGCTGGAATCGCTGCGTCGGCAGATCGCCGTGTTGTCCGGGAAGCCGGCTGGGAAAGCCGTCGAGCCTTCCGCTGACCCGCTGGCGATTCCGGCTGGGGTGGCTGGGGTGGCCCTGCCCCGGGGCACGGTAGCGGTGCTGTCCGGGGCCCGGTCACTGCTGCTGAACATGGTGGCCGCGGTGACGGCGGCCGGTGGCAACGCCGCCATTGTCGGCCAGCCGGATATCGGACTGCTCGCCGCCGTGGAGATGGGGGCCGATCTGAGCCGGCTCGCGGTCATCCCGGATCCCGGAACGGATCCGGTGGAGGTGGCGGCGGTGCTCGTCGATGGCATGGACCTGGTGGTGCTCGGCCTTGATGGCCAGCGGGTGTCACGGACACGGGCGCGGGCGGTGGTGGCCCGGGCCCGTCATAGAGGTTGCACCCTGCTAGTCACCGACGGTGACTGGGAGGGGGCACCGACGCGGTTGGAGGCCCGGGTTTGCGGCTATGAGATCACGGTGGGTAACCGGGGCGCGCCGACACCGGGATTCGGGCGCATCAGCGCCGTGCGGTTACAGGTCAGCGGGATATGTGCGGGACGATCGATCGGTCGGGTGCGAACGGGGTGAGTTCGGGTGAATTCAGGGCCCCCTTCCCGAGTGTTGGCGATCTGGTGCATGGACTGGCCCGCCGTCGCGGCCGCGGCCGCCGCGGATCAGCCCGTGACGGCGCCGGTCGCGGTTACTTTGGCAAACCGGGTGATTGCCTGCTCGTCGACAGCACGTGCGGTTGGAGTGCGGCGCGGGCTGCGGCGCCGGGAGGCGGCGGCCCGTTGCCCGCAACTGCACATCGCGACCGCCGACGCCGACCGTGATGCTCGCTTCTTCGAAGGGGTGGTCGCGGCGGTAGACGATCTGGTGCCCCGCGCCGAGGTGCTGCGTCCCGGGCTCCTGGTGCTGCCGGTGCGAGGAGCGGCGCGATTCTTCGGTTCTGAGCAGCAGGCGGCCGAGCGGTTGATCGACGCGGTGGCCGCCGCCGGCGCCGAGTGCCAGGTCGGGATTGCCGATCGGTTGTCCACCGCGGTCTTCGCCGCGCGGGCCGGGCGTGTGGTGGAACCGGGACACGATGCACGGTTTCTGTCGGCCCTTTCGGTCCGTCAGCTCGCCGCCGAGCCGAGCCTGTCCGGACCCGGGCGTGACGAACTGACGGATTTGTTGTGGCGGATGGGGATTCGTACCGTCGGACAATTTGCCGCGCTCTCCCGCACCGACGTCGCTTCCCGGTTCGGCGCTGACGCGGTGGCCGCACACCGGTTCGCCCGCGGCGAGCCCGAACGCCTTCCCTCCGGGTGCGAACCACCGCCGGAACTCGGGGCGGTGCTGCGCTGCGATCCGCCGATCGATCGGGTCGACGCCGCGGCATTCGCCGGCCGGGCGCTGGCCAGTGAGCTGCACCAGGCGTTGCTGGCCGCCGGAGTGGGGTGCACCCGGCTGGCCATTCACGCCGTCACCGACAGCGGTGAAGAGCGCACCCGGGTGTGGCGGTGTGCCGAGCCGTTGACCGAGGAGGCCACCGCGGACCGGGTGCGCTGGCAGCTGGACGGATGGCTGAGCAGTCGCAACGCCAGGAACCGGCCCACCGCGCCAGTGACGCAGTTGCGTCTGCAGGCGCTCGAAGTGGTGTCCGCTGAAGCGCTGCAGTTGCCGTTGTGGGGTGGTTTGGGCGAAGAGGACAGGCTTCGGGCCCGTCGCGCGCTGGTACGGGTGCAAGGCCTGCTCGGTCCGGAGGCGGTTCAGGTGCCGGTGCTGTCCGGCGGTCGCGGGCCGACCGAGCGCATCACGTTGACCGCGCTGGGCGATGAGCCGGTGCCGCAGGCCGATCCGGGGCAGCCCTGGCCAGGGCAGTTACCCGCGCCCTCGCCGGCGGTATTGCTCGACGACCCGGTGGAATTGCTTGATGTCCAAGGAAATCCGGTACGGGTAACCAGCCGGGGGATGTTCTCCACTGCCCCCGCGAGACTGGTCGTCGGCGGCCGTGATGACCGGCTGCACTGGTGGGCCGGACCTTGGCCAGTCGACGAACGGTGGTGGGACCCCGATCTCGGTAAAGGCCGCACCGCCCGCGCCCAGGTGCTGCTGGGGGACGAGCGCGCGCTACTGCTGTGCTATCGGCAGCGGCGGTGGTACCTCGAAGGGAGTTACGAGTGACACCGCAGACCAGTCTTAGCCGCGTCCAGCGTGACGCCGGTGTGAAAATCCGGCCGTAGTTTCGCAGCCAGTTCACGCTCGGCGCGCGAACGCTGCGACTCGTTGGATGAACCTCTCGAAGAACACGGCCGGGTCGACGCTGACCCCGATCCGCGCGTTGGGAGGGTGCTTCCCCGACCGGTCGGCAACCGTCATGCCGCGCGTCGGAATATCCGCCAACACCACGTCCACCGTCGCCACCTGGGTCGTCACCAGCTGCGGGTCGAGTGCAATCGCGGCCGCCAGCGGATCGTGCAGATACGCCAGATATCCAAATCCGCGGTCCCGGTGGGACTCGAAGTAGAACCGCATCGCGTCCTGGATCACCCGGGTCAACGCGGACGGGCCGGCGGCGCAGGTCAGCCTGGCGAGGATGTCCGGTGTCATCGCAACCTTGCGGGTCAGGTTCAAGCTGCACACGATTGGAAGTCGTTGTTGCCCTGTCCAGGCCGCGAACACCTCGCTGGCGGCCTCCGGGTCCACCCTGATGTTCCAGTCGGCCCCGACATCGTTGCCGTCCGCGTCGAACATCCCGCCCATGATCACCAGCCGGCTCAGCATCGCCGGCAATGCGGGTTCGGCGCGCAGCGCTCGCGCCAGGTTGGTCAGCGGTCCGGTGACCAGTCCGGTCAGTTTTCCGCGATAGGCGTGTGCCATTCGCACCCAAGCCGCCGCGGCGTCATAGGTGGCCAGCTCCCGGTTGGTCGGGGGTAGCTCGGCATACCCTAAACCTTTGGGGCCGTGCGTGTTTGCCCGATGCGGCCACTGCCCGGTTAGTGGTTGGTCGGCGCCTCTTGCCACCGGTATGTCACCGGCCCGGCACAGTTCGAGCACACCGAGGTTGTTCGTGCACACTTGATCGACCGAGGTGTTTCCACCCGTCGATGCGATGCCCACCAGATCGGCGTCGGTGCTGGCCAACAGATATATCAACGCCAGCGCGTCGTCGATGCCGGTGTCGGCGTCGACGAACACGGGGTTCACCGCGGCAACGATACGCCGCGGCCGGGCCGGAATCGGGAGTCCGCTTACCAGTGCACGCCGGGTGCCAACCGAACGAGCCGTTTGACGGGTTTGGGGATCCGCATGCCCGTCACGGCTAGGGCCGGCCGCTTGGGGCGGCGCACCGGCCGGTGCTCCTGAGCGTCATTGAGCGGCGAGATTCCTTGTGCTGCAGCAGAATCCGGGTAGCCCAGATAGAGCTGATGCAGAATCCGCCGGGACAGTTTCGGTGCGACGTAGTTGCCGACTTCGGCGAGCGTGCCCAGCGGGGTATCGATTCGCGCCGGCTTCTCGACGAGTCCGCGCACCACCATGGCGGCCGCGTGCTCGGCACTGATCGCGGGCGTCGGGTTGAGCCGTCGCGACGGCACGATCATCGGGGTGGCTACCAGAGGCATGTGGATGTTGGTGAAGGTGACGTGGTCGGACAGCGTCTCGGAGGCGACCACGTCGGCGAACGCGTCCAGCGCCGCCTTGCTGGGCAGATACGAGCTGTACTTGGGGTTGCGAGCCTGCACCCCGGCGCTGGAAACGTTGACGACATGCCCGAAACGTCGTTCGCGCCAGTGTGGCAACAGCGCCAGCACCATCCGGACCGCGCCGAAATAGTTGACGGCCATCACCCGTTCGTAGTCGTGCAAGCGGTCGGTGGAGTTGACCGCCGAGCGGCGAATCGACCGGCCGGCGTTGTTGACCAGGTAGTCGACATGTCCGAAGCGGCCCAGGATGTCTTTGACGGTGTGTTCGACGGAGGTGGAGTCGGTGATGTCGCAGGTGAAAGCGTAGGCCTGGCCGCCGCCCGCGCGGATCTCGGCGACCAGTTGGTCGAGCGCGTCGGCGTTGCGGGCCAACGCGAATACGCATCCGCCCCGTTGCGCGACCGCGAGCGCCGAAGCTCGCCCGATGCCGCTGGATGCCCCGGTGATGATGACGTGCCGGCCCACCAGCGGGCCCCTCGGATCGTCGCGGAGGGCACGGTCGGGGTCAAGGTGTTGGGCCCAATAGCGCCACAACTTGGGGGCGTAGCCGGCGAAGTCGGGCAGTCGCACACCGCTGCCGCGCAACGCTTTCTGCGTTTCGTCGCTGATGAAGGTGGGCTTGAGGTCCAAGACGTCGAAGATTTCGGAGGGAATCCCCAGCTGGGTGGCCGCCATGTTGCGCAGCACCTTCGCGCGGCCCCGTGCCTTGAGCACCGGGGTGACCACCGAGCCGGGGAGTACCCCCCGCGCCGGGGGCAGTCCGGCCTCCTTGGTCACTGCTTGGTAGATGCCGCGCAATCCCACCGATTGTGGTGCGGTCAGATGGAAGGTCCGCCCGTTCGGGAATGCCATGTTGTCCTCGTGGATCAGGGCGACGAGCGCATCCACCACGTAGTCGACCGGGACGATGTTGGTGCGTCCGGTGTCGGGCAACAGGATCGGGGTCAGTGACGGCAGCGCGGCCAGCCGGGCCAGTACGCCGAAGAAGTAGTACGGGCCGTCGATCTTGTCCATCTCGCCGGTGCGTGAGTCGCCGACCACGACCGCCGGGCGGTAGATGCGGTACCGCAGCCCGGTGCTGGAGCGCACCAGCAATTCGGCCTCGAACTTGGTCCGGTGGTACGGACTGGGCAGCTGCTGGCCGACGTCGAAGTCGGCCTCGGTGTACTCGCCGGCGAAGTCGCCGGCCACGGCGATCGACGACACGTGGTGCAATGTCGCGTCCAGTCGCCGGGTCAGCTCGATCACGGCGCGGGTTCCATCGACGTTGGCGGCCCGCTGTTGGTCCTCCCCGGCGGTGATGTCATAGACCGCCGCGCAGTGCACGACATGGTCGATCTGCCCCAGTTCGGCGCTGATCTGCTCGGTCACCGGCAGCTCAGGTAACTCGCCGACCAAGGGTTTGACCCGATCGCCCCAGTCGGTGGCGAGGCGTTCGAAACGACTCAGCGATTGGCGCCGTACCAGGACCCACACCCGTGCGTCGGCGTCGCTCTGTAGCAGACGGGACACGACGCGGCGCCCAATAAACCCGGTACCGCCGGTAACGACATACCGCATGCAGCCATGGTGGCGGCCGCGGCCGCACCCGTCAACCGGTCAGCCGAAGTTACGGATGCCGTCCCAGTCCACCAGCTTCCAGCCGGTTGCCGGATTGCCGCTGATCACCACGCGGCCGATGTTCGGTAGGGGATGGGTGTTGAGCAGGTTGGTCTTGGGGTTTTTCACGTTCATCAGCGTCCACACCATGATCGCCGTGCCTTGGGAGAACACGACCGGCTTGTTGTGGCCGCCGTCGTAGATCTTGCGGATGGCGCCGGTGAATCGGCTGTTGAAATCGCTGCCCGAGGTTGACCCGGGGATGCTGGCTTCGACGTTGCCGTCGATCCAGCTGACCGGCGCCACCATGTAGGTGCGGTCGGCCATCGAATCGGGTTTGCCGTTGTACCAGCCGGCATCGATGGACTGCAGGCCCGGAACGATCTCGGCTTGCTTGCTCAACTCCCTGGCCAGGGGAGCGGCGGTCTGCTGGGCGGCCTCCATCGGCGATGTGTAGATGCTGTCGAATTCGCTGCGCCCAAACTGATGGGTCAGCTGCTGCGCTTGATCTTTACCGTCGGAGCTCAGTCCGGTTCCAGGCAACTCGGTAGCGATGATCCCCTCGGCGTCGGCCTGCGATTGTGCATTGCGAATGAAGGTCAGCGTGATGCTGCGGGCCTGGGGGCTTCCGCCGCCGCAGGCGCCGAGCAGCATTGCCGTGGCGAGTAGAGCTAGGACTTTGGAGGTGTTCCAGATCATGCTGCGCTTGGCCATGGCGATAGCCTGCCCTACCGACCGCACCGGTGGGAAGGGTTTGCGATGGTTGACTGCAGAAAAGGCTCGAATTTCCCAATCGAGAGGAGACCCGCATGGCGATCGATCCGGGTGCCGTTGGCGCGACGACCGAGCCGATGTCGTGCGAGTGGAAAGACCGGGAGACGCTGCTCTACGCACTGGGCGTCGGCGCGGGTATCGACGACTTGTCGTTCACCACTGAGAACAGCCACGACATCGCGCAGCAGGTGCTGCCAACCTACGCGGTGATCTGTTGCCCGGCATTCGGGGCGGCGGGCAAGATCGGCACGTTCAACCACGCCATGCTCTTGCACGGCTCCCAGGGCATCCGCCTGCATGCGCCCCTGCCCGCCGCGGGAAAGCTGTCGGTGGTCTCCGAGGTTGCCGACATCCAGGACAAGGGCGAGGGCAAGAACGCGGTCATCATGCTGCGCGGCCGTGGCACCGATCCAGAAACCGGAACCCTGATCGCCGAGACGTTCACCACGCTGGTCATTCGCCAGGCGGGCGGGTTCGGGGGAGTGCCGGGTGAGCGTCCGGCCGCACCGGAAATTCCCGATCGCGAGCCTGATGCCCGGGTTGTCCTGCCGACCCGGGAAGACCAGGCACTGATCTACCGGCTCTCCGGCGATCGCAATCCGCTGCACAGTGACCCCTGGTTCGCCAAGGAATTGGCTGGGTTCCCCAAGCCGATTCTGCACGGGCTGTGCACCTACGGCGTGGCGGGGCGGGCGCTGGTGGCCGAGCTGGGCGGCGGGGTGGCCGCCAACATCACCTCGATCGACGCGCGGTTCACCAAGCCGGTGTTTCCCGGCGAAACGCTGACCACGCTGATCTGGCGCACCGAGCCGGGCAAGGCGGTGTATCGCACCGTGGTGGCCGGCACCGATGGGTCCGACGCCCGGGTGGTGCTCGATGACGGTGCGGTGGAATACGTGCAGGGCTGAGTCGTCAGCCGTTTCACCCAAGCGTCGACAGCTGGCTCGCCAACCGTCCGGTGAACTCGGCAACCCGAGCCGGACTCTCGAGCGCGAACAGTGCGGCGGTGGCGCGATCGCCATCTTCGTTGTGCCGCACCATGATCGCAACGCCATTGGGGCCTACCGCGTCGAACGCGTCCTCGTCGGTGATGTCGTCACCGAGATAGATCGGCACCAGGGGAGCGGCCCGCTGATCAGGCAGGTGATCGATTACCCAGCGCAGCGTCTTGCCCTTGTCCCAGTCGATGTCCGGGTGCAGTTCGATCACCTCGCGGCCGGTCGTCACCCGCAGCCCGTCGCGCTGGCCCGCGGCACGCACCACCGCAGCGATCTCGCCCACCCGGTTGCGGGCGGCATTGCGGTAGTGGGTGGCCACGCCGAACCGCTTGTGCTCCACCATCACCCCGGGGATGGACCCGAGCCGGTCGCGAAGCTGGGCGGCCGCCTGTTCGAGCACCGGTATCGCCGCCGCGGCGGCCTCGTTCTGGTGATGCGTTCCGTCCGGCGCGGTCAGCTCGAACCCATGACTGCCCGCATACCAGATTCCGGGCAGTCCCACGCGTTGGGATACGTCGGCGAGGTCGCGGCCGCTGAGTATCGCTACCGGACACTGCGCGGCCAACTGTTGCAGTGCCGCCACGGCGCCGGCCGTCGGCGTGGCCGCATCCGGATCGTCGACGATCTCGGACAACGTGCCATCGAAATCGAAGAAGACCGCGGGCCGCGGCACGGTCAGGCCGTCGGGTCGTCCGAGTGCCTGCAATGCGTCGGGAAGCTCGGACATGTGCCGGTCGCCGGCGCGCACCCGCACCTCGTCCAGATCGGCGAGGACGGTGTCGGCGCCGTGGTCAGGTAGGGCGTCGCGGTGCCCGGCCTGGTCCACCCCGATCACCAGCGCGAATCCGCTGTCGCGGGCGGCGGCTACGCTCGCCGCGTCTGCGGTGATGACCACGCAGCGGCCGGGCCGCGCGCCGACGCGGTCGGCCGATTCGATCAGGGCCTGGATCGCGGCGTCGTGCCCGCCACCGCCGGAGGCAAAGGTGGCGGTGCCGACGCGGGCTTGCTGAAGTTGCCGGACCAGTGCTTGTGTCGAGTTCAATGCGGTGTCGAACAAGACGGCATCATGGCGGCGCGGGTCGATGGTGACCGACATGATCCCACCTTCTCATGGTGGGCAATGCCGTCTTTTACGGGTCGGTTCGGGTCAGCGTCGCACCCGGGCCGGCGACACCAACGTCCGCCCCGCCACCCCGCCGGGCCGGCTACGGTGCCTGCGCTTGCGGCGATCTTTGCCGAACAGCAGAACGGAGTCCTGGCTGAGTGCCACCAGCTGCGCCATCCCCCGTTCGATACCGGCGGCAAGCTGTCGCAGGTTGGTCGCGGCCTGGTAGTCGGCGGTGATACCGAATACCAGCTCGTCGTCGTAGCAGAGCACGGCAACTCCGGTGCTCAGCTGCAGAGCAGTCGGCGGGATCGGCAGCACCTGCTCCATCGGTTGTCCCATCAGCTGGAGCCGGTGGCGCGGCGCTGGTGCATCGGTTGCCAGCGTCACGACACTTCGCTGGGGGAGACGTACCAAGGTCTGAATAGCTTTGGTGCACAATGCAAGAGGCGTGTAATCGGCAAGACTGGCGGATTTTGTGCGGACCGCGGCCGGGGCCGGGTTCAGCTGGCTGTGCACGGTGCGCAGTCGGGTGATCGGGTCGTTCTGGTCGACCGGCAGGTAAGGCAGCAGGGCCGAGATCTGGTTGGCGGGTTTCTCCAGCGTGCGCAGTGAGTCGGCGCGGGGCTGTTCACCGCGGTGCAGCAGCATCGTTCGAAAGCCCTCGCTGATGGCTGCCAGCGCAACATCGTTGGCGGTTACCCCGAACTTGCGGCACACCCGGTCCACGTCGGCGAGCGCAAAGCGAACCGCGGTGTAGTGGCGCATGGTGATCGGCGAATCGACCGACGACAACCACATCGTGGGCCAGCTGACGGCACGCGCGGCCGCCTTGACGATGTTTGTGGCCAGGGAGTCCGGCCAGCTGCGCGCGCCCGCATCTGAATCCGGAACCGGTTTAACGGCAACATGATTTGCGCCGGTGTGGTCGGCGTCGTCGCAGAGTCTGGTCAGGATCTGGACCGCCGAAATACCGTCAGCCATGCTGTGGTGGAGCTTGAGCAGGATCGCCCACCGATTGTGCTCGAGGCCCTCGATTACCCAGCATTCCCAGAGCGGACGGTCCAAGTCGAGGGGGCGTTCCAGGGCGTGTGCGATGGCCCGAAACAGTTCCGCTTCGTCGCCCGGCTCGGGCAGCGCCGCCCGTTGGATGTGCGCGTCAAAATCGAATTCGGGTTGGTCGATCCACTGCGTCCGCAGCACCTGCGCGTGCCGGGGGATTCACCTAAGCCGCTGTGCCAGAGTCGTTTTGAGAAGTTCGAAGTCGGGAACGGCGCCGTTGATCACGGCGACTGCGCCGATTGCCAGGCTTGCGTCCCAGTCCGGTTCTTGGGCCCTGCGCAGGCCAGCGTCCAGTGTCGTCAATTGTGCTATCACAAGTCCCCACCCGTCAGTTTGTGAATCAGTACCAGTATCTGTCCCGATGCGTTGGGCGCGATAGGCCTGCCAGGTTAAGAACGTGTTTTTCAGTTAAAGATGTGTTTAACAGCGGTGATATGTCTCACTTTTATGCTGAGCGATCGCTCGCTCCGACCCCCCTCGGCATTCGAACATATTTTCGATAAGCTGTGGGTGTGGGCTGGGGCAATGGCCCGCCGAGTTGGGCGGAAATGGAGCGGGTGCTGGATGGCAAGCCGCGTCATGCCGGCGTGCCGGATGCGGCCGGCCCCACGGCCGAGGCCGGGTGGGACGGTCCGTTGTCGCGCAAGCGCGAGACGTATGCGCCCAAGCCGGACGCCAACCGGGTCGACTCGTCCATCGCATACGCCGAGTTGCATGCGCATTCGGCGTACAGCTTTCTCGATGGCGCCAGCACGCCGGAAGAGTTGGTCGAGGAAGCTGCCCGCCTGGATCTGCGCGCCCTGGCGCTGACCGATCACAACGGCCTGTACGGGGCGGTGCGGTTCGCCGAAGCGGCCAGCGGGCTCGGCGTGCGCACCGTGTTCGGTGCCGAGCTGTCGCTGGGGCCGGAGGCCCGCGCCGAGCAGCCGGATCCGCCCGGACCGCATCTACTGGTGCTGGCCCGAGGTCCGGAAGGCTATCGACGGCTGTCACGGCAACTGGCCGCGGCGCATCTGGCCGGCGGTGAGAAGGGCAAGCCACGCTACGACTTCGACTCGCTGACCGAGGCCGCGGGCGGGCACTGGCACATCCTGACCGGATGCCGGAAAGGTCATGTGCGCCAAGCCCTTCGTCAAGGTGGGCCGGATGCGGCGGAGCGGGCGCTGGCCGATCTGGTGGACCGGTTCACGGCCGGCCGGGTCAGCGTCGAGCTAACCCACCACGGTCACCCGCTCGACGACGAGAACAACGCGATGCTGGCCGGGCTGGCGCCCCGCTTTGGTGTTGGCGTCGTTGCCACGACCGGGGCGCATTTCGCCCATCCGGCGCGCAGCCGGCTGGCCATGGCGATGGGCGCCATCCGGGCCCGCCAGTCCCTGGACTCCGCGGCCGGGTGGCTGGCGCCGCTGGGCGGGTCGCATCTGCGCTCCGGCGCGGAAATGGCCCGGCTGTTCGCGCAGCGGCCCGACGTGGTGACCGCCGCCGCCGAACTCTGCGAGCAGTGCGCGTTCGGGCTGGCGCTCATCGCGCCGCGGCTGCCGCCGTTCGATGTTCCCGACGGGCACACCGAGGACAGTTGGTTGCGGTCGTTGGTCATGTCGGGTGCCCGCGAGCGCTACGGTTCGACCGAGCGGTCGCCGCGGGCCAGGAAAGCTTACGCCCAGATCGAGCATGAGCTGAAAGTCATTGCACAACTGAGCTTCCCGGGCTATTTCCTGGTAGTACACGACATCACCCAGTTTTGCCGACGTAACGACATTCTGTGCCAGGGCAGGGGATCGGCGGCCAACTCCGCGGTCTGTTATGCCCTCGGTGTCACCGCTGTGGATCCGATAGCCAACGAGCTCCTGTTCGAACGCTTCTTGTCACCCGAGCGCGACGGACCGCCCGACATCGATATCGACATCGAGTCGGATCAGCGGGAAAAGGTCATTCAGTACGTCTACAACAAATATGGCCGGGACTATGCCGCTCAAGTCGCCAACGTCATCACCTACCGGGGGCGCAGCGCGGTGCGCGATATGGCTCGCGCGCTGGGCTTCTCGCAGGGCCAGCAGGATGCCTGGAGTAAACAGATCGGCCACTGGAACGCGACGCCCGACGATGTCGAGGGCATTCCCGAGCAGGTGATCGATCTGGCAGCCCAGATTCGGAATCTGCCACGGCATATGGGTATTCATTCCGGTGGCATGGTGATCTGCGACCGCCCGATCGCCGACGTGTGCCCGGTGGAATGGGCGCGCATGGCCGATCGCAGTGTTTTGCAGTGGGATAAAGGCGACTGCGCGGCAATCGGGTTGGTGAAATTCGACCTGCTCGGGCTGGGCATGCTCTCGGCTCTGCATTACGCGAGAGACCTGGTGGCCGAGCACAAAGGCATCGAAGTGGATCTGGCCCGGCTGGACCTTTCCGAACCGGCGGTGTACGAGATGCTGGCCCGTGCCGATTCCGTCGGTGTGTTCCAGGTGGAGTCACGGGCTCAGATGGCCACGTTGCCCAGACTCAAGCCCCGAGTGTTCTATGACCTGGTGGTAGAGGTCGCGCTGATCCGGCCCGGGCCCATTCAGGGCGGGTCGGTACACCCCTACATCCGGCGGCGCAACGGTATCGACCCGGTCGTCTACGAGCACCCGTCCATGGAATCGGCGTTGCGTAAGACGCTGGGAGTGCCGCTTTTCCAAGAACAGCTGATGCAGTTGGCCGTCGATTGCGCGGGCTTCTCCGCCGCCGAGGCCGACCAGCTGCGGCGTGCCATCGGATCCAAGCGCTCGACCGAGCGCATGCGCCGACTGCGCGGCCGGTTCTACGACGGTATGCGCGCGCTGCATGGCGCCCCGGACGAGGTGATCGATCGGATCTACGAAAAGCTGGAGGCGTTCGCGAATTTCGGTTTCCCCGAAAGCCATGCACTGTCCTTCGCGTCGCTGGTGTTCTATTCGTCGTGGTTCAAGTTGCACCACCCCGCGGCGTTCTGCGCCGCGTTACTGCGGGCTCAGCCGATGGGCTTCTATTCACCACAGTCGCTGGTGGCCGACGCCCGCCGGCACGGTGTATTGGTGCACGGGCCCGATGTCAATGCGAGCCTGGCACACGCCACTCTGGAGAATGCCGGAATGCAGGTCCGCCTCGGTCTGGGAGCCGTCCGCCATATCGGAGATGACCTCGCCGAAAGTCTGGTCGCGGAACGAAACGACAACGGGCCGTTCGCTTCCCTGCTGAATCTGACATCGCGAGTGCAGCTCAGCGTGTCGCAGACCGAAGCGCTGGCGACGGCTGGAGCGCTGGGCTGTTTCGGGATGTCGCGGCGGGAGGCGCTGTGGGCGGCCGGGGCCGCGGCCACCCAACGGCCGGACCGGTTGCCCGGGGTGGGCTCGTCATCGCACATCCCGACGCTGCCGGGAATGAGTGAGCTGGAGTTGGCCGCCTCCGACGTGTGGGCCACCGGCATCTCCCCGGACAGCTACCCGACCCAGTTTCTGCGAGCAGACCTGGACGCCTTGGGGGTGTTGGCCGCAGCTGCGCTGCTCTCGGTGCCCGACGGGGAGCGGGTGCTGATCGCCGGCGCGGTGACCCATCGACAGCGACCCGCGACGGCCCAGGGGGTGACGTTCATCAACCTGGAAGACGAGACCGGGATGGTCAATGTGCTCTGTACGCCGGGGGTGTGGATGCGGCATCGCAAACTGGCGAATACGGCGCCCGCACTGCTCATCCGTGGTCAGGTGCAAAACGCCAGTGGCGCAGTCACCGTCGTGGCGGAGCGGATGGGGCGCATCAGCCTGGCGGTCGGCTCGCGTTCCCGTGACTTCCGCTAGTGCGCCCGAACGTGCGCAGAATGCCCGCCAAAGCGGCGTGTCGTTATGCAGACCCGCACCTTGGCGAGTCGAACTTCAGCCCGTCGGCGTCGTCCACACTCGGGTCGGGGTGATCTTGAGTCGGGTGCTGTAGGAAGCCATCGCTTCGGTCAGACCGAACTTCGCGGCATCGTCGCGGTACTTGGCCCAGTACGGCTCGTCTTCGCGGCAGTCGACATCGGTGGCTGCCACGTCAGCCGTCCCGCCGACCACGATGATGCCCCCGCCGTTGCCGTCGGAATCGAGATTCAGGCTGACGTGGGGGCGCTGCAGGATATGGGCGACCTTGGCCGCCTTGGGCATCGAGTACACCGTGAGGTCGGCTCCGTCGAAGTAGAACCAGATCAGTCGCGGCACTGGCTGTCCAGATTTGGCGACGGTGGTCAGCCACCCGTAGTGGTCGGAGGCCAGCCTGCCAGAAACCTCTTGAGTCAGTTCGATACCCATGCAGGGCTCCGGCGTTGTTGATTAGCAGGCTTGTGAGCTGGGTTGATGATCTTTGGTGCCGCGCTATTGGGGCCGGAGTGTAGGCACGGGCTATCTGGAGAACGATCGAGTTGGTTACTGTTCGTCGTTGGTCTGGAGTTGCCCGTGCCTACCGTTTCAGTATTGCCTGTGTCGTCGGTTCCAGAGGTGTTCGACCGCTGGAGTCCTGGTGAGCGCAGCGGGCTCATCGGATCGGAGTTTTTCGATGTGTTGGCCTCGGCGCCAGACCCGAGGGACCCACGCGGTCGGAGGTATTCGCTGATGGCTTTGTTGGCGATCGCGGTTCTGGCCACTGCCGCGGGGATGCGCGGCTATGCTGGTTTTGCCACATGGGCGGCCACCGCTCCCGATGATGTGTTGGCCCAATTAGGGGTCCGGTTCCGGCGGCCCAGTGAGAAGACCTTCCGCGCTGTTTTGTCTCGGCTAGACCCCGCCGACCTCAACGCCAGGATGGGCAGTTACTTCACTGCACACGTGGCCAGCAGCGACCCCAGTGGATTGGTGCCGATCGCGTTGGACGGCAAGATGCTGCGTGGTGCTTTACGCGCCAAAGCGACAGCCACGCATCTCGTGTCGGTGTTCGCCCACCGTGCCCGATTGGTGCTCGGTCAACTCGCTGTCGCCGAGAAAAGCAATGAAATTCCCTGCGTACGTGCCCTGCTCACGCTGCTGCCGGGTAGCTTGCGGTGGCTGGTCACCGTGGATGCGATGCATACCCAGGTCGTCACCGCGAAGTTGATCTGCGCCACCTTGAAGTCGCACTACCTGATGATCGTCAAGTCCAACCAAGCCAAAATACTTGCGCGTATCACCGCGCTGCCCTGGGCCGAGGTGCCCGCAGCCGCTACCGACGACTCCCGCGGCCACGGCCGTGTCGAGACCCGCACCCTGCAAATCATCACCGCTGCACGAGGAATCGGCTTCCCCTACGCAAAACAAATCATCCGGATCACTCGTGAACGCTTGATCACCGCCACCGACCAGCGCAGCGTGGAGGTGGTCTATGCCATCTGCAGCCTGCCGTTCGAGCACGCCCGCCCTACCGCGATCATGACCTGGATGCGTCAACACTGGGGAATCGAGAACAGCCTGCACTGGATACGCGACGTCACCTTCGACGAAGACCGTCAAAGGGCACATACCGGAAACGGCGCACAGGTCCTAGCAACGCTACGCAACACCGCGATCAATCTGCACCGCCTCAACGGCGCCGACAACATCGCCGAAGCCTGCCGGATCACCGCTTTGACCGCCAACCGCCGCCTAGACCTCCTCAATCCACAATTCCCCAGCTCACAAGCCTGCTAATCAACAACGCCGGAGCCCTGGGTGCGGATGCCGGAAGTGGAGCGGGCCGGCCCGCCGCACCGGCGGCGGTTTCCGTCGGCCGCACGTAGCGCACCCAGGTCAGGATGGCCGCGCCGATATAACACGCGAAGAAGATCCAGAATGCGGGCGTTTCCGTGCCGGTGCTGACGTAGGACTGCCGCAGTGCCATGTTGATCCCGGCCCCGCCCAACGCGCCGAAGGAACCGGCGAACCCGATCAGGGCTCCGGACCGGACTCGTGCCCAGTGGTGGCGTTGGGCAGCGTTCAGGCTCAGCCCGCGGCTGCGTTCCTCGAACACCGACGGAATCAGCTTGTACACCGCGCCCTTGCCCGCTCCGCAGACGATGAACAGCGCGATAAAGCCCACGATGTATCCGGCCATCATGAAGCCGGTCACCGGATCGCCGCGCTCCTCCGCCGCGTCGGCGTAGATGCTGACGCCGACCAAGAATCCGCCGGCCAGGATCGCCGCAGAGAAGACGGTGAGAGTGACGTGACCACCGCCAAAGCGATCGCTGAGCTTGCCCCCGACGATCCTTGCCAGTGGGCCCAACAGGGGACCGATGAACGCGATTTGGGCGCCGTGCAGTG
Source organism: Mycobacterium ulcerans subsp. shinshuense (assembly GCF_002355775.1). Classification (NCBI taxonomy): domain Bacteria; kingdom Bacillati; phylum Actinomycetota; class Actinomycetes; order Mycobacteriales; family Mycobacteriaceae; genus Mycobacterium; species Mycobacterium ulcerans. The sequence continues at coordinate 4,529,370 of NZ_AP017624.1, read as the reverse complement.
ACGCATGCGCCTGGGTTTCCCCGGCTGCCGCGAAGTTGTGCTGCAGCACCTGGCCGAACGCGAACGCGAAGCCGAGGAACGAGCCCGACGCGCACATGTAAAGCAGCGAGATCGTCCACGGATCGGGCACGGTGAGAATCGACCGCAGGTTGTTCAACGACAGACCGGTGCGGTGGGCTACCACGTCGTCCATGAACAATGCCGCACCGATGCCGCCAATGGTCAGCAGCACCAAATAGATTGCGCATACCCAATAGGGAGCCGCGTGGCCCGCGGTGGCCAGGACAACGAGTCCGACCATCTGGACGGCGGCAGATCCGAGGTTGGCCATGCCGCCGGTCAAGCCGAGCACAAAGCCCTTGAGTCGTTGCGGAAAAAGGCCGTCGACCTTGGCCAGTGAACCCGAATAGTTGCCGCCCCCTAAACCGGTGAACGCGGCACACACGAGGTAGGGCCACAGCGGCAGGCCCGGGTGAGCCAGCAGCACGATGGTTCCGAGGGTGGGGATCAACAGCACAAGTGAGGAGATTGTGGTCCAGGTGCTTCTGCCAAACCAGTTGGCCGCAATCGCATATGGGATGCGCACCAGCGCTCCGACCAATGATGCGGTGGCGTCCAGCAGTAGCTTGTCGCCGGTGGTGAAACCGTAGATGGACTGCGGCATGAACAGCACCATCACCGACCAGAGGTACCAAACCGAAAAGGCGATGTGCGCATTGAGAACTAACCAGGTCAGGTTCCGGCGGGCAATCGCATAGTTCCCGTTTGCCCAGGCCACCGTGTCTTCTGGATGCCAGTCAGTGATGCGCGAGCGCGCCATAGGCTGCGAACCTTTCGGGTTGATGGTGGACGGCGATCGGCGATGCCGGGGTGCTTGCCTTGGGCTGTGCCGCGCCGAAAGGCAATCGAGCGTCCAGCGGGTTGGCGTCGGTCTCAGCGACGGGAACCCGGGGAATGCGCACGTGGGCAGGCGTTGTCCCGCACGGGTGTTGCATGAATTTCTTGACAGCAGTACGATGCGCGGCCGAGTTCGCCGCAGTAGAGCTGCTTGCCGAAGTCGTGCGAGCCGAAGTTGTGCGAGGGGGCCGGCGCAAGTGCGACGCGGTGCCGACCGTAGTCGAGTATGAAAAACCAACGGTCACAAGGCCCCCTTCCCCGCGTCACAGGTGGCTGCACAATTGGCAGTCACGTATTGACTGTTCCGCAGGGACCGTTGGCCATCGCTTTCGCGACGGGCGGTTATGGCGAGCCCCACCGCCGTTATGCGCCGCAATCGCCCCGGCGCACCTTTATAACTTCCTTGAAGCTATAGGTTGACAGTTAAACCGAGCTATGGTGTTCCGACAACTCGACCGGGGGGATGCACAGCAGACTTCCAGCTGACTTCATCGGTATGTCCAGACTGTGGGTGTGGCTTTCCGGGCAGGGCGCGGCTACGGTGCGATCGACGATGGCCGCGTCGTGCCGCAACTCCGCGTCGGGGTGGTAGCGCCCGCCATTGTGTGGGTGAAATGTGCTGCCGTACTTAATCAATTGCGGACGCGCTCAGGGGCCGAGGTGGCCGCTGAAGGTTGATGTCGGGGGCTACGTGGGTAGGCCCGCTCTTTCGGCATCTGCGCGATAGCGGTCCACCCACTCGTCGGAACGTTCGTTGGCTTGTCGAACCAGCGGTGCGGTGGGCGCCAGCCGTGCGTCGAGCCCCAACGCTTCCAGGATGTTGCCGACCAGCTCGGTTAGATTGCGCCACAGCACCGGGTAGGAGATCTCCATCGGTGCAATGCCCTCTTCGGCGAACCAGCTTCGCCAACCCTGTTCCTGCGCGCGGAGCATGCTCACCACATGGGCGATCGCGCCGGCGTGATAGCTGGCACGAGCGTCGCGTGCCGGGTCGCGGTGGCCTCGCCAGACTCCGGTCTGTACCGCGCGCCAGAACGACACTGCCTGCGACACCACATCGGGACGGTAGACATAGACCAGGAGGGGGTTCTCGCCGATCACGTCGCGGATCGCGGCCGACAGCCCGTCGCCCGATCGATTCGGGAGCTGCCTTGCCCGGTTCAGCAGCAGGGGAGTCTGATTCCACATCAGTTTGCCGCCCCAGACCCCGTTGGGTGTTCGCCCTACGGTGCGGACGTAGTCACGCCAGATTTCGGGCGGCGCCAGATCCGGCTTACCTTCGTCCAGCGGATCGAGCAGGCGCAGGATCGAGGCGTCCTCGACGCCGGCGAACCACTCGCGCGGCTGTGGAGGCTGGCTGGTGGTGGGCAGATACTGAAAGAACTCCTGAGGCTCGCCGGCGACGCCGGTGGCGCGCAATGATTCGACCAACAGCGTGCTGCCGCTGCGCTGGGAGGCTAGAACCAGATACGACGACGGGCTATCTGCCACGAAGGAAGACTAACGCGTGGCAAATTCGCGGCAAGGGCGAAAATTGGGTTCACGCTGAAGATTACTCTTGTATGCGACCGCAGTTGGCTAACTGGAGCGGTCGGTAGCCCGTAAGCCCAGCGAAAAGACCAGCCGTACATCGGGATCGGCGAAGGAGGTTGACAACAGCTTCTCGACGCGCCGAATGCGGTAGCGAACGGTGTTGGGATGTACCTGCAGTGACTGCGCGGCTAGGCCGATATCGCCGAAGCTGTCGAGATAGACACGCAACGTGTCGGCCAGCACTGGATCCTTGGCGCGCAGGTCGGGTATCCGGGGATCTATCAGCCGTGCATCGTTGCCGACCAGGGTGACGATCTCGTCAAGCAGCACGGTGGTGCGTGCTTCGGCCAGTGAGGTCACCCGACCGATCGAAATGGGGTGGCGCTCGGCGCTGTCCAGCACGCGATCCACTTCGACACGCGCCGAGGCAAGTCCATCCAGGCCCGCAACCGGTGCGGCGATGGTTGCCCGCAACTCCACCCCCAGCTCGCTGCGCAGCGCGCTGATGGTGCCGCGAACCCAGGAGGTCAGTGAACGCGCGGTCGCGGTCTGCGGCAGCACGACGTAGATGCGCGATCCATTGGTGCCAACTTGGGCGTCACGCCGAAATGCGCTTGCACTCAGCGCTAGTACATCGGCGAGACGGGACTGCTTGTCGACGGCTTCGATGGTGTCGAACCCGATCAGGGCGGCGTTTCCGTCAGCGGATAGATCGAGTTCGCGCGCGATGGCGGTGACGTCCGCGGGTGCCGCGGTGGGGTCAGGATCGGCTAGGCCCAGTAGCTGCTGCACTCGCCGGGCGTGCGTGGATGGGCGCGATGCCAGGCGTGTCATGATGCGGGCGCCCAGAACCGCCGCGCCGCGCAGCACTTCGTCGGCGTCCTCGGCCAGCGGCTGGGAGCTTTGTTGAACCCAGATGGATCCGGCGAACACCGGTGGGCGCCGTGCGGCGACCGGTGGCTGATGGATACCGATGGCCAATCGCGGACGCAAGCCTAGTTCGGGGCGCTCGGCCACGCGCACCACCTCGCTGCCGGAGCGAAGCGCATCGAAGATGCCCCACTGGTCGATCCACTTGAGATGCTCGGGTGGACCCGCACGCCCCAGAATGGAGAGCCGGCGCAGCTCGTCGGCCTCGTCGCTGGAAGCCGAATAGGCGAGTACGTGAGACTGAGCGTCCTCGATGCTGACCATGCCGTGGATACGGTCGGCCAGCGACTGGGCCAGGCCGAACAAATCGGTGCCCGAGTCATCGGTGGTCCGGTCCCCGTGGTGCTCGAGTACGTGGTTGACCAGACGGTACAGCCGCTCCCAGCGGGCCTGGGGCTCCACCGCCACCACCGCTGCCCCGGAGCGGACGGCCTTGGCCACCACCGCGTCCGACGGTTGCTTGACGAATATCGCCACCGGGGTCCCGGCCTGCCCGTCGATCCACCGCAACGCTTCGTGGTCGGTGACACCGAGCAGGAAAAAGATGTCGGCCGAGCCAGCCGCCGCCGCCAGACCCAGCCGCACATCGTCGGAATCGACCAAGGCTGCCGAGGCCACCGGAAGGTCTAGGCCACGCGGGGCTTCCACCAGGCTGACCAGCGTCGCATCCAGGGCGAGCAGTAGTTGGCCCAAGCCGACGCCAGCCACTCCCATGTTGTCCGATAGTACTAGTGCTGATCGTCAATCTTGTCCGATCGGCTAATCGATTCGAGCCTGCCGGCAGGGATGCTGGCAGGCATGGACGCGATTACCCAGGTGCCGATTCCCGCCAACGAGCCGGTCCACAGCTATGCGCCGCACTCACCCGAACGGTCTCGCCTGAAAAGCGAGTTGATCGCTTTGGCGCAACAGCCGATCGACCTGCCGCACGTGATCGGCGGTAAACACCGGATGGGCGACGGCGAACGTATCGACGTCGTGCAGCCACACCGGCACGCCGAACGGCTGGGCACCTTGACCAACGCCGTCCACGCTGACGCCACGGCGGCAATAGAGGCCGCCATGGCCGCCAAGAACGGCTGGGCCGCCATGCCGTTCGACGAGCGCGCCGGGGTTTTCCTGCGGGCGGCCGACCTGCTGGCCGGGCCATGGCGGGAAAAGATCGCGGCGGCAACGATGCTCGGCCAGTCGAAGTCGGCATACCAGGCCGAAATCGACGCATCGTGCGAGTTGGTCGACTTCTGGCGCTTCAACGTAGCTTTTGCTCGCCAGATCCTGGACCAGCAACCGGTCAGCGCCAAGGGGGAGTGGAACCGCACCGATCACCGCCCACTGGAAGGCTTCGTCTACGCGATCACGCCGTTCAACTTCACCGCGATCGCCGCGAACTTGCCGACCGCACCGGCACTGATGGGCAACACCGTGGTGTGGAAGCCGTCGGTTACCCAGACCTTGGCGGCCTATCTGACCATGCAGGAGCTCGAGGCCGCCGGACTGCCGCCCGGGGTGATCAACCTGGTCACCGGTGACGGACTGGCGGTTTCGGATGTCGCGCTGACCGATCCGCGGCTGGCCGGCATCCACTTCACCGGGTCGACGGCGACCTTCCAACACCTGTGGCAACAGGTCGGCGCCAACATCGCTTCCTACCAGAGCTACCCCCGGTTGGTCGGCGAGACCGGCGGCAAGGACTTTGTGGTCGCTCATTCCTCCGCGCGCCCGGAGGTGGTGGCTACGGCGCTGATCCGGGGTGCCTTCGAGTACCAGGGGCAGAAATGCTCGGCGGCATCGCGAGCATTCATCCCACACTCGGTCTGGCAACAGATGGGCGACACTTTCCTGGACACCGCCGCCGGGCTGAAATACGGCGACATCACCGACCTGTCCAACTTTGGTGGCGCACTCATCGATCGCCGCGCCTTCATCAAGAACGTCGACGCAATCGAACGAGCGAAGGGCGCAGCCGGCGTCACCATCGCCGTGGGGGGCGAATATGACGACAGCGTTGGATATTTCGTGCGACCAACCGTGCTGCTATCCGACGATCCGACCGATGAGTCCTTTGCGACCGAGTACTTCGGACCGGTGCTGTCGCTGCACGTATACCCCGACGACCAGTACGAACGGATCCTCGATGTCATCGACACCGGCTCCCGCTATGCGCTGACCGGCGCCGTCATCGCCGACGACCGCAATGCCGTGCTGACCGCTCAGAACCGGCTGAGGTTCGCGGCAGGAAACTTCTACATCAACGACAAGCCGACCGGTGCGGTCGTTGGCCGCCAGCCCTTCGGTGGCTCGCGCGGCTCGGGCACCAACGACAAGGCTGGATCGCCACAGAATCTGTTGCGCTGGACGTCGACGCGCACCATCAAAGAGACATTCGTCCCGGCGACCGACCACACCTACCCGCACATGGAGTCGGACTGATGACCCGCCTATTCGCCCACACGGTCCGCCCCGCCATGCTCGCGGCCAGCCGGGCCGACCGGTTGCGGCGCACCCTGGAACACTCGTCGGTAACCCGTCGAGTGGTGCGCCGTTTTGTGCCCGGTGAGACCGTCGACAGTGTCCTTGACGTTGTTGGTGCGCTGCGTGATTCGGGCCGCTGCGTCAGCATCGACTATCTCGGCGAGAACGTCACCGATGTCGATGACGCGGCCGAGACGGTTCGGGCCTACCTGAACTTGCTCGACGTGATGGGGCGGCGCAACGATGCCGGGCGCGATGGAGTGCGGCCGTTGGAGGTGTCGGTCAAGCTTTCGGCCCTGGGGCAGGCCCTGGAACGCGACGGGCAGAAAATCGCGTTGGACAACGCCCGCACCATCTGCGAGCGGGCCGAGCAGGTCGGTGTCTGGGTCACCGTGGATGCTGAAGACCACACGACCACCGAGTCGACGTTGTCCATCGCCGGCGACCTACGTGTCGACTTTGCTTGGCTGGGTACCGTTGTTCAGGCCTACCTGAGGCGCACGCTCGACGACTGTCAGGAGCTCGCGTCGGTGGGGGCCCGGGTCCGCTTGTGCAAGGGCGCTTATGGCGAACCCGAATCGGTGGCATACCGCGACCGGGTCGAGGTCACCGACTCCTATCTGAGGTGTCTGCAGGTACTGATGGCAGGTTCCGGGTATCCCATGGTTGCGTCGCACGACCCGGAGATCATTGCCACTGTTGCCGGTATGGCCCACGAGTCAGGGCGCAGCGCAAACGATTTCGAATACCAAATGTTGTACGGCATTCGTGACGAGGAACAGTGGCGACTGGTCGGCGCCGGTAGCCAGGTGCGCGTGTACGTGCCGTTTGGTACCCAGTGGTACGGCTACTTCATGCGCAGGCTGGCCGAACGCCCGGCGAATCTCGGCTTCTTTCTGCGCGCACTGGTGAAATGACCTCGCGCTGAGGGTATTCGCAGCCGTCAGTGTACTTTCGAAACGCCGCGGGCCGGTCGCCAACGGCTATCGGAGAATCCGTCCACCACGTGCGCGCGGACGAACTCGGTGACGGCCTGGGCGTCATCCATGTCGCGTATCGGTGATGGCGTGCTGAACAGCGAGAACAAAATGCGCGCGAACCATTCGGCGGCCGCCTGGACGTCGAGGTCCTTACGGACCTCGCCGGTGAGCTTGGCCGCGGTGAGGTAAGGGGCGAAAAAGTCGATGCATTCGCGCAGCAGAACGGCGGAATCCTTGGTCAGCAACAGGCTGATCGCGTCCTGGTCGAAGTACTTGGCCGAAGCGATCGCCTGCCGGGACTGAGTCACGAATACGGCGGCTTGGCAGAGCTTTTCCTGCAGCGATCCACCTCGGTCCATCGCTTTGGACATTTCGCGATAGAACTGTTCGGAAGCGCGTTCGGCGCAGCCTTCCATGATGGCGGCCTTGTCGCGGAAGTACTCGTAGATGGTGCTTCGAGACACGTTCGCCAGTCTGGCGATGTCGACAATCGTGGTCTTCTGAAAGCCCTGCCGGCGAAAGCACACATACGCCGACCCGATGATGAGTTCGCGGGTGTCGGTTGCCTGAGGCAGGGCGGCGGACTGGGGCATCACGAGCTCATCCGGCGGGGGCAAGAATCAGTCCACTGGTCGGTACCTCGGTTCCCGAGGTGACCAGTACGTGTTCGACGTGGTCGACCTGGTTGTACGAAGTGCCACGCACCTGACGCACCGCCTCGGTTATGCCGTTCATGCCATGGATGTAGGCCTCGCCGAGCAGGCCGCCGTTGGTATTGATCGGCAGTAACCCACCCAGCGACAGGTTCTCCACTGTGGCGAACTCCTTGGCCTCACCGCGTCCGCAGAAGCCGAGTTCCTCGAGCTGGGTGAATACGAACGGGGTGAAATGGTCGTAGATGAACGCGGTTTGAATGTCGGCAGGCTTGAGGCCCGAATCGCGCCACAGACGCTTGGCCACCACTCCCATCACCGGTAGTCCGGTGATGTCCTCGCGGTAGTAGCTAGTCATCATCTCGCCCTCGGCGGCCGCCCCCTGGGCGGCCGCGGTGATGACCGCCGCCGGCTGGCGCAGATCCCGCGCCCGCTCGGTACTCGTCACGACCAGAGCGACGCCGCCATCGCTTTCCTGGCAGCAGTCCAGCAGGCGCAGTACGGGTTCGATGATCCAGCGCGAATTCTGATGGTCGGCCAGCGTGATCGGGCGCTGGTAGAACCAGGCGTCGGGGTTGCGTGCCGCATGGGCACGGTCGACGACGGCGATCCGGCCGAAGTCCTCGTTGGTGACTCCATAAGTCGACATGTAGCGCTGTGCGTGCAGCGCGACCTATGCTGCGGGAGTCAGCAGTCCAAAGGGCGCATAATGGGCCATGAAGAGCGGGGTTTCGGTGCTGGTGCGCCCGCTACCCCCGAACCGCATGCCGGAACGTTCGTTGAACGCGCGATAACACACCACCACCTCGGCGACCCCGGTGGCCACCGCCATCGCGGCGTGTGCCACGGTCCCGGCCGCGGCGCCGCCGCCGTGCGGTACCCGGCTGAAGAAGTTGAGGTCACCGATACCCACATTGCGTGCGACATCGATCTCGTCGCTGGCGTCCATCGTGAACGTGACCATGCCGTCGACCTCGCCGGGTGTCACCCCGGCATCGTCAAGGGCTGCGCTGACCGCCTCGCACGCCAGCTGCAACTCGCTGCGCCCGGACTCCTTGGAGAACTCGGTCTGGCCAATTCCCACGATCGCTGCGGCACCGGCCAGCGGGGCAGTCACGGCTGGGTCGCAGCGAGGAGGCTGAGCACCGCGGTTCCGGAAACGTGATTGCCAAGGCTGTTGGCGCCCTGGAAAGTGACTTCAACGAAGTTTTCCCCGTCTTTACCGGCCGACTTGCCGGTTACGCTGCCGGTGAAGTGCAGCGGGTCATCCGGAAAGCAGGGCACGCCAAGGCGAATCGACAGTTTCTTGACCATCGCTTCTGGTCCGGCCCAGTCGGCGAGGAAACGCACGCAAAGCCCGTTGGTGGTCAGGATGTACATGAACAGATTCGGCGGGCCTTGCTTGTTGGCGTAGTCGCGGTCGTGATGTACCGGCATGAAATCCCGTGACGCGATTGCCCCCGCGACGATCACCGTTGTGGTGATCGGGATCTCCAACGCAGTCACCGCGTCGCCGACGGCGATGTCGTTCCATCCAAGGGTCTGGTAGCGGCCGGTGGTAGTGGTCATCGAACTGCCTCCGAGTCAAGGGCGACGGGCCGGAATTGATGCAGCACAAAGCTTCCGTCTGGCCCATCGAAGTCTTGGTAGAACACCTCGACCGCCATCCCGACCGTGACGTCAGCCGGATCGATGCCACACAGGTTCGAAACCAGCCGGACGCCCTCATCGAGTTCGACCAGCACGACGATGTAGGGGTAATCGAAGAACGGAAACCTCGGTTGGTGGGGCATCACGAAGCTGTAGACGGTGCCGAGGCCCCCAGACTCGACGGTATCCCAGTGCAGACAGCGGCATTTGGGGCACATGAGGCGTGGCGGGTGACGTAGTTCCCCGCATTCGGCGCAGCGTTGGATCAGCAGTTTGTGCTCGCGCAGCCCGTGCCAGAAGAACTCGGTGTCCGGGCTGATTGCCGGCGCCAGTCGGGAGGCCATCAGCGTTGGGGCCTGAATCGCAGCACCCGGAACCGCTGCCGCCCGAGCGCCTCCCCGTGCTGGTCGACATAGGTGGTGACCCAGGTGAGGAAGAAGCCGGTTCCCAGTGCCGTCTTCTTCTCCTCGGAGACCTCCTCATAGACCGTCGTCGCGCTGATCAGGTCGCCCAGGCGTGGGTAGCGCTCGATTTCGAACTCCGAGTTCACCGCCACCGTACTGGTGTAGCCGGCCTCGTCGAGGAACGCGGTTGGGTTGGTCTTGATCTCAACGGGGGCGCCGCCACGCTCCCGAATCCCTTCCAGCTTCGGTGCCGGCATTGTCCACGTCTGCAACATGACCGGCGGTGAAACGATGCCGCCAAACCTGGATGCGGCCGCGAATTCCGGATCGAGGTAGACGGGATTCATGTCGTCGAGCGCATGCGCCCAGTGCCGAATCATCGGCTGGTTCACCGGATCCGGTGCCACTGAGGGCCGTCCCGTTCCACCTGTCGGCTGTCCGACGAGTGAGCGCAGTCTGAAGAGAAACTCGGTTTCGGAGTCAGTCACCCGGTTGTCCTCCTGACTTGTTGACGCGTCAGAACGGCGTCTGGTCATCGGGCGGGTCGCCGTACCCACGCCACCCGGTACCTCCCTGATCGCCGCTGATCGGACACATCTGCGCAATATGTCTGCCGAGTCGTGTCTACTCCCGGGCCCGGCAGCGTGTCAATGCAACTGCAAATCGTCGAATTTGGTGGCGATTCATCCTGGGAGGTCATTGACGCCTGAACGCCCGCGGTGTACACCAAGTGCGTATATGACCGACGCCTACGGGTTAGGAATCAGATGGCTGAGCGGGCACTTCCGGAATCCCTGGTCGATACGTATCAGCTCTATATCGACGGGCGTTGGGTCGAACCGGAAAACGGCCGCTACGACGACGTGTCACCGTCGACGGGGATGGTCATCTCGACCGCACCCGATGCGAGCGTCAGCCAGGTAGGCGATGCGGTTGATGCCGCGCGTCGCGCATTCGACGCGGGCCCGTGGCCGGCCATGTCCCACCAGGAGCGCGGTCATTGCCTTGCCCAGTTGGGCGCCGCGCTGCAGGACTACGCCGACGCGTATTTTGCGCTGTCTCAGGTCGAATGGGGCTGCACGGCCAACGAGCGGCGGTTGCAGATCGACGCTTCGGCCAGCGCGGCCCGGCGTGCGGGTCATCTTGCGGGCACACTTGGCGATCAGCCCATTCAGTCAGCGTCCGGCGCCGCGGTGCTGTGCCATGAGCCGCTCGGTGTCGTGTCGATCCTGACGCCTTGGAACTTCCCGCACAGCCTCAACGTCATGAAATTGAGCCGGGCGCTGGCCGGCGGCAATACCGTCGTGCTCAAACCGTCCCCGCTCACGCCGCTCGCGGGCCTGGCGCTGGCCCGAATCATCCACGAGCACACCGATATCCCACCCGGGGTGGTCAACGTCGTCACGCCCGGCGGCATCGAGGCCAGCAAGGTGCTGGCCGTCGACCCCCGTATCGACATGGTCAGTTTCACCGGGAGTTCGGCGGTCGGTCGCGAGGTGATGGCCGCGGCGGCCGGCACGATGAAACGCGTCTTGCTCGAGTGTGGCGGGAAGTCGGCCAGCATTGTCTTGGACGACGCCGAGTGCAGTGACGAACTCCTGGCGCGAATGTTGTTCGAATCCTGCTTGCTGCATGCCGGGCAGGCCTGTATCATGCACAGTCGGCTGCTGCTACCCGAGGCGATGCACGATGAGATCGTTGACCGGCTCGTCGCGCTGGCCCGTGCGGTCCGGGTGGGTGATCCCGCCGATCCGGATGTGCAGATGGGGTCGCTGATCGGCGCCGCTCAGCGCAGCCGGGTCGAGGACCAGGTAGCCCGCGCGCTGCGGGATGGGGCCACGCTGGCCGCCGGTGGCAGGCGACCGGCCACGCCGGAGGCAGGTTTCTACTACGAGCCGACGATCCTTACCGGCGTCACACCAGACGCCCACATCGCCCAAAACGAAGTCTTCGGGCCGGTGTTGAGCGTGCTGCGCTACCGCGACGACGACGACGCCGTGGCGATCGCCAACAATTCGCAGTACGGCCTGTCTGGCGCCGTGTGGGGTGGCGACGCTGACCGCGCCGTCAGGGTCGCCTGCCGGATCCGGACCGGCCAGATCGCGGTCAACGGCTTCGGTCCTGGTGACGCGCCGTTCGGCGGCTTCAAGCAGAGCGGCCTGGGGTGGGAGGGCGGCGGAATTGCCGGGCTGCACCAGTACATGGAGCCCAAGGCCATCGGCATGCCTGGCTGACCTGCGGCGGCCAGCGTCACGCCAGCGTGGCCGTGGGAAACGACCGCCACGCTGGCGTGACGCTCGGACAAGGGGGCTCGGTGCTCAGCGTCAGCGCGCTTGATAGGCATTCGTTATCGAATTGTTGCATGCCCTACCAAAAAGGTGCATCGGCGCGTCATCGCATGCGATGCTGCTGGGCATGGCCGTCGCTATCGCCCGACCCAAGCTCGAGGGAAACATCGCCGTCGGCGAAGACCGTCAGATCGGATTTGCCGAGTTCGGAGCGCCGCAAGGGCGTGCGGTGTTCTGGTTCCACGGCACTCCGGGCGCCCGCCGGCAGATACCAACCGAGGCGCGGGTCTACGCCGAACACCACGACGTGCGCCTGATCGGCGTCGATCGTCCCGGCATCGGCTCGTCCACACCCCACCAGTACGGGACCGTCTCGGCCTTTGCCGACGACCTGCGGACCATCGCCGACACGCTGGGGATCGACAAAATGGCGGTCGTCGGCTTGTCCGGGGGCGGCCCCTACACCCTGGCCTGCACTGCCGGTCTGCCGGACCGGGTAGTGGCAGCGGGGGTGCTCGGCGGGGTGGCGCCGACCCGCGGACCGGATGCGATCAGTGGCGGCCTGATGGACCTGGGTCGACGAGTGGCGCCGCTACTGAGAGTCGGTGGGAGCCCGCTACGGCTGAGCGCCAGCGTGCTGATCCGGATGGCTCGCCCGGTGGCTTCCCCGGCCCTGGATGTCTATGGGCTGATGTCGCCGCAAGCGGACCGGCATCTACTCGCCCGGCCGGAGTTCAAGGCCATGTTTCTTGACGATCTGCTCAACGGAAGCCGCAAACAGCTGGCCGCACCGTTCAACGACGTGATCGTTTTCGCCCGCGACTGGGGATTCCGGCTCGAGGACGTGTCGGTACCGGTCCGTTGGTGGCACGGTGACCACGATCACATCATCCCGTTCTCCCATGGTGAGCACGTCGTTTCGCGACTGCCCAATGCAGAGTTGTTCCACTTACCGGGCGAAAGTCACCTCGCCGGGCTGGGGCGCGGCGAGGAAATCCTGGCTACGCTAATGAAGATTTGGGATGAGGAGGCTTGATCGATGTCTGTGGCTGCTGAGGCTGTGGAATTCCCCACTGCCGCCCCTCACGTTGTCTCCGCGGGTGCCCCGAAAATGGGGCTCTATCTCAGCGACATCCCCCGCGCGGTGGCCGAGTACGGGCAGCTGGTTTCGCTGTTCCCACTGCAGAAGGCGTTGCCGGTCGGTGACGGGCACCCGGTCTTGGTGTTGCCCGGCTTGTTGGCCGGTGACGGCTCCACCTGGACACTGCGGTGGCTGCTGGGCCGCCTCGGTTACCGGGCGTATGGCTGGCGGCTGGGCCTCAACATCGGCCCAACCAGCAAGGTTGTGGACGGGATGAGCGCGCGCCTGGAGGTGCTGCACGCCCGCTACAACACACCCGTCAGTCTGGTCGGTTGGAGTCTGGGCGGGATCTTCGCGCGCACCCTGGCGCGGCGTCACCCCGAGGCGGTACGTCAAGTGATCACCCTTGGCAGCCCGTTCCGGATGCAAGACGAATCCCAATCTCGGGCCGCGCGGCACTTCAGGATCTTCCAGCGTCTGCACGCCGAGCGACACGAGTTGCCGTTGCCGGCCGAAGCCGAACCGCTTCCGGTGCCCAGCACCGCGATCTATTCGCGCTACGACGGCATGGTCGCCTGGCAGACCTGCCTCGACACGCCGTCGGAACGTGCGGAAAACATCGCCGTGCTGAGCAGCCACATCGGCTACGGTCATCACCCGGCCACGGTCTGGGCCATCGCGGATCGGTTGGCCCAGCCGGTGGATACCTGGGCCCCGTTCCGGCCCCCGACGGTGTTGCGGCCGCTGTTTCCCCGGCCACATACTCTGCACGCCGCGAGCTAGCCTGCGTTGAGACCGCGGCCGGTGTCACGGGTAGCCTCGCTGACGTGCTGCTGGCCTCACTGAACCCCGCCGCCGTATCGGCTGACGACATCGCCGACGCGGTTCGTATCGACGGCGTCGACCTCAGCCGCAGCGATCTGCTCGGCGCCGCAACAGCGGTGGCGGAGCGTATCGCTGGCGCGCATCGGGTTGCCGTACTGGCAACGCCCACCGTATCGACGGTGCTGGCGGTCACCGGATGCTTGATCGCCGGGGTGCCCGTGGTCCCGGTGCCGGCCGATGTCGGTGTGGCCGAACGCCGCCACATGCTGGCCGACTCCGGCGCCGTGGCCTGGCTGGGCCCGGCGCCCGCCCAGGCCGCGGAGCCCGACGGACTGCCGCAGATACCGGTGCGTCTGCACGCACGATCATGGCACCGCTACCCCGAGCCGCCGCCGGACTCGGTTGCGATGGTGATCTACACCTCGGGCACCACGGGGCTGCCCAAGGGCGTGCAGCTGAGCCGGCGGGCGATTGCAGCCGACTTGGACGCGCTGGCCCAGGCCTGGCAATGGAATGCAGAAGACGTCTTGGTGCATGGCTTGCCGCTCTACCATGTGCACGGTCTGGTACTCGGCTTGCTGGGATCGCTGCGAGTTGGAAATCGCTTCGTGCACACCGGAAAGCCGACGGCGGCGGGATACGCGCAAGCAGGCGGAACCCTGTATTTCGGGGTGCCCACGGTCTGGTCGCGGGTGGCTGCGGACCGGGCGGCCGCCGAGGCGTTACGGCCGGCTCGGCTATTGGTTTCTGGCAGCGCGGCCTTGCCGGTCCCGGTGTTCGATCAGCTGGTGCACCTCGCCGGGCACCGCCCTATCGAGCGCTATGGCTCTTCGGAATCGCTGATCACCCTGTCTACCCGGGCTGACGGCGACCGCCGCGCGGGCTGGGTCGGCCTGCCGCTGGCCGGAGTGCAGACCCGGCTGGTCGATGATCACGGCAACCCGGTCCCGCATGACGGGGAAACCGTTGGGAAGCTGCAGGTTCGGGGCTCGACACTGTTCGATGGCTACGTGAATCGGCCTGAGGCCACGGCTGAGGCGTTCGATGCCGACGGCTGGTATCGCACCGGCGACGTTGTGGTCGTTGACGACGGTGGCATGCATCGCATCGTCGGCCGTGAGTCGGTTGATTTGATCAAGTCTGGTGGCTACCGTATCGGCGCCGGGGAGATCGAGACGGTGCTACTGGGGCATCCGGAGGTTCAAGAGGCAGCTGTTGTCGGATTGCCTGACGAGGATTTGGGCCAGCGGATCGTGGCCTACATCGTGGGTTCGGACCGTATCGATCCCGACGTATTGATCGATTTTGTCGCGCAACAGCTTTCGGTCCACAAACGGCCACGCGAGGTGCGGATCGTGGAGTCGTTGCCGCGCAACGCGCTGGGCAAGGTGCTCAAGAAGCAGCTGTTGTCAGAGGGCTGAGCCTAGGCCGGCACTTCGTCGTCTTGGCTGGTGGGGGTGGGGAGCTTGGCGATGTTGTCGCCACGCCACTGCAGTGCTTCCAGAGCGACAGCGACGTGGACGGAGGTATGGGCCAGCGGTCGCGGCAAGAGTCGTTGTGCGGCTTCAATTCTGCGCAATAGCGTGTTGCGGTGGGTGTAGAGGCGCTTTGCGGCGCGGGAAGCGTTGCATTGCTCGTTGATGAACATCAGCAACGTGGCCTGAAGTTCGGGAGCCGCCGATTCCAGTTCACCGAGCGTGCTCGTGATGAATTCGTCAGAGGCTTGCGGATTTTGGGTGATCAGGGCGACGATCTGGACGTCCGAGAAAAAGGCCACCCGTTGGTCGAATTTCAGTCGCGCCAGGGTGCGTTGTGTGGTGAGCGCCTCGAGGTGGCTGCGCCGAAAGCCCTCGATTCCACTTGCCTTGGTGCCGATGGCAATTCGGGCACCCGATGCGTTGTCCACCGCCTGCTCGATCGTATCGATGTCGAGGTTGGTGGCCTCGGCCAACCACACCCAACGGGTAGCCGCGTTGGCGACCACGGTCAGATCTTGCGACGATCCCACGGCGTGACAAAACGCGTCGGCAGCTCTATCCAGATTGCTGTGGTCGCCGTCGAAGTCGTCGCTCCAGATGATGGCGGCGGTGTGGGCTCGAATAAGGGAGTAGCCCAACCGTGTCTCGGCGCGCTCGCGGCTGATAGGGGCGCCTTTTAGCAGGTGGCCCACCACTTCCAGGCGGTCGGCATGGTTGCCGCGGGTCAGCTCGTCGTGTTCCAGTTGCACTTGTGCGGCGATGCCGGCCAGCGTGGCCTCGATGAACTCATTGACAGACTTGGCGGAAACGCCGAGCAGCTCGCGCAGTTCCTGCGGATCGGAAGTGAGATCGAAAGCGATGTTGATCCAGAGCCGCCAGGCGATGTATTGGCCGATCCGATATATGTCCAGCGTCAGGGTCTCCAGCCCGCGACGCACTAGATCGCGGGCCATGCGCAACGGCTCCCCGCCGAGATTGGCCGGCACCGGTGCGCCGGGATGACGCACGTTGGCCGCCGCCCAGTGCACCAGATTGGCGCGGTTGGCTCGTTTGACCACCTTTGCCAGCACCGGATCGTTGGCGATGGTCGGGTTGGCCGATACCGTTTCCCGGTCCAGTTCCTCGATCCATTCCGGTCCCGCGTTGAGTGCCCTGCGGGCTCCCTCCCGGATCAGTTCGCGTATCCGGGACGAGGGTCGTTGCCAGGGCACGTGCCGATCCGAGTCACGGCGGCGGTGGGGCGCACTGCATGTCCTCGAGTGTTCGAGTGGAATTAACGCGTTGCGTCCCAAGCGCACTCAAGCCGGTGAGGGCACGGTCACAGCAGAGGGTTTGATGTTAGCTGTCTCACTGACTGGGGCGGGTCGCCACCGCGGTCGGCTTTGGGCCGGGGGACGGACCCATGAGCTTCGGCGACTACTACATGAATGATATGGAAACAATTGGTGAACAAATAGAAACCTGGTCGGGTTGGTGCATTTGAGTTGAGCGTCTGGGACGTAATTCCTTTTGCTGGTTGGGCTGTTGCTGCAATCGCGGCGCCTGGCGAGCGCTGGTAGACCCCGCCGTCGCCGCGGGCTAGCGGCCAACGGGGCAGCCCGGTACACCCCCGAATTCTTGTTCGTCGACCTGATAGACCCCTGCGTGGTGCGCAACCTCGTTGCGCCGGCCGAACCCCTGGTGTGACCTTCCACTCGATAGCTGTGTGCAATTTGCACCGCGCGCAACGGTGAATTGAGAACAATTCACCTCCGGCCCGACGGGCGGGTGCATTGTGCACCTTCGGTCCGCACTGTTCGGGGGGAATGTACCTATTCCGGGCGCCGCAAGTTCGCAAGCATTGTCGTCAGTTCGTTACCGCCAACCCCCATCCAGTGGCGGAGGACGGGAGCCAACGCCGGCTCAGCGATAACCCGTACCGCCGGGCCAACACCCGGCTCCACGAGGAGGTAAGCACGTGTCTTCTGTTACGGCTCGACCCGAAGCGTTGGCTGCGGCGGCAGGCACCTTGGGGTCTATCGGAGCGGCATTGAGCGCCGGGAATGCCGCCGCCGCCGCTCCAATGACCGGGGTGTTGCCGCCGGCCGCCGATGAGGTTTCCGAACTGCTTGCGACGCAGTTTGCGACCTGACGACATTCGAGGAGAGGGACAGACATTGATGGATTTCGGTTCGCTACCACCGGAGATCAATTCCGCCAAGATGTACGCCGGCGCGGGTTCGGGCTCGATCCTGGTCGCCGCTGAGGCGTGGGACAGCGTGGCCGTCGATCTGTACAGCGCCGCGTCCTCCTGCCAATCGGTGATCTGGGGGCTGGCGTTTGGGCAGTGGGTGGGCGCGTCGGCAAGTTTGATGGGGGCCGCCGCCGCGCCATATGTCGCGTGGCTCGGTGCCACCGCCACGCAGGCCGAACTCGCGGCCAACCAGGCCAGGGGAGCGGCGGTGGCCTACGAGTCCGCGTTCGCGGCCACGGTGCCCCCGGCGTTGATCCTCGAAAACCGCCTTCAATTGGTCACGCTGATCGCAACCAATATCTTCGGCCAGAACACCCCGGCGATCGCGACTACCGAGGCTGAGTACGGCGAGATGTGGGCCCAGGACGCCGCCGCGATGTATGGCTACGCGGGTTCGGCCGCGATGCTAGCCGAGACGCTGACGCCGTTTGAAGAGGCTCCGGAAGTTGCCAACGCTGGTGGGCTCGTCAACCAGACCGCCGCCGTCGGTCAGGCCATCGATTCCGCCGCGGCCGGCCAGCTGATGTCCAACGTTCCCCAAGCCCTGCAACAGCTCGCCGCGCCTGCTCCGCAAGGGGCGTCGACCGCGACCGCACCGAAGTCGCTGCTTCAAAGCGTTACTTCGAGCTTTTCCTTGTCGAACCTCAGCACCATCGTGGGGATGGAAAACACCCACTTGTCGATGGCGAACTCAGGCGCATCGATCTTCAAGACCATGGGCGATAGCGTCAAGGGTTTCATTCCTCCGGCTAGCAAGGCTGCCGAAACCGCGGTCGAACACGCGGCTAGGAACGCGGTGTCGATGGTTGGCGGGGGAGGTCCCGCGGGGATCGGGGGTTGGGCGCCACAGGGCGGCGTAGGCCAGGCGCTGTCGGTTGGCGGACTGAAGGTGCCGCAGGCATGGGCCGAAGCAAACCAGTCGGTTGTCCCGGCGGCCCGGGCGTTGCCGATCTCGCCGGTAACCGGTGCTGTTGAGGGCGCTCACGGGGCCCCGCTGCCCGGCATGCCATTTGGGCAGCTGGCCGGCAACGGGGGCAACGGCGTTAGCGGTGTGCTGCGAGTCACGCCCAAGGCCTATGTGATGCCACGCCCTCCAGCCGCGGGATAGTGCCGATGGCGGGTTCGTGATGTGCCGGCTGCCGGCGAACATTGCGGCCCTGCCGGCTTGGCGGCCTATGTCTGGATGGTCACCCGGCCGGCCAACGGGGTCTGCCCCCGGCCATTAAGCGATGGTCGGGGGCAGTGTGCCAGTTAGATCAAAGGACTAGGGGGCAAGCGCCCAGACCGGGTGGGCGGCAGACCAAACGGGGTGGGTCACGTCATTGCCGTAGTGGTAGATCGGGTGGTTCTGCGGCGACAACTCGCGCCACTGGCCTTCGCCTTCGCGCCAGGGGCCTTCACCCAGTCGCCACGGACCTTCGCCAGGGCGTAGCGGGCCTTCGCCCGGGCGCAGCGGGCCTTCGCCGGGACGCAGCGGGCCCTCGCCCGGGTGCACGAGACTCGCGCCGGGGTGGATTTGTCCTCCGCCGGGGTGTATCGGCCCCAGGTTCCCGGGGGCAGCGGAGGCGATGGCCGGTCCCACCAGTACCCCTGCAAAAGAGAGGCCCAGGGCGCACAGGACACCCGCCGACAGGGTGCGAATTCTCAACATTTCCCACTCCTTTCCGGGCTGGGGTGTTTGGCTCAACGGAGCCCGTGTTGTCGACACCGAAGAACTCGGGCCCAATGGCTGCATCGCCGTGTTGAGGTCACCGCCAACCCGATGATCGTCATATGTGGTTGACAATCTGAGAGTAAGACCGTTTTCCATCATTGTCAACTGTGATTGACAGGGTGGTTGGTCGGTCGGCGAATCATGCGGCGTCGGGTGTCGCCGACGGTGTGGTGGCGGACCCGCCCGCGTCATTTGGATTCGAGTCGTAACAGGCTAGGGGGCAACGGAATTCCGGAGGGTCGGGAAGTTTGCGGGTGGCGCTTGGTGCGGCTCGAGCCGCCGGTTGGCGGGCGCCCGGGTGCGGAATCGGGCGCGAGCACACCCGCTGATCGACCGGGATTCGAATCTTGGTGAGCGCAGCTAATTAACAAGGGGGGTAGGGCATTTCGGGTCGTGATGCGTGACGAGCTGCGGCGCGAGCTGGTGGCGCGGGCGCATACCGTCCAGCATGTTGGCAGTAAACTGACGGCGTGAGAACGGATTAAGCCCCTAGTCGCGGCATATCGTCGTCGCTGTGTACGCAACTGTGGATGCAGCTGGCCTCGCGACGGCCGGCGGCGGGACCGGTGACCCCAGCTCGGGAGCAACACCCATGAGTCGGGTCGCCCTCGCCTGTGTCGTCGGTTCAACAGTCGAGTACTACGACTTCTGCATTTACGGCACGGCTGCGGCGCTGGTCTTTCCGGCGGTCTTCTACCCCGGTCTCAGTCCAGCCCTGGCGACCATCGCATCGATGGGGACTTTTGCCACGGCGTTTCTGTCCCGGCCGCTCGGCGCGGCCGTCTTCGGGCATTTTGGGGACCGGCTGGGGCGTAAGAAGACTCTCGTTGCCACCCTTTTGATCATGGCCCTATCGACGGTGACGGTGGGGGTGGTGCCCAGCACGGCAACCATCGGGGTGTCCGCCCCGCTGATCCTGGTCGCCTTACGGTTGCTCCAGGGTTTTGCCGTCGGCGGCGAATGGGCTGGTTCGGCGCTGCTGAGTATCGAGTCCGCGCCAGCGCACAAGCGTGGGTACTACGGCATGTTCACCGTGCTCGGTGGCGGTGTTGCGCTTGTGGTGAGCCGTCTGACCTTTCTCGGGGTGAACTACACCATCGGAGAGAGCAGTTCGGCGTTTCTGCAGTGGGGCTGGCGTGTCCCTTTTCTGTTGAGCGCGCTACTGATCGCCTTCGCCCTGTACGTCCGCTTGGAGATCAACGAGACCCCGGTATTCGCTCGTGCGATGGCGCAGGCCGATGATCAGGAATCAACCGCCGCCGCGCGGGCACCGCTGGCGGCGGTGTTGTGCCGGCAACGCCGTGAGATAGTGCTGGCCGCGGGCGCCATGCTGGCGGCCTTCGGGTGCCGGTATCTGGCCAGCACCTTCCTGCCTTCCTACGCGCAACTGCACCTGGGGTATTCGCGAAACCTCGTCTTGCTGATCGGTGTGCTGGGCGGGCTGGTCTGCATCGGTTTTGTCGCACTTTCTGCCATTCTGTGCGATCGCTTCGGGCGCCGGCGCGTCATGCTGGTCGGCTGGGCAGTGGGCCTTTTCTGGTCGCCGCTGGTAATGCCGCTGATCGGCTCTGGCGATACCGTCGGGTTCACGGTGGCGCTGCTGGGGCTGTATGCCGTGGCCGCCAGTGGATTTGGGCCTGCAGCCTCGCTTATCCCGGAACTGTTCGCTACCCGCTACCGCTACACCGGCACGGCCCTGGCGCTCAACGTGGCGGGCATCGTTGGGGGTGCCGCGCCGCCATTGATCGCCGGTACCCTGCTGGCCAGCTATGGCAGCTCCGCGGTCGGCCTGATGATGACCGCACTGGTGGCCGCCAGCCTGCTGTGCACCTATCTGCTCCCCGAGACCGCCGGCGCCCCACTGACCGCCGCCTAGTTGCGGCGCCCGTCCCGGCGGCGCGGCGGGTGCTGGCCGTTGCCAAACACAACCCGGACCTTGGCGTGGACCACGGGATCGCGGGCCCGCCGGGCGCCGGTCTCCACTTCAATGAATTCGCCTGCAGGGTACGCAGTTCGGTGGATCCGAGCGCCCCATGATGGTCGGCCGGCGCCAGTTCGAGTGGAGGTTGGAATGTCATGATGCCGTACGGGGTCATTCCACCGGCGGGGGAGGTGTCCGGAATCGGAATTGACGCTGATTAGCAAGCCCGCCAACGTCTTCACCATTCGCGGCAAAAGGTTCTGCCCCGGCCACTGGGGCTAGCAGTGACCGGGGCAGAACATCGATGCCGACTCAGGGCTCCGGCGTTGTTGATTAGCAGGCTTGTGAGCTGGGTTGATGATCTTTGGTGCCGCGCTATTGGGGCCGGAGTGTAGGCACGGGCTATCTGGAGAACGATCGAGTTGGTTACTGTTCGTCGTTGGTCTGGAGTTGCCCGTGCCTACCGTTTCAGTATTGCCTGTGTCGTCGGTTCCAGAGGTGTTCGACCGCTGGAGTCCTGGTGAGCGCAGCGAGCTCATCGGATCGGAGTTTCTCGATGTGTTGGCCTCGGCGCCAGACCCGAGGAACCCACGCGGTCGGAGGTATTCGCTGATGGCTTTGTTGGCGATCGCGGTTCTGGCCACTGCCGCGGGGATGCGCGGCTATGCTGGTTTTGCCACATGGGCGGCCACCGCTCCCGATGATGTGTTGGCCCAATTAGGGGTCCGGTTCCGGCGGCCCAGTGAGAAGACCTTCCGTGCTGTTTTGTCTCGGCTAGACCCCGCCGACCTCAACGCCAGGATGGGCAGTTACTTCACTGCACACGTGGCCAGCAGCGACCCCAGTGGATTGGTGCCGATCGCGTTGGACGGCAAGATGCTGCGTGGTGCTTTACGCGCCAAAGCGACAGCCACGCATCTCGTGTCGGTGTTCGCCCACCGTGCCCGATTGGTGCTCGGTCAACTCGCTGTCGCCGAGAAAAGCAATGAAATTCCCTGCGTACGTGCCCTGCTCACGCTGCTGCCGGGTAGCTTGCGGTGGCTGGTCACCGTGGATGCGATGCATACCCAGGTCGTCACCGCGAAGTTGATCTGCGCCACCTTGAAGTCGCACTACCTGATGATCGTCAAGTCCAACCAAGCCAAAATACTTGCGCGTATCACCGCGCTGCCCTGGGCCGAGGTGCCCGCAGCCGCTACCGACGACTCCCGCGGCCACGGCCGTGTCGAGACCCGCACCCTGCAAATCATCACCGCTGCACGAGGAATCGGCTTCCCCTACGCAAAACAAATCATCCGGATCACTCGTGAACGCTTGATCACCGCCACCGACCAGCGCAGCGTGGAGGTGGTCTATGCCATCTGCAGCCTGCCGTTCGAGCACGCCCGCCCTACCGCGATCATGACCTGGATGCGTCAACACTGGGGAATCGAGAACAGCCTGCACTGGATACGCGACGTCACCTTCGACGAAGACCGTCAAAGGGCACATACCGGAAACGGCGCACAGGTCCTAGCAACGCTACGCAACACCGCGATCAATCTGCACCGCCTCAACGGCGCCGACAACATCGCCGAAGCCTGCCGGATCACCGCTTTGACCGCCAACCGCCACCTAGACCTCCTCAATCCACAATTCCCCAGCTCACAAGCCTGCTAATCAACAACGCCGGAGCCCTGGATGCCGACTAGGCGGCAATTAGGGGGCCAGCGCCCAGGCCGGGTGCGTGACAGACCAGACCGGGTGGGTCATGTCATCGCCGTAGTGGTAGATCGGGTGAGTGGGGGGAGGGACGGGATGCATCGGAACTCCCGGTTCCGGATGCATCGGGCCTCCCGGGGCGCCCGGACCTGGATGGGGCGCGGCGGCCGGCCCCGGGTGGGCGGGGGCCGCTGGGCCCGGGTGCGGAGCGGGGCCTGGGCCCGGGTCCGCGAACGCCACTGCGGGTGCCACCACGGCTCCCGTCAGCGCTAAGCCAACTGCACACAGAACACCTGCCGACAAGGTGCGAATCTTTGACATTTCACTTTCCTTTCTGGGTGGCAGGGGCTTCCCGAACAAAGCTCGCGCTGTCGATGCTGAAGAACTCGGGCTTGTTGACATGGGTGGCCGGGAGAGCCGGTCGTTGCATGCCAGGTTGTGGAATCCTCACCATCTAACTGTCATCTATGATTGACAATTTGAAGCCTAGTGCCAATCGGCTAGATTGTCAACCATGGCTGACAGAAATGGCTACCGGTCGCCGCAAACACCGCTCGGCCAGGTGCTGCGGATTGCGTGGTGGAGCTACGTTCATCGGGTTGACACCGACATGGAGGCCGCGGGTTTCGAGCGGCGGCGCTTCTCCATGAACTATGTGTTCGCCCTTTATGCGCTGCCGGGACCTATGACGATATCGCAGATGGGCAGGCAGTTCGGCGTCAGCCGCCAGGCGGCCAGCAAGCTCGTCGCCGAGCTGCGCGATCGCGGCTACGTGCAGACCGCCCCGTCGCCGACGGATCAGCGTGAGAAGGTCGTGGAGCTGACGCCAAAGGCGATGGAGTACTTGGCCGCGCGTCAGCGTGCGGCTGCCGCACTCGACCGGGCGATCCAACAGCGTGTCGGTGCCGACGGAGTCGAGCAGTTGCACCAGATCCTCGACGCCGTCGGTGAAGCTGCCCGCGGGGCGGTGGAATTCGATCCCGCCAACCTCTATCGCGAGCCGGACCTGTGGTGATGGTGCGCAACCGCGCACCGCAACGGCATGCGCCTACCGGCCCATGCGGCCCCACTAATTGGCGTGCAGAACCTCGTTGAGTGCGATGCCCTGACCGTCGCGGGCCACCACCTCGACCGCGCCCGTCACCGAGTTGCGGCGGAACAGCAGGTTGCTGCTGCCGGACAGTTCGCGTGCCCTGACGGTGATGCCATCGGGTGTGGTGACCTTGGTGCCGGCCGTGACGTACAAGCCGGCTTCCACCACACAGTCGTCGCCCAGGGAGATGCCCAGCCCGGCGTTGGCGCCGAGCAGGCAGCGCTTGCCCATGGAAATGATTTGGGTCCCCCCACCGGAGAGCGTGCCCATGATCGAGGCCCCACCGCCGATATCGGAGCCGTCGCCGACCACCACGCCCGCGGAGATTCGGCCCTCGACCATGGAGGCGCCCAGGGTTCCGGCGTTGTAGTTGACGAAACCCTCATGCATCACGGTGGTGCCCGGCGCCAGGTGGGCGCCCAGTCGCACCCGGTCGGCATCGGCGATGCGCACGCCGCTCGGCATCACGTAGTCGACCATCCGGGGAAACTTGTCGACGCCGTAGACCGTCACCGCTCCGTGGCGGCGCAACCGTGCCCGCACTGCCTCGAAACCTTCGATTGCGCATGGTCCGCGATTAGTCCACACGACATTGGTCAATACGCCGAACAAGCCGCCGGCGTTCAGCCCGTGCGGCGCCACCAGACGATGCGACAACAGGTGCAGGCGAAGGTAGGCGTCGTACGCGTCGGCGGCGACATCGTCTAGCGAGCCGATGACGGTCCGGACCGCCACCACCTCGGTGCCGCGGTCGTCGTCGCCGCCTACCAATGCGGCCAGCTCCGCGGGAACGTCGGACAACGCCAGGCGTGATGTCGCGCTGGTACCTGACTCGGTCAACTCCGGCGCGGGAAACCAGGTGTCCAGGATCGATCCGTCGGAAGCCAGGGTTGCCAGTCCGATGCCTGCTGCTCCAGTCACGCCTCGACACGCTACTAGATGTGCTGACGCCCGCGAGCAGACGCGGAGTCGCACGCCGGCGCGGCCGCCGCGTGCAACTCTGCGTCTGCTCGGCGCGACGGCGGACCCACTAGGCTTGGTTCGTGCTGGACTTGCGCGGGGACCCGATCGACCTGACCGCTGCACTGATCGACATCCCCAGCGAATCTCGGGATGAGGCGCGCATCGCCGATGAGGTAGAGGCGGCGTTGCGTGCGCAGACATCGGGCTTCGAGATCATCCGCAACGGCAACGCGGTGCTTGCCCGGACCCGGCTGAACCGGCCCTCGCGGGTGCTGCTGGCCGGACATTTGGACACCGTGCCGGTGGCCGACAACTTGCCCAGCCGTCGCGCCGACGGGCAGCTGCACGGCTGTGGCGCGGCCGATATGAAGTCCGGTGACGCGGTGTTTCTGCATCTGGCGGCCACGGTGGCCGAACCGGTGCACGACCTGACGCTGGTGTTCTACGACTGTGAGGAAATCGAGGCGGCGGCAAACGGTTTGGGGCGCATCGAGCGGGAGCTCCCGGAGTGGCTGTCCGCAGATGTCGCCATCCTGGGAGAGCCCACGTCGGGCTACATAGAAGCCGGTTGCCAGGGCACGTTACGAGTGGTCATCAGCGCGACCGGGACCCGCGCGCACTCGGCGCGTTCTTGGTTGGGGGACAACGCAATCCACAAGCTCAGTGCCGTGCTGGACCGGCTGGCGCGCTACCCGGCGCGCAGCGTCGACATCGACGGTTGCACATACCGAGAGGGTTTGTCGGCGGTACGCGTGGACGGTGGCGTGGCGGGCAACGTGATTCCGGACGCGGCTTCGGTAACGGTCAACTATCGCTTTGCCCCCGACCGGTCGGTTCCGGCCGCCCTGCAGCACGTGCGTGAGGTATTCGACGGGCTCGACGTGCAGATCGAGCAGACCGACGCGGCGGCGGGCGCGCTGCCGGGTCTGGCGCAACCCGCCGCCAAAGCACTGGTTGAGGCTGCCGGTGGGCAGGTCCGAGCGAAATACGGCTGGACGGATGTGTCCCGCTTCGCGGCTCTGGGCATCCCCGCGGTCAATTACGGCCCCGGGGACCCCAATCTGGCGCATTGCCGCGACGAGCGAGTGCCGGTCGCCACGATCACCACTGTGGCGGACACGTTGCGCCGCTACCTGAGCACCTAGCCCATCGAAGCCGCGTCCACCGTGCCGCTATCGGCCGCCGGCACGCTCGGCCTGCGCGGCGGCGTCGGCCGCCGCGGCGTGCATGCCGATCGCGGCCAACTCATCGGCCACCGACGCCAGCGCCCCAGCGTCGTTGTCGGCCAGCGCGCGGGCATGCCGAACAACGATATTGCCTACCTTGCAATCGATCTCGGCGGCCAGCCTGGTTACCGGAGCTAGCGCGCGAGTGTCGCCAAGCCGGACCGCGTCATGCCACACGCACAACGCCACCGCCGACTGCTTGCCCCGCTCAGCTGCCCTTGCCGCCTCGCGAGTATCGAACAGGGCACCGGCTTGGTCCCGGACGGTCGCCTTGGCCCAGGCGCGGGCCAGGCTCAGCTCGGGGGCAAACAATGCAGACTTCGTTCCGTGCCGAGTTTCAGCTCGCCGCAACGCTTTCGCTGTCTCGGCGATGTTGCCTTGCTGGGCGATGGCCGTCGCCAACAACATCAGCGACAGCGGGCCCCAGGAATAGCCGGTGCGTTCGAGTTCGGCCGCGGCGGGCTCGAGCATCGCAGCCGCAGCGCCGAATTCCCCCTTGACGATCAGCACGTGCGCGAGCAACACCTCGCCGATGGCGCGGCCCGGTTGTTGCAGCTCGGCGAAGTCGGTGAATCGCTGGGCCAGCTCCTGCGCCTGGGCCACCTCGCCCGCCATCAGCAGTGTGGTGATCTGGGCCAGTCCCACGGTGAACCGCAGCAAACCGGGATGTTCGGCCTCCGAAGCTCGTTGCGCCAGCTGCGGGACGTCGGCGAAGCGGCCCATCCGGGCCGAGGCCAATGCGGCGGCGCTGGCCGCCCAGGCGATCGCTGTGTCGTCGGCCGAAGGTTCGGCGAGCACCTCGGTGGCCAGCGTGATGGCCCGCGGCACGTTTCCGGAGTTCATGGCAAAGGTTGCCGTCAATGCATCGAGGGTGGTGCGCGCGGTCAGATCGGTGACTCGGTTGCGCGTCGTTTGCAGGAAGGCGGTGGCCCGCTCCGGCTCGCCGAGCATCCAGAACTGATTCGCCGCCTGCGGCACCGCCCAGGCCATCAGCTCCGCCTCGCTCAGCTGGCCGGGGTCCACGGCGGTGAGTACCTGGCCGGCCTCTCGGCCGCGGCCACGCCAGGCCAGCGCCTGGCCCAGCACCAGTCGGGCCTGAAGTCCCCCCGAACGATCCAGCGCGGCCTGGGCCAACCGCTCGGCCAGTGTCAGATCGCCGAGCCGTAAGGCCTGCTCGGCGGACTCGACGACGTCATCCACCGGCTGCAAAGCGTCGGTGTCCAAAGCCAGCGACGCCAGCCGGAGCCGATCGCTGAGGTGCTCGTTGGGGTGCTGAGACAGCAGGGTCACCAATTCGGTGCGGCGTTGTCGCGCACCGTCGTCGCCCAAAGCGACGCGAGCTCGTTTGGCGAACAAAGGATGTGCTGTGTAGACCACCGCAGGCTCGTCGGGTTCTCCGCGCACGCGGGTTTCCGCCGCGCCCAACTCCACTGCCTGCTGCACCGCCCCCTCTCCGGCCAGCACGGTGAGATCGGCCAGCGACAACGGCTCCTCGACGGTGAGATAGTCCAGCACCGCTCGGGCCGGCGCGGGCAGCTCGGCGATGAACTCGTCGACATCGGCGGGCTCGGATTGCTTGGTCTGGCCGTCCGGCGGTGCGACATCGATCCGATCCAGCAGGTTGTCGGTCCACAGGGCCGCGATGGCTTCGGGCGCGACCTCGGCGCGGGCGGTGACGATCATCCGGGCCGCGCCGGCCAGCGCCAGCTGGTACACCAGCGTGGCCGACAGGATGTCCAGATCGTGGGCATCGTCGACGATGAGAAGGAGCTCGCCCTGGCGCACCTTGCGGCCCAACGACGCTCGGGCCGCTCGCAACAACGCGGCCGGCTTGCCCAGCTCGGCGATCTCCACCAAGTGGCTGAAGGCGCCTAACGGGACCGTGCGTTCGGTCGGGGTTCCGGTGACCCAGCGGATGACGGTGGCCGGGTGCCGTTGGGCGAAGTGCTCGGCGGCCAATCGCGCCAGGGTGGATTTTCCGACGCCGTCAGGTCCGAGGATGACGGCGCCGGGGCGCGCCAGGCCGGTCAACGCAACGTCCAACTGCTCCAAGGCTGCCGCGTGTTGGGGGACGTTCCATCGAATTGGCATTGCCCGGAGTTTATGGCGTCAAGGGTGCGCGTGGCGATAGGGCCCAAAGTTGTCCGGGGTGGGGGACGCTGGTCTACGTTTCGGTATGTGACCGCGAAAAGCGACGAACCCGGCCGTTGGACAGTGGCGGTGTACTGTGCAGCCGCGCCGACACATCCTGAGTTGTTGGAGCTCGCCGCCGCCGTCGGTGCGGCGATCGCCGCCCGGGGCTGGACGTTGGTGTGGGGCGGGGGCCACGTTTCGGCGATGGGGGCGGTCTCCTCGGCGGCGCGGGCGCACGGCGGCTGGACGGTCGGAGTGATTCCCAAGATGCTGGTGCATCGCGAGTTGGCTGACCATGACGCCGACGAGTTGGTCGTCACCGAAACAATGTGGGAGCGCAAGCAGGTCATGGAGGACCGCGCAAACGCGTTCATCACCCTGCCGGGCGGCGTCGGGACCCTCGACGAGCTGTTGGACGTGTGGACCGAGGGATACCTGGGCATGCACGACAAGAGCATCGTCGTGCTGGATCCCTGGGGCCACTTCGATGGGCTGCGCGCCTGGTTGTCCGAATTGGCCGATACCGGCTACGTCTCGCGGACAGCGATGGAGCGGTTGATCGTGGTGGATAACCTCGATGACGCGTTGCAGGCGTGCGCACCCGGCTGAGGCCTATTGACGACCATTCGCTCCCGATTAGGCTGGCCGCCGAACTCTGAGAACGAATCGCGGGATCAGGTTGTCCGATCGCCAAAGTCATGTCCGCACGCGAGTCAAGCTCACCGACGTCGCTGCGCGGGTGCCCGGTCTACTGATCGACGCGCCGTCGATCATGCGGGGGGCGGTGACCGGCCTGTTGCCCCGGCCCAAGTCCAAGGCGTCGATCGGCACCGTGTTCCAGGACCGGGCCGCTCGCTTCGGGGACCGGGTTTTCTTGAAGTTCGGCGACCAACAGATGACCTACGGCGAAGCCAACGCGACCGCCAACCGCTATGCGGCGGTGCTGGCCGCGCGTGGCGTCGGCCCCGGCGACGTCGTGGGAATCATGCTGCGCAACTCGCCCAACACGGTGGTGGCGATGCTGGCTGTCGTCAAGTGTGGCGCTATCGCCGGCATGCTCAACTACCACCAGCGCGGCGAGGTGCTGGCGCACAGTCTGGGACTGCTCGATGCCAAGGTGCTGGTGGCGGAGTCCGATCTGGTCAGCGCCGTCAGCGAAAGCGGTGGCGCGGCCGGTGAGGTGGTCACCATCGAAGACCTGGAGCGCTTCGCCGCGACCGCCCCGGCCAACAACCCGGCGTCGGCGTCGGCCGTGCAGGCTCAGGACACGGCGTTTTACATCTTCACGTCGGGCACCACCGGATTCCCCAAAGCCAGTGTGATGACCCACCACCGGTGGCTTCGGGCCCTGGCGGTCTTCGGTGGGCTGGGACTACGGCTGAAGAGCTCCGACACGCTCTACAGCGGTCTGCCGCTGTATCACAACAACGCGTTCACGGTGGCGGTGTCCTCGGTGATCAATTCCGGGGCGACGTTGGCGCTGGGCAAGTCGTTCTCGGCGTCGCGCTTCTGGGACGAGGTGATCGCCAGCAACGCCACCGCCTTCATCTACATCGGCGAGGTCTGCCGCTACCTACTCAACCAGCCGACCAAACCGACCGATCGCAAGCACAAGGTGCGGGTGATCGCCGGCAACGGGTTGCGGCCCGAGATCTGGGGTGAGTTCACCAAACGGTTCGACATTGACCGGGTGTGTGAGTTCTATGCCGCCAGCGAGGGCAACTCGGCCTTGATCAACATCTTCAACGTGCCCAAAAGCACCGGGATCTCGCCGATGCCGCTGGCCTACGTGGCCTACGACCCGGACACCGGCGCCCCGCTGCGCGACGAGTCCGGTCGGGTCCGTCGGGTGCCTGCCGGTGAACCCGGACTGTTGCTGAGCCGGGTCAACAGGCTGCAGCCGTTCGAGGGCTACACCGACCCGGCCGCCAGTGAGAAAAAGCTGGTCCGTGATGCCTTCCGGAAGGGAGACTGCTGGTTCAACACCGGTGACGTGATGAGCCCGCAGGGGATGGGGCACGCGGCGTTTGTCGACCGGCTGGGTGACACCTTCCGTTGGAAGGGCGAGAACGTGGCCACCACTCAGGTGGAGGCGGCGCTGGCGTCTGACCCCTCCGTCGAGGAGTGCACGGTCTACGGGGTTGAGGTGCCCAACACCGGAGGTCGCGCCGGGATGGCTGCGGTCAAGCTACGCGACGGCGCCGAGTTCGACGGCCAGTCCCTGGTCCGCGCCGTCTACGATCAGCTGCCCGCCTACGCACTGCCGCTGTTCGTGCGGCTGGTGCAGGCGATGGCGCACACCACGACGTTCAAGAGCCGCAAGGTTGAGCTGCGCGAGCAGGCCTACGGCGCCGACGTCGATGATCCGCTGTACGTATTGGCCGGCCGCAGCGAGGGCTACGTGCCCTATTACGACGCGTATCCCGACGAGGTAGCGGCAGGTAAGCGGCCCCAGGGCTAGCGTGATTCGGCGCGCCGAGGCCGGGCCAGACCGCGGCTAGCCGTGGACGCAGGCTCGATGGCTCTTCGTGCACCAGGCACTATGTAGGCGTGCAGGCAACGCTGTGTGGCCGCCCGGTGGCAGGGGACCGCCCGCTGATCATGGCGATCGTGAACCGCACCCCGGACTCGTTCTATGACAAGGGCGCGACCTTTTCTGACGCGGCCGCTCGCGACGCGGTACATCGAGCGGTCGCCGAAGGCGCCGACGTCATCGACGTCGGAGGTGTCAAGGCCGGGCCCGGCCAGGACGTCGACCCCGACACCGAGATCGGTCGGTTGGTGCCGTTTGTCGAGTGGCTCCGTGACGCCTACCCCGAGCAGGTGATCAGCGTCGACACCTGGCGCTCGGAGGTGGCCCGGCGGGCCTGTGCGGCAGGTGCGGACCTGATCAACGACACCTGGGCCGGGGTTGACCCCGCGATAGTGGAGGTGGCCGCCGAATTCGGTGCGGGCCTGGTATGCGCGCACACCGGGGGAGCGCGACCACGCATGCGTCCCTTCCGGGTGAGTTACGGTACGACTACCCGCGGCGTGGTGGACGACGTGATTCGCGAGGTCACAGCGGCCGCCGAGCGGGCGGTTGCGGCCGGAGTTGCCCGCGACCGCGTGTTGATCGACCCGGCTCACGATTTCGGCAAGAACACCTGGCACGGGTTGCTGCTGTTGCGGCACGTGGCCGATCTTGTTAAGACCGGGTGGCCGGTACTCATGGCGTTGAGCAACAAGGACTTTGTCGGAGAGACTCTGGGCGTGGATCTGACCGAACGGCTCGAGGGAACGCTGGCGGCCACCGCATTGGCGGCGGCCGCCGGTGCGCGCATGTTTCGGGTGCATGAGATCGCAGCGACCCGCCGGGTCCTGGAAATGGTGGCGTCGATCCAGGGGACCCGCCCGCCGACACGCACGGTGAGGGGACTCGCATGACCGCATCGGATCTGGTCACCGGGGACCTCACCAGTGAGGGAGTCCTCATCCCGGCCCGGCCGGGGGACACCTGGTTATGCGACCGCAGCTGGAACCGTCCGCGCTGGAAGATCGACGAATTGGTCGAGGCCAAGGCCGGGCGCTCGATCTCGGTGGTGCTGCCGGCTCTCGATGAGGAAGAAACCATCCAATCGGTGATCGACAGC
Source organism: Mycobacterium ulcerans subsp. shinshuense (assembly GCF_002355775.1). Classification (NCBI taxonomy): domain Bacteria; kingdom Bacillati; phylum Actinomycetota; class Actinomycetes; order Mycobacteriales; family Mycobacteriaceae; genus Mycobacterium; species Mycobacterium ulcerans. The sequence goes on along the minus strand of NZ_AP017624.1, from coordinate 4,497,563 downwards.
ATCTCACCGCTGGTGGATGGCTTGGTCGACGAACTGATCGTGCTCGATTCCGGCTCTACCGACGACACCGAGATCCGAGCGATTGCCGCCGGGGCTCGAGTGGTGAGCCGCGAACAGGCGTTGCCGGAGGTGCCGCCCCAGCCCGGTAAGGGCGAGGCGCTGTGGCGCTCGTTGGCGGCCACCAGCGGCGACATCGTGGTATTCATCGACTCGGATCTGGTCAACCCCAACCCGATGTTCGTGCCGTGGCTGGTCGGCCCGCTGCTCACCGGCGAGGGGATCCACCTGGTCAAGAGCTTTTACCGACGCCCGCTCAGTGTCGGTGACGCTAGCGGCGCCGCGGGCGCTACCGGCGGCGGGCGCGTCACCGAACTGGCGGCGCGGCCCCTGTTGGCGGCGCTGCGACCCGAGCTGGGCTGTGTATTGCAGCCGCTGAGCGGTGAGTATGCGGCCAGCCGCGAGCTGTTGACGTCGCTGCCCTTCGCTCCGGGATACGGGGTGGAAATCGGCCTGTTGGTCGACACCTTCGACCGGCTGGGGCTGGACGCGATCGCGCAGGTCAACCTGGGTGTGCGGGCGCACCGTAACCGGCCCCTGGCCGAGCTGGGTGTGATGAGTCGCCAGGTCATCGCCACGCTGCTGTCCCGGTGCGGGATCCCCGATTCTGGGGTGGGGTTGACCCAGTTCTTCGCGGAGGGCGACGGCTACACCGAATGCACCTCGCCGGTGTCGCTGGCCGACCGGCCCCCCATGAGTGTGCTCCGCCCCCGGTGAGCCCCGGCCTACGCTGACCTGTCGGTCCGGTAGGGCAAGATCGACGGCGTGGCGTTGGTGTTGCTGTACCTGGTGGTACTTGTCTTGGTGGCGGTCGTGTTGTTCGGCGTGGCAAGCCTGCTGTTCGGGCATGGTGAGCAGCTGCCGCCGCTGCCCAGGGCGACGACCTCGACCGTGCTGCCCGCCTATGGCGTTACTCGCGCCGACGTCGACGCGGTCAAGTTCACCCAGGTGCTGCGCGGCTACAAGACCAGCGAGGTCGACTGGGTGCTGGATCGATTGGGGCGTGAGCTGGAGGAATTACGCGAGCAGCTCGCCGCGGTGCACACCTCGTCGACCAGCGAAAGTCCGGCCGGGCCCGAAGACAGCGACGCGCCGGGCAGCCAACCCGCGGTTTCGAATGGAGCCGATTCCACGTGAACGATGGCCTGCGGCGCTGTGACTGGGCCGAGATTCGTCCGGGACCCGACGCGCAGACCTACCGCGACTATCATGACCAGGAGTGGGGACGCCTGCTATATGGCCAGGTCGCGCTGTTTGAACGGATGAGCCTGGAGGCCTTCCAGAGCGGCCTGTCGTGGTTGATCATCTTGCGCAAGCGGGAGAATTTCCGGCGGGCGTTCTGCGGATTCGACATTGAGAAGGTGGCCGGCTACACCGACGCCGACGTGCAGCGGCTGCTCGCTGACGAGGGGATTGTGCGCAACCGGGCAAAAATTGAGGCCACGATTTCCAACGCGCGCGCCGTGATCGGCCTCGGATCGGAGCAAGACCTGTCGGAGTTGTTGTGGTCGTTCGCGCCCCCGACGCGGCCGCGGCCCGCCACACTGGCTGAAATACCCTCGGCCACTGCCGAATCGAAAGCGATGGCGCGCGAGTTGAAACGCCGCGGGTTCCGGTTTGTGGGCCCCACCACCGCATATGCGCTGATGCAGGCGACCGGAATGGTCGACGATCACCTCCGTGGTTGCTGGGTCCCGCCGATAGTCCGGTGACGCCACAAGTCGGGTCTTGTGCACCTTGTGACCTGGATAGGGAACAATGGGGGGGTGATTTGGCAGTTCAATGTCGGGTATGGCTGGAAATCCATTCATGGGGCATGCTCGGCGCCGGCCAGGTCTGCCACGGCAGGCCAGCTCGAATCTGGAGGGAGCACTCGATGGCGGCGATGAAGCCCCGGACCGGCGACGGTCCTCTGGAGGCAACAAAAGAGGGGCGCGGCATCGTGATGCGGGTACCACTTGAGGGAGGTGGCCGGTTGGTCGTCGAGCTGACACCCGATGAAGCCGCGGCGCTGGGTGACGAGCTCAAGGGTGTGACGAGCTAGCTCAGATCGCGAAAAGTGTGCCCTATCGGCACACTTTTCGATAGATATCCAGCGTCTGCTCGGCAATCTGTGTCCAGGAGAATTCCTCGATACAACGCTGCCGTCCGGCTTGGCCGTAGCGTTCGGCTTTGGCTGGGTCCGCGACCAGTGCATTTACCGCCTGTGCCAGCCTGGATTGATAACCGGCGGGGTCGTCGGCCGCGTAATGCACCAGCGTGCCGGTGATTCCGTCGGCGACCACCTCGGGGATGCCGCCGACATCGGAGGCCACCACCGCGGTCGCGCAGGCCATTACTTCGAGGTTCACGATGCCCAATGGCTCGTATATCGATGCGCAAACAAAACTCGTATATCGATGCGCAAACAAAAACTGTTGCGGCCGAAAGTATTTCGCGAAGCTTCTGCACGGGCAGGATGTCGCGGATCCAGAACACCCCGCTACGAGTGCTGGCCAGTTGAGCCACCGCGGACTGCACTTCATTGGCGATTTCCGGGGTGTCGGGAGCACCCGCGCACAGCACCAACTGGACGTCCGGGCTGAACTGGTGTGCCGCTGCCAGCAAGTGCGGTACGCCCTTTTGCCGGGTGATCCGCCCGACGAACGCCACAATGGGGCGGTTCGGGTCGACCCCGAGTTCGGCGAGCACCGAAGCGGTACCAACCGGTCCGGCCGGAAACCACACTTCGGTGTCGATGCCGTTGCGGACGACATGCACCATCCCTGGATCCAGCCCGGGGTACAGGCGCAGGACGTCATCACGCATTCCGGAGCTGACCGCGATTACCGCGTCGGCGGCCAGGACGGCGGTCTTTTCCACCCAGGACGAGATCTGATAGCCGCCGCCGAGCTGCTCGGTTTTCCAGGGCCGCATCGGTTCGAGCGAGTGGGCGGTCAAGACGTGCGGAATGCCGTAGAGCAGGGCGGCCAGATGCCCCGCCAGGCCGGTGTACCAGGTATGTGAGTGCACCACGCTGGCTGCGTCGGCGGCATTGGCCATCACCAGATCCGCGGACAATGTGGCCAGTGCCGGGTTGGCGTTCGCCAGCCGCGGATCGGGCTGATGGGCCGACGCGTCGGGGCGGGGTGCGCCCATGCAATGCACGTCGACGGTGCACAGGCGCTGTAATCGAGCCACCAGCTCGGTGACATGTACCCCAGCTCCGCCATAGACCTCCGGTGGGTACTCCCGAGTCAACATCGCCACTCGCATACCCGGCACCGTAGTGCGGTGGCCGCACCGCTCGCACCTCGGGCCGACCCGCGGTCGGCGGCTTTGCGGGAAAGAGCGACAAAATGCGCCTAATCGGCTGGATTCATACCCGTCGAAGTGGTCAATTGGCCTGACGGACAGCCGGACAGAACGGGCACAGGCCGGGGATCCGCTGGCAGCGCTTCGCGGGTGCCGTTAGGTTTGAGGCCATGAGGGAAGCACCACACGTGCTTGGCATCGTCTTGGCCGGCGGTGAGGGCAAGCGGCTTTATCCGCTGACTGCCGACCGCGCCAAGCCCGCGGTTCCCTTCGGCGGCGCCTACCGACTGATCGATTTCGTGCTCTCCAACCTGGTCAATGCTCGGTATTTGCGGATCTGTGTTCTCACCCAATACAAGTCGCACTCGCTGGACCGGCACATATCGCAGAACTGGCGGTTGTCGGGTTTGGCCGGTGAATACATCACCCCGGTTCCGGCTCAGCAGCGACTCGGTCCGCGCTGGTACACCGGCTCCGCCGACGCGATCTACCAGTCACTCAATCTGATCTACGACGAAGATCCGGACTACATAGTGGTTTTCGGGGCCGATCACGTTTACCGGATGGATCCCGAACAGATGGTTCGGTTTCACATCGACAGCGGGGCCGGGGTCACGGTGGCCGGTATCCGGGTGCCGCGTGCTGATGCGAGCGCGTTCGGCTGTATCGACGCTGACGATGCGGGGACCATCCGCGATTTCGTGGAGAAGCCGCTGGAGCCGCCCGGCACACCCGACGACCCCACCAGCACGTTCGTCTCGATGGGCAATTATGTCTTCACTACCAAGGTGCTGATCGATGCGATTCGGGCCGACGCCGACGACGACCATTCCGACCACGACATGGGTGGGGACATCATCCCGAGACTGGTCGCCGACGGGATGGCGGCGGTCTACGACTTTTCCAACAACGAAGTACCGGGCGCTACCGACCGCGACCGGGCATATTGGCGTGACGTCGGGACCCTGGACGCTTTCTACGACGCGCATATGGACCTGGTGTCGGTGCATCCGGTGTTCAACCTGTACAACAAGCGCTGGCCGATCCGCGGTGAGTCGGAGAACCTGGCGCCCGCGAAGTTCGTCAACGGCGGCTCTGCGCAGGAGTCGGTGGTGGGTGCGGGCAGCATCATTTCGGCCACCTCGGTACGCAATTCGGTGTTGTCGTCCAACGTTGTGGTCGAGGACGGCGCGATCGTGGAGGGCAGTGTGATCATGCCGGGCGCGCGGGTTGGCCGCGGCGCGGTGGTGCGGCACGCGATCCTGGACAAGAACGTCGTCGTCGGGCCCGGCGAGATGGTCGGCGTGGACTTGGACAAGGACCGGGAAAGGTTCGCGATCAGCGCCGGCGGCGTGGTGGCCGTGGGCAAGGGCGTCTGGATCTAGGTCACCTTTCCCGCGCGAGCAGACACAAAATCGCGCCTTTTCGAACTCAACAGGGCGATTTTGCGTCTGCTCGCGACGCGGATCTGCTGGCTCAGGCCCCCAGCGCCGCGGACAACAACCCATCGGCGCCGCTGTGTCCGTCGGCACCGGGGGGTGCGCCGGTTCCGCCGGCGCCGGCGGAACCGCCATCGCCGATCAACCGGGAGTCGCCACCGCTGCCGGCGTCGCCGCCGGCGCCGTTCTGAACGCCTGATCCACCGAAACCGTCATTGCCGCCAGCACCGCCGGCCCCGCCGTCTCCGTAAAGCCAGCCGCCGTTGCCGCCGTCGCCGCCGTCGCCGCCGCGGCTGCCGCTGCCAAGCAGTAAGCCGCCATTGCCGGCGGCGCCGCCAGCTCCGCCCATGCCGCCATTTCCGCCTTGGCCGCCCGTTTGGTCGCCGTAGCCGCTGTCGCCACCGTGGCCGCCCATGCCGCCATTGCCGCCGTTGCCGCCAATGCCGATGAGCCCGGCGTTGCCGCCACCGGCACCGATGCCGCCGGTGCCGCCGGCCCCGCCGGGTCTTCCGACCGCGACATTGTCGGCTCCCGTCCCGCCGGCGAAACCGGCTCCGCCCTGGCCTCCGGTCCCGCCGTTGCCAATCAGCCAGCCCCCGTTGCCGACGGTGCCGCCATTGCCGCCGTCGCCGCCATCTCCGCCGACTCCTGTTGAGGGGAGACCGTTGCCGCCGCCGCCCATGCCGCCCAGCCCGCCGTTGCCGCCGTTGCCGAACAGCAACCCGCCGTTGCCGGCAGCGCCGCCGTTGCCACCGGTGCCGCCGTGGCCGCCGTCAAGAATCACCGGATGCTGGCCGTCGGCGAAGGGGGCGTTGCCGTCGAGTCCGGTGCCACCCGTACCGCCCTGTCCGCCGGCGCCTCCGGAGCCCCATAGCCCGGTGCCGCCCCCGGCGCCACCGCGTCCTCCGTCACCGCCGGGCAGGCCCCGTCCGCCGTCACCCCCGGCGCCACCGTCACCGCCGTCGCCGTGCAGCCACCCGCCGCGGCCTCCGTCGCCGCCGGCCCCGGCCACACCTCCGTCGCCGTAGTAGTTGAGTCCTCCGTCGCCGCCGACACCGCCTGCCCCGCCGTTGCCGAACAATCCGGCGGCCCCGCCGATCCCACCGGCCCCGCCTGCCCCACCGCCCCCACCGATGCCCGGTGTCGCGCCGCCGGCTCCACCGGCCCCGCCATTGCCGAAGAGCCACCCGCCGGCCCCGCCGTTGCCGCCGACGGCGCCGGCCCCGCCGCCGCCACCGGCTCCGCCGTTGCCGATCAGTCCCGCGGACCCGCCGGCGCCGCCGGCCACGCCCGCGGTGGTGCCGGTGCCGCCGTTACCGCCGTTGCCGTAGAGCAATCCGCCATCCCCGCCGGCTTGTCCGGGGGCCCCGTCGGCACCGTTGCCGATCAGCGGGCGCCCCAGCAACGCCTGGGCGGGGGCACGGATCGCCGTCAGCATGTCTTGCGCCGCCGCCTGCAACGGCGAGACGTTCGCCGCCTCGGCGGCCGCGTAGGCGCCCCCCGCGCCGGTCAACGCTTGCACGAACTGGTTATGAAACGCCCCCACCTGAACGCTGAGCCCCTGATAGGCCTGCGCATGAGCGGTGAACAGCGACGCCATCGCGGCCGATATCTCGTCGGCACCGGCGGCCAGCACCGCGGTAGTGGGAGCCGCAGCCGCGGCGTTGGCAGCGCCGATCGCTGCGCCGATACCGTCCAAGTCTGTTGCTGCCGCCGCCAAAATCTCTGGCGCGGTTACCAAAAACGACATTGCTGACCGGCCCCCCTGGGTCGTGGTCGAACCTTCGGTGAAAACGGTGAAAACGGTGAAAACAACGTATCCCGACCTGGTCCCACCCGCTGCTGGTTCACCCGGACTTCGTCGATTCCCCGGCTTCCGGCGTGCCGGCAAAGTTCCCGCTGCCCGGCGGCTCACCACCGCGAGCAGACACAAAATCGCATTGGCCGTGGCGAAAATGGGCGATTTTGTGTCTGCTCGCCGAGGGAACTGGTGGCTAGGTCCCCATAGAACCGGGTTGGCCGAACAACAGCCCTGCTGCGCCACCCTGCCCGCCATCGCCGTCGGTACTGCCCACGCCGCCGTTGCCACCGTTTCCGCCGTTGCCACCGTTGCCGATGATTCGGGCGTTGCCGCCGTCGCCCCCGTCGCCGCCGACTCCTGACTTGCCGTCGAATCCGACGGGGCTACCACCGTGCCCTCCGTCGCCTCCTTGCCCGCCTGCGCCGCCGCCGCCGTTGCCGTATAGCCAGCCACCGTCGGTGCCGTTGCCGCCCAGGCCGCCGGCGCCCCCGGCAGCGCCGTCTCCGCCGATGTTGGCGCCGGCACAGTCACCGCCGTTTCCGCCGGTGCCGCCACCGCCACCCTGCCCGCCGGCTCCGCCGGCGCCGAACAACAGCCCGGACTTCCCGGCGGAACCTCCGGTGCCGCCGGCACCGGCGTCGCCGCCAATGCTGCCGGGCACAGAAAGGGCGGAGTTGCCGCCGTGGCCGCCGTCGCCGCCGGAGCCAGCGTTCCCACCAGCCCCTCCGTTGCCAAAGAGCATCGCCGCACTCCCCCCGGCGCCGCCATTACCTGCGACACCAGCATTGCCGCCCTGGCCGCCTATGGGGTTGCCGCTGCCATTGCCCCCGCCGAAGCCGGCGCCGCCGTGTCCACCGGTACCGCCATCGCCGAACAGCAGCCCTGCGCTACCGGCGGCGCCGCCGTTGCCGCCATCGCCTCCGTGGCCGCCGTCGGCGCCGTTGATACCGCGACCGCCGCCACCGCCGGTGCCGCCGTGGCCACCGTCACCGCCGTTGCCGATCAGCAACCCGCCACTGCCGCCGGTGCCGCCATTGCCTGCGTTGCCGGCATTGCCGCCGCCGATCGGGCCGGCAACGCCATCCAGACCGATGCCACCGGTGCCGCCGTTTCCGCCGACGCCACCGGTACCCCACACACCGGCGCCGCCGCCGGCCCCTCCGTCGCCGCCACTGGCACCTTGTAATCCGATCCCGCCGGTTCCGCCGGTGCCACCGACACCGCCGTTGCCGTACAGCCATCCACCGCGACCGCCGTCACCGCCACCCGCGCCGGCCCCTCCGTCGCCGGCCAGGTTGAGCGCACCAAAGCCGCCGTTGCCGCCGGCCCCGCCGGTTCCCCAGAGGCCCGCACTGCCACCGACGCCGCCCGCCCCACCGGCCCCTCCGGCCAGAGTCGCGGTGCCGCCATTGCCACCGGCGCCACCTTGGCCGTAGAGCCAGCCGCCGGCCCCGCCGTTGCCGCCGAGGGCGCCGGCCCCGCCGCCACCGCCGGCACCACCGTTGCCGATCAACCCGGCCGCCCCGCCGTCCCCGCCGGCGAAGCCGGCGGTGGTGCTGGTGCCGCCGTTGCCGCCGTTGCCGTAGAGCAGGCCGCCATCCCCGCCGGCTTGTCCGAGGGCCCCGTCAGCGCCGTTGCCGATCAGCGGGCGCCCTAACAACGTCTGGGTGGGCGTATTGATCACCGCAAGCAGCTCCTGTGCCGCGGTCTGCAATGGCGAGGCGTTGGCCGCTTCGGCGGCCGCATACGCGCTTCCCGATCCGGTCAAGGCCTGGATGAACTGGGAATGAAAAGCCCCGGCCTGGGCACCCAGCCATTGGTAGGCCTGCGCGTGCCCGGTGAATAGCGCCGCGACCGCCGCGGATATCTCGTCGGCCCCGGCCGCCAGCACCGCAGTGGTCGGCGCCGCTGCCGCCGCATTGGCCGCGGTGATCGTCGAACCGATGTTGTCTAGATCCAACGCGGCCGAGGCCAACATCTCGGGCACCGCCACCAGGTACGACATCGTTGACCTCCACCGAACGGTCCGCAACGGACCAGCTACGAGCAACAACGTAGCGCGACCCGCAACGGTGGTCTGGTGATTCCGCCAGACTCATATCCGCTGCGCCGGGTGTGGGTGGGTGCTTCGTCAACGTCGTTGCGTGCTGGGGGAGGGGTGTGCCCGTTAGGCGCTGTCGGCAGGCAAGCGGCTTTCCTGGCGCTGATCCCAGTTCGCTACCACACCCGCGGCAGTAATCGATACCGCACCTGTTGCATGTAGTCGCGATACCCGTCCAGTTGGTCAACCAGTGCGCTCTCCTCGTCGAGGATGCGAAAGGCCAGAACCAGCACGCTCGGCGGGACAATCACCAGACCCCAGTAGGAACCCAGTGCCAGGGGTATGCCCAGCATCAGGATCACATTCCCGACATACATTGGGTGTCGCACCAGGCTGTAGAGGCCGGTGGATACCACCTTTTGATCGGATTCGACGGTGATGGTCGCCGCCGCATAGCCGTTCTGGATGACCACCAGCATCGCGATCCCTAGCCCGGTCGGGATCAGCAGGTCGCCGATCAGGCACACCGCCGTCGGGACCGACGACCAGCCGAATCGATGGTCGAGCGCTCTGAGCGCCACCATCGCGAACAGCGCAACAAATGCCGCCGTGATGATGACCTTTTGGATACCTCGACTTTCCGCTCGAGGTCCGGCGTGCATACGTCGCTGCAGCGCAGCGGGATTCGTTCGTCCCAAGTAGATGCTGGGTACCAACGTTGCGACGGCGAAGACTGCCATGAAGACCCAGGCCTGCCAATAGTCGAATGTGCCGGCCGGGATGAACACGATGAGGCCGAACGCGACCAGGCTGACGATTGATGACAGCGCCACTCGAACAACGGTTTTCATCTTGCTCCCAGTCAGGTCGGCCGTTATTTCAGCAACCTAGATCGCGCCGCCGCAAAGCCAGGGCGCCCAGCAAGATCAGCGTGATATCGATGGCCAGCAGCCACAGCAGCGGTACGGCGGTGAAATCACGGCCGATTCGCGGAAGGTGGGCGAACGGCTCCAGGTCGAGCAGCCACTGTGGAACTCCCGCGAGTGAACCAAGTAGGTACAGTGCGACGAATCCGATCAGCACGCCCCACACGACCGGCGTGAATCGTGGAGCCAGACCGAATAGCCCAACGGCTACCGCCGCCAGCAGCCACACGGCGGGAGGCTGTACCGCAGCGGCGCCGACAACGGTCGCTAGTTTGGCGCCGACATCGCCTGCCGCGATGCCATAGGCGATTCCGGCGACCAAACCGGAGAGCACGGTGGCCACGGCCGACCCGGCCAGTGCCATCACCAGATGGCTTGATAGCCAACGAGTCCGGGAAACCGATCCGGCCAGCAGCGGCTCGGCGCGCTGGCCGGTCTCTTCCTGATGCAAGCGCAGGGTCAGCGAAATGGTAAATGCGGCGGCAACCATGCCGACGAGGGTGAAGGCCAGCGTGACGAAGGCTTCCTCGAGCGCAGCGGTGCCACCCATCCGGGTGACGATCTCACGCACCGCGGTGTTGTCGCCCAGTTGATCGCCGATTCCGTGCACCACGCTGCCCATCACCAGGCCGTACAGGCACAGCCCGATGGTCCACAGCAGCAGTGCGCCGCGGTCGAGCCGCCAGGCCAGCCCGAACGTGTTGCTCAGCATGGGCGCGGCGGCTCCGGCGCCGGCGCGCTCGGCGATGAGCCCGGCGCCGACGTCGCGGCCGGCGCGCAGCCGATAGGCCAGCACGGTCAGCGCCGCCGTTGTCGCCAAGGGCAACAGCAACACCCACCACCGCTCACCTGCATAGGGTCTGACCAGCAGGGACCACCCCAGCGGGGAGAACCAGGACAGCGCGCCGGAACCGGCATCACCGATCGCCCGCAAGGTGAATGCGGTGCCCAGCACGGCGAACGCGGCACTGCGGCAGGACCGGGCACTTGGCGACAGCTGTGCGCAAACCGCGGCAACGGAGGTGAAGACCAGCCCGGAGGCGGCCAGGGCGGCACCGAACGCCAGTGACCCGGCCGCGGGCACGTCGGTGGTGAGTAGGCCCGCCGCGCCGATCGCACCGGTGGCGACCGACGCGCCGAACGACAGCAGCAGTGCGGCAGTGAGATTCGCATACCGGCCCACCGCGGTGGACTCGACCAGTTCGGCACGGCCGGTTTCTTCGTCGGCTCGGGTGTGACGAATCATCGTGAGGATGACGGCCACCGCGATCAGGGTGTGGAACATCCCGGCTTTCCAGACCCCGACGGCACCGAGGCTGTCGTTGTAGACGGGGCCGTAGAGCGCGCGCTGGGCGGGGCTGGCCATGATGGCGGCCGCGGCGACGGCGCGGGCCGCCTGGTCGGGGTAGACCGCTTGAATACTGCCGACGTAGACCGTGGCCAGCGGCACCGACAGCAGCATCACCCACAGCGGCAACCCAACTCGGTCGCGGCGCAGGTACAGGCGCAATAGCCGGAGCGTCCCGGCGAGCCCCGATGCGCGTTGCGGTTCGCGATGTGCGGGCCGGCTTGGCCGGTCCAGGACCGTGGTGCTCATCGCGCTGCGACTCCGGTGCCGCTGCGGTGTTGGGCCTCGCCATCGGGGCCAACGCTGTAGTGGCGCAGAAACAGCTCTTCCAGAGTCGGTGGCTGGCTGACGAGACTGCGTACGCCGGCTTCGCCCAGTACCCGCACCAGCTCGCCCAGGCTCTCGCTGTCGACCTGGACATGTAGCGTGTTGCCGTCGACGGTGACGTCTTCGACTCCTTGGATCCTGGTGAGATCTCCTGGATCGCCGATCATTTCAGCCTTGATCGAGGTGCGGCTGAGGTGGCGCATGGAGGCCAGCGAACCGCTCTCCACGGTTCTTCCGGCCCGGATGATGGTTATCCGCTCACACAGCGCCTCGGTTTCGGCCAGGATGTGGCTGGACAGCAGCACCGTCACCCCCCTGCCGCGCGCTTCGTCGACGCACTGCTGAAACACGTCTTCCATCAATGGGTCCAAGCCGCTGGAGGGTTCGTCCAACAACAGCAGCCGGGCCCGTGAGGAAAAGGCGGAGATCAGCGAAATCTTCTGCCGGTTGCCCTTCGAGTACGTTCGGGACTTCTTGTGCGGGTCCAGGCCGAAGCGCTCGATCAACTCTGCACGACGATCTTGATCGATACCTCCGCGCATCCGGGCGAGCAGATCAATGATCTCGCCGCCGGTCAGCGACGGCCACAGTGTGACATCACCGGGCACGTAGGCGATCTGGCGATGCAGCTCGACTGCGTCGGTCCACGGATTGCCGCCCAACAGGCGCACACTTCCGCTATCCGCCTTCACCAGGCCCAGCAGGATGCGGATGGTCGTCGACTTCCCGGCGCCGTTGGGGCCCAAGAAGCCGTGAACCTCTCCCTCGCGCACCGTCAAGTCCAGTTCATCGAGTGCGCGCAACGAACCGAAGTTCTTGGTTAGACCCCGGTTCTCGATGGGTGTCGAGCCGATGTCAGTGGCCATGAGATTCTCCTTGGTTGTCCTGCGCGAGGAAGGCGTCGTACATGGTGCTGTCGGCCATCAGGCCTTCGGTATAGATCTCGAGCGATGGCAGCAGCATGTCCCGCGCGTAGTCACGCAATACCGCACGCAAATCGGTTGGCGTCTGGTGCATTTGCAGATACAGCAGAAACCCCCCAGCCCCGGTGATGGCCAGAAACTTCGCCCTGGCTTTCGGGTCGCGGCTGGCTTTGATGGTGCCGGCTCGAACGCCCTCCGCAAGGTATTCCTCGGCGTTGTCGATCATCTGCTGCCACAGCATCATGGCCAGCTCGCCGCCGGACTGCATGCTGCGTACCAGGTAGGCCATCAGCGGTGCGTATGACTCGACTTGGGCAAGTTGGCCGAGCCAGGTGGCCGGGTCGTTGGACTGCATCGCCGTCAACTTCTCGCTGCGGATCTCTTCGGCGACGTAGTTGTCACAGGCCTTGCGCAGGCCCTCCTTGGAGCCGAAGTGGTGGATGACCAGCGCCGCGCTCACTCCCGCACCTTCGGCGATGGCGCGCAGGCTGACACCGAAGCCGTGCTGACCGAACTGCTCGATCGCCGCATCCCTGATGCGCGCCGCCGCAGTCAAGTCGACTGAACGCATGTTCAACACACTAAACCTACGTTCAGGGCATCGTCAAGGACTGGCTACCTGGTGGAAATCGCCGGCGTCGCAATAGCCCGAATGCGGCTGGTGAACTTTGATCAAACGCGGCCAAAGCTCGCCCCGATCGGGGTACGGTAACTCGCGTTACCGATCTTGATATCGCCAATATCGGCGAAGGCCGGTCTACGAAGTTCGGGGGAGCGGTGAACTTTTCGATATTGCCGCCGGAGATCAACTCGGCGCGAATCTTTGCCGGGGCGGGATCCGGCCCGATGCTGCAGGCCGCGGCCGCCTGGGATGGGCTGGCGGCGGAACTGAGTTCGGCCGCCGACTCTTTTGGGTCGGTGACATCGGGCCTCGTCGGCGGATCCTGGCAGGGGCCGGCGGCAGCTGCGATGACCGCCGCCGCGGCCCCGTATTCGGCTTGGCTATCGGTGGCGGCGGCCCGCGCCCAGTCCGCGGCTGGTCAGGCCAAGACCGTGGCGTCGACATTCGAGGCCGCCTGGGTGGCGATGATTCATCCAGTCGCGGTGGGACAAAACCGATCTCAGTTCGTGTCGCTGGTGCGCTCGAATCTGTTCGGCTTTAATGCGCCGGCGATCGCGGCGGTCGAAGCCCAGTACGAGCAGATGTGGGCGCAGGACGTGGCTGCGATGTCCGGCTACCACGCGGGGGTTTCGGCCTCAGCGGCAGCGCTGGCGCCGTGGCAAACAGTGCTGCAAAACCTGCCGGGTCTGTCGGGTGTCAATCTCGGCATCGGCAACATCGGGAACTTCAACGTCGGTAGCGGCAACTTCGGCAGCTACAACTTCGGTGGCGGCAACAGCGGTCCCAGCTCCACCAGTGGGGGCATCGGCAACATCGGTTTCGGCAACTACGGCAACTCAAACGTGGGCGCCGGTAACGGAAATGCGGCTCTGGGCGTCCCCGGCTCGTCCTACCCAGGGGCGTCCTCCTACAACGTGGGTGCCGGCAACATCGGACAGTTCAACATCGGTCTGGGCAACTTCGGCAGCGGCAACATCGGCTTCGGTAACGGGAATCTGGTCACCGCCGTGGCCGGGAACCCGTCTGCGTCCAACGTGGGTGCCGCCAACATCGGCAGCCATAACTGGGGCATTGGCAACATCGGTATCAACAACATTGGCCTCGGCAACGTCGGCAACAACAACATCGGTATCGGGCTTTCCGGCGACAATCAGATCGGTATCGGCGGGTTCAACGCCAACGGCGCCGGCTGGAATCTCGGGTTCGGGAACGACGGCAGCTTCAACATCGGTCTCGGCAACACCGGCAACGGCAACATCGGCCTGGCGAACACGGGCGACGGCAATATCGGTATCGGGCTGACCGGGGACAACCAAATCGGTTTCGGGGGCTGGAACTCCGGCGCCGGCAACACTGGCTTGTTCAATTCGGGCGCCGGTAACAGTGGCTTTTTCAACTCGGGCTCTGACAACTGGGGCCTTGCCAACACGGGCAGCACCAACTGGGGCGCAGTGAACTCGGGCAGCCTCAACACCGGCATCGGCAACATCGGCAGCACCAATACCGGCTGGTGGAACGCGGGCAGTGTCAACGACGGCCTATTCAATGCGGGCAACGTCAACCTCGGCTTGGCGAACTCGGGGAACGGCAATCTGGGCGGCTTCAACTCCGGCGGCGGCACCTCCGCGCTCTTCGGTCATGACATCGGCTTTTTCAACGCGGGCAACCACAACGTAGGCATGTTCAACGCGGTCTTTGCCAACGTGGGTTGGGCCAACGCGGGTATCGGCAACACGGGCGCTTTCAACGTCGGGGGCAACGACGCAAACCCGGTGACTGGGGCCGGAACCATCGGACAGGCCGGCAACACTGGCTTCTTCAATGCCGGCTACGCCAACACCGGACTTTTCAATGCGGGCGACAGTAATACCGGTCTGTGGAACACGGGCAACGTCAACACGGGTGTGGGTGGCACAGGCACCCACAGCGGCAATTCCGGCTTCGGTAACTCGGGAACCGGAAACTCCGGCTTCTTCAACTCCGGTAGCTACAACTCGGGCCTGATCAACTCGTCGGCCGGGGGGTACAGCTCCGGTGTCGGAAACTCAGGCGGCGGTGGATACAACGTGGGTTTCTTCAATTCCAGCGCCGGTGGCACCGACACCGGCTTCTTCAACTACGGCGACGGCGGCCTACACGTCGGCTGGCTGAGCTCCGGGGACCACGTCGTGGGCTTGGCCAGCACCGGCTACTACAACACCGGTCTTTTCAACTCGGGTGACCACAACACGGGCGTGGGCAACCAGGGCAGCAATAGCTCGGGCTTCGGCAATTCGGGCCACTACAACTCGGGCGGATTCAACGCGGGCGACTACCAGTCGGGCTTCTTCGGCCGCTCGTGACGTCCTAGTCGGTGCGACCGTCGATCGCCGCGCTCACGGCGAGATCCGCAAGCCCGCCTCAACTAGTCGCGGACCGCGGCCAGCACACCGTCACCCAGCGGCACCAGCGCCGGGGTGAGCCGTTCATCCTCGGCGATCAGGCGTGCCGCCTCCCGTACCGCGGTCACCTCGGCGTCGCGCGCGGCCGGATCGCCGGCCCGGCCGCCAAGAGCGGCCCGTTGCACCACGATCACCCCGCCGGAGCGCAGCAACCGCACGCCCTCGACCACATAGTCGGGCTGATCGATCGGGTCGGCGTCAACGAACACCAGGTCATAAGAGTCATCGGCGAGTCGCGTCAGCACCTCTTGAGCGCGGCCGCTGATGAGCCGGGTGCGCGAGGGTCCGATACCGGCTTCGGTGAACGCCTGCTTGGCGACCCGCAGATGCTCGGGCTCGATGTCGATCGTGGTCAACACCCCGTCATCGCTCATGCCGGATAGCAACCACAAGCCGCTGACACCGGCGCCGGTGCCTACTTCCGCCACCGCCTTGCCGCCACTGAGCTTGGCCAGCATGCTCAAGAGCGCGCCGACCGCGGGTGTTACCGCCCCAACGCCGATGTCGACAGCCCGGTCCCGGGCGGTCTTGAGGATCGTGTCTTCCGAGATCGATCCCTCAGCGTGGGCAGACAGCAATTCGGCTCGACTCGGGGCCGGCTGGCCTGGGGTGTCTGAGCTGCTATCGGTGCCATGCATGCCCGCAGCGTATGTCGGATTGGCGACGCAGTCGGGCAGGCGCGCCCGTTGCCAGGAGTGGCGTCGCGACATCACGCAAGCCGACACGCCCAAGGCTGACGATGCAATCGAGCTTCATAACGAGTGTATAACTGCAGGATAACGCAGGTAACGAATTGGTTTCTCAGCTAAACCTCAGTTTGCTCATATGCCGCCCATACGCCGGTACGCGACGGTAACGGCATGGAACGTGGAGGACGCGGGCTCGGGAATACAGAATGGCAACTGGGCGTTGCCGTCGGTGACGAACTGCCGATGTCTGATGGCAGGGAAAAGCCGGAGGAACACACTATCACCACCTTGAGCACCACGACCATGTCTCACCCCCAACTGGTCCGCGACGACGAGTGGGCCGAAACCTCTGATGGGTTGCTGGGCACCGCGGTATTCGATGCGACCGGTGACAAGGCTGCGATGCCGTCGTGGGATGAGTTGGTGCGCCAGCACGCCGACCGGGTGTACCGGCTGGCCTATCGCCTGTCGGGCAATCAACAGGACGCTGAGGATCTCACTCAGGAAACGTTCATCAGGGTGTTCCGGTCCGTCCAGAACTACCAGCCGGGCACCTTCGAGGGCTGGTTGCACCGCATCACTACCAACCTCTTTCTCGACATGGTCCGCCGCCGGTCGCGCATCCGGATGGAAGCGTTGCCCGAGGACTACGACCGGGTGCCTGCCGACGACCCCAACCCCGAGCAGATCTACCACGACTCACGGCTGGGACCCGACTTGCAGGCGGCGCTCGATTCACTGCCGCCGGAGTTCCGCGCCGCGGTCGTCCTGTGTGACATCGAAGGTCTGTCCTACGAGGAAATCGGCGCCACCCTGGGCGTGAAGCTGGGCACCGTGCGTAGCCGGATTCACCGCGGACGGCAGGCGTTGCGTGACTACCTCGCCGCGCATCCCGAACACAGCGAACTGAGCCCGAGGCTTGTCGGTACCGCCCGATAGCTCGTCGAACGTGCGTCGAACCATCGGTTTGGCTTCCGTATGGTTGCCAACTGATCCCAAATCCTGGGGTTCTACTGGCCAATAATGGTTATCAGGCACCGGACCGCGCTACATTCGACATATCGATGGCGGGAAGGAGCTGGTGATGGCCGACCGGGGGCATGTGTTTCGGCGCGCGTTCTCCTGGCTTCCTGCTCAGTTCGCTTCTCAAAGCGATGCGCCGGTAGGTGCGCCTCGTCGCTTCCGCTCTACCGAGCACCTGTCCATCGAGGCGATTGCGGCGTTTGTCGACGGTGAGCTGCGGATGAACGCACACCTGCGGGCCGCGCATCATTTGTCGATGTGTCCGCAATGCGCGGCCGAGGTAGAGGACCACACCCGGGCGCGGGCGGCGCTGCGTGACTCCCATCCCATCCGCATCCCAACCGCGCTGCTGGGAATGCTGTCGGAGATTCCGCATCATCCTTCGGAGGGCGCCCCCGAGGACACCACCGGGCTCGCCGACTCGTTCGCCGAGCGCCAGGCCCGTGATCAGCGGAAGCGGCGCTAGCTTGGCAGCTGCGCGCCGATACGCACGGCCCGGGAGTTGCTGCGTGCGGGTTCATGCCGACTAGCCGGGATCCATGGATACTAGGGTGGACACCGACAACGCCGTGCCAATAGGACGGCTCGTGTTGACTCCCGTCTCGAACGCTCAATTGAGGATGTAGAAGAGGATCACGTGACCTCCGACCAAGGCAACAACAGTGGCCAAGACGGCGGCCCCCGCCTGGCGCCCCGCCCCATCTCCCGGCCACCAGTCGATTCCGCGGCGCGGCAAACGTTCGGGCGTCCATCGGGGGTCCAGGGATCGTTTGTGGCCGAGCGGGTGCGCCCGCAGCGGTATCGCGACCAGTCCGAGTACGAGCCCCACGATCAACCGGCGGACCCGGTATTGGAGGAGGCCTTCAGCCGTCCCGTCGGCGGTGCCGACTCGCTGCAGCGCCACCCCATCGACGCCGGCGCCTTGGATGCCGAGAAAGACGGTGGCCAGGCGGACGAGGCTGATGACCCATGGCGCGATCCGGGTGCTGCGGCAGCATTGGGTACCCCCGCGGTAGCCGCGCCGTTACCGCAGGGCGCGCTGGGCCGAACCGGCAAGCTCGGCGTTCGTGACGTGTTGTTCGGCGGCCAGGTTTCCTACCTGGCGCTGATTGTGCTGGCCGTGATCGCGCTGGTGATCGGGGCGCTCGGCGGTGTCATCGGCCGCAAGACGGCCGAAGTCGTCGAGGCGTTCACAACGTCGAAGGTGACCTTGTCCACCAACGGCAACGCCCAAGAGCCGGCGGGCCGGTTCACCAAGGTGGCGGCCGCGGTCGCCGACTCGGTGGTAACTATCGAGACCAAGAGCGACCAGGAGGGCATGCAGGGTTCCGGTGTCATCGTCGATGGGCGTGGCTACATCGTCACCAACAACCACGTGATCTCCGAGGCCGCCAACAACCGCAGCCAGTTCAAGACGACCGTGGTGTTCAACGACGGCAAGGAGGTGCCGGCCAGCCTGGTGGGCCGCGACCCCAAGACCGACCTGGCGGTACTCAAGGTCGACAACGTCGAAAATCTGACCGTGGCCCGCCTCGGCAATTCCGACAAGGTCCGGGTTGGCGATGAGGTGCTGGCGGTCGGTGCGCCGCTGGGCTTGCGCAGCACGGTGACCGAAGGCATTGTCAGTGCGCTGCATCGCCCGGTCCCGCTGTCGGGGGAGGGCTCCGACACCGACACGGTCATCGACGCCATCCAGACCGATGCCTCGATCAACCACGGCAACTCCGGCGGTCCGCTGATCGACATGGACTCCCAGGTGATCGGCATCAATACCGCCGGCAAGTCGCTGTCGGACAGTGCCAGCGGGCTGGGTTTCGCAATCCCGGTCAATGAGATGAAGTTCGTCGCCGAAACCCTGATCAAAGACGGGAAGATCGTGCACCCGACGATCGGGATCACGACGCGCTCGGTGAGCAACGCGATTGCCTCGGGTGCGCAGGTGGCCAACGTGAAGGCCGGAAGCCCCGCGCAGAAGGCCGGAATCCTGGAAAACGACGTGATCGTAAAGATCGGCAACCGCAGTGTTGCCGACTCCGATGAATTCGTCGTCGCCGTGCGTCAGCTGACCATCGGGCAAGACGCCCCGGTGGAGGTCGTCCGCGATGGTCGCCATGTCACGCTGACCGTCAAACCCGACCCCGATTCCAGCTAGTGTTCGCCAACATCGGCTGGGGGGAAATGCTCGTGCTCGTCGTGGTCGGGCTGGTCGTGCTTGGGCCGGAACGGCTCCCGGGCGCCATCCGCTGGAGTTCGGGCGCGTTGCGTCAGGCGCGTGACTATCTCAGCGGGGTCACCAGCCAACTCCGCGACGACATGGGGCCTGAGTTCGATGATCTGCGCGGGCAGCTCGGCGAGTTACAGAAGCTGCGGGGGATGACGCCGCGTGCGGCGCTGACCAAACACCTGCTCGACGGCGACGACTCGATCTTCACCGGGAATTTCGACAAGGCGGCGTCTGCAACTCCGGCCGTGGATGCGGTGGCATCCGCCCAGGAGGCGCCGGATGAGCCGGTTCGCCCGCCGTTTGATTCCGACGCAACCTAGACCGTAAGCGAGCGCTCAGCGCCGCTTCGGGTCCAATCCCAGCGACATGCCGGTCAGCCCACGGCGTCGCGAGGCCAGGCTGTCGGCGATGCTGAGCAGCTCCTTGCCCACCGCGGAGTCGGGTGCGCGCAGCACCATCGGCATTCCCGAATCCCCGGCGTCCACCAGTGCCGGGTCCAGCGGGATCTGTCCGAGCAGCGGCACGTCGGCGCCGACCGCGCGGGTCAGCCTTTCTGCCACTTGCCGGCCACCGCCCTCACCGAATACGTGCATCGTGGTGCCATCGGGCAGCGTCAGTCCAGACATGTTCTCCACCACGCCGACAATCCGCTGGCGGGTTTGTAGCGCGATGCTGCCGGCGCGTTCGGCCACCGCGGCAGCGGCCAGCTGCGGCGTCGTGATGACCAGGATCTCAGCATTGGGGATCAGCTGAGCCACCGAAATGGCGATATCGCCCGTACCGGGCGGCAGATCGAGCAGCAGCAAATCCAGGTCGCCCCAGTACACGTCGGCCAGGAACTGCTGCAGGGCCCGGTGCAGCATCGGTCCCCGCCACGCCACCGGTGTGTTTTCCTGGGTGAACTGGGCGATCGAGATCACCCGCACCTCATGGGCGATGGGCGGCAGGATCATCGACTCGACCTGGGTGGGCCGGTCGGTGGTGCCCATCATCCGCGGAATGGAGTGGCCGTGGATATCGGCATCGAGGACGCCCACCGACAGGCCGCGGGCGGCCATTGCGGCCGCCAGGTTGACGGTGACGGTGGACTTCCCCACGCCGCCCTTGCCCGAGGCGACCGCATATACCCGCGTCAATGAGCTGGGTTGGGCGAACGGGATGACCGGTTCGCGCGCGTCCCCGCGTAGTAGCTTGCGCAACTCGGTGCGCTGCTCGTCGCTCATCACATCCAGACTGACCCGCACGTCCCCGGTACCGGGCACGTCGGCCACCGCTTGGGTGACGCGCTCGCTGATTTCGGTCTTTTTCGGACACGCACCGGTGGTGAGGTAGATCTCGACGTGCACCGCGCCGTCGGGGGCGACCTCGACGCTCTTGACCATTCCGAGTTCGGTGATGGGGCGGCGCAGCTCGGGATCAACCACCTTGGCCAGTGCGGACCGGATGGCTTGGGTTGTCGAGGACTGATCGGCGGCGTTATCTGGGGTTCCGGACATCACTGCCGAGTCTATGCGGCTGCGGCTACGGCCCTGCGGCCAGCCAAGTGGTCAGTGGACCGGGGTGAGTACCGGTTCGCCGGGAGCCGGCCCGCTGAGTGTGGGGGTGGGAGCAGGCCCAGCCGGCGCCGGTGCGCCGGGTGCCGGTGCCGGGCCAGCGGGTGCAGGTGCCGGGCCGGCCGGTGCCGGACCGGGGTACCGGCGGGCCAGCCGGTGCGGGTGCGGGAGCCGCCGGCGGACCGCCGACCGGGGGAGCGCCCAGTGGAGCCAGTGGATCTGGCGGTGGCGGCGCGGCGGGGGCAGGCGGTGGCGGCATGAGTCCGAACGGCATCGGAGCGGGTGGCGGGACCGCCTCGGGCGGGTTGGTGACGCAGATCAGGGTGCACCCGGGCTGTGGCGCCAACGGCTGCGGCGTGGGCTGCATCCACGGGAACATCGGCGGGGGAGGCGCCGGCATCTGCGGCGGGGCAAAGTCGATCAACGGCATGTGGGAGAGCGGGTCGGCGGGCTCCAAGCCGTTGGCGTTCAACGGCAAATTCGGGCCGAGGCCTTCCGGATGCTCCAGGTGAGCGTCGCCAATCGGTGGGGGCGGCCCGGTAATCGGCGGCAGGTCGACGGGCAGCACGCCGGTGGCGTACGCCGCGGCCCAGCCCAGCACGTTTTGCGCGTAGGGCATCGAGTTGTTGTACCGCAAGATTGCGGCCATGACCTGACCTGGATCCCGTAGGTTCAGCCCGCCGCTGCACAGGTACCGGGCGGCGGCCAACGTGGAGTCGAAGATGTTTTGTGGGTCGGGCACCCCGTCGCTGTCGCCGTCGGAGGCATAGCGCGCCCAGGTGCCGGGCAGGAACTGCATTGGGCCCATTGCCCGGGCGTAGGTGACCCGGTTGCCGACCTTGCTTTGGATGATCACTTCGTTGCCGGGCAGGGTGCCATCCAGGGCGGGCCCATAGATCGGGTTCACCGCGGTGCCGCGTTCGTCAACGGCCCCGCCGTTGGCGTGCATCGATTCGATGCGGCCGATGCCGGCCAGCAGGTTCCAGCTGATGCCACAGGCCGGAGCGGCGGTGGCCATTTTCTGCTCGGCATTTCGATAGGCGGTCAGCGCCATGATGGGAATGCCCAGGGCTCCGGGGGCATTCACGACTCTCGCCGGCGGTGGGGCCGCGGTGGTGCCCGCAGCGATGTGGAAGTTGGTCGGAGGGCGCTCGACGGCGACGATGCTCGGGCCGGACAGGTCGATGGCGGGCGACGGTGCCACCGCCGCCACCGGCGTGATGGCAGCCCGAACGGCCGGTGTCTTCCCGTATGACGCGGGAGCCGTGGCGCCGACCGCGCCCGCGAATACCAATGGGGTGATCATGGCGATGCCGAATACCGGCGTTTTGGCACGGAGTGCTCGTTGCCGCACCGATGCGACGGCCGGGTGAGCAACCCAGCGGCCCCCTATGCGCACCTCGACCGTCCTCGATGTTTATGTATGGCGTCGGGAAACTTACATATCGATAACTTCGTGAACTAGATCACCATACATAACTCCTGTGACGCGAGTGGCGCAATGGGGTACTCGGATCTCAGTAGGTTTTCTTGGCCCGCCGCTCGGTCCCGTCGGTTTCCGTATCGGGTTGGTCCGACTGCAGTTCCGCGACCAGGTCCCGCAGACTCTCCAGCTCGTGGCGCAGGTAATCCCGAGTCGGTACCGCGCCGATGGCCAGGCGCAAGGCGGCCAGCTCGCGGGCCAGATACTCGGTGTCGGCCTTGGTCTGCGCGGCGCGGCGGCGATCACCGTCGAGCAGGACACGGTCGCGGTTCTCCTGCCGGTTCTGGGCCAGCAGAATCAGCGGTGCCGCATAGGAGGCCTGAGTGGAGAAAGCCAGATTCAGCAGGATGAAAGGGTACGGATCCCAGCGCAGCTTGACCGCGAACAGGTTCAGCGATATCCAGATCACCACGATCAGCGTCTGCACCAGCAGGTAGCGCCCGGTTCCGAAGAAGCGTGCGATGGACTCGGTCGTTCGCCCGACCGCCTCGGGATCCAGTCGCGGTGCAAAGGCGCGTGATGTCCGAGGGGTGTACAGCCGTCGTGCCGCTGGGGTCTTGCTCACAAGGCTCCTCCGGATCTGGCAGGTCTGCCGGCGGGGTCGAGCTGCTGGACGTCCACCCGCCAGTCATGGGGCAGCAAGTGGTCGAGCAGGTCGTCGACCGTGACGGCTCCCAACAGGTGGTTCTGGTCGTCGACCACAGGCCCGCACACCAGGTTGTAGGCGGCGAAGTAGCGGGTCACGGCGGCCAAGGGGGTCTCTGGTGTCAGGGTCAGTAGGTCGGTATCCACGATTCCGCCGACCAGCTCGGCCGGTGGTTCGCGAAGTAGTCGCTGCAGATGCACGTAGCCCACGTAGTGGCCGGTGGGCGTCGCCGTGGGCGGGCGCGCCACGAAAACCATGGATGACAACGCTGGGGTCAGGTCCGGATCACGCACCCGGGCCAGCGCCTCGGCAACCGAGGTGTCTGGGGTCAGCACCACCGGATTCGAGGTCATCAGCCCACCCGCGGTGTCGGGAGAGTGCTGCAGCAGGCGGCGCACCGAATCGGAGTCGTCGGGGTCCATCCGAGTCAGCAAGACCTCGGCATCGGTTGGATTCAGCACACCGAGCAGGTCCGCGGCGTCGTCGGGATCCATCTCCTCGAGCACATCTGCGGCGCGCTCGGTACCCAGCTGGGAGAGCACCTCGGCCTGATCCAGCTCGGGCAGCTCCTGCAAGATGTCGGCCAACCGCTCGTCGTCGAGAGCCTTGAACACCTCGTAGCGGCGCTTCGACGGAAGCCCGCGGATGGCGTCGGCGACGTCGACCGCCCGCCGCCCCTCGAACTGGTCGAGCAGCTGAGCCACGTCCTGATCGGGCATCGCTAGGGCCGATGGAGTCAGCCCGCGCACGTTCTGCCAGTCGACGACGTGTAGCGGCCCGCGGCGTCCCAGCCGTCGCGGGCTGCGGACGGCGACTCTGGTGACCATCCAGTCGCGTGTTCGGGTTTGCTCGATCCCCAGGTCGGTGATCACGATGTCGGCGTTGGCCAGCTCCGGCAGGTCGGGGTCGTTCACCCGCACCGGCGTGTCAAGCACCTGGCCAATCGCCAGCACTTCGCCCGGCCGCTGCTCGAAGTGGCGCAGCGACACGCTCGCGGTGCTCAGTGTCACCGCGTTCGGCTCAATTGCGGCAACCCGCAGCATCGGTATGAAGATGCTGCGACGGGTGGCCAAATCGACGACCAGCCCCAGCACTCGCGGTTGCTGGCGCACGATGCTGATGCTGATGACGACGTCGCGGACCCGCCCGAAGGTTTCCCCGAATGGCCTCAGCACCATCATTCGTGAAAGCCGTGCCACGTACACCCTGTTGACCGATCCCATGGTGGAAAGCGTAGGCAGCCCCCCTCGGCGGGGTACCGAGCCGGGTTGCCGATTGCCGCGAACGTGTCGCTAGTTGACCGCTGTCGCGCCGATGAACCGCTAGTGAGAGGGAATGCTGAAGATTCCGACTACCAGGTAGATCAACAGCGTCGCGACCGCGATCACGATGCCGGCCACCGCCAGGCCGTAGCCATCTTCGCGGGTTTGCTTGATCTGGTTGATTGCGATGGTGCCGACCACGATCGCCACGACCGAGCCGATGCAGCAGAACACACCGACCAACGAGGACACCAGCGCGACGATCGCCATGGTGTTCATGCCGGGCAGCGCCGGTCCATAACCCGCCATCGGATCCGGTGGCGGGTAGTACCCGCCGGGGTAGGACGGCGGCGGGTAGTTGGGTGGCGGCGCGCCGTAAGGTGCCGCCATGGGCGCGGGGGGCGGCGGGGGCGGAGGGTACGGGGTGCCCCCGTACTCGCCCGCGGCTGCGCCGTAGGGCGGGTACCCGGGCGGTGGGTAGCCGGGCGGGGGTGGGTACCCGGTCGCGTAGTCGGGTGGGTATCCGCCCGGTCCGACCGGCTCCGGCGGGTAGGCGGGCGGCGGATAGGACGGCGCTGGGTAGTCGTCGGCTGGTGATGCCGCTTCCGGGGCAGCCCAGGGGGCGTCGGGCGGTGGGGAAAAGGGTTGTTCGGAAGGCTGCTCACCGGGTGGGGGTGAGGCAGCGCCGTCGTGGGCACCCTCGTCGAAGGAGCCGCCGGGTGCTGTCATGGTGACAACCTAACCTATATGTACGCCGTGGGTTGTGTCCGTCAAGCGACCTCCCGCGCGGCCGGCCCGGGGCCCTATCCAGGCATGATGGGCCTGGTCCAGGCGTTTACCGGTTACTCGGGGTCACGCGATGCGTGCACGGACATCCCGAAGGTGAAACGATGGCCAAGGCATACAAAAATGAGGACTAATACGGACCGATAAGGACCGACAAGAACCAATGAGGACCAATGAGGACCGATGACTAGCCCCTTCCAGCCCGGACAGGTTCCCGGCTCAACGTCGCCCGCCGGCGCTGCGGGCCGGCGCGGTGTGCCTGGATTGCCCACCCCGCCAAAGGGCTGGCCGGTGGGGTCCTATCCCACCTATGCCGAGGCGCAACGCGCGGTCGACTATCTGTCTGAACAGGACTTCCCGGTCCACCAAGTGACGATCGTCGGCGTCGATCTCATGCAGGTGGAGCGGGTCACCGGTCGGCTGACTTGGCCCAAGGTGCTCGCCGGTGGGGTGCTCAGCGGAGCGTGGCTGGGTCTGTTCATCGGCCTGGTACTCGGTTTCTTCAGTCCCAACCCATGGGGTGCTCTGGTCACCGGCTTGGTTGCCGGGGTGTTCTTCGGCTTGATTACCTCAGCGGTTCCGTACGCAATGGCGCGCGGGACCAGAGACTTCAGCTCCACCATGCAATTGGTGGCCGGCCGCTATGACGTGCTCTGCGATCCGCAGAATGCTGAGAAGGCGCGAGATCTGCTGGCCCGCCTGGCAATCTGACACCCGCCGGATGCGCGCAGGTCAACCGCGCAGCCATCGCGGGCGGGTGTGGCCGCCGGGCACGGCCGTGTTGGCGGCGCTGACCATCGCATCGGCGCTGTTGGCGCTGCCTGCCTGCCGGTCCGGCAACAGTGGCCTGGTAATCGGCTTCTACACGCCGTCCGCCGATGCGACCACGTTCGCCGCGGTCGCGCAGCGCTGTAGCGAACGAGCCGCCGGCAGGTACACCATCGCGTACGTCGGCTTGCCCAGATCTCCCGATGAGCAGCGGCTGCAACTCGCTCGGCGGCTGGCCGGAAACGACCGCACCCTCGACGTGATGGGCTTGGACGTGATGTGGACCGCGGAGTTCGCCGAAGCGGGGTGGGCGCTGCCGCTGTCGGAGGATCCGGCGGGACTCGCCGAGACGGACGCGACGATCGATACCTTGCCGGGTCCATTGAAGACCGCCACCTGGAAGCATCGGCTATACGCCGCTCCGGTCACCACCAATACCCAATTACTCTGGTATAGACCAGATTTGGTTGCTCAACCGCCGGAGACCTGGAACGCGGTGGTGGCGGAAGCGGGTCGGCTGCGTGCGGCCGGTCAGCCAACCTGGATCGCGGTGCAGGCCAACCAGGGCGAGGGTTTGATGGTCTGGTTCAACACCGTGCTGAGCAGTGTTGGTGGCCAAGTGCTTTCCGACGACGGCACCCGGGTCACCCTGACCGATACCCCCGCGCATCGCGCCGCAACCGTTGCGGCCCTGCGGGTCCTCAAATCGGTGGCGACGGCGCCCGGAGCCGACCCGTCGATCACGCGCGCCGAGGCGGGAACGGCCCGGTTGGCTTTCGAACAGGGTAAGGCGGCCCTCGAGCTCAACTGGCCCTATGTGTTCGCCTCGATGCTCGAGAACGCGGTGAAGGGGGGCGTGCCATTCCTGCCGCTTGACCGGCTTCCCGAACTGGCCGGCAGCATCAACGACGTCGGGACGTTTGTGCCTACCGACGAGCAGTTCCGCATTGCATATCTGGCCAGCCAGAAGGTGTTTGGCTTTGCGCCCTATCCCGCGGTATTACCGGGACAGCCGGCCAGGGTGACCATCGGCGGGCTGAACCTGGCGGTGGCCAGCACGAGTCGCCACAAAGCGGAAGCGTTCGAAGCCGTCAGGTGCTTGCGTGACCCGCAGAGCCAGAAACGTCTCGCCATCGAAGGCGGTGTGCCGGCGGTGCGGACGTCTTTGTACGCCGATCCACAGTTTCAGGCGAAGTATCCGATGTACCGGATCATTCGTCAGCAGCTCACCGAGGCCGCAGTGCGGCCCGCGACGCCGGTCTATCAGGCCGTGTCGCTGCGGTTGTCGGCGGAACTGAGTCCGGTCACCGAGATCGACCCGGAACGGACGGCCGACAAGCTCGCCGCGCAGGTCCAGCAGGCCATTGACGGCAAGGGCCTGCTTCCGTGACCGCCTTCCTGCGCTCCAGGGGACGCCGTGCGGAACGGCGCCTGGCGTTCGCCCTGGTGGCGCCCGCGACGATATTGATGCTGCTGGTGATCGGCTATCCCATCGGCTACGCGATGTGGCTGAGTCTGCAGCGCAACAACTTGGCCACCCCGAACGAAACCCGGTTCATCGGCTTGGGCAATTACCAGACCATCTTGGTCGACCGCTATTGGTGGACGGCTCTTGCGGTGACCGCCGCCATCACGGTGGTCTCGGTAGCGTGCGAATTCGTGCTGGGCCTGGCTCTGGCGCTGGTGATGCACCGCAGCCTGGTGGCCAAAGGATTGGTGCGTACGGCGGTGCTGGTTCCCTACGGAATCGTCACGGTGGTCGCGTCATACAGCTGGTACTACGCGTGGACGCCGGGCACCGGCTATCTGGCGAACTTGCTGCCGCAGGGGATTGCGCCACTGACCCAGCAGATTCCGTCGCTGGGCATCGTCGTGATCGCCGAGGTATGGAAGACCACGCCGTTCATGTCGCTGCTGCTTCTGGCCGGGTTGGCCATGGTTCCCGAAGACCTTTTGCAGGCGGCGCAGGTGGACGGTGCGGGAGCCTGGCGACGACTGACCAAGATCATTCTGTCGCTCATCAAACCGGCTGTGCTGGTGGCGCTGTTGTTCCGCACCCTGGACGCTTTCCGGATTTTCGACAACATCTACGTGCTGACCGGGGGCGACAACGACACCGCGTCGGTATCGATTCTGGGCTACGACAACCTGTTCGAGGGATTCAATGTGGGACTCGGCTCGGCGATCAGCGTGTTGATCTTCGGTTGTGTCACTCTCATTGCGGTTGTCTTCATCACGCTGTTCGGCGCCCATCAATTCCATTCTGCGCCAGGTGGTGTCATCGATGCGCGCTGAGACTGGGACCGTGTCGACGGGTAGCGGGCGGCGAACGTTCTGGGTGGCCATCGACACCATGGTCGTGGTCTACGCCCTGCTCCCGGTGCTGTGGATCTTGAGCCTGTCGCTCAAGCCGACATCAACGGTCAAGGACGGCAGACTGATTCCGTCGTCGGTCACCCTCGACAACTATCGCGGCGTCTTCGGCGGAGACCTGTTCAGCTCGGCGCTGATCAACTCGATCGGGATCGGATTGACCACCACCGTGATAGCGGTGCTGCTCGGTGCCATGGCGGCCTATGCCGTCGCACGGCTCGATTTTCCGGGCAAACGACTGCTCGTCGGGGTCACACTGCTGATCACCATGTTTCCGGCGATCTCGCTGGTGACCCCGTTGTTCAACATCGAACGCCGGATCGGGCTGTTTGACACCTGGCCCGGACTGATCCTGCCCTACATCACTTTCGCACTGCCGCTGGCCATTTACACGCTGTCGGCGTTCTTCCGGGAGATTCCATGGGACCTGGAGAAGGCCGCGCAAATGGACGGGGCGACACCGTATCAGGCGTTTCGTAAGGTGATTGTCCCGCTGGCCGCGCCCGGGCTGGTGACGGCCGCGATTCTGGTGTTCATCTTCGCCTGGAACGATCTGCTGCTGGCGCTGTCGCTGACCGCGACCAAAGCATCGATCACCGCACCGATTGCGATCGCCAATTTCGCCGGTAGCTCTCAATTCGAGGAACCGACCGGATCGATCGCGGCGGGCGCGATGGTGATCACGGTGCCGATTATCGTCTTCGTACTGATCTTCCAACGACGGATTGTCGCCGGGTTGACCTCTGGCGCTGTGAAGGGGTAGCGCAATGGCCGAGATAGTGCTCGAGCACGTCAACAAGAGCTACCCCGACGGCCACACGGCGGTAAGAGACCTCAACATCACCATCTCCGATGGCGAATTCCTGATCCTGGTAGGACCTTCCGGCTGCGGTAAGACCACGACGCTGAACATGATTGCCGGCCTTGAGGATATCTCTTCGGGGGAACTGCGGATCGGCGGCGAGCGAGTCAACGAGAAGGCGCCCAAGGACCGCGACATCGCCATGGTTTTTCAGTCTTATGCGCTGTACCCGCATATGACGGTGCGACAAAACATCGCCTTTCCCCTCACGCTGGCCAAGATGAAGAAGGCGGCGATTGCGCAGAAAGTGGAAGAGACGGCGAAGATCCTCGATCTGACCAGCTTTCTCGATCGCAAACCGTCGCAGCTGTCCGGCGGCCAGCGCCAGCGCGTCGCCATGGGCAGGGCAATCGTGCGCCATCCCAAGGCGTTCCTGATGGACGAACCGCTGTCGAACCTGGATGCCAAGTTGCGGGTCCAGATGCGTGGGGAGATCGCCCGGCTGCAGAAGCGGCTGGGCACCACCACGGTCTATGTCACCCATGATCAGACCGAGGCCATGACATTGGGCGATCGGGTTGTGGTCATGCACGCCGGCGCGGCACAACAGATCGGCACTCCCCAAGAGCTGTACGAACGGCCGGCCAATCTGTTCGTAGCCGGGTTCATCGGCTCACCGGCCATGAATTTCTTCCCAGCGGTTCTGACGCCGACGGGGCTGACCCTGCCATTTGGCGAGGTGACCTTGGATCCGCAAGTCCAGCAAGTGATTGCCCAGCATCCTCGACCCGCGAACATCATCGTCGGAATCCGGCCCGAGCAGATCCAAGACGCCGCATTGATCGATGCCTACCAACGTATTCGGGCGCTGACTTTCGAGGTCAACACGGACTTGGTGGAGTCACTGGGCTCGGACAAGTACGTGTACTTTTCGACCGCGGGTTGTGATGTGCACTCGGCTCAGCTCGACGAGCTGGCAGGCCTGGAGGGAGACTCGGAAGTGATCGAAAATCGTTTCGTGGCACGGGTTTCTGCCGAATCCAGAGCGACCTTGGGGAGGCCGATCGAGTTGGCATTCGACACCACCAGGTTCACCGTTTTCGATGCCGACACGGGTGCCAACCTGACCAACCCGATCGCTGCGGTCCAGTGACCCAGATTCTGGACCAGGTGCGCACTCACCTGCACGGCTACTTCGAGTCCGAGCCCGACACGGCGAGTGTGACGTTTCTGGGCGCTGATCCGATCGAGGTACTTCGGTTCCGCTCCGCGGCGAGCGGATTGGTCCACTATGTGTCGCTAGGGTGTTCGCGTCAGTCGATGAACGTTTCGACCCAGCTGGTCGCCGATCCCCACCGTGGACCACGCGCCGAAGTTGTGCTGAGCCTGCGCAATCCGGAGCCGGCCAGCGGTCTGGCGCGCAGCATCGCGATACTTGCTGCGCCCCCCGCGGTCGACGGCGTGGTGCTGGTCGCGGACGCGTTGATCGATCTCGGCACCCCGTTGTGGGCACGCCCATCGGAGCGGGTCGCTTTTACCGCGGTCTTGCTGGGCCGCAGCGACATCCCGGATCTGCCGCAGCAGCAACCGCGCGACCCGGTGCAGTTTCTCTGCGCGACGCCCATCACCGCGACCGAGGCGGCCTGGGTGCGGCTCAAGGGCGCTGAGGCCATGCGCCAGGCATGGCGCAACGATGGGGTGGATGTGCTGGACCCGTACCGCAAGGCCGCCCAACCCGGCTGACCCTGCCGGGCGCGGACCCGGAATTCGGCGCTGATCAGCAGTTAGATCCGCCACAGGGGGCTGCCGCGGGTCGGCGATGCCCGACGCGGGTCAACGGGCCCTGACCCGCGCTGAACTGCCAAAACGCCAGCACCCGGGCGCCTGGCCGGCAGGTACGTCGGTCGCGGAGTTTCGCGCGACATGAGCCGATGGGTTGTCTAGCCCGGCCAATCTTGACAGCTTTCCTCAAAACCTGGCCGCGTGGATTCGTTCCGTGCGCAGGGGATCCGATGGAGGCAACATGGCAGGTGCGGATACCGAGCACGAGATCGCGTTGGGCAAGGGCCTGCGCCAGCGTCATCTGAGCTGGATAGCACTGGGTGGGGTCATCGGAGCGGGCTTGTTCGTCGGAAGCGGGGTGGTGATTGCCGGCGCCGGACCCGCGGCGGTCATCTCCTTCCTCATCGCCGGTCTGATCACGATGTTGATCATGCGGATGCTGGCCGAGATGGCGGCGTCTCAGCCTGTGGTCGGGTCCTTCTACGTCTATGCGCGCCAAGCGTTAGGCCCGCGCGGGGGCTTCGTGACCGGCTGGATGTATTGGTACTTCTTCGTTGTCGTGGTCGCGGTGGAAACCGTCGCGGGCGGGCGGATCCTGCAACTGTGGGTGCCGCAGATTCCGCGATGGGTGCTCAGCCTTGGCTTGCTGTTGGCGTTGACCGCAACGAATCTGGTGTCGGCCAGGTCTTTTGGCGAATTCGAATATTGGTTCTCGTCCATCAAGGTGATCGCGGTAGTTGTCTTTCTGGGTCTGGGGTTGTTGTGGACCATGGGATTATGGCCCGCTGCCACACCCGGATTGGGCAAGCTGGTCGACTTCGGTGGTTTCGCGCCACTGGGTTGGGGCGCGGTGCTGGCCGCCGTGGTGCCGTGCGTCGCGTTCTATACCGGTGCCGAGATCGTCACGGTGGCCGCCGCGGAGTCCGCCGAGCCGGAGCGCGCGGTTTCGCGAGCGATGAAATCGATCGTCGCGCGCATCATCGCCTTCTATGTCGGGTCCATATTGGTCGTAGTCGCCGTGGTGCCGTGGAACACCAAAAGCGTTGGGGTGAGCCCGTATGCGTCCGCGCTCGCGGTCATCGGCATTCCCGGGGTTACCACGGTCATGAACGCGATCGTTCTGACTGCGGTCCTGTCCTGCCTGAATTCGGCGTTGTACACCACTTCGCGGATGGCGTTCGCCCTGACCATCCACGGTGACGGACCACGGTTTTTCACCAAGCTTTCCCGCAGCGGCGTGCCGCGGCGAGCGATCATCTTGGGTACCACCGTCGGCTATGCGTCGGTCGTTGCGACCTACGTCTGGGGCGATGTGGTATTCGAGTTCTTGGTCAACTCCTACGGTGCGGTAGCGCTTTTCGTCTACCTGATCATCGCGATCTCGCAGGTGATCCTGCGTCGCCGCGCCGAACGTGAAGACCCCGGGGGGTTGCGGCTGAAGATGTGGCTTTTCCCGTGGTTGAGTTACGCCACCATCGCCCTGATGGCCAGCGTGATCCTGGCGATGGCGGCGTTGTCGGCCACCCGGTCACAGTTCCTGATGAGCGGGGTAACCCTGGTGCTCATTCTGGCCACCTACGAGGTCCGTCGCCGGCGCCGGGTTGCGGTCGCCAGGAACGCGACCGTCGCGGCGCGGGCGTTCCAACCGGGCGTGCCGATGCCTGCCTGTGCGCAAAGATGCGGGTAACCGGCGTGCCAGACGAAGTGATCCACCCTGATGTCGGCGCGGGCGCGGCGCCGGCGTTACCGGCCGCAGGGCTTGGCATCTCAGACAACCCGATGCGCCGGGTCGAGCAAACCGTGCCGAATATCCCGTGCCGGCGGCATCGCTGACGCCCATTCGGATTGCATCCGTACAGATTTGAAATCGTGACGACGCCGGCTGGCTAAGCCAGCATGGGTCGATCGAAGTTAGGAGAACTAGGTACATGGCACTGTTATTTCATTGGTTCCTGCCCACCTACGGCGATTCACGCGGGCTTGTCGCCGGCGGGCATGGTCTGCCGATGTCGGGCAATCGGCCTGCGATCCTGCGGTATTTGAATCAGATTGCGGCCGCGGCGGAGAGCAACGGTTTCGAGGCGGTCCTGACGCCGGCCGGATTGTGGTGCGAGGACGCCTGGTTGACCACGGCGATGCTGGTTGGGACCACCGAAACGTTGAAATTCCTGGTAGCACTGCGGCCCGGACTGGTCAGCCCGACCTTGGCCGCGCAGATGGCCACGACCTTTCAGCAGCAGTCGGGGGGACGGCTGCTGCTCAATGTCGTCACCGGCGGGGAGGCACACGAGCAGCGCGCTTACGGCGACTTCCTGGACAAGCAACAGCGCTACCGCCGCACCGGGGAGTTCCTGCACGTGGTTCGCCAACTCTGGGCTTCCGGTCAACCGGTCACCTTCGAAGGCGAGCACATTCACGTGCACCAGGCTCAGTTGGGGCGCCTGCCCGACCCGCCGCCGCCCGTGTTCTTCGGCGGCTCGTCGGAAAGCGCCGGGGCAGTGGCGGCCCGCTACGCCGACACTTATCTCACCTGGGGTGAGCCCCTCAGCGCGGTAGGCAAGAAGATCGATTGGATCCGGGGTCTGGCCGCCGACCATGGTCGGGCGCTGTCGTACGGACTGCGCATCCATGTGATCACCCGAGATACCGCCGAAGAGGCGTGGCGAGTGGCAGACCGGCTGCTGGCCGGAATCGATCCCGCCGACATCGAACGGATGCAGGCCAATCTGGCGCGCAGTGAGTCCGAGGGACAGCGACGGATGGCCGAGCTACATGGGGGCGTCCTCGATCAACTCGAGATCGCGCCCAACCTCTGGGCCGGTGTGGGATTGGTGCGTGGGGGAGCCGGGACGGCCCTGGTCGGCTCGCACCAAGAGGTCGCCGAACGCATCATCGAGTACGCCCGGCTCGGAATCAGCCACTTCATCTTGTCCGGATATCCGAATCTGGAAGAGGCCTACTGGTTCGGTGAGGGCGTGCTGCCGATCCTCGAACGCAAACGACTATGGCATCGGCCGCACGGGTCATCGCCGCATTCGGCTGCGCTGCCGGTGGCTCACTCGTCGGTCAACTGAGCGTTCACAGCCAGTTTCGGTGCCGGAAGCTGCGGTAGAGGATCAGACAGATGATGGCCATGGTGCCGATCACCGCGGGGTAGCCCCACCATGCATCCAGCTCTGGCATGAAATGGAAGTTCATCCCGTAGATGCCGGCGATCATGGTGGGCACCGCGATAATGCCCGCGTAGGCCGAGATCTTGCGCATGTCCATGTTCTGCTGCATGCCGACCCGTGCCAGTGCGGCCTGCACCAGCGAGTTGAGCATCTCGTCGTAGCTGGAAACTTGCTCGGCGGCCTCGGTCTGGTGGTCGGCGACGTCGCGCAGATAGCGCCGGACCTCTTTGGAGATCAGATCTTTGTTGTCGGTCTGCATGCGCCCGAAGGCGACCGACAGCGGGTGCACGCACCGGCGCAGTTCCACCACTTCGCGTTTTAGTAGGTAGATCGGTTCTACGTCGAGTTTGCGGCCCGGCTGGAAGGCCACTACCTCGATGCTGTCGATGTCGGTTTCCATCAAAGACGTGACCGACAAGTAGTGGTCGACGACGTAGTCGGCGATGGCGTGCATCACCACGAAGGGCCCCAGCTTCAGATGTTCGGGGTCAGCGTCCATTCGTTTGCGCACTTCCGACAGGCCGCCGTGTTCACCGTGGCGCACGGTGATCACAAAATCCTTCCCGACGAAGATCATGATTTCGCCGGTCTCGACGATCTCGCGGGCCAGCACCACCGATTCGTGCGGAACGTAGTTCACGGTCTTCAAGACCAGGAACAGCGTCTCGTCATAGCGTTCCAGCTTGGGCCGCTGGTGGGCGTGCACGGCGTCCTCGACCGCCAGCGGGTGCAAACCGAAAACATCGGCCACGTCTTGCATCTGTTTCTCGTCGGGCTCGTGCAGCCCAATCCAGACGAATGCTTCCTGGCCCGCCAGTTCGATCTCGCGCACCTCGTTCAAGACATCGGCGTACTCATACTTGCCGGGTATTCGCCGACCTTCGACGTAGACGCCACAGTCGACCAATGTCTGGGCCCGCGGCGCGGGCTCGGCATCAGTCTGTTGTGGTCGAGGTCGTGCGACGGTCCTAAGCGATTCGGGCAGCGCGTCAAATCCCTGGAACATGTCACCTCCGATCGCAGTGCAGGTTTGACCGGGCGGTGCTCCATGCTACGCCGTTTCGGCACGTCAACGTGGGACCGGAGGTATCGGCATGGGTCTGGATACTCCGGGTCGGTGCGGGTGCGCTAGTTTCGACCCGAAACCCAAACCCCAATATGCAGCCTTCTCCATAAGGAGTACCCCGACGTGAGCGCAAGTCCCCTCAAGGTTGCCGTCACCGGTGCCGCCGGCCAGATCGGCTACAGCCTGTTGTTCCGCCTGGCCAGCGGCTCGCTGCTGGGCCCGGATCGTCCGATCGAGCTCCGCCTGCTCGAGATCGAGCCGGCGCTCAAGGCGCTCGAGGGCGTCGTGATGGAACTTGACGACTGTGCGTTCCCGCTGCTGTCCGGCGTGGAGATCGGCTCGGACGCGAACAAGATTTTCGACGGTGCGAATCTGGCCCTGCTCGTCGGCGCGCGTCCGCGCGGTCCGGGCATGGAGCGCAGCGACCTGCTCGAGGCCAACGGCGCGATCTTCACCGCTCAGGGTAAGGCGCTCAACGAGGTCGCCGCGGACGACATCCGCGTGGGAGTGACCGGTAACCCGGCCAACACCAACGCCCTGATCGCGATGACCAACGCCCCCGACATCCCCCGGGAGCGGTTCTCGGCGCTGACCCGCCTGGACCACAACCGCGCGATCTCGCAGCTGGCCGCCAAGACCGGTGTCGCGGTCACCGACATCAAGAAGATGACCATCTGGGGCAACCACTCGGCCACCCAGTACCCCGACCTTTTCCACGCCGAAGTCAAGGGCAAGAACGCGGCCGAGGTGGTCAATGACCAGGCGTGGATCGAGGAGTACTTCATCCCGACCGTCGCCAAGCGTGGTGCGGCGATCATCGACGCGCGCGGCGCATCCTCGGCCGCTTCGGCCGCGTCGGCGACCGTCGACGCAGCCCGTTCCTGGTTGCTCGGCACCCCCGCCGACGACTGGGTCTCGATGGCTGTCCTCTCCGACGGTTCCTACGGTGTGCCCGAGGGCCTGATCTCCTCGTTCCCGGTCACCACCAAGGACGGCAACTGGAGCATCGTCAAGGGCCTGGAGATCGACGAATTCTCCCGCGGTCGCATCGACAAGACGACCGCTGAACTGGCCGACGAGCGCAAGGCGGTCACCGAGCTCGGCCTGATCTAGTTCTTCGCGCAGCACCGGCCATGACGGGGTAGGCATCACCCGACGTGGCCGGTGTTGCCGTTTCGGCCCCGCGCGCCGGCTCTCCCGACTATCGATCTCTGATCAGGCATAACGTGGCCAGTGGATAGTTTCGCCTATGCGGCCAGTACCCTAGGGCGGTGCCAGATACCGCGACTTCAGCGCTGAAACCAGCGAAAGCCCTGAGTAGCCCATCCTCACTGAGCCCGCAGGTTGTCATCGACAACGACGAGATCTTCCGGGCCCACGTAGACGGCAAGCTTTCGGTAGCGCTCAAGGCGCCGCTGGACACCCAGCGCGCATTGTCGATCGCCTACACCCCGGGGGTGGCGCAGGTCAGTCGGGCGATTGCCGCCGATCCGGCTCTGGCCGCCCGCTACACCTGGGCCAACCGGCTGATTGCCGTCGTGAGCGACGGCAGCGCGGTCCTGGGTCTCGGCGACATCGGGCCGGCCGCAGCGCTGCCAGTAATGGAAGGTAAGGCCGCGCTGTTCCAGGCCTATGGTGGCTTGAACGCGATCCCGATCGTGCTGGACACCAAGGATCCCGACGAGATCGTTGAAACCCTGGTGCGGTTGCGGCCCACTTTCGGCGCGGTCAACCTCGAGGACATCTCCGCACCGCGCTGCTTCGAGATCGAACGCCGGGTCATCGAGGCGCTGGATTGCCCCGTCATGCACGATGACCAGCACGGCACTGCGATCGTCGTGCTGGCCGCGCTGATGGGTGCCAGCAAGCTGCTTGGCCGAGACATGACCTCGCTGCGGGCGGTGGTTTCCGGCGCCGGAGCCGCCGGCGTCGCGTGTACCAACCTGCTGCTTGCCATGGGGGTCTTCGACATCACCGTGCTCGACTCGCGCGGCATTCTGCACACCTCGCGCGGCATTCTGCACACCTCGCGCGGCGACATGAACAGCGTGAAACTCGACCTGGCCCGGCGCAGCAACCCCCGTGGTCTCACCGGCGGTATGGCCGAAGCGCTCGACGGGGCCGATGTGTTCCTCGGGGTGTCGAGCGGTCTGATTCCCGAAGAACTGATTGCCACGATGGCTCCCGGCGGCATCGTCTTCGCGCTGTCTAACCCGGACCCGGAGATACATCCCGATATTGCCGCCAAGTATGCGACGGTGGTGGCTACCGGCCGCAGCGACTACCCCAACCAGATCAACAACGTCCTGGCGTTCCCCGGGGTGTTTCGTGGCGCGCTCGATGCCGGTGCGCGCCGGATCACCCAACGGATGATGGTTGCCGCCGCCGAGGCGATCTTCTCGGTTGTCAGTGACGATCTCGCGGTCGACAAGATCGTTCCGAGTCCGTTGGATCCCCGGGTCGGGGAAGCCGTCGCCGCCGCAGTGGCGATCGCTTCCGACGTCTGAGGCGCCCGGGTGTGAAAATCGGCAGGCTGGCCGCGCTGCTGCTGACGGCGGCGCTTGTGGTCGCCGGTTGTGGGAGTGGCGACCGTCGCGGCGCCGCGGAGCTGGTGGTCGGAGCCACGGCCGACTCCGAGTCGACGCTGCTGGCCGACATCTACGTCGCGGCCCTGCGGTCATACGGATTCCCGGCGCGGGCCGCAACCGCCGCCGACCCGATGGCGAAATTGGACTCCGGTGACTTTACCGTGGTCCCCGCCTTCACCGGTGAGGTCTTGCGGGCGCTACAGCCAAGCGCCACGGCGCTTTCTGACAAAGAGGTCTACCGGGCCATGGTCTC
This sequence comes from Mycobacterium ulcerans subsp. shinshuense, assembly GCF_002355775.1. Lineage (NCBI taxonomy): Bacteria > Bacillati > Actinomycetota > Actinomycetes > Mycobacteriales > Mycobacteriaceae > Mycobacterium > Mycobacterium ulcerans. The sequence goes on along the minus strand of NZ_AP017624.1, from coordinate 4,459,873 downwards.
GGCGCTGCCGGAAGGCATTGCCGCTGGTGACTACGCCACCGCCGCCGAAGACAAACCCGCACTGATGATCACCCAAGCCACCGCCGACGGGTGGGGGAGCAGCGAACTGTCCGTGCTGGCGCGCCACTGCGACGGGCTGGTGGTCGGGAAGGTCGGCGGCGGCGCCACCCCGGCGATGGTGGGCCCGTGCCGGCTGCCCGCGGCGGGTGAATTTCCCGACGGTGCCGCGATGTTCGCCCGGCTGCGCGACGGACGGCTGACCGCCGCATGGACCAGCACCGCCAACCCCGCTGTTCCCGCCGGCCTGGTCATGCTGACCGACGGCAAGCCCGCGCTGATTAGGGCCGAGAACGTGGTGCCGCTGTATCGGCGCAACGCGCTCAACGAACGTCAGCTGCTGGCGGTCAACGAGGTGGGCGGTGTGCTGGACACCGCGGCGCTGGTGGACATGCGCCGCCAGGTTGCCGGGTGTGCGGACCCGCAGGCGGTGGCCGCCGGTTGGCTGGGCGAGCATCCGCTGGGGCGTTGAGCGGTTTCACCGTCCTAAGCGCGGGGCCCGCAGACCTCAGCGGTGCGAGGCCGGCACCAGCCGGCCCAGCACCGGCATGAACAGCCGCTGATATCCAGAACCGGTCAGACGCACCACGATGTCCAGGGCTTTGGCGTCCGGGCCGACCAGCACGCGGGCCTTGTTCTTGCGGACCGCCCCCAGGATTATCTTGGCGGCTCGTTCCGGACTGGTGCGGGCCACCCGCTTGTCGAACATCTTGGCCAGTTCGTCGGAATCCAGTCCCTCGGCGGCGGTGGCGTTGCGGGCGATCGCTGTCTTGATGCCGCCCGGGTGCACGGTGGTGACCCCGACCGGATGGCCGGCCAGGATCATCTCCTGGCGCAGCGCCTCGGTGAAGCCGCGCACCGCGAACTTGGCCGCGTTGTAGGCGGCCTGTCCAGAAACTGAGAACAACCCGAACACGCTCGAAACGTTGATGACGTGGCCGTCTCCTGAGGCGATCAGATAGGGCAGGAACGCCTTGGTGCCGTTGAGCACGCCGCCGAAGTCGACGTCCATCACCCGATCGATGTCCTTGAACGCGCAGACCTCGACATCGCCGGTGTGGCCGATGCCGGCGTTGTTGTAGATCTGGTTGACCTTGCCGAAGTGCTCGTTGACCGCGTCCGCGTAGGCCAAGAATGTCTCACGCTCGGTCACGTCGAGTCGATCGGTCTTGACCTCAGCGCCGAGCGCCGTCACCAACTTCTCGGTCTGCGCCAATCCTTCGGTGTCGACGTCGCTGATCGCTAGCTTGGCACCGGACCGGGCCAACTCGATCGCGAGCGCCCGCCCGATACCCGATCCCGCCCCGGTAACGACGGCGACTTTCCCGGCGAAGCCCTCCATGAACACCCTTCCTCGCGTCAGCCCACTTGTGATCGAGGTTAACCGGTACCGGCGGTCCTCGTTAGTAGGGGTGAGAACGGGAGCCGGCCCTCAGCCGGACTCCTGGCGCCGGGAGCACGTCCAGCCCATGGTGGGCAGGTCGCGGGCGGCATGTCCTCAGCCGAACGCGGTGTCCAGGATCTCCTGCTGTTCGACGGCGTGCACCTTCGACGAACCTGATGACGGTGCCGACATGGCCCGGCGGGAAATGCGCTTGACGCCGCTCAGCTTTTCGGGCAGCAGCTCGGGCAGCTCCAGACCGAACCGTGGCCACGCCCCCTGGTTGGCCGGCTCCTCCTGCACCCAGAAGAACTCCTTGGCGTTGGGGTAGCGGTCCAGCGTTTCGCGCAGCCGGCGCCTGGGCAGTGGAGCGAGTTGCTCGACCCGCACGATCGCCACGTCCTCACGCTTGTCCTTGGCCTTGCGGGCCACCATCTCGTAGTAGATCTTGCCGCTGGTCAGCAGGATTCGGTTCACCAAGTTGCGGTCGCCGACGCCGTCCTCGTAGGTGGGTTCCTCGAGCACCGAGCGGAACTTGATCTCGGTGAAGTCCTTGATGTCACTGACCGCGGCCTTGTTGCGCAGCATCGACTTGGGCGTGAAGACGATCAGCGGGCGCTGAATCCCGTCGAGAGCATGCCTGCGCAGCAGGTGGAAGTAGTTCGACGGAGTCGACGGCATCGCGATGGTCATCGAGCCCTCCGCCCATAACTGCAGGAAGCGTTCGATGCGCCCGGAGGTGTGGTCGGGGCCTTGCCCCTCGTGCCCGTGCGGTAGCAGCAGCACCACGTTCGACAGCTGGCCCCACTTGGCCTCGCCGGAGCTGATGAACTCGTCGATGATCGATTGCGCGCCGTTGACGAAGTCGCCGAACTGCGCTTCCCACAGCACGACGGCGTCGGGGTTGCCCACCGTGTAGCCGTACTCGAAGCCCACCGCCGCGTACTCCGACAGCGGTGAGTCATAAACCAGGAACTTGCCGCCGGTCGGGCTGCCGTCCTTGTTCGTGGTCAGCAGCTGCAGGGGGGTGAATTCCTCGCGGGTGTGGCGGTCGATGATCACCGAATGACGCTGCGAGAAGGTGCCGCGCCGGGTGTCCTGCCCGGAGAACCGCACCAGCTTGCCTTCGGCGACCAGCGAGCCAAGCGCCAGCAATTCGGCGAAAGCCCAGTCGATCTTGCCTTCGTAGGCCATATCCCGGCGCTTTTCCAGCACCGGCTGGACCCGTGGATGGGTAGTGAACCCGTCCGGCACGGCCAGGAACGCGTCGCCGATGCGGGCCAGCAGCGATTTGTCCACCGCGGTGGCCAGCCCCGCCGGAATCATCTGGTCGGATTCGACGGATTCGCTGGGTTGGGCACCGTGCTTCTCGAGCTCGCGGACCTCGTTGAACACCTGCTCCAGCTGGCCCTGGTAGTCGCGCAGCGCGTCCTCGGCTTCCTTGATCGAGATGTCGCCACGGCCGATCAGGGCTTCGGTGTAGCTCTTGCGGACCCCTCGTTTGGTGTCGACGACGTCGTACATCCGCGGGTTGGTCATCGACGGGTCATCGCCCTCGTTGTGTCCGCGCCGGCGGTAGCACAGCATGTCGATGATGACGTCTTTGTTGAACCGCTGCCGGAAGTCCACCGCCAGCCGGGCCACCCACACGCATGCCTCGGGGTCATCACCGTTGACGTGGAAGATCGGTGCCCCGATTGTCTTGGCGACGTCGGTGCAATATTCGGTGGACCGCGAGTACTCGGGGGCGGTGGTGAAGCCGATCTGGTTGTTGACGATGATGTGGATGGTGCCGCCAACACGGTAACCAGGCAGATTCGCCAGGTTCAGTGTCTCGGCGACCACGCCCTGTCCGGCGAAGGCGGCGTCGCCGTGCAGCATCATCGGCACCACCGAGAAAGCGCGTTGATTCTCGGTGTCGGTCTCGCCATGTTCGAGCAGGTCCTGCTTGGCCCGGACCAGACCCTCGAGCACCGGGTCCACGGCTTCCAGGTGTGACGGGTTGGCGGTCAACGACACCTGAATGTCGTTGTCTCCGAACATCTGTAGATAGACGCCAGTGGCACCGAGGTGATACTTCACATCGCCGGAGCCGTGCGCCTGCGACGGGTTCAGATTGCCCTCGAACTCGCTGAAAATCTGCGAGTACGGCTTGCCGACGATGTTGGCCAGCACGTTGAGCCGGCCGCGGTGCGGCATGCCGATGACCACTTCGTCCAGGCCGTACTCGGCGCACTGGTCGATCGCGGCGTCCATCATCGGGATGACACTCTCGGCGCCCTCGAGTGAGAAACGCTTCTGGCCCACGTACTTGGTCTGCAGGAACGTTTCGAAAGCCTCGGCGGCGTTCAGCTTGCTCAGCACGTATTTCTGTTGGGCCACAGTCGGTTTGACATGCTTGGCCTCGACGCGTTGCTGCAGCCACTGCTGCTGTTCGGGTTCGAGGATGTGTGTGTACTCGACGCCGACATGACGGCAGTAGGCGTCGCGCAGGATCGACAACACGTCGCGCAGCTTCATGTTCTGCGGTCCGGCAAAGCAGCCGCCGACCTTGAACGATCGGTCCAGATCCCACAGCGTCAGCCCGTGGGTGCACACGTCCAGGTCGGGGTGACTGCGGAAGCGGGTCTTGTCCAGGCGAAGCGGATCGATGTCGGCCATCAGGTGACCGCGGTTGCGGTAGGCGGCAATCAGCTCGATGATCCGGGCGTTCTTGTCGACGATCGAGTCCGGGTTGTCGGGGCGCCAGCGCACCGGCAAGTAGGGAATGCTCAACTCGCGGAAGATCTCGTCCCAGAACTCGTCGGCGAGCAGCATCTGGTGGATGGTGCGCAAGAAGTCGCCGGATTCCGCACCCTGGATGATGCGGTGGTCATACGTCGAGGTCAAAGTGATCAGCTTGCCGATACCGAGTTCGGCGATGCGCTCCTCGCTGGCCCCTTGGAACTCGGCCGGGTATTCCATGGCGCCGACACCGATGATGGCGCCCTGACCGGCCATCAGCCGCGGCACCGAATGCACGGTGCCGATGGTTCCGGGGTTGGTCAGCGAAATCGTCACGCCGGAAAAATCTTCGGCGGTCAGTTTGCCGTCGCGGGCCCGGCGCACGATGTCCTCGTAGGCGGTGACGAACTGCGCGAACCGCATGGTCTCGCACCGCTTGATCCCGGCCACCACCAACGCGCGTTTGCCGTCTTTGCCCTGCAGGTCGATAGCCAGGCCCAGATTGGTGTGCGCCGGCGTGACCGCGTTTGGCTTGCGGTCGACATCGAGGTAATGCCGGTTCATGTTGGGGAACTTTTTGACCGCCTGCACCAGGGCGTAGCCCAGCAGGTGCGTGAACGAGATCTTGCCGCCGCGATTGCGCTTGAGCTGGTTGTTGATGACGATCCGGTTGTCAATCAACAGCTTGGCCGGCACCGCGCGGACGCTGGTTGCGGTCGGCACGTCCAGCGATGCGGACATGTTCTTCACCACCGCCGCGGCGGCGCCGCGCAGCACCTGCATCTCGTCGCCCTCGGCGGGTGGCGGCGCGGGAGCCTTTGCTGGAGCCGCGGCTGGCTTGGCGCTGGGTGCCGCGGCGGGCGAGCCGTTACCCGCCGCGGGCGGGCCGGCGGCGGGTTTGGCGGGCGCCGGTGCGGGCGCGGGCTTCGCCGGAGCGGCGGCGGGCTTCGCCGGGGCTACGGCGGGCTTTTCCACGGCGGGTTCCGTCGCTTCCTGAGTCGACTCGGGGTTGTAGTCAACCAGGAACTCGTGCCAGCTTGGATCGACCGACGAAGGGTCGTCGCGGAACTTGCGGTACATCTCCTCGACCAGCCATTCGTTTTGTCCGAATGGTGAACTTATGTTGGCCACGGCCGCTGTTCGCCTCAATTCCTTGTTCTAAACGTCCTGCAAGCGCCAACGCGCGACGCCTGCGACTTCTTCCAGCCCCGGATTGGCGGGGCGCTTCACATCCCCGGCGGTTCGGAACGTCTCGCCCCATAAAGGCTAACGCTTTGCTGACGATTCGCCAGAGAGACCAGTCAAGCAGCGCTAGCTGGCATCACGAACGTTGGGCAGTACATGCAGGGTCACCGGCCAGCGTGCCGGCGGGGCGCCGAACGCCGAGCGGGCATTGCGGACCAGCTTCCTGCCGACCAAGCGATTGCCGATCGCGCCGATGATCGCCCCGATGCCGGCGGGCAGCAGTTTGCCGAACAACAGCACGCCACGCTTGAGCGCGAAACGCTTGACGAAGTACTTGAACATTCGCGTGTTCAACTTCGATATGGCCGGCAGCGGCAGCGAGGCCATCGATTCCGATACCCAGACCCCGCTCGTGCGGCCGGACCCGATCACCTCGGCCACCGCATTCTTGCTGTTGTCGCCGACCAGCACCGCCAAGACCAGCGCGCGCCGCCGTTCCCGGTGATCGAGCGGATTATCGTAGACCGACGCCAGCGCGAGTACCAACAGCACGGTGGCCTCGAGGAATACCGCCGTCTCTCCGGCGGCCGCAGACAACGCGGCCAGGGTCCCGATCCCGGGCAACGTCGCTGCCGCGCCCACGGCGGCTCCACTGGCGGTGACCACAGCCAGGAACCGCTTCTCGATCTTGCTGACAATCTCGGCCGGGCTGGCCGCCGGATGGGCGCGACGCAGTCGGGCCACATATGCCTCCGCCGCCGGGCTCTGTATGTGCGAACTCCGCTCGATGACCTGCGCCAATGCCCGCGTTGACGCTTTGGGCCGGCCCATGATCCCGGTTGGCTGCGCGGCCGGCTCGGACTGTCTTGTTCGTCGGGCGCTCATGTTGCCTCTCTAGAGAACGACTTCCCTTCAGGCTAGCGCCCGGCGCGCGAATTGCAGACCGACTGAAGTAACGGACCGGGCAAGAGTCGCCCGCGGCAATGATTTGGCGGCCCCTGGGCGACCGAACGGCCCCTTGGCACACCCGGAATAATGCACGCTGGACTCCTGGGCGACCTCAGACCAACCGTCAGGAGCCGAAACGAGGTGCGTACATGACCGCGGTGACCAGTCGAGTGCTCGACAAGGGCTACTCGGGGAACCCGTGGAACGCGCTGTCGGCGATGATGATCGGCTTCTTCATGATCATGTTGGACTCGACCATCGTCTCGATCGCCAACCCGACCATCATGGCTGAGCTGCATATCGGCTATGCCGACGTCGTCTGGGGGACCAGCGCCTACCTGCTGGGTTATGCGGTGGTGTTGCTGGTGGCGGGCCGGCTCGGCGACCGGTTCGGTCCCAAGAACCTCTACCTGATCGGCTTGTCGGTGTTCACCGCCGCATCGATGTGGTGTGGCCTGGCCGGCACCGCCGCCATGCTGATCGCCGCTCGGACGGTGCAAGGCATCGGTGCCGGGCTGCTGACGCCGCAGACCTTGTCGACCATCACCCGCATCTTCCCGGCAACCCGCCGCGGCGCCGCCCTGAGCCTGTGGGGAGCCGCGGCCGGCGTCGCCAGCCTGGTCGGACCGCTGATTGGTGGGGTCCTGGTCAGCGGTCTGGGCTGGGAGTGGATTTTCTTCGTCAACATCCCCATCGGCCTGGCCGGCCTGGTGGTGGCCTATTTGCTGGTCCCGGATCTGCCCGTGCACGCGCAGCGCTTCGATCTGATCGGAGTCGGGTTGTCCGGGGCGGGCATGTTCTTGCTGGTTTTCGGGCTTCAGGAAGGTCAGGCCGCGGACTGGGCGCCGTGGATCTGGGCGGTGCTGGTCGCCGGTGTGGGGTTCATGGCGATGTTCGTCTACTGGCAGGCGCTCAACCATCGGGCGCCGTTGATCTCGCTGGCGATCTTTCGGGACTGGGAGTTCAGCCTGTGCAACATCGGGGTAGGGATCACCGCATTCGCGACGACGGCGCCGATGTTGCCGCTGACGTTTTATGCGCAGTCGGTGTGTGGGCTGTCGCCGGCTCGGGCGGCGGTGCTGATAGCTCCGGTGGCGCTCGCCAGCGGTGTGCTCGCACCGGTGGTCGGAATGCTGGTGGATCGGTCGCATCCGCTGCCCGTGCTGGGATTCGGTTTCTCCGCGCTGGCGATCTCGATGACCTGGCTTTCGATCGAAATGGTGCCCGAAACGCCAGTCTGGCGGCTGGTGCTGCCGTTTGCCGCGATGGGTGCCGGGATGGCGTTCGTCTGGTCTCCGTTGGCCGCCACCGCGACTCGCAATCTGCCGGCGCATGTGGCCGGTGCGGGCTCGGGTGTCTACAACGCCACCCGCCAGCTCGGGGCGGTACTGGGCAGCGCCAGCATGGCTGCGTTCATGACGTGGCGGATCACCGCCGAGATGCCGCCGGGGTTCGACGCAGACCGCGGATTCAGCGGCGGCGACGGTGGGCTGCAACTGCCTGAGGTGGTGCGCACGCCGTTCTGGGCGGCGATGTCGCAATCGATGCTGCTGCCCGCATTCATCGCCGTGTTCGGCATCATTGCCGCCCTGTTCCTGGTCCGCTCGCGCACGGCGCTGGTGCGCGCGCACGATCGGGCCAGCCACGCCGTGACGACCATGTCGACCGCGGCGACTATGGCTATGGCGACTATGGCGAGCAAGACGACTTTGGCGAGCAAGACGACTATGACGACTATGTCGAGTTCGTCCTGCGGCCGGAGCCTGCCGTCGGGACACACCGGCACACCGAAATCCGACGTCCCCTCAGCGGGGCGAGCGGGAATGGGCCAGCGGTGGCCGGCCGCGGGCAACAACCACACTCGGCCAGGTTCGAAAAGTGGCGCGACGATGCCGCCGATGGTCACGCTGCCCCGATCGAACACAATGGCGCCCGGGTCGATGCCAGGCGCCGATTTCGTCCGGTCGCCGACTTCTTGCCGGCCCCCGACCAGGACGACGCCGCCGGGTCCGGGCACTCGTTGCCCTGAGCGCGTTCTCAGCCTGGTTCGGTCAGAGCCAGAAATGCGCCCAAATCCACCAGGCCGGCCGGTGTGCCGGGCAGATACCGGGTCAGCAGCTCGGAGCGCACGATCACCGCGGCATACTGCGCCCGACTGATGGCGACGTTGAGGCGATTCCTGTTGAGCAGAAACGAGATTCCGCGGGGAACGTCGTCCACAGATGAGGCCGTCATCGAGACGAAGACGACGGGGGCCTGCGCGCCCTGGAACTTGTCGACGGTGCCGACCCGAACCCCATTCAGGCCGGCGGACAGCAGTCGCTGCCGGATCAGGGCCACCTGGGCGTTGTACGGTGCCAGCACCAGCAGGTCGCGGGTGGCCAGGGGGCGGGTGCCGTGTTCGTCGGTCCAGGGCGAGCCGAGTAGCCGCTGGATCTGGGCCAGGATCGCCTCGGCTTCCTCGGCGCTCTCGATCGTATTGCCCTGGTGCTCGACGGCAAGCACGTGGACGCCGGGCGGGCTTGCGCTGAGCCGACGCGCGGTGGTGCGCTCGGTGTGGGAATGCAGCTTGCCCGCGTAGGACAGCATCGAGACGGCATGGCAGACCGCGGGATGCATGCGGAACGAGCGATCCAGAAAGTATCCCCGCTCCTCGGGTAGTGTGCGCTGGCCGTCAACCAGCCATTCCAGTGCTGAGACATCGACGGGTTCGGGATGTTTGCCCTCACTGACCTGCGGTAGCTGCTGCGGGTCTCCCAGCAGCAACAAGTTCGCCGCCGCCGGTGCCACGGCGACGGTATTGGCCAAGCAGAACTGGCCGGCTTCATCCACCACCAGCAGATCCAGACTGCCCGGAGGCACCCGATTGCCGTTGGCAAAATCCCAGGCCGTACCGCCGACGACGCATCCTGGGTGGTCGGCGATGAAGGCCGCGTAGTGGTTGCCGTCGATCTCCTGCCAGCGGGGTGCGCCGTGGTCGTAACGCTTCTTGGCTATTCGTGCCGGGTCGAGCCCGGCATCAATCACGCAGTCCAGCAGGTTTTCCACGGTGGCGTGCGATTGCGCGACCACGCCCACGCGCCAGCAATGTTCTTGCACCAGTCGCCCGATCACCCGCGCGGCGGTGTGGGTCTTGCCGGTGCCCGGCGGCCCGTGCACCGCCAGGTAGGACGAATCCAGGTCCAGCACCGCGGCGGTGATGTCGGCGACCGTATCGCCGCTACGCGGTAGTGGCGCCGCGCTGCGGGTGCGTGGCGGGCATCGCAGCAGCACGTCGATCAACGCGGTGCGGGGGAGCCGCGGTAACTCGGCGGCCGCGGCCGCGGCGGTGGCTTCGATGGAATCGCGCAACGCCCTGGTCGGTACCGGTGGCCCGGGGGTCAGTGCGAACGGCAGCTGCTGAAAGGTCGCGCCGTCTGCGCCGGTCCGTTCAAGGATGACCACGTCGGTGGGCAGACTCGGATCGTCGAGTTCCACAATCTCGGCGTGGCCTGCGGCTCGCAGGTCGGGGTCGGCGGTCATGCTGGGCGGAGCCGGGGGTTGGTAGAGCGCAAACACGCTGGTCTTGAGATCTCCACGTGCGAGCTCTCCGGTCAATCGGACTCGCCGCTGTGGTTTGCGAGCTCGCGCAGGCGTATGCCATGTGACGGTGACCGAGGCGTGATCGACAATGAAAACGTCTGTGCTGTCCGACCATTCGTCGATGGGATAGTTCAGCCGGTCGAAGTGAGACCACCAGAACGGCTTGTCTTCCCGGCGGTGATAGCCGCGGGCGGCAGCCAGCAGTGCGACCGCCGTCTGTTCGGCGGTGCGGTTGCCGGACGCTGCGTCGCCGGCGAAATCCGACAACGTTGCCGCCAGTTCGTCGTGGTCTTCGATCGCGTCCCGCCTAGGAACGGGTTGCACCCCGATCGGTGTGACTCCGGCCTCCCAAGCGCGGATCAGCAGCCAGTCCCGCAATTCGCGGGTGGAGCGGCAGTCATAGTGGTTGTAGTCTTCGATCTCCTTGAGCACGGTCGCGGCCTCATCCAACCGCCCGTCGGCACGCAGTTGGCTGTAGCGGGCGTAGGAAGTGATCGAGTCAGTGGCGGTGGTGACCTCGCCGGAACGTAGCTGTGCCCCCATGTACAGCGGCTCGAGCGCCTTCAAACTGACCGACTCTGCGCCAACCCGAAAGCTCTTGCGCACCACAGGGTATAGGTCAACCAACACTCCGTTTCGGAGCAGATCATCGATGGCGTCCTCGCCGACTCCGTAGCGGCCGGCAAGCCGAAGCAGCGCCGTCTTCTCATACGGCGCGTAGTGATAGATGTGCATGTTGGGGTGACGCTTGCGACGTTTGGCCACCAAAGCCAGAAAGTCGGTGAGCGCCTTGCGTTCGTCCCTGCGATCATGCGCCCACAGTGGGCGGAAGGCTCCCTTCTTTCCCGCTTCCAACACCCCGAACAGGTACTCCAGGCCCCACTCGTGGCCGTCCGCCGTCCACAGCGGATCGCCCTCAAAGTCGAAGAACAGATCGCCAGGATTTGGTTCGGGTAGCAGCGCCAACGGCTGCGGGTCGCTGATCTCATACTGCGGTGTACCGGTATCGCGTTGCTGCACTTGAACTTTGGCTTGCGCGGCAAGTTTGGCTAGGGCGTTCGCTGAGAGTTCGGGCACCGCACCGGTGTGGCTTGCCAGCCCGCCGATTGTGGTGATGCCGGCGTCCAGCAGCTTTTCTCGCTGGCTGACCCGCATCCCCGCGACCAGCAGCAGATCATCGCGACGACGCAGCTCCTCCATGCAGAGCTCACAGCGGAAACATGCCCGCACACCGTGGTCGTCCCAGCACACCGCGGTGTCCGCGGCGTAGTGCTCGTCGAGCAGCCGCTGCAGCTCGGCACGCTGGGCCCGGTAGACCGGGATCAGATCGCTGACCCGGAAATGCACCACCGTGCCGTCCCCGAGTTCCAGGTCGGCCTCCGGGGCCACCGGTACACCCGCGCCGGTCAGGGCATCGGCGTAGGCCCCCAGCTGCATCAGCGCGGTGACCTTAGGTGAGCGCGCCAGCTTGGTGTCGGTGATCCGATAGCGTTCGCGGTCGCGAATCAGGAAATCGGCAAACCCGACGAAGCGGCCGTCGAACATCGCGGCTTGATACACCACGGGCGCGCGGTCGGCGATGGCGCGTTGGGTGGCCTCAGCGGCGGCTGTCAGCCCAGCCAGGGTGTATGCCGGATGGCCGATGACCGCGATCTCACCGAACTGGTCGCGCAGCCGGTCGAGTGTGCGTCTTTCATGTTCATTCCCGAGCTCGGTGGTGCGCGCCAGCAGATCGTCCTCGGCGGAGATGGCGGGACCCCGGCCCAATTTCGAGTCAAAATGGCGCAGGAACGCGAATTCGCACCGCGCGGCGGCAGCAAGATCCGAGGCGCTGTAGACGACGACGTCGCCGGCGACGAACACAGCAGCCACTCTAATGAGGGCCGGTCGAGACCGATCTGCATCGGTCTCGGCGGCTTAGCGCTCAGGGGTGCGGCCGGTTTGGTTACCCGGTCTTATTGCTGATCAGCTCGACGCCGTTGCCATTCCATCGGAACTTCACGACGCTGCCCAACCCGCTGATGCCGGTGGCGTACGTCAACGCAACCGTGTCACCGGTGCACTGCGAGGTGTCAATCCCGTTGAACCCGTAGGTATCGGGCACGCCCTGCGGGATGAATTTGCCTTGGTGGAACAGCACCGCTCTGGTGGTCGGATTATCGCCGTTGGTGTTGGCCCTGATGACTACCGCCGACAGCTGGGCACACTCGTTGTAGTTGCCCGCCAGCGGTTCGGGATTCCAGGGCTGCTCACTGCGCGGATCGCGGGGTAATTCGGAAACAACCTTTGCGATGGTGGGCGAGGCGAGGTTGACGGCGCAGGGGTCGGCCGGCGAGGGGCTGCTCGGGGGCTCGGCGGCCGCCGGGGGTGGGTCGGCCGCATTCGGTTCGTTGGAATTGACGGCTGAGGTGGTGGTTCTGGCTTCTGGAGTCTTGGCGACGATCGAGTCTCCCGAGCCGCAACCGGTCAGTGTCGCGGCAACCAATGCGAGCGCGCCGGTAAGCGGCGCGACTGGGCACGGGAGCGACTTCACACCGCGCACCGTACCGTCGCGGGGCCCTCAGGTGTGGCAGGCGTGGCCGCGCGATCACCCTCTTCTGGTGGCGACCCGCGGCGCCCGGCGTCGCCGGGCTTGCGATCCCCGCGGGAGTTGATGGTGGTGACCCGCGGCGCCCGGCGTCGCCGGGCTTGCGATCCCCGCGGGAGTTGATGGTGGCGACCCGTGGCGCCCGGCGTCGCCGGGCTTGCGATCCCCGCGGGAACTGTTGGTGGTGACCCGTGGCGCCCGGCGTCGCCGGGCGCGCGATCCCCACTAAACTCCATGTCTTGATGGCCAACCCCGAAAACCCGCCTGCGGTACCCCCTGCCACCTTCGCCGACCTACAGATTCATCCGTCGGTCATGCGAGCAATCGCCGACGTCGGTTACGAGTCCCCGACGGGGATTCAGGCTGCGACCATCCCCGCGCTGATGGCGGGTTCCGACGTGGTGGGGCTGGCGCAGACCGGCACCGGCAAGACGGCGGCGTTCGCGATCCCGATTCTGTCGAAAATCGACACCACCAGCACCGCAACCCAGGCGCTCGTGCTGGCCCCCACCCGCGAGCTGGCCCTTCAGGTGGCTGAGGCGTTTAGTCGGTACGGCGCCCATCTATCGCGCCTCAACGTGCTTCCGGTTTATGGCGGGTCGTCGTATGCCATACAACTGGCCGGTCTGCGGCGCGGCGCGCAGGTTGTGGTGGGGACACCCGGGCGGGTCATCGACCACCTGGAACGACGAACGCTTGATCTGTCCCGGGTGGACTACTTGGTGCTCGACGAGGCAGACGAGATGCTCACCATGGGCTTCGCCGAAGACGTTGAACGCATCCTGTCCGAAACCCCGGAATACAAGCAGGTCGCATTGTTCTCGGCGACCATGCCGCCGGCAATCCGAAAAATCACCACTAGATATCTGCACGATCCGCTGGAAGTCAAATCCGAAGCGAAAACCGCTACCGCCGAAAATATTTCGCAGCGGTACATCCAGGTGGCCGGTCCGCGCAAGATGGATGCGCTTACCCGGGTGCTCGAGGTCGAGCCGTTTGAGGCGATGATCGTGTTTGTCCGCACCAAACAGGCCACCGAGGAGGTTGCCGAGAAGCTGCGGGCACGAGGGTTTTCCGCGGCGGCCATCAACGGCGATATTCCGCAGGGACAGCGCGAGCGAACCATCACGGCGCTGCGCGACGGCGGCATCGACATCCTGGTCGCCACTGACGTGGCCGCGCGCGGGCTGGACGTCGAGCGGATATCGCATGTGCTCAACTACGACATCCCGCACGACACCGAGTCCTACGTGCACCGAATTGGGCGCACCGGTCGGGCCGGGCGTTCGGGTGCGGCATTGTTGTTTGTCTCCCCGCGGGAGCGACACCTGCTCAAACTGATCGAAAAGGCCACTCGGCAAACACTGACCGAGGCCGAGTTGCCCACCGTGGAAGACGTCAACGCCCAGCGGGTGGCGAAGTTTGCCGATTCCATCACCCACGCGCTGAGCAATACGGGCATCGAGTTGTTCCGCAGGCTGGTCGAGGACTACGAGCGCGAGCACAACGTCCCGATGGCTGACATCGCTGCGGCGCTGGCATTGCAGTCGCGCGACGGCGAGGAATTCCTGCTGGCGCCCGATCCGCCACCAGATCAGCGCGAGCGTCATCCCCGCAATGAGCGCAAGGAACGTCCGGAGAGTCGCAGAAGCGGCGGCGCCTTCAGCACGTATCGCATCTCGGTTGGCAAACGGCACAAAGTCGGTCCGGGCGCGATCGTCGGCGCCATCGCCAACGAGGGCGGGTTGCACCGCAGCGACTTCGGCCACATCACTATCGGGCCGGATTTCTCGCTGGTGGAGCTGCCGGTCAAACTGCCCCGCGAAACACTGAAAAAGCTCGAACAAACCAGGATTTCGGGTGTGTTGATCAACCTTCGCCCCGACCGCCCCGCCGATAAGGCGTACAAGGCGCGCCGCAACGATGGTGGCAAACCTCGGCGGAAACGCCTCGGATGACCCTGCCCGAAGCCACCGACGCCCAAGGCGGACTCGAGCAGATCTCGCACGTGGATCGGGTTGCGTCGCTGACCGGAATCCGTGCGGTCGCCGCACTGCTGGTGGTCGCCACCCACGCGGCTTACACCACCGGCAAGTACACCCATGGCTACTGGGGCCTGGTGTCGGCCCGGATGGAGATCGGCGTGCCGATCTTCTTCGTGCTATCCGGCTTCCTGCTGTTCCGCCCGTGGGTGCACTCCGCGGTCACCGGCGCTCCTCCGCCTTCATTGCGCCGCTACACGGCACACCGGGTGCGCCGCATCATGCCTGCCTATGTGGTCGTCGTGCTGATCGCCTACGTGATCTACCACTACCGCATCGCCGGACCGAACCCCGGACACAGCTGGATGGGGTTGGTGCGCAACCTCACGCTGACCCAGATCTACACCGACGGGTACCTGGGTTCATACCTGCATCAGGGATTGACCCAAATGTGGAGCCTGGCGGTGGAGGCCTCCTTCTACGTATTGCTCCCGTTCCTGGCCTACCTGCTGCTGGTGGTGATCAGCCGACGCCGCTGGCAGCCGAAGTTGGTGGTCGGTGCGTTGCTCGCGATGGCCACCATCACCCCGGGCTGGCTGGTGCTGATACACACCGTTTCGTTGTTTCCCGACGGAGCTCGCCTGTGGTTGCCCAGCTATCTCGCCTGGTTCTTGGGCGGCATGTTGCTGACGGTCCTACAGGCGATGAAGGTGCAATGCTATGCACTCGCGGCGCTACCGTTGGCCACCATCTGCTATTTCATCGTCGCCACGCCGATCGCGGGTGCCCCCACCACGTCGCCCTCGGCGTTGACCGAAGCCGTGGTCAAAGCCTGCTTCTATACCGTGATCGCCACGCTGGCCGTAGCGCCATTGGCCCTGGGGGATCAGGGCTGGTATTCCCAACTGCTGGCCAGCCGGCCGATGGTCTGGCTCGGTGAAATCTCCTATGAGATCTTCCTGGTCCACCTGGTGACGATGGAATTCGCGATGGTCTACGTGGTCCGGTACCGGGTGTACACCGGCTCCATGCTGAACCTGTTCATCGCCACCATGGTCATCACGATCCCGCTGGCCTGGGTGCTACACCGCTTTACCCGGGTCAGATCCGAGTAAACCCATCGCGACGGCGGGCCAGCTCACCCGAAATCAAGTGGCGGGTCTGGTGGGTCAGCGGATCACCGGCGCAACGTCAAGCACTGCCGACTACATCGTGGGTAGCACCGTCACCGGCGCAGGTTCGACCGGTGTCGGTTCAGGCGCGGGCTCGGGTGCGGGCGCTGGGGTCGGCTCGGGCGTGGGTGTCGGGGTCGGGTCAGGTGTCGGTGTCGGGGTCGGGTCAGGTGTCGGTGTCGGCGTCGGGTCAGGTGTGGGTGATGGATCAGGGTTGGGGTTCGGTGTCGGCGACGGGGAACCGCCCGACGAAGACGGCGCTTTGCAACCGGGCAGCAGGCGCAGCAGTTGCTGAAGCGGGGGCCACTGCGACAGCTGTGACCATATCTCCGACACGGTGGCGTGGTAGCCGCTCATCACCGCGACATCCTGGGCCCACATCTCCTCATAAAGACCTTCGGCGGCCGCGATCGCGGGAAAGTTCAAACCGAAGAAGTTCGTATTGGCCAGCAGGGCGGTTAGCGCGCGATTGGCGTTGATGATGACCGGGGACACTATGGCGGTACGGGCCGCCTCGAATGCCGTCGCCACCGCGCCCGCCTGACTGGCAGCGCTCTCGGACTGGGCGGCCGCGGTGCAAAGCCACGCGGCATACGGTGCGGCAGCCTGTGTCATCGCGGTCGCAGCGGGGCCTTGCCATGCCCCGCTGGCCAGGTCTGACGTGATCGATGCGAAGGACTCCGCCGCCGCGCGCAACTCGCTGGCTAACCCGCACCACGCCGCCGCCGCTCCCAGCATTGGCGCCGATCCCGGGCCGGCCTCGATGAGCGCCGAATTGATTTCCGGAGGAAACATGGGATAGGTCATCGCTAATCCTTACCGTACGGACCCAATTGAGTGGCCGCATTTTCCGGCTGCCTGATCGTCGGCTATCCGGCTCCCGGGCGCAGATGCAATGTGAGATGCGCTGAGCGGGAACGGCTTCCGGTATACCGCTGACATGTCGTCTTGCACCTCCGTGACGACATTGCACTTCTGACGGCCGCCTGACGGTGGCCGATCAGTCACAAGATATCGCCGCTAGGTGAGTTCGTCAGCGATTTGGACGAAATATGTTGACAGGCTGTTCCGTGCCGGTGACTGTGTCCGGTCATTCTGGGGGCAGGCGCGTTGCAGATCCCGTCGTCGCAGACGAGCGCATGGTGGGGGAGGGCGATCGGCCTCTGGAATTCGAGTCAGTAGCCAAGGGCGACAGCATGTTTCGTGATATGGTGTTGGTGCGGATCGTTGCGGCCGTCAGAATGTCGGGATTGAGCCGGTTCGGTGAGAAGTGGCGTGCGGCGGCTTCGTAGCTTTCGTCGACCGGTGTGGCCGCAGGCAAATGATCACGATCATTGAACTCTGGCTGGTAGCTCGGGAAAAGGGCGGACCAACAAGCGCCAGCGCTGCTGATGCGACAAGGATGGGCAACGGCCAACGAACGACCGTAGGTGTGTCTTGTCAGGCTACGCGGGTCCGTTCAAGCCCATATTGCCGAAAAGCTGACCACCCGTGCCGCCGTCGCCGCCGAGCCCGCCAAAGACGCCAGCTCCGCCATCACCGCCGTTGCCCACCAGTTTTGCGTTGCTGCCCTTACCGCCGCCAGCCGGACTCAAGTTACCGCTGCTACCGGCGTCGCCACCAGCACCGCCGTTACCGACTGCACCGCCTGCGCCGCCGTTGCCGCCAGTGCCACCGCTGCCGAAAGCACCGACTCCGCCGGCCCCGCCCACCCCACCGTTGCCGATGACACCAACAGCATCACCACCGTTGCCGCCGTTGCCTCCGGTACCGGCCAGACCAATGCCGCCGTCGCCGCCGAGACCACCGTCCCCGACCAACTTGCCGCCGACTCCGCCATTCCCGCCGGTCAAACCCGCCTGGGTGGTGACGTCATAGCCACCGGCTCCACCTGCGCCACCGTGGCCAAACAACCCGAGTGCGTTGCCGCCCGCGCCGCCAGCCGATCGATTTCCAACAATGACGCCGTCGCCGCCGTTGCCGCCATTTCCGGACAAGTAGCCGCCATCCCCGCCACCGGCACCGGCACCGCCGTTACCCCCGCTTCCAATCAGGTATCCGCCCCTGCCGCCGGCCCCGCCGAGCCCAGACAAGCCAGGAGCCCCGGCCCCGCCGTTACCGCCATCTCCGAAAAGCCCTGCTGCACCGCCATTCCCGCCGACGCCTGGCGCGGGTGTTCCCACAGTGGCGCTCGCCGCGCCACCCGCACCGCCGTTGCCGCCGTTGCCAATTACGCCACCGCCGCCGCCGTTGCCGCCGGACCCACCGATGGGACCAAGGCCTCCGGCCCCTCCGGTCCCACCGTTGCCCACCAGCCCCACGGCGCTGCCACCCGTACCCCCGGACCCGGCTAGTCCCGCAGTGCCAATGCCTCCGGCCCCACCATCACCGCCGTTGCCAAAGAACTGACCGCCGATGCCGCCATCGGCGCCGTTGCCGCCGGCACCCCCGACCGCGCCTGCCCCGCCGTTGCCCCCGTTCCCGAACAGGCGGGCGTCGCCGCCATGGCCGCCAGAGCCACCGTCGTTCATGACACCGAACCCGCCACCACTGTTACCGCCGACCGCACCATTCCCGCCGACGCCGCCGTCCCCCCACAACCCTCCCTCGCCTCCAGCAGCGCCGTTGCCGCCGATACCGCCGTTGCCGCCGGTACCTCCGGTACCTCCGATACCGCCGTTGCCGCCGGCTCCGCCGTTGCCGAACACACCGCCTGCGCCGCCGATGCCGCCGTTGCCGCCGGCGTGCCCGGGGACTGTGGGGCTTCCACCGGCGCCGCCATTGCCACCGGCGCCACCGACGCCCCACAGTCCAGCGCCGCCGCCACTGCCGCCGCTACCGCCGCCACTAAGACTGCCGAAACCGTTGCCGGTCCCGTCCCCGCCGATCCCACCGGCCCCGCCGTTGCCGTACAGCAGGCCACCGTGACCGCCATTGCCGCCAGCGAAGGCCGTCCCGCCGCCACCGCCGGCTCCGCCGTTGCCGATCAGCCCGGCATTACCGCCATCGCCGCCAGCGACATTGTTGTTCCCGGTCTGCGCGAACCCGTTACCGCCGTTGCCATATAACAGGCCACCGTCACCACCGTTGGGGTTCGCCGCGGTGCCATTGGCGCCGTTTCCAATCAGCGGGCGGCCCACCAGAGCCTGAGTCGGTGCATTGATGATGCCCAGTGCGTCTTGCTCCAGGGTCTGCAGTGGCGTGGCATTGGCCGCTTCGGCTCCGACGTAGGACTGCGCTCCAGCGTTTAGCGCCTCTACGAACCGCTGATGAAACGCCGCGACCTGGGCGCTCAGCACCTGATAGGCCTGCCCATGACCAGAAAACACCGCCGCGATCGCCGCTGACACCTCGTCAGCACCAGCAGCCAGCACCGTGGTGGTAGGGCCAATAGCCGCGGTGTTCGCCGCCGCCAGTTGTGAGCCGATACCGACCAAATCACCTGCCGCGCCCGCCAACATGTCAGGGAATACCGTCAAATACGCCATCGCCCGTCTCCCATCAAGTTCTCATCGCCCCCAGGCGTTTCGGCAAGATAATCTCACTCCCAGCGGCCCAGCGCCGCTATCAGGCACTTCCCAGCCATCCCACAGGTCGAGTTTCGTTGCAGCTGAAGGCGTTGAGGACTGCACAGCAGAACAGCCCTCCTTCTCAGGTGCAGGGTTGGGTGATGTCGTTAACCCACAACTCATTTGGCCGAAGCCGGTGGAACTTGCGGTTGACCAGATCATCGGCGGTGGCCAATCCCTGCAGCCGTTGAGGCGCACCGGGTCAGGCAGGCCGCAGATGCCAGCCTGGGTCATCAGGACCGACACGTGCCACGGAAGGCGACGTGCACTTCGCGGATCAGTCCGATCAGCCACTGGCGGCGCGGCTCTGTTCTCGCCCAAGAGACTTGGCCGACTGTCACCCGATGGACAACTCGGTCCCCGATTCCCTCGTCGGGACGGCCCAGGCGTACGCCGGCCACCGGGGGCATGCCCAGATCATGGGCGTTGGTGGCCTAACGGGGGGTGGGAAACGGTGTTACAACCGGAGCGACGAAATCCTCGAGCATCGCCCGCTCGTCGGCTTCGTCCTGGCCGGGGAACATCAACAGCGAGACGATCACCCGCACGGTCCAACGAGCCCGGCGCTCCACCGCGGCGGGGGCTTCGGGGCCCAAAGACTGCAGGAATGCGGCGGCCAGTCCCGCGATCACCTCGGATTGTCCGGCCAACTCACCGCCGATCGGTGGTCGAGTGGAGGCGAACCACGCCGCCAGGGCCGGCCGCTGGCGGACCATTCGCAAGGTGGCGGTGATGCTGGTGATCAGCTGATCGCGTGGATCATCGATGTCGCCGATCTGCTGCATGATCTCGCGCCCCAGCCGGAGCGTCTCGCGGTGCACGTAGGCGGTTCTGAGCGCCTCACGACTCTCGAAGTATCGATACAGGGTGGCCCGGGAACAGCCTGCCGCCCTGGCGATTTCGTTCATCCCGATCGAAGCCGGGTCGTGCTCGGTATAGAGCCGCTCGGCGGCGTCGAGTATCCGGTCGGCGGCGACCTCGCTGCGGTGCGCTGCCAGCCAGTCGGTTCGGCCCATCAAGACCTCACTTCAAACGGCAGCGACAGCGGGCGCCGGACGTAGCTGCCGCCGGACCACACGATGCGTGACTCGTCGACCTCGAAGTCCGGGCAGCGCGCCAATAGTTCGGTCAGCGCGACCCGGGACTGCATCCGGGCCGCGGCCGCGCCCAGGCAGTGGTGCGCGCCATGGCTGAACGTCAGGATGTTGCGCGGGCAGCGCCGTACATCGAGTTCGCCGGCATCAGGACCGTATTGGCGCTCATCCCGGTTGGCCGAACCGTAGAGCAGCAGCGCTCGGCGACCGGCGGGGATGGTGACATTCCCGATCGTCACGTCGTGGGTGACGGTGCGGGCCAGGCCCTGCACCGGCGAGGTGAGCCGCAGCAGTTCCTCGACCGCATCGGTGATGAGCTCTGGATTGTCGGTCAGAAGCCGGCGTTGGTCGGGTCGCCGGTGAAGCAAGGGCATGGAGCCGCCGAGCATTCCGGTAACGGTGTCATTGCCGCCGGTGATCATGGTGAATGTGAACGCCAGGATCGACAGCGTGCCCGCGATGTCGCCGTCCGCGCCGACTCCGGCGGCAACCAGGTGAGAAATCGGGTCGTCCTCGGGTTTGGCGCGGCGGCGCTCGATCAGCGAGGTGAAGTAGGCCATCATCGACCCGACCGCATCGCCGACCGTGGCCAACGCGCCCGCGATGCCGCCCTCGGCGGTGTTGGCCGCGACGATGGCCTGGGTCCACCCATCGAACTGTGCCCGGTCCTGTTCGGGTACCCCGAGATAGTGTGCGACCACCATCGACGACAAGGGCTTGAACAGGTCGGTGACGATGTCGCCGCCCCCCTGGGCGCGCAGCCGCTCGATTCGCTCGACGACGAAATCGCGCACCTTGGGCTCCACCGCTTCGACCTGGCGCGGGGTGAAACCGCGTGACACCAACTTCCGGAACTCGGTATGGGCTGGTGGATCCTGCATGACCATGGGCGGGTTATCTTGCAGCCCAATCATTTCCAGATCGCCATAGTTGACGGTCAAGCCCTGCGCCGAGGAGAAGGTCTGGTGGTCGCGGGCCGCTGCCCACACGTCGGCGTGGCGCGACAGCACGTAGTAGTCCTGGTCGGGCTGGTGGGTCGGGATGACGTGGTGCACCGGATCCTGGTCTCGCAGCGCCCGGTACATCGGCCAGGGATCCGGCCAGGTTGCGGCGGTGGCCAACTGGAACGCAACAGGCGCGCGGTGAGACACATCCACTGACATGTCTTATTGGTACGACATAGTTGTATAGATGTCAACACCTGCGCATAGCCGGTGTGCATCCTTGGCTTCCACCGTGCAGTCCGGGCGCAACCTGCCCGAGATTCCCGACCTGAGCGCACGCTCAAGGCCGTGACGGCACACTCGATGCCGCACCCGCGTCGAGCGCCCGCACCCGCGTCGAGTGCCGAGTGCAGAACGCAGAGATCTAGATCCCGCTACCGGGGTTGAGGATGTCCAGGGGGTCCAACGCCTGTTTGATGCGGCGGTTGAGGTCTATCACGTCGGGCCCGAGATAGCCTTCCAGCCACGGCCGCTTCAACCGGCCCACGCCGTGTTCGCCCGTGATCGTTCCGCCCAGGCCGACCGCAAGATCCATGATTTCGCCATAGGCGAGCTGTGCGCGTTCGGCCATGGCGGCGTCGGAGGGGTCGTAGACGAGCAAGGGGTGCGTATTGCCGTCACCCGCATGCGCGATCACCGAGATCATCAGGTCGCGCTCCTGCGCGATCCGGGCGATTCCGGTGACCAGCTTGCCCAGATTGGGTAGCGGCACGCCGACATCTTCGAGCAACAGGGATCCCTTGGCCTCTACCGCCGGGATGCAGAAGCGGCGGGCCGCGACGAACGCCTCGCCCTCGTCGGGGTCGGTAGTGGAAAACACTTCTGTTGCACCATGTTCGGCAAATACCGCGGCCATCAGTTCGGCATCGTCGCGGCCGGCCTGTCCGCGCTCGTCGGAGCTGGCCACCAACATCGCCGCGGCACCGCGATCCAGGTCCATGCGCAGCGTGTCCTCTACCGCGTTGATCGCCACCGAATCCATGAATTCGAGCATCGAGGGACGAATCCGCGCGGAAACACCGAGCACCGCGTCCACCGCGGATTCCACCGACGCGAAGCTGGCCACCACGACGGCGGCCGCGTTTTGCGCGGGAAGCAGGCGCAGCGTCATCTCCGTGATGACGCCCAGGGTGCCCTCGCTGCCGACGAACAGTTTTGTCAGGCTCAGCCCGGCGACATCCTTGAGCCGCGGACCGCCCAACCGCACCGCGGTGCCATCGGCGAGCACGACCTGCATGCCCAGCACGTAGTCAGTGGTGACGCCGTACTTCACACAGCACAATCCGCCCGCATTGGTGGCGATGTTGCCCCCGATGCTGCAGATTTCGAACGACGACGGATCCGGCGGATACCACAGTCCGTGTTCGGCGGCGGCCTTCTTCACCTCGGCGTTGAACAGGCCGGGCTGACAGACCGCGGTGCGGGTGACCGGGTCGATCGTGATATCGCGCATCTTCTCGGTGGACAGCACGATTCCGCCGTCCAGGGCGGTGGCCCCGCCCGACAACCCGGAACCGGCTCCGCGGGTCACCACGGCAACGCGGTTCGCGCCGGCCCACCGCAGGATGGTCTGCACCTCTTCGGTGCATCGTGGCCGGACCACGGCCAGCGGCTTGCCCGCCGACGGGTCAAGGGCACGGTCCTGTCGGTAGCCCTCGGTGACGGTGGGATCGGTGACCACCATGCCGTCGGGCAAGCCGGCGATCAGGCTGGCCAGCACATCCGCGTTCACGAGGCACTCACGGCCCGATCCTACGGGGCCTGCGGCCCGCGGGGTCAGCGAGCGCGGCTACAGCAGCGATGTCTCGCTGATGTCCTGGGTGGGCGCGTGATCCAATTCGCGCAGCGACGGCAGTCGGATACACATCAGCCCGGTGATGGCGATGGGCAGTGCCAAGGCGAAGAAAGCCACCTTCAGCCCGGCCGCGTCCGCCACCGGACCCGCCAGCAGCAAGCCCAACGGGCCGGCGGCATAAGCCAGCGACGTCATCACGCCGACCACCCAGCCACGGAGATAGTGCGGCGCCCTGGTCTGCATCACGTAGTTGTAGATCGGTTGGATGGGGCCATAGACCACGCCGATCAGTGCGCACAACACCAGGATGACCGGTAACCGGGGCAGCAGCGCGATGCCGGTTGTCGCGGCACCCAGGGTCAGCACCGCGGTCAGCATGATCGTTCGCCGCGACACGTAGTTCGACAGCATCCCGTAGCCCAGCGCGCCGACCAGGCTGCCCAGCGACAGCGCCACCAGGACCGAACCCAGCTGTGCGGGCTGTTGGCGGTCGCTGAAGTACGTCGGGAACAGCACGCTTTCCATCGGCAGATACAGCGCCGTCACGGTGAGGTCGATCAGCGCCAGCGCCCGCAACACCCGCAGGTTCCACACAAAACGCAGTCCCTGCGTGACGCCGGAAACCAGCCCGTCGGGTCGTGTCTCGTGGTGCGGTCTGCCCGCTCCCTCGAGCCGCAACGCGCCAATGGCGAGGAGGGACAACCCGAATGCCCCGGCGGTGATCCACATCGTGGTAATCCCGCCGACGGTGGCGATCATCAGGCCGCCGATCCCGGGGGCCACGACAAACGCGAGGTTGAGGATCGCCTCGTAGTTGCTGTTGATCCGATCCAGTGACCACCCCGCACGGGCGGTGGCCTCGGGCAGCATCGACTGCCGGGCGGTGATCCCGGCCGGATCGAAGGTGGCCGAGCAGGCGCCCAGCGCTGCCAGCACCGCGACGCTGACCGCGTCGTCGCCAAACGCCCACGCGATCAACGGAACGATGGCCACGGCCGACCCGGACAGGGCGTCGGAAACCATGGATACCGGCCGGCGTCCGAAGTAATCGACGGCGGTGCCGGCGACCAACGTGGAGAACAGCAGCGGCAGGGTGATCGCTCCGGCCACGATGGACGCTTGCCCCGCGCTGCCTTCGCGCTCGAGCACCAGCCACGGGAACGCGACTATCGAAATGCCATTGCCGGCGCAGGCCGCCAAGGTGGCGAAAAGGATCAGGAATGCCGGGCCTCGGCTGCTGTTTCTCATGGGTATCGCGGCTGAATCTAGCGGCGATCCACCATCGGAGCCACCGAATTATCGCGGCGACCGATGGCGCCATGCAGGATGATCGTGTGCTTACCCATCCGAGGACGGGCCAGCCGTTCGGGTCGCCGGTTCGTCCCGGCACCGGCTGGCCGGGGGATCCGGCGTCATCGCAGACCCCGGTCGCGGCCGAGGCGGCGCGTGTCGCCGAACTGGCCGGCCGGGCGGGCTCGATCGCCGAACTCGACGCTGCGATAAGTGTGTGCCGGGCCTGCCCACGACTGGTGACCTGGCGTGAAGAGGTCGCGGTGGCCAAACGGCGCGCCTTCGCCGACCAACCGTATTGGGGGCGCCCGGTGCCGGGCTGGGGATCGGAGCGGCCATGGCTGTTGATCGTGGGCCTGGCGCCTGCCGCTCACGGCGCCAACCGGACCGGGCGGATGTTCACCGGCGACCGGTCCGGTGATCAGCTGTACGCGGCGTTGCACCGTGCCGGCCTGGTCGGCCAACCGACCAGCGTCGACGCCGCCGACGGCTTGCGGGCCGAACGGATCCGCATCGTCGCACCGGTGCGTTGCGCACCCCCGGCCAATGCCCCGACACCGGCCGAACGAAAGACCTGCGCGCCCTGGCTCGACGCCGAATGGCGGCTGGTGTCCCACGATGTCCGCGTGATCGTTGCGCTGGGCGGATTTGCGTGGAAGATCGCGCTGGGATTGCCTGGGTCGCTGGGTGCCCCCAGGCCCCGCTTCGGCCACGGTGTCGTGGCTGAGCTGGGGTCGGGTGTGCAGTTGCTCGGGTGCTACCACCCGAGCCAACAGAACATGTTCACGGGTAGGTTGACTCCGGCGATGCTCGATGACGTGTTCCGCGATGCCAAGAAACTTGGCGGGATTGGGTAGAAAGTGGTCGGGGTGCAAAAAGTTCTGATTTCCGGAGCCAGCGTGGCTGGCTTGACGACGGCATATTGGCTTGAACAACAAGGCTACTCGGTCACAATCGTGGAGCGCCACCCTGGGCTGCGGCCTGGCGGCCAAGCGATTGACGTCCGAGGCCCGGCGCTGACTGTGCTGGATCGGATGGGGATATTGGACGCCGCCCGGGACCGAAAGACCGGCATCCGGGGAGCTTCGGTGGTCGACCGGGACGGAAACGAGGTCTCCCGGGATACCGAGTCGACCCCCACCGGCGGTCCCATCGACAGCCCCAACATCGAGCTGCTGCGGGACGATCTCATCGAATTGCTCTACGGCACAATCCAATCGATGACCGAGTTCATCTTCGACGACAGCATTGCCACATTGCAGGATGACGGCGCGGCCGTCGAGGTGACCTTCGTCCGGTCCGGCACCCGCACCTTCGACTTCCTGATCGGAGCCGACGGTCTGCATTCGAATGTGCGCCGCAAGGTGTTCGGCCCGGAGGAGCAGTTCATCAAGCGGTTGGGCACCTACGCGGCGATCTTCACCGTGCCCAACTTCCTGGAATTGGACTACTGGCAGAAGTGGCACTACGGCGACAACACCATGGCCGGGGTCTATAGCGCCCGCGACAACTCCGAGGCTCGCGCGGCGCTGGGCTTCATGGACACCGAGCTGCAGATCGACTACCGCGATACCGAGGCTCAATTCGCCGAGCTGGAACGGCGGATGATCGAGGACGGCTGGGTACGTGCGCAGCTGCTCCACTACATGCGCAGCGCACCGGACTTCTACTTCGATGAAATGGCCCAGATCGTCATGGATAGCTGGGCGAAGGGCAGGGTGGCGCTCGTCGGCGACGCCGCCTATTGCTGCTCGCCGCTGTCGGGCCAAGGGGCCAGTGTCGCCGTGTTGGGCGCCTACATCCTGGCCGGTGAGCTGGCCGCCGCCGGAAACGACTACCAGCGCGGTTTCGCGAACTACCATGCCGAATTCAGCGGCTTCGGCGAGCGCAATCAATGGCTGGTCACCGACAACATCCCCGGCGGAGAGCCGATACCCGAGGAAGCGTTCGAACGCATCGTCAACTCGTTGGAGCTCGAGGACTACCGGCAGGGCTGATCGGATCGGTGGGAAGGTTCGGGCTGCCGTAGGCGTTGTGGGCAGCGTGCGTCTTTCCGTTCTCGATCTCGTCCCGGTGCGCACCGATCAGTCGACTCGGGATGCGCTGGCAGCCACCGTGTCGCTGGCACAGACTGCCGAGCGCCTCGGCTTTACACGCTACTGGGTTGCCGAGCACCACAACATGGCATCGGTGGGCGCCACCAACCCGCCGGTCCTGATCGCCTACCTGGCCGCGCAGACCACGCACCTGCGCCTGGGATCGGGCGGGGTGATGCTGCCCAACCACGCGCCGCTGGCGGTGGCCGAGCAGTTCGCTCTGCTGGAGGCGGCCGCCCCCGGTCGTATCGATCTGGGCATCGGCCGCGCACCCGGCTCGGACCCGGTCACGTCCTACGCTCTGCGCGGTGGCCGCTCACCGGCGCAACAGGAACGCGATATCGAGAGTTTTCCCGACTACCTCGACGATGTGGTCGCACTGATGAGTGCGCGGGGCGTGCGCGTACCGCTGCAATCCGGTGACTACATCCTCAAGGCCACGTCGGCGGCGCTCACCCAGCCGCGACTGTGGTTATTGGGGTCATCGATGTATTCGGCGCGGCTGGCCGCGGCAAAGGGGCTGCCCTACGTGTTCGCGCATCACTTCTCCGGCAAGGGCACCGAAGAGGCGCTCGAGTTGTACCGATCCCGCTTCGTCCCCAGTGCGCTGGCAGCCCGGCCGGTGACCTTCCTGACCGTCAATGCCGCGGTGGCCGATACCCGCGAGGAAGCGACCGCATTGATGATGCCCAATCTGCACATGATGGCGCGGCTGCGCACCGGCCAGCCGCTCGGGGCCGTGCAGCTCGTCGAAGAAGCCCAGGACGCCAGGTTGACCCCCGAGCAGCAACGCATCGTGGACAGCGGACTCGAGCGGGCTGTCGTCGGCTCACCTGAGGAGGCCGCCGAGCAGGTGCGCGCTCTGGGTCAGCGGTTCGGTGTTGATGAGGTCATGGTCCACCCCGTTGCCTCCGCGCATCGCGGCACCGACCCGGCCACGGCACCGGCGCGGGTGGCGACGTGTGAGCTACTGGCCAAGGAACTGTTCTAGCCGCAGCCCTACGCCGCCGGTGTCAACGCGAAGATGGGGATGGGCCGTGACGTCCGCCGCTGGTAGCTGTCATAGTGGTTGGCGTTGTTCTTGTTGACCAGCTGCCACATCCGCTGGTAGTCCGCATCGTCGGGGGTGACCCGCCGCGCGGTCACCGCGATTCGTTTCGGGCCGACGTTGATTTCACAATCGGGACGCTTACGCAGGTTGTGGTACCAGCCCGGATAGCGCTCGTCACCGCCGTTGGAGGCGACGATCAAATACGAGTCGCCGTCACGCGCATACGTCAGCGACGTGGTGCGCGCCTGGCCGGTTTTGGCGCCGACGGTGTGCAGCAGCAGGCTGGGCGGCACACCCGGGATGCGATGGCCGATTCGGCCGTTGGTCTTGCGGTAGATCGTGTCGTGCAGACGCAGGATGGGGATGCCCACGTATTGCTCGAACGGCGTGAGATTGCTCATGAGGCCAGTCTTACTGACTGGCCTCGATGCGGGCCAGCGCGTCGCGCAGGATTCGGCCGGTGGCTTCCCGATCGTTGTCGCGGCGCAACAGTAGGCCCTTGGCGACCGATAGCTTGTCCCCGTCGCGCCGCGGTAGCACGTGCAGATGGATGTGGAACACCGTCTGGAACGCCGCACTGCCGTCATTGATGCCGATATTGGTTGCATCGGCCAGCTCGGTGGCCCGGGCCGCCTTTGCGATCCGCTGTCCGATGGTGGCCATCTGAGCCAGGGTTTCCGGCGGAATGTCGGTCAGATCCACGGTGTGTTTCTTGGGCAGCACCAGGGTGTGTCCGCGGGTGAACGGCCGAATGTCCAGGATGGCCAGACAGTTGTCGTCTTCGTAGATCCGGATGGCCGGAGCTTCGCCGGCAGCGATCGCGCAGAACACGCAGGACATGTCGCCACGGTACTGCTCCGGTGGCGGGGGCCGGGCCTGGCCCCGCCGAGCCGGTCGGGGATGGCCGATTTGCCGGTTGGTGCAGAGGGATACGCTGCGGCAGTGGACCCGTCCGATCTTGCCTTCGCCGGAGCAGCCGCCCAGGCCCGGATGCTCGCTGACGGTGAAGTCACCGCGCCCATGCTGCTCGAGGTCTACCTGGAACGGATCGAACGCCTCGACAGCGAGCTGCGGGCCTACCGGGTGGTGCGCTACGACGCCGCGCGCGAGGAGGCCGAGGTCGCCCAACAGCGCCTCGACGCCGGGGAAAGGCTTCCGCTGCTCGGTGTTCCGATCGCGATCAAAGACGACGTCGACGTCGCCGGTGAGGTGACGACCTACGGCAGCGGCGGGCATGGCGCGCCGGCGGGCTCCGACGCGGAAATGGTGCGGCGGTTGCGGGCAGCGGGTGCGGTCATCATCGGCAAGACCAATGTGCCCGAGCTGATG
This sequence comes from Mycobacterium ulcerans subsp. shinshuense, assembly GCF_002355775.1. Taxonomy (NCBI): domain Bacteria; kingdom Bacillati; phylum Actinomycetota; class Actinomycetes; order Mycobacteriales; family Mycobacteriaceae; genus Mycobacterium; species Mycobacterium ulcerans. The sequence goes on along the minus strand of NZ_AP017624.1, from coordinate 4,431,027 downwards.
ATGATGCCCTACACCGAGTCGCTGACCTTCGGGGCCACCCGCAATCCGTGGAACCCCGCTCGCACACCTGGGGGCAGCAGCGGGGGCAGCGCCGCCGCGGTCGCCGCGGGACTGGCGCCGGTGGCCTTCGGATCCGATGGCGGCGGATCAATCCGCATCCCGTCGACCTGGTGTGGTGTGTTCGGTTTGAAGACCCAGCGGGATCGGATCTCGCTAGAGCCCCACGACGGTGCCTGGTACGGATTGAGCGTGAACGGGCCGATAGCGCGTTCGGTGCTCGACGCTGCGCTGCTGCTGGACGCGACGACAACAGTGCCGGGTCCCGACGCCGAGTTTGCCGACGCTGCTCAGCGCGAGCCCGGCCGACTGCGAATTGCCCTGAGCACAAAGATTCCTACGCCGCTTCCGGTCCGGGTCGGCCAGGCCGAGGTGGCGGCCGTGTATCGGGCCGGTGGGTTGTTGCGTGAGCTGGGCCATGAGGTGATCAACCGCGACCCCGACTATCCGGCCGCCCTCTACGCCAATTACCTGCCCCGCTACCTTCGCGGTATCAGCGACGACGCGGACGCGCTGGCCCACCCGCATCGTCTCGAAGAGCGCACCCGTGCCATCGCGCGGGTGGGTTCGTTCTTCTCGGACCGCCGGATGGCGGCCCTGCGAGCCGCCGAGGCCGCGCTGAACAAACGGATCCAGTCGATTTTCGACGACGTCGACGTCGTCATCACTCCCGGCACTGCCAACGGTCCGTCCCGAATCGGCGCCTACCAGCGCCGGGGCGCGGTGTCGACGCTGCTTCTGGTAGCGCAGCGGGTTCCGTATGTGCAGGTCTGGAATCTGACCGGCCAGCCCGCCGCCGTCGTCCCGTGGGACTTCGACGACGACGGCATGCCGATCTCGATACAGCTGGTGGGCAAGCCCTACGACGAGGCGACACTGCTGTCGTTGTCCGCGCAGATCGAAGCCGCCCGACCGTGGGCCGATCGGCGACCTCCGGTGTCGTGACAGCGGGGTGCGGTTAGGTCGGTTTGAAGGAGTCGATCAGCCAGGTGCCCTGCACCTTGGTCAGGCCGACCCGAACGGAGCTGGTAGCCCTTTTCGGAGACGGTTGGTCCCGAGTGGTGGTGGATTGGTCGACGAACGCCAAGATCGAGGCCCGCTGGCTGGTCAGGGACTCGACTCCGGCACCGCTCACGGTCGCAGTGGTGCTGATGCCCTCGCGCTGGGCCGTGGGGACCACTGTCTGGCCGGTGAATTTCCGGTAATAGGACAGGAATTCGCCGGTCAACAGCCGTTCGGCGGCGCTCGCGACCTCTTCCACGTTCTGAGGTGTGTACGTCAGGATCTTGGCCACATTGGTTTTGGCGACCTTCAGGACGGCTTCTCGGGCCGCGGGTTGGCCGGCGACCAGTGCTGGGCCGGCGACGGGCGGCAATTGCCGGTTCTTGGCCAGCATCTGCCAGCCGCCCAGTGCTGCGGCCATCATCGTCGCGGCGGTGAGCGCGAGGACGACCACCCACCAGGCGGCCCGCGGTGCTCCATGCTGGGTCACGTGACGAACTCCACCCGCGACGCCAGATAGGCGTCGTCGATCTTCTCGATCTGGATTCGCAACCTCCACTGCCGTGGCTCTTGTTGTACGCCGGTACTTTTGGTGATGTTCGAGGTCACCGACACAACTACGTGGGCGGTGGTGCCGCTGATGGACTCCAGGCCTGCGCCGGTGGCCTTGCCTTGGATCGCCGAGCCCGCGTCCACTATTGACTGCTTGAATTGGGCGCTCTTGTCGGCAAAATCGCTGTGAAATGCTCCGGTCGACCCGTCCAGGATGCGCTGGATGTCGGCATCGATGGTCTGCGGGTTGACGCTCGTCAAGGAGATCGCGAACTGTTTGGCATGGTCGACGTAGGGCTGCCACTGGGGCGCCTCGGCCGGGGCCGCGGTTGTCTGCCGCGGGTCCGGCCGTAACACCTGGGTGACGGCGAACGCGACGGCAGATACCAGCAGCAGGGCCACAACCACTGGAACCACAATCGTGCTGACCTGGCGCCGTGGCCGCGCCGGTGCCGGCGCCGTCGGGTACCACGGCATCGGTGCGGGGGCGGCTTGGGTGGCGGCAGCGTATTCGGGAGGCACGGAGATGGCGGCGGGCAAGGTGGGATCCGACGGCGAAACCGCTGCGGCCGCGCCCTGGGGTGACGCGACTTGAGATAGCGCCTGGGCAAAATCGGCGCATCGCCAATAGCGTTCGTTGGGCTGTTTGGCCAGCGCGGCGGCGAACATTCGGTCCAACGGCGCAAGCTCGGGGCGCCGATCGCCCAACGCCGGTGGTGGTGCGGTGAGATGCTGGCTGATCACCGCGACCGAATTGGCATGCTGGTATGGCGGGGCCCCCGTGAGAAGGTGAAATGCGGTGGCGGCCAGCGCGTACTGGTCGGCGCGGCCGTCGACGTCGGCGCCCGTCAACTGCTCGGGCGCAGCGTACGCGGCCGTGCCTACCGTCAGGTTTGTTGCGGTGATTCCGCTGATGTCGTCAAGCTGGCGGGCTATCCCGAAGTCCGCCAAGAAGATTCGCGGCCCCCCGGCGTTGTCCGGCCCGGTGAGCAGGATATTGGCGGGTTTGACATCGCGATGCAGCAAGCCGCGCTGGTGAGCGTAATCGAGCGCTCCGGCCACGGCGGTCACGACGGCGACCACCTCGGCGACGGGCATGCCGGCCGGATACTGGCTGCGGATTAGCGCGGCGGCGTCCGTTCCCTCGATGTAATCCATCGAGATCCACAGCTGGCCGTTGAACTCGCCGCGGTCGTGCACGCCGACGATGTGTGGGTGGAACAGGGTGGCGGCCAGATCCGCTTCGCGCTGGAATCGCTCGCGGAACGCGGTGTCCGCGGATACGTCGGGGGGCAGCACCTTTAGCGCATCACGGCGGGGTAATCGGGGGTGTTGCGCAAGGTATACCTCGCCCATTGCGCCGGAGCCGAGCAATCCCACGATGGTGTATCCGGCAAAAGCGGAGCCGGGGGGCAACGGCATGATCGGATGTTACCGCCGCCGGCGGGCCCCGGGGCGGTGTCGTGCCGCGGGGCGGGCATCAGCGCGCCCGGTGGCGTCGCGGCGTTATACGTTGACGTCGTGGAGGACAGCGTGGACCGGGCACCCGAGCCGGCCGGCCAGAACACCGACGATCTACTCGAAGGACTCGAGGGTGCCGCCCGCGCGGAACGTGCCGAGCTGTTCGACTGGCTGTTCGGCCAGGGCATCACCGCAGCTGAGATCCGCACGACCAACCCGCCGCTGCTGCTGGCCACTCGCCACGTCATCGGCGATGACGGCACCTACGTGTCCAGCCGCGAGATCAGCGAAACCTACGGCATCGACCTGGATCTGCTGCAGCGCGTACAGCGTGCGGTCGGCTTGGCGAGAGTGGATGACCCGGATGCCGTCGTCCACATGCGCGCAGACGGCGAAGCCGCCGCATACACGCAGCGGTTCATTGAGTTGGGGCTGAACCCAGATCAGATCGTGCTTGTGGTGCGCGTGCTCGCCGAGGGCCTCTCCCGCGCGGCCGAAGTCATGCGCTACACGGCGTTGGAGGCGATCATGCACCCGGGAGCCACCGAACTGGACATCGCGAAGGGGTCGAAGGCGCTGGTGAGTCAGATCGCGCCATTGCTGGGGCCGATGATCCAGGAGATGCTGTTCATGCAGCTGCGGCACATGATGGAGACCGAAGCCGTCAACGCCGGTGAGCGGGCGGCCGGCAAGCCGTTGCCAGGTGCACGTGAGGTCAGCGTCGCTTTCGCCGACCTGGTCGGCTTCACCAAGCTGGGTGAGGTGGTATCGGCCGAGGAATTGGGCCAGCTCGCCGGCCGGCTGGCCGATCTGGCTCGGGAACTGACCGCCCCGCCGGTGCGGTTCATCAAGACGATCGGCGACGCCGTGATGCTGGTCTGTCCGGATTCGGCGCCGCTGTTGGACACGGTGCTGAATCTGGTCGAGGTCGTCGACACCGACGATGCCTTCCCTCGGCTGCGGGCCGGGGTTGCGTGTGGTCGGGCGGTGAGCCGGGCCGGCGACTGGTTCGGCAGCCCGGTGAACGCGGCGAGCCGGATCACCGGGGTCGCGAGACCCGGCACGGTGCTGGCCGCGGATTCGGTGTGTGACGCCGTTCGTGACACGGCCGCCGGTGCTGGATTCGAGTGGTCATTTGCCGGGCCGCGGCGTCTGAAGGGAATCAAGAACGAAACCAAGCTGTTCCGGGTTCGGCGAAACCTTGCGGACCTTGCGGCCGACACCGCAACAGAGGGCCGTTAGCGGTGGGCTGAGGTTGACTCGACGTCATATGGGCAGGCCCGGAGCGACTCCCGGGGGCGTTTGGTCCGTCTTACGCGGCGCTTACGCGGCCGGATTCCACCCCATTCTCCGGCACTTGAGTTCGGTCTGTTCCGGGCCTGCTTCGCTAACAAAAATACAACCATGAACCGCTGATAGCAACGGTTTTTGTGCTGTTGGGTGCAACATTTGCGAGGCGGCGGTGGTCCGTTGGGGGTTCGCCGCCGGCGAACAACGATTGCTTTCACATGTAATCATGTAATCATGTAATCATGTAATCATGTAATCATGTAATCATGAAAGCACATCATCACATGCACGGGCGCCGGCACGGGCGCTCCGGCGGCTGGCAGCAAGCCCAACAACCTGACGCCAGCGATACCGCCGATTGGTTTGCTGGACGGCTTCCGGAGGACTGGTTCGAGGGCGCCCCCGCCGTCGTTGTGGACCGGGAGGAGATCACTGTGATCGGCACGTTGGGGGCACCCGAGAATTCCGGATCGGAGCAGAGCAAGGCGCATTCAGAAGGGCGAGCCTCGCGATTCCGCGAAGAGACCCGGGCCGAACGGATGAATATCGCCGACGAGGCACAGGAGCGCTACGCGCGCAAGGTGTCCTGGGGCGTCGACGTTGTCTCCGACGCCGGCACGGAGCGAATCCTGTTCACCCACATCGCGGTTCCGGTGATGACGCGCCTGAAGCAGCCGGAACGCCAGGTGTTGGACACGCTTGTCGACGCCGGCGTCGCCCGGTCCCGCGCCGATGCTCCCGCGTGGTCGGTCAAGCTGGTCGGTGAGCACACCGAGGAGTGGCTGGACAAGCTGCGGACCGCGATGTCAGCGGTCGATGACCTGCGCGCGCAGGGGCCTGATCTGCAGGCCTGACCGCCCAAAGCTCAGTACTTGGTTTCCTTGTGGATCTTGTCGACGATCTTGTCGGCGAGTGCACCGCCCTGGTCGGTGATGTGGTAGCCGCACGAGTTGATGTCGACGATCATGTTGTTGGCCACGCTCATCGCGCCCTGGCACTCCCAGCCTTCGGCGCCTTCCTGGGTTTCGAGCATGGTGATCCGAGGCGGGCTACCAACAACCTGGGCGAACGTCCATCGGTAGGGCTTGGATTTGTTCGTCACCGTCACCGTCTTACCGGCACAGTTCTTCCACTTGCCCGCCATGGTCTCCACAAACGAGCTGGCTTTGGCGGCCGTGGGAAACGACACCACGGCCTGATTGACCCAGTGGTCGTTGTTATCGCCGGGTTCCGAGGCCACCAGGCCACTGATAGCCGTGTATCCGGTGCCCGAGTAGACCGGGTCTTGGCTGGTATACAGGGCGCCTTGGCATTCCGGCAGCGACAGCGTCACCGGTGACGCATCCATCGAGGTGATGGGTTTACCGGGTTGGATATTGGATGCCCCCATCACGGAGTTGACTTCGGCGGGGCTCAGCAGCAGAGAGCTCAGCCGGTCCTCGGCTATCGGTTTGGGCGGCGGCGAGGGCTTGGGCGGTTGGGTGATCATCCAGACACCAATTCCACCGACGATGAGAACCAGCACGATCGCCACGGCGGCCACGATCGGCCATGGGTTGCGGCCGCGCGGTCCCGGACCCTGCGGGCCCTGATTCCAGGTCGATGGGCCGGCGGGTTGGCCGGGCGGCGGTGCTCCGCCCCAACCGGCTCCCTGGTAGTACGGCGGGCTGGGGGTGGGCTGGCTCGCGGGGATGGGGCCGCTCGCCTGCTGCCAGCCGGGCTGGCCGGCCGCCGGGGGCCGGGGTATCGGCCCGGACGGTCCCGCGGGTCCGGACGGCGCCACGCCGCGGGGCGGCCCGGCGACCGCCGAGGGGCCTGAAGGGGGCGAGCCGGCAGCCGGAGCTGCGGCGGCCGGGTAGTAGGGCGGTTGTTGCGGCGTGGGCGCAGGTCGCGGCGGGGTGGCCGCCGGGCCGGGCCGCGCCGGAGGAGTGGCCGCGGTGGCCGGCATGGTCGGGGGAGCGGCGGGGTCGGGAGGGCCGGGCAGGGTTGCTTCCTGGCTCCGGCGCAGGATGTCGGCGGCGTGATCCTGATCGGGGTTGCTCAGCGCCTCGTGGGCGGCCAGCGCCAGATCCCCCGCGCTGGCGTAACGGTCCCCGGGCTGTTTGGCCATGCCGCGCGCGATCACCGTGTCGAAGGCCTTGGGGATGCCGGCGCGGACGGTGCTGGGCTGCGGGATGGGATCCATCATGTGCGCGGTGACCAGCATGCTGGCGCTGTCGGCGCGATAGGGCGGGCTCCCGGTCAAGCACTCGTGCAGCACGCACGCCAAAGCATAGATGTCGGCGCGGTAGGTGACTTCGTCGTTGGAAAACCGTTCAGGCGCCATGTATTTCCAGGTTCCCACCGCGGTGCCCAGTTGGGTCAGCTTCTCGTCGGTGGTGGCGCTGGCGATGCCGAAGTCGACCAGGTAGGCAAAATCCTCGCGGGTAACCAGGATGTTTTGCGGTTTCACATCGCGATGCATCACGCCCGCGGCGTGGGCCGCGTCCAGCGCGAAGGCAACCTGGGTGATGATCGCTACCGCGCGTGGCGGGGTCAGGGGGCCAAAGCGCTTGAGCAAATTGTCCAGATCGGTGCCCTCGATCAGGCGCATCTCCAGGTACATCTGCCCGTCGATTTCGCCGTAGTCGTGGATCGGCACCACGTGAGGTTCCTGCAACGGGCCGGTGATGCGGGCTTCGCGCTTCATGCGCTCCCGAAACACCGGGTCCTTGCTGAAGGTTTCCGACATCAACTTGACCGCGACGGTCCACTCTTTGACGGTGTGCTCGGCCTCGTAGACTTCGCCCATCCCGCCACGGCCCAGCAGCCGCGTCAGGCGGTAGGGCCCGAACGTGGACCCCACTCGCGAGCCCTGCGCGTCGCTCATCGTTGATCCTCCCAATCAACTCGCAATGTCGCGACCCTACCAATTTCCTGGGAACGGCGGCGTCACTCGCAAATCACCAAGGGGGAAGCCGCCGGCGGCGAGCGGCGACCGTTCGACCCGCGCAAGACGGGCAGCGCCGCGCCCAAAATCCCTGGCCTCGGCTGACCGATGGGCCGGCAAGGATCCGTCAATAATGCGGCAAGCGCTGCGGCACATGCTTTCCCGAACGCCGAACCCCGCCGACCCTGTCGGCGGACCCGCTATTGGAAGGAAAGACGATGCTGTCGCTGCGGTGGGGTGGCATTGGCGGGCGCGGTTGGTCATACGTTGTCTACAACGTCGGGTATCGGCTGTTGTCGCTGCAACTGTCGTGCGGGCCGCTGGCCGTGTGCGCAGTCCCATTCGTCGTGAAGCACGTCTGAGACAGCCCGGTTTCACCTGCGGGCTTTTCGTTGCGGATCGAGCTGCCTGAGTCGCCAGGCGATCAGGGTCACCAGTACCGCCGCCTGCACCACACACGCGCCGGCCGCGATCAGCTAGCTGCTGACCTTGTAATCCCACAACGGATCCTGGTCGCCGCCCGCGGCGCGACGCAGGTCGTTGAGGTGGAAGCGGCCATCGCGTAGGCCCAGCGCGACGGCGACAGCCACGCCAACTGCTCCAGCGGGATCCGGCCCTTGACGCCGAACATTCCGCCGCACAGCACCAGCTGGTCCATCACCACGAGCACCAGCAGCGGCATGCCCCGATCGGCGTTGCCGATCATCGCCGAAATCAGCAGGCCGATCATCATCGACACGACGGTGACCGCGACGACCGCCACGGCCACTTCGACCGTCGGCCAGGGCATGACGATGGACTGGTCGGGCGCGGGTAGAAACGCCGGGCCCAGGAACCCGAGGATCAGGCCCTGCGCGGTGGTCAGCGCGGTGAGGACAACCAGCTTGGAGGCCAGGTAGGCGCCGCCGGACATGCCGATGCCATGTTCGCGGCGATATATTGCCTGCTCCTTGACGATTTCGCGGATCGACGCGGCGCAGCCCATGAGCGCGCCGCCGATGATCAGCAACACCAGCAACTGCGCGGGCTGGGTCGACCGCAGCTCGATCGCCTTGGCCAGCGAGAGCCCGGCCTTGCCGGGCACGGCATGGGCGAACAGGCTCAGCAGCAACGGCAGGACCAGCAGGAACACCGCATACTGACGGTCGGCAGCGATGACCGCCACGTATCGCCGGCACAGGATCGCGAATTGCGCGAACGCGCTTTGCTGTGCGACCGGCTTGGTGGTGCGCGCGGCGGCGGGGTGCGCCGGGCGTTGGGCCGGGTGCGGGGTCAGCGCCGCGCGCAGGGGTGAGGCATTGAACCGGGCCGTCCAGTCGGTGGCTTTGTCCTGCTCGAGAAGGGTGAAAAGGTCGGCGAAGTCTGTGCAGTTGAAGTAGCTCAAGGCTTGCTGCGGCGGACCGAAATAGGCCAGACGTCCGCCAGGAGCCAGGATCAGCAACCGGTCGCACATGTTGAGATGGGCGATGTTGTGGGTGACCATCACCACGGAGCGACCATCATCGGCTAGGGAGCGCAGGGTCTGCATGACCGACTTCTCATAGCCGGGATCCAGCCCTGAGGTGGGCTCGTCCAGAAACAGCAGCGACGGTTTGGTCAGCAACTCCAGTGCGACGCTGGTGCGCTTGCGCTGGCCCCCCGACAGGCTGTCGATGCGCTGGTCGGCCTGCGTCGTGAGCCCGAGCTCGGCCAGGATTTCTTCGATGCGCTGTCGGCGCTCCTCAGCGGAGACGTCTTGGGGAAACCTAAGTTGCGCCGCATAATTCAGCGCCCGCCGCACCGTCAGTGGGGTGTGCAGGATGTCGTCTTGGGGAACGAATCCGATGCGGTGTCGCAGCTCCGCGTAGTTGTCGTAGAGGTCGCGTTCGTCGTATCGCACTGTGCCGCTGGTCGCCGGGTGGAATCCGGTTAGGGCGCCCAGCAGCGTGGATTTGCCCGCGCCACTTGGCCCCACCACGGCCAACAGGCTGCGCTGTGGCAGCACGAAGCTCACGTCGGACAGCAACACCCGACCCTTCTTGGTTACCACCCGCAGGTTGGACGCTTCATAGGAGACGTCGCCGGTGTCGACGTACTCCACCAACCGGTCACCGGAGAGGTGCATCAGCTGGTGCCCGATGCCGACAATGTCGTTGGGCCCGATCAGCGCGCGGGTAATGCGGTTGCCGTTGACGTAGGTCCCGTTGGCGCTGTGGTTGTCGACCAGCTCCCATTGGTCACCGGAGCGCCGCAACACGGCATGGCGCCGAGACACCAGCAGGTCGTTCAACACCACGTTGTTGTCCGCTCCGCGGCCGATCGTGACGACGAGCTGGTCGATGGCGTGCACCGTGGTCGGCGCCCGGGCGACTGTCGTTCCGTCCAGCGGGTCTGGCGCAGCGGCGACGTTGCGCCCCGGCTGCGCCTCGGGCGCCTGGATAGCGGGGTGGAGCTCGATCGCCTGTCCGGAAGACGCGGACCCCAGCAGCACCGTGACGGGCTGGTGAATCGGCACGCGCTGCACCGGCGTGCCGCCGACGAACGATCCGTTGCGGCTGCGGTTGACCAGCACCCATCCCGCCGGCGTCGGCTCGAGGACCGCGTGCAGTCGCGAGACCCGTGGATTGTCCAGGCGGATATCGGCTTCGGCGGCCCGACCGATGGTCCAGGCCCGGTTTGGTGTGGCATGCCAGGTGCGTCCGGCGGCCCGGAGTTCCAGGCGGGGCGGATTCGTCGTCGCGTCACCGATCCTGTCGTGCATGCATCGCCTCCGGTGCGTCTACCCAGCTCCGATTGTCGTGGTTGTTCATGAGTGTGAGGACCACCAGGCGTAGAGCTGGTCGAGGTTGGGTCCGGGCGGTTTTGCGGCGACGAGTGCGAATACCAGCGTTCGCTCGTTGCTCCACATCACCTGCGGTTCGGCACCCTTGTAGATGCCGCAGGCGACCTGGCCGAGGACGGTGTTGGGGTCCTGCGTGTGCCACCACGTTCCTGGTGACGCCTTTCCATCGGGGCAGGTGAGGATCGAAAAGGTTCCGATGAACGCGGTGAATGCGTTCTTGAGCGCCGAAAGGTTGGCGTACAGCCCGTAGGCGGCCACGGTAGGCCCGTCGGCATCGGTGTTCTTCTTGCACTTCACCGATGCCACTGCGCCCGGCATCGGCCGCGTCTCGGGCGTGCACGCACCCGCGGGGTAGCCCGACGGCAGCAGGCCCATCAAGCGGGTTTGGGCGTCGGGGCGCCGCGATGTGGTCGACGGTGCGGGTGTGGTTGTGGCCGTGCTGCCGGTTGTGGTTCGTGCCGTGGTGGAGGTGGTTCGTTGTCCGGTTGGTTGCGGGTTGTCATCGTGGGTGGCCGCCCAGATGACGATCGCGACGAGGATCATGACCAGGATTGCTACGGCGACGCCGGAGACAATCGCCCAGGGATTTCGAGCACGCGGCGGCCGCTGTGGGACACCTGGATTCCATGCCGGCGTACCGCCAAGCTGTTGCGGCGCCAGCGCGCGTGGCGCCGCGCCGGGGGACATGCCGCCATCCCAGGGCGGGGGCGCAACGGGGGAGTGTGCCGGGGCAGCGGGATGCGCGCCGGGGGACCAGGCCGGCTGGCCGATGGGACCCGACGGCGGGTGGGTCGGCCCTGAGGGCCCCGACCTGGGGATCGGTTCGGAGCTGTAGGCGGGCATTGGGCCAGAGCTGTGCTGGGGGTTGGCCGGCCCGCAACGGGGCTCCCGCCGGTGTTCGAGGGTAGGTTGCTCGACGACCTGGCCTGGCAGGGTGGATTGCTGGCTGCGCCGCAATATGGTCTCTGCCTGGTTCTGATCGGGGGTGCTGAGCGCCTGGTGGGCGGCGCGGGCCAGGTCCCCGGCGCTGGCGTAGCGGTCTGCGGGTTTCTTGGCCATGCCGCGCGCGATCACCGCATCGAGGGCCTTGGGGATTTCCGGGTGGACCGCGCTGGGCTTGGGGATGGGCTCCATCATGTGGGCGCTGATCAACAACCCGGCGTTGTTGGACTGGTAGGGCGCAGACCCGGTCAGGGATTCGTGCAACACGCATGCCAGCGCGTAGATGTCGGCGTGGTGGGTGACCCTGTCATTGGTAAACCGTTCGGGGGCCATGTATTTCCAGGTGCCTACCGCGGCGCCCATCTGGGTGAGTTTCTCGTCGGTGGCCGCGTTGGCGATGCCGAAGTCGACCAGATAGGCGAAATCGTCGCGGGTGATCAGGATGTTGGGCGGTTTGACATCGCGGTGCATCACCTCGTCGGCATGCGCGGCGTCCAGTGCCGAGGCGATCTGGGTGATGATCGCTACCGCGCGTGGCGGGGTCAGGGGGCCGAAGCGCTTGAGCAAACTGTCCAGGTTGGTGCCCTCGATCAGGCGCATCTCCAGGAACATCTGCCCATCGATTTCGCCGTAGTCGTGGATCGGCACCACGTGGGGTTCCTGCAACCGGCCGGTGATGCGGGCTTCGCGCTTCATGCGCTCCCGAAACACCGGATCGCTGCTGAAGGTTTCCGACATCAACTTGACCGCGACGGCCCACCCTTTGACGGTGTGCTCGGCCTCGTAGACCTGACCCATCCCGCCACGGCCCAGAGGGCGGATGAGGCGGTAGGGGCCGAACATCGACCCTGCGCGCGCACTGGGCGCCTCGCTCATCGTTGACCCTCCAAACCAACCGCGACCCAGCCGACACTAGCAACGTTGGACCCAGGAAACGGGTGTCAGGATTGTGTCGGGTCGTGGTGGCTACTCGGTCGGGGCAACCATGCGGGCTCGAGTTCGCCGTGCGCGGGTCAGCGAGCGGGCACGCACCCGTTGCGGCGGTCAACCTCGTTGGTCAGGCGAAACCACATTGCTCGCTGGCGCTGTCGTGGGCGGAGCGGTCGTCGCCGTAGCGGGTCGCGAACACCTCAGCCTCCGCGGCGGCCGCTTCCTCCGGCGATGGCAAGCTCCACGTGTTGCCAACGAAGTCCTGCAACTGTTGGACGCGTTGTTGATCTCCGTCCGCGGCGTGCGTGAGCTTGTTGAGGATGAAGGCATATTGCGCCGCCTGCGCCTTCTGGCGAGCCAAGTCTGCCAGCACCAGGATCTCGGAGGCGAGCTGCGACTCGCTCATCCGTGCCACCTTCTTCGACAGCTCTATATCTTCGGTCCGGCCGTCCATCAACGCCGAAACCGCTACGCTTCCTTGAGGATTCGTTACGGTGAATACTGCGATCTCGTCTTCTTCCGGTTGCTCCTGTGGCGCGGGGGAGTCATCCGCGCTGGCTTCGCTGTCCTGGGCCCCTGCCCCGGCGAAGCCGACAATCGGGTCGGCTGTCCACCGCTGCTTTCCGTCTGGGTCCCAGAGATCTACGGCATCGAAATCATCGCTGTCGAAGTCGTTTCCGGGCAAGTTCACCACCGCGTCCCTTCTGACCTTGGTGTCGAGCATGGCGAAGTTGGCTTCGCGCGCACGCGTCGGCCAAATCGAAAAGCTGCCCCGTGTGTACGCCGCAGCGCGACGCACGCACCGAAGCTGTTCAGCTGAATAACGATCCGAGCGCCTTGCTCCACGTGTCGTCGGCCTCGGTGTATGCGCGTGCCGCCGTGCGCAAATTCTTGGCGAGGTCGATACCGTCGCTATTGAGCGAGGAGCCAAGGGCGGAACGGGTACTTTCATACATCTTCAACGTGGTGTTGAACTGCGAGCAGTACGAACCGTGAGTGACCGTCACCGATTCGCTTAGCCCAGAGGCGACTTCGGTCCCGGAGGTGGCGCTGGCCGCCGCATTGTCGTGGTGCGACGCCAGCACACCGAGGAGCTCGGGCTGCACTTTCAGGTTCTCCGTCATTGGTGGTATCCCTTCCGTCTAGCGTTGCTTTGCGCGGTCGATCCGGCTGGTCAGGTGGGGCTAGCCGGCGCGTCGCTCCGCGATCCGCGCAGCGGCACCCACCCCAACTTCAACTGGCGCGCGTTCGGCATCTTCGGTGCCCGCCGCGGCGCCTTCCGAGTACTTCTTGTTGCTGGTCGCGCCTTTCGATCCGGCCGACGCGGGATGCATCCCGCCCATGCCCTGGCCCCCCTGCGCGGAAGCCGCTTGCGCATGTTCGCCGACCGGTGCGCTGGAGACTCGGGTTGGGCCCTCGCTGGTCAGACGCGGATCCTGGCGTGTCGCGGCCGAACGCAGCTGGGCCACGTTGGGCATGGAGCCGAAGCCGGACCCGCCGCCAAGGCCGAGCCCGCCGGGCAAGCCGGCCGAGCTGACCAGGCTGGCCGAATCCGCCGCGCCGACCGACCCGGCCGAACCGGCTGCCCCGGCTGAGCTGAAGAAACTGGTCAATTGGGACAAGCCGCCGCCCATACCGCTCAAGCCGGGGATGCCGCCAAAGAAGGACTGCAGTTTTGATCCCCATTGCGACAGCAGTGAGGAAGCCCAGGAGACGAGCTTGTTCAGCAGGTCCTTGAGGAATTCGAACGGGTGGGTCAAGAATTCCCACACCTCTTCGAGGATGCCCTTGATGATGTCGACCACGTCCGAAACGACGTCCGCCACGGCCTCCGCCAACAACTTGGCGAGTTGGGCCGGCAGGCTGACCAACTTCATCGAGTTGATCAGGGTTTTCACGACCAGATAGGCAAGCGCTCCGCCGACGACGGCCATCGCCGCCGCGCACACCGGTGCCTGGAACGCGGCCGACATGGCCCACCCGACAATCGGGATGTAGGTCAGGTCCACGGCGACCGGACGGACGAACTCGAGGCCTTTCTTCGCGTCCTCGAGGATCTCGCGCGTTGTCTTGACCGCGCTGGCCTGATCGGCGATCAGCTTCTGAAGCTCACGATCCAGCTCCGCCAGCTCTTTGAAGAAATTGACGTGCTTGCGGTTCTTGCTGGAGTAGTGATCGGCGGCCGAACCCAGCCAACCATCGCCGGGGAACGCCGACCCTAGGTCATCTAGGGCCTTGCCAAAGAACGACAGTGCGGAGTCGATGATGCCGCCGTCTTCGGGCAATCCAATCCCAAGGAGAGCGTGCAAACCGTTGATCGCGCTAATCGTGGGATCGATGATGAAGGCTCTGCTCATGGCTACTACCTGCCCAACGGTTGTCGATTCCGCGCACACCGCATGCGCCAGGGCTCCGGCGTTGTTGATTAGCAGGCTTGTGAGCTGGGTTGATGATCTTTGGTGCCGCGCTATTGGGGCCGGAGTGTAGGCACGGACTATCTGGAGAACGATCGAGTTGGTTACTGTTCGTCGTTGGTCTGGAGTTGCCCGTGCCTATCGTTTCAGTATTGCCTGTGTCGTCGGTTCCAGAGGTGTTCGACCGCTGGAGTCCTGGTGAGCGCAGCGGGCTCATCGGATCGGAGTTTCTCGATGTGTTGGCCTCGGTGCCAGACCCGAGGGACCCACGCGGTCGGAGGTATTCGCTGATGGCTTTGTTGGCGATCGCGGTTCTGGCCACTGCCGCGGGGATGCGCGGCTATGCTGGTTTTGCCACATGGGCGGCCACCGCTCCCGATGATGTGTTGGCCCAATTAGGGGTCCGGTTCCGGCGGCCCAGTGAGAAGACCTTCCGCGCTGTTTTGTCTCGGCTAGACCCCGCCGACCTCAACGCCAGGATGGGCAGTTACTTCACTGCACACGTGGCCAGCAGCGACCCCAGTGGATTGGTGCCGATCGCGTTGGACGGCAAGATGCTGCGTGGTGCTTTACGCGCCAAAGCGACAGCCACGCATCTCGTGTCGGTGTTCGCCCACCGTGCCCGATTGGTGCTCGGTCAACTCGCTGTCGCCGAGAAAAGCAATGAAATTCCCTGCGTACGTGCCCTGCTCACGCTGCTGCCGGGTAGCTTGCGGTGGCTGGTCACCGTGGATGCGATGCATACCCAGGTCGTCACCGCGAAGTTGATCTGCGCCACCTTGAAGTCGCACTACCTGATGATCGTCAAGTCCAACCAAGCCAAAATACTTGCGCGTATCACCGCGCTGCCCTGGGCCGAGGTGCCCGCAGCCGCTACCGACGACTCCCGCGGCCACGGCCGTGTCGAGACCCGCACCCTGCAAATCATCACCGCTGCACGAGGAATCGGCTTCCCCTACGCAAAACAAATCATCCGGATCACTCGTGAACGCTTGATCACCGCCACCGACCAGCGCAGCGTGGAGGTGGTCTATGCCATCTGCAGCCTGCCGTTCGAGCACGCCCGCCCTACCGCGATCATGACCTGGATGCGTCAACACTGGGGAATCGAGAACAGCCTGCACTGGATACGCGACGTCACCTTCGACGAAGACCGTCAAAGGGCACATACCGGAAACGGCGCACAGGTCCTAGCAACGCTACGCAACACCGCGATCAATCTGCACCGCCTCAACGGCGCCGACAACATCGCCGAAGCCTGCCGGATCACCGCTTTGACCGCCAACCGCCGCCTAGACCTCCTCAATCCACAATTCCCCAGCTCACAAGCCTGCTAATCAACAACGCCGGAGCCCTGCCGCATGCGCGGATTGAATTACAGGCTTGGCCCTTCTTAGTAATCCTGATTCCGGTAGATGTCAACGATTTTTTTGTTGACGATCCTGAAGCTGGAGTCGTCCTCGGCTTGGTGATCGACTCGATGGGCTTCGGTTGCCAGGTGCTTTGCTGTGACTTTGCTGAGTGTCGTGTCGGGTTGCTGGACCCGGGCGCTGGCAACCGCTCCGCGGGGCATTGGCGGGCGTATCGGAATCGGTATCCGCCTCGAGTCGATGCATCAGATACGGGCGTCGCGCGTGCGAGATATGTTGCTATAGAGTTGATTCAGGCGCTGGTGGGGCCGCTTCTCGCGGCGGCTTCACGGCCAGCGTGCGTTCGTGGGGCCGGCGCATCGGCCTGGGGAAGCGTCCTCGGCCGAGCCGCCTCGGCGTCACGCTAGCGGCCGGTGGCGGAGTTGCGCTGTACGATCGTCCCAGTTACCCGGGCGTCGCGTGCGCTGGGCGACTCGGCCGATGCCGAAATGGTCCGCAATACCTTTGGGGATGGGGAAAGTGTCCGTGGCTGACGTCCGTCTCGGTATTTGGGTCGACAGAGTTTCGCGGCACACTATTAATGGCATCGAACTATTAACTATTATCGATCTCTGGTGTATAAATGTCGCGAATTCTCGCGGCGAATGCCATTGCGAATTGCCGCAGCTGTGGTTCGCGTTTAGCGGGTTCCGCGAGCAGCCGGAAACTCGAAAGGCTTTGGAGTGGACGTGCCGAGGTGCCCGATATCCGTGGCGGTTTGCTACCAAGCCATTGCGGCAATTCTGCATGGTGGGACGGGTTTGCGACGTGCTGGACCGCAATGGAGTCCCGGCCTTGCGGGCCTCGCGCGAGGCCTGGGTTTCACCCAGGTGCAGTTACCGTCGCTGCTGGCCAGAAGATCAGCGATCAAGATCACATTGGGCGGTGCGGCGTGACTCGCAGGCAAATGTTGCCATGGGACACAGATCCTGAGAGCTGCTAGCGATGTATGTGTGAATGATATGAATGCAGCAAACCCATCCGGGCTGTCGCCGCTGCGCCGCGTCGTCGTGCCGAAAAGGGTTGGGGTGCAGCTTTGCTCCGGGCCGGACGTGGCTCGCTGGCGGGTGAGTTCGCGGCCTCTGCGGGCTACCCGGTGCCCAAACGATGCCGGGAGCGTGCCGGACATGCCGGCCAGACGGGCGGGTGGCCGGAGGAGTCCGTTGCCATACTGTGGGTTGCATTACCCAATGTGGTCGACAGGGCCGATTGCGGGCGACATCGTCGGCGTTGCACCGGGTGCTAGGCGCGCCCTCGAGTTGGGCCGTCACATCGCACCCGCACCGCGCCGCCAGCCGTGCTCCGTGCGCCGTGTCCCGTCCCCCCTCGGGGCCCGCCGAGTAACAGTCGGCACAGACGGATAGGGAAGCCATGAAGATTCACCGCCTCGACCACCTAGTCCTCACGGTTGCCGACATCGACGCCACCATCAGGTTTTACACGCGGGTGCTGGGCATGGAGCAGGAAACGTTTGGCGGCGGGCGTAGAGCGCTGCGATTTGGCTGGTCGAAGATCAACCTGCACCAGCGGGGCGCCGAGTTCGAGCCGAAAGCCCAGCGTCCCACCCCCGGAAGCGCCGATCTCTGTCTGATCGTGGAGGATCCGATGGACGCGGTCGCGGCGCAACTGCACGCGGCGGGAGTGCCGATCGTGGACGGGCCGGTACAGCGAACCGGCGCCTGTGGGCCGATCATCAGTGTGTATGTGCGCGGCCCCGGCAATAACCTCGTCGAACTGTCGAACTACCTGGACGCTGATGGCGGGCCGGACCAACGGCTCACTGGCGTTTGACGATTCGTCCGTGGACATCAGTGGACATCGTCGGTCGGTTTGTCCGTGTGGCGCCGGCCGGTGAGGCATCACCGGGCCGCGGAGGCCAGCATGACTACCCCGAGGGCGCCGCCGACGACGTTACCCACCAGGATGGTCAGGCGCCGGGTGCGGGCAGTGCTACCAGCGCCAACGACCGCACCGATCCAGACCAGCAACAACTGCCACAGCAGTGACGCCAGCCCGACGCCGGTGACAACGGCGATCGCGGCGCTGCCCCCCAGCGACTGTTCCAGTGTGGCGGCTATCGCGGTGAAATAGACCAACGTTACGGGGTTGATCGCGGTCAGGCCAAAAAAGAACGCGAATCGATCGCTAGAGCGCGGTGATTGCCAGTGCTGAGTCGCCGGCTCGCAACGCCGCAACCCTCGTGCGATTCCCGCCGCGGCCACCACAACCAGCAGGAGTGCGCCGATGACTTCGGGCCAGGAGCCCAAGCCTTCGACCGCCGGCCCCGCAAAACGTCCGACCAGCATCGCTGCGGCGCAATACATCACATCGACACACGACACCGCGGCCGCCGCCACCGCGGCGCGACGAACTCCTCGCTCGACTCCCTCTCGCAGCAGCAGCACGCCAATCGCGCCTAACGGCACCGCGACGCCAAGCCCGGCGGCCAGTCCGACTCCGAACGCCGAGGCAATCCCCGCAACAACTGACATGGCTACCCACTATCGCGCCGAGTCCAACCTTGCGATGACAAATGTCTCAGCTCAGCCAGTAAATTCTCAGTATGGACGACATTGACAGTGAAATTGTCGACATCTTGGCCCAGGATGGCAGAGCATCTTTCAGTGCCATGGGGCGCGCCATCGGACTTAGCACGAACGCCGTCGGGGCAAGAGTCCGACGGCTAGAGACCACCGGCGTCATCCTCGGCTACCGGGCAGTGCTCGCCGCAGAAAAGGCTCCGAACGGAGGAATCGAGGCATTCGTCGACGTGCGTCTTCGATCAGAACAGGACGGCGACCAGTTTCTGGCATGGGCGGCCAAGGACCCCGCCATCAGCGACGCTGTCCACGTAACCGGGCCTTATGACTACCTCCTGCACATCCGGGTTCGCGATACCGCCGACCTAGATCGCCTCCTGCGCAGGCTGAAAGCCGCCGCAGGGGTGGCCCAAACCCAAACACGCATCGCACTGCGATCCCAGCACTGAACCCAAACCCATTGCGGGAGCGGACCGTGTCACCGTTTCCATCCGGCAGCTAGGGTATGGCTCGAAGAGCAGTCCGGTCCGGGCAGATGCGCTGTCGGGCAGTTACTTTGGTCACAATGACCGCGCATGGTTGACCCTCGCTGCGCAGCGGTGTGGCGCTGTAGGGCGGGGACTCGTGAAGGGAATCGACGAATGAGATCGGCAATTTTGGGTGCGGTCGCGGCGGTTGCCGTGCTGGGAGGCGCTTGCTGCGTGGCAGGGGCGGCGCCGTCCACTGCGGCTTCCGGGCCGATGATCATCGCCCATCGCGCGGGCGCGGCCGACTTCCCGGAAAACACCCTGCTAGCGATAACGAACGCGGTTTCATCCGGTGTCGACGGTGTGTGGCTGACCGTGCAGGCCAGCGAGGATGGGGTGGCGGTGTTGTACCGGCCGAGTGATCTGGCGACGTTGACCGACGGAGCGGGACCAGTGAATTCCAAGACCGCCGGGCAGTTACAGCAGCTCAACGCGGGCTGGAATTTCACCGAGCCGGGCGTCGACGGCTATCCCTACCGGCAGCGGCCTACGCCGATACCCACGCTCGAACAGGCAATCTCCGCGGTCCCGCCCGATATCGCGCTGTTTCTGGATCTCAAGCAGACTCCCGCACAGCCGGTGGTATCGGCGGTCGCGCGGGTGCTGAACCAGACCGGTGCGGCGGAACGGGCGACCGTCTACTCCACCGATGCGACCATCACCGAGGCAGCGGCTCAGCAGCATCTGCGAGTCGCCGAAAGCCGTGACATCACCCGCCAGCGACTTCTCGACATGGCGCTGAACCATCACTGTGACCCAGCGCCGGATCCTGGCAAGTGGGCCGGCTTTGAGTTGCACCGGAGCATCACGATCACCGAAGAATTCACGTTGGGTGTTGGGACCTCAAAGGTAGACGCGCAGCTATGGGACCCGGCCGCCGTCGAGTGCTTCAAGTCGGGATCCCCGATGAACGTCATGGGCTTCGCCGTCAAGACTGCCGACGACTACCAGCTCGCCAAGAAGGTCGGACTCGACGCCGTGCTAGTCGACTCACCTCGGGAAGCCCAACACTGGGCGCGATGAACAACGGGCTGCTGACGACGCCCGGCGGCGGTTAGATTCCGCCGCGGGCTATCAGTTGTCTGGCGATCACGTTGCGCTGGATTTCGTTGGTGCCTTCGCCGACGATCATCAGGGGTGCGTCGCGGAAGTAGCGTTCGACGTCGTATTCGGTGGAATAGCCGTAGCCGCCGTGGATTCGGACGGCGTTGAGCGCGATTTCCATGGCGGTTTCGGAGGCGAAGAGTTTGGCCATGCCGGCCTCCATGTCGCATCGCTGGCCGCTGTCGTAGCGTTGGGCGGCGTAGTGGGTGAGTTGGCGGGCGGCGGTGAGTTTGGTTGCCATGTCGGCCAAGTAGTTTCCGATGGCTTGGTGTTTCCAGATCGGTTGGCCGAAGCTGTGGCGTTGCTGGGCGTAGGCCAGGGCGTCGTCGAGTGCTGCGCTGGCCACGCCCAGGGCGCGGGCGGCGACCTGGATGCGGCCGGTTTCGAGTCCTTTCATCATCTGTGAAAACCCTTGACCGGGTTGGCCTCCCAATATCGTGGAGGTCGGTGCCCGGTAGTTGTCGAAGGACAGTTCGCAGGCTTCCACGCCCTTGTATCCCAGTTTGGGCAGGTCGGCTGAGATGTTCAGGCCGGGGCCCGGTTCCACGAGCACGATCGAGATGCCGTGGTGGCGGGGTGTGGCGTGGGGATCGGTCTTGCACAACAGGGCGACCAGCCCGCTGCGGCGGGCGTTGCTGATCCAGGTCTTGGCGCCGGTGATCAGCAGCTGGTCGGGTCCGTCAGCCATCGCGGTGGTGGACATGTTTTGGAGTTCGGAACCGCCGCCGGGTAGGTCAGGGCCATGGTGGCGCGCAGCTCGCCGGTGGCCATGGCTGGCAGGTAGGTGGATTTTTGTTCGTCGGTGCCAAAGAGCATCAGCAGTTTGGCCACCACGGTGTGTCCGCCCATGGCGCCGGCCAGGCTCATCCATCCGCGGGCCAGCTCCTGGGTGACCTGGACGTAGCACGGCATCGACACCGGCGATCCGCCGTAGGCTTCCCCGATGGCCAGGCCGTAGATGCCGATGCGTTTCATCTGCTCGATCCAGGCCTGCGGGTAGGTGTTGGCGTGTTCGACCTCGCGCACGCTGGGCCGCACGTCGCGGTCGATGAAGGCCCGCACAGTAGCCACCAGCATCGCCTCGTCCTCATCAAGCTGACTGTCCGGGCTGTCGTTGTTCATCATCGGTGCAAGGTTCCCTTCTAGATGAGGTGCATGTGTTGTGCGCACTCGGCTAGCCACGGTCGGTAGTCGGGATGCGCGAGCCCGATCAGCGCCTCGGCGCGGGCGGAACTCGACAGGCCCTTCAGATTGACGGTTCCGAACTCGGTAGCCACATAGTGTGTTTCGTTGCGCGGCGTGGTTACGGGTCCGGAAAGTCGCGGAACGATCTTGCTGATCGTCCCGCCGCGGGTGGTCGATGCGAATGCGATGATCGACTTGCCCCCGCGCGAGGCATAGGCACCACGCACGAAGTCCAGTTGACCGCCCGCGCCGGTGAACTGGTGCCCATTGACATGCTCGGAGTTGCACGCGCCCGTTAGGTCCATCTCGATCGTCGAGTTCACCGAGACAACGTTGTCGTTGCGGGCGATCACCGCAGGATCGTTGACATAGTCGACGGGGTAGCTCTCCAACTTGGGGTTGTTGTCCATGAATTCGTAGGTCTTGCGATCGCCGAGCGCGAAAGTGAAGACGGCTGCGCCCCGATTGATCGCCTTGTGTCGCCCGGTGACAACTCCTCGGCGCACCAGGTCGGCCAGCGCAGGGGTGAATACCTCGGAGTGGATACCAAGATCGCTACGGTCTCTTAGCTGTTCGCATACCGCTTGAGGCAGTCCACCCACGCCGATCTGCAGGCAGGCTTGCTCGGGCACTAGCGCGGCAACATGGGTTGCGATGACCCGATCGAGCTCGCTGATGGGGCGTTGCGGCAGCTCGGGTAAGGGGGCGTCGTTTTCGACGATGGCGTCGACCTCATCGACGTGCAGCATCGAGTGTCCGAAGACTCGTGGCATGTTGGGGTTCACCTCGACGATGAGGTGGCGGGCCTGCCGGGCCACCGAACTGGTGTAGTCGTTGTTGGTTCCGAACGTGAAGTAGCCTTGCTCATCCATCGGGGAGACCGTCACGATAGTTGTATCGACAGAGATGGTTTCGGTGAATAGCCGTACCGCATTGCTGAACGAATTCGGAATGAACTGCACAACTTTGCGTCCGTCGTGTTCGCCATGGGCGATCAAGTCTCGCTCGGCGGCTTGCAGGAACATCGAGTTGGGCAGGAACCGCCCCATCAATTCGTAACGCAGTACGGTATCGGCCATCGGCCGCTCGGCGTGGTAGTAGAAGAGCCGGACGCGATCGATCTCGCGGCGTTCGGCGCGGGCCGCGAGAGCCTGGAGCAGCGCTGGTGGCTGGCAGGCGGCTTGGCCGACTGCCACCGCCGATCCAGAGGTGACCGCCAGTATGGCGGTGTCGGGATCGGCTAGCTTGGCGCGGTATAGGGCGGCGTGGTCCTTGACTGCAACGCAATTTTCCATCAGTAGTTCGCCTCACCCGCGGGTGAACCGGCACGTTTGTAGATCAGCATGGTGCGTTCAAAGGTCATCACGACGACTCCGTCCTGGTTGGTCCCTTGGGTTTGAACCGACACAATGCCTTGGCTCGGACGACTTTTCGACTCGCGTTTGGCGAGCACGGTGGAGCTGGCGTAAAGCGTGTCGCCTGCGAAAACGGGGTGGCAGGCGCGAACGTTGTCCCACCCCAGATTGGCAACTACCTTGGCGCTGACGGTCCGAACACTCATCCCCGTCAGCATCGCGATGGTCAACGTGGAATCGACAAGCATCTTCTGCCACTCGGTAGCTGCCGCATAGCGTGCATCGAAATGCACGGGCTGGGTATTCATGGTCAGCAGGGTCATCCAGATGTTGTCGGTGTCGGTGATCGTTCGGCCTGGTCGATGCTCGAAAGTGTCGCCGACGACGAAATCTTCGTAGTACAAGCCCGCGGTTTCCCGGTACACGCCGGGCGCGACTTCCCGATAGGCCGAAATCAGCTCATGCATGGTTCCTCCTCGTTCACACCCTGAGCTCTGGCAAGGATGCCGCGCGCGCGGCGGGCCATCGCCTCGTCCACCATTCGACCGCCAACGGACCCGGCGCCTGCCTGAGCAGACTTGAATACCTCGCGTGCCCAATTGATTTCGGATTGACCGGGAAGAAATCCGGAATTGATGAGCGCTACGTGATCGGGATGGATTGCCGCCTTCCCGGCGAATCCTTCTGCGACGGCCTCGCGGACGGCCTGGCGCAGTCCGGGTATGTCGTCGATGTCGAAGAACGGGGCATCGATGACCGGTATCTTTGCGGCGGCGGCGTGGCTGAGGATGGTGCTGCGAGCATGTCGCACAACGGCGGCGGACGGTTCTGCGCCTAGGTCGGCTGCCATTTCGGCGCTGCCGAAGATGACTGCGTCGACCAGGCGCGGGTCGAGCGCGCAGTCCGGATTTGCCGCCACAACAGCGGTTTCGGCGGTCGCGATGAGTCGAGTTGTCTTCTGTGACTGCCGAAGCAGGCGTTTGACCAGGCCGATCTCGGCCGCGGACTGCACCTTTGGGAGCATCAGAAAATCTGGGTCGGCCGCAGAGTCGAGCAACGCGGTGAGGTCCCGCCAGCCATCCAGGGTATCGGGGGCATTGACCCGGATGGCCGCCATCGTCTTCGCCGGCGTTGTGGTGCAAAGAAAATTCAGCGCGTCCCGGCGAGCCTGCGCCTTGTCGCGGGGGGCCACCGAGTCCTCGAGATCGAGGATGAGTGCCTCGGCATGCACCGCTGCCGCGGTCAGGTAGTGCTGGGTTTTGGTTGCCGGTGTGAACAACAAACTGCGCGGAATGGGTTTCATCTTGTGGTCTCCTCGGGGTCTACGACCACGCTAGGAACCAACCAGGTTTGCGTCTAGCACAAGGTTTCGAAGAACTGTTCAGTTTTGCGCAAGTATCCTGGGCCGGTGGAGCTCTATCAATTGCGCTACTTTCAGGCCGTTGCGGAATGCGGCACGCTTCGGGGCGCCTCCGAGCAGCTCTTGGTGTCGCAGTCTGCGGTGAGTCGTGCCATCACGCTGCTCGAGGCTGAGATCGGCGTGCAACTGTTCACCCGGCGAGGCCGCACCAACGAGCTCAATCGATATGGACAGGCTCTACTGGTGGGCAGCCGGCTGGCCCAACGCAGCGTCTCTTCGGCAATCGACAACGTGCGTGAGCTCGCCGGTGTCAGCGGCGGGACGGTAGCACTGGGCTTTCTTCACTCCCTGGGGATGCAGACGGTGCCGCATCTGATTCGCCTGCATCACAGCCGGTTTCCGCAGGCGCGGTTCGAACTGCATCAACGTTCCGGTCAAGGTGTGCTCAGCGACCTGGTCAGCGGTGTTACCGATGTGAGCTTGAGTTTTCCGGCCGCCTTCGAAGGCTACGGCGAGATAGCCTGGCAGACGCTATTCACTCAGCAACTTTATGCGGTGGTCAGCACTGATCATCCACTCGCCGGTCGCCGGCTGATCAGATTTCCCGAACTGGCCGCCTATCCGTTCGTGGTGCTCGACCGTGACCACACTTTGCGTCGCATCGTTGATGCGGCGTGCGCCCGCCACGGCATAGATCCGACCCCGGCGTTCGAAGGGACCGACGTCGGGACGCTGCGTGGCTTGATCGGAGCGAATCTCGGGGTCGGGGTGCTGCCGCAGGCGACGGCAAGGCCCGCTGACATCATCGAAATCGCGATTGATGATGCGCAACTGGTCAGGCCCATCGCGATCGGGTGGATCGCGGACAGATGTCTGCCTTCGTCGGCGGTCGCATTCCGCGAGACAGCGCTTGGCTGCTACGGTCACCGGGTTTCTGCGGCGGGAGTATAGGTCGAAGGTCCGCGGGGTTCTCGATGCATTGACCCCTGCCGAGCCGGCACTGACTCTCGCCGAAATCCATTCTCGCACCGGCTTTCCCGCGTCTACCGTGCACCGACTGGCGGCGAACCTGGCAGACCTGCCGGAGCGGTTTCTCGTTTACCGCCGGTAAGCGTGACGAAGGTGCCGCCGGACTGTCCGCGCCGGTGTTCGATGATCAGCGGACCCAGCTTCCGGCTGCCCCGCAGCGGGCCCAAGGGTTGCTCGCCGACGTGCTAAGCGCCGCGGCGCAAGCCACGAGGATGCTCGGCGGTCGCCTGCCCCACTAGTGGGGCACGGCCGTCTGTTCCGGAACGCCACCCGGTGACCGCAGCGCCGATCGGCGCACCGGCGAGGAGTGGTTCACCCGTACTTCGCCCACCAGGTGTGGAGTTCGTCGAGGGTGGCCGGGTCTCCGAAGGCGTCGCTGAGCATCAGCTTGTCGTCGTTGCTCCAGATCACGTTCGGGTGGTTCTTGTAGGTCCCGCAGGCGATCATTCCGGCCGTCACGTCCGGTGTCCGGTCATAGTGCCACCCGTCGGGAGACGGGCCCTCGCCCGGACAATTGGCCAGATCCACCGCGGCAATGTCGTCGTTGAAGGCCTGCTTGAGTGCTTCCAGACTCGGGAACAGCCCATAAACAGCGCGACTTGGTCCGCCATCGTTGGTGTTCTGCCCACAGTTGTACATCGCCACCGCCCCCGTCCAAACGCTGTTGGGTTTGGGCGTGGTTGCGGTGCAGACACCACTGGCGTAGCCCGACGGCAGGTAACTCAGCAACCGGGCCTGAGGGTCACCGGCCGGGGTGGTCGTCGTCTCGGGGCTGGTGGTCTCCGGTTTGGGGGAAGTAGTGGTGGTGCTGCCCGTAGTGCCGGGGCCCGCTTTGGGGGTGGAGTCGGAATTGGTCACCAGCCAGACGCCGATCCCGCCAACGATGAGGACAAACACCAGTGCGGCAACGCCGGCAACGATCGGCCAGGGATTGCGTTTGGGTGGTGGCTGGTTCCACGGCGTCGGCCCGACGGGTTGTTGCGGTGGCGTGCCTGGCGGCGTGCTTGCCCAGCTGCCGCTTTGGTAGTACAGCGGGACTTGGGCCGGTTGGTGTGCGGCCGGGATGGGACCGCTCGCGGGCGCCCACCCGGGCTGCCCGGTCGGTGCGGACTGAGGCAACGGCCCCGAACTGGCCGGATCGGCATACGGCATGGCCGGTGGCGGGGTGACGGCGGGCATGGTCGGCGGTTGGGGGGTGATCGCGGCGGTGCCGGGCAGCGTGGATTCCCGACTGCGCCGCAGGATGTCGGCCGCGTGGTCCTGATCGGGGTTGCTGAGTGCGTCATGGGCGGCGCGGGCTAGATCCCCGGCGCTCGCATAGCGTTCCTCGGGCTTTTTTGCCATGCCGCGGGCGATTACCGCGTCGAAGGCCTTGGGGATCCCCGAGCGCACCGTGCTTACTTGCGGGACAGGATCCATCAAGTGGGCGGTGCCCAGCGTGCCTGCGCTGTCTGACCGGTAGGGCGGGGATCCGTTAAGGCACTCGAACAGCACACATGCCAGCGCATAGATGTCGGCGCGGTAGGTGACCTCTTCGTTGGCGAACCGCTCGGGCGCCATGTATTTCCAGGTGCCCACCGCGGTGCCCAACTGGGTCAGTTTCTCGTCGCCGGTGGCGCTGGCGATCCCGAAGTCGACCAGGTAGGCGAAATCGTCGCGGGTGATCAGGATGTTGGGCGGTTTGACATCGCGGTGCATGACCCCGTCGGCGTGCGCGGCGTCCAGCGCCGAGGCGATCTGGGTGATGATGGCCACCGCACGTGGCGGGGTCAGGGGGCCGAAGCGCTTGAGGATGCTGTCCAGGTCGGTGCCCTCGATCAGGCGCATCTCCAGGAACATCTGCCCGTCGATTTCGCCGTAGTCGTGGATCGGCACCACGTGGGGTTCCTGCAAACGTCCGGCGATGCGCGCTTCGCGTTTCATCCGCTCGCGAAACACCGGGTCTTTGCTGAATTCGGTGGTCATCAGCTTGACCGCCACTGTCCACTCTTTGACGGTGTGCTCGGCCTCGTAGACCTCGCCCATGCCACCCCGGCCCAGGAGCCGTTTGAGGTGGTAAGGGCCGAACATCGACCCCACACGCGAGTCTGGCGCCTCGCCCATTGCTGACCTCCTCAACCCAACCCGAATCCTGGCGACTTTATCAACAGGCCCGACGTGTCGTCCCGAGTCCAATCACCGGCCCAGCAACCATTGACGGTAAGCCCTCGCTAGTCGGCTCGCATGAAAACGGCCACATCGCCCGGGTTCGCGGGTGCCGACCGGTCGCGGTCAAAAGGTGGGACGGCGTCAGTGGGGCAGCCGGGCTGGTGCGGCCGGCCGGAACGGCCGCGGAGACGGAGATGGCTTTGGCCAAAAGCCTTGTGGCGATCTCGGATTGCGTCGCAGGCCAGCCCGTCGATCAAGCGTTGCGCGCCGAAAAGCATTGCTAAACAACCCGGTTGGACGAGCTGGCTCACCGGGGGTTTCGTGCGGTGAGCTGGAAGGTGAATTCGTGGTCGCAGATACGGATGTGGTCGCCATCGTTGAGCGTGACGGCGCCGCGGATCCGCTGGTGCTGTACATGCACTCCGTTGGATGACCGTAGGTCGTTGATGATGTAGTTGGTTCCGGTGTCGATGATGACGGCGTGGTGGCGGCTGACGTTCGCGCTGTCCAGGACGATGTCGTTGTCGCTGAGCCGCCCGATTCGGGTTGCCGCGGTCCGAATCGGGTAGTCGTGACCCGACGCGATGGTGTGCAAGTAGGCGACGGCCTGCTGGCCCGACACCATTGTGCGCTGGTCGAGCACCGTGACTGTGCCAACGGCGGTGGACTTGGCGTTCATCTTGGCGTCGAGTGGTTCCTGACGCAGGATTCGTTCATTGAGGGCCCGCAGGGTCGGGCCGGGATCGATGCCGAGGTCTTCGGCGAGGGTCGTCTTTACCCGGCGATAGGCACCTAGTGCGTCGGATTGGCGATCGGTGAGGTAGTAGGCGGTGATCAACTGCGTCCACAGCGGCTCGCGGTAGGGATGCTCGGCGGTCAGCGCTTCAAGTTCGGTGATCACCGCGGCCGCCCGGCCGCAGGCGATTTCGGCTTCCGCCTTCGCGGTATGGGCAAGGATCTTATCCTCGACCAGTGCGGTGGCGAACGCGTCGACGAACTGAAAGTCTCGCAGGTCGTCGAGTACGGGTCCACGCCATTGGGCCAACGCCCTCGACAAGTGCTGGCTGGCCTGCTCGAATTTGCCGGCCGCGGCCGCATGCACGCCGGCGGTCTTCTCGGCGATGAACCTCCCCAGATCGCACGTGCTATCCGGGATGCTGAGCCGGTAGCCCGGCGGGGCGGCGGCCAGCATGGCCCGTGGATCGACCCCGGCGCCGCTGAGAAGCTTGCGCAGATTGGACACGTAGGAGTGAATGCTGGCCCGCGCCCCCGCCGGCGGCCACTCCTCCCACAGGGCGGTGATCAGTGAGTCGACCCCGACCGGCCGGTTGCGGTTGATCACCAGCATGGCCAGAACCGCGCGCTGCTTGGGTGTGCCCAGCGGCACCAGCTCGCCGTCGATAGTCATCTCCAACGGTCCGAGTAGACCGAATTCGAGACGTTTGTCCACCATTGCGCTACCAGCCATTCCGGGTCCTCCGCGGCTTCACTCGCGTTCGCATCCCTAGCAGTCGGGTGTCATTACTGGTTTGTCGTTACTGGTTATTGTGGTACCAAGTTCGCCGATGCGGTGAGAACCGGGGATCCCGGCACGTCGGCGAGGTGTCGGGGCCGTCCGGCATCGGTGTCGGCCGTTGGTTCTGGCCGCAGATGGTTACCACGATGGCCGTTGAAATGCCCGCGCTGCCAAGACGATCACTGGTATTGCATGCGAATTGTCTTGGTGTGCTTGCGAACATGCCCGTGCGGGCGGCCGGTCCGGTGCGTGTGCACCGGGTGGGCCGCCCGCGGTGGTGATCGATGGTCAATTGCTGGCTTGGGTGGTCACGGCCATGAAGTCTTGGCTGGTGGCCCATGCCTGCATGAACAGGGCCATCGGGACCTGCTCGTCGCGCCCCTCGTCGCTGCCGCTGTCGTTGAGGTGCACGACCCCGTTGGCGGTGTCGACACCGGTCACGACCACCGCGTGGTCAGAAACCGGGTTGCCGGCCTCGTCCTTGTTGTCGATGGTCACGCCCCAGATCATTTCGGCGTTGACACTGACGATCACCGCGCGACCGTTGCCCAGGTGGTGCTCGAGGGCCTCCATGCCGGTGAGGACTCCGTTGCTCGGGGCGTTGTCCAGGTTGGTAAGAACAGCGTCGATGCCGTAGTGCGCCAGCAACGTCGCGATGTCGGCCTGGCTGGTGCCCTGGCCCGAGTTCGGGTTCTTGGTGTCGGCCGGCTTGGTGTAGATCGACCCGGGGTGCACGGCGCTGGGGGTCGTCTGGGCCACCTTGATGTTGGCCTGCTCCGAGGGCTCCTTGCCGGTCACCTGACCGACCACGTCGGCGACGGCCATGATGAGGCAGTCGTCGTATTTCTGGTAGCGCCAGTACTTGGCGGCAGCCGCTGGGTCGCCGTACATCGTGCCGGACGCTGCACCGGCCGGGCTGGCCAGTCCCAGTGCAACGGCACCGGCGGCGATCGCGAAGGTGGCTGTCTTGAGGGCGGTGGCGATCTTGTTGATCTTCATCGTCTGTCCTTTTCTCAGTTCCGCGGGTGCGGAGTGGGCGTTGAGAAAAGGTTCTTATGTAGGCCTTTTTGTTATCTCCACGAATTCTTGGGGTGATCTGCTGCCCGCCGGTCGACGGTGGTCATCGCATGGGTCGGGCAGGTTCAGTTGCATGCCCAGGTGTCGATGTAGCCGCCCCCGAGCTTGCTCAGCGCGTCTTTCATCGCGGCGCTCAGGGTGGGCCCGACACCGCCTTCGAAAGTCTTGCCGTCGGCAGCCACCGCCCCACAGGCGGTGAAGGTGGTGAGCACTTTGCAGTCGGAGTAGCCACATAGTTTGACGGCGGTTGCTTCGGCGGCCGCTCGGGTCGGGTAGTGCGACGCTCGTCCCCAGGAGCCGTCGCCGGAGTAGGCGATCGCGCCGTATTGGTCGGCGGCATCAGCGACGGGTGCGAGCGTCAGGGTAGTTGCCGTGGCGGTAGCCACACTGGCGACGGCCACCGCTAACCGCCGCCGACGGGAGATCGTCGTCATTGGTGAGTCCTTTCCAAGTGCCGGTGCTCCGGCGGTTTCAACGGCTTGCGATGAACTGCGATGAACTGCGCTCACGACAATGGCTAGACCGGCTTGGTTGCGGTGACCTGCTTGCCCCAGTCGGACATGGTCAGCGTCACCGATGTGGCCGGGGTCGGCAGGATCTTGATCTGCACCAGGTGAGAGGACCCGTCGGTAGCTATCCAGACGGTGGTGGGCACCGTGGTGACGTCCGCGGAGGTAAGCCGCGAGCCGGCAAGCGTGGCGATGTCGTCCGCGGCCGAGTTCCCGGTGATCTTGGTGGTGGCTACACCGTTCACCTGCTCGCTGCCGGTGACGGATGCTTCCTTGAGGTTGGCCAGCAGGTTGGCCAACCCCTGGTTGGGGTCAAGCAACACCGAAACGTTGTAGATGGATGCCCCGTCACCGAAATCGGTATATGTGCCGGGCTGTCCCAGGTCCGAATACAGATGACCGTCGACATAGACGAACTTCGCGTCCTCTTGTTTGTTGCCGACGAGCATCGTCGCGCTTCCGGTGGCCACGGTCTGCGGTGAGTTGGAAATGTCGCCCTCGAGCTTGGTCACGCGCAAGTTCGGCACGTCGCCGTCCACCGTGAGGTTCACATGCATTCCGGTGACCTTGCGCATGGCCTCGGCGGCCTGCTTGAGGATGGTGGCCGCCTCGGCGCTACTGGTGGTGACGGTGGTGCCGGTGGCCGTCCCGGGTCCGCCGGAACCACCGTTGCTCGAGCAGCCCCCGATCGCGAGCACGACTGCCAGTGTGACGGCGGTGGCGACAACGGAACGAGGCGGATGCTTCATCGGAATTCTCCTTATGTTGGCCCACGGCATTGTCGTGCTTAGCAATCTGTGAGCGGCGCAGTCAACAATCCACCACCGAACTCGAAGGGCCCGAGTGGGTGTGAAAGTTTTGGGTGCAGATCCTTGCGGACACTGGGATTGCGGATCCGCCGGCAAGTCCCCAAGCTCCGCTTTCGGACCGGAAACGACGGATGCGGGGATCCGGAAATCAGGATCCCCGCACGCCCGGTCGGTTGGTCCTAGGTCAGCTGGCTGGCGTATTCGGGGCAGTAGACCTTGGTAGCGTCCACGACGAAGTAGGCCGCTTGCTTGGTGGTCAGGTTGGTCTGGCTGAGGATCTCCTCGGCGATGTCGGTGCCCGTCTTTCCGCTGGCCAATTCCTGGCAGACCTGGTGGCCCTGGCGCACGGCCGACTGAGTTGAGGAGAAGGTGACGCCGACTCCCTTCATCTGGGCGATGAAGGTCTCGTCACCGGTGCTGGCGTTCGCGGCGCCGGCGCCGGCGATGGCGAGGCCGATTGCGGCGGCGCCGATTGCGGTGGTGATGGCTGCGGTGATGCGCGGTGAGAACATGGTGGCGATCCTCTGTCGGTGATTTTCCGTTGGTGATTTCACCTTGAGGCCGGCGCCTTGGCGGATTCTAAATAAGTTCTTGGCAAGTTCTTGGCGCCCGTCCGCCAACCCGCCTTGGCGATGATCGGCACACTGAGATTGGTTTGAAAAGCACTGTCGCATAATTGAACTCGCCGATAGCAGGCCGAAGCGGGGATCCCGGGCCGGGATCCCCGCGTGGTTGGCGAAGGGCTAGGCGAGCTGGCTGGCGTACTGCGGGCAGTAGTCCTTGGTGGCGTAGACCACGAAGTAGGCCGCTTGCTTGGAGGTCAGGTCGGTCTGGCTGAGGATTTCCTCGGCGATGTCGGTGCCCGTCTTGCCGCTGGCCAATTCCTGGCAGACCTGGTGACCTTCCCGGTCGGCCGCCTGAGGTGAGGAGAAGGTGACCCCGACCGACTCCATCTGTGAGATGAAGGCGGTGTCGTCGGTGCTGGCCGCAGCGCTGCCTGCGGTCGCGATGGCTAGCCCGACGGCGGCTGCGCCGATTGCGGTGGTGACGGCTGCGGTGATGCGGGTTGAGAACATTGCTGAGGTCCTTTGCTCTGGTTTCCCTGGCTGGATGACCCCAGCATCGGGCCGGCCGCTCCAAGGATTCTCAACAACTTCTTGGCGCACTCCAGTGATGGCGTCGCGGCGGCTGCGCGCCGGCATCGTGGCTAGCCCGCGCGAGCTCGATCCGCGCCATTGGCCATATGCCGCTCCCGTTGCCGGCATTGGGCTGTAGCGCTGCACCGTTGACCTGGATCACGATTTCGCGCCCGCTCCTGCGTGGTTCCTCCCGGCAAATGCCCTGATGGATCTATAAGCAAGGAGAGCAACCGAATTCTGGTGGTAGGCGTTGTGTCCGACCGTGAAAGTTGCGATGCTCGGCACAGTTAGTCTGGCTTCGGCGTGGACGATAGTGGACGTCAGTGTGGCTCTATGCGAGCAATTTTCGCGTTTGATGGCTAGGCAGCGAAATTGGGCTGTCTACGGTGTCGACTGCGGTTGGCGGTCAGTGTGGCGCAATGCGAGTGGTTTTCGAGTTTAGCGGTTGGAGTGCGAAGTATCTGCTGGTCACAGCCCGGATGGCTTTCGTGGCCAATGTTGCTGAACGTGAATGCGTTTCACCTTTTGTGTAGCGATGACAAGTTAACCAAAATGCGACATATGTTGCGTAGGAAGACGATACGATTCGCCTCGACGCATCGTGCGAAGAAGACAGCGCGGCTGCTGGGGTGAACACGAGCAGGTGGGAGGGTTGTGATGTCGTTTGTCGTCGTCTCGCCAGAGGTATTGGCGGTGGCGGGCAGGGATCTAGCAAGCATCGGCTCGGCGATCAGTCAGGCTAACGTCGCCGCCGCGGTGCCGACCATGGGCGCGCTGGCCGCGGGTGCCGATGAGGTGTCGGCGGCGGTCGCCGCAGTGTTTTCCGGACATGCCCAGGCCTATCAAGCGCTCGGCGCCCAAGTGGCGGCGTTTCACGACCAGTTGGTAACCGCCCTTGACGCGGCTGCGGGGAAGTATGCAAGCGCGGAGGTCGCCAACGCCTCGTCGTTGCAGGCAGTGCTCGACGTGGTCAATGCGCCCGCCCAGGCGCTGTTGGGGCGCCCGTTGATCGGCAACGGCGACGATGGGGTGGCGGGGACTGGACAGAGTGGAGGCGACGGCGGGATCTTGTACGGCAATGGGGGCGACGGCGGCTCCGGAGCGTCCGGCCAGATCGGCGGTACCGGTGGAAGCGCGGGGTTGATCGGCGCCGGCGGAACAGGTGGGGCCGGGGGGCTTGGCGCGGCCGGGGGTGCCGGTGGCAACGGTGGCTGGCTGTTCGGCCAGGGCGGGGCCGGTGGGATCGGCGGTAGCGGTGCGGCCGGGGGTGCCGGCGGCAACGGTGGGTGGCTCTACGGCGACGGCGGTGCGGGCGGGCAGGGTGGTGCGGCCGCGGCGGGTATCGGTGGCGGCGACCCCGGGCAAGGTGGCAACGCCTACCTGTTCGGCAACGGCGGCAACGGCGGCAGCGGCGGGCAAGGCGGCACCGGCCTGGCCGGCGCGGACGGCGTGAACACCTCTAACGGCACAGCAGGCCCCGGCGCGTGGGGCAACAACGTTACAACCTCGATTGGCGATGCCAACGGCGGTAACGGTGGCAGCGGTGCCGATGGGGGCTCGGGGGTGACCGGAGGCACCGGTGGGGTCGGCGGGTTCGCCATCAATGACGGCAGCGGTGACGCCTATGGAGGTTTCGGCGGGACCGGCGGCAACGGCGGAGCTCCTGGAGCTTCGGGCGGCGATGGAGGACTGGGCGGGCCTGCCGTCACTTCCAGCGGCAGCGCCTATGCGGGTATTGGCGGGACCGGCGGCAATGGGGCCAGCGGCGCTTCCGGTGGCACCGGCGGGACCGGCGGCGGCGGGGGTAACGGTGGTCGTGGCGGGATATTGGTCGGCGACGGCGGCATCGGCGGTACCGGGGGCACCGGGGGCACCGGCGGCATCGGCGCCACCGGGGGCGCCGGGGGGGACCGGCGGGGTTGGTGGTTCCGCCGGCTCGACTGACGGTGGCGTGGCCGACGCCAATATTGGCGGCGACGGCGACATTGCGGGCACCGGCGGCGACGGCGGGACCGGCGGGGTTGGCGGGGTTGGCGGCAGCGGCGGTGCCGGCGGGCTGCTGTTCGGAAATGGCGGCGACGGCGGTGCGGGTGGCGACGGCGGAGTCGGTGGTACCGGCGGCATCGGCGGCGCCGGTGGGAATGGCGGAGTTGGCGGTGACGGCAGTTCGTCTGGCACCGGGGCCGGTGGCTCCGGCGGCGATGCCACGGACGGCGGAACCGGGGGCGACGGCGGCTCCGGCGGAGGGTTCGGCACCGGCGGTGCCGGTGGCACTGGCGGGTGGTTGATCGGTCACTCGGGTACCAACGGCATCGGTGGGACTGGCGGTGCGGGCGGCGCCGGCGCTGTCGGTGGCGACGGTGGCGTGGGTGGCGATCCAGGCGTCGGGACAACCTACAACGGCATCAGCGGCCATAACGGCGTGCAGGGCGGTACCGGCGCCGACGGCGCAGCGGGCTGACCCGGTACGGTTACCGCGCGCTTTGGCGCCACCACCGCCAGCGGGGCTGCATCGCCAGAATCGTTCTAGGCCCGCGTCATGGCGTAGTAGGCGCCCCGGTTGGCCAGCAGCTCCGCGTGGGTGCCGTGTTCGACGATCTGGCCCGCCTGCACCACCAGAATCTGGTCGGCGTCACGAATCGTCGAAAGGCGATGGGCGATGATGAAGCTGGTTCGATCCCGGCGAAGTTCGGCGGTTGCCCGTGCGATGAGCAGCTCGGTGCGGGTGTCGACCGAACTGGTGGCCTCGTCCAGGATTAACAACTGCGGGCGGGCAAGAAATGCGCGGGCGATGGTGATCAGTTGCTTCTCGCCGGCGCTGATGTTGCTGCCGTCTCCGCTGATCCGGGTCTGATAGCCGGCCGGCAGCATGTGGACGAACCGGTCGACGTAGGCCGCTTTGGCGGCTTGGATGATGTCGTCCGGGCTGGCCTCCGGACGCCCGTAAGCGATGTTCTCCGAGATCGTCCCGTCGAACAACCAGGTGTCCTGGAGCACCATGCCGATGTGCGACCGCAGTGACCGCCGGCTCACCGTGGTGATGTCGATTCCGTCGACCAGGATGCGGCCGGAATCGACCTCATAGAACCGCATCAGCAGGTTGACCAGCGTGGTCTTGCCGGCACCTGTCGGTCCGACGATCGCCACCGTGCTGCCCGGTTCGGCCACCAGTGACAAGTCGTGGATCACCGGATGGCCCGGGTGATAGGCAAAGTTCACCCGCTCGAACTCCACGCGACCGGTCAGGGCCGGGGCGCGGCCGGTCCGGCTGACCGGCGGTTGCAGCGCCGACG
The DNA here is from genome assembly GCF_002355775.1 of Mycobacterium ulcerans subsp. shinshuense. Taxonomy (NCBI): domain Bacteria; kingdom Bacillati; phylum Actinomycetota; class Actinomycetes; order Mycobacteriales; family Mycobacteriaceae; genus Mycobacterium; species Mycobacterium ulcerans. Next base: position 4,395,629 of record NZ_AP017624.1, on the reverse strand, counting down.
CGGGGTCGGCGGCTTCTTCGGGTTCGTCGAGCAGCTCGAACACCCGCTCTGCGCTGGCCACACCGGACTGCAGGCTGTTGTACATGGCCGCCACCTGCGACACCGGTGTGTTGAATTGCCGGACATATTGAATGAACGCCTGCACGCTGCCCAATGTGATTTGACCGGTGGCCACCTGCAGGCCCCCCATCACCGCGACCGCTACATAGCCCAGGTTGCCAATGAACGTGGTCGCCGGCTGCACCAGGCCAGAGAGCAGTTGGGCGCCGAAACTGGCCTGGTAGACGTCATCGTTGAGGTTGTGAAACTGCTCGCGTGCTGCGGCCTGGTGGCCGAAGGTCTTGACGACCGTGAAGCCGCTGTAGGTCTCTTCGATGTGTGCGTTGAGGCGTCCGGTACTGGTCCAATGCGCAACGAACAGCCGTTGTGAACGTCGGGTGATCGCTCGCGTCACCAGCAACGACAACGGCACGGTCAGCAGGGTGATCAGTGCCAGCAGCGGCGAGATCCACACCATCATCGACAGCACCGCGACCACGGTCAGGATCGCGGTCACCAGCTGGCTGATCGTCATCGATAGCGACGACTGAATGTTGTCGATGTCGTTGGTGACCCGGCTCAGCAGTTCGCCACGCTGACGTCCGTCGAAGTAGGACAGTGGCAGCCGGTGCAGCTTGTGCTCGACGTCGGCGCGCAACGCTGCCACGGTGCGCTGCACGGTGACGTTGAGCAACCGGGCTTGCCCCCAAATTAGCAGGGAAGCAATGAGATACAGGGCCAACGCCAGTGCGAGGGTTCGTACCACCGCACCGAAGGCCACGCCTTGGCCGGGGGTTACCTTCATTCCCGACAGTAGTTCGGCGAAGGTATTGTCACCGCGGGCCCGGGCGCCGGCAATCGCTTGCGCCTTGGTGATTCCGGCGGGCAACTGGCGTCCGATCACGCCGTTGAACAGCAGATCGGTGGCGTGGCCGAGGATTCGGGGAACGGCCACCCCGATCGCGGTGCCGACGATGCCCAGGGCGATCACCGCAAGACTGCGCCGTCGTTGTGGGGCGAGCCGTTTCACCAGCCGCGTCGCCGAACCCCAGAAGTCGCGCGATCGGGTTGGCGCCGGGGCGCCGCCTCGGGGTCGCTGGTTGAGTGCCGCGGTCACGAGACGCCCCTGATGTCGGCGGTCACCGACTGCGAGACGGCAAATTCGGCATAGGTGGGGCAATCGATCAGGAGGGAATCGTGAGTGCCCGCCCCGACAACTCTGCCATCGTCGATCACGATCACTTGATCGGCCTGTGCGGCAGTCGAAACGCGTTGTGTGCCAATAATAATGGCCGACTTTGTGGCAAGTTCTCGCAGCGATGCGCGGACCCGCGCATCGGTGTGCACATCAAGGGCGGAGAATGCGTCGTCGAACAGATAGACCGCGGGTCGGCCGATGATCGCCCGGGCGATCGCGAGTCGTTGACGCTGCCCACCGGAGAAGTTGATCCCGCCCTGCGCGACACGCATCTGCAGGCCGTGCGCCCGGACGAATTCCTCTGCGGCCGCGACCCGCAGCGCCTCCCACATCTCTTCGTCGGTTGCGTCGGATTTGCCGTAGCGCAGGTTGTCGGCGACGGTGCCGGAGAACAGGTAACCGCGCTGGGGCACCAGCCCGATCGCCGCCCACAACCGCTCGGTCTGGTAGTTGCGGACATCAATCCCGTCCAGCAGCACGGTGCCGCCGGTAACGTCGTAGAGCCGGCAGATCAGCGATATCAGCGTCGACTTGCCCGAACCGGTGCTGCCGACAATCGCGGTGGTGGCTCCCGGCGGTGCCGACAAGGAGATGTCTTGCAGCACCGGGCAGTCGGCGCCGGGATAGCTGAAGGTGATGTTTTCCAACCGGACCGCGCCGGTGATGCCGGCAGCGGGGAATCTGGGGTGTTGCGGGTTGTTCAGTGCGGCGGGAGTCGAGAGCACCTCGGTGATGCGCTCCGCGCACACGGCGGCTCGCGGCAGCACCACCAAGGTCATCGTTGCCATCAGCACCGCCATCAGAATCTGGGCGAAGTACGACAGAAATGCGCTCAGCGAGCCGACCTGCATCCGGCCTTGGTCGATCAGCAGGCCGCCGAACCAGATCACCGCGACGCTGGACACGTTGATCGTCAGTGTGGTCACCGGCAGCATCAGCGCCTGCCAATTGCCGGCCCGCAACGCGGTGCTCGCCAACGCGGTGTTCGCCTGGGCGAACCTGTCCCGCTCGAAGGGCTCCCGAGTGAACGCGCGAACCACCCGGACGCCGGACAGCTGGTCGCGCAGCACCCGGTTGATGCCGTCGATCAACGCCTGCATGCTGCGAAACAACGGCAGCATGTGGGTCATGATCCAGTAGTTCGCCAGCGCCAAGATCGGAACGCTGACCAGCAGCAGCCAGGTCAGCGCGGCCTCTTGATGAACCGCCATGATGATGCCGCCGATGCTCATTATCGGCGCGGCCACCAGCATGGTGGCAGTCGTCTGCACCAGGAACACAATCTGGCGGACGTCGTTGGTGCTGCGGGCCAACAGCGTCGACGCGCCGAATCTGGCCGTCTCGCGTTCGGAAAAGGTGATCACATGCTCGAACATCGCGGCGCGCAGGTCGCGGCCGAAGCCGGTCCCGGTGCGGGCTCCGAAGTAGACGGCACCCACCGCGCACAGCACCTGTAGTCCGGTCACGCCGAGCATCACCACACCCAGCCGGATGATGGTGTTGGTATCGCCCCTGGCGACTCCGTCATCGATGATCGCGGCGTTGACCGTGGGCAGGTACAGCGAGGCCAGGGTGCTGATCAGCTGCAGCGCCATCAGCGCGGCGACCAGCCGACGGTACGGCCGGATGTACTGGCGCAGCAGTGCCAGGAGCATGGGGTAACTGTCGCATACCGTGTCGGCCCGGTGCTGGGGCCGGCAGCATCGGTCAGGACGAAATGCCTGATCAGGTGGCGTGTCGGTGGTTGACCCGCGGGGCTGCGGCTACAGTGCATGCTGTGACCAGCAGTAGAGAGGTAAGCGGTGCGGCGTAATTTGACGACGCTGGCCCTGGCTGCGGCGGCATTGATGGCTCTGAGTCCCGCAGTTGCAGGGTGCTCCAATTCCGGTGACAACAATCCCGGTGCGACGGCTTCGTCGACCCCGGGCAGCTCCGAGGGCCGTCACGGACCGTTCTTTCCGCAGTGCGGCGGTGTCAGCGACCAGACAGTGACACAGTTGACCAGGATCAGTGGCCTGATCAACACGGCTCAGAACTCGGTGGGGTGCCAGTGGTTGGCGGGCGGCGGCATCATGGGCCCGCACTTCTCCTTCTCCTGGTACCGCGGCAGTCCAATCGGTCGTGAGCGCAAGACCGAGGAGCTCTCCCGCGCGAGTGTCGAGGACATCAACATCGACGGCCACAGCGGCTTCATCGCCATCGGCAACGAGCCCACCCTGGGCGACTCGTTGTGTGAGGTAGGGATCCAGTTCCAGGACGACTTCATCGAATGGTCGGTGAGCTTCAACCAGAAGCCATTCCCGCCGCCGTGTGACGTCGCCAGGGAACTCACTCGTCAGTCGATTGCGAACTCGAAATGAGCGGTGGGATGCGTCGTGGATCTCGGCGCGGTAATGGTGCAGGCCTGCGCGCGGCGGCCGTGCTGCTGGCGGTGCTGGTGTCGACAACCGGCTGCTCGAGGTCGATTTCGGGCAACGCCATCAAAGCGGGCGGGGGTGGGGTCCCACGCAACAACAATTCCGAGCAGCAGTACCCCAACCTGCTCAAAGAATGTGAAGTGCTGACCACCGACATCCTGGCCAAGACGGTGGGCGCCGATCCGCTCGACATTCAGAGCACGTTCGTCGGCGCGATCTGCCGCTGGCAGGCGGCCAACCCGGCCGGGCTGATCGACATCACCCGGTACTGGTTCGAGCAGGGCAGCTTGAGCAACGAACGCAAGGTGGCCGAGGGACTGAAGTATCAGGTCGAGAGTCGCACCATTCAGGGCGTCGACTCGATTGTGATGCGACCCAATGACCCCAACGGCGCATGCGGCGTGGCAAGCGACGCCGCCGGAGTTGTCGGCTGGTGGGTCAATCCTCAGGCCCCCGGTATCGATGCCTGCTCGCAGGCCATCAAGCTGATGGAGCTGACGCTGGCCACCAACTCCTGACTGGCGGGACACCCGGGGATGGGTGCTACCCCCGGGGGTCCGCGTCGGGCGACGGTTCGCTAGCGCGGCACGTGGAACGTGATGAGGGCAGCGCCACCGAGTTCGAGATCTTCCCAGCGGCCGGCCACCTGCAGCACCGCAATCGCCGACGTCGGGAATTTCGCCGAGAGCCGTTCGGCGGCGGCAGCGTCGGTGCCGGTGGCGCCGGCGAGGCCCAGTGCCACCTCGGACATCGTTGGCTCATGCCCGACGACGAGCAGGGTCGCGACGTCCTCGCCAATCCGGTTGATCTCGCCGATCAGCGTGCCGGGCACGGCGCCATAGAGCCGCTGGGAATAGTGCACCGGTGCATCGATACCGCTGCGTGCCAGCGTCTCTCGGGTACGGATCGCGGTGGAGCACAACACCTCGTCGACGGCTGGCGCATTGCCGCGCAGCCAGTCTCCGGCCAATCCGGCCTCGCGACGCCCGCGCGGTGCCAACGGTCGCTCATGGTCAGCCACACCAGGCGGATATTGGGATTTCGCATGCCGCATCAACAACAGCGTGTGCCGGTCACTCATTCGGCCCACCCTAAGGCCAACCGGGTTGGCGGCACCGACGCGCGTGCGAATCATCAGCTCGGTGGCGAACACCGTGCGCACTTCGCCGCGCACCAGATGGCGACCCGCCCTGCGCTGCCCGCGATGCGAATGGATGTTCGACTACGGCGGGCGGCGTGGGTCCTCGATCCCGTGCCGACCGCTTGCGAGCCGAACCTGCCGGGCGAGGTCCCGCGTCTTGTCGGTGCCCAGACCTACACTCGCGTTGCCCTGATAGACACGCTTTTTCGCTAGGAGGTCACCAGGATGCGATTCCTGCACACCGCCGACTGGCAGCTGGGCATGACCCGCCACTTTCTCGCCGGTGACGCGCAGCCGCGCTATTCGGCGGCGCGCCGCGATGCGGTGGCCGGTCTGGGGGCGCTGGCTGCCGAGGTGGGTGCCGAGTTCGTGGTTGTGGCCGGTGACGTCTTCGAACACAATCAGCTCACGCCCCAGGTCATCAGCCAGTCCTTGGAGGCCATGCGCGCCATCGGTGTTCCGGTCTACCTGCTTCCGGGCAATCACGACCCGCTGGACGCTTCTTCGGTATACACCGGCGCACTGTTTCGTACTGAATGTCCGGACAACGTTGTCGTTCTCGATCGCTGCGGTAGTCACCAAGTGCGTCCGGGAGTGGAGCTTGTCGCCGCTCCGTGGCGGTCCAAGGCTCCCACCACCGATCTTGTCGCCGACGTGTTGGCGGGACTGTCCGAAGGGGCTGGCACCCGATTGCTGGTCGCCCACGGGGGAATCGATGCGCTGGACCCGGATCCCGGCAAGCCCTCGCTGATCCGGCTCGCTGGGCTCGAGGACGCGGTGGCGCGAGGAATGTTGCATTATGTGGCGCTCGGGGACAAGCATTCGCTGACTCAGGTTGGTGGCAGCGGCAGGGTGTGGTACTCGGGATCGCCGGAAGTCACCAACTTCGACGACGTCGAATCTGACCCCGGCCACGTCCTCGTCGTCGACATTGACGAAACCGACCCGTGCCGCCCGGTCTCGGTGACAGCCAGGCGGGTCGGCTGCTGGCGGTTTGTCACGCTGCGCCGGGAAGTGGACACCAGCCGTGACATTGCCGACCTCGATCTGAATCTGGATCTGATGACCGACAAGGACCGCACCGTGGTGCGGTTGGCCCTGACCGGTTCGTTGACCGTCACCGACCGTGCCGCGCTGGATGCGTGCCTGGACAGGTATGCGCGGTTGTTCGCCTGGCTGGGCCTGTGGGAACGCCACACCGACCTGGCCGTGATTCCGGCGGATGGTGAGTTCAGCGACCTCGGCATCGGCGGTTTCGCTGCGGCCGCCGTTGACGAGTTGGTCGCAACCGCTCGTTCGGGTGCCGACGGATCCGCAGTCGATGCTCAGGCGGCGTTGGCTCTGCTGCTGCGGCTCACAGATCGGGGCGCGGCATGAAGTTGCACCGGCTGGTACTGACCAACTACCGCGGGATCGCGCATCGGGAGATCGAGTTTCCAGACCACGGTGTGGTGGTTGTGTGCGGCGCCAACGAGATTGGAAAGTCCTCGATGATCGAGGCTTTGGATCTCCTACTGGAATTCAAGGATCGCTCGGCGAAAAAGGAAATCAAGCAGGTCAAACCGACCAATGCCGACGTCGGATCCGAGGTCACTGCCGAAATAAGCAGTGGTCCTTACCGTTTCGTCTACCGGAAGCGTTTTCACAAGAAGTGTGAAACACAGCTGACGGTGCTGGCGCCTCGTCGCGAACAGTTGACCGGCGACGAAGCCCATGAGCGGGTCCGGGCGATCTTGGCGGAGACGGTGGACACCGAGTTGTGGCGTGCCCAGCGGGTGCTGCAGGCCGCGTCGACCACGGCGGTGGATCTGTCCAGCTGTGATGCGCTTTCCCGCGCGCTCGATATTGCCGCCGCCCATTCGGCCACCGACGTGGCGCTCTCGGGTGCCGAGCCAGTGCTGATTGAACGCATCGATGCCGAGTATTCGCGCTACTTCACCCCAACCGGACGTCCCACCGGCGAATGGGCGGCAACCCTCGCTCGGCTGAGCGGAGCCGAGACTGCGGTAGCGGAGTGCGCCGCGGCGGTATCCGAGGTCGACGAGCGCATCAGTCGCCATGGTGAACTAACTAGGCAGGCAGCAGAATTGGCGCCGAAGTTGGCTGCAGCCGGTTCCCGGCTGGCGGCTGCGCGGCAGGCCGCCGACAAGGTCGCGGGGCTGAAGGCAGAAGCGCATGAGGCCAAGCTCGTCACCGCTGCGAAGGCCGCAACCAGCTCGGCTTCGGCGGCCGCTCATGCTGAACGGCGTGCCCTGTGCGAGGAAATCGACAGTCGCGCCAAGGCGCTCGAGGCCCTGCAAATCGATGCGCAGCACGCCGCCGACCAGCGGGCGATGGCGAGCGCCGATGCGCAGCGGTGCGCCGTCGCGGTCGAGGAAGCCACGGCTAGCCTGACGGCGGTTCAACGCCGTGCCGAAGCCGCCCGGCGCTCTCTCGACCAGATCGCCGACCGCGAACAGGCGCAACGGTTGAGCGCCCGACTGGCCAGGATCGGAGAGGTCCAGTGTGACCATGACCGGGTCTGCGCCCAGCTATCCGAGGTGACACTTACCGAGGCGCTGCTGAAACGAATCGAATCCGCTGCGGCGAGCGTGGATCGGGTGGACGGGCAACTCGCGTTGATTTCCGCGGCGGTGGAGTTCACTGCGGCCGCCGATATCGAGCTGGTGGTTGGCGGTCAACGGGTGCAGTTGTCGGCGGGTTCGAGTTGGTCGATGACGGCCACCGGCCCCGCGGAGGTCGAGGTCCCCGGGGTCCTGACGGCGCGGATCGCCCAGGGGGCGACCGCGCTGGAGGCGCAGGCCAAATATGTTGCAGCACAAGAAGAACTTGCGGTGGCATTGGCCGCGGGCGGCGTGGCAACCTTGGCGGAGGCCCGATCGGTCGAACAGCGCCGCCGCGAACTGTTGGGGCGCCGCGACCAGTTGAACGCCACCCTGGCCGGGCTGTGTGGTGACGAGCAGGTAGACCAACTCCGCTGCCGGCTTGCACAGCTGCAGGCCAGCCAGCCCGCTGAGCCCGATCTGTTTGCGACCGATGCCACGGCTGCCCGTGCCGAACTCGAGGCGGCCGAGGCCGCCCGGATAACGGCCGGCAAGCAGTGCGAGGATCAGCGCAAGCTCGCTCTCGCGGCAAGCCGGCGTCTCGCCGAAACCTCTACTTCGGCCACGGTTTTGCAGAGCAGGCTGGAAAACGGGCGGGCCGAAGTCGAAGCGGCCACCTCGCGGCTGGCCACCGCGCGGGCCGCGGTTAGCGATGCCGACCTCGCGTCGGCGGCCGATGCCGATCTGCACGTGCTGCAGGCGTCGCAGCGTCGACTCGCCGAACTGACCGAAGTGCTGGACGCTGCCGAGCCCGAGGCGGTAGCCGCCGAAGCACGGGAAGCCGCCGAGATCGCGCAGTCACTGGATGAGCGCCACGATGCCGTTGTCGCCGCGCTGCGCGACATCAGCGTCGAACTCTCGGTGTTCGGCAGCGAAGGTCGGCAGAGCAAGCTTGATGCGGCAGAGACCGAACGTGAGCATGCCGCTAGTCAGCACGCCCGCATCGGACGCCGCGCCAGAGCCGCCCAGCTGTTGCGATCGGTGATGACACGGCATCGCGATACCACCCGGCAGCGCTACGTCGAGCCCTATCGAATGGAGCTACAGCGACTCGGGCGCCCGGTGTTCGGGCCCACGTTCGAGGTCGATGTCGGTAGCGATCTACGGATCCGCAGCCGGACTCTCGACGATGTCACGGTGCCTTACGAGTCGTTGTCCGGCGGCGCCAAAGAGCAGCTCGGCATATTGGCCCGGTTTGCGGGCGCGGCGCTGGTGGCCAAGGAGGACACCGTTCCGGTGGTGGTCGACGATGCACTGGGATTCACCGATCCAGACCGCCTGGCCAAGATGGGGGGAGTGTTCGATACCGTGGGAACCCATGGTCAGGTGATCGTGCTGACGTGCAGCCCTGACCGATACGACGGTGTCGCCGGCGCGCACCGGATCGATCTGAATCTTTAGTGATCGGGCCGCCCCGCGTCATACACTGATCCCAAAACGGGGATGAGCGGTGGACATTGAGTGCGATTACGTAGTGGTCGGTACGGGCTCAGCTGGGGCGGCGGTGGTCAATCGGCTTAGCGCCGATTCGGGCACCTCGGTGGTGGCGCTCGAGGCCGGGCCGAGCGACAAGAATCGCTTCATCGGGATTCCGGCGGCGTTTCCCAAGCTGTTCCGCAGCGAAGTCGACTGGGATTACACGACCGAACCGGAGCCGCAGCTGGGCGGGCGCGAGATCTACTGGCCCCGGGACAAGGTGCTCGGCGGCTCGTCCTCGATGAACGCGATGATGTGGGTGCGCGGCTTTGCCGCCGACTATGACGAATGGGCTCGGCTCGCCGGCTCGCACTGGTCCTACGGCGAGCTGCTCGGCTACTTCCGCCAGATTGAAGACGTCACTGCCGCCTGGCACTTCGTCAATGGTGACGACAGCGGTGTGACGGGTCCGCTACAGATCTCCCGTCAACGGAGTCCGAGTCCGCTGACTGCGGCCTGGCTGGCCGCCACACGCGACTGTGGGTTCCCGCCGGTGCAGCCGAATTTCGCAGAGCCGGAAGGTTTTTGCGAAACGATCGTCACTCAGCGCCGCGGCTCCCGGTGGAGCACCGTCGACGCGTATCTCAGACCGGCGATGGGGTGCAGGAACCTGAGCATCCTCACCGGTGCGACGGCGACCCGAATCGTCATCCACGGTACCCGGGCGACTGGCGTCGAGTACCAGCGCGAGGGGCAACACTGCACGGTGCATGCCCGCCGGGAGGTCGTGCTGTGCGGCGGCGCGGTCAACAGCCCGCAGCTGCTGATGCTCTCGGGCATCGGAGACCGTAGTCATCTCGCCGATCACGGAATCGAAACCGTCTACCACGCGCCAGAAGTGGGCCAGAATCTACTGGACCACCTCATCACGCGGCTGGGCTTCGACGTTGCCGGGGACAGTCTGGCCGCCGCCGAAAAGCCCATGCAGCTGATCAACTATCTGTTGCGGCGCCGGGGCATGCTGACCTCCAACGTCGGCGAAGCATACGGATTCGTCCGCAGCCGGCCGGGTCTGGACCTACCCGACCTGGAGCTGATCTTCGCGCCGGCACCGTTCTACGACGAAGGACTGCCCGCGCACCCGCCGGGCCACGGCGTGGTTTTCGGGCCGATCTTGGTTGCCCCACAGAGCCGGGGTCAGATCACGCTTCGGTCTGCCGATCCCCATGCCAAGCCGATCATCGAAGCCCGCTACCTGTCCGACCCCGGCGGTGTGGACCGTGCCGCGATGATGGAAGGCCTGCGGATCTGCGCACGTATCGCCCAGGCGCCCGCGCTCCGCGGCCTGCTGGGGCCGGTGGCGCGGCCGCACAACAGCAGCGAGCTCGATGAAGCAACCCTCGAGTTGGCCCTCACCACCTGTTCGCACACCCTGTATCACCCCTTGGGTACCTGTCGGATGGGCAGCGACGAGGCGAGCGTGGTGGATCCGCAGTTACGGGTGCGCGGGGTCGACGGCCTGCGCGTCGCCGACGCGTCGGTGATGCCGAGCACGGTGCGTGGACACACTGATGCCCCATCGGTGCTGATAGGCGCCAAGGCTGCCGACCTGATCCGCAATTGAGCCGGGTTCTAGGGGCCCAACCGACGGCCCCTTGAGCTGCCGACGACAGCCCGTCTGGGCAGAATACTGCCCATGATGGGCCGACGCCGATGACGTTGAGCGACAAACGGCGCCGGGCGCACGAGAAACTCGCGGGAATGCCGGGTGTGCGGCCGGTGCGCCGGCCGGTGTCGCCGGGCAACGACAGCGAGTTTGATCTGTACTACGTGCGCGCCGGCCGAAAGTCGGCGCATCCGCTGGTCATCATCCCGGGCGGGCCGGGAGTGGCGTCGATGCTGGTGTACAAGGGGTTGCGCCGGCGTGCCGCCGCTGCCGGTCTGGATATCATCATGATCGAGCACCGCGGAGTGGGGATGTGGCGCCACGATGACTCCGGAGCCGACCTACCGCCAGAAGCTTTCACAATCGATCAGGTCGTCGACGATATTGCCGCGGTGCTCGATGACGCCCATGTCGACTCGGCTGTCATCTACGGCACGTCATACGGCACCTACATTGCCGCTGGAGTCGGCGTCCGTCACCCGGCCCGGGTACGGTCGATGATTCTCGATTCGCCGTTGCTGTCTCGCGATGACATTGCGCTTGCGCGCGAGACCATTCGTAGGCGGCTACTCGACGGGGATAGCCCGGAGACCGCCGCGCTGGCGGCCAAGGTTCGGCAGCTGGTCGATGCCGGGGTGATGACGGCCCGCGCATCCCAGGTCGCAGCGGCGGTTTACGGGTACGGCGGAGCGCGGCTTCTGGAACGCCAATTGGATCTCCTGCTGTGCGGCCGGATGATCTTGTGGCACGTGCTTTTCCGGTTCTCTGCCATGTATGCACGCAAGGTGCCGTACCGCTACGAGATGGACCTGGTCGGTCGCATCGCGTTCCGCGAACTGGACTACGCTGCCGAGCCCGACGGCCTACCGTTCGATCCCGCTCAGGCGATTCGCGAAACTATTGCGGCGACAGATCAGTTCGAGTCCGAGCCGTACGACTTGGTGGCCGAGATGCCCAGATTCGGCTGGCCAACCGTGGTTGTTTCGGGCGGGCACGATCTCACTACCCCGGCCATGGTCGCCGAACATATCGCATCATTGCCGCCCAACGCGGTCCTGATAGAGCTACCGACCATGGCGCACAGCGCCCTTGACTTCCGTGAGCCCGCGGCCCTGGCCATTGCCGGGGCGGTATGTCGGGGGGAGTTCGGCGCGCTCACCGGTCGAGGGGCGGAGTTGGACGCAATGCCGGCGCGGCTGCCGATCCGCGCCTTGTGGAAAGCGATCGAACTGGCGGCTATGGCGGAGCACGCGCTACCGGCGCCGCTGCTGCATCGCCGGGTCAGCTCCGCATGAATCCGATCGCGGTGTAATCCAGATCGGCGAGGCCCCTGGCGCCAAAATTTGCCAGCGTGCTGCGGACGGCAATCGTTCCCGGTGATTGGGTCAACGGCAGGCTGAACCCCTCGGCCCAGATGAGCTTATCCACCTCATTGGCCAGCGCGAGGGCCTTGGCCGGATCCAGCTCCTGCAGCGTCCGCTCGATCGCCGCATCGATCTGTGGGCTGCCGATCTTCCCAAAGTTGCTTTCCCCGTCGGACATGTAGATCTGGGTGAGCGAGGAGAGGGGGAAAGCGTCGCCGACCCAGCCGAACAGCGCAATGTCGAAGGCCCCGACATTGACGTAGTTACTGAAAAAGCCACTGCCCGACCTCGATTGCAGTTCGAGTTTGACGCCGATCTGGGCCAGGCTGTACTGAGCGACCTGCGCGAATTGGCGACTGCTCTGAGCTTCGTAGAACAGCAAGCGGACGACGAGCTGATGGCCGTCTTTCTCCCGGAACTTGCCGTTGAGCTTCCAGCCCAGGGCGTCGAGCTCCCGCTTGGCCTGCTCCGGATCGTAGGGACTGCTGTTGTCCTGATAGCCCTCCTGCCCGGCGACGAAAACATGATTGTTCAACGGCGCCGGATCATTGGTCAGGCCGTATAGTGCCACTTTGGCTATCGTCCGGCGGTCGATCCCCTTGCAGACGGCCAACCGCAGCGCCGGGTCGGCGAGGACCGCTCCCGGGGCACCGTTGAGGGTGAAATGGCTCCAACTGGGAGCCGGCGCGCGCCGGATCGAGATCCCCTTGGTGCGCTCGGCGATGGTGAGTTGATCGAGTGAACCGATCCCGGTCGCGTCGATGGTGAAGTTCTGCAGGGCAGGTATCCGCGCGGCGTCATCGAGAACCAGGCAGGTGATGCTGTGCAGGCGCGGCTTCTTTCCCCACCATTTAGGGTTGCGAGTCAATACGATTCGCTGTGCGCTGCGGTCCAGTGAGGTGACGATGAACGGGCCTGCGGAGGGGCCGGGTCCGGTGAGTTGTCCCTTGTTGAACGCCTCGGGCGTGGCGGTCATGCTGCTGGGCAGCAGCATCCCGTTGCCGGCAAACATCCCACGCCACTCCGCGTAGGGTTTGGCAAACGTCACCATGGCTTGACGATCATCGACTCCCGGGGTCACTGACGCGACACGGTCGGAGCCCCCGCTCGAGGCGATTTCGAATCTGTTGTCCGCGCCGCTGGTCGCGTGGATCTGACTCGCGATGTCACGCCAGGTGACCGGCGTGCCATCAGACCAGAATGCTTTGGGATTGATGGTGTAGGTGATCACTTGCGGGTTGGTCTTGGTGAGTTCGACACTGGTGAAGTAGTCGTGGTCGACCGTCGTCGAACCGTCTGGACCGATGATGAAGGACCGCGGCAGAGTGGCTTTGACCATCGCCGCAACCTCCGCCGAGTTGCCGTCGATATGCAAGATATTGAAATTGGGTGGGAAGTCGGTGAGCGAGAGCCTCAGGTCACCACCGTCTTCGAGGGTGGCGGGATCTTGCGGGTTGATATCGCTGCTGCTGCCGACCGCGGTGGACCCGCTGGTCGCGGCGGGGAGTTGGGTGCTGGCCGAACAGCCGGCAAGCAGGAGCGTCACGGTGAGCAATGCGTCACCGGCACACCGGATTCGACGCCGTGCCCAGGGGCGAGTCGGCCGCCGCGACCTCGCGCCAGGCCCGGGCTGGACGCCGTCATGTCGATCTGCGTTAGTCAGCATTGCCCGGAATCGGTTGTGGCACCGCGCCCAGCAGACGCTGTGTGTACTCGTGTTGCGGATTGCTGAAAACCTCCTGGCTGTTGCCCTGCTCGACGATGCTGCCGGCAAACATGACGACCACGGAATGGGCGAGGTGTTTGACCACTGAGAGGTCATGGGAGACAAACAGGTACGACAGTTTGAACCGCGCTTGCAGGTCCAGGAGCAGGTTGATGATTCCGGCCTGGATCGAGACGTCGAGGGCGGACACCGGTTCGTCGAGCGCCAGAATCTTGGGTTGCAGCGCCAGCGCTCGTGCGATACCGATCCGTTGCTTCTGTCCGCCGGAGAATTCGGCGGGATAGCGGCTGGCATCGCTACGACGCAGCCCGACGATGTCAAGCAGTTCGGCAACCCGGTCCTGGGTATCGGTCTTGTTGAAGCCGTTGGCTTGCAGTGGTTCGGCCAACAAATCGGAGATCGGCAGTCGAGGGTCCAGTGAGGCGACCGGATCTTGAAAGACCACCTGGATATCGCGTCGCAGCGCTCTGCGACTCGACGCGGTCAAAGTGGTGACATCGGTGCCCAGAACTTCGATCGATCCCGATTGTGGCGCGGCGAGCTCCAAAATCTGATGCAAGGTAGTGGATTTTCCTGATCCAGACTCACCCACGATGCCCAACGTGTGGCCCTGGCGGAGTTCGAAACTCACGCCGTCGACCGCGCGCACCTCGCCGATCGATCGCCGCAGCAGCACGCCCTTGGTCAGCGGATATGTCTTGACCAGGTCGCTGACCCGGACGACCACCGATGAGTCGGCGGGCGCCGGCTCGGTGGCCTCGGTCTGCACGCCATAGATGTCGGCGGCGCTGCGCCCGTTCACCTGATCGGTGCGAATGCAGGCAGCCCGGTGATTCTGGCCGACCTCGATCAACTCGGGTTCGTCGGAGCGGCATTCATCGATGACCAAGGGACAGCGGGGTGCGAACGGGCAGCCCCGATCGAGGCCGGCGAGCGACGGAGGGGCACCCGGGATTGGCACCAATCGGGTGCCCTGCGTGGCATCGAGCCTGGGGACTGAACCCAATAGTCCGATGGTGTAAGGCATTCGGCGATTGTGGTAGAGGTCGTTGACCGTAGCCTTTTCCACAACTCGCCCGGCGTACATGACCAGCGCTCGATCGGCGAACTCGGCAACCACACCCAGGTCGTGGGTGATGATGAGCACTCCGGCCCCGGTCACATCCCGAGCCGTCTTGAGCACGTCGAGGATCTGGGCCTGCACGGTCACGTCCAGAGCGGTGGTGGGTTCGTCACAGATCAACAGATCGGGATCGATGGCGATGGCGATGGCGATGACCACCCGTTGGCGTTCACCGCCGGAAAGCTCATGCGGAAACGCGCGGGCGCGTCGCTCGGGTTGTGCGATACCAACCAGTTCAAGCAGCTCCACCGCACGCCGCCGCGCCGCCTTCCTGCTGAAAGTGGGCTGATGTATCTCGATGGTTTCGGCGATTTGATCGCCGACGGTGTAGACCGGGGTCAAAGCGGACATCGGATCCTGGAACACGGTGCCGATCACCTTGCCGCGGAACCGCGACATCGCGTCGTCGGCCAGCCCCAGTAGCTCGGTGCCCTGCAACCGGACCGAGCCACGGACCTTGGCGTACTCGGGTAGCAGACCGACTACGGCCATGGCCGCCGCGGACTTGCCCGATCCGGATTCGCCCACCATCGCGACCACTTCGCCGGGGGCTACCTGGTAGCTGATGCCGCGCACGGCGGTGACCGGATAGTTCTCGGTGGGGAAGGTGACGGCCAGATCGGTCACCTCGAGCAGCGGGTTCATCGGTCACCACTTCGCAGCGTCTTGATGGCCGGGTCCAGTGCGTCGCGCAAGCCATCACCGGTCAGGTTGGCGCAGACCAGAATCAACACCAGGACCCCGGCCGGGAACAGGAACACCCACGGGAACGTGGTTACCGACTGGGTGCCATCGGCGATCAGGGTGCCCAACGACACGTCCGGTGGCTGGATGCCGAAACCGAGGAAGCTCAAGCCTGTTTCGGCCAGGATGGCGGCCGCGACATTGAGTGCCGCGTCGATGATCAGAATCGACGCCACATTGGGTATCACGTGGCCGGTGATGATCCGCCGGCTGGAAACGCCCATATACCTTGCCGCTCTGATGAACTCGCGCTCGCGCAGGCTCATGGTCATGCCACGCACCATGCGGGAGCTGATCATCCAGCCGAATCCGGCCAGCAGCAGCACCAGAAACATCATGTTGGTCGAGTTCTTGGTACGCGGAGTGACGATCGCAATCAGGATGAAGCTGGGCACCACCAACAGCAGGTCCACCAACCACATCAGGGCTCGGTCTCGCCACCCGCCGAAATAGCCGGAGACGGCACCGACGGTGGCGGCGATTCCGGTGGAGATCACCGCCACAAAGACGCCGATGAGCATGGATTTCTGCATGCCCCGCAACGTCTGCGCGAGCAAGTCCTGACCTAGCGCATTGGTGCCCAGCCAATGACGGGTGCTCGGTGGCTGTAGCAGCGCGTCGAAATCGAGGTCCTCGTAGGAGTAGGGCAGCACCGAGGGCAGCGCATAGCACCCCACGAACAGCACCACCAGCACCGCCAGCGATGCCACCGCGGCCCGGTTACGCAGGAACCGGCGCAGCACCAGCGTGCGGCGTGAGGTGAACTCGACTTGCGTGGCTTGATCGGTCATGAAACCCGGACCCTCGGGTCGAGCGCCGCATAGAAGATGTCGGAGAGCAGGCCGGCCAGCAAGACCACGGCCCCGGAGAACACCGTGATCGCTACGACGATGTTGGTGTCCTGGGTCGCGATGCCCCGGACCGCCCATTCACCCATGCCGTGCCAGCCGAAGATCTTTTCGACAAACACCGCGCCGGTGACCAGTCCGGCAACCCCGTAGGCGAACAGCGTTGCCATCGGAATCAGTGCGGTTCGCAGCCCATGTTTGATGAGCGCGCGCCGGCGGGTGAGGCCCTTGGCGCGGGCGGTGCGAATGAAGTCCTGGCCCAGCACGTCGAGCATCGCATTGCGCTGGTATCGGCTGTAGCCCGCCGCGGCGCCCAACGCCAGCGTCAACGATGGCAGGACCAAATGTTTCAGGCGGTCACCGAATGCTGCCCAGGTTCCACCGTCCACGCCCGGTGAGGTCTCGCCGGTGTAGTCGAACAGCTGAAATCCCAGCGCCCAATTCACCCGCAGTGCGCCCAGAATCAGCAGGTTTGCCGCGACGAAGGTCGGGGTGCTCAGCACCAGCAATGCCAGCATGGTGATCACCCGGTCACTGAACCGGTATTGGCGGATGGCACCCCATGCGCCGATCGCCACGCCGAGCGCGGTGCCGACTACCGATCCGATGAGCAGCAGCCGCAAGCTGGTTCCGATGCGGCGGCCCAGTTCCGCGGAGACCGGCTGACCGCTGATGGTGACACCGAAGTCGCCGCGAACGGCATGGGTGACCCAGTGGGCGTAGCGCACCTGTATCGGCTTGTTCAATCCGAGCTCGGCGGCCTTCGCGTCGATCACCGCTTGAGGTGGGCGTGGGCTGCGCTGCATCAGGCTTTCCAGCGGCGAGAAGGCCAGCGAGGTCAGGCAGTAGGTCAAGAACGAGGCCAGCGCGAGGAGCACAACGTAGTTGAGCAACCGGCGCGCCAGAAATCGTGTCATGCCCATCCACCGTGTTGCATTGGGACAGGGTAGCGAGAAGCGGGTGTGTAGCGTCGCTGACAACGCCGACCAGACGGCCCCCGATGTCGACGGTCCTCGCTGATTTCGGCGTTTGCAGCAACTGCACGCGTTGCCGCTCAATTTCGGTGGGACGGGTTCGTGTGATGCGGGCGGCGGCCGGTACGGCAACGCCGGGGGTGGGTCGATCGCTTTGCGATCCTGCTGATTTTCACCGGTGAAATTCGGGCATTCGGTTGTTAAACTCCTGCGCGGCTTCGCTTTGTGTAGCAAATTTTCTGCCGGGACATATAAGGAGACGTGCGTGACGGTTACCGACGACTACCTGGCTAACAACGCGGATTACGCGAGTGGCTTCGAAGGTCCGCTGCCGATGCCGCCGAGTAAACACATTGCGATCTTGGCCTGCATGGATGCGCGCCTGGACGTTTATCGCCTGCTCGGCATCAACGAAGGCGAAGCGCACGTCATTCGCAACGCAGGGGGCGTGGCCACCGACGACGCCATTCGCTCATTGGCGATCAGTCAGCGGCTACTGGGGACCCGAGAAGTCGTGCTGATTCACCACACCGACTGCGGCATGCTCACTTTCACCGATGACGACTTCAAGCGTGGAATCCAGGACGAGACTGGAGTCAAACCCCCGTGGGCGGCCGAGGCGTTCCCGGATGCGGCGGAGGACGTCAAGCAGTCGCTGCGCCGCATCGAGAACAGCCCGTTTGTCACCAAGCACGTCTCATTGCGCGGCTTTGTTTTCGACGTCGCCACCGGCAAGCTCAACGAGGTCACGCTCTAGCGTGACATCAACCCACCTGGTAGGTCGCCAGGGCCTTGGCGAGCAGCGTGCCTTCGGGGTCGACGATCTCGGCCTCGCAGTTGACCAAGGAGCGCCCACGCCGCAGCACCCGGCCCACCCCGATCACGTCTGTGGCCCGTGCCGGCGCCATGAAGTCCAGCGCCAGCGACACCGTGACGCCGCGCAGCTCGGGCGGCGCCTGCCCGCTGCACCAAGCGGCGGCCATGACCGTCAGGTCGGCAAGGGTAGCGATGGCCCCGCCGTGCACCATGTCGCCGATCGTGACGTTGGACGGGTCCCACGGCAGCCGAAGCCGCACCTCATCGGCACCGAGGTGATCTGCGACGATTCCCAGTTTCGTGACGAACGGCGACTGCGGCAGAAACTGCGCGATGACGTCGCGACCGCTGGCATTGTCGGCCGAACCTGAAGCATTGGACATCCGTCCATGCTGGCGTATCGACGACGGCTGGAAAAGAAGTTCCCAAAGCTGCCCGCGCGCTTCCCAAAAGTTTCATTGACAGCGGCAGGGCAGGACTGGTTCCATAGGTAACAATAGCAAAAAATGTGGTCAGTTCTACCAGAATTATCAGGTATTGAGTTTCTGATTTTGCATGTTAGGTGAAGCCATGACCACCAGTGGTGTAACAACGGGCCCCGCCGTCGGCCAGTACGAATTGAGTCATCTGCGCTCGCTGGAAGCCGAGGCGATGCACATCATTCGTGAGGTGGCCGCCGAGTTCGAACGTCCGGTGCTGCTGTTTTCCGGCGGCAAGGACTCCATCGTGATGCTGCACCTGGCCATCAAGGCGTTTCGTCCTGGGCGGCTGCCGTTCCCGGTGATGCACGTGGATACCGGCCAGAACTTTGACGAGGTCATCGCGACCCGCGACGAGCTGGTCGCAGCGTCAGGAGTGCGGTTGGTGGTGGCATCGGTGCAGGACGACATCGACGCCGGACGGGTCGTCGAGACCTTCCCGTCGCGCAACCCGATGCAGACCATGACGCTGCTGCGTGCCATCCGGGAGAACCGGTTCGACGCGGCGTTCGGGGGTGCCCGCCGCGATGAGGAGAAGGCGCGCGCGAAGGAGCGGGTGTTCAGTTTCCGCGACGAGTTCGGCCAGTGGGACCCCAAGGCGCAGCGGCCGGAGCTGTGGAATCTCTACAACGGACGCCACCACAAAGGCGAGCACATCCGGGTGTTCCCGCTGTCCAACTGGACCGAGTTCGACATCTGGTCCTACATCGGCGCCGAGCACATCACGCTGCCGTCGATCTACTTTGCGCATCGGCGCAAGGTGTTCAAGCGAGACGGCATGCTGTTGGCCGTCAATCGGCACATGCAGCCCGGCGCGGACGAGCCGGTGTTCGAGGCGACGGTGAGGTTCCGCACCGTCGGGGACGTGACGTGCACCGGATGTGTGGAATCGGAGGCCGCAACCGTTGCGGAGGTCATCGCGGAGACCGCCGTGGCGCGGCTCACCGAGCGGGGGGCGACCAGGGCCGACGACCGCATTTCCGAGTCTGGAATGGAAGACCGCAAACGGCAGGGGTATTTCTGATGTCCGCATCCACCACGCTGTTGCGCCTGGCAACCGCCGGCTCCGTCGACGACGGTAAGTCCACGCTGATCGGGCGCCTGTTGTATGACTCCAAGGCCGTGATGGAAGACCAGTGGGCCTCGGTGGAACAGACCTCAAAGGAACGTGGTCACGAATACACCGACCTCGCGCTGGTCACCGATGGCCTGCGGGCCGAGCGTGAGCAGGGCATCACCATCGATGTCGCCTACCGCTATTTCGCTACTCCGAAGCGGAAATTCATCATCGCCGACACCCCGGGGCACATCCAGTACACCCGCAACATGGTTACCGGTGCGTCCACCGCGCAGCTGGTGATCGTGTTGGTCGATGCCCGGCACGGCCTGCTGGAACAATCACGCCGGCACGCCTTCCTGGCATCGCTGCTGGGCATTCGTCACCTTGTCCTCGCCGTCAACAAAATGGACCTGATCGGTTGGGACAAGGCAAAATTCGAGGCGATTCGCGACGAGTTCCACGCCTTTGCCGCCCGCCTGGATGTGCAAGACGTCACCTCCATCCCGATGTCGGCGTTGCATGGCGACAACGTGGTGACCAAATCGGACCAGACGCCGTGGTACGAAGGGCCCTCACTGCTGCCCCATCTCGAAGAGGTCTACATCGCCGGTGACCGCAACCTGGTTGACGTGCGATTCCCGGTTCAGTACGTCATCCGGCCGCACACCTTGGAGCACCAGGACCATCGCAGCTACGCGGGCACCGTCGCCAGTGGGGTGATGCGCCCAGGGGATGAGGTCGTTGTCCTGCCGATCGGCAAGGCGACCCGGATTATCGCGATCGATGGCCCCAACGGTCCGGTGCCGGAAGCATTTCCGCCGATGGCCGTCTCGCTGAGCCTGGCCGACGAGATCGACATCTCGCGTGGCGACATGATTGCCCGAACCAACAACCAGCCCAGAGTCGCGCAGGACTTCGACGCAACCGTGTGTTGGATGGCGGATTCGGGGGTGTTGGAGCCAGGGCGTGACTACGTCATCAAGCACACCACCCGGACCACCCGCGCAAGGGTCACCGCGCTGGACTACCGGCTTGATGTCAACACCCTGCATCGCGACAAGACGGCAACTGCACTGAAGCTCAACGAACTTGGTCGCATTTCGCTGCGTACCCAGGTGCCGCTGTTGCTCGACGAATACACCCGAAACTCGAGCACGGGTTCTTTCATTCTCATTGACCCGGACACCAACGGTACGGTCGCGGCGGGCATGGTGTTGCGCGACGTCTCGACCCACACACCGAGTCCGAACACGGTGCGCCACCAGTCGCTGGTCACCACGACGGAGCGGCCGCGGGGCAGGACCGTCTGGCTCACCGGCCTGTCGGGTGCCGGCAAGTCGTCGGTGGCCATGCTTGTCGAGCGCAAGCTGCTAGAAGAAGGCGTCGCCGCGTACGTCCTGGACGGCGACAACCTACGACACGGATTGAACGCGGACTTGGGCTTCAGCATGGCCGATCGCGCGGAGAACCTGCGTCGGCTGGCCCATGTCGCGGTGCTGCTCGCAGATTGTGGTCATGTCGTCTTGGTTCCGGCGATCAGCCCGCTGGCCGAGCATCGTGAGTTAGCTCGCAAGGTGCACACCGACGCCGGATTCGACTTCGTCGAGGTGTTCTGTGACACCCCGCTGGCCGACTGCGAGCGGCGCGATCCCAAAGGTCTGTATGCGAAGGCGCGTGCGGGTGAGATCACCCATTTCACCGGGATAGACAGCCCCTACCAGCGCCCGAAGCATCCTGACCTGCGCCTCACGCCGGCACGTAGCCTCGACCAGCAAGCGCAAGACGTCATCGACTTGCTCGAGCTGCGGCCCTAGTTCGGTCGCCTCGGCGGGCCGGATTCCCCGGCTCTTTGCAGCAACATCTGGCGTCGCGTCTGGTAACCGGGGGCGGATGGCACAATCCTGAGCATGCGGATGTCGGCCAAAGCGGAATATGCGGTGCGCGCGATGGTCCAACTTGCGACAGCCGACAGCGGGACGGTGATCAAGACCGAGGACCTGGCGCAGGCTCAAGGCATACCGCCGCAGTTCCTCGTCGACATCCTGACCAACCTGCGGACCGACCGCCTGGTACGCAGCCACCGCGGGCGCGACGGTGGCTATGAACTGGCGCGTCCCGGGACCGACATCAGCATCGCCGACGTGCTGCGCTGCATCGACGGGCCCCTGGCCAGCGTTCGTGACATCGGGCTGGGCGACCTGCCCTACTCCGGGCCCACCACGGTGCTGACCGATGTCTGGCGGGCCCTGCGCGCCAGCATGCGATCAGTGTTGGAAGAGACGACGCTGGCCGATGTCGCCACGGGGGCGCTGCCCGGACACGTCGCGAAACTCGCCGACGCCTACCGGGCGCAGGAGTTCGAGCGGCACGGCTCGGCGCGCAGCGGCGACTAGGAGCCTGAGCCGTACGGTCGGGTGAGGATCTCAATCGAGTGCCCGGCCGGGTCGGGGAAATACACCCCACGACCCCCATCGCGGTGGTTGATTTCGCCGGGACGTCGGGCACCCGGGTCTGCCCAGTGCGGCAAGCCGCGCGAGGAGATCTTGCCGTAGATCTCAGTGAATTCCTGCTCGGAGACGAGGAACGCATAGTGCTGGGGGTGAATCTCCACGTCCTCGGGCACATCCGCGAAGTCGAGGCTGGCGTCGTGCTCGAGCGCGACCACCAGGAAGGGGCCGAATGTCACTGGACTCGGCAGACCCAACAGCTCTGCCAGAAACTCCGCGGATTTTCGCTTGTCGTGTGACGCGACAATGGTGTGGTTGAAGCTGATGGCCATCGTTACCCCTGTCCGTGCCGAGCGTGCGTGTCGGCACCTCGACACGCCGTTAACGCTGACATTTCGCGCACGCTCGCAAGCCGCCCGGCCGGCTACTTGGGTGCGGTGAGTTCCAGAGCGATGTTGTCGGGATCGCGGAACTCCAGGATGTAGGACGGACCAATGTCCTTGACGGGCTCGTGCGCAATGCCGAGGTCATCCAGATGCGCTGCCGCACTATTTAGTTCGTCGATGCTGCCCACTCGGAAGGCGATGTGGTCCAGGCCGACTCGATTCTCGTTGAAGCTGTCATTGGCGACCGGGCGCAACCCCAGTAATGCCCCGCCGAGGTCGTAGATCACCCCGCCGTACAGAAACGCCAGCTGGCGCCGTGTTGCCTCGTCGGCGTTCGCGGGAAGCTCGATCAGCACGGGCCACTCGAAGACGCTCTCGTAAAACCGCCGCGATCGCTCGATGTCGGTAACGGTGAGCCGGACGTGCCCGATTGATGTGCTCGATACACCAATCCGTCCCATGCTGCCAGAATCGCGATTGTGCAGATAGCTATGACGATGCCGGTAATGGAGCCCGATCTGGACGCGAATGTGCTAAAGACCTGGGCGCGTGCCGTCGACGAAGGCCCGTGCTCCGCGCTGTGCTGGGGCGAGCGGATCGCATTCGACAACCCCGACAGCTCGACCCTGCTCGGGGCATTGGCCGCCTGGACCGATCGGGTGCGGTTGGTGACGACCGTTATTGTGCCGCAGTTGCATGACCCGGTCATGCTGGCCAAAGCGCTGGCCACCGGCGACATGTTGAGCGGTGGGAGGTTGACCGTGGGAATCGGGGTGGGAGGTAGGCGTGAGGACTACCTCGCCGTCGGGGCCGACCCCAAGACCCAGACGATGGGCGGAATGGCAACGCGGGTGGCAGTCATGAAGCGGGTGTGGGCGGGTGAGCAGATCAGCGAGTCGGTGCGGCCCGTCGGACCCCTACCGGTCCAGCCGGGAGGCCCGCCACTGCTGGTCGGCACCATCGGGCCCAAGACCCTGCGCAGCGCCGCACCCTGGGCCGACGGTCTAGCGGGTACCACCCTGGACCTCGACGTCGCCAAGCAAAATGAGCTATTCGACGTCGCGCGGGCCGCGTGGGCGCAGGCGGGCAAGCCCAAGCCGCACCTGGCGACGTCGTTCTGGTTCGCTTTCGGGCCGCAGGCCGACGCGCGCGCACAGGTGCATCGGCATCTGCGGCGCTACATGAATTGAATCCCGGCCGAGTACGTCGATGCGATGGCGCCCACGACGGGCTGGGCGGGCAGCGAAGACGAGCTGCTTGCCGTGCTGCGACGGTTCGAAGAGATCGGCACCGACGAAGTCCAGCTCATCCCGACGTCTTCGGACGTCGAGCAACTTCGTCGGGCAATCGATGTGGTGACGAGGTTCGGTGCGGCCTGAGTCCTGGGTCGGCGAACACGTCAGGTAGACCCTGG
This sequence comes from Mycobacterium ulcerans subsp. shinshuense, assembly GCF_002355775.1. NCBI lineage: Bacteria > Bacillati > Actinomycetota > Actinomycetes > Mycobacteriales > Mycobacteriaceae > Mycobacterium > Mycobacterium ulcerans. Next base: position 4,371,768 of record NZ_AP017624.1, on the reverse strand, counting down.
CTGTCGCGGGTGCGCGGCGATACGCTGTTGTTGCTCGCGGCGGCGCAGCCAGGAGGCTAGCAATGTCTTATTTCATTGCTGTACCGGACGAGTTAGCGCTGGCGGCAACGGAATTGGACAGCATCGGTGCGGCTCTCAGCGTTGCCAACGTGGCCGCGGCGCTCCCGACGACGGGGATACTGGCCGCCGGCGCAGACGACGTGTCCACGGCAATCGCGGCGTTGTTCGCCGGCCATGCGCAGGCCTATCAGGCGCTCAGCACCGCGGCGAGCACGTTTCATACCCAGTTCGTGCGGGCGCTGAACCTTTCCGGCGGCGCCTATGCGGCCGCCGATGCGGCCAACGCCTCGCCACTGCAAACCCTCGAGCAAGACCTGCTTGGCGTGCTCAATGCGCCCACCCAGGCGCTACTGGGACGTCCTCTGATCGGCGACGGCGCCGATGGGACGGCACCCGGGCAAGGCGGCGGGGCTGGGGGACTGCTGTACGGCAACGGCGGTAGCGGTGCGGCGGGCACAAACACCGGGGTGGCCGGGGGTGCCGGCGGGGACGCCGGGCTGATCGGCAACGGCGGCTTCGGTGGCGCCGGCGGCGGCGGTGCGGCCGGGGGCGCCGGAGGCAACGGGGGCTGGTTGTTCGGTGCCGGTGGCAACGGCGGCTTCGGAGGAGCCGCCACCGGTCTCGGTCCCGGTGGAGCCGGTGGCCATGGTGGCCATGGCGGCTGGTTGTACGGCAGTGGCGGCACGGGTGGTGACGGCGGGTTCGCCAAAGGCGGCAACGGCGGAGCCGGTGGCGCAGGCGGGGACGCCGGGCTGCTCGGCGCCGGCGGATCTGGCGGGACCGGTGGTGCGGGTGCGACAAGCGGTCCTGCCAGTTCGCACTTCGCCGGTGGCGCTGGCGGCGCCGGAGGCCACGGTGGGCTGCTCTATGGCGACGGCGGGACCGGCGGATTCGGTGGGGACGGCGGGGTGGGCGGCGCCGGCGGAGCTGGTGGTGGCGGCGGGGCAGCCGGACTGGTGGGCGCCGGCGGCGCCGGCGGGAACGGCGGGGCCGGGTTGGGCATCTTGGGTGAGGCTGGCGGCAACGGCGGCGGCGGAGGCGCGGGCGGCCTGCTGGTGGGTGCCGGCGGCGCGGGAAGTGCTGGTGGCGACGGCGGGCTACACCTCAGCAGTTTCGTGGGGCCAGGTGGGTCCGGCGGCGATGGCGGGGCGGGTGGTACCGGAGGGTGGCTCTATGGCGACGGCGGCGGCGGCGGTGCCGGCGGATCCGGCGGGAACGGATTCGGGACGATCGGTGGCACTGGCGGGTCCGGCGGGCGCGGTGGCGATGCCAGGCTGATCGGCAACGGCGGCGACGGTGGAGCGGGGGCGCCCGGCGGCAACAGCGCGCCGCCCGGCGACGGCGGGGTTGGCGGGGCCGGCGGAACGCTGTCCGGTACTCCCGGCGCTACCGGCGCATCGGGGTGAGAGCCGGTTCAGTTCGGCCGGTCCAGCGGGCCAACGTTGTCGACCGTCGCCACTTCTGGCCAGTGCCCATCGCCGCTGGCGGGCTGCTGGGGAGGCTGTTCCTTGCGCAACGTCGCCAACAGTTCGCGATACGGGCCGACGAGATAGGCGGTGTCTCCGGCTCGCAGCCGGGTGTCGCGGCGCGGATGTAACTGTGGCGGCTCGTCGGGGCGGGTGATCGCAATGACGCGGGTTCCGGTGACAAGCTCACGCATTGACAGACCATCGAGTTCGCTTTGCGCTGACACGTGCATCCCGCCCACCATGAATGAGCTTTGTCCTACCGAGAACGTGCCCAGCACCTGCAACCCCATCGCGGCGCCAATGAACCAGGGCGCGGCCAATTCGACAGTGGAGCGCACGCTCTCGAAGTCAAACCGCTGGGCAACCGCGCCTCCCAGCTCACGGTCATAGACGCGCAGGACAAGCGGGATATCGCGACGATTGGCTTTCACCGCGCCCAACATTTCCCGCAGCACGATCCCGGTCTCGATATTGACCATGTCGTCTTGCGTCAGTACCGCCATCGCGCGGGCGTGGGCGATGCAAGCCGATTCCAGCGTTTGCGGCAGCGTCGCGTCGCCGAAGATGACGGGCACGTCCAGCTCGGCCGCCGACTCCAGAAAGCGGCTGTTCTCGTCGAGCTCAGTGACCGCGACGTCGTAACCGGCGGCGATCAGATCCCTGACCACCCGGATGCCGAATGAACCCAGTCCGACGACGATCACGTGGTTGCGCAGCTGGCGTACCCGCCGCCGGCCCGCCGCGCGGGTGAAGCGGCGCGACAGCAGCAGGTCGGCGATGAATGCCACCAGGATGGCGGTGGTGGTCACACCGGCGAACATCAACGTAATGCTGAATACTCGCATCCAGGGGTGCTGGTGGGAGAAGCTGAAGTCGCCATAGCCCACCGTCGCGATGGTCTCGGTGCTGAAGTAGAGCGCATCGAGCCACGTCATCCCCGGAGGGTGGCGGTAGGCAAAGCGCAACAAGGTCGTCGATACGGCCAGCAGCGTCGCCATCGCGGCCAAAGCCTTGAAGAACATCGGGTTGACGTCGTTGCGCAGCGCGCGTGCCGCATCGGAGATCTGCCGAAGCCGCAGCAGACGAAAACGCGTCGAGGTCGGTCGGGGAACCTTGATGCCGCGGGCGGCCAAGTCTTCGGCGGTGCCGACCATCGCCGTCTCGTCGCCGGCATGGACCCGCAGGTCGCGCCCCGGGCAGGTCAACACCTCACCGGGGGTGGGCGAGTTTTTTCCCCGGACCACCGCCACCGGGGCCAGATCGCCGTAGATCTCGCGCAGGGTCGCATCCCGCGGCGCCTCCGCGCGCCAGACGACGAACTCGATGCCGGCGGCCTCGAACGGGTGCACGGTGCGGGCCAGACACGCCTCGACGACCGATGGCGCGGCAAGATCGGCAACGTCAAGGATCGCTCCCGGACCGTTGTCAGCGGCCATCGCCTCACGCAGCACATCGTTGGCCAGTCGGGCCACCACTCGTACGTGCGGGTCGGCTCTTCTTGCCAACAATGCGATTTCGAGGTTTCGCGCGTCGTCGTCGCCGGCGCAGATGACCGCGATGGCCTGAGCGAGCTGGGCGTCATTGACCTCGTCGCTGGCCAGCTTGAGGATGGTGACGCCGGCGCTGTTCAGCTCCTCGACAATGGTGTTCGCTAGCGCGTCGTCGCCGCTGACGATGATGTGACGCCGCATGCTCACAGGTCTCGCCGTGGTCCGGGATCGTTCGGCATAGGTACACCCACCTTTGTTGGTGTTCGCTGTTCGCGCTCACTTATGCGCACCGTACAGATTTCAACCAGCCCGCACGGCTTGCGCAACCGCAACCGTCGCCGAGAGACGGGCGCAACGGGTTTGCCGGCGCCGCCGGATCGGCGACGATGGTGTGTCCTCGACCCCGCCTGGGGCCCACCCGATGCGGTTGCCGGCGCCACGAGTGTCGGTAGTGATACTGGCTGTGTGCCCTTCATCGAACCCGTCGCTTCCCGGGAGATCTACCGCAACCGCTGGATGGTGCTCCGTGAGGACGACATTCGACGCCCGGACGGCAGTCCCGGCATCTACGGCGTGGTGGACAAACCGGCCTATGCGCTTGTGATCGCGCACGACGGGAACCGATTCCGATTGGTCGAGCAGTTCCGCTATCCCGTCGGTGCGCGGCGGTGGGAGTTTCCGCAAGGGACCGCTCCCGACTTGTCCGACGTCGAGCCGGCCGAGCTGGCGGCGCGCGAACTGCGCGAGGAGACCGGACTACGAGCGGCGTCGTTTGTGTCGCTCGGTCAGCTCGATACCGCCCCGGGACTGACCAGCCAGCGCGGTTGGGTGTTCCTGGCTACCGGAATAACCGAGGGGGAGTCGGAGCGCGAGCACGAAGAACAGGACATGCGCAGTGCGTGGTTTGCGCGCGACGAAGTCGAGCAGATGATCCGCACCGGAGGGATCGTCGACTCCCAGTCGATCGCCGCCTACGGCATGTTCCTGCTGCATCGGGGATAGTCCTGCCGCCGGCGTCTGGCGGGCTGGCAGCGCAACCTCGTTGCGCCAACGCGATCGGAGTTGTCGCGTGCGTGCCCCACCCATCCGGCCGTAGTTGTTGCACACGATCGTGTCCCCGCTGAGATCGCACCGCGTCCTGCAAGCCGCACCATGGACACGATGCGTGCGCGATCGAGGCTTCGCCTTCAGGTGTTAGGGGTGCTCGGCGGCATCGCGGCCGCGATGTTCGCGCCACCGTCGACTCCGGCACACGCCGCCATGCCCATGTGGAACGGGAAATACTCGCTCGTGCGCTACGCCGAACAAAAAGCCGGCACCAGCATGGCCGCCAGCCAGATGGAACCAACGTTTAGCGCCGACTACGTCTTTGCCACCGCTTGTTCGGCCGAACAGTGCGTTGCCACCGCCACCAACGGGCCTACCCCGAAGAATCCGACCTTGCCCCAGCCGTCCCGCTACTTCTGGAATGGGGCCAAGTGGGTGGAACGCTTCGACTTTCAATGGGACTGCTACATGGGTGAAGGCGCTGCCAAAGTGTGGGCACCGGCGAGGTCGTGGGCCTATTACGCGCCTCAGCCGGACGGGTCGCTGCGCGGCACCTGGCACACCGACATTGTCGGCGGCCCCTGCCAGGGCACGGTGCAAATGCCGGTAGCGGCGCTTCCCGCTGGATCGTGAGGACGTCGCTGCCCATCGGTGTGGGCAGTGATTCGCCATCAGCGGCGACACGGTAATGGGCGTGGGGTGGGTGCAATATCGGGGTAACTGCCGGCGGCCGATACCCTTTTCGGCATGACCGTCGGTGCATCAGTCAAGCAGTCGCTCGAACAGTGGGACCGCAAAATGTGGGATGTGGCGATGCTTCACGCATGTAACGCCGTGGATGACACCAGCAGGAAGCGCTATCCCTCGCTCGGCGCCGGCACGCGCTTTCGGCGGGTGATCCGAGATGCGGTCGACATTTACGGTGTGATGGCCACCCCCGGGGTCGACCTGGAAAATACGCGCTTTCCGGTTGCGGTGAGATCGGACCTGACGCCCGAGATGCGCCCTGACATCGCGGACGTCCTGTACGGGATTCACCGTTGGTTGCACGGACACGATGAGGAATCGGCTACCGGGTTCGAAGTATCTCCGTACGTGAACGGGAGTGCGGCACTACGGGTCGCCAGTGACGGGAAGATCCAGCTACCGAAAACTGCCATCCTGGGGCTGTTGGCCATCGCGGTGTTTGCCCCGGAGAACAAGGGCGAAGTGATTCCCCCCGATTACCAGCTCAGCTGGTTTGATCATGTGTTCTTCGTCAGCGCGTGGTGGGGGTGGCAAGATCATTTCCGCGAGATCGTCAACGTGGACCGGTCATCGTTGGTCGCGCTCGACTTCGGCAACTCGTGGAGCGACTGGGCGCCGGTTGGGTAGCGCCAAGATCCCCCGCTGATCCGATCGGGGGTTGGTCAGCCTAGGAGCGGTTGGCCGGAGGCACCGCGCTGTGGCGGCCCAGGTCTCTGGGGTCTCTGGCCAACGACGCTGCGTTGGCTGGCGCGACCGTCGACGCTGCCGCCCGAGCGGCGGCCACTTGGCCGAACGCGGAGGACGGCGGCGCTAAGGTCCCAGGTCTGTCGACGACCTCGGTTGCCCGGGCGGCTGCGCCGAGCACCATGGCCCGGTCGGATTCGCCGGCGAATTCACGTTGGGCCGCCCGCACCACCAGGGCGATCTGGGTCTGCACGGCGGCCCGGCGCGCGGGGTCCGCGCAGTTTTGGGCGACGGCGCTCAACAGCTGTAGCAGCGCTGTCAGCACCAGCGGTTCACGCACCCCGTAGCGGCGGATCTGAGAACATCCGACGTGCAGATAGGCGGCAAAATCCGGTCTGACCAGCCACAGCAGCAGCTCCCCGGCGCGATCGCGGCGCACCGTGTCTCGCAGCGCACGGGACGCCAGCACCGACTCCACGGCCGAAAGGTGATGCACGACTTGAATTGCCGTGTACGGGTCGTTGACCGCTGGAGACAGGGCTCGCAGCGCGATGTCAACCAGCTGGCGCAGGCCAAACCGAACGTCCTGTTGCAGGGTGCGTTCGTAGCCGATGTGCAGGTGGCGCAGGCAGTCCTGCTGAAAGTTCGACCCCGCCGGGCTCGGCGGGCTGCTGCGGCGCCAGCACCAACCCAACAGGCCCCCGGCGGTGACGTAGTCGCCGACGAAAGTGACCAGCAGCACCGTGTGCCCACTGGCCGCCGCGGCCGCCACAATGTCGTGGGTGTCGACGATCTGCAGATAGCCCGATTGCGGGGCCAGCAGTGCAACCGCCTCAGCGGGAGGGGTTGGCGGTGTTTCCCTTCGCCGATCCGGGGTGTCCGGGCGGGGATACAAGTCGTCAATCAGCCCCAGTGTTCGCTGCCCGACGTTGTCCATGATCGTGTCCAGCTGGATCGAATGCATGAGGTGGTGCAGGAAGTAGATCAGCGCCCCGATACTGAGGAATGCCAGCGCCAGTGACCCGGTGACCGCGACCTTGGGAAGGAACGCGCTCCCGTCGGCGTGCTGGCCGACGGTGTGCAGCCCGCCGGTGCTGTCGGCGAAGGTGCAGGCGAAGATTGCCAGCACCATTTGGTTGGGCATGTCCCGCAGGAAGGTGCGCAGCAACCGCACCGAAAATTGGCTCGATGCGATCTGCAGCGACAGGACCGTCAGCGAGAAGACGATTCCGATGGTGGTAATCATCGTGGCGGACACCACGATCAGTACGCCGCGGGCATCGCCGGCCGTGCCCTGGAACATCAACTTGTCGATCAGTGAGTCAGGCTTGACGGGAATCAGGGACAGGATGGCGCCGGATCCCAGGCCGACCACCACGCCGACTAGCGGTAGCACCCAGACCGTGCCCTGCGGGTAGTCCAGTATCGCTTTGCGGCGGCTGATCAGGCTATTTGCGCTCACCGATCCAGCATGCACCCGTCCGATAGCTCACGTGGAAGGTTTGCCGGAGTCATATGGCCGCAAGCGAGGGGGCGCACCGGCAGTTCGTTTCGCGAAAGTGCCCCGGTCTGGAATCGGGGCACGGCCCACGGTGACGGCCGGCTCGCTGGGCGGGTGGAGGTTGGGATTGCGGTCGACGGCGCAGACGAATGTGGGGACCCGTCGTCCGGGGTCCCCACACTGTGGTTGTTGCTAGCTCGAGGTGACGTATTCGGGGCAGTATGCCGAAGCGGCGTCAATCGCGAATGTCTTGGCGCCCTTGGAGCTCAGACCGGTCGACTCGGCGACCGCGTTGATGACCGTGGTGGGTGAGTTGCCTTCGTCGAGCGCGGTGCAGACGGCGTGTGCGTCGCTGATGGCGCGTGCCGCGCTGGGCGGTGTGATCCCGTCGGCTTGGATCTGGGCCAGGAAGGCGTCGTCGGTTGAGCCTGCGGTGGCGGTGGCGGTGGCGGCGAAGCCGAGTGCGGCCAGGCCCAGGCTGGCAGCGGTCAGGGTGGTTCCGGCCAGGGAGGCGGCGAAGCGGCGAGTGAACATTTTGGACTCCTTTGCTGATTTGATTGGTTAGCTCTTTGGCTTGACCTCAGAATCAGCGCGGCGTCTTTACGAATCCTCAATAACTTCTTGTCGAGATCGAGACATCGGGTGGACAGGCAGGATGAGCCCGTAATGCCGGAATCGGGGCGTGGTCGCTGAGCGCGACTACTCGTCTAGCTCGGCGGTTTCGATCGGCGTCGCTAACCGCGTGGGCTGGCCGAGTCCACGCAGCAGCGTCGAGTCGCCCAAACGCCATTGGGCGCTGACGCTTTCGCTGGCTCCGGCAAGTGTTTCCGCCGATGCCAGTAGCCGGCCGGGGAACGATTTGGCCAGTTCACAGAGTCGGGCCGACTCGTTCACCGGCTCGCCGATCGCTGTGTACTCGAACCGCTCGTTGGCGCCGACATTGCCGGCGACGGCTTGACCTGCCGCCACCCCGATCCCGGCCTGGCATTCGGGAACTTCGGCGGCCAGCCGGCGGGCGATGGCACGCGCGGCGGCCAGCGCCTGGTCTTCTGGCTGCTCGAGACGGTTCGGGGCGCCGAAGACAGCCAGTGCGGCGTCACCCAGGAACTTGTTCACCAGGCCGCGGTGGCGGTCCACTTCATCGACCACGATCGCGAAGAACCGGTTGAGTAGTTTGACCACTTCGGCGGGAGGCTGAGTGGTCACCAGCCGCGTGGAGCCGACGATATCGATGAAGACGACCGCGATGTGGCGATCCTCCCCGCCCAGCTTGGGGCGTTCGCGTTCGGCAGCGGCAGCGACTTCCCGCCCGACGTGCCTGCCGAACAGATCGCGTACCCGTTCACGCTCGCGCAGCCCGGCGACCATGGCGTTGAAACCGCGCTGCAGCTGGCCAAGTTCGGTTCCGTCGAACACCACCAAATCGCCCGGCAGATCGCCCATCTCGACGCGCTTGAGTGCCGCGCACACCACCTTGACCGGTGTCGTGGTGAGCCAGGACAGGATCCACATCAGCAGCAAGCCAAGCGCCAGCATTGCCGACGATACGATCACGACCGATATCGAAAACTCGGCTTGGCTTATTTGCCATAGTGATTCATCGAAGATCACCACCAGGGCCATGCCAATCAGCGGTACGCCCGAACCGGTGAGCCAGACGACTATCGTTCGGCCCCTGATCCCCGGGGCCCAACGTAGCAGCGGTGGGCCTGCCGCTAACGCCATGGCTGCCACCGGGCGTAGCGCGAACTCGGTGAACATATAGCTGGCGGTGGTGACACCAAGACCGCAAAAGCTCAGTGCGAAAAGGAATCTCGGGATGAACATGCTGTTGGCCATGCCGTAGAGGGCGGTCAGCAGGATGGTGAAGGTTCCCCACACCAGGAAATGAAAGATGACAAACCGAAATGGGGCCAGTAGCGTATTGCGCTGGTCGGTGGGGCTGGGTTCTCGTCTCTCGATTGCCCAGCGCAACATTTGCGTGGTTCGCCGGGTAAGCCAATAGCTGCCAAGGGCAAATGCAATCACGACGTAGGCCGGCATGACCGCGAAGGTGATCCACAAGGGGGCGTCTGACAACACGTGTGGTGCCGGCGCGGCCACGGTCGCCAGTACCAATCCGACGCAGATTCCAATGACGTTGGTGGCCGCAATGACAGCAGTCAACATGCCTTGGATGCGGATCCGACGGTCGCGCTGGCTTTCGTTCAGATCCCCGAGCAGCCAGGAACCGTAGGCCGGGCTTTCCAATAACGAGCCGTCGTGACGCGTCACCGTCTTCACCACCGAGTCCGCCTAGTCCACACTGTCTCATTGGCCAACATGGTGGCGTCAGCTTAGTTTATTCAGGTGCGTCTGAACGTGGCATTTTGGCCGTTGCGGCGAGAGGATGTCCCTACCGCGTCGATGATGACGGGTCCATCGACCAGCCCAGCCAGGACCGCTCACGGCGGCGATGGCAGTGACCCGGACGCCGGGGCCTAGGCACCGTTTTCGCCGGTATCGTCCTGCCGTCGGCCGCCGAGCGTCAAGATGCGCAGCGGGCGCATCAGCATCAGCGCCGAGAGCAAGAGGTAAAACGCCACGGCCACGCTCGGCAGCAGCAGCAGCACCACCACTACCGATAGACCCATCAGTGCGCTGAACATCCAACGCGACTGGGCAATTTCGGCCAGCGTCGCGCGATCCTTCGCGCTGGACAGCTCGCTCTTGTAGCGACCGTAGCTGGCCAGGACGGCGCTTGCCGCTGTCGCCAGCGTCACGTTCACGCCGAACAAACCGACCGCCAGCCGCTGCCCCGGTCCGACGAGATAGTGGGACATCAGGGCGGAGCTGAATGGCAGGAATGTGACCAGGAGCAGCAACAACAAGTTCATCGTGTTGAACACCTCGTCCGCGGTCACCAGCGCAACGGTCAATCTGGTGTGCGCGAGCCACGAGCTGCCGATGAACACGAAGCTGACCAGATAGGCGAGAAAGGCCGGCCAGGACCGCAGCAGCGCCCCGCCAAGGTCATTGCTGGATTCCGGCACCTTCCGGTCCAGGACGAGCAGGGTGATGACGATGGCGTACACGCCGTCGGAGAATGCTTTGAGACGTGACGTGGGTAGCAGGCGAATGGTGCTCATCTGCCCAACGTGGCACATCTGTGGCCGAATGATTAGTGGCTGAGCCGGTTGCACCGAAGTGGGGTCCAACCTGGGCCGCCGACCGAATGGGTGCCTTCTCGCCGCGGCCGCCGTCGACTGGGTTGGCGCGGTGGCTTATTCGGGCGATCTTGTCACCAAAGCGCCCCGAATCTCCTAGGGATACATCGGCGTCCAGCCATTCGGCGGCAGGCGACGGAACACCCGCTCGCCCGGCCACGGGCTCGCGGCGCTGTGCCGTTTGAAGCCCGTTGCGAACCCGGGCGAGCGGGCGGCCCACAGCGCTGCCTTGCGCTCGATCGCGTGTTGGGGTCCGTTCCTTCGCGGAAGATGGCTCCGAGGCGGGCGATGGCTGGCTGAGGGTGCAGATGATGGATGCGGCGACAACCACAACCATCGCCAGCCCCCGGACCCAGCCGAGCGTCTGGCCCAGCAATATCCAGCCTGCGAGCCCGGCGACCACGGGTTCGAGACTGAGCAGCACGCCGAATGTGTGGGCGCTGAAGCGGCGCATCGCCGCGAATTCCAACGAGTACGGAAGCATCGACGACAGCACCGCGACCCCCAGCAGGGGGATCAGCTTCTCTGGTTGCCCGGTCAATGTGGGTACGGCGGGTATCCCGAAGGGCAGCACCACAATGGCTGCAATGAACTTGCTGACGGAAAGGGCTCCGTGACCCGTTTGCTGACCGGTGATGCGTTTGCCGGCCAAGATGTAGAGCGCCCAGAAGCATGCCGCGACGAGGGCGAAGGCTACGCCCGCCAGATCGGGACTCAGCGCTGCGGATTTCGAGCCGCCCCAACTGAGGACCACGATGGCGGCCGCGGCCGCCATCACGCAGCCGAGGTCGCGTGGGCGGCGGGAGAATGCCGCCGCGAGCATCAGCGGTCCAGCGAACTCGATGGTGACTGCGACACCGAGCGGGATGCGGGCGATCGCGGCAAAGAAGAAGCCGTTCATGCCCGCCAATGCCACCGCAAACAGCGCTGCTGATCTCCACTGTTGTCGGTCCCAGCCGAACGCGCGGGGCCGGTGGATTGCCATCAGCAAGGTGGCGGCAAACAACAGTCGCACGCCGGTGGTGAGCCCGGCGCCGAAGTGCGCCAGCAGCGGCGTCGCGATCGCCGCGCCCAGCTGTAGTGAAATGCACGATCCCAGGATCATGAGAACGGGCAACGGTGTGCGTGACGCCATGCAATGAGCCTGTCAGGCCCAGATTGAATAGTCCAGCGAATGATTCTGATCTAATCTAGTAAGCAAATGTGATGAATATGGGGTCGGCGGATGTTGAATTTGCAGCGGGTGGTCGTGCTGCACGAACTGCAGCGACGGGGCACGCTGGCCGCGGTGGCGAAGGCGGTTTCATACAGTCCATCGGCGGTCTCACAGCAGCTGGCGCAGCTCGAGCGCGAATGCGGGATGGCCTTGATCGAACCCGTGGGCCGGGGCGTGCGGCTGACCGATGCGGGTGAGGCGCTCGTCGAGCACACCAGGTTGGCGATCGCTACCTTGGAGCGGGCCGAGGCCCTGCTGGCAGCCAGCCAAGGGCGGGTAGCCGGTCGGTTGCGGGTCGCGGCATTTCAGACGTTGCTGCTCTCACTGCTGCCCAGGGTGCTTGATGCGCTGGCTCGCGATTACCCCGACCTGCGCGTCGAAGTCGCGCAGCGCGAGGCTGATGAGGCGACTTCGGGTCTGCTGGCCGGCACCTTCGATGTGGTGCTGGGGGAGGAGTATCCGGGCGGGCCGCTGCCGCCGAGCCCGAGTCTGGATCGCGTGGACCTGCGAACTGACGAGCTGTTTCTCGCGATGCCGAGGATCGGGCCCTGGAGCGACGCGACGACGCTGTCCGACCTGGAATACGCGTCGTGGGCCCTGGACCCAGAACCCACTGTGCCCGGCCGGTGGGCGCGCAGCGTGTGTCGCGCCGCCGGTTTCGAACCGGATGTGCGCTTCGACGGAGTGGATCTGCTGGTGCATCTGCAGATGGTGCAGGCAGGGCTCGCGGTTGCCATCTTGCCCGCCCTGCTCGGCCAAGACCGGATGCGCGGGGTGCGGCTTGCCCCGTTGCCCGCTTCGCCGAAACGCCAGTTGTTTACGTTGACCCGTACATCACGCACCGCCCACCCGGCGGTGGTGGCGTTTCGCACCGCGCTGGCCGAGGGCTTTGACGCGCAACATCAATACGACTGAAATTCAATCTTGCGTTCGTGCGGGTCAGGTGAAATTCGGTTTTCCCACGTTGTGGTCGAAATCCGGCCTACGATTTCGGTGACGGATCGGCGGCCCATGGCTGGGCTGTCTGGTTTGCCGGGAGGTCGGAATGTCGTTTGTGATAGCAGAGCCGGAGTTGATGGCCGCGGCGGCAACGGATTTGGCGACTATCGGTTCGACACTGAGTGCGGCGCACCTGGCGGCGGCCCCAACCGCTGCGGTGCTGCCCGCCGCCGGCGACGAGGTGTCGGTGGGGATCGCGCAACTGTTCTCCGCCCACGCCCAGGACTATCAGACGCTGGCCGGGCAGGCGGCCGCATTTCATGAGCAGTTCGTTCAGAACCTCACGGCGAGCGCGACCTCGTATTTCGGCATTGATGCGGCGCTGGTCTCACTGTTGGACGGGTTGAAGACGATGGTGCGTTCGTTCGGGACCGCCGTGGAGGCTCAGATAGTCCGAGTCACCGGCACGGTGCTGATGGGACTGCTCACCTCGGCTCCCGAGAGTCTGTATCCCGCCCTGCTGGGCTTCATTTTGCTCAGCGCTGTCGCCGCCACGCTTCTTGTGGCCATGATCGAGGCGGTGACCCAGGTGCTTACCGGGCAAGTGGCTTTGATCTAGTCGCGCGACTCACGGTCTGCGTGTGCGTCGAGGACGTTGGGCGGGCGACTTCTTCGTGGGATGCAGGTCGCCGTCGATATAGCGCTGCAGGTTCGGCGTTATCGCCGCGAGGACTTCGGAATCGCTCATTGACGCGATTGGCTCGATCTGCCAGACGTACCGGGTCATGGCCAGGCCGATCAATTGACTGGCGATCAGGCCGCTTCGCGTGAGGCGGTCATCTTCGTCGGTGTCGAGCTGCGACACTCCGATCAAAGAACTCTCGACAATGCGTCGCAACTTCAGGCGGGTGGCGTCCTCATGCGCAGCCGTCAACAAAATGGCCCGCAGTGACGGGCCGATCTCGTCGTCTGCCCAGCTATCCAGGAGGGTCTGCAAGAGCCGGCGGCCCAGGTCGGCCTTCGGGGTGGTCCATGTCTCGGCGACCGTGTCGAGCCACCGTTGCGGTGGCGTGGTCGCTGCGTCGAGCAGCCCTTCCTTTGAACCGAAATAGTGATAGATCAGCGAAGGGTCGACGTCGGCGGCCCGCGCAACCGAGCGGACAGTGGTTCCAGCCGAACCGTTTTCAGCGAAGGAATCCCGAGCTACGAAAAGGATCTGGGCGGCGAGTACGCCCTTCTCGTCGCGCGGACCCGGCTTCACCCGTCTGCCACCCATCGTGAATCTGCCCCCTGCCCACGGCGCGGCAGTGCCGGCCGACGACAAACAAAGTTACCACTTGCGTTGAAATTATCCCGGAAGTACTGTGGTCATAGTCTCAACGAGTGATGAAACTAAAGCCGCAGGGCGGGAGGCCTCATGGCCGTGCAGAGCAGTGCTCGTCGGTTAGAAAAAGCATCCGGCTTGGGCAAGGGTGAGCGGCAACTCAACGGGCCGCAGGCAACCGGCCGTGAATACGCCAATATTAGTGAGCCGCAATACAACACGATGCGGGAGAACAATGTTGCGATCCCGGTGCGGGATGGCACCGTGTTGCTGGCCGATGTGCACCGGCCCGATGCGCAGGGCCGTTTTCCCGCCTTGATCGCCGCCTCACCGTATCCGCGGCAAATCCAAGATCTCGGTGCCCCGATGGGGTTCATCGAGGCCGGCGTCACCGATTTCTGGGTGCCTCGGGGCTATGTCCACGTGATCGCGAACGTGCGTGGTACCGGGGGTTCGGGGGGTACCTTCGGGTTCTTCGACGCCACCGAACGCCGTGACATGCACGATCTGGTGGAGTGGGCGGCCGCGCAGCCCTGGTGTGACGGCAACGTGGGGATGATCGGCATCAGCTACTTCGCCATGACGCAGCTGGAGGCGGCCGTGGAGCGGCCACCGCATCTGAAGGCCATCTTCCCAGTGGCGGCGACCACTGACCTCTACGAGGCTGCCGTGCACCACGGCCTGTTCAGCTCGTCGTTCGTCAGTCCGTTTCTGACGATGGTGGGTATTACGTCGGAACGAAGCGACGCGCTGTGGCGGGGCAAGCTGGTCGGGCTGGTCCGGCGGGTCCTCAACACCCCACGGCTGCATCAGAAGTTTGCGGCCATGAACGGCGAAGCCGCCCTGACCATGCTGCGTCAATTGACCAAGATTCATCACAATCCGCGCCCGTGGGACCTGTTGTGGCTCTCGGCGGCGGTCGAGCATCCCACCCGCGATGAGTGGTGGGACGAACGCGATCTCAATCCTCTGCTGGACCGGATCGATGTGCCGGTATATCTGGGTTTCGATTGGCAGAACGTCCCGTTGCACCTTCCGTCTACCTTCGCGGCGTGGGAAGCGTTGGCGGACGGGCCCTCTACCCGGATGGGGATGCTCGGGGAGTTCGGCTTGACCTGGCCGTGGGAGAGTCTTCATCTCGAGGCGTTGGCGTGGTTTGACCATTGGCTCAAGAGCCGCGACACCGGGATCCTGGCCGGGCCGGCCATCCGCTACGTGTTGCCCGGCGCCGAGGGATGGCGGACCACCGAGACGTGGCCGCCGCCCGGCGTTGTCTACCGGGAATTTGCGCTGCGCGCTGACGGGCAACTCGGCGATGACGAGGGTGAGCCGGGCGCTCGTGAGTACCTGGTCCTCGGCGGTGGTTTGAATCGGGCCGCCGCCAGCGCGATCGATCCGCCCTCGATGCTCACCTGGACCAGTGCGCCGCTTACCCGGGACCTTGATGTAGTCGGCGATATCGAACTGCGTCTCGTTGCCGCGGCTACCGCAATGGACACCGCGTGGATCGCGACGCTGCACGAAGTTGCCCGAGACGGCACCGTATCCGACGTCACAGCCGGGTGGCTTCGGGCCAGCATGCGCCGCGTCGATGAGAAGGCCAGCCGGCGCGGCGCGCCTATCCTGCCGTGCCGCGAAATGGAGGCCGTACCCATCGGTGAGGATGTCGTCTACCGGATACCGTTGGTGGCCAACGCTCGACGGTTCAAGGCCGGCTGCCGCATTCGGCTGATCTTCACCAGCGACGACCAGGACCCGGCAACTCCGGCCATCATGAGCTTCCGGCACGCCAGTGTCGGCACCAGCAGCCGCAACACCATCCGTTCCTCTTCGCGGTTGCACCTTCCAGTGTTGCCCGCCCAGTCGTCGGAGCTGCAGTCGTGACTGCCGGCCAGGGCAGCGGGGGAGCCCCTCGGGAAGCGGTCACCGGGCCGATGAAACGGGTCGACGTGCTCGACAGCGCGATGAGCTATATCGACGTGGGGCAGGGCGATCCCATTGTCTTCTTACGCGGCAACCCGACTTCGTCCTACCTGTGGCGCAACGTGATCCCGCATCTCAGCGACGTGGGTCGATGCCTGGCGCCGGACCTGATCGGCATGGGGGCCTCCGGCACCTCTCCGACCTTCTCCTACCGGTTCGCCGACCATGTCCGGTACCTCGACGCGTGGTTCGAGGCCGTCGGGATTACCGAGAACGTGGTGTTGGTGGTGCACGACTGGGGTTCGGCGCTGGGTTTCTACCGCGCGCTGCGCTATCCGGAGCAGATTGCCGGTATCGCTTACATGGATGCGCTCGTGCAGCCCAGGACCTGGGCGGGCTTCACCGACTATGAGCCCCTGATGCGGGCGCTGCGCACCGAACAGGGCGAGCGGATGGCTCTGGCGGAGAACGTCTTTGTGGAGAAGGTGGTGCCTGGAGGTGTGCAACGCCAGCTGACCGAGGAGGAGATGGCCGTCTATCGCAAGCCCTACCCCACGCCCCAGAGCCGCATCCCCACGCTGCTCTGGGCCCGTGAGATCCCGGTCGAGGGTGAGCCGGCTGACGTGCAGGCGTTGGTACAGGAGTATGCAGACTTCTTATCGCGCAGCGACATTCCGAAACTTCTCATAGTCGCGGAACCGGGCGCAATCCTGCATGAAGGGGGCAGCGAGCTCGACTTCGCGCGCTCGTGGCCCAACCAGCGCGAAGTAAAGGTCGCCGGCCGTCACTTCCTGCAAGAGGACTCCCCGGACGCGATTGGCGCGGCCGTGCGCGCCTTCGTCCTCGACGTGCGCGAACGCCAAGATGGAGCCGACCGTGCCTGACCGACTCGAATCGCGCAAAGTCATCCAGGATTTCGGCCGCCCGGTTGGGTTGACGCTTTACGTGGTCACCTCGGTGGCGCAGGGATTGGACGCCGTGCAAGCGTATATCGAGGATCACCTCGGCTACCTGCGGGAGTTGGAAGACCGTGGCGTGCTCTTTGCCGCCGGCCCGTTGTGGACCGACGACGGCGATTACTTCGAAGGCGACGGATTGCTGATCTACCGCGCCGGCTCGGTGGTCGAGGCCCAGGCGATCGCTGACGCCGATCCCATGCACACCAGCGGAGCCAGGACCTATCGGATCAGGCCGTGGTTCGTCCATGACGGTACCATCGCGAACCGCCTCTCTTAGTGGCGCCATGACCGGTGATCTTTTCCGGGCTAAGTAATTTCTGCACTGTCCAGAAAGGCATTTCGATGAGTTTCAGTGATGATGAGGTCGCATTCATGAAGAGCCAGCCGCTGGCCAGGATCGCGACGGTCGACGATGACGGTCAACCCGATGTCGTCCCGGTCGGTTTCGAGTTCGATGGGACCTACATCAACATCGGCGGCTTTGAGCCATCGAAGACACGGCGCCACCACAACGTCTTGGACGGCAACAACAAGATCGCATTGGTCATCGACGATTTGGTGTCCACGCAGCCCTGGAGTCCCCGGTTTCTGCGTGTGTACGGCACCGCCGAGGTGGTAGCCGGTGATCAGCCGTATCTGCGGGTGACTCCGAAGATCTCGTGGAGTTTGAACCTGCGCGGCGAACCGGTGGCCAATGACGAATCATTGGCGCCGCCTAAACGGACCGTCCATCAACATCCCCGGGCTTGATCGGCGCCAGGGCCGGCTCCCCAACGCCGGTGTCACCGTAGTAGCCCAGCCGAAGCAAATCGGTGATCTCGCTGACCAGCGGCATCCGCGGGTTGGTGCGGTTGCTGAGGTCCTCGAACGCGGTCATCGCCAGCGTCGGCAGCGCGACCAGGAATCCCTGCTCGTCAACCCCGAATTCCCGCAGCGATCTCGGCATGTCCAGTCGGTCCAGCAGATCGTCGACCCCTGCGAACAATCGGTGGCGGCTGTCGTCGGGAAGATGGCCACCAAACACCAGCTGGCCGAGTTGCGCGTATTTATCCGGTGCGATGTACGCCGAATATCCAGGCGCGGGCATGAACTTGGTAGGCAGACTTGCGTTGTAGCGCAGCACGTGCGGCAGGAAGATGCCGTTCGCCCGGCCATGGGGGACCGAGAATTTCGCACCAACGGCGTGGGCGAGGGCATGATTGGTCCCGACGAAGGCATTCGAGAAGGCCAGGCCGGCATGCGTCGCCGCATTGGACATGCTCGTTCGGGCGGACAGATCGTCGGGATCGTCGTACGCCCTGGGCAGGGCATCGAAGATCAGCAGTACCGCCTGGGCGCACAACGCATCCGTGTAGGGCGAGGCGAAGATCGACACGATCGCCTCCAGCGCGTGGGTCAGCGCGTCGATGCCGGTGTCCGTGGTCAGCTTCTGCGGCATTGACGAGGTCAGCACCGGGTCCACGATCGCCAGGTCGGGGACCAAGCTGTAGTCGACGAGCGTCTCCTTCTTCCCGCCAACGGTCAACACCGCCGCCGGCGAAACTTCCGACCCAGTGCCCGATGTCGTTGGGACAGCGACTAGTTGGATGCGATGACGGTCGGTCGGATAGTCAGCCACCCGCTTGCGCGGGTCGAGGAAGGGCATCGTCAAAGCGTCGAGGCTTTTCTCCGGGTGCTCGTAGAACAGCCGCATCGCCTTGCCGGCGTCGAGCACCGAACCGCCGCC
Organism: Mycobacterium ulcerans subsp. shinshuense; assembly: GCF_002355775.1. Taxonomy (NCBI): domain Bacteria; kingdom Bacillati; phylum Actinomycetota; class Actinomycetes; order Mycobacteriales; family Mycobacteriaceae; genus Mycobacterium; species Mycobacterium ulcerans. The sequence continues at coordinate 4,353,477 of NZ_AP017624.1, read as the reverse complement.
GATGGCGATCAGCAGATCGGGCTGCACCCGCTGCATGAGCGCGACACCGCGGCGGATGGTCGTCTCGTCGGGCTCGGGTGTCACTTCGCTGAACACCTGCACGTGCTGGGCGCGCAACTTGCCACGCAGCGCCTCCACCACGCCGCGCTCCTCGGTCAGTGCGTCGGTTACCACCACGACGGTCTCGCAGTCGAGCTCGCGCAGATTGTCCAGTGCCCCTTCGTTGAAGTAGGTGTTGGACGGCACGCGGAACCATTGCGGCGGCGTGCGCCGCCGCGACACCGTCTTGATGTTGAGCAACTGGCGATAGTTGACGTTCTCGGTGGTGCTCGATCCGCCCCAGGTGCCACAGCCCAGCGAGAACGTGGGTGTCAGATTGTTGTAGACCCCGCCGAGCGCTCCGACCGCGGTTGGCGCGTTGACCAGGATGCGGCCGGTGCGAACCGCCAACCCGTATGCTTCGATGACGTCGTCGTCGTTGGCGTAGATCGCCGAGGTATGGCCCAACCCGCCGTGCTCGGTGACCAAGACGGCGGCGTCGATGCCGTGCTGCACACTGCGCGCGCGCACCACCCCGAGCACCGGCATCAGCTTCTCCTGCACCAGTGGGTGGGCGGCGAGTTCGTCCAAGTCCGACGGCAACTGCGCCAGCAGCATTTTCACCGTGGGAGGCACGCTGAATCCGGCCCGGGCGGCCAGTTCTGGCGCCTTCTGCCCGACCGCATCGAGGGAGACCTTGTCGCCACAACCAAACGCGAACTCGGCCACCGCCTTCGCCTGGTCGGCGGTGAGCAACTGGGCCCCCATCCGCTCGAACTCGGCGATCATCTCGTCGTAGATCTCGTCGTCGATGATGCAGGTCTGCTCGGCCGGGCAGATGACCGATGAGTCAAACGTTTTCGAGATGAGTATGTCGACCACCGCGCCCTTGAGGTCTGCGGTCTTGTGAATGTAGATCGGCGCATTCCCAGGACCGACACTGAGCCCCGGCTTTCCTGCCGAGTTCGCCAACGCGACGATCTTGGGCCCGCCGGTCACCCAGATGAAGTCGACCTTCGGGTGTTTGAACAAGCAGTGCGTCACCTCGTGAGCGGCATCGGGGATGACCTGCAGCGCCCCGGGAGGCATCCCGGCCGCTTCGGCCGCGGTGCGCAGGATCTCGATGCTTTGTTCGCAGCAGCGCACCGCATACGGTGACGGTCGGAAAAGAATGGCGTTGCGGGTCTTTGCGGCCACGATCGCCTTGAACAACACCGTCGAGGTCGGGTTGGTCACCGGGGTAATGCCGAGCACCACCCCGATCGGTTCGGCCACATAGACGATGTTGTGCTCGACGTCCTCGTCGATGACGCCCACCGATTTCTTGCCGCGCAGATAGTCGTGCAGGAATTCGGTGGCCACATAGTTCTTGACGACCTTGTCCTCGAAGACGCCGAAGCCCGTCTCCTCGATCGCCACACCGGCCAGTTCGCCGGCCGCGCGCACCCCGGCCCGCACCATCGCCTCGACGATCGCGTCGACCTGCTGCTGGTCAAGCTTGCGGAAGGCGCGGGCCGCCTCAGCGGCGGTATCAACAATGGCGTCGATTTCGGCGGTGCGTAGGTTGTCGATCGCGGGTGCTTCGACGGGGGAGGCGGACTCGGTTGGTGTCGTTGTCATGATCGGGTCCTCAAACCGGGAAGAGGCGCGGTGTGCCTCGCGGATGAGCCGATGCTACGCATCCGTGGTCAGGCCTAACGAGGGTCCGAAGGCCCTACGTTGGGGGTACTAATGGGCTGATCGGACGGGGCGGGTGGGGACCGCACTGTCGGAGCCGAATGCCTGCGCGCCGCTGGCACAGCGCCCTGATCGAATCACGCACGTCGCCCGCTCGCTGCATCAGGCCCTACGGATTTCACTACCAGGGGTGATGGCGGTCATGCCACGCATGGTGCGAATGGCGTGCCTTAAGACATCCGAATCGGGTCATTGCGTGACTGCCGGTGGGTGTCGAATGCTCTCCTGGTTGTCGCTGCCGTCATCGTCGAGGGCCACACCCGGTCCGAGGTGCTGGCCTGTCATCGGGCAGAAAAGTTTGCTGCAAGGGCCTGCTGGGCTGCCGGCTTGGTGTGATATTGGCCCCTGGCCGATGGATCAAACCACGATTGGGTGGGAGGGCCGATATGTCAGATGTAATGGTGGCCCCGGAACTGGTGGCGGCCGCGGCCAACGATTACGCGAAGATTGGCGTGTTGCTGGGCGAGGCGCATGCGGCTGCGGCCGCCTCGACGGTCGAGTTGCTGCCCGCGGCCGCCGACGAAGTGTCGGCCGGCATCGCGCACCTGTTCTCCGAGCATGCCGAGGACTATCAGAAGGTGGCCAGCCAAGCGGTGGCTTTTCACGATCGGTTTGCCGCGCAGGTGAACGCCAGCGCCGGTGGGTATGCCAGCGCGGAGGCCGCCAACGCCGTCTCGTTGCAGGCTTTGTTCGATAACCCGCATCTTGTCGTGGTCGCCGCGGGAACCGCCGTCTCCAACGCTTTGTCCGGCCTGTCGGCGGGCGTGAAATCGGCTTGGGATCTGTTGTGGCGGTACGGCGGCCAGTATGTGGCAACCTCGTTGGCTCAGGTGGCGTCCAGTGCCCTATTTTTCTTGCTGATTGCGTTTGTCGGACTCTATTCGCTGGTGAATGGGCGTCCGTACGTGTTTATCTAGCCCGGCGCGTGCTGATGTCTCGAGACGGCTTCTGTGTCGTCGAATGTCAGGGTGGCGCCCGGTGCGCACCGGCTGCGGCAACAAAGTGCTCTCGGGTGCGGTCGCCGGTCGGGATGGCCTTCTGGCGCTGGTGACCTGCTCTAGCTTGGGGAATTGTTACGTAGCTTCGAGTACACCGCTGTGGGGATTAGGACCAGTAGCACAAGGCTGCCAACGGTCCCCCACAGCGATCCCCGTATTGCGTTGGCGATTGCACTGACAGCCAGTAGAAGCCAGGCAAAACCCATGATTGCGACGTAGCGACGCGCGTGCAGCACGCCTGGCCGAAGTCGGGCGAACGCGAACCCTGCGATGGCGCCGGCTAGGCATGCGGCGACGACCGCGACTGCGATGACGAGGTATGTGGTGCTATTTGGTGGCACAGTTGATCAATCCTGCTCCTGATCCGGCAACGCCGAGTAGCGCCCAGTCTGCGGGGCCAGCCGACGACGGCCGGGTTGAACGCGACCGGGTCAGCGTGCAGCAGCACCCACGCCGCGCCCGCGATTGCGGCTCCGGTGAACGCTGCCCATCCGCGGCGGGCCACAGCACTCTTCCCGCAGGTTGGCGGTCTTTCGCGTGTCGCAGCGGCCGCGAGGACGGCTCCGTACTCGTCCGGTAGGCCAAGTCGTAGCCGCCGGACACCGAGCACACCAGGGCGGCGCAACGGCTCGCGTGCCGTCGGTGCTGCAGAGCGTTGTTGAGCGCGGTGTGCGCCTCGGTCGGGGTGGTGGTGTTGTGCGTCATTGGAGCCTTCCGCCAGTGCTGCACTTGCTGAAACCAGACGGATTGGATTCCGAAGTGCACGCCGGGGCGCTCGATGTTTAGGCGGGCGGCCGAAAACGGCTTCTAGTTGCCTAAGCCCGTGGTGCCCCCGGCAGGATTCGAACCCGCGGCCTTCTGCTCCGGAGGCAGACGCTCTATCCCCTGAGCTACGGGGGCGCATCGACTGCATATTGCTTCGCGCTGCGCCATAGGGCATGAACAAGCTCCGCCAGACTAGCGCATCGCGGTGACTGCGTTGCCACCGCTATGGATTCGGGGTGCGAGCACCTCAGACCATAGGATGGACGATCGTGACCCCCGCCGACCTGGCTGAGCTGCTCAAAACCACCGCTACCGTGGTGTTGAGCGAACATGCCCTCGACACGTCTGCTCTGCCTCAGACCGTCGTGGTGGAGCGGCCGCGCAATCCCGAGCACGGCGACTACGCCAGCAATGTGGCCCTGCAACTCGCCAAGAAGGTCGGTGCTAACCCTCGTGAGCTGGCCGGATGGATCGCCGAGGCGCTGACGAAGGCCGACGGCATCGCCTCTGCCGAGGTGGCCGGACCGGGCTTCATCAACCTGCGCCTCGAGACCTCGGCGCAGGCCAAGATCGTCAACACGATCATCGACGCCGGTTCGGGCTTCGGGCACTCCGAGCTGATGGCTGCGCACAAGGTCAACCTGGAATTTGTTTCGGCCAACCCGACCGGACCCATCCACATCGGGGGGACCCGCTGGGCCGCGGTTGGCGACGCCCTGGGCCGGCTGCTGTCCACGCAGGGCGCCGACGTGGTGCGCGAATACTATTTCAACGACCACGGCGCCCAGATCGACCGATTCGCCAACTCCCTGATTGCCGCCGCCAAGGGTGAGCCGACTCCCGACGATGGCTACGCGGGTACCTACATCAACGACATCGCCGCGCGGGTGCTGCAAAAGGCGCCCGACGCGCTGAGCCTGCCCGACGCCCAGATGCGCGAGACGTTCCGTGAGATCGGCGTCGACCTGATGTTCAGCCACATCAAAGAGTCCCTGCACGAGTTCGGCACGGATTTCGACGTCTATACCCACGAAGACTCGATGCACAGCACGGGGCGGGTTGATCAGGCCGTCGCGCGGCTGCGTGAGACCGGCAACATCTACGAAAAAGATGGCGCAACGTGGTTGCGCAGCAGTTCTTTTGGTGACGACAAGGACCGTGTCGTGATCAAGAGTGACGGCAAGCCGGCCTATATCGCCGGTGACCTCGCGTATTACCTGGACAAGCGGGAACGTGGCTTCGATCTGTGCATCTACATGCTCGGCGCCGATCACCACGGCTACATCGCCCGGCTCAAGGCCGCCGCAGCTGCCTTCGGCGAGGATCCGGCCACCGTCGAAGTGCTGATCGGACAGATGGTCAACCTGGTCCGTGACGGTCAACCGGTCCGGATGAGCAAGCGCGCCGGCACCGTGATCACCCTCGACGATCTGGTCGAGGCGATCGGCGTGGACGCGGCGCGCTACAGCCTGATCCGCTCCTCGGTGGACACTCCCATCGACATCGACCTGGCGCTGTGGTCCTCGGCGTCGAATGAGAACCCGGTCTACTACGTGCAGTACGCGCATGCCCGGCTCTCGGCGCTGGCCCGCAACGCGGCCGAACTCGGGTTGATCCCGGACACCGACCATCTCGAGCTGCTCAGCCACGAGAAGGAGGGCGTGCTGCTGCGCACCCTCGGCGATTTCCCGCGGATGCTCAAGGCCGCTGCCTCACTGCGGGAGCCGCACCGGGTGTGCCGCTACCTGGAGGACCTGGCCGGTGACTACCACCGGTTCTACGATTCCTGCCGGGTCTTGCCGCAGGGAGACGAGGAGCCCACGCAGCTGCATACCGCGCGCTTGGCCCTGTGTCAGGCCACGCGGCAAGCCATCGCCAACGGTCTGGGAATTCTCGGAGTGACTGCCCCGGAGAGAATGTGAACGTCCACCCAGCCGGCCCTCGGCACGCCGAAGAGAGCCGCCACCCGGAAAGCCCGCAGCGGCCGCAGTCTGCCGAAGAGCTGTTGTACCTGGCGCCGAATGTCTGGCCGCGTAACACAGCCCGTGATGAACAGGGTTGTGCCCGGATTGCCGGGGTACCGCTTACCGAGCTGGCCCGGGAATACGGGACGCCGCTGTTTGTCATCGATGAAGACGACTTTCGCTCGCGGTGCCAAGAGATCGCGGCGGCATTCGGCGGTGGCCACAACGTCAACTACGCGGCCAAGGCCTTCCTGTGCAGCGAGATCGCGCGCTGGGTGAACGAAGAGGGACTCTCGATCGACGTATCCACCGGTGGAGAGTTGGCAGTCGCACTGCACGCCAATTTTCCGCCGGAGCGGATTACCCTGCACGGCAACAACAAGTCGGTCGCAGAGTTGACGACCGCGGTCAAAGCCGGCGTCGGTCACATCGTGCTGGACTCGATGATCGAGATCGAGCGTCTCGACGCCATCGCGGGTGAGGCGGGCATCGTCCAGGACGTCTTTGTGCGTCTCACCGTCGGGGTCGAGGCGCACACCCACGAGTTCATCTCCACCGCGCACGAAGACCAGAAATTCGGGCTCTCGATCTCCAGCGGCGCGGCGATGGCAGCGGTGCGCCGGGTCTTTGCGACCGACCACTTGCGGCTGGTCGGACTGCACAGCCACATCGGTTCCCAGATCTTCGATGTGGATGGTTTTGAACTGGCCGCCCACCGTGTCATCGGCCTGCTGCGCGAGGTGGTCGCTGAATTCGGTTCGGAAAAGACCGCGCAGCTTGCGACGGTCGATCTTGGCGGCGGCCTGGGTATCTCGTATCTGTCATCCGACGACCCGCCGCCGGTAGGGGAGTTGGCCGACAAGCTGGGCGCGATCGTGAGCAATGAGTCGGCGGCCGTGGGCCTGCCCGCGCCCAGGTTGGTGGTCGAGCCCGGACGTGCCATCGCCGGACCGGGCACCATCACGCTGTACGAAGTCGGCACGGTCAAGGACGTTGACGTGAGCGCCACGGCGAACCGGCGCTACGTCAGCGTGGATGGCGGCATGAGTGACAACATCCGCACCGCGCTCTATGACGCTCAGTACGACGTCCGGTTGGTCTCGCGCGTCAGTGATGCGCCGGCGATGCTGGCTCGCGTGGTCGGAAAACACTGCGAAAGTGGCGATATCATCGTGCGTGACACGTGGGTGCCCGACGACCTGCAGCCGGGCGACTTGGTGGCCGTGGCTGCGACCGGTGCGTACTGCTATTCGCTGTCGAGTCGTTACAACATGATTGGCCGTCCCGCGGTGGTGGCGGTGCGCGCGGGTAAGGCGCGTCTGGTCCTGCGCCGCGAGACGGTTGATGATCTTTTGAGTCTGGAGGTGAGGTAACCCGTGTCCGGTGACGTAAAGCCGGTCGGTGTAGCGGTGCTCGGATTGGGCAACGTTGGTAGTGAAGTTGTCCGCATCATCGAGGAAAGCGCTGATGATCTCGCGGCCCGTGTCGGCGCCCCACTGGTGCTGCGCGGCGTCGGAGTGCGTCGAGTTGCGGACGACCGCGGTGTACCCATCGACCTACTGACCGACGACATTGAGAAGCTCGTTTCGCGTGAGGACGTCGACATCGTCGTCGAAGTGATGGGTCCGATGGAGCCGTCACGCAAGGCGATCCTGACCGCGCTCGAGCACGGCAAATCCGTCGTGACCGCCAACAAGGCGTTGCTGTCCACCTCTACTGGTGAACTGGCGCAGGCGGCCGAAAGCGCACATGTCGATCTCTATTTCGAAGCCGCGGTGGCCGGCGCCATTCCCGTCATCCGGCCGTTGACCCAGTCGCTGGCCGGCGACACGGTGTTGCGGGTGGCCGGCATCGTCAACGGCACCACCAACTACATCCTGTCCGAAATGGACAGCACCGGGGCCGACTACGCGAAAGCGCTGGCCGATGCGGGCGCGCTCGGCTATGCCGAAGCCGATCCCACCGCAGATGTCGAGGGTTTTGATGCCGCGGCCAAAGCTGCGATCCTGGCCTCGATCGCGTTCCATACCCGGGTGACCGCGGATGACGTCTACCGCGAGGGCATCACCAAGATCACGCCCGCGGACTTCGCCTCGGCCCGCGCTCTGGGCTGCACCATCAAGCTGCTGTCGATTTGTGAGCGCCTCACCACTGACGAAGGTCAGCAACGGGTCTCGGCCCGGGTGTATCCGGCGTTGGTGCCGCTGTCGCACCCGTTGGCCACGGTCAATGGTGCGTTCAATGCCGTGGTGGTCGAGGCCGAGGCCGCTGGGCGATTGATGTTCTACGGTCAGGGCGCCGGTGGGGCGCCAACCGCCTCGGCGGTGACCGGCGACCTGGTGATGGCCGCGCGCAACCGGGTCCTCGGCAGCCGTGGCCCACGCGAATCCAAATATGCTCAACTACCGGTGGCACCAATGGGTTTCATCTCTACGCGCTATTACGTCAGCATAAATGTCGCCGATAAGGCGGGTGTGTTGTCGGCGGTAGCGGCCGAGTTCGCCAAGCGCGACGTAAGCATCGCCGAGGTGCGTCAAGAAGGGGTCGTGGACCAAGACGGCCAACGCATCGGGGCCCGGATCGTGGTGGTCACCCACCTGGCTACCGATGCCGCACTTTCGGAAACCGTTGAAGCGCTTGCGGACTTGGACGTCGTCGAAAATGTGGCCAGCGTGCTGCGACTGGAAGGCAACGACCTGTGAGCGCCTCGCCGACCGCGGTCCACAAGCCCTGGCCCGGTTTGATCGCGGCGTACCGGGACCGCCTCCCGGTGGCCGATGACTGGGCTCCTGTCACCCTGGTCGAGGGCGGTACTCCGCTGATCGCGGCTCCCCGGCTCTCCAAGCAGACCGGGTGCACGATCCACCTCAAGGTCGAGGGCCTCAACCCCACCGGATCCTTCAAGGACCGGGGCATGACCATGGCGGTGACCGACGCGCTGGCGCGTGGGCAACAGGCCGTGTTGTGCGCATCGACCGGGAACACGTCGGCGTCGGCGGCGGCTTACGCCGCCCGTGCTGGAATCACCTGTGCGGTGCTGATCCCGCAGGGCAAGATTGCGATGGGCAAGCTGGCTCAGGCGGTCATGCACGGGGCCAAGATCATCCAGATTGACGGCAACTTCGACGACTGTCTGGAACTGGCGCGCAAGATGGCTGCCGACTTCCCGACCATCTCATTGGTCAACTCCGTGAACCCGGTGCGTATCGAGGGCCAGAAGACCGCGGCGTTCGAGATCGTCGACGCGCTTGGCGTCGCACCGGATGTGCACGCACTTCCAGTCGGTAACGCGGGCAACATCACCGCGTACTGGAAGGGATACACCGAGTATCACCGAGACGGCATTATCGAGAAGTTGCCTCGCATGTTGGGCACCCAAGCCGCGGGTGCGGCGCCGTTGGTTCTCGGCGAACCGGTGAACCACCCGGAGACCATCGCCACCGCGATTCGCATTGGCTCGCCGGCGTCGTGGACGTCGGCCGTGGAGGCGCAGCAGCAGTCCAAGGGGCGCTTCCTGGCGGCGACTGATGAGGAAATCCTTGCCGCCTATCACCTGGTCGCGCGCGCCGAGGGGGTGTTCGTCGAGCCCGCCTCGGCGGCCAGCATCGCCGGTCTGCTCAAGGCCATCGACGACGGGTGGGTGGCCCGCGGGTCAACCGTGGTGTGCACGGTCACCGGCAACGGCCTGAAGGACCCCGACACTGCGCTCAAAGACATGCCGAAGGTGTCTCCGGTACCCGTTGACCCAGTCGCGGTGGTTGAGAAGCTGGGGTTGGCGTAGTGGTGATCGCCAGCGCGGCGCAGCCGGGCGCAGCGCAGTTTGCTGAGGCCTGTGGGTGACACAGGTATTGCCCTCGGGTCTGGTGGCGAGTGCCGTCGTAGCGGCATCAAGTGCCAACCTCGGCCCGGGGTTCGACAGTCTCGGCCTCGCATTGAGTCTCTATGACGAAATCGTGCTTGAGACAACCGATTCCGGGTTGGAAGTGGTGGTCGAAGGCGAGGGGGCCGGCCAGGTTCCGCTCAACTCTGAACACTTGGTTGTGCGCGCCATCCAGCACGGGCTGCGAGCCGTGGGCGTTTCCGCGGCTGGCCTAATTGTGTGCTGCCGCAACGATATTCCGCATTCCCGTGGTCTCGGGTCGTCCGCGTCGGCGGTAGTTGGTGGCCTCGCCGCCGTCAACGGCCTTGTCTCACAAGCTGGCTGGGTGCCATTGAGCGACCAGCAGCTGATCCAGCTGTCTTCGGAATTTGAAGGCCACCCCGACAACGCCGCGGCCGCTGTGCTCGGCGGTGCGGTGGTTTCTTGGATTGAGCGTTGCGGTGACCGTGCCGACTACTCGGCCGTGCAGCTAGATCTTCACCCCGATATTCACTTGTTCTCGGCGATTCCCGAGGTGCGCTCCTCGACCGCGGAGACTCGGGTGCTGCTGCCTGACTTGGTCAGCCATGACGATGCGCGATTCAACATCAGCCGCGCCGCATTGCTTGTGGTTGCCCTCACCCAACGGCCCGATTTGTTGATGGCGGCCACCGAAGACGTCCTCCATCAGCCCCAGCGTGCCTCGGCAATGCCGGCCTCGGCGGAATATTTGCAGCTGTTGCGGCGTCATAAAGTGGCAGCGACTCTTTCTGGGGCTGGACCGGCGCTGATTGCGTTGACCACCAACCCGGACTTGCCGCCGGAAGCGGTCGAGTACGGCGCCGCAAATGGATTCACAATTACCGCGATGACCGCGGGTGACAGGGTCCGGTGGAAGCCCGGAGTGGCATTCAGCGACTGATTGACAACCTGCGGGGGGTTTGCTTGCTTCCGGCCAGGAAGCGGGCTATCCTCGGAGCCGTCCAGCAATCGCAGCATCTGCTTCTGCACACATACTGCCTTGCAGCTAGGACACCACCAATTCTTCTCGGGGACGAGGTTCGCCGTATTCGCCGCAGATCCTGGCGACCACCGTTGGGGAGTCGATGATTGGGCGCACTCGGCAATTTGGCTGAATGCAACGAACCCTCGTATGACGTAATCAAGCGAGGGAAAGAAAGGAATTCCGTGACTGATACGGACCTCATCACGGCTGGCGAAAGCACCGACGCTGATAAGAAGTCGGATTCCGTGACAAAAGACAGTTCCGACCTCAATACTGCTGCGCCGACCGGCGCGCTGGCCACCATGGTGCTGCCCGAACTGCGCGCGCTGGCCAACCAAGTTGGTGTCAAGGGGACGTCGGGCATGCGTAAGAACGAGCTGATCGCCGCGATCCAAGAATTTCGGGACCGCGCCAACGGCACGCCCGCGGCCGCCGAGCCGACCCCAGATTCCGGCGAACAGAAGTCCTCGGCGAGTACCGAGGCCCCAGCGGTCAACGAGGCCACCAAAGACGCTCCTCAACAGGAGCAAAACGCCTCATCCGGCGACACGGTGCGCCGCGAGCGGCGCAGATCCTCGCGTGACTCGGAAACGTCGTCACGTGACGGCGCCGACTCGGCTGGCGAAAGCCCAGATAAACGCGGGAAGCGGGCCGCCGGCGGCGATGCCGACAACAATCAGAAGGCGCCGGAAAAGGCTCAAGAAGACGCCAAGATTGACGGGGGAGCAGCGGAGTCGGGCGGTGACCAAGGCGCCGGCCAGCAGGGCTCGGGTGGCCAGCAATCGCGCGGCGAAGACGATGGCGAAGGGCGGCAGGGCCGGCGAGGACGCCGATTCCGCGACCGCCGGCGTCGTGGGGAGCGCTCGGGTGACGGTTCCGACGCCGAGTTGCGTGAGGATGACGTCGTCCAGCCGGTCGCCGGCATTCTTGACGTGCTCGACAACTACGCCTTTGTCCGTACCTCCGGCTACCTTGCCGGCCCGCACGACGTCTACGTGTCGATGAACATGGTGCGCAAGAACGGCCTGCGCCGCGGCGACGCGGTCACCGGCGCCGTTCGGGTTCCGCGTGAAGGCGAGCAGCCTAACCAACGACAAAAATTCAACCCGCTGGTGCGTTTGGACAGCGTCAATGGGGGATCGGTCGAGGACGCCAAGAAGCGGCCCGAATTCGGCAAACTGACGCCGCTCTATCCCAACCAGCGTCTTCGCTTGGAAACCACCACAGAGCGGCTGACCACGCGGGTCATCGATCTGATCATGCCGATTGGCAAGGGCCAGCGCGCGCTGATCGTCTCGCCCCCCAAGGCCGGTAAGACGACGATCCTGCAGGACATCGCCAACGCCATTACCAAGAACAATCCGGAATGCCACCTCATGGTCGTGCTCGTCGACGAGCGGCCCGAGGAGGTCACCGACATGACGCGTTCGGTCAAGGGTGAGGTCATCGCCTCAACGTTCGACCGTCCGCCATCCGACCACACATCGGTCGCGGAGCTGGCCATCGAGCGAGCCAAGCGCCTCGTGGAGCAGGGCAAAGACGTCGTGGTGCTGCTGGACTCCATCACCCGGTTGGGACGTGCCTACAACAACGCGTCGCCGGCATCGGGCCGGATTCTCTCCGGCGGTGTCGACTCCACCGCGCTGTACCCGCCCAAGCGATTCCTGGGTGCGGCACGCAACATCGAAGAGGGCGGCTCGCTGACCATCATCGCGACCGCGATGGTCGAGACCGGCTCCACCGGTGACACCGTCATCTTCGAAGAGTTCAAGGGCACCGGTAACGCCGAGCTCAAGCTGGACCGCAAGATCGCCGAGCGGCGCGTTTTCCCCGCGGTCGACGTGAACCCGTCGGGTACCCGTAAAGATGAGCTGCTGCTCTCACCTGATGAGTTCGCCATCGTCCACAAGCTGCGTCGCGTGCTGTCCGGCCTGGATTCCCACCAGGCCATCGACCTGCTGATGTCGCAGCTGCGTAAGACCAAGAACAACTACGAGTTCCTCGTGCAGGTCTCCAAGACCACACCAGGGAATATGGACAACGACTAGAGCAATACACCGGCTGCGGGTGCCAGGGAATGCCCGCGCAAATCTCGGTGTTTGGGGTGATGGTGGTTGACCTGGCATAATCGAGGCTCGACCACCCAGAACCGCCTCAGGTTCTTGAGTTAAGCCTGACCGCCGCTTGAACATCGGGGAGCACCGGAGGCCACGAGCGGCCGACGATCGAAGAGGACAGCATGAAATCTGACATTCATCCCACCTACGAGGAGACCACCGTGGTCTGCGGGTGCGGAAACACGTTCCAGACGCGGAGCACCAAGCAGGGCGGCCGTATCGTGGCCGAGGTTTGCTCGCAGTGCCATCCGTTCTACACCGGCAAGCAGAAGATCCTCGACAGCGGTGGTCGGGTTGCCCGCTTCGAGCGTCGCTACGGCAAGCGCAAGGCCGGAGCCGACAAGGACCAGGCGGCGGCCGACAAGTAGCTGGATTACCGACGCCCGAACTGTGCATGAGCAGCACAGGCCGGGCGTCGGTTCGTGTTTGCGGTAAGAGCTGGCAGGAGGTGTGAGATGGCAGCGCCGGTGCAGACGATTGACGTCCTGCTCGCCGAACACGCAGACCTTGAGCGCGCGTTGGCGGAACCAGAACTGCGCAGCAGGCCCGACGAGGCGCGCAAAGCCGGACGTCGGTTTGCCCGCTTGGCGCCGATCGTGGCCACCTACCGCAAGCTGGTAGCCGCGCGCGAAGATCTGGAGACCGCGCACGAATTGGCGGCCACCGACGAGTCGTTTGCCGCCGAAGCCGCCGAACTGGAGGCCCGGGTCGCCGAACTGGACTCGCAGCTCACCGACATGTTGGCGCCGCGGGACCCGCATGACGCCGACGACATCGTGCTCGAAGTCAAGTCTGGCGAGGGTGGCGAAGAATCGGCGCTATTCGCTGCCGACCTGGCCAGAATGTATATCCGCTATGCCGAACGGCACGGCTGGACCGTGACGGTGCTCGGGGAGACCACCTCGGATCTGGGCGGCTACAAGGACGCGACGCTGGCCATCGCCAGCAAGGGCGACACGGCCGACGGCGTGTGGTCGCGGATGAAGTTCGAGGGCGGGGTGCACCGGGTGCAGCGGGTCCCGGTAACCGAATCTCAAGGTCGCGTGCATACCTCGGCGGCCGGCGTACTTGTCTACCCCGAGCCCGAGGAAGTCGGCGAGGTGCAGATCGACGAGTCGGACCTGCGCATCGACGTCTACCGTTCGTCGGGCAAGGGCGGCCAGGGGGTCAACACCACCGACTCCGCGGTGCGGATTACCCACCTGCCCACCGGGATCGTGGTCACCTGCCAAAACGAACGCTCACAGCTGCAGAACAAGATCCGTGCCATGCAGGTGCTCGGGGCTCGTCTGCAGGCGATCGCCGAAGAGCGGGCGATGGCTGACGCCTCGGCGGATCGGGCCAGCCAGATACGAACCGTGGACCGTAGCGAACGCATCCGCACCTACAACTTCCCCGAGAACCGGATCACCGATCACCGAATCGGCTACAAGTCCCACAACCTCGACCAGGTCCTCGATGGCGATCTGGACGCTCTATTCGACGCACTGGCTGCCGCTGACAAACAGGCCCGGCTGCAGCAGTCATGACCTCGCTGCGCCACGCGATCGACTCCGCTGCGGCGCTTCTTGCCGAAGCCGGGATCGACTCTGCACGTGGTGATGCCGAATGGTTGGCCGCTCACCTGACCGGCACCGACCGCGGTCTGCTGTACCTGCCTGACGATCCGCTTGATTCCGATGCTCTCGGTCAGTACCAAGACATGGTGACCGCCCGATCACGCAGGGTGCCGTTGCAGCATCTCATCGGCACGGTGCAGTTTGGGTCGGTGGACTTGCAGGTCGGTCCGGGTGTCTTCGTGCCGCGCCCAGAGACCGAGGCAGTGTTGGAATGGGCTGGTGCACAACAGCTTTCCGAAGACCCCGTCATTGTTGACCTGTGTACCGGATCCGGCGCGTTGGCAGTCGCGTTGGCCAACCGTTGGCCCACGGCGCGGATTCTTGGCGTCGACGATTCGGCCGCTGCGCTCGAGTATGCACACCGCAATTCCGTGGGCACCAAGGTGGAACTGGTGCGAGCCGATGTCACCACCCCGGGGCTGATGCCCGAACTCGATGGACAGGTCGACCTCGTGGTGACCAACCCGCCATACATTCCCGACGGCGCTGTTCTGGAACCTGAAGTAGCACAGCATGATCCGCATCGTGCGCTGTTTGGAGGGCCGAACGGGATGGCGGTGATACCCCACGTCGTACGGCTGGCCGGCCGTTGGTTGCGTCCCGGTGGGCGGTTCGCCGTCGAACACGACGACACCACCGCGCGGCAGACCGTTAAATGTATCGAAAGCGCAGGCGTTTTCGAGGACATCGTGGCTCGGCAAGATCTGGCCGGGCGGCCAAGGTTCGTGACCGCCGTCAAGAGGCTGGTTCGGTGACGGCTGCGGTGAGGATGCGGGGCGAAGCGAATGCGAAGGAGGGCCAGCGCCCATGAGTGAGGTGTTCGACTGCGCCGACCCCGACCAGCGTTCCAACGGGATCGCTTCTGCGGCAGGGGCGCTCAAAGCCGGTCGGCTGGTCGTCATGCCGACGGACACCGTCTATGGGATCGGTGCCGACGCATTCGACAGTGCCGCGGTGAACGCGCTGCTGTCGGCCAAGGGGCGCGGGCGCGATATGCCGGTGGGCGTGCTGGTGGGCTCCTGGCACACCATCGAGGGGCTGGTTTTCTCGATGCCCGCTGGAGCGCGTGAACTGATCCGTGCATTCTGGCCGGGCGCCTTGAGCCTGGTTGTGGCGCAAGCGCCGTCCCTGCAGTGGGACCTCGGCAACGCGCACGGCACCGTGATGCTGCGCATGCCGTTGCACCCGGTGGCCATCGAGTTGTTGCGCCAGGTGGGCCCCATGGCGGTTTCCAGCGCCAACGTCTCGGGGCAGCCGCCGGCGGTCGACGTCGCGGATGCACGTAATCAGTTCGGCGATCTGGTCGACGTCTACCTGGATGGTGGTCCCGCGGCGCAGCAGGCCGCCTCGACGATCGTCGACCTCACCGGGGCCCCGCGCATCCTGCGTCCGGGACCGGTCAGCGCCGAGCGGATCGCTGACGTGCTCGGAGTGGACGCGACAACGCTGACCGCATAGCACCGTCGTGGTGGCTGCCGCTGGGCGCTGCGGCCGGGCGCGGCTATTCGGGTTCTCAGGTTGGTGAAGTAGGGTCTCGTGGTGTCCAGCGTTGCCGACGGCTTGCTCGCCCTTTCGGTTCGCAGCGCCGGTGTCCCGCTGCGTGAGCTTGCGCTCGTCGGGTTAACCGCAGCGATCATCACGTATTTCGCGACCGGGCCGGTTCGCGTCTTGGCGACTCGCCTGGGCGCGGTCGCTTACCCGCGCGAACGCGACGTCCACGTGACACCCACCCCTCGCATGGGTGGGCTGGCGATGTTCCTCGGGGTGCTCGCCGCGGTCTTTCTCGCCTCCCAACTTCCCGCCCTCACCCGCGGGTTCGTCTATTCGACCGGCATGCCCGCGGTGCTCGTCGCGGGTGCGGTGATCATGGGTATCGGTCTGATCGATGACAGGTGGGGTCTGGATGCCCTGACGAAGTTTGCCGGTCAGATCACCGCAGCTAGCGTGCTGGTCACCATGGGCGTCGCCTGGAGCGTGCTCTACATCCCGCTGGGTGGTGTCGGGACCATCGTCTTGGACCAAGCCTCGTCCATTTTGCTCACCCTCGCGTTGACCGTGTCCATCGTCAACGCCATGAACTTCGTCGACGGACTCGATGGGCTGGCGGCTGGGCTGGGCCTCATCACGGCCTTGGCGATCTGCACCTTCTCGGTGGGGTTGCTTCGTGACCATGGCGGCGACGTCCTGTTCTATCCGCCGGCGGTGATCTCGGTGGTGCTCGCAGGGGCCTGTCTCGGGTTCTTGCCGCACAATTTCCACCGAGCCAAGATCTTCATGGGCGATTCCGGTTCGATGCTGGTCGGGTTGATGCTGGCCGCGGCCTCCACCACCGCCGCGGGGCCCATCTCCCAGAACGCCTATGGGGCCCGGGACGTGTTTGCCCTGCTATCGCCGTTCTTGCTGGTAGTGGCGGTGATGTTCGTGCCGATGCTGGACCTGTTACTGGCAATCGTGCGCCGCACCCGCGCCGGACGAAGCGCATTCAGCCCCGACAAGATGCATCTTCACCACCGCTTGCTGCAGATCGGCCATTCGCATCGCCGGGTCGTGCTGCTCATCTACCTATGGGTGGGCATCGTCGCCTTCGGGGCGGCCAGCACGATCTTCGTGGACCCTCGCCACACCGCGGCGGTGATGCTCGGCGCACTGGTCGTCGCCGGGGTTGTGACAGCGATCCCGTTGCTGCGTCGTCGCGACGACTACTACGACCCGGACTAGGGCACGTCTACGACAGGCGGTAGTAGTGGCATCTACCTTGTGGTACGGTCCTGGTAGAGCCCCGAAATAAACCTCGTGGGTTGCCGGCCCCCCGGCCCGGCGGATGCCTATCCGACCGCGCCAGTTAACGACCGACACAGGGAGCTACCCCTTGGGTGAAACCAGCCCAACCGTTGCGATACGCTCGGCGGGCCACCGATCAGTCGACCGGGCGGTTTCCGCTCCACTAACCGGGGATTGAGGTGCTGCAGTGACAACACCAGCGCAGGACGCGCCGTTGGTGTTTCCCTCTGTTGCTTTCCGTCCGGTTCGTCTATTGGTGATCAGCCTTGGACTCACCGCGGTTGCCACTGTGGTCGCCGGACTCTTCGGTCACCTGATGGTCGGAGTGTTTCTTGGCATCGGGCTGCTGCTCGGTTTGCTCAACGCCCTGTTGGTCCGGCGTTCGGTGGAGTCGATCACCGGCCGGGACCACCCGCTGAAAAGGTCGATGGCCCTCAACTCGGCCTCTCGAGTCGCGGTCATTACCATCATGGCGCTGATCATCGCGTATATTTTCCGGCCGGCCGGACTTGGCGTGGTGTTCGGGTTGGCGCTCTTCCAGCTGCTGCTGGTGGCATCCACGGCACTGCCGGTCTGGAAGAAGCTGCGTACCGGGGACTTTGCGGCCGACGATGCGCAGAACCAGCCCGTCGGCTCGGATAGTGGCGTTTTCAAGGGATCGGAAGGGAGTACCGCCAGCGATGACTGAGTCGATCCTGGCCGCCCAGATTGAGGTCGGCGAGCACCACACCGCGACCTGGCTGGGCATGACCGTCAACACCGACACGGTGCTGTCGACGGCGATCGCCGCGCTCATCGTGCTCGCGTTGGCGTTCTACCTGCGCTCGAAGGTCACCTCGACCGCGGTGCCCGGTGGGGTGCAGCTGTTCTTCGAAGCGATCACCATCCAGATGCGCGGCCAGGTAGAAAGCGCAATCGGGATGCGGATCGCGCCCTTCGTGCTGCCGCTCGCGGTGACCATCTTCGTCTTCATCTTGATCTCGAACTGGCTGTCGGTCCTCCCGGTGCAGTACACCGACGAACACGGGCAGACCACCGAGTTGCTCAAGCCCGCCGCCGCAGACATCAACTACGTGCTGGCGCTGGCGCTGTTCGTCTTCGTCTGCTACCACGCGGCCGGTATCTGGCGTCGCGGCATTGTCGGCCACCCCATCAAGCTGCTCAAGGGGCACGTGGCAATCCTGGCGCCGATCAACCTCGTCGAAGAAATCGCCAAGCCGATCTCGCTGTCGCTGCGCCTTTTCGGCAATATCTTTGCCGGCGGCATTTTGGTCGCGCTCATCGCGCTCTTCCCGCCCTACATCATGTGGGCGCCGAATGCGATCTGGAAGTCCTTCGACTTGTTCGTCGGCGCGATTCAGGCCTTCATTTTCGCGCTGCTGACGATCTTGTACTTCAGCCAAGCGATGGAGCTAGAAGAGGACCACCACTAAAACTGCGAGAAACTGCCTAGAAAATCCCGACCCAATACCAGTACTGGGACCTGGTAAACCGCTACCAGAGTTATCAAGGAGGATAAAGTAATGGACCCCACTATCGCTGCCGGCGCCCTCATCGGCGGTGGACTGATCATGGCTGGCGGCGCGATCGGCGCCGGTATCGGTGACGGTATCGCCGGTAACGCTCTGATCTCCGGCGTTGCCCGCCAACCTGAGGCGCAGGGACGGCTGTTCACGCCGTTCTTCATCACCGTCGGTCTGGTTGAGGCCGCCTACTTTATCAACCTGGCGTTTATGGCGCTGTTCGTCTTCGCCACGCCCGTTAAGTAATTCGGCAGCTGTAACCGTTGAAATGGTTGTGATGGGTAGTAATGGATGACGTGAACTCTATTTTCCTGGCTGCGGGCCAGGCAGCAGAGGAAGGCGGTACAAACAACTTCCTCGTTCCCAACGGGACGTTTTTCTTCGTGCTGGCCATCTTCTTGGTGGTGCTTGCGGTCATCGGCACATTTGTCGTACCGCCGATCCTGAAGGTGTTGCGTGAACGCGACGCGATGGTTGCCAAGACGCTGGCCGACAACAAGAAATCGGCCGAGCAGTTCGCGGCCGCCCAGGCCGACTACGAGAAAGCCATGGCCGAGGCCCGGGTACAGGCGTCGTCCTATCGCGACAACGCCCGGGCCGAGGGTCGTAAGGTCGTCGAGGATGCGCGTGCCCACGCTGAACAGGAAGTGGCATCGACATTGCAGCAGGCCAACGAGCAACTGAAGCGCGAGAGGGACGCTGTGGAACTGGATTTGCGTGCCAACGTGGGAGCGATGTCGGCGACGCTGGCCAACCGGATCGTCGGTGTCGACGTGACTACCCCAGCCGCGGCGGGGTAGCAAACCATGTCGACATTCATCGGACAGCTGGTTGGTTTCGCGGCCATCGTTTTTCTGGTGTGGCGTTACGTGGTGCCGCCGGTGCGGCGCATGATGGCAGCGCGCCAGGACACGGTTCGCGAGCAATTGGCAGACGCGGCTACCGCCGCCGTGCGGCTCACGGAGTCGACCACCGCGCACAGTAAGGCGGTGGAGGCCGCCAAGGCGGAGGCGGAGCAGGTCGTCGCAGAGGCCAAGGAAGATGCCAAGCGCATCACGGCGCAGATGCAGACCCAGGCGGGTGTCGAAGCCGAACGGATCAAGGTCCAAGGGTCTCGTCAGGTCGAGCTGCTCCGGACTCAGCTGACCCGTCAGCTGCGATTGGAGCTGGGCCACGAATCAGTCCGCCAGGCAAGCGAATTGGTGCGCAACCACGTTTCCGACCCAGGGCAGCAGGCGGCCACGGTCGACCGCTTCCTCGACGAGCTCGACGCGATGGCGCCGGCAGCGGCGGAAGTCGAGCGTCCGGTGGCGGCCAAGATGCGGTCGGCCAGCCGGCGGGCGCTGGGCAGCTTGGTCGACAAGTTCGCCGGTTTGGCCAAGGGCCTGGACAATGCGGCGCTTTCGGCTCTCGCCAGCGACCTCGTGTCGGTAGCCCAACTGCTCCAACGCGAAGTCATCGTCACCCGCTACCTCACGGTGCCCGCCGAAGACGCAGCACCCAGGATTCGGCTGTTGGAGCGGCTGATATCCGGCCAGGTCGGCAATCCCGCGCTGGATATCCTGCGAGCCGCCGTCACGGAGCGGTGGTCGGCAAGCTCGGATTTGATCGACGCGATCGAGCACGTGTCTCGGCAGGCCCTACTGGAAGTCGCCCAGCGTGACGGACAGGTCGACGAGGTTGAGGACCAGCTGTTCCGGTTCTCCCGCATCTTGGACGCGCAACCGCGCCTTTCCATCCTGCTCGGCGACTATGTGGTTCCGGCCGAGGGCCGAGTTGGATTGCTGCGCAAAGTCCTCGACAGCGCGGGTAGCGTCAATCCGATTGCCGTCGCATTGCTGTCTCAGACGGTCGAACTCCTGCGAGGTCAGCCGGCCGAGGACGCGGCGCTGCTGCTGGCCGAGGTGGCCGTGGCCCGCCGCGGGGAGGTTGTCGCACAAGTCAGCGCGGCCGCCGAGCTCAGCGATGCACAGCGCACCCGCGTTACTGAGGTGCTGAGTCGCATCTACGGTCACCCCGTGACCGTGCAGCTTCAAACGGATCCCACCTTGTTGGGGGGTCTGTCGATTGCCGTGGGTGACGAAGTGATCGACGGAACGCTCTCGTCGCGTTTGACCGCTGCCGAGGCTCAGTTGCCTGATTGATGACGAAGCCCGATTGAACACGAACTAGCCAGCACAACCCAAAAGTAGGAAGACAGCAGCCATGGCCGAGTTGACAATCTCCGCTAATGACATTCAGAGCGCGATCGAAGAGTACGTAGGCTCCTTCACCTCGGATACCTCCCGGGAGGAAGTCGGCACCGTTGTCGACGTCGGGGACGGTATCGCGCACGTCGAAGGTTTACCGTCCGTGATGACTCAGGAGCTGCTCGAGTTCCCCGGCGGTGTGCTCGGCGTGGCCCTCAACCTCGACGAACACAGTGTTGGCGCGGTGATCCTGGGTAACTTCGAAAACATCGAAGAAGGCCAGCAGGTCAAGCGCACCGGCGAAGTCTTGTCGGTTCCCGTCGGCGACGCGTTCTTGGGCCGGGTGATCAACCCGCTCGGTCAGCCGATCGATGGCCGCGGAGACATCGAGGCCGAGACGCGGCGCGCCCTCGAGCTGCAGGCGCCGTCGGTGGTCCAGCGTCAAAGCGTCAAGGAGCCGCTGCAGACCGGTATCAAGGCGATCGACGCCATGACCCCGATCGGCCGCGGTCAGCGCCAGCTGATCATCGGCGACCGCAAGACCGGCAAGACCGCGGTCTGCGTCGACACCATCCTCAACCAGCGCCAGAACTGGGAGACCGGTGATCCCAAGAAGCAGGTGCGCTGCGTATACGTGGCCGTCGGGCAGAAGGGCACCACGATCGCTTCGGTGCGGCGCGCCCTGGAAGAGGGCGGCGCGATGGACTACACGACCATCGTCGCGGCGCCCGCGTCCGACTCCGCCGGCTTCAAATGGCTTGCCCCATACACTGGTTCGGCTGTCGCTCAGCACTGGATGTACGACGGTAAGCACGTCCTGATCGTCTTCGACGACCTGACCAAGCAGGCTGAGGCATACCGGGCGATCTCGCTGCTGCTGCGCCGTCCGCCTGGCCGTGAGGCATATCCGGGCGACGTGTTCTATCTGCACTCGCGGCTCCTGGAGCGCTGCGCGAAGCTGTCCGACGAACTCGGTGGCGGCTCGTTGACCGGTCTTCCGATCATCGAGACCAAGGCCAACGACATTTCGGCCTACATCCCCACCAACGTCATTTCGATCACCGACGGCCAGTGCTTCCTCGAGACCGACCTGTTCAACCAGGGCGTTCGCCCGGCCATCAACGTCGGTGTCTCGGTGTCCCGCGTCGGTGGTGCGGCCCAGATCAAGGCAATGAAAGAGGTGGCGGGAAGCCTCCGTCTGGATCTGTCGCAGTACCGTGAGCTGGAAGCCTTCGCCGCTTTCGCTTCCGACCTGGACGCCACGTCGAAGGCGCAGCTGGACCGCGGCGCCCGGCTGGTGGAGCTGCTCAAGCAGCCGCAGTACCAGCCGATGCCGGTCGAAGAGCAGGTCATCTCCATCTTCCTGGGTACCGGCGGTCACCTGGACTCGGTGCCCGTCGAGGACGTCCGGCGCTTCGAAACCGAACTGCTGGATCACATTCGGGCCTCCGAAGAGAACCTGCTGAGCACCATTCGCGACACACAGAAGCTCACTGAGGAGACCGAGGAAGCCCTGACCAAGGTGATCAACCACTTCAAGAAGGGCTTCGCGTCGTCCACTGGTGAATCGGTGGTCCTCGACGAGCATGTCGAGGCCATGGATGAGGAAGATCTGGGCAAAGAATCGGTGAAGGTCAAGAAGCCCGCGCCGCAGAAGAAGAAATAGCACACGTAGGTATATGAGATGGCTGCCACACATCGCGAACTGCGTGGACGGATCCGCTCGGCCGGATCGATCAAGAAGATCACCAAGGCTCAGGAGCTGATCGCGACGTCGCGCATCGCCAGGGCGGAGGCTCGACTCGAGTCCGCCCGGCCTTACGCCGACCAGATCACACAGATGCTCACCACTTTGGCCGCCGACGCCGCTCTGGACCATCCGTGGCTGGTCGAGCATCCCCAGCCGAAGCGGGCGGGGGTCTTGGTGGTGTCGTCTGACCGCGGTCTTTGCGGTGCGTACAACGCCAATGTCTTCCGGCGGTCCGAGGAGCTCTTCTCGCTGCTGCGTGACGAGGGCAAGCAACCGGTTCTCTATGTTGTGGGCCGCAAGGCGTTGGCGTACTACACCTTCCGCAATTGGGACATCGCCCAATCGTGGACGGGTTTCTCCGAGCAGCCCAAGTACGAGAACGCCGCGGAGATCGCTTCCACCCTGGTAGATGCGTTCATGCTGGGTGCTGGCGAAGGCGAGGACCTGCAGACCAACAACGAGCAGAGCGTCGACGAACTGCACATTGTGTTTACCGAGTTCAAATCGATGTTGTCGCAGTCGACGGAGGCCCGCCGGATGGCGCCCATAGTCGTGGAATATGTCGAGGAAACCGGCCCGCGGACGCTGTACTCATTTGAACCGGATGCGACCACGCTGTTCGAGTCTCTTTTGCCGAGGTATCTGACTACCCGCGTGTATGCGGCAATGCTCGAATCCGCGGCGTCGGAGCTAGCGTCGCGTCAGCGGGCGATGAAGTCGGCGACCGATAACGCCGACGACCTGATCAAGGCGCTGACACTGATGGCAAACCGGGAGCGCCAGGCCCAGATCACCCAGGAGATTAGCGAAATCGTCGGTGGCGCAAACGCGCTGGCGGACGCTCGCTAGACAGGCCCACGAGGAAGCGAAGAAAGATATGACTGTTACAGCCGAAAAGACTGACAAGTCTGCAAGTTCAGAGACCAGCGGCCGCGTGGTGCGGGTCACCGGGCCCGTCGTCGACGTCGAGTTCCCCCGCGGGTCCGTTCCCGAGTTGTTCAACGCTCTGCACGCAAAGATCGACTTCGGGTCGCTCGCGAAGACCCTCACGTTGGAGGTGGCGCAGCACCTCGGCGACAGCTTGGTGCGCACGATTTCGTTGCAGCCCACCGACGGCCTGGTCCGTGGTACGGAGGTCACTGACACGGGGCGGCCGATCTCGGTTCCGGTTGGTGAAAGCGTCAAGGGGCACGTTTTCAACGCGCTCGGGGACTGCTTGGACGAACCCGGCTACGGAGAAGACTTCGAGCACTGGTCGATTCACCGCAAGCCGCCGGCCTTCGAGGACCTCGAGCCCCGCACCGAGATGCTGGAGACCGGCCTGAAGGTCGTCGACCTGCTGACTCCGTATGTGCGTGGTGGCAAGATCGCGCTGTTCGGTGGTGCCGGCGTGGGCAAGACGGTGCTGATCCAGGAGATGATCAACCGTATCGCCCGCAACTTCGGTGGTACTTCGGTGTTCGCCGGCGTGGGGGAGCGCACCCGTGAGGGCAACGACCTGTGGGTCGAGCTCCAGGAAGCCAACGTGCTCAAGGACACCGCGCTGGTGTTCGGCCAGATGGACGAGCCGCCCGGCACCCGTATGCGGGTTGCGCTGTCCGCGCTGACCATGGCGGAGTGGTTCCGCGATGAGGCCGGCCAGGACGTGCTGCTGTTCATCGACAACATCTTCCGGTTCACCCAGGCCGGCTCGGAGGTGTCCACACTGCTAGGCCGCATGCCGTCAGCCGTGGGGTACCAGCCCACGCTGGCTGACGAGATGGGCGAGCTGCAGGAGCGAATCACTTCGACGCGGGGACGCTCGATTACGTCGATGCAGGCCGTCTATGTGCCCGCTGACGACTACACCGACCCGGCGCCGGCCACCACGTTCGCGCACCTGGACGCCACCACCGAGCTCTCGCGTGCGGTGTTCTCCAAGGGCATCTTCCCCGCGGTGGACCCGCTGGCATCCAGCTCGACCATCCTGGACCCCGGTGTGGTTGGTGACGAGCACTATCGGGTGGCGCAGGAAGTCATCCGAATCCTGCAGCGCTACAAGGACCTTCAGGACATCATCGCGATTCTGGGTATCGACGAGCTGTCCGAAGAGGACAAGCAGCTGGTCAACCGGGCCCGCCGGATCGAGCGGTTCCTGTCCCAGAACATGATGGCGGCCGAGCAGTTCACTGGTCGGCCGGGTTCGACGGTGCCGGTCAAGGAGACCATCGAAGCGTTTGACCGGTTGTGCAAGGGCGAGTTCGACCACGTGCCCGAGCAGGCGTTCTTCCTCATCGGTGGGCTCGACGACTTGGCTAAGAAGGTCGAGAGCCTCGGCGCCAAACTGTAGTGGCTGGTCTCCTGCTAAGTCGAAAGGTGGTGTGACATGGCCGAATTGAACGTCGAGATCGTTGCTGTTGATCGGAAGATCTGGTCGGGCGCGGGAACGTTTCTTTTCACCCGCACTACCGTCGGTGAGATCGGAATTCTGCCGAACCATATCCCGTTGGTGGCCCAGTTGGTCGACGACGCGATGGTGCGCGTTGAACGCGATGGCGACAAGGATCTGCGGATCGCAGTGGACGGTGGCTTCATGTCGGTGACCGACGCCGGGGTCATCATTCTGGCTGAATCCGCGGAGTTCGAGTCCGAGATCGATGAGGCTGTGGCCAGGCAGGACTCCGAATCCGACGATCCCCGTACCGCCGCCAGGGGTCGCGCTAGATTGCGCGCCGTCGGCGCGATCGACTAACAGCCTGGTGAGCGCGCCCATGGTTGGCATGGTCGTGCTGGTTGTCCTGTTGGGTATGGCGGTGCTTGCCCTGAGCTACCGGTTATGGAAGCTGCGCCAGGGCGGCACCGCCGGGATAATGCGTGATATCCCGGCTATCGGAGGACACGGGTGGCGTCACGGCGTCATCCGCTACCGCGGCGGCGAGGCGCGGTTCTACCGCTTGTCGAGTTTGCGCTTATGGCCGGATCGGCGGCTCAGCCGACGAGGTGTCGAGATCATCGCTCGGCGGGGACCCCGCGGCGACGAGTACGACATCATGACCGACAAGATCGTGGTTCTCGAACTGCGCGACAGCACCCAGGACCGCAGACCCGGCTCCGAACTCGCGCTCGATCAGGGTGCGTTGACCGCATTTCTGTCTTGGCTCGAGTCTCGTCCTTCGCCTCGTGCCCAAAAGCGGAGCCGCTGACGGCTCTCGTTCGCGCGGTGAGTAGCGGCCCGAACAGTGGCTGCTCGACGCACCGGTCGGCAGTTCCTGTTGGAGCGCTTAGCTTCTGATCTATCCGGCGCTGGGCCTGTTGCCGCCCGGTCGCCACAGCACGTCGCCGTCCGGGTTGGCGGCTCGCGCCAGAATAAACAGCAGATCCGAGAGCCGGTTCAGATATTTCGCGGGCAGCGCACTGACGCCTTCGGGGTCCGCTTCGACAGCGGCCCAGGCTGACCTCTCGGCCCGCCGTGCGACTGTCCGGGCGACGTGCAGCAGTGCGGACAAAGGCGAACCACCCGGCAGCACAAAGGAATTCAAGGCGGGCAGGGTCTCGTTATATTTGTCACACCAGCCCTCGAGCCGTTCGATGTAGGCCTCGGTGATGCGCAGCGCAGCGTGCTCTGGCTGGTCTTGGGAGCGTTTCAGCGGTGTAGACAGGTCCGCGCCGGCGTCGAACAAGTCGTTTTGGAGCTGCCGCAACACGTCGGCGAGTTGTGGATCGGGGCTGCCCATCGCGACTGCGACGCCGATCGTGGAGTTGGCTTCGTCACAGTCTGCGTAGGCCACCAGGCGCGGATCGTTCTTGGAAACCCTGGAGAAGTCACTCAATCCTGTCGTTCCGTCGTCGCCGGTCCGGGTGTAGATACGGGTCAGATGGATCGCCATGATCAAACGGTACCCGGATGACTTACCTGGTTGACTGACAAGCTGATAGCGCTTCACTAGACTGACGCGGGTGGCGGAGCGATTCGTGGTCACCGGTGGGAACCGGTTGTCAGGCGAAGTCGCTGTTGGGGGCGCTAAAAACAGTGTGCTCAAGCTCATGGCAGCGACGCTGCTGGCCGAGGGAACCAGCACAATCACCAACTGCCCCGACATCCTCGATGTGCCGCTGATGGCAGAGGTGTTGCGCGGGCTCGGCGCCACCGTCGAACTCGACGGAGATGTGGCCCGCATTACCTCGCCCGACGAGCCGAAATACGACGCAGACTTCGCGGCGGTGCGGCAGTTTCGGGCTTCCGTATGTGTGCTCGGACCCCTGGTTGGACGATGTAAACGGGCCAAGGTTGCGCTGCCGGGCGGAGATGCGATCGGGTCCCGGCCGTTGGACATGCACCAGGCTGGCCTGCGTCAACTGGGCGCGCAGTGCAATATCGAGCATGGGTGTGTGGTGGCCCAGGCAGACACCCTGCGCGGCGCGGAGATTCAGCTGGAATTCCCCTCGGTCGGGGCTACCGAGAACATCTTGATGGCCGCGGTGGTCGCCGAGGGCGTGACGACCATCCACAATGCGGCGCGCGAGCCCGATGTGGTTGACCTGTGCACGATGCTCAATCAGATGGGGGCGCAGATCGAGGGTGCCGGCTCGCCGACGATGACGATTACCAGCGTTCCCCGGTTACACCCGACCGAGCACCACGTGATTGGCGACCGCATCGTCGCCGCTACCTGGGGTATCGCTGCGGCGATGACCCGTGGCGACATCACCGTGACGGGTATCGATCCATCGCATCTGCAGCTGGTTTTGCACAAGTTGTACGACGCCGGTGCCACCGTTACGCAGACCGACGACAGTTTTCGCATCGTGCAGTACGAGCGGCCCAAGGCTGTCAATGTCGCGACCTTGCCGTTTCCGGGGTTTCCGACCGATTTGCAGCCAATGGCGATCGCACTGGCGTCGATCGCCGACGGCACGTCGATGATCACCGAGAACGTGTTCGAGGCCAGGTTCCGATTCGTCGAAGAGATGATCAGGCTGGGAGCGGATGCCCGCACCGACGGACACCATGCCGTGGTGCGTGGTCTGCCTCAGTTGTCGAGCGCTCCAGTCTGGTGTTCCGACATCCGCGCCGGCGCCGGTTTGGTGTTGGCGGGCTTGGTCGCTGACGGCGATACCGAGGTTCACGACGTGTTCCACATCGACCGTGGCTACCCACTTTTCGTCGAGTACCTGGGGATTTTGGGAGCGGAGATTGAGCGGGTACAGTAGCCAAGGCCAAGCTCGAAGGCGCGGACTTCACTGAGAAGATCGAAAATCCGAGTTTGACTTTTCTGCCGGATCTGTATTAAGCTGGCAGGGTTGCCCCGAAGAGGGGCGAGTGCAAGTAAGAAATGTTGTTTGAGAACTCAATAGTGTGTTTGGTGTTATGTTTTGTTGTTGTTTTTTGACTACACCTTATCACCCCCGTGTGAGAGAGTAGTCGTTTTTTTAGATGCCAGTTGATTGGCGTCTTGTCAGGTATCTCTGATTGTGAATTCACCTCGTTATCGAGGGGTTTTTGTTTGGAGAGTTTGATCCTGGCTCAGGACGAACGCTGGCGGCGTGCTTAACACATGCAAGTCGAACGGAAAGGTCTCTTCGGAGATACTCGAGTGGCGAACGGGTGAGTAACACGTGGGCGATCTGCCCTGCACTTCGGGATAAGCCTGGGAAACTGGGTCTAATACCGGATAGGACCACGGGATTCATGTCCTGTGGTGGAAAGCTTTTGCGGTGTGGGATGGGCCCGCGGCCTATCAGCTTGTTGGTGGGGTAACGGCCTACCAAGGCGACGACGGGTAGCCGGCCTGAGAGGGTGTCCGGCCACACTGGGACTGAGATACGGCCCAGACTCCTACGGGAGGCAGCAGTGGGGAATATTGCACAATGGGCGCAAGCCTGATGCAGCGACGCCGCGTGGGGGATGACGGCCTTCGGGTTGTAAACCTCTTTCACCATCGACGAAGGTTCGGGTTTTCTCGGATTGACGGTAGGTGGGGAAGAAGCACCGGCCAACTACGTGCCAGCAGCCGCGGTAATACGTAGGGTGCGAGCGTTGTCCGGAATTACTGGGCGTAAAGAGCTCGTAGGTGGTTTGTCGCGTTGTTCGTGAAATCTCACGGCTTAACTGTGAGCGTGCGGGCGATACGGGCAGACTAGAGTACTGCAGGGGAGACTGGAATTCCTGGTGTAGCGGTGGAATGCGCAGATATCAGGAGGAACACCGGTGGCGAAGGCGGGTCTCTGGGCAGTAACTGACGCTGAGGAGCGAAAGCGTGGGGAGCGAACAGGATTAGATACCCTGGTAGTCCACGCCGTAAACGGTGGGTACTAGGTGTGGGTTTCCTTCCTTGGGATCCGTGCCGTAGCTAACGCATTAAGTACCCCGCCTGGGGAGTACGGCCGCAAGGCTAAAACTCAAAGGAATTGACGGGGGCCCGCACAAGCGGCGGAGCATGTGGATTAATTCGATGCAACGCGAAGAACCTTACCTGGGTTTGACATGCACAGGACGCGTCTAGAGATAGGCGTTCCCTTGTGGCCTGTGTGCAGGTGGTGCATGGCTGTCGTCAGCTCGTGTCGTGAGATGTTGGGTTAAGTCCCGCAACGAGCGCAACCCTTGTCTCATGTTGCCAGCACGTAATGGTGGGGACTCGTGAGAGACTGCCGGGGTCAACTCGGAGGAAGGTGGGGATGACGTCAAGTCATCATGCCCCTTATGTCCAGGGCTTCACACATGCTACAATGGCCGGTGCAAAGGGCTGCGATGCCGCGAGGTTAAGCGAATCCTTTAAGGCCGGTCTCAGTTCGGATCGGGGTCTGCAACTCGACCCCGTGAAGTCGGAGTCGCTAGTAATCGCAGATCAGCAACGCTGCGGTGAATACGTTCCCGGGCCTTGTACACACCGCCCGTCACGTCATGAAAGTCGGTAACACCCGAAGCCAGTGGCCTAACCCTTTGGGAGGGAGCTGTCGAAGGTGGGATCGGCGATTGGGACGAAGTCGTAACAAGGTAGCCGTACCGGAAGGTGCGGCTGGATCACCTCCTTTCTAAGGAGCACCACGAGAAACACTCCAATTGGTGGGGTGTAAGCCGTGAGGGGTTCTCGTCTGTAGTGGACGGAAGCCGGGTGCACAACAACAAGCAAGCCAGACACACTATTGGGTCCTGAGGCAACATCTCTGTTGGTTTCGGGATGTTGTCCCACCATCTTGGTGGTGGGGTGTGGTGTTTGAGAATTGGATAGTGGTTGCGAGCATCAATTGGATGCGCTGCCTTTTGGTGGCGTGTTCTGTTGTGCAATTTTATTCTTTGGTTTTTGTGTTTATAAGTGTCTAAGGGCGCATGGTGGATGCCTTGGCATCGACAGCCGATGAAGGACGTGGGAGGCTGCGATATGCCTCGGGGAGCTGTCAACCTAGCGTGGATCCGAGGATTTCCGAATGGGGAAACCCAGCACGAGTGATGTCGTGTTACCCGCACCTGAATATATAGGGTGCGGGGGGGAACGCGGGGAAGTGAAACATCTCAGTACCCGTAGGAAAAGAAAACAATTGTGATTCCGTAAGTAGTGGCGAGCGAACGCGGAGAATGGCTAAACCGCACGCATGTTTAACCGGGTAGGGGTTGTGTGTGCGGGGTTGTGGGAATGATATGTCTCAGCTCTACCTGGCTGAGAGGCAGTCAGAAAGTGTCGCAGTTAACGGAAATGGCCTGGGATGGTCTGCCGTAGACGGTGAGAGCCCGGTACGTGAAAACCCGGCACCTGCCTAGTATCAACTCCCGAGTAGCAGCGGGCCCGTGGAATCTGCTGTGAATCTGCCGGGACCACCCGGTAAGCCTAAATACTACTCGATGACCGATAGCGGATTAGTACCGTGAGGGAATGGTGAAAAGTACCCCGGGAGGGGAGTGAAAGAGTACCTGAAACCGTGCGCCTACAATCCGTCAGAGCCTCCTCGTGGGGTGATGGCGTGCCTTTTGAAGAATGAGCCTGCGAGTCAGGGACATGTCGCGAGGTTAACCCGAGTGGGGTAGCCGCAGCGAAAGCGAGTCTGAATAGGGCGTATCCCCGTAAGGGGTGTAGTGGCATGTTCTGGACCCGAAGCGGAGTGATCTACCCATGGCCAGGGTGAAGCGCGGGTAAGACCGCGTGGAGGCCCGAACCCACTTAGGTTGAAGACTGAGGGGATGAGCTGTGGGTAGGGGTGAAAGGCCAATCAAACTCCGTGATAGCTGGTTCTCCCCGAAATGCATTTAGGTGCAGCGTTGCGTGTTTCACCACGGAGGTAGAGCTACTGGATGGCCGATGGGCCCTACTAGGTTACTGACGTCAGCCAAACTCCGAATGCCGTGGTGTGAAGCGTGGCAGTGAGACGGCGGGGGATAAGCTCCGTGCGTCGAGAGGGAAACAGCCCAGATCGCCGGCTAAGGCCCCAAAGCGTGTGCTAAGTGGAAAAGGATGTGCAGTCGCAGAGACAACCAGGAGGTTGGCTTAGAAGCAGCCACCCTTGAAAGAGTGCGTAATAGCTCACTGGTCAAGTGATTGTGCGCCGATAATGTAGCGGGGCTCAAGCACACCGCCGAAGCCGCGACAACCGCAAGGTTGGGTAGGGGAGCGTCCCTCATTCAGCGAAGCTGCCGGGTAACCGGTGGTGGAGGATGGGGGAGTGAGAATGCAGGCATGAGTAGCGATAAGGCAAGTGAGAACCTTGCCCGCCGAAAGACCAAGGGTTCCTGGGCCAGGCCAGTCCGCCCAGGGTGAGTCGGGACCTAAGGCGAGGCCGACAGGCGTAGTCGATGGACAACGGGTTGATATTCCCGTACCCGTGTGTGCGCGCCCGTGATGAATCAGCGGTACTAACCACCCAAAACCGGATCGATCATTCCTCTTCGGGGGCGTGGAGTTCCGGGGCTGCGTGGAACCTTCGTTGGTAGTAGTCAAGCGACGGGGTGACGCAGGAAGGCAGCCGTACCAGTCAGTGGTAATACTGGGGCAAGCCCGTAGGGAGAGCGATAGGCAAATCCGTCGCTCATTAATCCTGAGAGGTGATGCATAGCCGATTGAGGCGAATTCGGTCATCCTCTGCTGCCAAGAAAAGCCTCTAGCGAGCACACACACGGCCCGTACCCCAAACCAACACAGGTGGTCCGGTAGAGAATACCAAGGCGTACGAGATAACTATGGTTAAGGAACTCGGCAAAATGCCCCCGTAACTTCGGGAGAAGGGGGACCGGAATACCGTGAACACCCTTGCGGTGGGAGCGGGATTCGGTCGCAGAAACCAGTGGGGAGCGACTGTTTACTAAAAACACAGGTCCGTGCGAAGTCGCAAGACGATGTATACGGACTGACGCCTGCCCGGTGCTGGAAGGTTAAGAGGACCCGTTAATTCGTAAGGGTGAAGCGGAGAATTTAAGCCCCAGTAAACGGCGGTGGTAACTATAACCATCCTAAGGTAGCGAAATTCCTTGTCGGGTAAGTTCCGACCTGCACGAATGGCGTAACGACTTCCCAACTGTCTCAACCATAGACTCGGCGAAATTGCACTACGAGTAAAGATGCTCGTTACGCGCGGCAGGACGAAAAGACCCCGGGACCTTCACTACAACTTGGTATTGGTGTTCGGTTCGGTTTGTGTAGGATAGGTGGGAGACTGTGAAACTCCAACGCCAGTTGGGGCGGAGTCATTGTTGAAATACCACTCTGATCGTATTGGACACCTAACGTCGAACCCTGAACCGGGTTCACGGACAGTGCCTGGCGGGTAGTTTAACTGGGGCGGTTGCCTCCTAAAATGTAACGGAGGCGCCCAAAGGTTCCCTCAACCTGGACGGCAATCAGGTGACGAGTGTAAGTGCACAAGGGAGCTTGACTGCGAGACCTACAAGTCAAGCAGGGACGAAAGTCGGGACTAGTGATCCGGCACCTCTGAGTGGAAGGGGTGTCGCTCAACGGATAAAAGGTACCCCGGGGATAACAGGCTGATCTTCCCCGAGAGTCCATATCGACGGGATGGTTTGGCACCTCGATGTCGGCTCGTCGCATCCTGGGGCTGGAGCAGGTCCCAAGGGTTGGGCTGTTCGCCCATTAAAGCGGCACGCGAGCTGGGTTTAGAACGTCGTGAGACAGTTCGGTCTCTATCCGCCGCGCGCGTCAGAAACTTGAGGAAACCTGTCCCTAGTACGAGAGGACCGGGACGGACGAACCTCTGGTACACCAGTTGTCCCACCAGGGGCACCGCTGGATAGCCACGTTCGGAAAGGATAACCGCTGAAAGCATCTAAGCGGGAAACCTTCTCCAAGATCAGGTTTCTCACCCACTTGGTGGGATAAGGCCCCCCGCAGACCACGGGTTCGATAGGTCAGACCTGGAAGCACAGTAATGTGTGAAGGGAACTGGCACTAACCGGCCGAAAACTTACCAACACAAAAACGCCTCGCAACCACATATCCATGTTCTTAGACAATTACTGTCGAAGAACACCACACCCCCCATCAGCACAAATTTAAATAGAGTTACGGCGGCCACAGCGACAGGGAAACGCCCGGTCCCATTCCGAACCCGGAAGCTAAGCCTGTCAACGCCGATGATACTGCCCAGCTCGGGTGGAAAAGTAGGACACCGCCGAACATACACAAAAACACCCCCATACTCTGGGGGTGTTTTTGCATGTCAACAATCGAATAACGTCAGATCCGCCCGCACAGTCAGATCCGCCGGTACACACGCCCTCTCCAACTCCAACAACGCCTGCTTCCGATCAAGGCCACCCCCATAGCCAGTAAGCCCCCCACTGGCACCAATCACACGATGGCACGGAACAATCACCGCTACCGGATTACGGCCATTGGCCAGCCCAACCGCACGAGCCGCACCCCGCGCACCAATCCGCTCCGCAATTTCGCCATACGAACGGGTTTCGCCGTAGGGAATTGTCAGCAGTGCCTGCCAGACGCGTCGCTGGAACTCGGTCCCACGCAGGTCTAACGCCAGATCGAAGTCGAAACGCTCACCAGCGAAATAGGCGTCGAGCTGGCTCACCGCATCGGCGAACGCCTCATCATCAACTTCCCACCCGCCGCGGCTAGGTTCGTAGGTCTGGTCGACCATCCGCAGATTGGTCAACACGCCGTCATGCCCGGCCAGGGTCAGCGGTCCTATTGGGCTATCAATGATGCGGTAGTGAGTCATGCAACCTCCCGTGGTGGCCAATCGTTTACCGAATGCTCGAGTGTGGTCCAAAGGTGTTGGGTTGCATACGAACGCCAGGGACGCCAGCGCGCACTGCGGTCCAGTAGATCCGGTTGACGCTGGGGCAGGCCCAACTGTTTCGCGGCCAGCCGGACGCCAAGGTCTGCGACCGGAAACGCGTCCGGGTCGCCCAGCCCGCGCATGGCAATGACTTCCGCGGTCCACGGGCCGACTCCGGGAATATCGAGCAGCTGCTCTCGCGCCCGAGTCCAGTCGCATCCGGCGTCCAGGTTCACCCTTCGGTCGGCGATGGCGTCGACCATCATGCTCAAGGTGCGCTGTCGGGTCTTGGGGACGGCCAGATGGATTGGGTCGATTTCGGCCAGGTCCTGCACCGACGGGAAGGTATGAGTCAAGGTACCGCCTTGATCGTGGATGGGTCGGCCGTAGGCGGTGACCAGGCGGGCCGCGTGGGTACGCGCAGCCTTGGTCGACACCTGTTGTGCGAGCACGGCGCGCACGGCGAGTTCTGCCTCGTCCACGGTGCGGGGTATGCGCTGCCCAGGTGCCGTGGCCACTACCGGGCTCAGAGCGGGGTCGCCACTGAGGGCCTCTACAACAGCCTCCGGGTCGGCACCAAGATCGAGCAGGCGCCGCCATCTGGCCGTGGCGGCCGCGAGGTCGCGGAAATCGTCGAGCACCAGTAGACACCGGACGTGGTCGGGCGCGGGTGTCAGCGTGACGATGCCATTGCCGGACGACAGTCGCAGCGTGCGTCGATAGGCACCATCACGGACCTCCTCACAACCCGGCACGGCCCCGGCGGCGAGGTGGCCGAAGACACCCTGGTAGGCAAAGGGGGTTCGCACCGGCAGGCGCAGGGATACCGTTCCCGGCGAGGTGGCGGGTGCGCCGAACCGCGCGGCAGCGTGTCGACGCAACGCCGTTGGTGTGCTGTCGCAAACCAGGCGGATGGTGTCATTGAACTGCCGGATACTGGAGAACCCGGCCGCAAACGCCACGTCGCCGAAGGGCAGATCGGTGGTCTCGATCAGCACCCGTGCGGTCTGCATCCGTTGGGCGCGGGCCAGCGGGAGGGGGCCGGCGCCGACCTCAGCCTGCAGCAGGCGTTCCAGCTGGCGTGTGGTGTAGCCCAGACGCGCGGCAAGCCCGGTGACACCTTCGCGGTCCACGGTGCCGTCGGCAACCAACCGCATCGCCCTGGCGACGATGTCGCCGCGCATGTTCCATTCCGGCGAAACCGGTGACGCGTCAGGGCGGCAACGTTTGCAGGCCCGGAAGCCCTCACGTTGAGCTGCCGCGGCTGTTGGAAGAAACCGCACGTTGCGGGCGAACGGTGGGCGAACGGGGCAACTCGGCCGGCAGTAGATCCGGGTGGTCAGCACCGCGGTCACGAACCAGTCGTCAAACCGGGCGTCCTTGGATTGGACAGCCCGATAGCAGCGTTCGAAGTCTTCGTGCACCCTTAGAGGATTACACCTGCGCAGCGTCATGACTGGCGGAAAAACGACATCAAAGTGAGCTGACAGCGGTCTCCGGCGACGGCTATGGGCGTGGGCTGCTGGCGGGGATGGCCAGGCGGGTCGGCCGGTCGCGGCCGCGAAGTGTCACCGTCTCCGCCAAATTCCAATGGGCACGTTCGGTTTCGGTCGCGCCGGCTACCGTTTCCGAGGATGCCACTAGGCGGGCGGAATACGATTTGGCCAGTTCACACAGCTGGGCCGCCTCGTTCACCGGTCCACCGATCACGGTGTATTCGAACCGCTCATTGGCGCCGACATTGCCGGCGACCACTTGTCCTGCGGCCACGCCGATGCCCGCCCGGCACTCCGGCGCCTCGGTGCAGAGTCGCCCGGCGATGGCCCGTGCGGCGCTCAATGCCGCGACTTCGGGGCACTCGAGTGGATTTGGCGCACCGAAGATAGCCAGGGAGGCGTCACCTTCGAATTTGTTGACCAGGCCGCGGTGACGCTCCACCTCATCGACGATCACCGCGAAAAATCGGTTGAGCAACTGCACCACGTCTGTGGCCGGCCGGTTGCTCACCAGTTGTGTCGAGCCGATGATATCGACGAAAACAACCGCAACATAACGCTCTTCGCCGCCCAGCTGCGGCGGCTTTCGTTCCGCGGCCGCGGCAACTTCGCGTCCGACGTGGCGGCCGAAAAGGTCGCGGACGCGTTCGCGCTCACGCAGCCCCTCGACCATGGAGTTGAAGCCGCTCTGCAGCTCGCCGAGTTCGCTGCCATCGAAGACCACAACATCTCCCCGTAGGTCCCCTCGTTCGACGCGCTTGAGTGCGGCGCGCACGACCCGTACCGGGGTAGCCGTCAGCCACGCCGAGATCGCGATCAGCAACAACCCGAAGACCAGGGTTGCACTGGACGCAATCAATACGCCCACGGCGAATTCCACCTCGCTGAGGTGCAACAACGCGATTTCGAACACCGCCAGTAAAGCGATGCCCACGACCGGCACGCCCGAACCGAGCAGCCAGATCAGGATGGTTCGCCCCATGATGCCCGAGACGATCCGTCGGGGTGGGGGGCCTGTTTCAAGAGCTTGAGCGGTCAGCGGCCGCAAGGCGAACTCGGTGAGTAGGTAGCTGCCGGTGGCCACCAAGATTCCGCAAAAGCTGACCGAGAAGAGATATTTCGGGATAAAGCGGATGTCGATCAGGCCGTAGAGGGTGGTGAACAACAACGTCCCCAGTCCCCACAAGAACAGGTGGACAGCCGCGATTCGGGACGGAACCAGGAAGGTTTCACGACTCTCGGCGCGGTTGGGCGGGCGGCCCTCGATGTACCAACGCAG
The DNA here is from genome assembly GCF_002355775.1 of Mycobacterium ulcerans subsp. shinshuense. Lineage (NCBI taxonomy): Bacteria > Bacillati > Actinomycetota > Actinomycetes > Mycobacteriales > Mycobacteriaceae > Mycobacterium > Mycobacterium ulcerans. The sequence continues at coordinate 4,317,138 of NZ_AP017624.1, read as the reverse complement.
GGCCCGAACGGTGTTGGAGGTAATCCAGAAGCTTCCGACCACAAATGCCGTCACGTCATATCCGGCTCCGACGCCGAAGGTGAGCCATCTCGGCGCCTCGGTAATGACGTTGGGCTCTGGGATGGCCACGAACACCAGCAGCAACGCGACACCTATCGCGACCAGGTTCGCGGCCATGATGGATGAGGTCAGCATGAGTTGGATGCGGACTCGCCGGCGTTGTGGAGTCTCCGTCAACTGTCCGAGCAGCCGGGAGCCGTACGCATAGTTTTCTGTTAGCTGGTCGCTCTGCTGGGTAATCTTCTCCAACGCTCGACGCAAGCGCTGGACTACCGTGTTTGTGGCGACCATGGTGGCGCAAGCCTAGTTCCTTGACGGCTGTTTGAGGCCGGAATTTATTCGCCACATCGCCGGGTCCGTCTCGGTGTGGACAGGGAGTCGGGGTGGTCGTATGGAACTGGACTCCCAGCGCGGCCAGGTTTCAGATGGGTGCGGCCAGGCGGGTGGGTTGGTCGTGGCCGCGTAGTGTCACGGTCTTGCCGACAGACCAGCGCGCACGTTCGTCGTGGCTGGCGCCGTCGAGTGCGGCCCCTGACGCCAGCAACCGGCCCGGGTGGTCTTTGGCGAGCTCGCACAGGCGGGCGGCCTCGTTGACGGGTTCGCCGATCACCGTGTACTCGAAGCGCTCCTTGGAACCGACGTTGCCGGCCACCACCTGTCCTGCCGCCACGCCGATGCCCGCCTGGCATTCGGGTACTTCGCTGGCCAGCCGTGCGGCGATGGTTCGCGCCGCGGCCAGGGCCTGATCCTCGGGTCGCTCGAGGTGGTTGGGCGCTCCGAAGATCGCCAGCGATGCGTCACCGGCGAACTTGTTGACCAGCCCGCGATGGCGATCCACCTCGTCGACGACCACGGCGAAAAACCGGTTGAGCAGCGCGACGACATCGGCCGGCGGCTGGCTGGTGACCAACTTGGTGGAGCGGACGATATCGATGAAAACCACGGCGACGTGGCGTTCTTCGCCGCCGAGTTTGGGCCGTTCCCGTTCGGCGGCGATCGCCACCTCGCGCCCGACGTGGCGGCCAAACAGGTCGCGCACTCGTTCACGCTCGCGCAGGCCGTCGACCATCGTGTTGAAACCGCGTTGCAGCTCGCCGAGCTCTGTCCCGTCGAAGACCACCAGATCCCGCTGCAGGTCGCCGTTGGCCACCCGATTGAGGGCCGCACGGACCACGCGCACCGGTGTAGTGGTCAGCCACGACATGATCCACATCAGGATGAAACCGAAGATCAGCGTTGCCATCGACACGATGACTACACCGATAGCGAACTGGACCTTGGTCAGGCTCCCCTTCACCAACTCGGAGATCGCCATCAGGTTGATGCCGACGAGAGGCCCGCCCGATCCGAGCAGCCACACCATCATCGTTCGGCCCATGATTCCCGGTGCGAAGCGTTGCGGCGGTGGGGCCGCCTCCAGCGCCTGCGCCGCGACCGGACGCAGTGCGAACTCGGTGAGCAGATAGGCGCCGGTGGCGACGAGAACCCCGCAAATGCTCACCGTGAAGAGAAAGCGCGGGATGAACAACGGGTTGGCCAGGTCGTAGAGGATCGTCGACGCCACCGCCCCGACGCCCCACAAGGTGGCGGTGGCGAGCGCGACTTGCCGCGGCACTCGGAAAGTGCTGCGCGCATCAGCGTGGCTGGGCGGACGTTCCTCGAGCGCCCAGCGCAGCGTCTGAACGGTTCGTCGGGTAATCCAATACGTCCCCAGCACCAGCGCAACCACGATGTAGGCTGGCGCCACCACGAACGTGACCCACCACGGTGCGTCGGTGAACACGTTCGGTGCCGGAATGGCGACGATCGCTATCAACAGGACGACGCCAATTCCGACCAAATTCGCGAATACGATGACGCTGGTCTTTCCAACACCTGCCCCAGTAACCAGGAGCCGTAAGCGGGCGGCTCGGTTAGTTGGTCACCTTGGTCGATTATCTGCACGAATACTCGGCGTAAGCGCTGCCCCACTGCTGTTGTGGACACCATGGTGGCGCCAGCCTAATTCCTTGAGCGAGGTATCCGGCCGAAGATGATCCCGACGCCGTGTGTCGCGTTCCGCTGGCCAGTCAGCACATTCGAGCTGATGGGATCCCTGTCGGGAAGTGGCGTGGGATGCCAGCGCCATGGGTTTCAGATGGGTGCGGCCAGGCGGGTGGGTTGGTCGTGGCCGCGTAGTGTCACGGTCTTGCCGACAGACCAGCGCGCACGTTCGTCGTGGCTGGCGCCGTCGAGTGCGGCCCCTGACGCCAGCAACCGGCCCGGGTGGTCTTTGGCGAGCTCGCACAGGCGGGCGGCCTCGTTGACGGGTTCGCCGATCACCGTGTACTCGAAGCGCTCCTTGGAACCGACGTTGCCGGCCACCACCTGTCCTGCCGCCACGCCGATGCCCGCCTGGCATTCGGGTATTTCGCTGGCCAGCCGTGCGGCGATGGTTCGCGCCGCGGCCAGGGCCTGATCCTCGGGTCGCTCGAGGTGGTTGGGCGCTCCGAAGATCGCCAGCGATGCGTCGCCCTCGAATTTGTTGACCAGCCCGCGATGGCGATCCACCTCGTCGACGACCACGGCGAAAAACCGGTTGAGCAGCGCGACGACATCGGCCGGCGGCTGGCTGGTGACCAATTTGGTGGAGCCGACGATGTCGATGAAGACCACGGCGACGTGGCGTTCTTCGCCGCCGAGTTTGGGCCGTTCCCGTTCGGCGGCGATCGCCACCTCGCGCCCGACGTGGCGGCCAAACAGGTCGCGCACTCGTTCACGCTCGCGCAGGCCGTCGACCATCGTGTTGAAACTGCGTTGTAGCTCGCCGAGCTCTGTCCCGTCGAAGACCACCAGGTCTCCCCGCAGGTCGCCGTTGGCCACCCGATTGAGGGCCGCGCGGACCACGCGCACCGGTGTCGCGGTCAGCCACGACATGATCCACATCAGGATGAAACCGAAGATCAGCGTTGCCATCGACACGATGAGTACCCCGACCGCGAACTGGGTCTCCGACAGGTTGCGCAACGCAATCTGGAAGATGGCTACCAGGGCGATGCCGACCACCGGAACTCCCGAACCAAGCAGCCACACCATCATGGTTCGGCCCATGATGCCCGAGGACAATCGCCGTGGCGGCGGCCCCGCCGCCAACGCCTGAGCCGCGACCGGACGCAAGGCAAACTCGGTGAGCAGATAGCTGCCGGTGGCGACCAGCACCCCGCAGAATGTCACGGCGAACAGAAACCGTGGGATGAACATGGTGTTGGCCATGCCATACAGAGTCGTCAGCAGGACCGCTCCGGATCCCCACAGAATCAGGTCGACGACGGCCACTCGCCACGCGGCCAGGAATGTGTTGCGCTCGTCCTCCGGCGTCGGCTGGCGTTCCTCGATCGCCCATCGCAGGGCAAGCACCGTCCGTCGGGTGATCCAATACGTTCCCAGCGCCAGCGCAACCACGATGTAGGACGGCACCACCACGAACGTGATCCACCACGGTGCTTCGGTGAAAACGCTCGGTGATGGGATTGCGCCGGTCACCAGCAGGATGGACACCGCGATCCCGAGCAGATTCGCGACCACGACCATGACCGTCAGGATCGTTTGGATGCGTATCGGTCGGCGTTGTTGGCTCTCCGAGACCCGACCGAGCAGCCATGAGCCGTACGCCGGTGTCTCCGGCAGCCGCCCGCTTTGACGGGTCACCTTTTCGAGCACCCGCCCCAGGCGCTGCGCAACGCCCTTCTTGGCGCCACTCTTGGCGCCTTTCTTGCTGCCCGTCTCGGCGGTCTTCGTCGACGGCATGGTGGCGTCAGCCTAATTTGTCGGGCACGCTCTAAGGTGATTCGGGTGCGTCTAGTCATTGCTCAATGCACCGTCGACTACGTTGGCTGCCTCACCGCACATCTGCCGTCCGCGCGCAGGTTGCTGTTGTTCAAGGCCGATGGTTCGGTCAGCGTGCATGCCGACGACCGTGCCTATAAGCCGTTGAACTGGATGAGTCCGCCCTGCTGGTTGACCGAAGAGCCCGGCGGCGACTCACCGGTGTGGGTGGTGACCAACAAAGGTGGCGAACAGCTGCGCATCTCCGTCGAAGAAATCGAGCACGACTCCAGCCACGAGCTGGGGGTCGATCCCGGATTGGTGAAGGACGGTGTGGAGGCCCACCTGCAGGTGCTGCTCGCCGAGCATGTTCAGCTGCTGGGGGAGGGGTACACGCTGGTCCGGCGGGAGTACATGACCGCGATCGGGCCGGTGGACCTGTTGTGCCGCGATGAAAGCGGAGGAGCGGTTGCGGTGGAGATCAAGCGCCGCGGTGAAATCGACGGTGTGGAGCAGCTCACCCGCTATCTCGAGTTGCTCAACCGTGACAGCGTGCTGGCACCGGTGAAAGGCGTGTTCGCGGCTCAACAGATCAAGCCACAGGCCCGCACTCTGGCCACCGACCGGGGTATCCGTTGTGTGACATTGGATTACGACAAGATGCGTGGGATGGACAGTGACGAGTACCGGCTGTTCTGAGCGCCGCGATTAGACTGGCCGGATGGCTCGGCGCCGCGGATCCCCACGCCGGCAGCGGCCGATGTCCTTCTCACCGATGTTGCGCCGGGTGGAGGCAGGGCCGGACGGCTACGACTACGAAGTGCGCCCAATTGCGGCGGCCCGCGCCGTCAAGACCTATCGGTGTCCGGGGTGCGACCACGAAATCCGTTCGGGCACTGCACATGTGGTGGTATGGCCGATTGAGCTACCGGGAGCGGCGGACGACCGGAGGCACTGGCACACGTCGTGCTGGGCAAGCCGCGCAACTCGCAGTCCGACGCGTAAGTGGTCTTAGACCCTGCGGGCCGGCTCCACCAGTTCGATGAGGACGCCACCCGCGTCCTTCGGGTGGATGAAGTTGATCCGCGAATCCGCGGTGCCCCGTCGAGGGGTCTCGTAGACCAAACGGATGCCCTGAGCCCGCAGCTGCTCGCTCAGTTTCTCGAGATTGCGTACCCGGCAGGCGAACTGCTGGATGCCCGGACCCCGCTTCTGCAGGAACTTCGCGATCACTGACGACTCGTCGATCGGCGCCATCAACTGGATTTGGGACGTCTCGGGGGCGCTGGGCACCGCCAGCATCGCCTCACGGATTCCCTGGTCGTCGTTGACTTCCTCGTGGACTAGAATCAGCCCCAAGTGGTCGTGGTACCACTCGATGGCCGCATCTAGATCGGCGACGGCGATGCCGACGTGATCGAGCCCGGTCACCAGTGAGGTTTCCAGAATCTGACGGGCGTCAACTTGATCGGTCGTCATAACACAACGGTAACCTCATAGCGGAGAATCTGCTTCTTCGGGTTGGCCGGATCGGCCGTTCCGTTGCGCTTAGGAGGTAGTCATGACGACGTCGGTGATCGTTGCTGGGGCCCGGACACCGATCGGTCGGTTGATGGGTTCGCTGAAGGATTTCAGCGCGAGCGACCTGGGCGCGATCGCCATCAAGGCAGCCTTGGAGAAGGGGAATGTGCCGGCCTCACTGGTCGAGTACGTGATCATGGGCCAGGTGCTCACGGCGGGCGCGGGACAGATGCCCGCGCGGCAGGCCGCGGTCGCGGCGGGCATCGGCTGGGACGTACCCGCGCTGACGATCAACAAGATGTGTCTGTCCGGCATCGACGCCATCGCGCTGGCTGACCAGCTCATTCGGGCCGGGGAGTTCGAAGTGGTGGTCGCCGGTGGTCAGGAATCCATGACCAAGGCGCCTCATCTGCTGATGGATAGCAGGCCCGGCTACAAATACGGCGATGTCACCGTGCTGGACCACATGGCCTACGACGGACTGCACGACGCCTTCACCGATCAGCCCATGGGCGCTCTCACCGAGCAACGCAACGACGTGGACGGTTTCACCCGGCGCCAGCAAGACGAATACTCGGCCGCGTCGCATCAAAAAGCGGCAGCTGCCTGGAAAGATGGCGTCTTCGCCGATGAAGTGGTGCCGGTGAGTGTGCCTCAGCGCAAGGGCGATCCGCTGCAGTTCAGCGAAGACGAAGGAATCCGGGCCAACACCACCGCCGATTCCCTGGCGGGCCTCAAGCCGGCGTTTCGCAAGGACGGCACCGTCACCGCAGGCTCATCATCGCAGATTTCCGACGGTGCGGCCGCGGTCGTGGTGATGAGCAAGGAAAAGGCCCAGGAATTGGGGCTGACTTGGCTGGTCGAGATCGGTGCGCACGGCGTGGCGGCGGGCCCGGACTCGACGCTGCAGTCGCAGCCGGCGAACGCGATCAAGAAGGCCCTGGACAAAGAGGGCATCACGGCCGACCAGCTCGATGTGGTGGAGATCAACGAGGCATTCGCCGCCGTTGCCTTGGCCTCGACCAAGGAACTTGGACTCGATCCGGAGATCGTCAACGTCAACGGTGGTGCGATCGCCTTCGGGCACCCGATCGGTATGTCGGGGGCCCGCATCACGCTGCACGTTGCGCTGGAGCTGGCACGGCGCGGTTCGGGCTACGGGGTCGCCGCGCTGTGTGGCGGCGGAGGGCAGGGCGACGCCCTGATTCTGCGCGCCGGATAGGCCCTCCCGAGGGCTCGCCGAGGTTGCTGGATGCGAGCCGGCAAGGGGTGGTGTGAGATTGGTCATAATTCCGCGACCCAGGCGCCGTGGGCGTATTCAGGGCACTCAATTGGCCAGTCGTGAGACCGCCGCGACCGGGTGGATCGGTAGCCGACGCGGCGTGACAGACTTGATCACGTGACGCGTCCCCGACCTCCGATCGGGCCGGCCTTGGCAGGTGCGGTCGATCTTTCCGGTCTCAAGCAACGAGCCCAACAAGACACCGCGGCAGGCGGCGCTTCCGGCAAGGCGCCCGCGGATCAGCCTGGTGTGGTTGAGGTCACCGAGGCCAACTTCGAAGACGAGGTGATTGGCCGGTCCGACGAAGTGCCCGTTGTGGTGGTGCTGTGGTCACCGCGCAGCGATGTGTGCGTCGAACTGGTGGACACGCTGTCCGGCCTTGCCGCCGCCGATATGGGCAAGTGGCGGCTTGCCACGGTCAACGTCGACGTGGTGCCTCGAGTCGCTCAGATATTCGGTGTGCAAGCGGTGCCAACGGTGGTGGCTTTGGCTGCGGCGCAGCCGATTTCGAGCTTTCAGGGGCCCCAGCCTGCCGAGCAACTGCGCCTCTGGATGGATTCTCTGCTGTCGGCGACCGACGGAAAGCTAAGCGGTGTAGCGGGTTCGGAGGATGCCGAGGAAGTCGATCCAACTGTGGCCCAGGCCCGCGCGGAACTCGAGGAAGGCGACTTCGACGCCGCAAGAGGGTCGTATCAGGCGGTGCTGGACGCCAATCCAAACAGCGTCGAAGCGAAGGCGGCCATTCGTCAGATCGACTTCCTTTCGCGGGCAACCGCTCAGCGGCCCGATGCCGTCCTTGTTGCCGACGCCGCTCCGGATGATGTCGATGCGGCGTTTGCGGCCGCCGACGTGCAAGTCCTCAGTCAGGACGTCACCGGGGCATTCGAACGTCTGGTTGCGTTGGTACGACGCACCTCCGGTGACGAACGCACCAGGGTGCGCACTCGGCTGATCGAGCTGTTCGAGCTCTTTGACCCTGCCGACCCCGAGGTGATCGCGGGCCGGCGCAGCCTGGCCAGTGCGCTCTACTGACGGCCGGCAGCATCAACCGCCCCGCTGATGCCGGGCGGGTGGCGGTGGCGCCGGCGTCGATCGCGGCTAGGCGGGTTCCAGCCACAGCGCCGACGAGGGCGGCAGCACCAGCACCGCGGATGCCGGACGGCCGTGCCATGGCTCCGCGGTGGCATCAACGCCGCCGAAATTATCGACTCCTGAGCCGTTGTAGATCGTTGCGTCGGTATTGAGCACCTCACGCCAACGACCGGCGATCGGCAGGCTGAGGCGATAGTCGCTGTGTTCTGAACCCGCGAAGTTGAATATGCAGGCCATCACCGAGCCGTCGCTGCCATGCCGCAGGAAGCTCAAGACATTGTTCGCCGAGTCGTTGGCGTCGATCCAGGAATAGCCCTCGGGGGTGGTGTCCTGACTCCACAATGCGCAATGGTCGCAGTAGATCTCGTTGATGTCGCGGACCAAGCGCAAAACGCCATTAGAGAAGCCATTCTCGTCGAGTTGGAACCAGTCCAGGCCGCGCTGCTCGGACCACTCGGCGCGCTGACCGAACTCCTGTCCCATGAACAGCAGTTGCTTGCCGGGGTGGGCCCATTGGTAGGCGAGCAGGCTCCGCAAGCCGGCGGCCTTGGTGTGATTGCTACCCGGCATCCGGCCCCATAACGTGCCTTTGCCGTGGACCACCTCATCGTGACTCAGCGGCAGCACGTAGTTCTCGCTGAACGCGTACAGCATCGAGAACGTCATCTCGTGATGGTGGTAGCTGCGATAGATGGGATCGCGGCTGACGTAGTCGAGCGTGTCGTGCATCCAGCCCATGTTCCATTTCATCGAGAAGCCCAGGCCGCCAATGCTGGTTGGTCGAGTCACCCCGGGCCACGAGGTGGACTCCTCGGCAATGGTGACGATGCCCGGCGCTGCCTTGTGCGCTGTGGCATTCATTTCCTGCAGGAACTGCACCGCCTCCAGGTTCTCTCGCCCTTCGTAGATGTTCGGTGTCCAGCCGTCCTGCGGGCGGGAGTAGTCCAGATACAGCATCGACGCCACCGCGTCCACCCGCAGGCCATCGATGTGGAACTGCTCGATCCAGTACAACGCGTTGGCCACCAGGAAGTTGCGCACCTCAGGCCGGCCGAAATCGAAAACGTAAGTTCCCCAGTCTAGTTGCTCACCCCTTTTGGGGTCCGAGTGTTCGTAGAGTGGTGTCCCGTCGAACCGCCCTAGGGCCCATGCATCCTTGGGGAAGTGCGCGGGCACCCAGTCCACGATGACCCCGATGCCCGCTTGGTGCAGTGCATCGACCAAGGCTCGGAAATCGTCGGGGGTGCCGAACCTGGATGTCGGCGCGTAGTAGGACGTGACCTGGTATCCCCACGACCCGGCGAACGGATGCTCTGCAACGGGGAGTAGCTCTACGTGAGTGAACTTATGTGCCACAACGTAATCCGTCAGCTCCGTGGCGAGCTGGCGATAGCTGAGGCCGGGTCGCCACGAACCTAGGTGGACCTCGTAGGTGCTCATCGGCTCGAATACCGGATTGCGTTGTGCACGCTCGGTCATCCAGTCGCCGTCGCCCCAGCTGTAGTCGCTTACGGTTACCCGCGATGCCGTCTGGGGCGGTACTTCGGTGCCGAAGGCGAACGGGTCGGCCCGCTCCGAGACCACACCGTCGGCTCCGTGTACCCGGAACTTGTAGAGCCCGTCGGCGGGGAAGTCGGGCCAGAATAATTCCCACACCCCCGAGGAACCCAACACCCGCATGGGAGCCTCACTGCCGCTCCATCCGTTGAAGTCGCCGATCAGGCTGACCCCCTCGGCGTTGGGAGCCCACACCGCGAAGGACACCCCGTGGACCACGCCGTCGGCTGTGGTGAACGAGCGGGGGTGGGCGCCGAGCGCCTCCCAGAGTCGCTCATGGCGGCCCTCGGCGAACAGGTGCAGGTCCACCTCGCCCAGGGTGGGCAGGAAGCGGTACGCGTCGGCAACCGTGAACGGCTCCGAGTTCTCATAGCTGATTTGCAGTCGGTAGTCGATGAGGTCGACAAAGGGCAGCGCGACGGCGAACAAGCCAGACTCGATGTGCTGCATCGGAAACCGGTCGTCACCGACTATGGCGATCACTTCTGCCGCGTGCGGCCGAAACGCACGGATGACAGTGTGGTCGCCGTACTCGTGGGCGCCCAGGACGCCATGCGGATTGTGGTGTGAACCGGCGACTAGGCGCGCCAAGTCGTTGGGTTCGGGCGCCAGGTGCGTCCCGGCGAGTTGGTCGGTTCTGCTCACTGCCCCTCACCTCCTGCGTAGCAATGTGATTCGAGATTGTTCCGGTATAAGTGGCATGTTGATGATGTGGGCAACCGCTCGGCCCGGATCGATGCGAATGTAATTGGTTTGCCCCCACTGATATTCCTCGCCGGTTACTTCGTCACGTACCCAGAACCGGTCGTAGGGCTCCATGCCCAATGCGTGCATGTCCAACGACAGTGTGGCCACCTCGGGCGTGAAGGCATTCAGCGTCACGACCACCAGAACGCAGTCGCCGGTGGCCGGGTCGAACTTGCTGTAGGCCAGCAACGCGTCATTGTCGACATGGTGGAAGTAGATCGTGCGCAACTGCTGCAGTGCCGGATGCAGTCGCCGAATCGCGTTGAGCTGTGTGATGAACGGTTCCAGTGATCTGCCCTCGGCGAGAGCACCCGCGAAGTCACGAGGACGCAGTTCATACTTCTCCGAGTCCAGGTACTCCTCGCTGCCCTCGCGCACGGCGCGGTGCTCGAACAACTCATAGCCCGAGTACACGCCCCAAGCGGGACCCATGGTGGCGGCCAGCACCGCGCGGATGGCGAACATGCCTGGGCCATGGTGCTGCAGCACGGCGTGCAGGATGTCGGGGGTGTTGACGAAGAGGTTGGGCCGTCGGAAGTCGGCGAGCTTGGCTATGTCGTTGCCGAATTCGGTGAGCTCCCACTTGGCGGTCCGCCAGGTGAAATAGCTGTAGGACTGGGTGAAGCCGAGCTTGGCCAGTCCGTACTGACGGGCCGGCGGCGTGAACGCCTCGGACAGGAACAGGACGTCGGGGTCGACGGCCTTGATCTGGCCGATCAGCCAAGCCCAGAAATTGGGCGGCTTGGTGTGCGGGTTGTCAACTCGAAAGAACTTGACCCCATGGTCGATCCAATATTGCACCACCCGCAAGACTTCGGCGTAGAGCCCGGCAGGGTCGTTGTCGAAGTTGAGCGGATAGATGTCCTGGTACTTCTTCGGCGGATTCTCCGCGTAGGCGATGGTGCCGTCCGGCAACTCCGTGAACCAGTTGCGGTGTTCACGCGCCCATGGGTGATCCGGAGCGCACTGCAGCGCGAGATCCAGGGCGACCTCCATGCCCAGATCGCGCGCCGTTGCCACGAACTCATCAAAGTCGTCGATGGTGCCCAGGTCCGGATGGACCGCGTCGTGACCACCCTCGTCGCTGCCGATCGCCCACGGAGATCCGACATCCCCGGGTACGGCGGTGGGGTTGTTGTTGGGGCCCTTGCGGTGCACCTTGCCGATCGGGTGAATCGGCGGAAGGTAGACCACGTCGAATCCCATGCCCGCGATGCGGGGGAGTTGTGCCGTCGCGGTGGCGAAGGTCCCGTGCACCGGCTTGCCCTCGTCGTCCCAACCACCGGTCGAGCGGGGGAACATCTCATACCAGGCCCCGAAGCGCGCCACGGGCCGATCGACCCAGACTCCGAGCTGTTCGCCGCGGGTGACCAGATCCCGCAGCGGATACAGCTCGAGCACTTCGTCGATCTCGGGCGTCAGCGCCAGGGCCGAGCGAGTCACCGGATCGCCCGGGGCCTGCAATGCTGCCGCGGCCTCCATCAGCGGCCAGCGTTGTGCGCGCGGCACCCCGGTCGCGGCGCGCTCCAGCAGCGCCGCGCCGACCAGCAGGTCGTTGGACAGCTCGCTCTCGCCCTGCCGGGCGTCGAGTTTGGCCACCAGCCCGTGCCGCCAGCTGTGAATCGGGTCACCCCAGCCGTCGACGCGAAACGTCCACAGCCCGACGCTGTCGGGGGTGAACTGACCGTGGAAGACGAAGGGCTCTTCGCCCATGGTCATCGGAAACAGCAATGGCTTGACCCGCTGCTGTTCGGCCGGCCTGGTGCTCAGCTCCGCTTCCGCGGCCGCAGCCGCAGCCGCCTGGATCCTTCGTACATCCGCGACTTGCGGATAGCGCGCTCCCAAATAGCGCACCACCAGCGTCGCGGCCACCGCCTCGTGACCTTCCCGCCATACCGACGCGCTAACCGGAATCACCTCACCGATCACCGCTTTGGCGGGGTATGTGCCACATGAGACGACGGGCTGGACGTTATCGATCTCGACACGACCGGGCACCGATCACTCCGTTCCTGGCTCACCACCCCGGACGATTACCAGCAGATGTCGCCGGGGTTTCTTCGTGTGTCGCTGTCTGCTCGTCTCCTAGCGCCCCATACCCACCCTAGTGTCAGGCCACACCGGAGGGGCCCAAGCAGTCGATCTCTAGCCGTGCGCACCTAGAAATCCTCAGTAATGTTTATTCGCGTGAAAGCCCTTCGCCGCTTTACCGTCCGCACGCATCTGTCCGACCGTCTGGCCGCGCTCTACCAGCTTTCGACGAACCTGCGGTGGTCGTGGGAAAAGCCGACGCAAGACCTGTTCGCGAGCATCGATCCGGCGCTGTGGACCAGCTGTGGCCACGACCCGGTGGCGGTGCTGGGCGCGGTCAAGCCCGCGCGGCTCGATGAACTGGCGCTCGACGAAGAGTTCCTGGGGCGACTCGACGCGCTTGCCGCCGATCTCAACGACTACCTCAACCGTCCGCTGTGGTACCAGCAGCAGGAGGCCGACGGCGTTGCGATGCCCACCGGCATCGCCTACTTCTCGATGGAATTCGGCGTCGCCGAGGTGTTGCCCAACTACTCTGGCGGACTGGGGATTCTGGCTGGTGACCACCTCAAGGCCGCCTCCGATCTGGGGTTGCCGCTGATCGCGGTCGGTCTGTATTACCGTTCCGGCTACTTTCGGCAGTCGCTGACCGCAGACGGCTGGCAGCAGGAAACCTATCCATCGCTGGACCCGCAAGGCCTGCCGTTGCGCCTGCTCACCAACGCCAACGGCGACCCAGTGCTGGTCGAGCTGACGTTGCCGGATTCGGTTCGGCTGCGGGCCCGGATCTGGGTGGCGCAGGTCGGTCGGGTTCCGCTGCTGCTGCTCGACTCCGATGTTCCAGAAAACGAACACGACCTACGCAGCGTCACCGACCGGCTCTACGGTGGCGATCAGGAACACCGCATCAAGCAGGAGATCCTGGCCGGCATCGGCGGGATTCGGGCCATTCGGGCATTCACCGCAATCCAGGGCCTGCCCGCCCCCGAGGTGTTCCACATGAACGAGGGGCACGCCGGATTCCTCGGCGCCGAGCGGATCCGTGAGCTGATCACCGACGCGGGACTGGACTTCGACACCGCGTTGACGGTGGTGCGCTCCAGCACGGTGTTCACCACGCACACGCCCGTACCCGCCGGTATCGACCGGTTCCCGGTGGAGATGGTGCAGCGCTATTTCGCCGATGACGAGCCCACGTTGCTGCCCGGGGTGCCCACCGAGCGCATCCTTGCCCTGGGCGCAGAAGACGATCCCACCAAGTTCAACATGGCCCACATGGGCCTGCGCCTAGCGCAGCGCGCCAATGGCGTCTCGCTGTTGCACGGCAGGGTGAGCCGGGCCATGTTCAACGAGTTGTGGCCGGGATTCGATCATGACGACGTGCCGATGGGATCGATCACCAACGGTGTGCACGCGCGCACCTGGGCGGCCCCCCAGTGGCTGGAACTCGGTCGCGAACTGGCCGGCTCGGACTCGTTCAGCATGCCCGCCGTGTGGCTACGACTGAATCAGGTGGACCCCGGCCATCTGTGGTGGATCCGTTCCCAACTGCGATCGTTGCTGGTGGAGGACGTGCGGGCGCGGCTGCGGCAGTCCTGGCTGGAGCGAGGTGCATCCGAGGCCGAACTGGGTTGGATACCAACGGCATTCGATCCTGATGTGTTGACCGTAGGTTTTGCCCGCCGAGTCCCGACGTATAAGCGTCTGACGTTGATGTTGCGTGATTCGGATCGGTTGGAAAAGCTCTTGCTGGATCCGCAACGGCCGATACAGCTGATTGTTGCCGGAAAATCGCATCCGGCCGATGACGGCGGCAAGGCGCTGATCCAGCAAGTGGTGCGTTTTGCCGACCGGCCAGAGGTGCGGCACCGCATCGCTTTCCTGCCCAACTACGACATGTCGATGGCCCGATTCCTGTACTGGGGTTGCGACATTTGGCTGAACAATCCGCTGCGACCGCTGGAAGCCTGTGGCACTTCAGGAATGAAGAGTGCGCTCAACGGTGGGCTGAATCTGTCCATTCGCGACGGCTGGTGGGACGAATGGTACGACGGCGAAAATGGTTGGGAAATACCGTCTGCGGATGGGGTGGCCGATCCGGAACGACGCGACGACCTGGAGGCCAGCGCACTCTACGACCTGCTGGAGCATTCGGTGGCGCCAAAGTTCTACGAGCGCGACGAACGGGGGGTGCCGCCGCGCTGGATCGAGATGGTGCGCCACACCTTGCAGACACTTGGCCCGAAGGTGCTGGCGTCGCGGATGGTGCGCGACTACACGGAGCGGTATTACGCACCAGCGGCACAATCGCGGCGCAAGACCATCGCCACCGCCGAGGACGGCACCGAGTACCAGGCGGCCCGCGAGTTGGCCGCCTACCGCCGACGTGTGGAAGCGGCCTGGCCCAGCATCGAGATCACCGACGTCGACAGCGCGGGGCTGCCCGACACCCCATTGCTGGGATCGAAGCTGACTCTTACCGCGATCGTGCAACTGGCCGGGCTGGCGCCCGATGAAGTGACGGTGCAAGCGGTGCTGGGCAGAGTCGACGCCGGCGATGTTCTGGTTGACCCGGTCACCGTCGAGATGTCTTATGCCGGTCACGCCGACGCGGGCAACCAGGTCTTCTCAACGACGACCCCGCTGCCGATGGCGGGTGCGCTGGGATACACGGTGCGCGTGCTTCCGCGCCATCCGATGCTGGCCGCCAGCAACGAACTCGGGCTGGTCACCCTCGCTACCCGCTAGGTCTCGTCGAGTTCGGCCAATCGCTGCAGTGCCTGGCGAACCTGGGTGCCATTGGTGGTCTGCCAGAACGGGGGTAGCGAGTCGCGCAGATAGCTCCCATACCGGGCGGTCGCCATCCGCGAGTCCAGAACTGCGACCACGCCCCGGTCGGTGACGCGGCGTAACAGCCGTCCCGCCCCCTGCGCCAGCAGCAGCGCCGCGTGGTTGGCCGCGACGGCCATGAAACCATTGCCGCCCCGGGCCGCCACCGCCCGTTGCCGGGCACTGAGCAACGGGTCGTCCGGGCGCGGAAATGGGATGCGGTCGATCAGCACCAGGGACAACGATGGTCCGGGCACGTCGACGCCCTGCCACAGCGACAACGTGCCGAACAACGAGGTGGCGGCGTCGTCGGCGAACTGCTCGACAAGTGCGGAGGTGCTGTCGTCGCCCTGGCACAGCACCGGTGTCGAGAGCCGCTCCCGCATGGCTTCCGCTGCGGCGCGGGCCGCCCGCATCGAGGAGAACAGGCCCAGGGTGCGCCCACCGGCCGCGGTGATGAGCTCGGCGATTTCGGTCAGCTGCTCGGCCGCAGCCGCTCCCTCCCGGCCGGGCGGCGGGAGGTGGGCGGCCACATAGAGGATTCCCGACTTGGCGTGGTGAAACGGTGATCCGACGTCGAGGCCACGCCACGGCGTGCGTTGTTCGGCCGCTTCGCTTTTGGGGTCGGTCCTAGGTTCGGTCAGGCCCCAGGCCGTGGCGATGGCATCGAAGCTTCCGCCCACCGTCAGCGTTGCCGAGGTCAACACCGTCGTCGATCGGGAGAACACCGTGGCGGCCAGCAGCCCGGCCACCGACAGCGGTGCTACCCGCAGTACGGCCCGCGGCGAACCCCGGTTTTCCTCGTGTTCGAGCCAGACCACATCGGTGCGGTCGGAGATGGGCGGCGTGAATGAGGTCAGGATTCGTGACGCGGTATCGGAGATGTCGGCCAACGCCGCGGCGGATTCGGCGCGCGCTGATGCGGCCGCGGCGTCGCTGGTGCCGGAGATCGCCGAGCGGGCCGCGGCGGCGGCATCGCGCAGCGCGGTCAGGTAGGTCGCCAACTCATCGTCGAGGTGGTCGATGCGGCCGGGCGTCCCGTCGTGAATGGCCGAGGCGAAGGTGGTCGATGCCGCATCCAACCGCTGGGTCAGTTCCGGACTCACCAGACGCGCGATGCGCCGCGTCGCCGCGCTGAGGGCGGCTGAGGCCAGTTCCGCGGTGGCCACCGAGGTCACCCGGTCGGTCAACTCGTGCGCCTCGTCGACGACCAGTAGCGAATGTTCCGGCAGCACTGTCGATTCCGCGACAGCATCGATGGCCAGCAACGCGTGGTTGGTGACGACGATGTCGGCGCCACCGGCGCGGCTGCGCGCACGTTCCGAGAAACACTCGGATCCGTAGGGACAGCGGGCCACGCCGATGCATTCCCGCGCCGAGACGCTGACCTGGGACCAGGACCGTTCAGCGACCCCAGGCTTGAGGTCGTCGCGGTCACCGGTGTCGGTGGTGGACGCCCATTCGGTCAGTCGTGCCACGTCGCGGCCCAGTGCGGTGGCGGCCATCGGGTTGAAGAGTTCCTCTTGCGGCTGATCGTCGGCTTCCGGATCGCCGGTCGAGCCATCGCTGTGGATCTTATTCAGACATAGATAGTTTCGTCGCCCCTTGAGCAGCGCGAACCGCGGTTGGCGGGGGAGTGCATCGGCGAGTGCGTCGGCCAGCCGGGGTAGGTCGCGATCGACGAGCTGGCGCTGCAGCGCAATTGTTGCGGTAGACACCACCACGGGTGCGTTGTCGTCGAGCGCGCGCACAACCGCCGGAATCAGGTACGCCAGCGATTTGCCGGTGCCGGTGCCGGCCTGAACAACCAAGTGCTCGCCGGACTGGAATGACCGCGCAACAGCGTCGGCCATCTCCACCTGGCCGGGACGTTCGCTGCCACCCACTGCGGCCACGGCAATCGCCAGCAGCTCGGGAACGGACGCAGACTCGGGCACGGGACGTGGTTGCTCCCTCGTGGTCAAGCCGGCTCTCAGGCCGAGATGGTCTGGGTCGGGATGGCGGGTTCGCCGGGTGCCAATTTCAGTCCCTCCCAAGGCAAGCTGCGTAGCCCAGACGCCACCAGCTTTCGGGCTGCGGCGAGAGTATCTGGATCGGTGGTGACCATCGGCTTTCCGTTGCGAACCAGCGGTGTCGTCAACACCCGGTGTAGCCCCGTGGTGGCCGGCGGTCGACCGGCCGGGTGCACGATCTCCTCGGTGACGGTTCCCGTCGGTCGCGCCAGCCGCAGCGCCTCCTTGCGACCACCGCGGGATTCCTTCTGGCTGCTGCGCTTCTGCACCGGAATGCCTTCGACCTCAACAAGTTTGTAAACCATGCTCGCCGTTGGTGCGCCCGAGCCGGTGACCAGCGAGGTGCCGACGCCGTAGCGATCGACCGGCTCCGCGCGCAGCGCGGCGATGGAGAACTCGTCCAGATCGCCCGAGACCATGATTTGGGTTTCGGTGGCCCCCAAGGCGTCGAGTTGCTGGCGCGCCTGCCGGGCGAGTACACCCAGCTCGCCGGAGTCGATGCGGACCGCGCCCAGAGCCGTACCCGCGGCGGCCACGGCGTTGGCCACCCCGGTCGTCACGTCATAGGTATCGACGAGCAGCGTGGTGTCCGGCCCGAGCGCGTCGATCTGGGCCCGGAACGCGGCCAGCTCGGCCAAGGCCGGTGTGCGGTCCTGGTTGATATGCACCATGGTGAACGCGTGCGCGGCGGTGCCCTCGGCGGGGACGCCGTAGAGTTGCCGGGCTTCCAGATTGGAGGAGCCGGTGCACCCGGCAATGTATGCGGCTCGGGCGGCAGCGACCGCGGCGCACTCGTGGGTGCGTCGCGAACCCATTTCGATCAAGGGGCGATCGCCGGCGGCACTGACCATCCGGGCCGCGGCCGAGGCGATCGCTGAGTCGTGATTCAAGATCGACAGCACCAGAGTCTCCAGCAGCACGCATTCGGCGAAGCTGCCGTGTACCGAGAGCACGGGGGACCCGGGGAAGTAAAGCTCGCCTTCGGCATAGCCGTCGATGTCGCCGCTGAACCGGAAGTCGCGCAGGTAAGCCACGGTGTCTGGATCCAGGAATTGGGCCAGCAACTCGCATGCTTGGTCGTCGAAGCCGAACCGGGGCAAGAGTTCCAGGAGGCGGCCGGTCCCGGCCACCACCCCGTATCTGCGGCCGGCGGGCAGCCGACGGGCGAAGACCTTCCAGGACGTCCGGCGCTCGGCGGTGCCGTCGCGCAGCGCGGCCGCCAGCATGGTCATCTCGTACTTGTCGGTCAGCAGCCCAGCCAGGACCGAGTGGTTCACACCGCCACCGTATCGGTTCGGTTGGGGAGTCGGTATCCACGGGAGGGGCTCGCTATCCTAGGGCTATGGTTGTTGCCTCAGCCCCTGCTAAGCCCGGCTCGGTCGGGCAGCAGGAGTCTGCGTCGCGAGACGCCACGGCTAGCCCGTGGGTGACAATCGTGTGGGACGATCCGGTCAACCTGATGACCTATGTGACCTATGTGTTCCAAAAGTTGTTCGGTTACAGCGAACCGCATGCCACCAAATTGATGTTGCAGGTGCACAACGAAGGTAGGGCTGTGGTGTCAGCGGGTAGCCGAGAGGCCATGGAAGTCGACGTGTCCAAACTGCACGCCGCCGGTTTGTGGGCGACGATGCAGCAGGACCGGTGAGATTCGAGGGTATCCGGATCCACTGTGCGCAAATGGAAGCGCGTTGAAACCCGCAACGGTTCCCGGTTTCGGTCGTCCTTGGCTCCGCACGAAGCGACCCTGCTCAAAAACTTGGTCGGCGCGATGATCGGCTTGTTGGATGAGCGTGAATCCACCGCGCCGTCGGATGAACTCGAGGAGATCACCGGCATCCGGACCGGCCATGCGCAGCGCCCGGGCGATCCGACGCTGCGCCGGCTGCTGCCGGATTTCTACAAACCCGGCGAGACCGACCCAATGGCCCTCGACAGCTCCGAGACACTCAATGCCGCGTTGCGCAGCTTGCATGAGCCCGACATCATCGACGCCAAACGCGCTACCGCGCAGCAGCTATTGGACACGGTTCCGGAGAAGGGGGGGCGCTTCGAGCTGACGGAAGACGGCGCCAACGCCTGGGTCGCCGCGGTCAACGACCTGCGCCTGACGCTGGGAGTCCTGCTTGATGTTGGCCCCCGCGGACCCGAGCGCTTGCCCGCCGACCATCCGCTGGCCGCCCACTACGACGTCTATCAGTGGCTGACCGTTTTGCAGGAATATCTGGTGCTGGTCCTGATGGGGAAGTCGGCTGGATGAGCTCCATCACCGACATCGGGGGCATCCGCGTCGGGCATTACCAAAGGCTGGATCCGGACGCGTCCCTCGGCGCCGGTTGGGCATCGGGTGTCACGGTGGTGCTGGCGCCGCCCGGAACTGTTGGTGCGGTCGACTGTCGCGGTGGCGCGCCCGGAACCCGTGAGACCGATTTACTGGACCCGGTCAACAGCGTGCGCTTCGTGGACGCGGTGCTATTGGCAGGTGGCAGCGCCTACGGTCTGGCGGCCGCTGACGGTGTCATGCGCTGGCTGGAGGAACATCAGCGCGGTGTGGCGATGGGCACCGGTGTGGTGCCGATCGTTCCGGGCGCAGTAATTTTCGATCTGCCCGTCGGCGGGTGGGGGCAGCGTCCCACCGCCGAATTCGGCTACTTGGCCTGTGACGCGGCGGTCAGCGATCAGGACCCGGGCGCCACTGCGTCGCTGGCGGTCGGGACAGTTGGCGCGGGCGTGGGGGCGCGCGCCGGCGTCCTCAAGGGTGGCGTGGGGACCGCGTCGGTCAAGCTGCCCTCCGGTGTGACAGTCGGTGCCGTGGTGGTGGTGAACTCCGTCGGCAATGTCGTGGATCCGGCCACCGGCCTGCCGTGGATGGCGGAACTTTCCGGCGAGTTCGGTCTCACCCGGCCACCGGCCGATCAGCTCGATGAGCTCGCCCGGCTGCCTTCTCCGCTGGATCCGCAAGACGCGCCCCAAGATCGGCCGCTGAACACCACCATTGCGGTGGTCGCCACGGATGCCGCGCTGAGTCCGGCGGGTTGCCAGCGGGTGGCGCTCGCCGCCCAGGACGGGTTGGCCCGCACGATTCGTCCCGCGCACACACCGTTGGACGGGGACACCGTTTTCGCGCTGGCCACCGGCGCGGTGCAGGTACCCCCTGATCCCGCCATTCCCGCCGCGTTGTCTCCCGAGACCGGGCTTCTCACCGCGGTGGGGGCCGCCGCGGCTGATTGCCTGGCCCAGGCGGTGCTGGTCGGTGTGATTGCCGCGGAGTCCGTTGCCGGAATACCGAGCTACCGCGATGTGTTGCCCGGAGCGTTGCAAACATCGGGAACAGAAAGCCGCTGAGGTGTTGGTGGTCCGTGCCGACCTGGTCGATGCGATCCTCGCCCATGCGCGCCGCGATCATCCCGACGAGGCGTGCGGAGTGCTGGCCGGGCCGCAGGGATCCGACCGTCCCCACCGGCACATTCCGATGACCAACGCCGAGCGCTCGCCGACCTTCTACCGTTTCGACTCGGGCGAACAGCTTGCGGTGTGGCAAGAGATGGAAGGCGCCGGCGAGGTGCCGGTTGTGATCTACCACTCGCACACGGCCACCGACGCCTACCCGAGCCGCACTGATATCGATCTGGCCGCCGAGCCGGCGGCGGATTATGTTCTGGTCTGCACGCGCGATCCCGACCGCGATGAGTTGCGCAGCTATCGGATCATCGCTGGTGCTGTGACCGAAGAACCCGTCAATGTCGTCGAGCGGTATTGAACTGTCCCTGGAGAGGCCGCCATGAGCGTCACCGTGTCCATCCCGACCATCCTGCGACCGCAGACCGGTGGCCAAAAGCGCGTCACGGCCAGCGGTGACACCCTGGGGGCGGTCATCGACGACCTCGAAGCGAACTACTCGGGTATCGCTGAGCGGCTGATCGACAACGGCAAGTTGCACCGGTTCGTGAACATCTACGTCAATGACGAGGACGTGCGGTTCTCCGGCGGCTTGGACACCGCGATCGCCGACGGTGACACGGTCACCATCCTGCCGGCCGTGGCAGGTGGATGAATCGCAGACCACGGTGCGATACGACTCGCTGCTGTTTGGCGGGCATCGCCACCGGCGCGGTGCTGCAGGCGGCGCTCCGACGGTGGGTGGGAGTATCTGTCCACCTGGGTCTACGCAGGTAGCCTGGATGAGGCCGGAATGCTCTGCAAGGGCACTAAGCGACGAGGAGGAGCGGCGCGTATGGCTAGACATCCGCGCACGCCAGCGACGCAGCCCGAGGAGCGGCCGCGCTGGGTGACCGGCGGAGCGACAATTCTGACCTTTGTCGCACTGCTGTATCTCGTTGAATTGATCGACCAGCTGACTCGGCATTCCCTGGACCTCAACGGCATCAGACCGCTGCAAACCGATGGCCTCTGGGGGATCATCTTCGCGCCGCTGCTGCACGCCAACTGGGCGCACCTGATGGCCAACACGGTTCCGCTGCTGGTGCTGGGTTTTCTGATGACGCTGGCCGGGTTGGCCCGGTTCGTCTGGGCCACCGCGATCGTGTGGATCCTCGGCGGGTTTGGCACTTGGCTGATCGGCAACGTCGGCAGCAGCTGCGGGCCCACCGATCACATCGGTGCCTCGGGTCTGATCTTCGGCTGGCTGGCTTTTCTGTTGGTCTTCGGATTGTTCGTCCGCAAGGTGTGGGACATCATCATCGGTCTGGCGGTGTTGTTCTTCTACGGCGGCATCCTGCTCGGTGCGTTGCCGCGGCTAGGAGTGTGCGGTGGCGTCTCCTGGCAGGGCCATCTGTGCGGTGCGCTCGCCGGCGTCGTGGCGGCGTATTTCTTGTCCGCTCCGGAACGCAAGGCTCGGGAGCTGAAAAAGGCCGGTGAACGGCCGTCAAGCCCGAAGACATGAGCTCGCCGCTGGCGCCCGTCGGAATCTTTGATTCCGGTGTCGGCGGACTGACGGTCGCACGGGCCATCATCGACCAACTGCCCGACGAAGACATCGTCTACGTGGGCGATACCGGCAACGGCCCGTACGGTCCGCTGACCATCCCCGAGGTTCGCGCACATGCCCTGGCCATAGGTGACGACCTGGTCGGCCGGGGGGTCAAGGCGCTGGTGATTGCCTGTAACACGGCATCGGCAGCGTGTCTGCGCGATGCCCGGGAGCGATACGACGTGCCCGTCGTCGAAGTGATCCTGCCGGCGGTACGCCGTGCAGTGGCCACCACCCGCAACGGTCGCATCGGGGTGATCGGCACCCGCGCGACCATCACCTCGCACGCCTACCAGGATGCGTTTGCCGCCGCGCGCGACACCGAGATCACGGCGGTGGCTTGCCCACGGTTCGTCGATTTCGTCGAGCGGGGCGTGACGAGCGGTCGTCAGGTGCTGGGATTGGCGGAGGGCTATCTGGAGCCGCTACAGCGTTCCGGGGTCGACACCCTGGTACTCGGCTGCACGCACTATCCGTTGCTGTCCGGGTTGATACAACTGGTGATGGGGGACAACGTCACGCTGGTCTCCAGCGCCGAGGAGACCGCCAAGGAGGTCCTGCGGGTGCTGACCGAGCGGGACATACTGCGCCCGCACGATGCGCCGCCGGCCACTCGATTGTTCGAAGCCACCGGCGATCCGGAGGCGTTCATGGCGTTTGCGGCGCGCTTCCTCGGGCCGGCGCTAACCGGGGTGCAGCCGGTTCGCCCCTCGGGCATGCACTAGCTTCGCGGCATCACCCTGACGGAGCCGCACCCGTTGAGCGGGTTACGGCACGAACTCCACGTTGGCTACCTTGGCCTCGTCGCCGACCTGCTGCACGGTGATGCGCATGCGCCACGCACGAGGCCGTTGTTCGGGCGCTGCGGCCGTCGTCGTCTTGACGCTCACCGCCACCAGGACCTGTGCCGCGTCGTCGGACTCCGACTCCAGTGCGGCGGCGGTGATCGTTCCCACGGATTTCGACTGGAAATGCTGAACGACCTGGATGAACGGCTTGGATCGGCGTTGGAAGTCGTCGTAGAAAGTGCCGGTGGCCGAGTTGAGGATGCGCTCGATATCGGCGTCGACATGCTCCCAGTCGATGGTGGTGAGGTTGATCGCGCCCTGTCTGGCGACCTGAACATAGAGCTTGCGCTGTTGGTCGGCCTGATGCGATTGGTAGGCGTGGAACCCGAACCAACTCGCCAACGCCGCCATGGCCACCACCGCGGCCAGCCCCACCACGATCGCCAGCCGCACCTTTGAGGGCGCTGGCTTGGGCGACTCCTGCTCGCCGTCGCTGGCTTGCGCGTCGTCTTCGCCCGCCTCGGGATCCGCGTCGGCGTCTTCCTGGGTCTCGTCCGCGGTCTCGTCTTGGTCTTCGTCGCGCGGCTGGGCCTCGGGCACGCCTGCTTGGCCGGATTCGCCTTCGGGCTCAACGACCTCGGCAGGCTCCGGTTGCTCCTCGAGAGTCGTGGAATCACTCACTTCTTCGGGGGCAGCAACATCGTCTGCCATGTTTGCTCCTCTGGGACGGTCTGGCCCAGATTAGCTTGCGTGTACAGGTGTCCGTCGGGGCCCATATAGGTGCCGGTTGCCGGGTCGTACTCGGCGGCGGCAATCGGGGCTGGCGGTGCCGGACCCGGTGGGGCGCTCTGTTCGAGCGGCGGCTCCGGGGGCAGTTGCGGAATCGGTTGCCCGGACAGCGTGGAGTTCGGATCCCCCTTCCAGTTGTAGCCGTCGTTGAGCGGCACGTAGACCTCGTTGCTCTCGCACAGCTTCGCCGTCGGCGCGCGCTTTCCTGGCACGGTCACGCAAGGCAGATTTCGTGCGCCGCGGACGTTGAAGGGCGCATCCTGTGGCACTCGGCAGTACAGGTCACCCGGCGCACGGTTCGGGTAGTCCTCGAAGGTGGGTACCCGCTGCTGCTGGGCCGGCAGGAAGCCGGTGGTGCACGGCGGCGGCAGGTTCAGGTTCAGGTTGAAGACCAGATAGTCGCCCTTGTAGTCCTGGATGGTGTTGCGCTTGGCAACGCCGACGGCCTGCGTTACGGCAGTTCCCTGAGGAAACAGCACCAGCAGTTGCTCGAGACTCGGGTGGTAGGCGACGGCCACCTCACCGACGCTGACCAGGTTGGCCAGCACGATCGGCAGTGTGGGGCGTAGTCGGTTGAACAGCGCGCGCACCTCATCGGCTGCCCCGGGACCCTGATCCAGCAACCCGGCGAACGACGAGTCCTGGCGCTGCAGCTGGTCGGTGATGCTGGCCAGATTCGACGCCCACGAGCGGATGGCGCCCGCGGTGTCGGTCTGGGTGTCCAACACCGGCTTGGACTGGTCGATCAACAGGGTCAGCTCGTCCAGGTTCGCGCGGGCGTCGATGGCCAGCTTGCTGCTCCCGGTGATCAACCGCCGAAGCTCGGGCCCCAGTCCGCCGACGGCGACGGCCGCCTCGTCGACAACCGTCTTCAGGTTCTCGCGGGGGATCGCCTGCAGGCCGCGGTTGGTTTCGTCCAGGATCGTGTTGATATCGGTTGGAACGCGGGTGCGGCTACTCGGGATCACGTCGCCGTCCTTCAACGACGGACCTTGGCCGCTACGCGGAAGCAGCTGAACGTACTGCTCGCCGACCGAGGACACGCTGTGCACCTCGGCCTCCACATCGGCGGGAATCTTGACATCGGAGTTCAGTGACAGGACCGCGGCCACACCCGTGTTGGTCAAGTGGACGCTCTTGACGGTGCCGACCTCGACGCCGCGATAGGTGACGTTGCTGCGCGGGTAGAGGCCGCCTGCCTCGGGCAGCTCGACGGTCACGCGGTACTGCCCGATGCCGACCATGGCCGGCACTCGCATGTACCCGAAGACCATGATCAACAGCGCGGTGGTGGCCACGATGGCGAAGATCGCCATCTGGATGAAGATCTGCCGAGTCAGACGCATGTCACGGCCCCTGGTCCCATCGGTACGGAACGATCAACGGGTTACCCACGGTGTAGGGGCTGGGCATCTGCCCGATGGTGCGGCCCCACTGCAGCTCGAGCTCGGTCAAGTCGCCTTCCCATCGCGTTCCGGTGAAGAATCCGGCGTCGATACGGCTCAACGTCATATCGATGATGAGGGTCAGGTTGGCGTAGTCGCCGCGCATCCAGTTGGTCAGCGTCTCCTTGGGAAATGGGTAGGTGGGTAGGAAGCTCAGCGCGCGCGTTAGCGCCGGACCCGCGTTGGCCAGTGACTCCAGCGTCGGCCCAAGATCTTTGAGCTCTTGCACAAGCGCGTCCTTGGTCTGGTTGACCGAGTCGGCGGCCAGCGCGCTGAACCTGCCCAGCTGGGTGAGTGCATCGGCCAGGTTCTCGCGCTCGTTCTTGAGCACGGCGAGTGCATCCGGAATCGTCCGCAACGCCTTGTCCAGTACCGGCCTTTGTGCGGCGAGCTGAGCCATCAGGTTGTTCAGGCTCTCGGCAGCGGCGATGATGTCGCCTTTTTGGTCGTCGAGGTGTCCGATGGCCTCGTCGAGCTGCTCGATCAGGCTGCGCAAGTCGTTCTCGCGTCCGGTGAAGGCGGTGCTCAGGGCTTCGGTGATGTCGTAGATGTCCCCGATCCCGCCGCCATTGAGCAGCATCGCCGTTGCGGCGAGTGCCTGTTCGGTGCTCGGATATGCCTTCGATGAGGACAACGGGATCAACGAGCCCTCGCGTAGGTTGCCCTCAGGCGGCACGTCGGTGGGCGGTGCCAGCTCGATATGCAGCGACCCCAGCAAGCTGGTCTGACCGAGTGTGGCGGTGGCATTTGCCGGCAGCTCGACATTGCCGTTGAGTTTCATCGTGACCAGCGCATGCCAGCCCTGGCGCTCGATCTTGGTGACGGTACCGACATTGACGTCACCCACCCGGACGCGCGAATTCGGCTCGATGTTGTCGACGTCGGGCATCTGAGCCTGGATGGTGAACGAGCCGGGTCCGCCGCCCTGAACACCTGGCAGCGGAAGCGAGTTCAGGCCGCGCCAGCCACTGCAGCCCGATACGGCTACCGCTAGGGCGGCGATTCCCGCCGCGATGCGTATCCGCGTGGTCCACCCGGCCCGCATCATGAGCCCACCCCTTGGGGCACCATGATCCCGCGAAGGCCGGCAGCCGGGTCGGGTGTGGCGGGCGCTTCGGCCGGCAGCGGGAGGCCCACGGCGGGCGGCGGTGCTTGCGCCGGAGGCGCCGCGGCCGGCGGTGCTTGCTGCGGCGGAATGGCTTGCGGTGGAATGTAATCCGGGCGTAGCCAGTCTTCGCTGTAGGTCAGCTCATTGGGTCGCGCACTGGCGCCGACGAAGAGGTTCTGGCCAAAGGGCAGGAAGTTGTACTGACGGTTCTTGATTATCGGTGCCAGGTATTGCACGCATAGCTTCGCGGACTGTTCATAGCCCAGTCGCGATGCGGCCTGAATGGCGCCGCACAGGAAGGAAATCGGATTGGCGAAGTTGTTGAGCATCGGCACGGCACTCACCGCGCCCTGGGCCGGCTGCCAGATGTTCACATAGTTCTGCAAGGTGTTGGGCGCCACGTGCAGGAACTGTTTGACGTCGTCGAGGCTATCGTTCAAAGCCTGGCTGACCCCCGCCAGCTTGTCCGATGTGGTGCCCAGCGCTTCGCGATTGTCGGCCACAAATCGCTGCACCTCACCGACCGTGTCGCCGAGGTTGCGCACGGCGTTGGCGACCTCGTTCGGGTCGTTGGCCAGCAGGCTGGTCACCGTCGCCAGGTTCTGGTTCAGCTGGCGCATCAAGTTGGTGCTGTCCTGCAGCGCCGACACCAGAATCGCGAGATTCTTCACGGTCGAGAAGATGTCCGTGCTGTGGTCGCCGAGGGCAGAAAAGGCCTGAGACAACTTGATCACCGTGTCGCGGATGTTGGCGCCCTCGCCGCGGAGGTTGTCTGCCGCGGTATTGATCACCGACCCCAGGGGGCTGACGCCGCCGGGCTCGGTCGGCTGCAACTCCTTGGTCAGCTTCGCCAATTGCGCACGGACGTCGTCCCACTCGACCGGAACGGCGGTGCGCTGCCGTGGAATGACCGCGTTGTCGGACATCGCGGGCCCGCCGGTGTAGGCGGGGGTGAGCTGAATCGCCCGTGAGGTCACCAGGGTCGGCGACAGGATCGCGGCTTTCGCGTCCGCCGGCACTATGTACTTGCTGTCGTACCAGAATGAGACCTTGACCGACTCGGGCTGCGGTTCGATCGAGGTGATCTTGCCGACGGGCACACCAAGGATGCGAACTTCATCCCCGGTGAAGACGCCGTTGCTGTTCTCGAAGTACGCGACGACATTGGTGCGGTTGACCACTTCGGTGGTTCGCAGCAGCACCACCACTCCAGCGGCCAATAGTCCGACCAACAGCACGGTCAGCCAGGTCTTGGTGCACCGGATCATCGTCCGGCCCCCGCGGTCTGGGGTGCTGAGACCTCGCCCGGCGCGGGCACCAATACCGATGACGGCGTTGGCTGCGGGATGGAAGCCAACTCGGGAGGCGCCGGCGCGGGCGGCCCCGGTGGTGGCCCGCCCGGGGGTGGGGCGGGCAGCGGCCCGCGGTAGGGATACCGCGGGTCATCGGGGTTGCCGGTGATCGCGTCGGGAAGCTTCCGATGTGGTTCGCCGCCTTGGCCCGTCCGTGGGAAGGGCAACGGCAGCGGCGGTGTGCCCGGCTGGCCGATCGGCGGGTCGGTGCGTTGCGACGGGAGCAGCACATTGGGATCCAGGCCGAGGTCGGAGAATGCCGCGTCGATGAATGGCTGCACGAATTGTCCCGGCGCCAGGTTGGCGACGTAGGTTTTGAAGAACGGACCGGAGGACACCGATTCACCCAGCGACATCGTGTAGTCGTCGAGCAGCTTGATCGCCTTCTGCAGCCGTTCCTTGCGGTTGTCCAGGATGGTCAGTACGCCGTTGAGTTTGTCGAGCGCGGGTCGCATCGTCGCCTCGTTCTCCGCGATCAACCCATGCAGTTGTTGACCGAGTGCGGCGATGTTGCCGGAGATGTGATCCAGGGCGGCGCGTTGGGTTGTCAGCTCGGCCAGCAGCGCGTTGGTGTTGGCGATCAGGCTGACGACTTGGTTGCTGCGCTCGGCCAGCACGGTCGTGGCCTTGTTGGCGTTGGTGAGCAGACCGCGCAGCTGCGCGTCGCGCTCGTCGAGGGTCTGCGAGAAGCGTGCCACTCCCTCGATCGCGACGCGTAGTTGTGGCGGGGTGTCGGAAAAGGTGTCCGCCAGTACCCGCAGCGAGTCCGATAGCTGGTTGGTGTTCAGGCCGCTGATCGTGGTGGCCAGGTCACCCAGCGCGTCGGGTAGTTGGTACGGCGACCGGGTGCGGTCGAGCGGAATCGTGCCCTGCAGCTGGCCGTCCCCGCGGGAGATGACCTCGAGCATCTTCGTGCCCAGCAGGCCCCGCGTCTTGATCGCCGCCTCGGTATGGTCGCCGAGGCGGATGTGCTTGTCGACAGTGAACTTGACCAGCACCCGCGGTCCGTCCAACTCGATGGACGAGACCTCACCCACCCGGAATCCCGAAACTTGCACGCGCACGCCGGTTGTCAGCCCACCCGCATCAGCGAAGTAGGCGGAATACTGCTTGCCGGATTGGAAGAACGGCAGCTTGTCGTACTGCAGCGATCCGACCACGATGCCGATGGTGATCGCCAATCCCACTGCACCGACGACGATCTGGTTGCGTTCAGCGAAGGATTTCACCGCGGTGCGCACCTCCCGGTGGGCTGACCGGCGACCTTGACGTACACCGGCTGGCCACCCCTGCCGTTGAGCTTGAGCACGACATCGCAGAGATAGAAACTGAAGAAGTCACCGTAGATGCCTTGGCGCGACAGCGCTTGATAGGCATCTGGCAGCGTGTTGATCAGATTGTCGAAATATTCGTGGTCTGCCAAGACAATTGCCGATGCGCGATCCGTCTCCTGGACGGTCTTGGCCAGTGGCGGGCGTGCCTGCGAAAACAGGTCCGCGATGCTCGAGGCGGCGGCATTGGTGTAAGCCATGCCCTTGGTGATGTCTTCCTTGCGGGCCTGCAGGCCTTCCATGAGTTCGGCGAGTGCGTCGACCGCTTTGGCGAATTGCTTGTTTTGGTCGCCGAGCGAACCCAACACGACGTTCAGATTGATGATGACATCCCCGATCAGCTGATCGCGATCGGCCAGCGTCGTCGTCAACGCGGCGGTCTGGGCAAGAAACGAGTTGATCGTCGCGCCTTCGCCCTGCAGCGCCCGAATCAACTGGCCGGACAGGGCATTGACCTGGTCGGGATCCAGCGCCTTCAGCAGCGGACGGAACCCGCCAATCAACGCATCCAAGTCCAGGGCGGGCGAGGTGTGTGTCATGGGAATCGTGTCACCGGGCTTGAGCTGTTTGGGGCTGCCGGCGCCTTCCTCGAGTGCCAGGTATCGGCCACCGATCAGGTCGCCATAGCGGATCACGGCCCGGCTGCCCTGGGTCAGCACCACCGAACTATCGGCCGTGAACTCGACCAGCGCCGTTGTGTCGGGCTGAATCGCAACCTTTTTGACTTGTCCGACCTCGACACCGGCGATGCGCACGAAGTCGTTTTGCTCCAGTCCGGTCACATTGCTGAACTCGGCTTTGTAGGTGCTGGTTTTCTCGCCGAAGCGCAGCTGCCCGAAGACCGCGAACAAGCCGATGACGCCCAAGAAGCAGACCAGCAAGAAGGTGCCCAGTCGGATCGCATCACGGATGAGCCGGGCTCTCATGCGCGGTCACCTTCGTTGGCCCAGCGGTCGGCCGAAAGGTCGGTCGAGGGCCGGCTGAGGGGAGGTCGGTACCAGGTGTTCATGGTGACGGAGCGACCTCCTGTGGCAGTGGAGCCGGCGGCAGCGGGGTGGGCTGTGCCTGCGCGGACGCGGGGACCACGAAGGGCTCGGAGCCCGGCGTGGGTCCCGATTCCCTGGGGGCGCCCGGTGGCGGCGCCGGCGGTAGCCCCGGCCACAGCGGGGTACCGTCTGGCGCGTACAGCTCCGCGCCGTAGGGCGGGGCCCCCGGATAGGGGATCGGTCCTGGCGCAGGTCCACCGAAGAGGTTGCGGATGCTCGGTGGTTCGGGCGTTCCGCGGGTGACCGGGAAGTAGTTGGCCCAGCCCGGGAATCCGATGCCGGGGTTGGGGCGCCAGTCCATTCCCGTGCCAAAGCCGGTGTTGGTGACGAGGTTGCGCACCGGCCAGTTGTTGTCGACGATCGGCAACGAGCCGCAGCCCGGTTTGCCGCCAGGCCCGCCCTTGGCGCCGATGATGGGCAGGTTGTCCGGAAAACGGTAGGGGTCATCACCGAGCGCCAGGGCCGCATCGAGTACCAGTGACCGCCCATTGCCGCCGGGTGCTTCGTAGCCCCCGTGGTCCAGCAAGTACTTTGCGCCCTCCAACAGACAGGTGTACTCCGGGCTGTACTTGTAGAGCAGGTTCGTCGTGGGCTCGAGTGCGTTGATGGCTTTGATCAGGTTCGCCTGATTGGGTGCCAGCAGGCTGATACCGGTGTTGGAAAGTCCGATGGTGGCCAGCAGCAATGCGTCCAACTGGGTGGAGTGGCTGGTGATGGTGGTGCTGGTCGTGCTCAGCGCGTTGAGCGTGTCCAGAATGTCCTGCGCCGCAGCGCTGAAGGTGTCGTTGAAGTCCTTGACGGCCCGCAGGTCGGCGGTCACGGTTTCGTAGCGCGGATTCAGCTCGAGCAGGACCTGGTTGGCATCGGTGGTCGCTTGTCCGATGAGTGGACCTTGACCGCGTAGGCCCTCGGCAAGCGCGGAAAGCGCGGCATTGAGCTTGGCCGGGTCGATCTGATCCAGCACCGCCACCAGGTTCTGGAACACGGTGTTGGCCTCGCTGGTCACATTGCGCGACATGAGCACCTGGCCGGCCTTCAACCGTTGCGGGCTGGGGTCTTCGGGGTAGATCAAATCGACGAACTTGGCGCCGAACACGGTGGTGGCCCGAATCTCGGCCTGGACATTCGCCGGGATGTAGCGAATCTGGTCGGAATCGATCTCGAGCGTGAGGGCCACCGGCGTCGCGCCCTTTCCGCCGCCGACAATCGAAGCGACCCGCCCGACCTGCACGCCGCGCAATTTGACCTTGGCGTTGGTCTCCATCACCAGGCCGGAGCGCTCGGAGGTCAACGTGACCGGCACGACCGACCGCAGCGAGCCCATGAAAAGTGCGTAGGTCACCCACATCGCCGCAACGAAGAGCAGCACCAGGATCAGCGTGTGCCACGCGGGGTGCAGGCCTTCCTTGCGGTCATCCATGGTGCTATCCCGCCAAGTTGAAATTGCCGGATTGCCCGTACACCGCCAGCGAGATCATCACCAGCACGAACGCCGAGAAGATCAGCGACGTGCGCACCGCGCGCCCGACGGCCTCGCCCACCCCCGCGGGCCCGCCCCTTGCGGTATAGCCGTAATAGGTGTGCACGAGCATGATCACCAGCGACAGGGCGATGCATTGCACGAACGACCAGGCCAGGTCGGTGGGGTTCAGGAACGTCCTGAAGTAGTGGTCATAGACACCGGTCGCCTGACTGTAGAGAACGGTCGTGCCGAATCGCGCGGCCCAGAACGACGCCAGCACCCCGACGCAATACAACGGGATCACCACCAGCAGTCCGGCGACCACCCGGCTGGCGGCCAGGAAGGCGATGGTGCGGATACCCATCACTTCGAGCGCGTCGATCTCGTCGTTGATCCGCATGGCGCCGAGCTGTGCCGTGGCGCCCGCGCCGATGGTGGCCGACAGCGCGATGGCGGTGGTTGCCGGCGCGATCAGCCGGACGTTGAAAAAGGCCGAAGCGAATCCGGTCAGGGCCTCCACGCCCAGTTCGGAGAAATCGCTGTACCCCTGCACCGCCACCAAAGCCCCGGTGGTCACCGTGAGGAAGCCGACGATCGCGACCGTCCCGCCGATGACCATCAGAGCGCCCGCACCCAGACCCATCTGCGCGATGAGCCGGATCAACTCGACCCGGTAGTGGATCAGCATGTAGTGGATGGAGTGCAGCGTGCGGCCAAAGAACTTGGTTTGGGTCCCGATCTGATTCCATCCCGCGACCCAGCCGTCGAGCTTGTGCCGCACGCCGCGCCAGCGGCTGCCGGCGGCCACGGCCGTCACAGCGTCACCTTTATCGCCACCGCAGTAGCGACGATGTTGATTGCGAACAACGCCATGAATGTAAATACGACGGTCTCGTTCACAGCGTTACCGACACCGGCCGGCCCACCGCCGACGGAGATGCCCTTGTAGCAGGCGATCAAACCGGCCGATAGCCCGAACAGGGCCGCCTTGACCAGCGCGATCACCACGTCGGTGGTGCCGATGATCAGGGTCAGGCCGGCCGCGAACGCGCCTGGTGAGACGTGCTGGATGAAGACGCAGAAAAAGTAGGCGCCGGACAGTCCGACCAGAATCACGCTGGCCGACAGCGCCAGCGACACAGTGGTTGCGGCCAACACCCGCGGCACCACCAGCGCTTGAATCGGGTCGACGCCCATCACCCGAAGTGCGTCGAGCTCCTCGCGAATGGTTCGGGCTCCCAGATCAGCGCACATGGCGGTAGCGCCGGCCCCGGCGACCACCAAGACCGTCACAATCGGTCCGATCTGTCGCACCGAGCCGAGCGCGGCCCCGGTGCCGGAGAAGTCCGCGGCACCGATCTCGGTCAACAGGATGTTCTCGATGAAGGTCAACAACACCGTGTACGGGATGGTCAACATCAGCGTCGGCAGCAGCGACACCCGCGCCACAAACCAGGCCTGCGCAATGTATTCGCGCCACGCAAACGGAGGATGGACCATCGCCACGAACGTGTCGAGCGCCATCGAGTAGAAGCCGCCAAACGCCCGCAGCGGCTTGGCCACGGCAACAGGAGCAACCATCAGCGAGTGCCCGCCTGCCCGCTGACGACAGGTATTGACTGCTGTCTTTCTTCGGTGAGCACCGTCCCTCCGAGAACACCGCAGCGATGTAAATGTGGCTGACGTTAACACTTGTGAACGTCAGAAAGCGATGGCCTTTGGACCTCATCTTGGTGTTTTTGGTGTGGTTTGATCGAGGTGTCGCGGTTAGCGCGAGTCCAGCGATGCAATCCGCGTGGCGAGGAAATGAGCATCCGATGCCCACACAGCCATCGACACCCCGATCGGGAGCCAGCCCGCAAAGCGGCCTTTCTGCCATGCGGTCCTGGCTTCCCAAACGATCGGCCATGACCGGGTTGTTGGCGGTTCTGATTGGCACAGCCGCGCCTTCGGCGTTGAGCTGGGCCACGCCACCACGAACGCCTGCCACACCCGGGCCGGCGGCGTCCTGCTCGTACCGCCTGGACCCGCCACGGCGTACCACCCTCGCGTCCGGGGTAGCCGCGGTCACCTCCAGCATCGTCGCGACCAGCTGTTCGGGCGACGCTCAGCCGGTGCGGGTGACTGCCTGCATTCGGGCCGACGGCGTGGGCACGCAATGTCACGCCGAAGCCGGTTGGACCGCGGCGGAGTTGAACTTTCGCCCGTGGCGCGCGGGGTTGACTTACATCGCGACGGGTAACGGCTGCGCCCTGGTGGGCAACCCCCCGGTACAGGTGTGCACGCAGCTGGGGCCGATCTCGGTTGGGCTGTGAGCCCGCCAGGCCCGCCGGTTGGCGGCGCTCACGTGGGTGAACCGTAGACGGCCACCACCACGGTGCGGTCCAGGCTGTTCTCCGACCAAACCCCGATCGCGGTGTATTTGCAGTCGCGCATGATCGCGAGGTAGTCGGGGTTGTTGTACCACTGATTTATCAGCTCGACACCGCTGATTGCCAAGGCCGGGTTGATTGCCACCGTTTCGGCGACATCACCGCGAAATCCGGCGGCCGCCGCCCGGTCGCTCGGTGTCGACCCATCCGATCCGATATCTCCGTCTAGGGCACGATTTCCCAGCACATCGTTGGTATGCCACTCCGCGGCCAATTGCAGGCGCGGATCAATTCGCAACTCGCTGGTGCACCCGGCCTGGTGTTGGATGGTGTAGACGTTGGCCACTACACCGTCGTTGAGTCGCTTGTTGTCGGCGTGCGCCGCCGGAGCCGTCGACAATGCCGCGCTCAGCAGCGCCAGGCCGATCATTACCGGCAGCGGCATCTGCTTTCGCAGGTGTCCACCTGCCATCCGAGGACCTCCTGTCGCCCCGCTGCCTACGGCACCACCGGCGGGCAGTTCATCGGCGCACCAGCCTCCGGTCCGCCGACTAGCTCGGCGGACCGCACGCCAAGTATCGAAATGAGGGCAGTTCCGTTTGAGCTCAATGATTGGAGTTCTCGTTCAATTGTCTGATTGGTGCAAGAATGGCGCTTGCGGTGCAAGTGTTGCACAGTTTCAGCCCGAATCAGCAGCATGCGCCGGCAGATGTGCGGCGATGCGTGCCGGGCCATTGCCGGTGATGACGCGCGGCCGATGCGCCCGACGTTCGGTTGGTCCGGTGCAACAGCATCGAACAAGTCGAGGCCGTCTTTCGGATGCTCTGGTCGCCGACGTTCACTTGCCGGTCGACTGGGCGGAAGCCAGCAACGGGCTGAGCCGATAGTCGACCAGGCGCCTCATCACCAGCCCCGTTGTGGTCTTCTCGACGCCGTCGATGTCAAGGATCTGACCTGCGATGCGGTAAAGGTCCTCGGCGTTGCGGGCGACGATGTGGACCAGCAAGTCGGTGACACCGCTGAGCCCGTGGACTTCGAGAACCTCGGGCACACCCTCGAGTGCATTGCCGATCTCGCCCAGTTTGCGTTGCGTGACGGTCACCATGATGAAGGCGGTCAGCGAATAGCCAAGTGCGGCAGGATCGATGCGGCGCTCGAAAGACTGAAGGACGCCGTCCGCTTCCAGCTTGGCCAACCGTGCGTGAATCGTGTTGCGGGCCAACCCCGTAGTGTGCGCCAGCGCGACTACGGCCGCGCGCGGATCCTTGATAAGGGCGTGCAGGATTTGCGTATCGATGTCATCGATGAGGTGTTCCCGCTTGGGCATATTGCCCTCCTTGAGGCCGAAGTAACACATCCCATGTGAGCATATTGCTCAGATTTCATCGATCTACTTGCCGAAATCATATGAGACCGTTGCACTTGCTGATTCATCTGCACAAGCCAATCTCCTAGGCGGGGCACCATGAACTCGACCACCTCAGTCGATACCAGTCGTGGAATCGTCAGTGTCGACACACTCGAGGCCATCGCCGAGCGGGTGCTGTGGCTGTCGACGTCGATGGTCCATCACGCGAACCGGGTGCGGTCGGATAGCTCGGGATTGAAGGTCGGCGGCCATCAGGCCTCGAGCGCGTCAATGGTGACCATCATGACTTCACTGTGGTTTCAACAACTGCAGGCCGGGGATCGGGTGTCGGTCAAGCCCCACGCCTCACCGGTGTTGCATAGCATCAATTACCTGCTCGGCGCGCTGGACGAAGAACACATGACCACGCTGCGTGAGTTCGGTGGCCTGCAGTCCTATCCGAGCCGGTCCAAGGATCCGGATCCGGTGGACTACTCGACCGGGTCAGTCGGGATCGGGGCAACCGCCCCGATCTGGGGGGCAGTGGCGCGCCGTTACGTCAACGCCCAGTTGGATGCCGGCGGCAACGGTCGGCAGTACTCTCTGGTCGGCGACGCCGAACTCGACGAGGGTGCGGTGTGGGAGGCCATACTGGATCCCGGGATCGCCGAACTCGGCGAAGTCGTCTGGATCGTCGACCTCAACCGCCAGTCCTTGGACCGAGTGGTGCCCAACATCGCTGCGTACCGACTCGAGACAATGTTCGACGCGGCAGGCTGGCAGGTCATAACAGTCAACTTTGGCCGACTTCTCCGGTCCCTGTTGAGCCGTCCCGGAGGGGAAGCGCTGCGCCGGCGCATCGTTGCGATGGAAAACGCGGAATACCAACGTCTGCTGCGCTGCGATGCCGAGCAGATCCGCCAGCGACTCCCCGGTGACGGTCCACTTTCCGGCGAAATCGCCGCGTTGATCGCCGACATCGATGACGCGACGCTCACGGCGGCGATCCGCAATTTGGGCGGTCACGACCTGGCCGCCCTGATCGAGGCATACCAACAGATCGATGACACCCGACCCACGGTCATCATCGCCTACACGGTCAAGGGTTTCGGCCTGCCCACAGAGGGCCATCCACAGAACCATTCCGCCCTGCTCAGCCATGACGAATACGCCGCTCTGGCAGCACGACTGGGAATGAACCCCAATAGCCCTTGGCAACGCTTCGCGCCTGAGGGCCCGATGGGGCGGCTCTGCGCCGAGACCGCAGAGCGGCTGCGGCGCGACCCGATTCCGGCCGCCGAATCCCCAACCGTCCCGAGCGACATCGGTCGTACTCCCAAAGGCGCCGCAACGACCCAGGCCGCTCTCGGCCGTGTCCTGCTCGACCTGATCCGCGAGGCACCCGACGCGGCGAAGCGTGTCGTCACGGTCAGCCCTGACGTCAGCTCGACGACCAACCTGGCTGGATGGGTGAACAAGGTCGGGGTGTGGTCGGCGAGCGAGCGACACAACTGGTTCGCCGATGATGCCCAGACTCTGATGCACTGGAACGAACGTCCCAGCGGGCAACATATGGAACTCGGCATCGCAGAGACGAACCTGGTTGGCCTGATCGGCGAACTGGGCGCCACGTGGAGTCGTTGGGGACAAACGCTTTTCCCTATCGGGGTGCTCTACGACCCATTCGTCGAGAGGGCGCTCGAACCATGGTCTTTCGGGATCTACGCGGGCGGCCAGTCCATCCTCATCGGCACTCCGTCAGGGGTCAGCCTGGCCGCCGAAGGCGGTGCACACCAGTCCATCAAGACCCCATCAATCGGGCTCGAACAACCGGGCTGCATCAGCTATGAGCCAGCGTTCGCGATCGATGTCGAATGGACCCTGCTGGCCAGCCTCGCCCGCCTCGGAAGACCCGATGGAACGTCGGCCTACCTGAGGTTGTACTCGGCCTGTGGACCAGGCCCTGGCCGCCGTACCGGATGACCCCGCCGCCCGCGAGCGTCGTCGCCGCCAGGTGGTTGCGGGTGGCTATCCGTTGCGGCGCCCAGACGGCGCGAAAGTGACCATTGCGGCGATGGGTGCGGTGATCACCGAGGCCCTTGCCGCGGCCGACCGGCTCAATCGGGCCGGGGTGCCGGCCGACGTGCTCTGCATCACCAGCCCCGGCCTGCTGTTTCAAGCGTGGCAGGCGCGTCAGGGCAGGAGATCCGCCGATACCTGGATTCTGGATCAGCTCTTCCCCGCCGACCGTGCGACACCGATGGTCACCGTCCTCGACGGACACCCTCACGCCCTTGCTTTCCTGACCAACATCCAGCAGGTCCGTTTGACCGCGTTGGGAGTATCCGGATTCGGCCAGGCCGGGACGCTCGAGGACGTCTACCGCTACCACGGCATCGACACCGACAGCATTGTGCGAGCGGCCCTGGATGTGGCTACCTAAAACCAAACGTGGGATCGCATCGATGAATGAGCGCTGCTGACGTCGATTGCGGCTTCGAATGGTTTCGGTTCGCCCGATATACCGGCAGTCACCGGAGGCCCCGTCAAATTGGTGCGCGGGCACGCGGTAAGGCCCAGACGGGCAACCTCAGGGGCGGCTGCTGGGCGGATCGCGATGATCACTCATTGCTCACAATGCCCACATTGGCCACCAGCAGAGCCGTCACGCTCTTGCGATATTCAAATGCGCTAGCGCACTCGTAGATCTCAAATGGGTTGGAATTCGGAGATCAGCCAACGGTCGCCGACCTTGTCGAGTTTCACTCGCACCGTCGATGCCATATCGGTGGGTGGGTCGTCGCCGATGACCGTGGTCTGATCCACGAAGACAAGCACCACGGCATGGCTCCAATCCGCCGATACGGTGGCGGCCGCGGGCACCCGAGCCACCGCCGAAATCCGTTGCTGTTTGGCGCCGGGGATGACCACGTCTTTGGTCAGCTGGGTGTAGGAGTCGCGGAAGGTTCCGGTGAGGTGGTCCTGGGCGGCGGTCAGGTCCTTTTCGACTGTCTCGGGCTTGTACGACAACATCGCCACCGCGCCCTCCCGGGCGGCCTGCAGCGCTTGGACCCCGGCGATCTGGGCGTAACGCATTGTGTCGTACTGCCAGCGGAGGACACCTGCGGTGATTGCCAGCAGCAGCGCGAGGCTCGGCAGCACGACCCAGGCCAACACGGCGGCCCAACTGGACTTGGGGTGGGGTCGGCGGCGTCGTGGCCGCGAGTCCTCTGGCTGGGAGGCGTCCTCGGTTTCGGCCGGGGCGTCCGCGTCGGGCTCGCCATCCGATTCCGAGTCGGGTTCGGTGTCGGGCTCTGCATCGGAGTCGGAGTCGGAGTCAGCGCCGGCCGGGTTTGATTGCGCTTCGTCCCCGGGTTCGTCCGCGGGCAGCGGCTTGCCGAATACTTCGTCGCCCGATGTTTCGGCAGACCCCTTAGCCACGGCGGCTACTTCTTCTCGCCGAGCGGCACGCGTCGGCGTGCCCGGGCGTGGAGGGTCCGTTGGGCACGGGCCTCGACATTGTTGAGGTCAATGGTGGCCACTCCATCGGCACAGTGTCCCTACCTTCCGGTGCGTGCGGCCACATTACCTTGGCACGCGAAGCCCGCTTAGGGAATTTCGCGGCGATAGACCTCGGCTTTGACCGCGAGCGGTCCGCGCCGTCAGGTCCCACATCGTCACGCCGACGCGACCGGTAGCCGCGCAGCGAAACGCCGCCG
This sequence comes from Mycobacterium ulcerans subsp. shinshuense, assembly GCF_002355775.1. Lineage (NCBI taxonomy): Bacteria > Bacillati > Actinomycetota > Actinomycetes > Mycobacteriales > Mycobacteriaceae > Mycobacterium > Mycobacterium ulcerans. The sequence continues at coordinate 4,278,453 of NZ_AP017624.1, read as the reverse complement.
CGTTGGCAAGCTGAAAGTGCAGAAGGGCTTCTCGGGAAGATTCTGATCAACGAATGCGGCGATGTTTTTCTCATCGAGGTAACGGGCATGGCACAGTAGTGTCCGTGCGAATAACGGTGCTCGGATGTTCCGGAAGTGTCGTAGGTCCGGACTCGGCGGCGTCGGGTTATCTGCTGAGGGCTCCGGACACTCCACCGATCGTCATCGACTTCGGTGGGGGAGTGGTGGGCGCGCTGCAGCGGCATCTGGATCCCGCATCCGTGCATGTGCTTTTGTCGCATCTGCACGCCGATCATTGCCTCGATATGCCGGGGTTGTTCGTGTGGCGGCGTTACCACCCGTCGCGCCCCAAAGGTAAGGCGTTGCTATACGGCCCGAGTGACACCTGGTCTCGTTTGGGCGCGGCTTCATCACCCTTCGGCGGAGAGATCGACGATTGCTCGGACATCTTCGATGTGCGCCATTGGGTCGACGGCGAACCGGTGACCCTTGGCGGCGTCACAGTGGTCCCGACGGTGGTCGCACATCCCACTGAGTCCTACGGCATGCGCTTCACCGATTCCACCGGCGCATCGCTGGCGTACAGCGGTGACACCGGAATGTGTGATCAGCTCATCGAGCTGGCTCGCGGCGTTGACGTTTTCTTGTGCGAGGCGTCCTGGACGCACTCGCCGGATCGCCCGCCGGACTTGCACCTGTCCGGGACTGAGGCCGGGAGAGCCGCGGCCCGCGCCGGTGTTCGCGAACTGTTGCTGACCCACATCCCGCCGTGGACGTCGCGTGAGGACGTGATCAGCGAGGCCAAAGCGGAATTTGATGGCCCCGTGCACGCGGTGGTGTGCGACGAGACTTTCGAAGTCAGCCTGGGCTGAACTGCTGCGGCGGGCTCGCGGGTGGCCCGGATCGTCAGCGCCGCCCGTGCGTGTCGGGCGCCCTCGGATTGGTCTCTGTCGGTCGAGCTAGGGTTGGCGTCGTGTCCAAACGAGAAGACGGCCGCCGCGACGACGAGCTTCGCCCAGTGGTCATCACCCGAGGGTTCACCGAAAACCCCGCGGGTTCGGTACTGATCGAATTCGGTCGCACCAAGGTGATGTGCACGGCCAGCGTCACCGAAGGCGTGCCGCGCTGGCGCAAGGGGTCCGGGCTGGGGTGGCTCACCGCGGAATACGCGATGCTGCCGTCGGCAACCCACACCCGCTCAGACCGGGAATCGGTGAAAGGGCGGGTCGGCGGACGCACCCAGGAGATCAGCCGGCTGGTCGGCCGGTCGCTGCGGGCATGCATCGACTTGGCGGCGCTGGGGGAGAACACCATCGCTGTCGACTGTGACGTGTTGCAGGCGGACGGCGGCACCCGTACCGCGGCCATCACCGGTGCCTACGTGGCACTGGCAGACGCGGTGAACTACTTGGCGGCGGCCGGCAAGCTGTCGGATCCGAGGCCGTTGTCCTGCGCCATCGCTGCGGTCAGCGTGGGTGTGGTCGATGGCCGGGTTCGGGTGGACCTGCCTTACGAGGAAGACTCCCGCGCCGAGGTCGACATGAATGTCGTTGCCACCGACACCGGGACGCTGGTTGAAGTGCAGGGCACCGGTGAGGGTGCGACGTTCCCGCGGTCGACCTTGGACAAGCTGCTGGACATGGCGCTGGGGGCATGCGACACGTTGTTTGCCGCCCAGCGTGATGCCTTGGCGCTGCCGTACCCGGGTGTATTGCCCGAAGGGCCGCCGCCGTCGAAAGCGTTCGGAAGCTGAGCCTGCCAACCTGGCCTCCCGGGCCATCGAATCCGCGTGGATTCGGGGTGAAAATTGGTCGGCCGTGGGCACGTCGCTGCCGCTGGCTCGCCTTAGCTTTCGCTGACTTTAGTTGACTCAAAGTGGCTGGTCAGCGTTCCGTGCCATGCCGTTATGGTAAACTCGCGACGTCAAATTGAGTTTGCCAAAACCAATGTTCCGTCACGTTTCTAGGATCAATTAATGGTTAGTCGGCGAGTCCCACTCGAGCATGCCTTTCTCAATACCCCGTGGTGGGCAATGGGGCAGATGACGCATGGACATGCGGAACCACGCATCAACGAAGTCGCGACGCGCGCGGGCGGGTTTGCTGAACATCATCTCGGCAATCACCATCGCGTTGCTTTTGCTGCGGCCGGAAACCGATCCGGTGATCATCGTTGGTCCGTTCGTGCTTTTTGACATGTTGGCCGCGGCGGCCACGGGACTAACACCGTTGAGCCCAACCGGAATTCTGGGCACGGCGTTGACGATGGGTACTCGCCCGGTGTGGAAACCGACGCGGCCAAAACGCTTTGCGTGGTTGCTCGGTGCCGCCTTGGCGGCGACGTGTCTTGCCATGCGGCTGTTGGGGGCCTCGCCCGTGGCGATGGCGGTTGTTGTCGCGATCTGTTTTGTCCTGACCTGGTCGGAGGCCACGCTCGGATTTTGCGTGGGCTGCTACATGCACAAGTTGATTTGGGGTTGTGAGGATTGCGAGGTCCCTTACGTCAGGGGAATCGCGACACGACCGGAAATCAACCAGGAAAGTCCAGCAATAAACTTGGAAAGTCGCGCGTAGGTTCGCGACCCTGGCCGCGCGCTCGGCCAGCGCTGGGCAGCACCCAACAGACGCTGCGGATGCGATGACCCTCCGCGTCTGCAGCCGGCACCCGCGAGACGGGAGCGAGCCGAGATCGTTTCTGCAGAGGAGATGACCATGTTTCGGAGTGAGTGGTGACCAAGCTGCTGGTGGCCAGTCGCAACGCCAAGAAGCTGGCCGAACTTCGCCGGGTGCTCGATGCCGCCGGATTGTCGGGGGTGACCCTGGTGTCCCTCAATGACGTCGCGCCGTTTGATGAAGCGCCCGAAACCGGCGCGACATTCGAGGAAAATGCGCTGATCAAGGCGCGCGAAGCGTTCTCTGCGACCGGTCTGCCCAGCGTCGCCGACGACTCCGGTTTGACGGTGGCCGCGCTCAACGGGATGCCCGGCGTGCTCTCCGCCCGGTGGTCTGGCAACCACGGGGACGACGCCGGCAACACGGCGTTGTTGCTGGCCCAGTTGCGCGACGTACCCGAGCAGCGCCGCGGCGCCGCGTTCGTCTCGGCGTGCGCACTGGTCTCGGGCTCGGGCGAAGTTGTGGTGCGTGGCGAGTGGCCCGGTGCCGTTGCGCAGGAGCCGCGCGGCGCCGGCGGGTTCGGTTACGACCCGGTGTTCATCGCCGACGGCGCGAACCGCACCGCCGCCGAGCTGAGCCCGGCGGAAAAGGACGCGGTCTCCCATCGCGGGCGCGCGTTGACACTGTTGCTACCCGCACTGCGGGCCCTGGTGACAACCCAACCCTGACCCGGGGGCCGCGGGGGGCTTACACGGCGAAGCGCGTCTTGATGTCCTTGGTCTGAAAGTGCTCGACGATGATGCCCAACAGCGGGATCGTGCCGGAGAGCAGCACACCCACCGTCTTGCCGATCGGCCACCGGACCTTGACCGCCAGGTTTGCGGTGAACAGCAGGTAAGCGAAGTACACCCAGCCGTGGACTACGCCGATCCAGGTGGGCGGGTTGTCCACCTTGACGACGTAACGCACCACGATCTCGTAGCACAGCGCGATCAGCCAGATCCCGGTCGTCCACGCCATGATGCGATAGCCGACGAGGGCGCTACGGATCTTCTCGACCGGAAAGGTCGTTGTGGTCTGCTGTGCTTCGGGGGTTTCGGGTGTGGTCATGCGGTAGTCCTGTTCTGCTTTTCGGCATCATCTTCGGCCAGTGCGGCAAGGTAGGCGTTGTACTCGCGCAATGCGGGGTCGTCGGGCGCAGCCTGATCGGGCGTGGTTCGCTGCGGCAACAGTCCGGCGGGAATCTCCGTTACCGCTGCTGGGTCGCGCGGCTGCGGGGGCGTTTCCTCATAGCGCACGAACTTGCGGTAGGCGTAGACGCAGAACCAGGCGAACATGGGCCACTGCAGCGCGTAGCCGAGATTTTGGAAGCTGCCCGAGGTCGACTCGAATCGGGTCCACTGCCACCAGCCCAGCGCCAGGCAGCCGCTGGCCGCAATGATCACCAGGGCGATCAGCGCGGGCCGGCGCGCGCGGCGGCGGGGGGTGGTGGTGGACACCCCTTGATGGTACCGCGCGGGCCCGGTAGGGAGCTGATGCCGCCCGTCGCGATCAACGGCCCGACGGTCGAGTCCGCACCCGATGTCACGGTGCGTTCGGTACCGCTGACGTCTCGTGTGATGGCTGACTGGGTAATATCGCTAGGCGCGCGGGCGTGATGAAATTGGCAAACATGCCGGCTTTAGGTGCCGGTGCTCGAAAGAGCTTGAGGGTTCGAGTCCCTCCGCCCGCACCGTTGTGGTTTCCCGGGCTGACGCCCGGTGGTGCCGGTCGCGTCTGGCCGGGGCCGTTCTATCTCCTTCTGTACGTCCGGACCAGGGGTGGGCCGACGAGCGCGAAGACGTGGGGCTCTAAGGTAAGGTATCCCTTATTCTTTAAAGTAAGGCAACCCTTATTCGGTGGGGGTCCTAGGTCTGGGTGCGCATTCGATGAAAACCATGACGTCACGTATGGGCGGGGGAACGCCGCTCAACGCGATGGACGACACCATTCGAGTTGGTCGCGCGCCCGGGCCATCGCGGTCGGGTGCCGACGCGACGATCCCGGTGTCCGTGGCGCCGTCCGGACACGTGAGGTGATCGTGCTGCAACGGACCGTTGCCCATCGTCGGGTACCTACGGAGTTGGTGCGGCCGTCGTCGGCCGCGTTGATCCGCGGGCCGGTAGCGAAGACTGTGCCGGGTCGCCGGATCGGGAAAGTCGCGGTGGGGCGCACCGTCTCGAGAGAGGATCGCTGATGGCACGCGGGTTGCAAGGCGCAGTGTTGCGCGGTTTCGGCGCTCGGGATCACACCGCAACGGTGGTCGAAACGGTGTACATCGCACCGCATTTCCTGCGGATCCGGATGGTCTCGCCGACGCTTTTCGAGGATGCTCAGGCCGAACCCGCGGCCTGGCTGAGGTTTTGGTTCCCGGACCCGAAGGGGTCCAACACCGAGTATCAGCGCGCTTACACCCTCTCCGAAGCCGATGCGGCTTCCGGCCGCTTCGCGGTCGACGTGGTGCTGCACGAACCGGCCGGCCCCGCATCGCAGTGGGCCCGCACCGTGCAACCCGGCGCCACGATCGCAGTGATGTCGCTGATGGGTAGCTCGTCGCGCTTCGACGTACCCAAGGAGCAACCCGCCGGCTATTTGCTGATCGGAGACTCGGCGTCGATCCCGGGGATGAACGGGATCATCGGAACGGTTCCCGACGACGTACCAATCGAGATGTATCTCGAACAACACGACGACAACGACACGCGCATCCCCATCACGGCACATCCCCGATTGCGGGTGCATTGGGTTCGCCGCCGAGACGAGACATCGTTGGCCGAAGCAATCGAGACCAGGGACTGGTCGGACTGGTATGCGTGGGCGACGCCGGAGGCCACCGCCCTCAAACACGTTCGCAAGCGGCTGCGCGACGCATTCGGATTCCCCAAGTCCGTGGTTCACGCCCAGGCGTATTGGACCGCCGGCCGCGAGATGGGCACCTGCCGTGAAGGCGTGCCAGACGCCGCCGCAGGCGGTGCTTCGACTTGCCTCGATGACCAACCCGAAGTCGCGCTGGCGCAGGCCGAAACCCCGGAGTCGGTAGCCCAATCGCCGGTGGCGGCCACGCCGCGCGGCAGTTGGCGTGCCCAGGCCGCGGGCCGGTTGCTCGCGCCGCTACGTTTCGCCCTGATTCTGTCCGGGGTGCTGCAGGTGGTGGCCACCCTGGTGCAGCTGGCCCCGTTCGTGCTGCTGGTTGAGTTGGCCCGAATATTGTTGTCGGGGGCCCAAGAATCCCGGCTCTGGCACGTTGGGCTGGCCGCCGTTTCGCTGCTGGGCCTTGGCACGTTGCTTGGTGCCGCCCTCACGCTGTGGCTGCACGTGGTTGACGCCCGCTTTGCTCGCGGGTTGCGCGCGCGGCTGCTGGGCAAGATGTCTGGGCTGCCGTTGGGTTGGTTCACCGGGCGCGGTTCAGGTTCCATCAAGCAACTGGTGCAGGACGACACGCTGTCGCTGCACTATCTGGTTACGCACGCGATTCCGGACGCGGTCAACGCGGTGGTTGCCCCGGTGGCGGTGCTCGTCTACCTGTTCATCGTCGACTGGCGGGTTGCCCTGGTTCTGCTCATCCCGGTGCTGATGTATCTGGTGATGACGTCATCGCTTGCGGTCCAGTCCGGCTCGCGCATGGTTGCCTCGCAGCGCTGGGCCGAGCGGATGAACGATGAGGCCGGGGCCTATCTGGAGGGCCAGCCGGTGATTCGCGTCTTTGGCGGCGCCGCGGCATCGAGTTTCAAACGCCAGCTCGACGAGTACATCAAATTCCTGGTCACCTGGCAGCGTCCGCTGGTGGGCAAGAAGACCATGATGGACCTTGCGACCCGGCCTTCGACGTTCCTGTGGCTGATCGCCGTCACCGGCACGCTGCTGGTGATCAATCACCGAATGGATCCGGTAGATCTGCTGCCGTTCTTATTGCTGGGCACCACGTTCGGTGTCCGACTACTCGGCATCGCCTACGGAATCGGCGGCATCAGCGCCGGTGTGCTGGCCGCTCGCCGGCTGCAAATCACCCTCGATGAACCGGTACTGGAACAGCACACCGGGCTGGCCGAGGCCGACTCGGCGGCGATGGTGGTGTTCGACAAGGTCAGCTTCGGGTACCGGCCGGGAGTGCCGGTGATCCGGGACGTGTCGCTGCAGCTGCGTCCGGGCACCGTCACCGCGCTCGTCGGGCCTTCGGGCTCAGGCAAGTCCACCCTCGCCGCCCTGCTGGCTCGGTTCCATGATGTCGAGCAAGGTTCGATACGAGTTGGGGGACAGGATATTCGGTCGCTGAGCGCCGATGAGCTCTACGAGCGGGTCGGGCTGGTGCTGCAGGAGACTCAGCTGGTGCACGGGACTGTTGCCGAGAACATCGCGCTGGCCGTTCCCGATGCACCGGCCGCGCAGATCCAGGCCGCGGCCGGCCAGGCCCAGATCCATGACCGCGTGCTGCGGTTGCGCGATGGCTACGACACCGTGCTGGGAGCCGGCGCCGCGTTGTCGGGCGGCGAACGGCAGCGTCTCACCATCGCCCGCGCCATCCTGGCCGATACACCGGTGCTCATCCTCGACGAGGCCACCGCGTATGCGGATCCCGAATCGGAATACCTGGTGCAGCAGGCGCTTAATCGGCTGACCAAGGATCGCACCGTGCTGGTCATCGCGCACCGACTGCATACCATCACCGGAGCCGACCAGATCGTGGTCCTCGATCGTGGCCAGATCGCCGAGCGCGGTACCCACGATGAACTGCTCGCCGCCGACGGGCGCTACCGGCGGTTGTGGGAGACCGGTTGTGGCAATCAGGTGGAGCTGGCCGCGATCCAGGAGGGCGCACGATGATCCGCACCTGGATAGGGCTGGTGCCGGCGGACCGCCGCGGCAAGTTGATCCTGTGCGCCGCGGTTGGGGTGCTTTCGGTTGTGGTCCGCGCGATCGGCACGGTGCTGCTGGTTCCGCTCATTGGTGCCCTGTTCAGCAGCACCCCACGGCAGGCGTTGGTGTGGCTGGGCTGGCTGACCGCTGCGACGGTATCCGGGTGGGTGATCGATGCCATCGGCGCACGCGTCGGTTTCGAGCTGGGGTTCGCTGTGCTCGACCATTCCCAGCGCGGTGTGGCAGACCGGCTGCCCGGTGTGCGACTGGACTGGTTCACCGCAGACAACACGGCGACCGCCCGCCAAGCGATCGCCGCCAGCGGGCCCGAACTGGTGGGACTGGTGGTCTACCTGCTGACGCCGCTGGTCTCGGCGGTCCTGCTGCCACTGGCCATCGGGCTGGCGCTGCTTCCCATTTCCTGGCAGCTGGGATTGGCCGCGCTTGCCGGTGTGCCCCTGCTGCTGGGTGCACTGTGGGCGTCGGGGCGATTTGCTCGACGTGCCGACAAGGTCGCCGACGAAGCCAATATTGCGCTCACTGAGCGCATCATCGAGTTCGCCCGAACCCAACAGGCGCTACGTGCCGCGCGTCGTGTCGAGCCTGCCCGCAGCCTGGTCGGATCCGCGCTTGCGCGCCAGCACGGCTCGTTGATGCGGTTGTTCGCCATGCAGGTTCCCGGCCAGCTGCTGTTCAGCATCGCCAGCCAGCTGGCGCTCATCGTGCTGGCCGGAGCGACCGCGGCGCTGACCGTGGACGGCACGCTGACGGTTCCCGAGGCGATCGCCCTGATTGTCGTGATTGCCCGTTACCTGGAGCCCTTCACCGCCGTGAGCGAGCTCGCTCCCGCGCTGCAGAGTGTGCGCGCCATGCTCGATCGCATCCGGTCGGTGTTGACGGCGCCGGCCGTGGCGGCCGGGACCGCCACGCTGGATGACGGCCCTGCGGCGGCGCGGATCGAATTCGACCACGTCGCATTCAGCTACGACGGCGCCACCGAGCCGGTGCTTGACGGGGTCAGTTTTTGCTTGCAGCCGGGTACCACGACTGCGATCGTGGGCCCCTCGGGATCGGGAAAGAGCACGATCCTGGCGCTGATTGCGGGTCTGCACCAGCCGACCGGAGGCCGCATCCTGATTGACGGAGCCGACGCCGCGACGCTGGATGCGCACACCCGTCGCACGCTGTCGAGCGTGGTGTTCCAGCATCCCTACCTGTTTCATGGCTCGATCCGCGAGAACGTGCTGGCGGGAAACCCGGGTGCGGACCAGGATCAATTGGGGCGGGCGATCCGCTTGGCTCGGGTTGACGAGCTGATCGACAGGCTGCCGGACGGCGCTGACACCGTTGTGGGCGAAGCCGGTTCCGCGCTGTCGGGCGGTGAGCGCCAACGGGTCAGCATCGCGCGCGCCCTGCTCAAGGACGCCCCGATGCTGCTGGTCGACGAAGCAACCAGCGCGCTGGACACCGAGAACGAGGTCGCGGTGGTCGATGCACTCACGGCCGATCCGCAATCACGCACCCGGGTGATCGTCGCCCACCGACTGGCGAGCATTCGTCATGCCGACCGCGTGCTCTTCGTCGAGGATGGTCGAGTGGTCGAGGACGGATCGATCGATGAGCTGCTCGCCGCCCAGGGGCGCTTCCATGAGTTCTGGCGACAGCAGCACGATGCCGCCGAATGGCGGATCCGCACCGGCTAGATCAGGTCGGCCGAAACTGATGCCGTATGGCTTACAGTTGCTAGGTGGCCGCCTTGGTTTCCATCCCTCGCCACCCCACCGACGTAACCCCGCCGTGGCTGCCGGCGGTCCTTGGCGAACGCGGCACACCGGTCGGGGTATCGGGAGTCGATGTGGTCCCGATCGGCACCGGGCAGACCGGAGCCACCTATCGGCTGACCGTCACCTATGACCCGGATCCGGCGGGTCTGCCGGACACCTTTGTGATCAAATTGCCGGCTCAGGATGACACCGTGCGGGACCGAGTCGTCGTCGGTTATCGCAGCGAATGTGCGTTCTATTCTTCGGTTGCCAATCGGGTCCGGGTTCCGACCCCCCGGCTGCTTTTACTGCGAGATCACAGAAGATGCAATGGATTTCGCGCTGCTGCTGGAGGATCAGGCGCCCGCGGTGCAGGGCGACCAGCTCACGGGCTGCGGCGAACGGGAGGCGCGGCTGGCCGTCGTTGCGCTGGCCGGGCTGCAAGGGCCGAGCTGGTGTGATCCGGTTTGGCTGGACCAGCCCGGGATCGCATTCCCTTTCCCGGATGAACCTTTCGCCAACGGTCTTGGTGAGGTGGCGCGGATGAGTGCGGAGATCACCCTGGACAAGCTCGGTGATCGGCTCAGCGCCGCCGACCGCGAAACCTTCACCGAGACCATGAATCTGGTGACGCCGTGGTTGCTCGCCGAGCGGGACCGGTTTGCGCTGCTGCACGGCGACTACCGGCTCGACAATCTATTGTTCGACCCTGACCTGCGCCGCGTCGCCGTGGTCGACTGGCAAACCCTTGGTATCGGCCTTCCGGCTCGAGACCTTGGGTACTTCACGGCAACCAGCCTGAATTCCCAGCTGCGTTCGGACATCGAGGAAAGCCTGGTCGATGACTACCACCGAAAGCTGTTGAGCTACGGCGTCACCGGATATGACTGGGAAACATGCTGGCGCGACTACCGACTGGGCATGCCGCACACGGTCCTCATCTCGGCCCTCGGATTTGCTTTCGCCACCGCCACCGAGCGTGGCGACGAGATGGTGTTGACCATGCTGGGGCGAGGTTGTCAGGCCATCCGGGATCTAGAGACGCTAGAGCTGATCGGCTGAGGTCATCGATTCGCGGCCTTGATCAGGTTGGACCCGATGATCAGTTGCTGAATCTCGCTGGTGCCCTCATACAGCCGCAGCAGACGGACATCGCGGTAGATGCGCTCGACCGGAACTCCGCGCATGTATCCACTGCCGCCGTGAATCTGCACCGCGAGATCGGCCACCTTACCGGTCATTTCGGTGCAGAATAGTTTCGCCGCCGACGGCGCGATCCGCCGATCCGCTCCGGAGACCCACATCCGTGCGGCGTCGCGCACCAATGCGCGGCCCGCCAGCACGCCGGTCTGCTGGTCGGCGAGCATCGCCTGGACCAGTTGAAAGCTGCCGATCGTCACACCGCCCTGGGTTGCGGTGGATGCGTACGCCACGGACTCGTCGAGCGCACGTTGTGCGGCGCCCACCGCGATCGCGGCTATGTGTACCCGGCCGCGGGCCAACGAGGTCATTGCGGCTCGATAGCCGATGTCCTCGCTGCCGCCGACCAGCGCGGCGTCGTCAACCCGGACGTCGGTGAAGCTGACGTCAGCGGTCCACGCGCCTTCCTGGCCCTTCTTGGCGTCCTTGGCGCCCACCTCGACACCGGCGCTCTGCGCGGGCACCAGGAACACGGCGATGCCCGGGCTATTGTCGCTGGCGGGCCGAGTGCGCGCGAACACCACGAACAGGTCGGCGACGGGCGCATTGGTGATGAAACGCTTTTGCCCCGTAATCAGCCAATCAACGCCGTCGCGAACGGCTTTGGTGCGCAGGCCGGCGGGGCTGGATCCGGCTCCCGGTTCGGTCAGGGCAAAAGAGGCGACGACGTCGCCGGACGCGATGGGCTCCAACCAGCGCGCCTTCTGCTCATCGGTGCCGAACCCGACTAGCACTTGCCCGGCGATGCCGTTGTTGGTGCCGAACATCGACCGCACTGCCAGTGAGGTGTAGCCCAATTCCATGGCCAGCTCGACGTCCTGCACCAGATTCAGCCCAAGACCGCCCCACTGCGGCGGTATCGCGTATCCGAACAGTCCCATCTGTTTGGCCTGGTCACGTAGGTCTTCGGGAACCCGGTCCTCGTCGAGGATCTGCTGCTCACGCGGCAGCACAACCGAGCGAACGAAGTGGCGGGTCTGGGCCAGGATCTGCGCAAAGTCCTCGTCGGATACCTGGGGGGCGGTCATGGGCGGATGCTCCTTCTGGGGTGGGCGCCTGGGCACCGCTGTCACGGCAAGATCATATATGAAATATGATATTTGACTGACCGAGCCCTCCGAGGGCCAGAAGACGTAGGGAAGTGTGATGTCGGTGTCGTTGCTGAACGGTCAGATCGCGGTAGTTACCGGTGGGGCCCAGGGCTTGGGCTTGGCGATCGCGGAGCGGTTCGTTTCCGAGGGTGCTCGGGTAGTCCTTGGTGATGTGAACCTCGAGGCGACTGAGGCCGCGGCCAAGCAGCTGGGCGGCGGGGAGGTCGCGGTGGCGGTGCGGTGTGACGTGACCAAGGCCGACGAGGTCGAGACGCTGCTGCAGGCCGCGCTGGAACGGTTCGGCGGCTTGGACATCATGGTCAACAACGCCGGCATCACTCGTGACGCGACGATGCGCAAAATGACCGAGGAGCAGTTCGATCAGGTCATCGATGTGCACCTGAAGGGCACCTGGAACGGCATCCGGCTGGCCGCGGCCATCATGCGTGAAAACAAGCGCGGCGCAATCGTCAATATGTCGTCGGTGTCGGGCAAGGTGGGGATGGTCGGCCAGACCAACTACTCCGCCGCCAAAGCCGGGATCGTCGGGATGACCAAGGCGGCCGCCAAAGAACTCGCCCACGTCGGTGTCCGGGTCAATGCCATCGCTCCGGGCTTGATCCGGTCGGCGATGACAGAAGCCATGCCGCAACGTATCTGGGACCAGAAGTTGGCTGAAGTGCCGATGGGGCGAGCCGGCGAACCCAGCGAAATCGCTAGTGTTGCCTTGTTTTTGGCCTGCGATCTGTCCTCGTATATGACCGGCACCGTGCTGGACGTGACGGGAGGACGGTTCATATGAGTGCCGCTATGCGCCAGGCTGTCATCTGCGAACCCGTCCGCACACCGATCGGTCGCTACGGCGGAATGTTCAAGTCACACAGCGCTGTTGATCTGGGCGTCGTCGCGCTGCGCGGACCGCTCGATCGCACCGGCCTGGCGCCCGCTGCGGTCGGGGATGTGATCCTCGGGCACTGCTACCCCAGCAGCGAGGCCCCGGCCATCGGACGGGTGGTGGCGCTGGATGCCGGCCTGCGGGTGACGGTTCCCGGTATGCAGGTCGATCGGCGCTGCGGATCCGGGCTACAAGCGGTGATTCAGGCCTGCCAGCAAGTCAGCAGCGGCGATAGCGACCTCGTCGTTGCCGGAGGCTGCGAAAGCATGAGCAATGTCACTTTCTATTCCACCGATATGCGCTGGGGCGGTGCCCGCGGCGGAATACGCGTGCACGACAGACTGGCTCGCGGCCGCGTCACCGCGGGTGGAAGACACTACCCGGCGCCGGGCGGGATGCTGGAGACCGCCGAGAATCTACGGCGTCAGTATGGTATTTCGCGTTTGGGGCAAGACGAGCTGGCGGTGACATTGCATCAGCGTGCGGTCGCAGCCCAGAAGGATGGAATTTTCGCCGAGGAGACCATTGCCGTTCCGGTGCGAACCCGCCAAGGCGAGGAAATGATCGACACCGACGAACATCCATGCGCCGACACCTCGGTGGAGGCCCTGAGCGGGCTCAAACCCGTTCTGCACCAAGATGATCCCGAAGCGACGGTGACGGCGGGCAATGCCAGCGGGCAAAACGACGCCGCATCGATGTGCGTGGTGACCACACCGGAGAAGGCCGACGAGTACGGGCTGAGACCTTTGGTGCGTTTGGTGTCCTGGGGCCTGGCCGGGGTGGCGCCCGACGTCATGGGCATCGGTCCGGTACCAGCCACCGAGGCCGCGCTCGCCAAGGCGGCTCTGCGCTTGGCCGACATCGATCTGATCGAACTCAACGAGGCGTTTGCCGCCCAAGCGCTCGCGGTGATGCGGGAATGGAACTTCGGCGCCGCCGACCGCGACCGAACCAACGTGCACGGGTCGGGTATTTCGCTGGGCCACTCGGTGGGCGCGACCGGTGCCAGAATGCTGGCCACCCTGGCTCGTGAACTCACTCGCCGTCAGGCGCGCTACGGGCTGGAGACGATGTGTATCGGTGGCGGCCAGGGCCTGGCGGCGATCTTCGAGCGGGTCGGGTAGCCATGCCTGGGCCGGACTTGCCGCTGAGCGGCATTAGCGTTGTAGAGGTATCCAGCTTCGTCGCGGCGCCGCTGTGCGGCATGACGCTGAGCCAGCTGGGTGCGCAGGTTATCCGCGTCGACCCGATCGGCGGTGCCTCCGATATCCGCCGCTGGCCCCTGGCGGCCAGCGGCACATCGATCTACTGGACCGGGCTGACAAGGGCAAGCGTTCGGCCACCATCGATCTGCGCTCGGCAGCAGGACAGCGGCTGGTCCAGCGCCTCGTCCTGGAAGGCGACGGAGTCGTGGTGACCAATGCCAGCCTGCCCTGGCTCAGCCACGAAGTATTGGCCGCCACGCGTTCTGACGTCATCCATCTGCAGTTGCTGGGACGGCGAGACGGCGGTACCGGGGTGGACTACACCGTCAACGCGGCGACCGGATTCCCGCTCGTCACCGGTCCGGCCGACCATGCCGGCCCGATCAACCATGTGCTGCCCGCGTGGGACGTTAGTTGTGGGCTCTACGCCGCGCTCGCCGTGGTTGCCGCGCTGCGCCGCCGCGACCAGACCGGGGCGGGAGCTCAGATCAGTTTGGCGTTGGAGGACGTGGCGCTGGCCACGGCGGGGAACCTGGGCCTGCTGACCGAGCCGCAGGTCAACGGTACCCAGCGTGAGCGGCTGGGTAACTCCATCTACGGCCAGTACGGCCAGGACTTCGCCAGCCGCGACGGGACATCGTTCATGGTCATCACGCTGACCCGTCGGCACTTTCGCGATCTGGTCGACGTGACCGGCACCGGTCCGGCGGTAACGGCGCTGGCCGAGGCGCTGGGGGTGGACTTCGATGCCGAAGGCGATCGATACCGATACCGCAGCGTGCTCAATGGTCTGTTCGCCGCCTGGTTCGCCGATCACACGGCCGAGCAGATCGGTGCGGCATTGTCAGCCACGACTGTGCTCTTCGAGCGGTACCGAACTTTCGCGGAGGTGGCAGCCGATCCGAAAGTGACTGCCAACCCGTTGTTTTCTCAACTGAGCCAGCCCGGTGTGGGGGACTACCTTGCTCCGGGCCTGCCGACCGCTTTCGACGGGTGTCACCCCGCAGGTGCGCCCGCCCCGGCGCTCGGAGAACACACCGCCGACGTGTTGACCGAGTACCTGGGTTTGACGACGGCAGATATCGCCCGTTTGGCCAGCGCCAAGACGATCGGCGGTCCAGACGGCCAGCAAGATAAGGAGTACGCGTGACCAAACTCGCTCAGACACTGGGCCTAACCGAACTACAGGCCGAGATTGTCGCGACGGTAAGGCAATTCGTCGACAAGGAAGTGATTCCCAACGCGTCCGAGCTGGAACGCAAGGATGCCTATCCGCACGAGATAGTCGAGCAGATGCGTTCCATCGGCCTTTTCGGCCTGATGATTCCGGAGCAGTACGGCGGGCTGGGCGAGTCGCTGCTGACCTACGCGTTGTGCGTGGAGGAGCTGGCCCGTGGCTGGATGAGCGTGTCAGGTGTGCTCAACACCCACTTCATTGTGGCCTACATGCTGCGCCAGCATGGCACCGAGGAGCAGCGGCAACGCTTTCTGCCGCGGATGGCCACCGGGGAGTCCCGCGGTGCGTTCTCGATGTCAGAGCCCGAACTGGGCTCCGATGTTGCCGCGATCCGCACCCGGGCCACGCGTGGCGCGGACGGCAACTACACCATTGACGGGCAGAAGATGTGGCTGACCAACGGTGGCAGTTCGACATTGGTAGCGGTGCTGGTGCGAACCGACGAAGGCGCTGCCCAGCCGCACCGCAACCTGACCGCATTTCTGGTCGAGAAGCCAACCGGGTTCGGGGAAGTGTTGCCGGGCCTGACAATTCCGGGAAATATCGACAAGCTGGGCTACAAAGGCATCGATACCACCGAGCTCATATTCGATGGCTATCGGGCAACCGCTGACGACATCCTCGGTGGCACCCCGGGACAGGGTTTCTTTCAGATGATGGACGGAATCGAGGTCGGCCGGGTGAACGTATCGGCGCGAGCCTGCGGGGTTGGCCTGCGCGCCTTCGAGCTGGCGGTTCGCTACGCGCAACAACGCCACACCTTCGGCAAGCCGATCGCCGAGCACCAGGCCATTTCATTCCAGTTGGCCGAGATGGCGACCAAGGTCGAGGCGGCACACCTGATGATGGTCCACGCGGCGCAGCTGAAGGACTCCGGTGAGCGCAATGACGTCGCGGCTGGAATGGCTAAATATCTTGCCAGCGAATATTGTTCGGAAGTCACCCAGCAGAGCTTCCGCATCCACGGCGGCTACGGATACTCAAAGGAGTACGAGATCGAGCGGCTGATGCGTGATGCACCATTCCTGCTCATCGGCGAGGGCACCAGCGAAATTCAGAAGTCCATCATCAGCAAGCGGCTACTGCACGAGTACCGAGAGTAGGGCTAGTAGGGCGATGACTGATCCGGAATTCGCGGCGCGGCCACAACTTTCCGACGACGTTGCGCGATACGTCCGCAAGAGGATATACGAAGGCAACTACGCCGCGGGCAAATACATACGGCTGGACCAGTTAGCGGCCGAGTTGGGGATCAGTGTCACACCGGTGCGTGAGGCGCTGTTCGCACTTCGCGCCGAAGGCCTGGTTGCCCAACAGCCGCATCGCGGCTTCGTGGTGTTGCCGCTGACCAAGCGCGACCTTGCCGATGTCGCATATGTGCAGGCTCACGTTGGCGGCGAGCTGGCGGCGCGGGCCGCGATCAACATCGGCGCCGCGCAGCTAGCTGAACTGCAGCAGATACAAGCGCAGCTTGAGGAAGCCTACGCCGCTGACGACGACGAGCGGACGGTCCGGTTGAACCACGAGTTCCACCGCGCCATCAATCTTGCTGCGGATTCTCCGCGGCTCTCCCAACTGATGTCACAGATCACCCGCTACCAACCCGAATCGGTGTTCCCCGGCATCGAGCACTGGCCCGCCCGGGCGGTCAAAGACCATCGGCGGGTGTTGGTGGCGCTGAAGAAACACGATGACAAGGCTGCCCGAACCGCGATGTCAGAACACCTCGCCTCCAGCGCAGTTCCGTTGATCGACCATCTCATCGCCCGGGGAGTGGTTGCGGAGTCGGCGCCGTCCGGGTCCGCGGCCGAGCGGGCCCGAGGGGGCTAGCGCCCGGTGCTGGCTCGGCCCCGTGGGCCGGACGGGAGGGTCACCCTTCGCGCGCCAGGCCTGCCGGTTGCTGCCCCGGTGTGGTGTTTGCTGGGTCCGGTCGAATATCCGCACCCAGTTTGGTGCGATCTGTTGTTGCCCGAGTGCGTCGGGGAATACGCTGCGTATAGGGCGGGCAACGCTACCGGGAGAGGAACACCATGGCCCTAGCGTCTTTGTCTGGCGCAACCGCCGGAATTGTTGCTTGTATGACAGCCTGCGTGTTCGCCGCACCGACCGTTGCCGATCCAGGTGATCAGATACCCGGGAATGGGGTATTTCTCGTCGGCACCGACATGCTGCCGGGCACCTACCGCACCGAGGGGCCGGCCAATCCGCTCATCTTGGTCTTCGGACGGGTATCGGAGCTTTCGACCTGCTCGTGGTCGACTCCCAGCACACCCGCGGCGAGCACCGATGACATCATCGACACCAATACCTCCATGGGGCCGATGTCGGTGGTGATCCCGCCAACGGTCGCGGCCTTTCAAACGATGAACTGCAAACTCTGGATGCGGGTCGGATAGCCCCACCCGAGCTGCGGTCAATGTTGGAGAATCGTTTTGCGCCTGCGTAGATCGCCTCGTCCGTCCAGGCGTAAGTGGTCTGCATCGGCAACGGGCCCCGGGCCGTGTGCATCACGAATCGGTGGGCCGGGTCCAACTCGAGTGGCTTTGGCATCTGCCACCGCACAGCTTTGATGTTCGCATACCACTGGGTGGCGTTGTCCGGACTGCAGCAGTGCTCGGCGACTACGGTGCGTCCCGGTCGATCACGATGTCGACGGCAACATCGACCGACGTCATTTCCGGGATCCTAGATGTCGGCCGGAGCTCGCAGGCGTCATGCGGTGTTGGCCAGCATGTCGCGCAGCCGCTGGAGATCGACCTTGCCGGTCGGGCCGCGTGGAATATCAGCGTCGTCGGCCAAGAGCAGCCACACCGTCGGAACCTTGAAGGCGCTCAGCACCTGGCCCGCCGACGTTCTGAGGTCCTCGGAGGTGAGTGCCGGGGTGTTGCACACCACCGCTGCAGCCACCCGTTGGCCCTGGGCGCCAGCCACGTTGGTGACGAAGGCGTTGGAGACGCCGTCGATTGTCCGCAAGGCGGTTTCGACCTCCACGGGGTAGACAGTGGCACCGCTGACCTTGAACATGTCGTCGGACCTGCCGTGGTAGAACAGGTAGCCGTTCGCGTCGAGGTGGCCGAGATCGGCGCTGCAGTAGTAACCATCAGCGGTGAAGACCTCTTCGCGGCTGCGCCGGCAGAGGCCGCGTAGCGTGTGCGGCCCCCGGATCTGGATCTGGCCTATCGTTTCCGCGGGGACTCGGGTGCCGGTCTCGGGGTCCACGATGCGGATTTCCATTCCGGGAAAAGGCTAGCCGCAGCTGCCCCACGCGGTCGGCGGCATATCGGTGTCGGCGCGGTAGCCGCAATACGGTCCGAATGCTTCTGTCATGCCGAACAACCTCGCCCGTGCCCCGGGCTGGGCACGTCATTCGGGTGGTAGCAGTGCCTGTAGGCTGCCGGGCTGCAGAGCCGAAAGGTCAACGTCGACACTGCTTGGGTGCCGCGCGAGCGCCTCGGCCTGATCAGGCCACCCACGAAACATCGTGACGCGCTCTGCCTCCAGCAGGCGCAAGGTGTTCTCGGGGAACGGCCGCGCCTCGGTCACCAGGGTGGCTCCCGCGAGCAGCGCAGAGAGGATTCCGCCACCAAACCCGCCCACCCAGAAGAACGGCATCGGCAGATACAGCCGGGTGGCCGAGGTGATGCGGCGCGCGGTCAGGCCCGATCGCACCGCGCCCAAAGCGCTTCCATGGGAATGCAGGACCCCTTTGGGGGCTCCGGTGCTGCCCGAGGTGAACATGATCACCAGGGTGTCCGCCGCGGTGACTGTTTCGGCGATCGGCTCGACCATCCGGAGTGCCCGGGCACCGGCATTGGAAGAGCTGACTTGGTCGTCCGCCCAAACCCGTTGCAAAGCTGGAAGTTCGGCTCTAGGTACCGACTTGACCGCGTCGAGGTATCGGTGGCCACGGAACTCCAGCACGCTGATCAGGAACTGCACCGCGGCCGAACGAAGTTGCGATGCCAACTCGCGGGGGCGCAACAAAGTGCTCAACGGAACCAGCACCGCACCGATGCGGGTCAGCGCTATCGCGATCTGTACCCAGCGCACACCGTTGGGCATGATCAGGCCAACGCGGGTGCCCATGCCGGCACCCGCTTGGATGAATGCCGCAGCCAAATCCGATGTGGAAGAATCAAGTTCGCGGTACCTTAGTCGACTTGCCTGATCGAACACCATGGGCTTGGCGCCGTGCCGGGCGGCCTGCGACCGCACCAGGTGGTCGATGGTGTCAGGCATCGAAGCACTTCTTCAGTTGGTGCGTATCGACCTTGCCGCTGGACAGCAGCGGGATCTCGCTGGGGGTCAAGGTGGCGAGGCGGGTCGGAATCTTGTAGGCGGACAACTCCGTCTCGAGTCGTTCGCGCAGCGCCAGCTCGTCAAGCGCTCCGACACCGTCTGCAACGACGAGCACGGCGGCCACCACCTGTCCGCGCTGGGGATCGGGGATGCTCACGACATGAGCCACCATGCCCAGCTTGGCGATCGCCCTTTCGACCTCGGCCGGCGACACGTTTGCGCCCGCGGTTTTGATCAGCGAGCTCAGACGGCCGGTGAAGTACATGTATCCGTCTTGGTCGGCCCGTACCAAGTCGCCGGTATGGAACCAGCCGTCGGCATCGAAGCATTCCTCGCGGCTACGTTTGTAGTAGCCCTGCATGACGAAGGGCCCACGAATGCACAGTTCGCCAACCTGGCCGACGTTGACGACTTCCCCGGTGCCGGGCTCGATGATGATGGTGTCGAACCCGGGTGCGGGTTTACCGAACGACCCGCGCCGGGGTTCGGGCTGGTCTGACTCGTCGGCGCTGATCAGCACGATGCTGCCGGCTTCGGTCATCCCCAGCATGTTGTGCCGCAGTTCGGGATCTACCGGTCTGGCTTCGGGTGCCATGATCGGATACAGATTGCCGCGGCGCATCGATGAAAGGTCCCGGCTACCAAAGCTAGGATGGTTGGCTAGCCGTGCGACTGTGGAAGCGAAACCGTTTGTCATGGTCGGCTTTTCCCGCTCGAGCAGGTCAAGGGTGGTAGCGGCGTCGGCGTTGGAACACACCAGTGTCGATCCGGCGAGCAGTGTGGCCAGCAGCCCAAAGGCGAACCCGCCGATCCAGCAGAATGGCGAGTTGCAGAACAACTTGTCGTCGGTGCCCAGTCCGCGAATGACGTTGAGATTCTGCTGATGTCTCAACAGCGCGCTGTGGGTGTGCACGACTCCCTTGGGGGCACTGGTGGTGCCCGACGTGTACACGATCGCCAGTACATCAGAGCCGTCGACGTCATCTTCCAGTGCGCGCAGCATTGTGGGGTCGATGGTCTGGCTGAGGCGGTAGACGCACTCGATACTGCGGGTTCGTCGTGGCGCCCCGCGACGATAGCTGACCCAGGCCGTCCGCAACTGCGGGATTGCCCTGGAGAATAGCCGATCTTCTCCGTCGAAGCCGGTGTCGCCAAGTAGTTGCCTCAATCGGCCCGCGTAGTCGTGGGAGCGGAATGTATCGGCGCTCAATAGGATCTGGGTGTCGCTGTCGACCAGCTGCTCGTGCAGCTCCCGGGGCGTGACGAAGGTGGAAATCGGGATGACCACCGCGCCGATTCGAGCCGCGGCGAGCATCCCGATGACGAAGTCGGAGCCGTTCGGGTAGAGCAACCCGACATGTGCTGCCTTGCCGATGCCCAGGGCGATCAGCCCGCGGGCCAGCTCCGCCGAACGCAGATCGGCCTGGGCGTAGCTGATCCGGTCGCTATCGCACACCAAGAACGGGTGATCTGGGCGACAACGGGCTTGGCGGCGCAGGATCTGCGCGACCGTCGGGGAGTCAGCCGCCATGATCCGTGCGGGAACCGGCGGCACCAAAGTAATGCCGGATTGCGCCGAGGTCAGGCTTGCCCGACGCTGTTCTCGGAATTTCGGCGACGATCGAAATCTGGGTTGGGATCTCGTAGCCGGACAACCGCGTTCGCAGATACTCCACCAGCTCGGCACCGCCGATGTCGGCGGAACCGCGCAGTTCGACCATGGCAACCGGAGTTTGACCGAGGCGCTGGTCGGATCGGCCCACTACCGCGGCAGCTGCCACCGCCGGATGGCTCTCCAACGCCGCTCGCACATCGTCGGGCAGCACCTTGAAACCTCCACGAATGATCGCCTGATCGGCTCGCCCGACAATCCAGACAAAGCCATCCGCGTCGATTCGGGCGACATCGGTGGTACGCACCCACGGGGCCGAAACGCCCAACTGGGCTGGCTTGACCTCGAGTAGGCCCAGGCTAGCCCGCTCGACCGGGGCGCCCTCGGTATCGACGATCCGAAGTTGCGTACCCGGGTTGGCCCGGCCGACGCTACCGCGTTTGGTGTGCCAATATCGCGAGTGATCTGCGAGGGTCCAGCCGGCCTCGCCGCCGCCGAACTCGGTTGCCGCATAAGAAGTCAGCACGGGAATGCCGTACTTCTCGGTGAACGCATCGGCATCGTCGGGGGCCAGGGGGGCGGTGCCGCAGGTGACGGTGCGGACGCTGGCGAGGTCGGCGCGGGTGAGGTCGGAGTGCAGCACCGTCCGCAACGCGGCAGGCACCAGCGATACGGTGCGGGGCCGATGTTTGCGTACCGCCGCGGCCCAGGCGTTCAGCTCGAATCGGTCCAGCAGCACAAAGGGGCGGGCTTGCGCGATGCACTGCAGCACTCGGTAGACACCGCCGATATGCACCAGCGGTGAGTTCACGATGGCAACTCCGCGTCGGGGTTCGGTGGGCGCCGGGTCGCGATCCGGGGCTGGGCCCATGACGCTGCGGGCGAGCATGTCGTAGCTCAGGTCGACCCGGTTGGGCGGACCGGTTGTGCCGCTGGTCAACATTCGCACCGCGACGTCCGCACCGGCGCCGCGGGTGGTGTGGTCGCCGGGTTCGCCGGGGTGGTCGAACAGATCCGATAGGGACACGGTGGCGCTGTCCGTCGTATTGGTCACCAGGAGCCCAAGGTCCTCGTCCGATCCGGCGATCAGCGGCAGCTCCAAAGCGGCGATGTCGGCTCTGGTGCGTTCGTCGCCGCGTGACGGGTTGATGGTGACCACGGTGGCGCCGGCGAGTAGGACGCCGAGGAACGCGGCCATCTGTGCGGGACGATTACGCAACAGTATTCTGATTTCAGGGCTCGGTTGTTTGGCGGCGAGTGCGGCCACTCGCCGGGTCGCAGCGCCGAGTTGTCCCAAGGACAGCCAGGCGCGGTCGTACTCGACAGCGCGGGCGTCTGGTTGCAGGTCCAGGGTGACGGCGATGCGTTGACTCAGGGGGTGATTCGACATCAACGAGTCTTCGGTTCGCTGCCGTCAGGACGGGGCGGTAGGTCGGCCAGTTCGGCCCTGCCCAGTGGGTTGCCCAGTCGGGTGTAGATCAGCCCCTGCTCCACCGCGGCGCGGTAGGGCTTGTCCAGAGACTCCCAGATCGCTTTCACGGTGCCCTGCGTCGCGGAGGGCGGCTTGGCGGCGATCGTCGCCGCGATCTCGTGTGCCCGCTCCCACAACCGCTGTGGCGCGACCACTTCGGATACCAGACCGATCCGTAGTGCGGTTTCGGCGCCGACCCGTTCGTCGTTGCCCATCAGGGCGATTCGCAGCGTTTCGCCCAGGCCGATCCGCCGCATCAAGCCAATCGGCTCCAGCGCGCAGACCAGACTGGCCGAGACGTGCGAGTCGAAGAATGTTGCCCCTGTGGAGCAGATGACGACGTCGGACTCATTGATGAAGTAGAACGCGCCCGCGGTGCACATGCCCTGAACGGCGCACACCACGGGCTTCCACATCTTCTGCCATTTCGGGCTCAGGAACTCGCCGGGATCCTCATGGTTCCAGATATTTTTGGGTTGTCCGTACGGAGTCTTGATGTCGAGACCCGCACTGAACGCGCGGCTGCCGGCCGCCCGCAATACCACCGCGTGCACCGATTCGTCGTGTTTGATCAGGTGCCAGGCCGCTGCCATCTCTTCGCGCATGGTGCGGTTGAACGCGTTGAGTTGGTCGGGCCGATGCAACGTGATGGTGGCGACGTGGTCGGTGGTGTTGACGTCGACCAGGATGGTTGTGAAGTCCGGTTTCTCGGATCGCTGCGGTGTCACTGGCATTGCCAATCCGGGTCTCGCTTCTCCGCGAAGGCTCTGGGGCCTTCGAGCGCATCCCGGGTCCGCAGTACCCGCTCGCGGAATGCCTCGGCGAGCATCTCGGCTTCGGGTAGCGGCAGGTCGATCCCTTTGAGGATGGCCAGGCGAGTGCCCCGGACGGCCAGCGGGGCATTGCGGTTGACCATGTCGGCGATCTCGTGTGCCCGCTCGAGCAGCCGGTCGTACTCGACCACCTCGCTGATCAAGCCGAGGTCGATGGCGCGCCTTGCATCCATCCGCTCGTGCTTGCCGACCAGCACCATCCTGAGCGCGACCGATCGCGGTAGCACTCGGGCCAGCCTTACCAGCTCACGCCCGGCCACCAGGCCGATGCTGACGTGTGGGTCGAAGAACGTTGCCGTCTCCGACGCGATGACGATGTCCGATGTAGTGACCCAGTCCAGTCCGGCGCCGCAGCAGATGCCGTTTACTGCGGTCAGTACGGGTTTGGCCATGCTGCGAAATGGCGGCGTACCTTCTTGGGGCGCCTCCCACTGTTCGTAGGTTGCCAGGTAGGGCCGCTCGTAGATCACCTTGCCGTCGCCTGGAATGGCCTTCACGTCCGCCCCGGTGCAGAAGGCGCGACCCGTGCCGGTGACGATGGTCAGCCACACCCGGTCGTCACCTTCGGCTTCGGAGTAGGCGGCTCGCAACTCGGTGATCATGTGCGGACTCAGCGCGTTGAGGGCGTGAGGTCGGTTGAGCGTGATGGTGGCGGTGTGTCCGTCGAGCTCGTAGCCGATGGTGTCGAACGCGTCGCCAGGCATGGTCATCGTCCCTCGAATTTCGGCGTGCGATGTTGCCGGAATACGGTCAAGCCCTCTTTGAAATCGGAGGTCCGACAAGTTAGTTCGAGGTTGAACAGTTCATGTGTCATCGACTCGGTCAGGGTTGCGTGCTGGCCGTGGTTCAGGGCCTGCTTGGCAAGCCCGATCGCAACAGTCGGCCCGCGAGCCAGTCGGGTGAGCAGCTCGTCGACTGCGCTGTCGAGGTCCGTCGCATCGACGACTTGGTGGATCAAGCCCCAGTCGGCTGCCTCGGGCGCGGTCACCTGCTCGCCAAGCAGCAGCATCCGCCGGGCCCGGGCCAAGCCAACCAGGCGCGGCAGCAGCCAGGTAGATCCCGAGTCCGGGCTGAACCCGCGGACTACGAAAGGTTCCCAGAACGTGGCATCACTGGTGGCCACGGTGAAGTCGGCGGCGAGCGCCAGGTTGGCGCCCAGCCCGGCGGCCCACCCTTGGACACCGCACACGACCGGGAGGTGGATGGTGTGTAGGAGTTCGATGACGCAGTGCGCGGCGTGCGGAATTCGCCTTAGCAGGTCGCCGGTGCGAGGGCGTTGGGTGGCGGTGCTGGCCGCGGCCCAATCGGCGCCGGCGCAGAAATCGGCACCGGCACCCCGGATCAGAATCGCACGCAGCGAGTCGTCAGTGGCGGCGTCGCCCAGCGTATCGAACAACATCTCGATCATGTTCTGAGTCAACGAATTACTCCGTGAAGGTCGATCGAGCGTGATTCGCAGCAGGGTGCCATCGCGGCGCGATGTCACCGACCCCTCGGGCCCGGCCGAGTCGGCCTCGAGACTCACCGTCGAATCCGGCCTTTCTCCGCCATATCGTTATCCATACAGTAGGCAATACGATTGCTACGCTGTATAAGTTAGCAAGGAAACATTGCTGACGGAACATCCCGGTGAAAGAGGGACGCATGGCCCAAGGCGAACCTCGGGCGGCTGCCGGTGATGCCAGGTTCGGCGAGTCGCCGCTGGCCCAGACCGTCGCCGCCGCGGGTGTCATCCGTCGCCTCACCTCGCTGTTGCTGGCGATGGAACACCCACATCCCACGGTTGATGCCATGCTCGCGCAGTGCTGCGAGTGGGAACGTGAGCTGGCCGCGGCCGCCCCGGACAATGCCGCGCGCATCGGTCCGGATGCGGACGGCAACCGCGTCTACCTCAATCACGCGACTGACATCGGCGCCTACAACCCGTGTTTTCCCGAATACAAGTTCGATCAACTCGATCCCGAGCGCGCGGCCGGCGGGGTCAATTTCCCGTTGGTCTACGAGGGCCCGCCGGGTCTGGTGCACGGCGGATTTCTTGGTGTCTTCTTCGACTGCGTCATCCAGCATCACGACTGCGTCAGTGGGCTTTCCGGCAAGACCCGCTCCCTGGCACTGACCTTCCGCAGACCTACACCAATACTGACCCACCTGCGGTTCGACATCACGAGATCGGTGACGGACCAAGGCATCTCCTCGAAGGCGCGGCTGATGGTCGATGAACAACTGCTCTGCACCGGCGAAGTCCAGACATTGGCATCGCGACCGGAAGAGTTGGCGGCGTATCAATTCGGGCGACGGCGAAAGGTGTCTGGCTCATGACCGCCGCAGACGGCCCGGATGACCGTGTGAAGTTCGAGGCGGAACCGGGTACGAGAATCGCGACCATCACGCTGAACAACCCCACGAGGCGCAATGCATATGACGCGGCGATGCGTGATGCCATTGCCGGCTACCTGGACCGCGTTGCCGCGGATGACGATCTCACCGTCGTCATCTTGCGTGGCGCCGGCGGGGTCTTTAGCGCCGGCGCTGACATGAACAACGCCTACGGGTGGTGCGGCGAGGCTGACGCCCCGGCCGCGGATCCGCCAACCCAGCGGCGCCCTAGCCAACGTCGCCGACTTACCGTGGACCGCAGGTCATTCAGCTTCTACCACAACCTCATGGGCTTTCCGAAGGTCACGGTGGGTGAGATCGCGGGCCATGCGCTGGGGGGAGGTTTCGAGATGGCCCTGATGACCGACATCTCAGTGATCGCGCGCAACGCCCGAATCGGTATGCCGGCAACGCGATTCCTGGGTCCTGCGCTGGGCAGTCTGCACATGTTCTTTCACCGGCTGGGTCCGGTGTTGGCCCGCCGGGTACTGCTCACCGGTGACATTATTGAAGCGGGTGACGTCGAACATCTTGGAATCTTCACCGACACCTGCGATTGCGGCGCCGTGGCGGCCCGAGCCCGGTACTGGGCAGAGAAGACGGCAAAGATGCCCGCCGACGGCATCGTCATCGCCAAAGAGGCCTTTCGGCTGGTTGAGCAGACGCAGGCATACGCGGGTGAGGAAGTCGCCAGCTATCTCTTCCACGCCTTCGGCACCAACTTGCAGTTCGCGCCGGGGGATTTCAATTTCGTCAAAACGCGGGCCGAGCACGGAACGAAGGAGGCATTCCGGCTGCGTGACGAGCACTTTCACGTGCCCGAGCCCGAGTCCTGATATCCGAAGGGTCTAACGCGTCGTGGCCTTTGCCCGGGTTCGCGGCGCTGGTGGCTTGGCCGCCTTGCGCGGCCGCGACGGGGCCGACTTGGCGGCTTTGGCCCGTTCGTCGATCAACCTGCCGGCGTGGTCGAGAATGCAATCAAGGCCGTATTCGAAGTTGGCCTCATCGGGGGTCGCGATCCGGTGTCCCTTTCCGCTGACTTGCGCAAGCAGCGGTGTGGTCAGCGGGTCGATGTTCATGGCGTCTTCGATTGCCCGCGGGCCGCTGTCGGCCGACTGGGTCTTCTCGTAAAGCCGGTGCAGCACCACTGATCCGCGCACGTGTATCGAGACCGCGGCATAGGTGTCGAAGGCGTCCTCGGGGGATAGCCCCGCCTCCACCAGATTCGCGATTGCCCGCTCCATCTCTTGCGCGCCCAGTCGGGCGGTCTTGGGACTCAGGGCTGACCTGATCAGAATCAGATCGCACAGTATTGGGTTGCCCATGAAGGTCTTGCGCATCAGACGGGCGTGGTTGCGTAACGTCTCGCGCCAGTCGCTGGCCTCCACGTAGGGAGTGGCGAACACGTACTTGCTCAAGGCGCGGTCGGTCATCGCATTGAGCAGGTCGTCCTTCTTGCGGAAGTACCAGTAGATGCTGGTAACGCCGACCCCAAGATGTTTGCCCAGCATTGGCATGCTCAGGTTGTCGATCGATACCTGCTCGGCAAGCTCGAACGCGCCGCTGATGATGTCATCGGGATTGATCGAACCGCGTTCGCGTCGTTGACGTTTGTCGGCGGCTGCCCGCTTTGCCACTACCGGCACCTCCATCAATCTCCTGCGTGTGCGATCCCAAGCCGACCACCGGACGAACCTACCGGCAGTTGCACTCCGACCTGTGTATACGATGACGTGTCGTCGCCAAGCCTGACCGTCAACCTTACCGGGGGCGGGCCGATCGCTGAGGGCGACAGCTATGCCGTAATGCCAGGTGGGAGCGTCTCCGCACTGCTTCGGGCGGCTTTACCTTTATTACTGTAATGCCTATCGTAGGCACCTTGGTATCCAGCGGCGCGCGGGTGAACACGATCGAGTGCGGGCGCGGTGGCGCAGTGCGCTGTGCCGGAGGTAACCAAACGACCGCTGCGGCGAAGGCGGTGCCGATCTAGTCGGGGGATTGTGGGTTTGGCTGTCGACAACCCAGTCTGACCCGAGTGCAAGGTTGCCCGCTCAGCTACCGACCCCGCGGCACCGGGACGGTGGGCTCGAGTACGGCCCGATCCGGTCGCTGGTAGGGCGCGCCGGCAGTCTCATTGTACGCAACGAGCGCGTGGTCGCCGGTGAATGTACTATCGCCCAGCAGGGCCGCGTCGCCTCCAATGAGACGCCTTCCCGCGGTGTTGCGCGGGGATGATAGGGCCGAATTTCTTGTGGCGAGCCCGGCAGAGCACGGCGGCGGTCAGCAGGTCATCGGGCCCGGATCGGACGTCCAGTTCAAATGCGCCAAGGTCGTCGAGGGCGGCACGGGCCGCGCGGCGGATGCCGTCGTCGGTCTCGGCTCTTAGCGCCGCTGGTGGCCCACCCACCCGCGCCAGGCGCTTGGCCGCGACGCGGGCAAAGTCGATAACATCTTGCGGCAGTTCGGTATTCACCGGTGTTCTCCCAAGACATCACGTGCAACGAGCATTCGTTGCACCTCAATGGTGCCGGATGCGACGGTGGCTGCCTGTGCGTAACGCCAATGGTCCTCGATCGCCCCGTGCAATGGGGCCGAGGCGCCGCTGTCCAACGCGGCCGGTCCGAGCACGTCCAACAGCAACTCGGCGACCTGTTGATCGCAGGTGGTGGTGACGATGCGGGCGGCGCTTGCCGCGGCACCCGAGGTGGGATCGTCGCGCAGCGCGACCGCGCGGTAGGCCAGCAGGCGCGCGACGCGCAGGTCCGCTAGTGCCCGCACCCAGCGGACCCGAATCGACTCGGGTAATCGCGCCCAGTCGTCGCCGAGCTCGGTGCGCATCCGATCCAGCAATGATTCGCACCGGGCGTAACGGGCGATCCCGACACGTTCAAATGCCAGCGCTTCGCGCATCACTCGCCATCCGTCACCCGGCTCACCCAACACGTCGCTGGGCGACGCCGGCACCTCGTCCAGGAACATCTCGTTGAGGTGATGCGGTCCCAGCATCGAGGGGATCGGCCGGACCGTGAAACCCGGCCGGTCCATGGGAAGCAGAAACAGGGTGAGGCGCTTGGGTTTGGGCGCGTCCGGATGAGTGCAGGCCGCCAGCACACACCAGGACGCCATCTGCGCATATGACGTCCAGACCTTCTGGCCAGTGATACGCCACCCCGGGCCGCCAGGAGCTTCGGGTACCGCACGGGTGCGCAGCGACGCAAGATCGGTTCCCGCCTCAGGCTCGGAGAATCCTTGGCACCACACCACCTCGCCGGCCGCGATTGCGGACAGGTGCTGTGTCTTCTGCGCCGGGGTTCCGTAGCGCATGATCGCCGGGCCGTCCCAGTTGATTCCCATGTACTGCGGACCGCGCGGTTCATGGCGGGCCCACATCTCCTCGCGCAACACGGTCTGCTGCCAGATCGAACCGCCACCACCACCGTGCTCCTCCGGCCACGCCAGTGCCAGCAGATCCTGGGCGGCCAACAGTTTTCAGAATGATTCGGTGGTCGCGAGATCTTGCGTTTCGGTGGTGCACGCACCGAGGAAGTCGTCGGGGATGTGCTCGGATATCAGCCTACGCAGTCGGTCTCGCAGTTGGCGGGCGTCATCGCCGAGGTCGTAGTCCATCGGTCATCCCTTCGGCAGCCCGAGTAGTCGCTCGGCGATGATGTTGCGCTGGATCTCAGATGTTCCGCCGTAGATGGTGGCGGCCAGCGCGTCCTGGCGTTCGCGGAGCAGATCAGCGTCGCCGGCCTAGGATGGCCCCGCGGCCACGGCGGCAAGGTCCCAAAACCGCTGCAGCGTAACCGAACCAAGCAGTTTCAAGATGTCGGCCTCCGGGCTGGGGCGCCCGGCGAGCTCGTTGTCCAGAGCGCGGTATCCGGTGGCACGCAGTGCTTCGGCGTCGGCCAGTAGCGAGCCCAGCTCGCTGTAGACGTCGTCGTCCTGGGTGTTACGTGCCACCTGCAGCCCGCGCTTGATTTCGACCCAGTTCATGATCCAGATCATCTGACGTTCATGGTGCAGTGAGGACAATGCGACATCCCAGCCACCGTGCAGACGGCCCAGCAGGTTGTCGAACGGCACTTCGACATCGTCGAGGAACACCTCGCAGAAGATCTCATCGGAGACCGATGCCATTCGAATGGGTTCGACACGGACCCCGGGTGACTGCAGGTCAAGAATCAGGCAGGAGATGCCGCGGTGTTTCGGCGCATCCGGGTCGGTACGCGCATACAGCGTGCACCAACGCGATTCGTGAGCTTGGGTGGTCCAGATCTTGTGGCCGTTGACCCGAAACAGCGCGCCGTCGAGTTCGGCGCGGGTGCGCAGACCGGCGAAGTCCGACCCGGCTTCCGGTTCGGACATGCCCAATGCCCACCATTGGTCGCCGCGCAGCAGCGGCACCATCAGGCGATCGATCTGGCTGGGTGTACCGAACTGATGAAGACCCGGCGCAACGACGTTTGGCCCGGCGATGTTGGGCAGCTTGGGCGCCGATCGCAACGCGGCTTCGATCCGGATCTCCATGGCTTCGGCCAAGCCCAGCGAACGCCCGCCGTGGCGGCGGGGCCAGGTGGGTTGGATCCACCCCGCCTCGAAGGCGGCACGTTGATAGTCCCGCCGCAGGGCAACGTCCCAGCGGCACCGGGGGTATCGCTGGTAGTAGTCCCTTGGCAGGAAGTCGGCGAGCCAGCTCGCGAATTCTTCGGCGACTGGCACCGCTGGAGCCGGCGTCATTGCGGGCCTCCGACAAAGCGGCGTCCCACCTCGTGGTAGAGCGCCCGACTGTCGCCCAACTGTGCGGCCCCCTGCCACGCATGCCGGACGTAGAGGTGGATGTGGTGTTCCCAGGTTTGAGCGATGGCGCCGTACACCTGGACCGCGGTAGTCGCGCAGCGAACCGCCGCGTCGGCCGCCGCGGCCTTGGCCAGTGCGGCAGCGGTCCAGTCCGGCGCGGGATGCGAGGCTGCCGCGTAGGTAAGACTGCGGGCGCGCTCCACGCTGACGTAGTTGTCGGCCAGCGCGTGCTTGATCCCCTGGAACCCGCCGATCGGCACTCCGAATTGATGTCGCGACTTCGCATGCTCGACGGCATGTTGCAGGACGGCGTCTGCCACGCCTACCAGGTCGGCGGAAACGGCCAGTAGCGGTGCGGTGACCACGGATTCGATCGATGCAACGGGCGCAATGAGCGCCGGGATGGCATCGACCTCGAGGTCGGCAAGGGGCTGGGCCGGGTCGGATGACTGCATTGTCCTGGTCGTGACGCCATCGCCGCGGCGTAGCACGGCGGCCACCGGCCCGTCGGCGGTGGCGGCGAGTGTGACGATCAGCGCGGCGCGCGCCAGATTGGGGACCGCGACCGCATGCCCGCGCAGCCGTCCGTGCTGCAGCACCATGGGTGGGCGAGCCAACCGATGGCCGGGGGACTGCACGGCCAGAGTGGCGACGACACCCGCGGCGATCTCGCTGAGGACGTCCTTTGCGGCAGGGCCGCAACCGCGCAACACGCCCGCGGCCATACCTATGCTGCTCAACAACGGGATGGGGGCGATGGCGCGACCACATTCTTCAAGGACCAGCGCCCGTTCGACCGAGCCGAAATCATCCCGGCAATCCGATGCCGCGAGTTCGGTCCAGCCGAGGTCTACCAAGGTCTTCCACGGTGCACGCCAGCATTGCGGATCGGTCATCGCCTGCCGGGCGGCGTCCGGTGGGCACGCGGCCCGCAGGATGTCGCGAGCGTTGTGGCGCAGCTCCAGCTGCTCCGAGGTCAGACCCACATCCATAACACCCCTAACATAATAAAAATAGTAAACTAGGCGATCGGACGCAATCGAGCGAACGGTCCAGGACACACACGGGTGGATGCATGATCGAGTGGTTCTTGTTCCTGCCGCAGCTGCGGTTGGCGGTGTCGGAGTTCGTGCAGCGGGCGATGTGCGCGGAAGATGCCGGGTTTGACGGGGTGGCGTTCATCGATCATCTCGAAGCTCCCGGGCAGCGCGATGAAAGCATCTGGGAAGCAATGAGTATCGCCCCTTGGGTGGCGGCCAAGACGTCGCGATTGCGGGTCGGGCACCTGGTGCTCTGCGACGCGTTCCGACACCCGGCCGTGCTCGCCAAGCAAGCCGTCACCCTATCGGCCGCGTCGGGCGGCCGCTTCGAGCTGGGCCTGGGTGCCGGATCCTGGCCGGTTGAATTCACCAGATTCGAGGTTGGACAGCAGAATCCGGTGGACCGGGTGCGACAGCTCGAACGAGATCTTCGGCTGATCATGCGGTACTGGGGGGACACCCAGGGCTCCGGCGTTGTTGATTAGCAGGCTTGTGAGCTGGGGAATTGTGGATTGAGGAGGTCTAGGCGGCGGTTGGCGGTCAAAGCGGTGATCCGGCAGGCTTCGGCGATGTTGTCGGCGCCGTTGAGGCGGTGCAGATTGATCGCGGTGTTGCGTAGCGTTGCTAGGACCTGTGCGCCGTTTCCGGTATGTGCCCTTTGACGGTCTTCGTCGAAGGTGACGTCGCGTATCCAGTGCAGGCTGTTCTCGATTCCCCAGTGTTGACGCATCCAGGTCATGATCGCGGTAGGGCGGGCGTGCTCGAACGGCAGGCTGCAGATGGCATAGACCACCTCCACGCTGCGCTGGTCGGTGGCGGTGATCAAGCGTTCACGAGTGATCCGGATGATTTGTTTTGCGTAGGGGAAGCCGATTCCTCGTGCAGCGGTGATGATTTGCAGGGTGCGGGTCCCGACACGGCCGTGGCCGCGGGAGTCGTCGGTAGCGGCTGCGGGCACCTCGGCCCAGGGCAGCGCGGTGATACGCGCAAGTATTTTGGCTTGGTTGGACTTGACGATCATCAGGTAGTGCGACTTCAAGGTGGCGCAGATCAACTTCGCGGTGACGACCTGGGTATGCATCGCATCCACGGTGACCAGCCACCGCAAGCTACCCGGCAGCAGCGTGACGCAGGGCACGTACGCAGGGAAATTTCATTGCTTTTCTCGGCGACAGCGAGTTGACCGAGCACCAATCGGGCACGGTGGGCGAACACCGACACGAGATGCGTGGCTGTCGCTTTGGCGCGTAAAGCACCACGCAGCATCTTGCCGTCCAACGCGATCGGCACCAATCCACTGGGGTCGCTGCTGGCCACGTGTGCAGTGAAGTAACTGCCCATCCTGGCGTTGAGGTCGGCGGGGTCTAGCCGAGACAAAACAGCGCGGAAGGTCTTCTCACTGGGCCGCCGGAACCGGACCCCTAATTGGGCCAACACATCATCGGGAGCGGTGGCCGCCCATGTGGCAAAACCAGCATAGCCGCGCATCCCCGCGGCAGTGGCCAGAACCGCGATCGCCAACAAAGCCATCAGCGAATACCTCCGACCGCGTGGGCCCCTCGGGTCTGGCACCGAGGCCAACACATCGAGAAACTCCGATCCGATGAGCTCGCTGCGCTCACCAGGACTCCAGCGGTCGAACACCTCTGGAACCGACGACACAGGCAATACTGAAACGGTAGGCACGGGCAACTCCAGACCAACGACGAACAGTAACCAACTCGATCGTTCTCCAGATAGCCCGTGCCTACATTCCGGCCCCAATAGCGCGGCACCAAAGATCATCAACCCAGCTCACAAGCCTGCTAATCAACAACGCCGGAGCCCTGGGGGGACACCGATGAAGCTCAACGCCCCCGGCCTTGGTACCCGATTCCGCTGCTGTTGGGCGGGAGCGGGCCCCGAATGATGAGACTCGTTGCACAGTACGCTGATTGGTGGAATCTTCAGGCGAACCAGCTCGACCGATTGGCACGGTTGGCCTCGTCGGTTGGGTCAGCCCGAATATCGGTTCAACAGATGGTGGGCTTTGTCCGTAGCGGTGAAGATTCGGCCAGCGTGCGTGAAGTGAGCACCCGCAGATTCGCTCACCTTGGGACGGGGTTGGTCTGCGGCGGCGCCGGAGAAATGATCGAACACTTTGCCGGCCTGGCCGCGCAGGGAGTCCAACGGTTCTACGTTTGGTTCGCCGACTTCGCGGCTGCGGATACGTTGGCCGAGTTCGGCGAATCTGTCATCAAGGAGTTTGCGGATCCCCGTTGACCGTGACCCGGGGCCGGTGGGCTTTGTTGAGGGCACCGACAGGCGGCAGGGGGAACCATCCACAGCGCGCGCCGAACTGGACGTCGAGGCCGGGGCGTTGATCGATACCGGTGAATCGGGGTTCAGTCGGCAATGAAGAATGCGGTGGCCATGCCGATCAGCGCGATCAACGCCAGCAGGAGCATTGACTGCGACATCACGGCCGCGAAGGGCTCCCGCAAAGACTCGACCAGTTGCACACCGGTCTTCTCGGCTTCCCGGAGCGCGGGTAGCTGCGCGCTATCGGAAGGGGTCGGCATCTCGGCCGCGGTCCGCGATGCGATGAATGCGGCCATCGAGGCACTACCCAGCAGCTGGCCGAGGCTTCCCGCTGTGTTGTACGCACCCGAGCCGGCGCCGGCCAGCTGGGGCGCCAGTTTGCGGGTAGCGGTAGCGGTCAGTGCTGGCCTTATGAACGCGAGCCCGAGGCCCAGCACGATCGTCGGCATTATCAAATGCGATATCGAGGTATCGGGGACCATCTCGAACGACAGCCACGCCAACGCTACTGCCACCGTGGCGAAGGCGCACCCGAGCACCGGCCGCTGATTTCATCTATCCACGATCTTGCCAACTATGGGCGTAACCAGAAACGCCGCGATTGGCATGGGTGAACACAGCAGTGCCGTTCCCATCGGGGATAGTCCACAGACCATCTGCGCATAAAAGATTGTCGGCAGTCCCAGCGCCATGATCAAGAGGCCGTAAACGACGATCCCGAGACTGGACCAGGCAAACTCCCTATTGCCGAAGATTCGTAGCGGAATCAATGGCTCACCAGAGCTGATTGCTTGCCAATAAACGAATAGCGCCATGAACACAACGCCCGAAAGCAGCATGATCCAGATCCAGGGTGCCCAACTTGCGGATTGCCCCTGCTGGAGGGCGAAAACGACTAAGAACATGCCGATTCCGGACAACCCGAGGCCGAGCAGGTCGAACTGGCGAGCCTGGGTGGGCACCGCCGGGATGAACCACGCCGCGAGTATCAGCCCACAAATTCCGATGGGGACATTGATGAGAAAGATCCATTGCCAACTTAGCCCGCTGACCAGCGCACCGCCGGCGAACGGGCCCACGAGAAGGGCGAGGCCACCGATGGCACTCGAGATGCCCAACGCCATACCCCGGCGCTGTGGCGGGAATATCTGAGTAATCGTCAGCAGTAGCTGTGGGGCCAGCAGTGAGGCACCGAGGCCCTGCGCGACTCGCGCGCCGATGAGCATTGTCACGCCTTGCGACAAGCTACACCACAACGAGCCTACGGTGAATATCGTGAGGCCGATCAAGTACATTTTCTTCGGGCCGAACCCAGGGCTCCGGCGTTGTTGATTAGCAGGCTTGTGAGCTGGGTTGATGATCTTTGGTGCCGCGCTATTGGGGCCGGAGTGTAGGCACGGGCTATCTGGAGAACGATCGAGTTGGTTACTGTTCGTCGTTGGTCTGGAGTTGCCCGTGCCTACCGTTTCAGTATTGCCTGTGTCGTCGGTTCCAGAGGTGTTCGACCGCTGGAGTCCTGGTGAGCGCAGCGAGCTCATCGGATCGGAGTTTCTCGATGTGTTGGCCTCGGTGCCAGACCCGAGGGGCCCACGCGGTCGGAGGTATTCGCTGATGGCTTTGTTGGCGATCGCGGTTCTGGCCACTGCCGCGGGGATGCGCGGCTATGCTGGTTTTGCCACATGGGCGGCCACCGCTCCCGATGATGTGTTGGCCCAATTAGGGGTCCGGTTCCGGCGGCCCAGTGAGAAGACCTTCCGCGCTGTTTTGTCTCGGCTAGACCCCGCCGACCTCAACGCCAGGATGGGCAGTTACTTCACTGCACACGTGGCCAGCAGCGACCCCAGTGGATTGGTGCCGATCGCGTTGGACGGCAAGATGCTGCGTGGTGCTTTACGCGCCAAAGCGACAGCCACGCATCTCGTGTCGGTGTTCGCCCACCGTGCCCGATTGGTGCTCGGTCAACTCGCTGTCGCCGAGAAAAGCAATGAAATTCCCTGCGTACGTGCCCTGCTCACGCTGCTGCCGGGTAGCTTGCGGTGGCTGGTCACCGTGGATGCGATGCATACCCAGGTCGTCACCGCGAAGTTGATCTGCGCCACCTTGAAGTCGCACTACCTGATGATCGTCAAGTCCAACCAAGCCAAAATACTTGCGCGTATCACCGCGCTGCCCTGGGCCGAGGTGCCCGCAGCCGCTACCGACGACTCCCGCGGCCACGGCCGTGTCGAGACCCGCACCCTGCAAATCATCACCGCTGCACGAGGAATCGGCTTCCCCTACGCAAAACAAATCATCCGGATCACTCGTGAACGCTTGATCACCGCCACCGACCAGCGCAGCGTGGAGGTGGTCTATGCCATCTGCAGCCTGCCGTTCGAGCACGCCCGCCCTACCGCGATCATGACCTGGATGCGTCAACACTGGGGAATCGAGAACAGCCTGCACTGGATACGCGACGTCACCTTCGACGAAGACCGTCAAAGGGCACATACCGGAAACGGCGCACAGGTCCTAGCAACGCTACGCAACACCGCGATCAATCTGCACCGCCTCAACGGCGCCGACAACATCGCCGAAGCCTGCCGGATCACCGCTTTGACCGCCAACCGCCGCCTAGACCTCCTCAATCCACAATTCCCCAGCTCACAAGCCTGCTAATCAACAACGCCGGAGCCCTGGGGTCGAACCGATCACCGAGCCGGCCGGTCGTTAGTAGCGGCACCGTGCTCGCCAGCAAGTATGCGCTGGTTACCCAGATCACTTTGCTGTAATCGGCGTCGAGGCTAACCTTGATGCTCGGGTTGGCGACCATGACGACGGTGATGTCGAAGCCGATCATGAACCAGCCGACCATCAATGCCCAGAGGGCATACCAGGGTTTCTGCGTGTCTGCCGGGCTTCCGAGGAGGGCCGATGTTGTTGATCTGGCGCGCCGCACGGCGTTGGATAACTGAACCATCGCAGTAATCGCCTCTCTTGGCCGCAGCTGTCTAGGGGTGATCCGCAGGGTTCGGAACTTGTTGAGAGCAAGCGGATGTCGCCTGCGGTCTAGTGGCGTCGGTGTACGACAATCTGCCCACCGTCCTTCGGCGTAAATGCAATCCCGCGGTTGTGCCAGCGCTCGTCAGGTGCCGCATTGGGTTCGATGGTGAAGTGTTGCAATACCGTGCGTAGCACCACGTCGATCTCCAGATTGGCTAAGGCAGCCCCGATGCAGCGGCGAGTCCCGCCACCGAATGGGATCCATCCGAGCGACGATGGCTTGCCCCCCATGTGGCGATGCGGATCGAAGCGCTCCGGGTCGGGAAATACCTCGGGATCGGATTGAACTTGTTCGATATGAAGGTGGACCGAATACCCTTGGGGCAGAACCCATTGACCGAGCCGGTAATAGGGCGAGCAGACGCGTCGAACTACTCGATCGATCGCCGGCCTGGTCCGCTGGACTTCCAGGATCGTCGCCTGCCGGAGGGCGCGACCGCCCCGGTCGGCCTCCTCAACCAGGGCCGCCAGCACATCGGGGTGCCGGCCCAACCGCTCGAACGCCCAGGTGAGCGTAGCTGCAGTGGTTTCATGCCCTGCGGCCATCATTGTCAACAGTTCATCGACAATATCGTTGTGCGACATGGCCGAACCATCGTCGTAGCAGCTGCGCAGCATCAGCGCGAGCACGTCGGTTCGTTCGGCTAGATTGGGCCCGGTCCGAGCCGCTTCAATCAGTTTCTCGATGACGATCTCACACTGGTGGCGCATTTCCGCCAGCCTTGCCCACGGACTGTAGCGGCCGTAGTCTCGTCTAGGCCTGGGCAGCAATGCGATCCGCAAGCCGAGAGTGCCCCATGGCGGAACGAGTCGCCGTAGTTCATCGAGTTCGGCGCATTCGGGCCCGAAGAGGGCGCGCAAGATGGCACCTAGTGTGATTTGAGCCATCGCGGGCATGGCGGGAAACGACTGGCCCTCGGGCCAATTGGCGACTTCACGAAGCGTCTCGTCTTCGATGATGGACTCGTACGACTTCATGAGGTTGCCATGGAACAGCGGCATCAGTAGACGCCGGCGCTGCCGATGCTCCTCACCGTCCAGGGAGAAAATCGACCCCGGGCCGAACGGCCGGCCGAGATTGGGCTCGATGCTGCCCAGCTCCTCCGGGCTGGTGGCTAGGACTTGCTTAGCGAGTAGGGAGTCACCGACGACCACGGTATGGCCATAGAGCGGCAAGTTGACCGAGAATACTTTTCCGTAGCGGCGCGCCAATCGCAACAGCAGCCAACGGCGTAGTGCAACGTAGGTAATGGCCTGCAGCGCCTTCGGCATTCGGAACTCCGGGGGCAGCCTGACGGCGGGGGGGTACTGCGGCGGCGGCAACTAGTTCGGTCATGGCTGCGCTCCGAGCGACTGGGAGGGGGGAGCCGGTCAACTCACGGAAGAACTATGAACTGCTAACACTGTTTCCATGGTTGTTAATTGTTTCTATTAATTGCCGGTTTCGTCAATGATGCGACATGTAGGACAAAAAGTGAACCCATCGAATACTTTTCTCGGCTTCGCGCGCGAGGCATTGTCAGCTGGGGCGCGTGCTCCCCGCTCCGACCGGCTCGGTCATGGCAAGCCGATCATGGTCACGGGGCAAATCCAGCCTCGAGTGTCCGCGACACCGCGACGGATTCCGAGATGCACTCCGCGGCACGAGAATCAAAGAGGCCGATGTTGTCCTATCTGGGCAGATCTTGATGTGCTTCGCAACCACTCGATCGTGCCGTTGTGGCGCGGGTGGTCGGTGCCGGCAGCGCGCAGTTTGGCAGAAGTGTGGGTGGCTTCCCTGCCCCTGGGAGTTTCCTGTAGATCTCCTGGTAATGCCTGGCCATCCCGATGGTGTTTGGGCGGTGGCCAGGCAGGGTCAGACATTTTTGGGGTTGGTCGGCGCTGTTCGTCGTGGCGCATCAACCGCAGTTGCGATAGGAGCGGGCTTGGTCACCAGTCCTGAAGCCGTGATTGCCGCAGCGTGGACGAGTTGGTTCGGTACCGGTAGCCAACGCGGCTTCGCAGGGCGTCAGGATTTCAGGGACGGCGCATATCACGCGGGCGAGACAATGCCTGGGGCGAAAGCGCGTAGATGCGTTGTTCGGCGCGACCCGACAGGACGTAGGTCTGGGTGTCGGCCAGGTGCCGGCCGGCGATGCGTCGGGCTCGGTCCACGTCGCCTTCGGCGATCGTCTCGGTGAGCTTGATGTGCGTATTGAGTACCGCGCGGCGTTTGGCCAGTGACGGGTAGGTGCCGCGGGCCGCGCTCTCGTCCGCCCATTGCTGTTCGTGACTGGTCCACAGCGTCTCCAGGCTGCCGACCACCGCGGTGATGGTGTGGTTGCCGCAGCCGCGCACGATGAGGTCGTGGAACTGCCGGCCGATCTCGGTGAACATCGCGCCGTCGTCGAGGTGCTCAGACATGGCTTCGTTGACCCGTTTGAGTTCGGGCACCAGCGTGTCGGCCCGGTCGGGCCGCTGCGCCGCCAGTGCGGCACAGGCAGGTTCGAGTTCCTGCAACGCCGCGCCGAGGTCGCTCACGGCCACGGACTCGCTCTGCAGGAGCAGCCCAAGCATGTAAGCGGCGCTGGTCTTGGCCGGTGCGTGCACGACCGCACCGCCACGATTGCCCCGTCGAACCGAAACCAATCCCTCGGTTTCCAAGATCCGCAGCGCTTCTCGCAGGGAAACCAGACTGACGTTGAACTGTTCGACCAGCACTTCCTGGCGTGGCAGCAGGTCGCCGTCGGCAAGCTCGCCGTCGATGATCTGCCGGCGCAACTCGTCGGCTACTATTTCGGCAATTCTCGGTGCTGACAGTCTGCGTCGGGGGTCAGGGCCAATACCCAAGGCGGTCATCCGGTCCTCGCGCTAGGCAACAGGGGGAGCGCACGGCCGCTGGCTCCGCGAACTCGATTTGCTTAGCTATCTTAGCAGTGATGGCATAGATAGAACTATGCTCGGCGGCGTGAGTCATGGGTCTGAGGGCCGACCAACCCCGCTGGACAAGTTGCACGTACTCGAGATCAGTGACCGCATGGCCGGTAGCTATTGTGGCAAGCTGTTGGTTGATGCGGGCGCCCATGTGCGCAAAATTGAACCGCCACAAGGTGATCCGCTAAGGACCTACTCGGCGAGCTGTGCTCCGGTGCCAGAAGGTGCGCCAGCCGCACCGTTGTACTGCTATCTCAACGCCGGCAAGCAGAGCCTGACCCTGGCGCCGGATTCGCAGCGCTACCGCGCCGAGCTGGCCGCAGCAGACGTTCTGATCGTCACCGCCGGGCGCTCGCAGGCCGGGGGGCTGGGCATCGATCCGGTGCAATTGCTTGCTGACTCGCCGCAGGCCATCATCGTCACGATCTCCGACTTCGGCTGGGCCGGTCCGTTCGCTGAGCGTGCCGCTAGCGAGTTCACCCTGCAGGCGTGGGCGGGCTCGCCTGGCTTTCGCGGTGATCCGGCTGGACCGCCCATCTCGATCGGCGGAGACCTGGGCGAGTACATGGGCGGCGCGTTCGCCGCATTCGGTGCGCTGGCTATAAGTCGCCGTGTCGAACGTGGCGGTCCGGGGGAGCACCTTGACTTGTCGATGCTCGAGGCGATGGCGCTGATGCAGAG
The DNA here is from genome assembly GCF_002355775.1 of Mycobacterium ulcerans subsp. shinshuense. Taxonomy (NCBI): domain Bacteria; kingdom Bacillati; phylum Actinomycetota; class Actinomycetes; order Mycobacteriales; family Mycobacteriaceae; genus Mycobacterium; species Mycobacterium ulcerans. The sequence continues at coordinate 4,238,186 of NZ_AP017624.1, read as the reverse complement.
CAGCGAATGGCTGCATTCGCAGCTGCTGCAGGTTCCGTCGGTTCGACGCACCCTCGAGGTCCCCTCCATCGTGCCCGTCAAAGACGGTTACGTCGGCATCACCATGGTCACCGGTCAGCAGTGGCTCGACTTCTGCGCGATGGTGGAATGCCCCGAACTGGAAGATATTCCGCAGTTGTGCTTCCAGATCGGCCGATGGGATTACCGGGACCTGATCCGAGAATCGATCGGTCCCTGGATGGCCGAACGAACCGTCGAGGAGATCGTCGAACTGGGACAGCTCTTCCGGCTACCCATCGCGGCGTTGGGCAACGGTGCCACCATCCGCAACATGGACCACATCACCGCGCGTGGGGTCTTCGTGGAAAATCCCGCGGGCTTTCACCAGCCTCGCCCGCCGTGGTTGATGTCGCGCTGCGCCCCGGCGCCGGTTGGACGCACCGCTGCGCCCGGTGCGGACGTCGACGACGAGCCCCGCTGGTCCGCGGCCGAATCCAAGCCCAAGCCGGTAGACCAAGGCCTGCCGCTGGAGGGGGTTCGCGTCATCGATCTCACCGCTTTCTGGGCCGGCCGCGCCGCCACCCACCTGCTGGCGGCGTTCGGAGCCGACGTCGTCAAGATCGAGTCGATTCAGCGTCCGGATGGCATTCGCTATTCGGGGGGCATGCGCACCGACGTGGATGACTGGTGGGAATACGGCTGGGTGTTCCATGCAATGAACACCAACAAGCGTTCGGTAACACTGGATTTGGGCTCGGTTGAAGGTCGCGGTCTGTTCCTGAGGTTGATCGCCGATGCCGATCTGGTTATCGAGAACTTCTCGCCGCGGGTAATGGACCACTTTGGTCTCAGCGCCGACGTGCTGCTGCAGGCCAATCCCAAACTTGTTGTCGCCAGGATGCCGGCGTTCGGACTGGACGGCCCGTGGCGCGAACGGGTCGGGTTCGCTCCCACCATGGAACAGATCGGGGGCCTGACCTGGTTGACCGGATTGTCCGACGCGCCACCGGTAACGCCGCGGGGAGCCTGCGACCCGCTGGCCGGTGTCCATGCCGCTTTTGCAGTGCTTGCCGCGCTGAGCTTTGCCGACCGAACCGGGTTGGGTCAACAGGTCGAACTGCCGATGGTCGAAGCGGTACTGAACACCACCGCAGTTCAGCCCATCGAGTTCGAGATGTTCGGGACTACCCTGGGCCGAAGGGGTAATCGTGGCCTAGGCGGGGCGTTGCAGAACATTTATCGCTGTGCCGGTGACGACGATCATTGGATCGCGGTCAGCGTGTGCGACGACCGGCAATGGCGGGCACTGGTTGACCTGATGGATGATCCGCCGTGGTGCGATGCGGGCTTATCTATCGCGGCCGGGCGGCGAGATCGCGCCGACGAAGTCGACGGCATGTTGCGGGAATGGTTTGCCATCCAGCCGCGGGACTCGACAGTGGAATTATTGGCCGCAGCCGGTATTCCAGCCGCGCCCGTCGTGTCGCCTTCGTCGGTGACCGAAAACCCGCAACTGCGCGGCCGCGGGTTCTTCGAGGGGCTGCTCCACCCACGCACCGGCCCGATGCTCTATCCCACGCCGCCGTTCGCCCGGCTGGCCGGCCAGAGCGAATGGTTACGGCGCCCGCCGCCAACATTGGGCCAGCACACCAAGGAGATCCTGCGGGATCGGTGCGGGCTGAACGAGCACGAACTGGAGCGACTCAGGGCCGGTGAGGTAATCGGGACCCGTCCCAAGGGCGTCTGATGGCAAAGGAGTAGCCGATGCGAGTGATCGTTGACGAGACCTTGTGTGAGGCGAATGGATTCTGTGAATCGCTCGCCCCGGACATCTTTGCGCTCGGAGATGCTGACGTGGTGCAGATCGCCGATGGCCCGGTGCCTGCGGATCGTCAGATCGATGTGCACGCTGCCGTCGACCAATGCCCGAAAGCCGCACTGCGGCTCATCGACTGACGTCCGAACTACCGTGCGCCCGGAGCGGCCGCATCGCAGTCATTGAAGGTGCTCCGAGCTGGGTGAAGCGCAGAGTTGGATGACTCCGCACCCTGGGGGGGCTTGGCGGCACTCGATACGCGAAACCCCGCATGGATTGATCTCATCGCCCTCGCGCCCCCGTAGGGCAGGTGCAGACTTTGCCGTCCGTACCTTCAAACTCGGCCACATCAGACACATGTCGCTGCCGCTCAGCGGGAGTCGAAAAGCGCTGACGGTACCAACGTCTGCAACTGCGGTGCCTCTTGGGCGGTTGCCAAAGAAGGGGGCGCCATCGGGGGCTGTAGGCCGGCAAGGTGGCGCTGAGCCGATTCCGAAACGGATTGCTGCACAGTGGTAGAGAACCGAGAGCCGGACGCGCGAGAGTGAATGACTCCGCCGCGTCGCGCGGCGCCGGGGCCTACCCTGTTCGGACAGCGGCCTTGCCCGGTCCGCTCCCGCGTTGACGTGTGGTGCCTAAAATAGTAAAAATAGGCATAGTCGTCGGACCACGAAGCATGAGCGCGGCTCGGTTGCCGCTTGGCCGCGTGGGAAACGGAGGCCTTGTGGCGCCTTCCACCTCGAACTCGGCCTCAAACTCGGCCGAAGAACTCTCCGAACAAGAATTCGGTCCCTCCGGCATCGCGCTGTCGCCGTACCGGTTCCCGATGGGGTGGTTCATCGTGGCGTTCTCATCCGAGCTGGGTGCCGGCGAAGTCAAGCGAGTGCACTATTTTGGTGAAGAGCTGGTGTTGTTCCGCACCGCGTCGGGACGGGTGCATGCGCTGGACGCCTACTGTCAGCACCTAGGCGCGAACCTGGGCGTCGGCGGCACCGTCGAGGGTGAACACATCGTCTGCCCATGGCACGGGTGGCAGTGGCGCGGTGACGGCACCAACGCGCTGATTCCCTACAGCAAGATCGGCTGCAAGAAGAACGTACGAATCCGCAGCTACCCGAGCATCCAGTGGTACGGCTTTATCCTGGTCTGGCAGGAGCGCCACGGCCGGCCGCCCTACTGGCAGCCGCCAGTGCTGCCCGAGCTGGAAACAAATGAGTACTACCCGTTGCACCCACATACCCGGATGCTCAACCGGGTCAAGGTGCATCCGCAGATGATCATCGAGAACGCCGCGGACCCCTACCACGTTCAATACGTGCACAAGGCGGCCAGCCCCGCCAACACGGCCTCGTTCGAGGTCTCCGGCTATCACCTGCACGCGACAGTCAATGCGAACTTCGGCGGCGGACGGACCAAGACATGGCTGACCCCGAATGGCCCGGTTGATGCGAAGATCGTCTACGACAACTATTCACTGGGCCTCGGCATTGTGCGCTTTCCAAGCGAATTGGTGGCCACCGTTCAAGTCACCGGACAGACACCGGTCGACGAGGACTACACCGACTACTTCTACACCCAGGCTTCCATCCGCGAACCCGGCGACGCCGGCGACGTACCGACCGGTCGCGCCGCAAGGTTCCTGGCGCTGCAGCAGGAAGTCATCAAACAAGACTTCTTCACCTGGGAGAACATGAAATACCTGGAGAAGCCGAACCTGGCTCCCGAAGAGGCGCGCGACTATGCCGCCCTTCGTCGCTGGGCGCACCGCTTCTACCCGGGGGCGCAAACCTCGCCCGCCGATTTCGGATACACCGCCGACGGCCTGCCCGATCCAGCCGCGTCGAAAGCCTGATCGGCAGCTGAGCGGGCCCTTCGGTCCGTCTGATCTCGGAGTCGATCGCTTCACGGTCCCGGCGGTGCGCGACCGGCGTGCGGCACGGCCGAATCCGAACTTCGACGTCCGGATCGTCGACGACGACGGCACCGGACTGCCTACCGGCATGGTCGGTGAGATTGTCTGTCGGCCCGGCTACCCCAACGCGATGAGCGCGGGTACCTACGTCAGCACAGCGGCTTCGGGTTGCACATTGCCCCGCACCCGGACGGGTTTCACATCGGCCCCCCGGACCGCGAGAAGAAATGCCTCAGGCAGTACATCGTGACGATAACCTGGTGGTGTTCTGGCGCCGGCTGGGCTGCCCGCCTTCTGCACGGCACGCATGCGCTAGGGGATTCTGGGATCGCGACAAAATGGCTACATCCTCGGCCGATGAGTTGGTGTGCCGCGCAGTAGTATCGACAAGCGCCACCAAGGCATGCAGGTGACGGTGGGCTGGGACTATCGAACGGGCCCCATGGCGGGATCAACACCGAAATCCGGCTCCTTGCCCGGCGCGCCTACGGATTCGCCGGTGTCCAAGTCGCCCTCGAGCTTGTTCTGCTGACCCGACCCATCGCCGGGCGGCACGCGTGCGTCGTGGTCCCTGTTGTGGATATCGCGCAACGGGACTTCGCGCATGAATAAGGCCAAGACGAAACCAATGGCGGCGACCGGTGCCGCGCAAAGGAATACCTGGGCTAGTGATCCGGCGTAGGCGTGCACGATCGGCGCCGCCACGGCAGGGGATTGTCGGTGCAGCGCTTCGGGGGAACTAGCCACCTCGGTGGCCGCGCCGGTGGCCGTCAGCGCCGAAGCCAGCCGCGAGTTGAGGAAGTTGACGAACAAGGAACCGAAGATGGCGGCCCCGAACGAGCCGCCGATGGTTCGGAACAGGCTAACGCCAGAGGTCGCAACGCCCAGGTCTTCGAATTCCGACGTGTTCTGCACGATGATTACCAGCACCTGCGAGGACATCCCGATGGCGGACCCTAGGATCAGCAGGTAGACCGACTGCACTGCCGCAGAGGTCGATTCGTCCATGCGAGACATCAAAAGAAACGCGAGTGTCATCAGCGCCGTGCCCAGGACTGGAAAGATCTTGTAGCGGCCGGTGCGCCCCACCATGCTGCCGCTACCGATGGACGTGATCAACATGCCGATCACCATCGGCAGGATGCGCAGTCCCGAGGCGGTTGCCGAAACGCCGTTGACGTACTGCATGAATGTTGGCACGAAGATCAGTGCGCCCAGCATCGCGAACCCCACGACGAACGCCAGCACGCAGCACACGCTGAATACCGGCGCGGCGAACAGGCGAATTGGCAGAATGGGCTGCGCGGCGATGGTTTCCACCCAGACGAACACGGCTAGAGTCACGCCGGCAGCCGTGAACAGACCAATGATGGGCGCCGATCCCCACGCGTAGACCGACCCGCCCAAACTGGTAGCCAGGGTCAAGGCGGCGAGGCTCAAGCCAATGAACATGATTTCGGCATAGTCGATTACGGGTCGGGTTGTCGCCGCCAGTGCCGGGATCGCCGCCGTCGCTACGCAGATCACCACCGCGGAAACCGGGAGGTTGATCCAGAATGCCCACCGCCAGCTCAGGCAGTCGGTGAAGTAGCCCCCGAGCAACGGGCCGCCGATCGTCGCGATACCGATTACCGCGCCGAGGATCCCCTGATACCGACCCCGATCTGGAAGTGGCACCACCTCACCGATCAGGGCGATAGCGGTGACGGTGATGGCGCCTCCGCCGACGCCCTGTAAGGCACGGGATGCGACCAGCATGGTCATCGACTGCGTCAGCCCACACGACACCGACCCCGCCACAAAGAGCAGCACGGCGACTTGAAATACCCTCTTGCGTCCGAACATATCGCCGAGCTTGCCGACCAGTGCGGTGGCGATCGTAGAGGCCAGCAGGTAGCTGGTGACCACTCACGATTGGCGCCCCGCCTCTCCCAGGTCGGCAACGATGGTTGGCAACGCGATGGCGACGATGGTCTGATCCAGGGACGAGAGCAGTATTCCCAACACGAGCGCCACGAAGATGAAGTTGCGCCGCCTCGGGGTGATCAGCGCCCTGCCGGCCGCGAGATCGGTGGTCGGCGTGGCCGCGGCGACGGTGGCTCTCGGGCGCATCATGGCAGCCTCTCGGCCGTCGTCAGGGTGTCACCAACGCACTGGCAGCGACAGCATGCCCTCGTTCATCATCCCGGTACGAACCTTCAAGTCGTTTACATCCGCCGCGAGTTCGAGTGTCGGCACCCGGGTGGACCAGACCGCGAAGCAGCGACTGCATCTCGCAACGAGCCAGCCAGGCCCCCGGACACAGAAACCGGCCGTGGCCGAAACTGACTTGCCGATTCTCCGACCGGTCGACCAGGAACTCGTCTGGGTCGTCGAAGAAACGGGGGTCGCGGTTGGTCGCAGTAGTACTGACCGCAATCGTCGTTCCCTTCGGGATCACCGCGTCGTCGAGTTCGATGTCCTCGACTGCATAACGGAGAGCACCGAGGTTGGACGGCGGCAGGTAGCGCAACACCTCCTCGACCGTCGGCTCGATCAGTTTGGGATCGGCAACCACCCGGCCATAGCAACCCTTGTGCAGCAGTAGACCGATCATCCGGGAGATCATCACCCAGGTGGAGTCGATGCCGGCGGTGAAGAGGGCCTGTGCGAGGTAGACCAGTTCGAGGTGACTGAGCTGCCCGTCGTCGACGTCGGACACCGCGACTAGATTGCTGAAGAAGTCGCCCGTCGGCTCGGCCCGCCGTTTCTCGGCCAGCTCGCAGATGAACGCCGCGAACTCCTGCTGGCCGGCGGCCATTTCCTCGGCCGTGTGGAGCGAGAGGCTGAACAGCCGCTCCGCCCAGTATTGGGCGCGGTCGCCCTCGCCCGGTGGAACGCCGAACATCTCGCCGATGATCTGCCGCGGCAGTGGGCGGGCGAGGGCATCGACGGCGTCGGCGGGCATCGGCCCGGCCAGCATTGCGTCCAGCAGCTCATCGACGATCGTGACGATCCTCGGCCGCAACTCTTCGATTCGCCCCCGGCGCAGTGCCTTGGCGAACAGCCGGCGGATCCGGGTGTGATTGGGCGGGTCAACCAGCGTCGAGACGAACTCCAGCTCGAGCATGTTGAGCTGGGTGGTCGACAGCCTGGCGGCGTCCGCGCGGTACATGTTCCGGCTGACTCGAGGGTCGTCCAGCACTCGCTTGGCATCGTCGTAGCGGGTGACGACAACCGCCGGGTCGCCGCTGGGAAACCGCACGTCGGCGACCGGGCACCGCTGCCGGAGTTTGCCGAGATCCCGAGGCGCCGACAACGCGTCCGGCTGAGTGAATGGGTAGTCCGTTGCAGTATTGGTTTCAGGATAGGCCAAAATGTCACCCCTTCAGATCTTGAGACGGATATGTCGGTCTTGGGACGAATATGTCGATCCAGAACTGACTGCGAAATGGCGTTCAGAATATGAGTGTCGCTGATATGCGAATCTATTCCATGCAACCACCCGCTGGCAAGGAATTGCGATTATTTCCCAGAGGGGGCGGACAACGTGCGGCGGCGCGCCTCAGGGGCTGGCGTAGTCCCTCGGCCGGTGTGACTTAGTTATCCACTGCAACAACGTCTTTAGCATCAACGATCTGGTTGTTCAGCCCCGGAGTCCCGCTTGTGAACACGTTGTTAATTGTCCGTTGTGCATTGTGCAGAGTGCACTGTTTGTGAAACAAGACTGTGCACTGTGCACTGCTTATGTCTCATTCACCGTGTCAAATAATTTGACTGCTATACGCTCGCGCGTTTGGCGATGGTCATGCCTGGAATGTGAATAGATGGTGACCGGCTAGGCGAATCCCGGGCGCCCGGATCTGATGATGGATGGTTGTGGACTCGGATTTACGCTCGGGCCGGGCGGGGTGAACCGGGGCTTTGCCGGGCTTGTCATGCCGCCTGGTGTAGCGCGGCCTGCCACGGTGTTGCTGAGTCTTACCTCTGGTGGGGGAGCGGCATTCCGTCGGGTCGCTGCGGCCACTGCCGCGGCCAGTGATTTGGGTTACTGTTACGTCAGTTGGAGCTGTTGTTTCCCGCGAGTGCGGCTGGAGAGCAAGATGACCATGTCCTATCAGGAACAGCAACTGCTGCAGGCCGCGACGGGCCGTGCTGCCATCCTGGATCTGACCGCCCGGCACAACCGCGCCTACTCCGATGGCGACCGTGACGGCTGGATCGCTACTTTCCGTCATTCCGGGGCCAGCTACACCCGTGATGGCGAGTCATTCACCGACCTGCGGGCCGCCTTCGATGGTGGTGATGGTCAACGCCTGGTCAGTCTCGACCACGAGGTTCAGGTGGACGGGGTCAACGCGGTCCAGTGCTGTGTTGCTGTGTTTTTCGCGGCTTTGCATGGTGACACGAACCTGCGGGCAACCGGGATCTTCCGGGATAAATTGGTCTACGAGCGCGGTGGCTGGTACTTCACTTCCCGTGTGCTCGAGCGGGATTCGGTGCCCAGCCGTCATCCGTTGATCATGTAGACGGCGTGGCTCCCGGTAGCCAGGTGGGGTACCGACTGGCCTTCGGCACCTACCAGGACGCACTGCAGATGGTCGGCACTGCGAGCCCGCCACGAACCGCGGCCACCGCGGTCAGCGGAGCGCGTATCCAGCTGTTCGCCGCCCTCGTTCACGACGGTAACCGGTCGTACTGGGATGAGGACTATGCGCGGGCGCACTGGGGAGGCCTGCTGGCTCCGCCGGCACTGCTGATGGGCTGGCTGACAACTCCGCCCTGGCAGCCCGCGGAGCGGGACTCGGCAGGGTCGTTGGCGCTGCGAGTGCCGTTGCCGGGAGCCGCATTTATCAACGCGGCAAACGATGTCGAGTTTCTGCAGCCCATCGTCGAGGGGGACCGTCTCTGCGTAGTCGAGGAGCTGGTGTCGGTTTCTCCGGAGAAGCGAACGCGGCTTGGCGTCGGTCATTTCGTCGAAACCCTGGAGACTTACCGGCGCCAGGACGCCGTGGTGGTCGCCAGGTCGCGGAATACCTTGTTTCGCTCCACCCCCGGGCCATCGTCATGACAAGTTCGGAGCTGCATTGGGACGAGATCAGCGTTCCGTTCGACCTGCCCGAGGTCGTTGATGAGATCAGCTACCAGCGTGTGGTGGAGAACGCCGGGGCGACATGGGACTACTTTCCCGGCCACTTCGATCCGGGCTATGCCCGGGATCAGGGCACCCCCAGGGCTCCGGCGTTGTTGATTAGCAGGCTTGTGAGCTGGGTTGATGATCTTTGGTGCCGCGCTATTGGGGCCGGAGTGTAGGCACGGGCTATCTGGAGAACGATCGAGTTGGTTACTGTTCGTCGTTGGTCTGGAGTTGCCCGTGCCTACCGTTTCAGTATTGCCTGTGTCGTCGGTTCCAGAGGTGTTCGACCGCTGGAGTCCTGGTGGGCGCAGCGAGCTCATCGGATCGGAGTTTCTCGATGTGTTGGCCTCGGTGCCAGACCCGAGGGGCCCACGCGGTCGGAGGTATTCGCTGATGGCTTTGTTGGCGATCGCGGTTCTGGCCACTGCCGCGGGGATGCGCGGCTATGCTGATTTTGCCACATGGGCGGCCACCGCTCCCGATGATGTGTTGGCCCAATTAGGGGTCCGGTTCCGGCGGCCCAGTGAGAAGACCTTCCGCGCTGTTTTGTCTCGGCTAGACCCCGCCGACCTCAACGCCAGGATGGGCAGTTACTTCACTGCACACGTGGCCAGCAGCGACCCCAGTGGATTGGTGCCGATCGCGTTGGACGGCAAGATGCGGCGTGGTGCTTTACGCGCCAAAGCGACAGCCAAGCATCTCGTGTCGGTGTTCGCCCACCGTGCCCGATTGGTGCTCGGTCAACTCGCTGTCGCCGAGAAAAGCAATGAAATTCCCTGCGTACGTGCCCTGCTCACGCTGCTGCCGGGTAGCTTGCGGTGGCTGGTCACCGTGGATGCGATGCATACCCAGGTCGTCACCGCGAAGTTGATCTGCGCCACCTTGAAGTCGCACTACCTGATGATCGTCAAGTCCAACCAAGCCAAAATACTTGCGCGTATCACCGCGCTGCCCTGGGCCGAGGTGCCCGCAGCCGCTACCGACGACTCCCGCGGCCACGGCCGTGTCGAGACCCGCACCCTGCAAATCATCACCGCTGCACGAGGAATCGGCTTCCCCTACGCAAAACAAATCATCCGGATCACTCGTGAACGCTTGATCACCGCCACCGACCAGCGCAGCGTGGAGGTGGTCTATGCCATCTGCAGCCTGCCGTTCGAGCACGCCCGCCCTACCGCGATCATGACCTGGATGCGTCAACACTGGGGAATCGAGAACAGCCTGCACTGGATACGCGACGTCACCTTCGACGAAGACCGTCAAAGGGCACATACCGGAAACGGCGCACAGGTCCTAGCAACGCTACGCAACACCGCGATCAATCTGCACCGCCTCAACGGCGCCGACAACATCGCCGAAGCCTGCCGGATCACCGCTTTGACCGCCAACCGCCGCCTAGACCTCCTCAATCCACAATTCCCCAGCTCACAAGCCTGCTAATCAACAACGCCGGAGCCCTGGTGGTGGCCCGACGATTTTCGTCAACACCATGCACCTGGCCGGATTCGCCGACCGGATCGCGACGGACTGGGCTGGGCCGGCCAGCCGAGTAATACGTCGCCGGATGCGATTGACCGGGTCGATCTATGCCGGTGACACGTTGGTGGGCCGCGCAAGGGTGGTGGCCAAACGGCGTGACACCAGCGTTGACCCGCCGCAGTACCTCCTAGAGATCCAGATCGAGGTCCAAAACCAGCACGGCGCGCTGTGCTGTCCCGTCGAGATCACCCTGCAGGTTCCTCAAAGCCCTTGAGTGGTGGCATTTTTCCGCTACACAGCACCGTCTGCAGCTCGACGTATTCGGCAAGCCCCTCGGGTCCGAACTCACGCCCGATGCCCGACTGCTTGAACCCGCCGAATGGTGCGCTGATGTCCAGCGTGTACATGTTGATGCCATAGGTGCCGGTACGCACCGCCGCGGCGATTTCGAGTCCGTGCGCGGTATCGGCGGTCCACACCGAACCGGCCAGGCCGTAGTCGCTGTCGTTGGCGATCCGGATCGCGTCCTGTTCATCCCGGTAGGTCAGGACAGTCAGGACCGGTCCGAATATCTCCTCCCGGGCGATGCGCATGTCGTTGGTGGCGTCGGTGAACAGGGTGGGCCGCACATACGAGCCGCGGTCCTGTGGGTTGTCCTGGCCGCCGAGCACGATGCGTGCGCCTTCCTGCTGACCGGAGCGAATGTAGTCACGAACCCGACGTTGTTGTCGCTGCGCGACCAGGGGCCCGACGTCGGTCTTCTCATCGGCGGGATCGCCGACCTGCAGCGCCGACATCATGTCGGCCAGGGCGTCGACGACTTCGTCGTGACGGCGTTCGCTCACCAGGATGCGGGTCTGAGCAACGCAGGCCTGCCCGTTGTTCATCAATCCTGCTGTTTTCAACCCGGCGACGGTCTTGTCGACGTCGGCGTCGTCGAGGATTATCGCCGCGGATTTTCCGCCCAGCTCCAAGCTCACCGGTTTGAGTCCTTCGCCGCACAGGGCGGCGATCCGACGGCCCGTGGCGCTGGACCCGGTGAACGCGATCTTGTCGACCCCGGGATGGCGAACCAGTGCCTCGCCGACCGTCGGTCCGCCGGGAAGCACCGATACGACGCCCTCGGGTAGCTCGATCTGTTCGATCATCTCGGCTAACCACAAAGCGTCCAAGGGGGTTTCGGGAGCCGGCTTGATGATCACGGTGCAACCGGCGATCAGTGCGGGGATCAGCTTGGGCATGATGAGGAATTGCGGCACGTTCCACGGCACAATCGCCCCGACTACCCCGACCGGGGCCCGACGCAGGTGCGCCTGTCCGCGTATTCCCTGGCGCCGCTCCACCCAGGGGAAGTTGCGGCCCGCCGCCAGTGCCAGCTGCATCAGGCCCGCTGCTCCGGCCGCTTTGCCCAGCCTGCTGAAACTGTGCGGCGAGCCCATTTCCGCGGTGATCAGGTCAGCCATGTCATCGAGGTGGCTCGCGTAGATCGCGGCCAACTCTTCGACTTTGCGTATCCGCTCACCCGGATCCAGCCGTGGCCACGGACCGTAGTCGAAGGCGCGCCGGGCGGCGGCCACGGCTGCCTCGACTTCGTCGGGGCCAGCCGCCGGGGCCCGCCCAATCGCCTCCTCCGAGTGTGGGGAAATCACGGTGATCGGCTCCGCGATGGTGGGTTTGCACCAGCGTTCACCGATGAACAGCTCGTCAAACGAACGGTGCGTGGAATCGGCCGTCATCGGGGCACCACCTCGGGGCAGGCGACGGTAATTTCGCTATTGATGCTAACATAGCGAAAAAGCGGCTCCGGGCCGCCAGGGGAAGCCAGTCATGGCGGCCCGCGCGGTACTGGGGACGGCTGCGGCTCAGCCGGGTGTCTCGAGGGCCTGTGCCCAGGTGATGTGGCGATGCTGTAGCCCGGGCTCGTTTCGCCCAAACACCAATCGTTGCCGGGCCCCGGATTCGAGGTTGGTCTGCAGCGTTTCGGCCAGCCGATAGTCCTCATCGCGCACGGTTGCGTGCGCGTAATCGAAGACGGCCTGAGCGCCGGTGGCGACGGATTCGTCGGAGAGGTCCAACGGAGTCGAGTTCTGGTGCACCGTAATAGAGCTGCCAGGCCGGTCGCCCGGATAAATGCGGAACAGCTCGCCGTTGGCGATGGTGACCGACAGTACGACGTTGGGGAACAGGGCGTAGATCACCACCATGTGGTGGAACGGGTCCCACTGGCCCTCGGGGACGTTCTCCAGTTCCAGGATTGTGTTGAGCGGGAAGATCAATCGGTGGTGCGGTCCGTACGAGTCGAAGACGGTGCAGTTGCTGCGCGCAATGGTGGCGAAGGTCCGCCGATGCACCGTGGCGAAGTGATAGTTCTCCGCGAAGGTATCGGCGGCAAGTTTCCAGTTGATGGGCGAACCGAGCACCTTCTCGCCCAATGGAGACCACCAACCGATGCCCCACGACTGGAGCTCGCCGGCGAGGGGGCCCAGATGTGCGGGGACGTCCAGCCTCGCGGCGGGATGTAATGACACCCAGAGGAACCCGGCGAACTCGGTGGCCGGAAGTTCGGTTAGTCCGTCGGACCCCACCGCGATCCCGGGGAACCCTTCACGGCCCGGCAGCCCGACTAGGCGTCCGCCATTGTCATAGGTCCACCCGTGATAGGGACAGGTAAACCGCAGTGCGGTACCGCAACCCGTCGCCACCCGGGACTGTCGATGCAGGCAGACGTTGTCGAAGGCCCGGACCGCCCGATCGGCAGCCCGGGTCAACAGGATGGATCGGCCCATGATCGTCTTGGTGCAGTAGGTGTCGGGACCGGGTAGTTCGGATGAGTAGCCGACCAGCTGCGGGCTGTCGAGCACCATGGCTCGGTCGCGCTCGTGTCTGTCCAGTGACGTGTACTCGCGCGCGTCGACGGCGTGCTGATGCGGGGCGAGGTCGGTGGTCTTGTCTCGGGCGAGTTTCAACGCCCGTCGGGTGAGGTCGATGAGCTGATCGCGATCCATCAGATCCCCCGTTGCAGTCGAGCCAACCGAGCCAGCTGCAGCCGTAGCAGTAATTTTACTAACTTTATAGTGAAAGCGAATCCGTGCCAACGATGCCCGGCGGCGCCGGTGCTGGTGCGGTCGGGCGCGCTGGTGTGAATCGGCCCCGCGGGCTCGCGATGGCGAGGATGCGGCGATGTGATGCAGATGTGATGATTGTGGCCAATGTGTCATGTGTTACTTGTGAAGTAATCTGGGGCATGTGTCGGTTTCGCGGCGTCAGGTGCTCAAATTCGCGGCGGCGACGCCCGGGCTGGTAGGCCTGGGGGCTGCTGTCGCGTCGTTGCGCGCTGCGCCGGTGTCGGCGGCGTCGCTGGGCACCCTGCTGGACTATGCCGCGGGCGTCATTCCGGCCAGTCAGATCAGGGCGGCCGGCGCGGTCGGGTCGATCCGGTATGTCTCCGACCGTCGGCCCGGCGGAGCCTGGATGCTCGGTAAGCCGATCCAAATCGGTGAGGCGCGCGATCTGGTCGGTAATGGGCTCAAGGTCGTCTCCTGTTATCAGTACGGGAAGGGGAGCACCTCGGACTGGCTGGGTGGTGCTGCCGCGGGCGTACAGCACGCCAGGCGGGGCGTGGAGCTGCACACGGCGGCCGGCGGCCCGCCAAGTGCCCCCATCTATGCCTCAGTCGACGACAACCCGTCTTATGAGCAGTACAAGAACCAGATAGTTCCGTATCTGCGGGCCTGGGAGTCGGTGATCGGCCATCAGCGCACCGGTGTGTACGCCAACTCGAAGACGATCGACTGGGCGGTGCGCGACGGCCTGGGCTCCTACTTCTGGCAGCACAACTGGGGCTCGCCGAAGGGATACACGCACCCGGCCGCCAATTTGCACCAGGTCGAGATCGACAAGCGCAAAGTTGGCGGAGTCGGCGTGGACATCAACGAGATCCTCAAGCCCCAGTTTGGGCAGTGGGCCTGACCTTCGGCCTAGCCACCCCTTGGGTGGCCATCACTCCAGCAAACACTTGTTCGCTCGCTGGGCAGCGCCGTCCGCGCCGATGCCCACGCGCTGAAACGGCTGAGACGATGTCGCACGGTGGCCTTGGCGCTAACTTTTAACATAACGATTTGGTAACAATACTGCCTTGATCAGCGCAGTTATAGCTACTCAGGCGTAACCACCTGCATGCAGGACGTTTGTTCGGCATGCCTGTGCCGTCGGTTAAACGCGGTGTTACCCATGACACGGTTACCCGTGCGTAGAACTCGCCAGTAACTTATTGGCGTCAAAAGAGTGGACGGATCCTTATGACACTCTTATATGGCCGATGCAGTCCGTCGCGCCGCCCGATCCATGGGCCGGCCCGCCGACAACACACCGGTCACAGGATTTTTCGGCTGCGATTCGACGCGGAATCGAGCAACCCCCGCAGGGAGTCCGGGCGGCCGAACGAGCTGAGATATACAGACGCACAAACAGGAGATGTTGAACGTGACGATCCACGAGCACGACCGGGTGTCAGCTGACCGCGACGAGACTGGCCCGCACAGCACCCATGCTCTGGTCGATCGTCTGACCGCGGGTGAGCCGTTCGCGGTGGCATTCGGGGGACAGGGCAGCGCGTGGCTCGAGACTCTCGAGGAACTGGTTTCGGCGCCCGGAATCGAATCAGAACTGGCCGCCCTGGTGGGCGAGGTCGAGCTGCTGCTCGAGCCGGTGTCCAAGGAACTGGTTGTGGTCCGCCCGATCGGCTTCGAGCCGCTGCAGTGGGTACGTGCGTTGGCCGCTGAGGATCCAGTCCCGTCCGACAAGCACCTGACATCGTCGGCGGTGTCGTTGCCGGGCGTGCTGCTTACCCAGGTCGCAGCCGTCCGCGCCTTGGCACGCCAGGGTATGGACCTGATTGCGACCCCTCCGGTGGTGTCGGTGGGGCACTCGCAGGGCGTGCTGGCGGTGGAGGCACTCAACGCCGGTGGGGCGCGCGACGTGGAGCTGTTGGCCCTGGCTCAGCTGATCGGTGCGGCGGGAACATTGGTGGCGCGGCGACGTGGGATATCCGTCCTCGGCGATCGCCCGCCGATGGTTTCGGTCACCAACGCCGACCCCGAGCGCATCCAGCAGCTGCTGGAGGACTTCGCCCAGGACGTGCGCACCGTGCTTCCGCCCGTGCTGTCCATTCGCAGCGGTCGGCGTTCGGTCGTCATCACCGGCACCCCCGAGCAGTTGTCTCGCTTCGAGCTGTATTGCCGCCAGATATCGGAGAAAGAAGAAGCCGAGCGCAAGAGCAAGGTCCGCGGCGGCGATGTCTTCGCGCCCGTGTTCGATCCGGTAAAGGTCGAGGTGGGCTTCCACACTCCGCGGCTGGCGGACGGAATTGACATTGTGGGCGGCTGGGCCGAAAAGGTTGGCCTCGACGTCGCCCTGGCCCGCCAGCTGGCCGAGGCGATCCTGGTTGACACGGTGGACTGGGTCAGTGACATCAACCGGGTCCACGAGGCCGGCGCACGCTGGATCCTGGACCTGGGGCCCGGTGACATCCTGACCCGGCTGACCGCGCCGGTGATCCGGGGCTTGGGCATCGGCATCGTGCCCGCGGCAACGCGCGGCGGCCAGCGCAACCTCTTCACCGTCGGAGCCACGCCCGAGGTTGCCAGGGCCTGGTCGAGTTATGCCCCGACCGCTGTTCGTCTCCCCGACGGCAGGGTGAAGCTCTCGACGAAGTTCACTCGGCTGACCGGTCGGTCGCCGATCCTGCTCGCGGGCATGACGCCCACCACCGTGGACGCCAAGATCGTCGCCGCGGCGGCCAACGCTGGGCACTGGGCCGAGCTGGCCGGCGGCGGGCAGGTCACCGAGGAGATCTTCGCCGACCGCATCAACGAGATGTCCGGTCTGCTCGAGCCGGGGCGCACCTATCAGTTCAATGCATTGTTCCTCGATCCCTACCTGTGGAAGCTCCAGCTGGGTGGCAAGCGGCTGGTGCAAAAGGCGCGCCAGTCCGGCGCGGCAATCGATGGTGTGGTGATCAGCGCGGGCATCCCGGACCTCGAAGAAGCCGTCGAGCTGATCGACGAACTCAAAGACATCGGAATCAGCCACGTGGTGTTCAAGCCCGGCACCATCGAGCAGATCCGCTCGGTGATCCGCATTGCCACCGAGGTGCCCACCAAGCCGGTGATCATGCACGTCGAAGGTGGGCGCGCCGGTGGCCACCATTCCTGGGAAGACCTCGACGACCTGTTGTTGGCGACCTATTCGGAGTTGCGGTCGCGCGCCAACATCACCGTCTGCGTCGGCGGTGGCATCGGTACCCCGGAGCGCGCGGCCGAGTACCTGTCCGGGCGCTGGGCGCAGGCCTATGGCTTCCCGCTGATGCCGATCGACGGGATCCTGGTCGGCACCGCCGCCATGGCCGCACTGGAGGCCACCACCTCGCCGTCGGTCAAGAAGATGCTGGTCGAAACCCAGGGCACCGGTGAGTGGATCGGCGCCGGAAAAGCTCAGGGCGGCATGGCTTCCAGCCGTAGCCAGCTCGGTGCGGACATCCACGAGATCGACAACAGCGCGTCGCGTTGCGGGCAGCTGCTCGACGAGGTGGCCGGAGACGCGGATGCGGTCGCCGAGCGTCGCGACGAGATCATCGCCGCGATGGCCAAGACCGCCAAGCCTTACTTCGGCGACATCGCCGACATGACATATCTGCAGTGGCTGCAGCGCTACGTCGAACTGGCTATCGGCGAAGGCAATTCGACTGCCGACACCGCCGCGCCGGGCAGCCCGTGGCTGGCCGACACCTGGCGAGACCGGTTCCAGCAGATGCTGCAGCGCGCCGAAGCGCGTTTGCACCCACAGGATTTTGGTCCCATCGAGACCGCATTCGCCGATCCGGCGCTGCTGGAGAATCCGACGCAGACCATCGCCGCGCTGCTGGCCCGTTACCCGGACGCCGAGACCGTCCAGCTGCACCCGGCGGACGTGCCGTTCTTTGTGACGCTGTGCAAGACCCTTGGCAAGCCGGTCAACTTTGTGCCCGTCATCGACAAGGACGTTCGGCGCTGGTGGCGCAGTGACTCGCTGTGGCAGGCCCATGACGCCCGCTACGACGCTGACCAGGTGTGTATCATTCCCGGCCCCGCGGCGGTCGCCGGTATCACCCGGATGGACGAGCCGGTCGGTGAGCTGCTGGACCGCTTCGAGCGGGCCGCCATCGATGAGGTGCTCGGTAGCGACGGTGACGCGAAGGCGGTCACATCGCGCCGGTTGGGCCGTCCCGATGTGACCGGGCCGCTCGCCGTTGTGCTGGATGCCCCGGACGTGTTGTGGGCCGGGCGTACCGCGACGAATCCGGTCCACCGGATCGCCGACCCGAGCGAGTGGCAGGTCCACGACGGACCCGAAAGTCCCCGCGCCACGCACACGTCCACTGGCGCTCGGCTGCAAGTCCAGGGCAGCGACGTGGTATTGAGTGTGCCGGTTTCGGCCACCTGGATCGACATCCGGTTCACCCTGCCCGCCAACACCGTTGACGGCGGCATCCCGGTGGTCTCCACCGACGACGCCACCACCGCGATGCGCTCGGTGCTGGCGATCGCGGCCGGTGTGGACGGGCCGGAGTCATTGCCCTCGGTAACCGATGGAACGGCGACGGTGACCGTCGACTGGGACCCCGAGAAGGTGGCCGACCACACCGGGGTCACGGCCACTTTCGGTGAGCCGCTGGCACCTAGCCTCACAACCGTTCCGGACGCACTGGTCGGGCAGTGCTGGCCGGCGGTTTTCGCAGCGATCGGTTCCGCGGTGACCGACAGCGGTGTGCCGGTGGTGGAGGGGCTGCTCAGCCTGGTCCACCTCGACCATGCGGCTCGCGTGGTCGGCGATTTGCCCAAGATTCCTGCCCAATTGACCGTTACGGCAACGGCTTCCAATGCCACCGACACCGACATGGGTCGTGTGGTGCCGGTCTCGGTGACAGTTGCCGGGCTCGACGGTGCGACGATCGCCACTCTCGAAGAGCGGTTCGCGATCCTGGGCCGTACCGGAACCGCTGAACTCAGCGACCCGGTTCGGGCCGGTGGCACGGTATCGGAGAACGCCACCGACACCCCGCGGCGTCGTCGCCGCGACGTCACCCTCACGGCGCCCGTGGATATGCGTCCGTTTGCGGTGGTGTCCGGCGACCACAATCCCGTCCACACCGATCGTTCCGCGGCGTTGCTGGCCGGCCTGGAATCGCCCATCGTGCACGGCATGTGGTTGTCGGCCGCAGCGCAGCACACCGTGACCGCCACCGACGGGAAAGCTCGCCCGCCGGCCCGCCTGGTCGGGTGGACCGCGCGTTTCCTGGGCATGGTGCGCCCCGGTGACGATGTGGACTTCCGTGTCGAGCGCGTTGGAATCGACCAGGGCGCAGAGGTTCTGGAAGTGTCAGCGCGCATCGGTTCGGATCTGGTGATGTCGGCGTCCGCACGACTGGCCGCGCCCAAGACTGTCTATGCATTCCCGGGTCAGGGTATTCAGCACAAAGGCATGGGCATGGAGGTCCGAGCACGCTCCAAGGCGGCCCGCAAGGTGTGGGACATCGCGGACAGGTTCACCCGCGACACGCTGGGTTTCTCGGTGCTGCACGTGGTTCGGGACAATCCGACCAGCCTCATCGCCAGCGGTGTGCACTACCACCACCCCGACGGGGTGTTGTACCTGACGCAGTTCACCCAGGTTGCGATGGCCACCGTGGCGGCCGCGCAGGTGGCCGAAATGCGTGAGCAGGGTGCCTTTGTCGAGGGCGCGATCGCCTGTGGACACTCGGTGGGTGAGTACACCGCACTGGCCTGCGTGACGGGTATCTACGAACTAGAATCCCTGTTGGAGATGGTGTTCCACCGCGGCTCGAAGATGCACGACATCGTGCCTCGTGACGAGCTGGGGCGGTCCAACTACCGGCTGGCGGCCATCCGGCCGTCGCAGATCGACCTCGATGACAACGACGTTCCGGCCTTCGTCGCCGGGATCGCCGAGAGCACCGGTGAGTTCCTGGAGATCGTGAACTTCAACCTGCGCGGGTCGCAATACGCGATCGCGGGCACGGTGCGCGGGCTAGAGGCGCTGGAGGCTGAAGTGGAGCGGCGTCGTGAACTCAGCGGCGGACGACGCTCGTTCATCCTGGTGCCCGGCATCGACGTTCCGTTCCACTCGCGGGTGCTGCGGGTTGGTGTCGCGGAGTTCCGCCGTTCGCTGGACCGCGTGATGCCGCGCGACGCCGATCCGGACCTGATCATCGGGCGCTACATCCCCAACCTGGTGCCGCGGCTGTTCAACCTGGACCGTGACTTTATCCAGGAGATCCGGGATCTGGTGCCGGCCGAGCCGCTCGACGAGATCCTGGCCGACTACGACACCTGGATTCGGGAGCGCCCGCGCGAGCTGGCGCGCACCGTCTTCATCGAGCTGCTGGCATGGCAGTTCGCCAGTCCGGTGCGCTGGATTGAGACCCAGGATCTGCTCTTCATCGAGGAGGCCGCCGGCGGGCTCGGCGTGGAGCGGTTCGTCGAGATCGGCGTGAAGACCTCGCCGACCGTGGCGGGTCTGGCTACCAACACGCTCAAGCTGCCCGAATACGCCCACAGCACAGTGGAAGTGCTCAATGCCGAGCGCGATGCCGCGGTGCTGTTCGCCACCGACACCGACCCCGAACCGGAGCCGGAGCCCGAGGCAGAGGAGCCCGCGGCGGGGGCGGGCGAGGCGGCCGCTGCCGCGGCACCGGCCGCCGCCCCGGCCGCACCTTCGGGTGGCCCGCGGCCCGACGACATCGGGTTTGACGCCGCCGATGCCACTCTGGCGCTGATCGCGCTGTCGGCCAAGATGCGCCTGGACCAGATCGAGCAGCTGGACTCCATCGAGTCCATCACCGACGGCGCGTCGTCGCGGCGTAACCAGCTGCTGGTGGATCTGGGCTCCGAATTGAATCTGGGTGCCATCGACGGCGCGGCCGAGGCCGACCTGGCCGGGCTGCGCTCGCAGGTCACCAAGCTGGCACGGACCTACAAGCCTTACGGCCCAGTGCTTTCGGATGCGATCAACGATCAACTTCGCACGGTGCTGGGACCCTCGGGCAAGCGCCCGGGTGCCATCGCGGAGCGGGTCAAGAAGACCTGGGAGCTTGGCGATGGCTGGGCAAAACACGTCACCGTCGAGGTGGCGCTAGGCACCCGCGAGGGCAGCAGCGTTCGCGGCGGCGCCCTGGGCAACCTGCACGAGGGCGCGTTGGCCGATGCGGCTTCCGTCGACAAGGTGGTCGACGCCGCGGTTGCATCGGTTGCCGCCCGCCGTGGTGTCGCCGTGGCGCTGCCGTCGGCCGGCGGTGGCGGTGGCGCTACCGTCGACGCGGCGGCGCTCGCCGAATTCACCGATCAGATCACCGGTCGCGACGGCGTGCTCGCCTCGGCTGCTCGTCTGGTGTTGGGCCAGTTGGGTCTCGACGCCCCGGCCACCGCGCTGCCGGCCGCGACCGACGCAGACCTCATCGAACTGGTCACCGCTGAATTGGGCTCGGACTGGCCGCGTTTGGTGGCGCCGGTGTTCGACGGGAAGAAAGCAGTCGTGTTCGACGACCGCTGGGCCAGCGCCCGCGAAGACCTGGTCAAACTGTGGCTAACCGACGAAGGTGACATTGACGCCGACTGGGCGCGGCTATCGCAACGCTTCGAGGGAGCCGGCCACGTCGTCGCGACCCAAGCCACCTGGTGGCAGGGCAAGTCGCTGGCGGCGGGGCGGCAGATCCACGCGTCGCTGTACGGCCGAATCGCCGCCGGTGCGGAGAACCCGGACCCGGGTCCGGACAGCAGCGAAGTGGCGGTGGTGACCGGCGCTTCGAAGGGTTCGATCGCGGCATCGGTGGTGGCACGACTGCTCGATGGCGGTGCCACCGTCATTGCCACCACGTCCAAACTCGACGACGAGCGGCTGGCGTTCTACCGCACGCTGTACCGAGACCATGCCCGCTACGGTGCGGCGCTGTGGGTGGTGGCGGCCAACATGGCCTCCTACTCCGACATCGACGCCCTGGTCGAATGGGTCGGCAGCGAGCAAACCGAAAGCCTTGGGCCGCAGTCGATTCACATCAAGGACGCGCAGACGCCGACGTTGCTGTTCCCGTTCGCGGCGCCGCGCGTGGTCGGCGACCTGTCGGAGGCCGGCTCGCGCTCCGAGATGGAGATGAAGGTGCTGCTGTGGGCAGTGCAGCGGCTGATCGGCGGGCTCTCGACGATCGGCGCCGAGCGCGACATCGCCTCGCGACTGCACGTGGTGTTGCCCGGCTCGCCCAACCGCGGCATGTTCGGTGGTGACGGCGCCTACGGCGAAGCCAAGTCGGCGCTGGACGCGGTGGTGAGTCGTTGGCACGCCGAATCCTCGTGGGCGGCCCGGGTCAGCCTGGCGCACGCGCTGATCGGATGGACTCGCGGCACCGGCCTGATGGGTCACAACGACGCCATTGTCAGCGCTGTCGAAGAGGCCGGCGTCACCACCTACTCCACTGACGAGATGGCGGCGATGCTGCTCGGCCTGTGCGATGTGGAGTCCAAGGTCGCGGCGGCCAGTACCCCGATCAAAGCGGACCTCACGGGTGGGCTGGCGGAGGCCAACCTCGACATGGCCGAACTAGCCGCCAAGGTGCGTGAGGAGATGTCGACCGAGGCGACCGCAGATGACGAAGAGTCAACTGAGGGGGCAATTCCCGCGCTGCCGTCACCGCCGCGTGGATACACGCCGGCGCCGCCACCGCACTGGGACGACCTCGACGTGGACCCGTCCGACCTGGTGGTGATCGTCGGCGGTGCCGAGCTCGGTCCATACGGCTCCTCACGGACGCGTTTCGAGATGGAGGTCGAGAACGAGCTCTCCGCCGCCGGTGTGCTGGAGTTGGCCTGGACCACCGGGCTGGTCCGGTGGGAAGACGACCCGCAACCGGGCTGGTATGACACCGGAACCGGTGAGCTGGTCGACGAAGCCGAGTTGGTCGAGCGTTATCACGATGTGGTGGTGGAGCGCGTCGGCATTCGGGAGTTCGTCGACGACGGCACGATCGACTCCGACCACTCGTCGCCGTTGCTGGTGTCGGTGTTCCTGGACAAGGACTTCTCCTTCGTGGTGTGCTCGGAGGCCGACGCGCGTGCCTTCGCAGACTTCGATCCCGAGCACACCGTCATCCGGCCGGTGCCCGATTCGGGTGACTGGCAGGTCATCCGTAAGGCCGGCACCGAGATTCGAGTGCCGCGCAAGACGACACTGTCGCGGGTGGTTGGCGCCCAGCTCCCGACGGGCTTCGATCCGACGGTGTGGGGCATCAGTCAGGACATGGCCAGTTCGATTGACCGCGTAGCGGTTTGGAACATCGTGGCCACCGTCGACGCGTTCCTGAGCGCCGGGTTCAGCCCGACCGAGGTAATGCGTTATGTGCACCCGAGTTTGGTCGCAAACACCATGGGCACCGGGATGGGTGGCGGTACGTCGATGCAGACGATGTACCACGGAAACCTGTTGGGCCGGAGCAAGCCGAACGACATATTCCAGGAAATTCTGCCGAATATCGTCGCTGCGCACGTGGTTCAGTCCTACATCGGTAGCTATGGCTCGATGATCCACCCGGTCGCCGCATGCGCGACGGCCGCGGTGTCGGTCGAGGAGGGCGTCGACAAGATCCGCTTGGGCAAGGCCGAGATGGTGGTGGCCGGCGGTATCGACGACCTCACCTTGGAAGGCATCATCGGCTTCGGTGACATGGCGGCCACCGCCGACACCGCCATGATGCGCGGCCGCGGAATCGCCGACTCGAAGTTCTCCCGGCCCAATGACCGGCGCCGGCTGGGCTTCGTGGAAGCCCAGGGCGGTGGCACGATTCTGCTGGCCCGTGGCGACCTGGCTCTGAAGATGGGCCTGCCCGTGCTCGCGGTGGTGGCCTTCGCACAGTCCTTCGGAGACGGTGTGCACACCTCGATTCCGGCTCCGGGGCTGGGCGCATTGGGCGCCGGACGCGGCGGCCGGGACTCCGCGCTGGCGCGGGCGCTGGCCAAGTTGGGCGTGGGTGCCGATGACATCGCCATCATCTCCAAGCACGACACGTCGACGCTGGCCAACGATCCCAACGAGACGGAATTGCACGAGCGGCTCGCCGACTCACTTGGCCGATCCGAGGGTGCGCCACTGTTCGTGGTGTCGCAAAAGAGCATGACCGGTCACGCCAAGGGTGGCGCGGCGGTCTTCCAGATGATGGGGCTGTGCCAGATTCTGCGTGACGGTGTCATTCCGCCCAACCGGAGTCTGGACTGTGTGGACGATGAACTGGCCGGGGCAGCGCACTTCGTGTGGGTGCGTGACGCGTTGCGGCTGGGCGGGAAGTTCCCGCTCAAAGCCGGCATGCTGACCAGCCTCGGGTTCGGCCACGTGTCCGGTCTGGTCGCGTTGGTGCACCCACAGGCGTTCATCGCCTCGCTGGCTCCTGAGCAGCGCGCGGACTACCAGCGGCGTGCCGATACGCGGCTGCTGGCCGGTCAGCGGAGGCTGGCGTCGGCCATGGCCGGTGGAGAGCCGATGTATCAGCGGCCTCCGGACCGCCGTTTCGACCACGACACGGCCGAGAAGCCGCAAGAGGCAGCGATGCTGCTGAATCCGGCCGCTCGGCTCGGCGACGGCGAGGCCTACATCGGATGAGATTGGTCATCGATTAACGTGGCGATCCATGGGCATCGTCGGCGTCGGGATCGACCTCGTCTCCATTCCTGATTTCGCCGAGCAGGTCGATCAGCCGGGAACGGCGTTCGCTGCGACCTTCACCCCCGGTGAGCGCCGCGACGCCTCCGATAAGAGTTCGTCGGCGGCGCGGCACTTGGCGGCCCGTTGGGCCGCCAAGGAAGCGGTGATCAAGGCCTGGTCTGGATCACGGTTCGCGCAGCGGCCGGTGCTGCCCGAAGACATCCACCGCGACATCGAGGTGGTCACCGACATGTGGGGACGGCCGCGGGTGCGTCTCACCGGGGAGATCGCCAAGCACCTGGCCGCTGTGACGATCCATGTGTCGTTGACCCACGAGGGGGATACGGCGGCCGCCGTGGCCATTCTCGAGACCAGTTGATCTCCGGCGAGCAGACGCGAAATCGCATCGGAATCTCCGATCCCGTGCGATTTCGCGTCTGCTCGCCAGGGTGCTAGCGCGCGAGGCTGCGCGCGTATCCGGTTCCCATCGCCAGCAGCACCAGGCCGACCACGATGAACGCCGCGACCCGGAAGATGCCGTCGAGCGTGGCGAGATCGAACAGGAACAGCTTGGCGGTGGCGGCCCCGGTGAGCGCCAGGCCGGCGCTGATCGGGGCGGTGCGGCGTTCCCGGTCTGCGACTCGCAGTGCGTAGACGAACAGCGGCGCCGCTACGGCGATCCAGCAGATGGTGGCCGCCATGTGGCCGGCCAGGAAGCCCGCCTCGGTGCCGGCGATCAGGACACCGGCGGTGACCGTAAACGCGGTGACGGCATAGATCACCAGCACCCCGCCGACGGCGGCCAGGATCCGGCGGATGTCGCGATTCTGGCCTCCGATGCCGGCACACGCCCTGCTCATCGCAACGACAAATGCGATGCTGAGCAGGCTGGCGGCCAAGGTGGACACCGCGATCGGGGTCGGCATCACCGTCGCTGTCAACAGCGCATGCAGCGGCGCATAGCTGTAGTACAGGCCGAGGCCGACGATGCCGAAACCCGCTGCGGCCCAGAGCGCCATGCGGTCGTGGCGACCGGCGATCGCGACGACGATGGCAAGGGCGAGCAGGATCGGCCCCTCGACGTGGCCGTCGAAGGCAACGGTAACGGCGACCAGCGCCGAGATTGCCGACCATGCCGCCAAGACCCGGTTGAAGATGGTGGGAAGTTCACTGCCTACCAGAACGATTGCCAACAGTGCCGCGGCCAGGGTGCCGGCCAGCAGCGCGGCAAACACGCGATCGACCGCGACGGCGGCGGCCAAGACGGGCAGGGTCCCGACCACCGTGAGCACGGCCAGGGCGGCGGCGTTCTTGCCGCCCGGCAACACGATCAGGCCGCTCACGATGGCAAGGATCGCAGCGACACCGCAGGCTGCGCCCAGCAGCCAGGTGTTGTCGTGCTTGTCGGCCGCCACCAGGGCGATCAACAGGGGCACGGTGGGTGCCGCGACGCGCGCGGCGTGCAGCCAGACCCAATCCTTGCCCAGTTACACCGGTAACGCTGCGGCCGACAGCGCCAGCATGAAGCTCACCAGCAAGAGATCGGCACCTCTGGTGAGCACGGGCGCCAGCCCGATCAACGGCACCAGCACCAGTAGCCCCAGGTGCTCGGAATCCCAGCGGCGGGCCAGCGCAAGTCCCGCCCCACCGACCAGCGCGGCCAGCACCAGCCCGGCGGGCGCCGGCACCAGCCCGGCGGGCGCCGGCACCAGCCCGGCGGGCGCCGGCACCCACTGGTAGATGGTGGTCGCCGCGATGACGTCCAGGTAGGCGGTTGCGATACCGGTGGCGGCCAACGCGATCGCGCCGATGCGTCCACCGGGGCGGCCGCGCAGCCGGACGGCCACGCCGACGAGCGCGACTGACAACGCCGTGCCACCGGCGACCCGGATCTCGGGTCGCAGCAGCCCGGCTTGCGCGGCGAGGACCAGCAGCAGCGCCACGCCGGTCAACGTCACCGCCACTCCCGCGACCGCTAGCAGCTTGCCGATCCAGCCGGATTCGGTGCTCTCGGCGGGGCGCCGCGGTGCGGAGACCGGTGGGGCCGCGGCCGGTGCCGGGGCCGGTGGGCCTTGGGGGGCCGGGCGCGCGGTAGGTGGGGGAGCGTACTGGCGTGGCGGCGCCGCGGCGGGTGCTGGCGCCACGGGCGCCCACTGCTGCCAGTAGGGGTACCAGTACGGAGCCACAGGCTGCGGTTGCGGTTGCGGCGGCGCGGCCGCAGCGGGTTGGGGCGCGCCGACCGAATCGGAGATCAGGCGGTCAAGCTGGCTGAGTTCGCCGGAAACGCGGGCCATCTGACGAGCCAATGAGTCGAATTCCGCGGAGAGTCGACTGATGACAGCGTGCTGCGATTCGGTCATGTCGATTACTCTGCCGTTCTTGGCCCCGGCATGGATGAGTAGGACTACGCAAACTGGGCGGCTACTTGTCCAGCCCGTGCTCAATGGCGTAGCGGGTCAGCTCCACCCGGTTGGCGACCCGCAGCTTGCGGAACGTCGCCTGGACGTGGTTTTCCACCGTCCGGTGGCTCAACGAGAGCTTTTCAGCAATCTGCTTGGCGGACAGTCGTTTTGCGACGTAGCGCAGTATCTCGGTCTCCCGTTCGGTCAGGCTGGGCCGATCCTGGCTCGAGTCCGCGGTTTGCGCGATACGCCGATGCTCGCCCAAGACCAGCCCAGCCAGGCTCGGGGTGAAGACGGCTCGCCCCGCCGCGGTGGCGCGCACCGCATCGGCGAGTTCGGCCTTCGACGCACTCTTGACCAGGTATCCGGTTGCCCCCGCCTTGACGGCTTCCAGGACGTCCTCGCGTTCGTCGGAGGCCGACAGCACCAGCACGCGGGTCGCGGGCGAGACCTTGAGCACCTCCGTGGTTGCCTGCACACCATCGCCGTCGGCCAGCCGCATGTCCATCACCACCACGTCGGGCTTGACGATTGCGGCCCGCCGTTGCGCCGTCGCCACCCCGTCGGCGGTGGCGACCACTGCGAAGCCGTCATCGGAGAGATCGCGGGCAACCGCGTCACGCCAGATCGGATGGTCGTCGACGACCATCACCGTCGGCGATTCGTGCTCACTCATGACGATCCTTCCCGGCGTGGCACCCGCAGCTCCCATTCGGTGCCCTCGCCCTGGTCCGTGCTCAGTTCTGCGGTGCCACCCAGGGCCGCCAGCCGTCCCACAATCGACTTCGAGATGCCCAGATGCCCCTGGCCGGCGGCCTCGTCGAGTCGCCCCGGGGCAATGCCCACGCCGTCGTCGCGGACGCTGACGGTGACCGAGTCGCCGAGATCTTCGAGCAGCACGAATGCGCGGGCGCTCGGCCCGGCATGCAGGCGCACGTTGTCGAGGGCGTTGCCCACCGCCGCATCCAGCTCGGTGGCGACCTCCCGCGTCAGTGTCACCGGAGTTCCCGGCAAGCTCATCGATACCCGGTCGGACGCCCTGCGCCGTAACAGGGCGCACAGGTCGACGCTGCGGGTGTTGCCGTCACGATCGGTGTCAGTGGAGATTATCCATCGGCGCAGCGCGCGTTCCTGCTCGCTGGCGAGTTCGGCTAACTCGGATGTGGGGCCACCGATTTCGTGCCCGCGCCGAGAGACCAGCGCCAGCACCTGGATGACGCCGTCGTGGACCTGCCGGGAGAGCCGCTCCCGCTCCTGCAAGGCGGCCGACAGCTGAGCCGCTCGTTGCAGATCGGCGTGGGCGCGCCGGGCGGTGCGGGCGGCCATGCCGACCGCCAGGCCGACCGCCAGTTCGATCACGATGGTCGCGGTGCGCCCAAGGTTGACGTTGACGTAGCCCTTGACGGCCTCGTTGGCGGCTGTCACCGCAATGCCGGTCAACATGCCGCCGGCCGGGCCGAACTGCAGCGCCGCCGAGATGGTGGCGTTGCTGGCCCAAAGCGTGGTCGGCCAGGTCTGGTTGTCCAGGGCCCACTGTGCCGAGGCCACCATCTTGGTGGACAGCATCAGCACGACGACGACGGCGATCTCGGTGATTACCCAGGCCGGCCGCCGGCCGAAGCCGCGCAGGTAGGCGACCGCGCAGGCTGCGCTCCAGCCGATCAGCACCGCGAACAGCGCCCAGCCCAGCAGCGGCCGCTGCAGGTTTGAGTTGATCGCGATGTGGAAGCCGAGTGCGTAGCCGCAGCTCAGCAGCCGGAATAGCTGCGCCGCCCGCCAGAGCGGCGCCGTCGGGTCGGGACCGCGTGTCGCCATTACGCGCTCAGCATAGCCAGCCCGTTGGTTAGCCTCAGTGTCATGACTGATCTTGTTGAGCGTGTGCGCGAGGTGCTGCCGTCGGTGCGGCAGGACCTCGAGAAGCTGGTCCGGATCGAATCCGTATGGGCCGACCCGGGGCGACGCGCCGAGGTCCATCGCAGTGCTCAAGCGGTAGCTGATTTGTTGGCACAGGCAGGTTTTGATGACGTCCAGATCGTCAGCGAAGGCGGTGCCCCGGCGGTCATCGCGCAGCATCCGGCACCGCCGGGCGCGCCGACCGTGCTGCTGTATGCCCACCACGATGTCCAACCCGAGGGAGACCCCGATCAGTGGGCCTCGGCCCCGTTCGAGCCGACCGAACGCGACGGTCGTCTTTACGGGCGTGGCACGGCCGATGACAAGGCGGGAATCGCAACGCATTTGGCGGCCTTTCGGGCGCACGATGGCAAACCGCCGGTGGGTGTGACCGTCTTCGTCGAGGGCGAGGAGGAGTCCGGTTCGCCGTCGTTGGGCCGATTGCTGGCCGCTCACCGCGACGTGCTGGCGGCCGACGTGATCGTCATCGCGGATTCGGACAATTGGAGCACCGATGTGCCGGCGCTGACGGTGTCGCTGCGTGGCATGGCTGACTGTGTCGTGGAAGTCGCCACCCTCGACCACGGGCTGCACTCCGGTTTGTGGGGTGGTGTGGTTCCCGACGCGCTCAGTGTGTTGGTGCGGCTGCTGGCCAGCCTGCACGATGACGACGGCAACGTAGCGGTGGCCGGATTGCACGAGAGCACGGCCGCCGCCGTTGACTATCCGCCCGAGCGGGTGCGTGCGGACTCGGGTCTGCTCGACGGTGTCACCGAGATCGGGTCAGGTTCGGTGCCCCAGCGGCTGTGGGCGAAGCCGGCGATCACCGTGATCGGTATCGACACCACTTCCATTGCGGCAGCATCGAATACGTTGATTCCGCGGGCTCGCGCCAAGATCAGCATTCGGATCGCACCCGGCGGGGACGCCGCGGCGCACCTCGATGCCGTGGAAGCTCACCTGCGTAAGCATGCGCCCTGGGGAGCCCGGGTAAGCGTCGAGCGCGGCGACATCGGTCAGCCTTACGCGATCGACGCGAGCGGTCCGGTCTATGACGCCGCACGCACGGCGTTCCGCCAGGCGTGGGGTGCCGACCCGATCGACATGGGTATGGGTGGGTCGATCCCGTTCATCGCCGAGTTCGCCGAGGCGTTTCCTGACGCGAAGATCCTCGTCACGGGGGTGGAGGATCCCGGGACGCAGGCGCACAGCGTCAACGAGAGCCTGCATCTGGGGGTGCTGGAGCGAGCCGTGGTGGCCGAGGCGCTGCTGCTGGCCAACCTGGCCTGATCACACCTGTAGGTCGCGGCGGAGTTTGGCGACGTGCCCGGTCGCCTTCACGTTGTACTGGGCGACGGCGATCTTGCCGTTTTCGTCGACCACGAACGTGGAACGGATCACGCCGGTGACGGTCTTGCCGTACATCATCTTCTCGCCGTAGGCGCCGTAGGCGGCCAACACCTTGCGGTCCGGATCGGATAGCAGCGGGAACGTGAGCCCCTCGGCATCGCGGAACTTGGCCAGCTTCTCCGGCTTGTCGGGCGAGATCCCGACCACGTCGAGGCCGGCCTCGTTCAACTCGCTCAGGTTGTCGCGGAAATCGCAGGCCTGTTTGGTGCATCCGGGAGTCGAAGCGGCCGGGTAGAAGTACACCACCACTTGGCGTCCCTTGTAGTCGGACAGTGACACCTTGTTGCCGTTGGCGTCGGGCAGGCTGAATGCAGGCGCTTTGTCGCCTGGCGCCAGGCGTGTGGTCTCGCTCAACGTAGGTCCCTTTCTGTTCACCGGAGCGTTAGGACTCGCACCGGCTGATCTAGGGTAGTGCGGGCAGGTGTATAGGCCGGATAGCGGGAGACTTGGAGGACAGACACGTGGCGGACCGCGATCCCGACACCATCAAGCAGGACATCGACGTCGCCCGCGACCAGCTGGCGACCACCGTCGACTCGCTGGTTGAGCGTGCCAACCCCCGCCGCCTGGCCGACGACGTGAAGGCCAAAGTGATCGAGTTCGTCACCAAACCGGCCGTGACCGTGACGTTGGTCGGGATCGGGTCTGTCGTCGTGGTCGTGGTGATCCGCAAGATCAGGAACCGCTGAGACGGCTTCGGATGTGCGTCCAGGGCGTGGAAACCGCCGGATCGCCACCCTGAGCGCACACTCGGCGCCCTGGGGGCACGCTCGACGCGATTGGGTACCACCGCAGTGCCCTCAGGTCATTCCGGCCGCGGTGCCGCTTTCGACGTGTATCGGCAGGTCATCGACCCAGGGCTGGGCCTCGGCCATGTCAGCCACATCGACGTAACCGCGCTCGAACTCGCCAGTGGCGGCGTCGACGAGCCGGTACTGCTGGCGCTGGATTTGGATGGGCTGCGAGTCGAGAATCACCACCCGAACCTCACCCGGCTCGAATCCGCACCGCTGCTGTAGGGCCTCGATGAGGCACTCGTTATGTAGATGCTCGTCGCCGAAGTTCCATCCGAGCACCATGGCGCAAAGTTGCTCGCCCTCGCACACGTTGTAGTCGTCCTCGTCGTACCCGGCCAGTGCGCGATGCACCAGCGTGTAGAGCGCGCGGCCATGGGTGTTCATCCCCCGAAACGCGAAGGCCAGGTGTATCGGCACCAGGGCCTGCGCTTTGCTGTTGTAGAGCCGCTCGAGTTGCAGGTGATACATCGGGCCGAGTGCGCGAGCACCGACTCGGATCTTTTCGTCGGCCGACGGCTTGACGCACCACTGGGTGGTGTCCCAGTTGCCGGCGTAGTAACGCATGCCGGGCAGGAAGGAGACCATGCGCGGGTAGAGATTTCCGATGACGACAACGGCGGCGATCAGGGCGCACAGGACGACGGGCCACGGGCCGGTCAAATCGGCGAGCCCGAGGTGTGCGTGGGCGACGAACAGCCACAGCACCCCGAAAATCATGAAGACGTTCCACTCCAGCGGCACCCCCATCGGGAAGGCCAGCAGGATGTTGAGGTGGAACATGACCATCACGAACGCGGCAATGGTCGTCGGCCAGCCACCGTGGCAGAAGAACAGCGCCAGCGGTACCAGCCCTTCCACCGCGGTCGAGAAATGTGCGATGAAGTCCGATAACGTGCTGGGCCGTAGATCATCCGGGTATCGCTTGAACAACGACCTCTTGAGGAACCCGGAGGGGATGAACGGATTATTGGCCAGCATCGTCGAGATCACGAACGGGAAGTGTTTGTTGAGCTTCGAGGTCGCTGCGCCCAGCCAGATGACGATGAAGACCAGCTTTGCTCCGACGACGATGTCGCTGCCGGAGCACAAGAACACCAGTGTCAGTGGCGCATACACCTCACCGCGCGCGGCCAGGAAGGTGATCTTGTCGCGCAGGCCGAGGACCGCGAGCACCGAGAGGATGGCGACCGGCTGCCACCGCGGAAGCACGCCGATCATGGTGTTGAGCTCAGGAATTGGCCCGGTGCCGTCGGACACCAACGCGACGACGAGCAGCGCGAGTAGGGCGCCGTAGAGCAAAACCTCGAACAGAGTTCGGTTGGTGCCCTTGGTCAGTGGCACCCGGTTGGGCCAGGGGGCAGGCGGATGGTTCCGGGCCGCAGCCAGTACAGGATCGAACCCATCGGCGGGAACTAGCGCCCGGCCATCGGGCCGAAGCAGCAGCCCAGACCTACCACCTCGAACAGCATCGTGTAGAGCACGGCCTTCTCGAACACGATCGGTTCCGTCCACCACGCGCCGACGTTGCTGAAGCCCTCGACACCGCTTGTGGACAAGGCGAACAGCCACGCGCCCAGGATGTAGAGCACGATCTTGATGCCATACATCACGGGCATCACCAGCGGGGTGCCGAAGCCGTTTTCTGCAATGTGGCGGGCCATCGGAATGATCCGCTGCGCGCGGGTGCCCTTGCTCCACTCGGCCATGTCGACGACGGGCAGGTTTGGCTGGATGAACCCCATTACAGCTCCTTCGACAAACCTGGTCTGGGGGCGCCGATCACAACTTCGGTGTCAGAAGAAAACTACCGCCAAAGGCGGGGGTTCGAACAGATCCGATCGGCCCACCGAAGGCGTCTTGATAGCCCCTGGACAGCGCGCGTCGGCCAGGCCTGGCGGGTGTGGGCTGGGCGCTGCCAAAGTTGCGGCGGCACCCTAATTTTGGCTCGCGCTGCTGGTCGCTTCGGCTTTGGCCGCGCTCGCCCAGGACAACGGGTTGAGCGCGCGGAACGGGTCGCCTGCGCGAATGCTCAGCAACTCGGCCAGGATTGTTTCCAGAGCGTGCTGAGTGCTTTTCTTCACCGACTCGACCCACTCCTGGGCCGCTCTCCCATCCGGCTGCGTCGTGTCGATCGGCTCGCCAAAACGCAGGTACATCCGTTGGGGGCGGGGGATCAAGGTTGGTCCCATCCCGCGCATCAACGGCATCGCCATGTCGGAGCGGCCGGTCAGCTTCACGCTGACGGCCTGGCTGAGCCGGCCGAGCGCGCTGTCGCGGGTGACCATGCTCTTGTAGACATCGTCACCGCCTTCCAGTCCGACCGGAACGATCGGATAGTCGTTTTCGGCCGCGATGCGGGCGAATCCGTTGCGCCCATTCCAATTCAAGTGGTATTCCTCGCCCTTGAATTTCGCGATCTCGCGGCCTCCGCCGGGGAATACCAGAATGGTTTCGTTGTGCCGCATCAGTTCTCGTGCGCTTTCGGGCGCGCCGACGACGCCGCCGTAGGCGGTCATCAGGTCGTAACCAATGCCGCGGCGCCGCCCGAACCGGCGATCGGCCAGTGGACGCACTCGGCTGCCGATTGCCCGACGAACGAAGTGCGGAACCAGCAGCACCTCACCGCCGACAAACTGAGTGTGTTTGCCCACCAACAAGAATCGTCCGTTGGCGGGCAGTGTTTCCAGGCCGGTTACATGGGGCCGAAACAGGTCGATAAGCGGCGCAATCCCGTCTTGGGTCCGGTCTAGCGCACCGCGCAGGAACTCCACTCGGCGCGGCGGGCTCATTATTGCCTCGGTATCGATGCGTCCGCCCATGGCTTCCTCCGCTCGGATTCGTGCTCGGACTACCACGCTATCAAACGAACTAGTTCGTATGGATATGATCATGCTGTGCGAACCACGGCTGAACTTCGCGAGACGATCCTGACCGCCGCTCGGTCCGAGTTCGCGCAATACGGCCTGGCCGGTGCCCGGATCGACCGCATCGCGCGGACCGCCGAGGCGAGCAAGGAGCGGCTCTACGCGCACTTCCAGGACAAGGAGGCGCTATTTCGCAGCGTTGTCGCCGCCGACATGGAGGAGTTCTTTGCCGCGGTGACGCTGCGTCCCGACGCGGTCCCCGAGTTCGTCGGCGACATCTACGACCTGGCCTGCCGCAGGCCCGAGCACCTGCGCATGATTACCTGGGCCAATCTAGAGGGTTTGGTCCTGGACCCGCCGCAGGTCGAGGGCGTGGAATCGGTCCAGGCGCGCGACGTCGGTGTGATCGAAGCGGCCCAAGCCGCCGGCCACGTCGACCCGCACTGGCATCCGATGGACTTGCTCGTCCTGTTGTTTGGGGTGGGTCTGGCCTGGGCGCAGTCGCCTCATCCCGATGCCGTCGCTACTGATCGCGCGGTTATCGAGGGGCGACGGGCAGCGGCCGTAGAGGCCGCTCGCCGCATCGTGGCTCCCACAAGGGGCATTTCGTGAAGTGCGCCGTCAGGGTTTCGAACCCCGGACCCGCTGATTAAGAGTCAGCTGCTCTACCAACTGAGCTAACGGCGCATCGGTCTGGCAAGACCGCGTTGCGACAATAACAGGCATCCCGGCGCAGAGGGAAATCTCCGGATCACACGGGGTGCAGTGCGATACTGGACCGCAGGAACGGAGCCTCATTCGCCGAGCTGGCGGTGATGAGGCAGTACAATGCTAGTAACAATCCGAGGTCAGCGGTGACCAAAGTAAGCGTGAGTATCTGGAAGGTCACTTGATGGCGCCTTTGAGCAGACGTCGATCGTGGCTGGCTGCGATCCTGATCCCGGTTGCTGTGCTGGCCGTCGCCTGCGGCGGCAGCAGTGCTACCCCCACCGCGACCAAGGTGATCGAGAACAAGGGCACCCCGTTTGCCGACCTGTTGGTGCCCAAGCTCACCGCATCGGTGACCGACGGGGCCGTCGGGGTCACCGTGGACGCACCGGTCACCGTGAGCGTCTCCGACGGTGTGTTGGCCGCGGTCACCATGGTCAACGAGAGCGGCAAGTCCATCAGCGGGAAACTCAGCTCCGACGGACTGCACTGGTCGACTGACGAGCCGCTCGGATACAACCGGCGCTATACGCTCAACGCCAAGGCGCTTGGCCTGGGCGGTGCCGCGACCCGCCAGATGACGTTCCAGACCAGTTCGCCGGCCCATCTGACGATGCCGTACGTGAGTCCCGCCGACGGTGAGGTTGTCGGCGTCGGTGAGCCGGTCGCGATCCGGTTCGACGAGAACATCGCCAACCGCCTGGCTGCCGAGAAGGCCATCAAGATCACCACCAAACCGGCCGTCGAGGGCGCCTTCTACTGGCTCAACAACCGCGAGGTGCGTTGGCGCCCAGAGCACTTCTGGAAGTCGGGGACCAGCGTTGATGTCGCGGTGAACACCTACGGTGTCGATCTGGGTGAGGGCATGTTCGGCGAGGACAACGTCAAGACGCACTTCACCATCGGCGATGAGGTGATTGCGACCGCCGACGACAACACGAAGATGCTGACCATCCTGGTCAACGGCGAGGTGGTCAAGACCATGCCGACCTCGATGGGCAAGGACAGCACCCCGACCGCCAACGGCATCTACATCGTGGGCGCGCGGTTCAAGCACATCATCATGGACTCTTCGACCTACGGCGTGCCGGTCAACTCACCCAATGGGTACCGCACCGATGTCAATTGGGCCACGCAGCTGTCCTATAGCGGTGTCTATGTGCACTCCGCGCCGTGGTCGGTCGGTGCCCAGGGCCACACGAACACCAGCCACGGGTGTCTGAATGTGAGCCCCAGCAACGCGGAGTGGTTCTATGACCACATCAAGACCGGCGACATCGTCGAGGTCGTCAACACCGTGGGAGGCACGCTGCCCGGCACTGAGGGGCTTGGCGACTGGAACATTCCCTGGGAACAGTGGCGCGCCGGCAACGCCAACGCGTAACTCAGCCGCGCAGTACGGGACCCAGCGCCGAGAGCGGGATGTGCGCTACGACGGCTCCTCCGTCCATGGACCATTGTGCGGCCCCGGGCGTGAAGTCGATCGGCTCGTCATGACCCACCGGGTAGTCGGGCAGGTAGAGAACCAACTCGTCTGGGGTTAGTGCCCAAGCCCGGTAGCCGCCGGAATAGACCTTGTCGGGTGTCCTCCGGTCGGCGACGAATGGGTAGGTTCCCGGGTCGTGCGGTGGCGCGGCCGCATCGAGTGCGGCCTGGATGTAGGGCTGGCCCAGCGGGGGAATTGCGGTAAGCGGATTCGAGGTCGTCAGGTCCGCCAGCTGCACTCGCCTCCCGCCCCCCGTGTCGAAGGTGAACGTGCGATAGGCGTTGTTGGGCTTGGGGCCGTCGGCGTGGTAATCCTCGTGGAACACGGCGCTGAGCATGCTGCCGTGCCGGAACACCTGGTAGTTCTCCTCGCCGAAGCTGTCCGCGACCATCTGTGCGCCCACAGATTTCCAGTTGGTGACCAGGGTGCGCAGATAGTCGCGGACCACCGGACCTGCCGTCGCATCGTCGATGAGGTCAGCGGGCACCGCCACTTTGATATCGCGGACCGCTTTGCGTTCGGAGACCACCGAGGTATGGCAGTACTGGCCGTCCCAGTCGCCACCGAGCTCCCCGCAGAACGACGAAGCTGATGCCCGCGCCGTTGGCGGGCTGACGAACCCCGAGGTTGCTGCCGCTACGACCAGCGTCAGTGTCGTGAGCAATCGTGTGAT
Source organism: Mycobacterium ulcerans subsp. shinshuense (assembly GCF_002355775.1). Taxonomy (NCBI): domain Bacteria; kingdom Bacillati; phylum Actinomycetota; class Actinomycetes; order Mycobacteriales; family Mycobacteriaceae; genus Mycobacterium; species Mycobacterium ulcerans. Next base: position 4,201,893 of record NZ_AP017624.1, on the reverse strand, counting down.
CGGCATGGGTTGGCTCCGAACGGTTTAGAGCAGCTGGACTTTGCTGGCCAGCCAGCGTCCGTCGACCTTTTCCATGGTCATCTTGATCCGGCTGCGATCGATGCGCGGGTCCGGTACCGCCATGTTGGTCACGGTTTGGTCGACAAAGACCAGCAAGACGACCTTGTTCACGGTTTCGGAGGCAACTGCGGAATCCACCACGACGCCATGGGCACTGGCCTTGTTGTCGATCAGCAACTGACGCAGCTGAACGCTGGACTGCGTATACATGTCCTTGAACTCGCCGGTCGCCTCGTCGAGCACTTGACGGAAATTCTGGTCGACGTTGTTGGAATCAATGCTGGTCAGCACTTGGGCGTAGGCGATGGCGGCTTGTTGAGCCTGCTGGCCCGCCAGCTTCACCTGGTGCTGCTGCCATTGCTGCCAGCCCAGGAATGCCGAAAGCGCCAGTGCACCAGCGAGCAACAGCGGCATTGCGCCGCGCCGTAGATACCGCGCCCAGGAGCGGTTTGGGCGCGCCGCCTTTTCGCGCTTGTCCGCCAGCAGCGTGTTGTCCTCGTCGTCGTCCGCCGACTCGGCCTCGGCGTGCTCAACCGAGTCGACTTCGATGTCTGGGGTCTGTGAGGTGTCTTCGGTGTCTTGGTTGTCCTCCGACGAGGCAGCGGGTTCCTCGGACTGGGTTTCGTCGTCTTTCTCCGTGGTAGCGACCAAAATCATCTCCTTGCGTTGGACGTGGTGTCGTGCTCAGTGAGGCGGTTCGATCGGCAGCACCGGCCCCCCGTAGGGGGTGGGAATGGTGAAGCGGCCCCGCGGCGTTGGATCGGTTCGCCGGCCCAGATCTGCCCCGGGCGGTGGTCCGGCAGTATCGTCACCGCCCGGGCGCGGCGCGTTCTTGGCTCCTCGAATCGAGACCGCGGGGTCGTCGTCGCGGCAGTAGGTGTACATGAACGGTTCGGGATAGTCGGCCGCCGAAGGCAGATACGACGGGGTGCCGTAGTCGCAGGTGTAGCGCGGATAGAGTTCGGCCGTCGCCCAGACGCCGTGGTCATGGAAAGCGCTTGCCAGAGCGTCCAGCACCGATCCTCGATAGTCGGGGAACAGCGCGTTGAGCGCCGGTACCCGCAGGTAGAGCAGCTGCGCGGCGGTAGCCATGCTGCCCAGTAACTGCACCATCGTGTCGGAGTTATCGGCGAACAAGTGGTCGATGGCCGCCAGGGTGTGCGGTGTCCGCTCGGTGAGGCTCCGATACCCGCCTTGCATTCTGGCCACGCCGGCCAGGGTCCGATCCAGTGTCACGGCGGTCGCGGCCAGCCCGGCATTCTTGTCGGCTATCAGGTTCAGCACCACCCGGCTGGTCCTGATAATGCTGGTGGTTTCGGGCAACACCGAATCGAGCGTCGACAGCAGGAACGTGCCGCCATCAACAATGGCGGCAAGCTTTTTCGGCCCCGCCTGGCTCAGGCTCAGTTCCTTCTTGATCAGCTCGACCTGGTGCGGGTCGATCTGCGCGAGCAATCCGTTGGCATCACCGAGCAACTGCGCGAGGCTGACCGGGACCCTCGCCTGATCAACTCCGATCACTGCGCCCTCGCTTAGATAGGGCCCGGTGTCGGATTCGGGTTCGAAATCGAGGAACTGCTCACCAGCCGGAGACAGCGCCGACACATGAACGGTGCTGGACGCCGGAATCTTTACCTGCGATGTGATGCTGGCGATGGCATCGACACCCGATTCGGTGAGGTGCAGCGACTCGATTCGTCCGATCCGCACACCACGCAGTGCGACGTCCTGATTGGGCAGTAGGCCACCGGATTCCGGTAGCGAGACGGTAACCCGGTAGCTCGAGGCGAACGGCGTCAGCCGCAACGCGCCGACCAGCAAGTAGGCGGCCGCGACGACGAGGGTGAGAACCAGCCCCGCCACCGACAGCCACGTCTGCTGACGATGTCCCGCCCGCACCACGCGGACAACGGCATTGGCGATCGGCGTGATCACGGTGGGGGTCCCGGCGGTTGGGGGGACAGGGGAGGAGCGATCTGGATTTCGCCCGGAACCTCCGGGTCGGGCATCACCGGCAGCTGCGGCGAACCCGGTCCTCGCCCGACCACTCGTTCCTGCCGCCGCCACAGCGTGTAGTTCAACGAGCCGATGAACTGGTTCCAGTTGTAGCGGTGCGGTCCGTGCAATCCGACGTCGCCGGGGAAGCCGATGTCGGGTATCGATCCGAGCACCAGCCGGTCCACGCTGGCGCGCACCGAAAGTGCGCCCCGAGCAGTGGATTTAACCATCGGCGGGATCATCCGGTTCAAGGCCAGCCAGCTGGTGTCGGGGCTGACCGCGATGTCGTTGGCGGCCCCGGCAATCGTGTTGAGGTCTCGGATCATGCTGCGGCCGCTGGTGTCGGTTCCGCCCAATGCTGGGAACCTGGCCAGCAGGCGGGCGGTGTCGCCGACCTGGACGACCAGGTTGGACAGCTCCGCGGTGTTGGCGGCCAGGGCGTCGGCGGCAGGCTCGGCGGCGGCCATCAACTCGGTGACGGCCTGGTTCTTGGCATTGAGTTGTTCCGCCAGGCTGGCTAATTCGCTCAGGCCAGTCGAGATCTGCTCAGACCGCGAGTCCAGCGTGGCCAGCAGCCGGTTGGACTTGCGAATGAGATTTCCGAATGCCTGGCCCTGGTCGCCCGTGGCGTTGCCGAAGCCGTTGATCATGTTGGTGAAATTGCGTATTGCTCCGCCGTTGACCAGGATTGCCGCAGAGCTCAGCACCGATTCCACGGTTGCGGCCGCCGTCGTGGAATCCAACCCGATGGTGTCGCCGTCCTTCAACATCGCCGCCTCGGTACCGGCTCCCGCGGGTGGGCGCAACGCCACGAACACGTCACCGAGCGGGGTGGCGGTCCGCAACTCCGACGTGCTGCCCCGAGGCAGCCGAACGTCATCGGTAATGCGCAGCCTCGTCACCGCCGTGTAGTTGCGCGCGACCATTGACTCGACCTGTCCGACGTCGGCGCCGGCGAGCTTGACCTTCGCGTTCATCGGCAGGTTGAGCGCGTCGGCGAACACTGCGGTCAGCGTGTAACCCCCGGAGCCCAGTGTCGGAGCCGGAAGGGGAAGGCTATCAAGGCCGTTAGCGGCACATCCGGAGCTGAGCAGCGTGGTCACCGCGATCGCGGCGGCGGCTTTCCCGAACCCGCTCATCACTTCTGCCCCATGGCGGCCATGCCGTCCAGCACGAAGGTCAGGCCGAAGTCGGGCCCGAAATCCTGCAGGGTCCCAGTGCTGCATCCCAGCTGCCTCAAGCCCATCATGTTGCAGACCTCTTTGGTCAGCTGGCTGTCGAATATCATTCTGTCGGTGAGGAAGTGAGCTCGAACGGCACCGTTGGCCCGGTCGATGGCGTTGTACCCGTTGTCGGCCACCAGCGGCGCGAGATCAAGTATTTCCGCTAGATCCCGCTGCTGGTCGCTGACCGTCTGCAATGTGGTGTTGCCGTTGAGAACGGTCTGTCGGATCGCCTCGCGGTTGGCATCGAGCAGGTCACCGGCACGCTGCACCAGTTGATCGAGCCGCTTGCCGGTGTTGCCGCCGCCGATATCCTCGTCGGCCAGAATCTGGCTGACCTGATGGATCGTCGAGGCAAACTCCCGGAGCTTTGCGTCGTTGGCTGCTGCGGCGTCGAACAAGGAGCTGACGTTTCTGATGATCGTCGTGATCTGTTCGCGGGTCTGGGCGCCGCCGTCGCTGCTGAGCCGGAGCGCCCGCGACAGGGCGTCAAGGGCTCCCTTGATCTTGGCGCCGTTCCCGTCGACGATCTCGGTACCCCCGCTCAGCACATCGGCGACGGGACCACTGCCGTGACCATCGCCTTGCAGCGACTTGGTCACCTTGTCGAGAACGCTGAGCACCCGACTGAATTCGACGGGAGTCTTGGTGCGGGTCAAGCCGATGGTGTCGTGGCTTTGTAGCACCGGGCCACCCCGATAGGGCGGCGTGAGCTCGATCTGCCGGTCGGTGAGGATGGAGGTCGACACCGTGACGGCTTGGGCGTCGGCGGGAATCTTGACCTTGCGATCGATAATGAATTCGACTTCGACGTAGCCGCCTTTGGGCCTGATCTTGGTGACCTGGCCGACCGGCATACCCAAGACAGCCACCACGTTGCCCTCATACAGCCCCGAGGCGCTGTCGAACGGGGCTGTCACGGTCATCGGGTCATCATCGGCACCCATCCGCCACCACCCGGCACCGGCCAGCGCGACCACCGCCAGCACGGCGGCGACGACGGCGAGGATCTTGACCTTGCTGGTTGTCATTTGCAGTCCTTGAAATAGGGAATCATCCCGAACTGCTCGGCGCGGCCGCTGATCGCACACATCCATGAATCCACCAGCAGCAGGCCATTGGGTGCGTTGAAGTTGACGGCGTTGCCATCGCCGGTGATGTTGGTCGCCTCGCGGAAGAAGATCGGGCTGATCTGCAGCAGATTGCTCAACAGGTCGTCGTGTTGTGCCAACAGACCGGTGAACTCACGCATGTCTTTCAGCAGCGCATCCACGCCCGGGCGGTCGCCGATGATCTGGCGCAAGGTGCCGACGAAGCCGTCGAGGGATCGCATCATCGCGTGGAAGACGGCGCGCCGCGCGACGAACTGGCCCATCAGGTCCTGTCCCTGGTTGACCAGGCCGCCGATGGTGGAAAGCTGCCGACGCAAGGTATTGGTGACCTGCTCGGTGCTCTCGAGCAGCTGGCCCAATTGATCGCGGCGGGTGGCGATGATCGAGGACAGCGAGTCGATGTTGGCCACCGCCTGCGGCACCACCGGCGGTAGCTTGTCGAGCTGCCTGCCCAGCACGGTAAGCGACTGCGCGAATCGGTCCGAGTCGACCTGCTCGAAAGTTGTTGTCGCGTCTTTCAACGCGGCCTGCAGATCGTAGGGAACCGCGGTGTGTGCCAAGTCGAAGGTGTGGTCGGGAAGCGACGCCGCGCCGTCGGGCTCGATGGCCAGATAGCGGGATCCGAGAATGGTGGTGACTCTGATGGTGGCCGTGGAGTCCTTGCCCAGCACCACGTCATCGCGGATCCGCAGACCCGCCTCGACGTGATCACCGACGAGCTTCATGCTGGTGACGGTGCCGACCGGGATGCTCGCGATGGCGATCGGGTTACCGGCTCGCAGCGCAGCCGCCTGAAGAAACTCCGCCGTGTAGCGCCGATATCCGGCTCCGGCCAGATGCACCACCAGCATGGCCGCGATCACCACCGCGACCACCGCGACGGCGGCAAACCCCAGCCAGGTCTTGTTGTAGCTCTCCAGCGGGCGCCTCTGCAACGCGGAAAGCCTGTGGCGCAGCGATGAATCAGCCATCAGCCATGCTCCGGCATCGCGGCGTGTGCCGGGCTTGGTTCCCCGGGGTCGCGGCGTTGACGATGATCGGCATGACGTCGTTGAGGCCGGGGAAGAATCCGAAGGCGTTGATGTCGCATACGTATGCGTTGCCGTAGGCGCCCCGGTTGCCTACGCGGGTTAGTCCTTTCAACAGCAGCGGAATGTTGTCGCCGAAGAATGCCACCTGGGGCTCGACGCTGAGAATATGGCGGGTGGCGCCGGGCTGGCGGTCGATGAACTCACGCAGTTGCGGGTATACGTCGTTGGCGGAGGCGGATAGTCGCTCTAGTACCCGGGCCAGGGAGCCGATTGAGGAAACCAGCTCTGGACGGCGCTGGTCGAGGGTAGACACCACCTCCCAGGTATCGGTGGTCACGCCGTCGAGGTTGTCGTTCTGCTGAGCCAGGTTGTAGATCACCTTGTTCAGGTTGGTGATCACATCGCCAAGCGCCTGGTCGCGGCCGACGAATGTCTCGGTGAGCGTGGATGTCTGGCTGACCAATGTGGCCAGCGAGGCGGTGTCGCCCTGCAGCGACTCGATGATGCCCTTGGTGAGGTTGTCGGCGTCACGTGGGTTCAACAGGCTGAACAGCGGCTCGTAACCGTTGAGCAGCGCCGTGACGTCGAAGGATGGTTCGGTGCGCTGCACGGGGATGACACTGCCCGGCGCGAGCTGATCCGGACTGCCCTTCTTGCCCAACGACAGCCCGAGGTAACGTTGCCCGACGATGTTCTGGTAGGTCACCGAGGCGACCGTGTTGCCGAAGAGTCGTTGCTCGTTTTGTACAACGAACCGTACCTTCGCCAGTTTCCCTTCAAGGTCGATCTTTTCGACCCGGACGACCCGAACGCCGGCCATGCGGACGTCGTCGCCTTCACGCAGCCCGTACACGTCGGTGAACACCGCCGCATACGCCACGGTCTTTCCGGCGACTTCACGTCGCAGGCTGACATAGACCATCCAGGTGAGTGCCACCGCAACGACCATGAATAGGGAAAGCCCGATGAGCGGACCGCGAAACTTCATCGTGGCTCCCCACCCGCACCCGAATTACCTAGCGACACAACCGTCCCACGGGCGAGTGGTCCCAGCAGCAATTCGGTGGCGACGGTGGCGGGCCGGCCAGTGATCAGGGCGAGTGCGTCGCGCTCCTGGCGGCTGCCGACGGGACCGACGTTGCCGCCGAATGCCGACGGCGCAGCGGCCCCTGGTGGCGCGGGTGGCGCGGGTGGCGCATCGTCAGGGTCCCCGGTCCCCGGCACCCGCGGTGATGGAGTCAACCATGCGGGCAACGGTGGATTGGGATCGGTCAGATTGGGGCTCGGGTTGATCAGCGGCGGGCCGAGGGCCACCAGGTTGCCGTCTGGACCGACAGCGGTCCCCGGTGGCGGTGCCAGATCTTTGGGTGGTTGATAGTTCTGCGGCAGCAGCACTTCCGGTAGGTCGGGCCGAACCGGAACCAGCGGCGCCGTGAAGCAGCTGGGCCCCTTGAGTTCGCCGTAGCGCGGGCAGTCCGCGCGCGTGTATGAGTGGCTGGGCGTGAACGACAGGTTCACCCGCATGTTTCCGGTGTTGTTCTCGGGCATCCAGACTTCGTCCATGAACTTGGTGGCCAGGTTGTCCAGTTTGATGACCGCGGGCAGAAAATTGTCGGACTGCTGCGCCAGCACGCCCAGCACCGGAGTGAAGTCGGTGGTGATCTGGATCAGCTGATCGATGTGGTTGCCCAACGATTGCTGCGCGGTCCCGATGGTGTGGTCGGCGCCGGCGAGCAGGGCGGCGAGCTGTGCACGGGTCTCGGCGAACGTCTTCATCGGCTCCACGGCCTGGTGCAACGCCTCGACGAGTTCGGGTGCGCTGGCCTGCAATCCGCGGGTCGCGTCGATGAGCGCGGCGACCGTTGAGGGTTCTGAATCGGTGGCGACGATCGAAATGAGTTGATCGAGAAGGCGATTGAGCTGAGCTCCACCGCTGAGTAAGGACGCACGGCGATGGTCGGTGGCGGCCGCGATCGCAGCGAGGATTCCCAGCGAGTTATCCTCACGACCGCGTCCGGCCGCAGCGAGCAGATCGCGCAGCTTACTGACGGTGGTTTGAAAAAGTACCGTGGGTAGCCGGCTGTCTTCGGGGATGTGCGTCCCGGCCCGGATGGCAGGTTGGCGACCACGCGGTGCGGGTGCGTCGATCAGCTGCACCGACGACACGGCGAAAACGCTACTGGGAACGACGCGAGCGGTTACCGCCGCCGGAATCGATGCGGCGTATTCGGGTTTGAGATTGATGTGGACGTAGTTGGGCCGCCCGTTGGCCGCCGGAGCCACGCCGTCCACCATGCCGACCAGCACGCCGTGGTACTTGACGTCAGATCTCTTGGGCAGGCCGTCGCCCACGTTGCGCAGGTCCGCGGTTACGCGCACGTAGTCGTTGAGCCGGCCGGTCGATTTGACCAGCAGCGCAATGGTCAGCACCGCCGCCAGCAGCACACCACCAGTCCGATGCCGATCAGCTGGCGATCCGACGGGCCACGCCCGTCTGACTCAATGGAATTGGGCATCTGTCATCAACCTGACCATCTACCTAGCCGCCGAACCGTGCCCCGGAGTCGACGCCCCACAGTGCCATGGTGATCAGCATGTTCACCATGATCACGACGGTGATGCTGGCCCGCATGCCATGTCCCGCGGCAACACCGACCCCCTCGGGGCCGCCGCTGGCGTAGAAGCCGTAGTAGCACTGGATAGTGGAAGCGATCCACACGAAGATGACGGTCTTGAGCAACGAATAGAAGATGTCCTGACCGGCCAGCATCAGCGAGAAGTAGTGCAAATAGGAGCCGGTGGAGCCACCGCTGCTGATGCCTACCACCACTTGGGTGGTCAGGTAGCCGATGGCCAGACAAGCGGCATAGAGCGGGATCATCGCGACGATCGAGGCAACCAGGCGAGTCGTCACCAAGAACGGGATCGGGCGGATCGCAATCGATTCCCTCGCGTCGATCTCTTCGGCGATGCGCATCGAACTCAGCTGTGCGGTGAACCGGCAGCCGGCTTGCATCGCAAACGCCAGTGACGCCATCAGGGGAGCCAACTCGCGGGTGTTGACCAACGATGAGATCAAGCCGGTTGCGGGGCCCAGGCCAAGCAGATCGAGGAAGTTGTAACCCTCGATGCCCAGCAGCGCGCCAACGGTCATGCCGAGCACCACCGCCACCCCGGCGGTACCGCCCCCCACCACAATCGAGCCGTTGCCCCAGGTGATGTTGGACAACAGCCGCAGAAACTCGCCGCGGTATTGGCGCACCGCGATCGGCACTCCGGCCAGTGCCCGGAAGAAGAAGACCAGCATGTGGCCCAGCCGAATGATCGGCTTGGTGGTCCTGCGGTAGAGCCGAACCACCTGCTCGGTGATGGGCGCTAGCGGCCGGTAGGCGGAAACCGTCATGTCACAGCCCCGTCCGGGGAGCCAGTATGACGTGCAACTGGCTGATCGAGACGTTGACGATCATCAGCACCAGGATCGATTCGACGACCGCCGCGTTCACCGAGTTCGCCACGCCCGTCGGCCCGCCCTTGGTGGACAGGCCCTTCTGGGCCGATACGACCGCCACGATGGCGCCGAAGATGACGGCCTTGAACAGCGCCAGAAACATGTCGTCGGTCGTCGCGAAAGACGCGAACGTTGCCACGAAGCTGCCCGGTGCCCCGTTCTGGAAGTACACGTTGAACATGTAGCTGGCGAAAAAGCCGACGAAGCACACGACACCGGTCAGCGCGACACCGATCATGATCGCGGCGGCAAAGCGCGGCACCACCAGGCGCCGGATCACCGATAAGCCCATGACTTCCATGGCGTCGGTCTCTTCGCGCATCGTTCGCGAACCTAGGTCGGCGGCGATGGCCGATCCGACAGCCGACGCCATCAGGACGGCCGCCACCAGCGAGGCTCCTTGCCGGATGACCGCCAGGCCGCTGGCGGCTCCGGCCAGTGAGGTGGCCCCGACCTGGCCGGCGAGCAGCGCGAACTGAATCGACAACGTGACGCTGATCGGCAGCGAAACCAGGATCGTCGGCAGCACCGCGGTCCCTGCCATGAAGGCGCCTTGGCGGACGAACTCTTGCCACTGGAAGCGGCCGGTGACCAGATCGACGAAGAAGTACTGGATGGTGCGCACCCCGAGGACGAACTGTTCACCGACGGTGGTGAGTGCGGCTAGTGGGTGGCGCCTAACGTAGCCGGCGGCCCAGTCACCGATGGCGGCAACGCCGTCGTCATTGCGTGAACCGAGCAGTGCGGGCTCGGGTTGGGTGGTCATCGCGGTGCAACCAACGGCGTCGTAAGCAAACCCGGGCCGCGCCTCATCGCGTGCTAGCGCCCGACTCCATTGGCGCCCTCCCCACCGCTTTTGTCCTACATCGTCCAGCAGAAGTTATCGGGCGCCATGGAGAGAGTCTTGCCTGGGGTGGCGCGCTCGGGTTCCGCGACTCTGCAGCTCAGTACGGTATTCGGTAACACGCTAGCCTAGTCGATAGGCACTTTCAATAGTGTAGAAACGTTCATCCGCGATGATCTACCATCAGCGCGGAAGGCATAATCGCCTTGCTGTTCCGGGATGGCGTCCGAGGGTGATGGTATGAACCTGGCAAACATTCGTTCGCTGCGAGACTGTCGGCGCGCCGAGTTGTTTTCTCTGATTCACCAGACCGCCCACCGACTCTTTGCCGAGCGTGGATTCGACGCGGTGACGACCGAAGACATTGCCGCGGCGGCTGGAGTCTCCATCAGCACCTACTTTCGGCACGCCCCCACCAAGGAGGGACTGCTGGTCGATCCGGTCCGGCAGGCCATCACCGAGATCGTCAGCTCCTACCGCAGCTGGCCCGCGGATGAATCCGCGGTCGAGGCCTTGATCGCGTTGTTCGTCAGCTACGCCAGGGACGCCGGTGATCTCAAACTGGATACCTGGCGCCGGGCGATCGCGACCGCTCCCTACCTGTTGAGCAAGTCGGCTTTGGTGAGCGAAGACGACCAGCACCGCTTCATCGAGCACGTCGCTTCCCGAATGGGAGTCGACGCGCGCACCGACATTCGACCGGCATTGCTGGTCCACACGAGCCTGGCCACAGTGAAATTCGTATTCGATCGCTGGCTGAGCACGGATCCGCCGTCCAGCCCGATATTTCACGTCCAGATGGACCAGGCGCTGCGGATCGCGCTCGCCGGATTCCGGTAATGCGATCAGGCATCTCCCGTCGAGTCGCGAAGCGGAGCCCAACTTCGTGGTGCGCCACGATATTTGGGTGCGTCCAAGCGGGAGCGGCTCAAACCCCCGCGCCAGTGCGTGCAGCTTTGAAAGGATGAGGCCGTGCATCCACCACCGCAGGCATCACTGCACCCGTTGACGACCCCCCGAGCCGCGGCGCTGGCTGGAGTGGTCTTTGCACTGCTGTTCGGTGCCGTCATCATCCTGATTCGCACCAGAATGCCTGAGGGTGAGGGGGATACCGCGGGCTGGCTCAACAACGAGCACGGCGGGATCGCGACCGCTGCCATGCTGATGCCGTTCGCGGGGATCAGCTTCTTGTGGTTCATCGGGGTGGTGCGTGATGGCTTCGGCCGCTATGAGGACCGGTTTTTCGCGACGGTGTTTCTGGGCAGCGGCTTGCTGTTCTTGGTGATGATCTTCGTCATGACGGCGGCGTCGGCCGGGCTGGTGGCCAGCAATGCCAATGTCGTCGACCCGGCCGCGCATGCCGAGGTGGTCAGGTTTGGCAAGGCGGTGGTGCTGACTGCCAGCAAGACCTACGCGCTGCGGATGGCGGCGGTGTTCATGATCTCGCTGGCGACGATCTGGCTGCGGACCGGCTTGATGCCGCGCTGGCTGGCCGGAATCAGTTACGCGGCCGCCGCGGCCCTGTTGACCGTCAGTGACGTCAGCATGTGGGTGACGCTGATGTTTCCCGCGTGGGTGCTGCTGGTCAGCGGCCTGATCTTGGCCAGATCGCAACGAATCCACGAGATGCGCGCAGACACCCAAACCAGCTCCGGGTCTCCAACGGCGTCATGAGGGCGTCCCGAGGGCCATCCAAAGCAAAAGGTCAGAGGGCGGGAAACGCCCTCTGACCAGTGGGGTGAGTGACGGGACTCGAACCCGCGACCCCCAGGATCACAACCTGGTGCTCTACCAACTGAACTACACTCACCATGGCCGTCGCCCGCCCCGACCGGGGCTAACCAACGGCGACGTCGATACTAACCGCTCGGACGCTCCTGGGCCGAATCGGTTGCCTCCGGTGCGTCGTCCACGCCCTGAAGATCGGCGACCACCGCGGTGATTTCGCTGGTAGTGGGCCCGGGCTGGGGCACGAATGCGGTACGCCGGTAATACTGCAGCTCCCGGATGGATTCGTGAATGTCGGCCAGTGCCCGGTGCGCCAGCCCTTTGGGCGGTTGTCCGAAGTAGATACGCGGATACCAGCGCCGGCACAGTTCCTTGATGGAGCTGACATCGATCATCCGGTAGTGCAGAAATGCGTCCAGCGCCGGCATGTCGCGGGCGATGAACGAGCGGTCGGTGGCGATCGAGTTCCCGGCCAGGGGCGCCGTCTTGGGTTGCTTCACATGTTCACCGATGTAGTCGAGCACCATCGCCTCGGCGGTGGCCATGTCGACCGTGGATGCCCGCACCTCTTCGGTCAGCCCGGAGCGCGAGTGCATGTCGGCGACCACGTCGACCATCGAGGACAACGCGGCGTCGTCGGCGTGGATCACTACGTCCACGCCGTCTCCCAGGATGTTTAGGTCGGCATCGGTGACCAGTGCGGCGATCTCGATCAACTTGTCCGACCCAAGATCCAGTCCGGTCATTTCACAGTCGATCCATACCAATTCCTCACGCACAGCGCTCAGACTAAGGCCCTCGCCCGGCTCGCACCCCGCCTGCCCCCGGCAAAGTAGTGTGATGCTTTCCCCAACTGCACGCCGGAACCACTGGGAAAAGGGGGCGCGGCAACGATGAGTACCGATGGGCCCGACGGGCAGGTGGGGCCGGCGCAGCGGATCGCAGCCGGCTACGACGTGGACGGTCAAGCGCTTCAGCTGGGCAGCGTCGTGATCGATGGCGAGGCGGACCCAGCTGCACAGATTCGCATTCCGCTGGCCACTGTCAACCGGCACGGTCTGGTAGCTGGGGCCACCGGTACCGGAAAAACCAAGACGCTGCAGCTGATCGCCGAGCAACTCAGCGCGGCTGGGGTGTCCGTGCTGATGGCCGACGTGAAGGGAGACCTGTCCGGCCTGTCTCGAGCCGGGCAGACCGATGACAAGCTGGCGGCGCGGGCCGAAGAGACCGGGGATGCGTGGACGCCCACCGCATTTCCGGTGGAGTTCCTGTCGCTGGGTGCCGGCGGGGTGGGCGTTCCGGTGCGCGCCACCATTTCCAGCTTCGGCCCGATCCTGCTGGCAAAGGTGTTGGGACTTAACGCCACCCAGGAATCGACGCTTGGACTGATCTTTCACTGGGCCGATCAGCGGGAACTTCCGCTGCTGGACCTCAAAGACCTGCGTGCGGTCATCACGCATCTGATCAGTGATGAGGGCAAGGCCGAGCTGAAATCTCTTGGCGCGGTATCTCCGACGACGGCCGGCGTCATTCTTCGGGCGTTGGTCAACCTGGAGGCCGAAGGCGCCGACAGCTTCTTCGGCGAGCCGGAACTCAGACCCGATGACCTGCTTCGTGTCGACGGCCAGGGCCGGGGCATCATCTCCCTGCTCGAGCTGGGGAGTCAGTCGCTGCGCCCGGTGTTGTTCTCCACCTTCCTGATGTGGGTGCTGGCCGACCTGTTCACCTATCTGCCCGAGGTGGGGGATCTGGACAAGCCGAAGCTGGTGTTCTTCTTCGACGAGGCGCACTTGCTGTTCAGCGATGCCTCCAAAGCTTTCCTGGAGCAGGTCGAGCAAACCGTCAAGCTGATTCGCTCCAAGGGCGTAGGGGTGTTCTTTTGCACCCAATTGCCGACCGACCTGCCCAAGGATGTGCTGTCCCAGCTCGGCGCCCGGATTCAGCACGCGTTGCGGGCATTCACCCCCGACGATCACAAGGCACTGACCAAGACCGTACGCACCTACCCGAAAACCGATGTCTATGACCTGGAGTCCGCGCTGACCTCGCTGGGAATCGGCGAGGCCGTCGTCATGGTGCTCTCCGAAAAGGGGGTGCCGACGCCGGTGGCGTGGACCCGGATGCGCGCGCCGCGGTCGCTGATGGGTGCTATCGGCTCCGAGGCGATCCGCGCTGTGGCCCAGGCCAGCCCACTGCAGGCCGTCTACGGCCAGACCATCGACCGGGAATCGGCCCACGAGATGTTGAGCGCCAAGTACGCGCCGGCGACCGAGGCGGCGGAGCCACCCGCGACGGCGCCTCAGCCCCCACGAGGAAAATACGACCCGCTGCCCTGGCCGCAGGACTTCGACTTACCGCCGATGCCGACGCCCGTCGAGCCGCAGGGACCTCCGTTGTGGGAAGAAGTGCTCAAGAATCCCACCGTGAAGAGCGCGATCAACACCGCCGCACGAGAGTTCACCCGCAGCATCTTCGGTACCGGGCGGCGTCGGCGCAAGTAACGCCTAGCCGCCCCCGAGCTTTTTGTAGAAGCCGCCCACGATGGATGCCACGATGGCCCGGGGAGCGTACTGACTGGCCACCGACATGGCCTTCGAGGTCAGGCCGGGAACGACGCGCATCTTGTTGCGGGCCAAGGCGTCCAATGAAACCTGGGCGGTGTGTTCGGTGGAGATCCACAAGAAATCGGGTACCAGCCGTTCGACCAGCGAGGCTTCGCTGGCGTCGGGCAGGTCGGTGCGTACCGGCCCCGGGGCCAGCAAGGTGACGTGCACTCCGGAGCCGCGCAGCTCACCGCGCAGCGATTCGCTGAAGGTGTTTGCGAAGGCTTTGGTGGCGGCATAGGTCGCGTTGTAGGGGATCGGCGAGTTGCCGGCCGCCGAACCGGAAATCAAGATCCCGCCGGCCCTGCGCTCGATCATGCCCGGCAGCACTGCCAAGGTGAGGTCGTGCACGGCGACGGCATTGAGCTGCACCTGCGCCTTTTCGCCCGCCGGGTCCAGCGATGCGACCGGACCGAACGTCGCGGTGCCGGCGTTGGCGCACAGGATCGAGATGGGTCGCGCGGCGAGTTCGTCGGTCAGCTTGGTGCGTTCCTGTGGGTCGGCGAGATCTGCCGGCCGGACTTCGACGGTGACGCGGTACTTGTCGGTCAGCCGGGCGGCGAGCTCGTTCAGCAGCGATTCGCGGCGCGCGGTGACGATCAGGTTGTGCCCCCGCGCGGCCAACTCGGTGGCCAGCGCTTCGCCGATGTTTTGCGAAGCTCCGGTGACAACGGCACGTGCGTCGGGACTGGGCGCAGGTATCGGCATGAGCCAATCGTAGACAGTGGCCTTTTCACAACGACCACAAGCGCAGCGGAGCCGACGCAGCAGGTCGCGGCCAATCGCGAGATAGAGTGCCGGGCATGACCAACCCGGCCACCGGAACGTTTGTGCGATCCCGGGTGGTGGCATGGGCGCTGTGGGACTGCGGGTCGACCGGTTTGAACGCGATCGTGACGACCTTTGTGTTTTCTGTCTACCTGACCAGCATGGTGGGAGAGGGGATGCCCGGAGGCAGTGACCCGGCCAGTTGGCTGGGTCGAGCCGCGGCCGCCGCTGGCCTGACCATCGCGTTGCTGGCTCCGCTGGTCGGCGTATGGGTGGAATCCCCGCACCGCCGCCGGGTGGCCCTGGGCGTACTGACCAGCGTCACGGTGGCGCTGACCTGCGCGATGTTTTTGATCCATGACAGTCCCGGATACCTGTGGGCCGGGTTGGCATTGCTGGCCGCGACCGCGGCGTGCAGTGACCTGGCGAGCGTTCCGTACAACTCGATGCTGCGTCAGCTCTCCACGCCGACGACCGCCAGCCGGATCTCGGGTTTCGGCTGGGCATCGGGATACGTCGGCAGCGTTGTGTTGCTGATATTGATCTATCTGGGCTTCGTGGCGGGCAGCGGCGCTCACCGCGGCTTGCTGCAGTTGCCGGCGCATGACGGCTTCAACATCCGGGTCGCGATGCTGCTCGCGGCGGCTTGGTTAGCCGTGCTGGCCTCGCCGCTGCTGCTGGTAGCCCACCGACTCCCCGATGTCGGCACGGTGCCGCAGCCGGCGACGAGAATGCTCGGCGCCTACCGAAAGCTGTGGGCCGACATCAGTTCGGAATGGCGTCGCGACCGCAATCTGGTCTACTTTCTGATCGCCAGCGCGATCTTCCGGGACGGCCTGGCGGCGATGTTCGCCTTCGGGGCGGTACTGGGCGCCAACGTCTACGGGCTGACTCAAGCCGATGTACTGCTGTTTGGTGTGGCCGCAAGCGTGATGGCCGCGGTCGGGGCGGTGGTCGGTGGGTTTGTTGACCATCGGGTCGGATCCAAGCCGGTCATCGTCGCATCCCTGGCCTCGATCTTGATCAGTGCGATCGTTTTGATGGTGCTGTCGGGAGCGACGGCTTTTTGGGTGTGCGGGCTGCTGCTGTGTCTGTTCATCGGACCGTCGCAGTCGTCGGCGCGCGCTCTGTTGCTGCGCATGGCACCGCACGGCAAGGAGGGGGTGGCCTTCGGCTTGTACACGATGACAGGCCGCGCCGTGGCGTTCCTCGGGCCGTGGCTGTTTTCAATCTTTGTCGACATCTTCAGCGCGGTCCGAGCCGGACTGGGCGGCATCTGTCTGGTGCTGGCGGTGGGACTGGTGGGAATGCTGGTGGTGCGTGTTCCGCGGCACGGCGGTGTCGTCGTGACCGAGACGACCTAGCCCGAGGCGTCGCAGATGGTCAAGCCGACCCCGGTGCGCTGGCGGACCTGAACACCGCTCACCGTCACCGAGCAGGTCACGTTGTGGCCGATGTTGACGATGGTGACGCTCGCCGGATGGTTCGCCGACCGCGACAGGCTCACCTCTTTGCTCCAGGGCAGCGCGACATTGAATTCGGTCTGTATGACGTCCCCGGTGTCCATGTAGGTGACGCTGATCGCGCGGCCTTCGCCGGTGACGGTGTACACGACGGTCTGCATCGCACCGGCGGTAGGCGTCGTGGTCGGTGTCGCCGAACCGCTGGTCGTTGTGGGCGCCGGGCTGCTGCTGGGCGTGGGTGAGGTTCGCGTCGTGGGGGGCGCGATTGTCGAGCTTGGCCCAGCGATCGGTGGCAGCGGCTCGAGGGCGGTCTGGTTCTTGACTGAGATGTTCGCGATCACCAGCGCGATGACCAAACCGATGACCAGGACCACCGCCGCGCCAGCCGCGATCCACAGCCAGCGCGGTGTCTTCGGGCCTTCCGGCGGTGGCGGTCCGTCGCGCAGCACCTCGCCCGGCTGACCCGGGTTCTGTTGCCAATACTGTGGCGGCAATTGCTGAGTGGGGTTGGCCTCGTCGTAAGAACCCGGAGCCCATTGCGGAACGTGACCGCCGTATGTCGGCGCATAGGGCGCCTGGTCGGCGTAGGCCGGATCGGCGGGCGGCGTGTTTACCGGACCCTGCGGCCAGCCTGGCCCGGGCCCCGGTTGCGGGGGACCATACCGCAGGGGTCGACGCGGATCGTTCATCCCCACCTCATGGATTGAAGGGTACCCAAGATTTACGTGGCCGTGATGCCAGACCGGTTTTGTACCCGGTTGCCCCGGTCCGCCCCGCTCGCCATGTCCGCGAGCGCGCGCTGCGGCATTGTCTCCCTAGCTCACCACGACTCCGCCAAGAGCTTAGGTGCCGATGCCGAGCGCGCGCTCAGCGCTGCCCGTGATGTGAAGGCGATTGTGGCT
This sequence comes from Mycobacterium ulcerans subsp. shinshuense, assembly GCF_002355775.1. Lineage (NCBI taxonomy): Bacteria > Bacillati > Actinomycetota > Actinomycetes > Mycobacteriales > Mycobacteriaceae > Mycobacterium > Mycobacterium ulcerans. The sequence continues at coordinate 4,184,653 of NZ_AP017624.1, read as the reverse complement.
GCGCGGCGCGGCCGGCGTTAGGCTCCCACGTCGACCGTTAGCGCGGCGACAGTCATCGCCCGCATCACGGAGCGGGAATGGGGTGCACACGCCGACTTGGTATCGGCTGATTTCATGCTGTGTGGCGTGGAATTGAGCAAGCCGAACGCGGCATGCGCCATCAGCCGGGCGTCGGCTTCGGCCAGGCCGGGATCCAGTTGGCGCAGCACGCCCACCCAGATCTCCACGTACTGCCGCTGGGCTTTGCGCACCTGGCGTTCGGCCGCCGCGGGCAGGTGCCCGAGGTCGCGGTCCTGGATCCGGATGAGGTCCGGTTCGCCCAAGGCGAAGTCGAGATGGAAATCGATCAAACCGTCCAGAGCGGCGGCAGCGTCATTGCTGTTGGTGGTCACCTGACGGGCACCGGCGAGAAGCCGGGAGCTGATTCCGACTAGCAACTCGATCAGTAGTGACTCTTTGTTGGGGAAGTGCCGGTAGATCGCAGGACCGCTGATGCCGGCCGCGGCGCCGATGTCTTCGAGTCGTACGGCCAGAAAGCCGCGCTCGGCGAACAGTCGCTCGGCCGCCGATAACAGCTGCAAACGCCGATCGGACTTTTGCTGGCTGCGACGATTCGGGGTCGCGGTCTGCTCGTCCGGGGCGGACGCTGCCATGACGGCCTCCGTCCAACTCGTCCTGGACACTTCGGTTAATCGTCACTAACGTAACACGAGTTAGTCGATATTAACTCCGCGTGATGCAAATAGACGGAGGGGCCGTGGCAACCACCGCTGCCGCAGACCAAAATCAGCTCTCGTATGACCGTGGTCCCATCGCGCCCGCCCTACTCGAGATGACCATCGGCGCAAATTTCGCCGTTACCGCGTCCCAGTGTGAAAGCCGCGACGCCCTCGTCGATGTCCGTTCGGGCCGTCGGTGGAGCTACGCCCAGCTTCTAACCGACGTGAGCCAATTGGCGACGGGCTTGGTGAGGGCGGGGATCGGCCGTGGCGATCGGGTCGGGATCTGGGCGCCAAACCGCTGGGAGTGGGTGCTGGTCCAATACGCGACCGCTGAAATCGGAGCCATCCTGGTCACGATCAATCCTGCCTACCAGGCGCGCGAGTTGGAGTATGCATTGCGCCAATCCGGCGTCGCGATGGTGATCGCCGCTTCGGGTTTCAAGGGGTCGGACTACGCGGCGATCCTCGCGGAGGTAGCGCCGGGGTGTCCCGAACTGCACGATGTCGTGTTCTTAGACGGCGATGGCTGGGCGAAGCTGGCCGGATCCGGTGCCGATTTGGTTGCGCTGCAGGAGATTGCCACCACACTCAGCGCCGACGATCCCATCAACATCCAATACACCTCTGGCACAACGGGCTTTCCCAAAGGTGTCACGCTGAGCCATCGAAATATCCTCAACAACGGCTATTTGGTGGGTGAACTGCTCGAATACACCGCCGAGGATCGCATCTGTATCCCGGTGCCGTTCTACCACTGCTTTGGCATGGTGATGGGCAATCTGGCGGCTACCAGCCACGGCGCCTGCATGGTGATTCCGGCACCTGGGTTCGACCCGGCCGCGACTTTGCGGGCCGTGCAGGACGAACGGTGCACCAGCCTGTACGGCGTCCCGACGATGTTCATTGCCGAGCTCGGACTGGCGGACTTCGCGACTTATGACCTGAGCAGCCTGCGTACCGGCATCATGGCGGGCTCGACCTGCCCGGTCGAGGTGATGCGCAAAGTGATCGACCAGATGCACATGGCCGGGATCTCCATCTGTTACGGCATGACCGAGACATCGCCGGTGGCGACCCAGACTCGCAGCAACGATTCCCTTCAGCGACGCGTCACGACGGTGGGGCGGGTGGGTCCGCACCTGGAGATCAAGGTGGTCGACCCGGCGACCGGTCGGGTCGTGCCCCGCGGCACCGCCGGTGAGTTCTGTACCCGGGGCTACTCGGTGATGTCTGGGTACTGGAAGGCTCCGGAGCGGACCGCGGAGGTGATCGACCCCGAGGGCTGGATGCACACCGGCGATCTGGCGCTGATGGACGAATGCGGATACGTGCAGATCACGGGCCGGATCAAGGACATCGTGGTGCGAGGCGGGGAGAACATTTCGCCGCGTGAGATCGAGGAATTCCTCCACTCTCATCCCGATATCGTCGACGCCCACGTTGTCGGGGTGCCCGACGAGCGGATGGGCGAGGAGCTGATGGCGGTGGTCAAGCTGCGTGCCGGGGCGCCAGAGTTGACCACCGGCCTATTGCGCGAATACTGCGCCGGCCAAATCGCCAAATTCAAGATCCCGCGATATTTGCGGCTCGTCGACGAGTTCCCGATGACTGTGACCGGCAAGGTTCGCAAAGTTGAAATGCGCCAACAGGCGATCGAGTACCTCCGTGGGCAGCACTGAGCGTGCGGGTACGCGCTCTCTTTACGTGCTGGGCGGGGCAGTGGTATTGTCAAGCTTCGGTTAATCAAGATTAACTGAAAAAATCTCAGCCCGAGCCGATAGCGAGGAGACTCTGCGGCAATGGACAAGGTAGTGGCCACCGTCGCGGAGGCGGTGGCAGACATAACCGATGGGGCGTCGCTGGCGGTCGGGGGATTCGGCCTGTGCGGCATTCCGGAAGCGTTGATCGCGGCGCTGGTAGATAGTGGTGTCACTGACCTCGAGACGGTGTCGAACAATTGCGGTGTCGACGGCGTCGGGCTGGGCGTGTTATTGCAGCACAAGAGAATTCGCCGAACCGTTTCCTCCTATGTGGGGGAGAACAAGGAGTTCGCGCGTCAGTTCCTTTCCGGCGAACTCGAGGTGGAACTGACCCCGCAGGGCACGTTGGCGGAGCGGTTGCGCGCCGGTGGTATGGGCATCCCAGGTTTCTACACACCGGCCGGTGTTGGTACCCAGATAGCCGTCGGCGGCCTGCCCTGGCGCTACGACGCCTCGGGCGCGGTCGCGGTGGTGTCGCCTCCCAAGGAGACTCGTGAATTCGATGGCGCTACTTATGTTCTCGAGCGCGGGATCCGCACCGACTTCGCGCTGGTTCATGCGTGGAAGGGGGACCGGCACGGCAATCTTCTGTATCGCTACTCTGCGGCGAACTTCAACCCCGAGTGCGCTCCGGCGGGCCGGATCACGATTGCTGAGGTCGAGCATCTTGTCGAGCCCGGCGAGATCGACCCGGCCACAGTCCACACCCCGGGCGTGTTCGTGCAGCGGGTGGTGCATGTGCCCAATCCCATCAAGCGGATCGAGAAAGAGACGGTGCGGCCGTGAACCCGCTGGCGACGATGCAGAGCGAAGCGATGAGGAGGAGCGGCGCCAGATGAGCTGGAGCAGAGACGGCATGGCCGCACGGGTGGCCACCGAATTCGAGGACGGGCAGTACATCAACCTCGGTATCGGAATGTCCACGCTAATCCCCAACCACATTCCCGAGGGCGTCACCGTTGTCCTGCACTCGGAGAACGGAATCCTGGGTGTCGGCCCCTATCCCATTCGCGAGGAACTCGACGCCGATCTGATCAATGCGGGCAAAGAGACGGTGACCACGCTGCCCGGTGCGGCGTTCTTCGGCTCGTCCACCTCGTTCGGAATCATCCGGGGCGGCCACTTGGACGTCGCGGTGCTTGGGGCCATGCAGGTTTCGGTCAGTGGCGATCTGGCCAACTGGATGATCCCGGGCAAGATGGTCAAAGGAATGGGCGGGGCGATGGATTTGGTGCACGGCGCGCGCAAGGTGATCGTGATGATGGAGCACGCCGCCAAGGACGGCAGCCCGAAGATCCTGGAGAGATGTACGTTGCCGCTGACCGGGGTGGGTTGCGTCAACCGGATCGTGACCGAACTCGCGGTCATCGACGTTTGCCACGACGGCCTGCACCTGATCGAGACCGCACCGGATGTCTCGGCGGAGGAAGTCGTCGCGAAAACCCGACCGCCCCTTGTCCTCGATGATCTGGTCGCCCGGTGACAACCATCGCCGCGCCATCATTTGCCGACGAGCATCGCCGGCTGGTCGCCGAATTGAACACCAAGCTTGCGGCTGCGGCCCTGGGGGGCAATGAACGTGCCCGCGAACGCCATGTCGGTCGCGGCAAGCTGTTGCCGCGCGAGCGGGTGTACCGCTTGCTGGACCCGGGCAGCCCTTTTCTGGAGTTGGCCGCGCTGGCGGCGAACGGCATGTACGGCGACGAATCTCCGGGCGCGGGGATCATTACCGGGATCGGCCGGGTCTCCGGGCGGGAGTGCGTCATCGTCGCCAACGACGCGACGGTCAAGGGCGGCACCTACTACCCGATGACGGTGAAAAAGCACCTGCGTGCTCAGGAAGTCGCACTGCAGAACCTGCTGCCGTGCATCTACCTGGTCGACTCCGGCGGGGCATTCCTGCCCCACCAGGATGAGGTCTTCCCGGACCGCGAACACTTCGGACGGATCTTCTACAACCAGGCGACCATGAGCGCCAAGGGGATTCCGCAAGTGGCCGCGGTACTTGGTTCGTGCACGGCCGGCGGCGCCTACGTGCCGGCGATGAGCGGCGAAGCCGTCATTGTCCGCGAGCAGGGCACGATCTTTCTGGGCGGCCCACCTCTGGTCAAGGCGGCCACCGGCGAGATCGTCACGGCCGAGGAACTCGGCGGCGGCGACCTGCACTCGCGGGTATCCGGTGTCACCGATCATCTGGCCGACGATGACGAAGACGCGCTGCGGATCGTGCGTGCGATCGCGGCCACCTTCGGCCCACTGGAACCCGCGCAATGGGAGATCGGCCCATCCGTTGAACCCAAGCACGCTCAGACCGAGCTCTATGACGTCGTGCCCCCGGATCCGCGGGTGCCCTACGACGTGCACGACGTCATCGTGCGGCTGATCGACGGCGGCGAATTCAGCGAGTTCAAAGCCAATTACGGCAAGTCGCTGGTGACGGGGTTCGCGCGCATCCACGGACATCCGGTCGGCATCATTGCCAACAATGGCGTCCTGTTCAGCGAATCTGCGGTCAAGGGAGCGCACTTCATCGAGCTGTGCGACAAACGCAAGACCCCCCTGCTGTTCCTGCAGAATATCGCGGGCTTCATGGTCGGTCGTGACTATGAAGCGGGGGGCATCGCCAAACACGGCGCAAAGATGGTCACCGCCGTGGCCTGCGCCCGGGTGCCGAAGCTGACCGTGGTGATCGGCGGATCCTATGGGGCGGGTAACTATTCGATGTGTGGGCGGGCGTACTCGCCGCGCTTCATGTGGATGTGGCCGAACGCGCGGATTTCGGTGATGGGCGGTGAGCAGGCCGCCTCGGTGCTGGCCACCGTGCGTGGCGAGCAACTTTCCGCGTCCGGCAAGCCTTGGTCGTCCGACGAGGAAGAGCAGTTCAAGGCGCCCATCCGGGAGCAGTACGAGAACCAGGGCAATCCTTATTATTCGACCGCACGCCTGTGGGATGACGGCATCATCGACCCGGCCGACACGAGAACCGTTGTCGGACTTGCTCTGTCGGTGTGTGCTCACGCACCCGTGGAATCGGTCTCCTACGGCGTCTTCCGGATGTGACTCATGTTTGACACCGTCTTAGTGGCCAACCGCGGCGAGATCGCGGTGCGAGTGATCCGCACCTTGCGGCGGCTGGGGATCCGCTCGGTTGCCGTGTACAGCGACGCCGACGCCCGGGCCCGGCACGTGATCGAGGCCGACACCGCGGTGCGGCTGGGTCCCGCCGCGGCGCGGGAGAGTTACCTCGACATCGGCAAGGTGATCGATGCGGCGGTACGCACCGGGGCCCAGGCGATCCACCCGGGCTACGGGTTTCTTTCCGAGAACGCCGAATTCGCCGCGGCTTGTGATCGCGCCGGGGTGGTCTTTCTGGGGCCACCCGCGGGCGCGATCGAGGTGATGGGCGACAAGATCGCCGCCAAGAACGCGGTCAGCGCCTTCGACGTTCCGGTGGTGCCGGGCATCGCGCGACCCGGACTGACCGACGATGACCTGATCGCCGCAGCCGACGAGGTCGGATACCCGGTGCTGGTCAAGCCCTCGGCCGGTGGCGGTGGCAAGGGCATGCGCATGGTGGAGGAGCCGGCGCGGCTGTGTGAGGCGCTGGTCAGCGCGCGGCGGGAAGCGGCATCCGCGTTCGGTGACGACACCCTGTTTCTGGAGCGGTTCGTGTTGCGTCCCAGGCACATCGAGGTGCAGGTGCTTGCCGACACGCACGGCAACGTGGTGCACCTCGGCGAGCGCGAGTGCAGCCTGCAACGGCGCCACCAGAAAGTCATCGAGGAGGCGCCGTCGCCACTGCTGGACGCCCCAACCCGGGCGCGGATCGGAGCCGCGGCGTGTAACACCGCCCGCAGCGTCGACTACGTCGGAGCCGGCACCGTGGAATTCATCGTGTCGGGCGATCGCCCGGATGAGTTCTTCTTCATGGAGATGAACACCCGACTGCAGGTGGAACATCCGGTCACCGAGGCGGTGACCGGGCTAGACCTGGTCGAGTGGCAGCTGCGGGTGGCCGCCGGTGAAAAGCTCGGGTTTGCCCAAGACGACATCGAGCTAAATGGGCACGCGATCGAGGCACGGGTGTACGCGGAGGACCCCGCACGGGGATTCCTGCCCACCGGTGACCGGGTGCTGCAGGTGGCCGAACCGAGCGGCACAGGTATCCGGGTGGACTCGTCGCTGCTGGCCGACACCGTGGTGGGCAGCGACTACGACCCGATGCTCTCCAAGGTGATAGCGCACGGAGCCAACCGTGAGCAGGCGTTGGAGCGGCTCGACCGGGCGCTGGCCCACACCGCGATCCTGGGTGTGCAGACCAATGTTGAGTTCCTGCGTTTTCTGCTGGCTGACGAGCGGGTGCGGGCGGGAGACCTCGACACCGCGTTGCTGGACGAACGCCTGGCCGATTTCGTGCCGTTGGCGGCACCCGATGATGTGTTCGCCGCTGCCGGCCTGTATGTCCAACAAGCGCTATCGCGCCGCGCCGCCGGCAGTCTGTGGGCCGCGCCCAGTGGGTGGCGTGTCGGTGGGGTAACGGCACCGGTGCGCACCGCGATGCAGACCCCGTTGCGGACCGAGACGGTATCGGTGTTCGGTCTGCCGGAGGGGGCCCACGTCCAGGTCGGCGATGGCGAGATGCTTTTAGCGAGTGTGCAGCTCGCGCCCGGTGTGATGAGCGTGACGGTGGATGGCCTGCGTCGCGACTACCGATGGGCGGAGGCGGAGCGGCACCTGTGGATCGCCGACGTACGCGGGACCTGGCACATTCGCGAGGCCGAGGAGCATAAGATCCACCGTGCGGCGGGGGAGCGCCCCGCCGAAGTCGTCAGCCCGATGCCCGGCAATGTGATCGCGGTGCAGGCCGAGTCCGGCACCGCGGTGTCCGAGGGCGACGTGGTGGTGATCATCGAGGCAATGAAGATGGAACACCCACTGGTCGCGCCGATTTCAGGCCGAGTGGAGGTGCTTGTGGCCGTCGGCGATCAGGTCAAGGTCGAGCAGGTGTTGGCTCGGTTGATCCCCGACACCGAACAAGCCCAGAGCAAGGATTCAGCCGAGAGCAAGGATTGAAAGATCATGACGACAGCGATCTCCGCAGGAACATTACCCAAGGAATATCAGGATCTGCGCGACACGGTGGCCGACTTCGCGCGGTCGGTGGTTGCGCCGGTATCGGCCAAACACGATGAGGAACATAGCTTTCCCTACGAAGTCGTGGCCAAGATGGGCGAGATGGGGTTGTTCGGCCTGCCGTTCCCCGAAGAATACGGGGGAATGGGCGGGGACTACTTCGCGCTAGCCCTGGCGCTCGAGGAGCTCGGCAAGGTTGACCAGTCGGTGGCGATCACCCTGGAAGCGGGTGTGGGTCTGGGCGCCATGCCGATCTACCGGTTCGGCAACGAGGAACAGAAGAGCAAGTGGTTGCCGGATCTGCTGGCCGGGCGTGCGCTGGCCGGTTTCGGGCTCACCGAACCTGGCGCGGGCTCGGACGCCGGCAGCACCCGCACCACCGCACGCCTCGACGGCGGCGAATGGGTCGTCAACGGCAGTAAGCAGTTCATCACCAACTCAGGCACCGACACCACCTCATTGGTCACCATCACCGCCGTCACGGGGAGCATCGCCGATGGCAAGAAGGAGATCTCGACGATCATCGTGCCCAGCGGCACGCCGGGATTCATCGTGGAACCGGTCTACAACAAGGTCGGCTGGAACGCGTCGGACACCCACCCGCTGAGCTTCGATGACGCGCGCGTGCCGGAAGAGAATCTGCTTGGAATCCGTGGCAAGGGCTACGCGAATTTCCTATCCATCCTCGACGAGGGCCGAATCGCGATCGCCGCGTTGGCGACAGGTGTCGCTCAGGGCTGTGTCGACGAAAGCGTCAAGTATGCCAAGGAGCGTCAGTCCTTCGGCCAGCCGATCGGTTCCTATCAGGCGATCCGCTTCAAGATCGCGCGCATGGAAGCACGGGCACACGTGGCCCGCACCGCGTACTACGAGGCTGCCGCAAAGATGTTGGCGGGCAAGCCCTTCAAGAAGGAGGCGGCGATCGCCAAGATGATCTCCTCGGAGGCTGCGATGGACAATGCCCGCGACGCGACCCAGGTCCACGGCGGCTACGGCTTCATGAACGAGTACCCGGTGGCCCGTCACTATCGCGACAGCAAGATCCTTGAGATCGGCGAGGGCACCACCGAGGTGCAGTTGATGCTCATCGCCCGTTCACTGGGCCTGTCGTGAGCGAACGAGAGCCCGCCGGCAAGTCGGTGGTGCAGCGCGGCTTGTGGTTTGAAGAGTTCGAGATCGGTACGACATATCTGCACCGGCCCGGCCGTACGGTCACCGAGGCGGACAACGTCTTGTTCACCACGCTGACGATGAACACCCAGTCGCTGCATCTGGACGCGGCCTGGGCCGCCGAGCAGCCGGGTTTCCGGGGTGAGCGGCTGGTGAACTCGATGTTCACTCTGTCAACGCTGGTGGGGTTGTCGGTCGCCCAGCTGACGCTGGGCACCATTGTGGCCAATCTCGGCTTCTCTGAGGTGTCTTTCCCCAAGCCGGTCTTTCATGGCGACACCCTGTACGCCGAGACGGTCTGTGCCGGCAAGCGTGAGTCGAAAAGCCGGCCCGGAGAAGGCATCGTCACCCTCGAACACACCGGCCGCAACCAGCACGGCGATGTCGTTGCTCGGGCGGTGCGGACCACGCTCGTGCAGAAGAGGCCCAGTGAGGAGGCGAAATGAAGCTGCGTACCGCTGGTCCGGCCTGGTTGTTCTGCCCGGCGGACCGCCCGGAACGCTTCGCGAAGGCAGCAGCCGCCGCCGACGTGGTGATCCTCGACCTCGAGGACGGTGTGGCCGAAGCGCAGAAACCTGCCGCGCGCCAGGCGCTGCTGGACACCCCGCTGGATCCGGAGCGAACCATCGTGCGCATCAACGCGGGCGATACCGATGAACAAGCCCGCGACTTGGCGGCCTTGGCGGGTACTGCCTATACGACGGTGATGCTGCCCAAGGCGGAGTCGGTCGCACAGTTGGCGCTACTTGCGCCCCGCGACGTCATTGCGCTGGTGGAGACCGCGCGCGGTGCGCTTTTCGCCGCGGAGATCGCGGCCGCCGACAACACCGTTGGCATGATGTGGGGCGCCGAGGATCTGATCGCAACCCTGGGCGGCAGCTCCGGCCGGCGCGGCGATGGCACCTATCGCGATGTGGCGCGTCACGTGCGCTCGACGATTCTGCTCGCGGCGTCAGCGTTTGGCCGGCTGGCGCTGGACGCGGTGCATCTGGACATCGGCGATGTCGACGGTCTGCACGCCGAGGCGATCGATGCGGCAACGGTGGGTTTCGACGTTACGGTGTGCATCCACCCCAGCCAGGTCGAGGTGGTGCGCAAGGCGTATCGCCCCGACGAAGAGAAGCTGGCCTGGGCGCGGCGTGTGCTCGTCGCAGCACGCACCGAGCGGGGCGTGTTCGCGTTCGAAGGGCAGATGGTCGACTCCCCGGTGCTCAGGCACGCGGAAATGCTGCTGCGGCGGGCCGGGGAATCCGTCCCCGCGTGACGGTTGCTGATTTCACCCCAATCGCGTTCGACGGTGCGGCGGCCCGCCCAGTGATACTCGGCGATCGCCGCTGGGGCGACACGGCTGCGCGGATCTCGCAATCGCCGCGGCGTCTTCGTGTTCGAGGGCATAATGGATGGCGCGTCGGTGTCGCGGCGAGCAGAGCCTATCGGGGCTCTGGCGATGTGCTCTGGGCTCGCGGCGGTTCCCGCTCGGGTTTTGCTGTGGGTGCCGCGCCGCTGACGCTGGCAAAGGATGCAACGCGGTTGGTCGGTGATCGACGATCGGCAGGACGGCATCGTCTGACGGCGTGACCTTGGCTTCGAGCTGAGGAGGTGGCATGGCAGATCGACCTCGGATCCCGATGACTGTCGGCCTGGAGCCGGTTCAGCTGGTCAACGCCGATGGCGAGCCCACCGACGAACACCGCTACAGCCGTGATCTTCCCGAAGAGACGCTGTGCTGACTCTACGAGATGATGGTGGTCACCCGGGAGCCAGGGCTCCGGCGTTGTTGATTAGCAGGCTTGTGAGCTGGGGAATTGTGGATTGAGGAGGTCTAGGCGGCGGTTGGCGGTCAAAGCGGTGATCCGGCAGGCTTCGGCGATGTTGTCGGCGCCGTTGAGGCGGTGCAGATTGATCGCGGTGTTGCGTAGCGTTGCTAGGACCTGTGCGCCGTTTCCGGTATGTGCCCTTTGACGGTCTTCGTCGAAGGTGACGTCGCGTATCCAGTGCAGGCTGTTCTCGATTCCCCAGTGTTGACGCATCCAGGTCATGATCGCGGTAGGGCGGGCGTGCTCGAACGGCAGGCTGCAGATGGCATAGACCACCTCCACGCTGCGCTGGTCGGTGGCGGTGATCAAGCGTTCACGAGTGATCCGGATGATTTGTTTTGCGTAGGGGAAGCCGATTCCTCGTGCAGCGGTGATGATTTGCAGGGTGCGGGTCTCGACACGGCCGTGGCCGCGGGAGTCGTCGGTAGCGGCTGCGGGCACCTCGGCCCAGGGCAGCGCGGTGATACGCGCAAGTATTTTGGCTTGGTTGGACTTGACGATCATCAGGTAGTGCGACTTCAAGGTGGCGCAGATCAACTTCGCGGTGACGACCTGGGTATGCATCGCATCCACGGTGACCAGCCACCGCAAGCTACCCGGCAGCAGCGTGAGCAGGGCACGTACACAGGGAATTTCATTGCTTTTCTCGGCGACAGCGAGTTGACCGAGCACCAATCGGGCACGGTGGGCGAACACCGACACGAGATGCGTGGCTGTCGCTTTGGCGCGTAAAGCACCACGCAGCATCTTGCCGTCCAACGCGATCGGCACCAATCCGCTGGGGTCGCTGCTGGCCACGTGTGCAGTGAAGTAACTGCCCATCCTGGCGTTGAGGTCGGCGGGGTCTAGCCGAGACAAAACAGCGCGGAAGGTATTCTCACTGGGCCGCCGGAACCGGACCCCTAATTGGGCCAACACATCATCGGGAGCGGTGGCCGCCCATGTGGCAAAATCAGCATAGCCGCGCATCCCCGCGGCAGTGGCCAGAACCGCGATCGCCAACAAAGCCATCAGCGAATACCTCCGACCGCGTGGGCCCCTCGGGTCTGGCACCGAGGCCAACACATCGAGAAACTCCGATCCGATGAGCTCGCTGCGCCCACCAGGACTCCAGCGGTCGAACACCTCTGGAACCGACGACACAGGCAATACTGAAACGGTAGGCACGGGCAACTCCAGACCAACGACGAACAGTAACCAACTCGATCGTTCTCCAGATAGCCCGTGCCTACACTCCGGCCCCAATAGCGCGGCACCAAAGATCATCAACCCAGCTCACAAGCCTGCTAATCAACAACGCCGGAGCCCTGACCCGGGAGCTCGACGCCGAGTTCATCAATCTGAAGCGGCAGGGGGAATTGGCGCTGTTCGCGTCCTGCCGTGGTCAAGAGGCCGCGCAGGTCGGCGCGACAGCGTGTCTGCGCAAGACGGACTGGTTGTTCCCGCAATATCGCGAATTGGGCGCCTATCTGGTGCGCGGCATTCCGCCGGGGCACGTCGGAGCGGCGTGGCGCGGAACCTGGCATGGCGGGCTGGAGTTCACCAAGAAATGCTGTGCCCCGATCTCGGTTCCGATAAGTACCCAGGCCCTACACGCCGTCGGCGCGGCAATGGCCGCACAGCGCTTGGGCGAGGACTCGGTGACGGTCGCGTTTTTGGGCGACGGCGCCACCAGTGAGGGAGACGTACACGAGGCGCTGAACTTCGCGGCCGTGTTCGATGCCGGGTGCGTGTTCTACGTGCAGAACAACCAGTGGGCGATCTCAGTTCCGGTGTCCAAGCAGACGGCCGCACCCTCGATTGCGCACAAGGCAATTGGATATGGGATGCCAGGCATTCGAGTGGACGGCAATGACGTGTTGGCCTGCTATGCCGTGACGGCCGAGGCCGCTGCCCGGGCCAGACGCGGCGACGGGCCAACCCTGATCGAGGCGGTGACCTACCGAGTCGGCGCTCACACGACGGCCGATGATCCGGGCCGATATCGAAGCCAGGAGGAGGTGGATCACTGGCTGGCGCTGGATCCGATCTCGCGTTACCGCTCCTACTTGCAGGGCCAGGGGCTGTGGTCGCAGCGTCTGGAAGAACGCGTTGCCGCACGGTCCGGTCGGCTGCGCGCCGAACTGCGTGAAGCGGTATTCGGCGCGTCCGACTTCGACGTCGACGACGTGTTCACCACCGTATTCGCCGAGATCACCCCCGGGCTGTAAACGCAACGTCAACAGCTGCGGGCCGAACTGGACCGGATCGACTGAGGAGCCGTTCATGACACCGATCGCCGATCCGCCAGCCCGTCCCGGCCCGGCTCCGGCCGCGCCGGTGGTGGGCACCATGCAGTCATTGACCATGGTGCAAGCGCTCAACCAGGCCTTGCATGACGTGATGGCGGCTGACGATCGCGTGCTGGTCTTCGGCGAGGATGTTGGGATTGCGGGCGGCGTCTTCCGGGTGACTGAGGGATTGGCCGAAACCTTTGGTGAGCACAGATGCTTTGACACCCCGTTAGCCGAGTCGGCTTTGATCGGCATCGCGGTGGGGCTGGCGCTGCGTGGCTTCGTGCCGGTGCCCGAGATCCAGTTCGACGGCTTTTCCTACCCGGCATTCGATCAAGTGGTCAGTCACCTGGCCAAGTACCGGACCCGCACCCGCGGCGAGGTCAATATGGCGGTAACCGTTCGGATCCCGTCGTTCGGCGGCATCGGCGCCGCGGAACATCATTCGGACTCCACCGAGTCCTACTGGGCGCACACGGCGGGCTTGAAGGTGGTGGTTCCCTCAACCCCCGGCGATGCCTACTGGCTGTTGCGCCACGCCATCGCCTGCCCAGATCCCGTCATGTATCTGGAGCCCAAGCGCCGGTACCAGGTTCGCGGACCCGTCGACACCAGCCGGCCGGAACCTGCGATCGGTCAAGCGATGATTCGCCGGGCCGGGGCCGACGTGACCGTCATCACCTTCGGAAACCTGGTCTCGACCGCACTGTCGGCCGCTGAAGACGCTGCGCACCAACAGGGTTGGAGTCTAGAAGTCATCGACCTCAGGTCGCTGATCCCCTTGGACTTCGAAACCATCGCCGCCTCGATCCGCCGGACCGGACGGTGTGTGGTGCTGCACGAGGGGCCGCGCAGCCTGGGCTACGGCGCCGGGCTGGCCGCCCGGATACAGGAGGAGTTGTTCTACGAACTGGAGGCTCCGGTATTGCGCGCCTGCGGATTTGACACTCCGTATCCGCCGGCACGATTGGAGCGGCTGTGGCTGCCCGGGCCCGACCGGCTGCTGGATTGTGTCGAACGGGTGCTGGGGCAGCCATGAGCACCGGCGACCGACTGAAGTGCTTCCAGGTGCCCGACCTTGGTGAGGGCCTCGAGGAAGTCACCGTGACGAGCTGGGCCGTCGCGGTTGGTGATGATGTCGAGCTCAATCAGGTGTTGTGTTCGGTGGAGACCGCCAAGGCCGAAGTCGAGATCCCGAGCCCCTACGCCGGTCGCATCGTTGAACTCGGTGGCGCCGAAGGCGATGTCATCAAAGTGGGCGCAGCACTTGTGCGCATCGACACGGCACCGGAGTTGTCGGCCCCGACGAACGGTGAGATCGCGGTCCCGACGCTGGTGGGCTACGGCGCCGACGCGGCCATCGACACCAGCAGGCGCCCAGGCCGGCCGCGCGCGGCCCCGCCGGTGCGCAAGCTGGCCAAGGAACTCATGGTTGACCTCGCTTCGCTGCAGCGGGGTAGCACGGTGATCACCCGGGCCGATGTACTGGCCGCCGCGAAGGGCGCCGGAGCGTCAGCGCGGGTTCGGGAAGTCCGTGGTGTGCAGGCACACATGGCGGAGAAAATGAGCCTGTCCCACCAAGAAATCCCGGCTGCGAAAGCTAGCGTCGAGGTTGACTGCACCGAACTGCTCAGGCTCAGCGAACAGTTCCGGGCGGCGGTGACGCCGGCGACGCCGTTCGCGCTGGCGCTGCGAATGTTGGTTATCGCTCTGAAGAACAACGAGATACTCAACTCGACATGGGTCGATTCGCCAGGAGGACCGCAGGTTCATCTGCACCCGGGAGTGCACTTGGGTTTCGGTGTAGCTACCGAGCGCGGACTGTTGGTGCCGGTGATCGCCGATGCCCATCGCATGACCACGCGTGAATTGGTTTGCCGCGCGGCAGAGCTGATCACCGGTGCGCGCGAAGGCACCCTTGCACCCGGGCAGCTGCGCGTTTCGACGTTCACCGTGTCGAACTACGGGGCGCTGGGCGTCGATGACGGAGTGCCGGTGATCAACCATCCCGAAGCCGCCATCCTGGGCGTGGGGTCAATCAAGCCGCGGCCGGTGGTCCGCGGTGACGAGGTTGTTGTGCGGCCGACGATGTCATTGACCTGCGTGTTCGACCACCGCGTCGCCGATGGCGCCCAACTCGCCCGGTTCATCTGTGAATTGCGCGGTCTGATCGAGGCGCCGGAGACCGCGCTGTTGGACCTGTAGGGCCAATCCACTCGGGCGGCGGCCGGTGATTTTCTTCTCACTTCTGTCCTCCGGTGCCCTGTTGATCGCACTGGCGGCAGCCGGAGCCTGGTACCGGCGCGAAACCGCACGCCAACATCGTTGCGACACCCGCCCAGCCCCATGGCCTGGGCTTTTGGCTTGCCGATTCACGAGCCCGTAACGTGGGTTCCTGACAAAGCCATGTAGTGGTATCGCGCCGTCGCGGATTGCTCGTGTCCAGCATGGCTTGAGGAGCGCATTGTCGCGCTTCGCATCAGCACACAATGGCAGTCTTCGGGCCGAAAGGGCTCCAGTTTCATGGCCAAACATCTAGCGCCGCGTTTCGATGACGTACAGGCGCATTACGACCTATCCGACGATTTCTTCCGGCTTTTTCTGGATCCCACCCAGACCTACAGCTGCGCCTACTTCGAGCGCGATGACATGACGCTGGAAGAGGCGCAGATCGCCAAGATCGACCTGGCGCTGGGCAAGCTGGGCTTGGAGCCCGGCATGACACTGCTCGATATCGGCTGCGGCTGGGGCGCCACCATGCGCCGCGCGATCGAGAAATACGACGTCAACGTCGTCGGCCTGACCCTGTCCAAGAACCAGGCCGCCCACGTGCAGAAATCGTTCGACCAGCTGGACACCGCACGCACCCGGCGGGTGCTGCTGGAGGGCTGGGAGCAGTTCGATGAGCCCGTCGACCGCATCGTCTCGATCGGCGCGTTCGAGCACTTCGGTCACGACCGCTACGACGACTTCTTCACCCTGGCCCACAACATCTTGCCCAGCGACGGGGTGATGCTGCTGCACACGATCACGGGGCTGACGATGCCGCAGATGGTCGAGAACGGTCTGCCGCTCACCCTGTGGCTGGCCCGCTTCCTCAAGTTCATCCAAACCGAGATCTTCCCCGGCGGCCATCCGCCCACCATCGAGATGGTGGAGGAGCAGTCGGTCAAGCCCGGTTTCACCCTGACTCGGCGCCACTCGTTGCAGCTGCATTATGCGAAAACCCTCGACCTGTGGGCTGAGGCCTTGGACGTTCGTAAGGACGAGGCCATCAAGATTCAGTCCGACGAGGTCTATGAGCGCTATATGAGGTACCTCACCGGCTGCTCCAAGCTGTTCCAGGAGGGCTACATCGACGTCAACCAGTTCACCTTGCAGAAAGCAAGGTGAACTGGCTGGTCGTCGCGATCAGTTTGCGGGTGGGGGAGCATCCGCGGGCGGCGGAGCATCCGCGGGTGGAATAGCTCCGTCGCAGCCACCGGGGGGCGGCGGGCCGGGGAGTGGTTCGTCGCCACCGACGCAGTCGTAGTAGAACTGCGGGCCGGTCATGTAGGTCCTCATCCACTGGTGCCAGAACGACCCGTCCGGGTATTTCTCGCCGTCACACACGGCCAATTCGCCCCAACCCCATCGACCGCCAGGGCAGTAGCCCTTGGTCATGTCCGGCTGGTGTGGGTCGGGCGGATCAGCGGTGGCGACCGCGGTAGAAAACATCAACGCAGGGCTCCGGCGTTGTTGATTAGCAGGCTTGTGAGCTGGGTTGATGATCTTTGGTGCCGCGCTATTGGGGCCGGAGTGTAGGCACGGGCTATCTGGAGAACGATCGAGTTGGTTACTGTTCGTCGTTGGTCTGGAGTTGCCCGTGCCTACCGTTTCAGTATTGCCTGTGTCGTCGGTTCCAGAGGTGTTCGACCGCTGGAGTCCTGGTGAGCGCAGCGGGCTCATCGGATCGGAGTTTCTCGATGTGTTGGCCTCGGTGCCAGACCCGAGGGACCCACGCGGTCGGAGGTATTCGCTGATGGCTTTGTTGGCGATCGCGGTTCTGGCCACTGCCGCGGGGATGCGCGGCTATGCTGGTTTTGCCACATGGGCGGCCACCGCTCCCGATGATGTGTTGGCCCAATTAGGGGTCCGGTTCCGGCGGCCCAGTGAGAAGACCTTCCGCGCTGTTTTGTCTCGGCTAGACCCCGCCGACCTCAACGCCAGGATGGGCAGTTACTTCACTGCACACGTGGCCAGCAGCGACCCCAGTGGATTGGTGCCGATCGCGTTGGACGGCAAGATGCTGCGTGGTGCTTTACGCGCCAAAGCGACAGCCACGCATCTCGTGTCGGTGTTCGCCCACCGTGCCCGATTGGTGCTCGGTCAACTCGCTGTCGCCGAGAAAAGCAATGAAATTCCCTGCGTACGTGCCCTGCTCACGCTGCTGCCGGGTAGCTTGCGGTGGCTGGTCACCGTGGATGCGATGCATACCCAGGTCGTCACCGCGAAGTTGATCTGCGCCACCTTGAAGTCGCACTACCTGATGATCGTCAAGTCCAACCAAGCCAAAATACTTGCGCGTATCACCGCGCTGCCCTGGGCCGAGGTGCCCGCAGCCGCTACCGACGACTCCCGCGGCCACGGCCGTGTCGAGACCCGCACCCTGCAAATCATCACCGCTGCACGAGGAATCGGCTTCCCCTACGCAAAACAAATCATCCGGATCACTCGTGAACGCTTGATCACCGCCACCGACCAGCGCAGCGTGGAGGTGGTCTATGCCATCTGCAGCCTGCCGTTCGAGCACGCCCGCCCTACCGCGATCATGACCTGGATGCGTCAACACTGGGGAATCGAGAACAGCCTGCACTGGATACGCGACGTCACCTTCGACGAAGACCGTCAAAGGGCACATACCGGAAACGGCGCACAGGTCCTAGCAACGCTACGCAACACCGCGATCAATCTGCACCGCCTCAACGGCGCCGACAACATCGCCGAAGCCTGCCGGATCACAGCTTTGACCGCCAACCGCCGCCTAGACCTCCTCAATCCACAATTCCCCAGCTCACAAGCCTGCTAATCAACAACGCCGGAGCCCTGAACATCAACGCCGCGACACCACCCAATATCGCAGCGCCAAGGCGACTGAGCTTGAGCATCATTTTGACTCCGTCAGGAATGTTGAACGAATGCAGCCCGATTCCGAGCATTGGTTAAAGCTTGCGGATGGGCCGCGGCGACCCAGCATACATAAGTGCACGACCTTCCCAACGAAAATCTTGTCCGATAGGTTCCGGTCAAAAACTAGCACCGAAACGCCGGCTTCGGGAATGTCTATAATTGCCACTTACCGACGCGGCCGATCGGCGAAGTCGGCTTGGGTTGGCCGGGTGATCTGCGGCATCCAATTGGTGCTGACGCGTGAGTTCAGAGTCGGCTGATCGTTGACGGATTCACTTCGGATGGCCCCTGGCTTCCGGTGGCTGGTCTCGCGTCGATGCTGGGTGAGGTAGCCCTCGAGTCCATTTGCCGCGCCGGTCTTACTCGGCACTGGCTGGGTTGCCGACCTCCGGCGCTGCACCTCCACGAGCCGCCCCGGATGGTTACCGGTGGCCGGGCTGCCGACCAAAGATCAACGATCGCAATCTATTTCGACCAACCAGGCTATCGTCATGGCGATTGTTGCCGGCATCGCCGCGCTCCCGGCGCCGACCCGGGAAGGTGGACGCCCAGCCGGTCCGGCCCCAGATCCCCTCCGGCGCCTGATGGCGGCGCCGCCGAGGCTCTAGTGTGGATACGGACACCGTGTCGGTCAGCGCCTAAAGGAGCAGCATCGCAACAGATTTCGAATGTCGATGATCCACGATTTCCCGAACACGAGGCGAAGGCGGGCTGGGCAATAGATCTCTACCTACCGAGGCACGGCTGATGCCGGGTTTGCTGGTGGCCGGTACGACCAGCGACGCCGGTAAGAGCACCCTAACCGCCGGTCTTTGTCGTGCGTTCGCCCGACGCGGCGTCAGGGTGGCGCCCTTCAAGGCCCAGAACATGTCCAACAACTCGATGGTCTGCCAAGGCCCGGGTGGCGCGGGTGTGGAGATCGGTCGCGCGCAATGGGTGCAGGCGCTCGCGGCCAACGCGACACCTGATGCGGCCATGAATCCGGTCTTGCTCAAGCCGGGGAGTGACCACCGCAGCCACGTGGTGTTGATGGGCAGATCCTGGGGCGAACTGGCGTCGTCCAACTGGTTCGAGGGCCGGCAGGTTCTCGCCGATACGGCGCACCGAGCCTTCGACGACCTGGCGGCCCGCTACGACGTCGTCGTCGCCGAAGGTGCCGGCAGCCCAGCCGAAATCAACCTCCGTGCGGGCGACTACGTCAACATGGGGCTTGCCCGTCACGCGGAACTGCCGACCATCGTCGTCGGCGACATCGACCGCGGAGGGGTGTTCGCGGCATTCTTCGGAACCATCGCGCTGCTGTCTGCCGAGGACCAGGCGCTGGTCGCGGGGTTTGTCGTCAACAAGTTCCGTGGCGACCTCGACTTGCTGGCACCAGGTCTGCGTGACCTCGAGCGGGTCACGGGCAGACAGGTGTTCGGCACGCTGCCGTGGCACGCTGACCTCTGGCTGGACTCAGAGGACGCCCTCGACCTGACCGGCCGGCGCGCGGCGAGCGCGGGGGCCCATCGGGTGGCCGTCGTGCGCCTCCCACGGATCAGCAACTTCACCGATGTCGACGCACTGGGTCTGGAACCCGACCTGGATGTCGTGTTTGCTTCCGACCCCCGAGGGCTGGGCGATGCCGACCTGATCGTGGTCCCGGGTACCCGTGCAACGATCGCCGATCTGGCGTGGCTACGAGCGAGGGGCCTGGACCGTGCGCTGATGGCGCATGTGGCGGCGGGCAAGCCGCTGCTCGGCATCTGCGGCGGGTTCCAGATGCTGGGGCGGGTGATTCGCGACCCAGACGGTGTGGAAGGGCCGGTAGCCGAGGCCGACGGTTTGGGCTTGCTCGACGTGGAGACCACGTTCGGCGCCGAGAAGGTGCTGCGCTTGCCGCGCGGGCAGGGACTCGGAGTGACCGCTTCGGGCTATGAGATACATCACGGCAGGATTACCGCCGGTGACGCCGCTCAGCAGTTCCTCGGCGGCGCGCGTGACGGACAAGTATTCGGGACGATGTGGCACGGTTCGCTCGAAGGGGATGCCCTGCGCGAGGCCTTCCTGCGCGAGACGCTCGGGCTCACTGGGTCGGGCACTTCGTTCTCGGCGGCACGCGAGCGCCGCCTGGACCTGCTCGGCGATCTGGTCGAACGTCACCTTGACGTCGATGCACTGCTCGCCCTGGCTCGGCACGGTTGCGCGCCGGCCTTGCCCTTCCTCCCGCCCGGCGCGCCGTGATCGCACCGAGCGGTCGACGACCCTCGACACAACTCGAACGTGCGGTAGTCATCGACCCGACCGGGCCGGACGCGCTCACCCCGCGCTCGTGGGCGCCGGCGTTGGCTTCGCCGGCAATTGGCAATCGCGTTTTTATTTTGGAGCTGAATTCTAGATCGCGTCATTAAATTCGGGCCGATCCGGGCGCGCCGATATGCATTGGTTGCGGCCGTTATTAGAAAAGTCGGATTCCGCCCTATTTCATTCCTCTTGGTATACGCTGACCGGGTCCAAGTGCCGGGCGGTGGCGGTAGCATCTGTCGTTTGCTGTAAGTGCGAAAGCCCAGAACAAGACACTGATAATGGATTGCTGAACAATGAGGTCAAGATGGCGACAGGCAACCTGCGAATGCTGCTTAAATGGCTGCTCGGAGCGGTATTCATCAGTTTGTACGCGTTTTTGGTGACGGGTTGCGCCGAAGAGTTGACTTTGCCTCGAGGGCCGGAGATCGGCTGCTTTAATCGGCATTGTTAGCCGAGTACTCGTTGGCTTTCCGGTGTGCTCCACGGCCACGCCTGGCCGGCGTCGGCGCCGAGTTCGCTGTGGCCACCATGATCTAGCCGGGTGTGCCGATCCCACCGGCAAGTGATCCCCCGACTCGCGCGCTAGAGCTGGCTCACCACGAAAGTCGCTGCCTGACTGGGCATCCCGGACTGCGCATACGACAGGTGTGCCGCGGAGAACATCTCATCGTGAGAAGGCAGCGCAAGGGCGCCGGGGGTGCAAATCGGATCGTTGGGCGCACACAAGTCAATCGCTTTATGGCCATACCAGGGGCTGATCTCGCTTATTGGCCCGCCAATAATATCTGTCGGTCGGATTCCCGAAGACGGCGACCGCGGCGACGTGATCAGCCACCTCCGCCGATAGCGTTTGGGGGATGAAGCCGGCAACGGGGGCTCGCGCGATCGTGATCAGGTCTATCACCATCGCGCCTTGGGAATATCCGCCGAGCACCAGCTTGGTATTGGGGCAGCTGGCCGCCATGGACTCAACGTGAGTGCTGGCATCGGTGGCGCCCGCGGATGCGGACGGGGGCCAATCTTCGGTGGCGGGGTAGTTGACGGCATACACCCCGAGGGACCGGCCGCCAAGCTGGGAGCGTAGGGAATCGATGAATGCCTGTCCGACCCCACCGACGCCGGGTGGCTCGGCGGTCCCGCGGGCGAACGTCACTTCGGCATCGGGGCAGGCGGCGGCCGACGCGGAGGCAATGATCAGGGGGGCACTCAGCAGGGCCGCGCAGATTGTCGCGAGCCCGACACCCAGCAAACGAGTGAATTGGCGTGCGTTCACGTTTTGATGCTGGCACATCGCGGCCGAAACGGAGCGCCCAAATTGTGCGACGCTCATCCGCGAAACGCTGCGGAAACCAGGTCTGGCCACCGATCGCGCTCACGCGTCCGGTGTTGCACGGAGACGCCAGGAGGCGCAGGTGGCGGCCGGGGGTCCGTTGCCCCGCCCAATCGCCGGCCGCGAGGGCACTGGCCCGAAGCCACCGTCAGGCATCGACCGAAGGTAAAACGTCGAGCATCAGCCGACGTCACACACCTTGGTTGGTGCCCCCGGCACGACTCGAACGTGCGACCTAGGGATTAGAAGGCCCTTGCTCTATCCACCTGAGCTACGGAGGCAATGCGCAGGTCAGTCTATCCAAGCCGGATTCAAGATCAGATTGGGTGACGCGACGCGCCCCAAAATTCTTCGCCTGGGCCAGAAATCGGTTATTGTGTGAGCCTCGACACACGTACAACACCGGCTAGTAATCGGCCGTTTACCGCAACGACGCGTGTGCCTGACGTCGAGGGGTGGGCTTTGTTATGTGCATGGCCAGTGTGACTTCGCGGTGCTCGCGGGCAGGTGCCGAAGCGTTGCGCCAAGGAGCGCAGCTTGCGGCCGACGCGCGCGACGCTGCCCGTTCCGGAGCTCTGTTGCTTCGGGGTTCTCCGTTTGCCCTCGGCTGGGTAGCCGGTTGGGTGTCCGCGGAATTTCCGCCGCACGTGCTGACCGGGCACGCGTTGTCCCGTGTCTCTCCGCCGGCCATCGGCCGGTACGGCACCGCGTGGGCGGCCCAGCGGGCCGATCTGACCCTCACCGCGGCACTCGAGGAGTCCTTCGGATCGGAATTCCGTGACCTGGTGTCACACCCCTCCGGTGATGGCTCGGCGTGTGCGACGCGCGGCGGCCTGCTGCCGTCGGGACCCCGCCGCCGCTACGCGGCGCAGACCTCCGACATCTCCTACGGGCCGGGTGGTCGTGAACATCTGCTCGATGTCTGGCGCCGCCCCGACTTGGCGCCGGGAGGCCGGGCCCCGGTGCTGATCCAGGTGCCTGGGGGAGCGTGGAGCGTCAACGGGAAGCGTCCGCAGGCCTACACGCTGATGAGCCGAATGGTGGAGCTGGGCTGGATTTGCGTCTCCATCAACTACAGCAAGAGTCCGCGCTGCAAGTTCCCCGCACACGTGGTGGACGTCAAGAGGGCGATTGCCTGGGTCCGGGAGAACATCGCCGCCTACGGCGGCAACCCCGATTTCATCGCCCTGACCGGCGGCTCAGCCGGTGCGCACCTGGCCTCCCTGGCGGCGCTGACTCCGTGCGACCCGGCTTTTCAGCCTGGCTTCGAACACGCCGACACGACGGTTCAGGCGGTCGCGCCCTATTACGGCGTTTACGACTTCACCGACTTCGACAACATGCATGAATTGATGCTGCCGTTCCTGGAGCACTTCGTGATGAAGAGCCGCTACGCCGACGACCCGGAGCCGTTCACCGCTGCTTCCCCGATTTCTTACGTGCACCGGGAGGCGCCGCCCTTCTTCGTGCTGCACGGTGAGCGCGATGAGCTTGTCCCAAGCGGGCAGGCGCGGGCGTTCTGCGCAGCGTTGCGGGGCGCCGGAGCCGACACCGTGGCCTATGCCGAGCTCGCCAACGCACATCACGCGTTCGACATCACCCCAACCGTCCGCTCCCGGCTGGCCGCCAGTGCGGTCTCCGACTTCCTGGGGGTCGTCTACGGGCGTTGGACCAGCTCGGTACTGGGTTCGTTGGCGTTCTCAGCGAATTCGGCCAGCTGAATCGGCAGGCGCCGGCCAGAACGCGAGAACCGCCGAGTTACCGACTCGATTGCCAGCCACGTCGTCTTGCGGGCTTGTCCGCGGCGCATGTCGTGCTGAGCGGATCCTCACTTTCACCGCCGCGTCAACCGGACTAGCGTTGTGTTGGCACTTTGGTTGGCGGGGACTGAGCAGGAGGCTTGATTGGCGGTGACGAGGATGGCGCGTCGAGTTGGCCGAGCGGGTCGTGATCATGGCTGAGGCGGTTGGGTTGTCCGATGAGCTGGGGCCCGTCGATTATTTGATGCATCGGGGCGAGGCGAATCCGCGGACGCGTTCGGGGATCATGGCCCTAGAGCTTCTCGATACCACGCCGGACTGGGAGCGGTTCCGGACCCGGTTTGAGAATGCCTCGCGACGCGTGTTGCGGCTGCGGCAGAAGGTGGTTGTTCCCACGCTGCCGACCGCGGCGCCGCGCTGGGTGGTGGATCCGGACTTCAACCTGGACTTCCATGTGCGCCGGGTGCGTGTGTCTGAGCCCGGCACGCTACGCGACGTCTTCGATTTGGCCGAGGTGATCCTGCAATCGCCACTGGATATCTCGCGCCCGCTATGGACGGCCACCCTGGTCGAGGGTTTGGCCGACGGCAAGGCTGCGACTCTGCTGCATGTCAGCCATGCGGTCACTGACGGCGTCGGCGGTGTGGAGATGTTCGCCCAGATCTATGACCTGGAACGGGATCCGGCGCCCAGACCCACACCGCCGCTACCGATTCCCCAGGACTTGTCACCCAATGACTTGATGCGCGAGGGCATCGGCCACCTGCCCATCGCCCTCGTTGGCGGCGTGGCGGGAGCGATAGCCGGGGCGGTCTCGGTGGCCGGACGCGCGGTGCTGGATTCGGCCGCCACCGTCTCGGGGATTGTCGGCTATGCGCTGTCGAGCGTGCGGGTGATGAACCGCGCGGCTGAGCCCTCACCGCTGTTGCGCCGGCGTAGCCTGACCACGCGCACCGAGGCGATCGACATTCGGCTCTCCGAGCTACACAAGGCCGCAAAGGCCGGTGGCGGCTCGATCAACGACGCATATCTTGCGGGCCTGTGTGGCGCGCTGCGGCGCTACCACGAGGCCCTCGGGATGCCGATCAACACGCTGCCCATGGCGGTCCCAGTCAATCTGCGGGCCGATGCGGACGGCGCCGGCGGCAACCGGTTCACCGGCGTCAACCTGGCAGCGCCAGTGGGCACCGCCGATCCGGTGGCGCGGATGAAAAAGATCCGAGCCCAGATGACGCAGCGCCGCGACGAGCCCGCGATGAACGTCGTCGGGTCCATGGCGCCAGTGCTCAGTGTCCTACCCACGGCGGTGTTAGAGGGGATCAGCAGTTCGGTGATCGGCTCGGACGTGCAGGCCAGCAACGTGCCGGTCTACCCCGGGGACACCTTCGTCGCTGGAGCAAAGATATTGCGCCAGTACGGGATTGGCCCCTTGCCGGGAGTGGCGATGATGGTGGTGCTGATTTCCCGGGGCGGATGGGCCACCATCACCGTGCGCTACGACCGGGCCTCGGTCCGACATGACGAGTTGTTCGCCCGCTGCCTGGTCGAGGGCTTCGACGAGATCCTGGCGCTCGCCGGCGATCCCGCACCGCGCTCGATTCCTGCCTCTTTCACCACTGTCTCTGGATCGGAGTCTCGATCGGTGTCCAATTCATGAGCGCCGCCGAAGAACCAGGTGACGGGCGCGAGCAGGACAAGGCGGCGGGGGACCTACGGTTACCCGGCTCCGTCGCCGAGATCATGGCCAGCCCCGCGGGACCAAAGGTTGGTGCGTTTTTCGACCTCGACGGCACACTGGTGGCCGGTTTCACGGCCGTCATCCTCACCCAGGAGCGGCTGCGGCGCCGCGACATAGGGGTGGGGGAGCTGCTCGGCATGGTTCAGGCGGGCCTGAACCACACGTTGGGACGAATCGAGTTCGAACAGCTCATCAACACGGCCTCCTCGGCGTTGCGCGGACGCCAGCTCGTCGACTTGGAGGAGATCGGCGAGCGGCTGTTTGCCCAGCGCATCGAGTCGCGGATCTATCCGGAGATGCGCGAGCTGGTCCGGGCGCACGTGGCGCGCGGTCATACCGTCGTGCTCAGCTCGTCGGCCCTGACCATTCAGGTCAATCCGGTGGCCCGCTTCCTGGGTATCGTGAACATGCTCACCAACAAGTTCGAGACCAATGAGGACGGGCTGCTCACCGGTGGCGTGGTGAAGCCGATCCTATGGGGTCCCGGCAAAGCCGCAGCCGTGCAGCGTTTTGCGGCCGAGCACGACATCGACCTCAAAGACAGCTACTTCTACGCCGACGGCGACGAAGACGTCGCACTGATGTACCTGGTCGGTAATCCGCGGCCGACCAACCCGGAAGGCAAGATGGCCGCGGTGGCCAAACGCCGTGGCTGGCCCATCCTGAAGTTCAACAGCCGCGGGGGGGTGGGCCTGCGCCGGCAGATACGAACGCTTGCCGGTTTCAGCACCATGTTCCCGGTTGCTGCCGGGGCAGTGGGAATCGGCCTGCTGACGGGTAATCGCCGCCGTGGGGTGAATTTCTTTACCTCGAACTTCTCCCAGCTGTTGCTTGCGACCAGCGGTGTGCACCTCAATGTCGTCGGCAAGGAGAATCTGACCGCGCAGCGTCCAGCCGTCTTCATCTTCAACCACCGCAACCAGGTCGACCCGGTGATTGCTGGTGCCCTGGTCCGGGACAACTGGGTTGGGGTGGGCAAAAAAGAGCTGCAGAACGACCCGATCATGGGCACGCTGGGCAAGGTCCTCGACGGTGTGTTCATTGACCGCGATGACCCGGCCTCAGCCGTCGAGACGCTGCATACCGTGGAGGAACGCGCAAAGAACGGGCTATCCATCGTGATCGCCCCCGAAGGCACCCGGTTGGACACCACCGAGGTTGGTCCCTTCAAGAAAGGGCCGTTCCGCATCGCTATGGCGGCCGGCATCCCGATCGTGCCGATTGTGATCCGCAATGCGGAGATCGTCGCCTCCCGCAACTCCACCACGATCAATCCGGGAACCGTCGACATAGCAGTGTTTCCGCCGATCCCGGTCGATGACTGGACGCTGGACACCCTTCCGGACCGCATCGCCGAGGTGCGCCAGCTCTATCTGGACACACTCAAGGACTGGCCGGTCGACGAACTGCCCGAGGTCAATCTCTACGCCGAGGAAAAGGCGGCCAAGAAAGCCAAGGCGCAGCTTGCCAAGGCGTCCGCGAAGGAGACACCGGCCAAGAAAGCACCCGCGAAGAAGGCTGCCGCCAAGAAGGAGACACCGGCCAAGAAGGCACCTGCGAAGAAGGCGCCGGCCAAGAAGGCACCTGCCAAGAAGGCGACGGCAAAGAAAGCACCCGCCAAGAAGGCGCCTGCGAAGAAGGTGCCCGAGAGCGCGGCTGCAAAGGCTGCGACGCCCGCCACCGACACCGAGCTGTCCGCACCCAAGCCGGTGGGCGAGGCGTCGAACCCGACCGAGATCGCACCCGAACCCATTGCCCATGATGGCGACGCGCAACAACTCGGCGCAGGCCGAAGCGACGCGGCCGAGTCATCGAGCTCTAGGCCCAAAGGACGGCCGTGACCAAACCGGTCGCTGATACCAGCGCAGTCCTTACCTCTGAAGACACGCTGGTGCTGGCCTCGATGGGCTCGCCGGTCGAAATGCAGCTGATCATGGATTGGCTGGGCGAGCAGCGGGCCCGCACACCAGGGGCAAAGTTCGACGTCCTGAAGCTGCCGCCGCGAAATGCCCCGACGGCCGCGCTGACCGCGCTGGTTGAGCAACTCGAGTCCGGTTCCGAAGCCGGCGCAGATCGGTCCATCGTGCCGGTCCAGGTGTTCTGGCAGCCGCCGGCGGATCGCAGCCGGTTGGCAAAGGTTGCCGGGCTTCTTCCGGGCCGCGATCCATACCATCCCAACCCCCGCCAGCAGCGCCGCATCCTGCGTTCGGACCCGCAGCGTGCTAGGGTGATGGCAGGGGAGTCGGCCACGGTGTCGGAGCTGCGCAAGCAGTGGCGTGACAACACCGTTGGCGAGGACCAACACGACTTTGCCCATTTCGTTGCCCGCCGGGCGATCCTGGCGCTGGCCCGCGTCGAGTACCGGATCCTTGGGCCGCAATACAAATCGCCGCGGCTGGTGAAGCCAGAGATGTTGGCGTCCGCACGATTTCGTGCCGGCCTGGAAAAGATCCCCGGCGCCACTGTCGAGGAAGCCGGCAAGATGCTCGACGAACTTGCCACCGGCTGGAGTCAGGCATCGGTCGATGTTTTTTCCGTCCTGGGCAGGCTGATCAGCCGCGGATTCGATCCCGAATTCGACTACGACGAATATCAGGTCGCGGCCATGCGCACCGCGCTGGAAGCCCATCCAGCTGTCTTGCTGTTCTCCCACCGGTCCTACATCGACGGGGCGGTGGTACCGGTGGCGATGCAGGACAACCGGCTGCCGCCGGTGCACATGTTCGGCGGCGTCAACCTGTCGTTCGGCGTGATGGGGCCGCTCATGCGGCGCGCGGGGATGATCTTCATCCGGCGCAATATCGCCGGCGACTCGCTGTACAAGTACGTGCTCAAGGAATACGTCGGCTATGTCGTCGAGAAGCGGTTCAACCTGAGTTGGTCCATCGAAGGCACCCGCTCGCGCGCCGGAAAGATGTTGCCACCCAAGCTCGGCCTGATGAGCTATGTCGCCGATGCCTACCTCGACGGGCGCAGTGACGACATCCTGCTGCAAGGGGTTTCGATCTGTTTCGACTAGCTGCACGAGATCGCTGAATACGCCGCCTACGCGCGCGGCGCCGAGAAGACACCCGAGGGCTTCAGCTGGCTCTACAACTTCATCAAGGCACAGGGCGAGCGCAACTACGGAAAGATCTATGTGCGCTTCCCGGAAGCGGTCTCCATGCGGCAGTACCTCGGTGTTCCGCATGGTCCGATAACCCATGATCTGGCGGCCAAAAGGCTTGCGCTGCAGAAGATGTCCTTCGAGGTCGCGTGGCGGATTCTGCGAGCGACGCCGATGACCGCGACCGGTTTGGTGTGTGCATTGCTGCTCACCGCACGTGGTACCGCACTAACCCTTGGCCAGTTGCACCACACGTTGCAGGATTCGCTTAACTATCTCGAACGCAAGCAGACACCGATGTCGACCAGTGCGCTGCGGCTGCGTTCGCGCGAGGGGGTCCGGGCGGCCGTGGACGCCCTGTCCAACGCGCACCCGGTCACCCGGGTGGACAGCGGCCGCGAACCGGTCTGGTACATCGCTCCCGAGGACGAACTCGCCGCGGCCTTCTACCGGAATTCGGTGATCCACGCCTTCCTGGAAACCTCGATCGTGGAGCTTGCGCTGGCCCATGCCCGCCACGCCGAAGGCGATCGCATGGCCGCCTTCTGGGACCAGGTGATGCGGTTGCGGGATCTGCTGAAATTCGACTTCTACTTCGCCGACTCGGCGGCATTTCGCGCCAACATCGCCGAAGAGATGGCGTGGCACCAGGACTGGGAAAGCCAGGTCGCCGCCGGGGGCGATCAGATCGACGCAATCCTTTATGCAAAGCGACCGCTGATTTCGGACGCCATGCTGCGGGTGTTCTTCGAGGCCTACGCAATCGTTGCCGACGTGCTGCGCGATGCTCCGGCGAACATCAAACAGAAGGACCTGACGGACTTGGCGCTGGGCCTCGGGCGCCAATACGTGGCCCAGGCGCGGGTCCGCAGCAGCGAGCCGGTGTCAACACTGCTCTTCGCAACCGCACGTCAGGTGGTCGACGACCAGCACCTGATCGAGCCCGCGCCAGACCTGACCGAGCGTCGGAGCGCGTTCCTGGCCGAATTGCGCAATATCCTGCGTGATTTCGACTACGTCGGGAAGATCGCGCGAAACCGGTTCGTGGCTCGTGAGCTCAAGGCCCGTCAGGAGCGACTCGAGCAACAGGCTCAGTAGTCGCCGCGACGGTGCGGCGATCGACGCCGCCAGTGGCGCCGCCCGGCGCCGCAACAGCTAGCCGTTGCCTGCCGCCGCCCAGTGCTGGCCATCGACGGGAACCGCGTGATCATCGCTGTCATGTGAGCGGGGCGCAGGCGTCTCGGCTACTTCGCTCCAGCCGGGCGGGCGCAGCAGATACCCGACCCGGCCACGCCACGTCTTTGCCCGCCCAACGTCGCTAAGCATTGCGGCGAATTCGTGGTAGTTGAGTTTGATCGGGTTATGGGTAGCGATGTTCTGCTGCAACCCGTACTGAACCGGCTCGTCTTCCTCGGCGTAGCTACCGAACAGTCGGTCCCACACGATCAGAATGCCGCCGTAGTTCTTGTTGAGGTACGGATTGTTCGCGCCGTGGTGCACACGATGGTGAGAAGGCGTGTTGAACAGATACTCGATCGGTCTGGGCAGTCGGTTGATGCGCTCGGTGTGGATCGGGAACTGATAGAAGAGCACGATTGCGTGGCAAGCGAAGATCATCCAGACGGGGAAGCCGATCAGCGCCAGCGGCACGTAGACGACCGCTGATATGAACAACCAACCGGGGACCAGCCAGGGGGTGCGCATCCCCGTGGACAGGTTGAGGTACTGACTCGAATGATGCACATGATGCGCGGCCCAGAACACTCGAATCCGATGGGTCATGCGGTGCCTGCCGTAGTAGGCCAGGTCGGTCAGCACCAGTGCGCACGCCCAGGTCCACCACTGGGAGGTCGGCAGGTGGATCGGCGTCAGCGAACTGGCGATCAGGACTAGCGGCACTGCGGTGACGCTGCCTACCGATCGAGTCAGTCGGGCCAAGGCGTAGACCGACAGGTTGGCTGCGGTATCGCGAGCGGACACGCTGGGGCGTGACCGGTTGCGCTGTTTGCCGAGCCGGTAGCTGAGGAAGTCCAGCCCCACCAGCACCATGAACCCGGTCAGAAATATCGGGACGGCGCGTTCCATTGCTCACCTAGCATCGTGAGACCCCACCCGGCCGCGTTGTTGAGCAAGGCCGTGGTCCCTGAGCGGTCAGAAGCCGATTCAGAGACCGATGTGTGTGGGTGCCACAAACGTCGGGGCCGGGACGTGTACCAGCTGACCTGAGCATCCTTCGGTCATGTCGTCGCCCTCCGGGGCCGGTGTTCCTTTCAGATCCGATGAGCAGCCCACCGCCAGCAGCGCATAAGCGGCCGCCACCAGCGTGCCGACCACCCAGGCCACCCGTACGCCCATCCTCTGGCCCTTCAACTTTGCGTTCACCGTGGCAGCCTCCGTTTGCTGTCCGGTCGCCGTGGCTGGCAAATGCGACGACCTTTGGATGCTATCGCCGTTGACCTGCTGAGACGGGTGGTTTTCAGATTCTGGTGACAGTTGGTTTCAGGTCTGCGGCCGTGGCCCCACGCTCGGGACTTCGATCCACAGTCACGTCTTTGCCCACAGGCGGATTGGACGGACCGCGCCCGCCTCGGGCGGCTGTCGGTGCGGTGCAGGTGAATGACAGCCAGCACCGCGCGGATCCACCCGCGGGCGGCACGAAACAGCCAACGACAGCAACCCAGCGAAGGGAATCGTGCAGATGTTTGAAACGCCTCTTACCGTGGTCGGTCACATCGTCAATGACCCGCAGCGCCGGAAGGTCGGCGATCAGGAGTTCATCAAGTTCCGGGTCGCCAGCAATTCGCGCCGGCGGACCGCAGACGGCGGCTGGGAGCCGGGCAACTCGCTGTTCATCACCGTGAACTGCTGGGGCAGGCTGGTTACCGGGGTGGGGGCGGCATTGGGCAAAGGTGCACCGGTGATTGTCGTGGGCCACGTCTACACCAGCGAGTACGAGGACCGCGATGGCAACCGCCGCTCCTCGCTCGAGCTGCGGGCAACCTCCGTCGGTCCAGATCTCTCGCGCGTCATTGTGCGTATCGAGAAGCCCGGGTACACGGGTCCGAGCCCGGAAAAGGCAGCGGCGGCCGCGGCCACAACGCGATGCGAGGACGTCGCCGACAACGACGACCACAGCGCCCGCGACGTTGCTGACACTGCGGACGTTGCGGCGGGTGCGGACGCCGCCGATCGCAATGCACTGCCACTGTCGGCTTAGCGCTGCGCGGTGGTGCCTAGGATGGTCGGCGGGGTAACTCCAAAGACTAGAAAGGCAATACCGCGGCATGGCTGAGTTCATCTACACGATGAAGAAGGTCCGCAAGGCGCACGGCGACAAGGTGATCCTCGACGACGTCACGTTGAGCTTCTACCCGGGCGCCAAGATCGGTGTCGTCGGCCCTAACGGGGCCGGAAAATCGAGCGTCTTGCGGATCATGGCCGGTTTGGACAAGCCGAACAACGGCGACGCGTTCTTGGCTACCGGGGCCACGGTCGGCATCCTCTTGCAGGAGCCGCCGCTGAACGAGGAAAAGACGGTTCGGGGCAACGTCGAAGAGGGTCTGGGCGACATCAAGGTGAAGCTCGACCGATTCAACGAGGTCGCCGAGTTGATGGCCACCGACTACAGCGACGAGCTGATGGAAGAAATGGGCCGGCTGCAGGAGGATTTGGACCACGCCGACGCGTGGGACATCGACTCGCAGCTGGAGCAGGCCATGGACGCGCTGCGCTGCCCGCCGCCCGAGGAGCCGGTGGCCAACTTATCCGGTGGTGAACGCCGGCGGGTTGCGCTGTGCAAGCTGCTGCTGTCGAAACCGGATCTGCTGCTGCTCGACGAGCCGACCAACCACCTCGACGCGGAAAGCGTGCAGTGGCTCGAACAGCACCTTGCCAGCTATGCCGGTGCGGTACTGGCGGTCACTCACGACCGCTACTTCCTCGACAATGTCGCCGAATGGATCCTGGAATTGGATCGCGGCCGCGCCTACCCGTACGAAGGTAACTACTCGACCTATCTCGAGAAGAAGGCCGATCGGCTGGCGGTGCAGGGCCGAAAGGACGCGAAGCTGCAAAAGCGGCTGCAGGAAGAGCTGGCCTGGGTTCGGTCGGGGGCAAAGGCGCGCCAAGCCAAGAGCAAGGCGCGTCTGCAGCGCTACGAGGAGATGGTCGCCGAGGCGGAGAAGACTCGCAAGCTTGACTTCGAGGAGATCCAGATACCGGTCGGACCCCGGTTGGGCTCCGTGGTGGTCGAGGTCGAACACCTCGACAAGGGCTTCGGCGGGCGCACCCTGATCAAGGACCTGTCCTTCACCTTGCCCCGCAACGGCATCGTCGGCGTTATCGGCCCTAACGGAGTGGGCAAGACCACCCTGTTCAAAACCATTGTGGGGCTCGAGGAGCCGGACAGCGGCACGGTCAAGGTCGGCGAAACGGTCAAGTTGAGCTACGTCGATCAGACTCGCGCTGGCATTGATCCGAAGAAGACCGTGTGGGAAGTCGTCTCGGACGGGCTCGACTACATCGAAGTGGGCCAGTCTGAAGTGCCCTCGCGCGCCTACGTGTCGGCCTTTGGGTTCAAGGGACCAGACCAGCAGAAACCCGCGGGTGTGTTGTCGGGCGGCGAGCGCAACAGGCTCAACCTTGCGCTGACGCTCAAGCAGGGCGGCAACTTGATCCTGCTGGACGAACCGACCAACGACCTGGATGTCGAGACACTGAGTTCGCTGGAGAACGCGCTGGTCAACTTCCCGGGCTGTGCCGTGGTGATCTCGCACGACCGCTGGTTCCTCGACCGCACGTGCACGCACATCCTGGCGTGGGAAGGCGACGCTGACAGCGAGGCCAAGTGGTTCTGGTTCGAGGGGAACTTCGGAGCCTACGAAGAAAATAAGGTTGAGCGGCTTGGCGTCGAGGCTGCGCGGCCGCACCGGGTTACTCATAGAAGGTTGACGCGCGACTAGTGTCAGCTCTGCGAAGGCCCCGCGACGATGCGGCCGCTATGGCTGCTGAGGAGTGGGGCAGTCAAGTGGTGCCCCGCAACGATGCGGCCGCTATGGCTGCTGAGGAGTGGGGCAGTCAAGTGGTGCCCCGCAACGATGCGGCCCCTATGGCCGGTGAGGAGTGGGGCCGATCAAGTAGCGCGCTGGTTTCAGTCGTGAGTTTGGAGCAGTCGGCATGACGATCGATCCCGGGGCCAAGCAGGATGTCGGGGCGTGGACGGCGTTCACCCAACCCGCCGACATTCCTGACTGGATCTCGCAGGCCTACCTGGACAGCTACCAGCGTCGGGGGGAGGAGGATTCGCAGGCTTCACAACGAGCCGCCGAAGCCGCTGCCTCCGTGGTGACGCCGGCGATGCTGAGTGCGCACTATCGGCTCGGGCAGCACCGCCCCATGGGTGAGAGTCGCGTCGCCGTGTATCCGGCGGACGACCCGGTCGGGTTCGGGCCGGCGCTGCAAGTGGTCACCGAGCACGGCAGCATGCTGATGGATTCCGTGACGGTGCTCCTGCACCGGCTTGGTGTTGGCTACACCACCATCATGACCCCGGTCTTCGAGGTGCACCGCGGCCCCACCGGTGAGCTGCAGCGCGTCGAGCCGAAGTCCCTGGACGCCTCGCCCTACGTCGGTGAGGCTTGGATACACGTCCAACTCTCGCCGACGGTCGAGGCCAAAGCCCTCGCCGAAGTCGAACAGTTGCTGCCCAAGGTCTTGGCTGATGTTCAGCGTGTCGCCAAGGATGCGCCGGCAATGATTGCCACCCTCAGCGAATTGGCGGTCGCAGTCGACAGCGATCGCGAAGGCCACTATGCGGCTCCGGACCACCAAGAGGTGGCGGCGTTGATGCGTTGGCTGGGGAATGGAAACTTCCTCTTGCTTGGCTATCAGCCCTGCGAGGTGGACGACGGGATGGTCCTCGGCGACGGCTCGACTGGCCTGGGCGTGCTGCGTGCGCGGACCGGCACGCGGCCCCGGCTTACCGACGAAACCAAGTTGCTGGTCCTGGCGCAGGCGCGGGTCGGCAGTTACCTGCGCTACGGCGCTTACCCGTACGCGATCGCGATACGCGAGAGCCTCGGCGACGGCAATATCGTCGAGCATCGCTTTGTTGGATTGTTCACAGTGGCGGCCATGAACGCCGACGTTTTGGAGATCCCGGGGATCTCGCATCGGGTCCGTGACGCGCTGGAGTTGGCCGGCAACGACCCGAGCCACCCGGGCCAGCTTCTGCTGGACGTCATCCAGACCGTCCCTCGTCCCGAGCTGTTTACCCTGAGCTCCGAACAGTTACTGGCGATGGCCAAAGCGGTGGTGGATCTGGGCTCCCAGCGACGAGCGCTGCTGTTCCTGCGGGTCGATCGGCTGCAGTTCTTTGTCTCGTGTTTGGTCTACTTGCCGCGCGATCGCTACACGACGGCCGTGCGGCTGCAGATCGAGGACATCCTGGTCCGCGAGTTCGGCGGCACCCGGCTGGAGTTCACTGCCAGAGTCAGTGAATCACCCTGGGCGCTCATGCATTTCATGGTTCGGTTGCCCGAAGACGTGGCGACGGGTTCGATCGATGTTTCGGAGGCCAACCGAAGCCGGATTCAGGCGCTGTTGAGCGAGGCCGCGCGCACCTGGGCCGACCGCCTGATCGGCGCTGCCTCCGATGCTTCGGTGCGGCACGCCGACGCCGAGCATTACGCGGCTGCCTTTCCGGAGGCCTACAAGCAGGCGGTCGCCCCGGCCGACGCCATCGACCACATCGCGATCATCAACGAGCTAGCTGATGACTCGGTCAAATTGGTCTTCTCCGATCGCACCGCGGACGGTGTCGCCCAGCTCACCTGGTTCCTGGGGGGCTGTACTGCCTCGCTAAATCAGCTGTTGCCGATGCTGCAGAGCATGGGTGTGGTGGTGCTCGAGGAGCGGCCGTTCACGGTCACCCGCCCGGACGGGTTGCCGGTCTGGATCTATCAGTTCAAGATCTCACCGCATCCCACCATCCCGAAGGCGACGGTTCCCGCCGAGCGGGCCGCGGCGGCACAGCGATTCGCCGATGCGGTCACCGCGATCTGGCAGGGCAGGATCGAGATCGACCGGTTCAACGAGTTGGTCATGCGGGCGGGGCTGACGTGGCAACAGGTGGTCCTGCTGTGTGCCTATTCGAGATACCTGCGGCAAGCGGGCTTCCCCTACAGCCAGTCCTACATCGAATCAGTTCTCAACGAGCACCCCTCCACCGCGCGGTCACTGGTCCTATTGTTCGAGGCCCTGTTCGACCCACGGCCGGCGGGCTCACCGGTAAGTCCTGATGCGCAAGCCGCTGCTGCTGCCGTTGCCGCTGACATCGACGCACTGGTGAGTCTGGATACCGACCGGATTCTGCGGGCGTTCGCGTCGCTGGTTCAGGCCACCCTACGGACCAATTACTTTGTCTCACGCGAAGGTTCGGCCCGCAGCCGCGATGTCTTGTCAGTCAAGTTGGATGCCCAGCTGATCGACGAGCTCCCGCTGCCGCGGCCCAAGTACGAGATCTTCGTTTATTCACCCCGGGTCGAAGGCGTGCATTTGAGGTTCGGCCCGGTAGCGCGAGGCGGGCTGCGCTGGTCGGACCGGCGCGACGATTTCCGCACCGAGATCCTCGGTCTGGTCAAGGCGCAGGCGGTGAAGAACGCCGTCATCGTGCCGGTCGGAGCCAAAGGCGGATTCGTCGTCAAGCGGCCGCCGTTGAGCACCGGCGACGCGGCCACCGACCGCGAGGCCACTCGCGCCGAAGGCGTTGCCTGCTATCAGCTGTTCATCTCCGGGCTGCTCGACGTCACCGACAACGTCGACCACACGACCGGAGTGGTCAGCCCGCCGCCGGAGGTGCTGCGGCGCGACGGCGACGACGCCTATCTGGTGGTGGCCGCGGACAAGGGCACCGCCACGTTCTCCGACATCGCCAACGAGGTCGCCAACTCCTACGGATTCTGGTTGGGTGACGCGTTCGCGTCCGGTGGGTCGGTGGGCTACGACCACAAGGCCATGGGGATCACCGCCAAGGGCGCCTGGGAAGCCGTCAAGCGGCACTTCCGAGAGATGGGGATCGACACCCAGACCGAGGACTTCACCGTCGTGGGCGTCGGCGACATGAGCGGCGACGTCTTTGGCAATGGGATGCTGTTGAGCAAGCACATCAGGCTGATCGCCGCCTTCGATCACCGCCACGTCTTCCTCGACCCGAATCCGGATGCCGCTGCCTCGTGGCAGGAACGGCAGCGAATGTTCGATCTGCCCCGATCCAGCTGGGATGACTACAACAAGTCATTGATCAGCGAGGGCGGGGGGGTGTACAGCCGCGAGCAGAAGTCCATCCCGGTCAGTGACCAGGTTCGCAATGCCCTTGGCATTGGCGGCGACGTCACCGAGATGACCCCGCCCAACTTGATCCGGGCGATTCTGCAGGCCCCAGTGGATCTGCTGTTCAACGGCGGCATAGGGACCTATATCAAGGCTGAGTCGGAGTCGGATGCCGATGTCGGTGACCGTGCCAACAATCCCGTGCGGGTCAACGCGAACCAGGTGCGCGCCAAGGTCATTGGTGAAGGCGGCAACCTCGGGGTCACGGCACTGGGTCGCGTCGAATTCGATCTGTCCGGCGGGCGGATCAACACCGACGCGCTGGACAACTCCGCCGGTGTGGACTGCTCCGACCACGAAGTAAACATCAAGATTCTGATCGACTCGCTGGTCAACGCCGGCAAGGTAAGAACAGACGAACGCAAACAACTGCTCGAGTCGATGACCGACGAGGTGGCACAGCTGGTGCTCACCGACAATTCCGATCAGAACGACTTGATGGGTACCAGCCGCGCTAACCCGGTCAGCCTGCTGCCGGTGCACGCCGACCAGATCAGGTACTTGGTGGCCGAGCGCGGAGTCAGCCGGGAATTGGAGGCGCTGCCCTCCGAAAAGGAGATTGCGCGACGTTCGGAAGCGGGCATCGGGCTCACCTCGCCCGAGTTGGCAACCCTGATGGCGCACGTCAAGCTGGCGCTCAAAGAGACGATGCTGACCACCGAGCTGCCCGATCAGGATGTGTTCGCCTCGAGGTTGCCCTCCTATTTCCCGAAGCCCTTGCGCGAGAGGTTTGCTCCCGAGATCCGCTCGCACCAGCTACGTCGCGAGATCGTCACCACCATGGTGATCAACGACCTGGTGGACACCGCCGGCATCACCTACGCCTTTCGGATCACCGAAGACGTCGGTGTCTCACCGATCGACGCGGTGCGCACCTACATGGCCACCGACGCCATCTTCGGCGTGAGTCACATCTGGCGCCGTATCCGTGCGGAGGAGCTACCGGTGGCGCTGTCCGACCGGTTGACGTTGGATACCCGCCGGCTCATCGACCGTGCCAGTCGCTGGCTGCTCAACTACCGCCCTCAGCCGCTCGCCGTCGGCGCCGAGATCAACCGGTTCGCCGCGAAGGTCAAAGCGTTGACCCCGCGGATGTCGGAGTGGTTGCGCGGCGACGATAAGGCTATCGTCGAGAAGACCTCCGAGGAGTTCATCGCCCAGGGCGCACCCGAGGACCTGGCGTACCGCGTTGCGGTCGGCCTGTATCGCTACAGCCTGCTCGACATCATCGACATCGCCGACATCGCCGATATCGACGCGGCCGAAGTCGCCGATACCTACTTTGCCCTGGTGGATCGGCTGGGTGCGGACGGTTTGCTCACCGCCGTCTCCGAGCTGCCGCGAAAGGATCGCTGGCATTCATTGGCCCGCTTGGCGATTCGCGACGACATCTACGGCGCGCTGCGGTCGTTGTGCTTCGACGTGATCGCCGTGGGTGAGCCCGATGAGAGCAGTGAGCAGAAGATCCTGGAATGGGAGCAGCTCAGCGCCTCCCGGGTGGACCGGGCACGCCGGACACTCAACGAGATTCGGGATAGCGGCCAAAAGGATCTCGCGACGTTGTCGGTGGCCGCCCGCCAGGTCCGCCGAATGACCCGCACCAGCGGACGAGGGATCTCGGGATGACCGTCGGGTACGTCGCTGCGGTGCCGGTGCGCTGGTCGGACATTGACATGTACCAGCACGTCAACCACGCCACCATGGTCACCATCCTCGAAGAGGCTCGGGTCCCATTCCTCCGGGAGCCGTTCGGCGCCGATATCACCACCATCGGCCTGCTGATCGCCGATGTCCGGGTCACCTACAAGGATCAGCTGCGGCTTGCGGATTCGCCTTTGCAGGTGACGATGTGGACGAAGCGGCTTCGGGCGGTCGACTTCACGCTGGGCTACGAAGTCCGCTCGATCGGCGCGGCCCCGGAGTCCAAGCCGGCCGTCATCGCGGAATCGCAGCTCGCTGCGGTGCACATCGAAGAGCAGCGGCTGGTGCGGTTGTCGGCACAGCATCGGGAGTACCTGCAGCGGTGGCTGCGGGAATGACGGGGACAGACGAGCGCGGGCTGTGGTTGACGGACCCAGCTCATCGTTCGGATCTGTCCACATTCGTCGAGCATGCGATCCGGCTTGACCCGGCCGCGATCATCCGACTGCGGGCACGATCCGCCGGATTGCTGACGGCTTGGGTGGCAACCAGTTTCGATGTGCTGGCCAGCCGGGTGGTGGTCGGTAAAGTGCGCCCCAATGACTTAACGGTGGGCGCCGACGCGCTGGCCCGCGGACTTGCTGCGACGGACAGTTCCGGCTACCTGGATCCGGGCTACCCGATGGACTCGGCGTGGCGGGGCGCGCTGCCGCCGGAGTCCGGATTCGTCCACCTCGAAGACCTGCCGGCGCGCGTTGTGCTGGACCTGGCGCAGAGTGGTGCACGACTTGTCAAGGAACACAGCAGCTCTCACGGTCCACCGGTCTCACTGATGGACCAAGAGGTCATCCAGGTCAGCTCCGATGACGCCGCCGTCGGTCTGCCGATGCGCTGCGTATTCGCCTTGACGGCAATGGGTTTCCTGCCGCAGTCGGCAGAAGCGATTGATGCCGATGAGATGGTTCGGGTGCGGGTAATGCCGACGTGGTTGCGGCTGGATGCGCGATTCGGATCGGTGTACCGGCGCCGCGGGCATCCGCCTTTGATGTTGAGGTGATAGTCGGGCTCGCGGCTTGCCCGGAAGCGGTCGGAGCCCTGGGTTCATTACCCGTGGCGACGAACGGTCGTCGGTGTGTTGGGGCCACACGCGTTTCGCGCTGTCCGGCTAGACCGAAACCGGCATCTGATCACCGAGGAGGAACAAGATCAGCTCGCCGAGTTGCGTATCGGGGTAGTCGGCTTGAGCGTCGGACACACCCTCGCGTACACCCTCGCGGCCGAAGGGCTCTGCGGTGAGCTGCGGCTCGCCGACTTTGATCACCTGGAGCTGTCCAATCTCAATCGGGTCCCTTTGTCGGTGCTCGACCTCGGCGTGAACAAAGCGAC
This sequence comes from Mycobacterium ulcerans subsp. shinshuense, assembly GCF_002355775.1. Lineage (NCBI taxonomy): Bacteria > Bacillati > Actinomycetota > Actinomycetes > Mycobacteriales > Mycobacteriaceae > Mycobacterium > Mycobacterium ulcerans. Next base: position 4,144,974 of record NZ_AP017624.1, on the reverse strand, counting down.
CGCTGCTGCGCGCCGGATAGCTGAGTTGGATCCCTACCTGAAGGTGTCCGTCGTCACGGCCGGCATCACCGCAGATACGATCGACGCTTTTCTTGACGGGCTGCACATCGTGGTCGAGGAATGCGACTCGCTGGACACGAAAGTCATGGTCCGTGAGGCTGCGCGCGCACGGCGGATACCGGTCATCATGGCCACTGATTATCGCGGTCTGTTAGACGTCGAGCGATACGACCTGGAACCGACGCGGCCGATCCTGCACGGCCTGCTCGGCGACATCGACGCTGCAGCCCTGAGCGGATTGTCGGACTGGGACAAGATTCCACACCTTTATCGCATTACCTCTCCCGAGAAGGTGACGGCGCGAGAGGCCGCGGCGTTCATCGAAGTTGGTTCGACGCTGTCCGGCTGGCCACAGCTGGCCAGCGAGGTCCAACTCGGGGCGGCCAGCGTTGCTGAGGCCGTTCGCAAAATTGGCTTACAACAGCCGTTTTCATCGGGCCGCATCCGTATGGACGTCGAAGAGATGCTCAGCCGTATCGACGATCCCGCCGCCCACGCCACCGACCGGCAGACGGCCGGGCCGGCTTGCGCCGCGCAGTCTGATGCCGACGCCGACCCACTGGCCGAAGCCGCGCAGCTGGGCGACGTCGTTGACGTGGTCGCCGCGGCCGCCAATCGTGCACCGTCGGTCGGCAACGCCCAACCGTGGCGCATCCGAGCCGATCGGGACTGTGTTGTCATCGAACTCGCGCCCGAGTACACGTCTTTGGTGGACATCGGTTTGCGCTGCAGCGCGGTAGGAATCGGCGCGGCGGTGTTCAACGCGCGGGTCGCGGCCGCTGCCCATGGTGTTCTCGGGCCGGTCGAGATCGGTGCGGTCAGCGAACGGTCTCCGTTGACCGCGACGGTAAGACTGGGCAGCGGAGATGACCCGGATCTGGCGCGACTTTACGAACCGATGCTGGCGCGCCAGACGAATCGGCACTATGGGACGCCCACTCCGATCTCCGATGAGACGGTGGAGATGCTGGAACTTGCCGCTCGCGGCGAGGGCGCGCGGCTGCAGGTCTTGCGCAGTCGTGACGACATCGACAGGGCGGCAAGGATTATCGGAGCCAGTGACCGCATCCGCTATCTCACTCCGGAGCTGCATGCCGAATTGGTTGCTGAGCTGCACTGGCCAACTGACCCGGCCGCGAACAGCGGCATCGACGTTCGCAGTCTGGAGCTGGATGCGTTCAGGTTGATGATGCTCGAGCAGATCTGCCGCCCTGAGGTCACGGCCCAACTCGCGCGGTGGGATGGGGGAGTGGCCTTAGGGTTCGACGGCTTCGCCCGGCTCTCTTCGAGTTCGGCGCTGGCCCTGGTGTACGTGCAAGGCCGGTCGTTGGCCGATTACGCACGTGGCGGATCGGCCTCTCAAGCCGTGTGGATCCGCGCACAGCAGGAGGGGCTGGCGGTAGGACCGACAACGCCGCTGTTTCTCTACGCTCACAACGATCAAGAGCTGCATGGCCTGTCTTCGAGCTACGGTGCCCAGCTACAGCGACTGCAGCTGGAGTTCGCCGAACTGGCCGACGCCGACACGGGTGAGTCGCCGGCCATCTTGTTGCGGTTCTGCACCGCACCGAGCCCGTCAGTTCGCAGCCGGCGCCGGCCGTTAGCAGAGTGGCGCAAGGGGGTTCGGAGCGGCGCGGACGCATGATCGGGGCCAGCCTCGTCGCCGGACGCGCCAGGCGGATAGCTCGGGGCACCCGTCGGGCGCGATCATTGAACCCGTGGCCTGCGCTGTGGGCGATGTTGGTCGGCTACTTCATGATCGTCCTGGACTCCACGGTGGTGATGTTCGCCAACCCGAGCATCATGGCCGACCAGCACACCAGTTACTACCTGGTGATTTGGGTGACGAGTGCCTACCTACTGACGTACGCGGCGCCGTTGCTGGTGGCCGGGCGCCTTGGTGATCGATTCGGTCCCAAGAACATCTATGTCATCGGCCTTGCGGTGTTCACGGGGGCATCGTTGTGGTGTGGGTTGTCTGGCAGCATCGGGATGCTGATCACGGCCCGTGCGGTGCAGGGCCTGGGCGCCTCGCTGCTATTTCCGCAGACGTTGTCGATCATCAGCCGGATATTCGAGCCGCAGCGCCGTGGTGTGGCGTTGGCCATCTGGACAGCCACCGGTGGCGTCGCAACTTTGGTGGGACCGTTGGCCGGTGGTGTGTTGGTCCAGGCGCTGGGCTGGTAGTGGATCTTTTTCATCAACGTCCCTATCGGCCTCGCCGGGCTGGTGCTGGCAGCCCTGCTGCTCCCGGTCTTGCCGGTACACCGCCCGCAGCTGGATCTGCTTGGGGCCGCACTGTCGGCGCTGGGTGTCTTTCTCGTGGTGTTCGCGCTGCAAGAGGGTCAGCACGCGGGGTGGGCGCCGTGGACCTCGATGATGCTGATCGGCGGCGTCGGGGTCATCGCGGTGTTCGTCTATTGGCAGTCGGTCAATCGCGGTGACCCGCTGGTCCCGTTGAAGATCTTCAGCGACCGCAACTTCAGTCTGTCCAGCATCGGGGTGGCGGCCGTCGCGTTTGCGACGACAGCGATGATGGTGCCGGCGATGTTCTTCGTGCAGTCGGCCGTGGGGTTGTCGCCGATCCGCTCGGCGGCATTGATTGCCCCGATGGTGGTCATGAGTGGGGTGGTGTCGCCCCTGGTCGGCAAGATCGTCGACAGGTATCACCCGAAGCTGGTGGTTAGCTCAGCGTTCACGATGCTGGCGGTCGCGCTCACCTGGCTATCGATCGAGATGTCTTTGAGCACGCCGATCTGGCGGCTGGTGCTGCCCATCACGGCGCTCGGCGTGGCCATTCCCTTTGTGTGGGCGCCGCTGGCCGCCATTGGCTCGCGAGACCTGCCGGCACAGTTGGCGGGTACGGGCGCCGGCGTGTACACAGCGGCTCGGCAGGTGGGGGCCGTGCTTGGCGCCTCAGGCATGGCGGCGTTCATGACAGCGCGGATCGCCGCCGAGATGCCGCCGTCGCCAGGGAACTCGCCTGCGCTGCGCGGCAGCGACGGCACAGCGGTGCGACTTCCCGGGTTGCTGCGTGAGCCCTTCTCGGTCGCGATGTCGCAGTCGATGCTGCTGCCCGCGTGCGTGGCATTGTGCGGCGTGGCCGCCGGGTTGTTCATGCTGGGCTTCTCGGGATCGACCGATACCGGTCACGAAGCAGCGGACCAACCGGGTTGAGCGGACCACCGGTTCCCGATCCGGTCGGCGGCCGCAGCGGAGGACCCGTTTTGCTGGGGTGAAATTGACGCTAGGTTTTTGTCATGGCCGACACCGCTGCAGTTCTGGCTTGCAACACCGATGCGTTGCGTAGCGAGTACGACGTTGTGATCCTCGGCTCCGGCTATGGAGGCGCGATCACCGCGGCGCGGCTGGCAACCGCCAACGCGGCAGCGGGCGGCAAACTCGACATCGCGGTGCTGGAACGGGGCGCCGAGCACCCCACCGGAACCTTCCCCGAAACCGAGAAGGCCGCGCTTGGCGAACTTCGCTCGCGCTCGAATCCCTTGGGCCTCATCGAGATCGAACGCTTCAAGACCATCGACGTGATCCACGCCAGCGGACTTGGCGGCACCTCGTTGATCAACTTCAATGTGGCGATCGTCCCCGATCGGGAAGTGTTCCTGGCGTCATGGCCGCGGGAGTTCCGCGCGTTGGTGGAACAGCAGCGTGAGGGTGTTGGCGGCCTGGACGAATACTTCGGCCGAGCCCGCCGCATGCTCGGCGCCGTGCCCTATGCGGAGAACGTGCCGCTGCGTCGCGTCGAAGCGTTCACCCAGATCGCCAAGAACGCGGGTGCCCAGCTGCAGATCCTGGACATCACGGTCAGCGCCGAAGACCGCGTGACCAGATACGGCGTACAGCGGCGGCGCTGCCCCAACCACGGTGGCGATGGCACCGATGACAACACCGGTTCGAAGAACACCCTGATGACCAACTATCTGCCGATGGCCGCACGCCATGGCGCCCAGATGTTTTGCGGCATCGAAGCGGAGCGCATCGAAGCCGCGGACGACGGCCGCTGGCGGGTGATCGCTGGGCGCACCGGGCGCAAAGGTCAAGGCTCGCGCAAGGGCCAAGACGGCGATGTCGTCATCACCGGCCGTCACGTCGTGGTCTGTGCCGGCGCGCTGGGCAGCAACGGAATCCTGATGCGCTCGAGAGATGCCGGGCTGAAACTGTCTGGGCGGCTGGGTAAGAACTTCAGCGGCAACGGCGATAACTTCGCGATCGCCTACAACACCGACATGCGCACCGATACCCAAACCTGGGCGACCACCGATGGGCCGCCGCGATCCGAGCTGACTTGCGGGCCGAGCATCACCGCGGTGATGCGTTTCGGCGCCGACCAATCCGACGTGCGTAAGCGGTTCACCGTGGAGGACTTGTCGCTGCCCCGCGCGCTCGTCGACAGCTTCCGCTTGGGGCTGATGGGGCTGGCCGCGGCCAGCTATCGCGACCTGCGGCCGACCAAACTTGACCGCTGGCGTCGTGACGTCACCTTCAACACCGACGGCGCGATGAACCACTCGCTCGGATTCCTGATCATGGTGCACGACAACTCCGACGGCGAACTGGTGCTACGCAAGAACGGCACCGTCAAGGTCGACTGGCCGGGGGCCCCGACCGAAGCGGTCTACCGCGACGTCGACGCGATCATGAAACCCGCTGTCGAGGCGATTGGTGGGACGTACATCAAGAATCCGCGATGGGACAAGCGCTTCCTCGGCAAGCACCTGATCACCGCCCATCCGATGGGTGGGTGTGCCACCGCCGACAACGTCGACGCCGGCGTAGTCGACCACGCCGGGCACGTGTATCACCCCGATGGCGGCACCTACGACGGGCTCTACGTGTGTGACGCGTCGGTCATCCCGCGAGCCATCGGGGTGAACCCGTTTCTGACCATCTCGATGTTCGCCGAACGCACCGCCGAACTGATGCGTCGCGAACTTGGCCTGCCCGGCTATGACCCCGTTACCGAACTCGACGACCGCGTCTGAGCCGTCCGTCTGGGTGGCTGCGCGGGCCTAGCAGAGGCCGTTGGGAATCCCGCGCGCCGGCTGGGTCTCCTGCGTGGGCATCACCTGCGGGAACGGCACCCGGTAGGGGACCGCCGTCTTCGTCACGGCGCCCAGGACATAGTTGGGCACGCACTGGGGCAGCTTCTGGACGGCGTTGATCGCGGGGTGGCTGAGGTTGGGGCGCGATGAATTCGGCGGGACCGCGAAGTTGAACGTCGAGGTCATGTCACCGACCAGGCCGTTGCGCCAGGCGCTGATGTTGGGGACCGGAACGCCAAACCGCGTCTCGATCAACTTCAGTTGAGAGGTGTGGTCGAACGTGTCGTGGACCATCAGCGGGCCCCGGCTGTAGGGCGAGATGACAAAGCATGGCACGCGATAACCCAAACCGATCGGTCCACGTATGCCACCGGAGCCGGTGACCGCGTCGATGTTGGGCACGGTGATCCACTCGCCGGGAGTTCCCGGGGGAGCCGTGGTCGGCGTGACATGGTCGAAGAATCCGCCGTTTTCGTCGTAGCTGACGATGAGCGCCGTCTTTTCCCACACCGCCGGATTGGAAAGCAGGATCCGCAGCACGTCCACAATCGCCACGGCGCCCACATTCACCGGGAACGCCGGGTGCTCGGACAACAGGAACCCCGGCAGCACCCAGGAGACCTTGGGCAGCCGGTTGTTGCGGACATCGGAGACGAAGTCTCTGGGGTAGGTCGGCGCGATGCCGTAACGGGCTAGATTCGTCCGCGGATTCTGGGCCTGCTTGAAATCATTGAGCATCCCGTCATAGCCGATGACCGTATTGTTCAGCGCCCCCAGCAGCTTGTTCTGGTAGATCTTCCAGCTGACCCCGGCATCCTCGAGATTGTCGGGCATGGTGCGCCAACTGAACCGCCCCTGGGGTTGGATGTTGGGGTCTACCAGCAGCGGCCCCCCGTTGGCGCCATCGGGATCGATAGTGCCGCTCATCCAATAGAGCCGGTTTGGCGACGTTCCTCCGATGAGCGAGCAAAAGTAGCCGTCGCAAATCGTGAACGTATCGGCCAGCAGGTAGTGGATCGGGATGTCTTCGCGCTGGTAATAGCCCATCGTCACCGGGGTGTTGCCCTGCAGCGCACTGACCGCGGCTTGGGCCGGCAGCCAGTTGTCGTTGCCGCCGTTGTTCCAGGCGTTGTGCATGGCGATCCAGTCGTGTCCTGGGTCGTTGACACACTCACCGGCAACGAGCGGGCCTCGCGTGGTGTCGAAGCGGTAGGGGATCGTGGTTCCGGCCGGATCGTTGGACTGTGTTTGGGGGTTCCAGCCTTTCTGGGCGAACAGCGGTGAGCCGCGTCGAATCCGTTGGTGCCCGAAAGCTTGCCGAAGTAGTGGTCGAACGACCGGTTCTCCTGCATGAACAACACGATGTGCTCGATGTCGCTCAGGTGACCCGAACATGGCCCCGCTGCGTAGGCCTTTTCGATGACCGGGCCGGCCAAGGACATGAAGGCACCGGCCCCGCTGGCGGCGGCGGCCTTGGCCAAAAACTCGCGACGCGACATCGCATCGACGGGGCTCTTGCTCACCGCCTACCTTCCCTGTGCGTTTGTGGGAGGAACGGTATACGCCGGCGATGCTTTGCTGCGCCAAGTCGACCGGCGTGTTGGAGGCAAGTTCGGATTCGCTGTCGGCCGATCCGGTTCGGCACCGGCGGGACCGGGAGCGTTCCATGATGCTGGCGTAGCGGCGGCAACGGCGCCTGGCTGTTCGGAGCCAACGGGGCTTGGCCGCCGCGTCGTTACACCAGCCAGGCCGCCGCATCGGGCGCCAACGCGCCGTCGACTAGTGGCGCGCTGGCCAGCAGCAGCTCGCGGTCCGGGAGCGTCAGCGGGCGGTCGCCGGCGTTGAGCGCGCACACCAACCCAGCCGGGCGGCGAAATATCAACGCGCCGCGTGGGGCGCTCAGCCACCGGATTTCGTTTCCGTCGAATTCCCTACGCTTCCTGCGTAATTCGAGCGCACGCCGGAAAAACGCCAACGTCGAACCGGCATTCTCAAGCTGCTTTTCGACGGTCAGCGCCGCCCATTCGGGCGGCATCGGCAACCAGGTGTCAGCGCAGCTGGAGAACCCGAACGGGGGAGTCGTACCCGACCACGGCATCGGAACCCGGCACCGGTCACGGCCGCGTTCGGTACGTCCGGAACGTTCCCAGGTCGGGTCCTGCAACACCTCGTCGGGCAGGTCCACATCCGGCAGCCCGAGTTCCTCCCCGTTGTAGAGGAACACGGCGCCCGGCAGGGCGAGCATGAGCATCGCCATGGCCCGGGCCCGGTGCAGCCCCGTGGTCCCGCCGCCGTAGCGGGTGACCTCCCGGCCCACATCGTGATTGGCCAGTGTCCAGGTGGGAGCGGCGTTCGCCATCGCGGCGGCCTGCAGCGAGTTCTGCACCGCGGCGTGAATCTCGGCCGCATCGAAGTCGGTTCGCGCCAGCCGGAAATTGAAACCCAAATGCAGCTCATCGGGTCGCAGATACTGCGCCCAGCGAGCGTTGTCGTGTACCCACACCTCGCCGACGGTCACCGCGGCCGGGTACTCATCGATGACCGTCCGGATGTCGCGGTGAATCGCGTGCACATTCGGGTGGTTGAAGCGCGGATCGTCGTCGGTGTGGCGCAATACCTCTGCGACGTCCGATGTGTCCGGAAGCCCGGGTGGTTTGGCCATGCCGTGCGCAACGTCGATACGGAAGCCGTCCACCCCGCGTTCCAGCCAGAAGCGCAGCGTTTTCTCGAAGTCGTCGAAGACGTCGGGGTTGTCCCAGTTCAGATCTGGTTGTTCGGTATCAAACAGATGCAGATACCACTGGCCGGGCGTGCCGTTCGGATCGGTCACCCGGGTCCACGCCGGTCCGCCGAAGACTGACTCCCAGTTGTTGGGCGGCCGCACGCCGCCGGGTCCGCGCCCGTCGCGGAAGAAGTACCGATCTCGGTCGATGCTGCCTGGTCCTGCGGCAAGCGCGGCCTGAAACCAGGGATGCGCCGAACTGGTGTGGTTGGGCACCACGTCCATGATGATCTTGATGCCGCGCCGGTGCGCCGCCGCGATGAGCCGCTCGAGTGCGGCCATGCCGCCGAACAGTGGGTCGACGTCGCGGGGATCGGAGACGTCATAGCCATGGTCTGCCATCGGCGACACCGTGACGGGGTTCAGCCAGATCCCGTCGACACCGAGGTGGGCCAGGTGATCGAGCCGGGCCGCGACCCCGTCCAAGTCACCAACACCGTCGCCGCTGCTGTCCGCGAACGATCGGGGATAGACCTGGTAGAAAACCGCGGTGGACCACCACGGCTTCGCTTCGTCGCCGTCGGCCGCCATCAAAATGGTGAGTTGACCAGTTGAGTGGGCGGCCATTTCCAGGTAGTCGAGCAACTCGCGACGATGATCGTCGTCCAGGGTCTGCGAATCGACGGCAGCGACGGCTGTGTGCATGCACCGCAGCCAGGCGTCGCGCTCGATCGGCGTGATCCGGAAAGGCATGTGCCGCATCCTCATCCTGGGGTGTCCGCGCTGCTCAGAATAGGTGCGCGGGCCGCCCCAATACTGCTCGAGGAACATCCGCAGGCGTTCTTCCGCGCCCGATAGGTCCTCTTCGGGATACAGCGGGCGCAATATCTCGTCCTCGGCGACTAACTCGTAGAAGCGGGACACGATTGTTTCGAAGGTCTTGGCCCCCCCGACAGCGTCGTAGAAGGGCTCGGTCATCTGATCCATCCCTTCCATTGTGGGCCATTTGTCTTGGCTGGCTGTTGCGGGCGACCCGTTAGACCCTGTTGTTCACCCAAGTGACACGGCGTCGACGTGGCAAAAGGCGTGCGATCGGCGGCAAATCGTGGTGGACTGTTGCCCGGAGGATCTATGGCGCAGGGCAAGAAGCGCCGCGGCCACCGCAACCACGGCGCCGCGGCCAGCATGACTGGGACCGCGTCATGTCTGCACAGTGTCGATACCCATCCGCCCAACCGCCACGAGACCGCGTCGATCTGGAGCCGCCGGCGGGTGCTGCTGCTGAACTCCACCTACGAACCGCTCACCGCCTTGCCGATGCGCCGCGCGATCGTCATGGTGATCTGTGGCAAGGCTGACGTGGTGCACGACGACCCGGCAGGGCCGGTCATCCACTCGGCGACCCAAACCATCGTGGTTCCTTCGGTAATCCAACTGCGGACCTACGTCCGGGTGCCCTACCGTGCCCGGGTTCCGATGACCCGTGCCGCGCTGATGCACCGTGACCGTTTCTGCTGTGCCTACTGCGGGGCGAAAGCCGACACCGTCGACCACGTCGTGCCGCGCAGTCGCGGGGGTGAGCATTCGTGGGAGAACTGCGTTGCGTGCTGCTCAGCGTGCAATCACCGCAAGGGTGACAAGCTGCTCACCGAACTTGGTTGGTCACTGCGCCGAACGCCGCTGCCGCCGACCGGTCAGCACTGGCGACTGCTCTCGACGATCAAGGAATTGGACCCATCCTGGGCCCGATACCTCGGCGAGGGCGCTGCCTAGCGTTGTCATCGCGACTGGCCGACACTGTCGCGGTGATCAAATTCGTGTCCTAACTGCGCCGGGTGAACCCTCGGTGGGATACGGTTTGGGGCGTGAGCGTTATGGAGATCCATCTCTTTTTCGTCGGAATACCGTTGTTCTTGGTGGTTGTCCTGGGAGCGATCTTCTTGACCCGCAAGGGACCGCACCCGGCCACCTACGAACTGTCGGAGAAATGGACGCATCCCCCGATCCTGTGGGCCGCCACCGATGAGGCTGTCGGAGACGCCCACGGACACGGCGGGCATGGTTCCTCGGAATTCTCAGTTGGAGGTGGCGCCAGTGGCACATGGTGACGTAGCGACGATCGAGCCCACCGACCTGCCGCGGGGTTCGGTATTCACCAGCAGCGGACGGATATCCAGGGTGACCGAACCCGGGGAATTGTCCGTGCACTACCCGTTCCCGATCGACGACCTCGTGGCCGTCGATGACGCCCTGAAGTACGCCTCGCGTGCGTCCAACGCGCGTTTCGCGGTGTACCTCGGCGATTTGGGTAGTGACACCGCCGCTCGTGCGCGCGCGATCTTGGCCAAGGTGCCGACACCCAACGACGCGGTGCTGGTTGCGGTCTCACCCGACCAATGCGCCGTCGAGGTTGTCTATGGCGCGAACCTGCGGGGGCGCGGCGCCGAGTCGGCGGCTCCGTTGGGAGTTGCCGCCGCCACGTCGGCGTTCGAGCAGGGCAACCTGATCGATGGGCTGGTCAGCGCCATCCGCGTGCTCAGCTCGGGAATCACCCCGGCCTAGTCGCCGCGCGTCTGCCCGCGAGGGTGCGCAGCTGTACGCCCAACACGGCGTGTCGGCGTACGGTTGCGCACCCTCGCGAGGGCACACGGCCGCGCTAGAGCGCGGCGTCGAACCGTCGGGCTCGCAACGACCGCTTGACCGCGTCCTGGCCCTCGGACACCAGCCGCCGCAGCGCGGGTGCTAGCTCGGGGTCGGCCAGGAAACGGTTGGCGGCGGCAACGCCTTCCTCGGTGATGTCCCAGTAGGGGTACAAGCCGATTACCACCGATTGGGCGACCTCGCTCGATCGGCGCTCCCATACCCCGAGAATCACCTCGAAATAGCGGGCGGTGAAGGGCTTGAGCAGCTCACCTTGTCCGGGGGCGCCGATTCCCGCGATGATGGCTCGGCCGGTGGCGTTGGCCAGCGTGTCATCCTCGACCACCGTGGTGAACGCGCGGTCTTTGACCGGGAACTGCGGCCGCGCCGCACGGGCGTGCGCACTGCTGCGCTTGCCGGTGGCGGTCGGGTCGCGCTTTTCCTCGGCGTCGATGCGGGGTGACTCCGGTCCATCGCTGTCGATGACGCCGGCGGTCGCCAGCGCGGTGACGATGCGCCAGCGCAGGTCCGTATCGACTTCCAGGCCGGCCAATCCCAACTCGGCCGGTTCATTGTCCAGCAGCGCCGCCAGCGTCTCCACATGGCGGGGCGAGAGCACCGACGTGCACAGCGCGTTGATGAAGGCCAGCTGATGATCGGACCCGGCATCGGCCGCGCGGGCCAATTCCACCAGCCGATCGGCGAACTGCGGCCAACCCGTTTCGCTGGCCCAACCCGGTTCGGCGTAGGAACCCAGCGCCGTCTGGGCTTGCAGCAGCAGTCGCTGTGCCACGCCGACTTCCGTCTCGGCGTGAATGCCGCCTGACACCAGCGACACGAAGTCACGCGCACGCAGCTCGGCCTCGCGTGTCATCTCCCAGGCCGCGGACCAAACCAGGCTGCGCGGCAACGGTTCGGCGATGTCGGCGATGCGCCCCAACGCCGTTTGCAGCGAGTCACCGTCGAGCCGCAGCGAGCAATAGGTCAGGTCGTCATCGTTGACCAGGATGAGTTTCCCGCGAGGCACACCAACCAGGGCAGGGACTTCCGACTCCGTCCCGGCGACGTCGAGTTCTTCTCGATGGACTCGCACCAACTTTCCCGACCCGCCGGCGACATCGTCGTCGTAGACGCCCACCGCCAGCCGATGCACCCGGGTCTCGCCCGCACCGGGCGCCGCGCCACTTTGCTGCACCACAAACCGGGTAAACCGGCCGTCGGCATCGACGTCGAAGTCCGGGCGCAGCGTGTTGAGACCGGTGGTCTTGAGCCACTGCTGACCCCAATTGGACAAGTCGCGCCCGGATGCCTTTTCCAGTGCGGTGATCAGATCGCTGAATGTCGCATTGCCGAATGCGTGGGCACGGAAGTAGTCCCGCAGCCCGGCCAGGAAGTGCTCGAGTCCGACATAGGCGACGAGCTGCTTGAGCACCGAAGCGCCTTTAGCGTAGGTGATCCCATCGAAGTTCACCTCCACCGCCGCCAGGTCGGGAATGTCCGCGGCGATCGGATGGGTCGAGGGCAGCTGGTCTTGCCGGTAAGCCCAGGATTTCTCGACCGTGGCGAAGGTTGTCCAGGCCTCGGTGAATTCCGTGGCCTCGCTTTGGCACAGCACCGAAGCGAAAGTCGCGAAGGATTCGTTGAGCCACAAGTCGTCCCACCAGGTCATGGTGACCAGGTCGCCGAACCACATGTGCGCCATCTCATGCAGCACCGTCTCGGCGCGCCGCTCGTAGGAGGCCCGGGTGACCTTGCTGCGGAACACGTAGTCCTCGAGGAAAGTCACCGCGCCGGCGTTCTCCATGGCACCGGCATTGAACTCCGGGACGAACAACTGGTCGTACTTGCCGAACGCGTAGGGAATGCCAAAGTGCTTGTGGTAGAAGCCAAATCCCTGCTTGGTTTGGGTGAACAACCGCTCGGCGTCCATGTACTGCGCCAGCGACGCGCGGCAGTAGATGCCCAGGGGAATGTCGCCGTGTTCGTCGCTGTAGGTGTCGTTCCAGACTGCGTACGGTCCAGCGATCAGTGCCACCAGATAGGTGCTCATCCGGGGGGTGACCCCGAAGCTGTGCACGGCGGCCGACTGGCTCTGTGAGACCTCGACCGCGGCGGCGTTGGATATCACCTTCCAGTGTTGAGGCGCGGTCACCCGGATCTCGAAAGTGGCCTTCAGATCGGGCTGATCGAAGCAGGCGAACATGCGCTTGGCATCGGCGGTCTCGAACTGCGAGTACAGGTAGGCCTCGCCGTCAACCGGGTCGACGAAACGATGCAGGCCTTCGCCGGTGTTGGAGTACCTGCAGTCGGCATCGACGATGACGACATTGCGATGCGACAGCCCGCGCAGGGGGATTCCGGTGGATTCGTCGTAACCAGAGACATCCAGCTCTTGGCCGTTGAGGCTGGCGCTGCGGACGCCCTCGGCGGCGATGTCGATCACCGTATCGGCGCCGGGCAGCGCGTCGAACATCACGGTGGTGGTCGAGCGGAACGTGCGCTCGCCGGTCACATCGAGGTTGACCTGGTAACTGTCGACCGTGATCAGGGCGGCGCGTTCGACAGCTTGATCCCGGGTGAGGTTTGGAAGAGCCACGGCGTCCAAGATATCGGCTGCGCTGGCACTGCACACGACAGCCCCGCTGCAAGATCGTGGTAAGGCTGGCCGGTGCTGTGGTCAGTGGTGCCCTGGGCAAGCGGGGCCAACCCGATTCGCCTGCCCGCGATAATCATCCACCGGTGAATTACGTTCCCCCACAACGCATTTGCGAGAAATTGTAGTGCCGACTCGGCTAGGGTGTGGTGCCAATGCTCTCGAATTTTGATGGTCGGTAAGTGCTAGCGGTGCCGTGGCTGATAGGAGACTGAGCGATGTCCTTTGTGGTGGTGGACCCGGAGATGGTGGCGGCGACGGCAGCGGATTTGGCGAATATCGGTTCGACGATCGGCGCGGCCAATGGTGCCGCGGCGGCTACGACGAGGGCGGTGCTTGCCGCGGGGGGCGATGAGATCTCGGCGGCCGTAGCCGCGTGCTTCGAGGCGCAGGCTGAGGCCTATCAGACCTTCGGTGCCCACACAGCGGCACTTCACGACCAGATTGTGCGGGCGTTGACTGCGGGTGCGGGCGGCTATTCCGCAGTTGAGGCGGCCAACACTTCGCTGCAGCAGGCCGCGAATCTGGTGACCTCTCCAGTTCAGACACTTACCGGGCGGCCATTGTTCGGCAATGGCGCCGATGCGACGACCCCGGGCGCCAACGGCGGAAATGGTGGGTGGCTCATCGGTAGCGGTGGTGACGGGGCGGCCGGCGGCGTGGCCGGCCAGGCCGGCGGCAATGGCGGTAGCGCCGGGCTCATCGGTGATGGCGGTAACGGCGGCACGGGTGGGTTCGGTGCGGCAGGGGGTACCGGTGGCGCGGGCGGGATGCTGTTCGGCAATGGCGGCAACGGCGGCGCGGGGGGCGTTGGTGTCACCGCGGGCCTAGGTGGCAACGGCGGTGCCGGCGGCAGTGCGGGGCTGTGGGGTCACGGCGGCAACGGCGGAATCGGCGGGGCAGGCGGGGCCGGGGCCGATGGCGTCAATCCTGTCCCGGCTGACGCCCCATTCAGCTACGCCGATAGTGGCCAGCAGGGTCATGACGTCATCGATGGCACCGCTGCTGGCGGCCACGCCGGCGCCGACGGAACTACCGCCGGGGAGATCGGCGACGTGGGTGGCCGTGGCGGCGCCGCCTGGGCCCAATCACCAACGGGTACCCCCAATGTCACCGGTGGTGCTGGTGGCGGCGGCGGTGACGGGGGTTCCGGCGCGATGGGCGGCGGCGGCGGTGCCGGCGGCGACGCCACCGCAGGGACCGGGGCGGTTGCCACTGGTGGTGCTGGTGGCGCCGGCGGCGCCGGAGCCATCGGCGGAGCCGGCGGAGCGGGTGGTTCCGCCGGTACCGTGCTCGGCACCGGCAGTGCCCACGGCGGGGCCGGCGGGGCCGGCGGGGCGGGCGCGGCGGGTGGCATCGGTGGCGCGGGGGGCAGCGCGGATGTGAACGCGAATGTCTTTCCCGGGCAATCCGCGACCGGCGGCAACGGCGGTATGGGCGGACGCGGCGGTGATGGCGTTGCTGCCGGCCTTGCCGGCGACGGCGGCAATGGTGGTGTCGGCGGTCAGGGTGGACTGCTGTTCGGAGATGGCGGCATCGGTGGTGCCGGTGGTGGCGGCGGTATCGGCGGAACCGGCGCTGTCGGTGGCGGGGGTGGTGCCGGCGGAGCCGCTGGCGACGGCGCGTTCGGCGGTGGCCCGTTCCACACCGGGCAGGGTGGTGTCGGCGGTGATGGCGGTGCCGGCGGTGATGGCGGCAACGGCGGAAATGGCGGCGCCGGTGGCGCGGGCGGGCTGATCGGTCACTCCGGTGGTTCGGGGCTCGGCGGTGCCGCCGGCGGTGGCGGAAGCGGCGGGGCCGGTGGTTTGGGCGGCGCCGGTGGGTTCGGTGAGGGTGGGGGTGCTGCGGCCGGTGCCAACGGTGCGACCGGTGCGACCGGCAACTCGGGCCACTCCGGCCAGGCCGGCTGACCGGGGAGAAAATGCATCTCCCTCGGTGGGGCGATCCGGGAACAATCAGCGGGTGGCCCCGGTTGCGCTGAATTGGCCACCGACGAGAGGACCGCACGCCATGCCCGATCAGGCCGCCGAAAAATCTATTGCCGACTTCTGGTTCGACCCGCTGTGCCCGTGGTGTTGGATCACCTCGCGCTGGATCCTCGAGGTGGAGAAGGTCCGCGACATCGAAGTGAACTTCCGGGTGATGAGCCTTGCCATCCTGAACGAGAATCGCGAAGGTCTGCCCGAGCAATATCGCGAAGCCATGGCCAAGGCGTGGGGACCGGTGCGGGTAGCGATTGCGGCGGAGCAGGCGCACGGTGCCGGTGCGCTGGCCTCGCTCTACACCGCGATGGGCACCCGGATTCACAACGAGGGCAACAAAGACCTCGATGAGGTGATCAAGCTGTCGCTGGCCGACGCTGGTCTGCCCGCCGATCTGGCTGCGGCCGCCACCAGCGACGCCTATGACGATGCGCTGCGCAAGAGCCACCATGCCGGGATGGACGCGGTGGGCGATGACGTCGGCACCCCGACCATCCACGTAAACGGTGTCGCCTTTTTTGGGCCGGTGCTGTCCAGGATTCCGTGGGGCGAACAAGCCGGCAAGCTATGGGACGCCTCGGTGACTTTCGCCGCCTACCCGCACTTCTTCGAGCTCAAGCGGACCCGCACCGAGCCGCCCGAATTCGACTGAACGCGGGTGCGTAACCGCTTGGCCAAGTGCTGAACATCGCCGGTCAGGCGCATCTATAATCCGGCCAGTGTCGATTCCCGGCCGATCGGATGTGCGGAATTATGACTGTGCGGCCTGCTAGGTAGTCGTCGATGACTACCCCGCTGGATCAGCCCCCAGCTACCGATCCACGGGCGAGCAAGAAGTGTCCCGACCGCACCCGCTGGCTGTATTTCGCGGTCATCGGCGCGGTGATCCTCGGGGTGATCGCCGGGCTGGCTGTGCCGTCGATCGGCCCACACGTCGCGGTCCTCGGGACGACATTCGTCAACCTGATCACCATGATGGTTGCGCCGGTGATCTTCTGCACCATCGTGTTGGGCATCGGTTCGCTGAACCGGGCCGCGCTGCTCGGCAAGGTCGGGGGACTGGCGTTCCTCTACTTCTTGGTGATGTCAACGGCGGCGCTGGGGATCGGCCTTTTCGTCGGCAACCTGATTGGGGCGGTTCGCGGTCTGCATCTGTCCGTCGAGTCAATGGGCAGCGGCGTCGAGGTGGCCGACGCGGCGCCGCCGTCGGGCTGGATGCACGGCCTGCTCGATCAGGTCATCCCCACCTCGTTGTTGTCGGGTCTGACGAATGGCAACGTGCTGCAGGCACTGTTTGTGGCGCTGTTGGTCGGCTTCGCGGTCCAGGGCATGGGCGCTGCGGGTGAGCCCATCCTGCGTAGCGTCGAGTACCTGCAGAAGCTGGTTTTCAAGATGCTTGGCATGCTGCTGCGGCTGGCGCCCATCGGCGCATTCGGCTGGATCGCCAGCATCATCGGGGCCACCGGTTGGGGTGCCGTGGCCAACCTGCTGATCCTGTTGGTTGGCTTCTACCTGACGTGTGCGGTGTTCGTGTTCGGTGTGCTGGGCGTGTTGCTCTACGTGGTTTCTGGGGTGTCGATCTTCCGGCTGGTTCGCTACCTGGCCCGGGAGTATCTGCTGATCTTCGCCACGTCGTCGTCAGAGGCGGTGTTGCCGCGACTTGTCGCCAAGATGAAGCACCTGGGCGTCGAACCCGCGACCGTCGGGGTGGTGGTGCCCGTCGGGTATTCGTTCAACCTCGATGGCACCGCGCTGTGTCTGACCATGGCGTCGCTGTTCATCGCCGACGCACTCGGACGGCCGTTGGCGCGGGGCGAGCAGATCTCGCTGCTGGTGTTCATGATCTTTGCCTCTAAGGGCGCCGCCGGCGTGAGTGGTGCGGGTCTGGCCGCGTTGGCCAGCGGCTTGCAGGCCTATCGTCCCGAGCTCCTCGGTGGTGTCGCGCTGGTCGCGGGGACAGACACCTTCATGAAGGAGGCCCGTTCGCTGACGAACTTTTCGGGCAACGTGGTCGCGACAATCCTGGTGGGCTGGTGGACCAAGACGATTGACCGGGCAAAGGTCGACGCGGTACTGCACGGTCGCGATCCGTTTGACGAGTGGACCATGATCGATCGGGACGACGCGCCGCCGACGGGCGTCGCTGAGTCTTGAGCGGGCCGAGCCCGCCGGTTCGCCCAACGTGGCGCGACACGCCGCGCTTTGCATAGCTGACTTCCGCCAGGGAAGGATGTCGGGCATGCGCGTCTACCTGGGGGCCGACCACGCCGGCCTGGAGCTCAAACAGCAGATCGTCGAGCACCTGAAAGCAACTGGGCACGAGCCGATCGACTGCGGTGCATTCACCTATGACGCCGAGGACGACTACCCGGCGTTTTGCATCGCCGCCGCGCAACGCACCGTGGCAGACTCGGGCAGCCTGGGCATCGTGCTGGGCGGATCGGGCAATGGTGAGCAGATTGCCGCCAACAAGGTCCCCGGTGCCCGCTGCGCTCTGGCCTGGAGCGAGCAAACCGCATCGTTGGCGCGCGAGCACAACAACGCGCAGCTCATCGGCATCGGCGGTCGGATGCACACCGTTGCCGAGGCGCTGGCTATCGTCGACGCCTTCCTGTCCACACCGTGGTCCAAAGCCGAGCGGCATCAACGTCGAATCGACATCTTGTCCGAGTACGAGCGGACCCACCAAGCGCCGCCGGTGCCCGGCGCTCAGGACTGAGAGCACCTGTGCCCGAAGGGCATACGTTGCACCGGTTGGCGCGGTTGAATCAGCGCCGGTTCGCCGGTGCGCCGGTGGTGGTATCGAGTCCGCAAGGCAAATTCGCGGACTCGGCCGGCGCGGTAGATGGCCGAGTGTTGCGCGCCGCCAGCGCATGGGGCAACCATCTGTTCCATCACTATGCCGGCGGTCCGGTGGTGCACGTGCACCTGGGTCTCTACGGGGCTTTCACCGGTTGGGTACGTTCTGCCGGTGAGCTTCTTCCCGACCCGGTCGGGCAGGTGCGGATGCGGATGGTTGGTGCCGAATACGGCACCGACCTGCGCGGGCCCACCGTATGTGAGGTGATCGACGACGCCCAGGTTGCCGATGTGCTCGCCCGGCTGGGACCTGACCCCTTGCGTAAGGATGCCGACCCGTCGTGGGCGTGGGCTCGGATCGCCAAGTCGCGCAGGCCGATCGGTGCACTTCTGATGGGCCAGAAGGTGATGGCGGGGGTCGGCAACGTCTATCGCAGCGAGTTGTTGTTTCGGCACCGCATCGACCCGTACCGCAGCGGTCAGCGGATCACCGAAGCGGAGTTCAGCGCGGCCTGGACCGATCTGGTGGCACTGATGAAAGTCGGTTTGCGCGGCGGCAAGATCGTTGTGGTTCGTCCCGAACATGACCACGGGGCACCGTCGTACGCGGCGGGACGGCCTCGCACCTACGTGTACCGGCGCGCGGGAGATCCATGCCGGGTGTGTGGGGCCACGGTCGGTACGGTCGTACTCGAGGGCCGCAACGTCTTTTGGTGCCCCTCCTGTCAGGCGTGATCTTGATCACTATCTAGGTGCGCAACGTGACGTCACCTGACTTGCGTTCTGGCACTTCGGTTGTCGGCCCCAGGTTGGGCACGATTCTTCAGATTGGCTACAGGTTGGCCGGGTAAGTCTGGTGCCTATGAAAACTTACCCACGTTTAGCTGCAACAGGCTTGGCAATGGTCCTCGGTCTGGGACTGGCCGGAGTAGGCGTCGCATCCGAGGCTGCGGCGCAGCCCGGCGCCCCCACGCAGTGGTGCCCGGGCGACTTTTGGGATCCCGGCTGGGGGCAAAACTGGGACATGGGTCACTGTCACGACAACTGGCGTGGGCCAGGACCCAACCCCCAGCCCGGTCACGCAGGTCCGGGAGGGCCGGGAGCGCCCGCACCTGGGCAGCAGGGACCGGGCGGGCCGGGTGGTCCCGGGGCCGGGAGAGGGGCTGGGCGGGCCGGGTGGTCCGCACTGATCCCTGACGACGCCTAGCCGGATGGCCGCACCCTGCCGACATCGGTTCGGCAGGGTGCGCTCGTTCGGGTTGGCCGCGGCGAGCTAGTCCGCGGCAACGTCAAGTGCCGCGTAGACCTCGTTGCTCAACGCGACGCTGCGCGGGTCGGCGTTGGCCTTGCTGGCGTCGAAGCGGTTCATCACGTACGCATAGCCGATCCGGTGTTCGAGGTCGACGAAACCGAACGACCCGCCCAGGCCGCCATGGCCGAAGATTTTCTGGTTGGGACCGTTTACGGCGCGCTGGTTGAGCATGTACCCCAAGCCCCAGCCGTGATCGGCGACCCGCGGCCCGAGCACCAGGTCGGTGTCGAAGCCGCCCTGCGAGACCCGGACCAGATCCATGTGCTCGCGGCTCAGCAGTTTCTCCTGCGCCAGTGCGTTGTAGAACGTTGCCAATCCCAGCGCGGAGACCTGCGCGTTGGTGCCGGGGAACTCCAGCTGGCGCCACAGGTGCAGGTCGTTGGAGCCAAGTTCGTCATCGGGGGCAAACCCCATCGCAATCGACAGCCCCGCCTTGGGGTGGTCGTCGAGGCTGGTGGGGTCGCTGGGGGCTTGCACATCGGCCAGCAGGTCTCGGGCGTGCGGCTTGTTGACCCGCTCGGCGCAGCGGCTCTGGTCGAAGGGGGACAGGCCGATGTGGACGTCGGCGCCGATCGGTTCGGCGATCTCGGTGCGCAGATACTGCCCGACCGTGCGCCCGGTGATCCGGCGGAATACCTCGCCGAGGATGAAACCGAACGTGGTCATGTGGTAGCCCTGGGCGCTACCCGGCTCCCACCGCGGCTCGGCCAAGGCCAATTGCTCGCACACGAAATCCCAGTCGGTGACTTGTTGCCAGCTCATTCGCGCGTTGGGGCCGATCACACCGGAGCGGTGGCTGAGCACCATGGCCACGGTGATGGCTTCCTTGCCCGCCTGCCCGAATTCGGGCCAATAGCGGGCGACCGGAGCGTGTAAGTCCAGTTCACCGCGGTCGGCGAGCTGGTGGACACAGGTGGCCGTGAGCGGCTTGCTGCCGGACAACACGGTGGTCAGGGTGTCTTGCCGCCACGGCCGGGTACCGGCGGCGTCCGCGGAACCGCCCCAGAGATTGACGACCAGATCACCGTCCACCCACACCGCGACGGCTGCTCCGACCTCCATGCCCTGGGTGAAGTTCCGTTCAAAGGCAGCACGCACTCTTTGGAACTTCCGCGCACATGAGCCGTAAATATCGACGTCGCTCATGGCGCCTTTCTGTGGTGCATAGGCCGTGCTTGGAGCGGGCGACGGGAATCGAACCCGCGTAGCTAGTTTGGAAGACTAGGGCTCTACCATTGAGCTACGCCCGCATGTAGCAAGTCGAGCGAAACTCTACGTGGTGGCTGAGATCAAATCTAATCGACGCAGTCATGTGACCGCTTGGGACGCGGCGCGACTTCCTCGAGGACCCTGTCGGACCCTGGAGGTCCTTGCAGGCCCGCCGCCGCCGGGCCGTAGGATCGCGAGGTCAGTCCGGGGTGTAGCGCAGCTTGGTAGCGCATCCGCTTTGGGAGCGGAAGGCCGCAGGTTCAAATCCTGTCACCCCGACCAACTCACCGCCACGAACAACCACCAAGGAGCAGATCCGTGAAGAGCAGTGTCGAGCAGTTGAGCCCCACCCGGGTTCGCATCAAGGTGGAGGTGCCCTTCGCCGAACTCGAGCCTGATTTCCAGCGGGCCTACAAAGAGCTGGCCAAACAGGTGCGGCTGCCCGGCTTCCGGCCGGGGAGGGCGCCGGTCAAGCTTCTCGAGGCTCGCTTTGGCCGGGAAGCGATGTTGGACCAGATCGTCAACGATGCCGTGCCCAGCCGGTACGGCCAGGCGTTGGCAGAGTCCGAGATCCAGCCGCTGGGCCGACCGGACATCGAGGTGACTCAAAAGGAGTATGGCCAGGACCTGGCCTTTACCGCTGAGGTGGACGTTCGACCGGAAATTGCGCTGCCGGACCTGACCGGGCTGTCGGTTTCGGTGGATGCGAGCGAGGCCACCGACGACGAGGTCAACGCCGAGTTGGAGTCGTTGCGTGCCCGGTTCGGCACGCTGACCGGAGTGGAGCGCCCGGTGGCCACGGGGGACTTCATCTCGATCGACTTGTCGGCGGCTGTCGACGGCGAGGACGTGCCTAACGCCGCCGCCGAAGGGTTGTCCCACGAGGTCGGCTCCGGCCGGCTTATCGCGGGTCTCGACGATGCGGTGGTCGGATTGTCGGTGGACGAGTCGCGGGTATTCACCGCCAAGCTGGCGGCCGGAGATCACGCCGGCCGCGATGCCGAGGTCACCGTCACGGTCAAGTCGGTCAAGGAGCGCGAACTGCCCGAACCCGACGACGAGTTTGCGCAGTTGGCCAGTGAGTTCGACACCATCGACGAGCTGCGCGCAAGCCTTCGCGAGCAGGTGCTGCAAGCCAAGCGGGTCGGCCAGGCGGAGCAGATTCGCAACGCCACCATCGACGCCCTGCTCGAGCGGGTCGACGTGCCGACGCCGGAGTCGTATGTGCAGGCGCAGTACGAGGGTGTGCTGCACAGCGCACTCAGCGGCATCAACAACGACGAGGCCAGGTTCAACGAACTGCTCGTTGAGCAAGGATCTTCGCGTGACGCGTTCGACGCTGAGGCCAGGACCGCCTCGGAGAAGGACGTCAAGCGGCAATTGTTGCTGGACGCCCTGGCCGATGACCTCAAGGTCCAGGTCGGTCAGGAAGACGTGACCGAACGCCTGGTCCTCACGTCGCGCCAGTACGGCATCGAACCGCAACAGCTGTTTGCCTACCTGCAGGAAAACAACCAGCTTCCGTCGATGTTCGCCGACGTTCGGCGCGAGTTGGCGGTCAAGGCCGTGGCCCAGGCCGCGACGGTGACCGACACCGACGGCAACACGATCGACACCAGTGAGTTCTTCGGCAAGCCGCCGGAGAACGACGTAACGGACTTGTTGGACGACGACGCCGACGGAGACGCCGGCGTGGACGCCGATGGGGATACAGAAAATTCAGCAGAGCCCGCCGACGCGGACAGCGCCGACGCGGCCCAGGGGGCCGGCTAAGGCCACATGGCATGACGCTGTGAGCGAACGCGCCGACTTCAGGGGTGCGTGGGCGCCACACAGTGGGTGCGGTTGGTTAGGGTCGGACACAGAAGAACTCGAGAAAGCAGGTAACCCAGTCGTGACTGACATGCGTTCGAACTCGCAGGGTCTCAATCTCACGGACTCGGTCTATGAGCGCTTGCTCTCCGAGCGCATCATCTTCCTGGGGTCGGAGGTGAACGATGAAGTCGCCAACCGGCTGTGCGCGCAGATTCTGTTGCTCGCCGCCGAAGACGCCAGCAAGGACATCAACCTCTACATCAACTCGCCGGGTGGATCGATCAGCGCCGGCATGGCGATCTACGACACCATGGTGCTGGCCCCCTGCGACATCGCCACGTATGCGATGGGCATGGCCGCCTCGATGGGCGAGTTCCTGTTGGCGGCGGGCACCAAGGGCAAGCGTTACGCGTTGCCACACGCCCGCATCCTGATGCACCAGCCGCTGGGTGGGGTGACCGGTAGTGCGGCCGACATCGCGATTCAGGCCGAGCAGTTCGCCGTCATCAAGAAGGAGATGTTCCGGCTCAACGCCGAATTCACCGGCCAGTCGATCGAGCGTATCGAGGCGGATTCGGATCGCGACCGCTGGTTCACCGCCCCCGAAGCTCTGGAATACGGTTTCGTCGATCACATCATCACCCGCGCCGCCCACGTCAACGGAGAAGCACAGTGAATCCTCAGGTCCAGCCCCAGGCGCGGTACATCCTGCCGTCGTTCATCGAGCACTCCAGCTTCGGGGTCAAGGAATCCAACCCGTACAACAAGCTGTTCGAGGAACGCATCATCTTCCTCGGCGTCCAGGTCGACGACGCGTCGGCGAACGACATCATGGCGCAGCTGCTGGTGCTGGAGTCGCTGGACCCCGACCGTGACATCACCATGTACATCAATTCGCCGGGCGGCGGGTTCACCTCGCTGATGGCGATCTACGACACCATGCAGTACGTGCGGGCGGACATCCAGACGGTATGTCTGGGACAGGCCGCTTCGGCCGCGGCCGTGTTGCTGGCCGCGGGAACCCCGGGCAAGCGCATGGCGCTGCCCAATGCGCGAGTGCTGATCCACCAGCCGTCGTTGTCGGGCGTCATCCAGGGACAGTTCTCCGACCTGGAGATCCAGGCCGCCGAGATCGAGCGGATGCGCACCCTGATGGAGTCCACGCTGGCCCGCCACACCGGCAAGGATCCCTCGGTGATTCGCAAGGACACCGACCGGGACAAGATCCTGACCGCCAAAGAGGCAAAGGACTACGGGATCATCGACACGGTTCTGGAGTACCGCAAGCTCTCGGCCCAGAACGCCTGAGGCGCGGCCGGAATTTCGTTGACGGGCGACGGTCAGTACGACCGCGCTCGGCTGTCTTAGTCGAGGTCTGACCCGGCGAGTTGGCTCTCGTCGGGGTCGGGGCTCTCGTCAGAGTCGGGGCGGGCAAAGCGCCGCAAGCCCAGGACGAACGCGGCCGCCAGTAACACCGAGGCGCATCCCAGCGCGATTCGGATGCCCTGCATGAAGTCCGAATCGGCGGCGCTGACGATATTGGTTTCCTGCGCCGACGTGATGCGGTGTCGCGGCCCGATGAAGGCCGCGTGCGCATGCGGATTGGCGCTGTCCACGATGGTGTCGACAACGATCGAGCGCACGACGGGATCGGGCAGGTCATCTTCCATGCTGTCCGGCAGTGTGGCGCCCAACCATGCGGCCAGAATCGAGCCCAAGAAGGCGACACCAAAAATTCCGCCCATGGACCTTTGCAGGTTGAGCAGGCCGGCGGCCATGCCGGCGCGGTGATCATCAACCTTGGTCATACCAAGGTGTAGCAGCGGTGTGACGCTGCCGCCGGCCCCCGCGCCGAAGACGGTCAGTCCCATCAGGGCGAGCGCGGGCACATGGCCCATCGCGGTGACGAACAGCACCAGCCCGGTGACCATGGCAGCCAGACACGTCACCACCGGCAGCCGCGGGCCCCATTTGTTGACCGCCGCGCCCGCCAGCAGGCTCGCCATCCCAAATCCCGCGGGCACCGGCAACATCATCAGGCCCGCGTGCAGCGGCGACAGGTCGCGCACATTCTGGAAGAACTGCGTGATCACCATCAGCGTCCCAAAGAAGCAGGACATCACCACGAAATAGACGATCAGCACAGACCGGTACACCGGCTCGGTGAACAACTGGAGATCGATCAACGGAAACGGGGCGCGCCGTTCATGCCGGATGAAAGTCCACAACAACGCGACGATGATCAACAGCAGTGAGGTCAGCACGATGACCGACCGCTGCTGAAACCGAGGTGCCTCGATGATCGTGTACGCCAGCACCGCGATCCCGGGCACGAAGGTCAGCTGTCCCACCCAATCCAGCTCGGTCGGGTCAGGATCCCTGGACTCGTCGACACCGATCAGGGTCAGCACCAACACGATCGCGCCGAGCGGCACGTTGACCGCGAACACGCTGCGCCAGCCAAGGGTCTCCACCATCAGTCCGCCCAGCGCCGGTGCCGACGCGGCGCCGACCATCCCAATGGCCATCCAGTCCGCGATGGCCCGCGCCTTCATGCGCTGATCGGGAAAGGCGTGGCTGAGCAGGGCAAGTGACAACACCGATATGAACGATGCGCCCAGGCCCTGGATCACTCGGGCCGCGGTGAACATGCCGAGATTGATCGGGAGCACGCAAACCACCGAACTTGCGACGAACAGGGCCAGTCCGACAAAGAATCCGCGCCTGCGGCCGTAGCGGTCGCCCAGCAAGGCGCAGCTCATCAACATGGCCGCCATCCCCAGGCTGTATCCGGCGACTGCCCACTGAAGACCTTGCTCGCCGGTGGGAAACACCCTTTGGATACTGGGCAATGCGACGTTGACGATATTGACGTCCACGAACACCATGAAGATGCCCAGCCCCGTTGCCGCCACGGTCAGCCGCTGGCGTCGGGTCATGACGACATTGTCAGTGGCGGGGGCAGTGGCGGGTACCTCAGCGCTGCCTGACGTGGTTGGGGGTTCGCCGATTTCGCCTGGGTTGCTCATAGCCCGCCTTGACCTTTCGCGTGGACAGGGAATGCGGCTAGAAGTTCGTCGGCTGGGTTTGACGGCTTTGACGGGCCCGCGGATCGGGGAGCAGGCCGGGACCCCAGGGCGGACCACGAGGCCGGTCGGCGGCCGGCGCTGCCAAACCATGCGTTGCCGAGCATCGCTCTCACAATGCTCAACACTAGGGAAACTGACGTAGTAGCAACTGCGTTTTACGCAGCTTTTCCAACGCCGGCTCGGTGACGGGGGATCAGGGCTCAACCGTGGGCGCCGGCGGGACTGGGCGCCGACGCGAGCCGCCGACCTCGATCAGTGCAGAAACATCAGCCAACCGCGCAACGTCGCTGTAGGGTTGTCGCCTGGGGGCTTGGTAGCCATGAGTTTCGCCAGCTGACGGGCCTCGGTGGCGTAACGACCACGACACGCCAGAGAAACGTACAGCGCGTCTCGGCGAGTAGTGGGAGCCGTTGGGCTATATGTTGCATTCAGACGAAAGGCACGAATAACCCAGCGAATACCAAGGACGCTATTCGGTGTTAACGGTCGCGGTGGGCCGGAGCAAGCGGGTAGCGTCGGGGGGGTACACGCGGCACGGCAAGACGAACGGCGAACAGGAAGTAGGCCCTCACCAAAATGGCGCGCATAGGAGACGGCGGCGACTTGCTGAAGTGCTCATTCTGCGGAAAGAGTCAGAAACAGGTCAAGAAGCTCATAGCTGGCCCCGGTGTGTACATCTGTGATGAGTGCATCGATCTGTGCAACGAGATCATCGAAGAGGAACTCGCTGACGCCGACGATGTGAAACTCGACGAACTGCCCAAGCCGGTCGAGATCCGGGAATTCCTCGAGGGCTACGTCATCGGCCAAGACACCGCGAAGCGCACGCTCGCCGTCGCGGTCTACAACCACTACAAGCGGATCCAGGCCGGCGAGAAGTCTCGCGATTCCAGGTGCGAGGCCGTGGAGCTGACCAAGTCCAACATCTTGATGCTCGGGCCTACCGGATGCGGTAAGACCTACCTGGCCCAGACCCTGGCCAAAATGCTGAACGTGCCGTTCGCGATCGCCGACGCCACCGCGCTGACCGAGGCGGGTTATGTGGGTGAAGACGTCGAGAACATCTTGCTCAAACTCATTCAGGCCGCCGACTATGACGTGAAGCGCGCCGAGACCGGCATCATCTACATCGACGAGGTCGACAAGATCGCTCGCAAGAGCGAGAATCCCTCCATCACGCGCGATGTCTCCGGTGAGGGTGTTCAGCAGGCCCTGTTGAAGATTCTGGAGGGCACCCAGGCTTCGGTGCCCCCGCAGGGCGGCCGCAAGCATCCGCACCAGGAATTCATCCAGATCGACACCACGAACGTGCTGTTCATTGTCGCGGGTGCATTCGCCGGGCTGGAGAAGATCATTTACGAGCGGGTCGGCAAGCGCGGTCTGGGCTTCGGCGCCGAAGTGCGCTCCAAGGCCGAGATCGACACCACCGACCACTTCGCCGAAGTGATGCCCGAGGACTTGATCAAGTTCGGGTTGATCCCCGAATTCATCGGTCGGCTCCCGGTCGTTGCCTCCGTCACCAACCTGGACAAAGAGTCCTTGGTCAAGATCTTGTCCGAACCGAAGAACGCACTGGTCAAGCAGTACACCCGGCTCTTCGAAATGGATGGTGTGGAGCTGGAGTTCACCGATGACGCGCTGGAAGCGATCGCCGACCAGGCGATCCACCGCGGCACCGGCGCTCGCGGGCTGCGGGCCATCATGGAAGAAGTCTTGCTGCCGGTGATGTATGACATCCCGAGCCGTGACGACGTCGCCAAAGTGGTGGTCACCAAGGAGACCGTGCAAGACAACGTGTTGCCGACGATCGTGCCTCGCAAGCCGTCACGTAGTGAGCGCCGCGACAAGAGTGCTTAACCGGCGCTGATGCCGGGCGCTTCCGGTCGCAAGCCGGCGTCATCGACCGAGTCGAGTGACGCCGGCTTCGCTGATTCGATGGCGGCCTACGATGCGCTGCCGCGGCGAGTGGTCCATGCGCTGGACCTGGTGAACTTCTCGCTGGCTGACGTCCGCGATGGCTTGGGTCCGTACCTGTCGGTGTACCTGTTGGTGACCAACAACTGGGACCAAGCCTCGATCGGGTTTGTGATGGCTGTCGGCGGCATCGCGGCCATCGTGGCGCAGACACCGATGGGCGCGTTCGTGGACCGGACGAAGGCCAAGCGGGCGTTGGTCATCACCGACGCCTTGGCGGTCACCGCGAGTGCGCTGGCGATGCCTCTGTTTCCCGAACTCCGCTCCATCTCGTTGCTGCAGGTGCTCACCGGGATCGCCAGCTCGGTCTTTGCTCCGGCGCTGGCTGCAATCACGCTGGGCATCGTCGGCCCGCAGCTGTTCGCCAGGCGGATCGGGCGCAATGAATCCTTCAATCACGCGGGCAACGCCACGGCCGCCGCCATCACCGGTGGGTTGGCCTTCTTCTTCGGGCCGGTGGTGGTGTTCTGGGTGCTTGCCACCATGGCGGCGATGAGCGTCGTGGCAACCCTGCGTATTCCGCATGATGCGATCGATCATGACCTCGCCCGCGGTATGGATCACGCGCCCGGGGAACCGCATGCTCAGCCATCAGGCTTTGGGGTGCTGCTGCACAACCGCACATTGATGATCTTCGCGGCGGCCGTTGTCGCTTTCCACTTCGCCAACGCGGCCATGCTGCCGCTGGTTGGCCAGGTGCTGGCCCTGCACAACAGGGACGAGGGCACGGCGTTGATGTCGTGGTGCATCGTGGCGGCCCAGGTGGTGATGGTGCCCGTGGCGTACGTGACCGGAAGCAGGGCCGATGCCTGGGGACGAAAGCCGATCTTTCTGGTGGCGTTCGCCGTCTTGACCGCTCGTGGCTTTCTCTACACGCTGTCGGACAACTCGTACTGGCTGGTTGGGGTCCAGTTGCTCGACGGCATTGGCGCCGGCATCTTCGGAGCGCTGTTTCCGCTTATCGTCCAGGACCTCACCCACGGAACGGGTCACTTCAACATCAGCCTTGGCGCCATCACCACGGCGGTGGGGGTCGGCGCGGCGTTGTCCAACTTTGCTTCCGGCTGGGTGGTCGTCACTGCGGGCTACAACGTGGCCTTCATGTCCCTTGGTGCGATCGCTGGCGCGGGCTTCATCTTGTACTTGCTTGCGATGCCGGAAACGGCATCGGCAAGACTTGCCGGGCGTTGAGTTGCGGTGGCTGTGCGCGGCGGGCTGGCGTCGTGCGCCACGCTCGGCGCGGCCGGGGCGGAAGAAGTGACCAATACCACACTTTTCTTCGGCCGCCGTTATCGCCCCCTCTGACGTCGGGTTTGCGATGTATGTCCCCTGTACACGGGACATTTCGGCGTCATTGTCCCCTTAGGGAGGTGGCATGAGGTTGCCATACACTCCTTATGTAAGTGCCATAATCGGTACTGCCAGTGACACAAAATCGTGAGGGCGGGGAGCCACTCCGACGACGCGTAATCTAGAGATTTGGCGCGGAGTGCCTGTCCCTAGTTAGACGGAAGGGCGGAGACGTGGATCCGAACGGCAGCGAAGCCGGACCAGAGTCTCATACCGCGGCGACCCATGGCGGGCCTGACCGGCAGCGCCTGGAGAATGTGGTTATCCGTTTCGCCGGGGACTCCGGCGACGGCATGCAGCTGACCGGCGACCGATTCACGTCGGAGGCCGCGCTTTTCGGCAATGACTTGGCGACCCAGCCGAACTACCCCGCCGAGATCCGGGCCCCCGCAGGCACGCTTCCCGGGGTTTCGTCTTTTCAGATTCAGATTGCCGACTACGACATCCTGACCGCCGGTGACCGGCCCGACGTGCTGGTGGCGATGAATCCGGCCGCGCTGAAGGCCAATATCGGCGACCTGCCGCTGGGCGGGATGGTGATCGCCAACTCGGACGAGTTCACCAAGCGCAATCTGACCAAGGTGGGGTACGTAACGAACCCGCTGGAGTCTGACGAGCTCGAGGAATACGTCGTCCACTCCGTCCCGATGACCACGCTGACGCTGGGAGCCGTCGAAGCGATCGGCGCATCGAAGAAGGACGGGCAGCGGGCCAAGAACATGTTCGCGCTGGGCCTGGTGTCCTGGATGTATGGGCGGCCGATACAGACCAGCGAGACGTTCATCAGGGAGAAGTTCGCCCGCAAGCCCGAGATCGCTGAAGCCAATGTGTTGGCCCTGAAGGCGGGCTGGAATTTCGGCGAAACCACCGAGGCTTTCGGCACCACCTACGAAGTACCCCCGGCGAAGCTTCCGCCCGGCGACTACCGGCAGATCTCCGGGAACACCGCGCTGGCTTACGGCATCGTCGCGGCCGGGCAGCTGGCCGACCTCCCCGTGGTGCTGGGCAGCTATCCCATCACGCCGGCGTCGGACATCCTGCACGAGCTGTCCAAGCACAAGAACTTCAACGTGACCACCTTCCAGGCCGAAGATGAGATCGGTGGCATCTGTGCCGCACTTGGCGCCGCTTATGGGGGCGCGTTGGGCGTCACCAGCACATCGGGACCCGGCATTTCACTCAAGTCGGAGGCGCTCGGGCTCGGCGTGATGACCGAGCTGCCGCTGATCGTCATCGATGTGCAGCGGGGAGGGCCGTCGACCGGTCTGCCCACCAAGACCGAGCAGGCTGACCTGCTGCAGGCCCTATACGGCCGCAACGGTGAGTCGCCATTGGCGGTGCTGGCGCCGCGGTCGCCTGCCGACTGCTTTGAGACCGCTCTCGAGGCGGTGCGGATTGCGGTGTCGTATCACACGCCGGTGATCCTGTTGTCCGACGGTGCGATCGCCAACGGATCGGAACCATGGCGCATCCCGAACGTCGCCGATCTGGCGCCGATCAAGCACACCTTCGCCAAGCCCGACGAGCCCTTCCAGCCCTACGCCCGCGACCCGGAAACCCTGGCGCGCCAGTTTGCCGCGCCCGGCACTCCCGGACTGGAACACCGTATCGGCGGACTAGAGACGGCCAATGGAACGGGCGCCATCTCGTATGAGCCGACCAACCACGACCTGATGGTGCGGTTGCGGCAGGCCAAGATCGAGGGGATCAGTGTTCCCGATCTCGAAGTCGACGATCCGACCGGTGATGCCGAGCTGCTGATCATCGGGTGGGGCAGTTCCTACGGGCCCATCGGCGAAGCGTGCCGGCGGGCGAGGCGGCGCGGGACCAAAGTGGCGCATGCTCATCTGCGCTACCTCAACCCCTTCCCGGCGAATCTGGGCGAGGTGTTGCGACGTTACCCGCAGGTGGTGGCTCCGGAAATGAACCTGGGTCAGCTGGCGTTGGTGCTGCGTGGGAAGTATTTGGTCGACGTGCAGTCAATCACCAAGGTCAAGGGTGTCTCATTCCTGGCCGACGAGGTGGGGCGCCTCATCCGGGCCGCGCTGGCCGGCAGACTGGGCGAACTCGAGCAAGACAAGATGATGGTCGCCAAGTTGTCGGCGGCCACGGTTGAAGCGGGAGTAGGCGCATGACCCGTGCCGCGACGACGCAGAGCGAGGCGATGAGGAGGAGCGGCGCTCATGACTAGCGTGATCGGCAATCTGGCTGGCACAAACCTGGGTGTAACGCCTGTTTTGTCCAAGAACACCGGAGTACCCACCACCGACCAGCCACAGAAGGGCAAAGATTTCACCAGCGACCAGGAGGTCCGCTGGTGCCCCGGCTGTGGCGACTACGTCATTCTCAACACCATCCGCAATTTCCTGCCGGAGCTGGGGTTGCGTCGCGAGAACATCGTGTTCATCAGCGGGATCGGCTGCTCTAGCCGCTTCCCGTACTACCTCGAGACCTATGGCTTCCACTCGATCCACGGGCGCGCTCCGGCAATTGCGACCGGTCTTGCGCTGGCCCGCGAAGACCTCTCAGTTTGGGTGGTCACCGGTGACGGCGATGCCCTTTCGATCGGGGGCAACCACCTGATCCACGCGCTGCGGCGCAATGTCAACATCACGATCCTGCTGTTCAATAATCGGATCTACGGGCTGACCAAGGGCCAGTACTCGCCGACGTCGGAGGTCGGCAAAGTGACCAAGTCGACGCCGATGGGTTCGCTGGACACCCCGTTCAACCCGGTGTCATTGGCGTTGGGGGCCGAGGCCACGTTCGTCGGCCGCGCGCTGGACTCCGATCGTGCGGGGCTTTCTGACGTGCTGCGCGCCGCCACCGAGCATCGTGGCGCTGCGTTGGTCGAGATCCTGCAGGATTGCCCGATTTTCAACGACGGCTCCTTCGACGCGCTGCGCAAGGAGGGTTCCGAAGAGCGGGTCATCAACGTCCACCACGGCGAACCAATCCTGTTCGGCGCCAACGGGGAATACTGCGTGGTGCGATCCGGATTCGGCCTCGACGTGGCCAAGATCGCCGACGTCGCCGTCGACGAGATCGTGGTGCATGATGCCCACGCCGATGACGCGGCCTACGCCTTCGCACTGTCGCGGCTGTCCGATCAAAACCTCGAACACACGGTGTTGGGTATCTTCCGAAGCATCAGCAGACCGGCCTACGACGACGCGGCTCGCTCCCAGATCAGTGCCGCTCGGGAGTCGACGCCTTCGGATTCGGCGGCGCTGCAGTCGCTGCTGCGTGGCCGCGACACCTGGACCGTTTCCTGAAATGGCCGGACGCGAGTCGGACGCCGTGTCGTTGGCAGGGGTCGTCCTAGCCGGGGGAGAATCCCGGCGAATGGGACGTGACAAAGCCACACTGGTGCTGCCCGGTGGCAGCACGACAATGGTCGAGCACGTGCTCGGCATTGTCGGGCAACGCTGCGAGCCCGTCTTTGTGATGGCGGCCCAGGGGCAGCCACTACCGCCCCTGCAGGTTCCTGTGCTGCGCGACGAATTGCGCGGGTTGGGACCGCTGCCGGCGACCGGACGTGGCCTGCGTGCGGCCGCGGAGGCCGGCGCTCGGTTTGCCTTTGTGTGTGCCGTCGACATGCCCGGGCTGACGGTGGATCTGATCGATGATCTGGTGCGCAGCGCTATTGAGACCGACGCCGAGGTGGTGCTGCCGTGGGACGGCCGCAGCCACTATCTGGCGGCGATATACCGGACCGATCTCGCCGAGCGGGTCGACGCGCTCGGCGCCGCGGGCGAGCGCAAGATGAGCGCTCTGGCCGACAGTTCGGATACGCAACGGATCGTGATGTCGGACTCTGCGCCGTTGGCCAATGTCAACACTGCCGCGGACCTGCCCGCACCGGTGCGGCCCGGACACTGACCCTTGCCGTATCGGTCGCTGGGTGGCCTGCGTGCACCGGTGGTTATGACTGCTTTTCTAGATTTGTCTCGCTGATTTCATTTCCGTTCGATTTGGAATGGGTCTCCGAATATTTCTCTTCTTTAGTGTTCGTCAATTCGCATCGTTATTTGTCGCGGCCTATCCCGTTATTGGTTTCCCCCCAGGGCTCCGGCGTTGTTGATTAGCAGGCTTGTGAGCTGGGGAATTGTGGATTGAGGAGGTCTAGGCGGCGGTTGGCGGTCAAAGCGGTGATCCGGCAGGCTTCGGCGATGTTGTCGGCGCCGTTGAGGCGGTGCAGATTGATCGCGGTGTTGCGTAGCGTTGCTAGGACCTGTGCGCCGTTTCCGGTATGTGCCCTTTGACGGTCTTCGTCGAAGGTGACGTCGCGTATCCAGTGCAGGCTGTTCTCGATTCCCCAGTGTTGACGCATCCAGGTCATGATCGCGGTAGGGCGGGCGTGCTCGAACGGCAGGCTGCAGATGGCATAGACCACCTCCACGCTGCGCTGGTCGGTGGCGGTGATCAAGCGTTCACGAGTGATCCGGATGATTTGTTTTGCGTAGGGGAAGCCGATTCCTCGTGCAGCGGTGATGATTTGCAGGGTGCGGGTCTCGACACGGCCGTGGCCGCGGGAGTCGTCGGTAGCGGCTGCGGGCACCTCGGCCCAGGGCAGCGCGGTGATACGCGCAAGTATTTTGGCTTGGTTGGACTTGACGATCATCAGGTAGTGCGACTTCAAGGTGGCGCAGATCAACTTCGCGGTGACGACCTGGGTATGCATCGCATCCACGGTGACCAGCCACCGCAAGCTACCCGGCAGCAGCGTGAGCAGGGGTGGCCAGAACCGCGATCGTCAACAAAGCCATCAGCGAATACCTCCGACCGCGTGGGTCCCTCGGGTCTGGCACCGAGGCCAACACATCGAGAAACTCCGATCCGATGAGCTCGCTGCGCTCACCAGGACTCCAGCGGTCGAACACCTCTGGAACCGACGACACAGGCAATACTGAAACGGTAGGCACGGGCAACTCCAGACCAACGACGAACAGTAACCAACTCGATCGTTCTCCAGATAGCCCGTGCCTACACTCCGGCCCCAATAGCGCGGCACCAAAGATCATCAACCCAGCTCACAAGCCTGCTAATCAACAACGCCGGAGCCCTGGGCTGCACCGTGGGATGAAACATGATGGTGCCCGGTATTACGTCAACGCCCACCTGCTGCAGTGCGTTGATCGTGTCGGCGGCATCTTGTCCGCGATTGATGATCTGTTTGCGGTACGCGCGGAGTTGATCATAAGAACCGGTTTCCAAGCCGACGAAAACCCGGCGCAAACCCAGGGCTCCGGCGTTGTTGATTAGCAGGCTTGTGAGCTGGGGAATTGTGGATTGAGGAGGTGTAGGCGGCGGTTGGCGGTCAAAGCGGTGATCCGGCAGGCTTCGGCGATGTTGTCGGCGCCGTTGAGGCGGTGCAGATTGATCGCGGTGTTGCGTAGCGTTGCTAGGACCTGTGCGCCGTTTCCGGTATGTGCCCTTTGACGGTCTTCGTCGAAGGTGACGTCGCGTATCCAGTGCAGGCTGTTCTCGATTCCCCAGTGTTGACGCATCCAGGTCATGATCGCGGTAGGGCGGGCGTGCTCGAACGGCAGGCTGCAGATGGCATAGACCACCTCCACGCTGCGCTGGTCGGTGGCGGTGATCAAGCGTTCACGAGTGATCCGGATGATTTGTTTTGCGTAGGGGAAGCCGATTCCTCGTGCAGCGGTGATGATTTGCAGGGTGCGGGTCTCGACACGGCCGTGGCCGCGGGAGTCGTCGGTAGCGGCTGCGGGCACCTCGGCCCAGGGCAGCGCGGTGATACGCGCAAGTATTTTGGCTTGGTTGGACTTGACGATCATCAGGTAGTGCGACTTCAAGGTGGCGCAGATCAACTTCGCGGTGACGACCTGGGTATGCATCGCATCCACGGTGACCAGCCACCGCAAGCTACCCGGCAGCAGCGTGAGCAGGGCACGTACACAGGGAATTTCATTGCTTTTCTCGGCGACAGCGAGTTGACCGAGCACCAATCGGGCACGGTGGGCGAACACCGACACGAGATGCGTGGCTGTCGCTTTGGCGCGTAAAGCACCACGCAGCATCTTGCCGTCCAACGCGATCGGCACCAATCCGCTGGGGTCGTTGCTGGCCACGTGTGCAGTGAAGTAACTGCCCATCCTGGCGTTGAGGTCGGCGGGGTCTAGCCGAGACAAAACAGCGCGGAAGGTATTCTCACTGGGCCGCCGGAACCGGACCCCTAATTGGGCCAACACATCATCGGGAGCGGTGGCCGCCCATGTGGCAAAACCAGCATAGCCGCGCATCCCCGCGGCAGTGGCCAGAACCGCGATCGCCAACAAAGCCATCAGCGAATACCTCCGACCGCGTGGGTCCCTCGGGTCTGGCACCGAGGCCAACACATCGA
The DNA here is from genome assembly GCF_002355775.1 of Mycobacterium ulcerans subsp. shinshuense. Lineage (NCBI taxonomy): Bacteria > Bacillati > Actinomycetota > Actinomycetes > Mycobacteriales > Mycobacteriaceae > Mycobacterium > Mycobacterium ulcerans. Next base: position 4,109,942 of record NZ_AP017624.1, on the reverse strand, counting down.
GAAACTCCGATCCGATGAGCTCGCTGCGCTCACCAGGACTCCAGCGGTCGAACACCTCTGGAACCGACGACACAGGCAATACTGAAACGGTAGGCACGGGCAACTCCAGACCAACGACGAACAGTAACCAACTCGATCGTTCTCCAGATAGCCCGTGCCTACACTCCGGCCCCAATAGCGCGGCACCAAAGATCATCAACCCAGCTCACAAGCCTGCTAATCAACAACGCCGGAGCCCTGCCTCTGGAACCGACGACACAGGCAATACTGAAACGGTAGGCACGGGCAACTCCAGACCAACGACGAACAGTAACCAACTCGATCGTTCTCCAGATAGCCCGTGCCTACACTCCGGCCCCAATAGCGCGGCACCAAAGATCATCAACCCAGCTCACAAGCCTGCTAATCAACAACGCCGGAGCCCTGCGTATAGCCGCCGGTGCGGTCGGGCAAGGCCCGCCGGGCAGATCAGGGCCTCCGCTGTCGTGCCGAAACGAGACGGCACGTCTCAAAGCAGCAATTCCTAACTGGACATCGCAACCAACCCACGTCTCGTGGGCTGGCTGGCTTTGGCGCGCGCACCGCGAAAGGAACAATCTTGAAGAACGTCCGCAAGACGCTCATCGTCGCGGCGATCACAGGGACGCTCGTGACTGTGCCCACCGCCGCCACCGCCAACGCCGACGACGGCCTGGACCCGAATGCGGTCGGTGCCGACACGACGGGCTTTGACCCCAACGTGCCTGCGGCCCCGGGTGCCTTTGAGCCGCCCGCCCCGCAGGACGCACCGCCGGCCCCCGAGCTGGCCGATGCCGACCCGGACCTGCCGCCGCCGGCGCCGGACGCCATGATCGCGCCGGTCGACATGCCGGAGGCCCCCGCTCCGGAGGAGGCACCGCCGGCCCCGCAGGACGCACCGCCGGCGCCCGAGGCCATGATCGCGCCGGTCGACATGCCGGACGGTCCCGCTCCGGACGATGCACCGCCGGCCCCGGACGCCTTCGCGCCGCCGGCCCCTGAGGATGTTCCGCCAGCTCCGGAACCAGTCGCTTTCGAGCCGCCGGCGCCGGACGTTGCCCCGCCGCCCGCTCCCAAGGTCTACACCGTGAACTGGGACGCCATCGCACAGTGCGAATCCGGCGGTAACTGGGGCATCAACACCGGCAACGGCTACTCCGGTGGCCTGCAGTTCACCGCGAGCACCTGGCGGGCCAACGGCGGCGCGGGATCGGCCGCCGGTGCGAGCCGTGAAGAGCAGATCCGAGTGGCCGAGAACGTGCTGCGCAGCCAGGGCATCGGCGCGTGGCCGGTCTGCGGCCGACGCGGCTAGCCGACGCCACGCTGGACTTTTGATGAGAGTGTCGGGCCTTCGGGCCCGGCACTCTCACCTTGTTTGGGGTCTTACCGGGTCCAGCCCGGCCCTATCAGGTGTGAATCCGGGCGCCACTGGCCCTCGTCTGCTCACTAACCCCTGACCGCGCGGTAGCGTCGGGTCGGTGAGCGAGACGCCGCGTGAATTCGACATCATCCTCTACGGAGCGACCGGCTTCGTCGGCAAGCTGACCGCGCAATACCTGGCCCGGGCCGGCGGCGACGCGCGAATCGCGCTGGCCGGCCGGTCGACCGACCGATTGTTGGCGGTCCGTCAGACGCTGGGAGAGGCCGCACAGTCCTGGCCCGTGGTCAGCGCCGACGCCGGCGCACCGGCGACACTCAAGGAGATGGCCGCCCGCACCCGGGTGGTCGTCACCACGGTTGGGCCGTACATGCGCTATGGCCTGCCCCTGGTGGCCGCGTGCGCGGCTGCCGGCGCCGACTATGCCGATCTGACCGGCGAGCCGCCGTTCGTGCGCGAAAGCATCGACCTGTATCACAAACACGCCGCCGACACCGGGGCCCGGATTGTGCACGCCTGTGGCTTCGATTCGATTCCATCGGACCTCACCGTGTACGCCCTCTACCGTGCCGTCCGCGACGACGGTGCCGGTGAGCTGGGTCGCACCGACTTCGTCGTCCGTTCGTTCGCCGGCGGGGTATCGGGCGGCACGGTCGCGTCGATGCTGGAAATTTTGCGTGCCGTCTCCGCCGACCCCGATCTGCGTCGCCAGTTCACCGACCCCTACACGCTGAGCACCGACCGCGCCGCCGAGCCGGAACTTGGACCGCAGCCCGATCTGCCCTGGCGTCGTGGTGGACGAATCGCTCCAGAACTGACCGGGCTGTGGACGGCAGGATTCATGATGGCGCCCACCAACACCCGCATCGTGCGGCGCAGCAACGCGCTGCTGGATTGGGCGTACGGCAAGCGGTTCCAGTACACCGAACACATGAGCCTGGGCTCGTCGGCGGTGGCGCCAGTGGCCTCGGCCATGATCAGCGGTGTTGGCAACGCGATGACGGGCTTGGGCAGCCGCTACTTCCGGTTGCTGCCACAACGGTTGGTGGAGCGCATCGCTCCCAAACCCGGCACCGGCCCCAGCGTCGCAACTCGGGAGCGCGGCTACTACCGCATCGAGACCTACACCACGACGACCTCGGGTGACAGGTACGTGGCACGGATGGAGCAGGACGGTGATCCCGGGCACAAAGCGACGTCGGTGTTGCTGGGGGAGTGCGGTCTGGCACTGGCCTTCGATCGTGACCAGCTTTCGGGCCTGCATGGCGTGCTCACCCCGGCGGCCGCGATGGGTGACGCGTTGCTAGCGCGCTTACCGGCCGCGGGTGTCGCGCTGGCTACCGAACGGTTAACTTGAACTGGTCTGCCGCAACGGCTTTCGGTGAAGAGCGCGGCGGTCTAGTGTCGAAAGTGGTCCACAGAAGTTCACAGCGCACCCAATGAGCCGCAAAAGAGGTGGCATCGATGGCCGGTCTCGACGATCTTTACGCTCGGATACCTACCTCGGAAATCGCCAGTCGGCTAGGCGTCGACCAGGGCGAGGTTGACAGCGCGGTTCACGTGCCGGTGCCGGTGCTGGTCAGCGGTCTGCACCAGACTTCGCAAGATCCCGACCATGCCAGCAGGATCGAATCCGCCGCCAACCGTCAGGCGGCCCGGGGCCTGCTCGACGCCGGCGGGGGTCTGGATCACAACCTTGATGCGGCGGACCGGGGCGACGGACATCAGACGATTGCGACACTTTTCGGTGGCAACGACGCCGAGCAAGTCGCATCGGCGTTGGCCAAGGGCGGCGCCGGCAACCGCGATCTGCTCAAGCAGCTGTTGTCGATCGTGCTCCCGATTGTGTTGGCCTACATCGGAAATCAGCTAGGCTCGGGGGAAGGATCGCAGCAGAACTCCGAGTCAGCCTCCCGCGGAGGGCTAGGCGAGGTGCTGGGCAGCATCCTCGGGGGCGGATCCGTTGACAAGTCCCTGGGGAGCATTCTCGGCAGTGTGCTGGGAGGCAAAGGCGGCGCCCTGGGTGACATTCTGGGCGGCCTACTGGGCGGTAAGAAGTAGCGCCAGTCGGCGGCCGGCGTAGGTGCCGTTTCGCTCGACCACCGCGAGCCGATTCAAGATAAGTAACGAGAGGGGTATTGCCAATGTCGGACACACTGACCGAAGGACAGCAGCTGGTGCCGGGGGAGTCACTGGTTTCCAAGAACGGGGCTTACACCCTGACCTTGCAAGACGACGGCAATCTCGTGTTGGCCTCCCGCGGCACCCCGCTGTGGGCGAGCGCCACCAACGGCCAGCAGGTGGTGCGCGCCGAGGTGCAGCGCGACGGCAACTTTGTGGTGTACACGGCGGACAAACCGGTCTGGCACACCGACACCAAAGGCAAGAAGAACGTCCGGCTGGTGCTGCAAGACGATCGCAATCTGGTGCTCTATGCCGCTGACGGACCGGCCTGGTCGACGCATACCGAGACCGACGCCCCGCCGCCGCCCGAGCCCACCGCCGCGGCCGAAGCCACTGCCTCGGATACGGCTCAGCGCGTCGACACCACCCCGGAGGCCGTCGTGGCAGCGGTCGCCGAACCGGCGCCACCGGAGCCTGCTGCCGAGCCCGCGCCGCGGACCTACACCGTGGTCTCCGGTGACACCCTGTGGGCCATCGCGGAGCGCTTCTACGGCGACGGCAGCAAGTATCAGGTGATTGCCGAGGCCAGCGGTGTGGCCAATCCCGACTTGATCCACCCCGGCGAGGTGCTCACGATTCCCTGATCGCGGCTAAACGGCGTTCACCTGAGGTTTTGGGTGCCTACAGGCCGCCCGAGCGCGGTTCCTAGAATTGACCGGTGACCGCCAGCGCCGATTCTGCCGCCGACCAGCTGCCCAAGTCGTGGGATCCAGCTGCGATGGAAGGCGACATCTATCAGAAGTGGGCGGATGCCGGCTACTTCGTCGCCGATCCGACCAGCTCGAAACCGCCGTACTCGATTGTGTTGCCGCCGCCCAACGTGACCGGCAGCCTGCACATGGGCCATGCGCTGGAACACACCATGATGGATGCCCTGACCCGCCGCAAGCGGATGCAGGGCTATGAGGTGCTGTGGCAGCCGGGAATGGACCATGCCGGCATCGCGACCCAGACCGTAGTGGAAAAGCAGCTCGCGGCCGACGGTAAGACCAAGGAAGACTTCGGTCGCGAGCTGTTCGTCGACAAGGTCTGGGACTGGAAGCGCGAGTCGGGCGGCGCGATCGGCGGCCAGATGCGCCGGCTCGGTGACGGGGTGGACTGGAGCCATGACCGGTTCACCATGGACGAGGGCCTGTCGCGGGCGGTGCGAACGATCTTCAAGCGGCTCTACGATGCCGGGCTGATCTATCAGGCCGAGCGGTTGGTCAACTGGTCGCCGGTGCTGCAGACGGCGATATCCGACCTCGAGGTGAACTACCTCGAGGTGGAGGGTGAGCTGGTGTCGTTCCGGTACGGCTCACTAGAGGACTCCCAACCCCACATCGTGGTGGCCACCACCCGGGTCGAAACAATGTTGGGCGATACCGCGATCGCCGTCCACCCGGACGATGAGCGCTACCGCCACCTGGTCGGCACCACCTTGGCGCACCCATTCGTGGACCGGCAGCTGATCATCGTCGCCGATGGGCACGTGGATCCCGAATTCGGCACGGGTGCGGTCAAAGTCACCCCGGCACACGACCCGAACGACTTCGAGATCGGGATGCGCCACCAATTGCCCATGCCTTCGATTCTGGATACCAAGGGCCGGATCGTGGACACCGGAACGCAATTCGACGGCATGGACCGATTCGAAGCCCGGGTCGCGGTGCGTGAGGCGCTCGCGGCCCAGGGGCGCGTCGTCGAGGAGAAACGTCCCTACTTGCACAGCGTCGGGCATTCCGATCGCAGTGGAGAGCCAATCGAGCCACGGCTTTCGTTGCAGTGGTGGGTGCGGGTGGAGTCGCTGGCCAAGGCCGCGGGTGATGCGGTGCGCAATGGGGACACCGTGATCCACCCCGCAAGCCTGGAGCCACGCTGGTTCGCCTGGGTCGACGACATGCACGACTGGTGCATCTCGAGACAATTGTGGTGGGGTCACCGCATTCCGATTTGGTACGGCCCCGACGGGGAGAAGGTGTGCGTCGGTCCGGACGAGACGCCGCCGCAGGGGTGGGAACAGGACTCCGATGTCCTGGACACCTGGTTCTCCTCGGCGCTGTGGCCGTTTTCCACACTGGGCTGGCCCGAACTGACTCCAGAGCTGGAAAAGTTCTATCCCACAAGTGTTTTGGTCACCGGATATGACATCTTGTTCTTCTGGGTGGCCAGGATGATGATGTTCGGCACCTTCGTCGGCGGAGACGAGGTGATCACCCTGGACGGCCGCCGTGGCGCCCAGGTGCCGTTCACCGACGTTTTTCTGCATGGCCTGATCCGCGACGAGTTCGGCCGGAAGATGAGTAAGTCCAAAGGCAACGTCATCGACCCACTGGATTGGATCGACACGTTCGGTGCCGACGCATTGCGCTTCACTCTGGCCCGTGGTGCGAGCCCCGGCAGTGACCTGGCAGTGGGCGAGGACGCTGTCCGGGCGTCACGAAACTTCGGTACCAAGTTGTTCAACGCGACCCGTTACGCGCTGCTCAACGGTGCCGCGCTGGCCCCGCTGCCCCCGCTGGGGGAGCTGACCGATGCCGACCGCTGGATCCTGGGGCGGCTCGAAGAGGTTAGGGCCGAAGTTGATTCGGCCTTCGACAGTTACGAATTCAGCCGGGCCTGCGAGGCGCTCTACCACTTCGCGTGGGACGAATTCTGCGACTGGTACGTCGAGCTGGCCAAAACCCAGCTCGCCGAGGGCCTTTCGGCTACCACCGCGGTGCTGGCGGCGGGGCTGGACACACTGTTGCGGTTGTTGCACCCCGGCATCCCGTTCATCACCGAGGCGTTGTGGCAGGCGCTGACCGGGCAGGAATCGCTGGTGATCGCCGACTGGCCGCAGCCCTCCGGAATCACCCTGGATCCGGTTGCCGCGCAGCGGATCAGTGATATGCAGAATCTGGTCACCGAGATCCGGCGTTTCCGCAGTGACCAAGGGCTGGCCGACCGGCAAAAGGTGCCCGCTCGGCTGATCGGTGTCGAGGAATCCGATCTGGGTGCTCAGGTTGCTGCCGTCACCTCACTGGCGTGGCTTACCGCGCCGGGTGAAGGCTTTGCGCCGTCGGTCTCGCTGGAGGTTCGGCTCGGCCCGAGCATGAACCACACGGTTGTTGTCGAGCTCGATACCTCGGGCACCATCGACGTGGCTGCCGAGAGGCGGCGTCTCGAAAAGGACTTGGCCGCAGCCGAAAAGGAATTGGTATCGACCGCGGCCAAATTGGCAAACGCCGATTTCCTGGCCAAGGCGCCCGAGGCCGTCGTCGGCAAGATCCGCGATCGCCAACGTTTGGCGCAGGAGGAAAGCGACCGGATCACGACCAGGTTGGCAGCGCTGCAATGAGTTTCGATCCACCTGACTGGACAGGGTTAGCTCAAGGGAGTGACGCCGAACCGACCCCGGACGAACTCGCGTCTCTGCTGCAGGTCGAGCACCTGCTGGACCAGCGCTGGCCGGAAACCCGCATCGAGCCGAGCCTGACGCGGATCAGTGCGCTGATGGACCTGCTTGGTTCACCACAGCCGAGCTACCCGTCGATCCACATCGGGGGCACCAACGGCAAGACGTCGGTGGCGCGCATGGTTGACGCGCTAATCACCGCGCTGCATCAACGCACCGGCAGGACCACCAGCCCACATCTGCAGTCGGCGGTGGAACGGATATCGATCGATGGAAAGCCGATCACCCCGGCTCAATACGTCCAGACCTACCGCGAGATCGAGCCATTCGTGCAAATGATCGACCAACAGTCGCAGGCCGCAGGCGGGCCGGCAATGAGCAAATTCGAGGTGCTCACCGCGATGGCGTTCGCCGCGTTCGCGGACGCGCCGGTCGATGTCGCGGTGGTCGAGGTCGGTCTGGGAGGGCGGTGGGATGCCACCAACGTGATCAACGCGCCGGTCGCGGTGATCACCCCGATCAGCATTGATCACGTCGACTACCTCGGTGATGACATCGCGTCTATCGCCGGTGAAAAGACCGGCATCATCCACAAAGCCGCCGACGGTTCCCCTGACACGGTCGCTGTCATCGGGCGTCAGCTCCCTGAGGCCATGGAGGTGCTGCTGGCCCAGGCGGTTCGCGCCGACGCCGCCGTCGCGCGAGAGGACTCCGAGTTCGCCGTGCTGGGCCGCCAGGTGGCGGTAGGCGGGCAGCTGCTTCAGTTGCAGGGCCTCGGTGGCGTCTACTCCGACATCTACCTGCCGCTGCACGGTGAACATCAAGCGCATAACGCGGTGGTGGCGCTGGCGGCAGTGGAGGCGTTCTTCGGTGCCGGCGCCCAGCGTCAGCTCGATGTCGACGCGGTGCGTGCTGGTTTCGCCGCGGTCACCAGCCCCGGCAGGTTGGAGCGCCTGCGCAGCTCACCGACGGTCTTTATCGATGCCGCCCACAATCCGGCCGGGGCGGCGGCGCTGGCGCAGTCGCTGGTCGCAGAGTTCGACTTCCGCAGCCTGGTTGGGGTGGTCGCCGTGATGGCAGACAAGGACGTGAATGGCATTCTGGCCGCACTCGAGCCCGCATTCGACTCCATCGTGGTGACCCACAATGGTTCGCCACGGGCGTTGGATGTCGCGTCACTGGCCCTGGCGGCGGAGCAATACTTCGGCCCCGACCGGGTGATCACCGCAGAGAACCTGCGTGATGCCGTCGACGCGGCAACCGCGCTGGTCGATGAATCCGCGATCGACTGGGAAGCGCAGGGGGGCTCACTGTCGGGAACCGGGATCGTCATTACCGGTTCGGTGGTCACTGCCGGGGCCGCCCGCACCTTGTTCGGTCGTGATCCGCAATGACCGGGCAGCCGCAAGAGCCGGCAAATCACGGGGATCCGGCACCACAGTCAGACCCATGGAAGAGTTTCGGCTCGGTGATGGCAGCGACACTTATCCTCGAGGCGATCGTGGTGCTGTTGGCCATCCCGGTGGTGGGTGCGGTCGGCGGCGGGCTGACTCCGGCGTCGCTGGGTTACCTCATTGGGCTTGCCGTGACGCTGGTGTTGCTGGCCGGCGTGCAGCGCAGGCCGTGGGCGATCTGGGCGAACCTGGGCATTCAGCTGGTGCCTATCGCCGGCGTTTTCGTGTATCCGGCCGTCGGGTTTTTGGGTGTGGTGTTCGGCGCGGTATGGGCCATGATGGCGTACTTCCGTGCCGAGGTCAGGCGTCGAGAGCGCCAGGGGCCTCCGCCGTTGCGTTGATCTGACCGGCCTAGGGGCATCCAGGTTTAGGCCGCAGAATCGGGCCATCTACTGTTAGCCCCCGTGACCGAACGGACCCTCGTACTGATCAAGCCAGACGGTGTGCAGCGCCAACTGGTGGGCGAGATCATCAGCCGCATCGAGCGCAAAGGCCTCGCTATCGCGGCGCTAGAGCTCAGGAACGTGACCGAGGAGCTGGCCAGCCAGCACTACGCCGAACATGAGGGCAAGCCGTTCTTCGGCTCGTTGCTGGAGTTCATCACCTCGGCGCCGGTGGTAGCGGCGATCGTGGAGGGACCGCGAGCCATCGCGGCGTTTCGCCAACTCGCCGGTGGTACCGATCCGGTCGAGAAGGCCACGCCGGGCACCATCCGGGGTGACTTCGGCCTGGAAACCCAGTTCAACTTGGTGCACGGCTCGGATTCGGCCGAATCCGCGCAGCGCGAGATCGCACTCTGGTTTCCCAGCGCCTAGCTCCGCGACGCGGGGCTTGCGGGCTGGTTTTGGACCGGGTTGCTCAGGCGAGGGTGACTCGCTCCGGTGGTATGGGATACTGACTTCGGGTGAACGTCGCTGTACCAGCGTCGGACACCCGGATGAAGACTTCGACAAGCGCGACGATCGCGTTCCCGTGATGCGGCGCGGCGTGTCAAGCCGTCATTCAGTACGGCGCCGAGTGGGTTCGTTCGGAGCTGCTCGGAGCGAGACCATCACAAGCCCGGGAGAAGTGACCCGGGCACATAGTGAAGCCCTCGCGTGGCCGCGTCGATTAGACGCGCCCGGGGGCTTGAGGAGAATACGTGGTAGACGGTGCCCCATCTTCAGACCCGGAAAACGAGCCGACACAGCGTGAGGACCTGCCGGACCGCCTGAGAGTTCACTCACTGGCGCGAACGCTGGGAACCAGTAGCCGTCGGGTGCTGGATGCGTTGAGTGCGCTCGATGGGCGGATTCGCAGCGCCCATTCCATTGTGGACCGCGTCGATGCGGTCCGGGTGCGCGACCTGCTGGCCGAGCAACCTGCCGAGGAGGGCCAGGCCGAGGAGGGCCAGCAAGCTCCTGACGCCGTGGCCGCTGAGGTGCCCGATGCGCCCGGCGAACCCGCCGAGCCCGAATCGCGCCTGATGCTGGAAACCCAGGAGACGGTGCAGGTCGTCGAGACCTGGGTGGAGCGGCCGCACTACATGCCGCTGTTTGTCGCACCCCAGCCGATTTCGGAGCCCGTCGCTGGCGACGATGCCGATGACGAATCGGGCGAGGAAGGTGACGATGACGAAGAGCAGGCCGACCGGCCGGCCAACCGGCGCCGCCGCCGGGGTCGGCGCGGGCGCGGCCGCGGGCGCGGCGAGCAGGGCGCAAACGACGGTCAGGACCAACCCGGCGACGATGGTGACGAGGCCCCGCAGAAGGCGGGGGGCAACTCCACGTCATCGGACGACAGCGAGGCGCAAGACGGCGCTGACTCCGAAGAGTCGGACAACGGCGACGACGACAACGGTTCGGCCGACGACGCCAGCCGGCGTCGGCGCCGGCGCCGGCGCCGCAAGTCGGGTGCTGGTGATGACGGCGACGAGGGTCCGGCCCCGGATGACCCGCCCAACACGGTCGTACACGAGCGTGCCCCCCGCTCCGGCGGCAAGTCGGGCAACTCGGATAGCGGTGACGATTCCGGTGGCAACGAGATCAAGGGCATAGACGGCTCGACACGGCTGGAAGCCAAGCGGCAGCGCCGCCGCGACGGGCGTGACGCCGGACGGCGCCGCCCACCGGTGTTGAGTGAGGCCGAGTTCTTGGCTCGTCGCGAGGCGGTCGAGCGGGTGATGGTGGTGCGCGACCGGGTTCGCACCGAGCCGCCCCACCCGGGCTCGCGTTACACCCAGATCGCGGTGCTTGAAGACGGCATCGTCGTTGAGCACTTTGTGACCTCGGCTGCTTCTGCCTCCCTGGTGGGCAACATCTACCTGGGGATCGTGCAGAACGTGCTGCCTTCGATGGAGGCGGCATTCGTGGATATCGGTCGTGGCCGCAACGGCGTGCTCTACGCCGGTGAAGTCAACTGGGACGCGGCGGGCCTCGGCGGGGCCGACCGCAAGATCGAACAGGCTCTCAAGCCAGGCGACTACATCGTTGTGCAGGTCAGCAAGGACCCGGTCGGCCACAAGGGTGCCCGACTGACGACACAGGTATCGCTGGCGGGCCGCTATCTGGTGTACGTGCCGGGTGCGTCATCGACCGGGATCAGCCGCAAGCTGCCCGACACCGAACGTCAGCGGCTCAAGGAAATCCTGCGTGAGGTGGTGCCCTCCGACGCCGGCGTGATCATTCGAACCGCGTCCGAGGGTGTCAAAGAGGACGACATCCGTGCGGACGTCACCCGGCTGCAGGAGCGCTGGAACCAGATCGAGGCCAAGGCCGTCGAGATCAAACAGAATGCCGCGGGCGCCGCGGTAGCGCTCTACGAAGAGCCCGACGTGCTGGTCAAGGTCATCCGGGATCTGTTCAACGAAGACTTCGCCGGGCTGGTCGTATCCGGGGACGACGCGTGGGACACCATCAACGAGTACGTGAGCTCTGTTGCCCCTGATTTGGTTTCCAAGCTGAGCAAGTACGAACCGGCCGTCGGGTCGGAGGGGCAGGTCGGGCCGGATGTCTTTGCGGTGCATCGCATCGACGAGCACCTGGCCAAGGCAATGGATCGCAAGGTGTGGCTGCCCTCGGGCGGCACTCTGGTGATCGACCGGACCGAAGCGATGACGGTGGTCGACGTCAATACCGGCAAGTTCACCGGTTCCGGCGGAAACCTCGAGCAGACGGTGACCAAGAACAACCTGGAGGCCGCCGAGGAGATCGTGCGCCAGCTGCGGCTGCGCGACATCGGTGGCATCGTGGTGATCGACTTCATCGATATGGTGCTGGAGTCCAACCGTGACCTGGTGCTGCGCCGGCTGACCGAGGCGTTGGCCCGCGACCGGTCCCGTCACCAGGTGTCGGAAGTGACTTCGCTGGGTCTGGTCCAACTGACTCGCAAGCGGTTGGGGACCGGGCTGATCGAAGCCTTCTCAACCTCCTGTCCGCACTGCAGCGGCCGTGGGATTCTACTGCATGCCGACCCGGTGGATTCGGCGCCGACGACTGGACGTAAAGCTGACTCGGGTGGTCGGCGGAACCGCCGATCGAAGAAGAACCGCGCCGAAGAGCCCAGCGAGAAGGAGGCCGTGGCCAAGGTTCCCACCCACGCCCCGGGCGAACACCCGATGTTCAAAGCCATGGCCGCGAGTTCGTCATCGGAGGCCGAGCACGGTGACGGGGAAGTCGAGGAGTCCGGCGAGGAGTTGACCGCCGCGGTCGACGACCAAACCGCGGTTCAGGTGGCCCTTGATCTCGGCGAGACCGAAGAGTCCGAAGAGACCGACGGGACCGACGAGACCGACGAGACCGACGAGACCGACGATTTTGATGACGACTCGGACGACTCGGACGACTCGGACGAGGACGACGACACCGACGAGACCAACGACACCGACGTTGACGCCGATGAGGACGAAGACACCGACGACGACTCCGACGAGGACGTCGACGAGGACGAAGACACCGAAGACGACGACGAACTCGACGACGACCTCGACGAGGACGATCTCGACGACGACGACCTCGACGAAGACGACGACGACCTGGATGACGAGCTGGATGACGACGATTCGGATAGCGACGACGAGGATGGTGAGAGCGAACTCACAGAGCCGGCTGCTGGCTGTCCCGCAGCCTTCGAGGTCACCACGATTGCCGAGCGCCCGCGCCGGCGGCGTGCGGCCGGCCGGCCGGCCGGTCCGCCCATCCATCTGGGCTGATGACAGGGCGAGTGAAAGACCTGGTGATAGGGCTATGGGAGGGCCGGTGACAGGTTCAACGCACCAACCCGCTGGACGCCAGGAGCCAGTTTGACCCTGTAGCCGCTGGTCACGTACCCTGGGACAGTTGTCATCAGGCGTTTGCCGAGCGTTGACGTCTCGGCCGGTGACAGCGGGACAGATGAAGTCCCCAAACCAGACCAGCACGCGTAAGCAGTCTTTGCGCGTGCCCACGAGAAGCAAGCACAACAACGAGTAGAGGTGCACCCACGATGGCGACCTACGCAATCGTCAAGACCGGCGGCAAACAGTACAAGGTTGCCGTGGGAGACGTGGTCAAGGTCGAGAAGCTCGAATCTGAGCCCGGTGCGAAGGTATCGCTGCCGGTCGCCCTGGTCGTTGACGGTGCCGCCGTCACCTCCGATGCCGACGCCCTTGCCAAGGTCGCGGTGACCGGCGAGGTGCTGGAGCACGTCAAGGGCCCCAAGATCCGGATCCACAAGTTCAAGAACAAGACCGGCTACCACAAGCGGCAGGGTCACCGTCAGCAGTTGACGGTCCTTAAAGTCACTGGCATCAAGTAGTAGCGGAGACCAGACACATGGCACACAAAAAGGGCGCGTCCAGCTCGCGCAACGGTCGTGATTCCGCCGCACAGCGGCTGGGGGTCAAGCGGTTCGGCGGCCAGGTCGTCAAGGCCGGCGAAATCCTGGTTCGCCAGCGCGGTACCAAGTTCCACCCCGGTGTGAATGTCGGACGCGGCGGTGATGACACGTTGTTCGCCAAGGCGGCCGGTGCGGTCGAGTTCGGCATCAAGCGTGGACGCAAGACAATCAACATCGTGGAGCCGGCCACACAGGACGCCTAGTCGCGTCCGCCTCCAGGTCGAGATCGACGTTTTGCAGCTGAGTTCTCGCACAAAGTCTGCAAAACGTAGATTTCGTCCGGGAAAGGATATGTAAGGAAGCCCGATGCCTCGGTTCGTCGATCGGGTCGTCATTCACACCCGAGCGGGTTCCGGTGGTAATGGCTGCGCCTCGGTTCATCGTGAGAAATTCAAGCCGCTCGGTGGTCCCGACGGCGGTAACGGCGGGCGCGGCGGCAGCGTCGTCTTTGTGGTAGATCCACAAGTGCATACCCTGCTCGACTTCCATTTCCGCCCGCACGTCACCGCGGCGTCAGGCAAACAGGGCATGGGCAGCAACCGGGACGGCGCCGCCGGTGCAGACTTGGAAGTCAAAGTTCCCGACGGCACCGTCGTACTCGACGACAACGGCCGGCTGCTTGCCGACCTGGTGGGAGCCGGCACCCGCTTTGAAGCCGCCGCGGGTGGTCGCGGCGGGCTGGGCAACGCAGCGCTGGCGTCGCGGGCGCGCAAGGCGCCAGGCTTTGCCCTGCTTGGTGAGCCGGGACAGGCTCGTGACCTCACCCTAGAACTCAAGACCGTCGCCGATGTGGGGCTGGTTGGATTCCCCTCCGCCGGAAAATCCTCGCTGGTGTCGGTCATCTCGGCGGCCAAGCCCAAGATCGCCGACTATCCCTTCACCACCCTGGTTCCCAACCTTGGCGTGGTCGCTGCCGGTGGTCACTCATTCACCGTCGCCGACGTTCCCGGTCTGATTCCGGGCGCCTCACAGGGCCGGGGGCTGGGGCTGGAATTTCTGCGGCACATCGAGCGCTGCGCGGTGCTGGTACATGTCGTGGACTGCGCCACCGCTGAACCGGGCCGGGACCCTATTTCCGACATCGACGCGCTGGAGGCCGAATTGGCGGCCTACCAACCCACGCTGCAGGGCGGTGCGGTGCTCGACGACCTGGCCGAGCGGCCACGTGCGGTGGTGCTCAACAAGATCGATGTGCCCGAGGCCCGCGTGCTTGCCGAGTTCGTTGAGGACGAGCTCGCGCAACGCGGCTGGCCGGTATTTCTCGTATCCACGGTCACCCGGGAAAACTTGCAGCCGTTGATCTTCGGGCTGTGGCAGATGGTCTCGGAGTACAACGCGGCTCGGCCGCAAGCCGCGCCGCGACGGCCGGTGATCCGCCCGGTTCCGATCGATGACAGCGGCTTCGACGTGCAGGCGGACGGACACGGGGGCTTCGTGGTGACCGGCGCTCGACCCGAGCGTTGGATCGGCCAGACCAACTTCGACAACGACGAGGCCGTCGGCTACCTGGCCGACCGCCTGGCGCGGCTGGGGGTCGAGGAGGGGCTGCTGCGGTTGGGGGCAAAGCCGGGGTGCGCGGTCACCATCGGTGAGATGACTTTCGACTGGGAGCCGCAAACGCCCGCGGGTGGTCACGTCGCAATGTCCGGTCGGGGTACCGATGTGCGACTGGAACGCAGCGACCGCGTCGGTGCGGCCGAGCGCAAGGCTGCCCGCCGCCAACGTCGTGAACGCGATGACGATTGATGGGCAGCCCGCACCGCGAAGCCATTCGCACCGCCCGCAGTGTCGTGGTCAAGGTTGGGACGACGGCACTGACCACGCCATCGGGGGTGTTCGACGCCGGCAGGCTGGCTGAACTGGCCGACGCGATCGAGTCGCGGATGAAGGCCGGTACCGACGTCGTCATCGTGTCTTCGGGGGCGATCGCTGCCGGCATCGAACCGCTCGGACTATCACGTCGGCCAAAGGACCTGGCGACAAAGCAGGCGGCGGCCAGCGTCGGTCAGGTGGCGTTGGTGAACTCTTGGAGTGCCGCCTTCGCCCGCTACGGCCGCACGGTAGGGCAGGTGTTGTTGACGGCACACGACATTGCGATGCGGGTGCAGCACACCAATGCCCAGCGCACACTGGACCGGCTGCGGGCACTGCATGCGGTGGGAATCGTCAACGAGAACGATACGGTTGCTACCAACGAGATTCGCTTCGGCGACAACGATCGGCTTTCGGCGCTGGTAGCGCACCTAGTAGGTGCGGACGCCTTGGTGCTGCTGTCCGACATCGACGGCCTCTACGATGCCGATCCACGAAAATTCCAGAACGCCAGATTCATTCCCGAGGTGTCCGGTCCGGCCGACCTCGATGGAGTAGTCGTCGGACAAGGCAGCCACCTGGGCACCGGCGGCATGGCGTCGAAAATGTCGTCGGCGCTGCTGGCCGCGGATGCCGGAGTTCCGGTGTTGCTCGCTCCTGCGGCGGATGCGGCGGCCGCACTCACCGATGCGTCGGTGGGCACCGTCTTCGCCGCGCGGTCCGAACGCATGTCGGCCCGCCGATTCTGGGTACGCTATGCGGCCGAGTCCGCCGGATCGCTGACCCTCGACGAAGGTGCTGTGCGGGCCGTCGTCGGGCATCGGCGCTCGTTGCTGCCGGCGGGCATCACGGCAGTGGCGGGCAAGTTCTTTGGCGGCGATGTCGTTGATCTGTGTGGGCCCGACGCGACGATGGTGGCCCGCGGTGTGGTTGCCTATGACGCGACGGAGTTGGCCGCCATGATGGGCCGGTCCACCTCAGAGTTACCCGGTGAGCTGCGCCGGCCCGCGGTCCACGCCGACGACCTTGTCGCGGTGTGAGCGAGGTGGCGCCGGCCGCCGAGCCGGGAGGCTCGACGACCGCCCCAGTGGTTCCGTGACGGGCCGTTGCTGATGTCGACGGTGTTTCGGCGTCAAGGGCTTTGAAAGGCGCGGGATTCGGGTTCCGGCCAGATCGCCAGCGGCAAGTCCGTTGCGAGCGACTCAACCCGGGCGATGGCCGCTCCGCTCGCTCGCCGAATCGGCGGGAATCGTTGGTTCCGCTTCGGAAGCGACGCCGAGCCGTTGTGACCAATCTTCTTAGTGATGAGACGACTATCGCCGAGTGATCGGCCTATGTCCGCAGGTAGAGGCCTTGCGCTGAGATTTTTGTGTGAGGGCTTGGGGCCGTGAGGTTTTCAACTTTCTATGGTGATTTCGCTGCACCGGCGGTGCTCGGTCTGTCCGGCTATCGTGGGGCCTCGTCGGAGATGACGGAGGTCTTGATGTCATTCGTGAGCGTGGCGCCCGAGGTAGTGGCGACGGCGGCTTCGGATTTGGCGCGCATTGGTTCGTTGATCGATGCGGTCAACGCAGCGGCGGCGGGCGCCACGACGACGATGCTGGCCGCTGGTGCCGATGAGGTGTCGGTCGCGATCGCGGCCTTGTTCGGCACCCATGCCCAGGAATATCAGGCCATTAGCACCCGGATCTCGGCCCTCAATGAGCGCTTTGTCGCGCTGTTGACCGCGGGGAGCAACAGCTACGCGGCTAGCGAGTCGGCCAGCGTCTCGTGGTTGCAGGCCGTGGAGCAAGACGTGCTGGGTTTGGTGAATGCACCCAGCCAGAACTGGTTTGGGCGGCCGCTGATCGGCAATGGCGCCGATGGGGTGGCGGGGACCGGGCAAGCCGGTGGGGCTGGCGGAATTCTGTGGGGTAACGGCGGCGCCGGCGGCTCCGGCGCGGTCGGTCAATCCGGTGGCGCCGGCGGGTCGGCGGGGTTGTTCGGCCATGGCGGTGCCGGTGGGGCCGGGGGGCAGGCCGGGGCTTCCGGTACCGGCGGTGTCGGTGGGGCCGGCGGCGCCGGCGGATGGCTGTACGGCAACGGTGGAACCGGGGGAGTTGGCGGTGCGGGCCCGGTCAACGGGGGTGTTGGAGGTGCCGGCGGGCGGGCCTGGTTGCTGGGTGCTGGCGGGTCCGGTGGTGCCGGGGGACAGGGGCTTGGTCTAAACGGGGGTGCCGGCGGGTCCGGCGGAAACGGCGGTTTATTCGGCATCGGCGGCACCGGCGGTGCCGGTGGTGACAGTTCCGGCTCCGGTAGTGCTGGGGTCGGTGGCGATGGCGGTCATGGCGGGTTGTGGGGTCGGGGCGGGGCTGGCGGTATCGGCGGAGTCAATTCGGACTCTGGCGATGGTGGGGCCGGTGGCGGTGGCGGCGATGGCGGACGGCTGTTCGGTAGCGGTGGCGCTGGCGGGGCCGGCGGAACCGGCGCGGTCGCCGGTAGCGGCGGTGACGGGGGCGCCGGTGGCTCTGCTGTCGGGCTGTGGGGGTTGGGCGGTCACGGCGGCGCGGGTGGCGACGGTGCTGTCGATCTGGCAGGCGGTGTTGGTGAGGCGGGTGGTGAGGGCGGCAGTGCCGGCAACGGTGGTGCCGGCGGGCTCGGTGGTTGGCTGATCGGCTCCGGCGGGGCGGGTGGCCTCGGAGGTGTTGGTGGCGCCGGTGGTGCGGGCGGGGCCGGGGCTGCCGGGATCGCGCCCGGGAGCAACGGCGGCAATGGCGGCTGTGGCGGCGTTGGTGGTGTCGGCGGGGCGGGCGGTTCTGGCGGGCAGGGCGGCTTTTTGCGGTTCCTGGGCGGGCAGGGTGACGGCGGCGCCGGTGGGGACGGCGGTAATGGCGTGGCCGGTGGCGGGGGGGGGGGGGGGGGGATGCCACCGCGGCTGGCGGATCAGGCGAGAACGGCGGCGATGGCGGGGCCGGCGGCATGGGCGGGGCCGGTGGCATGGGTGGTGCCCTGGGCGGTCACGGTGGCGCAGGCGGGTCCGGTGGTGTCGGCGCGGCCGGCGGGTCCGGCGGGCTTGGTGCTACCGGCGCTGAGGGTGTGACCGGGGGCAACCTTCATGGCGGTGACGGTGGCAGTGGGGGCAAGGGTGGTGTCGGCGGGGCCGGTGGTGACGGTGGCGCCGGCGGTAAGGCTCAGGTCGCGGGATTCGCCGACGGCACCGAGGGTGTTGGCGGGGCCGGTGGTGAGGGCGGATCCGGCGGTGTCGCTGGTGACGGTGGTAAGGGTGCCGACGCGGCGGCGTTCTCGGGTGCGGCCGGGGGTAACGGTGGGCATGGTGGCGATAACGGTGCCGGCTCCGCCGGTGGTACCGGCGGAGCCGGCTCCACCGTCGGTGCCACCGGGGCGGATGGGTTCAGCCCCATCACCGGCGGCAACGGCGGTGACGGTGGAAACGGCGCCTCCGGTCCAGCCGCGTCTGCCGGGGGTGCCGGTGGTGCCGGCGGTGATGGCGGGTTGTATGGCAATGGCGGCGCCGGTGGGGACGGCGGTGATGGCGTAGTCGGTGGCCAGGGGGCGGATGCCACCGCGGCTGGCGCATCCGGGGAGAACGGCGGTGATGGCGGGGCTGGCGGCATGGGCGGGGTCGGTGGCATGGGTGGTGCCCTGGGCGGTCACGGCGGCGCCGGTGGGGTCGGTGGTGTCGGCGCGACCGGTGGTGCGGGCGGGCTTGGCGCTACCGGCGCTGAGGGTGTGACCGGGGGCAACCTTCATGGCGGTGACGGTGGCAGTGGGGGCAAGGGTGGTGTCGGCGGGGCCGGTGGTGACGGTGGTGCCGGCGGTAAGGCTCAGGCCGCGGGATTCGCCGACGGCACCGAGGGTGTCGGCGGGGCCGGTGGTGAGGGCGGATCCGGCGGTGTCGCTGGTGACGGTGGTAAGGGTGCCGACGCGGCGGCGTTCTCGGGTGCGGCCGGGGGTAACGGTGGGCATGGTGGCGACAACGGTGCCGGTGGCGCCGGTGGCACCGGCGGAGCCGGCTCCACTGACGGGGCCCACGGCGCGGATGGGTTCAGCCCGACCACCGGCGGTAACGGCGGTGACGGCGGCAGCGGCGGCAGCGGTTTTCAAGGTGTGAAAGGTGGTGCCGGCGGGGTCGGCGGTGACGGCGGGTTGTATGGCAATGGCGGCACCGGAGGCACCGGGGGCACCGGGGGCATCGGCTTCAACGGCAGCACCACCATCGGAGGCGGCAACGGTGGTGATGGCCACACCGGGTTGACCGGTGGTGACGGTGGCGCCGGGGGCAAGGGTGGTGCCTTGGCCGGCCACGGCGGTGACGGTGGTACCGGTGGTGTCGGTGGTACCGGAGGCACCGGTGGTAGCGGTGGTACCGGTACCTCTGGCATTTTCTCCTCCGCAAACGGTGGTGACGGCGGCAACGGCGGCAACGGCGGTGACGGTGGTACCGGCGGGACCGGTGGTGTCGGCGGCCTAGGCGGCCAGGCTCAGGCCGCGGGATTCGCGGACGGCACCCAGGGCGTCGGCGGCGCGGGCGGCGTGGGCGGGACCGGCGGGAACGCCGGCAACGGCGGCCACGGCGCAAACGCGGACGTTGGCTCCGGGAAGGCCGGCGGCAACGGCGGCGACGGCGGTGACCCCGGCGTCGGCGGCATCGGCGGGCAAGGCGGGGCCGGTTCCATCGCAGGGGTCGAGGGTGCGGCCGGGGTCGCTCCCACCTCTGGCGGTAACGGCGGCGACGGCGCCAGCGGCGCTACCGGCGTGAACGGCGGTGCCGGCGGGTCCGGTGGTGACGGCGGGCTCTACGGCAATGGCGGCGACGGTGGTGACGGCGGGAACGGCGGCAAGGGCCAGGTCGGCTCCACCGGCCCTGTGGCAGGTAGCGCGGGCGGAACCGGAGGAACTGGCGGCACTGGCGGTCAGGGCGGTGCCGGTGGCAGCGGGGGCGCGTTGGCCGGTCACGGCGGTGATGGCGGTAGCGGTGGAGACGGGGGTACCGGGGGTACCGGCGGTACCGGCAGAAATGGTGCGAACGGGATCATCGGGGCCGATATCGATGGCGGGTCCGGCGGTAAGGGCGGAAATGGTGGGGCCGGCGGAGCTGGCGGTGCCGGTGGACAGGGCGGTCAGGCCCAAGCCGCGGGTTACTCCGATGGAACGCAGGGCGTTGGTGGTGCTGGCGGGGGACGGTGGGACCGCCGGAATCGGCGGGGACGGCGGTGACGGCGCCAACGCGGTAGCGGGCTCCGGTGAGCGTGGTGGTCACGGCGGACATGGGGGTGACCCCGGTAACGCCGGGGCCGGTGGCCAGGCCGGCGCCGGTCCCACATCTGGCGGAAACGGCAAAGCCGGGTCCGGTGTAACCACCGGTGGTAACGGCGGTGACGGCGGAGACGGCGGCAGTGGTGCTATCGGCGTCAAAGGTGGTGCCGGCGGGGCCGGTGGCGACGGCGGACTCTACGGCACTGGCGGAAACGGCGGTGATGGTGGAACCGGCGGGAAGGGCACCGTCGGGGACAGCGGTGCCACATTGTCCGCGGACGGCGATAGGGGCGGGGCTGGCGCGACCGGTGGTGTCGGCGGGGCCGGTGGCGACGGCGGTGCCAAAGGCGGCAACGGTGGCCTCGGCGGGTCCGGCGGTACCGGTGGCATGGGCGGTACCGGTGGCGATGGTGCGCATGGAGCAGACATGGCTTCTGGCAGCGGCGCTAACGGCGGCTATGGCGGCTACGGGGGCTTTGGTGGTGTCGGAGGTGCCGGTGGTACCGGCGGCGTCGGTGGTCAGGCTCACGCCGCGGGGTTCACTGACGGTGCCACCGGGGCCGGCGGCGACGGCGGACAGGGGGTACCGGCGGCCTCGGGGCCTGGGGAGGCAATGGTGGTATAAGGAGCTGACGGGAGCATCTCTGGTCCGCCACAGAATGGCGGCAAGGGCGGTGACGGCGGAGGTGGGGGCCCGGGCGGGCTTGGCGGTCAAGGCGGCCTGAGTGGGGACGGATCAAGTACGGGCGCGGCCGGCGAGCTCGGCACTTTCGGCAACGGCGGCTCAGGCGGAAACGGTGGCATCGGCGGAAATGCCCCTGGTTTCAACGCACCCGGTACCGGCGGCGCCGGCGGCGACGGCGGCAACGGGGCCTTTGGTGGCTCGGGAGGAACCGGTGGCAGAGGTGGCTACTCCAGCGTGGGTACCGGTGGCGCCGGCGGTGACGGCGGTGACGGCGGTATGGGCTTCGGGGGCATAGGTGGCGGCGGCGGCACTGGCGGCCAGGGTGGTAGCGGAGTTGATGCCCAGGGTATTGGTGGTGCCGGCAACGGCGGGGTAGGCGGCAACGGCGGTGACGGTGGTGACGGCTGGGATGCTCCTGGCGGCCAGGGCGGCCAGGGCGGCCAGGGCGGCCAGGGCGGCCAGGGCGGCAAGGGCGGCCAAGGTGGCAACGGCGGTGACGGATCCCCGCCCGTCCCTGCGTTCGGCGGCAGCAGCGGCGGCACCGGCGGCACCGGTGGCACGGGCGGCGCTGGCGGTGACCGGTTCGTCGATACCGAACTTGTCGGGATTGGCGGAGCAGGCCATGGTGGCGTGACCGGCGGCGGGCCGACCGGGCCGGCGCTGGTCGACGGCGGCCTCGGCGGCGCAGGCGGATCTGGCGGAACCGGCGCACACTAATCGCACCGGAATGCCTTCGCTGAGATCAGCGACCTGCCTGCCGAGGTCGTGGTAGGCCAATCCCGGTGCGTCATCGCAGCGACGTTGACGTGAGATACAGGGCACCCCATACGATTTCAGAGAGCGTATCGGCCAGCTCGGCGTCGAATTCGGGCGGTCTGCTCGGTAGGTTCTGATGACAGGTTCGCTCGACCATCCATGTGAGCGCGTTGGCCGTGGTGGTCGCGGATAGTTCGGGGCGGATTGAGCCATCGGCCTGGCCGTCCTCGATGACCCGGGCCAATCGCGCGGAGATGGCGGCCAGGATGTCCCGATATGTTTGTGCTGTCTGGGGCTCATAGCCGGCCATCTCGTTGAGGGCGATGAGGATCGGTTGATGACGGCGATAGCGGGCGATGATGGCGCACATCGCGGCTCTGACGTCGTCCGGATCGTGGCGCCAGGCCACGTCCCACCAATGCTGCGCGCCGGTGGCCAGGTCGTCGAACACCTGACCGGCCAGACGGCGCAGCAGGTGGCCCTTGTCATCGAAGTAGATGTAGAAGCTGGCGCGCGAAATGCCGGCCTCGGTCGCCAACCGATCGACGCTGAGCTCGGTGAAGCTGGCGCCATTGTTCATCAGTCGCTCGGTGGCCTCTAGCAGGCGGCATTCCATCTGCTCCCGCCGCTGCCGGCGGTTGGCCTGCGCATTTCGGGTGATGGACGCCATGTTTGCCCGGGCACCTCCTGGTCTTCGGACGAGCATAGCCAACCGCTCGACATATTGACTAGACATAGTGTCTAGACATAGCATCGTCAGTCTGTGACCGGGGTCATAGTTGATGAAGGAGAGCGGCGATGACGGCAATTTCGGAGAGCGTGCGGCCCTACGACACGATCGATCTGTCATCGCGTGCGTTCTGGGCATCGAGTGCGGCGCAGCGGGAGAGCTCATTTTCGGTGTTGCGGGCCGAACGCCCGGTGAGCTGGCACCCTCCGGTCGAAGACGCGCTCATCCAGGATCCCAGCGACCCGGGGTTTTGGGCGGTCACCCGGCGCGCTGACATCGTTGCGGTCAGCCGCACCAACGAGGTGTTCTTGTCCGGCAATGGCGTGCTGTTCGAGAATGTCCCCGCCGAACTGCTGGAAGCGTCACAGTCATTTCTGGCGATGGACCCACCGCGACACACCAAGCTGCGCAAGTTGGTCAGCGCGGCATTCACGCCCAGGCAAGTCCGCCGCATCGAGGACTCGATCAAGATCAACGCCAAGGGCATTGTCGAAGAGCTCCGGATGGCCGGCGGCGGTGTCGATTTCGTCGAGCACTGCGCCAAGGAACTGCCCATCCGCACCCTGTCGGACATGGTGGGAATTCCCGAAGCCGACCGTGAGCGGGTGGCACATGCCGCCGATGCGCTGGTCTCCTGGGCGGACCCCCGCTACCTGAATGGTCGAGAACCGCTGGCCGTGCTCTTCGAAAATCAGATGTATCTGCATCAGGTCGCCGTCTCTTTGGCCGCCGAGCGGCGGGACCGGCCCGGCGATGACCTGTTCAGCGCTCTGGTCAACGCCGAGGTGGACGGCGATAGGCTCGCCGATGCGGATGTGGCGGCGTTTTTTGTGCTGCATGCGGTGGCCGGTAATGACACCACCCGCCAGACCATCAGTCATGGCCTGAAGGCGCTTACCGACTTTCCCGGCGAGAAGGCTTGGCTGCTAGCCGATTTCGACACTCGCATTGGTACAGCGGTCGAGGAACTCGTTCGGTGGGCTACGCCGGTGATGACATTTCTCCGTACTGCGGCAGCGGATTTCGAGCTGGGCGGACAACTGATTCGTGCGGGGGAGAAGGTGGTGATGTTCTATGCCTCCGGAAACTGGGACGAGGATGCGTTCTGTCATCCCGAACGCCTCGATCTGAGCCGCAGTACAAATCCCCACGTGGGCTTCGGTGGCGGTGGAGTGCACTTTTGTCTCGGCGCGCATCTGGCCCGCGCGCAACTGCGTGCCATCTTCGGCGAGCTACTTGTGCAACTTCCCGATATCCAAGCCGGTGATCCGGTCTACGTGCCCGGCAACTTCGTACACGCCATCCGCAGCATGCCCCTGCACCTTCTGACGGTGCGGGACATGGCATCGGTCCAAGCGGATCATCGGCCTTTGCGCAGGGGCATCCGCTGGTCAAGCTGGCGATCAAAGACACTGCTAGCAAACGGTTATCGGTTCCACGTAAACCGCTGCGGCTAGTTCGGAAGCCAGCAAGACCAGCAGTTCAGAACAACCGCCGTCGACTTTGACGTCGGCCAGATCGTCTCCGCGGGTGTGGCCCTGGTTGATGATCGCGACCGGAATGCCCCGTGCCGCGGCGTGACGTAGAAACCGGTAGCCCGAGAACACGGTCAGTGACGAACCGGCCACGAGCAGCGCGTCGGACTGATCGACCAGTGAAAATGCTTGATCCACACGTTCTTTGGGGACACTTTCGCCGAAGTAGACGATATCGGGCTTGAGCATCCCACCGCAGCAGCGGCAGTCGATGTAGCGAAACGATTCGGTATCGGCGATAACAGCGTCCGCGTCGGGAGCCACGGCCAGGCCGCCGACGGCTTCGGCGCGCTCGATGAATCCCGGGTTGAGCGACTCGAGTTCGGCGGCCAGCGTCGAGCGGCTGATCGTGTGACCACAGCCCAGGCACGTCACCTGCGCATAGGTGCCGTGCAGGTTGACCACATTCTTGCTGCCCGCCTTGGTGTGCAGCAGATCGACGTTCTGGGTGATCACTCCGGTCACCACGCCGGCACGTTCGAGCGCGGCCAGCGCGCGATGGCCGGCATTGGGCGCGGTGTCATCCATGTGCCGCCAGCCAACATGATTGCGTGCCCAGTACCGCTGCCGGAAAACCGGGTCCGACGTGAACTGGCGGATTGTCATTGGATTGCTCGGCGGCGAATCGGGTCCGCGATAGTCCGGTATGCCGGAATCGGTGGAAATCCCGGCGCCGGTGAGCACGGCTATCCGGTGACCGGTCAGCGCCGCGACGAGTTCCGGGGATTCCACAGCCTCGAGAGTAGACACGAATCAGCTTGCCTGCCAATCGCCGTCGGACAATCGAGCGGTTTCGTGAGGCGGGTATCCGACCCGGTAGCGGCGCCAACGCGATGGGCGGCAGTGTCGCCGAACTCGGTGAGCAGACCGAAGCCGTTCAGGCCCAGGGGCGGGTGGGGCATGGGCGCCGCGACAACGCACCGAGCGGGACATCTTGCCTGCGATCTAGGCGCCCACCCGGACCCCTAGACAAGGCTCGTTGATCGGTTTCCGCCCGTCGTTTCGGTCTTCGGCGGTGGGAAGCCGATAATGGAACGACGATGGACTTCTACAACGCATACGGCCAGGGCTTTGTGCGCGTTGCCGCGTGCACCCACCACACCACGCTTGGTGACCCGGCGGCCAATGCCGCGTCGGTACTGGGGTTGGCCCGCCAGTGCCACGACGACGGTGTCGCGCTGGCGGTGTTTCCTGAGCTGACGCTGTCGGGCTACTCGATCGAGGACATCCTGTTGCAGGACGCTCTTCTCGACGCCGTGCAGGACGTGCTGCTCGATGTGGTGACGGCGTCGGCCAATCTGTTGCCCGTTTTGGTGATCGGCGCGCCACTGCGGTATCAGCATCGCATCTACAACACCGCCGTCGTCATTCATCGCGGAGCCGTGCTGGGGGTGGTGCCGAAGTCCTATCTGCCCACCTATCGCGAGTTCTACGAACGCCGTCAGGTCGCGGCCGGAGACGACGAGCGGGGCACCATTCGGGTCTGCGGCGCGGACGTGCCGTTCGGCCCCGACTTACTCTTCGCCGCCTCCGACCTGCCCGGCTTCGTGCTGCACGTCGAGATCTGTGAGGACATGTTCGTCCCCATACCGCCCAGTGCTGAGGCAGCGTTGGCGGGCGCGACGATACTTGCCAACCTGTCCGGGAGCCCGATCACCATCGGGCGCGCCGAGGACCGTGCGCT
This sequence comes from Mycobacterium ulcerans subsp. shinshuense, assembly GCF_002355775.1. Classification (NCBI taxonomy): domain Bacteria; kingdom Bacillati; phylum Actinomycetota; class Actinomycetes; order Mycobacteriales; family Mycobacteriaceae; genus Mycobacterium; species Mycobacterium ulcerans. The sequence goes on along the minus strand of NZ_AP017624.1, from coordinate 4,084,220 downwards.
GCTGGCCCGCTCGGCGTCGGCACGGTGTCTGGCCGCCTATGTCTATGCCGCGGCGGGGGAGGGCGAGTCGACGACGGACCTGGCCTGGGACGGCCAGACCATGATTTGGGAAAACGGGGTGCTACTGGCCGAATCCGAGCGGTTTCCCCGCGGAGAACGCCGCTGCGTGGCCGACGTGGACACCGAGTTGCTCCGATCGGAGCGGCTGCGGATGGGCACCTTTGACGACAACCGTCGCCATCACCGGTCATTGGCGGACTCATTTCGGCCCGTCGTGTTCCGGCTGGATCCACCGGCCGGAGACATCGGGTTGCGGCGCGAGCTCGAACGCTTCCCCTTCGTCCCAGCTGATCCGCAACGGCTGCAACAGGATTGCTACGAGGCCTACAACATCCAGGTGTCCGGCCTCGAACAGCGGCTGCGGGCGCTCAACTATCCGAAGGTGGTCATCGGGGTCTCCGGCGGGCTCGACTCCACCCACGCGCTGATCGTCGCCGCTCGCGCCATGGACCGCGAAGGCCGCCCGCGCAGCGACATTCTGGCGTTCACCCTGCCCGGATTCGCCACCGGTGATCGCACCAAGAACAACGCGATCAAGCTGGCCAAGGCGCTGGGGGTCAGCTTCGAGGAAATCGACATCACCGAGACGGCCCGGTTGATGCTCGACACCATCGGGCACCCGTTCTCCAGCGGGGAGAAGGTCTACGACGTCACTTTCGAGAACGTTCAGGCCGGGCTGCGCACCGACTATCTATTCCGCATCGCAAACCATCGCGGCGGAATCGTGCTCGGCACCGGCGACCTGTCCGAACTCGGGCTGGGGTGGTCGACATATGGTGTCGGCGACCAGATGTCGCACTATAACGTCAACGCCGGCGTCCCCAAGACATTGATTCAGCACCTGATGCGCTGGGTCATCTCATCGGGTCAGTTCGACGAGCATGTGGACGAGGTATTGCAGTCGGTGCTGGACACCGAGATCACTCCCGAACTGGTGCCCACCGGCGAGGAAGAAGAATTGCAGAGCAGCGAGTCCAAGGTGGGCCCCTTCGCGTTGCAGGACTTCTCGCTGTTTCATGTGCTGCGGTACGGATTTCGCCCCTCGAAGATTGCCTTTCTGGCCTGGCACGCGTGGAGCGACTCGCAACGTGGCAACTGGCCACCCGGTTTCCCCGACGACAAGAGGCCGTCGTACTCACTATCCGAGATCCGGCACTGGCTGATGGTCTTCGCCCAGCGCTTCTATTCGTTCAGCCAGTTCAAGCGGTCGGCACTACCCAATGGTCCCAAGGTGTCCCACGGAGGTGCGCTGTCTCCGCGCGGCGATTGGCGGGCTCCCTCGGACATGTCGGCGCGAGTCTGGCTCGACGAGATCGAAACCACCGTGCCGCGCGACTAGCCAGACAGACCGGCCGTAGCGGCCACGTCTGCTAGTTCCATAAATCCGCGAACACCGTTGGGCCCCTAAGGGTTTCCGCGACCGGAAGAACGGCCGCCTCGACGTGCGGGGTTCACCCAGGCTGGCCCTCGCTGCCGTTCTGGCCGGGGCGGCCGGACACCGCGCCGCCTCCGCCCCCCGCACCACCAGCGGTGCCGATACCGCCCGTACCGCCGGCACCGACGGGTGAACCGTCACCGCCGTTGCCGCCGTCACCGCCGTCACCGCCGTTGCCGCCGTCACCGCCGTTGCCGCCGTCGGCGACCTGACCGTTGCTGTCGATGCCGCCAGCGCCTCCGTTGCCGGCCTTGCCGCCGTCGCCTCCGGCGCCGCCCGCGCCGCCGTCGAAGGTGCCTTTGCCGCCGGAACCGGCGCCGCCCCCGTTACCGGCGTTGCCGCCGGCACCGGTGGTGCCGGCGGTGCCGCCGTCGAGAGCGTCACCATCTTTGCCGCCGTCGCCGGCATCGCCGCCGGCGCCACCGGCACCACCGCCATGACCGGCCACACCGGCGGAGCCGTCGGTGCCGTGGCCGCCGTTGCCGCCCCCGCCGCCCACGCCGCCGCTGCCGGCGCTGCCGCCGCCCGTTGCGATACCGCCAGCACCGCCGCTGCCGCCCCGACCGCCGGTGCCACCGTCGCCACCGTCGCCACCGACGCCGCCGGTGCCGCCGGTGCCGCCGCTACCGGCGTCGCCGCCCGCGGTTGCGGTGCCGCCGACGCCGCCATTGCCGCCGTTGCCGCCACCACCACCATGTCCGACCCGGAATCCACCGCCACCCAAACCACCGGCGCCGCCTGTGCCGGCCGTCCCGCCGTTGCCGCCGTCGCCGTCGCCGCCGCCGGTTGCGTTGCCGCCGTTGCCGCTATCGCCGCCGTCACCACCTGCCCCGCCGGCACCGCCATTGATCCCGGTCACGATGCCGCCCCCGGTGCCGCCGTTGCCACCGCCGACACCGGCGATGCCAGCGCCGCCGCTTCCGCCGTTGCCGCCGTTGCCGCCGTCGGTGTGGAGATCGCCGGTGCCACCGGTACCGCCGGTGCCGCCGGTGCCGGTGTTGCCCGCATGCCCTGGGGTAACCAGTGGACCACCGGCACCCGCCGCGCCACCGCGGCCCGCGGCGCCGCCCACGCCACCGTCCCCGCCGGTACCGCCGGACAGGCCTGATCCGACACCCGAGCCACCGGCCCCACCCGTGCCGCCGGCACCACCGGTACCGCCATGGCCACCGTCCCCGGTGTGGCCGAAGAACTGATTGGCCCCGCCGACCCCGCCGGTCCCGCCGGCACCGCCGGCCGATCCGGTCCCGCCGGTCCCACCGGCGGTACCGCTGTCACCGGGAGCGCCATCGCCGCCGGCCCCGCCGCTGCCACCGGTACCGGCCGCCCCGAACAGCCCATTGGCGCCGCCGGTCCCGCCGGTCCCGCCGGTACCGCCCGCCGAGCCGACTCCACCGACACCCCCGGCCCCACCGCCCCCTCCGACACCGCCATTGCCGAACAACAGACCGCCGGCCCCGCCATTGCCGCCGGTGCCGCCGCCCTGGCCGAGCGCGCCGACCCCACCGGCACCACCGGCCCCGCCCTGGCCGAACAACAGACCGCCGGCGCCGCCATTGCCGCCGGTGCCGCCGGCCTGGTCGAGCGCGCCGACCCCACCGGCACCACCGGCCCCGCCGTTGCCGAGCAGAAGCCCGCCGGCCCCGCCGGCCCCGCCGCGTTGACCGGACGCTCCGGACCCGCCGGCGCCGCCGTTGCCGACAAGCAGGCCGCCGTTGCCGCCGGCTTGCCCGGTGCCCGGTGCCCCGTTGGTACCGTCGCCGATCAGCGGGCGTGCCAGCAGTGCCTGGGTCGGCGCATTGATCAGGTCGAGCAGCGGCTGCAGGGGCCCGGCGTTGGCGGCTTCGGCTGTGGCGTAGGCGGTGCTGCCGGCGGTCAGGGCGCGGGTGAAGGACTCATGAAATTCGGCCACGCGAACACTGAGGGCCTGGTACTGCTCGGCGTGGGCGTTGAACAGCGCCGCGATGGCCGCAGACACGTCATCGGCGGCGGCAGTGGCTATCGCGGTGGTCGGGATCGCCGCGGCGGCATTGGCCGCGCTGACCGTCGAGCCGATCGCAGCCGCATCCGCGGCCGCAGTGGCTACCATCTCGGGCGTAACCAAAACGTACGACATCAAATTGCTCCTTTAGCTAGCCTCGGACAATGACGGAGGGGTTTCGCGCCGAGGTCAACCGATTCGGGCAGCGCCGCCGGCTATTGCGTGTGCGGTAAGGGCTGGATCGACTGTCGGGCCTTTCGCGCCAGCCCCAGCGGGCCAAGCAATTGAGGCGGGATGGGCCGATGGCGGGCAACCGTGATCACGGCCCCGTCGGCGTTGTTCGACGGCTCGCGATCCCAGGGCCGGCTTCCGGTCAAAAGGGTTACCTGGATGAAGATTTCGGCAACGTCGTGCGGTGACTGGCGGCGCATTGGTCAACCGGTGTCCCGGCTTGGCGACATCGCGACCTTGATCGTTGGAACCACAGGAGTCGGCCATCGCTTGCTATCCGCCTTAGGTGCCGTGGGGAATTGGTCCGGGCGGAAGGCGCGTTACGTTAATGGCCGGTCTAATTGAGGCCCTTTAAACATTCTATTAATTCATTATCGAGCGAATTGATAATTCAGTATTGAACGAATTTTCGTCCCGCCCATAATTGTCTCGTCGGTGAATTGGTGCACCCCGGCAGGCCAGGGCTCCGGCGTTGTTGATTAGCAGGCTTGTGAGCTGGGTTGATGATCTTTGGTGCCGCGCTATTGGGGCCGGAGTGTAGGCACGGGCTATCTGGAGAACGATCGAGTTGGTTACTGTTCGTCGTTGGTCTGGAGTTGCCCGTGCCTACCGTTTCAGTATTGCCTGTGTCGTCGGTTCCAGAGGTGTTCGACCGCTGGAGTCCTGGTGGGCGCAGCGAGCTCATCGGATCGGAGTTTTTCGATGTGTTGGCCTCGGTGCCAGACCCGAGGGACTCACGCGGTCGGAGGTATTCGCTGATGGCTTTGTTGGCGATCGCGGTTCTGGCCACTGCCGCGGGGATGCGCGGCTATGCTGGTTTTGCCACATGGGCGGCCACCGCTCCCGATGATGTGTTGGCCCAATTAGGGGTCCGGTTCCGGCGGCCCAGTGAGAAGACCTTCCGCGCTGTTTTGTCTCGGCTAGACCCCGCCGACCTCAACGCCAGGATGGGCAGTTACTTCACTGCACACGTGGCTAGCAGCGACCCCAGTGGATTGGTGCCGATCGCGTTGGACGGCAAGATGCTGCGTGGTGCTTTACGCGCCAAAGCGACAGCCACGCATCTCGTGTCGGTGTTCGCCCACCGTGCCCGATTGGTGCTCGGTCAACTCGCTGTCGCCGAGAAAAGCAATGAAATTCCCTGCGTACGTGCCCTGCTCACGCTGCTGCCGGGTAGCTTGCGGTGGCTGGTCACCGTGGATGCGATGCATACCCAGGTCGTCACCGCGAAGTTGATCTGCGCCACCTTGAAGTCGCACTACCTGATGATCGTCAAGTCCAACCAAGCCAAAATACTTGCGCGTATCACCGCGATGCCCTGGGCCGAGGTGCCCGCAGCCGCTACCGACGACTCCCGCGGCCACGGCCGTGTCGAGACCCGCACCCTGCAAATCATCACCGCTGCACGAGGAATCGGCTTCCCCTACGCAAAACAAATCATTCGGATCACTCGTGAACGCTTGATCACCGCCACCGACCAGCGCAGCGTGGAGGTGGTCTATGCCATCTGCAGCCTGCCGTTCGAGCACGCCCGCCCTACCGCGATCATGACCTGGATGCGTCAACACTGGGGAATCGAGAACAGCCTGCACTGGATACGCGACGTCACCTTCGACGAAGACCGTCAAAGGGCACATACCGGAAACGGCGCACAGGTCCTAGCAACGCTACGCAACACCGCGATCAATCTGCACCGCCTCAACGGCGTCGACAACATCGCCGAAGCCTGCCGGATCACCGCTTTGACCGCCAACCGCCGCCTAGACCTCCTCAATCCACAATTCCCCAGCTCACAAGCCTGCTAATCAACAACGCCGGAGCCCTGCCCGGCAGGCGGGTAGCGGCCGTGGCAACGACGGCGAAGGTGACGCGGTGGTCACCAGGCGGTCGCACAACAAACACAGCAAACCGCGCCTGCGCTGCGTGTCGGCGCTCGTCTGGCGCGCAATCGGTGCATCGTAGAGCGGTTGGGCGGCAAATTACAGAAAGGAAGTCTTTTGACGGCGGCCGAGGCGAAAGATCCGGAGCCGGTGGTGGAGGGTGCCCCGGCTCACGATGGTGCGAAGGGCAAGCGCCGCCGCCGGCCGCGCTTCCGGGTGAGCATCCAGTCCAAGCTCATGGTGCTGTTGCTGCTGTCGAGCATCGTTTCGGTGGCCGCGATCGTGGCGGTCGGTTTTCACACCGGCCGTAATTCGCTCAGCGCTGCCGCGTACGGACGTCTGACCCGGCTACGCGAATCGCAGCTGCGTGCGGTGGAGACGCTGTTCTCCGACCTGACCAATTCGCTGGTCATCTACGCCAGCGGGCTGACCGTGATAGACGCGGTCGCGCAGTTCACCGCCGGATTCGACCAACTGGCGGACGCGACGATAAGCCCGGCGCAGCAAGAGTCGCTCGTTAACTACTACAACGACCAGCTCATCAAACCGGTCGAACACCTGACTGGAACCAAATTCGACCTCGAAGCGCTGCTGCCGACATCGCCGGCGCAGAAATACCTGCAGGCGTACTACACCGCGCCGTTCACGTCCGATCAGGATTCGATGCGGCTGGACGACGCCGGCGATGGCAGCGCGTGGTCGGCCGCCAACGCGGAATTCAACGGCTACTTTCGCGAGATCGTCACCCGATTCGATTACGACGATGCGGTTCTGCTCGATACCCGTGGCAACATCGTCTACAGCTTGAGCAAGGACCCCGATCTCGGCACCAACATACTGACCGGGCCGTATCGCGAATCCAACCTGCATGATGCTTATCTCAGGGCGCTGGGCGCCAACGCCGTCGACTTCACCTGGATCACCGATTTCGAGCCGTATCAACCACAGCTGGACGCGCCGACGGCCTGGCTGGTGTCCCCGGTGCTGCAGGGCGGCAGAACCGAAGGTGTGTGCTGGCGCTACCGCTGCCCATCGCCAAGATCAACAAGATGATGACCGCCGACAAGAACTGGCAAGCGGCCGGGATGGGTACCGGGACCGAGACCTATCTTGCCGGGCCGGACAACCTCATGCGATCGGATTCGAGGTTGTTCCTGCAGGATCCCGAAGAATATCGCCGCCAGGCGGTGGCGGCCGGGACCTCACCGGAGGTGGTGAACCGGGCGATCCAACTCGGGAGCACGGTGTTGCTGCAACCGGTGGCGACCGCGGGTCTGCGTGAGGCGCAGCGGGGCCAGACCGGAACGGTCAGCGCGGTCGACTATACGGGTAACCGCGAGCTGGAAGCCTTTGCGCCGCTGAATATTCCCAACTCGGATCTGCATTGGTCGATCCTGGCGACCAACGACGATTCTGCGGCATTCGCCGCCGCGGCCGCATTCAGCAAGGCGCTGGTATTGGTGACCGTGGCGATGATCGTGATCATCTGTGTCTTCTCGATGTTGATCGCCCAACTGATGGTGCGGCCGATCAGACGCCTGGAGGCGGGCACCGAGAAGATCAGCGGCGGTGACTACGACGTCGCGATTCCGGTGAAGTCGCGTGACGAGATCGGCGATCTGACCGCCGCTTTCAATGAGATGAGCCGAAGCCTGAATATCAAGGAGGATCTGCTCAACGAGCAGCGCCGGGAAAACGATCGGCTGCTGCTGTCGATGATGCCCGAGCCGGTGGTGCAGCGGTATCGCGAGGGCGAGCAGACGATTGCCCAGGAACACCAGGACGTCACCGTGATCTTCGCTGACATCCTGGGCTTGGACGAGGTCTCCCGATCGCTGTCGGGCAACGAGTTGGTCGCCATCGTCGATGACCTGTTCCGCCAGTTCGACTCGGCGGCTGAATTCCTTGGGGTGGAACGGATCCGCGCGCTACACAACGGCTATCTGGCCAGCTGCGGGGTCACCACGCCACGTTTGGACAACGTCGCCCGCACGGTCGCATTCGCGCTGGAGATGCAGCGCATCATCGAGCGGTTGCGCCACCAAAGCGGCCACCAACTACGGCTGCGGGCCGGAATCAACACCGGCAACGTCATCAGCGGGCTGGTCGGTCGAACCAGCGTTGTCTACGACATGTGGGGTGCGGCGGTAAGCACCGCCTACCAAATGCATAGTGGGTCACCGCAACCCGGTATCTACGTCACCTCGCAGGTGTATGAGGCGATGCGAGACGAGCGGCAGTTCGCACCGGCAGGGACCATCTCGGTCGGCGGTGTGCAAGAGCAGATCTACCGGATGTCGGAGCAGTCATGAACGTCCTGGGCGCCTCGTGGTTCCACTGGGCCATCGGCATCGCGATCGGAGTGCCGGTTGGTCTGATCCTGCTCACCGAGCTGCACAATTCGCTGGCCCGCAGGAACAGCCACCTGGCCCGTCAGGTCACCCTGCTACGCAACTTCCTGCTCCCGCTCGGTGCGTTCCTGCTGTTCCTGGTCAAAGCCTCACAAGTGCCGGCAGGAGAAGGCACGGTACGAATCCTGACCACGGTGTTCGGCTTCCTGGTGCTGGTGTTGCTGCTCTCTGCGCTCAACGCGACGGTATTTGCCAGCGCGCCGCAGGACAGTTGGCGCAAGCGGTTGCCCACCATCTTTCTCGATGTGGCCCGGTTTGCGCTGATCGGTATCGGGCTGGCGATGATCCTGTCCTACGTCTGGGGGGTTCGGGTCGGAGGCATCTTCACCGCCTTGGGCGTGACGTCGGTCGTGATCGGCCTGATGCTGCAGAACTCCGTCGGCCAGATCGTGTCGGGCTTGTTCATGCTGTTCGAGCAGCCATTCCGGATCGAGGACTGGTTGGACACGCCCACTGCGCGAGGGCGAGTGGTGGAGGTCAACTGGCGTGCCGTACACATCGAAACCGGAACCGGGCTGCGAATCACCCCAAACTCGGTGCTGGCGACGACGGCTTTCACCAACCTCAGTCGCCCGGATGGTTCGCACAAGTGCAGCATCACAACCAAATTCGCGGCGGACGATGCACCGGACAAGGTATGCGCGATGCTGACCAGGGTCGCCAGCGCATTGCCCAATCTCAAGAGCGGGGTGGTGCTGGCCACGGTTGCCCTGGGCGGCGCCGAGTACCGCACCACCGTCCGGATCAAGTCTCCCGCCGAAGACGGTGCTGCCCAAGATACGTTTTTGCGGTGGGTCTGGTACGCCGCCCGTCGCGAGGGGCTTGCGCTGGACGGGGCCGGTGACAGCTACTCGACCCCCCAACGAGTCCAGGACGCGTTGCGCGCGGTGAGCCCGGAACTCAAGCTCAGTCTGCTCGATCAGCAGTCGCTGGCCCCATACGCCAAGGTGGTGCGCTACGGCACCGATGAAACCGTCCAGCAAGCCGGCGTTGTGCCCAAAGGCATGTCCTTCATCATCGCCGGCAGCGTCCGTCTGATGGTGACGCCGGCGGACGGTCCCGCTGTCGCGGTCGGCACCCTCGGTAAGGGCGTCTTCCTGGGGGTGACCGCGTTGACTCGGCAACCCAACCGGGGCGGTGCGGTGGCGCTGGAAGAGGTGACCGTGCTCGACATCGATCGCGAGTATCTCGAGCGCATCGTGATGAGCAAGCCGGCGCTGTTGCAGGAGCTGGGGCGACTGATCGACGAGCGGCAGATGAAGGTGCGGCAAGTAACCCAGCGCGAACGGGTCGCTTGACAGCAACCGCGGTCGCGACGTGGGCCCATCGGCCGGCGAGACTTGAGATCAACTGCTGGCTCATGCGCGATCGCGTGTTTCGCGCAAACGCCGTTTTGTCTGCGTTTCCGCGTTAGTCTGCTGCGGGATCTGCCGGTCCCGCGGCCATAGGCGAAAGGAAGCCGGGTGACATCGGGGCAGCCAACGGAACCCGTCACAGCAGCCGCGTCCGGTCAGACCGGCAGAACCGACAGTCGAGGTCGTCGGTTGCTGCGATTTCTCCGGGTCGGCATCCAGGCCAAGTTGTTGGTGACGCTGCTGGTCTGCAGCATCCTTTCGGTCGCGGTGGTCGGGGTCATCGGCTACGTCAGCGGCCGCAACGCGTTGCAGCGCGTTGCCGTTGAGCGACTACTCCAGCTGCTGGAGGCCCAGAAGCGGCAGGTCGAGGCACTCTTCTCCGAGTTGACCAAGTCGGTGATGGTGTACAGCAACGGGATGAGCGCCAACGAAGCCACCGCGGCGTTCACCGACGGCTTCGCGCAATTGGCCAACGCGACCGTCGACCCGGTCCAGCAGCAGGCGATCGTCGACTACTACGTCAACGAGCTGATCAAGCCGATCGACCAGGCGACCGGACACGAACTCGATCTCGAGGCGGTGCTGCCGGCATCGCCCGCGCAGACGTACCTGCAGGCGTACTACACCGCACCGTTCAGTTCGTCGAGTGAGTCGATGCGCTTCAACAACGCCGGTGATGGCAGCGCATGGTCGGCGGCCAACGCCCGTTTCAACGACTTTTTCCGCGGCATCGTCACCCGATTCCAGTACCGCGACGCGTTGCTGCTCGACCTGCAAGGCAACGTCGTCTACTCGGTCAACAAGGGACCCGATCTGGGGACCAACCTCTTTACCGGCCCGTATCGCGAGACCAACCTGCGTACCGCGTATCAAAAGGCGCTGGCGTCCAATGAGATCGACTTCGTGTGGATCACAGACTTCCAGCGCTATCAGCCCGAAGTTGACGCCCCCACCGCGTGGCTGGTGTCGCCGGTCGGGGTGGACGGCAAGCTGCAGGGAGTGATGGCCCTGGCGTTGCCGCCCACCAACTTGAACCAGATCATGAACGCCAACGAGAAGTGGGAAGCCGTTGGCATGGGTCGATCGACCGAAACGTATCTGGCGGGCTCGGACAACCTGATGCGTTCGGACTCACGGCTTTTCCTGGAAAGCCCGGACGAATACCGCCGCGAGGCGCTGGCCGGCGGTAGCCGAGAAGACGTCGTGAACAAGGCGATCCGGTTGGGGACCACGGTGCTGGTCCAACCGGTGCCCAGCGCGGGCTTGCGCGCTGCCCTGCGTGGACAGTCCGACATCACCAAGGACACCGACTATCTGGGCAATCGAGAGTTGGAGGCCTACGCCCCACTGGACGTGCCCAATTCCGATCTGCGGTGGGCGATTCTGGCGACTCGAGACGACTGGGATGCCTACGAGCGATTGTCGTCGTTCGGCCGGACGGTGGTGTTGGCGGTCGCGGGCATCACCCTATTCATCTGCGTGGTGTCCATGGTGCTGGCCAAGCTGCTGGTGCGCCCGATCCGTCGGCTGGAGGCGGGCACCGAGAAGATCCGCTCCGGCGAGTACGAGGTCACCGTGCCGGTCAAGTCGCGCGACGAACTTGGTGATCTCACTGCGGCTTTCAACGAGATGAGCAGCAATTTGAAAGTCAAGGATCAGCTGCTCACCGAGCAACGCAACCAAAACGAGCAGCTGCTGCTCGCACTGATGCCAGAACCGGTGGTGCAGCGCTACCGAGCGGGCGGCGAGGTCATCGCCGAAGAGCATCAGGATGTCACGGTCATCTTCGCCGAGCTCATCGGGCTCGAAGAGATCTCCGACGGGCTCTCTGGTGACGAATTGGTCGGTATCGTCGACGAGCTGTTCCGACAGTTCGATTCGGCGGCCCAATCCCTGGGCGTGGAACCGATTCGCACATTTCACAATGGCTACCTCGCCGCCTGCGGCGCCACCACGCCGCGACTGGACAACGTGCACCGGGGCATCGAGTTTGCCGTCGAGATCGAGCTCATCGTGAACAGGTTCGCCAACCAGTCACAGCATCCGCTGCGGGTGCGGGTCGGGGTCACCACCGGCAGAGTCGTCAGTGGTCTGGTGGGCCGATCGAACCTGGCCTACGACATGTGGGGCGGCGCGGTGCAGATGGCCTACCGAATGCTCGGCCACCTGTCGGATCCGGGCATCTACGTCAGCGCCCGGGTGCACGACGCGATGCGCGAAATATGGACGTTCACACCGGCCGGCGCCATCTCGGTCCGGGGATCACAGCAGCAGATCTGGCAAGTGTCGGAGCGGCGATGAGCGTGTTCGGCTCGGCTTGGTTCTACTGGGCCGTCGGAATCGCGGCGGCTCTGCCCGTGCTGGTCGTGATTCTCACCGAAGTCCAGCGGCTGTTGCGCCGCAGGCAAAGCGCGCTGGCCCGCCAAGTCGGCCTGCTGCGCAACTATGTGCTGCCGCTGGGCGCGCTGTTGCTGCTGCTGGTCAATGCGACGGGAGTGCCGGCCCACGACACCGCGGTGCGGCTGCTGGCCACCGTATTCGGCTTCCTGGTCTTGGTCCTGCTGTTGTCCGGGCTCAATGCCGCGGTCTTCTCCGGGGCCCCGCAGGGTTCGTGGCGCCGACGGCTACCGGTCATCTTCGTCGACGTCGCACGGTTCGTACTGATCGGCGCCGGACTGGCGGTGATCCTCTCGTTCGTCTGGGGCGTTCGAATCGGCGGCCTGTTCACCGCGCTGGGGGTGACATCGGTCGTCATCGGTCTGATGTTGCAGAACTCCGTCAGCCAGATCGTCTCCGGCCTGTTCATGCTGTTCGAGCAACCGTTCCAGATCGACGACTGGCTCGATACGACCACCACGCGGGGACGAATCGTCGAGGTGAACTGGCGTGCAGTGCACATCGAGACCGGCAGCGGACTGCGAATCACCCCGAACTCGGTACTGGCCAGCACACCGTTCACCAACCTGAGCCGCCCGGCCGGCGCCTACCAGTTGGCGATACCGACCAAGTTTTCCGACGCGGACGCCCCCGATCGGGTGTGCGCGCTGCTGTCCCGGGTTGCCGCCGCGCTGCCGCAGCTCGACGGCGGGTTCCTAGTTACCACCGAGCCGGTCGGCGGCACCGAATACTGCACCACCATCGGGCTGCGGTCGCCGGCCGAGGAGAGTGCCGCGCGCGCAACATTTCTGCGCTGGATTTGGTACGCCGCGCGGCGGGAGGGGCTGCACCTCAACGGGGCCGATGACGATTTCTCGACCACCGAACGCGTCCAGCACGCGCTCAAGACGGTGGTGGCACCGGTGATGAGGCTCAGCGATACCGACCAGCAGGCGTTGTTGTGCAGCGCCAGGATCATTCGGTTCGCGGCCGGCGACACCATGGAGTACGCCGGACAGGTGCCGGCCGGGATGACGTTCTTGATCACCGGACGCGTGCGGCTGACCGCGACGGCCGAAGACGGGTCGATCGTGCCGGTCACCACGTTGCATGAAGGCGGATTCCTGGGGCTCACGGCGTTGACCCGCCAACCCAACCTGGCCGGCGCACATGCGCTCGACGAAGTCACCGCGCTCGAGGTCGACCGCGAGCACCTCGAACATCTGGTGATGCGTGAACCACTGCTGCTGCAGGATTTTGGTCACATCCTCGAGGAGCGGCAAAGCAAGGTGCGACGGGTGGGCGGCCTCAATTAGCCCCCCGAGCCGCCCGGCCGGCCCCGCGCGGCCGGGCGGCCACCCGAACGGGCCGTCTTACTCGTCCGGCTAACGCCCGTTACCCTCGGGTAATGACTCTGCAAGCAGCACCCAGGAGTGCAGCGGCCCAGCAGCGCGAGCCGGACATGCGCCAAGAGGTGCATGACGCCGCGCGCCGGGCGCGGGTCGCCGCTCGACTGTTGGCCGTGGTGCCGACCGGGGTCAAAGACCGCGCGCTGCATGCGGCCGCCGATGCGATATTGGCCCACGTCGACCGGATTCTGTCGGCCAACGCCGAAGACCTCGACGCGGCACGGGCTGCCGATACCCCCGCCGCGATGCTCGACCGGCTGGCCCTCAACCCGCAACGGGTCGATGGGATCGCCGCGGGCCTGCGTCAGGTCGCGGGCCTGCCCGACCCGGTTGGCGAAGTGCTGCGCGGCTACACCTTGCCCAACGGTCTGCAGCTGCGTCAGCAGCGTGTCCCGCTCGGGGTGGTCGGCATGATCTACGAGGGGCGTCCGAACGTCACCGTGGATGCTTTCGGACTCACCCTCAAGTCGGGTAACGCGGCATTGCTGCGCGGCAGTTCGTCGGCGGCGTGGTCCAACGAAGCCCTGGTCAACGTGTTGCGGTCGGCCCTCGACAGCGAGCAGCTGCCCGCCGACGCGGTCCAGCTGCTCTCCAGCGCCGACCGGTCCACGGTCACCCATCTCATCCAGGCCCGCGGCCTGGTCGACGTGGCGATTCCGCGTGGCGGTGCGGGTCTGATCGACGCGGTGGTGCGTGATGCGCAGGTTCCCACCATCGAGACCGGCGTCGGCAACTGCCATGTCTACGTGCATGAAGCCGCCGACCTCGACGTCGCCGAACGAATCCTGCTCAACTCCAAGACCCGCCGACCCAGCGTCTGTAACGCGGCCGAGACGCTGTTGGTCGACGCGGCGATCGCCGAGCATGCCATGCCCCGGCTGATTGGCGCTCTGCAGGACGCCGGTGTCACCGTGCATCTCGATGCGGATGAACAGGACCTGCGTCGTGAATACCTGGCGATGGAGATCGCGGTGGCGGTGGTGGACGGTGTGGACGGTGCCATCGCCCACATCAACGAGTACGGCACCGGTCACACCGAGGCTATCGTGACCACTAACCTTGCTGCGGCCCAACGGTTTACCGAGCGGATTGATGCCGCTGCGGTGATGGTCAACGCATCGACGGCCTTCACCGACGGTGAGCAGTTCGGCTTCGGCGCCGAGATCGGTATCTCGACTCAGAAGCTGCACGCCCGCGGTCCGATGGGCCTGCCGGAACTGACCTCGACCAAGTGGATCGTGTGGGGTGAGGGTCACACGCGTCCGGCCTGACGGCCCCCGTTAGGACCTGTAAGGAGAACCATTGTGAGCGTGCCAGCACGGTCCGTACCGCTTTTCGCCGACATCGCCGATGTCTCACGCAGGTTGGCGCAGACCGGCTATCTGCCGGACACCGCCACCGCGACCGCGGTCTTTCTCGCCGACCGGCTCGGCAAGCCGCTGCTGGTAGAAGGCCCCGCCGGGGTGGGCAAGACCGAACTGGCCCGCGCCGTCGCGCAAGCCACCGGCTCCGGGCTGGTCCGGCTGCAGTGCTACGAGGGCGTGGACGAGGCCCGCGCGTTGTACGAGTGGAACCACGCCAAACAGATCCTGCGCATCCAGTCCGGCTCGGGTGACTGGGCGGCGACAAAGGATGACGTCTTCAGCGAGGAATTTTTGCTGCAGCGCCCGCTGCTGACCGCTATTCGGCGCACCGAACCGACGGTGCTGCTGATCGATGAAACCGACAAGGCCGACATCGAGATTGAAGGCCTGCTGCTGGAGGTGCTGTCCGACTTTGCGGTCACCGTCCCCGAGCTGGGCACGCTGACCGCAACCCGGGCGCCGTTCGTGCTGCTGACCTCCAACGCCACCCGAGAGCTGTCCGAGGCGCTCAAGCGGCGCTGCCTATTCCTGCACATCGACTTCCCGACTCCCGAAATGGAACGCCGCATTCTGTTGTCGCGGGTTCCCGAGCTGCCCGAGCACATCGCGGAGGAGCTGGTGCGCATCATTGGGGTCCTGCGCGGGATGCAGCTCAAGAAGCTGCCGTCGATTGCCGAGACCATCGACTGGGGCCGCACCGTGCTGGCGCTGGGGCTGGACACCATCGACGATGCGGTCGTTGCTGCCACCCTCGGTGTGGTGCTCAAACATCAGTCCGATCAGCAACGTGCAACCGGGGAACTCCGGTTGAACTGAGGGGATTGCGCTGATGGCCACTCGCCGTATCCGACCTAGCTACCCGCTCGCCCCGCACGGGTTGCCCGGTCATCTGGTTGGTTTCGTGGAAGCGCTTCGCGGCAGCGGAATTTCGGTGGGCCCCTCGGAGACGGTGGACGCCGGCCGAGTGATGGCGGCCCTTGGGTTCGAGGATCGTGAGGTGCTACGCGAGGGCATCGCTTGCGCGGTGCTGCGCCGGCCCGACCACCGCGACACCTACGACGCCATGTTCGACCTGTGGTTCCCGGCCGCCCTGGGCGCGCGGGCGGTCATCACCGAGGAGCAAACCGGGCAGTCCGAGGGCTTGCCGCCCGACGACGTCGAGGCGATGCGGCAGATGCTGCTGGATTTGCTCACCGACAACCCGGATCTGGCCGACATGGACCAGCGGCTGGTGGGGATGATCGCGCGGATCGTGGAGACCTACGGCAAGTACAACTCCAGCCGGGGGCCGTCGTTCTCGTCGTATCAGGCGCTCAAGGCGATGGCGCTGGACAAACTCGAGGGCAAGCTGTTGGCCGGCCTGCTTGCCCCCTATGGTGACGAGCTCACCCCCACCCAAGAGCAGATCGCTAAAGCGATTGCAGCGCAGAGGGTTTCTCATCTCCGCAAGATGGTCGACGCGGAGACCAAGCGGCGCACCGCCGAGCAGCTCGGGCGTGACCACGTCCAGATGTACGGCATTCCGCAGCTTTCCGAAAATGTCGAGTTCCTGCGAGCCTCCGGTGAGCAACTGCGTCAGATGCGCCGGGTGGTTGCCCCACTGGCGCGCACGCTGGCGACCCGGTTGGCGGCTCGGCGGCGCCGCGCTCGGGCGGGTTCCATCGATCTGCGCAAGACGCTGCGCAAATCGATGTCCACCGGTGGGGTGCCGATCGACGTGGTGTTGCGCAAGCCGCGCCCGGCGCGCCCGGAGCTGGTTGTGCTGTGCGACGTCTCCGGTTCGGTGGCGGGGTTCAGTCACTTCACGTTGCTGTTGGTACATGCGCTACGCCAACAGTTTTCGCGGGTGCGGGTCTTTGCGTTCATCGACACCACCGACGAAGTGACGCACATGTTCGGGCCGGACGCTGACTTGGCTGTGGCGATCCAGCGGATCACCAGGGAGGCCGGGGTTTACAGCCGAGACGGCCATTCCGACTACGGCAACGCGTTTGTCTCTTTCATGCAGGGTTTCCCCAACGTGCTGTCCCCCCGCAGCTCGCTTCTGGTGCTCGGTGACGGTCGCACCAACTACCGGAATCCGGCCACCGACGTGCTGGCCGACATGGTGACCGCGAGTAGGCACGCGCACTGGCTCAACCCCGAGCCCCAACACCTGTGGGGCAGCGGAGACTCGGCGGTGCCGCGCTATCAGGAGGTCATCGCGATGCACGAATGCAGATCGGCAAAGCAGCTGGCCACCGTGATCGACGAACTACTGCCGGTGTGACCGGGGCACTTCAGTGCGTCTTGCGAAAGACCAGCCAGCGCAGCTCGATCGGGCTCATCTCGCGGGCCACAGGAAACACGTCGAGGCCGCTGACCCAGTCGGCGTACCAGCTGGTGGGAGGCCAGGCGTCGGCCGGCAGATGCGCCTTCTCGTAGTCGTACACGGAGTCGTCGGCGATGAGTTCGACGGGTAGTCCGGCCGCCGCAACCGATAGCTCGTGCCGGGTGAAAATGGTCGTGTAGGCCTGTTGGCCGAACTCGCGCGCCGCCTGGTCCGGCGTGTAGCCGCCGTAGGCCAGGAAGGCGTTGAAGACCAAGCGCGCACCGGGAGCAAGGCATTGCGCGGCTAGTTCGAAGAGCTCGCGCAACTGCTGGGTGGTCCGAAAGTCCGACACCACCTCCGAGAGCGCGATCAGCTGATAATCGCGCCGCAGGTCCGCAATGGTCGTGAAGACGTCGCGCACGATGACGCGTACGTCGAGGCCCTCCTTCTCGGCGTCGGCCCGGATCATCTCGGCGAATTTCGGCGTCAGTTCCACGACGTCGACCGGATGCCCCCGTCGCGCCAGGGCAAGGGCATTGCGCCCGGTCCCCGCACCGATCTCGAGCACGCGATGCGTGCTGGGATCGGCCGCCTCGTTAGCCAGCGCCCACACCCGAGCGTCGGGTTCGGTACCGAACAGCGGGGGCTTGCGGGTGTCGATCCAGTTTTCGTAGGCGGCCTCCACGGTCCACCAGCGCGCATTGACCTCGTAGTTCAGCGTGGGGCCGACGGGCCCGTTGAATGAGATGATGATGCTGGAACGGGGCGAGGCCGAGTAGGCCTGAGCCAACTGGCCTTCGAGCACCGAACGCAGATGGGCAAGCTCCTCTTCGGAGAACTTTCGTCCCACATCGGCGAACATGCCATCGCACATCTTCACCTACTCGTCGATCATGGCCGGCACCGCCGGCAGCGTGATCTTGCCGGTGACCTCCGATCGGCTATAAAACCGCCGGGTTATCGAATTTTTCAGCGACTGCTGGGAGTCCACGGAGCCCAGCGGCATGTTTTCCACAGACCCCTTTTACCTGACCGGGCGGCTCGATGCGGCGCCATTGCTCAAAGGCTCATGATTCGCAAAACGCGAAGCGGCTCCCGCAGGTCCGGGCTGGGCCAGGCGGACCAGCGGCCCAGTGCCTGTCGTTTGCCCCGTCCGGGCCGGTTCCCGCACGATCTGAGCGGCGCCGTGCGCTCAAGTAAGCTGGCAAACCGTGCAAAAGCACCGTCGCAGGCTAGGTGTCATGGGTGGGACTTTCGATCCCATCCATTACGGTCACCTGGTCGCCGCCAGTGAGGTAGCCGACCGCTACGAACTCGACGAGGTCGTGTTCGTGCCCAGCGGACAGCCGTGGCAGAAGGGACGGCGTGTTTCGCCTGCCGAAGACCGCTATCTGATGACGGTCATCGCGACGGCTTCCAACCCCCGCTTTTCGGTCAGCCGGGTCGACATCGACCGGGGCGGTCCTACCTACACCAAGGACACGCTGCGGGATCTGCATGCCCTCAACCCGGCTGCGGAGCTGTACTTCATCACCGGCGCCGACGCCCTGGCCTCGATCATGTCCTGGCAGGGCTGGGAGCAGATGTTTGAGTCGGCGCGGTTTGTCGGAGTGAGTCGGCCGGGCTACGAACTGCGCCACGACCATGTCACCGCCGCGCTGGACGGGCTCGCCGAGAACGCCTTGTCCCTGGTGGAGATCCCGGCGCTGGCGATCTCATCGACGGATTGCCGTCGGCGCGCCGCGCATGGTCGCCCCCTGTGGTACCTGATGCCCGACGGCGTCGTGCAGTATGTCTCAAAGCGCAGGCTCTACCGCACGCCACCGGACTCGGGGGGCGGGGAGACCCTGGACACCACGACCATTCTGCCCGCGGGGAACAACACATGAGCGCTACTCAGGAAGCCATCGACATGGCGACGGTGGCTGCCGGCGCCGCGTCGGCCAAACTGGCCGACGACGTGCTGGTCATCGACGTGTCCGGCCAGCTGGTCATCACCGACTGCTTCGTGATTGCTTCGGCGTCCAACGAGCGCCAGGTCAACGCCATCGTCGACGAGGTCGAGGAGAAGATGCGCCGAGCCGGCTATAAGTTGGCGCGCCGCGAGGGGGCCCGCGAGGGCCGCTGGACGTTGTTGGACTATTGCGACATCGTGGTCCACGTCCAGCATCAGGATGACCGCAGTTTTTACGCACTCGACCGGTTGTGGGCCGACTGCCCGGTGGTGGCGGTGGACTTGGCGGAGGGCTCCGATGACCCGGCGGAGGCGCCATGACCGTGCGCCGGCTGGTGATGCTGCGGCATGGGCAGACCGACTACAACCTGGGTAGCCGGATGCAGGGGCAACTGGTCACCGATCTAAGCGACCTGGGCCGCGCCCAGGCCGTGGCCGCCGCAGAGGTGCTGGGCAAACTGCAGCCGCTGCTGATCGTCTCGTCGGATCTGCGGCGCGCGTACGACACCGCAACCAGGCTGGGGGAGCGCACCGGCCAGCAGGTGCGGGTGGACCCCCGGCTGCGTGAGACCCACCTCGGTGATTGGCAGGGATTGACCCACACCCAGATTGACGCCGAGGCGCCAGGCGCCCGGCTGGCATGGCGCGAAAATGCCGAGTGGGCTCCGCACGGCGGGGAAAGCAGAATCGACGTGGCCGCGCGCAGCGTGCCGTTGGTCACCGAGCTGGTCTCCGCCGAGCCGGAATGGGGTGGCCCCACCCAGGCGGACCGCCCGGTGGTGCTCGTCGCACATGGCGGTCTGATCGCCGCGTTGTCGGCCGCGCTGCTGAGGCTGCCGGTTTCCAATTGGCCCGCGTTGGGGGGCATGGGCAACGCCAGCTGGGTGCAGCTGTCCGGCCATTCCGACGCTGCCGGCAGCGATTTCGACGCGATCCGGTGGCGTCTGGACGTGTGGAACGCTTCGGCGCAGGTCGCCAACGATGTCCTCTGAGCGCGGGGCAAGCCCCAGCCAACGGCCCCTGCTGCTGGTTTTCGCCGACTCGCTGTCCTACTACGGTCCGACCGGCGGACTGCCCGCCGACGATCCCCGCATCTGGCCGAATATCGTTGCAGCACAACTGGGGTGGGATCTGGAATTGATCGGGCGGATCGGCTGGACATGCCGCGACGTCTGGTGGGCGGCCACCCAGGATCCGCGGTCGTGGGCGGCGCTACCCCGAGCCGGCGCGGTGATCTTTGCCACCAGCGGGATGGACTCACTGCCCTCGGTGTTGCCGACGGCGCTGCGCGAGCTCATTCGCTATGTGCGTCCACCGTGGTTGCGACGGTGGGTGCGCGATGGGTACGCCTGGGTGCAGCCACGGCTGTCACCGGTGGCTCGCTCGGCCCTGCCGGCGGATCTGAGCGCTGAATACCTCGAACAGACGCGTAGCGCAATCGATTTCAACCGCCCGGGCATTCCCGTTGTGGCGTCCCTACCGTCAGTGCACATCGCCGAGACCTACGGCAAGGCGCATCACGGCCGCCCCGGCACCGTGTCCGCAATAACACGATGGGCGCAGCGCCACGATGTCCCGCTGGTAGATCTCAAAGCCGCAGTTGCCGAAGAGATCATGAGCGGGCTCGGCAACCCGGACGGAATCCACTGGAACTTCGAGGCTCACCAGGGGGTCGCGGAGCTGATGCTCAAGGCGCTGGCCGAAGCCGGGGTGCCCAGCGAGAAGCCGCGCAGCTAAACCATGGCCGTTGTGGTGGTCACGGATACATCGGCGCGCCTGCCCGCCGATATCCGAGAACGGTGGGCGATACGCGAGGTCCCGCTGCATATCCTGCTCGACGGCGTCGACCTGCGTGACGGTGTGGATGAGGTCCCCGACGATATTCACAAGTGTCATGCCACCACTGCCGCGGCCACCCCGGCCGAGCTGCGTGCCGTCTATCGCGCAGCGCTGGCCGATAGTGCCGGTGATGGGGTAGTGGCGGTGCATATTTCGGCGGGACTGTCGGGAACCTACCGCGCCGCCAAACTGGCCGCGGCGGATCTGGGGCCCGAGGTGCGCGTCATCGACTCGAAGTCGGCCGCGATGGGAACCGGGTTCGTCGCGCTGGCGGCGGCACGGGCCACTGCGGCCGGAGAAGATCTCGAATCCGTTGGGCGCGCTGCCGATGCCACCGTGAGCCGGACGCACGCGTTCGTCGTCGTCCACCGGCTGGACAACTTGCGCCGCAGCGGACGAATCGGCGGCGCCAAGGCATGGCTGGGCACCGCCTGGGCCCTCAAGCCGCTGTTGCGGGTTGAGGACGGAAAACTCGTGCTAGCCCAACGGGTTCGCACCGTCAAGCATGCAATGGCGGCGCTGGTAGACCGAGTATGTGAAGTGGTCGGGCGCGAACCGGCGCTCTTGGCCGTGCATCATGTCGCCAATGTGGAGGGCGCCAACAGCGTCGCGGTGGAACTGGGCCGCCGCCTTCCGGCATGTGAGCCGGCGCTGGTGACCCCACTGGGGCCGGTGCTGGCGTTGCACGTCGGCGACGAAGCGGTCGCGGTTTGCGTGCAAGTCGGCGCTGCTTCGCTGCGGGGGTAGCCCAAACACCGAGTTGTTCGGACAGGGCGCGGTTTTCAGTGGGTTGGCGCCGCGACCCTGGGCCGGGCATTGTCGCCGCGCGGGTGCACAACCTGCGGCCACCAGAACCAGCGGCCCAGCAACGTCGCGATCGATGGCATCAGCAGGGTGCGCACGATCAGCGTGTCCAGCAGTAGGCCGATGCACACCGTGGACCCGAACTGTCCGAGCACCCGCAGATCGCTGCCCAGCATGGACGCCATGGTGAAGGCGAAAACCAGACCTGCGGCGGTCACCACCCCACCGGTTCCGGCCATGGACCGGATGATCCCGGTCTTGAGTCCGGCGTGGATTTCTTCGCGGAACCGCGAGACCAGCAACAGGTTGTAGTCCGAACCGACGGCCAGCAGGATGATGACCGACAGCGCGGCCACGATCCAGTGGATCTTGATGCCGAACAAATCCTGCCAAATGAGCACGGACAGACCGAATGACGCGGCGATCGAGCTGGCTGCGGTGCCGACGATCACCTGGGCGGCGACTACGATTCGGGTGAGCAGCAACATGATCAAGAAGATCAGTGTCAGCGCAGATACCACCGCGATCATCAGGTCGTACTTTTCGCCGTCGGCCATGTCTTTGAAGGTGGCGGCGGTTCCGCCCAGATAGACCTTGGCATCCGAGAGCGACGATTGCTTCAGGCCCTCCTGCGCCGCTGTGCGTTCCGCGTCGACCCGCGAAATCCCCTCCGGGGTCATCAGATCGCCCTGGTGGGTAATGAAAAACCGGGCCGATTTTCCGTCCGGAGACAAGAACATCCGAAGCCCCGTCGGGAAGTCCGGGTTGTCGAAGGCTTCCGGGGGCAGGTAAAAGAAGTCATCGTTCTTGGAAGCGTCGAAACTCTGGCCCATGACGATAGCGGTGTTGCTGAGTTCGTCCATCTGGTCGAGCATCGCCGAGAACGTGGACTGCATGGTCAGCGTCAGCGCTTTGGTCGTCTTCATGGTGGCGATCATCGGCGGAATCAAAGTCAGCATCTGTGACGTGAGACCGGCCGTGTGCTGTATGTCTTCGGTGAGTTCGGAGAACTTCTCGGAAAGCTTGTCGATCCCGTCCAGAGAGTCGAACAGCGATCTGAACGACCAGCAGACCGGAACGTCGAAACAGTGTTTTTCCCAGTAGAAGTAGGACCGCATCGGTCGCCAGAAGTCATCGAACTCGGCGAGGTGGTCTCGCAGCTCGTCGGTGATGGTCGAGGTTTCGGCGGTGACGCGCGCCATGTCGGTCGTGGTGGTGTCGAGCTCGCGCATGACGGCGTACATGCGTTCTGTGGTGTCGATCAGGACCTGCATCTCGTCGGCCATCTTGGTCATGTCGGCCATCCGCTCTTTCAGGAAGGCCATGTTCTGCATCATCGTCTGGCTTTGCATGCTGTTCTGAAACGGTATGGAGCTGTGCTGGATCGGGATACCCAGCGGCCTGGTGATGTCCTGGATCATGGCGATGCCCACGGTGCGGATGACGTTCTTGGCCACTTTGTCCAGGACAAGCATGTCCGCCGGGTTTCGCATGTCGTGTTCGGCCTCGACCATCAACATGTCGGGGTTCATCCGGGCGTGCGAAAAGTGCCGGTCGGCAGCGGCCTCGCCGAGATTGGACGGCGCCGAGGCCGGTAGGTAGTAGCGGTCGTTGTAGCTGGTCTTGAAACCGGGCAGGGCGACCATGCCGACCAGAACGATCGCGCCGCTCAGTGCCAGAATCGGTGCGGGCCAACGTACCACCGCGGTGCCGACCCGCCGCCACAGCCGGCCTCTATTGGCGGCCCGCTTGGATTCGAATAGGTGGAATCGGCTGCCCACGAATACCACTGCGGGACCCAGTGTCAGCCCGGCCAACACGACGACCAACATCCCGATCGCCACGGGTGCGCCCATCGTGTTGAACCAGGGCAGCCGCGCGAAACTCAGGCAGTAGGCGGCACCGGCGATGGTCAGTCCGGATCCCAAGACCACCGGGGCCACCCCACGAAAGGTTGTGTAGTAGGCGTCTTCTCGGTCCTCGCCCGCTTGGCGCGCCTCTTGGTAGCGGCCGACCAGAAAGATCCCGTAGTCGGTCCCGGCGGCGATCGCCAGCATCGTCAGAATGTTCGCGGCAAACGTGGTGAGTCCGAATACGTTGTGGCAGCCCAATACCGCCACCACTCCCCGCGAGGAGGCCAACGCGATTCCGGTCATGAACAGCTGGATCACGGTGGTGACGATGGAGCGGTAGACCAGCAGCAACATCACCGCGATGGCGCCCAGGGTGAACATCGTGATCTTGGCCAAGCTGGCGTTGCCGATCAGGTGCATGTCGTCGCTGAGCGCGGCGGGCCCGGTGACATATGCCTTGACCCCGGCGGGTTCGTGCGTCCGGTTGATGACGTCACGCACGGCTTCGACCGATTCATTGGCCAGGGTCGTGCCCTGGTTTCCGGCCAGGTTCACCATCACGTAGGCGCTTTTTCCATCGGCGCTTTGGGCCCCCGCGGCGGTCAGCCGGTCGCCCCAGAAATCCTGGATGTGCTGTATGTGTTCGGGGTCCTGGCGCAGCTGGCGAATTAGGCTGTCGTAGTACTGGTGCGCATCATCGCCGAGCTTGTGCTGGCCCTCCAGGACGATCATGACCGTGCTGTTGGAGTCGAATTCCCGGAAGTTGTGTCCCAGCCGCATCATCGCCTTCATCGACGGCGCGTCCATCGGGGTCATCGGCGCGGAATGTTGTTCGCTGACCACCTCGAGCGACGGGACGACCACGTTGACCAGGACCGTCAGCAGCACCCAGCCCAGGATGATCGGCACGGCAAGGATCCGGATGGTGTGCGGAATGACCGGGCGGTGGCCGCGCTCGCGGTTGGGTGCGCCGCCGGTGGCCGCGCCGATTTCGATCGGGCCGGTGTCCTCGGTGCTGATACTGGCGCCGCTGTTGGACTCGCTCATGCCGATTTCACTAAGCAAAAGGTCTGCGGATTGACCCCGGCGGCCGACTTCTCTTCCCGCACCACACCATCCACGGTGATACGGCAGCCGATCTGACTACCGTCGCCTTGAGCCATAATGTTTGCGCTCACCGAGGGCAGCGTCGTCGAGATAGTGAACGACCACGGCAGGGGGGTCGCGTTTACCTGGTGTGTGTTGGCGTCGGCGTCCCAAAAGTTGATGTTGGCGGTGGATCCGGCGGGGCCGGAGATTTCATAGATGACGACCTTGGGGTTGAACTGCACGATGTCGATCCCGGCGCCGGCGTTGGCGTTGAGGTCCTCAGAACCGAATATCTTGTGCAGGCGTGACACCACCAAGCCCGAGATGGTCAGTACCACCACCATCAGCAAGGGGATCCACGCTCGTTTGAGCACGCTGGTAACAGGAATCGTAGGCACCCGACCGCCCCTCCGCTCGCCGATGCAGCTCGCCGTGGCCTGCTGGGCAAGCAAGCTTCCGGCGTAGGCAAGAAAATATTTGCTTGGCTAAGCAGTCTAACTCTTAGTGCACGACTTCGTTCCTCCGGGGGGACCGGGGTGGGTCGTGGCAGGCGCCGGCGGGCGGGGGTGATCGCATCGGATCGGCATGGCCGACCGCCACAATGGGCGCTTTTAAACTTGCTTGATCGACGCATCGAGGCGCCGCTCATCGGCAGTTATTGATCTGACTTTCGCCGGGGGACCGCTCTCGGCAGTGTTGTTCAGCCGTTCGAGTCACGTGCGCTGCGGGCGCGAATCGCTGTCCTGCGCCACCGGCAGGAACGCAAACAGCACCTGCCCGTCAAAGTAAAGAATCCAGTTCAGCGCATACAGGTCGAACCCAGGAACATTCGAGTCCTGGCCCGAGGGCAGCCAGGTGAAAAATAGGTACAGGTCTGAGACGGGGATGAGCAATCCGCCAATCAGTACCGATAGCGCCAGCAAGCTGAATCGGTCGGCCCAGAAATACCAGATGCTGAAACTGATCAGCGCCGTGTAGATGATCAGATTGAAGAGGAAGCTGCCCACCTCGAGGAAGTGATGGCCCTGCACCGAGTTCCGGATGTGCAGGACCCAAGTCGCCGTGTTGGCCGCCGCAACCACGGCGACGATAAGCCAGCGAGCCTGATATGCGAAGCCGCCGTACGAGCGCAGCCTGGGCGCGGCAAACTTGTACAGCACAATGGCATATAGGCCGTAGGCGATGCCGAAAAGAATCACCGCGGCCGACAGTTTGCGGCTGATCGGCTCGATGCCGGAGATCGCGCTATTGACCACATCTCCGACCGTGGCGAATGCCATCCCCACGATCAAAACCAGGGAATACTTCGCCACTTCTGGCGAAAGCTGTCGCTGATATGCGAGCCGCACCGCTAGGACGAAGAGCATCAGTCCGATATGCCACAGGTGGTAGAGGACCGTGGGTGGGCGGGAGATCCCGCCGGTCCACAAGACCTCCAAAGTGATGCTGATGGCAATGACACTGAGCAGGGCCCTGGCGTAGGCAGCCATTGTCAGAGGGCCGCCCGCCCGGTGATCGGCGGCAGATCGGCAAGCGTCACGATCCCCGGTTTGGCGGCCACCACCGCCGGAACCGCATTGGTGACCGGCATCGCGGTGTAGATCATGCCCAGGCCCATGAAACCGGGCTCCGTCCAGTCCTTCGGCGGCAGACAGTGCAGCACCGTGCGCATGTTGGGCAACCCGAACACCTGGATGCCATGTCCGTGCTCGAGTGGCTTGGGCGGAACCACATGATTGCCCATCGTCCAGTTGAATCCGACGCTGACGACGTTGCGATCACCGACCCAGCCGCGGTGGTAGCCGTATACGCTGCCGACAGTGCCCGCGGGGATCTTCATGAACCCCAAATCGGTGTCCGCGGTGGCCGCGGTGAAGGTGACGTCGAAGGTCATCTTGTCCAACGTTGCGCCGATCGCGTCGGCCATCATCGCCGCCGATTCGGCGAAGACCTCGCTTTCGACCCGCACGCTCTCGGCCAGGCCGGGGGTGTCGGGATGCTGGGAGAACCCCATCGCCGTCTGGGTGGCCGCCGATTCGTAGGTCGAGCAGTCGACGGATTCGGTGATCCGGATTTCGTCGACTCGCTCGCACGAGCCGCTGAGCACCATGCCGACCATGTTGGTCATCCCCGGATGTGCGTCGCTGCCGAAGATCGTCGCGCCGCCGCGTTCGCAGGCGGCCAGGATGCGTTCCCGGTCCCGCGGTGTCTGCTTGCCCCCGGTGATCCAGGCGGCGCTGGTGCACACATTCACGCCCGACTCGAGCAATCCCACCAGCTCATCGATGTTGGGCCACAACGGGTTATAGCAACACGCGTCGGCGCCCAGCGCGAGCAGCGCGCCGATGTCGCTGGTCGCCCGCACCCCGGTGGGGTCCGGCCAGCTCGCCAGCTCGGCGGCGTCGACACCAACCTTGTCCGGGCCGTGTGCGTACACCCCCACCAGTTCCAGGTCGGGTCGCCCGATGATGGCGTGCAGCGACCGCCGCCCGATATTTCCGGTGGTCCACTGGATAACCCGAAGCGGGCGTTCTGTGCTCATCGAAGGCTCCTTTGCCGTTGCGATTGGACCCATTATGTTCACCGAGCTTTGGTGGGCTCGGACTGCCTCCCGGGCGGAGCCGGTAAATGGGATGCGGGCCGGCGCCGCCGTGTGCCAGAGTCGGAGCCCGTGACTGCAGTACTGCCCGCATCGGTGACGTTGACCACTCCGGCGGAGGACGACTGGGCCGGGATGTACCTTTTGGCCGGGGCAAGTTTCACTGATTTCATCGGTGCGGAGTCGGCCGACGCCTGGCGGGGGCTGATACCTGCCGATGGGGCGGTGGTGGCCCGTCACGGCCGTGATGTCGTCGGGATGGCGCTGTTCATTGATCTGCAGCTGACGGTGCCCGGCGGCAACGTGCTTTCCACCGCCGGCATGAGCTTTGTCGCCGTCGCGCCAACGCACCGCCGGCGCGGGCTGCTGCGCGCGATGTGCGGTGAACTGCACCGGCGGATGGCCGATTCCGGGTATGCCGTGGCTGCGCTCCATGCCAGCGAGGGCGGCATCTACGGCCGATTCGGCTACGGCCCGGCGACGATTCTGCAGGAGCTGACCGTCGACAGACGCTTCGCCCGACTGCACGCCGGGGTGCCCGACGGAGGGCCGGTCAGGTTGGTCAGCCCCGCGCGCCATCGCGCTGAGTTCGAAGCGATCTACGAGCGCTGGCGCCAACGCGTACCAGGCGGCCTAGTGCGCCCGCCGGTGTTCTGGGACCAGCTGATGGCCGAATGCAAAGCCTCGCCCGGGGGCGAGCGCGAATCGTTTGCGCTGCTGCATGCCGACGGCTACGCGCTCTACCGGGCGGACAGATCCGACCCCAAGCTGACCCGCGTCGACGAGCTGCGCGCTGTGACCCCGGAAGGGCGGGCAGCCCTGTGGCGAACACTGCTCGGGCTGGACTCGATGGAGCGGGTCAGCATCGTCAGCCATCCGGCTGAGCCGATGCCGTTCCTGCTCACCAACACCCGACTGGCTCGCACGACCTGGCGGCAAGACGGCCTGTGGCTGCGCATCATGGACGTTGTGCCCGCCCTCGAGGCCCGCGCCTATTTCGGCGACCTCACCACGGTGATCGCCATCACCGGCGGTGGCCGGTTCGCGCTGCAGATCCGTGACGGACGCGCGGCCTGCACCCCGACCGACGCACCGGCGGATGTCGAGATGGATCGCGACGTGCTGGGCAGTCTCTACCTGGGTGCCCACCGCGCGTCCACACTGGCCGCGGCCAACCGGTTGCAGGCCAAAGATGTTGGCGTGATTGCCCGGCTCGATGCGGCGTTTTCCAGCGAGGTCCCCGCCGAGACGGCTTTCGAGTTCTAGGTTCCGCCGCGCTGCCCGGTGGCCGCGCGGCATCGCCGCTGCCACCCACCGGACGCGGACCGTTGGGGTTGTGCACGGGCCCCGCCAGCGGCAACGTCTGGGGTCCTTCGGTGCTGCCGGCCCGCCCCGCGCCCGGTCGTCATAGCGGCATCCGGGTGCGGGGCGGGAGACGGCCTCGCCGCGGACTGACCCCAGCTGGAGTTAGCCGTGTGCGCTGGCTCCCTAGGCGGTTGCGCCCGCGAGCAGCCCGACGCCGTCCGGGCAAAGAGCCGCCGCCTGGGCCGGCGATCCGCCGTACTGCAGCCACAGCGGCAGGACACTGTTGAGGCGTTGCATGAACTTGGCCATTCCCACCCGGTGCTCGCCGAATCCCAGCGGATCGGTCCGGTACTCGGGGAATGCAATGCCGATCCCGAACAGCCCGGGCGCGAGAATCCCGTTGGCGCCGTCGTGCTCCAGCGGTCCCCACTGCGGGGTCAGGGGAAGGTGCCTGCGTTCGAACCCGACGGTGTAGACGGCCTGGTCGCATTCGCGAAGCAGTCTAGCGAATTCCGGGCTGTCGGCCAAACACCTGTGCAGCCGTTCGGGATGCCGTCCGTCGATGTTCTCCCGCGCCCACCGAGCCGCGTCGCCTTTGAGGCCGGTGTCGTCGAAGAGGGTCCAATCCTGGAAGGGGACAGCGTATCTGTGCGGGCTGCGGTAGAAGTTGATCACCTTGTGCACGGGATGCTCGAGCAGGTTCGGCAATGCGATCATCGTCGAGTGGGACGAGCCGAATACGGCAACGGTTGCCCCGTCCAGTTGTTGCTGCGCCAGCTTCTCAGGGTTGAGGGCAACTTCGACCGGTATCTCTTTCAGCTCGGGGTAGGTCAGCTTCTTGGGTGTCGAGCCAACCGCCAGAATCACGTTCTTGGAAGAGATTTCACCGTCGAGTGTGGTGATCTGCCAGTGTTGGTTGCGCAGTGAGAGCTCGGTTGCGGTGCTTTGAAATGCTGCCACCTTGGCCCGCAGGTGCTCGGTGACCCAACGCAGCGGCCCGGCGACTACGCCTAGTTGGCAGGTGTGCTGGGGGTCGATGTCGTGCAGGTCGAAATGCGGTGCCGCGGCGAAGCCGAACGCGGGTGAGGCGTTGAAGTAGTCCAGGAACAGCGATACTTGGGTGTTACTCGGGACGGCACCCCACTTTTCGCCCAGGTCTCCTGCCGCGAACTGCGGATCTATCCAAGCGATTTCATTGGGCCGCACGCCGTGGTCGAGCAGTCTGCCAACACTGGCGATCCCTGCGGGTCCGGCTCCGATGACGGTCCACGTGTAGTGAGTCATGTCTCCTCTTGAGGCTTGTTCGCATACGTTTGTCGGTTTGTTTCGTCTTGCCGGCGCACGTTGACGCGCCGACATTTCTAGTATTTCGGCGGCAGCCGCGCGTGGGCAGAGGGCACTTCTTTGAGTGGTTACAACCAATGGTTGTGACTACGGGCGGGTGTTGGCGCGCCGGGCGTCCCGATCGGGTGCCGGTCAAACGGTTCCGCGGATCGCCGCCGGGCTGGGCGCGGCGGGCAGGCGATCGGCGGCCCGGAGTTAGAGCCTGACCAGGTCGTAGTCGGCGATGTGATCGATGAGAACCCGAAGCTGATCCTGGGTGGAACCCAGGGTGTGGTCGATCGCGGTGAGCCGGGCCGCGTAGTGGCCCACCGGATACTCCGCGGTCACCCCGATGCCGCCGTGCAGCTGGATCGACTCTTGCGCGATGTGGCGGCCCGACCGGCCAATCTGAAGCTTGGACCGGGAGGCGATGAGCGGGTCGAGGTTGCCGTCGGCAATGGACATTGCGGCGTAGAAGTTCATGCTGCGGGCCAGCTCCAGCGACACGTACATGTCGGCCGCACGCTGGGTGAGCGCCTGGAACTTGTTCAGTGTGACGCCGAACTGCTTGCGCGTCTTGAGGTAATCGGTGGTCAGGCGAAGGGCTTCTTCCATCGCACCGACCGCTTCGGCGCACATCGCCGACTGGATCCGGATGATGGCGTTGCGAATGGCGGCTGACGCGTCGACGGCGTCGCCCAGCGGTGCCGCGGGCGCCTGGTCCAGGTCGATCTGCGCACCGCGCTGACTGTCGAACGTCGGGTACGGGTGCTTGTCGACCCCACCGCCCTCGGGGCCGGCATCCACCAGGAACAACCCGACCCCACCATCGGGCAAAGCTGCGCTGACCACCAGTGTGTCGGCGCAGTCACCAGCCAGGACCGGATTTTTCGTTCCGCTCAGGAGCCATGAATCACCTTGCCGCACAGCACGAGTCGACACGGTGGCCGCCGGGCTGCGCTGGCCCGGTTCCAGGTGTGCGAACGCCAGCAGTCGCCCTCCGGCGGCGACTTCGTCGAGTAGCTGCAGCTGTGCGTCGTTGCCCAACTCGGCGATGATCGCGCCGGGTGCCAGCGCGGCGTGCACGATGGGTTCCGGGGCCAGCCGGCGACCGACTTCGGTCATCACCAGCATGATCTCGATCTGGCCGGCCTCGGCCGGCTCGAATCCGAGCCCCAAGATCCCGGTGTCGGCCAGTTGACTCCAAACGTCGCGGCTCCAGCCGAGATCGGTGTCGATGATCTTGTTGCGGCTCTCCGCGTCATAGCTGCGCGACAACAGATCACGGGTGGTGTCGCGGAGCAGCGTTTGCTCGTCGCTGTACTGAAAGTCCATGACTGCCTCACAATCCCAAGATGGTGGACGCGATGATGTTGCGCTGCACTTCGTTGCTGCCGCCGTAAATCGATGTCTTGCGGTAGTTCAGGTAGCGCGGGGCGCTGCGCTGGGCCCACTGCGGTGACGCGATCCCTGCTGCCTGTGCACCGCCCACCGGTAGCGCGTCGGGCCCGGCTACCTCGACGAGCAATTCGGTGGCGACTTGCTGCAATTGGCTGCCGCGCAACTTGAGTACCGACGACGCCGGGTTGGGCTTACCGTCTGCCGAGTCGGTAACCACCCGAGCCTGGGTGAGTTCCAATGCCAGCAGCTCGTTTTCGGCTTCAGCAAGGCGCGCCGCGAACAGCGGATCGTCGAGCAGGCCGTTGTTGGCAGCGTGCTTTTTCACCTCGGCGAGGCGCACCTTGGTGCGGCCCACCCCGGCGATCCCGGTGCGCTCGTTGCCCAGCAGGAACTTCGCGTAGGTCCAGCCCTGGTTCTCCTGGCCAACGAGTTGATCGGCCGGTACTCGAACGTCGGAGAAAAACACCTCGTTGACTTCGTGACCACCGTCGATGGTCTTGATCGGCCGCAGCGTGATGCCGGGGGTGGCCATGTCGATGAGCAGAAACGAAATGCCGGCTTGCCGCTTGGGCGCCTGGGGGTCGGTGCGCACCAGGCAGAAAATCCAGTCGGCATACTGGCCCAGCGTCGTCCATGTCTTCTGGCCATTGACGACGTAGCTGTCGCCATCGCGCACGGCGGTGGTGCGCAGTGATGCGAGATCCGAACCGGCTTCAGGTTCGGAGAAGCCTTGACACCACCAGATGTCGAGGCTGGCCGTCGGCGGCAGGAAGCGCTGCTTGATCTCCTGGGATCCGAATTCGGCGATCACCGGACCGACCATCTTGGTGTTGAAGTTCAACGGCTCCGGGACGCTGGCCAGCTGCATCTCGTCGGCCCAGATCTGGTGCTGAGTCGGTGTCCAGTCCTTACCGCCCCATTCCACCGGCCAGTTCGGCACCGCCAGCCCGTGATCGTTGAGGATCTTGTGGCACGTGACGATCTCATCGCGGCTCGGCGACTGGCCCTGGCGCACCAGCTCGCGCAGGTCTTCGGGTATCCGGGTGGTGTAGAAGGTGCGAAGCTCGTCGCGGAAGGCGGCTTCGTCGGGGGTGAGAGCCAGCTTCATCGGCAGCCTCCTGTTTCAGGTGACCACCGTTGGGTTTGCTTCCCGCGCAGGGACTGCGCGTGCCGGAAACCGGCAGTCCTGCCTCGCACGTTAGGCGCATCGCGGGCTCACCTGTTAATCGGGTGCCTCGACACCGGTGTTGGACCGGTCCTGCTGCACCTGCCCGATGCACAGTGTCGGGTTCATCCACAAGCACCAGGCTTGGCGCCGTCGCTTCGAGTTGGTGTGGCGGTCGGCGCATTTACCGTCGGCCCATGCGAACAGAGCTTCCCGCCGAGCGACTGCAGCGACGGCTCACCACCGCCCCCGACCTCCGATTGCACGCCGAGTCCGGTGCCGCCGAATCCGGTGCGGATCCGCACGACGATCGCGATGACGACCCGAACTCGCTGCTCCCGCGCTGGCTGTCGGAGGCAGGAGATGGCAGCGGCTTGTTGAGCAGGGTGCGCGCCGACCCCGGGCGTGCCGGTGCCATCGCGTTGGCCGTAGTCGCCGCGCTTGCGGTGCTGGTCACCGCTTTCACGTTGCTGCACGATCGCCCTGCGCCGGTGATGTCGGCGAAACTACCCGCGGTGGAACATGTTTCGGGGAGCTCGGGAGCCAGCCCTGGATCCTCGGCAAGTCCCGCCGCGGCTGCCGGCCCGGATCGGCCGGTGGTGGTCAGTGTCGTTGGCCTGGTCCATACGTGGGGACTGTTCACGCTGGCACCGGGCGCCCGGGTAGCCGATGCGTTGCAGGCCGCCGGCGGCGCGCTGGCCGGTGCGGACACCATCGGCCTCAACATGGCCCGTCAGCTGGCCGATGGCGAACAGATTGTGGTGGGGCTCGCACCCGTCGCGGGGCAGCCCAAAAGATTCGGCAGCTCGATCGGCGCCGCCACACCAAGCCCAGCGCCCGCGGCGACGTCGGGCACGAGGAGCCCGGGCCCCAATCCGGCCGAGGTCCTCGACCTCAACACCGCGACGGTGGAACAACTGGATTCGCTGCCCGGGGTGGGGCCGGTCACCGCCGCTGCGATCGTGTCGTGGCGAGCGGCTAACGGCAAGTTCACCAGCGTGGACCAGCTTGCTGAAGTTGACGGCATCGGTCCGGCGCGACTGCAGAAGCTGCGGTCCCTGGTTCGCGTCTGACGCCGGTGCATAGCGGGATGGCCGGCGCCGGCCGCGACGTCGCGGAGCGACTGGATGTGCGTCTGGTTCCGGGTGCGCTTACCAGCTGGATCGTGACCGCGGCGGGAATCGTCTGGCCGGTCGGTCGCGCGTGCGCATCCGGGTGCCTGCTGCTCGCGCTCGGGGCCGGGGTGTTGTGGTGGATCACCGATCGCCGGCCGCGGTCGAGGCGGTGGCCGTGCGCAGTCAGCGCCGGCCTGGTCACGGTCGGGGTGGTGGGCGCGGGCTTTGGAATGGCGATCGCGCTGCGGACCGAGGCCCTGGCGCGCCATCCGATCAGCGCCGCGTTCGGAACCTCAGCCGCGGTGACCGTCACACCCAGTGAAAGTGCCTTGTCGCTGGGGTCTGACCGATTGATGTTTCGGGCGACGATCCAGCGGTTGCGTGATGACGAGATCTCCGGTCGTGTCGTGGTGTTCGCGCGTGCCTCCGAGCTCGAGGAGATGGGAGAGCTGATGGTCGGGCGGCCGGTGCGCTTCACGGCCCGCATCAGCGGTCCCGCCCGCCACGATCTCACGGTCGCGGTGCTCAACTCGGCGGGTGCGGTCAAGGCTGGTCGTGCCGGTGCGTTGCAGCGGGCCGCTCACCAGGTGCGCGGCCGGTTTGCCGCGGCGGCACGGCGCGTTCTGTCCGCCGACCAGGCCGCGATGCTGCCCGCCTTGGTCCTCGGTGATACCTCGACGGTCAGCACCGAGACCGGCCGCGCGTTCCGGTCAGCGGGGATGACCCATCTGACGGCGGTGTCGGGAGCCAACGTCACCATCGTCTGCGGTGCGGTGCGGTGCGGTGCTGTTCTCGGCGCGTTGGGTTGGACCGCGGGCCGCGGTGGCACTGGCCGGGATCGCGCTGGTGGCGTTTGTGGTCGTGGTGCAGCCGACGGCAAGTGTGTTGCGGGCGGCGCTGATGGCATCCATCGCGCTGGCCGCGATGTTGTCGTCGCGTCGACGGCAGGCGATTCCGGCACTGTCGACCACCGTGCTCGTGTTGCTGGTCGC
This sequence comes from Mycobacterium ulcerans subsp. shinshuense, assembly GCF_002355775.1. Taxonomy (NCBI): domain Bacteria; kingdom Bacillati; phylum Actinomycetota; class Actinomycetes; order Mycobacteriales; family Mycobacteriaceae; genus Mycobacterium; species Mycobacterium ulcerans. The sequence continues at coordinate 4,049,968 of NZ_AP017624.1, read as the reverse complement.
GGCGCCGCACCTGGCCGTTGACATGGGTTTCGCGTTGTCGGTGGTGGCTACCGCGGCCCTGGTCGTCGTCGCTCCGGGGTGGTCGGACGGCCTGGTGGCGCGGGGCTGGCCCAAAGTGCTGGCGGACGGGCTCGCCGTCGCGACCGCGGCACAGGTGGTGACGGCACCGCTGGTCGCCGCGATCTCCGGCCGGTTCAGTGTGGTCGCAGTGGTTGCCAACCTCGCGGTAGCCGCCGTGATCGCGCCGATCACCGTGCTGGGCAGTGCGGCGGCCGTGCTGGTCATCCCGTGGCCGGCCGGCGCGCAGCTGCTGATCCGCTTCACCGGGCCGCAGGTGTGGTGGGTGTTGCATGTGGCGCGGTGGGCCGCCGATGTGCCAGGGGCGACCGTGGCCGTCCCGGCGGGGCTTGCCGGGGTGCTGATTGTGGGGGGAGTCACCGTGTTGGTGGTGGCGCTGTGGCGATTTCGGTGGATTCGGCTCGCGATGATTTCAGCTCTGCTGGCCACCCTCGGCAGTGGGCTGGCGTGGTCGGTGGCGGGCCTGGTCGGCCCCTCGTGACACCATCAGGGGGTGAGCGAGATTTCGCCGTTGCACTTGGTCCTGGGTGATGAGGAACTGTTGGTCGAGCGGGCGGTGGGCGACATCGTGCGGGCAGCGCGTGAGCGGGCACGCCAGGCCGCGGGCACCGACGACGTGCCGGTCAACCGAATGCGCGCGGGCGACGTCAGCACCTACGAGCTGGCCGAACTGCTGAGCCCCTCGCTGTTCGCCGAGGAGCGGATAGTCGTTTTGGAGGCCGCTGCCGAGGCCGGCAAAGACGCGGTCGCGTTGATCGCCTCGACCGCCGCCGACATTCCACCGGGCACGGTGCTGGTGGTGGTGCATTCCGGCTGTGGGCGGGCCAAGGCGCTCGCCGGTGAGCTGAAGTCGCTGGGTGCGCAGGTGCACCCGTGTGCGCGGATCAGCAAGGCTAGCGAGCGTGTCGACTTTGTCCGTGGCGAGTTCCGCGCGCTGCGCGTCAAGGTCGGCGAGGATACTGTGACGGCCCTGCTCGATGCCGTCGGATCCGATATCCGCGAACTGGCCTCGGCCTGTTCACAGCTGGTTGCCGACACCGGCGGTGACGTTGATGCCGTCGCGGTCCGTCGCTATCACAGCGGCAAGGCCGAGGTGAAAGGTTTTGATATCGCCGACAAGGCGGTGGCCGGCGACGTGGCCGGCGCCACCGAGGCGCTGCGCTGGGCGATGATGCGCGGAGAACCGCTGGTGGTCCTGGCCGATGCCCTGGCCGAAGCCATACACACGATCGGTCGGGTGGGGCCGTTGTCTGGAGACCCGTACCGCATGGCAAGCCAGCTGGGCATGCCGCCGTGGCGGGTGCAAAAGGCCCAGAAGCAAGCGCGGCGCTGGTCGTGCGACAAGGTCGCAACGGCGATGCAGTTGGTCGCGCAACTCAACGCCGACGTCAAGGGAGCCGCGGCCGACGCTGACTACGCGCTGGAATCCGCGGTCAGAACGGTGGCCGAGTTGGTCGCCGACCGGGCCTGACCAGATGTGAACCAGGCCTGAGACACGCTTGAACCGGGCCTGGACCAGGCCCGGTTCTCAGGTTTGACGGGTCAGCCCAGCTTGTTGAGGGCGCGCGCCAGAGCCGACTTCTTGTTGGCGGCCTGGTTCTTGTGAATGACGCCCTTGCTGGCCGCCTTGTCCAACTTGCGGTTGGTCGAAACCAGCAGCTCGGCGGCCTTTTCCTTGTCGCCCGAGTGAGCAGCGTCGCGGAACGACCGGACCGCCGTACGCAGCGACGACTTCACCGACTTGTTGCGCAGTCGGGCGCGCTCGTTGGTGCGGTTGCGCTTTTGCTGCGATTTGATGTTGGCCACGCGTTAGTTCCTTAAAGTCTGCTCGGTGGTTGCTCGGGTGACCTTGACACCCGACAGCGAGTGCTCAGGTTATCAGTCGGTTACGTTTTCACCCAAAAGAGGAGCCGTTAGCTCGGCGGATTGTCGAATTGAGGCACCATGAACCAGGTGAGTCTTACTGAACCGATGCAAGCAAGTAGGCGGCGGTCACAAGCGCGTCCGGAACGCATATTCGGCGGCTACAACTCGTCGGATGTGTATTCCCAAGCCTTTGACGAAATGTTCGACGCCCAGGGCAACGTTCGCGGCCCCTACAAGGGCATCTACGCCGAGCTTGCGCCGTCGGATGCGTCGGAGCTCAAGGCCCGCGCCGATGCGTTGGACCGCGCATTCCTAGACCAGGGCATCACGTTTTCGCTGTCGGGCCAGGAGCGGCCGTTCCCGCTTGACCTGGTGCCCCGGGTGATCTCGGCGGCCGAATGGTCCCGGTTGGAACGCGGCATCATCCAACGCGTCAAGGCCCTCGAGATGTACCTGGACGACATCTATGGCGACCAGGAGATCCTGCGTGACGGCGTCATTCCGCGGCGGCTGATCACCTCCTGCGAGCACTTCCACCGGGAGGCCGTGGGGATCATTCCGCCCAACGGTGTGCGCATCCACGTCGCCGGCATCGACCTGATCCGCGACGAGTGCGGTGACTTCCGGGTCCTCGAGGACAACCTGCGCTCGCCGTCGGGGGTGTCCTACGTCATCGAGAACCGGCGCACCATGGCGCGGGTCTTCCCGAACCTGTTCGCCACCCATCGGGTCCGTGCGGTCGACGACTACCCTTCGCACCTGCTGCGGGCGCTCCGCAACTCGGCGGCCACCAACGAGGCCGACCCCACCGTGGTGGTGCTGACCCCAGGTGTCTACAACTCGGCCTATTTCGAACATTCGCTGCTGGCCCGGCAGATGGGCGTCGAGTTGGTCGAAGGCCGCGACCTGTTCTGTCGCGACAATCAGGTGTACATGCGCACCACCGAGGGGGAGTGCCAGGTCGACGTCATCTACCGGCGCATCGACGACGCCTTCCTGGACCCGCTGCAGTTCCGCGCCGACTCGGTGCTGGGAGTGGCCGGTCTGGTCAATGCCGCCCGCGCGGGCAATGTGGTCATCTCGAGCTCGATCGGAAACGGTGTCGGTGACGACAAGCTCGTCTACACCTACGTGCCCACCATGATCGAGTACTACCTGCGCGAAAAGCCGTTGCTGGCCAATGTGGACACCTATCGGTGCTGGCTGGACGAGGAACGCGAAGAAGTGCTGGACCGGCTCAAGGAACTGGTGCTCAAGCCGGTCGAGGGATCCGGGGGCTACGGCATCGTGTTCGGCCCGGACGCGTCGGACAAGGAGCTGGCCGCGGTCGGCAAGAAGATTCGTGACGATCCGCGTAGCTGGATCGCGCAGCCGATGATGGAACTGTCGACCGTGCCGACACGCATCGAGGACTCGCTGGCGCCACGCTACGTCGACCTGAGGCCGTTTGCGGTCAATGACGGCAACGACGTGTGGGTGCTGCCGGGTGGGTTGACCCGGGTGGCCCAGGTCGAGGGGTCACGGGTGGTCAATTCCAGTCAGGGCGGCGGGTCGAAGGACACCTGGGTGCTGGCGCCGCGCTCCTTGGCTACCGGCCGTGAGCTGGGCGGCGCCCAAGTGCTGCGGTCGTTGCCGCGGACCGTGCCCGAGCAGAGTCCCGACGATACGCGGCCCAACCAGCAGCAGCCGCAGCAAAATCAGCCGCAAGAAGGTCAGCACCAGCAACAACAGCAGCAGAAAGCGAAGAAGTGATGCTTGCCCGCAACGCCGAAGCGCTGTACTGGATCGGTCGCTACGTGGAGCGCGCCGACGACACCGCCCGAATTCTCGATGTCGCGATACACCAGCTGCTCGAGGATTCCAGCATCGACCCCGACCATGCCTCGCGGCTGCTGTTGCGGGTGCTCGGCATCGACCTTCCCGATCACGAGCTGGATGTCTGGTCGTTGACCGACCTGGTGGCCTTCAGCACCAACGCTTCGGGCGGCTGTTCGATCGTCGAGGCGATCTCAGCGGCGCGGGAAAACGCCAAGTCGGCTCGCGAAGTGACGTCCATCGAGACCTGGGAGTGCCTGAACACCACCTACCACGCTCTCCCGGAACGTGAGCGAGCAGCCAAACGACTTGGGCCGCATGAATTTCTGTCATTCGTCGAAGGGCGTGCGGCCATGTTCGCCGGGCTGGCCGACTCCACTCTGTCGCGCGACGACGGATACCGGTTCATGTTGCTGGGCCGCGCCATCGAACGGGTCGACATGACGGTGCGCCTGTTGCTGTCCCGGGTAGGGGACAGCGCGTCATCGCCGGCCTGGGTCACGTTGCTGCGTTCGGTGGGTGCCCACGACACCTATCTGCGCACCTATCGCGGGGTGTTGGACGCGGCCCGGGTGGTCGAGTTCATGATGCTGGACCGGCTGTTCCCGCGCTCGGTCTACTACTCGCTGCGCATGGCCGAACACAACCTCGATGAGCTGCTGCATAATCCGCAGAGCCGCATCGGGGCGACCACCGAAGCGCAGCGGCTGCTTGGGCAAGCGCGCAGCAAACTCGAGTTCGTCCAGCCCGGGGTCTTGCTGGAGTCCCTGGACAGCCGCTTGTCAGGTCTGCAACGAACCTGTCGTGACGTCGGAGAAGCCTTGACACTGCAGTATTTCCACGTAACCCCATGGGTAGCCTGGACCGATGCCGGCCCCCGCGGCCAGATGGTCGCCAGGAAGGGAGAATCCTGATGTGGCGGATGCGGGTGGTGCACAGCACCGGGTACGCATACGAGGCGCCGGTCACGGCGTCGTTTAACGAGGCGCGACTGACGCCGCGGTCCAACTCCCGGCAGAACGTGATCCTCAACCGGGTCGAAACCATTCCGGCTACCCGGTCCTACCGCTACGTCGACTATTGGGGTACCGCGGTGACGGCGTTCGACCTGCACGCCCCGCACACCGAGCTGACGGTCACGTCCTCCTCGGTCGTCGAGACCGAGCGTCCGGAGCCGCCGGAGGCGAAGGTCACCTGGGAAGAACTCGAGTCGATGGCCGTCATCGATCGTTTCGACGAGGTGCTGCGGCCCCACCTCGTACACCCCGACAAGCAAACGTGTCGCCGCCGTGGGACGCCGGATCAGGAAGTATCACGACCCGGCGGAGGCGGTCGTCGCGGCGGCCCGTTGGGCGCGCAGCGAATTGGACTACCTGCCCGGCACCACCGGTGTGCACTCCTCCGGGCTCGATGCCCTGGAACAGGGCAAAGGCGTCTGCCAGGACTTTGCGCACTTGTCGCTGATTGTGTTGCGGGGCCTGGGAATTCCTGCGCGCTATGTGTCCGGTTATCTGCATCCCAAGCGCAACGCGGTGGTGGGGAAGTCGGTGGCCGGACGCAGTCACGCCTGGATCCAGGCGTGGACCGGCGGTTGGTGGCACTACGACCCGACCAACGACACCGAGATCAGCGAGCAGTACATCAGCGTGGGCGCCGGCCGCGATTACAGCGACGTACCTCCGCTGAAAGGCATCTACTCCGGGCTTGGCGTCACCGACCTCGACGTGGACGTGGAGATCACCCGGCTGGCCTAGGGCCTTAAACGGTGGTGCCGTCGCTGCCGGGGCTGCCAAGCAGCCCCGCGGCGCCGCCGGTACCACCGGAGCCGTTGGCGCCGCCGCCGAAGCCGACCCCACCGTCACCGCCGTTGCCGCCGTTACCGATGAGCTTGGCGTCACCGCCATTGCCGCCGGTGCCGCCCGCGAGGCTGCCCGCGTTGCCGTCCCCGCCGGCCCCGCCATCACCCCTGTCGCCGATCAGATAAGCGCCGGCGCCGCCGTCACCCCCGGCGCCGCCGCCCGCCCCACCGGCTCCGCCGTCGCCGCCGACGTCGACCAACCCGGCGGCGCCCCCGAGCCCGCCGCTGCCGCCAGCGCTGCCGACGACGTCGCCGCCGGCGCCGCCGGCCCCGCCGTCACGACCGACGCCGTAGAGCAACGCGGCGCGTCCGCCCGATCCGCCATTCCCGCCGGTGCCGAGGCTGCCCGCACCACCACCGTCGCCGGCCGCACCGCCGGCACCGCCGTTGCCGATTCCGTAGCCGCTGGCGCCGCCCGCGCCGCCGTCGCCGCCAGCGGAACTCCCGGTGCCGCCGCCCCCGCCGGAACCTCCGGAACCGAACAGCGCACCGCCGTAGCCGCCGTCGCCGCCCTGGCCGCCCTGACCGGTCAGGCCCAGGCTGTTGTCGCCGCCAGTCCCGCCGGCGCCGCCGGTGCCGAACAGCCGCGCGTCACCGCCCAGCCCGCCCATGCCGCCCAACACGGCGCCCGCGGCACCGGCACCACCCGTGCCACCCGCACCGCCGCTGCCGTAGAGCAGCCCGCCCAGGCCGCCGTTTCCGCCGGTACCCCCGAATCCGGATGAGACACCGGCACCCCCGGTGCCGCCGATACCGCCGCTGCCGAGCAGCCAGGCATTGCCGCCGAGCCCGCCACTGCCGCCGTTGCCGCCGGTGCCGCCACTGCCGCCGTTACCGATCAGCCCGGCGTCGCCACCGCCGCCTCCCGAGACACCGGCAAGGGTGCTGTCACCGCCCCGGCCGCCGTTGCCGTACAACAGCCCGCCCGCCCCGCCGGGCGTCCCGATTCCGCCGACGGTCGCGCCGTCGGCGCCGTTACCGATCAGCGGGCGCCCCAGCAGCGCTTGGGTAGGAGCGTTGATCAGACCGAGCAATGCTTGTGCGGCGTTGGAGGCCTCGGCCCCGGCGTAGGACGCGCTGCTGGCGGACAGGGTCTGCACGAGCTGGTCATGCATTGCCGACATCTGTGTGCTGATGCTCTGATAGCCCTGGGCATGCGCGGCGAACAACGCCGCGACGGCCGCTGACACCTGATCGCCGGCGCAGGCCTGCACGGCGGTCGTCGGGACCGCGGCAATCCCGTTGGCTGCCGCGATTGCCGAATTCACCCCGGCCAAATCGGCGGCCGCCGCGGCCATTGCCTCCAGGTCGGCGATCACATATGCCATGGCGCACCTCTGAGGGTCAGGACCACTGGGCCAGGTGCGGATCGTATCGCGATGCGATCAGCAGTCCGGGCACATTTCGCCCGCGTCCGCCCGACGCTGTGGGCTATCCGCCATCGCTGCCGTTCTGTCCGAACAGGATGCCGCCGCTGCCGCCGGTACCGCTGGCACCGTCGGGGGTACCGTCACCTCCGTGAGCGCCGTCGCCGCCGTTGCCGATGAACCGAGCGTCACCGCCATTGCCGCCGGCCCCACCGGTTGCTGAGCTGGTGCCGCCCTCGGCGCCGTTACCGCCGTTGCCGAGCAGCCACCCGCCGTCGCCACCGCTGCCGCCGTCGCCGCCGTCGCCGGTGCCGTCGCCGGCACCGCCGACGCCTCCCCAGCCGCCATTGCCAATCAGGTAGGCGCCGCCGCCGTTGCCACCTTGACCGCCGGCGGGGTTACCGGAATCGCCGGCGCCGCCGATGCCGCCGTTGCCGCCGTTGCCGATCACCAGGCCGCCGAGGCCGCCGTTTGCGCCCTGGCCGCCGCCGGCGCCGCCGTTGCCGCCGGCACCACCGTCGCCGAAGAGCAGGGCCGAGCCGCCGATGCTGCCCCAGCCGCCCCCGTTGGCGACGTCGAACCCGTCGCCGCCGTTGCCGCCGTCGCTGCCGTTGCCGAAGAACAGGCCGCCGGTGCCGCCGATCCCACCGAAACCGCCGAACCCGTCGCCGCTGGTAGCCGTGCTGCTAGCGCCGTTGCCGCCGCTACCGCCGTTGCCGGCAAGGATGGCGGTGCCGGCGGCGCCGCCGGACCCTGAACTGAACCGGCCGGCACCGCCGTCGCCGCCGTCGCCATAGAGGATTCCGGCTCGACCGCCGCTGCCACCACTGCCGCCGTCACCGTCGGTGCTCTGACCGCCCAGCCCGCCCGCGGCGCCGTTTCCGAACAGCCCGCCCTGGCCGCCGTCCCCGCCGGTGCCGCCGAATCCGGACGTCCCCAGGCCCACCCCGCCGTTGCCGCCTGCGCCGGCGGCCCCTAACAGGTAGCTGTTACCACCCGCGCCGCCGTCGCCGCCGAACGAGGCGAAGGAATTGATGCCGCTGCCGCCGGTGCCGCCGGCTCCGCCGAAGCCGAATATCAGTCCGGCGTTGCCGCCCGCCCCGCCGGCGCCACCGTTGGTCGCGCTCACATCAGCATCCGCGCCGGTGCCGCCAGCGCCGCCATTGCCGAAGAGCCCGGCACTACCGCCGGCGCCGCCGGCCACACCGGCACTGGTGCTGTCGCCGCCGTTGCCGCCGTTGCCCCACAGGAAGCCCCCGTCGCCGCCGGCCTGTCCCACCCCGTTGACGGTTTGCCCGTCGGCGCCGTCGCCGATCAGCGGGCGTCCGAACAGGGCCTCGGTGGGTGCGTTGATCGCGTTGAGCAGCGTCTGCTCGACATTGGTGGCTTCCGCGGACCAATACGAGGTCCCGCTCGACGCCAGGGTCTGAACAAACTGGTCATGAAATGACGTCGCCTGCGCGCTCAGTGACTGGTACGTCTGCGCGTGCCAGCCGAACAGGGCCGCGATCGCGGTAGACACTTCGTCGGCCGCGGCCGCCTGCACCGCGGTCGTTTGGGCCGCCGCGACCGCGTTGGCGGCGCTGAGCGTGGAGCCGATATTGTCCAGATCCGAAGCGGCCACCCGCATTAGCTCTGGCGCTACGACCGCAAACGACATCACGACCACCACCACTTCACGACCATTGACCAATTACCAGGCGATATGGATGTTACGCAGCGTGAGCAGGCGGATTTGCGTTTCCACGAAACCCGCACCGCGCCGACAAAAGGGCAATTCGTGTCGGCGGTGAACAGTCAGTGGGGCGTGCCCGGAGGACCGCTAGCGGGCGTGCACCTCGACGCGATGCAGGTCGTTGCCCAGTTCGATGCGCCCGCCGAACTCGGTCGCGGCCAACGCCCGCCACTGGTCTTCCTGACCCGCGATGATGGCTGGCACGTAGTGCGTCATGACCAGCGTGCCCACCCCCGCGCGGGCGGCGGTCGCGGCCGCCTCCTGTACCGAGGAGTGGTAGTCGCAGATGTCCTTGACTCGCTGTTGGGGGAAGTTCGTGATGATGTCCTTGCGGATCACGGTGTGCACCAACGCACCGGCGCCGGCGGCCAATTCGTCCAGGCTGGGACAGGGCACGGTGTCCCCGGCCAGCACCGCCGACGCGCCGTCGAACTCGACGCGGAACCCGATCGTCGGCGCCACCGGGCGGTGATCGGTGGGTGCCACTCGGATCGCTACACCATCGCGGTCCCAGACCGTACCGTCGGTGTATTCGTGAACCTCGATGGGCGGCGGAGCGTTCAGGTCGGCGTGATGGGCGATCCGGTAACCGATGTCGCGGCCGAACGCTTTGAGCATTGCCTCGACAGTTTCCGCGGTGCCGGGCGGCCCGATGACCTGAAGGGGCGCGGGATCGGCCGCGAAGTTGGTGACCCAGCTGGTGATGAGCACGTCGCCGAGTTCGGCAATGTGGTCGCTGTGCAGGTGGGTGAGCAGCACTGCCGACAAGCCGGCCGCACCCACCCCGACGGCCGCCGCGCGCTGCAGCACCCCGCGGCCACAATCGACCAGGAAGACCTGTCCGCCGGCTCGCACCAGGGTCGATGGCCCCGCACGATCCGGGTCGGGGATGGGACTTCCCGTTCCGAGCAACGTGATCTCAATCATGAGCCCATCCTTGCAAGCCGGGTCGGTGCGTCATCGCTCAACCGGTCGATCCGGCTGGCGGGTATCAGGATTGGTTCCATCGGTCAGGGGGCTCGGGAAGCGCCCAGGTGCAGGTGACCGGATCGATACTTGGCTGTTTGTGCCCGGTTGGGGTGTTGGCTTTCCCGCCGCACGAGTTAGTCGTAGCCTGGGTGTGAGTCGGGTCACAAGCTGTGGGAGGCCTCAATGCGGATCGCGGACGTCTTGCGGAACAAGGGGGCAGCGGTGACGACCATCAACCCCGATGCGACGGTCCGGGAATTGTTTGCCGGTTTGGCTGAGCAGAACATCGGCGCGATGGTGGTGGTCGGAGTGGAAGGTGTGGTCGGCATCGTGTCGGAGCGCGATGTCGTGCGCCAGCTACACACGCACGGCGCCAGCGTGCTGACTCGCCCGGTCTCTAAAATCATGACCAGTGCCGTCGCCACCTGCACAAAGTCCGACACGGTCGACAGCATCAGTGTGCTGATGACGCAGAACCGGGTGCGGCACGTGCCGGTGCTCGACGGCCAGAAGCTGATCGGCATCGTCAGCATCGGCGACGTGGTGAAGTCGCGGATGGGAGAACTCGAGGCCGAGCAGGAGCAGCTGCAGTCCTACATCACCCAGGGGTGATCACTGCCCGGTGCCGCGGCGGCCAATAGCCGCATTCGTCGCTAGCGCCAGCTGTACTCGGCACGCAGCCGCGCCGCCAGCACGTCAACACGTCGCGCTGCAGGATCGCACCCTGGCGGCGGATGCTCTCCTCGGGTACATCGAGCACCCGGTCCAGCCGCACCCAGCCTTGCTGGCCCTCGAAGTCCCAGTCGCCGGTGCCGATTGCGACCCAGTCCGGATCGGCCGAGTACTGCTCCTGGCTGGACAACATCAATGCCAGCAACACGTTGCGCTCACGGCCTACGACGAGCACCGGCCGGTCTTGGCCCTGGGTGGGATCGTCTTCGTAAACCACCCAGGTCCACACGATTTCGCCCGGGTCGGCTCGGCCATCGAGGTCGGGGGAGTAGGTGAGCTTGCGCGCCCGCGCAGCGGTCGGGGAGCTGGTGTCGGTCACCGGCCGGCCCGCGGTGATCTCGGCCGGTGGCGGCGGCAGCCCCATCGCCACGATGTTGGCGGTGATTTTGACGGCTTGCTGAATGGTCCGCAGCGTTGCCTGGGTGTTCTGCAGACGATGGACAACCTTGGGCGCCTCGTTGAACACGAGGTTCTCCGCGAAGCGCTGGAACGTCTTCCACTGGGACTTCCCGGCAGACGTCATATTCGCAGCATAGACGCGATCCGCCGAGCGCGATTGGCCTCAAGTAGGTCCGGGCGGCGCTGCACAGATAGGCTGGAAACCCGCAAACCCCCGCTTCAGGAGAGTCCCATCAGCAGTTTCGCCGACAAAACCTTCACCCCGCCGGCGCAGATTCGGAACTTCTGCATCATCGCTCACATCGACCACGGAAAGTCGACGCTGGCGGACCGAATGCTGCAGTTGACCGGGGTCGTTGACGAGCGCTCGATGCGGGCCCAGTACCTGGACCGGATGGATATCGAACGCGAACGCGGGATCACCATCAAGGCGCAGAATGTGCGGCTGCCCTGGCAGCTCGATGGAACCGAGTACGTCCTGCATCTCATCGACACGCCAGGACACGTCGACTTCACCTACGAGGTGTCACGTGCGCTGGAGGCCTGCGAGGGCGCGGTGCTGCTGGTTGACGCCGCCCAGGGCATCGAGGCCCAGACGCTGGCCAACCTCTACCTGGCACTGGACCGCGACCTGCACATCATTCCGGTGCTGAACAAGATCGACCTGCCGGCCGCCGACCCGGACCGCTACGCGGGCGAGATTGCTCACATCATCGGCTGCGAGCCCGGCGACGTGCTGCGGGTTTCCGGCAAAACCGGGGAAGGCGTCGCAGACCTGCTCGACCACGTGGTGCGCGAGGTGCCGCCACCGCAGGGCGATGCCGACGCACCCACTCGCGCAATGATCTTCGACTCCGTCTATGACATCTACCGCGGTGTGGTCACCTACGTCCGCGTCGTCGACGGCAAGATCACCGCCCGCGAGCGCATCGCCATGATGTCCACCGGCGCCACCCACGAACTGCTCGAGGTCGGCATCGTCTCACCCGAACCCAAGGCCAGCGACGGCCTTGGTGTCGGCGAGGTGGGTTATCTGATCACCGGGGTCAAGGACGTGCGGCAGTCCAAGGTCGGCGACACCGTCACGACCGCCCGAAAAGGTGCCACCGAGGCACTGACCGGCTACCGCGAACCCAAGCCGATGGTGTATTCGGGACTGTATCCCGTTGACGGATCGGACTATCCGAACCTGCGGGACGCCCTGGACAAGCTGCAGCTCAACGACGCGGCCCTGACCTATGAGCCCGAAACGTCGGTGGCGCTGGGTTTCGGATTCCGGTGCGGCTTCCTGGGCCTGCTGCACATGGAGATCAGTCGGGAACGTCTGGAGCGCGAGTTCGACCTCGACCTGATCTCGACCTCGCCCAACGTCGTGTACCGCGTCATCAAGGACGACGGCACCGAATTGCAGGTGACCAACCCGTCGGACTGGCCCGAGGGCAAGATCCGCACCGTCTACGAGCCGGTGGTGAAGACCACCATCATCGCGCCCAGCGAATTCATCGGCACCATCATGGAGCTGTGCCAGTCGCGGCGCGGCGAGCTGGGGGGCATGGACTATTTGTCGCCCGAACGGGTGGAACTGCGATACACAATGCCGTTGGGGGAGATCATCTTTGACTTCTTCGACTCGCTCAAATCGCGGACCCGTGGCTACGCCAGTCTCGATTACGAGGAGTCCGGCGAGCAGGAAGCCCAACTGGTCAAGGTCGACATCCTGCTGCAAGGCGAGGCCGTCGATGCGTTCAGCGCTATCGTCCACAAGGATTCGGCGTTCGCCTACGGCAACAAGATGACCACCAAGCTCAAGGAGCTGATTCCGCGTCAGCAGTTCGAGGTGCCGGTGCAGGCGGCCATCGGTTCCAAGATCATCGCGCGCGAGAACATCCGCGCGATCCGCAAGGATGTGTTGTCGAAGTGCTACGGCGGTGACATCACCCGCAAACGCAAGCTGCTGGAAAAGCAGAAAGAGGGCAAGAAGCGGATGAAGACCATCGGCCGGGTCGAGGTGCCGCAGGAGGCGTTTGTCGCGGCACTGTCCACCGACGCCGCGGGGGATAAGGGCAAGAAGTAGCCGTGACGGTGGGGCGAGCCGGCTGGGCGGGAGCCGTTGCCCTGCTGGGTATCGGCCTGCTGGGAACCGGCTGCACGAACACCGTTGCGGGAGTGTCCACCCACGCCGGCCAGCCGGGTGCGAATGCGCTTACCCCCGAGCAAGTATTGCCGGATGGCGAGGAGGTCAAGGCCGCGGTCGGCAACGATCTGCCGCCCCACAGCCCGCCGATGGTGGGTGATATCGGCGTGTTGCCCAACGGGATTCGCGATAATTCTGCCGCCGCGCCCATCGAATGTCTGGGGGCGATAGCGCCGGCGATGCGGATCAGCTACGAGGTGGCGCCGGTCCGCGCGGCGGCACTGCAGGATTATTGGAATTACGACTCCGGTGTGGTGGCGTCTAGTGCAACGGTGGCCGCGATCAAGCTGGCGTCCTCAGACGACGCGCAACGACTATTCGCGTCTTTCACGCAGCAATGGCGACAATGTGAGGGCCGCACCGTCACGATGTACACCCATGACAGGAGCGATACAGAGTTGTATTCGAAAGTGACCGAAGTCCGAACCGACGGGCCGATACTTTCGGCGACCATCATCAGCTGGGACAACCACCACACTCCGCAGTCCCCGGTCGAACGGGCCGTCGGCGTCCAGGGCGACGTCCTCGCCGATGCCAAGGTGGCGCTCAGGCCGCACTCGCAACCCGGGACCAGGGCGATCGAACTCGTCAAGGTGATGCTGCGCAAGGTATCGAGCACGAACTGATGAGAACTCGATTGGTCTTGGCCTGCCTGTTGGTCATCAGTCTGGCTTCGGGCTGCACGTCTGTCGTTGCGGGCGCCGCGCTCCCCGCGGCGGGGCTTGCCCCCCAGCTGGTCACCGGAGAAGCGATCAAGGACGTGCTGTTGGACAGCGCCGCACTGGCAAAGATTCTCGGCCAGGACTTCACGGCCAAGTCAGAATTGCCACCGCGCTTCGGTGGCCCGGAGAGGTTGCAGGAAGTCTTCGGTCGGGTGTCGCGGGTCGACTGCCTGGGCATCACGACCATGCTGGCCAAGAGCGCCTATCAGTCGGCGCGTCGATCCGGCAGCGTGGAGAACGTGGTGCGGGAGACCTGGTGGAACTCCGCGGGACCGGCGAAGGTGATCAGCGTGGCGGAGGGCGTGGTCGCGCTGTCGGGGCCCGACGAGGCCGCCGAACTGTTCGAGAGCTTCACCCAGCAATGGGACAGCTGCGACGGCGCGATGGTGACCATCGATAGCGGCAAGGTCGCCTTCGCGGACAAGATCACCGACGTGCGCATCACCAACTCCGTGCTGGCGGCGACCGTTTCGATTGGCACCCGGATATCCGGTTCACAGCTCAAAGCGGCCAGACCGGAGGCGCGTGCCATTGGCCTGCGGGGGAATTGCCTGGTCGAAGTCGAGATCGCGTTTTTCAGTGTGCGAGGACCCGCAGACAAGGGGTCCGCCGACATCAATACCAGCGCTATCGAGATCGCCCACGCCATGATGGAAAGAGTCAGCAATATGAGCTGACCCCGAATCGACGGGGGCTACATCGGCGCGTTGGCCGGCTGGAACATCCCGGAACTGTCGGCCTCTTCCTCGGCGCGGATCACGTGGACCACCGCGTTGATCAGCGCCAGGTGGGTGAACGCCTGCGGGAAGTTGCCCAGATGCCGCCCGGTGCGTGGCTCGATCTCTTCGGCGTACAGATGCAACGGGCTGGCGTAGGACAGCAGCCGCTCGCAGAGCCGCTTGGCCTGGGCCACTTCGCCGATCTCAACCAGCGCCGAGACCAGCCAGAACGAGCAGATGGTGAAGGTACCCTCCTCGCCGGAGAGTCCGTCGTCGGTCTCCTCGACCCGGTACCGCAGCACCAGGCCCTCCTCGGTGAGCTCGTTGGCGATCGCCAGGACGGTATTGCGCACGCGCGGGTCATCCGGGGGCAAGAAGCGAGTCAGCACCACCACCAGCAGCAGCGAGGCGTCCAGCGCGTCGTCGCCGTAGCGCTGGGTGAACACCCCGCGCGAGTCCACCCCGTGCTCGAGAATGTCCGCCTTGATCTCGTCGGCGATCTGGTGCCACTGCTGGGCATAGCTTTTCTCGCCCTGGCGCTCGGCGAGTTTGGCCCCGCGGGACAGCGCCACCCAGCACATCACCTTTGACGAGGTGAAGTGCTGCGGCTCCCCCCGCACTTCCCAGATTCCGCGGTCGGGCTCGCGCCAGTGCGTGATCGCCTCTTCCACTTGTCGCTTCAGCACCGGCCACAATGTTTCCGGGACTTGTTCACGCGACTTGGCGTGCAGATAGAACGAATCCAGAATCGAGCCCCAGATATCGTGCTGGTCCTGGTTGTAGGCGCCGTTGCCGATCCGGACCGGTCGCGCATGGTCGTAGCCGGACAGATGGTTGAGCTCTTCTTCAACCAGGCTGCGCTCGCCGCCCACGCCGTACATCACCTGCAACGGGTGGCGCTCGTTGTGGTTGGCGCCGGATACATCGGCGATGAAGGCGAAGAAGTCGTCGGCCTCGCGGTCCAGACCGAGGGTGTAGAGCCCCCACAGCGCGAAGGTCGAGTCGCGAACCCAGGCGTATCGGTAGTCCCAGTTACGTTCGCCGCGCGGTGTTTCCGGAAGCGAGGTGGTGCTGGCCGCCAGCAGTGCGCCGGTGGGCGAGTAGGTCAACCCCTTGAGTGTGAGCGCGCTGCGCTGCAGGTATGCCCGCCACGGGTGGTCGGGAAAGTTGCCGATGTTGATCCACTGCCGCCAGCATTCGGTGGTTTGCCACATCTTCTGGGCGGCCTCTTGGTAGGTCTGTGGCGCCGGGTGCTTGGTCCAGCTCAACGCGACGAACACGTCGTCGCCCTCTTTCAGCCGGGTGCGCGCCCGTGCCTCCCGGCCCTCCAGCCCGATCCGCAGGTTGGTGGTCAGCCGCAGCGTCGGGTGAGCATCGGGTTGCTTGCTGGCCCGGGCGATGGCCTCACCGTAGGCGTTGGCCGAGTACTCCCAGGTGGCCCCGAGACGGTGGTAGTCGAACGCCGGTTCGCAGCTCATCATCAGCTCGACGGTTCCGCTGACGCAGCGCACGGTGCGCAGCAAGATGTTTTCGGCGTCCCAATCCATCGGCGTACGCCGATGAGTCCGCGAGCGCCTTTCGATGTCGTGCCAGGGCCCCATCACCAACGCGTCGCGCACGATCAGCCACCCGGTGTGGGTCTGCCACGTGGTCTCCATGATCAGGCTGCCGGGAAGGTAGCGCCGCGCCGACGGCACCGAAACCCCGTAGGGGCCCAGCCGGAAATGACCGGCGCTGCGATCCAAAATCGCGCCGAACACGCTGGGGGAGTCCGGCCGGGGCACACACATCCACTCCACCGAGCCGGCCGGAGAGATCAAGCACGTCGTTTCCCAATCGGACAGGAACGCGTAGTCGGCAATCGGCGGAAACGGATTGCGCAGCGATGCGCTGGACGGGGAGATGCCGTGCTGGCTGAGTTCGACCGACGCCGCGGGGGCCCCGTCCAACGCGGGAATCTGGGTAGCCGGCGCGGCGTGCGGGGCCTCCGTCGGCTCGACGGTGAGCTCGACGTCCTCGTCTGCGTGTTCGGCGTGCAAAACCATCCCGCCATCATCGACTGTCGACCTGCCCTGCGTCCACCACTGCGCTCCGCGCGGCGCCGAGGTGTCGGGTCTACCGTGCCCGCCTCGCGTACTTTGGGGCGTGTTCGGGCAGTGGGCCGATCGCCACCAGATAGCCCATGATCCGCCGCACTAGCACCGAACGGCTCACCAGGCGCACCACCGGCGGCGGTTGCGGCGGCCCGCCGGTTACCGCCACCGCGACGATGGCGGCGTGGATGGCCCGCTGGATGCCCTGCAGAAAGGCCGTCGGGGCCCACCGGCGTGCCTGCACCCGCGCCAGCTGGCCGGTGGACACCCGCCCGACGCGCAACGACGGCGCCAGCATCCGGGCGGTGGCCACCGCGTCGGCCAGGGCCAGGTTGATCCCGACGCCGCCGACCGGGGACATCGCGTGCGCCGCATCGCCGATGCACAACGCGCCGTCGCAGTACCAGCGCCGCAGCCGATTGAGTTGTACATCAAGCAGTTTCACGTCATCGAAAGACTTCAGTGCGTCGACGCGGTCGGCGAGCCAGGGCATCAAGTCCGCCAGCGCCCGGTGCAGTGCCTCAATACCCTGCGCGCGCAATTGGGCATCGCTGCCCTTGGGAATGATGTAGGCGATCTGGTAGTAGTCGCCGCGATCGATGGCAATTCCGCCGTGACCTGAGTTGAAGATGCCGGCCAGACCGGTCGGATCATCGGGCCGACGTGGTAGTCGGAACCACCAGACGTCCATCGGTGCGCCGAAGCTGCGGGTCGCCATGCCCAAGGCCGAGCGCACCGTGGAGCCCCGGCCATCGCAGGCCACGGTCAGATCGGCGTGCATGTGTTTTGTTTCACCGGATTGCGCGCGGTAGGTGACACCGACGACGCGGCCCGGGTCGGGTCCGTCACCCCACAACACCCCGGTCACCTCGGTGCTGCGCAGCAATCGGAAGGTGGGTTCAGCCTCAGCCGCGGCGGCCAGCAACTCGAGGAAATCCCACTGGGGCACCAAGGCGATGTGCTGGTGGGCGCCGGGCAGGTGTTTGAGGTCGAGGTCGACCGGTTGGCCCTGCACCTTCATGCTGATGGTGTCGATCAGGCGATGCGGGATCTGAGCGAATTGGGATCCAAGACCGAGTTCGTCAAGCAGACGCAGGGTGCTGGCGTGCACCGTGTCACCGCGGAAGTCGCGCAGGAAGTCCGCGTGCTTTTCCATCACGGTGACGTCAACGCCGGCCCGGGCCAGCAACAAGCCCAGCATCATGCCTGCCGGTCCGCCGCCGGCTACCAGAACGCTTGTCGTTTCCGATGGCTGAGGCACTGGGCGATCTTAGGCAGATCATCCGGCCGATCAGGCGCATTGGTTTCGGCTGCCGCGCCGCATAGGGTGAGTCCGGTGAGCGGCATCCTGAATTGGTGGGACGGTGTTGAGCTGTGGCTCTCCGGGCTTCCGTTCGCACTGCAGGCGCTCACGGTGATGCCGGTGGTGCTGGGTGTGGCCCTTATCTCGGCGGCAATATTGGATGCCCTGCTGGGCATGGGTATCGAGCTGATGCAACGCGTCCGCCATAGCGACGAAGCGTCGGGGTAAGCGATGCCACGGTCGCACGTCACGTTGGTTCTCGTCGCCCTGCTGGTGTTGGTGGTCGCCATGTGGTTGCTCACGCACTGAGATGCGGACGCGGTCTGTCCCCGACGGATTCTGTTAGGCTTCGCGGCATGCACGCAGTGGCCAGTGCTTTGGGGTGCTTGGGGTTTGCAGTGGCCTGCGTGAGTGAAGCCGTGGTGCTCTGCGCCACTGCTGACGTGCGCTGTTGTCGCTGACGCCAAACCCGTGCGCGGTCTGGTGCGGAGTTCGTCAATGCCTCAGTTGCTAGCCGATCGCTCCTTCCGCAGTCACGGGAAACGTTGTCCACAAATCCCGCACTGGAAGGCCACCAATGCCGCAGACGTTCATGGGCGCGGCGCGCTCGCGGCGGCCCGGCACGTTCGGGGTCATCTTCGCGCTGATCGCCGTCCTGGCCTCGGCGTGTCAGGGAGGTCCTAGCGACATCGCGGGTGGTGGTGGACCCACCGACGCGCACACCAGCATCACGCTGGTGGCCTACTCGGCCCCGGAGCCCGGCTGGAGCACGGTGATCCCGGCCTTCAACGCCTCCGAGGAAGGCAAGGACGTGCAGGTGATCACCTCCTACGGTGCCTCTGCCGACCAATCTCGCGGTGTCGCCGACGGCAAACCGGCCGATCTGGTGAATTTCTCGGTCGAACCGGACATCGCTCGACTGGTCAGGGCCGGCAAGGTCGCCAAGGACTGGGACGCCGACGCCACCAGGGGCATTCCGTTCGAGTCGGTGGTCACGCTGGTCGTGCGGGAGGGCAATCCCAAGAACATCAGGGATTGGGACGATCTGTTGCGGCCCGGCGTGGAGGCCATCACCCCCAGCCCGTTGAGCTCGGGGTCGGCCAAATGGAACCTGCTCGCCCCCTACGCGGTCAAGAGCGAGGGCGGCAGAAACAGCCAGGCCGGGATCGACTTCGTCAGCAGGTTGGTGCGCGAGCACGTCAAACTACGCCCCGGCTCGGGCCGCGAAGCCACCGATGTCTTCGTCCAGGGCAGCGGCGACGTCTTGATCAGCTACGAGAACGAGGCGATCGCCACCGAGCGGCAAGGCAAGCGCGTTCAACACGTCACCCCGCCGCAGTCCTTCCAGATCGAAAACCCCCTGGCGGTGGTGACCACCACCGCACATCTGGCCACGGCGACGGCATTCAAGAACTTCCAGTACACCGTCGAGGCGCAACGGCTCTGGGCGCAGGCCGGATTCCGGCCGGTCGACCCCGCCGTGGTCGCCGAGTTTCGCGATCAGTTTCCCCTGCCGGAGAAACTGTGGACGATCGCTGACCTGGGCGGTTGGGACACGGTGGATCCGCAGCTATTCGACAAGGGCACCGGCAGCATCACCAATATCTACATGCAGGCCACCGGATGACGGTGACAGCACATTCCGGGCAGTCCGATCCGCCGGCGGTGGCGCCGGATCCCGGTCAGCGCGCCGACGGCGGTCCGCAATGGATATCCGGACTTGGCCGCTCGGGCCGTAGGGGCGCCACGGCGCTGCAGGTTGGTGTGTCGATGGTGTGGCTTTCGGTCATCGTGCTGCTGCCGTTGGCGGCCATTGCCTGGCAGGCCGCCGACGGCGGCTGGCACGCATTTTGGTTGTCGGTCTCCTCGCACGCGGCGCTGGAGTCGTTGCGGGTGACGTTGACCGTCTCCGCCGGCGTCACGTTGCTCAACACGGTGTTCGGCCTGTTGATCGCCTGGGTGCTGATCCGGGACGAGTTCGTGGGTAAGCGACTCGTCGATGCCGTCATCGATCTGCCGTTTGCCCTGCCCACCATTGTCGCCAGCCTGGTCATGCTGGCGCTCTACGGGCATAACAGCCCGCTGGGGCTGCACCTGCAGCACACCGTGTGGGGCGTGGGGGTGGCGCTGGCATTTGTCACCCTGCCGTTTGTGGTGCGTGCCGTTCAACCGGTGTTGCTGGAACTCGACCGCGAGACCGAGGAAGCGGCGGCATCGCTGGGTGCCACCGGTTGGAAGGTCTTTACCTCCGTCATCTTTCCGTCGCTGATGCCGGCGTTGTTGTCCGGTGCGGGCCTGGCGTTCTCCCGTGCCATCGGCGAGTTCGGGTCGGTGGTGTTGATCGGCGGCGCAGTCCCGGGTGAGACCGAGGTGTCCTCGCAGTGGATTCGCACCTTGATCGAAAACGATGACCGCACCGGGGCCGCGGCGATCTCCATTGTCCTGCTGTCGATCTCATTCGCGGTACTGCTGGTGCTGCGGGTCCTCGGTGCGCGCGCGGCCAAGCGGGAGGAGTTGGCCCCATGACTTCGTCCCCGCTGGTTCGCTACCTGCTCCGGGCCATCGCGCTCACGTATGTCTTTGCGCTGCTGGTGGTTCCGGTGGGGGTGATCTTGTGGCGCACCTTCGAACCCGGCTTGGGCCAGTTCTATGACTGGATCAGCACCCCGGCGGCGATTTCGGCGCTGCATCTGTCGCTGTTGTTGGTGGCCATCGTGGTGCCGCTGAACGTGATTTTCGGCATTCCGACCACATTGCTGCTGGCCCGCAACCGGTTCCGGGGCAAGGGCGTGTTGCAGGCGATCATCGACCTGCCCTTCGCGGTCTCGCCCGTCATCGTGGGCACCGCGTTGATCTTGTTGTGGGGATCGGCGGGTGCCCTGGGCTTCGTCGAACGAGACCTCGGGATCCGAATCATCTTCGGCCTGCCCGGGATGGTCCTCGCCAGCATCTTCGTCACCCTGCCGTTCGTCGTACGCGAGGTCGAACCCGTGTTGCACGAATTGGGCACCGACCAAGAGCAGGCCGCCGCAACCTTGGGTTCTGGCTGGTGGCAGACGTTCTGGCGCATCACGCTGCCATCGATCCGGTGGGGCCTGACCTACGGAATTGTGCTGACCGTCGCCCGTACCCTGGGCGAATACGGTGCGGTCCTGATGGTGTCGTCCAATCTCCCAGGGACATCGCAAACGCTGACGTTGCTGGTCTCGGACCGCTACCACCGCGGGGCCGGGTACGGGGCCTATGCGCTGTCGACGCTGCTGATGGCTGTCGCGGTGGTGGTCTTGATCGTCCAGGTGGCACTTGACGTGCGCCGGTCTCGAACGACCAGCCGGGCATGAAGAAGGAGACTTCATTGACTGGACCGGGAACCGGCGGTCACGCCATTGTCGTGCGGGACGCCTTCAAGCAATACGGGGACTTCGTCGCGCTGGACCACGTGGACTTCGTGGTGCCGGCCGGTTCGCTGACCGCCTTGCTAGGGCCCAGCGGTTCGGGCAAGTCGACGCTGCTGCGTACCATCGCCGGGCTCGATCAGCCCGACAGCGGCAACATCACGATCAATGGACGCGATGTGACCCGGGTGCCGCCCCAGCGACGCGGCATCGGCTTCGTGTTCCAGCACTACGCCGCCTTCAAGCACCTCACCGTTCGCGACAATGTGGCCTACGGCTTGAAGATCCGCAAGCGGCCCAAAGCCGAGATCAGAGACAAAGTCGACAATCTGCTAGAAGTGGTGGGATTGAGCGGATTTCACGGCCGCTACCCCAATCAGCTCTCCGGTGGTCAGCGGCAGCGGATGGCGCTGGCCCGCGCGCTGGCCGTCGACCCGGAAGTGCTGCTCCTCGACGAGCCTTTCGGTGCGTTGGACGCCAAGGTCCGGGAGGATCTGCGGGCCTGGCTGCGCCGACTCCATGATGAGGTGCACGTGACCACCGTCCTGGTCACCCATGATCAGGCCGAAGCGCTGGATGTGGCGGATCGGATCGCCGTGCTCAACTCGGGCCGGATCGAACAGGTTGGTTCCCCCACCGAGGTGTACGACGCCCCCGCGAATGCGTTCGTGATGTCCTTCCTGGGTGCGGTTTCCGCGCTCAACGGTGCGCTGGTGCGCCCGCACGACATTCGGGTCGGCCGCACCCCCGAAATGGCCGTCGCGGCGGCCGACGGCACGGGGGAATCCACCGGTGTCACGCGCGCCGTCGTGGACCGGATCGTGGTGCTGGGCTTCGAGGTGCGGGTGGAGCTGACCAGCGCGGCCACCGGCGGAGCCTTCACCGCCCAGATCACCCGGGGTGACGCCGAGGCGCTGGCTCTGCAGGAGGGCGACACCGTCTATGTGCGCGCCACCCGGGTGCCCCCGATCGCCGGAGCTGCCCCGGCCGTTCCGGACGACGGTGCCGGCAGCACTCCCAGGGCAGCGCAGATCGGTGTGGGGGGACAGTAACGGTCACCCCGTAGCTGTGACGGGCGTCCTATCCGGCCCGGCCGGATAGCGGTTCAGGCTCCTGGCCAGGCGTTGTGGGGCGATACGACGCCGCCGCCCGGACGTACCGGTAGAGCAGCGCGATCATGAGGGCAAAGACAAACAGACCCAACAGCTCGGCCCAATGCGTGAATCCGTCGCCCAGGATGGCCAGGGGGTCCTCCGTGCCAGTCCCCACGACGATGCCGGCGAAGGCCACGCCGAAAAGACTTTCGCCCACGATCAGGCCGGTGGCGAGCATGACGCCCATGCGTCTCTTGCTTTCATCCTCATCACCGGATCGCTGCGCCCACGAGTCATAGATCCGGCCGAGCACCGCGCCGACCGGGATAACCAGCGTCAGCGAGATCGGCAGGTACATGCCCATACCCACCGCGAGCGGGGGGAGCCGAAGTGTCGCGGTGGTCCTGGTCAGTACTTCATCGACCACGACCACCACGATGCCGATCAGCGCGCCCAATCCCACCAGCGACCAGTTCAGCGATCCGCCGAAGACCCCCTTCGCCAGTGCCGAGATCAGTGCCGCCTGCGGAGCGGCCAGCGCATTTCCGGTAGCGCCGGGGGCTCCTTGAAAGCCGAACGCGCTTTGCATCAACTGCAAAACAGGAGCTATCACCGCCGCGCCGATCGTTACCCCGATCACCAGGGCCACCTGCTGCTTCCAGGGGGTCGCTCCCACCAGCTGACCGGTCTTGAGGTTTTGCAGATTGTCGTTGGAAATGGTCGCCACACCAAAAATCACCGCGGCGGTAAAGACGGCGTACGCCACCAAAGCTGGGGTCTGGGCATCGCTGGCCGGACCATAGGTCCACTTGATCAGCAGCGCGGCCAGCAGCACCACCAGGATGCCGACCCCGGCGATCGGACTGTTCGACGAGCCGATCAGGCCGGCCATATACCCACACACCGATGCGACCACCAGACCGATGGTCACGATCAGCAGCAAGCTGACGGCGATGATGCTGCCGGCCCGCCCAGCGATCGGCGTGTGGTCGGTGAAGTCGCCGAGCAGCAACCCAATCGGGATCAGCGAGACCAGCACCACCAGCCCGACCAGCTGGATCGGGATGTCGCGCTCGTGCAGGTCGACGGCCTCGCCCCGGCGACGGGTGCGCGCGGAGACCGCGGCCTCGGCGATACCGGCCATGATGGGGCCGGCGATTTTCAGGAACGTCCAAACCGCCGCCACCGCAATGGCTCCCGCCCCGATGAAACGCACGTCCGACGAGAAGGTCCTGGAGACGAAATCGGCCAACGCCCCATCCTGGGGCAGCTGACCGGCGGTGCGCATCGGCAGCAGCACACCGTAGCTGATGAGCACACCCACAATCATCGCGATACCGACGCCCAGCCTGACGAGATGGCCCACGCCGACCAGCGCCAGCGACAGGCTCGCACCCGCCATCGTCGCGCCCGAACCCAACCGGAAGGTCACCGCCAGCGAGTTGCTGATCACCTTGAGCGCGGCCAACAGCGAGTATCCGGCCGCGGTCACCGCGCCCAGCGCGATGACCGAAAGTCCCCTCCGGTTTTCCTCCGCCCCCCGTGCCGATGCGCCGATCTTCAAAACCTCTGCCCCCGCGACGCCTTCGGGGTAGTGCAGATCGGAACCGGTGACCAGCGCGCGGCGCAGTGGGATCGAGTACATGACACCCAGCAGGCCACCGAATCCGCATACGGCCACCGTCGTCCAGTACGGGAACCCGCTCCACCAGCCGATCATGATCAGTGCCGGTAGCACGAAGATGATCGCCGACAGGGTGCCTGCGGCCGACGCGATGGTTTGCACGATGTTGTTTTCCACGATCGAGTGGTTCGCGAAAAACCTCAGGACTCCCATCGAGATCACCGCGGCCGGGATGGAAGTGGCAAACGTCAGCCCGACCTTGAGGCCGAGATAGACATTCGCCGCGGTGAACACCAGCGTGATCAGCCCACCCAGGATGATCCCGCGGGTGGTGATCTCGCGTGTACTGCCCAGTGCACCAGACATGGGGCTAGACCATATCCGCTAGTGCCGCCATCCGCAGCAATCCCCACCTGGCCCCGGCGGGCCGACCACGGCAGGTGCCGCGCGCGGGGGGCTAGCTGGTGTCGCCCATCACCACACCTTCGCGGCGCGGGTCGGCGCCACCGGTCCACCCCGACTTGCTGCGGGTGATCGCCGATAGCCCGCTGGACTGGTCAGCCAGGTTGACCTGATGGCCCAGCGCGCGCAGGCCTTCCATCAGCGGATCGTGGGCGCCGTTGTCGGCGGTGTTGATGTCGGGGTGCTCGCCGCCGACATTGGTTCGTGGCGTGTTTGCCGCGCCGAAATCGACCGCTGACACCGCCTGCTGCGGATCCAGCCCCCAATCGAGCATCGCCACAAGTGTTTTCACAACGAACTGGACGATCGTTGACCCGCCGGGGGAGCCCACCACCGCATACAGCGAGCTGTGTTCTGCTGGTGCGCCATCGAAGACGAAGGTGGGTGCCATCGAACTTCGCGGCCGCTTCCCGGGCTGGATGCGGTTGGCCACCGGTGCACCATCGGAGTCGTATGGCTGCGCGCTGAAATCGCTGAGCTGGTTGTTGAGCAGGAAACCGTCGACCATGTGAAAGGAACCGAACGCCGATTCCACCGTTGTGGTCAAAGCGGCCGCGTTTCCGTATGAGTCAACGACGCTGACGTGGCTGGTGCCGTGTTCGGGAACCGGCGCGGCGATGGTGGTCGGCAAGCCGAAGTCGCCGGGCTTGGCGGTTCCCATGCTGTGCTGGGGCGAGATCAGCGCCGCGCGCCCGGCCAGATACGCGGGGTCGACCAGGGTGCTCAGCGACCCACCGGGCGGTGGGACGAAATCCGCGTCGGCCACGTATTTATCGCGGTCGGCGTACGCCAGCCGCTCGGCCTCGGCGACCAGGTGCACGCCCATCACACTCGGGCGACCACCGTTGGGGTCGAGATTGTCGGGCCGGTACTCACTCATGGGGAAGTGCTCGAGGATTCCCAAAGTGGCGGCCACCGCGACGCCACCCGATGACGGCGTCGGCATCCCACAGATCTGCCGGCCACGGTAGGTCGTGCACAGCGGTTCGCGCTTCTTGGCGGGATAGGCGGACAGATCTTCAAGGGTGATCAGGCTGGGCGTGCGGCCACCGGAGGTGTCGCCGGCGGCGGCCACGATGTAGTGAGCAATATCGCCGGTATAGAAGACGCTCGCGCCGGCCGATGCGATCTCGGACAACGCCTTTGCGTAGGCGGGATTGGTCAGCCGGGTGCCAACGGCCTTGGGGGTGCCGTCGGGGGTGAGGAAATACCCGCGCGCTTGTGGGTCGGCGCCCAATTGCGGCGCCGAGTCGGAGATGGCCGCGGCCATCCGCGGGCTGATGTCGAAACCATTGTCGGCCAATGCCACCGCGGGACTGAAGAGGTCACGCCACGGTGTGGTGCCGTGCTCGTTGTGCACCATCTCGAGCATTCGCAGGATGCCCGGCACTCCGATCGATCGTCCTGAGGCACGCGGATCGGGCCTGGGCGCGCTGTGGTCGGCATCGCTGATCCAGCGCATGTAGTTCTCGGTGGCCGCCGCCGGGGCGACCTCGCGGCCGTCATAGGCCTGCACCGACCGCGTTCTGGCGTCGTAGTACAGCAGCACCCCGCCGCCGCCGATGCCCGAGGACTGGGGTTCGACCAGGCCCAGCACCGCCTGGGCCGCCACCACAGCGTCGGCGGCGGTGCCACCGTCGCGCAGCACTCGGCAGGCGGCCTGAGTGGCCAGTGGATTGGCGGCCGACACCGAATAGTGCGCGGTATGCACCGGGGTCATGTCCGTGCGATAGCCGGTGGCGATCTCCGGGTTGGTCGCCACGTTTCTCGATGACGGGGCCGCGGCGGCGACCGAGGTTTTCGGCGCCGGGGTGCCGTTGGGCACGATCTCGCACGGGCCCGCCGAGTTCGGCGCCCCCACGTGGGTAGTGCCACATCCGGCCAGCGCAAGGGCCGCTACGGCCAGCACTGCACCACAACGCTTGACAAAAGTCATAGAACGAAACTCCGTTACGCCGCGACGCGACCAGCGGTTGCCTGCGCGAAGCGATCTAGTACTGTCTCGGCCACCAAACGGTGCGCACCCAGGGGTGCGGCCATGGCGAGCCCAGTATCGGCCGCAAAGCGCTGCACCCGGTCCGGCAGTCTGCCATGGGCCAAGAACCACGGTGCAACGACCACCCGGTGGGCATCGCGCCGACGCAGCCGGCTGACGGCTTCGGCCAGGGCGGCCGGCGGGTGGGTGGCGAACGCGGTCGCTACCGCGGCCCAGCGGGTTCCCTCGGCCAGTTTCGGCCCGACCTGGGCGGTATGGGAGTTGACCGCGGCGTTTGACGAGCCGATCGCCACGACGAGTACGCCGAGGCCGTCGTCGAATCGGGAAACTCCCAACGCCGTCACGCGTTGCCGCAGCACCGACACCAGCCGGTCGTCGGTTCTGAGCACGTTGGCCTGGCGCACCCGCAAACTCTCCCGGCAGCTTGCGATTTGCGCGGGAATGTCGATGCCCGCGTGGTACCCGTTGGCCAGCAGTAGGGGTGTGACCACAGCATCACCGGAACATCCGTTGAGCACCTCGACCAGGCCTGGCGAGTTCAGCTCGCAAAACGCCAACCGCACATCGAGATCGGGCCGCATGCGCGCGACTCGGGCCGCCACCGCTCGTGCGTTCGCCGAAGACCGGGGATCCCTGCTGCCGTGCGCCGTGAGTACCAGCGCCGTCACGAAGCGTGCAACCCGCATTCGGTCTTGGCCAGCCCCTGCCAGCGCCCGCTGCGCGGGTCGGCGCCGGCGGCCGGCTTGACCGTGCACGGGGCACAGCCGATCGACGGATAGCCCTCGTCGACAAGCGGATTGACCAGAACATTGTTGGCCACGATGTAGTCCTGGACTTCGTCATCAGACCAGGCCGCCAGCGGGTTGATCTTCACCAGCTTGAAGGCCTCATCGAAGCTGATCACGGGTGCATTGGCTCGCGTTGGTGCCTCGACCCGGCGCAGTCCGGTCACCCAGGCGGAAAAGTTGCTCAGGGCCTGACGCAACGGGACCACCTTGCGCAGCCGGCAGCACTCGCCGGGATCGCGGGCGAACAGGTCTTGGCCCAGCAGCTTGTCCTGCTCGGCAACGGTGTGCTCGGGAGTGATGGTGAGCACCTGGACGTCGTAGACGGATTCGACCGCATCGCGGGAACCGATGGTTTCCGCGAAGTGGTATCCCGTGTCCAGAAACAGCACCGGTACGCCCGGGCGGACCTTGGACGCCAGGTCGATCAACACGGCGTCCTGCATGTTGGAGGCCACCACGTAGTTAGCCGTCTGGACACCAGCGACACCGGCGGCACGATTGGCACCGCCGAAGGTCTCATCGGTCCACTGCAGCAGTTCGGTGGCACTGGCCCCTTCGAGTTCGGCCGCACCGCGTGCCGCCAGCTCGCGCAGCTCGGCTTCTGTCAGGTTGCTTGTTTCGATCATCGCAGGTCGTCCTCCTCGGCCCGAATTGCCCACTGAGCAAAGCGTTCACCGGCGGCGCGGTTCTTGACGAAGTTGCGCACCACCCGATCGATGTAGTCACCCAGCTCGTCGCTGGTGACCTTGTGTTGACGCAGTTTGCGGCCGAAGCCACTGTCCAGGCCCAGGCTGCCGCCCAGATGTACCTGGAAACCCTCGACCTGGCCGCCGGCGCCATCGTCGACCATCTGGCCCTTGAACCCGATGTCAGCGACTTGAATTCGTGCACAGGAGTTCGGGCATCCGTTGATGTTGACGGTGACCGGGACATCAAACGTGGAGTTGAGATCGTCCAGCCGCTCTTCGAGTTCGGGCACCAAAGACTGTGCCCGGACCCGGGTTTCGGCGAACGATAGCTTGCAGAACTCAATGCCAGTGCAGGCCATGAGATTCCGGCGCCAATGCGATGGCTGCGCGCGCAGACCCAGCGCCTGCAGGCCGGCGATGGTCTCATCGAGCTTGTCGTCGGGAATGTCGAGGATGACCAACTTCTGGTAGGGCGTGAACCGGATCCGGTCCGACCCGGCCCGCTCGGCCAGCTCAGCCACCGCCGTCAAGATGGTGCCCGATACCCGACCGGCGATAGGGGAAACCCCCACCGCGTTGTGCCCGTTCTTGAGCCGTTGCACGCCGACGTGGTCGATCGGATGCTTGGCGGGTTCGGGGGCAGGACCGTCGATCAACGGCCGCTTGAGGTACTCGGTTTCGAGAACTTCCCGGAATTTCTCGATGCCCCAGTCCTTGATCAGGAACTTCAGCCGCGCCTTGGACCGTAGGCGCCGGTAGCCGTAGTCGCGGAATACCGAGGTGACCGCTGCCCACACTTCGGGCACTTCTTCCAGCGGCACCCAGGCCCCGACCCGTTTGGCAAGCATCGGGTTGGTGGAAAGACCGCCGCCTACCCACAGATCCAGTCCCGGCCCGTGCTCGGGGTGGTTGACGCCGATGAACGCGACATCGTTGACCTCGTGCACAACGTCCTGCAGGCCCGAGATCGCGGTCTTGTACTTACGTGGCAGGTCGGCGAAGTCAGGCTTGCCGATGTAGCGGCGCACGATTTCGTCGATCGCCCAAGTCGGGTCCAGCACCTCGTCGAGTGACTCGCCGGCCAGTGGCGAGCCCAGCACGACGCGGGGGCAGTCCCCGCACGCCTCGGTGGTGTGCAGCCCGACTTCGTCGAGCCGCCGCCAGATCTCGGGTACTTTCTCGACCTCGATCCAGTGGTACTGCAGGTTCTCCCGGTCGGAGATGTCGGCGGTGTCTCTGGCGAATTCGGTAGAAATGGCGCCCAAAGTACGCAATGCGGCCGTCGAAAGGGCACCGCCGTCGCAGCGCACCCGCAGCATGAAGTATTTGGCTTCGAGTTTGTCGATGTTCTCGTCGCCCGTCCAGGAACCGTCGTAGCCCTGTTCGCGCTGGGTGTAAAGACCCCACCAGCGGAAGAGCCCCCGCAGATCACTCTTGTCGATGCTGTCGAATCCGGCCTTGGCGTAGATGTTCTCGATGCGTTCGCGCACATCGAGTGGGTTGCCCGCCTTCTTGAGTTCCTCGTTGGCGTTGAGCGGCTCGCGATTTCCCAGCGCCCACTGGCCCTCATTGCGGGGCTTGGCGGGACGTGCCGTGGTCATTGGGTCTGTTCTCCTTCGCGAGAAATGCCAACCTGGGAGCGCACAAAACCATCGAGTCTGACGGGGTGCGCAGATCCGATGGCCAGCTAAAGGTATAAAGGGGCCGGGTCTACGACATCAAGGAAGACAGCAACAGCTGCAGACACGCTTGAGGTCGATGTGCCGACGCATAACCAGCGCGATGTGCGGGTTCGAATTGGCGGGCACCGTGACATTCTGCCACGGACCGCGGTCGTCGCGCGAACAGGGCTGATTTTGTCTCACAGTGACCAAAACTACCGAGCGAGACTGGGGGCTTGGATAGACGAAGCCGCGAAGCGGCTGAGAACATCCAGGCCCCGCGGCAGACGGGCCCGCTTCCCGGGGTGGGGGGCCCCTCGTTGACCGCCGGCGTGCACACTGGCGTCCGGGTCTCGGCCGGCGTGCGAAGATTTGGCATGACTGTTCGCGAGGCACCGGTCGACCTGCCCGCCCTGTTGCCCAGCCCCGGACGGCCGTTTGGGCTGTACCTGCATGTCCCGTTCTGCGTGACTCGCTGCGGGTATTGCGACTTCAACACCTATACACCGGCTGAGCTGGGCGGCGTCAACCCCGACGCGTGGCTGCTGGCGCTACGCAGCGAACTGGAGCTGGCCGCGGCACGGCTGAACGCGCCGACAGTGAACACGGTGTTTGTCGGCGGTGGGACACCCTCGCTGCTGGGCGGTCAGCGCCTGACGACGCTGCTGGACATGGTGCGCGACCATTTTGTGCTCGCGCCCGACGTCGAGATCACCACCGAGGCCAATCCCGAGTCCACCTGGCCGGAATTCTTCGACGCCATCCGCTCGGCCGGCTACACGCGGGTATCGCTGGGCATGCAGTCGGTAGCGCCCCGTGTGCTCGCCACCTTGGACCGGGTGCATTCGCCCGGCCGGGCTTCGGCGGCGGCGCGCGAGGCCTTTGCCGCGGGTTTCGAACACGTCAACCTCGATCTGATCTACGGAACCCCCGGGGAGACCGACGACGACCTGCTGCGCTCGGTAGACGCCGCTATCGAAGCCGGTGTCGACCACGTTTCGGCCTACGCCCTGGTCGTTGAGGGCGGAACCGCGATGGCGCGGCGAGTGCGGCAAGGCGAGTTGCCCCCCGTCGACAACGACGTGCTGGCACATCGTTACGAATTGGCCGACGCGCGGCTGACCGCGGCCGGGTTGGCGTGGTACGAGGTGTCCAACTGGGCCCGGCCGGGCGGTGAATGCCGGCACAACCTCGGCTACTGGAATGGGGGTCAATGGTGGGGTGCGGGCCCCGGCGCACACGGGTACGTCGGCGCGACCCGCTGGTGGAATGTCAAGCACCCCAACACTTATGCGGAGATACTGGCGGGTTCTTCGCTGCCGGTGGCCGGCCTCGAGCGGCTCGAAGAGGACGCCTTGCACACCGAAGAGGTGATGCTGGGGCTACGGCTGCGGCAAGGGTTGCCGCTGGCGCATCTCGATGCCGGCGAGCGTGAGCGAGCTCAGGCCGCGGTGGCCGACGGGCTGCTGACCGCCGAGGGCGACAGCGTGGTGCTCACCGATCGGGGACGGCTGCTGGCCGACGCCGTGGTGCGCACGCTGCTCGGGTAGCTTCGGGCGGCTCAGCCCGTGGTGTGAAACCAGATCCCGACCATGCGGGCGATCTCGATGTAGAGCGGGATCCCGATCGTCACGTTGTAGGAGAAGGTCAAACCCAGCGATGCGGCCAGCGGCAGCGTCGGGCTTGCTTCGGGTATCGCCAGTCGCTGCACGGCCGGCACCGCGATGTAGGACGCCGCACCGCACAACACCGCGAACAACACGTAGGTGCCCGGCTTGAAGTCGCTGTTGGTGAGGTAGGCGTAGCTGTGCGCCACGATGATGCCGATGGTGGCAAAAAGGTTTGGGGCCAGTAGGCCGAAGAAGATGAACCCGCGCCCGGCCGTCTTGAGGTCCTTCAACTTGCGCGACGCTGTCATGCCCATCTCGAGCAGGAACAGGGCCAGCACACCCTGGAACGCGGTAACGAAGAAGGTGTCGTCGTCGTGGACGACCTTCTCGCCTTGCAGGCCACTGATCAGGCCGATGATGATGCCCCCGAGCAGCAGAGCCAGCCCGGGGTTGAGGAAGACCTCCTGGAAGAGCTCCCGGGAGAACAGCGACGGCCGGCCGCTGCCCTTGGCGGGTTCGTCCTGGTCCGTGTGCTCCCGCTTTTCCAGCGAAAACTCCAGCTCCTGCTCGATTTCGCGGTCATGTGTGCTTTCCAGGCTCTCGCCGCGCGCGGGCCGTGCGGCGGTACCCGGTCCGACCGAGACCTTGGCCGGGGGCGTGTAGCCCGGTTCGTCGGGCATGTATCCGGCCTCGTCCATCCCGCGGTGCCGCAGCCGCGCCACCAGATACAGGGCCACCAGGCAGCCGGGGATCTCCATGACGGCCAACATGACCGGCATGTAGGCGTTGAAGGCGATGCCCACGCTGGTGAGGACGGCCACGCAGGTGGCAAAGGTCCCCGCCGAGTCCGACCCGTAATAGCCGGCGACGGTAGCTCGGTCGACTCGCCGCATTCGGCTCATCCGGCTCAGCAGCAGGTAGGCCAGACCGCCGATCAGGAAATTCAGGACGAAGCCCACACCCATGAAGCCGACGATGCTGCCGATGCTGGACGGTTTGATCTTGGCGAGTTCCTCACCGCCGTGCCAGCCGATCGCCAGCAGCAGGTACATGGTGAGGCCCTGATAGATCACATACGGGAACTCGAACCGCACCTTCAGGATCGGAATCAAAAACCCGAAATAGAAAAACAACAAGAGCGGTTTGAACAGGTTATGGGTGAAGTTCTCCCAGAACTCGTGCAGCATTGACGCCTCCCATCGTGCCGCGATCCAGGAAGCACCCACCGCCAGCGGAGCAACCGGGAACACACCCCAGACAACGCTGAGAATTTAGCGAGGCGGCTGCCAAATCGCCACTTGGTACGCCTATTAAAGTAGCTGGATTTGGGCCGTTTTGGCCGACACGGCAGTGGCCGAAACAGCCATGTAACAGTCGGCGATGGCAATTGTGCTGGCAACGTGCCGTAAAAGTCAGCTGGCCGCCAGTTTAGTGTGAGTTATCTGGCAATCCACTGTGAGACGGGCGTTGCGGCGTTCAACGCGCCGAAGAAACCAGCGACGGCCTGACGCCGATGTCGCGCTTTCGGTACGTCACCGACCGCCAGGCGTATGGCGAGTAGTGAGTCGTCGTTTCCTCGAAGCCGTCGACTTTGCAGACCGTCAAAACGCCGGTGTCGTGGTTGATGGTGAGCTCATCGCATTCGCCGGTGACTTCTTCTCCGTCGGCAAGCCGGATTACGAACAT
Source organism: Mycobacterium ulcerans subsp. shinshuense (assembly GCF_002355775.1). Taxonomy (NCBI): domain Bacteria; kingdom Bacillati; phylum Actinomycetota; class Actinomycetes; order Mycobacteriales; family Mycobacteriaceae; genus Mycobacterium; species Mycobacterium ulcerans. The sequence continues at coordinate 4,017,113 of NZ_AP017624.1, read as the reverse complement.
GTGCTGGTCCTCCTTGATGCTTGCGGCAGGCGGTCTTGGGCGGGGGTGGGTGAGCGCCGGCGGGCATCTCTGCGACTGGCTAGCTGGCTAGACAGTGATGGTAAGAGAACTGCCCGCTCAGCAGCATCTCACGGTGTGTCGATCAGGTAAATGGTTGGCGATCTGTGGTCGTTGTGCAAGCCAGAGGTCGGCGAGGCGAGCGTGATGGGCTGGTGGCGGCGGGTGAGCTGGCGTGGCTCGGGGTTGAGGTGGGATGCGTTGGCGCCACCGGCCGGGGGTCCGGCGCGCATGGGTCCCGCCATTGATTCCCGCTGAGTCTTGGCCGGTAGCCGCGTCTTACGGGAGCGGATAGCGCGAATTTACGTAGGTTAGGCTACAGTTACCTACTGTGGTGGAGGTCAGTGTCGAAGCGAGTGCTGTCAGTACCGCTGAACCGTCGATCCCGATGCCGGCCGATATCGATCCGGCCGACCTTGCGGCCGAGTTGGCCGTCGTGCTGTGCGACGCGGTGAGACCCGAAGGTACCCAATACCTGCTCTACGAGCGTGACGGCCAGTGGGTCCTGGCGTCGGGTGTGCAGGCGATGGTGGAGTTGGACAGCGACGAGGTCCGGGTCATCCGCGACGGTGTGACTCAGCGCCAGCAGTGGTCGGGGCGACCTGGGGAGGTCCTGGGCGAGGCCATCGACAGATTGTTGTTGGAGACCGATCAGGTCTTCGGCTGGGTGGCTTTCGAATTCGGGCTGTACCGCTACGGTCTGCAGGCGCGCCTGGCCCCGGGCACCCCGCTGGCTCGGGTCTTCTGGCCGCGCACCCGCATCGTGGTGACCCGCGATGACGTAAGCCTGTTCGGCGCGGAGCCGCACGAGCGCGAGGCGGTGCTGCGGCTGCTGCGCGACGGGCTGCCCACGGTGCCGCGATCTCGAACCATCGATCTGAGCGCCGATCCGTCGGGCTATCGCGACCGCGTGGCGGTAGCGGTTCGTGAGATCGCGTCCGGCGCGTACCACAAGGTAATCCTGTCCCGTTGCGTAGAGGTGCCGTTCCGGCTCGATTTTCCGTCGACGTATCGGCGGGGCCGTGAGCGCAACACACCCGTACGGTCATTCTTGCTGCGGCTTGGTGGAATTCGCGCCCTCGGCTTTAGCCCGGAACTCGTCACCGCGGTTTCGCCCAGCGGTGTGGTGGTCACCGAGCCGTTGGCCGGCACGCGCGCGCTGGGCCGGGGTGCCGCCCATGATCGGCTGGCCCGTGGGGACCTGGAGAGCAATGCCAAAGAGATTGTCGAGCATGCTATTTCGGTGCGCACGTCGTTGCACGAGATCACCGAGGTGGCCGAGCCCGGAACCGCAGCGGTGATCGATTTCATGTCGGTGCGCGAGCGCGGTAGCGTGCAGCACCTCGGTTCGACGATCAGCGCCCGCCTGGATGCGGCCAGCGATCGGATGAATGCGTTGGAGGCGCTTTTTCCCGCCGTGACGGCATCGGGCATCCCCAAGGCCGACGGTGTCGACGCGATCTTGCGTCTCGACGAAGGTCCGCGCGGACTGTATTCGGGGGCGGTCGTCATGTTGTCGGCCGATGGTGGGCTCGATGCCGCCCTGACACTGCGCGCCGCCTACGAGCGTGACGGGCGCACCTGGTTGCGGGCGGGTGCCGGCATCATCGAGGCATCCCAGCCCGAGCGCGAATTCGAGGAGACCTGCGAGAAGCTCTCCACGTTGGCGCCGTATCTGGTTGAGCGTCAGTAGCCTTCGAGGCTTTCGCAACGCCGGCGGTAAGTGCCGCCGCGCGCTCACACTGCGGTAGGGCACGAGGACGTCTGCCGTACGCCGGGTGAGTGGACGCCGTTGACCAAACGGTGATCAATCGCACACCGTGCGCAAGGACTTTCGGCCCTAGCCGAGTAGGCATCTGGCCAGCCAGGCTTCCCTTTCAGCGGCAGCAACACATGTCGAGAAAGCGGGGTCGGTGCGCCGTGTATGCACCCAGGCCGTGGTCGGTGCGGGAGTTCCCTGATGTGACCGCGCTTTCCAGTGCGTCGGTGTCGGCTGCTCATGGTGAGCAGGTGGCGCGCGCGGTGGGTCAAATTCTGGTGCACCGCGAGATCGTCGGAGGGGCCCGGGTGCGTCTCAAGACGGGAGCTTGTGGCCGTGGCCCGATGGTGGTGCAGGTGAACCTGCGGGTGGGGGGAACTTCCGGCTCGGGTGCTTGCCGTTACGCCCGGCATCGATGATCTGACGCCGGCATTGTTCAGGCTGGACCGTCATATCGTGCGGATGTATGACCAGTGGCGTCCCCGGCCCTGGCCCGATCTGACGCGTCGTCGGCTGTTCGTGCGGCCTGATGCGGCCATCGCGCGTCGCAAGCCGGTCTCGCTGCAGTGCTCGACGCCCCTGGCGGCGGTGGCCGTGATGGATGCGATGGACTACGACGCGCACGTGTTCACCGACGCAGAAACGGGCGAGGACGCGGTGGTCTACCGGGCCGGCCCCTCGGGGCTGCGGCTGGCTCGGCAGCGGCACGTATATCCGCCGGGATGGGCTTGGTCGCCGAGCAATTCGGCGCCGCCGGTACCCCTGATCGTGAATTCTCGCCCGACGCTGGCCCTCACCGAGGAGGAGGCCCTGCGCCGCGCCCGCGAACACGGGCTTCAGCTGCTGTTTTTCACCGACTCGGCTACTGGCCGCGGCCAGTAGCTCTATCCCCGCTACGACGGCGATCTCGGATTGGTCGGTCCCGCCCGGCGCGCCTGACTTGAATGTAACCGCGGTTTACAGATATATTGCCTGTAACTGGACGGAACACATAGCTGGGAGACCAACGTGTCCAAGGAAATGACCAACCTGCAGCTACTCCACGAGCTTCAGCCCGTGGTGGAGAATCTGCTCAACCGGCACATCTCGATGTTCAAAGAATGGAATCCGCACGACTACGTTCCCTGGTCCGATGGCAAGAACTACTACGCCCTCGACGGCCAGGATTGGGAGCCCGGGCAGAGCCAGCTCACCGACGTCGCTCAAGTGGCGATGGTGCAGAATCTGTTGACCGAGGACAACTTACCGTCGTATCACCGCGAGATCGCGATGAACTTCAGCATGGACGGTCCATGGGGGCAGTGGGTCAACCGGTGGACCGCCGAGGAGAACCGACACAGCACCGCGCTGCGTGACTATCTGGTGGTGACACGTGCTGTCGACCCCGTAGAGCTGGAGAAGCTGCGCCTGGAGCAAATGACAAGAGGCTTCAGCCCGGGCCAGAACCAACAGGGTGATCTGTTTGCGGAAAGTGTGTTCGACTCGGTCCTGTACGTGTCGTTTCAGGAGTTGGCCACCCGCGTCTCGCACCGCAACACCGGTAAAGCCAGCAACGACCCGATCGCCGAGCAGTTGATGGCCAGGGTGTCGCACGACGAGAACTTGCACATGATCTTCTACCGTGACGTCAGCGCGGCCGGGCTGGACATCGCACCGAACCAGGCGATGAAGTCTGTGCACCGGATATTGCGCAACTTCAAGATGCCCGGGTTCACCGTCCCGGAGTTCCGTCGCAAGGCCGTGATCATCGCCGTCGGCGGCATCTACGACCCGCGGATCCACCTCAACGAGGTGGTGATGCCGGTGCTGAAGAAGTGGCGGATTTTCGAGCGGGAGGACTTCACCGGCGAGGCCGCGTGGATGCGCGACGATCTCGGTGTGCTGATCAAGGAGCTCGAACAAGCCGGCGACAAGTTCGACGAGTCCAAGCAGCGCTACCTCGAGCGCGAGGAGCGCAGGGCAGAGAAGATCACCGCCAGTCGGGTGCTCAAAACCGAAGGGACGCTTACCCTCAGCAGAATGTGATCACCGAGCCGGTTGGCCCGGCATCGGTGGCTCACGGTGCCTGCTGGCGCCGCAGGGCGGGTTGGGCCTCCGAGGATTGCTCGATGTAGTCCGAGAGTAGGGGGCTGACCAGTGACTCGATGGTTGATTCGATCGAGGACGCCAGCGCCGCGGTGATCGATGCGACGGCTTGGGTCCGGAACCGGATCAGCATGGTGATCAGCTCGGCGATCTCGGCGTCACCGGGCAGCGGCTCGCCCGGCTTGATCCGATCCACAACATGCTCGGCGCCGGCTCGCACCAGCAGGTCGCTGATCTCGTCGACCTTGGGAAGGATCTGCTCGTGCAGGTCGATGAGTTTGTCCATGCTGATGCCATAGCCCCGTACCTCGTTGAATGCGTCAATGAGTTTGGGGCGGGCAATGATCGCCTGGGTGCCGTCGATGCGGATCAGTCGCAGCGCCACCAGCCGTTCGAATGCCAGTGGATCGTCGACGCGCCGCTGAGTCTGGGCAAGTGGCATGGCTTGCGGTTTCTCGGTGGTCCAGCTGCCGACGATGGCCGCCTCCAAGCCCAGGACGTCGCCGAGGTTTCTGCCTTCCTCCCAGGCGCTAAGCATCTCTCGAACATGTGCGATGTTGTACCCCCGGTCGAGCATGGACGTGATGAGCCGAAGCCGGGTCAGATGGGTGTCGTTGAACAACGCGATTCGGCCGACCCGCAGCGGCGGGGGCAGCAGGCCGCGGTCTCGGTACACCCGGATGTTGCGGGTGGTGGTGCCGGCCAGTCTGGCCAGTTCGTCGATCCGGTATTCACCTGAGGCCGCGCCACCATTGGGGTGCCGGACGGCCGCATCGAAAAGTTGTGTCACAGCGGCTTCGATGAACTCGCCAAGCTCCCGCGATTGGCGCCGGACACGTTTCGGCGCGCGCCGCACGTTGTGAAGCACGCTGGCTATGGTGCCGGGGTCGGGTCGCGCCGATCGGTCGTTGGTCATGTCATCGTTGGGGATCATGCCGTCGAGGTCACCAGGCTGCCGGCGTCTTGGGCGACCGCATGGTAGTGGCCGTAGCGGAAATCCCGCATTTGGCAAAGGTACTCGGTGGCAAACCCGGGAAACATCGACCCGTTGAACCCCTCTTTGGTGAGATACCAACTGCGGCAACCCGACATCCACGTCGTCTTGGCAAGCCGACGCTGGATTCGCTCGTTGTAGCGGCGCTGGACGTCTGCACGCACATCGAGATAGCGCAGGCGTTCGTCGAGGATCGTGGTGATGGCGCGCACCGCGTAGTCGAGTTGGCCTTCGATGTACACCAGCAACGAATTGTGCCCGGGCCCGGAGTTCGGTCCGGTCATGAAGAACAGATTGGGATATCCGTGTGCGTTGATGCTCTTGTAAGCCTGTGCGCCGTGGGCCCATTCATCGGCCAGCGACCGGCCGCCGATGCCGGTGACCGGGAAGGGAGGTCCCGTCAGATGGACGTCGTAGCCGGTCGCGAACACGATGCAGTCCAGGTGATGCTCTAGACCATCGCTGGTCCGGATGCCAACCGGGCTCAGCGTCGCGATCGGCCAGTCGATGAGTTTGCAGTTCGGGCGTTGCAGCGCGGGATAGTAGTCGCTGGAAACCAGCATGCGCTTGCAGCCCGGGCGGAAGTCCGGCGTCAGTTGGCGGCGTAACCACCGGTCTTTGACCTGACCGCGAAGATGGGCCTGGCCCAGTAACGCCACCAGCGACGTCAGCGGAGTGTTCCACACCAACGCGCCCGCGGTGGCCTCGTGGCCCCAGAACAGGGCTTGCCGCGCGAGTTGTTGAGCAGCGGGGACTTTGGTGAACAAGGCCTGCACGGCGGGTGGCGTGGCGACGTCGAGCCGTGGCAAGACCCAACAGGGGGTGCGCTGGAAGACCTTGACGAAGCCGGCCTGATTCACCAGTTCCGGGACGATTTGCACGGCGCTGGCTCCGGTGCCGACAACGGCGACTCGCTTGCCGCTGAAGTCGTAGTCGTGGTCCCAGCGCGCGCTGTGGATCTTGTGACCTTCATAGCGATCCAGGCCCCGGATGTCGGGGAAGCTGACATCGGAGAGCGGACCGGAAGCCAGGATGACGGTCCGGGCCCGAAACCTTTCGCCCGCCTGCGTTGTCGCGGTCCAGATGCCGGTGTCTTGGTTGAATGTGAGGTCAGTGACTCGTTGGCCGAACCGGATGCGATCACCGATACCGAACCGGTTCACCATGGCCTCGATGTGCCGGTAGATCTCCGCGGCGGGGGAGTAGGTGCGTGACCACTTGGGGTTGCGGACGAACGAGAACGAGTACAGCAGTGAGGGTATGTCGCAGCTGGCGCCCGGATAGGTGGTGTCGCGCCAGGTTCCGCCGACCCGGTCGCCGCGCTCCAGAATCACCACCTCATCGGGGTTGCTCAAACCGGCCTCGGCGAGTCGGATTGCCGCACCCAGTGCGGTGAGGCCCGCTCCCACAATCAGCGTCGCGTAGGCGTGATCGGGCGCCATGGTCACGCCGCTGGCCGATAGGTGAGTTCTTTGAACCAGCTGGGTATCGGCTTCAACAAGGGCTTGGGGTAGTAGTCCGACAGCCACACCATGGAGTTGGCCAGTAGGTGATAGGGGTGGCTCGGGTTGACCACCATGGCGGCATGCGCTTGAGGACGCGGTACGCCGGAACCCGTGGTGTTTTCGCGCTGCGCTCGCCGAGTTGCCTGAAGCGCTTGACCGCGTTGTACAACCGCTCCGGTTCCATGCCCATGCCGGCCATCTCATTGCGCACCCGGTTGAGCAGCGGTATGTACATGAGTGCGCCGATGATCAGTCCCGGCGAGGCGATATTGCCGACGAACTCGATCGCCAGCCGGCGCGCCGTGGCGTGCCCGATCATGTCGAGCACCTCGAAATCCACGGCGATGTGCCGGGATTCGTCGTTGTTGATCTTCTCGAACACCTGGTGGCACACCGGATCTTCGACGCTATCGAGGAGGAACTTCAACAGCGCCCCGTCGAGCGCCACTTCGAGCATCGGAATCACGGCGCCCAGCACGGACAGCGGCATGCCATCCGAGTAGGTGTCCAGCCATTCGATAGCCAACCGGATGTTGACGTTGGGTTTGGGAAGTTCGCCCTCGTCGAGCATGCCCCAGCGCTTCATCAGGGCTAGCTCGGCGTTGGCGTGGCGCTGTTCTTCGGCGTGAAAATACCGGTAGATTTCCGCGATTGTCGGGTTGGGGGCTTTCTTGGCCAGCGCGGCGAAGCCGCGCGCCCCGATGTTCTCGATCCAGCACAGGTCTGCCATGAATGCCTTGAGCTTGGGCCGGAATTCGGGCCGAATGGTATCGGCGCCCGGTGCTTCCCAGTCGATGTCGGCGAGCGCCCACTGACGATCCTTGATCTTGGCGAGCATAGCTTCCATGTCGATCGTCACCAGAAGCTCCTTCCGCTGGTGAAACGGGCTCTTAGCGCATCGTCGCCCGCAAAATCAGACCGGCCGCCCTGGTGTATGTGCCGGGCGCCATCCGCTTGATGTTCCACCCGATCTTGGCGTCCAGCTGGGGCATGCAGTACAGATCGCCGCGGTCGTTGGCGTCCAGACAGATGCGTGCCACCTTGTCGGGCGAAAATCCGGTCCAGCGAATGAGTTTGGTGACGACCTCGCTGGACTGCTCGCTGATCCGACCGGACTCGACGATGTTGGTCTTGACGAAGGTCGGGCACAGCACGGTGACATTGATGCCGGTGCCGGATAGCTCGGCGGCCAGGGTTTCCGATAGTGAGAGCACCCCAGCCTTGCTGACGTTATAGGCGGCCATGCCCGGAGCCGCGCCGAATGCGGCGGCCGAGGCGACGTTGATGATGCCCCGCGGGCCGACCGCCCGTCCGGCCTCCCGCAGGATGGGGGTGAAAACATGGCAGCCATGGATCGGGCCCCAGAGATTGATGCCCAGGGTCCATAACCAATCATCAAGGGGGATTTCGCCGATACCCGCGCCGCCAGCACCGACGCCGGCGTTGTTGATCACCAATGTCGGCGGTCCATCGAACCAGGCTTGTGAGCGTTCGGCCAGCGCCGTCACGTCTTCGATGCGTGAGACGTCGCAGCCGATCGAGATGGCTCTGGCGCCCGCCTCGGTCAGCGCTGCGACCGTGTTCTGGGCGGCCACTTCGTCGATGTCGCTGCAAACTACCGCGCTACCGCGGCGACCGAGTTCGAGCGCGAATGCGGCGCCGATTCCGCTGCCCGCTCCGGTGACCACCGCCAGGGCATCGTGGCTGGTCTTTCGGGACTTGCCCAGCAGCTTGTCCAAGGGACCCAACATGTCAGACCGCCTCGGCAGTAGCGTTGTCCTGCAATGAGCCTGCGATGAACGCGGAGGCGTAGGCCATGGCGTTGGCGGCCTCCGGAGTCATCCGCGGCAGTGCCTGGAATACGTGCATCTGATCGGGCCAGACCTGCAGTTCGCAGCGGCCACCGGCAGTGCGAATGTCGGCGGCCAGCTGACGCGCATCCGCCTCCAGCATCTCGGCCGCGCCGGCCTGGATCAGCGTGCTGGGAAGTGGCGATCCGCCCGCGACGTCGAGGCTGAGGCGGTGATGGGTGGGATCGATCCCGGCGTGGTAGAGGCCGACCACGCGCGCCTCGGTGGCCGCGCGGACGGCGGGATCGGGCTTCGTCCGTTCGCATGCGGCCGAGAGCCCGAAGGTCAGGTCGATCAGCGGTGAGAACAGCACCAGTGAGGCCGGCGGCCGGGCGGCGACGTCGGGCTGCAAGAGCAAATCAACCGATAGGTGACCGCCCGCCGAATCGGCCACCACGACCATGCGTTCCGGCGACAAGCCGCATGCGCCCGGCAGCCAGTCCCACCCGGCCCGCACGTCGTCGGCGGCGGTGGGGAAGCGGTGTCGTGGCGCCAATCGGTAGTCGACGCTGAACACCGGCAGCCCGGTGAGTGAGGACAGCCAAGCCGTCAGGCGCCGGTGCGTCCGGGGTGAACACATGGTGTAGCCGCTGCCGTGCACGAAATAGATTGCGCCGCTGCGATTCGGTGCGGGCCCGGTCGGCAGGTGCGGCCCGTGGACCCATTCGCCGACGACCCGGCGCCCGTCTGGCAGAACAGAGTTCACCGGTTTCACGTGGGTGCCCGACAATGATGGGCCGAGCGTGCCCATCAGCCGCGCGATGACCTGGCGCGTCATCCAGATTCCCCAGGCGCGCTCCGGCGGTATTGCCGCGGTGATGGGCGGCATCATTATCGAGCTCACCGCTACCGCGGTGCGGGACCGCAATGACCCGCGGACCGGAACGACGTTCATCATAAAATGCAGTCAATACCAAATGGTGACATTAGTCAATGCCACTTTTTGTCGGTCGGCTATGTCGGCTCGGCGGACCCGCATGGCGGCGTGGCGGACGTGATTGCCCTGCTCAGGTCGCCGTGGTTGTCAGGATCTGGCTCGCGATCGCCTTCTTGTCGATCTTTCCCACCGGTGTGGTCGGCAGCGACGGCATCGCGACCAGCCGATCGATGCGGATATGTGCGGCCACGCCACGCTGCTCGAGATAGTCATTGAGTCCCGACAAGGTCTGCGGCGTCTGCGGTGGCCCCGCGAAAACAATTGCAGCGCAGATCAGCTCGCCCATATCCGGGTCCGGCAGTGGCACCGCCGCGGCCGAGCGGATCGCCGGGTGGCTGAGCAACTGTTCTTCGAGGTCCTGGGCCGAGATGGTCTCACCGCAGCGGCAGATGACGTCTTTGACGCGCCCGGTGACCTGCAGGTAGCCGTCGTCGCGGAGTCGGACCAAGTCGCCGCTGCGATAGAAGCCGGCTGGATCGAAGCAGCGCTCGTTGTCTCGGTCGGCGCAGAAGTAGCCGTTGATGGTGTAGGGACCGCGCACCAGTAGCTCGCCCTCTGCGCCGGGAGCCACCGGCGCGCCCGCGCCGTCGACAATGCGCAATTCGTCAGCGGAGCACAGGGGCCGGCCCTGGGTGTGCTCGAGGAGGTCCGGCGGATCTTCGAGGCGGGTGAAGTTCAGCAGTCCTTCGGCCATCCCGAAGACCTGTTGCAGCCCCGGGGTCAATGCCTCTCGTGCCTGGCGAGCATCCTCGGGCTCCAATCTGGAGCCACCAACTTGCAATAGCCGCAAAGACTTCGGGGTTACCGGCTCCCAATCACAGGCCTGGGTCCACAGTTTGGCCAGCGTGGGTACCAGCGCCGTGACGGTGACGCCGTGGCGCTCGATCAAGGTGAAGGCGGCCTCCGGGCTGGGGTCGGTGCTGAAAACGATGGTGGCGCCGACGGCCATCGAGCCGAGTATGCCCGGACATGCCAACGGGAAGTTGTGCGCCGCCGGCAGCGACACGAGGTACACGTCGTCAGCGGTCAGCCGGCACAACTGCGCACTCGCGGTGGCGTTGTAGACGTAGTCGTCGTGTGTTCGGGGGATCAGTTTCGGAGTGCCGGTGGTGCCACCTGAGACGAGTAACAAGGCGGGCGATGTGGTGTCGACATCGATGTCGGGTGTGGCGCCTTCGGACAGCGACGACCACGGCAGAAAGGGCCCGGACTCGCCGTCGATGATGACGTGGCGCAAATGGGGGTGAGCGGCGACCAACCGCTCGGCCATCGACCGGTAGTCGAAGCCGCCGGCGTGCTGCGCGACGATCAAACCCACCGCACCGCTGACCTCGGCGAAGTGGTGCAGTTCTGCCAGCCGGTGTCCGGGCAGGCACATCACCGGGATGGCTCCGGCGCGCAACAGGCCGAACAAGGCGACCGCGAACCGGCACGAATTGGGTAACTGCAGCAGCACCCGGTCGCCCGGTGCGATGCCCAGCGAAACGAAGCCCGCGGCGGCTCGATCGGCCAGTTTGTCCAGTTCGCAGAACGTATGGCTGGCGCCGGCGTCGACCACACCCACTCGGTCAGGCCAGCGTGTGGCCGCTTGCCGCAACAGCGAGCCGATGCTGCGGCCGGTCCAATAACCGGCGGCGCGGTAGCTGGCCACTCGTTCGGGTGGGTACGGAATGAACCCGGCCACCGGCCCCGGTCGAGGCGGCTGGGCGGATGTAACAGGCACTCGGCGACTCCCCTTGGGGCGTGCGTTTCCCACCCCTCGGACCATAGGGTAGCGTACTCGAAGTTAGGACAGCCTGGGCTAAGGATGGGAGGTGGCTGGTGGGCGGCGCCACCCTCGCCGGGATGCTGGCGAACTGGAAATGGCAGCGCTATTACCCAACGTGCTCCCGCGGCCATGTGCGATTGCTGGGCGCCGCATGAGCGCCACGCTCGCGATTGTCGGGGCCGGCGCGAAGGCGGCGGCGGTGGCCGCGAAGGCGGCGGTGCTACGCGAGATGGGCGTCGAGGTTCCTGAGCTGGTTGCCATCGAGTCAACCGGGGTGGCCGCGAACTGGCGAGCCGGCGGCGGCTGGACCGACGGCCGGCAGCGGCTGGGTACCAGCCCCGAAAAGGACGTCGGTTTCCCCTATCGGTCGGCGCTGTGGCCGGGCCGCAACGCCGAAATCGACGAGCGGATGATTCGGTTTAGCTGGCAGTCTTTTCTGGTCGACACCGACCAATTTGTCGGCTGGGTGGACCGGGGCAGGCCGTCGCCGGCCCACGACACGTGGGCGCAGTACTTGCGCTGGGTTGCCGACCGGGCTGGTCTGGAAGTCGTTGGTGGCGAGGTAGTTCAGCTGTCGGTCGACGAATCTCGCTGGGTGGTGCATACGGCCGACTCGAGTCTGACCGCAGACATGGTGATGTTCACCGGGCCTGGCCAGCCGGAAAGATCGATCCTTGCCCACGATCCGCGGGTGCTGTCGATTGCCCAGTTCTGGCACCGCGCGGCACAACATGAACGGATTGTTGCCGAACGCGTCGCGGTCATCGGCGGTGGCGAGACCGCCGCATCAATCCTCAATGAGCTGTTTCATCATCGGGTTTCGGCGATCACGGCCTTCTCGCCGCAGGCGACCCTGTTCACCCGCGGTGAGGGCTTCTTCGAAAACTCTCTGTTCTCCGATCCCGCCGGGTGGCGCAATCTGGCCCTGTCGGAACGGCGCGACTGCATCGCTCGCACCGACCGTGGGGTGTTCTCGGCGCGCGTACAGGAATCCCTGCTCACCGACGAGCGAATCCGGCATATGCGCGGGCGGGTTGCTCGTGCGGTCAACCGCGACAACCGAATCTGGCTCACGCTGTCCACCGACTGCTGCGGTGAACCCCGCGAGACCTTGCATGACTTCGACCTCGTCATCGACGGTTCCGGCGCCGACTCGTTGTGGTTTCTATCGTTGCTGAGTCAGGATGCGGTGGACTTGCTGGAGCTGGGGCTGCAGGCGCCGCTGACCTGTCAGCGGCTCGAGGAATCCATCGGTGCCGATCTGGCTGTGTCCGGCGTTGCCCCGAAAATGTTCCTGCCGAATCTGGCCGGCCTCAACGAAGGTCCGGGATTTCCGAATCTGAGTTGTCTGGGTCTGCTGTCCGACCGCATCCTCAGTGCCGAACTCGGCCTAGCGCCCGCACCGGTTGGGACCAATCGGTCAAAGGGGAGAAGCGATGAGTACCAATCCGTTTGATGACGAAGACGCCATGTTTTATGTGCTGATCAATGACGAGGAACAGCACAGCCTGTGGCCGACATTCGCCGATGTGCCCGCCGGCTGGCGGGTAGCGTTCGGCGCGGACACGCGCGCCGATTGCTTGTCCTACGTCGAGCAGCACTGGGCCGACATCCGGCCCAAGAGCCTGCGCGACGCGATGGCCGGCAACTAACCGTTCACCGCGAACCGAGCTGGGCAAGCACGTCGGCGATCGACGCCCCGCCGAGCAGATCCGAGACCTCTAGCTCGTGATCAAACTCGGCCTTGACGCGCCGGCGTAGCTCCAGCGCCTGCAACGAATCCAGTCCGAGCGCGACCATGGGCACCGACGTGTCGATCGGCTCGGCGCGCTCCGCGCCAATCGCTGCGGCCAGCAGGCTGCTGAGTCGTCCCGGTAGGTCCGCCGGCTCGGCCGGCGCAGCGGTCTCGCTGACGGGCGAGAGCAGCTCTGATACCAGCGGGCCGTAGCCAAAGGTTTCCAGTACCGGGCGGGCGCGATCGAAGTTGAATGCCGCGACGATGGCATTGCGGCCGAGCCGCTGCATTCCCAACGCGATCGCCTCGGCGGGCGGCATCGGGATCACACCGATGGCGGCCAACTGCGCCATGCTCGAGGCATCGAGATCGAAATGCACGGTCCACTGGCCCCACTGCACGGAGACGCAGTCCAGCCCCTCGGCCCGCAGCCGGTGGGCCATCGCGTCCAGCATTCGGTTGGCCGCGGCGTACATGACCTGTCCGCGACCACCGATGGTGGCCCGTGCCGAAGAGCACAAAACGATGCGACAGCCATCAGTCCTGGGGAAAGCGTCCAGGACCTGCCCAATGCCGACAACCTTGGCGTAGAGCGCATTGTCGGCGTCATCGGTGGTGATGTCGGAGAACTCCACCGACGCATAAGCCACGGCGGCATGGATGATCAGATCCGCCGGTGTGGACCGGTGCTGCGCTGCCAACCGCGATACCGCAGCGGGGTCACCCACGTCGCATCGGGTGACAGCGATCTGGGCGGCTGTCGCCGAGCGGAGCTGCGCCAGGCGCTCCGCCACCGCAGCAGACTCGCCTGATCTGCTCACCAGAGTGATTCTCCGTGCGCCGCGGTGGGCGAAGTGGTCGCAGAATTCGAGCCCGAGGTTGCCGGTCCCGCCGATGATGAGCACGTGTTCTGGACACGCGCCCGCACCGTGCACCACCGCGCCCTCGCCCGCCACGATCCGTTTGGCATAGAAAGCGCCGTCGCGATATGCCAGCTCCGGTTCGTTGGCTGTGTGCAGCGCCGCCACAATGGGATGCGCCCAGTCCTGGGCCGTCGCTCCGGCCGGCAGATCCAGGTGGCGGAATCCCACGTCCGGGTGTTCGGCGCCGATGCTGCGAAAGCCCGCGCTTGCCGCCGCGTGCACCGGATCTGGTGGCCCATCCGCGGCGGTCGCCGCCTCACCGCCCACCGTCACCAGCCAGCAGTCGGTGACCCCGGTGTCGACTCCGGGCCACCACGCCCGGTTCGAAAAGAATCCTCCGACCTCGGCGGCGGCGGTGCGGCCATCCAGTTTCGGTGTTTCCGGAAGCAGAATGACCAGTGTGTTGACATCCGCTCCGGTGCCGTCATTTTCGCCATTGACCACCCGAGCCGTGGCCCCGGCCTGGTGGGCCGCGGCAGTCATCGCGGTGGCGAGCTGGGCGCAGGCTCCGGTGGGGTCAACAATCCCGACGACCCGTGGCGGCGTAAGCGAGCGCTGCGAGAGCCGCACCCATTCTTCGACCAGCAGACGCGCCGGTGTGGTGTCCGCGGTCGCGTCGGGGACCGACGGTGCTGCGGGAGCAACTGATACCGACGGCGGCTGACGACGGGGCAGCACCTCGCCATAGGGCAGCCACAACCGGATCTCGTTCATCCGGGTGTTGGGAAAGTCGAGCAACGGTAAGGCCTGGGCGCCGTCCGGCTCGGCGCGCAGACACTCCCATGGGTAGTTCAGGTCATGCACGGCCAGCTGGGCCAGATTGCGGGTGAATTCGCCCAGATCGGTGGCGGTGCGTTCGGAGGTTCCTACCACCATGGCGGGGCGGTCATAGGCTTCGTCGCGCAGGGCGGCCAGATTCTCGTGAATCGCCAACTGCAGCGTCGGATGCTCGGCCAGTTCGACGAACGTTTCGACGTCACGTTGCACGGCGGCGGCGATTGCCTTGTCGAACCGAACGATGTTGCGCAGGTTCCAAAACCAATAGTCACCGACAGGGAGCTCCGACGTGATGGGCGCGCCGAGAGTGGCCCCGAGGCAGTCGATGTCGGTGTCGACAAAACTTGGGTGCTGCAGTTGGTCTTGGATGGCTGCACGAAGTTTGTCGGCACCGTCGTGGATCAAGCTGGTGTGTGCGGGATAGCGGACCCGGATAACCCGGGCGAAGGTGCCGCCCTCGGTCAAGGTGTCCACGATGCCCTGAACCGTTTCCCGTTCACCCGAAATACCTACCATGCGTGGGGAATTGACCACGGAGAGCTGCGCCCAGCCGGAGCATCGGGCGAGTAGGTCCTCGCACGTTTCCCGGTCGGCGGCGACGATGGCCATGGCGTAGTCAGCAGCAGCGAACTCGTCGGCGGCGTGGGCGCGGATACCGATGACGCGCACGGCGTCCTCGAGGGTAATCGTGCCGGAAACGTAAGCCGCGGCGACTTCCCCTTGGCTGTGCCCGATGGTGACGTTGGGCGGAATGCCGAATGATCGCCACATCGCCGCCAGTGCGGCCATCTGGGTGAACAGCGCCGGCTGGACGATGCCGGCGCTGCCATCATCCTGAAAATTCTTGTCGAGCAGATAGTTTCGCGGTGACCCGCAGGATTGTGCTTCGAACGCCTGGGCGCAGCGATCTACCTCGGCGCGAAACGCGGGCACCGATTCGTAAAAGAGCTGTCCCATACCGGGGCGCTGGCCTCCCTGCCCGGGAAAGACATAGCCGATGCGACGGCGGATGGCCGCCGGGTCGGTACGAATCAGGGCGGGATGCTCGTATCGGTCGATCATCGCCTGCAGGGCGTCGATCAACTCCGCACGCGTCCTGACCATGGCCAGGGCCCGGTGCCGGCGAGCGGCCCGCGTCCGAAACAGCATGGCGGAGATCGGGCCGGGGGTGAGGTCGGGATGAGCTGCGACATGGTCACGCAGCGCTGTGGCCTCGCTGTCCAGTAGCTCGGGCGTGTCCGCCGAGAGCAGGACGGGAATGGTGCCGTCCGGCAGGCGGTAGGCGGCCGCGCTCACTGTCCGACTCCGGTAGCCGGCATCGAAATGATGGCATGGGCATTGGCGCCGCCCGCACCGAACGAAGACACGGCACCGTAGCGAACACCGTGTTTGGGCTCCCACTCATGTAGTTTCGTCGCCAGCCGCAGGCCGGTCAGATCCCAGTCCACCGTTTTGGTTGGGTTGTCCGCGAAAAGTGTTGGCGGAATCTGACCGTGTTGGCCGGACAGCAGCAGCTTGATCAACGCCAGGATTCCGGATGCCGCCTGCGAGTGTCCGGCATTGGACTTGATCGACCCGAGCAGGGCTTCCGACCCCGCAGCGCCGTAGGTCTTGAACAGCGCGATCAATTCGACTGGGTCGCCGGCAGGCGTTGCAGTGCCGTGTCCTTCGATCATTCCGACCTCGACCGGATCAATTCCCGCCACCTCCAGCGTCTTGCGAATAACCTGCTCTTGCGCTCGTACCCGGGGAACCAAGATTGGCTTGCCTTTACCGTTGTGGTTGGTGCGGATGGCCGCGATACGTCCGTAGATTCGCCGGCCCTCTCGCCGTGCTCGTGATTCCCGCTCGACGAGAACCATTCCCGCGCCTTCCCCCCACACGGTGCCGGTGGCGTTATCGGAATAGGCGCTGCAATGCCCGTCCTCGGAAAGGGCATTGAGTCTCGCGAACTCGTAAAACGCTCCGGGCGAACCCATCACGCACACGGCGCCGGCAAGCGCCCATTCGCACTCGTCCTCCCGCACCGCCGTGGCGGCCAGGTGCAGTGCGGACAATGACGAGGCGCACGCCGTGTCGACACTGATCGAAGGACCGATCAGGCCAAGACTGTGCGAAATTCGGGCGGCGCCCCCCAGTTGGCCCAGCGAGGCGATCCGATGACCGCTGTAGGCATCGGCTACCGATGCCCGTGGTCCGTACTCCATTGGCGACATGCCGACGAAACAGCCGCCCTCTGCCCCGGCAGTCGAGCCGGGGTTGATTCCGGAATTCTCCAGTGCCTTCCACGCGACTCGCATCGCAACCCGTTGCTGGGGATGCAACACGATGGCCTCGCGGGCGCTGATACCGAAGAAGCCAGGGTCGAATATGGTTGCTCCATCCAGGAATCCGCCGGAATCGCAAACCTGCCCCCAACCTTCCAGGTCGGATACCGACAACAGATCATCGACGGGCCAGCCGCGGTCGCGGGGAAAGGGACTCAGTAGTTCCCTGGATTCGGCAAGCGCTGCCCACAAAGAAGCCGGGCTGTCGATTCCGCCGGGTGCCTCGACGGCCATTCCGGAGATGACGATCGGGTCGGCTGCTCCGGCGGATCCGTTGGTGCTCATGCTTGCTGCCCGCACTGTGCGCTCGAGGCCAGCAACGCCGCGACGGCGTCGATGTGTGACCGCAAGTAGAAGTGTCCCCCGTCGAACATGGTGACCTTGGCGGTATCGGTGTGCTTGCCCCACCCGTAGAGATCGCCCAGTGTGATGTAAGGGTCCTGGTCGCCGCCCATGGCGTGAATCGGCGTCGCCACCTTGATGTCCTCGGCGCACGAGTATGTGTCAAAAGCGTGGTAGTCGGCCTTGATCACGGGAAGTGCCAGCCTCATGAGTTCGCGGTTGCTGAACACGTCCGTATCGGTGCCCTCGAGCGCGCCCAGATGGTTGAGGATTTCTTCGTCGTCGCTGGGATGTGCCGGCTTGGCCGCCGCGTTGCAGGGGGCCACCGCGGCGGAGACGTTGAGGTGCCGCACATCGATACCGTTGGCTTCGGCCAGGCGGACGAACTCGAACGCGACCAGCGCCCCCATGCTGTGGCCGAATGTGATGATCGGGAGTCCGCGATTGTGCTCCGATGCCGCGAACTCGCTGAACGCGCCGGCAGCAATCTCGGAAATGGCGGCGCACGAGGGTTCAGCGGCCCGATCTTGTCGCCCCGGGTACTGAAAGACAATGACGTTGAACGTCTCGCTGAGGACCTTCGAGAACTCGCGATATGCCGACGCGCCCGCCCCGGCATGCGGAAAGACGAGCAGCGGAAGGCTTTCGGGGGCATCCGGTTCGTGGAATTGCCTGACCCACCCTAGTTTGCGCGCCATGCAGCACTACCTCTCACTCGACCACTTCGCTCGTTGCGACAAGTTCTCGTTGTTGTGCGCACCGGTTCCAGCTCGCCGACCGCCGGTTTCGGTGCCGCCGCGGTTGGGCTCATCGGCGTTGCCGGTCACGGATCATCAGCGCGGCCCGCTTGTCCGGTAGATCAAGGTCGGCGGTGCGCTCGAACCCGGCACGTTCGAGCGCCCGGATCATTCGGGTGTTGTTGACGTCGGGCTCGGCGATGACACGGTCTGCGCTCGGATCCGCATCCAGCTGCCACGTCGAGACGATGCGCAGCAGATCCGCGGCGAGGCGCCGTCCCCGGCATTCGGCGGGACCTAGCAAACTGTGCAGGCCGGCATCGTGCTCGCGCGCGGCGTAGTGGCGGGCGAGCGGATCCAGATCGGCACGGTAGAGCTCCCAATAGCTGATCGGGGCGCCGTCTAGCAGGCCGAGATAAGGGACGGAATGCGCGCTGCAGTGTTGGTCGAACAGATACGAGGCGATCTGGGGCCGTGGCCACGGCTTGCGCCAGAAGCGCGCCACTTCGGGATCGTTCATCCAGGAATGCATCAAATCGAGGTCGCCCTCGGGGTCCAGCCGCCGCAGCGAGAACTCGCCCGAGAAGGCCTCATGATCCAGCGCGGCGCGACATTGTTGCAGGTCAAGCGCGTTCACTAGGTACCTCCCGACCATCTGGCCCGGATGGCCCGCCATCAGCGCCTGGGGCGCAGGATCGATCCGGTCTCTGTCTTGCCGTGATAGCCGCGACGGGCCGCAACAGCCATTCAACTTAGCGAAGGCTAGCATAAGCCTGGTTTGGCGAAGGCTGTTCGGCATGCAGGGGCTTGCCCCCGGACAGCGCGCGGGCGTTGACGAGTTGGAGGGGTTGGTTTGATGCGCGTCGTGTCGCTTGATTTCAGACCTGGGAAGCCGGGGCCCGCAGGTTCTGATTGGTCCGGCGCAGCGACGGTGAGGAGTGAGGCTAACCATGGCAGGTGATGTCAGGACTTTGCAGGATCGCCGCCGGGAACTGTTGCGCCGGCGGATCGCCGAGAGCGGATTGGCGGCGGAGCAGTCGAGCGACCAGCCACGTATCTGCCCGGGAGAACGTTATCGTCTGTCGGACGGCCAGCGCCGCATGTGGTTCCTGCAGACGATGGACCCCGATGACGTCACGTTGAACATCTGCGTCGCGTACCGGCTGACTGGCCTGGTGGACGAGGACCGCTTGCATACCGCCGTCAACGATGTGGTTGCGCGCCATGCCATTTTGCGCACCACCTACGGGGTGGACACCGAAGGGGAGCCATACCAGGTATTTTCCGACGACGTTGAGGTCGGGTGGCGACGTGAGGATCTGACCCGGCTGCCCGAGGCCGGACATGAGCAGCAGATCGAGAGTCTGGCGGCCGACGAGTTCGGCCGTCCCTTCGACTTGACCAACGAGTTGCCGCTGCGGATCACCGTGATACGTACCCGCGCGGACGAATTGGTGTTGCTTCTGGTCGTGCATCACATCTGTTGGGACGACGATTCCTGGGAGGTCTTCTTCGGCGAGCTCAGCGCC
This sequence comes from Mycobacterium ulcerans subsp. shinshuense, assembly GCF_002355775.1. Taxonomy (NCBI): domain Bacteria; kingdom Bacillati; phylum Actinomycetota; class Actinomycetes; order Mycobacteriales; family Mycobacteriaceae; genus Mycobacterium; species Mycobacterium ulcerans. The sequence goes on along the minus strand of NZ_AP017624.1, from coordinate 3,997,788 downwards.
GCCTACAACGATCTGCCGATCAACGACCCGGCAGCACAGTTCCTCAGCGTTGAGGTGCTGCAAAACTCTGCGGCTCCTAGCGTGGCCGACGTCGGCTACTGGGCGGAGACATTGCGTCCGCTGCCGGAACCGCCGGAGCTTCCCGGTGTGTCCGGTGCGAATCCCTGCAGGCGGGCGCAGCGTCGAGTTCGGCCGCTGCCCGCCGGCCTGTTCAGCAGGGTCGAGGAATTCGCCAGGAAGTGCTCCGCGTCACCGTTCATGGTGTTGCTCGCGGCATACGGCGTGCTGGTGCGCCGCTACACCGGAGCATCGGATTTTCTGGTCTCGGTCCCGGTCACCGAACGCAGTGGTGCCGCCGCGGGTGCCCTCGGATACTTCGGCAACACGTTGCTGCTGCGGATCACGACACGGTCGCAGGACACCTTCACCTCATTCGTCAACGAGGTACGGGAAACCTGTCTGGCCGGCTTCGCCCACCAATCGGTGGGCATCGACCGGGTGGTACGCGAAGCAAACCCGGAGCGAATGGGACGCGACGGGATGGACCTGCTGGTCCGACTCGGTTTCAACATGCGCAAGAGCGCCGGTGGCCTTGCGTTGGACGGCGTCGTGGTGCGCCAACTCGGCCTCGGTGCGGTAGCCGCGCATCTTCCGCTCTCGTTGACGATCGCGCTCGACCCCGATGATGTCTCGGTCGAATTCGAGTATCAGCAACAGCTGAGCTCTGTGCTGGTCGACCAGATGCTGGCCCATTACCTACAGCTGGTGGACAAAGCGCTGGCTGAGCCCGAGCGGCCGCTGTCCAGCCTGGACATCCTCGGCGCTGGCGAACGCGATAGCGTGCTGGCCCAGTCGCATGGCGAGCTTGTTGAAATGCCTGCCACCACGATGGTCAAGCTGCTGGAAGCGACCGCGTCGGCAGCCGGGACGGCCACAGCGCTGGCATTGGTTTCGGACGAGGCCGAACTGACCTACAGCGAACTACACCGGCGCGCGAATCGTTTGGCGCGCTGGTTTATCGGCCAAGGCTTCGGGCCTGAGGACATCATCGGGCTGCGGATGGCCAACTCGATCGAGTTCATCGTTGCAATGCTGGCGGTGCTCAAGGCCGGTGCGGCCTACTTGCCGATCGATCCTGCCTACCCCGACGAGCGCATCGACTACCTCATCACCGACGCTCGTCCGCAGACGGTCATCGGGCGGCCCGAACTCGACGTTGCCGAGCGGGCCGCGGCCGATAACTCGGATCTGCCACTCTCTGATGGCGACCGGCTAAGTCCCTTGCGCCCTGGGCATTTGGCCTATGTGATCTACACATCCGGCTCCACCGGCCGGCCCAAAGGGGTGGCGGTGTCGCATCACGCGATCGCCGAACATGTGCAGGGTTTCGTCGCCGAGTGGACCATGACGGCCGAAGACCGGTGGCTGCAGTTCTCGTCGGTCAGCTTCGATGCTTCGCTGGCGGATATCTTCGTCACATTATTCCTTGGGGCACAGCTGATCGTGCCCAAGCCGGATGCCTTCGGCGACATCAGCTATGTCGCGGATCTGATCAGCCGCCGCGGCGTCACGGTGTTACACCTGGTGCCTTCCATGCTGAGCACCCTGCTACTGCTGCCCCAGGTCCAGCAGTGGCGGCAGTTGCGCCACGTTCCGGTCGGCGGAGAAGCGCTTCCCGGTGAGGTGGCGGACAGATTCGCCGGCTACTTCGACGCGGAGTTGCGCAATCACTACGGGCCGACCGAGGCGGTGGTCTGTTCCACACACATGGTGGTCACGGGCTCGCATGGTGCCCGAGTGGTGCCGATTGGTGTGCCAAACCGCAACGTCTACGCATACGTGCTTGACGAGCAACTCCATCCGGTACCGGACCAGGTGATCGGTGAGCTGTATCTGGGCGGCAGTCAGTTGGCGCGTGGATATCTGGGACGGCCAACTCTGACCGCGCAACGCTTCATCGCCGACCCGTTCAATCCCGGCATGCGGCTGTACCGAACGGGCGATCTGGTTCGCCGCAACCATTGCGGTGAGCTGGAATTCGTCGGCCGCGCCGACGAGCAAGTCAAGATCCGCGGCTTCCGCATCGAACTTGGCGAGGTCGAATCCGTGATCACCACGCATCCAGCGGTACGGCACTGCCTCGTCGTCGCGGAAGAAACCGAGGCCGGACCCATGCTTGCCGCGTACCTGGTGCCGGCGGCGGCCCAGGTCGACCTCGAGGAGATCCGGGCGCACACCGCAGCGGCAGTGCCCGAGTACATGGTGCCCGGCGCGTTCGCGGTGATCCCAGAGATCCCGATGACGGTGAGCGGCAAACTCGACAGGCGGGCATTGCCCGCGCCAACTCCGATCGCGACCCGACGCTACCGCGAGCCAGAGACGGCCACCGAGCGGTGGATATGCTCGATCTTCGCCCAGCTGTTCGGCCGGCAGCGGGTCGGCGCCGAAGACTCCTTCTTCGGGCTGGGCGGCCATTCGCTGCTGGCGGCTCGACTCGTTGCCCAGATTCGGGCCGAGTTCGGTGTGGACCTGACTGTGCGCACCATCTTCGACGCTCCGACTCCGGCCGGGCTGGCGGCCCGCCTGGTGGAACGGTTCCGCAACGATTTCGAACTCGACCTTGATAACTTGGCCGCCGACGACATGCCGTTGGATCCGAAACGGGCCCGCCCCGGATTCGTCAAATCGGCCAGGCCACAGTGGCTTCCACTGTCCCACTCCCAGCTCGCCGCCTGGTTTCAGTACCGGATCGAGGGCGCCCGCGAAGAGTTCAACATGCCTCTCGCGCTTCGCTTCGAAGGTCCACTGGACTCGGTCGCACTCGCCGCGGCACTCAACGATGTGGTGGCCCGCCATGAGGCGTTGCGCACCAACTTCGATGAGCACGAAGGCGTTCCGTATCAGATCGTGCACCCGAGCCGGACGGTGCAGCTAGCGGTCCGTGCGATCGACCAGGACGAGTTCGACGACGTATCGACTCAGCTACGCCGGCATGTGTTCACCCCGGAGTCCGGGCCGTTGCTGCAAGCCAACCTGTTGGTGCTGGGGCCGGATACGCACGTGCTGTTGTTGATCGTGCACCACATCGTCAGCGACCACGCGTCGCTCGAGATTGTTTTCGACGACCTGATCGTTGCCTACCGGGCCCGACTGCAACACAACGCGCCGCAGTGGGACATCCTGCCCATCCAGTTTGCGGACTACGCGGTGTGGCAACGAAACACGTTCGAGTCCAACTGGGGACAGACCGAACTCGACTACTGGCGCGATGCGTTGGCCGGACTGCCGGACGAGATTTCGGTGGCAACTGACCGCGCGCGTCCACGTGTGCTCGGCAAGCGCGGCGAGGTAGTGCAGTTCAGTGTCCCGGCGGCCCGTCGTTCTGCACTTACCCAACTCGCCGAGCGCAACGGCGCGACCGAGTTCATGCTCTATCAGGCCGCTCTGGCCGTCGTCCTGCACAAGCTCGGCGGCGGCACCGACATCGCGCTGGGCAGCCCGGTGGCCGCCCGGGTGGAACCGGCCACCGCGCAGCTGGTCGGTCTGTTCGCCAACGTCGTGGTGCTGCGCACCGACCTATCCGGTGATCCGACGCTGCGCTCCATACTCGTCGGCAGTCGCGACACGGTGCTCGATGCGTTGGCACACCAGGAGCTTCCCATTGAGCGGTTGGTGGAGGCTCTCAACCCACCACGCGCGCTGTCGCGCAATCCGTTGTTCCAGAACATGCTCAACTTCCGGGGCGAGGACTGGGCGCTGGTCCCGCGCGATCTCACCGGAAGGGGCGAAACCACGGTTGTGCCACTTCCGGTGAACTTCGAAGTCGCCCTGCTCTTTCTGGCCATTGGGATGAGCGTGACACCGAGTGGAGAACTCGACGTGCAGGTCATCGCCAACGCCGACCTCTACGAACCCGCGACGGTTGCGCTGATCGCCGATGCATTGGACGCCGCACTCGCTGCGTTCGCGACAACACCGGACCTCCCACTGTCGGCGGTGCAGCTGCTGCCCAGCGCTGACTTGGCAAAGCTGCTGGCCCCACCGCTGCCGGCCGGTCCCGCGGCGTCGCAGCCGGTCGCCGCTGGATCCGCGGAAACCGAGCGGCGGCTGACCGCCATGCTGGAGGAGTTGCTCGAGATCACCGGCATCGATCGCGACGAGAACTACTTCGCGTTGGGCGGCGACAGCATCATCGCCATCAAATGGTCGGCTCAAGCCGGTGCGCTGGGGCTGCCGTTTCCCCCGGCCATGGTGTTTGAGCACATGACCATCGCTGAGCTGGCCGCCGCCGTCGACGCGGCCAACGGCGAGCCCGTGGTCGAGGCGGATCCGCCACCGGCGCAGGAATATACGCCGATGAGCGCATCCGGCTTGGCTCCCGATGCATTGGCCAAGCTGAGCGCATCCTGGCTGCAGCAGGGAAGCGCATCGTGACCGCGGCTGCCCCACAGATCGAGGACGTCCTTGCCCTCAGCCCGCTGCAGGAGGGGCTGTTCGCGTTACACCAGCTGGCCGAGGACGGCGTCGACCTCTACAGCATGCAGTTCGTGGTCGATATCGACGGACCGGTTGACCTCGAATTGCTCCGTCGCAGCGCGCAAGCCATGCTGGACCGCCATCCCAATCTGCGCGCCGCCTTCTGGGATCGTGATGTGCCCAAGCCGGTGCAGATTGTGCCCGTCCATGCCGCGCTGCCGTGGTCCGAGCGGGTGGCGACACCGGCGGAATTTGACTCCATCGCACGCTCGGAGCGACGCCGTCCGTTTGATCTCAGCCGTGGACCGGCACTGCGGGTGGTGGTGCTCAGCGTTCCTGGCGAGACCAAGCGCCGGATGATCTTCACCGCTCACCACATCCTGGTGGACGGTTGGTCACTTGCGGTGTTCTTCACCGAACTGCTCGCGGTGTACCGAGCGGGGGGAGCGGCCGACGCGCTTCCGGCCGCGCGCCCCTACCGCGACTACATCGTCTGGCTCGCCAAACAGGACAGGTCGGCCGCGCTCGCCGGCTGGATGGACTATCTGCGCGGGGTGTCCGAACCGCTCATGGTGGCTTATGAGGCCACGGCGGGGCAGAGCAAGCCGGGGAAAACGGAACTGTTGTTGCCGGCGGCCGACACTGCGCGCCTGCGACAGTGGGCGGGGCGCCATGGCCTCACGCTGAACACCGCGGTGCTTTTCGCCTGGGCAGTCGTGCTGAGCAGGCTGACGGACCGTCGTGATGTCGTGTTCGGCACCGTTGTCTCCGGCCGTCCTGACCAGCTGCCCGGGGTGGAGACCATGGTCGGGCTGTTCATCAACGCCGTACCGGTCGTCCACTACGTGAGTGGTACGGAAGCTGTGGTGGCGCAATGCACTCAGGTGCAGCGCCAGTCATCGGCGATGCGCGACGTCAGTTACCTGAGCTTGTCGGAAATCCAACGCGAACATGGCCGCGGCCCCCTCTTCGACTCCCTGTTCGTGTTCGAGAATGCGCCGATCGACGACGCCATCCGCCCGGCCACCACACCCGACGGCGCCCAGTTCCTTCCCGTGGAGATGGAAAGCCTGACGCACTACCCGCTGACCGTGGTCTCGCACCTGCGCGAGGACGAGTTGCTGGTGCTGATCGAGGCCATAGCCGAGGCGCTGCCGTATCTTCCGGCCGCCGAAATTGGCGAGCGAATGCTGACCGTGCTGCGTCAACTTCCCGATATCGGCGACGGCACTCCCGACGACCTGGACATTCGGACCGCGGCCGAGCTGAAGGCACATGGCCTCCTTGCCGCGAGGTCGGCGCCCACCTTCGATACGACGGTGTGGGAAATGTTCGAGCGTCAGGTGCAAACCACACCGGATGCCGTCGCCCTGACTGCCGCGGGTGGTGTGCGCCATACCTATGCCGAACTGCACGCGCGGGCCTGCCGGCTGGCGGGGGAGCTAGCCGAGCACGGAGTCGGCCCGGAAACGGTTGTGGCGCTGGTGTTGCCGCGCTCGGAGCGATCCATCGTCGCGATTCTGGGGGTGCTGGCCGCCGGTGGGGCCTATCTACCCGTAGACGTCACCCTTCCCAGTGCGCGCGTCGAATCTATTGTGCGTCAGGCTAGCCCAGCGTTAGCCATCACCGAAGCCGACTATTCGCAGCTGGTCGGCACCGCCGTGCCGACCTTGGCGCTCGATGATCCCGCCGCGGTGGACAGTATTTCGCGGCGCAGCGCTGCCGCGCCCACCGTCGACCGTCGACCGGAACAGTCCGCCTATGTCATCTTCACCTCCGGATCAACCGGTGAACCCAAGGGTGTCGTCGGTACCAACGCCGCGGTGTTGAGCTATTTCGCTGACCACGCCGAGCGCGTATACCGGGCAGCCCGCGCCCGCCTAAGCCGGCCGTTGCGCATCGCTCACGCCTGGTCGCTGAGTTTTGACGCCTCGTGGCAGCCCATGGTCGGCCTGCTCGACGGGCATGAGATCCATCTGTTCGACGCCGATGAGATGCGCGACGCGGATCGCCTGGTGGAAGGCATCGCGATCGGTCAGATCGACATGATCGACACCACCCCGTCAATGTTCGTCCAGCTAAGTGCCGCCGGGTTGTTGGATCACAACCTCTCGGTTCTTGCCCTGGGTGGCGAGGCGATCAACACCGGGCTGTGGGATCAGCTTCGTGGGCTATCGCAGATGGCGGTCTACAACTGCTACGGGCCGACCGAGATGACGGTTGAGGCGGTGGTCGCCGCGGTCAAGGACTATCGGAAACCGACGATCGGTACTGCCAACGCGGGGACTTTCGGTTACGTCTTCGATTCGGCGCTGCGGATGGTGCCCGACGGCGTGGTGGGGGAGCTCTACCTGTCGGGGGCGCAGCTGGCCCGGGGCTATGTTGGCAGACCTGGGATGACGGCTGCTCGCTTCGTGGCCGACCCGCTGCGTCCGGGTCAGCGCATGTATCGGACCGGGGACTTGGTGCGCCGGTTGTCCCATGGTGGCTACGCCTACGTGGGCCGCGCCGACACCCAGGTCAAGATCCGCGGCTATCGCGTCGAGGTCGGCGAGATCGAGGCGGCACTGCGCGGCCAGCCCGGCGTGCATGACGCGGCGGTTTCGGTCCTGCGTCAGCAGGACCGCACCAGCCTGGTCGGTTTCGTTGTGTGGCAGGACAATATGCACGAGGACCTGATCAAGCTGCGCGCCGGTCTCACCGAGCGCCTGCCGTCCTACATGGTTCCAGCGCGTATCGTGACGCTTCCGCGGCTGCCGGTGAATGCCAACGGCAAGCTGGATGGTCACGCATTGGATCGGCTGGCCGAAGACGCATTGACGAGTGTCTCCGGGGGCACAGCGGTATCGGCGTCGACTGACACCGAACGCGTGTTGTGCGAACTGTTCGAAGAGCAGCTCAACGCTGTTCCGCACATCGATGATGATCTGTTCCTGTTCGGTATGGACAGCATCGTGGCAATCTCGTTGGTCCACAAGGCGAGACGGCAGGGACTTCGAGTGGACCCGCGGATGGTGTTGACCGCTACGACGATTCGCCAACTCGGTGCCGCAATCGATGCCGCGGTGGACTCGCAGGACGCCCCGGCCGACGCCGACTACGGTGCGGTGCTGCCGCTGCCGATGGTGTCCTGGCTCTACGAATACGGCAACTACCGCCGATTCACCCACACCGTGTTGCTGCGGCTACCCTCGGGCATCGACCGCTCGTCCATCGAACTGATGCTGCAGCTGCTGCTCGATGGACACGACACCTTGCGGTCAATTTTGACCGAAACCCCAGAGGGGCCGCGGCTGGTCACTCGCTCGCCCGCGGCGGTGCGTGCCGAAGACGTGCTGACCCGTATCAGGTTGCCCGAAGGCTCCGATGACGAACTGGCCTCGACCGTCGCGCACGCCGCGCGGGTCGTGACCGACCAGATCGACCCATCCGCCGGTGCGATGGTGCGCGCCATCTGGTTCCGCGGCACCGAACATCGGGCTGACCCGGCGAATATGTTGCTGCTCACCGCTCATCACCTGGCCGTGGATGTGGTGTCCTGGCACATCATGCTGGCCGACCTCGCCGCGGCGTGGCGCTCGCTGCAGGCGGGCACGCCACCGAAGATATTGCCGGAGTTCACCTCCTACCGCCGGTGGTGCGAGCTGATGTGGCACCGGGCTTCGGCGCCGCAAGTACAGGACCAGCGCGACTACTGGGCGGCCCTGGTGCGCGAACCCGATCCGGCGTTGGGCCTGCGCTACCCGGACCCGACTCGCGATACCTGGTCCACGCTGCAACTCACGCGGGCAGCCATTCCGGTCGATGTCACGGAGAGGGTGCTGGGCGCGGTCAGACGCGACCAAGGCGTGCGCGAACTATTGCTGGCCGCAACAGCGATGGCGGTGGCAAGCTGGCGTCGGGTCCGTGCTCAGGATCCGGCGGCGGGGGTCCTGGTCGCGTTGGAGGGCCACGGGCGCGCTGATGCCGTACTCGATACCGACACCACCAACACCGTCGGCTGGTTCACCAACGCATTCCCGGTGCGCCTCGGCGCGGGCGCGGCGGCGGTGGATATCGAGCAGGCCGAGCGGGATCCGGTGGCCGCCCAGGACCTGGTCCATTCCGTCGTCAGCCACCTCGAAGCGATCCCGAACGACGGTTTGGACTACGGCTTGCTTCGGTACGTGGACGGCGTTGCCGAACTGGTGGACGCGGTCGATCCGCAGATCCAGTTCAGCTATCTGGGGCGCCTGGACCTCGGCGGCGTCGCCGATCAACCGTGGTCGCTGCTGACCGGGCCCTACCTCGACGCGCTTCCGATTGATCCGGAGCCGGATCTGCCCCTGCGTTTTGCGTTGAACCTCAGTGTGTTTGTCGGCGTGACAGCCGAGGGCACCCAACTGATCGGCAACTGGCGCTGGAGTGACGCGGTGTTCGAACGCTCCGACATCGACCACCTGACCGGCCTGTGGCAGCGCGGCATTGCCGCGCTCGCGGCCGGGTTGGACTAGGCGCCGAGTCAATAGACTGGTCGGAAAGGACTGGGATGGAGCCGCTCAGCACGGAGTGGATTAGCCGGGACGAGATCAGGGCCGCGATCGCGGCCCAACTGGATTGTCCCGCGGCAGATGTCGCCGACGACGACGATCTCATTCAGCTAGGCCTGAACTCGATCCGCATGATGTCGATGGCCGGACGCTGGCGCAAGCGCGGAGCCGACATCACCTTTGCGCAACTCGCCGCCACCGCGACGGTGCAGTCCTGGCACGAACTGCTCAACGCCGACCAGCTCGGATGTGCGGTAACTGCACCGGCCGACCGCCCCGAGTTGTTGTTGGAACCGGAGGCACCACAAGCCCCGTTCCCGTTGGCAACGATGCAGCACGCCTACTGGATCGGTCGCGCTGACGAACAAGAGCTCGGCGGCGTTGCCGCCCATCTCTACGTTGAATTCGACGGAACCGGAATCGATCCCGAGCGGCTGGAACGTGCCGTGTCCGACCTGGTTGCGGTGCATCCGATGCTGCGTACCCGATTTCTCGCCGACGGGACGCAGCAGACGATGCCCAGCCCGGGTAGGCCGGTGTTCGCCCTGGTCGACCTTCGGGGGCAGAGTGCGGACGAGGTTGAGTCCGCACTGCTGCAGATGCGTGAGCGTAACGGGCACCAGCGCCTGGCAATTGAAGACGGTCAGGTCATCGACTTCACGCTCACGCTGTGGGATGGCGACCGCAGTCGCCTTCATCTGGACGTCGACATGCTGGCCGGTGACGCGATGAGCTATCGGGTGTTGGTGTCGGACCTGGCGCAGCTGTACCGGGGCGCGACGCTGCAGTCTCCCGGCTTCAGTTACCGGCGTTATCGCACCGAATACGAACCGGACAGGGCGACGCGCGAGCGGGACAGGCAATGGTGGCAGCGGCGGTTGCCGGAGATGGCCGGCGCGCCGCAACTGCCGACCGTGGCCGTGCGAGAACCCGGGGCGCCGCATCGGACCGAGCGCTACGAGCACTGGCTGGCGCCGGAAGCCAAGCAGCAGCTGATGGCCGGGGCGCATGCGCGCGGAGTCACGCCGGCCATGGCGTTGGCCGCGGTCTTCGCCGACACCATCGGCGGTTGGTCGGAGCAAGGTAAGTTTCTGCTGAATGTGCCTTTGTTTCAACGCGAATCGGTGCACCCGGACATCGATCGAGTGGTTGGCGACTTCACCTCGTCGATCATGCTCGAGGTCGACGTCACCGAAGACGTTTCGGTTGCCCAACGAGCTCGAGACATTCAACGCAGGATGTACGAAAGCGGTTCACACGCTGCCTATTCCGGTCTGGAAGTGCTGCGCGATCTAGGGAGGTACCGCGGCGAACCGATGCTGGCGCCGGTGGTGTTTACCAGCGCTCTCGATCTCGGTGAGTTGTTTGCCGATGAAGTGATCGAGACCTTCGGAGACCCGGTCTGGATCATTTCGCAGGGGCCCCAAGTCCTGCTGGATGCTCAGGTCACCGAGTTACGTGGCGGGTTGCTGGTCAACTGGGATGCCCGCGAATCAGCATTCCCGCCGGGACTGATCGACACGATGTTCAACCGGTTTACCGATGCGGTCAAGCGGTTGGCCGACGGCGACGCTGGCTGGGACGCCTCGGCCCCGGTGCAGTTGCCCGCCGCGCAGGCCGCGACCCGTGCAGCGACCAATGCAACCGATGGACCAGCCAGCGAAAAATGCTTGCATCAAGGATTTTTCGAGCACGCCGCGGCCAATCCGGACGCGCCGGCGGTGGTGTGGGATGTGGGCGATGACGGGGGTGTCTGGAGCTACCGAGAATTGCGCAGGCAGTCGCTTGCCGTCGCCGCAACGCTGCACGAGTGCGGGGTGCGACCGGGCGACGCGGTCGCCGTGCAATTGCCGAAGGGGCGTGCTCAGATCCCGGCTGTGCTCGGAGTTCTTGCCGCCGGGGGTACATATGTTCCGATCGGCTTCGACCAGCCGGAGGCGCGGCGCGCCAAGATTCTTCAGACCGCCGACGTTGTCGCGGCGCTGACCGTCGAGGGCGCGAGGATGGGCGACGCAATCCCGTGCGTATCCATCGATACGGCACGCGATAATCCGAAGCCATCGCCGGAGCCGGTCTTTCCCGATATCGGCGAGATCGCCTACGTGATTTTCACTTCCGGCTCCACGGGCCTGCCCAAGGGAGTCGACGTACCGCACAGCGCGGCGATGAACACGATTGACGCCGTCAACGAGTGGTTCGGCGTTGGCAGCGCCGATCGCGTGTTGGCGCTGTCCGCGCTCGAGTTCGATGCGTCGGTGTATGACATCTTCGGCATGTTCGCGGTCGGCGGCTCACTGGTCGCGGTTGACGCAGAGCAAAAATCGGCGCCGACCACCTGGGTGGAATTGCTGGTGCACCACCGCGTGTCAATCCTCAACTGTGTGCCGAGCATGCTCGACATGATCTTGGATCTCGGTGGTGATCGGCTGGGCAACTCCTTGCGGGCCGTCACGCTCGGTGGCGACTGGGTGGGCGCTGACTTGGCCCGCAGGCTAGCCAGGCAGGTTCCGGGATGCCGGTTCTCCGGTCTGGGCGGTGCGACAGAGACCGCGATCCACAACACCATCTGTGAGGTGGTGGGCGAACCACCAGCGCACTGGGCGACCGTGCCGTTCGGGCGTCCGCTGCGCAACGTACGTTGTCGCATTGTGTCGCCGTCGGGCCGCGATTGCCTGGACTGGGTAGCCGGCGAGTTGTGGGTCGGCGGCGCGAATGTCGCTGCGCGATACCGCAATGATCCGCAGCGCACCGCGGAGCGTTTCGTAGAGCACCAGGGGATCCGCTGGTACAAGACCGGTGACATGGCCAGGTATTGGCCCGATGGCACCATCGAGTTCCTGGGGCGTGCCGACCATCAGGTGCAGATTCGTGGATACCGCGTCGAGCTCGGCGAGGTGGAGAACGCGCTACGTGCCGTTTCCGGAGTGCGTCACGCCGTTGCGGCCGTAGTCGGTGCGAGCGCACCCAAGTTGGTTGCCGCCGTCGCGGCGGATCCCAATACGGTCGGCGATATCACCGCCGTACTGGCGGATCTGTTGCCGAGCTACATGGTGCCCACCCGCACGGTATTTTTCGAAAGATTCCCGCTGACCGCGAACGGCAAGCTGGACCGCCGAGCGGTGACCGCATTGCTGGAACCCGAAGCCTGCACAACCGAAGACCGGGCTCCACGCAACGACGTGGAGGCCGCGCTTGCCGAGATCGTGGCCGAGGTGCTCGATCAGGCCTCGATTGGCGTGCACGACGATTTCTTTGCTCTGGGCGGTGATTCGGTGCTTGCCACCGCCGTGATCGCGCGGATCCGCGACTGGCTGGACATCGATCACGTCGTGGTCGCGGACCTATTCGCGGCCAGAACGGTGGGTGCCCTGGCGCAGCGCCTACAAGACCGGGAGGCGGCACGCGGTACGCCGGAACGGCTATCGGTGATTGCCCGCCACTATCTTGACGTCGCGGCTTTGACCGATGAAGAGGTGCTCGCCGAAAGCTAGTACTTCATCGACACAGGCCGCGTGTCGATGAAACCTTTTGCGATTCACCATGAAGACGCCTCAACATGGACCGGCGATGGTCGGCATTAACGATTTCGGCGGTCATACCGATATCCTGGCGACCCGACCTCTCGTCCGGGTGGGCGACTCTCATAGCCGGCACACAGGTGTGCCACACCCTAGCCCTGGTATTCGCGGTTAGTTTGGAAGCGGCGGAACCGGGGAAATACAGACGAGACCACAGTCGCGACATGCGCAGAACAGATGAGTCGAGGGGGAGAGCATGACCCTGAAATCGATCACCATGGGTATGGCAGCGGCGGCCGCGATCGGAGCCGCGGTCACGGGGGTGACCGTCGTCACCTCTGCCGCCGGGGCCTCCTACCAGGTGCAGCCAGTCGTCTTCGGTGCGCCACTGCCGCAGGACCCGGCACCGGCCCCGGCCACCGACGTTCCGACGGCCGCCGAGCTGACCGGCTTGCTCAACAGCCTCGTTGACCCCAACGTTTCGTTCACCAGCAAGAGCGGTCTGGTCGAGGGCGGCATTGGCGGGACCGAGGCGCGCCTTGCCGACCACGAGTTGAAGAAGGCGGCGAAGAACGGGGACCTGCCGTTGTCGTTCACCGTGGCCAACATTGCACCGGCTGCCGCCGGCGCCGCGACCGCCGACGTGTCCGTCAGCGGACCCAAGTTCACCGCGCCGATCACCCAGAATGTGACGTTCGTCAACCAAGGCAGCTGGGTGCTGTCACGCAGCTCGGCGATGCAGCTGTTGCAGGCCGCGGGCCACTGATCTGCCGCACGGGCGGATAGCGCAGGCGCAGCACTGGCTATCCGCCCGGCCCGCTCAGACCGCTGATATCGAGTGTGGCGATTCGCTGCGGATCGGCCAGCACGTCGATCGCTGCGATGCGTCCGTTGCGCACCAGAAATCCCATCACCGCCGATGCCTGCTCGGAGATCGAGATGACGGCGGCGGCGGCCCCGTTGACCAGGGCGTTGAGCACCGTGCGCTCCGGGCCCGCGTAGCTGCGGGCCAGCTTGGCCACGGTGGCCGCGCCCTGGGCTCGAAATCGCGGGGTGTTGGGTCCGAAGTCGCCGCGCAACACCACGTCCGGATGTAGCACCGAAACCAGGCGCTCGAAGTTGCCGCTGCGCCCGGCCGCAAAGAACGCGTCGACGACTTCACGCTGTGCGCAGAGGTCGCGGTCGGGAAACGGTTCCGCGCGCTCGATCCGGCGCCGTGCCCGGCTGGCCAGTTTGCGCGTCGCCTCGGGTGTGCGCTCGAGGATGGGTGCGATCTGGTCAAACGGGACCGCGAAGACGTCATGCAGCACGAAAGCCAACCGCTCGGCCGGGGCCAGCGTGTCCAGCACGACAAAAAGCGCCAGGCCCACCGCATCGGCCAGCATCGCGTGGTGTTCGGGGTCGAACGCTGCGACGCCATCCACGATCGGATCCGGCAGCTGACCGACCAGCTCTTCTCGGCCCCGGCCGCGACGATCCCGCAATAGGTTCAGGCATAGTCGTGCCACCACGGTGGTCAGCCATGCATCGAGATTGACTAGCTCCTGGGCGCCCTGGGGGCGGTCTGTGGTGGCGTTGAGCCGCAGCCAGGCCTCTTGAACGACGTCCTCGGCGTCGGCAAGTGAGCCCAGCATCCGGTAGGCCAGCGCACCCAGCCGCGGCCTGGCCGCTTGGAAGCGCGCGAGCAATGCCGGATCGGTCATGGTGGCCCGGCGCCCTCGGGCAGCGCGCAGACCCGGTCGGACGAGAAGCCCGAGGACCCGATGCCCAGGGCGATGTTGAACCGGGCGCGCAGGTTGCCCAGCGTGATGATGTGGGTAAGCCCGACCAGCGCAGCCGCGTCGAAGTGGGCGCGCAGAGCCGCGAACAGCTCGTCGCTCACGGCGACGGGAGTGCGACTTATCGCGGCGGCGTAGTCCAGGATCAACCGGTCGACCTCGGAGAAGCAGGAAGCATCGCGGTAGTTGGCCAACGCCAGGAGCTCCTGGTCGCTGATTCCCAACTCCCGGGCAATCTGTGAACCCAGGTCGATGCAATATTGGCAGCCGACCGTGGTCGCGGCCTTCAATTCGGCCAAGGCCCGGTGCCGCGCAGTGAGCACATCCAGTTTCGATTCGGCTTGTTCCAGCCTGCCGTAGGCGTTGAGCAATCTGGGGATGTGGGCATATATCCGCAGCGGTTCGAGCATGTCGGCCGTCGCGAGCCCGGCCATTCTTGCCAGCTTGCGCTTGGTGAAGAAGAACGCGATCTTGGCGGCTATGCCGGCGTCGTGGTCGCTGACCCCCACAAGGCGGGACATGGCGGCTCCTAACGGGTCGGTGGTCGTTATTGGGTATGACCCCCGGGGGCACGAAAATGTGACCAAACCGACCTGAGCCCCGCTGCCGGCGTGGCTACCTCAGACCGCCCGGCGGTATGTCCATGTCGAACACCCGCGCGTGCAGCACGGTGCGGTTACGCAGCGCCGCGCGGACCGCTCGATGTAAGCCGTCCTCGAGGTAGATGACGCCCCGCCACCGCACCGCATGAGGGAATAAGTCGCCATAGAACGTCGAGTCCTCGGACAGCAAGCGATCCAACGCGAGCACGGTGGTGGTTGTGACCAATTCGTCGAGCCGTATCTGCTGTGGCGGAATCTGGGACCAATCCCGATACGACAGTCCATGTTCGGGATATGGCTTGCCTTCCCGCACGCCCTTGAAAATCATGGGCGGATCGTCCCTGACGCGTTGTTTATGCCGGACAGGATCATGCGCAATAGGCTAGTCGCAACAAGTCCGATGGAATTGAAGTCTCCATGGACTGGTTGCGAAACTCCGATCTGGCCTGCGCCGCACCGGAGGTTCGCAACGACGCACAGATCTGCACTGCAGGGCGCGGTAGGCCATCGGCCGCCCGGCGATTGGGGGGCGGCGGTCAGCCACTGGTGAGACCGTAAAATGAACGCGGCCGGCTAGCTGCAAGGAGGTGAGAAGTCGATGGGAACTGCTGACGAGCGCCGCTTCGAGGTGCTGCGGGCCATCGTCGCCGACTTCGTTGCCACCCACGAGCCGATCGGTTCGAAATCGCTGGTCGAGCGGCACAACCTCGGTGTCTCGAGCGCCACCATACGCAACGACATGGCAGTGCTGGAGGCGGAGGGCTACATCGCCCAGCCACACACCAGCTCGGGCCGGGTGCCCACCGAGAAGGGCTACCGCGAGTTCGTGGACCGCCTCGACGATGTCAAGCCCCTGTCGATGGTCGAACGGCGGGCCATCCAGGGCTTTCTGGAATCCGGGGTCGACCTCGATGATGTGCTGCGCCGTGCGGTACGGCTGCTGGCGCAGCTGACCCGCCAGGTTGCCGTCGTGCAGTACCCGACCCTGTCGACCTCAAAGGTTCGCCATCTGGAAGTGATCGCGCTGACCCCGGCCCGGCTGCTGATGGTGGTCATCACCGACTCCGGGCGGGTGGATCAGCGCATCGTCGAGCTCGGCGACGTCATCGATGACCACCAACTATCGCGACTGCGCGAGCTGCTGGGGCAGGCGCTGGAGGGCAAGAAACTGGCGGCGGCATCGGTTGCGGTCGCCGACCTCGCCGGGCAACTCAGCGGCGCCGGCGGCTTGGGCGACGCGGTGGGCCGGTCGGCGACGGTCTTGCTGGAGTCGCTGGTGGAACACACCGAGGAGCGGTTGCTGATGGGCGGCACCGCGAACCTGACCCGCAACGCCGCGGACTTCGGGGGGTCGCTGCGCTCCATCCTCGAGGCCCTCGAAGAGCAGATTGTGGTGCTGCGGCTACTGGCGGCACAGCAGGAAGCCGGCAAGGTGACGGTGCGAATCGGCCACGAAACCGAGGCCGAGCAGATCGTCGGCACCTCGATGGTGTCCACCGCCTATGGCAGCAATGACACGGTGTACGGCGGGATGGGTGTGCTGGGGCCCACCCGCATGGACTATCCGGGAACTATCGCCAGTGTTGCCGCGGTTGCCCTGTATATCGGCGAAGTGCTGGGTGCTCGATGACCGCGCACTCGTTACAGAATTTGTGGACAGCCGCGTAGCAGCGGCATAAGACCTCGCATAGGAAAGAGTCAACCGTGGCACGCGACTACTACGGCCTGCTCGGCGTGAGCAAGGGCGCTAGTGATGCAGAAATCAAACGCGCCTATCGCAAGTTGGCGCGCGAATTGCATCCCGATGTCAACCCCGATGAGGCGGCGCAGGCCAAGTTCAAGGAGATCAGCGTCGCCTACGAGGTGCTCAGCGATCCGGAGAAACGCCGGATCGTCGATCTGGGCGGTGACCCGCTGGAAGGTGCCGGCGCGGCGGCCAACGGCTTTTCCGGCTTCGGCGGGCTGGGCGATGTGTTCGAGGCGTTCTTCGGTGGCGGCTCGGCATCGCGAGGTCCGATTGGTCGGGTTCGTCCGGGCTCGGATTCGCTGCTGCGGATGCGGCTGGATCTCGAGGAGTGCGCGACCGGTGTCACCAAGCAGGTGACCGTCGATACCGCGGTGCTCTGTGATCGCTGCCAGGGCAAGGGCACCAACGGCGACTCCGCGCGGATTCCGTGTGACACCTGCGGCGGCCGCGGGGAAGTACAGACCGTCCAGCGTTCGCTGCTCGGCCAAATGCTGACGTCGCGGCCATGTCCCACCTGTCGCGGCGTCGGGGCGGTCATTCCCGACCCGTGCCACCAGTGCATGGGTGACGGCCGGGTGCGGGCCCGCCGCGAGATCAGCGTCAAGATTCCTGCCGGTGTCGGCGACGGCATGCGCGTCCGGCTCGCCGCCCAGGGGGAGGTCGGGCCCGGGGGAGGCCCGTCGGGCGACCTGTACGTCGAGGTTCAAGAGCAGGCCCACGACATCTTCGTGCGCGAAGGTGACGACTTGCACTGCACGGTTTCGGTGCCGATGGTCGATGCGGCGCTTGGGGTCACCGTGACGTTGGACGCGATCCTGGACGGGCCCAGCGAGATTGTGATCCCGCCCGGCACCCAACCGGCCGCGGTGATCACGCTGCGCGGCCACGGAATGCCGCACCTGCGGTCCAGTGCGCGCGGCGATTTGCATGTGCACGTCGACGTAATGGTTCCGGTCAGGCTGGACCACCGCGACACCGAACTGTTGCGTGAGCTGAAGAACCGCCGTGGCCGTGACGTCGCCGAGGTTCGCTCGTCGCATGCCGCCGGCGGCGGGTTGTTCAGCAAACTTCGCGAAACCTTCTCCGGGCGCTGACGCGGATTCAGGTCGCCGGGGCCCGGAGATGGTGGCAACGCTGTTCTATGTCGACACAGTGCCGGAGGCGGGAGAGCTGGCCGCACTGGACGGCGACGAAGGCTTTCACGCGGCCACGGTGCGGCGGATCCGTCCCGGTGAGCAGCTGGTCCTCGGGGACGGCGCCGGCGAACTGGCCCGCTGCGTGGTCGAGCACGCAGCGCGGGACGGGTTGACGGCACGGGTGCTGCAGCGCTGGAGCGTGGCTCCGGTGCGTCCGGCGGTCACCGTGGTGCAGGCATTGCCCAAATCCGAACGTTCGGAATTGGCGGTCGAATTGGCGACCGAGGCCGGTGCGGACGCATTCCTGGCCTGGCAAGCCGCACGTTGCGTGGCCAACTGGGGAGGAGCCCGGGCCGACAAGGGGCTGCGCCGCTGGCGCTCGGCCGTGCGCTCCGCGGCCCGGCAGTCCCGCCGCGCGCACATCCCACCTGTCGAGGGGGTGCTATCCACGGCGGCGCTGATACGGCGAATCACCGCTGAGGCGCAAGCGGGTGCGATGGTATTGGCATTGCATGAATCGGCAACCGATCGGCTCGTCGATACTGCTGTGGCACAAGCCAAATCGTTGGTTCTCGTGGTCGGTCCCGAAGGCGGTATTGCGCCCGAGGAGATGGACGCATTAGCAGGCGCCGGAGCGGTTTCGGTTCGGCTGGGCCCGACGGTGCTGCGGACGTCGACCGCAGCGGCGGTGGCGCTGGGGGCGCTCGGCGTGCTCACCGAGCGCTGGGATAGTGCTGCGAGCCTGTGATCCTCTGGCGGCCAATGCTGCGCTAGTGCAGTAGCATTCGTGTTCGCAGCGTGTCGACGCCCTTGCCGTTGAGCTGATCGAGTGCCCATGGGCGACCGGCCAGTGCCGAAGCCAACTGGGCGGCGCCGCCTGTCACCGCCCAATTGCCTTCGCCGCTGGTCCAATCGACATCGTGAGCGCGCAGATTCAGTCCGCGTGCCCGTTGCGCCGCCGGTACGAACGGGTTCGGAACCCGCACTTGGGTATTCAGCACGGCGACCAGGGCGTCGATGCCGACGGTGGGGGTTCGGTCCAACGCAAACGCGATGTCAAGTTCGTGAATCACGTTATCGCCCAGCAAGAGTCGCCGAGGGAATACCTGTCCGATCCCGCGTGGGTGGACCGCGAGCTCGGCGAATTCGGCGATCAACTCATCCGGATTGTGTCGCCGTGCTAGGTCGATGGCGAGCGCGGCGTTGGCGCGGTCGAATGAACCGCGCTGGCTGACCAGGTCGGCCGCCAACATGCGCAATGAGGCCCGATATCCGATCACCAGGTGGGCAAGTACGTCGTGGTTGCTCCATTCGCCGCACAGGCTTGGGGTGCCCCACTCGGCCGCCGACAGGCCGGAGGCGAATTCGACGAATCGAATATCGTTGTTGTGCAGAATGTTACGTGTCTTCGACATGGAGATGCTCCCGTAAGAAGGCGGTCTGGTCGGCAAGCAAGCTGTCGACAAGGGGTCGATGATAAATCTCGAAATGGTCACCGTCGTAGTGGCGCGCGATGCCGCGCGGCGCCCGCCCGGCCACGGCCTCGGCATGACGCGGATCCATCAGTGTCTCCCGGCGGGAAACGCACACCAGTAGCGGCGCGCTGATCTGGCGGGCCGCCCGTTTGGTGCTGGTGACGCCGATGCCGAGGAGATTTGACGCGGCGATGCGGTTATCGAAGGACCCTCCCGGGTCGACGGTGGAGCGCCAGCCCTGCAGGGCGCCGGCCGCCGTCACCGCCGCCAGACTGCCCGACGGTCCGACTATGGGGATGTATCGCCGCCGCAGGCCGGCGGCGCAGCGCAGGGCATCTTCGACAATTGCCGGCCCGGCCCGCAGCGTCGCCGCCAGCCCTAGCCGGCGCAGCGTTGCCGGGCCGTCCACGATGGGGCATTGCACGACGACCGCGCAAAGGTCCCGGCGGCGGGCCGCGATCAGCAGCACATGCATCGCGCCGAGGCTGGTGCCCCATAGCGCTACGCGACTCGCGTCGACGTCGGGCAGCGAGCGGGCGAACTCCAGCGCCGCGGCGATGTCTTGGCGGTGCCGACGCAGGCTGAGTCGTTGTCGCGGCGTGCCACCGGATGCGCCGAGATTCCGGTAGTCAAACGCGAGAGTGGCGATGCCGGCGGCGGCGAAGTGCCGCTCATATCGGGCCAGGGCCATGGTGTGGTTGGCGCCCAACCCGTGGGCGGGCACGACCAGCGGATACGGGCCCGGCCCCGCGGGGCGGGTGAACCAAGCCGCGCAGCGGGTGCCCCGCGATTCAAAGGCGGTGCCCAACGTTGAAACCATGGCGTGACCTCCATACGTACGTTGTACGTGTTTACCTTACGTACGATGTACCTGTCAACGGTTTGGGAGGGCGACGTGCGAGCACGCTTCACGGTTTCCGACATCGCCAGTGCGGCACTGGCCATCGTCGACCAAGACGGGCTCAGCGGGCTGAGCATGCGCTCGCTGGCCGCGGCTCTGGGCACTGGTCCGATGACGCTGTACAACTACGTCAGGGATCGGCGCGAACTCGAAGCGCTGGTGGCAGACGCGGTAGTCGCAGACGTCAAAGTCCCCGCACCCACCGATGATTGGCGCGCTGACGTACACGCGATCGCAACAGCGATGTGGGAGACGATGCGCCAGCATCCCAACGCCATCCCGCTGGTGCTGACCCGCCGTACCGTATCGGCGTCCAGCTATATGGTCGCGGACCGGTTGATCGCCGCGCTCGGGCGCAGCGGGGTGGGCGATGCAGATCTGTTGGCGAGTTTTCGGGGGGTGCTCGGATTGGTCATGGGCAGTGCGCAGGCGGAGTTGGCCGGCCCGCTGGCCGGAACCGGACGGGAAAAGGAGCAGGTGGCCGTCGCGGCGCGGATCGGCGGTCTGGCCGGCGCCGAGCATCCGCACATCGCCGCGTTGGCGCAAGCCAACCAACGGTCCACACCGGCGGCTGACTTCGAACGGGCACTGGACATCCTGCTGGCGGGCATCGAATCATTCGAACGCCGTCGCGACCGGCGCTAGACTGTGAATTCAGCACACCCGCCCACCCTCCACTTCGATAGGCCAGAAAGCAGGCATCGGAAGCCACGTGACGCCCCGCGAGACCCGCGCTGCTGACGCAGTTGGAGCCCGACCGGCCGACCCTCAGGTACGCAGCAGCATCGACGTTCCGCCCGACCTGGTTGTGGGCTTGCTCGGCTCGGCCGACGAGAATTTGAGGGCACTCGAACGCACCTTGACCGCCAGCCTGCACGTGCGCGGCAACACGGTCACCCTGGCGGGCGAGCCTGCCGACGTCGCCATCGCCGAGCGGGCCGTCTCCGAGCTGGTGGCGATCGTCGCCAATGGGCAGCCGTTGACTCCCGAGGTGGTGCGCCACAGCGTGGCGATGCTGGTCGGTGCCGGCAACGAGTCGCCGGCCGAGGTGCTGACTCTCGACATTCTGTCCCGCCGGGGAAAGACGATCCGGCCCAAGACGCTCAACCAGAAGCGGTATGTCGACGCCATCGACGCCAACACCATCGTCTTCGGGATCGGCCCGGCCGGCACCGGAAAAACCTACCTGGCCATGGCCAAGGCGGTCCATGCGCTGCAGACCAAGCAGGTCAACCGCATCATCCTGACCCGTCCCGCCGTGGAAGCCGGTGAGCGCCTTGGCTTCCTGCCGGGCACGCTGAGTGAAAAGATCGACCCGTACCTGCGGCCGCTGTATGACGCTTTGTACGACATGATGGATCCCGAGCTGATCGCGAAGCTGATGTCGGCGGGCGTCATCGAGGTGGCCCCGCTGGCGTATATGCGCGGTAGGACCTTGAACGACGCCTTCATCGTCCTCGACGAGGCGCAGAACACCACTGCCGAGCAGATGAAGATGTTCCTGACCCGCCTGGGTTTCGGATCCAAAGTCGTCGTCACCGGGGATGTCACCCAGGTTGACCTTCCGGGCGGCGCCAGGTCTGGGCTGCGCGCGGCGGTCGACATCCTCGACGATATCGACGACATTCACATCGCCGAACTGACCAGCGCGGATGTGGTGCGCCATCGCCTGGTCTCGGAGATCGTCGACGCGTATGCGCGATACGAGGAGCCGGGCTCGGGGATGAACCGGGCGGCTCGGCGGGCGTCGGGCACCCGCAATCGTCGATGATGGTGCGGTGAGCATCTGATGAGCATCGAGGTATCCAACGAGTCGGGCATCGACGTCTCCGAGACAGAACTCGTCAGCGTGGCACGATTCGTGATCGGCAAGATGGACGTAAATCCGGGCGCCGAGCTGTCGATGGTGCTGCTGGATACCGCCGCGATGGCCGACTTGCATATGCGCTGGATGGATCTTCCCGGGCCGACAGACGTGATGAGCTTTCCCATGGACGAGCTGGAGCCCGGCGGCCGCCCGGATGCCCCCGAGCCCGGCCCGGCGATGCTCGGCGATATCGTGCTGTGCCCGGAGTTTGCCGCCGAACAGGCGGCCGCGGCCGGTCACAGCCTGGGCCATGAGCTGGCGCTGCTGACGATCCACGGCGTGCTGCATCTACTCGGCTACGACCACGGTGAGCCAGACGAGGAGAAGGAGATGTTCGCCCTGCAGGATCGGTTGCTCGAAGAGTGGGTGGCCGAGCAGGTGCAGGCCTACCAGCAGGACCGTCAGGACGAACGGGATCGCCGCCTGCTGGACAAGTCAAGATATTTCGACGAGCCGTGAAAGGTCTGCCTCAGCTGCTCGGTGCGATCGCATTGGTCGGTCTGGGCGGATTGTTCGCCGCCATTGATGCCGCTATCAGCACGGTGTCACTGGCCCGGGTGCAGGAACTGGTGCGGGAGGCACGCCCCGGTGCGGTGGCCCTGTCCAAGGTGATGGAAGATCGACCGCGCTACATCAACCTGGTCGTGTTGCTGCGCATCGTGTGTGAGATCACCGCGACCGCGCTTCTGGTGGTGTTCTTCCGGCACAACCTCAGCATGAACGGGGGATTGTTCCTCGCGGCGGCCATCATGGTGGTGACCAGCTTCGTCGTCATCGGGGTGGGTCCGCGCACGTTGGGGCGCCAGAATGCGTATTCCATCTCGCTGGGTACCGCTGTTCCGTTGCAGGTGATTTCGTGGTTGCTGATGCCGATCAGCCGGCTTCTGGTGCTCTTGGGCAACGCGCTGACCCCGGGCCGGGGTTTCCGTAATGGGCCGTTTGCATCCGAGGTTGAGTTGCGCGAAGTCGTCGACCTGGCGCAGCAGCGCGGTGTGGTTGCCGCAGACGAGCGCCGGATGATCGAATCGGTCTTCGAGCTTGGTGACACCCCGGCGCGGGAGGTGATGGTGCCGCGCACCGAGATGGTGTGGATCGAAGGTGACAAGTCGCCCAGCCAGGCGATGACCCTGGCGGTACGAAGCGGACACTCCCGTATTCCGGTGGTCGGCGAGAACGTTGATGACATTCTTGGCGTGGTGTATCTCAAAGACCTTGTGCGGCAGACATTCTGCGCGCCCGACCAGGGGCGCAAGATTGACGTATCAGACCTCATGCGTCCCGCGGTGTTCGTGCCGGACTCCAAACCGCTGGATGCCTTGCTGCGCGAAATGCAGCATGACCGCAATCACATGGCGCTGCTGGTCGACGAATACGGGGCCATAGCGGGATTGGTGAGCATCGAAGACGTGCTCGAGGAGATCGTCGGTGAGATCGCCGACGAGTACGACGAAGCTGAGACGGCGCCCGTAGAGGCTCTGGGCGACAAACGATTTCGCGTATCGGCGCGACTGCCGATCGAGGATGTGGGGGAGTTGTACGGGATCGAGTTCGACGGCGATCTCGATGTCGACACCGTAGGTGGCCTGCTGGCTCTGGAGCTGGGCCGGGTTCCCCTGCCAGGCGCTGAGGTGATATTCCACGGCCTGCGCCTGCGTGCCGAGGGCGGCCCCGACCACCGGGGCCGGGTAAGGATCGGCACCGTGTTGGTAAGTCCGATGGAAACCGAAGAGACCGACGGCGCGGGCGATGGCGCCGCGGAAACCGGTGCCGATGGCTGAGCCGCTGGATGCGCAAGACGTCACGCTGGTGACGCTGGCGCGCGCCGAGGCCGACAGCGGTGCCGCCCTGCGCGATGTCGACGACCGCACCTATGTGGCTGTGCCCGTGGGCCTGTCGACACTCACGGCGCCACCCGAGTTGTCGCCGATTGCCTTGATGATGACCGATAGTTCTGGGGAACCCTGTTGTGACGTCTGAATTCCATTCCGGCTTCGTGTGTTTGGTCGGCCGACCGAACACCGGCAAGTCGACGCTGACCAATGCCCTGGTTGGCACCAAAGTGGCGATTACCTCGATGCGGCCGCAGACCACTCGGCATACGATTCGCGGGATTGTCCATCGAGAGAGCTTTCAGATCATCCTGGTCGACACCCCGGGGCTGCACCGGCCGCGGACTCTGCTGGGCAAGCGGCTCAACGACTTGGTGCGCGACACGTACTCCGAGGTCGACGTGATTGGGCTGTGCATCCCGGCTGACGAATCGATCGGCCCGGGCGACCGCTGGATTATCGAGCAGATCGCTGCCACCGCGCCCAAGGTGAAGTTGGTTGTCATCGTTACCAAGATCGACAAAGTGCCCAAGGACGAAGTGGCCGCGCAGCTGGTCGCGGTCAACGAATTGGTGACAAACTCCGCGGAGATCGTTCCGGTATCGGCGGTGACCGGCGCCCAGGTCGAGGTGTTGATCGACGTGCTTGCCCGCACATTGCCGCAGGGGCCGGCCTACTACCCCGACGGCGAGCTGACCGATGAGCCCGAAGAGGTTTTGATGGCCGAGCTGATTCGTGAGGCGGCTCTCGAGGGCGTGCACGACGAATTGCCGCATTCGCTGGCGGTGGTGATCGACGAGGTCAGTCCGCGGGAAGGGCGGGAAGACCTGATCGACGTCCACGCCGTGCTGTATGTCGAGCGGGACAGCCAAAAGGGGATCATCATCGGCAAAGGCGGTGCCCGGTTGCGTGAAGTGGGCACCGCGGCGCGAAGTCAGATCGAGAAGTTGCTAGGCACAAAGATCTACCTCGACTTGCGCGTCAAGGTCGCCAAGAACTGGCAGCGCGATCCCAAACAGCTGGGCCGACTTGGTTTCTAGCGCCGCGGCGGCCGGACACTGTGGATTGGGGGAGTGCTGGTCCCGGTGTTCCACCACACCTTCGGTTGCTTGGTCGCCCAGCCGCTGACCGCTTCCAACTCGGCGGCCAGCGAGATGAGCAGGCCTTCGCTCTCGGCCGGTCCCATCAACTGAACCCCGATCGGCAGACCGTCGACGGTGAACCCCGCGGGCACGTTGATCGAGGGCCAGCCCAGCAGATTCCACGGCCAGGTCAACGGGCATGCGGCAATGATGGCGCGATCGGTGGCCAACCCGCCCATATCGTCGAACGCGCGGGCCAGCGGCGGTGGCTGTGCGGTCGTCGGTGCCAAAACCACATCGACGATGTCGAAGATCGATCCCACCCGCCGTTGGGCGGCCGCTTCGTGGTGGCGCGCGTTGCGCAAAATGGCCTGCGAAAGCGCGTGCCCCGCGCGCATATTGGTCACCGTGCGGGGGTCCAGCGTGACACCGTTGCCCAGGCACTCCGCCCATTCCCACAGACCTGCGGTGGAGCGGGCGAGAAAGTCCCACGACAGCCGCAGGCCGTAGTCGGGGTTGCCCCGCTCCACGGTGTGGCCGAGCAGTTGGAGCTGTTCGCCCACTCGCCGCGTCGAAGCCAGGATCTCCGGATGCAGCTTTGCTCGAAAACCCGTGTAAGGGAACCGGGTTGACATTGCGATCTTCAATGGCCCGGGTGCTATACCGACGTAGTCGGATGCCGTCAAAGGTGCCGGCTTGTGCAGATCACCCTCGACGTTGCCCGACGCCGCGTCCAGTACCAGGGCGGCGTCGGCAACCGTTCTGGCCAGCACGCCGTTGACCGTGATGCCGTTGAACGTCTCGGGCCACGGCCAGGTCGAGATGCGACCGCGTTGCGGCTTGATGCCCACCAAGTGGGTCCAGGCTGCGGGAACGCGGATGCTTCCGGCGCCGTCAGAGCCGATCGCAGCAGTGACCAGGCCCGCGGCCACCGCCGCCGCACTACCACCCGATGAGCCGCCCGGTGTGTGCCGCCGTGCCCACGGGTTGCGGGTGTGCCCGAATCCGGGACCACTGGTGAATGGCCACTGGCCTAATTCGCAGGTATTGGTCTTGCCGATGATCACCGCGCCGGCCGCCTTCAGACGGCGAACAACCTCACTGTCGTGGGCGGCTGGCCGGACGTATCCCTGGGTGCCGAACGCGGTCGGCACACCGGCAACGTCGACGTCGTCCTTGACCGCGATCGGGATGCCCAGCAGCGGCGCGTCATCCCCGGCGGCCCGCCGCCGGTCCGCGGCCGCGGCATCGGCCAGCGCGGACTCGGTAAGCACCACCCGAAACGCGTTCAGGGTGGACTGGCTCACCTCGATCTCGCGCAGGGACCTGCGCGTCAGCTCAACGGAGGTCACCGAACCGGAGGCCAGTTGGTAGAGCAGGTCGGTGAGGGTAGGCAGGCGTGGGCCGCCGGACCCGGAAACGGCCCCGGAAGCGAACCCAGAAGCGCCAACCACGGGGTACGAGACTATCGGCGCGGATACCGGCGATGTCGCGGTGGGGTGCGAAACTATTGTGATGCGACTGTATCGAGACCGGGCTGTTGTGCTGCGCCAGCACAAGCTCGGTGAAGCCGACCGGATCGTCACCCTGTTGACCCGCGACCACGGGCTGGTGCGAGCGGTGGCCAAAGGTGTGCGGCGTACCCGCAGCAAATTCGGTTCCAGACTCGAGCCGTTCGCGCACATCGATGCGCAATTGCACCCCGGTCGCAACCTCGACATCGTCACCCAGGTCGTATCCATCGACGCCTTTGCCGCCGACATCGTCAACGACTACGGCAGGTACACCTGCGGCTGCGCGATGCTGGAAACCGCCGAACGCCTCGCCGGGGAGGAGCGTGCGCCCGCCCCGGCCCTGCACCGCCTGACGGTGGGTGCGTTGCGGGCGGTGGCTGACGGCAGCCGGCCTCGTGATCTGCTGTTGGATGCCTACCTGCTGCGTGCCATGGGCATCGCAGGCTGGGTGCCGGCGCTGACCGAATGTGCCCGCTGCGCCACGCCCGGTCCACATCGGGCCTTTCACATCGCGGCCGGGGGCAGCGTCTGCCCGCATTGCCGTCCGGCTGGCTCGACGACACCGCCGCTGGGCGTGCTGGACCTGATGTCCGCGCTGCATGACGGCGACTGGGAGGCCGCCCAGGGGGCGCCGCAATCACACCGCAGCTACGTCAGCGGGTTGGTGGCCGCGCACCTGCAATGGCATCTGGAACGCCAGCTCAAGACGTTGCCGCTGGTGGAGCGGTTCTACCAGGCTGACCGATCGGTTGCCGAACGTCGCGCTGCGTTGATCGGGCAGGATAGTGAATGTGGCTAAGAGCGCCCGGCGACTGAAGTCCGCCGACTTCCCACAGCTGCCTCAGGCGCCGGACGACTATCCGACCTTTCCCGATACGTCGAGTTGGCCGGTCGTTTTCCCGGAGCTGCCGCCGTCGCCCGACGGCGGTCCGCGCCGGCCGCCGCAGCACATCTCCAAAACGGCCGCGCCACGGATTCCGGCCGACCGGTTACCCAACCACGTCGCCATCGTGATGGACGGCAATGGGCGGTGGGCCACCGAACGTGGGCTGCGCCGCACCGAGGGGCACAAGATGGGCGAGGCGGTGGTGATCGACATCGCCTGCGGTGCGGTCGAACTTGGGATCAAGTGGCTAAGCCTCTACGCCTTTTCCACCGAGAACTGGAAGCGCTCCGCCGAGGAAGTCCGCTTCCTGATGGGCTTCAATCGCGACGTCGTACGGCGACGCCGCGACGTCCTCAATCAAATGGGTGTTCGAATCCGCTGGGCGGGTTCGCGGCCGCGGCTGTGGCGCAGCGTTATCAACGAACTGGCGGTAGCCGAAGCAATGACCAACAACAACGACGTCATCACCATCAACTATTGCGTCAACTACGGTGGCCGCACCGAAATCGCCGAAGCTACTCGAGACATCGCCCGCGAAGTCGCCGCGGGCAGATTGAACCCGGAGCGGATCACCGAGTCCACCATCGCCCGTCACATGCAGCGACCCGACATCCCCGACGTCGACCTCTTTCTGCGGACCTCGGGGGAGCAGCGCTCCAGCAATTTCATGCTCTGGCAATCGGCATACGCCGAGTACATCTTCCAAGACAAGTTGTGGCCCGACTACGACCGGCGCGACCTGTGGGCGGCGTGCGAGGAATATGCCTCCCGCAATCGACGGTTCGGGAGCGCCTAGTGCCCTCCCTGCAGGATCGGCTGGCATCGATACTTCGCGACGTTCTCCCCGTCGAGGAGGAACCCGACGGCGCGCTGACGGTGCGCCACGACGGTACGTTCGCCTCGCTGCGAGTGGTCAACATCGCCGAGGATCTTGATTTGGTATCGCTGACTCAGATATTGGCCTGGGATCTGCCGCTGACCAAGAAGATCAGCGATCTACTGGCCAACCAGGCGCGCGACACCAACTTCGGCGCCGTCACCACGGTTGAGAAGGTCGCCGACAAGGCCGTGCAGCGCAACGCCGGGAAGGGTTCGGCGAAGACGCTCCCGAAGACCGTGGACGTGATGCTGCGCTACAACTTCCCCGGCGCCGGCCTGACCGACAACGCGCTGCGAACCCTGATTCTGCTGGTCCTAGACAGTGGGGGCCAGATCCGCGGCAAGCTGACTTCCTAGCGCAGCGCCGCGGCCCCGGGCCGGCGGCAATCTGAGCAGGTGCCGAAGATCTCGATGGTGTGGCTGACGTCGGAGAAGCCGTGCCGGGCGGCCACGTTGGCAGCCCAGGTCTCGACTTCATGGTCGGCCACCTCGATGGTGGACCCGCAGCTGCGGCACACCAGATGGTGGTGATGGTGCTGCGAGCACCGCCGGTAGACCGATTCACCGGTGTCGGTGCGCAGCGTGTCGACCGTTCCAGCGGATGCCATCGATTGCAGGGTCCGATAGACGGTGGTCAGGCCAATGTTCTCGCCGCGACGGCGCAGTTCGTCGTGCAGTTCTTGGGCGGAACGGAAGTCATCGACTGTTTCGAGCAATGTCGAAATCGCCGCTCGCTGCCGGGTTGAACGCACGCTTGTGCCGGTCATGCCGAATCCTCACCGGCGTGGGCGACCGCATCCACGACGATGTGCGCCAGGTGCTGATCGACAAGCCGATAGAGCACCTCGCGGCCGGACCGTTCGCCGGTCACCACGCCGGCGGCCTTGAGGATCTTCAAATGTTGGCTGACCAGTGGCTGTGGTACGCCCAATGCATCAACCAGTTCGTGAACGCAGCGCTGGGCTTCACGCAGCTGCAGCACGATGGCGATTCGCACGGGTGCGGCCAGAGCGCGCAGTAGCTCGCCGGCGCCCTCGAGGATTTCTCGCGGCGGCGGTGCGGGAAACGCGGGATGCTCGGCGAAGTCGCCAACATCGTGCTCGTGACGGGAAACGAAGTCGTCGTGGGCGGCCGTCGAAGGTGAGGGCGACGTCGCCATGTATTGAGTCACCGCCTCGAGGAGAGCACATAATCGGACCGGGCCGGACTGCCGCCGAAGCGGCGTGCGGCTGACTTCCACTGTCACATGCATGATGATGCATGTCAAAGACCGCCGTGCCGATCGCTACCATGGCTGAGGTTTTGTGCGCGGTGGCTTACCGGCGCACGAGTTTGCCCAATCGGGAAGGGAGTGGGTTGCCCCGTGGCGTCTGTCATTGACACCGTGGTGAACCTGGCAAAACGGCGAGGCTTGGTCTATCCGTCCGGCGAGATCTACGGCGGTACGAAGTCTGCGTGGGACTACGGTCCGCTGGGGGTCGAACTCAAGGAGAACATCAAACGGCAATGGTGGCGGTCGGTGGTTACCGGCCGCGACGACGTGGTCGGACTCGACTCGTCGATCATCCTGCCGCGCGAGGTCTGGGTGGCATCGGGCCACGTTGAGGTCTTCCACGATCCATTGGTGGAGTCGCTGATCACCCACAAGCGATACCGGGCCGACCATCTCATCGAGGCCTACGAGGCAAAACACGGTCAGCCGCCGCCGAACGGGCTCGCTGACATTCGCGATCCCGAAACCGGCGAGCCCGGCCAGTGGACCGAACCACGCGAATTCAACATGATGCTCAAGACCTACCTCGGCCCCATCGAAACCGAGGAGGGGTTGCATTACTTGCGTCCGGAAACGGCGCAGGGCATCTTCGTCAACTTCGCCAACGTGCTGACCACGTCGCGTAAGAAGCCGCCGTTTGGCATCGGTCAGATCGGCAAGAGCTTCCGCAACGAGATCACCCCGGGCAATTTCATCTTCCGCACCCGCGAGTTCGAACAGATGGAGATGGAGTTCTTCGTCGAGCCGTCCACGGCCAAGGAATGGCATCAGTACTGGATCGACACCAGATTGCAGTGGTACGTCGACCTCGGCATTGATGCCGAGAACCTGCAGCTATTCGAACACCCCAAGGAGAAGTTGTCGCACTACTCCGACCGCACTGTCGACATCGAATACAAGTTCGGCTTCGTTGGCAATCCATGGGGAGAGCTGGAGGGTGTCGCCAACCGGACCGACTTCGACTTGTCCACCCACTCCAAGCATTCCGGTACCGAACTGTCGTTCTACGACCAGGTCGAAGACGTTCGCTACACGCCCTACGTCATCGAGCCGGCAGCGGGGCTGACCCGTTCGTTCATGGCATTCCTGATCGACGCCTACACCGAGGACGAAGCTCCGAACGCCAAGGGCGGGGTCGACAAGAGAACCGTGCTGCGGCTGGACCCGAGGCTGGCGCCGGTCAAGGCAGCGGTGCTGCCGTTGTCACGGCACGCCGACCTGAGCCCCAAGGCGCGGGATTTGGCCGCCGAGCTGCGCAAGTACTGGAACATCGATTTCGACGATGCCGGTGCCATTGGGCGACGCTACCGGCGCCAAGACGAGATCGGCACCCCGTTCTGTGTGACGGTGGACTTCGACTCCCTCGAGGACGACGCCGTCACCGTGCGTGAGCGTGATGCCATGACCCAGGAGCGGATCGGGATCGCCAAGGTCGCCGACTACCTGGCGCCGCGTCTGAAGGGCTGCTAGACGTCGGGTCGGTCGGCGCTGTCGCCGGTTTGGTGTGCTTGCCGGCGCACCCGCGGCGGGAGTCTCGGCACCCGGTTGGGTGTTCTATCTGCCATCGCCCCTCGATGGCACGTCGGGCCGGCTGTCACCCCGGGATCGTGACCTGACGCGCGGCCCGGTGGGTGCCGGTGCGTGTCGGTCGTGGTAACGCTCGGGTGTGCGGTTGAGAATATCCCGTTGAAGGAGGGGCGATTCTGATGAATTTCGCGGTGTTGCCGCCGGAAATTAATTCGGTGCGGATGTTCTCTGGTGCGGGGTCTGAGCCGATGTTGGCGGCGGCGGCGGCCTGGGATGGGTTGTCGGCGGAGTTGGGGGCGGCGGCGGAGTCGTTTGCGTTGGTGACCTCGGGTCTTGCGGGTGTGGGTCAGGCGTGGCAGGGTGCGGCGGCTTCGGCGATGGTGGCTGCGGCGGGGCCGTATGCGAGTTGGCTGGGGGCGGCGGCGGCGCGGGCCGCGGGGGCGTCGGCGTCGGCGAAGGTGGTGGCCTCGGCGTTTGAGGCGGCGCGTGCGGCGATGGTGCATCCGTTGGCGGTGGCGGCTAATCGCAATGGGTTTGTGCAGTTGGTGATGTCGAATTTGTTTGGTCAGAATGCGCCGGCGATTGCGGCGGCTGAGGGCGTGTACGAAGAGATGTGGGCCGCTGATGTGGCGGCGATGGCGGGGTATCACGGTGAGGCTTCGGCGGCTGCTGCGCAGTTGAGTTCGTGGCAGGGGATGGTCTCGGGTGTTTTGTCGGGTGGGCCGGGTGTGTCGGGGTTGGTCGGCGGCGCGGCGCCCGCGGCCGCGGCGGTCACCACACCGCTGGCCAGCGCACAACTAGGCGTTCAGGCGCTCGGCAGTAGTGCTGCGGCCGCACCGGCCGCGGTGTCGCAGGAGCTCAGCGACCTGATCTTCAACCTTGGTATCGGCAACGTCGGTACGTTTAACCTGGGTAGCGGCAATCTCGGTAACACCAATCTCGGCAGCGGCAACGTTGGCAACCAAAACGTGGGTAGCGGGAACTGGGGCGGCGGGAACACCGGTACCGGAAACACTGGAAGCGGAAATGCCGGCGACTACAACTTCGGCAGTGGAAACTTCGGCAGCGGGAACCTGGGCAGCGGCAATATCGGCAGCCTCAATCTGGGAAGTGGGAACTTCGGCACCCTGAACCTCTTCGGTGGCAACAACGGCGACCTCGGCCTGGGCAGTGGAAACACCGGCGACGTCAACGTCGGCAGCGGGAATAACGGCGGCGGCAACATCGGCTTCGGAAACCTGGGCGACAACAACATCGGCTTCGGGAACAGGTCAGGGCTCCGGCGTTGTTGATTAGCAGGCTTGTGAGCTGGGTTGATGATCTTTGGTGCCGGGCTATTGGGGCCGGAGTGTATGCACGGGCTATCTGGAGAACGATCGAGTTGGTTACTGTTCGTCGTTGGTCTGGAGTTGCCCGTGCCTACCGTTTCAGTATTGCCTGTGTCGTCGGTTCCAGAGGTGTTCGACCGCTGGAGTCCTGGTGAGCGCAGCGAGCTCATCGGATCGGAGTTTCTCGATGTGTTGGCCTCGGTGCCAGACCCGAGGGACCCACGCGGTCGGAGGTATTCGCTGATGGCTTTGTTGGCGATCGCGGTTCTGGCCACTGCCGCGGGGATGCGCGGCTATGCTGGTTTTGCCACATGGGCGGCCACCGCTCCCGATGATGTGTTGGCCCAATTAGGGGTCCGGTTCCGGCGGCCCAGTGAGAAGACCTTCCGCGCTGTTTTGTCTCGGCTAGACCCCGCCGACCTCAACGCCAGGATGGGCAGTTACTTCACTGCACACGTGGCCAGCAGCGACCCCAGCGGATTGGTGCCGATCGCGTTGGACGGCAAGATGCTGCGTGGTGCTTTACGCGCCAAAGCGACAGCCACGCATCTCGTGTCGGTGTTCGCCCACCGTGCCCGATTGGTGCTCGGTCAACTCGCTGTCGCCGAGAAAAGCAATGAAATTCCCTGCGTACGTGCCCTGCTCACGCTGCTGCCGGGTAGCTTGCGGTGGCTGGTCACCGTGGATGCGATGCATACCCAGGTCGTCACCGCGAAGTTGATCTGCGCCACCTTGAAGTCGCACTACCTGATGATCGTCAAGTCCAACCAAGCCAAAATACTTGCGCGTATCACCGCGCTGCCCTGGGCCGAGGTGCCCGCAGCCGCTACCGACGACTCCCGCGGCCACGGCCGTGTCGAGACCCGCACCCTGCAAATCATCACCGCTGCACGAGGAATCGGCTTCCCCTACGCAAAACAAATCATCCGGATCACTCGTGAACGCTTGATCACCGCCACCGACCAGCGCAGCGTGGAGGTGGTCTATGCCATCTGCAGCCTGCCGTTCGAGCACGCCCGCCCTACCGCGATCATGACCTGGATGCGTCAACACTGGGGAATCGAGAACAGCCTGCACTGGATACGCGACGTCACCTTCGACGAAGACCGTCAAAGGGCACATACCGGAAACGGCGCACAGGTCCTAGCAACGCTACGCAACACCGCGATCAATCTGCACCGCCTCAACGGCGCCGACAACATCGCCGAAGCCTGCCGGATCACCGCTTTGACCGCCAACCGCCGCCTAGACCTCCTCAATCCACAATTCCCCAGCTCACAAGCCTGCTAATCAACAACGCCGGAGCCCTGCGCTGTCCCCTTCCAGTGCCGATCTCAAGACCCCAACTCTCAATGGCGAAATACAAACCACCAAGCACCCGCATCGTAAGCCAATATCGCGGGCCATATGCCCCGATTGATCGAATTTTCTGGGGGCCCAGACGGACGCCGCTCGATGTGCGACTTGCACAGCGAACGGCTCACGACGGTCTGGCCGGCGCCGGCTCGACCTGCGCCTCGACCAGCGCCGCGTGGGCCCCATGCCGCTCGGCTGCGATGGCGGTGGGCTTCCTTTGGCATAGGCAAATATCCAGCGACTAACAGATGCCGCTGGGGACGCCACGCACCGGTCCGGACTCCTGCGTGGGCGTCGTCTGGGGATAAGGCACCCGATACGGAAGCCCTTCGTTGAGAAATCCCAACACCGCATTCGGTACGCAGTTGATCAGCTTCGGCAGTTGTTTGGCCGGATGGTCGAGGTTGGGCGGCGAGGGGTTGGGCGGGACAGCGAAATTGAATGCAGAAGTCATGTCCCCGGTCACGCTGGCCCGCCATGGGGTCAGGTTGGGAACCGGCACCCCGAATCGCTTGCCGATCAGCTGCAGCTGCGAGGTGTGGTCGAACCGCTCGTGAGCCAGCAGCCCGCCGCGGCTGTAGGGAGAAATGACAAAGCAAGGCACTCGATAGCCCAGCCCAATCGGCCCGCGGATACCGCCGGACCCGTCGACCGTGTTGATGTCGACCGTTGGGGGATCCATTCACCGGGCGTACCCTCCGGCGGCGTCGGCGGCGTCACGTGGTCGAAAAAGCCGCCGTGTTCGTCGTAGGCAATGATCAGCGCGGTCTTCTCCCACACGGCCGGGTTTCGCAGCAAGGCCCGGATCAGGTTGACGATGGTGACCGCACCGACCGCGACCGGGAACGAGGGATGCTCGGACTCGACGGTCAGGGGGACGACCCACGACACCTGCGGCAACCGGTTGTTCATGATGTCGAGCACAAAGTCGGCGGGATAACGCGGTGCAATGCCGTAGCGGGCCAGATCCAACCGCGGGTCTCCCGCCTGCTTGAAGCTGCCCACATATACGTTGCGGCTCAGCGATGTGTCGTTGAACCCGCCGAGTAACTTGCTGTTGTAGACCTTCCAGCTGACACCGGCATCGCTGAGATTCTCTGGCATCAGACGCCAGCTGAATGTCAACTTCGGCTGAATAGTCGGCTCGACGATTTGAGGGCCGCCTTTGTCACCGTCAGGATTGACGGTTCCACTGATCCAGTACAGCCGATTGGGCATTGTCCCGCCCAACAGCGACGAGTGGTACTGGTCGCATATCGTGAAGGTGTCGGCGAGCAGGTAATGGATCAGGGCTCCGGCGTTGTTGATTAGCAGGCTTGTGAGCTGGGTTGATGATCTTTGGTGCCGCGCTATTGGGGCCGGAGTGTAGGCACGGGCTATCTGGAGAACGATCGAGTTGGTTACTGTTCGTCGTTGGTCTGGAGTTGCCCGCGCCTACCGTTTCAGTATTGCCTGTGTCGTCGGTTCCAGAGGTGTTCGACCGCTGGAGTCCTGGTGGGCGCAGCGAGCTCATCGGATCGGAGTTTCTCGATGTGTTGGCCTCGGTGCCAGACCCGAGGGACCCACGCGGTCGGAGGTATTCGCTGATGGCTTTGTTGGCGATCGCGGTTCTGGCCACTGCCGCGGGGATGCGCGGCTATGCTGGTTTTGCCACATGGGCGGCCACCGCTCCCGATGATGTGTTGGCCCAATTAGGGGTCCGGTTCCGGCGGCCCAGTGAGAAGACCTTCCGCGCTGTTTTGTCTCGGCTAGACCCCGCCGACCTCAACGCCAGGATGGGCAGTTACTTCACTGCACACGTGGCCAGCAGCGACCCCAGTGGATTGGTGCCGATCGCGTTGGACGGCAAGATGCTGCGTGGTGCTTTACGCGCCAAAGCGACAGCCACGCATCTCGTGTCGGTGTTCGCCCACCGTGCCCGATTGGTGCTCGGTCAACTCGCTGTCGCCGAGAAAAGCAATGAAATTCCCTGCGTACGTGCCCTGCTCACGCTGCTGCCGGGTAGCTTGCGGTGGCTGGTCACCGTGGATGCGATGCATACCCAGGTCGTCACCGCGAAGTTGATCTGCGCCACCTTGAAGTCGCACTACCTGATGATCGTCAAGTCCAACCAAGCCAAAATACTTGCGCGTATCACCGCGCTGCCCTGGGCCGAGGTGCCCGCAGCCGCTACCGACGACTCCCGCGGCCACGGCCGTGTCGAGACCCGCACCCTGCAAATCATCACCGCTGCACGAGGAATCGGCTTCCCCTACGCAAAACAAATCATCCGGATCACTCGTGAACGCTTGATCACCGCCACCGACCAGCGCAGCGTGGAGGTGGTCTATGCCATCTGCAGCCTGCCGTTCGAGCACGCCCGCCCTACCGCGATCATGACCTGGATGCGTCAACACTGGGGAATCGAGAACAGCCTGCACTGGATACGCGACGTCACCTTCGACGAAGACCGTCAAAGGGCACATACCGGAAACGGCGCACAGGTCCTAGCAACGCTACGCAACACCGCGATCAATCTGCACCGCCTCAACGGCGCCGACAACATCGCCGAAGTCTGCCGGATCACCGCTTTGACCGCCAACCGCCGCCTACACCTCCTCAATCCACAATTCCCCAGCTCACAAGCCTGCTAATCAACAACGCCGGAGCCCTGGGGGACAGCGTGCTATTGCCTCTTGGTCCGCCCTTGCCACCTGATGCTGTGGCGGCTAAACGGGGTGAGTCGGGGCTGCTCTGCGGCTTGTCGGTTCCGCTCATCTGGGGTACGGCCGTTCCGCCGGATGACTACGACCATTGGGCGCCGGAGCCTGAAGAGGGCGCCGAGGCCGTGGTCGAAGAAAACGTGGATGCGGCAGCTGCCGGTACCGACGAGTGGGACGAGTGGGCGGAATGGAGGGAGTGGGAGGCAGCAAATGCCGAACCTCATTTCGAGATGCCCCGTACCAGCAGCGTGATACCGAATTCGCCGGCGGCCGGTTGAGAGAGAGGGGGAAGACAGTCATTCCTTCACGATTGATTGGCGGCTTGGGGATCCCGCAGTTGGCAATACCAACAATCAATCTGCATGAGTAATCCTAGGTAACTGAGTCGAGAGAATTAGGAGACAGGCAAGATGGCAACACGCTTTATGACCGACCCGCACGCTATGCGGGACATGGCGGGCCGTTTCGAAATGCACGCCCAGACGGTTGAGGACGAGGCCCGCAAGATGTGGGCGTCCTCGCAGAACATCGCCGGCGCGGGCTGGAGCGGTATGGCTTCGGCAACCTCGCTGGACACCATGGGTCAGATGAACACCGCTTTCCGCAACATCGTCAACATGCTGCACGGCGTGCGTGACGGTCTCGTTCGCGACGCGAACAACTACGAGCAGCAAGAGCAGGCCTCGCAGCAGGTCCTCCGCGGCTAACGTCCACCGCAGCGAAAGCTGTTGCAGCCAAACACTTTTACAAGCTAAGGAGAACAGGTTCAATGACAATTAACTACCAGTTCGGCGATGTCGACGCCCACGGCGCCCTCATCCGCGCACAGGCCGCTTCGTTGGAGGCCGAGCACCAGGCCATCGTTCGCGATGTGCTGGCCGCCGGCGACTTCTGGGGTGGCGCCGGTTCGGTGGCTTGCCAGGAGTTCATCACCCAGTTGGGTCGCAACTTCCAGGTGATTTACGAGCAGGCCAACTCGCACGGCCAGAAGGTTCAGGCCGCCGGCAACAACATGGCGCAAACGGACAGCGCCGTCGGTTCCAGCTGGGCCTGATAGGTCTGGAGAAGTTTCGGTTCGCGGCGGCGCACCGCTGGCCGGTGCGCCCGCCCTACCGAAAATGTGCACGTCCATGTACGGGTACCCGGTGCCCGTACATGGACGTGCACATTTTTGTGCCTGATGTTCCCTGTGCCTAATTGTTCCCGTTGTCCGCAACACGCCGAGACGGTCGAGACGGTTGCGTTGGCTGGGGGCGTGGGCGCTAGAACCGCCCGCCGCCGCCCAGGAAGCCGCCGCCGGATGAGTCGCCGGATGAGCCCGAGGAGCCGCCGAACGAGGTGGGGCTCCACCCGCCGAAACCACCGCGCATGCCTCCGCTGAGGAGGTCGCCGATGATGATGCCGCCAAGGACTGCGCCGGTATTGCTGCCGCCCTGGCGCGTGTAGGCGCGCTGGGCGGCCTGCACGTCGGAATTGGCCAGCGACTGCGCGTTCGCGGCCAGCGTCGAGGCCGCGTTGGCCTGGGCGATCGCTTCGGTCGGATTGGTCGATCGGTAGCTCTGTGCGGCGTCGAGTCGACGTCCGGCCTCGGCCAGCCGGGTCCTGGCTTCCGGCCCGATACTGCCGCGACGGGTATCGATGTAGTCCGCGACCGCGCGTATCCGCGACTCGGCCGTGAACAGTGCCTGTTCGAGTGAACGTCTGAGGTGTTCGGCGTTTGCCTGCTCCTGGGCGATGGTGGCCAGGAGTCGATCGAGATCGGCGTCTGCCGTGGTGAGCTGGGCAAATGCACTCAGTGGATCCGCGGCGCCGGTGACGCGAGCGTTATCGACGGCCCGAGCGGCCGCATCGCGGGCCGCGATCAGCTCTGCTGCGTAGGCCGATTTGTTGGCCGGTGACTTCTGCAATTGCCCGTTGGCGTGCTGGATGCCCGCCTGAATGTCAGCCAGCACCGACGGCATGGTGGCAACCGCATGTCTGATGTCGCCGGCCGCGCTGTCCACCGCGTCGAGCAGCGAACGAGCCTGACCGAGCGCGGACTCGGCGGCACGTACCGCATCCACCAAACCCGTCTGTTGGCCGCTGACTGCCTTTGCGGACAACTCACGTGCCGAGCTGATGTTGCTATCGGCGAAAGCCAGCAGTTCGTGGGCGGAGGTGACATTGGCGGAGATCGAACTCAGCGCGGTGGCCCCGAACTCGTCGTGCAGCTCGACCAGTCGCTGTTCGGTCGGGGCAATGCGGGTGGTGAGTTCGATGTATTGCTGGGTGAGCAGGTCCAGCCGGGCCGGTGCGTTGATCACCAAGTCACGCAGCTTTTCGAAGGCTTCGGTCTGGGACTCCAGTTCGCGGTCGGCGTTGGCGGCCGAAACGATCACCCGGGTTAGTAGGTCACGCCGCTGCGCGGGTGTCTCGGGGGGGCTGTCGTCAAGCTGCTGACGCACGCTAAACGCTTGGGATAGCGCAGCTTTGGCGTTGCGTATCGCCTGGGAAAACGGCGGGGTCCGTTGTTCGCCGAACTCGTCGATCGCCACGGCGAGCTCATTGGAACTGGTGCGCACGGCGTTGTCGACATCGACCACCATTGACCGGGACAGTTCGTCGAGAACGTCCAACGGCACCGCGGCGAGAGCCCGGGCATCGGTGGGGTCGACCCGCCGTGCCGCAGCCAGTGCGTTGGTGCGCCGCCGGCTTGCGCGGTAGCGCATCACAATCCAGAGGATCGCGACGGCTACGGCGAGGACGCTCAGGACGACGAGCAGCGGTATTCCGCCGGACGGGCGTGGCGATTTGTTGAGTCCGTCCGCCGCGGCGACGGCAGCGCCGGCCCAGTCGCCGTCGCGCAGTTTGGGCTCGATCTTGTTGCGGCGCAGACTTTCGACCTGGCTGGAGGTAATCCCGTCCACGGTGGACGGCACCAGGAACGCGTAGGAGCGGGCGACGGTGGCCACGGCCAGTATCGCGTCGTAGTCACCCAGCTCGCTGGTTTGCATGGTGCGCTACGCCCAGTTCGTGGCGCTCTGCCCGGAGAAATCGTCGACGTAGACCACCCAGAGCCGCACATGTCGCTCGGTGTAGAGCTGGTTGACGGCGGTTGTCCCCTTCGCGCGACCCGAACTGGTGAGCGCGTCAGCGTTGTCGGTGACATAGCTCGCCAGCCGGAATTGCGGTTGGGCGCCGGAAGGCGGCGCCAACAGCAGCCCGGTGGTGAAGATCATCAAGATCACGCCAAGTAGGCGGGGGATGCGCATAGCCTAATTTAGCCTGGCGAGCACACAGTCTCATCGGAGCAAGGCTTTGCATGTCCGGGCGATTCGCCGCCGGAGGCAAACAGTGTCGGCGCGAGCGCCGGCCGTGGGTCCCGGCGGCGATCTGCCTGGCAGACTGTGGGGCGGTGAGCACAAAGCAGCAGGAGCCGTATGGCGACTTCGACCGCCAAAGGCGCGTGGTCGAAGCGCCCAAGACCGCGGGTCTGCCGGGCACCGAAGGTCAACATCGCACCGACTTCGCCCGCGACCGCGCTCGAGTGTTGCACTGTGCTGCGCTGCGCAGGCTTGCCGACAAGACCCAGGTCGTCGGACCGCGCGAAGGCGATACGCCCCGCACCCGGTTGACCCACTCACTGGAAGTGGCCCAGATCGGGCGGGGCATGGCGATCGGCCTGGGCTGCGACTTGGACCTGGTCGAATTGGCGGGTCTGGCCCACGACATCGGGCACCCGCCCTACGGGCACAACGGTGAACGGGCGCTGGACGAAGTCGCCACCGGATGCGGTGGCTTTGAGGGAAACGCGCAAAACTTCCGCATTCTGACCAGCCTCGAGCCGAAAGTTCTTGATGAACACGGCCTTAGCGTGGGTTTGAACCTGACCCGGGCAGCACTGGACGCGGTCACCAAATATCCCTGGCCACGTGGCCGCGCGCGGCGCAAGTTCGGTTTCTACGACCAAGATCTGCAACCAGCGCTTTGGGTTCGGCAGGGGGCACCGCAGCGCCGGCCGTGCCTGGAAGCCCAGGTGATGGACTGGGCCGATGATGTCGCCTATTCGGTGCACGACGTCGAGGACGGTGTCGTCTCCGAACGCATCGATCTGCGGGTGCTTGCCGACCATGACGAGGCGGCGGCGCTGGCCAAGCTGGGGGAGAGCGAATTCTCGCGGGTCAGTGCCGACGAATTGATGGAGGCTGCCGGTCGGCTGTCGGGGCTTCCCGTCGTCGCGGCGGTAGGCAAGTACGACGCGACGTTAGCGGCCTCGGTCGCGCTGAAGCAGTTGACCAGCGAGCTGGTGGGCCGGTTCGCGTCCGCCGCGATCGCGACTACCCGGGCCGCGGCCGGGCCGGGGCCGCTGGTGCGTTACCAGGCGGATCTGCACGTGCCCGAGTTGGTGCGAGCCGAGGTCGCGGTGCTGAAAATACTGGCGCTGCAGTTCATCATGTCCGATCCGCGGCATCTCGAGACTCAGGCCCGGCAACGCGAACGAATCCACCGGGTGGCGCAGCTGCTGTATGCGGGGGCGCCGCGCACGCTCGATCCGATCTTTGCCGCGGCATTCAATGCCGCCGGGGACGACGGCGCTCGGATGCGGGTCGTCGTCGATCAGATCGCCTCCTACACCGAGGGCCGCTTGGAACGTATCGACGCCGCGCAGCTGGGCGATGGGAGGGTCGGGTAAGCGGCCTGATGGCGTAGCTGTGCACGCTTTAGACTGAGCCGATGTCGGGTCCGGCGGGTACTAGAGATGCGGGTCGTCCCGGTTCGGGAGGCCGGTCCCGGATTTCTGATCGTGACATCGCCGCCATCCGCGAAGGCGCCCGCATCGAGGATGTCGTCGGCGACTACGTCCAGCTCCGACGCGCCGGCGCCGACTCACTCAAGGGTCTGTGCCCGTTTCACAACGAAAAGTCGCCGTCGTTTCATGTGCGACCCAATCACGGCCACTTCCATTGCTTCGGCTGCGGTGAGGGCGGCGACGTGTACGCGTTCGTGCAGAAGATCGAACACGTCAGCTTCGTCGAGGCGGTGGAACTGCTCGCCGACCGGATCGGTCACACGATCAGCTACACCGGCGCGGCCACCAGTGTGCAGCGTGATCGCGGCAGCCGCAGCAGGCTGATTGCCGCCAATGCGGCCGCCGCGGCGTTTTACGCCGAGGCCCTCGAGTCCCCCGAGGCGGCACTGGCCCGTAAGTACCTGACCGAGCGCAGTTTTGACGCTGCGGCCGCCCACCACTTCGGCTGCGGCTTTGCGCCGTCGGGGTGGGACTCTTTGACAAAGCATTTGCAGCGCAAGGGCTTTGAGTTCAAGGAACTGGAGGCGGCCGGGTTGTCCCGGCAGGGGCGACGTGGCCCGATCGACCGGTTTCACCGGCGCCTGCTGTGGCCCATCCGCTCCTCGGCCGGTGAGGTGATCGGGTTCGGGGCGCGGAGGTTGTTCGATGACGACCCGATGGACGCCAAGTACGTCAACACCCCCGAGACGCTGTTGTACAAGAAGTCCTCGGTGCTGTTCGGAATCGACCTGGCCAAGCGCGATATCGCCAGGGGGCATCAGGCCGTGGTGGTCGAGGGCTACACCGACGTGATGGCCATGCATCTGGCCGGTGTCACCACGGCTGTGGCATCCTGCGGCACCGCGTTCGGCGACGAGCACTTGGCGATGCTGCGCCGGCTGATGATGGACGACAGCTTCTTTCGGGGCGAGCTGATCTATGTCTTCGACGGTGACGAAGCGGGCCGTGCCGCCGCGCTCAAGGCCTTCGACGGTGAACAGAATTTGGCCGGTCAGTCCTTTGTCGCGGTCGCCCCGGACGGGATGGACCCTTGTGACCTGCGGTTGGCCTCGGGCGATACCGCCCTGCGTGACTTGGTGGCCCGACGGACCCCGTTGTTCGAGTTCGCGATCCGCACCGCCCTCGCCGAGTCGGACCTGGAGAGCGCCGAGGGCCGGGTGGGCGCGTTACGCCGCTGCGTACCGATGGTGGGTCAGATCAAAGACCCCACGCTGCGCGACGAGTACGCCCGGCAGTTGGCCGGTTGGGTCGGTTGGGACGATGTGGCTCAAGTCATCGACCGGGTGCGTGGCGAAGCGAAGAACGCCACCAGACCGAACCGGGGTGGTGCCGCGACCAAGACACCTCGTCGCGTCGCTCACGAGTCCACTGACACGGGCTCTGCCGAGCCGGCCGCCGCTCGCCCCGACCCGCGTGATCC
This sequence comes from Mycobacterium ulcerans subsp. shinshuense, assembly GCF_002355775.1. Classification (NCBI taxonomy): domain Bacteria; kingdom Bacillati; phylum Actinomycetota; class Actinomycetes; order Mycobacteriales; family Mycobacteriaceae; genus Mycobacterium; species Mycobacterium ulcerans. The sequence continues at coordinate 3,955,174 of NZ_AP017624.1, read as the reverse complement.
GACGCTGTGGCCGCAGCGTGAGGCGCTCAAATCGGCGCTGCAGTACCCGGCGCTGGCCGGGCCGGTCTTCGACACCCTGACCGTCGAGAGTTTCACCCACCCCGGGTACGCCGCGGTGCGAGCAGCCATTGACGCGGCGGGCGGCACGGCGACCGGGGTCACCGGGGCGCAATGGATGGACATGGTGCGCCAACAGACCACTTCACCGTTGACCTCAGGGCTGATCAGTGAATTGACGGTAGAGACGATCCAGGTTGATGAGGAGAAACTGCCCCGCTACATCGGTGGTGTCCTGGCCCGGCTGCAGGAGGTCTGGATGGGCCGGCAGATCGCCGAGGTGAAATCCAAGCTCCAGCGGATGTCACCGATTGAACAAGGCGACGAGTATCACGCGCTGTTTGGCGACCTGGTCGCTATGGAGGCCTATCGACGCAGCCTGTTGGAACAGGCCAGCGGCGATGACCTCACCGCGTGAGACGGGGCGTCAGGTCAGGGTGCGGCCTTGGGTTGGCGTTCAACGACGACCGTCTGCGTGTCGATCTCGGTCAACGTGACGAACCCGGAATCGGGGGAGACGCGGTTGGCGATCTTGCGGCGTCCGGCGTCGATCACCGTTTTGGCGGCGGGGCTGCCGGTAAGCGCGCGATAGGTGCCGGCGATCTGCTCGTAACGGCGGCGCCCGGCCTTCGCGCCCAACACGTAACCCAGTCCCAGCAGGGCGACATACCCGATCAATGCGGTCCCTCCGACTAATGGTGCGGTTGCTTCTATCCTGCCTCACGGGCACGGCGGTGCGCTCGCCCGATCCCTCCAGCCGGGTGCGCGGCGCCGAAAAAACGACGATCGGGTGGGTATCTGGTCCCTCTGATAGTTGGGCGCAGGTCTACCAGTACGCTAGAGTCGTCCCGCGATCTGCACCACCGTTCGCATGGACCGGTTAGTCCCCTGTAGCTCAATTGGCAGAGCATTCGGCTGTTAACCGAAGGGTTGGAGGTTCGAGTCCTCCCGGGGGAGCCAAGATAGTTAGACGGGTCGCTTGATCGATTGACCGGCATTCCGCGGACATCGCCGCTACCCGTTAACCCGCTGCGATAATCACCGCTCAGGCAATGGGTGCCCGGTGAAGGCGGGCGACCAGTGGGTAGAGCTGACAGCCCAGGCAGATACCGAATGCCGCGTTGAGGAAGGCCGCGAACAACGCCAACGAGGTCGCGACGACGCCCCACAGCGGTACCCCGAGGGCAAAGCCGACGACGCCGGCGGCGGCGAAAATCAGTCCGACCAATTGGGCGAACCGCAGTGGCGGCACCGGCTCGAGTTCCCGCGCCGGTCCAAGTCGCGCAGCGGCGAGTTTGGCGAACAGGAATCCATAGGGGCTGCGGCGTGGACCCCGCAGCGCGGTGACGGCGAAGACCATGGTCTGGACGCCCAGGATCACCGCTGCGGCCCGGGTGCTGGAGATGGAGACGACCAGGGTGAGGATCAGGACCATCGTGGTGATCCACGCGGCAAATCGCGGGCCTCGTACATCCACTTGACTTGGATGGCTGGGCATCTGGCCGCTCCTGTCCGGCGGTGGCGGTTAGGTGAGCAAGGGGATCAGCGTTGCCCGCAGGTCAGCTACCTTCGGGACACCCGCGGTGCGGTATCGCTGCCGCCCGTCGGTGTCGAAGATGAAGGTAGTGGGTAAGGAGAGCACAGACAGCCGTTTCGCCGCGACCGGATTCGCGTCGATGTCGACCTCCACGTGTGCCACATCGGGTAGCTCCTCGCATACCTGATCGACCACGCGGCGCACCGCGGCGCAGGGGCCACACCAATTGGCGCTGAAGTGCATGACGGTGGGCCCGGTTTCAGATAGGCCAAGATCCGAGGTGTCCTGGTGCGCGCGGTCGGTCGAGGGGCCGGTTTCACGCAACACTCCCGCGCGGCGATTGACCGTCAGCCCGATCGCCGATGCCCCGGTCAGGGCCGCGACGATCGCGGAGGCGGCTATCAAAGTGGTGCTCATCGGCCAATCCTCAGATCGAGAAGTCTTCGCCGTGCCACACCCCGGCCTCCGGCGGCCGGATCACCCGCGCGTTGGGCGGGCGGTCGTCGACCTGCGCCTCCAACCTGGCCACCCTGGTCAGCAGCGACTGCAGGCTGACCCCCACCAGATCGGGTAGTAGCGAGTCGTCGTCTCCAGACGGCCCCTGGCGGCTGATGACCTGTCCGGGCACCCCCACCACCACCGCACTCGACGGGACTTCTTTGACGACGACGGAGTTGGCGCCGACGCGGCTGTCGTCGCCGATCTTGATCGGGCCCAGGATCTTGGCGCCCGCGCCGATGATCACCCGGTCGCCGAGAGTGGGATGGCGTTTGCCGACGTCGGTGCCGGTGCCGCCGAGGGTGACACCGTGGTACAGCGTGACGTCGTCGCCCACCTCTGCGGTCTCACCGATGACAACCCCGGTCGCGTGATCGATGAACAGCCCGCCACCGAGTACGGCCCCGGGGTGGATATCTACACCGGTCAGGATGCGATTGATCTCGCCCAGCGCGCGCGCCACCAGACGGGCGTTACGACGCCACAACCAGTGGCTGATCCGGTGTCCCCACACCGCGTGCACGCCCGGGTAGCAGAAGATGACCTCCAGCGTGGTGGGCCGGGCCGGATCACGCTGTCTGGCGGCCTGGATGTCGCGTCGTATCTGGGTCAGCATGGTCACTCGCTCAGATCCGCGAACAACACCGTGCTCAGATATCGCTCGCCAAAGTCGGGTAGGACGACGACGATGAGTTTCCCGGCGTTCTCCGGCCGGTGGGCTAGCTCGCGCGCCGCCCACACGGCCGCGCCCGACGAGATGCCGACCAGCAGTCCTTCTTCGGTTGCCATCCGTCGGGCCAGCTCGAGGGCATCGTCGTTGCCGACGGTTATCACCTCGTCGACCAGGGCGAGGTCGAGCACCGGGGGCACGAATCCCGCACCGATGCCCTGGATCGGGTGCGGTCCCTTCTGTCCACCGGACAGCACCGGGGACGCCGCCGGTTCCACGGCAACAAACTGGGCCGAAGGCCTGCGCTGCTTGATGACCTGGGCAACTCCGGTGATTGTGCCGCCCGTCCCGACTCCGGATACGAAGATGTCGACCTTGCCGTCGGTGTCGCGCCACACTTCTTCTGCGGTCGTGACGGCGTGGACCGCCGGATTCGCCGGATTTTCGAATTGCTGGGGGATGAAGTATCGGTCGTCGGTCTTGGCCAGCTCCTCGGCTTTGGCGATGGCGCCCGCCATGCCCTCCGCGCCGGGGGTGAGGACGAGCTCGGCGCCGTAGGCGCGCAACAGCATGCGCCGCTCGATGCTCATCGTGTCCGGCATCGTCAGCACGCACTTGTAGCCGCGTGCGGCGGACACCATGGCCAGCGCGATGCCGGTGTTGCCGCTGGTCGGTTCGAGGATGATGGTGTCGGGTTTGATCAGACCGGCTTTCTCGGCCGCATCGATCATCGCGACCCCGATGCGGTCTTTGATGCTTCCGGCTGGATTGAACGATTCCAGTTTGGCGACGGCATCGGCCGCTGCGCCGTCGGTGACCCGCCGCAGCCGGACCAGCGGCGTACCCCCAATCAGCTGGGCGATGTTTTCTGCGATGGTCATTGGCAGTCTCCATCGGTGTCGGCGCCGCCCGCGGCGGCCACCCGGATGCGGTCGAACTCGGTTGTGGTGGGAGCAGGAGTCGTTGGCCAAACTGGGAGTCGGTGCGTGGCGCCGGCGGCCGCCTCGGTACCGGGGCGCCCGACGCGGCCAGTGCCGCTGAGGCTCAGGGGGATTGGCGCCCGTGGTTGGTCCGAGAAAGCGGAGCCGGAAGCGGTGGTGGGCTGGTCGAGTTCGCCGACGTCCGGGCCGGTACAAGTGCGCGGGTTAACGGCGGGAAACGCTGAGATGTCCTGCCGGACAGCGCCGTTGCCCGGCTTTACCGCCACTCGCGCGGCGGCCGGGCTGATCAGATGGTGGTAGCGCGGTGTCCGGTTCGCCCGGGCTTTGCGGTTGGGTACGGATAACACAGTCATAGCGGGGTTGGTCTTCCTGAAGACTTTGGTCAGCTTGCGTCACAATCCATGAGACGACAGAGGCGACGATTACTGGACGGTCAGAACGCGTCAGGAATCAACAGCAACAACAACAGTCCACGGCGGGGCAGCGCGTGAGGACAAAGCTCAGCTGTGCGGCCTGTTGCATGGCTCTACTATAAAGCATGCGGGTATTCCGCCTGTTCGGACGGCAGGGTCCGGCATGCGCGTCGAGTGGGCTTGGCTGCTGGCTCGTGCCGGTTCACGGCTGCGGGGCGGGTCTGGAGCGGTAGTGCGATCGCCGACACTAGTCGTATTCGGGCAGCCACATGGTTTCGCGAATGGCCTGACCTACGTCAGCATGGTTTCTGGTGGCCACGTTGTCTGCGACGGCTGCTTGGTACACGGCCGCCGCGACCGTTCTCGAAATCCCCCGCAGGTCCTGGACACCCGGCAGCAGGGAATCCCCGGTCGTTGTCGGACTCGCCTGGTGCGCAAGGGCTTTCGCTGCCGCTCGCAGCATGCCCTGGGTCAACAACCGGGCCCCGGCCACGATCACGCCCAGCCCTATGCCGGGGAACACCAGCACGTTGTTGGCCTGGCCGATCGTGTAGGCGATGTCGTGGTATTCGACGGGTGCGACCGGGGTGCCGGTGGTAACCAACGCCTTTCCTCCCGACCACGCCAGCACGTCGGCGGGCATGGCCTCCATCCGCGAGGTCGGATTGGACAGCGGAAAGATCATCGGGCGATCGCACGATTGCATCATCGCCTCGACCACCTCTTGGTTGAATGCGCCGGAGACGGTCGAGGATCCGAGCAGGACGGTCGGTGCGGTGAGCTTGATCGCGTCGACCAGGCCCACCCGATCCGAGGCGCCGACGCCTAGCCGGGCCCGGTTCTTGGCGTAGGGCACCTGGAACTCGCGCAGGTCAGCCATGTCGTCGAACAACAGGCCTTGTTTATCGACGGCCCAGATCTGCGACGTTGCCTGCTCGACGGTGGCGCCATCGGCGACCATCGCGTCACGGATCTGGTCGGCGACTCCAACCCCGGCGGTACCGGCGCCGAAGACAATCACCGTGTTGTCGCGCACCGGGACTCCGGTGACATGGGATCCGCCGTCAATGGCCGCCACCACCACCGCGCCGGTGCCCTGTACGTCATCGTTGAACACGCAGTAGTCCGCACCGTATGTCCGCAGGATCATCCGCGCGTTGGTCGGCCCGAAGTCCTCGAAGTGCAGCATCGCGCGGGGGAACAGCCGGTGGGCGATCTCGATGTAGCGCTTGATGAACTGGTCGTATTCCTCGCCGCGGCGCCGGGCATGGCGATTACCCAGATAGAACGGGTCCTGCAACAGCTGTTCGTTGTCGGTACCGACATCGAGTGACACCGCCAGACTGCGGCGAGGGTCGATGCCGCCGCCCGCGGTGTACAGGGCCAACTTGCCCACCGCGATCTGGATGCCCCCGACGCCCCAGTCTCCGATGCCAAGGATGGCTTCGGCGTCGGTGCAGACGATCAGGTCGACGTCGTCGGGACCCAGACCGAACGTTTCGAAGGCAGCAGCGATCTCATCGGGCTCATCGATGCTCAGAAACAATCCCCGTTGACCACGGTATTCATCCGAGAAGCGTTGGATGGCCTCTCCGACGGTGGGCGTGTACACCACCGGCAAGAGCTCGACCAGGTGCTCGGTCAGCACTTTGTAGTACAGCAGTTCGTGGCGATAGTGCAGCTGCTCCAGGAGCAGATTGCGGCCCAGGTCAGTGGCCAGGCTTTGCAGCTGATGCCATACGCGTTCGGACTGTTGGTCCAGGGTGAGCACGGCGGCGGGCAGTCGGCCGGTCAGGCCCAGTGCTCGACGTTGCTCGTGGGTAAAGCCGACGCCGCGATTGAGACTTGGTGTGGACAACGCATCCGGAAACCGAGGCACCCGGGCATCGCTCATCGATAGCCTCCATCCGTGACTTGACGAGTTAAGCCACGGTAACGCCCCGCGGCGGCCCCGGGAAGATGATCGGCGCCTGCGCGTTTCTGCCGGCTGTTTCCCGGCGGACTGGTCGGGCTTCCGGTATCGCATACCGCTGTCGCTGAGGCGTTTTCGGCGTTGTCGGCCCGGACGCCGCGCTGGCCAAGCCGCGCCCTGGGCGCACGCTACGGGTGGGTTTGGGGAGCCCGGCCGGGACCATGGTGAATGATTTCTCGCCGCAATCGGGCATAAGGAAGCTGCCGGCACATATTTATTCACGCCAAGTTACAAATTCGCGGACACCGACGGTTATCGAAGCTTACAGTTCACCGCAGATCGTTGCCGAAATTCACGCAATCGGGACGCGCTCCCAATGCCTGATGAACGGGGCCGGTATGAACCGCACTCAGCTCCTCACCATCTTTGCCACCGGGCTTGGCCTATTCATGATCTTCCTTGACGCGTTCATCGTGAATGTGGCGCTACCGGACATCCAAAATACCTTTGGGGTGGGGGAGGACGGCCTGCAATGGGTGGTGGCGGCATACAGCCTCGGCATGGCGGTCTTCATCATGTCGGCCGCCACGCTTGCCGACCGCTACGGCCGCCGTCGCTGGTACCTGATGGGTATCGTCTTGTTCACGCTGGGATCGATCGCCTGCGGTTTGGCGCCCTCGATCGCGATGCTCACCGCTGCGCGGGGGGTTCAGGGTTTCGGTGCGGCAACGGTCAGCGTCACTTCACTGGCACTGGTGAGCGCCGCATTTCCCAACCCCAGGGCTCCGGCGTTGTTGATTAGCAGGCTTGTGAGCTGGGGAATTGTGGATTGAGGAGGTGTAGGCGGCGGTTGGCGGTCAAAGCGGTGATCCGGCAGGCTTCGGCGATGTTGTCGGCGCCGTTGAGGCGGTGCAGATTGATCGCGGTGTTGCGTAGCGTTGCTAGGACCTGTGCGCCGTTTCCGGTATGTGCCCTTTGACGGTCTTCGTCGAAGGTGACGTCGCGTATCCAGTGCAGGCTGTTCTCGATTCCCCAGTGTTGACGCATCCAGGTCATGATCGCGGTAGGGCGGGCGTGCTCGAACGGCAGGCTGCAGATGGCATAGACCACCTCCACGCTGCGCTGGTCGGTGGCGGTGATCAAGCGTTCACGAGTGATCCGGATGATTTGTTTTGCGTAGGGGAAGCCGATTCCTCGTGCAGCGGTGATGATTTGCAGGGTGCGGGTCTCGACACGGCCGTGGCCGCGGGAGTCGTCGGTAGCGGCTGCGGGCACCTCGGCCCAGGGCAGCGCGGTGATACGCGCAAGTATTTTGGCTTGGTTGGACTTGACGATCATCAGGTAGTGCGACTTCAAGGTGGCGCAGATCAACTTCGCGGTGACGACCTGGGTATGCATCGCATCCACGGTGACCAGCCACCGCAAGCTACCCGGCAGCAGCGTGAGCAGGGCACGTACGCAGGGAATTTCATTGCTTTTCTCGGCGACAGCGAGTTGACCGAGCACCAATCGGGCACGGTGGGCGAACACCGACACGAGATGCGTGGCTGTCGCTTTGGCGCGTAAAGCACCACGCAGCATCTTGCCGTCCAACGCGATCGGCACCAATCCACTGGGGTCGCTGCTGGCCACGTGTGCAGTGAAGTAACTGCCCATCCTGGCGTTGAGGTCGGCGGGGTCTAGCCGAGACAAAACAGCGCGGAAGGTCTTCTCACTGGGCCGCCGGAACCGGACCCCTAATTGGGCCAACACATCATCGGGAGCGGTGGCCGCCCATGTGGCAAAACCAGCATAGCCGCGCATCCCCGCGGCAGTGGCCAGAACCGCGATCGCCAACAAAGCCATCAGCGAATACCTCCGACCGCGTGGGTCCCTCGGGTCTGGCACCGAGGCCAACACATCGAGAAACTCCGATCCGATGAGCTCGCTGCGCTCACCAGGACTCCAGCGGTCGAACACCTCTGGAACCGACGACACAGGCAATACTGAAACGGTAGGCACGGGCAACTCCAGACCAACGACGAACAGTAACCAACTCGATCGTTCTCCAGATAGTCCGTGCCTACACTCCGGCCCCAATAGCGCGGCACCAAAGATCATCAACCCAGCTCACAAGCCTGCTAATCAACAACGCCGGAGCCCTGGGGCTACACCCCGGGGGCGACCGGCCTGATGATCCTCCCGTTCAGCGCCGGCGTCGCCGTCGTTTCGCCACTGGTGGGAAGCCTGGTTGCGCGGGTCGGCGCGCGCGTGCTCATCCACATCGGGCTCGGTCTGTTGATGCTGGGGCTGCTTACGCTGATCGCCAGCGAGCACCGGAGCTGGGCCCTGGTACTGGTCGGCCTTGGATTTTGTGGCACCGGCGTGGCGCTGTGTCTGACACCGATCACCACCGTCGCCATGACCGCGGTTCCCCCGGAACGCGCTGGCATGGCGTCGGGCATCATGAGTGCACAGCGGGCGATCGGCTCGACGATCGGCTTCGCCGTGTTGGGATCGGTATTGGCCGCCTGGCTGTCGGCCACGCTCGAACCTCACCTGGAACCTGCGGTGCCCGATCCGGTCCAGCGACACACCATTGCCGAAGTCATCATCGACAGTGCCAACCCGCGCGCCCACGTCGGTGGGATCGTGCCGCGGCGGGAAATCGTGCACCGCGATCCCGTGGCGATCGCGGAGGAAGACTTCATCGAAGGCATACGCGTGGCGTTCTTCATCGCCACGGCATCACTAGGCTTCGTGTTTCTGGCGGGCTGGCGGTGGTTCCCCCGTGGCGGGGCAGGCATGCTCGGCGATGCCGAGCGCGAGGCGGACGCCGTCGGTCTTTGAATCGTCGAGGGAAAGTCGGGACGTCGGCCGGCCCGACGCCGCTGGGGTACTTCTGGGCCGCACGCCCCGCCAGCTGCGCTACGTTCCGGCACCAAGAGCTGGCCAAACCTGCACGATGTAGCCAAGCTTCGCCAATCCGGCGTCGTTGACCACGTCGCTGGACTCCGCTGCTACCTGCCGTACACCAGAAGTGCTATGTCCCAACGCCCTGCAGAACAAGGACCAAAAGAAGTCGAGTTCCTTTGAGCCGTGGTGCTTCTCAGATGATGTGCTCCTCATCTGCGCCGCGAGGGTGTCTGAGTGGCAGGTATCGGTCAGGCGGGTACCGGCTCACCGCTTGTCGCGTTGGTCCAGTCGGTGTCCCAACTGTTCGGCAACATTGGCAATCGCGGGCTGTCGTTGAAATCGTTGCTCTCTAGCACCGTTACCCCCGCGGGGGAAGCGTGTGACTTCGCGGACAGGGTTCCGGCAAAGCCCGGTGCTGTTGAATCTTGCTGGCAAGCTACCGCCGTAGCCGTTGTGTTTGGATGAGCGAGCGTGCTGGCCGCCACCAGCCTGGCTTCCGGCGCTACGCTTGGCGGCCCATCGCCGGCCGACGCTACCGCAGAAGAACTGTCCCACAGCGGCTTTGCTCCGGTGTGTGCGGCCACAGGCTTGGCGCTCGCAGTCGCTAGTCCGGCGTCGGCGGGCGGCACGCCCACGCTCGCAGGCTGTGCGTAAAGGCTGAGCAGAAACGGAAGATTCTGGGCAATATCGATATCGAAGGCAGCCGACAAACCCCGCTCGGTACCGGTCAACGCGCATGCCGTTGCAACTGCGAACGGAGAACTAGCCGCCACGGCCAAAGCCAGCGGCACTGGAGCGATCGCCGCCGCGAGCAGCGCGATCATGATCGGGATGATGTTCTCGATGACGACTGTCGCCAGGGCCCAAACGACAAATGCCACCGTCCAAATCACGAACATGAGAGCCTGCAACAGCTCTCCCGCTATCAGGAGGGCAATCAGTTCCGATACGAAAAGATATATGAACTCGGCAAGTTTCGCGATAAACGCAATAATCGCCAGGATGGTTTCCCATAGGAATAGCGGTGCTGGGACGAGGGCGTCCGAGAAGGCGCCGGCGAGGGTACCGATTTCGGCCTTGAGTACCGGCGGGGCTGGTGTGGTGTGGGGCATCGAGGCCAGTGTCGTGCCCGAGACGACTTGATAGGCGCTCATGGTGGTGGCCGCTTGGATCCACATCCGTGCGTAGTCGGCTTCGTTGAGCGTGATGGGGATGGTGTTGAGCCCAAAGAATTGGTCGCGACCAGCGCCGTGTGGGTGGTGTGGTTGACGGCTAGCTCCGCCAGTGTCGGCATCGTTGCCAGCGCGCTGGTGTAGGCCCCGGCCGCCACCTCGTGCTCGGCCGCCGTCGCCGCGTAGCCGGCGCTGGTGGTGGTCAGCCAGGCTAGGTACGGCGCGTGCGCATCGACATAGCTCTGCGCGCTCGGCCCCTCCCACGTAGCGGCCGCTCCACCCAGCAAGGTGGTGAGCTCCTCTGCCACCGAGGCGTGTTCGGCAGAAAGTGCCGTCCATGCCGTTGCGGCCTCATACAGTGGGCCGGGGCCCGGGCCCGCGCTCAGCAAGGCCGAATGCACTTCCGGCGGCGAAGCCATCCATACAGACGCCGTCACGAGGGGGCTCCTGAAATCCTAGCTCCTCGGTCCGGGGCGGGTGCGTTGCCCTGGGTGCGCGGTTCCGCCAAAGCTGACGACAACGGATCTGCCCAAGCAGGCGGCGAGGCCAGCTTGCCCTGCCTCGCCAACAACAGAGCACTCAACGACACCGCGCCCACCGGGCGCGCATCCCTAGGAACCACTGGTCCTCCGATCGTCAATACCTGACAGCTTTGAGGCCTTGAGGCTGCCCCTGGTCGCGAACAGCCGCGGCTAGGGCTGCTGGCCGCTGGGAAGGCAAATCCGCATTTGCGGCCGAGCGTAGCAAATGGTTGCTGGGCCTTCCGAAATCGACTGTTCGGTGAGACGTCCTGACAGAGAGGGCATTTCGACGGCTCAAACGCGTGGCTGTAAAGGAGGTGGACAGTACCTTTCGGTAAGGTATGAGTGGGGCATTTGTAAAGGTGATGACTGCTCACCCTCTGCTGTGGCGCAACAAAATGTGGCCGATCTTCGCCGGCCGCTGATGCGCCAGCCTTGGCGGACTTGTATCGATAATCCTGAGAATTGTCGAAACACGTTTAGCCACAGCACTATTAGTTCACCGCGCAGGTTGAGTTGGGTCCCTCGAGGTAGCGCCGGAACGCTAAGCGGGACAATGAAATAGAAGTCAGCTCTGGTGATCCGACGCACGGTGGGCTGGTTGATGCGCGCGATGGGGCGTGGCGAGGGCCGGCGAGGTCTGGGGCACGGCCATCTCGGTTGCCCGCAGGGCATGTGTCTCGCGGATTTTGGAGCTGCCGCACTTGATGCCAACCGCAACTCACGGGTTTGGTTGGCCGACATGACCCTGCTGGACCCGCATGCGGCACAAGTAGCGTGCGCATGATCTCAGTGGGGAACCGCGGCTGCTCCCAGTCCGATCACCGAACCATGTTGGACGGAAATCCGGATGTGCGGATCTGCGCCGGCAACGACTCGACCACATGTGTGTCACGGGGGCCGGTGGGCAGTCGTTGGGGCTGGCCAGTTGCGTAAGCCGGTCGAGGCCCCGCAGCACCGTGTGCCCGCCCAATGTCCAGTGCTGGCTCTCGTCGGGGGCGCTCGCCTGCACTGTCTCAGCCGAACTCAGGACGCGGTGTGGATCCGATTTCGCCAGTTCGCACAATCGCGCCGCGATGTTGACCGGTTCACCGATGACGGTGTATTCGAACCGTTCGAATGCTCCTACATTGCCCGCCAGGACAGCTCCCGCGGCCACTCCAATCGCGGCCTGGCACTCGGGTACCTCGTTGGCGAGTCGATGAGCGATCGCGCGGGCGGCGCCCAGCGCGTCGGTTTCTGGTAAACCGCCCGGATCGGGGCGCCGAAGATAGCCAGAGTTCCGTCGCCCTGGAACTCGTTGATCAGTCCGTTGCGTCGGCTCACCTCGTCGATGATGACGGCAAACATTTGATTGAATAGCCGCACAACCTCGGCGGGAGGGCGGGCGGTCACCAAACGGGTAGATCCGATGATGTCCACGAAAAGAACCGCGACGCAGCGCTCTTCGCCGCCAAGTTCGAAACTCTGGTCCTCGGCGGCAGCGGCGACGTCACGCCCGACATGACGGCCGAACAGGTCCCGGATCCGTTCACGCTGGCGCAGCCCCTCAACCATTGCGTTGAAGCCGCGCTGCAGTTCGCCGAGCTCGGTCCCGTCGAAGACATCGAGCTGACAATCAAGGTCACCAGATTCCACACGCTTGAGGGCTGAATGTAGATCGCGCACTGACGTCGCAGTCAGCCAGGCCGCGATCATGTTGCACAGCACGCCCGAGACGAGCGCGGCCGGCGCCAGCAACAACAGCACGAGCCCAAGATCGTTCCTGGTCAGGTGTTGTTGCGACATCGCGAACGCGACAGCGAGGATGATCCCCACCAGTGGAACACCCGAGCCCAACACCCACGACGTCGTGGCGCGTCCCATCACGCTGGGGGCAAGACGCCGTGTGGGCTGCCCGCCGCCAAGCGCGATGGTGGCCGCCGGCCGCAGCATCAGCTCGGCGAAGAAGTAACAGGTAGCCGACAGTGCGATGCCACTTAGGCTGGTGCCGAGAATGATCTTGGGGACGTACTCGTAACTGACGCGTCCGTAAAGGACGGCGAACAGTGCCGAACCGATCGTCCACGAGACCACGGGAACCAGGGCTAGGCGCCAGGGGGCGAGGAAAGCGTTGCGTTGGTCCTTTGCCGTCAACGGCTGATTGTCGTTCTCCCATCGCAATCCGGCGAGGACCCGCTTGATGAGCCACACCCAGCCGAAGGTCATTGCCATGACAACGTAGACGGGCAGGACCCCCTCGGTGATCCACAGAACCTCTGGTGCGAACATGTCTGGGGTCGGGATCGCCACGATGACCAGGACCAGAACCAAAGCAACGCCGGCCAGGTTCGAGATCATCATGAAGCCGAATAGCACTGGCCTGGCACTGGATCCACACCGCAGCGATGCGGCGAGGTCGTCGGTAGATTTCCGGACCATCATGATCGGCAGGCGTCGGGGAGACGCGGTCGACTCGCCGGCCAGTCTGGCAGGGCTGGGATCGGTGCTCGCCGGTCCGGGCCGTTCCGGGTCCAAATATGACCTCCTGTATTGGGAATTCGGGCCTGTTTGTAGGTCTCGCGATAGAGGCAACAACGCCCGAACGGGAGAAACGGCTCTGCGGCGGGGCTTCAGTCGTGACGAAAACACCATGTGAATGCCGATTGCGTTACCGAAGATGTTACCCCATAAGGGGATATGAATGGCCTGACTGCCGCAGCGTTAGGCCTGGAAGCCAGCGGCTGGGGTGGAGTTTTCGGTAGCCAACCGGGCACTGGGATATCGCGCCTTTCGGCCATCACAGATCGCGCAGCTCCGGTGGAAGCATCAGCAGTCCAATGCTATTGGTCACCTGCCGATATTCGCTTGGTTGCCGCGACCGAGCAGCCCAACACGGCCCGGGCTGATACCGAGATCACGTTTGCCTAGTCAGTATTGGTTACGTCACGTTTTTGTTGGATCCAGCGAGTACGTGTGCCAGAAGGTCAGTGGCCGGGTAGAGCAACGCTCGAGCGGGGAAGTGTCCAAGCGGGGCCGGCTCACTGTCGCGAGCAATCCACTGCGACCGCTGGCCGGATTCGATCGCCAGGCTCAGTAGACGTCGCGGTGGTAGCGCTTGTCCGCGCTCAGCGCGTGGACAAAAGCAGTTGCAGACTCTGGGTCCAGGCCGCCGTGCTCGGCCACGATCTGGCAGAGCATGCGGTCAACGTCTTTGGTCATCGGGTCGGCGGTGCCACAGACGTATACCTGCGCCCCGTCCTGTAGCCACTGCCACAGCTGTGCTCCGCGCTGCTGCATCAGGTGCTGCACGTAGACCTTGTCTCGCTGATCCCGGGAGAACGCCAGGTCCAGGTTGGTCAGCAGACCGTCGCGATGCATGGCCTGTATCTCATCGCGGTAGTAGAAGTCGGTCGCGGCATGCTGCTCGCCGAAGAACAGCCAATTTGGCCCGGTGTGGCCGAGGGCGCGTCGTTCCTGCAGGAATCCCCGGAACGGCGCGATCCCGGTTCCCGGCCCGATCATGATCATCGGTGTGCGGGGATCGCTTGGAGGCCGGAAATTGCTGGATTTGCGCACATAGATCGCAATTTGATCGCTGGGGCTGCGGTCGGCCAGATAGGTCGAGCACACTCCACGCCGAGGGACGCCCTGAAAGTTGTAGCGCACCGGCGAGACTGTCAGATGAACCTCACCGGGGTGCTCTTTGGGGCTGGACGAAATCGAATATAACCGGGGCTGAATGGGTTTGAGTACACTCATCCACTCGTCGACTGAGGCGCGGACCGGTGACTGGGCGAGCAGGTCGACCGACTGACGGCCCCAGGTCCAATCGGCAAGGGCGGCTTTGTTCTCCGGGCGCATCAGCTCGGCAAGTTGGTTCGCGGTGTTGGAGTCCAGCGTCCGTTGCGCCACGAATCGCAGCAGGTCCGGGCTCAGGTGTGCGATTTCGAAGCGGTCTGTCAGGGCGGCGCGCAACGACATCGTCCCGTGGCCGGCGACCTCGACTTCGGTGTGGCCGTCCAACCGGGTCACACCCAGCCACTCGTCGACAAGCTGATGGGCATTGCGTGGCCACACCCCAAGAGCGTCCCCGGCCTCGTAGCTGACCGTTTGTTCGGGAACCCGAAATACCAGTTGTCGAACGTCTTTGGCCGAGCGCGGCCTGCTGAGTGTGGTGTTGCGCATCACGCTGGTCAACAATGGGCGCTTCTTCGTGTAGCCCTGGGGGCGGCTGGCGATGCTGGCTGCTCGAACAGGCTCGGCGGTGATGACCGGCGGGGCCGTGCGGCGCAGCCCGTCGAGTACCTCCTGCAGCCACCTGGCGGCGGACTCTTCGTAGTCGGGCTCGCAGTCGACGCGGTCGGTAATGCGGGAGGCACCCAGCTCGGCCAGCCGGTGGTCCAGGGCGCGCCCATGGCCACAGAAGTCGGCGTAGTTGGAGTCGCCCAACGCGAGAACCGAATAGCGCGTGCCGGCCAGGCTCGGGGCCGTTGCGGCGCAGAGCTCGCGCCAGAAGGCGGCACCGTTGTCCGGCGGTTCCCCGTCCCCGGTGGTGCTGGTGACAAGCAGCAACCGTTGGGTGGACACCAGATCGGCCACCGCGAATTCGTCCATGCCATGCAGTACAACCGGCAGCTCGGCGGCGCTCAGTTGTGCGGCGACGCTGGCGGCGAGTTCTTCGGCGGTGCCGGTTTGCGACGCCCACAACACCACGATCGGGGGTTGCTCGACGGCAGCTTCGGCGGCGTTGTCCGATTGGGCAGCGGCACCGGGCGTTTGGGGGAACGGCAAGGCGGGGGGTGTCTCGGCTCGTGCGAACATGCCCGCGAGTAGGCCGTCGAGCCACAGCCGGGTGCCGGTATCGAAGGGAGAACTGATGGGCAGGGTCGGCACCCCGGCCATGCGTCGACCGGTTTCTGAACGCAGCCCGGCTATCAGGCCCGCCAGGTAGGAGCGGGCGAACGGACCGAACTGCGGGGTGGGTTCGTTTGCGACGCCCAATAGCTCGGCAAGAGCGTCGACCTGCGTCACGCTGAATTGGGCTGTATCGGCGAGCAGCTTGGGTGCTGTCGCATCCGCGCAGGCGTCGGCGGGTTCGCCGGGTTCTGGTTGCAGCTGCGGCCTGGCGACCTTGGTCAGGGTGACCGCACAGGCCTTGTATTCCGGTTGGCGCGATATCGGGTCTACCGCGTCGTTGGTTACGGCGTTGATGGAGAGATATTCACCGAATGCGTCATTCCAGTGGAACGGGGCAAAGCAGTTGCCGGGCCGGACGCGGTCCGTGATCACCACCGGCAACACGGCGCGGCCGCGGCGGGACGCGATCTCGATGTGGTCGCCTTCGCAGATCTGCATATCGGCGGCGTCGTCGGGATGAACCTCAACGAACGGGCCGGGGTTGAGCTTGTTGAGCTTGGCGATCTTGCCGGTCTTGGTCAGCGTGTGCCACTGGTGGGCTAGGCGCCCGGTATTGAGTAGGAATGGGTAGTCGCCGTCGGGCATCTCATCGGGCACCAGGTGCGGGCGGGCGAAGAACACCGCACGCCCCGTTGCGGTGGGGAACGCCAGCCGCGGGACGGTGCCATCGGCGCGAACGAATTGCAGCTGGCTGACACCGTCGTTGAGGTAGCGGATCGGGCTTCGGTTGCTCGCGCCGTCCGGCGGACACGGCCACTGCAGCGGGGTTTCGCGCAATCTGTCGTGGCTGATACCGCGCAGGTCGTATCCGGTTGCCGGATTGGAGAAGCGCTTGATCTCCTCGAATACCTCAGCGGCGGAGCTATAGCTGAACGACTCCGAAAAACCCATCTCGCAAGCGATCCGGGCGATGATCTGCCAGTCCGGTAGCGCGTCACCGACCGGATCAACGGCCTTCGGGAACAAGGACATGTTGCGTTCGCAGTTGACCATCACGCCGTCGGATTCGGTCCATAATGCGGCCGGCAGCAAGACGTTCGCGTACTCGTTGGTCTCGGTTTCAAAGAACGCGTCCTGGCTGATCACCAATTCGGCTTTCTCCAAGCCGGCCAGGACGGTTTTGCGATTGGCTACCGTGGCAACGGGATTGCCGCAGATGATCCAGCACGCCTTGATCTCGCCGTCGGCCATGCGGGAGAACATGTCGATGACGCCGCCGCTGACATCGGTGCGCAGCGCCCCACCGGGTAGACCCCATTGCTCCTCGACGAACTCCCGGTCCGGCGCCGACAACACCGAGCGTTGTCCGGGCAGACCCGGCCCCATGTAGCCCATTTCGCGTCCGCCCATGGCATTGGGCTGGCCGGTGAGGGAGAAGGGGCCGCTACCCGGCCTGCAGATCGCGCCCGTAGCCAGATGTAAGTTGCACAGCGCGTTGGTGTTCCAAGTTCCATGAGTGCTCTGATTGAGCCCCATTGTCCAGCAGCTCATCCAGTTCGCCGCCGTACCGATCCAGCGTGCCGCGGTGCGGATGTCCTCGCTGGGAATGCCGGTGATCTCGCTTACCCGGTCGGGGGTGAACTGCTCGAGGAAACTCGGCATCACCTCCCATCCCTCGGTGAACTCGGAGATGAACTGCGGATCGGTTTGTTCGTTCTCAACGATGAGGTGCAGCAGGCCGTTCAGTAGTGCGAGGTCGGTGCCCGGCGCGATCTGTAGGAACAGATCGGCTTTGTCGGCGGTCGCCGTGCGCCGTGGGTCGACGACGATCAGCTTGGCGCCGGACTTGACGCGTTCCATCATCCGCAGGAACAAAATCGGGTGGCAATCGGCCATGTTGGCGCCGATTACCAGAAACACGTCGGCGTGGTCGAAGTCCTGATACGAGCCCGGCGGACCATCCGCTCCCAACGACAGCTTGTAGCCCGAGCTCGCACCCGCCATGCAGAGCCGAGAGTTGGATTCGATCTGGTTGGTGCCGATGAACCCTTTGGT
The DNA here is from genome assembly GCF_002355775.1 of Mycobacterium ulcerans subsp. shinshuense. Taxonomy (NCBI): domain Bacteria; kingdom Bacillati; phylum Actinomycetota; class Actinomycetes; order Mycobacteriales; family Mycobacteriaceae; genus Mycobacterium; species Mycobacterium ulcerans. The sequence goes on along the minus strand of NZ_AP017624.1, from coordinate 3,937,664 downwards.
CAGCTTGTTGGCCAGGTACTGGGCCTCGATCGACATTTGTCCTGACACATAGACGCCGACGGCGTCCGGCCCGTGCTCATCGATGATGGCGCGTAACCGCATGGCGCACTGGGTGATGGCATCGTCGATCGGGATGGATTCCAGGTGCCCCGCTCGGTGGGCCCGCAGGTGCGCCGATTCCATCCGGCCGGGCGCGGCAAGCAGGTCCGCGGTGGTCGTTCCCTTGGTGCACAACCGGCCGAGGTTGGCCGGATGCGACTTGTCCCCAGTTGACTTGGCGACGCGACGCTTTCCCGTCTGCGGGTCGGTCGTAGTTTGCAGCACTATCCCGCAGCCGACGCCACAGTACGCACACACGGTTTTCACGGCGTCCTTGTTGGGCGCCATGAGTTCCCTGGCCACGCCGCATCCTTTCTTCCCTGCTGCACAAGAGGTTATGCGCTGAAATCTTGCGATAAGGATGTTTCAGCGCGGGATGTCGAAGGTTTCGGCCGTTTTACGGTTTCCTCGCAGCGGGCCGGGCCTGCCGGTGCGTTGTTGGAAACGGCACCAAAACCTTGGTTACGCAGTTGAGCCGATTCCGGTCATCCCAAGGTCTTCGTCGACCCGGCTATCTGTCGCCAGGCTACCGCCGAAGACACCATCATTATTCGCCTGAGCTGGGGTTTTGACGAAATCCGGGGGACATTCACAGTTTGCGTCAAGCTCGCGAGACGCGCCTTCCCACGCCGTGATCCTGACCTCGGTATTTCGGGGTCTACAGACGTTGTCCAACGGGTTCACAGACTTCGCTAAGCTCGCGAAATGCACCGTCACCTGCGCGTGATTCTGATGATCCTGGGGCTGGTCCTGGGTTTGGGTGCCCCCGGCTGCGGCCACAAGTCTGCGCCACGGCCGACTACCGCGCCGGATACCTGCAAGAACTCCGATGGGCCGAGCTCCCAGACGGTGCGTCAAGCCATTGCCGCGGTTCCCGTCGGGGTGCCGAACTCGACTTGGGTCGAAATCGCGCGGGGACACACCAAGAACTGCCGCTTGTACTGGGTGCAGATAATCCCCACCATTGCCTCCGAGTCGACTCCGCAACAGCTGCTGTTCTTCGACCACAACACCGCGTTGGGTTCACCAACTCGAAACCCGAAGCCCTATATAAGGGTGCTGCCCTCTGGCCAGGACACCGTGACGGTCCAGTACCAGTGGCGGGTGGGTAGCGATCCGCAGTGCTGTCCGACCGGTAGCGGCACCGTGCGATTCCAGGTCGGGCCGGACGGCAAGCTCAAAGCGCTCGGTCCGATACCACACCAATAGCCGCGCTAAGCAGTCGTTTTCGTCTCGCCTCAGCAACTACTCGCTGTGAAGCACCCCCAAACCCGCCAGTGGTGTGCTCGACATCACTGGATTTGCCCTCTCTACAGCAGTTTTACAGCAGTTCCCCAGCAGTTTCAGGCTGCCTACGAGGTGCCTGGCGGCCCGAGTTTTGGCACGCTGGGAAATCGTTGTCGCTTCTCAGGAGGCGGGTCTAAGGAGGGTGATGGAACAGCAGATGCTGCTGCAACGCGAAGAGTCGCAGAGCAGTCCCGGCCGCTCGAATGCTGTAACCAAACGCTGGGGTGGCTCCCGTCACATCTCCCATTGGGACGCTGAGGATCTGGTGGCCTGGGAGGCCGGCAACAAGCGCATCGCACGGCGCAACCTGCTCTGGTCGGTGGTGACCGTGCACCTGGGCTACTCGGTGTGGACGCTGTGGCCGGTGCTGGTGTTGTTCATGCCCGAGAATGTCTATGGCTTTTCTGCCGGCGACAAGTTTCTGCTCGACATGGTCGCGACACTGGTTGGGGCTGGCCTGCGGATCCCCTATTCGGTTGCCACCACGGTTTTCGGCGGCCGAAATTGGGCCACCTTCTCGGCGGCCGTGCTGTTGCTTCCGGTCGTTGGCACCATGGTGCTCTTGCTGCACCCGGGCCTGCCGCTCTGGCCGTATCTGGTGTGCGCGGCGCTAAGCGGGCTGGGCGGTGGCAACTTCGCGGCCTCGATGAGCAACGCCAACGCCTTCTACCCCCACCGACTCAAAGGATCAGCGCTCGGAATTGCCGGCGGCATAGGAAATCTCGGCGTTCCGGCGACCCAGTTGATGGGTCTGCTGATTATCGCCGTTGCCGGCGAAGGCAAGCCGTACCTGATCTGCGCGCTGTATTCGGTGTTCCTTGCGATCGCCGCAATCGGAGTGGCGCTGTCCATGAACAACGTTGCGCAGCACCGGGTTAAGGCCCGTCATATGCGCCCGATCGTCACCACGGTCCTGGCCAACCGCGACACTTACCTGCTGCCGCTGCTCTACCTCGGCACCTTCGGCTCGTTCATCGGGTTCTCGTTCGCCTTCGGGCAGGTCTTGCAGACCAACTTCATGGCGATTGGCGAACACGCTGCCCAGGCCACCCTGCACGCGGCCGAACTGGCGTTCCTCGGTCCGCTGCTTGCCGCGGTGGCCCGCATCTACGGTGGCAGACTGGCCGACCGGCTGGGCGGGAGCCGGATCACCTTGTGGTATTCGTTGCGATGACAGTCGTTGCCGGGCTGTTGATCAGCGCAAGCAGCCTGGAAGGTCGGCACAGTGGCCCGATGCGCGGAGCCACCATGACCGGCTACTTCGTCTGCTTCATCGCTCTGTTCGTCTTGGCCGGCTTGGGCAACGGGTCCGTGTACAAGATGATTCCGACGATCTTCGCGGCATGTGGGCGCTCGTTGGATCATGGCCCGAGTGCCGGAGGGCTCGATCACCGCGACCGGCCGCGCGTCATCTCCGGGGTGGTGATCGGGTTCGTCTCGGCGCTTGGCGCTCTCGGCGGGGTCGGGATCAACCTTGCATTGCGCGAGTCCTTCGTCGCTACGGGCACGACGACCGACGCGTTCTGGCTCTTCATGGTGTTCTACGCCGGCGCGGCCGCGTTGACGTGGAAGGTCTACGTGCGCCGCCCGGTGGTTGGCATTCAGGCTCTGCCGCCGGCTATCGCACCGCAGCCGGCACCCGCGGCGGCGGAGCTGCTTGGCTCCTAGGGCTCGCACCGACGCGCGGATGCGGCTGACCGTCAACCGGAGTGCTGGCGGGCGGCACGGGGCATCGATCGTGGGCGCCCGGTTGACCGCCTCGGCACGTTCGCTGGCCAGGTCGCGCTGCGCAACGCCCAGTGCGGCTCGATCGGCCCGCGCGTTATGGGGTGTCGAGTGCAAGAGCGGCGATCGCCCCCGGCCAGCTGGCGTCGGAACCCGGCAGGCCGAAGAAACCCTGACGCCCAAACAAGGGCCTGCCCACTGGTGCCGGTCGCCAAGCTGGCCGGGTCCGACCTAGCGGGTGAGGATCAGCAACTTTCCTTGTGGATTATTGATGTGGTTCTCGAAGAAGTCGGCACCAAATTCATCTAGCCCGGCTTTCGCTACGAATGGAGACCGCCACTCAATATCGGTGAACCCGACCACCCAGGGCTCCGGCGTTGTTGATTAGCAGGCTTGTGAGCTGGGTTGATGATCTTTGGTGCCGCGCTATTGGGGCCGGAGTGTAGGCACGGGCTATCTGGAGAACGATCGAGTTGGTTACTGTTCGTCGTTGGTCTGGAGTTGCCCGTGCCTACCGTTTCAGTATTGCCTGTGTCGTCGGTTCCAGAGGTGTTCGACCGCTGGAGTCCTGGTGAGCGCAGCGAGCTCATCGGATCGGAGTTTCTCGATGTGTTGGCCTCGGTGCCAGACCCGAGGGACCCACGCGGTCGGAGGTATTCGCTGATGGCTTTGTTGGCGATCGCGGTTCTGGCCACTGCCGCGGGGATGCGCGGCTATGCTGGTTTTGCCACATGGGCGGCCACCGCTCCCGATGATGTGTTGGCCCAATTAGGGGTCCGGTTCCGGCGGCCCAGTGAGAAGACCTTCCGCGCTGTTTTGTCTCGGCTAGACCCCGCCGACCTCAACGCCAGGATGGGCAGTTACTTCACTGCACACGTGGCCAGCAGCGACCCCAGTGGATTGGTGCCGATCGCGTTGGACGGCAAGATGCTGCGTGGTGCTTTACGCGCCAAAGCGACAGCCACGCATCTCGTGTCGGTGTTCGCCCACCGTGCCCGATTGGTGCTCGGTCAACTCGCTGTCGCCGAGAAAAGCAATGAAATTCCCTGCGTACGTGCCCTGCTCACGCTGCTGCCGGGTAGCTTGCGGTGGCTGGTCACCGTGGATGCGATGCATACCCAGGTCGTCACCGCGAAGTTGATCTGCGCCACCTTGAAGTCGCACTACCTGATGATCGTCAAGTCCAACCAAGCCAAAATACTTGCGCGTATCACCGCGCTGCCCTGGGCCGAGGTGCCCGCAGCCGCTACCGACGACTCCCGCGGCCACGGCCGTGTCGAGACCCGCACCCTGCAAATCATCACCGCTGCACGAGGAATCGGCTTCCCCTACGCAAAACAAATCATCCGGATCACTCGTGAACGCTTGATCACCGCCACCGACCAGCGCAGCGTGGAGGTGGTCTATGCCATCTGCAGCCTGCCGTTCGAGCACGCCCGCCCTACCGCGATCATGACCTGGATGCGTCAACACTGGGGAATCGAGAACAGCCTGCACTGGATACGCGACGTCACCTTCGACGAAGACCGTCAAAGGGCACATACCGGAAACGGCGCACAGGTCCTAGCAACGCTACGCAACACCGCGATCAATCTGCACCGCCTCAACGGCGCCGACAACATCGCCGAAGTCTGCCGGATCACCGCTTTGACCGCCAACCGCCGCCTACACCTCCTCAATCCACAATTCCCCAGCTCACAAGCCTGCTAATCAACAACGCCGGAGCCCTGCCCGACCACCGATGCGATATCCTCGATGCAGGATTTATGCCACCGGTACACTTCGAACACCAGGCCCTCGACTCGGGCTGGATGAAAATGATCCAACCCGCCGTTTTTTTCCTCGGCCTTGGAGACGTAGTAGCCGAACTTCTCCTCCGAGTCCTTCTTGTCATGGAGTTCGATTCGGAAATCGGGATTGAAGCTGAAGGAGACGAAACGGCCGCCTGGCTCGAGCAACCGATAAACGTTGCGCATTGCGGTTTCCAGCCTCACCGGATCCGGCATGTAGTGAAGAAGATGAATCGCTGTCACGGTATTGAAGGTCCGCGATTCCTGCAGATTCAAGATATTGTCGACCCGGTAGTCGATCCTCAGCGGCTTCTGGTTCTCCTGACTCATTGCGAGGCTGATGAGCTCAGCTGACAGGTCGGAGCCGCTGACGGGTCCCGCTTTGACAAGAGTGCGAAACTGCCTCGTGTAGAACCCGTCGCCACAGGCCAGGTCGAGCAGGCTCTTGCCGGCAGCTTCGGTGAGGGCGTCGATGATGACCGGCTTCTGGCACAAATCATGGTAGAGCGCCATGTTTATCATACCGGCGGCATATTGTGTTGCAATATTGTTGTATTTTTCCCGGGTCAATTCCTGGCGATCGGCGTGCATGGTCAGTTGCTCCTTACTCTGCTGGCGGTGCTGATATTCCGCTGGATTTCTCTAACGGAACTGTTGAGAGGTCGACTATTAAGCTTCTGGGAGGGCGTCCTGTCGGCGAATTTCATCGTCCGGATCGATCGCAATTCGTGCCGCGGCAATTCGAAGGATCGGTGCAGCCATTACGGATGTTGCGATGGCGGTGAGTAGAACAATCGTATAGAAACTGTCGTTGAATATTCCCAGGTCGTATGCGGTATCGGCGCAGGGCTCCGGCGTTGTTGATTAGCAGGCTTGTGAGCTGGGGAATTGTGGATTGAGGAGGTCTAGGCGGCGGTTGGCGGTCAAAGTGGTGATCCGGCAGGCTTCGGCGATGTTGTCGGCGCCGTTGAGGCGGTGCAGATTGATCGCGGTGTTGCGTAGCGTTGCTAGGACCTGTGCGCCGTTTCCGGTATGTGCCCTTTGACGGTCTTCGTCGAAGGTGACGTCGCGTATCCAGTGCAGGCTGTTCTCGATTCCCCAGTGTTGACGCATCCAGGTCATGATCGCGGTAGGGCGGGCGTGCTCGAACGGCAGGCTGCAGATGGCATAGACCACCTCCACGCTGCGCTGGTCGGTGGCGGTGATCAAGCGTTCACGAGTGATCCGGATGATTTGTTTTGCGTAGGGGAAGCCGATTCCTCGTGCAGCGGTGATGATTTGCAGGGTGCGGGTCTCGACACGGCCGTGGCCGCGGGAGTCGTCGGTAGCGGCTGCGGGCACCTCGGCCCAGGGCAGCGCGGTGATACGCGCAAGTATTTTGGCTTGGTTGGACTTGACGATCATCAGGTAGTGCGACTTCAAGGTGGCGCAGATCAACTTCGCGGTGACGACCTGGGTATGCATCGCATCCACGGTGACCAGCCACCGCAAGCTACCCGGCAGCAGCGTGAGCAGGGCACGTACGCAGGGAATTTCATTGCTTTTCTCGGCGACAGCGAGTTGACCGAGCACCAATCGGGCACGGTGGGCGAACACCGACACGAGATGCGTGGCTGTCGCTTTGGCGCGTAAAGCACCACGCAGCATCTTGCCGTCCAACGCGATCGGCACCAATCCACTGGGGTCGCTGCTGGCCACGTGTGCAGTGAAGTAACTGCCCATCCTGGCGTTGAGGTCGGCGGGGTCTAGCCGAGACAAAACAGCGCGGAAGGTCTTCTCACTGGGCCGCCGGAACCGGACCCCTAATTGGGCCAACACATCATCGGGAGCGGTGGCCGCCCATGTGGCAAAACCAGCATAGCCGCGCATCCCCGCGGCAGTGGCCAGAACCGCGATCGCCAACAAAGCCATCAGCGAATACCTCCGACCGCGTGGGTCCCTCGGGTCTGGCACCGAGGCCAACACATCGAGAAACTCCGATCCGATGAGCTCGCTGCGCTCACCAGGACTCCAGCGGTCGAACACCTCTGGAACCGACGACACAGGCAATACTGAAACGGTAGGCACGGGCAACTCCAGACCAACGACGAACAGTAACCAACTCGATCGTTCTCCAGATAGCCCGTGCCTACACTCCGGCCCCAATAGCGCGGCACCAAAGATCATCAACCCAGCTCACAAGCCTGCTAATCAACAACGCCGGAGCCCTGGTAGTGGAGCGGTTGGTGATCCAGAATGATGGCGTCGATCTCGCCGAATAGAACTGTGTGGGTTCCCACGTTGCGGGTGGCCGTGAGCCGACATTCAGCGATGGCGTGGGCGTCTTCGTACAGAATGGGCAGTCCGCCTGTGGTGCTCGCTCGCCAGCGAACCTTGCTGAAGCGGTCCTCTTGAACGGAGGAAAAGACGCGGGCGGCGGACTCGCCGCCGCTGTGCAACAGATTCACGGCGAAGCGTGTGCAGTCTTGAACCGCATCCAGGGTGGTACTGCGGGTGTTCACGCACAGCAGCAAGGTCGGAGGCTCCATGGTCACGCTGCACATCGAGGAGCAGGTGAATCCGCGAGGAGCGCCATCGTGGTCGTAGGTGGTGACAATGGTTACGCCGCTGGGATAGCTGCTCATGAACTCGCGGAACACGTCCGGTGTAAGGATCTCCGGGCCCTGTTCGGCCGCGGTGTTTGGTGCGTCAACAGACATCGTGGACTCGTCTTCCTGGTTAGTCGGTCAGTAGTGCGGCAAGTTGCTCCACCGTGGCGCCCTGAAGGAGTTGCACGAGTGGGGGATCACAGGCGAATGCCTTTGCGATCCGCTCGCTGAGTACCAGTGCGTGAATGGAGTCGCCACCGCTATCTCCCACGCTGTCGGTGGTGTCCACGGACCGGTCCAACACGTCTTCCCAAATTCGCCTTAGATCCTCGCGAACCCGGGAGCACGCATCGTCGGATATGTGTGCAGCGATACGGCGAGTGCGATGGAGAAGATTCAGCGCAGCTTCCGTCCCGAACCTGGGCAACGGTGCCGACCCTCCGTTCGCGACGGCAGCAACCGCATCACGGTAGGCATCGAGGATCGCGCTGACTTGTTCGGTTTGCAGGATGCGCGGATCGAATTCGATTCCGATGCCAAGCGTGTCGTTCTCTTTCACGAACACGGTGACCAGGGGAAGGTTGGTGTGTTCGATCAGTTTTCGCCGTATGGTCACGGACCGCTCCGCGGGGGGATCCGCCGTGTCCCGGGTTTGGTCCAGGCTGACGAAATTGAACGCCGTCTGGAAGAGTTCGCCGATTCCGATGTCGCGCTGAATTGTCCGCAACGGGACTCGACGATGCGGCAGCACAGCACGTTCTGCGGCGAAGGCCTCATCAATGAGCCCGATGTAGTCGGTCGAGGTCAATCGCATCCGCAGCGGGACCGTGTTGAGGAACATGCCGAGTACGTGGGCGGAGTCGTCGGTTTCCGGCCGGCCGTTGACGACCAAGCCGCTGACCACATCGTCGGTAGCGGCGAGTGGGGCGTTGACCACCATGTGTGCGGCGAGCAGCGTGCTCTTCAGCGGTACGCGGCGATTGCGGGCCACCTCTGACAGGCGCGCCTCGATATCACGCGGAAACTCCCACCATGTGGTCTCGAGGCGGCTGGAGCCGGATCGCTCCCCGGTAAAATGCGTGGTTTCGAGCCCTTGAAGCTGTTTGCGCCAGAACACTTTCGAGGCACTGCGCTCCGCTTGACGCTCGAGTGCGACAAAGTCGCGGAAGCTGGTCCGCAGCGGCGCTCGGAACGGCGCCGCTCCATGTCTCCGAAAGGTGTCGTAGCTGCTCAGGAGGTCGCGTTGCAGTTCCGCCACGCTCCAGCCGTCCAGCAGTGCGTGGTGGAAAGTCAGCCCAAGTTCGAAGCGGTTGCCATCACGCAGATGGATTACCACCCCAAATGGGGTGCAGCTCTGCCATTCGATGGGTGAGTGGGCCTCGTTGTCCATCCACCGCGATAGTGCAGCCTCTTTCTCGGCTTCCGAAAGACCGGACAGATCAACGACTGTGAGTGGTGTTGCCACCGATTCGTGCACTATCTGCAGTGGCTGCGAGTATGCGGCGAGCTCGAAGGTCGTGCGCAGAATCGGGTGTCTGGCCGTGATCTCGTCCAGGGCGGCGCGGAAGGCGGTCTCGTCCCACTGCGCCCGGACCAGGTAGCTGAACACATCGTGATAGACACTGGGCCCGTCGACCCTACTGTGAAAGAGCATCCCCGCCTGCAAGGCTGCGAATGGATAGGCGTCTGTCGCGGTTGCGGGTCGGTCGCCCTCCGCCCTGAAATCCGACTCCAACAGCATTGCCGTTGACCAGGATTCAACGCCTGAAGTGTCGTTCTCGGCTGACTCGGCAGACGTCAGCCCAGCAGCGAGCTCCTCCGGCGTTTGATACTGGAACAGATCTTGCACCGATACCGCGAGGCCGAGTTCTTTGGCCTTGACCGAGACCCGCACCGCGCGCATCGAGTCGCCACCAATCTCGAAGAAGTTGTCCGATGAAGCAACGGAGTCCAGGTCCAGAGCCTGAGCGAAGAGGTGCCGGATCTGATCGAGCACGGCGCCGTCACGATCTTTCGTCGAGGTGCGTACCGCAGTGGCGGTGGTTTGCGCAGCACCGTCGCTGGTCGCCCGTGTGGAAGCCCTCTTTGGCTCCGGCAACGCCTTCTGGTCGATCTTGCCGTTCACGGTGAGCGGCAGCGACTCTACGGCGACAATGGCTGCCGGCAACATGTAGTCAGGTAGGCGCGCTGCCAGGCTCCGACGGGTCGGCCCGATTTCCGGTTGTTCGCCGGAGTGAGTGACAACGTAGGCCACCAAACGGGATTCGCCTCCATCGGAGCGCACCATCGCATGGCAGGCCGATACTCCGTCGAGCGCGAGGAGCGCGGCTTCCACATCGCCGAGTTCGATGCGAAAGCCCCGGAGCTGGACCTGGTTGTCGAGACGGCCCAGGTACTCGATATCGCCATTGGGCAAGCGTCGCCCGGCATCACCGGATCGGTAGGGGCGCTCCCCGCCGCGAAACGGGTGTGGAATGAAACGCTGGCTAGTCAACTCCGGCTGGCCCAGGTACCCATTGGCCAACCCGTGACCGCCAACGCAGATCTCTCCCCGCACTCCGTAGGGGACCAGATTGCCCGCCGGGTCGGTTAGCAGGCATTCCAGGTCCGGCAGCGGGCGGCCGATGTTGGAACCGTTGGCGCCGAGGACATCTTCGCGACGCACCCGGCGGAACGTCACATGCACCGTTGTCTCGGTGATGCCGTACATGTTGATCAGTTCGGGGCGTGCGTCGTCGTGCGCATCGATCCAGGGGAGCAGATCAGCAAAACTCAGGTTCTCCCCGCCGAAGATCACGTAGCGCAAGAAGAGTCCGGCGTTGGTGTTGGCGTCCGCGTCGCGCAAAATCCGAAATGCTGAGGGCGTTTGGTTGAGGACGGTGATCCGCTCGGCGGTGAGCAACTCGCGGAATGCGACCGGGTTTCGGGTCACCAGATAAGGAACCACCACCACGCACCCGCCGTGAAGCAATGCCCCCCCAGAGTTCCCAGACCGAGAAGTCGAACGCGATGGAGTGAAACATCGACCAACGGTCTTTGTTGGTGAAGGTGAATAGTTCCTCGGTCGCACTGAACAGACGCATCACGTTGTGATGGGTTACCTCGACACCCTTGGGGCGGCCAGTGGACCCCGACGTATAGATGACGTAGGCGACGTCTTCGGAGTCGACCTCGACCTGGACCCGTTGCGTGGGTTGATCGGAGATCTCCATCGAGTCCAATTCGAGGATCGTGGTGTCGTATCCGGCCACCACGTGCCGCAACGAGGATTCGGTCAGAATGGCTGAGGGAGCCGAGTCCGCAAGTACTAGCTCCGCCCGGCTTGCCGGCCAGCTGGCATCGATTGGGACATAGGCCGCACCGGTCTTGACGATGGCCAACACAGCGATCGGGATGAGATGGGTCCGCTCGAGCAAGAGCGCCACCTTGTTCCCGCGGACTACCCCGTTGGACATCAATAACCTGGCCAGCTGATTGGCCGCCGCGTCGAGCTCCGCGTAGGTCAGGCCGCTCCCGTTGGACCGAACGGCCTCTGCCTTCGGAGCCGCGTCCACCTGGGCTTCGAAGCCCAGGTGCAATGTTCGGTGCCGATGGGGGATATCGCGACGCCCGTCGACAGAACGCAACTCTTCGATTTCATGATCGGTCAGCATGGCGAAGCTTCTCAATGGGACGTCCGGCTCAGCCAACCCGCGGGTGAGAAGGGTGACCAGGTGTTGGGCCATCCGCTCGATGGTCCGGGGGGCCCACAGCGCGGTGCTGAAATCGAAGGTCAGATACAGATCCTTGTCGTCGGACTGCAGGACCAGTCCGAGCTTGAACAGGGCGCGCTTGGGATCATGTGGCACGGGAGTGGTTTGCACCCGGTCGAACCGTGGACCGCGGGCGAGGGCGATTTCGGGTACGAAGGACACCTCAGTCAGCGACGCTGACTTTTGCAGCCGCGTGCCAAAGCGTTCCAGCAAGTCGGCGAACGGAACTTCGCCGTGGGCGGTCACCTCGGCGAGCTGGGTGGCCGTACGGTTTGATTGGGCCCGTATTGTCAACTCGGGCAACAGGTCTGAGCGCACCGGCAGTAGGTTCGAGAAATAGCCGATCGTTGCCGGGGGCACCTCGGATGGCCGGTTCGGCACTGGCACGCCCACCAGCACCGTCTCTTGACCGCTGTAGCGGTGCAGGAGGTGCTGCCACATCCCAAGCACGACGGTCGAGCGATCCACGCCTGACTCCATGGCGAAGTCGTCAAGGCGCCGAAGAATGTCGCCGGGCAACCGGACCTCGACTCGGGCACCCCGAAATGACAGGACGGGCGGTTGCGGAAGGTCGGTGGGAAGCTCGAGCCGTCCTAGAACATCGCTCAGCGTGGCCGTCCAGAACTCCACGCTCGCGGCGTTCGGCGGGCGGGACGCATCGGCGATTTCGGCATGCGCCAGTTCCCCCATGGTCCTTGTTGCAGCGACCTCCGCGAACGGTGTTCCCGGGCTCATGGCGGCCTTGGAATTCGCGCCGTCCTCGTCCAATTCGGCATAGATGTTGGATAGCTCGGCGAACATCGTCGCTTCCGCCCACACGTCCGCGCCAATGTGGTGACAGTTCATGCCGAGGACGACATGGCCCTCGTCGACCACGAACAGCGTCGCCCGCAGTGGAGGGGTCGTTGTGATGTCTATCGGCGTGGCGGCATCGGATTCGACTAGCGTTGTCAGCAATGCTTCGCGCTCCGCAGGATTGTGGTCGCGCAGGTCGTGCACCGCGACATCGGCGGGCATCCCAACGATCTGGTGCGCACCGCGCTCATCCGAGGGAAACACTGTTCGTAGGGCTGGGTGGCGCTGCACGAGAAGGTCGAGTGCTTGGCATAGCGCCGTCACGTCAATCTCGCCCCGTAGGTCGAAGTATCGCTGGGAGCACAACTCGGGGCCGCCAAGGTTCAACCGGTCGAGCAGCCAAATCCGTTGTTGGGCGAGGGTCAGGGGTGCGGGCCCAATGTCTTGGGCAGATCGGAGGCGGTCGACGTAGTCTTCGCTGCGGCATCCGGGCGTCCGGGCAAGCAAGCCCAGTGCCTCGACGAATTCGGCCGCCAGCCGCCCAGCTGTCGACTGTGAGAACAGCTCGACGTCGTATTCCAGGAAACCCCACAGCGCCGTACCGTCGTCGGTGAACGAGGCCAGCAAGTCGAACTTGGCCGATCCGGGATCGACACCGATGTCGTTGACCTGCGCGCCGTCGATGCGTAGCGGCGAGATACCACCGTCGAATAGCGACACGGCAGCTTGGAAGATCGGGTTGCGAGTACCGAGTCGTTCTGGCCGGACGACATTGACGATGTCGGGAAACGACAGCGCACTGTGGTCGACCATCGCCCGGATCTCGTCACGGGTACGTACCACCAGCTCCGCGAATGTCGGGTTGTCACCCAACCGGCAGCGCAACGGGAGGATGCTGGCGAAATTGCCAATCACGTGTTCGATGCTGGAGTGGTTGCGGCCTGCGGTGACTCCGCCGACGACAATGTCGCGCTGCTGGCCCCGGCCGGCAACCCAAGTCGTGAATGCCGCGACCAGCACACTGTATGGCGTGGCGCCGTGCCGGCGCGCCATGTCCCGCAACGCAGCCCGGTCACCATCGCCGATCGAGATCGGAACGCGTGCGCCTCGGAACTTCCCGACGGAGGGGCGGACGAAATCTCGCGGGATGTCGATTTCAGGCGGGGTGCCACATAGCTGATCGCGCCAATACCCTTCCAACGCTGCGCGCCGCTGTGCCGTCAGCCAGTGCACCATCCACTGCTCGTAGTCAATCGGCTGAATGGGCAAGCGCGGCAGGGCCTGGTCATCGGGCGAAGTCCCGTAGGCCCTGCTCAACTCGCTGTTCAACAATCCCGCGGCCGACCAGCCGTCGGCGACGATGTGGTGCATGCTCCAGGCCAGGTAGTGGTCATCCTCGGCGACGGTAGTGAGCAGTACCCGCACCGGCGGTGCATCCGACAAGTCGAACGGGAGGGCCAACATCTCCTGGATCCGCCCGATGGCGGCCGGTTCGCGGTCGTCCTCGGGAAGATCGCGAAGATCGACCTGCTGCAGTGGGATTGGGCCCGGTGGGAGGATGACTTGAGTCGGCTGCCCGTTGTGCTGCGGGAAGATCGTCCGCAGCGCTTCATGCCGGGCCGCTACCGACGTGAACGCGCCTTCGATGCGGGCGACGTCCACGGGGCCTCGGATTCGGACGGCGGCGGGAATGTTGTAGGCCGTCATCGTCGGCACCAGCTGCTGCAAGTACCACAGATTTGCCTGCATTGGTGCCAACGGCAGAGGCGTGGATCTGTCGGCCGGAGTGGGTCCGCTCATCGCGGCCTCATCGGCGGGTGATACCTGCCCGGATCGCTGTTCGATGAGATCACCTAGGGCGGTGAGGGTTCCGGCGTGTACGAAGTCGCGCAACTGAAGCGTCACGCCCATCCGTTCGCGAACCCGGATGATCACCCGCGATGCCGCCAGGGAGTGCCCGCCGATCCGGAAGAAGTCCGCTTCCTGATTGGTCACCGGGGTGCCGAGTATCTCCTCCCAGATGTTGGCTAGCGGGACGAGTCGTTCGGGTAACGCACTGGAACCGGCGGCGCCAGTCATGGCCGGGACCGGTGGCAGTGCCGAGGTGTCGACTTTGCCCGCCGGCGTGCGGGGTAGAGCGTCGAGCACAATCACCGCGCCGGGCACCATGGTGCTGGGAAGCTTTCTGCGCGCGGTCTCGAGCACCGCATCGGGGTCGACTACGGCTTCGGGGGTACTGGCAACGATGTATGCCGCGAGGACTCTTTCGCCGGAGCCGTGTTCCTTGATGTCGACTACCGCTTGCTGGACGCCGGGGTGCCCGCACAGGGCCCGCTCCACCTCGGTCGGCTCGATTCGCACACCGCGCAACTTGAGTTGGCGGTCCATCCGCCCCAGGAATTCCAGCGTCCCGTCCGCTCGCTGACGCACCCGATCACCGGTGCGATACACCTTCGCATCCGGTTCCGCGGAGCGCACATCCGGACGAAAGCGCTCCGCGGTCAAAGCCGGTAGGCCGCGATAGCCCATCCCCACGCAGGCTCCGCCGATCCACAGCTCGCCCGCCTGCTCCTCGGGAACGAGAGCACCTTCCTCGTCCACAATGTATAGGCGAACGTTGGCGATCGGGCGACCGATGGGTGCCCAGGTCGCCGTGTCAGTGACGTCGACTCGCCAGAAAGAGGCATCGAAGGTGGTCTCGGTAGCCCCGTAGTAATTGACCATCTCCGCATGGGGGAGTGCTTCGGCTACCCTGCGGCACAGCGCTATTGGTAGTGGCTCGCCGCCGCAGAATACATACCGCAAGCTGCGGCACTCGCGCAGCCTTGGCTCCTCGAGTACTACGGCCAGTTGGGACGGCACGAACTGCATCGCCGTGATACCCAGTCGCCGGATGTGTTCGATTATCTGATGGGCATTCCACTCGCCGGGGCCCAGCGCGGGGAACACCAGTCGGCCACCGGCCGACAGTGGGCCAAAGATCTCCCACAGAAAGATGTCGAAGGTTGGTTCGGTTGTCTGCAGCACTGCATCGCCGACACCTAGGCCGAGTTCGTCACGTCGCCACAGCAGTTGATTGGCCAGCGAACGGTGCGAGATGAGCACCGGCTTGGGGCGCCCGGTCGAACCGGATGTGAAATAGATGTACGCGGGAGCACGTGGGTCCGATCGCGAAATCACCGGACCGGGCTCGCCGCTGCCATCGGCGATGATCAACTCTGGCGCATTCGCTGGAAGCAGCGCGCGGGTCTGCTCGTCCGCAACGATGCAGCCGACGTCCGCGTCAGCGATCATGTCGCGCACTCGGCGAGTTGGGTGGGCAGGGTTGAGCATGAGCAATACCGCGCCGACCCGCAAAACGGCGATTGCGGCGATGGCCATCCGAGCGTCGCGGCTGAGGAAGACCCCGACGACATCGCCGTTTCGCACTCCCTGCGCGCGAAGGCGGTTGGCGAGCGCGTCCGCGTGCTCTCCGAGTTCGGCGTAGGTGATCCTGTGCCCGCTGGCGTCTCGTAGGGCGATTGCATCAGGGGTTCGCGCGATTTGGGCGTAGACCAGGTCGTGCACGGTCTCTTGCCAACCTGGAGCTTCGGGTCCGACGAGTGGCTCGCCTTGGCTGGCTTTGCCCCGTGTGGGGTGCAGCGTCGGATCGATTTCCGTTGCGTGGCAGGACAGAAACTCGTCGAGCCTACCGACCGAGTCGGCAAAGTTTGGTATTGACTGCAGAAAATCGCTACCCGTTGCCGGTCGCGCCGCGACGCTGACACGGGCCAGATGCCAAGCGTTCTCAATGAGGGCGCTGGCCGCGGATCCCCGCGGTACGACCGCATCCAGGATCGCCCACACGCCAAACCAGCCAAGGTCGCAGAAGAGGCCAGTCGAGCTTTCTGCGGTGAGCTCGCTGACCGTCTCGCGTAGCCGACTAGTTGCATCCGATGAGGGATCACGGTCGGCGATCCAGTCGTAGATGGTGTCGTCGTGCGCGGCCAACCGGCTGCCCAACTCGGTCAACAGGGCCTCAGAGGGCCCCTCGCCGATCCGCAGGAAGCGGACATCGCGCATCAGTTCGGCCACGCCGCTGGCCTCCATGTAGCCTCTCCATCCGAGCGTTCGCATCGCATCGTCGGTGGCGCGGTGGGCGAACTCCGAGGAGGCCACCTTCAGCGCTAGAGCTATTTCCTGGGGTACCTCGAATTCCGTTGTGATGGTGGAGAGTAGGGCCTCCACGGCGGCAATTTCGGCCGTGATGCGAGAGATCCGGCGCTGGAACACCGGGTCGTCGGCAAGGCGGCCGGTGCTCACCTGCCGGCGTGACGCGAAGCGGTACATCAATTGAGCGCCGCGTTTCAGCACGCCAAGGCTGATCGCACCCGCGCAGATTCGTCCAACTAGCAAACTGTCACCGATGACGTCCACCCCGCTGCCGACTTCGCCAAGAATTTGCCAGCTCTGTATGCGCACGTCTTCGTAGCGAACGCCAGAGATCGGCACGGACCATAATCCATACATGTCCTCGGGAGGCTGGATGGTGACTCCCGGACTGTCGGATGGCACCAACACGGCCGTCAACGCCACGCCACCTTCAACGATGAACGGGATCAGAGTGACGAAGAATGCGGCCAACGGTGCTCCGGTGATGGCGGACTTCGCCCCGGACATCACCCAATCATCGCCATCTCTGACTGCTTTGCTGGTGAGGCCGCGCAGATTGGACCCCGACACATCGGGCTCAGTGATAGCGAGCGCGCATACCAAATTTCCGGAGCGCATATCTTCGATGTGACGCGACTGTAAATTTCGGCTTCCGTATCGGAGTACTGCTTGCAGAGCCGCGTGGTGCACGACCAGAAGAGCCGCTTGAACTGGTGTTGTGCCGCCCATCTGTTCGGCTTCCGCGACCAGGCTCGGCAGGTCGACCCGGTCGCCGTCGGCTGTGGTGCGCGCAATGCCGAACTGTCGAGCGTCAGCGCGGCCTCTGCCCAAGGTGCAATCTGCACTTGGCGGGGTGAGCGAATCCGCGCCCGCTTGATGTTTGCCGATAGGCTGCTTGGCGCCGTCGTCCGCTGTCTCGTCCTGGACGGTAGCCGTCATCCGCGTGCTCTCGATTCGGTTGGCGCCGGCCGGTCGGCGGCTGTGTTAAACATGAATAGACACGCCAGTTACTAGTCAATAACAATACTAATTAATTGGTTGACGTTACCGGAGATGCGGTCCTACTGTTGGGCGGCGTCTACTGGGCCCACAGCGAAAGGTCGCCATGCCAAGAGCGGGTTAGCATCGATTTGCCATCTTGTCGGCCTCTATCCCTGAAGTGCGGCCGATGGTTAATAACATAGATAAGCTACATGTACCGGCTGGGATGGCTGAGTCGGCGGTCGCACGGCTCGACCGTAGTGCCACCCACGTCCTGGACTCGGCCCGCGGCACGGCCCTTGCTTCCCCCCGGGTGTGCCTTGCCGCGGGCTGTCTCGAGTCCGGGCGGCCAGCTAGCCGGCTTGGACGTCTGGCCGGGAGACGAAAAGGCCAAGATCAGTGGATGTTTCGCGGCGTCCAGCGGCGCCGCCAAAGTGTGGAAGTCGGTCCTTCCCACAGCAGCCGTATCGCTGTCGCCCCGTGATCGGGCTCGGGACTGCGTCGTTACCCGCACTGGCTGGAGCGACACGCCAGCAACGTCAGAGCACCCGGACCAGACCGCACCTATGCGATCGGCCGACCAATCGGAAAGGAATTGAAGTCTGTGGATGACAACCTGATCAAGAAGGTCGTAGTTCTCGGCGGTGGCACCGCGGGATGGATGACGGCTGCATATCTTGGGAAGGCGCTGTAGGGCAATGTAGAAATCATCGTCCTAGAGGCGCCCTCCGTTCCGCGTATCGGCGTCGGCGAGGCCACCGTCCCGAATTTGCAGCGGGTGGTGTTTGACTTCCTCGGCATCCCCGAGGACGAGTGGATGCGCGAGTGCAACGCCAGCTTCAAGACCGCGGTCAAGTTCATCAACTGGCGCACCCCGGGTGAGGGATCACCTGTTGCCCGTCACTGGCGGGGGAGGCCGGACCACTTCTACCACCCGTTCGGATTGCTGCCGTCCCCGCAGCACATTCCACTGTCGCACTTTTGGGCCCGCAATCAGCTAAAGGGTGGAACCTCCGAGCCTTTCGACTATGCGTGCTTCCGTGAGCCCGCGATCATGGACGCCATGAAGGCGCCTCGGTACCTGGGCGGGACTCAGGCCACCTACTACGCCTGGCACTTCGACGCGGCGCTGGTAGCGGACTTCTTGCGACGCTTCGCCACCAAGAACCTTGGTGTCGTGCACGTGCAGGAAAAGATGACCTTGGCTGAAAAGGACAGCAACGGGTACATCACCGCGCTTCGAACCGAGGAAGGTCGCCGACTCGATGGAGACCTGTTTGTCGACTGCTCGGGCTTTCGCGGATTGCTGATCAATGAAGCGATGAACGAGCCGTTCATCGATATGAACGACCACCTGCTGTGTGACAGTGCGGTCGCCACACCGATCCGGCATGACGATGCGGCCAACGGTATTGAGCCCTACACCTCGGCGATCGCAATGAAGTCCGGCTGGACGTGGCGCACGCCGTTGCTCGGTCGGTTCGGGTCGGGATATGTGTACTCCAGTCAATTCGCATCACAAGACGAGGCCATTCGCGACTTCTGCAACTTGTGGCAACTCGACCCGGAAGACACGCCGCTGAACAAGATTCGGTTCCGGGTGGGACGCAACCGCCGGTCGTGGGTGAAGAACGTGGTGAGCGTCGGCCTCTCCTCGTGCTTCCTGGAGCCGTTGGAGTCGACCGGAATCTTTTTGATCTACGCGGCCCTATACCAGTTGGCCAAGCACTTCCCGGACCGCCGCTTTGACCCGGTGCTCATCGATCGGTTCAACCGAAAGATCGATACCCTATTCGACGAGACCCGCGATTTCCTGCAGGCTCACTTCTACTTCTCGCCTCGCACCGATACCGAATTCTGGCGCGCCAACAAGGAACTCACGTTGACCGATTCCATCAAGGAGAAGGTTGCGATGTACAAGGCGGGCGTGCCGGTCAATCCGCCAATTGCCACGGAGTCGTCGTACTACTCGAACTTCGACGCGGAGTTCGAGAACTTCTGGACCAACGGCAGCTACTACTGCATTTTCGCCGGTCTGGGGGTGCTGCCTGATCACACACTGCCGGCGATCAACTACCAGTCGGAGGCTATCCACGAAGCGGATGCGCTGTTCCTCGATGTGAAGCAAAAGCAGCGGCATCTGGTTGAAACGTTGCCCTCCAACTACGAGTATCTGCTCAAGCTCCACGGCAAGGACATGGAGCCCAACGATCCGATGAAGCCAGAAGTCACGTTCGTCGCCTGAGTAGCCCGCTGGTCAACGACCAAATGGCTGGTCGGTGCGAGGCGTTCGGCCTCGGTCCCGCTACCCGGGGGCGGGGGACCGAGGCCGGACGCTGAGCGGTCCGATCTCAGTCAGGAAGATTCTCGGGATGCAGCATCTCGGCGTAACGCAGGGGCTTCGGGATGCCGAAACCGTCCACCAGCGTCCTGGCGTGCGGGCGCAGCACCCGGCATCGATCGTTGATGCCCCGGGTGACTGCCTTGGCGCGTTCGGTCGAGAGGTACCGGTGCTCGATGTACCACGCCTTGTCTTCCTCGATTACCGACAACGCGTACAAGTCGCAGACGACCCCCAATAGCTCGCGGGCCTGCTTGTCGGTGCATGACTCGATGCCGGCGACGAAAGCCTCGAGAACCACCCGGTCGATATGGGCCTGCGCGGCATGGAGCACGTGGTCCTGGACCGCGTTGAAGGCATCAAACGCCGATATTTCGTTGGATTTGTTCTGCAGCCGCCGAGCCACCGAGGACAACAGATAGTCTTCGCGATCTTCGAACATCTTGACTTGGGTGCCGCGGTTGAACAGGCTGCCTTCTTCTTCGTTGTCCTGGCGGGCGTCGACGATGCGCTGCATGATCGCTTCGGCCGCGGTGCGCTTCATCACCCGGTCGCCGACCGCGTTGGCCGCGAAACGCACCCACTCGACCGGGCTCATACTGCGGATGTCGTCGGCGTACGCGGTGAGCAGCTCCTTGGCGACCAGTTGGGTCAGCACGTGGTTGTCGCCTTCGAACGTGGTGAACACGTCGGTGTCGGCCCGCAACGCGATCAGCCGATTCTCGGCCATGTAGCCGGCGCCGCCGCACGCTTCGCGCGCTTGCTGAATGGCACGGCTGGCGTGCCAGGTGTTGGCGGCCTTCAGGCCGGCGGCGCGAGCCTCCAGTTCGCGCTGCTCTTCGGCGTCGGGGGAGTTCGTTGTCTGCAGGTCATGACATTTCGACACCAGTTCGTTCTGTGCGAACTGCAGCGCATACGAACGCGCGATCAGCGGGAACAGCCTGCGCTGGTGCATCAGGTAGTCCATGATCAGCACTTCGGTGTCGTCGTCATCGGGTGCACTGAACTGCCTGCGCTGCAACGCATATCGGGTGGCAATGTCCAGTGCAACCCGAGCGGCCGCGGCCGCGCTGCCGCCAACGGTGACCCGGCCACGGATCAGCGTGCCGATCATGGTGAAGAACCTGCGGTTGGGATTGTCGATCGGCGAGCTGTAGGTGCCGTCGGTGGCCACGTCGCCGTACCTGTTCAGCAGGTTCACCCGGGGAATCCGAACGTGATCAAAGGTGATGCGGCCGTTGTCGACGCCCGGAAGCCCACCCTTGTAGTGGCAGTCCGAGGTCGTCACACCTGGCAGATCGTTGCCGTCCTCGTCGCGGATCGGAACCAAGAAACAGTGCACCCCGTGATTGGCTTGTTCGTCGTCGATCTGAGTGATCAGCTGCGCGAAAACCGCTGCTATGGTTGCGGTTTCGGCCGCGCCGCCGATGTAGTCCTTGTGGGCGGTAGGGGTCGGGGGGTCGATGATGAACTCCTCGGTATCGGCGTCGTAGGTCGCCGTGGTTTCCAGTGACTGGACATCGCTGCCGTGTCCGGTCTCGGTCATCGCGAAGCAGCCGCGCAGCTGCAGGTCAATGATCTTTGGGACGTACTGTTCGTGGTGGCGCTCGGTGCCCAGATTTTCGACCGCGCCGCCGAACAGTCCCCATTGGACGCCCGCCTTGACCATCAGCGACAGGTCCGACATCGCGAGCATCTCGATCATGGTGATGGCCGCACCCACATTGCCGGTGCCGCCATGTTCTTTGCGGAAGCTGTCCTCGGCCGCTCCCGCCCCGGCCATGAATTTCATCTGTTCGGCAACCTTGGCGCGCGCGATGACGGTGTTCGGTGTGTAGTGCGGCCGGAATATCTCCAGGGTCAGTTGCTGCCGCATCTCGTTTTTCACGTCGCGGAACCGGCCGTCGAGGGCGTCGCGCAGATGTTTGGCTGTGTTGGTCATGTCCGGCGCCATACCCGAACCGTAGCTCGCTAAACCGGGGTGTGTGAGACACCAGCGTCTCGGGTTTGGTCCATCGGAGGCCGTCGGGGGCCCATCCTGACCGATCAGCGGAGGCTGAGGTGGGTTTAGATATTGCGATGTCGACCCCAGAACCAACCGATTCCAATCACAACCCCGAATCGGCTCTCGACGTTGGGCACGCGCACTCCGATGTGAGCGGAGGCTGGTTGCGAGCCGCGGCTTTCGGCGCGATGGATGGTCTGGTCAGCAATACCAGCCTGATCGCCGGTGTCGCGGCGGCCGAGAGCGTTCACGCCACCATCGTCAGTGGCATCGCCGGATTGCTGGCGGGCGCGTTCTCCATGGCACTGGGGGAATTCACCTCGGTGACCACGGCCAACGAACAGATCGACTCCGAGGTGCATGTGGAACGTCGCGCGTTGCGTGCCCGTCCGCAAGCAGAACGGGCCGAGCTGGTCGCGATGTTGGTGGACATGGGGATGACCGAAAAGACCGCCCAGACCGCCACCGACGAGATCCATCGCGACGAGAACCGGGCGGTCAACTTCCATATGGTCGGAGAAATCGGTGTGCACCCGGCCGAGAAGCCATCCGCATCGGCGGCCGCGATCTCGTCTTTCGCGATGTTCGCCATCGGTGCGGTCATGCCGTTGATTCCCTACTTGCTGGGATTCGGCTCGTTGTCGGCTGGGTTGATTTTCGGTGGAGCCGGCCTGTTGATCGCCGGTGGTGTGACCGCGAGGTTCACCCGTAAAACGATTTGGTGGAGCGCTTTTCGGCAATTGCTATTCGGCTCGGTCGCGGTCGCCGCGACCTATCTGGTTGGGCTGCTTATCGCTTCGGTGATGTGAAACCGTTTCTCGGCCGGCTGCTGGCCTGCTTGCTAGTGGGGTGCGTGTTGTGCCCCGCGGTCTTCGGTTGCGCCCCGACACATCAGCGGGGCGGGGTGCGCACCCCAGCTGCGTTGCTGAGCTATCTCGGCCAGGCGCAGATCCCGTTCGGAGCCAGCGTCGATGGCGCCGTGATCGGCGGACTCTCGGGCATCAGTTACGACGCCGACCGTCAGGTCTACTACGTGATCAGCGATGATCGTTCCGACCGGGGACCCGGCCGGTTCTTCACAATGCGGCTGGCGCTGTCGGACATCGGCGTCAGCGACATCACCGTCACCGGTGCGTATTCCTTGCTGGACCGCGACGGTAAGCCGTTCGGGCCGCTGAATCGCAGCAGCACGCCACCGGTGATTTCCCCTGATCCGGAAGGCATCGCCGTGGACACCGCCCGGCGGCGACTGTATTGGAGCTCCGAAGGTGAGCGACTCACCGATCGGCAATCGGGGCTGTTGGACCCGTGGATCCGGATAGCGGATCTGGACGGCCGATATCTGGGGCAGTTCACCTTGCCGCCGAATCTGGCGGTGTCCGCCCAACGCACCGGGCCGCGCAACAATCAGGCGCTCGAGGGTCTGGCGCTGACACCCGACGGTCGGTCGCTGTACGCCGCGATGGAAGAACCGGGTTTGCAGGACGAGCCGCCGGCCAACACCGGCCGCCAAGTGCTGACGCGTTTCACCAAATTCGACGTGGAGACGGCCGCGCCCACCGCCCAGTACGCCTACCCCATGGAGCCGGCTGCATCGCCCGCGGTCCGCAACGGCGTCTCAGATCTGGTCGCCCTGTCGGATACGACGTTCTTGGTGGTGGAACGAACGGCGACGGTGCCTCCGGTCATCCGCATCTTCCGCGCCGAGATCGGTGCCGCGACGGACGTGCTGTCGATGCCAACGACTCACGGGACGCCGTTGACCCCGATGCGCAAGACGCTGGCCGCCGACCTGCCCGCCCTGGCCGGCACGGCGGCGGCCGCGGCATTGTCACCGCTGAACAACATCGAAGGAATCACGCTGGGACCGAAATTGGCGGACGGCCGTCAATCGGTGGTGCTGGTGAGTGACAACGACTTCTCACCCGCCAAGGTCACTCAGCTCCTGCTGTGGGCGATGCCGTGATCTGCCGGGACGCCGGGAGCCCGTAGCCGGTAGCGGGCAAGTCCGGCTGCCACGACACTGAAGGTGACCAGCATGCCGATGTCGAAGGCCCACCAGCCCGCATAGTGCGCCCACACTTCATTGTGGGTGGCAAGCACGTCGACGCGGTGCAGATCAACCGTGGATGCGGTCGCGGCAAATCCCCAGTGGGCGGGGACAAACCACGCGATCTGGTCGAATCCCCAGGTTCCCACCAGCGGCACCAGGCCGCCGGCAAATAGTAAGGACGCCAGGATCACCGGTACCACCAGCGGCAAGACCTCGCGCAGCGAGCTGCCCAACGTCGAGAGCGTCAGCCCGATGATGGCGGACACGATGGTCGTGGCCGCCACGCTGGCATAGATCTCGACACCGGGGTTGGGGAGCAGCGCCGCGCCGTGCACCGGCTGGCCTTTGATGAGCAGAACGATGGCGGTGAGGATCGCGGCCTGAACGGCCGCGACCAGGCCGAACATGATGATCTTCCCGATCAGGTAGGCCGAAGCTGATAGCCCAACGGCCTGTTCACGGCGGAAAATCTGGCGCTCGCTGACCAGATCGCGAACGGTCAGGGCGGTGCCCATGAGCACCGCGGCGAAGTTGAGGGCCGCCAGGATCTCGACGGCTTCGTGGGGGTTGCCGCTGCCCGGGGGCGGTCTATCCAAGCCGGAATCGCCGGGAATCAGTAACGTCAGGGCACCCAACGCAAATGGCAGCAGCGCCAGGAAAACGAAGTACAGCCGGCTGGCGAGGAAAACCCGCACCTGGCGGCGAAGTATCAGGCGGACTTGCGCGCCGAAGGTGAGTTCGGCGGGGCGCCGTTCGGGTTCGAGCACCGACGGTGGTGTCGGTGACACCGACGCGCGTAGCCGGTTCTGAAACGATTGATGCGCGGCCTGCGGATCGGCACTGACCCGCGCGAAGATGTCCGGCCAGCTGGCGGTGCCCATCGTCGATTCGATCTGGACGGGAGGCCCGGCGAACGCCAAGGTCCCGGCCGGGGTAAGCAGCAGCACCTGGTCACACATGTTCAGGTGGGCCAGCGGCATGGATGCGACCACGACGACGCACCCGAGATCGGCCTGGCGGCGCAGCATGGCCAGCACATGCATCTCCTGCGCCGGGTTCAGCCCGGCGCTCGGTTCGTCGACCACCAGCAACGACGGTCGGGTGATGAGTTCGATTGCCATCGCCGCGCACCGTCGCTCGTCGGGTGTCAGTTTGGCCACCCGGGTGGCGCGTTGCGCGGTCAACGCGACTTCGTCGAGAACCTGGTTCACCACGCGCCGGCGATTGTCGGCCGAGGTGTCTGGTGGCAGCCGCATCCTGGCGGCATAACTCAGCGCCTGTTCGACGGTCAGCCGCGGGTGTACCCGGTTGTCCCGCGTTACCACCCCAATGCGCGACCGCATCGATTCCGGTTCGGCCGCGACGGAGTGACCATCGACGGTCAGGACACCGTCGCTGAGCGGTCGGGTGCGGGCCAGTAGCCCGGCCAGGCTGGAGTTGCGGGCTCGCGACGGGCCGACCACGGCGATCAACGAGCCTGGGCGCGTCGTGAATGAGACGTCCGAGATCAGCTCGTGCCCGTCGACGGTGAGCCCCAATTGATATGCCGCCACGCCGATCGTGCGTGCGCCGGGCTTGAGCGGCAATCGGCTGGTCGACGGCAACTCGCCGGTGCCGGTGCCGGTGCTGGAACCGGAGTCGGAGTCGGTTTCGGCACGGCCGGGCAGCAGCTTGCGGGTGGCGTCGATCATCCGCTCCACCAGGCCCCGGCTCTTGGGCTGTTCCTCGCCCTCGGACGCAGCTGGTGCCGACGCCGCGGGTAACTCGGGGGTCGGCGGCGTCGGAGAGGACTGTGATGGCGGACGCGGTGGTGATGGCGGTGCTGGTGGGTGCGGTGGCATCGGGGGAGGGGCCGCGGGTGCGCCCAGGGGTGCCAACCGGATTGGCCGGGTCGCCCGCTCGAACGTCGACGGTGCCGGTGGTGGCGTGGCGATTCGTTGGGTCGCCGATGCGGTGGGAAGTTGCTGGGTGACCGACTCCGTCGGTTTGCTCGGGGGGACGGGCTGCGGCGGAGCGGGCTCGGCCCGGGCGGGACGCGGCGGCGGATGCCCCGGGCCTCGTGGCGGATCGGCAGGTAGCGATCGCGCTCCGGCGGCAGCGGTGACCTGGAAGCGCAGCGGCGTTCCATGGTGGGGATCGCCGACGGTGATCGTGAGGCCGTCACGGATGTCGACGGTCGCCAACCGCGCTCCGTCAACGAACATGCCGTTGCGGCTTTGATCGATGGCCACCCAACGATTGCCGGCGAATCGCAGTGCCAGTTCCGGGGTTGGCCGGTCAAAGGTGTCAAAGGGTGCCGGGCCATCCAGGCGGATATCGAACTTGTTCCCGTAACCCACCAATGCGTCGCGGCCCGGAGCAAAGACGTAGCGCATCGATCCGAGCCACACGGTCAGAGGGAAACCGTTCGGTATCAAGATGCCTCGGTCCGCATGCCCACCACCTTCCGTCACCGATCGCGTCCAGCTCCCCGGCCAACCGGTCTGGAACTAAGTGTGTACCCGCTGGACGGGTCTATCGATCCAGGATGCACCGCGTCGGTCAGAGGGTGTTGCGGCCTGGCGTGGCGGCCGCATTGTCCAGCAGGCGGCGCAGCACCTCGACCGCATCCGCGAGCACCTGGCGGTCCGACGGCTCGAGCCGGGCCAGCTGCGGTTCGATAGCGGCGGCCCGGTCGGTTCGCACCGCGCTCAATGTGCGCATTCCCTCTGGCGTAATACGAATCCGGACGGCGCGGGCGTCGCCCGGGTCGACGGTTCGGGTCACCATTCCGGCGTCTTCGAGCCGACGCACCTGAGTGGTCATCGTGGGCTGCGAGCAGTGGTCGACAGCGGCCAGGTCGCCGATGCGGGCTTCGCCCTGGGCCTCGATGGTCGCGAGCAGCCGTGCCTGAGCGGAGGGCAGCGGCATCTGGATGCGCTGCGTTGCCAGCCGATTCAGCCGCGCGACGACGGCCAGCAGATCTGCTCCAAGGCCGTGCGCAACCTGGGCTTGGTTGGCTGTGGCTGATGAGGTCATGTTCCTATCGTTTCATAGCTTTGCTAAGTGCCGCTAATCGTGGGGCCCATCACATCAAACCAGCGTATGGCGGTGTGCTGCGGCGCCCCGCCGGCCCGAGGCTGGCAGAATCGATGAAATGACCGCGTCAGCCCCGCTTGCGCCGCCCCACCGAGGCGGGCCGCTCCGGCCGGGCGAATTGGCGCAGGCCTCGGTGATGGCCGCGCTATGCGCGGTGACCGCGATCATTTCTGTCGTCGTTCCGTTTGCCGCCGGACTGGCGTTGCTGGGCACCGTCCCCACCGGATTGCTGGCCTACCGCTACCGCTTGCGGGTGCTGGTTGCGGCCACGGTCGCCGCGGGGGTGATCGCTTTTCTGATCGCCGGACTGGGCGGATTCATGGGGGTGGTGCACAGCGCCTACATCGGTGGCCTGACCGGAATCGTGAAACGCAAGGGGCGCGGCACACCGACGGTGATCGTCTCGTCCCTGATCGCCGGATTGGCGTTCGGCTCGGCCATGGTTGGCATGTTGGCGGCGCTGACGCGGTTGCGGCACCTGATTTTCAAGGTGATGACCGCCAACGTGGAGGGGCTCTCCTCGTTCATGGCGCGGATGGGCATGAAGGGCGCCGCCGAGGATCTGAAGCGCTACTTCGCCGAGGGTCTGCATTATTGGCCGTGGGTGCTGCTCGGCTACTTCACCGTCGCGACCATGGTGGTCTCGCTGATCGGGTGGTGGGCGCTGTCGCGCCTGCTGGAGCGGATGCGCGGAATCCCCGATGTGCACAAGTTGGACGCACCCGTGGACGGCGAAGCGACCTCGATCGAGCCGGTCCCGGTGCGACTGGACAAGGTGCGCTTCCGCTATCCCGGTGCCGGACAAGATGCGCTGCGTGAGGTCAGCCTCGACGTTCGCGTCGGCGAACACATCGCGATCACCGGGGCCAATGGTTCCGGGAAGACCACGCTGATGCTGATCCTGGCGGGGCGGGAGCCGACCTCGGGCACTGTGGAGCGGCCGGGCGCGGTGGGTCTGGGCAAGCTCGGCGGCACGGCGGTGGTACTGCAGCATCCGGAAAGTCAGGTGCTGGGTACCCGGGTGGCCGACGACGTGGTGTGGGGTCTGCCGCCGGGCACCAAGATCGATGTCGACCAGCAACTTGCGGAGGTGGGCCTAGAGGGACTCGCGGAACGCGAGACCGGCAGTCTGTCCGGCGGTGAACTGCAGCGACTGGCATTGGCGGCGGCGCTGGCCAGGGAGCCGGCGATGCTGATCGCCGATGAGGTCACCACCATGGTCGACCAGCAAGGCCGCGAAGCGCTGCTGCGGGTGCTGTCCGGTCTGACGAAACGGCACCGCACCGCCCTGGTGCACATCACGCACTACAACAACGAGGCCGACTCCGCCGACCGCACGGTCGACTTGAGCGAATCGCCGGATAACGCCGAGATGGTCGAGACCGCGCCGGTGCCCGCGCCGGCTGTGGCGGTGAGCGTCGGAGTGCAGCGGCCGGCGCTCGAACTCATCGGCGTCGGCCACGAGTACAACATCGGCACCCCGTGGGCCAAGACCGCGCTGCGCGATCTCAACTTTGTGGTGGAGCAGGGCGACGGCGTGCTGATCCATGGCGGTAACGGCTCTGGCAAGTCGACGCTGGCTTGGGTGATGGCCGGGCTGACCGTCCCCACCACCGGCGCCTGCCTGCTGGATGGTCGGCCCACCCACGAGCAGGTGGGTGCGGTCGCGTTGTCGTTCCAGGCGGCGCGCCTGCAGCTGATGCGTAGCCGGGTCGATCTGGAAGTCGCTTCGGCGGCCGGCTTCTCGGCCCGCGACGAGGACCGGGTGGCCGCGGCGCTGAGCGTGGTTGGGCTCGATCCCACACTGGCCAAGCGCAGCATTGATCAGCTCAGTGGCGGGCAGATGCGCCGTGTGGTGCTGGCCGGACTTCTGGCGTGCTCGCCGCGGGCGTTGATCCTTGATGAGCCGCTGGCCGGGCTGGACGCCACCAGCCAGCGTGGATTGCTGCGCCTGCTGGAAGACCTGCGCCGGGAACAGGGTCTGACGGTGGTGGTTATTTCGCACGACTTCGCCGGCATGGACGAGCTTTGCCCGCGGACGTTGCATCTGAACAACGGTGTCATGGAACCGGTCTCGACGACCGCCGCCGGAGGACTTGGGGGCCGAACAGGGGCAGGGGGCAAGCCATGACTGTTTCGTCGCCGAGCGCCTCGGCTACCCCAGAACGTGGCTCCCGGCGCGCCGCGCGACCGGTGGTATTGCTGGTGCCGGTGCCGCGCGGGTCTGCCATCCACGACCTGCGGGCCGGCACCAAGCTGCTGGTGGTTTTCGCGATCTCGGTGCTGCTGACGTTTTATCCGGGATGGGTCACCATCGGGTTGATGGCGGCGCTGGTGCTGGTGGCGGCCTGGATCGCGCACATTCCTCGAGGTGCGGTGCCATCGATGCCGCGCTGGCTTTTTGTCGTCCTCGCGTTTGGTGGGCTGACGGCTGCGTTGGCCGGCGGTGATCCGATGGTCTCGGTGGGCGGTGTCGAGCTCGGTCTGGGCGGAGCGTTGAATTTCTTGCGGATCACCGCGCTGTCGATCGTGCTGCTCGCGTTGGGGGCGATGGTTTCCTGGACCACCAATGTCGCCGAAATCGGGCCCGCGGTCGCGACTTTGGGCCGGCCCCTGCGGCTGCTGCGGATCCCGGTTGACGAATGGGCGGTGGTTCTGGCGCTGGCGCTGCGCGCTTTTCCGATGCTCATCGACGAATTTCAGGTGCTCTACGCTGCCCGCCGGCTGAGGCCCAGACCGATGCCGGTGACGCGCAAGGCGCGCCGGCGGCGGCGCGGGATGGAAGTGATCGACCTGCTGGCGGCGGCGATCACCGTGACGTTGCGCCGGGCGGACGAGATGGGCGACGCGATCACCGCGCGCGGTGGCACCGGTCAGCTGTCGGCGAACCCCACGCGGCCGAAACTGGGGGACTGGGTGACACTGGCGATCACGGCCGCAACCAGCGGTGCCGCAGTGGTCATCGAGACGATGCTGCACGCCGCTTAGGGCTGGGGCCTCATCCGGTCGATCAGGTTCGACAGCACGACGACGCTTTCGCTGCGTTCGATGTCGGCACTCGATCTGATGCGTTCGAGCGCGGTCTCGAGGTGGCCCATGTCGCGGGCCAGTACGTGCAGGATGGCATCCGACGTGCCGGTCACGGTGGCCGCGCTGACCACCTCGTGGATATCTATCCACGCCGCCTGCAGCTGATCGGGCGCAATCCTGCCGTGGCAGAACACCTGGACATAAGCCTCGGTATGCCAGCCGAGCGCGTTGCGATCGACGATGGTGGTGAAGCCCTTGATCACGCCGTTGTCGATCATCCGGTCGACCCGGCGTTTCACCGCCGGTGCGGACAGATTCACCTTCTGTCCGATCTCGGCGAAAGTGGCCCGGGCATGGTCGGTCAGCTCGACCAGAATGCGGTCGTCGGTGTCGTCCAGGTGATCCATGTCACCCCTCTCGTCTCGGTGCGCAACAGATCGCTATACATGGGAATCTAGCGCAACATATTGATGGTCGACGCGCAATGAGCATCGTTTGATTGTGCAAGAAAGGGCAAATATCTTTGTTTCATGACGGATTACTATGTCGCTGCGGCGGGCACACCGGCGGGCGCGCCGGCACGGCAAGAGTCCAGCAAGCGCACCCGGGCGGCCGGCCCGCGGCGCTATGCCATGACCCCCCATCGTTTTTCGCGGTCGAATATGCGATCAACCCGTGGATGGACACCACGACGCCGGTTGACGCGGGGGTCGCGCTCGCAGAGTGGGAGCAACTGCGCCAGACCTATCTGCGGCTGGGCCACCAGGTGGAGTTGGTCGAGCCCGAGCCCGGGCTGCCGGACATGGTGTACGCCGCCAACGGCGGGTTCATCGGAAACGACATCGCCATCGTCGCCAAGTTCCGGTTCGCCGAGCGGGCCGGTGAGTCCAAGGCCTACGCCCGCTGGATGTCGGCCATGGGATATCGGCCGGTGTCGACTCGGCATGTCAACGAAGGTCAGGGGGACCTGCTGCGGGTCGGCGAAATGGTGTTGGTGGGATATGGCTTTCGCACCGATCCGCGCTCGCACGCCGAAATCGCGGCCGCACTGCGCATGCCGGTGATCTCGCTCGAGCTCGTCGATCCTCGTTTCTATCACCTGGATACGGTGCTGGCTGTTCTGGACGACCACACCATCGCGTATTACCCGCCGGCCTTCAGTGCGGCGGCACGCGACCAGCCGCAGGCGCTGTTTCCCGACGCGATCCTGGTGAGCAGTGCAGACGCCTACGCCTTCGGCCTCAATGCCGTGTCGGATGGGTGCAACGTCGTAATACCCGCTGCGGCGACAGGTTTTGCGCTGCAGCTTAGTGAGGCCGGTTTCGAGCCGATCGGCGTCGATTTGTCCGAGCTGCTCAAGGGCGGCGGTTCCGTGAAGTGCTGCACATTGGAGGTACATCCATGACGATTCTCGACGCTCCGGTTTCGGTGGAGGTCGATGAAACCGGCGACGCGATTGCGTTGGTCGAAAAGCATGCCGCGCACAATTACTCGCCGCTGCCGGTGGTGGCGGCCAGTGCCGAGGGTGCCTGGATCACCGATGTCGAGGGCCGGCGTTACCTGGATTGTCTGTCTGCGTACTCCGCGGTCAATTTCGGGCACTGCAATCCCGAGATCATCGCAACGGCGCATGCCCAACTCGACACCGTGACGCTGGTGAGTCGCGCCTTTCACTCCGACCGCCTCGGGCCGTTCTGCGCGGCGCTGTCCGAGCTGTGCGGCAAAGACATGGTGTTGCCGATGAACTCGGGTGCCGAGGCCGTGGAGAGCGGCCTGAAGGTTGCCCGCAAATGGGGAGCCGACGTCAAAGGCGTTCCCGAGGGCCAGGCCAACATCGTCGTGGCGGACAACAATTTTCATGGGCGCACCATCAGCATTGTGAGTTTCTCGTCCGATCCCGTTGCCCGTGGTGGATTCGGGCCGTTCACGCCGGGTTTTCGTTCGGTGCCGTTCGGCGATTCCACCGCACTGGCGCGGGCGATCGATGAGAACACCGTTGCGGTGCTGCTCGAGCCGATCCAAGGGGAGGCGGGCATCGTCGTTCCACCGGATGACTATCTGCCCGACGTTCGTGCGCTGTGCTCGGAGCACAACGTGCTGATGATCGCCGACGAAATCCAGTCCGGACTGGGCCGCACGGGTTACACCTTCGCTTGTGACTATTGGGATGTGGTGCCCGATGTGTTCTTGCTGGGCAAGGCGCTTGGCGGTGGGGTGGTTCCGCTGTCGGCGGTGGTCGCCGACCGTGATGTCCTCGGGGTGCTCAATCCCGGCGAACACGGCTCGACATTCGGCGGCAACCCGTTGGCCGCGGCGATCGGTACCACGGTGGTCTCGATGCTGGAGCGCGGTGAATTCCAATCCCGTTCGGCCGAGCTGGGGGCCCGGTTGCACGCGCGGCTGGGTGCGCTGATCGGTGAGGGTGTGCTCGAGGTGCGGGGCCTTGGCCTGTGGGCCGGTGTCGACGTCGACCCGGCGTTGGCCACCGGCAAGGAGATCAGTTTGCGCCTCGCCGATCGCGGTGTGTTGGTCAAGGATACCCACGGCTCCACGCTGCGGTTTGCGCCGCCGCTGGTGATTACTGCCCAGGAAATCGACTGGGCTGTTCGGCAGTTCGCTGCGGTATTGCGGGAAGCAGGCTCATAATCAGCCTGACCCCGCAACAGGAGGCGCAATTGCCGGCCACTTCGATCAGGCTAAGAGAACAGATGCTGCGGCGCCGCCCGGTGGGCGGCGCCCCTGTCGCAGAAGGTGCGGCAGGCAGCCTAAAACGGAGTTTCGGCACCTTCGAGCTGACCATGTTCGGAGTCGGCTCGACGGTGGGTACCGGAATCTTCTTCGTGCTGGCGGAGGCGGTGCCCGAAGCGGGGCCCGCCGTGATCGTCTCGTTCATCATCGCTGGTGTCGCGGCCGGTCTTGCCGCCATCTGCTATGCCGAACTGGCATCGGCGGTGCCCGTTTCCGGTTCGTCGTACTCGTATGCGTATGCCACCCTGGGGGAGGCGGTCGCCATGGGGGTGGCGTCATGCCTGCTGCTGGAATACGGCGTGGCCACCGCCGCCGTCGCGGTGGGCTTGAGCGGCTATGTAAACAAGCTGTTACACAACGTGTTCGGATTCCAATTACCCCAAGCGTTGTCCGAGGCGCCCTGGGATGAGCGGCCGGGTGAAGCGGCCGGCTATCTCAACCTGCCGGCGATCATCCTGATCGGACTCTGCGCATTGCTGTTGATTCGGGGAGTCAGCGAATCGGCCAAGGTCAACGCGATCATGGTGTTGATCAAACTCGGCGTGCTGGGCATGTTCGTGATCCTTGCGATCACCGCCTACGACACCAACCACTTGAAGGACTTCGCTCCCTTCGGTGTTGCCGGTGTCGGCGCTGCCGCGGGCACCATCTTCTTCTCGTTCATCGGCCTCGACGCGGTGTCTACCGCCGGTGAGGAGGTGCGGAATCCGCAGCAGAGCGTGCCACGCGCGCTGATCGCCGCGCTGTTCGTGGTCACCGGGGTCTATGTGCTGGTTGCGTTCGCCGCGTTGGGAACCCAGCCGTGGCAGATGTTCGCCGGCCAGGAGGAGGCCGGGCTGGCGACGATTCTCGACAACGTCACGCACAGCGCATGGGCCAGCACCGTTTTGGCGATGGGTGCGGTGATCTCGATTTTCACCGTCACATTGGTCACGATGTATGGCCAGACGCGCATTCTGTTCGCGATGGGCCGCGATGGTCTGCTTCCGGCCCGGTTCGCGGCCGTGCATCCGCGCTTCCAGACTCCGGTGAGCAACACGGTGGTCGTGGCCATCGCGGCGGCAGTGCTGGCGGCGCTGGTGCCGCTGAACCGGCTCGCCGACATGGTGTCCATCGGCACGCTGACAGCTTTCATCGTGGTATCGGTCGGTGTGATCATCCTGCGGGTGCGCGAGCCGGCCCTGCCGCGCGGCTTTTGGGTACCGGGCTATCCCGTGACCCCGATCCTTTCGATACTGGCCTGCGGCTACCTGCTGTACAGCCTGCATTGGTACACCTGGATCGCGTTTGGCGGTTGGGTCGGGATCGCGCTAATTTTCTACCTGTTCTGGGGGCGGCACCACAGTAGGCTCAATGCCCCCGCGTTGCATGACAATCCGACCGGGGAGGAACGGTGACCGTCGTCGTCGGCTATCTGGCCGGCCGGGTGGGTCCCTCGGCGTTGCATCTAGCCGTTCGGGCCGCGCGGACATTGGACACCTCGCTGACGGTGGCGACCATCCTGACCAAGCCGTGGCTGACGCCCCCGCTAGCCAAGGGCGACTATTCGGAATGGGCCGAGCAGGTCGCCGAAGACTCGGAAAAGGAGGCGCACCGGTATCTGCGCACCGTGGCAACCGGGATCGAGGTCAGTTACTGCCATCGTGAGCAGCGGTCGGTGTCGGGTGGATTGATCGAGGTGGTCGAGGAACTCGATGCCCAGATGCTGATCCTGGGTTCCTTTCCGAACGGGCGAAGGGCCCGGGTGCTGATCGGCTCGACCGCCGACTGGGTGTTGCATTCCTCGCCGGTGCCGGTGGCCATCAGTCCCCGGCAGTACCACTCCCGCACCGACCGGCTGACCAGGATCACCTGCGGTTACGCCGCGACCACCGACTCGGTCGAGGTGGTGCGTCGCTGCGCCGAGCTGGCCAGGCAGTACGGGGTTCCGCTGCGGGTCATCACTTTTGCGGTCCGCGGCCGAACCATGTATCCGCCCGAGGTGGGGCTGCATGCGGAGGCATTGGTATTGGAGGCTTGGGCCGAGCAAGCGCGCGGAATGCTGGAAATGCTGCAGAAGGACGGCATCGTCGAGGAAGACGCTGTGCTCGAGGTGATCACGGGCAACGGTTGGCAGCATGCGCTGGATGCGGCGGACTGGGAAGACGGCGAGATCCTGGCGGTGGGCACCTCACCGCGTGGCGACATCGCCAGAGTTTTCCTGGGTTCCAACAGCGGCAAGATCATTCGGCACAGTCCGGTGCCGGTGCTGGTGTTACCCGGCTAGTCTCAGACCGGCCGCGTCGGTTTGTTCCAACTACCGCCGTGCGGCGGCGTTGGCCGCCGCCTGCGCCTCGCGCAGAATTGTCGCGACTTGGCCACGGCCGAGGAACATCTCATCGAAATAGGGCTTGAGCGCATCGTTGCCGGCGGCGAACCCCGCGCCCCCCGGTGCGGGAATGCGTGACCCGGACAGCACCGCGAAAAACGGTTCAACGTTGACGCCCTTGGCTTCCCAGAAGGCGAAGTAGGAGGGCTGGGCGGACCGCACCGCGGGAATGGCAACACCGTCGCGGCCCAGATACTCGTTGCCGGCGCTGCTCCCCATCCAGGCCAGCACCTGACGCACGGCGTCTGGATGCTGGGACGCGGAATTTCCGGCAGCGGCAATACCGTTGGTGACGCTGACCCGGCCCGCGGGGCCGATCGGCAGCATCGCCATCCCCCAGCGGAAGGTGGCATCGCGGGCCACCGGAGCCAGACTGTAGGTGCCGGACTGGAACAGCGCCATCCGGCCGGCCAGGAATTGGTTGCGGGAAAAGTCACCGTTGTCGTTGGTGTCTGAGGCGGGCGGCGCGACGTGATCGTTGTTGATCAGGCCGACGAGATAGCGGAACGCATCGATGGCGGGTGGATTGTCGAAGGCAAACTCGTTGTCGCGCATGAACACGCCGCCGGCCGAGCCGATGTAGTTGAGGTAGATGGCCTGCGGGTCGTTAGCGGCGTTGTATCCCCACTGGCGGACTCGCCCGGGGTCGAAACCCGGGGTGCCGCCAACATGCCCGTCGGCGTCGACGGTGAGCCTGGCCAGCAGTGCACGCAGCGTGTCGTCGGGACCGGGACTCCACCGCAGGCCGTCCAGCTCGGCCGGATCCACGCCCGCCGCGGCCAGGAGATCCGCGTTGTAGAACACCGCAATCCCGGCGTCGGTCAGCTGCGGCACTCCCCACAACACACCGTTGCGGGTGAACTGGTCGACCACCGCCGGCTCCCACTCGCCGGGATCGACG
Organism: Mycobacterium ulcerans subsp. shinshuense; assembly: GCF_002355775.1. Lineage (NCBI taxonomy): Bacteria > Bacillati > Actinomycetota > Actinomycetes > Mycobacteriales > Mycobacteriaceae > Mycobacterium > Mycobacterium ulcerans. The sequence goes on along the minus strand of NZ_AP017624.1, from coordinate 3,901,971 downwards.
GCCGTGTCAATCTTCATCAACCGGCCGCTATCGGCGTAGGCGGCCAGGTAGGCGTTGGACAGCCAGAAGATGTCGTCAGCGCTGCCGCCGGCCACATCGGTGCGCAGCGTATCGAAATAGGTCGAAAAGGAGACCAGATTCGTGTGCACTTCGATATTGGGATGGGTGCGGCTGAACGCCGCAAAGGACTGTTGATATGCCGCGGCGATCGGCGCCGCCCACAGCCGGACGGTGACCACGATCTTGCCGCCGGGGGGTGCGTCGATGCGGTCCAGCGCCACCGCGGTGACGCCCAACAATGCCGCGATGAGCGTGACTGCCACAGCGACCAGGGTGGAAAAGCGGGGCCGACTCACTTGAGCCCCGACACCGCGATTGACGAGACGATGTGGCGCTGCGCGGCGACGAACAGCACGATCAGCGGAACGATCGCAACCGTCGTCGCCGCCATCACCAGCGTCCACTGGGCGTTGAACCGGGACTGCAGATCAGCCGTGGCCACCGTGAGCACCCGCCACTTGTGGCCGCTGGTGATCACCAACGGCCACATGAAGTTGTTCCATTGCGAGACCACCGTGATCAGCGTCATGGTGGCCAGGACCGGGCGGCTGGACGGAATCACCACGTGTACCAGGACATCCAGGGTGTTGGCTCCGTCCAGGCGTGCGGCGTTGATCATGTCGTTGGGGATGATGCGGAAATGCTCACGCAGCAAGAAGATCGCGTACGGCGACCCGAACAGGAAGGGCAGCACCAAGGCCCAGAAGGTGTTGCGCAAACCCAGCTGGGCCATCATCAGATACAGCGGCACCACGGTGACCGTCGCCGGCACCATCAGGGTCGCGATGTAGACCCAGAACAACCCATCGCGTCCGGGAAACTCCAACCGGGCGAAGGCGTAGGCGGCCAACACCGAAAAGGTCATCTGGCCCAGCAGGATCACCGTCGTCATCAGGGCGGTCACCAGCGCCGCCCGGCCGAACCCGGCACCGCCCAAGTCGGCGTAATTGGCCAACGTCGGTGGGTGGGGTAACTGTAGCGGCGTACCCGTGGCGAATTGATGTGCGGAGGTGAACGAGGTGAGCAGTCCCAGCGCAAAGGGCAGCAGCGTGATCAGCGCGCCGAGCACCAGCCCGGCGTAGATCACCCTGGTGGGCACTCGGCGGGACAGGCGGCGGCTAAGTGAGGTCATAGCTGATCCGCCGCCGAAAATACATGTGCTGAACAAAGGTGACGCCGATGAGAATGACGAACAGCACCACGGCCATCACCGACGCCCGTCCGATGGCCGCCGAACCAAATGCCTCGGCATAGATTTGGTGCGCCACCAGCTCGGTGCTGCCCTCCGGGCCTCCGCCGGTGAGCGCGTAGACGATATCGAAAATTTGTGCGGCGCTCACGATTCCGGTGACCAAGACGAAGAACGTGGTCGGGCGCAGCATCGGCAGCGTGATGCGCCAGAACTGCTGCCAGGCATTGGCGCCGTCGGTGCGTGCCGCCGCGTGGATATCGTCCGGGATGGCCAGCAGGCCCGCGAGGAAGGACAGCGAGACGTAGCCGACGTTGGTCCAGATGACCACCGCGGCAACCACCGGTAGGGCGAGGTCGGGATCGGTGAGCCATTCGATGCGGCGCCCGAGCAAGGTGCTGATGGCGCCGTCGGTGGGCGCCAGAATCCAGCGCCACATCACCGCGATCGCCAGCGGCGCACAGATCCAGGGCAACACATAGAGGGTGCGGAAAAAGTTGGTGCCCGGCAGCCGGCGGGTCAGCATCATCGCCGCGAGCAAGCCCAACACCGTCTGGGCTGGCACCACGATTGCCACGAAGATGGCGGTGACCACCAACGAGTTACCGAAGTCGCCGTCGCGCAGCACCGAACGCCAGTTGGCCAGCCCGACGTAGCGCAGCGGTCCCAGCAGGTCCCAGCGGTACAGACTCAGCCAGATCACCACCAGGATGGGCAGCAACAGGAAGGCGAGAACCCCGAACAGGCTGGGTGCCAGCAGGGCATAGGCTAACGCGGTGGTTCGGCGTGGCGTGGCGCGCATGGGTGTATTAAAGCGTGATCGTTACGGTGGAGTCGTGACACCGAACCGGGGAATCGATGCCGAATTCCTGGACCTGCCGCGCCTTGCACTGGCCGACGCTGCGCTGTCGGCGGCCACCGCGGCTGGGGCCAGCTACGCCGACCTGCGTATTCAGCGCATCGGCACCGAAATCATCCACCTGCGCGACGGGGAGCTAGAGACCGCGATCCTCAGTCGTGAGCTTGGCTTCGCGGTCCGGGTGATCGTCAACGGCACCTGGGGATTCGCCTCGCACGCCGAATTGTCGGCGTCGGCCGCGGCCGACACGGCACGGCGGGCGGTGCGAGTGGCCACCACGCTGGCGGCGCTGAACACCGAGCGGGTCGAACTCGCACCCGAACCGGTGTACACCGACGCCGTATGGGTCTCCAACTATCAGATCGACCCGTTCAGCTTGCCGGCCAGCGAGAAGATCGCGGTGCTGGAGGACTACTCGGGGCGATTGTTGAGCGCTGACGGTGTCGATCACGCATCGGCGAGCCTCAACGCGGTCAAGGAACAGACCTTTTATGCCGACACCTACGGGTCGTCGATCACACAGCAGCGGGTGCGGTTGCACCCGTCGCTCGAGGCGGTGACCGTCGACTCCGGGGCGGGCATTTTCGATTCCATGCACACCCTGGCGCCACCGACGGCGCGCGGTTGGGAAGTGGTCGCCGGCGACGAGATCTGGAACTGGACCGACGAGCTGGCCCAGCTGCCGTCGCTGTTGGCCGAGAAGACCAAGGCGCCCAGCGTGACTGCGGGACCCACGGATCTGGTGATCGACCCAACCAATCTGTGGTTGACGATCCACGAATCCATTGGCCACGCCACCGAATACGATCGGGCTATCGGTTACGAAGCCGCCTATGCCGGCACCTCGTTCGCCACCCCGGACAAGCTCGGGAGCATGCGCTACGGTTCACCGGTCATGAACGTGACCGCCGATCGCACCGTCGAATTCGGCTTGGCCAGCATCGGTTACGACGACGAAGGGGTGGCGTCACAGAGTTGGGATCTGGTGCGCGACGGGGTGTTCGTCGGATACCAACTGGACCGGGTGTTCGCCCCGCGGCTGGGCCAGCCGCGCTCCAACGGCTGCTCCTACGCCGACTCGCCACATCACGTCCCGATCCAGCGGATGGCCAATGTGTCACTGCAACCCGGAGCCGAGGACCTGAGCACGGCCGATCTGATCGGCCGCGTCGAAGACGGGATTTACATCGTCGGAGACAAGTCCTGGTCGATTGACATGCAGCGCTACAACTTCCAGTTCACCGGCCAGCGGTTCTTCCGCATCCGGAATGGCCGCCTGGACGGTCAGCTACGCGATATCGCCTATCAGGCCACTACCACCGAATTCTGGAATTCCATGGAGGCGGTGGGCGGCCCGTTGACCTGGCGGCTGGGCGGTGCGATCAACTGCGGCAAGGCCCAGCCCGGTCAGGTTGCCCCGGTCAGTCACGGCTGTCCGTCGGCCCTGTTCCGTGGTGTCAACATACTCAACACCCGTACCGAGGGCGGACGATGATCACTGCGCAGCACGTCGTCAACATCGTGTTGGACGAGGCGGCACAGCGTGGCCGCGCCGACGAGACCATGGTGCTCGTCGTCGATAAAACCGAGGCCACGCTGCGCTGGGCGAACAATTCGATGACCACCAACGGCCTGTCGACCCAGCGGCACATCACGGTGATTTCGATTGTGCGCCAGGGCGATAGCGCCTTCGTCGGCGCGGTGGTATCCGGCGAGGTAGACCCGTCGGCGCTGCCCGGTCTGGTGGCGGCATCGCAGGACGCGGCGTGTTCGGCCCCCGAGGCCGGCGATGTCGCACCGTTGCTGGCCGATGCCGGGGTGCCGGTGGACTGGGATGCGCCGGTAGCCGGCACCGGTCCCGAAGTGTTCGCTGACGTCGCCGCCTCGCTCAGCCGGGAGTTCCGGGGCGCCGACCGGCTGTACGGCTACGCCCACCACAGCGTTTCGACGACATTTCTGGCGTCATCGACGGGCCTGCGGCGGCGCTATACCCAGCCGGCCGGAGCGGTGGAGATCAACCTCAAACACGGCGATGCCAGCGCATGGGCGGGCGTCGGGACACCCAACTTCGTCAACGTGCCCACCGACCTGCTGCTCGAGCAGCTGTCGATCAGACTGGGCTGGGCCCAGCGCCGGGTCGACCTACCCGCGGGGCGCTACGAGACGATCATGCCGCCGTCCACGGTGGCCGACATGATGCTCTATCTGGCGTGGTCCATGGCCGGCCGCGGCGCACAGGAGGGCCGTACCGCGCTGTCCGCGCCGGGCGGCGGCACGCGAGTGGGGGAGCGGCTCACCGACCTGCCGCTGACCCTGTTCTCCGATCCGATGGCGCCGGGGTTGGCGTGTGCCCCGTTCGTCGCGGTGAGCAACTCCACCGAGACGGTCTCGGTGTTCGACAACGGTATGGCCATCGATCAGGTGGACTGGGTCCGCAACGGGGCGATCAACGCGCTGGCCTATCCACGAGCCACGGCCGCCAAGTTCGACGCTCCGGTGGCCGTTGCGGCCGACAACCTGCTGATGACGGGTGGCTCTAACGATCTGGCCGACATGATCGCGAGCACCGAACGCGGCCTGTTGCTGACCACGCTGTGGTACATCCGCGAGGTCGACCCCACCACACTGCTGCTCACCGGGCTGACCCGAGACGGCGTGTACCTGGTCGAAGACGGCGAGGTGACCGCGGCGGTCAACAACTTCCGTTTCAACGAAAGCCCGCTTGACCTGCTTCGACGGGCCACCGAAGCCGGGGTCAGCGAGGTGACGCTGCCGCGGGAATGGTCCGACTGGGCTACCCGCACGGCGATGCCGTCACTGCGGATTCCGGACTTTCACATGTCGTCGGTCAGTCAGGCACAGTAAGTGATTGCTGTGGGTGATGGCGCGCTCTAGCGTGTGATGGATGGCGGCTGCGGCTCCAGTCGGTGATGTGCTGGCCCGACTGGTTGTGGTGTCCCCGGGCGACGGTCGTATCGCGGGGCTGGTTCGGCAGGTCTGTGCGCGCACGCTCGGGCTGCCCGCGTTGCCCGCGGAGGTCGTCGTTGCCGAACCCCAGTCAGCAGCCGAGGCCGTTGTCGCGGAGTTCGCCGAACAATTCAGCGCGGACGTTTCTTCGATCAGCGCCGAACAACGGTCTCGATTGTTCAAGCAGCTGGGCGACTCCACATTGGGTGCCGTCGCATCGATCTTCATCGCCGACTTCGTGCCGCGGGTGAGGGCCGGGCTGCAAGCACTGGGGGTGGGCCGGGACTATCTGGGCTGGGTGGGGGCGCCCATCGAGTGGGATCACAGCACCGATCCGTCCCAGGTGGTGTTCAACGAATTTCTGCCCGCAGTGGCCCGGATGCGCGCCCTGGACCCGGTGATCTCCGAGCTGGTGCGGCTGCGCGGTGCGGCCCAGCACAACTGTCGGCTGTGTAAATCACTGCGGGAGAGCACCGCGCTGGACGCGGGTGGTTCCGAGCCGCTTTATGGCGAGATCGAGGGTTTCGAGCATTCTGTTGTGCTCGATGACCGCGCAAAAGCAGCGCTGAGGTATACCGATACGTTAATTTGGACCCCTGCGCACCTCGCCGTCGACGATGCCGCCGAGGTGCGCTCCCGGTTCTCCGAGGCGGAGGCCATCGAGCTGACTCTTGACATCATGCGTAATGCCAGCAACAAGATCGCTGTGTCGCTGGGTGCCGATGCTCCCAGGGTCGAACGGGGCACCGAGCGTTATCGCATCGGTGCGGATGGTCAGACGGTGTTCAGTTGACGGGTGTGGCTAGCGGCCGCGGGCGACGGGTCATCGCGGCGAAGGCGGTTGTCGCCATCTTCGTGGGGGTGGCGTCGGCGTGCGGGCTGGCGGGCTGTTTTGGATCCGGCGGAAGGTCGGCGGCACCGAGGTTGCCCACCGGGGGCAACGAAGAATCACGGCTACCCCCGATCTATCCGGGCACGACGGTGTCGATTCCGCCGACGACCACCTCCGCGGGTCCGGCCAGCGGCATTCCGGGGGACGGCACCTTTCGGGTGGGAGTGGACATCAAGGCCGGCACCTATCGCTCGGCGGGTGGCGACTCCTGCTATTGGGAACGGCTGAGGGGGGTCGGCGGAACCCTCGACGAGGTCATCGCCAACGGCGCCGGTACCGGTCCCCAAGTGGTCCAGATCAGGCCGAGCGATGCGGCCTTCAAGACCCAACACTGTCCACCCTGGACCCTGGATTCGAGCGCCATCACGACCACGACCACGACAACCACCACGACGTCGACCACGCCCGTGACGTTGCCGGAAGGCGCCCAAGCCTGCCCGAACGTGTCCGGGCCCGCGGGCGGATTCGCCCAGTCGGCCGCGGGAACGCCGGCGACCTCCTGTCCCTTCGCCGAGCAGGTTCGGCTCGCCTACGGAGCCGGCGCCCCCGCCGGTGCCGCACCTCGACAGGTGGAGGTGGTCAGCCCGGTGACCGGTCAGTCCTACTCGATGACCTGCACCGCCAACGGGCCGCTGGTGACGTGCAGCGGCGGTGACGGCGCCATCGTCTACCTGTACTAGCGCCATCGCGGTGCGGCCCGCGGGCGGTGCCGTTCACCTTCTCGCCAGCTCTCATTCGCCTGCCGTATGTGTGTGGATTATGTTGTAGCACTGCAATGTTCGCTTGTGTCATGACGCCGAGTCGACGTAGGTTTGGGGCGCTATGCAGGACATCGCAAGGGAGCAAAGTGACCATGGCCGGTCATCCTGATGTTGAGCGTCCCGCGAGCCCGAAGGGGGTCGCCACCGGGGAAGGCGGGATTCGTCTCTTCGACGGCCGCAGATGGACGGTCGAAAGCCCGCACGAAACTCACGACATCACCGTGTGCATCCGCGGCATGCAGTACGCGGACGGGCGCGTCGTGTCCCGAGTAGCGGTCGGCGGGCTGCTACCTGACCAGCCCCTCACGGCACACCGGGCTCGCGGGTTGGCGCGGGCATTGATCGCAGCAGCCGACGCCGCGGACGGCCCCGATGCGGTCAGCCCAAACCTTTAGCGGGATAGACCGTTTGGCGGTATTCCGGCCCGCCGCCGCCGTGACCGTACCCGCTTATCCAATGCGTCGACGGCGAGCAGGATCGGCATGGAGGCCAGCGCGACGGCCCAGCCCCACAGCGGCGGGTTCCACTGGCCGAGCAGCCTCGCCACGGGTGGCACCCACATCACGATGAGCGAGAAGGCCAGCTCGATGAGCACCGCCGGCACCAAGAGCCGGTTGGTGAACCAACCGAGCGATCCAGGCCAGCGCGAGGAGGACCGGCAGGCGAAGACGTTCGCCGTCTGAGCCAGGACCACCGTCATGAACGCCGCGCCCGATGCCGCGGCCAGGTGCGCGCCGGTGGGAAACGGATCACCAACGCGCCAGCCCAGCGCCATCAGCGACACCAGGAAAGCCGTGAGGGTGAGGACGGCTTCGAGGGGCCCCAGCAGCCCGAAGGCCCGGCACAACACGGTGCGATTCATCAGCCGGCCATGCACCGGCGGTCCGTCGAGCAGGTGCTTGGCGGGCGGCTCGGCACCCAGCGCAACCGCGGACAAAGTGTCGGTGCCCAGGTCGAGCGCCAGAATCTGCAGCACGCCCAGAGCCAGCGGAAACAGGCCGCCGGACAGCGCCCAGACCAGAAACGGCGCGAGTTCGGCGACATTGTCGGTCAGGTGGTAGGTCAGAAATCGCCGGATATTGACGAAGGTGGCGCGGCCCTGCTCAATGCCGGCCACGATGCCGGCGAAGGAGTCGTCGAGCAACACCAGGTCGGCGGCCTCGCGGGCGACGTCGGTGCCGGATTCGCCCATGGCCACGCCGATGTCGGCTTCATGCAGCGCGGGGGCGTCGTTGACCCCGTCCCCGGTCATCGCCACCACGTGGCCCCTGGAACGAAGGGCCCGGGCGATGCGCAGTTTGTCCTCCGGGGAGACCCGGGCGATGACGATGCCGTCGTGGTCGAGCAGCGCCGCCAGGTGTTGTTCGTCGGTGGGCAAGTCCGTCCCCGACAGCACCGGCGCGTCGGGGGAGCGCAGACCCACCTCGTTGGCGATGGCCGTGGCCGTGGCCGGATGATCGCCGGTGACCATCGCCACCTTCACGCCGGCCCCCCGACAGGCCCGCAGCGAGTTGCCGATGCCCTCTCGCGGGGGATCTTCCAACGCCACCAAGCCCAGCAGCCGCATCCCCCGGTCGCACTCTTCGAGGTTGCGGGGGGGTACGGCCGTCGCGTGGGGCCGCCGCGACGGCGAGCACCCGCAGCCCCCGGCCGGTGAACGTCTCCACCTCTTGCCGGGCTGCCGGGTTGTCGCCGCAGTGCGGGAGCACGCTGTCGGGTGCTCCCTTGACCAGAATCTGGTCCGCCGCGACCACGGCCATGCGGCGCAGTCGGGGATCGAAGGGCAAGCGCAGCGCCACGGAGCTGGTGCGACGGTCGTTGACGGTGTCGATGCCCACCCGGCGGGCCAAGGTGTCCAACGCCGCTTCCATCGGATCCCCGTGGGCGCGCCACCGTCCGTCGACCTCTTCGGCGTACCCGGTGGAACAGCGCTGGGCCGCCAGGGCCAGTTCGCGTACCGGATCCGCTGCGCCGGGAGACGACCACGCCAGCTGCGTCGTTGGACCATAGCCGGCGCCCTCGACGCCCAGCGCGCCCGCCGGGGTCCAGGCCTGCACGACGGTCATCTGGTTGCGGGTCAGGGTGCCGGTCTTGTCGGTGCAGATGAACGTCGTCGAGCCCAGCGTCTCGACGGCCTCGAGGTTGCGGACCAGGATCTGACGTTTGGCCATCTGTTCGGATCCCCAGGCTAGCGACAGGGTGACGGTGGGCAGCAGCGCCTCGGGGACCAGGGCCACCGTGACACCGATGGCGAACACGAAGGCCTGTTGGGTCGGGTTGCCCACCAGCACCGAGACGAGCAGGAAGATCGCGCCGACGCTGACCGCGATCGCCGCGGTCAGGCGCACCACGCCGCGCAGGCCGCGGGTCAGCGGGGTGTCGGGTTTGGTGGTCGAGGTCGTCAGCCGGGCAATCCCGGCCAGGCGGGTGTGCTGGCCGATCGCGGTGACCCGTGCGCACGTGTCACCCTCGACCACGAACGTGCCCGCGAACAGCGGTTCACCGCTGGCCACGCCGCCGGCCTCGCTTTCACCGGTGAGCATCGAGGAGTCGACAAGCAACCGGTTCTCGGTGAGCACCACGGCGTCGGCCGGCACACGGTCGCCGCTTTCCAGCAGCGCGATGTCGTCGACCACCACATCCTCGGCGTCGATCACCTGCCGGCGGCCATCACGCCAGACCGTGATCCGCGTCGGCAGCATCTGTTGAAGCCGGTCGGCGGCCCGATCGGCGCGGGCCTGCTGGATCAGGGCGAAGACGCCATTGACCACGATCACGGCAACGATCGCGATGCTCAATTCGGGGAGATCGGCGAAGAAAGCGAGCACCGCCGCGGCCCACAGCAACAAGGCGAAGAAATGTGTCAGCTCCCCGATCAGGCGCCGGCCCACCGAGGGCCGTTTGGCGGCCGGCAGCCGGTTGGCGCCATCGTGGGCGAGCCGTTCGCGGGCTTGTGCGGCGCTCAGCCCGGGTGGCAGGACGTCGGCCATCGCCCCTCCTCTCAACCGGTGCCGGGCCCGGCGCCGAGGGCGCGCGGTGCCCCGCGCTCGGACCCACCGCTGTCACCAGCCGAAATGCTATATCCGGCGCGGTCGTTGGGCAGCGGAGAAGTCCACCGAAGCGGTGGCCTTACCCGACGCCTACGGTGATAGTTGTCGGGTGCACGGGTCTGGGGCGCGGTGGTGCTCACGCGGTCTGGCCCGGTGAGGTAGGGAGGCGCGATGCGCTGGCGCGGTGTTCACCACGTGGAATTCAATGTTCTGGACTACGACAAGTCGATCGCCTTCTATGACGCGATGTTCGGCTGGCTGGGCTACATGAGCTTCTGGACCCTCGACATCGAATATCGGTCGACGTACTACATGGCTCGGTTCCCGTTGCCGCACAGCTACATTGGCATTCAGCCTGCCGACGGTGGCGGGCAGCTACGGCATCGGGACCAGAAGGTCGGCATCAACCACATCGCGCTGTGGGCCAGAAGCCGGGCGGAAATCGATCGCTTCCATCGAGACTTTCTGCTCCCGCGGGCAATCCCCGTCACCGACCCGCCCAGGGAATATCCCATCTACACACCCGGCTACTACGCGGTGTTCTTCGACGATCCGATCAATGGCATCCACTGGGAGTTGGCGCGGCTGCCGTCGGTTCCGTCCCCGCGTGATTTCTGGAAGTCCTATCGTACCCTGCGCGCTGTTTCGGCGGACCATCCGGAGTGGAAGCGCTCCGTTGCGCGCGAAGCCATACGCAGCCTGCCGGGGCGAACGTCACGGTGATCTTGCTGCGTTGTCCCGTCGACGGGGCTCATCGGCCGTGGGGCACGGTTTCCCGCGGACCGTTGAGCCGGGGGTTTTGCGTCTGTCGTGGCGAGGTCGCCTCATCCGGAGCGACGATCCTTCCACTCGCAGTCCGGCGAATTCCACGGCACATCGGACAGGTGGGTGGGGCGGTGCCAAGGGGTGGGGTGCGGTGGGGTCGCCGATGACCGGGCGGGAATCCAAATCGGTTCGGTGTCAACGGAAGCCACCGCCAGGGCATTGGCTTTCGCCCGCTGTAGCAGCGTTTGCGCGTCGCTGACGGTGGTGTGCTGGTGGTCGTTGAAATCTTCGATACGGCGACCCCGGAACTGGCCCTGCAGTGCCCGCAGAGTCGCTTCGCTCACGGCATCGCGGACCCGCGGGTTGGGACTGGTGAAGACGATGGCCGCGTGGATGGACAGGCACGGGCGCGCCGCAGTCCAGGTGAAAGGTTGGCCTTTGGCCAGCTCGGGCTGCCTGTTTAGCACCTCGCGAGCCAGCGAGAGTGCGTGCATAACGTCTGCGGCAGTGACGGTGTCGTTGTTCATACGAGTCGCCCCCGGCAGTCGTTATGGAAGTTGTGGATTCGACGAAGCGTTCGAGCGGTTGGCCGGCGTGCCGGGCGAAGTCGACCCCGATGCGACAAACCACTGGCCGACGCGACTGCACCGGCAACAGAGCCTATCGAATCATGCTGTCCACCATCATCTTTCAAATGGCGGTGCGCACTGTCAAGCAGATGGACTGACTTGAGCAGCGCGCCGGCCGCGCCATAGCTTTGGCTGTCTCAGCGGGGCCGTTTGACCTGGGCAAATTCTTCTCCACTGGGGAAATCAGTCTCACCCTGAGGGGAAATGACGGGGTGTGCGGCCTGGCCGACTGGGGTGTTCATGGTTTCAGCGCAAGCCGCTTCCGCGGTGGAGTTTGGGGCCACCAGAACCAGCGACCAAGCAGCGCGGCGATCGCTGGCGTCATGAACGAGCGCACAATCAGGGTGTCGAACAGCAGGCCCAACGCGATGGTGGTGCCGACCTGTCCAACGGTGCGCCCCGGTCGGCGGGCAGCCGCCGATCGCGTGCTGGATGTTGTCCCCGGACCGCAGATTCCCGAGCGCAGTCGGATGCGCTGCGCTGCGTTTGTGATCCGTCATGCTGACTTGGTCGGCCTTGGTGGCCGTCGATGATCTATGCATTCAGCCAAACCAGGGCTCCGGCGTTGTTGATTAGCAGGCTTGTGAGCTGGGGAATTGTGGATTGAGGAGGTCTAGGCGGCGGTTGGCGGTCAAAGCGGTGATCCGGCAGGCTTCGGCGATGTTGTCGGCGCCGTTGAGGCGGTGCAGATTGATCGTGGTGTTGCGTAGCGTTGCTAGGACCTGTGCGCCGTTTCCGGTATGTGCCCTTTGACGGTCTTCGTCGAAGGTGACGTCGCGTATCCAGTGCAGGCTGTTCTCGATTCCCCAGTGTTGACGCATCCAGGTCATGATCGCGGTAGGGCGGGCGTGCTCGAACGGCAGGCTGCAGATGGCATAGACCACCTCCACGCTGCGCTGGTCGGTGGCGGTGATCAAGCGTTCACGAGTGATCCGGATGATTTGTTTTGCGTAGGGGAAGCCGATTCCTCGTGCAGCGGTGATGATTTGCAGGGTGCGGGTCTCGACACGGCCGTGGCCGCGGGAGTCGTCGGTAGCGGCTGCGGGCACCTCGGCCCAGGGCAGCGCGGTGATACGCGCAAGTATTTTGGCTTGGTTGGACTTGACGATCATCAGGTAGTGCGACTTCAAGGTGGCGCAGATCAACTTCGCGGTGACGACCTGGGTATGCATCGCATCCACGGTGACCAGCCACCGCAAGCTACCCGGCAGCAGCGTGAGCAGGGCACGTACGCAGGGAATTTCATTGCTTTTCTCGGCGACAGCGAGTTGACCGAGCACCAATCGGGCACGGTGGGCGAACACCGACACGAGATGCGTGGCTGTCGCTTTGGCGCGTAAAGCACCACGCAGCATCTTGCCGTCCAACGCGATCGGCACCAATCCGCTGGGGTCGCTGCTGGCCACGTGTGCAGTGAAGTAACTGCCCATCCTGGCGTTGAGGTCGGCGGGGTCTAGCCGAGACAAAACAGCGCGGAAGGTCTTCTCACTGGGCCGCCGGAACCGGACCCCTAATTGGGCCAACACATCATCGGGAGCGGTGGCCGCCCATGTGGCAAAACCAGCATAGCCGCGCATCCCCGCGGCAGTGGCCAGAACCGCGATCGCCAACAAAGCCATCAGCGAATACCTCCGACCGCGTGGGTCCCTCGGGTCTGGCACCGAGGCCAACACATCGAAAAACTCCGATCCGATGAGCTCGCTGCGCTCACCAGGACTCCAGCGGTCGAACACCTCTGGAACCGACGACACAGGCAATACTGAAACGGTAGGCACGGGCAACTCCAGACCAACGACGAACAGTAACCAACTCGATCGTTCTCCAGATAGCCCGTGCCTACACTCCGGCCCCAATAGCGCGGCACCAAAGATCATCAACCCAGCTCACAAGCCTGCTAATCAACAACGCCGGAGCCCTGTCAGCCAAACGAACCCACACGATTCATGCGAGACATCTTGCGTTCGAGGACACCACTTCTTCCTGGTTTACCGATGCGGCGACTATCTGTTTGCTGACGTAGTCTTCGGGCAGCCCTTCTGCAAAGAACTCAAAGCTCGCCAGCTGCGTTCTTGCGCGGGGGTTCGCCGGAGTGGTTGCGCACCGGTAGAGGCGCTCGAGGAATCGGCGCGGCTCGACAATCACCGGTACAAGCCGCACATGAGACCGCACCCCGGATTTTCGTAAGCGGACCGCACTGCCGATCGGCCGGACCGTTAGGCATCCAAGGTGCTTTACGAATGTCTCATATGTCGATTGGACGATGCTAAAGAACCAGACCTCGTCGACGTCACGAGCAAGCGCACGGTGGAGCGCGTCCCGAATGATTTCGAGTACCGCACCGGCCGGGCACATCGGTGTTTTTGCAAGGGCGCCGATTTCTCGCAGTATCGATCTCGGATCTCCATCTACTGAGCGCAGGAAATCGAGTCCGTCTGATGATAGGGCGCCGGCCGTCGAGGTGTACGCCGGAAGGGAGGTGAAGTCGTCATCGGGGGCAATATCTCGAATCCGCCATGTCGCGATCGCGTGACCGGTAGGGTCCGAGGACCCGAGTGACTCTTCCTCGATCTGCGAGTCTGCCAGGTAGGCAATGGAATAGGTGACGTGCTGGCCGCGTGCATGATCGAGCTCTGCAGGCAAGGCTCCGTCCACCAGTGCGTCCGCCGTGACAAATTGGGATGCGACGTAGCTCTGTGCATGAATGCGGCGCGCAAGGTGAACAAGGCCGGACTGCTGGGCCTCGGTGAAATGAAGATAGTTGAATTCGTCGCGTCGGAGAATTGATCGATCCATGCCAGAGTTCTCCTCAGCTTGGTTTCTGTCTAGTCGTTGAGTTTCGCAAGATTATGCGGTCGTACCGGCGGCGGGTCAAGTGTCAGAAATGGGACTAGTGAGGCGGCCGCGCCGTTCTCCTGGTTAGCGCGTTGATGATCGGTTCTGCTAGTGCTGGCTCATTGTATTGCGCGGTGTTTCATACGCCTTGTTGGTGAGAAGTGCATTTGTATCCGCGCGGGTATTCGTGCAGGTCGCGGCGTTGGCGTGAGAAGCATTTTCGGGAGAGCGCAGGTGGAGAGTTTCTCAATTTACGAAAGTTCTAGACAGGGGTCTTTTGGTTTCGAAAAATATGTGCCACGCGGGTGGATTTGGTGGGCTAGGTGCTTGTTGTTTTGGCTTTCCTGGCTGTTGCGTGTTGCGCCGTCCGTTTGGCTGGGTGCGTCGCGGATGGGCATTTCGATCTATGCCGGGGCACGCCGGTTAGGTGCTAATAGTCCGCATTGCGACAACCCTTTGCTTCACCTTCGCCGGCGATAAGAGCGCGCTGGTCGAGGGAGTCAAGACCTAGCCTGGAGCGCTCCTTCGGCGAAGCGCTGGGGTTGCGGGGGCGGCGCCGCACGGGCCGCGACTGCCCAGGGTGCCGATGGCGACCGGCGTGAGCACTAATGTCAAAATTGTGCAGAGGCTTCTAGGGCACCCGAGAGTGGTCAAGACGCTTGATCGTCTCAGGCGCTTGCACAGCCACCGCGTGGCTGCACAGCGGGCGTCGTAGGCAAGCGATCGGAAGCGCCGGGGTATCCGGAAGCCGAAACCACGAGATCGGAAATCATGTCCGTAGCTAGATAGCGCGAGGGGCGGTAGCTCAGTTGGTTAGAGCCGCGGACTCATAATCCGTTGGTCGCGGGTTCGAGCCCCGCCCGCCCCACTTCAGAGGTGGTAGTTAGCCCACCTAATTATCTGATCCGACCGTTATTCGTACTTCATGGCGCGGTCCAACAGGGCGGCGACCTCAGTGTGCACGCGCCCGCGAGACGTGTATCGATCCTGCGTCATCGACACTTTGGAGTGTCGAGGTGGTCGGCGCCTACGCGAGCGGATAGGCCTTCCACGTCGATCAACGTCGTGACAGTCTTGCGGAACGAGTGGGTGGTAACGCCGGGCACGCCGAGTTGGTCGCGCACTTTCCGCCACTGCTACCCATGCATTGGCGAAATGACCGCAGTCGTTCCATCGACAGCAGGCACCCTTCGCGACCCCAACAACCCAGGCAATACGCGCACCACATTTCCGGTGGCCGCGATCGTCTGTTTCGACTCGTCGAAGTCGGTCCACCGCAACGCCAGCAGCTCGGATCGGCGAAGCCCGGTGGCGATTAACACGGTGATCGGGTCAACAAGATCGTTTCGTTGGCAGTAGTCGTCGGCCCGCAGCCGCACCAGCAGGTCGTGCAGATCGTCGGTGCTGAGCGCCGTCGCGCCAGTTGGTCGTCGCTTGAGCCTGATCGGCTGAACATCGCGGACCGGGTTGGCGCCCAACGTGTTGGCCATTACCGCCAGCTGCAATCCGCCACGCAGAATTGTCTTCGCCTGGCGGGCCATCGTTGCGCCGTGGGCCGCGCGCATCGAACGGATTGCCGCGTCGATCCGAGCCGGTGTCGGCGTTCAGCTCCTCTACTTGCCGTTCGTGTCGGCCGAACACCAAAGACACCTCCCAACTGGAACGCGCTATGCGGGCGGGCTCAGCTATAATCCATTTCCACCGCCCGGCACGACCAAATACGCCGGAATCGAATATGTGGCTTTACCGGCAGTCTCCGGGGACGGCTACGTCCCCGGCGTAGTCAGGCTGAGCACTTGTCCTCGAACAGCAGCATCATCCAACGCCCGTCCTCCTTCACGAAGTCCACTGTCTGGGTATCTGGCTCGTCCTCGTTCTCCACCGTCGCTGTCGCCGTGACCTTCGTGGTGTCGCCGGTGACGTCGATGGAGATGTCGTCGAAACTGAGGCGACCGGTATCGGAGCGATTTTGCCGGAGTTGCGACGCGTCGCCGAGACCCGACCGTTCCGACGGGCAGAAATAGCTCACATACTTGTTGAAGTCGGCATTGTTGTACGCCTCGACGACTCCGCTTAGGATCTCGCGAATCTGGTCTTCGTCGGACTTCGGCGGATCGGCGGCCGTTTGCGGCACAAGGATCAGTGCCGCTACGCCGACTGCGACAATGACAGCCGCGACCGCCGCGAGGCCGACGACAAACTTACGCCGACCCGGAGGACCTAGACGGCCCGGAGGCGGTGCAGCTACACCCCCTGTGGGGCCTGCCGGGAGTGTTTCGTCGTCGATCCACAGCTGCCACCCCGACGGGGGCGGAGGCCAGGAGGGATCGGGGGTCCAACCGGGGCTAGGAACCCAGCCGTCCTGTGGCGGCGGCCAGTTGGGTGGTGGATTGAAAGGCATCGCGAGGTCCTCTCGGCCAGCCAGTTGCCGGTTAGCGTAGTTGAGGGGCTGCTGCGGTCGTACGCGTTCGGTGTCAACAGTCCATTGTCGGCGTCGCCTTCCATGCGCCGATCGGCCATCACCTGCCACTTCCAGACTGCTCAAAATCGCGGCCCGAGCCGGCGAAGAGATCCCACCTCGCGTCGAATGCGACGGAAACGAATATGGGGCTTTGCCGGTAAATTGCTGCGCACACTGGCTCTTCGAGCAGTCGTTCTAGCGGGAGAGCCAGATACTCTGTTGGGCAAGCACGTACGGGTCTTTGGACAGGTCGAACATTTTCGCTGAGTAAAAGCGTTCAACGGCTTTTATGCGCTGATCTCGGACGCGGAATGCTTTGGGGCTCTTGGAGTGCGGTGTCGGTGATGGCGACCGCGACCCGAGGATCGAGGGCTGCTCCTTCTGTGCGCGGACTTCTTTGAGCTTCGGCGAACACGTGGTTTCGTTCCCAGGCCGAGCGTGACTTGGAGATAGTTTCGATTACAGCGGCGGCTTGTGACTGGATCCAATCCGGTGTGATCTCCACCCCGGGCCGTTCGCGTGCTGTGAGTGTGTCTGCCAGCATTGCGTCCAGCTTGGCTTGTCCGCCGAGGTATGTGGTGGCGTGATTGCGCCAGTGGGCGCGTTGTTGGGCTGGCGAGCTTGGTTCTGGTCTAGCTTCGCGGGTGTCGAAAGCCGCACGCTGCTAAAGGGAAAATTGTTCGGATGTTGTTGGTTCATGATCATGTGCGAGTTGAAAGTAGGCGACGAGTTCTTCGTATCGAGGTTTGATTGCGTTGCGGCGTGAAGATGGCAGTTTGCACAGATCGGCTGGGATGCCGACGATTCCGCGAACTGGGCGGTTGCGGCAGCCGATGGTGCCGGCTTCGCCGGCACCACTATCACCGCCAGATCCGACATTCACATAACCTCCGGTGCCGCCGTCCCCGTCGATACCGCTACGAAACCGCCGTCTTCACCGGCACCGCCAGCACCGGCAAATGCCCAGCCGTCTGGGCCGTCGTCACCACCGGTAGAGCCGCCCGAACCGCCGGTGTCTCCGGCACCGCCAGCACCGATGGTCGCGAAGCCGCCCGAACCACCGTTGCCGCCGTCGAAGCTTTCGGTGCCATCGGCACCGTCGGAACCAGTGACCAACCCACCGGTACCGCCGTGGCCGCCAGAACCATTGAAGTCGCCGTTGCCGCCGACGCCACCAGCACCGCCGGTCACCACGCCGTTGCCGCCGGTGCCGCCGGCGCCACCGGCAGCGCCGATTATCAACGCCTTGCCGCCGTTGCCGCCGTTGCCGCCGTCACCACCATTGATGTTGCCGGTGCCGCCGGCCCCGCCAGCACCGCCGACCCCGAAACTGGTACCGCCGTTGCCGCCGTCACCACCATTCATGGCGCCGTCGCCGCCGGCGCCACCGGAACCAGCGGCAAACCCGCCGAAACCGCCGTCGCCGCCGATACCACCGTCGCCCATGGATCCTTCGCCGCCGGCACCACCAGCACCGCCGATGGTTACCCCGCCACCGCCGTCGCCGCCGTAACCTCCACCGATTCCGTCTCCGCCGATGCCGCCGTTGCCGGCGGTGCCGAACTAGCCGCCGTTGCCGCCGTTGCCGCCGTCGCCGCCGTTGTCGCCGCGGGCGATGCCGGTGGTTCCGCCGTCGCCGCCGTTGCCACCGTTGCCGCCGCTACCGAACCAGCCGCTGGTTCCGCCGTCGCCGCCGTTGCCGCCGTTGCC
Organism: Mycobacterium ulcerans subsp. shinshuense; assembly: GCF_002355775.1. Taxonomy (NCBI): domain Bacteria; kingdom Bacillati; phylum Actinomycetota; class Actinomycetes; order Mycobacteriales; family Mycobacteriaceae; genus Mycobacterium; species Mycobacterium ulcerans. The sequence goes on along the minus strand of NZ_AP017624.1, from coordinate 3,883,796 downwards.
GAACCAGCCGCTGGTGCCGCCGTCGCCGCCGGTGCCGCCGTGTCCGAACAGTCCTCGGGCGTTGCCGCCGTTGCCGCCGTGTCCGAAGAGGCCGGTGTCGCCGGCGCCGCCGCCGTCGCCGTCGTTGCCGTAGAGCCGGCCACCGTGGCCGCCATTGCCACCTATGTCGAATAGGCGATAGTCGTTGGCGCCGCCGGCGCTGCCGCCGTGTCCGAACAGTCCTCGCGCGTCTCCGCCGTTGCCGCCGAGTACACCGGTACCGCCGTTGCCACCATTACCGGCTAGCCATCCGCCGGTACCGCCGGCGGCCCCGTTGCCGGATAGTCCGCCGTTGCCGCCGGCGCCTCCGTTGCCGATGAGCCATCCACCACGGCCGCCGGCACCACCGTGTCCGGACCAGCCGCCGTTGCCGCCGTTGCCGCCGTTGCCGAATAGTCCGGCGGCGCCGCCGGCGCCCCCGACGGCGCCGGCGCCGTGTTGTTCGATTGCTCCGGCGGCGCCGTTGCCGCCGTTGCCGATTAGCCAGCCGCCGGCTTGGCCGGCGGTTCCGGCTTCGGTGGCGTCTGCGCCGTTGCCGATCATCATCCGACCGAACAGTAATTCCGAGGGCGCGTTGACCAGGTTGAGGATGAATTGTACTAGTTTGGAGAACTCTCCCGAGATCCATTGCGAGACATTGGTGTATTCCGCGTCTTCGTAGGTGTAGCCGGCTGCGCGTAGGGTATGCACGAATTGGTCGTGGAACTGTTCTGCTCGAGCGCTGAGGGCTTGGAATTGCCGGGCGTAGTCACCGAATACCGCTGCTAGTTGGGCTGATACCGCATCAGCGGCGGCGGGTGCGAGCACGGTGGTGGGTGGGGCGGCTGCGTTGTTGGCTGCACTGATGGTGGAGCCGATACCGGCTAGATCGCCAGCAGCGAGGATTACCTCTTGTGGGACAACGTCTACGGGCACAACAACACTCCCCAAACTATGAACTCGGTATTTGATGGGTTACTCGTCGAAGGTGGGCTCGCGGCGTTGTGGGTTCGCGTCTGAGCCGGGTACTGCCTTGGGTTTCTTGGGTTTTGACTACTAGTTACTGCATCTGTGACTGGGCCGGGTGGCGGGTGGGGGCACGCACCGACGGGTGTGGTGTGGGCGCCGGGTGGGTGGCGGTTCACACCCTGCGGTGGTGCGGTTCCGGGGGGTTAGGCCCAGCTGGATCCGATTGATGTGTCGGTGGTGGCCATGTTGTTTCCCGCGGCTTGGACTTTGGCGCCGTGGGTGTTGGCTTGTTCGTAGATCATTTGAAAGTTGCGGCCGAGTTGGGTGATGAATTCTTGGCAGGCTGTTGATCCGGCGCCGCCCCAGAAGTCGCCGGCGCGTAGGACATCGCTGACGATCACTTGGTGGTGGGCTTCAAGTGCTGCGGCTTGGGCTCGGATGACTGCGCCGTGAGCGTCGACTTAGCCCTGGTCCGATACAGCTAGGACTTCGGACGAATGATGGTCTGAGTATCGACATTGCCGACGATGCCCATATCACTTCACTGTCTACGGGCGAGGACAACTCGGCTTCGACAGGTCGGGCAGCCTCGACGATTCTCCATTGGTACTGCGAAAACGTTGTCACACGTCAAGCGGCCAAACGAGTGGGGATCGCGCAGAACGCTTCAAATGCGAGTACCAGATATTAAGTCGATGCTGGTGATCTCGGTCGGTGCAATTAGGGCCGTCCGGTTGTCGCTCGGTGAAGTGGGCAACATTCCGAAGCAAGCCCTTTAGAACGCAACACACTCTGAAGAGTCACGCCTACCACATTCTGCGAGAAGGTTGGACGCTAGGCCGTGGTGATCAGGCGCGCATCTAGTTGAGTGAGAAGCGGATTGATGAGGTCAACCACGACCCAGTGTCTGGTCTCGTCTACACCGACTATCACGCCTAGGTTGTAGATCGCGTTGTCAATATCAACGGTGACCGGAGAGCCGAGTACCCACTGTTCGATGGGCTTGTTTGCATCATCTGCGGCCAGGACCACCCGGGCGATACCAGTCGGAAGGTTCTTCAATTCTGGCGTTTCGACTGGGTCGAGCACGCGGCCGGTCACGATGTCTCCGTCGACATTGCTCCACGTTGCAGACGCCCTGCTTAGCCTGGCTGGTACCAACTCCTGAACCGTTGCGCCCGTAGCTGTTTGGTTATTGATCTCGGCGTCCACGGGAAGTGCCCAGTCTTGTCGGCCAGAGCCGAACACTGCCAGCGGAGACGTCGGGATTGTCCAGGGCTCGTTGGTGACTGCTGGTTGCTCCGTGCCGGGAGCGGCGTAAGTGATCTCGCCGACCTGGATTCGGCTAGGTGGTTGGCTTGCGTCCTGGGCCCGCATTACCGACACCGGTGCATGTGTAGCGCCTCGAGAACATTGCGCGGCGGTGATGAAGCCGGGCAGTCGCTGATCAGCACGGTTCGGGTCGGGGTAGTCGATGAGAAAGCCGGCCTTGCACACCATGGTCGCGGTTCCCTCGCCAACCATGATCGGAGATCCTGGTTGCAGCCGAGCCACGGGGGCGGACGTCAAAATCGGCGCGTTGATCACCGGCGGGGCTGGGGCGAATGAGTCGGTGGCTTTGGCGCTCGGTGATGTTGTGCCCGAAGCCTTGTCGGTCGCTGCCGGGCCGCACCCGATGGCAGTGCTGAAAACTGCGGCCGCCGCTAGGACCACTGATACCGCTGTATATGCCCTTCCTGGCCGCCGAGTGATTCGCGGCATTCGCATCGGGGCAGTCACCGGGTCGGAGTTGGGGTTGGCGGCGGCGTCGGGCTCGGAGTCGGACTCGTTGATCCGTTTGGCCACTCTATGTGGCTGTCTACGATTTTCGCTCCGCACTCCGTCACCTCCCGAATCAGGTCTCTTTGGTCATCCAAGAGTTTGTCTTTCTTCGCCTGCAGTTCCTGCCCGCGTCGGATGTAGTCTGCTGCCTTCCTGCGCTCCTCAGGATCGTTCAGATTGAAGTCCCGCTTTTCGCGGTTGTATGCATTGATTTCATCGGTAAGTTGCGCGTCTCTCTGGTTCCACTCGTCTACCTTCTGCATGAGCTCTGCAACGTCTTCGGGGTCGCATCTTGCCGGCGGGGGAGGCGGAGGCGTGGTCGTAGTTGTCGGGTTATCCGCCGGGAAGACGTTGCCGATACCAGCCATCGCGGTAGTCATTTTGCCGGCGAGTTGCCCATCAAGGCTGATCAGTAGCCCTGCGCGCTGGCGGATGTCAGCGGCGAGTGCTTGGGCTTGGGCTTGACGAGTTGCTCGCTCGACGAGGGAGCCGCCCGTTGAGTAGTCGGTGACCGATAAGTCTTCGCCAACAACGAATCCGGCGTCACGGGCATCTTCAACCGCGTACCGAACCCGCGACCGGGCCGCGTACAAATCGGAGGCACCGACGCGAGCGATGCGGGCCGCCTCGTGCAACTGGTCGACCAAGCCGCTGACTTTGGTGTGATCGGCGTGGGTTCGGGTGTGCAGCGCGTCAGCTCCGATGCCCTTCCAGTCGACTGACAGACTGTCTCGCCAGATCTGGCTGAACACCTCATACTAACGATGGCCGGCTGCCGTCCAGGAAGCGGCAGCTTCGGTCAGATGCTCCGTCGGCCAGGCCATCAGGTTCGACAAGGTAGGTAGTGATCCGATTACGGCCGCCATTCGTCAACAGTCTCTTGCCCGGTCCGCTACTGCGGCGATTTGCGCCGCTGACTTGGCCTCATTCGCGCGATAGCCGGTGTTGGCCTGTGCCACTTTGGTTGCACTTGCCTGCACCCGCCCCGTCAGCGCAGCGGCGATCGTGATGGCAGCATGCGCTGCGTTCACCGCCGCTGCAGAGGACTGACATGGCAACCCGGCCGATCGTGGTGGGTCGACGCCGAGTGCGGCGGACTGGGTATGCCATCGGCGGGCGGTTAACCGAATGTCCTCGGTTGCAGCTCGCAGGATGTCCATGTCAGGAGTGTAGGACGCAAGGGCATTTCGCGTATGCGGCCACGATCGCCGCAGGATCGCGCAGGCGCACCCGACGGTCGTGATGTGCACGCCGCGTCGAGGCCGCGGCACCGTCGCCTCCCGCCAGCGTGCCCCGCAAAACGCCTACCCGGCAGCGCCGATCGCGTTCGCGAACTGTTGGGGCGCATAGGTCAGCAGTCCCGGCACGATGCCACCGATGGGCGTGCCCATGATTGGCACGTCATAGGAGAACCCGGCAATCACCACCGTCGCGGTGTAGTCGTGGGGGGGAACCAGAATCCCGTTGACAGGGAAATTGATGACCGCCGAATCCACGATCGGTACCGACAACGGCACGGTCATCGTGCCTTGCCCGTTGAGAAAGCCGTTGGCAACGACGGCGGGAGCATCGACGAGTGCGCCGATCGCCGCCGGCCAGTCACCGGCCTGCACGGCGTTGGTCAGCGCTGTCACGCTGGTGCCGACCGCGTTCGCGGTGGTCACCGCCGAACCCGCCGCATCTAGGGTCAGCGCCACTGGCAGCCCGAAGGTGCCGGTAATCGCGGGCGGAACATAACGCGTGAACTCCACCGAAACGGTTGTGTCCGTGGGTGTCCGGATCACGTTGGCGACGTTGAATGCGGTGTCGCCTGGAATACGCAGGATTGGCAGCAGGTCTCCCACTGGGCCGAGCAGCTTGATGTTGGACAGATCGCTGGTGTCGACACCGGTGGCGACGAGCTTGGACAGGCCCTCCGCCATGTCGCTGGCCGCGCCGCTGAAATCGCCTGCCAACACGGCTTGGAAGGCCGTTTGGAAGGTCGGCGGCAGGCCGGCCAGCCCGAGGGTGAAGTCCCTGGTGGCATTGCCGAGCGCCGCGAAGATCAGCTGGCCATAGCCGAATTGGTTGCTGACTATCTGGCCCAGGAACGGCGCCGGGTTGGCGGCCCAGGTAGCGCCGAGGCTTTGCAGGTTGGTGATCGTATTGGTGAACAGGTCTTGGTAGGCGCCGCCGACAGCGGCAGTGCTGCTGGCCAGGCCGCCGGGAAGCAGAGCAGACACGGCGGCTGCGCCCGGCTGGCCACCGGGTGTGCCGCCCATGCCGCCGGCTCCCTGGACGCCGGTGGTCGCGCCGGCCCCACCGCTACCGCCAAAGTTGAGCAGGCCGGTGGCGTTGCCACCGTTGCCGCCGGTACCGCCGTCCGCGCCGATCGTTGCGCCGCCGCCGGTGGCCGCGCCGCCGAGGCCGCCGACGCCGCCGGTGCCACCAAGAGCGATGAGGCTACTGGCGTCGCCGCCGCTTCCACCGACCCCGGCGGCTCCACCCGTTCCGCCATTGGCGGTGGTGGTGCCACCGGTGCCGCCGGTACCGCCGGTGCCGCCGGCACCGAACAGGCCGGCGGCGGTACCGCCGCTCCCACCGTCTCCACCGGCAGCCCCCTGGTTGCCGCCCCCGCCGGCGCCGCCCGTCCCACCGGCACCGATGAAGCCGTTGTAGCCGCCGCTACCGCCAGCACCGCCGGCACCACTGGCGCCGGAGTCGGTAGTTGTCCCGCCGGCTCCGCCGGCTCCGCCGGTGCCACCGCTTCCGATGAAGTTGCTGCCTCCGGTGCCGCCGGTGCCGCCGGAACCGCCGGTGCCGCTGAAGGTCGTTCCTCCGCCGGCGCCACCGTCCCCGCCGGCGCCGCCCTTGCCGAACAGCAGGCCGTCGGTGCCGCCGTTACCGCCGTTGCCGCCATGGCCTCCGTAGGACAGGCTGCTGCCGGTTCCGCCGGCGCCACCGGCACCGCCGGCACCGCCGTTACCGAAGAGGCTGGCGTTACCGCCCACGCCTCCATTGCCGCCGTTACCCGCGTTGTAAAGGACCGAGCTGTAATCCGACCCGAGGCCGCCGGCCCCGCCCGCACCGCCGTCGCCGTAGAGCAGCCCGCCGTTGCCGCCGTTGCCGCCATCACCTCCGGCGTAGCCGCTATCCGCATCCGGGGTCGTGCCGGCCCCGCCGACCCCGCCGGAGCCCCACAGCCCGACGCTGCCGCCGTCCCCACCGGCGTGGGAGCCGCCGCCGAGAATGGTCCCGCCGCCGGCCCCGCCAGCACCGCCGGTGCCGATGAAGGTGTTTCCGCCGTTACCACCGATGCCGGCTACCCCGGCGCCGCCCGCACCGCCGTTGCCGAACACGGCATTCCCGCCGTTGCCGCCGCCACCAAGTCCGCTTCCGCCGGTACCACCGTTGCCGAACAGCAGCGCGTTGCCGCCAACCCCGGCGGCGCCGTAACTCGTTGTCCCACTGCCGCCGGCCCCGCCTGTACCGCCGTTGCCGTACAGCACCCCTCCGTTGCCGCCGGCCCCGCCGGCCCCTCCGCCGCCGACAAGGTAATCGCCGCCGTTCCCGCCGGCGCTGCCATTGCCAATCAGCCCGGCGTTTCCGTCTTTTCCGCCCGCTAGCCCGCCATCGGTTTGGCTGTATCCGTTGCCGCCGTTGCCGTAGAGCAGCCCGCCGTCCCCGCCGTTCGGGTTCGTCGCTGTTCCATCGATGCCGTTGCCGATCAGCGGGCGCCCTAGCAGCGCCTGGGCGGGCGCGTTCACCGCACCCAGCAGCGCCTGCCCGGCATTGGTGGCTTCGGCGGCGGCATACGAGCCGACCCCTGTGGTGAGGGCTTCAACAAAGTCGGCATGGAATGCCGTCGCTTGTGCGCTGAAGGCCTGATAGGCCTGACCGTGTTCGCCGAACACCGCCGCGATGGCCGCCGACACCTCATCGGCGGCCGCGGCCAGCACCGACGTTGTCGGAAGGGCCGCCGCCGCATTGGCCACGCCGATGGCCGAACCGATATTCGCCAAATCCGACGCTGCCGCCTCCAGCATCTCCGGCGCCACAATCACATACGACATCTAATGCCACCCGGCCCTTCACCATTGAATTGTCCGCAGCACCAGAATCTAGCGTAACCGCCACGCCTTTTCGGCGTTACGGGCAATACTGTGTTGCCCGCGTCCGATCTTTGGTGGTCTCGGGAACTCCTTGTCACCGGCGGGTTCGGGCGATGGCGATTCCGGCCACCGAGCGCCCCCGGGTCGCGGTTGGCCTCACCCGACTTTGCTGCGAAAACCCAATTGCGCAAACACCGGCATGGGAAATTCGGGCTTTGGCAACGCGGGCGACGATGTATCGGGCTTTCTCAATACGGTGGGCGGCGGTACCGAGAACCACTTCATGTCGGGAATCGGGAACACGGCCACCGGCGGTTCCGATCTGAACGGACTTGGCTCGGGCTTCTTCAATACCGGCGTCACCGGCCCAATCGGCCAAAACCCCAGTGGACTGATCAGCGGTTTCAACTCGGGCCTGTTCAACGTCGGCACCGCGGTATCGGGTCTGTTCACGCTCACGCGGCTGGTGCCGTAGCCGATCCGGCCGGGCGCGCTCCCGCGGGTAGGCCCGCGATCAGAATGCCCCGACCACCACCACACCCGAGCACGCGGCGGCGCTCGGCTCCGGTCTCATGGAGCGATTCTGATGACACCTGGTGGCATGGGCCGCGCCGGCGTCGGCTCCGCGGCGCCGCCTCCGTCGCTGCCACCGCCACCACTACCGCCGCTTCCGGCGTCGCCGCCACCTCCAGCGGCCCCCGGCTGAGGAGCAACCACGGGGGGTCCAGTTGTTGTGGAGGTGGCACGTCCTGCGGCGGCGGCGTTGGCGCCTGGGGCCGCGGCGGCCGCAGCTGCGGTTGCGGCGTTGGCGCGGACGCCCGCGGTGGGATGAGGATGTGCGCCGGCGGCGGTGGTTGTGCGGGGAGCTGTGGCGGCATCGGCGCGACGGTCTCGCCCGCGGGAACGGCTTTGACCAGTGGGGCCGGATCAGCGTAGGGCGCACCGCAGTCCGGCCGGCTACCCGCTTGTTCGCCGGCAACAACAGCCCCACCAACGACAGGCCCAGGCAGTCGCGCCACAACCGTGGGCGTCGATGCCTGCCATGGAGTCGCCGTGCTGGCGATCTCCGCCCGTCGCGGGCGGTCCGCAACGTCGCACCCGGTACGAACTATGTTGTGGGAGTAGGCGGCCGCCCGGTGCGTGGTGCCATTCGATCCAGGCGTGGGGCTAGTCCTGAAAGACGCCAGCTTGTCCTGGTTGGTGGGGCAGTAGGCCTGCACGGCGGCAGCGACAAAGCGGGTGAAGGTGCGAGTGAGGCGGTCGCGGGGGATTCGGCTCAGGCCCGAATTGTTGTTGACCGCAAAGTTCGTCATCGACTCGACTACGCCATCTGCCGGCATGCCGCCGTCGAGTTTGGAACAGACTTCGTGGGCCGTGACAATCAGGCTTGGCGCGTTCTCGAGGGCGGGGATGCCGTTTTGATCAAGCGCTGCGAGAAACTGGTCGTCCTGGTTCGGGTCGGCCGCTGCTGAGTTGCCGCGCAGGATCGCGGCGCCGAAAAGTATCACGGTGGCTGTTGCCACGGCGCCCGCGCGGGTAGCGGTGCCGGTGATCATGGCGGTGGTTTCCGTTCTGTTGGGCCGTTGGCTCTCGGGTTTGCGTGGTAGTCGATCTCGCGTGAGTGGCCGTTCGCATAGACTCCTCCGGCTAACATTGTTGTAACATTCGGCCCGGGGCGCATGTCAATGGTCATCTGGAAGTCCCAGTTTTTTGCCAGGGAAAGTCCCGCTCCTGCTGTGGACGCCATGGGGCGACATCCAACGGCGACAGATGCGCGATAACGCGGGTGCTCGGCCGACCGCTCGCCCGCGGCGCCGCCATGTTCACGCTGATGGGGTGTTCGGCGCGCGCGTCACCACAGAGAATACGGCCGATTTCGCCGCGGGTCGGGTCCGCCCCCGTCAAGGACGCCCCAGGCCGGGCGTGCCTTGATTCTGGTGCCGAAGTTGCAGTGTCCCAAAACAGTCCGGCTGCGAAGGGATGGGCGCTCGAGGGCATCGCGACGAATGCCCGTGCCGAGTCGGTGACACCCGAGGCGCAGTGAGCGCAAGCCGAATCCGCACGCGCCAAAGATCCGGTTCGGCACCGCGACAAATCACCGTCACGACGCCTCCACGCCCACATCGGCAAGTCCGCGGGCACACTGCCGGTCACACGCGCAGGGCGACGCAGATAGCCGGCGTCAATATTTGCCGGCAACTCCCAAAAGACACCCCGAATGGGGAAACGATGTACCGCGGCTGGCGAACGACGTCAAAATCCGGACACGACACACCGGATGACCTTTGTGGCCAATCACCACCGCAAATATACCGTGAACCGCAGCGTCCAGCAGGAAAGGTATGTTGGTGAGCAAACACCCTGTCGATGGCATGTCGCGGCGAGAGTTCATGGCCAAACTCGCCGCCGCTAGCAGCGCCGGCGCAATGATGTCCTTGGCGGGTCCAGTGATCGAAAAGGCCTACGGCGCCGGTCCGTGCTCTGGGCATTTGACCGACATTGAGCACTTTGTGTTCATGCTCCAGGAGAATCGGTCTTTCGACCACTACTTCGGCTCGCTGTCGGGCATCAACGGATTCGACACGCCCTCATCAGCATTCCAGCAAAAGGGCTGGAATCCTCAGACCCAATCAATTGACCCCGCCGGCGTGACAATTCCCTACCGGTTCGATACCACCAGGGGCCCGCTGCTCAACGGCGCATGTGTCAACGACCCCGGCCGCCAATGGATCGACATGCACCGGGCGTTCAACAACGGTGCCAACGACAATTGGCTGGGCGCGCAGGCCCAAGCCCAGACGCTGCAAGGCAAGGTCCCGGTGACAATGGGTTACTACACCCGCCAAGACCAACCGATCCACTACCTGCTCGCCGATACCTTCACCATCTGCGATGGCTACCACTGTTCCCTGATCGGTGGAACCTCGCCCAACCGGCTGTACTGGATGAGCGCCTGGATCGATCCCAACGGCGAACAGGGCGGCCCGCTGCTGGTGGACCCCAACATCCAGCCGCAGGGCCGTTTCAGTTGGCGCACCATGCCCGACAACCTCAGCGATGCCGGAATCAGTTGGAAGGTGTACCAAAACAAGTTGCTGGGCGCGCTCAACAACACCGTCATCGGCTACGGCGGCATGCTCAACGACTTCGTTCAGGCCCGGGATCCCCGCTCGAACATGGCCCGCTACGGCATCGCCCCGACCTATCCTTTGGACTTCGTCGCCGACGTCGCATCCAACCGGCTGCCCCAGGTTTCGTGGGTGTTGCCCGGGTTCCAGGTGTCCGAGCATCCCGGAGTGTCGGTGGCGCCTGCCGTCGGCGGCACCGCGATCGTCAATATCCTGCGCATCTTGCTGTCCAATCCCGCGGTGTGGGAAAAGACGGCGCTGATCGTCAGTTTCGACGAAAACGGCGGCTTCTTTGACCACGTCACACCGACAACTGCGCCGGAGGGCACGCCCGGAGAGTGGATTACCGTGCCCGACATCAACGCGGTCACCGGGTCCGGTGGCATCCGCGGGCCGATCGGCCTGGGCTATCGCGTGCCCTGCTTCGTGATCTCTCCCTACAGCCGTGGCCCGCTGATGGTGCATGACATCTTCGACCACACCTCGCAGCTGCGGTTGCTCGAGCAACGGTTCGGTGTGCCGGTTCCCAACCTGACCACCTGGCGACGGGGGGTGACCGGCGACATGACCTCGACATTCAACTTCGCCGTCCCGCCCAACGCATCACCACCGAATCTCGATCACCCCGCGTTGAAAGCCGTTCCGCAACAGGTGCAATGCGTTCCTGACACCGTGACGGTGTTTACCAAGACGGTGCCCCCATATCGGGTGCCGTTCCCTCAGGTGATGCCCAGTCAGGAGACCTCACCCACCCGCGGGATCCCCAGCGGTCCCTGCTGATTTCCGACACCGCGCAAAACTGTCCGCTTGCGGGCTGTGCGCTCAGATGTCGGGTGTGCGCTGCGCCCAGGGCTTTGCCTGCTCGAGCTGGCTGGCGATGCGCAGCAGCACGTCTTCGCGACCGTAGGCGGCGACCAGCTGCACTCCGAGGGGCAACCCCTCGGGTGTCCACTCCAGCGGGAGACTGATGGCCGGCTGACCGCTGGTGTTGAACGGGGGAGTGAACGGTACGAATTCGCCCGCGCGCTGCATCGCCGCCATCGGGTGCTCGGGGGTGCTCACGATGGTGCCGAGCTTGACCGGCAACGAGGCAACCGTCGGTGTGAGCAGCAGATCCCAGCCGTCGTGCCACCAGGACTGGATCGCCCTGCGGAACGCAGCGATCGCCGACAGCGCCAGCGCGTAGTCGACGGAAGTGAAGTGCTTGGCGAAGTCGGCCTGGGCCCGGTTCACCAGCTCGAATTCATCCTCGCCCAAGGGACGGCCGAGTTGCTCCTCGAAGCGGCGCTGCGCCAGGCCCATATTGGTGCTCCACAGCGCGCCGAACGTCGAGTCGAATGAGGCGTCCTCCAACGCCGCCGGCCATGCCACCTCCACGTGGTGACCTAGCGACTCGAGCAGCCGGCCGACCGCCTGGGTCGCATGAGTGACTTCCGCGTCGACCGGCCCACCGCGGGGGTGGTGGTCGAGGATGCCGATGCGTAGCCGACCGGGGTCCGCACCGAGTTCCTCGGTGTAGGGCCGTATCGGCGGTGGCGCGATCACCGTGTCGCCGACGCCCGGTCCGCGCGTCGCATCGAGCAACGCGGCGGTGTCACGAACGGTGCGGCTGAGGCAGTGCTCGACCGACATGCCGCTCTCCTCTCGGAGCGGGCCGAGCGTGATGCGGCCCTGACTGGGTTTGAGCCCGACCAGGCCGCAGCATGACGCCGGAATGCGGATCGATCCGCCGCCGTCGCTGGCGTGGGCGAACGGCACCATGCCCGAGGCGACGGCCGCCGCCGAACCGCCGCTGGATCCACCGGGTGTGCGGCTGGTGTCCCATGGGTTTCGGGTTGGGCCCCAGGCGACCGGTTCGGTGGTCGGCAGGCTGCCGAGTTCGGGGCTGTTCGTGCGCCCGGCTATCACCAGCCCCGCGGCGCGGTACCGGCCGACCAGCGTGGTGTCGGCGTCCGCGATGACATGCGCTTGCTTGAACGCGAGGTTGCCGTTGCTGATGGGCTGTCCGGCGTAGAGCGCATAGAGGTCTTTGATCAGGAATGGCACACCGCGAAACGGGCCGCCGGGGAGATCGGCGCTGGCCGTCTCGCGAGCGTGGTCGAACCAGCGGATCACCACCGCGTTCAATGCCGGGTTGATGCGCTCGATCGCGGCCTCCAGCAGCTCGCTAGGGGATGCCTCGCCGGCCACGACCAGCGCCGCTTGATCGGTTGCGTCCATCCAACGGGTCTGCTCGGCAAGGGTGCTCATGCAAGCCTGTCTAGCATGAGGTTTGTGGCCCGGGAAGATAATTGGCGCCGCGGTGAGTTCATATGCTCTGAGCATCCGTCCGACACAGGAGCGAGGCACCACTATGACCCAAGACCTTCCTGAGATCGCCCTCGAGCTGCGTTCAGTGGTGACATCTGAGGGCACGCTCGAACTCTCGTTGCACGAGGTTGCGGTTCCGGTTCCCGGCGCCAATGAGGTACTGGTGCGGGTGGAAGCCTCGCCGATCAACCCGTCGGATCTGGGCCTTCTGGTCGCCAGCGCCGACATGGCTACCGCGACGGTCACCGGCACGGCGCAGCGCCCCATCGTCACCGCCCCGATCGGAAAAGCCACTTTGGGAGCCCTTTCGGCGCGACTGGACCAATCGCTGCCGGTGGGCAATGAGGGAGCCGGCACCGTGGTAGCCGCGGGCTCGTCCGAAGCGGCCCAAGCCCTCATCGGCAAGAAGGTGGCCATCGCGGGCGGCGCGATGTATTCGCAATACCGGGTGATCGACGCTTCCGCATGTCTGGTTCTGCCGGACGGGGCCACGGCCAGAGTTGGGGCATCGTCGTTCGTCAACCCAATGACGGCACTGGGAATGACCGAAACCATGCGCCGCGAAGGGCATTCGGCCCTTGTGCACACCGCAGCGGCGTCGAACCTCGGCCAGATGCTGGTCAAGCTCTGCCTCAAAGACGGGATACCGCTGATCAACATCGTGCGTAAGCCCGAGCAAGAGGAGCTGCTGAGATCGCTTGGCGCCGAGTACGTCTGCAACTCCACTTCGCCGTCGTTCTCGACGGACCTCGTCGAGGCTCTCAAGGCGACATCGGCCACGCTCGCCTTCGACGCGACCGGCGGTGGGACGCTGGCCGGCCAGATCCTCAGCGGCATGGAGCAGGCGGCCAACGCGACCGAGGCCGAGTACTCACGCTACGGATCGAGCGTGCACAAGCAGGTGTACATCTACGGCTCCCTCGACACCAGTCCCACGGTGCTCAAGCGGGACTTCGGGATGGCCTGGGGCGTCGGCGGATGGTTGCTCACCACGTTCTTGCAGAGCGCGGGGGCTGAGGCTTTTGTTCGGCTGCGAGCTCGGGTGGCCGCGGAGCTCAGCACGACGTTCGCCAGTCACTACACTCGCGAGGTTTCGCTGGCCGGCATGCTCAAACCCGAGGCGTTCCACGAATACGTCAAACGAGCGACCGGCGAGAAGTTCCTCGTGACTCCCAACGCCGTTCCCGCTGACGGGGATTAGTGTGCCCGCTGCACCCAAACCCTTCGAGGTCCACGAGTCGGGTGCGCTCCTGCATGGCACCAAAGCAGAGCTGTCGGTGGGGGACCTGTTGGTGCCGGGGCGCCGGTCGAACTACGGCGCGGAGCGGCTGTCGAACCACGTCTATGTCACCCAAACGCTGGATGCGGCGGTGTGGGGAGCCGAGCTGGCGACGGGTGAGGGTCGAGGCCGGATTTACGTCGTGGAACCGGTCGGTGCGCTAGAGGACGACCCGAACGTGACGGACAAAAAGCTTCCCGGAAACCCGACTCGCTCCTACCGCACCCGAGAGCCGGTGAGAATCATTGGTGAACTCACCGACTGGGCGGGGCATTCCCCCGCACAGTTGCAGGCCATGCGGGACCGTTTGGCCCAGCTGCAGCGGCAGGGACGTGCCGTCATCTACGACTAGTCGGTGAAGTCGATCCGCACCGAAACCGGTGTGGTTTCCAGTGCCTTGACCACGGTTGCTCCCAGTCTGCCGAACTTGCGCCCTCGCGCGACGACGTCGTCGTCGGGTCGCAATGCCGCCACGCCCGTAGGCCACCGAGTCCCCTGACGAATCCGGATATTCGGGTTGTCGACGATGTTGCGTCCCCAGCCCGAGCGGGTGCCGTGCTGACAGATGATCCACGCGCCGTTGGCATCGAATTGCGCGGACACCGGAACGCGGCGGGCCTGGCCGGTCTTGCGCCCGATCGTCTCCAGCTCGGTGGCCAGCGCGGTTCGCAGTCCCAGCTTGCCCATCCCCTTCACGGCGGGGTTGAGTAAGTAGCGTCCGAGCGCACGCTCCCTGCGGAACTTGCGGAGCGTCTTGTCGTCTTTGACGTTTGTCATGGCGACCCCTTTGAGTCTTTGAGTGATCCGTCAGCGCTCGGCCAGAACCGGTGTCGGTCGCGGCGAATTCAGTCCGGTTTGCTTGCGGATGCCGTTATCGAGCACGGCGGCCGGTGCGATGCGCTTGAGCAACGCGAGTTGTCGGGCGTGGCGACCGGCGGGGTAGCTCAGCTTGATCCGTTTGTCGGTGGCCGCGGCGTACGTGGCGTCAGCCGCAACGGCGGGCAACTCGGCGTTGCGAATCTTGTTTGCCACCACTGCGCGCACGGCGGCGCGATTGTCGGCGTAGGCCGCCTGCGATGTGTCGGCCTCCCACATGTTCGACTCGAAATCTGTTCGGGTGTAACTGGGTTCGACCAGCAGCGCGCGTACGCCGTACTCGCGAAGTTCGTGATCCAGCGATTCGGTGTAACCCTCCACGGCATGCTTTGACGCGGCGTAGAGGGCCGCATACGGCGCGGGGAGGAAGCCGAGCACCGAGCTGATGTTGATGATTCGCCCGCTGCCGCGTCGGCGCATGTGTGGCAGCACCTCATTGGTGAGGCGGATGAGGCCGAAGAAGTTGGTGTCGAACAAGGAACGGGCCTGGTCGATCGAGCTCTCTTCAGCGGCCCCGGCGATTCCCAGGCCGGCGTTGTTGACCAGCACTTCGATGTGTCCGGTTCTGTCGATGACTTCCGACACCACCGAGCGAACCGCGGTGTCGTCGGTGACGTCCAGCGCCAAGGTCTCGACACCGGGAATCGGAGCCAAGCGCTGCGGTGCGCGCGAGGTGCCGACCACGCGGAATCCCGCGCTGGCCAGTCGCACTGCAATGGCCGCGCCGATGCCAGAGGACACTCCGGTGATCAGTGCGACGGGCGGTGTGGATGTCATCGGGGTCCTCTCCCTGGTTTATACCGATGGGTCTACCTGACATTAGTAGACCAATCGGTATACTGCAACCGATGGGTGTGTTAGCGACCAGCGGACCCGAGGAAGGGCGAGACGATGACCGCGCGTGAGCGTCTGATCGAAAGCGCCATCGAGCTGCTGCGCCGTAACGGGGTTGCGGGGACCGGCCTGGCCGACCTACTCGAACACAGCGGCACCGCGCGCCGGTCGGTCTACGTGAACTTTCCCGGCGGCAAGTCAGAGCTGATGACCGAGGCCACCCGGACGGCGGGCCGGCTCATGGATTCCGCTCTGGCCAGCATCGCCGCCGGCGGCGATCAGCCGTTGGTGGCGTTCGCGGACTCGTGGAAGCAGACCCTGCGCGCCAGCGACTACGCGGCCGGATGCCCGATCGTGGCCGCCGCGCTCGGGCGCACGGAGTCGCCGTCGGCCGCGGATGTCGCCGGTGAGGTATTCGGCGCTTGGCAGACGGTGCTTGCCGGACGCTTCCGGGCCCAGGGCGTGGGGGACGACACGGCCGAATCGCTGGCCACCACCGTCGTGGCCGCGGTCGAGGGTGCCGTGATTCTCTGCCTGGCCGCACGCTCCACCGACCCACTGGACCGGACCGTGCCGATGTTGCAACAGCTGATCGCTCAGCACACCTCGCGACCATCGGGGTAGGCAGTGAATCTGCCCCTGTCGCAGCCGTTTCGCTGCCCACGGAATAATTGGTCGGCGCGCAATGTCTCATCGGTGACGCGACGCAGACAGATAGGGGTAGTGCGATGAAGTTCGGGATCTCCACCTTCGTCAACGACGACAGCATCGATCCGGTGTCACTGGCGCGTGCGATCGAAGAGCGCGGGTTTTCGTCGCTTGTGATCGCGGAGCACACTCACATCCCGGCCAGCCGCGAAACACCGTATCCGGGCGGCGACGAGCTGCCAGGGGTTTATTACCGCACCCTTGACCCGTTCGTCACACTGGCCGCCGCCGCGGCGGTGACGTCCAAGATCGAACTGTTCACCGGGATTGCGTTGCTCATCCAGCGTGACCCGATCACCACGGCCAAGGAAGCCGCAAGCATTGATTTGATTTCGGGTGGCCGATTCGTCTTCGGGATGGGCGCCGGCTGGAACATCGAAGAACTACGCGACCACGGCACCGACCCAAAGACGCGCGGTGCGTTGCTGGACGAACGCATCGAGGCCATCAAGGCGCTTTGGACCGACGAACCGGCCGAATATCACGGCAAGTACGTGGACTTTCCCCCGTCCTACAGCCGGCCCAAGCCGGTGCGGCAGCCTCATCCGCCCATCTACATCGGCGGTAACTCCGATGCCACGGTGAAACGCGTCGTTCGCCATGACGCTGGCTGGATCTCCAACCCGCTTCCGGTGCACCAGCTCACCCAGCGGGTGGACCAACTACGCAGCGCCGCCGGTCACGACGTCCCGCTGGCGATGTTCGGAACACCGAACAAGCCCGACTATTGGCGCGCCGCCCAAGACCTGGGCTTTGGCCAGCTGGCGCTGCTGCTGCCCACCTGCCCGCGGGAGGAGTCCCTGCGGCTGCTCGACGAATACGCTGCCCTGGTGGCTCAATACCACCAGTAGAGGTCCCGGGAGGGCCCAGTTTCTTGCGCGAGCCTCTTGCGCGAGTCTCTTGCGCGAGCAGACGCAAAATCGCGCCGCGGTTCGCGGCTCAGTGCGATTTTGCGTCTGCTCGCGGGGGCCGACTTAGAGTCGGCTCCAGGCCTCGCTGAGCACCCCGCGCAGGATCTGCTCCATCTTGTCGAACTCCTGCTGGCCACTGATCAGCGGCGGAGCCAGCTGCACCACTGGGTCCCCACGGTCGTCGGCGCGGCAGTAAAGCCCGGCTTCCAGCAGTGCGGAGGACAGGAAGCCGCGCAGCAGCCGCTCACTTTCCTCATCGCTGAAGGTCGCCTTGGTGTCCTTGTCCTTGACCAGCTCGATGCCGTAGAAGAATCCCTCGCCGCGAACATCGCCGACGATCGGCAGGTCGAGCAGCTTCTCCAGCGTGGTGCGGAACGCGGGCGCGTTCTGCTTGACGTGGTCGTTGAGGCCTTCCCGCTCGAAGATGTCCAGGTTGGCCAGCGCCACCGCGGAGGACACCGGGTGCCCACCGAACGTGTAGCCATGCGCAAACGTCGTCTTGCCGTCGTTGAACGGCTCGAACAGTCGGTCGCTGGCGACCATCGCGCCGATCGGCGAGTACCCGGAGGTCATGCCCTTGGCGCAGGTGATGATGTCGGGGACATAGCCAAAGTCGTTGCACGCGAACATCGATCCGATGCGACCGAAGGCGCAGATCACCTCGTCGGAGACCAGCAGCACGTCGTACTCGTCGCAGATTTCGCGGACCCGTTCGAAGTACCCGGGCGGCGGCGGGAAGCAACCGCCCGCGTTCTGCACCGGCTCGAGGAAGACGGCCGCGACCGTGTCGGGCCCCTCGAACTCAATCGCCTCGGCGATTCGGTTGGCCGCCCACAGGCCGAACTCCTTCGAGTCGTCTGCATACGGTGCGGGGGCGCGGTAGAAGTTGGTGTTCGGAATCCGCACGCCGCCGGGGGTGAGCGGCTCGAACGGCGCCTTGAACGCCGGCAACCCGGTGATGGCCAGCGCGCCATGCGGTGTGCCGTGGTACGCGGTGGATCGCGAAATTGCCTTGTACTTACCGGGTTTGCCGGTTTCCTTGAAGTACTGCTTGGCCAGTTTCCACGCGGACTCGACGGCCTCGCCGCCGCCGGTGGTGAAAAACACCCGGTTGAGATCGCCGGGTGCATAGTGCGCGACGCGCTCGGCGAGCTCTATCGCGGTCGGGGTGGCGTAGGACCACAACGGGAAGAAGGCCAGCGTTTCGGCTTGCTTGGCGGCGGCCTCCGCGAGTTCGGTGCGGCCGTGGCCGGCCTGCACGACGAACAGCCCCGACAGTCCATCGAGGTAGCTGTTGCCGCGGTCGTCCCAGATTGTGACGCCCTCACCGCGGGTGATGATGGGCGGCGTGATCCCGGCGCCGTGACGGGCGAAATGCCCCCACAGGTGGCGGTTGGCCTTGGCGGACAGTTCAGTCATTTGACTCCCCAATTGTATTGCTGTTTAACGCGTTTCAGGTAAACGAGTGTCTCGGTCGAGAGAACTCCGGGCAGCGCTCTGATTTCCAGATTCAGCAGATCGAGCAGATCGCCGTCGTCTTTGCAGGCCAGTTCGGCGATCACATCGAATGTTCCCGCGGTCAGTACGACATAGTCGATCGCGGGAATAGCCGCCAATTGCTGCGCGAGTTTGGTGGTGTCGCCGGTGGCGCGGATGCCGATCAGCGCCTGGCGGGCGAATCCGAGTTGGATCGGGTCGGTGACGGCCACGATCTGCATTACTTCGGTCTCGATCAATCGCTGCACGCGCTGGCGGACCGCGGCCTCCGAGAGCCCGACCGTCTTGGCGATCGCCGAGTAGGAACGCCGACCGTCTTCCTGCAGCTCCTTGATGATCGCCTTGGCGAGGTCATCGAGCTGCGTGGCCGCGCCCAGGCCAGTCGGGCGCAGCTGTTCCGGTTGATTGCCAACCGGTGCGCCAGAACTAGTCATGGCAGACAGTATGCACGAAATCAGTGGAATATGTATAGCTTAACCACTGAAATCGATGCGAAATCCGATAAAAATTGCGAAATACGTAGCGGAACCGCACGTGGTCAGATATCTTATCGCCATGACAACGACTGTGTCGGTGGCCGGAAGTTGGATTAACGGTGCAGCTCACAGCACGGGCGGGCGCCAACATGCGGTAATCAACCCCGCGACTCAGGAAACCATCGCCGAGCTGGCCCTGGCCACACCGGCCGACGTCGACCGCGCTGTCGTAGCGGCGCGACGTGCCCTGCCCCAATGGGCCGGCGTGACAACGGCCGAACGCTCCGCCGTGCTGGCCAAGCTTGCGGACTTACTCGAGCAGCGCGCACCCGAACTGATCGCCGAAGAGGTGTGCCAGACCGGCAAGCCACTACGGCTGGCCGAGGAATTTGACGTGCCCGGCAGCGTCGACAACATCCGGTTCTTCGCCGGCGCCGCGCGGCGTTTGCCGGGTCAGGCCACCGCCGAATACTCCGCCGATCACACCTCGAGCATCCGCCGTGAGGCGATCGGCGTGGTGGCCACCATCACGCCGTGGAATTACCCGCTGCAGATGGCGGTGTGGAAGGTGATGCCGGCGTTGGCGGCCGGGTGCACCGTCGTCATCAAGCCGAGCGAACTCACCTCGCTCACCACGCTGACCCTGGCGCGGCTGGCCGTCGAGGCCGGTCTGCCCGATGGCGTGCTGAACGTCGTGACGGGACTGGGCGCCGACGTGGGGGCGCACTGGCCGCTCACCCCGGCGTCGACCTGGTCACCTTCACCGGGTCCACCGCGGTGGGGCGCAAGGTGATGGCCGCCGCTGCCACGCACGGCCGCCGCACCCAGCTCGAGCTCGGAGGCAAGGCCCCGTTTGTCGTGTTCGACGACGCTGACCTGGATGCCGCGATACAAGGAGCGGTGGCCGGCGCGCTGATCAACTCGGGGCAGGACTGCACAGCGGCGACCCGCGCCATTGTCGCGCGCGAGCTGTACCACGACTTCGTGGCCGGGGTGGCCGACGTGATGTCGACGGTCGTGATCGGCGACCCCATGGACCCCGACACCGACATCGGGCCGCTCATCTCGCTCGCCCATCGTGACCGGGTGGCCGACATCTTGGCCAAGGCTCCGGCGCAGGGAGCCCGCATCGTGGTGGGTGGCCGGATTCCGGATTTGGCCGGTGCCTTTCATCTGCCGACGCTGCTGGCCGACGTCGGCGAACAGTCACAGGCCTACCGCGAAGAGATCTTCGGCCCGGTACTCACGGTGCGTGCGCACGGCGGCGACGACGACGCGCTGCGACAGGCAAACGACACCGACTACGGGTTGGTCGCATCGGCATGGACCCGCGATGTCTACCGGGCGCAACGGGCCTCGCGAGAGATCTCGGCGGGCTGCGTATGGATCAATGACCACATTCCGATCGTCAGCGAGATGCCGCACGGCGGCGTGGCAGCGTCCGGGTTCGGAAAAGACATGTCCGAGTACTCGTTCGAGGAGTACCTCACCATCAAACATGTCATGAGCGACATCACTGGTGTCGCCGAAAAGCCTTGGCATCGAACAATCTTTTCCACGCGAATCTAGTTCTTGCGATCGCCCGACGGTTTACCGGACCGGGGCGATCCGACCAGCCCGATTCAGCTCGACACGGAGAGTGGGGATTGATGAATCGTGCCCGCCGCGGGTGGGCAAGCGCGGATGTGATGCCGCAGAACCGATCTAAGCAATGCATCCCACGTGCCCGGTGAACGCCGAGCATGCCGAATCTGCCCGATACCGCGGGCTGGTCAGAAAGGTCTGGATACAGCGTGGCTAATGTCGAAGCGCCAGTTACATACTCAGTGGCGGTGGTTTCACAGTGACGACGACACCGATGCGCATCTTGTTGGTCGGCGCTGGCGGCGTGGGCTCGGCATTCTGCGCGATTGCCGCGCGCCGCAGCTTCTTCGAACATGTGGTGGTCTGTGACTACGACGAGGCGCGGGCCAGCCGTGCCGCGCAGGCGGTGGCCGATGCGTGGTTCTGCTCAGCCGCTCTTGATGCCGGATCTGCGGACGCGGTAGCCGCCGCGGTGCGCCGTCATCAGATCACCCACGTAGTCAATGCGGTCGACCCGCGATTCGTGATGCCGATCTTCGAAGGGGCGCTGGCCGCCGGGGCCGACTACCTGGACATGGCGATGAGCCTGTCTGAGCGCCATCCCGAACAGCCCTACCAGCTGACCGGGGTCAAGCTCGGTGACGAGCAGTTCGCCGCCGACGACCAATGGCGGGCCGCGGATCGGCTCGCGCTGGTGGGAATGGGAGTCGAGCCGGGGCTTTCCGATGTGTTTGCCCGCTACGCCGCCGATCACCTATTCACCGACATCGACGAACTGGGGACCCGCGACGGCGCGAACCTGACCGTGGACGGGTATGACTTTGCGCCGTCGTTCTCGATCTGGACCACCATCGAAGAATGCCTGAACCCGCCGGTGATCTGGGAGCACGATCGTGGCTGGTTTGTTACCGAACCCTTCAGCGAACCAGAGGTTTTCGACTTCCCAGACGGGATCGGACCGGTGGAATGCGTCAACGTGGAGCACGAGGAAGTGCTGCTGATGCCCCGCTGGGTCAAAGCCAAGCGCGCCACCTTCAAATACGGTCTGGGTACCGAGTTCATCGAAGTGCTCAAGACGCTGTGCAAGCTGGGGCTGGATCGCACCGAGAAGATCACCGTCGGCGGCGTGCAAGTCAGCCCGCGCGATGTGGTCGCCGCCTGCCTGCCCGATCCCGCCACGCTGGGGCCGAAGATGCACGGCAAGACATGCGCGGGGTTGTGGGTGACCGGAACCGGCAAGGACGGCAACCCGCGCTCGACCTATCTGTATCACGTCGTCGACAACCAATGGTCGATGAACGAGTACGGACACCAGTGTGTGGTCTGGCAAACCGCGATCAACCCCGTTGTGGCGCTGGAACTGTTGGCCAGTGGCACCTGGAGCGGCAGGGGAGTGCTGGGTCCGGAAGCGTTCGACGCGGTGCCCTTCCTCGAGCTGCTGAGTGCCTACGGGGCGCCGTGGGGCCTTCAGGAGGTACCTGCCAGGAGTTGATCGCCAAGCCGCGACCGCCGGCGACTCGCCGGTCGGCATGGTGACGCGCCCAGATCCGGTTTCGAGTTGCCACATCCTCGATAGTGGGGCACCTTGACGCTGACAAGAAGACCAATCATCAACCGATCGAAGGAGATTGTGTGAGCCAGGGTGAGGCCACGAGCGTCGCGGTGGAAGGCAAGGGTCTCAAAGGTGGCGCCGTGGGGCTGCTATCCAGTGTTGTTATCGGTACGGCCTCCACGGCACCCGCCTACAGTCTGGCGGCGACGTTGGGACTCATCGTGGCAAGCCGCGGCGAGTTGCTTTGCGGCGTCAAGGCGCCGGCGATCGTGCTGCTCTCGTTCATCCCGATGTACATGATCGCCGTCGCCTACCAGGAGCTCAACAAGGCCGAACCCGATTGCGGGACGACCTTCACCTGGGCATCGCGGGCCTTCGGGCCGGTTACCGGGTGGCTCGGGGGCTGGGGCATCATCGCCGCCGACGTGATCGTGATGGCCAACTTGGCGCAAATCGCCGGTGCGTATTCCTTTACGTTCGTCGGCGAGCTTGGCTGGCAGTCGGCGAGCAACCTGGCGCACAGCACGTTGTGGTCCACGCTCGCGGGCGTCGCCTGGATCGTGGTGATGACCTACATCTGCTATCGAGGCACCGACGTCTCTGCGCGGATGCAGTACGTGTTGCTATCGGTGGAACTCGTTGTGCTGGTCGCTCTGGCGGCCGTCGCGCTGGCAAGGGTCTACACCAATCATGGCGATGTGGGCTCGTTGCGGCCCTCGTTGTCCTGGTTGTGGCCCAGCGGTTTGGACTTTGGCACCCAAATGGCGCCGGCGTTGCTCATCACCATCTTCATTTACTGGGGCTTTGACACCGCGGTGGCATGTAACGAGGAGACCGATGACCCCGGCCGCACCCCCGGGCGTGCGGCGGTGATCTCACGTTTCTGCTGCTGGCCACCTATGCGGTGGTCACGGTGGCGAGTATCGCCTTCGCCAGTGTCGGCGTCGACGGCATCGGACTGGGAAATCCGGACAATTCCAACGATGTCTTCGCCGCGGTCGGGCCGGCTTTGTTCGGCGACGGCGTCCTCGGCAAGATCGGGCTGCTGTTGCTCTCGGCGTCGATCCTGACCTCCGCGTCGGCCTCGACGCAGACCACAATCCTGCCCACGGCGCGCACCACGCTGTCGATGGCGGTGTACAAGGCACTGCCCGCGTCGTTCGCCAAAATCCACCCTCGCTACCTCACGCCCACCGTGTCGACGATCGCGATGGGAGCGGTGTCGATCTTGTTCTATGTGCTGTTCACGCTGGTCAGCCGCAACTTGCTGAGCGCACTGATCGGTTCGGTTGGGTTGGTGATCGCGTTCTACTACGGGCTCACCGGATATGCCTGCGCGCACTATTACCGTGCGACGCTGACCAAGTCGCTGCGCAACTTCGTCATGCGCGGCGTCGTGCCGCTGACCGGCGGGGTGGTGTTGACGGTGGTCTTCATCTTCGGCCTGATCGAGTACGCGAAGCGGGACTGTCTCGTCGAGAACGGCCACAATGTCACGATCTTCGGGTTCGGCGCGGTGGCGGTGGTCGGGGTGGGGTCCATGCTGCTCGGCGTGGTGGTGATGTTGATCTGGTGGGCGATCTCGCCCGGCTTCTTCCGCGGCCGTACGCTGCGGCGCCACAGTGCCGATCTGCTCCTCGAGCCGGCCGTGTCCCCGCCCGCGCATCTGGCCCTGCCCGACTCGGGAGACATGCAGACGGTGATTGCGGCAGACCTGTCGAACTTGCCGGCGGGCGAAACCGCGGTCAATCCGCAGACCGGCCAGCACTTGACCAAGGACACCAGCGGGGCGTCTTAGGCGTCTTAGGTCTAATTCAACCGGTGTTGCCCGGTTGGGCACCTAGCGTCGAACCGAAGAAGTCGCGCAACGCATCCCAGTGGCGGCGGGCCGCATCGGCGTCGTAGCCGGGGTTGTCCGCAACGGCGAATCCGTGTTCGGCGGCATAGGTTTCGATCGTGTGGTCCACTCCGGCCGCGGTCAGGGCCCTGCGCAGGGTTGCGGCCTGCTGCGGAGGGAACAGTTCATCGTTGTCTGCCGCGGCGACATACACTTTCGCGCGCAGCCGGCTGGCCAGCAGGTGCGGACTGTTGGGACTGTCGGCAGCCAATTGACTTCCGTGGAATGACGCGACTGCCGCGACACGATCCGGACATCGTCCGGCGACGATCATTGAGACCCGTCCGCCTCTGCAGTATCCGCATACACCAAACCTGTTGTCGCGCACCTCTGCTCGCGTACTCAGGTAGTCGAAGTAGGCATCGGCATCACTGGCCATCATGTCGGGGATCAAACTGTCTCCCAATGCCATCATCCGTGCCCGCTCGCCTGGATCGGTGAATGCCGACGGCAACGAGAATGGGGCGTAGCCACGATGGCGGTAGTACATGTCGGGTAGCAACACCGCATAGCCGAAACCGGCCAGGGTCGCCGCCATCTCCTGAAAGGTCGGCCGGAATCCGCCGACATCGGGATACATGACGACGCCCGGCACCGGTTCGCAGGTATCAGGTACGAACAGGCTCACCGGACAGCTGCCGTCGGGGTGGACACGGTGTCTTGCACATGGCGCACAATGACGTTCTACACGCTCGCGCCACCCGGCGGGCGTCGGGAACGTCAATTTGCCGAGCCGCCGGCCCGCCGAACAACTCGGCGGCGAAGCCTCGCTGGGTCGCGAGGCGAGGCGATTTGTTGGTTGGCTCCGGGCCCGCGATTGCGCGGTCGTGCGGCGTTGCTTCAGCTCAATTCATCGTGATGAGTTTCGGTGAGACCATTTGTCACATCGGCCGCCTGTGACCAAATCTTGTCGAAGCCTTGACCATTCAGGTCGCGCGTACTTACGCACCGTCTGCCATGTCGCCCCTAACATTGTCGAAACAACAATGACAATTTGGTCATCTCAAAGGGTGATAAACGCGATGCGGGCAGTTGTTAGGTCTGTTCTAGTGGTGATCGGGATCGCTGCGGCAGTGGTCGCAGGGCCAGGTGACGTACGTCTGGCGGGGATCAACCGGTCGCAGGGCTATTTATCGATTGCATCACTTCGACCCACGCGGGGCGAGGTGGTGGGTGTTGCGCACCCCGTGGTGGTGACGTTCAGCGGGCCGGTCGCCGACCGGCATGCGGCCGAGCGCGCCATCGCGGTGAAGTCGGCGCCCGCGATGACCGGTAGGTACCAGTGGCTCGACAACAACGTTGTGCAGTGGGTTCCCGATCAATTCTGGCCGGCGCACAGCACCGTGGCCCTCTCGGTGGGCGGCGTATCCTCGCAGTTCAAGACGGGTCCGGAGGTCCTCGGTGTTGCCGACATCGCAAATCACACCTTCACCGTGACTATCGATGGGGTCGACGCGGAACCGCCGCCTCGGTTACCCGCCCCGCACCACCGTCCCCATTGGGGTGAAGATGGGGTGCTTCCCGCCTCGATGGGTAGATCGGAGTATCCGACGCCGGTCGGCACCTACACCGTCTTGTCGAAAGACCGTTCGGTGATCATGGATTCGAGCAGCGTCGGAATACCCGTGGATGCTCCTGACGGTTATCGGCTCACGGTGGACTACGCCGTTCGCATCACCGGCCGCGGCCTGTATGTGCATTCCGCTCCGTGGGCGACACAAGCAATGGGGGTGGAGAACATCAGCCATGGCTGCATCAGCCTGAGCCCCGCCGACGCCGAGTGGTACTTCAACACGGTCAACGTCGGCGACCCGGTGATTGTGAAGGAAGGGGTTCCCTCGCAAGTCAAGTCGGCCGATCCCATCCCCGCCCGCACCATCAAGTCGGCCGATCCCATCCCCACCCGCGCTGTTGAGGGACTGCCGGGCCAGCCCGAAGAGCCAGCACCGCCCAGCAACTGATCAGGGGTTGCAGCAGGGCGCAACCGGTTGGGTGGCCCCGGCTAACGTCGCGCCAGTGACCACCGTGGGTGCCGGTGGGGCAGGGGCCGGTGCCGGCGGGGGACCAGGTAGGACGACTGGGTCAGCCGTCAGCGCCGGGTCGATGGCGGTGGGCTCGCCTTTGCCCCCGGCCTGAAGCAGTAGTGGCGCGGCGGCCGGTCCCGGAGCCGCTACCGGCACCGGAGCGCCAACCGCCACCGGCACTGGTACTGGTACTGGCGCGCCGGCTGGCAGTGGTACCGGGGCGCCCGCGGGCACCGGTGCCGGGATCGGTACCGGGCCGGCGGCGGGCACCGGCAGCAATGGGCCGCCCGCGACGGGCACCGCCCCCGCTACCGGGGCGCCGGGCAGGATCGGCGCCATCACTGGCGCCGCACCCGCCGCGGGTGCTCCAACCCCCGCCATCTGTTCCACACAACTGGGGCCGCCCGTTCGTAACGGCGTCGCCGCCGCGCTGGGGCTGAACGCAAAGGCGGCCCCGCACAACCCGGCACTGGCAACCACAGCGATGTTGATTCGATCAAACTTTCTCAACGACAACTCTTCTCATGATCGCGCTCAGAAGGTATCTCCGCGAACGAACGGTGCGGCGGAACTGTATCGCCGTCCGGAGATCTTTCCTAGACGAGCGGCCGATTTAGTTGCCGAACCGATGCGCGGCGGGGACGTCGTAACCGTGTCTTCTCAAAAACGATTTGCTACGGATGAGATTGGGTATCGATGAGCGCCGTCGGTCACAAGAGCATTTCGAACCAAACATGTTCGGTGACAGTCCTCTTGGCGGCAGCGGCACGCACTCTTGATGGCCGTGCACCGGCACGCAGTTGGTGCCTGCCGCTATGCTGGGGCGCCGGCGAGTTCGCGAGCGGAGCCTCAGGGTGCGTGAATCCTGAGCTGTCTTCCCGGATCGGGCTAACATTTCGGCTGATAGCTGATAGTTTTTGTGAAGTCGCGATCCGATGACTGTCGGGTTTTGGTAGTTGGAGTTGGAGTACGTTCATGCCGCACGTGACCACTTCGCCGAACCTGCTGGCCGCCACGGCCGGGGATTTGGCCGCGATCGCTTCGACGATGCGCCAAGCCAGTGCGGCTGCCGCGGCCCCGACGGCGGCCGTGCAGCCCGCGGGCGGCGACATCGTCTCGGCAGGAATCGCGTCGTTGTTCGGCGCGCACGCCTACAACTACCAGGTTCTCAGTGCCAAAGCAGCGGAGTTTCACGACCGGTTTGTCGAGATCCTGCAAACGAGCGCGCAAGCGTACGGCTCCACCGAGGCCACCAACGCCTCGCCGCTGGAGAAGGCGATCGGCGTGTTCACCGCGCCGGCAGAGGGGCAGGCCGGGGGACCCGGAACGGGAAACGGCGCCATCGGCGGCGGTCTGCATGGCGGTGCCGGCGGATTTGGCGATGTCGGTCAACCCACCGCTAACGCCGCACCGGTCGGACCCGCCGGCGCTACGGCCGCGGCCGGAACCGGAGGCAGTCCCGCCCAGGCCACGGTGCACTCCGGACCTGCGGCCGGCAACGGAGATGCTGCGTCGGTGGGCACCGGCGTACAACACGGCGGTGCCGGAGGTGGTAGCGGAGACGGCATGGCTAGCTCGCACGTCAGCGACGGCGGTGCGGCCAGGGCCGGCGGGGCGGCTAACTCGGCCGGCGGTACCGACGCGGCCGCCAGCTCGAGCGGAGCACGCGGCGGTGGTTCCGCGGGCCAAGGTGTTGCCAGCACCGGTGGTGACCACGGTGCCGGTGCGACCAGCTCGGCCAGCGGCCACAGTCCTGGTCATGGCGTCGGGCTCGGCTCCGGCCTTGGCAGGTCATTGGATGGATATGGCACGGCCGCCTTGGCAGGCGGGCCGTTGGGGGCCGTGGGCAGCGGTGCCCCTGGAGCCGTCGGCGGTGTGGGCGAACTGTTGGCGCCGACGGCAACATCGGCGCTGCCGACAGCGGCCTCCGCGACGGCCGAACCTTCCTTGGCGATGTCGACCAAAGCTCAACTGGTGCATGCAACCAACCCGCTGCAGCCGGTCAACCCGGCCCACTCGGACAGTTCGGCGAACCAAGGCGGTCCGGCGCGGCGGACCGGGGTTGAGCGCGACGGGCCGTCCTTGTTCCTTCCGCTGACGAGCCTTCGTGGATTGCGCCGGCATTCAAAGAAGCGCTCGGGGCTTCGGGCCCAGAGCGGACGGTTGCGCGACTCCGGTGACGCGGTGAGCAGCCCGCGGTGGGAGCCTGACGACCTGTTGCGCGCTCTGGGTCTACGCCCGCCTGGACACCAGTAGGTGTCGCATCTAGCTGCGTAGTGCCGCGGGTGATTGCCGTGCACCGGCGTCGGTCGGGCGCGGCAGGGCTGGTGCCTATCACGGGATCAAGAGACCGGTGAAATCGCTCAAATATTGACGTGGCATCCGGTCGCGTGGGTTTGGCGGCCGGCCTCGATGAGCAACCGGGTGCGCAGCAGCGGCCCCGGTGCTAGCGCAGAGCGCCGGGCGTGGGGGCTGAATCACCAGTGTCCGCTGACGCGGCCGACCCCCACGCCCGACGGGCTCATCACAGGATGTAGAGCATCTCCTGGTAGGTGGGAAGCGGCCACAAGTCATCGGCCACAACGCTTTCCAACGTGTCAGCGGCGCAGCGCACCGCGTCCATCGCGGGCAGCAGCGCCTCCTGGGCATGCTTGGCCTCGCTGAGCGCCGAATCCGCCGAGTGCTCGGACAACGCCATCTTCAGTGACGCCAGTGCCGCGGACAGATCCGACAGCGGAGCCGAAATCGCTTCCAGCGCGACCATGCTCGGTTCAACGCCAGCGGCCTTTAGAGCGGCGACGTTCTGGGCGAGTTCGGTCTGGTAGCGCATCGCCGCCGGCAGGATAACCGTCGTCCCCATCTCCAACGTCAGCCTCGCCTCGACCGCGATGGTCAGCGCGTACTGCTCCAAACGGACCTCGTAGCGGCTGTGCAGCTCGCGTTCATTGAAGACGTCGTACTTGTGGAAAAGGTCGATCGACTCCGGCTTGATCAACTCGGGAATGGCGTCCAGCGTGGTCTTGAGGTTCGGCAAGCCTCGTTCGGCCGCCTCGACCTGCCAGTTCTCCGAATAGCCGTCACCGTTGAACACCACCGCACCGTGTTCGGTGATGATCTCGGTGAGCAGCTTCTGCACCGCGGCGTCGAAGTCCTCCCCGTCCTCCACGGCCTTCTCCAAGACCGTGGCCATGTAGTCGAACGAGTCGGCCATGATCGTGTTGAGGATGGTCATCGGTACCGCAACCGTCTGGCCCGAGCCGGGTGCGCGGAATTCGAACCGGTTGCCGGTGAACGCAAATGGGCTGGTGCGGTTGCGGTCGCCGGGATCGGTGGGTAGCGGCGGCAGGGTGTCGACCCCAATAATCATGGTGCCCTTGCCCTTTGACGAAGTGGCCGCACCTTTGGCGATCTGCTCGAACACATCGGCAAGCTGCTCACCAAGGAAGATCGAGATGATCGCCGGTGGCGCCTCGTTGGCCCCCAACCGGTGGTCGTTGGTGGCCGATGCAACTGAGACCCGAAGCAGCCCAGCATATTTGTGCACGGCACGGATCACCGCGGCGCAGAACACCAGGAACTGCGCATTTTAGTGTGGCGTATCGCCGGGAACCAGCAGTGAGCCGAGCTCGGCATTGCCGACCGAGAAGTTGACGTGCTTACCCGAACCGTTGACCCCCGCGAATGGCTTCTCGTGGAACAGGCATTCCATGCCGTGCTTTTTGGCCAGCGTCTTGAAGACCGTCATCAGCAGCTGCTGGTGGTCAGAAGCGATGTTGGCCCGTTCGAACATCGGCGCCACCTCGAACTGGCCCGGGGCGACCTCGTTGTGGCGGGTCTTGGCGGGAATGCCCAGTTTGAACAGCTCCCGCTCGGTGTCCATCATGAAGCCCAGTACCCGCTCGGGGACTGCGCCGAAGTAGTGGTCGTCGAACTCCTGGCCCTTGGGTGGCTTGGCGCCGAAGACGGTGCGACCAGCGTTGACCAGGTCGGGCCGCGCCACGAAGAAGTGCCTGTCGACCAGGAAGTACTCCTGTTCTGGACCGCAGAACGAGACGACCTTGTTGAGTTCCTTGTGGCCGAACAGTTTCAGAATGCGCTCGGCATGGATGCCCATGGCCTGCTGGCTGCGCAGCAGCGGCGTCTTGTAGTCGAGGGCATCCCCGGTCATCGAGACGAAAATCGTGGGAATGCACAGGGTGTTGCCGTTCGGGTTTTCCAGAACATAGGCCGGGCTGGTGACGTCCCATCCGGTGTAGCCGCGCGCCTCGAACGTGCTGCGCAACCCGCCGGACGGGAAACTCGACGCGCCGGGCTCACCCTGGATCAGCGTCTTGCCCGCGAACTCGGCCATCGTCTGTCCGTCGGCGGTGGGTTCCAAGAAGCTGTCGTGCTTTTCGGCGGTCAACCCCGTCATCGGGTAGAAGACGTGAGCGTAGTGGGTGGCGCCCTTCTCCAGCGCCCAGTCCTTCATCGCCACCGCGACCGCGTCGGCGACCGCAGGGTCGAGCCTGGCGCCTTTGTGGATGGTGGCGAGGACCGACTTGAACACCGCTTTTGGCAGCCGTGCCTGCATCTCAGCTTTGGTGAAGACGTTGGAGCCGAAGATCTCGCCCGGGGCCTCGCCCGCGACGAAACTGACGGCTGGGGGGACATATGCCTCGACGTTGTTGATCGCCTGCAGGCGAACTGCGTTTCCGCTCAACTGAGCTCCTACCAGTAAGGGGGTCCGGGACGTCCTGCACCGCGGAAGGCGGACCGCCTCACCATAGGAAGCATCGATGCCAAACTTGTTACGCCGGTGTCAACGATGTGTCCGCAACGGTTGCGAACGTGAGACACCGACCGGGGCGTGCTGGCCCGGAACCCAAGAACCCCGGGCCGGCACGGGTGCCGGATCGCATGGCGCGGGTAAACCGGATAAACAGCGAAGCCGGTAGCGCCGATTGCGGCGGGCCGGCACCGAACACGGGAATCTACTCGACGATTCCGCCGCCTCGACCGGCCCACCGCACCAAGACTGTCTCCCGGCGCCACTTGTCGACCAGGCCCGCGCTGCCGATGACGACGGCGAGCACGCCCGATCAACGATGCGCGCGGGACCTAGATTTCCCCAGTGAGGTAACGCTGCAGGTTCGGCGCGATGGCTCGCGCGATGTCCTCTGCCGGCATCGAGGCGAACGGCTCGATCTGCAAGATGTAGCGAGCCATGACGACGCCCAGCAATTGCGACGCGACTAGCTGGGCACGGATCATGCCCGTTCCCGCTGGATTGTCGACCAGCGACGCCATCTCGGCGGTGACGACTTCTTGCAGGAAGGAGCGTGCCAAGTCCACATCGCCGCCGCCGAACAGGGAGCGCAGCGAGGCGATCAACCCCGTGCCGAGTTCGGAATCCCACATCGGCAGCAGCATGGACGGCAGCGCGAATCCGAGTTCAGCGGTTGGGGTGTTCTGCATGCGTTTCAGCACGAGCTTTGGGTCGATGGGAAGGTGGATCGCGGCGGCGAACAGCTGCTGCTTGGTGCCGAAGTAGTGATGCACGAGCGCCGCGTCGACATCTACCGCCGCGGCCACCGCCCGTATCGATGTTCGGTCGATACCGTTGCTCGCAAACAGTTCGCGAGCACTGGCGAGAATGCGCTGCCGAGTGTCGGAGCTGTTGCCACGGAGGCGACCGGGCCGGCGGCGCCGCTCGTTGGCGGGCGCGTTACCACCCCTGGTGTTGTCGACGTTGCGTGGCTTGTTGTGGGCCGATACATCTCGCGCGCCAAGCAATTCCCCAGAACTACGAAGCCTTCTGGCTTGGGCCGGGTGCGTGGTTGTCGGCTGCATGCTCGCCGTCGTGGTGCTGTGAAGAACGGTACGTGCGCCCAGGGCTCCGGCGTTGTTGATTAGCAGGCTTGTGAGCTGGGGAATTGTGGATTGAGGAGGTGTAGGCGGCGGTTGGCGGTCAAAGCGGTGATCCGGCAGGCTTCGGCGATGTTGTCGGCGCCGTTGAGGCGGTGCAGATTGATCGCGGTGTTGCGTAGCGTTGCTAGGACCTGTGCGCCGTTTCCGGTATGTGCCCTTTGACGGTCTTCGTCGAAGGTGACGTCGCGTATCCAGTGCAGGCTGTTCTCGATTCCCCAGTGTTGACGCATCCAGGTCATGATCGCGGTAGGGCGGGCGTGCTCGAACGGCAGGCTGCAGATGGCATAGACCACCTCCACGCTGCGCTGGTCGGTGGCGGTGATCAAGCGTTCACGAGTGATCCGGATGATTTGTTTTGCGTAGGGGAAGCCGATTCCTCGTGCAGCGGTGATGATTTGCAGGGTGCGGGTCTCGACACGGCCGTGGCCGCGGGAGTCGTCGGTAGCGGCTGCGGGCACCTCGGCCCAGGGCAGCGCGGTGATACGCGCAAGTATTTTGGCTTGGTTGGACTTGACGATCATCAGGTAGTGCGACTTCAAGGTGGCGCAGATCAACTTCGCGGTGACGACCTGGGTATGCATCGCATCCACGGTGACCAGCCACCGCAAGCTACCCGGCAGCAGCGTGAGCAGGGCACGTACGCAGGGAATTTCATTGCTTTTCTCGGCGACAGCGAGTTGACCGAGCACCAATCGGGCACGGTGGGCGAACACCGACACGAGATGCGTGGCTGTCGCTTTGGCGCGTAAAGCACCACGCAGCATCTTGCCGTCCAACGCGATCGGCACCAATCCGCTGGGGTCGCTGCTGGCCACGTGTGCAGTGAAGTAACTGCCCATCCTGGCGTTGAGGTCGGCGGGGTCTAGCCGAGACAAAACAGCGCGGAAGGTCTTCTCACTGGGCCGCCGGAACCGGACCCCTAATTGGGCCAACACATCATCGGGAGCGGTGGCCGCCCATGTGGCAAAACCAGCATAGCCGCGCATCCCCGCGGCAGTGGCCAGAACCGCGATCGCCAACAAAGCCATCAGCGAATACCTCCGACCGCGTGGGTCCCTCGGGTCTGGCACCGAGGCCAACACATCGAGAAACTCCGATCCGATGAGCTCGCTGCGCTCACCAGGACTCCAGCGGTCGAACACCTCTGGAACCGACGACACAGGCAATACTGAAACGATAGGCACGGGCAACTCCAGACCAACGACGAACAGTAACCAACTCGATCGTTCTCCAGATAGCCCGTGCCTACACTCCGGCCCCAATAGCGCGGCACCAAAGATCATCAACCCAGCTCACAAGCCTGCTAATCAACAACGCCGGAGCCCTGAGATTGCCGCGAGCCTGGCATGTCGTGATCTCTACTCAACTTTTGGCGATCTGATTTTTCTACAGATGCATCGCTGACCTGCGGATATAGCGTGTTTGGACCGGTTGGGTCCGGGTCGAACTCTGTTGGCCTTTGGGTGGATGGGCGGTGGGTGTTGTGTCGTTTGTGAGTGTGGTTCCGGAGTGGGTGGCGGCGGCGGCAACCGATGTGGCCGGGATTGGGTCGGTGGTGGGTGCGGCTAATGCGGCGGCGGCGGGGGCGACGACGTCGGTGACGGCGGCTGCCGGTGATGAGGTGTCGGTGGCGATTGCGGCGTTGTTTGGGGGTTTGGTCGCGAGTATCAGGCGGTGTGTGGGCAGTGGGCGGAGTTTGAGCAACGGTTCGCGCGGGCGTTGGGGGCCGGGGCGGGGGCGTATGCGGGGGCTGAGGCGGCTGCGGTGGGGACGTTGTCGCCGCTAGGGGTGATTGAGCGGGGCGTGTGGGGGGCGGTGAACGGGCCGGCGGTGGCGTTGTGGGGCGGCCGTTGATCGGTGATGGCGCTGATGGGGCGGCCGGGACGGGTCAAGCCGGTGGGGCGGGGGGGTTTGTTGTGGGGTAACGGGGGTAATGGGGGTTCGGGCGGGGTGGGTCAAAGCGGTGGGGCGGGTGGTTCGGCGGGGTTGATCGGGCGAGGCGGGGCCGGTGGTGCGGGCGGGCTCAGCGGCGCCTCGGGGGCCGGCGGTGCGGGCGGGGTGGGCGGCAATGGCGGCTGGTTGTGGGGTGCCGGCGGGGATGGTGGTGCTGGCGGGGTGGGTGCGCTTAGCGGTGGTGTTGGTGCTGCGGCGGGTCGAGCGTGGTTGTGGGGTGCGGGCGGGGCCGGCGGTGCCGGCGGGCAGGGCATGGGTCTCGATGGCGGTGCCGGTGGCGGCGGCGGGCAGGGCGGGCTGGTCTATGGCGGCGGCGGCGACGGTGGTGCCGGCGGGGTGGGTGCGCTTAGCGGTGGTGTTGGCGGTGCGGCGGGTCGAGCGTGGTTGTGGGGTGCGGGCGGGGCCGGCGGCGCCGGCGGGCAGGGCATGGGTCTCGATGGCGGTGCCGGTGGCGGCGGCGGGCAGGGCGGGCTGGTCTATGGCGGCGACGGCGACGGTGGTGCCGGCGGGGTGGGTGGTGAGGTCGGCGGTGGTGGCGCCGGCGGTACCGGCGGGGCCGGTGGTGCGGCGGGGCTGATCGGCCACGGTGGGGCCGGGGGTGGCGGTGGTGCCGGCGATGGCGGTAGCACCGGGGGTGCGGGCCAGACCGGTGGTGATGGCGGCCGTGCCGGTGATGGGGGCGTTGGGGGGCGGGGCGGCTGGCTGGCCGGTGCCGGCGGCGACGGGGGTGCTGGCGGTGTCGGGGGTGTCGGCGGTGCCGGTGGTGGCGGCGCGGACGGGCTGGTGTTGGGCAGTGACGGCGGAGATGGCGGTGATGGCGGTACCGGCGGGGCCGGGGGTCCGGCGGCGCCGGGGGTGCGGGCGGGTTGATCAGCTTCTTCGGCGGCCAGGGTGCCGGCGGGGCCGGCGATGCCGGTGGGGCCGGTGGGCTGGCCGGTGATGGTGGTGTGGGGGCCACGGGCACGTTTGCCGGTGGTGGCAGCGGTACCGGTGGTGCCGGCGGTGATGGCGGCACCCCCGGTGTGGGTGGTGCTGGCGGCGCCGGCGGGGCCGGCTCGATCGCGGGCGCTCATGGCAGCGAAGGTGCCCGCCCACTGAGCGGTAATGGCGGTGCCGGAGGCCGGGGGCCGATAGCGCGGTGCTGGGCGGAACCGGCGGGGCTGGCGGCAACGGCGGTCTCTACGGCAATGGTGGTGCGGGCGGGGCTGGCGGCAACGGGATCGCCGGATCGCGGGGCTTGACCGCGATCACTGCGGGCGACTCGGGTACCGTCGGCCACGACGGTGGCGCCGGTGGTAACGGTGGCGCCGGTGGCCACGGCGGCGACTCCGGTACTGGCGGGTCCGGCGGTGCCGGTGGTACCGGCGGGAGCACCGGATTGCACGGCCTTTCCGGAGCAACCCCGACCAGCGGCGGCAACGGCGGTGCCGGCGGCGAGGGGGGCAGGGGTGCGATCGATATCGCCGGTGGGACCGGCGGGGCCGGTGGTGACGGCGGAACGTATGGAGATGGCGGTGACGGCGGTGCCGGTGGCGACGGTGTTACCGGATCGCAGGGGTCGACCGCGACCACACCGGGGGGCTCGGGTACCAGCGGTGGGGCTGGCAGCGCTGGTGGTGCTGGCGGGTCCGGCGGGCTGGGCGGAACCCTGGCTGGTCACGGCGGTGATGGTGGTGCCGGCGGGGCCGGCGGTGATGGTGGTTTCGGCGGGTCCGGCGCGACGGGTAGTGCCGGGGATCAGGGCAGCGCCGCGGATCCCAACGGTGGCCGTGGCGGGTCCGGCGGGCTCGCCGGCGACGGCGGCCGCGGTGGAGACGGCGCGGTCGGGTTCGGTGGGGCCGGCGGGGACGGCGGCCACGGCGGTAACACCGGCGCCGGCGGGGTCGGCGGTAAAGGCGGTGTCGGCTCGACCACAGGACTCACCGGCCTTGGCGGGCATAGCCCGACTAACGGCGGCAACGGCGGTGCCGGCGGTGATGGCGGCAAAGGCGCGGTCGATATCGCCGGCGGTGCCGACGGTGCCGGCGGTAACGGCGGGCTCTACGGCAACGGCGGGCACGGCGGCGACGGCGGTGACGGCGTCAATGGAGAACGCGGGCTGACCGCGATTGCTCCGGGGGGCTGAGGCACCGACGGCGGCGCCGGCAGTGTGGGCGGCGCGGGCGGGGCCGGTGGCAACGGTGGGGCCCTGGCCGGTCACGGGGGCGACGGTGGCGACGGCGGGTTCGGTGGTGATGGTGGTGCCGGCGGATCCGGCGCGGCCGGTGCCGCCGCGGATAACGGCACCCACAACGGTGGCCGCGGTGGTGACGGCGGCCACGGCGGTACCGGGGGCGACGGCGGTGCCGGGGGCGACGGAGGAGCAGCCGGTCACGCACAAGCGGCCGGCTACTCCGATGGCACCCGCGGTGCTGGTGGGTCCGGTGGCGCCGGTGGCGCCGGCGGGCTGGCCGGCGACGGCGGCCGGGGCGGAAACGGAGCCGCGACAACCGGTGGCGCCGGCGGCGACGGCGGCAATGGCGGTGACCCGGGTGTGGGCGGTGCCGGCGGTAAAGGCGGTGCCGGCTCGACCAACGGATTGAGTGGACTAGGCGGGTACAGCCCCACCAGCGGCGGCGACGGCGGTGACGGCGGCGACGGCGGCAGCGGTAGCGCCGGCAACCTCTCTAACCCACCGGGCGATTTCGGCGGAGCCGGTGGGCGGGGCGGCAACGGCGGGGCCTACGGCAATGGCGGTAACGGCGGCGACGGCGGGACCGGCGGCGACGGAAGCCAAAGCCTGAGCGGGTCTGGCGGTGGTCCTGGTGGGCATGGCGGTGCCGGCGGCGTGGGAGGTGCCGGAGGAGTCCTCGGCGGTAACGGTGGGGACGGCGGTACGGGGGGAACCGGTGGCGCGGGTGGTATGGGCGCGCACGGTGAGTCGCAGGTGGACGCAAACGGCCTGAACGGCGGTGCGGGCGGTCTCGGGTCTGCTGGCGGCGCCGGCGGCGACGGCGGCAACGGCGGAAAGGCCCATGCAACCGGATTCCACGATGGTGCCGGCGGCCACGGAGGCGACGGCGGCCAAGGAGGCACCGGGGGGTACGGCGGCGAAGGCGGCAACGGCAAAGCCGGGTACAACCAGCGGGCTGGAGGAGATGGTGGTGCCGGTGGAGACGGCGGCTTCGGTGGCAACGGCGGCACCGGCGGCCTCAACGGCGACGGCACTAGAGCCGCCGGAGGCGCCGCGGGCATTCGAGGGGTCGGTGGCACCGGCGGCAGCGGGGGAGACGGGCTCGGTGGCCGCACCGCGACCGGCGACGGCGGCCACGGAGGTAACGGCGGTGCCGGTGGTTACGGTTCTGTCGGCGGTGTCGGTGGCAGCGGCGGCGACGGCGGCAATGGCGGCCAATCTGGTACGCCGCGATACGGAGGTCACGGTGGTAACGGCGGCGACGGTGGCGTCGGCTCCGTGACCGGAGGAAGAGGCGGTGCCGGCGGCGACGGCGGTCACGGTATCGACGGTGCCGGAGGCTTGTTCGGCCCGAGCGGCGGTGGCGGTGGCACTGGCGGTAATGGCGGGGCCGGCGGCTCCGGTGGCACCAACGGCACCGGCGGAGTCGGCGGGGCCGGTGGCAATGGCGGCAACGGGGGCACCGTGTTCAGTACAAATTCCGCGGCCAGCGGTGGCGCCGGTGGCGGCGGCGGTAACGGAGGTAACGGGGCGGCCGGCAGCACAACGGCCGGCAACGGGGGCCGCGGTGGTACCGGTGGCATCGGTGGCGCCGG
Organism: Mycobacterium ulcerans subsp. shinshuense; assembly: GCF_002355775.1. Classification (NCBI taxonomy): domain Bacteria; kingdom Bacillati; phylum Actinomycetota; class Actinomycetes; order Mycobacteriales; family Mycobacteriaceae; genus Mycobacterium; species Mycobacterium ulcerans. The sequence continues at coordinate 3,846,190 of NZ_AP017624.1, read as the reverse complement.
TCGTACCAACAGCGGCGACGGTGGCAGCGGTGGGAATGGCGGCGCCGCCGGCGAGGTCGGCCAAACCGCCGCAATCCTGGAAGTGGTCCCCGGCGTTGGTGGCGCCGGCGGCGATGGCGGCGAAGGTGGCTACTCCAACACAGTCGGCGGCGTCGCTGGCAATGGCGGGACTGGTGGTGCCGGTGGCAGCGGCGGCACCCTCGATCACAACGTCGTCTTTACCTACTCCGGGGCCGGCGGGGTCGGCGGCACCGGTGGTGTTGGCGGTTCCAGCACCTACGGCACCGGCGGCGACGGCAGCCGAGGCGGGACCGGCGGTAGAAGCACCTTTGCCGGCACCTCCGGCACCGGTGGGATCGGCGGTATCGGCGTCCTCGGCACCGCCGGGGTCGGCGGCTACGGCGGGGACGGTGGCACCGGCGGCACCGGTAACGGCGCTACGGGGGGCTACGGCGGTGCCGGCGGCCGCGGCGGCACCAGCACCATTGACGGACAACGCATTCCCGGCTACAACGGTGGCCCAGGCCAACCTCCTCCACCCGGCTACGCCGGTCCGCCCGGCGTCGGCGGGACCGGCGGCGCCCCCGCAAGCCCCTGACCCCCGCGCGGTGGGTCGTGTGCCGGTCGAACCACGATGAGGGTGCAGAAAGCCGCGGTTGGTTCGCAATCCCGGCTGCGGCCGCGGCACGGATGTCAAACTGGAGCACATGGCCCAAGAGTTGATGTTTGAGGAGCCGCGTCGCGGGAAGCCGCCGCGACACCTTGCCGATTTCGACGCGGAGGGCCGCGCGTCGGCGGTGGCCGCGCTCGGCCTGCCGCCTTTCAGGGCCAAGCAGCTGGCACACCAGTACTACGGTCGGCTGATCGCCGATCCCCGTCAGATGACCGACCTGCCGGCGGCGGTGCGTGACCAGATCGCGGAAACGATGTTCCCGAACCTGCTGACCGCGGCGCGAGAGGTCACCTGTGACGCGGGCCAGACGCGAAAGACGCTATGGCGCGCCACCGATGGTGTCACCGTCGAATCGGTGCTCATGCGCTACCCGCAGCGCAATACGGTGTGCATCTCCTCGCAAGCGGGCTGTGGGATGGCGTGTCCGTTCTGCGCGACCGGGCAGGGCGGCCTGACCCGCAATCTGTCGACTGCAGAGATCGTCGAACAGGTGCGGGCCGCGGCCGCGGCGTTGCGCGACGAGTTCGGTGACCGGTTGTCGAATGTCGTGTTCATGGGCATGGGGGAGCCGCTGGCCAATTACGCCCGGGTGCTGGCGGCGGTGCGTCGCATCACCGAACCGCCGCCGACGGGTTTTGGCATCTCGGCCCGATCGGTGACGGTCTCGACGGTGGGTTTGGCGCCCGCGATCCGCAAGCTTGCCGATGAACGCCTCGGCGTCACGCTGGCGCTGTCATTGCATGCGCCCGACGACGAACTGCGCGACACGTTGGTGCCGGTCAACAACCGGTGGAAGATCAGCGAAGCTCTCGAGGCCGCGCATTACTATGCAGAGGTGACCGGTCGTCGGGTCTCCGTCGAGTATGCGCTGATCCGTGAGGTCAATGACCAACCTTGGCGGGCTGATCTGCTGGGTAAACGACTGCATGGCGCGCTGGGTCCGTTGGTCCATGTCAACCTGATCCCGCTCAACCCGACACCGGGCAGCGATTGGGATGCGAGTCCCAAGCCGGTGGAGCGGGAGTTTGTCAAACGAGTTCGTGCACAAGGGTTTTCGTGCACCGTACGGGATACTCGCGGCCGCGAGATCAGCGCCGCCTGCGGACAGCTGGCCGCCGAAGGCGGGTAGCTGGAGCGTGGGCGATTGGGGCTGGGCCTGCGGACAGCTGGCCGCCGAAGGCGGGTAGCTGCAGCGGGTGCGATGAACCGCGTCAGTGGGTATTACGTCATCAAGGCAAACACCAGTAAGTGAGGTCTGCTATGACTGTTCGCCCTACGCCCCGCAATCGTTGGTTTGTCGCGGTCCTGATGGCCAGCATGGTCGCGCTTGTCCTGACGCTCGGCGTGATCGCCGCGCCGCGCGCCCGCGCCGCCGACGATCGTCTCGATTTCACCGCGACGACGCTGGGCGGCGCGCCCTTCAACGGGGCCAGCCTGCAGGGTAAGCCGGCGGTGTTGTGGTTCTGGACGCCGTGGTGCCCGTTCTGCAACGCCGAGGGCCCCGCCGCCAGCCAGGTGGCGGCCGCCAACCCCGGGGTCACATTCGTCGGCATCGCCGCGCATTCGGACGTGGGTGCGATGCAGGGCTTCGTCTCCAAATACGGGCTGAACTTCACCAACATCAACGACGCCGACGGCGCGATCTGGGCGCGCTACAACGTGCCCTGGCAGCCGGCCTGGGTGTTCTATCGGGCCGACGGTTCCTCGACCTTCGTCAACAACCCCACCTCGGCCATGTCCCAGCAGGAACTGGCCGACCGGGTCGCCGCGCTGACGTCCTGATTCCCCGACCCCGATGAATTCGGCCCTGGTCGCGCTGGCCTTCGCCGCCGGATCGGTGGCCGCGCTAAACCCATGCGGATTCGCGATGCTGCCCACATACCTGCTGTTGGTGGTGCGCGGGCAGCATGGCGGCGAGTCGGGGGAGGCTGCCTCTCCGATCGGCGCGGTCGGCCGAGCCATCGCCGCCACCATCGGGATGGCGCTCGGTTTCCTTACGGTCTTCGGTGCCTTTGGCGCTTTGACCATCTCGGCAGCTTCCACGGTGCAGCGATACCTGCCCTACCTGACTGTGTTGATTGGTGTGCTGCTTTTCGGCCTTGGGGTGTGGCTGCTGTCGGGGCGTGAGTTGGCCGCGCTGACCCCTAGCGGGTTTGGTCCGCGATGGGCGCCAACGGCCCGCTTGGGTTCCATGTACGGCTACGGCGTCAGCTATGCCGTCGCCTCGTTGTCCTGCACCATCGGGCCGTTTATCGCGGTAACCGGGGCGGGCCTGCGGGGCGGTTCGATCCTGGGGGCGGTGGCAATCTACCTGGCCTACATCGCGGGCCTGACCATGGTGGTCGGCGCACTCGCCATTGCCGCCGCGACCGCCAGCTCGGCACTGGCCGACCGGTTGCGGCGGGTGCTGCCGCTGGTCAACCGGATCAGCGGTGGGTTGCTGGCGGTGGTTGGGCTCTACGTCGGCTACTACGGCTACTACGAGGTGCGGTTGACCTCTGGTCTACTGGTCGATCCCCAAGATCGGGTGATCGGTGTGGCCGGCCGCATCCAAGGTGAGTTGGCCGGCTGGGTCCACCAGCACGGTATCTGGCCGTGGGTGGTGGTGCTGACGTTGCTGGTGGCCGGTGCGTTCAGCGTTAGTTGGTATCGGCGGGCCCGTCGCTAAGCGGCGCGCGCCGAGTTGGTCGGGAAACCGCTATCGGAGCCAGCCGCGCCGGCGGCCCCACAGGTCACGAACCAGGACGGCCAGCGTCAGTACGGCGAACCCGATGAGGAACCAGTCTTCGACATGGCCGACGTGGTTGCCGCGCGGCATCGCCAGCAGGAACACAAAGATGCACGCGCCGGTGATGTGCCAGGTGCGGTAATTGATCCGGCTCCATCCCCAGCGTGCGGACGGCACCTCGGCGATATCGACGCCGGTGAAAGGCTCCACCTCAGTACTGGCCACAGCGATTCCTCCGGATGGGATTGGCTACTGCACGTCTTCGGATCGAACCCGATCATTCTGGCACATCTGCCCGAAGCGCAGACCGGGGTCATCACCTTTGTGCTACCCGTCCGGAGGAATCGCCGTAGCGAAATGCGTCGCCGCTGCCGGTGATGCCTAGCTGGCTAGCTGGGCGGCATCAGCACGGTGTCGATCATGTACACCACGGCGTTGGCGGTTTGCACTCCGCCGCAGACCACGGCCGCGTCACCGACCTGTAGGTTATTGCCAGAACCGGTGACGGTCAGCGAGGCGCCCTCGACGGTGCTGTGGGTGCCGACCACCTGCGACGGACTCAACTGCCCGGGGACCACGTGATAGGTGAGGATCTTTTTCAGCAGCGGCGCATCGGTTTTCAACGAGTCGATCGTTGCGGCGTCGATCTTGCCGAACGCGGCATCGGTCGGGGCGAAGACTGTGAATTGGCCGCCGTTGAGGGTGTCGACCAGGTTCACCTGCGGGTTGAGCTTGCCGGACAACGCCGAGGTCAGCGTGGTGAGCATCGGGTTGTTCGACGCCGCCACCGCGACCGGTTCGGCCGCCATGCCGGCTACCGACCCTGGCCCGGTCGGCACTTGCTGTGCGTAGGCACTGGATCCGGGGCCGGCCAGCGTGTCTGGCGGGCTGGCCATCGCGCTCGGAGCGGTGGCCACCACCAGGCCTACCGCAGCGGCTGCCGCGAGACCGGTTGCTGCAATTGCTGGGTTGTGGAACTTCATTGCCTATGGCTCCTTTGTTGTCGGGTGGATCTCTGACTGTTATTCGGAGCCGCAGCGATTTTGGATCGGTGTTGTGGGAAAAATAATTCATCCGTAGGTGAATGAATACACCTGCAATCCTTTGCTGGGATGCACTTCTATCGTGGTTCGTTGCACTTGGTCGCCGGCGACGATTTGATGCGAGGTGGGTGCCCCGCCGATCCGCAGCGTCGTCGACTTGCCGGCTCCGGTCACGGTGAGGGTTCCGGTGCCACCGACCACCAGATAGACGTTCTTGGCGAGGTAGTTCAGCTTGATGCGGCAGTCGTCGCCGTCGGCCGTGGCCCGCTGGTGGTCCAGGGACCAGGGGCCTTGCAGGGCGAAGGTGTCTGGGGGCAGCGCGAGCGGATAGCTGAACGTCGCCGAACCCTGGTCGTAGCCGCTGCCGGCGAAGGTGACCGCTTTGCCCACGCCGAAATATGTCTCGGGGGTCAGGCTCAGCGCGGGTGTGGTGTCGGCGGCGTCCACGGGTGCCGGCAGTTTGGCGCCCGGATTGGCGTCGGCGAGTAGCCGTCTGATCAGGTTCTCCGTGCCGTCGTAGTCACCCTCGCCGAACTTGATGTGCCGAACGGTGCCACTGGCATCGATCAGATACTCGGCGGGCCAGTATGCGTTGCGGTAGTTCGTCCAGGTCGAATAGTTGTTGTCCAGCGCGATCGGGTAGGTGATGTTCAGATCCGCGGCGCCGGCCGCAACATTTTCCGGCACCTTTTCGAACGCGTACTCGGGTGTGTGCACGCCGATCACTTCCAGGCCGCTGTCTTTGTAGGCCCGGTACCAGCCGACGACGTGGGGGATGGCGCGTTGGCAGTTGATGCATGAATACGCCCAGAAGTCGACCAGCACCACGCGGCCTCGCAGCGAACTCAACCGGATCGGTTGGTGCTCAGGGGTGTTGAGCCAGCCGCTGATTCCCGTGATGTCGGGTGCGCTGCCACAGTCTTGCGGTTGGGCGGCGCCGTTGGTGCAGTCGGAGAGCTGCGCGTTTTGGTCAGTCACAAGACCGCCGATGCCGCCCAGGTTGGTGCCGATCTGGTTGGGGCCGCCCACCTGCTCCGGTAGGCCCTGTAGCGCACTGGTGTAGTCGGGGATGGCCCGTTGCAGAGTCGCGGGCAGATTGAGCACCAGGGCCACTGCCAGCAGAATCGTCACGACTCCGGCCCCAATCCGGATCTCGCGCTGGCGCCGACGAAACGCGCTCACCCGTCCTGCCGTCTCGCGCCCGGCCAGGGCGAAGAACAGCAGTGGCAAGGCGGTTCCGAGGGCGAATGCGCAGGTGAGCACGACGGTGTTGAGCCCGATTCTCGAGGTGGCGCCGGCCAGGATGATGGCGGTGAGCACCGGGCCGGCGCAGGGAACATAGAGCACGCCCAGCGCCAACCCGAGCCCGAAACCGGTGCCGCCAGCACTGATCGAGTTGTGCGGGATGCGGGAAAACGGCCGCTGCAGCCACTGTTCGAGTCGCGGAAAGATCAAGCCCAAGCCGATCGCCACCAGCGCGGCCAGCGCGACCCAGCGGATGGTGTCCTGGCGCAGATGCAGCAACGACAGCAGCGCCGAACCCGTCAGGGTCACCAGACAGAAGCTGAGCACCAGGCCGGCGATCACCCGATAGGGGCGTGTCTGGACACGCGCGGCCTTCGGGTCCGGCGTACTAACCCCCGTCTGTGTGGTGGCCACCGTGGCGCCGCCGTGGGCGCCGGAGAAGAAGACCACCGGCAGCACCGGCAGGATGCACGGCGAGATCCCGGTGATCAGACCTCCGACGAAGCCGACGAGTGCAAGCGTGACCATGTTCACTATTCGAAACTGCGGAGGTCCTGGATGGCTAGTCGAAGCGGCGGGCTGGCCGGGCCGCATTGGGGTCGGTCGGGGCACAATGATGGAGTGACTACTGCCACCGACGGGTCCGCCGACGGCCGCTTGCGCGTGCTAGTGCTGGGCAGCACGGGTTCGATCGGCACCCAGGCGCTGGAAGTCATCGCCGCCAATCCGGACCGTTTCGAGGTCGTCGGGCTGGCTGCCGGGGGCAGCAATCTGGACACGCTGCTGCGACAGCGCGCCGAGACCGGCGTAACGGAGATTGCGATCGCCGACGAGCGGGCGGCGCAACTGGCCGGCGACATTGCGTACCAGGGGCCCGACGCTGTCACCCGGCTGGTGGAGGAGACCGAGGCCGACGTCGTCCTCAACGCGCTCGTCGGCGCATTGGGCCTGCGCCCGACGCTGGCCGCGCTGGCATCCGGGGCCAGGCTGGCCTTGGCCAACAAGGAATCGCTGGTTGCCGGCGGTCCACTGGTACTGCAGGCCGCGCAACCCGGTCAGATCGTGCCGGTCGACTCCGAGCATTCCGCGCTGGCTCAGTGCTTGCGCGCAGGCACCCCCGACGAAGTCGCCAAACTAGTGTTGACCGCCTCGGGTGGGCCGTTTCGGGGGTGGTCGGCGGCCGACCTTCAGGAGGTCACCCCGGAGCAGGCCGGTGCCCATCCGACCTGGTCAATGGGCCCGCTGAATACGCTGAACTCGGCCTCACTGGTCAACAAGGGACTCGAGCTCATCGAAACCCACCTACTGTTCGGCATCCCGTACGAGCGCATCGAGGTCGTCGTGCATCCGCAGTCGATCGTGCATTCCATGGTCACCTTCGTCGACGGTTCGACCATCGCCCAGGCCAGCCCCCCGGACATGAAATTGCCGATCTCGCTGGCGTTGGGCTGGCCGCGCCGGGTGCCGGGTGCGGCCCGTTATTGCGATTTCAGTCAGGCTCAGACGTGGGAGTTCGAGCCGCTGGACGACGAGGTGTTTCCCGCCGTCGAGCTGGCTCGCCATGCCGGCGAGACCGGCGGGTGCATGACCGCGGTGTACAACGCGGCCAACGAAGAAGCGGCAGCGGCCTTCCTCGCCGGCCGGATCAGTTTCCCCGCCATCGTGGGAACTATCGCCGACGTGCTGCACGCTGCCGACCAATGGGCCGTTTCACCCGCTAACGTGGATGACGTACTTGACGCGCAGCGTTGGGCGCGGCAGCGGGCACAGCGTGCGATCGCCAAAGCAAGCCCGGCCGGCGCATGCGAGAAGGTCTCCGGACTGGCTTGAGAAAGGTCGATAGAGGCTGATGATGTTCGTTGTCGGCATTGTGCTCTTCGCACTCGCCATCTTGATATCGGTGGCGCTGCACGAGTGCGGCCACATGTGGGTAGCGCGTGCGACCGGAATGAAGGTGCGGCGCTATTTCGTCGGCTTCGGTCCCACCTTGTGGTCGACGCGCCGAGGCGAAACCGAGTACGGGGTCAAGGCCATTCCGGCGGGTGGCTTCTGTGACATCGCCGGCATGACCCCGGTGGAGGATCTCGAGCCCGACGAACATGACCGGGCGATGTACAAACAGGCGACCTGGAAGCGGGTGGCGGTCCTGTTCGCCGGGCCTGGCATGAACTTCGTTATCTGCCTGGTGCTGATCTATGGCATCGCAGTGGTCTGGGGGCTGCCGAACCCGCACCCGCCCACCCAGGCGATCATTGGCGAAACCGGCTGTGTCGCACCGGAAACGGCTCAAGGAAAACTGGAGCAGTGCACCGGGCCGGGGCCCGCGGCGCTAGCCGGACTGCGCGCCGGTGACGTCGTCGTCAAGGTCGGTGACACCGCGGTCTCCACCTTCGACGAGATGGCGACGGCCATTCGCAAGCTGCACGGCAGCGTGCCGATCGTCGTCGAACGCGACGGAACCACGGTGACGGCCAACGTGGTCATCGAATCCACCCGCCGCTGGGTTCCCAACGAGCAGGGCAATCAACTCGAGCCCGCGACTGTCGGCGCTATCGGGGTGGGTGCGGCCCAGTCCGGGCCGACGCAATACGGGATTCTGTCGGCGCTGCCCGCCACGTTCGCCTTCACCGGTGACCTAACGGTCGAAGTGGGCAGGGCGCTGGTGGCCATCCCGACCAAGGTCGGCGCGCTGGTCCACGCCATCGGGGGCGGCCAGCGTGACCCGCAGACGCCGATCAGCGTGGTCGGCGCCAGCATCATCGGCGGCGACACCGTCGACCACGGGCTGTGGGTGGCCTTCTGGTTCTTCCTGGCCCAGTTGAATCTCATCCTCGGGGCCATCAACCTGCTGCCCCTGTTGCCGTTCGACGGCGGCCATATCGCCGTCGCGGTGTTCGAGAAGATTCGCAACATGATCCGCGCGGCCCGCGGCAAGGTGGCCGCGGCGCCGGTGAACTATCTCAAGCTGATGCCAGCGACCTATGTGGTGCTGGTTTTCGTGGTCGGATACATGCTGTTGACCGTCACCGCCGACTTGGTCAACCCGATCAGGTTGTTCCAATAAGAACCAGAAAGAAGGGGTCACAGTGACCACTGGCCTGGGCATCCCGCAGCCTCCGGCGCCCACGCTTTCGCCCCGCCGCACCACGCGTCAGCTGATGGTCCGCGATGTCGGAGTCGGCAGCGATTACCCGGTCTCGGTGCAATCGATGTGCACCACCAAGACCCACGACGTCAATGCCACGCTGCAGCAGATCGCCGAGCTGACCGCGGCGGGCTGCGACATCGTCCGGGTGGCTTGCCCCCGCCAAGAGGACGCTGACGCGCTGGCCGAGATAGCCCGGCACAGCCAGATTCCGGTGGTCGCCGACATCCACTTCCAGCCGAAGTACATCTTTGCCGCCATCGATGCCGGTTGCGCTGCCGTGCGGGTGAATCCGGGCAACATCAAGGAGTTCGACGGCCGGGTGGGGGAGGTCGCCAAGGCGGCCGGGGCGGCTGGCATTCCGATTCGCATCGGGGTCAACGCGGGCTCGCTGGACAAGCGGTTCATGCAGAAGTACGGCAAGGCCACGCCCGAAGCGCTGGTCGAGTCTGCCCTGTGGGAAGCGTCGTTGTTCGAAGAGCATGGTTTCGGCAACATCAAGATCAGCGTCAAGCACAACGACCCGGTGATCATGGTCGCCGCCTACGAGCAGTTGGCGGCCCAATGTGACTATCCGCTGCACCTGGGGGTCACCGAGGCCGGTCCGGCCTTTCAGGGCACCATCAAGTCCGCGGTCGCTTTCGGTGCGCTGGTCTCCCGTGGCATCGGTGACACCATCCGGGTGTCGTTGTCGGCCCCACCCGTGGAGGAAGTCAAGGTCGGCAACCAGATTCTCGAGTCGCTGAATCTGCGACCACGGTCCCTTGAGATCGTGTCCTGTCCGTCCTGCGGACGCGCTCAGGTTGACGTCTACACGCTGGCCAACGAGGTCACCGCCGGCTTGGACGGTCTTGACGTTCCGTTGCGGGTGGCCGTGATGGGGTGCGTCGTCAACGGTCCTGGTGAAGCGCGTGAGGCTGACCTGGGAGTGGCCTCGGGCAACGGCAAGGGCCAGATCTTTGTGCGGGGCGAAGTGATCAAGACGGTGCCCGAAGCGCAGATCGTCGAGACCCTGATCGAGGAGGCGATGCGCATCGCCGCAGAAATGGGAACTGAGGATCCGGGCACGACATCAAGCGGTGCGCCTATTGTGACCGTAAGCTGATAGGGGTCAGTGAATTGTCTGGCCTCAGTTCGCACCACAGAGAGATCTGAGATGTCGGCTCCGCCCATCATGCGCCTTGTCGGCGAACCTCGGGTGTCTGTGGTGCGTGACGTTGCCGCATTGTGGCGAGTGCTCGACGAGAATCCGGTCGAATCGTGCATGGTCGCCACGCGGGTGGCCGACTACGGAATCGAGCCCAATTCGCTTGGCGGGGAACTGTGGACGCGCGACGGAGTGGATGAGTCGTTGTGCTTCGCCGGCGCCAACCTGATCCCGCTGCGCGGTGAATTGATCGATTTGAACGCGTTCGCCGATGAGGCGAAGAGCACCGCGCGGCGGTGTTCGTCGCTGGTGGGCCGGGCCGATCTGGTGCTGCCGATGTGGCAGCGCCTGGAGTCGGCCTGGGGGCCGGCCCGCGATGTGCGTGACCACCAGCCGCTCATGGCCATCAACACCCACCCCAGTTGCGCGATCGACCCGGAGGTACGCCAGGTCCGACCCGAGGAGTTGGACGCCTACCTGGTGGCCGCCGTGGACATGTTCATCGGTGAGGTGGGCATCGATCCTCGCCTCGGAGACGGCGGCCGGGGTTATCGCCGCCGGGTCGCCAGCCTCATCGCGGCCGGGCGGGCGTGGGCCCGGTTCGAGCACGGTGAGGTGATTTTCAAGGCCGAGGTGGGGTCGCAGTCTCCGGCCGTCGGGCAGATCCAGGGGGTTTGGGTTCATCCGGAGCGGCGCGGCCTGGGTTTGGGTACCGCGGGAACCGCCACGCTTGCCGCGGTGACCGTCGGCAGCGGGCGCATCGCCAGCCTGTACGTGAACAACTTCAACACGGTCGCCCGCGCCGCCTACACGCGCGTCGGCTTCAAGGAAGTCGGCACCTTCGCCACAGTGCTGCTCGACTGAGCAGCCTCCTGCACCAAACCCCTTCGTAGCGTCAACCAGATCCGACATAACGGTTGGGTCTCGGTGTGTCTACGCCCTCCTTGGCGTCACTGTTCTTACCATCAGTAACGATGGTAACTAGAGCAACGTCTCGGTGTGTCTACGCCCTCCTTGGCGTCACTGTTCTTACCATCAGTAACGATGGTAACTAGAGCAACATTGGCCTCAGCTGGCGCAGCCCTTTTGTTGGTCTGCTGCATGGCGCTGCCAGGCTGCACGCCCCGCCCCGAGGGCCCGGGGCCGGCTGCCGCGAAATTCTTCGCCGCGCTCGCCGTTGGCGATACCGCGACCGCGGCCCAGCTCAGCGACAACCCCAACGAAGCCCGGGAAGCGCTCAACGCCGCGTGGGCGGGTCTGCAGGCGACCCACCTGGACGCGCAGATCCTCAGCTCGAAGTATGCCGAGGACACGGGCACCGTCGTCTACCGCTTCACCTGGCACCTTCCCAAGAATCGGACGTGGACCTATGACGGCCAGTTGAAGATGGCCCGCGATGAGGGGCGCTGGGCGGTCCGCTGGGTATCCACCGGCTTGCATCCCAAGCTGGGGGAGCACCAGACGTTTTCCCTGCGCGCCGACCCGCCCCGGCGGGCGTCGGTCAACGAGCTCGGCGGCACCGACGTGCTCGTGCCGGGCTACGTGTATCACTACGCTCTGGATGCCGTCGAGGCCGGCCGCAACCTGATCGGGACCGCCCACGCCGCGGTTGATGCCCTGCACCCCTTCAACGACACGCTCAACGACCCGCAGCTGCTCGCCGAGCAGGCCAGTTCGTTGACGTACCCGCTGGACTTGGGGGTCACCCTGCGTCCTGACGACAGCGGTCGGGTCGCCGAAGCGATCGGCCACCTGCCCGGTGTGGTGATCACGCCTCAGCCCGAGATGTTGCCGACCGACGATCATTTCGCCGGAGTCGTCATGACCGAGGTGAAGAAAGCCGTGGTCGACGAGCTGGAGGGCGAGGCGGGCTGGCGGGTGGTCAGCGTCAACCAGAACGGTGTGGACGTGGCGGTGCTGCATGAGGTGGCACCGTCACCGGCGCCGTCGGTCACCATCACGTTGGATCGGGCCGTGCAGAACGCCGCGCAGCGCGCGGTGGACGCCAGGGGCGGCAAGGCAATGATCGTGGTGATCAAGCCTTCGACCGGAGAGATTCTGGCGGTGGCGCAGAATGCCGCCGCCGACGCCGACGGCCCGGTTGCCACCACCGGCCTGTATCCACCCGGGTCAACCTTCAAGGTCGTTACCGCCGGTGCGGCCGTCGAGCGCGATATGGCCACCCCCAACACCATGCTCGGCTGCCCCGGCGAACTCGACATCGGCCATCGCACGATCCCCAATTACGGCGGCTTCGATCTCGGCGTAGTGCCGCTATCACGCGCGTTCGCCAGTTCGTGCAACACCACCTTCGCGGAACTGAGCAGCAAGATGCCCCCGCGCGGGTTGACGCAGGCGGCCATTCGCTACGGCATCGGGCTCGACTATCGAGTGGAGGGCCTCACCACGGTCACCGGTTCGGTGCCCCCGACGGTGGACCTGGCAGAGCGCACCGAGGACGGGTTCGGCCAGGGCAAGGTGCTGGCCAGCCCCTTCGGGATGGCGCTGGTGGCGGCCACCGTGGCCGCGGCCAGGACACCGGTTCCGCAGCTCATCGTCGGTCGGCCCACGCAGGTGACGGGTGAGGGCGCGCCGATCAGCCCGAAGATGGTGGACGCGCTGCGCCCCATGATGCGCCTGGTGGTGACCAACGGCACCGCCAAAGAGATCGCCGGGTGCGGCGAGGTCTTCGGCAAGACCGGTGAAGCCGAATTCCCGGGCGGGTCGCATTCCTGGTTCGCCGGATACCGCGGTGACCTGGCGTTCGCCTCGCTGATTGTCGGCGGTGGCAGCTCGGAATACGCCGTGCGGATGACCAAGATTATGTTCGAGCTGATGCCGCCCGGGTACCTGACCTAGCCGCTGTGGGCGCCTGGCTGGGCCCGCGGCGTCGCCACTGATCCCGCAACCGCGGTAAGTTGCCAGGAGAGGCGGATGATCGCCGTTAGCGAGGGACATCAGGAAAAGGCCATGACGGATTCCGGTGCAGAGATGGTGGCGTTGCGGGTCTCCGACGCCGACAGGAACGGCACGATGCGCCGTTTACACAACGCGGTAGCGCTCGGGTTGATCGACATCAATGAATTCGAGCAGCGTTCGTCTCGGGTGTCGTTTGCGCGCACCCAGAACGAACTGGACGGGCTGGTCTGTGACCTGCCCGGGCCGGGTGCCATCGTCACATCCGCGGCTGACCGGGTCGAATTGCGTGGCTGGGCCGGGTCGCTGAAGCGCCATGGCGAATGGATGGTCCCGACTCGCCTGGCGTTGGTTCGCCGGCTGGGCTCGATCGAACTCGACCTGACCAAGGCGCGTTTCGCGGGACCCGTGGTGGTGATCGAACTCGACATGAGGTTCGGCTCACTCGAGCTCAGACTGCCCGAGGGGGCCAGCGCCTCCATCGACGACGTCGAGGTTTACGTGGGCAGTGCCAGCGACCGTCGCAAGGATGCCCCTGGTGAAGGCACACCGCATGTCGTGGTGACGGGCCAGGTGGTGTGCGGCTCCGTGGTGATCCGGGGTCCGCGCCGGGCCTTGCTGCGCCGCCATCAGGTGTAACCAGCGGTTCGTCCAGGCAGCGACCATCGGGGCGGGATGTGACGGCGGGCCGGGCGCTCCCGGTGAGGTGCGAGTCACCGGCCAGGCGCGACTAAGCTAGCGGGATGCCTGCTCGCACCGCGCTTTCCCCCGGAGTTCTCTCGCCGATGCGCTCGGTGCCCAAGTGGATCGCGCGCCCGGAGTATGTCGGCAAGCCGACGGCCCGCGAAGGGACCGAGCCATGGGTGCAGACGCCTGAGGTCATCGAGAAGATGCGCGTGGCCGGGCGGATCGCGGCCGGCGCACTGGTCGAGGCGGGCAAAGCGGTCGCACCCGGGGTCACGACCGACGAGCTGGACCGGATCGCCCACGAGTACATGGTCGACAACGGCGCCTACCCGTCGACGCTGGAGTACAAGGGCTTCCCCAAGTCGTGCTGTACCTCGCTCAACGAGGTGATCTGCCACGGAATACCCGACTCGACGGTGATCGCCGACGGTGACATCGTCAACATCGATGTCACGGCTTACTTCGACGGGGTGCATGGCGATACCAACGCGACCTTCCTGGCCGGCGACGTCTCCGAGGAGCACCGGCTGCTGGTGGAGCGCACCCGGGAAGCGACGATGCGGGCGATCAACGCCGTCAAACCCGGACGGGCGTTGTCGGTCATCGGGCGAGTGATCGAGGCGTATGCAAATCGCTTTGGCTACAACGTGGTTCGCGACTTCACCGGCCACGGCATCGGTACCACCTTCCACAACGGGCTGGTTGTATTGCATTACGACCAGCCTGCGGTGGAGACGATCATGCAGACCGGGATGACATTCACCATCGAGCCGATGATCAACCTGGGCACGTTGGACTACGAGATCTGGGATGACGACTGGACGGTGGTCACCAAGGACCGCAAGTGGACCGCGCAGTTCGAACACACGCTGCTGGTCACCGATACCGGTGCCGAGATTCTCACGTTGCCATGAGCTCTCCACACGCGAGCAGACGCAAACTCGCGTAGCCGTCCGCGTGCCGGTGCGATTTTGCGTCTGCTCGCCATGCTCGGTGGCGTCGGCGGTTGACCCGTTACCGGGTGGTTAGCCGCAGGAAGCTCGAGGTGTCGCGGGACTGCGACTGGATGAACTCGTGGCACGCTCTGGTCGATTGGCGGTAACTTGCGTAGGTGCCCTCGTTGATGACCACGCTCGACGGATTCCCGGTCCAAGTGGCAGTGGCCGGTCCCGCAAATGGCGTCGTCGTCGTCATTCTTGGTGCCGATCAACGCGCCGTCACCGCGTATGACGCGGTGTGCGAGCGGCTGCATACCGCCTCACTTCGAACGGTGGTGGTGGGCGCCGACCCGCGGCTGACGTCAAAATCCGTGGTTGGCATCCTCGATGCCCTGGGTATCAAGTGGGCGGTGGTGGTCGGCGATCGGGAGGGCGCCGAACTCGCCTGGGAACTGGCGGCGACGAGGTTGGGCAGGTTCGCCGGCTTGGTCGCAATTGACCGTGGCCATCCGGCGATCGCCGATTCCGAGGGCGTCGTTCGTGATGACTCGTGTCCGCCCGTCGAGATCGCCACCACCGTGCTGGTGACTTCGGCGGCCGTGCGGGAAGCGGCCCGTAACAGCCAGCAGTTGGTCTACGCCGAGTATCGGGTGGTTGAGCTGCTGGGCCGACGCAACGCGCAGGAGTCGACGGCCCAGCTGGCCACCGAGATCGTGCTGCGCACCAGCGGTTGGTAGGTGCCGCCAACCTGGCCTTTCGCGAGCGGGCCGGGGATGTCTAGTCTTGTGCCACAACCGTTTCCGTTGAAATATTCGGCATGACACCACGCTGGGCGATGCGGATGCTCCAGCATGATGGGGAGAGGACGGGTGGTCTTGAACGCCGCTGGACCGGGACCGATCGTGGGGATGACCACATATCTGGACCAGGCCAAGACTGGTGTCTGGGATGTCAGCGCAAGTTTTCTGCCCGCCAGCTATTTCGACGGTGTCACCATGGCTGGTGGCATCGCCGTGCTGCTGCCTCCGCAGCGGGCCGATGCCGATGCTGCCAACAGAGTGCTCGACAGCCTCGATGCCCTGGTCATCACCGGAGGTAAGGATGTCGACCCCGCTGCCTACGGCCAACAGGCGCATCCGGCCACCGACGAGCCGGCACCGATCCGGGACAGCTGGGAGTTCGCGCTACTGCGCGGTGCGCTGCAACGGGGGCTACCGGTGCTCGGTATCTGCCGCGGCGCTCAAGTTCTCAACGTCGCATTCGGTGGGACGCTGCACCAGCACCTGCCCGATGTGCTCGGGCACAACGGACACCGGGCAGGCAACGCGGTGTTTTCCTCGCTGCCGGTGCGTACCGTGCCCGGGACCCGGTTGGCGACCTTGATCGGGGAATCCGCGCAGGTGCGTTGCTACCACCACCAGGCCGTCGCCGAGGTGGGCGAAGGCTTGGTGGTCAGCGCCTTTGATGTCGACGGCGTGGTCGAGGCGCTGGAGCTGCCGGGGGAGAACTTCGTGTTGGCCGTGCAGTGGCATTCCGAGGAGTCATTGGAGGATCTGCGTCTGTTCTCGGCGGTGGTTGATGCCGCCCGGTCGCGCAGGAGCGGGTGAGCGGATCGGCCCTTCGGATTGGACGCCGCACTCGCCTCCGCCGACCTGGCTGCGCCCTAGTGTGGGCGCTACCCCGGCGGCTCACTGCCGACGGCGTCACCGATTGGTTCGCAGATCCATCCGGTGCGTTGTAGCACCGAGACGACGGGGCTGGCGGCAATCGCTGTTATCCACGCCTGCGGCACCGACAACGCTCCGATCGACGTTGCGTGATCAACGTCGACCAAAAGCTGGCTACCGCCACTGTCTGCGACGGTGGTTCGTGCTAGGCCCGAGGCGGTAGCCGTTTCCAGGACATGTAGCGTGCGGGCCGCGAGATTTGACCGTAGGACAACCGAACTCAGTCTTGACAGCGACAAAGCCGCTGGGGAGATCGCGGCACCCAATGACGCATAGGGCGCAGACAGGGCCTTGAGCGCTCGCGGAATTGATGAAACCACCTGAGTGCCGGTAGTCATGATCGCGAGGCTATCCATGGCGGCTGTCCCGCAGGCAACGGGCGAACCACGGTGGGCCAGCTTCGTGAACCCGATGGCGACGAGTTGGGAGGTCAACGGCGTCGACCTCGGTGAGATAGCCAGGGCGCCGGCGAAGTCGTGCACGGCGTCGGCGCAGTGCACCCACACCCGGTCGTACTCGGCTTCGAGCTCGGCGATAACCGGGCTGGCCTGGCCCAGAAAGTTGTTCGCCGACAACCACTTTCTCATCATGCGGTTGGGCGCGATCAGCTGTGCCGATGTCATCTTTGCTGCTGCCTGTTCGTAGGCTTGCGCGGCAGTTTCGGCCTGAACCGCGGTCTGACTGGCATGGCGGGCCAGGGCGGTGAGCAATGCCCAGTGCGGCGCAATGACCCGCATCACCGGCACCGCCGCCGGCCCGCGCCACCCGCTGGTGAGCCCGGCGGCGATCGAACTACATTCCGCTCCAATCTGGCGCATCCCGGCGGTCAACCCGCGCAACGCCACCGCGGTGGCCTGCAGGGAGCCCGGACGAGCTCGGCCGGAGTTGACCTCCGGTGGCAACTTTCCGAAGTCCATGGCTATCTCTTCGGCCTCTTCCGCGCGACAAATGTTCGGGGGATGGCAGGAGTGGGCCGCAAAGACATGATCAATTCCTAAAGCGCTGGGGGACGGGTTGATTCCGCTGTTGTCCCGTTATCGATGTGCTCGGGATCGTTGGCATTCGATGGCATCCCGCGAAGGGGTTACCGCATCGAAGAACGAAGAACGGCGTCATGCAACCAGCGCAGACGCGTTGAAAGCGCGTGGTTGGCAATCACCTGTAACCGGTTGTGCTGCAGCACAACCGTCGGGAACGATCAGCGCCGAGCGACGCAGAACTCGGTCAAGATATCTCGGTCAGCGGCAGTCGCCGCCGGTGGACCGGGCGGGTGCACGTGGATCAGCTGGGATTGCCAGCCCCGGGTTACCCAACCACTCGTCGGCGACCAGGCCGAAAGTGGCCCAAGGTGGGCCTGGCTTGGCGGCCGATCCCGCGTCATCCAAGCGTTTCTGAAGGGTTTCTGATGCGCGGGAGGAGCGTCTTGATCGCTATGGTTCACGGGTTGTGGGCCGTGAGCGAGCTGCAGGTGGCCGATATCGGGGATCGCCTGCGACCATGCTGCGGGTTGCAGTAGTGCCGCGGCAGAAAGCCCGGACCGCAGTGCCCAGCCCGCGATGACGGCGGCAAAAAGACCTACCGCGACGACAACAACGACGACGGCGCGTTGCCATCGTCGGGGAGAAGCCGCGCATGGGAAGGTCACAGTGGCGCAAACATACAGCGCCAGCATTGTTGGGGGCTGGAAGAAACCTTTGAGATTGGTTAGAGGAATGGCATTTTCAGCTGGGTAACTGAGCACGGGCACGTGATCGGGGCCCGATGCGGCGTGGGCCCCAACAGCATCCCGTCATCGTTTGGGTCATCCGGCGGCCGGGGAACGGGGTACCACCGTTGAGCGCAGCTCGAACCGGGAGGCGGCAGGGCCGTTGGCGCTGCGCCCGGCCATGCCGGTCAACGGCATGAACGGCATACCTGCGGTGCCGCTGTCTAGGGTGCCGACCGAGGACAAACTGCTCGGCAGGTTCGCGGCGACGGCACTTGTGGCTGGCGCGGTGATCCAAGAATGCGGAACCGACAACGCCCCTACCGTCATGCCGGGGCCCATTGGGGCGCTCAGTGCCGCACCGCTACCCGTGATTCCCAGCGAAACCGATCCCAGCGATTGCGCCCCGGACTCGACCGCCTTGACCGCACCTGTGGCCGCGGCAGTGAGCGAACCGGTTGCGGCTTTGGTAAATCCGATCCCCTTATCGAGAAAGTTCAGCGCGTACATGGCGAAGTTCAGCGGCACGGCCAGTGAGCTCAGCTTCGAAAGCGACGTTGACAACGACGTGAAGGCGCTATTCAGGGATGTCATGATGGGTGCGGTGGCGAGCCCAGCCAGGGTCCCGGGCAGCGTTGTGATCACCTGAGATGCCGCCAGTACGGCCTCGAGGCTTGGCGCAGCCGCCGATGCGCCGGTCGATTGCGTGGCGGCAACACCTTGTCTGGCCAACCCGACCGGGTCGGTGATCGGCGGCGGTGAAGTAAATGGCGTCAGCCGTGTGGCGCTCGCGCAAGCACCCGCGTAGCCATACATCGCTGCCGCATCCTGTGCCCACATCTGTTCGTAGTTGGCCTCGGTTGTCGCGATCGCCGGGCTGTTCTGACCTAGTAGGTTGGTCGCGATCAACGCTGCCAGATGGGCACGGTTGGCGGCGATCACCGGTGGCGGCACTGTCGCCGCGAACGCGCCGGCGTGGGCACTGACGGCCGCTCTTGCCTGGGCTGAGGCTAGCTCTGCCTGGGCCGCGGTGGTGCTGAGCCACGCCGCGTAGGGCGCGGCGGCTTGGGCCATCGCGGTAGCGGCCGGGCCCTGCCACTTGCCGGCCAGTCCCGCGGTGATGGAGCTATAGCAACTGGCCGCCGAATAGAGCTCGGTGGCCAACGCGTCCCAGGCTGTTGCCGCGGTCTGCATGGATGTCGATCTTGGCCCGGCATACATGCGAGCGGAGTTGATTTCGGGTGGTAAAGCTGCATAGTCCATTGCTATTTCCTCGGGTCTTGCGCCGGTTGGCTGGCTTGGTGCGTTGGCGTGTCTGTCGCCGCGGGCATGACGAATTAGTTTGTGGCGCAACAGAACATGCACTTCTTCTGGACATGTTTGGGTGCGCCGTTTAGGGCATGACAAGTCGCACGGGTCAGCGAGATTGCTGACCGGGTGTAGGTTTCGCCGGCTCCGTGTCAGCCTTGGAATGGCCGCACAACGAGCCTGGTGCTAGCCGATCAGCAGCGAGCGACGCAGAGCTGGTTGAGATATGCCCGCCCGGCGGCAGCTGCCAGCGGGGCGCGCGCACGCAGTGCCCTGAGCGGGTGGCCCGCCGTGGTCAGTGAGGCAGGTGTGGATAGCCACCACTGCGGCGGTGCCGAGCGCGACCACGTCGGCGGCCGATCCCGTTTCAACCCAGCGCTTTTGCAGGGGCTGTGACCTGTGGATGACGAGCATTGGTGCCCGGTGCTGCGCACGGACGGTTTGTCGATGTCGGCTCGGCTGAGGCCGGCGGCGGATGCTGTTGCGGCCGGATGCAACGGAGTGGCGGCCGCCACCCCAGAGCGCAATGCCCAGCATCCGATGACGGCGGCGAATAGGCAAAGCCCGGCCACCACAGCGATGGCTGACTGCCATCGCGTCGGCTTGTTGGGGCCCCGCAGAAACACAGTGATTCAACGGTACCAGCGACCGCGCTCAGCTGAGGTGGTAAGGCATGAAACGGCTTTCGCGCCGGTGCCGACCATGGCCGTGAACCGGATTGGCAGGGAGTCCGGTCAACCCGCCGCTGGCGGGTGCATGACCACTGTCGGCTTGAACCCGTAGCGGGGGACCTCGCTGAAACCGCGTCCGCCAAAGCCGCTCAATGGCAGCCCGCCGAGCATGCTCGCCGGGCCGTGTGCGGTCAGGGGTGCGCCGGCGGCAACGGATGGCAAGGTCGCCACTGCGGCGCCGACCGGCGAGGTTGTCGCCCAGGTCGGGGGCACCGACAATGACCCGATCGAGGCCGCATTTCCCACCCCCGCCGACACGGCGGTGCCCAACCCGCCGAATCCGCCGAGACCGGGTGCGGCCCCGCCGAGGCCGCTGCTGGCGGCGATGGCGGCGTCCTCGGCAGCGTCCATGGCCGAGAAACTGGATAGCCCGAAGAAGTCACACATGGTTCCAAAGAAGTTGCCGGGCGTGTAGAAGCCGGAGCCGATCGCGTTCGTGGTTATTGCGTTGACGGCTGTGCCCAGCGGCGATCCGTCGGTCCCGTTGAAGAATGCGAGCAGCCCGCTCGGGGTCGTCAGGTCGATGCCCTGTAAACCGAGCCAACTTTGAATGCGGTCCAGTTGTGGGGCACCCAGCCCCAGCGCGCCCGCGACATCGGTGATGGTCACGTCGGACGCTGACGGCGAGGCCAGCCCCTGCAGGGCGGTCGGCACCGTTGACATCACCTGCGACAGCGATGCCTGGCTTTGGGCGCTACTTGTGGTCGCGGCCTGGGCGATCAGGCCGGCCTCGGGGCTGGTGGTCGGTGGTGGGTCGGCGAACGGGGTCAACTGCGTTGCCGTCGCGCAGCACGCGCCATAGCCGTATATGGCGGCCGCATCTTGGGCCCACATCTCGCCGTAGGTGGCCTCGGCGGCGGCGATGGCCGGCGTGTTTTGGCCGAGTAGGTTGGTGGCGACCAATGAGGCCGACAGCGCGCGGTTGGCCGCGATCATCGGCGGTGGCACGGTCATGGCGAATGCGGTTTCGTAGGCCGCGGCGGCGGCCTTGGCCTGCAGTGAAGCCTGCAGGGCCTGTGTCGCGGTGCCCGCCATCTAGGCGATGTAGGGGGCGGCGGCGGAGGCCATCGAGGTCGATGCGGGCCCCCGCCACGGCCCGCTCGTCATGGCGGCCAATGCTGAACTGTAATCGGCTGTGGCCGAGGATAACTCGGTAGAAAGGCCATCCCAGGCCAGTGCGGCGGCCAGCATCGCGCCCGAGCCGGGGCCGGTGTACATGCGTGCCGAGTTGACTTCGGGCGGAAGCGCTGCGTAGTCCATGGTTGCACCCACCGCTCAACCGGCGATGATTACGTTGGTGGCTTCGTTGGTGGGATGGCAGGCCGCACCGACCGACCGCCTCGGACCAAGGCATTTGGCGTTATCCGCTGCCGCGGAGCATATTTGGGGTATCGTTCGGGCAGATGACATGGGCTTCTCTTTCGGAATCGAGCCCGGCCCCGGTAAAGGTGTCCGTGTTTGGGCGCGCAGCGGCGCACGATTGAAAAACAGCACACGAGCATGAAATATGGCTCAGTGAAACCATTTTCGATGTCGAGCGCGATACCGGGACCGGATGGGTAGATTACGGCCGTCGACTTCAGTGAATTGCTCCGCCCGTGGTTGGGGGAGAAGCTGGTCCGATCGTTGTGTCGATTGTGCGTTGATCCATGGCTGGGATGCCGGAAATGCCTCCCCACCAACGTCTATCAGATCGGATCGTCATCGAATCCGGTACCGGCGCGGTGGTGCCCGCGGCTTGAGGCCGACCCGAGCCGATGTGACGACGCGTATCAGCCGACGCGTTCGGCAGGCATCGAGCACTGCTCTTCTAGCCGTGCGCTACTGCAGGTCAGGAAACAAGGTGCCGATTTGTCCGGTGCAATAGTCTTTCGAATCAAGCGCGACGATGGCTGCCGGCAGCACAGAGCACAGGCCATGTGCGTCCCCTTAGGGTTGGCGGAGACTCCCTGTATCTAGAAGGTAACTACTGCAACCACATTGATGCAATCGATTTGCAGAAATAGTTGCGAATCATTTGCTACACGACCCAGATGTGCACCATCTGCGGTTCGGGGGAGAGCGGGTGTGGGCTCAGGGCAACCTGTTGAGCCCGTCTTCGCCTAGCAGGGTGCCGCCGGTACCGCCGGCTCCGCCCTTGCCGTCGGTGCCCGCAGTTGCACCGGCAGCGCCGTTGCCGCCGTTGCCGCCGTTGCTGATCAGCATCGCACCGCCACCGTCCCCGCCGTCCCCGCCGTCCCCGAATGCGCCCAAGTCGCACTCTCCGCCGGCGCCGCCGGAGCCTCCGGTGCCCAAGAGCGGTCCGCCGCTACCGCCGGACCCGCCGGAGTTGGCGCAGATCAACTTCGCGGTGACGACCTGGGTATGCATCGCATCCACGGTGACCAGCCACCGCAAGCTACCCGGCAGCAGCGTGAGCAGGGCACGTACGCAGGGAATTTCATTGCTTTTCTCGGCGACAGCGAGTTGACCGAGCACCAATCGGGCACGGTGGGCGAACACCGACACGAGATGCGTGGCTGTCGCTTTGGCGCGTAAAGCACCACGCAGCATCTTGCCGTCCAACGCGATCGGCACCAATCCACTGGGGTCGCTGCTGGCCACGTGTGCAGTGAAGTAACTGCCCATCCTGGCGTTGAGGTCGGCGGGGTCTAGCCGAGACAAAACAGCGCGGAAGGTCTTCTCACTGGGCCGCCGGAACCGGACCCCTAATTGGGCCAACACATCATCGGGAGCGGTGGCCGCCCATGTGGCAAAACCAGCATAGCCGCGCATCCCCGCGGCAGTGGCCAGAACCGCGATCGCCAACAAAGCCATCAGCGAATACCTCCGACCGCGTGGGTCCCTCGGGTCTGGCACCGAGGCCAACACATCGAGAAACTCCGATCCGATGAGCTCGCTGCGCTCACCAGGACTCCAGCGGTCGAACACCTCTGGAACCGACGACACAGGCAATACTGAAACGGTAGGCACGAGCAACTCCAGACCAACGACGAACAGTAACCAACTCGATCGTTCTCCAGATAGCCCGTGCCTACACTCCGGCCCCAATAGCGCGGCACCAAAGATCATCAACCCAGCTCACAAGCCTGCTAATCAACAACGCCGGAGCCCTGCGGCCAAGTCCGTCACCATGCCGGTAATTTTGCTGTCCATGCCTGCGTGCCCTTTCTCGTGCGGGAATGTAAGTAAAATTGCGAAAATGAAGACAACTCGCTAGTTCAAGAGGCGTTCTACGGCTAAATTCACGCCAATTACTCCGGAGTGCGAAGTCGCGCCAGCGTGCTCACCGGGCGGGCCCACCGAAGTGCCGAAGAAAATGATGTCGCGCGCCGCGTCATAATTTGGCGTCTGCCTGAATGCGGGGAGGCCGCGCTCGATCGTTTCGAGCACGCATTCGCGGATATTTGCGCGGCGCTCCGGTGATGGACCACGTGCTCCGCGCGGCAGTGTAAGTGCAGCGTTTATGGTGTAGTGGGCCGCCCGCTCCGGTAGTTCGGGGCCATAAATGTGAAGGCTTGTCCGAGATTTCGGCACTCCGGAATCTAAGCGACGTAGTTCTTGTGTGATTCGGGATTGAGGCCAGAAGAGGATGTGATATACACGTGGATTCGGGAAGCTTTTGTCGACCGCGGGCAGCAATAACGCCACCTCCAGGCGATCCTGCCGCCGAAGATATATGCCCGCGCTTGGCCCGGATATGCCCCTGCCAACTATGATCGTATCGAGTTTTTGGCATGGAAGGGGTGCGCGCACTTCTCGCTCCTGAGGGGTTGGAGAAATTCGGTATATTGCGGAATTAAATTATTGAGTCCCGGATATCACGAGTACCGGTCCGTTGTTGGGTTTACGTGTTGGCGGGATCCCGACATCGAATCGGGACGCAATCCAGACGATTCTTTGCCGCGCGGATTTGGTGAGAGCTTGGTGCGGTTCTAGTTACGCAGCATTTCGGCGACCAGGAAGGCCAGTTCCAGTGATTGTTGGGTGTTCAGTCGTGGGTCGCAGGCGGTCTCGTAGCGCCCGGATAGGTCGGAGTCGGAGATGTCTTGCGCGCCGCCCAGGCATTCGGTGACGTTCTCGCCGGTGATCTCGACGTGGATACCACCCGGGTGGGTTCCCAGGCCGCGATGGACCTCGAAGAATCCCTGTACCTCATCGACGATGCGGTCAAAGTGGCGGGTTTTGTAGCCGGTGGATGACTCGTGGGTGTTGCCGTGCATCGGATCGCACTGCCAGATCACCTGGTGACCGGCGGCCTGGACCTTCTCCACGATCGGCGGCAGCAGATCACGGACCTTGTTGTTCCCCAACCGACTCACCAGCGTCAGCCGGCCCGCCTTGTTATGCGGATCCAGCCGCTCGACATACTCGACAGCCAGCTCCGGAGTCATCGTCGGGCCGATCTTGACCCCGATCGGATTGGCGATCACCTCCGCAAAAGCAACGTGGGCGCCATCGAGTTGACGGGTCCGCTCACCGATCCACACGGTATGGGCGGACAAGTCATACAACTGCGGCTCACCGTTTTCCCCCTCACCCAACCGCAACATCGCCCGCTCATAATCGAGCACCAAAGCCTCATGACTGGCGTAGATCTCAGCGGTCTGCAGATTACGGTCGGCCACCCCACAGGCACTCATAAACCGCAGGCCCCGATCGATCTCGTTGGCCAGCGCCTCATAGCGCGCCCCCGCCGGCGAGGTCCGCACAAACTCGCGGTTCCAATCATGAACCAAATGCAGCGACGCCAACCCCGACGACGTCAACGCCCGCACCAAGTTCATCGCCGCACTGGCATTGGCGTAGGCACGCACCAGCCGCGACGGATCATGCTCGCGGGCAGCAGCATCGGGCGGAAAACCATTGATCATGTCACCGCGGTAGGACTTCAACCCCAACGCATCAGTATCGGCCGAGCGCGGCTTGGCGTACTGCCCCGCAATCCGAGCAACCTTGACCACCGGCATGCTCGAGCCATAGGTCAGCACCACCGCCATCTGCAACAGCGTGCGCACATTGCCCCTGATATGCGGCTCGGTGTTATCGGTAAACGTCTCCGCGCAATCCCCACCCTGCAGCAAAAACGCCTCACCACGAGCGACCTGCGCCAGCTGCTCCTGCAACCGGATGATCTCCGAAGGCACCGTCACCGGCGGCACACTCTCGAGCACCTTACGCATCGCCGTCGCCTGATCGACCGGCCAGCTGGGCTGCTGAGCAGCCGGCTTAGCCAACGCAGCATCCAACCGCGCCCGCAACTCATCAGACAACGGCGGCAACGACGGCAGCTGGTCAATCGGAATATCCAGGGCTCCGGCGTTGTTGATTAGCAGGCTTGTGAGCTGGGTTGATGATCTTTGGTGCCGCGCTATTGGGGCCGGAGTGTAGGCACGGGCTATCTGGAGAACGATCGAGTTGGTTACTGTTCGTCG
Source organism: Mycobacterium ulcerans subsp. shinshuense (assembly GCF_002355775.1). Lineage (NCBI taxonomy): Bacteria > Bacillati > Actinomycetota > Actinomycetes > Mycobacteriales > Mycobacteriaceae > Mycobacterium > Mycobacterium ulcerans. The sequence goes on along the minus strand of NZ_AP017624.1, from coordinate 3,820,762 downwards.
TTGGTCTGGAGTTGCTCGTGCCTACCGTTTCAGTATTGCCTGTGTCGTCGGTTCCAGAGGTGTTCGACCGCTGGAGTCCTGGTGAGCGCAGCGAGCTCATCGGATCGGAGTTTCTCGATGTGTTGGCCTCGGTGCCAGACCCGAGGGGCCCACGCGGTCGGAGGTATTCGCTGATGGCTTTGTTGGCGATCGCGGTTCTGGCCACTGCCGCGGGGATGCGCGGCTATGCTGGTTTTGCCACATGGGCGGCCACCGCTCCCGATGATGTGTTGGCCCAATTAGGGGTCCGGTTCCGGCGGCCCAGTGAGAAGACCTTCCGCGCTGTTTTGTCTCGGCTAGACCCCGCCGACCTCAACGCCAGGATGGGCAGTTACTTCACTGCATACGTGGCCAGCAGCGACCCCAGTGGATTGGTGCCGATCGCGTTGGACGGCAAGATGCTGCGTGGTGCTTTACGCGCCAAAGCGACAGCCACGCATCTCGTGTCGGTGTTCGCCCACCGTGCCCGATTGGTGCTCGGTCAACTCGCTGTCGCCGAGAAAAGCAATGAAATTCCCTGCGTACGTGCCCTGCTCACGCTGCTGCCGGGTAGCTTGCGGTGGCTGGTCACCGTGGATGCGATGCATACCCAGGTCGTCACCGCGAAGTTGATCTGCGCCACCTTGAAGTCGCACTATCTGATGATCGTCAAGTCCAACCAAGCCAAAATACTTGCGCGTATCACCGCGCTGCCCTGGGCCGAGGTGCCCGCAGCCGCTACCGACGACTCCCGCGGCCACGGCCGTGTCGAGACCCGCACCCTGCAAATCATCACCGCTGCACGAGGAATCGGCTTCCCCTACGCAAAACAAATCATCCGGATCACTCGTGAACGCTTGATCACCGCCACCGACCAGCGCAGCGTGGAGGTGGTCTATGCCATCTGCAGCCTGCCGTTCGAGCACGCCCGCCCTACCGCGATCATGACCTGGATGCGTCAACACTGGGGAATCGAGAACAGCCTGCACTGGATACGCGACGTCACCTTCGACGAAGACCGTCAAAGGGCACATACCGGAAACGGCGCACAGGTCCTAGCAACGCTACGCAACACCGCGATCAATCTGCACCGCCTCAACGGCGCCGACAACATCGCCGAAGCCTGCCGGATCACCGCTTTGACCGCCAACCGCCGCCTACACCTCCTCAATCCACAATTCCCCAGCTCACAAGCCTGCTAATCAACAACGCCGGAGCCCTGTGTCAATGGTTCGCAGTTAGAACACCAAGCAATGTGGCAAGAAAGCCATTGCATGACCCATCGTTTATGCCGAATCGGCTTCGAGCAGAACAGTATTCATGACTTCTGGCCCATCCGATGAGCCCCGGCGAGCGGCTCGGCGGACCATTGTTGGGCTTTCTGCAAATCATTTGCAGCTGAATTAATGCGCGCCGCCAATTGCATGCGTAAAGAGGTCTATTCCGGCGGTAGGCCTTGCGCGAATCGGCGCAACCAGTCGAACCAGGCGGTCATGCCGGCCCCGGTGCGTGCACTCACCGGCAGGATTGTTGCGTGCGCGTTGACCTCTCGGATGTGCGGGACGTATGTGTCGACGTCAGCGTCCAGATAGGGCACCAGATCGATCTTGTTCAGCAGCACCACATCCACACAGCGGAACATCACCGGGTACTTCAGCGGCTTGTCCTCGCCTTCGGTCACCGAGTAGACCATGGCCTTGGCATGCTCGCCGACATCGAACTCCGCCGGACAGACCAGATTGCCGACGTTCTCGACGATCACCAGGTCCAGGTTCGGCAGGTCCAGACCCGGTAGGGCCCGGTTGACCATTGGCGCGTCGAGGTGGCATTCCCCGCCAAATCCGTTGCTGGTGTTCAGCAACGATACCTGTGCGCCGCGACCACTGAGTTTGGCGGCGTCCAGATCGGTGGCGATGTCGCCTTCGATCACCCCGATGGCGCACTCGCTGGCGAGCTGGTCGAGGGTGGCTTGCAGCACTGTCGTCTTACCCGACCCGGGGGAGCTCATCAGGTTGAGCGCGCGGATCCCGTTGGTCTCGAAAGCCCTCCGGTTGAGATCGGCGCGCACGTCGTTTTCGGCGAAGATTTCTTCCAACACTTCGATTCGCGCCGGTCCCGTCTGATAGCCGGTGTGATCGCCGTGCTGGTGATGTTCGTGCTCGTGGGTGTGCACCGTGCCGTCGTCGTGACGGTGAAATCTACCCATGCTGGAAACCGTTCATCTTGACTACCTTTCACGAGACATCCAGCGATGTCACCAGGAACTCGTTGCCGTGTAGCACCTCTACATCGGAACTGTCACACTGCGGACACCAGATCGACCACGCCGAGGTGATCTCCGACTGCTGGCCACAGGCGCGACAGCGGACCTCAGCGGTGACGCACTCGAGTTCCAACTCGGCGTCGGGCATGTTCTCCGAGTCGCGCACCAGGGTCCAGCAGAACGACAAAGACTCCGGGACCACCTGCCTCAGCGCGCCGACACGCACCCGGACCACCTCGACGTGGCGACCGTCGGCATGCGTCTTGACCACGTTGGCGATCGCCTCACACAGGGCTAGTTCATGCATGGGCGGCAAACGGAGCTCATGTGCCTGTTCTACACCGTGGATCCGCACCGGGGCCATCAGCCCGGGACACAGCGGTGGGGTGCGGCTCGGATCAGGTCGCGCTATTTGCCGCGGCGGTCCACTTCTCTTCGATGCGGCCGAAGCGCCAGACCAGCATGGCGGCGGCCCAGGTGACCACAAACATGCCGACGACCAGGAAACCGACCAGGTTCAGGTTCAGACCGGCGATCCAATCCCAGAATGCACCCCGCCAGCCGAATTCGTCGGCGAAGAGGCCAAGCAACTCGACGCTTCCGATCAACAGCGCCACTGCCACCGACAGTGCGGTGATGGTGATGTTGTCGTAGATCTTGCGCACCGGGTTGGAGAACGCCCAGCCATAGGCGAAGTTCATGAACGAACCGTCGATGGTGTCCAGCAGGCACATGCCCGCGGTGAACAGCACCGGCAAACACAGGATCGCGTACCAGGGCAATCCGGCCGCCGCACTGGTGCCGGCGAGCACCAGCAGCGCGATTTCGGTAGCGGTGTCGAACCCGAGTCCGAACAGCAATCCCACCGGATACATGTGCCAGGACTTGGTGATCGAATTGGTGAACCGGCCCAGCAGCCGGTTGATCAGTCCTCGGTTGTTCAGCTGCTCCTCGAGTTCGGCCTCGCTGAACTCGCCGCGCCGCAACCGGAAGAAAACGCGCAGGATGCCGGCCAGAATGATGACGTTGAGGATGGCGATCCGATATAGGAACAGCCCGGAGACGCTGGTTCCGATCAGGCCCGTGTAGTGGTGCAGCCTCGAGGAGTCCTCTCGGACCGGGCCGATGATGGTCTTGATCCCGGTTGCCAGCAGGACCGCTAGGCCGAAAACCACGGTGGAGTGGCCCAGGGAGAAGAAGAATCCGGTGGCCAACGGACGCTGGCCGTCGTTCATCAGCTTGCGGGTTGTGTTGTCGATCGCGGCAATGTGGTCGGCATCGAAGGCATGTCGCATGCCCAGCGTGTAGGCGGTCACTCCGATCCCGATACCGAAGGCCCTGCTGCCCACGGCAAGCTGCGCCGGTTCCACCAAGAAAACCAGCGTGCCCCAGCCGACGACATGCAGCGCGGCGATGAAGGCGAACATCGCGCCCAGGCGCCACCATTCCGGCGGCGTCAGGGTGCTGTGCAGCCTGGACCACCACGAAGAGCGTGAGACGAGGTCATTGCTGGCCATGTCGGTCCTTCCGGCACTGGGCACGACGCAACAATCAGACTGTAGGTTCGTCCCCGAGCTGGATGCAAGTCAATTGCAAGAACGCCGCCGCGGCGGCACCGCCGTGTTCCATCACTGGCATTCCCGGGGGTTGGGCGCGACACTGAATAGGTGACGACAACGCCGCCGGGGCTGGACCCGGCCGTCACCGAACGCATCGGAGAGTTGCTGCGCGCTCGCGGGTTGCGGCGGATGGCGTCGCGCATCCAGGTGTTGGCGGTGCTCGAACCGGTCAACGGGCACCTGTCGGTGGCCGAGATCCATCAACGGCTGGCCGCGCGGCTTCCCGCCGGTGCACAGCCGCCGGACCTGGCAACCATTTATCGCACCGTCACCACTCTGGTGCAGCAGGGGGTGCTGCACGCGCTGACCCTCGATGGGGGCGTCACCACCTACGGACTGGCCACCGCCGCCCACCACCACGCGGTATGCACCAAATGCGCGGCGATCATCGAAGTGCCCGCACGACAGCTGAGCTCGGCGCTGGAGCAGGCGATGGCGGGCAGTTCTTTCGCGCTCTCGGAGTGCGCCGGACTGACGCTGCGCGGGTTGTGTCCGGCGTGTCAAGACAGCGTGGCGGACAAGCCGGAACAGGCAGACCGCTAGTCGAGGTCAGCGCAGATTCAACAGGGCGTTTTCGATCACCTCGGGCAGCGCGGGATGAATCCAGTACTGGCCGCGAGCCATCTCGGCCGCGGTCAGCCCGAAACTCATCGCCTGAATCAACGGTTGGATCACCGTCGATGCGTGATAGCCCATGATGTGGGCGCCCAAGAGCCGACCGGTGGCGCGGTCGCCCACGAGCTTCACGAACCCGGTCGTGTCCTCCATCGCCCAGCCGTACCCGACGTCGGCGTACTCCTGTATCGCAACGGTGATATCGAGGCCCTTTGCCACGGTTTCATTTTCGGTCAACCCGACCCCAGCCAGTTGCGGGCCGGTGAACACCGCAGCGGGGACAAACCGGTGGTCGGTGACGGCCATCGACTCGGTGTCGTCCCAGTCGCAAAGCAGATTCTGCTGCACAACGCGGGCTTCATGGTTGGCTACGTGCTTGAGCTGGTACGGCGAGGACACGTCTCCGAGCGCGAAAACCCCACGCGCGGAAGTCCGTTGGTACTGGTCGACCACTACTCGGCCGTCGGCGACCGCGACGCCGGCTTGCTCGGCATCGATCAGATCGGCGTTGGAAACCCGCCCGGTCGCCACCAGGAGCAGGTCGGCGTCGATGGTTGAGCCGTCGTCGAGCTGCAGCTCGACGCCCGAGCCACGGTTTTCCCCGCCCACGATGTTGCGGTGCGTGCGTAGTTCCCACTTGGTCGACGCGATGCGGGTAAACCGCTCACAGATGGTGTCGTCGCAATGGCGTAGCAGACAGCTGCCCCGGATCACCAAGGTGACTCGTGCGCCGAGCGTGGAGAACACATGCGCGAATTCGGCAGCCACAAAACCACTTCCAACGATCACGACGTGTTCGGGCAACTCGGCGATACGCATGACGGTGTCGCTGGTGTGATACTTCAGGCCGGATTCGGCGATGGCCTGGGGAACCACCGGCCGCGACCCAGCCGCGATCACCACCTGGTCCGCGGTGAACTCATCGCCGGCCGCAGTCCGCAACAGGTAGCGTCCGTCAGCCTGGGTCGGCCCGAACCGGGTATGGGAGCCGTATACATCGATGTTGGGTGCCGAGCGTCGGTAGTCCTCGCCGCTGTGCGCGATGGGATCGATACGGCCGAAGACCCGCGAGACAATGTCGTCCCAGCGCACCCGGTCGATGTGCGCGTCGACGCCGTAGCGCGACGCGCCCCGAATGGTCTGGGCCACCTCGGCGGCGTAGACGAACATCTTTGTTGGCAGGCACCCGACGTTGAGGCAGGTGCCGCCGAAGGTGTCTTGCTCGCAGATCGCTGCTCGCTTTCCGGCATAGCGCTCGTCGAGAATGCTATTGCCCGAGCCCGTTCCGATGATCGCGAGGTCGTAGGTTTCCATTCTGGGCCGTTTACCCTTTCCCCGGACGATGCCGAGACGTCGGTGCCTAGTTGGCGATAGGCTATCTGGCCCGGCTGTCCGGCCGGAAAGAAGACGTCGTGTTGGACGCACTCGTCGATGAGCTGGTGGGTGGCATCGCCCGCCCCGCGGATCCACGCGCGCCAAGGACCGATCCTCAAGGCGCGCAATGCTTGTCGAGATGATGCAGCGGGATCTCGGCTCGACTCGAGGGGGCGCATGCGCGCCTTTGCCCGGGGGTTGCGTCGTCGGCCACTTCCTCGGAAATGGGCCATTCGAGCGTGTTCGAGTTTGCGTGAAATATGTGAATGTAGATTCAGGTTCTATCGACAATATAATTGGCACCACCATCTCTTCTTCCGCTTGATACCGACGGGCATCTCGGCGTCAAACAGGCTCCTCGAGGGTGCTCCCAAGTCGCGGTACCGAGAATCTTGGTTTGGCCGCCGAGGCGATCGGCGAACTGTTACCGTTCAACGCAGTGGAGCGCCCATCACATTTGCGCCACTGATTGATGTCCGAATGATTTCATGTACAACTACTGAGGCCACAGCTATGTCGTTACTTCTAGACCGGTTTAGGGAACTCGCGGCGTGCATACCCGCCAACACCGCCATCTCGTTCGTCAACGAAAAAGGGCGAGTCGCCGAATCGATGAGCCGTGCTGATGTGGTGAGCGACATGGGCGAGGTGGCCGAGTTTCTGCGGCACCACTGCGGACTGGAGCCGGGGGACCGGGCGATTCTTGCATATCCATCCGGTCTGGACTTCGTGCGCGGCCTGATCGGATGCCTCGCAGCGGGGGTTGTTCCCGTCCCGATCTACCCGCCGGACCCGATCAACCCTCAGAAGACCGTCGACCGGATGCAGCGGGTGGTGGCCAGCAGCGGTGCGAAAGCGGTGCTGACGAGTCGGCGGTATGCGAACGCTCGCCGGCTCGGAACAGCCAGGTCCATCGTGACCGGAAGCACGGTTGGCTGGCCTGGGGATCTCCCCTGGCACATCACCTCGCGGGGTATCGGCGGCCGCCGAATGCGCGGACCGGGCACCCCCGGCGCGCCGGGCCGCGGCTGGTCCCCGAGCCCTGACGCCCCCGCTTTGCTGCAATACACCTCGGGCTCCACCTCAGACCCCAAGGGTGTCGTCATCACCCATGGCAACCTGGCGCATCAGGTCGATTTCAACCGTCGGTTGCTAGGGCTCGGACTGGATGCCCGGGGCGTCTTCTGGCTCCCGCCGTATCACGACTTCGGACTCATCAGCGTGATCCTGAGCGGTTTGGCGGGCAGTGGCGAGGTCACCCTGATGTCGCCGTTGACCTTCCTGCAACGGCCCGCGCTGTGGTTCGACGTCATGGATCGGGTGCGTGCCACCCACACCGCCGCCCCCAACTTTGCGTACGAACTGGCGGTGCGTAAGACCACCGCCGAGCAACGTGCGGCATGGGATCTGAGTTCGCTGCAGGTGGTAATGAGCGCGGCCGAACCGGTACGCGAGGACACCACCAGCCGTTTCCTGGATGCCTTCAGCGGAACCGGGCTGCGTCGCGATGCATTCTGCCCCGCCTATGGCCTGGCCGAGCACACCGTCGCCGTCACGATGTTCGGGCGTTCGACGCTCAGTGTCGACCGCCATCAGCTGGAGACGCAGCGGCTGGCGGTTCCTGCCGATGGTCCCGGTAGCCAGATGCTGATTGGTTGCGGCCAGGTGGCCGACGACGTCGACGTGCGCATCGTGGACCCCGAACTCCACGTGCCGCTGGCCGACGGGCAGGTCGGCGAGATCTGGGTGGATTCTTCGAGTAAGGCGGCGGGCTCCTGGGGATTGCCGGACAAGAGCCGCGACACCTTCGGCGCCCGTCTCGCCGGGTCTGACGACAGCCGCAGCTACCTGCGAACCGGTGACCTGGGACTCCTGCATGACGGCGAGCTGTATGTGTGCGGTCGCCTCAAAGACCTGCTCATCCTGGCCGGGCGCAACATCCATCCCCAAGACATCGAGGAGAGCCTGCGTGACTGTCACCCAGCCATCAGGCTGGGCGGGATCGCAGCCTTCGCAGTCGATGCCGGCGATGCCGGCGATGTCGAGGGGCTTGCGGTGCTCGTCGAGGTGAAAGCCGATATCGCCACCGAGATGTTGTCGGGGGTGGCCGATGAGGTGCAGGCAGTTGTCTTGAAGAACCACCAGTTGCGCTGCTCGGCGGTGGTGGTCGCGCCGCCCGGCAGCGTGAGCAAGACGACCAGCGGGAAAGTGCAGCGTGCCAGATGCTGCACCAGGGCTCCGGCGTTGTTGATTAGCAGGCTTGTGAGCTGGGGAATTGTGGATTGAGGAGGTCTAGGCGGCGGTTGGCGGTCAAAGCGGTGATCCGGCAGGCTTCGGCGATGTTGTCGGCGCCGTTGAGGCGGTGCAGATTGATCGCGGTGTTGCGTAGCGTTGCTAGGACCTGTGCGCCGTTTCCGGTATGTGCCCTTTGACGGTCTTCGTCGAAGGTGACGTCGCGTATCCAGTGCAGGCTGTTCTCGATTCCCCAGTGTTGACGCATCCAGGTCATGATCGCGGTAGGGCGGGCGTGCTCGAACGGCAGGCTGCAGATGGCATAGACCACCTCCACGCTGCGCTGGTCGGTGGCGGTGATCAAGCGTTCACGAGTGATCCGGATGATTTGTTTTGCGTAGGGGAAGCCGATTCCTCGTGCAGCGGTGATGATTTGCAGGGTGCGGGTCTCGACACGGCCGTGGCCGCGGGAGTCGTCGGTAGCGGCTGCGGGCACCTCGGCCCAGGGCAGCGCGGTGATACGCGCAAGTATTTTGGCTTGGTTGGACTTGACGATCATCAGGTAGTGCGACTTCAAGGTGGCGCAGATCAACTTCGCGGTGACGACCTGGGTATGCATCGCATCCACGGTGACCAGCCACCGCAAGCTACCCGGCAGCAGCGTGAGCAGGGCACGTACGCAGGGAATTTCATTGCTTTTCTCGGCGACAGCGAGTTGACCGAGCACCAATCGGGCACGGTGGGCGAACACCGACACGAGATGCGTGGCTGTCGCTTTGGCGCGTAAAGCACCACGCAGCATCTTGCCGTCCAACGCGATCGGCACCAATCCACTGGGGTCGCTGCTGGCCACGTGTGCAGTGAAGTAACTGCCCATCCTGGCGTTGAGGTCGGCGGGGTCTAGCCGAGACAAAACAGCGCGGAAGGTCTTCTCACTGGGCCGCCGGAACCGGACCCCTAATTGGGCCAACACATCATCGGGAGCGGTGGCCGCCCATGTGGCAAAACCAGCATAGCCGCGCATCCCCGCGGCAGTGGCCAGAACCGCGATCGCCAACAAAGCCATCAGCGAATACCTCCGACCGCGTGGGTCCCTCGGGTCTGGCACCGAGGCCAACACATCGAGAAACTCCGATCCGATGAGCTCGCTGCGCTCACCAGGACTCCAGCGGTCGAACACCTCTGGAACCGACGACACAGGCAATACTGAAACGGTAGGCACGGGCAACTCCAGACCAACGACGAACAGTAACCAACTCGATCGTTCTCCAGATAGCCCGTGCCTACACTCCGGCCCCAATAGCGCGGCACCAAAGATCATCAACCCAGCTCACAAGCCTGCTAATCAACAACGCCGGAGCCCTGCCGGCATCATCCGCGCGATGGCCGGCACCGGTGGGGTGGTGACCACTGCCGGTCTGGTGTTTGCCGCCACCATGGCTCCGTTCATTTTCAGCGATTTGCGGGTAATCGGGCAGGTGGGTACCACCATCGGGCTGGGGCTGTTGTTCGACACGCTGATTGTGCGTTCGTTCATGACCCCATCCATCGCGGCGCTGATGGGCCGCTGGTTCTGGTGGCCGCAATAAGTCCGCACTCGACCCGCCGGTCAGTTGCTCCGTCCGTACGGACCGCGCCCGTTGGTGCGGGCGTTGCTGCTTCCCCGCAACGGTGATTCCGCCGACGGACCTGAAGACACCAATACCGAGCGGTTGGCGGTGAGTTCGCCGCACTACTGACGCGGTCGGTGACAGCCGCCGTCGGCCCGGGCTAGACCCCGGGCTGGTCGTTGAACCCGCACCGGCGCACGTCGCGGATGATGTCGCCGGGGTCGGACAGCGGGGCCCCGCAGGTCAGACAGTATGCGCCCGACGAGCGGCCCAGACGGTTCACTCGCACCAGCGCTGCGGCCCGGGCGCGCCCGAGGCAGTCGCCGCACAGGATGTCTATGACGTTCCCGAACGGATCAAGATTGGGCCGGTTGCAGTGGTCCAATGCGTGGGTGTGGACGACATGCGTCGCGCGATTTGTGCAACCCGCGTCGGACTGGCAGGTCAGCGTCTGCCAGTCGAGCGCGACCAGAATGCCGGGGACCTCATTGCCGGTTGCCTGACTCATGCGAATACCTCCGACTTTCCGGACTGCATTCGCTACTTGACAAGGTCAGGGAACAATCGGCTGGCCGGAGTACCGCGCGGCCATGTCGGCAATGATCTGCATCCCGGGGGGCTCGGCTCGGTAGAGATATCGTCCGAATTTGGCTACGGATGCCAGTATGGCCACCGCGTGAGCGCACTAGCTGTCCGCCGAACGGCCAATGCAAGGCTGAATCACCCATCCCCCAAACAGCGGACGAGAACCCCGGTGAACCGACCCGGCCGGGAGGGTGTTGGTTATGCCCAGTTCCACACGGACATGTCGCCCGCGGGGTATTGGTTGCAGACCTCGGTCGACTTGGCGACAACGCCCTTGTTGTTGAAGAAGATCTTCATGTGGTTGCGCCAGCCCCACCACAGCGGATCGATGGAGTCATAGAAGTGCTCGGAATAGTCCCGGCGATCCGCGGGGCTCAGCGAGAAGAACCAGTGGGCCTTGTCTTGGGTTGCCTGCTGAAACTCCGGGTGGTTGTTGTAGTCGATCATGTACCGCTGGTAGTACACCGGGCTGGTGTCCCTGGTGGCCGCGAGCACCTGCTCGGCGTCGCAGCTGGTCGCGATTATCCGGCGAGGTAACGGGAAGTCGTCTGTTGAGTCGGCTGCGGCGGTCTTCGGAAACACCGCCGCGGCGATCCCGATAGCGAGGAAAACGGCGCCTGCTCGCAGGCTAGAACTCAGCCGAGACATAGTTGCAACGTTAGCACTTCCAGTGCTGGGGCGTAGGGGCCAAGGTCACATTCGTAGTCCATCTCACTATCGGTCGCGATCAGGGACTATCACGTGATTGGGGTTGGGCCGCAGCTCCGGTGGGGCCTGGCTGTAATCACCGAACGGTCCATCTCGACGCTCGACCGCGGCCCGCACTCCCTGGTTTTCGGCGGTTTTGATGAAGTCCAACGCGTCCGGCGTATTGCGCATCAGGCCGTCGAGAATGCCGCCCAGGGTCTGGGTGGATGCCAGCCCCATATTTTCGTAGGCCTGATTGACGATCAGTTTCTGCGCCTGTAGCTGGGACAACGGAATCTGCGCCAGCTCGGCGGCGACCTCGGCGACCCGGGCTTCGAGCCGTTCGAACGGCACCGCCTCGTTGATCAGCTCGATCTGCGCGGCCTGGACGCCGGACAGCGGCCGACCGGTCAAGGAATGCCATTTGGCCTTGGCAAAGCTCAACCGGTAGAGCCACATCCCGGACAGGTACGCGCCCCACATTCGGCTGTACGGGGTTCCGATCACGGCGTCATCGCTGGCAATGACGATGTCGGCGCACAACGCGTAGTCGCTGGCTCCCCCGACACACCAGCCGTGGATCTGCGCGATCACCGGTTTCGACGCCCGCCAGATGGCCATGAACTTCTGTGTCGGGGCGGTCTCGCGGGCGGTGACCATGGCGAAGTCTTTGCCCGGATCCCATTGCCCGTCGGTCATCATGGTTTCGCCCCAATGCTGGAAACCCCCGCCAAAGTCGTAACCCCCCGAGAAGGCGCGGCCGGCACCGCGTAACACGATGACTTTGATGCCCTGGTCCCGTTCGGCCAGCCCCACGGCTGCCTCGATCTCATCGGGCATGGGCGGAACGATCGTGTTGAGGTGCTCCGGGCGATTGAGCGTGATGGTCGCCACCGGGCCCGCTGTCGAGTACAGCAGCGTCTGGAACTCAGGAGTTGGCATAGCCGAAGCGAAGCCGCTGCAGGGCGCCAGTGTCAAGCATCGACATGCCGTGTCAACTGGCGCCGTGCCGGCGCAGTGGCCAAGCGGGAAACTATTTCCGGCTGCCCAGCATTCGCCACAGGAACGAGTAGCTCAGCGTCGATTTGAACGCGAGTTGCTCGTTGTCGGCCGCACCCCCGTGCCCGCCCTCGATGTTCTCGTAGTACCAGACCCGGTGCCCGCTGACCTGCAGCGCGGCGGTCATTTTGCGGGCGTGGCCGGGATGCACCCGGTCGTCTCGGGTGGATGTGGTGATCAGGATCGGGGGATAGGTCCGGTCCGCTGAGATGTTTTGGTAGGGGGAGTATTCGAAGATGAACGCCCAGTCGTCGGGGTTGTCGGGGTCGCCGTATTCGGCGACCCACGAGGCGCCCGCCAACAGCAAGTGGTAGCGCTTCATGTCCAGTAGCGGCACGTTGCAGACCAGCGCGCCAAACTTCTCCGGGTACTTGGTCACCATGATGCCCATCAGCAGTCCGCCGTTGCTGCCGCCCTGCGCGCCGAGCTGGTCGACCGTGGTGATGCCGCGCCGCACGAGGTCGTCGGCTACGGCTACGAAGTCTTCGGCCACCTTGTGCCGGCCCTCACGCATCGCCTGGGTATGCCAGCCGGGCCCGTATTCACCGCCGCCGCGGATATTGGCCAGGACGTAGGTGCCGCCGCGGGCCAGCCATAGCCGGCCCATCACGCCGCTGTAGCCCGGGGTATTGGATGTCTCGAAGCCCCCGTAGCCGTAGAGCAAAGTCGGGCCGGGTCCATCGGAGCCGGTGGGGCGCACCAGGAAGTACGGGATCGACGTTCCGTCTTCGGATGTCGCGAAATGCTGTGATACCGAGATGTTTTGGGCGTCGAAGAAGGTGGGTGCGGACTTGATCTGCTCCAGCTGCGTCGTCGCGGAACCGGCGGTGCCGCGCAGCAGCCGCGACGGTGCATCGAAGCCGCTGGAGTCCAGGAAGAACTCGTCGCCGGTGTCGTCGGCGGCGACGATCACGGTGTTGGTCGATGCGGGGATGCCGCCGATGGGTTCGCGGCGCCAACTTCCCGGCGTGACGATTTCGACTTGGCTGGCCACATCGGCGAGTGAAACCATCAACAGTCGGTCCCGAACCCAGGCGTAGTGGTACAGGCAGGTGTGTTCGTCGGGCTCGAAAACGACGTGCAAATCGCTTGTGCCGCTGAGGAAATCATCGTAGTTCGCGGCAAGCAGCGAGCCGGCGCGGTAGGTCTTAGCGGCGTCGTCCGCGCCGGCTTTGGGGGACCAGTCGGTGCGTAGCTCGATCAGCAGCCACTCGCAGTGAACCGACATGCTGCTGGCATCGGTGGGCACGTCGAGGGGGATCAGTTCTGTCCCCCGCAATTCGTAGCGCTGTCTGTTCCAGAAGTCCAGGGACCGCGATACGAAAGTGCGTTCAAAACCGGGTGTGCGATCGGTGGAACCGCCCGCGCTGACATCGGTGTGTGCGCCCTGGAAAATCATTTCCGCGTCGCTCAGTGGTGTGCCTCGCCGCCACCGCTTCACGATGCGTGGGTATCCGGACTCGGTCATCGAGTCGGGGCCGAAGTCGGTACCCACCAGGATGGTGTCCGGATCGTCCCAGCCGACTTGCGACTTGGCCTCGGGCAGCTCGAATCCGTCGGCGACGAATTCGCGCGTCACCATGTCGAATTCGCGCACGATGACGGCATCCGAACCACCGGGGGACAGGCGGATCAGTGCGCGGGTGAACTCGGGTTCGATCACGTCGGCGCCGGCCCACACCCATTTCTTGTTGTCCGTGCGCCCTAGTTCGTCCACGTCGATGAGCACGTCCCACTCCGGTGCGTCGGTGCGGTAGCTCTCCAGCGTGGTTCGCCGCCACAGCCCGCGGGGATTGTTCGCGTCGCGCCAGAAGTCGTAGAGGTAGTCCCCGCGCCGACGCACGTATGGGATCCGGGCGTCGGTGTCGAGCACCTCGAGTGCCTCGGTGCGCATCCGCTCGAATTCGTCCTCGGACTCACCGCCGCAGAACTGCGCCTTGGTCGGTTCGTTGCGTGCGCGAACCCAATCCAGTGCCTCTTCGCCGGTGACGTCTTCGAGCCACAGATACGGATCGGTTGTGGTGTCTGCCGCGTCGGGAGCTTGGGGAGCCTCAGGAGCCTTGGGAGCCATGGAAGCCATTGTGGCCCCGGCGGTAGTGTGAGCTGTATTACGTGAACTAACGAGGAGCCGATCAGATGACCGTGTTTGCACGTCCGGGTTCGGCCGGGGCGCTGATGTCGTTTGAGTCCCGGTACGGAAATTTCATCGGGGGTGAGTGGGTTGCCCCGGCGCGGGGCCGTTACTTCGAAGACCTGACCCCGGTGACCGGCCAGCCATTTTGCGAGATACCGCGCTCTGATGAGGCCGATGTCGAGATGGCGCTCGACGCCGCACATGCGGCGGCCCCGGCCTGGGGCAAGATGGCCCCGGCCGAGCGAGCCGCGATCCTGAACAAGATCGCCGACCGGATCGATGAAAACAGGGCCGCGCTGGCGGTGGCCGAAGTCTGGGACAACGGCAAACCGGTCCGAGAGGCAATAGCCGCTGACATCCCGCTGGCGGCGGATCACTTCCGCTACTTCGCAGCGGCGATCCGGGCCCAGGAAGGTTCGCTGTCGCAAATCGATCAGGACACGGTCGCCTACCACTTTCACGAGCCGCTCGGGGTGGTGGGGCAGATCATTCCGTGGAACTTCCCGATCCTGATGGGTGCTTGGAAGCTGGCGCCGGCGCTGGCGGCCGGTAACGCGGTGGTGCTCAAACCCGCGGAGCAGACGCCCGCGTCGGTGCTGTACCTGATGTCGCTGATCGGCGACCTATTGCCGCCCGGGGTGGTCAACGTCGTCAATGGTTTCGGCGCCGAAGCGGGCAAGCCGCTGGCGTCCAGCAACCGAATTGCCAAGGTCGCGTTCACCGGAGAGACCACCACCGGGCGCCTGATCATGCAGTACGCCTCACAAAACCTGATCCCGGTAACCCTGGAACTCGGCGGCAAGAGCCCCAACATCTTCTTTTCTGATGTGATGGCCAAGCCCGACGACTTCCAGGACAAGGCGCTGGAGGGTTTCACGATGTTCGCCCTCAACCAGGGCGAGGTGTGTACCTGTCCGTCGCGCAGCCTGATCCAGGCCGACATCTACGACGAGTTCCTGGAGCTGGCGGCGATCCGGACCAAGGCGGTTCGGCAGGGCGATCCCTTGAACATCGAGACGATGCTGGGGTCACAGGCCTCCAACGACCAGCTGGAAAAGGTGTTGTCCTACATCGACATCGGCAAGGAAGAGGGCGCCAAGGTCATTACCGGCGGCGAGCGCGCCGAACTCGGCGGTGACCTGTCCGGCGGCTTTTACATGCAGCCGACGATCTTCAGCGGCACCAACAAGATGCGGATCTTCCAGGAGGAGATATTCGGTCCGGTGGTGGCGGTCATGCCGTTCACCGACTACGACGACGCGATGGGTATCGCCAACGACACCCTCTACGGGTTGGGGGCGGGGGTGTGGAGCCGCGACGGCAACACGGCCTACCGGGCCGGCCGGGACATCCAGGCGGGGCGGGTGTGGGTCAACTGCTATCACGTCTACCCGGCGCACTCGGCGTTCGGTGGCTACAAGCAGTCCGGCATTGGCCGGGAAGGCCATCAGAAGATGCTGGGCCACTATCAGCAGACCAAGAACCTGTTGGTGTCCTACTCGGATAAGGCTTTGGGGTTGTTCTGATGCCGGAGCCGTCGGCACCGTCGGGGGTGGTGATCACCGCGGGCGCCGCTGTATTGCTCGCCCGATTGCAGGACCGGCACGGTCCGGTGATGTTCCATCAGTCGGGCGGCTGCTGCGACGGGTCCTCGCCGATGTGTTACCCGCGCGGCGACTTCCTCGTCGGTGATCGCGACGTATTGCTCGGGACGCTTGATATCGGCAAGCAGACCGGGGCAGAAGGCGTCGCGGTGTGGATCTCCGGTCCGCAATATCAGGCGTGGAAGCACACCCAACTGGTCATCGATGTGGTGCCGGGCCGTGGCGGCGGGTTCAGCCTGGAAGCGCCGGAGGGTATGCGGTTCCTCAGCCGCGGCCGAGTCTTCACCGGCGAGGAGCAGGCGCTGCTGGAAGAGACGCCGGTGATAACCGGTGCCGCCTATGAGCGTGGTGAGCGTCCGGCGGTGCCAGGTGAGGTGGTGGCCGACAACGCGCCGGGTGCGTGCCCGGCCAGTCGGCCCTAGCCGCAGTAAGGTCGTAAGGCGTGATACCCCTTCCACGTGCGTGGCTGCTGACAAGCGCCATGCTGGTCGGTGGCGCGGTCGGGCAATTGGCCGGGGTGGGATCCAGCATTCTGGTTCACACCCGGGTCCGGCCGGACCTCGTTATTGCGCTGGTGGTTGGGATTCCCAGTGTGATTGGCATGTTGGTGATCTTGTTCTCGGGGCGCCGCTGGGTGACGGTGTTGGGCGCGTTCATCCTCGCGTTGGCTCCGGGTTGGTTGGGTGTGCTCGTTGCGATTCAGGTGGCCTCTCATGGCTAAAGACGATCTCGATTCGAACCCGGGAACCGAGCCGTTCGTGCCGGAGTTCGATACCGGTGAACGCTCGGTGCCGTTCGTGCCGGATTTCGATATGGACTCCAAGCCGTTTGCCGGTTTGGCCGCGGTGGTGACGGAGTCGAAGAAGTCATCGGTCGAGCTGGTGGACCTGTCCGACGTGTCGGCGCCGCTGACAACTCTGGATGGGGATTCTCTGGATGGGGATTCGCCGGCCGAGGGCACCGCTACCCCGGCGCCATCGGTTACCGTGCCGAGTCGGTACGTCTACCTGAAGTGGTGGAAGTTCGTGCTGGTCGTGCTGGGCGTGTGGTTCGGCGCGGCCCAGGTCGGGCTCAGCCTGTTCTACTGGTGGTTTCACACCATCGACAAGACGCTGCCAGTCTTCGTGGTGCTGGTCTACCTGGTGCTGTGCGCGGTGGCCAGCTTGCTGCTGTCAATGGTTCAGGGCAGGCCGCTGATCACGGCGTTGTCGCTCGCGTTGATGTCGGCACCGTTTGCCTCGGTCGCGGCCGCGGCGCCGCTGTATGGCTCCTACTTCTGCGAGCATGCGAGCCGCTGCCTGGCCGGCGTCATTCCCTATTAGGCCACGGGCTCAGGGCTCCGGCGTTGTTGATTAGCAGGCTTGTGAGCTGGGGAATTGTGGATTGAGGAGGTCTAGGCGGCGGTTGGCGGTCAAAGCGGTGATCCGGCAGGCTTCGGCGATGTTGTCGGCGCCGTTGAGGCGGTGCAGATTGATCGCGGTGTTGCGTAGCGTTGCTAGGACCTGTGCGCCGTTTCCGGTATGTGCCCTTTGACGGTCTTCGTCGAAGGTGACGTCGCGTATCCAGTGCAGGCTGTTCTCGATTCCCCAGTGTTGACGCATCCAGGTCATGATCGCGGTAGGGCGGGCGTGCTCGAACGGCAGGCTGCAGATGGCATAGACCACCTCCACGCTGCGCTGGTCGGTGGCGGTGATCAAGCGTTCACGAGTGATCCGGATGATTTGTTTTGCGTAGGGGAAGCCGATTCCTCGTGCAGCGGTGATGATTTGCAGGGTGCGGGTCTCGACACGGCCGTGGCCGCGGGAGTCGTCGGTAGCGGCTGCGGGCACCTCGGCCCAGGGCAGCGCGGTGATACGCGCAAGTATTTTGGCTTGGTTGGACTTGACGATCATCAGGTAGTGCGACTTCAAGGTGGCGCAGATCAACTTCGCGGTGACGACCTGGGTATGCATCGCATCCACGGTGACCAGCCACCGCAAGCTACCCGGCAGCAGCGTGAGCAGGGCACGTACGCAGGGAATTTCATTGCTTTTCTCGGCGACAGCGAGTTGACCGAGCACCAATCGGGCACGGTGGGCGAACACCGACACGAGATGCGTGGCTGTCGCTTTGGCGCGTAAAGCACCACGCAGCATCTTGCCGTCCAACGCGATCGGCACCAATCCACTGGGGTCGCTGCTGGCCACGTGTGCAGTGAAGTAACTGCCCATCCTGGCGTTGAGGTCGGCGGGGTCTAGCCGAGACAAAACAGCGCGGAAGGTCTTCTCACTGGGCCGCCGGAACCGGACCCCTAATTGGGCCAACACATCATCGGGAGCGGTGGCCGCCCATGTGGCAAAACCAGCATAGTCGCGCATCCCCGCGGCAGTGGCCAGGGCTCCGGCGTTGTTGATTAGCAGGCTTGTGAGCTGGGTTGATGATCTTTGGTGCCGGGCTATTGGGGCCGGAGTGTAGGCACGGGCTATCTGGAGAACGATCGAGTTGGTTACTGTTCGTCGTTGGTCTGGAGTTGCCCGTGCCTACCGTTTCAGTATTGCCTGTGTCGTCGGTTCCAGAGGTGTTCGACCGCTGGAGTCCTGGTGAGCGCAGCGAGCTCATCGGATCGGAGTTTCTCGATGTGTTGGCCTCGGTGCCAGACCCGAGGGACCCACGCGGTCGGAGGTATTCGCTGATGGCTTTGTTGGCGATCGCGGTTCTGGCCACTGCCGCAGGGCTCCGGCGTTGTTGATTAGCAGGCTTGTGAGCTGGGTTGATGATCTTTGGTGCCGGGCTATTGGGGCCGGAGTGTAGGCACGGGCTATCTGGAGAACGATCGAGTTGGTTACTGTTCGTCGTTGGTCTGGAGTTGCCCGTGCCTACCGTTTCAGTATTGCCTGTGTCGTCGGTTCCAGAGGTGTTCGACCGCTGGAGTCCTGGTGAGCGCAGCGAGCTCATCGGATCGGAGTTTCTCGATGTGTTGGCCTCGGTGCCAGACCCGAGGGACCCACGCGGTCGGAGGTATTCGCTGATGGCTTTGTTGGCGATCGCGGTTCTGGCCACTGCCGCGGGGATGCGCGGCTATGCTGGTTTTGCCACATGGGCGGCCACCGCTCCCGATGATGTGTTGGCCCAATTAGGGGTCCGGTTCCGGCGGCCCAGTGAGAAGACCTTCCGCGCTGTTTTGTCTCGGCTAGACCCCGCCGACCTCAACGCCAGGATGGGCAGTTACTTCACTGCACACGTGGCCAGCAGCGACCCCAGTGGATTGGTGCCGATCGCGTTGGACGGCAAGATGCTGCGTGGTGCTTTACGCGCCAAAGCGACAGCCACGCATCTCGTGTCGGTGTTCGCCCACCGTGCCCGATTGGTGCTCGGTCAACTCGCTGTCGCCGAGAAAAGCAATGAAATTCCCTGCGTACGTGCCCTGCTCACGCTGCTGCCGGGTAGCTTGCGGTGGCTGGTCACCGTGGATGCGATGCATACCCAGGTCGTCACCGCGAAGTTGATCTGCGCCACCTTGAAGTCGCACTACCTGATGATCGTCAAGTCCAACCAAGCCAAAATACTTGCGCGTATCACCGCGCTGCCCTGGGCCGAGGTGCCCGCAGCCGCTACCGACGACTCCCGCGGCCACGGCCGTGTCGAGACCCGCACCCTGCAAATCATCACCGCTGCACGAGGAATCGGCTTCCCCTACGCAAAACAAATCATCCGGATCACTCGTGAACGCTTGATCACCGCCACCGACCAGCGCAGCGTGGAGGTGGTCTATGCCATCTGCAGCCTGCCGTTCGAGCACGCCCGCCCTACCGCGATCATGACCTGGATGCGTCAACACTGGGGAATCGAGAACAGCCTGCACTGGATACGCGACGTCACCTTCGACGAAGACCGTCAAAGGGCACATACCGGAAACGGCGCACAGGTCCTAGCAACGCTACGCAACACCGCGATCAATCTGCACCGCCTCAACGGCGCCGACAACATCGCCGAAGCCTGCCGGATCACCGCTTTGACCGCCAACCGCCGCCTAGACCTCCTCAATCCACAATTCCCCAGCTCACAAGCCTGCTAATCAACAACGCCGGAGCCCTGGCCCGCACCCGCCTCACCCGATGCCGCTGCGGTACGGGCGTGCCGACCGGGCCGCGGTGTTGACACGGTAGGTCGGTCCAACGCCGTACCCGGCCGTTAGGGTGGGTGCCGTGACCCACTATGACGTCGTCGTCCTCGGAGCCGGTCCAGGCGGATACGTGGCGGCCATCCGTGCCGCACAACTTGGCCTGAACACCGCAATCGTCGAACCGAAGTACTGGGGCGGAGTCTGCCTCAACGTTGGCTGCATCCCGTCCAAGGCGCTGCTGCGCAACGCCGAACTTGCGCACATCTTCACCAAGGACGCCAAGGCTTTTGGCATCAGCGGCGAGGCCACCTTCGATTATGGTGTGGCGTTCGACCGCAGCCGGAAAGTGGCCGAGGGCCGCGTGGCCGGTGTGCACTTCCTGATGAAGAAGAACAAGATCAACGAGATCCACGGCTACGGGAAATTCACCGACGCCAACACGCTCTCGGTGGATCTCAATGACGGCGGTACCGAGAAGGTGACGTTCGACAACGCCATCATCGCCACCGGCAGTAGTACCCGGCTGGTGCCCGGCACCTCGCTGTCGACCAACGTGGTGACCTACGAAGAACAGATCCTGACCCGCGAATTGCCCAAGTCGATCATCATCGCCGGAGCCGGTGCCATTGGCATGGAGTTCGGCTACGTGCTGAAGAACTACGGCGTTGACGTCACCATCGTGGAGTTCCTGCCGTGCGCACTGCCCAACGAGGACGCCGAGGTGTCCAAGGAGATCGAGAGACAATTCAAGAAGCTGGGCGTCAAGATCCGGACCGGAACCAAGGTCGAGTCCATCTCCGACGATGGCTCTGCGGTCACGGTGGTCGTCAGCAAGGATGGTAAGTCCGAGGAACTCAAGGCCGACAAGGTATTGCAGGCCATTGGGTTCGCCCCGAATGTCGAGGGCTACGGGCTGGACAAGGCCGGTGTCGCGTTGACCGACCGTAAGGCCATCGGTATCGGCGAGTACATGCAGACCAGCGTCGGGCACATCTATGCGATCGGTGATGTCACCGGGCAGCTGATGCTGGCGCACGTGGCTGAGGCCATGGGGGTCGTGGCGGCCGAGACCATCGCCGGCGCTGAGACCCTGTCCCTGGGCGACTACCGCATGCTGCCGCGCGCCACGTTCTGCCAGCCGCAGGTAGCCAGCTTCGGGCTCACCGAACAGCAGGCGCGTGATGAGGGCTACGACGTCAAGGTTGCCAAGTTCCCATTCACGGCCAACGGAAAAGCCCATGGCCTGGGCGACCCCAGTGGCTTCGTCAAACTGGTGGCCGACGGCAAGCACGGCGAGCTGTTGGGTGGGCACCTGGTCGGACACGACGTGTCGGAGCTGTTGCCGGAGCTGACCTTGGCGCAGAAGTGGGACCTCACGGCAACAGAGTTGGCGCGCAACGTGCACACTCACCCGACGATGTCCGAGGCGCTACAGGAGTGCTTCCACGGCTTGGCCGGGCACGTGATCAACTTCTGAGCATGATTCGCACCGAAGCGGTGTTGGGCGGGGCCGGCGGTGTGACCGCCGGCTACCTCCTGTGGCTGGTGGCCATATCGATCGGTGATGATCTCACGACGGTAGGTCAGTGGAGCCTGGTCATATTGCTGCTGTCGGGTCTGCTCGCGGTTGGTGCGGCGCTGGTGGGTTTGCTGATGCGCTGGCGTAACAGGTACGGCTGGTCGGCATTCGTGTTCGGCCTGCCCGTGCTGCCGGTGGTGCTGACCCTGGCCGTGCTGGCCGACATCTACTTCTGGGGCTTTCAGCTGTTGGTGCTGGTCAGAAGTGGGTTGCCGAGCCGATTTGGCGATCCACGTGGACAGGATTTCGCGGTGGGTTGCGGTGTGCGCGGATTGAGCCATGCCACCGCGGCGCCGCTGCGGCCTTCGTGCCGCCCCAGAGGCCGCTGATCACCGTCCAGGTAGACCAGCCCGGAGTCCCGCGAGCCGATCCGCACCCACTGGACCGGTAGCTATCCTCGCCGCGATGGGGTTGAACTACCAGGGCTCCGGCGTTGTTGATTAGCAGGCTTGTGAGCTGGGTTGATGATCTTTGGTGTCGCGCTATTGGGGCCGGAGTGTAGGCACGGGCTATCTGGAGAACGATCGAGTTGGTTACTGTTCGTCGTTGGTCTGGAGTTGCCCGTGCCTACCGTTTCAGTATTGCCTGTGTCGTCGGTTCCAGAGGTGTTCGACCGCTGGAGTCCTGGTGAGCGCAGCGAGCTCATCGGATCGGAGTTTTTCGATGTGTTGGCCTCGGTGCCAGACCCGAGGGACCCACGCGGTCGGAGGTATTCGCTGATGGCTTTGTTGGCGATCGCGGTTCTGGCCACTGCCGCGGGGATGCGCGGCTATGCTGGTTTTGCCACATGGGCGGCCACCGCTCCCGATGATGTGTTGGCCCAATTAGGGGTCCGGTTCCGGCGGCCCAGTGAGAAGACCTTCCGCGCTGTTTTGTCTCGGCTAGACCCCGCCGACCTCAACGCCAGGATGGGCAGTTACTTCACTGCACACGTGGCCAGCAGCGACCCCAGTGGATTGGTGCCGATCGCGTTGGACGGCAAGATGCTGCGTGGTGCTTTACGCGCCAAAGCGACAGCCACGCATCTCGTGTCGGTGTTCGCCCACCGTGCCCGATTGGTGCTCGGTCAACTCGCTGTCGCCGAGAAAAGCAATGAAATTCCCTGCGTACGTGCCTTGCTCACGCTGCTGCCGGGTAGCTTGCGGTGGCTGGTCACCGTGGATGCGATGCATACCCAGGTCGTCACCGCGAAGTTGATCTGCGCCACCTTGAAGTCGCACTACCTGATGATCGTCAAGTCCAACCAAGCCAAAATACTTGCGCGTATCACCGCGCTGCCCTGGGCCGAGGTGCCCGCAGCCGCTACCGACGACTCCCGCGGCCACGGCCGTGTCGAGACCCGCACCCTGCAAATCATCACCGCTGCACGAGGAATCGGCTTCCCCTACGCAAAACAAATCATCCGGATCACTCGTGAACGCTTGATCACCGCCACCGACCAGCGCAGCGTGGAGGTGGTCTATGCCATCTGCAGCCTGCCGTTCGAGCACGCCCGCCCTACCGCGATCATGACCTGGATGCGTCAACACTGGGGAATCGAGAACAGCCTGCACTGGATACGCGACGTCACCTTCGACGAAGACCGTCAAAGGGCACATACCGGAAACGGCGCACAGGTCCTAGCAACGCTACGCAACACCGCGATCAATCTGCACCGCCTCAACGGCGCCGACAACATCGCCGAAGCCTGCCGGATCACCGCTTTGACCGCCAACCGCCGCCTAGACCTCCTCAATCCACAATTCCCCAGCTCACAAGCCTGCTAATCAACAACGCCGGAGCCCTGGATGCCGCACCCGCCTGCTGGACGGCACCCTGGAAGCCGAGGCGCTGCTGGTGGCACGCCTCGAGGACGCGGGGCCGCCGGACGTGCCCGACGACGAACTGGGGACGGCCGGCCCAGTGGTCACATCGGCCGGAGCCTGGCCGGCAGCTCCGGGCGACCCGCTACTGGCGTCGGTGCGCGACCAGGTAGCCGCGGTCTTCGGAATTCGGGCTGCGCGGGTCGACATCGACCAACCCCTCAGTGAGCAGGGCCTGGACTCGGTCGGGTTCGTGAAACTGGCTTCGCGCCTGAGCCAGGCGTTCGACCGGGATGTGCCTCCGGTGGACGTCTTCAACCACCCGACCGTTCGAGGCCTGGCTCACATGTTGAGGGACGCTGAGGTGGCGGGTTGCGAACACCACCCGCCGCAAGCTTTGCTGCAGCACCCCAACCCGGCCCGGTGCGGTCCGGCTGGGGATGGGGACGACGCATCAACCAGGGATTCGTTCGAAGCGCTCCTCAAGGGGGCGATCACCACAGGGCGGATCAGCGAGGGAATGCACTTGCTGCGTTCGGCGTCTCAGCTGCGACTGGCGGTTCAATCCGAGTCCGGCGCCCGGACCTGGCCGACCGCCGTTCCGACGACCTTCACCAGCGGGCCCAAGACTCCCCATCTGATCTTCCTGTGCACGTCGGTCTTCAGCAGCGGAGTGCATAACTATGCAAGAATCGCATCAGAATTCAGGGGAGTGCGAGCCGTCTCGGCCATACCCCTGCCCGGTTTCGCCCGCGGTGAGCCACTGCCCGACTCCCCGGAAGCCGCGGTTGAGTGCCTCACTCGGATCGTCGTCGAACTGGTCGGTGATGAGCCTTTCGTCCTCGCGGGGCAATCATCGGGTGGAAAGTTCGCCTATGCTCTCGGCAAACATTTTGAGGATGTCAGAAATCGCAATTTCGCCGGTGTGGCCTTACTTGATAGTCACAAGGAATCCGATCCCGAACTAACTGAACTTCTCACCATAGAAATACTTTATGACGTGTACGTAGAAAGTGTCGGACAGGATCTATTTCATGCCACCAGGCTAACTGCCGTAGTCAGCTGGTCGGATCTGCTTCCCAATATGTACGATGGGCCTCTTGAATCCGATGTGCTATTCGTGCAATGCACCCGGCCGTGGGTGATGCCTTATGGCGCGGGTGATATTACCTATCCCGCCACCGAGCCTTGGTCGCCATCCAGGGCTCCGGCGTTGTTGATTAGCAGGCTTGTGAGCTGGGGAATTGTGGATTGAGGAGGTCTAGGCGGCGGTTGGCGGTCAAAGCGGTGATCCGGCAGGCTTCGGCGATGTTGTCGGCGCCGTTGAGGCGGTGCAGATTGATCGCGGTGTTGCGTAGCGTTGCTAGGACCTGTGCGCCGTTTCCGGTATGTGCCCTTTGACGGTCTTCGTCGAAGGTGACGTCGCGTATCCAGTGCAGGCTGTTCTCGATTCCCCAGTGTTGACGCATCCAGGTCATGATCGCGGTAGGGCGGGCGTGCTCGAACGGCAGGCTGCAGATGGCATAGACCACCTCCACGCTGCGCTGGTCGGTGGCGGTGATCAAGCGTTCACGAGTGATCCGGATGATTTGTTTTGCGTAGGGGAAGCCGATTCCTCGTGCAGCGGTGATGATTTGCAGGGTGCGGGTCTCGACACGGCCGTGGCCGCGGGAGTCGTCGGTAGCGGCTGCGGGCACCTCGGCCCAGGGCAGCGCGGTGATACGCGCAAGTATTTTGGCTTGGTTGGACTTGACGATCATCAGGTAGTGCGACTTCAAGGTGGCGCAGATCAACTTCGCGGTGACGACCTGGGTATGCATCGCATCCACGGTGACCAGCCACCGCAAGCTACCCGGCAGCAGCGTGAGCAGGGCACGTACGCAGGGAATTTCATTGCTTTTCTCGGCGACAGCGAGTTGACCGAGCACCAATCGGGCACGGTGGGCGAACACCGACACGAGATGCGTGGCTGTCGCTTTGGCGCGTAAAGCACCACGCAGCATCTTGCCGTCCAACGCGATCGGCACCAATCCACTGGGGTCGCTGCTGGCCACGTGTGCAGTGAAGTAACTGCCCATCCTGGCGTTGAGGTCGGCGGGGTCTA
The DNA here is from genome assembly GCF_002355775.1 of Mycobacterium ulcerans subsp. shinshuense. NCBI lineage: Bacteria > Bacillati > Actinomycetota > Actinomycetes > Mycobacteriales > Mycobacteriaceae > Mycobacterium > Mycobacterium ulcerans. The sequence continues at coordinate 3,795,375 of NZ_AP017624.1, read as the reverse complement.
GCCGAGACAAAACAGCGCGGAAGGTCTTCTCACTGGGCCGCCGGAACCGGACCCCTAATTGGGCCAACACATCATCGGGAGCGGTGGCCGCCCATGTGGCAAAACCAGCATAGCCGCGCATCCCCGCGGCAGTGGCCAGAACCGCGATCGCCAACAAAGCCATCAGCGAATACCTCCGACCGCGTGGGTCCCTCGGGTCTGGCACCGAGGCCAACACATCGAGAAACTCCGATCCGATGAGCTCGCTGCGCTCACCAGGACTCCAGCGGTCGAACACCTCTGGAACCGACGACACAGGCAATACTGAAACGGTAGGCACGGGCAACTCCAGACCAACGACGAACAGTAACCAACTCGATCGTTCTCCAGATAGCCCGTGCCTACACTCCGGCCCCAATAGCGCGGCACCAAAGATCATCAACCCAGCTCACAAGCCTGCTAATCAACAACGCCGGAGCCCTGGGTCGCCATCGAATACCGTGCGCACGGTCGCGGTGGACCACGTTTCGCTGCTCGTCGAAGGGGCGAAACCCGCAGCGCAGATCCTCGAGGAGTGGATCAGCCGGGGCTGAGGGTCTCAGTCGACAAGGCGCGCAGCCGCCGGGTTTGGTGACGTTCGCCAACTGATGGCAAATGATCCGGCGGATCAGGCCGGCGGGGTTTGACGGCGGTGGGCCTGGTTGGCCGGGTTCGCACCTGCAGCGGCCACCAGAACCAGCGCCCGAGTAGGGCGGCGATGGACGGCGTCATGAATGCGCGCACGATCAGGGTGTCGAACAGCAGGCCCAGACTGATGGTGGTGCCGACTTGGCCGATGATCCGCAGATCGCTGACGATCATCGAGGCCATGGTGATGGCGAACACCAGTCCCGCATTCGTCACCACCTTGCCGGTACCGCCGATCGCACGGATGATGCCGGTATTGAGGCCGGCGCCGATCTCCTGCTTGAACCTGGAGACCAGAAGCAGGTTGTAGTCGGATCCCACCGCCAACAGCACAATCACCGACATCGGAAGCACCAGCCAGTGCAATTTGATGCCGAAAATGTGTTGCCAGACCAATACGGATAGGCCAAAGGAAGCGCCCAATGACAGCGCCACCGTGCCAACGATGACGGTGGCGGTGATAAGGGCTCGGGTGAGGATGAGCATGATGATGAAAATGAGGCACAGGGAAGCGATTCCCGCGATCAGAAGATCCCATTTAGCGCCTTCGGAGAGGTCCTTGGATACGGCCCCGGTTCCGGTCAGATAAATCCTGGAGTCTTCTAATGGCGAGCCCTTCAGCGACTCTTCGGCAGCGGTGCGTATCAAGTCGATGCGGGCAATTCCTTCAGGCCTGTCGGGGTCTCCACGGTGCAAAATAATGAACCGAGCCGCATGCCCGTCGGGGGATAGAAATAGTTTCATTATGCGTTTGAAGTTCGCGTTGGTGAACACCTCGGGGGGGAGATAGAACGAGTCGTCGTTGTTTGCGGTGTCGAACGCTTTCCCCATGGCCGTCGAGTTTGCGCTCAACTCGTCCATCTGGTCGTAGATCCCGATCATGGTGCTATGCATGGTCAGGACGATGTCCCGTACCGTCTCCAGGGCTTCGATCTGTGGCGGGATCTGGGCGGCCGTCAGCGGCATGAGCCGGTCCATGGTTTTCACGTCGCCCAGCAGGTCGGTTAGTTCGTCGCTGATCTTGTCGACGCCGTCGAGCGCGTCGAATATCGATCGCAGCGACCAGCACATCGGGACTCCGTTGCAGTGCTTATCCCAGTAGAAATAGCTCCGGATCGGTCGCCAGAAATCATCGAAGTCCGCAATATGATCGCGCAACTCATCGGTGACATCCTTTATCTGGCCGGTGTCGATGACCGTCTGATGCATCGTGTCCGACATTTGCATCATCAAGTCATACATGCGTTTCATCACGGTGATGGACTTGCCGATCGCATCCGCCTGTCTGAGTAGGTCGTCCATTCGGTCACGTTGATAGTTGAGATTTTGCATCTGACTGGCGTTTTGCATGCTGATCTGAAACGGGATCGACATGTGATCCATCGGCTTTCCTTCGGGCCGGGTTATCCCCTGGACACGGGAAATCCCGGGAATCCGGAAGATTTCCTTTGCGACCTTGTCCAAGACCAGAAAGTCGGCTGGATTCCGCAGATCGTGATCCGACTCGATCAGCAACGCCTCGGGCTTCATCCGCGGCTGAGAGAAATGTCGATCCGCGGCGGCGAATCCCTGGTTGGCTGGGGTGAAGCCCGGGGTGTAGTCCCGGTTGTTGTAGCTGGTCGTGTACGCGGGCAGAGCGAGCAGACCGATCAGCGCGATTGCGATCGTGGCAGCCAGAACGGGCCCCGGCCAGCGAACCACGACGGTGCCGATCCGTCGCCAGCCGCGAATCTTGATCATGCGTTTGGGGTCGAATACCCCGAAACGGCTGCCGATGGCAAGCACCGCCGGTCCTAACGTCAGGGCGACCACCACCGCTAGCAGCATCCCGACCGCGCAGGGGATACCTAGCGTTCGAAAGTAGGGCAGCCGGGCCAGGCTGAGGCAAGACGTCGCCCCCGCGATCGTCAGCCCCGAGCCCGCGATGACGTGGGCGACCCCCCCGGGTACATCGTGTAGAACGCCGTCTCGCGGTCTTCGCCGGCCTGGCGGGCTTCCTGATAGCGCCCGATGATGAAGATCCCGTAGTCGGTGCCGGCGGCAATCGCCAGCGAAGTCAGCAGGCTCACGGCGAAGGTGGAAAGCGCAATGGCCCCGACCTGCCCGAGTAGCGCGACTACTCCACGGGCCACCGTGAATTCGGCTCCGACGGTGAGCAATAGCAGGACCACCGTGAGCGGCGAACGGTACACCAAGAGCAACATGATGAATATGACCGCGGCGGTCGTGACGGTGATTCTCGCCAAAGACCTGTCGCCACTGTGCTGCATGTCAGCCACCAGTGCCGCCGTCCCGGTGACGTAGACCGCGATCCCGGGCGGCGGCTTGGCGCCGTCAACGATGCTGCGGACAGCTTCGACGGATTCGTTGCCCAGCGGCTCACCCTGGTTGCCGGCCAGATTCAGCTGGACATAAGCGGCCTTGTCATCGGCACTCTGCGACCCGGAAGCGGTAAGCGGATCTCCCCAGAAATCCTGGACGTGCTGCACGTGCCTGGTATCGCCACGCAACCTACGGACCAGATCGTCGTAGTACTTGTGGGCTTCGGTGCCGAGGGGCTGGTCGCCTTCCAGAACAATTGTCACGATGCTGTCGGAATCCGATTCCTTGAACACCGCCCCGATCCGGTGTATAGCCGGCATCGCCGGCGCGTCGCGGGGAGTCAATGACACCGAATGGTTTTCTCCAACCGATTTCAGTGAAGGCACGAAGGCCGCGATGATCGCGCAGACGGCTAGCCAAAACAGGGCGATGGGAACCGCGAATTTGTAGATCGACCGTGCCAGAATTGATGGTTCTGTATCTGTGTTGTTGAGGTATTTGCCACTCACGCGTGCTTCGCTAGATCGATTGTGTCAAAGATGGTGCGATGAGTACCCCCTGTCGCCCATCTCTTATTGCCTGATGTGAATAGACAGTCGATGTCGGATTCCTTCGTCGCGATGTTTGTCGTCAACGCCGCAGCCCTGCGGATGGGGCGGCCCATGAAACGCTGACCGCTACTCCTCCTGGTCGGGCCGTCCTGCCGGGGTTTGTCATCGAAGGACGATCCCATTTATGCACGCCAGAAGCTGAATAAACGCGGGCTCGTACCAAGCTGGTTTGCAATCGGAAGTGACGCCCTGCCCGGGATATTCGAATTAGATTCTTGAATTATATTCTCGAATTACGTTCTTGAATATGATTCTAGTATTGGGGCACTATCCTCGGTATCGGACTGGCGATAATCGGCTCGCTGAACATGTTCGATTCTACGCTTGATGGCGAGGTTGTATGTCGATATCTGTAAACAATTGTTGAGTTTGCTGGTGATTCACGCAGTGGTTGCTTTCTCGCGGAGATAGGCAAGATGTTGTCAATTTGTCAGATTTGCATAGCAGCGTCTTTCTGCGGGGTAGAGTCACGGGCTGGACTTGCCGACGCATCATCGACGTTGGCTTCCGTTCGGGGAAATATTCGGTCGGGACGTGCGCGAATATTGCAGCTGTTTCAGATCGAGCCGCGGCGCAGGTATTCATCGGTTCTCGCCGATGCTCACCGAGTGACTGGAAGGGGCGCAGCGATGTCATTGCTGGTGATGGCCGCCTGGGTGCTGCATCGGGCTGGCTCGGCCGGGCCCGTTACGGCCACCGCGGCCCGCGCTGCTGGTGGTGGCCAGGTCGAAGTAGCGCCATGACGCGGGGGGAGACGCGAGCCGTGCCGGCAAGTCCGGGCATCCGCTGCAATGCTGTGCCCGTCCAAACCCATCGCGACACGCTATGGGCGATCGCCATTGGCATCTTCATGACCTCGGTGGACGACACCGTCGTGTACGTCGCCAACCCGAGCATCATGGCCGGGCTGAACACCAGCTATCAATGGTGATCTGGGTGACCAGCGGCTACGTGTTGGCCTATACGGTGCCGTCGCTGGTCGCTGGTCGCTGGTCGACTTGGTGACCGGTTCGGCGTCAAGAACCTCTACCTGGCCGGATTGGCGGTGTTCACCGTCAGCTCATTGTGGTGTGGCCTGTCGGGCACCATCGAAATATTGATAGCGGCTCGGGTGGCCCAAGGCATCGGCGCCGCGTTGCTCTACACACAGACATTCACCATCGTCACCCGGGCTTTCCCGCCGGAACGTCGCGGAGCGGCGGCGACCGTTTGGGCGGCGGCCGTCGGCTTCGGCAATCTGGTCGGTCCGCTGCTCGGCGGCGCGCTGGTCGACACCCTTGGGTGGCAGTGGATCTTTTTCGTCAATATCCCCGTCGGCATCGTCGGATTGGTGCTGGCCGTGCGGTTTGTGCCCGCACTGCCGACGCACACGCGCCGGTTCGACCTGATCCGTGTGGGGCTATCCGGACTCGGCTTGCTCCTCATCGTCTTCGGGCTGCAGCAGGGGCACGCGGCCGGCTGGTCGCCATGGATCTGGGCGATGATCGCCGTGGGCGTCGGGTTTGTGACCGTATTTGTCTACTGGCAATCGGTGAATACCAGCGAGCCGCTGATCCCGCTGCGGATCTTCGGCGATCGCAACTTCGCCCTGTGCAGCTTCGGTGTGGCGGTGATCGCGTTCGTGGCGGCGGCGATGATGCTGCCTGGCGTGTTCTATATGCAGACGGTGCGGGGCTTGTCGCCGACTCGTACGGCGCTGCTGATGGCGCCGCTGCCCATTGTCGTCGGCTTGTTGACCCCGTTCATCGGCAAGATCCTGGATCGGGCACACCCGCGGGCGGTGGCCGGTTTCGGCTTCTCAGTGGTGGCCATCTCGCTGATCTGGTTCTCGATCGAGATGGCCCCGGCAACCCCGGTTTGGCGGTTAGCAGTGCCGATCGCTTTCCTTGGCGTTGGAATGGTGTTCGCCTGGCCTGTGTTGACGGTTACCGCCACCCGTGACCTGCCGGCGGAGCTGGTCGGTGCGAGTTCAGGGGTATACAACGCGGCTCGGGCGTTGGGCGCCACGCTCGGCAGTGCCGGGATGGCGGCGTTGATGACATCACGCATTGCCGCCCAGGCCCCGGCCATCCACGACGACGCGCATACCTCTGCGGCGGCGGCAACCGAAGGCGTCGCCCTGCAGCTGCCCGAGTTTGCGCGCGAGCCGTTCTCGGCCTCGATGTCGCAGTCACTGCTGTTGCCCGCGTTGATCGCACTGCTCGGCGTCGGCGCCGCCTTGTTCATGTCCGACTTGCGGGCGCCGCGGTCAACCCTTGCGCAAGGGCTTTGATGGGTCGGCGTCGATAGTCTCGAGGTAGTGGTCCAGCCAGCGGTCCAGCTGACGATAAGCGGTCAGTCGAGGTTGTGGCAGGGACAAGAACACATCGTGTTTGGCGTCCGGCACCGGAATGACGGTGCTGCGGTTCCCGATGCAGCCGGCCCAGCGGGCGATTTGTGTGACGTCGAGAACCGCGTCGCCGCGTTCTACGGCGGTCGGGTCGGCGCTGTCGGGCACGCTGTGGTCCGAACGCAGGATCAGATTGGGCACGCCGACGTCCAGCCCCCGATGCAGCCGCGCCTGGCCGCGGCGTATGGCACTGAACCAGCCGGCGGTGACGGGAAAGCCGCCCAGCGGTTTCCACTGCAGGTTGAAGTCGAACTCGCCGTGGTAGTCCCGGTGCAGGCCGGAGCCGTAGCCGGGCTCACCTCGCGCTCGGAGCACCCACATGGGGCGCACCCGCGATACCGCGCCGATCGCGGCGGAAATCACGCCCAGGCGCAGGACCGCCGCGCCCTGCAGGTCCAGCCACGGGCTGTTGAGCACCAGGCCGCCGACGCCCCCGTGCGCACCGAGCCGGCGCCGACGCAGCCGGTCCAGCCATAGCGACACGATGAGCCCGCCGGCCGAATGCCCGTAGACGAGGACCTTGGTGGCATCTGCCGCGCCGGTGTGCTCGCCGATGATCGCCAAGGCGCGCTGCAGTTCGACGTCGTATTGCGCCAGGTCGGTGGTGAAGTGCGGGGTTTGGCCAGGCCGGTGCGAGCGGCCGCACTTTTGCAGATCCAGCGCGTAAAAGGCGAAGCCGCGGTCGGCGAAGTGGTCGGCCAGAGCGGTATTGAAGAAGTAGTCGGTGAAGCCGTGCACCGCCAGAACCGCGTGTGCCGAGGGCGCGGCGTTCGCCCGGCGGACCAGGGTCGCGACGATGTCGCCCTCGTCGACGGGATCGGGTCCGAGCGGGATCGTGTACTGCTCATAGCCAGGCAGTACATCGGGTACCCAGCCGCTCACGAGGTCAGCTTAGAGGCGATCACCGAAGCGCGGGCGACTAGGTGGGGCAGCGGCGTTTGCTGGTCTGCGCCGTCGCAATTGCGGCCTGCGCCCCGAGGTCTGCCGGCTCGACGGCAGCGGTTTGGGTGGGGCCCATGCCCGGCGGGATAACCTGAGGACCTGCACAACCGCGCGAACACGAAGGACCAACGATCCGGTGTCAGAGTCAGCCAGAACCGACGTCGTGCTGGTGGGCGCGGGCAGCATGAGCGCCACGCTGGGCGCGATGCTGCGACGACTGGAACCGGACTGGTCGATCACCCTCATCGAGCGCCTGGACGCCGTCGCAGCAGAAAGCAGTGGCCCCTGGAACAATGCCGACACCGGGCACTCCGCGCTGTGCGAGTTGAACTACACGCCACAGCGACCCGACGGTTCCATAGACATTTCCAAAGCGGTGCGGATCAACGAGGATTTTCAGGTCACCCGCCAGTTTTGGGCGTACGCGGCGGAGAACGGCATCCTCAACGACGTGCGCAGCTTCCTCAACCCACTCCCGCACGTGAGCTTTGTGCACGGTGCCGAGCGGGTCCATCAGCTGCGGCGGCGTCGCGACGCGCTGGCCGGCAACCCGCTGTTCGCCGGCGCCGAGTGGATCGACGACCCGGACGAGTTCGCCCGCCGACTGCCTTTGATGGCCGCCAAACGTGTTTTCTCCGAACCGATTGCGCTCAACTGGGCCGCCGACGGTACCGACGTTGATTTCGGCGCACTGTCTCGACAGCTCATTGGCTATTGCGTGCGCAATGGCGCGGTGGCCCTGTTCGGTCAGGAGGTCCGCAATCTGGTTCGACAGCCCGACGGTGGTTGGATGCTGACCGTGGTCAACCGGCGCACCGGCGAAAAGCGCAAGCTGAAAACCAAATTCGTGTTTGTCGGTGCCGGGGGCAACGCGCTGTCGTTGCTGCAGCGGTCGGGCATCAAGGAAATCAACGGTTTTGCCGGCTTTCCCATCGGCGGCCGGTTCTTGCGTACCGCGAACACGGCGCTCACCGCGGCACACCGGGCCAAGGTGTACGGCGTTCCGGCGCCGGGGGCCCCGCCGCTGGGTGCGTTGCACCTGGACCTGAGGTATGTCAACGGTAAGTCCTGGCTGATGTTCGGGCCGTTCGCCGGATGGTCGCCGAAGTTCTTGAAGCGCGGCCACTTGCGCGACCTACCTGGTTCGATCAAGCCCAACAACATACTGTCCATGGTTGGCGTCGGTGTCACTCAAGTGACACTGTTGAACTACCTGATCGGCCAGCTGCGTCTCTCCGAGCCCGACCGAGTCGCGGTGCTGCGCGAGTTTGTTCCCAGTGCAGCGGATTCGGACTGGGAATTGATTGTGGCAGGTCAGCGAGTGCAGGTGATCCGTCGGGACAAGCGCAATGGTGGTGTGCTCGAATTCGGTACCACGGTGGTCGGCGAGGCCGACGGCAGTATTGCGGGACTACTTGGGGGTCGCCCGGGGCCTCGACGGCGGTGCCGATAATGCTTGAGGTGTTACAGCGATGCTTTACCCATCGGTACCAGTCCTGGCTGCCAGCACTCAAAGAGATGGTGCCGTCGTTGGGGGCGAACTTGTCTGAAGAGCCGGTTTTGTACGACGAGGTGCGGTCCTGGAGCAGCAGGGCGCTGCAGCTGGATGCGTCAGGAGCGAAGCGCTGCGCCGTTTCTGGGCCAAAGACCTTGACGTACCAACCCTTTACGAATTGCTCAAGTTGCGGGTCGAGGTGTTCGTGGTCGAGCAGGCCTGCCCCTATCCGGAGCTGGACGGCCGTGATCTGCTCGCCGAGACCCGCCACTTCTGGCTGGAAACCGCCGATGGCGAAGTGATTTGCACGTTGCGGTTGATGGAGGAACACGCCGGGGGCGAGAAGGTGTTCCGGCTTGGCCGGCTGTGTACGAAACGTCAGGCCCGCGGGCACGGGCACTCCACCCGGCTGCTGCGGGCAGCCCTGGCCGAGGTTGGCGACTACCCGTGCCGGATCGACGCGCAGGTCTACCTGGCCGAAATGTATGCGCGGCACGGATTCGTTCGTGACGGGGACGATTTCATCGACGACGGTATTCCGCACCTGCCCATGTTGCGGCCCGCACACGGTCCCGCGGCGCAGTCATGAAGGCCTATCCATTCAGCGCGATCGTTGGACACGACCAGATGCGACTGGCGTTGCTGTTGTGCGCCGTTCGTCCGGAGATAGGCGGCGTGCTCATTCGCGGCGAGAAGGGCACCGCGAAATCAACAGCCGTGCGCGGGCTCGCCGCGCTACTGTCCGCCGCTACCGGCAGTTCCGGTCCCGGGCTGGTCGAAATGCCGCTGGGAGCCACCGAGGACCGGGTGGTCGGCTCGCTGGACCTGCAGCGCGTCTTGCGCGATGGCGAACACGCCTTCGCGCCGGGACTGCTGGCCCGCGCCCACGGGGGAGTGCTCTACGTCGACGAAGTGAACTTGCTGCACGATCATCTGGTCGACATCTTGCTCGACGCCGCCGCGATGGGGCGGGTGCACGTCGAACGGGACGGCATCTCACATTCGCACGAGGCCCGCTTCGTCCTGATCGGCACGATGAATCCCGAAGAAGGCGAACTGCGTCCACAACTGCTGGACCGGTTCGGGCTGACCGTCGACGTGCACGCGTCCCGCGACGTGGACGTCCGCGTGGAAGTCATTCGCCAGCGGATGGCTTTTGAAGCCGACCCGGACGCCTTCTGTGAACGCTATGTCGGCCCCGACGCCGAGCTGGCCCGCCGTATCGCCGAGGCGCGGGACATCGTCGACACGGTCGTGTTGCCCGACCACGAATTGCGCCGGATCGCCGCGTTGTGCGCGGCGTTCGACGTCGATGGCATGCGAGCGGATCTGGTGCTGGCCCGAACGGCCACCGCTCATGCGGCGTGGCGCGGCGCACCGGCCGTCGAAGAACAAGACGTGCGGGTCGCCGCGGAACTGGCATTGCCCCATCGCCGTCGTCGGGACCCATTCGACGATCACGGTATTGACCGCGACCAGCTCGACGAGGCACTGGCACGGGCCGGAGCGGAGTCGCAGGGTTCGCCCGAGCCGGAGCCCGACCCGCCGGGTGGAGGCCAGTCAGCCGGCCAGGATTGCCCTCCTCAACAACAGAACTCGAACTCCAGGCCCCAGCAGGCGCCCAAGCCCAGCGCCGGGCCGTCCAAGGTGTTCCGCACCCGCGCGCTGGTTGTGCCCGGGGTCGGCGAAGGTGCGCCCGGGCGGCGCTCGCGGGCGCGCAACGGCTCCGGCAGCGTGGTAGCGGCCGCCGACGGTAGTGACAGCAATTCCGGCGCCCGTGGGTTGCACCTGTTCGCCACCTTGCTCTCGGCCGCCGAAAACGCCACCGGATCGGGGCCGCTGCGCCCGCAGGGCGCCGACATCCGCCGGGCGGTGCGCGAGGGGCGTGAGGGCAACCTGGTGATCTTCGTCGTGGACGCTTCGGGATCGATGGCTGCCCGGGATCGGATGGCGGCGGTCAGCGGCGCGACCATGTCGCTGCTGCGCGATGCCTACCAGCGCCGGGACAAGGTCGCGGTGATCACGTTCCGCCAGCATGAAGCCAAGATCCTGCTGTCACCCACCTCGTCGGCGCACATCGCCAGCCGGCGGCTGGCCCGGTTCGACACCGGCGGCAAGACTCCGCTGGCCGAGGGTCTGCTGGCCGCGCGCGAGCTGGTGATCCGGGAGAAAGTACGCGACCGTGCCCGCCGCCCGCTGGTGGTGGTGCTCACCGATGGACGGGCCACCGCCGGGCGGGACCCGTTGGGCCGCAGCCGAACCGCCGCCGCTCGGCTTGTCGCCGAAGGCGCCACCGCGGTGGTTGTGGACTGCGAGACGTCGTATGTGCGGCTCGGACTGGCCCAGCAACTCGCCCGCCATCTCGGCGCGCCGGCGGTGCGGCTCGAACAGTTGCACGCCGACTATTTGGCGCAAGCCATCCGCAGCGTGGCCTGAACTCGCGGAAGGCAACTGCTTATGCCACAGGGAAATCCGGCCCAAGTCCCCGACGACGGTCTCACTACCCGACAGCGGCGCAACACCCCGGTGCTGGCCGTGCATACCGGTGACGGCAAGGGCAAGTCGACCGCGGCGTTCGGAATGGCGCTGCGGGCTTGGAACGTCGGCTTGGATGTCGCGGTATTCCAGTTCGTCAAGAGTGCCAAGTGGAAAGTGGGCGAGGAGACGGCGTTCCAACACCTCGGCCGGTTGCACGACCAGCAGGGGATCGGCGCGGCCGTCCAGTGGCACAAGATGGGCGCGGGGTGGTCCTGGTCACGCAAGGTCGGCAGCGACGACGACCACGCGGCCGCAGCAGCGGACGGCTGGGCCGAGATCGCGCGGCGACTGGCGGCGCAGCGCCACCAGTTCTACGTGCTCGACGAGTTCACCTACCCACTCAAGTGGGGCTGGGTGGACGTCGGGGAAGTGGTGGACGTACTGCTGGCGCGGCCGGGGTACCAGCATGTGGTGATCACCGGGCGTGATGCCCCCGCGCAGCTGATTGCGGCCGCCGACCTGGTCACCGAGATGACCAAGGTCAAACACCCGATGGACGCGGGGCGTAAGGGGCAGAAGGGCATCGAGTGGTGAGCATCGCCCCGCCCCGGTGCCGCGAGCGTGCGTGTCGGCACAGCGACACGCCGCTACAGGTGGCATTTTGTGCACGCTCGCACCGGGTGCCTCGGTGAACTCAATCCCCGGTGTGGTGATCGCCGCCCCGGCATCGGGCAGCGGAAAGACCACCGTGGCCACGGGTCTGATCGGAGCGCTCCGACAAGCGGGCCGCAGGGTCGCCCCGTTCAAGGTCGGCCCGGATTTCATCGATCCCGGCTACCACGCCCTGGCCGCGGGACGCCCGGGCCGCAACTTGGACCCGGTATTGGTGGGGGAGCGGCTCATCGGCCCGCTGTACGCACACGGCGCACAAGGTGCCGACATCGCGGTGGTCGAAGGGGTGATGGGCCTTTTCGACGGGCGTATCGAGCACGCCGTGGCGGGCCCGGCGACGGGTTCGAGCGCACACGTGGCAAATCTGTTGGGAACACCGGTGATTCTGGTGGTCGATGCCCGCGGCCAAAGCCACAGCATCGCCGCACTGCTACATGGCTTTTCTACGTTCGACTCCAAGACCCGCATCGCCGGGGTCATTCTCAACCGGGTCGGAAGCGCCCGCCATGAGCACGTTTTGCGGCAGGCGTGCGAGCAAGCCGGTGTGCCGGTGGTGGGCGCCATCCCGCGCAGTGCCGAGCTGGAGCTTCCGACGCGGTATCTGGGTCTGGTTACCGCCGTCGAATATGGCCGTCGTGCCCGGCTGGCGGTCGAGGCGATGACAGCGTTGATCGCCCGCCATGTCGACGTGGAGGCGGTGCTGGCCGCGGCCGGCAGCAGTGTCGGCGATGCGCCCTGGGACCCGGTGACCGCCATTGGTGGGGCGCCAGCCGGCCACGCCACCATCGCGATGGCCGCCGGCAAGGCATTCAGCTTCGCGTACGCCGAGCACGCTGAGTTGTTGCGGGCCGCCGGGGCCGACGTGGTCGAGTTCGACCCGCTCGGCGAACCACTGCCCGCGGATAGCACCGGCGTCCTGCTACCCGGCGGATTTCCCGAGCAGTTCACCGCGGAGCTGTCCGCCAACGACCTGGTGCGCCGCCAAATCAAAGACCTGGCGCACGCCGGCGCGCCCCTGCACGCTGAATGCGCGGGCCTTATCTATTTGGCCTCCGAACTCGATGGGTACCCGATGTGCGATGTGCTGGCCGGATCGGCACGGTTCACCCCGCACCTCACCCTGGGATATCGCGACGCGGTCGCGGTTGCGGACTCGGCGTTGTATGCGGCCGGCCATCGAGTTGTCGGACACGAATTCCACCGCACCACCGTCACCTTCTCCGATCGTTACGAGCCGGCTTGGGTGTATCGCGGCAACGATGCGGCAGCGGTGCGGGATGGAGTTGTACATGCCGGCGTGCATGCGTCATACCTGCACACTCATCCGGCATCCACGCCGGACGCGGTAGCACGTTTTGTCGCGCACGCCGCCCGGGCCGGCCACGGGATTTGATGGTGGCGACCCGCTGCGCCCGGCTCCCCGCCGCGCTGGCGGTCACCACTGGATTTGATGGTGGCGACCCGCTGCGCCCGGCTCCTCGCCGCGCTGGCGGTCACCACTGGATTTGATGGTGGCGACCCGCTGCGCCCGGCTCCTCGCCGCGCTGGCGGTCACCACTAAGCTTGCCGGGTGATCGAGAGCCCCTACCTTGTCGGACTGCGTCTGACCGGCAGGAAGGTCGTCGTGGTCGGCGGGGGCACCGTTGCTCAGCGCCGTCTGCCCCTTCTGATCGCCAGCGGCGCGGATGTGCAAGTCATATCCCGTAGCGCCACCCGTTCTGTCGAGGTGATGGACAAGATCACCTTGACCCTGCGGGAATATCGCGACGGCGACTTGGAAGGCGCCTGGTACGCGATAGCGGCCACCGATGACCCCGCGGTGAACGCGGCCATCGTCGCTGAAGCCGATCGGCGCCAGATTTTCTGCGTGCGCGCCGACATCGCCGTGGAAGGAACCGCGGTCACCCCCGCGACCTTCAACCACGCGGGCCTGTCGGTGGGAGTCTTGGCCAGTGGCGACCACCGTCGTTCGGCGGCAATCCGGTCGGCGATTCGCGAGGCGCTGCAGAACGGCCTTGTCACCTCGACGAGCTATCAGAGTTCCGACGTCATCCGGGGCGGGGTCGCGCTGATCGGCGGCGGTCCGGGGGATCCGGAGCTGATCACCGTCCGGGGTCGACGCCTGCTCGCCCAGGCGGATGTCGTCGTCGCCGACCGGCTCGCGCCACCTGAACTGCTCGCCGAACTGCCGCCGCACGTGGAAGTCATCGACGCGGCCAAGATCCCTTACGGCCGGGCCATGGCCCAGGACGCCATCAACGACGTCATGATCGAGCGGGCCAAGGCGGGGCGCTTTGTCGTCCGCCTCAAAGGGGGCGACCCGTTCGTCTTCGCGCGGGGCTATGAAGAGGTGTTGGCATGCACCGAAGCCGGGATTCCGGTGATTGTGGTGGCAGGTGTGACGAGTGCCATAGCTGTGCCCGCTTTGGCGGGCGTTCCGGTCACTCATCGGGCCACAAATCACGAGTTTGTGGTGGTCAGCGGCCATATCGCGCCCGACCATCCCGAATCGTTAGTGAATTGGAATGCGTTGGCAGCAATGTCAGGCACGATTGTTTTGCTGATGGCGGTCGAACGAATCGAACTTTTCGTCGAGGCGCTGTTGAAAGGCGGCCGACCTGCGGATACGCCGGTGCTTGTCGTTCAGCATGGAACGACGCCCGCTCAGCACACGTTGCGGGCGACCCTTGCCGACACGCCGGAAAAGGTCCGCGCGGAGGGGATCCGACCTCCTGCGATCATCGTCATAGGGGCTGTCGCGGCATTCGGGGATTAAACGATTCTTAAGATTACTGTAAGGTAACCCGCTATGACGGCTCTCAACGACACAGAGCGGGCAGTCCATAATTGGACGTCCGGACGGCAGGAGCGTCCGACCTCCGCTCGCGCAACGCGCGAGACGGAGACCGCTTCAGAGCGCGCGAGCAGGTATTACCCGACGTGGTTGCCCTCGCGCCGCTTCATCGCCGCGGTTATTGCGATCGGCGGGATGCAGCTGCTGGCGACGATGGACAGCACCGTCGCGATCGTCGCGCTTCCTAAGATTCAGGACGAGCTGAGCCTTTCCGACGCGGGTCGGAGCTGGGTGATTACCGCATACGTGCTGACCTTCGGCGGGCTGATGCTGCTCGGCGGCCGGCTTGGCGACACGATCGGGCGTAAGCGGACATTCATCGTCGGCGTCGCGCTGTTCACCATCTCGTCGGTGCTGTGTGCGGTCGCCTGGGACGAGGCGACATTGGTCATCGCACGGCTATCGCAGGGTGTGGGATCGGCGATCGCCTCGCCGACTGGTTTGGCCCTGGTGGCCACCACGTTCCCGAAGGGGCCGGCGCGTAACGCCGCGACGGCGGTATTCGCCGCGATGACTGCGGTCGGTTCGGTGATGGGCCTGGTGGTAGGCGGGGCGCTGACCGAGGTCTCCTGGCGGCTGGCGTTCATGGTCAACGTGCCGATCGGTCTGGTCATGATCTACCTGGCTCGCACCGCGCTGCGCGAGACCAACCGCGAGCGGATGAAGCTGGACGCCGCCGGTGCCATCCTGGCCACACTGGCGTGCACCGCTGCCGTATTCGCCTTCTCGATGGGCCCGGAAAAGGGCTGGCTCTCGATCACCACGATCGGCTCGGGTGCCGTGGCGTTCGCCGCCGCTCTCGGCTTCGTTCTGGTGGAACGTACCGCCGAAAACCCCGTCGTACCGTTTGACCTGTTCCATGACCGCAACCGGCTGGTCACGTTCATCGCCATCTTCTTGGCCGGTGGCGTGATGTTCAGCCTGACCGTCTGCATCGGCTTGTACGTGCAGGACGTCTTGGGCTACAGCGCGCTACGTGCCGGTGTCGGCTTCATCCCCTTCGTCATCGCGATGGGAATCGGCCTAGGCGTGTCCTCGCAGCTGGTTTCGCGATTCTCGCCGCGGGTGCTGACGATCGGCGGTGGATACCTGCTGGTGTGCGCGATGATCTACGGCTGGGCGTTCATGCAGCGCGGTGTGCCCTACTTCCCGAACCTGGTGGCCCCCATCGTGATCGGCGGCATCGGTATCGGCATGGCTGTCGTCCCGCTGACGCTGGCGGCGATCGCCGGCGTCGGCTTCGACCGCATCGGTCCGGTATCGGCCCTCACGCTCATGCTGCAGAGCCTGGGCGGGCCGCTGGTGCTGGCCGTCATTCAGGCCGTGATTACCTCCCGCACGCTGTATCTGGGTGGCACCACGGGCCCGGTCAAGTTCATGAACGACGCACAGCTGCACGCGCTCGACCACGGATACACCTACGGCCTGTTGTGGGTCGCCGGAGCGGCCGTGATCGTCGGCGGAGCGGCAGTGTTCATCGGGTACACCCCGGAGCAGGTGGCCCACGCGCAAGAGGTCAAGGAAGCGATCGACGCCGGAGAGCTGTAAGCCTTCGGCGGGGGCGCCGTAGCCGCGCGTGAGCACACGCCGGCTCGCCGCCCGGAGGTGGCCCGCTTGGTCACCCGCGGACGCACCGCCACTAGGCTAGCCGCCTGTGATTACCCGGATGTCCGAGCTGTTCCTGCGCACCCTGCGAGACGACCCCGCCGATGCGGAAGTGCCTAGCCACAAACTGCTGATTCGGGCCGGATACATCCGGCCGGTAGGGCCTGGCCTGTATAGCTGGCTGCCGTTGGGGCTGCGAGTGCTGCGCAACATCGAACGCGTCATTCGTGAGGAGATGAACGCGATCGGTGGGCAGGAGATCCTGTTTCCCGCATTGTTGCCGCGGGCGCCCTACGAGACCACCAACCGCTGGACCGAGTACGGCGACGGCGTATTCCGCTTGCAAGACCGCCGCGGCAATGACTACCTACTGGGCCCGACCCACGAAGAGCTGTTCACCCTGACCGTCAAGGGCGAATACAACTCTTACAAAGACTTTCCACTCACGCTGTATCAAATCCAGATCAAGTACCGCGACGAGGCCCGACCGCGCGCCGGCATTTTGCGGGCCCGCGAATTCGTCATGAAGGATTCCTACTCCTTCGACATCGACAGTGGCGGCCTCAAAGCGGCCTACCACGCCCACCGAGAGGCCTACCAGCGGATCTTCGATCGGCTGCGGG
This sequence comes from Mycobacterium ulcerans subsp. shinshuense, assembly GCF_002355775.1. Lineage (NCBI taxonomy): Bacteria > Bacillati > Actinomycetota > Actinomycetes > Mycobacteriales > Mycobacteriaceae > Mycobacterium > Mycobacterium ulcerans. Next base: position 3,778,718 of record NZ_AP017624.1, on the reverse strand, counting down.
TGCGCTACGTCATCGTGTCGGCGGTGTCCGGTGCGATGGGCGGCAGCGCCTCGGAGGAGTTCTTGGCCGAGAGCCCAGTCGGCGAAGACACCTTCGTGCGGTGTGTGGAGTCGGGGTACGCGGCCAACGTGGAGGCGGTCGTCACCGCGCGCCCGGAAAGCCTGCCGATCGATGGGCAGCCCGACGCCGTGGTCCACGACACCGGCGAGACCCCCACCATCGCCACCCTGGTGGCCTGGGCAAACGAGGCGGGTCTGGGGCGTGAGGTGAGCGCCGCGGACACGCTGAAGAACGTCCTGATGAAGATCCGTCAACCGGGCGGGGAGTGGGAGCTGCTAGCGATCGGCGTGCCGGGCGATCGCGAGATCGACGAGAAGCGGCTGGCCGCGGCGCTGGACCCGGCCGAGTACGTCTTCCTCGATGACGACGATTTCGGCAAATACCCGTTCCTGGTCAAGGGCTACATCGGTCCGAAGGCGCTACGAAGCAACGACGTTCGCTATCTTCTCGACCCGAGGGTGGTCGACGGCACCAGCTGGATCACCGGGGCCGACGAACCTGGTCGCCACGTGGTCGGCCTGGTCGCCGGCCGCGACTTCACCGCCGACGGCACCATCGAGGCCGCCGAGGTGCGCGAGGGAGATCCCGCCCCGGACGGCGCCGGTCAGTTGGTCATGGCCCGCGGAATCGAGATCGGTCACATCTTCCAGCTCGGCCGCAAATACACCGACGCCTTCACCGCCGATGTGCTCGGTGAGGACGGTAAGCCCGTGCGGCTGACCATGGGCTCCTACGGCATCGGTGTATCGCGGCTGGTTGCGGTCATCGCCGAACAGCATCACGACAACCTGGGCTTGCGCTGGCCGGCGGAGATCGCGCCGTTCGGTGTTCATCTGGTGATCGCCAACAAGGACGCCGAGGCGCGGGCTGGGGCCATCGGGCTGGCCGGCGAACTGGATGGCCTCGGCGTCGAGGTGCTCCTCGATGACCGGCAGGCGTCGCCGGGAGTCAAGTTCAATGACGCTGAGCTGCTGGGAATGCCCTGGGTGGTCGTCGTCGGGCGTGGTTGGGCGGACGGCGTGGTGGAGCTGCGCGACCGCTTCGGTGGGCAGACCCGCGAGTTGACGGTTGGAGATTCGCTGGCCACCGACATCGCGGCGGCCATTTCGGGCTAACCCAACGCCTGGCTACTCGCCCCCGCCCGGAAAGGCGGTGGTGATCGGCCAGGCGCCCAGCACCTTGCTCCAGCGGGCGGCCATCACCGCGCTCTGGGTCAGCGCTGTGCTGGCGAATGCCCGATCACCGGCGGTGTCGGCGTATTCGACGACCGCGCGCCAGGCCGTTGCACCGTCGTTCTCCATCCGGGCGGCCAGCCGCGCGGCGTCGGCGGCACTGCTCACCACGTTCGGCAGCTGGTACGCGGCGGCGGCGACCGGTGCGGTGACCTTGCGGGAGGTCAGCATGGCGATCACGTCATCACGGCGTTGGCGGTGTTGGTTGAGCGCCTCCACCACCAGGTCGTTGACGCTCGGGGGCGATAGCGCTGACACGATGCCGTAGCCATAGATGGTCGCGTGCTCGACGGCGAGCGCATCGCAGAGCGCCGCGGTGTCGCCGTCTTTGTCGGCGGGGGAGCGCTTCGGGTTGGCGCCGAAGCTGGGTTCGGAAGAGGTCATATCGATGGCCCTCCGGGCAGCAGCGCGACCTGGCAGGACGCGGTGCAGGATGCGGCGATCGAGGCGAGCAGCCCGGCACGGTAGCCCTCCGTCGTGGTGACCAGGCGATTGGCGTCCTCGGCGGACTGGCGCAGTGAGTCGACCACGTCGGACAGGGGCGGGGGCGGCGGTGGCGGCGCCTGCGGCTCGGTGGCGCTGGGGCTGGGACTCGAACTGCTCGTTTCGCTGGTCGCCGATACCAGCTTGCCGGCCGCGCGGGCGATCTCGGTGGCCAGCGCGCGCGCATGGGCGGCCCGTTGGTTGGCGACCACAGTCAGGGCGGCGGCGATCTGTGGTGGATTGCCGATCGCCCCGGCGGCGGCCGAGGCCAGCGCACTGTCATGGCGGGCCTGCTCCAAAGGCGCCAGCAGCTCTTCGACGGCTGGCGGCTTGGGCGGGGACTCGCCGCAGGCGGAAACGACCACCCCGAGTGCAGCGAGAGCGGCACCGCCGGCGAGCACACCCCGCCTGTTGAGGACGGTTACTGCTCGGGACACAGCAACATCCTGCCATTGAGATCAAGCGGGGCACGATCAGGGACGATTAGCTCGGAGCTTGACGGCGGGATCGGCGCGCCGACGCGGATTCCTGGCGTATCGTTGGTAGCTGGTTCCGGTGAATCGTCGGCTTTTTGGTGCCGGTGCGACGCTGGTACCGCCCCTGGCGGCGCCATCCGCCAGATGACCGGACAACTCAAGATGAGGAGCTCGCCGTGACCACCGGGCTACCTTCGCAGACGCAGGTGATCGAGCTACTCGGTGGAGAGTTCGCGCGCGCCGGCTACGAGATCGAGGATGTGGTCATCGATTACCGCGCTCGTCCACCGCGGATCACGGTTGTCGCTGATGGTGACACCACCCTGGACCTGGACACTATCGCCGTGCTGTCGCGCTCCGCGTCGAGCTTGCTCGACAGCCTGGACAACATCGGCGACAGCTACGTGCTTGAAGTCAGTTCGCCCGGTATCGATCGCCCGCTGACCAGCGAGAAGCATTTCCGCCGTGCTCGTGGCCGCAAGGTCGAACTGACCCTGGCGGACGGATCGCAGCTGACTGGCCGCATCGGCGCGCTGCAAAGCGGTTCGCTGGATCTGGTGGTTCGGGCCGGGCGGGAGTGGAAAGTCCGCGAGATCCCACTTGCCGAGGTGGAGAAAGCGGTTGTGCAGGTCGAGTTTTCGCCGCCGAATCCAGCTGAATTAGAACTCGCGACTACAGGTAGGGCCGCTGGGACGGAGGTCGAGGCATGAACATCGACATGGCGGCACTGCATGCGATCGAGGTCGATCGGGGCATCTCGGTCAATGAGCTGCTCGAGACGATCAAATCGGCGCTGCTGACCGCCTATAGACACACCCAAGGCCATCAGACCGACGCGCGCATCGAGATCGACCGCAAGACCGGCGTCGTGCGCGTGATGGCCCGCGAGACCGATGACGACGGCAATGTGATCAGCGAATGGGATGACACGCCCGAGGGTTTTGGCCGCATCGCCGCGACAACCGCACGCCAAGTCATGTTGCAGCGGTTCCGGGACGCGGAAAATGAGCGCACTTACGGGGAGTTCTCTACCCGTGAGGGCGAGATCGTCGCGGGTGTGATCCAGCGTGACAGCCGAGCCAACGCTCGTGGGCTGGTCGTGGTTCGGATGGGAAGCGAGACCAAGGCCTCCGAAGGCGTGATTCCCTCTGCCGAACAGGTTCCTGGCGAGAGCTACGAGCATGGCAATCGGCTGCGCTGCTACGTCGTGGGCGTTAGCCGCGGTTCTCGCGAGCCGCTGATCACGCTGTCTCGTACCCACCCCAATCTGGTGCGCAAGCTGTTCTCCCTGGAAGTGCCCGAGATTGCGGATGGTTCGGTGGAGATCGTGGCGGTCGCCCGCGAGGCCGGACATCGGTCCAAGATTGCGGTTCGGTCCAACGTTCCGGGGCTGAACGCCAAGGGCGCCTGCATCGGACCGATGGGTCAACGCGTCCGCAACGTGATGAGCGAACTTTCCGGAGAAAAGATCGACATCATCGACTATGACGAGGACCCGGCGGGGTTCGTCGCCAACGCGCTGTCCCCGGCGAAGGTTGTTTCGGTGTCGGTGATCGATCAGACCGCACGGGCGGCTCGCGTCGTGGTGCCGGACTTCCAGCTGTCCCTGGCCATCGGCAAGGAAGGCCAGAACGCGCGGTTGGCGGCCAGGCTTACCGGCTGGCGGATCGACATCCGCGGCGATTCGCCGGAGCAGTCGGCGGAGCACCCGGAACGGGGCGCCAGCCGCGGCTTGGCGCACGACCACTAGGGGACATGCCCCGGTTTGGGCGCCGGCCCGGACAACGGGTCCACGGGCGGTTCGGGCAATCGGTTCGGTGACGCTAGACTGAGCCGTGATCCAGCGCAAGCCTTCGGCCATGGCGCACGGGCGTCCGGATATCCCCTGCGGACCGGTGCGGACGTGTGTCGGGTGCCGAAAGCGAGAGTTGGCCGTCGAACTGCTTCGAGTGGTGGCTGAGTCGACCGGGAACGGCAACTATGCCGTGATCGTTGACACAGCTAGGGGGCTGCCGGGACGGGGTGCGTGGTTGCATCCGGTGCCGCAGTGCGTACAACAAGCGATTCGGCGACGGGCTTTCACCAGAGCGCTGCGCATCACCGGGTCACCGGATATATCCGCGGTGGTCGAGCACATCGGTGGTTTGGATGTGCCCGGTCCGCCGAGCAACAGAACAGGTAGCAAAGAACATGAGCACACCGTGAAGTCCCGATGACAATGTGTCATAGCTAAACCCCGAGGCGCGGCCCACGACTGTCGCCTCATGGACAGGAGATGTAGTGGCAGGTAAGGCCCGCGTACACGAGTTGGCTAAGGAACTCGGTGTAACCAGCAAAGAAGTGCTCGCCCGGCTGAGTGAACAGGGCGAATTCGTCAAGTCGGCCTCGTCGACGGTGGAAGCTCCCGTGGCCCGCAGGCTGCGTGAATCGTTCGGTGGCGGTAAGTCGGCGCCGGCGAAAGGCTCCGACACGGGTGCCGCCAAAGGTGTGGCCAAGGCCCCGCAGAAGGTGCCGGGTGCCAGCCCCGCGGCCAAGGCTCCGGACAGGTCTCTGGACGCCGCTCTGGACAAGGCGGTAGGCAACGGTGCTCCGGCGCCCGTTCCCGCCCCCGCGCCGGCGCCTGCGCCTGCGCCCGCGCAACCCGCGGACTCCGGTGTGGCACCGCCGGCCGCGACGCCGGCGGCCCCCGCTGCTTCGGCAGCGCCCGCGCCGCCGAAGGCGCCGCTTCCCGGGCAACGGCCTGCGCCGACACCGGGCAAGCCGGCCGCTCCGCAAGCGCCTCACCCGGGCATGGCTCCGGGTGCACGGCCGGGGCCGGTGCCCAAGCCGGGAGTTCGTACTCCCCGCGTCGGCAACAACCCGTTCTCCTCGGCGCAGCCGGTTGATCGGCCCATTCCGCGCCCGCAGGCGCCGCGTCCCGGGGCGCCGCGCCCAGGGGCGCCTCGCCCCGGCGGCGCTTCTTCCGGCAACATGCCTCCGCGTCCCGGCGGCGCTTCCGGTGGGCCTCGCCCACCGCGTACCGGCGCGCCGCGGCCCGGTGGTGGTCGTCCTGGTGGGCCAGGTGGCGGCCGGTCAGATGGTGGCGGCGGTAACTACCGCGGCGGAGGCGGCGGCGTTGGCGCCGCACCTGGAGGCGGCTTCCGCGGCCGTCCCGGTGGTGGTGGTGGCGGCCGTCCCGGCCAGCGCGGCGGTGCGGCCGGTGCTTTCGGCCGTCCCGGCGGCGCGCCCCGGCGCGGCCGTAAGTCCAAGCGGGCCAAACGCGCCGAGTACGAGAACATGCAGGCGCCGGTCGTCGGCGGTGTGCGGCTGCCGCACGGCAACGGTGAAACCATCCGGCTGGCGCGCGGAGCATCGCTCTCCGACTTCGCGGACAAGATCAACGCCAACCCGGCGGCACTGGTCCAGGCGCTGTTCAACCTCGGCGAGATGGTCACGGCCACCCAGTCGGTCGGCGACGAGACCCTCGAGCTGCTCGGCAGCGAGATGAACTACAACGTCCAGGTGGTCAGTCCCGAGGACGAGGACCGCGAGCTGCTGGAATCCTTCGATCTGACCTACGGCGAAGACTCCGGCGACGAGTCCGAGTTGCAGACCCGACCGCCGGTAGTCACGGTGATGGGTCACGTCGACCACGGCAAGACCCGACTGCTGGACACCATCCGTAAGGCCAACGTCCGCGAGGGCGAGGCCGGTGGCATCACCCAGCACATCGGTGCCTACCAGGTCAGCGTGGACCACGATGGCACCGAGCGGTTGATCACCTTCATTGACACTCCCGGTCACGAGGCGTTCACCGCCATGCGTGCCCGCGGTGCCAAGGCCACCGACATCGCCATCCTGGTGGTCGCCGCCGACGACGGTGTGATGCCGCAGACGGTTGAGGCCATCAACCACGCGCAGGCCGCAGACGTGCCGATCGTGGTGGCGGTCAACAAGATCGACAAGGAGGGCGCCGACCCGGCCAAGATCCGCGGTCAGCTCACCGAATACGGTTTGGTCGCTGAGGATTTCGGTGGCGACACGATGTTTGTCGACATCTCGGCCAAGCAAGGCACCAACATCGAGGCGCTCGAGGAGGCGGTGCTGCTTACCGCCGACGCGGCCCTGGATCTGCGGGCCAACCCCGACATGGAGGCCCAGGGTGTGGCGATCGAAGCGCACCTGGACCGTGGTCGTGGCCCGGTGGCCACCGTGCTGGTGCAACGCGGCACGCTGCGGGTCGGCGACTCGGTGGTGGCCGGCGACGCCTACGGCCGCGTGCGCCGGATGGTCGACGAGCACGGCGAGGACGTGGAAGAGGCGCTACCGTCGCGTCCGGTCCAGGTGATCGGCTTCACCTCGGTCCCCGGTGCCGGTGACAACTTCCTGGTCGTGGACGAGGACCGGATCGCCCGCCAAATCGCCGACCGGCGCAGCGCTCGCAAGCGCAACGCGTTGGCGGCGCGCAGTCGCAAGCGGATCAGCCTGGAAGATCTGGATTCGGCGCTGAAGGAAACCAGCCAGCTCAACCTGATCCTCAAGGGCGACAACGCCGGTACTGTCGAGGCGCTGGAAGAGGCCCTGATGGGTATCGAGGTCGACGACGAGGTGGCCCTGCGTGTCATCGACCGCGGTGTCGGTGGCATCACCGAGACCAACGTCAACCTGGCGTCGGCTTCGGATGCGATCATCATCGGTTTCAACGTGCGTGCCGAGGGCAAGGCCACCGAGCTGGCCAACCGCGAAGGTGTGGAGATTCGCTACTACTCGGTCATCTACCAGGCGATCGATGAGATCGAGAAGGCCCTGCGCGGCATGCTGAAGCCGATCTACGAAGAGGTCGAGCTCGGGCGCGCAGAGATCCGGGCGCTGTTCCGGTCCTCGAAGGTCGGCCTCATCGCGGGCTGCATGATCAGCTCCGGTGTGGTTCGCCGCAACGCGAAGGCCCGGTTGTTGCGAGACAACATCGTGGTCGTCGAGAACCTCTCGATTCACTCGTTGCGTCGGGAGAAGGACGACGTGACCGAGGTCCGCGAGGGATTCGAGTGCGGTATGACGCTGGGCTACTCCGACCTCAAAGAGGGCGACTTCATCGAGTCCTACGAGCTGGTCCAGAAAGACCGCTCCTGATGGGGCGCGAGCATGGCTGACCCGGCGCGAGCGCGCCGGCTGGCCAAACGGATCACCACGATCGTCGCGTCGGCGATCGAGTACGAGATCAAGGATCCGGGGCTGGTCGGGGTGACCATCACCGCCGCCAAGGTGACGGCCGATCTGCACGATGCGACGGTGTACTACACCGTGATGGGGCCGACGTTGGACGATGAGCCGGACTACGCGGCCGCCGCGGCGGCACTGGAACGGGCCAAGGGGGTGCTGCGCACCAAGGTCGGAGCCGGCACTGGCGTGCGCTTCACCCCGACCCTGACGTTCACCCGGGACGTCACGTCCGACACCGTGCATCGGATGGACGAGTTGTTGGCCCGTGCCCGCGCCGCCGACGCAGATCTGGCGCGGGTGCGAGTCGGTGCCAAGCCGGCGGGGGAGGCCGATCCCTACCGCGACAGGGGATCGGCCGACGAACCGTCGGATGCCGGGGGACTGGTCATTCGAACTAGCGACGGGCTCGAGGCTGAGAACACCGGTGACGACTACCAAGCCGAAGATTGAGCAGATGCGATGTCCGGGGGTGCGCGTCGACGCCGTCGGCGCGGCCGAGCTGCTTTCGGCCGCCGACAGCATTGCGGTAATCGCCCATGTCCACCCCGACGCCGACACGATCGGCGCGGGGCTGGCCCTGGCGTTGGTGTTGGACGGGTGCGGCAAGCAGGTCGAGGTGAGTTTCGCCGCCCCCGCCACGCTGCCTGAGTCGCTGGCGTCGCTGCCCGGTTGCGCCCTGCTTGTCGATGCCGACGAGATGCGCCGCGACGTCGACTTGGTGGTGACCGTCGACGTCCCCAGCATCAAGCGTCTCGGTGGGCTCAGTGACCTGGCCGATCCGGGCCGCAGCGTGCTGGTCATCGATCACCACGCGTCCAACGCCGAGTTCGGCACGGCCAACTTCATCGATTGCTCGGCCGACTCGACCACCATGATGGTGGCCGAGATTCTCGATGCGTGGGGCAAGCCGATCGATCTGGACGTCGCGCACTGCATCTATGCCGGTCTCACCACCGACACCGGGTCGTTTAGGTGGGCGAGTCCGCGCGGCCTGCGGCTGGCGGCCCGGCTGGTGGACATCGGCGTGGACAACGCCGCGATCAGCCGATCGCTGATGGATACCCACCCGTTCATGTGGTTGCCGATGCTCTCCCGGGTGCTCGGCTCGGCGCAGCTGCTGCCCGAGGCGGTAGCCGGTCGGGGATTGGTCTACGCGGTCGTCGAGCACCAGGAGTTTGTGCGGGCGCGCGCCGAAGAGGTGGAGAGCATCGTCGACATCGTGCGCACCACCCGGCAGGCCGAGGTCGCGGTCGTTTTCAAAGAGGTCGACCCCCGGCAGTGGTCGGTGTCGATGCGGGCCAAGAAGGACATCGATTTGAGCGTGGTCGCCTCAGCGTTCGGTGGCGGGGGCCACCTGCTGGCGGCGGGGTATTCGACCACCGGCTGGATCGATGACGTCGTGGCGTCGCTGCTCGCAGCGCTGGGCTGACCCTCTTTGCGGGAAATGGGGCCCGACGCCGGGCGGCCCGACGCCGGCGGCCGCAAGATCGCAGCGCTGGCGTTGCCCGCGCTGGGTGTGCTGGCCGCCGAGCCGCTGTATCTGTTGTTCGATACCGCAGTGATAGGTCGGCTTGGGGCTTTGGCCCTGGCGGGTCTGGCCATCGGCAGTCTGGTTCTGGGCCTGGTCGGTTCTCAGGCGACGTTTCTGTCCTACGGCACGACGGCGCGTTCGGCGCGCCACTACGGGACGGGCGACCGGGTGGCGGCGGTCGCCGAAGGCGTGCAGGCGACCTGGTTGGCGGTGACGCTCGGGCTGTTGACCATCCTTGTGGTGCAGATCGCCGCGGTGCCCCTGGTCTCGGTGATCGCCGGGGCCCGCGCGGGTAGCGGCGATATCGCGGGGGCGGCGCTGCCCTGGCTGCGGATCGCCATTTTGGGCACGCCGGCGATCCTCATCTCGCTCGCGGGAAACGGCTGGATGCGGGGCGTGCAGGACACCGTTCGGCCGCTGCGCTACGTGGTTGCCGGTTTTGGGTTGTCGGCACTGCTGTGTCCGCTGCTGGTGTACGGCTGGCTGGGCTTGCCGCGAATGGAACTGGCCGGCTCGGCGGTGGCCAATCTGGTGGGGCAGTGGCTGGCGGCGTTGCTGTTCGGGGGCGCGCTGCTCGCCGAGCGGGTGTCGTTGCGACCCGACCGCCACATACTGCGGGAGCAATTGGTGCTGGCTCGCGATCTGATCGTGCGGACGATGGCGTTCCAGGCGTGTTTTATCTCGGCCGCGGCGGTGGCTGCCAGGTTTGGCGCTGCCGCTCTGGCTGCACACCAGGTGGTGCTGCAGCTGTGGGGCTTTTTCGCCCTGGTTCTCGATTCACTGGCCATTGCGGCCCAATCGCTGGTGGGGGCGGCACTCGGGGCCGGGGACGCCGCACACGCGAAGTGGGTGGCATGGCGGGTGACAGTGTTTTCGCTGCTTGCCGCGGGCATGTTGGCGGCGGCTTTGGCGCTGGGGGCCCCGGTGCTGCCCGCGCTGTTCACCGACGATGCGGCGGTGCTCGCGGCGATCACCGTGCCGTGGTGGTTCCTTGTTGCGCAGTTACCTTTTGCCGGAATCGTTTTCGCACTCGACGGGGTGTTGTTGGGTGCTGGTGACGCCGCCTTCATGCGTACCGCGACCGTGGTCAGCGCGCTGGCGGGGTTCTTGCCGCTCACCTGGCTGTCGTTGGTGTACGGCTGGGGGCTGGCGGGCATCTGGTCGGGCCTTGCCACCTTCATCGTGCTGCGGCTGATATTCGTCGGATGGCGGGCGATGAGTGGCCGGTGGGCCTTGACGGGGACGGCTTGACTCGCCCGGCGCCGATCTTGGATCTTGACGAGAACTCCCCAGCAACCGCCGATACACTGCGCCGGTGACGACGACGCGGCCACGGCGGAACCGGTTGTGGCGGGATTACGCGCTATTCGTCGCTTTGGTGGGCCCCAACCTGGCATTGTTGTTGCTGTTCGTCTACCGCCCATTGGTCGGCAATATCAGGTTGTCGTTCTTTGACTGGAATATCTCCGACCCCACCGCGGAATTCGTCGGATTCTCCAACTACATCGAGTGGTTCAGTCGTCCGGACACCCGCCAGATCGTGGCCAACACGGCGATTTTCACCACCGCAGCGGTGGCCGGATCGATGGTGCTGGGACTGCTGCTGGCGATGCTGCTCGACCAACCGTTGCGCGGGCGAAACCTGGTGCGCTCAACGGTCTTCGCACCGTTTGTGATCTCGGGTGCGGCCGTCGGTCTGGCAGCCCAGTTCGTGTTCGATCCACATTTCGGTCTGGTGCAAGACTTGTTGCACCGGGTCGGGGTCAACGCTCCCGACTTCTACCAGGACACGCCCTGGGCGTTGTCCATGGTGACGGTCACCTATGTGTGGAAGAACCTCGGATACACCTGCGTGATCTATCTGGCGGCGTTGCAGGGCGTGCGTCGAGATCTATTGGAGGCCGCAGAAATCGACGGCGCGAGCCGGTGGACGAGCTTTCGGCGGGTACTGCTGCCGCAGTTGCGGCCAACCACCTTCTTCCTGTCGATTACGGTGCTGATCAACTCGCTGCAGGTGTTCGATGTAATCAACGTCATGACCCGCGGCGGACCGGAAGGAACCGGGACCACAACGATGGTGTACCAGGTGTATCTGGAGACCTTCCGAAACTTCCGCGCCGGCTACGGCGCCACCATCGCAACGATGGTGTTTTCTTTTCCTGTTGGTCGTCACCTACTACCAGGTGCGAGTCATGGATAGAGGGCAGCAGCAGTGATGTCCTTGCGCCCGCGCGGCTCGAGGGCCATCGTTCGTGTGCTCGGCTATGTCGCCATGTTGTTGGTGATGGCTGTGGTGGCCGGGCCGCTACTGTTCGTGTTCTTCACCTCGTTCAAGGAACAGGCGGACATCTACTCACAACCGACCAACTGGTGGCCGCCGCACTGGTATCCGCAGAACTATTGGACGGCCACCCGGCAGATCCCGTTTTGGACCTTCCTGCGTAACTCGGTGATTATCACCTCGGTGCTGGCTGTGGTGAAGTTCGCCCTCGGTGTGTTCAGCGCATTCGGCTTGGTGTTTGTCCAGTTCCCGGGCAAAACCCCGGTGTTCTTGTTGATCATTGCCGCGCTGATGGTGCCCAACCAGATCACCGTCATCTCCAACTACGCGCTGATCGCTCAGCTGGGGCTGCGCAACACGTTTCCCGGCATCATCTTGCCCCTTGCCGGAGTCGCATTCGGAACCTTCCTGATGCGCAATCACTTTTTGTCGCTGCCCAGCGAGGTCATCGAGGCCGCGCGGATGGACGGGGCGCGTTGGTGGCAACTGCTACTTCGAGTGGTGTTGCCGATGTCCAGTCCCACCATGGTGGCCTTCGGCATCATTACAGTCGTCAACGAATGGAATGAATACCTGTGGCCATTTCTGATGTCCGACGACGAATCGGTGGCGCCGCTGCCAGTGGGGCTGACTTTCCTTCAGCAGGCCGAGGGCGTGACGAACTGGGGTCCGGTGATGGCAGTGACACTGTTGGCGATGTTGCCGATCCTGGTCATCTTCATCGGATTGCAGCGGCGCATGATCAAGGGCCTCACCTCGGGTGCGGTTAAGGGGTAGTGGGCCATGAACTCCATGCATCGCAGACGGTTTCTGTCGCTGGCAAGTGCTGCCGCGGCCGGTGTGACGGCCGGATGCGCCGGGATCACCAACAACGTCTCGATCAAGTCGGGGCCCGGACCGATCTCGTTCTGGTCCAATCATCCGGGTCAATCATCCGGCGTGGAGAAGGTTCTGATCGACCGTTTTCAGCAGCAGTTCCCCGGCTTGTCGGTCAAGTCGATGCCGGCATGGACTACGACGAAGTGGCGGAGAAGTTCAACGCCGCACTTATCGGCGATGACGTGCCCGATGTGGTTGTGCTGGACGATATCTGGTGGTTTCACTTTGCTTTGAGCGGCGTGATTACCCCCCCTCGATAAACTATTTCGCCAGATCGGTGTGGACACCTCTGATTATGTGGACACACTGCTGGCCGACTACGAGTTCAACGGACGGCATTACGCGTTGCCCTATGCGCGCTCGACGCCGCTGTTCTACTACAACAAGGCGGTATGGCAGCGGGCCGGATTGCCCGATCGCGGGCCGAACAGTTGGCAAGAATTCGATGACTGGGGCCCGCGGCTACAACGCGTCGTCGATGAACGGCAGTGGGCCCACGGCTGGGCCAATGCCGAATTGATCTCGTGGACGTTCCAAGGAGTGAACTGGACCTTCGATAATTCTTACTCGGATCTGTGGACGCTGCGATTCACCGACCCCGACACCATCGCGGCCGGCAACTTTTACCGGGACAGCATCCATACCAAGCGTTATGCGGCGGTCGCCAACAACATCGCCAACGAATTCGCCACCGGAATCATGGCCTCCGCGGTCGCCTCGACCGGCTCGCTGACCGGCATTACCCAGATGGCCAAATTCGACTTTGGTGCGGCGCCCGTGCCTACCGGCCCAGGGCTCCGGCGTTGTTGATTAGCAGGCTTGTGAGCTGGGGAATTGTGGATTGAGGAGGTCTAGGCGGCGGTTGGCGGTCAAAGCGGTGATCCGGCAGGCTTCGGCGATGTTGTCGGCGCCGTTGAGGCGGTGCAGATTGATCGCGGTGTTGCGTAGCGTTGCTAGGACCTGTGCGCCGTTTCCGGTATGTGCCCTTTGACGGTCTTCGTCGAAGGTGACGTCGCGTATCCAGTGCAGGCTGTTCTCGATTCCCCAGTGTTGACGCATCCAGGTCATGATCGCGGTAGGGCGGGCGTGCTCGAACGGCAGGCTGCAGATGGCATAGACCACCTCCACGCTGCGCTGGTCGGTGGCGGTGATCAAGCGTTCACGAGTGATCCGGATGATTTGTTTTGCGTAGGGGAAGCCGATTCCTCGTGCAGCGGTGATGATTTGCAGGGTGCGGGTCTCGACACGGCCGTGGCCGCGGGAGTCGTCGGTAGCGGCTGCGGGCACCTCGGCCCAGGGCAGCGCGGTGATACGCGCAAGTATTTTGGCTTGGTTGGACTTGACGATCATCAGGTAGTGCGACTTCAAGGTGGCGCAGATCAACTTCGCGGTGACGACCTGGGCATGCATCGCATCCACGGTGACCAGCCACCGCAAGCTACCCGGCAGCAGCGTGAGCAGGGCACGTACGCAGGGAATTTCATTGCTTTTCTCGGCGACAGCGAGTTGACCGAGCACCAATCGGGCACGGTGGGCGAACACCGACACGAGATGCGTGGCTGTCGCTTTGGCGCGTAAAGCACCACGCAGCATCTTGCCGTCCAACGCGATCGGCACCAATCCACTGGGGTCGCTGCTGGCCACGTGTGCAGTGAAGTAACTGCCCATCCTGGCGTTGAGGTCGGCGGGGTCTAGCCGAGACAAAACAGCGCGGAAGGTCTTCTCACTGGGCCGCCGGAACCGGACCCCTAATTGGGCCAACACATCATCGGGAGCGGTGGCCGCCCATGTGGCAAAACCAGCATAGCCGCGCATCCCCGCGGCAGTGGCCAGAACCGCGATCGCCAACAAAGCCATCAGCGAATACCTCCGACCGCGTGGGCCCCTCGGGTCTGGCACCGAGGCCAACACATCGAAAAACTCCGATCCGATGAGCTCGCTGCGCTCACCAGGACTCCAGCGGTCGAACACCTCTGGAACCGACGACACAGGCAATACTGAAACGGTAGGCACGGGCAACTCCAGACCAACGACGAACAGTAACCAACTCGATCGTTCTCCAGATAGCCCGTGCCTACACTCCGGCCCCAATAGCGCGGCACCAAAGATCATCAACCCAGCTCACAAGCCTGCTAATCAACAACGCCGGAGCCCTGCCTACCGGCCCGGGCGGAGCCCCCGGATGCCCGACAGGTGGGGCGGGCCTGGCGATTCCCACCAAGCTCTCCGACGAACGCAAGCGCAACGCACTCAGGTTCATCGAGTACATCACCAACCCGGTCAATACCGCCTATTTCAGTCAGCGCACCGGATATCTGGCGGTGCGAAAGTCGGCAGCCGATGTCCCCAGCGAACAGAAGTATTTGGCGGATCATCCGCGCGCCAGAGTTGCGATCAACCAGCTTCCCCACACCCGCCCGCAGGACTACGCGTGGGTCTTCCTGCCCGGTGCCGATCGAATCATCTCCGCCGGGCTCGAGTCCATCGGGTTGCGGGGAACAAACGTGGCAAAGACATTCGCGAGTATTGAAAGGCAGCTGCAGATCATTCTGGACCGACAGATCGTGCGAAAGCATCGCCAGCGTGGCTAAAGTGCAGTACTCCGGGGTCACCTATCGGTATCCAGGCAGTGGTGCGCCCGCTGTGAACAACCTGGACCTCGAGATCGCCGACGGCGAGTTTCTGGTGCTGGTCGGCCCTTCCGGTTGCGGCAAATCCACCATACTGCGGGTGCTGGCCGGACTGGAATCCGTTGAGAGCGGTCGTATTACTATCGGCGATACGGATGTCACCGACCTTCCGCCGCGGGCTCGCGATGTCGCGATGGTATCCCAGAACTACGCGCTTTACCCGAATATGACGGTGGCGCAGAACATGGGATTTGCGTTGCGCAATGCCGGCATGTCGCGCGCGGACACTCGGCAACGAGTTCTCGAAGTTGCCAGCATGCTGGAACTGACCGAGCTGCTGGATCGTAAGCCGTCGAAGCTTTCGGGTGGACAGCGCCAGCGGGTGGCGATGGGACGAGCCATCGTGCGCCGGCCGCGGGTCTTTTGCATGGACGAACCGTTGTCGAATTTGGATGCCAAGCTGAGAGTGAGCACCAGATCGCACATCTCGGGGCTGCAACGTCAGCTGGGCACCACCACCGTGTACGTCACACACGACCAGGTGGAGGCCATGACAATGGGCCATCGGGTCGCCGTACTCAAAGACGGTGTGCTGCAACAGGTTGATACGCCCCGGGAATTGTATGACAACCCGGTGAACACTTTCGTCGCCACTTTCATCGGGGCGCCGGCGATGAACCTCATCGAGGCTCCGGTCGCCGATGGGGTGGCGCGACTGTCCGGTCTGGTGATACCGGTTCCACGCGGCGCCGCCGACCGGGTGCTGATTGGCGTCCGGCCGGAGTCCTGGGATGTGGTAGGAGGCGATGCCGCCGCATCATTGGGTGTTCGCGTCGAACAGGTCGAGGAATTGGGCTTCGAATCGTTCATCTACGCAACCCCCGTCGCCCAGGACGGGTGGTCGTCACGGACCCGGCGGATCGTGATCCGGTCCGACCGACACACCACCGTCGGTGCGGGGGATTCGTTGTCGATCGCGCCGAATCCGCAGGAAGTGTGCTTCTTCGATAGTCGAACCGAGTCGCGCATCCGTTGAGCAGTACCGGTGCCATCGCGGACCCGATGTCATCGGTCAGCAACCCCCAGAAGTGCTTGCTCGGTGTCCTCGTCGACCAGGTCGGCGTTGATGGCCATAGCGGCGAGCAGGCCAGAAGACGCCGAGTTGACCACGTGAGCCGAAATGTCGGCCGCGTTGCCGGCGGCGTAGACGCCGGGCAACGAGGTACGGCCGCTGCCATCGGTCTGCAGATTCTCGCCGAAACCCGACGGGTGGGTCACCAAGCGAAGCCCCAGCGGGTCTAGGAAATCGGTGTTGGCGACCATCCGCGGCAACAGCGCGAGCGCTGCCAGCGCGACGCGGTTGCCGTCGGCGAGCGCGACGGCCTCTAGTCGCCCGTCGTTGCTGACAACCTCGGTGACCGGCGAGGTTATGACTTCGATCTGGCGGGCGTGCAGCCGGGCTCGCTCGGGTTCGCTCGGATCGACTGCGTCGTTGAGAAAGAGCGTGATCCGCGGACTCCACTGTCGGAACATGAGGGCCTGATGGACGGATTCGGGCCCGGTTGCCAGGACGCCGATCGGCTGGTCTCGCACCTCCCACCCGTGGCAGTACGGGCAATACGGCACATCGGTGCCCCGTAGCTCGGCCAGGCCGGTGATGTCGGGCAAATGGTCCACCAGCCCCGAAGCGATAAGCAGCTTGCGTGCGCGAATCGTGCTGCCGTCGGTGATGGAAACCTCGAACATCGATCCGTTGCGGTGTGCCGCCATGACCTGGCCCTGGCGGAGTTGGCCGCCATAACCCGCAATTTCGGCATGACCGGCGGAAATGAGATCCGCGGGGGCACAACCGTCGCGGGTCAAGAAATCATGGACCCCGGCTGACCGCGCATTGCGCGGTTGCCCGCCATCGATGACCAGGACGGATCTTCGGGCTCGGGCGAGCGTTAACGCACTGCTCAATCCGGCTGGACCGCTACCGATGACGACGACGTCATGGGGATCGGTCATCTGGCAAGGATCCCTGCAGTTCTGCGTTCAGGCAAGCGCGGTGTGATCGCTACCGCACTTGGGAACGTCCGCGATTGAGGACAGCCTCGCGGTTGGCCGCGATATCGTCGCCGCTGGTCCGGAATTCTCTAGCGGCAGTTGCTTCCAGCCACAGCCCCTGCGCGGTCGAAGAATCATCGATGCGATGGTAGGACGCGAGTAAGGCTCGGACCGCGTTCTGGTTGTTGCCAACGATGGACGCCGCGACCTGGCGTGCGGCGGGCAGCAGTTGCTGGTGCTCCACGACCTCGGTGACCAGGTCCGCGCGCAGCGCGTCAGTGGCCGAAAGGTAGTCCCCGGTGAGGCTCATGCGCCGGGCCAGGCCCACGCCCACCTTCTGGGGCAACCGCACGCTGAGGCCCCAGGTGGGCAACAGTCCGACTCGCGCGTGAGTGTCGGCGAAGCGTGCCTGCTCGGAGGCGATCAGGATGTCGCAGTACAAGGCGAGTTCGAGTCCGCCCGTCACCGCGGCACCGTTGATGGCTCCGATCACCGGTTTGGTGAGGGCCGGCCAGCGCGGCGAGATGTCGGGCAGTGCTGATTGCCCGCCGAGCTCCTTGAGATCCAGTCCGGCGCAGAACACCGGATCGGTGCCGGTGAGGATGATGACGTCGACGTCGTCGTCGGTCTCGGCCGCGGCGAGAGCCGCGAAAAACTGATCCCGCAGGGCCGCCGATAGAGCATTGCGTGATTGCGGGCGGTTGAGGGTCAAAGTGAGCACCCGCTCAGCAGTATCAATCAGCAGGATTTCGTTGGTCATGATTTCACCGTAGTCGGCGCTGGCAAGGACCCCTATCCGGCTGGTTGGCAGGAAGGGGCCGCAGCCCTCGGCGCCGAATTTGGAGTGGCTGGGTGGTGTATCAACGGTGAACAGTGTTGAACCCACTTGGGTTTCGCGTGAATAGACGCTACCGTTTCCTGCGAGCGGCCAATTACTGCATATAGCAACTGGTTTGTAGGAAAACTGTTGACGGGCTCGCTTTTTGGGTGTCTGCGGCACAGCCGGCGCAGATCTCGTAACCGCTGCTACTTCCGAGGTGAGGAGACGAAGAGATGGATTTTGGGCGCAGACCGCCTGAAGTCACCTCCGCGCTTATGTATATGGGTCCGGGGTCGACGTCGATGACCGCTGCGGCATCGGTCTGGAACCGCGTTGCCGCGGAGTTGAATTAGGCGGCGACCAGCTATGAATCCCTGGTCATCGGGCTGGTCGAGGAAGGGTGGCTGGGCCCGGCGTCGGTGGCGATGGCAGATGCGGTCGCGCCCTATGTGGTCTGGATGCGGGCCACCGCCGCACAGGCCGAGCACACGGCGATGCAGGCCAGAGCCTCGGCGGCGGCCTACGAGACCGCGTTTGGCGCGGTGGTGCCACCGCCGCTGATCTCGGCGAATCGGGTGCGGTTGGCCGAGCTGATCGCATCGAATGTCTTCGGTCAGAACACCGCGGTGATTACCGCCTTGGAAACCGAGTACGGCCAGATGTGGGCTCAAGACGCCGCGGCCATGTACGAGTACGCCGCGGCCACCTCGTCGGCCACGGAGTTGACCCCGTTCACGCAGCCGCAGCAGATCGTTAGCCCCGGCGCCGGTTCCGGGCAGATCGCTGCGGTCGCACACTCGGCGGCAACATTGGCCGGCACCAGTCAAACAACGCTGTCGCGGCTAATTTCGGAGATCCCCAAGGCGTTGCATGGCATTGTTGCGCCCCTTGCAGCCTCGACCACACCAGACTCCCCGCTGGGTTGGCTGTGGCAAATCTTGTTCGGAACGACTTTCCCCACCTCGATTTCGGCGCTGCTCACCGATTTGCAGCCATATGCCGGCTTTTTCTACAACACCGAGGGCTTGCCCTATTTCGGCATTGGGATGGCGAACAACTTCATTCAGATGAGCAAGACCCTGGGATTGCTCAGCGGCACCACCGCGGCGGCCACTGGCGGCGCCGCCAGTGGGTTAGCCGGTCTGGGCGGCCTGATTGACGGCGGCGGGCAGGTATCGGCACATCTGGGGCACTCCGCGTCGCTGGGGCGGTTGTCGGTGCCGCCGTCGTGGGCGCAGTCCGTCCCGGATCTCGAGTCCATGCCAGCACGCATGCCGATCGAGACGCTCAAGTTCGCACCCGACGGTGGAGGCGCCGGGAACCTGTTGGGGGGCATGCCGCTTGGCGGTCCCGGGCTCGGCGCATCCGGTTCGGGTCCCCGATACGGTGTCCGCCCCACCGTGATGGTACGCCCACCCTTTGCCGGCTGAAACGTGATCGCGACCAACGTGATAACGGTCCCGCCCGACAGCCAGGACACAAGTGCTGACCCAACCTATGGCGATGTTCCCGATGCAGACTTTCCTGTATTCAGGCGACCGCATCCAATCGGGAAAGCGCTGATGGCCCATGCCGACTATGGGGCACGACCACCCGAAATCAACTCTGCGCTGATGTATTTCGGCCCAGGCTCGCGATCCATGCTGGCGGCCGCGGCGGCATGGGATGCGGTCGCCTTCGAGCTCGGTGTGCTGGCCTCCGGCTATACATCGGTGATTTCCGAGCTGACGAGTGGGCCGTGGGTCGGTCCGGCGGCGGCTTCGATGGTGGGTGCGTCCGCCCCGTATGTGGCATGGTTGCGCGCCAGCGCCATCCGGGCCGAACGGACCGCCAGTCAGGCGCGGTCGGCCGCGGCCGCCTATGAGGCGGCATTCGTCATGACCGTGCCCCCGCCCGTGGTCGCGGCTAACCGGGTCTTGTTGACGACGCTCATCGTCACCAACTTCTTCGGTCAGAACACCCCGGCGATCGCGGTCACGGAGGCCCAATACGCCGAGATGTGGGCCCAGGACGCCGTCGCGATGTACGGCTACGCCGCATCCTCGGCGACCGCCACCAGGCTGACCCCCTTCGTGCCGCCGCCCGCGACGACCAACCTGCCTGGACCGCTGTGGCAAGCATCCGCGATGGGAAAAGCCGCCACCACAACCGCGGTGGCTGGCGGGTCAACGCTGTTGGCGGCGACCCGGCGACCCGTCGCCCTCCCGCGGCTCGCGGCGTTGGCGCAATGGCTCGAAGCGCACCTGCCCGGCATCACGCCCGCCGAAAGGACCACGGTGGTCCGGCTGTTGGGGCAAAGCTACTTCGCCTTGGGGATGGTGCAGTCTTCCACATCGATAGCGCTGCAAGCCATTCCCGGGACCGCCAGTGGCGCCGGGGGCTCGGGATCCTCTGTCGTTGACAACTGGGGGTCGATGCTGCACGGCGCCCATGGCGGGGCCGCCGCGGAGTTCGAGGAGGATTTGGGCACGCTGACCCGCCCGGTGTCGGCGGCAATGGGCAAGGCGCGGTTGACGGGATCCCTGTCGACGCCGAGCAGTTGGGGTGCTGGGGTTCGAGAATTCGCCAACGCCGCCGCCGATGAGCAGCTCGACCTGGCCGGCTCGGTGGCGAGTGCGAAGTCGAACGCATACCTGCAGGGCATGCCGCTGACAGCGGCCGGCAGGAATACCGCCGTGGCGGAGCAGAAATACGGATTCCGCTATCGGGTGATGCAACGCACTCCTGCTGGCGGGTAGCGGGGTCGAGCGGACCCATGGTGCCTATCGTGGAGGTATGTGCCGGAACATCACCGAACTGCGCGGGCTGGAGCCGCCGGCCACTGCCCAGGAAATCGCGGCCGCGGCGCGCCAGTATGTGCGCAAAGTCAGCGGGATCACCCATCCCTCGGCTGCTAACGCGGAAGCGTTTGAAGCCGCGGTCGCCGAAATCACTGCGACAACGACACGGTTGCTCGCCGGGCTAGCCCCCCGGCGGCAGCCGCCAAAGACGGTTCCGCCGTTGCGCCGACCAGAGGTGGTGGCGCGGTTGGCGGGCTCGCAATCGCCATGACGCCCGCGCTGAAGGAGTGGAGCGCCGCGGTGCACGCGCTACTGGACGGGCGCCAGAAGGTGCTGCTGCGCAAGGGGGGCATCGGTGAGAAGCGATTCGAGGTTGCGGCGCAAGAGTTTTTGCTGTTTCCGACGGTGGCGCACAGCCACACCGAGCGGGTTCGACCCGAGCGCCGGGATCTACTTACCGCCGCCGCTGCCGATAGCACCGACGACCACCTGCTGATCCGTGCGGCAGCGAAAGTTGTTGCCGCACTGCCCGTCAACCGTCCGGAGGGGCTGGGAGAAATCGAGGATCTGCACATCTGGACCGCAGAGTCGGTACGGTCCGAGCGGCTCGACTTCCGGCCCAAACACAAGCTTGCCGTGCTGGTGGTGTCGGCGATCCCGCTCGCCGAGCCCGTGCGGGTGCGCCGCGTTCCGGAGTTCGGGGGGTGCACCAGTTGGGTCCGGTTGCCGATTGCGCCGAGCAAGGCGGCACCGGTGCACGACGAGGCGCTGCTATCGCAGGTCGCTGCCCGCGTCCGTGATGCCGTCGGCTGACTAGCCGGCGCCTGAAACCCGCAACGTCAACTCCGATCGGTTACCACCAATTCACGCAATCCGACATGTTGCTGCGCTGGCCCGGTGACTTCCAGTTTCACGTAGCGGGCTAGCCGCGGCGGCGTAAGCTCGGTCCCCGTTTCGCTGAAATGCTCACCATCAACGGAGGTGAACAGGCGCAAGGAGCTCGGCGCAACATCAGTCCACGTCGTCGCGATCTTGGTGAGCTGCCGTGGCTGGCCCAAGTCGACAGTGAGGGAGCCCACGGTTCCGTTGGGCGCCCAGCTGGTCGCGTTGTTGCCGTCGACCGCAGCCTCGGCGTACCGTCCCGGCTCCTCCGATGTGGCGGTCGCGGGTCGGCACCGAGCGACATCGCTGGTCGGTGTGAGATCCGGGCGCCGGGTCTGGAGGACCAGCGGCTCTTGCGCGCTCACCACATGGTCCCCGTCCGTGGCGTGCACCGTGAATGGCTCACCGTCGCGAAGGCTGACCTGTGTGGTCTGGGGCCCGATGGCGATGTCGAAGGTGCGGCCCTGCCAATGCAGGTTGGCAACTTCCACGCCGTCGGCGAGCTGCGGCGGCAGCATCGGGTCGACGACGATGCCGTCGGCGCGCAGTCGCAGGCCGGTCAGGCCGAAGGTGAACACCTGCGTGAATCCGCCGCCGCCGGTCAGGAAGCTAAACGCCGGAGGCCCGGTGCGCGCACTGCCACTGTCATCGCGAGTTTCCGAAAGCTGCGCGAATGGCGCTCTGAGGTATGGCAGCACGGAACGGTCCAGGTAGGTGTTGGTCGCACACCCCGGTTCGCCGGTGGCGGCCGCGTCGATTGCGTGCACGGCATCCGTCATGGCAGGACCGTCCGGGTCGGTGCGCGGTGCGTAGAAGTCGAGGGTGTTGGTCGCGGCTTCACGTGACATCGGCCACTCCAACGGATATTGGAGCAATACGGAGTCGGCCTGCTTGATCGTGCTGTCTCGGTAGCCGTCGTACTGCATGAACACCTTGTGGCTCTGGTCGAACGGAATCCGCAGGTGTTCGGCGATCTGTTCCCATCGCGGGGGTGCCGTTTCGCCAATCAGCCGCGCCGCTTCGGTGGCGCGGGTGAGCGCCATGGCGGCGCCCGCGTTGGTGAACACGCCATCGGTGACACCGTTGCTGTACTCGTCGGGCCCGGCGACGTTGGCAACCGAGTAGCTCCCGTCACGATTGACCCGCACGCGGCCGGCCCAGTACTCGGCGACCGCCTGCAGGACCGGCCAGCCGTCGTGGCGTAACCATTGCCGGTCGCCGGTGGCCAGGTAGTACTGCCACATGGCAAACCCGACGTCACTTTGCAGATGGTTTTGGGTCAGGCAGTGCGGCGGATCCCAGCTGTGGCAGTCGGCGTATACATCGCCGGTGTCCGCACTCGTCCACGGGTAGAAAGCGCCCTTCTCGCCGATCGATTGCGCGTTACGGCGCGCTGCCGGCAGCGTTGTCACCCGGTAATCGATGATGTTGCGCGCGATTTCGGGGTGCGCGAGCAGCAGATTCGGGTACATCCACAGCTCGGTATCCCAAAAGATCAGCCCGGCGTAGTTGTCACTGCTCAGCCCGGCCGGCGCGACGCTGCTGGCCTGACCCCCACGGATGCTGGACAGCAGGGCGTAGTTCGTTGAACGCAACGCGTCCTGCAGCTGTGGACGCCCGACAACTCGGACGTCGCTTCGCCACAGCCGCGACCACTGCTCGGCATGCGTCGCGAACACATTGCCCCAACCGCGCTCGGCAGCATCCCGGGAGAACCGCACCGCGGTCGAGGCATCTCGGCGCCTGGTGTCCACGCCCACGAACTTTGCGAATTCGTAGGTGTGACCCGGTTCGACTTGGAAATCGACGGCATGCTCAGCGGTCAGACCGTCGGCGCGGTGGTGGTGTTCGCGCACCTTTGCTGACGGACCGGCCTGCAGCGTTGACGCGACCGCGCCGTTCACACCCACCCCGTCGGTGGAAAAGCCGACATGAATGGTGTTTTCGTCGGCACCAGACCCGGTCGGCTGTACCCGCCGTGCTCCGGCCCCATCGATGCGGTCGACGACCTGAGCCGGTCCGCTCCAGTGCGGCGTCATCTTCAGGCGCACCGCCCCGACGTGCGGGTTCGCTCGATCGGCCAGCACCTGGTACTCCAGGTCCGTCGCGCGCCCGTCTGGTGTCGTCCACGTCAACGACGTGCGCAGTAGCCCGCACCTGACGTTGAGCGTCTGCCGAAAATTCGACACCTGGTTCGGGGACACATCGGGCGAGTACTTGTGGGCGCCTTGCTGTACCTCCAACGTCGACCACGTGGGTATCGCCGCGATGGCACGCCGGGGCACGGAGCTCTGCTTGGTCGGAGCCACGGAGTACAAGCCCGCGGTGAAAGCGCCGTCGAAACGCGGTGTGAAGAGGGGGAATCCGGTCTCCTCACCGGTCTGCGCATACCCCATGCCCGCCGGCGGCACTTGTTGCGACAGGTAGCCGTTGCCGACGAAGGCGTGCCGGCCATACGAGTTGTCGAACTCGTCAGACGTGAACTCCCAACCTGGTCCACCATCGCAGCGATCGGCCGCTGCCGGGGTCGCCTGGCTCGGTGCCACGGCGGAAGCGGTCAGCATCCCGGCTGCAACAACGGTGCAGAATCGGGTTAAGAGCCGACCGCGGCGCGCTCGAGTCTGAAACGCCGGGGTCACATCGGCCCGGTGGGCATTCTGGTCGGCCTTCACGTGAGCGAACCCCCAGGTGAACGTCGTGCGCCCGGCACGGTGGGCCGTTCGACTCCGAAGTCGGCTGCGCTGAGGGCGGATCGCGCGGCGGTGGGCACCACAGCGCCCGCGCCGCCCAGCGAACAACTGGTCAATACCTCGATCATGTAACGCACCAAATCGTCAATAGTTCCATCATGGGTGGGCTTGACCCCGTCCAATCGGTACGGGTCCGGCGGCTTGCGCCGTGTGAGCAAGTCGGTCTTGAACTCGACGGGAGCCGAGCATACCCAGAGCCGGTCGCGGACGCGAACCACACAGGCAGCGCGGGTCTGCACCCCAGCCAAATCGCGCGACGCTGCAATCAATGACGGGCAGATATCCCAAATGCTATGGAAAGCAGTGCTATTGAGGTGCAGAGGCGGAAACCGCCGGCTCCAGATTTTGCTGACCGACCGTGCCGCGGCGGGGGAGTTCAGGGATGCTAGCGCCCGCGTTGGGCGCTCATTGATCGTTGACGTGCTGCACTGCGCTACTGCGCATTTCAATCCGCGGTCGGCGCATCTCCGGGCCAAGCCCGTCGAGCCGCCATTTCGGCTCTCTCGGCCGAATCGCATTGACTGCCAGGCTAATTCGTCAAAATCGCAGATCCCGTGCGGACGCGTCATTCGGGTGATTCGTCGCTGCCCGCGTCCGTGATGTCGTTGGCTGACTGGTCGACACCCAGCAGCAGCCGCGACTGGCCGAAGTACACCGAGTGGGTGGCCGGTTGCACCTGCCGTCCGGTCAGGGTCGGCTCGTCGGTGCCCAGGTGGCGGGCATAACGCGGGAACCAGCTGCCCGCAATCAAGACGCGAATACGCGAGCCGGCCTTGAAGCGGTGAGCGATCGGATCGAGTTCGATGCGGATCGTTTCGGGCGCGTCGCCCAGTCGCTGGTAACCGTCACTGACGTTGCGGGATCGCCCGTTGCTGTCGACCTCACTGATCCGGACAAACACGTCGACGTTGGGATTGTCCGAGCTGTGGGTCAACTCGATCACCGGGTGCCCGTGAATCCACAGATCATGGGTCAGCGCGGAGCCGGTAAAGGTGAGCACGTCATTGCGTGACGCGAGCCGACTGTCGTTGCGATAGCCGGCTTTGGAGGACAACAGCGGGCCGCCGATGGTCGGGGTGGGATCGGTGGGGTCGTAGCGGAACGTTGCCGGTGTCGTTGCGTCGGGCGGCGCGATCTCGCTGAGGCGGCCGGTGGGGTGCAGGTAGAGCTCATGGTCAGTGGTTTTCGGCGGCCAGTCCGAAAGGTGGCGCCAGCCCTCGCCGGTCACGTACACGCGAACCGCGTCGGGCCGGCGCAACTCGGCCGTGCCGCCCAGGTGGGTGTCGAGCCAGTCCAACGTCTCTTGTGCGCTGACGGCCAGCCCTTTGCTGAGTAGCTGCGAGTGAGTCCAGGGGCCGATGGTCAGCGCGACGTCCACGCCGCGGTCGCGCAGATGCCGATACTGCTGCAACGTTTGTTGCACAAAGACGTCTTGCCAACCGCCGACCAGAAGTACCGGAACCTGCACCCGGTCCAATGCGTCCGGGGAGCGCATCCGGTCCCAAAACGGATCGCTGTGGTCGGTGTGCTCGAGCCACGATTCGAACCACGGCGCCCCCGTACCGAGCAGCGTCCTGGCCGATTCACCCATCGGTAATTCGGCCGCCGCTCGCGCCACCCGGCGCGGGGCGGTCAGTTGGCGGATTCCGGTCCGGATGCGCACCGGATCCTCCTGGCGGGCGACCAACTCGCTCCAGCCCAGGAAGTCGTTGATGGCAAACGAGCCGGTGCCCCAGACCGAGGACCGCAAGTCGTGGGGGCCCGCGGTGATCACCGCCGCGGCCAGCTCCGGAGGCGGATCCTGCAACAACGCCCACTGGGTGAACCCCAGGTAGGACACCCCGATGGTGGCGAACCGGCCGGTGAACCAGGGCTGCCGGCGCAGCCACTCGACGGTGTCCGCGCCGTCGGTCTCCTCGTTGACCATTGGCTCGAACTGCCCGGCGGACCCGAAGGTTCCCCGCACGCTCTGCAGCACGACGTGGTAGCCGCGGGCGGCATACAGGCGGGCGAACACCAACGAGAACGGAAATCCGCGCCCGTAGGGTCCGCGGACCAGCACGGTCCCGGCAGGTCGCGACGTTGTGGGGCAGTAGTGGTCGGCCACCAGGTGGACACCGTCGCGCATCGGGACTCCGACGCGGCTCACGGTGTAGCGAGTGGTCGCGCGCGGTAGGCCCAATAAGCCGCCGAGAGCGCCGCCGGCCGCGCTGCCGCCGACTCGTTTGGTCAAGGCGCGCAGCGTGGGCTGCCCGACGTGGGTTGAAGTGATGCTCATATCCCCAGGTTAGCCACGCTCGCTAGCGGAGCTAGAAAACGTAGTAGGGGGCAAGTTCATTTGCCCGCTGCAGGTTGGTTGCCTGGCAGTCGACATCGGGCTCGGAGTAGACGGTGGAGTAGTAGAGCGACTGCTGGATCACCCCGTAGCTGGTTTTGAAGGTGACCATGCAGGAGGAGAACCAGAAGCTGTTGTGATAGGTCGGCTTCATCACCCAGTACTGAGCCGCCCGGTGGCCCGCGATAGTGGTCTCGATGGCATCCGGCGGCAGGGTCTGAGCGTAGGTGCGCCAGACGATCGTTTCGACGGCCATCTGGTAGTTGCCCGCATCGAAGTGGCACCGCAACCCATCCTCGTGTTCAGGCGGCGTGTAGGCCAGACCGAGTCGCTGCACGGCGTCGAACGGGATGTCTTCGCACGCGTCGAACGGGCGTACGTTGTTGGTCTCCACGATCGGGCTCTTCATCGTGCTCGACAGCGGCGCGGTGGTTGAGCGCAGATCGATGTTTTCGCCTCTGGTGGGGGCCGGCGCGACGCCCTGCCAGCCGATCACCGCCGCTGCGACCAGTGCGCCAAGCGCTCCGGCCAGACGCACTTTGGTAAGCACGACACCCCCTGCCTTTGGGCGGTCCCTTTGCCCGGAGTGTACAAGTCGGCTCCGCGCCGCCACAGTCAAACGAGAACTTGTTCTAGTCCGGGGGGTTGATTTCTTGGTGGCCAACTCGAGCGTGGCGCAGCTCGAATTTCGCCCTGACCCGCGATGAAGTGCGCTTGGTGGCGCCCAGCGCAAGAATGTCTGGGTGTTTGAGATCAACCCGGAGCAATGGGTGCGCTCAGCGGCGCATGTCACCGGGCAGGGGGAGGACTTGGCGGCCGGACATTTGTCGTCCGATCATCGGATCCAGGCCGCTCAGTCCGGGTGGCAGGGCGCGTCGGCGCTGGCTCTCAATGCCGCCATGGACGACTGGTTGGAAATGTCGAGGGCGTTGTTGAGCAGAATCGGCGATCATGCACGCGGCCTGCATCAAGCCGCCGTCGCGCATGCGGCGGCGGAGGAGGAGCGGGCCCGCGCGCTCGCCCAAGTGGGCGTTGGTTTTGATCGATGTCGCTGACGGTCGCCGATATCGATCGGTGGGACGCGCAAGCGGTTCGGGAGGTGTTCCACGCGGCCACCGCCCGAGCCCAGGTGAGCTTGGAGGTGTCGCGTCAACTGGCCACGCTGTCGATTTTGCCAACTCCGGTGGCAAGACCGCCGAGGCTGCCGCGCATCAGAACGCGGGACTTCGCCGCGATCTCGACGCCCACGGTAATGAAGCGTTGGCAGTTGCGAGGGCGGCGGATCGGGCCGCTGATGGGATTGTGAAGGTCCAATCGGAGTTGGCCGCGTTGCGCAATGCCGCCGCGGCCGCCGAACTGCAGATCGATGCGCTGAGCAGCCGGGTGGTGCCGATTGCGGGCTTGCGCCACACCGAGTCCGAATGGGCGCGGGTGCTTGCCAAGCAAGCCGAGCTGCAGGCTGACCTGGGGGCGATTGTGGTTGAGGCGAACACCATCGACGAGGAATTGGCGTCAGCGGTCAACATGGCCGACGGTGATTCGCCCATCCCGGCCGAGGCCGGTGCGCCGGTCGGACCCGAGGGACTGACACCGACTCAGCGGGCCAGCGATGCCAACGAGGAGCTGTTGCGTGAGGAACGCGCCAAGCTGCGAGCCCGGATTGGGCAGTTGCAGGGGCGCTATGACCAGCTGGCGGCGCGGGCCGCCAGCGACTACAACAACGGCATCCTCGACAGCGATGCGATGGGCCAGCTCGCCGCCCTTGGCGATCAGCTGACCGCCGCCAAGGGCCGGCTGGGCGATCTAGATGCTGTTGATCGGGCACTGCGAAACGCCCCGGAAACCTACCTGGCCCAGTTGCGGGTTCCGGACGACCCGCACCAGCAGGTGCTGGCTGCGGTGGCTGTGGGTAATCCGGACACCGCAGCCAATGTTTCGGTGACCGTGCCCGGAGTCGGTTCCACCACCCGGGGCACCCTGCCGGGCATGGTCACAGAGGCGCGGAATCTACAAAGCGAAGAAATGCGGCAGTTGAAGAATGCCGGCAAACCGACGTCGGTCGCCGCGATCGCCTGGATGGGCTATGAGCCGCCCCCCAACCCGCTCGACACCGCAACTGCGGGTGACCTGTGGCAGACCATGACCGATGGGCAGGCACGTGCGGGCGCCGGCGATTTGTCCAGGTATTTGCAGCAGGTGCGCGCCAATAACCCCTCCGGCCACCTCACCGTGTTGGGGCACTCCTATGGCTCGTTGACGGCGTCGCTGGCCCTGCAGGACCTCAACGCCCATGGCGCGCATCCCGTCAACGATGTCGTGTTCTACGGTTCACCCGGCCTGGAGCTCTACAGCCCGGCTCAACTGGGACTCGAGCACGGGCATGCTTATGTCATGCAGGCGCCGCACGATTTGATCACCGGCGTGGTGGCCCCGCTGGCCCCGCTGCACGGTTGGGGGCCGGACCCGTATCTGACTCCCGGCTTGACGGAGTTGTCGTCACAGGCCGGTTTCGATCCCGGTGGGATCTGGCGGGACGGGGTGTATGCCCATGGTGATTATCCGCGAGTCTTCCAAGATGCCGCCGGGCAGCCACAGCTGCGGATGTCGGGCTATAACCTGGCGGCGATCGCCGCTGGGCTGCCGGACAATAAGGTCGGCGCGCCGTTGCTTCCGCCGGTTCTGGGCGGCGGGATGCCGGCAGCGCCCGGCCACGTATTGGCGGGAGGGCATTGATGCGGTGGCGGCTGGTGGGGTTGTTGGCGCTGGTTTGTGTGCTGGTGCTGGGGTGCGGTTCCAGTGGTTCTGGTGGTCTTGGGCGTGGTGGTGAGCAGGAGGGCCCGTTGAGTCCGGAGAAGGTTGCTGAACTGGAGAACCCGTTGCGGGCCAAGCCTTCGTTGGAGGCGGCCAAGGATCAGTACCGCGCGGCGGTGACCCGGATGGCCGATGCGATCGCGGCTCTGGTGCCGGGGTTGACCTGGTCGATGGATGTGGACAGCTGGAATCATTGCGGTGGCGAGTACGTCTGGACCAACGCCAAAATGGCGTATTTCATGGTCGGATTCAGCGGGCCGATTCCCGACGACAAGTGGCCGCAGGCTGTTCGGATTGTCAAAGATGGTGGGCAGCAGTTCGGCGCCACCACCTTTGGGGTGATGAAGGACAAGCCGGGTGACCATGACGTCTACCTCGCTGGGCACGGGGGCGTCGAGTTCAAACTGGGCACCCAGGTGGCCTCATCGCTCACGGCGCAGTCGGACTGCCGGATCAGTGAAACCGACACACCCAGCCCACCGCCGCCCCCGTAGCCGGTTGCCGGACGGTGCTTGTCGGCGCTTGCCGCAGCGGTGTGAAGGGGGGTATTGATGCGGTGGCGGCTGGTGGGGTTGCTGGCGCTGGTTTGTGTGCTGGTGCTGGGATGTGGTTCCAGTGGTTCTGGTGGTCTTGGGCGTGGTGGTGAGCAGGAGGGCCCGTTGAGTCCGGAGAAGGTTGCTGAACTGGAGAACCCGTTGCGGGCCAAGCCTTCGTTGGAGGCGGCCAAGGATCAGTACCGCGCCGCGGTGACCCGGATGGCCGATGCGATCGCGACCCTGGTGCCGGGGTTGACCTGGTCGATGGATGTGGACAGCTGGAATGGGTGTGGAGGCGATTACGAGTGGACCAGGGCCAGAACGGCGTATTTCATGGTCGGATTCAGCGGGCCGATTCCCGACGACAAGTGGCCGCAGGCTGTTCAGATTGTCAAAGATGGTGGGCAGCAGTTCGGTGCCACCACCTTTGGGGTGATGAAGGACAAGCCGGGTGACCATGACGTCTACCTCGCCGGGCACGGGGGCGTCGAGTTCAAACTGGGCACCCAGGTGGCCTCATCGCTCACGGCACAGTCGGACTGCCGGATCAGTGAGACCGACACACCCAGCCCACCGCCGACCCCTTAGCCTGGGGCCTTGAACCCCGCCGCTGCGCCCGAGGTGTGCGGGACCCAAGGATTTCGTCTCCACTTCACCGGGTCGTTAGGCTGGTGAGTCGTGACAGGACACGAATCGACCGGCGGGGCGCAGCCGACGTTGTGGGCTGTCTCCGATCTGCACACCGGTCATATGGGCAACAAGCCGGTCACCGAGTCGCTGTACCCCTCCTCGCCAGAGGACTGGCTGATCGTCGCCGGCGACGTTGCCGAGCGCACCGACGAGATTCGTTGGTCGCTGGACTTGCTGCGGCGGCGATTCGCAAAGGTGATCTGGGTGCCCGGAAACCATGAGCTTTGGACCACCACCCGCGATCCGATGCAGATTTTTGGCCGGGCGCGCTATGACTACCTGGTCAACATGTGCGACGAAATGGGCGTGGTGACACCCGAGCACCCCTTCCCGGTATGGACCGAACGGGGTGGCCCGGCCACCATCGTGCCGATGTTCTTGCTGTACGACTACTCGTTTCTGCCCAGCGGCGCGACCACCAAAGCCGAGGGTATGGCCATCGCCAAGCAACGCAATGTGGTGGCCACCGACGAATTCCTGCTCTCGCCCGAGCCCTATGCCACCCGGGATGCCTGGTGCCGCGAGCGGTTTGCCGCTACCCGCGCCCGTCTCGAACAGCTCGACTGGATGCAGCCCACCGTGCTGGTGAATCACTTCCCGCTGCTGCGCGAACCGTGTGACGCGATGTTCTACCCGGAATTCTCGATGTGGTGTGGAACCACCAAGACGGCCGACTGGCATACCCGCTACAACGCGCTGTGTTCGGTCTACGGCCATCTGCACATCCCGCGCACCACATGGCATGACGGCGTGCGCTTTGAAGAGGTGTCGGTGGGCTACCCGCGGGAATGGCGTCGACGCAAGCCCTACAGCTGGCTGCGTCAGGTGTTGCCGGACCCCCAGTACGCGCCGGGGTACCTCAACGACTTCGGCGGTCATTTCGTGATCACTCCGGAGATGAGGGCGCAGGCCACCAAGTTCCGGGAAAGACTGCGGCAGCGGCAGGAGCGGTGACAATCAGCATGTTGGTGTCGTCGGTTCTACCCGGCACCGTGGTCGATGATCTGGCGTATGCGGAGCTGTACTCGGACCCGCCCGGCCTGGTGCCGCTGCCCGAAGAGGAACCACTGATCGCCAGGTCGGTTGCCAAGCGGCGCAACGAGTTCATCACCGTCCGCCACTGTGCTCGCGTCGCGTTGGGCGACCTCGGTGTGCCGCCGGTGCCGATTCTCAAGGGCGACAAGGGGCAACCGTGCTGGCCCGACGGCGTGGTGGGTAGCCTCACCCACTGCTCGGGCTACCGCGGTGCCGTGGTCGGTCGCAGCGCCGCGGTGCGTTCGGTGGGCATCGACGCCGAACCGCATGACGTGTTGCCCAACGGCGTGCTCGATGCGATCAGCCTGCCCGAAGAGCGCGACGAGATACCGTCGGCAATGCCGGACGGCCTGCACTGGGACCGAATACTGTTCTGCGCCAAGGAAGCAACCTACAAAGTATGGTTTCCGCTGACCAATCGGTGGCTGGGATTCGAGGACGCGCACATCACGTTCGAGGCCGACGACTCGGGGCGGACCGGCCGCTTTGTCTCCCGCATCTTGATCGATCCGAGTGCGCTGTGGGGCCCGCCCCTGACGACACTTCACGGTCGATGGTCGGTTGAGCGCGGGCTGGTGCTGACCGCGATCGTGCTATGAGCCGGCAGAACGCCGGTCCCGGCTTTGGCCCGGGCATCGTTGTGGTCGACAAGCCGGGCGCAATGACCAGCCACGACGTGGTTGGGCGCTGCCGCAGGATCTTTGGCACCCGCCGGGTCGGCCACGCGGGAACCCTGGACCCGATGGCCACCGGTGTGCTGGTGATCGGCATCGAGCGTGCCACCAAGATCCTTGGCCTGCTGACCGCCACGTCGAAGTCGTACGCCGCCACCATCCGGTTGGGCCAGACGACCTCCACCGAGGACGCCGAAGGCGAGCGGCTGGCCTCGGTGTCCGCCGAACATGTCGCACCCGAGGCAATCGCGGCGGCGATCTTGGATTTGACTGGCGACATCAGACAAGTTCCGTCGGCGGTCAGCGCGATCAAGGTGGACGGCCGGCGCGCGTATCAACTGGCCCGGGAAGGCCAGACGGTCGAGCTTGCGGCGCGCCCGGTGCGCATCGACCGATTCGAGCTGATGGATTTTCGGCGCGGCGCCGATGTGATCGATATCGACGTCGAAGTCGACTGCTCGTCAGGGACCTACATCCGCGCCCTGGCGCGCGATCTTGGTGCGGCGCTCGATGTGGGCGGCCATTTGACGTCGCTGCGGCGCACTCGCGTTAGTCACTTCGACATGTCCCAGGCCGCGTCACTCGACGAGCTGGCCGAGCGGCCGGCGCTGAGCCTGACCCTCGATCAGGCCTGCCTGCTGATGTTTCCGCGCCGCGACCTCACCGTCGACGAATCTCAGTCCGTGGGCAACGGTCGTCCCCTTGAACCGGCCGGAATCGACGGCATCTACGCCGCCAGCGATGCCGATGGCCGGGTGATTGCGCTGTTGCGCGACGAGGGGCGCCGCACCAAGTCGGTGGTGGTGATCCGCCCGGCGACGATGTAGGGGACCCGCCCCTAAAGTCGATGCGGCCGGGTTGCACACTGTGCAAGAGGGGTCGTTCCGGCCTTTCAGCCGCTAAGGGGGGCCTGGAAGGGTAGTAGGGGTAAAGATGCCTAACAACGGGTCGAACAGGGTTTTTGTCATCGGCGTCGGCATGACGAAGTTTGAGAAGCCGGGTCGTCGTGAAGGCTGGGATTATCCCGACATGGCGCGCGAGTCGGGAACCAACGCGCTCAATGACGCCGGCATCGAGTACCGCGAAGTCGAGCACGCCTACGTCGGCTATGTCTATGGAGAGTCGACGTCGGGTCAGCGGGCGGTCTACGAGCTGGGTATGACGGGCATTCCGGTCGTCAACGTCAACAACAACTGCTCCACCGGTTCCACCGCGTTGTTCCTGGCGGCACAGGCGATCCGCGGCGGACTCGCCGACTGCACCGTCGCGCTGGGCTTCGAGAAGATGAAGCCGGGCTCGCTGTCCTCGTCCTACGACGACCGCACGCAACCGATGGACAAACACGTCAAGGCGCTGGCCCAAATAGCCGAATTCGCGTTTTTGTTGACTCCCTGGATGTTTGGGGCCGCCGGACGCGAACACATGCAGCAGTACGGCAGCACGGCCGAGCACTTCGCCAAGATTGGCTTCAAGAACCACAAGCATTCGGTCAACAACCCGTTCGCGCAGTTCCAGGAGGCCTACACGCTCGACGACATCCTGGCGTCGCGGATGATCTACGAACCACTCACCAAGCTGCAGTGTTCGCCGACCTCAGACGGCTCGGGGGCGGCGATCCTGGCGTCGGAATCCTTCGTCGACAGCCACGGGCTGGCCGGGCGAGCGGTCGAGATCGTCGGCCAGGCCATGACCACCGACTTCGCGTCGACCTTCGACGGCAGCGCCAAGAACCTCATCGGATACGACATGAATGTTCAAGCGGCACAGCGCGTTTACCAACAATCTGGACTTGGCCCCGAAGACTTTCAAGTGATCGAGCTGCACGACTGCTTCTCGGCCAACGAGTTGTTGCTCTACGAAGCGCTGGGCCTGTGTGGCCAAGGTGAGGCGCCCAAACTGATCGACAACGGCGACACCACCTACGGCGGACGTTGGGTGGTCAACCCTTCGGGTGGGCTGATCTCCAAGGGGCATCCGCTCGGTGCGACCGGTCTGGCCCAGTGCTGCGAACTCACCTGGCAGCTTCGTGGCACCGCCGACAGGAGGCAGGTCGACAACGTCACGGCCGCGCTACAGCACAATATCGGGCTCGGTGGCGCCGCCGTGGTCACCGCCTACCAGCGCGCCGAACGCTGAGCGGCGAGCGGGCGGCGAGGCGGCTCCGATGATCGAGTGGTCCGACACAGATCTGATGATGCGCGACGCGGTTCGTCAATTCATCGACAGGGAGATTCGGCCAAATCTGGATGAACTGGAAACCGGTGCGCTATCGCCGTATCCGATCATGCGCAAGCTGTTCAGTCAGTTCGGTTTGGATGTGCTGGCCGCCGAATCGGTCAAGTCGATATTGGACGCCGAGCGCGCCAACCAAGGCGAAAAGCGGCACCGAACCAGCGGTTCGGGTGGCCTGGGGCCCCAGGCGTCGATGGCCGCGGTGCTGGTGTCCGAGCTCGCCGGAGTCAGCATCGGCTTGCTGAGCACGGTCGCGGTGAGCCTTGGATTGGGCGCGGCGACCATCATGAGCCGCGGCACGCTGGCGCAGAAGCAGCGCTGGTTGCCCGAGTTGATGACGCTGGAAAAGATCGCGGCCTGGGCGATCACCGAGCCGGATTCCGGCTCGGATGCGTTCGGCGGCATGAAGACTCACGTCAAACGTGACGGCGCCGACTACATCCTCAACGGTCAGAAGACTTTCATCACCAACGGTCGTTACGCCGACGTGTTGTTGGTGCACGCCAAACTCGACGAGGCCGGAGCCACGTCCTCGGACCGGCGGGACCGGCCGGTACTCATCTTTGTGCTCGAATCGGGTATGGCAGGCCTCACGCAAGGCAAGCCATTCAAGAAAATGGGCATGATGTCCTCGCCGACCGGTGAGTTGTTCTTCGACAACGTGCGGCTGACTCCGGACCGTCTGCTCGGCGAGAGTGAACACCACGGCGATGGTGACGGACGTGAGAGCGCCCGTGCCAATTTCGCCGTGGAACGTCTCGGGGTGGCGCTGGTGGCGCTGGGCATCATCAACGAATGTCACCGATTGTGCGTGGACTACGCAAAGACTCGTACGTTGTGGGGCAAGAACATCGGGCAGTTCCAACTGATCCAGCTCAAGCTGGCCAAGATGGAGGTGGCCCGAATCAACGTCGAGAACATGGTCTTTCAGACACTCGAGAAGCTCAAGGCGGGCAGGGAACCGACACTGGCCGAAGCGTCGGCGATCAAGCTGTACTCTTCCGAAGCCGCCACCGACGTCGCGATGGAGGCCGTCCAGTTATTTGGCGGCAACGGCTACATGGCCGAGTACCGGGTGGAACAGCTTGCGCGCGATGCAAAGTCGCTGATGATCTATGCCGGAAGCAATGAGGTCCAGGTAACTCACATCGCCAAGGGCCTTCTTGGCTGAGGTCGGATCAGACCGATCAGGCCACCACCCAGATCGCTCGCGCCGCGGGGCTCCCCAAATCGACCGTGTTCGCGGCGCCGTCGGCCGATTCGATCGCCACCGAGATCATGCCGGCGAACTCACGCCGGGTCAGGACCCGCAGCTGCGAGTCGAGGTTGATCCCGACACTGTCGAAATACCGCAGCATCTCCGGGTCGGCATCGGATATGCGTGCCACGGTCGCGGTGTCACCATCCCGACAGGCCCACAGCTGGCGGGCCGGTGGGGTGGGCACTTGCCCGTCGGAGGCGGGAATGGGATCACCATGGGGATCCCGCCGCGGGAAGCCCAGCTTCGCGTCGATCCGGGCCACCAGGCGATCCGATACCGCGTGCTCGAGCACCTCGGCCTCGTCGTGCACCTCATCCCAGCCGTAGCCGAGCTCATTGACCAGGAAGGTTTCCAAGAGCCGGTGCCGGCGCACCATCGCCAGCGCGGCTCGCCGCCCCGAGTCGGTCAGGGTCACTGCACCGTACTTTTCGTGGTCGACCAAGCCCTGCTCGGCGAGTTTGCGTATCGACTCCGAAGCGGTGCTGGCCGACACGCCGATCTTCTCCGCCAGCATCTTGGTGCTGACCCTTTCCCGCGACCACTCCTGCGCCGTCCAAATGACTTTCAGATAGTCCTGGGCAACCGTGGTGAGACGGCCAGGCTCCTCGTCAGCCCTCACAAGGAGAAAGTTTAGGCAACCCACGCCTGATCGGCGGTCCAGCCCGCCAAACGAGCGTGTCCCGGTGGGCCCCGATGACCGTCCGAGCGCGCGCCGAACCCGCTCGGACAGTGCCGGCAAGACCCGCCAACCCCAGCGATGCTGTACGCCGCGGTCCCATCGCGCCGTAGGCTTGCGGTTGTGCAGCGGTGGCGTGACCAGGACGAGATCCCCACGGACTGGGGCAGGTGCGTGCTCACCGTCGGGGTATTCGACGGTGTGCACCGCGGGCATGCCGAGTTGATCGCGCACGCCGTGAAGGCCGGCAGGGCGCGCGGCGTGCCGACCGTGATGATGACCTTCGATCCACACCCGATGGAAGTGGTCTACCCCGGCAGCCACCCGGCGCAGCTGACGACGCTGACCCGTCGCGCTGAATTGGTCGAAGAGCTGGGCATCGACGTGTTCCTGGTGATGCCGTTCACCACCGATTTCATGAAGCTCACACCGGATCGCTTCATCCACGAACTGCTGGTCGAGCACCTGCACGTGGTCGAGGTCGTGGTCGGTGAGAACTTCACCTTCGGCAAGAAGGCGGCCGGCAGCGTCGACACCCTGCGCCACGCCGGCGAGCGATTCGGGTTCGCCGTGGAGGCCATGTCGCTGGTGTCCGAGCACCACAGCAACGAGACCGTGACGTTCTCGTCCACCTACATCCGGTCGTGTGTGGACGCCGGTGATGTCATGGCGGCCACCGAAGCCCTGGGCCGCCCGCATCGCGTCGAGGGCGTCGTGGTCCGCGGCTACGGGCGTGGCGCCGAACTGGGGTTCCCCACCGCTAACGTTGCGCCGCCGATGTATTCGGCCATACCGGCCGACGGGGTCTACGCCGCCTGGTTCACCGTCCTGGGACACGGCCCGGTGACCGGCGCGGTCATACCGGGGGAGCGTTACCAGGCGGCCGTCTCGGTCGGGACCAACCCGACGTTCTCCGGACGCACCCGCACGGTCGAGGCGTTTGTCCTGGACACCGCCGCGGACCTCTACGGTCAGCACGTGGCGCTGGACTTTGTTGCCCGCATCCGAGGCCAGAAGAAATTCGCTTCCGTGCCCGAATTGGTCGCCGAGATCGGGGCGGATACCGAACGGACCCGGGTCCTGCTGTCGACCGGCTGACCCGCGGCGTTTGTGTCTGTCGGCCACACCGCTGCTAGACTGCCCGACGACATCGGCGCGTGCTGCGGTTCGCGGTGGCCGCGCCGGCTAATCCCTGATCGCGGACCAATTGATGGAGATGTTTCGTGGCGCTGACTGCCGAGCAGAAAAAGGAAATTCTGAATTCCTACGGTCTTCATGAGACCGACACCGGATCCCCGGAGGCGCAGATTGCGCTGCTGACCAAGCGGATCTCTGACCTCACCGAGCACCTCAAGGTGCACAAGCACGACCACCACTCGCGGCGTGGACTGCTGCTCCTGGTGGGGCGCCGGCGCCGGCTGATCAAGTACATCTCCCAGATCGATGTGCAGCGCTATCGCTCGCTCATTGAGCGGCTGGGCCTGCGTCGCTGACCCCCGGCGCGATGCGCGCCTTGTTCTTGGCCGTGCTGATGGCTCTGGCGGTGCCGGCATCCGGCGTCTTGGTGGGTTGCTCGTCAACCACCAAGGCCGCCGACCTGGCGGTGGGTGACTGCCTCAAACTTGCCGGACCGCCGGACCGGCCGCAGGCCACCAAGGCCGCGTGCGGCAGCGAGGAATCCAACTTCAAGGTCGTTGCCGTCGCCAAGGATGGGACCGACCACACGGAGTGCCCGGCCGACGTGGATTCGTCGTACTCCAGCCGCAACGTGCTGGGCGGCGCAAACAGCACCCTGTGCCTGGACGTCGACTGGGTGCTGGGCAGTTGTATGAGTGTTGACCCGGACCACAAGACCGACCCGTTTCGAGTGGGCTGCAACGACGCGTCGGCGCCGCACCGGCAACGGGCCACCCAGATTCTCCAAGATGTCGCATCCCCGGTCACCGTGGATCAGTGCGCCAGCGGTGTGGGCTACACCTACACCGAACGGCGGTTCGTTGTCTGTGTGGAGGACGTCGGCGGCAGTTCCCAGACGTAGTGGGTGAGTTTGATCGTTCCATCAGGAGAAGTTGATGCCCTTCCCGGTCGCTGAGAAGTACATCCTCGACACCGAGGAGAAGCTCGGAGTTACCTTCCCCGCGGCGTTCCGGGCGAAGATGATGGCCGGTAACGGTGGGGCTGTCGAGACGTCGTCGGACGTCTGGGACTTGCACCCCTTCTTCGACACGAGCGACAAACAGCGACTGAAGCGGACCTGCAATGACATTGTCCGCGAGACGGCAAGCTCCAAGGAATGGTTCGGCTTTCCGGTCAACGCCGTCGCCATTGGGGCCAACGGTTGCGGCGACCGGCTCGTCTTGTTGCCTGGTGTGAATGGTTCGGCATTGCGCGACGAGGTCTTCTGCTGGGACCACGAGTTGGGCGAGCTCGAGAAGGTCGCCGACGATTTCACGGAACTGGAATTGGCTTAGAACCGGAGCCCTCGATAATCGTCGACAGGTTCCCATCATGGCCGGGCATCGTGGCGAATTGGCCGGTGTACAGTGAGGAAGTTCTGGGCCCATTCGGCCCAGGCACTGTGGTGCGGTTCACGCAGATCCGCGTGCGCCGTTCCAGCGAGTCGCTACGTATGTCCGAGGGAGCAGCCCTGCCTGTATCGGGCGGTCTTCGGTAGTGGCTGCCGGGCACCCCGGATCTGGGGAAAGTCCGGCCGCTTCGATCGACGGCCGTAGCCGCATCCAGGCCGGCCCATCTGGGTCCGCGAGGAGTCCTGCAAACTCATCGGGTTGCGTGTGACGCCGCGAAACAGCTGAATAACCCAGAGAGGGCCGCACGGACGTTATGTCTGTAGCTGAAACTGAAGAAGGCGTGTTCGAAGCAACCGCCACCATCGACAACGGGAGCTTCGGCACCCGCACCATCCGTTTCGAGACTGGCCGATTGGCCCAGCAGGCCGCCGGCTCGGTGGTCGCATACCTCGACGACGAGAACATGTTGCTGTCGGCGACCACCGCCAGCAAGAACCCCAAAGAGCATTTCGACTTCTTTCCGCTGACCGTCGATGTCGAAGAGCGGATGTATGCCGCCGGCCGCATCCCCGGTTCGTTCTTCCGTCGTGAGGGCCGCCCCTCCACCGACGCGATCCTGACCTGCCGGCTCATCGACCGCCCGCTGCGGCCGTCGTTCGTCAACGGACTGCGCAACGAGATCCAGGTCGTGGTGACGATCCTGAGCCTGGACCCCAACGACCTGTACGACGTGGTGGCGATCAACGCCGCGTCGGCCTCGACCCAACTGGCCGGGCTGCCGTTCTCCGGTCCCGTCGGGGGCGTGCGGGTGGCCCTCATCGACGGCCAGTGGGTCGCATTCCCCAACGTCGAGCAGCTCGAGCGCGCCGTGTTCGACATGGTGGTTGCCGGACGGATTGTCGGCACCGAGGAAGACGGCACGCCCGACGTCGCGATCATGATGGTCGAGGCCGAGGCCACCGACAAGGTCATCGAGCTGGTTGAGGGTGGCGCCCCGGCGCCGACCGAGAGCGTGGTCGCGCAGGGTCTGGAAGCGGCCAAGCCGTTCATCGCGGCGCTGTGCACCGCGCAGCAGGAGCTGGCCGACGCATCTGGGGCCACCGCCAAGACCGGTGCCGAATATCCGGTGTTCCCCGAATACGGCGACGACGTCTACTACGCGGTGTCCTCGGTGGCTACCGATGGACTGGCCGCGGCGTTGACCATCGGTGGTAAGGCCGAACGAAACCAGCGCACCGAGGAAATCAAGGCCGAGGTGCTCGAACGGCTGGCCGACACCTACGAGGGCCGGGAAAAAGAGATCGGCGCCGCGTTCCGCTCGCTGACCAAGAAGCTGGTACGGCAGCGCATCGTCACCGATCACTTCCGCATCGACGGCCGCGGCATCACCGACATCCGCGCATTGTCGGCCGAAGTCGCCCTGGTTCCGCGGGCCCACGGCAGCGCGCTATTCGAGCGCGGTGAGACCCAGATTCTCGGCGTGACCACGCTCGACATGGTCAAGATGGCGCAGCAGATCGACTCGCTGGGGCCGGAGACCACCAAGCGGTACATGCACCACTACAACTTCCCGCCGTTCTCCACTGGTGAGACCGGCCGGGTCGGTTCGCCCAAGCGACGGGAGATCGGGCACGGTGCGCTGGCGGAGCGGGCGCTGATGCCGGTGCTGCCCAGCGTTGAGGAATTCCCGTACGCCATTCGCCAGGTATCCGAAGCGCTGGGTTCCAACGGCTCGACCTCGATGGGGTCGGTGTGCGCTTCGACGCTGGCGCTGCTCAACGCCGGCGTGCCGTTGAAGGCGCCGGTGGCCGGTATCGCCATGGGCCTGGTGTCCGACGATGTAGAGGTGGACGGCAAGACCGAGCGCCGTTTCGTCACCTTGACCGACATTCTGGGCGCCGAAGACGCGTTCGGTGACATGGACTTCAAGGTCGCCGGAACCAAGGACTTCGTCACTGCACTGCAGCTGGACACCAAGCTCGATGGGATCCCGTCGCAGGTTCTGGCCGGTGCGCTGGCCCAGGCGAAGGATGCGCGCCTGACCATCCTCGAGGTCATGGCCGAGGCCATTGACACGCCCGACGAGATGAGCCCGTACGCGCCTCGGGTGACCACCATCAAGGTTCCGGTGGACAAGATCGGTGAGGTGATCGGGCCCAAGGGCAAGGTCATCAACTCGATCACCGAGGAGACCGGCGCGCAAATCTCCATCGAGGACGATGGCACCGTGTTCGTCGGCGCCACCGACGGGCCGTCCGCTCAGGCTGCCATCGACAAGATCAACGCCATCGCCAACCCGCAACTGCCTACCGTTGGTGAGCGGTTCTTGGGCACGGTGGTCAAGACGACCGACTTCGGTGCCTTTGTGTCGCTGCTGCCCGGTCGCGATGGCCTGGTGCACATCTCCAAGCTGGGCAAGGGCAAGCGCATCGCCAAGGTCGAGGACGTCGTCAATGTCGGCGACAAGCTGCGGGTGGAGATCGCCGACATCGACAAACGCGGCAAGATCTCGCTGGTGTTGGTGGCCGAGGACGACGATTCAGCCGCTGCGGCGGCCGCCGATTCCCCGGCGCCGGCCGATGCCGCCACGGCAAGCAGCTGACCCTGCGGCCGTCCCGGCACTGCGCCGCACCACACTGCCGGGCGGTCTGCGGGTCGTCACCGAATACCTGCCTGCGGTGCGCTCCGCGTCGGTCGGGGTCTGGGTAGGGGTCGGGTCGCGGGACGAGGGCACGACGGTGGCCGGTGCCGCGCACTTCCTCGAGCACCTGCTCTTCAAGTCGCCCCCGACCCGCACCGCGGTGGACATCGCTCAGGCGATGGACGCCGTCGGTGGGGAGCTCAACGCGTTCACCGCCAAGGAGCACACCTGCTACTACGCGCACGTGCTCGACAACGACCTAGAGCTGGCCGTGGAACTGGTGGCCGACGTGGTGCTCAACGGACGCTGCGCCGCCGACGATGTCGAGCTGGAACGTGACGTCGTTCTCGAGGAGATCGCGATGCGCGACGATGACCCCGAGGACGCACTGGCGGACATGTTCTTGACGGCCATGTACGGTGACCATCCGGTCGGCCGGCCGGTGATCGGCAGTACGCAATCCGTCTCGGCGATGACGCGAGCCCAGCTGCACTCGTTTCACATGCGCCGCTACACACCGGATCGGATGGTCGTCGCGGTAGCCGGCAATGTCGACCACAACCAGGTGGTCGGGTTGGTGCGCGAGCACTTCGGGCCACGCTTGGTCCGCGGCCGCCGGCCCGTCGCCCCGCGCAAGGGCACGGGCCGGGTCAACGACACCCCGCAGCTGGTGCTGGCGGACCGGGAAGCCGAACAGACCCACGTGTCGTTGGGAGTCCGCACGCCCGGACGTGGCTGGGAGCACCGCTGGGCTTTGTCGGTGCTGCATACCGCGCTCGGCGGCGGATTGAGCTCGCGGCTGTTCCAGGAGATCCGCGAGTCCCGCGGTCTTGCCTATTCGGTCTATTCGGCGCTGGACATCTTCGCTGACAGTGGAGCGCTGTCGGTGTATGCCGCCTGTCTTCCGGAACGTTTCGCCGAAGTGATGCGCGTGACCAGAGAGGTGCTGGAGGCGGTGGCACGCGACGGCATCACCGAGTCCGAATGCTGTATTGCCAAGGGTTCGCTGCGTGGCGGGCTGGTGGTGGGGCTAGAGGATTCCAGCTCGCGAATGAGCCGCATCGGCCGCAGCGAATTGAACTACGGCAAGCACCGCACTATCGAACACACTTTGCAGCAAATCGATCGGGTCACGGTCGACGAGGTCAACGCACTGGCCCGCCGGCTGCTGGTGAAACGATACGGCGCCGCGGTTCTCGGCCCGTATACCTCGAAACGACAGCTGCCGCAACAACTTCGAGCGATGGTAAATTAGGTCGATGGTACTGGGTTTCTGGGACATCGCGGTACCCATCGTGGGTGCTCCGATGGCGGGCGGCCCAGGAACCCCGGCCTTGGCCGCGGCCGTGTCGAACGCGGGCGGGCTGGGCTTCGTCGCTGGCGGGTATCGGACCGCCGACCAGTTCGCCGATGACATCTCCGCTGCGCGGGCCGCCACCACCGGCCCGATCGGAGCCAATATCTTTGTGCCCCAGCCCAGCGTCGCCGACTGGTTGCAGCTGGAGTACTACGCAGAAGAACTCGCGGAGGTCGCCGAGTACTACCACGTCGAGGTGGGACAACCCATTCACGGTGATGACGACGAGTGGGAACGCAAGCTCGAAGTCGTGGCCGACATTCGTCCGGAGCTGGTGTCGTTCACCTTCGGTGCGCCGCCGCCCGATGTGGTCCGCCAGCTCAGTGCGCTGGGTTTGTTGGTTTCGGTCACGGTGACGTCGGCTTATGAGGCCGGGGTGGCCATCGCGGCCGGCGCTGACAACCTGGTGGTTCAGGGCCCCGGCGCGGGCGGGCATCGCGGTACGTTCGCGCCGGATACGGAGCCGGGCGAGGAGTCCCTGCACCAACTACTCGATCACATCGACCATACCCACGATGTGCCGCTGATCGCGGCGGGCGGTCTTGGTACCGCCGACGAAGTGGCAGCCGTGCTGCGCAGGGGAGCGGTTGCTGCACAGGTGGGGACGGCGCTGTTGCTTGCTGATGAAGCGGGTACCAGCTCGATGCACCGAGTTGCCCTGAAGAACCCGGAGTTCGACTCCACGCTAGTCACCCGTGCTTTCTCCGGCCGCTATGCGCGAGGGCTGGCGAACAACTTCACT
Organism: Mycobacterium ulcerans subsp. shinshuense; assembly: GCF_002355775.1. NCBI lineage: Bacteria > Bacillati > Actinomycetota > Actinomycetes > Mycobacteriales > Mycobacteriaceae > Mycobacterium > Mycobacterium ulcerans. Next base: position 3,735,148 of record NZ_AP017624.1, on the reverse strand, counting down.
CGACTGCTTGATCGGGTCGCGCCGCTCGGCTATCCGGAGGTCAATCAGATGACCAAGCCCATCCGGGCGGCGGCGATCGAGGCGGACGACCCCCACGGAACAAACCTGTGGGCGGGGACGGCCTACCGGGCGGCCCAGGCGGGACCGGCGGCCGACATCGTTGCCGCCCTGGCGCCGAACGTGTGGTCGCTGTAGGTCCGGCCCAACGGCCCCCGACGCGACACTGGCCACCTGCATGGTGGGCAGGTGGCCAGCGTCGGTTGTGATTCGGTTAGCCGAGCACGCTCGCCGGGTCGGTGAACGGCAGGTCGAGGTCGGCGGCCACGTGATCTGCCAGCAGCGCGCCTTCGTGAGTCGAAAGGCCTTTAGCCAGTGCGGAATCCGAGAGGCAGGCCGCTTGCCAACTCAGGTCGGCGAGCTTGAGCACGTAGGGCATGGTCGCGTTGGTCAGCGCGTAGGTCGACGTGCGGGGCGCGGCGCCGGGCATGTTCGCGACGCAGTAGAACACCGTGTCGTGGACGGTGAACGTCGGCGACGTGTGCGTGGTCGGCCGGGAGTCCTCGAAGCAGCCGCCCTGGTCGATGGAGATGTCCACCAGCACGGCGCCCTTCTTCATCCGCGCTACCAGCGAGTTCGGAATCAACTTGGGTGCCTTGGCGCCGGGCACCAGCACGGCCCCGATCAGCAGGTCGGCGTTGACTGCCGCATCCTCAAGGTCGAGGGTCGACGAGTAGCGGGTCCGGACGCGACCGCCGAACTCCGCGTCGATCTGGCGGAGCTTGTTGATGTTGACATCCAGCACGGTGACCATCGCGCCCATGCCGTTGGCGACGCGGGCGGCGTTGTAGCCGGCCGTGCCCGCGCCGATCACCACGACGTCGGCAGGCTTGACGCCGGGGACGCCGCCCATCAGCACGCCGCGACCGCCGTGGGTGCGCATCAGGTGGTAGGCCCCAGCCTGGGCGGACAGGCGCCCGGCGACCTCGCTCATGGGGGCCAGCAGCGGCAATGCGCCGTCGGCGGTCTGCACCGTCTCGTAGGCGATGGACGTGGTGCCGGACTTCAGCAGGGCATCGGTGCAGGGGCGCGAGGCGGCCAGGTGCAGGTAGGTGAACAGGGTCTGGCCCCGGCGCAGCCGGCCGTACTCGGACTCGATCGGTTCCTTGACCTTGAGCAGCAGGTCCGCATCCGCCCACACCTGGTCGGCGGTGCTGATCAGCTGGGCACCGGCGGCCTTGAAGTCGGAGTCGGAGATGGCGGAGCCTTCTCCGGCGCCGGCCTGGATCAGCACCTCGTGGCCGCGCTTGGTCAAGGCGGCGACGCCGGCCGGGGTGATCGCAACCCGGAATTCGTTGTCTTTGGTTTCGGTTGGAATACCGACTCGCATATTCGCTCCTGCCGATTTGGTGGGGGTTTGACGGGCTTGTGTGACGCGGTTCCATAAGTGTGAAAAATCTTCGGAAGTTATGCAATTACGCTGATGATAATTCTGTAATGTGGATGCATGTCTGATGACCTAACGGGATCTAGCGGCCGAGGGGGAGACTCGCCGAAGGATGTTCGGCCCGCTGTGCTTGACGACATGGACCGCAAGATCCTGCTGCTGCTGCATGGCGATGCCAGGATCACCAACAATGCCCTGGCCCAGGCGGTCGGGATCGCGCCTTCGACATGCCACGGCCGGGTTCGCCGACTGGTCGATCTCGGCGTGATCCGCGGGTTTTACACCGATATCGACCCCGTCGCGGTGGGCCAACCGCTGCAGGCGATGATCTCGGTCAGCCTGCAGGCCAACGCCCGTGGCAAGATCCGCAGCTTCATTCAGCAGATCCGCCGCAAGCGACAGGTGATGGATGTCTACTTCCTGGCCGGTGCCGAAGACTTTCTGTTGCATGTCGCCGCTCGGGACACCGATGACCTGCGCTCATTTGTGGTGGAGAACCTCAACGCGGACATCAACGTCGCGGGCACCCAAACGTCGCTGATCTTCGAACATCTACGCGGGGCCGCGCCCCTTTAGGCCGGTCCGCCCTGGTTATGATCACCCAATGACCAAGCCTTCTGTGGCGGCCACTGTCGAGATCGATGCCACTCCCGAGCGGGTGTACGGACTGATCACCGACCTGAGGACACTGGCGTCGCTGGCCGAGGAGGCGGTGGCGATGGAACTGCAGAAAGGCGATGGAGTCGGTAAGGGGGCCGTGTTCGTCGGCCACAACCGAAACGGTGGCCGGCGCTGGAAGACGACCTGCACGGTGACCGACGCGGAACCGGGCCGGATCTTCGCGTTCGATGTCCACTCCATCTTCATTCCGGTGTCGCGGTGGCAGTACGACATCGTCGGTGCCGATGGCGGTTGCCGGGTCACCGAGAGCACCTGGGACCGGCGGCCCGGGTGGTTCCGCAAGGTGGCCGGCCTGGCGACCGGGGTCAAGGATCGGGCCGCGACAAACGCCGAGCACATCGCGACCACGCTGCAGCGCCTGAAGCAACGTGCTGAGGCTGGCGACTGAGTTCTTCACCATCGGGGGATTGCATCACTATACTTGCGAGCACGAGTTGTCTATTAAGGCGACATATGAGGCGTTAATGTAAACGTCCAAGGCAAGGGGGCCTTATGTTCACCGTCGATAACCGCGCAGTGGGGCCGCACTCTGGAGAATCGGGTGCGGCCGACCACGAGCGTCTCGTTCTCGAGGCTCGCGATGTCGAGTTCGACTGGGCGAGCCTGCCGTTTCATTACGTTCCCAACGAGCCGCTGCCCACCCATGTGCTCAACGTGCTGCACCTGCTGCTGCCCGCCGGCGAGGAATTCTTCGTCGAGGTCTTCAAGAAGACGTTGCCATTGATCAAGGATGATCAGCTGCGGCTGGATGTGCAGGGGTTCATCGGCCAGGAGGCGATGCACTCCCAGGCACACTCCGGTGTGCTGGCCCACTTCGAGGCCCAGGGCGTGGACGTGACGCCTTATACCGACCAGATCAGGTGGCTGTTCGGGAAGCTGCTGGCGGAGAAGCCGGGACGCAATCCGCGACAACGGCACCGCTGGCTGCTGGAGCAGGTCTCCTTCATCGCGGCAATCGAGCACTACACCGCCGTATTGGGGGAGTGGATTCTGAACTCGCCGCAACTCGACGTGGTCGGCACCGACCCGGTGATGCTGGACATGCTCCGGTGGCACGGCGCAGAAGAGGTCGAGCACAAGGCGGTGGCGTTCGACACCATGAAGCACCTGCGCGCGGGGTATTGGCGGCAAGTGCGTGCGCAGCTGGCCGTGACGCCGGTGATGCTGTTGCTGTGGATTCGCGGGGTCCGGTTCATGTATACGGTGGATCCGCTGCTGGCGCCGGGCACCAAACCACGGTGGCGGGACTACGTCAGGTCCGCGCGTCGCGGTCTGACGCCCGGCCCGTGGCGACTGATCCGGGTGGTAGGCGACTACTACAAGCCGGGCTTTCACCCCTCGCAGTTGGGTGGACTCGAGCGGGCCGTCGACTACTTGGCCGTCTCTCCCGCCGCCCGGGCGTCGCACTGAGGCCAATGAACACCGCTTCGCGAACGGGAATCACCGCATCCGACGGCGCCACCCTGGCTGTGTATCACTACACGCCGCTAGATCCGCAGCGCCCGACCATTTTGGCCATTCACGGCTGGCCCGATAACCACCACCTGTGGGATCCGGTGGCCGAGCTGCTCGGCGATCGCTACAACGTGGTTGCCTATGACGTGCGCGGCTCCGGCGAATCATCCTGTCCTGCCAGTCGTTCCGGGTACCGGCTGGAACAGCTGGTTTCTGACACCGGCGCGGTGATCGACAGCCTGGGCGTCGATCGGGTGCACCTGCTGGCACACGATTGGGGCTCGATTCAGGGCTGGGCCGCGGTGACCGCCGACTCGGTCATGGAAAAGGTCGCCTCATTTACCTCTATCTCGGGCCCGCACCTGCAGTACGCGGGTGCGTTCCTGCGCTCGGGGCGCACCCCCCGCTCGGCGGCCCAGGTTGCCAGGCAGCTTGCCAGTTCGGGATACATCGGGTTCTTCTTGTGCCCGGTCGTGCCGGAACTCTTCTTCCGTTCCGGCATCGGGGTGAAACTCGTTGGGGCGTTTGAGCGTATCGGTCAATCGAGCACCCGCAGTCAGCGTGGTCAGACGCCGCGCTCGATCGGGGACTATGTGAACGCGCTCAACCTCTATCGGGCCAACATGCCCGCCGGATTTGTCACCGATGGGTCGTCACTCCCGCAGACCAGCGTGCCGGTTCAGGTGTTGGTGCCCAGGAAAGACATGTTCGTGACGCCGGCTCTGCAACGTTTCACCGGCGCGATTCCGGGCGGCGGCAGGGTGGTCCCGATCGAGGGCGGGCACTTGGTGGTGACCTCGCGTCCGGACGTGGTCGCACGGCTGACCGCCGACTGGGTGGACCGGGTCGTTGCGGGTACGGGCGACGCCGCGGCGACCGTGGTGCGCGCGGGTCCGGGTGAGGTGCGCGGTCAGCTCGCTTTGGTCACCGGGGCGGGTGCGGGCATCGGCCGAGCCACCGCGGTGGAGCTGGCGCGCCAGGGCGCCCGCATGGTGATAATCGCCGACCGTGACCTTGCCGCGGCCAACGAGAGCGCAACACAGGTGCGCGCCGCGGGCGCGGCGGCGGCCGTGTACCAGGTCGATGTCAGCGACGAAACGGCGATGAACGACCTTGCCGCGCAAGTCCTTGACGAACATGGTGTCGTCGACATCCTGGTGAACAACGCCGGAATCGGGATGGCGGGCAGGTTTTTGGAGACGACCCCGCGGCACTGGGACGCGATCCTGGGGATCAATGTCGGTGGCGTCATCAGCGGGAGCCGAGCATTCGGTGCCCAGATGGTCGAGCGCGGTCAGGGCGGAACGATCATCAACATCGCGTTGGCCGCCGCGTATCTCCCGTCGAAATCGATGGTCGCCTACAGCACCACCAAGGCCGCGGTGCTGGGGTTCAGCGAAGCGTTGCGCGCCGACCTAGCCGACGAAGGCATCAGCGTCACAGCGGTGTGCCCGGGCTTCGTCAACACCAACATCGCCAAGAGCACTGTCTACGCCGGGATGTCGACCGAGCAACAAGAGCGCGCCCGGCAGAAGGCGGACGCGGCCTATCGGCGTCGTAATTTCACCCCGGAAGCGACCGCAAGGGCGATCGTGAAGGCCATCAGGTCCGGGCCGGCCGTGTTGCCGGTGGCCGCGGAATCCAAGGTGGGCTACGCGATGCGGCGCATCAGCCCGTCGATGATTCGGATGTTCGCACGCTTGGACATCCGGCAGCGGTAGAAAGTTGGGGGATATGGCGGTGTCGGAGAGCAGCTGGACCAGCAGGCCCGCCGATCTGTACGGTCGCAGCCACCGGGATCGCTTTGCCACCGCATTGTGGGGTGTGCGCACCATGTTCGGTGGATTCGCCCGGTTCTCGCGGTGGAATCCGTCGCGGGTAACGCCGGTGGGCCGGACACATCGCGCCAGGGTGGTTGAGCGCGAGCTCGTCGCGCCCGACGTGGTCGCGCTGAACCTGGCAGACCCGGACGGCGGATTGCTTCCGTCCTGGTCACCCGGGGGGCACATCGACGTGCAGCTGCCCTCTGGCCGGCGCCGCCAGTATTCGCTGTGCGGCCCACCGGGGCGCCGCACCGACTACCGCATCGCGGTGCGCCGCATCGCCGACGGGGGCGGCGGTTCCATCGAGATGCACGCGGCTTACCAACCGGGAGACATCCTGGTCTTCGAGGGGCCGCGCAACGCGTTCTATCTCGGTGCTGCCGAGTACGACATGCTCTTTGTGATCGGCGGTATCGGGGTGACTCCGATTCTGCCGATGGTCGCGCTGGCCCACCAGCGCGGCGTCAATTGGCGCGCGATGTATGCCGGTCGCAGCCGCGAGTACATGCCCCTACTCGATGAGCTCGTGGCTATGGCACCGGAGCGGGTGTCGGTGTGGGCCGACGACGAACACGGGCGCTTTGCCCAAGTGGAAGATCTGGTGGCCGGCGCTGGACCGAAGACGGCCGTCTACGTGTGCGGGCCACCCCCAATGCTGGAGGCGGTACGCGCGGCGCGTGCTGAATATCCCTGTGCACCTTTGCGCTACGAACGATTCAGCCCGCCGCCGGTCGTGGACGGGGTGCCGTTCGAGCTGGAGCTCGCGCGCACCGGCGAGGTGCTGAGCATCCCGGCGAATCGGACAGCGCTGGACGTCATGCTCGACCGCGATCCGACGACCGCGTACTCCTGCCAACAGGGATTCTGTGGCACGTGCAAGGTCAAAGTGCTTGCCGGACAGGTTGATCACCGTGACCGGGCGGCGCAGGGGGACGACGAAATGCTGGTCTGCGTTTCGCGGGGGCACAGCGCTCGGGTCGTCATCGACGCCTGAGCGACTCAGGGTGTTCGAGAATTCTTCAGGTAACCCGCCAGCGCATTGGTGAGCGCGCGTCGTGCCAGCTCGAGGTCGGCGTAGGAACCCAGTTGTCGCTCTGACACCAGCCCGCGCATCGCGCCGGGAATGAGGGCGGCGACCTCACGCACCCGGTTGGGGTCGACATCGAGATTGGCGAAGGCGTTCTGGCACGTTTCGAGCCAGCTTCTGTCCCAGGAGAACAGCTCGGCCGCGGTGCGGGGATAGAGGCGCTCGAGTTCGCCTGGGTCTCGGGGCAGCGCGGCGCGCAGGTTCTCTATTGCGCGTGAATCGGCCGATGCCAGGCCGCGAAACAGGGTCTCGATGACGGCGGCAACTCGCTCCTGCAGGGGCCGGCCGGACTGCAGCGGCTTCGACAATGCCAACATCGACCCCGCACGCCGCTCGGCGGTGCGGTGCAGTACGGCGGCCCAGAAACCGTCGACGTCGCCAAACTGGTATTGCACCGCACCCCAGGTGGCGCCGATCTCCTTGGCGATGCGGTTGGCCGAAACCGAGCCCGGATCCCCGGAAGCAAGTGACGTCAGCGCCGCTTCGAGCATGCTCTCGCGGGTGGCGTTGCCGCGCCGGTTGGGGCGTCTGCCTGCGACTTCGGCCCGAGTCATGTGCCGTTGGTATCGGCTGTCGCGATGGCAGTAGGGGCAAATCCACATTTTCATAGAAGGTGCTGTGAGTTTTTGGCGGGGCGGCCTATCATTCGTACGAAGCCGCCAAGGAGGACTGCTCAGATGGCCAAGCCGCCGCTGTCGATGAAGCCGACCGGATGGTTCCAGGTCGCCTGGTCCGACGAGATCGGCGTGGGTGACGTACGCACCATGAAGTACTTCGACCAGGAATTGATCGCCTGGCGGGCCGAGTCGGGCCAGCTCACCGTGATGAACGCCTATTGCGAACATCTTGGCGCCCACCTCGGCTACGGCGGCAAGGTCGTTGGCGAGGTGCTGCAGTGTCCGTTCCATGGGTGGCAGTGGAATCAGCTGGGTCGCAACGTGTGCATTCCGTATCAGGACCGGCCAAATCGAGGGCGCCGCATTCGTACCTATCCCGTGGTGGAGCGCAATGCGTCGGTCTACCTTTGGCACGATGTCGAAGGCCGTGCGCCGTTCTTCGACGCCCCGGATGTGTTCGCCGGCTTCAACGATGGCAGCAGCGTCGCCGACTACTATCCGCTGCAGCGCCTCTACCGGCACACATTGGAACTGCATCCGCAATACGTGCTCGAGAACGGGGTGGATTTCGCGCACTTCAAGTACGTGCACAACACTCCGATAGTGCCGGTGTTCACCCGCCACGACTTCGACGGCCCAGTGTCTTTCGTCGACTTCACCATCACCTTCGAAGGCGATGACGGCCAGCAGATCGAGGACATCAACAGCGGCGTGGAGGCGATCAACGGCGGCCTGGGAGTGGCGGTCACCAAGAGCTGGGGCATGGTCGACAATCGCACCATTTCGGCGATCACGCCGGTCGACGAATCCACTTCCGATGTCCGGTTCATGGTCTACATCGGCCGTACCCCGGGTAAGGATCCGGCCCGAGCCGAACTCAAAGCTGCCGAATTCGGCCGGGAAGTGATCCGTCAGTTCGAGCCTGACATCCAGATTTGGGCTCATCAGCGCTACTGCGACCCGCCAGCGCTAACCACTGATGAACTCGCCGGATTCACCGCAATTCGCCGATGGGCCAAGCAGTTCTATCCCGACGGCGTCGGCGGCAGCGCCGCCGAGGTGTATGCAGCGTTGCAGAAAGGCTGAACCGAATGAGTGCACGGCCCCAACCGATTTGGGTCTTTCAGGTCGCCACCGGCAACGTCGGTCGCGAGATGATCAAACGGCTACAAACCCGGCCCGACCTGGAGCTGATCGGGCTGCACTGCTATTCGCCAGACAAGGTCGGCGCAGATGCCGGGGAACTGGCCGGTATCGGCCCGATCGGCGTAACGGCCACGGGCAGCGTCTCCGACATCGTCGCGGCCAAGCCGGATGTGCTCACGTTTCACGGTGTGTTCCCCGACGAAGACCTCTATGTCAAAGTGCTCGAGGCGGGCATCAATATCGTCACCACCGCCGACTGGATCACCGGGTGGCACCGCGATCACAACCATCCACATCCATCGGGCAAGCCGGTGACGCAGCTGTTGGCCGAGGCGTGTGAAAAGGGCGGCGCCACGTTCTACGGCACCGGCATGAACCCCGGCCTGAACCAGATCCTGGGTGTGGTGTGCTCAGCTGATGTGGCCGAGATCGAGAACGTCACCACGATCGAGTCCGTCGACGTGTCATGCCACCACTCCAAGGAGACCTGGATCGAGGTCGGTTACGGTCAACCGGTTGATGACCCGGACATTCCGGCCAAGCTGGAGAAGTACACGCGGGTCTTCGCCGACAGCGTGCTGATGATGGCGGACTGTTTCGACTTGCCGCTCGACGAGGTCAAGTTCAGTTACGAACTCGGGGCCTGCACCAAGGACGTCGACCTGGGCTGGTACACGTCGCCCAAGGGCTCACTCGGCGGTAATTATCTCAAGTATCAGGGCATGGTCGGCGGGGTGCCGCGGGTGGAGACACACCTGGAGTGGCAGATGACGCCGCACACCGACCCGAGCTGGAACATCAAGGGCTGCTACATCACCTAGATCAAGGGTGACCCGTGCATCTACAACAAGCACATGATTTTCCCGAAAGCCGGTGTGGACCTGTCCAACCCGGACAACTTCGCCTCCATCGGCATGACGGTCACCGGCATGCCCGCCCTCAACTCGATCAAGTCGGTGGTGGCGGCACGGCCCGGCTTGATCACCAGCGCTGAGCTTCCATTGCGCGGGTTTGCCGGGCGGTTCAAGAACTAGCCCCGGTCAGGGCCCCCCGTCGTCGAAGAGGCGCTCGGGGTGATGGTAGTCATTGGTGCGTGCGCCGCGGTCGAGCTGTGGGGGCGGGATCCATGCGGTCCGTCCGTTGGGGAGTTTCGTTGTTTGCCAGCCATTTCCGGCCAGCTTGTGATCGGGCTTGCAGGCAAAGGTGAGTTTGTCGACGTCGGTTGGGCCGCCGGCCGCCCACTCGTCGGTGTGGTGCACTTCGCACCAGTAGCCGGGCACGTCGCAGCCGGGGTGGGTGCAGCCGTGGTCCTGCGCGTAGAGGACCAGCCGCTGATCGGCCGAGGCTAGTCGGCGAGATCGTCCGAGATACAGGGGGCGATTTGAATGTTCGTCGAAAACTGCCAAGTAGTGATATGCGCGGCTGGCCATCCGGATCACGTCGCGCATGGGCACAAACGTCCCACCGCCGGTCACCGCGCGGCCCGTGCCCGAAGTCAGTTCCCGCAGCGTGGTCGACACGATGACCGTCACCGGCAATCCGTTGTGGGCACCGAGTTTTGGATCACCTAGCCGGCCGTCGAGCAGGGCGTTGAGGGCGTCGTGGCGGCGCTGGGCGGGGCTGCGCAGATCTTTGTCGGTGACCTCGTCGGTGGGTTCGCCTTTGACGCAGGGTGTTTCGTCATCGGGGTTGCACATTCCGGGTGCGGCGAACCGGGCCAGCCATGCATCGAGATGGGTACGCAGTTGTGGGGTGGCGATGAGTTTGCCGATGCTCATGCCGTCGGGGCGTTGAGCGCACCAGGTAAAGCCACGCTGGCGGGCCCGGTCGGCGTCGGAGAACTTTCCGTCGGGATTGATCAGCACCGCGGCGCGGTTGGCGACCTTTTCGAGTTGGTCGGGCCGCAGCTGCACCGCTTGCCGGGCCAGAAATTGTTCCGCTTGTCTGACCGTGTCGGCCGGTGTGTCCTGGGGGAGATCGCGCACGAAGGCCGCTATGACCTTTACGTGCTGGCCATCCAGCAGGCCCCGGCGCCACACCTGTGCCGTGGCGGGCAGTTCCGCCGGCAGCGGTTGGCCGGTCAGCGTGATGCGCGGTGATAGTTGTTGGGCATCGTGAACCCGGCGACGGGCTTCGGCGCAGCTGATGCGCAGCCAGTCGGCGACCACCTTGTAGACCGGGCCGCCGATGTCGGCCGGATCTTCGGTGGCCAGGCCCGCGATCACGTCGTGGCTGACCACCGCTTGGCGTCGTCGCGCGTTCTCCAGCCGCTGCAGCGCGCGCAGCCGAGCGGCGGGCTCGAGGTGGCCAAGGTCGGCTTCACCGATCGCCGCCACCGCCGCGTCCAGCGCGTCCAACAAGGCGGATATCGAATACATGTTCGAATTCTATGTGTGTGCGGCAACACGGGTGCGGCGGTCAACGGCCGCTGTGGATGAACGCCGGACTGTGGATGACGGTGCCGGGTCTAGGGTGAAGGCCATGCGAGTAGGCGTATTGGGAGCCAAGGGAAAAGTCGGTGCGACGATGGTTTCGGCGGTCGAGTCCGCTGCGGACTTGACCCTGTCCGCCGAGGTGGACGCCGGTGATCCACTGAGTACCTTGACCGAGACAAACACTGAGGCCGTCATCGACTTCACCCACCCCGACGTGGTGATGGGCAACCTGGAGTTCCTGATCGACAATGGAATTCACGCCGTGGTCGGAACCACAGGTTTCACCGCCGAGCGGGTCGAGCAGGTGCAATCATGGCTGGCCAAAAAGCCAAGCACGGCAGTGTTGATCGCGCCGAATTTTGCTATCGGGGCGGTGTTATCCATGCATTTCGCCAAGCAGGCTGCGCCGTTCTTCGACTCCGCTGAGATCATCGAGCTGCATCATCCACAAAAGGCGGACGCACCATCGGGCACGGCCACCCGTACCGCAAAGTTGATCGCCGAGGCGCGGGAAGGCCTGGCGCCCAACCCCGATGCCACCAGCACCAGCCTGCCGGGAGCCCGTGGCGCCGACGTCGACGGGATCCCGGTGCACGCGGTGCGCTTGGCCGGACTCGTCGCTCACCAGGAGGTGTTGTTCGGTACGCAGGGGGAGACGCTCACAATCCGCCACGACAGCCTGGACCGGACATCGTTTGTGCCCGGTGTGCTGCTGGCGGTGCGTCGGGTCCGGGAGCGTCCCGGCCTGACCATAGGTATTGAGCCGCTGCTCAACCTGCAGTGAGTGACCAATGAGTGACACTGTGCGCACCGTGCGTGTTCAGGTGCTGATTGCCTTCATGTGCGTAGCCCTACTCGGGTATTTCGTCATGCTCGGCCGGCTTGCGTTCGCGATGATCGGCTCGGGTCGCGCGGCCGCGGTGGGGCTGGGGTTGGCGCTGCTGATCATGCCGCTGATCGGGTTATGGGCGATGGTCGCGACGCTACGAGCTGGATTCACGCATCAGAAGCTGGCCCGCCTCATCGCCGAAGAGGGACTAGAACTCGACGCCGACGGGCTGCCGCGGCGCGCGTCGGGCCGGATCGAGCGCGATGCGGCTGACGCGTTGTTCGACACGATGCGCGCCGAGTTGGAAGAGGACCCGCAAAATTGGCGGCGCTGGTACCGGCTGGCCCGTGCCTACGATTACGCGGGGGACCGCCGCCGTGCCCGCGAAGCCATGAGAACCGCTGTCGAACTGCAGGCGCGGCAGTGAGCAAGCGACTGTTGATCGTGCACCACACGCCGTCGCCGCACTGCCAGGAGATGTTCGAGGCGGTGGTGGCCGGGGCGACTGACCCTGAGATCGAGGGTGTGGAGGTCGTCCGGCGGCCCGCGTTGACCGTCTCACCGGTAGAGATGCTGGAGGCGCACGGGTACTTGCTGGGCACCCCGGCGAACCTTGGCTACATCTCGGGCGCGCTCAAGCACGCGTTTGACCAGTCCTACTACCAATTGCTCGACTCGACGCGAGGTCGGCCCTTCGGGGCCTGGATGCACGGCAATGAGGGCACCGAGGGAGCCCTACGTGCCATCGACGGCATCACCGCCGGACTCGGGTGGGTAAAGGCCGCGGAGACCGTCGTGGTGATGGGTAAGCCGACCAAGGCAGATGTCGAGGCGTGTTGGAACCTCGGCGCGACGGTCGCCGCGCAATTGATGGAGTGAGTCCCGTGCTGCCGTGATGCGCGCCGATCCCAAGACAGGGGCATTCGAGCCGAGCGCGACGACGTCGATGCGCTGGTGCGCGCGTTGGAACGGGCAAGGGAAATCGTCGCCACCGAGCCGATCGCATCCGCTGTCGGGCCTGAACTTCTCCCAGGCCCGGGTTCCGATGTGAAGGCATGCATTCGAGAAACCGCGATCACCACCCGCCATCCCGCTTGCAGCGTCGCGATGGGGAGCCACGCCTCGGCGCTGCCTCGCATTCCCCGCGCCAACACCAATGTCCCCTCGATCATGATCGGAGAGCGCTGCGCGGACTTCCTGCTCGCACAATCGGCGACACCTACGCCGAGACGGTAATTGTGTCCGGCAAGGAACTCGGGTGCAGGCAAACTTCGAGTGCGTTGCAATAAGAAGCTGCAATCGGCGCGCTTGAGCCCGCATTGGCGGGCAGGCTGTTGGATAATGGATGGCACACCTGGAGCACAGAACGCCAATATCCCCGGCTAGAACGAGAAATGGAATCCCAAGTGGATTTTGGAGCTCTACCTCCGGAGATAAACTCCGCGCGCATGTACTTCGGCGCGGGAGCGGCTCCGCTGCTGGGGGCCGCGGCGGCATGGAACGACATCGCTGTCGAGCTGAGCACCGCCGCGTCCGCCATCGAGTCGGTCATCACCCGGCTCAGTTCCGATCAGTGGTTGGGTACCGCGTCGCTGTCGATGGCCGCCGCGGCACAGCCGTTGCTGGCCTGGTTGAGCTACACCGCTGAATCCTCAGCACTTGCTGCGGCGCAGGCCGCGGCGTCGGTGGCCGCCTTCGAAACCGCATTCGCCATGACAGTGCCCCCGGCCGAGGTTGCGGCGAACCGAGCGCGGCTGGCGGCACTGATGGCGACCAACATCTTTGGGCAAAATGTGCCGGCTATCGCGGCTACCGAGGCACGTTACGGCGAGATGTGGGCCCAAGACGCGTCGGCCATGTACGGCTATGCGGCCTCTTGCGCGGGTGCCGTAAGACTGAATCCACTGACCCGGCCGTCGGAGACCACCAATCCGGGCGGGATCGCCAGCCAGGCGGTCGCGGTCAGCCACGCTGCCGCCTCTGTTTCGGTGCAGCAGGCGGGTTTCGAGAACCTGATCAGCACGGTCTCCGATGCGGTCATGAGCCTGTCGGCTCCCCTGACATCCTCACCGCATGTGACGTCACTCGGCGCTTTCATAGAGGACATCATCTTTCTGGATATTCCGCGGTTCGTAGAGTCCGCGTTTCACGGCCTGGGCGCGACCGCGGACTATGCCACCATGATCGCTGCCAATCTGCTGACCCTGCAGACCAGCGCCAATACCGCAACCTCCGCGGGCGGGGTCGCCCCGGCGGCCGCGGCGGGATCCGCACTGGCCCAAACGGTCACCTCCGCGGGCGTTGGCGATGCATCCTCGGTCGGTGCGCTGTCGGTGCCGGTGGGCTGGACTACCGCGGCACCGGCTGCGACCGGCGGCGCCGCCTCCGACGGCACGGGTTGGGCGGTTCCCGACGAGGACGTGCCGAGCCCGGCGGGGATGGTCGCCGGCACCAACGGTGCTGGTGCGCGGCCAGGCCCGCGGTACGGAGTCAAACCGAGGGTGATGCCGAAGAAAGTCCTCGTCTGACCTGAACCTGGACTACGCAGCCGGCCGCTCCTACCGTTTGTTGATATGGGGCAACAACGACACCGGTGAGCGCTGATGTAGTAGCAAAAAGGATTGGGACATGAGTTCGGTCATCGAAATCTCCCGCGACCACAACCCGTTCCCGCGAGTAGGGGTTTGCGTCGATCGCAACGGCGTCGCGCGCTACGACGAACTGCCGGCCACCCTGCTGGAAATGCTCGCCGAGCAGTTCGACAGCCGTCCCGACGCCATGGCGGTGATCGAAGTCGGTGGCGACCGGTTGACCTACCGCCAGTTGTGGTGCCGCGCATCGCGAGTGGCCGGAGGGCTGCGGGCCGACGGCCTGAAACCAGGTGACCGGGTGGCCGTGCGATACCCGGCGGGCATCAATTGGGTGCTGGCATTTTGGGGGGTACTGATGGCCGGGGGGATCGCGGTTGCGGTCAACACACGCTCGGCCCGCCCCGAGGTCGAATTCGTGCTAAACGACTGCGGGGCACGGATCGACCTGGCACCACAGGACGCGCTGCCCGATGGCGATCCGTATGTGACCGAGTAACTCGGCCGGCGTGATGTCGCAGCGCTGTTCTACACGTCGGGCACCACCCAGGGCTCCGGCGTTGTTGATTAGCAGGCTTGTGAGCTGGGTTGATGATCTTTGGTGCCGCGCTATTGGGGCCGGAGTGTAGGCACGGGCTATCTGGAGAACGATCGAGTTGGTTACTGTTCGTCGTTGGTCTGGAGTTGCCCGTGCCTACCGTTTCAGTATTGCCTGTGTCGTCGGTTCCAGAGGTGTTCGACCGCTGGAGTCCTGGTGAGCGCAGCGAGCTCATCGGATCGGAGTTTCTCGATGTGTTGGCCTCGGTGCCAGACCCGAGGGGCCCACGCGGTCGGAGGTATTCGCTGATGGCTTTGTTGGCGATCGCGGTTCTGGCCACTGCCGCGGGGATGCGCGGCTATGCTGGTTTTGCCACATGGGCGGCCACCGCTCCCGATGATGTGTTGGCCCAATTAGGGGTCCGGTTCCGGCGGCCCAGTGAGAAGACCTTCCGCGCTGTTTTGTCTCGGCTAGACCCCGCCGACCTCAACGCCAGGATGGGCAGTTATTTCACTGCACACGTGGCCAGCAGCGACCCCAGTGGATTGGTGCCGATCGCGTTGGACGGCAAGATGCTGCGTGGTGCTTTACGCGCCAAAGCGACAGCCACGCATCTCGTGTCGGTGTTCGCCCACCGTGCCCGATTGGTGCTCGGTCAACTCGCTGTCGCCGAGAAAAGCAATGAAATTCCCTGCGTACGTGCCTTGCTCACGCTGCTGCCGGGTAGCTTGCGGTGGCTGGTCACCGTGGATGCGATGCATACCCAGGTCGTCACCGCGAAGTTGATCTGCGCCACCTTGAAGTCGCACTACCTGATGATCGTCAAGTCCAACCAAGCCAAAATACTTGCGCGTATCACCGCGCTGCCCTGGGCCGAGGTGCCCGCAGCCGCTACCGACGACTCCCGCGGCCACGGCCGTGTCGAGACCCGCACCCTGCAAATCATCACCGCTGCACGAGGAATCGGCTTCCCCTACGCAAAACAAATCATCCGGATCACTCGTGAACGCTTGATCACCGCCACCGACCAGCGCAGCGTGGAGGTGGTCTATGCCATCTGCAGCCTGCCGTTCGAGCACGCCCGCCCTACCGCGATCATGACCTGGATGCGTCAACACTGGGGAATCGAGAACAGCCTGCACTGGATACGCGACGTCACCTTCGACGAAGACCGTCAAAGGGCACATACCGGAAACGGCGCACAGGTCCTAGCAACGCTACGCAACACCGCGATCAATCTGCACCGCCTCAACGGCGTCGACAACATCGCCGAAGCCTGCCGGATCACCGCTTTGACCGCCAACCGCCGCCTAGACCTCCTCAATCCACAATTCCCCAGCTCACAAGCCTGCTAATCAACAACGCCGGAGCCCTGGGGCACCACCGGACACCCCAAGGGCGTGCCAACGACCCACGAGGCGTTCCTGACCAACACCGAGAACGGGCTCAGATGTCTCGGATTGGCAACGGATCTCGGTGAGCAACTGCGCACCCTGATCACGGTGCCGTAGTTTCATGTGACAGGCTGTAACTCACAGCTGTTGACGGCCGCCCGGCTTGGCGGCGTCGCGGTGATCCTGCCTGCACTCGACCTTGACCAGGCGCTCGTAACGCTTCTCGCAGAGCGGATCTCGCTCCTGGTGACCGTTCCGGCGGTGTATTCTTTACTGCTGCGGCACAAGGATTTTGGCGCTGCCGATGTTTCGGGAGTCCGCCAGGTCTGCTACGGGGGTGCGCCGATAGCGCCGTCGCTGGTGCGGCGGGTGAAGGAAGCGTTTCCGCGGGCCACGGTATTGAATGGATACGGCATGACGGAGTCCGCCTCGCTGATGACCGTGCTGCCCGACCCGGAGGCCGTCGAGCACGCCGATTCGGTCGGATATGCGGTTCCTTCGGTGGACCTGGGGGTAATTCCGTTGCGCGACGGCGGGACCGGTCCAGGTGAGCTGGTAGGCGAGCTGGTGGTGCGTGGCGCCAATGTGACGGCGGGCTACTGGAATCGGCCGGAGGCCACGTCGGCGACGATCGTGGACGGCTGGTTGCATACCGGCGACGTGGTCCGCGTCGACGATGCGGGCCGGGTGCACGTCATCGATCGACTCAAAGACATCATCAACCGGGGTGGGGAGAACGTCTCGAGTGTCGAGGTCGAATCCGTGTTGTTGTCCGCGCCCAGCATCGCCGACGAGTGTGTGTTGGCCGTGCCCGACGAGGTGATGGGGGAGAAGGTCGGAGCGGTGCTGTTCGGGGGCGCCGACCCGATCGATGTGGCCGCGGTGCTGCAACACTGTCGGGCCCAGCTCGCGGACTTCAAAGTCCCGCAATACGTGACCGTGGTGACCAATCCGTTGCCGCGCAACGCCGGAGGCAAGCTGCTCAAGGCCAGGCTTCGCGAGCAGATCCAGTGGGGCGCGGCCTTGCGGTGACTGACGCGCGCGCACGGCCCGCAGAAATTTTTTCGCCACAAGGCTCAATTCGGTGCGGTCGGCCGTGCCAAGGTGACACGCTCGAATGGACAGTGTTAGCGCTGTCGGCGTCGGCGTTAAGAAACCGTAAATGGATTCCTCGCCTGCGCCTTTGGGCCGGAAGTGCGGGGGTGCATATCACTAGCCTTATCTCAGTGCACAGGAGCCAATCAGAAAATAATCAGAAAGTGTTCAGCAAATGTACAGGAAATTCGGATCGCGGCAATGAGCCGGAATGTTTCACAAGGAAGGAGCAATAGATGTCTTTTCTGACTACACAGCCCGAAGAGCTGGCCGCAGCGGCGGGCAAGCTGGAGACCATCGGTGCGACGATGGATGCGGAGAACGTGGCCGCCGTGGCTCCGACCACGACCGGAGTCATTCCCGCGGCAGCAGACGAGGTGTCGGCGCTGCAGGCGTCACTGTTCACCGCCTACGGAACCCTGTATCAGCAGGTTAGCGCCGAGGCGGCGACCCTCTACGACATGTTCGTCAGAACGCTCGGGGTCAGCGCTGGCACCTATGCGGCCGCAGAGACAGCCAATTCGTCGGCGGCCGCCGGCACGCTGAATCCTTTGACCACGCCCGCGCAGATCGCCAACCCGGCCGGGCTGGCAAGCCAGGCGGCCGCCGTGAGCCAGGCCGCCGCGGCCACCACTGTCGAGCAGGTGGGCCTGGGCAATCTGATCACCAACGTGCCAGGGGCGGTCATGGGTCTGGCATCCCCGGCGGCATCACTGGTCGATGCGACCGGGCTGAGCACCCTGGTTCAGGACATCAGCAGCGTGCTGGGGACACCCTTCCTGCAGAACGCCATCAACGGTGCGGTCAACACCGCGGCATGGTTCGTCATGGCGGCCATCCCCAATTCGGTCTTCCTCGGCCACACCCTCAACGCCATCGAGACCGCGGGCGCGCCCGTGGCTGCCGATCTTGCCCCAGTCCTCGCGCCCGCGGCGGGCCTAAGGCATGCGGTGGCGCCGTTGAGCTTCGGCGGGGCCGGCGTTGAGGCGGGTCTGGGGCAGGCCGCCGGGGTGGGCAAGTTGTCGGTTCCGGTCGGTTGGTCCAGCGCCGCGCCCGCGCTGACCTCTGGCACCACGGCGCTGGACGGCAGCGGCTGGGCTGTACCCGAGGAATCCGGGCCAATAGCGGCGATGCCGGGTGGACCGGGAATGGCAGTAGCAGGCAAGGGCGGGGGCTTTGCCGGGCCACGCTATGGATTCAAACCCACCGTCATGCCCAAGCAAGTTGTCGTGTGATCCCCACTGGCCTGAAAAACCGACGGGACTCATGACTCTGCTAATCGCGAACCGCGGTGAGATTGCGCTGCGAATCATCCGCACGGCAAATGAATTGGGAATCGCGACGGTGGCGGTGTATGCCGAAGACGACGCCGGAACCCCACACGTGCACGCTGCCGATGAGGCGATCGGTTTGCCTGGCAAGGGCGCATCCGCCTACCTGGACCGAGCGGCGATCCTCGCGGCGGCCGCGAAGTCCGGGGCCCGCCTGATCCATCCTGGCTACGGATTTCTCAACGAGAACTCCGAATTTGTGTGGGCTTGCACGGCCGCGGGCTACACGTTTGTCGGGCCGGACGCCGACGTACTGGACCTGGTGGGCAACAAGGCCTCTGCCCGTGGCGTCGCGACTGCCGCCGGAGTGCCGGTGTTGGCCGCGACCGAAGGGCCGAGCAGCGTCGAGGACGTCCGTGCCTTCTTCGCTGACCAGGATGGCGGCATCATGATCAAGGCGCTGGCCGGCGGTGGCGGCCGCGGAATGCGCAAGGTCGAGTGCGGTGACCAGATCGACAACGCATACCGGCAGTGCGCGGCCGAAGCGCAACTCGGATTCGGCAATCCCGCGCTGTTCGCTGAGGCGTTGCTGCACAACGCGCGCCACATCGAGGTCCAGGTGGTCGCCGCCCCCGTCGGGCACCAAACACGTGCCCTGGCTCTTGGTGACCGGGACTGCAGTATCCAGCGGCGCTACCAGAAGCTGGTTGAAATAGCGCCAGCCCAGCAACTTTCGGACCTGCTGCGGCGTCAGCTGCATCAGGCCGCCGCGCGGTTGTGTGCCAGGGTAGGCCTGCGCGGGGTGGCCACGGTCGAATTCTTGGTTGCGGGGGACAAGTTCGTCTTTCTCGAGATCAATCCGCGAATTCAGGTGGAACACACCATCACCGAAGAGGTCACCGGGGTGGACCTGGTGGCCGCACAGTTGGCGATCGCCGGCGGCGCCTCCTACTATGAACTGGGTCATCAACTCGGACTACCCGCCGGTATCGCCTCTGACGGCAGTGAAGTCATCGGCGAGCCCGCCGTGCGCCGCGGGATCGCCATCCAGACCCGGATCAACATGGAGACCCTCGCCGCTGACGGCTCGGTCTCGCCCGCTACCGGCACCCTGAACGTGTTCTCGCCGCCAAGCGGTCCGGGCGTGCGGGTCGATACCTATGGCCGGCCAGGCCTGGTCCCCAGCCCGCTCTACGACTCGCTGCTGGCCAAGGTGATCACCCACGTACACGGTTCTTCGTTTCCGGCAGCGTTGCGCAAGGCCCGGACCGTGTTGTCCGATTTCAGCATCGAGGGCATCGCGACCAACGCCGGTCTGTTGCGGGAAGTGCTCTCGGATGAGCGTCTTGTGTCCGGAGTGGTGCCGACGACCTTCCTCGACGAGATACTCCCGGCGCTGTTAGAGGCGGCGCAGTCGCAGCAGCGCGAGGTCCGTGTGGTGGCCCTCGAGTTGTACCCCGGTGAACAGGCGCTGCGCGCCCAAATGGCGGGCACCGTCGTCGAGGTTGCGCCCGAGGGCGTCGATATCGGCGCCGGTGACCAACTGGTGGTTCTGGAAGCGATGAAAATGCAGCATGTGCTGGCGGCACCGCATCGGCTTCACACGGTCCGGATACTGGTGACGCCCGGTCAGGTCGTTGCGACGGGCGACCCGCTAGTAGTCTTCTGCCGCACCGATGCTGGAGAAGACGTCGAATCATCGTTGGCGGCCGTCGATCTGGATCGCTCGCGGGCCGATCTCGAGGAGGTCCGGGCGCGCCACCGGCTGACTCTGGACGAGGGCAGGGAACTCGCCGTCGGCAAGCGGCACAAGCAAGGCCGACGCACGGCGCGGGAGAACATCGCCGACCTGGTGGATGCCGGAAGCTTCGTCGAATACGGTGCACTGGCGATCGCGGCGCAACGCAGCCGGCGCTCCGAGCAAGACCTGATCGTGAGCACTCCGGCCGACGGCCTGGTGGCCGGGCTGGCAACCATCGGCGCGGATCGCTTCGGAAGCAACGCCGCCGAGGCGGTGGTGGTGTCCTATGACTACACCGTGCTGGCCGGAACCCAAGGCATGCGCAACCACGCCAAGACCGATCGTGTCTTCGGACTGGCCGCTCGAAAACGGATTCCGGTCGTGCTGTTTGCCGAGGGCGGTGGTGGCCGGCCGGGGGACACCGACCTCGGCAACATTTCCGGACTCGATGTGCCGACCTTCCGGATGCTGGCCGGACTCAGCGGGCGGGTGCCGTTGGTGTCGATCGTTTCCGGCCGCTGCTTCGCCGGCACTGCCGCACTCGCCGGAGTATGCGACGTGATCATTGCGACCCCGGACGCCAACATCGGGATGGGTGGTCCCGCAATGATCGAGGGCGGTGGGCTCGGGGTGTACCCCCCGGAGGCGATCGGCCCGATCGATGTTCAACGACGAAACGGCGTGGTAAGTCTGGTCGCCCGCGACGAAGCCCATGCGGTGTCGCTTGCCAAACGGTATCTCGGCTACTTCCAGGGCAAGGTCGAGGGTTGGCAGGCGCCGGATCCGCGGTTGGCCCGCCAGGTGGTGCCGGAGAATTGGTTGCGCGCCTACGATGTTCACCGTGCGATCGAGTCCATTGTGGACGTCGGTTCGGTATTGGAGTTGCGCGCCGACTATGGGGTGGGCATCGTCACCGCACTCGTTCGGATCGAGGGTGTTGCCTACGGTTTGATCGCCAATAGCAGTCACCACCTCGGTGGTGCCATCGATGCCGAAGCATCGGACAAGGCGACCGACTTCCTCATGCTCTGCGAATCGTTTCGGTTGCCGGTGATCTCACTGTGTGACACGCCCGGGTTCATGGTTGGGCCAGACGCGGAAACGCAGGCCTCGGTCCGCCGGTTCGGTCGGATGTTTCTGGCCGGCGCACGGTTGACGGTGCCGCTCGGAATGATCATCTTGCGCAAGGGATATGGGCTGGGTGCCATGGCGATGGCCGGCGGCTCCTTTCATGCCCCCGAATTCACCATCGCCTGGCCCACCGGGGAGATCGGCGGCATGGGCTTGGAAGGGGCGGTCCGCCTTGGCTTTAGCAAAGAACTCGCGGCGGCCGCCGACGACATCGAGCGCCAAGAACTCTTCGATCGTCTTGTTCAGGCCGCCTACCAACACGGCAAAGCGCTACGGTCGGCCACCACATTCGAACTGGATGACGTGATAGACCCGGCAGAGTCCCGGGCCTGGATCACCAGACTGCCGGGACGCTGACGGTTCGCGCGGCTGGTTATCCGTGGCCGGAGCCGCAACCGACGCCGGGGATGCAGCCCTGGCCGCCCGGCACGCCACCGGGTCCGGAGAACTGGCCTCCGGAGCCGCAACCGACGCCGGGGATGCAGCCTTGGCCGCCCGGTCCGCCGCCGGGGCCACCGTTGACCCCTCCGGATCCGCAGTTGCCGTTGCTGTCGCAGCCGCTGCCGCCGGGCTGTTCGGTGGCGAGGAAAGTGATTGCTGTGGTGGCCGCTGCCGGGCCGGCCGCCGCGACGGCATCGGCTGTGACAACCGGTGCTGCGGCGATCGCAGTAGCGACAGCCCCAGCCACCACCAGTGGTTTGATGAGGTGTGATTTCGCTAACATCCTTATCGCATACCACGCGCGCGCCTGCCCGAAACATGGCAGCAGGGATTGAGTGCAACAGGTGCCCGTCAACGATGTTATTGACTGAGTCCGGCTCACCGACAACCGAAGGCACACCACGATGACCTCACTGGATCTGACCGGCCGCACCGCGATAATCACCGGAGCCTCAAGGGATATCGGGTTGGCCATCGCACAACGTCTCGCCGGCGCGGGCGCCAACGTGGTGCTCACCGCGCGCAAGCAGGAGTCCGCCGACGCCGCCGCCGCTGAGGTGGGTGAGCGGGCGGTGGGCGTCGGCGCTCACGCGGTCGATGAGGAGGCCGCGCGAGGGTGCGTCGACCTCGCGCTCGAGCGCTTCGGCAGCGTGGACATCCTGATCAACAACGCGGGAACCAACCCGGCCTACGGTCCGCTGATCGAGCAGGACCATGCCCGGTTCACCAAGATTTTCGATGTCAACCTGTGGGCCCCGCTGATGTGGACCTCGCTGGTGGTCAAGGCCTGGATGGGCGAACACGGCGGCGTCGTGATCAATACCGCCTCGATCGGCGGAATGCACCAATCGCCGGCCATGGGGATGTACAACGCCACCAAGGCCGCCCTGATCCATGTGACCAAGCAGCTCGCGCTGGAACTTTCACCGCGGGTGCGCGTCAATGCGATCTGCCCCGGTGTGGTGCGCACCAAGCTCGCCGAAGCGCTGTGGAAAGACCACGAGGACCCGCTGGCGGCCAACATCGCGCTCGGACGGATCGGGGAACCGGTGGATGTCGCCGAAGCCGTCGGCTTTTTGGTGTCGGACGCGGCGAGCTGGATCACCGGCGAGACCATGGTGATTGACGGCGGTCTGCTGCTCGGCAGCGCGGCGGGTTTCCAGTCCCGGCCGGGCAGCGCCTCGTGACGGCCGCCGACGACCTGCAATCGCGGGTCCAGACTCTGTTCGACGCGCACCCCCCGGCCACGAGTGACCCGCGCGAGTTTCTCGGTGCACGATTTGACGCCGGGCTGGCCTGGGTGCATTTTCCGGTCGGGTTCGGCGGGCTCGACCTGCCGCACACCTACCAGGCGCAGGTCGACAAGCAGCTGGCCGCCGCCGGTGCACCGCCGGCCGGCGGCGGGCGAAACATCATCGGCATCGGCATGGCGGCACCGACCATTGCCGCGTTCGGCACCGCGGAGCAGAAACAGAAGTTCTTGCGCCCGTTGTTCACCGGAGAGCATCTCTACTGCCAGTTGTTCAGCGAGCCCGGGGCCGGATCCGACTTGGCCGCCGCGGCAACCCGCGCCGTTCGCGATCCACACCGGCCCCAGGACTGGATTGTCAACGGGCAAAAGGTATGGACGTCGATGGCGCAACATGCGCAAATGGCGATCCTGGTCGCGCGAACCGACCCCGACGTGCCCAAACACGCCGGTTTGACCTATTTACTGTGCAACATGACCCAACCGGGGATCGACATCCGGCCACTGCGCCAGATCACCGGCGAAGCGGAGTTCAACGAGGTGTTCCTGACCGACATCCGGGTGCCCGACGCGAACCGGCTTGGTCCCGAAGGCGGTGGCTGGCGGGTGGCGACCACCACTCTCAACAACGAGCGCGTCGCTATCGGCTCCCGAACCGGTGTCCCGCGGGAGGGCGGCATGATCGGCAAGGTCACCGAAGCGTGGCGCGCCGAACCGGCGCTGCGCAACCTGGCGATGCACGACGACATGATGCGGCTGTGGGTCGAGGCGGAGGTGCTGCGGCTGGCCGGTGAACGGCTGCGCCAGCAGGCCGCCTCGGGTCAGCCCGGGCCGGAGGGGGCGGGCATGAAGGTGGCGTTTGCCCGGCTCGCGCAACAGATCTCGGGCTTCGAACTGGAATTACACCCCGAATCCGGTCTGCAGTACGACGACTGGACGCTGCGCAGACCCGACGCGGTTGATCTCACCGGACGCGGGCCCGGTTACCGCTACCTGCGGGCTCGCGGTAACTCGATCGAGGGAGGCACCTCAGAAATCCTGCGCAACACCATCTCCGAGCGGGTCCTGGGATTGCCCGGCGAACACCGCGTGGACAAGACCCTCGCCTGGAAGGACCTGGACCGATGAGCACCGGGGACTTGCTGTACTCCGACACCGAGGAAGCGCTGCGGGCCAGCGTTGGGCAGTTGTTCGCCGAGCGCTGTCCGCCCGAATCGGTGGTGGCCGCCTACGACTCGCCTCCGGCGGACTTCGCCAAGCTGTGGCGCACGCTGGCCGCCGAGCTCGGGGTCGCGGGTTTGCTGGTGCCCGAGTCTCTTGGTGGGGCCGGCGCCAGCGCGCGCGAGGCGGCGGTAGTCATGGAGGAAGTCGGCCGGGCGGTAGCGTCGGTCCCGTTCCTGTCCAGTGCGGTACTGGCCACCGTCGCGTTGCTGCATTCCGGGGAGACCGAGACCCTCTCGGAGCTGGCGCAGGGTGAGCTCACCGCGGCCCTGGTGGTGCCGTTGGCCACGGCGCCGGGTGACCCCGTTGCCGGGGTGAGTCGTGGCAGCGCTGGGCTGTCCGGGCGAGTCTGCGGCGTGGCGGGTGCCCGGGAGGCCGACGTGCTGGTGGTGCCGGTCGCCGGGGCCGACGGAGTGGAACTGCATACGGTGCGCGCCAATGCGCCCGGCGTCGAGATAGTGCCGTTGCTAGCCTTCGATATGACCAGACCGCTTGCCGACGTAGTGTTTTCGGGGGCCGCGTCCGCACCGGTCGGTCTCGGCTCGGCGGAGGCCGCGCTGGCTGAGGCGTTGCAGACAGGTGCCGCGCTGCTGGCCTCCGAGCAGCTCGGGATTGCGCAGTGGTGCTTTGACACCACGCTGGCTTACACGAAGCAGCGCAAACAGTTCGGCCGTGCCACCGGTTCCTATCAAGCGATCAAACACCGGCTGGCGGACCTGTGGCTGGAAGTCGGCTCAGCGCGGGCCGCGGCCCGCTACGGCGCCGACACCTGTGCTCGCGGTGATGAGGACGCGGCGATTGCGGCGGCGATCGCCGCGGCCTACTGCGGTGATGTCGCGGTGCACGCCGCTGAGGAGTGTGTGCAACTACATGGAGGCATCGGGATGACCTGGGATTATCCGGCCCATCTCTACCTGAAGCGAGCCAAGAGCGACCAGTTGGCGCTCGGCACCGCGTATCGCCACCGCGGTCGACTGGCCAAGCTGGTCAACCTCCCGGTGAGCTGAATCCTGCGGCGCGGCCGGGGGCCTAGCGGGACAGCGTCGCGGCGAACAGGTCGGTCATCGCGGTCCAGTGCCGCTGCGCGCAGGCTTCGTCGTAGGGCGGGTTATCGGGAACCGCGAACCCGTGCGCGCCCGGGTACCACTCGATGGTGTGCTCGACACCCGCAGCCGTCAGCGCCTTCTCCAATTGTTCGGCGTGGTCGGTGGTGAACGACGGGTCGTTTGTGGCGCCGCCCACATACAGCCTGGCGGTCATCCGGTCGGCCAACAGATGCGGGCTGTCGGGATTGTCGGTCACCAGGCCACCGCCGTGAAAGGACGCCGCGGCGGCCACCCGGTCCGGCTGCCGGCCGGCCAGCAGCACCGAGATCCGCCCACCCATGCAGTAGCCGCATACACCGAAACGCTCGCCGCTCACCTGCGGGCGAGTGGCCAGGTAGTCGAAGTATGCGCCCGCGTCGCGGGTGACCCGGTCCGGCGTCAGGGTTCCGAGCATGAACATGAGTCGAGCGCGCTCGTCCGCGTCGCCGAACACCGTTTCCATGGCGAACGGCGTCCAATCGCCCTCGCGGTAGTACACATCGGGCAGCAGCACGACGTAGCCGTGGCCGGCCAATGTGGCCGCCATCTGCTCGAAGGTCTCGCGCACCCCGCCGGCGTCGGGAAACATGATCACGCCTGGCCAGGGACCCGGGCCGGCAGGAGTGAACAAACGGACCGGGCAGGTGCCGTCGGGAGTGGAGACGCTGTCACTGATTATCGGCATGGCACCCGTTCTACTCCTGCTAGATCGCCCCAGCTTCGGCGGCGCCGTCGCGCCGTGCCTGGCTTCGTTGGGCTCGCGATCACCGCTAAGCTGACCGCGTGCCGATCGCGACGCCTTACGAGGATCTGTTGCGCAGGGTGCTCGAAACGGGCACCGCCAAATCCGACCGCACCGGCACCGGGACCCGCAGCCTGTTCGGCCAGCAGATCCGGTACGACCTCGGTTGCGGTTTCCCCTTGCTGACCACCAAGAAGGTGCACTTCAAGTCGGTCGTTTATGAGTTGCTGTGGTTTCTGCGCGGCGACTCCAACGTGGGCTGGTTGCAGCAGCACGGTGTGACCATCTGGGACGAATGGGCCAGCGAAACAGGCGATCTCGGCCCAATCTACGGAGTTCAGTGGCGATCCTGGCCGACTCCGTCGGGTGAGCACATCGACCAGATCAGTGCCGCATTGGAACTGCTGCGTACCGACCCCGATTCGCGGCGCATCATCGTGTCGGCCTGGAATGTCGGCCAGATCCCGCAAATGGCGCTGCCGCCGTGTCACGCCTTTTTCCAGTTCTACGTCGCCGACGGCCGCCTGAGCTGCCAGCTGTATCAGCGCAGTGCCGACCTGTTTCTGGGGGTGCCTTTCAACATCGCCAGCTACGCCCTGCTCACCCACATGATGGCGGCTCAGGCCGGTCTTTCGGTCGGCGAGTTCATCTGGACCGGCGGCGATTGCCACATCTATGACAACCACGTCGAACAGGTCACCGAGCAACTGCGTCGCGAGCCTCGGCCCTATCCGAAACTAAGCTTGTCGCAACGGGATTCGATCTTCGACTACACCTACGAGGACGTCGTCGTGCAGGATTATGATCCCCATCCCGCGATCAAAGCTCCCGTCGCTGTATGAGGCGCAGATGACGTCGGTGGGCCTGATCTGGGCTCAGTCCACCTCCGGGGTCATCGGCCGTGATGGCGGCATCCCGTGGCGACTGCCCGAGGATCTCGCGCACTTCAAACGGCTCACCATGGGGCACACCGTGGTGATGGGCCGCCGGACCTGGGACTCCCTGCCCGCCGCCCACCGGCCACTGCCAGGCCGGCGAAATGTCGTAGTGACCCGCCAGACTGGTCTGGTGGCGCACGGAGCGCAGGTGGTGGGTTCCCTCGAGCAGGCGTTGTGTCCGGCCGAGCCGGATGCCGAGACATGGGTGATCGGTGGTGCCCAGATCTACGCGCTGGCGCTGCCCCTGGCGAACAGGTGTGAAGTCACCGAGGTCGACGTCGACTTACCGCCCGAGGACGAGGACGCCCTGGCCCCCGTGCTCGACCAGACCTGGGCTGGCACCTCGGGGGAGTGGCTGGTCAGCCGCTCGGGACTGCGATACCGGATGCACAGCTACCGCCGACTATGAGCACCTTGACCGTTGCCCAGGCCCGCCGGGTGGCGGTCGCCGCACAGGGGTTCGCCGAACCCAAGCCGGCCGGCCGGATCAACAAGGCACACCTGAGGCGGCTGATCTCCCGGATCCAGGTGCTGCAGCTGGATTCGGTGTCGGTGGCGGTGCGCGCCCACTACGCGCCGGTGTTCAGCCGGCTCGGGCCCTACGACCGGGAGGTGCTCGACCGGGTCGCGTGGGGCCCGCCCTCGTCGCGGCTGCTCGCCGAATACTGGGCGCACGAGGCCGCGCTGATGGCCGTCGAAGACTGGCCGTTGCTGCGCTGGCGGATGCGGCAGTACCGGCACGGCAGGTGGGGCACCGAGATCGTCAAGGCCAACCCGTGCCTGGTGGACGACGTCGTTGCCGCTGTTGCCGAACTCGGCCCGTCCAGCGCGGGACAGATCGAAGCTCACCTGGCAGCGGAGCCGCGCGGGGGCCAGGGGCCCTGGTGGAATCGCAGCGACACCAAATGGGTTGCCGAGGCGTTGTTCGCGTCCGGCGTGCTCACCACCGCCACCCGGTTGGGCTTCGCTCGTCACTACGACCTGGTGGAAAGGGTGTTGCCGCCCGAAGTGCTGGCCCG
The DNA here is from genome assembly GCF_002355775.1 of Mycobacterium ulcerans subsp. shinshuense. Classification (NCBI taxonomy): domain Bacteria; kingdom Bacillati; phylum Actinomycetota; class Actinomycetes; order Mycobacteriales; family Mycobacteriaceae; genus Mycobacterium; species Mycobacterium ulcerans. The sequence continues at coordinate 3,707,178 of NZ_AP017624.1, read as the reverse complement.
GCAGGTCGACGATGACGAGGCGGTTCGCGCACTCGTATTGCGGGCGGCCTCCGCGCTGGGGGTGGGGACCGAGGCCGACATCCGCGACTACTTCCGGCTGTCCGCGCAGCAGGTCAAGCCCGCGCTCGCCGATCTGGTAGCCGCTGGTGAGGTCGAGCCGGTGCAGGTGCAGGGTTGGTCGGCCCCGGCATATCTGCGGGCGGGCCGATCCCTGCCACGACGTGATCGCGGCACCGCACTGTTGTGTCCGTTTGACCCGCTGATCTTTTTCCGGCCCCGGGTGCAGCGCCTGTTCGACTTTCACTACCGCATCGAGATCTACACCCCGGCCGCCCAACGCCAATACGGCTACTACGTCTGGCCGCTGCTGCTGGACGGGCAGCTGGTGGGACGGGTGGACCTCAAGGCCGACCGTTCCACCGACACCCTGCTGGTGGTGGGCGCGTTCGCCGAACCCGACGCATCGGGGCCGCGGGTCGCCGCGGCACTCGCCGGTGAGTTAGCGTCGATGGCGCCGTGGCTGGGATTGAGCGGGGTCAGCGTGTCCGGACGGGGTGATCTGGCCGGGGAGCTGGCGATCGCCGTCAGGCGGACCGGCTGATGGCACCGTCGACGATGAAAGAGCTCAAAGACACGCTCTGGAAAGGCGCCGAGAAGCTGCGCGGGTCCATTCCGGCCAACCAGTACAAAGACGTCATTCTCGGCCTGGTCTTTCTCAAGTTCGTTTCCGATGCCCGAGACGGGCGCAAGCCATTCGTGGTGCCCCCCGAAGCGCGCTGGGAAGCGTTGGCCGGCAATGCGAAATCACCGGACATCGGCCAGCTCATCGACACGGCGATGCTGTCGGTAATGACGGCCAATCCGTCGCTGGCCGCGACCCTGCCGCAGCTGTATCACAAGGTCGATCAGCGGCGGCTCGGCGAACTGGTCGAGGTGCTCGGCGCGGCGCGATTCAGTGGCCGGCCAAGTCATCGCGCGCGTGACCTGATGGGTGAGGTGTACGAATACTTCCTCGGCAACTTCGCGCGCGCGGAGGGACGACGCGGCGGCGAATTCTTCACCCCACCCAGCGTCGTTCGAGTGATCGTGGAGATTCTCGAACCCTCGAGCGGTCGGATCTATGACCCGTGCTGCGGATCGGGCGGGATGTTCGTGCAAACCGAGCGCTTCATCTGCGCCCACGACGGGGACCCCGCGCAGATATCGATCTACGGTCAGGAGAGCGTCGAGCAGACCTGGCGGATGGCAAAGTTGAACCTGGCCGTCCATGGGATCGATGATGCGGGCCTGGGCGCGCGTTGGGGCGACACCTCCGCCACCGACCAACACGACGGCGTGCCGATGGACTACGTGATGGCCAATCCGCCCTTCAACATCAAGGATTGGGCCCGCGACGAACAGGACCCGCGTTGGCGGTTCGGCACTCCGCCCGCCGCAAATGCGAACTTCGCCTGGATTCAGCACATCCTGTCCAAGCTCGCGCCGACAGGTCAGGCCGGGGTGGTGATGGCCAATGGCTCGATGTCATCGAAAACCAATGGAGAGGACAGGATTCGCGCTGGAATCATTGATGCAGACCTGGTCTCATGCATGGTCGCCCTGCCGACGCAGCTGTTTCGCAGTACCGGAATTCCGGTGTGTCTGTGGTTCTTCGCCAAGGACAAGAAAGCTCGTTCGGGCCAGGTGCTGTTCATCGACGCGCGCGGGCTCGGGAGCATGTTGGACCGCTGCGAGCGAACCCTGACCGATGACGACGTAGCCCGCATCGGCGATACCTATCACGGCTGGTTCGGATCCGCATCAGCCGTCGCGAAAGGTGCTGTTTACCAGGATATTCCGGGCTTTTGCAGGTCGGCATCGTTGGATGAGATCCGCGCCGAGGGGTACGTGCTCACGCCGGGGCGCTATGTGGGGACTGGAGCGTCCTGTGCTGACGGCGAACCGATCGGCGACAAACTCACAAGGTTGACCACCCAGTTGCTGGCCGCGCTGGATGAATCGACAAAACTGGACGAGGCGGTGCGTGCGCAGTTGGGGCGGGTGCGGTGGAGGTGAGGCTCGGCGAGCACCTCGAATTCCGCAGCGGCAGTTGCTCTCCGCCGCGACGCGCCCGGGGCCGGGTTCCCGTATACGGTGCGAACGGGCCGATCGGCTTCGCGGCCGAACACAACGTCAGCGGTCCGCTGATTGTGGTGGGGCGCGTTGGATCCTATTGCGGCAGTGTGCGCTACTGCGACTCCGATGTCTGGGTCACCGATAACGCCTACGTTTGCCGTGCCAATGACCCTGCGGAAACCCGGTACTGGTATTACGCACTGCAGACGTGCCGGCTCAATGAACACCGGGCGGGATCCGGACAGCCGTTGCTGAATCAGCGGACTCTTCGCGAGGTCTCGGTCCACGTTGCCCAAGCACCTGAGCGTCGGCGAATCGCCGAGGTGCTGGGCGCCCTGGACGACAAGATCGCCAACAACGAGCGGGTCATCGTGGCCGCCGAGGCCCTGATGGTCGCGATGGTCGGGTCGGTCGATGCGCGCGTCGGGCTGTCGGGCCTGGCGCGCCGGTCGACGAAGTTGGTCAATCCCGCTGACTTCGGCGACGTTGTTGCCCATTTCAGCCTTCCCGCCTTTGATGCGGGGGCGCACGCCCGGCCGGTTGCCGGGGCATCGGTCAAAAGCGGCAAGTTCCACTTGTTCGAACCCTGTGTGCTGTTCGCGAAACTGAACCCCCGAGTACCGCGAATCTGGAACGTGGTGCGCCTGCCGCCCCAGATGGCGCTGGCCAGCTGCGAGTTCGTCGTATTGAGCCCGCTCGGGGTGGATACCTCGGTGCTGTGGTCGGCGCTGCGTCAGCCCGAAGTCTCAACCTCGCTGGCACAGCTGGTCGCCGGAACATCGGGAAGTCACCAGCGCATCGGGCCCAAAGACCTGCTCGACCTTCAGGTGCCAGACGTCCGGCGCTTTGGAGCCGCCCAGTCCGCGACGATCACCGATCGGGGCGCGTTGTGTCATGCCCGCCGTGGCCAGTGCGCGCAGCTGGCCGCGCTGCGCGACGCGCTGCTACCGGGATTGGTCACCGGCGAGGTCGCCGTCAGTGGGGGAGAGCTCCTCCTCGCGTCGCCGCTCGGCACGCCTTAAGGTGAGCGCCGTGGCCGAGACTGCGCCGCTACGCGTACAGCTGATCGCCAAGACCGAGTTCTTGGCGCCCTCCGACGTGCCCTGGACCACCGACGCCGACGGAGGCGAGGCGCTGGTCGAGTTCGCCGGCCGCGCCTGCTACCAGAGCTGGTCCAAGCCCAACCCCAAGACCGCGACCAACGCCGGTTACCTGCGCCACATCATCGACGTCGGGCACTTTGCCGTGCTCGAGCACGCCAGTGTGTCGTTCTACATCAGCGGCATCTCGCGATCGTGCACCCACGAGCTGATCCGGCACCGCCACTTCTCCTACTCGCAGCTATCCCAGCGCTACGTGCCCGAAGGTGACTCGCGGGTCGTCGTGCCGCCGGGGTTGGAGGACGATCCCGAGCTGCGCGAAATCCTGATCGCCGCCGCCGACGCCAGCCGTGCCACCTACATCGAACTGCTGACCAAGCTGGAAGCCAGGTTCGCTGACCAGCCCAACGCCGTCCTGCGGCGCAAACAGGCTCGCCAGGCCGCTCGTGCCGTGCTCCCCAACGCGACCGAAACCCGGATCGTGGTCAGCGGTAATTACCGAGCGTGGAGGCACTTCATAGCCATGCGGGCCAGCGAGCATGCCGATGTGGAGATCCGGCGGCTGGCCATCGAGTGCCTGCGTCAGCTCGTCGCGGTGGCGCCAGCGGTGTTCGCCGACTTCGAGGTCACGACCCTGGCCGACGGCAGCGAGGTCGCCACCAGCCCGCTGGCCACCGAGGTCTGAGTCCGGCCCTGGCGCGAGGGTGCGTATCCGGGCAGCCTTCGCGGCGTGTCGGCGGACAAACACGCACGCTTGCGCCGGTGCAAAAAAGATTGCTGCCGCCAGGTAATCTTGGGAACCGTGAGCACCGTCGAATTCGACGTTCCCGCACGCCTGGGAACACTGCTGACCGCGATGGTGACACCATTCGGCTCCGACGGCGCCCCTGATCTTGTCGCGGCGGCGCGACTGGCGAATCACCTGGTGGACCAGGGGTGCGATGGACTGGTGGTTTCCGGTACCACCGGCGAGTCGCCCACCACCACCGACGACGAGAAGCGTGAGCTGCTCAGAGTCGTCTTGGAAGCGGTGGGCGACCGGGCTCGGGTGATTGCGGGGGCCGGCACCAATGACACCGCGCACAGCATTGGGCTGGCGAAGGCCGCTGCGGCCGAAGGCGCCCATGGTCTGTTGGTGGTGACCCCGTATTACTCCAAGCCGCCACAATCGGGGCTATTGGCGCACTTCACCGCGGTGGCCGATGCGACCGAGCTGCCCGTGCTGCTCTACGACATCCCCGGGCGGTCTGCGGTGCCGATCGAGTCCGAAACAATCCGCGCCCTGGCAAAGCACCCGAACATCGTCGGCGTCAAGGACGCCAAAGCGGACCTGCCCAGCGGTGCCCAGATCATGGCCGACACGGGACTGGCCTACTACTCCGGCGACGACGCCCTCAACCTGCCCTGGCTGGCCATGGGCGCCATCGGCTTCATCAGCGTGATCGGCCATCTGGCGGCTGGCCAGCTACGGGAGATGTTGTCGGCATTCAGTTCCGGGGACGTCGCCACCGCCCGCAAGATCAACGTCGCGGTCAGTCCGCTGTGCAACGCGATGACCCGACTGGGCGGGGTGACGCTGTCCAAGACCGGCTTGCGGCTGCAAGGTATCGAGGTCGGTGACCCGAGGCTGCCGCAGGTCGCCGCCACCGCTGAGCAAATCGACGTGTTGGCCGCTGACATGCGCGCGGCCTCCGTGCTTCGGTGAATCCCAGGGTGAGTCGACGGTGAACGAAGAACTTCCCCCACCAGCGCCTTTGGCTTCCGGGGGGTTGCGGGTCACCGCGCTGGGCGGCATCAACGAAATCGGCCGCAACATGACGGTGTTCGAGCATTTGGGGCGGCTGCTGATCATCGACTGCGGCGTGCTGTTCCCGACCCACGACGAGCCGGGCGTCGATTTGATCCTGCCCGACCTGCGCCATATCGAGGACCGCCTGGACGATATCGAGGCGCTGGTGCTCACGCACGCGCACGAGGACCACATCGGGGCTATCCCGTTCTTGCTCAGGTTGCGTCCGGACATCCCCATCGTCGGATCCAAGTTCACCCTGGCGCTGGTTGCGGCCAAGTGCCGCGAATACCGGATCAAACCGGTGTTCGTCGAGGTCGCGGAGGGGCAGAGCAGTCGACACGGCGTGTTCGAGTGCGAATACTTCGCCGTCAACCACTCCGTGCCGGATGCCCTTGCGATCGCCGTCTACACCGGCGCGGGAACCGTGCTGCACACCGGTGATATCAAGCTTGATCAGCTGCCCCTCGACGGTCGCCCCACCGACTTACCGGGCATGTCGCGCCTCGGCGATGCCGGTGTTGACCTGTTCCTGTGTGATTCGACCAACTCCGAGATCCCCGGTGTCGGGCCCTCCGAAAGTGAGGTGGGTCCCACCCTGCACCGGCTGATCAGGGGCGCCGACGGTCGGGTCATCGTGGCGTGTTTCGCCTCAAACGTCGACCGGGTGCAGCAGATCATCGACGCCGCGGTGGCACTGGGCCGGCGAGTTTCCTTCGTGGGGCGCTCCATGGTGCGCAACATGGGCATCGCCAGGGAACTGGGCTTTCTGCGGGTGGACGATTCCGATGTGATCGACATCGGTGCCGCCGAGATGATGCCGCCCGAACAGGTGTTGTTGATTACCACCGGCACCCAGGGCGAACCGATGTCGGCGTTGTCGCGGATGTCGCGCGGTGAGCACCGCAGCATCACGCTGACTGCCGGCGATCTCATCGTTTTGTCGTCGTCGCTGATCCCCGGCAATGAGGAAGCGGTTTTCGGCGTCATCGACTCGCTCTCCAAGATCGGCGCCAGGGTGGTCACCAACGCCCAAGCCCGGGTGCACGTTTCCGGCCATGCCTACGCCGGTGAGCTGTTGTTCCTGTACAACGGGGTGCGACCACGCAACGTCATGCCGGTGCACGGAACCTGGCGAATGCTTCGGGCCAACGCCAAGCTGGCCGCCAGCGCCGGGGTGGCGCCGGAGTCAATCCTGTTGGCGGAGAACGGGGTCAGCGTCGATCTTGTGGGGCGCAAGGCTTCGATCGCCGGTGCGGTCCCGGTTGGCAAGATGTTCGTCGAAGGTTTGATCACCGGCGATGTCGGCGAAATCACCCTGGGCGAGCGGCTGATCCTGTCGTCGGGTTTTATCGCGGTGACCGTGGTCGTGCACCGGGGCACCGGGCGTCCCGCGGCTGTGCCGCATCTGCATTCGCGTGGATTCTCCGAAGACCCCAAGGCGCTGGAGCCCGCCGTGCGCAAGGTCGAAGCCGAGCTGGAATCTCTGGTTGCCGCCAACGTCACCGATCCGATCAGGATCGCGCAGGGGGTGCGCCGCACCGTTGGAAAATGGGTCGGTGAGACCTACCGCCGGCAGCCGATGATCGTGCCCACGGTCATCGAAGTCTGAGGACCGGCCGCTTCCGGCCCGGCTCAGAGTTTTTCGGCGTAGGCCGACCATTCGATCTGAGATGCGTTGAGCTTGCGGCCGGCCGGCTCGACATAGCGCTGGACGAGCTCGTCGGGCCCTGCCTGTTCCACCAGCCGCCAGCCGTATTCGGCAAGAAACTCGGGGACCTCGTCGGGCAGCAAGCCGAAATGCCACAGTTGACGCCGTTGGCGCACCGAGCGGTACAAGGTCCGGGTGCCGTAGCGATTGGTTCCGTCGATGAAGTCGCGGCGGACGTAGGTGAACACCAGGCGGCTGCCCGGTGCCGCCGCGCGCAGCCCCTCCAGGGTCCGCCGGACGGTCTCTTCGGTGAGGTATTGGGTGACGCCCTCGCAGATGAAGAACACCCGGAAGTCGGTGAGGTAGCCATGTTCGGCCAATGCGGTGAGCAGGTCGCCATGCTCAAAGTCCAACGCCACCAGCCGAACCGACAACGGTAGTTCGCCCAGCACCCGTCGCACCGTCTTGGCCTTGCGAGCGATGTTGACCGGCAGGTCCACCTCGAAGATCGGAATGCGCACCTTGCGGGTCAGTCGGTAGGCGCGGGTGTCCAGCCCGGCGCCCAGAATCGCCACCGCATCGACGTCGTCGAGCGCCTCGCCAAGTTTGTCGCCGATGAATCGTTTGCGGTAGGTCAGATTGACCCAGAGCCCGCTGCCGGACCACTCCGACCAGCGGATGAAGAGGCGCCGAATGCCGGCCGGCCGGGTCGCGCTGACCAGCCACCGCAGCGGTCTGGGCAGGAACAGATCCGCCAGGTCGTCGTCGACCAGGCGGTGCTCGGCGGGCTCGTTCTGTTCGACAGCCGACAGCACCATCGGGCCGAAGGCGGTCTGCGCAGCGGGATTTCGGGTCATCAACTACCTCTTGTTCACACAGCCGGCATCCACCGGCAGGGCGACGCCGGTGATGTAACGGGCCTCGTCGGACACCAGCCAGGCCAGCGCACCGGCGATGTCATGGGCTTGCAGGATCTGCACCGGCAGCGCGTTGCCCGCGCCGGGGCCGGAGCCGGTCTCGGCGACCAGGTCGGCGAGCCAGCGTCGGATGAACTCGTTGTTGATCATCGGGGTATCCACCCCGGATGGGTGTAGCGAGTTGACCCGGATGCTGTGCGGTGCAAGCAGGTTCGCGTATACGCGCATCAACCCGACCAACGCGTGTTTGGAGGCGGCGTAGCCGATGGCGCCGGCGTCCGCGCTGCTGATGCCAACCAATCCGGCCGCCGAGCTGATCAGAACGATCGACCCGCCCCGGCCCTGTTCGATCATGGTCGGTATCGCGACCTCGACCGTGTAGTAGGCGCCGCTGAGGTTGACGTCGATAACGTCACGCCAGCCGTCGTCGCCGGACTGCATCGGTGCGATACCGGCGTTGGCCACCACAATGTCGACCTGGCCCAATTCGTCGATCCCGGCTTGCAGCGCCGCGGCCAGTGCTTCCCGATCCCGGACGTCGGCCTGGCTGGCCACGATGCGGGCGCCGGTGTCCTCGACGAGCTTGACGGTGGTTGCCAATTCCTCGGCGGTGCCCAGCGGATACGGCACGCTGGCGATCTGGTCACACAGGTCGACCGCGATGACATCTGCGCCGTCGCGGGCCAGTCGAAGCGCATGCGCGCGACCCTGCCCGCGCGCCGCCCCGGTGATGAAGGCAACACGGCCGCTCAGTGGGCCGTCCAGTGGCCGGCTCATCACTGACGGAGTTGACCTTTGTCGGGATCTCCCGCGGGGATCGGCGCCAGCATCTTGATGTCCGGCGCCCCGGCCAGGTGTTTGCCGGCCGCGGTGAACATCTTGGCCACCGCGGGCGCGGTGCTATGGGCGGTCAGTGCCTCCGCGTCGGCCCACTGTTCGATGAAAACGAAGGTTTCGCCCGTTTGATGCAGCGAGTAGAGCTGGCAGCCGGGTTCGTCGTGCACCTCTTCGACCGCCGTGGTGAGGATGTCGCGGACGGCGTCGACCGACTCCGGCTTGACGGTCAGCGTGGCGACGACGACGACGGGCATGCTGGGACCTCCTGGGGAGACTGCGGCGGGTTTTTGGTGGTGTGAACGGGCATGACTTTGGTCACCTTTGGCCACCCTACTCAGGCTCGAAGATAACGAGGCGGGCACATGCTGGTGCAGCCTGCGTTACCAGTGTGGCAAGTGGTGCAGATGATGCAATTGCGACTAGTCTTGCTGGCATGGCTAGTAAGACCGCTGCGCGCTCCGGAGCCCGAACGAGCAGGTCAAAGGCCGCTTCAGGGGGCGCTTCCCGAGGCGGGAGAGCTACTGCCTCCGCCGGGCCGGCAAGGCCGGCGAAGGGGACCAGAAAGCCGGCGGGCAAGCCGGCCAAGCGGGTAGCCAAGCCGATCCCGCGGCGCAATCAGTCCGTGCTCAAGGTGGCCGGGCTCGCGGGCGGCCGAGCCATGCGCGCTACCTGGATGATGGCGGCCAAGGGCACCGGCGGGGCGGCGCGGTCGATAGGGCGCGCTCGTGACATCGAACCCGGGCATCGCCGTGACGGCGTGGCGCTGGTGGTGCTGGGCATTGCGGTGGTCGTCGCCGCGAGTTCATGGTTCGACGCCGCCCGCCCGGTCGGCGCGTGGGTGGATGCGGTACTGCGAACGTTCATCGGCTCGGCGGTGGTGCTGCTCCCGATCGTTCTTGCAGGCACGGCGATAGTGCTGATGCGCACCGAGTCGAACCCCGACACCAGGCCCCGGCTGATTCTCGGGTCCAGCCTGATCGCGCTGTCTTTCCTGGGTTTGCGGCACTTGTGGGCAGGTTCGCCGGAATCCCCGGAGTTGCGCCAGCGTGCCGCGGGGTTCATCGGATTCACGATCGGTGGACCGCTATCCGACGGGCTGACCGTGTGGATCGCCGCTCCGTTGCTGTTCATCGGGGCGCTGTTCGGACTATTGCTGTTGACCGGGACCACAATCCGCGAGGTTCCCGATGTGCTACGTGGTCTGTTCGGAACCCGGCTGCTGCAGCGCGAGTACTACGATGACGAGTTCGACGACGGCGATGACTACGAGGGCTACTCGGATTTCGCCGGTGATGATGCCGACACGGTGGAAGTCGCGCGTGAGGACTTCTCCGACGGCTACTACGACGAGGTGCCGCTGCGGCCCGACGAGGAGCTGCGGGCCTGGCCCTCGCCGAACACGGAGCCCGACGGCGAAATCGGGGAGCCGGATGCGCCGACCGTTCCAGAACCTGCCGTCGCGCGCGGCGCCGGCAAGGCCGGAAAGTCCGGCCGCAGCGCCCCGGCGGAGAAGCAGGAAACCCTGGTACTCGACCGTGTCGTCGAGGGGCCCTACGCACTGCCATCGATGGAACTGTTGGTGGCGGGAGATCCGCCCAAGAAGCGCAGCGCCGCCAACAGTCACATGGCCGGCGCCATCGGGGATGTGCTCACCCAATTCAAGGTCGACGCGGCGGTGACCGGCTGCACCCGCGGTCCGACCGTCACGCGGTATGAGGTCGAGCTGGGGCCCGGCGTCAAGGTGGAGAAGATCACCGCGCTGCAGAAGAACATCGCCTACGCGGTGGCCACCGAGAGCGTGCGGATGCTCGCTCCCATCCCCGGCAAGTCGGCGGTCGGCATCGAGGTGCCCAACACCGACCGCGAAATGGTGCGGCTTGCCGACGTGCTCACCGCTCCGACGACCCGCCGCGACCACCACCCGCTGGTGATCGGCCTGGGCAAAGACATCGAGGGCGATTTCATCTCGGCCAACCTGGCGAAGATGCCGCACCTGCTGGTCGCCGGTTCCACCGGGTCCGGAAAGTCCAGCTTCGTCAACTCCATGCTGGTCTCCCTGCTGACCCGGGCCACCCCGGAAGAGGTCAGGATGATCCTGATCGACCCGAAGATGGTGGAACTGACCCCTTACGAAGGCATTCCGCACCTGATCACCCCGATCATCACGCAGCCAAAGAAGGCGGCGGCCGCTCTCGCATGGCTGGTCGAGGAGATGGAACAGCGCTACCAGGACATGCAAGCGTCCCGGGTGCGTCATATCGATGACTTCAACGAGAAGGTGCGATCGGGAGCGATCACCGCGCCACTGGGCAGCCAGCGGGTGTACAAGCCCTATCCCTATGTCGTTGCGATCGTCGACGAGTTGGCCGACCTGATGATGACCGCGCCGCGTGACGTCGAGGAAGCCATCGTGCGGATCACCCAGAAGGCCCGCGCCGCCGGCATCCATCTGGTGCTGGCCACCCAGCGGCCCTCGGTCGACGTGGTCACCGGCTTGATCAAGACCAACGTGCCGTCCCGGCTGGCGTTCGCCACATCCTCACTGACCGACAGCCGGGTGATCCTGGACCAGGCGGGCGCGGAAAAGCTGATCGGTATGGGTGACGGCCTATTCCTGCCGATGGGCGCCGGCAAGCCGATCCGGCTGCAGGGCGCGTTCATCACCGACGAGGAGATCCACGCCGTTGTCACCGCGTGTAAGGATCAGGCGGAGCCCGAGTACACCGAGGGTGTCACCAACGCCAAGCCCACCGGTGAGCGCACCGACGTCGACTCGGACATCGGTGACGACATGGACGTGCTGCTGCAGGCCGTGGAGTTGGTGGTGTCCAGTCAGTTCGGCTCCACCTCGATGTTGCAGCGCAAGCTGCGGGTCGGGTTCGCCAAAGCCGGCCGACTGATGGACCTGATGGAGACGCGCAACATCGTCGGGCCGAGCGAAGGCTCGAAGGCCCGCGAGGTGCTGGTCAAGCCCGATGAATTGGCCGGAACGCTGGCCTTGATCAGGGGCGGGGTGGCCGACGACGCGCCGGACGAGGATTGATCGGTGACGGCTTAAAGCACCAACAGCATCCGGGTGTTGCCCAAGATGTTGGGCTTGATGTAGCTCAGATCCAGAAACTCCGCGACGCCGATGTCGTAGGAGCGGCACATCTCTTCGAACACCTCCGCGGTCACCGGCGTGCCCTCGATCTCGGTGAACCCGTGCGCGGTGAAGAATTCGGTCTCGAACGTCAGCACGAATAGTCGCTCTAGCTGCAGTTCCCGGGCCACCTCGAGCAGTCGGTCGACAATCGCGTGGCCGATGCCGTGCCCGGTCATAGCGGGATCCACCGCGACGGTGCGGACCTCACCGAGGTCCGACCACAACACGTGCAGGGCCCCGCAGCCGATCACGTTGCCCTGGATTTCGGGGTGTTCGGCAACCCAGAATTCCTGAACCGCTTCGTAAAGGGTGACCAGGTTCTTCTCCAGCAGGATCTTCCCCGCATAGGTGTCGACAAGCTTTTTGATCGCCGGGACGTCGGACGTTCTGGCACGCCGGACCACCGGCCGGAAATCCTGTTGACTTTCGGTCACGAGAAAACAGTATCGACATCGGCGGCGGGGCGGCTGGTCAACCGTTATTCTGTTGCGGTGTCAGGGCAGCCGCAAACAGGTCAGGTGCCGGGAACCGCAGGGATCGCCAACCTAGCCAACGTCCTGACTGGCCTGCGCTTTGTGCTGGTCCCGATTTTCTTGTACCTCCTGTTCTATGACGGAGGTCACCAAACGACTTTCCGGATAGCGGCATGGGCGGTATTCGCGGTTGCCAGCATCACCGATCGATTTGACGGACTGCTCGCCCGCAACTACGGCATGGCCACCGAATTCGGGGCGTTTGTTGATCCGATCGCGGACAAGGCCCTGATCGGGGCGGCGCTGATCGGGCTATCGATGCTCAACGACCTGCCGTGGTGGGTCACGGTGTTGATCCTGAGCCGCGAACTCGGGGTGACCATGCTGCGGCTGGCTGTCATCCGCCGCGGTGTCATTCCCGCCAGCTGGGGCGGCAAGCTCAAGACCGTCGTCCAAGCGGTGGCGATCGGGCTGTTCGTCCTGCCGCTTTCCGGCCCGCTGCACATGGCGGCGGTGGTCGTGATGGCCGCCGCAATCGTGCTCACGGTGGTGACCGGGATCGACTACGTGGCATCGACCGTCCGCGAAATTCGTGCCGGAAAACGCGCGTCGTAAGCCAGCGGGAACCACACCAGCTCACGCCGCGTTCATCTAAGAACCAGTGCTCTTGGGCGCTGCTGGTCGGGCGCTTGAACCGCATTTGGGTGCTTGATTTGGTCGTCATGGATGTTGAAGGCAGATGGAGGAGAGCACGATGGCGTCATTGGTGCGCGAGGTCATTGGCGACGTGTTGCGCGGGGAGCGAACTTCACAGGGCCGGACGCTGCGGGAGGTGTCCGACACCGCTCGGGTGAGTCTGGGGTATCTGTCCGAGATCGAGCGTGGCCGCAAGGAGCCGTCCAGCGAATTGCTCAATGCAATCTGCGACGCGTTGCAGGTCCCGCTGTCTGAGGTGCTCATCGGTGCGGGTGAGCGGATGGCGCGTGACGAACGCGCGATCCAGACCGCGCCGGCCGGAGCCACCATCGATGCCGGCACCAGATTGGTCATTCCCCAGGTAGCGTCGCTGGCGGTGGCCTGAGCGCGGCGCAGCCGATCTGGTGTCGATCAGTTATGGGATCACGGGTGGGGAGATCGGCCCGGACCCACTAAATTGAGCGACAGGGTAAGTGTGCTGAGCTCAATCGGGCCCTACCCGGGACCCACCCGGCCCACAAGAAACGAAGGCGGAGCTAACCGATTGCCAATCCGTTCGTCAAAGCGTGGAAGTACCTCATGGCGCTGTTCAACTCCAAGATTGACGAGCACGCCGACCCCAAAGTGCAGATTCAGCAGGCTATTGAGGAAGCCCAGCGCACCCATCAGGCGCTGACCCAACAGGCCGCACAGGTGATCGGAAACCAGCGCCAGCTGGAGATGCGCCTCAACCGCCAGCTGGCCGACATCGAAAAGCTACAGGTCAACGTGCGTCAGGCGCTGACGCTGGCCGACCAGGCCACCGCCGCTGGCGACGCGGCCAAGGCGGTCGAGTACAACAACGCCGCCGAAGCGTTTGCCGCCCAGCTGGTGACCGCCGAGCAGAGCGTCGAAGACCTCAAAGCGCTGCACGACCAGGCCCTCAATGCCGCGGCTCAGGCCAAGCGGGCAGTCGAGCAGAACTTGATGGTGCTGCAGCAGAAGATCGCCGAACGCACCAAGCTGCTCAGCCAGCTGGAGCAGGCAAAGATGCAAGAGCAGGTCAGCTCGTCGCTGCGGTCGATGAGTGAGCTTGCCGCCCCCGGCAACGTCCCCAGCCTCGATGAGGTGCGGGACAAGATCGAACGCCGGTATGCCACCGCACTCGGTCAGGCCGAGCTCGCTCAAAGTTCGGTGCAGGGCCGCATGCTCGAAGTTCAGCAGGCCGGCGTGCAGATGGCCGGTCATTCCCGGCTGGAACAGATCCGGGCCTCGATGCGCGGCGAGTCGCTGCCGGCGGGAGGCGCGGCCACTCCCGGTGCCACTGGGGCCACCGAAACCGGTGGGGCGGTCGCAGAGAAACCTTTTGGTCAGCAGTAGGGCGGAGAGTCTCACATGGCGGTGAAGTCGGCTCAGCGCGGCCAGCGGCGTGCGTTGCTGCAGCGGGGTCTCGACTTCGTGGGTGATCTGTCCGACTTCGCCGCCCGCAAGATCAGCGCTGCCACCGATCCGCGAGCTCGCCAGCTGCGCCGCCGCCGCCGTGCGCTGCGGTGGGCGCTGATCTTCAGCGCCGGCTGCGTCTTTTGGGCCGCGGTGACGGCGGTGCTGGCAGCGTGGGGCTGGTTCGCGTTGCTGCTGCAGATCACCGGAGCGATCGCGGTGGTGCAGGTGATTCCCGCGACGTTGCTGTTCTTCCGCTACTACTGGCTGCGGTCGGAGCCGTTGCCGTCACAGCGGCCGACCACCACCCGGCGGTTGCCGCCGATGGGTTCGGCCGCCCGCCCCGCGATGGCCGCCCTGGGCGCCTCCGAACGTGGATTCTTCTCGCTGTTGGGTGTGATGGAGCGGGGCGCGCTGGTACCTGCGGCCGAAATCCAGGACCTGACCGATGCGGCCAACCACAGCGCCGCGGCGATGGCCGCCACGGCTGCCCAGGTGGTATCGATGGAGCGGGCGGCGCAGTATTCGGAATCCTCGCGTGGCCAACTGGTGCCCACCATCAATGCCTTTACCGCCCAACTAGGCGCCGGCGTGCGTCAGTACAACGAGATGGTGATCGCGGCAGCGCAATTGGTTTCGTCGGCCAACGGTGCCACCGTGGCCGAGGCGGTGTCGCAGCAGCGCTACCGCCCGAACTGGTCGGAGCTACCGATCGCCTGGCCGGCTGGGCGCAGGCCTTCGACGAACTGGGTGGGTTACCGCGCCGCTAGGTGTGCACCTACATGCGTGCCTTCAGCGCTGGGATCACCGCGCCGGCCACCCCGCGCAGCAATGCCTTGGTCATGTCGTAGAAATCGAAGTAGTCGCGCCACAGCGTGATGCGCCCGTCGTGTACCTCGAACACGCCGCAGACCCAGAACTGAATTCGCAGCGGGCCGAGAATCAATGCATCGGTGCGTTCGGTGAGTACGGCGGCTCCATCGGCGGCGGCGCGATGGATCTTCACCTCGAACCCCATGCGCCCGTCCATCTGGCGGAACAGCCGCATCGCCCGGCTCCGGCCACGGATCGTCGGCAGTCCGACGTTCTGGTACACCAGGTGGTCGTCTAGGGCCGCGTTCGCCGCTTCGTAGTCCGCGTCCTGAAGCGCACTCAGGAAGCCCTCGACCGTGCGGATGTTGTCGGTGCTTGTTTGGCTTGTTTGAGTCAGCTCGGTCATGGTTGCCAGGGTAAGCGAGTACGGGCAACTGCGGTGGCTGGTCGGCGATTGGGCGGTGGCTGGGCACCGGCCAGGCACTGTGGCAGGGTGGTGCGGTGCGTGTCGCCGTGGTCGCCGGGCCGGATCCCGGCCATTCGTTTCCCGCGATTGCGCTGTGCCGGCGCTTTTTGGCGGCCGGCGATATTCCAACGCTGCTGACCGGTGTGGAGTGGTTGGACACCGCTCGGGCGGCCGGCGTTGACGCCATTGAGTTGGCGGGGCTGGTAGCCACCGACGAGGATCTGGATGCCGGCGCCAGGATTCATCGCAGGGCCGCTCAGATGGCCCTGCTCAACGCTCCGGCGCTGTCCGACCTGGCGCCCGACCTGGTGGTGTCCGACGTGATCACCGCCTGCGGGGGAATGGCGGCCGAGCGGTTGGGGATCCCCTGGATCGAGCTCAACCCGCATCCGCTGTATCGGCCGTCGAAAGGCCTGCCGCCGATCGGCAGCGGTCTGGCGCCGGGCACCGGAATTCGCGGCCGGCTGCGCGACACCACCATGCGGGCGCTGACGGCGCGGTCCTGGCGTGCGGGCCTGCGACAGCGCGCCGCGGTGCGGGCCGAGATCGGCCTGGCAGAGCATGATCCGGGCCCGCTGCGGCGATTGATCGCTACGCTGCCCGCCCTCGAGGTGCCGCGTCCGGACTGGCCTGCCGAGGCGATCGTGGTCGGCCCGTTGCACTTCGAACCGACCGATCAGCTGCTGAAAGTCCCTGCCGGTTCGGGTCCGGTGCTGGTCATCGCGCCGTCCACGGCATTGTCCGGAACCGCCGGACTGGCCGAGGTCGCACTGGAGTCGCTGATTCCGGGCGACACGCTGCCGTCGGGATCGCGGCTGGTGGTCTCCCGGCTCGGCGGCGACGATCTGGTGACACCGTCGTGGGCGGCGGTCGGGCTGTGCAGCCAGGCCGAGCTGTTGACCCACGCCGACGTGGTGATCTGCGGGGGCGGTCATGGGATGGTCTCCAAGACGTTGCTGGCCGGGGTGCCCCTGGTGGTGGTTCCCGGCGGCGGGGACCAGTGGGAGATAGCCAATCGCGTGGTACGCCAGGGCAGCGCTCGGCTGATCCGGCCGCTGGGCGCTGATGCGCTGGCGGCCGCGGTGAATGAGGTGCTGTCGTCGCCCGGTTACCGGGAGGCGGCGCAACGGGCCGCCGCCAGCATTGCCGACGTGGCCGATCCGGTGCAGGTCTGCCACGAAGCGCTGGCGCTTGCGGGATGACCGGATTGGCTGACCGGCCCAGTATGTTGGCTGGCGTGCGGCTGACAGAGTTTCACGAACGGATCACGCTGCGGTTTGGTGCCGCCTACGGCGCATCGGTTCTGGTCGACCACGTCTTGACGGTCTTCGATGGCCGGACCGCCGCCCAGGCGATCGAGGCGGGTGTGGAGCCTCGCGACGTGTGGCGGGCGTTGTGCGCTGACTTCGATGTTCCCCGTGAGCAGTGGTGATCTAGGCGCCCGCTAGAGCGGGCAGTCGCCGCATTTCCCCGCGCCGGGCAGGCGGTAGTAGAGACAGCAACTGTTGCGCCGGAAGCTCAGATCGGTGCCTGCGATCACCCCTGATCCGGCCAGGCGGCCCATGCTCAGCAACTCGGCGGTGGTGCTGGCTACGGACTGGCGCAAGTCCGGCCGCGCCGAGATCAGCGCGCGTGACGCCCCGACGAGTGCCGACGCGATGTTGCCGGACAGCAGCGCGGGCGCCAACTTGGCGCGCAGGCCCGCTGCGAACGGCTCCATGTGGTCCTTGATGACGACGCGATACAACAATTCCGGGGACGGTGCGGCGGGCTCGCCGATGGGTTCGGGCAGCCGCAGCAGCGCGGCGTTGTCGGCACGCTGCAGGTTGGTCAGGTCGGGAACTACCCCCTGGCTCAAGACGCATGCGAGCACTGGTGACCACAGCCGGGCGGCATGGCCGAGATACACCAGGGATGCGCCGATTCGCACCTCTGGCGTGCCATAGCGCTCGATGGTGGCGTCGATCAAGTCCGAGAACCCGTTGGCATAGGCCTGGGTGACCGGATGCCATCCCGTTGGGTCGCCGCCCACGGTCAGCCCGAAAAAACCTCCGTAGGAGGCGATTTCGGCCAGCTCGGCGGAGATGTTCATGCGTCCATCGGTAGCCGATATTGCCACACGCGGGGTGTCGAAACTTGAATCGAACAGATGTTCGGCTACTGTGGTCATCACTCGAAGACGCGATCTGTCGGTGGCCTTCTTTAGTGTCACAGCCAACCGACCGATACCGGTCATCGAACACCGACTATAGGAGAGGCACGATGGCGCAAGCTCCCGACCGCGAAAAGGCACTCGAACTGGCGATGGCCCAGATCGAGAAGAGTTATGGCAAAGGTTCGGTGATGCGCCTTGGCGACGAGGTACGGCAACCGATTTCGATCATCCCGACCGGATCCATCGCACTCGATGTTGCCCTGGGCATCGGCGGTCTGCCACGTGGCCGGGTGATCGAGATCTACGGCCCGGAATCCTCGGGTAAGACCACCGTGGCATTGCACGCGGTGGCCAACGCCCAGGCCGCCGGCGGCGTCGCGGCATTCATCGATGCCGAGCATGCGCTGGATCCCGAGTACGCCAAAAAGCTTGGTGTCGATACCGATTCCCTGCTGGTCAGCCAGCCGGACACCGGTGAACAGGCGCTCGAGATCGCTGACATGCTGATCCGTTCGGGGGCGCTCGACATCGTGGTGATCGACTCGGTGGCCGCACTGGTGCCACGCGCGGAGCTCGAAGGCGAAATGGGGGATAGCCATGTCGGCCTGCAGGCCCGGCTGATGAGCCAGGCGCTGCGGAAGATGACTGGCGCATTGAACAATTCGGGAACCACGGCGATCTTCATCAACCAGCTCCGCGACAAGATCGGGGTGATGTTCGGTTCACCCGAGACGACGACGGGTGGAAAGGCGCTGAAGTTCTACGCGTCGGTGCGCATGGATGTGCGTCGGATCGAAACGCTCAAGGACGGCACCAATGCGGTCGGTAACCGCACCCGGGTCAAGATCGTCAAGAACAAGGTCTCGCCACCGTTCAAACAGGCCGAGTTCGACATCCTCTACGGCAGGGGTATCAGCAGGGAAGGCTCGCTGATCGATATGGGTGTGGATCAGGGCTTCATCCGGAAATCCGGTGCGTGGTTCACCTACGAGGGCGAACAGCTCGGGCAGGGCAAGGAGAATGCCCGCAACTTCCTGCTGGAGAACGGCGAAGTGGCCAACGAGATCGAGAAGAAGATCAAAGAAAAGCTCGGTATCGGTGCAGTGGTGACTGATGACGGTGTCCTTCCCGCCCCCGTCGACTTCTGAGCCATCTCGCGAAGAGCAGGCGCGGGCGTTATGTCTGCGCCTGCTCACCGCGCGATCCCGGACTCGGGCAGAGTTGGCCGGTCAGCTGGCGAAACGTGGCTACCCCGAGGACGTCGGCGATCGCGTGCTGGATCGGCTTACCGCGGTAGGTCTGGTCGACGACGCCGACTTTGCCGCGGACTGGGTGCAATCCCGTCGGGCCAATGCGGGAAAGAGCAGGCGCGCACTGGCCGCTGAGCTGCAGGCCAAAGGGGTCGACCAGGATGTGATCGGCACCGCGCTGGCAGGACTCGACGCGGGTGCCGAGCGAGGCAGGGCCGAGCAACTCGTCAGGACCAAGCTCAGGCGCGAAAAGCTGACCGAGGATGACGCCCGGGTGACCCGCAGATTGGTGGCGATGCTGGCGCGTCGTGGCTACAGCCAGACTGTGGCGTGCGAGGTGGTCATCGCAGAACTGGCCGCCGAACGAGATCGCCGGCGGGTCTAGCCCGACTCTGTCCGGGAGGGGCTCGGCCACCGGCCGACACGCTGTCGGCCAGCCGGCCGCCGTACCATGGCCCCGTGACTTCGACGGTGGCGCACGGCGCCGGGTCTGCCGGCCCGGCCGATGATGCTGAGCCCATGTCGGCGCGCACGTATCAGGTTCGCACCTACGGCTGCCAGATGAATGTCCACGACTCCGAACGAATGGCGGGCCTGCTCGAAGCCGCCGGCTACCGTCGTGCGGCCGAGGGCACCGATGCCGATGTAGTGGTCTTCAACACCTGCGCGGTACGGGAAAACGCCGACAACAAGCTCTACGGCAACCTCAGCCACCTGGCCCCGCGCAAGCGCACCAGTCCGGACATGCAAATCGCCGTCGGTGGTTGCTTGGCCCAGAAAGACCGCGACGCGCTGCTGCGCAAAGCGCCCTGGGTTGACGTGGTTTTCGGTACCCATAACATCGGGTCGTTGCCCGCGCTGCTCGACCGCGCCCGGCACAACCGGGTGGCTCAGGTGGAGATCGCCGAGGCGCTGCAGCAGTTCCCGTCGTCGCTGCCGAGCGCCCGTGAGTCTGCGTACGCCGCTTGGGTATCGATCTCGGTCGGCTGCAACAACACCTGCACCTTCTGCATCGTGCCGTCGCTGCGCGGCAAAGAGATCGATCGCAGCCCGGCAGACATCCTGGCCGAGGTCCAGTCGCTGGTGGATACCGGTGTAATCGAGATCACCCTGCTGGGGCAGAACGTCAACGCCTACGGCGTCTCCTTCGCTGACCCCGCACTGCCGCGCAACCGGGGCGCTTTCGCCGAGTTGCTGCGGGCTTGCGGAGACATCGACGGGCTGGAGCGGGTCCGGTTTACCTCGCCGCACCCGGCCGAGTTCACCGATGACGTCATCGAGGCCATGGCACAAACACCCAACGTGTGCCCCGCCCTGCACATGCCCCTGCAGTCCGGATCGGATCGGGTGCTGCGCGCGATGCGGCGCTCCTACCGTGCCGAACGCTATCTGGGCATCATCGAGCGGGTTCGGGCCGCCATGCCGCACGCGGCCATCACCACGGATCTGATCGTGGGATTCCCGGGTGAGACCGAACAGGACTTTGCCGCCACCCTTGATGTGGTGCGGCAGGCCCGGTTCTCGGCCGCGTTCACCTTCCAGTACTCCAAGCGCCCCGGGACCCCGGCGGCCGAACTCGACGGGCAGTTGCCCAAAGCTGTTGTGCAGGAACGGTATGAGCGGCTCGTCGAGTTGCAGGAGCAGATCTCGCTGGAGGGCAACCGGGCCATCGTCGGACAGCGCGTCGAGCTGCTGGTGGCCACCGGAGAAGGACGCAAGGACACCCTGACGGCGCGCATGAGCGGCCGGGCGCGCGATGGGCGCCTGGTTCACTTCCGCGCCGGTGACGGGCCGGTTCGCCCCGGCGACATCGTCACCGTGGAGGTCACCGATGCCGCTCCGCACCACCTGATTGCCGACGGGGGCATTCTGGCCCACCGCCGTACCCGTGCCGGTGACGCGCACGCCGACGGACAGACCGTTCGGGGCATCGGCCTGGGCATGCCCGGCATCGGGCGGCTCGTGGTTCCCGTTGCGGCCGAAGCCGCCTCATGCGGATCGGCGGGCGGATGCGGATCGGCGGACGGGGCTGGATCTAGCGCGGGTGACCCGCAATGAACGGAGAGGTTGACGTGGCGGATTTCGACGCCTACCGGTCTGAAATCGAGGCGGCAGAACGCCGGGTGGCGCGTGAGATCGACCCCGGCGCCAGAGCTTTGGCCGTCGCGATTCTCGTGTTCGTGCTGCTGGGGTCGTTCATCCTGCCGCACACCGGAAACGTGCGCGGATGGGATGTGCTGTTGAGCACCAATGGGGCCACCGACGCCGCGGTGACGCTGCCGTCGCAGGTGTTCGCCTGGTTGACACTGGTATTCGGCGTGGGCTTCTCGATGCTGGCGTTGATGACACGACGCTGGACGCTGGCGTGGGTGGCCCTGGCGGGTTCGGCGTTGGCCAGTGGCACCGGGCTGTTGGCGGTGTGGTCGCGCCAGACCGTGGCCGCGGGTCAACCGGGTCCGGGCGTCGGGCTCATCGTGTCTTGGATCGCGGTGATCCTGTTGACGTTTCACTGGGCACGGGTGGTGTGGCAGCGCACGATAGTGCAGCTTGCTGCGGAAGAGCAGCGTCGTCGCGTGGTCGCCGAACAACAGTCGCAGACCTTGTTGGACAGCTTCAACACACCCGATGAGTCCGACGGGACCGCGGCCGAAAAAGACCAGGACTAGGTTTTGCGGGTCAGCGCGTCGGCCGCGGCTGCCGCCCACTGCCGCCACTGTTCGGCGTTGGCCTTTGCCTGTTCGGCTTCCTTGGTCTTACCCGCCGCGGCTGCCTTGGCGGCTTGCTGTTCGAACTGCTCGACTCGGGCCTGGAACTTCTCGGCGCGCGCCTGAGCCTGTGGATCCGACCAATTGGATTCGCCGGCTTCGCGCACCTTTTTCTCGACCGCGCGCAACCGACGCTCCAATTCGGCGGTGCGCTCGCGGGGCACGCGGCCGATCGCGTCCCACTTGTCGGTGATGGTGCGAAGCGCTGCTCGCGCGGCGTCGCGGTTGGTGGTGTCGAGCTTCTCCGCCTCGACGAGCAGGGCCTCCTTGGCGGTGGCATTGGCGCGGAACTCGGCGTCTCGCTCCGCGGTCGCGGCGTTGCGCGCGGTGAAAAAGGCATCCTGGGCGGCTTTGAAACGACGCCATAACGCGTCGTCGTCGTCCTTGCTGGCGCGTCCCGCCGCTTTCCATTCGGCGAGTAGTTTGCGGAATTCAGCGCTGGTGGGGGCCCAGTCCGTGGAATCGGACAACTCCTCCGCGCGCTCGCAGAGGCGCTCTTTGCTTTGCTTGACCCCAGATCGCTCACGGTCGAGTTCGGCGAAATGGGAGCCCCGTCGACGGTTGAAGGTGTCACGGGCCGCCGAGTAGCGCTTCCACAACGCGTCATCGACCTTGCGGTCCAGGCCGCTGATCGTCTTCCATTCGTCGAGGATCGCGCGCAGCCGGTCGCCGGCGGCCTTCCATTGGGTCGAGTTGGCGGCCAGTTCCTCAGCCTCGGCGGCCAGCGCCTCTTTGCGCGAGGTCTGGGCGGCCCGATGTTCGTCTCGCTTGGTGCGGTCGGCGACGGCCATGCTGTCGGCCTGTTCGCACAGGCTGGCCAGCCTGGTGGCCAGCGCATCGAGGTCCCCGAGCACCGACGCGATCGGCAGTGTCTCGGCCAGCGCTGCGGCGTTGGCGCGGATCTTGCGGGCGTCTCCGGTGCCGGCGGCCAGCCGCTCCTCCATCAGCGTGATCTCGGTGTTCAAGTCGTCGAAACGCCTGCCGAAATGCGCAAATGCGGCCTCGGCGTCCCCGGCCTGCCAGGACCCGACGATGCGCTCGCCGGCGGTGGTGATCAGCCAGACCGTGCCGTCGTCGTCGACACGACCGAACCGGTGGGGATCGCTGGGCGCGGATACCACCACCGGATGGGCAACGGGTCGGGGCGACGGCCTGGGGCCGGGCCTGGGTCCCGGCCGCGGTCCCGGCCGTGGGCCGGGGCCCGAAACCGTCGGGTGCAAATCGTTGCCGCGGGGTTCGTCAGCCGTCATGCGCTCGTCACCTACCCTTTGCACCCTCTGCGCGGTCCGTATCCCGCGCACCTGCCGCGCGAAGCGGCACCCAATATCCGATCTGCAGCTCTGATGGGGCCGACGGCTTCACCAGAGGGCACAGACCGGTTCTAACAGTTCCAACAGTATTGAAACAGCTTGCCCCGCCATACACCGACACCTTGGTCGGTGTTGGTTAACTGCCCATCTGGACAGTTTCACAAACGAGGCCGGCTATCACGAGTGCTTTTTCCACCAGCTGTAGAGCTCTTCGAGGTTGGGGCCCCGCGGATCGCCCTGGACCACGCTGATCATCAACTGGGCTTCGTTTGTCCACACCACCGAGGGACTGCCCTCCTGGATTGCGCAGAAGATCATGCCGCCGACCTGTGGGCTATCGGGATGGTGCCAGGCGGTCGGTGACTTCTTCTCGCCTGGGCAGTCGACCATGATGTCGGTGCGCAGCAGGCCGTCGAAATACTGGCGCAGCGTCGCCGTTTCCCCGAACAGCGTGCACACGCCCCGGGACGGGCCCCCAGGGTCGACGTTCTTGTCGCAGGTGACCCTGGCCAGCGAGTCCTTGGCCGGCAGAAAGGCCCGGCAGGTGCCCGGTGCGTAACCCAGTGGAAGCGTGCTCAGTAGGCGGGCCAGCGCGTCCGCCGACGCCGGCGAGGGCGCGCTGGGCGAAGCCGTCGACGGGCTGGTGGAAGCGGACTCGGACTTCGGCCGGAAGCTGAGCCAGATGCCCTGGGCGGCGAAGACGATCAGGGCCACCAGGGCGGCGGCGCCGAGCAGCATCCACGGGTTGCGCAGGCGTGCGGCCAAGAAGTGTGGGCCCGGGCCCGACGGTGATGTGTCGCTCGTCTGCTTCGGCGGTTGCGGGGGCGTCGGGGGAACTGGGGGAGTCGGGGGTGTCAGGGGCGCCGGGGGTGCCTGTGGTGGTGGTGCGGCCGTCAGATCGCCCCAAGAACTCGTGCTCGCGTCGAATAACGGGACGTTGGCTTCCGATGTGGGGAATGACGGAATCGACAGGGGCCCGGAGATCCTCAGGTCGGGCTGCGAAGTCGATGCGACCGGGGTGGGCGCCGATGGTGACGCCGTCGACGGGCTCGCAAAGGTGATACCGGCCTCTGCCGCGGCGTCGGTGTGCAGGCCACCGGCCTCCTCACTACGTTTGAGGATGCGAAATTCTTGAGCCTGGTGCGGTGCGCTGAGCGCTTGGTGCGCCGCCGCAGCCAGTTCGCCCGCGCTTGCGAAGCGGTCCTCCGGGCGTTTGGCCATTCCGCGCGCGATCACCGCGTCGAACGTGGCGGGGATACCGGGCCGCAGCTGGCTGGGACGCGGGATGGGCGCCATCAGATGCGCGGTGATCAACATGCCGGCGCTGTCCGCCCGATATGGCGGGGTTCCGGTCAGGCACTCATGGAGCACGCAGGTCAGCGAATAGATGTCGGCACGCTGATTCACTTCGGCGTCGGAAAACCGCTCCGGGGCCATGTACCTCCAGGTCCCCACCGCGCTGCCGATCTGCGTCAGTTTCTCGTCGGTCGCCGCACTGGCGATCCCGAAGTCCACCAGGTAAACGAAGTCATCCTGGGTCACCAGGATGTTTTCCGGTTTCACATCCCGATGCATCACGCCGGCCGCGTGGGCGGCGTCCAATGCGGAGGCGACCTGATGCACCAGCGCCACCGCCCACGGGGGTGTCACCGGACCGAACCGTTCCAGCAGCAGCGCCAGGTGGGTGCCCTCGATGAGGCGCATGTCCAGGTAGAGCTGCCCGTCGATTTCACCGTAATCGTGAATGGGCACCACGTGCGGCTCTTGCAGCCTGCCCGCGTTGCGGGCCTCACGCTGCATCCGCATGCGAAACACGGGATCGTGGCTGAGCGACTCCGACATCAACTTCAGTGCCACCACGCGCTGTCTCACGGTGTCCACGGCCTCGTAGACCTCGCCCATGCCGCCGGTGCCAAGCTGTCGCTTGAGGTAGTAGGGCCCGAAGCGGGTACCTACTCGCGAGCGTCGCGCGGAGGCGCTCATCGCCTACTCCTCAAACCAGCGGGTAATCGCACCGGCAAGCCACACTCACCGGCCGACCTGCCGACCGCATACCCCGGTCTAGCAACCATGACGGTAATTGCTCACCATTGTGGACGCACCAAAACTGCAGCATCCGTCCTATAGCTGCAACCGTTCCGTTAGTTGCGCTGTGTGCTCGCGCGGGAATTTGGGCAGGTCGGATCGGCATAGCCGGCGCCCCGATCGATTTTGTGAATTGCGGTGATCGGGTGTGCGCGCTGCTGGCGTGCGGACCGTCCAGCTGGTGTCGCGGCCGACCGGTCGGCTGCGAAATGCGCGGCCCGATGCCCGGGTGAGGCAACCATTTCTATGGGATCGCGCGATTGAGATGCTTAACCAGCGCACACGGGTCATTATTGAACAACTGCCTAACGGAAGGTTTACGCAGACAGCTTGCAGCTGAATGCGGTGGGAGGGCACCAAATGGCCATTGTCGAAGTCTCGGCGTCGCTCGCCCTGGGCGCGGCGCTGCTGGCCGGGGTCGGCTACGTGGTGCTGCAGCGGTCAGCGCAGCAGGTCACCGAGGACGAGGTTGGTCACTTCACGCTGCTGCACCTCTCGCTACGCCATGGTCAGTGGTGGCTGGGCAGCGCCGCGGCTCTGTCCAGCTTCACCCTGCAGGCCATCGCGTTGACCATGCGGTCTGTGGTGCTGGTGCAGTCGCTGCAGGCGACCGCGCTGCTTTTCGCCCTGCCGATCGATTCTTGGCTTACTCAGCATCGGATCACCGCTCGAGAGTGGATGTGGGCGATCTTGCTGGCCGGCGCGGTGGCGGTCATCGTGACGGCAGGGGATCCCACGGCTGGCCACGCGCGCGCCCCGCTGTCGACCTGGGCGGTGGTTGCCGCGGTGATGATTCCGGCCTTGGTGGTCTGCGTGGTAGCGGCGCGGGTCACCTCCGGTGCTCTGTCGGCGGTGCTACTGGCGGTCTCTTCGGCCAGCTGTGCTGGCCGTGTTCACGGTGTTTACCAAAGGCGTTGTCGCGCTCATCGGCACCGGCTTCGGGCCGCTAGTGCGCGCCCCCGAGTTCTACGCCTGGATGACGGTGCTGCCGATCGGTCTGATGCTTCAGCAATCATCGCTGCGGGCCGGCTCGTTGACCGCGTCATTGCCGACCATCACCGTGGCCAGGCCGGTGATTGCTTCGCTGTTGGGGGTCACGGTGCTCGACGAGGTGCTACAGACCGGCGACTTGGGCGTGTTTGTGTTGCTGGTTGCCGTTGCGGTGGTGATCGTGGCCACCGTGGCGCTGGCTCGCGACGAAGCTGCCATGATGGCGCCCGCCGACAATCTCAACGCGGCCGGCCAGCTTGCCATGCCGTAGCCGTGTGAACCGAAACACATCTGGCACACAGGTTCTGCATAGCTTCCTAAAGAGTTGCCGCTGTTAGGTGGGTGCACGGTGGGTATTTGGGGTCGGTTCGAATCCAGCTAGTTGCCAGCCCGGCGGGGTAAGCCTGGTTGAGAACACCACCAAAACGGGTAGTGGATACCGGATGTAAGAACGGTTTCCCGAGGGCGAGTTTTGGCGAGGAGGTTGGCCATGACGACGACGGAGATCGCGGCTGTTCTCGCGCTGGGTGCCGCGTTCGCATCCGCGCTGGGCAACGTGACGCGTCAGCGTTCCGCTCAGGAGATCACCGACGAACAGGTGGGCCACCTGGAGCTGTTCTGGCTGTCATTGCGCGACTCGCGCTGGTGGCTGGGAGCCCTCGGCGCGATCGCGAACTATCTGCTGCAGGCCGCCGCCCTGACGCTGGGATCGGTGGTGCTGGTGTCGGCGCTGCAGGTGACGGCGCTGTTGTTCGCGCTGCCGATATACGCCCGTGTTACTCGGCGCCGGGTGACACGCTGGGAGTGGACCTGGGCTGTGCTGTTGGCCGTTTCGCTGGCGGTGGTGGTCATCGTTGGCGACCCGGATGTCGGCGTGTCGCGTGGTTCACTGGCGACCTGGATGGTGGTGGCCTCGGTGCTGGGCCCGGTAATGGTGTTCTGTGTGCTTGGTGCACGGATCTGGTCAGGATCGGTGGCCGCGGTGCTGCTGGCGGTGGTCTCGGGGTGTTCGTTGGCGCTGTTCGCCGTGCTCACCAAGGCGGTCGTCGAAGTGGTCGGCGGGGGAGCCGGCGCACTGTTTCGCGCGCCGGAGTTCTATGTCTGGATCGCCGCCGCGCTGGGCGGAATGATCTTCCAGCAGTCCTCGTTTCGCGCGGGCACGTTGACCGCCTCGTTGCCGACGGTGGTGGTGGCCAAACCATTGATGGGCGCGGTGCTGGGCATGGTCGTCCTGGGCGAAACACTCGATACCACCGGCCCCGGGCTTGTCGTGGTGGCCTTTGGCGTGGTCCTGGTGCTCGTCGCGACGATAGCGCTGGCCCGCGGAGAGGCCGAGAAGGTGGCCGAAGAGGCGGTCGAGAGTGGCCATATTCCGGCAACGATGCCCCACCGGGCGGTCACCATGCACTTCGGGCCCGCCGACGACGACGTGCAGACCGACCGGTTGCGCAGGGCGCCGGCGGGTTAGCCCCAACCGGTCGAACCGGCGCGCGCCGAGACACTAGTTTGGTGACGTGCTGAGCGCCATCGCGATCATCCCGTCCGCGCCTGTGCTTGTCCCCGAACTGACCGGACTGGCCGGCGCCGAAGTGGCCGACCTGAGGTCGGCGGTGGTCGCAGCGGCGAGCTCGTTGCCGAACCACTGGGTTGGCATCGGGGTCGGCCCCGAAGATCAGGTAGCCGGCCCCGACGCGGTCGGGACTTTTGCGGGCTTCGGGGTAGACGTGCAGGTCCGCCTTGCCCCAGCGCTTGGCGAGCAACCGGGTCCGCCGTCCGACCTTCCGCTCTGCGCATTGCTGGCGGGTTGGGTTCGCGGTCAGGTACGGCCCGCCGCCACCGCGAAAATCCAGGTCTACGCCCACGGCCGGGAATCCGAAGACGCACTGGTGCAGGGCAAGCTACTGCGCGCCGAGATCGACCGGACGGCCGATCCGGTCGGTGTGCTCGTCGTTGCCGACGGCGTCAATACGTTGACCCCAAGCGCGCCGGGCGGCTATGACCCCACCGGCGCCCCGGCCCAACTGCTCCTTGACGACGCGCTGGCCGGCGGTGACGTCGCCGCCCTGGCGCGGTTGCCCGAACGAGTGCTCGGGCGCCCCGCGTTCCAGGTGCTGGCCGGCCTTTGCGGTGCCGGGCCCCGATCGGCCACGGAGCTCTATCGCGGGGCACCCTTCGGTGTGGGGTGCTTCGTCGGTGTCTGGCAGCCATGAGGCCACTGGCGATCATCGGCCCGACGGGCAGCGGAAAGTCGCAACTGGCGCTCGACGTGGCCGAGCGGCTGGCCGGCGAGGTACCCGCGGAGATCGTGAACGCCGACGCGATGCAGCTCTATCGCGGCATGGACATCGGCACCGCGAAGCTGTCGGTCGCAGCGCGCCGTGGCATCCCGCATCATCAACTCGACGTCCTCAACGTCGCCGAAACGGCGACCGTCGCCCGCTACCAGCAGGCGGCGGCGGCCGACATCGAGGCGATCATCGCTCGCGGGCATGCGCCGATCGTGGTGGGCGGTTCCATGCTCTACGTCCAGTCGCTGCTCGACAACTGGTCGTTTCCGGCAACCGATCCGGCGGTGCGGGCCAGATGGGAAGAATGTCTGGCCGAACTCGGGGTCGGCGAGCTGCACGCCGAACTGGCTCGGCGCGACCCGGCCGCCGCCGCCACGATCCTGCCCACCGACGGTCGCCGCATCGTGCGCGCGCTCGAGGTCATCGAGCTCACCGGGCAGCCGTTCGCCGCATCCGCGCCGCGCATCGGCGCCGCCCAATGGGGCACCGCGATTATCGGGTTGGATTGCGACACACCAATTCTGGATGATCGGCTGGCGGTGCGCACCGATTCGATGTTCGAGCGGGGCCTGGTCGAGGAAGTGCGCGTGTTGCTGCGCGCGGGTCTGCGCGACGGGGTGACCGCCGCGCGTGCGCTGGGTTATGCCCAGGTGCTCGCGGCTCTCGACGCCGGCGGCGGCGCGGAGCTACTCGACGACGCACGTGAGCAGACCTATTTCGGTACCCGCCGTTACGTCCGACGGCAGCGGTCGTGGTTTCGCCGGGACCACCGAGTGCACTGGTGCGACGCCGGCGCAACCGGTCCCTCCGATCGCGTCGCCATGGTCGATGAGGCGCTGCGGGTGTGGCGGCACGTAACCTGATCTGGTGATCTTCGCCAAGGGCCACGGCACCCAGAACGATTTTGTGCTGTTGCCTGACGTGGCGGCCCGGCTGTCGCTGACCGCCGCGCAGGTTGCGGCGCTCTGCGATCGCCGCCGGGGTTTGGGCGCTGACGGCATCCTGCGGGTCACCACCGCGGATGCGGCCGTGGCGGCCGGTGTTCTGCACCGTCTGCCCGACGGTGTCAGTCCGGGCGACTGGTACATGGACTACCGCAACGCCGACGGGTCGACCGCTCAGATGTGTGGCAACGGCGTGCGAGTGTTCGCCCATTACCTGCGAGCCAGCGGGTTGGAGACGCGCGATGAGTTCGTGGTCGGGTCACTGGCCGGCCCGCGGCCGGTTACCGTGCACCACGCCGATCAGACCCACGCCGACGTCACCGTCGACATGGGCAAGGCCAACAAGCTGGGGCCGGGGGAGGCCGTCGTTGGCGGCAGGCGGTTATCCGGCGTGGCCGTTGACGTCGGTAATCCGCACCTGGCATGCTTTGATCCGGGGCTGACACCGGAGCAGCTGGCAGCGTTGGATGTGGGGGCCCCGGTGAGCTTCGATCACGCGCAATTTCCCGAGGGCGTCAACGTCGAGGTTCTCACCGCGCCGGCCGCCGGCGTGGTGTGCATGCGTGTTCATGAACGCGGCGTTGGTGAAACCCGCTCCTGCGGCACCGGCACCGTCGCCGCCGCCGTCGCCGCGCTGGCGAGCGCAGGACAGGAGACCGGCACGCTGACCGTCCGCATTCCCGGCGGGGATGTCACGGTCAACATCACCGATGCGACCAGCCTGCTGCGCGGGCCGTCGGTGCTGGTGGCCAGCGGTGAGATCAGCGAGTTATGGTGGCGCGATCAACGGCGTTAATTCAGGTGCGCGACACCCATCCACCGTGCACTATTGCTAATTACCTATGACATATTCCGAATTTCCCGATTCCGTTCGGCGGGCTTCTCAGCCCGCCGCCGAGCCCAGCATCGGCGAGCTCGCCCTCGAAGACCGGTCCGCGCTGCGCCGCGTCGCCGGGCTGTCGACCGAGCTCGCCGACGTCTCCGAGGTCGAGTACCGACAGCTGCGACTGGAGCGTGTGGTGTTGGTCGGCGTGTGGACCGAAGGTACCGCGGCCGACAACCAGGCGAGCCTTGCGGAGCTGGCCGCACTGGCCGAAACCGCCGGTTCCCAGGTGCTCGAAGGGCTTATCCAACGTCGTGACCGGCCCGACCCGTCCACCTACATCGGCTCGGGCAAGGCCGCCGAACTACGCGAAGTGGTGGTGGCGACCGGGGCCGACACCGTCATCTGTGATGGCGAATTGTCACCGGCCCAGCTGACCGCTCTGGAGAAGGCGGCCAAGGTCAAAGTCATCGACCGCACCGCGCTGATTTTGGACATCTTTGCCCAGCACGCGACCAGCCGAGAGGGCAAAGCCCAGGTTGCGCTGGCTCAGATGGAGTACATGCTGCCGAGGCTGCGCGGCTGGGGTGAGTCGATGTCGCGGCAGGCCGGTGGCCGAGCCGGTGGCAGCGGCGGCGGGGTCGGCTTGCGCGGCCCGGGTGAGACCAAGATCGAGACCGACCGTCGTCGCATCCGGGAGCGGATGGCCAAGCTACGGCGCGAGATCAAGGCGATGAAGCAGGCCCGCGACACTCAGCGCAGCCGGCGGCTGCATAGCGACGTGCCCTCGATTGCGATCGTCGGCTACACCAACGCCGGCAAGTCCAGCCTGCTCAACGCGCTCACCGGCGCCGGGGTCCTGGTGCAGGACGCGTTGTTCGCGACACTGGATCCAACCACCCGGCGCGCGGAGTTCGACCCCGATTCCAATGGTGCGCGGCCCTTTCTGTTCACCGACACCGTCGGTTTCGTGCGCCATCTGCCCACCCAGCTGATCGAGGCGTTTCGGTCCACGCTGGAGGAGGTCATCGACGCGGATCTGCTGTTACACGTCGTCGACGGCTCCGACCCGAACCCGTTGGCCCAGATCAACGCGGTGCGCCAGGTGATCTCCGAGGTCATCGCCGACGAGGCCACAGGCGGCGGTGAGGCCAGTGATGGGAGGGCCGGCAGTGCCGGCGCCGAGGCGCCGCAGGAGCTGCTGGTCGTCAACAAGGTGGATGCCGCCGGTGACCTGGCATTGGCCGAGCTGCGTCACGCTCTGCCCGGCGCGCTATTCGTCTCCGCACACACCGGCGACGGTATCGATGTGCTCTGGCGCAAGCTGGCAGAGCTCGCCGCTCCCACCGATACCGCCGTGGATGTGGTGATCCCATATGACCGCGGTGACCTGGTGGCGCGCATGCACGCCGATGGGCGGGTGCAGCAGGCGGAGCATCAGCCGGAGGGCACCCGGATCAGGGCCCGGGTGCCTGGTGCACTGGCGGCCACTTTGCGGGAATTCGCTGCATCGCCTGCCGGGTCGGGGGAGTAGCGGCCGCCCGGGTTATCGCCGCAAATTTCGCGTTGGCCTGCCACTCGTTGCAACCGGATGCCCAATAACGGCCCCAACAGACCTACCAACCGTATGGTTGGTATACGGTGTGCAGCAAGATTATCTTCGGCGGAGGTCTATTCATGGGCAATGCCATCAAGTACCAGCGCACTCTATTCGAACCTGAGCACGATCTATTCCGCGAGTCTTACCGCGGCTTTCTGGAGCGCCATGTAGCGCCATATCACGACGAATGGGAAAAGGCCAAGATCGTCGATCGAGGCGTGTGGCTTGAAGCCGGCAAACAAGGTTTCCTCGGCATGGCGGTACCCGAGGAGTACGGCGGCGGGGGCAACCCCGACTTCCGGTACAACACGATCATCACCGAGGAGACCAGCGCCGGGCGCTATAGCGGCATCGGTTTCGGGTTGCACAACGACATCGTGGCCCCCTACCTGCTGGCGTTGGCAACCGAAGAGCAAAAGCAGCGTTGGCTGCCGAAGTTCTGTACCGGGGAGTTCATTACGGCGATCGCGATGACTGAGCCGGGAACCGGCAGTGACCTGCAGGGCATCAAGACCCGCGCCGTCAAGCAGGGTGATCATTACCTGCTGAACGGTTCAAAAACCTTCATCACCAACGGGATCAACGCGGACTTGGTCATCGTGGTAGCTCAGACCGATCCCGAGAAAGGCGCCCAGGGCTTTTCGCTGCTGGTGGTCGAACGCGGGATGGAGGGCTTCGAACGGGGCCGTCATCTCGACAAGATCGGCCTGGATGCCCAGGACACCGCGGAACTGTCCTTCTCCGACGTGCAGGTGCCGGTCGAAAACTTGCTTGGCCAAGAGGGAATGGGCTTCATCTACCTGATGCAGAACCTGCCCCAGGAGCGCATCTCCATCGCCATCATGGCCGCCGCCGGGATGGAATCGGTGCTAGACCAGACGCTGCAATACACCAAGGAACGTAAGGCATTTGGCAGGTCCATCGGCAATTTTCAGAACAGTCGCTTTGTCCTGGCTGAGCTGGCCACCGAGGCCACCATGGTCCGCATCATGGTCGACGAGTTCATCGAGTTGCACCTTGACGGCAAGTTGACGGCCGAGCAGGCCGCCATGGCCAAGTGGTACTCCACCGAGAAGCAGGTGTCCTTGAACGACCGGTGCCTGCAGCTCCACGGGGGCTACGGGTACATGCGCGAATATCCAGTTGCCCGAGCCTATCTGGATTCACGGGTGCAGACGATTTACGGTGGCACAACCGAAATCATGAAAGAGATCATCGGCCGCAGCCTGGGTATCTAGCCGCACCGCGGTGTGGCTCTGACGGGTCTCACTCGCGCGCTTCGCGCGCGTTGTGGGCCTGTTGCAGCAGCGTTGTCAGCTCCGTGTCCTGCTGCACCTGGGCGCGGTGTTTCAATGGGAGTGAGCTGATTTCGTCTTCGGCCTGTAGCAGCGCTGCGAAGATTCCTTCTCGTTCGACCGGATCCGCCGGGTGATGCAGATCGAGATACTCCAGGGCGTGTCGACGGGCTCGGGCAGCGGCGTTTTCCCTGCGTCCGCGTACCGAAACCAATGACGCCACCGTTGTGAGAAGTAGGACGACGACAGTCACGGTCAACGACATCGCGGTGCTCATCTCCACGGTCGTGACCGGCCTGCCCCGGTTAATGAATGCAATGGTGTTGTGATGCAACGCTTCTAGCATCAGCTTGATGCCGATGAAGCCCAGAATCGTCGCTAGGCCGTAGGGCAGATAGATAAGCCGGTACAGCAGCAGGGCTCCGGCGTTGTTGATTAGCAGGCTTGTGAGCTGGGTTGATGATCTTTGGTGCCGCGCTATTGGGGTCGGAGTGTAGGCACGGACTATCTGGAGAACGATCGAGTTGGTTACTGTTCGTCGTTGGTCTGGAGTTGCCCGTGCCTACCGTTTCAGTATTGCCTGTGTCGTCGGTTCCAGAGGTGTTCGACCGCTGGAGTCCTGGTGAGCGCAGCGAGCTCATCGGATCGGAGTTTCTCGATGTGTTGGCCTCGGTGCCAGACCCGAGGGACCCACGCGGTCGGAGGTATTCGCTGATGGCTTTGTTGGCGATCGCGGTTCTGGCCACTGCCGCGGGGATGCGCGGCTATGCTGGTTTTGCCACATGGGCGGCCACCGCTCCCGATGATGTGTTGGCCCAATTAGGGGTCCGGTTCCGGCGGCCCAGTGAGAAGACCTTCCGCGCTGTTTTGTCTCGGCTAGACCCCGCCGACCTCAACGCCAGGATGGGCAGTTACTTCACTGCACACGTGGCCAGCAGCGACCCCAGTGGATTGGTGCCGATCGCGTTGGACGGCAAGATGCTGCGTGGTGCTTTACGCGCCAAAGCGACAGCCACGCATCTCGTGTCGGTGTTCGCCCACCGTGCCCGATTGGTGCTCGGTCAACTCGCTGTCGCCGAGAAAAGCAATGAAATTCCCTGCGTACGTGCCCTGCTCACGCTGTTGCCGGGTAGCTTGCGGTGGCTGGTCACCGTGGATGCGATGCATACCCAGGTCGTCACCGCGAAGTTGATCTGCGCCACCTTGAAGTCGCACTACCTGATGATCGTCAAGTCCAACCAAGCCAAAATACTTGCGCGTATCACCGCGCTGCCCTGGGCCGAGGTGCCCGCAGCCGCTACCGACGACTCCCGCGGCCACGGCCGTGTCGAGACCCGCACCCTGCAAATCATCACCGCTGCACGAGGAATCGGCTTCCCCTACGCAAAACAAATCATCCGGATCACTCGTGAACGCTTGATCACCGCCACCGACCAGCGCAGCGTGGAGGTGGTCTATGCCATCTGCAGCCTGCCGTTCGAGCACGCCCGCCCTACCGCGATCATGACCTGGATGCGTCAACACTGGGGAATCGAGAACAGCCTGCACTGGATACGCGACGTCACCTTCGACGAAGACCGTCAAAGGGCACATACCGGAAACGGCGCACAGGTCCTAGCAACGCTACGCAACACCGCGATCAATCTGCACCGCCTCAACGGCGCCGACAACATCGCCGAAGCCTGCCGGATCACCGCTTTGACCGCCAACCGCCGCCTAGACCTCCTCAATCCACAATTCCCCAGCTCACAAGCCTGCTAATCAACAACGCCGGAGCCCTGGGTACAGCAGATTGTCGATCAGAAAGTACAACTGTCGCAGACCCAACAATGAAAACGCGGTCGCAGCGAACACCAGATAGACGTTCTGGGTCAGGCCAAACAGCGCCGGCACCGAGTCGAACGCGAACAGCACGTCGCTGCCGCCAACCGCGAGCATTACCAGAAGCAGCGGAGTCATGACCCGACTTTCGTTCTCCACGATAAAAAATCGGTCGCCGTTGTAGTTCTGGGAGGTACGCAGGAACCGATTGGCCAGGCGGATGGCGAGATTGTCGGCGTCGCGGCTTTCCGCTGCGGCGGGTTTGGCGAGGTTACCCGCCATGATCAGCAGCGTCAGACCGAACACATAGAAGGCCGCGTTGAAGTGTTCGATGAGTGCGCCACCGAACAGGATGAAACCGGTGCGTGCGATGAGTGCGAATGCAACACCGAACAGCAAGACCTTCTGCTGAGAGCGTGAAGCCGCGTTATGGTCAGCGATCTACATCGGGGTTGCGATCCTGTTCGGTGTCGGCGTGGTGATCTTCGGCGTAAGTCGAGTTAGGCTCGTGCGCACGGTAACCTAATCGCCGTGCGGGTAGCAGTTCGGTTCATCGCGAAAGGAGCTCGGCCCCGCATCGATTCGACATCAGCTGGGTATCCGTTTCGTAATATCTGCGAATTTACTTCGCATTTGTCATTCGTTGTAGCAAAGTAATGCGGGCCCCTGGCAGCGACGCGGATCGTAGCTAGAGGACGGCCCAAGGGTGGCGGTCCATTGAAACGCTAGGCGGGGCAGCGGCATCGGCTGGGAGGCTTGGTGAACGGGCAGAGAGGTCAATTGAGCAGGCTGATTGGGTGTGCATTGCTCAGCTTGGCGGCTTCGGTGGTGGCAGTCACGTTGCTGGCGCCTACCGCGACGGCGTCGCCGATCGGCGACGCCGAAGCCGCCATGATGGAAGCCTGGGACAAGGCCGGCGGCGATACGTCAACACTCGGTGCCCGCAAGGGCGACGTTTATCCCGTCGGTGACGGATTCGCGCTGGACTTCGACGGCGGAAAGATGTTCTTCACCCCGCAGACTGGGGCCAAGTACATGTACGGCCCGATTCTGGCGAAGTATGACGAGCTAGGCGGTCCGGCAGACAGCGATCTGGGCTTTCCGACGATTAATGAAGTCCCCGGTCTGGCCGGCCCCGATAGCCGGGTGAGCACCTTCTCCGCCAGCGACAACCCGGTGATCTTCTGGACGCCCGACCACGGGGCGTTCGTCGTGCGTGGCGCGATGAACGCCGCGTGGGACAAGCTGGGCAGCTCCGGCGGTGTATTGGGTGCCCCGATCGGGGACGCGACATTCGACGGCGAGGTCACTTCGCAGAAGTTCACCGGCGGCGAGGTGTCCTGGAACCGGCAGACCAAGGAGTTCACCACCACCCCGACGGTACTGGCCGATCAGCTCAAGGACCTGCAGGTGGCGATCGACCCCACCGCGGCCATCAATATGGCCTGGCGCGCCGCCGGCGGCGCCACCGGCCCGTTGGGCGCCAGGAAGGGCGCCCAGTACCCGATCGGCGGCGATGGTATCGCCCAGGACTTCGAGGGCGGAAAGGTCTTCTTCAGCCCGGCTACCGGTGCGAACGCGGTCGAGGGCGAGATTCTGGCGAAGTACGAGTCGCTGGGTGGGCCGGTGAGCAGCGACCTTGGTTTCCCCACCGCCAACGAGTCTGACGGCGGCATCGAGCCGGCGAGCCGGGTCGCTGCCTTCTCGGCGGCCGACAAGCCGGTGATCTTCTGGACGCCCGATCACGGCGCCTTCGTCGTGCGCGGAGCCATGAAGGTCGCCTGGGACAAGCTCAAGGGTGCCACCGGGAAACTGGGCGCACCGGTCGCCGATCAGACCGAGGCCGGCGATGTGGTGTCGCAGAAGTTCACCGGCGGCACGATTTCGTGGAACCGGGCGACCAATAGTTTCAGCACCGACCCGGCGAACCTGGCGCCGCTGCTCTCGGGCCTTCAGGTGTCCGGCCAGAATCAGCCCAGCACGTCGGCGGCGCCCCCGCACAGCAAGAAGTTCACCTGGCATTGGTGGTGGCTGGCGGCCGCCATCCCGGTGCTGCTGCTGGTGGTATTCCTCGTGGTGATGGCTGTTGGCCTGCGCCGGCGTCGCGCCGGCCAGGAGACCCACGGCTATGAGCCGGCCGAGCACGATGCGGAATCCGGCTACGACGCCATCGGTGGCCAGTGGCCCCATGACGAGTTGGACTTCGGTTCCGAACACTTCCCGCCTGATGATCACGATCTGGCGCATGCGGCGTCGGACTCCGGCACCGGGGCCCGGGTCAGCTGGCCGCGTGGTGGTGGTGGCCCTGCCTACGGCGAGGAGATGCCGCCCTCGTTCCACGAAGATTTCGAGCGGGACGAGTTCGCACACGAGGACTTCGAACATGAAGACTTCGAAGATGAGGACTTCGAGCACGAAAACTTCGAACACGAGGACTTCGGGGCCGATGACGAAGACCCCGACGCGGTGGACACCACACCCACCCCCGTGATCTCCATCGCCGACTTGGCCGAAGCGGTGCGGCAGGAGACCGCCGTGCCGGAAACCGCGGTCACCGAGGCCTTCGGGCTACCGCACCGGTATGTTCCGGAACCAGTCGTTCCGGAGACCGCGGCACCGGAGGCAGCGGTTCCGGAAACCGCGGTCCACGAGGACGATTTCCCGAAAAGCTTCATGCCCGGCGGTGGTACCGCAGACGCCACGACCGAGATCCGCGTGCTCCCGGAAGCGGCCGGATCGCCTCGTCCACCCAGGGCCGGACGGCACGCCGCGGCCGAAACGGCGGAGGATGACTCCGAGGACGAGGTCACCGTGCATGCTCGGCAAGCCCATGCCCCAGCGGCCGCCGCAGCTGGGCCAAGCGCGGGGGCGCGACCGACGATCCACATGCCGCTCGACCACGACCCGTACCAGGCGCCGGAGGGATATCCCATCAAGGCCAGCGCCCGCTTCGGCCTGTACTACACGCCGAGCAGTGCGCTGTACTACGACACCCTTGCCGAGATCTGGTTCGCCACCGAAGCGGCCGCGCAAGCCAACGGTTTCATCAAGGCCGACTAGAGGGCCGCACTGCCCGTGGTGGTTGGCACCCCGGGTGCCGCTATATCTTGCGGATAACCGTGACCACCTTGCCGAGCACGGTCGCGTCATTGCCGGGGATCGGATCAAAGGCGGGGTTGTGCGGCATCAGCCATATCTGGCCTCCCGCGCGCTTGAACGTCTTGACCGTCGCCTCGCCGTCGATCATCGCCGCAACGATATCGCCGTTGTCTGCGACGTTCTGCTGTCGCACCACCACCCAGTCGCCGTCACAGATCGCGGCTTCGACCATGGACTCCCCGACAACCTTGAGCAGAAACAGTGTTCCCTGGCCAACCAGCTCACGCGGTAGCGGGAACACATCTTCGACGGCTTCCTCGGCCAGGATCGGTCCGCCGGCCGCGATGCGTCCCAGGACCGGGACAAACGTGGGTTCCGGCAGCGCGTCCGAACCCGCGACATCGGTGACCGGGGCGGCGGTAACCGTGTCGTCAGCGCCACGCACGTCGACGGCGCGGGGGCGATTGGGGTCGCGGCGCAGATAGCCCTTGCGCTCCAGGGTGCGTAGTTGGTGCGCGACCGACGAGGTCGACGTCAAGCCGACGGCATCGCCGATCTCCCGGATGCTCGGTGGGTATCCGCGATCGTTCACCGACGTCCGGATGACGTTCAAAATGGTGCGCTGCCGCTCCGTCAACGCCGTGTCTACTAATTGCGCGCGATTGTCCGCTCCACTGGCTCCGTCACTGGCGCCGTCACTCGCCCCGTCGACCGTGGTGTCGCTGCTGTCGCTCATGGGACTGAATGTAGCCGTACGGCGCCCAAGAATCAAACATGTGTTCGACCAGTGTGTCGCGGGGTTAGTGGCATGCCTCAGGTGCCCGCCGCGGCGGCGCGAATTGCTGAATCACAAAGGTGTAACTCGGCGCGAGGCCGGGTATTCGCAGCACATGGGAGTTGGTTGCGACCGGCAGGTCTTGTCGGTGGCTTGGTCTAGCGTTTTGCTCGAGCGACACGCCTCGATCAAATGTTCGGTAAATCGAACACGTGAGCGACTACAGTGTCGAACACTTGAGCGATAAACCGTCAGCCGGAGGAACGAACATGACACTCATGCAGGCAGTCCAGCCCGTCTCGCCCGCCGTGCCCGTCCGGTTGGGCACCCGTGAGGCGCGCAGGTTCATTCGAGGGCCGGTCGGGGGGGGCATCCACGAGCCTGTCACCGGCCGGGGCAGGCTGGCCACGTTGCGGCGGGTCCGCCCATCGCGCCCGGCTGTTGCCCCGCTGAGCTACCGGGGCACCGGTGTGGCGCTGTCGGCCACGGCCCATCGCCGGCGTCCCGCTTCGGTTGCGACGACGGTGGGCCTGGCGCTGCTCGCCGCGATCATCACGCTCTGGCTGGGGTTGGTCGCCCACTTCGGCGAGATGGCCAATGGCGGCTCCGCCAATGTGTCACCCATCTCATCGGGCGTGCCGGACCGGCTCGCGGTGGTCCGGGTGGACGCGGGGGAGTCGCTGCAGGACGTGGCGGCTCGAGTCGCTCCGGACGCGCCGGTTCGACAGGTCGTCGAGCGCATCCGGGAATTGAACGCGTTGGGCTCGTCGATGCCGGCTTCCGGGCAGACGCTGATTGCGCCGGTTGGCTAGCGCACTCCGATGAACAGCGAAAACCGCTCCACATCAACGCTCCTCGGCTACCGCGGCGTCGAGCGGAGGTGGATTGCGACGGCGTTGGCAGTGCGGGGGAGCGCGCAGGTACTCTCGGAAAGGTCCGAGGTACCGCATTGTCAGGACGCCGAAGGAGCGGCCGTGCATTGTCCGTTCTGCCGGCATCCCGATTCCCGGGTGATCGATTCGCGGGAAACCGATGAGGGCCAGGCCATTCGGCGTCGCCGGTCATGTCCGGAATGCGGGCGACGATTCACCACTGTCGAGACCGCGGTCCTTGCCGTGGTCAAGCGCAGCGGTGTCTCAGAACCATTCAGTCGGGAGAAAGTCATCAGCGGGGTGCGCCGGGCGTGCCAGGGGCGCCAAGTTGACGACGACGCGCTGAACCTGCTTGCCCAGCAGGTGGAGGACTCGGTTCGCGCCGCTGGCTCGCCGGAAATCCCCAGTCACGAAGTCGGCCTGGCCATCCTTGGGCCGCTGCGTGAACTCGACGAGGTGGCTTACCTGCGATTTGCATCGGTGTATCGCTCGTTCTCCTCGGCCGAGGATTTCGAGCGCGAAATCGAGGCGTTGCGCGCACACCGCCAGGTTCCTACTTCGAGCTGAGTCATTGCCGCCTCGTTAGGCTGGCCCCATGCCTGCCGACTTGCACCCGGATCTTGATGCGCTGGCCCCGCTGCTGGGCACCTGGGCGGGACAAGGTGCCGGCGAGTATCCGACGATCGAGCCGTTCGAATATCTCGAAGAGGTTGTGTTCTCTCATGTAGGCAAGCCGTTCCTGGTTTACGCACAGAAGACCAGGGCCGTTGCCGACGGGACGCCGTTGCATGCGGAGACCGGATATCTGCGCGTGCCGAAACCAGGCCAGGTCGAGCTGGTCCTGGCTCATCCGAGTGGCATCACCGAAATCGAGGTGGGCACCTATTCGGGAAGCGGCGGGGTGATCGAGATGGAAATGGTCACCACGGCCATCGGCATGACCCCCACGGCAAAAGAGGTGACTGCGTTGAGCCGATCTTTCCGGATGGTCGGAGACGAGCTGTCCTACCGGCTGCGCATGGGAGCGGTCGGACTGCCGCTGCAACACCATCTGGGCGCTCGGTTGCGCCGAAAGTCCTGATCCGCCCGGTCAGTCGACGTGCGTCACGCCGTCGCTGACGACTCGTCCGGCAACCGCGACCCAGCCTTCGGCACTCCAGGTTGTGTTGATTATTGATCCCTTGCCCTGGGTGATGGTGAGGTCGCGGCTGAGGTAGTCGGTAAGCCGCATTGCGGCGGAACCGGTTGCTTCGTCTTCCTCGACTCCCAGGTTGGAGGCGAACATCCGCGACCGCAGGTCACCGGCGGCGTCGTCGGTCCATGTCCATAGGTAGTGCGCCGTGTCATCGGCAAAGTCAGAGGGGTCGGCGGCCGCGAGGGCATCAGGGGAATCCAAGTCGTGGATAGCGAATTCGGGTGCCCACTCCGCACGGGCGCTGATCGTGGTGAGGTCGCGGTCGTGATGCACCTGCACGAGACCGGCCGGCACCTGCAGGGTGTTGACCGGTGTTCCCTGCTCGCGCAGCCACCAGGACGCACCAACGGTCGGGTGGCCGGCGAATGCGATGTCGGTGCGGGGGGTGTAGATGGTGGCGTGTGCGGTGTGCGAGCCGGTGGCCGGAAGGTCGACGAAAACTGTTTCGCTGTAGGCCAATCGGCTCGCCAGATGCTGCCGGTCACGGGGTTCAACCTTGCTGGCGTCGACCACCCCGAGTGGATTCCCGAAGTTGCCGATTGGATCGGTGAAGACCCGCAACACCGTTACGTCGATGCCCATGGCCCGACTCTACGACGCCGTCCTAGGCGTCGGCATAAGGGCTGGTCAGGTGGCGCTGCGTTCGTCAGAACCCATGGCGCTGAGCACCGCCACGCGGGTGTCGGCCGGGCCCGAAACGGTTCGTTCACCGCCGCCGGTGCGCAGCAGTTCCCGAAGCGCCGCTTGATCGTATTCGGGAGGCTGGGTGCTGTCGATGAAGCGCAGGACGATGTCGATAAAACGAGCGGGGTCGTCGTGGAACGGGAAATGTCCGGATCCCTCGAAGACCTCGAGCTTGGATCCCGGCATGGCCGCGTGTGCCATTTCGGCGTGGCGAACCGGGACCACGGCATCTCGACTGCCCCAGATGATCTGCACCGGGATGGCCTGGGTCAAGTAGCAGCGATCGAGCATCGTGACGATCTGGCCGCGCCAGTCGACCACGGCCCGCAATGTGCGGGTGAAAGCCGACGAGGCCGTTGGTTCGGGGAGGTCGTCGAGTATTCGCAGCACATTGGGAAGGTCTTGGCCGAGCGCGGTGGAGCCGAGTGCCATGCCCAACACCTTGCCGGCGAGCTGAACCGTTGGCAGGACCATGGGCAGCCGCAACAACGCCAACGCCTCGGCGCCCATCGGCAGCGAGGCCAAACGGAAGACGACGTTGACATCCTTGGTAACTCCACCGGCCCCGACCAGAATGAGTCGGTCCACCAACTGTGGGAACTGGTAGGCGAATTGCATGGCAACGCCGCCGCCGAGCGAATGGCCGATGATGGTCACGCGCTCGATGTCGAGCACGCTGAGCAGGTCGCGCATGCCGTTGGCATAGGCCGCGATCGAGTAATCGGCGCGCGGCTTGTCGGACCTTCCGTGCCCCAGCAGATCGGGGGCGATGACGGTGAACCGCTGGGCGAGCTTGGCGTGAATACCGGTCCAAGTTGTGGAATTGTCGCCAATCCCGTGGATTAGCAGGATCGCGGGACCTGACCCGGCGATCCGGAACGCTCGCTTGTATCCGTGGATGGCGCGGAACTGAAGCGACGGCGCA
The DNA here is from genome assembly GCF_002355775.1 of Mycobacterium ulcerans subsp. shinshuense. Classification (NCBI taxonomy): domain Bacteria; kingdom Bacillati; phylum Actinomycetota; class Actinomycetes; order Mycobacteriales; family Mycobacteriaceae; genus Mycobacterium; species Mycobacterium ulcerans. The sequence goes on along the minus strand of NZ_AP017624.1, from coordinate 3,664,881 downwards.
GTCACTTCCCGCACCGGGCGAAGATTGCGCTTGCGCTCGGTCATCTCGGCAACCTCATTGTCTGGCCGACTGGGGCGTATTTTTTGGGGGCGTTATGGCTGGTCGTCGTCGTCGAACTTCTTCTCTGCCTGCTGGGCCAAGAATCGTTCGAACTCCGCGCCCAGCTCGTCGCCACTAGGCAGATCCTCGTCGCGCGTTAGCAGTGATCTGTTTTCCTGGGCGTCGATGAACGCATCGTACTGGCGCTCGAGGGCTGCCACCACTTGAGCGACTTCCGTGCTTGCCTGTACTTGCTCATCGATCTTGGCTCCGACCTGCGCCGATGCGTCTGTTAGTGCGGCTAGAGGAAGGTCCAGTGAACCGGTCTTGGCCACCTGTTCCAGCAGTGCCTGCGCGGCAGCGGGGTAGTCGGTTTGGGTGAGGTAGTGGGGGACGTGCACGGTGAATCCGACGACCTCGTGGCCATGCTGAGCCATCCGGTACTCCAACAGGTTGGATGCGCTCGCCGGAACCTGGATTTCGGAAATCCACGGTTGGAAGTCCGCGATGAGCTCCGGGTTGTTGGAGTGAGCGGTCATCGTGACGGGACGCGTGTGCGGGACGGCCATGGGAACGGTGCCCAATCCGATGGTCTGGCGCACCCCCAGCCGCTCGGCCAGCAGGCGAACAGCGGTGATGAACCGCTCCCATTTCAGGTCGGGTTCCATCCCGGCCAACAGCAGAAACGGTGTGCCGACACTGTCACGCAGTGCGTAAAGGCTCAGCTCTGGATCGTCATACTTGGTGAAGTGGTCGGTCTTGAACGTCATCATCGGCCGCCGCGAGCGATAGTCCAATAACTCGTCGATCGCGAACGACGCGACCAGCTCGGTGTCCAAACCATCCTTGAGGTGGGTGGCGGCTAGCCGGATCGCATGACCGGCGTCGGAGAAGCCCTCCAAAGCATGCACCAACACCGGACCGCGGCCATCGGACGTCGACAACTGGGGCGCGGGGAACTCAAGCTCATACATGCCGGATTGGCCCGGCTGGTAGTCCTGCGCCTCGCCTGGGTCTTGGTCATGCGCCATGGGTGTTGCCTCCTCTCGGGGGTCGGACCAGGGTGCCCTGATCAGTGTCTCGCAGATCAGTGGGCACCAGTGATCTAATTACAAACTCGTTTGTTCGTTTCATACATAACGCGCGAGCGCCCGGCTGTATTCGCTGTCGCCGGCGTCATGCGGTGGCGCGGGTTGCTGACAAGTGTATTGGCGAGGTGAAAGCGATCCGCATCCGCTTGCCGCCCGGCGGTGGGGCCAGATGGGTCAAGATGGGTGTCGATGCGCAACCTGGCTGCGGTGATTTGCTTGTGGGGCGGCCTGGCGCTGCTACTGAGTTGCTACGGGCGGCCAACCAGCCAAGCCCCCAGCGCCGGTGAGCGGTCTGAGCAAACTTCCTTGCCCGGGCAGCGGTCCAGCCCGCCCGGCAACCAGGCCGCGGTGGCCGTCCCGGTGGATCCGGACCCGCGGGTGGGCGCGATCTTCCTCGATGACGGGCCGGTGCACATCTGCACGGGCGCGGTGTTGCATTCGACCAGCGGTGACCTCGTCCTGACCGCCGCGCATTGCCTGCTGGGCGGTCACACGGCGGGGTCCTTCATCCCGGGATTCGGCGGCGCCGACCCGCCGCCGTCGAGATGGAAGATCGACCAGGTCTATTTCGATCCACGCTGGATCGCCAACCAGGATCCGCGCGCCGACTACGCGATCGCCCGCGTCAGCGGCGATGGATCGCTGCAAGCACGGGTCGGCTCCGCGCTGCTGTTGGGCCGAGCCCCGGCGCGGGGCGCCCCGGTGACCGTCACCGGCTACCCGGCGGGTCTGGATGACACGCCCATCGCCTGTTCGGCGAACACCGAGGTCACCGAGGGCGGCTTTCCGGAATTGTCATGCGACGGCCTGGTGGCCGGCACCAGCGGGGCGCCCTGGGTCAGTGCTGGGACCGTCACTGGGGTAATCGGTGGTCTAGGAGGCGGTGGCTGCACCGAGAGCGTCTCGTATTCGGCGCCGTTGGACGAACACGCCGCTGCCCTTCTGGTTCGTGCCGAAGCCGGCGGACCCGGCGACGACCCGCCGGTCGAGTTCGACGACGCGTGCTTGTGAGGCCCGATCAGCGGCGGAACTGGTTGAGCGCCCGGACCTTGTTCATCACGTCGAGCGCGGCCACCTAGTAGGCCTCGGAGAAGGTCGGATAGTTGAACACCGCCTCGACCAGGTACTCGACTGTGCCGCCGCAGCCCATGATGGCCTGCCCGATGTGCACCATCTCGGTGGCGCTGGTACCGAAGATGTGCACGCCCAGCAGGGTGAGATCTTCGGTGGAGACCAGCAGCTTGAGCATGCCGTAGGAGTCGCCGGCGATCTGACCGCGGGCCAGCTCGCGGTAGCGTGCCACGCCCACCTCGTAGGGGATCGAGTTCTTGGTCAGCTCCACCTCGGTGGCCCCGACGTAGGAAATCTCGGGGATGGAGTAGATGCCGATCGGCTGCAGTTCGGTGATGCCGTCGGTGGGTTCGCCGAATGCGTGGTAGGCGGCGAGACGGCCCTGCTCCATCGATGTTGCGGCTAGCGCCGGGAAGCCGATGACGTCGCCCACCGCGTAGATGTGTTCGACCTTGGTCCTGAACTTGTCATCCACCCAGATCCGCCCGCGACCTTCGACCTCGAGTCCGGCGTTGGCCAGATCCAGGTGGTCGGTCTGGCCTTGGCGTCCGGCGGAGTACATCACCGTTTCGGCGGGGATCTGCTTGCCGCTGGCCAGGGTGGTGACCGTTCCCGCTGAGCCGACGTCGACCGCGGTGACCTCTTCGCCGAACCGGAATGTCACCGCCAGATCGCGCAGGTGGAATTTCAGCGCTTCGACGACCTCGGGATCGCAGAAGTCGAGCATGTTGTCCCGCTTCTCGACGACGGTCACCTTGGTGCCCAGCGCGGCGAACATCGACGCGTACTCGATCCCGATCACTCCGGCGCCCACCACGACCATCGAGGCCGGCAGCGACTTGAGATCCAGGATCCCGTCGGAGTCGAGGACCTTGTCTTCGTCGAACTCGACCCCGGATGGCCGGGCCGGCCTGGTGCCGGTGGCAATGACGATGTAATCGCCTGTCACCGTGGTCTTTTCCCGGTGTGTCTGGTCTTCGACCACGATGCTGTGCGGGTCGACGAAGCGGCCATGGCCGACGATCAGGTCGACCCGGTTGCGCATCAGCTGGTTACGCACCACGTCGACTTCCTTGCCGATCACGTGCTGAGTCCGTGCCAGCAGGTCGGCGGGGGTGATTCGGTCCTTGACGCGGTAGCTGGCTCCGTAGAGTTCGCGCTGGTTCATGCCGGTGAGGTAAAGCACCGCCTCGCACAACGTCTTTGACGGGATGGTGCCCGTATTGACGCATACCCCGCCCAGCATGCGGCCGCGCTCGATGATCGCGACGGATTTACCCAATTTGGCCGAGGCGATGGCGGCCTTCTGGCCGCCAGGCCCAGAACCAATAACCACCATGTCGTATTCGCGCATCGACCCCATGGAATAAGCAGTAGAACGCACAGTGGGCAATTCGTCCACAGGAGGGCAGTTGGGTCGCCCGGTGTGTGCACCGGCTGACGGTGTGCAGGGCCAGCGTTGAGGCCTATGACGAAGCATCGATCTGAATTTGAACTGAATCGTCCTGCCGCACTTATTGCGGCACTTCCGGCCATTCTCGGATTCGTGCCGGAAAAGTCTCTGGTCTTGGTATCTCTCGATGACGGCGAACTGGGTTCGGTGCTGCGCGCCGACTTGTCCGAGGACCTTGTTGACCGGGTCGAGCATCTCGCCGAGGTCGCGGGAGGGGCCGATCCGCAGGCCGCCATCGCGGTGATCGTCGACGAGGGCGGCGCACAGTGCCCGGCGTGCAATGAGGTGTACCGGCGAGTGTGCGCGGCGCTCGCCGAGGCGCTCTCGCAACACAACGTGGTGCTGCGGGCGGCGCATGTGGTGGACCAGATCGCGGTGGGCGGACGCTGGCATTGCGTCGATGGGTGCGGCTCTAGCGGGCTGATCGACGACCCGGCGGTGTCGCCGCTGGCCGTTGCGGCGGTGTTGGACGGGCGCCGTCTCTACCCGCGGCGTGCCGACCTGCAAGCCGTCGTCGAGCTGGACGAGTCGGCGCGTGCCGGCGAGTTGGCCGGGGCCCTCGCCGTACACGCGGCCGAGCGGGAGATCTCCTACCGGGCCGACCCGTCGCGATGCGCCCGCCGCGACGTCGAGAGCGCGATGGCCGCCGCCGCGCGGGTTGCCGACGGGCAATCCCTGTCGGAGGTGGAGCTGGCGCGGCTGGGATGCGCGCTGACCGACGTTCAGGTCCGCGACACGCTGTATGCCCTTGCCGTCGGTGAAAACGCGGATGAGGCCGAATCCTTGTGGGGCGTGCTGGCGTGGGCGCTCCCGGCGCCATGGCGGGCCGAAGCGCTGGTCTTGCTCGCGTTCAGCGCCTATGTGCGCGGTGATGGGCCGCTGACCGGGGTTTCCCTGGACGCGGCGCTGCGCTGCGCGCCAGGACATCGCATGGCCGGCATGCTGGACACGGCGCTGCAGTCCGGTCTGCGCCCCGAGCACATCCGTGACCTCGCGGTCACCGGTTATCGGCTGGCAAAGCAGCTGGGGGTGCAGTTACCTCCGCGGCGGGCATCGGGCCCCTACGGTCGATGCGTCGGCTAGGTCAGACCTTCTCGACCTTGACCGCGTGTGCCATCGCGTGGGGCAGGGTCACGTTCTCGTGTCCCGGGATGAGGATGGTCACCCCGCCGGCCGGGCTGGTTTCGACGGTCACCCGCGCGTTGGGTACCACGCCGGCGTCCTTGAGCCGGCTGATCAAGTCGATATCGCCCTGAACGTGCTCGGTGAGCTGGCGGACGACCACCGCGACCGGTGATCCCGACGGCAATTCGGTCAACCGCACCAAGTTGGCTTCGTAGGAGTCGGACTCCGGTCCCACACCGAGGTCCAGCAGACCCGGAATCGGATTGCCGAAGGGGGAGGTGGTGGGGTTGTTGAGCACCTTGACCAGACGCCGTTCGACGTCTTCGCTCATCACGTGCTCCCACCGGCATGCCTCGGCGTGCACCTCTTCCCACGGAAACCCGATGACATCGACGAGTAAACGTTCGGCCAAGCGGTGCTTGCGCATCACCGCGACCGCCAGGGCCCGGCCCTTGTCGGTCAATTCGAGGTGGCGGTCGCCGGCCACGCGCAGTAACCCGTCACGCTCCATCCGCGACACGGTCTGGCTGACGGTGGGCCCACTTTGCTCGAGCCGCTCGGCGATCCGGGCGCGCAATGGGGTGACACCCTCTTCTTCGAGGTCATAGATCGTCCGCAGATACATCTCGGTGGTATCAACCAAGTCGTTCATTCAGCATCCTCCGTTGCCGCCGAGTCTACTTGGCCAGCTGCTTGCATGGTCTGCCAAAACACCCCAACGCAGCAGTATGCCCGCCGCTGTATAGCGGCGGGCACACCGTCTCGTACCTAGCCTCTCAACCTAGCGGGCAACGGGCTGACTACTCAACTGGCGTATGAGCGCAGCCGGTCGGCGCGTTCGCCGTGGCGCAGCTTGCACATCACGTCCCGCTCGATCTGACGTACCCGCTCGCGGGAAAGGCCGAACAATTTGCCGATCTGGTCCAGGGTGCGTGGCTGGCCGTCATCGAGGCCAAAGCGCAGCCGGATCACCTGATGCTCACGTTCGTCGAGGGTGGCCAGCACGCTGCGGATGTCGGTGTGCAGCAGTTCGGCGATGACCGCGTTCTCCGCGGACATGGCGTCAGCATCTTCGATGAAGTCGCCCAGCGGGGCCTCTTCGTCCGAGCCGACCGGCATGTCCAGGCTCACCGGGTCGCGGCTGTGCTCCAACAGGTCGTTGATCTTCTCGACGGGAATGCCGGATTCGGCGGCGAGTTCCTCGTCGGTGGCTTCGCGGCCCAGATTCTGGTGTATCTCACGCTTGATCCGGGCCAGCTTGTTGACCTGTTCGACCAGGTGGACCGGCAGCCGAATGGTGCGGCTCTGGTCGGCCATGCCGCGGGTGATGGCTTGACGGATCCACCAGGTGGCGTACGTCGAGAACTTGAATCCCTTTGTGTAGTCGAACTTCTCCATCGCGCGGATCAGGCCCAGGTTGCCCTCCTGGATGAGATCCAGCAACGGCATGCCCCGACCCGTGTAGCGCTTGGCCAACGACACCACCAGCCGCAGGTTCGCTTCCAATAGGTGGCGGCGCGCTTCCGCGCCATCGCGCACCACGGCGGCGAGTTCGCGTTTGCGGTTGTTGCCGAGGCGCTTGCGGGTTGCCAACAGATGCTCCGCGTAGAGCCCGGCCTCGATGCGCTTGGCGAGTTCCACCTCGCCCTCGGCGTTGAGCAACGCCGTCTTGCCGATGCCGTTCAGATACACGCGCACCAAGTCCGCTGCAGGGCTTTGAGCGTCCAGATCGCTGTCAACCCGGCCTACGATGCCCCTTGCTATGGGCTGTCCCATTTCGCCCTCCCGATCGGCTTGTGCTGTCATGAGGATTAACGACAGGTTCCACCGCAGAGTTCCCGCGCAGCTGTCATCTCACACCCCGTGACGTGCAGGAATGTGCCGCCGAGCTGAGAATGTCCTGAGAAATGTGTCGCCGGGTCGGTTGACCGGAACCCGGACTAGCCCCGCTCGTCGAAGCGCTGCGCGTCCCACCGCGGCGCGGGGTCTTCCAGCCCGGCGTCCAACGCCAACCGCTCAGCGGTGGGGAACAGGGGGGTATGCCGCCGGGCGTCGTCGAAGCGGCGGGGCTCATCGGAGCTACGCGGCGGCCGGTCGTTGGCGATGAGTACGGCCATCCATGGCAACGGCACCGAGGCGGCCACGATCAGCAGTGAAATCAAACCGTTGTGCCAGAGGCCGTAGGCGATCGCGGCAAGGATCAGCGCCGGGATCCGAAAGGCCATCAGGGTCAGGTACTTGCGCACTCGCGCTCGGTGCTGCACCTCGTAGGACGGCGCAGCGCCGGTGATCAACACTGGGCGGTGCTTGTCGTCGAAGTCGTCGAAACTCAACTCCGAGTCTCGCGTCATACCTCCACTCTCCCACATCCGGTGGATTCCGGCAGGAGCGAGTCAGGAGGCACAATGTCATACATGGAGACGCAGACGATCGAACGTCCCGATACCGAAGAACGCGTCGACGACGGGACCGGCAGCGACACCCCCAAATTCTTCCACTACGTCAAGAAAGACAAGATCGCCGAGAGCGCGGTCATGGGCAATTACGTGGTGGCGTTGTGCGGCGAGGTCTTTCCGGTGACTCGGGCGGCCAAGCCGGGCTCGCCGGTCTGCCCGGATTGCAAGCAGATCTACGAACAGCTCAAGAGGGACTGATCAGGACGGCGGGTCGACCACGGTGTTGGACTGCGGTGACTCCGAATCCGCGGACCCGGTAGCCGCAGCCGTGCGTGCCCGCAGCCAATTGCGCAGCCGGTGCGCGTGGGTTGCCGGTGCCGGCCATTCCTCTTGGATGGCGGCGTTGAGTTCGGCGCCGATCATGACCGCAAAACCGCCGAAGAACGCGAACAGCAGGAAAGCGATCGGGGTGGACAGTGCACCGTAGGTATAGCCGGTGTGGGTGATCCATCCCAAGTAGAACCGCAGCCCCAACGTGGCGATGAGAAACACCGCCATCGCCAGCACGGCACCCAGGATGAGTCGATGGGTCGGCAGCGGCACCGGCAGCGATACTCGGTACAAGATGATCACCCCGACGGTCAGTACCGCGATCAGGGCCGGGTAGTAACCGTTGTGCATGAGGTTGGACATGCTGTCGGGGATGTGTTCGCTCACCTTGCGCGGGCCCATCACCGCCACCGGCGCCGAGATGACGATGAACAGCAATCCCACGACGTAGAGAAAGAGTGCGAAGAACCGCTGGCGCACCGGATGACGCAGGGGAGTCTGGTCATGGGCCTCGACGATGGCATCGACGTAGGACGAGATCGCCGATGACCCTGCCCACAGCGAGATCAGGAAACCCACCGATACCACCTCACCACGAGCGTTGGCGGTGATGTCGCGGATGGTGGGTTCAATGATCTCGTCGACCACGCTGGGGGAGAAGAAGCGGTGGGTCATCGAGATGATCGTTTTTTCGATCGCGGGCAACGTGTCCTGCCCGAACAGCGGAGCCACGTAAGCCAAACTGCCCAACATTCCCAACAGCAGCGGCGGCAGCGACAGCGCCGACCAGAAACCCGCTTGCGCCGACTCGGAAAAGATCGAGTCGTCCCAACTTTTGGAGAGGGTTCTTAAACTAATACGCCAGATGTGATGGCGGGACGGCCTGGGGACTTGGTCGCTCATACCAGTCCAGCATTACCGAAGACTGCTCGGGCAGCCGACGTTGGCTCCGGGCAGGCTCGGTGCATCTAGTCGCCGCTGACCTCCAGCACTGCGGCTAGCTCGAGCAGCTTGGCCTCATGCTCGTTGGCGTGATGCTGGCAGAAGAGAAGTACGGCTCCAGAAGGCAGCTTCGCACGCACCCGCGCTGCTGCACTGCAGCGGTCGCAGCGGTCTGCTCTAGTCAATTCGGGACTGGTCAGAGTTGCGTTCATGGCTTCTCCGTTCCTGGCGTAAGTTCACTCTGTCAGACGTATGGGGATTTCGCCTTGTTCCCCGACCGCTGTGAGGTGTGTCGTTTCTCACGTGTTTTTGACCTGCGGGTCGGGCAAGCTGACTGTATGTCTGCGACGGTCGGTTCACTGGTGCACATGTGCGGTGCCGAGGAGTGGTTGCACGCTCGTCACCATGGGTGCATAACGCCACAACCTGGTGCCGAGTTCATCCACCTGTCGACGCCCGAACAGGTGCACCTTCCGTCGAATCGACTGTTCCACGGCCGTCCAGACTTGGTTCTGCTCCACATCGACCCTGCTGCGCTGCAGTCACCGGTGCGGTGGGAACCAGGCGTTCCAACGGATCCGGCCTCGATGCTATTCCCGCATTTGTATGGGCCGCTGCCGGTGCAGGCGGTGGTCGGGGTGACCGCCTACCGGCCAGGGCCCGACGGCACCTTCGGGTCGGTCTCGGGGCTTGGCTGCCCGCCTGGCGACTGCACGTAGGCGTCGGCTTCGATCTCGACCAGCAAGTCGGGCGCGATGAGTGCGGAGACCTCTCCCATGGTGGCTACCGGACGGATGTGGCCGAAGACCTGCGCATGCACGTCGCCGACTTCGCGCCACCGTGAAATGTCGGTCACGTAGATCCGGGTGCGGATCACATCGGCGAGGCTGGCCCCGGCATCGGTGAGTGCGACCTCGATGCGCCGCAGGGCGTCTCGGGTTTGCGCGGCGATGTCACCGGCCGGGCCATTGCCGGTCGTTTCGGCCACCGCGACATGGGGGCCGATGCGAACTGCGCGCGAGTAACCGACGGCCGACTCGAAATCCGATTCCGACGAAATGATGGTGCGGCTGGTTGACATGCGCGTCACAGTAGGACCTCAGTGGCCCTGAGTGCAGCTCAATTTCTTGAGCCGCAGTTCAAGCCGATGCAGCGGGAGGGCAGGCCGAGATGTGTTGGCAGGCCGCGGTCGGGCTCAGGAGTTGCTGGCGTACTGCTCGAAGATCTCGGAGAACTCGAAGGGCGTCTGTTCCACTCCGCTGCCGTTGTTGTTCGATACCCCGATATCGCCGGTCTGGTCGCGAGGAAGCTGCCACATCGACAGTTGGCCGATGTTGTTGTCCTGCGCGAACGAGGTCAACGTTTGGGCGTCGGTGAGGGTGAAGATTTCGCTGGTGTCGTCGTTGACGCCGATCATGGGCGTCAACGACGAGCATGGCCCACGCCTGATCGCTGCTGAGCGAGGGATACAGCGTCATCAGCTGACCATGAGTGGCGGTCGCGGCGTCGATTGCCGCGGTGCCCATCTGGGTGGTGCCGTCGTAGTAGTCCATCGCCATGATGTTCACTGTCGACACGTTCACGCCACTGCTGATCGCGGCATTGATCGGCGCCATGCCCTCAGCGGTCAGACCCGAGGGCGCCGCCGGAACGGTGTAGGAGACCGTTACCGGGGTCCCGTTGGCCGTGCCCCACGCCTGGGAGAGCGCGATCGCCTGGGCCTGCAACGTCAGTGCCGAGCTGTTGGTCAGAATGGCGCCTTCGTCGTCGAAGTCGATGTTGTAGATCCCATAGGTGCTCATCACCTCTTGATACTGCGCGGCCAACTGGGTGGCGGTGAGAGAGTTGTTCGCGGCGTACACAGCGAGCGGGGTGCCGGCCTGGCCACCGAAGGAGATGGTCCCGTTGATGCCGGCGTTGGTCATGTTGGTGATCTGGTTCTCGATGTAGGAGATTTGGGAGCCGCCGGTGACGTCGTAGGCGGTATACCCACCCCAAGCAGCTTGGCCATTTGTGGTGTCAGCGGTGATGAACGCGAGCGTGACGTCTGTGATGCCCGCGTTGGCGGCGTCAGAGAAGTTGTATCCGGATCCATCCGGGTAGGGCCACAGCGTGATGTCGACGTAGGGCTTGTACACCCCGGTAGAGCCCGTCCCGGTGATGCCGTCACTGCCGTTGCTGCCGTTAAGGCCATTGTGACCGCCGGTGCCGCCCAGCAGCGCGTGGTTGACGCCGCCGGTACCGCCCACGCCACCCTGGCCACCGAGCCCGCCGCCCGCGCCGCCGGCACCGCCGTTGCCGCCGTTTCCGCCAGTGCCGCCGGTACCGCCCAACAGCGCCTGGTTGGCCCCGCCGGCCCCGCCGGCACCGGCATCACCTCCAGCAGCGCCGATGCCGCCGAACCCGCCGCTGCCGCCGGTGCCGCCGGCGCCACCGGTCCCGTCTAGTGAAAGAAGCTGACGGTTGGCCCCGCCGATGCCACCGGCACCGCCGGTACCACCGGCGATGTCGCCGCCTGGGGCGCCAGCGCCACCGGCGCCACCGGCGCCACCGTTACCGCCTCCGATCAGCCCATTGGCTCCGCCGGCGCCACCGTTACCGCCAGGCCCGCCGGCGATAGTGGCGTCCCCGCCGTCGCCCCCGCGGCCCCACAGCCCCGCCGACCCACCGGCCCCACCGGCGCCGCCGGGCGCACCCGAGCCGCCATTGCCTCCATTGCCCCACAGCCATCCGCCGTCACCGCCGTTTTGCCCGGTGCCCGGGGATCCGTTGGCTCCATCGCCGATCAGCGGGCGCCCCGTCAGCGCCTGGCTAGGGGCGTTGATCACCGCCAGCAAGCTCTGTTCGAGGTTCTGCAGCGGCGAGGTGCTGGCCGCTTCGGCTGCCGCGTAGGCGCCACTGGCGCCGCTCAGTGTCTCCACAAACTGGTCATGAAAGGCCGAGGCCTGCGCACTGAGCGTCTGAAATTGCTGGGCATGGCCGCTGAAGAACCCTGCGATCGCCGCCGAGACCTCGTCCTGTGCCGCGGCTAACACCTGCGTTGTCGAGGGCGCAGCCGTCAAATTCGCCGACCGAATGGCGATGCCGATCCCGGCCAGGTCCGACGAAACCGTGGTCAGAGCCTCGGGCGTGGCGAACACATAGGACGGCATGGGCGACCTCCCGGGGAGCGTCAGTACTGCCAAAGAACACGATGTGTACGCCGAACACTATGCCCTGGTGCACCGGATGTCAGCAATCGCTGGCGGGTCGCAGCTATTCGACACCTCAGGTAGATGGCGACGCCAACGGTCCCCACAACGCGCGGCGGGCGCGCCGGAGCTGCAAGAGAACCGCTGATCCGGTGCGCTTACGCGGGATGTCAGTCCAGGTAGTCGCGCAGCACCTGCGAGCGGCTGGGGTGGCGCAGCTTGGACATCGTCTTCGACTCGATCTGGCGGATGCGTTCCCGGGTGACGCCGTAGACCTGGCCGATCTCGTCGAGCGTGCGCGGTTGGCCGTCGGTGAGACCGAAGCGCAGACGTACGACGCCGGCCTCGCGCTCGGAGAGCGTGTCCAGCACCGACTGCAGCTGGTCTTGCAGCAGGGTGAACGACACGGCATCCACCGCGACGACCGCTTCGCTGTCTTCGATGAAGTCACCGAGCTGGCTGTCGCCTTCGTCACCGATGGTCTGGTCCAGCGAGATCGGTTCCCGGGCGTACTGCTGGATCTCCAGCACCTTCTCCGGGGTGATGTCCATTTCTTTGGCCAGCTCCTCCGGCGTGGGCTCGCGGCCCAGGTCCTGAAGCAGCTCGCGCTGGATGCGGCCCAGCTTGTTGATCACCTCGACCATGTGCACCGGGATCCGGATGGTGCGGGCCTGGTCGGCCATGGCACGGGTGATGGCCTGGCGGATCCACCACGTCGCGTAGGTGGAGAACTTGTAGCCCTTGGTGTAGTCGAACTTTTCGACCGCACGGATCAGGCCCAGGTTGCCTTCCTGGATGAGGTCCAGAAACGCCATCCCGCGGCCCGTGTAGCGCTTGGCCAGCGAGACCACCAGACGCAGGTTGGCTTCCAGCAGGTGGTTTTTCGCACGATCACCGTCGCGGCAGATCCACATCATGTCGCGGCGCTGGGCTGCGGGCAGTTTCTCGCCGCGGTCTGTCAACTCAGCCATCAGCTGTGTCGCGTAGAGACCGGCCTCGATGCGCTTGGCGAGCTCAACCTCTTCCTCGGCGTTGAGCAGCGCCACCTTGCCGATCTGCTTGAGGTAGGCGCGGACCGAGTCGGCGGATGCCGTCAGTTCGGCGTCCTTGCGCGCCTGGCGCAATGCCTCCGACTCGTCCTCGTCCCAGACGAAGTCCCCCGAAGCCTTGTCTTTCTCGCTGGGCTCGGCGATCTCTTCTTCATCGCTAGGGGTTCCCGGCGCCGCGGCCGCGGGTGCCTTGGCCCCATCGCCGTCCTCGGCGTCGTCGCCCTCGTCCGAGTCGTCGTCGCCCTCGGCCTCGTCGGAGGCCGCTTCGTCCGCGTCTTCGAGGTCATCCAAGTCGAGGTCGAGATCGTCGGAGGAGTCGACGTCGATGTCCGGATCGGCATCAAGATCGTCAGCGGTGTCCAGATTGGCGTCTGGGTCCGTTGCGCCTTCGCCCGGCGCCTTGGTTCCGCGGGCGGCCTTGGTGCCTCTGGCCGACGGACGCGTCTTCTTCGGGGCGTCGCCGGTAGTGGCGTCGTCGGCTTGACCTGGTGTTTTTGCGGCCCGCTTGGCGGGGGCCGCGCCGTTTGCGGTCTTCGTCGGTCGCTTGGCCCCAGCCTTGGCCGGGGACTTGGTGGCGGTGCGTTTCACCGGCTCACCGGCCTCCGGGCTTGCCTTGGTCGCTGCCACATACACCCCTTCGGTGGTACTCACTTCCGGCGGCGGCTGGGCGTGCTTAACCGAAAGTGTCTGTTATGTCGAATGTCGGCGTTGATATCAGCGTGAATACTCGCGCGCTATCGGTTGGGCTGTCGCCGACGACCATTGTAACTTCACTGCGCGCGTGCACCGCCCGAGCGGGCAGAATTCAGTGCGTCACATCGGTGCTGGAGGCCATTGCTGCGCCGACAATCCCGGCGGTGTTCTGCAGGGTCGCCGCCACCACCGGCGTGCGGTTCTCCAGCAGGTGCACCCACTTGTCGGCCTTGCGGCTGATGCCACCGCCGACGATGAAAAGGTCAGGCCAGATCGCGTTTTCGATGGCCACCAGGACCCGCGTCACCTGCTTGGTCCACTTCTCGTAGCTCCAGTCGTTTTTCTCCTTGACCGACGACGCGGCCCGTTGCTCGGCCTCCTTGCCGCCGACCTCGAGATGGCCAAATTCTGTGTTGGGTATGAGCGTGCCGTCGTTGATGACCGCCGACCCGATACCGGTTCCGAAGGTGAGGAGCACCACCAGGCCGGGCTGGTTGTTCCCGGCGCCGTACCGTTCCTCGGCGAGCCCGGCCGCATCGGCGTCGTTGAGGATCGTCACGTCCTGGCCGTTCAATTCGGCGCTGATGACCTCGCGCGCGTTGGTACCGATCCACGACTTGTCCACGTTGGCCGCCGTCTGAACGATGCCGTGGGTGACCACGCCCGGGTAGGTCACCCCGAGCGGGCCGGTCCAGCCGAATCGATCGACCACCTCGGCGATGGTCTTGGCAACCGCTGACGGAGTTGCGGGCTGCGGGGTCGCCAGCTTGATGCGCTCGCCGATTAGCTGGCCCGTGTCCAGGTCGACGATCGCGCCTTTGATGCCGCTGCCGCCGACGTCAATCCCGAATCCGCGATGCGGCTGTGCGGCACCGGCGGTTTGGGCCATTGGGTCGGTGCTGGTCATCGGATCTCCTCGGCGAGACGTGGCGAGACGTTTTGTGTCCGGATCACCTTAGCCCGGCGACAAACCAGGCTTGGCCTGGTGAGGAGCGGGCTGTTTGGGGTGAGCCCGGCGACAAACCAGGCTTGGCGTGGTGAGGAGCGGGCCGCGTGGGGCGACTGTGATGCGATAGAGCGGTGACACGACCTGACAACGACCCTGCGCGGCTGCGTGTGGTGGCTGAGACCCTGGCCGCCGAGGCGGCCGAATTCGTGCGCAGCCGGCGCGCCGAGCTGTTTGGCGCCCATCCGGCCGCGGCTGACGAGTCGGACGCGGTGCGGGCCAAGAGCACGCCGACCGACCCGGTGACCGTCGTCGACATCGATGCGGAACGGTTGCTGCGCAGTCGACTGGCGCAACTTCGGCCCGGGGACCCGATTGTGGGGGAGGAGGGTGGCGGTCCCGCGGATTCGGCGCCGGCGCCCGACGATGCCGTTACCTGGGTGCTGGATCCCATCGACGGCACCGTGAACTTCGTCTACGGCATCCCGGCCTATGCGGTGTCGATCGGCGCCCAGGTGGGTGGCGTGTCGGTGGCCGGGGCGGTCGCCGACGTGGTGGGCCGCAGCGTGTATTCGGCGGCGCTTGGCCAGGGCGCCCACGTCACCGACGAGCAGGGAACCCGCGAGCTGCGCTGCACCGCGGTGGAGGATTTGTCGATGGCGTTGCTGGGCACCGGGTTTGGCTACTCGGCGGGACGCCGGGCCACCCAGGCCGCCCTGCTGGCCCGGATGCTGCCAATGGTCCGCGACGTGCGCCGGATCGGTTCGGCGGCGCTGGACCTGTGCATGGTCGCGGCCGGCCGTCTCGACGCCTACTACGAGCACGGGCTGCAGTTGTGGGATCGCGCCGCGGGAGCGCTGATCGCCGCCGAGGCCGGAGCGCGGGTGGTGTTGCCCGCCTCGGATGTCGTTGGCGCCGGTTTGGTCGTCGCCGCCGCGCCTGGGGTCGCCGATGAGCTGTTGGGGGTCCTGAAGCGACTCAATGCGCTCGAATCCCTGGACTGAGTCGGCTAACAGCTACTGGCGTGGATCTTTGCTATCAGGGTTGGGTCCGGCGGTTGGGTGGCGCCCGGGCGCAGGCTGCTCAGCACCGCGTCAATGTCGTCGTTGTGCGCCAGGGTGGTGAAGTCGGTGCCCAGGACGAGGTCGACGGAGTCGTCGGCCCGGCCGTCGTTGAACAATTCGGTGCACGGTGCGACCAGCCATACCGCCGCCGCGGTCGCTTGTCCGGCGGTGCCGAATCGGATCTGGCCTTGGCAGTCCAGACGGGTGTCGGCATAGACGGGGTCGTTTGCTGCGGTCGGCTGGGTGAATCCGAGGTCTTTTAGCGCCCCAGCGACGTCGGCGGCTTGACCGCCCCGGCCGCTGGCATTGAGCACCCGGACTTTGGTCTCGCCCAGTTGTGCGGGTGTGACGTCGGTCATTTCGGTGCGCGACACCCGCTCACCGAGTTTGACCGTTGCCGTCGCGTCGGCCGGTTGGGGCGGCGGGTTGCACACCGCGGCCTCGGTGATGTCCGGTGGGCGGGTCAGCGCGACTGTCCACACCACACCGGTCAAGACCACCAGCAGAATCACGACGATGATGGCGGGCCGGGGGTTGCGTCGCCGGAATGGCCGACCGTGTTTGTCGAAGGCGGTACCCTCGGTGATTTGTGCGACCACACGTGCACTCTAGTCCGCACGCTGTCCGCACCGTTTAGGCCTGATTACAAGGGCCGATTCAGAGATGTGACGTAAATCACAGTCGAATCAAGCAAGATACGGGCGCGAATCGTTTGGTGGATGCGTTCGACGCTGGTACAAAGCGTTGCTTGAAGTGATGAGGGCATGCGAGGGGACGGAACAATGCCTACCGACTATGACGCTCCACGGCGGACAGAGTCTGACGACGTGTCAGAGGATTCGCTGGAGGAGCTGAAGGCTCGACGGAACGAGGCCGCCTCGTCGGTGGTCGACGTGGATGAATCGGAATCCGCTGAATCATTCGAGCTGCCAGGGGCTGACTTATCCGGCGAAGAGCTGTCGGTGCGTGTCATTCCGAAGCAGGCTGACGAGTTCACCTGCTCGAGCTGCTTCCTGGTGCAACACCGCAGCCGCCTGGCCAGCGAGAAGAATGGCTTGATGATCTGTACCGACTGCGCCGCCTGATCGGTCAGCTGCGCAATGCAGATAGGACCCGCTCGGGGTGGCGACAGCTCACCAGCCAGTACGGCGTCGGGTCGTCTGGGTCGTCCAGAACGAGCAGAACCATGGGCCCTACCCACGCTCGGTGCAGGACATACGCTGCTGGGTCGAGTTGACGGCCCAAAGCCGCGGACTTCGCCGTGCGTGGAACTTCGGCGGAGCGGGCGATGACGGTGACAGGCAGATGCGCCTCGCCGGCCCATAGCTCGACTTCGCCATCCGCGCCGGCGATGACTCGGATCTCGACTCGGCCTAGCCACAGCAATGCGGCGGCCGCCACAGTGAACAAAATCGCGTACGGGAGCCAGTCCGCGAGAGCGGCTATACCCAGATTGACCTCGAACGCGATGAGTCCTGCCAGTGCGAAGCCCAACGGCCACCACCACCAGGGGGCCCAAAGTCGTTCGCGATATCGCACGCTGTGCGGCGCGACGCGCGTTTCGGACATCCGGTCAAGAGTAGTCTGTGGCCCCGTGTCGAACAGTCTCGCCGTTGTGCGTCTTGACCCCGGGCTTCCGCTGCCCAGCCGCGCTCACGATGGCGACGCGGGGGTAGACCTCTACAGCGCCGAAGACGTGGTGCTGCCCCCGGGGCAGCGGGCCCTGGTGCGCACGGGTGTCGCGGTCGCGATTCCCTTCGGCATGGTGGGTCTGGTCCATCCCCGCTCGGGGCTGGCCTCCCGCGTCGGGCTCTCGATCGTCAACAGCCCGGGCACCATCGACGCGGGGTACCGGGGCGAGCTCAAGGTCGCGCTGATCAATCTCGACCCGGCCACGCCAATCGTGGTTAACCGCGGTGACCGTATCGCTCAGCTGTTGGTGCAGCGGGTCGAGTTGCTAGAGCTGGTCGAGGTTTCGTCCTTCGACGAGGCCGGGCTGGCCGCGACATCCCGTGGTGATGGTGGTCATGGTTCCTCCGGCGGACATGCGAGTTTGTGATGGCATTCGGTAGACGCACCCGTAAAGGCGACAGCAGCGGCAGCCCCGTGGAACCCGATGGGCCCGCAGCGCGCGAGGTCGGCGAACCGGCTGCAGATGACGTGGACCTGGTAGGCCCGTTCGACATCGAAGACTTCGACGACCCGTCGGTTGCCCAGCTGGCCCGACTCGATCTGGGATCGGTCTTGGTTCCCATGCCGGAAGGCGGCCAGGTCCAGGTCGAACTGACCGAGAGCGGAGTTCCCAGCGCCGTGTGGGTTGTCACGGCCAACGGTCGCTTCACCATCGCTGCCTATGCGGCGCCCAAGTCCGCCGGCCTGTGGCGTGAGGTCGCATCGGAGCTCGCCGACTCGCTGCGCAAGGATTCGGCCGAGGTATCGATCAAGGATGGCCCGTGGGGTCGGGAAGTGATCGGCACCGCCTCCGGGGTGGTGCGCTTCATCGGCGTCGACGGCTATCGGTGGATGGTCCGGTGTGTGGTCAACGGTCCGCACGAGACCATCGACACGCTGACCGATGAGGCCCGCGAGGCGCTGGCCGACACGGTGATTCGCCGCGGCGACACGCCGTTGCCGGTGCGCACCCCGCTGCCGGTGCAGTTGCCTGAGCCGATGGTGGAGCAACTGCGGCAGGCTGCGGCGGCCCAGCACGAGCTGGGACAGCAGGGACAGCAGGAGCCCGACCAGCCGGTACCGCGGCGCGGGGCCGAAGGATCTGCCATGCAGCAGCTGCGCAGCACCACCGGCGGCTAGGCGTACCCAGCGCTCAAATATCGGCCAGAGCGGCCAGGCAGGCGGCGCCCAGCGCCGAAGTGTCGGCCCCCATCTGCTCCAGCGTCACCGTCCGCAAGGCGGCGTGTGCCGCTGCGGACACCCAGTCGAGACCGACCTGCAGTGGATGGATCGGGTCATCGGTCGCGGCGGCCACCCCCAGCGGCACGGTAAGGCGGCCCAATTCGGTGCTGCTTGGCGCCACGTAGTCGGCCGCCTGTTCCATCGCATCGGGAAGCTGCGGCCATTGCACCCGCCAGGACCGAGCCAGCTCGTCGGCCAACCAGGGTGGGCTGGATGCCCGCATATGCGTTGTTGTGGTGGCCAGGCCGTCGCGACGCAATTGCGCTGCCGTGTAGCGCGCCGCGTGGGCGGCCGGCGCCGGCCCAGGTTCCCCGGTCCATGCGGGCAGCGCGGCCAGCACGGCAACGCACCGGTCGGGATGGGCCAGCGACCACGCGACGGCCACCGCGGCACCGATCGACACGCCGCCCACGGCGATCGGACCGGCCTGGGCGGCCTCATCCAGTGCGGCCAGATAGCCATCGATTAGGTGTTCTGGGTGCGGCGGCGGTGTCACCAAGATGGCTTCCACGCTTTGCAGCGGGCCGGAAAAGGCCCGGTAGACGTAGTCGTCGTCGGAGCCGGTTCCGGGCAGTAATGCGACGGGTACACCGCGCAGATCGACTGGCACCCCACGATAGTGCCCGGTCATTTCAGGTACTCCAACGTCGGTAGGGCGATCCGTGTGGCGGACGGGAACTAACAGGTCTACGGTGACCGTTGGCATTGTGGAATGCTGCTAGCTAGTGCCACTAGCTAGCACAGCTTCCAAACGACGTTGGAGTGTCAGGAGAGGCCATGGGGGCCGAAGGTTATCTGCGCCGGCTCACCCGTCGGTTGACGGAGGACCCGGAGCAGCGCGACGTCGAAGAATTGTCCGACGAAGTCGTCAATACCGGAGCGCAGCGGGCTATCGACTGCCAACGCGGCCAGGAAGTCACGATGGTAGGCACGCTGCGCAGTGTGGAAACCAACGGCAAGGGTTGTTCCGGCGGTGTTCGGGCCGAATTGTTCGACGGGAGCGACACCGTGACGTTGGTGTGGTTGGGTCAACGCCGGATCCCCGGCATCGACTCGGGCCGCACACTGCGGGTGCGGGGACGGCTTGGCAAGCTCGAGAACGGGAGCAAGGCCATCTACAACCCGCATTACGAAATCCAGCGGTGATCATCGCTTTGGTGGCGGAGGCGGCCGGTGAGCGCTAACCGGGTCAGCGCCGAGAGCTTGCTAGCACAGGCCGGCGGGGTGAGCGGGCTGGTCTACTCGTCGGTTCCGGTAGTGATCTTCGTCGCAGTATCCAGTATCGGCGGACTCTTGCCCGCCATCGGATCCGCGCTTGCCGCGGCCGGGTTGGTGCTGCTGCTGCGCCTGATCCGGCGCGAGTCCACCCAACCTGCGGTCTCCGGGTTCTTCGGGGTCGCCGGGTGCGCGCTGGTCGCCTACCTGGTGGGGCAGTCCAAGGGCTACTTCTTGCTCGGCATCTGGATGTCGCTGCTGTGGGCGGTCGTGTTCGCCCTGTCGATCGTTGTTCGTCGGCCCGTGGTCGGTTTTCTGTGGAGCTGGACCAGCGGGCGTGACCAGGGCTGGCGTGAGGTGCCCCGCGCCGTCTACGCGTTTGACGTCGCAACGCTGGGTTGGACGCTGGTGTTCGCGGCCCGGTTCATCGTCCAGCGGCTTCTCTACGATGCCGACAAAACGGGCTGGCTAGGGGTTGCGCGGATCGGGATGGGCTGGCCGCTGACCGCGGTGGCGGCGCTGGCGACCTATGCGGCGATCAAGGCGGCCCGGCGGGCCATGCCGGCCGCTGACGAGCCCGAGGCCGCAGAAGTCGCTGCCGTCGACACCGAGGCCTGCCGGGAGCTCTAGACCCGGTTCGGACGCATTTAGGGCGCTGAGAGCCCCTGTACCGCGTTGAGCGTGCTCGGCGGGCTCCCCATGGGCCGTGAGGCGCCGGCGGGGCGTTCAGTGTCCTTGGAGGGCTTTGAGTGCGCGCTGAGGGCGGCGTTGCCCCCGTTGCATCGCCACCGGCGCACAGTGCGCGCCGTAATCGCACATTGGCTCGCGCAACGACAGCGCGCGGGTGGCTAGCTCGACGGCAGCAACAGCTGGCTCAGCTCTTCCTCTGCCTCGGTGACCGCGACGAAGAGCAACTCGTCGCCACCTTCAAGGGGTTCATCGGCTTGCGGGACGATGACGCGGGGTCCGCGCAGGATCGTGACCAGCACCGCATCCCGCGGTAGTTGCAGTTTGCGCACCGGTTTACCGCCCCAGGGCGTGTCGTCGGGCAGGGTGATTTCCACCAGGTTGGCCTGACCCTTGCGGAATTCCATCAGCCGCACCAGGTCGCCGACGGCGACAGCCTCTTCGATCAGTGAGGCCAACATGCGGGGCGTCGACACCGCCACGTCCACGCCCCAGGCATCGGTGAAAAGCCACTCGTTGCGGGGATCGTTGACCCGGGCCACCACCCGCGGCACCGCGAACTCCGTCTTGGCCAGCAGGCTGAGCACCACGTTGGCCTTGTCATCGCCGGTGGCGGCGACCACGACATCGAAATCTTCGAGATGAACCGACTCCAGCAGGCTCAGTTCGCAGGCATCGCCCAGCAGCCAATGCGCGGCCGGAATGGCGTCGTCGTCGACGTGTTCGCTGTTGCGTTCGATCAGGGTCACGTCGTGGGCGTTTGCGATCAGTTCGCGGGCGACTGAGCGGCCGACCGCGCCGGCGCCGGCGACAACGACTTTCATTTGCCCCACCTCTCAACCCCGGCTGCGCCGATGTGTGCGTCGCGAGCGCGGCTCATTTGGCGGTCCCCGACTCGAAATCCTCGCTCGGCGGCAGCGCCGCGATGGCGACGGCCTCGGCCGCCCGCCCGGAGATGGCGGCGACATAGACCTGGTCACCGGCCTGTAGCACCGTTTTCGGTTCGGGCAGCACGCCGGTGCCGAAACGGAGTAGGAACGCGACCCGGGCACCGGTGGCCTGCTGCAGGTCGGAGACGCGGCAGCCGACCCAGTCTTCGTGCAGCACTACTTCACAGACCGCGACGGTGCCGGTGGGATCGCGCCACTTGGCGGTCTCGGTCTCTCGGAGCAGGGCGTTGAGCAGGCGGTCGGTTGTCCACGGCACCGTGGCGATGGTGGGAATGCCGAGGCGTTCGTAGACCTCGGCGCGCTTGGCGTCATAGATCCGCGCGACGACGCGTTTGACGCCGAAGGTCTCCCGGGCCAAACGCGCCGAGATGATGTTGGAGTTGTCTCCGGAGGACACCGCGGCGAAGGCGTCGGCGCCCTCGATTCCCGCGCTGAGCAGCACATCTCGGTCGAATCCCTGGCCCAGAACACGCTCGCCGGCGAATTCGGCACTGAGCCGGTTGAAGGCAGTGCCGTCGCGGTCGATCACCGACACGTCGTGGCCGATTCGCGACAGTGCATCGGCCACCGAAGAGCCGACTCGGCCGCAGCCCATCACTACCACTCGCACTTGACGTCCTCTCGGCCGTATCCCTCGCGTCGAACGCAATCGGTAACCACACTGGCCAGCCGATTCCCCTATGGAAAATTCTCGCCTAGGGAACGCTACCGTCAACGCCGATGGGGCTTACCCTTGGCTCTCGTGTCCAAACTTTCCACGGCCGCGCGCCGGCTGCTAATCGGCCGGCCGTTTCGCAGCGATCGGCTTAGCCACACGCTATTGCCAAAACGGATCGCGTTGCCGGTGTTTGCCTCCGACGCGATGTCCTCGGTGGCATACGCCCCGGAGGAGATCTTTCTGATGCTGTCGGTGGCGGGCCTGGCGGCCTACTCGATGGCGCCGTGGATCGCGCTGGCGGTGGCAGCGGTGTTGCTCGTCGTGGTCTCCAGTTACCGCCAGAACGTGCACGCCTACCCATCCGGCGGCGGGGACTACGAGGTCGTCAGCACCAACCTCGGGCCCACCGCCGGCCTGGTGGTGGCCAGCGCCTTGATGGTGGATTACGTTCTCACCGTTGCGGTCTCGATAGCTTCGGCGATGTCGAACATCGGCTCGGCGATCCCATTCGTCTATGACCACAAGGTGTTCTTCGCGGTGGCCGCCATCCTGTTGGTGACGGCGTTGAATCTGCGCGGCGTCCGCGAATCAGGGCTGGCATTCGCCATCCCGACTTATGCATTCATCATCGGGATCAGCGCCATGCTGGGCTGGGGCTTGTTCCGGATCTACGTGCTGGGCAATCAGGTACGCGCCGAATCCGCTGGATTTGTGATGCACGCCGAGCACGGCAAGGTGGTTGGCATCGCGCTGGTTTTTTTGGTGGCCCGCTCGTTCTCCTCCGGCTGTGCGGCGCTCACCGGTGTGGAGGCGATCAGCAACGGGGTACCGGCCTTCCAGAAGCCGAAGTCGCGCAACGCCGCGACCACGCTGCTCATGCTGGGCGCCATCGCGGTGGCCCTGCTGATGGGTGTGGTCGCGCTGGCCGTGCAGACCGGGGCCCAAGTCGTCGACGACCCGGATACCCAGTTGACCGGTGCTCCGGGCGGGTACCAGCAAAAGACGCTGGTCGCCCAGCTGGCGCAGGCCGTATTCGGCAGCTTTCACCTCGGCTTCCTGATGATCGCTGCGGTGACTGCGCTCATCTTGGTGCTGGCCGCCAACACCGCCTTCAACGGCTTCCCGGTCCTGGGCTCGGTGCTGGCTCAGCACAGTTACCTGCCCCGCCAACTACACACCCGCGGGGATCGCCTGGCGTTTTCCAACGGCATCATCTTCTTGTCCGCGGCGGCCGTCGGGGCGGTCGTCGCGTTCCGGGCTGAGCTGACGGCGCTGATCCAGCTCTACATCGTCGGCGTGTTCATTTCGTTCACGTTGAGCCAGATCGGAATGGTCCGGCACTGGACTCGCTTGCTGCGCACCGAAACCGATGTCGCGGCCCGGCGCAAGATGGTGCGCTCCCGGGTGGTCAACTCGGTCGGCCTGGTGTCCACCGGGGCTGTCCTGTTGATCGTCCTGGTCACCAAATTCCTTGCCGGCGCGTGGATCGCCATTGTGGCAATGGGTTCGGTCTTCATTCTGATGAAGATGATCCGAAGGCACTACGACACGGTCAATCGGGAACTGGAGGAGCAAGCCGCCGCCCATGACAACGAGGTGGTGTTGCCCAGCCGCAACCACGCCTTGGTGCTGGTCTCGAAGTTGCACCTGCCCACGCTGCGGGCCCTGGCCTACGCGCGGGCGACCCGTCCGGATGTGCTCGAGGCGATCACCGTCAGTGTCGATGATGTCGAGACCCGCGAGCTGGTGCGGCAGTGGGAGGACAGCGACGTCAGCGTGCCGCTGAAGGTCATTGCTTCGCCCTATCGCGAGATCACCCGTCCGGTATTGGATTACGTCAAACGGGTCAGCAAGGAATCGCCACGCACCGTGGTGACGGTGTTCATCCCGGAGTACGTGGTGGGCCGGTGGTGGGAGCAGCTGTTGCACAACCAAAGTGCCTTCCGGCTCAAGACGCGGCTGCTGTTCATGCCCGGGGTGATGGTCACCTCGGTGCCATGGCAGCTGACGTCGTCGGAGCGGATCAACACGTTGGAGCCGCATGCGGCTCCCGGCGACATGCGGCGGGGCATTTTCGATTGAACCCGAATCAGGCACTTGAACTGAACCTGGTCACCGGTGCGGCCGCCAACGGCGGTAGCTGCGTGGCCCGCCACGAGGGGCGAGTGGTCTTCGTCCGCCATGCGCTACCGGGGGAGCGGGTGCTCGCCAGAGTCACCGCGCAACGTGGTTCCTATTGGAACGCAGAGGTTATCGAGGTCATCGACCCGTCGCCGGACCGGATCGGGTCGTTGTGCCCCATCGCCGGGGTGGATGGTGCCGGGTGTTGTGATCTGGCGTTCGCGGCCCCGGACGCGGCCCGGGCGATCAAGTCGAGCGTGGTTGGCGAACAGCTGCAACGCCTTGGCGGCTTCAGCTGGTCCGGCGCGGCTGAGCCGCTCTCGGATGCCGGCCCGACGGGGTGGCGTACCCGGGTTCGGCTCGAGGTGGGAGCGGACCATTGCGTGGGTTTCCACCGCTACCACAGCAACGAACTGGTCACCGATCTGAGCTGTGGGCAGCTGCCCGACGGAATGCTGGACGGGCTGGCGCAGCGGTCGGCCAAGGCCGGTTGGCCGGCCGGGGCGCAACTGCATGTGGCGCTCGGTGACGACGGGGCACGCCACGTGGTGCTCACGGTGCGCCGGGGCCGGCGAACCGACGCCAAGGTGGTCGAGGGCGACCCGCGTGTGCTGCAGCGGGTGGGTGAGCGCAGCTGGCGCATTCCGGCGACGGCGTTCTGGCAGTCACACCGCGACGCAGCGAAGGTGTACAGCGGCCTGGTCGCGGACTGGGCCCAACCCGGTGCCGGCATGACCGCCTGGGATCTCTACGGGGGAGCGGGTGTTTTCGCGGCGGTGCTCGGTGACGCGGTGGGGGAGTCGGGACGGGTCTTGAGCGTGGACACCGCGCGCGCGGCCTCGGCCGCGGCCCGCGTCGCCCTGGCTGATCTGCCCCAGGTCGAGGTGGTCACCGATTCGGTGCGACGGGTGCTGGCGGCTCAGGACGGTGGCGCCGATATTGCGGTGCTGGACCCGCCCCGATCGGGCGCCGGGCGTGAGGTCATTGATCTGCTGGCCGATGCCGGAGTGCGCCGTGTGGTTCACATTGGTTGTGAAGCAGCGTCTTTCGCTCGCGACCTCGGCCTGTATCGGGGCCACGGGTACGGCGTCGACGCCATCAAGGTGTTCGATGCCTTCCCGTTGACCCATCACGTGGAGTGCGTTGCCCTGCTAACCCGCTAGCCCGTTGGGCGTCGGGGCCGAATGCGCGCGCGCCGAGGCCCGAAGCGCCGCGAACTTGATTATGCTGGCGAGGGCGCTCCGGGAAGTCTGGTCGGAACTGGACGAAAGGAGCGCGCATGCGCGACCCCGAGCCGGCCGTGTCCGGCGCCGTGGGCGAGGTGATCCGGGTCCGTGGACTCACCTTCGCGTATCCGAAAGCGTCGACACCCGCGGTGCGCGGCATGGATTTCAGTGTCGGCCGAGGTGAAATCTTCGGCTTTCTCGGTCCCAGCGGTGCGGGCAAGTCGACGACGCAACGAATTCTTATCGGGCTACTGCGTGGCCACGGCGGTGAAGTGGCGGTGTAGGGCAAAGACCCGGCGAGCTGGGGCTCCGAATACTACGAGCGCATTGGCGTGTCGTTCGAGTTGCCCAATCACTATCAGAAACTCACCGGGCTGGAGAACCTGCAGTTCTTCGCCTCGCTCTACAGCACGCCGACGCTGGATCCGATGCAGCTACTCGAGGCGGTCGGATTGGCCGACCACGCAGATACCCGGGCGGGCAAGTACTCCAAAGGCATGCAGATGCGCCTGACGTTCGCCAGGGCGCTACTCAACGACCCCGAGTTGCTCTTCCTGGACGAACCGACTTCGGGGATGGATCCGGTGAACGCCCGCAGCGTGAAGAACATGATCATGGATCTGAAGGCACGCGGGCGCACGGTGTTTCTCACCACACACGACATGGCGACGGCGGACGAGCTGTGTGACCGGGTGGCCTTTGTCGTCGACGGGAGCATCGTCGCGTCTGACCGGCCCGCCGAGCTGAAGATCGCCCGCAGCCAGCGCCTGGTCACGGTCGAATATCGCGGCAACGGCGGTGGTTTGAGCGCCGCGGAGTTTTCGCTGGACACGCTGGCCGACGACCCGGCATTTCACGCGGTGCTGCGCGAACATCAGGTCGAGACGATCCACAGCAGGGAAGCCAGCCTCGAGGACGTATTCGTCGAAGTCACCGGCCGGCGGTTGTCGTGAGCCGCTTGAGCACGGCGCTGCGGCTGGAGCTGACGCTGCAAAACCGTCAGCGGTTCCTGCATGCCGCGGTGTTTTCGGGCTTGATCTGGCTGGCGGTGCTGCTGCCGATGCCGGCCGACTTGCGTTCGGTTGCCGAACCTTACGTGCTCTCCGGTGACATCACCATCATCGGGTTCTTCTTTGCCGCCGGCACGGTCTTCTTCGAAAAGCAGGAGCGCACGCTGAGCGCGGTGATCGCCACCCCGCTGCGGTTCGGGGAATATCTGGCGGCCAAACTGGCCGTCCTGCTGATGGTTTCGGTCGGGGTGGCGGTGGTGGTGGCCACCATCGCGCATGGGTTTTCCTACTCGGCCGCGCCGATGATCGTCGCGGTGGCGCTGGGGACGTTGTTGATGCTGCTGGTGGGGTTCATCAGCTCGTTGCCATTCGCCTCGATCAGCGACTGGTTCCTGGTGGCGACGATCCCGCTGGCGGTAATGAATCTGCCGGTGCTGTGCTACTCCGGGGTGTGGCCGCACCCGGTGCTGTATGCCATTCCCACCCAGGGGCCGCTGTTGCTGCTCGGCGCGGCCTTCGGTCAGCTGACCCTGGCGCCCTGGCAAATCGGATACGCGCTGTTGTATCCGTCGGTGTGTGTCGGGGTGCTGTATCGAGTGGCTGAGGCAAGCTTCGCCCGTTACGTCGTCGCAGCGGCGGGTAGCTGGTGAGCGCCCCGGCCGGCGCGTCGATACGCGCACTGATCGCGTTTGGGCGCAACGACATCCGCGGTACCTATCGTGAGCCGCTGTTGGTCATGATCGTGGTCGCACCCGTCATCTGGACCAGCGCAGTCGCGCTGCTGACGCCGCGGGTGACCACGATGCTGGCCGATCGCAACGGGTTCGACCTGAGGCCCTACTATCCGCTGATCTTGACCGCATTCCTGCTGCTGACCAGCATCATCATCGTCGGTGGTTTGGCGGCGTTTCTCGTTCTCGACGAGGTGGACGCCGGCACGCTGGCCGCGCTGCGGGTCACCCCGGTGCCGCTGTCGACCTTCTTTGTCTATCGTGCCGCCACCGTCATGGTGGTCACCACCATCTATGTGGTGGCAACGTTGTCGCTCAGCGGCATACTCGAGCTGCGGCTGTTGCCCTCGCTGATTCCGATCGGCCTGCTCGCTGGACTGTCGGCGGTGGTGACCCTGCTGTTGATTCTGGCCGTGGCCAACAACAAGATTCAGGGGCTGGCCGCCGTCCGCGCGCTGGGGATGCTGATCGCGGGATTGCCCTGCCTACCCTGGTTCATCCACTCCAACTGGAACTTCGTGTTCGCGGTGTTGCCCCCGTACTGGCCGGCCAAAGCGTTCTGGCTGGCCAGCGATCACGCCACCTGGTGGCCGTACCTGGTGGCGGGAAGCGCCTACAACCTGGCGCTGGCCTGGGCGCTGTTCCGCCGTTTCCACGCCAAACACGTGGCCTCGGTCTAGCCGAGTCAACTCCAAACGAAGTAGCGCAGCCACAGGTAGGCCGCCGCCACCAGCAGTGAGATGGTGGTGACCACGATGCCTTTGCGGGTGAATTCCCAGAATGAGATGGGAGTGCCTGCCCGGCGGGCGATTCCCAGCATCACGACGTTGGCGCTGGCTCCGACGGCGGTGAGGTTGCCACCGAAGTCGGCACCCAGGGCCAGCGCCCACCACAGCGCGTCCGGGTTGACCTGACCGGGCATCACCGCGACCAGTTCGGTGACGATAGGCGTCATGGTGGCGACGTAGGGGATGTTGTCGATGATGCCCGACACCGGAGCCGACACCCCGATGATCAACAAGACGGTGAATAGTTCGTTACCGCCGGTCAGTTCGATCGAGGCGCGCGCGAGTTTGTCCACGACGCCGGTCTTCACCAGCGCCCCGACCATGATGAACAGCCCAGCGAAGAACAGCAGCGTTTCCCACTCGACGCTGGCCAGATAATCGCGGCCGCCCAGTCCGGAGATGATGATCAGCACGCCGGCGCCCAGCAGGGCCACCACCGAGGGCTGGATGTGCAGCACCGGATGGGCGATGAAGGTCGCGAACACCGCCAGCAGCACCACGCCGCACTTGATCAGCAATTTGCGGTCACTGATCGCTTCGCGCTCATTGAGCGACATGACGTCGGAGACCCGTTCGGGCTCGACGGTGACCGAGCCGAACAAGCGGGGCAGCAGTGCGACGAAGATGACCAGCACGATGAGCACGACCGGGGCCATGTTCAGCAGGAAGTCGTTGAACGACAGTCCGGCTCGGCTGACGATGATGATGTTGGGTGGGTCGCCGACCAGTGTTGCCGCGCCACCGATGTTGGCGGCGAAAACCTCGGCCATCAAGAACGGCGATGGGTTGATCGCCAACCGGTCGCACACCAGCAGGGTGGCGGGGGCGATCAGCAGCACCGTGGTGACGTTGTCCAACAAGGCCGAACCGAACGCCATCACCAGGACCAGCAGAATCATGATGCGGGTGGGGGAGCCATTGGCGCGTTTGACGGCCCAGATGGCGATGTATTCAAAGACGCCGGTCTGGCGCAGCACGCTGACGATGATCATCATGCCCAGCAGCAGAAAGATGACGTCCCAGTCGATTCCGGTGTCGTGGGAGTAGAACACGTCGTGGGAGTCGACGATGCCCACCGCGAGCATGATCGCCGCACCCACCAGCGCCGCACGGGTCTTGCTGACCCGGTCGCTGGCGATGAGCGCGTAGGTGACGACGAACACCCCGATCGCAATGACGCTCACGGGGTCTCCGATGAATCGTTATCTGGTGTGTGCACGGGTCAACTCAGTACGAAGTAGCGAACCCAGAGGTAGATGGCGGCCAGCACCAGCGACATCGTGGTGACCGCGATGCCCTTACGGGTGAATTCCCAGAAGGAGATGGGATTGTCGGCCCGCTTGGCGATGCCCAGGACGATGACGTTGGCGCTGGCGCCGATCGCGGTGAGGTTGCCACCGAAGTCGGTGCCCAGCGCAAGGGCCCACCACAACACGTCCGGGTTGCCCTTGTCGACCAGGACCGGCACCAACTCGGCGACGATCGGCGTCATGGTGGCCGCGTAGGGAACGTTGTTGACGATGCCGCTGATCACCAGCGAGGCGGCCAGGATCACCATGGTCGCCAGCAGGGTGTTGCCGCCGGTCGCGGTCACCGCCATTTGCGCGACCTGCGTGACCACACCGGTTTTCACCAGGGCACCGACCATGATGAACAGACCCACGAAGAACAGCAGCGTGTCCCACTCGACGCTGGACAGATAGTCGGAGTGGTCCAGCCGGGAGACGACCACCAGGATGCCGGCACCGATCAGCGCCACCATGGACGGCTTCACGTGCAGCGCGGAGTTCGCGACGAATGCCGTGAACACCAGGAGCAGGACGATGCCGCACTTGATCAGCAGGCCGTGGTCGCGGATGGCCTCCTTCTCTTCCAGCGACATCACGTCGGCGACTCGCTCGGGGTCGGCCTCGAATGAGCCGGGGAACAGGCGCGGCAGCATCAGGATGAACACCGCCATCACGATGACCACGATCGGAGCCAGGTGGATCAGGAAGTCGTTGAACGTCAGCCCGCCCTTGCTGGCGATGACGATGTTGGGCGGGTCACCGACCAGTGTCGCGGTGCCGCCGATGTTGGAGGCGAACGCTTCGGCCATCAGATACGGCGCCGGGTTGATCACCAGCCGGTCACACACCAGCAGGGTGACCGGGGCGATCAGCAGCACCGCGGTGACGTTGTCCAGCAGCGCCGATGCGACCGCGGTGACGATCGCCAACAGGATCATGATCCGCAGTGGTTTGCCGCGGGCCCGCTTGGCCGCCCAGATCGCGACGTATTCGAACACACCGGTCTGACGCAGCACGCTGACGATGATCATCATGCCGAGCAGCAAGAAGATGACGTCCCAGTCGACCCCGGTCTCGTGGGAATAGAAGACGTCCTCGGAATTGATGACCGGCAGCATCACCACGATCGCGGCACCGGCCAACGCCACCAGGGTCTTGTTGACGCGTTCGCTGGCGATGAGCGCATAGGCCACCACAAAGATGGCGACCGCGACAATGCTCATCGAGTCGCTACCTGTGTTTTTGCCCGCAGACCGTCTATCGCTGAATCCGTTGAGATCAAGGCCTTAGCGCCGCTCCCAGAAGGCGCGATGCCGTGATCACCCCGTGCAACTTGCCGTTCTTGACCACCGCGAGCAGCGGGCTGCGCAACCGAGCCATCAGCGCGGCCACCTCGATGATGGTGTCGTCGGCATTGACCGGCGGAACGTCATTGAGGTGATCGGGCAACACATCGCTGACCTTCTTGCCGCGCAGTTTTTCCGCGCAGCGGTCTGCCATCGATTCGTTGAGCACACCGGCCAGCGATGGGTCGTCCTGGACATAGCGGGGAACGATGAATCGGACCACCTGCGACGCCGGCAACACCGCGTAAGGGCTGCCGGTTTTCTTGGTAACCAGCAACCCGGGCAGGCGGTGTTCGGCCAGCGTGCGTGCCGCCTCGAGTGCGTCTGAGTCGATGCTGATTACGGGATACTCCTCGGCGATGTCTTCGGCGCGCATATGGTGACCATACGTTGCCGGTGTGGTCAGGGTTAGCTCATTTGCACCCATCGTGTTCTTTCGCGTCGTAAGTGCTTGCAGGACAATCAGACGCCGACCAGGCTTCCCGGCTCACCGGTCTCCGACGCTATCAAGCCGTCCGGTCGATGGGCCGCGGAGGTCATTGATGGCTCCGATGCGCAGGCGCTGCGTACACTGGCGAGATGCTGCAACAGATCCGTGGTCCCGCTGATCTGCAGCACCTGTCGCAGGCGCAGCTGCGTGAGCTGGCTCAGGAAATCCGAGAGTTTCTGGTCCACAAAGTCGCCGCCACCGGGGGACACCTGGGACCGAATCTTGGGGTCGTGGAGCTGACGCTGGCTTTGCACCGGGTGTTCGACTCGCCGCACGATCCGATCATCTTCGACACAGGGCACCAGGCCTACGTGCACAAGATGCTGACCGGCCGCGCCCAGGACTTCGAGAGCCTGCGCGAGAAGGGCGGGTTGTCGGGCTATCCGTGCCGGGCCGAGAGCGAACACGACTGGGTGGAATCCAGCCACGCCAGCGCGGCGCTGTCCTACGCCGACGGTCTGTCCAAGGCGTTCGAGCTGAGCGGGCTCCGTAATCGGCATGTGGTTGCGGTGGTCGGCGACGGCGCGCTCACCGGCGGCATGTGTTGGGAAGCGCTGAACAACATCGCCGCCTCGCACCGGCCGGTGGTCATCGTCGTCAACGACAACGGCCGCAGCTACGCGCCGACCATCGGCGGGGTCGCCGACCACCTGGCCAAGCTGCGGTTGCAGCCGGCCTACGAACAGGTGCTGGAGAAGGGCCGAGACGTGGTGCGGGCGGTGCCGCTGGTCGGCGAAGTCTGTTACCACTTCATGCACAGCGTCAAGGCCGGTATCAAGGACTCCCTGTCGCCGCAGTTGCTGTTCACCGGCCTCGGGTTGAAGTACGTCGGCCCGGTCGACGGACACGACGAGCGGGCGGTAGAGGTCGCGGTGCGCAGTGCCCGCGGTTTCGGCGGCCCGGTGATCGTGCACGTGGTCACCCGCAAGGGCATGGGTTACGGCCCGGCCGAGGCCGACGTGGCCGAGCAGATGCACTCCACGGTTCCGATCGACCCGGCCACCGGACAGGCCACCAAGCTGGCGGGCCCGGGCTGGACGACGACGTTCGCCGATGCCTTGATCGAATACGCCGGCAAGCGCCGCGACATCGTGGCCATCACCGCGGCCATGCCGGGCCCCACCGGTTTGACCGCGTTCGGCCAGCAGTTCCCGGACCGCCTGTTCGACGTCGGTATCGCCGAGCAACACGCGATGACGTCGGCGGCCGGGCTGGCGATGGGCGGAATGCATCCGGTCGTCGCGATCTACTCGACGTTCCTGAACCGCGCATTCGACCAGATCATGATGGATGTGGCGCTGCACCAGCTGCCGGTCACCATGGTGCTCGACCGGGCCGGGATCACCGGTTCGGATGGTCCGAGCCACAACGGCATGTGGGATTTGTCGATGCTGGGCATCGTTCCCGGAATTCGGGTAGCCGCACCCAGGGATGCCACCCGGTTGCGCGAGGAACTGGGCGAGGCGCTCGACGTCGATGACGGACCGACGGCGTTGCGGTTCCCCAAAGGCGATGTGGGCGAAGATATTCCGACACTGGAACGGCGCGATGGCATGGATGTGCTGGCTGTGCCGGCTAGCGGCTTGAACCACGACGTGCTGCTGATAGCGGTAGGTGCATTGGCGTCGATGGCGCTGGCGGTGGCCAAACGGCTGCACAACCAGGGGATCGGGGTGACGGTGATCGACCCTCGCTGGGTGTTGCCGGTGGCCGATGGGATCGGCGACCTGGCGGTGGCGCACAAGCTGGTGGTGACGCTGGAGGACAACGGCGTCAACGGTGGCGTCGGGTCAGCCGTGTCCGCTGCGCTGCGGCGTGCCGAGATTGACGTGCCCTGTCGCGATGTGGGGTTGCCGCAGCAGTTCTTCGAGCACGCCTCGCGCGGTGAACTGCTGGCCGACCTGGGGTTGACCGATCAGGACGTGGCCCGCCGGGTCACCGGTTGGGTTGCCGCGCTGGGTGCTTGCGTTTCGGAAGCCGAGATCAAAGAACATCTCGACTAGGGTTCCGCTGACTTAGCTGCCGCCCCGGTTGG
The DNA here is from genome assembly GCF_002355775.1 of Mycobacterium ulcerans subsp. shinshuense. Taxonomy (NCBI): domain Bacteria; kingdom Bacillati; phylum Actinomycetota; class Actinomycetes; order Mycobacteriales; family Mycobacteriaceae; genus Mycobacterium; species Mycobacterium ulcerans. The sequence continues at coordinate 3,632,032 of NZ_AP017624.1, read as the reverse complement.
CTGGACGGGTTCATCCGGCCTTGCCGTCGGTGCCATTCTGGCCGGTCTGGCCGCCGGGGAAAATGCCAAACCCGCCGGCACCGCCGGTACCGGCCAGGCCGCCTGCCCCGACGGGTGTGCCGGTGCCGCCGTCGCCGCCGGTGCCGCCGTCTCCGCCTTTGCCGATGCCGAGGAGTGACTGGAACTCGCCGGCGTTGCCGCCCGTGCCGCCGGCGGCCCCGTCTCCGCCTTTGCCGCCGGCACCGCCATCGGTTGCGTTGCCACCGTTGCCGCCGGTGCCGGCGTTGCCTCCAACTCCGCCGTCACCTGAGGGTAGATTGCCTAAGCTCTTGCCGCCGGTTCCGCCGGTTCCGCCCCCGCCGGACTTTCCGCCGTCGCCGCCGTTGCCGCCGCCGCTGGCGTCGGCGCCGTTCCCGCCGTCGCCGCCGACGCCGCCGGCCCCGCCGTTGCCGGCGGCCTTGGCGGCTGAGGGGGCTGCTGCGCCCTGCCCGCCTGTTCCGCCCTGCCCGCCGTTGCCGCCGTCGCCGGCATTGCCGGCGTTGCCGCCGTCGGTTGCTTGGCCGCCCTGCCCGCCGGCTCCGCCGACGCCACCGTCCCCGCCGGCCCCGCCGTCGCCGGCGGTGTCGTTGACTGTGGGGCCTGTTGCGCCCTGCCCGCCTGTTCCGCCCTGCCCGCCGGTGCCGCCGTCGCCGGCATTGCCGCGCCGGTTGCTTGGCCGCCCTGCCCGCCGGCTCCGCCGGTGCCACCGATGCCGCCGGGGAAGGCGGATAAGCCGCTGACGACGCCCGCACCTCCAGTGCCTCCAGTGCCTCCAGTGCCCCCGGTACCGCCGTCTTTACCGCCGATTCCGGCGCCGCCTTCGCCGCCAGCGCCGCCAGCGCCGCCAGAGGCGCCGCTGTCACCAGCGCCACCATTGCCGCCGGTGCCGCCGGTGCCGGCGTTGCCGGCGCTACCCCCGGTGCCGCCGGTCCCGGCGGTACCCCCGATTCCGCCAGTGCCGCCTGTCCCGCCGTTGCCGCCGATGGCCTCGGTACTGCCGTTGCGGCCGTCGCCACCGATGCCGCCGATGCCGCCCTTGCCGCCGGTGCCGTTGGTGCCGCCGGGGCCGCTGTTGCCGCCGGTACCGCCGTTGCCGCCGGTGCCGCCTGCAAAGCTGGTGGCGCCTTCGGCGCCTGTGTCGCCGGTTCCGCCGTTGCCGCCGGTGCCGCCGGTGCCGCCATCGCTGCCATCGCCGCCGGTTCCGCCGTTGCCGGCGTTGCCGGTTCCGCCGTTGCCGCCGGTGCCGGCGTTGCCGGTTCCGCCGTTGCCGCCGGCACCGCCGTTGCCGCCGGTGCCGGCGTTGCCGGTGCTGTCGCCGGTGCCGCTCAGGCCTCCCGCGCCAGCGTTGCCACCGGCCCCGCCTTCGCCGCCGTTTCCGCCGGCTTGGGCTAAGCCGCCGGCCGCGCCGTCGCCGCCTTTGCCGCCGTTCCCGCCGGATCCGCCCGTGCCGGGTTCACCGAATTGACCGGCGTTACCGCCGCCGCCGCCGCCGGCGCCCCCGTTGCCGCCGGTGTGGCCGCTGCCCGCCGCGTCACCGGCGGCTCCGTTGCCGCCGTTGCCGCCGTTGCCGCCGTTGCCGCCGTTGCCGAATTGGCCGGCGTCTCCGCCCTTGCCGCCAGACCCGCCGTCTTGACCGGAGGTGGCGGGACTAAAGCCGTCTCCGCCCTTGCCGCCGTGGCCGGCCGCGGTGGTGGGGATGTTGCCAGTGGTACCGGGTGCACCGGTGCGCGACCCGTTGCCGCCGGCGCCGCCGGCCCCGCCGGCTCCCGGGTTGGCGCCGTTGCCGCCGGTCCCGCCGTTGGGGTTGCTAGCGTCGCCGTTGCCGCCGGCCCCGCCGTTGCCCGCGAGTCCGCCGTTGCCGCCATTACCGCCATCGCCGCCGGCGCCGGTGGTACCCGCATTGCCGAACAGGCCGCCTTGGCCTCCCGCGCCGCCGGCTCCAGCGTTACCGCCAGCGCCGCCCTCGCCGCCGTCGCCCGCGTTGCCGCCAGTGCCGCCAGCGGTCGTGGCGGCCAGCCCGTCGCAACCGGTGCCGCCGGCGCCGCCGGTACCGCCGTCGGTTCCGGCTAGTCCGGTTTGGCCCGCACCGCCGTTGGCGCCAGCAACGCCGCTGGCGCCGGTGCCGCCGGTGCCGCCGTCACCGCCGTGGCCGAAGAGGAACCCGCCGTTGCCGCCGGCTCCGCCGGCCGCCCCGGTCCCGCCAACGGCTCCGGTCCCGCCGATGCCGCCGTTGCCTCCGGCGCCGAAGAGGACGGCGTTGCCGTCTTTTCCGCCGGCCGCGCCGGTTCCGCCGATGCCGCCGGCGCCGCCGGAGCCGATCAGTCCGGCGGCCCCGCCGGCGCCGCCGTTGCCGATCAGCAGGCCCCCGTCACCGCCGGCCTGCCCGGTGCCTAGGGCCCCGCTGGCGCCGTTGCCGATCAGCGGGCGTCCCAACAGTGCTTGGGTGGGCCCGTTGATCAGGTCTAGCACCGGTTGCAGGGGTGCGGCTCCGGTGGCCTCGGCGCTGGCGTACGTCTGTGTTGCGCCGGACAGGCTGCGCACGAACTGGTCGTGGAACCGCGCCATTTGGGCGCTCAGGGCCTGATATTGCTGGGCGTGGTTGCCGAACAGTTCGGCGATGGCCGCCGAAATCTCATCGGCGGCCGCGGCCGCGATGGCGCTGGTTGGGATCGCCGCGGCGGCATTGGCGGCGGTGATGGCCGAGCCGATCCCGTCCATATCCGCGGCCGCGGCGGCCACGATCTCCGGTGCAATGGCTAGGTAGGAGATCAGGTTTCTCCTCCGAACTCAAACAACAACGCAGGCTTCAGGCAGCGCGGTCGACAAATGCTGACCGCGCCCTGAAAAACACCGGACGGCCGAATGGTTTCCGCACGGTCGGGCGACAGCGATCGCACCCGGTCTCGAACCGAAGGTTCGTTGTCGGCAATGTCTCGGGCTACCGGAAATTCGCTGTGAACCGTGCCGTCCATTACATGAGAAAGAGTTCTTTTCCGGCCCTTCGGCAGACTCTCGCAGCGACTGGTTGCGCTGCTGTCGACCAGCGCTACTGAGTAGCAACAGGGAGTTCTCGGCGTGGAACCACACATCTGCCTCGCTTGCCATTCACATGGAATGTGGTGGGAATTAGATTGGACGAATGTACGCCAATGTGTAGCTATTTCCACTAATTTGAGCACTTTTCTTAAGTCATTCACTGCTGAATTTCTGTTAGGAAATTAATTCTCTATGGAGTTAATTCGGATGCGGTTGCTGCAGTTGTAATTCACCACGTCTAAATAAATCGCTTTGTCTATCGATATTCGAAATGTGCCGCACCGTCCTACGGCTTCGCTCACCCGCGCCTCGACGTCCCCCGGCCCTGCTGGGGATGGCAGCCCTAGGCTTCCGGCGCTGGTGCCGCCCGCTCCGGCGCCGCCGTTTCCGCCGGCCAGGCCCGCGCCGACGCCGGAACCGCCGTTGCCACCTTGTGGCCATCACCGCGGCCATGCCGGGGCCGACCGGGCTGACGGCGTTCGGGCCGCGCTTTCCGGACCGCCTGTTCGATGTCGGCATTGCCGAGCAACATGCGATCACGTCGGCAGCTGGGCTGGCGATGGGTGGGATGCACCCGGTAGTGGCGATCTATTCGACGTTCCTCAACCGGGCATTCGACCAGTTGAGGATGGATGTGGCGCTGCACCAGCTGCCCGTCACCATGGTGCTCGACCGGGCAGGGATCACCGGTTCGGATGGTCCGGCCCACAACGGCATGCGGGATTTGTCGATGCTGGGCATCGTCCCCGAAATGCGGGTAGCCGCGCCCAGGGATGCCACCCGGTTGCGCGAGGAACTGGGGGATGCGCTCGAGTTCAGTGATGGTCCGACGGCTTTATGATTCCCCAGAGGTGACGTCGGTGACGATATTCCGGCTTTGGAGCGGCGCGGAGACGTCGATGGCGCTGGCGGTGGCGGTGGCCAAGCGGCTACACAACCAGGGCATCGGGGTGACGGTGGTCGACCCACGCTGGGTGTTGCCCGTCCCCGACGCGGTGCTCGAATTGGCGGTGGCGCACAAGCTGCTGGTGACCCTCGAAGGCAACGGGGTCAACCGGGGGACCGGGTCAGCGGTGTCGGCAGCGCTGCGGCGTGCCGAGATCGACCTGCCGTGTCGCGATGTGGGCCTGCCGCAGGATTTCTTCGATCACGCGTCGCGTGGCGAGGTGTTGGCCGACTTGGGTCTCACCGACCAGGATGTCGCCCGCCGCATCACCGGCTGGGTTGTCGCGCTGGGTTCCAGCGTTGCCGAAACCGAGATCACCGAACAGCTCGACTAGCGGGCGCCCGGTTCGGTCTCGGGTTCGGCGGCATTGGCCAGCGCTGCGGCCAGGGCGGGTACCACCAGCTCACGCTGCCAGACCCGGGCTTGCCCGGTGGCCAAGAATTCATCGATGGTGCTGGTTATCTCGGCGGCGGCCACCGGTGCCCAGTCCCAGCACAGGCGCCGCACCAGCTCGGGCGTGACCAGGTTCTCCGTCGGCACTCCCACCGAATCCGACACCTCGGACAACGCCGCGCGGGCGGCCTCCAGGCGCGCGGCAGCTTCGGGTTTGCGTCGGCTCCACCGCGCCGGAACGGGCGGCCCATTGGAGGGTTCGGCCACTTCCGGCGGATGCTGGCTCTTGCGCGCGACGTCGAGGGCCCCGAGCCACATCGTCGCGTTACGGCGCTGGTTGCGCCCGCCGAACACCGGCAATGACACCAGGTCTTCGACCGACTTCGGGTCGGAGAGGGCGGCATCGATGATCGCCGAGTCCGGCAGAATCCGGCGGGGCGCGATGTCACGACGCTCGGCGATGCGATCTCTGGTTATCCACAACTCGCGAACGGCGGCCAGACCTCGCCGGTCACGCACTTTGTGGATCCCCGAGGTTCGCCGCCAGCGGTCCGGTTTGGCGGTCGCCGGCACCCACCGTGATTCGAACGTCCGCAGATACTCGAATTCTTGCGCGGCCCAGTCGGATTTACCTTGCTCGGCCAGCACCCCCGAGATCGCCGAGCGCAGCTCGATGAGCAACTCCACATCCAACGCGGCGTAGTTGAGCCAGTCCGACGGCAGCGGACGCTTGGACCAGTCGGCGGCGCCGTGGCCTTTGACCAGGCCCATGCCGAGTAGCCGCTCGACCATGGTCGCCAGGTTCACCCGGTCGTACCCGGCCAATCGCCCCGCCAGTTCGGTGTCGTACAACGCCGACGGACGCATCCCAACCTCGGCCAGACAGGGCAGGTCCTGGTCGGCCGAGTGCAGGATCCACTCGTCTTTGGCCAGCACTTCGGCCAGCGGTTGCAGCACGGTCAGCGGGTCACCGCCGTGGCTGACCGGGTCGATCAGCACCGTTCCGGCGCCGGCCCGCCGGATCTGGATCAGATAGGCCCGATTGGAGTAACGAAAGCCCGATGCGCGCTCGGCGTCGACGGCAAAGGGCCCGCTGCCGCGGTCCAGGAGTGTCGCGGCCGCCTCGATCTGGCCGGCGGTCACGGAGAGTTCCGGAACCCCGCTCGCCGGGCTCAGCAGGGGAGTGGCTTCGGGTGCTGTGCCCTCCGGCGGTTCGTTCCCCTCAGGAGATAGGGCTGAGCACATATCAGGCGCGCGACCTCGAGCCCAGGTCGACGACCCCGGCCGGCGGCAGGCCCGCGGCGTGCTCGAGGACAGCGCAGAACGCCTCGACGTGGCTGCCTAGATCGGGTGTGGTCGCCGTCCACGACGCTCGTAGCTCGAGCTGATGGGCGCGCGGCGGTCCGGAGATGTCGCCGTAGCGCACCGATGTGGTGGCGGTGACGGTGCCACCGAGCGCGGTCACGTGTTCGGTGCGTGATTCCAGCGCCTCCACCAGCCAACTCCACGCCACTTCCGGTAGCAGCGGATCGATCGCCTCGTGCGAGTCCAGATCGGCCTCAATGTAGGCAACCAGGCGAATGGTGCCGTCCCACGCGTCAGAACCATCAGGGTCATAGAGCAGAATCAGCCGTCCGAAAGCGTCGCCTTCGGATCGTTCGGGCACGATGTCGAGCTCGGGATGCTTGACTTCGGCCCCCAGGGCATAGCTGTACGGGGCCAGCCGCTGTGGCGGGCGGATGGGGCCGAGTTCAATCTCGGGCCGCACGGTGACAGCGTTCATCGCCGCTACCGCCTCGCGGAAAGGGGTCGGTTCGGCTGAGGTCACAAGCGCCGCTCCTCTCCCCCGCAAGCGGGAGGTGCCCCCCAATCGCTGCGCCCCGTCTTATCGTCGGCGCGGTTCACAGAATTCGACGGTAGACCCATCGGTCGACACGCGGGGACAGGCGCGCCGTTTCGTCGCCGGCTAGGGCCCCTCGGTGCGGTCGGTAAACCGGGCGGGACGCTTCTGCCGGTGCGCGGCCAGGCCTTCCTGCACATCGGGGCCGGTGAACCCGAGAAACTCCAGGCCAAGCGACGTTTCGAAGGTCGGCCCGAACATCCGGTACCAGTGATTGAGGCTGCGCTTGGTCCAGCGGATCGCGTTTTGCGCCCCCTGCGCCAGATTCTCGGCCAGCCGGGTTGCGGTGGGCAGCACCTCATCGTCATCGACGCACGTCGAGACCAGGCCGATGCGTTCAGCTTCTTCGCCGGACAGTGTCTCGCAGGTGAGTAGGTAGTACTTGGCCTTGGCCATGCCGACCAGCAGCGGCCAGCAGATCGCGGCGTGGTCACCGGCCGCCACCCCGAGCTTGGTGTGGCCGTCGATGATTTTCGCGGTTGCGCTTGCCACCGAGATATCGGCGAGCAGCGCTACCACCAGACCGGCGCCAACGGCCGGGCCGCGAATCGCCGAAACCACCGGCTTGTCGAGGTTGACCAGGTTGAGCACCAGGTCACGGGCCTCGCGCATGATGCGGATTCGTCCTTCGTAGTCGCCGATCGTTTCGTCGATGAGCTCAAAACTGCCCCCGGACGAAAACGCTTTGCCCTCACCACGAACCAGCACCACCCGCACGTCGGGGTCACGGTCGATCACCGGCCAGACGTCAGCGAGGTCGCGGTGCATCTGCGGTCCAACCGAATTCAGCCCGGGGGAGTCCAGCACCAGATTCAGCACGCCGTGCTCACCCGGCTCGAAGCGAAGGCTGGGGAAATCTTGGTAGGTGAGTGGCATGCGGCGCTCCTGACCGTTGCTGGTTGCCAGCTGGTTGCCGTCGTGATGTTACGCAGCGGCCCGATGGCCTGCGGGGCCGCCCAAACCGCCTCATGGCAGCCCTCATGGCAGCATTGAGGCCGATGAGTACCCGTCGCGACCTTCCGCAGTCGCCCTATCTGGCCGCGGTGGCCGGCCGCAAACCCAGCCGAGTACCGGTGTGGTTCATGCGGCAGGCCGGCCGCTCACTGCCGGAATACCGGGCGCTGCGCCGCCAGCACAGCATGCTGGCCGCCTGCTTCGAACCCGAGGTGGCTTGCGAGGTCACCATGCAACCGATCCGCCGCTACCACGTCGATGCCGCGATCCTGTTCTCCGACATCGTGGTACCGCTGCGCGCGGCCGGTGTGGACTTGGACATCGTGGCCGATGTCGGACCGGTCATCGCTGCGCCGGTGCGTACGGTTGCCGATGTCGACGCCATCAAACCCATTGACCCCCAGTCGATTGCGCCGGTGCTCGACGCGGTTGAGCTGTTGGTCGCCGAGCTGGGTGACACTCCGCTGATCGGATTCGCCGGAGCGCCCTTCACGTTGGCCTCCTACCTGGTCGAGGGCGGACCCAGCCGCCACCATGCCCGGACCAAGGCGATGATGTTGGCCGAGCCCGCGACCTGGCATGCGTTGATGACCAAGTTGACCGACCTCACCATCGAATTTCTGCTCGGTCAGATCCGTGCCGGCGTGGATGCCATCCAGGTGTTCGACTCGTGGGCGGGAATGTTGTCGTTGGCCGACTACCGCCAGCACGCGTTGCCGCACAGCGCACGGGTATTCGCCACGCTAGCCGAGCATGGTGTTCCGATGATGCACTTCGGGGTCGGCACCGCTGAACTGCTGGGTGCGATGTCGGAGGCGGTCAAGCCGGGGACGGCGAAGGTGGTCGGGGTGGACTGGCGCACCGCGCTGGCCGATGCCGCCGCCCGGGTGCAACCCGGCACCGCGCTGCAGGGCAACCTGGATCCGGTGGTGCTGCTGGCGGGCTGGCCCGCGGTGGAACGGGCCGCACGCGCCGTCGTCGACGATGGACGTCGGGCCGTCGACGCGGGTGCGGCCGGGTACGTCTTCAATCTGGGGCACGGGGTACTGCCGCAGACCGATCCGGGGGTGCTGACCGACCTGGTGTCACTGGTTCACTCGCTATGACACCGGGCTCGTATTGTGTTGTGGGCGGTGGAATCTCGGGCCTGACCGCGGCCTTCCGGTTGCGGCTGGCGGTCGGTGAAGACGCCTTGATCACCCTGTTGGACCCCAGCGATCGGCTGGGCGGAATCTTGCGCACCGAGCGGGTCGGCGGACAGCCGATGGATCTGGGTGCCGAAGCGTTCGTGGTGCGCCGTCCGGAGATGCCCGCCCTGCTCGCCGAACTCGGTCTGTCCGGGCTGCAGCGCTCCACCACGGGCGCCCGGCCGCTGATCTACAGCTGCCAAGAGCTGCACCCGCTGCCAACGGGCACCGTGATGGGGATCCCGGCTTCGGCGCGCTCGCTTGCCGGCCTGGTTGACGACGCCACGATTGCCCAGATCGAGGCCGAACCGGACCGGCCGCTGCACTGGCGCCCGGGCGGCGATCCCGCGGTGGCCGAACTGGTGGCCGAGCGGTTCGGCGAGCAGACCGTGACCAGGTCGGTCGATCCGCTGCTGTGCGGCGTCTATGCGGGCTCGGCCGCCACGATCGGTGTGCGCGCGGCCATCCCGGCGGTGGCGGCGGCGCTGGACCGCGGCGCCACCAGCCTGACCGAGGCGGTTCGGCAGAGCTTGCCACCGGCCAGTGCCGGTCCGGTGTTCGGTGCCTTGACGGGCGGCTATCAGGTGCTGGTCGAGGAGCTGGTCGCACGCAGTGGGGTGCAGTGGGTGCAGGCCGCGGTCAGCAAGATCGAACCCGGTTGGGCACTGCACGACGATGCCGGCCGGCGCTGGCACGCCGACGCCGTCATCCTGGCCATCCCGGCCCCGCGCCTGGTGCGGATCCTCGACGGTGTCGACGGGGTGGATCCGCGCAGCGTCGCGGCCGCGAGCCGGGTGCGCAGTGCCTCCTCGGCTGTGGTGGCGCTGGCGGTGCCGGCAGATACCCCCTTCCCGCAGTGTTCCGGGGTGCTGGTGGCCAACGGTGAGCCGTTGCGGGCCAAGGCAATCACGTTGTCGTCGCGGAAATGGGGTATCCAGGGCGACGTCCAGCAGCTGCGGATTTCGTTCGGGCGGTTCGGCGACGACCTGGCCGAGCGCGTGTCCGACCATCAGCTGCTTTCGTGGGCGCGCGACGACCTGGCCACGGTGTTCGGTGTGACGGTGGATCCCGTCGATTCACGTGTGCAGCGGTGGATCGAGGCGATGCCGCAATACGGTCCCGGTCACGGGGTGCTGGTCGCGCAAGTGCGGGCCGGGCTGCCCCCGACATTGGCCGTGGCCGGCAGCTATCTGGACGGAATCGGGGTGCCGGCCTGTGTCGGGGCGGCAAGCCGCGCGGTGGACGGCGTCGTTGGGGCGCTCAACCCACAAGTGGCACGATAGGTGCCATGGCACGCCTCGACTACGACGTCCTGAACGCAACCATTCGGTACCTGATGTTCTCGGTGTTCTCTGTGCGGCCGGGCGAACTCGGTGACCACCGCGAAGCCGTGATCGACGACGCTGCGACGTTTTTCAAGCAGCAGGAGGAACGCGGCGTCGTGGTGCGCGGCCTCTACGACGTCGCGGGCCTGCGGGCGGACGCGGATTTCATGATCTGGACCCACGCCGAGCGCATCGAAACGTTGCAGGCGACCTATTCGGACTTTCGGCGCACCACCACCTTGGGGCGGGCCTGCACTCCGGTGTGGAGCAGCGTCGGGCTGCATCGTCCGGCCGAGTTCAACAAGAGCCACATCCCGGCATTTCTAGCCGGCGAGGAGCCCGGCGCCTACATCTGCGTGTATCCGTTCGTGCGCTCCTACGAGTGGTATCTGCTGCCCGACGAGGAGCGACGTCGCATGCTCGCCGAGCACGGCATGGCCGCGCGTGGCTACAAGGACGTTCGGGCCAACACGGTGCCGGCGTTCGCGCTGGGGGACTACGAGTGGATCCTGGCGTTTGAGGCCCCCGAGTTGGACCGCATCGTCGATTTGATGCGTGACCTGCGGGCCACCGACGCCCGACGGCACACCCGTGCGGAGACGCCGTTCTACAGCGGGCCGCGGGTGCCCGTCGAGCAGCTGGTGACCTCGCTGCCATGACCGCCCCGGATCCGACCGACCCCACCCGCTTCGAGGAGATGTATCGCGACCAGCGGGTGGCACACGGCTTGCCGGCGGCCACACCGTGGGACATCGGCGGCCCGCAACCGGTGGTTGAGCAGCTGGTCGCGCTGGGCGCGGTCAAGGGGGAGGTGCTCGACCCGGGCACCGGGCCCGGCCACCACGCGATCTATTACGCGTCCAAGGGTTACTCGGCGACCGGCATCGACGGATCGGCGACCGCCATCGAGCGGGCCCGGGACAACGCGGCTAAGGCCGGGGTGTCGGTGAACTTCCAGGTGGCCGATGCCACGAGGCTGGAAGGCTTGGACAACCGATTCGACACCGTCGTCGACTGCGCCTTCTATCACACGTTCGGTACCGCGCCCGAGCTGCAGAGGTCCTACGTGCAGGCGTTGTGGCGGGCGACCAAGCCGGGCGCACGGCTTTACATGTACGAGTTCGGCGCCCACCAGGTCAACGGATTGACCGCGATCCGGTCGCTGCCGGAGGAAAACTTCCGCGAGATGCTGCCACTTGGCGGTTGGGAGATCACCTATCTGGGGCCGACCACCTACCGCATCACGGTGAGCATGGAGACGCTGGAAACCATGGCCGCGCGAAACCCCGAGGTGGCTGACCAGGTCGGGCCCTTGGTGGAGCGGTTCAAGACGATCCAGCCCTGGCTGACCGACGGCATCGCGCACGTCCCGTTCTGGGAAGTCCACGCCACCCGGCTGGACTAACCCCCCGCTATTGCGCTGCTGAGTCCGTGGGAACCAGGCGCAGCGAGATCGAGTTGATGCAGTAACGCAGATCCGTCGGTGTCGGATACCCCTCGCCGGCGAACACATGGCCCAGGTGGCTGTGGCAGTTCGCGCATAGCACCTCGGTACGCAGCTGGCCCAGTGAGTGGTCGGGACGCAGGATCACCGCTTCGCTGGCCGACGGGTCAAAGAATGACGGCCAGCCGCAATGGGATTCGAACTTCTCGGTACTGCGGAACAACTCCGCGCCACAGGCCCGGCATTGGTAGATGCCCTGCGTCTTGGTGTCGGTGTACTCGCCGGTGAACGGCCGTTCGGTGCCGGCCAGACGCAGCACGTCGTACTCCCGCTGGCTGAGCCTCGTGCGCCACTCGTCTTCGCTGAGTTGCAGTTTCGGACGCTGCGAGCCGGCGTCGGAGGAGGTCATGCGTCCACGCTAGCGCGCTCTCGCTCGGCCGTCAGCCACGCCGGATCGATCCCGCTGTCCAACCGGTCTTCGGCCTTGGCGTCGAGGTAGCGGAAATACAGCACGGTGAACGTCACGATCAACAGCAGCGACCACCCGTAGGTGATCTTCAGATACTCGAGGGCGCGGCCCCACCTCATCCAGTTGAACAGCAGCCAGCGATCCAGCGTCATGAAGCCGTAGATCCCCAGCCACGCCGGCCAGTTCCGGATCACCGAGTTACGCAGCGTGATCGTCATCAGGAACGGGAACAGCATCATCGAGTAGTAGCCCTGGGCCAGCGACATCGCCAGCCACGACCACAGCAGCAGCACACCCGAGGATGTGGTGAACCAGAACAGGGGATCGCGGGTGCGGTAGTAGCGGTACAGCAGCCACAAGCTGGCGATCGCGATTGCGATGAACAGCAGCCACAGGAACAGGATCAACCAGGTCGGCAGGCCGAAGTAGATGCCATTGCCCTGGATCGAACTGTTGAAGTAGTCGCGGGTGCCCAGAATGTAGGGCAATGTCCGCGTGAAGAAGTCCATCGGATGATTGATCAGCGGCAGGGCGGCCAGGTTGATGACGATGGGGATCACGATGGCGGTCACCAGCGTGCGCCACTGGCGGTTGAGCAGGGGCAGCAGCAGCAGCGGGCCGAGTAGTGGTTTGAGCACCAGCGTGAATCCGATAGCTATCCCGGCCCACCATTGATGACTGACCCGGCCGTCCAACAGCCACCGCAGGAACAGCACCTCGAGCAGCAGAATGCAGCCGTTGATGTTGGTGAAGACCAGGGTGTTGGTCACGGTCTCGGTGGTGAACATGGCCAATACCAGGGCGGGGGCGGCGACCGAGGTCAGCGTGAAGTTGAACAGCCGCAGCAACAGGTACGCCGCCAGCAGAATGGCCGCGGTGTTGATCGAGATGAACAGGTAGCGCGACGGCGCGAAGGGCAGGTACCCGAACGGGGCCATCAGCAGCGTGCCGCCCGGCGGGTAGAGATAGTGCGGGTCGACGTAGTCGAAATGCTCGTTATAGATGTCCCAGCCGCGGCGGAAGTTGAGCACCGCCCGATACACCGGCTTGAAGTCGTCAGTGATGTTCCCGTTGGTCGTCAGCACGATGGCGCGATGCAGTACCGACAAAATGGCCGCCGGCCACAGCACCGAGCGCAATATCGCCGACGCGCTCGGTGGGCCGGTACGGGGACGGAATGCGGCTTGCATGCATTCACGCAAGCCGGTTCGGGTCGAGTCAGCCGCGGTCACCAGCGCACCGTACACCGGGGCGGCCGAGCCGGTTTCAGGCGGGACAGTAGGTGTCGGTGCCCGGCAGTTTGCCGCCGTTGAGATAGCCGATCAGCGGTGGTACCGCGCAGGACGAATAGATGCTGGCACCGTGTCCGATGCCCTGCCACATCACTCGCTTGCTGGCGGCGTTGGCGTTGATGATCGTGGCCGCGGTCTGGGCGACGCCTTCGTTGCCCACGATCGGGTCGCTTTGCACCCCCAGCAACAGGACGTTGACCTTGAGGCTCTTGGGGGCATCGGTTGTCGAGCCGCTGGGCCAGTGCACGCACTTGACCAGGTTGAGTGCGGCGACCGTGCCGAATTGTGGATAGAGCTTGCCCCAGGCGACCACCAGTTCGCGAACCCGGTCCGGGGTGGGGCGATTCACCGCGTCGCTGCACGAGCTGACGAACTGGCCGTCGGTGTGCTGCAGGGCATCGGCCCGGTTGATCAGGTTGGACAGCTGGTTCATGTCACCCGCGCGGGCGGCCACCAGCGCGTCCGCCAGGTTGGTCGTGGTGCGGATGCGGTCCCCGGTGGGAAAGCCCAGGGCGGTGGTGATGGCGGTGGCGATCGAGGCCACCGACTCGCCGCCGGGGCCGTTGTCGGAACGGGCGTCGTTCAGCAGTGCGGCGACGGCGCCCTTGGGATCGGATCCGAGCGCGCAGTGCACCGCGACACACTGTGCGGCGAACGCATCCAGCGCCGCTTGCTGACCCTTGACCTGTTGTTCAGTGGCGGCTTCGGCGCTGACCCCCAAAGCCACCGGGGAGTCGAGGATCAGCCGGGCGACCTTGTCGGGTCGTGATCCGGCGTAGGTGAGGGCCACCTGGGCGCCGTTGCCGATGCCGACCAGCGCCAGTGCCGGCACATCCCACAGATTGCGCAGCCGCTCGATGTCGGATGCGGCGTGTCCGTTGTCGTAGGCGGATGCGCCGGGGGCGATGGCGTCGGTGCAATCGGTGGTGGCTTCGTTGGAGATCGTCGAAAGGTTGGCCACCGGGTCATCGCCGGTTTGGAACTGCGACTGATCACGCATCTCGGTGCGCTCGTAGTGGTCCCGGCAGTCGATCGGGCTCGACATGCCCATCCCGCGGCGGTCGATGGCAACGATCGGGTGGGTGCGCAGCACGTCGGCGCCGGCATGAGACAGCCAGACCGGCAACTGAGTCGACGACGGCAGATCGGAGCCGGTGGTGAAGACCAGCGGGCCGGCGTCGCGTGGCGTCTGGCCGGAGCGGGCGCGCACCACGCCGATACTGACCGACCTGGATCCGCCGTTGACCGGATCCAGGTCGTTGTCGAAGGTCGCGCACTCCAGCCGGGTGCCGGGGGCGCCCTGAACGCCGGCATCGGAATAGACCTGTGAGGTGCAGTCGGTCCAGGACAGATCGTTCTTGGGCGCGGCGATCGGCGGCGGGCCGCTGGGCGGTGGTGTGGTGGTGGCGGCGCCCTGCGGGCGCGCGCCGGTGTTGGTGGCAAAGCGCGGGTCAGCGCCCAGTACCGGAACGCAGGCAGCCAGCACTGTGGTCACCGAGAAGGCCACCGCGACGAGAATCGGGGTGGACGGGAGGCGCCGACTCATGCCGACAACACTAACCACTCCGCTCAGCGATGCTGCGCGACGTGCAGTTCAGGCTCGAACGTAGCGGGTGTAGAGGTACCCGGCATCGTCGGTGATGACGTGAGCGCAGTGCATCCGGGTTTGCAGCTGGCCCGGGCCGGGCGCAATGCGCCGGGGCAGACCACCCGCCACAACGGGGGCGATGGTCAGACACAACTCGTCGAGCAGATCCTGCTCGATCAGCGATCCGAACAGCGTTGGCCCGCCCTCGGTGAGGATGCGGCGCATGCCCCGCCCGGCGAGTCTGGCCAGCAGCAGGCTCTCGTCGACCCGGTGGGGGTCCTTGCCGGAGCAGTCGACCACTTCGGCGAGGCCGGTCAACCTCCGGCGGGTGTCGTAGACGGCCGCCGCGGCGGTCAGAACCAGCGGTGGTACCTCGGTGCGGGTGAACACGGGCAGATCCCGGTCCAGCTGACCGGAGTTGGTGGCGATCGCCAGTTGCGGGACTTCGCTTTGTCCGCGGGCCTGCCGCTGCTGGCGTTCCGCGACGCCCAGTTGCGCGCCGGAGTAGCCCTCGATGCGCACCGTGCCCGCGCCGACCAGGATGACGTCGGCCAGCTCACGCAGCAGGACAAACACGGCTCGGTCGCCCGGCCCCGCTAGGCCGCCGCTGGTGCCCCCGACGGTCGCGCCGCCGTCGAGGCTGGTGATGAAATTGGCCCGCAACCAGGTGCCGCTCAGCTTCGCCGGATAGCCGTAGAACTCGGGCAGGTCCTCGTCGGTGAGTTGGCGGTCGGTTCCGAGCAGCGTCAGCTGTGCATCGGCGGACCGGCCTGAGGTTGGGTCAGGCATGGGCAGACCTCCACGTCGGCTATGAAGTTGATTGCAACACGCCGCTACAGTGCCAGCATGCACGGGTCCACTTCTGCGGGTGCTTGGGGAGGGGTGGCGCATCTGGTGGACCGTCATCCGTCGGTGTCGCCAGAGCGGCTGATTGCCCAATTGCGCCCGCCCCCAACCTTCGCCGAGGTGAGCTTCTCGACGTATCGGCCGGATCCCGCGGAACCGACCCAGGCCGCCGCCCTGGTGGCCTGCCGGGACTTCTGCCAGGAGGCGGTGCAGCGCCGGGCTGGCCGCAAGAAGCTGTTGGGCAGGCGTGAGGTGTTGCCCGGGGTCGGGCTGTACCTCGATGGCGGATTCGGTGTGGGCAAGACGCACTTGCTGGCCTCGTCCTACTACCAGCTGCCCGGCTTGGGGCCGGACGCACCCGAACAGCCCAAGGCGTTCGCGACCTTTGGTGAGCTGACCCAGTTGGCGGGCGTTTTCGGCTTCGCCGAATGCATCGACCTGCTGGCCAACCACACGGCCGTGTGCATCGACGAGTTCGAGCTTGATGACCCCGGTAACACCACGCTGATCTCCCGGATGCTCTCGGCGTTGGTGCAGCGGGGCGTGTCGGTGGCCGCCACCTCCAATACGCTGCCCGAACAGCTGGGCGAGGGGCGCTTTGCCGCCCAGGACTTTCTGCGCGAGATCAACACGCTGGCAAGTATTTTCACCGCGGTGCGGATCGAGGGGCCGGACTATCGCCACCGTGGCCTGCCGCCGGCGCCGCAGCCGTTGTCCGATGATCAGGTCGCCCAGCGCGCTGCGACGGTGCGCGGCGCGACCCTCGATGACTTCGACGCCCTGTGTGCCCACCTGGCCACCATGCATCCATCGCGGTATCTGACCCTGATCGACGGTGTGAGCGCGGTGTTTCTGACCGGTGTGCACCCCATCGAGGACCAACATGTTGCGCTGCGGCTGGTGGCGCTCACCGATCGGCTCTATGACGCCGGCGTCCCGATGGTGGCATCCGGGGCCAAGCTGGACACCATTTTCAGTGAGGAGATGCTGGCGGGCGGTTACCGCAAGAAGTATCTACGTGCCACCTCGCGACTGTTGGCTTTGACGGCCCCGGTCAGCGAAGCTCGCGAACCATGATGTAGTCGTTCTCTTGGTGGGGGCCCAACTGAAATGTTCTGGTGCCACTCACCGTGAACCCGCGTTTGGCGTAGAAGCGTTGTGCCCGTTGGTTTTCCTGGTTCACCCCGAGCCATACCCGGCGGGCTCCCCAGTCTTGGGCGGTAGTGAGCGCATTGTCCATCAGCGCCTTGGCGGTTCCGGTGCCGTGCTGGTCGGGCAATAGGTACAGCTTGGACAACTCGACATCGCAGTCGTCGGTATCGGCGCGAACAAGCATGGCGTAGCCCACAATTCGGCCGCCAGCGCGAGCGGCAAGAATGGTGCGCTGCGGATCGTTGAGATATTCGGCGAACCGGTCGCCCGACAAGTTGGTCTCGATGAACGACGCGACGTGTTCGGCCGGTGCCGAGGGCGGACAAGCCAGCGGGAAGGTGCGCGCGGCCACCGCACCCAACTCGGCGGCGTCGACGGGGCCCGCCGCGGCGATCTGGACGTTCAGTTCAGAGGTTCCACTGTGCGAGGTGCTGGCCGGTCTTGCGGTCCAGCAGCACGACGACGGAGACCGGATCGCGATAGGCGTCCCAGTACACCCCGCCGCGCACGATCGAGCCTTGTGGTGCGTTGCCCAGTGCGGCGTCCAGCCAATCCGGTGCGTCGCAGGGGCGCGGCTTGTAGGCGTCGGCGAATTGGGTGACGCCGTCGAAGCTGAAATTGGTGGCCATGATGAAGGAATTGGGCACCCGGACCGCACGGACCGTCACGTCGGCGCGGTTCACCGAGCTGCCGGGGAAGCTCTTCACCGGCACGCCGGTGCGGGTGTAGCCGAATCCCGGCGGCGGATCGACCGGTACCACGTTGCTCACGGTGACGTCGGCGACATAGGTGCCGGTATCGACTCGAAGCGTGTCACCGATGTGTCCGATCGGCGCATCGCCGGCCCAGGCGCGGGGAGCGGCCGAGTTCAATGCCAGCACCCCGGCACCGGCGGCGAGCAAGACGGCAAAGACGGGGGCCACGAGAACGACGAGGGCGGAGCGAACAACCTTCGGCCAGCGGTGCATGTTTGCCTCCTCGGCGCCCTGTTCTGGGATCTTCGCATGATTACACATGCGGCAATGCGAAGGGGAGGGGTTGAGTCTTCAGGACTTGCCGGGACGACCGTCCGGTCCGTGGCCGGTCAATGACTCGAGCGCGCTGCTCAGATCGGCCTCCGCACGTGACTTCTCGACACCGGATCGGTGTAGCGGTCCGGCTCCGTCCTCGAGTTCGAGCAGCGCGAGCAGCATGTGCTCGGTGCCGATGTAGTTGTGGCCGAGCCGAAGGGCCTCACGGAAGGTCAGTTCCAGCACCTTGCGCGCCGGTCCACTGAACGGGATGAGGGCGGGGGTTTTGCCGGTGGCCGCGGGTAGGCGCACCGACGCGCGCAGGGCCTCGGTGTCGATCGCTTGCATCCGCAGCAGCGCGGTGGCCAGCGCGGCGGGGTCGGCCAGCACTCCCAGCAGCAGGTGGTCGGGGGTGATCTCGTCGTTGGCGCCTTGGTGGGCGGCGTTCTGGGCGGCGACCACCGCGCTGCGAGCGCGCGGCGTGAAGCGTCCGAAGCCTTGCTCCGGGTCCAGCGTGGTGGCTTCGGCTCGGGGGACGAATCGCTTCTGCGCGGCCTGTTTGGTCACTCCCATGCTCTTGCCGATGTCGGTCCATGAGGCTCCGGAACGACGCGCCTGGTCGACGAAGTGTCCGATCAGATGGTCGGCGATCTCGCCGAGGTGTTCGGCGGCCAGGACCGCGTCGGTCAGCTGGTCCAGCGCGTTGGTGTGGACCTGTTTGATCGCGTCGATCAGTTCGTCGAGGCGGACGGGATAGGTGATTTTGGTCGGATCGGCCACGTCGTCAACGATAGGTTGACGACAGCGGTTTCGTCAACGCTAGGTTGACGATCTTGGCGTGTTCTCCGGGATGCAGGGATGGCGCCGGTCTGGGACCATCAGGGGGATATGAAGCTCTTGGTTGGGGTGACAGGGTTGGCCGTCATGGTCGGCCTGGCCGCACCCGCACACGCCGATGCCAACGATGACGCATTCCTGGTTGCGCTGGGAAAGGCCGGCATCACCTATCCGGACGCGGCACGAGCGATCGCGGCCGCCAAATGGATATGTCAGCAAGTGAACAACGGGACTCAGACGGTCGACGTTGTCAAGCAGGTACAGAGCTCCAATTCCGGGCTCCAAGAAGATGGCGCAGCCAAGTTCACCGCGATCGCGGGCAATGCCTATTGCCCCGCGATCCTTTCCGGCCACGGCGCAAACCCTCCCGGCTGAGCCCGCTAGGCCATTGCGTGCTCTGAGCCAGGCAAATCAGGCAAGCTGGACGGATGAGACCGACGCTGGCCGCCGCGGCCCTAGCCGGTGCCAGCGGTCTGGTCGGCTGGGGTGGTGCCCGGGCCCTGGCCCGCCGAATCGAGCGCAATCCCGACCCGTTTCCCAGGGAACGGTTGCTGGCCGAACCACAAGGTGAGCGGGTCGCGATCACCCGCCCCGACGGGACCGTGCTGCATGCGTTGGTGGCAGGCCGGGGGACGCCGGTGATTTTGGTCCATGGCTACTGCGCCAGCCTCACCGAGTGGAATTTCGTCTGGGACGAACTGCTGGCCCGGGGCCTGCGGGTGATTGCCTTTGATCAGCGCGGCCATGGCCGGTCGACACTGGGCGCCGAGGGAATCGGATCGGAGCCCATGGCCGACGATCTTGCCGCGGTGCTGCAACACTTCGATATCCGCGACGGCGTGCTGGTCGGACATTCGATGGGGGGCTTCGTCAGCATCCGCGCCCTGCTCGACCATGGCGCCCTGGCGCAGCGGCTGCGCGCGGTGGTGCTGTTCGCCACCTGGGCGGGCCGGGTGCTGGACGGGGCTCCGCAGAACCGCCTACAGATCCCGCTGCTGGAACGCGGGATCCTGCAACGGCTGCTGCGCAGCAGGACCATCGCGGTGCTGTTCGGGGCGGCACAGTGCGGGGCGCGTCCGTCACCGGCGATGATCTCGGTATTCCTCGAGTGGTTCCATCAACATCTCGACCGGCACGGACCGCACCTACCCATCGTGCGGGCGTTCTCGCGCGAGGATCGCTATCCACGGCTGGCCGAGATCTCGGTGCCGGCGGTGGTGATGGTGGGCTCCTCGGATCGCACCACCCCGCCCAGCCACTCGCACCGGCTGGCCGCCGGAATCCCGGGTGCCCGGCTGGTCACCGTGCCCGGCGCGGGACACCTGCTGAACTGGGAGGCGGTCGACGAGCTGGCCGAAGTCGTCGAATCCTTTGCGGCGCAGCGGTGATGATGCGGGGCCACGCGGCGGGGGTGTGGCGATGACCGCCGGCGAGCAATACTTCGACCTCGGCAGCTACCACCGGCCCGTCCAGACCCCCTCCGCCCAGGCGCAGGTCTGGTTCGACCGGGCGATGGTGTGGGCGTACGCGTTCAATCACGAAGAGTCGATCCGCTGCTTTGAACGGGCGCTGGACCTTGATCCCGGCCTGGCCATTGCGCGGTGGGGGATCGCCTACGCGGTGGGCCCGAACTACAACAAGCCGTGGGTGGCGTTCGACCCCGTCGATATGACCACGTCACTGGCCCGCGCACGCATGGAGCTGTCCCTGGCCGCCCAGGGACGGGCCAGTCCGGTCGACCAAGGCCTGGTCGCGGCGCTGCAAGCCCGCTTCCCGACCGACGACCCCGACGACGCGGAGGCGCTGCGCGCCGGCCTGGGCGCCTACGCCGACGCAATGGCAGAGCTGGCCGCCGCCTATCCGGCCGATGTCGACGTGCAGGCCCTGGCCGCCGACGCGCTGCTCAACGTCACCGCCTGGGCCCTGTGGGACACGGCGACCGGGGAGCCGGCCGCCGGCTCGCGGGTGCTCGAGGCCAAGCGCCTCCTGGACCAGGCACTGGCCACCCCCGCGGGCCGGGCCCATCCGGGAATCCTGCACCTGTACCTGCACGCCATGGAGATGTCGGCGACCCCCGAGGTTGCCCTGCCGGCGGCCGACCTGTTGCGCGGCTTGGTGCCCGACGCCGGGCATCTGCAGCACATGCCTAGCCATATCGACGTGTTGTGCGGCGACTACCGCAGCTCGGTGCTGGCCAATCTTGCCGCGGTGCGGGCGGATCGGCGGTTCGTCAGTCGCGAGGGCCCGCTGAACTTCTACTCGCTCTACCGCGCGCACGACCTGCACTTCATCGTGTACTCGGCGATGTTCGAAGGGCAATCGCAGATCGCGCTGCGGGCCGCCGACGAGCTGGCCGGCCAGCTGGGGGCCGAGCTGCTATCGATCGAATCTCCGCCGATGGCCGACTGGCTCGAGGCGTTCGTGCCGCTGCGGACCCACGTGCTGGTGCGGTTCGGCAGATGGCAGGAGCTGATCGCACAACCACTGCAATGCGACCGGGACCTCTACTGCACCACGACGGCCACGATTCACTATGGCCGTGGTGTCGCCCTGGCGGCCACCGGCCAACTCGCTCAGGCCCATGCCGAGCGCGTCGCGTTCGTCGAGGCCTGCGCGCGGGTGCCGGAGTCGCGGTACCTGTTCAACAACACCAGCCGCGACATCCTCGCGGTGGCCGCCGCCATGCTCGACGGTGAGATCGCCTACCGCGACGGGCGTTTCGACGAGGCCTTCGCGCACCTACGGCGCGCGGTGACACTCGATGACACGCTGCCCTACGACGAGCCCTGGGGCTGGATGCAGCCCACCCGGCATGCGTATGGGGCGCTGCTGCTCGAACAGGGCCATGTCGAGGAGGCGGCCGCGGTGTATGCCGCCGACCTGGGACTGGACCCCACCCTGGCCCGGCCGTGTCAGCATCCCGGAAACGTTTGGAGCCTGCACGGGTATCACGAGTGCCTGCAGCGGCTCGGTCGAACCGCTGAGGCCGCCATCATCGGCCAACAGCTCGCGCTGGCCGCCGCGCGTGCCGACGTGCCGATCCGCGCCTCGTGTGCATGCCGAGTTACGGCGTGCTGCGACCAGTGACGGGGTCGCCGCCCAGGCGCGCGGGCAACCTTCGCCGGGCTATCCGATAACCCAGGGCCGCGGCGGCGGCGAGGCCGGCGCCGATAGCGAGGTCCTTGACTTCCTGGGTGGCCAGCGTCACGACGACGCCCACGACTGCCAGCAGTGGCGGCAGCGGCCACAGCGGCATCCGAAAGGGCCGCACCAAGTCGCGGTCCCGAACACGACAGACGATCGCCGACAACGCCACCAGCAGATACACGATGGCGATGACCACGCCGGTGAACGTGATGAGCTTGGGCAGCGACATGAAGACGCACAGCAGGCCGTTGCCGAGGAAGAGGAAAAGGAATCCGTGCACCGGGACCCGCGACCGGGCTGACAGTCGACCGAACAGAGGTTGCAGCCGTCGCGGCAGCATCCCATCCCTGGCCGCGGCGTAGTAGACGCGCGCATACCCGAGGTTTGCCGCCAGGCCGGTATCGAACATCGCCACCACCACGCCGGCGACCAGAACCGTCGCGCCGGCCGGACCCATCATTTGGCGGGCAAGAAACTCGACCGCAGAACCATCGGTGATGGCGGCGGGAATGTCGCGGATGGCCAGGGTCGCGGCGATCACCGCGACGCACTCGACCACGACGGCCAGGACCGCGGACAAGACCACGGCGTGCGGAATCGCGCGTCGTGATCCCGCCGTCTCCTCGGAGAAATACAGCGGCCAGTCGTAGCCATTGAAGGCAAACAGCGCCGGACCGACCGCAGCGAAAATACCGGCGATGCCGACACCAACGAGGGCGCCGCCGGGCCCGGCCGTCACCGGCTGGGTGAACGGCTTGGTAACCGCGGAAGCGTGCGCGAAGGCCACGACGGTGAAGACGATGATCACGGCCAGTTCGAGGGCCAGCATGGCGGCGACAACCCAGCTGGCCGGGGCGATCTTCCCGATCGATAGCGCCGTGATGAGCGCCATCATCCCCAGCGCCAGCCCCTGCACCGGTACGGCGGCGCCGATCAGCGACGACAGATACGTCGCCGCGGCGACCAGGATGGCGGCCGTCGAGACCACTCCGAGCAGCAGGAACAGCACGCTGGTGACGCCACCCGCTACGGGGCCGATGGCGCGGCGCACGATCGTGTAGGCGCCGCCGGCGGAGGGAAAGACCGAGCCGACCTCGGCGTAACACAGCGCCATACACACCGCGATGGCGGAGCCAATGACAAACGCCCACACGACGCCGGTTCCGGCGATCTGCAGCCCGTCGCCGTAGATCAAGAACACCGACGTCGTCGGGGAAATCGCGGAGACCGCGATCGCCAGCACGTTGCGTGGCCGTAGCGCCGATGCCGCAAGAGTTGCCGGCGCGGCCTCGGCCCGCCGCTGTGGCCCTTCAGACATGAGTACTACGTACACCTCCGCAGCGGAGACGACCGTCTCTGCGGTTCGAACGGTAGGCGACGGTGTAGCCGAATTCGACCACGAGAATTGATGAGCAGTGCTAAGTAGCACCTGCGAACTGCGCTGACTCTGGTGCGCGATACTGGGATTGAACCAGTGACCTCTTCCGTGTCAGGGAAGTGCTCTCCCGCTGAGCTAATCGCGCTGGGGGGATCAAATCTGGAGGTGGAGACGGGAATCGAACCCGTGTGCACGGCTTTGCAGGCCGTTGCCTCACCACTCGGCCACTCCACCGCTGGGGATTGATGCCACTTGCACCTTCGAGCGGATGACGGGATTCGAACCCGCGACCCTCACCTTGGCAAGGTGATGCGCTACCAACTGCGCTACATCCGCGCGCAACGGGCGAGATCGTCGTCCGGTGCGAAGCAAGACACTAGTCCACTTGAGCGGACGGGCACAAATCGCGAGGTCCTTTGGGGCGCTTTGGTGGTCGCCGGCTCAGACGGCGCGTTCATTGACGCCGTGGATCGTGCTAGTCTTCCTCCTCGTTGCCGTTCGGCGCCGGTCCCGTGGCTCAGTGGGAGAGCGTCCGCTTCACACGCGGAAGGTCGCTGGTTCGATCCCAGCCGGGACCACAAGGTTTGTTTATGGGTTTTCTTCACCCATGCCCGATGCGAACTCGCAGTCAAGCACCGGCGTAGGCGCCGCGAGCGGCCGTCGGGCAGCGGTCGGTGGTGGTTACCCGGTTGCCCCGTCGGTTCCGAACAGCACTCCACCTTTGCCGGCGGCGCCAGCGGTCCCGTCGGTCCCGCCAGGGGCGGCGGTGCCGCCCGCTCCGCCGTTGCCACCGGTGCCGATCAGCTGGGCCCTGCCGCCGTCGCCGCCGTCCCCGCCATCACCGCCCATGCCTGGCCCACCGCCGCCATGCCCGCCCGCACCGCCGGCTCCGCCGTTGCCGTACAGGAACCCACTGGTTCCGCCACCAGCGCCGGCGCCGCCGTCGCCGCCCGCGCCGGTGGTGGTGTCGACGCCCGCCCCGCCGTCCCCGCCCTGCGCGCCGTCGCCGCCCTGCCCGCCGGCGCCCCACAGCCCGGCGCCGCCGCCCACGCCGCCGCTGCTACCGCGACCACCGGTTACCCCGCTCTCCGCGATGTCAACGCTGCCGCCCATGCCACCGGCGCCGCCGCCGCCGCCATCGCCGTAGAGCTGGCCGCCGTGCCCGCCGGCACCGCCCGCCCCGCCCGCTCCAGCCGACAGGGCGAAGTCGTCGCCGCCGCCCTGCCCGCCGTTGCCGCCGGCGCCGCCCTGGCCGAACAGCCCCGCGGCTCCGCCGATGCCGCCGTTGCCGCCCTGACCGCTGGGCGCACCGAAGCTGCCGCTGGCGCCGATTCCGCCGATTCCGCCGGCTCCGCCGTTACCGACCAGCCAGCCGCCGTTTCCCCCGGCCCCGCCGGCGCCGCCGGGTGCGCCGATCCCTGCGGGGGGCAGGCCACTCGCGCTGTAGCCGGCGCCGCCGGCGCCGCCGTTGCCGATGAGTCCGGCCGATCCGCCGCTGCCGCCGGTGGGATGCGCAGCGGTTCCGGTCCCGCCGGCTCCGCCGTTGCCCCACAGAAGTCCGCCGTCCCCGCCGTTCTGCCCGGCTGCCCCCGTGGCGCCGTCGCCGATGAGCGGGCGCCCCAACAGGGCCTGGGTGGGCGTGTTGATCGCTCCGAGCACCTGTTGTTCGACCGCGTACAGCGGGGCGGCGCTGGCCGAGCTCAACAGCAGCCCGTCGCCGCCGGCGGTGCCGGGGTCCCCGTCGGCGGCGCCAGGCGCACCCGCGCCGCCGGCGCCGCCGCCGCCGTCACCGATCAGCTGGGCGTATCCGCCGTTGCCGCCGTCACCGCCGGCGCCGCCGGCGCCGCTCATCACACCGGTCCCACCGATGGCGCCATTGCCGCCCACCCCGCCGGCGCCGCCGCTGCCGAACAGCAACCCGGCGTCGCCGCCTACGCCGCCCATGCCGCCGTGGCCCCCAGCGCCACCGTTTGCGGGGGGTCCATAGGCGCCCGCGTCGCCGCCTACGCCGCCGCTGCCCCCATCGCCGCCGATTCCTCCGTTGCCGACTAGCCAGCCGCCGTGTCCGCCGGCGCCACCGGTGCCGCCGGCACCGGCGGCACCGCCGTTGCCCGTCTCGATGGTGCTGCCGCCGTTGCCGCCTTGCCCGCCGCTACCGCCGGCGCCGCCATTGCCGAATAGCCGGGCCGCACCGCCGCTGCCGCCGCTACCGCCGGCGCCACCCGCCGCGCCGCTGTCGGGCCCATCCAGCCCGCTGCCGCCGGTGCCGCCGATTCCGCCGGCCCCGCCATTGCCGTACAGCCAGCCCCCGGTTCCGCCAACCCCGTCGCTGCCGCCGGTCGCGCCGGTTTGGGCGGCCGGGCCGTAGCCGGCGCCGCCGGCCCCGCCGGTGCCGATGAGTCCGGCCGATCCGCCGCTGCCGCCGGTGGGATGCGCGGCGGTCCCGACGCCACCCGCCCCGCCGTTGCCCCACAGAAGTCCGCCGTCGCCGCCGTTCTGCCCGGGCGCGCCCGCGGTGCCGTCACCGATCAGGGGCCGCCCCAACAGGGCTTGGGTGGGCGCGTTGATCACCCCGAGCAGTTGTTGTTCGACAGCTTGCAGCGGGTTGGCGCTGGCCGCCTCGGCGGCCGCATAGGAGGCCCCGGCGCTGTTGAGGGCTGTGACGAACTGCTGGTGGAACCCGGCCATCTGGGTGCTCAGGGCCTGGTAGTCCAGGGCGTGGCCGGAAAACAGTGCGGCCACCGCCGCGGAGATTTCGTCGGCGCCGGCGGCCAGCACGCCGGTGATCGGGGCCGCAGCGGCGCCGTTGGCACTCTGCAGTGCAGCGCCGATGCCGGCCAGGTCCGTGGCTGCGCCCGCCGGCATTTCCGGGGCCGCGATCACATACGACATCGGTGTCCTCCCAGCCCCTGGCCGTGCCAGAGGGGCGCTGTTTCGTTGGCGAATAGTCGCAGCCGTCAATGTTAGGCACGACCATTCGCGAATTCAGGGTTTTGACGGTATCTGCAGAGTATTTAACCGCCATTTGATGAGCCGGTACATTGCCGCAATTCGTGACCGTCGAGAACGGAAATTCCTATTGTGGAATGCCATTCCAATTATTCGGATAGCAAACTTTGCTAGCTGCGACTCCGCTCGGGTGCGATTGATCTATCTGCCTGCTTAGCGGCGCGTCGGCCGCGTCTCGGTGCCTCAGGTGTTTGTTTGCTGATCAGCCAGGGTTCGTATGCGATCACAAGCGCTGCGTGTTGACGTCTGCTGTTGCTGAGTTAACGGCTAAAAGCCTTGCGGGCCAGGGGGTAACGCTGGTCAATGGCATGCCGATTCGGCAAACAAATTCCGTTCGATCCCGGCTCCGGGGCCGCCCGGTAGGTGCGCCGCGGCACCTGGCTACCCCTGGGGCACGGCAAGGCCGCGGCAGCGGACCCCGGTCAGGCCGCGAAGTATCCGCTGACCCCGACGGTAAACGTCGGGCAGTCGGCGCCGAAGAGGTCCACGGTGAAGGTGACCTGGTTGCCGGCGGCGACGAAATCATCCAGCTCAGCAAATGCGTCCGCTTCGCTAAGCAAATTGTTGCCGTCAAAGCAGTAGGCCGCGACGGAGAATGGGCCCTCGACGGATTTCCCGGTGTTGTTGATGGCCGCTCCGACGATGGAATACGGCGTCATGTTGGCCTCGGTGGCCTTGAGCAGTGCCGTGCCGGACAGGCCCGCATCGGCGGTGGTGCTGTTCACCGAGAACTCGTACTTGGCATCCGGGGGTGGAGGTGGCGTCCTGTCGTCGAAGTAGATGAACGCAAGGCCCACCTCACCGGACTTTACCCGCGCGGGGATCGTGCCCTGGCTGCTGCCGGTCTTGATGACGGTGCCCTCACTGCGGACCAGCCCCGTCCAGTCGATGAATGAGATCGTCTCGCTCGTGTTGTTGCGGAAGGCAAACGGGAGCTTGGCTGATCCGCCCTCATGCACGGTCAGCGGACCGACTTGAACGACGGACATCTTGTTCGGCTCCCCCTCGGGGAAGCTGGGGTGCGCCGAACCGGCAAGCAGGCCGCCGGCATTGAAGGGCAACGGTTCGGCGCTCAATTCTGGCGCAGTGGTGGTTTCCTGCGCTGACGACGAGCCATGAGCCGCCGGGTGGCTCACCCGTCCGGACCCGCCACAGGCGACGAGGAACAACAACAGGAAGCTGGGAACGGCGACCCGCAGTATTTGCCCCGGCCCGGGAGTAGTACCGGCCTCACGCATATGGATCGCCGGCGGGCTGGCTCGTGAGCTGGCTCATTTGACAGGTCTCTTCGGCGGGCGATTTCGCACCGGCAGTAACGATCCCGACAAAACCTAGCAAACCTCGCCTCGGAAGAGGCCGAAATGGCTATCCCCGGCAAATCTGCGCGGTATCGGGATCCTCGTTGAGCAACTCGGCGATCAGGGCTCGCACTCGTTCGCCGATGTCTTCCCGGATCGGCCGCACGACGTCGAGGGGCTGGCCGGCCGGGTCGGCCAGGGTCCAGTCGCGGTAGCTGACGCCGGGGAAGTACGGGCAGGCGTCGCCGCAGCCCATGGTGATGACGACGTCGCTGGTCTGTACCCCAGGGCTCCGGCGTTGTTGATTAGCAGGCTTGTGAGCTGGGGAATTGTGGATTGAGGAGGTGTAGGCGGCGGTTGGCGGTCAAAGCGGTGATCCGGCAGGCTTCGGCGATGTTGTCGGCGCCGTTGAGGCGGTGCAGATTGATCGCGGTGTTGCGTAGCGTTGCTAGGACCTGTGCGCCGTTTCCGGTATGTGCCCTTTGACGGTCTTCGTCGAAGGTGACGTCGCGTATCCAGTGCAGGCTGTTCTCGATTCCCCAGTGTTGACGCATCCAGGTCATGATCGCGGTAGGGCGGGCGTGCTCGAACGGCAGGCTGCAGATGGCATAGACCACCTCCACGCTGCGCTGGTCGGTGGCGGTGATCAAGCGTTCACGAGTGATCCGGATGATTTGTTTTGCGTAGGGGAAGCCGATTCCTCGTGCAGCGGTGATGATTTGCAGGGTGCGGGTCTCGACACGGCCGTGGCCGCGGGAGTCGTCGGTAGCGGCTGCGGGCACCTCGGCCCAGGGCAGCGCGGTGATACGCGCAAGTATTTTGGCTTGGTTGGACTTGACGATCATCAGGTAGTGCGACTTCAAGGTGGCGCAGATCAACTTCGCGGTGACGACCTGGGTATGCATCGCATCCACGGTGACCAGCCACCGCAAGCTACCCGGCAGCAGCGTGAGCAGGGCACGTACGCAGGGAATTTCATTGCTTTTCTCGGCGACAGCGAGTTGACCGAGCACGGTGGGCGAACACCGACACGAGATGCGTGGCTGTCGCTTTGGCGCGTAAAGCACCACGCCGCATCTTGCCGTCCAACGCGATCGGCACCAATCCGCTGGGGTCGCTGCTGGCCACGTGTGCAGTGAAGTAACTGCCCATCCTGGCGTTGAGGTCGGCGGGGTCTAGCCGAGACAAAACAGCGCGGAAGGTCTTCTCACTGGGCCGCCGGAACCGGACCCCTAATTGGGCCAACACATCATCGGGAGCGGTGGCCGCCCATGTGGCAAAACCAGCATAGCCGCGCATCCCCGCGGCAGTGGCCAGAACCGCGATCGCCAACAAAGCCATCAGCGAATACCTTCGACCGCGTGGGTCCCTCGGGTCTGGCACCGAGGCCAACACATCGAGAAACTCCGATCCGATGAGCCCGCTGCGCTTACCAGGACTCCAGCGGTCGAACACCTCTGGAACCGACGACACAGGCAATACTGAAACGGTAGGCACGGGCAACTCCAGACCAACGACGAACAGTAACCAACTCGATCGTTCTCCAGATAGCCCGTGCCTACACTCCGGCCCCAATAGCGCGGCACCAAAGATCATCAACCCAGCTCACAAGCCTGCTAATCAACAACGCCGGAGCCCTGGTCTGTACCCACGCCCCGGTGAGCACCTCGGGTGTGTTGGCGGTGATGTCGATGCCCAGTTCGGCCATCGCTGCTACCGCGACGGGATTGATGCCGTCAGCGGGCTCGGTACCGGCCGAGCGAACTTCGATGCGATCACCGGCGAGGTGGCGCAGCCATCCGGCGGCCATCTGCGAACGTCCGGCGTTGTGTACGCAGACGAACAAGACGCTGGGCTTGATCATGTCGTGCTTGCGCCGGTGGGGGCCGGACCGTAGTAGCGGTTGCGCAGCGCCAGGGACACATAGACCAGTCCCACCAGAACCGGCACTTCGATCAGCGGGCCGACGACTCCGGCCAGCGCCTGACCCGAGGTTGCGCCGTAGGTGGCGATGGCCACGGCGATGGCCAGTTCGAAGTTGTTGCCCGCGGCGGTGAACGCCATGGTCGTGGTGCGTTGGTAGCCCAGGTGCAGCGCCGCGCCCAGCAGGTAGCCGCCGCCCCACATGACGGCGAAGTAAACCAGTAGCGGCAGCGCGATGCGCGCGACATCCTGGGGGCGATTGGTGATCTGATCGCCTTGCAGCGCAAACAGGATCACGATGGTGAACAGCAGGCCATAGAGCGCCCATGGCCCGACCTTGGGCAGAAACCGGGATTCATACCAGCCGCGGCCTTTCGCCCGCTCGCCCAACCGCCGGGACAGGTATCCGGCCAGCAGCGGGATACCAAGGAAGATCAGCACCGATTTGGCGATCTGCCACGGCGAGGTGGAGATGGTGGTCTGTGTCAGATGCAGCCAACCCGGAAGTACCGACAGGTAGAACCAGCCCAGCACCGCGAACATCGCCACCTGGAAAATCGAGTTCAGCGCGACCAGCACCGCGGCCGCCTCGCGATCCCCGCGGGCCAGGTCGTTCCAGATGATCACCATGGCGATGCAGCGGGCCAGTCCGACGATGATCAGGCCGGTTCGGTACTCCGGCAGATCCGGCAGCAGCAGCCAGGCCAGTGCGAACATCAGCGCCGGGCCGGCCACCCAATTCAGCAGCAGGGAACTGATCAACAGCTTGCGATCGCCGGTGACGCTATCGAGGCGGTCGTAGCGCACCTTGGCCAGTACCGGATACATCATGATCAGCAGGCCCAGGGCGATCGGGAGCGAGATCCCGTCGACCTGAACCTTTTCCAATGCCGTGTTCAGGCCTGGAATCCAGCGCCCGAGCAGCAACCCGGCGGCCATCGCCAGTCCGATCCATACCGGCAAGAACCGGTCCAGGGTGGAAAGCTTGCCCACCACCGCGGGCGCGGGCTGGTGGTCGACGGTGCCGGTCATGCCGATGTCTCCAGCTCGGTTGCGCTGCCCGCGTGAACGCTCAACAGCCGCGACAGCGCGTTGAGTGCTTCCGGGACCACGGCGTAGTACACCCACGAGGCGCGCCGTTGTGAAGTGAGCAAACCCGCGTCCCGCAGCACCTTGAGATGGTGGGAAATCGTGGGCTGGCCCACCTCGACTCCGGCGGAGATGTCACAGACGCAGGCTTCGCCTCCGGCATGACTTGCTACCGAGCTCAGCAGCTGCAACCGCACCGGATCGGCCAATGCCTTGAATCGGGCCGCCATTTCGACCGCTGAGCTGGCCTCGAGCGGCTCACGCAGCAGCGGCGCTGTCACACAGCACGGCGCATCCATTTCGACACGATTCGACATGCATCGATATTGATGGATATCGAATCCGATGGCAAGTGGGGCGCTCGGCCCAGCCGCCCCACCCGCCTCGGGTCATCACCTAGCAGCAGGATGTCGCGGCCGCGGTCTGCGCGCCGCAGCACTCACCCGCCTCGGCCGCGTCGCTCTCCTGGTCGGCGGGGTGTTGCGGACTGGTGCCGAAGGTTTCGGAGTCGGCCAGCACGGTGTATACCTCCCAGCGCTCACCGCCGGGGCCGGTCACCCACACCTTGTCTTGGGTGGCAAAACAACACGTCGTGCCCATCTCTTCCTCGGTGAACGTTCCGGTCTCGGCCAAGCGGGCGATCTCGGCATGCACGGTGTCGCTATCGCCGACTTCCACGCCGAGATGGTTGAGGGTGCCGCCAGCGCCGGGGTTTTCCAGCAGCACCAGCTTCAGTGGGGGATCGGCCACCGCAAAGTTGGCGTATCCGGGTTTGCGTTTGGCCGGTTCGGCGTTAAACAGCTTGGAATAGAACGTGATTGCCGCGTCAAGGTCATCGACATTGAGGGCAAGCTGAACACGGGACATCGGGTGAAACCTCCGGCTGGTTAGACATATATCAAAGTGGCGCCGCTGCCCAGTGTCGTCACCGTTTTGATATATGTCAAGGTATCTGGCAGAGTGAACTTGTGCCCAAGGCCCTGCCCGTGATCGACATCTCCGCACCCGTTTGCTGTGCCCCGGTGGCCGCCGGACCGATCGGCGACGACGACGCCTTGGCGGTGGCCCTGCGGCTCAAGGCCCTGGCGGACCCGGCGCGGGTCAAGATCATGTCGCTGCTCTTCGGTTCCCCGGCCGGGGAGGAGATCAGTGGCACCCTCGCCACCGCGCTCAACCTCAGCGATGGCACCGTCAGCCATCACCTGACCCAGCTGCGCAAGGCGGGCCTGGTGGTCTCCGAGCGGCGCGGCATGCACGTCTTTCACCGAGTGCACACCGAGGCCCTGCAGGCGTTGTGCGCGGTGCTCAGTCCCGACTGCTGCACCTGAGCCGGCCGCGGTCGCCGCACGGCGAGGCGCTACCCGGCGCGATGGCATACCGTCAGCCTTGGCAGGTTGTCCAAAACAACACGGAGGATGGCAGACGATGAGCTTTTCCGACGGGCTGGGCGTGTTGAAACTCGAATGCCCGCAGGGTCATCCGGTGGGCAGGATCCTCAAAGAGGCCGCGCATCAGTCGGTCCAATTCGACCCCGGTGCACAGGTCGGGCCACGCCGATTCTGGCCGGACGAAGACGGGCAGGGCCAGTTCAAAGCGCACTGCCGCTATTGCGACAAACCCGTGGGGGACTCCATCGCGACGCTGCAGAACAAATACAACGAATTGCTCGCCGACCCCGCCCAGATGTACGCAACCGCGACGGTCCCGTACCTGTAGCCGCCGCCCCGGCGGGGCGACGGCAGGACTTAGGATTCGCCAATGGGCGGTTCAGTCACTCCTGACGAGGCGATCGAAGCGATCCGGGGGACCGGGGGAGCGTGTCCCGGTTACCGGGCGTTGCACGCCAAGGGAACCCTGTATCGCGGCACGTTCACCGCGACCCCCGAGGCGGCCGGGCTTTCTCGCGCCAAACACTTCGACGGCGCCACCGTCGCGGCGCTGATCCGGTTTTCCAATGGATCGGGCAAGCCCACCCAGCGCGACGGCGCGCCCGGAGTGCGCGGCATGGCAGTGAAATTCACACTGCCCGACAAGTCCACCACCGATGTGTCGATGCAGACCGCGCGGCTGTTCACCTCGAGCACGCCGGAGGGGTTCGTAGATCTGCTCAAAGCGCTGCGGCCGAGCCTGACCACCCCGGCGCGCATTGCGAAGTATCTGGTCACCCACCCGCGCGTGCTGGCCGCGCTGCCGATCCTGGGCGCGGCGAACAGAATTCCGGCCAGTTACGCCACCTGCGAATATCACGGGCTGCACGCTTTTCGCTGGGTAGCCGCTGACGGCAGTGCGAGATTCGTTCGCTACCACATGATTCCCGCGGTCGGGGAGAAATTCCTGTCGCCGCTGGCGGCCCGCAACCAGGGCGCCGACGTCCTCACCGACGAACTGCAAACCCGCCTCGCCGCCGGGCCGGTGCGGTTCTATTTTCGCGTCCAAATCGCCGGCCCGGGGGATTCGATCGTCGATCCGTCGGTGCCTTGGCAGGGTTCGGAGATGGTGACCGTCGGCACCCTTGACGTCACTGGCGTTGACACCGAACGCGAACACGACGGCGATATCGTCGTGTTCGACCCGATGCGGGTGACCGACGGCATCGAAGCCTCTGATGACCCGGTGCTTCGCTTTCGCACACTCGCGTACTCGGCGTCGGTCAAGTTGCGTACCGGTGTGGATCGCGGCCCGCAGGCCCCGCCTGACCCCGCTTGAACCCAACGGGGCCGGGTGCTCAATCCGATGGGGCGGGCAACGCTAGGGCGGCGTCCACCGACCGGTAGACGGGCAGTGCGTCGCTGAGCCCGCACGCCGCCACGATGCGAGTCACGCGGGTGTGGGCGGCACTGGCGATGCGCAGCTCGACGCCGCGGGCGCGACATCGGCCGGCCTGCTCGGCCAGAACCTCGAACGCGCAGCAGCCCATGAAATCAAGGCCGCTCAGGTCGACGACGAACAATCCCGGCGACGGGGCACTGGCGGCCGTCTCGGCGATCAGCTGGCGCCAGGTGTGTTCGTTGGCCGCGTCCACCTCGCCGCCCGCGTGGATCAACACCGCGGTGCTGCGGAAGTCGGTGGCGGCCCGCAGTGTGCTGTGCGGGTCGCCCAACTCGCGGAGCAGCCGGATGCTGAGCATTGGGTGAGGGGTAAAGGGTTCTGCGATATCCACGCTCATGGTGCGCTCCTAATCGACTGGCGTCGTAACGCTGCGATGGATGCCCGTCCTGCGCGTCTGAAGACAGACTTTCGTCGCTCGAATCTCATTTGTATAACAAGACAGGGCGGTCTGTCTACCTCTTCGGCCTGAGAGTATGGTTAATCCTCGCTATGGCAATCCCGGAGGCCACCACGCCGGCTGTGTCGGCTCGTGAGCGCATTTTGGGGGCCGCATACGATCTGTTCAGTCGGCGCGGCATCCGGGCCGTCGGCACCGATGAGGTAATCGATCGTGCCGGGGTGGCCAGAGCCACGCTCTATCGGCACTTCGCCACGAAGGACGACCTGGTGCTGGCGGTGCTGCAGCGTCGCGAAGAACTCTGGACTTTCGGTCTGATCGAGCAGAAGTCACGGGCGCGCGGCAACACGCCCGAGGAACAGTTGCTGGCGATCTTCGACGTCCTGCACGAGTGGTTCCAAAGCCGCGACGGCTACGAAGGCTGCTCATTCATCAACGTGTTGCTCGAACTGGGGGCCGATCACCCCGCCGGGCGGGCGTGCATCGGCCACATCGACCACGTCCGCGGCATCGTGCGTGAACGAGCGGTGGCCGCAGGGCTGCACGACGTCGAGGATTTTGCCTGGTCCTGGCACATCCTGATGAAGGGCGCCATTATCTTGGCGGCGGTGGGTGACCCGGATTCGGCCCGCCGCGCCCAGCGCATGGCCCAGGTGCTCATCGAACAGCACCGCGCGGCCGGTGCGGCGGCCTGCTAGTCAGGCCAGGTCAAGCCTCGGCGGTCTGCGCCTTGCGGTGGTGTTCTTCCTCCAATTCGGCGATGGCCCGGGCGGTGCGTTCGCGCAGCAGGATCGCCGCGATGAGGCCGCCCACGACGGCGATCACCAGCCCGACCCAGGAGAACCGCTGCAGCCAGTGTTCGGCCGCCATGCCTGCGTAGTACACCAGCGCGGTGGTACCGCCCGCCCAGCAGATCGCCCCGGACACGTTGGCGGTCAGAAATCGCGGGTAGTGCATCTTCAGGGCACCGGCCAGCGGGCCGGCCAGGATCCGTAGCAGCGCGATAAAACGACCGAAGAAGACCGCCCGAGAGCCCCAGCGACTGAACAACCGTTCGGCGAGCGCGACGTGCCCCGGGCCGAAGTGCTTGGGAAAACGCCGCCCGAGCCGGTCGAACAGCGGCATGCCGAACCGGCGTCCGATCGTGTAACCGATCGAGTCGCCGATCACCGCGCCGATCACGGTCGCCGCCCCAACCCCGACCGGATTCACGGCCAGTTCGTGATGCGATGACAGGAGGGCGGCGCTGACCAACACGATCTCCCCGGGAAGGGGAATGCCCAGGCTCTCGACCCCGACGACGGCGCCGACCAGGATGTAGACCGCTAGTGGCGGAATCGTGTGCAGCAGGGCTTCCACATCCATGGCTAAAGGATGCCTGACGGACGCGAGATGTGCGTCCGAAACGCAGCCGAGCAATGTATCGGTGCGTCCGCGCCTCGGTCGCATCCAGCCAATTACGGTCGACTCGCCGGCGGTTCGGCGAATTCGCGCAACTGGCGCCAAGTTCAGCCGCAACTCGCCATGCAGATCGGGGTCGGCGTTATAGCGTTGCTAGGGGCCCAGACGTTGGCTTGAACGAGCTGAGGAGAGCCGGTGGAATACAACATCGCCCAGGTATTCTCGGTGGTGGCCGCTGCCAACCCGGACCGAGACTGCATCGTCTACGGGGATCGGCGATTCACCTTCGCTCAAACCGAACGGCGTGCCCGCCGCTTGGCTCGGGCGCTGCACCAGTGGGGTTTCGGCGCCAGCCGGGAACGGTCGCAATTGGCGCCCTACGAGTCGGGTCCAAGTCACCTCGGCCTGTATATGACCAACTGCAACGAGTTCCTCGAAGGGATGGTCGGCGCGTACCAGGCGCGGGTCGCCCCGTTCAACATCAACTATCGCTACGTTGCTGACGAACTCGCGTACCTGCTGCGCAATGCCGGCGCGGATGCGGTCATCTACCACGCTCGGTTCGGTCCGACGTTGGCCGAGACGTTGGAGAAGGCCGGCGGTGAACCGCAGCTGATCCACGTGGACGATGAGTCCGGAAATGATCCGCTGCCCGGCGCGGTGCGCTATGAGGAGCTACTGGCGTCGGTATCCGACGAGCCGCTAGACGTCGAGTTGTCGCCAGACGACCTGTACATGCTCTACACCGGCGGCACCACCGGGATGCCGAAGGCGGTGCTGTGGCGTCAGCACGACATCTTTATGAACTCGATGGGTGGGCGAACGTTCGGCACCGGCGAGCTGGTGACCGGGCTCGACGACATCGTCGAGCGATCCCGGCAAGGAGGACCGGGCTCGATGACGGTCGTTCCGCTCATGCACGGCGCTGCGCAGTGGGCGGCGTTCATCAGCCTGTGCGGCGGCCGGCCGTTTGTGATGCCGCAAATGGCCACCCGCTTCGATCCAGCCGCGGCGTGGGCGATGGCCGCTCGGGAACGGGTGATGTCGCTGTCGATTGTCGGCGACGCCTTCGGCCGGCCATTGCTCGACGAACTCGAGTCCGGCGACTACGACCTGTCCGCCCTGTCGGTGCTGATTTCGGGTGGCGCCGCGCTCAGCGCCGGGGTCAAGCAGCGTTTCGTCGATCTGTTGCCGCAGTTGACGATCCTGGACGTGGGCGGGTCATCAGAATCGGGATCACAAATGGTCCAGGTGTCCAGTCGGGTGCTTCCCGCAAGCGGACGCTTCGACCCGATCCCGGGTGTGGTGGTGGTTAGCGAGGATTTGACCAGAATCCTCACGCCGGGGGACAGCGAGATCGGCTGGCTTGCCCAGCAGGGCGTGATACCGCTGGGCTACCTCGGTGCCAAAGCCAAGACCGCGCGGACCTTTCCCGTCATCGAAGGAATCCGGCATTCGGTTCCCGGCGACCGGGCGCGCTGGGACGCCGACGGCACGATCGAGCTGCTGGGCCGGGATTCGGTCACCATCAATTCCGGTGGCGAGAAGATCTTTGTCGAGGAGGTGGAGGCCGCGATCGCCGAGCATCCTGCCGTCTATGACGTCGTGGTGACGGGGCGGCCCAGCCCGCGCTGGGGAAACGAAGTCGTCGCGATCGTGCAGCTGGCCGAGGGCGCGGCCCCCGACCCCGACAGCATCATCGGGGAGGCCGCGCGACACATCGCCCGCTACAAGCTGCCGAAGGAGATTGTCTTCTGCCCCAAGGTGCAACGTTCGCCGGCCGGCAAGCCGGATTACCGGTGGGCCAAAGCTACCGTCGCCCCGCAAGATTGAGGCTGCGGCTCAGGGCAGGAAGCGCTTGCGCAATCGGTCGAAAGCCGTGGGTTGCGGGCAGGCCTGGTAGGACTCGTAGAGTTCGCGCGCCAGCTCCCGCACCGGGCTCGCGGTGGTATCGAGTTCGAAGTCGTACTCGGCATCGCGGTGGGCAGCGCGCGCGCTGCCGCGGTTCCATCCCGCATAGCGGTCGCCGCGCTCTTCTTCCCGACGGGCGCCTTCTTCATCGGAGACGTGAACCCCGACCATCCAGACCTGAGCACCTTCGAAAATCTGGAGTGCATCGATGAGCCACTCCCGTTTCCAGATCACGTCATCGGCGACGACGTTCATGCCGTTGTCCAGGTAGGCCCTGATTGCGTGGTAGCGCGCATGCATGGCCTGGTCCAGGATGGGCCCCGGGTGCACGGTGAACCAGTCCAGCCCGTCGGCTTCGACCACGCTTTCCCAGGTGTAGTACTGCGGCCACACTCGCGCGAGGTCAAGTTGCTTGGGCGGCAGCCAGGGCTCCGGCGTTGTTGATTAGCAGGCTTGTGAGCTGGGGAATTGTGGATTGAGGAGGTCTAGGCGGCGGTTGGCGGTCAAAGCGGTGATCCGGCAGGCTTCGGCGATGTTGTCGGCGCCGTTGAGGCGGTGCAGATTGATCGCGGTGTTGCGTAGCGTTGCTAGGACCTGTGCGCCGTTTCCGGTATGTGCCCTTTGACGGTCTTCGTCGAAGGTGACGTCGCGTATCCAGTGCAGGCTGTTCTCGATTCCCCAGTGTTGACGCATCCAGGTCATGATCGCGGTAGGGCGGGCGTGCTCGAACGGCAGGCTGCAGATGGCATAGACCACCTTCACGCTGCGCTGGTCGGTGGCGGTGATCAAGCGTTCACGAGTGATCCGGATGATTTGTTTTGCGTAGGGGAAGCCGATTCCTCGTGCAGCGGTGATGATTTGCAGGGTGCGGGTCTCGACACGGCCGTGGCCGCGGGAGTCGTCGGTAGCGGCTGCGGGCACCTCGGCCCAGGGCAGCGCGGTGATACGCGCAAGTATTTTGGCTTGGTTGGACTTGACGATCATCAGGTAGTGCGACTTCAAGGTGGCGCAGATCAACTTCGCGGTGACGACCTGGGTATGCATCGCATCCACGGTGACCAGCCACCGCAAGCTACCCGGCAGCAGCGTGAGCAGGGCACGTACGCAGGGAATTTCATTGCTTTTCTCGGCGACAGCGAGTTGACCGAGCACCAATCGGGCACGGTGGGCGAACACCGACACGAGATGCGTGGCTGTCGCTTTGGCGCGTAAAGCACCACGCCGCATCTTGCCGTCCAACGCGATCGGCACCAATCCGCTGGGGTCGCTGCTGGCCACGTGTGCAGTGAAGTAACTGCCCATCCTGGCGTTGAGGTCGGCGGGGTCTAGCCGAGACAAAACAGCGCGGAAGGTCTTCTCACTGGGCCGCCGGAACCGGACCCCTAATTGGGCCAACACATCATCGGGAGCGGTGGCCGCCCATGTGGCAAAACCAGCATAGCCGCGCATCCCCGCGGCAGTGGCCAGAACCGCGATCGCCAACAAAGCCATCAGCGAATACCTCCGACCGCGTGGGTCCCTCGGGTCTGGCACCGAGGCCAACACATCGAGAAACTCCGATCCGATGAGCCCGCTGCGCTCACCAGGACTCCAGCGGTCGAACACCTCTGGAACCGACGACACAGGCAATACTGAAACGGTAGGCACGGGCAACTCCAGACCAACGACGAACAGTAACCAACTCGATCGTTCTCCAGATAGCCCGTGCCTACACTCCGGCCCCAATAGCGCGGCACCAAAGATCATCAACCCAGCTCACAAGCCTGCTAATCAACAACGCCGGAGCCCTGGCCGCGAACCATCGGTAGTGGCCTATTCGGCGCAGCATGCTCAGGTAGAGGCCATACAGCTGGTTCGGTCCTTCATGAGGCATGAGTCAAGGGTCTCACCGGAATCGGGCTGAGCGTGTGCAAATGGGCGCGACATATTGACCGGTTGTGCGTTCTCGAGCCGGCCGCGGCGCTCGACCCGAGCGCGCCGTCTGCCCGGAGCGTTCGGTCGCTCGACGTGGATTGACGGCCCATGGTGTGGGGGACTTTGCGGCACAGGGCTTTTGCTAGCTGCGATGGCTTTCGGTCTCGGGCGGTGGCATCGCTGCCCGCTAGGGGCTCATGGCTCAACCCGGCTCCGCCCCGCTCGAACAGGATTTCGATTGTCTCATCGGGATTTGACGAGTTGGGAGTTCGGCCAAGCTCGGTGCGGGGATTAGGTTTTGGTATCGAAAACGGAATCTATCGGGTTTCGACGGTCGGCCGGGACGGATTTCTCCGGTACCCGCCATTAACAATCTGCGGTACAGGGGATTTCAGTTTGTCGCGACTGCCAATTGCGCCGGATCGTGGGTGTGGCGATAGCTGGAGTGCGGCGTGTTTGGTCCGATCGGGCGTTGGAGAAGGGCTTGCGGGGCAACCGAATTTCCCCGACGCGCGCACGCTGTTGGGCGAATATCCATTGTGTTATTCGTGACGGGGATAGGATTTGATGCTGCCCAGCGCTCGATCATCGCTTGTCCTGTATGGGAGGTTGGCAGATGTCGTTTGTGATTGCTGTTCCGGACGCGGTGACGGCCGCGGTCTCGGATCTGGCGAACATCGGAAGGGTGCTCACAACGGCCAATGCCGCTGCGGCGCTGCCGACAACGACCGTCGTGGCAGCAGCGGGTGATGAAATATCGGCGGCCGTCGCGGCGCTGTTCGGGTCCTACGCCCAGGGCTACCAGAGCCTGAGCGCTCAGGCGGCCGCGTTTCACGAGCGCTTCCTCCAAACACTTTCGGGCGGCGCCGGCGCCTACGCGGCCGCTGAGGCCGCGAATGCCTCGCCGCTGGATCAACTGATGGGTGTGGTCAACGTCCCCGCACAGGCCCTATTGGGGCGCCCCTTGATCGGCAATGGCGCCAACGGTGCCGATGGCACCGGCGCTGCCGGAGGCGACGGCGGGATCCTGCTTGGCAATGGGGGCAATGGCGGCTCGGGTGCGGCGGGCCAGGTCGGCGGGACGGGCGGCGCGGCAGGACTATTCGGCAATGGCGGCACCGGGGGTACCGGTGGCGAGGGCGCCGCCGGCGGCCTGGGCGGACGGGGCGGGCTGCTGCTGGGCAACGGCGGGGCGGGCGGAGTGGGCGGGGTTGGCGCCACCGGGTTGGCCGGCGGTACCGGCGGGGCTGCCGGATTCTTGGGCAACGGCGGGACCGGGGGCGCGGGCGGGGCCTCGAACATGGGTGGTGACGGCGGCATGGGCGGCACCGGTGGCACCGGTGGCTTCTTCGGCAACGGCGGGTTCGGTGGCGATGGTGGCGACGGTGCCGTCGGCGGCGCGGGCGGTGCCGGCAGCTTCCTCGGCGGCGGCGGTGTCGGCGGTACCGGAGGGGTCGGGGCGGCCGGGGGCATGGGCGGCGCGGGCCCGCTGATCGGCAACGGCGGCAATGGCGGGATGGGCGGGGCCGGGGCGGCCGGTGGCGACGGCGGTGCCGGCGGAACGCTCCTGGGTGACGGCGGTAACGGCGGGCAAGGCGGAGCGGCCATGACCGGCATCGTCGGCGGTTTGCCCGGCCAGGGCGGCAACGGCGGAAACGCGAATTGGTTCGGCTCGGGTGGTGCCGGTGGCCAGGGCGGCACCGGTCTGGCGGGGACAGACGGGACTAATCCGACCCCGAGTGCCACAGCCGGTACCGGTGGCGCCGGTGCTGACCAAAGCAACAACGGCAACGTAACGGGAGGCAACGGGGATCCCGGTGACGCCGGCACGGGCGACGAAATCGGCGGCACCGGCGGTGCGGGTGGGCTCGGCGAGTCGACCGACGGTAACTCGGGCACCGGCGGTATGGGCGGGGGCGGCGGTACCGCTGGCCCCAACGGTGGCAACGGCGGCGAAGGCGGGATGGGCGGTGAGGGCAGAACCGACGGTAGTTCCGGCGGCACGGCGACCGGCGGCGACGGCGGTGCTGGTGCCGACGGTGGAACCGGCGGCGGCGACGGCGGTGCCGGCGGTGACGGCGGCTTCGGGAACAACACCATCAGCGGTGCTGCGATAGGTGGTAACGGCGGGATCGGTGGTGCCGGTAGCACGCTGCAGGGGGCAACTGGCGGTAATGGCGACACCGGCGGTGCCGGCGGCAACGGTGGGCGTGGCGGGATGTTCATCGGCAACGGCGGCGCCGGGGGCACCGGTGGCACCGGCGGCACCGGAGCGGCCGGCTATGCGGGCGGTATCGGTGGCGACGGTGGGGCAGCCTTCAGCGATGCCGCCGCGGCGACCGGAGGCGACGGCGCTGTCGGAGGCGTCGGAGGGCTCGGTGGCAACGGCGGGACCGGTGGTGCTGGAGGTGCCGACGGCACCGGCGGCGCGGCCGGGTTCATCGGGATCGGGGGCAACGGAGGCGTCGGCGGTATCGGCGGCGTCGGGGGAATCGGAGGCATCGGCGGGGCCGGTGGGGACGGCGGTATCGGCGGCGCGGCCACCACCACTTCGGGAACGACGACCGGTGGCATCGGTGCCAATGGCGTGCTCGGCGGCGACGGCGGCACCGGTGGCGACGGCGGCGCCGGCGGCACTACCGGCGGCAGCGGTGGCGCCGGCGGCGTGATCGGGTGGGCTGGTTCGACCGGCGCTACCGGCGCCGGCACTACCGGCGGGCAGGGCGGCCAGGGTGGTGCCGACGGCAGTGGTGGCAACGGCGGCACGGCCCAGACCGGTGGTACCGGCGGCGCCGGTGGTGACTTGGCACTGGGTGGTCAGGGCGGCGCCGGCGGTGCGGCCGGTGGTACGGGCGGCGACACCGGTCTCGACGGCCTTCTCGGGGTGCCCGGCAGCAACGGCCAGACCGGAGAGATTGTTCCGTGATGGTCGCTGGACATCCCGGCGTCTCATGACCTTTGCCCCTACTGTCGGTGGGTTCGGTGGTGGTGGCATCGAATGTGTCTGCAAGACAAAGGAGACGGCGATGACAGGAAACACCACCAACGCCAAGTCCTGCCACGTGGATGTGCTGATCGAAGAGCGCGACGAGCGCACCCGGGCAAAGGCGCGACTGGTCTGCGGCGACCAGACTCTGGTTGGTATCGGGTTGGCCAGGCTTGACCCGGCCGATGAGCCGGTGGCTCAGATCGGCGATGAACTCGCGATCGCCCGAGCGTTATCCGACTTGGCCAATCAGCTGTTTGCGGCGACGTCGGCCGACATCCAAGCCAGCACGCACGAGCCGGTTTCCGGCCTCCACCACTGATTTCCGGCCTCCACCACTGAATCGCCGGCTATCGCAGCGCGTGCGAGCGCTGACTAGTGATGGCGCAGGTGGCCGAGGAACCAATCACGCGCCAGTGTCGCCACTTGCTCGAGGGCGCCAGGTTCTTCGAAGAGGTGAGTGGCACCGGGAACCACCACAAGCTCACACGGCGCCGGGATCGCCGCTTGCGCTTGCCGGTTCAACTCCAGGACGGCCTCGTCACGACCACCGACGATCAGCAGCGTGGGAGCGTGCACTTCGCGCAGCGCATCGCCCGCGAGATCGGGCCGCCCGCCGCGGGACACCACCGCCTGCACCTTG
The DNA here is from genome assembly GCF_002355775.1 of Mycobacterium ulcerans subsp. shinshuense. Lineage (NCBI taxonomy): Bacteria > Bacillati > Actinomycetota > Actinomycetes > Mycobacteriales > Mycobacteriaceae > Mycobacterium > Mycobacterium ulcerans. The sequence goes on along the minus strand of NZ_AP017624.1, from coordinate 3,589,689 downwards.
ACGCCGGGGTGCGCGGCCGCGACCAGAGCCGCGCCGCCGCCAGTGCTGGCCCCGAAGAATCCCACCGGCAGCGCCGTGGTGTCCGGTTGTGCCGCCAGCCACCCGGTGACGTCGACCAATCTCCGGGCGAGTAATCCGATGTCAAACACGTTGGCGCGGTTGTGTTCTTCCTCGGGCGTCAGCAAATCCAGCAGCAGAGTCGCCAGGCCGGCCTGGTTGAGTACCTCGGCCACGTAGCGGTTGCGCGGGCTGTGGCGGCTGCTGCCGCTGCCGTGGGCGAAGACGACGATTCCGGTGGGGCGGTCGGGAATGGTGAGGCGCCCGATCACCGAGACCGGGCCCGCCAATACCCGAACCTCATCGTCTCGCCGCGCAGGAACTGGCGGCTGATGGCCCGCACCGAATTCGCTACGGGCCCGATCCAGTAGCGTCACCACCTCCTGATCGGAGGTCTGGGTGAAGTTGTCGTATCCCTGTCCGACGGCAAAGTAGGGCGTGGGCGTTTCCAGGCACACCACCTCGTCGGCGTATTCAGTGAATCGTGGTGCGGTATCGGTAGCACCGATGGGAACGGCCAGGATGACCCGGCTGGCGCCCTGGGCGCGCGCAACCTGGCAAGCGGCCGCGGCGGTGGCTCCGGTCGCGACGCCATCATCGACGATCACCGCGATCCGGCCCCGCAGCGGGATCGGATGGCGATCGCCACGGTAGCGCTGCACCCGGCGCTGCAACTCGGCCCGCTGCGCGGTCTCGACCGCGGCCATCTCCTGTTCTCCGAGCCCGGCCTCGTGCACCACGGCACTGTTGATCACCTGCACGCCGCCCTCGCCGATGGCGCCGAAGGCCAGCTCGGAATGCAGCGGCACACCGAGCTTGCGCACCAGCAGCACATCAAGTGGCGCGTGCAAGGCTTTGGCTACCTCGAAGGCCGCCGGGACACCGCCTCGCGGCAGACCCAGCACCACAATGTCTTGACCACGTAGGAATTCCAGCCGGCGGCCCAATTTGCGGCCGGCGTCGATGCGATCGCTGAACTGCCTCATACCTCGGGTGTCCTTCAACCAACGCGAGCGTAACGCCAGGGCCGAATGTCACGCCAGAGTTCGCCACGGCGTTACGCCCGCGAGATCGCCCGTCAGGCCTTACGAACTCTGGCTGGCCAATCTGTCGCTTGCCGGATACCGCAGCAGCGCGCCCACCCTGTCGGCGGGCGCCATCTGACCATCGGCTCGAACCAGCGAGGCGTCGGCCGCGATCGCGGTGAATGGCAACGCTTCATCGGCACGGGCAATCCGCACCACGGGCTCGCCGAGCTCGGACAGCACGTCGGCGTTGGGGGCGATCGTGGTGAGCGCGGCCCCGGTTACCACCGTGGCGTCGCGCAGCTCACCGACGATCAGGGTGTCGACCTCGCCGTTGCGCAGGGCCGCGCAGACCGCTGACAGTCCCTCGGTTGCCAGCCCCGAACGCCGCCCCAGCTCCGCTTCGAACCGCTGTGTCACCTCGGCCATTTCGGTGTCTCGCCGGCGAGCAAACTCGGCAAGGGTGAGCTCGTTGATCTCGTCCTCACCGATGCTGCTGTTGCGTGCGCCGCCATGTAGTTGCCACACTCGCTGGGCCGCCCGGTGCGGCAGTGTCGCAACCAGGTCGGAGCGGGATCGGATCTCACCGGAGACGAACACCACCTCGGGGTCGGCCTCGTCCACCAGCTGGGTGAGGTGGTCGGCGACGGCACGGTAGTTCATCCGGGCGGCCTCCTCGGCGGTGTGCTGAAAGTCGCCATAGCCCTTCCAGCCGGCGGTGGCCGGTTTGTGGATGGGGTGGCCGCCGCCGTCGATGCTGGTGCAGCTGAACGTGTCACCGCGATACAACCGGACGTCGGCGCCGGCGTGATCCACCGCCGCGAACACGTAGGTCGGTCGCCGAATCTCGCGGTCGATCAGCGGCACCATGTACGGGTACTCGGACAGCCGCACCACGGTTACCGGCGGTGGGCTGATGAGCTGTTCGTTGACCAGCACCTTGTCGCTGGTCGCCACCACCGCCCGGCCCCGCCGCCCGACGGCCGGGCGGTGGTTGCACACCGCCTCTTCGAGCCGGCCGATGAGCTGATCGTCGGCCTTCAGACCGTCGAGGTGACGCCGGATGTCGCGCCATGTCGCTTCCAGCCGCTCGGCGGCATCGGCGGTGTTGTGTGAGTCATCGAAATACACCGAGGCGAATGGACCAGCCGCAGTTGTTAGCCAATGGAGGCGATCTGATTGCATGCCAAACTTCTCCGCTGTGTCGTTTATGTTGTTGTGATACTTGCTGTCTCGTCGCGCGAGCTCAGCCGCTCTTGGGTGCCTGGCCCGCTGGTTGCTGGTAGAGAGCCGAGATCTCGTCGGCGGACTTGTCCAGAACCACCTTGCGGCGCAGCTTCATGCTCGGTGTCAGGTCACCGGATTCGATGGACAGCTCGCGGTCGAGCACGGCGAATTTCTTGATCTGCTCCCACCGGTTGAACTCGGCGTTGAGCGTGTCGATGTAGCCCGCGATCAACTCGCGTGTCTTGGGGTCGCGGGTTAGCTCGGCGAAGGACTTGCCGGCCAATCCATGCCCCGCGGCCCACTCGGTGATCGCTTCACTGTCCAGACTGACCAGGGCCACGTAATAGGGCTTGGCTTCACCGACGACGATCAGCTCGCCCGCGTAGGGGCACAGGCCTTTGAACCTCACCTGGATCGCGGCAGGTGCGACGTACTTACCTTGTGAGGTCTTGAACATGTCCTTCTTGCGGTCGGTGATCCGCAGGTAGCCGTCGGCGTCGATCTCCCCGATGTCGCCGGTGTGAAACCACCCGTCGTGGTCGAGTGCCTCCTCGGTGGCCTCGGGCAAGTCGTGGTAGGACGTCATCAAGCCAGGGCCCCGCAGCAGGATCTCGCCATCCGTGGCGATCTTCGCCTCGGTAGCGGGAAACGGCCAGCCGACCGTGCCGAACCGATAGGCGTTGGGGCGGTTGATGAACGACGCCGCGGCGGTCTCGGTCAGCCCGTAGCCTTCGAGCACGGTGATACCGATCGCGTCGAACCACTGCGCGACGTTGCGGTCCAGGGCCGCGGCTGCGGAGACGAAGAAGCGGATCCGGCCGCCGAAGCGCTCGCGAATGGTGGAGAACACCAACCGGTCGGCCAGCTGGTAGGCCAGCCTGGACAGCAGTGCGGGCTGGCGGCCGGCTTGCCGGGAGGCCGAGACTTTCAAGCCCACACCGATCGACCAGTCGAACACCGCTTTCTTGAGCCCGCCCTGCTCGGCGACCATCTGCTCGATCCGGGCGTGAGCTTTTTCGAAGATGCGCGGCGCCGCCCCCATGACGGTGGGATGCAGCTCCGCCAGATTGTCGACGATCCGGTCGACCCGCCCGTCGATCGCGGTGGGGAACCCGATGAGCAGCGGCAGCGAAAGCATCACCTTGCCGAATGCGTGGGCCAGCGGCAGCCACAGAAAGTTCAGGTCGGCCGGGCCGAGCACGTTGAGGGCATCGATCGCCGAGGCGGTGTACGTCCAAGCCCCGTGGGTCAACCGCACACCCTTGGGCCGTCCGGTGGTTCCGGAGGTGTAGATGAGGCTGGCGAGCTGGTCGGGGCCGATCGCGGCGACCCGCTGGTCCACGGCGGCGGGGGAGTCGGCAAGCAGCTGCTTGCCCAGTTGTTCGAGTTCGGCGAGCGTGATCACCCAGCCGCCATCACCCTTGCCGTCGATCACCACCACCCTGGCCACCTCGGGCAGTTCGGCGCGGTGTTCGACCAGTTTGTCGACCTGCGTCTGGTCCTCGGCGACCACGACTCGACTTCCGGAGTTCGCCACGATGTAGGCGACGTCGGCGGCGATGGTCGTCGGATACACCGTGGTTGTCGCCGCTCCGGCGCACATCACGGCGAAATCGACGAGCACCCATTCGTATCGGGTCGACGATGCCAGCGCGACCCGATCCTGCGGGGCGATGCCCAACGAGATCAGGCCGGCCGCCAGGCGGCCTACCCGCTCGCCAACCTGCTCCCAGGTGACGCTCTCCCAGTCGTCACCGTGGGGATAGCGGAACGCTTCGGCGCTCGGGGAGGCGGCCACGCGGTCTAGGAACATCCGCGCCACCGATGGTGGTCGGTTGTCGATCTTTGCGATGTCGGGCCGCTCGTGGGCCAGCGTGGGATGCATCACGCAAACTACCTCTCACCAGTGCAAACATCGCCGACGAGCGGGATCTCTGGTGGGCCTGGCAAGCAGTGCATAACGCATCTCTTCTGTCGCTAGATGACACTTTCGATGTTTCTGCGGTTGCCTGGGCCGGGGTAGGGCCCAAAGTCATCCAGGCGATTGGCAATTGTCCTTTGGTGTCCGTTGGTGCCCGTGACCTGCTCGGGACGTAAGACCCTAACCGGCGTTTTGGGCGACCTGTTAGCTTTGGCGCCATGGCGAAACCGGCCGGCGATGACGCACAGGAAAGCCCAGGGGCCCGGCAAGTCAACCTGATTGGCCTCGGGGGCTTGGGAAGCGTGGTCACGCCCTTCGTGCACACCGGTCGTTACTTCGCCGAGTCGTGGCGCGAGTACCTCGATCAAGACTCCGACGGGCTCCCGATCGCCCGGCCCACCATCGCCCTGGCGGCCCAGGCGTTTCGGGACGAGATCGTGCTGATGGGGCTCAAGGCGCGTCGCCCGGTCAGCGATCCACACGTGTTCGAGCGAATCGATGACGAAGTGGCGCTGGCCCTGCAGTTCTACGGCGATCAGGGCTGGCTGCAGCGCCCGCGGACATTCTTCGCCGACCCCCCGCCCCCCTCTGAGGTCACGGTCCGCAAGGTCAAGGGGCGCAAACGCTCCTTCTACCGGATGTTCTTCGACAGCGGGTACACCCCGCTGCCGGGGGAGTCGGGTGGCCAACGGTGGCTGGGGTACACCGCGAACAATCGCGAGTACGCGCTGTTGCTGCGCCACCGGGAACCGCGCCCCTGGCTGGTCTGCGTACACGGCACCGAGATGGGCCGTGCCCCGCTCGATCTGGCGCTGTTCCGGTCCTGGAAGCTGCATCGCGAGTTGGGCCTGAACATCGTCATGCCGGTGCTGCCGATGCACGGTCCCCGGGCGCGTGACCTGCCCAAGGGCGCGGTATATCCGGGCGAAGATGTTCTCGACAACGTCCATGCCACCGCTCAGGCCGTATGGGACATCCGTCGGCTGATCTCCTGGATCCGGATGCAGGAGCCCGAATCGCTGATCGGAATCAACGGTCTGTCGCTCGGCGGCTACATCGCGTCCTTGGTGGCCAGCCTGGAAGACGACCTGACCTGCGCGATCCTCGGTGTGCCGGTCGCGGATCTGGTCGATTTGCTGGGCCGCCACTCGGGTTTTGGTCGCGATGACCCCCGCCGCGAGACGGTGGCGCTGGCCGAACCCATCGGCCACATGATCTCGCCGCTCGCCCTGACTCCGCTGGTGCCCAGGGCCGGGCGTTTCATCTATGCCGGCGTCGCCGACCAGCTGGTGCATCCGCGGCGGCAGGTAGCCCGGCTTTGGGAACACTGGGGTAAGCCCGACATCGTCTGGTATCCGGGCGGACATACCGGGTTCTTCCGATCTCGGCCGGTGCAGCAGTTCGTCGAGGATGCGCTGCAGCAGTCGGGCCTGCTCGACGATCCCTCGGAGCAGCGCGACCGCCCTGCCTAGTTGCGGAGGAACCGGATGCATCCGCTGGATCCGCTGGACGCATTGATGTTGACCGCGGAGTTGGTATCCAACCCCATGCATGTCGGTGCGCTGCTGATCCTGTCACCGCCACCCGGTTCCGGGGCCGACTACGTCGACCAGCTTCACCGCGAAACACTGGCTGGTGGTGAACCGATAGATCCGAGGTTGCGCCGATATCCACATCGTGGCGTGGACACCGGGGGTGTCTGGGTCTGGAGAGATGCGCAAGCCGTCGACATCGGGTACCACTGCCAGCGGCGCAGCGTCGATGCCGGCCGCGACGCGTTCTGGCGGCTGATCGCCGAGCTGGACGCGCAGCGGCTCGAACTGTCCCGCCCGATGTGGATGTCGTATCTGATCGATGGTCTCGAGGATGGCCGGTTCGCGTTCTACATCAAGGTGCATCACACCGTCGTCGATGGTGTGGCGGGTTTTCAAATGAGCGCCGAGGCGCTGAGCACCGATCCCGAATGCCGGTCGATGCCGCCCTTCTATGCCGACCGCCACCTGGACCACCCGCCGTCGTCTACCTCGACCGGGCTGCTGGCGCGCCTTTTTGCGCCGCTGCGTTCGCTGGCCGGTGCCGCGGCATCGGGCATCGGGCTGATCAATCACGTCGTCGCCGGGGAGGCATCCACGGTCTGGGACAGCTTGATCGGGCACACAACGGTGCTGCCGTTCACCGCACCCTACACGCGGTTCAACGGCCGCTTGGGTGCTCAGCGCGCCGTCGCGGCGGGCAGTTGGTCGCGGCACCGCATCGAGGCGATACAACGGGCGGCCGACGTCAGGGCCAACGACGTGGTCACCGCGGTGATCGCCGGCGCGCTGCGCCGCTGGTTGCTCGCCCATTCCGAACTGCCCGATCACTCCCTGGTCGCCATCTGCCCGATCACCGTGCGTGATCGCGAGCATCCTTCGGCACCCGACGAGCACGCCAACATGTTCGGTCTTTGGTTGTGCCCCTTGGGCACCGATCTACCAGATCCGCACCGGCGCCTGGATCTGATTCACCGGTCGATGTCGGAGGGCAAGCACTGGGTGAGGGCGCGGGGATCGGCGGCATCGTTGCTCACCACGGCGGCCAGCATCGCTGCCACCGTTGTCTTTCCGCTGCTGCCGTTCACCCCGAAAATCCGCACCGGATACAACCTTCCGATTTCCCACGTTGGGGGCCCACGCGCCGAAAGGTATTGGAACGGAGCACACGTCGACGAGATGTATCCGGTGTCGACCGTCTACGACGGTCAGGCGCTCAACGTCACCACGTGTTCCTACGCTGACCGGATCGGGTTCGGCTACGTCGCGGGCCGCGAGGTGATGCCCGATATCGACACCCTCATCCCGCTGACCGAGGAATGCCTGACCGAGCTGGAATCTTGTGTGCGCGTGCCACCCCGACTGTCGGGGCACATCGGCTAGCGCATGGGGGACCATTGGCCCTGGTCAATGAGCATGCCGTGCTCGCAGACTGGGGATATGGGCACGACGACGAAACGGATTGCTGAAGCCACAGCCTCGTTGGCGCTGCTTTACGCCGCGCGACGCTACTACCGCAACTGGGGCGCGACCAAGCAAGAGGCTCAGATGCTGTTGCCCGGTGACAGTTTGGTGGGGGATCCGGCGACTCAGACCACCGAGGCGTTGTGCATCGACGCGCCCGTGTCGGCCGTGTGGCCCTGGCTACTGCAGATGGGGCAGGACCGGGGTGGCTGGTACGGCGACGAGCGACTGAAAAACCTTGCCGGCCTTGGCTACGACGCCGATCGCATCCATCCGGAATGGCAACACCTTGCGGTAGGCGATGTGGTTCGACTGGCTCCGCCGGGGTGGCTGGGATTGCCGGACGGACTGACGTTGCGTGTCGCTGCGATCGAGCCCGAAAAGTACCTGGTGCTCAACGCGACCCAGCCGGACCAACGCTGGAACGCGGTCTGGTCATTTCACGTTCAGCCGCACTGGGAGGATCGTGTGCGTCTGCTGACGCGCGCCAGGATCGCCCTGCGCCACCCGGGGGAGATCTTTGCCCTGGAGCTGGCCAGGTCGCTGATCTCGCTGGGCACCCGGGGTCTGCTGCTGGGAATCAAGCACCGAGTTGAACGTCTGGCCCCGGCCCAGCCGCAGCCGGCCGGCGATCGGAAGGCCGAACGGCCCTAGCGCAGTCCGCCGGCTCGCCCTACGTTCGGGAGTAGGTGGATCGCGTTGGTGAGCGTTGCAGGGCAATCCGCCAGGTTGGAGGTAGCGCGGTGAGCGACGAGATCCCATTGGGACGAATCGCCGGCTTTGCGGTGAAGGTTCACTGGAGCGTTCTGGTCATTCTTTGGCTATTCACCTGGAGTCTGGCCACAACATTGCCGGAAACGGCCAAAGGCTATGGCGCGGTGGTCTATTGGATAGCCGGCGGGTGCGGGGCACTGGTGCTGCTGGCCTCGTTGTTGGCCCACGAGCTCGCGCACGCCATCGCGGCGCGGCGGGCCGGGGTACCCGTGGGAAACGTCACGCTCTGGCTGTTCGGGGGAGTGACCACCCTGGGCGGGGAAGCCAAAACTCCAAAGGCGGCTTTTCGGATCGCATTCGCGGGCCCAGCCACCAGCCTGGCCCTGTCCGCGATGTTCACCGCGGTGGCCGTCGCCCTGGCGATGGTGCGAACGCCGGATCTGGTGGTCAGCGTCGTCTGGTGGCTGGCCGCGGTCAATTTGATGCTGGGCCTGTTCAATCTGCTGCCGGGGGCGCCGCTGGACGGAGGTCGGCTGGTGCGGGCCTACCTGTGGCGACGCCACGGCGATATCGTGCGCGCCGGAATCGGTGCGGCGCGGGCCGGACGGGTGGTCGCGCTGATCTTGATCATCTTGGGGTTGGCGGAGTTTGTGGCCGGCGGCCTGGTCGGCGGTGTGTGGTTGGCCTTCATCGGCTGGTTCATCTTCGCCGCCGCCTGCGAGGAGGAAACCCGGATCTCGACTCAGCAGCTTTTTACCGGCCTGCGGGTCGCGGACGCGATGACCGCGCATCCACATACCGCTCACGGCTGGATCGACGTCGACGAGTTCATTGCGCGCTATGTGCTTGGCGACCGGCACTCGGCCTACCCGGTCACCGAGCGGGATGGATCGATCACGGGTCTGGTCACCCTGCGGCAGCTGCGCGAGCTGGCGCCCGAGCGGCGAGGCGGCACAACGGTCCGCGAAATCGCCCTACCCCTGCATGACGTGCCCACCGCAACGCCGCAGGAGCCGCTGACGACGCTGCTCGAGCGGATGGCTCCGGCGGGCCGGGGTAGCCGCGCGCTGGTCCTCGACGGCGGTGCGGTGGTCGGCATCGTCGCCGCCAGCGACATCGCACGGCTGATCAACGTCTACCGGCTTGCCGGGCCGGGGGCCACGGCGGACTCCGCTGATCAGCACGAAAAGTATTCCAACGCGGGTTGATTGGCCATCTGGTGGATTACCGAACGTGAGCAGTGCCGGAGAGGGGCAATGACATGAAACCGGTCATCGTTGGCATCGATGGTTCACCGGCGGGTATCATGGCAGTGCTGTGGGCCACCGCGGAGGCGGTCAGCGCCGGCGTGCCGTTGCGGCTGATATCGGTGCTCAAGACGGCTCATTCGTCCCCCGAAGAGTACGAGCATGATCTCGCGCATGCCGAGACATCGCTGCGCGCAGCGCAATCCGCGATCGAAGCCACCGCAGCGCCGGTCAAAGTGGAGACCGACACCCCGCGCGGGCCGGCGGGTGCCGTGCTCGTCGAGGCGTCTCGCGATGCGGAGCTGGTCTGCGTGGGCTCAGTAGGGATCGGCCGCTACGCGCGAGCCATTCTGGGGTCGACGGCCACCGAGCTCGCCGAAAAGGCGCACTGCCCGGTGGCGGTCATCCGTTCGAACTCGGATCAGCCGCCGCCGGACATCAACTGGATCGTGGTGCGGGTGACCGACGCGCCCGACAACGACGCGGTGATCGAATACGCCGCCCACGAGGCGAAACTGCGCCAAGCACCGATCCTCGCACTCGGTGGGCGCCCCGAGGAGCTCACCGACGCCGCGGACGGGGAATTTGAACGTCGAGTACAGCAATGGGGCCAGCACCATACCGATGTGCACGTCTATCCGATCACCACCCAGGCGGGCATCGCACGATTTCTGGCCGATCACGATGAGCGGGTTCAGTTGGCGGTGATCGGCGCCGACGAGGCCGATCAGGTTGCGCGGCTGGTGGGGCCATCCGGACACCCGATCTTTCGGCACGCCGAGTGCTCGGTGCTCGTGGTCCGCGGCTAGGCCGGCGACTCGCGCGCCACGATCACCAGCACGCGGGCCAGTTGGGCAACGGATTCGGCCACCGAACCCACCACCATTCCGGCGAATCCACCGCGTCCGCGGCTACCGACGACGACCAGCTGGGCTTCGCCGGACCGCTGCACGAGCTGGCGGGCCGGCTGATCACGCGCGACCACGCGGCTGACGCTCACATCGGGATATTGCTCTTGCCATCCCGCCAAGCGCTCGGCCAATACCTGTTCTGCCATCGACTGCGTTGCCGGCCAATCGATTCCCGGCCATTCCGAGACATCGACGTCACTCCAGGAATGCGCCGCCACCAGCCCGGTATGGCGGCGCGATGCCTCATCGAAGGCCAAGCCGGTGGCGAATTCCGATGCCCGGGAGCCGTCGATGCCCACCAGCACCGACGCCGCGGCGCGATCCGGCGCCGAGGCGTCCTCGTCGTGGACGATGGCCACCGGACAGTGCGCGTAGCGCAGCAGCCCGGAACTGACTGAGCCCAGCGGCCGGCCCGGCCAGCGCCCGCTGCCGTGGCAACCGGTTACCACCATCTCCGCGTCCTTGGACATGTCGACCAAGGCGGGAACGGCGGCGGAAGGCACGATTTCGCTACCCAGCCCCGCGGGACCGCCGCGCTCGGCGGCCTCCTCGATGACCTTGAGCGCGTCCTCGACCGGTTGGTGGCCGTGATCGCGCTGCCAGCGGGCCAGGCCGGGCGGCAATGGCTTGTTCAACCACGTCGCGACGTCGGGAGAGATCGCGTGAACGAGCGTCAGCGGGGCGTTTCGCAGCTCAGCTTCACGCGTTGCCCACTGGATGGCCACCTTCGCGGCCGGTGAATGGTCGATACCGACGATGATTCCCAATCGTTGGTTCTGGGAGGACATGGCGTGTCCTTTGTTGGCGGGTCAGCCGGCTCGGCCGAATTGGCGGGCCGCTACCCACGACTCTAACGACGAACGGTCACCACGGTCAGAGCCGTTTGTCATTCGCACGGGGGGCCGGCGCTACGGCCGTCAACTGCCCGATGCCGAGGGCTTGTAGGCCACGATGGCTACCGCCGCCATGCGGTCCCGGTGTTTGCGGAATGTGCTGCGCATCATCAGTACTCGTTTGCGCGCGGCCGGCTGGGTGAGCAGGTTCTTGGCAAAACGCAGGGCCCCCAACAGGCCCTCATCGGCGATGATCCGCCGTGGCTGCAACAGCGCCATCGGCGCGGTTGCCACGTGGCTGACGACCAGCCCGTGTCCGGCCAGTAGCTGGGACCATTCGGCCACCGTCAACGGCCGGGCGTTGACTTTGATGGACCGGGCCAGCGCCTGGCGGACCTCGGTGCTGATTTCTTCGGGCACGTCGTCGGGCGTCAGCGCCAGCTCGTGGATGGCGTAGCGCCCGTGGGGGCGAAGCACCCGCGCCGCCTCGGCGACGATTGCGTGTTTGGCCGCATCGCCCTGCATGGTCAGCATCGCCTCGCCGATGACGACATCAGCGCTGGAGTCCGGCAATCCGGTGTCGGCCGCGTCGGCGACTCGCACGTCACCGTGCCCGGCCACAATTGTGCGCACCAGGTTCGCCGCATCGGGATCGGCTTCGGCTCCGACGTAGGACCGCGGATGGCGGGCCAGGATCTCGCTCGCGGTGCGGCCCAGGCCGGGCGCCAGTTCGAGCACGTCGGCATGGTTGACGTCGGCGCGGGCCAGCAGGGTGCGGGTGAGTTCGACACCGCCGGGGCGCAGTACCCGTTTGCCCAGCCGCGCCAGCAGCCAGTGCCCCTGCAGATGGTCGTCGCTGCGATTCGACAGCGGGAGGGGCTGTCCGGATTCGCCCTGAGTGCCGGCCATCAGGCGGTGGGTCGGGTCGGTAGGCCCACAACCAGCGGGCGCCGTGGATGGGCGGTGCAATGCCAGAGCGCGGAGGCGGAATACGGGTCGATGATGCCCTCCTTGTTACTCGGCCGGCCGATCCCGGACAGCGCGGATCAAGACCTGCAGGTCGGGTCCAGTATGCATGCCGAGGTATCCACCGTGCGCCTAGGCAGCAGCACCGGAGAGCTGCGGATCCTCGTTGGGTTTGCGGGGCGCCGAGGCAACCGGGCTGCGTGGGCGCACGTACCGTGCCCAGGTCAGCGCGGCCGCGCAGAGGTAACACACCAGGAACGCCCAGAAGGCCGGCGTCGCGGTGCCGCTGTGCACATATGACTGGCGCAGAGCCAGGTTGATCCCAACGCCGCCCAGTGCGCCCACCGAGCCGGCGAACCCGATCAGTGCCCCCGACATGATGCGTGCCCATTGGCGGCGTTGCATATCGCTGATGTCCAGGTGCTGACTACGCTCCGCGAATATCGACGGGATCAGCTTGAACACGGTTCCCTTGCCCATCCCGCAGAAGATGAACAACGCGATGAAGCCGCTCACATAGCCGATCAGCGTCGCAGCTGTCATGCGCCCGCCGGCGCCGTGGTTGAGGTCGGCGTGTGTGCTGACTGCGACCAGCAGTACGGCACTGAGGATCATGGCGACGAAGACCCCCAGGGTGACGCGGCCGCCACCGAAGCGGTCGCCCAATTTGCCGCCGACTATGCGCGCCAGCGACCCCAGCAGCGGACCGACGAAGGCGATCTCGGCGGCGTGCAGCGACGCCTGTGCGGTGCTCTGCCCGCCGGCCAGCAGGTTGAACTGCAGCACCTGACCGAAGACGAAGGCGGAGCCGATGAACGAGCCGGAGGCGCACATGTAGAGAAACGAGACGCTCCAGGTATCGGGCACCGCGAGAACGGATCGCACGTGCCCGACCTCGATCACGTGGGTCAAGTTGTCCATGAACAGGGCCGCGCCGAGGCCGGCGATGGCGATCAGCACCAGGTAGACGGCGCACACCCAATATGGAGCTTCATGGCCCGCGGTCGCCAGCACCAACAGGCCGACCGCCTGGATGGCGGCCACCCCCAGATTGCCGATCCCTCCGGTGAGGCCTAGAGCTACGCCCTTGAGCCGTTGTGGGTAGAAGGCTTCGACGTTGGCCAGCGATGCGGAGTAGTTGCCGCCGCCCAGGCCGCTCAGGGCGGCACAGACCAGGTATGGCCACAGCGGCAGTCCGGGGTTGGCCAGCAGCACGATTGCTCCGACGGTGGGCACCAGCAGTACCAACGACGAGAACGTCGCCCAGTTGCGGCCACCGAATCGGGCGGTGGCCATCACGTAGGGGATCCGCACGCAGCCGCCAACCAGCGTCGCGGTGGCGCCCAGCAGCAACTTGTCTGCGGCCGAGATGCCGTAGACGGACTGCGGCATGAACAGCACCATTACCGACCAAAGGGTCCAGATCGAGAAACCGACATGCATGGTGGCGATGGAGAAGACGAGATTGCGCCGGGCGATGGCCTTGTTGCCGGCTTCCCACGCCTGGACATCCTCGGGGTCCCAGTGCGCGATGTGACGTGAGCGTCCCATGCAATCCTTTCCACTCCGTGTCGTGGAGACTGGGCCCAGGGCTTTTAATCGTAGCGGTTGAGGTGGCGCGCCGTCACTGCGCCGATCCGGACGTCAAGTGCGTTGTCGGACAGAACTTTTGCCGCCTCGCTAGTTTTTACAAATCATGTTGTATAAACTCCGGAACCATGACGTATGTGATCGGAAAACCCTGCATCGATGTGACGGATCGGGCCTGTGTGGAGGAGTGTCCGGTCGATTGCATATACGAGGGTGGGCGCTCGCTGTACATCCACCCCGACGAATGCGTGGACTGTGGCGCCTGCGAGCCCGTGTGTCCGGTCGAGGCGATCTACTACGAGGACGACCTGCCGCAGGAGCTGCACCCGCATCTCGCCGACAATGTGGCGTTTTTCACCGAAACCCTGCCCGGCCGGGACGGGCCGCTGGGTTCGCCGGGCGGGGCTGCCAAGATTGGCCGACTGGGTGTTGATACGCCACTCGTGGCGGGTCATCCTCAAGCCGCAGATGATTAAGATTCTTAAATGGGAGAGGGTCGGATCGCCAGAATGGGCGGGGATCCGGCGGGGCGTCGCCGCGCGGTGCTGCGGGTATTGCGCGCCCTCGGCCATCCGCTGAGCATTGTCGCGATCGCCGAGCACCTGGGAGTGCACCCCAACACCGTGCGCTTCCACCTCGACGGCTTGGTCGATGACGGTCAGGTGGAGCGCGTGCAGCCCAGCCGTCGCGGCCCCGGACGCCCGCCGCTGATGTTCCGGGCGGTCCAGCAGATGGACCGCGGTGGCGCTCGCCACTACCAGCTCCTCGCCGAGATCCTCAGCAACGGCCTTGCCGCCGAGAGCGATTCGGTTGACAAGGCGCTGGCCGCCGGCCGCGCCTGGGGCGAACGTCTGCAAGCCCCGACGACCGCGCACAGCGTCGAGAAATCGATCGATCACTTGGTCGGCGTCCTCGACGGACTCGGGTTCGCTCCCGAGCGCCGAGTCTCCGACGGCCAGCAACAGGTTGCCCTGCGACACTGCCCGTTTCTGGAACTTGCCGAGAACCGGTCGGGCGTGGTGTGTCCAATTCACTTGGGCCTCATGCGCGGGGCGCTGGAAAGTTGGGGGGCGCCCGTCACCGTCGAACGGCTCGACCCGTTTGTCGAACCGGATCTTTGCTTGGCCCACCTTTCGCCGGAAGGAGCCCTCAGTTGAGCACCGCAGCGGCGACCCAAATCGCCGTCACCTTCATATGGCTCGGCATGGTGCTGGCCATCTCGTTTCTGGAAGCTCCGCTGAAGTTCCGGGCGCCGCACGTGACGCTGCAGATCGGGCTTGGCATCGGCCGGTTGGTCTTCCGCGCGCTCAATATCGTTGAGGTCGTCTTCGCGCTGGTCCTGGCGGCAATAGCGGTGTCGGGCCCGGCGCCGCTGCGGATTATCGTGGCGTTCGGTGTCGTGGTCGCAGCGCTAGCGGTGCAGTTGCTCGCGGTGCGTCCCCGTCTGACCCGCCGGTCCGATCAGGTGCTGGCCGGGTTGGATGCGCCCCGCTCCCGTGCGCACTACGTGTACGTCGGTTTGGAAGTGGTCAAGGTGGCCGCCTTGATCGTTGCGGGAATACTGCTACTGAACGGCTGAAAGGACTCACCGATGGAATCGCTTTCGCTGACCGCGCTCGCCTCCGAAAAGCTGGCCGAGGCAAAACAGTCACACAGCGGACGGGCCGCCCACACGATCCACGGCGGACACGCCCACGAATTGCGCCAGACCGTGCTGGCACTGCTGGCCGACCACAATCTCGGCGAACACGACAGCCCGGGTGAGGCGACCCTGCAGGTGCTACAGGGACATGTGCGCCTCACCACCGGCGATGACGCCTGGGACGGCAAGACGGGCGACTATGTCGCGATTCCGCCGCAGCGGCACGCGTTGCACGTCATCGAGGATTCGGTGGTGGTGTTGACCGTGCTCAAGTCCCAGCCCGGCGCCCACTAGGGGTGCTCGCTACCGGCTGGTCACGGGGCTTCGGCCTGCGGGTTCCCATCGTCAACGCCCCAATGGGCGGAGTCGCCGGTGGCCGGCTCGCCGCCGCTGTCACCGCGGCCGGTGGACTGGGCATGATCGGCATGGGAAGCCGGGCCACCCGGGCTGCCTTGGCCGAACAATTGCGGCAGGTCAGCGGCAGGTTCGGGATCGGGCTGGTGGACTGGGTGATGCGCAGTGAGGCGGGGCTGCTCGAGGATGCGCTTGCCGCCGGGCCCGCCCTGTTGTCGGTCAGTTTCGGCACCGACTGGTCATGGGTCGGCCCGGCCCGTGACGCCGGAATCCACACCGTCACACAGGTTTACGACGCTGTGGGGGCCCGGCGTGCCGCCGATGCGGGGGTGGACATCGTGGTGGCGCGCGGAGCCGAGGGGGGTGGCCATGGCGAGGTGCGGCTGGGAACGCTGCCGTTGCTCGACGCGGTCCTGGCCGCGGTCTCGGTGCCGGTATTGGCCGGCGGCGGCATCGCCTCGCCCCGAAGCCTGGCCGCGGTGCTGGCCGCCGGTGCCGCGGGGGCCTGGGTAGGCACGCGTCTGGCGGCGTGCCCCGAGGCGCTGACGGGGGAGCCGAGCCGTCAGGCTCTGATCGCGGCGCGCGAAACCGACACCAGCACTACCCGGGTCTTCGACGTCGCCGACGGCCTGCCCTGGCCTCAGCGGTTCCCATCGCGGGTGTTGACCAACGACTTCGTCGCGCGCTGGAACGGCAATGAGACGGCACTGGCCGCCGATGCGGATGCTCGTGCCGAGCTGGCCGCTGCCAGCGCGGCCGAAGACCTGCGGGTGGCGCCGGTCGACGCGGGCCAGGGAGTTGGGATGATCCCCGACGGCGCGCCGGCCGGCGAGGTGATCGAGCAGATGTGCTCGGGTGCGCGGGAGCTGTTGGCGCGATGGGCGTGACCGCGCGTTGTCGCCGGCTCGGCTGACGCCGCCTACACCCCGCGCAAGTAGCGCTTGGCGATGATGCGTTGAGTCAGTGCCACAAACGGGCCACCGGCCTTGCTCCACCAGGTCGCCGGCCGGGAGAACGACGACACCTCCGCAAAAACCCCGGAAGTGTCCGGGTCGTAGCGAATGGCAAACCGTTCCTCGCCGCATTCCGGGTGCCCCGGCAGCGTGCCATAGGCAAATCCGCGGATATCGGGTTCGTCGATGACGTAGACCACGCGGCACGGCGCGCGCAACACACCCATCATCTGGATCACCGCCACCGTCGAAACAGCGACCGTATCCGAGGTGGCCCGCACCGCCAGCCCGGCGCCACGCTGCATGCCCCAATGCATCACCGCGTGGGCGGCCTCCTCAAAACGCTTCCGGCCGGTGCCGATCTGGTCGGACACACTGAGGTGGGCGTATCCCGGGGGCAACTGTCCGGCCGCGGTGGCGCCCACTTCCGGGTAGGTCAGTTGTTGCCCGGAAAGCGCGCGAAGGTCCACACCCCCCAGCTTGCCACGCCGGATCGGGTGTGCCCCGTGGCGTACGGTCGGAAAAATGAGTGCTCACAGCGCGAAAGCCATGGCCGCAGCATCCGCAACGTTGACCCTGGGTGGCGATCTGACCGTCAACCGGCTCGGGTTCGGCGCGATGCGCCTTACCGGCGACGGCGTCTGGGGCCCGCCCGCCGACCGTGCCGAAGCCGTACGGGTGCTGCGCCGGGCCGCCGAACTGGGCGTCAACTTCATCGACACCGCCGACTCTTACGGCCCCTACGTGTCCGAGGAGATCATTCACGAGGCGTTGCACCCCCACACCGGGCTGGTAATCGCCACCAAGGCCGGGCTGCTGCGTACCGGCCCAGGCGTGTGGGTGCCGCTGGGCAATCCGAGCTATCTGCGCCAGGAATGCGAGATGAGCCTGCGGCCTCTGGGCGTGGACACCATCGACCTGTTCCAGCTGCACCGCATCGATCGCAACTATCCACTGGCCGACCAGGTGGGCGAGCTGCTCGCCCTGAAGAACGAAGGCAAGATCCGCCACATCGGGCTGTCCGAGATCGACGTCGACCAACTCGAGGCGGCCCAACAGATCACCGAGATCGTGTCGGTACAGAACATGTACAACCTGGCCGCGCGTGGCGCCGAACCATTGCTGGAGGCGGCCACCAGCCAGGGGATCGCATTCATCCCATGGTTCCCGCTGGCCTCGGGCCCGCTGGCGGCGCCGGACGGTCCGTTGCGCAAGATCGCCGACGATCATCACGCGACGCCGTCGCAGCTCGCCCTGGCGTGGCTACTCAAGCGGTCGCCGGTGATGCTGCCGATTCCCGGCACCTCGCGGGTAGCGCACCTGCAGGAGAACGTCGCCGCTGCCGAGATTGTGCTCTCTGACCAGGAGTTCGAAGCATTGTCGGTGGCCGGCGCCGCCCACGGCGGGTAGGGGCGGGCGGCGACCCGTGAGCCCGGCTAGCCAGTCTCAGCCGCGGTGTCGCCCATTTGGCTGGCGGCAGGCAATACGGTGGTTGGGTGACCCGCGAACAGTCGCAACACCCTGGCGGCGGCTTCAATCCGCCGCAGCCAACCGACAAGGGCGGACCGGACTACGGCAGGTTCATTGATGCGGTGCGCAAGGTGCAGGACCACGCGCGTGCCGCCGACGCGCCTGACGAGGTGATCACCCAGGCCGCCGACCTGCTCGAACGGGTCTCCATACTGCTTGCGCCATTCGACGCCGACGAATGGGAGTCACCATCGCGGCGCCGAATGGACTTGCCGATGCGGGGCAACGTCACGACCATCCCGATGTCGGCGCGCAAGACGCAAGACGGCCGGATCGGTGGCTGGGCCCGCTTCGCCCGGTTCCACCTCGGACGCAATGGCGCGGTCCATGGTGGTGCGTTGGGCATGTTGTTCGACACGCTCCTGGGCTTGACGGCGTCGGTGCTCACCGGCAGTCGGCGCCAGCGCACCGCCTACCTCAAGATCGACTATCGCAACATCGTGCCCATCGAAAAGGAGCTGCAAATCGACGCCGGAGTGGACCGGGTGGACGGGCGCAAGATCTTCGTGTCCGGCCGGTTGCGCGATGGCCAGACCCTGCTGACCGAGGCGGATGCGTTGTTTGTGCGGCTCAAGCCCGGCCAGCCTTGAGCCGGTTTCGGCCAAGGCGCCGACGCGGACCTAGCACGCGGCTTGGGTTCGACCAGCTCCGCCCCGATAGCATGGTCGCGTTCGATTCGACATGCCCATTCACTCGCGAACCTTGGAGACCACCCCGATGAGCGTCCCCGCACAACCCACCCCAGGAGCCGACGGCGGTGACCCGCGGCAGCCGATCCGGGTTCCTGCCGGGACCACGGCGGCCGCCGCAATCGGTGAGGCGGGGCTGCCCAGACGCGGCGCGCCGGACGCGATCGTCGTGGTGCGAGACGCCGAAGGCAAGCTGCGCGACCTGAGCTGGGTGCCCGACGCTGACGCGGAGGTCACCCCGATCGCGGCCAATACCGACGACGGTCGCAGCGTTATCCGGCACTCGACCGCGCATGTGCTGGCCCAAGCGGTTCAAGACCTCTTCCCGCAAGCCAAACTGGGTATCGGACCGCCCATCACCGACGGCTTCTACTACGACTTCGAAGTGCTCGAGCCGTTCACCCCTGATGATCTTCAGGCGCTGGAGAAGCGGATGCGCCAGATCGTCAAGGAAGGGCAGCTCTTCGACCGCAGGGTCTTCGAATCCAAGGATCAGGCGCGCGAGGAGTTGGCCAACGAGCCCTACAAGCTCGAACTCGTCGATGACAAGCCCGGGGATCCCGATGTCATGGAGGTCGGTGGCGATGAGCTCACCGCCTACGACAACCTGAATCCCCGCACCCGCGAACGGGTCTGGGGTGACCTGTGCCGCGGACCGCACATCCCGACTACCAAGCACATCCCGGCGTTCAAACTGACCAGAAGCTCGGCGGCCTACTGGCGGGGCGACCAGAAGAACGCCAGCCTGCAGCGGATCTACGGGACGGCATGGGAGTCGCAAGAAGCGCTTGATACGCACATCGAGCTCATCGAAAAGGCACAGCGCCGCGACCATCGCAAGCTCGGTGTGGAGCTGGATCTGTTCAGTTTCCCCGACGAAATAGGCTCTGGCCTGGCTGTTTTCCATCCCAAGGGTGGGATTGTGCGGCGCGAGCTCGAGGACTATTCGCGTCGCAAGCACACCGAAGC
The DNA here is from genome assembly GCF_002355775.1 of Mycobacterium ulcerans subsp. shinshuense. Taxonomy (NCBI): domain Bacteria; kingdom Bacillati; phylum Actinomycetota; class Actinomycetes; order Mycobacteriales; family Mycobacteriaceae; genus Mycobacterium; species Mycobacterium ulcerans. The sequence continues at coordinate 3,570,065 of NZ_AP017624.1, read as the reverse complement.
CGGCTACCAGTTCGTCAACAGTCCGCACATCACCAAGGCCCAGCTGTTTCACACCTCGGGGCACTTGGACTGGTACGCCGACGGCATGTTCCCGCCGATGCAGATCGACGCGGAGTACAACGCGGACGGTACGGTGCGCAAACCCGGCCAGGGCTATTACCTCAAGCCGATGAACTGCCCGATGCATTGCTTGATCTTCCGGGCGCGCGGTAGGTCCTATCGCGAACTACCGCTGCGGCTCTTCGAGTTCGGCACCGTCTACCGCTACGAGAAGTCCGGTGTGGTGCATGGGCTGACCCGGGTGCGCGGATTGACCATGGACGACGCGCATATCTTCTGCACCCGCGAACAGATGCGTGACGAGCTGCGTTCGCTGCTGCGGTTCGTGCTCGATCTGCTCAGCGACTACGGACTGACCGACTTCTATCTGGAACTGTCCACCAAGGATCCGGACAAGTTCGTCGGCTCCGATGAGGTCTGGGAGGAAGCCACCAACGTGCTCGCCGAGGTGGGCGCGGAATCGGGTCTGGAGCTGGTACCCGATCCCGGTGGCGCGGCTTTCTACGGGCCCAAGATCTCGGTGCAGGTCAAGGACGCCCTGGGCCGTACCTGGCAGGTGTCGACCATCCAGCTCGACTTCAACTTCCCGGAGCGATTCGGGCTCGAATACACCGCCGCCGACGGGACTCGCCAGCGCCCGGTCATGATCCACCGTGCCCTGTTCGGGTCGATAGAGCGGTTTTTCGGCATCCTCACCGAGCACTACGCGGGTGCCTTCCCGGCGTGGCTGGCGCCCGTTCAGGCGGTCGGCATCCCGGTTGCCGACGAACACATCGCCTACCTGGAACAGGTTGCCGCACAGTTGAAGTCACATGGGGTGCGGGTCGAGGTGGACACCAGCGATGACCGCATGGCCAAGAAGATCGTGCACCACACCAACCAGAAGGTGTCGTTCATGCTGCTGGCCGGCGACCGCGATGTGCAGGCCGACGCGGTGAGCTTCCGGTTCGGCGACCGCACGCAGATCAACGGCGTGCCACGCGAGGCTGCGGTAGCTGCGATCGTGGACTGGATATCCCGGCGCGAAAACGCCACTCCCACAGCTGAACTGGTCAAGGTGGATAGCGGTGAGTAACGGTGACTAACGAGGAAAGCGCGCAGCCGCAGGACAGCACCATCCTGGACCGTGGCGTCGGCGAGCGCGACCACCTGGAGCGGCTCTGGACGCCGTACCGGATGAACTACCTCGCCGAGGCTCCGCTCAAGCGGGAGGACTCCGCGCGCTCGCAGCCGTTCACCGAGATCCCGCGGCTGTCTGATGAAGAAGGTCTGGTGGTTGCCCGCGGCGAGTTGGTCTACGCCGTGCTCAACCTGTACCCCTACAACCCCGGCCACCTGATGGTGGTGCCGTATCGGCGGGTATCGGAGCTCGAAGACCTCACCGAGCCGGAGAGCGGCGAGCTGATGGCGTTCACCCAGAAAGCGATTCACGTCGTCAAGAACGTCTCGCGGCCACACGGCTTCAACGTCGGCATGAACCTGGGGACATCGGCGGGCGGATCGCTGGCCGAGCACCTGCATGTGCACGTTGTTCCGCGCTGGGGCGGGGACGCGAACTTCATCACCATCATCGGCGGATCCAAGGTCATCCCACAGTTGCTGCGCGACACCCGGCGGCTGCTGGCGACCGAATGGGCTCGGCAATCATGAGGCAACGATGAGCAAGGCGCCCTTCTTGTCCCGGGCGGCATTTGCGCGGGTCACCAATCCGCTGGCCAGGGGCTTGCTCCGGATCGGTCTGACCCCCGATGCCGTCACCATCATCGGCACCACCGCTTCGGTGGCCGGCGCGCTCGTACTTTTTCCGATGGGCAAGCTGTTTCCCGGCGCGTGCGTGGTCTGGTTCTTCGTGCTCTTCGACATGCTCGACGGAGCCATGGCACGGGAACGGGGCGGCGGCACCCGATTTGACGCGGTGCTGGATGCGGCCTGCGATCGCATCAGCGACGGCGCGGTGTTCAGTGGGCTGCTGTGGTGGGTCGCGTTCGGCATGCGAGACCGATTGCTGGTGGTGGCGACGTTGATCTGCCTGGTCACCTCGCAAGTGATCTCCTACATCAAGGCCCGGGCGGAAGCCAGCGGGTTGCGTGGTGACGGCGGCATCATTGAACGACCGGAGCGGCTGATCATCGTGCTGGCCGGTGCGGGGGTGTCCGATTTTCCGTTCATCGCCTGGCCGCCGGCGCTGCCGGTGGCGATGTGGCTGCTGGCGGTGACCAGCGTGATCACCTGCGGACAACGGTTGTACACCGTGTGGACCTCACCGGGGGCCACCGATCTGCTGGTTCCCAGTGCGCCGGTGCGCGACGACGACGCGCAGGGCCATCCGAGGTCGGGTGACCCCGGAAAGACCCAGCGGTGATCTCCACCCCGGCCGGCCTGCGATGGGTCAGGGCTCCGCGGCAGCTCCTGGTCGGCAACGCGACGGACTTGGCGTATGCGGCGGGATGGCGGATGGTGCGGGCGCTGCCCGAGTTCGCCGCGCGCAACGCCTTCGACGCCGGGGCGCACTACGCGGCCCGCCACGGCGGGCCCGAGCAACTTCGCAAGAACCTGGCCCGGGTAACCGGGGTGCGGGCCGGCGCGGTCCCGGACTCCCTGATGCGCGCGTCGCTGGAGTCCTACGCCCGCTACTGGCGGGAGGCGTTTCGGCTTCCGTCGATGAACCTGCGTAAGGTCGCCGCCCAGATTGACAGTTCCATCGGGGGCAAAGATCACCTCAATGCCGGGCTGGCCGCGGGACGCGGTGTGGTGCTGGCATTGCCACACAGCGGCAACTGGGACATGGCCGGGGTGTGGCTGGCGCAGCGGCACGGCACCTTCACTACCGTCGCCGAGCGGCTCAAGCCCGAGTCGTCGTACCGGCGATTCATCGACTATCGGGAAACCCTTGGCTTCGAAGTACTTCCGTTGTCGGGCGGTGCGGAGCCGCCCTTCGAGGTGCTATGTGAGCGACTGCGGGACAACCGGGTGGTATGCCTGATGGCTGAGCGTGATCTGACCCGCACCGGTGTTGAAGTCGATTTCTTTGGCGAGCCCACCCGGATGCCGGCGGGCCCGGCCAAACTCGCGATCCAAACGGGAGCCGCCCTGCTGCCGACCCACTGCTGGTTTGAGCCCAAGGGCTGGGGTTTTCAGGTCTATCCGGCTCTGGATTGCAGCAGCGATGATGTGGAAGCGATCACCCAGGCGCTCGCCGATAGGTTCGCAGCCAACATCGCGGACCATCCCGAGGATTGGCACATGTTTCAGCCACAATGGTTGGCCGACTTGTCCGATGCCCGCCGCGCGCGGCTGCGGGAGCCCTGATGCGGATCGGAATGGTGTGTCCCTACTCGTTCGACGTGGCGGGTGGGGTGCAGTCACACGTCTTACAGCTCGCCGAGGTGATGCGGGCCCGTGGGCATGAGGTCAGCGTGCTGGCACCGGCGTCGCCGCACGCGGCCCTGCCGGACTATGTCGTCTCCGGCGGCAAGGCCGTTCCCATTCCCTACAACGGGTCGGTGGCGCGGCTGCGCTTCGGCCCCGCGACCCATCGCAAGGTCAAAAAGTGGCTTTGCGAGGGCGATTTCGACGTCCTGCACCTGCACGAGCCCAACGCGCCGAGTCTGTCGATGCTGGCCCTCAACATTGCCGAGGGCCCCATCGTGGCAACGTTTCACACCTCGACCACCAAGTCGCTGACGTTGACCGTCTTCCAGAGCATCTTGCGGCCCATGCACGAGAAGATCGTCGGTCGCATCGCGGTGTCCGATCTGGCCAGGCGTTGGCAGATGGAGGCGCTCGGCTCGGACGCGGTCGAAATTCCCAACGGTGTCGACGTCGGTTCTTTCGCGTCCTCGTCGTGTCTGGACGGATACCCCCGCCCCGGCAAGACGGTGCTGTTCTTGGGCCGATACGACGAGCCCCGCAAGGGGATGAGTGTCCTGCTCGAGGCGCTGCCCAAGTTGGTGGAGCGCTTCAGCGACGTGCAGCTGCTGATCGTGGGCCGCGGTGACGAAGACGAACTACGCGATGAGGCGGGTGAGCTGACCGAGCACATGCGTTTTCTCGGCCAGGTCGACGACGCGGGCAAGGCATCGGCGATGCGCAGTGCGGACGTCTACTGCGCACCCAATACCGGCGGCGAGAGCTTTGGCATCGTGCTGGTTGAGGCCATGGCCGCCGGCACCCCGGTGGTGGCCAGCGACTTGGATGCCTTCCGGCGCGTACTGCGCGATGGCGAGATCGGGCGCCTGGTTCCAGTCGATGACAGCGACGCGCTGGCGGCCGCGCTGATCGAGGTGCTTGATAGCCAGGAGCTGCGAGAGCGCTATGTGGCGGCGGGCACCGAAGCGGTCCGCCGCTACGACTGGTCGGTGGTGGCCAGCCAGATCATGCGGGTCTACGAGACCGTCGCCGGGGCCGGGGTCAAGGTGCAGGTGGCCAGCTGATGACGTGGTTGGTTGTCGCCGGCATCGTGCTGCTCGTCGTGCTGGTCGTGTTCGGGGCCTGGGGATACCAGCGCGCCAACCGGCTGGATCGATTGCACGTGCGCTACGACTTGTCCTGGCAGGCGCTCGACGGTGCTCTGGCGCGCCGGGCCGTGGTGGCGCGCGCCGTCGCGATCGATGCCTACGGCGGCGCGCCCCAGGGCAGCCGGTTGGCGCGGCTGGCCGACGCCGCCGAGCAGGCGCCGCGACACGAACGAGAGAATGCGGAAAACGAACTGTCCGCCGCGCTGGCGATGGTTGATCCGGCGTCGTTGCCGTCGGCGCTGGTGGCCGAACTCGCCGATGCCGAGGCCCGGGTATTGCTGGCCCGCAGATTCCACAACGACGCCGTGCGCGACACCCTGGTGCTGGCCGAGCGGCGCATGGTGCGCGCCTTCCGTCTTGGTGGGCGAGCTCCGCTGCCGGCCTATTTCGAGATCGCCGAGCGGCCGCAGGCGCAGGCGCACAGCGACGACGGCGATATCGGCCGGCGTACCTCGGCGCGGGTGGTGCTGCTCGATGACCGCGGCGCGGTGCTGCTGCTATGCGGTTCGGACCCGGCCGCCGCGGCGTTCGACGAGGGCGGCGCGCCTCGGTGGTGGTTCACCGTGGGCGGCGAGGTGGGCAAGGGGGAGCGGCTGGCCCAGGCCGCGGCGCGTGAGCTCGCCGAAGAGACGGGTTTGCGGGTCGACCCCGCCGACCTGGTGGGACCCATCTGGCGACGTAACGAGGTCTTTGAGTTCAACGGTTCCAAGCTCGACAGCGAGGAGTTCTATCTGGTGCACCGCACCAGTCGGTTCGAGCCGTCCCTGGACGGCCGGACCGAGCTGGAACGGCGTTATGTTCACGGGGCCCGCTGGTGTGATGCCAGCGACATCGCCGCGCTCAACGCCTCCGGTGAGCAGGTCTACCCGCGCCAACTCGGGGAGCTATTGGCCGAGGCCAATCGCATTGTCGACGCCGCTTGCGGCGGCGCGGGAGGCGACCAGACCGTCCGCACCGCATATGTTCCCCGGTCGATTCGCTAGTCCGAATATCGGGCGGGACTGCGGTCCCGCAAACTTGCTTGTGGTTCCCATTAAAGTAAGACTCCAACAGTTGAAGGAGAAAGACAGTGGACAGCGCTACCCAGCCCAGTGGGGACCGGCCAGATCCGGCATCGTCCAAGCAGGCTCAGTCGGGTTCAAGCCAGACCGGAACGGCGAGGGTCAAGCGTGGCATGGCCGAGATGCTCAAGGGCGGCGTCATCATGGACGTCGTCACCCCCGAGCAGGCACGCATCGCTGAAGGGGCCGGCGCCGTCGCGGTCATGGCCCTAGAGCGGGTGCCCGCCGACATCCGCGCCCAGGGCGGGGTGTCGAGGATGAGCGACCCCGACATGATCGAGGGCATCATCGAGGCGGTCACCATTCCGGTAATGGCTAAAGCGCGTATCGGACATTTCGTCGAGGCGCAGATCCTGCAAAGCCTCGGGGTGGACTACATCGACGAATCCGAGGTCCTCACGCCCGCGGACTACACCCACCACATCGACAAGTGGAAGTTCACCGTGCCGTTCGTGTGCGGGGCGACGAATCTGGGTGAGGCGCTGCGGCGCATCGGCGAGGGGGCGGCGATGATCCGCTCCAAGGGTGAGGCCGGCACCGGTGACGTTTCCAACGCGACGACGCACATGCGCTCCATCGCCGGCGAGATTCGCCGGCTGACGTCGATGTCCGAGGACGAGTTGTTCGTCGCGGCAAAGGAATTGCAGGCACCCTACGAACTGGTCGTGGAGGTGGCCAGGGCGGGCAAGTTGCCGGTCACCCTGTTCACGGCCGGCGGTATCGCCACTCCTGCCGATGCCGCGATGATGATGCAGCTGGGCGCCGAAGGCGTCTTCGTGGGCTCGGGCATCTTCAAGTCCGGCGCCCCGGAACACCGGGCCGCCGCGATCGTCAAGGCCACCACGTTCTACGACGACCCCGACGTGCTGGCCAAGGTGTCACGCGGGCTGGGCGAGGCAATGGTGGGCATCAACGTGGAGGAGATCGCGCAGCCGCATCGCCTGGCGCAGCGCGGGTGGTAAGAATCTTTCGTGGCAATCGAGGAGATTCTTGATCTCGAGCAACTCGAGGTCAACATCTATCGCGGTAGTGTCTTCAGCCCGGAATCAGGCTTTCTGCAGCGCACATTCGGCGGCCATGTGGCCGGGCAGTCACTGGTGTCGGCGGTGCGCACGGTCGACCCGCGCTATCAGGTCCACTCGTTGCACGGGTACTTTCTGCGCTCCGGGGACGCCCAGGAGCCCACGGTTTTTCTGGTCGAGCGCACTCGCGATGGCGGATCGTTTGTGACCAGGCGGGTCAACGCCGTTCAGCACGGCGAGGTCATCTTCAGCATGGGGGCTTCGTTTCAGACCGCGCAGAACGGCATCAGCCACCAGGACGCGATGCCGGCGGCGCCACCGCCCGACGATCTACCCGGATTGAGGTCGGTGCGGGTCTTCGACGACGCCGGGTTCCGGCAGTTCGAGGAGTGGGATGTGCGCATCGTGCCGCGGGACCTGCTCGCGCCGCTACCGGGTAAGGCATCCCAGCAGCAGGTGTGGTTTCGCCATCGCGACCCGCTGCCCGATGACCCGGTGCTGCACATCTGTGCCTTGGCCTACATGAGCGATCTGACCCTGCTGGGTTCGGCGCAGGTCACCCACCTGGCGGAGCGTGAGCATCTGCAGGTGGCGTCCCTGGACCACGCGATGTGGTTCATGCGGGGGTTTCGGGCCGACGAGTGGCTGCTCTACGACCAGTCATCGCCGTCGGCAGGCGGGGGTCGCGCACTTACGCACGGCAAGATCTTCACCCAGGGAGGCGAGTTGGTGGCCGCGGTCATGCAGGAAGGGCTGACCCGCTACCCAAGCGGATATCAGCCGGGCGAAAAGTGAGCGGGTTGTGAGTATTCCGAGGGTTGGGGTGCTGGCGCTGCAGGGCGATACCCGCGAGCACCTGGCGGCGCTGGGCGAAGCCGGCGCCGAGCCGATGACCGTGCGCCGCCGCAGCGAACTCGACGCGGTGGATGGATTGGTGATTCCGGGTGGCGAATCCACCACCATCAGCCACCTGCTGTGCGGGTTCGATCTGCTCGAGCCGTTGCGTGCCCGATTGGCTGCCGGGCTTCCGGCCTATGGCGCGTGCGCGGGCATGATCATGCTGGCCAGCGAGATCCTGGACGCCGGTGTCCGAGGACGCCAGGCGCTGCCACTGCGCGGGATCGATATGACGGTGCGGCGCAACGCTTTCGGGCGCCAAGTCGACTCTTTTGAAGGCGATATCGCGTTCACGGGTCTTGATCATCCGGTGCGCGCGGTGTTTATCCGGGCGCCCTGGGTCGAGCGCGTGGGTGCTGGGGTGACGGTGCTGGCCCGGGCCGGCGACCATATCGTCGCGGTTCGGGAGGGTTCGGTGCTGGCAACCGCGTTTCACCCGGAGGTGACCGGCGACCGCAGCATCCATCGGTTGTTCGTCGATATCGTCAACGGCAAGGCCTAGCCAACAAGTTCGGCCCCAACCGCCGGCTACGTCGACCCGTCGGTCCCACTCACGCCGATCAATTGTCCGCCGGTGCCGCCGGTGCCTTCGTTGCCCGCGGTAGCGCCGGCCCCGGCGTTGCCGCCGTTACCGCCGTTACCGATTTCCCGAGCGTCGCCGCCGTCACCGCCGTCGTCGCCGGTGCCGCCGCTGACCAGGGCGTCGCCTCCGGTGCCGCCGTCACCGCCGTTACCGATCGTCCCGGCCGCGCCGCCGTCCCCGCCATGACCGCCTTGGCCACCGCTGCCCGAATCGTCGTAGCCGCCGTGGCCGCCGGCGCCGCCGGACCCGAAGTACGTGCCGCCGTGGGCGCCGTCGCCGCCGTCGCCACCGTTACCTTGGGAGCCGGCGACTCGGTCGCCGCCGGCCCCACCGGCACCGCCGTTGCCGAACATCCCGGCGTCGCCGCCGGTGCCGCCGGCCCCGCCGGCACCGGCGTTTCCGCTGAATCGGACACCGCCGTTACCGCCGGCCCCGCCGTTGCCGGCCAACAAGCCGGCGTTGCCGCCCGCGCCGCCTTGCCCGCCGGTAAAGAGGTTTCCACCAACCCCGACGCCGCCGGTGCCGCCGGCCCCGCCATTGCCGCCGTAGATGCCGGCGTTGCCGCCGTCTCCGCCGTCTCCGCCGTCTCCGTGGGCATCGAAGCCGCCGATTCCGCCCGCGCCGCCGTTGCCGAACCACAATCCGCCGCCGCCGGCCCCGCCGTTGCCGCCCGTGGCGTTTGCCGCGGCGCCACCGGCGCCTCCGGTGCCGCCGGTGCCGAACAGCCCGCTGGTACCGCCAATACCGCCGTCGCCACCGCTGCCGGTACTCGATGACGGGCTGGTGGCACCGCCTTCGCCGCCGCCACCGCCGGTACCGAACAGCAACCCGCCGGCCCCGCCGTTCCCACCAGCGCCGCCGTCGGCACCGCTGAAGCCGGCTCCACCGTCGCCGCCGGCGCCGCCGGGGCTGAACAACAGCCCGCCCGCCCCGCCGCTGCCACCGGTCGCGCCGGTACCACTTGCCGAGGTGCCGCCGGTGCCGCCGGTGCCGCCGGCTCCGCCGGCACCCCCGACGCCCGCGGTGGTTGCCGAATTCCCGCCTTCGCCACCGACGCCGCCGATGCCGAAAAGCCCGGCATGGCCGCCGGCGCCGCCAGGCAGTCCGACCCCGGAGGCCAGGTCGCCGGCGGCCCCGCCGGTGCCGCCGTTGCCGAACAGTAGCCCCCCGTTGCCGCCGGTGCCGCCGAACAGGCCGAGGGCCGCGTCGCTGCCGCCGAACAGGCCGAGGGCCGCGCCGCTGCCGCCCGCCCCGCCGTTGCCGATCAACCCGGCATTGCCGCCGGCACCGCCGGGCCCGCCGGCGCCGCCGTTGCCATACAACAGACCGCCGTCGCCGCCGGCCTGCTCCGGAGCCGTCCCGTCAGCGCCGTTGCCGATCAGCGGTCGCCCCAACAATGCCTCGGTGGGTCCATTGACCGCATTCAGCATGTCTTGCGATATGCCCAGCAACGGCGAGGCATTGGCCGCCTCGGCGGCCGCATACGCGTTGCCGGCACCGGTCACGGCCTCCACGAATTGTGTGTGAAACGTCGCCACCTGGGTGCTCAGCGCCTGATAGTCCAGGGCATGGCCAGAAAACAGCGCTGCCACCGCAGCCGACACCTGGTCCGCCCCGGCGGCCAGCACCCCGGTGGTCGGGGCCGCTGTCGCCGCAGTGGCCGCGTTGAGTGTCGAGCCGATACCGGCCAAATCGGCGGCCGCCGCCGCCACCGTGTCGGGTACCGCGAACATGTACGACATCGGCCGCCTCACACATACATCGCGGTGACCGGCCAAGACGGTCCGCTCACGGGGCCATCGGAATCCGAACATCCGCCAGAAAGCTCAACCTAGCGCGTTCGAGGGCCCAACGGCGCTGTTTCGAGTGAGGATGGTGTCTCCGGATGCACCAGATTGGGCAGGGCGACGGCACAGCGCGGCCACCGCCGCATTGCGTCTCCCGGCCGGGTCAGCGGATCGGCCGTCCACGTAGACTCGGCTAGCCATCATTCAAAGGATTTGAGATAGGACGGCGATGAGCGGCCATTCCAAGTGGGCCACCACCAAGCACAAGAAGGCCGTCATCGACGCCCGCCGCGGCAAGATGTTCGCACGGCTGATCAAGAACATCGAGGTCGCGGCTCGCGTCGGTGGCGGTGACCCGGCGGGAAACCCCACCCTCTACGACGCCATCCAAAAGGCCAAGAAAAGCTCGGTGCCCAACGAGAACATCGAGCGGGCCCGCAAGCGCGGTGCCGGTGAAGAGGCCGGTGGGGCGGACTGGCAGACCATCATGTACGAGGGTTACGCGCCCAACGGTGTGGCCGTACTGATCGAGTGTCTGACCGACAACCGCAACCGCGCTGCCAGCGAGGTGCGGGTGGCGATGACGCGCAATGGCGGCGCCATGGCTGATCCGGGGTCGGTGTCCTACCTGTTTTCCCGCAAGGGCGTGGTGACCCTGGAGAAGAACGGTCTGACCGAAGACGACGTGCTGGCGGCCGTGTTGGAAGCCGGCGCCGAGGACGTCAACGACCTCGGGGACAACTTCGAGGTGATCTCCGAACCGGGTGAACTGGTCGCGGTACGCTCCGCGCTGCAGGATGCCGGCATCGACTACGAATCGGCCGAGGCGGGCTTTCAATCGTCGGTGACCGTGCCGGTGGACGTCGACGGGGCCCGCAAGGTTTTCAAGCTGGTCGACGCGCTGGAAGAAAGTGACGACGTTCAGAACGTGTGGACCAACGTGGACGTGTCCGATGAGGTGCTGGCGGAGCTCGACGAGGAGTAGTCCCGGTGCCCGGGCTTAGGTGATGGCCCGAAGGGAATCGCCATCCCGATCGCTGCGCCACCGTAGGACTTCCAGTGCCACGGCGATGTGAACGATGTTCGCCTCGACCGGCTGGGGCAGGAGTCGGTGCGCGGTCTCGAGCCGGTGCACCAGCGTATTGCGGTGGATGTAGAGGGCCTTTGCGGTGCGTGCGGCATTGCATTGCTGGTTGATGTAGGTCAGCAAGGTGGCGTGCAGTACCGGGCTGGCCGACTGGAATTCCCCCAGGGCTCCGGCGTTGTTGGTTAGCAGGCTTGTGAGCTGGGTTGATGATCTTTGGTGCCGCGCTATTGGGGCCGGAGTGTAGGCACGGGCTATCTGGAGAACGATCGAGTTGGTTACTGTTCGTCGTTGGTCTGGAGTTGCCCGTGCCTACCGTTTCAGTATTGCCTGTGTCGTCGGTTCCAGAGGTGTTCGACCGCTGGAGTCCTGGTGGGCGCAGCGGGCTCATCGGATCGGAGTTTTTCGATGTGTTGGCCTCGGTGCCAGACCCGAGGGACCCACGCGGTCGGAGGTATTCGCTGATGGCTTTGTTGGCGATCGCGGTTCTGGCCACTGCCGCGGGGATGCGCGGCTATGCTGGTTTTGCCACATGGGCGGCCACCGCTCCCGATGATGTGTTGGCCCAATTAGGGGTCCGGTTCCGGCGGCCCAGTGAGAAGACCTTCCGCGCTGTTTTGTCTCGGCTAGACCCCGCCGACCTCAACGCCAGGATGGGCAGTTACTTCACTGCACACGTGGCCAGCAGCGACCCCAGCGGATTGGTGCCGATCGCGTTGGACGGCAAGATGCTGCGTGGTGCTTTACGCGCCAAAGCGACAGCCACGCATCTCGTGTCGGTGTTCGCCCACCGTGCCCGATTGGTGCTCGGTCAACTCGCTGTCGCCGAGAAAAGCAATGAAATTCCCTGCGTACGTGCCCTGCTCACGCTGCTGCCGGGTAGCTTGCGGTGGCTGGTCACCGTGGATGCGATGCATACCCAGGTCGTCACCGCGAAGTTGATCTGCGCCACCTTGAAGTCGCACTACCTGATGATCGTCAAGTCCAACCAAGCCAAAATACTTGCGCGTATCACCGCGCTGCCCTGGGCCGAGGTGCCCGCAGCCGCTACCGATGACTCCCGCGGCCACGGCCGTGTCGAGACCCGCACCCTGCAAATCATCACCGCTGCACGAGGAATCGGCTTCCCCTACGCAAAACAAATCATCCGGATCACTCGTGAACGCTTGATCACCGCCACCGACCAGCGCAGCGTGGAGGTGGTCTATGCCATCTGCAGCCTGCCGTTCGAGCACGCCCGCCCTACCGCGATCATGACCTGGATGCGTCAACACTGGGGAATCGAGAACAGCCTGCACTGGATACGCGACGTCACCTTCGACGAAGACCGTCAAAGGGCACATACCGGAAACGGCGCACAGGTCCTAGCAACGCTACGCAACACCGCGATCAATCTGCACCGCCTCAACGGCGCCGACAACATCGCCGAAGCCTGCCGGATCACCGCTTTGACCGCCAACCGCCGCCTAGACCTCCTCAATCCACAATTCCCCAGCTCACAAGCCTGCTAATCAACAACGCCGGAGCCCTGGACGTATCGGTGACCGCTGGCCAGGGGCGGGTTGCGGGAAGGTGCGAGATGTCTTTTGTGGGTGTGGCTCCCGAAATGGTGGCGGTCGCGGCATCGGATTTGGAGCGGTTGGGGTCGACGATCAGCGCGGCCAATGTGGCGGCGGCGGGGTCGACCACGACCATATTGGCCGCCGGCGCCGACGAGGTATCTGCGGTGATCGCGGCGTTGTTCGGTACGCACGCGCTGGAGTACCAGGCGATCAGCACGCAGCTTTCGGTCTTTCATGAGCAGTTTGTGCAGACGCTGACCAACGGCGTCGGCGCCTATTCGGCCGCCGAACTGGTCAACGTGTTGCCGCTGCAGAACGTCGAGCAAGACCTGCTGAACCTGGTCAATGCTCCCACTCAGGCATTGTTCGGGCGGCCGCTGATCGGCAATGGCGCTGACGGGGCCGCAGGGACCGGGCAGGCCGGTGCGGCCGGCGGCATCTTGTGGGGCAATGACGGTAGCGGCGGCTCGGGTGCGGCGGGCCAGGCCGGCGGTGCCGGTGGCGCGGCGGGCTTGATCGGCAACGGCGGCGCCGGCGGCGCCGGCGGGCAAGGCATGTTCAACGGCGGTTCCGGCGGTGCCGGTGGGTGGGCCGGGCTGATCGGGGCGGGCGGGGCCGGCGGAGTCGGTGGCACCGGAGTCGCCCTCGATGGGGGTGCGGGCGGTGCCGGTGGCAATGCCGGTGTGTTGTTCGGCCCGGGCGGAATTGGGGGATCCGGAGGGCAGGGCATGGCCAGTGGCGGCGCCGGCGGCGCCGGTGGTGCCAGTGGGTTGGTCGGCAACGGGGCGGTCGGTGGTGCTGGTGGTATCGGCACCACCGATGGCGGGGCCGGCGGACAGGGCGGCAACGCCCGGCTATTTGGCACCGGTGGTGTCGGAGGCCACGGCGGTACCGGTGCGGGGTCCGGCAGCGGCGGGGCCGGTGGCGATGGTGGCCTCGGCGGTCTGGTGTACGGCAACGGTGGAGGTGGCGGTGCCGGTGGCGTCGGCGGTGCTGGCGATGCTGGCATTGTGAGCGTCGCCGCGGGTAGCGGTGGCCATGGCGGCACGGGAGGGGCGGCCGGCCTGTGGGGTGTCGGTGGCCACGGTGGTGACGGAGCCCACGGTGGCGCCGGTGCTTCGGGCGGGGACGGTGACGCCGGCAGCGGCGGCGGTGACGCCGGTGACGGCGGGGCCGGTGGGCGCGGTGGCTGGTTGGTCGGCGGTGGTGGGGCCGGCGGCTCTGCGGGCTCTGGCGGTAGCGGCGGTGCCGGTGGTTCTGGTGCCAACGCGGTGACTTTGGGCAGTGCGGGCGGCAACGGCGGTAATGGTGGCGACGGAGGCGCCGGTGGGGTTGGTGGCGCCGGCGGCCGGGGCGGGTGGATCAGCTTCTTGAGTGGGCAGGGCGCGGGTGGAGCCGGCGGCGACGGGGGAACCGGTGGCGGGGTCGGCAACGGTGGAGACGGCGCCGCCGGCACGTTCTTTGGCGGCACCGGTGCGGGCGGGAACGGCGGTCACGGGGGTGATCCGGGCAGCGGCGGCGCCGGCGGAGCCGGGGGTGCCGGATCCAGCGCCGGGGCGGCCGGCGCGGGCGGGCTGAGCCCGACCACCGGCGGCAACGGCGGTAATGGCGGTCGTGGTGCGGATGGCTATGGCACCGGCATTTCCGGTGCTTCTGGTGGGGCGGGGGGTCAGGGCTCCGGCGTTGTTGATTAGCAGGCTTGTGAGCTGGGTTGATGATCTTTGGTGCCGCGCTATTGGGGCCGGAGTGTAGGCACGGGCTATCTGGAGAACGATCGAGTTGGTTACTGTTCGTCGTTGGTCTGGAGTTGCCCGTGCCTACCGTTTCAGTATTGCCTGTGTCGTCGGTTCCAGAGGTGTTCGACCGCTGGAGTCCTGGTGAGCGCAGCGAGCTCATCGGATCGGAGTTTCTCGATGTGTTGGCCTCGGTGCCAGACCCGAGGGGCCCACGCGGTCGGAGGTATTCGCTGATGGCTTTGTTGGCGATCGCGGTTCTGGCCACTGCCGCGGGGATGCGCGGCTATGCTGGTTTTGCCACATGGGCGGCCACCGCTCCCGATGATGTGTTGGCCCAATTAGGGGTCCGGTTCCGGCGGCCCAGTGAGAAGACCTTCCGCGCTGTTTTGTCTCGGCTAGACCCCGCCGACCTCAACGCCAGGATGGGCAGTTACTTCACTGCACACGTGGCCAGCAGCGACCCCAGTGGATTGGTGCCGATCGCGTTGGACGGCAAGATGCTGCGTGGTGCTTTACGCGCCAAAGCGACAGCCACGCATCTCGTGTCGGTGTTCGCCCACCGTGCCCGATTGGTGCTCGGTCAACTCGCTGTCGCCGAGAAAAGCAATGAAATTCCCTGCGTACGTGCCCTGCTCACGCTGCTGCCGGGTAGCTTGCGGTGGCTGGTCACCGTGGATGCGATGCATGCCCAGGTCGTCACCGCGAAGTTGATCTGCGCCACCTTGAAGTCGCACTACCTGATGATCGTCAAGTCCAACCAAGCCAAAATACTTGCGCGTATCACCGCGCTGCCCTGGGCCGAGGTGCCCGCAGCCGCTACCGACGACTCCCGCGGCCACGGCCGTGTCGAGACCCGCACCCTGCAAATCATCACCGCTGCACGAGGAATCGGCTTCCCCTACGCAAAACAAATCATCCGGATCACTCGTGAACGCTTGATCACCGCCACCGACCAGCGCAGCGTGGAGGTGGTCTATGCCATCTGCAGCCTGCCGTTCGAGCACGCCCGCCCTACCGCGATCATGACCTGGATGCGTCAACACTGGGGAATCGAGAACAGCCTGCACTGGATACGCCACGTCACCTTCGACGAAGACCGTCAAAGGGCACATACCGGAAACGGCGCACAGGTCCTAGCAACGCTACGCAACACCGCGATCAATCTGCACCGCCTCAACGGCGCCGACAACATCGCCGAAGCCTGCCGGATCACCGCTTTGACCGCCAACCGCCGCCTAGACCTCCTCAATCCACAATTCCCCAGCTCACAAGCCTGCTAATCAACAACGCCGGAGCCCTGGGCGGGGGGTGACGGCGGAAGGTATGGCAACGGCGGCGCCGGTGGCGCCGGCGGCGATGGGATGGGGGGTGCGAGCGGGTTCTCAATCGTCTTTCCACCCGGACAAGACGGTGGTGGCGGCGGCATCGGCGGGTCCGGCGGCGAAGGCGGCGCCGGTGGGATGGGCGGCGCCATGGCGGGTCACGGCGGAGACGGTGGTGCCGGCGGTCATGGTGGCCAGGGGGGCTCGGGAGGTAGCGGTTCGCGCGGGGCGGACGGGGTCACCGGCCCGAACCCCAACGGTGGCGGCGGCGGTGACGGCGGGGCCGGAGGTGCCGGCGGCCAGGGCGGTAACGGTGGGCTGGCCGGTCATGCGCAGGCGGCCGGATATTCCGACGGTGTCCAAGGCGTGGGCGGGGCCGGCGGGAAAGGTGGTGCCGGAGGGCTCGCGGGTGATGGCGGCACCGGCGCGGCCGGCACGTTTGCCAATGGCGGCAATGGCATCGGTGGCACCGGCGGGGACGGCGGCGACAACGGCGCCGGCGGCGCGGGCGGGACCGGCGGTAGTGGCTCCACCACCGGTACGGACGGCGCATCCGGGACCACGACCACATCCGGCGGCAACGGCGGCAACGGCGGGCGCGGCGCCGATTCCGTCATGATCGGCGGCAAGGGCGCTGCCGGCGGAGACGGTGGTGACGGCGGACTGTACGGCAACGGCGGTAAGGGCGGCGACGGCGGCGACGGCGGCACCGGTCAGGGCGGTATCAGCTTCCTCGCCCCGGGCGGACAAACCGGGGGAGACGGTTCTACCGGTGGGACCGGCGGTACCGGTGGTGCCGGCGGTTCGGGTGGAGCCATGGCCGGCAAGGGCGGCGATGGTGGTGACGGCGGCATGGGCGGTGGCGGTGGTGTCGGTGGTAACGGCAGCAACGGCGACCACGGAGTCTCGGGCGGCAACGTCAACGGGGGAACCGGCGGCGATGGCGGCAAAGGCGGGTCCGGCGGGCAGGGCGGTAATGGCGGAGCCGCCGGCAAAGCGTTAGCGGCCTCGTACGCGGTTGGAGCCGAGGGTGCGGGGGGAGCCGGCGGCATGGGCGGCACCGCCGGTCTCGCCGGTAACGGCGGTGATGGTGCAGACGCGGCCGCGGGCTCCGCAGGCACTGGCGGCAACGGTGGCCACGGCGGCAATAACGGCGCCGGCGGGGCGGGCGGCAAAGGCGGCACCGGCTTGACTACCGGTGCTGACGGCGCGCCCGGGTCCCGCCTGACCGCGGGTGGTAACGGAGGCGACGGCGGAGATGGCGGCAGTGCGGCAACCGCCGGCGCCAAGGGTGGGGCCGGCGGTGTCGGCGGTGACGGCGGACTCTATGGCAACGGCGGCAAGGGCGGAAACGGTGGTGCCGGCGGGAACGGCGCCGCCGGCAGCAATGCCAGCGGCGCAGGGGCAACCGGCGGCACCGGCCTGATGGGGGGCACCGGTGGTAGCGGTGGTGCCGGTGGCGAGGGAGGAGCACTTGCCGGCAATGGTGGCCAGGGCGGTAGCGGCGGCTCCGGTGGTATTGGGGGCACCGGCGGGCAGGGCGGCGGTGGTTCGGCGGGCGGCGCCGGTGTCGCTGGCGTTCAGGACGGTGCGGGTGGCGCGGGCGGCGGGGGCGGCCTGGGCGGTAGCGGTGGCGCCGGCGGCGTCGGTGGGATTGGTGGTCAGGCCCACGCTGGCGGAGCATTCCACGACGGCGATGCCGGCGCCGGCGGCCTTGGCGGCAAGGGCGGAACCGGCGGCACCGGAGGCAAGGGTGGCACCGGCGGCGGCGGAGCCGATGCCACCGTGTTTGAACCCTTCGTCGGCAACGGGGGCCACGGTGGCGCTGGCGGTGGTGGTGGGACCGGTGGTGCCGGTGGGGCCGGCGGTACCAGCGGTGATGGGGTCACTGTGGCCGGGGCAGGCCTCACTGGCGGTACCGGCGCCGGTGGCGCCGGGGGCAATGGTGGCGCGGGTGGCAATGCCGACGGCGGTGGCATCGTCAACCCCGAGTACGGCGACGGAGGCGCCGGCGGTAACGGCGGTAACGGCTCCAGCGGTGGCGACGGCGGCTCCGGGGGCACCGGCGGCCGCTCCGGCGCCGGCATTTACAACAAGGGTGGTACCGGCGGCGTCGGCGGTGACGGCGGCAACGGCACCAATGGTGCGGGCGGCAAGGGCGGCTCCGGGGGCAACGGCGGCCGCGGGGTTGACGCGTCCCTGTTTGCTGACGCCGGCGATGGTGGTACCGGCGGCGATGGCGGTGACGGCGGTACCGGAACCACGGGGGCCGGACGCGGTGGCACCGGAGGCGCCGGCGGTGGCGGTGGCACCGGGACAGGAACTCCGCCGCCTTTCGGCACGGGTGCCCCCGGCGGAAGTGGCGGCACCGGCGGCCATGGCGGCGATAGCGGCTTTGGATGGTCCGGCCAGGTCGGCTCTGCGGGCTCCGGTCCCAACGGGGTCATCGGCGGCAGCGGTGGCGACGGCGGAACCGGGGTCGGCTGAACACATTGCGGCAGCAGCGAATTCGTATGTGATGCGATGCCGGTTGCGTGCCATGCCGCGTCGGCCGCCTGAATCTAGTACTCGGAAACGCGCCGAAAAAGTGCAATTGCAATTATGAGCTGGGTCACAGCTGCCGATGGTTGCGGGCTTGCCGAGTTGGAGGGCCAACATGTCGTATCTGATCGCTGCACCGGACCTATTGATGACAGCGGCGGCAGATGCGGAGGGCATCGCTTCTTCGATCATGGCGGCGAACCTGGCCGCGTTTGCTCCGACCAGTACGTTGATGGCCGCTGCCGGAGACGAAGTGTCGACGGCGATCGCCTTGTTGTTTGCTGGCCACGCTCAGGAGTACCAGCTGCTCAGTGCGCGTGCGGCGGTGTTCTACGAGCAATTTGTGCAGGCGCTGAGTACGGTCAGCGGGGCGTATGCGGCCGCGGAGGCCGCCAATGCCAACCCACTGCAGATCCTCATCGATGACGTTCTGGGTGTGGTCAACGCGCCCACGAACCTGCTGTTGGGGCGTCCGTTGATCGGCGAAGGAGCCAATGGCGCGCCCGGCACCGGCCAAGCCGGTGGGGCCGGCGGCATTCTGTGGGGCAATGGCGGGGCGGGTGGCTCGGGGGCACCGGGCCAGCAGGGAGGGTCTGGCGGAAACGCCGGGCTGATCGGTAACGGCGGCGTCGGCGGCGTCGGGGGCATCGGCGGTGGCGTCGGCGGCGTCGGCGGCACGGGCGGATGGTTGCTGGACAATGGTGGGACCGGCGGTACGGGAGGGGTGGGAACGGGAAACATTGCCGGCGGGGCGGGAGGGTTCGGCGGCAGTGCGCTGTCCTTGTTAGGCAACCCGGGTGCCACCGGTACCCCTGGGGGACACGCCGACGTGCTGTACCTGTCTCAACAACAGGCCCTGGCTCTTTTTCTGTCCGCACCAGATGCGAATTTCCTGTTGATCGGCACCGACGGCACGAACCTGGCCAGCATTCTGGCCGATCCCGCCGGCACCCCGAACTTCCACGCGCTGATGCTGCATAGCGTCACCGCCGCGTCGACGATCTCCGGGCACACCAGCATCTCCAACCCCTCGTGGACGACCATCCAGACCGGAGTGTGGAGCGAGACGGTGGGCGTGTCCAACAACGTCTTCACTCCCTGGACATACGACACCTGGTCGACCGTGTACAACCAGCTCGAGGCCACCTATGGCGACCAGGTCAACACCACCGTCATCGCAAACTGGCCGGTCATTGCCGACATAGCCGGGGCCGGCTCGCACCCGGCCGACAACATCGAGTTCGTCCCGCAGGTCGCCGGTGATACGAACTGGATCGCGACGCAGAACCTGGTCGGCACGAAGACCCAGGCCGCGATTATGGCCGCCGATCCACAACAGGGAAACCTCATCTTCTCGTACTTTGTCGGTGTCGATAACAACGCACATATGTACGGTGGTGATTCGCCGCAATACCAGCTGGCCATTCGGAACATGGACTACAACCTTGGTTCCCAAACCCAAGACGGCGGTGGGATATTGGGAGCGGTATACAACTGGGAGCAAATGCACCACGAAGAATTCTCCACGCTTGTGCTCACCGACCATGGTGAAACGGGGGCCCAACAGTTCAGTCTCACTCACGGCTTCCAATCGCCGCGTGAGACCGCAACCTTCCTGATCTTCGATCAGGCCTACAACGACGCCCACGATGGATTTATCAACAATTCATGGCAAATCGTCAGCACCACACCAACAATCTTGGCCCAATTCCACATTCCTCCGCTGCCGTACATGCAGGGTGCGCCGCTGACGGATCCCAGTTTCGACAGCACCTACGTTGACCCCGGCAACAACCTTTTCAGTGTGCTCAGCGCCGATTTCGCCGCGCAGGGGTATCCGGATATTCCGACCAGCCTGAGGCTGGCGTCACGCACGCTCGTGACCACGATTCCGTTCGTGGTATACGAGCAGGTAGAAAACCTCGTCAATGCGGTGCCCAGCTTCCTGCAGGTACCGGTCTCATGGCTCGGAGCCGCAGGGCTCCGGCGTTGTTGATTAGCAGGCTTGTGAGCTGGGGAATTGTGGATTGAGGAGGTCTAGGCGGCGGTTGGCGGTCAAAGCGGTGATCCGGCAGGCTTCGGCGATGTTGTCGGCGCCGTTGAGGCGGTGCAGATTGATCGCGGTGTTGCGTAGCGTTGCTAGGACCTGTGCGCCGTTTCCGGTATGTGCCCTTTGACGGTCTTCGTCGAAGGTGACGTCGCGTATCCAGTGCAGGCTGTTCTCGATTCCCCAGTGTTGACGCATCCAGGTCATGATCGCGGTAGGGCGGGCGTGCTCGAACGGCAGGCTGCAGATGGCATAGACCACCTCCACGCTGCGCTGGTCGGTGGCGGTGATCAAGCGTTCACGAGTGATCCGGATGATTTGTTTTGCGTAGGGGAAGCCGATTCCTCGTGCAGCGGTGATGATTTGCAGGGTGCGGGTCTCGACACGGCCGTGGCCGCGGGAGTCGTCGGTAGCGGCTGCGGGCACCTCGGCCCAGGGCAGCGCGGTGATACGCGCAAGTATTTTGGCTTGGTTGGACTTGACGATCATCAGGTAGTGCGACTTCAAGGTGGCGCAGATCAACTTCGCGGTGACGACCTGGGTATGCATCGCATCCACGGTGACCAGCCACCGCAAGCTACCCGGCAACAGCGTGAGCAGGGCACGTACGCAGGGAATTTCATTGCTTTTCTCGGCGACAGCGAGTTGACCGAGCACCAATCGGGCACGGTGGGCGAACACCGACACGAGATGCGTGGCTGTCGCTTTGGCGCGTAAAGCACCACGCAGCATCTTGCCGTCCAACGCGATCGGCACCAATCCACTGGGGTCGCTGCTGGCCACGTGTGCAGTGAAGTAACTGCCCATCCTGGCGTTGAGGTCGGCGGGGTCTAGCCGAGACAAAACAGCGCGGAAGGTCTTCTCACTGGGCCGCCGGAACCGGACCCCTAATTGGGCCAACACATCATCGGGAGCGGTGGCCGCCCATGTGGCAAAACCAGCATAGCCGCGCATCCCCGCGGCAGTGGCCAGAACCGCGATCGCCAACAAAGCCATCAGCGAATACCTCCGACCGCGTGGGTCCCTCGGGTCTGGCACCGAGGCCAACACATCGAGAAACTCCGATCCGATGAGCTCGCTGCGCTCACCAGGACTCCAGCGGTCGAACACCTCTGGAACCGACGACACAGGCAATACTGAAACGGTAGGCACGAGCAACTCCAGACCAACGACGAACAGTAACCAACTCGATCGTTCTCCAGATAGTCCGTGCCTACACTCCGACCCCAATAGCGCGGCACCAAAGATCATCAACCCAGCTCACAAGCCTGCTAATCAACAACGCCGGAGCCCTGGGCGCATGTCCTCGACGATGCGCGGATTGTCCAGGGTGGACGGCTCGAGCATGGTGGGTCCGACGTCGCTGGAGAACACGGTGGCGGCGTTGAGCACCGGCTGGTTGAGGAAGCGCAGCGACGGTGCGTCGGCCGGTACGGCGGGGATGGGCGCGGTGCCACCCCGCCTGGCCAGGGCGAATCCCCAGTCGCCGAAGGTGGGCACGTGGACGTGGTAGGGCGTGACCGCATATCCGGCGGCCTTGATGGTTGAGACGGTGCGCCAGAACGCGGTCGGGGTGGAAAACGGGCTGCCGGCCTGCACCACCATCAAGCCATCGGGGGCCAGGGCGTGGGGGGCAAGCGCATAGAACTCGGCGGAATACAGCCGCCCCAACGCCGGAGTATCCGGATCGGGCAGGTCGACGATGACCGCGTCGAAGCGGCGGGACTGGCCCGAGTCAGTCCCGCGCAGCCATTTCATCGCGTCGCCGATCACCACCTGCACGCGCGGGTCATCCAGCGCACCACCGTTGGCCTCGCGCATGGTGGTGCGCGCCAGCTGGATGACCGCGGGGTCCAGTTCCACCTGCACGATCCGCTCGATGCGGGGCAGGCGCAGCAGTTCACGGGCCGCCAGTCCGTCACCGCCGCCCAGCACCAGCACCGAGCGGGAGCCGTCACCCAGTGCCGGGTAGACCAGGCTTTCGGTGTAGCGGTACTCGTCTCGGGTGGAGAACTGCAGCCCGCCATCGAGGTACAGACGCAGGTCGTTGCCGCGCCGGGTCACCACGATCTCCTGGTAGGAGGTGTGGCGGTAGGCGATGATCGGGTCGGCGTAAAGCTCTTGGCGGCTGGTGGTCTCGATGTCGCGGGCATGGACCAGCAGCGTGACCAGCAGCCCGAGCGCGGCAAGCAGAGAGCACAGCGCCATCGCCAGCTGCCGGGTGGAAACGACCTGACGGAGCAGGAAGATCGACACGACGGCCGCCGCCACCAGGTTGACGATGCCGGTGGCGGCCGCACCGCGGATCATGCCCAGATGCGGCAGCAGGACGAAAGGCCAGACCAGTCCACCGATCAGGGCCCCCAGATAGTCGGCGGCGTTGAGGTTGGCCAGGGTGCGGCCGGTGTCGGCCGCCTCGGCCAACCGGCCGCGCTGCAGGAGCGTCATCAGCAGTGGGACCTCGGCACCGACCAGTCCGCCGATCAGGGCGGTGCCCAGCGCAAGCACCCAGGTCGACCCATCGATGAAGGCGAACGCCACGTAAAGCGCCGCCGCGGACAGCCCACCGATGATGCCCAGCAGGACTTCGACCGCGATGAAGGCGATGGCCGCGTGCGCCAGCAGCGGTTTGACCAGCAGGGCACCGGCACCCAGCGCGGCGATGTAGCCGGCCACGATCAACGAGGTGGCCACGATGCCGCCACCATCCAGGCTGGTCGACAGCGTGAGCAGTGCGAGTTCGTAGATGATGCCGCACGCCGCACAGGCCGCGACGGCCGCCAGCAGCAGTGCCCGCCAGCGTCCCGAGGCCGTCACGGTCCCGACGGTGTCGGGTGCCGGTGCGTGATCAGTCGCGGTCATGACAGCGCGGCAGCGATCACACCTCCCACCGACAGCAGCATCACCGCGGTGGCAAAGGCTGCCGGATGCAGTTGGGTCGCCTCGATGTGATCCCGAAAGCGGCCCGGCACTGCAATTTCGAGGACTACCAGCGCCGCCCCTTGCAGGGCGACGCCGACGAGCCCGTAGAGCGCGACCCCGAGCAGGCCCTCGCCGAGCTGGTTGGAGCTGGTGAAGATGGCGCTGATGATGACCAGGGCCAGCGCGGCGTACATGGAGCAGGCCAGCACGACCGCGTTGGGGCGACGTTCGACGAACACCAGGGTGCGCAGATTTCCCGGGGTCAGCAGGTTGACCATCACGAAGCCGACGATCAGGATGGCGAAAGCGACCAGGAAGTACAGAACGCTGGCGACCACGCCCCGCAGGAGCGGATCGACGCTGAGGGTGCCGAACTGGACTCCGGCCTGGTTGATGGCCTGGTACATGGCTGTCTCCTTTGCGTGTGCGCCAAGTGGGTCTTACTTGCTGCCGCCCGGGCCGCCGGGGTTGCCGCCCGAACCACCCGACGGAGATCCGGGATAGAACCCGGGGCCGAGAAAGATGTACGAGCCGTGGTTGTATCCGGCGCTGAGGTTTTCGACTTTGATGATGCACGGATGGGTGCCAGCGGGACCGACGCTGACAATGTTGTGCCGGTAGCGCAGGTACTCGGTTTCGCCATAAGACGCACGCGCGGCCGGTGACTTGTATCTGGACAGTGTGTTGGCCACCTGCTTGGGCGATCCTTCGCAGAGGTAGCGCGTTGCGTTGACGTCACGTGATTCTTGCTGATAGTGCGAGGCGATATAGGAGCCGATGTTGCGGTTCAACAGGGATACTCCGAAAACCATGGCCACCAAGGCGGCGACGGCCAGCGCGCTGGCGATGATGAACAACCGGTTGCGGCTCACGGATGCCACCAACTCGTAGTGTGCACGACGGTCCCGCCGGATCCGCCGGGGTGCAGCGGGTACAGATGCCAGGTATGCCAGCGCCAGCCCCTGCCCTCGGGTTCGGCGCTCAGTGCGGTCAACGCGGCCTCGTCGCCGGGAAACACGCCGCCCAGCCAACCGTTGTCGCGGCTGCAACGCTGTCGCAGGTCGTGCGCAAGGCTGCGGAAGCTCGATTCATCGTGCGGCACCGATAATCCCTAGCCGGCGGCCGGGGGCGCGGGGTAGACGGTCAGCTCGCCGGTCAGCACGGTCTTACCCGTGGAGATCTCCCACGGCATGTCCGGCGCCCAGCGCTCGAAACCCAGCAGCGCGGACTCGTCGGCACTGACGTAGTCGACATAGTCCATGTCCCCGCCGGCCGGCAGCCCTGTCGTTCCCTCGGTGGTGTAGCCGGCACGTCCCCGCTCCTCTTCCCGGAACGTGACGCCGTCGACCACGTGAACGCCGCTGGGCTGCAACGCAAGATCGGTGCGCTTGGTCCACATCGCGAGCTCCAGCCGCCCCTCATCCTCTTCGACACTGAACCAGATCGGCTCGTCGCCGCCTTCGAGCAGATGCTCCCACCACACGAAGGGGCCCTCGCGGAACGTCACCGATCCGCGCACCACATAGTCGACGCCGCCGTAACTGACGATCGCACCCGGGCCCAGTTGCCGTGGGCCGAACTGCGGCATCGCGTTGAAGGTGAGCGGATCTTGGCGCTGGCCGGGTCTAGCTGGTGTCTTGGGCCGCCGCAGCGCCACCGTGAGAACGATGATGGAGGCGATGAATAGCATCACGGCCAGCAGAACCAGCAGAGTTCCCACGCATACCCTCCAGTACCGCGCTGCCGCGCAGTGGTTTGCCAATCACGGCGCATCGATGGTGCTCAAACGTAACAGCTTCGCCGGGGCCGGGTGCAGCCAAACCGCATTGATTGGGTGAGCAACTCGCGCGTGTCCTGCCGGCCGGTGTGGCGGCCAGCCGCTAGGCTATCGAACAATTGTTCGGACCCGGCAGGGCTGAAGGTGGGAGCATGCAGTGCGGGTGATGGGTGTCGACCCCGGGTTGACGCGGTGTGGGCTGTCTCTGATCGAGAGCGGCCAGGGTCGGCAGCTCACTGCGCTGGACGTCGACGTGGTGCGCACGCCGTCAGATGCCCCGTTGTCGAGTCGGCTGCTGGCCATCAACGAGGCCGTTGAACACTGGCTGGAGACGCATCGTCCGGATGTGGTTGCGATCGAGCGGGTGTTCTCCCAGCAAAATGTGAAGACCGTGATGGGCACCGCGCAGGCCGGCGGCGTGGTCGCACTGGCGGCGGCCAAGCGTGGTGTGGAGGTGCACTTTCATACCCCGAGCGAGGTGAAGGCGGCGGTCACCGGCAACGGTACCGCCGACAAGGCACAGGTCACCGCGATGGTCACCAGAATTCTTGCGCTGCAGACCAAACCGACGCCGGCCGACGCCGCCGACGCACTGGCGTTGGCAATCTGTCATTGCTGGAGGGCGCCTATGATCGCCCAGATGGCCAAAGCACATGCGCTGGCCGAACAACAACGGCGCAGCTATACCGCCAAACTCAAGGCCGCCCGATGATCTCGTCGCTGCGCGGTGAGGTACTCGAGGTGGCACTCGATCACGTGGTCATCGAGGCCGCCGGTGTCGGCTATCGGGTGAACGCGACGCCGTCGACTCTGGCGACGCTGCGGCAGGGGACCGATGCCCGCCTGATCACCGCGATGATCGTGCGCGAGGATTCGATGACCCTGTACGGCTTCGTTGACGGGGAGACCCGCGATCTGTTCCTGACACTGCTGTCGGTGTCTGGAGTGGGGCCCCGGTTGGCGATGGCGACGCTGTCGGTGCACGACGCCAACGGGCTTCGGCAGGCGTTGGCCGACGGCGATGTCACCGCGCTGACCCGGGTACCCGGAATTGGCAAACGCGGCGCCGAGCGAATGGTGGTGGAGCTGCGCGACAAAGTCGGTCCAGCGGGTTCGGCCGCCACCGCGCCCGCGGTAAACGGTCACACCGTGCGCGCTCCGGTGGTCGAAGCCCTGGTCGGCCTCGGGTTCGCCGCCAAGCAGGCCGAGGAAGCCACCGACAAGGTGTTGGCCGGCGACGGCGAGGCGACGACATCGAGCGCGCTGCGTGCCGCCCTGTCGTTGTTGGGGAAGGCCCGATAGTCGATGAGCACCGATCCCGATGAGCGCGAGGTCTCACCGGCGCTGACCGTTGGCGATGGCGATGTCGACGTCAGCCTGCGGCCGCGCTCATTGCGTGAGTTCATCGGCCAGCCACGGGTGCGCGAACAACTTCAGCTGGTGATTCAGGGCGCCAAGAATCGCGGCGGCACACCGGATCACATTCTGTTGTCCGGTCCGCCCGGGCTCGGGAAGACCTCGCTGGCGATGATCATCGCCGCCGAGCTTGGTTCCTCCCTGCGGATGACATCGGGTCCCGCGCTCGAGCGGGCCGGCGATCTGGCCGCGATGTTGTCCAACCTGGTCGAGCATGACGTGCTGTTCATCGACGAGATTCACCGCATCGCCCGGCCCGCCGAGGAGATGCTCTATCTGGCCATGGAGGATTTCCGGGTCGACGTGGTGGTCGGCAAAGGGCCGGGGGCGACATCGATTCCGCTGGACGTCGCGCCGTTCACCCTGGTCGGGGCCACCACCCGATCCGGCGCGTTGACGGGGCCGCTGCGTGACCGGTTCGGTTTCACCGCACACATGGATTTTTATGAGCCTGCTGAGCTGGAGCGAGTGCTGGTCCGTTCCGCCGGAATTCTGGGCATCCAACTCGGTGCGGACGCGGGGGCCGAGATCGCCCGCCGGTCACGCGGGACTCCGCGGATCGCCAACCGGCTGTTGCGCCGCGTCCGTGACTTTGCCGAGGTTCGTGCCGACGGGGTGATCACCCGTGATGTCGCCAAGGCGGCGCTGGCGGTTTACGACGTCGACGAGCTGGGCCTGGATCGGCTGGACCGTGCCGTGCTTTCCGCCCTGACCCGCAGTTTCAGTGGCGGTCCGGTAGGTGTGTCGACGCTGGCGGTGGCGGTAGGGGAGGAGGCCAGCACCGTGGAGGAGGTGTGTGAGCCGTTCCTGGTCCGTGCCGGCATGGTCGCGCGCACTCCACGCGGCCGGGTGGCCACCGCACTGGCCTGGACTCACCTGGGCATGACGCCACCGGCGGGAGCGAATCAGCCGGGGCTGTTCGAGTAGCGAGTGGGCCGGGCGGCGGTGCTGGCTAGGGAGAGCCGTTCGTCCCATCGGTGCCGATCAGCGTGCCGCCGCTGCCGCCGGTGCCGCCGGTTCCTCCATTGACGCCGTTGCCTCCGTTGCCCCCGTAGCCCACGGGTGTCGGGGTGAACGAGCCGTCGGAAATCACCCCGACGCTGCCGCCGTTGCCGCCGTTGGCCGCCCCTACGCCACTGCCGGCGTTGCCACCGTGTCCACCGGCGCCGTTGCCGAACAACGCGCCCGCGTTGCCGCCGTCGCCGCCATTGCCCACGGCGTTGACGGTTGCCGAGCCGCCGTCGCCGCCCGCACCGCCGTAGCCCGCGCCGATGAGCACGGCGCCCTGACCGCCCTGGCCACCGGCGCCGCCGAAGTCGTTGGCGAATCCGCCGATGCTGCCGGCGCCGCCGACGCCCAAGCCCATCACGGCCGCGCCGGAACCACCCGCGCCCCCGGCGCCGCTGGTGCCGTTTGCGAAGCCACCGATACCACCGATACCGCCGACGCCGACACCGACGAGTGCGGCTCCTGCGCCGCCCTCACCGCCCACACCGCCGGTACCTCCGGTGTGGGGGGTAACGGCGGTGGCTGAACCGCCCATGCCGCCGGCGCCGCCCAGGCCATAGAACAGACCGCGCCCGGCACCGCCGGCGCCGCCGTCCCCTCCGGCCACGCCGCCGCTCCCGCCGGTTCCGCCGGTGCCGCCGACGGCCGAGAGCGCGCCGCCGGCCCCGCCGGCGCCGCCGATACCGCCGGTGCCCTGGGGAGCGTTGCCGCCGACCCCGCCGTTGCCGCCCCAGCCCAGCAAGGGCGCGTTGCCGCCGGCCCCGCCTGCACCCGCGATCTCGCCGATGCCGCTCACCGAACCTCCGGCACCCCCGTTGCCGCCGCTGCCGGCGAGCCAGCCGCCGCTGCCACCGGCTCCGCCGGTCCCGCCGAGGAAGCCGTTGCCGCCGTTGCCGCCGTTGCCGATCAGTCCGGCCGAGCCGCCGCTGCCGCCGTTTTGGAGGCCCCCGCTGGTGAAGCTGTAGCCGTTGCCGCCGTTGCCGTACAGGATGCCGCCGGCACCGCCGTTGGGGCTTGTCGCGGTTCCGTTGGCGCCGTTGCCGATCAGCGGGCGTCCGAACAGCGCCTGGGTGGGTGTGTTCACCGCGTCCAGCACGGTGGATTCCAGGGTCTGCAGTGGGGAGGCGTTGGCGGCCTCTGCGCTTGCGTAGGCTCCGCTGGCCGAGTTGAGCAGCTGGACAATGCGCTGGTGTACCTGGGCGCCCTGGGCGCTGAGCGCTTGGTATTGCGCTCCGTGATTCCTCAGCATTGTGGCGATGGCGTGCGACACCTCATCGCCACCCGCTGCCAGCACGCTGGTGGTCGGTGCTGCGACGGCGGCGTTGGCCGCGCCCAACGATGTGCCGATGTTTGCCACATCTTGCGCCGCCGCGCGCACTAGCTCCGGAGTCGCGAACACAAACGCCATCGAGGCCTCCACCCAAGTCAGGTCACCCGGACCAACAAGCGAAAGAAGCCATTCTTACTGAACTTGGTTGGGGTTGCCTTCGTTTGGTGAGACTATTTGTCTCAGGTTTTGTGCCGCCCCGGCCGACCTGGGTCAACCGGCGCTTTTGTCCGCCAAATGGGTGTGACGAGTGGCCGCAGCGGGGTGGCGCGTGTGTCCGCGCGCCGCGGCCAGCCCGATATCAGGATCCGTTCGTCCCGTCGGCGCCGATCAGTATGCCGCCGCTGCCGCCGGTGCCGCCGGTGCCAGGGGTGCCGCCGTTGCCGCCGTTGCCGCCGTCACCGAAAAGCGTTTGGGTGAAGGTGCCGTTGGCAACTACCCCGATGTTGCCGCCGTTGCCGCCGTTGCCACCGGTGGCACCGGCATTGCCGCCGTTGCCGCCGTCCCCGCCGCGCCCGATGTTGAACAGGCCGCCGCCGTTGCCGCCGTCACCGCCGTTGCCGCCTGCTCCGACGAAACTGTTGCCACCGACAGCACCATCGCCGCCGAAGCCCGCGCCCCACAGCGCGGCGCCTTGGCCGCCCGCGCCGCCGTCCCCGCCGGTGGCAGTGCCGAATCCGCCAACGCCGCCGATGCCACCGACGCCCAGTCCCGTGAGTGTGACGCCCTGGCCGCCGACACCGCCCGCGCCACCGGTTGTGCCGGCGCCGCTCATGCCGCCGAACCCTCCGACACCCGCGCCGACGAGCACACCGGCCACGCCGCCGGCGCCGCCGGTGCCACCGATGTCGCCGCCGGCGCCGCCGGTGCCACCGATGTCGCCGCCGTAGCCACCGATGCCGCCGGCCCCGGACTGGGCGTAGCCGATGATCACGCCGCTCTCGCCACCGGTGCCGCCGGTGCCGCCGATGCCGGTGGCATCGGCGGCAGCGCCGCCGGCCCCACCGGAGCCGCCCAGGCCGAACAGCAGGCCGCCGCCCGCACCGCCGTCGCCGCCGACACCGCCGGAGGTTGTGCCGGTTCCGCCGGCGCCGCCGGCGCCACCTAGACCAAACAAACGACCGGATCCTTCGCCGCCGACTCCGCCGTCCCCTCCGGCAGTAGCGCCGGTCCCGCCGGCGCCGCCGGCCCCGCCGATGGCCGCGAGCGCGCCGCCGGCCCCGCCGGCGCCGCCCATCCCACCGGCGCCCTGAGTGGAGTAACCGCCAGCCCCGCCATTGCCGCCCCAGCCCAGCAAGGGAGCGCTGCCGCCAGCCCCGCCTGCGCCGCCGACCTCGCCGACGCCGGTCACCGAGCCCCCGGCACCTCCGTTGCCGCCGCTACCGGCGAGCCAGCCGCCGCTGCCCGCGGCTCCGCCGGCCCCGCCGAGGAAGCCGTTGCCGCCGTTGCCGCCGTTGCCGATCAGTCCGGCCGAGCCGCCGGTGCCGCCACTCTGGGTGCCCCCGCTGGTGAAGCTGTAGCCGTTGCCGCCGTTGCCGTACAAGAATCCGCCGGCACCGCCGTTGGGGCTCGTCGCGGTTCCGTTGGCGCCGTCGCCGATCAGTGGCCGTCCGAAGATCGCCTGGGTGGGTGTGTTCAGTGCGCCCACCACGTTGGATTCCAAGGTCTGCAGTGGGGAGACGTTGGCGGCTTCTACGCCGGCGTAGGCTCCGGCGGCAGAGTTGAGTAGCTGCATGAAGCCCTGGTGGAACTGCGCGGCCTGAGCGCTGAGCGCTTGATATTGCGTGCCGTGACTACTCAGTAGTGCGGCGATGGCCTGCGACACGTCATCGGCGCCCGCCGAGAGCACGCTGGTGGTCGACGCCGCGACGGCGGCGTTGGCCGCGCCCAACGAAGTGCCGATACTCGCCACGTTCTCGGCTGCCGCGCTCACCAGCTCCGGGGCCGCGATCACAAACGACATTTCAACCTCCACCTGTGTGATGTGCCTTACACATACTAGGAATGCGTGGGGCTTTTGGGGCGCCGTTTCCCGATCTGCTCCCAACCTGGCGTTTCGAGCCAGGTCCGGGCCGGTATGGTCGCGCATACCCGACTCCACCCGCCGGGTGAACCGAGCCGGTGCCGTTCGAGTAGTTCGAGTGGAAGGCCGTGATGATGATCATCGCCGGGTTGATATTTGCCGCGCTGGCGGGACTGCTGCACGTCTATATCTTCACCATGGAGTCGCTGACCTGGACCTCGCCGCGCACCCGCGCGACGTTTGGCACGACGGCGGAGGAAGCTGAAACCACCAAGCTGCTGGCCTTCAATCAGGGCTTCTACAACCTGTTTCTGGCGATTGTCGGCGGATTGGGCATCGCTGGTGTGGCCATGGGCCACAATGGGATCGGAGCCGCACTCATCTTCGCCGGCGTCGGATCGATGGCCGCGGCGGCGGTCGTGTTGTTGATCTCGGCGCCGGACAAGGCGCGAGCCGCGGTGACGCAGGGCCTGTTTCCGGTGATCAGCCTGGTCCTGCTCGGGCTCGGGCTCGCGTCGTAGGGCGATTCGCTGCTGCCTTGATCCTGTGACGGGCGTTACATCGCCTCAGCTTTCGGGTACCCGAAAAGGTATCGGAAGAGGAGATTGCGATGACGCACATAGAAGATCGCCCCGCCCGGTTGGGCATGCCACGCTCGCGCGGCGCGGTGACCGGGATACTTCTAGTGGTTCTGGGCGCCTGGGGAGCGCTGATCCCATTTGTCGGGCCTAGCTTCGATTTGGGCTATACCCCCGGCCACGCGTGGACCGCCGCCCGCGGCTGGCTGGAGGTGTTGCCTGGCATCGTGACCGTGGTCGCTGGTCTGCTATTGATCATTTCCACAAACCGCGCCAGTGCGGTGTTCGGTGGCTGGCTGGCCGGTCTTGCCGGAGCCTGGTTTGTGGTCGGAGTTTCGCTCGCCCCACTGTTGAGGATCGGCTCCGTTGGCGACCCGGTCGCGGCCACGAACTTCAAACGCGCCCTCATCGAGGTCTCGTACTTTTCGGGCCTGGGTGTGGTGATCGTGTTCTTGGCCGGTGCCGTCTTGGCAAGGCTGGTGGCGCGATTGGCGCGCGATGTCCAACCGGTACCCGCGCCGGCCTATGCGGCCTACGCGCCCGAGGCGGACCAGACAGCCGAGGAGGAGCCGCAGGACGAGCCCGAGTCCAAGGATCCCAAGTCAAAGGACGAGGCAACGGAAGAGGAAGCGCCGAAGGAACCCGAGGAGAGCGAGGCCGAGGCCGAGACCGAGCATCACGGCCTGGCGTTTCACCCGTTCCGCCGACACCGCGCCGGCGTGTAGCCGGGTAGAGCGACCTGGCCGCCGGCCGGCGCCGGTACTAACCGGACTGGCCGGCGCCGCCCGCGGCGCTGGGCACAAATTGGAAGGAATTGCCGCCCTGGCCGCCCGCGCCCCCACCCGTGCCGCCCGAGCCGCCGCTGGTGGTGCCCGTTCCTCCGGTGCCGCCGTTGACTCCATCGGCGCCGTTACCAGCGTCAAGGCTCAAGGTGGAGGCCCGGGCACCGCCGCCGCCCCCGCCGCCGGTGCCCCCGGGAGCCCCGGTGCCTCCGGAGCCGCCGAAGGCGCTGCTGAAGGTGGTGCTGCCGGCGAACGCTATGGCGTTGCCTCCCGCGCCTCCATTTCCGGCGGTGCCACCGGCGCCGCCGGCGGCGCCGCCTCCACCGCCGCCCCCGCCGACGGCACCCGTCCCGGCGGCGGCACCCGCGCCTCCTCCGCCACCGCCTCCGCCTCCGCCGGTACCGCCTCCGCCGGTACCGGCGCTGGGGGTCGGGCCGGTGTTGCTACTGGATGCGGTGCCGCCGGTGCCGCCGGTGCCGCCTTGGCCGCCGAGGGCACCGTTGCCTCCGCCGTTGCCGCCGTGGCCGCCCGCGCCACCTCCTCCGCCACCGCCGGCATATCCGACGGCGGTATCGATGCCAGAGGTGTTGTTGCCGCCATTTCCGCCATTTCCGCCAATATCGCCTTGGCCGCCCTGACCGCCGATGGCGTTGGCGGCGCCGGGCGCCCCGCCATTGCCGCCGGCCCCGCCATTGCCGCCGGTACCGCCGCTCGCGCTGGCGGTGCCGCCGGTGCCGGTGTTGATACCGCCGTGGCCGCCGGCGCCGCCGTTGCCGCCGAGACCGCCGTTGCCACCGGACCCGCCGCCGACCCCACCGATACCGGCGCCGCCAGCGCCTCCGTCACCCCCGGCGCCCCCGGCGCCACCGGGGCCGCCCGTGGTCGGGGCGGTGCCGTCGGTGCCGGTGGTGCCGATGCTGCCGGCCCCACCGTTGCCGCCGAGACCGCCGTTGCCGCCGGTACCGATGCCGCCGCCGGAGCCGGCATGCGCCAAGAAATTGACTGGCACGGTCACGGCGCCGGCGGCCCCCGCGGCGCCGGCGGCGCCGCCGGCGCCGCCCATTGCGCCGTCGCCACCGGTCATGCCAAAGCCCGTTGCGTCGCCGCCGTTGCCGCCTAGGCTGCCGGCCCCGCCCAGGCCGCCGGCCCCGCCGCCACCACTGGACCCGCCGATCAGCGACTGGTCGGCCCCGCCGGCCCCGCCGGTCCCGCCGGCCCCGCCGAAACCACCGATTTGTCCGGTCACGCCGGCCGAGCCCAACGTTCCCGCGGCTCCGTCCGCGCCGGCCCCGTCGGCCCCGCCAGCCCCGCCGGCCCCGAACAACGACACCAGTTGCCTATTGGCCCCACCGGCCCCGCCGTCACCGCCAGTCCCACCCGCTTGCGGTGCTGCCGACCGCACCGGCTCCACCGGCCGCACCCGCTCCACCGGCGCCACCGACCCCGCCGTTGCCGCCGCCGATGAGCCCGTTGGCGCCGCCGGTCCCGCCGGCTCCGCCAGCCCCGCCGGGAGTGGTCGCGCTGCCGCCGGCGCCGCCGGCCCCGCCGGCACCCCACAGGCCCGCTGATCCGCCCGCGCCACCAGCCTGCCCGGGCGCGCCCGACCCGCCGTTGCCGCCGTTGCCTACCAGCCACCCGCCGTCCCCACCGGCCGCCCCGGTGCCGTCCACCCCATTGGCGCCGTTGCCGATCAGCGGGCGCCCGGTCAGCATTTGGCTGGGGGCGTTGATGCCCGCCAGCAGGTCCTGCTCCAGGGTTTGCAGCGGCGAGGCGTTGGCGGCCTCAGCCCCCGAATAGGCTCCTGCGCCGGTAAGTAGTGCCCGCACAAAGTCGGTATGGAACTGCTCCATGCGCGCGCTGAGCGTTTGAAATTCTTGCGCGTAGGCGCCAAACATTCGGGTGACAGCCGCTGATACCTCGTCGCCGGCCAGCGAGGCTATCGCCGTGGTCGACGGCGCCGCTGCCCCGGTAGCCGCCCGCACGGCATCCCCGATCCCACTCAAATCGTTTGCTGCCGCGGTCAAGAACTCAGGTGTTGCGATTACAAAAGACGACATCGTTGGCGCTCCTGCGGTAGGGCGGTCAGTCTCCTATAAGAATGTGACACCCACCTCACGCGTAGCGCATAGAAAATTCACATTATTAGCAAAAAATTTGCAAACACCGCCCAGCTCCACGATGGGTTCGGGCCGTTGGACTTGTCCCCGTCCTCAGAGCAGGCCGAGTAGGCGCAGGTCGCTGACGTACTTCACGATGATCGGCGCGCCGACGTGCGGAATGTCTTTGTCGGGGCCGATCTTGGCCTCTTGCACCGCTGCCCGGAAGCGATCGGTAGGGGCGATCGACCCGCGGACGGGCCGCTCCGGCTGCCGATAGTTGTGCAACAGCGGCAGCAGTGAGCTGTGCCGCTGCCGATCGGGCAGTGCGCGCAGTGCGGTTTCGAAGCGCTGCAGCCAGTCGCCATAGTCAGCGATGCGCTGGATGGGGCAACCGGACTCGTTGAGCCAGTCGACGAACTCGTCGAGTCCGATGCCGTCGTCGTAAGGGTTCATCACGTGATACGTGTGGAACCCATCCTGGCTCTGCGCACCCAAAGTCGAAATCGCCTCGGCGATGAACTCGACGGGCAGACCGTCATAGTGGGCGCGTTGCCGGGCGCCGTCGGCCGCAAGCTCATAGAACGAACCCGGCGCGATACCGGTGGCCGCCAGGCTCAGGATCATACGGGTGAACATGTCCGGCACGTTGAGCTGTCCCGCCCATGTGGTGTCGGCCAGGATCATGTCGCAGCGGAACACCGCAACCGGCAGGCCACACAGGACATGCGCCTCGCGCAACAGCACCTCGCCGGCCCACTTGCTGTTCGAATAGCCATTGGCGTAGCTGTCGTCGACCGCGCGGGTGGCGCTGATGACCCGGATGTCGGCGTCCTCGGTGAACGCCGACGGCGGGATCTGGTCGGCGACACCGATTGTCGAGGTGTAGCTGTAGGGCTTGATCTTGGAGGTGAGCGCCAGCCGCAGCAGCTCGGCGGTGCCCAGCGCGTTGGGCCCGAACAGCTGGCTGTATGGCAGTACGTGGTTGACCAGGGCCGCGGGGTCGACGATCAGGTCGACCGTGTCGGCCAGGCGTTGCCAGGTCTGCCGGTCCAGTCCGAGGTCGGCTTCGCCCTTGTCACCGGCGAGCACCTCGAGGTGGTCGCCGGCCAGTGCGCGGTAGTGGGCCAGCAGGTCGGGGGCGCCGCTGTCGAACGTCTTGTCCAGCCGCGCCCGTGCTTCGGTGTCGGACTTGGCCCGGACCAGGCAGATCAGTTTGCCGTCGACCAGGTCCATCCGCTCCAGCCATTCCAGGGCCAGGTAGCGCCCGAGGAAGCCGGTGGCGCCGGTCAGCAGCACGGTGCGCACTTGGGTGTTTGCGGCGGGCAGCCGGGGAGCTTCGGCCAGGGTTGCGGCATCGATGAATTTGTCCAGGGACAGGTCACCGGCATG
This sequence comes from Mycobacterium ulcerans subsp. shinshuense, assembly GCF_002355775.1. NCBI lineage: Bacteria > Bacillati > Actinomycetota > Actinomycetes > Mycobacteriales > Mycobacteriaceae > Mycobacterium > Mycobacterium ulcerans. The sequence goes on along the minus strand of NZ_AP017624.1, from coordinate 3,534,525 downwards.
CACCTCGGTGACCTGCTCATTCGAGGCGCCGTGGACCGAGGCGAAGGTCGGCCGTGACGAGCCGGGTTTGCGAGCCGCCTCGACGTAGTCGGCCAGGGCCTGCAAGTCGTTGGCGGGGCTGACGATGACGCCCACCGGCACATCGATGTCGAAGATCTCGTGCAGCAGGTTGGTGAACGACAGCGCCGACAGCGAGTCGCCGCCCAAATCGGTGAAGTGCGCATCGGGCTGGACGTCAGAGGCGCTGCCGCCCAACAGCGCGGCCGCCGCGCGGCACACCGTCACCAGCACCGGCGCATCGGCACCGCTTTGGCGCAGCGAGCGCAGTTCGTCGGCCTGGCCGTGTGCCAGGTCCGTGTAGATCTGCTCGAGAAGCTCGCCGTAATGCTTTTTCAGCTGCGGCCTGGCCAACTTGCGGATGCCGGTGAGCAGGCCGTTCTCCAGCGTCCATGGTGTTGTTTCGATAATGAAGTCGCGCGGGATCTCGTAGGACTGCAGGCCGGCGGCCTTTGCGACCTCTTGCAGCGAGTCGCCCAGCCGTGCCTTGAGCTCCTCGACAGGCACGGCGTCCAGCGCCTCCTGGGTGGGGACGATCACCGCCAACAGGTAGGCGCGGGCGCTGTTGCCGTAGATGTAGATCTGCCGTACCAGTGGGCTGTCGCCAAACACCGCTTCGAGTTTGGAGACGGTGACGAACTCGCCCTGCGACAGCTTCAACACGTTGTTGCGGCGGTCGAGGTACACGAACTGTTCGGGGCCGACCTCGGCCATGATGTCGCCGGTCCGGTAGAAGCCGTCAGCATCGAACACGTCGGCGGTGACTTCGGCTCGCTGGTAGTAGCCCGGGAACAAACTATCGGTCTTGACCAGCAACTCGCCCCGCGGATGTGGCCGGTCGGTCAGGAAGTAACCCAGGTCGGGAACATCGACCAGCTTGTAGTCGAGTACCGCCGGGCGCCGAATGGCTCCGTCGATCAGGATCATCCCGGCCTCGGTGGAGCCGTAGCCCTCGACCAGATGCATGTCGAGCAGCTCCTCGACCCACGCCTTCATCTCGTCGGAGATCGGGGCGGAGCCGGTCAGTGCGCTGGTATACCGTCCACCGAGCACGTCCTTGCGTATCTCGGCCTTGACCTGGGCTTCGAGCGCGACCCGGTCGGCGCCGTCGACCAGGCGGCGGTCGACCTCACTCTGAAACTCGTCGAACACCATGTCCCACACGCGCGGCACGAAGGTCAGCTCGGTGGGCCGCACCAGCGCCAGGTCTTCGAACAAGGTGGAGAGATCGCTTTTCGCCACGAAGTAGGCGGTGCCGCCATTGCACAGCGTGCCGTACAGGATTTGGCGGCCCATGACGTGGCTCATTGGCATGAAGTTCAGCGTGATCGACGGCTCGTAGCCGCCTTCGAACCAGGTGCGCTTGCGCCAGAAGGTCGCAACGTTGCGTCGGGGGTACATCGCGCCCTTGGGCGCACCGGTGCTGCCCGAGGTGTAGATCAGTAGCGCGAGCGAGTCGTCGGACACATCGGTGCCGGGCGCCGAGCCGGCGGACGCACCGCGGGGCACGTCGCCGCGCGCGATGGCCTCGGCCAGGGTTTCGACGACCGCCGAGCCAGCCAGGCGCTCCCGGGCGGATTCGACCGCTGCGCGGTGTGCGTCAACCTGCCGGTGGTGGTCGAACACTAGGACTCGGGTAGCGGTCTGACCGGACAGAGCCAATTCGGTGGCGTCAGCGAGTGCGTCGACGCTGGCCGCGATCATGGTGGGCTGGGTCTCGGCGACGATCGGCTGCAGCTGGGTTATCGCCGCGCTGGTCTGCAGTGGTACGGCCACCGCGCCCAGCCGCGCCAAAGTCATGTCGATCGTGGCGTAGTCGACGCTGTTGAAGCCCAACAAGCAGACCCGGTCGCCCGGTTTCACCGTCTGTTCGGCGCTGAGCACGTCGGCCAGTGCGCTGATGCGGTCCCAAAGCTCGCCGTAGCTGATGGTTTCGAAGTGGGGGAGCAGTCGCAGCGTGGTGTGGCCGGTGCCGGCATCGGTCACGAATTCGACCGAGCGCTGAGCGAGAGCCGGCCGATCGGCGTATCCGGTCATGACGGTCTCGATGATCTGGGGTAGCGGTAGACCCGGCCGCTCGATTGCTGCGGTGATCGCCGTGGCGGGTTTGGCGGCGGCGAACTGCGAGTCGTTGGCGTAGAGGTCCTGGATGCGGCGCTCGAGCCGCTCTTCACGCGTGATTGGCGACATGGCAGATCCTTGCAATAGCTCAGAAAATCGAGAATTTGACCGCGCGACGTTGCGCTAGACAACTAGAACGTCAGCTAAAGTAACTAACTTTCTCAATGCCTCGGCCGGGCCAAGTGTCGCCAAAGGGTGTGATCTACCCCACCGCCGAGTCCGGGTGTCGACGGATGGGGGACGGGCCGGCTAGAGGTCGGCCAGGATCTGGCACAGGATGTCGAGGCCTTCGGACAGCAGCTCGTCGCTGATCGTCAGTGGTGGCAGCAGCCGGATCACGTTGCCGAACATTCCGCACGTCAAGACAATTACGCCGGCAGCATGGGCGGCGGCGGCCAGCTTTTGGGTGAGCGCAGCGTCGGGTTCGGCAGTGCCCGATTTCACCAGCTCCATGGCGATCATGGCGCCGCGGCCGCGCACATCGCCGAGACGGTCATCGGCGGCTTGCAGGCGCAGCAGTCGGTCCATCACCAGTCGTTCGATCTGGCGGGCCCGTTCGACCATGCCGTCGCGTTCGATCGTTTCGATGGTGGCCAGGGCCGCCGCACACGCGACCGGGTTGCCGCCGAAGGTGCCGCCCAAGCCGCTGGTGTGCGGGGCGTCCATGATCTCGGCCCGGCCGGTGACCGCCGACAAGGGGAATCCGTCGGCGATGCCTTTGGCGGTGACGATCAGGTCGGGCTCGACGTTCTCGTGGTCGCACGCGAACATGGCGCCGGTGCGGGCAAATCCGGTCTGCACCTCGTCGGCGATGAACACCACGTCGTTGTCGCGGCACCACCGCTGCAGCGCGGGCAGGAAACCGTCGGCCGGAACGATGAAGCCGCCCTCGCCCGCGATCGGTTCGATGATGACCGCGGCCAGGTTGGCGGCGCCGATCTGCTTGTCGATGAGGTTGATGGCGCGTTCGGCGGCAAGCTCACCGTCGGTGGCGATGTCTTTGTCGAGCAGGTTGTCCCGGTAGGGGTAGGACACCGGTGCGCGGTAGATCTCCGGCGCAAAGGGGTCGAAGCCGCTCTTGTACGGCATGGACTTGGCGGTCAGCGCCATCGTCAGGTTGGTGCGGCCGTGGTAGGCGTAGTCGAACGCGACCACGGCCTGCTTACGGGTGTGCGCGCGGGCGACCTTGATGGAGTTCTCCACCGCCTCGGCGCCGGAGTTGAACAGCACCGTCCGCTTCTCGCCGGAGCCCGGGGTGATCCGATTGAGCTGTTCGGCGACGGCCACGTAATGCTCGTAGGGGGTCACCATGAAGCAGGTGTGGGTGAACTGCTCCACCTGGTGCCGTACCGCGTCCACCACGCGGGGCGCCGAATTGCCGATAGTCGTGACGGCGATGCCGGAGCCGAGGTCGATCAGCCGGTTGCCGTCGGCGTCCTCCACGATTCCGCCACCCGCGCGAACCACGAACACCGGCGGGGTGACCCCGACGCCACCCGACACCGCCGCGGCCCGGCGCTTGTTGAGCTCCAACGACGCGGGGCCGGGGATTTCGGTGACCAAGAGACGACTTTGATCGAGGCTGGCCACGGGTGTTCTCCTCTCGCGCGGCGCGGGGGTCGCGTCGCGGGTAAAAGCGTATCTGCTCACCCCAGCCCGGCGATCCCTGTGGGGCGGGACGGCAATGGGGCGGGTGCCCGTCGGGGTACGACCTGCGGGAATGGCAGACTGGACCGTTACGAGGCGCGCGAGCCCGGTGTCACGCTCGGCGCCGTCCTCGAATGCCGAGGGAATGCCGATTCGAAAGACAGGCGTGTTGATGGAGAGTTTCGTCCTATTTTTGCCGTTCCTGCTCATCATGGGCGGCTTCATGTACTTCGCCTCGCGACGGCAGCGCAAGGCCATGCAGGCCACCATTGACCTGCACGAGTCGCTCGAGCCTGGCGACCGGGTGCACACTACTTCTGGCCTACAGGCCACCGTCGTCGGCATCACCGAGGACACCGTCGACCTCGAGATCGCCCCCGGTGTGGTCACGACCTGGATGAAGCTGGCCGTACGCGACCGGATCCTGCCCGATGACGACTCCGACGGCGACCTCGATGCAGAAAGCCCAGAAATCTCGGAAATCTCTGAAAGCCACACAGCCAAGGAGCTGTGATCGGGGTTCGGGGTCCGAACATGGCAAGCCGCGTGCGTGACGCACGCGCCCCGCAGCGCCACGTAGGCTCTGTCGGGGGTAAGAACGGAATTTCAAGGAGATAAACGGAACGTGGCGTCGTCTTCTGCGCCGGTGCATCCTGCCCGCTACCTGTCGGTGTTTCTGGTCCTGTTGATCGGCGTCTACCTGCTGGTTTTCCTCACCGGGGACAAGGAGGCGGCCCCCAAACTGGGTATTGACCTGCAGGGCGGCACCCGGGTCACGCTGACCGCGCGGACCCCGGACGGCTCGGCCCCCAGCCGCGAGGCGCTGGCCCAGGCCCAGCAGATCATCAGCGCCCGGGTCAACGGGCTCGGTGTGTCTGGCTCCGAGGTCGTTGTGGACGGGGACAACCTGGTCATTACGGTTCCCGGAAACGACGGCAACGAAGCTCGCAACCTCGGGCAGACCGCACGGCTGTACATCCGGCCGGTGATGAACTCGATGCCTGCCCAGCCCGCTGCCCAAGAACCGCAGCAGGAACCGCAGCAGCCGGGCGGCACTGCGCCCGCCCCAGGCGGACCGGCGCCGAATGCGGGGCAACCGCCCGAATCCGGTGCTCCCGCTTCGCCGCAATCCGGCGCCCCGGCTGCCCCGCAATCGGGAACTCCGGGCCGCCCGGGGGCGCAGCCGCGGCCCTATCCGCAGGACCCACCGCCGTCGCCGGCTCCCGCTCTCAGCCCGGCCCCGACGGGCGGCCCCGCGCCACCCGCCGCCGGGGCCCAGCAGCCGGCGGACTTGCCGCCGGGCGAAGAGCCCGCGCTGCCGGATCCGCGCAAGGATCTCGCTGAGCGGATTGCGCAGGAGAAGAAGTGGCGGCAGAGCACCAACCAGTACATCCAGATGGTCGCTCTGCAATTCGAGGCCACCCAGTGCGGCAAGGACGACATCCTGGCCGGCAACGATGACCCGAAGTTGCCCCTGGTGACCTGCTCCACCGACCACAAGACCGCCTACCTGCTGGCGCCGTCGATCATTAGCGGCGATCAGATTCAAAACGCCACCTCCGGAATGGATCAGCGCAGCATCGGCTACGTGGTGGATCTGCAGTTCAAGAGCCAGGCGGCCAACACCTGGGCTGACTACACGGCCGCTCACATCGGTACTCAGACCGCCTTCACCTTGGACTCGCAGGTCGTGAGCGCACCGCAGATTCTGGAGGCGATACCCGGCGGCCGGACCCAGATCAGTGGGGGAGAGCCACCATTTAGCGCATCGACCGCACGCCAGCTGGCCAACGTCCTGAAATATGGTTCGCTGCCGCTGTCTTTCGAGTCGTCTGAGGCACAAACGGTTTCGGCGACACTGGGTTTGACGTCGCTGCGAGCGGGCCTGATCGCGGGCGCGATCGGCCTGGCGTTGGTGCTGCTCTACTCCCTGCTGTATTACCGGGTGCTCGGGTTGCTCACGGCGCTATCGCTAATCGCCTCTGGTGCAATGGTTTTCGCGATCCTGGTGTTGTTGGGTCGCTATATCAACTACACCCTTGACCTGGCGGGTATCGCGGGTCTGATCATCGGTATCGGCACCACCGCCGACTCGTTCGTGGTGTTCTTCGAACGAATCAAGGACGAGATCCGTGAGGGTCGTTCGTTCCGCTCGGCGGTGCCACGAGGTTGGGCGCGCGCCCGCAAGACGATCGTGTCGGGTAACGCGGTCACCTTCCTGGCCGCCGCGGTGCTGTACTTCCTGGCAATCGGGCAGGTGAAGGGTTTCGCATTCACGCTGGGCCTTACCACGATTCTGGACATCGTCGTGGTCTTCCTGGTGACCTGGCCGCTGGTCTACTTGGCCTCTAAGTCGCCACGGTTGGCGAAGCCGGCTTACAACGGCTTGGGTGCGGTTCAGCAGGTTGCTCGCGAACGGCGTGCCTCCGACTCGAGGACTCGATCGGGCATCGCGAAGACGGGACGGGGATAACGCCATGGCGTCGGAGACCAAGGCCGAAACCACAGCCAAAAACGACAAGAAGGGCGCTTCGGCGGTCGAACTCACCGAAGCCTCCGAGGGCTCGGCCGAACTGAGCGGCTCGGGCAGCGAGAAGGCCACTGGGCTGCCGCACCACAACCTGCTCTCCCGGCTCTACACCGGTACCGGGGCCTTCGAGGTGGTGGGACGGCGCAAGCTCTGGTACGGCATCAGCGGGGCGATCATGGCGATCGCGATCCTGAGCATCATCGTGCGCGGCTTCACGTTCGGGATCGATTTCAAGGGCGGCACCACGGTGTCGTTCCCGCGAGGCGACAGCCAGGTCACTCAGGTCGAAGAGGTTTTCCACAACGTCGTGGGCAGCGATCCCGAATCGGTCGTCACCGTGGGTAGCGGCGCTTCGGCGACCGTGCAGATCCGATCCGAGACGCTGTCCAACGAACAGACGGAAAAGCTGCGCGACGCCCTGTTCGACGCGTTCCACCCCAAGGGGGCCGACGGCAAGCCCAGCAAGAAAGCCATCAGCGACGCCGCGGTATCGGAGACCTGGGGTGGGCAGATCACCAAGAAGGCGGTGATCGCCCTGGTGGTGTTCCTGGTGCTGGTCGCCATCTACATCACCGTGCGCTATGAGCGGTACATGACGATCTCGGCGATCGCGGCGATGATTTTCGACCTGACCGTTACCGCAGGGGTGTACTCCCTGGTGGGCTTCGAAGTCACCCCAGCCACCGTCATCGGACTGCTGACAATCCTCGGGTTCTCGCTCTATGACACCGTGATCGTGTTCGACAAGGTCGAAGAAAACACGCACGGCTTTCAGCACACCACTCGGCGCACCTTCGCCGAGCGGGCCAACCTGGCGGTGAACCAGACATTCATGCGCTCGATCAATACCAGCCTGATCTCCGTATTGCCGGTGCTGTCACTGATGGTGGTGGCGGTCTGGCTGCTGGGCGTCGGGACGTTGAAGGACCTGGCGCTGGTGCAGTTGATCGGCATCATTGTGGGCACCTACTCATCGATCTTCTTCGCCACTCCGTTGCTGGTGACCCTGCGTGAGCGCACCGAGCTGGTGCGGTCCCACACCCGCAAGGTGATCAAGCGTCGCACTCCGGCTTCGCGTGCGGCCGGCGAGCGCGCCGAAGCCGATGCCGAGTCGGGGCAGGAGCTCACCGAGACCACCGCCGCCGAGACATCGACAGAGACTGCGCGCCCGAATGAGAAGGCTGACGCGAAGCCGGCCGCATCGAACAAGCCGGCGCCAGGTGCGCGCCCGGTGCGCCCCACCGCTACCAAACGTCCGACCGGCAAGCGCAACGCCGGCCGTCGGTAGTCGCGATGGCCAGCTGTCGTCGTGAACGCAACTTCAGCCGGTGGTCGGGATTGCGCAACGTCCTGCGGCGCGGTTTCGGGGGCAATGGGCACAAGATCGCCGCTGTCGGCGTCGCCGCGCTGGCTGCGGCATCCTCGCTGAGCGCGTGCTCGGGTAGTGCGGCGGGGCAGATCGACTATGTGGTTGATGGTCCGCTGCCCACCTACAACACCAACACCGTCACCGGAGCCGCATCCGCCGGAGCGCAGGCATTTGCCCGAGTGCTGACGGGGTTCGGGTACCACGGACCCGACGGCCAGGTGGTGGCCGACCACGACTTCGGAACGATCTCGGTAGTGGGCGGCGCGCCCTTGGTGCTCGATTATCAAATCGCCGACGATGCCGTCTATTCCGATGGCAAGCAGGTGACTTGTGACGACCTGGTGCTGGCCTGGGCCGCAGAATCCGGGCGTTACGCGGGTTTCGATGCCGCAACGCAGGCCGGTTACGTCGACATCGCCAACATCGAATGCACGCCCGGGCAGAAGAAGGCCCGAGTGTCCTTCATTCCGGATCGCGCGGTCGTCGACTACGCCCAGCTGTTCACCGCGACATCATTGATGCCGTCGCACGTCCTGGCCGATGAGCTTGGCATCGACGTCACCGCGGCGCTGCTGGACAACAAGGCTCCCCAGGTGGAGCAGATCGCGCGACTGTGGAATACCACCTGGGATCTCAAGCGGGGTGTGGATCTCAAACACTTCCCGTCTTCGGGGCCGTACAAGATCGAGTCGATTCTCGACGATGGTGGCGTGGTGCTCGTCGCCAACGACCGTTGGTGGGGCGCCAAGGCGATCACCAAGCGGGTCATCGTCCGGCCGCAGGGGGCCGACATCCAAGACCGGGTCAACAATCGTGACGTCGACGTCGTCGACGTCGCGGCCGGGTCCTCGGGGACCTTGACCACCCCCGACAATTACCAGCGCACGGATTCGCCATCGGAGGGAATCCAACAGCTGATCTTCTCGCCGAAGGGGCCGCTGGCCGATGTTCGGAATCGTCGCGCCGTCGCGTTGTGTACGCCACGGGACGCGATTTCGCGCGACGCCGGAGTTCCGATCGCCAACTCGCGGCTCAATCCGGCCACCGAGGACGCCATCGCCGGGGCCGACGGCACCGCGGAGGGGGGCAAGTTCACCAAGGGTGATCCGGGCGCCGCACGCGATGCGCTCGGCGGTGTGCCGCTGACCCTGCGCATCGGCTACCACGGGCCCAATGCACGGCTGGCGGCCATCATCGGCGCCATCGCCAAATCGTGCGGGCCGGCCGGCATCTCGGTTTCTGATGTGACGCTGGACACAGCGGGGCCCAGGGCGCTTCGGGACGGCAAGATCGATGTTTTGCTGGCCAGTACCGGTGGGGCCTCCGGTAGCGGGTCCACGGGTTCGTCGTCGATGGATGCATATGACCTGCACAGCGGTAACGGAAACAACCTGTCGGGCTACGCAAATCCGCAAATTGACGGCATCATCAGTGCACTTGCGGTGTCCGCTGATCCGGCAGAGCGTGTCAGGTTGCTCGCCGAGGGGGCGCCGGTACTCTGGGATGAGATGCCAACGTTGCCGTTGTATCGGCAGGAGCGCATGTTGCTGATGTCAAAAAAGATGTATGCCGTGAGCAGGAATCCGACTCGCTGGGGGGCAGGCTGGAACATGGACCGATGGGCGTTGATGCAGTGACAGATTTAGTGGTAACTGGGCGGGGTAGCGCCCCCGTCGCGGATCTGATCTCGTCGCTTACCAGGGACGTGGCAGATTTCCCCAAGCCTGGCATTCAGTTCAAGGATCTGACTCCGCTGTTTGCCGACCGTGAGGCGATGGCTGCGGTGATCGACGCGCTGGCCGACATTGCGGCCGGCACCGACCTGGTGGCCGGTATCGAGTCGCGTGGGTCGCTGGTTGCCGCGGCCCTGGCCGCACGCCTGGGCACCGGCGTGCTGTCCATTCGCAAGAGCGGCAAGCTGCCACCGCCGGTGCTCACCGAGGAATACGACAGGGAATATGGCGCTGCCAGCATGGAGATTCCCGCCGACAGCCTCGAGCTGCGGGGCCGCAGCGTGATGATCATCGATGATGTGTTGGCCACGGGTGGGACCCTCGGGGCGGCAACGCGCTTGCTGGAGCGCACTGGCGCCAGGGTGACCGGGGCGGCGGTGGTGGTCGAACTGACGGCGCTGCGCGGTCGCGAGGCGATCGCGCCGTTGCGGGTGCACAGTCTGAGCCGGGCCTAGTCTGCGCCGGCAGCGGCCGAGAACGAGCGGGGCAAGTCCAACTTTGGAGATATCCTCTAGGTCGGAGGTGACGACGGTTGCCGATGACCAAAGCACGACGCAGGCAGTCGTGCCGTCCGTCGAGTCGCCACCGGTGGTAGAGGCGCCCGAGGCGGCGCCGGCTGAGACCCTCAAGACAACCAGCAGCGCCTCCCGTCGGGTGCGTGCCCGGCTGGCCCGCCGGATAACCGCTCAGCGCAGCGCCATCAACCCGGTTCTGGAGCCATTGGTGGCGGTGCACCGCGAGGTGTACCCCAAGGCCGACCTTTCGCTGCTGCAGCGGGCTTACGAGGTCGCCGACCAGCGCCACGCCGGCCAGTTCCGGCATTCCGGTGATCCTTACATCACCCACCCGCTGGCGGTTGCCAACATCCTGGCCGAGTTGGGCATGGACAGCACCACCCTGGTGGCGGCGCTGCTGCACGACACCGTCGAAGACACCGGATACACCCTCGAGGCGCTTTCCGAAGAGTTCGGCGAGGAGGTGGGCCATCTTGTCGACGGGGTGACCAAGCTGGACCGGGTCGTGCTCGGTAGCGCCGCCGAAGGCGAGACCATCCGCAAAATGATCACCGCCATGGCTCGCGATCCGCGGGTGCTGGTGATCAAGGTGGCCGACCGGTTGCACAACATGCGCACCATGCGCTTTCTGCCCCCGGAGAAGCAGGCACGCAAGGCCCGCGAGACATTGGAAGTCATTGCCCCCCTGGCGCATCGACTGGGGATGGCCAGCGTCAAGTGGGAGCTCGAAGACCTGTCGTTCGCCATCCTGCATCCCAAGAAGTATGACGAGATCGTGCGCCTGGTGGCCGGCCGAGCGCCGTCGCGCGACACCTACCTGGCCAAGGTCCGTGCCGAGATCATCGCCACGCTGAGTGCATCGAAGATCAAGGCCACCGTGGAGGGGCGCCCCAAGCACTATTGGTCGATCTACCAGAAGATGATCGTCAAGGGCCGCGACTTCGACGACATCCACGACCTGGTCGGCATCCGCATCCTGTGCGACGAGATCCGGGACTGCTATGCCGCTGTGGGCGTGGTGCATTCGCTGTGGCAGCCGATGGCGGGGCGGTTCAAGGACTACATCGCCCAGCCCAGATACGGTGTGTACCAGTCGTTGCACACCACCGTGGTCGGCCCGGAGGGCAAGCCGCTGGAGGTGCAGATCCGCACCCGCGACATGCACCGCACCGCCGAATACGGCATCGCCGCGCACTGGCGCTACAAAGAGGCCAAGGGCCGCAACGGTGTTCCCCATCCACATGCGGCATCCGAGATCGACGACATGGCGTGGATGCGTCAACTGCTTGACTGGCAGCGGGAGGCCGCCGACCCGGGCGAGTTCCTGGAGTCGTTGCGTTACGACCTTGCCGTACAAGAGATTTTTGTGTTCACACCCAAGGGTGATGTCATCACCTTGCCCACCGGATCGACACCGGTGGACTTCGCCTATGCGGTGCACACCGAGGTTGGCCACCGCTGCATCGGCGCCAGGGTCAACGGGCGGCTGGTGGCACTGGAACGCCAGCTGGAAAACGGCGAAGTGGTAGAGGTTTTCACCTCCAAGGCGCCCAATGCCGGGCCATCGCGGGACTGGCAGCAGTTCGTCGTCTCGCCACGCGCCGAGACCAAGATCCGGCAGTGGTTCGCCAAAGAGCGGCGTGAGGAGGCGCTGGAGGTGGGTAAGGAGGCGATTGCGCGCGAAGTGCGCCGCGGTGGGCTTCCGTTGCAGCGCTTGGTCAATGGCGAGTCCATGGGGGCGGTTGCCCGTGAGCTGCACTACACCGATGTGTCGGCGCTCTACACCGCCATTGGCGAGGGGCACGTGTCTGCCCGCCATGCCATGCAACGGCTGCTGGCCGAGCTTGGCGGCATCGACCAGGCCGAGGAGGAGCTCGCCGAGCGGGCCACGCCGACCACCATCCCGCGCCGTCCGCGCAGCTCCGACGATGTCGGGGTCTCGGTGCCCGGTGCCCCGGGCGTAATGACCAAGCTGGCTAAGTGCTGCACACCGGTTCCCGGCGACAACATCATGGGTTTTGTGACCCGCGGTGGCGGAGTCAGCGTGCATCGCACCGACTGCACCAACGCGGAGTCGCTCAAACAGCAGTCCGAGCGCATTATCGAGGTGCATTGGGCGCCGTCGCCGTCGTCGGTGTTCCTGGTCGCCATTCAGGTGGAGGCACTGGACCGGCACCGGTTGCTGTCGGATGTGACCCGAGTGCTGGCCGACGAGAAGGTCAACATCCTGTCGGCGTCGGTGACCACCTCGGGTGACCGGGTGGCGATCAGCCGGTTCACCTTCGAAATGGGCGACCCCAAGCACCTGGGGCATCTACTCAACGTCGTGCGCAACGTGGAGGGCGTGTACGACGTCTACCGGGTGACTTCGGCCGCCTAGAGACGGCCTGGAGCCGCCTAGCGGCGGCTACCGAGGCCGTTCACGGCGCTTTCCGGCTAGTCGAGGAACACCGACTTGATGGTCACATCAAGTGCTGGCGGTCCGTCCTCGCCGCCACCGGCGAGACCGGCCTTGGCGATCTTGTCCAGCGTTTCCAGCCCGTCGGCTTGGATGGTGCCGAACACGGTGTACTGCGGCGGTAGCTGCGAGTCGCGATAGACCATGAAGAACTGGCTGCTGTTGGTATCCGGGCCGGCATTGGCCATGGCCAGGGTGCCGCGCGGATAGATCACCGGCTGGCGCAGTGCCGGGTCGTTGGGCGGGTACTGGTCGGTGGGGTACTCGTTGGCGAATTGGTAACCCGGACCGCCCGTTCCGTCGCCCTTCGGGTCGCCGCACTGCAGCACCGACAGCGTCGGCGAGGTGGTCAGCCGATGGCACTTGGTGTCCTTGAAGAAGCCCTGCTGCGCCAGGCTGGCGAAACTGTTTACCGTGCAAGGTGATTCGTTGTTGGCCAGCATGAGGCCGACCTTTCCTTGGCTGGTCATCATGCTCGCGCTCACCTGGGCCGGTTCGGTCGGCACCTTGCCCGACCGCGGCGGCTTGGCCGGCTTGGCGGCCTTGTCCGGGGATGCCGGGTATTGGCAGTTGGCACCGAGGTTGGCCGAAGGCTTGAACGCCGGCAGCGGCGGTACCGAGTCGTCGGCGGGTGCAGCGGCGGAGCTGGTCGGCTCGGAACTGCTGGGGCTCGCGGAGGCGGTGGTCTTGTGATCGCCCTTGTTGATCACCACAACGACCACTACGGCGGCGATCACGGCGACCGCGGCCACTGCGCTACCCACGATCATCAGGATCCGCCGGCGCTTGGCCTGCTTGGCGCGGCGCTCCAGCTGCCGCTCTAGTTTGCGCTTGGCTGTGGCACGTCGCTGCTGGTTGGTCGGCACGGCCGATGTCCTCCCTGCTTGTCCGGTGAATGTCCTCCCTGCTTGTCCGGTGAATCGGGCCGAGTGGCCAGCCCAGGCTAATGTCAGCGCCGAAACCCTTGTCAAGCACCCCACGGTGTTGGCCCATATCGTCGCCGGTCCGCGGGAATGGGAAACTGGGAATCGTGTTGATCACCGGATTTCCCGCCGGCGTGTTGCAGTGCAATTGTTACGTGCTGGCCGAGCGGCCTGGAACGGACGCTATCATCGTCGACCCCGGCCAGCGTGCGATGGGCCAACTGCGTCGCATTCTGGACAAGAACCGGCTGACTCCGGCCGCGGTGTTGATCACCCACGGGCACATCGACCACATGTGGTCCGCTCAGAAGGTCTCGGATACGTTCGGCTGTCCGACCTACATCCATCCCGAGGACCGATTCATGCTCAAAGACCCCATCTACGGCCTGGGGCCGCGGGTGGCACAGCTGTTCGCCGGTGCCTTCCTCCGTGAGCCCAAACAGGTCGTCGAACTGGACCGCGACGGCGACAAGATCGACCTCGGCAACATCTGCGTCAACGTGGATCACACACCCGGGCACACCCGCGGATCGGTGTGCTTTCGGGTGCCGCAGGCGGCCAAAGATGACCGCGACGTCGTATTCACCGGCGACACGCTGTTCGAGCGCTCCATCGGCCGCTCCGATCTGTTCGGAGGCAGCGGCCGTGACCTGCTGCGTTCGATCGTCGACAAGCTGCTGGTGCTCGACGACAAGACCGTGGTGCTTCCCGGGCACGGCAACTCCACCAGCATCGGCGCCGAACGGCGCTTCAACCCGTTCCTGGAAGGGTTGAGCACGTGACGGAATTCTGTGCTCCCAAAGGCGTGCCGGACTACGTGCCACCGGACTCGGCGCAGTTTGTGGCGGTGCGCGACGGCCTGGCGACGGCCGCCCGCCGGGCCGGCTACGGCCACATCGAACTGCCGATCTTCGAGGACACCGCGCTGTTTGCCCGTGGCGTGGGTGAATCAACCGACGTGGTGTCCAAAGAGATGTACACGTTTGCCGACCGTGGTGACCGTTCGGTGACGCTGCGGCCCGAGGGCACCGCTGGGGTGGTGCGGGCGGTGATCGAACACGGCCTGGACCGTGGGGCGCTGCCGGTCAAGCTGTGTTACGCGGGTCCGTTCTTCCGCTACGAGCGTCCGCAGGCCGGCCGGTATCGCCAGTTGCAGCAGGTTGGCGTGGAGGCGATCGGGGTGGACGATCCGGCGCTGGACGCCGAGGTGATCGCCATCGCCGACGCGGGCTTCCGTTCGCTGGGGCTGGACGGGTTCCGGTTGGAAATCACTTCGCTCGGTGATGAGACCTGTCGGCCGCAGTACCGAGAACTGTTGCAGGAGTTTCTGTTCGGTTTGGACCTCGACGATGAGACCCGCCGGCGCGCTGCACTCAACCCATTGCGGGTGCTCGACGACAAGCGCCCGGAGGTGCGGGCGATGACCGCCGAGGCCCCGGTGCTGCTCGACCACCTCTCCGATGTCGCCAAGCAGCACTTTGACACGGTGCTGGCGCATCTGGACGCGCTCAGGGTGCCCTATGTCATCAACCCGCGCATGGTGCGCGGGCTCGACTACTACACCAAGACCACCTTCGAATTCGTGCACGACGGGTTGGGCGCACAGTCCGGCATCGGTGGCGGGGGCCGCTACGACGGCCTGATGAAGCAGTTGGGCGGGCAGGACCTGTCGGGCATCGGGTTCGGGCTGGGTGTCGATCGGACGATGCTGGCGTTGCGCGCCGAAGGCAAGAGCGTGGGGGAGAGCGCCCGCTGCGACGTGTTCGGGGTGTCATTGAGCGAGCAGGCGAAGCTGACGCTGGCGGTGCTGGCCGGGCAGCTCCGGGCCTCGGGTGTTCGCGTCGACCTCGCCTACGGTGACCGTGGGCTCAAGGGCGCGATGCGTGCGGCTGACCGCTCCGGTGCGCGCGTTGCGCTGGTCGCCGGGGATCGCGACATCGAGGCGGGCACGGTCGGGGTGAAGGACCTCGGTACCGGCGAGCAGGTATCGGTGTCGACGGATTCGGTTGTCGACGACGTGATTTCCAAGCTCGGAGGCTAGCCCGGCCGCGCCCCCGTCGGGGCGATCGCCGTTCGTGTCGTACCCCCGTGGCAGTATCGAATGTATGTTCGAATCCTGGTACGTCAGTCGTGCGACATCCGAGTCGGCGGCGTTGCTGGATCGGGTGGGTGAGGCCGCGCGGTCAGAGGCGCAGTCAGCGGCCGGGCGCCTGGTGGCGATCGGGGAGTTGTTCGTACTGCGGTGCCGCGAGTCGGGGGAGCGGGCCCAGTGGGCAACCGATACCTGGGAGGCGGTCGCCGCCCAGGTCGCGGCCAGGTTGCGCTGCAGCGTGGCGATGGGGGCGAGCTATCTGCGCTATGCGATGGCGATGCGGGATCGGCTGCCGCTGGTCGGCAAGGTGTTCGAGTCCGGTGACATCGACTATCGGAGCTTTCAGACAATTGTGTTTCGCACCGATCTGATCGCCGATGCCGACGTGTTGGCCAAGGTGGATGCCCAGGTGGCGGCGCTGGTATCGCGTCGCCCCTCGCTGACGCGCGGTGGGCTGGGCGCGGCGGTCGACCAGATTGTCACCAAGGTCGATCATGACGCGGTGCGCCAGGCGCACAAGGCGGCCTCGGACCGGTACGTCGACGTCATTGGGAATGGTTCGGGAATGGCCTGGGTGGAGGGCAGTGTGGTTGCCACCGCTGGGCAAGCCCTTGATCGGCGACTCGATGAGTTGGCGGCCACCGCGTGTGCGGCCGATCCGCGCACGCGCAAGCAGCGGCGCGCCGACGCGTTGGGGGCGCTGGCCGCCGGTATCGAGCGGCTGGTGTGCGGTTGTGGGTCGGCTCAGTGCGCGGTGTCGGAACCGGAGCGTTCGAGCAACATCGTGATACATGTCATTGCCGAGCGGGCCAGCGTCGAGGGCGCGGGGACCGCGCCGGGCGTGCTGGCGGGGTCGGAGTGGCTTGTCCCGGCCGAGTTGGTCGCCGAGCTAGCCAAGTCCGCCAGGCTGGTGCCCGTGATCCGGCCGGCCGAGATTGCCGAACCGAAATACACCCCATCGGCGCAACTGGCTGACTTTGTGCGCTGTCGCGACCTCACTTGCCGGGCTCCCGGGTGTGACCGCCCGGCCGCCGACTGCGACGTCGACCACACGGTGCCCTACGCGGCTGGCGGCCTCACGCACCCCTCGAACCTGAAATGCCTATGCCGCAAACACCATCTGCTGAAGACGTTCTGGGGTTGGCGCGACCAGCAGTTGCCCGATGGAACCGTGATCTGGGGTCTGCCCGACGGGCATGTCTATGTCACCACCCCGGGTAGCGCGTGGTTGTTCCCCTCGCTGTGTGCACCCACCGGCCGCGTGCCCACGAGGTCGGCCGCGCAGGGCGCTTGTGGCGACGGTCGGGGCGCGATGATGCCCCAACGGCGTCGCACTCGGGCTCAGCAACGGGCCCATCTGATCGCTACCGAACGTCGTCGCAACCGGCAGGCGCGCCAACCCCGCACCGTGTTCGCGCAGGGTTCGGACTTGCAGACCCGCACCTGCGCCGCTGCCGAGGAACCGCCGCCCTTCTAGCTGGCTCGTTGCGCCGTCAAAGATGCGTGCAAGCGATGTACTTCGTTCTGTGTTGTCGAGCTCAGACGACTATCGCTGCGACCTGAATTCCGGTAGCAAGCCACCTTTCGCGAACTTCATCGAGTTCATGGGCGGGTCGGCGCCGGCTTCATTGCAAACGCCACCGCCGAGACCCGCCTGATGCGCGCTCGACGGGCAGGTCTAGGTGACTATCCCGGGCGGCAAAAGCGAGTTAGTCGGGCGCTTGACTAGAAATCGAACTAGTGTTCGAATATGTGGTATGCGCTGGTGTGCCCAGGCCCTGGCGGTCAACGGGGAGCCCGTCGATGACGGAGCGCTACCCGGGCTGCAGCGCATCGGGTTGGTTCGAAGCGTCCGTTCGCCGCACTGCGAGGGCATGACGTTTCATGAAGTGCTCTGCAAGTCCGCGCTGAACAAGGTGCCCAACGCCGCCGCGTTGCCTTTCCGCTACACCGTCAACGGCTACCGCGGCTGCATGCATGCCTGTCGTTACTGTTTCGCCCGTCCCACCCATGAGTACCTCGACTTCGACTCGGGTGCGGATTTCGATACCCAGATCGTGGTCAAGACCAATGTCGCCGAAGTGCTGCGCCGCGAGTTGCGCCGGCCATCGTGGCGGCGCGAGACCGTCGCGCTCGGCACCAACACCGATCCCTACCAGCGCGCGGAGGGCCGTTACGCGCTGATGCCGGGAATCATTGGCGCGCTCGCCGGATCGGGAACCCCGCTGTCCATCCTGACCAAGGGCAGACTGCTGCGCCGGGATCTGCCACTGCTGGCCGAGGTGTCCGGGCAGGTGCCGGTGTCGGTGGCCGTGTCGCTGGCCATCGCCGACCCGGACCTGCACAAGGAGATCGAGCCCGGCACGCCGGCCCCGCAGGCCCGGCTGGGTCTGATCGCCGCAATCCGCGACGCCGGTCTGGATTGTCATGTGATGGTTGCCCCGGTATTACCGCACCTCACCGACTCCGCTGCGCACCTCGATCTCTTGCTCGGCCAGATCGCGGCGGCCGGTGCTACCGGTGTCACGGCTTTCGGGCTGCATCTGCGCGGAGCGACGCGCGGTTGGTTCATGTCCTGGCTGGCCCGGGCGCACCCGGACCTCGTCGGCACCTATCGGGAGCTGTACCGGCGCGGCGCCTACTTGCCGCCGTACTACCGCGACATGCTCAGGCAACGCGTGGCGCCACTGGTCGCCAAGCATCGGCTGGGCGGTACCCCGCGCGCGTCCTCGCCGGTCGCCGAAGCGGAGGTCATGCCCGTTCCCGAGCAGGCGACCCTATTTTGACGCGGCGTTAATCACCACGCGGCTTGGTCAGCGTGAATTCGTCGACAACCGTGGTCGCCCCGAACAACCCGGTCACCGCGTAGTGCGTCGCCTTGATCGATGTGTGGCCGCCGGGTTGGCCGGGATCGACATCGAAGGCCGCAAAGCCGTAGGGGTTGTCGTGGTCACGGAACGCCGACCATGGTGCGTCCTCGAGCACGTAGATCGATGGCCGGGACCGCTCGCCGGGATCGTATGGGCCGACCGCGGTCACGACCCGGCAGCGGGGTTCGGGGAAGAACAACTGGTTGCTGGTCAGCGACCGCCCCCCGCAACCGATGACCAGGTGCACCGTTCCCCGGGTCGCGTCGATCACGTCACCGCGGGTGTCCACGGGGATCGGCGTTCGGGTCTGGGTGTCCATCGCGCCGCGCAGCGGATGTGACCGCTCGTAGTGGTGCTCATGGCCGCACAACACGAGATCGACCTCGTATTGGTCGAACAACGGCAGCCACTCCTGTCGGATGCCCAGGTCGGCGCCGTTGAAATGATCGGCGGTCGAGATGGCCGTCTGGTGCATGCACACGATCACCCAGTCGACCGCCGGGTCGCGGCGCGCCGCGGCGAGTTCGGTTTGCAGCCAACGTCTTTGCTCACCACCCGAATAGCCGTGTACGTAGGAGCTGCCGGCGTCCTGAAAACACACATCATCGTTGCTCAGGCTGATCACCCGCACCGAGCCGGCGGTGAAGGAGTACCACAGCCCGCGCAACTCCTGGCTGGCCCCAGAGCCGGGCACCGAGAAATAGGTTTGGTAGGCGCCGTAACCGATTGGCCCATTGCCCAATTCATTTTCGTGATTGCCGGCCGCGGGCATCCATGGCCGGTAACGCGCTGAACGGCCGTTGGTTTCCAGCCAGTCCGACCAGGTGCGAATGCGGTCGTGTGCCATGTTTGCGTAGCACAGGTCGCCGTTGACCAGGTTGAACAACGGGGCCATGCGCTCGATCGCGATGGTGATGTCGCCCGCGGCAGGCGTTCCGCCGTTGTCGCTCACGTATCGACCGTCGGAGAACCTGCCCAGTGTTGGCGTGCCCTGATCCCCGAAGCTGGTGAAGCGCAGCGGTTTTCGCCCCAATGGCGCGGTTCGCACGGTGCCCAGTTGTGGATCCGCGCCGTCGTGGACCGCGGCGTATACGTAGTCGCTATCTGGTGTGAGGTTGGTTAGCCGGGCGTGGTTGACGCGAACCTCGGTATTGGACTTCGCATCCCGATAGGTTCGGGTCTCGGCGCTGACGACGCGGCCGAACCCGGACGCGGGGGTTCCCAGCATGACTCGCGGATTCTGGACCGCGTCAACGCTGTGCCACGACACGACGACCTCGGTGGCGGCGTTCTTGCCATATTGCAGATGCAGACCGCCAACCGGTTGCGCGCTGGTGCGATCGGGCTGATACCAGACACTGGGACCGCGCCCGGGCCGCAGCAGTGCCGCCCCGCCCAGGCCGATGCCCGCTCCGACGGCAGCCGACGCAAGACCCGTCGTCAGCAACTTGCGGCGGCTGGGTCCCACGGGTTGCGGGTCATCGGGTTGATCCAGATCGTCGGGCATTACTGCCTTCATACCCCAGTCGGGTTAACACCGGTTGGCTAGTGCAGGTGCGGCTTGAGTAGTGCGGCCTGTCCGATGCGCGCCGGATTCGTCGCCAGCCACTCGCGGGTGGCCTGGTGCGAGCGCAGGATAAGGGTTGCCGATTGCGAGAAGTCGGCTCCGGATATGGATACCGGACAAAGCGGCCGAATGACGCGCAGATCGACGGTCTGCTCGAAGCGCTCGATATCGACGGCGAGGCGGTGGTTGACCGCCAGCGTCATCGCGTGCAGGACCATTGTGACCGCCGAGGCTGGCAAGGTCTGCAGATCGCACGAATAGCCGGTCGGCAATACCCAGATCTTGTCGGCCCCCAGCGCCACCGCGTGCGACACCGGGGTGTTGTTCACCACACCGCCGTCGATGAGCTCACGCCCGTTGATGCTGACCGGGGGGAATATCCCGGGAATGGCTGCGCTGGCTGCGATCGCATCGACGGCGTTGCCGGAGGACAGCAATACGTCGGTGCCGGAGATGACGTCGGTGGCCACCACGTGCAGCGGGATCGGTGCATCCTCGAGATTGGTGAATTCAAGTTCCCTGCTGAGGATGCGCCGCAGACCCGTGTTGGGGACCAAGTGCTGGCGCCGGCCGAGGAAGCCCATCACCCCGGTGATCGGTTGAGTGGGAAATACCTCTTTTCGGGTGAGGGACCGCCACAATCCGGCCAGAGCCCGAATCCCGGCAGCATCGGGCCGCGACGCGATCCACCCACCGTTGAGCGCGCCGACCGAGGTGCCGATGATCAGGTCTGGTGTGATGCCTTCGTCGGCCAAGGCTTGCAGCATCCCGACCTGTATCGCTCCGAGGCTTGCGCCGCCGGACAAGACGAATGCGGTGGTCACGCTTGCATCGTAGGGACGATTACCCGCCATGTCGGACGAATTGCGGACCGCGGCCATCGGTAACGAATCCGGTAGCGTTTTCGATATGATGAACGTGCGAAAGAGGGCGAGCGCGGTCTCAGTGACGGGGGCGGTGGTCGCGATTGCCGCGGTGGTAGCTACGCCCGCGATCGCTCATGCAGATCCAGCTGGGCATCAGGTGACTTACACGGTCACGACCACCAGCGATCTGACCGCCAACATTCAGTACATGAATGTCGATCCGCCCAGCCAGTCGGCGTTTGATGCCGATTCCTCGAAATACCTGACCTCCGTGCACACCCCGATCACCGGCGGCCAACCGTTGGTCTACACGGCCACACTGCAGAACCCGAGTCAGTGGGCCATCGTCACGGCCAGCGGTGGCCTTCGGATCAATCCCGAATTCCACTGCGAGATCGCCGTCGACGGACAGGTGGTGGTGTCGCAGAACGGTGGCAGCGGAGTCACCTGCTCGACCCGGCCGTGGTAACGCTCCGCTAGTCACCGGCCGCCGAGTTCGGCCCCCGCGACCACCACGACTTCGGCCCGTTCGGTGCCGACCGCCCTTAGCTTGTGGCCGACCGAGGCGTCGAAGTAGGCGCTGTCGCCGGTACCGAGCGTGATGGTCTGGTCGCCGTAGTCGAGTTCGACGCTGCCCGTGTGCACAAAGACGAACTCCTGGCCGGTGTGCTCCGGATGCGGACCGTCGGAGGCGCAGTCCTGCCCGGCGGTCGGCCGAACAACAAACGGCGACATGGTTTTTCCAAGTTGCGTCGACGCCAGCACGTGGTAGCGCCCGGATTGGGGCCCTAGGCGGTCGTGGGCGCGGTCGACGGTGATCGTCTCGTGGGCGGACTCGTCTGAGAAGAGCCGCCCGACGTCGACGTCGAGTGCCCGCGCGACCTTGAGCGCCACCGCGATCGAGGGCGTGCTCTGTCCCCGCTCGATCTTGGACAGGTAGCTCTTGGTGAGCCCGGCCCGCTGGGCGAGTTGTTCCAGGGTGAGCCCGCGCTGCCGGCGGACCGCGCGCAGCAGTGCTGTCACTGTCCAGCTCCTAACTCGCCAAAATTCGAGGACACAAAGTATCCTATAGTGCTACTATCGTGTCATATCAACGCTATGCAAGGGAGCCTCGGATGGCAACCACTTTCTCCGATTCCAAGTCCGAATTGATGCGACGGGCCCAGGAACGCCTCGATGCCCAGACGCCCGAATCTCAGCTGACCATCCGGCAAAAGGTCGCGTTGACCTGCCGGGCATTGTTCGACGCCGGCCACGATTCCGGTCTGGCCGGGCAGATCACCGCGCGTGCGCAGCGGCCCGGCACCTATTACACCCAACAACTCGGCTTGGGATTCGACGAGATCACCGAAGACAACTTGCTGTTGGTCGACGAGGACCTCAATGTTCTCGAGGGCTCCGCAATGGCCAACCCGGCAAATCGATTTCACAGCTGGATCTACCGCGAACGGCCGGACGTGCAGTGCATCGTTCATACCCATGGGTTCCACACCGCGGCGTTGTCGATGCTGAAGGTGCCGCTGGTCGTTTCGCACATGGACACCACGCCGCTCTATGACGACTGCGCTTTCCTCGCCGACTGGCCAGGCGTGCCGGTGGGTAACGAGGAAGGCGAGATCATCAGCGCCGCATTGGGAAACAAGAAGGCGATCCTTCTTGCGCACCACGGGCAGTTGATAGCCGGCGTCAGCATCGAGGAGGCCTGCACGCTGGCGGTCCTGATCGAACGCGCCGCCAAACTGCAACTGGCGGCCATGAGTGCGGGAACAATCGCCGAACTACCGGACCAACGGGCCCGCGAGGCTCACGATTGGACCCTGACACCTTCCCGCAGCCGGGCGAACTTTGCCTACTACGCGCGTCGCGCACTGGCCCGTCACCCCGATGCGCTGAGCAGCTGATTGGTCAATCCGTTCACCAAAGCCAAAGGAGCCAGCTATGGCAGAACCTGGTGCGCCCACGATTCACGGGATCATCGCCTACCCGGTCACGCCCTTTACCGCCGAGGGCGACGTCGATGCGCGCCGGCTGGCGGCACTTGTCGATCGGCTGGTGTGCTCGGGAGTCCATGCGATCGCCGCGCTGGGCAGCACCGGGGAACTGGCCTACCTCGACGAGGCCGAGTTCGATACCGCGGTTGACACCGCGGTCGCGGCGGTCAGCGGCCGGCTACCCGTTGTCGTGGGCGTCTCGGATGTCACTACTGCCAAGACCATTCGGCGCGCGCGCTACGCGCAACACGGCGGTGCTGACGCGGTGATGATCCTGCCGGTGTCCTACTGGAAGCTCAACGAACACGAGATCTTCCAGCACTACCGCAGCGTTGGCGACGCCATCACCATCCCGATCATGGCTTACAACAACCCGGCCACCAGCGGTGTGGACATGCGCCCCGAACTGTTGGTCAGGATGTTTGAAAGCATCGACAACCTCACCATGGTCAAGGAGTCCACCGGCGACCTGTCCCGGATGCGGCGCATCGCCGAACTCAGTGGCGGCCGGCTGCCGTTCTACAACGGCTCCAACCCGCTGGTGCTCGACGCGTTCAAAGTTGGTGCCGCCGGATGGTGCACGGCCGCACCCAACTTGTGGCCCCAGCCATGCATCGATCTGTACGAAGCGGTGTGCGCCGGGGATCTGGAGAAGGCCCAGATTCGCTACGACGACCTCAAGCCGCTGCTGGAGTTCATCGTCGCGGGCAGGCTGGCCACCACGGTGAAAGCCGGTCTGGGGCTGCTCGGATTCCCGGTCGGGGATCCGCGCCCGCCGTTGCTGCCGCTCGACGAGCACGGACGGGCCAAGCTGGGCCGCCTACTAGCCGGCTGCTGAGCCGCGAAGCGATTGGTCGGCGTCGGTTGCGTTATTGGGCAACCGATCTCTAGCCCAGGTTGGTGGCGCTGAAGGTGTCACATTTGTTGGGGTCGCCGGTCTGATACCCGACGGTGAACCACTTCTGCCGTTGCGCCGAGGAGCCGTGCGTCCACGTCTCGGGGTTGCTGCGTCCGGCCACCTGCTGCTGGATGCGATCGTCGCCCACCGATGCCGCGGCTGAGAGCGCGTCTTGGATATCCTTGTCGCTCAACGGCTCCAGGAAGGGGACGCCGGTACTTTCTTGCCGGACGGTAGACGCATAGTGTGCCCAGACCCCCGCGTAACAGTCGGCCTGCAACTCGGTGCGCACGCCATTGCCCCCGGCGCCTTTGGCTCCCTGTTGGGCGCGGCCCAGCACGCCCAGCAGGTTCTGCGCGTGATGGCCGTATTCATGGGCCACCACGTATTCCTGCGCGAACGGCCCACCACTGGAACCGAATTCGGTGACAAGCAGCTGAAAGAAGTCGGTGTCGAAATATGCCGTCTGGTCCACCGGGCAGTAGAACGGGCCGACTTCGCTGCTGGCCGGCCCGCACCCGGTGCTGACCTGGCCGCTGAATAGGCGCAGATGCGGGCGAGTGTACCGATCGGGCATCAGCTGCGTCCATACCGCGTCCAGAGAGTTTCCGGTGGCCACCACCCGGCACTGCACGTACTTGTTGGCGTCGGCGCCCGTCTTGCACTGGCTCAGGTCGAATCCGGGAGCCACCACGTCGCGGTCGTCCATGGGTTGCTGGCTCAGCACGCCACCCGGATCGACACCGAGAAACATCGCGACCACGACGATCAACAGGCCGCCGATGCCGCCGCCGATGGCCAACCGGCCAAACCCGCCACCGCCCGAGTATGACGTGGCGCTGGTGTCGATCTGCATACCCTCGTTAAAGGTCATCGCACGCTCCAAATCTGGCCCGCCGTCGGGCTGGGCGCTGGGCTACCCGGGCGGCACCAGCCTAACGCTGCTGCGGCACCTCGAACCGGGCGTCGGTGTAACTGCGCAGTTTGCGTAAGAAGCGCCGTAATCCCAGTTTGAGCAGCGGACCGAACAACATCATGCCCAGCCGCGCCGGGCCGGCGGGCTTTTGCGCCATGGTCCAGGTCAATCGGCAACCGCCCGGGATGACCTCGACCCG
Organism: Mycobacterium ulcerans subsp. shinshuense; assembly: GCF_002355775.1. Classification (NCBI taxonomy): domain Bacteria; kingdom Bacillati; phylum Actinomycetota; class Actinomycetes; order Mycobacteriales; family Mycobacteriaceae; genus Mycobacterium; species Mycobacterium ulcerans. Next base: position 3,509,773 of record NZ_AP017624.1, on the reverse strand, counting down.
GTAATCCTCGGCGAACGCCGCGACGGCCTGCGTCGAGCATTCATTGAACCGAAACGCCATGTGGCTGAACGGCTCCCAGGCGATGAACTCCTCGTTGCCGACCAGGCCCCCGCGCATCTCGACGGTACGTGTGGTGCCGACGCGGAAGGGCGGGGGACTGGTCCAGGTCACCTTGGTGATCACCGGTGCCCAGCTCGGCCAGGACTCCGCGTCGGAAAGCACCTCAAACAGCTGCTCGGGGGTGATGGCGAGGTCGACGCTGTTGCGGTAGAGAAAGGGCGCTTGACCGGAATCCGGGTCGACAAAGCTCAGGTCGACGCGCTCGCACGGGAACATGAACTAGACCCTAACCAGCTATCCGGGTCCGTCGCTGGCTGCGGCCAATAATGGCACCAGCACCTGGCTGATCGGGGTCGCCAGGCCGTGGGCGCGGGCCTTGCGGATGATCACACCGTTGCGCAGGTCCCATTCCAACCGCCGGTGGGCTTCTCGATCGGCCAGGATCGAGGTGCCCATGTCCTCGGGTGCGGATGCGAACAGATCAACCATCTCATCGATCACGTCGTCATCGAGTCGCGCGCCCTCGGCGCGTGCCACCGCCAGACATTCGGCGACGTAGTGACGAGACAGTTCGGCGATGTCGTCGCGCCGGAACATTCCGGAGCGCCGCCCGGACAGCGCCATCAGTCCGGCCAGCGCATTGAGTACGAGTTTGCGCCAGATGACGGTGGTGAAGTCGGGATCGCAGTCCACCCGGCAACCGGCGGCACGCAGCAACCCGGCCAGCGTCTCCGCCGCAGCCCCGGTGGGCAACACCAACGCGGCATCTCCGCGCAACCGTACCCAGCCGCCCGGCTGAGTCTCGGCCGCAAACCACACACTGCCCGCGACGATGGATGAGGACGGACAGTGCGGCTGCACCTGCTCGACTTGTTCGACACCGTTTTGCAGGACGGCTACCACGGTGTGCTCACCACACAGGCGGGCCAGCCATTCGCGCGCGGCGCCGGTCTGAGTGGCTTTGACCGCGAATATCAGCACATCGACCGGTCCGGACAGCTGCTGCGGGTCGGTGTGTACCGGACCGGGCACCACGATCGGAGATGCCCCGTCGGGCCGCAGCTCGATGCTGTCGCGAGCCGTGTGGCCGCACAGCAGCACCGGGTTCCCCGCGGCATGCAGCAGCGCGGCGACCGTCGTGCCGACGGCGCCGGGGCCTACGAATGCGATTCTGGGTGCGATGCAGCCAAAAGTACCGGGTTGGGTGGGCCAGTGGCCCGGCCCTCTAGACTGAGCAGTCGTTTTAGGTCGTTCCAAAGCCGGGTGAAGGGGAGTGTTTGTGCTGCGTAGCCACGCCGCTGGGGCATTACGGGATAGCGATGCCGGGCGACAGGTGACGCTGGCCGGTTGGGTGGCCCGCCGCCGCGACCATGGCGGCGTCATCTTCATCGACCTGCGCGACGCCTCCGGCATTGCCCAGGTCGTATTCCGCGAAGCCGACGTGTTGGCCCAGGCGCATCGGCTGCGTGCCGAGTTCTGCGTCGCGGTCACCGGTGTCGTCGAGATCCGTCCCGAAGGCAACGCCAACCCCGAGATCGCGACCGGCGACATCGAGGTCAACGCCTCTTCATTGACGGTGCTCGGCGAATGCGCGCCACTTCCGTTCCAGCTCGACGAGCCCGCTGGGGAGGAGTTGCGGCTGAAATACCGCTACCTCGACCTGCGCCGCGACGGTCCGGCATCGGCGATTCGGTTGCGTTCCAAGGTCAATGCCGCCGCCCGCGCGGTGCTGGCCGGACACGACTTCGTCGAGATCGAAACACCGACGATCACCCGCTCCACCCCGGAGGGCGCCCGCGACTTTCTGGTGCCCGCCCGGCTGCACCCGGGCATGTTCTACGCGCTGCCGCAAAGCCCGCAGCTGTTCAAACAACTGCTCATGGTGGCCGGGATGGACCGCTATTACCAGATCGCCCGGTGCTACCGCGACGAGGACTTCCGGGCCGATCGCCAGCCCGAGTTCACCCAGCTCGACATGGAATTGAGCTTTGTCGACGTCGAGGACATCATCGCGGTCTCCGAGGAGATCCTGACCGCGCTGTGGGCGCTGATCGGCTACCGGATTCCGACCCCCATCCCACGGATCAGCTACGCTGACGCGATGCGCCGGTTCGGGTCCGACAAACCCGACCTGCGGTTCGGCCTCGAACTCGTGGAGTGCGCAGAGTTCTTCAAAGACACCACATTCCGGGTGTTCCAAGCGCCCTACGTCGGCGCGGTGGTGATGCCCGGCGGAGCCTCGCAGCCGCGGCGCACGCTGGATGGCTGGCAAGAGTGGGCCAAACAGCGCGGTCACCGCGGGCTGGCCTACGTGCTGGTCGGCGAGGACGGGACGCTGGGCGGCCCGGTGGCCAAGAACCTGACCGATGCCGAGCGTGACGGACTGGCCGCTCACGTGGGCGCCAGTCCGGGGGACTGCATCTTCTTCTCGGCGGGACCGGTGAAGGCGTCGCGGGCGCTGCTGGGGGCGGCGCGCATCGAGATCGCCGAGCGGCTCAACCTGATCGACCCCAGCGCCTGGGAGTTCGTTTGGGTGGTTGATCCGCCCCTGTTCGAGCCCGCCGAGGACGCCACCGCCTCCGGCGACGTGGCCGTTGGATCTGGCGCGTGGACGGCGGTGCATCACGCGTTTACCGCGCCCAAGCCAGAGTTCGAAGACCGTATCGAATCGGACCCCGGCAGCGTGTTGGCCGATGCCTACGACATCGTTTGCAATGGCCACGAGATCGGGGGTGGATCGATCCGTATCCATCGTCGCGACATTCAGGAGCGGGTGTTCGCGGTCATGGGTCTGAGCAAGGCTGAGGCCGAAGAGAAGTTCGGCTTCCTGCTGGAGGCTTTCACCTTCGGCGCCCCGCCGCATGGCGGCATCGCGTTCGGGTGGGACCGGGTCAGCACGTTGCTGGCCGGAGCCGATTCGATCCGCGATGTGATCGCGTTCCCCAAAACCGGTGGCGGTGTCGACCCGCTTACCGAGGCCCCCGCGCCGATCACCGCCCAGCAGCGCAAGGAGGCTGGAATAGACGCCAAGCCCAAACAAGTTGAGGGGACATGACGCGAGGGATCCCCGACGCCGAGACGATCAAGGCGTTCAACAGCAACATCGTCGATGAGTTCCGGGCCAATGGGGGCAAGGTGGGCGGCCCGTTCGCCGGCTCGGATCTGTTGCTGCTCACAACCACCGGGGCCAAGTCCGGGCGGCCTCGGCTGGCGCCGCTGGTGTACCTGCGCATCGACGGCAAGATGTTCATCGTCGGTTCCTTCCGCCGGTGCCGATGTCGACCCGGCCTGGGTGCATAACCTCAGGTCCGACGCGCGTGCACACGTCGAGGTGGGTACCGACGCGTTCGACGTGACCGCCCGCGAACTGCCCCCGGCAGAGCGTGACGAGCTTTTTCCGAAGGTGGCCGCCGCCGCCGCGGGGTTCGGCGACTATCAAGCGAAAACCAGCCGGGTAATCCCCCTGTTCGAGCTGTAGCGGGCCTGATCGGGGTACCCGACACGACGTGGAGATTTCGCTACTGACCAGGGCGGCCGACGGAAGTCTCGCGGCCGTCCGGCAGCTGCGCACCGCCTTGTGGCCGATCACGCAGGCGTCGGTGACCGCCGGCCTGGCCTGGTTTCTCACCCACGATGTGCTCGACCACCCGCAGCCGTTCTTCGCACCGATCTCGGCCGCGGTGTGCATGTCGGCGACCAACGGTGCTGCGCGCGCGACGCGCCGTCCAGATGGTTGGCGGGGTGGCGCTGGGCATCGTTGTGGGTGCCGGCGTGCAAGCCGTCCTGGGCACCGGCCCAACCGCGATGGGCGTGGCGGTGTTCGCCGCATTGTCGGTCGCGGTCCTGGCCGTGCGCGGCTTCGTCGCCCAGGGCCTGATGTTCGTGAACCAGACCGCAGTTTCCGCGGTGCTGGTCCTGGTGTTCGCCCCCACCGGCGATGTGGTGGCCGAGCGCCTCTTCGACGCGCTGATCGGCGGGGGATTGGCGCTGGTGGTCGCGATGTTGCTGTTCCCGGCCGATCCGGTGCGGATACTGCGCGACGCGCGTACCGGCGCGCTGGCCGCCCTGCACGACACCCTGGTCGAGGTGATCAAGTTCATCGACAATCCCGGCGGCGCCGCTCCGGACTGGCTGCTGGCCACCTTCGACCGGTTGCACAACCAGCTTGGTGGGCTGATCGAGGCCCGCGCCACGGCGGTCTTGGTGTCGCGGCGGGCGCCCCGGCGGTGGGCCGCCCGCGACGCCATTGCCGACATCGAGCGGCAATCGGCGCGACTGGGGATGCTGGTCAGCGGCGTCTTGAATCTGGTCCGCGCCATCACCCGACTTCCTGAGCAACAGGTACCGCGCCCGGTGCGCATCGCGCTGGCCGAACTGGCCGCCGCGCTGGCCGTCGCCGACGACGAACCAGCGGCCGCGATCGCCCATGCCGCCGCTGCCCGCGATCGGGCCCAAGAATTGCTATCGCAGGCTCGCGACCGCACCGAGGTGGTGCTCGCCGACATCGTGGACGCATGCGGAGTCGATTTACAGCGGGTCATCGACGTACCCGGCGGCGACCATTGAGGAACGTCAACAGGACTTGGCTGACCCCGTCAGACACTCCTTTGCCAGCCTTTTCGGCGCCTGCGTCAGCCAGGCCTCGGTGAGCAGCTCCTCGAGGCCTATCGCCTCTATCTCGGATAACACCACCAGCACCGCCGGATACCCGTCGAAATGTGGGGTGGTGAAGTACACCGTCGGCTCGTCGGCGACCAGGGCGAACTTCACGCCTTCGTCGGCCACCCGGACGCCGAGAATATCGCCGTCTGGTGGTTGCCTGCCGGAGGCCGCCAAGGCCGCCAAGTCGGACTTGCGCAGCGGTCGCTCCCACGCCAACGGTTTCTTGCCGACCCGCCAGTTGTGCGCAGATCGCTCTTCTGTGAGCGGCAGCTCACTGACGATGCGCGCGACATCGCTCCAGGTCGCCATATGCTGATTGTGCTCCGGATGAGGTGCGCTCGGTGGCGCATTCGCCTGCACCGGACCCAGATGTGTTGTGATCAGCCTTGCTATTACCGGTGTGGTGATCGTGGTTGACGGTCGAGAAGTCAGGAGTCAGCTCTTGTCGTTGCTTTCCGACGCGTTGTTCGGCTCCCCGGACACCAAGCGCTATCGCGTCACGCACCGCACCGAATACCGCTACTCGGACATCGTGACCAGCTCCTACGGACGCGGGTTTCTGACCCCACGCGACTCGCTGCGGCAGCGTTGCGTCACACACCAAATCACCATTGATCCGACGCCGGCGGACAGCTCCACCAGCCGCGACACCTACGGCAACATCAGCTCCTATTTCCATGTCACCGAACCGCACCGGGTGCTGGGCATCACCAGCGACTCCATCGTCGACGTGGCACCGCCGGATTCCGGCCTCTACACCAGCGGGCCGGCATTGCTGCCCTGGGAAGCGGCCCGGCCCAGCGGCATGCAAGGGGCGCTGGCCGTCGACTTCGCGCTGGACCTGGATCCCGCCGAGATCACCGACGAGGTACGTGAGTACGCGGCCGTCAGTTTCCTGCCGGAACGTCCGTTGGTGGAGGCGCTGCGCGATCTCACCACGCGGATCTACAACGACTTCACCTACCGATCCGGGTCGACCACGGTTTCCACCCGAGTCAATGAGGTTCTGCAGGCGCGCGAAGGGGTATGCCAAGACTTTGCGCGGCTGGCGATCGCCTGCCTGCGAGCCAACGGGTTGGCGGCCTGCTACGTGTCCGGGTATCTGGCCACCGACCCACCGCCGGGAAAGGATCGGATGATCGGTATTGACGCCACCCACGCCTGGGCAGCGGTGTGGACACCCCAACAACCAGGCCAGTTCGAGTGGATGGGGCTGGACCCCACCAATGACCAGCTGGTCGATGAGCGCTACATCGTGGTAGGCCGGGGCCGGGACTATGCGGATGTGCCGCCGGTGCGCGGCATCATCTACACCAATTCGGAACACAGCGTGATCGACGTCGGTGTGGACGTGGTGCCGTTCGAAGGTGATGTGCTCGATGCGTGATTTCCACTGTCCCAACTGTGGCCAGCGCCTGACCTTCGAGAACTCCGCGTGCCTGTCGTGCGGCAGCGCGCTGGGCTTCTCCCTGGACCAGATGGCGCTGATGGTCATCACCGGGCGCGACCAAAGCGAACACGCCGGCGCGGTGGCCGCCGACGATTACCAGCTGTGCAAGAACCTGCACCTGGCCGAATGCAACTGGCTGGTTCCAGTCGGTCAGCGCGACGGTCTGTGCGAGTCCTGCGTACTGACCGTGCTGCGGCCCCACGACGGCGACACCGTGGGACTCACGGAGTTCGCCCGCGCCGAGGCGGCCAAGCGGCGGCTGATCGCCGAACTGCACGAGCTGAAGTTGCCCATCATCGGACGTGACGAGGATCCCGCCTACGGACTGGCATTCCGGCTGCTGTCCAGTGCCCACGAGAATGTGATCACCGGGCACGAAGACGGAGTCATCACCCTGGATCTGGCCGAGGGCGACGACGTGCACCGCGAACAACTCCGCGTCGAGATGGAGGAGCCCTACCGCACCCTGCTGGGCCACTTCCGCCACGAGATCGGGCACTACTACTTCTATCGGCTGATTGCCCCCTCCGATGACCATCTGGCGCGATTCAGGGAGTTGTTCGGGGACCCGGACGCCGACTACCAGGCTGCGCTAGACCGGCACTACAGCGACGGCGCCCCGGAGAATTGGCAGGAACGGTATGTGTCGTCGTATGCCACCATGCATCCCGCCGAGGACTGGGCGGAGACGTTCGCGCATTACCTGCACATCCGCGACACCCTGGACACGGCGGCCTGGTGCGGTTTCGCGCCGGCATCGGCAACCTTTGATCGGCCGGCGTTGGGCCCCAGCGCCTTTCCCACCATCATCGACATGTGGCTGCCGCTGTCGTGGTCGTTGAACATGGTCAACCGGTCCATGGGGCACGATGACCTGTATCCATTTGTGCTACCGGTCGCGGTCCTGGAGAAGATGCGATTCGTCCATACGGTCGTCGACCAGGTGACGCAAGCTCCGTGCGGTCCCGCCGCACTCAGCGGTTAGGGGAGGGCCTCGTGCCCGCCTGCTTAGGCGGGCATCGTCCGTCGTTCCTCGGGCCCCCACAGCGGCTGCATGCCGCCGGGCAGGGCCAGCTGGGTGTCGGTGATGACTTCGGCCAGCTCGCGCAGCGAAACGTGGATGCCGTTCAACAGTTCGGCCAACTCGGTGCGCCGCCCGTCGGTGATTTCTTCCAGCTCGGCCGGATGCGACCGGCGTAGCCGGGCGCTGATCTCATCCACCATTCGCTCGGGGCGCGAGGAGCCCGAGGTGCCGGGCAGATCCTTGAGATTGGCCCGCAGCCGCTCCAACTGGTGGATGAGCGAACGCGGATTGTGCGCGTCGAAAAGCATCAATTCATTGACGGCGGTAACGCGGAACTTTCCGACGGTGCGGCGCCGGTAGATCACCGACGACTCACAGACTTCCAGCGTCGACTCGATGATGGTCTGCTCGGCGACGACGCCGCGCACCGTGGTCAGGGTGTCCGCCAGCAGCGCGGTCAGCCACAGGCCCCGTTCGATGCGCTTGCCGATGTCCATCATGGTCCAGCCCACGTCGCGCACCATCGATTCGCTGGCCACCCCGGAGAGGGTGAGCATCCCGGCCGGCGTTTGCGCCTGGGCCTCGGCCAGTAGCCCATCGGCTTCGGCCAGCGACTGTGGCGGATCCGACCTGAGTGTGACGGCGCGTTCCACGTCGGCCAGCACTATCCAGGTGTCGTTGGACAACTGGCCACGCACCGCCCGTGCGGCCAGCGCCAGTCCCTCCACCGACTGAACCAGCGAGCCCGGCCACTCCAGGTCCACCGTCATCGACCACAGCATCGAGGGAGCGACGGCGATCATTTCGGCGTGGTCGTTGGCGGCCCCGGTATCGGTCCCGGTGATGTTGCCGAGCGCGGCCATCAGCACCGGCACGCATTCGGATTCCTCGGTGTCCTGATGGTGTCGGAACAGGTGATAGCGCTCGCGGGCGACCATCAGCAGGCGGGCCATGTTCTCGGCGCGCTCGCCATAGCGGCCCATCCAGAACAGGTCGGAGAGCACGCGAGGGGAACTGACCCCCAGGGTGCCCGCACCGGTCTTGATCGGCACCAGCGCCGACGGCTCCAATATCGGCTGCACAATCGGGCCGGTGACCGGCGCCGCAACGGTCTCGACGATGGCGCGTTCGGTCGGGCGGACCCAAATATCTTTTGCTGCAACCGATCTCAGCGTGTACGCGGCCGGTCCGGGTGCCAGGACATAGCCCAGGCCACCGATCATCGGCGAGTAACCGCTGCGCTGTGCGACGGTGAACAACCGCATGCCAACCCCGGCTGAAGACAGAACACCCGCGTGATCGGTGGGCGCCGAGGAGAAGGCCGGGAGCTCCTGTCCCACCCACTGCCAGGGCATCGCTTCGATTCGCGCGGCCAACTCGGCCAGCTGCGCGGATGAGAGCGTCGGCCCGACCCGGGTCTTCCCCCCGACGGTGGACTTGATCAGCAGCGACGACAGATTCGCCAAAAGGTGGGAACGCTCGGTGGCGATGCCACCCCAGTACATGGGCGCGCTCTGCAGCATCGGTTCCTCACCCAGCAGGCGCTCGGCCAGCCCCGGCAGGAAACGCATCAGGCCGGGGCTCTCCAGGATGCCGCTGCCCAGCGTGTTGACCACGGTCACGGCACCGCGGTGTTGCGTCTCGACCAGACCCACCACGCCGAGCCGGGAATCGGCACGACGATCCAACGGGTCCGCGTAGGCGGCGTCGACCCGGCGCAGCACCACGTCGACGCGTTTGAGCGTCCCCAGCGAGCGCATCCAAAGTTTGCCGTCGCGGACCACCAGATCCGCGCTCTCTACCAGCGGGAAACCCAGCAGTGTAGCCAGGTAGGCCTGGTCGAACGCGGTCTCCGAATAGATGCCCGGGCTGAGCACCACGACCACCGGGTCCTGGGCGACGTCGGGCGCCGCATCGATCAGCGCCAGACGCAACGCCTGCGCGAACGGCGTGGTCGGCCGGGGCGCGATGTTCTCGTACAGATCGGGGATGGCGTGGGCGACCACGCGCCGGTCGGCCAGCGCATAGCCGGCTCCCGAAGGCGCCTGGGTCCAGTCGGCGTTGACCTGGTAGCTGCCGTCGGGTATCCGGCTGATGTCGCAGTCGTGCAGGAAAAGTTGATGATGCCCAGGCACCTCGATGCCATTGGCGCCGCGCACATAGGCGGGATGGCCGAAGACCAGTTCGGATGGCAGCAGACCCTCGGTGAGTAACCTGCGCGGGCCATACAGGTCCGCGAGCACCGCATCGAGCAGGCGCGACCGTTGCACGAGTCCGGCTTCGAGAACTTCCCAGTCCTGAGCGGACACCACCAGCGGCAGCGTGTCCAGACGCCACGGTCCGGGCTCCAGCCCGTGCACGCCGTGATCCTCGCGCCCGGAATCGACTCCGGTGTAGGTGATGCCGTCGTGGTCGATCAGGCTGTGCACCACCGAACGCAGCCGGTCCAGGCCGGTTCGCCCGCGTTCGGCGACCGCGTCGGCCAGCTCGGTCCAGGCCGGCCGCACATTGCCGTCGGCGTCGACGAACTCGTCGTAACCGATGCCCGGGCTGTCGCGCACATCGAACAGTGCTTCCTGAGCACGCGCGGTGCGGTAGCCGGCCAGCAGCCGGTCGACGTCGTAGGGTTCGGCGGCGGCAACAGCCGCCGGCCTACTCATGCCAAGTACCACCACGCGTCAATTCGTTGCCGGATTGCAGGACCATTACTGTTGCACGGTACGTACGCGTCGCAGGTCGAGAATGCCAGGCGCGCCGATATCGGTGAACATCCGAGCCCGCTTCTCTCGGATGTCGGACAAGTCGAGTTTGCCCGGAGTGAAGCCGGTTGCCTCGAAACGCCGGGCGCGGCGCGACTCCGCTGTGACAGCGTTGACGGGTGGCTCATCGTAGGCGAGCCCGCCGGGATGGGTGACGTGATAGGTGCACCCGCCGCGAGAGGTTCCGGCGGTCAGGTCGATGAGCTCGAACTGCAACGGCCCGTCGGCGGAGCTGGTCGGGTGCAGCGCGCTGGGCGGTTGCCGGGCCTTGAATCGCACGCCACCGACGTGGATATCAGGGTTGTCGGTGGCCAGCAGGGGCACCGGGTAGCCGTTGCAGGTGACCACGTAGCGGTGGCGGTCGGCCCCGATCACGCGGATCTGGAGGCGCTCGACCGATGAGTCGACGTAACGGGCAGTGCCGCTGGCGGTCGACTCCTCGCCAAGGGTGTTCCAGGGCTCGATCGCCCCGCGCAGCTCGATCTCGACACCGTCGAACACGGCGGTGCCGATGCGCGGGAAGCGGAATTCGGTGAATGGGTCCAGCCAGCTGGTCTCGAAGTCGATGCCGTTGGCTCGCAAGTCTGCGGCCACATCGGCGATGTCGTGGATCAAAAAATGCGGCAGCAGATATCGCCCATGCAGGTTGGCGCCGTGGCGGATCAGTGGAGCGCGCAGCGGTTGCTCCCAGAACCACGCCACCAGCGAACGCACCAGCAGCGACTGCACCATTGCCATGCGCAGATGTGGCGGCATCTCGAAACCGCGCAGCTCTAGCAGCCCGAGCCTGCCGCGGGTGCCTTCGGGACTGTAGAGCTTGTCAATGCAGAACTCGGCGCGATGGGTGTTGCCGGTGATGTCGGTCAGCAGATGGCGCAGCGCACGATCGGTCACCCAGGGCTTGGCCGCACCGCCAGCCGACAGCCGAGCGATTTCGGCGAATGCGATCTCTAGCTCGTACAGTGCCTCGGCGCGGCCCTCGTCGACTCGCGGCGCCTGGGAGGTGGTGCCGACAAAGCGCCCGGCGAACACGTAGGACAGAGAGGGGTGCCGCTGCCAGTAGGTCAGCAAGGACACCAGTAAATCCGGGCGGCGCAACAGTGGCGAGTCCGCGGGCGTGACGCCGCCCAGCGTGATGTGATTGCCGCCACCGGTGCCGCCGTGGGATCCGTCCACGTCGAACGACTCGGTGGAGAGCCGGGCGAGCCGGGCTTCTTCGTACAGCGTTTCCAGTTGCTGGCGCTGTTCTTCGAAGCTGGCGGTCGGTGCGACGTTGACCTCGATGACGCCCGGGTCGGGGGTGATCGTCGTCGATTCCAGCCGCGGGTCCGGTGGCGGGCCGTAACCCTCGAGCACCAGCGGGCAGTTGGCCTTCGCCGCCGCGGCCTCGATGCGGGTGACGAGGTCCACGAAGTCTTCAAGCGCTTCGGTGGGCGGGATGAAGATGTACAGCAGCCCCTCGCGAACCTCGGCGACGATCGCGGTCGGCGGCGCATTTTCGGAGTCGTCAAGCACCGCATCCACGGCCCCGGCGGTGGCGGGTTCCGGCAGTGCGTACCCCACCGTCACCGGGTCGACGTCAAAGGATGTCCGCGGCGGTTGCCAGCTGATGGAGTTCAGGGGCAGCCGCAGCCCGGCCGGTGAATCCCCTTCGATCAAGACCAGCCGGCCGCGGCGCAGCCGCCAGTCCGCGCTGGCCCAGCCCGAGCCGTCCTCGCGGCGGTGTAGCGGGAGCACGTGGGCGGCCGCGGACGCGACCGAGGCGTCGAGGCGGGCCAATAGCTCGGCGCGGCCGACAGGGGTGTCGGAGTCGGTTTCGGGGTCGAGGTCGTCGATCGGGTCGACGGGGTCGCCGGACGGCAGTCGCACCGTGGCCGCCAGCCGCGCCAGCGGGTCCTCGTAGGCCGGGCGTACCTGCGACAGGGGCAGTCCCATTCCCTCGGCAAATGCGCTGAGCACCTGGTGGGCGGCGTCGGAATCGACCGGAGTCGGCGGGTCCAGCCAGGGATCGGCCAGCAGCGTGGGGTCGGTCCACAGCGGACGTCCATCGGTGCGCCGATACAGCGCAATCTGCCAGCGCGGCAATGGCTCCCCGGGATACCACCTGCCCTGGCTGCGTTGGACCAACCCCTCAGGAGCCCACCGGGCCTTGAGGCGCGCGGCCAGATCGGATGCCCGTGATCGCTTATGCGGACCGTCGGCGGCGGTGCGCCACTCCTTATCGGCCTGGTTGTCCACCGACACGAAGGTGGGCTCGCCGCCCATGGTCAGCCGGACATCACCGGCCGCCAGGCGTTCGTCCACACGGCGGCCTACATCGCAGATCGTCTGCCACGCCTCATCGGTGTAGGGCAGGGTGACCCGCGGGTCTTCATGCACCCGGGTGACGGTGTTGGAGAATTCCAGCACCGTGTTGCACACGCCGGTGCCCCCGCTGATGGGAGCCGCGCTGGCGGGGTGGGGCGTGGCCGCGAGCGGAATGTGGCCCTCACCGGCGAACAGCCCCGAGGTCGGGTCCAGCCCGATCCAGCCCGCACCGGGAATGTAGACCTCGGTCCAGGCATGCAGGTCGGTGAAGTCTGCCGTGGGGCCCGAGGGTCCGTCGAGGGCCTCGATGTCGGAGGCCAGCTGGACCAGGTAGCCCGACACAAACCGGGCGGCCAACCCGAATTGGCGCAGGATCGACACCAACAACCACGCCGAGTCGCGGCACGATCCGATGCCGGTGCGCAGCGTGAAATCCGGTGTCTGGACACCGGGTTCCATCCGCACGCTGTACCCGACGTCGGCGTTGACCGCGTGGTTGATCGCGACCAGGAAGTCGATGGTGCGGGTGCCCTCGGGCACGCTGAAGTTGGCGACCCAAGCCCGAACCAGGTCCCCGGGGCCGGACTCCTCGCCGGTCTCGTCGACCGGCCGCAAGTACGGCTTGAGGTCATCGGCCAGTGCCTTGGGTTAGGTCAGGCCTTCGGCCGGCCAGGTTTCGGCCCATTCTTCGATGAAGAAGTCGAACGGGTTGATCACCTTCAGGTCGGCGATCAGCCCGACGGTGATGGTCAGGTGCTGCATTGGTTTGGGAAAGACCAACCGGGCCATGAAGTTTCCCAGCGCGTCCTGCTGCCAGTTGACGAAGTGCTCGGTTGGCTCAACCCGCAACGAATAAGCCTCGATGGGGGTGCGAGAGTGCGGTGCTGGGCGCAGCCGCACAACGTGCGGATAAACCTGCACCAGCTTGTCAAAGGTGTAACTGGTGCGGTGCTCCAGCGCAACTTTGATGCTCATAGAAGCTGATCCCATCACAAGACTCTGCTGCCCGCAGCGCTTCGAAATTCGGTGTCGCCGTGGGCTTGACGGCCATGGGCAGCGTCACGCCGTCGCGTGTAACAACGGCGTTTCGGTGGCTTTACGGTTGGTGTTGCGGGGTGGACCGGGGTCCTACCCGAACTGCGGTCCCGGCGGCGCCCCTGGGGGCGGACCGGGCGGCAGACCCGCCGGAGGCCCGGGCTGGCTCAGCTCGACAACCTGGCCACCGGACAGCTTGCGCCAGGTGTAGGTCTGGATGAGCGAGGCAACCGGAACGCCGACGAGCATGCCGACAAAACATAGCAGCTCACCGGCGAGCACCACCGCGTACTGCACCAGCCAGGACAACGCGGTGTTACCGAGTTCGGCACGGACCGTCGCGAAACTGGACTTGATGGAATCGATCGGCGACAGCGATCGGTCCACGGCAGCGATGATCGCGAACTGCGCCAGGAAGCCGAAAATCAGGCCAGGAACGATGCACAGCACCGAGCCGATCGCGGTCAAGACGATCACCAGCAGGCCGGTGAGGATCACCATGCCGAGGTTGCGCGGTTTGAAGAACGATCCGATGGTCACCGGCTTTCCGTCGGCGATGTCCAGGCAGCCCGTGGTGATGCCGGCGTGCATGAACAGCACCACCGCGAACACGGCCAGGTAGCCGATGAACATCACGATGCTCGCCAGCGGGCTCATGGTCATGTTCACGGTTTCCGACGTGTTGCCGTAAGCGTCGGTATAGGTCGTGCTGGTGCGGTCGGAGAAAGCGAAGAAGAGCCCGACCATCACGCCGCCGACAGCGCTCAGGATCAAGCCGTAGATGACGATCGGAACCACCAGGGCCATTGCGTTCTGGGTGAACCGGTTCCACGCCCAGCTGATGGCTTCGCCCACGCTGAAGGGCGGCTTGGCCGGGCCGCCGAATCCCGGCTGGGTCGGGTAGCCGGCCGGCGGTGGGCCGTAGCCGGGGGGCGGGGGTGGCGGCGGGTTGTACCCCGGGGGCGCATACCCGCCGGGCGCCTGGCCGTAACCGGGAGGCGGAGGCGGTGGTGGGGTGCCGTAACCAGGAGGCGGGGGCGGGGCGCCGTAGCCGGGAGGCCCGGCCGGTGGTGCGCCGTAACCCGGTGGGGGAGGCGGTGGAGGCGTGCCGTAGTTCGGTGGTGGCGGGTAGCCCGGAGTGCTCTGATCGCCGCCCTGGGGGTCGGCCTGATTGCCCGGATTTTCTGGCGGCTGGCTCATCGCTTTCCTAAGTGCTTCCGTAGTTCGCCCGCGCGGTGCGCACGGGCGAATCAAGCAAACCGGAACTTAGCAAATATGTGTGGCAGGCGCGCGCATTGGTCGCGCGGCGCCTGTAATCGGCGCCGGCGCATCCCCTCGGATGTGCTGCTCAACCGGTGATGCGGCGCAACTGGCGATATTGCGAAGTGGTATGTCTGAACCCGTGTCCGACGGTCTGTTCGACCTGCCCGGCGCACCGCAACACAGCGATCATGCTCTGGAAGTGTCGGCCGGCGCGCCGCTGGCGGTGCGGATGCGCCCGGAGTCGCTGGACGAAGTGGTGGGGCAGGGCCACTTGCTTGCTCCGGGGGCGCCGCTGCGCCGGCTGGTGGAGGGCTCCGGCGTCGCCTCGGTGATCCTCTATGGCCCGCCAGGTAGCGGGAAGACGACGCTGGCGGCGTTGATCTCGCACGCCACCGGACGAAGGTTCGAGGCGCTGTCGGCGTTGTCGGCCGGAGTCAAGGATGTGCGGGCGGTGATAGAGACTGCCCGGCAGGTGCTCCGTCGCGGCGAGCAGACGGTGCTGTTCATCGACGAGGTGCACCGGTTCTCCAAGACCCAGCAGGACGCCCTGCTGTCGGCCGTCGAGAACCGGGTGGTGTTGCTGGTGGCCGCGACCACCGAGAACCCGTCCTTCTCGGTGGTGGCCCCGTTGCTGTCGCGATCGCTGATTCTGCAGTTGCACCCGCTGGGCGCCGACGACATTCGCGCGGTCGTGCAGCGCGCGGCACAGGATCCACGCGGGCTTGGTGGGCGAGTCGCGATCGCCCCCGATGCCACCGACCTGCTGGTGCAATTGTCCGCCGGTGACGCGCGCCGCGCGCTGACCGCGCTGGAGGTGGCGGCCGAGGCGGCCCAGGCGGCCGGGTCGCAGGTAAGCGTCGAGATCATCGAGCAGTCGCTGGACAAAGCCGCGGTCCGCTATGACCGTGACGGTGACCAGCACTACGACGTGGTCAGCGCCTTCATCAAGTCGGTGCGGGGCTCCGATGTCGACGCCGCGCTGCATTACCTGGCTCGGATGCTGGTGGCCGGTGAAGACCCCAGGTTCGTCGCCCGCCGCCTGATAATCCTGGCCAGCGAGGACATCGGCCTGGCGGATCCGACGGCGCTTCCGACCGCGGTGGCCGCCGCGCAGACGGTCGCCCTGATCGGCCTGCCCGAGGCGCAGCTCACGCTGGCGCACGCCACCATCCATCTGGCGACCGCGCCGAAGTCGAATGCGGTCACCACCGCGCTGGCCGCGGCGATGGCCGATATCAAGGCGGGCAAGGCCGGCCTGGTGCCGCCACACCTACGCGATGGGCACTACTCCGGGGCGGCCGCGCTGGGCCACGCACAGGGCTACAAGTACTCCCATGACGACCCGGACGGGGTGGTGGCCCAACAGTATCCGCCCGACGAATTGGTGGGCACCAACTATTACCGGCCGACCGGCCGCGGCGGCGAACGCGAGATCGGCGGCCGCCTGGAGCGGCTGCGGGCCATCATCCGCCGAAAGCGTGCCTGACCGGTTGGCGGGCGTTGCCCTGCCGCAATAGCGGCCTCAGCCCACTCAGACCAGCTCGGGCACCCGCAGGTGAGCGATCGCCAGCTCGAACTCGGCCACGTCGAGCACCTCGGCGCCCAATTCACGGACCCGCCTGCTGCGCAGTTCGGAATCCTGATCGCGGTTTCGCGCCATCGCCTCCATGGTGTCGAAGGTGGCGCACGAGACCGCACGCCGGCAGGCCGGGTGATCGACCATCAGGCTGGCGCTGCAGAACCCGTCCAGGCCCTCCAGCTCGGGCAACACGTACATCCCGTAGAAGTCCAGGGATCGCTCGATCTGATCCGGAACCACCTTGAGCCAGGTGGCCCGCACGCATGCACCCTGCCGGGAACGGTGGTCACGGTGCAGCATGGTGATGTCCCATTCCTCGACCCGCGCATTGTCGGAGAACATCATCGCGGCCCGGTCCCGGATGGGAGCCACCGCCGGTGCGCGCGAGCGCATGGCCTGCAAGGTCTCCCACGCGCTGGTCGCGATGCAGGTGCCGGACTGGCGGTCGACCAGCAGTGACAACCCGACGTAACCGTCGATCCCTGCAGAGCGGGCATGACGACATCGCGAACATGGGCAATTCCGATGTCGACCGACAAGGGTTGCGCCTGGATGGTGGTGGAGCGTGCGTACACGATCGGCCCCTCCTCTGTCGGGGCGGCGCCCCGGTGGCGCCACCGGTCCCACCAATTACCTTCCTCCTGCCGATTCGGCCTGGCAATGACCTGAGGGGATCTCGGGAGATCTCGGGGGGATCCGCCCACCAGCTCACGGGCGATCGTGGCGATGGTGCGGCGGGAGGGAACGGATTGGCAGGTCGCCGAGCGCCCACCGTAGGCTGGTCTGGATGGATACCGATGTCCTCGACGTTGACACATCGCGTCGCCGCACCGTCGATCTCACCGACGCGGTGCGGGCCTTCTGCGCCAACCATGGTGATGGGCTGTGCAACGTTTTCGTCCCGCACGCGACGGCGGGTGTCGCCATCATCGAGACGGGCGCCGGTTCCGACCACGACCTGGTCGACACCCTGCAGACATTGCTGCCGCGCGACGACCGCTACCGCCACGCGCATGGGTCGCGCGGGCACGGTGCCGATCACGTGTTGCCGGCCCTGGTGTCGCCGTCGGTGACGATGCCGGTGTCGTCGGGCGAGCCGCTGTTGGGTATCTGGCAAAGCGTCGTTCTGGTCGACCTGAATCAGGACAACCCGCGGCGGTCGGTCCGCCTGAGCTTCCTGGAAGGCTAGGTGGAAGGCTGAACGGACCCGGAATGCGTCTTTGGACAGCCTTCTAATAGTCCGGCGAATAGGCTGGCAATCGATCTCTGCTAGAGAAAAACCAAGGAAACTTAAGGAAACAACGACGGTGCAAACACACGAGATCAGGAAGCGGTTCCTTGATCATTTCGTGAAGGCGGGTCACACCGAGGTGCCCAGCGCTTCGGTGATACTCGATGACCCCAACCTGTTGTTCGTCAACGCGGGCATGGTGCAGTTCGTGCCGTTCTTCCTCGGACAGCGCACCCCGCCGTATGCGACGGCCACCAGCATCCAGAAGTGCATACGTACCCCCGATATCGACGAGGTGGGCATCACCACCCGGCACAACACGTTCTTTCAGATGGCCGGCAATTTCTCGTTCGGTGACTACTTCAAACGCGGGGCGATCGAACTTGCCTGGGCGCTGCTGACCAACAGCGTCGCCGACGGGGGTTACGGGCTGGACCCGGAGAAGCTCTGGGCCACCGTCTACCTCGACGACGACGAGGCCGCCGGCTTGTGGCGTGAAGTGGCCGGTCTACCGGCCGATCGGATCCAGCGCCGCGGCATGGCCGACAACTACTGGTCGATGGGCATTCCCGGTCCCTGCGGGCCGTCGTCGGAGATCTACTACGACCGGGGCCCGGACTACGGGCCCGAGGGCGGCCCCGTCGTCAACGAGGACCGCTACCTCGAGATCTGGAACCTCGTGTTCATGCAGAACGAGCGGGGCGAGGGAACCACCAAAGAGGACTACGAGATCCTCGGCCCGTTGCCTCGCAAGAACATCGACACCGGGATGGGTGTGGAGCGCGTCGCGCTGATCCTGCAGGGGGTGCCCAACGTCTACGAGACCGATCTGCTGCGCCCGATCATCGACTTGGTTGCCGCCCGCACGCCCCGCGGTTATGACCAGGGCAATCACGCTGACGATGTGCGCTACCGGATCATCGCCGACCACAGCCGCACCGCTGCGATCCTGATCGCCGACGGGGTGAGCCCCGGCAACGACGGCCGCGGCTACGTGTTGCGCAGACTGCTGCGCCGCGTCATCCGGTCGGCCAAGCTGCTCAACATCGACACCGCGATCGTCGGAGATCTGATGGCCACCGTGCGCGATGCGATGGGGCCCTCCTATCCCGAATTGGCCAGCGACTCCGACCGGATCAACCGCATCGCCGTTGCCGAAGAGACCGCGTTCAACCGCACGCTGGCGTCGGGCTCGCGGCTGTTCGACGAGGTGGCCGGCGCCACCAGGTCCTCCGGTGTCAGCGTGGTGTCCGGTTCGGACGCGTTCACCCTGCATGACACCTACGGATTCCCGATCGAGCTGACCCTGGAGATGGCCTCCGAAGCCGGCCTGACGGTGGACGAGGGCGGCTTCCGCGAACTGATGGCGCAGCAGCGCCGGCGGGCCAAGGCCGACGCGGCCGCGCGCAAACATGCCCACGCCGACCTGACGGCCTACCGGGAACTGGTCGATGCCGGACCTACCGAGTTCACCGGGTTCGATGAGCTCACCTCCGAAGCGCGGATCCTGGGCATCTTCGTCGACGGCAAGCGGGTTCCGGTGGTGGCCCACGGCCAGGCCGTCGACGCCGATCGGGTGGAGCTGGTGCTGGACCGCACCCCGCTGTACGCCGAGTCGGGCGGCCAGATCGCCGACGTCGGAACCATCAGCGGAACGGGGTCGGGCAGCAGCGCCCGCGCGGCGGTGACCGATGTCCAGAAGATCGCCAAGACCCTCTGGCTACACCGGGTCAACGTCGAATCCGGGGAATTCGTCGAGGGCGATGGTGTCGTCGCGGCCGCGGACGCGGGCTGGCGCAAAGGCGCTACCCAGGGCCATTCGGGCACCCACATGGTGCATGCCGCCCTGCGGCAGGTGCTGGGGCCCAACGCGGTACAGGCCGGGTCCCTGAACCGTCCCGGTTACCTGCGATTCGACTTCAACTGGCAGGGTCCGCTCACCGAAGAGCAGCGGGGCCAAATCGAAGAAGTCACCAATCAAGCGGTGCAAGCCGATTTCGCCGTGCACACCTTCACCGAGCAGCTGGAGAAGGCCAAGGCCATGGGCGCGATGGCGCTGTTCGGCGAAAGCTATCCGGACGAAGTCCGGGTGGTCGAGATCGGCGGGCCGTTCTCGATCGAGCTCTGCGGCGGTACCCACGTAGCCACCTCGGCGCAGATCGGTCCGGTGACGATCCTGGGCGAGTCCTCGATTGGCTCGGGGGTGCGGCGGGTGGAGGCTTACGTCGGCCTGGACTCCTTCCGCCACCTGGCCAAGGAGCGCGCCCTGATGGCCGGGCTCGCCTCGTCACTGAAGGTGCCCTCCGAAGAGGTCCCGGCCCGGGTGGCCAGCCTGGTCGAGCGGCTCAAGGCCGCCGAGAAGGAACTCGAGCGTGCCCGGCTCGCCAGTGTGCGGGCGGCGGCGGTCAACGCCGCCGCCGGCGCCGAGCGCATCGGCAACGTCCGGCTGGTGGCGCAGCGCATGTCCAGCGAGATGACGCCGGCGGACCTGCGCACCCTGGTCGGCGACATCCGCGGCAAGCTGGGCAGCGACCCCGCGGTGGTGGCGCTGATCGCCGCCCCGGCCGGGGGAGAGTCCTCCACCGTGCCTTATGTGGTCGCGGCCAACCAGGCCGCCCAGGGACTCGGCCTCGGTGCCAATGAACTGATCAAACACCTAGCCGCGGCAGTCGACGGCCGCGGTGGCGGCAAAGCGGACCTGGCCCAGGGGTCGGGAAAGAAACCGGCTGGCATCGACGCCGCGCTCGAAGCATTACGTGCAGAGATAGCGCGGGTCGGTTGAGTGGTCGCCGCATCGCACCGCTCGCCCGACCGGCCCGGTGATCCAGAGGGCCTCGAACCCGGGACGGGCCGAGGCCGACGCTTGGGTATCGATGTGGGAACGGTGCGCATCGGGGTGGCGTCCAGCGATCCGGATGGCATCCTGGCGACTCCGCTGGAAACGGTGCGGCGCGAGCGCTCCGGCAAGCACCTGCGTCGGCTGGCCACGCTGGTCGGTGAAACGGAGGCGGTCGAGGTCATCGTCGGCCTGCCGCGGACCCTGGCCGACCGCATCGGCTCCTCGGCGCAGGACGCGATCGACCTGGCTGATGAGCTGGCGGCGCGGGTGGCTCCGATACCGGTGCGGCTTGCCGACGAACGGCTGACCACCGTCAGTGCGCAGCGATCGCTGCGCGAGGCGGGTGTCCAGGCCAAGAATCAGCGTGCGGTGATCGACCAGGCCGCGGCGGTCGCGATCCTGCAGGCCTGGCTGGACCAGCGGCGCACCCTGGCCGGGGGCCGCGCCGATGGCTGAGGATGTGTATCGGTCTCGGGCTGAGCCGGTCGCGGTGGGGCCCAACCGGCACCGGATGAGCCGGGTTGACCGGCTCAAGCGCAATCGCGAACAACACAACCGACGCCGGCGGCGGCGCGTCCTCGGGGGATTCGTCTTCGGACTGCTGGTCGTGTTCGTGGTGGTGGTCGTCGTCTTCGGCACCAAGCTATGGAATGTCATGCTCGGCACCGGCGGTGACTACGCCGGTCCGGGCAAGCGCGACGTCGTCATCCACATCAGCCCGGGCGACTCCACCACCGCGGTCGGCGAAACGTTGTACAACAACCACGTGGTCGCCACGGTGCGGGCATTCGTGGACGCGGCCCACGGCAACGCCGTGATCGCGGCGATCCAGCCGGGCTTCTACCTGGTGCGTACCGAGATCCCGGCGGCCGATGCGGTCGCCCGGCTCGCGGACCCCAAGAACCGCGTCGGCAAGCTGGTCATCCCGGAGGGCCGTCAGCTCGACGACACCACCGACATGAAGACCAATGTGGTGACGCCCGGCATTCTGACCTTGATTTCGCGTGCCACGTGCGTGGACCTGGACGGCAAGAAGCACTGCATCTCGATGGCCGACTTGCGTACGGCGGCGACCAAGAGCACGCCCGCCACGTTGGCGGTGCCGTCGTGGGCCGTCGAACCGGTGCTCGAACTCGGCGCTGATCATCGCCGGATCGAGGGCCTGATCGCCCCGGGGACCTTCAACATCGATCCCGCGGGATCGGCGGACAAGATCCTGGCCTCGCTGATCAGCGCCGGTGCCGTGGAGTACTTGAAATCCGGTTTGGTGGACAACGCCAAGTCGCTGGGCCTGTCGCCCTACGACATCCTGGTGGTGGCGTCGTTGGTGCAGCAGGAGTCCAACGCCCAAGATTTCCCGAAAGTCGCGCGGGTCATCTACAACCGCCTCAACGAGCACCGCGCCCTCGAGTTCGACTCCACGGTGAACTACTCGCTGGATCGTCGCGAGGTGGCCACCAGCGACGCCGACCGCGCGATGCGGACTCCGTGGAACACCTACATGTCCGAAGGGTTGCCGGCCACCGCGATCTGCTCGCCCGGGGTCGAAGCGCTGCACGCGGCCGAGCATCCGCAACCCGGGGACTGGTTGTACTTCGTCACCATCGATAGCCAAGGCACGACGCTGTTCACCAGGGACTACCAGCAACACCTGGCGAATATCGAGCTGGCCAAACGTAACGGTGTCCTCGATAGCGCGCGATGAGCAGCGGCCAGGAGCACAATCAACCACCGCGCGGTAGGAAAGCGGCCGTCCTCGGTTCGCCGATCGCTCATTCGCGGTCCCCGCAGCTGCATCTGGCTGCCTACCGGGCGCTGGGCCTGACCGACTGGACATACCAGCGGATCGAGTGCGACGCCGCGCAATTGCCCGCGGTGGTGGGTGGTTTCGGGCCGGAGTGGGTCGGCGTATCGGTGACCATGCCGGGCAAGTTCGCCGCGTTGCAGTTTGCCGACGAGCGCACCGCCCGCGCCGAGCTGGTTGGATCGGCCAACACCCTGGTCCGCACCCCACGCGGGTGGCGGGCAGACAACACCGACATCGACGGTGTCGCGGGGGCGCTGGGGCAGGCATCCGGACCGGCCATTGTCTGCGGTTCGGGCGGCACCGCACCGGCAGCCGTGGTGGGGCTGGCCGAACTCGGCGTCACAGAGATCACGATCGCGGCGCGCAACGCGGACAAAGCCGCCCGATTGGTCGACCTGGGCGCCCGGCTCGGGGTGGCCAGCCGGTTCTGCGGACTGGATGACCCCGAGCTGGGCGAGCGGGCCGCATCCGCGGCGGCGCTGGTCAGCACCATTCCGGCCGAGGTGGCGTCACGTTACGCGGCCACCTTCGCCACGGTCCCGGTGGTGCTGGATGCGATCTACAACCCGTGGCCGACACCGCTGGCGGCCGCCGTGGCCGCCGCGGGTGGCCGGGTGATCAGTGGCCTGCACATGCTTTTGCATCAGGCATTTGCCCAGGTGGAGCAATTCACCGGGTTACCCGCCCCCCGTGCGGCGATGACTTGCGCATTGGAGGCGCTGGATTAGCCTGCCTGGGAATGTGGCTGGTGATCCGAACCCCGGTAGTGGCCGTCGTGGTGGCCTGGCTGCTGGTGTTGAGCTACACCGACATTCGACATCGGCGGCTGCCCAACCGTTTCACGCTGCCCGGCGCGGGCGCGATGCTGCTCGGTGCCCTGGTGGCCGGGCGGGGGACGGCGGCACTGGCCGGGGCGGCCGCGCTGACAAGTGTCTACCTGCTGGTGCATCTGCTGGCTCCAGCCGCGCTGGGTGCCGGCGACGTGAAACTGGCGATCGGTCTGGGTGCTCTGGCCGGCTCGCTCGGGGTCGAGGTGTGGTTCCTGGCGGCGTTGGCGGCCCCGCTGATGACTGCGCTGTGGGCGGTCGGCGCACGGCTGCGCACCGGTGCCCTGGCCGTCCCGCACGGTCCGTCGATGTGTCTGGCGACCGCCGTGGCCGCCGGGCTGGCGCTGCTCGGGTAGTTGGGCCCGGCCGGTTCGGGCGGCCGGCAGCCGAGCCATGGCCGGGCGTGCACGGCCATCGTGGGAAGATGTTCGGGTGTTGCGCTGGATAACTGCGGGGGAATCCCATGGCCGTGCGTTGGTGGCCCTGGTCGACGGAATGGTTGCCGGGGTAGAGGTCACCTCGACGGAGATCGCCGATCAGTTGGCCCGCCGCCGGCTCGGCTACGGACGTGGCGCCCGGATGGCGTTCGAGCGTGACGCGGTGACCGTGCTCTCCGGAATACGCCACGGCAGCACGCTGGGCGGCCCGATCGCGATCGAGATCGGTAACACCGAATGGCCGAAGTGGGAAGCGGTGATGGCGGCCGACCCGCTGGACCCGGCCGCCGCGGCCGAGCTGGAGAATTCCGTCCGCAACGCGCCGCTGACCCGGCCGCGGCCGGGGCATGCCGACTATGCGGGCATGCTCAAGTACGGCTTCGACGACGCCCGGCCGGTGCTGGAACGGGCTAGTGCCCGCGAGACCGCCGCCCGAGTCGCCGCGGGCACCGTAGCGCGGGCCTTCCTGCGTCAGGCCCTGGGCGTGGAAGTGCTGTCGCACGTCGTCTCGATCGGCGCGTCGGCGCCCTACGACGGCCCGCCGCCGCAGCCCGAGGACCTGCCCGCCATCGACGCCAGCCCGGTGCGCGCGTTCGACGGGCAAGCCGAAAAATCCATGATCGCCGAGATCGAGGCGGCCAAGAAGGACGGCGACACCCTCGGCGGCGTCGTCGAGGTGGTAGCGCTGGGGCTGCCGGTGGGGCTGGGGTCGTTCACCAGCGGTGAGAACCGGCTGGACAGCCAGCTCGCCGCGGCGGTGATGGGCATCCAGGCCATCAAGGGCGTGGAGATCGGTGACGGGTTCGAGACCGCGCGTCGCCGCGGTAGTCGCGCCCACGACGAGATGTACCCCGGCACCGACGGTGTGGTGCGCTCCACCAACCGGGCCGGGGGTCTGGAAGGCGGGATGACCAATGGCCAGCCGCTGCGGGTGCGTGCGGCGATGAAGCCCATCTCCACCGTCCCCAAGGCGCTGGCCACCGTTGACCTGGCCACCGGCGATGAAGCCGTCGCCATCCATCAGCGTTCCGACGTGTGCGCCGTGCCGGCCGCGGCAGTGGTGGTCGAGACCATGGTGGCGCTGGTGCTGGCCAGAGTGACGCTGGAGAAATTCGGTGGCGATTCGCTGGCCGAGACCCGCCGCAACATCGAGGCGTATCAGCGCAGCGTTGCCGACCGGGAAGCGCCGGCCGCCCGGGCCCGGGCCATCCGGGGTTAGGCGCCACGATGGCACCCAAAGCGGTATTGGTGGGATTGCCGGGTTCCGGCAAGTCGACCATCGGGCGTCGGCTGGCCAAGGCGCTCGGAGTGAGTCTGCTCGACACCGATGCGGCGATTGAGCAGCAGGCCGGGCGCAGCATTGCCGAGATCTTCGCCACCGACGGGGAAGAGGAGTTCCGACGTATCGAGGAGGAAGTGGTGCGCGCGGCTTTAGCCGATCATGACGGAGTGCTGTCGCTGGGCGGCGGCGCGGTCACCAGCCCCGGGGTTCGCTCGGCGCTGGACGGCCACACCGTCGTCTACCTGGAGATCAGTGCCGCCGAAGGGGTGCGCCGCACCGGCGGCAGCAACGTACGGCCGCTGTTGGCCGGGCCCGATCGGGCGGAGAAGTTCCGCGCGCTGATGTCCCAACGGATTTCGTTGTATCGGCGGGTGTCGACCATTCGTGTCGACACCAATCGCCGCAATCCCGGTGCGGTGGTGCGCTACATCATGTCGCGCCTGGACGACCCCACACCGAACACGAGTCCCTCCTCCACCGCCAGCGGGGCCGCCACATGAGCGACAACAAAGAACCGGTCACCGTGCAGGTGGCCGTCGACCCGCCGTACCCGGTGGTGATCGGTACCGGGTTGCTGACCGAGCTGGAGGAACTGCTCGCCGGCCGGCACAAGGTCGCCATCCTGCATCAGCCGGTGCTGACCGAGACTGCCGAGGCCATCCGTAACCACCTTGCCGACAAGGGGATCGACGCGCACCGCATCGAGATCCCCGACGCCGAGGCCGGTAAGGAGCTGCCGGTCGTGGGATTCATCTGGGAAGTGCTGGGGCGCATCGGGATCGGGCGAAAGGACGCTCTGGTGAGCCTGGGCGGCGGCGCGGCCACCGACGTCGCCGGGTTCGCGGCCGCCACCTGGCTGCGTGGTGTCTCGATCGTGCACGTGCCAACCACGTTGCTGGGCATGGTCGATGCGGCCGTCGGAGGCAAGACCGGTATCAACACCGACGCCGGCAAGAACCTGGTCGGAGCCTTCCACCAGCCGCTCGCGGTGCTCGCCGACCTGGCCACGCTGCAGACCTTGCCGCAAAACGAAATCGTCTGTGGGATGGCCGAAGTGGTCAAGGCGGGCTTCATCGCCGATCCGGTTATCCTGAACCTCATCGAAGCCGATCCGCAGGCCGCATTGGATCCGTCCGGTGATGTGATGCCGGAATTGATCCGGCGTTCGATTGCGGTCAAGGCGGAGGTTGTCGCGGCCGACGAGAAAGAATCCGAGCTGCGCGAAATCCTCAACTACGGACACACTTTGGCTCATGCGATCGAGCGCCGGGAGCGTTATCAGTGGCGACACGGTGCCGCGGTGTCGGTGGGTCTGGTCTTCGCGGCCGAACTCGCCCGGCTTTCCGGGCGCCTCGACGACGCCACGGCGCTGCGTCATCGCACCATCCTGTCGGCGCTGGGCCTGCCGGTCAGCTACGACGCCGATGCGCTGCCGCAGTTGCTGGAATTCATGACCGGCGACAAGAAGACCCGGGCCGGAGTGCTGCGGTTCGTGGTGCTCGACGGGCTGGCCAAGCCGGGACGGATGGTGGGTCCGGATCCGGGGTTGCTGGTGACCGCCTACGCGGGAATCTGTGCCCCATGAGCGAGCCGATGACCGTCGTCAACGTTCTCAATGGTCCCAACCTGGGCCGGCTGGGCCGGCGTGAGCCCGACGTCTACGGCAGCACCACGCACGCCGAACTCGCCGCCCTGATCGAGCGGGAGGCCGCCGGGCTGGGACTGCAGGCGGTTGTTCGGCAAAGTGATAGCGAGGCAGAACTGCTGGACTGGATTCATCGGGCCGCCGACGCCGGCCAGCCCGTGATCCTCAATGCCGGCGGGTTGACGCACACCTCGGTGGCGCTGCGCGACGCCTGTGCGGAATTGAGCGCGCCGCTGATCGAGGTGCACATCTCAAATGTCCACGCCCGCGAGGAGTTCCGGCGCCACTCTTACCTGAGCCCGGTTGCAACCGGGGTGATCGTCGGGCTGGGCATCCAGGGTTACCTGCTGGCCCTGCGGTACCTGGCCAGCTACTAGTCCTTCTTCTTTTTCGGCACTTCGTCCGTCTTGGTCTCGCCCTCGTCGAGCTGGATCACCTCGGTGCTCGCCTCACTTTCTGTGGTGGCGATCGTCTCGGTTTTTGCCTCCGGCTCGGCCGTGCGGATCACCTCGGTCGGTGACTCTTGCTCGGTGGTGGCGATCACCTCGGTCGGGGCATCGCGTTCGACGGTGGCAACCGCGGTGGGAGCCGTTGCCTGTGCCTGGTTGGAGGCCACCGGCATCTCCCCGGTAGGACTGTCGTCGGCGCGCACCGCGGCGAACACATCAGTGTCGGCGCGGCCGCCGGTTCCGTCGTGGGTGGGCACCGGGGGAGCATTGCGGTCCACCCGCCACCTGCCCACGGCCACACCGGAAATTCCCGGCAGGAAGATGATCAACGCGGTGAAGGCGGTAAACGTCGTAACCTCGTTGATCAGCCCGCCGACATAGATACCCTTGTAGAACAACGCGATGATCCAGGCGACCGCGCCGCTGAGGATACCGGCCACCAGGCCGGCCACCAGCCAGGTCATGGCCAGATCTGCGCGGCGATCCGGGTCCGGATTCGCCTTGGCGTCGGCACGGCCGTCGAGTGTGCCCCACACAATGACGGCGATGACGTACAGCAGCAGCAACACCAGGCTTATCAGTCCGGCTTGCGTCTGCCATGCGTTGATCAAGGCCCCCTGGAAGAGGCGGAGAACGACCATCGCGGCGGCGAACGCTAGTCCACGCAGCATCCAGTTAGTCATGAATGGTCAGCGTAGCGAGTACCGTCAAGGGTCGTGACACATTCCCAGCGTCGACACAACCTCAAATCCAAAATCAGTGCCGCCGGACTGGACGCGATGCTGGTCACCGATTTGATCAATGTGCGATATCTCTCCGGGTTCAGCGGATCCAACGGTGCGTTGCTGGTATTCGCCGACGAGCGTGAAGCCGTGCTGGCCACCGACGGTCGATACCGCACGCAGGCCGCCCATCAGGCGCCGGACCTCGAGGTGGCCATCGAACGCGCCATCGGGCGACACCTGAGCTGCCGGGCTGCCGATGACGGTGTTGGCCGGCTGGGCTTCGAAAGCCATGTGGTCACGGTGGACGGCTTTGATGCGCTCACGGGTGCGCTGGCGGACACCAACACCGAGTTGGTTCGCGCCTCCGGCACCGTGGAGGTACTGCGCGAGATCAAAGATGCCGGTGAGCTTGCGTTATTGCGGCTGGCGTGCGAGGCGGCCGACGCCGCGCTGTCGGACTTGATCAAGCGCGGCGGGCTGCGGCCGGGCCGCACCGAGCGCGAGGTGGCCCGCGATCTTGAGGGCCTGATGCTCGACCATGGTGCCGACGCGGTGTCGTTCGAGACGATTGTGGCTGCCGGGCCGAACTCGGCCATCCCACACCACCGGCCCACCGACGCGGTGCTGGCCAAGGGTGATTTCGTCAAGATCGACTTCGGTGCGCTGGTTGCCGGCTATCACTCGGACATGACCCGCACCTTCGTGCTGGACAAGGCGGCCGACTGGCAGTTGGAGATCTATGAGCTGGTCGCCGCGGCGCAAAAGGCCGGTCGAGAGGCGTTGTCTGCGGGCGCCGAGTTGCGCGACGTGGATGGCGCCGCGCGACAGATGATCGTCGACGCGGGGCATGGAGATAACTTCGGTCACGGTCTGGGACACGGTGTTGGCCTGCAGATACACGAAGCACCGGGCATCGGGGCCACATCCGTCGGTACACTACTGGCGGGCTCCGTGGTTACCGTGGAGCCCGGCGTTTATTTGCCCGGCCGCGGCGGTGTCCGCATCGAGGACACGTTGGTAGTGCCCAATGGGGGCCCGAAGACACCGAGAAGCGCCGCGCAGACCCCGGAATTGTTGACCCGGTTCCCGAAGGAACTGACCATCTTGTAGGAGATTTACCGATCGTGGCGAGCACTGCTGACTTCAAGAACGGACTTGTTCTGCAGATCGATGGACAGCTGTGGTCCATCGTGGAATTCCAGCACGTTAAGCCCGGTAAGGGTCCGGCCTTCGTGCGTACCAAGCTCAAGAACGTGCTCTCGGGCAAGGTTGTCGACAAGACCTACAACGCCGGCGTGAAGGTGGACACCGCCACCGTCGACCGGCGCGACACCACCTACCTCTACCGCGATGGCTCCGACTTCGTGTTCATGGACAGCCAGGACTACGAGCAGCACCCATTGCCGGAGTCGCTGGTGGGAGATGCCGCCCGATTCCTGCTGGAGGGCATGCCGGTGCAGGTGGCGTTTCACGACGGAGCGCCGCTGTACATCGAGCTGCCGGTGACCGTCGAGATCGTGGTCACCCATACCGAGCCGGGTTTGCAGGGCGATCGCTCCAGCGCCGGCACCAAGCCGGCCACCCTGGAGACGGGCGCCCAGATCAACGTGCCGCTGTTCATCAACACCGGGGACAAGCTGAAGGTGGATTCGCGTGACGGCGGCTACCTGGGCAGGGTCAACGCCTGAGTATGCCTGAGGGAAGGCCGGGCAAACCGGTTAAAGGACGTCACCAGGCCCGCAAGCGTGCGGTGGACCTGATGTTCGAGGCTGAGGCGCGGGGCCTGGGCCCGGGCGAGATCGCGGACCTGCGCACCGAGCTGGCCGAGACGAAGCCGGACGTGGCGCCGCTGCACCCGTACACGGCGGCGGTGGCGCGCGGGATTGGCGAGCACGCCGCTCACATCGACGACCTGATCACGTCGCATCTGCAGGGCTGGACGCTGGACCGGTTGCCGGCCGTGGATCGTGCCATCCTGCGAGTCGCGGTGTGGGAACTGTTGTATGCCGACGACGTGCCCGAACCGGTCGCCGTCGATGAAGCCGTCGAGCTGGCCAAGGAATTGTCCACCGACGACTCGCCGAGCTTCGTCAACGGTGTGCTGGGACAGGTCATGCTGGTGAGGCCGCAGATTCGGGCGGCTGCCGCGGCGGTCCGGCAGGCGGTCCCGGACGAATCGTCGCGCCTGCCGGAAAACCAGGGATCGTGCTGATGAGCAGGCTCGAGTTGCGTGTCGTGGTCGCGGCCTGGATGGCAGCGGCGGTGATCCTCGGCGCGGTCATATGCGCCGCCTACGGGTGGGCCATCGTCGCCTCCGCACTGTCGATCTACGCCCTGGGCGTGGGTGCCTGGCTGTACCACTCGGTCGAGCGGCTGATTCTGGCCCGCCGGATCAGTACGGTTCGTACCGCGGCCAGGCCGTTACAGCCGTTGCTTCCCGTGATGGC
Organism: Mycobacterium ulcerans subsp. shinshuense; assembly: GCF_002355775.1. Lineage (NCBI taxonomy): Bacteria > Bacillati > Actinomycetota > Actinomycetes > Mycobacteriales > Mycobacteriaceae > Mycobacterium > Mycobacterium ulcerans. The sequence goes on along the minus strand of NZ_AP017624.1, from coordinate 3,479,945 downwards.
CGCCATCATGGGTCTGACCCAGGCGGTGGTGCGCTCGTTGGGCGATGTCACGGACTTGCCCGCGCGCCGCTGGGAGCTTCCCCAGTTCCCGCAGCTTCCGGTGCTGCGCTGGGTGGACAGCGGCCGGGGAAACCGGCGGGTCGTCGACAGCGACGACGAGTTCGAAGCCTGACCGAACGGATCGCACCCTCAAGCGTCGCGGTCAGGGCGAACATTCGGTGCCGGATTGGGGCTAGATCCGGCCCCATGACTCGATAACCTGCAAGGGTGAGTTTTCGGGTATGAAAGGTACGCCGCGGGCGATACCTAAGCCGCCCGCCGGCGCGTCCCGCACCACTAGAACAGGTGACGACATGAAGCGATACAGCACCCGCCCGCGACGACTTCGTGTCTCCGCTCTGGCTGCGGTAGCCAACCCGTCATACGCACGTGTTGATACGTGGAACCTGCTCGACGACGCGTGCTGTCACCTCGCCGAGGTCGACCTGGCCGGGATGGACATCACCCACGACATGGCGAAAGTGCGGCGGCTGATGGACCGCATCGGCGCCTACGAACGGTATTGGCTTTATCCGGGCGCACAGAACCTGGCAAATTTTCGCGCACACCTGGAAAGCAAGTCCACGGTGCGGCTCAAAGAAGAGGTCTCCCTGGCGGTCCGTCTGCTGGGTGAATATGGTGACCGCACAGCACTTTTCGATACTTCGGCGCCGCTGGCCGAGCAGGAACTGGTGGCCCAGGCCAAGCAGCAGCAGTTCTACACCGTGCTGGTTGCCGATGATGCGCCCACATCGGCGCCCGACTCGTTGGCCGAGCACCTTCGGGCATTGCACAATCCGTCTGACGACGTCCAGTTCGAAGTCCTGCTCGCCCCGAGTGTCGAGGACGCGATCACCGCGGTCGCACTCAACGGCGAGATACAGGCCGCAATCATCCGGCACGACCTGCCACTTCGGTCCCGGGACCGGCTGCCGCTGATGAACGCACTGCTGGGGGCCAACGATGACGTGGTTGCCCCCGATAGCCCGCACGACTGGATCGAATGTGGGGAATGGATCAGGGAGCTGCGCCCGCACATCGACCTCTACCTGCGCACCGACGAGTCGATCGCAGCCGGGGCCGAGGACGATCCGGACGTATACGACCGGACTTTCTACCGGCTCAACGATGTCACCGATCTGCACAGTACGGTGCTGGCCGGACTACGGAACCGGTTCGCCACACCGTTTTTCGATGCTCTGCGGGCCTACGCTGCGGCTCCGGTAGGCCAGTTCCACGCGCTTCCGGTCGCGCGCGGCGCCAGCATCTTCACTCCAAGTCGCTGCAGGACATGGGGGAGTTCTACGGCCGCAACATCTTCATGGCCGAGACGTCGACCACGTCGGGCGGTCTGGATTCGCTGCTGGACCCGCACGGCAACATCAAGAAGGCCATGGACAAGGCGCCAGTACCTGGAACGCCGACCACACCTATTTCGTCACCAACGGCACCTCGACCGCGAACAAGATTGTCGTGCAGTCCCTCACCCGACCGGGCGACATCGTGCTGATCGACCGCAACTGTCACAAGTCGCACCACTACGGCCTGGTGCTCGCCGGTGTCTACCCGCTGTATCTGGACGCCTATCCGCTGCCCCCGTTCGCCATCTATGGGGCGGTATCGCTGCACACGATCAAGCAGGTGCTGCTCGACCTGGAGGCGGCCGGACAGCTGCACAAGGTGCGCATGCTGCTGTTGACCAACTGCACCTTCGACGGCGTCGTCTACGACCCGCGGCTGGTCATGGAGGAGGTGCTGGCGATCAAGCCGGATATCTGTTTCCTCTGGGACGAGGCCTGGTACGCGTTTGCCACCGCGGTCCCATGGGCCCGGCAGCGCACCGCGATGGTGTCCGCGGAGTACCTCGAATCAATGTTGGCCTCTGACGAATACGGCGCCGTATACGAGAAGTGGCGCGCCTCCATGCAAGGGATTCCGCGGCCGCAGTGGGCCGAGCACCGATTGCTGCCGGATCCGAAACGGGCACGGGTGCGCGTCTACGCCACGCACTCCACCCACAAGTCGCTCTCGGCGCTGCGGCAGGCATCGATGATCCACGTCCGTGACCAGGACTTCAACGCCCTGACCCGCGACGCGTTCGGCGAGGCGTTTTTGACTCACACCTCGACCTCGCCCAACCAGCAACTGCTGGCCTCGCTGGACCTGGCGCGCCGCCAGGTCGATATCGAGGGATTCCAATTGGTCCGGCAGGTCTACGACATGGCGCTGGTGTTTCGGCACCGTGTTCGTAAAGACCGCCTGATCAGCAAGTGGTTCCGCATTCTCGACGAAGCCGATCTGGTTCCCGAGGAGTTCCGGGCCTCATCGGTCAGCTCCTACCGCCAAGTCAGACAGGGAGCTCTGGCCGAGTGGAACGAGGCATGGCGATCGGATCAGTTCGTGCTGGACGCCACCCGGGTCACCCTGTTCATCGGGAGCACCGGGATGAACGGATACGACTTCCGCGAGAAGATCTTGATGGAGCGATTCGGGATCCAGATCAACAAGACGTCGATCAACAGCGTGCTGCTGATCTTCACCATCGGAGTGACCTGGTCGAGCGTTCACTACCTGCTCGACGTGTTGCGCCGGATCGCCACGGACTTCGATCGGAGCCAGCGGGCGGCCAGCGCGGCCGACTGGGCGCTGCATGAGCGTCGCGTTGAGGAGATCACCCAGGACTTGCCGCATCTGCCCGACTTCAGCGAGTTCGACATTGCGTTCCGCCCCGATGATGCGAGCAGTTTCGGCGACATGCGGTCGGCCTTCTACGCCGGCTATGACGAATCCGACCGCGAGTACGTCCAGATCGGCATGGCCGGGCGCCGCCTGGCCGAGGGCAGAACATTGGTCTCCACCACATTCGTCGTGCCTTACCCTCCGGGCTTCCCGGTGCTGGTCCCGGGCCAGGTGGTGTCCAAAGAGATCGTCTACTTCCTGGCTCAGCTCGACGTCAAAGAAATCCATGGCTACAACCACGAACTCGGGTTGTCGGTGTTCACCGACGTCGCGCTGAAACGGATGGAGGCGGCTCGCAATGTGATCGCCTCGGCGGGCGCGGAGCTGCCGGCCTTCGAGCTTGCGCCGGCTTCTTCGGTTGTCAACGGTGACGGTGTGCTTCAGGCCGTCGCCGACGACGCCTGACGCAGCTAGGGCAGCCGCGGATACCGGGGCAGCTCGATGAACTCGGCGATGGTGAACCACTTTCTTTCGGCGAAGAAGCGAAACGGCCAGCGCTGCATGTACTTCATCGCCGCAGCGTTTGACCGGATCTCGGACTCCGACATCGGCAGAAAGCGATCGATGCTGTTCGGCAGGTCCTGACAGTTGGCTACATACGGCCGCAGCACGGTCTCGTAGCGGGCCAACGCGGCCGCCAGCGCGGCCTCGTCGATGCCGTCGCCGTGGGCCGGGCCCAACTCGCCGGCCAGCACGTATGCACCCACCAGCGCCAGGCTGGTGCCCATGCCGCTCAGCGGCGATGCGCAGTAGCCGGCGTCGCCGACCAGCGTGACCCGTCCGCGTGACCACGCGTCCAGATGAATCTGGACGATCGCGTCCAGGTAGAAGTCATCGGCCTCGCGCGCCGCGGCGATCAGCGCGTCGGATTGCCAGCCGGCACCGGCGAAGCGGGCGGCGAGCAGATCGCGTTGGGCGTCCAGGTCGCCACGGAAGTAGCGGATCGGAGCGGAGCGAAATGCCAGTCCGGCCTTGGCTGTCGCGGGATCGTGCGACGGGCGCATCGACGCGTTGAGCCCTCCGGGGGCCTGGTACATCAGGTACCAGCCGTTGAGGCCGACCGTGTCGGGTGCGCTGAACCAGGCGTTGTAGCCGCCCAGCGGCCGGGCGAACTGCTCTTCGGGGCCAAAGGCCAGCCGTCGGACACCCGAGTGTGGACCGTCGGCGCCGACCACCAGATCCGCCCGCACCGTCGTCCCGTCGGACAGCCTCGCCTGGACCGCGTCGCCCGACGGTGCCAGATCGGTGATGCGGGTACCGAATCGGTAGTCGGTGCCGGCGGCGGTGGCCCGGTAGAGCACCGCGGCCAGGTCACCGCGCAGAATCTCGAGCTCGCTGACCGGTCCGTTGCCGTGGAAGGCCTCAACCGGCATCTCGGCGCGGCGCCGGCCGTCCGCCCGTATCCAGGCGATGCCGCGCTGGCGCAGGGTGCGCTGGCGCATCTGCTCCAGCAGTCCCATCCGTTCGATGACCAGCCGTCCGGCCCCCCGCAAGTCGACGGTCTGACCGCCCGGGCGGATGTCGTCGGCGAGTTCGGTCACCACCACCTGGTATCCGCTGTGGGTGAGCCAGAATGCCAGCGCCGGGCCGGCGATCCCCGCGCCGCTGATCAGGACGATCGGCTTCGCCATGGGGCTCAGCCTAGGGCAGCGGTTCCAGTGGGCGCGAAGCTGTGCTCAGGGGGCAAACCGTGGCATCGGGGCGCGGTTGAGCCGCAGGATCCTGGTGTACAGCAGACTGTCGTTGGGTTCGGGACCCATGGTCGGATAGACGGCGTGACGGCAGAGTCTGGCCTCCAGGACGAACCCGGCGCGCTGCAGCAGCCGCGCCGACCGGGCGTTGTCGATGTGGCATGTTGCCCAGACGCGGCACCCGGCGGCGTCGGCCGGCAGCCCGGCCAGCAACAGGCTCAGCGCCTCGGACATGAAACCCATGTCCCACCATTGCCGGCCCAGACAGTAGCCAATCTCGATCGAGCGGGGCGCGTCCCTTCGGCAGCTGATCAGGCCGACGATCTCGCCGCTGCCGTGTAGCGAGATCACCCAATTGCGTTCGTAGCGGCTCCGGCTGAGCTGGTTGATCAGCACTCGGCGGGTTTCCGCCACGTTGCGGTGTGCTCTCCACAGCAGGAAGCGGGTGACTTCGGGATCTTTGGCGATTTTCTTGTATATCGGGTCGGCGTCGTCGAGTTTGGGTGGCCGCAGGAGCAGACGCCGCCTGTCCAGGTATCGAGGGGGGAAGTGGGCCATCTCGACCTCGCGCCGCTACAGTCCGAGCGCGCGGTAGGTGCGCCGGACGAACCGGGGTTGTGCCGTGCGCAGCTTGGCCAGCCCCGGGTTGCCCGCGACCGCAGCCGCCGCGTTCACGGACAAGTCGGGACAATGCTGAATCAGATACAGCAGGATCAGGTCGGCGCCAGGATCGGCCTGCCACCAGGTCCCGTAGGCACCGGGCCAGCTGAAGGTGCCAAGCCCGCCCGGGCCGAACAGTGGAGTGGACTGAACCGGGTCGGTCACCACCGACAGGTTCAGCCCGAACCCGCGGCCCACCCAGAAGGGCGCCCCGAGAAAGTTGTGTCGCTTGTGCTCGTCGCTGAGCCGGTCGGTGCGCATCAGCCGCACCGACTCCGGTGAGAGCACCCGAACGCCGTCGATCGTCCCGTCGCCGAGCAGTAGCCGGACAAATCTCAGGTAGTCGTCGGCGGTTGACCACAATCCGCCGCCGGCGTTGCAGAACGACGGAGGCCGCACGTGCGGCGGGCCCATGACGTCGTGTCGTAGCTGGTCCAGCTCGTCGAGGCGGTACATGGTTGCGGCGCGGCGCTGGGCCTGTGTCGACACGAAGAAGCCGGTGTCGGTCATGCCGGCCGGGCCCAGTATTCGCTCGTCGAGCACCTGGTAGAAAGGCTTGTCGTCGATGCGGGACATGATGACGCCGAGCAGATCGATGGCGTGGCTGTAGGTGACCCGCTCGCCGGGCTGGTGCACCAGTGGCAGCGCGGCGAGTTCGGCCAGCCAGGCGTCGGAACCATGACCAAATGGCAATCGCATGTACGCCCGGGAAATGTCCCCGGACACCGAAAAACTGTAGGCCAGCCCGCTGGTGTGGGTCAGCAGGTCCTCGATGAGGATCGGCCGTCGGGTGGGGTGCGTGCGGTCCAACGGGCCGTGCGGGTCGTCAAGCACCCGGATGTCGCGCAACTCGGGCGCCCAGCGTGTGATCGGGTCACGCAGGGCTATTTTGCCCTCGTCGACCATGCTCATGGCCGCGGCAACGGTGACGGGTTTGGTCATGGACGCGATGCGAAACAGCGTGTCGCGCTGCATCGGCAGGCCCGCCTCGACGTCTCGGTAGCCGATTTCGTTGACCTGCAGTACTTCTCCGTGCTGCCAAACCACGGTCACTGCGCCGGAGAGCAATCCGGCATCGCAGACCTCGCGGATATCAGCCTGGTTGGCGTCGAGATTCATCGGATTGAGGTTAGCCGCTGGCGGTCGGCGGGTCAGGCGGCGGCCGTCCGATGGTTTGCGGGCGCCGGCGAACCACGCCGCGCGTGGACCGCGCCAACGAGGTCGGGCAACGCCCACGGCTTCGCGGTGGTGCCGGATTGATTGCTAGTTCTGCGAAAGGCCTTCTCGGTCAGTGGTCGCGTGTTACTGTCGCGCTCTCCGGCAAATGTGATCTGGGGAACATACTGTGAGGGCAATGGCGCGCGAATGACTGCAGTGTTGTTGCTGGTGAACCAGGGTGCGGGGTGCAGTCACCAAGACCCGCCACCATGGACGGGGCCGAACTGGCTGGCGCTGTCCATGTGCTACGACGAGGGTAGCGACCCGCTGCTCATTACCACCGGTTGGATAACTCAGCAAAGGTTGGCCATGAATGGCTTGATCTCCCAAGCGCACACCTCCCACCGACTTCTCTCCCGTCCCTGCCGTCGATTCTCGACCCCGACGTCTGTCGCAATCCTGTTTGCGACGGCACTTGTCGCAACGGTCATGACCGGGTGCGGGCACAAATCCACAACGGCAACCTCGCAAACCCCAGGGGCGTCGGGAACCTCTGCCACCACGGCGACATCCGGGGCCACGGGCGCCCCATCACCACAAGCCCAGCAGATCTTGCAAGACAGTTCCAAGGCGACCAAGGGTCTGCATTCGGTTCACGTCGCGGTGAACGTCACCGATCTACCGAAGCTGCCGTTCGAAAGCGTGAATGCCGACGTGACCAATCAGCCGCAGGGCAACGGCCAGGCGGTAGGCAATGCCAAGGTCCGGATGCAGCCGGATGCTCCGGCCGTCGCGACCGACTTCCTGGTCACGAACAAGACCATGCACACCAAGAACGGCGAGACCTACACGTCGGTCGGTCCGGCCCATAGGATCTACGACCCGGGCATCATCCTGGACAAGGACCGTGGCCTGGGTGCGGTGATCGCACAGGTGCAGAACCCGAAGATCGAAGGAAACGAAACGGTCGACGGCATGGCAACCGTCAAGGTGTCGGGCACCATCGACGGCGCGGTGATCGATCCGATCGTGCCTCAGTTGGGTAAGGACGGGGGGACGATGCCGATCACCCTGTGGATCGTTGACACCAGTGCCCAGGCTCCGGCGAGTTCGACCGCCGAGTCGCCGGCACCGGAGCCGCCGGCGGCAAACCTGGTCCGGATGGTGGTCGACAAAGGCCAGGGCAACGTCGAGCTAACCCTGTACAACTGGGGTGTCCCGGTGACCATCCCCAACCCGACGGGGTAACACGGCAGCGGTGGACTTCGGATTGAGAACCGGCCCGGAAACGCAGCATGGGGGAAAGGGCTGCCGGTAGTTTCCGGGCCGGCTCTCGTCGGTGGTTCGCCGTGCGGGCGCAACAGATCTGGTGCCGCGTCGTTGCAGACACCCCAGTTCCGCGATCCGGAATTCCGTTGAGAATCCTCCAAGGTCGTCGCTCCAGTATTGGGGTCACTTCGCCGGAAATGGCGATTAGCAACCGATCTCACCCGACCACACCTGGAGGAATACGAATGCCGAACGACCTCCCAGAAGTTCAGGAGCGCCCTGGGCTACGTCCTGCTCCTCCGCCCGGAGGGCCGCCGATGGCCGACGTATGGGTCTACAACGGAAGGGCCTACGACCTCAGCGATTGGATTTCCAAACACCCCGGCGGCGCCTTCTTCATCGGGCGGACCAAGAACCGCGACATCACCGCCATCAGCGCCGCCTACCATCGCGACCCGGCCAAGATCGAGCGGATGCTGCAACGATATGCGTTGGGGCGCGACGCGACTCCCAGAAATATCCATCCCAAGCACAACGCGCCGGCGTTCTTGTTCAAAGACGATTTCAACAGTTGGCGCGATACCCCCAAGTACCGCTTTGACGACCGGAACGACCTGATGCACCGCGTCAAAGCCCGGCTGAACGAGCCCGCGCTGGCCGCCCGGATCAAGCGCACGGATCGACTTTTCAACATCGTTGTGGCGCTGCTGGCGGTTGCCTATTTCGCCGTGCAGGGTCTGCGATTGCTCGACACCCGATGGATGCCGTTGCCGGCCTTCGTGACCGCGATGGTGTTGTTGCGCAGCTCGCTTGCCGGCTTCGGTCACTACGCCTTGCACCGCGCCCAACGGGGCGTCAACAGGGTGCTCGGGAATAGCTTCGATATGAACTATGTGGCACTGGCTTTGGTGACCGCTGACGGACATACCCTGCTGCACCACCCGTACACGCAAAGCGATGTGGACATCAAGAAGAACGTGTTCACCATGATGATGGGACTGCCCCGGTTGTATCGGATCCCGGTGCATACCATTCACAAGTTCGGCCACATGTTCACCGGCATGGCCATTCGGATTGCCGACGTATGGAAAATCACCCGCAAGGTAGGTGTACAAGAGTCCTACGGAAGCTGGCGTGCGGCGCTGCCGCACTTCCTCGGCTCGTCGGGAGTGCGGCTGCTGTTGGTCACCGAGCTGGTGGTGTTCACCCTGGCGGGCGATTTTTGGGCCTGGGCCCTGCAATTCATCGTGACGCTGTGGGTCAGCACCTTCTTGGTGGTCGCCAGCCACGAGTTCGAGGACGACTCGGCGGAGGGTGTCGAGCAGGGCGAGGACTGGGGTGTGGACCAAGTCGTGCACGCCAACGACCTCACGGTGATCGGGAATCGCTACGTTGACTGCTTTTGTCCGCGGGGTTGAGTTCGCACCGCGTTCATCACGTGCTGCCGTTCCAGCGCAGCAGATTTGCCAACATTGTCACCGAGGACGTGTTGCGGGAAGAGGCTGCAAGGTTCGGTGTCGAGTGGCTTGCGCCGAAGAGCTTCGTCGCGGACCGACTGCCCAAGCTCTGCCGCTCATATCTGTTGGCACCGTCCCGGCAGGCCAGGGAGCAAGGTTGGGGCCTGATCCGTGAGCATTGCTCACCCGCAGCCTGGAAAGCCAGCGCCAGCTACGTGGTCGCCGGCTTCGTCGGAATCGGGTCGGTATGAGCACCGCAGCCGAGGGCGGCGCAATCCGCCGGGCCGGCCACGAGCCGCGTTACGACCTCGCGCAATTGCCGCCGGCACCGCCCACCACGGTGGCCGTTATCGAAGGCATGGCCACCGGCGCCCCGCAACGGGTGGTTGCTCAGGCCGACGCCGCCGCTCGTGTTTCTGAGTTGTTTGTTGATCCGCAACAGCGGGAACGAATTTCGCGGATATATGACAAGACCCGGATTGATACCCGCAGGATGGCAGTGGATCCGCTCGACGACGAGTTCGACGAGTTCCGGCGCGAGCCGGCAACGATCCGGGACCGGATGAACCTGTTCTATCAGCACGCCGTACCGCTGGCGGTCGACGTGGCCGCCCGTGCCCTCGACGGCCTCCCATACGCCGCCGACGAGATCGGCCAGCTGGTGTTCGTCACCAGCACCGGTTTCATTGCACCGGGCGTGGATGTAGAGATCGTCAAGCAGCTCGGTCTGCCCCGGTCGATATCGCGGGTGGTGGTCAACTTCATGGGTTGTGCTGCCGCAATGAACGCCATTCGCACCGCGACGAACTACGTCCGAGCCCACCCGAGCATGAAGGCATTGGTGGTGTGCATCGAATTGTCCTCGGTGAATGCGGTTTTCGCCGATGACATCAACGACGTCGTAATCCACAGTTTGTTCGGAGATGGCTGCGGCGCATTGGTCATTGGAGCCAGCCAGGTCCAGCAGCCGCTGCCCGCTGGCAACGTGGTGATCCGCAGCAGCTTCAGCCAGCTGCTCGACGACTCCGAGGACGGGATCGTGCTTGGGGTCAATCACGACGGCATCACGTGTGAACTGTCGGAGAATCTGCCCAGCTACATCTACCGTTCGGTCGACCCGGTGGTCGCAGAGATGTTGCGGGACAACGGGTTGAGCAAGGCCGATATCGATCTGTGGGCGATACATCCGGGTGGGCCGAAGATCATCGAGCAGTCGGCACGCTCGTTGGGGATTCCCGTCGGGCGAGCCGTGCAGAGCTGGGATGTACTAGCCCAGTTCGGCAACATGTTGAGCGTATCGCTGATCTTCGTGCTGGAAATGATGGTTGCGCAGGCCGAGTCGGACAAACCCATCTCAACGGGTGTGGCGTTCGCCTTCGCCCCGGGTGTCACGGTCGAAGGCATGCTGTTCGACACCATCCGCCGCTGATGGCCGCTGCCCAGCCGAGAACCCAACCAGCCGAGACCATGCTGAGCAGGAGAAGTGTCGTGCCAATCGCATCCGATGAAATGGGCAACAATCACCCGCCTCCGGCGCCGTCATCCGGTCAGTTCCGGACCGATGACCGGGTTGCCTACCGCTCCTGGATGAGCGACAACCTGCGCTGGGATAGCTTGACGTTGCGGGACGGCGACATCGTGATCTCGGCACCGCCGAAGTGCGGCACCACCTGGACGCAACGCCTGATTTCCCTGCTCATCTTCGATGGGCCGCAGCTGCCGGCGCCGATGCACTTGGTGTCGCCGTGGCTGGACTTGACCGCCCGGCCGGTGCAGGAGGTCGCCGCCGCACTCGACGCCCAGCCCCATCGCCGGTTCATCAAGACCCACACGCCGCTGGACGGCTTGGTGCTCGAGGATCGGGTCACCTATATCGGGGTGGGGCGCGATCCCCGCGATGCCGCGGTCTCGATGCTGATGGACCAGCACCGGATGCGGGCGCTGCACGAGGTGCTGGGGCCGCCAGGTGAGCGATTCGCGCCCCCGGGTTTGGACTTCGACGGCGAGTTCAGCCCGCTCGATGTGATGCGGCGCTGGCTGGAAGGGCCCAACGTACCCACCGAGGGGGTCGCTTCGTTGGCCACCATCCTGCATCACTTCGCCATGTTCTGGGACCGGCGCAGGCAGCCCAACGTCGCGATGTTCCACTACGCGGACTACCGGGCGGACCTCGTCGGTGAACTGTTGCGCCTCGGCTCGGTCCTGGGTACCGAGCTGGGTCCCGATCGCGCCGCGGAGTTGGCCGAACACGCCACCCTCGACGCCATGCGCGCGCACGCCGATGCGCTTGCTCCCGCGGCCACCCGCGGCGTCTTACCCGGGCACCAGCCGCGTACCGAAGCCCCCTTCTTCCGGGCCGGTGGACGTGGCCAGTGGCACGACATTTTCACCGCCGCCGAGCATCGGCGTTACGGCGAACGCGCGGCCGAATTGGCCGGGAATCTGGGCGGCCCGGAGTTCCTCGACTGGGCTCACCGGGGTCGCGGGGACCGCCGTGGCCCCGTCGGGCGGGGGAGTCCTGATGGCCACCCGAGTTGGGTATCGCTCGTGGATCAGCGACAACCGGCGTTGGGACGCGCTGGAGCTGCGCGAGGGCGACATCGTGATTTCGGCACCGTCGAAGTGCGGCGTCACGTTGACCCAGCGCCTGGTGTCGCTGCTGGTCTTCGATGGACCGCAGTTGCCGGGGCCGCTGGCCGAGGTTTCGCCATGGCTGGATAGGACGGTCCGGCCGGTGAACGAGGTTGTTGCCGCCCTCAACGCGCAGGGCCACCGCCGATTCATCAAGACCCACACGCCGCTGGACGGCGTGGTGCTCGATGACCGGGTCACCTACATCGGTGTGGGCCGCGACCCGCGCGACGCCGCGATGTCGGAGCTTTTCCAGTGGGGCAACATGAACCACGCCAACCTCAACCGGAGGGGGTCCGCCGCCGGCGATCGACAGGATGATCCCACGCCCATCCAGGCCTTCCGGGCCTGGATGGAAGGGCCGATCATGCCCCCGGAAGGCCCGGTTGCACCCCCACCTTCGGCGATCGCGCCGCCCCCCGGCCCCGGATTCCCGCCTCCGCACGGGGGACCGGGCCCGATGCCGCCCATGGCCAAACACATGGGCTCGCTGTCCAACATCCTGCATCACTTCAACACGGTCTGGTCGCGACGTCAGCTGCCCAACGTGTCGATGTTCCATTACACCGACTACCGCGCCGACCTCGTGGGTGAGCTGATCCGCCTGGCGGGGGTCCTGGGCTGCTCCCTTGGCCGCGATCGTGCCGAGGAGCTCGCGCAGCATGCCACGCTGAACTCGATGCGTGCGCGCGCCGCCGAACTCGCCCCCGAGTCCACCGAAGGCATTTGGCGCAGCAACGAGCGCTTTTTCCGGGCCGGTGGTAGCGGCGAATGGCAGGAGTTCTTCGACGAGCGCGTCTATCGCCGCTACTACGATCGCATCAACCAGCTGGCCGCGCCGGATCTGCTGGCCTGGGCGCATGAGGGTCGCCGGGGCTGTGATCCCGCCGGGCCGGTGGGCTGAGCTGCGCTAGTTTTGCCGCCGCGCGCGGACGTACCAGAAGGCCAGCTCGATGGGCTGCCCGTCGGATCCACCGAGTTGGCGGTTCACCGTGACCGGATCCAGCGCCGCGATCTCCCAGCCCGCACCGCCTAGCACGTCGCGCAGCGTCTGCTCGGGCACCGCCGGGCGCGGCTGTTGTTCGTTGGGCGGGTTGGCATCGCAGAAGCAACTCATCAGCAGGGTGGCGCCAGGTCTGGTGGCGCGGTGCACCGCGGCCGCATAGCTGCGCTTGCCCTCGTCGTCGAGGCAGTGGAACATGCCGCTGTCGATCAAGGTGTCGAAGGCGTCGGTGTAACCGTCGAGCTTGGTGGCGTCGGCCACCGCAAACGTGACGTGCACGCCCGCGTCATCGGCTCGGCGCGCCGCGGTGATCAGCGCGGTCGGGGAAATGTCCAGGCCGGTCACCGGGTGTCCGTGCGCAGCCAGGTAGATCGCGTTGTCGCCCAGCCCACAACCGATGTCCAGCACGTCGCCGTGCACCCAGCCGCCGGCTTGCCAGGCGATGACATTTTCTTTGGGAGCCTTGGTATCCCACGGGGGCGTCGTCATCGGCGCAACGCCCCGGCGCGGGCTCTCGCCGCGGTACAGCGCAGCAAAATCCATCTGTTGCAGCCCGGCGGGAAAACCGGTGGAATCCCCAGAAGCGGTGGAGTCCCTCACCTATGCCAGGGTATCCCCACGGCGGGCCCCGCATCGTGGCCGCGGGCGCGCAATGCTACGGTGTCGGGCAGTCGACATCCTTTAACGACCCGTCCGGAGAGGCGGAGAAGGAGGTCAGGTTCTCGCATGGGTGCCGCCAATGATGCCGTGGATGGCAGGGAGTTGATGTCCGCGGCCGACGTCGGTCGAACTATTTCCCGCATTGCGCACCAGATCATCGAAAAGACCGCGCTGGATAGCCCGGACTCGCCACGCGTCGTGTTGCTCGGGATCCCGACTCGCGGTGTGATCCTGGCGTCGCGGTTGGCGGCCAACATCGGTGAATACAGTGGCATCGAGGTCGACCATGGTGCGCTGGACATCACGCTGTATCGCGATGATCTGATGAGCAAACCGCCGCGGCCGCTGGAGGAGACCGAGATCCCGGCCGGCGGCGTCGACGACGCCTTGGTGATTCTGGTCGATGACGTGCTCTACTCCGGGCGCTCGGTGCGCTCGGCGCTGGACGCGTTGCGCGATGTCGGGCGGCCGCGATCGGTCCAGCTGGCCGTGTTGGTCGACCGCGGGCACCGGGAACTGCCGGTGCGCGCGGACTACGTGGGCAAGAACGTGCCCACCGCCCGCAGCGAAAGCGTGCATGTCCAGTTCAGCGAACACGACGGCCACGATGGGGTGGTGATCTCTCGATGACACCCAGGCATCTGCTGGCGGCGGGCGACTTGAGCCGCGACGACGCCATTGCGATCCTTGACGACGCCGACCGCTTCGCGCAGGCCCTGGTTGGTCGTGAGGTCAAGAAGTTGCCGACGCTGCGCGGTCGCACCGTGGTGGCGATGTTTTACGAGAACTCGACACGAACCCGGGTGTCCTTCGAGGTGGCCGGTAAGTGGATGAGCGCGGACGTGATCAATGTCAGCGCGAGCGGGTCCTCGGTCAGCAAGGGCGAGTCGCTGCGCGACACCGCGCTGACCCTGCGTGCGGCTGGCGCCGACGCCCTGATCATCCGGCACCCCGCGTCCGGGGCGGCGCGGCTGCTCGCCGATTGGACCGCCGGCCAATCCGACGGTGGCCCTTCGGTGATCAACGCCGGCGACGGCACTCACGAGCACCCGACGCAGGCGCTGCTGGACGCCCTGACCATCCGGCAGCGGCTCGGTGGCATCGAGGGCCGGCGCGTCGTCATCGTCGGCGACATCCTGCACAGCCGGGTGGCCCGCTCCAACGTCACGCTGCTGCACACGCTGGGTGCCGAGGTGGTGCTGGTGGCGCCGCCCACCTTGCTGCCGGTGGGTGTCGCGGATTGGCCGGTCACCGTATCCCATGACCTTGACGCCGAGCTTCCCGCCGCCGACGCGGTGCTGATGCTGCGGGTGCAGGCCGAGCGGATGAACGGCGGATTCTTCCCCTCGGTGCGGGAGTACTCGACCTTGTACGGTCTGTCCGACCGTCGGCAGGCGATGCTGGGCGGTCACGCGGTGGTGCTGCATCCCGGGCCGATGCTGCGCGGCATGGAGATCGCCTCATCGGTTGCCGACTCGTCACAGTCGGCTGTGTTGCAACAGGTTTCCAACGGAGTCCACATACGCATGGCGGTGCTGTTCCATGTCCTGGTTGGACTCGAGTCGGCTGGGGAAGAGGGTGCGGCGTGAGCGTTCTGCTGCGCGGAGTGCGGTTGTACGGCGAGGGCGAACGGGTCGACGTGCTCGTCGACGACAACCAGATCGCTGACATCGGGACCGGACTGGCCATCCCCGATACGGCGGATGTCATCGATGCCACCGATCACGTGCTGCTGCCGGGGCTGGTCGACCTGCACACCCACCTGCGCGAGCCGGGCCGCGAATATGCCGAGGACATCGAGACCGGTTCGGCGGCAGCAGCGCTGGGTGGCTACACGGCGGTGTTCGCGATGGCCAACACCCATCCGGTGGCCGACAGTCCGGTGGTCACCGACCACGTCTGGCACCGGGGACAGCAGGTCGGTTTGGTCGACGTACATCCCGTCGGCGCCGTCACGATCGGGCTCGCCGGAACTGAACTCACCGAGATGGGCATGATGAATGCCGGTGTCGCCGCGGTGCGGATGTTCTCCGACGACGGGATCTGCGTGCACGACCCGCTGATCATGCGCCGCGCTCTCGAATACGCCACCGGCCTGGGTGTGCTGATCGCCCAGCACGCCGAGGAGCCCAGGCTGACCGTCGGTGCGGTCGCCCACGAAGGCCCGAATGCCGCGCAGTTGGGCCTGGCGGGTTGGCCCAGGGCGGCTGAGGAATCGATTGTGGCCCGCGACGCGCTGCTGGCCCGAGACGCGGGCGCGCGGGTGCACATCTGCCACGCCTCCACCGTGGGAACCGTCGAAATATTGAAATGGGCTAAATCACAAGGTATTTCGATCACAGCGGAGGTTACTCCGCATCACCTGCTGCTCGATGACCGCAGACTGTCCGGCTACGACGGGGTGAATCGGGTCAATCCACCGCTGCGCGAGGCGTCTGATGCGATGGCGCTGCGACAGGCGCTGGCCGACGGGATCATCGATTGTGTGGCCACCGATCACGCGCCGCACGCCGAGCACGAGAAATGCGTCGAGTTCTCCGCGGCGCGCCCGGGCATGCTCGGGCTGCAGACCGCGCTGTCGGTGGTGGTGCAGACGATGGTGCAGCCGGGTCTGCTGAGCTGGCGCGATGTCGCGCGGGTGATGAGCGAGAACCCGGCGCGAATCGTGGGGCTGCCCGATCATGGCCGGCCGCTCGAGGTAGGGGAGCCGGCCAACCTGACCGTGATTGATCCCGACGCCACCTGGACTGTCACCGGGGCCGACCTGGCCAGCCGCTCGGCCAACACCCCGTACGAGTCGATGACCTTGCCCGCCCGGGTCACGGCGACGCTGTTGCGTGGAAAGATCACCGCCAGGGACGGAAAGAGCCCGGCATGAACTCAGGCACGCTGATCGGCTCCCTGATCTTTGCGGCCGTGCTGGCGGTGTTGATCGCGATGGTGATCAGGGGCTGGCGGCGTCGCGCGCGACTGCAAAGCGAGCTGATCGGTGCGTTGCCCGACCTGCCCACCGCGGTGGGTCCCGCGTCGGTCATCACTTGCGGCATGTACGTCGGTTGCACCCTGGCGCCGGCGTCCAACCACCGGGTTGTGGTCGGCGACCTCGGGTACCGCAGCCGGGCGGAACTGACCCGTCATCCGGACGGAATTCTGGTGAAACGTGCGCGGGCGCAGCCGATTTGGATCCCACAGGATTCGATCACCGCGGTACGCACCGAGCGCGGAATCGCCGGCAAGATCGCGGCGCGCGACGGGATACTGGCAATCCGGTGGCGGCTGCCATCAGGTACTGAGATCGACACCGGGTTCCGGGCAGACAATCGTGACGAGTACGACGGCTGGCTAGCAGGCTGGCTTCAGCCCCGAACGGAGGGAATCGTGTGAGCAAAGCCTTGCTCGTACTTGAAGATGGCCGAGTCTTCACCGGAATGTCATTCGGTGCGGTTGGCCAAACACTGGGGGAAGCCGTTTTCAGCACCGGCGTGTCCGGCTATCAGGAGACGCTGACCGATCCCAGTTACCACCGCCAGATCGTGGTGGCCACCGCCCCGCAGATCGGCAACACCGGCTGGAACGACGAGGACGGCGAGAGCCGCGGCGACAAGATCTGGGTCGCGGGCTACGCGGTACGTGACCCGTCGCCGCGCGCCTCCAACTGGCGCTCATCGACGACACTGGAAGACGAGCTCATCCGCCAGTGCATCGTGGGGATCGCCGGCATCGACACCCGCGCAGTGGTGCGTCATCTACGCAGCCGCGGCTCGATGAAGGCCGGTGTGTTCTCCGGTGCGGCCCTGACCGCCGGCACGCAAGTAGCCGAGCTGGTCGAGCGGGTGGCTGCCCAACCCCCGATGCTGGGTGCCGATCTCGCCGGAGAGGTCAGCACCCCCGAGGCGTACATCGTCGAACCAGAAGGGCCGCAGCGTTTTACCGTGGTTGCCCTGGACCTCGGTATCAAGACCAACACGCCGCGCAACTTCGCCCGGCGCGGCGTTCGCAGCCATGTGCTGCCCTCGTCGGTGACCTTCGATCAGATCGCCGATATCAAGCCAGACGGCGTGTTCTTGTCCAACGGACCCGGCGATCCGGCGACCGCAGACCATGTCGTGTCGCTGACCCGTGAGGTGCTCGGTGCCGGAATCCCGCTGTTCGGTATCTGCTTCGGCAACCAGATCCTCGGCCGAGCGCTGGGATTATCGACCTACAAGATGGTGTTCGGGCACCGGGGCATCAACATTCCGGTCATCGACCACGCCATCGGGAGAGTCGCGGTAACCGCGCAGAACCACGGTTTCGCGCTGGAAGGGGAGGCCGGGCAGTCTTTCGAGACGCCGTTCGGCCGGGCCGCTGTCAGCCACACCTGCGCCAATGACGGTGTGGTCGAGGGGGTCAGACTGGTTGACGGCCGCGCATTCTCGGTGCAGTACCACCCCGAGGCCGCGGCGGGCCCACACGATGCCGAGTACCTGTTCGATCAGTTTGTTGACCTGATGGCGGGGGACCGCTGATGCTCATCGCCGCGAGCGGGTGCCCCCAGCTGACACGCTGGGTTCGGCGCAAGACCGCGCACCTTCGCGTCCAAACCTTAGGGGGCTGCTAGTGCCGCGCCGCACCGATTTACACCACATTCTGGTCATCGGCTCGGGGCCGATCGTCATCGGCCAGGCTTGCGAGTTCGACTACTCCGGAACCCAGGCGTGCCGGGTACTGCGCGCCGAGGGCCTACAGGTCAGTCTGGTCAACTCCAATCCGGCGACGATCATGACCGACCCCGAGTATGCTGACTTCACCTACGTCGAGCCAATTACCCCAGAGTTCGTCGAGCGGGTCATCGCTCAGCAAGCCGAGCGCGGCAACAAGATTGACGCCGTGCTGGCCACCCTGGGTGGGCAGACCGCCCTGAACACCGCCGTCGCTCTACACGAGAACGGGGCGCTGGAACGCTACGGCGTCGAGCTGATCGGTGCCGATTTCGAAGCCATTCAGCGCGGCGAGGACCGGCAGCGGTTCAAGGACATCGTTGCCAAGGTCGGGGGTGAATCCGCCCGCAGCCGAGTGTGTTTCACCATGGACGAGGTTCGCGAGACCGTTGCCGAGCTGGGCCTTCCAGTGGTGGTGCGGCCCAGCTTCACCATGGGCGGGTTGGGCTCGGGTATGGCTTACTCCGCCGACGAGGTGGATCGGATGGCCGGCGCCGGGCTGGCCGCCTCGCCCAGCGCCAATGTGCTCATCGAGGAATCGATCTACGGCTGGAAAGAATTCGAACTCGAGCTGATGCGCGATGGCCACGACAACGTGGTGGTGGTGTGCTCGATCGAGAACCTCGACCCGATGGGCGTGCACACCGGCGACTCGGTCACCGTTGCGCCGGCCATGACGCTGACCGATCGGGAATACCAGCGGCTGCGTGACTTGGGGATTGCGATCCTGCGCGAGGTCGGGGTGGACACCGGCGGCTGCAACATTCAGTTTGCGGTCAACCCCCGAGACGGCCGGCTGATCGTCATCGAGATGAACCCGCGAGTATCGCGGTCAAGTGCGTTGGCGTCCAAGGCGACCGGGTTTCCGATCGCCAAGATCGCCGCGAAGCTGGCCATCGGATACACGCTCGACGAGATCGTCAACGACATCACCAAAGAAACGCCGGCCTGCTTCGAACCCACCCTGGACTACGTCGTGGTCAAGGCGCCGCGGTTCGCCTTCGAGAAGTTCCCGGGTGCCGATGCCACGCTGACCACCACCATGAAATCGGTGGGCGAGGCGATGTCGTTGGGCCGCAACTTCGTCGAGGCGCTCGGCAAGGTGATGCGTTCGCCGGAAACCAGCCGGGCCGGGTTCTGGACCGCCACCGATCCCGAAGGCGGCCTCGACGACGTCCTGACCAGGCTGCAAACCCCGACCGAAGGTCGGCTCTACGACCTGGAACTGGCGCTGCGGCTGGGGGCCTCGGTCGATCGGGTGGCCGAGGCCAGCGGCGTGGACCCGTGGTTCGTCGCGCAGATCGACGAGCTGGTCGGTTTGCGTGCCGAATTGGTCGACGCGCCGGTGCTCGACGCGGATCTGCTGCGCCACGCCAAACACAGTGGGCTATCCGATCGGCAGATCGCCTCGCTGCGACCCGAACTGGCCGGGGAAGACGGTGTGCGCTCACTGCGCGAGCGGCTGGGCATCCACCCGGTGTACAAGACGGTGGACACCTGTGCCGCCGAGTTCGAGGCCAAGACTCCGTACCACTACAGCAGCTACGAGCTGGATCCGGCGGCCGAGACCGAAGTGGCTCCGCAGATCGACAAACCGAAGGTTCTGATCCTCGGGTCCGGGCCTAACCGCATCGGCCAGGGGATCGAGTTCGACTACAGCTGCGTGCATGCGGCAACCACGTTGAGCCAGGCCGGTTTCGAGACGGTGATGATCAACTGCAATCCGGAGACGGTATCCACCGACTATGACACCGCGGATCGGCTGTACTTCGAGCCGCTGACGTTCGAGGACGTGCTCGAGGTATTTCATGCCGAGGAGCAGTCGGCCGCCGGTGGGGCCGGCGTGGTGGGAGTCATCGTGCAACTCGGCGGCCAGACGCCGCTCGGGCTGGCAGAACGGCTGGCCAACGCGGGGGTGCCGATCGTCGGCACCCCGCCCGCCGCCATCGACCTGGCCGAAGACCGCGGGGCGTTCGGCGATGTGCTGACCGCGGCGGGACTGCCCGCGCCACGCTATGGCACCGCAACCACCTTCGCGCAAGCCCGCCGTATCGCCGAAGACATCGGCTATCCGGTGCTGGTGCGGCCGTCGTACGTGCTGGGTGGCCGGGGGATGGAGATCGTCTACGACGAGGAGACGCTGCGCGGCTACATCACCCGCGCGACCGAACTCTCGCCGGCACATCCGGTGCTGGTCGACCGCTTCCTCGAAGACGCTGTCGAGATCGACGTGGACGCGTTGTGCGACGGGACCGAGGTCTACATCGGCGGGGTCATGGAGCACATCGAGGAGGCCGGGATCCACTCCGGTGACTCGGCGTGTGCCCTGCCGCCGGTGACCTTGGGCCGCAGCGACATTGAAAAGGTTCGCAAAGCCACGGAAGCCATCGCGCATGGCATCGGTGTGGTGGGTCTGCTCAATGTGCAGTATGCGCTCAAAGACGACATCTTGTATGTCTTGGAGGCCAATCCGCGCGCCAGCCGCACCGTGCCCTTCGTGTCCAAGGCCACCGCCGTCCCGCTGGCCAAGGCATGTGCCCGGGTCATGTTGGGCGCCAGTATTTCCCAGTTGCGCGCCGAAGGGATGCTGGCGCGTACCGGGGACGGCGCCAACGCCGACCCGCGTGCCCCGATAGCCGTCAAAGAGGCTGTGCTGCCTTTCCACCGCTTCCGGCGCGCGGACGGCGCGGCCATCGATTCGCTGCTTGGACCGGAGATGAAGTCGACGGGCGAGGTGATGGGGATCGACCGGGACTTCGGCAGCGCCTTTGCCAAGAGCCAGACCGCCGCGTACGGTTCGTTGCCCGCGGCGGGGACCGTGTTCGTTTCGGTCGCCAACCGGGACAAACGCTCACTCGTGTTCCCCGTCAAGCGGCTCGCCGACCTGGGCTTTCGGGTGCTCGCTACCGAGGGCACGGCAGAGATGCTGCGACGCAATGGGATTCCCTGCGACGAGGTTCGCAAGCATTTCGAGGCGCCACAACCCGGACGCCCGGCGATATCCGCCGTCGACGCGATCCGGGCCGGCGAGGTCGACATGGTGATCAATACCCCATACGGGAACTCCGGCCCGCGTGTCGACGGATACGAAATCCGCTCGGTTGCCGTGTCCGTCAACATCCCGTGCGTCACCACGGTGCAGGGCGCGTCGGCCGCGGTGCAGGGCATCGAAGCCGGGATCCGCGGCGATATCGGGGTGAGGTCACTGCAAGAGCTGCACCGCGCCATCGAACAACAGAGCGCGGCCGACGGCGGGGCCCGGTGACCGGATTCGGCGCACGCTTGGCAGAGGCCAAGGCACACCGCGGGCCGCTGTGTTTGGGGATCGATCCCCACCCCGAGTTACTTCGGGCCTGGGATCTGCCGGCCACCGCCGACGGATTGGCCGCGTTCTGCGATATCTGCGTGGCGGCCTTCGCGGGATTTGCGGTGGTCAAGCCGCAGGTGGCGTTTTTCGAAGCGTACGGTGCCGCGGGATTTGCGGTGCTGGAAGGCACGATGGCCGCGCTACGGGCCAATGGTGTGCTGGTCCTGGCGGACGCCAAGCGTGGCGACATCGGGTCGACGATGGCGGCCTACGCGGCGGCCTGGGCGGGCGACTCGCCGCTGGCGGCCGATGCCGTGACTGTCTCGCCCTTTCTGGGGTTCGGCTCGCTGCGGCCCCTGCTCGAGGTTGCGACGGCCAATGATCGGGGTGTGTTTGTGCTCGCGGCTACCTCCAATCCGGAGGGCGCCACCATTCAACGCGCCGACGCGGATGGCCGCACGGTGGCCCAACTGATCGTCGATCAAGTCGGACTCTTCAATAGTGAAGTTGGCGAAGTGACGGGGCCGGAGCCCGGATCGGTTGGTGTGGTCGTCGGCGCAACGGTGCTGAATCCGCCGGATGTGAGCGGGCTGGGCGGACCCGTATTGGTTCCCGGCGTCGGGGTGCAGGGCGGCCGGCCGGAGGCGCTGGGCGGCCTCGGCGGCGCGGCGCCACAACAGCTGTTGCCCGCGGTGTCGCGCGAGGTCCTGCGCGCCGGCCCCAGCATTTCTGAAGTCCGGGCGGCGGCCGAGCGGATGCTGGACTCCGTCGCGTACCTTTCAGCGGTCTAGGTCTTCGGGTCAAGCACGCTCGGCGCCCGTTGCTGTTGGAGTTTCTGTAGCCGCTGACGCCCGGGGTCGATCTGCGTCTGAGCGCCGCCGGAATCCCAGCCCGCTTGCCACCTCACACGTCGGCGCTCGGCAACCGTGCGCGGCAGCCAGGCTCCATGCTTGCCGGAATCCACTCTGAAAAGGCTTGCAGTAAAAGGAAAATCGTCAGATTTCCGTGGTCACCGGGGCTTCGTCGCGGCCCGCCAAACTGCCCGAGTCGGCGTCGGCACGTTCGCATTGGTGCCGGCGCGATCAACTGCGTGTGGCCGTTTGGGCGCCCGCGCCGCGCTGTTGTTCGGGAAACCCCGACGTTGCTGGTCGCATTCGGCTGGACATCCGTACCAGATTTGCTGGGCAGTCGAAATGGACCGATGTTCGTCCGTCGGTGAATGCGGCGCGACGCCCGCGTCGTGAGTCGGCGTGGTGGGGTCTCGGGTCCGCCCCGTTCCGGCAACGTGGACGGGCCCACCGCACGGTTCGAGCATGCGCTGGCCTGCTGATTCGCTCCATTTGCCCCGAACCGCCCGACACGCGCGACACGCCACCGAAATGCGTGATCCATGGCACGTTGGTCGCGGGGGGTTGCTCGGGGTGGCCCGGGGCGGCCCAAACCGGCCGGCGGGCGGTGCGATCGTCGGGCGGCGCCGCCCGCAGATTCCAGTCAAATCGCAAATAACCGCAGCTAGGCATCAATATCTGGGGGTGTGGCCGGACCAGCCCGCTGGGCGCTCGACCCCGTGGTTTGTGGCCGCTCGGGCGTGGCGGCGGAGCGCTGATTCGTCTCGCGGCCGGGGCCCACGCTGGGGATTTGTCACCCAAACCAGGGGGTCGGGTTAGATTTCGTCAGGAACCGTGAGTACGGTCGTCTCCGCTGGCTGTAGTACCAGCCAAGACAAACAAATGATCGATTGATATCGATGAGAGACGGAGGAATCGTGGCCCTTCCCCAGTTGACCGACGAGCAGCGCGCGGCCGCGTTGGAGAAGGCTGCTGCCGCACGTCGAGCGCGAGCAGAGCTCAAGGACCGGCTGAAGCGCGGCGGCACCAACCTCACCCAGGTGCTCAAGGACGCCGAGACCGACGAAGTCTTGGGCAAGATGAAGGTGTCTGCGCTGCTCGAGGCTTTGCCGAAGGTGGGCAAGGTCAAGGCGCAGGAAATCATGACCGAGCTCGAAATCGCCCCGACCCGGCGGCTGCGTGGTCTTGGTGACCGTCAGCGCAAGGCCCTGCTGGAAAAGTTCGGCTCCGCCTAGCCCGCTGCCGACGATGCAGGCCGCTGGGCCTGAGGTGGGGTATCACCCGCTAGCAGGGGTGGTGCGGGCAATCAGCGCCCAAGGATCTAGGCTGCAGTGCCTGGTGGGGGTGCCGACTCAGGAGCGCCGATGAGCGCCGGCGGAGGACCGGGCACAGGACATGTGGTCGTGCTGTCCGGTCCTTCCGCTGTCGGCAAGTCGACGGTGGTCCGCTGTTTGCGTGAGCGGATCCCAAACCTGCACTTCAGCGTTTCGGCCACCACCCGGGCGCCGCGGCCGGGGGAGGTGGACGGCGTGGACTACCACTTCGTCACCCCGGAGAGCTTCCAGCAGATGATCGACCAGGGCGAGTTGCTGGAGTGGGCCGAGATTCACGGGGGATTGCACCGATCGGGCACCCCGGCTCAACCGGTGCGGGAGGCCACGGCCTCCGGAGTTCCGGTGCTGATCGAGGTCGATCTGGCCGGGGCCAGGGCTGTCAAGAAGGCGATGCCCGAGGCCATCAGCGTGTTTTTGGCGCCGCCCAGTTGGGAGGACCTCAAGGCCAGGCTGGTCGGTCGGGGCACTGAGACGCCGGACGTTATTCGTCGCCGGTTACAGACCGCGCAGACCGAACTGGCAGCCCAACCCGACTTCGACAAGGTCGTGGTAAACGGTCGATTGGAATCCGCATGCGCTGAATTGGTATCCTTGCTGGTGAGAACTGTGCCCGGCTCTGGGTGAGTCATCAGCCAGGCAAAGAGCCAGAATTCAGAATCGAGATCTTTACCGTCTTCGCAACGATTTACGCCGCCAGGAGAAAGTCTTAAGTGAGTATTCCGCAGTCCGATGCGCCGTTGGCCGCCGTTTCCGCCGTGGATCAATTCGATCCTTCCTCTGGCGGGGTCGGTGCCTACGACACCCCGCTGGGCATCACCAATCCGCCCATTGACGAGTTGCTGGATCGCGTCTCGAGCAAATACGCCCTGGTGATTTATGCGGCGAAGCGGGCTCGGCAGATCAACGACTACTACAACCAGCTCGGCGAGGGCATCCTGGAATACGTCGGGCCGTTGGTGGAGCCGGGCCTGCAGGAAAAGCCGCTATCGATCGCGATGCGTGAGATCCACGCCGATCTGCTCGAGCACACTGAGGGCGAGTAACAGGGCAGGCCCCGGATGGACCGTAAGCGGATCGTCGTCGGCGTCTCTGGGGGTATCGCCGCGTACAAGGCGTGCACGGTCGTCCGTCAACTGACTGAGGCCGGTCATCACGTCCGGGTCATCCCCACCGAATCTGCGCTCCGTTTTATCGGGGCGGCCACCTTCGAGGCGCTCTCCGGTCAGCCCGTGCACACCGGGGTGTTCGACGACGTGCCGGCGGTGCCGCATGTTCAAATCGGTCAGCAGGCTGACCTGGTCGTGGTCGCCCCGGCGACGGCTGATCTGCTGGCCCGGGCGGTAGCCGGGCGCGGAGACGATCTGCTGACAGCAACTCTGCTCACGGCCCGGTGTCCGGTGATGTTCGCTCCAGCGATGCACACCGAGATGTGGCTGCATCCGGCCACCGTCGACAATGTGGCCACGCTGCGCCGTCGTGGCGCGGTGGTGCTCGAACCCGCATCCGGGCGGCTGACCGGCAGTGACACCGGCGCCGGACGCTTGCCCGAGGCCGAGGAGATCACCACCCTGGCCCAGCTGCTGCTGGAACGCCATGATGCGTTGCCCTACGACCTGGCCGGCCGCAAGGTGTTGGTGACCGCCGGTGGCACCCGGGAGCCGATCGATCCGGTGCGCTTCGTGGGCAACCGCAGCTCCGGTAAGCAGGGTTACGCCGTCGCGCGCGCCGCTGCCCAGCGGGGCGCCGAGGTGACGTTGATCGCGGGGCACACCACCGGGTTGATCGACCCGGCCGGTGTCGAGGTGGTGCACGTCAGCACCGCGCAGCAACTCGATGACGCCGTCTCCAAGCACGCACCCACCGCGGACGTGCTGGTGATGGCCGCCGCCGTTGCCGACTTTCGGCCGGCGCAAGTTTCCACCGCCAAGATCAAAAAGACTGCCGACAGTCCACCGGTGATCGAACTCCTGCGCAACGACGATGTGTTGGCCGGTGCGGTGCGTGCGCGCGAGGATGGGCAGCTGCCCAAGATGCGTGCCATCGTTGGTTTTGCCGCCGAGACCGGTGACGCCAACGGGGATGTGCTGTTTCACGCCCGACAGAAGCTGCGGCGAAAAGGCTGCGACTTGCTGGTCGTCAACGCCGTGGGCGGTGACAGGGCCTTTGAGGTGGACAACAACGACGGCTGGCTATTGGCCGCCGATGGAACCGAGGCGGCGCTGCAGCACGGGTCGAAGACGCTGATGGCAAGCCGTATCGTTGACGCAATAGTTACGTTCCTGGATAGCTGTCGCGGGTAGTCGATCCACGGGCTCGGTGCTGTACAGCGGCTGGACAGGTCCTGAACGATGCCTTGCTCGAGTGGACTAGCGCAAATTGATGTCTGAGGATATAATTCGGCTAACTAATTATCGGAAGGATGCAGATAGTGCGTGAAAAGGGTCGCCTTTTTACCAGTGAGTCGGTGACGGAAGGACATCCCGACAAGATCTGTGACGCGGTCAGCGACTCGGTCCTCGACGCGCTTCTGGCGGCGGACCCCCGCTCGCGTGTTGCAGTTGAGACCCTGGTGACCACCGGGCAGGTGCACGTGGTGGGTGAGGTCACGACGACCGCCAAGGAGGCGTTCGCTGACATCACCAATATCGTTCGCGAACGCATCCTCGACATCGGCTACGACTCGTCGGACAAGGGCTTCGACGGGGCATCCTGCGGAGTGAACATCGGTATCGGAGCCCAGTCGCCCGACATCGCACAAGGTGTTGATACCGCCCATGAGGCCCGCGTCGAGGGCGCTGCGGATCCGTTGGACGCGCAAGGCGCCGGCGACCAGGGCCTGATGTTCGGTTACGCGATCAACGACACCCCGGAGCTGATGCCGCTGCCGATCGCGCTGGCTCACCGGTTGTCGCGGCGACTGACCGAGGTCCGCAAGAACGGTGTGCTGCCCTACTTGCGCCCGGATGGCAAGACTCAGGTCACCATCGCCTACGAGGACCGGGTGCCGGTGCGGCTGGACACGGTGGTCATTTCGACCCAGCATGCGGACGACATCGACCTGGTGAAGACGCTGGATCCCGACATTCGCGAGCAGGTGCTCAAGACCGTGCTCGACGACCTGGCCCACGACACCCTGGATGCCTCGGCGGTGCGGGTGCTGGTCAACCCGACCGGAAAGTTCGTCCTTGGCGGACCGATGGGCGATGCGGGCCTCACCGGCCGCAAGATCATCGTCGACACCTACGGCGGGTGGGCCCGGCACGGTGGTGGCGCATTCTCCGGCAAGGATCCGTCCAAGGTGGACCGCTCGGCGGCGTACGCGATGCGCTGGGTGGCCAAAAACGTGGTCGCAGCAGGACTGGCCGAGCGGGTCGAGGTACAGGTGGCCTACGCCATCGGCAAAGCCGCCCCGGTCGGCCTGTTCGTGGAGACATTCGGCTCCGAGGCTGTCGACCCGGTCAAGATCGAGAAGGCCATCGGTGAGGTGTTCGACCTGCGGCCTGGCGCGATCATTCGCGACCTGAACCTGCTACGGCCCATCTATGCGCCCACCGCCGCTTACGGGCACTTCGGTCGCACCGATGTCGACCTGCCGTGGGAGCGGCTCGACAAGGTTGACGACCTCAAGCGCGCCATCTAGGTTTCCGGCACGAGCAGACGCGGAATCGCGCGCGGGATCCCCGCGCAATGCGATTCCGCGTCTGCTCGCGCGTGTGGTGGCTCAGTTTTGCGCGCTGGGCGGCGGGGATGGTCGGAGTCCAACGCCGGCAGGCCATCGATGCTGTGCTGGTTGCGATCGATGACACCAGAGAAGGTTTCCTCGGTCGCTTTGCGGAAGTGGGCGTCCAGCACCGGTCGTTCATCGACGAGGTCGTAATAGGGAACCGCGAATCCGCACGCATCCGCGATGCGGTCGACGTCGATCACGACGGCGGAGCGCGTGCCCGGATGAAGAGTCTTGAAATGTTCTCTCAGGGTTTGGAATTCGCCGTCATCGGGGCGCACCACTCGTCCGGTCCCATAGAGCCGCAGGATCCGCGAGTTGCGGGTGAACGAGCAGAACATGATCGTGATCCGGCCGTTGTCGCGCAGGTGCGCAATGGTTTCGGCGCCGCTGCCGAATAGGTCGATGTAGACGACCGTGTGGTCGTCCAGCACCGCGAAAGTGTCGCGATAACCCTTGGGGGAGAGGTTGACTCGGCCTCCGTCGGACGGCGCGGTGGCAACGAAGAACATGGCCTGGTTGCCGATGAACTCGCGGATCGACTCGTCGATGTGCGAGAACTCTTTGGCCACCGAAATCTCCTTTTGCTCATTCGAAGCCGCACGTTCGAGCCTAACGCCGGCCAGCGAGGTCGGCGACGTGAGTTTTGTCTCGGGGGAGCTCTCGGCGTCCGAAGCGGTAGTCGTCGAGATCGAAATGCCTGCCACGCCAGTGGGCTTCCACGGTGGTGGTGGGACGCAGCGGCACGTCGCCGTTCTTGTCGAAGTAGTAGCTGTTGGCCCGGCGGCAACTGTCCTGCCAGAACACTTGGCGGTACCGGCGCCGCATCATCTCGGCGAAGTAGCGGGCGTTGGCTTCCTCGGTCACCTCGACCCGGGTCGCGCCGTCGCGTCGGGCCCGCTTCGGGCAGCGCAGGATGTGGTGGGTCTGCGTCTCGATGAGCGCGAAATACGACGAACCCACGTAGCCATACGGGCCGAACACGGCGAAGAAATTGGGGTATCCGGGAACGCTGACGCCTTGGTAGGCCTGCGCGCGATGCTCTTCCCAGAACTGGCTCAGTGATCGACCTGCGCGTCCGATGACCGGATAGGTCAGCACATCGTCGGTGTCGAGCACCTTGAAGCCGGTGGCCAGGATCAGCACGTCTATCTCGTGGTCGGTGCCGTCATCGGTGGCCACCGATGTCGGGGTGATCTTCTCGATCGGCTCGGTGACCAGCTGCACGTTGTCGCGGTTGAAGGTGGACAGGTAGCCGTTGTGGAATCCGGGTCGCTTGCAGCCGACCGCATAGCGTGGGGTGAGTTGGTCGCGCACCACCGGATCGTCGACCCGCTGTCGCAAATAGCGCCGTCCCAGCACCGCGCTCCAGCGCGCCAACGGAAACACCGTGAAGTAGTGCGCCGAGATTGGGAAGGTCGCCTCCACATAGGCCTGGCTGAGTAGCCGCTGCAGCGCTTTTCCGCCCGGGATGCGCATTGCCCAGCGCAGCGCTGCCGGCAACGGAAAGTCGAATTTCGGAAAACACCAGATCGGAGTTCGCTGAAACACCGTGAGGTGTTTCACGATTGGTGCGATTTCCGGGATGACCTGGACCGCCGACGCGCCGGTGCCGATGATCCCGACGCGTTTGCCGGTCAGCTCCTGGCTGTGATCCCAGCGCGCGGTGTGCATGGTGACGCCGGCGAAGGAGTCGACGCCGGCAATGTCAGGAAGCTTTGGCACGGTCAAAACGCCGCTGGCATTGATGATGAATCGGGTGGTCAGTTCGCCGCCGGGATCCGTCTGCAGACGCCACAGACTGCGCTCGTCATCGAACTCGGCACCAAGGACCTTGGTGTTGAACCTGATTCGGGGCCTGATGCCGTACTTGTCGGCGCAGTGCTCGGCGTAGGCCCTGAGCTCGCGGCCGGGTGCGTAGCTGCGCGACCAGTCCGGGCTCTGCTCGAACGAGAACTGGTAGGAGAACGACGGAATATCCACGGCTATGCCGGGATAGGTATTCCAGAACCAGGTTCCGCCGACGCCGTCGCCGGCTTCGATCACGAGGTAGTCGCCGAATCCCGCCTTGTCGAGGCTGATCGCGGCACCGATGCCGGAGAATCCGGCGCCGACGATCACGATCTGGTAGTCCGGTTCGATGCTCACTAGCGTTCCCCTCCGATGCCGAGAACTCCGTGCTCGGGCCGCAGGATCAGCGCCGCCTCGAGGGCCATGGCACCACTGTATGGCTGACGGCGGTGGCCGGTAAGGGCCGGACTCCCGGGTCTTTCGAGTCCCTGCTAGTTCTTGTTAGTAATGCAGCACTTTGCGCAGTGCCGCCAAGCCGCGGCTGGTTGCTTCGGCGGCTGAGGGCACCACCACGGCGAAGCTGACGTAGCCATGCACCAGGTTGGGCTCGTTGCACCACTCGGCCGCTATCCCCGCGGCAGTGAGCAACTCGGCATAACGGGCCCCGTCGTCACGCAGCGGGTCGTGTTCGGCGGTGCCGATGAAGGCCGGAGGTAGCCCGGTCAGGTCGCCGTTGCCCGGCGCGAGCGTGGCAGGCAGCGCCGTGTGGTCGCTGACGTCAAGGTCGGGCACATACCACGACAGGAACGCGTCGATGACCTCGAGATCCAGGATGGGCGCGGTGGCGTTTTCGCTGAAGGACGGCAGGGCCAGGTCGCCGACGCACGACGGGTACCACAGCAACTGGAAGACCAGGTTCGGAGCGCCATTACCGGCATGGTCACGGGCCAGCTGCGCCATGATCGCCGAGATGTTGCCGCCAGCGGAGTCGCCGGCTACGGCGATCCGGTTCGGGTCCCCGCCCAACTCGTGAGCGTGCTCACCGACCCACCGCAACGCCGCCCAGCTGTCTTCGATCCCGGCCGGGTAGGGATGCTCCGGAGCGAGCCGGTAGTCGACGGAGACCACGATGGCCTCCGCGCCCACCGCATGCGCCCGCGCGACGTGGTCGTGGGTATCCAAGCTGCCCAGCGCCCAGCCGCCGCCGTGGTAGTACACGACGACCGGAAGGACCCAGTCGGGCTCCACGGTGGGCCAATAGATTCGGACGGGGATGTCGGTAAGCTCGCCATAGCCGATCTTGCGGTCCTCGGTCCGCAAATCGGGGAGCAGTTCCGGTGGTGCTTTGAGCGCGGCGAGCCGTTCGCGGGCCAATTCGACGCCGTCTGCGGCGCAAAAGGTCATCGGAACCGCGTCGAGCAGCATCTTCAGGATGGGATCGATGCCGGGGCGGGTGCCGATCTGCTCCGTCATGGTCCTACACGGTACGCACTTGTGGCCTATCCGTGCAGCGCAACGCGCAATGCCGCCAGCCCGCGCTCCATGGCGGTGGTGGCCGCGGGCACCACGCCGGCATAGCCGATGTAGCCGTGTACCAGGGATCCGGCGTTGTGAACTTCAACCGAGACGCCGGCAGCGGCCAGCAATTCGCCGTACCGGATGCCGTCGTCACGTAGCGGGTCGTGGCCGGCCACCGCGATGTAGGCGGCCGGTAGATTCGCCAGGTTCTCGGCGCGGCCCGGAGCCATGCCCGCTGGTGGGTTAGACAGGTCGGTATCGCCTGCATACCAGCGGGAAAAGTCGGCGATGGCCTTGACGTCGAGAACCTCGCCGGTGGCGTTTTCGGTGAACGACGGCAATGTCTGATCCCACATCGTGGACGGATACCACAGCAGTTGAAAGGCGATCGGCGGTATGGGGCCATCGGCATTGTCCCGGGCCTGTTGTGCGATCACCGCAGCGATGGTTCCACCTGCTGAATCACCGGCCACGGCTACCCGGTTGAGGTCAGCGCCGATAGTGGATCCGTGGTCGGCGACCCATCGCGTTGCGGCCCAAGCATCTTGGATGGCCGCGGGGTAGGGGTGCTCTGGGGCCAAGCGGTAATCGACTGAAACGACCAGCGTGTCGGCCCCGACGGCATGCTGACGACAGGTTCCGTCGTGAGTGTCCAGGTCGCCCATGACAAAGCCGCCGCCGTGAAAGAACAGCACCACCGGTAGTGGATCGGTGGCATCGGGACTGATTGGTGGCCAATAGATCCGAATGGGGATGGATCCACCCGGTCCGTCGATGGCCCGGTCCTCGACGCGAAGCTCGGGGTGCACGGGCCGGCGTGGCAAGTCCCGCAGCCGCTGACGTACCGCATCGATTCCGTCCTCGGTGGATAGCCGAAACGGAACCGCATCCAGTACCTTCTGCATGATGGGGTCGATAGCGGGTTTCTCGTCTGCGGTTTTGTCCAAACTGGGCATGGACGTACCGTACGCACCTCGGTTGGTGACCGGCGGCTGGGTGCTCGCCGGATGGGCCGGCCTCGGCTACGGCGTGTACCTGACCATCATCGCGATGCGCCGCCCGCAGGGTATGGAACTGACCGGGCATTGGATCCTGCAGCCGCCGTTCAAGGCATCGATGGCGGTGCTGCTCGCGCTAGCGGCGGCCGCCCACCCGATCGCGCGCGAGCGACGGTGGCTGATAGCGGCGTTGCTGTTTTCCGCCGCCGGTGACTGGTTGTTGGCAATCCCGTGGTGGACCCAGTCATTTGTGCTGGGGCTTGGTTCGTTCTTGTTGGCCCACTTGTGCTTTCTCGGAGCCATGCTGCCGATGGCCTGGGGGGCGGTTCCATCGCGTCCACGGATCGCTGCGGCGGCGTTGATGTGCGTGGTCTCAGTGGGGCTGTTGATTTGGTTTTGGCCGCACCTCGGTCAGGAAAATCTGACGATTCCGGTGACGGTCTACATCCTGGTGCTGACCGCCATGGTGTGCACGGCTTTCGTCACCAGGCTTCCGACGATATGGACAGCGGTGGGGGCGTTGAGTTTCGCGGTATCGGACTCGATGATCGCGATCAGCCGGTTCATCCTCGGTAACGAGGCCCTGGCGGTGCCGATCTGGTGGGCATATGCCGCCGCGGAGATCTTGATTACCGCCGGGTTCTTCTTCGGCCGGGATATTTCGGATAACGGGCCGGCCGCTGTCGACGGCTGAGGCGCCGCGTCCGTTGTTGCGAAAAAGCAAGAAAAAGATTGTCTAGCAAATCATCTCGAGGCTGCGAGCGCGTACCGATCGAGGTAGAGCCGATCGCGAGGGTACTACCGATGCTTTCGGTGCCCCACCTCGATCGTGAATTCGACTACTTGGTGTCCGCCGAGCAGTCCGACGATGCCCAGCCCGGGGTGCGGGTCCGGGTGCGGTTCCACGGCCGATTGGTCGACGGGTTTGTGCTCGAGCGCCGCAACGACACCGACCACCAGGGCAAGCTGGGCTGGCTGGATCGGGTGGTATCGGCCGAACAGGTGCTCACGCCGGAGATCCGCCGATTGGTCGACGCCGTGGCCGCTCGCTATGCAGGCACCCGGCCGGACGTCTTGCGGCTGGCGGTGCCGGCCCGGCATGCGCGGGTGGAGCGCGAAGTCGCAACGCGGCCGGACCTGCCGGAGGTGGCTCCGGTCGATGGGGCCGGCTGGGCGGGGTACGGCAGGGGCGGCCAATTCTTGGACGCCCTCGGCGAGGCGCGGGCGGCGCGTGCCGTCTGGCAGGCGCTACCCGGCGAGCCGTGGGCCGATCGATTCGCCGAGGCCGCCGCGCAGACGGTGCGCACCGGCCGGGCGGTGCTGGCGATCGTTCCCGACCAGCGGGACCTCGACGAGCTGTGGCGAGCGGCGACAACCCGCATCGATGAGCGCAGCGTGGCGGCATTGTCGGCCGGATTGGGTCCGGCCGCCCGCTACCGACGCTGGCTGGCCGCGCTGCGGGGTGGTGCACGACTGGTGATCGGTACCCGCAGCGCCGTGTTCGCGCCGCTGAGCGACCTGGGGTTGGTCATGGTCTGGGCGGACGGCGACGACACCCTGGCCGAGCCGCGGGCGCCCTACCCGCACGCCCGGGAGGTGGCGATGCTGCGGGCACATCAAGCCCGGTGCGCGGCGTTGATCGGCGGCTACGCCCGAACCGCCGAGGCCCACGCCCTGGTGCGAAGCGGGTGGGCGCATGACATCGTCGCGGCCCGGCAGGTGGTTCGGGCGCGCACCCCGCGCGTCATTGCCCTCGATGACAGCGGCTACGCCGACGAACGCGACCCGGCCGCACGGACCGCGCGTCTGCCATCGATCGCCCTGCACGCCGCCCGCTCGTCGTTGCAGGCGGGGGCGCCCGTACTGGTCCAGGTGCCACGGCGCGGGTACGTGCCCTCCCTGGCTTGTGGGCGCTGCCGGGCAATCGCGCGGTGCCGACATTGCACGGGGCCGCTGTCCCTGCCGGAACGCGGCGCGCCCGGCGCGGTCTGTCGATGGTGCGGGCATGGGGAACCGCTGCTGCGCTGCACGCGCTGTGGGTCGGACACCGTGCGGGCCGTCGTCGTTGGAGCCCGGCGCACCGCCGAAGAGCTGGGACGCGCCTTCCCCGGTACGTCGGTGATCACCTCGGCGGGCGATGCGATCGTGCCCGACGTCGATGCTCGCCCGGCGCTGGTCGTGGCCACCCCGGGCGCTGAGCCCCGGGCAGCCGGGGGATACGGGACCGCCCTGTTGCTGGATACCTGGGCGTTGTTGGGCCGTCAAGATCTGCGCGCGGCCGAGGAAGCGCTCTGCCGTTGGATGGCTGCAGCGGCCCTGGTGCGCTCGCGTGCCGACGGAGGCGTGGTGGCGGTGGTCGCCGAATCGTCTATCCCGACGGTGCAATCGCTGATCCGCTGGGACCCGGTGGGGCACGCCGAAGCCGAGCTGGAGGCCCGTAGCGAAGTCGGGCTGCCGCCGAGCGTGCACATCGCCGCCATCGATGGCACCGCGGAGGCGGTCCTGGCCTTGCTGGATCAGGCCCGGTTGCCCGAAGACGCAGACATGCTCGGCCCGGTCGACCTGCCGCCGGGGGTACGCCGCCCGGCAGGCACCCCCGACGGCGTGCCCGTGACCAGGATGCTGGTGCGGGTACGCCGGGAACAGGGTCTGGAACTAGCCGGGTGTCTGCGCCGCGGAGTCGGTGTGCTCAGCGCACGCCAGACTCATGAACCGGTCCGGGTACAGATCGACCCGCTGCACATCGGCTAACCCGCATTGATCCATCGTCAGCGCTTGCGCGCGGTGAAAATCAGGTACTCCCACTCCATCACGCCGTCGGTGAGGTATTCGCGGCTGAGTTCGATGAGTTCGGCGTCGAGCTGGGCAACTCGTTGGGGGTCGTCGCTGATATTGCGGTAGGCGTTGATCGTCGGTCCGTAGTAATCCTTGAAGTAATCGACGCATTCTTCGGGTTGCCCGAACCGCTTTACCCGCAACGAGCCCCGCTGCGTCCGGACATCGCACACGTGGTCGCTGAACAGGTCGCCGATGTACTCTTCGCGCCCCCACCACACCTCATGCGGGGCGCCCATCGGCAGCGTCGGCCGGTACGGCCGGAGGGTGGAGAGCAACTGGCCGTAGAACCCCTCCGGCGTCCAACTCAGCACACTGATCTTGCCGCCCCTGCGACACACCCGGGCCAGCTCGTCGGCCGTGCGCTGATGACGCGGAGCGAACATCGCCCCGATCGTCGAAAGCACCGCGTCGAACTCGTTGAACCCGAAGGGCAGGGTCTCGGCATTGGCTTCCCGCCAGCTGAGGTGTACTCCCGCTGCCGCGGCGCGTCGCTGAGCGCTGCGCAGCAGTTCCGGCGTGAGGTCACAGGCGACGACATGAGCACCCGCAACCGCCGCGGCGATCGACGCATTCCCCGAACCCGCGGCAACGTCGAGGACGCGATCTCCGGGGCGAATGCCGCTGGTGGAGAACAGGATTGGCCCCAGCGGGGCCAGTACTTCATTGGCCAGTACCGCATAGTCGCCCAACGCCCACATGGCCCGATGCGTGGTTGCCGGGGCCCGCCGATCGCTGATTGGTGTGTCAAGAGCCATTGCCCCTCCTGACCGAATTCGGGAAATTTGCTGCGACACCATCGTCGGCGCAAGGCAGGCGCAGGGAAACCACTTCCGAACGTTGCCGGCGGCAATTGTATACGTGATCAATAATCGCTGTCTACGAATGTAGGGCGCTGCTAGACTCTTCCCTTGCTGCAGCCTGTTTTGTGCGACAACGAACTTGAAAAGCCCAGCGAAATCCGGGGAAGGGGGCCATTAATGTCCACGGAGAACGCGACGGCAGCTGAAGAGTCACTGGACATGATTACCGATGCGCTGCTAACGGCGTCTCGGCTGTTGGTAGGCATCTCGGCGCATTCGATCGCGCAGGTCGATGAGAACATCACCATCCCGCAATTTAGGACCCTGGTCATTCTGTCCAATCGGGGACCGGTCAATCTGGCCACGCTGGCGAACCTGCTTGGGGTGCAGCCGTCGGCGACCGGCCGGATGGTCGACCGTCTCGTCAGCGCCGGGATGATCGACCGACAGCCGCACCCGACCTCGCGTCGTGAACTACTCGCGGTGTTGACCAAGCGTGGTCGTGATCTCGTCCGCCGGGTCACCGCGCACCGGCGCGACGAAATCGCTCGTATCGTCGAGCAGATGCCGCCGGCCGAACGGCAGGGGTTGGTTCGCGCGCTGACCGCGTTCACCGCGGCCGGCGGTGAGCCGGACGCAAATGTCGAGATGGATCTATAGGCCCAGCCTTTTGGTGCCCATTTGGGCTTTGGGTCTTTGGGGTCCTCTCGAAGACGTCGGGATTCAGCCGTTCCAGGCCGCCCGCCGAATTGGCGGGCGGCCCGGCCCGGTTGCGGAGCGGCTTACTTCTTGGTGCCGGTCAGAACCAGGTACTCCCATTCCATGACGCCGTCGGTCAGGTATTGGTCGGCGAGTTCAACCAGCTGGGCGTCGAGTTCGGCCGCCAGCACCGCGTTGTCGCCGATGTTCGCGTAGGCCTCGATCGTCGGGCCGTAGTGATTCTTGAAGTAGTCGTGCACGGCCTGCGCCGTTTGGAAGCGTGTGACCTCCAACTGTCCGCGCTGCGTTTGGATGTCGGAGACGTGGTTCCCAAACAGGCCGCGGGCGTAGGCTTCCCGTCCCCATAGCGCAGACGGGGGCAGGGCCGCCGACAGGCTCGGGCGGTAGGGCCGGATGGTGGCCAGCATGCGGCCGAAGAAACCTTCTGGCGTCCAGCTGATCACGCCGATGGTTCCGCCGGTCTTGCAGACGCGGGCCAGTTCGTTGGCTGAGCACTGGTGATCCGGGGCGAACATCACGCCGATCGCCGAGATCACGGTGTCGAACTCGCTGTCGCCGAACGGCAGTGCCTGTGCGTTGGCCTCCTGGTAGTCAAGGGTCAATTCCTGGGCTGCGGCGCGCGCCTTGGACCGTTGCAGCAGTTCGGATGTTAGGTCCGTCGATACCACCGTGGCGCCCGACTTGGCCGCCGGAAGCGAGATGTTGCCGGAGCCGGCCGCAACGTCGAGCACGCGCACGCCGGGCCCAATGCCGGCGGCAGCGACCAGGATCGGGCCGAGCGGAGCCATCACCTCTTCGGCCATCAATGCGTAGTCGCCCAGTGCCCACATCGCCCGGTGTGTAGCCGCGAGCGATACGTCCTCGCGGATGGGTGTGTCGATAGTCATTCAGAGCTCCTCAAAAGGAAAGGGAAAGGGCTGCGTTACTTCGACATCGTCGTCGCAGGCGCGGCGGGAAAACTCGACTGCATGCTCGCAGAACGTTTCCGCCGGACACAGTATGGAATAGCAGGTTTATAAACGGCTGAGAATCTGGCCATTGAAGATTGTGGTCCATGCCACTTCACAGGCACTTCCTAGACTGTCCCGGTGCGTCTCGTTTTTGCCGGTACCCCCGAAACTGCGCTGCCAGCGCTCCATCAGCTCATCAATTCGCCGCGACACGACGTGATCGCGGTGTTGACCAGGCCCGATGCCGCTTCGGGTCGGCGCGGTAAGCCAGAACCGTCGCCCGTGGCGCGTGCGGCGCTGGAACGGGGCATCCCGGTGCTGCGGCCGTCACGGCCGAACTCGGCGGAGTTTGTCGCTGAACTATCCGAATTGGCGCCACAGTGCTGTGCGGTGGTCGCCTACGGCGCGCTCCTGGGTGACGCGCTGCTCGGGGTGCCGCCACAGGGCTGGGTCAACCTGCATTTTTCGCTGCTGCCGGCATGGCGTGGTGCGGCGCCGGTGCAAGCCGCCATTGCCGCGGGTGACGCGGTCACTGGGGCCACGACCTTCCAGATCGAGCCCAGTCTGGACTCCGGACCGGTGTACGGGGTGGTCACCGAGACCATCCGGCCCACCGATACCGCTGGCGATCTGCTTGGGCGACTTGCGGTTTCGGGTGCCGAGCTGCTCTCGGCCACCCTGGACGGGATCGCCGAGGGGGCTTTGACAGCGCGCCCGCAACCTGCGGACGGCGTCACGCTGGCGCCGAAAATCTCCGTCGAGCAGGCCAGGGTGCGGTGGGAGTTGCCGGTGCCCATCATCGAGCGTCGGATCCGGGCCGTTACTCCCAATCCGGGCGCCTGGACGCTCATCGGTGACCTGCGGGTCAAGTTGGGGCCGGTGTATCTCGATGCCGCGGTCGAACCTCCCGGCCCCTTGCCCCCAGGTGCGATTCAGGTGGATCGCAAGCACGTGTGGGTCGGCACTGGCTCGGAACCTTTGCGATTGGGCCAGGTCCAGCCGCCGGGCAAGAAGCTGATGAACGCCGCCGACTGGGCACGCGGTGCCCGCCTGGACCCCAGCGTGCGTGCATCATGAGCCCCGGCCAGGACAAACGACAGCGAAATCGGCCGGACCGAAAGCCGCGACGCTCCGAGGGCACGGGCGTGCCGAACCAGCGCAGGGGCCCGCGCCGGCGGCCGCTGGATCCGGCGCGCGGCGCCGCGTTCAACGCCTTGCGGGCGGTGAGTGAGCGCAACGCCTACGCCAACCTGGTGCTGCCCGCGCTGCTGAGGGAGCGCGGCATCACCGGCCGCGACGCCGCCTTCGCCACCGAGTTGACCTATGGCGCCTGCCGGGCCAGGGGACTGCTCGACGCCATCATCGGAGCGGCGGCCGGACGTTCGCCCGAGGCGATCGACCCCTTCCTGCTGGACTTGTTGCGGCTAGGTGCCTATCAGCTGTTGCGCACCCGGGTGGACGCCCACGCCGCGGTGTCCACCACGGTCGAACAAGCCGGCATCGAATTCGATTCGGCGCGGGCGGGTTTCGTCAACGCAGTGCTGCGCACGATCGCTGATCGCGATGAGCAATCGTGGGTCCAGGAGCTGGCGCCAGACCCGCGCCGCGACCCCGTCGGGCACGCGGCCTTCGTCCATGCTCACCCACGCTGGATCGCGCAGGCCTTCGCTGACGCGCTGGGCCCGTCGGCGGCGGAACTCGATGCGGTGCTGGCCAGCGATGACGAGCGTCCACAAGTGCACCTGGCGGCTCGTCCGGGGGTGCTGACGGCCGCCGCATTGGCCGATGAGGTGCGCGGCACCGTGGGCAGGTACTCGCCGTACGCCGTGTACCTGCTCGGTGGTGACCCGGGGCTGCTGGCGCCCGTGCGCGACGGTCAGGCGCTGGTGCAGGACGAGGGCAGTCAATTGGTGGCGCGGGCGTTGACGCTGGCCCCGGTCGAGGGCGACTCGGGTCGGTGGCTGGACCTGTGCGCGGGGCCGGGCGGCAAGACGGCGCTGCTGGCCGCGCTGGGCGTGGCAACGGGGGCCCGGGTGACCGCCGTGGAGCCGTCGTCGCATCGCGCCGACCTGGTGGCGGACAACACCGGCGGGCTGCCGGTGGATCTCGTCCGTGGTGACGGGCGCTACACCGACCTGGAGCCGGTTTTCGACCGGGTGCTCGTCGATGCGCCCTGCACCGGCCTGGGCGCCTTGCGCCGGCGGCCGGAAGCCCGCTGGCGCCGGCAACCGTCGGACGTGCCCACCCTGGTCAAGCTGCAGCGTGAGCTGCTGGCCGCGGCGATCAACCTGACTCGTCCGGGCGGGGTGGTGTTCTATGCCACCTGTTCGCCGCACCTGGCCGAAACCGTCGGGGTCGTCGCCGACGCGCTACGCCGGCACCCGGTGGATGCGCTGGATACCCGAGCACTCTTCGAGCCCATCACCGAGGGCCTGGGGGAGGGGCCGTACGTGCAGCTGTGGCCGCACCGGCACGGCACCGACGCCATGTTCGCCGCGGCGCTGCGCAGGCGGGCATGAGGCAGCGGGAGCGAATCGCCGACGTGCGTCGCGCGTCGCGCCGCGCGGCTCAGTAGTGTGTCGCTCATGCCTAACAGCATCGGGGGTCCCATGATCGCGCCGTCGATCCTGTCAGCTGACTTTGCCCGGCTAGCCGACGAAGCCGCTGCGGTGCGCGGTGCCGATTGGTTGCACGTCGACGTGATGGATGGTCACTTCGTGCCCAATCTGACGCTCGGGCTTCCCGTGGTGGAGAGTCTGCTGGCGGCCAGCGGCATTCCAATGGATTGCCATCTCATGATCGACAACCCGGATCGGTGGGCTCCGCCCTACGCCGAGGCCGGGGCTTACAACGTCACGTTTCACGCCGAGGCCACCGACAACCCGATCGCGGTGGCCCGCGACATTCGCGCGGCCGGTGCGAAAGCCGGGTTCAGTGTGAAACCGGGAACCCCGCTGGATCCCTACCTCGAGATCCTGCCGCACTTCGACACCCTGCTGGTGATGTCGGTGGAGCCCGGCTTCGGCGGACAGAGTTTCATTCCCGAGGTGCTCAGCAAGGTGCGGACGGTACGCAAGCTGGTCGATTCGGGTGAGTTGACGATCCTGATCGAGATCGACGGCGGCATCAACGCAGACACCATCGAGCAAGCGGCGGAGGCCGGCGTGGACTGCTTCGTCGCCGGGTCGGCGGTGTATGGAGCCCAGGATCCCGCTGCCGCGGTGGAGGCACTTCGGCGACAGGCCGGGGCCGTTTCCAGCCATCACGGCCGGTGAGCGCCAGATGACAGTCGAACAGGTCAAGAGCCTCGAAGAGGCGATGCGTCTGGCGATCGAGCAGTCGATGCTGGTCAAAGGCACGACGTACCCGAACCCGCCGGTCGGCGCTGTCATTGTCGACCAGGAAGGCCGGGTCGTCGGCATCGGCGGCACCCAGCCCTCCGGTGGTGATCATGCCGAGGTGGTGGCGCTGCGCAAGGCGGGTGGTTTGGCGGCCGGCGCCATAGCGGTGGTCACCATGGAGCCCTGTAACCACTTCGGCAAGACTCCGCCATGTGTGAACGCGTTGATCGAAGCCAGGGTCGGAACGGTGATATACGGCGTCGCCGACCCCGATGGGATCGCAGGTGGGGGCGCGGGGCGGCTGTCGGCCGCCGGCCTGCAGGTGCGATCCGGCGTGCTGGCCGATCATGTGGCGGCCGGACCGTTGCGGGAGTGGCTGCACAAGCAGCGCACCGGGTTGCCGCATGTGACCTGGAAGTACGCCACGAGTATCGATGGCCGTAGCGCTGCCGCCGACGGTTCCAGCCAGTGGATTTCCAGCGAGGCGGCCCGTGCGGATCTGCATCGGCGCCGCGCCATTTCCGATGCGATCGTGGTCGGTACCGGCACCGTGCTGGTTGACGATCCAACCCTGACCGCCCGGCTGTCGGATGGTTCCTTGGCGGCCGAGCAGCCGCTGCGCGTGGTGGTGGGCAAGCGTGACATTCCGCCCGAAGCCGAGGTGCTCAACGACGATGCGCGAACGATGATGATCAAGACCCACGAGCCGGTGGAGGTCCTGCGAGCCCTCTCCGACCGCACCGACGTGTTGCTAGAAGGGGGTCCGACCCTGGCCGGGGCCTTCTTACGGGCCGGAGCCATCAACCGCATCCTGGCCTACG
Organism: Mycobacterium ulcerans subsp. shinshuense; assembly: GCF_002355775.1. Taxonomy (NCBI): domain Bacteria; kingdom Bacillati; phylum Actinomycetota; class Actinomycetes; order Mycobacteriales; family Mycobacteriaceae; genus Mycobacterium; species Mycobacterium ulcerans. Next base: position 3,438,948 of record NZ_AP017624.1, on the reverse strand, counting down.
TGGCGCCGATCCTGCTCGGCGGCCCGGTCACCGCCGTTGACGACGTGGGCGTGTCCAGCATCGCGCACGCATTGCGCTGGCAGTTCGACGGCGTCGAGCGGTGCGGCCCCGACCTGTTGCTCAGCCTGGTGTCGCGCTAGCGACTCACGGCCGGGGCGCTACGGCCGGTTCCTCCGAGATCTCCGGTTCTTCCGCGTGCTCCTTGCGTCCGCTGACCAGCAGACCCAGCACCGCACCAAAGACGCACACAAACGCGGTGATCGTGAAGATTTCGCCGTACATCAAGGCGAATGCCTGTTGGTATTGGGCTCCGATCGCGGCCGCGCGCTCGAGCAAGGTCGCGTCGGGCGGTACGGCCGCCGACAATCCCGCCAGGATCTGGTTGAACCGGTACAGACCCCAGGCGCTCAGCGCGGCCACACCGATCAACATGCCGGTCATCCGCGCGACCACCACCGCCGCCGAGGCGATGCCATGTTGGGCGGCCGGTACAACTCGCAGCGTGGCCGACGACAGCGGCCCAATCACCAGGCCAAGCCCTAGGCCGGCCACCAGCAGGTCGGCGTGCATGGCGGGCACGGTGAACAAGCCGAAGATGCTGTGCCGATAATCCGGCAGATCGACGGGCCAATGCGAAATCAGCAAATAGCCGCCGGCGGCGATCAGTAGCCCGACAAACGTCACCGCCCGGTCGCCGACTCTGGTGGCAATCCACCCGCCGGTCACCGCGCCGATCGGAAGGGCGATCAGGAACCACAGCAGCATCCCCGCCGCCTGGGTCTGGTCCATGCTCAGCACGCCCTGGCCGAACAACTCCACGTTCACCAGAGTCACCATCAGCGCGGCACCCGCGGCCACCGATGAACCCAGGGCGGCCAAGAACGGCCGGAAGTGCACCCCATTCGGGTCGATCAGCCGGGTTCGAGCGAACCGCTCCCAGGCGAAGAACGCCACCGCGGCCACGATCGCGCCGGTCAGCACCGGTAGTCCGTAGCTCGGCAACACCTCTTTGCCGTCCGGGTTGGGGTTGTACAGCCCGATGACGGCGAGCCCCAACGCGATTGCCAGCAGCGCACCGCCAACCAGGTCGATCTTCTCCGGCTCTGCGTTCTTGTCGTGCGCCGGCAGGCTGAATTGGATCATCAGCATGGCGATCGCGGTCAGGGGGACGTTGATCCAGAAGACGTCTCGCCAGTCATGGAACAACCAGACGATGAAAATCCCGTAGAGCGGCCCCAGCACGCTGCCGAGTTCCTGGGCGGCTCCGATACCGCCGAGGACGCCGGCGCGGTTTCGTTGTGCCCACAGATCCGCACCCAGCGCCAAGGTGATCGGCAGCAGCGCACCGCTGGCCACACCTTGAAGTGCCCGGCCGGCGAGCAGCATATGGAAATCGCCGAAATGCCCCGCCAGCGCGGTGACCACCGAGCCGGCGGCGAAGCCGAGCAAGCTGACCTGCAGCATCAGCTTGCGGCCGAACCGGTCGGAAGCCCGTCCCAGCAGCGGCATCGCGGCGATGTAGCCGAGCAGATACCAGGTGACGATCCAGGTGATCCGCTGCAATTGGTTAACCGGGATGCCGACGCTGCCCATGATGTCGCGCATGATGGTGACCACGACGTAGGTGTCGAGGGCGCCCAACAATACCGCCAGGCTGCCGGCGCTGATGGCGACGCGGCGCCCTGTCTGCGTGCTCATCAGCTCACCGGGGGCTTGCTGACGCTGACCTGCTCGCCCCACTTGGACAAGGTCATCTCGACGGAATTGCCCGACCCGCGGTCCAGTTTGGCTTGCACCAGCTGATGGTCACCGTTCTCCTGAATCCACACGGTGCCCGGCACGGGTTCTGTTGCATCGAACGGGGGCGCGATCTGGTTCACCGCCTCGGCAGTGACCTTTCCGGTGATCCGGATCGTGGTCTGTCCGTCGATGGTGTCGCGACCGTCGGCCTTGGCGTCCTGGAGATTGGCCAGCACATTGGCCAGGCCAACTTGCGGGTTCAGGATCTGCGACGGGTCGTAGATGTCGGCAGCCGGGCCGAAATCACTCCACTTGTTCGGGGTGAGGGTGGCATACAGGGTTCCGTCCACCACCACGAAATCGGCGTCGATCGCAGATCCGCCGAGCGTGAGCTCGACGTTTCCCTTCGCGGCGGTCGGGTTGGTGGTCAGATCGCCGGAGAGCGTCTTCATCGACAGGCCGGGGATCTTGCCGTTCACGGTGAGGACCAGGTGCGCGCTCTTGAGGTTCCTGGTGAGCTCGGTTGCTTGCTTCACCAACGGTGTCGCATCGGGTAGTGGTCCGCCGCTGTCCTTCGTGCCCGACGAGCAGCCGGCAACCAGGGCGGTGGCGGTGCCGAGGGCGGCGAGGACAGCGAATAGACGGCGGCGGGTCTGCATATCCTGCATCGTAGAGGGTGCCGCCGACCGGGTCGGGCAACGCGGGGTGTGCAGCGTGCTACACAACGGCGTTTGTCGCGGCCCGCCGAGGGCCAATTAGCCTGGTGCAATGTTCACCGGAATAGTCGAGGAACTCGGCGAAATCACCGACCGGAGCACCCTCACCGATGCGGCACGCTTGACCATTCGTGGCCCGATCGTTACCGCCGACGCCGGTCATGGTGATTCGATCGCAGTCAACGGTGTCTGCCTGACGGTGGTGGAGGTGCTCGCCGACGGCCAGTTCACCGCCGATGTGATGGCCGAGACGCTGAACCGGTCCAACCTGGGGGAACTACAGGTCGGTAGCCAGGTCAATTTGGAGCGTGCCGCGGCCGTCAACAGCCGCCTCGGTGGGCACATCGTCCAGGGCCATGTCGACGGGACCGGCGAGATCATCGCCCGGAGCCCGTCGGAGCACTGGGAAGTGGTGCGCATTCAGGTCCCAGCGACGGTGGCCCGCTATGTCGTGGAGAAGGGATCGATCACCGTCGACGGCATTTCCCTGACCGTCTCCGATCTAGGTGCGCAGCCTCGGGACTGGTTCGAGGTTTCGCTGATTCCGACCACCCGAGAGCTCACCACGCTGGGACAAGCGCCGGTGGGTACGCAGGTAAACCTGGAGGTGGACGTGATCGCCAAATATGTCGAACGACTGATGCAATCCGGACCGACAGCCGACCCGGCGCACTAGCGCGGTAGGAAACCGGTCAGAATCAGCGGGCAGGGACCTCAAAGCCGCAAGACAGTAACTGTGGCGGTGCGGTAGTCCATACTGATTGCAGCACGTGAAACATCTCGTGTGAGTAGGTCTGACAGCAAGGTAGCAAAGATGACGAGGTTGGACTCCGTCGAGCGAGCGGCTGCCGACATTGGTGCGGGCAAGGCTGTCATCGTCATCGATGACGAGGACCGCGAGAACGAGGGCGACCTGATCTTCGCCGCTGAGAAGGCAACACCGGAGCTGGTGGCGTTCATGGTGCGCTACACCTCTGGGTACCTGTGCGTCCCGCTGGATGGAGCGGTGTGTGACCGGCTGGGACTGCTGCCGATGTACGCGGTCAACCAGGACAAGCACGGTACCGCCTACACCGTTACGGTGGATGCGAAAAATGGCGTGGGAACTGGTATTTCAGCTTCCGACCGAGCGACCACGATGCGGCTGCTTGCGGATCCGGCGAGTGTGGCCGAAGACTTCACCCGTCCCGGTCACGTCGTTCCGTTGCGCGCCAAGGACGGCGGGGTGTTACGCCGCCCGGGCCATACCGAGGCCGCGGTGGACCTGGCCAGGATGGCTGGCCTGCAGCCCGCGGGCGCGATCTGTGAGATCGTCAGCCAAAAAGATGAAGGGTCGATGGCCCAGACCGACGAGCTGCGGGTCTTCGCCGACGAACACGGGCTGGCACTGATTACCATCGCCGACCTGATCGAATGGCGGCGTAAGCACGAGAAACACATCGAGCGCGTTGCCGAGGCCCGGATTCCGACCCGGCACGGGGAGTTTCGCGCCATCGGATACACCAGCATCTATGAAGACGTCGAGCACGTTGCACTGGTGCGCGGCGAGATCGCCGGGCCGAACAGCGACGGCGACGACGTATTGGTGCGGGTGCACTCGGAGTGTCTGACCGGCGACGTTTTCGGGTCACGTCGTTGTGACTGCGGGTCCCAGCTCGACGCGGCCATGGCCATGGTCGCCAGGGAGGGGCGTGGGGTGGTGCTGTACATGCGCGGACACGAGGGCCGCGGCATCGGGTTGTTGCACAAGCTGCAGGCCTATCAACTCCAGGACGCCGGGGATGACACCGTCGACGCCAACCTCAAGCTCGGTCTGCCCGCTGATGCACGCGACTATGGGATCGGGGCCCAGATTCTGGTTGATCTGGGGGTCCGTTCGATGCGGCTGCTGACCAACAACCCGGCAAAGCGGGTAGGGCTGGACGGTTACGGTTTGCACATCATCGAGCGGGTCCCGTTGCCGGTGCGGGCCAATGCGGAGAACATCCGCTATCTGATGACCAAGCGCGACCGGATGGGACATGACTTGACCGGATTAGACGACTTTCACGAATCGGTGCACCTGCCAGGGGAATTCGGTGGTGCTTTGTGAGCGGTGGCGCCGGCATTCCGGACGTGCCGGCGTTCGACGCTTCCGGCGTTCGGCTGGCTATCGTCGCCAGCACCTGGCACACCAAGATTTGTGATGCCCTGCTCGCCGGTGCGCGCAACACGGCTGCCGATTCCGGAATCGACAACCCGACGGTGGTGCGCGTCCTGGGGGCGATCGAAATTCCGGTGGTGGCACAGGAACTGACTCGAAATCACGACGCTGTGGTCGCGTTGGGTGTGGTAATACGTGGTGAGACACCGCATTTCGACTACGTTTGCGATGCGGTGACCCAGGGTCTGACCCGGGTCTCGCTGGACTCCTCCACGCCGGTGGCCAATGGGGTTTTGACCACCAACTCCGAGGAACAGGCGCTCAACCGGGCTGGCCTGCCAACCTCAGATGAGGACAAGGGCGCGCAGGCGACCGCGGCGGCGTTGACCACCGCGTTGACCCTGCGCGAGCTGCGTGCTGAGTCATGACCGACGAAGCACAACGCGCCGAGTGGGACGTCGTCTTGCGTCCCTACTGGACACCGGTTGTCGCGTACACCGCGGCGATCCTGATCGTGGCGGCGCATGTAGCCGGTGGATTGTTCCTCAAGGTGGGCTCGAGCGGGATGATATTTCAGACCGGTGATCAAGTGGCGATGGGCGCCCTCGGGCTCATTCTCGCCGGTGCTGTGCTGCTGTTCACCCGACCGCGGCTAAGGATCGGTGCTGCGGGCATCTCGGTGCGTAATCTGTTGGGCTATAAGCTGATTCCTTGGAAAGACGTGGTCGGTGTGTCGTTTCCTGGGGGGAGTCGCTGGGCGCGAATCGACTTGCCCGATGACGAGTACATCCCGGTGATGGCGATTCAGGCCGTGGACAAGGAGCGTGCGGTGGCGTCAATGGACGCGGTGCGCTCCCTGCTGACCCAATATCGCCCGGACCTGCCCACCCGCTGAGCCGCGCTACGATCTGCCGATGACGCGTCTTGGGCGTATCTGCGCGGCGGTGGTGTTGCTCGTCGTGGTGGTGGCGATGGCCGCGTGCACCAATTCCGTTGCCGGTCGCGCGATTCGGGCCTCCGGTCAGCCGCGTGCCCACATCTCGGCTCGTGACTTGTTGTTGCAGGATGGGGACAACACGCCGCTGGGGCCGGCGTCTTCGACTCGGGTGGGCGAAACCTATTTCACCAGCGCCCGGCCACCCGAATGCACGGCCGCGGTGTTGTTCAAAGGTTCGCCGCTACGGCCACCGGGCTCGGCGGACTTCGCCGAGTCCGCATACCGAGTGCAGGCTACGGCGATGTATGCCGAGTCGGTCGATGTCTACAACAGCCCGTTGAATCCTCACGACGTGGTGCAGAACGGATTCCGCGCGGTGTCGCAATGCCATGGCGATGCATTTGCCGGGTATCCGGCGGGGGAGTTCGGGCTGATCACGCTCAAGTCCTTCGGCACTCCGGCTGAGGGTGTGCTGGTGTGGAGCATGGGCCGTTCGGATTGGAACTGCGACTACGGACTGGCGGTGGTGCCGCGGGCCGCTCTGGTCATATCCGCGTGGGACCAAAATTCCGGATTTCCGATGGCGGAGTGGGCGGTCACCCGACGGGCGCAGCTCGACGACCGGGTCTGACACGAGTCGGGGGAAGTGTCGCCATCGGTTGCTAGGGTCGAACGTATGTTCGAGTGCTGGTATGCCTCCCGTCCGACGGCGGAGTCGAATGCGCTGTTGGAGAGGGCGCGAGAGGCATCTCGCCGGGAGGCTGCGGCCGCGGCCGAACGGCTGGACGTGGTCGGTGCATTGTTCGTGCTGCGGTGCCGGGAGTCCGGCGACCGTGCCGAATGGGCGACGGATACTTGGGAGGCGGTCGCCGCGCAGGTGGCTGCCGCATTACGAACCAGCGTGGCGATGGGCTCGAGCTATTTGCGTTATGCGATGGCGATGCGCAACCGATTGCCGAAGGTGGGGCAGGCCTTCCGCGCCGGAGATATCGATTACCGGGCATTCCAGACGATCGTGTTTCGCACCGACCTCATCACCGACGCCGAGGTGCTGGCGAAGGTGGACGCACAGCTCGCCGCGTTTTTGGCGCGATGTCCTGCGGTAACTCGAGGTCGGCTGTCCGTTGCGGTCGATCAAGTGGTGGCCGATGTCGATCGCGATGCCGTGCGCCGCGTTGCCGAGGCGGCCGACGGTCGATTCGTCGATGTGGATGTGATCGCCGACGGTTCGGGCTTGGCCGCGCTGGCCGGAAGCGTGCTCGCGACCGCGGGGCGAGCCTTTGACCGGCGCCTCGACGAGCTTGCGAACACGGTGTGCGCCGCCGACCCGCGCACCCGTGAGCAGCGTCGTGCCGACGCGGTGGGGGCGCTGGTGGCGGGCAGTGATCGGTTGGCGTGCGGCTGCACGTCCGCCGATTGCACTGCCGCAGCGCGGTCAGCTCCGAGCAAGGTGGTGATTCACGTCGTTGCCGATCAATCGACTGTCGACGGAACCGGTCACACGCCCGCTGTGTTGCTCGGCGCCGAAGGGCTGATCCCGGCCTCGTTGATCGCCGAGCTGGCCAAGGTCGCCACACTGCGGCCGCTGATGCGACCGTCAGGGCGCCCCGAGTCCGGATACGCGCCATCAGCGGGGCTCGCCGAATTCGTGCGGTGCCGTGATCTGACGTGTCGAGCACCCGGCTGCGACCAGCCGGCAGTTTGCTGTGATCTGGACCATACCGTTGCATACGGTGACGGCGGGCACACGCACGCGTCGAACCTGAAGTGCTTGTGCCGCAAACACCATCTGCTGAAAACGTTCTGGGGCTGGCGCGACCTGCAGCTACCCGACGGCACGGTGATCTGGCTGCTGCCCGACGGGCACACCTACGTGACCACCCCGGGTAGCGCGCTGCTGTTTCCGAACCTATGCGTGCCGACCGGGGAGCTACCGCCAATCGTGGGCACGGCCGGCAGCCCCCGTGCTGGCCGAGCGGCGAGGATGCCGACCCGTGCCCGAACCCGCGCACAAAACCGGGCGAATCGCATCGACACCGAGCGCCGATGCAATCGCAGGGCACTGGAAGCCGTCGGCGGCGTCCACGCCGACCGGTACGACACCCCGGAGCCGACAATCGGTCCCGACGAGCCGCCGCCCTTCTAGCGGCTACTAGCCTGGGTACGTGCCAGATCCCGCGACGTATCGCCCCGCGCCCGGGTCCATCCCGGTCGAGCCGGGGGTGTACCGATTCCGGGACCCGCATGGGCGAGTCATTTATGTCGGCAAGGCCAAGAGCCTGCGCAGCAGGCTGACGTCGTATTTTGCCGACATCGCGCACTTGCAGCCGAGGACCCGCCAGATGGTGACCACCGCCGCAAAGGTCGAGTGGACGGTGGTCAACACAGAAGTCGAGGCGCTGCAGCTCGAGTACAACTGGATCAAGGAATTCGATCCTCGCTTCAACGTTCGCTACCGCGATGACAAGTCATATCCGGTGCTGGCCGTCACGCTCAACGAAGATTTTCCCCGGCTCATGGTCTATCGCGGTCCACGGCGCAAAGGGGTCCGCTATTTCGGGCCCTACTCGCACGCGTGGGCGATCCGCGAGACAGTGGATCTGCTTACCCGGGTGTTTCCGGCGCGCACCTGCTCGATGGGAGTGTTCAAGCGGCACAAGCAGATAGACAGGCCATGCCTGCTCGGCTATATCGACAAGTGCTCGGCTCCCTGTATCGGCAGGGTCAGCAAAGAGCAGCATCGCCAGATTGTCGATGATTTCTGCGACTTTCTCTCCGGTAAGACCGACCGATACGCCCGCGAGCTGGAACAGCAGATGAACGCCGCTGCGGAGAACCTCGACTTCGAGCGCGCCGCACGGCTGCGAGATGACCGGTCTGCATTGAAGCGCGCGATGGAAAAGCAAGCGGTGGCGCTGGGGGGCGGCACCGACGCGGACGTGGTGGCATTTGCCGACGACGAACTCGAGGCGGCGGTGCAGGTGTTCCATGTCCGCGACGGTCGGGTCCGCGGTCAGCGCGGCTGGGTGGTCGAAAAGCCCAGTGCACCAGATGTTTCGGTCGAGGAACAGTTGGTGGAGCAATTCCTGGCTCAGTTCTATGGCGACCAGGCGGAGTTGGGCGGTGCCGCCGATGAGTCGGTCAACCCGGTTCCCCGCGAGGTACTGGTGCCGTGCCTGCCCTCCAACGCCGACCAACTGTCCAGCTGGTTGTCCGGCTTGCGCGGCTCGCGGGTTACGCTGCGCGTGCCGCGCCGCGGAGACAAGCGCGCGCTGGCCGAAACGGTGCAGCGAAATGCGAAAGAGGCGCTGCAGCAGCACAAGCTGAAGCGGGCCGGTGACTTCAACGCCAGATCTGCTGCACTGCAGAATATTCAGGAGGCGCTCGGGCTGGCCGATGCGCCGTTGCGCATCGAGTGCGTCGACATCAGCCACGTGCAGGGCACCGATGTGGTCGCCTCGCTGGTGGTCTTTGAGGACGGCCTACCGCGCAAGTCCGACTACCGCCACTTCGCCATCCGGGAAGCGGCTGGGCAGGGCCGCTCCGACGACGTCGCATCCATTGCCGAAGTGACTCGACGCCGGTTCCAGCGCCACCTGAGTGAACAGAACGATCCGAATCTGCTTTCCCCGGAAGGAAAATCTCGCCGATTCGCCTATCCGCCCAATCTCTATGTCGTTGACGGCGGTGCGCCGCAGGTCAACGCCGCCAGCGCCGTTCTCGAGGAGCTGGGTATCGTCGACGTCGCGGTGATCGGCCTGGCCAAGCGGCTGGAAGAAGTATGGGTGCCCTCCGAGCCGGATCCGATCATCATGCCGCGTAACAGCGAGGGCCTTTACTTGCTGCAGCGGGTGCGCGACGAGGCGCACCGATTCGCCATCACCTACCATCGGAGCAAGCGATCCAAGCGGATGACGGCGTCGGCGCTGGATGCGGTGCCCGGATTGGGAGATTACCGTCGCAAGGCGCTCGTCACCCATTTCGGATCGATAGCCCGCCTCAAGGAGGCCACCGTCGACCAGATCACCGCGGTACCGGGTATTGGCGTAGCAACGGCAACTGCCGTGCTCGAGGCGTTGCGTCCCGACCAGCCGGGGGGTGCCCAATGACCAACCATATTGCGGGTGGCGGAAATCCGCCCGGTCCAGAAGGCGACGCCTCGGCCGGTATCGACGTGGTGCTGGTGACCGGGCTGTCCGGGGCGGGCCGCGGCACGGCGGCCAAGGTGCTAGAGGACCTGGGCTGGTATGTCGCGGATAACCTGCCTCCGCAGCTGATCACCCGAATGGTGGATTTCGGGCTGGCGGCCGGATCGCGCATCACCCAACTCGCCGTGGTGATGGACGTTCGGTCACGGGGCTTCACCGGCGACCTGGATTCGGTGCGCAACGAACTGGCCACCCGCAACATCACCCCCCGAGTGGTGTTCATGGAGGCGTCCGACGACATGTTGGTGCGCCGCTACGAACAGAATCGCCGTAGCCACCCGCTGCAGGGCGGGCACACACTTGCCGAGGGGATCGCCGCCGAGCGCAAGATGCTCGAGCCGGTGCGCGCCACCGCTGACCTCATCATCGACACGTCCACGCTCTCGGTGCGCGGGCTGCGGGAGAACATCGAACGAGCTTTCGGCGGCGACGCCGCGGCGATCACCAGCGTCACCGTGGAGTCCTTCGGCTTCAAGTACGGACTGCCGATGGACGCGGACATGGTCATGGACGTGCGGTTTTTGCCCAACCCGCACTGGGTCGACGAGCTGCGGCCACTGACCGGCCAACACCAGGCGGTCAGCGACTACGTCCTGGGCCGGTCTGGCGCGTCCGAGTTTCTGCAGACCTACCATGAGCTGCTATCCCTGGTCGTGGAGGGCTATCGCCGGGAGGGCAAGCGCTACATGACGGTCGCGATCGGCTGCACCGGTGGCAAGCATCGCAGCGTCGCCATCGCCGAAGCACTGGTGGGGCTGCTGCGGTCGAATTCGCGACTTTCGGTGCGGGTACTGCACCGGGATCTGGGCCGCGAATGAATTCACCGGCGAGCCACAGCATCGTTGCTTTGGGTGGCGGACACGGGCTATACGCGACGCTGTCGGCGGCTCGTCGGCTCACTCCCTACGTCACCGCGATCGTGACCGTTGCCGACGACGGTGGATCCTCGGGTCGGCTACGTAGCGAACTCGACGTGATACCGCCGGGTGATTTGCGAATGGCGCTGGCGGCCTTGGCATCCGACAGTCCGTACGGCCGACTTTGGGCGACCATTCTGCAGCACCGGTTCGGTGGCAGCGGCGCGCTGGCCGGGCATCCGATCGGCAACCTGTTGCTGGCCGGCCTGTCCGAGGTGCTGGCCGATCCGGTAGCCGCGCTCGACGAACTCGGACGCATCCTCGGTGTCAAGGGCCGGGTGCTGCCGATGTGTCCGATTGCGCTGCAGATCGAAGCCGACGTTTCCGGGCTGGAGTCTGATCCGCGGATGTTCCGGCTGATCCGCGGCCAGGTGGCGGTGGCCACCACCCCGGGAAAGGTGAGACGGGTGCGGTTGCGGCCGGCCGACCCACCGGCGACCCGCCAGGCCGTCGACGCCATCATGGCTGCCGATCTCATCGTCTTAGGTCCCGGGTCGTGGTTTACCAGTGTGATTCCGCATGTGCTGGTGCCGGGGCTGTTCGCGGCGTTGCAGGCCACGTCGGCGCGTCGCGCGCTGGTGCTCAACCTGGTGGCCGAGCCGGGGGAGACGGCCGGTTTCTCGGTTGAGCGTCACCTGCACGTCCTGGCCCAGCATGCCCCGGGGTTCACGGTCCACGACATAATCATCGACGCGGACCGGGTGCCTAGCGATCGAGAGAAGGAGCAACTTCGCCGCACGGCAACAATGCTTCAGGCCGAGGTCCACTTCGCCGACGTTGCCCGACCTGGTACACCTTTACATGACCCGGGCAAGCTAGCGGCCGTCCTGGATGCAGTGCGGGTCCGTGACAGGGACCTCACGACACCTCCGGTGACGAGTCCGCAGGAGATACCGATCGAGGGCGGACGTCAACAGACCGGCGGGCCCGGGGCGGGTGGCAACAAACCGAAGGGTGACGACGCGTGGCGATGACGACTGAAGTCAAGGACGAACTGAGTCGCCTAGTAGTCAAATCGGTCAGCGCCCGGCGCGCTGAGGTCACTTCGCTGCTCAGATTCGCCGGGGGCCTGCACATAGTGGCTGGGTGCGTCGTCGTCGAGGCCGAGGTGGATCTGGGCAGCATCGCGCGGCGGCTGCGCAAAGACATCTTCGACCTCTATGGCTACAGCGCGGTGGTGCACGTGCTGTCGGCCAGCGGGATCCGCAAGAACACCCGGTACGTGCTGCGGGTCGCCAACGACGGCGAAGCGCTGGCGCGTCAGACCGGACTGCTCGACATGCGGGGCCGTCCGGTGCGTGGCCTGCCGGCCCAGGTGGTCGGCGGCAGTATCGGCGACGCGGAAGCCGCGTGGCGGGGCGCCTTTCTGGCGCATGGGTCACTGACCGAACCCGGGCGCTCGTCGGCCCTCGAGGTCAGCTGCCCGGGCCCGGAAGCTGCCCTGGCGCTGGTGGGGGCCGCCCGCAGGCTCGGGGTGGGTGCCAAGGCCCGTGAGGTCCGCGGAGCCGATCGCGTGGTGGTGCGCGACGGCGAGGCGATCGGTGCCCTGCTGACCCGAATGGGGGCGCAGGACACCAGGCTGGTCTGGGAAGAGCGCCGGATGCGTCGCGAGGTGCGCGCGACGGCCAACCGGCTGGCCAATTTCGATGATGCCAATCTGCGCCGCTCGGCGCGCGCGGCGGTGGCGGCGGCCGCCAGGGTGGAACGAGCGCTGGAGATCCTCGGTGACACGGTGCCCGATCATCTGGCCTCGGCCGGCAAACTGCGTGTCGAGCATCGCCAGGCGTCGCTGGAGGAGCTGGGCCGCCTCGCCGATCCACCGATGACGAAAGATGCTGTGGCGGGTCGGATTCGGCGGCTGCTGTCGATGGCCGATCGCAAGGCGAAGGTGGAAGGAATTCCCGACACCGAATCGGCGGTGACGCCCGACTTGCTCGAGGATGCGTAGTCCGCGCAAGCACTGCTTGCGGGTCCGTCGCACGACGACGGCGCGTTGTGAGATTTCTGGGAGTGCTGGCCCTAGCAGCTCACGGGAGGTTATGGTCGCCCAATGAGGCGGCTCTCGAGTGTTGATGCGGCGTTCTGGTCTGCGGAGACCGCAGGCTGGCACATGCATGTTGGTGCGCTGGCGATTTGCGATCCGACCGATGCGCCCGACTACAGCTTTCAGCGGTTGCGCGAACTACTCATCGAACGGCTCCCGGAGATCCCACAGCTGCGCTGGAGAGTCACCGGGGCCCCGCTGGGGCTGGACCGGCCCTGGTTCGTCGAAGACCAGGATCTGGACGTCGACTTTCACGTGCGGCGAATCGGAGTCCCCGCGCCGGGCGGCCGGTGCGAGCTCGAGGAACTCGTCGGTCGGCTCATGTCCTACAAGCTTGATCGCTCTCGACCGCTGTGGGAACTCTGGGTCATCGAGGGTGTCGAAGGCGGGCGCATCGCCACCCTGACCAAGATGCACCACGCCATTGTCGACGGTGTCTCGGGTGCCGGGTTAGGTGAAATCCTGCTGGATGTCACGCCCGAACCTCGGCCGCCGCAAGAGGAAACAGTTGGATTCGTCGGATTCCAGATCCCCAGGCTGGAGCGCCGCGCGGTGGGTGCCCTGATCAACGTGGGAATCATGACCCCGTTCCGCATCGCACGGCTGGTGGAGCAAACCGTGCGCCAGCAGATCGCGGCGCTGGGCGTGAGCGCCAGGCCACCCCGCTACTTCGATGCACCCAAGACCCGGTTCAACGCACATGTGTCGCCGCACCGGCGGGTCAGTGGGTGCCGCATTGAACTGGCAAGAGCCAAGGCGGTCAAGGATGCCTTCGGCGTCAAACTCAACGACGTTGTGCTGGCGACGGTGGCCGGGGCGGCGCGGGAATACCTGAAGAAGCGCGACGAGCTGCCCGCCAAGCCGCTCATCGCGCAGATCCCGGTGTCCACCCGCACCGATCAAACCAAGGAGGACGTCGGCAACCAGATCAGCTCGATGACGGCGTCGCTGGCGACCCACATCAATGATCCGGCCGAGCGTCTCAAGGCCATTCACGAGAGCACCCAGAACGCCAAAGAGATGGCCAAGGCGCTCTCGGCGCATCAGATCATGGGGCTTACCGAGACCACCCCGCCAGGTCTGCTCCATCTGGCCGCCCGCGCGTACACCGCTACCGGGCTTTCCCATAACCTGGCCCCGATCAACCTCGTCGTATCCAACGTCCCCGGCCCGCAGTTCCCCCTCTATATGGCGGGTGCGCGGCTGGACTCCTTGGTGCCGCTAGGGCCGCCGGTGATGGACGTGGCGTTGAACATCACCTGCTTCTCGTATCAGGAGCATCTGGACTTCGGGTTCGTGACGACACCCGAGGTAGCCAATGACATCGACGAGATGGCCGACCTCATCGAACCGGCGCTGGCCGAGCTCGAACGCGCGGCTGGTCTCTAGCTAGCGTGGGCCCGGGCCGTTGGTGACGTACACCCAGGACAGGAACCGGGCCACGGCTTCGGAAGCCTTATGCGCGCGTGGGGAACCGAAGATGTCGAAGGCATGCTGGGCGTTGGGCAATTCGGCGTAGGCGACCGGGGACTTCGACACCGCCCGTAATTCTTCGACGAACTCTCGAGCTTCGACCACCGGGATGAGGGAGTCGTCTTGGCCGTGTAGCACGAAGAACGGTGGTGCGTCGGCCCGTACATGGTGGATTGGCGAAGCATCGACGAAGACCTCGCGGTGGTCGCGGAATTTCCGTTTCACCACGAAACGCGCTAGCAATTCGACGAATTCAGGTCGCCCCTCGGCCTCGGTCGAATACCAGTCGTAGCGGCCATAGATGGGAACCGCTGCCGCCACAGAGGTGTCGGCTTCCTCGAAGCCGGATTGAAACCTGGGCTCGTTGGGGGTCAGAGCCGCCAGCGCGGACAGGTGGCCGCCCGCTGACCCGCCGCTGATCGCCACGAAGTCCGGGTCGCCGCCGTAGTTGGCGATGTTTTCTTTCACCCAGGCCAGCGCGCGCTTGACGTCGACGATATGCGCCGGCCAGGTGTGTAGGGGAGAGACCCGATAGTTCAGCGACACACAGACCCAGCCACGCGAAACCAGGTTGCTCATCAGGGGATACGCCTGGGGGCGGCGCCATCCGAGGACCCAGGCGCCACCGGGCACCTGCACCAGCACCGGGGCCTTGCCGTCGCGCGGCAGATCGCGTCGCCGCCAGATGTCGGCCAGGTTGGCACGGCGGTGTGGGCCGTAGGCCACGATGTTGGTCTTCTCCACATAGAGTCGGCGTGCCACGGTCGTGCGCAGGGGGAGGTTGCGTCGTCCCCGCCGCGTCGGCTCGGTCGGCAGGGTGGCCAACTCCTGGGCGTAGTCAGCCCCCAGTCCTTCGGTCAACCCCTCCTCGAGGACCGGGCCGGGGGTGGTGATGCCGCGGTAGCGGATCACGCCCAGCGTTGCCCAGGCCGCGGCGGTAAGGGCCAACGCGACTTTGCCCTTCGGCCCGGCGAAATCACCGCGTCGTCCGCGGCGCAGCGCGTCCACCACTGACGCGGTCAGGTAAAGACCAGGCACCTCCGAGGTCGGCCAGCCAAGCCAGAACACGAAAAAGGCGGCATAGGGGTTGCGGCTGATGGGCCGTAATCCGTTGGCGGCGTTGACGAGTTCGGCCGTCGCCCGGGTCAGGGGCCGGGGCCGGGGCCGGCGGGCCAGCTTGCGCAGTCGATCGCCCCTCATGTGCCGCAGACCTTTGCCTGCAGTTCGGCACGCAATATCTTGCCGGTACTACCGCGGGGCAACTCGTCGAGAACCGCAATTTCGCGGGGCACCTTGTAGTTGGCCAGGTTGTCGCGCACATGTTGTTTGAGGGTTTCGGGGGCGGCATTCTCATCAAGATCAGCGTCGGGTTCGAGCACCACGAATGCGGCCAGCCGCTGTCCGTACTGTTCATCGTCGACGCCGATCACCGCGGCCTCCGCGACTTCGGGATGGGTAGCAAGGGTCTTTTCCACCTCGATCGGGTAGACGTTCTCTCCTCCGGAGACGATCATTTCGTCGTCGCGCCCGACCACGAACAGCCGTCCGTTGCGGTCCAGGTAGCCCACGTCGCCCGACGACATGAAGCCGGCCTGGAAATCCTTGGTGGTGCCCGATGTGTATCCGTCGAACTGGCTGTCGTTGCAGACAAAGATGCTGCCGACCTCGCCCTCCGGCACTTCGTTGAATTCCTGGTCCAGGATCCGGATTTCGGTTCCTTCGGCGGGGCGGCCCGCGGTGTCGGGTGCGGCACGCAGGTCTGCCGGCGTCGCGGTGGCGATCATCCCGGCCTCGATCGCGTTGTAGTTGTTGTAGATCACGTCGCCGAATCGGTTCATGAACGCGACGACGACGTCGGGGCGCATCCGGGAACCGGACGCCGCGGCAAACCGCAATGTGCGGCCGCTGTAGCGGTTGAGCACCTTGGTGGGCAGTTCCATGATGCGGTCGAACATCACCGGCACCACCACCAGGCCGGTCGCCCGATGGCGGTCGATGAGGTCCAGCGTCGCTTCCGGGTCGAACTTGCGGCGGGTGACGATCGTGCATGCCAGTGATGCGGCCAGTACCAGCTGTGAGAAGCCCCAGGCGTGGAACATCGGCGCCACGATCACGATGGGCTGTTCGGCTCGCCACGATGTGCGGTCCAGAATCGCTTTCAGGGTGCCGATTCCGCCGCTACCTCCAGAATGCTCGGCGCCCTTAGGCGTTCCGGTGGTGCCTGAAGTCAGCAGGATCAGCCGCCCGGTGCGGCCGGTGCGCTCGGGCTGGTGACCCAGGTGGGCGTTGACGAGCTGTTCGGCGGTCAGGTCGTGCTGTCCATCAGACCACGCGACGATTCGAGTGGCCTGTGGCCGGCCATCAAATGCGCGGTCGACCGTGGCGGTGAATTCTTCGTCGTAGATGACGGTGTCGACGCCTTCGCGGGCCACCACATCGGCCAGCACCGGACCCGCGAATGCGGTATTGAGCAGCAGAATGTCGGCACCGATCCGGTTGGCCGCCACCAGCGCTTCGACGAACCCGCGATGGTTGCGGCACATGATTCCGACGACCTTGGGCGAGCCGGCCGGCAGTGCCTGCAGCGCTGCGGCCAGCGCGTTGCTGCGCTCGTCGAGCTGCCGCCAGGTCAGCGTGCCCAACTCGTCGACCAGGCCCGGCCGATGTGGGCAGCGCTGGGCGGCTGCCGCGAATCCCGCAGTGAATCCCATCCCCTCGCGACGCATGGCGGCGGCGATCTTCAGGTACCGGTCCGGTCGCATCGGGGCGATCAGACCGGACCGCGCCAACGTGGTGATCAGACCCAGGATCTGGTCGATGCGAGGCGCCATGGCTCAGCCCAGAATCGGGAATCGACGAGTGGCGGCCAGCCTGGTGAGAGCCTCCTGCATCACCGAACGAACATGTTGGTCGACCTGGTCCACGTCGGGATCCTCGCCGAATTGGGCGATGACGTCGATCGGATCCAGCACCTCGGTGACGATCTTGGTCGGCAGCGGCAGGTTGGGCGGGATAGCCGCGCTGAATCCGAACGGGAAGCCGAACGAGAGGGGCAGAATATCGCTGCGCAGCAACCGCTTTAGCCCAAGCCGTTCGGCGAGCCAGGTGCCCCGGGACAGGTAGAGCTGGGTTTCCTGTCCGCCGATGGACACCGCGGGCACGATGGGGACACCGGCTTCGATCGCGGTGCTGACGTACCCCTTGCGGCCGTTGAAGTCGATGACGTTTTCCGAAAGCGTGGGCCGGTACGCGTCGTAGTCGCCACCGGGAAACACGATCACCACCCCGCCGGAGCGCAATGCCTTTGCCGCATTGTCTCGGCTGGCCCGGATGTAGCCGGTGCGCCGAAAGAACGACCCGGTCGCGCCCATGAACAGGATGTCGTGGCTGAGCGTGTAGACCGGCCGGTCATAACCGAACTTGTCGTAGAAGTCGACGCTGAAGATCGGGACGTCCATCGGGAACATGCCACCGGAGTGGTTGCCCACCACCAGCGCCCCGCCCGGCGGAAACGAGTCCAAGCCGTGGACCTCGGAGCGGAAGTACGTCTTCACTACCGGCCGCATCACACCGATCATGCGCCGGGTCAGGCCCGGGTCGAACTTCTCGATGTCTTTGTCGTTGTCGGTATCGCTCACGAAGATCCCCTGACCATGGGCGCTGTGGGTCAACCGATGGTACCGATCGCCAATTGGTCCCGCGGCCGGCGGCCCCACCGGGTGGGCGGCAGTGATCTCGGCGAATCACCCACCAGAGTTTGCCGGATCGCGATAGCATCCGCCCTGCTAGATGTGCTGGGCGGCTGACCTTGCCAGAGCTGCCTGGGTCAGGCGGCGGAGGGGGGGGTGGGATGTCGTTCGTGGTCACCGCGCCGGAGACGGTGGTCGCCGCGGCGTCCCAACTAACGGGCATCGGATCGGCAATCGAGGCGGCCAACGCGGCGGCCGCGGCCCTGACCACGCGGCTTCTTCCCGCGGCTGCTGACGAGGTATCGGCGGGGATCGCGGCGTTGATGAGCACCCACGCCCAGGAATATCAGCTCCTGGGCGGCCAGCTGGCCACCTACCACGACCAATTGGTGCAGGCCCTCGATCGGACCGCGGGTTGGTACGCGGACGCGGAAACCGGCAACGCGGCGCTGTTGCGCAACGTGCAGCAGGAGTTACTCACCGGGTTGACGGCGCCGGGCAGGGCATGGTCTGGGGCCGGCGCCGCCTCCGCGGGAGCGTCCGGCGTTGACGCGCTGATGAGTTCGGCCTTGCTGTCCGGCGGGCGCTCGGTCTTGGTCGTGGGCTCCACCGGAACCCCGCGACCGTCGTATCGCTTCATGCGGGAGGTCTACGACCTGTTTGTCGCACCGCACTATTTTGGCGATTCGCTTTTCGGCGTACAGACACCCGCGCAGTTCCAGCCGTTCACCGGGATTCCCAACCTGACCTTCGATGAATCGGCCGCTACGGGAGCCAGCTACTTGCACGCCGCGATCACGCAACAACTCGCCGACGGGAATCGCGTTGTCGTTGCCGGCTTTTCGCAGGGCGCTTCGGTGGCGACCCTGGAGATGCGGCATCTGCAGAGCCTGCCCATCGACAGCAGGCCGAGCCCCGAGGACCTCTCGTTCGTATTGCTCGGCAATCCGAACAATCCGAACGGCGGGATCCTGGCGCGTTTTCCAGGTCTGTATATCCAATCAGTGGGTCTGACATTCAATGGCGCGACGGCGGTCACCGAGTACCCGACGACGGTCTACACGACCCAATATGACGGCTTTGCCGATTTCCCGCAGTACCCGCTCAATGTCGTCGCGGACGTCAATGCGCTGTTGGGTATCTCCTATTCGCACAGCCTCTACTACGGGCTCACGCCTGATCAAGTGGCGGCGGGCGTGGTGCTGCCGGTGTCCTCGCCGGACGTCAACACCACCTATATCTTGATCCCGAACGAGCACTTGCCTTTGCTGCAACCACTGCGCGGCATTGTGCCCGATTCGGTGCTCGATGGCATTGAGCCCGGTCTGCGCGACGTCGTTGAGTTGGGCTACGACCGAACCGGATACGCGGATGTTCCCACCCCCGCGTCGTTGTTCCCCGCCAATGTCAATCCCAACGTGGTCGCGGGCGCGTTCGTAGAGGGCGCGGTGCGGGGGATCGATAATGGCCTGGCCGGCATGGGGCTACCGCCGCTACCGGATCTGCCGGCCGCGCCGTTGCTGCCGGAAATATGGAGCAATGCGCCGCCCATCCCCGGCTGGCCGGCGAGTGTTCCTAGCGCCATTGCGGTTCCACCGCAGCTCGGCGGTGCGATAGCCGGGCCGCTCGATCATCTGTATCGCACACTCGACAGCGTCATCAACGGGCAGATAAATCCCGCCATCACATCGGGTATCTATCAATATGGTGCCGACCTCTCCACCGAGGCCGCCAGGCACGGCGCTTCTTCCGAACTGCTCAACGCGATCTACGTTGGCCGGCAGGTGTTGCCGATCTTGATCGAAGGGCCGGGGGTCATTCTGACCGCCGATACCTACTATTCGATCAACGCGATCAAGGATCTGGCGGCCGGCAACCTCAGCGGCTTCAATCAAAACCTGCAACTCATCCCTGCCACCAACGCCATGCTGCTGACTTTCGGTGCGACAATTCCGATCGCGGCCGGGGTCTCCGCTTACATCGGTCGTGACTTTCCCTGATAGTTGCCGTGTCGGTGCAGCAACCTGAAGGCCATGAAGGCCGTGAAGACATTGTGTGCTAGTGCTTTTCGTCGCGGCCGGACGGAGAAGGCGCGGCGGGATTCAAAAGCATCTATTCGTCGGCCGCGTGGTGCCGATAGATTGGAACCGCAAGGGACACACCAGCAGGGTTTCGCACCGAGAATGAGGCCGCTATGGGATTCATGTCACCGGACTTGTCAGACGTCGATCACGAAACCTGGCATACCCTGCCACGTGCAACGCGACTGCAGGTTGTTACTCGGCACTGGGCCGAACATGGCTTCGGGACCCCGTATGCGGTGTACCTGCTCTATTTGCTCAAGATCGGGATCTACGTCGCCGCCCCCGCGGCGATCATCTCGCTGACGCCGGGTTTGGGTGGGCTGGGGCATATCGCCGACTGGTGGACGCAACCAATCGTGTATCAGAAGGTCATCATCTTCACACTGCTGTTCGAGGTCCTCGGATTTGGCTGCGGGTCCGGACCGTTGACCGGGCGGTTCATGCCGCCGGTTGGCGGATTCCTTTATTGGCTGCGACCCAAGACAATTCGCCTGCCACCCTGGCCGGCAAAGGTGCCCTTCACCGACGGGGACACTCGCACCGTGGTGGATGTGACGCTCTACGCCATCGTCCTGATCAGCGGGGGGTGGGCACTGTTTTCTCCCGGCCATGCGGGACAGGTGACAGCCAGCGGTGACGTCGGCCTGATCGACCCGATCCTGGTGGTACCGACGATCATCGCGCTGGCGCTACTGGGTCTGCGTGACAAGACGGTCTTTTTGGCCGCGCGCGGGGAACACTATTGGCTGAAGCTGTTCGTGTTCTTCTTCCCGTTCACCGATCAGATCGCGGCGTTCAAGATCATCATGCTCTGCCTGTGGTGGGGAGCGGCCACGTCCAAGCTCAACCACCATTTTCCGTACGTCGTCGCGGTGATGACCAGCAATAACGCGCTACTGCGCGGCAGGCTGTTCAATCCGATCAAGCATCTGCTCTACCGCGACCACGTCAACGACCTGCGCCCGTCCTGGCTGCCGAAAATCATGGCCCACGTGGGTGGGACCACGGCGGAGTTCCTGGTTCCGGCGGTTCTGGTGCTCGTCGCCGGTGACCAGCCGTGGCGCTGGTTCCTGATCGGGTTCATGGTGATCTTCCACCTCAACATCCTCTCCAACCTCCCCATGGGAGTCCCGCTGGAGTGGAATGTGTTCTTCGTCTTTTCGCTGTTCTATCTGTTCGGGCACTACGGCTCGATCCGCGCCATAGCTCTTCGATCCCCGCTGCTGCTAGCGATCGTGCTCGCCGCTGTCGCCGTGGTGGTAGCGGGAAACCTTTTCCCGGAGAAGATTTCGTTCCTGCCGGCGATGCGCTACTACGCGGGTAACTGGGCCACCAGCGTGTGGTGTTTCCGTGCCGGGGCCGAGGAAAAGATCGAGGCCAGCGTCGTCAAGAGCTCCGCGCTGGTGGTCAACCAGTTGGCCAAGCTCTACGACGCGAACACGGCCGAAATCATGGTCGACAAGACGGCCGCGTTCCGGGCCATGCATACCCACGGCAGGGCGCTCAACGGGTTGTTGCCCCGGGCGATCGGCAACGAAGCCGAGTACAAGGTCCGTGAGGGCGAAATCGTGGCCGGGCCGTTGGTCGGCTGGAACTTCGGCGAGGGCCACCTGCACAATGAGCAGCTGGTACAGGCCGTGCAGCGGCGCTGCAATCTCGCCGACGGCGACCTGCGCGTCATCATCCTTGAAGGTCAACCGATCCACATCCAAAAGCAGTGGTACCGCATCGTCGACGCCAAGACCGGATTGATCGAAGCCGGGTACGTCACAGTCGAGGACATGCTTGCCCGGCAGCCGTGGCCCGAGCCCGGCGACGAATTTCCGGTACACGTGACGACTCAACGCGCCGCCCAATGACCAAGGCAGTCGTTGTCGGGGCCGGGCCCAACGGCCTGGCCGCCGCGATCCAGTTGGCCAAGCACGGGGTCGAGGTGCAGGTGCTTGAAGCGCACGACACCATCGGTGGGGGAGCGCGTTCGGGTGAGCTGACCGTGCCCGGGGTGATCCACGATCACTGCTCAGCGTTTCACCCACTGGGTGTCGGCTCACCGTTCTGGAATGAGATCGACCTTCAAAGCTACGGGTTGACGTGGAATTGGCCCGAAGTCGACTGCGCACATCCGCTCGACGACGGCACGGCCGGGGTGCTGCACCAGTCGATTGAACGCACGGCGGCGGGCATGGGGCCCGACGGCAAACGGTGGCGCTGTGCGGTGGGGGACCTGGCGGCCGGTTTCGATGAACTGGCGGGCGACCTGCTCCGCCCGGTGCTCGGCGTTCCCCGTCACCCGCTTCGGCTGGCCGCCTTCGGGCCTCGGGCGGCGCTGCCCGCCACCATGATGGCGCGCTGGTTCCGTACCGAGCAGGCGCGCGCATTGTTCGGAGGCGCTGCCGCGCACGTCTACACCCGGCTGGACCGGTCGCTGACCGCGTCGCTGGGGTTGATGATCTTGGCCAGCGGCCACCGCTACGGCTGGCCCGTCGCACAAGGCGGTTCCGGGTCGATAACCGCGGCACTGGGAGCCGCCCTGGACGCGCTCGGCGGTGTCGTGGCCACGGGGATAACCGTCACCAGCCGCCGTGACATCCCCGATGCCGACATCGTCATGCTCGACCTCAGCCCGGCCAACGTTCTGACGCTGTACGGCGATGCGATGCCCGCGCGGATCAAGCGGTCCTACCGGCGTTATCGGGAAGGATCGTCGGCGTTCAAGGTCGACTTCGCCATCGAAGGCGACATTCCATGGACCAATCCTGACTGCCGGCGGGCCGGGACCGTCCACCTCGGGGGCACGTTCGCCGAGATCGCGGACACCGAACGCCAACGCGCACAAGGTCGAATGGTGCAACGACCGTTCGTCTTGATCGGGCAGCAATACCTGGCCGACCCGTCGCGTTCGGCGGGCAACATCAACCCGATCTGGGCCTACGCACACGTACCGTTCGGCTATGCCGGCGACGCCACTGCCGCCGTCATCGACCAGATAGAACGATTCGCGCCCGGATTCCGCGATCGCATCACCGCGACCGTCAGCAAGTCGACCGCCGAGCTACAGGCCTACAACCGCAACTTCATCGGCGGTGACATCATCGGCGGGGCCAATGACGGGCTCCAGGTCATTTTCCGGCCGCGGATAGCCCTCGATCCGTATGCGATCGGGGTACCCGGTGTCTATCTGTGTTCCCAATCCGCCCCGCCGGGCGCCGGAATCCACGGACTGTGTGGCTACCACGCCGCGGAATCGGCGTTGCAGGGGTTGCGTAAGCGGCGCTGAGGCTGTCTCAGCCGGCTCCCGCACCCGACGGGCCGGGCTGAACCGGCTGACCCGCCACAGGTCCGCCGGCCGGCGCCGGACCGATTGGCCCGTCCTTGCCGGTTCCCGACATATCGATGATGGGAGCTCCGGCCGCCGGAACGCCCGCGGGCACCGGCCCGAGCGCGATCAGCGGAACGCCGGCCGGGATGGGTACCGGTGCGGCGGCCGGGATGGGGATGGGTGCGCCGGCCGGGATGGGGATGGGTGCGCCGGCCGGGATGGGGATGGGTGCGCCGGCCGGGATGGGCACGGGTGCGCCGGCCGGGATGGGTACCGGTGCGGCGGCCGGGATCGGCACCGGTGCGGCCGCCGCGGCCCCACCGAGATCGATCAGTGGCGCACCAGCCGGAAGCACCGGAATGGGCCCTGGCACCGCCATCGGAACACCAGCCATGTCATTGATGGGAGCGCTGGCCGCGCATGTCGCGCCGGCCGCTGCCGGACCGCCGGCCGCAGCTGGACCGCCCGCCGCAGCCGGACCGCCCGCCGCCGGTGCTCCGCCTTCGCCCGCCATCCCTTGGATGCACGCGTAGCCGTCGGTTTTCAGCGGGACAGCTGCCGCTTGTGGGCTCAACGCAATAGCGGCTCCGCACAGCCCAGCGCAGGCAACTACCTTGAAGTTGAACCGATCAAAGATCGTCATCAACGCCGACTCCTCTTTATTCGCGCCCGGTACTTCTGCAATCAATTGGTGCAGTAACACCGCATGGTCCTACTGCACTCGTGTCTAGCCGACCGGCACAATTGTTAGCGGCCGCCGCGATACACGCGCCGCGCCGCACCGCGCCGTTTCCAAATGGTGACGTTTCCCCTCGAATCCCCTTCCGGCCCTGTCCGCCGGGGCCGGCGAACCCGCCGCGCCGCGCCTGGGCTTTCGCGGCCGCAGAGTTCTGGCAGTTGTTACCGGCAGGGCGGTGACGCGTGTCACTGATCTAGGCTGACGGGCAAGGCGCTTTTAGGCGGACATGGAAGGCAGGGAGAGGCAAGTGACGGTCCGGGTAGGTATCAACGGCTTTGGTCGAATCGGCCGCAACTTTTACCGGGCCTTATTGGCTCAACAACAGCAGGGCAGCGCGGACATCGAGGTGATCGCCGTCAATGACATCACCGACAACCAGACGCTGGCCCAGCTGCTCAAATTCGACTCGATTCTGGGCCGGTTGCCCCAGGACGTGAGTCTCGAGGGCGAGGACACCATCGTCGTCGGCGGTGTGAAGATCAAGGCCCTCGAGGTGCGGGAGGGCCCGGCGGCGATGCCCTGGGGCGACCTGGGGGTCGATGTCGTCGTCGAGTCCACCGGTCTTTTCACCAACGCCGCCAAGGCCAAGGGCCACCTGGACGCGGGTGCGAAGAAGGTGATCATCTCGGCGCCTGCGACCGACCCGGACCTCACCATCGTGCTGGGGGTCAACGACGACAAGTACGACGGCAGCCAGAACATCATCTCCAACGCGTCGTGCACGACGAACTGCCTGGCGCCGTTGGCCAAGGTGCTGCACGACGAGTTCGGCATCGTCAAGGGCCTGATGACCACCATCCACGCCTACACCCAGGACCAGAACCTGCAGGATGGGCCGCACAAGGACTTGCGTCGTGCCCGGGCCGCCGCGCTCAACATCGTGCCGACTTCTACCGGCGCCGCCAAAGCCATCGGTCTGGTGATGCCCGAGCTCAAGGGCAAGCTCGACGGTTACGCGCTGCGGGTGCCGATCCCGACCGGTTCGGTGACCGACCTGGCCGCGGAATTGGCCAAGGCCGCGACCGCCGAAGAGATCAACGCGGCGTTCAAAGCCGCGGCCGAGGGCAGACTCAAGGGCATTCTGAAGTACTACGACGCCCCGATTGTGTCCAGCGACATCGTCACCGACCCGCACAGCTCAATCTTCGATTCCGGGCTGACCAAGGTGATCGATGACCAGGCCAAGGTGGTGTCTTGGTACGACAACGAATGGGGTTACTCTAACCGGCTCATCGACCTGGTCGCGCTGGTCGGCAAGTCCCTCTAGGTTCCGGCAGCCGTGACCATCCATTCCCTTGAAGACCTTCTCGCTGAAGGTGTTTCGGGTCGCGGGGTGCTGGTGCGCTCCGATCTGAATGTGCCGCTCGACGAGAACGGTGTCATTACCGACGCGGGCCGTATCACCGCGTCGGTACCGACGTTGAAGGCGCTGCTCGACGGCGGCGCCAAGGTCGTCGTCGCAGCGCATTTGGGTCGTCCCAAGGATGGGCCCGACCCGAAGCTGTCTCTGGAGCCGGTTGCCGCGGCTCTTGGCGAGCAACTGGGCCGGCACGTGCAGTTGGCCGGAGACATCGTCGGCACCGATGCGCTCGCTCGTGCCGAAGGGCTGACCGACGGCGACGTCCTGCTGCTGGAGAACATCCGCTTCGACAAGCGCGAAACCAGCAAGGACGACGGCGAGCGCCTCGCTTTCGCCAAGCAGCTCGCCGAACTGGTCAGCCCGGGAGGTGCTTTCGTCTCGGATGGCTTTGGCGTGGTGCACCGCAAGCAAGCTTCGGTGTATGACGTCGCCACGTTGCTGCCGCACTATGCCGGCAGGCTGGTGGCTGATGAAATCCGCGTGCTCGAGCAGTTGACCAGTTCGACCGAGCGGCCGTACGCGGTGGTGCTGGGCGGGTCGAAGGTATCCGACAAGCTCGGTGTCATCGAGTCGCTGGCAACCAAGGCCGACAGCATCGTGATCGGCGGCGGAATGTGTTTCACATTCCTTGCCGCCCAAGGTTACTCGGTCGGCACGTCGCTGCTGGAAAAAGAGATGATCGACACCTGTCGAAGGCTGCTCGACACCTACCACGATGTGCTGCGGCTACCCGTCGACGTGGTGGTGACCGAGAAGTTCGCCGCCGATTCACCACCTCAAACCGTTGCCGCGGATGCGATCCCGGCCGACACGATGGGCTTGGATATCGGGCCGGGATCGGTCAAGAGGTTCGCCGCGCTGCTGTCCAACGCCAAGACCATCTTCTGGAATGGTCCGATGGGCGTATTCGAATTCCCGGCGTACGCGACGGGCACCAGGGGCATCGCCGAGGCGATTGTCGCGGCGACCGGCAAGGGTGCGTTCAGCGTGGTCGGCGGCGGTGACTCCGCCGCCGCGGTTCGCGCGCTTGGCATTTCGGAGGGATCGTTCTCGCACATTTCCACCGGCGGCGGCGCGTCGCTGGAATACCTGGAGGGCAAGACGCTGCCCGGCATCGAGGTGCTCGGTAGACCCCAGCACGGCCAAACCGAGGGCGGAGGACCCGCGTGAGCCGCAAGCCGTTGATCGCCGGCAACTGGAAGATGAACCTCAATCACTTCGAGGCGATCGCTCTGGTGCAGAAGATCGCATTCTCGTTGCCGGACAAGTACTACGACAAAGTCGATGTGACGGTCATTCCGCCGTTCACCGACTTGCGCACTGTACAGACCTTGGTCGACGGTGACAAGCTGCGCCTGACCTATGGCGGTCAAGACCTGTCCCAGCACGACTCCGGTGCCTATACCGGTGACATCAGTGGGGCATTTCTGGCCAAACTGGGCTGCAGCTTCGTCGTCGTGGGGCATTCGGAACGGCGCACCTACCACAACGAGGACGACGCTCTAGTGGCCGCCAAGGCTGCCGCGGCGCTCAAGCACGACCTGACTCCGATCGTCTGCATCGGCGAGCACCTCGATGTGCGTGAGGCGGGAAATCACGTGGCGCACAACGTCGAACAACTGCGCGGTTCGCTGTCCGGGCTTTCAGCAGAGCAGATCAGCAAGGTGGTCATCGCCTACGAGCCGGTCTGGGCGATCGGCACCGGGCGGGTAGCCGGCGCAGCCGACGCCCAGGAAGTCTGTGCGGCAATCCGCAGCGAGCTTGGTTCGCTGGCCTCGCCGCAGATCGCTGACGCGGTTCGGGTGCTCTACGGCGGCTCGGTCAACGCGAAGAACATCGGCGAACTGATCGCGCAGGCGGACGTCGACGGTGGCCTGGTGGGTGGCGCGTCGTTGGACGGTGAACAGTTTGCGACGCTGGCGGCCATCGCCGCCGGGGGACCGCTGCCGTAACCGGGCAGTCACGGCGAGCGGTCCCGCGAGTGCTCACCGAGTGCTCACCAACCCTCGGTGAGCACTCGGTCCAGCGTATCGGCGAAGTAGTCCGCCGCGGTCATGTCGATGCACAGCGGTGGCTTGGTCTTCAGAATGTTCATCCGCTCGCCGGTTGGTTGGATGATGACTCCGAGTTCGAGCATCCGGTCGCAGATGGCAGCGGTCTCTTCGGCCGCTGGCTCCAGTGTCTTGCGGTCGCGGACCATCTCGACGCCGATGTAGAGGCCGAAACCGTGGACGGTACCGATCAGCGGGTGTTTGGTGGCCAGCTTGCGTATCCGGGCGATTAGGTGACTGCCGACGGCCAGGGCATAGTGTTGTAGCCGTTCGCTTTTCAGGGCGTCGAGTACCGCGATCCCGATTGCGCTCGACAGCGGGCTGCCACCCGTGGACGAGAAGAAGTAGCCCTGCGAACGGAATCGCTGCGCGATGGCCTTGCTGGTGATGACGGCGCCGACGGGATGACCGTTCCCCGTCGCTTTGGCGATCGCCACGATATCGGGCACAACGCCTTGTTGCTCGAATCCCCAGAACCACTTGCCGAGCCTGCCGTACCCGACCTGGACCTCATCGGCGATGGTCAGGCCGCCCGCGGCACGAATGGCGGTGTATACCGCGTCCAGGTATCCATCGGGAAGTGCCATCCCTCCGGCGCTGCCATAGACGGTTTCGGCGATAAATGCCGCGGGCGCACGGCCCGACTGCACCAGGTCCTCGATGGCGGCGACGGCGTCGTGGGCGTACTGGGACGCCCCGGCACCGCGGTACTTTCCGCGGAAACTGTTCGGGGACTCCACGGTGTGCACCCAGTCCGGGCGGGTGTTCAACGCGTTGGGGTTGTCCGCGGTCGACGTGGATACCGCGTCGGTGGCGTAGGTCCAGCCGTGATACGCCTCGCCGACCGCGACGACATCGCGCCGGCCGGCGGCCGCCATCGCCAGCCGCAATGCGAGGTCGCCGGCCTCCGAACCGGAGTTGACCAGGAATACGGTGTCGAGGGGATCCGGCAGCAGCTGGGTAAGTCGTTCGCAGAACTCGACCACCACCGCGTAGTTGAATCGCGAGTTGGTGTTGAGTCGCTCCAGTTGGCGCGCCGCCGCCGCGGCCACACCTGGGTGGGCATGTCCCAGAACGGTGACGTTGTTGACCATGTCCAGATAGCTTCGCCCCGCCGTGGACAGCAAGTAGTGCCGCCAGCCTCGTTCGATCTGAGGCGGGTCGTCGTAATAGTGCTCCTGCACTTCGGCGAATGTGGCGGCGCGCCGTTCCAGCACGTCGAGCCCATCAGAGGGGGCTGGCTCCAAGCCCAGCAGCGCGGCCGGATCTTCGGTGACGGCCAACCAGCCAGGTGCGTACTCGGGACGTACCGTGTGGGGCGCGGTGGGCGCGTCGGTCGGGCGTAGCGCGAGGTGAATGCGTTGGCCAAAGGGGGCTTTGGCCCAGGGCTGGCCCGCCTGGACCCGCTGGCCGCTAGTCGGCACCGGCTGTGCGCCGGTGAGCTGCAGCTCATGGGAGTCGGTGCGTAGGGTGATGGCCCCGGTGCTGGCGACGACGTCTCCGGCCCACGGGGCAACGAGCTCCGTGTCTTCGCGCAGCCAGAAATCGATGCCGGTGGCGATGGCGGGGCTGCTTCGTGGGTGCAACGGTGCGATGTAATCCGCGCGGGTGGCCGCGTAGCGCGTCGCTGCGGCGAGTGCGTTGGATGAAAGTGCGGAGTCTGCCAGCTCGTGGGCGAGGGCGCCATCGAGCCAGGCGCCCCGGTTCGCCGCGTCGGACTCCACGGAAAAGTCCAATCTCACAATGGACTTTGGGTCGATATCGATGATCGGTCGGTGCGGTTTGGGGAGCGGGTGGTGCTGCGGTTGCGCGATGCCGAGCCGGTCGCGTATGAGGCCGGTCATCACCGGGGCCGGCACCAGCAGAGCCTGGTCGAGGATGACCCGTTCGCGTTGGACGGTGTTGGCGGCGTATTCGTTGCCGGGGTCGATGGCGATCTGTTGCAGGTCGCTGACCAGTAGCACGGCAGCCCGCGCGATCACCATGGGCCACAGCGCTTCGATCTCGTCGCTGCTGAGGGGACGAATGGCGTGGAAGGCGGCGACGACCGGAAGAATGGTGGCCGGCTCGGCGCCCGCGTGGTACAGGCAGGAGGCCACGGTGGTGGCAAGCTCGGCGATCGCCCAGGTCTTGGTCAGGTCGCCGAAATCGATGACGCCATCGGGGTGGTGGCGACCGTCGCTGCCCGGGGACCCCACCATGTTGGTGTCGGCGATATCGAGATGAACGGCCTGTCGCGGCAGTTGTGGGTCAAGGCGCTGCAGGCTGTTGACCGCCGTGGCGGTGGCGACCGCTAGGCGGTGCGCCTCCGCGGGTTCGGCTACATGCCCGATGAGGGCATCGACGGACTCGCTCGCGAAGCGTGGATTCCACTGCAGCACGCGATCCAACCCAGGATGCTCGAATGAGGCAAGCGCCCGGCTGACACGACCCGTCACATTGCCCATCCCGGCGAGAATCTTCGGTGCGAGGTATCCGGACTGCGACATGGCGCCGCCCGGTAGGAAGGTCAGCAGGCGGGCCACTCCCAGCATTTCCTGCCCGATCGACATGGGAGCGTGGCGCTGGCCCCGGCGGTCCGGGATGGCGCGGGGGAGTCGTAGTGCGCTGTCGCGTTCGGCCACCCATTCAACGGCTTCGACCTGGGCGTCGATCTCTTCGGTGCTGAACACCGCGTTGGCCACCTTGAGCACCCCGACCGTGTTGCCGTGGGGATCTGTCATCAAGAAGTTGGCGTCCTGCTGGCTTCCCAGACTCCTGGCGCAAGCGCTGATTTCGTAGTTCTCGACGACAAACTTCTCGGCATCGCGTTCGCTGACCGGCGGCCCCGGCAGTTCCGGGTGCGCGAAGAAGTCGAAGCCCGTCGGGGCTTTCACGGGTTTCACTGCAGGGTCCCTTCTTTGGTGAGATCAATTTCGGTCTGGATGGGCGCGGCGTCGGCGTCGAAATCCACCGTCGGTGCTGGCTTGCGAAATCCGCGCGTCAGTACGGCCAGGTAGCTGGTTCCGATCCCGAGCCAGGCAAACCCGATGGCAAAGGCACCGACGGACAGGCTGGTCCAAAGCCAGCCCGTGAGGACCACACCGACGGCAGGCATAGCCGCGTACAGCGCCCAGCTTCGCCAGCCGCGCCGGCGCTGATCGATCAGGAAGTGTTTGGTGACCGCGAGATGTACCAGGGTGAAGGCGGCCAATGCGCCGAAACTGACGATCGACGCCATCGTCTCGAGGTCCGCGATCAGCGCCAGCGTGGAGACTGCCGAGACGACCAGCGCCGCTCCGATCGGGGTGCGGAATCGTCGGCTGATCCGGCCAAACACCGCACGGGGCAACACACCGTCGCGTCCCATGGCGTAGAGGATGCGGGTGACGCTGACTTGCGATGACAGCGCGGCGGCGCTGCAGGCGCACATGTAGGCGATGATAAAAAATGTTTGCAGCGAATGGCCGCCGGCGGAGACGACAATCTGCAATGCGGCCGAGTTTGGCGTGGTGATTGCGCGGTAGTCCGGCTCGACCAGGGTGGCACAGTAGGAGACTGACAAGAAGGTCGCACCGCCGATGAGCACCGTGAGGATGATCGCCAGCGGAACCGTGCGGCGCGGGTTGCGTGCCTCCTCAGCCATCGTTGACACCGCGTCGAACCCAACGAAGCTCAAGGCGACGACGGCCGCCCCGCCGAGGATGTCTCCGCCGCGGAATCCGGCGCTGTAGAGCGGCTGTAGCAGCGACGCGTCCGGGTGGTCGCGCAGGTACAGCAGCGACACCGTGATGAAGACCAGGACGAACGCCAGCTGCAAACCGACGAGCGCGAAGTTGAGGCGGTTCATGATGACGACGCCGACAATGTTGACGGTGGTGACCAAGGCGATTGCGGCCAAGCAGAAGACGGGCGCCGGGACGGCGGGGAACTGCGCGTTGAGGTAGATCCCGATCAATAGGTAGTTTACCAGGGGCAACAGCAGGTAGTCGAGCATCAATGCCCAGCCGGTCAGAAAGCCGACGTTGCCGCCGAAGGAGCGGCGCGCGAAAGTGTAGGCGCTCCCGGCGCTGGGGTAGGCTTGGACGAGCACGGCGTAGCTTGCGGCGGTGAACAGCATCGCAACAAATGTCACGACGTAGGCGGTCGGCACGTGGCCGTGCGTCGTTTGGCTGACGACGCCGAATGTGTCGAACATGGCGAGCGGGTCGATGTAGGCCAAGCCGAATGCAACCAGCCCGGCCACGCCCAACGCCCGGCGCAGCCAGGACTCCGGCGTTGTTGATTAGCAGGCTTGTGAGCTGGGGAATTGTGGATTGAGGAGGTCTAGGCGGCGGTTGGCGGTCAAAGCGGTGATCCGGCAGGCTTCGGCGATGTTGTCGGCGCCGTTGAGGCGGTGCAGATTGATCGCGGTGTTGCGTAGCGTTGCTAGGACCTGTGCGCCGTTTCCGGTATGTGCCCTTTGACGGTCTTCGTCGAAGGTGACGTCGCGTATCCAGTGCAGGCTGTTCTCGATTCCCCAGTGTTGACGCATCCAGGTCATGATCGCGGTAGGGCGGGCGTGCTCGAACGGCAGGCTGCAGATGGCATAGACCACCTCCATGCTGCGCTGGTCGGTGGCGGTGATCAAGCGTTCACGAGTGATCCGGATGATTTGTTTTGCGTAGGGGAAGCCGATTCCTCGTGCAGCGGTGATGATTTGCAGGGTGCGGGTCTCGACACGGCCGTGGCCGCGGGAGTCGTCGGTAGCGGCTGCGGGCACCTCGGCCCAGGGCAGCGCGGTGATACGCGCAAGTATTTTGGCTTGGTTGGACTTGACGATCATCAGGTAGTGCGACTTCAAGGTGGCGCAGATCAACTTCGCGGTGACGACCTGGGTATGCATCGCATCCACGGTGACCAGCCACCGCAAGCTACCCGGCAGCAGCGTGAGCAGGGCACGTACGCAGGGAATTTCATTGCTTTTCTCGGCGACAGCGAGTTGACCGAGCACCAATCGGGCACGGTGGGCGAACACCGACACGAGATGCGTGGCTGTCGCTTTGGCGCGTAAAGCACCACGCAGCATCTTGCCGTCCAACGCGATCGGCACCAATCCACTGGGGTCGCTGCTGGCCACGTGTGCAGTGAAGTAACTGCCCATCCTGGCGTTGAGGTCGGCGGGGTCTAGCCGAGACAAAACAGCGCGGAAGGTCTTCTCACTGGGCCGCCGGAACCGGACCCCTAATTGGGCCAACACATCATCGGGAGCGGTGGCCGCCCATGTGGCAAAACCAGCATAGCCGCGCATCCCCGCGGCAGTGGCCAGAACCGCGATCGCCAACAAAGCCATCAGCGAATACCTCCGACCGCGTGGGCCCCTCGGGTCTGGCACCGAGGCCAACACATCGAGAAACTCCGATCCGATGAGCTCGCTGCGCTCACCAGGACTCCAGCGGTCGAACACCTCTGGAACCGACGACACAGGCAATACTGAAACGGTAGGCACGGGCAACTCCAGACCAACGACGAACAGTAACCAACTCGATCGTTCTCCAGATAGCCCGTGCCTACACTCCGGCCCCAATAGCGCGGCACCAAAGATCATCAACCCAGCTCACAAGCCTGCTAATCAACAACGCCGGAGCCCTGCCGGCGCAGCCGTGGTTCGCCTGTGGGCTGACTCACGATGGCACCGGTCTGATCAACTGCGTCGAACCGTCTTGCATGCTTGGCCTCCCACCTAGAGGTGTGTAGATTTGCGAGGAAAGATTGATCACCAATATCACAATGATACGATTCGTCGGTAGACGATACGCGCCGATCTCGGTAAGCGCGAACCGAAGACTTCGGCCGGCCGCCGGGCGCGTGCTCATTGGCGGTGTAAACCGTCGTGGTAACAATGTTTTGAAACGACGAATGCTCGAGGAAGAAGCGGTGGTGATCCCAAGGGCGGATAGTCCAGATCAGACGTGCGGGCGGTTACCGGCGCGCGGCACCATCGGCGAACAGGTCGCGGATCTGATCCAGGAGTCGATCCTGTCCGGCGAGGCAAAGCGCGGTGCGCCGCTGCGCGAAGAATTGATTGCCGACCGGTATCAGGTGTCTCGTCGCACGGTTCGAGATGCGCTTCGGGTATTGGAGTCCAACGGGCTGGTTCGCCATCAGCGGCACAAGGGCTCGACCGTGGTCGACTTCAGTGCTGAAGACATCACCGATATGTACCGGTCGCGCGAGGTCCTCGAACTCGATGCCGCAAAACGGTGGTGTAGGGCAGGCGAGGTGGATTCCGGGTACCGATTCCACCGCCTGACCGAGGCGCTTGGCCGGCTGGAGCAGGCCTCGCGGGGGACCGATTCCGGGCTGATCGTCAAGTCTGACCTTGACTTCCACGCGGCAATCATCGGCCTCCTCGACAGCCCGCGCGTGGATCGCTTTTTTGCGGCGATCGAGGCCGAGATGCTCTATGCGCTGGCCATTCTCGAGGCCAGCGAGGGCGAGTACAAGACCGATGCGGCAAAGGCATTCGGTGAGCACAAAGCAATGTATGAGGCGCTTCGAGACCGCGACGAGCAACGTTCGACGCAGCTAATCTCCGAACATCTTCGGATCAATCGCGACGTCCTGATCCGGATTGTCGCCAGCTGACTGCAGCGGCTGCAGTGCTGCGGGTCCGCTGAGTCAGGCCAGAAACAACGCCACGATGATCGGCAGTACGAACACCAAGGCCGCGACGATCGTGAGCACGGCGATGGTGATTCCGACGCCGTTGTAGCTTTGCGGCGGGGTGCCCAGCGACCCGGCGCTGTACCCCCAAACCGGCGCCGTGTACTCCAATTCGGCCAAGTGCCCAGGGTAGACATCCACCAGGGTGTCCGCCGGCCCGATCTGCGACGGCAACCAGTAGGGCACATGCACGTGCACCCGGTGCCGTCCCGGTTGCACGGGCACGACCGTACGATCCCAACCGGCAACCGGTACCTCGAAGCCATTGATGAAAATCTTGGGCTTGAACAGCGCCAACATGAACCCAGCGGGAAGTACTGAGTCGTTACCGCGATTCCGCCGGAACCCGGGCTCGGCTGGACGTAGCCGTGCGGTGCGGGCGGATAAGCCTGATGTGGGGGCGATCATGCGGGTACGGCGCCGGTTGGTGGGGATAGCTCACCGAGGTGTGCCGCGTCAGCGGTACTTGATCAGCAATGCCACGCCGACGATCGATACCAGCCAGATCCCGGTGATGAACAGGGTCAACCGGTCGAGATTCTTCTCCACCACGGTGGACCCGGACAGCGAGGACTGCACACCGCCGCCGAACAGCGTTGACAGGCCGCCACCCTTCGCGCGGTGCAGCAGCACCAGCAACACCACCAGCACACTGGTGATCACCAAGGTGATCTGCAGGGCCAACTCCATGACCAGCAGCCTACCGAACAACCGATCGACAACAGGCGCCGGGCGAGTTGGTCCTTGATACTGGGACACATGGTTGAGGTGTCCGATACCGCACTCGAGCCCATTGGCGACGTCCACCGGACCCGGATTGGCCGCGGGGCTACCGAACCAATGCGAGCCGACATCAGACTGCTGGGCGCCATCCTCGGGGATACCGTCCGTGAGCAAAACGGTGACGAGGTCTTCGAGTTGGTGGAGCGGGCGCGGGTGGAGGCCTTTCGGGTGCGGCACTCCGAGATCGACCGTGCCGAGATGGCGCGCATGTTCGAGGGCATCGACATCCACCACGCCATCCCGATCATCCGTGCGTTCAGTCACTTCGCGTTGCTGGCCAATGTGGCCGAAGACATCCACCGGGAGCGCCGTCGCAGCATTCACGTCGCCGCCGGTGAGCCGCCGCAGGACAGCAGTCTGGCCGCCACGTACATGAAACTTGACGCGGCCCAGTTGGATTCGGCAACCATCGCCGAAGCGCTGAAGGGCGCACTAGTGTCTCCGGTCATCACCGCCCATCCGACCGAGACCCGGCGGCGCACCATTTTCGAGACCCAGCACCGGATCACCCAGTTGATGCGGTTGCACGCGGAAGGCCACACCGAAACCGACGACGGGCGCGGCATCGAAGTCGAATTGCGTCGGCAGGTCTTGAGGTTGTGGCAGACCGCGCTGATCCGGCTGTTTCGGTTACAGATCTCCGACGAGATCGAGGTCGGGTTGCGGTACTACCCGGCGGCGCTCTTCGAGGTGATTCCGCAGGTGAATGCCGAGGTGCGGGATGCGTTGCGAGCCCGCTGGCCCGATGCCGACCTGCTT
Source organism: Mycobacterium ulcerans subsp. shinshuense (assembly GCF_002355775.1). NCBI lineage: Bacteria > Bacillati > Actinomycetota > Actinomycetes > Mycobacteriales > Mycobacteriaceae > Mycobacterium > Mycobacterium ulcerans. The sequence goes on along the minus strand of NZ_AP017624.1, from coordinate 3,403,302 downwards.
TCCGAACCCATTTTGCGGCCGGGCTCGTGGATCGGCGGGGACCGGGACGGAAACCCGAACGTCACCGCCGAGGTGGTTCGGCTGGCCACCGGCAGTGCCGCTTTCACCGCGCTGGCGCACTACCTGGCCGAACTGACGGCACTTGCGCAGGAGCTTTCGATGTCGGCGCGACTGATCACCGTCACCCCCGAATTGGCCACGCTGGCCGATGCCTGTCCGGCGGGTGCCCGCCCCGACGAGCCGTACCGGCGCGCCTTGCAGGTCGTGCGCGGCCGGCTCAGCGCCACCGCGGCCGAAATCCTGGACCAGCAACCGCAGCACACGCTGGAGTTGGGGTTGCCGCCATATGCCACCGCGGCCGAACTGCGGGCCGATCTGGACACCATCGATGCCTCACTGCATAACCACGGCGCCGGGTTGTTGGCCGACGACCGGCTGGCCCGGCTGCGTGAAGCGGTGCGGGTCTTCGGATTTCATCTCTCCGGCCTGGACATGCGACAGAACTCCGACGTCCACGAGCAGGTGGTCGGAGAGCTGCTCGCGTGGGCGGGCGTGCACCCGGACTACACCTCGCTGGCCGAAGCGGAGCGGGTCGAGCTGTTGGCGGCCGAACTGAGCACCCGCCGGCCGCTGATCCGCGATGGCGCGCAGCTTTCCGATTTGGCTCGCAGCGAACTGGGCGTTCTGGCGGCCGCCGCCCACGCCGTCTGGACCTTTGGTCCCGCCGCGGTGCCCAACTACATCATCTCGATGTGCCGGTCGGTATCGGACATGCTGGAAGCCGCGGTCCTGCTCAAAGAGGTCGGCCTACTGGACGCTTCCGAGTCGGAACCCTATTGCCCGGTGGGTATCTCGCCGCTGTTCGAGACGATCGAGGACCTGCACAACGGGGCGGCCATTCTGCAAGCGATGTTGGATCTTCCGCTCTATCGCGCTTTGGTGACGGCCCGGGGTGGTTGCCAGGAGGTGATGCTCGGCTACTCGGACTCGAACAAGGACGGCGGGTATCTGGCCGCCAACTGGGCGGTGTATCGAGCCGAACTCGCGCTGGTGGAGACGGCGCGCAAGACCGGAATCCGGCTGCGGCTCTTCCATGGCCGTGGCGGCACGGTCGGCCGCGGTGGCGGACCCAGCTACCAGGCCATCCTGGCGCAGCCGCCGGGTGCGGTAAGCGGATCGTTGCGGCTCACCGAACAGGGTGAAGTGATCGCCGCCAAGTACGCCGAACCGCAGATGGCCCGACGCAATCTGGAGAGCCTGCTGGCCGCCACCCTGGAGTCGACGCTGCTGGACGTCGAGGGGTTGGGCGATACGGCGGCGCCGGCCTATGCGGTGCTCGACGAGGTGGCGGCATTGGCGCAACGTGCCTACGCCGAATTGGTGCACGAGACACCGGGTTTCGTCGAGTACTTCAAGGCTTCCACCCCAGTCAGCGAAATCGGGGCGCTGAACATCGGCAGCCGGCCGACCTCGCGCAAACCCACCGCTTCCATCGCCGACCTGCGGGCCATCCCGTGGGTGCTGGCTTGGAGCCAGTCGCGGGTGATGCTTCCCGGCTGGTACGGCACCGGCTCGGCATTCGAGCAATGGCTAGCGGCGGGTCCCGAAAGTGAGGCCGACCGGCTGCAGGTGCTGCACGACCTGTATCAGCGGTGGTCGTTTTTCCGCAGCGTGCTGTCCAACATGGCGCAGGTGATGGCCAAGAGCGACCTGGAACTGGCGGCCCGCTACTCCGAACTGGTGGCCGACGAAACGCTGCGGCGCCGGGTGTTCGACAAAATCGCCGACGAGCACCACCGCACCATCGCCATGTACAAGCGGATCACCGGACAAGACGACCTACTTGCCGACAACCCGGCCCTGGCGCGCTCGGTGTTCAACCGGTTCCCCTACTTGGAACCGCTCAACCACCTTCAAGTCGAACTGCTCCGCCGTTACCGCAGCGGTGAGGACGACGAATCCGTGCAGCGCGGCATTCTGCTGACGATGAACGGGCTGGCCAGCGCGCTAAGAAACAGCGGCTGATCGCGGCTGGCCGCCCTGGACGGCTACCCGTGCATCCCGGGTGTGCCGAAGAGCAGTCCGCCGGTGCCGCCGTTGCCGCCGGTTCCCTCCGGTAAGCCGGTGCCACCGGCCCCGCCATTGCCCCCGTTCCCGATCAGCAGCGCGCTACCGCCGCCACCGCCACCGCCACCCGCGCCGCGGCCGCTGTGGGGGCCAACGGACAAGCCGCCATCTCCGCCGCCGCCGCCGTCACCGGCACTGCCGAGCAGCCGTCCGCCGGTGCCGCCGGCTCCGCCGTTGCCGCCGTCACCGCCGTCGGCGTTGCCGCTGGACTGGCCTCCGGAGCCCGCAGTGCCGCCGTGGCCGCCCGCGCCGGCAATGCCGCCGTTGCCGACCACCCAGCCGCCATTGCCGCCCGCGCCTCCATCGCCCCCGCCGCCGCCGTCGCCGCCGATGCCGCCGATGCCCAAGCCCTGACCGCCCGTGCCGCCTTTGCCGCCAGCGCCGCCCGCCCCACCGTCGCCGTACATCCACCCGCCGTCACCACCGGCGCCGCCGCTGCCTCCGATCCCGCCGAGGCTAGCGGTAGCGCCTGACGACCCGCCTTTGCCGCCGACGCCACCGGAGCCGCCGGCGCCGCCAGTGCCGCACAGCCCCGTTGCACCGCCGCTGCCGCCGTTGCCACCCGCGCCGGCGCTTTGGCCCCCAGGGCTGGTGCCGCCAGCGCCGGCACCGCCGTCCCCGCCGGCGCCGCCACTGCCGAAAAAGAAGCCGCCGCGTCCGCCGCTGCCGCCCGCTCCGCCGCCGGCGCCGGTGCCGGTGGCCGGGCTGTAGCCGGTGCCGCCGACGCCGCCGTTGCCGATCAGTCCGGCGTTGCCGCCGTTGCCGCCGGCCGGGTGGGTGGCGTCGCCGGTGCCGCCGGTGCCCCACAGCAGTCCGCCGTCGGCGCCGTTTTGGCCGGGCGCCCCGTTGGCGCCGTTGCCGATCAGGGGGCGGCCCAGCAGGGTTTGGGTGGGTGCGTTGATCGCGGCGAGTAGTTGCTGTTCGAGGGCTTGTAGTGGGTTGGCGTTGGCGGCTTCGGCGGCCGTGTAGGAGTTTGCGCTGCCGGTGAGGGCCTGCAGGAACTGGTGGTGAAAGCTGGCCAGCTGGGTGCTGAGGTTTTGGTAGTCGCGGGCGTAGCCGCATCACAGGGTTGCGATGGTCGTCGAGATCTCATCGGTGCCGGCGGCCGGCACCGTGGTGGTCGGGGTCGCCGCGGCCGCGTTGGCCGCACCCAGTCACGAACCGATTCCCGCTATGTTCGCTGCCGCCGCGCTCAACGCCTCCGGGGCCACCACTAGCACGACCGACACCTACCCGTGTGTTCCGGCCGCACCGGCCAGACGTCCGGCCGTGCCACCGGCGCCCCCGGACCCGTCGGGTGTCCCGCTGCCACCGGCCCCGCCGTTGCCGCCGTCCCCGATCAGCTGCGCGGCGCCGCCCATGGCGCCGTCGCCACCATGGCCGCCGGCACCGCCAGTGCCGCCGCCGCCACCGGCACCGCCCGCTGCGCCCTTGCCGATCAGCGTCGCGCCCACACCGCCCGCTGCGCCGTTGCCCCCGTCGCCTCCGTCCCCGCCGGTGCTGGGGCCACTGCCGTTGCCGCCGTTGCCGGCGTCGCCTCCGCTACCGCCGGAGCCCCCGGCCCCGCCATTGCCGGAGAACCAACCGCCCGACCCGCCCATGGCCGCGACCCCGCCATCGCCGCCGTCGCCGCCGCTACCTCCGCTACCGAATCCGGATCCTTCAGCACCGCCTTTGCCGCCATGACCGCCGTGGCCGCCGCTGCCACCCGCACCACCGTCGCCGGAGAACCAACCGCCCTCTCCACCCGCCGCCCCGTCGCCACCGTGGCCGGCGTTACCGCCGTTGCTTTGGAGTGGACCGTCTTTGCCGGCTCCGCCGTCGCCGCCGTATCCGCCCTGTCCGCCGGCGCCACCGGTGCCCCACATGCCCGCGGAGCCGCCGGCTCCGCCGTCGCCGCCCGCGCCCCCCGTGCCGGCGGTGCCAGTCCCGGGTGCCGCAGCGCCGCTACCCCCGAAGCCGCCCGAACCGCCGGCGCCGCCATCGCCGAAAAAGAAGCCGCCGCGTCCGCCGCTGCCGCCCGCTCCGCCGCCGGCGCCGGTGCCGGTGGCCGGGCTGTAGCCGGTGCCGCCGGCGCCGCCGTTGCCGATCAGTCCGGCGTTGCCGCCGTTGCCGCCGGCCGGGTGGGTGGCGTCGCCGGTGCCGCCGGTGCCCCACAGCAGTCCGCCGTCGGCGCCGTTTTGGCCGGGCGCCCCGTTGGCGCCGTTGGCGATCAGGGGGCGGCCCAGCAGGGTTTGGGTGGGTGCGTTGATCGCGGCGAGTAGTTGCTGTTCGAGGGCTTGTAGTGGGTTGGTGTTGGCGGCTTCGGCGGCCGTGTAGGAGTTTGCGCTGCCGGTGAGGGCCTGCAGGAACTGCTGGTGAAAGTCGGCCAGCTGGGTGCTGAGGTTTTGGTAGTCGCGGGCGTAGCCGCAGAACAGGGTTGCGATGGCCCCCGAGACCTCGTCGGTGCCAGCGGCCAGCACCGTGGTGGTCGGGGTCACCGCGGCCGCATTGGCCGCACCCAGTGACGAACCGATTCCCGCTATGTTCGCTGCCGCCGCGCTCAACGCCTCCGGGGCCACCACTAGTACTGCCGACATCGCCGCAGTGTATGCAGTTTTTCCCGGCCAAATGCCGAATTGGCGTGACCGGTCCGCACTAATTTGCCGGAACGGCCCAAACCTGGACGGGCGTTCTAGTACGCTGTTCTATTCCGCAGCTTGTCCAGGAATCCACGAACGGTGTGCTCGGTGATCGACAGCGGGGACATCACCGTTTCCCCCAGGCTGACGATGTAGTCGATCCGATCGACGATGGCCTCCACCGGTTCCACCAGCACGATGAGGCGCTTGGCCAGCTCGTCCAGGCTGGACAGCGTGCCCTCCAGGTGATCCAGGCCGCCCTCCAGGCGTTCGACCGTGGCGTTGAGGGCCGACAACGCGCTGTTCAGCTCGTTCATGGTCTTACCCAATCCGTCGAGTACGTCTTCGACCTGTTCCACCGTCTTGTCGGCGTTCAACGCCGCCTGGGTCAGGGTCTTCATCCGCTGTCGAGCTGGCGTCGGGCGGCCGCCTCTATCTGCCATAACGGTCATTATCACCCCTTGACAAGGGATAACTCACCGTGCGGCGACAGCCCTGATGTCAGCCAGGCAGCCTGGCCGCGGCATCGCGGTCCAGCAGCCAGCGCGTGCTTTCGCGCCCGATGGCACCCGCCGCCGGCAACAACACCGGGTCCGCACCGCCGATGGCAGCGGCCATCGCCTCCGCTTTGGTCCCACCGGAAACCATCAACCAGACTTCGCGTGAACGCTGAATTGCCGGAAGCGTCAGGGTGATTCGTTGTGGCGGTGGTTTGGGGGAGTCGCCGACCGGGACCACCAGACGGGTGGTCTCACGCACGGCCTGAGTGCCCGGGAAAAGCGAATTGATATGGCCCTCTGGCCCCATGCCCAAAAGGTGCACATCGAAGTCCGGCGCCCGGTTTCCGGGGACTGCACTGGCCGCCAGTACCTGTTCGTAGGCCAGGGCCGCGGCGTCCAGGTCGGCGCCGAACTCGCCGTCGCTGGCGGCCATCGGGTGCACCTGGCTCGCCGGTATGTCAACGTGATCGAGCAATGCCTCGCGCGCCTGCTTGTCGTTGCGCTCGTCGTCATCCTCGGGAACGTAGCGGTCGTCGCCCCAGAACAGATGAACCTTGGACCAGTCGATCTGCGGGCCTTGACTGCCCAGATACCGCAGCAGCCCAATACCGTTGCCGCCGCCGGTCAGCACGATCAGGGCTTGTCCACGCTCGGCCACCGCGCTGCCGATGGTCTGGATCAGGCGTTGTCCAGCGGCTCCGATCAGCATGTCGCTGTCAGGGAAGATCTCGACGTCCAGGCTCACACGTATTGCACTTTCTTGATGCCCTCCAGGGCGGCGAAGTAGATCTCGTCGGCGTCGAGCCGGCGCAGATCTTCGGCCAGACATTCCCCGACGACCCTGCGCGCCAACGGAACCAGGGCATCGGGCTTGGCGGTGCGGCTCAGGGTTGCGGTGATCCCTTCTTGCGGCCGGCCGAGCACGATGTTTTCGCTGGGGCGCTCCAACTCCACTCGGAGCTCGCCCACCGCGCGGCGCACCGGACCGTCGATCCGGCTGGCCAGCCAGCCGGCCAGGATGTCGAGCGCCGGCTCGGTCCGCAATCCGGAAACCAGCGCGGACACGATCGGCTCGTGCGGCGGCTGATCGACGGCCGAGGTCAACAGCGCCCGCCAATAGGTGATCCGACTCCAGGCCAGATCGGTGTCGCCCGCGGTGTATCCGGGCAACCGGCTCTTGATCGGCGACAGTGGGTCGATCCCGTTGGTCGCATCGGTGATGCGCCGAATCGCCAACTTGCCCAGTGGATCTTGCGCGGGCACGGCCGGGGCGATGTCAGGCCACCAGGCAACCACCGGGATGTCGGGCAGCAGGAACGGGGTGACGACGCTTTCGGCATGGCCGGCCAGCGGCCCGGATAGCCGCAGCACCACGACCTCGCCGGACCCGGCGTCCCCACCCGCGCGCAATTGTGCGTCCAGACGCGGTTCGTCGGCGTATGGGTCGCCCCTCATCGTCACGATGATGCGACTGGGATGTTCATGGCTGGCATCGTTGGCCGCGTCGATGGACTCCTCGACCATGGTCTCGCTGTCCGGCACGATGATCAGCGTCAAGACCCGCCCCATCGTGACGGCACCGATCTTTTCGCGAAGCTCATCGAGCTTCTTGTTGACCGCGGTGGTGGTGGTGTCGGGCAGGTCGACGATCATCTGCGCCGCTCCTTCTCATCGCTTCGCTCTGCATCGTCGCTGGCGGGGATCACGGCCGTCGCCATTCCCGGCCGGTGCGTCGCAGCATCTCGAATGCCGATTCCGGGCCCCAGGTGCCGGCTTCGTAGGGGTCGGGCTTGCCGCTGGACGCCCAATTATCCAGCGCCGGATCCAGGATCTCCCAAGCCAATTCGACTTCCGCGTTGACCGGGAAAAGGGACGGTTCGCCGAGCAGCACATCAAGGATCAACCGTTCATAGGCCTCCGGCGAGTCCTCGGCGAACGCTGAGCCATACGAGAAGTCCATGTTGACGTCGCGGACTTCCATCGCGCTGCCCGGCACCTTCGAACCGAACCGCAGCGTCATTCCCTCATCCGGCTGAACGCGGATCACCAGCGCGTTGGTGCCCAACTCATCGGTCATGGTGGCATCGAACGGAAGGTGCGGAGCCTGCTTGAACACCAGTGCGATCTCGGTTACCCTGCGGCCCAGCCGTTTTCCGGTGCGAAGATAGAACGGAACGCCGGCCCAGCGGCGACTGTTCACCTCGAGCGTGATGGCCGCGAAGGTCTCGGTGGTCGAGGTCTTGGAAAACCCCTCCTCGTCGAGCAACCCGACCACTTTCTCGCCGCCCTGCCAACCGGCCGTGTACTGGCCGCGGCTGGTGGTCTCGTCGAGCGGCTCGGCAAGTTGAGTGGCGGAGAGCACCTTGATTTTCTCGGTCTGCAGGGCGGTCGGATTGAAGCTGACCGGTTCTTCCATTGCGGTCAGCGCCAACAACTGCATCAGGTGGTTCTGAATGACATCGCGGGCCGCGCCGATGCCGTCGTAATAACCGGCGCGTCCGCCCAGTCCGATGTCCTCGGCCATGGTGATTTGCACGTGGTCGACGTAGTGCGCGTTCTAGATCGGATCAAACAGCTGGTTGGCGAACCGCAGCGCCAAGATGTTCTGAACCGTCTCCTTGCCCAGGTAGTGGTCGATGCGGAAGACCGATTCCTCCGGGAACACCGCATTGACCGCCCTGTTCAGGTCGCGCGCGCTTTGCAGATCGTGGCCGAACGGCTTTTCGATGACGACCCGGCTCCACCTGTCGCCCTGCGGGCGCGCCAGCCCGGATTTGTGCAGTTGGCCGCAGACCACGGGAAAGGACTTGGGCGGAATCGCGAGGTAAAAGGCATGATTGCCGCCGGTGCCGCGCTCGGTGTCGAGCTTCTCCAATGTCTCGGCCAACCGGCCGAACGCTTCGTCGTCGTCGAAAGATCCCGAGACGAAACGGAATCCCTCGGCCAGCCGGTCCCAGTTCGCCTGCCGGAACGGGGTTCGGCAGTGCTCCTTGACCGCTTGGTAGACCACCTGGCCGAAATCTTCGGTATCCCAGTCCCGGCGGGCGAAGCCGACCAGTGCAAACGTGGGTGGTAGCAGCCCGCGGTTGGCCAGATCGTAGATGGCCGGCATCACCTTCTTGCGGGCCAGGTCGCCGGTAACACCGAAAATCACCATGCCGCAAGAACCGGCGATGCGAGGCAGACGCTTATCCAGCTTGTCGCGCAATGGGTTCTGCCACTGCGCGACCCCGGACTCAGAGTGAGGCGGGCTCATTTGGCGAGCGCGTCGAGCTGCGCCTGCGTTGCATCAAGCAGCTCTTTCCACGACGCCTCGAACTTCTCCACGCCTTCGCTCTCCAGCACGTCAAACACGTCGGACAGATCGATGCCGATCGCCTCGAGCTTGTCGAATACCTGTTGGGCATCGCCGGAAGTGCCAGTGATCGAGTCTCCCTTGACCACACCGTGATCGGCGACAGCGTCGAGGGTCTTCTCCGGCATCGTGTTGACCGTGTGCGGTGCAACCAACTCGGTGACGTAGAGGGTGTCGGAGTAGTCGGGGTTCTTCACGCCCGTGGACGCCCACAGGGGGCGCTGCACCCGGGCACCAGGTTCCTTGAGCGCTTGGTAGCGCGCATCGCCTTCGAACACCTCTTGATAGGCCGCGTAGGCGAGTCGGGCGTTGGCGACACCGGCCTGACCGCGCAACGCGAGAGCCTCCGCGGAGCCGATCTGTTCCAGTCGGTTATCGATTTCGGTATCCACGCGGGAGACGAAAAACGATGCCACCGAATGAATCTTGGATAGATCGTGTCCGGCTTGGGCGGCCTTCTCCATACCGGTCAAGTAGGCATCCATCACCCCGCGGTGGCGGTCGACGGAGAAGATGAGCGTGACGTTGACCGAGATACCTTCGGCCAGAACGGCGGCAATAGCCGGCAAGCCGGCCTTGGTCGCCGGGATCTTGATGAGCAAGTTGGGCCGGTCGACAATCTTCCACAGCTCGACAGCCTGCTGGATTGTCTTGTCGGTCTCATGCGCCAGCCGCGGGTCGACCTCGATCGACACCCGCCCGTCGACCCCCCCGGAGGCCTCCCACCGGGGGGCCAGCACATCGCAGGCGTTGCGCACGTCGTCGGTGGTGACGGTGCGGATGGTGGCGTCGACATCGGCGCCGCGTTCGGCGAGCTCGGCAACCTGGGCGCCGTAGTCGTGGCCTTCCGACAACGCCTTCTGGAAGATGGACGGGTTGGTGGTCACGCCGACGACACTCTTGGTGTCGATCAGCTCTTGCAGGTTGCCTGAGCGCAACCGGTCGCGGGACAAGTCATCGAGCCACACTGATACGCCCGCGGCACTGAGTGCGGCGAGGTTTGGGTTCTGACTGGCCATCTGAACCACCCTTTCTCAATTTTCCAATGCTCGTTCCGCGGCAGCGGCAACAGCTTCGGCGGTAAAGCTGTACTCGCGGAACAATGTCTTGTAGTCGGCGGACTCTCCGTAGTGCTCGATCGAAACGATCTTGCCGGTGTCACCGACCAGCTTGTGCCAGCACTGTGCGATGCCGGCCTCGACGGCCACCCGGGCCGAAACCGACGGCGGCAACACACTGTCGCGGTATTCCTCAGGCTGGGACTCAAACCACTCCACGCACGGCATCGATACCACTCGCGCGATGATGTCGTTATCCGCCAACAACTTCCGTGCTTCGACCGCAAGCTGCACCTCGGAACCGGTGGCGATCAAAACGACGTCGGGGTCTTCGGACGAGTCACCATCGGCGCCATCGCTGAGCACGTAGCCACCGCGGGCAACGCCCTCGGCGTTGGTGCCCGCTAGCACCGGCACTCCCTGCCGGGTCAGGATCAGCCCGACCGGACCGCTGGTGGCGCCCCGGGCCAGGATCGTGCTCCAGGCGTACGCCGTCTCATTGGCGTCGGCCGGGCGCACCACCGCGAGCCGGGGGATCGCGCGCAACGCCGAAAGGTGCTCGATCGGCTGGTGGGTCGGGCCGTCTTCACCCAGTCCGATCGAATCGTGGGTCCAGACGTAAATGGGGTCGATGTCCATCAGTGCCGCCAGCCGCACTGCCGGGCGCATGTAATCGGAGAACTGCAGGAACGTGCCACCGTAGGCGCGGGTGGGTCCGTGCAGCGCGATCCCGGAGAGGATGGCGCCCATCGCGTGCTCGCGAACACCGAAGTGCAGCGTGCGGCCGTACCAGTGCGCGGTGTAGTTATCGGTAGAGATCGCTGGCGGGCCGAATGAGTCCGCGCCCTTGATGGTGGTGTTGTTGCTGCCGGCAAGGTCAGCCGAACCGCCCCACAACTCGGGGAGTTTGGGGCCGATCGCGGCCAGCACCTGTCCGGACGCTGCCCGCGTGGCCAGTGCTTTGGAACCGGGCTCCCAGCGCGGCATGTCGGCATCCCAGCCGTCGGGCAGCTGCTGGGCCGCCAGACGGTCCAGCAAGGCCTTGCGCTGCGGTTCCCGCTGCGCCCAGGCCTCAAAGTCGGCCTGCCAGCTTTCGTGCGCCTCCTTGCCGCGCGCCACCAACCCGCGGGTGTGCGTGATGACGTCTTCGCGCACTTCGAACGCCTTGTTGGGATCGAATCCGAGGACTGTCTTGACGGCCGCCACTTCCTCGTCACCAAGCGCCGCACCATGCACCTTGCCCGTGTTCATCATGTTCGGCGCCGGGTAGCCGATGATGGTGCGCAGCGAGACGAACGAGGGCCGATCGGTGACCGCCTTCGCGTTGGCGATCGCCTCCTCGATGCCGGTGACGTTCTCGCCGCCCTCCACCTCTTGCACGTGCCAGCCGTAGGCGCGGTAGCGAGCAGCGGTGTCTTCGCACAGCGCGATGTTGGTGTCGTCCTCGATCGAGATCTTGTTGTGGTCGTAGAAGACGATGAGGTTGCCCAGCTGTTGAACGGCCGCAAGAGACGACGCCTCGGAGGTGACTCCCTCTTCGATGTCACCGTCGGAGGCGATCACGTAAATGTGATGGTCGAAGGGGCTGGTTCCGGGTTCGGCGTCGGGGTCGAACAGGCCACGCTCATAGCGTGCCGCCATAGCCATGCCCACCGCTGAAGCCAGGCCCTGGCCCAGCGGACCCGTGGTGATCTCCACCCCGGCGGTGTGGCGGAACTCGGGATGCCCGGGAGTCTTGGACCCCCAGGTGCGCAGCGACTCGATGTCGGACAATTCAAGCCCGAAGCCGCCCAGGTAGAGCTGTATGTAGAGGGTCAGGCTGCTGTGTCCGCAGGACAGGACGAACCGGTCCCGGCCCAACCAAGTGGTGTCGCTGGGGTCGTGGCGCATCGCGCGCTGAAACAACGTGTAGGCCAGCGGGGCCAGGCTCATCGCCGTTCCCGGGTGTCCATTGCCGGCCTTTTGCACGGCGTCGGCTGCCAGCACTCGGGCCGTGTCAACCGCAGCCGAATCGATCTCGGTCCAGTCGTCGGGATGGCGCGGTTGGGTGAGCGCAGAGATCTCTTCGAGAGTGGTCACAAATACAGTCCTCAGTTCTCAGGGTCATCAAACTGATCAACCCCACCCTAGTGTGGGATTGCAGGTGGTTGCAGGCCTCGATCTGGAGTACCCATCGGTCCTGTCGGGAAAAGCTCGGATAAGCACAGTGAAAATATCCTGCCGGCCACACCGGCGTTACAGACAGTGCCGTTCTGGCGGGGAAATTACTGTGAATCGACCCTGCGGCAGTGCTGCTGTGGTGGTGCCGTCTACCATCGTGCGTAGTAGAAGCTGTGCGCGGCTGCGAATCCTCGAGGAGTTATTGCGTGAGCGTTCACGGGCGCGTCGCGCCGGGCCAGGTAGCTGGCACCGCCCGGCAGCGTAGCGAGCCGGGTACCGGCACGTGGAGGAGCCGCGTGCTCGGTACGGTGCTGGCCTATCTGGCGTTGACCAAGTCGCGGGTCATCGAACTGTTGTTGGTTACCGCGATCCCGGCGATGCTGCTGGCCGACCGCGGTGCCGTTCATCCGTTGATCATCGCGAACACGCTGATCGGCGGCATGATGGCTGCCGCCGGCGCCAACACGCTCAACTGTGTGGCCGACGCCGATATCGACAAGGTGATGAAGCGCACGGCGCGCCGCCCGCTCGCACGAGCCGCGGTGCCGACCAGAAGCGCGCTGATCTTCGGTTTGGCGCTGACCGTGATTTCGTTCTTCTGGCTGTGGTTGAGTGCCAATCTGTTGTCCGGGCTGTTGGCCCTGGCCACCGTGGCGTTCTACGTGTTCATCTACACGCTGTTGCTCAAGCGCCGCACGTCGCAAAACGTGGTGTGGGGCGGGGCCGCCGGGTGCATGCCGGTGATGATCGGTTGGTCCGCGGTCACGGGCACCCTCGCCTGGCCGGCGCTGGCGATGTTCGCGATCATCTTCTTCTGGACGCCGCCGCATACCTGGGCGTTGGCGATGCGGTACAAGGACGACTACAAAGAGGCCGGCGTGCCGATGCTGCCGGCCGTGGCGACCGAACGTCAGGTAACCAAGCAGATCCTGATCTATACCTGGTTGACCGTGTTGGCAACGTTGGCGCTGACGCCGGCGGCTGGGTGGCTTTACGCGGCGGTTGCCGCGGTGGCGGGGGCGTGGTTCTTGGCCATGGCGCATCAGCTCTACGCCGGAGTGCGCGCCGGCGAGGCGGTCAAGCCGCTGCGGTTGTTCCTGCAATCCAACAACTACCTGGCGTTGGTGTTCTGCGCGCTGGCCGTCGACTCGGCGATCGGGCTGCCGACGCTGCTCGGCTAACCGTGCAGCGCACCGGTGGCACCGGCCCGGCGTGGTTAATCTCAACCGGTATTTCCCGCTGCCTTTCGGTGATCGATCGCTAGCTGCCCGAGCGGATTGCCGGGAAATGCTGGTCGACCAGCCCGTAGCTATAGGTGATCGTGTGCTCGAGACTCTCGAAACCCAGGGCGCCGCCGAGGTAGAAAATGTCACCCTGGCCTTGCAGCGACTCCAGATCGTCGTAGAAGCCGTTCGCGATCGCGGTTTGCGACACATGGGGGAAAAACTTCGGCCATGCCTTCGTCAGAACGGTGGTCTTCAGCGTCACACCAGGGCTCCGGCGTTGTTGATTAGCAGGCTTGTGAGCTGGGGAATTGTGGATTGAGGAGGTCTAGGCGGCGGTTGGCGGTCAAAGCGGTGATCCGGCAGGCTTCGGCGATGTTGTCGGCGCCGTTGAGGCGGTGCAGATTGATCGCGGTGTTGCGTAGCGTTGCTAGGACCTGTGCGCCGTTTCCGGTATGTGCCCTTTGACGGTCTTCGTCGAAGGTGACGTCGCGTATCCAGTGCAGGCTGTTCTCGATTCCCCAGTGTTGACGCATCCAGGTCATGATCGCGGTAGGGCGGGCGTGCTCGAACGGCAGGCTGCAGATGGCATAGACCACCTCCACGCTGCGCTGGTCGGTGGCGGTGATCAAGCGTTCACGAGTGATCCGGATGATTTGTTTTGCGTAGGGGAAGCCGATTCCTCGTGCAGCGGTGATGATTTGCAGGGTGCGGGTCTCGACACGGCCGTGGCCGCGGGAGTCGTCGGTAGCGGCTGCGGGCACCTCGGCCCAGGGCAGCGCGGTGATACGCGCAAGTATTTTGGCTTGGTTGGACTTGACGATCATCAGGTAGTGCGACTTCAAGGTGGCGCAGATCAACTTCGCGGTGACGACCTGGGTATGCATCGCATCCACGGTGACCAGCCACCGCAAGCTACCCGGCAGCAGCGTGAGCAGGGCACGTACGCAGGGAATTTCATTGCTTTTCTCGGCGACAGCGAGTTGACCGAGCACCAATCGGGCACGGTGGGCGAACACCGACACGAGATGCGTGGCTGTCGCTTTGGCGCGTAAAGCACCACGCAGCATCTTGCCGTCCAACGCGATCGGCACCAATCCACTGGGGTCGCTGCTGGCCACGTGTGCAGTGAAGTAACTGCCCATCCTGGCGTTGAGGTCGGCGGGGTCTAGCCGAGACAAAACAGCGCGGAAGGTCTTCTCACTGGGCCGCCGGAACCCGACCCCTAATTGGGCCAACACATCATCGGGAGCGGTGGCCGCCCATGTGGCAAAACCAGCATAGCCGCGCATCCCCGCGGCAGTGGCCAGAACCGCGATCGCCAACAAAGCCATCAGCGAATACCTCCGACCGCGTGGGTCCCTCGGGTCTGGCACCGAGGCCAACACATCGAGAAACTCCGATCCGATGAGCTCGCTGCGCTCACCAGGACTCCAGCGGTCGAACACCTCTGGAACCGACGACACAGGCAATACTGAAACGGTAGGCACGAGCAACTCCAGACCAACGACGAACAGTAACCAACTCGATCGTTCTCCAGATAGCCCGTGCCTACACTCCGGCCCCAATAGCGCGGCACCAAAGATCATCAACCCAGCTCACAAGCCTGCTAATCAACAACGCCGGAGCCCTGGTTGTAGATATGGGATACGGGCCATATAGCGAAGTTGCTGCACTCTATTTTATTTATTTTCGGTTGTGCACTCCCCGCCACGGCATTCGCTCCCTTCTCATGCAGAAATTGCAGGGCGGCGCCGAGCGGCTGAGTTTCACTCTGGGCGCCCAGTCGCTGGCGACCGCGATGGCCAAGGATTGCCATGTCCGCACTGAAGTTCCGGTCAGCCGGGTCGCGCGCAAGCAGGACGGACTCTGGATCTACGCCGGCGACGGGCGCGAACTCGGGACTTTCGATGCGGTCCTGCTGGCAACCCCGTTGGATGACGCGTTCGATCTGCTCGATGCGAGCGGCGCAAGCAGTGCCCTCAACAACGCGATCACGAACACCGGTGCACAGGTCAAGCGCGAGATCCGCTACGCCGACTACTACGCGACAATCGCTGACGGCGATGGTCTTCCCGACGCGTCCGGTTACGTGTCGCTCGGCTCTCAACACCTTGGCCTTGCGGGTGGACACATCGGGTTGCGCCCCTGGCCGCAGAGCCCATGGTGGGTGTTTTATTACTACGGGTCACCTGAACAGCCGGGATGCCAAGAAGCGGCCCTGGGTGAATTACATACCCAACTCAAAAAAGTTGGTGTGACGCTCAGGGCTCCGGCGTTGTTGATTAGCAGGCTTGTGAGCTGGGTTGATGATCTTTGGTGCCGCGCTATTGGGGCCGGAGTGTAGGCACGGGCTATCTGGAGAACGATCGAGTTGGTTACTGTTCGTCGTTGGTCTGGAGTTGCCCGTGCCTACCGTTTCAGTATTGCCTGTGTCGTCGGTTCCAGAGGTGTTCGACCGCTGGAGTCCTGGTGGGCGCAGCGAGCTCATCGGATCGGAGTTTCTCGATGTGTTGGCCTCGGTGCCAGACCCGAGGGGCCCACGCGGTCGGAGGTATTCGCTGATGGCTTTGTTGGCGATCGCGGTTCTGGCCACTGCCGCGGGGATGCGCGGCTATGCTGGTTTTGCCACATGGGCGGCCACCGCTCCCGATGATGTGTTGGCCCAATTAGGGGTCCGGTTCCGGCGGCCCAGTGAGAAGACCTTCCGCGCTGTTTTGTCTCGGCTAGACCCCGCCGACCTCAACGCCAGGATGGGCAGTTACTTCACTGCACACGTGGCCAGCAGCGACCCCAGCGGATTGGTGCCGATCGCGTTGGACGGCAAGATGCTGCGTGGTGCTTTACGCGCCAAAGCGACAGCCACGCATCTCGTGTCGGTGTTCGCCCACCGTGCCCGATTGGTGCTCGGTCAACTCGCTGTCGCCGAGAAAAGCAATGAAATTCCCTGCGTACGTGCCCTGCTCACGCTGCTGCCGGGTAGCTTGCGGTGGCTGGTCACCGTGGATGCGATGCATACCCAGGTCGTCACCGCGAAGTTGATCTGCGCCACCTTGAAGTCGCACTACCTGATGATCGTCAAGTCCAACCAAGCCAAAATACTTGCGCGTATCACCGCGCTGCCCTGGGCCGAGGTGCCCGCAGCCGCTACCGACGACTCCCGCGGCCACGGCCGTGTCGAGACCCGCACCCTGCAAATCATCACCGCTGCACGAGGAATCGGCTTCCCCTACGCAAAACAAATCATCCGGATCACTCGTGAACGCTTGATCACCGCCACCGACCAGCGCAGCGTGGAGGTGGTCTATGCCATCTGCAGCCTGCCGTTCGAGCACGCCCGCCCTACCGCGATCATGACCTGGATGCGTCAACACTGGGGAATCGAGAACAGCCTGCACTGGATACGCGACGTCACCTTCGACGAAGACCGTCAAAGGGCACATACCGGAAACGGCGCACAGGTCCTAGCAACGCTACGCAACACCGCGATCAATCTGCACCGCCTCAACGGCGCCGACAACATCGCCGAAGCCTGCCGGATCACCGCTTTGACCGCCAACCGCCGCCTAGACCTCCTCAATCCACAATTCCCCAGCTCACAAGCCTGCTAATCAACAACGCCGGAGCCCTGGTCGGGTAGCGCTGTGCGCCCAGCAGGATGGGGTCAGCGGCCGGGACTTTTGTCACCAATCCTTGGCCGAAGTGCTCCGATGGGTGCGAAGACGTTCATTTCGCTGCGGGTGCGCGCGACCATGGGGCGACAACACATTTGGGCTAGGGGATCGCCAAGATGAAGTCGTTCACGATCGATCCGCGTCGCCACGATGGAGTGATCTTCGTCCTCGACGGGGACGGACACGAACAGTCGATCTGGGAGCCGACCGTCGCACTGGCCCGAAAGCTCTGGCAGGTCGGAGTGGGAACCGCCGTCTATTCGCCCGCGGATGAGAGCGTGCGAGTGCTCGATGCGGCAGGGTTGTCCGAGCCAGGGCAAGTCAGTGCACCGCCACAAGCCTCGCGGGCGAAGCCCTACTGCGTCGGCCTCTCGGCTGCCGCCGCCAAGTTGGGGGCCGCTGTCCAACGGTTGGCAGTCGTGGCCGGCATGGATGGCGGGGTGGAGGCTGCCCGCGAGTGCGGCTTCGCCTTCGTCATCGGATTTGACCGGGACGGGCGGGCCGAGGAACTCCTGCGCCGCGGCGCGGACGTCGTCGCTGCCGATCTTGCCGAAGTCACCGTGCGTACCGGCGACGAACGCCTATCTCAGTGCCCCAACGCGCTGGATTCCTACGGTCAGGTGATCGGGATGGTCGCCGGTCGGCAATTGTTCGTCTGTATGGACTACGACGGCACGCTGTCCGAAATCGTGTCGGAGCCCGATGCCGCCACCCTGGTCGATGGCGCCGCCGAGGCGCTGGCGCACTTGTCGACCCAATGCCCGGTCGCGATTCTGTCCGGCCGCGATTTGACCGACATCCGCGACCGGGTAGGGGTACCGGGCATCTGGTACGCGGGCAGCCACGGCTTCGAGCTGATCGCGCCTGACGGTACTCACCACCAGCATGAGGCGGCCGCCGCCGCGGTTGACGTGCTGGCGAGTGCGGCCAAGGACCTTCGTCACGAGCTGGCCCAGATCCCGGGCGTGAGTGTCGAACACAAGCGTTTTGGCGTCGCGGTGCACTATCGCAATGTCGCCCGTGAGCACGTGGCCCAGGTGATCGCGACCACCCACCGATACCGCCGCGGATATGGCCTTCGGGTGACCAGTGGCCGCAAGGTCGTCGAGCTGCGACCCGACATCGACTGGGACAAGGGTGCCGCGCTGGCCTGGATTCGCTCGCTCATCTTCGAAGACTCGCGGGTGCTGCCGATGTACGTGGGTGATGACCTCACCGATGAGGACGCGTTCGATGCGCTGCGGTTCAGCGGCGTGGGGATCGTGGTCCGTCACGACGAGGACGGTGACCGACCCACCGCCGCCAACTTCACGCTGCGCAACCCAAACGAAGTCCGTGACTTCGTTCGACGCGGCGCCGGGTGGCTGGCGCATGCGCACGAGACGCAGTCGCGCGGTTGGACTTTCACATTCGAAGGCTACGATCCGCCCAACGAGAAGCTGCGCGAAGCGCTGTGCACCGTCGGCAACGGTTACTTCGCCACCCGCGGTGCCGCACCCGAATCGAAGGCGGGGCAGGTCCACTATCCGGGAACATATGCCGGCGGCGTGTTCAACCGGCTGGACGACCTGATCGGGGGTACCAGGACAGCTCACGAAAGCCTGGTGAACCTGCCCAACTGGCTGCCACTGACCTTCCGGATCGACGGCGGCGACTGGTTTGACGTCGACGCGGTGACGTTGTTGTCCTACCGTCAGACGCTTGACCTGCGCGGTGCGGTGCTGACCCGGGAGTTGACCTTCCGTGACGACGCCGGGCGCACCAGTTCGGTAACCCAGCACCGCTTCGTTTCGATGAACCAGGCGCATGTGGCGGCGCTGCAAACCACCATCGTCGGCCACGACTGGTCGGGGACGATCGAAATCCGGTCCACCATCGACGGCAACGTCCGCAATTCCGGGGTGGAGCGGTACCGAAATCTGGCCAGCAATCATCTGCAGGGTCTGCAAAAGGCTGTGCTGTCTGAGAATTCGGTGTCGATGGCCGTGGAGACCACGCAGTCGAAGATCCCGGTCGCGGTGGCGGCCAGGACCAGCCTGTGGCGCGCGGACGAGCCGGTCGCGGCAACGTACCGGTTGCTCGACGAGGAATTCGAAATCGGCCACGAGATCTTCACCGAGGCCAAACTGGGCCAGCCGTTGACCGTGGAGAAGATCGTCACCTTGGTGAGCGGGCTTGATGTGGCCACCTCACACCCGGCCATCGGAGCCGAGCGCCGACTCGGTCGCCAGGGACGGTTTGCCGAGATTTGTGACGCCCACCGGATTGCCTGGTCGCATCTATGGGAACGGTTGTCGATCGAATTCTCCAACCACACCGAAGAACTGCGCGTATTGCGCCTGCACCTGCTGCACCTGCTGCAGACGGTGTCCTACAACAGTGCGGATCTCGATGTCGGAGTCCCAGCCCGCGGGCTGCACGGTGAGGCCTACCGGGGACACATTTTCTGGGACGAGCTGTTCATCTTCCCGGTGCTGAACCTGCGCCTTCCCGCGGTGACCCGATCGCTGCTGCTGTATCGCTATCGGCGCCTGCTCGAGGCCCAGCGCGCGGCCAAACTGGCCGGCTACCGCGGTGCGATGTATCCGTGGCAGTCCGGCAGCGACGGGCGAGAGGAAAGCCCCGAGCAGCACCTGAACCCGCGGTCGGGCCGATGGATACCCGATGCCAGCCACCGTGCGCACCATATCGGCATCGCCGTCGCATACAACGTCTGGCAGTTCTACCAAGTCACCGGCGATCTCGCGTTCATGATCGATTACGGGACCGAGATGATGGCCGAGATAGCCCGATTCTGGGTGAGTAGGGCGACCTATGACGCCGAGCGCGATCGGTACCACATCAAGGGCGTCATCGGACCCGATGAATTCCATTCCGGTTACCCCGACCGGCCCTACGACGGCGTGGACGACAACGCGTACACCAATGTGATGGCGGCCTGGGTGATCCTGCGGGCGATCGACGCGCTGCTGTTGATGCCGCTGCCGAACCGGTTGGATTTGTACGAAAAGCTGGCACTGACCGAAGAGGAGCTGGCGCAGTGGGACCACGTGAGCCGGCGCATGTTCGTCCCGTTCCACGACGGCGTGATCAGCCAGTTTGACGGATATGAGCAGTTGGCGGAACTGGATTGGGACGCCTACCGGCAGCGATACGGCAACATCCAGCGGCTCGACCGCATCCTTGAAGCCGAGGACGACGATGTCAATCGCTATCGGGCGTCCAAGCAGGCCGACGCGCTGATGCTGCTCTATCTGTTGTCCGCGGACGAACTGGGGGAGTTGCTGGACCGGCTCGGCTACCACATGGAACGGGACCAGATCCCGGAGATGGTGGACTATTACATGGCGCGTACTTCCCATGGGTCGACGCTGAGCGCCGCGGTTCACGGATGGGTGCTGGCCCGCGCCAATCGGGATCGCGCCCTAGAGTTCTTTCAGCAGGTGCTCGAGTCCGACGTTGCCGACATCCAGGGCGGCACCACCGCGGAGGGCGTCCACCTGGCCGCGATGGCCGGCAGCGTGGACTTCGTGCAACGCTGCTTCACCGGACTGGAGATCCGTGCCGATCGCATTGTGTTGTCCCCGCACTGGCCGGAATACTTTGGTGCACTTGGATTTCCGATTCACTACCGTGGTAACCACCTACATCTGAGGGTAAGTGGGAAGGGTGCGGAGATCAGCGTCGAGCCGCGTGATGTGCCGCCGGTCGAAGTGGAATGCCATGGACGGGTGGAGCGGCTGTTGCCGGGAAGCACCGTTCGATTCAGCTAGCGGGCCGTCAACCCCGGCAGCGCCGTAACTCGTTGTTCCACTGGCGCCGTCGCGCCGGTGTCCCGCGAGCTGCTCTATGCAGTACAAAGAGCCGATGAATTTGGCCCAAGTGACTTAATATCGTCCTGTGAAGTCACGCGAGTTATCGCCGCGGGTGCGTGACCTGATCCGTGAAGCGGCGCGGGTTGCGCTCAACCCCAGTCAACAATGGCTCGAAGAATTCGACCGTGCGATGCTGGCCGCAGCGCCGCCAATCGCCGAGAACCCGGATTTGGCGACCGTCATCAGCCGGGCGAATCGCGCCAACCTACGCCACTTCGCGGCGTCCAACCTGCGAAATCCGGGCGACCCGGTACCGGCGAACCTGGGTGCCGAGCCGCTGCGGATGGCCAGGGATTTGGTACGCCTCGGCCTTGACACGCTGGCTCTCGATGTCTACCGCGTCGGGCAAAACGTGGCTTGGCAGCGGTGGACCGACATTGTGTTCGGCCTCACCACCGACCCCCAGGAGCTGCGCGAACTGCTCGATGTGCCGTTTCGGTCGGCGGCGGCGTTCATCGACACCACGCTTGCGGGCATCGCCGCGCAAATGGAGCTCGAGCACCACGAGCTGTCGCGCAATATCTGCGCCGAGCGCCGCCGCATTGTCGAGCTGCTTCTCAATGGCGCACCCATCAGCCGCGATTCCGCCGAATCCTGGTTGGGTTACCCCCTGGATCGGTCGCATACCGCCGCCATCATTTGGAGTGACCGCCCCAACGGTGACCACCGCGACCTGGACCGAGCCGTGGACGCGTTCTGCAATGCCGTCGGGTGCGCAAGCTCGCTGGCCATCATGTCTGCCGCCACGACACGCTGGGTCTGGGTGCGTGACGTAGATGTCTTCGACTGCAGTCAGATTCGTCAGGTGATGCGCGAATTGCCGCACGTGCGCATCGCCATCGGAACCACCGAACCGGGAGTTGACGGGTTCCGTCGTAGCCGCCGCGATGCGCCTACCGCCGCACGCATGTTGATCCGGCTGCGCTCACCCCAGCAAGTTGCCTTCTTCGGCGACGTCGAGATGATTGCCCTGCTCACCGAGAACCCGGACGGTGCGGATGAATTCATCAAGAACACGCTCGGCGACTTCGAGGAAGCCTCCCCGGCTCTGCAACACACCCTGCTGACCTTTATCAGCCAACAGTGCAATGCATCTCGTGCCGCGCGGCTGCTGTACACCCATCGCAACACGTTGATGCACCGACTCGAAACCGCGCAGCGCCTGCTTCCCAAGCCTCTCGAGGACACCACGGTTCGCGTTGCCGTCGCTCTCGAGGTTTTGCAGTGGCGCAGCAAGCAACCCGGCAATCCCGCCGCGAGTGGGGCAGGCAAACCAGACGACCGCACCCCGCCGGAACAGCGGCCCTGAGTCTGGGGGCGTCCGGCGCTTCGGCAGTTGCTGCCCGAGTTGCCCCGAAATGGCTAGGGCAACAACACGACCGACCCAATAGTCTTGCGGGCTTCCAGATCTTGATGGGCCTTCATCGCATCGGCCAGCCGATACCGCCCGCCAACCTCGATGGTGATTACCCCGCTGCTGATCGCGTCGAAAAGTTCGCTGGCCCGCCAGCTGAATTCCTCGGCGGTGCGGATGAAGTGGAACAGCGACGGACGGGTGAGATACACCGAGCCGGCCGCATTGAGCCGTTGCGGTTCGACTGGAGGAACGGGACCACTGGCGGCGCCGAACAATGCGAGCGTCCCGCGTACGGCCAGGCTGGCCAGGCTGGCGTCGAACGTCGTTGCCCCGACTCCGTCGTAGACGGCGGCCACACCGGCACCATCAGTCAGGGCGCGCACCTGTCCGCCGAACTGCCAAGCGTCGGTAGGGTAGTCCAGCACTTCGGCCGCGCCGGCATCCCTGGAGAGCTTGGCCTTTTCCGGAGTTGAGACGGTGCTGATCACCCGTGCCCCCAGGTGAGTAGCCCATTGCGTCAGAATCAGCCCGACGCCGCCGGCGCCGGCATGCACCAAGATGGCGTCGCCGTCGGCAACCGGGTACACCGACTTCAGGAGATAGTGCGCGGTGAGGCCCTTCAGCAGTGCCGATGCGGCCACTTCGGCGCTGACACCGTCGGGCACCTTGGCGGTCAGAGCCGCCGGTGCAGTGCAGAATTCGGCGTAGCCGCCGTTCGCGGAGGCGCTGACCACGCGGTCGCCCACAGCAATCCCGCCGGCATCGGCCGCCGTGGCGCCCGGGCCGAGGGCTACCACGGTTCCGCATACCTCCGAGCCGATGACGAACGGGAGCTCCCGTGGATAACTTCCCGACCGGAAGTAGGTGTCGATGAAGTTGACACCGATCGCCTCGGCCTTGATCACCAGCTCGCCATGACCGGGCTCGGGTTGCGGCCGCTCGACGTAGCTGAGGACTTCGGGACCGCCTGTTTGGCTGACTTCAATTGCGTGCACGCCGCTATCATGCCCGACCATGAAGTTGGCCCGGCCGGACGTCTTCCATCCGCGCGTCGTCTTGGCGGGTTGGCCGCACCAACCAGCCGGTGATGGCGACGACGCCGGGCTGGTTGCGGCCCTGCGCCGCCGCGGTCTGCACGCGCATTGGTTGTCGTGGGACGATCCCGACATCAGTGGCGCGGACCTGGTGATCCTGCGGGCCACCCGCGACTACGCCCGTCGGCTCGACGAGTTTGTGGCCTGGACCGGCGGCGTCCGCAATCTGCTCAACCCGCCCGCGGTGGTGGCCTGGAATGCACACCGGCGCTACTTGGACGACCTGGCGAACAGGGGCGTGCCGACGCTACCCAGCCAGATGTGCCGGCCGGGGGAGCGGTTGCGGTCGCTGCCAGCACCTCAGGTGTTCATCGGCCCCGGCGTAGGCACCGGCACGCGGCGTTTCAGTGATCACGCCAAGGCCGCGGAATATGTCGATGAACTCCACGCGGCAGGACAATCGGCGCTGGTGCACGTCGGTGATCCGGTTCCCGAGGCGGTGCTGATTTTTGTGGGTGGGCGGCCCTCGCACGCGTTCACCACCCAGGAAAACGCGCTACGTCAGGGCGAGCCGGACTTCGAGATCTGGGATATCGGTGCTGCGGCGTTGCGGGCCGCGGCCGCCGCGGCCGGCGTGCAGGCGGGGGAGCTGCTCTGCGTCCGGGCCCACCTGGTCGGTACTCGGCTACTGGAACTGCAATTGATCGACCCGTCGTTGGGCTGGCGGCGCTTGGACACAGCCACCCGAGACCGGGCCCAGCGTGAGCTCGCGCTGAGCGTCCAGTCAGCCCTGGGAGGCCTCGGCCTGGGTCCGTTCTCGCATCGACGCCCATAGCGCCGCGGTCGCTGCGGTACAGGCCGCGGCCCCCGCCACGTGGACGGCAACCAGAGCGGCGGGCACTCCCGTGTAGTACTGCACGGTGCCCACACCGGCTTGGGCGAAAACCAACACCACCAGGACGGTCAGCCGCCGCAGGATCGCGTGGGTGGCGCCGACGGCCAGGAGCCCGAACCCCAGCCCGACCAGCAACGCGAGGTAGGAAACCAGCAGCGATGAGTGCAGGTGCACCAGATCGGTGATCTCGATTTTCAGTCGCGGCACCGTCCGGCTGGGGCTCTTGTCGCCCGCATGCGGGCCGGCCGCCGTCACCAACGTGCCCGTTACCAGGACCGCGGCCAGATTCACCGCGCTGAGCACGGCGAGGGCGCGCAGCGGCCTGACCACCAGTTCGTGCGCAACGCCTTCGTCGGGCTGGCCGACTTTGGCATAGAGCAACACCGACAACCAGACCATCGTCATCGATGCCAGCAGATGGATGGCTACCGTCCACCACAGCAGCCCGGTGCGCACCGTGATGCCACCGATCACGGCCTGCACCACCGTGGAGGCCGGCATCAGCCACGCATAGACCAGCACCTCGGTGCGCCGCCGTGCCCGGGTGACGGCCAACACGGCCAGCGCCGCGGTGATGACCACCGCGAAGGTGATCATCCGATTCCCGAACTCGACGGCCTGATGGATTCGGGGCACCTCGGCGACCGCCACCGGGGTGAAGCTGCCGGGAAAACACTGTGGCCAGGTCGGACAACCCAGGCCCGAGGCCGTGACGCGGACGATTGCGCCGGTGACGGCGATGCCGCCCTGGGTCAGGATGACGGCCGCGGCGATGATCCGCTGAACGCGCAGGCTCGGGTCGGGGAGCAGGTCAACCAACCGTAGCAAGACTCGTCCGAGGGCCACCGCCCGATCGTAGCGACAACTACGTCACGCAGTAGAACGGGTATCAGGTGAAGCGGAACCAGCGCCGCGCCGCCAGCGCCGCCAGCGTTCCCCACACGGCCAGCACAACCACGCCGAACCAGTCCACCGACAGGACCATCGCCCGCGACAGCGCCTCGGTGAGCGCACCCGACGGAGTGAGCCGCGCCGCCCACTTGACCGCGGTGGGAATCACATCGGTTTCGACCGTCAGCGCGCCGAAGCCGGCGAACACGAACCACATCAGGTTGGCGACCGCCAGCACGATCTCGGCCCGTAACGTGCCGCCGAGCAGCAGGCCGAGAGCCGCGAAACCGGCGGTACCCAGGGCAATCACCGCGCCACCCAGCGCCAGCGCGGCCAGCGCCGGGCGCCAGCCCAGGGCGAAGCCGATGGCGCCCAGCGCGATTGCCTGCAGGAACACCACGGCGACGACGGCCAGCGACTTGCCGGCGATGATCCCCCAGACGGGCAGCGGGGTTGCTCCGAGCCGTTTGAGTGCCCCGTATCGGCGGTCGAATGCCACCGCGATGGCCTGCCCGGTGAATGCGGTGGAGATCACGGCCAGCGCCATGATCACCGGCACAAAGGTGGCGGCTCGGTGCTGGCCGAAAGAGCCGAGGGGCAGCAGTGTCAGACCAATCAGCAGGGTGATCGGGATGAACATGGTCAGTAGCAGCTGCTCACCGTTGCGCAGCAGCAGCTTCAGCTCCAGACCGAACTGAGCGGCCAGCATCCGGGGCACGGCACTCGGCCGCGGGTCCGGGGTGAAGGTGCCTACGGGAAAGGTGCCTTCGCCGTTGGTCTGCGTCACGATCGCAACTTCCTACCGGTGAGATCGAGGAACACGTCCTCGAGGCTGCGTTGCTCGACCCGCATGTCGGTGGCCAGGACGTCGATGCGCGCGCACCACGCCGTGACCGCCGCCAGCACCTGCGGATCGACGCTGCCTTCGACCAGGTATTCGCCCGGAGTCACCTCGGTGACCCGGTAATCCTCCGGCAGCGCCGACACCAACAACGACAGGTCAAGCCGCGGTGGCGCGGTGAATCTCAATTGGTCTTTGGCGCCGCTGCGCATCAATTCGCTCGGGGTTCCCTCAGCCACCGTGACGCCATGATCGATGATGACCAGCCGGTCGGCGAGCTCCTCGGCCTCCTTGAGTTGGTGGGTGGTCAGCACCACCGTCACCCCGTCGCGGCGCAGGGCGTCGATCAATTCCCACACCAACAGGCGGGCATGAGCGTCCATCCCTGCGGTGGGCTCGTCCAGAAACACCAGCTCGGGACGCCCCACCAGGGCGCAGGCCAGGGCGAGGCGCTGCTGTTGTCCCCCGGACAGGCGCCGGTAGGTGGTCCGTGCCGCATCGGTCAGTCCGAGGGTGTCCAACAACCAGCGTGGGTCTAGCGTGTCGGCGGCGTAGGAAGCGACCAGGTCGAGCATCTCGCCGGCGCGTGCTGCCGGATAGCCGCCCCCGCCCTGCAGCATCACACCGATGCGGGGCCGCAGGCGTGCGTTATCGGCGATCGGGTCCAGCCCCAGCACCTCGATGCTGCCGGCGTCCGGGCGCACGAAGCCCTCACACATCTCGACGGTTGTGGTCTTCCCGGCTCCGTTAGGCCCCAGCAGGGCCATCACCTCTGCGGTGCGCACCTCCAAATCGAGGTTGGAGACCGCCGTCACAGAGCCGTACTGTTTGCCGACCCCGCGCAGCCTCACCACGATTTCGGTGCCCCGGCCTGCTGCGGGGTATTTGGGGTCCGAGCTCACGTCGAGTCAGCGTAGGCGTCGGTTGTCGACGTCGGTCGCCGGGTCGCCGGAGGCTTGGCGGCCGGGTCCGCGGTCTCCGGCTGATTCGATTCGCCCTGTTGGTTTGGTTCGGCCTGCTGACTCGCTTCCGCCGGTTGGGTCACCTCGGCCGGAGGGGGCGACTCGACCGGCAGCGCCCTCCAAGGCAACCGGTGGTAGGTGAGGGCCATCAGCACCAACACGATGATCGCGCTGGCCAGGGTGGCATCAACGATTTGGAATAGCGCGAACCGATCGCCATTGGCGGTAGGGCCGAAGATGCCGGCGATGAGGGTGATGATGATGGTTGCCACCCGGAATCCGGTGCGGGTGGCCCAGGCGGCCATCGGAATGATCGCCCAGAGCAGATACCAGGGCTGCACAACCGGAAACAACAGCACCGTGAGGCCCAGCGCGACGCCAAGCCCTCCGATCGGGTGCAGGCGGCCGCGGAACACGGCGAGCAGCAGCCAGCTGACCATCACCATGATGATCAAGACGCCCATGGCGCGGGTCAGCGACAGCACCGCGGTGGTGTGATCACCCAGGCGCAGCAGGATCCCGACCTGCCCGGTGCCCAGCGCCAGCAGCGTTGGCGGCGACATCCAGCTGCGCACCACGTTGGCGGTTCCCAGGGTGAACATCCAGCCGAACCCCAGCCCGCTGGCCCAGCCGACCACGGCCATCACCGACAGCGCCAGCGCGGACATCGCGCTGCCGCACACCAGCAGCGCCTTGATCGTGCCGCCATAGCGGTACGCCAATGCCATCGTGATAAAGCCCAGCGCCAGCAGCGACGGCAACTTCACCTGCGACGACAGCGCGATCAGGATCGCCCCGCCCGCCAGCATGCCCAGCGGTTCCCAGGCGGCGGCACGAGCCTTGATTGCTCGGCTGCGCTCCGCGCTACTGGCGCGCCTGGGCGCCGGACGGGGCCGCCCGGAAAGCGGTATGAGCCGCGGCGCGTCAAGACCTCGCAGCGCGAACTCGGCGCCGGTCAGCATCAGTCCGAGCATCAGTGCCTCGTTGTGGATGCCGGCAACCAGGTGCATGAACAGCAGCGGATTGGCCGCGCCCAGCCATAGCGCGCTGACCTCGGCCACCCCGCAGCGTTGGGCCAGGCGTGGGGTTGCCCACACGATCAACGCCACGCCGATCAACACCACCAGTCGGTGGAAGAGCACCGCGGCGACGATGTTCTCGCCGGTCAAATCCGAGATTCCGCGGCCGATCCACAAGAACAGGGGGCCGTAGGGTGCCGGCGTTTCCCGCCACAAGCTGGGGACCGACAGCGTGAAGACGTGGTCCAGTCCCAGACCCGATGCCGGTCCCACCCGGTAGGGGTCCAGCCCGTCCCTCGAGATCTGGCTTTGGGCCAGGTAGGAGTAGACGTCCTTGCTGTACATCGGTGGTGCGATCAGCAGCGGCAGCATCCACAACACCAGCGTGCGGTCCAGTTCCCCGCGCGACATCCGCCGCTTGCCCAGCGCGAACCGGCCGAGCATCAGCCAAGCCAGCGCCATCATGACCGCACCGGTGGTCGTCATGGTCAATGACACCGTCTGTATTCGCGACGGAAGGTTGAGTAACCGCACTCCGAACGTGGGGTCCTGGACTACTGGCCTGGCGCCGGCACCCAGCGCGCCGATGCTCATCAGGACGGTTCCGGTGGCCCCGAACAGGCGAGTTCGTGCCAGTGCGGTGAGTTCGGCGGCGTTCAGCGGCGAGCCCACCGCCTGCTCGTCGCCGTGCAAGCTGGCGATCGATGAGCTCAGCGTGTGGTGGCGGGCTGCCATCAGAGCAGCGTAGCGGCACACCACGCGGTGCCGTCGCGTCGCTCGGGTGTGACCAGCGCAACCCCCTAGCCAGGGCATCCTTGCTAGACCGATGCCCGGAATTGCGTCACACTGGTGTTGTGAAAATCCAACCGGAGTTCAGTGCTGCCCACAGTGCAGCTCTGGTGGCCGGGTCGGATGGCCACACCCGCAGGGCCATCGTGCGGTTGCTCCTGGAATCCGGATCCATCACCGCCGGCGAGATCGGGGACCGGCTCGGGCTCTCGGCTGCCGGTGTACGTCGCCATCTCGATGCCTTGATCGACGCGGGCGACGCCGAATCCGCGCCTGCCGCCCCGTGGCAGCAGGCGGGACGTGGACGGCCCGCCAAGCGCTACCGACTGACGCCGGGAGGCCGGGCCAAGCTCGAGCACTCCTACGATGACCTGGCGGCGGCGGCGATGCGCCAACTCCGTGAAATCGGTGGTGATGACGCGGTGCGCACGTTCGCCCGGCGCCGGATCGATGCCATCCTGGCCGGTGTGCCGGCCGCTGCCAGCCCTGACGACGCCGCGGTCGAAGCGGCGGCCGAGCGTGTCGCCAGTGCACTGACCAAGGCGGGCTACGTCGCCACAACCACCCGGGTGGGTGGGCCGATCCACGGTGTGCAAATCTGCCAGCACCACTGCCCGGTGTCCCATGTGGCCGAGGAATTCCCGGAGTTGTGTGAAGCCGAGCAGCAGGCCATCGCGGAGGTGCTCGGCACTCACGTACAGCGGTTGGCGACCATCGTCAACGGAGACTGTGCCTGCACCACCCACGTGCCCCTAACCCCGGCGCCCAGCCCGCGCCAACACCTGACGAGCACCGGAGGAGCGTCCGCATGACACTCACACCAGAAGCCAAGACCGCGGCCGAACCGCTGACCCAGGATGAGGCCATCGCCTCACTGGGCAACTATGGCTACGGCTGGTCGGACTCCGACGCGGCCGGCGCGGCCGCGCAGCGCGGGTTGTCCGAGGCCGTGGTCCGCGATATCTCCGCCAAGAAGAACGAGCCCGAATGGATGCTGCAAACTCGGCTCAAGGCGCTGCGCATCTTCGAGCGCAAGCCCATGCCGAATTGGGGCTCCAACCTCGCGGGCATCGACTTCGACAACATCAAGTACTTCGTGCGCTCCACCGAGAAGCAGGCTGCCAGCTGGGACGATCTGCCCGAAGACATCCGCAACACCTACGATCGCCTGGGCATTCCGGAAGCCGAGAAGCAGCGCCTGGTCGCCGGTGTGGCGGCCCAGTATGAGTCAGAGGTGGTCTACCACCAGATCCGCGAGGATCTGGAGGCCCAGGGCGTCATCTTCTTGGACACCGACACCGGTCTGCGCGAACACCCGGAGATCTTCAAGCAGTACTTCGGCACCGTGATCCCGGCCGGGGACAACAAGTTCTCCGCGCTGAATACCGCGGTGTGGTCGGGCGGAAGTTTCATCTACGTCCCGCCGGGCGTGCACGTCGACATCCCGCTGCAGGCCTACTTCCGGATCAACACCGAGAACATGGGTCAGTTCGAGCGGACGCTGATCATCGCCGACGAGGGTTCCTACGTGCACTACGTCGAGGGCTGCACCGCGCCGATCTACAAGTCGGACTCGCTGCACTCGGCCGTCGTCGAGATCATCGTGAAACCGCATGCGCGGGTGCGCTACACCACCATTCAGAACTGGTCGAACAACGTCTACAACCTGGTCACCAAGCGGGCCCGCGCCGAGGCCGGCGCCACCATGGAGTGGATCGACGGCAACATCGGATCCAAGGTCACCATGAAGTACCCGGCGGTGTGGATGACCGGCGAACACGCCAAGGGCGAAGTGCTGTCGGTGGCGTTCGCGGGCGAGGACCAGCACCAGGACACCGGCGCCAAGATGCTGCACCTGGCGCCCAACACGTCGAGCAACATCGTGTCCAAGTCGGTCGCGCGCGGTGGCGGCCGCACCTCCTACCGGGGCCTGGTTCAGGTCAACAAGGGTGCACACGGGTCGCGGTCCAGTGTGAAATGTGATGCGCTGCTGGTCGATACGATCAGCCGCAGTGACACCTACCCCTACGTTGACATCCGCGAGGACGACGTCACGATGGGCCACGAGGCCACCGTGTCCAAGGTCAGTGAAAACCAGCTGTTCTACCTGATGAGCCGTGGGTTGACCGAAGACGAGGCGATGGCGATGGTGGTGCGCGGCTTTGTCGAGCCGATCGCCAAGGAACTGCCGATGGAGTACGCGCTCGAGCTCAACCGGCTAATCGAGCTGCAGATGGAGGGTGCGGTCGGATGACCGTTGACAATCTGACGACGGCCGCCGCACTGAACAAAGGTGAGCTCTTCGCATCTTTCGACGTCGACGCCTTCGAGGTTCCGCACGGCCGCGACGAGCTTTGGCGGTTCACTCCGCTGAAGCGGTTGCGCGGTCTGCACGACGGCTCCGCAGCTGCCTCGGGCAGTGCCCAGCTCACCGTCGGTGAACAGGCCGGTCTGCGGGTAGAGACGGTACGCCGCGGCGACGAGCGGTTGGGCCAGGGCGGTGTTCCCGCCGATCGTGTTGCCGCCCAGGCTTTCTCATCGTTCAACTCGGCAACGTTGGTCACCGTCGGGCGGGACACCCAGCTGGGCGAGCCGGTAAACATCACCATCACCGGCCCCGGTGAAGGCGCGGTTGCCTACGGGCACCTGCAGATCAGGGTCGAGGAGCTGGGTGAAGCCGTCGTGGTGGTCGACCACCGCGGCAGTGGAACCTACGCCGACAACGTCGAGTTCGTGGTCGGCGACTGTGCCCGGCTCACCGTGGTGTGGATCGCGGACTGGGCTGATGACACCGTTCACCTGAGCGCACATCACGCCAAGCTGGGCAAGGACGCGGTATTGCGCCACGTGACCGTGACATTGGGCGGCGAAGTGGTGCGGATGTCGGCCAACGTGCGCTTCACCGCACCCGGGGGCGATGCCGACCTGCTGGGCCTGTACTTCGCTGACGACGGCCAGCACCTGGAGTCGCGGCTGCTGGTCGATCACGCTCAGCCGGACTGCAAGTCCAACGTGCTGTACAAGGGTGCACTGCAAGGCGATCCGGGGTCGGCCCTGCCGGACGCGCACACCGTGTGGGTGGGTGACGTGCTGATCCGTGCCGCCGCCACCGGCACCGACACCTTCGAAGTGAACCGCAACCTGGTGCTCACCGACGGGGCTCGTGCGGACTCGGTGCCCAATCTGGAGATCGAGACCGGCGAGATTGCCGGCGCCGGCCACGCCAGTGCGACCGGGCGTTTCGACGATGAGCAACTGTTCTACCTGCGCTCTCGGGGCATCCCCGAAGAGCAGGCCCGCCGGTTGGTGATCCGTGGTTTCTTCGGCGAGATCATCTCCAAAATCGCGGTTCCCGAGGTGCGGGAACGCTTGACCGGCGCCATTGAACACGAACTGGAAACCACCGAATCACAGGCAACAGAGAAGACGGAAAATACAGCAGCCTCATGACCACATTGATTATCAAGGACCTGCACGTCAGCGTCGAGAATCCCAACGCCGCCGAGGGCGAGCGCGAGATTCCCATCCTCAAGGGCGTCGATCTCACCGTGAAATCCGGTGAGACACACGCTTTGATGGGCTCCAACGGCTCCGGCAAGTCCACGTTGTCCTACGCCATCGCCGGTCACCCCAAGTACCAGGTGACATCGGGTTCCATCACGCTAGACGGCGCCGACGTGCTGGAGATGAGTGTCGACGAGCGCGCCCGAGCCGGACTGTTTCTGGCCATGCAGTACCCCGTCGAGGTGCCCGGTGTCTCGGTGTCGAACTTCCTGCGTTCGGCCGCGACGGCCATCCGCGGCGAGGCGCCGAAGCTGCGGCACTGGGTCAAAGAGGTCAAGGCCGCGATGGCCGCCCTCGAGATCGACCCCGTGTTCGCCGAGCGCAGCGTCAACGAGGGCTTTTCCGGCGGCGAGAAGAAGCGCCATGAGATTCTGCAGCTGGAACTACTCAAGCCCAAG
This sequence comes from Mycobacterium ulcerans subsp. shinshuense, assembly GCF_002355775.1. Lineage (NCBI taxonomy): Bacteria > Bacillati > Actinomycetota > Actinomycetes > Mycobacteriales > Mycobacteriaceae > Mycobacterium > Mycobacterium ulcerans. Next base: position 3,370,959 of record NZ_AP017624.1, on the reverse strand, counting down.
ATCGCCATTCTCGACGAGACCGACTCCGGCCTCGACGTCGACGCGTTGCGCGTGGTCAGCGAGGGGATAAACCGCTACGCGGAGGCAGAACACGGCGGCATCTTGTTGATCACCCACTACACCCGCATTCTGCGTTACATCCGTCCAGAGTTTGTCCACGTGTTCGTCGGCGGCCGCATCGCCGAGTCCGGTGGGCCCGAGCTGGCCGACGAACTCGAGCAGAACGGGTACGTCCGCTTTACCCAAGCGGCGGCCGCAGGGGCCTGAAAATGACTGTCTCGGTGGCGCGTCTGGACCTCGCGGCGATCCGGGCCGACTTCCCGATCCTGCAGCGCGTCATGCGTAGCGGAAATCAGTTGGCCTACCTGGATTCCGGTGCCACATCGCAGCGCCCGCTGCAGGTGCTCGATGCCGAGCGGGAATTTCTCACCACGTGCAACGGCGCGGTGCATCGCGGTGCCCATCAGCTGATGGAAGAGGCCACCGACGCCTACGAGCAGGGCCGAGCCGACATCGCGGCCTTCGTCGGTGCCGAGCCCGACGAACTGGTGTTCACCAAGAACGCCACCGAATCACTCAATCTGGTGTCATACGTGCTGGGGGACAGCCGGTTCGACCGAGCCATCGGCCCGGGCGACGTCATCGTCACCACTGAACTCGAACACCACGCCAACCTGATTCCGTGGCAGGAACTCGCCCGGCGCACCGGGGCAACGTTGCGTTGGTACTCGGTGACCGACGAGGGGCGTATCGACCTCGATTCACTGCAGCTCGATGAGCGCGTCAAAGTTGTTACTTTCACCCATCATTCGAACGTGACCGGTGCGTTGGCGCCGGTGGCCGAATTGGTGTCTCGCGCCAAAGCGGTGGGGGCGCTGACGGTTTTGGATGCCTGCCAGTCGGTGCCGCATCAGCCGGTCGACTTTCACAAACTTGATGTGGATTTCGCCGCCTTCTCGGGACACAAAATGCTGGGTCCCAACGGAATCGGTGTGCTCTATGGCCGTCGTGAGCTGTTGGCGGCTATGCCGCCGTTCCTCACCGGCGGTTCGATGATCGAAACGGTGACCATGGAGGCCAGCACGTACGCGCCCGCGCCCCAGCGCTTCGAGGCGGGCACCCCGATGACCTCCCAGGTGGTCGGATTGGCGGCAGCGTCGCGCTATCTGGACGCCATCGGTATGGATGTCATCGAAGCCCACGAGCGTGACCTGGTTGCCGCGGCCATCGAGGGGCTCTCGGCCATCGAGGGCGTCCGTATCATCGGACCCACGTCGATGGAGAACCGCGGGTCGCCGGTGTCGTTCGTCGTTGATGGGGTGCACGCCCACGATGTCGGTCAGGTGCTCGATGACGAAGGCGTCGCGGTCCGGGTCGGGCATCACTGCGCATTGCCGCTGCACCGCAAGTTCGGCGTAGCCGCAACCGCGCGCGCGTCGTTCGCGGTGTACAACACCCGCGACGAGGTGAACCGGCTGTTGGCCGGTGTGCAGCGGTCGCTGAATTTCTTTGGGAGAGGCTGAAGTTGCGACTGGAGCAGATGTATCAAGACGTGATCCTCGATCACTACAAGCACCCGCAGCATCGTGGATTGCGGGAGCCGTTCGCCACCCAGGTCAGCCACGTCAACCCGGTCTGCGGCGACGAAGTCACCCTGCGGGTCACACTGTCCAATGACGGGGCGACGATTGCAGACGTTTCCTATGACGCGCAAGGTTGTTCCATCAGCCAAGCCGCTACCTCGGTGCTGACCCAGCAGGTGATCGGGCAAACGGTGCCAGAGGCGCTCGAGACCGTCGACGCCTTCAGCCAAATGGTGTCCTCGCGCGGAACCGTGCAGGGCGACGAGGATGTCCTGGGCGACGGAGTTGCGTTTGCCGGCGTCGCGAAGTATCCGGCTCGGGTGAAGTGTGCCTTGCTTGGCTGGATGGCCTTCAAAGACGCACTGGCCCAGGCTATTACCGCAAATGCGCTAGCCGAAGGCGGCGAACACGTGGAGGAGGTCAGCGATGAGTGAAACCACCGCTCCCAATGAAGAGATGCTCGCCGACATCGAGGAGGCGATGCGCGACGTCGTCGACCCCGAACTGGGCATCAATGTCGTCGATCTGGGGCTGGTCTACGGACTGAACCTGGCCGAAGGAGAGGACGGTACCGTCGCGCTGATCGACATGACGTTGACCTCGCCGGCCTGTCCGCTGACCGATGTCATCGAGGATCAGTCGCGCAGCGCGTTGGTCGGCAGCGGCCTGGTCAACGAGATGCAGATCAACTGGGTGTGGAACCCGCCGTGGGGGCCGGACAAGATCACCGAGGACGGGCGGGAGCAGCTGCGCGCCCTTGGTTTTACCGTCTGACTCGACGCTCCGTCGGCCCGCGCCGGCCGACAATCTGTCGCCATACAGTTGGTCATTGACCTGTATTGTTTCAGGCCTATGCTCGGCCGTGGCCAACATCTAGACTGTGACTTCGACCACACTGTTCCAAGTCGACTTACCGGCTAGGTGTGGCATCCGTCGCTGGCGAGTGAGGGGGCTTATGTGTCTCTTCTGGTGGTGGCGCCCGAGCTGGTGACTTCGGCGGCGGCCGACTTGCAGGGCATCGGTTCTTCGGTCAACGCGGCAAACGCGGCGGCGGCGATTTCGACCACCGAACTTACCGCCGCGGCCGCCGATGAGGTCTCTGCGGCCGCGGCAACACTGCTGGGAGGCTTCGGTCAGCAGTACCAAGCGCTGGCAGGTCAGTTGGCAACCGCCTATGACCAGTTGGCCAGCAAGCTGGCGGCCGACGCGGCTGCATATCTCGGTGCCGAGTCCGCCAACGCAAATCAGGTGCTCTCGAACGCGGTCAACGCATCGACCGCCCTGGTCAACGGGCCATTTCTGGAGTTGACTGGACGTCCGCTGATCGGCAACGGGGCCAACGGCTATACCAACGCCCAAGGCATAGGGAGACCCGGCGGAGCCGGTGGGTGGTTGTATGGCAACGGCGGAAGCGGTGGCAACAGCACGCATGCCGGCGTGGCTGGGGGCGCGGGCGGAAACGCAGGTCTGATCGGCAACGGCGGAATGGGCGGGGCCGGCCTGCGCGGCGGGGATGGTGGCACCGGTGGCCTGGGGGGCTGGCTGTGGGGCCAAGCCGGGGCCGCGGGCACCGGCACCCCGCTACCCGCGAACGAAATCCTGATGCGGGTGGACCAATACGGCAACCCAGTGGTGACCATCTCGGTCGGCGGGGGCCCCGGCATCGCCGTGACGGTCGATACCGGAGCCAGTGGCCTGTTGGTCCGGCCTCAAGACGTCAATCTGCAGTCTCTGGGCACCCCCACCGGTTCGGGCGCCGTCACCTACGGCAATAGCAGCTACGCGTTCAACACCGTGCAATATCAGACATATCAGACAACGGTGAATTTCGGGAATGGCATCGTCACCAATCCGACCAATGTTGCGGTCGCTACGTCGGCAACCCAGACAATCAATGGCGTCACCACTTCTATTCCGCTCTCGTCGCTGCCCCTATATTTGGGAATTGGGCCAAACAACGATTTCCCGCTGCCTGACCAGGTGACCGCCGCGCTGCCGGGTGACCTCAATCAAGGTGTGCTGATAAACACGAATCTGGGTTACCTGCAGTTTGGTGCCAACCCGCTGACCCCGGTCGCATCGGTCACCGGCTCGCCGGTCACTGACCTGCAGATACAGATCAACAACGGCCCACTGCAGCCCGCTACCGGCTCGTTCATCGATTCGGGCGGGTTATACGGCACCATTCCTTCAAGCCTCATTCCCGGCGTTCCGGTTGGCTATTCGGTGCCGGTGGGAACCACCATTACGGTCTATACCACCGACGGTGTGCAGTTGTACTCCCAGACGGTTACTGGTAGCACCAACGCGCCATTAGTTGTGCCGTCGAACAACCCATTCAATACCGGCAATTATCCCTTCCTGCTGGGGCCGATATACATCTCGAACGGCCCAACCGGGGGTGGGCAGACAATTTTTGACTTCTGACGTCAGGGGCCTCAGAAGGCTTCTTCGGAAATGCGCATGATCTCGTCGTCGATGGATTCGATGACGGCCCGCACTCCGGTCAGCTTCGGCAGCATGTTCTTGGCGAAAAAGGTCGCCACGGCGATCTTGCCTTTGTAGAAGGCCTCGTCGTCCTTGCTGGGGGAGTCGGCCAGCGCAGCGTGTGCGACGCCGGCCTGCACCAGCAGCCGCCAACCGATGATCAAGTCTCCGACCGCGAGCAGGTAGCGCACCGACCCGAGCCCCACCTTGTAGATGTCGGTCGGATGCTGGGCGGCCGACATCAGGTAGGTGGTCAGTGTGCCCGTCATCGCGGTGACGTCGTCGAGCGCGGTCTGTAGCAGCTCGGCTTGCGGTTTCAGCGACGGATCGACGTTGTCGATGGTCTGCGTGATCTGAGCCGTCACGAACTGCAGCGCCTGACCGTGGTCACGGACGATCTTGCGGAAGAAGAAGTCCAGTGACTGGATGGCGGTGGTGCCTTCGTAGAGGGAATCGATCTTGGCGTCGCGGATGTACTGCTCGATCGGATAGTCGGACAGGAAGCCGGAACCGCCCAGGGTCTGCAGCGACTCGGTGAGGATTTCGTAGGCCCGTTCCGACCCGACACCCTTGACCACCGGCAGCAGCAGATCGTCGACGCGGTGCGCCATGTCGTGGTCCGCGCCCGAAACCCGTTGCGCAACAGCGTCGTCCTGGTGCGCTGCGGCATACAGATACAGCGCCCGCAGCCCCTCGGCGTAGGCCTTCTGGGTCATCAGGCTACGGCGCACATCGGGGTGATGCATGATCGTGACCCGTGGCGCGGTCTTATCGGTCATCTGGGTCAGATCCGCGCCCTGCACCCGCTCCTTGGCATAGGCGAGTGCGTTGAGGTAGCCGGTGGACAGCGTCCCGGAGGACTTCACCCCGATCGTCATTCGCGCGTGCTCGATCACGGTGAACATCTGAGCGATCCCGTTGTGCACCCCGCCGACCAGGTAACCCACCGCGGGTACGTCGGTGGCGCCGAACGTCACCTCGCAGGTCGGGGAGGACTTCAGGCCCATCTTGTGCTCCAGGCCGGTCACGTAGACGCCGTTGCGCGGCCCGAGTTCCCCGGTGTCGGGGTCGAACAAGTAGTTCGGGACGTAGAACAGACTCAGCCCTTTGGTGCCTGGACCGGCGCCTTCGGGACGGGCCAACACCAGATGGAAGATGTTCTCGCTCGTGTCGCCTACGTCGCCACCGGAAATGAACCGCTTGACGCCTTCGATGTGCCAGGTGCCATCGGGTTGTTCGATGGCCTTGGCGCGGCCGGCGCCGACGTCAGAGCCCGCATCGGGCTCGGTGAGCACCATGGTGGCCTGCCACCCGCGCTCGATTCCCATTGCCGCCCATCGCCGTTGCTCCTCGTTGCCCTCGGCGTAGAGCGATTGCGCCATCGTCGGGCCCAGGATGAAGAAGCCCGCAGACGGGTTGGCGCAGAAGATCATTTCGTTGACGGCCCAGGTCAGTGGCGGAGGGGCGGGCATTCCGCCGATCTCCTCGGCCAAGCCCAGGCGCCACCACTCGGCGTCTTTGATGGCCTGGACGGTCTTGACTAGCTCATCGGGCACGCTGATGGAGTGGGTGCCCGGGTCAAATACCGGTGGGTTGCGGTCCGCGGCGGCAAAGGTTTCGGCGACCGGGCCCTCGGCCAAGCGCGCCGCTTCGGACAGGATCGTACGAACGGTGTCGGCATCGAGTTCGCTGTACTTTCCGGTGCCGAGGACGGCGCCGACATCGAGAACCTCGAATAGGTTGAACTCGAGATCACGGACGTTGGCGATGTAGTGCCCCAATGCAGTTCCCTTCGACTCGGCTGATCGGCGCTTTCCGGGGCTTAGTCTCTCCGAGCGGGCAAAACGTACGCAACCGTAACCAGCCGCGGGCGGACTGACCTGCCACTAGCCGTTGGTGCCGTCCTGGCCGAACAGCAACCCACGGGTTCCGCCGAGACCGTCGGTGCCGGTGCCACCGCCGGTGCCACCGTCGCCGCCATTGCCGATCAGCAGCGCGTTGCCACCGTTGCCGCCGCTGCCGCTGACTCCGCCGCCATCGCCACCGGCCCCGCCGTTGCCGATGAGCCCGGCCTGGCCGCCCACCCCGCCGTTGGCGTTCGAGCCGCCGGTGCCGCCAATACCGCCGTTGCCGACGAAGAAGCCGGCGTTGCCGCCATTGCCGGAGTTGCCCATGGAACTCGAGTCCCCGCCCGCGCCCTCGTTGCCCAGCAGCCAGGCCCTGCCACCGTTACCACCGCCGAAGACGCCGCTGCCGCCATCACCGGCGTTGCCGAACAGCAGCCCGCCATTGCCGCCGAGGCCACCGATCCCAGCCAGACCGCTGGTACCGCCGGCGCCGCCCATACCGATCACCAGGGCAGAGCCGCCGGCTCCGGCGGTACTACCGGTGCCGCCCATACCGCCGGCCCCGCCGTTGCCGAGCAGCAGCCCTCCCGTGCCGCCGTTGCCGCCGAGCGCGCCCCCTCCGCCGGTTCCGCCGGCGCCACCACTGCCGAACAGGCCCGCGGATCCACCGGATCCACCGGCCACCCCGGCGGTAGCTGATGAGAAGCCCTTGCCCCCATCGCCGATGAGCAGTCCGCCGGCCCCGCCGTTCGGGTTGGCCGCTGTCCCATCGGTGCCGTTACCGATCAGGGGGCGGTTCAACAGCAACTGGGTGGGTGCGTTGATCACATCGAGCAGCGGCTGCAGCGGATTGACGCTGGCAGCCTCCGCGGCGGTGTACGCCGCCGCGCCGCCGAACAGTGTTTGCACGAATCGCTCATGAAACGCCGCAGCTTGCAGGCTCACGGCCTGGAAGCTCTGGCCGTGCGAACCGAACAAAGACGCGACCGCGGCTGAGATCTCATCGGCCGCCGAGGCCGTCACGGCGGTGGTCTGAGTCGCCGCCGCCGAGTTCGCCGTCTTGATCAGTGATCCGATGCGAGCCAGGCTCCCGGCTGCCTCCGACACCCACTGCGTATCTGCAATCACGAATGACATCGCGCACCTCCAGTATGAAGCGTCAGCGGCCGAAGAATTTTACCGCAGTTCTGCCGGATCTGTTTGCCCATTGCGCATCCTTTCCCGGCTGAAATTGCATGAACAAGGATGCAATTCAGGCGGCATCTGAGGCCAAGAAGATGGGTGCGGGAGGTTGCCCTGAGTCCCCGGTTTAGGGCTCACGAAGGATGCCGGACATAAGCCGGCTTCGTTTACATTGCGGCTTGCCTTGTCGCAGTGACCAATTCAATCGCATACCGCAATGCAATCGAGATTTTCCCGGGTTCTTGGCGTCCCTAGACTCGGTTCATCCTGACGAACTCCCACCCCTCTGTGAGGCCGCCGGAATGACTTTGACCGCGTTTGAAGTGAGTGCTGCCGAGGCTTCGTCAGATCGGTCGGATCGCATTCCAAGCACCAGCGTTCGACCGTTGACTTGGCGTGCCGCGCTGTGGTCGGTCATGTCGGTGCGTTGGGCGGGAATCGCGCTGGCGCTGTTCTTGACCGGGCTGGTGGCCCAGCTCAACGGCGCTGCGGAGCCGGTGTGGTGGACGCTGTATCTGGCCTGCTATCTGGCCGGTGGATGGGGTTCGGCCTGGGCCGGCGCCCAGGCGCTGCGGAATCGGGCCCTGGACGTGGATCTGCTGATGATCGTGGCCGCAATCGGAGCCGTGGCAATCGGGCAGATCTTCGATGGGGCGCTGTTGATCGTGATCTTTGCGACCTCCGGCGCACTCGATGATGTCGCGACCAAGCACACCGCTGACTCGGTCAAAGGGTTATTAGACCTGGCGCCGGAGCAGGCGACGGTCTTCGATGTCGATGGCAACGAGCAGGTGGTGGCGGCCAGTGAGCTGGTGGTCGGCGATCGGGTCGTGGTGCGCTCGGGCGAGCGCATACCGGCCGACGGTGCGGTGCTGTCGGGATGCTCCGAAGTCGACCAATGCTCTATCACCGGCGAGTCCATGCCGGCTGCCAAGGGCCGTGGTGATGAGGTGTTCGCCGGCACCGTCAACGGCTCAGGGGTCTTGCAGTTGCTGGTCACCCGCGACCCGTCGCAAACGGTAGTGGCCCGCATCGTCGAGCTGGTTTCCGAAGCGTCGGCGACCAAGGCCAAAACTCAACTGTTCATTGAAAAGATCGAACAGCGCTACTCCATCGGTGTAGTCATCGCCACGCTTGCGTTGATCGCCATTCCGCTGATGTTGGGTACCCCGGTGCAGGTGGTTTTGTTGCGCGCGATGACATTTATGATCGTTGCCTCCCCGTGCGCAGTTGTACTGGCGACCATGCCGCCGTTGCTTTCGGCGATTGCTAATGTCGGCCGGCACGGAGTACTGGTCAAATCCGCGATTGTCGTGGAGCACCTTGCCGACACCGGCGTGGTCGCTTTGGACAAGACCGGAACATTGACATTCGGGCTACCGCAATTGGCCATCGTCGAGCCGCTTAGTGCCGATGTCGGTATCAAGAAATTGCTTCAATTAGCTGCTGCCGCAGAACAATCCAGCGAGCACCCGTTGGGCCGGGCGATCGTGGAGGAGGTGCGTCGGCGTGGTATCACCATCCCGGGGGCCGAGGACTTCCGCGCCCTGCCCGGTCGCGGAGTCCGGGCCAGCGTCGGCCGTGAGTTTGTCGAGGTGTGCAGCCCGCACAGCTATCGGGGCGCCCCGCTGCCCGAACTAGCCCCGATCCTGGAGGCCGGTGCCACCGCGGCCATCGTCTTGCGTAACGGCGTCACCATCGGGGTGCTCGGACTCACCGACCAGGTTCGTGCGGATGCGGTACCGTCGGTTGCGGCCCTGACCGCCTTGACCTCAGCCCCGCCGGTGCTACTCACCGGCGACAACCCGTGCGCGGCCCAACGAGTCGCACAGCACGCCGGGATCACCGACGTACACGCCGCACTGCTGCCCGAGCAGAAGGTGGAAGCCGTTCAGGCGCTGCAGGCCAGCGGTCATCGGGTGCTCGTTGTCGGCGACGGTGTCAACGACGCGCCCGCCATGGCTGCGGTGCACACATCGGTCGCCATGGGTGCCGGCGCGGATCTGACGTTGCAGACGGCCGACGGCGTCACGGTGCGCGACGAACTGCACACCATTCCGACCCTGATCGGACTGGCTCGTCAGGCCCGTCGTGTGGTCACCGCCAATCTGTTCATCGCGGGAACCTTCATCAGCGTGCTGGTGTTGTGGGATCTGTTCGGGCAGTTGCCGCTACCGCTGGGGGTAGCGGGTCACGAAGGGTCCACCGTGCTGGTGGCGCTGAACGGCATGCGGCTGCTGACCAACCGGTCCTGGCGAGCCGCGGCATCGCCGGTGCGCTAGGCGCTGGTGAGCCAAGCGGTCAAAGCGGACAACTCTGCGGTTGCCCTCGACGTAGGCTCGATGCCGGACCGACGCGCGATGGGTGAGGAAACCATTGGCCACCGAAGATCTGACGGCAGCGAACTTCAAGCAAACCGTCCACGGAAACGACAGTGTGTTGGTCTACGTGTGGGCGCCGTTGTGCGCACCGTGTGACGTTTTCGCTCCCACCTACGAGGGGTCCTCGGACAAGCACCCCGACATCGTGCACGGCAAGGTCGACTTTGAGGCCGAGCAGGAGCTGGTCTCCGCCGCGGCGGTCAAACACCTGCCCACATTGATGGCGTTCAAGAAGGGCAAGCTGGTGTTCAAACAAGCCGGCATCGCCAACCCCGCGGTCATGGACGATCTGGTGCGGCACCTACGGGAGTACCGGATCGAGCCGGCGGTAGCCCAGAAGGGCCTGCTCTAGCCCCCGCTTGCGTTCGCCGCAGGCTCGACCGGAACAAACCCGCCCCGCCGCGGCGTTATGGCTGACATGGCTACCCAAGACTTAACAGCTGCAAAGTTCAGCGAAACCGTCAACGACAACGACATGGTGCTGGTCGACTTCTGGGCCTCCTGGTGCGGCCCGTGTCGCGCGTTCGCGCCTACGTTCCAGGCGTCCTCGGAGGCTCACCCCGACGTCGTGTATGCCAAGGTTGACACCGAGGCCGGGCAGGAGCTGGCTGCGGCCGCCCAGATCCGGTCCATTCCTACGCTGATGGCCTTCAAGAAGGGCAAGCTGCTGTTCAACCAACCCGGCGCGCTGCCCGCGGCGGCTCTCGAGGACCTGGTGCAACAGCTCAAGTCCTACGAAGTCGTCTGACGGCTGGCAGCGTGCCAGCAGCCCCGGTGCGCTGATGGTGGCATTACGCGCGGTGCTGTGGCCCTACGCGATACCGTTCACGGGTGTCTTTGGTCCTGTTAGAGCACCCGCGTCCAGACATTGCGCTGGTCACCCTCAACCGGCCCGAGCGGATGAACTCCATGGCCTTCGACGTCATGGTGCCGCTCAAGGAGGTGCTCGAGGAGGTTAGCTACGACAACTCGGTGCGGGTGGTGGTGCTGACCGGGGCTGGCCGGGGCTTCTCGTCTGGCGCTGATCACAAGTCAGCTGGCGCCGTTCCGAACGTTGGGGGATCGACCCGGCCGACATACGCGCTGCGTTCGATGGAGCTGCTCGACGAAGTGATCCTGATGCTGCGGCGTTTGCATCAGCCGGTGATCGCCGCGGTCAACGGGCCGGCCATCGGTGGGGGACTATGCCTGGCGTTGGCCGCCGATGTCCGGGTGGCCGCGGCCAGCGCGTACTTCCGGGCCGCCGGCATCAACAATGGGCTGACCGCCAGCGAGCTGGGCCTGAGTTACCTGTTGCCCAGGGCCATCGGGTCCTCGCGCGCCTTCGAGATCATGTTGACCGGCCGCGATGTCACCGCGGAGGAAGCCGAGCGGATTGGTCTGGTGTCCTGCCGGGTGCCCGATGGTCAGCTACTGGACACCTGTTACGCGATCGCGGCACGAATGGCGGCCTTCTCCAGGCCGGGAATTGAGTTGACCAAACGCACACTGTGGAGTGGACTAGACGCCGCTAGCCTGGAGGGGCACATGCAGGCCGAGGGGCTGGGCCAGCTCTTCGTCCGCCTGCTGACCGCAAACTTCGAAGAAGCGGTGGCCGCACGCGCCGAGAAGCGGCCGGCGGTTTTCACCGATGACAAGTAACACCACAACGCAGGGAGAGAGATCGTGATCACGGCCACGGACCTGGAGGTCCGCGTTGGCGCGCGTATCCTGCTCTCGCCTGACGGCCCGGACTTGCGGGTGCAACCTGGCGATCGGATCGGTCTGGTCGGCCGCAACGGAGCGGGCAAGACGACAACCTTGCGCATCCTGGCGGGGGAGAGCGAACCGTACGCCGGTTCGGTCACCCGAGCCGGTGAAATCGGATACCTGCCACAGGATCCGAAAGAGGGCGACCTCGAAGTGCCGGCTCGCGATCGGGTGCTGTCGGCCCGCGGCCTGGACGTGTTGCTCACCGACCTGGAGAAACAGCAGGCACTGATGGCCGAGGTGGCCGATGACGCTGCCCGCGACCGCGCCATCCGCCGCTACGGCCAGCTCGAGGAGCGGTTCGTGGCGCTGGGCGGTTACGGCGCCGAAAGCGAAGCCAGCCGCATCTGCGCCAGTCTCGGCCTGCCCGAACGGGTGCTCACCCAGCAGCTACGTACCTTGTCCGGGGGCCAGCGCCGCCGGGTGGAGCTGGCCCGCATCCTGTTCGCGGCATCGGACACCGGCGCGGGTTCGTCCACCGTTTTGCTGCTCGATGAGCCGACCAACCATCTCGACGCGGATTCGGTTGGCTGGCTCCGCGATTTCCTGCGAGCGCATACCGGTGGGCTGATCATCATCAGCCACAATGTGGAGCTGCTCGCCGATGTCGTCAACCGGGTGTGGTTCCTGGACGCCGTTCGGGGCGAGGTCGACGTCTACAACATGGGCTGGCACAAGTACCTCGATGCCCGGGCTACCGCCGAGCAACGTCGCCGCCGGGAACGCGCTAACGCCGAACGTAAGGCCACCGCGCTGCGGACCCAGGCTGCCAAGATGGGCGCTAAGGCGACCAAAGCTGTTGCCGCCCAGAACATGTTGCGCCGGGCGGACCGGATGATGGCCGCGCTCGATGAGGAACGTGTGGCCGACAAGGTGGCCCGAATCAAGTTCCCCACTCCGGCCGCCTGCGGCCGGGTGCCGCTGGTAGTCAAGGGGCTGAGCAAGACCTACGGGTCGCTGGAAGTGTTCACCGGCGTCGACTTGGCGATCGACCGGGGGTCGCGGGTGGTCGTTCTCGGTCTCAACGGTGCCGGTAAGACCACGCTGCTGCGTTTGTTGGCCGGTGTGGAGCACCCCGATACCGGCGGGCTGGAACCTGGACACGGTTTGCGGATCGGCTATTTCGCGCAGGAGCATGACACGCTCGACAACGACGCGACCGTTTGGGAGAACATTCGCCACGCCGCACCCGAATCCGGCGAGCAGGAGTTGCGCGGGCTATTGGGTGCGTTCATGTTTACCGGTCCGCAGCTCGACCAACCGGCCGGCACGCTCTCCGGTGGGGAAAAGACCCGGTTGGCGCTGGCCGGCCTGGTGGCCTCCACCGCGAACGTCCTGCTGCTCGACGAACCGACCAACAATCTCGATCCCGCCTCGCGCGAGCAGGTCCTCGATGCGCTGCGCAGCTATCAGGGCGCGGTGGTGCTGGTGACACACGACCCTGGTGCGGCCGAGGCGCTCGACCCCCAGCGCGTGGTGCTGCTGCCCGACGCGACCGAGGACTACTGGTCCGACGAGTACCGGGACCTCATCGAGCTGGCCTGAATAGCGCCAGGCGATTTCGTCCAAAGTGGCCCTTTGGCGGCAGCGGGTTTCTACGCTAGGTGCCGGGGAGCGATGGAGGTGCCCATGCGAAAGTCAAAGAAGACGCGCGATCAGCTGCTGGATGAGTTGCGCCACGCCTACGAAGCCGGTGCCAGCATTCGCAATCTGGCTGCCAACACCGGCCGCTCGTACGGATCCGTTCACAGCATGCTGCGGGAATCCGGTACCACGATGCGTAGCCGCGGCGGGCCCAATCACCGTTCCCGGCCGCGCTAAATCAGCTGCGGCGCAACGAGTTCTCCACCAGGTCGAGAACGTCGGTGAGCCGTTGCGGATCCTCCCCGGATGCCAGTCGTGCAACCAGCCCGTCAAGAACCAGGTCCAGGTAGCACTGCAACACTTCGTTGGGAACGTCGTCGCGCACCCTGTTGGCCTGCTTCTGGCGACGTAGCCGATCGGTGGTCGCGGCCGCCAGCTCGGCGGAGCGCTCCGCCCACCCGCGGCTGAATTCCGGGTCGTTGCGCAGCTTGCGGGCGATCTCTAGCCGGGTGGCCAGCCAGTCGAACTGCTCTGGCGCGGCCAGCATGTCACGCATCACCTGGATGAGGCCTTCGCGGGATGCGACATCGGCCATCCGCTCGGCATCCTCATGTGCCAGCGCGAAAAACAGTGCGTCCTTGTCCCGGAAGTGGTGGAAGATCGCACCGCGCGACATGCCGATCGCCTGTTCCAGACGCCGGACCGTGGCCTTGTCGTAGCCGTACTCGGCAAAGCAACGGCGAGCGCCGTCGAGGATCTGGCGGCGGCGGGCCGCCAGATGGTCCTCGCTGACCTTGGGCACGGTTCGGGGCTAGCCCGACTTCAGCATGTTGCGCAGCACGTACTGCAGGATGCCGCCGTTGCGGTAGTAGTCGGCCTCACCCGGAGTGTCAATGCGCACCACCGCGTCGAACTCGATCGGGTCGGCACCGTCCTTGGTGGCCTTCACATGCACCGTCTTGGGAGTCTTGCCGGAGTTGAGCTCTTCAATACCGGTGACGTCGAAGGTCTCGGTGCCATCCAGGCCGAGTGACGATGCCGACTGCCCCGTGGGGAACTGCAGCGGAATGACGCCCATGCCGATCAAGTTGGAGCGGTGGATACGCTCGAACGACTCGGCGATCACCACCCGCACGCCCAGCAGCAGCGTTCCCTTGGCCGCCCAGTCGCGAGACGAACCGGAACCATATTCCTTGCCGCCCAGCACCACCAGAGGAATGTTCTGTGCCGCATAGTTTTGCGCCGCGTCGTAGATGAAGGCCTGCGGCGCGCCATCCTGAGTGAAGTCGCGGGTGTAGCCGCCGGAGACATCGTCGAGCAACTGGTTGCGCAACCGGATGTTGGCGAACGTGCCGCGAATCATCACCTCGTGGTTTCCGCGTCGCGACCCGAAGGAGTTGTAGTCCTTGCGTGCCACGCCGTGCTCGTCGAGGTACTGGGCGGCCGGGGTGCCCGGCTTGATTGCGCCGGCGGGGGAAATGTGGTCGGTGGTCACCGAGTCGCCAAGCAGCGCGAGCACGCGCGCGCCGGTGATGTCACTGACCGGAGCGGGGGCAGCGGCCATCCCCTCGAAGTACGGTGGCTTGCGCACGTAGGTCGAGCTCTGGTCCCAGTCAAAGGTGTTGCCGCTGGGGGTGGGCAGGTTGCGCCAGCGCTCGTCACCCTTGAACACGTCGGCGTAGTTCTTGGTGAACATCTCCTGGTTGATCGCCGAGGCGATGGTGTCGGCGACGTCTTGCTGCGACGGCCAGATGTCACGCAAGAAGACGTCTTTGCCTTCCTTGTCGGTGCCCAGCGGCTGGTTCTCGAAGTCGAAGTCCATGGTGCCGGCCAGCGCATAGGCGACGACCAACGGCGGCGAGGCCAGGTAGTTCATCTTGACGTCGGGGTTGATCCGGCCCTCGAAGTTCCGGTTGCCCGACAGCACCGCGGCCACCGAGAGGTCGTTGTCGTTGACGGCCTTCGAGATCTCTTCGGGCAGCGGCCCGGAGTTGCCGATGCACGTGGTGCAGCCGTAGCCGACCAGGAAGAAGCCCAACTTCTCCAGGTACGGCCACAACCCGGCCTTGTCGTAGTAGTCGTTGACCACCTGAGACCCGGGCGCCATGGTGGTCTTCACCCATGGCTTGGAGGTCAGCCCCTTGTCGACGGCGTTGCGGGCCAGCAGCGCGGCGCCCAGCATCACCTCGGGATTGGAGGTGTTGGTGCAGGAGGTGATCGCGGCGATCACCACCGCGCCGTGGTCGAGCACGAACTCGCCGAGTTCATCGGAGCGCACCCGCACGGGCTTGCTCACCCGGCCATCGGCGTGCGCGGCCGCGGAGTGGACGGCGGCGACATCGTCATTGGCGAAGGTCAGTTGCCCGGGGTCGCTGGCCGGGAAGGTTTCCTCCACTACCTCGTCCAGTTTCGAGTGCTGGTCGTGTGCGGAGGAGTCGTCGCTGACGTAGTGGGTGATCTGTTCGCGGAAGGTGCCTTTGGCCTCGGCCAAGACGATTCGGTCCTGCGGGCGCTTGGGCCCGGCGATGGACGGCACCACGTCGGACAGGTTGAGTTCGAGGTACTCGGAGAACACCGGCTCGTGCTTGGGGTCGTGCCACATGCCCTGTTCCTTGGCATAGGCCGCAACCAGCGCCACCTGCTCAGCGGAGCGACCGGTCAACTCGAGGTACTTGATGGTCTCCTCGTCGATCGGGAAAATTGCTGCGGTGGAACCGAATTCGGGGCTCATGTTGCCCAGCGTGGCGCGGTTGGCCAATGGCACCTCGGCCACGCCCTCGCCGTAGAACTCGACGAACTTGCCGACGACGCCGTGCTTGCGCAGCATTTCGGTGACGGTGAGCACCACGTCGGTGGCCGTGACGCCGGGTTGGATCTCGCCGGTCAGCTTGAACCCGACCACCCGCGGGATCAGCATCGACACCGGCTGGCCGAGCATCGCCGCCTCGGCTTCGATGCCGCCCACGCCCCAGCCCAGCACGCCGAGGCCGTTGACCATGGTGGTGTGCGAGTCGGTGCCCACGCAGGTGTCGGGATATGCCACGCCGTCACGGTCCATCACCACGCTGGCCAAGTATTCGATGTTGACCTGGTGCACGATGCCGGTGCCGGGAGGCACCACTTTGAAGTCGTCGAAAGCGCCTTGCCCCCAGCGCAAGAACTGGTAGCGCTCACCGTTGCGCTGGTATTCGATCTCGACGTTGCGCTCGAAGGCGTCGGCCCGACCGAACAGGTCGGCGATCACCGAGTGGTCGATCACCAGGTCGGCGGGGGCCAGCGGGTTGACCTTGTCGGGCTGGCCGCCGAGATCTCCGATGGCTTCACGCATGGTTGCCAGGTCGACGATGCACGGCACCCCGGTGAAGTCCTGCATCACAACGCGGGCGGGGGTGTACTGGATTTCGATGCTGGGTTCCGCTTGCGGGTCCCAGTTCGCAATGGCCTCGATGTGATCCTTGGTGATGTTGCTGCCGTCCTCGTTGCGCAGCAGGTTCTCGGCGAGCACTTTGAGGCTGTAGGGAAGCTTCTTGGTGTTTGGGACGGCGTCGAGACGATAGATCTGGTAACTCTTGTCGCCGACCTCGAGGGTGTTGCGGGCTCCGAACGAGTTCACAGAATCTTTGCTGGTCACATCAACTCCCAAGGATTAAATTCTCCCGCCAACGGGCCGTGTCGACGGGGCTTCAAATGCGCAAAGCAACATTAACAGTACGCTTGTCCTGCATTGCGTTGGCACTCGCACTGTCAGTCTTGTCGCGCGGGGCGCGTGGTGGAACCCCATTTTTCGACTCGACCGCGGGAGGTGGCCCCACGACCTGCCTACTGTCAGGCTAGGGTGGCCGCGGTAGCCGGAATTCACCCGGGTGGGACGGCATCATCCGGCCGTCCGGCGCGCGAGCCGAACCCGTGGGCCAACGCGGCAGAAAGGACGTCATGAGCGGACCAGAAACTATCCCGTTCCTGCCGGCCTACATCCCGCAGGACGTCGACATGGCGGCGGTCAAGGCCGAGGTCGCCGCGATCGGCGTCAGCGCTCCACCCGAGGCACTGCCCGGACTGGTAGAGGTGGTCAGCCAAGCGCAGCACGATGGAATCAATCTCAAGATCGTGCTGATCGACCACAACCCTCCCAACGACACCCCCCTGCGGGACATCGCGACCGTCGTCGGCGCCGACTACCCGGATGTGACGGTGCTAGCGCTGAGCCCGAGCTATGTCGGCAGCTACAGCAAGGAGTTCCCACGCGTCACCCTGGAGGCGGGGGAGGACCATTCCAAGACGGGCAACGCCGTCCAGTCCGCACAGAACTTTTTGAACGAGCTCGATACACCCGAGTTTCCCTGGACCGGGTTGACAATCTTTTTGTTGATTGGGGTGCTCGCGGCAGCGGTCGGAACCCGGTTCATGCAGCTGCGCGCCAGGCGATCAGCAACCTCTCCCGAGGTTGCCCAGGCGGTGGCCGAGCCGGCTGACCCAGGGGTTTAGCCAGCTAGAATGGCATTTCTGGCATTTGCGCGGATCTACTCCGTCTGCCGGTGGCAAACGCGCTAGATAACCGTTCGGTCACATTAAACGCACGTAGCGGGCGCACTTTGTGACATACGTTTCCTTTGCGTCAAGTGTGACGTACGGTGCGAATGGTGATTGTGATGTTTTTGGCGCTTTCCGTACCAACAGGCGCCGTCCGTCCGGTTTAAGCCATAGGAGACCTGACCAATGAGACGGACCCGCCGTAGCTCAGCTTCGAGATCGGCAGCAAGACTTGTCCGACCGGCCATTCTCTCGGTGGTCAGTGTTGCCCTGCTGGTAACGGTTCCAGCGGTGGCCAATGCTGATTCCCGAACCGACTCCATCGCCGCGCTGATCGCCGACGTCGCACGGGCGAACCAGCGGCTGGACGAGCTGAGCGCCGCCGTTGAGCTCGAGCAGGAGGGCGTCAACAAGGCGATGGTCGCCGTGGAGACGGCCCGGGATGAGGCCGCCGCCGCCGAGCACGAACTCGAGGCCAGCCAGCAAGCGGTCAAAGATGCCAATGCGGCCATCGCCGCGGCCCAACACCGGTTCGATACGTTCGCGGCCGCCACCTATATGAATGGCCCGTCGGACAGCTACCTGACCGCGACCAGTCCCGACGAGATCATCGCGGCGGCGACCGCCGCCAAGACCCTGGCCGCGAATGCGCAGACCGTCATGGCGAATCTGGAGCGGGCGCGGACCCGGCAGGTCAACAAGGAATCGGCCTCGCGGCTGGCCAAGCAGAAGGCCGACAAGGCCGCCGAAGACGCCAAGACCAGCCAGGACGCGGCCGTGACGGCGCTCACCGATACCCAACGCAAGTTCGACCAACAGCGCGAGGAAGTCAAGCGCCTGGCCGCCGAACGCGATGAAGCGGAAGCCAAGCTGCAGGCCGCCAGGCTGGTTGCCTGGTCCTCGGCTGGTGCAGAAGGTCCGTCGCCGGGGGCGATGTGGGATCCCGGGGCGAGACCGGGCAACGGGCGCCGGTGGGACGGCTGGGACCCCACGCTGCCTCAGATACCCAGTGCCAACATCCCCGGCGACCCGATCGCCGTGGTTAACCAGGTGTTGGGCATTTCGGCAACATCTGCGCAGGTCACGGCCAACATGGGGCAAAATTTCCTGCAGCAGTTGGGCATCCTCAAGCCCACCGACACCGGAATCACCAACGCCGCAACGGGCGCTACCCGGATTCCGCGGGTCTATGGGCGACAGGCCTCCGAATACGTGATCCGTCGCGGAATGGCGCAGATCGGAGTGCCCTACTCCTGGGGCGGCGGTAATGCTGCGGGACCCAGTAAAGGAATCGACTCCGGGGCGGGTATCACCGGCTTCGACTGTTCGGGCCTGGTGCTCTACTCGTTCGCCGGGGTGGGAATCAAGCTGCCGCACTACTCGGGTTCGCAGTACAACCTGGGCCGCAAGATCCCAACCTCGCAGATGCGCCGCGGCGACGTCATCTTCTACGGACCCGGCGGCAGCCAGCACGTCACCCTTTATCTGGGCAACGGTCAGATGCTCGAAGCCCCCGACATCGGGTTGAAAGTACGGGTTGCGCCGGTGCGCACCAGCGGCATGACGCCCTTCGTGGTCCGCTACATCGAGTACTAGCACGATGAGTAGTTATCGAGGTCCCATGCGATACAAGCGATTTCGCCTACTCGGTCTGGCCTGGATAACCCTGGCGGTGGCAGCCCTGATGGTCGTGGTGTCAGCGCCGGCTGACGCCGATCCGGGCGGATGGGATCCCACCTTGCCGGCAACCGCCAGCGCGGGTGCACCCGGGGACGCGCTTGCCATGGCAAATGCTTCGCTGCAGGCCACCGCCCAGGCCACCCAGACCACTTTGGACTTGGGCCGGCAGTTTCTCGGCGGGCTCGGGATCAATCTGGGCGGTAGTCCCGCGCCCAGTGCGGCCAATACCGGAGCAAACCGGATCCCGCGGGTTTACGGCCGGCAGGCGCTCGAGTACGTGATCCGTCGGGGCGGATCGCAGATGGGGGTCCCGTATTCCTGGGGCGGCGGCAGCCTGCAGGGCCCCAGCAAGGGCGTCGACTCCGGTGCCAACACCGTCGGTTTCGACTGCTCGGGGTTGATGCGTTACGCCTTCGCCGGGGTGGGCGTGCTGATCCCACGCTATTCCGGTGACCAGTACAACGCCGGCCGGCATATTTCTCCTGATCAGGCGCGGCGCGGCGACCTGATCTTCTACGGCCCGGGGGGCAGCCAGCACGTGACCATGTATCTGGGCAACGGCCAAATGCTGGAGGCATCCGGAAGCGCGGGCAAAGTCACGGTGAGCCCGGTGCGCAAGGCCGGCATGACCCCCTTCGTGACTAGGATCATCGAGTACTGAGTCAGGTGTGCCGCCCGGTTAGCGGGCCCGGGCGCCTGAGGCGGAGCGGGGCGTGGTGCGCCGGTTACGGTTGCCGGTCGGCAACCGCGGCGTCGACGGAATCCAGGAGGCCTGGAATAGTTGAACGCGGGCACGTCGCTGCCCCGCGAATTTAGTCGTGTCAGCAGTCGTGTCTGATCGAGCGGTGGAGGGTTGTTGATGACATCAGCAGGTGGCGGTTACTTGGGTCCGGGTGGGCATTCGGCCCCACCGGCCCATGAGGCGCCTTCGGGTGGCCCGGACGGGCTGGCCGCCGAGGTACACACCCTCGAGCGGGCAATTTTCGAGGTCAAGCGGATCATCGTCGGCCAGGACCAGCTGGTGGAGCGGATGCTGGTCGGCCTGCTGGCCAAAGGGCATGTGCTGCTCGAGGGTGTTCCCGGGGTAGCCAAGACGCTGGCGGTGGAGACCTTCGCCCGAGTGGTCGGCGGGTCGTTCGCGCGTATCCAGTTCACGCCCGACCTGGTGCCGACCGACATCGTCGGTACCCGTATCTACCGGCAGGGCAAGGAGGAGTTCGACACCGAACTGGGCCCCGTGGTGGCCAACTTCCTGCTTGCCGACGAGATCAACCGGGCGCCGGCGAAGGTCCAGTCGGCTCTGCTGGAGGTCATGGCCGAGCGGCACGTGTCGATCGGCGGGAAGACCTTCCCGATGCCCAACCCTTTCCTGGTGATGGCGACCCAGAACCCGATCGAGCAGGAGGGTGTCTACCCGCTGCCCGAGGCGCAGCGCGACCGCTTCCTGTTCAAGATCAACGTCGGTTACCCGACACCCGAGGAAGAGCGGGAGATCATTTACCGGATGGGCGTCACCCCGCCGCAGCCCAAGCAAATCCTGGGCACCGGTGACCTATTGCGGCTCCAGGACATCGCCGCCAACAACTTCGTACACCACGCTTTGGTCGACTACGTCGTCCGCGTGGTGATGGCAACGCGCCAGCCCGAGCAGCTGGGCATGAACGATGTCAAGACCTGGATCGCGTTCGGTGCTTCACCGCGCGCGTCGCTGGGCATCATCGCCGCGTCCCGGGCGCTGGCGTTGGTCCGGGGCCGCGATTACGTGATCCCGCAAGACATTATCGAGGTGGTTCCCGACGTGCTGCGGCACCGCCTGGTGCTGACCTACGACGCACTGGCCGACGAGATTTCGCCTGAGATCGTGATCAACCGGGTCCTGCAGACGGTTGCCCTGCCGCAGGTGAATGCGGTACCGCAGCAAGGTCATTCGGTGCCGCCGGTGATGCAGGCCGCCGCGGCGGCTGGCGGTCGGTGAGCGATTCGGTCCCGGTGGCTCAAGAGGCGGTTGGGCCACGTGTCGTCAACCCGCCGTCGATGCAGCGCGGGGACATCAATGACCCCAAGCTGGCGGCGGCGCTGAAAACGCTCGAGCTGGCCGTCCGCCACAAGCTGGACGGCGTGCTGCATGGCGACTACCTGGGCCTGCTCCCGGGGCCGGGGAGCGAGCCGGGCGAATCCCGCATCTACCAGCCCGGCGACGACGTACGGCGGATGGACTGGTCGGCTACCGCCCGTACCACCACACCGCACGTACGGCAGATGATTGCCGACCGGGAGTTGGAGACCTGGTTGGTGGTCGACATGTCGGCCAGCCTGGACTTCGGTACCGCCGTGTGCGAGAAGCGTGACCTTGCGGTAGCGGCGGCCGCGGCCATCTCGTTCCTCAACAGCGGTGGCGGCAACCGGCTTGGCGCCCTGATTTCCAACGGCGCCACGCTCACTCGGGTGCCGGCGCGATCCGGGCGCCAGCATCTGCAGACGATGTTGCGCACCATCGCGACCACACCCAAGGCGCCGGTCGGGGTGCGCGGCGACTTGGCCGTCGCCATCGATGCGCTGCGCCGTCCGGAGCGCCGTCGCGGGATGGCGGTGATCATCAGCGACTTCCTGGGGCCGATCAATTGGATGCGCCCGCTGCGGGCGATTTCAGCTCGGCACGAGGTGCTGGCCATCGAAGTGCTCGATCCACGCGATGTCGAACTGCCCGACATCGGCGACGTGGTGCTGCAAGACGCCGAAACCGGGGTGACCCGTGAGTTCACCATCGATGCCCAGCTGCAGAACGACTTCGCCCGGGCGGCCGTGGCGCACCGGGCCGACGTGGTCCGCACCATCCGCGGTTGCGGGGCACCGGTCATGTCGCTTCGCACCGACCGCGATTGGATCGCCGACATCGTCCGTTTCGTCACCTCCCGCCGGCGTAGGGCAATCGCGGGGCGCCGGTGACACCAACGCTCATGCACGTTGAGACAGGTCTGTTATGACATTGCCGTTGCTGGGGCCGATGACGCTGTGCGGCTTTGCACACTCTTGGTTCTTCCTATTCCTCTTGGTCGTCGCCGGGTTGATCGCGGTCTACGTCGTGCTGCAACTGGCGCGCCAGAAGCGGATGCTGCGGTTCGCCAACATGGAGCTGCTGGAGAGCGTGGCCCCCCAGCGGCCCTCGCGCTACCGTCACATTCCGGCGATGCTGCTGGCCCTATCGTTGGTGCTGTTCACCGTCGCCATGGCCGGGCCGACGCACGACGTCCGGATTCCACGCAACCGCGCGGTGGTCATGCTGGTGATCGACGTATCGCAGTCGATGCGGGCCACCGACGTCGAGCCCAACCGCATGGTCGCGGCCCAAGAGGCCGCCAAACAGTTCGCCGACGAGCTGACCCCCGGGATCAACCTTGGGCTGATCGCATACGCCGGCACCGCGACGGTCCTGGTCTCGCCGACGACCAATCGGGAGGCGACCAAGGCCGCGCTCGACAAGCTGCAGTTCGCCGACCGCACCGCCACCGGGGAAGCGATCTTCACGGCCCTGCAGGCCATCGCCACCGTCGGAGCGGTGATCGGTGGTGGCGACACACCACCGCCGGCTCGCATCGTGCTGTTCTCCGACGGCAAGGAGACGATGCCGACCAATCCGGACAACCCCAAGGGCGCCTATACCGCCGCACGCACGGCCAAGGACCAGGGTGTTCCGATCTCGACGATCTCCTTCGGCACCCCCTACGGCTTTGTCGAGATCAACGATCAGCGCCAGCCGGTGCCCGTCGACGACGAGACGATGAAGAAAGTCGCCCAGCTCTCCGGCGGAAACTCCTACAACGCCGCGACCCTGGCCGAGTTGAACTCGGTCTACGCTTCGCTGCAGCAGCAGATCGGGTACGAGACGATCAGAGGCGACGCCAGCATGGGTTGGCTGCGTCTGGGCGCGCTCGTCCTGGTGGCAGCGGCGCTGGCCGCGCTGCTCATCAACCGCCGGTTGCCGACCTAGCTCTGGCGCGCGAACGTAGCGCAGGGCACAATCCGGGGCAGAAAATGCGCCGGGGCGTCTCGTTGGCGACCAGCCGGTTACAGGCTTGCGGTGGTGAGGCGCTAGGTTGGCGGGGTGACTGATACGGCCACCGAGCAAAACACCGAAAGTGCCGCCGACGGCGGCAAACCCGCATTCGTATCCCGCTCAGTCCTGGTGACGGGCGGAAACCGGGGGATAGGTCTGGCGATCGCGCAGCGACTGGCCACCGATGGTCACAGGGTGGCCGTCACGCACCGCGGATCCGGGGCTCCCGAGGGGCTGTTCGGCGTCGAGTGTGACGTCACCGACAACGACGCCGTCGACCGTGCGTTCAAAGAGGTCGAGGAGCACCAGGGCCCGGTCGAGGTGCTGGTGTCCAACGCCGGCCTGTCCGCGGACGCCTTTCTCATTCGGATGACCGAGGAGAGGTTCGAAAAGGTTATCGATGCCAACCTCACCGGGGCATTCCGGGTGGCTCAGCGCGCATCTCGCAGCATGCAGCGCAAGAAGTTCGGCCGGCTGATCTTCATCGGTTCGGTCTCCGGTAGCTGGGGGATTGGCAACCAGGCCAATTACGCCGCCTCCAAGGCAGGCGTGATCGGGATGGCGCGCTCGATCGCCCGCGAGCTGTCGAAGGTCAATGTGACCGCCAATGTGGTGGCGCCGGGCTACATCGACACCGATATGACCCGCGCGCTAGATGAGCGGATTCAGGAGGGGGCGCTGCAGTTCATCCCGGCCAAGCGGGTCGGCACCGCCGCCGAGGTCGCCGGGGTGGTCAGCTTTCTGGCCTCCGAGGATGCGAGCTACATCTCCGGTGCGGTCATCCCCGTCGATGGCGGCATGGGTATGGGCCACTGAGTCCACCCATGAGGCGAAGGCTTCGGCCACGACCTGAAGGAATCACGACCTAACCGAACCACAACACGAAGGACGGACATGGCAGGACTGCTGGAAGGCAAACGGATCCTGGTCTCCGGGATCATCACCGACTCCTCGATCGCGTTTCACATCGCCCGGGTGGCCCAGGAACAGGGTGCCCAACTGGTGTTGACCGGTTTCGACCGGATGCGGCTGATCCAGCGCATCGTGGACCGGTTGCCGCAGAAGGATCCGCTGATCGAACTCGACGTGCAAAACGAAGAGCATCTGGCCAGCCTGGCGGGTCGGGTCACCGAGGTGATCGGGGAGGGCAACAACCTCGACGGCGTGGTGCACTCGATCGGCTTCATGCCGCAAAGCGGAATGGGCATCAACCCGTTCTTTGATGCGCCCTACGAGGACGTCTCCAAGGGCATCCACATCTCCGCGTATTCCTATGCTTCGCTGGCCAAGGCGCTGCTGCCGATCATGAATCCCGGCGGCTCCATCGTCGGTATGGACTTCGATCCCACTCGGGCGATGCCGGCCTATAACTGGATGACGGTTGCCAAGAGTGCGCTGGAGTCGGTCAACCGCTTTGTCGCGCGCGAGGCTGGCAAGTATGGCGTTCGTTCGAATCTGGTTGCAGCAGGACCGATCCGGACCCTGGCAATGAGCGCGATCGTCGGCGGTGCGCTCGGCGAGGAAGCCGGCGCACAGATTCAGCTGCTCGAAGATGGCTGGGATCAACGAGCTCCGGTCGGATGGAACATGAAGGACCCCACGCCGGTCGCCAAGACGGTGTGTGCGGTGCTGTCCGAATGGCTCCCGGCGACCACGGGCGACATCATCTTCGCCGATGGTGGCGCACACACTCAATTGCTGTAGCGGGCAATGGAATTTGATGCCGTCCTGCTGCTGTCCTTCGGCGGGCCGGAAGGTCCGGAGCAGGTGCGGCCGTTCCTGGAGAACGTGACCCGCGGCCGCGGAGTGCCGCCCGAGCGGCTCGACGCGGTGGCGGAGCACTATATGCATTTCGGCGGGGTGTCGCCGATCAACGGCATCAACCGGGCGCTAGTCACCGAGCTGCGCGCCGAAGTTGGCCTGCCAGTGTATTTCGGCAACCGCAACTGGGAGCCCTACGTCGAGGACACCGTTATGGCGATGCGTGACAACGGTGTTAAACGAGCGGCGGTTTTCGCCACCTCGGCCTGGAGCGGGTATTCCGGCTGCACTCAGTACGTCGAGGACATTGCCCGAGCGCGTCGGGCCGCCGGGCCGGATGCACCCGAACTGGTGAAGCTCAGAAGCTATTTCGATCATCCGTTGTTTGTCGAGATGTTCGCCGATGCCATTGCGGCTGCTGCGGCAACGGTGCCGAAAGGCGCCCGCTTGGTGTTTACCGCGCACTCGATTCCGGTGGCCGCGGATCGGCGCTGTGGGCCCGGGCTCTACAGTCGCCAAGTTGCCTATGCCGCAAGCCTGGTCGCCGCGGCGGCGGGATATGACGACTACGATCTGGCCTGGCAGTCGAGATCAGGACCGCCCCAGGTTCCGTGGCTCGAGCCCGATGTCGCTGACCATCTCGAGATGCTGCGCGCCGGCGGGGTCAAAGCCGTGATCGTCTGTCCCATTGGATTTGTCGCCGATCACATCGAAGTGGTGTGGGATCTCGACGCTGAGTTGCGGGCTCAGGCGCAGGATGCCGGGATCGCACTTGCCCGGGCCGCCACGCCGAATGCCGATCGCCGATTCGCGCGGCTGGCCCGGGGCTTGATCGAGGAACTTCGCAGCGGTGGTGAGCCGGCGCGAGTCGGCGGCCCGGATCCCGTGTCCGGATGTCTGGCCGGCGTCAACGGCGAGCCGTGCCGCCCACCACATTGCGCCGCGCGGGAAACAGCACCTCAGGGGGCCTGATTGCGGTCAGTCAGATCAGGCTGAGTGCAGGATCGCGCTGATCGCGGCCATCCGTGCCGAACGCACCACGGCGTTGAGCGGCCGCAGCGCGTCGGTGGCGATCTGAACCTCCGACGACGATTGCGTTCCCACCGGCTCCAGCCCGGCCACCATCCGGTGTGCCATGTGTTCCGGGGCGGAGTCGGGCAGTCGGCTGAGCCCGGAACTGACTGCGATGATCGCGTCGACATGGGCGGCGTTCTCCAGCACCCGGAGCGCTCTCGACGGTGCGTGGTCGGGGATGCGGTGTTGCCGTGATGATTCCAGCATCTGCTCAACCAAACCGCGTGGATTGGCCACGTCGCTGGCTGCCGATCCCAATCCGATGGCACTCAATGCGTCGGCAGCTGAACGCACAGCCGAACGCAGTGCATATTCGGCGTCGGCGAGTTCGTAGTGATCGAAGGCCGGGGCTCCCGGTAGCGAGTACACCGTCCAGGCCAGTGCAGACAATTCGGGTGTCCCCGTCTCGTCATCTGCGGCTTCATCCGCATCGCTGTAAGAGAACTCAGGGACCAGTCCGATAGCGGTGCCGGGATCATCGGGATTGCTGACGATCAGCGCTTCGCCGGAGGCCAGCGCGCCACGTGCGAATTGCGTTCCAGCCGAAAGTCCCCGTACATCACCCGGTACCGGCAGCACCACGTTGATGGTCCCGAACAACCCGTCGGGCGTCGGCGGCGCCGCCGCCGTCGACCTGCCCACCGCGGCACGCAGTGTCTGCAGCAGCGACACCGTACCCACATTGTGCACGTCCGGCCACGGCAATCCGGTATGGCCCGCCGCGACGGCATCATACGCGGTAACCGATTGTGTTGGCGCCCAGAGTGATAACGCGTCCAAAAGATCGTCGGGCGCGGCCTTGCCCGCGAGCCAGGCATTGGCCCACATCGACAGCGAAACACTCGGACACCACATGGTCTCGCAGTGTAGTTGTTCGCCGCGGCTAAGGCGGATCACGCGTATCCTGTGGCCATGCCTGTCGCGCTGATCTGGCTGATTGCAGCGTTGGTGCTCGCCGGAGCCGAGGCGTTGACCGGCGACATGTTTTTGCTGATGCTCAGTGGTGGCGCTTTGGCTGCTTCGGGAATCAGCTGGCTGACGGACTGGCCGCTGTGGGCCGATGGGGCGGTTTTCCTCATCGTTTCGGTTTTGCTGCTTGCCCTGGTTCGGCCCGCGCTGCGGCGTAAGCTGGCTCCCGCCAAAGCCCTGCAGCTGGGGATCAAGGCGCTCGAGGGCAAGAACGCGCTGGTGCTGGATCGGGTTGCTCGCGACAACGGGCAGGTGAAAATTGAGGGCGAGGTGTGGGCGGCGCGCCCGCTGAACGACGGCGATGTGTTTGAGCCGGGTGATTCGGTGACGGTAGTGCACATCGAGGGTGCTACCGCGGTGGTCTTCAGGGACGTATAGCGACTCGAGAGAGGTATGCCAATGGGCGATGCGGTTGTTGGCCTGGTGTTTTTAGCTGTTCTGGTGATATTCGCCATCATCGTGGTCGCCAAGTCGGTTGCGCTGATCCCTCAGGCTGAGGCCGCCGTGATCGAACGGCTGGGTCGATACAGCCGCACGGCCAGTGGTCAGCTGACGTTGCTGGTGCCATTCATTGATCGCGTCCGCGCCCGCGTGGATCTGCGCGAGCGGGTGGTGTCCTTTCCGCCGCAGCCGGTGATCACCGAGGACAACCTGACGCTCAACATCGACACCGTGGTGTATTTTCAGGTGACGGTTCCGCAGGCCGCGGTGTATGAGATCAGCAACTACATCGTGGGCGTCGAACAGCTCGCCACGACGACTCTGCGTAACGTCGTCGGCGGGATGACGCTCGAGCAGACGCTGACCTCTCGTGGCCAGATCAATGGCCAGTTGCGCGGGGTGCTCGACGAGGCGACCGGCCGTTGGGGCCTGCGGGTGGCGCGCGTCGAACTGCGCAGCATCGACCCACCGCCGTCCATTCAAGCGTCGATGGAAAAGCAGATGAAGGCCGACCGGGAGAAGCGCGCGATGATCCTGACCGCCGAAGGCACCCGGGAGGCGGCCATCAAACAAGCCGAAGGGCAGAAGCAGTCCCAGATCCTGGCGGCCGAGGGCGCCAAGCAGGCCGCGATCCTGGCAGCTGAGGCAGACCGGCAATCACGGATGCTGCGTGCTCAGGGTGAACGCGCCGCGGCCTACTTGCGGGCGCAGGGTGAGGCCAAGGCCATCCAGAAGACATTCGCCGCGATCAAGGCAGGGCGGCCCACCCCGGAGATGCTGGCCTACCAGTATCTGCAGACGCTGCCGGAGATGGCGCGCGGCGACGCCAACAAGGTCTGGGTGGTGCCCAGCGACTTCAACGCGGCGCTGCAAGGTTTCACCAGAATGTTGGGTAAGCCGGGGGAGGACGGGGTGTTCCGCTTCGAGGCCTCCCCGGTCGAGGACCTGCCCAAGCATGCGACAGACGGCGACGACGACGAAGTCTCGGATTGGTTCTCCACCGAAACCGACCCGGCGATCGCGCAAGCGGTCGCCAAGGCCGAGGCCATAGCGCGCAAGCCCGTGGAGGGCCCAGTGGGCTCGCCGCCCGAACTGGGGCCATACAACCGATGAGCGTCGTGACGTCACCGAAGGCCTATGCGGTGCTGGGCGCGTTCCAGGCCGGAGATGCCGTGGCGTGCGCGATTCCGTTGCCCCCGATCGCCAAGATCCTCGATGACCTGGGCGTTCCCGAAGCGGTGCGCCCGGTTTTTCCGCTAGTCAAGGCCGCCGCGGCGGTCGGTCTGTTCTCGGTCACCCGATTTCCCGCCTTGGCCAGGCTGACCACAGCGATGTTGACCCTATATTTCGTGCTGGCTGTGGCGGCCCACGTTCGGGTGCGGGACAAGATCGTCAACATCATCCCCGCGGCCTCGTTTCTGGCCACCTTCGCGGTAATGACGGTCAAAGGGCCCGACCAGGCTTAGTCGAGGCGCAGTTCCACCATCGGCAGTGCCGTGTCGGTGTCGGTGATCGGGCTGCCGAGCGTTTCCTCGATCACCTGCTTGAGGTTCTCCCACGCCGCCGGGTGGTGGCTGCGGTAGGAGGCCAGCGCCTGGTCGGCTTCGGCTTGTTCGAGAACGCGTGCGGTGGCGGGTGCGGCGCGGTGGCTGCCGACGTAGACCCGAACCCGGGGGTTGGCCACGATATTGCGGTACCACTGGGAGTTCTTCCCGAACCCGGAAGCGATGACGTAGGTGTCCGGCGCCGGGTGATCGACGACCTCCAGCACGGCATTGCGCGGCGTGCCGGATTTGCGGCCGATGTGTTCGAGCATCAGCATCCGCGACCCGAAAACGGCGCCTGCCCGCGCCCGATAAATCCAGATGGGCGCGCGCATGAGCGTGCGGGAGCGCATCAGCCGTGCACCGGTCTTGGCTACTAGTAACATCCTTGCCTCCATTTCCTCTTCTTCTTGCTGCGTCAATCGCTGACCAGGCCGTCGCGATAGACGGCGAACACCTCGCCGGCCCAGCGCCGCATTCCGGCGTCGGTGAGCGGATCGACACCGAGGACTTCGATGAGCCGTGGCCGCAGTGTCAGCACCGCTAGATCGTTGACCAGCAAGAACGCCGCCCGCACCGCCGGATCGGCACCAGGACTGGCAGTTCCCGCGGCAACCATCGCGTTCAGCGTGTCTTGGCTGAGCCGGAACAGCCGCGCGAACAACCCTGGTCCGGCCGTACCGCCGCTAATCAACATTCGGCTCAGGTATGCCGGGACCGCTGAGTCGGGCGGTAGGTGCGTGGCGAGGCCGTCGAGCAGGCCTCCCACGGCGGCCTGGCCGAGCCCGACGGCCTCGGTTTCTCGGGTGGCTTCGGTCAGCAGCACTTCAAATATGGCGATGACGTGGTTGTCGACGGCCTCGATCAGCCCGTCTTTGGAGCCGTAGTGGCGGATGAGCAAAGCGGGCGAGACCCCCGCGGCGGTCGCGATGTCTCGCATGGTGACCGCGTCGGGGCCGCGCTCGGCGAATAGTCGCAGTGCCTCGTCGCGGATCCTTGCCCGCGCGGTTCGATCATCGGTCGCTAAATGCACGTTTACAATTGTAAACAATTGTTCATCAGTTGGTGCGCCGGGGGTACTACGACGAACCCCGCCCCGGTCGCAGATGTCGTGCATCGCGACCGGGGCGGGGACACCGGTTTGCGGCCAATGATCACCCGCTAGGACGTCGTTGTCCCGCCACCCTCAGGCATGCGCACCTGGTGTTGCGGGTGCTGGTGTCGGCGCAGGCGATTGCGGGCCGCCCGGCAACTGCCCGGGCGCGGGTGGTTTTGGTGCCCCGGGGAGTTGCCCGGGCCCCGGTGCCCCCGGCGGCGGACCGCCCCGGAAGGCGTGGCCCGCCGGCGGCACCGGCATCGGGGGCGGTCCCCCGGGCATCGGACCCCGCAGCGCGCCCGGTCCGGGCGGAGGCGCTTGGTGCCATCTCATGGACGGGCTCCCGCCGCCTGGCCCCGGAGGCGGGGGAGGTCCGAAGGCAAACGCCCAAAGAAACAGCGCCGCGCCCGCGGTTCCCATCGCACCAACGAGTAGGCCCAGCAGGCCCGAGCCCACCAGCATCCCCGTCGAGAAGCGGCGCTGCTGATGTCCGGGCGGGGCGGGTGGCACCGGCGCGGCCGGGGCGGGCGGTGCGGGTGGCGGGGCGGCGCCCTGGCCTGGCGCCTGGGCGCCGATGTTTGGGGTCGTGTTGCTGTCTTGTGCACTCATGGCGATCTCCACTCCGTCGTTGTCGGTGATCGCGACGCTAATTTCCGAACTTGAAGTGGAACTGAAGAATGCCGAGCGCGCCGCACCGCCGAGACCGGACCGGGTGGTTGCGACGGTCGGATCGGCGCCCAGATTGTCGGTTATCGCAAGAAACGTGCGGCGCTTCAGATTGATCTCAGGACCACGCGTTAACAATGGGGCCATGACCGATCGTTCGCGAACCGACCACACCGGCAATCGCCAGGTTGCGAGCCGCACGGACCAATTCAGTGTCGGCGCGCCGAGAGTGCTGGTGGTCGAGGATTCCGAGACCATCCGCGAAATGGTCAACGAGGCCCTGGCCGACGTCGGCTACCACACCGACACCCGCTCCGATGGAGAAGGACTGGAAGAAGTTCTGCAGGGCCTACGGCCCGACCTGGTGGTACTCGACGTGATGCTGCCGGGTCGGGACGGATTTGCCCTCATCGACGTCATCCGCGAGTGGGGCGATATCGGCATCGTCTTGATCACCGTCCGCGACGGTCTGCCCGACCGGCTGCGCGGTCTCGACGGAGGTGCCGACGACTATGTGGTCAAACCGTTCGAGCTCGCCGAACTCGTGTCGCGGGTGGGCGCGGTTCTGCGCCGCCGGGGTCGGCTGCCCCGGGTGGTTCAGGTCGGCGATCTGATGCTGGACAGCGAGGCTGGGGTTGCTGCACGCGACGGCCACCAGCTGGACCTGACCGCCACCGAACTCCGACTGCTCGACTTCCTGGTACAACAACGCGGCCGCATCGTGAGCGCCACGCAGATCCTCAATGCCGTGTGGGGCTACGACGCCTACGACGCCAACCTGGTGCAGGTGCATGTCAGCAGCTTGCGCCGCAAGCTCGAAGCGCATGGCCCACGAATTGTGCAGACCGTCCGAGGCATCGGCTACCGGTTGCAGCCGCCGAGGTCATGATGGCCGAGGAGCTCGAATCCCCGGGCGATCCCGAAACCCCCACACCGTCGCTGCAGCGACGGGTGATTCTGCTGGTGGTGGCCTTGCTGGCGGTGCTATTGGTGGTGCTGGGTGTGACCATCGACGTCAGCCTGGGCTTGCAGGCTCGGCG
The DNA here is from genome assembly GCF_002355775.1 of Mycobacterium ulcerans subsp. shinshuense. Taxonomy (NCBI): domain Bacteria; kingdom Bacillati; phylum Actinomycetota; class Actinomycetes; order Mycobacteriales; family Mycobacteriaceae; genus Mycobacterium; species Mycobacterium ulcerans. The sequence goes on along the minus strand of NZ_AP017624.1, from coordinate 3,339,291 downwards.
GAATCTGCACGATCTGCTGCTGGCGGCCACCTCGCGCGCCGACGCGCTGGCGTCGGTGGGCACCTCTCCGGAACTGATCGCCGCCGAGATCAACGGCGGCAGCGTGCGCGCGCTGCTGGTGACAGCCGACGGTGCTACCTACGGGGACCCCAACATCAGCCCGGACACCACCGCGGGCCCCGCCGTCCCGGCGCTGCCCGGCCCTCCGCCCCTGATTCCGCCCGGGGGGCACCAGGGTCCTCATGGCCCCCCGCCGCCGCCTCCCCCTCCACCTGGGGGACCGCCGCCCGGACCGCCGCCGGATGCGACCGCCACGGCGGCGGTACACACCTTGCCGGATGGTTCGCGACTGATCCTGGTCGCCGACACCACGCAGACCACTCAAGTGACCCGCCAGCTGCGCCAGCTGATGATCGGTGCCGGGCTGGTGACCCTGGTAGTGGCGGCACTGCTACTGGTACTGGTCAGCCGGGCGGCATTGGCGCCGCTGGATCGGCTCGCGGCGTTGGCCAAGGACATCACCACCGGAGATCGCGGTCGCCGGCTGCGCCCCAGCCGCGGCGATACCGAACTCGGCCGGGCCGCGAGCGCTTTCGACGGAATGCTGGATGCGCTGGAAGACTCAGAGCTGCGTGCCCAGCAGGCCGCTACGGCCGCGCAGCGCGCCGAGAACGCGACGCGGCAGTTTCTCGTGGATGCCGCCCACGAACTGCGCACTCCGATCGCGGGGATGCAGGTCGCCGCCGAACAACTCGCCAGCAGCGCCGGGCAGCAGCAGGAAGATACCGCAGCGCGCGGCCAGTACCGCCGCGCCAGCCTGCTGCTCTCTGATGCGCGTCGCGCGGGACGGCTCGTCGCCGACATGCTGGATCTGAGCCGTATCGACGCGGGGCTGCCGCTGGATCGCCACGACACCGACCTGGCCGAGATCGTCGACGCCGAAAGCCAGCGAACCACGATGCTGGCGCCGCAGATCACCGTGACCCGGTCCGGGCTTGGCACGCTTACCGTTGCGGCCGACCCGACTCGGGTGGCGCAGATCCTGTCCAACTTGCTCGACAACGCGCGCAGATACACCCCGGCCGGGGGAGCCATCGCCATCGATCTGCGGGCCGGCCAAGGAGTGGCCACGGTTACCGTCACCGACACCGGCCCCGGCATCCCCGACGACGAGCGCAACCGCATCTTCGAGCGCTTGGTGCGACTCGATGCCGCGCGCACCCGCGACCATGGTGGTGCGGGCCTGGGTTTGCCGATCGCGCGGGCGCTGGCCCGGGCACACGGGGGCGAGCTGGTTTGTCTACCGCACCAGGGTGGTGCACGATTCCGGCTCACTTTGCCGCTGGCGGTGGCCGGTGGCGTTGAGTGAACGCTCAGGGGGAACCCGGTTCGGTAATGGCGGTCAGGCTCCACCGGCCCAGCCAGGGGCGCACCAGCTCGGCGATTGAGAATGTGGCCGGTGTCGAGCATCCGGGATGTGGGTCGTTGGCATGGCCGGCCCGAATGAGAATGCCGACCGCCACCGCGGTGCCATCGTCGTCCAGGCGGTAGACCGGGCCCCCGGAATCGCCGCATTCGCTGGCCGCCAGAAATGCCACCTTGCTCGCACTGATATCGGTGACTTGCCCACATTCCGCTCGGCCCGTCTTCATCCCGAACTTGCAGAGCAGTTGCCCCACCTTCAGATCGGTGGCTATGCCGGTGACCGGAACAGCCGCCTTGATCGCCGGGGACTGCGGGATCTTTCCGGAATCCAGCGTGATCAGTCCGATGTCGTGGGCTTCCCCGTTGAGGCCCTCGCTGACCGACTGGCTGAAGGTACCGATGTTCACGTATCCGCCGCCCGCGGAGTAGTTGATGCTGACCTTGCTCGCTTCGCCTTCTTTGTTGCAGTGGCCGGCGGTGAGTATCCCGGTCCGGCCGGCGTTGGTGCGCACCAAGAACCCAGCGGTGCAGCCCATTCCTCCTGACCCGTCGGCGTAGGTGACGGCGATGCCGGTGCCCGGGGCAATGGCACTGGCGCCTGGCAGGGCAACCAGGGGTCGCGCCGGCATCGTGCTCTTGCTTGGCAGCCAGATAGCCGCGACGAATCCGGCCGCGCAGATCAGCGCGGCAAACGTCAGTCGCCCACCGTCGGACTGCCGCCGCTGCGGTGGCGCGGCGTAGGGCACATTCGTGCCGGCGAACATCTGCTCTTGTGTCTCGGGGTGCTGCCTGCGGCGCTGGCTCAGCACCGGCCAGGCTGCCACCGACAGGCACAGCAGCGCTCCGGCCAACAACAACGCGGTGCGAGCCAGGGACGACGGCGAGCCCAGATTCGCGAGCGCGTGCGCACTGACGCCGACCATTGGGTAGATCTTTCAGGCAAAACGGTTTGAGATTCAATACCGGTCTACGACCGGCAGCTGACGGTCAGACGCCCAGCGGCTCGCAAGCCGGCTCGAGAACGGGTCCGTGGTCCGATGGCGCCTGGTGGCGATGGTGCCGTCGATATTGGCGTACCTCGAAGACCAGCCCGCTCATGCCCAGGGCCGCCGTGCATACCGACACCAGAACCAGGAATGGGCTGCCGTCACCGGCGAACGCACTGCCCAGAATCACCACCGCGACGGTGCCGGGGAGCAAGCCCGCCAGCGTGGACAGCGTGTAGGGGACCACCCGCACCGCCGATGCGCCGGCGCCAGAGTTGAGCGCCGCAAACGGCACGGCGGGGATCAGCCGCAGCGACAAGATCGCCAGCCAGCCCCGTTCCCGCAGACGCTCATCGAGCCGGTCGACCGCACCGTGCGGCACCAGCCGGTTCAGCCGCCACCCGGCCGCGCGCACCAGCAGCAGCGCAATCACCGCGCTCGCCGTACTGGCCGTCACCGCAATCACGATGCCCAAGACCGGTCCGAACAGCAGGCCGCCGGCAACCGTGAATGCGGTACGGGGAAAGGGTGGCACCGTGACGACGATGTGGACCAGCAGAAACACCAGGGGTAACCATGGCCCCACCGATGATGCCCAGTCCCGCATCTGCACCGCGGTAGGCAGCGGAACCAGCAATGCCACCGCTACCAGTAGTGTGATTCCTGCCACGGTGCTGACCTTGCGCAGTCGTGACATCTGCCGTGCGGCCGTCCGGAGCGCGAGAGCGATGCCGCGCACCGTATCGGTAGTTTTGCACAGGACAGAGGCTGTCACAATCACCCAGAGTACGGGGCGAAGGTGAATATATCGTTTCTCCCGGCTGGCGTTTCTGGTCACACTGTGAGCGGCAAGGCTGCACCTGGTCACCTAGCCCCCGGCTCCAATCAACTAGCCTTATTAGTTTAGTGGCAGGCCAAGAGCAACCGGAAACAAAGTTGTCAATTGCTGCGTAAATAGGAGCAGTCGGTGTCCATTGATGTACCCGAGCTCGCCGAGCTAGAACAGGTTCGCGAGCGTTGGCGCAGTGCGGTCGCCGGTGTTCTTTCCAAGACCGTGCGGCCGGATTCTGCCGGGTTCGGCGATCAACCCGAACGGCTGCTGAACACTCCCACCTACGACGGAATCGCCATCCGGGCGCTCTACAGTGCCTTCGACGAGTTGCCGGAACCACCGCTGCCGGGCGAGTGGCCCTACGTCCGGGGCGGCGACGCGTTGCGCGACGTCAACTCGGGCTGGAAGGTCGTCGAGGCGGTACCGCAGCCGGATGCGTCCGTGGTGGACGCCAACCAGGCGCTGCTGGGCATGTTGGGTGACGGCGTCAGCGCGCTGCTGGTCCGGGTGGGGGACCACGGCGTGGCGCCTGACCAGCTCGAAGGGCTGCTCGCGGGTGTGTATCTGAACCTGGCGCCGGTGATTGTGGATGCCGGTGCCCAGTACCGGGCGGCCAGCGAGGCGATGCTGCGGTTGGCGGCTGGGCTGGATACCGACCAGCGCGCGACGATGTCGATCGATCTGGGCGCCGATCCGTTGACCGCGACGCTGAGCGGACGTCCCGCCCCCTCGATTGACGATGTACTCGCGATCGCGGGACGGGTGGCCGGTGATCGAGGCGTGCGCACGATCACCGTCGACGGGCCGGCGTTTCACAATCTGGGCGCGACTGCGGCCTGGGAACTCGCGGCCACCATTGGCGCGGCGGTGGCCTATCTCCGGCTGCTCACCGAATCCGGTCTCTCGATCGGCGACGCGCTGGCACAGATCGGCCTCCGGCTGGCCGCCGATGACGACCAGTTCATGACACTGGCCAAGATGCGAGCCGCGCGCCGGTTGTGGGCCCGGGTCGCCGAGGTCGCCGGTGACCCGGATGGCGGGGCGGCGACGTTGCACGCGGAGACTTCGCTGCCGATGATGACCCAACGCGACCCGTGGGTGAACATGCTGCGTTGTACCCTGGCCGCCTTCGGCGCGGGTGTCGGCGGTGCGGACACCGTACTGGTTCATCCCTTCGATGTCGCGATTGCGGGTGGCTTTCCGGGTACGGCCACCAGCTTTGCGCGCCGGATCGCCCGCAATACCCAACTGTTGCTGTTGGAGGAGTCCCACGTGGGGCGCGTGTTGGACCCGGCCGGTGGGTCGTGGTTCGTCGAGGACCTCACCGAAGAACTGGCCCAACACGCCTGGCAGCATTTCCAGGCCATCGAGGCGCGTGGCGGATTTGCCAACGCCCATGACTACGTCGCCGGGCAGATCGCCGAGCTCGCCGCACGCCGCGCCGACGACATCGCGCATCGGCGGATCGCGATCACCGGGGTCAACGAATTTCCCAACCTCGACGAATCTGCTCTGCCGCAACCGGATCGCGGTTTCTCGCCCGACGGCTGCGGAAAGCTGTTGCGCTACGGCGCCGAATTCGAGACATTGCGCGATCGATCGGATGCCTACTTGTCCGACACCGGAGCGCGACAGCGGGTGCTGTTGCTGCCACTGGGTCCGCTGGCTGAACACAACATTCGGGCGACTTTCGCATCGAATCTCTTGGCCTCGGGTGGCGTCGAGGCGCTCAATCCGGGAACCGTCGACGCGCAAGGCGTCGCAACGGCGGTAGCTGAGGCGGGTTCGCCGACGGTCGCGGTCATCTGCGGCACCGACCGCCGTTATCGGGACGAGGCGCCCGCCGTGGTCGAGGCGGCAAGATCGGCCGGCATCTCCCGGGTCTACCTGGCCGGACCGCCGGGCGCACTGGACGAGGCGGTTGACGTCGCGAGTCGGCCCGACGAATTCTTGACCGCGAAAATCAATGCGGTGCAAGCCCTGTCCGATCTGCTCACGCGGTTGGGAGCGTAGCCACGATGACTACCACTGCATCGGCCATCGGCAGTTTCGCTGACGTACCACTTCATGGCGAGCGCGCTGTGGCGTCGGCCACCGAAGCGTCGGTGGAGAAACAAGTAGCAGCGACCGCTGCTGCGCACGGGTACGCAACCGATCAACTTCGATGGCAGACGCCGGAAGGTATTGAGGTCAAACCCGTTTACATCGGTGCCGACCGCAGGGCAGCGCAGGCCGACGGCTATCCGGTGAACAGCTTTCCTGGGGAGCCGCCCTATGTGCGGGGCCCGTATCCGACGATGTACGTCAACCAGCCATGGACCATTCGCCAGTACGCCGGCTTCTCCACCGCTGCCGACTCCAATGCGTTCTACCGTCGCAATCTGGCCGCTGGCCAGAAGGGGCTGTCCGTCGCCTTTGATCTGGCGACCCACCGCGGCTACGACTCCGATCACCCCCGTGTTCAGGGCGACGTTGGAATGGCGGGCGTAGCAATCGATTCCATTCTCGACATGAGGCAATTATTCGACGGTATCGACCTATCGTCGGTCTCGGTGTCGATGACCATGAACGGCGCCGTGCTGCCGATCTTGGCGTTGTACGTGGTCGCGGCCGAGGAACAGGGCGTGCCGCCGGAGAAACTGGCCGGCACCATCCAAAACGACATCCTCAAAGAGTTCATGGTGCGCAACACCTACATCTATCCGCCCAAGCCGTCCATGCGGATCATCTCCGACATCTTCGCCTACACCAGCGTGAAAATGCCCAAGTTCAACTCCATCTCGATCTCCGGCTATCACATCCAAGAAGCCGGAGCCACAGCGGATTTGGAGCTGGCATATACCCTTGCCGACGGTGTCGATTACATCAAAGCGGGCCTGGATGCGGGCCTGGACATCGATAAGTTCGCGCCCCGGCTGTCCTTCTTCTGGGGCATCGGGATGAACTTCTTCATGGAGGTCGCCAAACTGCGTGCCGGCCGGTTGTTGTGGAGTGAGCTGGTGGCGAAGTTCGAGCCGAAGAACTCCAAATCGCGGTCGCTGCGTACCCATTCGCAGACCTCAGGCTGGTCGCTGACGGCGCAGGACGTCTTCAACAACGTCGCCCGCACTTGTATCGAGGCGATGGCCGCCACCCAGGGGCACACCCAGTCGTTGCACACCAACGCACTTGACGAGGCGCTGGCGCTGCCCACCGACTTCTCCGCACGCATCGCGCGCAACACTCAGCTGCTGCTGCAGCAGGAGTCGGGTACCACGCGTCCGATTGACCCCTGGGCGGGCTCGTACTACGTGGAGTGGCTGACGCACCAGCTTGCGCAGCGGGCACGTGCTCACATCAACGAGGTTGCCGAACTCGGCGGCATGGCGGCGGCCATCGGCGAGGGGATTCCCAAGCTGCGCATCGAAGAGGCGGCCGCGCGCACCCAGGCGCGCATCGACTCCGGCCAGCAGCCGGTCATCGGGGTGAACAAGTACCAAGTCGACGAGGACCAGCAGATCGAGGTACTCAAGGTCGAAAACAGCCGGGTACGTGCCGAGCAGCTGGCCAAACTGCAAGAACTGCGAGCCGGCCGCGACCAGGCGGCGGTCGATGCCGCCCTGGCCGAGCTCACCCGCGCCGCCGCCGCCCACGGTCGGGCCGGCGATGACGGGTTGGGTAATAATCTGCTGGCGCTGGCCATCGACGCGGCCCGCGCCAAGGCCACCGTCGGAGAGATCTCCGATGCGCTGGAACAGGTGTATGGCCGCCATCAGGCGGAGATCCGCACCATCGCCGGCGTCTACCGGGACGAAGTTCAAGGAGGCGGCAACATCACCCCGCTTTCCAAAGCGACCGAGCTTGTCGAGAAGTTCGCCGAGGCGGACGGCCGTCGCCCCCGCATCCTGGTCGCCAAAATGGGCCAGGACGGCCACGACCGCGGCCAGAAGGTGATCGCGACGGCGTTTGCCGACATCGGGTTCGACGTGGACGTCGGCTCACTGTTCTCCACGCCCGAGGAGGTGGCCCGCGAGGCCGCCGACAACGACGTGCACGTCGTGGGCGTGTCGTCGCTGGCCGCTGGCCACCTGACGTTGGTGCCGGCCTTGCGGGACGCGCTGGCCAAGGTGGGACGGCCGGACATCATGATCGTGGTCGGTGGTGTCATCCCACCGGGCGACTTCGACGAGTTGTACGCCGCCGGGGCCACGGCCATCTATCCGCCCGGCACCGTGATCGCCGACGCCGCCATCGGCCTGTTGCACAAGCTGGCCGAGCGGCTGGGATACCCGCTGGACTAGTGGCCGGTAAAACTACTCGCGTGAGTGTGACGCCATCGCGCATTCCGCCGCGCATCTGCACCAGGGCGTGTCCGATGAGGTGGGGCCGGTGACCTCCCCGGACGACGCCAAGGTCGAGCAACTGGCCGCCGCCGTGCGCAATGGCGACCGTGCCGCGCTGCCACGGGCGATCACGCTGCTGGAGTCCACCCGCGCCGACCATCGGTGGCAGGCCCAAGAGCTGTTGCTGGCACTGCTCCCCGAATCCGGGAAGGCCCATCGGGTGGGTATTACCGGCGTCCCGGGAGTGGGGAAGTCCACCACGATCGAGGCCCTGGGCATGTACCTCATCGAGCAGGGCCACAAGGTGGCCGTGCTGGCGGTTGACCCCTCGTCGACGCGTACCGGCGGATCGATTCTGGGCGACAAGACGCGGATGGCGCGGTTGGCAATGCACCCGGATGCCTACGTCCGGCCCTCTCCGACGTCGGGAACTCTGGGCGGCGTAGCAAAGGCAACGCGGGAATCGGTAGTGCTCTTGGAAGCCGCCGGCTTCGACGTGGTTCTGATCGAAACGGTCGGCGTCGGCCAGTCCGAAGTGGCCGTCGCAAACATGGTCGACACCTTCGTCTTGCTGACTTTGGCGCGCACCGGCGACCAACTACAGGGCATCAAGAAAGGTGTGCTGGAGCTGGCCGACATCGTGGTCGTGAACAAGGCCGATGGGGAACATCTGCGCGATGCACGTTTGGCCGCCAGGGGGCTGTCCGGCGCTATCAGGCTGATCTACCCACGCGAAACAATCTGGCGGCCACCGGTTCTCACGATGAGCGCGGTGGAGGGAACCGGTCTGACACAGCTGTGGGAAGCTGTCGAGCGCCATCGCCAAGTGCTCACCGAGGCCGGTGAGTTCGAAGCGCGCCGACGCGAACAGCAAGTGGACTGGACATGGCAGATGGTGCGAGATGCGGTGCTGGACCGAGTGCTGTCCAACCCGGACGTGCGCAAGATCCGAGCCGACGTCGAGCGCCGGGTTCGGGCGGGGGAGCTGACTCCCGCTCTGGCCGCCCAGCAAATTTTGGATACCGCGCAGTCCTAACGGAATGGTAAATTAATTCCGGGTTTGACACTGGGCTCTATGAAATCCAAGTAAATTCAAGATGTGACGATGAACATCGGAGTCAATCGCCGCGCGGTTTCTTCCCACGGTGACCCTGACGCAGGCCATCGTGTATCCGGCGCTGCGGACTCTCAATTTGCGTGCGTCGTTCGAATGTTCTCCAGCATGTTTCCCGCTCGCCGGTTTGGTGGGGGAGCGTTGGCGGTCTACCTGGACGGCCAGCCTGTCGTGGACGTGTGGAAAGGGTGGGCGGACCGCAAGGGCGAGGTCCCGTGGTCAGCGGACTCGGCCCCGATGGTGTTCTCGGCCACCAAGGGCATGGCCGCCACCGTGATCCACCGGCTCGCCGATCGGGGGCTGATCGATTACGAGGCGCCGGTCGCGCAGTACTGGCCGGAGTTCGCGGCCAACGGCAAGGAGAAGCTCACCGTCCGCGAGGTGATGCGGCACGCGGCGGGCTTGTCGGGACTGCGCGGTGCCAGCCAGGAAGACCTGCTGGATCACGTCGTGATGGAGGAGCGGGTGGCGGCGGCGGCTCCGGGAAGGCTGCTCGGCAAACCGGCCTATCACGCGCTTACCTTCGGTTGGTTGATGTCCGGCCTGGCCAGGGCCGTGACCGGCAAGGACATGCGCGTCCTGTTCCGCGAGGAGCTCGCCGAGCCACTGGACACCGACGGTTTTCATCTGGGCCGGCCGCCGGCGGGCTCGCCCACGCAGGTCGCCCAGATCATCATGCCGCAGGACATCGCCGCCAACCCGCTGGTCACCTTTGCGGCGCATAAGATCGCCAACCAGTTCTCCAGCGGATTCCGTTCGATGTACTTTCCGGGCGTCATCGCGACGGTTCAGGGCGAAACCCCCATGCTGGACGCCGAGATTCCGGCCGCCAACGGAGTCGTCACCGCCCGCGCGCTGTCGCGGATGTACGGCGCGATCGCCAACGGCGGCGAGATTGACGGCACCCAGTTCCTGTCGCGGGAGCTGGTGGCGGGGCTGACCGGCGAGCGGCGGCTGCAGCCGGATCGCAATCTCTTCATGCCGATGGCTTTTCACCTGGGCTACCACAGTCTGCCCATCGGCAACGTGATGCCGGGGTTCGGTCACGTCGGGATGGGCGGGTCCGTCGGATAGACAGATCCGGAGACCGGCGTGGCGTTTGCGCTGGTGCACAATCGGCTGTTGACTCCGCTGGTGGCCACCGACCACGCCGGTTTCGTCGCCATCTATGCCCTGATCCGGCAGGCGGCCGCCAAGGCCCGCGAGCGTGGCTACCAGCCGGTCACGGGCATCGGGGCGCCGTACTCGGAGCCGGGAGCCGTCGCGGGCTGAGCCCAGGGGCGTTCTAGCGCTAAGAATCTTCGAGCCGGAAGCCCACCTTCATGGTCACCTGAAAGTGGCCGACGGCGCCGTCAACCAGATGGCCGCGCACTGATTCGACTTCGAACCAGTCCAGGGCGCGCATAGTCTGGGCGGCCCGGGTCAAACCGTTGCGGATTGCCGCGTCGACTCCGTCGGCCGAGCTTTCGACGATCTCGATTACCCGGTAGGTGTGATCGCTCATTTCGTCCCCTTATCTTTGAGTGTTGACGTCCCAAGAGGGTCCGAAGAATCATCTTGCGCCGGTGGTCGGCGCCGGATGAGGCCCGACACGCAGCTGGCTCGGTGCAAATGACCAAGCGCGTCCAGCGTCAGGGGCTGACGTGCATCTCGTAAAAGCGCAGCCGCGCCGTGGGCTTGCCCTGGCCCAGCGACCGGCTCCGGTCAACACCGATTGTGCGGGAGTCGATCTCGAGATTGGTGGCGCTGACGGAATCGGGCGTCTTGATCAGAAACGGCTCCGCGGAGTTGCCGGCGATGAGGCGATAGCTGACGCCGTCCAGGTTCACCGTGAAAGAGGTCAGGGGAACGAGCGATCCCATGAAAAGCCGGTCGATGAAGGTTGGCTCCAGATCAACGCCGACCAGGACGGCCACGTCCGGTCCGCTTGGTTTGGGCACCGGGACGGGCTTGCCGTCGTGGACAACGACTTCTGAGATCGGGGTGAGCGGTCCGCACCGGGGCTGGGTATGGGTGAACAGCGCCCAATGGTCTTCCACCGCGCTGCGGCGGAAATCGCACAGCAGTGCGCGCGAATACAGCGGGTTCTCCTGCACGCCGAGCCGTCCGTTGATACCGGTGGCGGGCGAGGTCGCCGATCGCAGCGACAGGACGAACTCCGGCCCGGCCGCGAGGGTGTCGCGGTTTAGCTTGTCCAGCGTCGGTGTGTAGACCGAGTAGGTCTGGAATATCGGCGCCGGGTGCCAGGCGAAGTCGTAGGCCCACACGGCTGAGGTTTCATCCGGGTCGATGTGAACCGGATCCGGCCCGATCGTCTTGACGAAGCGGCTGGGAATGTCATAGAGCCGACGCTGGCGTGCCTTGGCCTCCTCGATATGGCTGCGGGCGTGACCTGGTACGGCGACGGTTGCCAATCGGTCGAGTGCGCGCACTGGTGCCTGTATCACCCTGAGGGGGCGCAGTTCGATCGCCACCACGCCGGCGCCAAAGATCACGACGACGGCGACGACGACGAACTTGGCTGCCCGAGGAAGTATTTCGAACACACCCCCCACCGCCATCGCAACGACCATCAGTCCGAGCAGGGCGGCGAAGTGAATCGTGTCGTAGCGTCCGAACGCACTCTTGGCGACAAGCACGGTTGTCACCCCGACCAGCACCACATACTTGCGTGGGATCTGCGGGCTGCCGCGAAAGAACATGACGAAAAGCGCAACGAACCAGACTAGGGTCAAGGTGACGGCGCCGCCGGCATCCAAGGGGATCGGCACTGACTGCGCATCGATGTATCCGGACACGATCTCGGAGCTGAGCCGCAGCCACGTTGGCAGGTTGCCCAGTGGTTGCCCCATGAGCGGCCAGCAGACCGGAACGGTGGCGGCGAACGCGGCGACAGTAGTGCAGTGCCGCCACCGTGCTTTCCAATCCAGCAGCAGCGACATGCCCAGGGCGATGGCCAAGACCACTGGGCCGGTGTTGAACTTGACCAGCAGCTCAAATCCCGCCACCACTCCGAGCGCGGTGGCGGTGATGAAGACCGTCGACCGTTGCGGGTCGGACCGCAACAGGGGAACACTGGCCCACGCCAAGGCCGCCAGCACGACCATTTCGGGGTACATGGTCCCCATCGCGATGGCGGTGACGCCGGTGGTCATGAACGCCAATGCGAGCGATGTCATCGGTGGGTGTCGTTGGCGCAGCGCCGCGGCGATACCCAGGAACAGCGCTGCCACGACGATTACCTGATAGATCGTCGACAGCACGGCCTGAAGCGGTGAGTAGTAGGAACTGTCCTGCAGAAAGGCCAGCGGTCCGTAGGTGAAGACGATTTGGGGTCCCCACGCGAGGTGGCGGATTTGGCCCAGCGCCACCGCGGCCTGCGCCAGGACGGGTCTACCCCGGTTGGGGCTTCGACGGGTACCTGAGGCCAGAAAAAGACCACGGCAACAAGTGCGGCCAGGCAACGCTGCCAGCGTGCGGAGCCCCATGTCGTCTCCGAAAACCAGGAGCTGGCGCGCTCCGACTGCGTTGAAAGCATGCGTGCAAGTTATCCCGGATCAGGCCCGCATCTCGCTGAAGACCAGGTGGGTGTGTCCGGCCGGACGTTGGTCGAGCCTGAAGAGCCACCTGTCCAGGAGTAAGAAGCGGCCGACCCATACGACACCGAAGCCAAGCACCTGGGCGAAGAATACGGCGAGGCCATGCACCGGCGTTGGCTCAGCGGCCATCGCGCGGTCGACGAGGTAGGTGAAGCTGGTGGCCAGAACGACGGCAAGCATCACCATCGTCCAGAACAACAGCACCTGCTTGTGCAGATCGCCCCCCGACGTTGCCCGCCAAACGAAGTGCTTGTTGGCGAAGAAGTTGGGAATGGTGGCCACGCCCGCGGCCAGCAGCGAGGCGATGGTGTAGTTGTGCAGCCACGGGCCCAGCACCTGGATGAGGCCCTGTCCGATGGGCAGAAACACCAGCGCTACCGCGCCATAACGCAGCTTTCTGCGCGCTGCTTCGCTGCTGGTGTGCATGATCCAGCCCCCCGCCGGCCCCATGGTCAGCCAAGTTACCTGCAACCAAGTAGGCACGGGCCAGAACTCGAGAATCCGGGCGGGCCGGCGCGGCCGGAATCCGGATCTTCACCATTCAAAAGACAAGCTCGCGGCGCGCGTGAAATGCTGTAGCGAAAGGCTGCCGTCGTCAACGGAGCCGCGGGGAGGACCGGCCTTGTTGGTTCGCGAGAAATGCCGCAGGCTCTGGCGGTGATCTCGTAGGCTCCAACACCATCCATATAGACCTATCTAGACAAACGACCGGCCCTTGTTATGGTCCAACCCCTTAACGAGGCCGAGAGCGTGAAGGGGAGGCGGCGGTTCGCGTGACAACTCAACCGTCCGAACGGATCTGTATTGTCGGGGGCGCCGGCCACGTCGGGCTTCCGCTGGCGCTGGTGCTTGCCGACGAGGGGTACAACGTTGACATCCTCGACACCAACGCCGAAGCCTTGGAAACCATCATGGCCGGGCGGATGCCCTTCATCGAGACCGGAGCCGAGGATCTCCTCAAGCCGCTGCTGCCAACCGGGCGAATCAGCGGTAGCACCGATTCGCAGGTGGTCCGCAACTCCGACATCGTGATCTGTGTGGTGGGGACTCCGGTCGACGAATACCTAACGCCTCAGGCGCACACGTTCTTTCGGGTGATCGATGAGATCAGCCCGTACTTCCACGATGGGCAGACCCTGATCCTGCGAAGCACCGTCTACCCGGGACTGAGCCAGCGGGTCCACGACATGTTCTCCGAACGTGGGATTGGCGTTCACGTCACCTTCTGTCCGGAGCGCATCGCCCAAGGACATTCGATCCGGGAATTGCGGATCATCCCGCAGATCATCAGCGGATTCGACGCCGAGGGACTTCGGGTGGTCCGCGAGCTCTTCTCCGGGATAGCCAGTGAGATCATCGAGGTCGAGCCGCAAGAAGCTGAGCTGGCCAAGCTCTTCTGCAACAGCTACCGCTATATCCAGTTCGCGGTCGCCAACCAGTTTTACCTGCTCAGTCGCGAGGCGGGGCTCGATTTCGACCGAGTTCACCATGCCGCGACCTACAAGAACAGCCGCGTCGACAGCCTGCCGAGGGCCGGACTCGCGGCCGGCCCGTGCTTGCTCAAGGAGACCATGCAGCTCGCCGCGTTCAGCAACAACAACTTCATGCTCGGGCATTCGGCCATGCTGATCAACGAAGGCCAGCCGCAGTTCATCGTCAACATGCTCAAGCGCCGGGTTAATCTGCGTGACAAGACGGTTGGCATACTCGGTATGACGTTCAAGGCCGACTGCGACGACACGCGCGACTCGCTCAGCTTTAAACTCAGGCACCTGCTGATGCTGGAAGCAAAGGAAGTGATCTTGCACGACCCATTCCTCGAGGGCAAGGATTACCACCCGCTGCAGACCGTGGTGGACCGGTCCGACGTCATTGTTGTAGGCGTGCCCCACTCCGCCTATCGGGGCCTTCGGGTCCCGCGCGGCAAAGTGGTTGAGGATGTCTGGGGGTGTCTGGACGTCACCGAGTTCGACGTTGACCCGTGCAACGGGGCGAACCTGGCGGAGCTGGGGACGGCGGCGGCCCGGTGAAGATACTGGTAACCGGCAGTGCAGGATTCATCAACGGGTACGTCATCCAAGAGCTGTTGCAGGCTGGGCACGAAGTGGTCGGCATCGACAACTATTCCAAGTACGGCAAGGTAACGAAGAGCTACGACGACCACCCCAACTACCACTTCGTCGAGGGCGACGTCAAAGACGTTGACCTGATGTTCGAGCTGGTCGAGGGTTGCGAGCAGATGGTGGCCAGCGCCGCCCGCATCGGTGGCATCACCTATTTTCACGAGTACGCCTACGACTTGCTGGCCGAGAACGAGCGAATTGCGGCTGCCCACTTTGACACGGCGATCTATGCATACCGCAAGGGTTGGCTGAAGAAGATCAACGTGATCAGTTCTTCCATGGTGTTCGAGAACGCCAGCATTTTCCCGACGCCGGAAAAGCACATCACCGAATGCCCGCCTCCAACAAGCACTTACGGCTTCCAGAAGCTGGTCTGCGAGTACTTCGCCCATGGTGCCTACGAGCAGTACGGGCTGCCGTACACCATCATTCGGCCCTTCAACTGTGTCGGAACCGGTGAACAACGCGCGCTTGGTGGCCGTGAAATCCCAAGCGGAAATGTCAAACTCGCGATGAGCCACGTCGTGCCAGACCTGGTCCAGAAGGTCGTCAAGGGCCAAGATCCGCTGCACATCCTGGGGGACGGTAGGCAGGTACGCCACTACACCTACGGTGGGGACCTGGCCCGGGGGATTCGCACCTGCATGGAGCACCCCGCGGCACTCAACGGCGACTTCAACCTGTCGACCCCGGAAGCCACCACCGTGCTGGAACTGGCAGAAGTGATCTGGCGCAAGATGCGCCCTGACACTCCCTTCCGTTACGAAAGTGATCCGCCATTCGAGCACGACGTGCAGCTGCGCTCTCCCGACGTTCACAAAGCTACCCAGGTACTCGGCTTCGAGGCGACGACTACGCTTGACGCCATGCTCGACGAAGTCATCCCGTGGATCGTGAACGCGGTTGAGGCCGGGACGATCTGACGTGTATTGGTACTATCCACGAGGACGCCATGCGCATCGCAGGTGAACCCGACCTGCAGCAGCTCTATCGCAATCGCTTTGGCCACGCCCGCGAATCGCGTGCCGCCATTTGGGCCGTACTAGTTCGCGATTTCTTTCAAGCGTGGGTCAGGCGCAGCGACACGGTGCTCGATCTCGGCTGTGGTTACGGCGAGTTCCTCAATCATGTCTGCGCCGCACGTCGGATCGGTGTCGATCTGAATCCCGACAGCGCCGACATGCTCGAGCCCGGCATCGAGTTCCACGGTGGGCGGGCCGATGATCTCAGCTTCTTGGCCGACGAGTCGGTGGATGTGGTTTTCACCAGCAACCTGCTCGAGCACCTGCAGAGCAAGGTCGAGGTGGAGCGCACCATCGCCGAGGCACACCGTGTGCTCAAGCCCGGGGGCACCTCATAGCGATGGGGCCCAATATTCGCTTTCTCAGTGGCGACTATTGGGATTTCTGGGACCACACGGTGCCGATCAGCGACCGTTCGCTCATTGAGGTGCTCGAATCCCAGCATCTGAGGATCGTCGACGACTACGACCGGTTCTTGCCCTATACGACGAGGTCGCCCTGGCCGCAGGCGCCAATCTTGGTGCGGCAGTACCTGCGTTCCCGGGCGGCGTGGCCGATTTTCGGCAAGCAGTTCGTGATTCGTGCCCGCAAAGAACGAACCGACCTCGACGACGAGCGCCTGATCAGCGTGGTGATCCCGGTCTACAACGAGGGCGAGAACATTCAAGTCTGCGTCCGCAGATTGACCGAGGCGTTGTCGGACGTGCCCCACGAATTACTCGTCTGCTACGACTTCGACGAGGACACGACGTTACCGGCGCTCGCGGCGATGCCAGACAAGCCGGGGACGCTGCGGTTGGTTCGCAACTCCATCGGCAAGGGCGTGGCCAATGCCCTGATCGCCGGCTTTGCGGCGGCCCGTGGGGACGTCGTCGTGACCAGCATGGCCGACCTGTCTGATCCGCCGTCGGTGATTCCGTTGATGGCAGCCAAGATTCGCGACGAGGGAGCCGACATCGTCAGCGGTTCGCGGTACATGCCCGGCGGCTCGCAGACCGGCGGGCCCCGGTTGAAGACGCTGATGTCGAGGACGGCCGGGCTCAGCCTGCATTACGTGGGCAGGGTGCCCACCCATGATGCGACGACCAACTTCCGCGGATACAGCCGGCGTTTCCTCGATGAAGTTCCAGTGGAGAGCATCAAGGGGTTTGAGGTGGGTTTGGAACTCGCCACGAAGGCGCACTTGATGGGCTTTCGCGTCGATGAGGTGCCCAGCAGCTGGGAAGACCGGACCGCCGGCACCAGCAAGTTCGACCTGGTCGGCTGGTTGCCCTCGTATCTGCACTGGTACGGGTTGGCGATGCGGGGTCCGGTGTTGCGCGGGACCACCGGCTCGCTGGCCGCGCTCGGGGCCATGTGGCTCGCGCGCCGGCGTCGCTGTGTTGATGCTCAGCAGAGCCGAAAGACATTGCCGTCGAAGTGAATCGGAGTACGCAGGAATGCCGGCCCGCGCGGCCGCAGGCTCCTGGCCGTGCGCACCTGAACTGCTCCACGGGTGGACTTGCTCCGTGACGACATTGGTGAATGCGAGCGCGCGCGCACTGGCGGCGCGGGCGCTTGGCGAGGACCGAGTGCTTGTCACCGGCGCATCGGGCTGACTCGGGCGCACCGCACTGGATCTGCTGGCCCCGCTGGGCCTGCCCACGCTGGCCCTGGCCAGCCGGGCCCGGACCATTCGGGTCGGGGATCGCGACATCGATTGCCGGGTATGGGACGAGCGGGAAGTGGCCTCCTTTGCGCCCACGGTCGTTCTGGACTGTGCGTTTCTTACGCGCGACCGAGTCGCCGGCATGCCGCTGGGCGAATATGTTGGCGCCAACCGTGCCCTCACCGAGCGCCTGGTCTACGCGACACAGCTACCCGACGTCCGGCTCGCGCTCACGGTCTCCAGCGGTGCGGCGGTCTATCCGCGGGACGCGCTGATGGACCCGATCGAGGACAACCCGTATGGCTACCTCAAGCGTGAGGCCGAGCAGCGCCTGGCGCAGGCCGCTGCCGAGGCCGGGACGGTGCCCGCGGTCGTGCGGGCCTGGAGTATCTCGGGTGCTCACGTGCAGAAGTCGGAGGCCTGCGCGCTGGGGTCGATGATCCGGGCAGCCAGTTCGGGGGCGATCCGGATCACCGCCCGCCGCCCGGTATTCCGTCGGTATTCCCTAGCTGAAGAGCTGCTGGTGGTGGCGATCGCCGAGGGCGGGATTGGCCCGGTCACCATCGACAGCGGCGGCGAGCTGGTGGAGATGGCCGAGCTTGCCGCGCGGGTCGCCGCGGTGGTGCGCCCCGATGCGGTGATCAGCCGCGACGAGATCGATCCTCGCAATCCGGATCAATACCATTCTGACGGCCGGGATTGGCAGCGGCTGTGCCAGAAGTGGGATTTGGCTAGCGCACCCCTTGATCGTCAGATCGAGATCACCGCCCGCGGAGTGCTTGGTATGGCCTAAGCAGTTTCGGCGCAGAGTTGGCGAGATTGCCGGGGATGGTCACTTTTTCGATTATGCAATGTGTGGCGTGTTCGATTGCCTGAACCGGCGGCGAGGAGCTGAAATATCTTCAGCGGGGGCGTTTTTCGGGTAATCCGCCAATGGTCGATATCGAGACCGGCAAATGCGAACAGTCAAAGTGATCATCGAGTTCTCGATCGGCGAATCCAACGAGTCCAAAACCGCCGCCATGCCCGTGTGCCCTCGGTATGATCCCCGGGAAAGATGCTCTGCAGCGGTGGATTGGATTGGCAATGCGTCTCTCGATCGTAACGACCCTGTACATGTCCGAGCCGTATGTGCTCGAGTTCTACCGGCGAGTTCGCGCGGCGGCGGAGAAGATTACGAGCGACGTCGAGATGATCTTCGTCGATGACGGCTCGCCGGACGGATCGCTTGATCAGGCGGTTTCGTTGCTCGGTAAAGATCCCAGCGTGCGGGTGATTCAGCTGTCACGAAACTTCGGTCATCACAAGGCGATGATGACCGGCTTGGCGCACGCCACCGGTGATCTCGTTTTTCTGATCGACTCAGACCTGGAGGAGGATCCCGCCCTCCTCGAACAGTTCTACGAGAAGCTGATAGCGACCGACGCTGACGTGGTATTTGGTTGCCAGGCGCAGCGCCCTGGCAGCTGGTGGAAGAACTTTGGCCCCAAGATGCACTATCGCGCGTCCGCGATGCTGTGCAACCCACCGCTGCACGAAAACGTCCTCACCGTCCGGTTGATGAGAGCCGATTATGTGCGCTGTCTGGTCCAGCACCAGGAGCGAGAACTCTCGATCGCCGGCCTGTGGCAGATTACGGGTTTCAATCAGATTCCGATGTCTGTGCACAAGGCGTCGAAGGGAACAACCACATATACCTGCGCGCACAAGGTCAAGGCGTTGGTCGACAATGTCACATCATTTAGTAACAAACCCCTGGTCTTCATTTTCTATCTCGGTGCTGTAATTTTCATGATTTCCAGCTTGCCCGCGGGATACTTGATCATCGATCGGCTTTTCTTCCGGGTCTTGCTCGGTGGTTGGCCGTCATTGATTGTTTCCATCTGGATGCTGGGTGGGCTGACGATTTTCTGCCTGGGGCTGATTGGAATCTATATTTCGAAGATCTTCACCGAAACCAAGCAGCGGCCGTACACGATAATCCGAAGAATCTACGGGCCGAACTTCACGTCCCAGGGGCCGGCGTCGCTTGAGGCCGCTTTCCGCGCCATGCCCCGGCGAGCTGGGAACGCTTCGGCGCGGATCCGGTTCGTTCGCCGCGGGGCGATCGAGGGCTATGACAGCCGTCGAGTGTGATGCCAGTCCATGGCTGGTCCAGCTGCAGGACGCGCTGCACTGCGTAGGTTACGCAGTTGTCGAAGATGTGCTTGATGCGGGGTTTCTCGCCACAACCCGCGATCGTATGTACCTGGTGCAGGAGCGAATTCTCAGCGAGATCGGCCAGGAGCGGCTCTCGATAGCCGGTCAGGGCTCCGGCGTTGTTGATTAGCAGGCTTGTGAGCTGGGGAATTGTGGATTGAGGAGGTCTAGGCGGCGGTTGGCGGTCAAAGCGGTGATCCGGCAGGCTTCGGCGATGTTGTCGGCGCCGTTGAGGCGGTGCAGATTGATCGCGGTGTTGCCTAGCGTTGCTAGGACCTGTGCGCCGTTTCCGGTATGTGCCCTTTGACGGTCTTCGTCGAAGGTGACGTCGCGTATCCAGTGCAGGCTGTTCTCGATTCCCCAGTGTTGACGCATCCAGGTCATGATCGCGGTAGGGCGGGCGTGCTCGAACGGCAGGCTGCAGATGGCATAGACCACCTCCACGCTGCGCTGGTCGGTGGTGGTGATCAAGCGTTCACGAGTGATCCGGATGATTTGTTTTGCGTAGGGGAAGCCGATTCCTCGTGCAGTGGTGATGATTTGCAGGGTGCGGGTCTCGACACGGCCGTGGCCGCGGGAGTCGTCGGTAGCGGCTGCGGGCACCTCGGCCCAGGGCAGCGCGGTGATACGCGCAAGTATTTTGGCTTGGTTGGACTTGACGATCATCAGGTAGTGCGACTTCAAGGTGGCGCAGATCAACTTCGCGGTGACGACCTGGGTATGCATCGCATCCACGGTGACCAGCCACCGCAAGCTACCCGGCAGCAGCGTGAGCAGGGCACGTACGCAGGGAATTTCATTGCTTTTCTCGGCGACAGCGAGTTGACCGAGCACCAATCGGGCACGGTGGGCGAACACCGACACGAGATGCGTGGCTGTCGCTTTGGCGCGTAAAGCACCACGCAGCATCTTGCCGTCCAACGCGATCGGCACCAATCCGCTGGGGTCGCTGCTGGCCACGTGTGCAGTGAAGTAACTGCCCATCCTGGCGTTGAGGTCGGCGGGGTCTAGCCGAGACAAAACAGCGCGGAAGGTCTTCTCACTGGGCCGCCGGAACCCGACCCCTAATTGGGCCAACACATCATCGGGAGCGGTGGCCGCCCATGTGGCAAAACCAGCATAGCCGCGCATCCCCGCGGCAGTGGCCAGAACCGCGATCGCCAACAAAGCCATCAGCGAATACCTCCGACCGCGTGGGTCCCTCGGGTCTGGCACCGAGGCCAACACATCGAGAAACTCCGATCCGATGAGCTCGCTGCGCCCACCAGGACTCCAGCGGTCGAACACCTCTGGAACCGACGACACAGGCAATACTGAAACGGTAGGCACGGGCAACTCCAGACCAACGACGAACAGTAACCAACTCGATCGTTCTCCAGATAGCCCGTGCCTACATTCCGGCCCCAATAGCGCGGCACCAAAGATCATCAACCCAGCTCACAAGCCTGCTAATCAACAACGCCGGAGCCCTGGGTGATCGGCGGCGAGCTGACGCAGGATTCGCGTGGTGGTAGCGGTGTAGGCGCGCAGGCCTATTCGGCCTGGTGCGTGGTGGTGTGGCGGCGGATCATGGAGAGAAACGCCTCCTCCAGCGACATGCATCCGGTGTCCTTCCGTAGTTGGGTCGGGGTGGTCTGCGCCACTAGGCGGCCGGCACGCATCAGCAGCAGATCGCCGCAGTGCTCGGCTTCATTCATGACATGACTGGAAATCAGCAATGTCGTTCGGGCGCGGGCTAGCTCGGCAAACTGCTGCCAAAGATCTACGCGCAAAACGGGATCCAGGCCCACCGTAGGTTCGTCGAGGACAAGCAAGGTGGGGTGGCACACCAGCGCGCACGCCAGCGACACCCGGGTTCGCTGTCCGCCGGACAGGTTGGCGCAGTAGTCGGTGCGGTGATCGGTCAGGCCCACTCGCGCGATCGCATCATCGGCGGCTTGCCTGTTGTAGCCGTAGAGGGCGGCGAAGTAACGGACGTTGTCAATGATTCGCAGGTCGTGGTAGATCGCTGGATCTTGTGGCAGATATCCGACCTGGCGGCGCAGCACGGCAGAACCGGCCGGATGACCCAGCACGGTGACGGTTCCCGACGTCACGATCTGGGTGCCGACGATGCTGCGCATCAGGGTGGTCTTACCGCACCCGGATGCCCCGAGCAGGCCGGTGATGGTGCCGCGCGCAATGTCGACCGAGAAGTCGTGCAGCGCGGAGTGTTTGCCGCGGATGACCCGTAGGTGCTTGATGCTGACAGCCGGCTGTGACCCACCTGTTAGCGATTCAACGCTTGTTGAAGTCACCATGCGATGAATAGTCGACCTAGAAGTGGGGGTTTGTCAACAGGAAGGGCACAATCGCTGCGATGAGCGCTGAGCAACTGCTGGTCGACCCGGTATCTGCCGCACATCGACTGCTCGGGGCGACCATCGCCGCGCGGGGGGTGTGCGGCGTCATCGTCGAGGTCGAGGCCTACGGCGGGGTTCCCGACGGCCCGTGGCCCGACGCGGCGGCCCATTCCTATCGCGGACCCAGTGCGCGCAACCGCGTCATGTTCGGTCCACCCGGTCGGCTCTACACTTACCGCAGCCACGGAATCCACGTATGCGCCAACGTCGCGTGTGGTCCCGACGGTACGGCCGCGGCGGTGCTGCTCAGGGCGTGCGCCATTGGTCGCGGTACCGATGTCGCCCGGTCCCGCCGGGGTGGGCTGGTTGCCACCGCCGCGCTCGGGCGTGGTCCGGGAAACCTGTGTTCGGCGCTAGGGATCACCATGGATGACAACGGGATTGATTTGTTTGACCCGGCCAGTCCGGTGACGCTCCAGCTGCACGAACCGATCGCGGCGGTCTCGGGGCCGCGGGTGGGAGTCAGCCGCGCCGCCGACCGGCCCTGGCGGTTGCGGTCGGCCGACCGTCCGGAGGTGTCGGCGTATCGACGAAGTCCACGAGCACCCGCCCTCGGGGCCAGCGACTAGAGTCTTGCGCGATGTCTTCAAACTCTTCTGGGTCAGCTGGGATCCTCGACGAGCTGGGCTGGCGCGGCTTGATCGCCCAGTCCACCGACCTTGACGCGCTGGCCGCCAACGCACAGCGCCCGCCGCTGACGGTTTATGCCGGTTTCGACCCCACCGCGGCAAGCCTTCACGCCGGACACCTGGTGCCGCTATTGACGTTGCGGCGATTTCAGCGAGCGGGCCATCGTCCCATCGTGTTGGCGGGTGGGGCCACCGGGATGATCGGCGACCCTCGCGACATCGGTGAGCGCAGTCTCAACGACGCCGATACCGTGGGCAACTGGACCGAGCGGATCCGCGGCCAGCTGGAACGCTTCGTCGACTTCGACGGATCTCCCACCGGCGCGATCGTCGAGAACAACCTCGAATGGACCGCCGCCATGTCGACCGTCGAGTTTCTGCGTGACGTCGGCAAACACTTCTCGGTGAACGTGATGCTGGATCGGGACACGATCCGGCGGCGGCTGGAGGGCGAGGGGATCTCCTACACCGAGTTCAGCTACATGCTGCTGCAGGCCAACGACTACGTCGAACTGCACCGGCGCCACGGCTGCACGCTGCAGATCGGCGGATCGGATCAGTGGGGCAACATCATCGCCGGAGTCCGCCTGGTGCGCCAAAAGTCGGGTGCGGCGGTGCACGCCCTCACGGTCCCGCTGGTGACCGCCGCCGATGGCACCAAGTTCGGCAAATCGACCGGCGGCGGCAGCCTTTGGCTGGACCCCGAGATGACCAGCCCGTACGCCTGGTACCAGTACTTCGTAAACACCGCCGACGCGGATGTGATCCGCTACCTGCGGTGGTTCACGTTCCTGGTTGCCGAGGAACTGACCGAGCTGGAGCAGGCCACCGCCGAGCGGGCCCACCAGCGCGCCGCCCAACGCCGGCTGGCGGCCGAACTCACCACCCTGGTGCATGGGGAGGCGGCCACCGAGGCCGTCGAGCACGCCAGCCGAGCGCTTTTCGGCCATGGCGAGTTGAGCCGGCTCGACGAGGCGACTCTGCGCGCGGCACTGCGCGAGACGAGCATCGCCGAACTCGAGCCGGGCACCCCGGACGGCATCGTGGATTTGCTGGTGGCCACCGGGCTTTCGGCCAGCAAGGGCGCGGCGCGGCGCACCATCGGCGAAGGTGGGGTGTCGGTCAACAACATTCGGGTCGAGACCGATGAGTGGGTACCGCAGACATAGGACTTCCTGCACGGCCGCTGGCTGGTGCTGCGCCGTGGCAAGCGGAACATCGCCGGAGTGGAACGCGTCGGCTGAGCCGCTCTTTCCCGGTGAGTGAAATGCATAGTCCAGCATTTCTCAAAGCACTGGCAGGGCTCCGGCGTTGTTGATTAGCAGGCTTGTGAGCTGGGTTGATGATCTTTGGTGCCGCGCTATTGGGGCCGGAGTGTAGGCACGGGCTATCTGGAGAACGATCGAGTTGGTTACTGTTCGTCGTTGGTCTGGAGTTGCCCGTGCCTACCGTTTCAGTATTGCCTGTGTCGTCGGTTCCAGAGGTGTTCGACCGCTGGAGTCCTGGTGAGCGCAGCGAGCTCATCGGATCGGAGTTTCTCGATGTGTTGGCCTCGGTGCCAGACCCGAGGGACCCACGCGGTCGGAGGTATTCGCTGATGGCTTTGTTGGCGATCGCGGTTCTGGCCACTGCCGCGGGGATGCGCGGCTATGCTGGTTTTGCCACATGGGCGGCCACCGCTCCCGATGATGTGTTGGCCCAATTAGGGGTCCGGTTCCGGCGGCCCAGTGAGAAGACCTTCCGCGCTGTTTTGTCTCGGCTAGACCCCGCCGACCTCAACGCCAGGATGGGCAGTTACTTCACTGCACACGTGGCCAGCAGCGACCCCAGTGGATTGGTGCCGATCGCGTTGGACGGCAAGATGCTGCGTGGTGCTTTACGCGCCAAAGCGACAGCCACGCATCTCGTGTCGGTGTTCGCCCACCGTGCCCGATTGGTGCTCGGTCAACTCGCTGTCGCCGAGAAAAGCAATGAAATTCCCTGCGTACGTGCCCTGCTCACGCTGCTGCCGGGTAGCTTGCGGTGGCTGGTCACCGTGGATGCGATGCATACCCAGGTCGTCACCGCGAAGTTGATCTGCGCCACCTTGAAGTCGCACTACCTGATGATCGTCAAGTCCAACCAAGCCAAAATACTTGCGCGTATCACCGCGCCGCCCTGGGCCGAGGTGCCCGCAGCCGCTACCGACGACTCCCGCGGCCACGGCCGTGTCGAGACCCGCACCCTGCAAATCATCACCGCTGCACGAGGAATCGGCTTCCCCTACGCAAAACAAATCATCCGGATCACTCGTGAACGCTTGATCACCGCCACCGACCAGCGCAGCGTGGAGGTGGTCTATGCCATCTGCAGCCTGCCGTTCGAGCACGCCCGCCCTACCGCGATCATGACCTGGATGCGTCAACACTGGGGAATCGAGAACAGCCTGCACTGGATACGCGACGTCACCTTCGACGAAGACCGTCAAAGGGCACATACCGGAAACGGCGCACAGGTCCTAGCAACGCTACGCAACACCGCGATCAATCTGCACCGCCTCAACGGCGCCGACAACATCGCCGAAGCCTGCCGGATCACCGCTTTGACCGCCAACCGCCGCCTAGACCTCCTCAATCCACAATTCCCCAGCTCACAAGCCTGCTAATCAACAACGCCGGAGCCCTGCTCCGATCACGCACTGCGAACCAACGGTGATGTGGTCACGCAGCGTTGCATTGACGCCGATGAAGCACTGCTCCTCAATTGTCACCCCGCCGGATACGAGGATATGCGAAGCCAGAAAACTGTGATCGCGAATCGTCGAATGATGGCCGATGTGATTACCGCTCCACAACGTGACATTGTTTCCGATGGTCACGAATGGCTGAATGGTGTTGTCTTCGAGTAGGAAGACGTTATCGCCGATCCGCCCGTCGTTCAACACGGTGGCGTGGGAGCTGATGTAGCTGGCGAGTTCGTAGCCCAGAGCCTTGGCGGCAAGATATTTTTCCTTGCGCACGCCGTTGAGTTTGGCATAGGCCAGCGCCACGAACATGGCGTGAGATTCCGGCGGGAAGCGTTGGGTGACCTCGTCAAAGGCCACCAAGGGTAGGCCGCAGAACTCGGACTCGCTCGCGTAGTCCTGGTCGACGGTGAAGGCTACGACCTCGTATTCGGAGTCTCTCGTGAAATAGTAGTGGGCGAGCTGGGCGATATCACCACTCCCGAAAATCACCAATGGTTTCTTCATGGTGCCTTCCTAACCAGAATTGTGAATTCATAGAGCCCATAGTCGTGAAGAAGCGCGACGTTCTTCGAATAGTGGTGACGCTTGCAAAGATCGAATAGGGCGCAGGGATCGGCATAGTAGAGGTCGTCACGCATTTTCGACGCGTCGGAATAGGATGTCAGGCAGTTGAAGGCGAAGCCGCGGCGGCTGGCCGCATCCAGCAGGTCCAGCGTCGCCTCGAGGTAGTCGCGCCATTCGGCGTCCGAGCGTTCGAGTCGCACATTGAAGATCCCACTCGCGACGCTGTAGTCCGCTTCCCGGTCGACGCTAGTGGTGCAGATGAAGTCTGCATCCGTCCGGCCTTGGAAGCGTCTTGCCCCTGCGCGTGCCATTTCAGGGTAGACGTCGATGCCGGTGTAGTCCGCTTCGAGGCCACGCGCGTCGAGGTAGTCCAGCAGTGCCCCATAGCCACAACCCAGATCAATGATCGAGAATCGGCCTGCCACATCGACTATGCGCAACAGTTGGTCGAAGCGCAGAGTCTGACTTGCCTCGCCGTTCCAATCGACGCCGCGCGCCGTGGTGCCATGTTCTTCGAGCTTGGATGCGTAGTAGCGAGCCACATCGCCGAGCATGGTCGTTGCGTCTTCCGCCATGAACCTCCCTCACGAGTGCGTAGGGTTCGCTGCTTGGTTTCGGAATATACCTTCGACAGATACGCGGTGATGACGACTCCGGCGAAGAAAATGACCATCCCGCAAACCAGCCGGATGGAGCTCACCGGTTGCTCGCTGCCCTGAACCGGTGCGATCGAGCTCACCGATTGACGCGAAGGTGGTAGATGTCCACTCCGGTGCGGCCAACTTTCACCACCGACAATGTGACCTCGAGCGGACGAACACACCTCGCCGAGCTGTCCGCGTCATCACGCAGCGGGCAACTTGCGCGGCAGGTGTGCTGGTTGCTGGCGTGCCGGAGCCAGGCCGCTTAGGGCCACTTCACCGAAAAGACTTCAGTGCAACGCATCTCGCGCGGCTGGCGCGCGTACTCGTTTCGGGTGATCAAGGCGGGAGCCGGCAGGGGCTCGAAGTACTGCCGATAGCGCACCCGGTACTCGCCCGCCGGGAGATCCTGTTTGCGTAGATAGATACTTACCAGATAACGCATCTCGGCCTGATCTTCCGTGAAGAAGCAGCCCGACTGGCCGATATGGCGTCGACGCCATTGCGCGGTCTTCCCAAAATAGACACGATCTGACGCGTGGTAGCCCAGTCGCGATCCATCCTCGGCCAAGACGGGGATCAGCGTCTCGCCGTGGTCGGTCAGCAGCGACAAAGTAAACCAGTTCTCGGCCAAGCGCAGATCATTTTCGTTGAACACGTTGATGGGTGCCATGCCGTAGATGTGTGCGCCCTCGGCCAGCGGGTTGGGTCGGCCCTGATGTCCGATGTAGGGAGCGGGGATGGCAACCACAAAGAACACGGCCAGAAAACTGGCGTGCAGCAGCATGGTGCGTGTGACGGTCAGCTGCGAAAAGTCATCGCTGGCAACGTCGAGTGAACGCGCGGGCCGTTTACCGGATGGCTTCGTGTAGGCACCCAACAGCGTGTGTCGACGCCCGGCGATGCAGCCGTACGTGGTGGTTCCGAGGCGAAACCACTTGCCGAAGAGCAGAATGGGGTACGCCGGCCAAAGCAGAACCACGTTTCGGGTCACCCTGGTGCAGCAGTCGTACCCCGAGACCACGCCGCCGGTGACTTCATCGATACCGTGCGGATCTGCCAGCGCCCGCTCATCGCTGATGCCGTGCGACTGAAGCAGTTCCAGGTTCTCACTGGCGTTCACCAGCTTGACGCGGTCGAAGATGTCGACCGCCCGTACCGCCTGAACCGTTCGGTCACACAGCTTGCTCTTGTCATCGAAGACCACCGAGAGTTGTCCCGGTGCGGTGATTCCCGCTCGTGACCAGAAGATCCCCGCCCAAAGCAGAAGCTCGATCTGGGGGAGCCAACCGAGTTTCAGCAATACCAGGCTGAAGATGAAAAACGATAAGCCCCAGACGATTGCATAGACGCGGGCGAGGGACCCGATCAGCACGCACGGTACCAGCAGGGCATACCACGGCAACATCGACCACAAAGCCATCCGCGCGAAGAACACGGCCCACTGGTTGTCGGCGAAGAGATGGACCATGAGTTCGTGCGGGCCGGTCATGATATTGTTGGTGAACAGCAGGGGACCAGCGGTGCCGTCTTCCAGGCGGGTTCATTTAGGTGCACCGCAAGCGTATAGAGGCAGACGAGCCAGAAGGAGAAGAGCGCCAGCCATTTTGCGGTCGTGATGCTCGCAGGCGTTGGTCGGCTGGCGTAGTAGAGCAATGCAGCGCGCAGTCTTGGGAAGCGCTTGATGATCCACCCGTCTACCGAGAAGGCCCGACCGCTGTTGACCAGCAGTAACAGCACGGCGAGGATCGCTGCGACGTCGTTTCCCAGCGTGCTGGTACTGAGCACAAGTTCACCGTGGTGCCATTGAATGACCACGAGGAAGATCAGAGTGTATTGGCATAGGACGCCTAGCAGGACGGCGATGCCCGCGGCGAGATTCAGGATGGCGAACAGCAGAATCTGCGGATCGCGGTAGTCAGCCGGGGCCAGATGTAACAACACTTCGGTTGCGTGCCAGGACAGAACGACCCCGAAACCTACCCGAATCATCGCGAACTTCGGTTCCTCTCCCGCGCTCGACGGAAGTGCTTTGCGCCCGACCCTTGTGATCCAGGCATCGAGCGGTACTGCCACCGGTCGGCAGAACCGCACCAGCAGGAAAGCGCCGATCAGCGTGAGGAAGAAGAGCGCGTAGACGTAGGGAGTCATGGATAAGAGTTTTACTCGATTCTCATATGTGGTTCTTCAGTACTGGCGAATCGCCATTGGCGAGTCCAGCCGAGCCAGAGCCGGGTGCGGCCGAGCGCGGGTTGCTCTGTCGGCGTGTGGGTGCCGATGACCGATCGCGCCTCGAGACGACCATCGTCTGATCCGCAGTTCAGCTACGGTCCCATTGGGATTGACGGCGTGGGTGAGACTGTGTCGGTGATGTTGGAGCATGCGGTGCTGAACGTAATACCTGGCCACGAAGCGGAGTTCGAGTCGGCATTTGGGTCAGCCAAGTCGGTCATTTCTCGGATGCCGGGATTCCAACAGCTCAGCCTGTCGCGCTGTGTGGAGCATCGGGGCAGATATCTACTGCTGGTGCA
Organism: Mycobacterium ulcerans subsp. shinshuense; assembly: GCF_002355775.1. Taxonomy (NCBI): domain Bacteria; kingdom Bacillati; phylum Actinomycetota; class Actinomycetes; order Mycobacteriales; family Mycobacteriaceae; genus Mycobacterium; species Mycobacterium ulcerans. The sequence goes on along the minus strand of NZ_AP017624.1, from coordinate 3,310,529 downwards.
GTGGGACACGCTGGAAGACCACACCGAGGGGTTCCGGAAATCGGCTGAGTACGCGCAGTGGCGCTCGATGCTGCATGGCTTCTATGACCCGTTTCCCGCCGTGGAGCACTACGAGCAGATCGATACGGCATAAGCCGAGCAGTGCTCGGCGCGTAAGCCGTTGTTTCTCAGTGCTTTCTGCTTTCTGCTGACCGCAACTGGGTTCGCCGTGCTCGCAGGGCTCCGGCGTTGTTGATTAGCAGGCTTGTGAGCTGGGGAATTGTGGATTGAGGAGGTCTAGGCGGCGGTTGGCGGTCAAAGCGGTGATCCGGCAGGCTTCGGCGATGTTGTCGGCGCCGTTGAGGCGGTGCAGATTGATCGCGGTGTTGCGTAGCGTTGCTAGGACCTGTGCGCCGTTTCCGGTATGTGCCCTTTGACGGTCTTCGTCGAAGGTGACGTCGCGTATCCAGTGCAGGTTGTTCTCGATTCCCCAGTGTTGACGCATCCAGGCCATGATCGCGGTAGGGCGGGCGTGCTCGAACGGCAGGCTGCAGATGGCATAGACCACCTTCACGCTGCGCTGGTCGATGGCGGTGATCAAGCGTTCACGAGTGATCCGGATGATTTGTTTTGCGTAGGGGAAGCCGATTCCTCGTGCAGCGGTGATGATTTGCAGGGTGCGGGTCTCGACACGGCCGTGGCCGCGGGAGTCGTCGGTAGCGGCTGCGGGCACCTCGGCCCAGGGCAGCGCGGTGATACGCGCAAGTATTTTGGCTTGGTTGGACTTGACGATCATCAGGTAGTGCGACTTCAAGGTGGCGCAGATCAACTTCGCGGTGACGACCTGGGTATGCATCGCATCCACGGTGACCAGCCACCGCAAGCTACCCGGCAGCAGCGTGAGCAGGGCACGTACGCAGGGAATTTCATTGCTTTTCTCGGCGACAGCGAGTTGACCGAGCACCAATCGGGCACGGTGGGCGAACACCGACACGAGATGCGTGGCTGTCGCTTTGGCGCGTAAAGCACCACGCAGCATCTTGCCGTCCAACGCGATCGGCACCAATCCACTGGGGTCGCTGCTGGCCACGTGTGCAGTGAAGTAACTGCCCATCCTGGCGTTGAGGTCGGCGGGGTCTAGCCGAGACAAAACAGCGCGGAAGGTCTTCTCACTGGGCCGCCGGAACCGGACCCCTAATTGGGCCAACACATCATCGGGAGCGGTGGCCGCCTATGTGGCAAAACCAGCATAGCCGCGCATCCCCGCGGCAGTGGCCAGAACCGCGATCGCCAACAAAGCCATCAGCGAATACCTCCGACCGCGTGGGTCCCTCGGGTCTGGCACCGAGGCCAACACATCGAGAAACTCCGATCCGATGAGTTCGCTGCGCTCACCAGGACTCCAGCGGTCGAACACCTCTGGAACCGACGACACAGGCAATACTGAAACGGTAGGCACGGGCAACTCCAGACCAACGACGAACAGTAACCAACTCGATCGTTCTCCAGATAGTCCGTGCCTACACTCCGGCCCCAATAGCGCGGCACCAAAGATCATCAACCCAGCTCACAAGCCTGCTAATCAACAACGCCGGAGCCCTGGCCGTGCTCGTGAGCGCGCCGACGATGGGCGGTTCACCTGCGGCAATACCGCAGATAGTCGGGAGCCTCGGGCCCCATGTTGAAGAGTAGATCCAGAATCGTTACGGCCGGCTCGAACGCGCCCCACAATTGCGTGTAGTCGCGGTAGCCTTCGTAGTCGAACCATGTGAGTTGAATGCCAAGCTCGTCGAAAACGTGCTCATCGACATAAGAGCGGGCTGCAGGCCCTGATACGTATTCTGTCGCTTCGGCTTGTTGGCAGAGGTCGGCCAACCTTTCCGTCTTACCCTCGGCCAATGTGTAGTCCCACGAATTCGTCAAACGTGTCACGATCCCGAGATAACCGCAAATCGACTCCAAGAGACGTCGGTTGAGTGACGAGAGGTTCTCATACCGTTCATCGAGATAAATTGGCGCAAGCCAGTCGGCGATCTCTGCGTAATGGGGGGCCGCGCCATAATTGAACTCCAGAGCCCGCCAGTGTGCCTTCGCCCAGTCGGTGCCATCGATCAGCGTTTCCCGAATCTTCTGGTGAAAACGTCCCTTGACCTGCACGGGTACCGTTATCCACTGCAGGCCCTGGCTCGTCTTGATTCGGTTCCTGTTCCGCCAGTCCCGCTTCGTATATTGCATATCGTCGTAGATGATGAACTCATCTACGAATGCGATCATGTCAAAATATCCTCGCCACGGAACATAATTCGACTGAACAATCGCGACTTTCTTCAACGAAGTATCTCCAAGGTGAAACAGGGGAAAGGCTACCGACTCCGAAAATTTCGGAAAAAGTATACCACCGAATCATGCCTTCTACAATGCGGGGTGCGAAACGTGGTGATGTGGTTCGTCTTTTCGGCGCCCGACGATGAAGCTTTGTGTTACGTCATTCGCCACTTTTCTGCACCCATTTGGGAAGTGCTGTATACCCGGGTTCCGGATCGAATTTTCCTGGATTTTCCGCGGTGGGCGGCTCGGCGCCCACCGGTGGCGGTGCGTCGTGTTCCTCGGGGTGCGCTGTTTGGGGCGGTATCGCATCGCCATTGCGGCGGCATTGCACCGGCGTTGCACGCCGATTGCACCGTCGACGTGCACGACATCGTCGGAGCGGTGACTGCCAACATGGCTGCTACAGCGCAACAAGATTTGCCCAATCCTCCGCGGCAGCACAACGTGCGCACTAGCCTACCGATTAGGGGGGTGCGTTGGGCACCCGCTCTTGCGGAGTTTTCGGATCCGAATGGAGAGCACACGTGAGTCGACCTGTGGAGGTTCCGCGGGACCTGATCACGGCGTTCCGGCAGCAGATCCACGGACTGACGGAGCAGTCTGAGCGCACGCTCCTGCTCGGCATCGTGCTGTGGACATCGGTGGTGTCGCTGGTGACGGGGTTCATCTACGTCCAGTACTTCTCTATCGACGTGTTCAGCTCGCTGCTCTATGTTCCGCAGGACTGCTGGCTTGATTGGGACATGAACGTCGGCCGGCACTGCTTCAGTGATTATGCGTGGCAAGCGACCGCTGCGCTCCGGCCGGACCCTTGGGAACATCTGGGGCCACCGAACTGGCCGGGCAACCCCTACCCGCCAGCGGCCATGGTGCCATTCCTGATTTTCGGGCTCCTCGGTAAGTGGTTGCACTGGCCGCAGCTGGGACTGTTCTGCTACCTGATGACTTTGGTGGTCGCGGTTCTCACCCCAGCCCTGTGGGCCGTCCGGGGCGCGCGTGGTCTCGAGCGCCTGCTGACGTTCTTGGCGTTGGGTGTGGCCGCGATCCCGGCATGGGTCGCCGTCGATCGGGGCAACTCCACCGGGTTCCTGGCGCCGATCGCACTGGTTTTCCTGGTGGCGCTATGCCGCCAGCGCTGGGGCCTGGTCACTGGGATGGTGATTCTGGCCGCCCTGCTCAAACCGCAGCTCGTTGTGCTCGCCGTCGTGCTGTTCGCGGCACGAAAGTGGCGGTTGGGTGGGATCGCGGTGGTCGGTGCCGTGGTAGCGAACCTGAGCGCGTATCTGCTGTGGCCGAGTAACTTCCCGGGGACGATCACACAGTCGATCCACAATGCCCTGGGCTACGGCGCCTTTAGCGAGGCAATCAGCGTCGGAAATGTGTCCTTCGGCAAGGCCCTGTTGTGGATCCCCGACGGGTTGAAGGTTCTCGAGACCGGCGGCACCTTGCCGGATGGCTACCTTGGCGGTCTGCGTGGCCTGATCGGGTATGGCGTTCTGGCGCTGGTCGTCGGGGCGGTGATGGTCCTCGGGCGACGCATTCCGCCGGTCATGGTGGGCATCGTGCTGTTGGTTGCCCCTCACTTTTCCCAGCCGTGACGTACCGCTACTACCTGGTGTTCGTCTTGGCGGTCGCAGCGCTGATCGTCCGGGACCCCGAGGGGCCGCCTGGGGCGGGAATTTTCGATCGCATCGGCCACGGTCGTCGGGCCGTCGGTGTCAGCGTCAGCGTCGCTACGGCCTTCAGCATTGCCCACATCGCCGTCCCCGGCCCATCTTTCCCAGTGCCGGTTGCGGGCGAGCCCGGAGTGCTCACGGCGTTTGGCACAAGTCCGGTCATCACGACCACGGCGGTGGTCACGCCGGCTTTGTGGTTGCTCGCGTGCGCGGTGATCATTGTGTCGTACGCGCGCAGACCGGTTCGCGACGTCTCCGAAGATCCGTCCCCCGTATCGGTATCGGAGGAAATCGGGCCGGTGGTATCGGCCCGAGAAGCGGCGGAAAATGCGAATGAGACTGTGAGCGACGCTCAAAAGCTTTCTGCCATCGCCAGAAATCTTCAATCCGCTTCGGAGGCTAGGCAACTGCGGTAGCTACCGTGGGCGCGCCGGGGCGTTTGCCGGGCGTGCCGATATTTCCGGATCCCTAGATTCGACCGGCAAGTACGGCCAACCCACGCAGGGCCATGTCACCTTCGGGGGCAACCCGCGCCGGCAGTTGCAGGGACGTATGAATTGCCGTGCGCAGGGGAGCGAAACGTTGCGCTACTCCGCCGCAGAACAGAAGCTCATCAGTCGGTTGGAATCCGACATCGACTGCCCCCTCGACGTATGGCGAGGCGACCGCGGCGACGAGTGCCCGGACCAGGTCCTCGGGGCTGGTTGCGTCAGTGATACCCGACCAGCCGCCCCCGGCGACGGTATGGAACGAGGGGTGAGCGCGGGGAAGTTCGGTTCGGGCCGGCGCGGCGGCGGCGTTGGCGGCCCAACGCCAGGCCTCGTCGTCCGCACGACCGCGTGACAGCAACGCAATACCGTGGGTCAACGCACGCCCGGCCGGCAGATGTGTCCTCGTGTGCAGCAACATTCTGCCGAAGTAGGGCCTGGTCTGGCACCGGTCACCGGCATGTGCGCAGGCAAGCCGGGCGACCTGCCCCCCAGTCGCAATATTGCAGGCTGTGACGCCGGCGCGCAGTCCTGCCCCCAGGAACGCGGCCTGCTGGTCACCCACCGGGGTGTAGACGGTGGCACCCGAACGTTCGTGGACGCCGACCGCTGCCAATGACGATGACACGCGAGGTAAGAGCATGCGTGAGCCGCCGACGGACGTAGTGAGCCGCTCCGACCACGATCCGGTGGTCAGGTCGAACATTCCGGACGCGGCGGCATCGGTGACATGCGCTACGAAGTCCGGCTTCTTGGTCAGCGCTGCGGCCACCCAGGACAGCAGGCTATGCACGCGGACACGACCGTCGAAAGCCGAAAGATCGGTTGCGAAAATGCCCGCCACGGGCAGGCCGGAGCGTAGTTCGTTGCCGACCGCATGCCAGACGTCCGGCGCAAAGCTTTGCCGCAACCGATCCAGCTGCGCAATCCCGTTGTGGACACGTAGTGCTCGGTTGTCCTGCCAGGTGATCAGCGGAAGGTGTGGGACGTTGTGTTCATCAGTCAACGTCCAACCGTGCATCTGGCCGCTTAGCAGGATCCGTTGCGGGGTGGCGGCCGGCGGCAACCCTGAGGCGATCGCCGCCTCGACCGCGGCAAGGACCTCTGCGGGGTCGACGGTGCGGTACGGCCCGTCGAGCGACGTGAACGGGGGAAACGGGTACCTGCGCTCCGCGACGACGCCCTCGTCGGGGCGCAGCACCGCGACCTTGACGTAGGTGGCGCCGAGGTCAACGAGCAGCGAAAAGGGGGTCGCCATCCAGGTATTCCGCGACCTCGGCGACAAGTGCCTCGTCGAGCGGCTTCGGCACGATCCGCAGATCGCCCTCGTCGTGCAACACGGCGAAATACATGACGCCCTTGCGCACCTTCTTGTCGCGTTTGAGCGTGTCGACCAACTCGCGGGCCGACGGGATGGCGCCAATCGCGTAGTCGGTGTTGGCGTCAAGGACAGTGCGCACCCGGGCTGCAGTCGCGGGACTGGTCAATCCCCATTTCACTCCGAGAAATTTGATCAGATCCATGCCCCACATCACCGCGAGTCCGTGCGGAACCTCGTTGTGGGTGAGCGCTTCGAGTGCATGGCCGAAGCTGTGGCCGTAGTTGAGCACCCGTCGCAGATCGGACTCGTGCTCGTCCTGTTCGATGACGAGCCGCTTGCTTTCCAGGGCGTTGCGGATCATTTCCAGCACCCGCGGGTTGCGGTGGCCGCCATGGGTCAGGGCCTCGGCGAGCTGGTCGAAGAAGGCGCCCTCATTGGTGAGCGCGAGCTTGTAGATCTCTCCGTAGCCGGAGTCGACCTCGATCTGCGGCAGGCTCGTCAAGAACTCTGAGCAAACAATCACGTGGCTGGGGGAGTGGAACACCCCGAGCTGGTTCTTCAGGGGGAGCACGTTGATGCTGGATTTGGCTCCGATGCAACTGTCCGCCTGGCTGAGCAGGGTGGTCGGAACGAATGTCCATCCCACACCGCGGTAGTAGATGTGGCAGGCGAAGGTAGCGATGTCCTGGATGACGCCACCACCGATCGCGACGACGTGGGCGGATCGGGTTGCCTTGTTCTCCAGCAGCCAGTCGACGAAAAGGCTTACGCCAGAAAGGGTTTTGCTCTCCTCGTCGGCTGCCACTCGATAGGTCGGGCGTTCCGACAACGGCCCCAAAGCGTCGCCGTAGAGGTCCACCAGCGCTTCGTCGATGATCACCAGGGTTTCCGGGCCGACATCGATGAGCTCGGGAACCAGCTTGACTTCCCCGACGAAATCCACAGGATAATCACCCTGCTCGGACTTGATGATCATCCGATCCTGGGTCACACGCACAAGAAACCTCCGTCAATCGGTATCGACTGGCCAGTGATGTAGGAGTTCTCCGCGGACACCAGCCAGGAAATGAAAACAGCAATCTCCTCGGGTTCGGCTAACCGGCCCACCGGAACACGTTCGGCCAGGGCTTAGAGTTGTTTGGCGTCGTTGTTCTGGTAGGTGAGGTCGGTGAGCACGAAGCCCGGAGCGACACAGTTGGCCAGCACTCCGTAGGGGCCGTACTCGACCGCAACCGACCGCACCACTTCCTCGATCGCGGCCTTGGAGGCGCTGTAGGCGACCCGGCCGGTGCGGGCCCGATGTGCATAGACGCTCGACACGGCGACGACTCTGCCGAACCCGGCGGCCGTCATCCGGGGGAGCAGCCCCTGCAGGAGCAGCAGATTGGCGGTGACGTTGACCTGCTGCGTGCTCGACCAGTTGTCGGCCGACAGGGTCTGCAATGGTTCGGGATTGTTGATGCCGGCGTTGAGCACCAGGATGTCGACCACTTGGTCCAGGCCGGTGAGGTAGTCGGCAACCGATTCCGGTATCGACAGATCGAGTTCCTGACGGCCAGGCCTGAGGACCGTGATTCCTTTGGACTCGAGGGTGTCGGCAACGCTGCGGCCGATTCCCCGCGCGGCGCCGGTAACCAGGGCCCTGGACGGACCCCCGGCAGAGGACCTAGAAATCATGCGTTGTCGCAATCCGCGGGCACGAAAAGGAAAGCGCAGCCGGGCCGGACTCGGTCACGCTCGCTTTCCCCTTCTGGCACGCGCCCAAAACCGTTGGCCGCCCGTTGCCTGCCAATCGTGGTCGCTGCAAGGGTGCCTCAGTGGTGATTGAGGACCTTCCAGCGTGCGTCGAGCATCTCGATGCGCTTGGCGTCCTCATCGGTGATGTGACCGTAGTAGTCGCGCTTGTTGAGCAGCCACAGCAACTCGAAGTGGACCGCGTTGAGCAGGCCGTCGGATATCGATGCGAGCGTGCCGGCCGAGCCGTCGAACACGACCTTGCGGGTTTCGAACCGGGTCAGGTGCACGTTGGCGACCTCGCGGATGGTGTCCAGGGTGTCGCTGGATATCGCGCCGCCCAGGACCAGGTCCAGACCCGCCTGCTTCGCCTTCTCGGCAACGGTGGTCACATACTTGGTGATCTCGGGTGAGTTGATGGTCTCGCGGGTCTGTCCGAGCGATCCGGTGAAGTCCACCCGGCCGAAGACGATGCCATGCACGCCACGGCCCTTGTTGGCCAGCGCAAGCATCTCGTCGAGGTTGTTGTAACCCGTGATCGTCTCCAGGTTGAACAAGAAGTCGGTGTCGAGTTCCTCGTCCTCGTCATAGACGGCGTTCTTGGCGGCGATGTATTTCGACAGCGCATAGGCGGACTCCACCATGGGCGCGACGATGTTGCGCACACCGATCTGCTTGGCCTCCAACAGGTCACGCATGGCTTCGCAACCGCCGACCTTGACCGTCAGCGGCAGACCCGCCGAGCGGGCGATGTCGACCAGACGAAGCAACTCGTCGATGCGAGTGCCTTCGGCCTCGAACTCCGCCTGACGCTCACTACGCCGTGTTTTTCCTAACCCACGCGCAGAATTTCGGCCATCTGCCGTTCGGTCTTGTTCACCATGCCTCCCCTGGTAAAGCCTCGCGTTGAGTGTGCAGAGTATAACTGCCGGTCACGCAGCCTCGTGGGCATTTGCGCAGGAAAACCCGCCTCGGAGCGGGCAATTGAGCTCAGTTTTGTGCGGCGGCGGATACAAGTATTTACCCTTCGGTCGCATGCGGTGGTGGTTCAGGTTTGCGGTAGCACCGCGCCCAGGTACACGGTTACCCGCTCCTCGACGCCAGTGGGAAGGTCCGGGCTCATCCGGTGCAGTGGGTTCGACTTCATCGAGCCGTCCGCCTGCACGGCCGAACTGATCTTGGGATAGTAGGTCTGATCGGGGTCGATCGGAACTTCGATGAGCGCCGGACCGTCCGCGTCCAGCAGCGATCGGATGGGCGGATCATCGAGTCCGCCGGCGGCATCGACTCGTGCGAACGGAATCCGGTATGCCCGCGCCAGGTCCGCCCAGTCCGGCAGGCCCAACCCGGTTTGCCCATCGCAGCCGATCCAGGCGCCGCCGAAGTAGTTCCGTTGCGTCATCCGGATCGACGCGTACCCGTTGTTGTTGAGTACGAAGACCTTGACCTTGGCGCCCGTTGCCGCAAGCGTGCCCAGTTCTTGGAGGTTCTGCGCGAACCCGCCGTCTCCCTCGGTCAACAACACCTGGCGGCCCGGGTTGGCCAGGGCCGCCCCGAGCGCCCCGGACAGCCCGTAGCCCATGGCCGCTATCGACTTGTTCGAGACCAGCTTTTGGTTGGCCCGCTGCTGTAGCGCCTGCATGGCGACGGTGAACGAGCCGCCACTACTGCAGGGCAGCACGATGGCATCCGGTTCGGCGACTTCGGCGAGCCGCATCGCGAATTCGTAGGGCTTGACGTATCCGGGTGCCGTGACGTTCTGCGGGTCGTTCAGCGGCAACTGGGCGCGCACCGACGCGATGAATTCCCGCCACGGCTGCCACCGGTCGGGATCACCCAGATCGGCGGAGTACAGGGCGTCCAGGAACCGGTCGGCGTCGCCATGCAACGCAAGGTCGACTCGTGGATGTCCTTTGGCCAGTTCGGCGGCGTCGATGTCAACCTGCACCAGCCGCCCGATCGGCACGAATTCTTCCCAGGCGAATCCGGTCTGCTGTAGCCCCAATCGGGTGCCGATGGCGATCACCAGATCGGCTTGCTGCACGAGAAGATTGGCGGCGCGCTGTCCCCAGGTGTTCGGGCGTCCGGAATACCTGGCGTGTTCGCTGGGAACCCGGTCCGCCCCATGCCATGTGGTCATGATGGGGATGCCGGCGGCCGCCGTGCGTTCACCCAGTGTGCGGACCGCATCACGGCTCACGCCGCCGCCGACCAAGACGACGGGGCGCTGCGACTCGCGCACCAACTCGACGACGTGTTCGACGTCGGTCGCGGGAACCTCTGGTACGGCGTCCGCCTCCGGGACGGCAATCGGATCCTGCCCAGCCAAGGGGAGCGCCGCCTGGGTGTCCAGGCAGACTTCGAGGAAGACCGGGCCCTGTCGCGGCGTGCGCCCGTCGAGCACGGCGTCCAAGATGACATCGCGGCCAACCGGGCGCTCGATCCGCAGCGCACGCTTGGTGACGCTGCTAACCAGTTCCACGCCGTCGATTTCCTGGATGCCGCGCTGGCGCACCGCGCCACGGCTCAGGTCGCTGCTCTTGACCTGCCCGCCCAACACCAACAGCTCGCGACTCTCCTGCCAGGCACCGGCAATGCCGGTCACTGCATTGGTGAGGCCGGGGCCAGCCGTCACCAGGGCCAGGGCGCGGCCGCTTCCCTCGTCGCGAGAGGCGTTGAAGTACTCCACGGCGATCGCGGCGGCCACCTCGTGCACGAACGGTACGCACATCATTCGGGTGCGTACCGAGTTCAGTAGGTGCATGATGTTGCCGCCCGCGACAAAGAAGCAGTGCGTGTAGCCGGCACCCACCAGCCAGTCGACCAGCTGGTCGGAATACTTGGCGGGTTCCGCGGGGGCTGTGCTCACATGCCCACCTTTCGAGTGACGACGAAGTTGGGGCGCTGCTTGACCTCCTCGTAGATGAGCGCGAGGTACTCGCCGACAACCCCTAAGAGCAGGGTAATCACCCCGAAGCCGACCAGCATCAGACTTACCAGCGAACCGAAGCCGGGGAAGGGGACGCCGTAGAAGACGAAGCGCACCGCGAGCACGAACACCGCGATAGCGGCAACGGCACTCAAGAGGAAACCGGTAAGGGTGATGAGTCTCAGCGGCACGTAGGAGTGCGCGAGAATTCCCTTGCCGGCCAGGTCCATCACTTTGAAGGTGTAGGCCTTGGACTCGCCGGCGAAGCGGGGCGCCCGCTTCATCGGCAGCCCAATCGATTTGAAGCCGACCCACGAGAAAAGCCCCCGGACGAACCGGTTGCGCTCGTCCATTAACCGGACCGCCTCGTACACTTTCCGGTCAACGAGGCGAAAATCGCTGGCGTTACTGGTAATTCGATCGTCGGTGAGTCTGCCGGCCAGCCAGTAGAACAACTGGGAGTTCATCCGGCGGATGGGGCCGACACCACCGCGCTCGGTGACCACGCCGTAGACGTTCTCGTAACCCTGCTCCCACGCCCGGATCATGTCCGGGATGAAGTCGGGTGGGTCCTGCAGGTCGGCGGTCATCAGGACAACCGCGTCGGCGTCAACCACGTTGAGGCCAGCGGTCAATCCGCCGTCCATCCGGAAGTTGCGCGCCAGTTGCAGGATCTTGAACCGAGGGTCGGCCGCGTTGATGGCGAGCAGCTTTTCCATCGTGTCGTCGGTCGAGCCGTTTTCGACGATGATCGCCTCGAAATCGTATGCGGGCTCGGAATCGAACACGGCGGCCAGTTGGAGCGCCAGCTCCTCGACGCATTCGCTCTCGTTGTAAGCAGGGGCTATGACGGCGATCTTTTTCTTCGTTCCCGCACCCACTCCCACGCTCACTCCCATACTTTCCACGGCGGATTCCCGCTGTTCCAGAGGTTGTTCAGCAGTTGTGACTCCCTAAAGGTATCCATCGGCTGCCAGAAGCCGTGGTGCGGGAACGCGGCGATCTGGCGGTCTTCGGCCAGGCGCCGCAACGGCTGGTCCTCGAGTACGGTTTCGTCGCCTTCGAGGTAGTCGAAGACTCCGCGCTCGAAAATGAAGTAGCCGATATTGATCCAGTCTTCGGTCTTGGGCTTCTCCCGGAACTTGGCCACCGCGCCGTCCTGTTCCAGGTCGATGACCCCGAACCGACTCATCGGCTGGGTGGCTGTCACCGTGGCGATCTTGCCGTGTGAGCGGTGGAACTTCAGCAGTGCGGGGATGTCGACGTCGGCGATACCGTCTCCGTAGGTGCACAGGAACGGCTCATCGCCAACGTACTTGTGTATCCGTTTGATTCGGCCGCCGGTCATCGTGCTCAAGCCGGTGTCGGCCACCGTCACGCGCCAGTTGAATTCGTCGTGCGAGCCGTGATACTTGATGCTCGACTGGTCGCCGAGGGTGATGGTGAAGTCCAGATTGGACACCCCATAGTTGGAGAAGTAGTCCTTGATGTACTCGCTCTTGTAGCCGGTGCAGACAACAAAGTCGGAGATTCCGTGGTGCCCCAGGACTTTCATGATGTGCCACAGCACTGGCCGGCCACCTACCTCGACCATGGGCTTGGGCCGGAACTCGGTCTCCTCACGCATACGAGTTCCGAGACCACCCGCGAGGAGTACGGCTTTCATGATGGATCTTCCAATCTCAAAGTAAGCATTCCCCCGAAGCGGTTTCGCTGACGCAGCGTCGCGCAGGTGACACACTAGCAATGTCGCGAGACGCAGGGTGGCGTTTCGAGGTCGCGACGTACGGTATGAATTCCAAACGCTTGAGGAGATCTCATTTCAAGACTCGATACCGATGCGTTGGGGGACAACGGGCTCGAGGAGGATCGTGCCGATATCCTCGCGGCCGTTCGTGGCTACGCAAAGCGCAAGCTCGCGACGTCGGAGTTCGTGGCAGGGACCACGCCGGTCCCCGTGTCGGGCAAGGTGCTCGACCCCGAGGACTTCGCTGCACTTGTTGACGCGTCCCTGGACGGCTGGCTGACCGCGGGCCGGTTCCATCCGCTCTTCGAACGGGCGCTGTCCCGCTACGTCGGCGCCCGTGACGCCGTCTTCGTCAATAGTGGCTCAAGCGCCAACCTGTGTGCCCTGAGCGCCCTGACCAGCCCAAAGCTGGGGAAGAACAAGAAGCGGTTCGGAAAGCGGCCGCTGGAGCCCGGCGACGAGGTGCTGACGGTGGCCTCCGGATTTCCCACCACGGTCAACCCGATCATCCAGAACGGGCTGCGGCCCGTTGTTGTCGACATTGAGCTGGGCACCTACGACGCTATCCCGGAGCGCCTGCGCGAAGCGGTCGGGCCGAAGACTCGGGCGATCATGATGGCCCACACGCTGGGTAATCCGTTCGATCTGGACACCGTCCAAGAGCTGTGCGACAAGCACGGTCTGTGGCTGGTCGAGGATTCCTGCGACGCGCTCGGCTCGACCTATGACGGCAAACGCACCGGAAGCTTCGGCGACACGGCGACCGTGAGCTTCTATCCCGCACACCACATCACCACCGGCGAGGGCGGTGCGGTGTTCGTCAAGTCGGCGTTGGTCCGCAAGCAGGTCGAGTCCTTCCGCGACTGGGGGCGCGACTGTTACTGCGCGCCGGGAAACGACAACACCTGCCAGAAGCGGTTCGAATGGCAGCTTGGCGATCTGCCCAAGGGCTACGACCACAAATACATCTACAGCCATATCGGGTACAACCTGAAAGCCACCGACATGCAGGCCGCGCTGGGGCTGTCTCAGCTAGCAAAGCTCGACGGATTCGTGCAGGCGCGTAAGGAGAACTTCGATTACCTGAGCGCGCGACTGTCCGGCGTCGAAGGTCTGATCCTGCCAGTGGCCACGCCGAATTCGGATCCGTCGTGGTTCGGTTTCCCGATTACTCTCGATCCCGCGCACCCGGTGGAACGCACCAAGTTCATGCGCTTCCTCGATGAGCGCAAGATCGGTTTCCGTCAGCTGTTCGCCGGCAACCTCGTGAAGCAGCCGGCGTATCGCAATGTTGACTTCAGGATCGTCGGCGACCTGACCAACACCGACATCGTGATGAATCGGACCTTCTGGGTGGGCACTTTCCCGGGTCTGACCAAGCCGATGCTGGATTTTGTGGCGGACTCGATCCGCGAGTACATGGCCGAGGCCGCGCGATAGCCGTGCATTACCTGATTACTGGCCATACCGGGTTCAAGGGACCCTGGCTGGCGTTGCTCCTTCTGAGTCGCGGCCACCAGGTGTCCGGTCTGGCACTCGATTCCGAGCAGGCCGGCCTGTTCAAGCGCGCGGGCCTTGCCGACCAGCTTGTCTCCGATTTGCGGGTGGACATTCGCGAGTCGGAGGCCACCACGGCAGCGTTGCAGGCGGTCGCGCCGGACGTCGTGATCCACCTGGCTGCCCAGTCGCTGGTCCGTGAGTCCTACCGCAACCCGCGCTACACCTATGAGACCAACGCCATGGGCACTCTCAACGTGCTCGAGGCCGTGGGCGCCACCCCTTCGGTGCGTGCGCATGTCGTCATCACCACCGACAAGGTCTACCGCAACGTCAACCAGGAGGCCGGCTATGGCGAAACCGACCCTCTGGGTGGAGACGATCCCTACAGCGCGTCGAAAGCCATGGCGGATCTGCTGACCCAGTCTTGGGTTCGTAGTTTCCCCAATTGCCCCACAGCCATTGCGCGTGCCGGCAATGTGATCGGTGGGGGCGACATCAGTCGCGACCGCCTGTTCCCAGACCTGGTGGACGCTTACGCGCGGGGCCAGGCTCCGCGCCTGAGATTCCCCCGCGCCGTGCGGCCATGGCAGCACGTACTCGACTGCCTCAATGGCTACCTGACCCTCGCCGACGCGCTGCTGGCCGGATCCGGTCTGGGCCAATGGAATTTTGGGCCGGGCCGCGACAGCTTCGTAGAGGTAGGCCAGGTGGCCTCGTTGGCTGTCGAACTATGGGGCGGCGGCGCACACTGGGATCTCGACGACGGAGGTCACCCACACGAGGCGAATCTGCTGGCCCTCGATGCCGCCAAGGCGCAGGCGGAGCTGGGCTGGCGCAATCGGCTAGGTTTCCGCGATGCGGTGGCCTGGACAATCGATTGGGAGCGCCAGGTGCATGGCGGTGCCGATCCGCTCGCCGTCACCCGAGACCAGATCGCCGCATTCGAAAGCCTGGAATGACCGAATTCGACCTGCCACCGGAACCGGCGCCGCCCGGGCCGCTGATCCGGCTCTTCCGCGACCAGCGAGTGGCCTTCCTGGTGGTGGGCGGAATCAACACGGTCGTCGGATTTGCGATCTTCGTCGCCTGCTCGGAGAGCGTGGGCCAATTCGTCGACCACAGGTTCGGCAAGGTCGCGGGCTCGTTGGTGACACTTGGCATTACGCATGTCTTGAGCGTGCTGTTCGCCTTCGTGATGCATCGGCGATTCGTGTTCCACGTGCGCGGACATGTGCTGCGCGATCTGGCGCGTTTCGAAAGCGTGTATCTCACGTCGCTGGGCATGAACGCTGTGGCCCTACCGGTGCTGGTCGAGATGGGCATCCCACGCATCACGGCGCAGGCAGTCATCATCGCGGTGAGCACCTTCCTCAGCTATTTCGGCCACCGGCACTTCTCGTTTCGCCGCAGTGTCGCCGACACTCAGGACGACGCCTCGAATGCGGAGCGCACATAGAACGTGCACCCGTCACAGCCATCGATGATGGGGACGGTGTGAAACTGTTGGCGCACCAGTTCGGATAGTTGCGGATAGATTCGCGCCAGCGTCACCGTCGGCGGAAGGCAGTAACCCAGCGGGTGCTCGGAGCGCAGGGGTGGGCATTGGGCGCGTTTGACGTTGGTGGCGTCGACGACGCAACTTGCCTGGTCGATTCCGGCGCGCATGATCGGCTCGGCGGACTCGCGAATGGCGGGGTTGATCGCCATCCCGAGCACGTTGGGATAGGGGACGGTGTTCTGCCAGTCCTGTTCGACGAAAATCTCGGGCGCCCAGCCCCAAACCAGGGCGGACGAGCCGGGCGGGCAGGCACGGGCCATGCTGGAATTGCGGTGGACCGAATTCGCGGAGAACGCGGCGGCCGCCTGTTGCGGCGACAGCGGTCGCCACCGATTCATGGCATAGCCGACCACGAGCATGACGATCGTGACCACGGCCACCGCGCTGGCCACTAGAGCTGGTGACAAACGCTGGGGAACCAGTTGTGCGCCAGGCTTGATTGGCATTGTTGTGGCCAGGCCGAGGGCTCCGAAAAGCAGAATCAGGTAGTGGGGGAAGCCCATGCCGCCGATCAGAGTGCACACCAGTCCGCCCCCGATCACGACGACGCGGGCCAGTTTCGACCGCCTGTCGCTGTGCCGGCCCAGCCAGATCACTACGGCGAGCAGCACCAGCATGTAGCCCGCCGGCCAGGTGAACGTGTCCCAGGTGTGCAGAAGTTTCTGCATCGCGGTGGGGCCGCCCGCATAGGACCCCAAAAAGGACAGGGTCTGATCGACGAGGACCCAATTGGTCGCGGGAGAAACCACGATCGTCAGTACGATCGCCGCAAGTGGCAACACCGCGCCCGCCGCCCACCAAACCATCGATACGACCGTGCGCTTGGTGTGGGTGTGCAGCACCATCATTTGTGCCGCGGCGAATGCGACGGCTAAGGGCGCGACCTGGAACTTTGAGCCGACCGCGACGCCGGCTAGCGCGCCGACAACGGCGAACAGCCAGGGCCGCGCCGCTAATTGTTCGCGTCTCACCAGTGCCGATGTCACGACGAGCGATGTCGGTAGGTATTCGGTGGCGAGCGCGCCGAAGTCCAATGGGTCGCCCACCGGGAAAATCACGGCGAAGGGAAACCACCACAAGGCAGTGACCACCCACGCGGGACCGAATCCGATGACGCGGGAAGCGGCGACGAGAAGGGCGGCGGCGGTGAGCCCCAGCAATGCTGCGGCCAAGAAATGGGCGAAGGTGAGGGTCAACGGTGCACCGAAGACAGCAAGACCGGTGAGGAACAACGTCCAATACGGGCCGGTGGTCCCGGTTATCCAGGTACTGAACGGAACTGGTGAGTGACGTGCTGCGCGCGCCTGAACCAACAGCTCGGCCTCATCGGGGTTGAGGTAATTCCATTCGCTGATCTGCTGGCCACGCAGGACCGCTGTGGCTAGTACGAACCCCACCGCAATGGTGATGTACAAGAGGGCTGACCGTACGCGGACGCTGCTGATGATCTGCTCCTTCGGGATGTGGTCGTCGGTGCCTGCCATGGCGTCGGATCCGCAGCGACGTTGCGCCTAGACCACGGTCACGCGAAATGCTTCGCTAGGAACTCTGACAGCGCCGGCAAAACCGGCTCGACACCGACGGATTCGGTGCGCCTGAACCGGGAGCTGGTCATGCCGCTACGCCGGCCCGATGACGTGCGTACCGAACGAGTTCATCGGTTCATCTGTGTCGTCGCTGGGCGGCACAGCGTGATTCATGGTCCGAGCATACGTTTTTGAGCGCGGAGTCGGATGCGACCTTGCTGTGCTTGGAGCAAACCATCTCCCGGACAACAACGTCCGGCGCGTACACATCGGCCCAGTCGAAAATCTCATCCACACTCAAGAGGCTGGAGTAGCCACACACGCGTACTGCAGAAAGACCCCATCGGCGAAGTGCCCCAGACTCAAAGCGACGAACAATGCACCAAAAGGCCCCAGGAAAGGATTGATGCCTTTGATGCGTTGCATCGAAAACCCAGCGTCCTCAAACATTCGCACCATGCTGCTGCGGGTGAAGAAGCGCAGGTGCGTGCGGTCGAAGATGCCAAAATCCTTCTGCGGGAAGTCCCTTCGGAAAACTACTTTGCCCAGCGCGGGCAAGTAGCGGATGTTCGGGATCGAGGCGACAACGACGCCATCGGGCTTGAGTTTGGGTCTGAGCCGCTTGAGCGTGTCCAGCGGATCCACCAGGTGCTCCAACACGTCGTTACAGACGACCGCGTCAAAGTAGTTGTCGGGTAGCTCGGCAATTCGGGTGCTGGCGTCGCCGGCAAGGACATGGTCGAGCAGTTCGCCGGCACGCTGGGCTGCCCCTTCGTTGTACTCGAGGCCCCATACTTCCGCGCCGGTGCTCTGCTTCACGATGGCACCGAACACGCCCTCACCACAACCGAGTTCGAGCACGCATTGCGCGTCGGCCGGTAGGAATCGCAACATCTCCGGCCGCTTGTGACCGTAGTACTCGGTGACGCTCGTTGTCTCCGGCAAGATACGCATGACTTATCCGTCCCGAAGGGCGAATAGCCCTGATTCGCATCTACTTTCAGTGCTCATTGTGACGATGCTGCGGCTTCTTCCGGCGCCAACTGGGCAAACAGGTGGTCCGCTAGGCCTCGTACGGTGGTGATGTCGGTGGAGCTGATTTGTATCCCGGTCTCGGTTTCGATGCGGGTGCGCAGCTCGAGGTTGCCCAGGGAGTCGAGCCCGTACTCGGAGAGCTGACGGTCCGGATCGATGGTGCGGCGCAGGATCAGGCTGACCTGCTCAGCCACCATTCGCCGCAGCTGCCCGGGCCACTCATCCAACGGCAGCGCGTCCAACTCGCTACGGAATTTGCTGGACCCCGAACGGCCTTGCTCCAAGGCCTTGAACGCTTCGGCGAACTTGCTGCGTTCGGCAAAGGCGGTCACCCACGGTGCACCAATGATCGGAGCGTATCCGGTGTAGGTGCGGTTGTGGCGGAGCAGGGTTTGGAAGGCGTAGGCGCCTTCGTCGGGGGCGATGGCGGCGTCGCTGCTTTCGGCCAGGGCGATGGCGCGGCCGATTTCGGCCCAGGGGCCCCAGGCGATGGCGGTGGCGGGCTGGTTTTGGTTGTGGCGCCAGTGGGTGAAGGCGTCGAGCCAGCTGTTGGCGGCGGCGTAGGCGCCTTGGCCTGGTGAGCCGAGCATGGCTGCTGCGGAGGAGAAGGAGCAGAACCAGTCCAGGGGTTGGTCGGTGGTGGCTTGGTGGAGGTGCCAGGCGCCGTAGACCTTGGGGGCCCAGTCGCGGTCGAGGAGTTCGTCGGTGATGTTGGACAAGGTGGCGTCTTCGACGACCGCGGCGGCGTGGAGCACTCCGCGTAGGGGCAGGTTGGTGGCGGTGGCGTTGGCGACCAGCCGTGCTGCGGTGGCGGGTTGGGCGATGTCGCCGCATTCGACCACGACATCGGAGCCGATCGAGCGGATCAGTTCGATGGTTTTGAGGGCTTTTTGGCTCGGTGCTGAGCGGGAACTGAGCACGATGCGTCCGGCCCCGGCGGTGGCCATTTTTTCGGCCAGGAACAGTCCCAGCCCGCCCAGGCCGCCGGTGATGATGTAGGAGCCATCGGCGCGCAAGACCGGTACCTGTTCGGGAGGCAGGACCACCGCACTGCGTCCGCTGCTGGGGATGTCGAGCAGCAGTTTGCCGGTGTGGTCGGCGGCGCCCATCACCCGGATCGCGGTGGCCGCCTCGGCCAGCGGGTAGTGGGTGTCTTGGGGCATGGGTAACACGCCCTCGGCGGTGTGCTGCTAGACCGTGGTCAACAGCTCGCGGATCAGTCGGGGATGGGTGATCGAGAGCATCCCCAGATCGACACCGTAAAACGACAGGTTGCGCCGGAACGGGAACAGGCCCATCTTGGTGTCGCCGTAGATGTCGCGTTTGCCGATCTCGACGAACCGCCCGCCCCAGGCCAGCAACTCCAGCCCGGCGCGCTGGGCGACGCCGGTCAGCGAGTTGAGCACGATATCGACCCCGTAGCCGTCGGTGTCGGCGCGGATGGCCTCGGCGAACTCGATACTGCGTGAGTCATAGACATGCTCAATGCCCATGTCGCGTAACACTTGGCGACGCTTGGGGCTGCCCGCGGTGGCATAGATTTCGGCTCCGGCCGCGCGCGCGATCGCGATCGCGGCCTGGCCCACCCCACCGGTTCCGGAATGGATGAGCACCTTGTCACCAGCACGGATACGGCCCAGATCATGCAAGCCATACCAGGCGGTCGCGTGCGCGGTGGTCACCGCGGCCGCTTGCGCGTCGGTCAGACCCGCCGGGATCGGGGTAGCCAGCGCGCCATCACAGGTGACAAAAGTGGCCCAACAACCATGCGGGGACATCCCACCGACTCGATCACCAACCTGATGATCGGTGACATCGGGACCCACCGCGGTGACCACACCGGCGAAATCGGTACCCAACTGCGGCATCTGCCCATCGGGGGAGTTATACCGACCGAAACTGACCAACACATCCGCGAAGTTGATATTGGAGGTGCTGACCGCGACCTCGATCTGACCCGGCCCCGGCGCGACCCGATCAAAAGCCACAAACTCCATCGTCTGCAAATCCCCAGGCGTGCGGATCTGCAACCGCATCCCCTCAGTGTCATGCTCCACCACCGTGGTCTTGCGCTCTTCGGGACGCAACGGCATCGGCGACAACCGCGCCGTATACCACTGGCCACAACGCCACGCCGTCTCGTCTTCCTCAGAGCTCGACAACAACTGACGCGCAACCACCTCAGAACCACTGTGCTCATCAACATCAACATGAGTGGTATGCAAATGCGGATACTCAGCACCAATCACCCGCAACAAACCACGCAACCCAGCCTGCTCCAAATTGGCACTTTCACCACCCAACACCGTCTGCGCACCCCGCGTCACCACAAACAACCGCGGCGCCTCACCCATAATCTCGGGCAACTCCCGAACAACACGCACCACATGCCGAACGTAATCGCTGGTCACGGGGCTGCTGCAGCCCGTCCCGGTCATGACGACCACGCCCGCGAACCGGTGGTCGCGCAGCTGATCGCGGAACCGCTCAGCGTCGGTGATGTGGTCGGCCTGCAGGTGCCAGCTCGTCGTGATGCAGTCGGTGCCAAGCGACTTCAGCGCCTCGGCGAGCCGCGTCGTGAGTCGATCGGCGGTTTCTGAAATCCCGACCAGCAGCCAGCTTTCGGGGTTTGGCGCTTGGGGCTGGGGCAGCTCGCGCTGCTGCCATTCCGTGCCCAGCAGGTGCCGACTCATCAAGCGATCCTGGTCGGCCAGCTCCGATAGCCCGGTACCCATCAGCAGGCCGCGCACCGCCAGTAGCACGGTCCCATGCTCGTCCAAGACGTCGATGTCGGCTTCGGCGTCATGGCCGCAGGCGGTCACTCGCGTGTAGCAGAAGCGTGCGTCGCGGGTCGATGCATGGGAACGCAGCCGACGCACACCCAACGGCAACAGCAAGCCGCCGTTGCCCATTTCCCGCACAACCGGGTGCGCGAGAACCGACTGGAAGCAGGCGTCCAACAATGCCGGGTGGACCAGATAGCCGGCCTGTTGGGTGCGCATCGAACCCGGCAAGCTGATCTCGGCGAGCACCGCATCGCTGCCGCGTTCACAGACATGCGCCGTGACCAGGCCCGTGAACGCGGGGCCATAGTGAATTCCGGTCTTGCCGAACCATTCCCGCAGTTCGTCTCCGTCCAGACGGCAGGCATGGGCGGCTAGCAGCGCCTCGATGTCATAGCCCGCCGGTTGCGAGTCGCGCTCGACCGCACGCAGTAGTGCGGTACTGCGGCGCACCTTTTCGCCGCCGCGAACTGTGTCCACAGCGAAGCTGGCGATCCCGGGTGCCTCGAGCAAAGCGACAGCGCCTGCCGCGGTTTCATCGTCGAGTAGCAGCATCTCGTGGAAGCCGATGTCGCCGACCTCCGACAGATCGCCGAATGCCGTATTGGCAGCCGTGAGCGCCATTTCGCAGTATGCGGCCCCCGGCAGCGCGGCCACACTGTTCACCTGGTGATCGCCCAACCAGGGGAGCGTGGCGGTGCCGATTTCGGACTGCCACGCGTGCCGCTCCGGTTCCTCCAGCAGATCGACGTGCGCCCCTAAAAGAGGGTGCGCTGCAACGCTGTTGGCGCATCCGTGTCGCCTGGTATCCGCCGCTGTGAGCAGGAGACGACGATTCGCCCACACGGGTAGCGGAGCATCCACCAATTGCCCGTCGGGGCATAGCGTTGCGAAGTCCACCGCGGCGCCCGCGCTGTGCAGGTCGGCCACCAAGCCACGCAACCCGTGGGGCAGCGGCTGGTTGCGTCGCATCGCCGGCAGGGCTGCGGCGGGGATATCCAGGCTTGCCGCGGTCTGCTCGACAGCGCGGGTCAGCAGCGGGTGCGGTGACAACTCGCCGAAAACCCGGTAGCCGTCGTCAAGTGCCGCGCGCACCGCTGCCGAAAAACGCACCGCATGACGCAGGTTGTCGACCCAGTAGCGGGCGTCGCAGCGCGGCCGTTCGCGCGGGTCGAAGGAGGTCGCCGAGTAGTACGGGACCTGCGGCGCCAGCGGCTCGACATCCGCCAGTAGTTCGGAAAGTTCGCCGAGGATCGGCTCGACCTGCGGGGTGTGAGATGCCACGTCGACGGCCACCTCACGAGCCATCACCTCGCGCTCTTCCCAGGCTGCGACCAGCTCGCGCACGGTGTCGGTGGCCCCGCCGATCACGGTGGACTGCGGCGAAGCCACCACCGCAACCACAACGTCCTTGGCCCGATGACGGACCAGGTCTTCGCGTACTCGTGCGGCGGGCAGCTCCACCGACGCCATCGCGCCGCTACCCGCGAGCCGGGTGCACAGCCGGGAGCGGCGACAAATGACCTTCACCCCATCTGCCAGCGATAACGCCCCGGCCACGACGGCAGCCGCCACCTCGCCGAGGGAGTGGCCGATGGCCGCCCCGGGATGGACCCCGTATGACCTCATTGCCTGTGCCAGCGCTACCTGTATGGCAAATAGCGTTGGTTGCACCCGGTCGATGCCGGTCACCGTCTCCATCGCCGTCATCGCCTCGGTCACCGAAAAGCCGGACTCGGCGGCGATCAGCGGCTCGAGCTCGGCCACGGTAGCGGCGAAAACCGGTTCATTGGCCAGCAAGTTCGCACCCATGGTCGCCCACTGCGAACCCTGCCCGGAGAACACCCACACCGGGCCGAGATCGTCGCGGCCGACGACGGCCGGATAGGGGGTATCGCCGGCGGCTGCCTCGCGTAATCGGTGGGCCAACTCGGTTCGGTCGCCGGCGATGAGTCCGGCTCGCACCGGTTGATGGGACCGTCGGTGTGCCAGGGTGTAGGCCAAATCCGACGGCGATATTTCGTGATTGTCGATCCAGTCGGCGAGCCGGTCGGCGGTCTGCCGCAACGCCTCTGTCGAGCTGGCGGACACCGTGAACAGCAACGCATCGCCCAACCCGGCTGCGCCGTTGCGGTAAACGGCCGGCTCGGGGGCTTGCTCGAGGATGACATGAACGTTGCTGCCCGACATGCCATACGACGACACCGCCGCCCGCCGAGGGGTCCGGCCGTTGCCTTCCGGCCAAGGCGTAATCGCTTGTGGCACAAACAGTGCGCTGTCGATTTCGGCTAGCTCATCGGGGAGCCGGGTGTGATGCACCATCGGCGGTACCAGGCCATGTTGGAGGGAAAGGACGGCCTTGATGATCCCCACCGCCCCGGCGGCGGCCTCGGTGTGGCCCACACTGCTCTTGGCCGATCCGACCGCGCACGGGTTCCCGTTGCTGCCGTAGACCTGTGCCAGGCTGCTGAATTCGATCGGATCACCAACCGGCGTTCCGGTGCCATGCGCCTCGACCATGCCAACGGTATCGGCGTCGACGCCGGCGACAGCCAGCGCCGCTCGGTAGGCCGCGACCTGGGCGTCGGGCGAGGGGGTCGAGATGTTGTCGGTGCGTCCGTCTTGGTTGGTTGCCGTGCCGCGCAGCACGGCAAGGACTCGATCGCCGTCGCGCACGGCATCGGGAAGCCGCTTGAGCACCAACACTGCGCAGCCCTCGGAGCGGACAAACCCATCGGCGGAGGCATCGAAGGTGCGGCAACGGCCGGTCGGAGAGAGCATGCCTTGCGCGGATGCCGAGCTGAACACATCCGGTTCGAGCATGAGCATGCAGCCACCCGCCAGAGCAAGGTCACTCTCACCCCCGTCCAGACTGCGACAGGCCATATGCACCGCAAGCAAACTCGACGAACAGGCCGTATCCACCGTCATGGCTGGACCGCGCAGGCCCAGGGCATAGGACACCCGACCGGAAGCCATGCTGAACGCGGTTCCCGTGAACGCGTAGGCATCACCCAGCGCGCCGGCATCGTCGGTGACAAATGCGTAGTCGTCATGACACATCCCGACGAACACCCCGGTCAGCGAGCCGCTCAGCGACATCGGTGGCATGCCGGCATGCTCGACGGCTTCCCATGACGTCTGCAACAGCAAGCGGTGCTGGGGATCTATCGCGATGGCTTCACGCTCGCTGATCCCGAAGAACTCCGGATCAAAACCGGCCACATCGTCGAGGAATCCGCCCCAGCGCGACACCGAGTGGTCCGGCACGCCCGGTTCGGGGTCGTAGTACTCATCGGCGTCCCAGCGGTCGGCGGGAATCTCGGTGATCAGGTCGTCCCCGCGCAGCAACGCCGTCCAGAACTTCTCCGGAGAGTCGATGCCCTTGGGGGGCCGGCACCCCATTCCGATCACCGCTACGGGGGTGACATGTGATTTAGCCACAGACCGATCTCTACATCTATTGAAGTAAGTCTCTTGACGTCTATTGGAGTTGGCAGCATTCGCAGCGTAGCCGGTTCGGCCGCCCAGCCACGCAAAGCGAGCGTCTTGGGAAATGCGTGTCGCGGGACCTGTCCAATGCCGCGGCAGCGCGCAGTTTGTCATGTGATGGCCGTTTTGTGCTGCGCCGCAACGAGTCTGCAATTGACTCGCGAGTTGATAGTTCATAGTGTGCTGGTAGTCGGCGAGCCCAACGGAGTGACAGACTATGGCTATTCCCCGCGTGCCACTACTGCCGGTCAACGAGGCCAAGGCCGCCGCCGACGAAGCGGGCGTGCCCAACTACATGGCTGAGCTCAGCATCTTTCAGGCGTTACTGAACCATCCGCGGCTGGCCCGGACCTTCAACGACCTGCTCGCGACCATGCTCTGGCATGGCGCCCTCGACCCTCGGCTGCGCGAATTGGTTGTCATGCGGATCGGGTGGCTTACCGCGTGCGACTACGAATGGACCCAGCACTGGCGCGTTGCCTCCGGCCTGGGGGTCTCCGCCCAGGACCTACTCGGGGTGCGTGATTGGCGCCAATACAACGGATTCGGTCCGGCCGAGCGTGCTGTGTTGGCAGCGACCGACGACATCGTGCGCGACGGCGCGGTGAGTGCCTCGAGCTGGGCGGAGTGTGAGCGCGAATTGCATGGGGACGTAACGGTTCTTACCGAACTCGTCACCGCGATCAGTGCGTGGCGCATGGTTGCTTCGATCCTGCACAGCCTCAAGGTTCCGTTGGAGGATGGCGTGGCGAACTGGCCGCCCGATGGCTGTTCGCCCTAGCGGCAACGTCGCCGCAGTTGCGGAACAGCACGGGTGAATTCTTCGGCCGAGTTCGCGAAGGCTGAACACGTAACGCGTTGAGTGTCATGCGATTCGATTGACATATCGGTCTGGGATTCTTAGCGTCGGGAAATGCGAACCAGAGTGGCCGAAATGCTCGGCGTCGAGTTTCCCATCTGCGCTTTTAGCCACTGCCGAGACGTGGTCGCCGCGGTGACCAACGCGGGCGGTTTCGGGATTCTGGGTGCCACCGCTCACAGCCCGAAACGGCTGGAGAGCGAGCTGACCTGGATCGAGGAGCAAACGCGCGGAAAGCCCTACGGAGTTGACCTGTTGTTGCCGCCCAAATACGTCGGGGCGGAGCAGGGAGGAATCGACCCGGTGCAGGCTCGCGAGTTGGTGCCCGAAGCGCATCGGGCGTTCGTCGAGGAACTGCTGGCCCGCTACGGCATCGCACCGTCTCCGGAAGCCGGAGCGGAGCGGATTTCGCGATCCGGGGGAGGGCTCAACATCTCGCCGAAAGGCTACGAGCCGCTGTTGGACGTGGTCTTCAGCCACGACATCCGCCTGATTGCCAGTGCGCTGGGGCCGCCGCCGAGCGATCTCGTCGAGCGGGCTCACAAGAAGGAAGTGCTGGTAGCGGCCCTGGCCGGGACCACCCAACACGCGCGACGACACGCGGCGGCCGGTGTCGACCTGATCGTCGCGCAGGGCACCGAGGCCGGCGGTCATACCGGCGAGGTGGCCACGATGGTGCTGGTTCCCGAGGTGGTGGATGCGGTTGCGCCGACACCCGTACTGGCCGCCGGCGGCATCGCCCGCGGCCGCCAGATCGCCGCCGCACTGGCCCTTGGAGCCGAAGGCGTGTGGTGCGGGTCGGTTTGGTTGACCACCGAGGAAGCCGAGACGGTCCCGGCGGTCAAGGACAAGTTCTTGGCGGCGACCTCCTCGGATACCGTGCGTTCGCGGTCGATGACGGGCAAACCGGCACGGATGCTGCGCACTGCCTGGACCGACGAATGGGCCCGCCCCGATACCCCCGAACCCCTTGGTATGCCGCTGCAGACCGCGCTGATCACCGATTCGCAGATCCGAATCAACCAGGCTGCTGTCCAACCCGGAGCCAAGGCACGAGAACTGGCCACCTATTTCGTGGGTCAGGTTGTCGGTTCGCTTGACCGTGTGCGGCCGACTCGGTCGGTGGTGCTGGAGATGGTCGAGGAGTTCATCGACACCATCGGGCGGCTGGAGCGACTCGCCGATTGATCGTCGACACCTGATTCAAAGCCATCTCAAATACATCGACTTCGGTATCAAAAGCCCAGGTCAGAAGCGTCTAACCTGGCGAAAAGCTGTCAGCGTGCCGGGGGAAAACGTAAAGAATCGGACACGGGCACCGGTTCACGTTGACCCGCGCAGCCCGGTCATGCATGATCGGTCAGGCAAGCACCTCGTTAGGTGAGGCGGCTACACGAACATAGGCCACTGACCCCGAACGTCGAAAGACGCCCCGGGTCAGGACAGCTCCTCCCGGCTTAAGGGTTGAGCCCAGGTGGCTTCCGGTTTACCGGACACGTCGTGTGGTGCCAAAGCTTTGACGAGTGGGGTGCGGATTCTCCGACGTTCGTCGGGCATCTGTACTCCTTTGCGCATGGAAATCGTGCGGTTATCCGCACGCGTCGTGGTTGTGAGGAGGTGAGGGACGCATGAGTTCCAGTGGCAGTCCGGATCGATATCCGGGCTATGTTTCGTCCCGATCCGGCCCCAAGCGCGACGTCCTCAGCTGAATCTGCCCACGCAGATGGTCTGCGGACCAAACGCTCTTGGATCGGAATCGCTAAGGGACGGGACATATCAGTCCAATTCATTCTCGTTTCGAACCTGTCCGGGAGGGCATCATGACCGTAGCTGTTTTCGACGAAGTGGTAACCGTATCGCCCGCGCCGCGGCTGACGGTAGTACGCGATGGAACGCCACCTCCGGCTCCGGCTGCCAAGAAGAAGTCGGCCAACCGCAGCGACTTCGTCGGGGGCGACCCGCTGGTCGCCGGCGCGGCTCGGTTGCTGAGCGTTCCGGTGCGCCACGTCTACGCCGCACTCTGGCGCGTTGGATTGCTCGAAGTCCAGGCGTGAGCCATGGATTGCGAGCATCGCAGCCTTACGAGCGAGTCCGTAGCTGACGCACGGTTCCAAGGGGTTGCCACGCCACAGACGTAGGCGTCTGTGTTCTGTGGCTTGGCAACCCCTTGGAACTATTGGCGCGCAACAACCGCGTCCGCGCGCCGGGTTGATGCAGTCGGCGTTGGGCGGCGGCCCCGCCCTTGGCGTCGACTGCGGCGTTGGTTCCGGAATGGACTTGGGCGCCGACCCGGTCAGTGTACGGTCAACTCATGTCCGTACTGATTATTGTCCCGGTGTTTGGGCAGCATGAGTACACGCATGCATTGGTCGGTGACTTGGAGCGCGAGAGCGCGGAGTATCTGATCGTCGACAACCGGGGCGACTACCCCAAGATCGGCAATGAACGCGTTGTCACGCCGCGTGAAAACCTGGGCTGGGCGGGGAGGGGGGGAGTGATCTCGGATTCCGAATTGCGTTCTCGGAAGGGCACTCCTACGCGATGACACTCAACAACGACACCCGGATCTCAAAGGGATTCGTCGCCGGCCTGCTCGATCCGCGCCTGCCCGCCGATACCGGAATCGTTGGGCCGATGATCGATCACGGGTTCCCGTGCGCGGAAGATGACCAGAAACCCGAGGCCGCGAACTACATTCCCCGACCGCGATATCGGGCGGTAAGTGCGGTCGAGGGAACCGCACATGCGTTGTCTCGAGAATGCTGGCGGTCGGTCGGAGGCATGGACCTGCGCACCTTCGGCCGCTACGGGTGGGGCGTGGACCTTGATCTAGCCCTGCGTGCTCGCGATGCTGAGTTCGGTTTGTACACAACCGAGATGGCGTACATCAACCATTTCGGCCGCGGAACGGCCAACAAGCATTTCGGGAAGTTTCGGTACTTGATCGGCGCCAACTCCGCCATGGAGCGGGCAATGCGGCGTGTTCATGGCCGGAAGTGGCGCAAGCTATTTCCCCCCGGGACGCTGCCGCAAGCGGCGCCGGGAAGCCCGATCGCGTACACGACCCACCAGCTCGAGCAGTGACTTCGGCCGCTTCCTCAATCTGACGACAACCTCTCGGGATAACTCTCAGGAGGTGGGCTTTGAAGCTGATGGTGACGCGATGCAGGCGTATTGCAGGTATCGGCCATCGGCGAAGTATCCGAGGGTCAGTACGGCCAGCGCTACGCCAATGGTCCCGTTCCAGGCGTTGATTCCCGCGATCCGGCGTACCCCGAAGCCTGACGTCTTGAACAACCGCACCAGGCTCCTGCGGGTAAAGAAGCGAATGTAGGTGCGGTCGAAGGTGCCAAAATCCTCCTGCGGGAAATCCTTTCGAAACAGCACCTTGCTCAGAGCCGGTAGGAAACGGATGTTAGGGACCGCCGCGACGACGACGCCATCGGACGTGAGCTTGCACCGAAGCTGTTTCAGCGTCGCAGTCGGGTCGACCAGGCGCTCCAAGACGTCGTTACAGACGATCACGTCATAGTGGTTGTCCGGCAGCTCCGCGATCCGCTCGGCTACGGCGCCGACGAGTACCCGGTCGATAGCCGCGCTGGCCTGTTGGGCCGCTTGTGAGTCGGACTCGATGCCCCAGACCTCTGCGCCAGTACGCTCCTTGAGCGTTGCCCCGAGCGTGCCCTGCCCGCAGTGGAGGTCAAGGATCCGTTGTGCGGTTGTTGGAACGAACCGCAATATCTCCGTCTGCGTCGGGCGGTAATACTCAGTAACACTTTTCGATTCTCTGGCGATGTGCATGGCTGCTATTCCGTCCTGTAAAGCGAAGCGCCCCCGAGCATAGCCCCGTCGCGCCGGTCGTTATCGGGGTTCCAGCAACCAGATCCTGCTAGGATCGCTTCGTGTTGGGTGAGGCCTCAACCGGGGGGAATACCGATATGGCCAGCTCTCGGGAGCTGCGTTTCTCTATCGTCATTCCCGCACACAATGAAGAGGAATACATCGCTTCCACCCTCGAACACGCCAGTAGCCTTTCATATCCCACCGAGTCCTTTGAAGTAATCGTGGTGGAGAACGGCTCCTCGGACCGCACCCTCGATGTCGCAAGACAGTTCGAGGGCCGCAACGTCCGCGTCTTCACCAGCGACACGGCCGGAGTATCGGCAGCAAAGAACTTCGGTATCGACCGGCTGTCACCGCACAGCGACTGGGTGGTCTTCTTGGATGCGGACACGATCCTGAAGCCCAATTTCCTCCTCGATCTCGATGCGCAGTTGCGGGCATCACGCAAGACGCTCTCCGTGGGTACCACGAAGATTCTGCCGCTCGGTGGCGGCCGGCACGCGCGCGCCTGGTTCGCCTGTTATGACCTACTGCACCGGTTGGGTGGCTCATATGCCATCCAGATAGCCAAGCGTTCGCTGTTTCCGGAGCTCAGATTCGACGAGCATCTCATCATGGGGGAGGACCTGCTGCTGATCAAGCAGGCCCGCAAGCTCGGCAAGTTCTTCTATGTGCCAACGGACACGGTCTATACCTCGACCCGCCGGTTCGACACCGTCGGGTACTGGCGGCTCTATTTCCAGTGGGCCTCGTTCGAAATATTGCCGCGGCGGCTACAAAAGCGCCCTGGCTACAAAGTCATCCGATAGATCGCTTTCCTACCGGGGAGTATTGGCCGCCCGGACGCCGGCGGCACAGTCTTGGACTGTTAGTCGACCATCGGGTCCGAAAGCATCCTGAATGGAACCACGCCGTGCGGGCCGTGCTCAGATGGTGCCCATACCGTTTGTGACCAGGGCAATACCTGCCAAGCCGACAGCAACGGCGATGATCTGGCGCCGGTGGGCTCGCAACCAGTTGCGCAGCCACAGCATGGTTGCCTCGGTGCGGCCGGGGTGCACCAGGTAGCTGATCAGCGGGATCTCGATGATCGCAAGCATTACCAGCAGATAGACGAAGATCGCGCTGAGCTGCGTGCCCATTGCGGCCCCTGAGGCCCCGATGGCCGTGAGCGCCACCAGGTATTCGACCGGCGGTGGGCCGGCCGAGCTGAGGCCAACCACGAAGGCGGCCCAGGGAAACCCACCTTCGAGAGCGCCCTGAGCGCTCGCCATCAACCGGGAGAAGCGGGTCGGGGTCTCCGCGACCATCAGCGTCGACGAGTCTCCGGCGCCGGAAGCGACCAGCGCCGGTGAGCGCACCGAGAACCCCGTCGCGACCAGGGCAGCGACCAGCAGCGCGACGACGCCCAAGCCGACTTGTAGGTGCCCGACAACCGACGTTGCCGCCAGCGACGAGACGTTGTCGACAATGGCGTTGGCGAGGTCACCCAGCAGCAGTAGAACGGCCAGCGCGACGCCGATCCCGGTCGCCATACCGCCGAACCAGAATGCGAGCAGGTTCACCATCGGGCGCGGCTTGGAGACCAGGAAGATGGCAACCCCGAGACGCACCGGCTCGGTCGCCGTCATCACCGCCAGGATCAGTACCGTGGTCCACATCTTCCCCTCCTTCCCCTCGCCGACTCAGCTAACCGACACCTCATTTTCCAGAAGATCTGCTGCCCGCGTGGCGCTTTCGCCAGGTTTGCTCATCTCATTTGCAATCGTGCGGGCGCGGGCGACGTAATCGGGACCCAAAATGCAGCGGAGATCGCTGACCAATGTCTCTTTTGTGGTCGACACCAAACGACGTCCAGAGCCAATTTTTAGCCGTTTGATCTGCGCCAACCAGATCGGTTGTTCTATCCAGATCCAAAGGATCAGGGTCGGGAGGCCAGCCCGCATACCCGCGGCGGTTGTTCCGGCCCCGCCGTGGTGCACGACTGCGCGACACGCCTGAAATACCGCGGCGTGCGATACCCCGGAGACCAACTTCACGTTTTCGGGGGCCTGCAAGCCGCCCAGATCATTCGAACCGGTGCAAATCAATGCACGTTCGCCCAACTCCGCACACGCCGCGCTGATCATGGCGATTATTGCGGCGGGCGATTCCACCGGCATGCTGCCGAAGCCGAAGTAGATCGGCGGCGTTCCGGAAGCGATCCACGACAGCACCTCGTTGTCGGATTCTGTCGGCATTTCCAGGGTCAGGGCACCGACAAACGGTCGGCGATCGCCCCATTCCGCCCACTCGGCGGCCAGCCCGGGAAAGCAAAGCTCGTCATAGGCTTGGATCTCGAGTGAGCGGCCTTTCAGAATTCGCGAAGTCGAGGATGAGGACGCCTTGGCCATACCAAGCTCGCGTCGTTGCGCTTCCTCGGGATTTTTGGTTACGCGCCAATGCACCCACCACAGCGCTGAGATGACCGAGCGGTTCAAGCGCGGCGACAAGATCGGAATGACCCGGCTGTTCACCCGCGACGGGAGGAAGGGCATCGTTGCTAGCGGAATCCCGTAATACTCCGCGGCGTTCAAGGCGATGCCCTGGTGGATCATGCCGGTCAGGACCAGGTCGGCGCCGTCTGCCAGCGTTTTCAGGGTTCCCGCCATGTCGGACCAGGCCTGGCGCAGATCCGATATGCCCTCGCGCACCAACTTGATCGAAGTTTGCGGCTTCCAGAATTCCTGGAGGTTGTCCTCGTCGTTGAGCAGCTCGTCGGTGTCGGGGCCGTAGGGCACCGCCTCCAAGCCCGCTGCCGCGGCCACGCCGGTCAGGTTGGGGGGTACTGCGACGCGTACTTCGTGGCCTCGGCGCGATAGTTCCCGCCCGAGTCAGGGCTCCGGCGTTGTTGATTAGCAGGCTTGTGAGCTGGGTTGATGATCTTTGGTGCCGCGCTATTGGGGCCGGAGTGTAGGCACGGGCTATCTGGAGAACGATCGAGTTGGTTACTGTTCGTCGTTGGTCTGGAGTTGCCCGTGCCTACCGTTTCAGTATTGCCTGTGTCGTCGGTTCCAGAGGTGTTCGACCGCTGGAGTCCTGGTGGGCGCAGCGAGCTCATCGGATCGGAGTTTTTCGATGTGTTGGCCTCGGTGCCAGACCCGAGGGACCCACGCGGTCGGAGGTATTCGCTGATGGCTTTGTTGGCGATCGCGGTTCTGGCCACTGCCGCGGGGATGCGCGGCTATGCTGGTTTTGCCACATGGGCGGCCACCGCTCCCGATGATGTGTTGGCCCAATTAGGGGTCCGGTTCCGGCGGCCCAGTGAGAAGACCTTCCGTGCTGTTTTGTCTCGGCTAGACCCCGCCGACCTCAACGCCAGGATGGGCAGTTACTTCACTGCACACGTGGCCAGCAGCGACCCCAGTGGATTGGTGCCGATCGCGTTGGACGGCAAGATGCTGCGTGGTGCTTTACGCGCCAAAGCGACAGCCACGCATCTCGTGTCGGTGTTCGCCCACCGTGCCCGATTGGTGCTCGGTCAACTCGCTGTCGCCGAGAAAAGCAATGAAATTCCCTGCGTACGTGCCCTGCTCACGCTGCTGCCGGGTAGCTTGCGGTGGCTGGTCACCGTGGATGCGATGCATACCCAGGTCGTCACCGCGAAGTTGATCTGCGCCACCTTGAAGTCGCACTACCTGATGATCGTCAAGTCCAACCAAGCCAAAATACTTGCGCGTATCACCGCGCTGCCCTGGGCCGAGGTGCCCGCAGCCGCTACCGACGACTCCCGCGGCCACGGCCGTGTCGAGACCCGCACCCTGCAAATCATCACCGCTGCACGAGGAATCGGCTTCCCCTACGCAAAACAAATCATTCGGATCACTCGTGAACGCTTGATCACCGCCACCGACCAGCGCAGCGTGGAGGTGGTCTATGCCATCTGCAGCCTGCCGTTCGAGCACGCCCGCCCTACCGCGATCATGACCTGGATGCGTCAACACTGGGGAATCGAGAACAGCCTGCACTGGATACGCGACGTCACCTTCGACGAAGACCGTCAAAGGGCACATACCGGAAACGGCGCACAGGTCCTAGCAACGCTACGCAACACCGCGATCAATCTGCACCGCCTCAACGGCGCCGACAACATCGCCGAAGCCTGCCGGATCACCGCTTTGACCGCCAACCGCCGCCTAGACCTCCTCAATCCACAATTCCCCAGCTCACAAGCCTGCTAATCAACAACGCCGGAGCCCTGCCGCCCGAGTGCAGTGCACGGTTCGACATCGCCTCGCGTGCCGTTTATCGCCAGTGCAAATTTCATCAGCGGCCCCCAACCACTTCTTCCGTCCTTAAAACCCCAATCGACCCAGCTACCCGGCCCCAGTCATCCGAGTAACTCCGCCTTGAGCGAATAGTCGGCAAGTGTTTGCTCCACCAGTCCTCTGAGGTACTGGTTCGAGTTCTCGGCGCCGGGTTGGTAAGCCGATACGCTGATGAATACCGAGTTTTCGAGCCGCCCGGAAAACAGATATAGCTCGCCGCTTTCCCGTTCAAAGCGTTGTCTGGTGGCTCCCCGGTTGAACATGCGCGCGGAGGAATACCGGGCCCCGGTTCCGTCGACCCGGGTCAGAGCCTGACTGAGCTCGCCAAGATTGGAACAACCCACCGGCAGATCCGACGTTCCCATGGCCAGCACTTCCATTTTCCGGGCCAACCATTTCGGTGTGTAGGGCACCAGTGGAAGAGGCTTGAGCAGCTCGTTAGGGGTGTCTTTCAGCGCGGACAGGCTTTGTTTCGTCTCGTTGCGGATGAACTGCAAATCGGTTCGCGCGCGATCGAGGTCGAGATCGAAGGTGATCGCCGTGACAGCATTCGCCCGAGTGTCATCGTTGGTGCGTTCGCTGACCGGCATGATTATCGTGACGGCGCCATCTGTCGCCCGCACCCGGCCCATGAGTTGGGCAAGTCGGGTAGCAAAGGACACGAACAGCGAACCACTGGACCCGCTCAGATCGAGAGCACAGGAATCCCAGGTCTCCAGATCGCAGAACGCCGTCACCGATGGAGTCACGATCGGTTCATCGGCGCCGTCCGACACGGTCGGCGGCTTGCCGGTTTGGCCTGCTGCTCCGGTATCGCGTCTGAGCACGATGAGGATCAACGCGAGCAGGGCCCGGAAGACCTCTGGCAATCCACGAAGGGCATCCCATAGATCGACGAGCAGGCCTTCCATCCGGCCGCGCGATCCCGGCGGCGGATATCCGAAGTCCCGGGTGATGCCGTTGATGGCCTCGAAGACGGCGAGGCCACCGGCGACACCGTCCACCACCGAGTGGGTGATGACCACGCTGACCGCCGTGCCGCCGTCCTGCAGCGGAAGGACCCCCAAATGCCAGCAGGGCCCATACGCGGGGTCAACTGGAATCTGTGCGCGTTCGTCCAACCACGCCGTAATTTCGCTTCGCGGCCGGGGCGTCGCGGCGACGTCGATGTCAGGCGCTTCGTGGTAGGCGACCCATCGAGGACGACCGAAAGGCAACGGAGAGCGCTCGATCCGGCGCCCCAGTAGCCCATAGCCAAGGTTCTCGTTGAACCGCCGCAACCCGTCCATGTCCGCTTCGCGGTCATAAATCCACAAAGTCTGACCGACCGTTTCGAAACCGGTAGCCCGCAGCCTCAGGAAAGCCGCCTGGTCGAGAAAGGCGATCCTGTTATCCGTCATGGCCGACGAGCTGCGGGTCCGAGACTCGTTGAGCACCCCTTGTTTTCCGCCTAGCCGGTACGCCATGACGTCAAAGGAGACACCGTCGCAGGGGGTTCGTAGGTATGCCGGCTGTAGGCGAGGTGCAGCTGACTGCCGGTGCGCGAGGGCGCCGGCATCACGTCGCGTCCTTCGGCCACCCGAACAAACGCGGACTTCAGCGCCTCGACGTAGCGGGTAACCGATTCACGGGCCACCGGGTTGTTCGGGAACAACACCGTCAGCTGGGTCTCTTTCTCGAGCCGGTTCACCCGGATGTCAATCTGACCCATCATGCCGCCATCGTGGCAGAGGCGGGCGCGCAAACCTTCCACATGGGAGTTCGCCATAGCGGACAGCGGCGGAATGCCGGCGTCCAAGTAGAACAGCAAGGGTGCTCCCCACTGCCCCTCACGCAGCCACGGCACCAGCTCCATCACGCAGTCCAAGGGCACCTCCGCCAGGTCGCGACCGGAGTCGAAGGATCCCTGGGCTGCCTTGACAATCTCGCCGAACGACGATCCCACGGTCGGAACGGTGATCGGCACGAAGCCGGTGAACCATCCGGTCGTCATGAAGTCTTCTTCGGTGCGGCGGATGTCGATTGGGACAATCGCGTAGTACTCGTCGGCTCCGGTCAATTCGTGTTGGACCACGGCCGAGATTGCGAACACGCCCCCGCAGAACCGGGCCCCCGCCGACATGCAGACGGCTTCGAAAGCCAGGGTCTGGCGCTCGTCCATTAGACGGACGCCCATCATTTCGCACTGCGCGGAGGTATCGCCAAGCGGCAGTGGGAATTTGGGAAGGGAGCCGTCGTTGTTGTCGAAGAATTCGGTCCACTTGCTCATGACCGGGGAATCCAGGGTGAGACCGGAGATGTGCTCACGCTGCCGGTTGCAGTAGTTGTCGTAGCTGCCCGGTTTGGCCAACCGCAGCGGAGCTCCGCCGCTGACGAGGGCCAGGTACATCAGGTGAATCTCGGCAAACACCACGCCGACGAACATCGCGTCACAGTGAAGGTGGTCAATGGCCACGCAGAAGGTGAAGTGGTCCGCACGCTGAATGATCGAGAAGCGCACGCACCCCCACTCCAGCGGACTCGGGGTGGCCAACAGATGCTCGCGCCATTGACTCTGGGTGGTCAGCTCACCGTGTTCGACGGCGACGAACTGAATGTCGTTGGGCCGCTCGAGGGTCCGGCGCACGAAGTGATCGCCCTCGGTGTGCTCGAACCAGCTGCGGAAGGTGTCGTGACGGCGCATGTGTGCGTTGACGACGTGCGTCATGGTGCGGATGTCGCAAATTCCGGGGATGTCCCAGGAGGAAATGAGCAACCGCGACATTTCCAGTCCGCGCTCGCGGTAGGACCGGAAGTTGCGAAGGTGATGGGCCTGCATGTAGCTGGGCGGCACCGGGCTTATCGGCGCTTTGGCGGCCTTGGCGAGCGAGCCACGCGATGGCTGCCACGACACCAACGTGCCCGGCTCAGGATGCCAGTCGCTGATTGTCCCAGCTTCGACCTTCCCTACTCTGACCATTTCTCCTCCAAGTCGCCCAGCAGGTTGCGGTGCACCGGAGAGCTGCAGGTGGTCCACAAAACCTGAAACGGTTGTGATGTTTGCAGGGGCCCCGTTGAGCCGGGCTTCAGATAGCGGCTTTGGTCGCTTGGGCTCGAGTCGGTGTTGCCACGCTGCAACATCACCCGCGACGTGTCGGTTTGGCCGGCCCCCAATACCGGCCAACCGACTGGGGTGGTGACGGCACTCGACGTGCC
This sequence comes from Mycobacterium ulcerans subsp. shinshuense, assembly GCF_002355775.1. Classification (NCBI taxonomy): domain Bacteria; kingdom Bacillati; phylum Actinomycetota; class Actinomycetes; order Mycobacteriales; family Mycobacteriaceae; genus Mycobacterium; species Mycobacterium ulcerans. The sequence goes on along the minus strand of NZ_AP017624.1, from coordinate 3,274,229 downwards.
AGGTAATGTGGTGTTCACATGCCCCCTCTTAGTTGGCTGCGCCTTTGCAAAGGCACGACCACTCTGCCGTCGGTATAACTACGCCGACGCTGTGAGGACCCTTCATCTGGGTATTTACTTGTTAAACGCTGGTAGAGCAGAGCCTAGTTGATAGGCGGGCGTTAGATTTCGGTTTTCGCTGCATTGGGATTGAACTGGGTGCTAAGTGCGGGGATTTATGCGTCGGGCCCAGCATCGGCGCGCCTGCGACCAGGTAGTATTGCCGCAACAGTGTTGATCCGGCTATCACCGGTTAGCTTTCGGAAGAACAGCCTAAAAGCCCAGTAGAACCGAACGGTTGGGTCCGTTACAGCCCAAATTGAGCGGCCGCACTCAGGTGCGGCAAGCGGGGTGGTACCGCGGCGCTCGCGCACTGAGCGCGTCGTCGTCCCCGTGCCGTGTGATTTCTGGCACAGGAGACCGATGACTGACAGCACTTATCCGCGCAGCAACCTGGGCGCCGACCACCGTGGCGGCTCTCCGGACTTTCCGGAACTGGAAACCCAGGTGCTTGATTACTGGGCACGTGACGAAACTTTCCGGGCCAGTATCGAGCGCCGCGACGGCGCGCCCGAGTATGTCTTCTACGACGGGCCCCCATTTGCTAACGGCCTGCCCCATTACGGTCACCTGCTCACCGGTTACGTCAAGGACATCGTTCCGAGGTACCGAACCATGCGTGGATTCAAAGTGGAGCGCCGTTTCGGCTGGGACACCCACGGGCTGCCGGCCGAACTCGAGGTCGAGCGTCAGCTGGGAATTACCGACAAATCCCAGATCGACGCGATGGGGATTGCCGCGTTCAACGGTGCCTGCCGCGCGTCGGTTTTGCGCTATACCGACGAATGGCAGCAGTACGTTACTCGCCAGGCTCGGTGGGTCGACTTCGACAACGACTACAAAACGCTCGATCTCGGCTACATGGAGTCGGTGATCTGGGCGTTCCGGCAACTTTGGGACAAGGGGCTGGCCTACGAGGGCTACCGGGTGTTGCCCTACTGCTGGCGTGACGAAACCCCGTTGTCCAATCACGAGCTCCGGATGGATGACGACGTCTACCAAAGCCGCCAGGATCCGGCGCTTACGGTTGGATTCAAGGTGGTTGACGGCGAACCGCAGGGGGAGCTGGCCGGGGCCTACCTGCTGGTGTGGACGACCACGCCGTGGACTCTGCCGTCGAACCTCGCCGTGGCCGTGCACCCGGATGTGACGTATGTGCAGGTACGCGTGGGGGATCGCCGCCTTGTGCTGGCCGAGGCGCGTCTAGCGGCCTACACGCGCGAACTCGGCGAAGAGCCGGAGGTGATTGGCAGCTATCGTGGCGCCGACCTCTTGGGCATACGCTATCTGCCGCCGTTTGCGTATTTCATGGATTCGCCAAACGCGTTTGCGGTGTTGGCGGGCGAATTCGTGACCATCGAAGACGGTACGGGCATCGTGCACATGGCACCCGCCTATGGTGAGGACGACATGGCGGTTACCAGCCCGGTCGGCATCGAGCCGGTGACACCTGTGGATGCCAAGGGCCGCTTCGACTCCTCAGTGCCCGACTACCAAGGGCAACACGTTTTTGATGCCAACGCCCAGATCATCCGTGACCTGAAGAATCAGAGCGGTCCGGCGGCGGTCAACGGTGCGGTGCTGATCCGCCATGAGACCTACGAGCACCCGTATCCGCATTGCTGGCGGTGTCGCAACCCGCTGATCTATCGCGCCGTGTCCTCGTGGTTCGTCACAGTGACTAAATTCCGGGAGCGGATGGTTGAACTCAACCAGCAGATCACCTGGTACCCCGAGCACGTCAAAGACGGTCAGTTCGGTAAGTGGTTGCAGGGTGCCCGGGACTGGTCCATTTCACGAAACCGGTATTGGGGCACTCCGATCCCGGTCTGGAAGTCCGATGATCCCGCGTATCCAAGGATCGATATATACGGCAGCTTGGATGAGTTGGAGCGCGACTTCGGCGTCCGGCCCACCAACTTGCACCGGCCCTACATCGACGAACTCACCCGTCCCAATCCCGACGATCCCACCGGGCAGAGCACGATGCGACGCATTCCTGACGTGCTCGACGTGTGGTTCGACTCGGGATCGATGCCGTACGCACAGGTGCACTACCCGTTCGAGAATGGGGACTGGTTCTTGGGCGGGGCGGCCGGCGACGCCGGCGCCCACTACCCGGGCGATTTCATCGTCGAGTACATCGGACAGACGCGCGGCTGGTTCTACACCCTGCACGTGCTGGCCACCGCGTTGTTTGATCGACCGGCGTTCAAAACCTGTGTAGCGCATGGCATTGTGCTGGGTTCTGACGGCCAAAAGATGAGCAAGTCGTTGCGCAACTACCCGGACGTCGCCGAAGTGTTCCACCGGGATGGTTCCGACGCCATGCGGTGGTTCCTGATGGCATCGCCGATTCTGCGCGGCGGCAATCTGATCGTCACCGAACAGGGCATCCGCGAGGGCGTACGGCAAGTGCTGCTGCCATTCTGGAATGCCTATAGCTTCTTGGCTCTGTACGCACCGAAAGTCGGTACCTGGCGCACCGATTCGGATCATGTGCTGGATCGCTACATCCTGGCCAAGCTCGCGGTGCTGCGCGATGACCTCACCCAGGCCATGGAGGTCTGCGATATTTCGGGGGCTTGTGAACAGCTGCGCCAGTTCACCGAGGCTTTGACGAATTGGTATGTCCGAAGGTCGCGTTCGCGGTTCTGGCAGGAAGATGTCGATGCCATCGACACACTGCACACCGTGCTGGAGATCACCGCGAGGTTGGCGGCACCACTGCTGCCGCTGGTCACCGAGGTGATCTGGCGTGGGCTAACCGGCGAGCGCTCAGTGCATTTGACGGACTGGCCGCAGGCTGGCGAGGTCCCCGCGGACGCAGAACTGGTGGCCGCGATGGACCAGGTCCGTGAAGTGTGCTCGGCCGCGTCTTCGCTGCGCAAGGCCAAGAAGCTGCGGGTACGTTTGCCGCTGCCGAAATTGACCGTGGCAGTCGAGAGTCCACAAGCGCTAAAGCCGTTCACCGACCTGATCGCCGACGAACTCAACGTCAAGCAGATCGAGTTGACAGATGCGATCGGCACCTACGGCCGGTTCGAACTGACCGTCAACGCTCGGGTTGCCGGTCCCCGGCTGGGCAAGGACGTGCAAGCTGCCATCAAGGCGGTCAAAGCCGGCGAAGGGGTTGTCAACTCCGACGGCATCCTGACGGCGGGTCCGGCGGTGTTGCGGCCCGAGGAGTACAGCTCCCGGCTGGTGGCCGCCGACCCGGAATTCACGGCGGCCTTGCCGGGCGGTGCGGGCCTAGTGGTGCTGGACGGAACCGTCACACCCGAACTCGAGGCCGAGGGCTGGGCCAAGGACCGCATCCGGGAATTGCAGGAGCTGCGCAAGTCCACCGGGCTCGACGTTTCCGACCGCATCCAGGTGCTGATCTCGGTACCGGGGGAGCGCGCCGAGTGGGCGCGCACTCACCGCGATCTGATTGCCGGCGAAATCCTGGCCACCACTTTCGAATTCGGTGAACCCGACGATGGCGTCGAGATCGGAGACGGGGTGCGGGTGGCAATCGCGAAATCTGGCGGAGCAGGGGTGTCCGGGCGCGAGCAGGCCTAAGACGTCAGCCGGCGCTGGTTGGGTCGCGCCCTGTGATCGCTACCCGATCCATCAGGGCGCGGGCGGACCGGATCGTCGAGCGGACCTCCTGCAGCAGTTTGGCCGGATGCTGTTGGTCCAGGTTGCTGAGCCGGTTGTAGCGGTCGATGCCGAACCCCGCTGACTCCAGGTGAATCCGCAACGGTAGACCCAGCGTGCGGAGCCCCTCGAAGTGCAGGTAGGGCACCACCGGCTGGCCGGTCACCAGCAGGCAGGTCGACTGGTGCATGCGCGCCGTCTGGGCGGCGAAGGTGTAGGTATCGGCGGAGTTGGCTCGACGGTTGTCCGGGTCGGGCGACGGGGTTTCCAACAACATGACCGGCACGCCGAGGCCGTTGCCCTCCGGTGGAAAACTCCACACCGCCCGGTCGCGTTGCGGGTTATCCACCCGTTGTCGTATGTGCGCGGTCACCTCACCGGTGTCCAGCCCCAGTACGTCCTTTGCTGCTGCCACCAGGAGCTCGAACTCCGTGCGTGCCCCCGGCGCGCAGACGGCTACGGCATCCAGTTCGGATTCCAGTAGCTTGCGTGATGCTGCCGCCAGCACACCTGGCCGATGCGCCGGCCGGTAGCCATCTCTCGTGCGTAGCCCACCCGCAGCTGGTTGGTATAGCGTCCACCGCCGATCACCAAGAGGTGATCGAAGTCCGCGCCCTCGGGCGTGGTGGCTGTGACCAGACCCAGTTCGCTGGCCAACGCCGTGATCTGTGCCAGTTGGGTGGCGGGCAGGTCCAGGCGCGGGATCAGCCATCTGACCGCGCCGGCCGCGTCCTGACTGTGTAACCGGCCGGTGGCGGAGGCCCGGGCCCGCCCCCGGTAGTCCCACACCTTGCTGAATTCGTCGAGCAGCGCAAGTCGAGTCGGGAGGTCGCCGGCGGGTGGGGAGCCGCCGAACATTTCGACCAATTCCGTCAGAGCGGGCTGAGTGCTCCAGGCCTGGACCTGCTGACAGATTCCTGCCACGAAGTCATCGCCGGACCGGCCGAAGGTAGTTGACTCGCTATCGGACGGACACACCGTGGTTCCTTACCGTTTCTCAATACCCTTATTTGACATAGCTTTTCGATATAAGTCAGGCTTTGGGTTTCTGTGCACGCCAGCGTTGCCTGCCGGCCTGAACCTCAACTTCGACATCGTGAAATCCCGCTGCGCGCAGGCGATTCGGGAGGTCCGTCGGTGGAATCGGATTGCAGGTGTCGCGAAAGTGCAAGATGCTGAACAGTAATGAAGGAATCCCGTCGCTCCCGGCGAAGACACCACCGGGGCGCAGCACACGATAGGCCTCGGCGAACAGTTCATCCTGCAGTTCAGTGGTAGGGACGTGATGGAGCATGGTGAAAGACACCACCGAGCTGAACTCTTCGGCGGGCAGCCCGGTGTCGGTGCCGTCGCCGTTGATGATGCGTGCCTGCTCCCCATAGCGCTCTTGTAGACGCCGCGCCATGGCTGGGTCGATTTCGACCGCTGTGAGCTTTGGCGTCTTGTCCACCAGCACCCGAAGAAAGGCTCCGTAGCCCGGCCCGATCTCGAGGGCGTTGTCACCGAGGTCCACATCGGCGAGAACCCAGGGCAATACCTGGCCCTTGACCTCATTTGCCCAGCGGTCAGAGTCGCAGCACAACCTATGCACAAGGTTCATTGCCATACTGACCGACGTTAGTCGAGATCGCCTCCGGCGGGCCCCGACTAGTCCCGAATAGTATTGCCGGTTGTGGAGTCCCGTTGGGTGCTGCACCTGGACATGGACGCGTTCTTCGCCTCGGTTGAGCAGCTCACCCGACCAACCTTGATGGGCCGGCCGGTGCTGGTGGGTGGTATGGGTGGGCGCGGTGTGGTCGCCGGCGCCAGCTATGAGGCGCGCGTTTTCGGGGCCCGTTCGGCCATGCCGATGCACCAGGCTCGGCGGTTGATCGGTGTGACCGCAGTGGTGTTGCCGCCGCGCGGCGCCGTGTACGGGGTGGCCAGTCGCCGGGTGTTCGACACCGTGCGAGGCCTGGTTCCCGTCGTCGAGCAGCTGTCGTTCGACGAGGCCTTCGGGGAACCACCACAACTCGGTGGGGCCGCTACGGCGGAGGTGGAACAGTTCTGCGAAGACCTGCGGCGACGGGTGCGCGACGAAACCGGCCTGATCGCCTCGGTGGGTGCCGGCTCGGGTAAGCAAATTGCCAAGATCGCCTCTGGACTGGCCAAGCCCGACGGCATCCGGGTCGTCGCCCGTAAGGAAGAACAGCTGCTGCTGGGCGGCTTGCCGGTGCGCCGGTTGTGGGGCATCGGTCCAGTTGCCGAGGAGAAGCTGCATCGCCTCGGGATCGAGACGGTCGGACAGTTGGCGGCGCTGGCCGACGCTGAAGTGGCCAACATCCTTGGCGCGACCGTCGGGCCCGCGCTGCACCGGCTGGCGCGCGGCATCGACGACCGGCCGGTTGCCGAGCGCGCGGAAGCCAAGCAGATCAGCGCGGAGTCGACCTTTGCCATCGATCTGACCACCCTCGATCAGCTCCGCGACGCGCTTGATCCGATTGCCGAGCACGCTCATCAGCGGTTGCTGCGCGACGGTCGCGGGTCTCGCACCGTCACGGTGAAGCTGAAGAAGGCCGACATGAGCACGTTGACTCGCTCGGCGACCTTGCCCTATGCGACAACCGATGTGGGAGCACTGTTGGCGCTGGCCCGCCGGCTGCTGCTGGATCCGGTCCAGATCGGGCCCATTCGCCTGCTGGGCGTGGGTTTCTCGGGGCTGAGCGAGGTACGCCAGGAATCGCTGTTCCCGGATCTGGACCTGGCGGCGGAGACGTCAGAAGAAGCCCATCAGGACTTTCACCCCTCGCATGGTGCGTTGTCGAGCACCCCAGCCGGTGCCGTGTGGCGAATCGGCGACGACGTCACCCACCGGGAGCTTGGTCACGGCTGGGTACAAGGAGCGGGTCACGGAGTGGTCACCGTGAGGTTCGAGACTCGTGGTTCAGGCCCCGGGCCAGCGCGGACCTTTCCCATCGAGACCAGCGACATCACCGCCGCCAACCCGGTGGACAGCCTGGATTGGCCGGATTTTGTCGGCCAGTTGCGGGTCGAGAATGCCGCTGACACCTCAACCCCAGCGGTCGATGACCTCGACGATGGGTAGCTCGGCTGTCAGCGCTGCCATCAGCAGCACCCGCGCCTGCGACGGCGGCAGCCGTGGCACCATCACCGCGCCCGCGGCCACCAGATCATGGCCAGGGCCGTAGCCGGCGCCGACCCGAGCGCCGGCAACACGGGTGGAGACCGCTATCACCACCCCGTTGCCGCAATGCCGCCGCACCCCGTCGATCACGGCCGCGCCGGCATTGCCCGACCCCAGGGCCTCCAGCACGATGGCGCGCGCGCCGGCGGCCACACATGCGTCCAGTGCTACAGCGTCGCTTCCGGGGTAGACCGCGACGATATCGACCCGGGGTGCATCGGCGGCCAGAACGTCGCCGAGATATGGCCGCGATTTCGCGCGCCGCAGCGCCACCTCGTCGGTGACGGTGCCCAGAAGTTCGCCGGCGAATCCGCTCAGGTCATCGGTTGCCGCCTTGCGAAGTCCTAGCGGCTCGAGCACCCGACGTGCAAAACACACCAATACCCCACAGTCGCGTACCGCGGGATCGCCGGCCACGATAAGCGCGTCACGCAGGTTGGCTGGACCATCGGCATCGGCGGCATCGGAGCTGCGCATGGCCCCGGTCAACACCACCGGGGTGCTGCCGGAATAGGTGAGGTCCAACCACAGCGCGGTCTCTTCAAGCGTGTCTGTGCCGTGGGTGATAACCACCCCATCGGGCCCATTGGGGCGGTCGGCGCCGCGCCCGGTGATGGCGTGCAGGGCGGCGCGGATGCGATCCCAGTCCGCCGGCACCAGCTGCGAGCTGTCCAGCGCCATCAAGTCGACGATTTCGACATCCAGATCGCCGCTCACGGCAGCGGTGAGCTGCGCACCGTTACGAGACGGTCGGCGCACTCCGTCGGTGCCCGTGCTGGTCGAGATCGTTCCTCCGGTGGTGATAACGGTGAGGCGAGCCATGGTGGGATCATCTCGCACCCATGTCATCGGCATCCGCATGTGGGTACCGGTACAAAGCTGAGGGATGATGGGGGAGTGTCTGACGAACCAACCGGATCAGCCGATCCACTGACGACAGCGGGAGAGACCGGGGTGACTGAGGAACCCAAGGTTTCCGCGCCGGAGCCGCCGCCACGGCGGCTGCGGCTATTGCTGTCGGTCGCGGCGGTGGTGCTGGCGCTGGACGTTGTGACGAAGGTGCTGGCCGTCAAGCTGCTGCCTCCCGGCCAACCGGTATCGATCATCGGTGACACGGTGACCTGGACATTGGTGCGCAATTCGGGTGCCGCTTTCTCGATGGCGACCGGCTACACCTGGGTTTTGACCTTGATCGCGACGGGCGTGGTGGTCGGAATCTTCTGGATGGGCCGGCGGCTGGTGTCGCCCTGGTGGGCCGTGGGGCTCGGGATGATCCTGGGCGGCGCAATGGGCAACCTGGTCGACCGCTTCTTCCGGGCACCCGGGCCGCTGCGCGGGCACGTCGTCGATTTCTTTTCGGTCGGTTGGTGGCCGGTGTTCAACGTCGCTGATCCGTCGGTGGTCGGTGGCGCCATCCTGCTGGTAATCCTGTCGATCTTCGGCTTCGACTTCGACACCGTGGGCCGGCGAAAGGCCGATGAGCGTTGACGGGCGATCGCTCGATGCCGGTTCCGGAGGGATTGGCAGGAATGCGTGTTGATGCGGGGCTGGCCCGTCTGCTGGGTCTGTCCCGCAGTGCGGTGGCCGTCATCGCCGAGAACGGTGGTGTCGAACTCGACGGTGTGCCGGCGGGCAAATCCGATCGGCTGACCGCGGGGGCCTGGCTGCACGTCCAGCTGCCGGAGGCGCCGCCGCCGCCGGAGAACACCCCCGTCGAGATCGAGGGCATGACGATCCTGTACTCCGACGACGACGTTGTCGCCGTCGACAAGCCGGCCGCGGTGGCAGCACATGCGTCGGTGGGCTGGACGGGGCCCACGGTGCTCGGTGGCCTGGCGGCGGCCGGCTACCGGATCAGCACGTCCGGCGTACATGAGCGGCAGGGCATTGTCCATCGCCTCGACGTCGGGACGTCCGGGGTGATGGTGGTCGCGCTGTCCGAACGCGCCTACACGGTTCTCAAGCGGGCCTTCAAACAACGCACCGTCGACAAGCGCTATCACGCTCTGGTGCAAGGACATCCAGATCCATCCAGCGGAACCATCGACGCACCGATCGGTCGGCATCCCGGCGGCGAGTGGAAGTTTGCGGTCACCAAGAACGGCCGGCATAGCCTCACCCACTACGACACCGTCGAGGCCTTCGTGGCGGCCAGCCTGCTTGACGTGCATTTGGAAACCGGGCGCACTCATCAGATCCGGGTGCATTTCGCGGCATTGCATCATCCGTGCTGTGGTGACCTCGTTTATGGGGCCGACCCGAAACTGGCCAAACGGTTGGGTCTGCAACGTCAATGGCTGCATGCGAGATCGCTGGCCTTCGCGCATCCCGCCGATGGCCGGCGCGTGGAGATTGTCAGTCCGTATCCGCCAGATCTGCAGCACGCCCTGGATGTGCTCCGCGACGAGGGGTGAGCGATGCTCACTCGGTCGGCTTTCGCGCTTCCACCAACACCCGCGTCGGGTGGGTGACGAAGCGTCCGTCGACCTGGATGCGTTCATGCAACTCGACCAGTCGCTGAAAGTACGGCTCTGCCGTGAAATCCGGCACCGCCCAAATCAGCTTGCGCAGGAAGTACACCACCGCGCCGATGTCGAAGAATTCAGCCCTGAGCCGCTCCATGCGCAGCTCCACGATCTGTAACCCGGCCGCCTGGGCCTGGGCACGCTGAGCCGCGGGCTCTAGCCGCTCCCACAGCTGGGGCTGCGGTCCGATGACGTGTCCCACGAGTTCGGCTACCGTCGCCGGCCCGGGGTGCTGCGCGAGGTAGGTGCCGCCGGGACGCAACACCCGGGCAATCTCACTCCACCACACGGTGATGGGATGGCGACTGATCACCAGGTCGAACGCTTTATCGGCGAACGGCAGCGGCGGCTCATCGCGCGTTGCGACCACCACCACGCCGCGCGGGCGCAACCGCTGGGTGGCTAGCGCCGCATTCGGCGGCCACGATTCGGTCGCGGCCATGGTCGGTGGAAACTTCGGCGCGCCGGACAGCACCTCGCCGCCACCGGTATGGATGTCCAGGGCGGCCGACGCGCGGGCCAATCGCTGGCTCATCAGCCGGCTGGTACCCCCACGACGGTCGTTCTTCTGTCGTTCGGCCTTCTAGCCAGGAGAAATCCCATCCCACGACCGGCGCCGCCATGGCTTCGGCCACGAGTTCCTCAAATGAGCGTTGGGCGGCCGTCACCGGGGCCGCCGTTGCGGCATGCGGGCCTCGACGAGCGTGCCGCGCGGATGCCAGCGTCTGGATGCCAGCGCGGCATGCGGTGGCCACGATTCGACGGCGGCGCACGGGCGTCCGTGCGGGCGGGAGAAATCCCGCTCGGGCACGGGGGCCCGCCCGGCCTCTGCCGCCGGGACTTTGAATGCACGGCGCATGCTCGGCATTTTCGCCGCAAGCAACCCGTGCCGTCGACCACGAGCGGTGATCCGGATCGGGCGCCCGGCCCGCCCGCGGCCTAGCGCCGGGCGTGAGGGGCCTCAGGTCGTGGTGCAGACAAATTTGGTGCCGTGGAAATCGAGCTGCACTTCGCCCTGGTGCTCCCAGTACTCGACGCCTTGACGGCCGTACCGGGCACCACTGCCCGATAGCTGCACGAACAGGATGTACTGGTCGCCTCGCCAGGTCAGCACCGCCGTCTTGGGATCGAGTTCGTTGTAGAACTGTGCAGTCAATGGGCCGTCCTCCGCGGGGCACCGGTAGCTGATCACGGGCGGAGCCGCGGTGGCCGGGTCCGCGATGGCCAACTGCGCCAACCGGGTCTGGTAGGACTCCTGCAGACAGGTGCGCATGTCAGGGTTCTGCGCACATTGGTCACGCGTCTCCGCCCAGTGACCTTGGGCCAGCGTCAGCGCCGCTTTGTCGGTGCAGGGACGGTCCAGCGCCTGCTGGTAGGCGGTGTCGAGCCGGCGATCGAGTTCGGTCAACTGGGGGTCGTTGCAGACCAGTCGCTGGGTGTCATCTTCGGGGTTGGTGCAGTCGAGCAGCGGTGCGGCCGTCGATGTCGGCTGCGAGCCGCTCGTGGTGCCGGCCGGCGAATCGGGAGTCGAATGCGTTGTTGCTGAACTGCAGGCGCTCAACGCCAAGGCGGCCCCGATGAGGGCGATAAGTCTCATATGTGCTGACTACCGGCTTGCGGAGGGCGTGCAAAGCGCGACACGCCAGACCGGGCGCAATTCCTGCGGGCTCCGGCGGGGGATCAGACTCCCGCGGTCGTGGTCTCGCCCGAGGCGATGTCTGTGGCCAACGGTGCCACGAGCTTGAGAATGTTGGTGACGGTCTCAGAAGGGACCCCTGCTGCGGTCAGTGAGTCGCCCAGATGCCCGGCTACCAAGCTGAAGTGCGCCATGGTGATTCCGCCGGCCCTGGTGGACCTGTTTCATCGGTGCGCCGGTGTAGGGCTCGGGTCCGCCGAGGGCTGCCACAAAGAACTCGGCCTGTTTGTCTTTGAGGCGGTTCATATTCGTTCCGGTGAAGAAGCCGCCGAGTTGATCGTCGGCGAGCACACGTACATAGAAGTCTTCGACGACGGCTTCGATCGCCTCATACCCGCCGATCTTGTCGTAGATGCTGACCGGCGCACGTTTACGAAAGCGTGACAGTAGTCCCATGTTGCAAGGGCAGCATGGGGCAGTTGCGCATCGATTAGAGTGCCGTCACGCGCGCATTGCTTCGGGTAACAAGCAGATTGCTCATCGACCGCGGATCCAGGCGTTTGCTGGGTCTCGGCCGGCCGGCCCGTGGCGGCGCTCGCGTCACGGCAAGTCGTATCTATTCGAGGATGGATGTCCTAGGTTTGCTTTATGACCCACGTCACACTATCCACACCGCCCTCAGGAGCAACTTCACATGAAGCTAGGTGACCTCACCAACCTGGTCGAGAAGCCGTTCGCGGCGATGTCGAACATCGTCAACACGCCCAACTCGGCGGGGCGCTATCGGCCCTTCTATTTAAGGAATTTGCTCGACGTCGTCCAGGGCCGCAAACTCAGCGACGCGGTAGAGGGCAAGGTCGTGCTCATCACCGGTGGGTCATCGGGGATCGGCGAGGCGGCCGCGCACAAGATCGCCGAAGCGGGCGGCACGGTGGTGCTGGTCGCGCGCACCAGGGAAAACCTGGAAAAGGTGGCCGATGACGTTCGGGCCGGTGGCGGTGCGGCGCATGTCTACCGGTGCGATCTGTCCGACATGGACGCCATCGCGGCGATGGCCGATCAGGTGCTGGCCGATCTGGGCGGTGTAGACATCCTGATCAACAACGCGGGCCGCTCGATTCGACGCTCGCTGGAGCTGTCCTACGACCGGATTCACGACTATCAGCGGACCATGCAGCTGAACTACCTCGGTGCGGTGCAGCTCATCCTCAAGTTCATCCCCGGGATGCGGGAACGCGGGTTTGGGCACATCATCAACGTCTTCTCGATCGGTGTGCAGACCCGCGCACCGCGCTTTGGCGCCTACATCGCGAGCAAGGCGGCATTGGACAGCCTCTGCGACCGCGCTGCAGGCCGAGACCATCAATGAAGGGGTTCGCCTCACCACCGTGCACATGGCGCTGGTGCGGACGCCGATGATCAGCCCGACGACGATCTACGACAAATTCCCGACCCTGACGCCCGAGCAGGCCGCCGGGGTCATCACCGACGCGATCGTGCATCGGCCGCGGCGGGCCAGCTCGCCGTTCGGGCAATTCGCGGCCGTGGCAGACGCCGTCAACCCGGCCGTCATGGACCGGGTGCGCAACCGCGCGTTCGGCATGTTCAGTGACTCCTCTGCCGCCAAGGGCAGTGAATCGCAGTCTGGTACAACAGAACTCGATAAGAGAAGCGAAACATTCGTCCAGGCGACCCGAGGGATACATTGGTGAGACTATGAGCCTTCCGAAACCAAACAAACAGGCCACTGTCGTAATAACCGGCGCCTCATCCGGCATCGGTGTCGAGTTGGCCCGCGGCCTTGCCGGCCGGGGCCCTCCGCTAATGCTGGTCGCGCGGCGCCGTGAGCGCCTCGAGGAACTGGCCGACGATCTACGGGACAAGTTCTCGATCGCCGTTGAGGTGTTGCCCCTCGATCTGTCCGATGCGCAAGCCAGAACTCAGCTCGCTGACCGGCTCCGCAGCGATTCGATCGCCGGTTTGTGTAACAGCGCCGGCTTCGGCACCAGCGGCCGTTTCTGCGAGCTGCCACCCGAACGCGAAAGCGAGCAGGTCACGCTCAACGCGCTGGCCCTCATGGAGTTCACCCGCGCGGCGTTACCCGGCATGGTGGAGCGCGGTGCCGGTGCGGTGCTCAACATCGCATCCATTGCCGGCTTCCAGCCCATTCCCTTCATGGCGGTGTACTCGGCCTCCAAGGCCTTCGTGCTCACCTTCTCCGAAGCCGTTCAGGAGGAGTTGCACGGTACGGGAGTTTCGGTCACCGCGCTGTGCCCGGGACCGGTGCCCACCGAGTGGGCCGAGATCGCCAGTGCCGAGCGGTTCAGCATTCCCTTGGCGCAGGTGTCTCCGCACGACGTCGCCGAAGCCGCGATCGAGGGGATGCTGACCGGCAAGCGCACCGTCGTGCCCGGCGTGGTGCCCAAGTTCGTCAGCACCAGCGGCAGGTACCTACCACGCAGCGTGCTGCTGCCCGCGATCCGGATCGGGAACAAACTGCGCGGCGGTCCCAGCCACTGACCGCCGTGTCGACCGCCCCGCGGTGTTGGTTGCGGCACGCCAATGCCCGGGGCGCCGGCGTGCTTTGCGCGGGTGGTGCTTCGCGCGGCCGTGCCTTGCCGCACGGCTAGGCTCATGCGATGGCTTCCGTTGAGATGACCGCCGATGTCCCGATCCCTCCGCAGGACACCTGGGACCATGTTTCGGATCTGTCGGAGTTGGGCGAATGGCTCGTGATCCACGAGGGGTGGCGCAGCGAGCTACCCGAGCAGCTCAGTGAGGGCGTCGAGATCGAGGGTGTGGCCCGTGCCAAGGGCATGCGCAACCGGGTGACGTGGACGGTGACGAAGTGGGATCCGCCGCGCGAGGTCACGATGTCAGGATCGGGCAAGGGCGGAGCCAAGTACGGCGTAAGCCTCACCGTCGAGCCAAACGCAGACGGGTCCACCCTCGGGTTGCGCCTCGAGCTGGGCGGGGGCGCGTTGTTCGGTCCGCTCGGGTCGGCTGCGGCGCGCGCCGTCAAGGGGGATGTCGAGCAGTCGCTGAAGCAGTTTGTCGAGCTGTATGGATAGCTGCCACACGACACGTTGGCGACACGCCCGAACGCTGTCGGTGGTCGGTCCTAGACTGGCGTGCCTATGAGCGGTTCTTCTTCGCGGTCCTTTGTGCACCTGCACAACCACACCGAGTACTCGATGCTGGATGGTGCGGCGAAGATCACCCCCATGCTGGCCGAAGTGGAACGGCTGGACATGCCTGCGATCGGGATGACCGACCACGGAAACATGTTCGGCGCCAGCGAGTTCTACAACTCGGCAACCAAGGCCGGGGTGAAGCCGATCATCGGCGTCGAGGCGTATGTAGCTCCCGGCTCTCGTTTCGATACCCGTCGCATCACCTGGGGTGATCCCAGCCAGAAGGGCGACGACGTATCCGGTAGCGGCTCTTACACCCACCTGACGATGGTGGCCGAGAACGCGACCGGCCTGCGCAACCTGTTCAAGCTGTCGTCACTGGCCTCGTTCGAGGGTCAGCTCGGTAAGTGGTCGCGCATGGATGCCGAACTTGTCGCCGAGCACGCCGAGGGCATCATCGCCACCACCGGCTGCCCCTCCGGTGAGGTGCAGACCCGGCTGCGGCTGGGCCATGACCGCGAAGCGCTGGAATCGGCCGCCAAGTGGCGGGAGATTTTCGGCGCCGACAACTACTTCCTCGAGTTGATGGATCACGGACTGTCCATCGAACGCCGCGTCCGTGAGGGTCTGATCGAGATAGGCCGCAAGCTCGACATTCCGCCGCTGGCCACCAACGACTGCCATTACGTCACTCGCGACGCCGCGCACAACCACGAGGCGCTGCTGTGTGTTCAGACCGGCAAGACGCTCTCGGACCCCAACCGGTTCAAGTTCGACGGTGACGGGTACTACCTCAAGTCCGCCGCCGAGATGCGCCAACTCTGGGACGACGACATCCCGGGCGCCTGCGACTCCACCCTGCTGATCGCGGAGCGAGTGCAGTCCTATGCCGACGTATGGACCCCGCGTGACCGGATGCCGATCTTCCCGGTGCCCGAGGGGCACGATCCGGCGTCGTGGCTGCATCACGAGGTGATGGCGGGCCTGCGGCGACGTTTCCCGTCCGGTCTCGGCCAGGACTACATCGACCGGGCTGAGTACGAGATCAAGGTGATCTGCGACAAGGGTTTCCCGTCGTACTTCCTGATCGTGGCCGACCTGATCAACTATGCGCGGTCGGTCGACATTCGAGTGGGACCGGGGCGTGGTTCGGCGGCCGGCTCTCTGGTGGCCTACGCGATGGGCATCACCAACATCGACCCGATACCGCACGGTCTGCTGTTTGAGCGGTTCCTCAACCCGGAGCGCCCGTCAGCGCCCGATATCGATATCGACTTCGACGACCGCCGTCGCGGCGAGATGGTGCGCTACGCCGCCGACAAGTGGGGCCAGGATCGAGTCGCCCAGGTCATCACCTTCGGCACCATTAAGACCAAGGCGGCGCTGAAGGATTCCGCGCGTATCCACTATGGCCAGCCCGGGTTCGCGATCGCCGACCGAATCACCAAATCGTTGCCGCCGCCGATCATGGCCAAGGACATTCCGCTGTCCGGCATCACCGACCCGGCCCACGAGCGGTTCAAGGAGGCCGCGGAGGTTCGCGGCCTCATCGAGACCGACCCCGACGTCCGCACCATCTACCAGACCGCGCGCGGGCTGGAAGGCCTGATCCGTAATGCGGGCGTGCACGCGTGTGCGGTGATCATGAGCAGCGAACCCCTGACGGAGGCCATTCCGCTGTGGAAGCGGCCTCAAGACGGGGCCATCATCACCGGCTGGGACTACCCGTCGTGTGAGGCGATCGGCCTGTTGAAGATGGACTTCTTGGGCCTGCGAAACCTGACGATCATCGGCGACGCGATCGAGAACATCAAGGCCAACCGGGGAATCGACCTCGACCTGGAATCGCTGCCGCTCGACGACAAGCCCACCTACGAGCTGTTGGGACGCGGTGAGACGCTGGGCGTTTTCCAGCTCGACGGCGGGCCGATGCGCGACCTGCTGCGTCGCATGCAACCCACCGAGTTCAATGACATCGTCGCTGTCCTGGCGCTGTACCGGCCAGGCCCGATGGGCATGAACGCCCACAACGAC
This sequence comes from Mycobacterium ulcerans subsp. shinshuense, assembly GCF_002355775.1. Classification (NCBI taxonomy): domain Bacteria; kingdom Bacillati; phylum Actinomycetota; class Actinomycetes; order Mycobacteriales; family Mycobacteriaceae; genus Mycobacterium; species Mycobacterium ulcerans. Next base: position 3,257,975 of record NZ_AP017624.1, on the reverse strand, counting down.
TATGCCGACCGGAAGAACAATCGCCAGGCGGTCAAGCCGATCCACCCCGAGCTGGAGGAGCCGCTGCGCGAAATCCTCTCGGAGACCTACGGTCTGATCGTCTATCAAGAGCAGATCATGTTCATCGCCCAAAAGGTCGCCTCCTACACGATGGGTAAGGCCGACGCGCTGCGCAAGGCGATGGGCAAGAAGAAGCTCGAGGTGCTCGAGGCGGAATACAAGGGCTTTTACGAAGGCATGACCGCCAACGGATTCTCCGAAAAAGCGGTCAAGGCGCTGTGGGACACCATCCTGCCGTTCGCCGGATACGCCTTCAACAAGTCGCACGCCGCGGGCTACGGTCTGGTCTCGTATTGGACCGCCTATCTGAAGGCCAACTACCCGGCCGAGTACATGGCAGGGTTGCTGACCTCGGTCGGTGACGACAAGGACAAGGCCGCGGTCTACCTGGCCGATTGCCGCAAGCTCGGCATCACCGTGCTACCGCCCGATGTCAACGAGTCATTGGTGAACTTCGCCTCGGTCGGGCAGGACATCCGCTTCGGGTTGGGTGCGGTGCGCAATGTCGGGGCCAACGTCGTCGGTTCGTTGATCGGTACCCGCAGCGGCAAAGGCAAATTCACCGACTTCTCCGACTACCTGAACAAGATCGACATCTCGGCCTGTAACAAGAAAGTCACCGAGTCGCTGATCAAGGCGGGGGCGTTCGACTCGCTCGGGCACCCGCGCAAAGGCCTCTTCCTGGTGCACACCGACGCCGTGGACTCGGTGCTGGGTACCAAGAAGGCCGAGGCGATGGGACAGTTCGATCTCTTCGGCGGCAGCGACTCGGGTGCCGACGCGGTGTTCACCATCAAGGTTCCCGAGGACGAGTGGGAAGACAAACAGAAACTCGCACTGGAACGCGAGATGCTGGGCCTGTACGTGTCGGGGCATCCACTCAACGGGGTGGCACATCTGTTGGCCGCCCAGGTTGATACCGCGATCCCGGCAATCCTGGATGGTGATGTCTCCAACGATGCCCAGGTGCGGGTGGGTGGCATCCTGGCGGCCGTGAACCGGCGGGTCAACAAGAACGGGATGCCTTGGGCATCAGCTCAATTGGAAGATCTCACCGGTGGTATCGAGGTGATGTTCTTCCCGCACACCTACTCCAACTATGGCGCCGATATCGCCGACGACGCCGTGGTGCTGGTCAACGCCAAGGTCGCGATTCGCGACGACCGCATCAGCTTGATCGCCAACGAGCTCGTGGTGCCCGACTTTTCCAATGCCGAGGCGGATCGGCCGCTGGCCGTGAGCCTGCCCACCCGGCAGTGCACCATCGACAAGGTCACCGCACTCAAACAGGTGCTGGCTCGGCACCCGGGTACGTCTCAGGTGCATCTGCGGCTGATCAGTGGGGATCGGATCACCACGCTGGAGCTCGACCAGTCACTACGGGTCACGCCATCGCCGGCGTTGATGGGCGATCTGAAAGAGCTGCTCGGTCCCGGCTGCCTGGGCAGCTGACGGCGGGCTGGCGCCCAGCGTCAGGCTAGCGTGACGCTCGTTTTTGGGCGCAACACCAGCGTGACGCTTGGTGTGTCGCGGACGTAGGCTCAGCGATGGAGCGCCGGTCGATCAAGGAGGACGGGAATGACCCCAACCGAGCGTCCGACCACCATGTGCGAGGCGTTCCAGCGCAGCGCCGCGATCGATCCGGATGCCATCGCACTCCGGACGCCGGGGGGCGCCCAGACGCTGACCTGGAGAGAGTATGCCGACCAGGTGCGGCAGGTAGCCGGCGGCCTCGCGGGGCTGGGGGTGGGACGCGGGGACACCGTTTCGCTGATGATGGCCAACCGGGTCGAGTTCTACCCACTCGAAGTCGGCGCGCAACACGTTGGCGCCACTTCGTTCTCGGTGTACAACACGTTGCCCGCCGAACAGTTGACCTATGTGTTCGACAACGCTGGCACCAAGGTCGTGATCTGCGAGGAGCAATACGTCGACCGCATCCGTGCTAGCGGCGCACCCATCGAGCACATCGTCTGCATCGACGGCGCGCCGGAGGGCACCATGTCGGTGCAGGAGCTGTACGCGGCCGCACCGGACGACTTCGATTTCGAGGCGACATGGGCAGCAGTGCAGCCCGATGACGTGGTGACCCTGATCTACACGTCCGGTACCACCGGGAACCCCAAAGGGGTCGAGATGACCCACGTCAACCTGCTGTTCGAGGGGTTCGCCATCGAGGAGGTGTTCGGCATTCAGTTCGGTGACCGGGTTACCTCCTTCCTCCCGACCGCGCACATCGCCGACCGGATGACCGGCCTGTATCTGCAGGAGATGTTCGGCACCCAGGTCACCGCGGTGGCCGACGGACGGGCGATCGTCTTCGCCCTGCCCGATGTGCGACCCACCGTGTGGGGCGCGGTGCCGCGGGTCTGGGAGAAGCTCAAGGCCGGCATCGAATTCACGATCAGCCACGAGACCGATGAGATGAAGAAACAGGCCCTGATCTGGGCGATGTCAGTGGCCGCCAAGCGCGCAGAGGCCATGCTTGCGGATGAACCGATGTCAGCCGAGGTGGTCGACGAATGGACCAAGGCCGACGAGTTGGTGCTGTCGAAGTTGCGCGAACGGCTGGGATTCGGCGAACTCCGGTGGGCGGTCTCAGGAGCGGCGCCGATCCCCAAGGAGACTTTGGGATTCTTCTGCGGTATCGGCATTCCGATAACGGAGATCTGGGGAATGTCCGAGCTGAGTTGCGTTGCCACCGCCAGCCATCCGCGCGATGCGCGACTGGGTAGCGTCGGCAAGCTGCTGCCCGGATTGGAAGGCAAGATCGCCGATGACGGCGAGTACCTGGTTCGCGGTCCGCTAGTGATGAAGGGCTACCGCAAAGAAGCCGCCAAGACCGCGGAGGCCATCGACGAGGATGGCTGGTTGCACACCGGTGACATCTTCGATGTCGATGCGGACGGCTACCTGCGGGTGGTGGATCGCAAGAAGGAGCTGATCATCAACGCGGCCGGAAACTACATGTCGCCGGCAAACATTGAGAACACCATCTTGGCGGCCTGTCCGATGGTGGGCGTGCTGATCGCGATCGGTGACGGTCGTCCGTACAACACTGCGCTGCTGGTCTTCGATGCCGACTCGGTGGGGCCCTACGCGGCCCAGCACGGGATTTCGGATGCGTCGCCGGCCGCGCTTGCCGCTGACCCAGCAGTGATTGCCCGGATCGCCGCGGGCGTGGTCGAAGGCAACGCCAAACTATCGCGGGTGGAACAGATCAAGCGCTTCCGCATATTGCCGACACTGTGGGAACCCGGGGGAGACGAGATAACGCTGACCATGAAGCTCAAGCGCCGGCCGATCGTGACGAAATACGCGGCCGAGATCGAAGAACTCTATGCGGCCAAGCCGGGACCTCACGTCCACGAACCCGCGTCCGCGGCAACGGTACAACCGGCGTGATGAAGGGGCCACTGATGACTGCGCGCGAGGTTGGTCGGGTCGGAGCGCGAAAGCTGTTGCAGCGCAGTGGGATTATCGATGAATCGATATCGCCGCTGTCGACTGACGCGGCCGAGGTCGCTGAGCTGATGAGTGCCCCATGGTATGACGAGCGGCTTGCCAAGCTGGCCGCCGAACTCGGGCGCGATCCCGACGGGGTGCGTGCGGAGGCCGCGGGGTATCTCCGCGAGATGGCGGCCACGCTCGATGAGCGCGCAGTGCAGGCCTGGCGCGGTTTCAGTCGTTGGCTGATGCGGGCCTACGACGTGCTGGTCGACGAAGATCAGATCGCCCAGCTGCGCAAGCTGGACCGCAAGGCGACGTTGGCGTTCGCCTTCTCGCATCGCTCCTACCTGGACGGCATGCTGCTTCCGGAAGTGATTCAGGCCAATCGGCTCTCGCCGGCGCTGACGTTCGGTGGTGCGAATCTGAACTTCTTTCCAATGGGTGCCTGGGCCAAGCGGACCGGTGCGATTTTCATCCGGCGCCAGACCAAAGACATTCCGGTTTATCGCTTTGTGCTGCGGGCCTACGCCGCACAGTTGGTGCAGAACCATGCGAATCTGACCTGGTCGATCGAGGGTGGGCGGACCAGGACGGGCAAGTTGCGGCCGCCGGTATGCGGCATCCTGCGCTACATCGCCGACGCGGTCGATGAAATCGACGGTCCCGAGGTGTATTTGGTGCCCACGTCCATCGTGTACGACCAGTTGCACGAGGTTGAGGCCATGACGACCGAGGCCTACGGTGCGGTGAAGCGGCCCGAAGACCTGCGATTCCTGGTCCGGTTGGCTCGCCAGCAGGGGGAGCGCCTCGGACGTGCGTACCTGGACTTCGGTGAGCCATTGCCGCTGCGCAAGCGGCTGGAAGAACTGCGTACCGACGAATCGGGGACCGGGACCGAAATAGAACGCATTGCCCTGGATGTGGAGCACCGGATCAACCGGGCCACCCCGGTGACACCCACCGCGGTGGTAAGTCTCGCGCTGTTGGGCGCGGATCGGTCATTGTCGATCAGCGAAGTGCTGGCCACGGTGCGCCCGCTGGCGAGCTACATCGCCGCCCGCAACTGGGCGGTGGCCGGTGCGGCCGACCTGACCAACCGTTCGACGATCCGATGGACCTTGCACCAGATGGTGGCCTCCGGGGTCGTGCGGGTTTATGACGCTGGTACCGAAGCCGTGTGGGGTATCGGCGAAGATCAACACCTCGTCGCCGCGTTCTATCGCAACACCGCGATCCACATTCTGGTTGATCGCGCCATCGCTGAGATGGCGTTGCTTGCCGCCGCCGAGATATCGGTGATGTCGGCGGATAGCTCGGTTGCACCGGCGACGGTGCGCGACGAGGCGTTGCGGCTGCGTGAGTTGCTGAAGTTCGAGTTCTTATTCTCGGCGCGCGCGCAGTTCGAGAAGGACCTGGCCGACGAGGTGCGCCTGATCGGGCCGGTGGAAGACATCACCAAGGCCGTCAACACGGCCGATGTCCGCGAACTGCTGGAATCGGCCGACTTGCTGCTGGCGCATTTGGTGTTGCGTCCGTTCCTGGACGCCTATCACATCGTCGCCGATCGACTGGCCGCCCTCGAGGATGAGTCGTTCGACGAAGAGGCCTTCCTGGCCGAATGTCTGGATGTCGGTAAGCAGTGGGAGTTGCAGCGCCGCATCGCCAACGCCGAGTCGAGGTCGATGGAACTTTTCAAGACCGCGCTGCGGCTTGCTCGCCATCGCGAGCTGGTGGATGGGGCCGATTTTGCGGACATTTCTCGGCGCCGGCGACAGTTCGCGGACGAGGTCGCTACGGCGACACGACGGGTTAACACGATCGCCGAGTTGGCCAGGACGCGCTGAACCGCGACTAGTCGATGTTCTTGGCGATCATCTTGAGCGCCACCGCAACGACGACCCCGACGGCGGTCGCACCCAGAACGGACGGTGCCGCGCTGCTGGTGATCGCGCCGACAAGCACGACGGTGACCAGCCCGGCTATCACGGCAAACAGCTTGTGCCGAGGCCAGGGCACGCCCGCGATCAGCACATCGCCTCGGTTCGCGGCGGCGAACGTCGAGAATCGTTCTGCCGTGGTCATGGATTCAGCCTACCCCACTCTGATTTTCGGGTCACCGAAGATTTGGTGTCGGCGGCGCTGATCGCGGCGGGGTGCGGGGGCGCACGGCCTAGAGTGGTGCGTATGCCGCTAGAAGGTGAATACGCACCCAGCCCACTCGACTGGTCTCGTGAACAGGCCGACAAATACTTGGAATCGGGTGGTACCGAGGGCACACAGTTACAAGGGAAACCGGTAGTGCTACTGACCACCGTCGGGGCCAAGAGCGGCAAACTGCGCAAGACCCCGCTGATGCGCGTCGAGCACAACGGGGAGTATGCGATCGTCGCATCGCTGGGTGGGGCCCCCAAAAACCCGGTTTGGTACTACAACGTCGTGCAGAATCCTCGAGTCGAGCTTCAGGACGGCACTGTCATCCGCGACTATGACGCTCGTGAGGTGTTCGATCACGAGAAGTCGATTTGGTGGGAACGGGCTGTAGGGGTGTGGCCGGACTACGCCGAATACCAGAAAAAGACCGACCGTCAGATTCCAGTTTTTGTGCTGACGCCGGTGAGCTGAGTTGCTTATTGGTCGGCATGGCACCATTGACCGGTGTCCGCCGAACTGAGTCAGACTCCAAGCAGGTCGCCGCTGTCTGCGGCTGATATCGACAACGCTGCTGAGCGGATCGCCCCCGTCATTACCCCCACCCCGCTGCAGCTGTGCGAGCGGTTGTCCGACATCACCGGCGCGACGGTCTACCTCAAGCGCGAGGACTTGCAGATCGTACGGTCCTACAAGTTGCGCGGCGCCTATAACCTGCTGGTTCAGCTAACGGCCGAGGAGCTGGCCGCGGGCGTGGTGTGCTCTTCGGCGGGCAACCACGCACAAGGCTTCGCTTTCGCCTGCAAAACCCTGGGTGTGCGCGGTCGGGTTTATGTACCGGCCAAGACGCCCAAACAGAAGCGGGATCGCATCCGCTACCACGGTGGAGAGTTCATCGACCTGATCGTTGGTGGGGAGACCTACGATCTTGCCGCCGTCGCGGCTCGTGAGGATGTCGAACGTACCGGTGCGACTCTCGTGCCGCCCTACGATGACCTGCGCACGATGGCCGGACAGGGCACCATCGCCGTCGAACTGCTCGCCGAACTCGATGCGGAGCCCGACCTGGTGGTGGTCCCGGTCGGTGGTGGCGGCTGCATCGCCGGCATCACCTCCTACCTGGCGGAGCGGACGACCAAGACGGCGGTGCTGGGCATCGAGCCCGCTGGGGCCGCCGCAATGATGGCTGCGCTGGCAGCGGGTGAACCGGTCACGCTGGACCATGTTGACCAATTCGTCGACGGCGCGGCGGTGAATCGGGCGGGGGCGCTGCCCTATGCGGCATTGTCCGCGGCCGGCGACATGGTGTCGATCACCACCGTTGACGAAGGTGCGGTCTGCACGGCGATGCTTGACCTCTATCAGCACGAGGGCATCATCGCCGAACCCGCGGGAGCATTGTCGGTCGCGGGATTGCTGGAAGCCGATATCGAACCCGGATCGACCGTGGTGTGCCTGATCTCGGGGGGCAACAACGACGTCTCCCGCTACGGGGAGATCCTGGAGCGTTCGCTGGTGCACCTGGGCCTCAAGCACTACTTCTTGGTGGACTTCCCACAAGAACCCGGCGCGTTGCGACGATTCCTCGACGAGGTGCTTGGTCCCAACGACGACATCACCTTGTTCGAGTACGTCAAGCGCAACAACCGGGAAACCGGTGAGGCGCTGGTCGGTGTCGAGCTGGGGTCTGCGGCGAATCTCGATGGCCTGCTGGCTCGGATGCGTGAGACCGAAGTTCACGTGGAACCCCTTGCCCCGGGTTCGCCGGCATACCGGTACCTCCTGTAACCGCAGCCCGGCGCGGGGGCGGCGCGGTCACCGCAGATAGGCCGGCAGTGGGGTAGCGGGGTCTAGATCCGCGGCGGGCTCCGGGGTTCCGGCCCTGAGCGCTGTGGTGGCGGCTAGTTCACGCGGGTTCGGGCCCCGGCAGTCCGCGGCGCGCCCGGCTTGGATGTGGTCGAGTAGCGCATGCAAGGCCAGCAGCTTCTCGTCCGGGTCTTTCACCACACGCGCGGTGCCCAACACCATCACCGAGCGGTAGTTCAGGGAATGGTGCATTGCCGAGCGGGCCAGCACCAGCCCGTCCACGAGGGTGACGGTGATGCAGAGGGGCAGTTCGGCGACCCTTGCCGCGAGCATTGGGCCGCTGCCGGTGGACCCATGGATGTAGAGCGTTTCGCCGCGGCGTGTGTGGGTGGTTGGCAAGACCACCGGCTCGCCGTCCCGGATGTATCCCAAGTGGCAGATCAAGGCCTCATCGAGGATTCGATGGACGGTCTCGCTGTCGTAGCGTGCTCGCTCCCGGTAGCGGGTGGGAGTGGTGCGTGCCGTCGGGCCGTAGGAAGTGGTCATGTGGTTGCCCGTTCAATATGTACTAGTGCATACTAGTAACTATGCCAGTACAATATAGGATAGCGGGTGGTGGCGCCGAGTCCATAGCGGCCAGCATTGAATCGGCCATCTCCCAGGGCGGCTTGGCGCCCGGCGACGCTCTGCCGTCGATCCGCGAAGTCGCCGGTCAGCTGGGTGTGAATCCCAACACCGTGGCCGCGGCCTACCGCCTGTTGCGTGATCGCGGGACGGTCGAAACCGCGGGACGGCGCGGGACCAGGGTGCGCGACCGGCCGGCATCCACGCCCCGGTCCTCGCTTGACCTTGGGGTGCCTGCCGGCGCGCGAGATCTCTCGACCGGCAACCCGGCCCCCGAGCTATTGCCGCTGGCCGCCGTCGGATGGCCGGACGGTTCGGTGCTGCCGTTGCTCTACGGTGCTCCGGCAATGTCAGCGGAGCTGGTCGACTACGCTCGAGCCGCTTTGGCGGCCGACGGTGTAGCGGCCGACCATCTCGCGGTGACCAACGGTGCGCTGGACGGTATCGAGCGAGCGCTGAGCGCGAATCTGCGCCCGGGGGACCGGGTTGCCGTCGAGGACCCGGGCTGGGCAAACCTCCTGGATCTCCTTGCCGCACTTGGGCTTCCCGTTGAGCCGATGGGCGTCGACGACGACGGTCCGCTGGTTGCTGACCTGCAGCGGGCGCTGGGCCGCGGGGTGAGGGCGGTCGTGGTCACCAGTCGCGCGCAAAACCCAACCGGAGCGGCGCTGTCGGCGGCCCGGGCCGAGGAGCTGCGTGAGGTGTTGAGCCAGGGTGCTGAGGAGGTGCTGCTGGTTGAGGACGATCATTGCGCCGGCATCGCCGGCGTACCCCTGCACACCCTGGCCGGGGCGACGCAGCACTGGGCCTTCGTCCGGTCGGCGGCCAAGGCCTATGGGCCGGATCTACGGCTTGCCGTGTTGGCCGGGGACCAGCGCACGGTCGAGCGGGTGCACGGGCGGCTGCGCCTAGGGCCGGGCTGGGTGAGCCACATTCTGCAGGATCTCGCCGTGCGGCTCTTCGCTGACGATGCCGCTACCGGGCTGGTTCGCCAGGCGCAGGAGCGCTACGCAGACGCCCGCGGCCGGTTGTGCGCCGCGCTGTCCGTCCGCGGTGTCGCCGCACATGGCCGGTCTGGGCTCAATGTCTGGATTCCCGTCCCCGACGAAACCGCGGCGATTACCCGCCTGCTGAACCGGGGTTGGGCCGCTGCGCCGGGCGCGCGGTTCCGGATCCGTAGCGCGCCGGGGATACGGGTCACCATTGCGGGTCTAAGCGCCGAAGAGATCGAGCCTCTTGCCGATGCGATTGCCGAGGCGATACAGCGCACCGGGCGCCCCACCGTCTAGCGGCGACGACGCTCAGGCGGGCTCGGCGGGCGCCGTCGATTGGTCACAGCGCAGCACCGCAACCGAATGCCCGGCTAGTTCGGTGCCGGAGTCGCTGGTGTTCGGCTCACCCCAACCCAGCACCAGCGCACCGGATAGCGGCACCGTCGTCGCCTCGGTACCGAGATTGCGCGCAATGCCAAACCGGCCGCGGCGCATGATGATCCAGCTCTGCTGGTCGTCATAGTCGATCACCGGGTGGTCCAGCCACGGATCGGCCAGGTCGGTCTCGTGGTGTCGCAACGCGATCAGATCGCGGTAGAAGCGCAGTAGCTGGGCATGCTCGCCTGAATCGCCTTCGCCCCAAACCAGTTTGGAGCGCAGAAAAGTCTGCGGATCTTGGGGATCGGGGATTTCGTCGGCATCCCATCCGTGCTCGGCGAACTCCGCGTTGCGTCCCTGCGCGGTGGCAACCGCCAACTCGGGCTCGGGGTGCGAGCTGAAGAACTGAAAAGGACTGCTGGCCCCCCATTCCTCGCCCATGAACAGCATCGCCGTGTAGGGCGAACCGAGTACCAATGCGGCTTTGATGGCCAGCTGGCCGCTGGTCAGGTTTTGTGAAGGGCGGTCGCCAAGCGCACGATTGCCGATCTGATCATGGGTGCAGGTGTAGGCGAGCAGACGGGTGGCCGGAATCGTGGCCGTGTCCAGCGGACGTCCGTGGCGGCGGCGCCGGAACGACGAATAGGTACCGGCGTGGAAGAAGCCCCGACGAAGTGTGTGTGCCAGCGTGGCCATCGAATCGGAATTGGCGCCGAAGTCCGCATAGTAACCCTGGCGTTCCCCGGAAACCGCTGTGTGAATCGCGTGATGGATGTCGTCGTCCCATTGCGCGGTGATCCCGTAGCCACCACCATCGCGCGGGGTGATCAGCCGCGGATCGTTGAGGTCGCTCTCGGCGACCAGCGACAGCGGGCGACCGACTTGCTTTGACAGCCAGTCGGTCTCGGTGGCAGTTCTTCGAGGATGGGTACTGCGGTGGTGTCCACCAACGCGTGGACGGCGTCCAGCCGCAGACCGTCGGCATGGAATTCGCGCATCCAGCGCAGCGCGACGCCGATGATGTAGCGGCGAACCTCGTCCGAGTCGGCGTCGGCGATATTGATGCCTTCCCCCCCACGGGTTGCTCGCCGAGGACAGGTAAGGCCCGAATCGGGGCAGATAGTTTCCCGAAGGCCCGAGATGGTTGAACACCGCATCGATCAGCACTCCCAGACCGCGCGCATGGCAAGCGTCGACGAACCGGACCAGTCCGGCGGGGCCGCCGTAGGGCTCGTGGACGCTGTACCAGAGCACACCGTCATATCCCCAGCCGTGAGTGCCGGCAAAGGAGTTCACCGGCATCAGCTCGACGAAGTCGATCCCGAGATCGACTAGGTAGTCCAGCTTCTCGATGGCGGAGTCAAATGTGCCCGCGGCGGTGAAGGTGCCGACATGCAGCTCGTAGATCACCGCGCCGGTCACGGAGCGACCGGCCCAGGCGCCGTCGGTCCAGGTGGCCGCGGCGGGGTTCCACAGCTGGGAGCGGGCGTGCACCCCATCGGGCTGGCGGGCAGATCTGGGGTCGGGCAGCACCTTGGGGTCATCGTCGAGCAGAAATCCGTAGCGGGCAGCTGGCGCAGTCTCGATCGCGGTGTGCCACCAGCCGTCGTCGGTGCGCCTCATCGGGTACACGCCGCCCTCGACATCTAGCCGCACCAATTCGGGCTTGGGCGCCCACACCCGGAATTCAGTCATGCTTGGCGCTCCAACAGGACGACGGGCAGCTCAGAGAACAGTTCGGCGGCAGGTGCCGGCCCGCTTGCCAAGGCGCCGGTGAGAGTGTCGGTCCAGGACCCCTCGGGCAACGGCAATACCGTGTCATCCCAGCCATTTTCTTGCAGTCCTACCGTCCAGCGGGTCACCGCGACCAGGATGTCCTCGCCACGGCGAAACGCCACGATGTGATCTTCGGCGGTGCCACTGGCAAGCACCGGAATGTAGGCGCCGCGCAGGAAGCACTCCGGGTGGGAACGCCGCATTCGAAGGGCCGTGCTTACGACCCGGATCTTGGGATGCCGCAACTCTCGCAGCGCGGCTCGGCGGGCGGCGTAGTCGACGGGGCGCCGGTTGTCCGGATCGACCAGGCTGTCCTCCCACAGCTCGGTGCCTTGATAAACGTCGGGTATCCCGGGCACGGTCAGTGCGAGCAGCTTCTGGCCCAGCGCGTCACTGGCGGCATGGGGATTGAGGTGATTCACGAGTTGGGTCAGCTGCCCGGCCACCGGACCATCCAGGACAGCGTCCAGCCACCGGTGTACCGCGTCTTCGAAAGTGGAGTCCGGGTCGTTCCAGCTGGTGTGCCAAGCCGCTTCCCGAATCGCTTTCTCCGCGTAGCTGTGCAGCCGGTCGCGCAGCTGCTCGCTGACTTCCCCGGTGACCGGCCAGACGCCGAAGATGTTCTGCCACAGGAACTGTCCCGTTGCTCGGTCAGGGGAGGGGGCTTGGCTTTCGGCGCGGGCGACGAATTCGGCCCATAGTGACGGAACCTGGGACAACACGCTGATTCTCGCTCGCACGTCTTCGCCGCGTTTGGTGTCGTGGGTGGTCAACGTCGTCATGGTCTGCGGCCACATCCGGGTGCGGGTGGCCGCATTGTGATGAAACTCTGCGGCGCTGACTCCAAACCGGTGCGGCTCGCCACCCACCTCGTTGAGTGACACCAGCCGGGCGTCTCGGTAGAACAAGCAGTCCTCGACGGCCTTGGCGGTCACCGCGCCGCACAGTTGCTGCAGCCGGTTGGCGGGTTCGCCGCCGTGGGCCAAAGCCATCGCCACCAGCTGCAGCGGCGGGCCTAATTCGGGTGCCGCAATACAGGTTTCGGCGATCGCGGTCGGCATGATCGAGGCCAGCCCGGGGTAGTCGCAGCGGTAGACGCCGATATGGGTAAGCAACGCGGCCACCGCCTCACCCAGCAGCGGATGATCCCGGCCGGCCGTTGCGGCAATGCTTCGTCTCAACCGGCTCAATTCGCTGGACAGGGTGTCGGTTGTCGCCCGGATCTTGAGATCGGCCAACAGTGCCGCCATGGCCTGGTAGTCCACGTCGGCGGACTCGACCAGCGCGGTGAGCTCTGCCGCTCCGGCCGGGTCGGCGAAGAGTCCGCCGAGTTCTCGTAGCGCGTCATAGCCCGTTGTGCCGTCCACCGGCAGCGTGGGCTCCAACGCCTCGTCGGCGGCCAGGATCTTCTCGATCACAATCCAGGCCTGCTGGCCGACCAGTTCGCGCAGCCATTGCAGATAGCCGCAGGGATCGGACAGCCCATCGGGGTGGTCGATACGAAGACCATCGACGAGTTCGTCGGCGAACCAACGTGCGATCTCGACATGGCTGGCATCGAAAACCGCGCGATCCTCTTGGCGTAGCCCGGCCAACGAGGTGATCGAGAAAAACCGGCGATAACCGCACAGGCCGCGTCGCCAGCCCACCAATCGGTAGTGCTGGCGCTCATGCACCTCGGCTCCGGTGCCGGTACCGGTACCCGCAGCGATGGGGAATGCCAGCGAGCCCAGCCGCAGCAGGTCCCCGTCGACCAACAGGTCGGCCACGTCTGCGTCAGAACCCAGCACCGGCAGCACGATTCGACCGTGCTCGTCGAGATCCCAGTCGATGTCGAAATACCCCGCATACTCGGAGTTGCGGCCGTGGCGCAGCACATCCCACCACCACATGTTCTGTTGCGGCCGATCGACACCCACGTGGTTGGGCACGATGTCCACAATCAGGCCCATGCCGCGAGCCCGCGCCGCCGCGGATAGCCGCGCCAAGCCGTCGAGGCCGCCGAGCTCGGCTGACACCGTGGTCGGGTCGGTGACGTCATAGCCGTGGGAGGACCCCGCTACGGCGGTCAGGATAGGGGACAGGTAAAGATGGGAAACACCAAGCTCGCTGAGGTAATCCAGCACATTCTCGGCGTCTGCGAAAGTAAATCCGAATCCGCTTGATGGGCCGCGCAGCTGTAGTCGGTAGGTGGACAGGACGGGAAAGCCCATGGGCTACGCGGTCTTACGCAGCAAGATCAGCGAACGGCCGGGCACAGATACGGTGTCTTCGGCCTTCACCACCGCGTCGGCATCGCCGGCTGGATGGTTGGTGTCCAGCTCCACCGTCCATTCGTTGGCATAGTCATCGTGCGGCATGACGAACTCCACCGTTTCGTCATGGGCGTTGAAGCACAACAGAAATGAGTCGTCAACGACTCGTTCACCGCGGGCGTTGGGTGCGGTGATCGCCTCACCGTTGAGGAACACCGCAACGCACTTGTGGAAGCTGCGGTTCCAATCGTCGTGCAACATCTCCTGGCCGCTCGGGGTCAGCCAGGCGATGTCTCGCACCTCGTCGCCGGTTCGGATCGGCTCACCCTCGAAAAACCGTCGCCGACGAAAGACCGGATGGTTTCTGCGCAACGTGGTCACCTTTCGGGCGAATGCCAGCAGGTCGGCATTCGCTTCAACCAATGACCAGTCCATCCACGATATTTCGGAGTCCTGGCAGTAGACATTGTTGTTGCCCTGTTGGGTGCGCCCGATTTCGTCGCCATGGGCAATCATCGGTGTGCCCTGGCTGACCATCAAGGTGGCCCAGAAGTTGCGCATTTGGCGGTAGCGCAGCGCCACGATGTCGGGATCGTCGGTGGGGCCCTCGATGCCGCAGTTCCAGGAGCGGTTGTGACTTTCCCCGTCACGATTGTCTTCGCCGTTGGCGCTGTTGTGCTTTTCGTTGTAAGAGACCAGGTCGTTGAGGGTGAACCCATCATGAGCGGTGACGAAGTTGATGCTGGCGCTCGGCCGTCGACCGGTCGCCTCATAGAGATCCGACGACCCGGTCAGCCGGGAAGCGAATTCGCCAAGGGTTGCGGGCTCGCCCCGCCAGTAGTCACGCACAGTATCGCGGTATTTCCCGTTCCACTCCGTCCACAAACCGGGAAAGTTGCCGACCTGGTAGCCACCTTCGCCGACGTCCCACGGCTCGGCGATCAACTTGACCTGGCTGACCACCGGATCCTGCTGCACCAGGTCGAAAAACGCGCTCAGTCGGTCCACGTCGTGCAACTCGCGGGCCAAAGTCGCGGCCAGGTCGAAACGGAATCCGTCGACGTGCATCTCGATTACCCAGTAGCGCAGCGAGTCCATGATCAGCTGCAGCACGTGGGGGTGGCGGGCGTTGAGGCTGTTGCCGGTGCCGGTGTAGTCCTTGTACCAGCGCAGGTCGGAGTCAACCAGCCGGTAGTACGCGGAGTTGTCGATACCGCGGAAGTTGATCGTTGGGCCGAGGCGATTGCCTTCGGCGGTGTGGTTGTACACGACGTCGAGGATGACCTCGATGCCTGCTTCGTGCAGGCTGCGCACCATGGACTTGAACTCTCCCACCGCGCTGCCGGCTTGGCGGTTGGCTGCGTATTGGTTGTGCGGGGCGAAGAATCCAAAGGTGTTGTAGCCCCAGTAGTTCCGTAGGCCTAGGTCCAGCAGTCGCGAGTCGTGCATGAATTGGTGCACCGGCATCAGTTCGATGGTGGTGACATTGAGGGACTTCAGGTGGTCGATGATCGCCGGGTGGGCCAGCCCAGCGTAGGTGCCGCGAAGTTCCTCGGGGATGTCCGGATGGGTCTGGTTCATGCCTTTGACGTGGGCTTCGTAGATGACGGTCTCGTGGTAGGGAATCATCGGAGCCCGGTCATAACCCCAGTCGAAGAACGGGTTGATCACCACACTTGTCATGGTGGAGCCCAGGGAGTCGACCATGGGAGGGATACCGGGGTCGGCCGAGCCCAGGTCGACAGTCTTCATGTCATAGGAGAACAGCGCCTGCCCGAAGGTGAAATCGCCGTCGAACGCCTTCCCGTACGGGTCGAGCAGCAGCTTGCTCGGGTCACAGCGGTGCCCGGCCGCGGGGTCGAATGGCCCGTAGACCCGAAAGCCGTAGCGCTGGCCGGGGCTGATGTTGGGGAGATAGGCGTGCCAGACGTATCCGTCGACCTCCTCGAGAGAGATCCGCGATTCGCTATCGTCGTCGGCGATCAGGCAGAGCTCGACCCGGTCGGCGATTTCGGAAAAGAGCGAAAAGTTGGTGCCGGCGCCGTCATAGGTGGCTCCCAGTGGATACGCGCTGCCCGGCCATACGGTGGGCAGCGGAGGTGGCGTTACGCCAGAGTCCACGGCGTTGTTCGGCGACATCGTATGACCTTATCCGCGTTGGGGGTTGGTCCGCGTATTTCGCGCTGACAAGCCCGGCGCCCTGTCGGGCCGGCGCGGCCGGACAGGCGAGGGCGGATCTCACCACCAGCCGGTGATTGCTGCGATCTGCCGCCCGAGTTCGGGGGCCATGGTGCGGGCATAGGTGGGTGTCATGTGGTGAGCGTCACGGTAGATCAGCACATTTCCCTCGACCGCGCGACAGTAGTCGGGCCGACATATCGCGTCTGACATGTCGATCGGTTTGAGGTTCGGGAACCGGTCTACGAAATCCAACGTGGTGTTGTAGTCCGACAGCAGTTCAGAGCGCTTGATTCCGCAGGACTGCGCATCGCCCCCCTTGGCCAGGCAGTCCGCCGGTTTGAACGGCTGGCCGTCCTTGACCATCCAGGGGGTGTCCCGAACCGCGAGGACGGGAATGTTGTTGTCGGCAAATGTTTGCCAGATACCGATGTAGGTGGCCGGCATGACGTCGCCCGGCTTGATGTTCCACGGCCGTGTCGACGTGGTGAACACATAGTCGGGACGGTCGGTGACCAGTTTCTCCATCGTCTTCTGCACCCACTCGCGGCACTGCGGGTACGGGGCGTTGTTGCCCATGATCAGCGGGACTTCTTCGGTGGACAGCGGGCAGCCCATCTTGAGGTACGTCACCACCTTGAAGTGATGCAGACGCCCGAGTAGATCCAGTGCCGGAAGCCAATGTTCGGCGTGCGAACCTCCGGCGAGCGCGATGGTCCGGGAAGCGTCCACATCGCCGTAGGTGCAATTAACCAGCGCCGGATTGACGAAGTCACTGATGCAGCCGTCTCGAGTGGAAGCGGGAAAGTCGCCTTTGGCTTCGAACACGGTGGGGCGCATCCGCAGTTTGGGCACCCGGACATGGTCGGTCAGGGCACGTGCTCCGGGATAGTCGTTGGCGCTGAGTCCCCGGAGCTCTTTGCCGGAGGCGCGTTCGACGATCACGTGCTCTCGCCAGGTGAACGACGTAGCGGTCAGGGTGACGCCCAGCAACACCACGACCGACCCCATCGCGATGGTCGGCCGGCGCAACCGGAGCTGCCAGGGAATCGCTTGCGTCTTGACTGCGGCGGCGGTGCCCGACGGCGCGCGATACCGCAATGGGTCTTCGACGTGGCGAGTGGTCAGAAATGCCAATACTCCCGATACCAGCAGTATCGCTGCACCCTCGATGAAATTTGCGTGCCGGTGGCCGGTGTAGGAGAGCCAGAAGATCAGCAGCGGCCAGTGCCATAGGTACAGCGAGTAGGCCATCGCGCCGAGCGTCACCAGTGGCCCGGCGGCCAGCAGTCGATTGGGTAGCGGAAGACGGTCGCGGGTGCTCGGATGGGCCTGCCGGTTGGCCCCAGCCATGATCATCAGCATCGCGGCGCCGACTGGTACCAACGCCCATGGGCCAGGAAATTCTTTGACGCCGTTGATCAGGGCGCCGCACGACAGGACTATCGCCAACCCCACGGTGGCCGCGATGGTGCGCAGCCACATCGGCCAGCGAATGTAGGGCACCAGCGCACCCACCAGCGCCCCCAGGAGCAGCTCCCAGGCCCGCGCAAAGCTGTTGTAGTACGCGGTCGGCTGGTAGGCCTGGTGGGCGATGATCGCATAAACAAAGGACGCGATCGTGAGCGCGCTGAGCAGCACCACGAACATGGTCCGCAGATGGGTGCCGAGCAGACGCCGGAACAAAAAGGTGCACCCGGCGATCAAAAGCAGGAAGGCCAGATAGAACTGGCCCTGCACCGACATCGACCAGATGTGCTGTAGCGGGCTGACCGCTTCGCCGGCGCGCAGGTAGTCCGCGGCAGAGTTGGCCAGTTCCCAGTTCTGGTAGTAGCCCAGACTGGCCAGGCTCTGGTCGGCGAACGCTTCCCATCGGGTCTGCGGTTGAACCAGGATGGTGAGCAACGCACAGGCGGCTAGGACCACGACCATGGCCGGCAGCAGCCGGCGGATCAGCCGGATCAGCTCAGTTATCGGTGAGAGCTTCAGACTCGGATTCAGGGCGGTGCGCAGAATCTTGCCGCCGAAAAAGAACCCCGATAGCGCCAAGAAGACGTCCACTCCGCCGGAAACCCGGCCGAACCAAACGTGGAATATGGCTACGAGGGCGATCGCGATACCGCGCAAACCGTCCAGATCATGGCGGTAAAAGCCGGTTTTTCGGGTCCCCATAGCGACCGGCGCCGCGGCGGCGGTCGGTGATGTGGGCGGTGTCAGCGTCTGCATGGTCGACTGACAATTTACCGAAAAGCCACCTGCTTCCCTCGCTGAGCAGCGATGTCAGCGAGAGATGCAGGTGGCGTGGGTTGGGAACTACTCAGGTTGACGGTCGGTTACCGCGCGGTGGTGGCCGGAGCCGGCTGCAGCGGCACCAACTGTGTCGGTGCCTGCTGAACTGGGGATTGCTGGGTCGGCAGCTGTTGCAGGGGGACTTGTTGGGTCGGCGCCTGGCGGGTCGGTGCCTGCAGCGGTGCCTGCTGAGTCGGCAACTGTTGGGCGGGTGCCTGTTGCAGTGGTGCCTGCTGAGTCGGCACCTGCTGAGTCGGCACCTGCTGCAGCGGTGCCTGTCGAAGCGGGGTCTGCGGCAGCGGTGTCTGCTGCATCGGCGCTTGCGAAGCGCCGATGATCCGGACTAGGTAAGGCATCATGTCGGTGGTGCGTACCGGCGAGACCTGCACGACGTCGCCCACCTCCAACATCTGCCCGTTTCCGAGGTACATCGCCACGCTCTGGGTGCCCTCGGGGCCGTAGAAGAGCAGGTCGGCCTTGCGGGCCTGCTGCGGCAGGACCTTCTGGCCGACTTTGTACATCTCACCGGAGGAGCGCGGCAGCTTGATCCCAGCGCCGGCGTAGGCGTATTGGATCAACCCCGATGCGTCGAATCCGACGGTGTAGATGCCCGTCCCCTTGCCGCGGGACGGACCCGTGATACCGCCGCCGGCCCAGGAGAACGGCACGCCGCGCTGCGAAAGTCCGCGCGCGACCACGACGTCGGTTGCCTGCTGGTAGTCCACCGGCCGGACACTGGGGTCGGCGGCCGCGATGCCCGGGGCGGCCGCCATCGGGGCCGCCATCATCACCAAACCGATCGCGAAGGCGTAGATGCGTTTCATCGGGATTCCAATCTCCTAGGCTCTCCCAGGCCCTCTGGTGGGCCTCCTGTGCCTCAGCGCGGTGACTTCGCGCGTCCGCCGCTGTTCCATGACTCACGCGATGGCCGCTACGTCGAGACCTAACGCCGTTGCATGACAGTTGGAAACGTGAACCAGTCGGTTAGGTCGCTGTATTCACATCAGTCACTACAGCCACTTTGACAACGGATGTGTTCGCTCGCCAGGTCCCCAGGTCATTTTTTGTCTTAACGTGACCGGACGGTGACTGTGCTGGTCAGCGGCCTATCGGCGGTTGTGATTTCGGTCTCAGCAGCCTTGCTGGCCGCGCTCGGGGAACCGTGTCGGTCAGTGCCAGTAGGTTTCACTGAAGCCGGTCAGCGCGTACCCGATCACCGAAGTGACCGTGATGACGGCGATGGCGATGATCGGCCAGAAGGACATGTACCAGCCCTTCACCATGGAAACCAGCGGGCCGATCACGGCTGCGGCCACGGCCGCGCCGATGCCGCCCCACATGACCGGATAGATGTAGTAGTTGACGGCGAATGGCACAGGGGGGCAGTCCTCGGAAATGCACACGTTCTGGGAGAAGGCGAATAGCTGCGACGGCCAACTGGTCGTGGTCACCACAACCAGTAGCGCGCCCAAGAACGCGACCGTGAGGATCACATCCAGTGGAGCAATGCGCAGCGTGAGGATCTGCGGTGGCCGATCCTCGGTGTGGTCGGGGATCGGCGTTGCGTCGGTATCTGAACCGGTCGTGTGGTCGTGCTGGTTCGGCAAAGCCATGTCATGCATGCTTCCCGATGTCCGGGCTTTGTGCGACCCGCAGCCGCGTGGGCCCAGGTGCGGCCGCGTTCGGCTCGGTTACCCTCGGATTCCATGTCTGCCGCCGACACATCGAGGGGCGGTTTGACGCCCGAGCAAATCGGTGCGATCGATGCCGCCAACGTGTGGCACCCCTACAGCACCATTGGCACCACGGCCGCACCCAACCTGGTAGTGGTCTCGGCTCGCGGCGCCTGGCTGACCTTGATCCACGACGGCCAGCCGATCGAGGTGCTCGACGCGATGAGCTCCTGGTGGACCTCGGTCCACGGGCATGGGCACCCAGTGCTGGACGCGGCCGTGAGCGCCCAGGTGGGCACGATGAGCCACGTCATGTTCGGTGGGTTGACCCACGAACCGGCGGCCAGGCTGGCCAAACTGCTCGTCGATATCACCCCGGCCGGTTTGGAAACGGTCTTTTTCAGTGACTCCGGATCGGTGGCGGTAGAAGTCGCGGTGAAGATGGCGTTGCAGTATTGGCGCAGTCGTGGCCGGCCGGGAAAGCACCGCCTGATGACCTGGCGCGGCGGCTACCACGGCGACACTTTCACGCCGATGAGCGTCTGCGACCCCGAGGGCGGGATGCACTCGCTATGGACCGACATCCTGGCCCGGCAAGTGTTCGCGCCGCACGTGCCTCACGATTACGACCCCGCCTACAGCGCGGCGTTCGAAGCGCAACTGGCACAGCATGCCGCCGAATTGGCGGCCGTCGTCGTCGAACCGGTGGTGCAAGGAGCGGGCGGGATGCGCTTCCACGACCCGCGCTATCTGGCTGACCTGCGAGATTTCTGTCGGCGCCATGAGGTGCTCTTGATCTTCGACGAGATCGCCACCGGCTTCGGCCGCACCGGCGAACTCTTCGCTGCCGACCATGCCGGGGTGAGCCCGGACATCATGTGCGTCGGCAAGGCGCTCACCGGTGGTTATCTCAGTCTGGCCGCCACGTTGTGCACGACGGACATCGCGCACACCATCAGCGCCGGTGCGGCCGGCGCGCTGATGCACGGACCGACCTTCATGGCGAATCCGCTGGCCTGCGCGGTGTCGGTGGCCAGCGTCGAGCTGCTGCTCGAACAGGACTGGCGAGGCACGGTCGCCGGGATCGCTTCCGGTTTGACCACCGGACTCGAACCCGCTCGGGCATTGCCAGGGGTGACCGACGTGCGGGTACGCGGCGCGATCGGCGTGATCGAATGCGACCGACCGGTCAATTTGTCTGTCGCCACCCCAGTTGCCCTAGAGCACGGTGTCTGGCTGCGTCCGTTTCGCAACCTGGTCTACGCGATGCCGCCATACATCTGCGCCCCGGATGAGATCGCGCAGATCAGCTCCGCGATGGTCGAGGTCGCGCGTCTCGTAGGCTGAAGGCTCATGGGCGCCCCCACACAGATTCCGATTGAGACGTCGCCACTGGCCTGGCTGGACGCTGTCGAACGGCAGCGCCGCGATGCTGGGCTGCGTCGCTCGCTGCGCCCGCGTCCTCCCGTCGGTACCGAGTTGGACCTTGCGTCCAACGATTACCTGGGGCTGTCCCAGCACCCCGACGTGATTGAAGGCGGTGTCCAGGCACTGCGCATCTGGGGCGCAGGCGCCACCGGTTCGCGCCTGGTCACCGGCGACACCGAGCTGCACCAGCAGTTGGAAGCCGAACTCGCCGAATACGTCGGCGCTGCCGCGGGCCTGTTGTTTTCGTCGGGCTACACGGCGAACTTGGGAGCCGTCGTCGGTCTGTCCGGGCCGGGTTCGCTTTTGGTCTCCGATGCGTACTCGCACGCGTCCCTGGTGGACGCCTGCCGCCTTTCGCGCGCTCGGGTGGTCGTGACGCCGCACCGCGACGTTGCTGCGGTGGACGCGGCGCTGGCCTCGCGCGACGAGCAACGGGCCATGGTCATCACCGACTCGGTGTTCAGCGCCGACGGCACCTTGGCCCCGCTTCGTGAGTTGCTCGCCGCCTGCCGCCGGCACCGGGCCCTGCTCGTCATCGACGAGGCGCACGGACTGGGCGTTCGCGGTGGCGGGCGCGGGCTGTTGCACGAGCTGGGGCTGGCGGGTGCGCCCGATGTGGTGCTGACCACGACGCTGTCGAAAGCTCTCGGCAGCCAGGGCGGTGCCGTTCTGGGGCCGGCCGCGGTGCGTGCGCACCTCATCGATGCGGCCCGGCCGTTCATCTTCGACACCGGTTTGGCGCCGGCCGCAGTGGGCGCGGCGCGGGCCGCGCTGGGTGTGCTCAAGTCCGAGCAGTGGCGGCCCGGCGCGGTGTTGCAGAACGCCCGTGAACTCGCCGACATCTGCGACGTGCCCGAGACGCCGCAGTCCGCGGTGGTGTCGGTGTTGCTGGGCGACCCGGAGGTGGCGCTGGCCGCCGCGGCGGCCTGTCTGGACGCCGGTGTCAAGGTGGGGTGCTTCCGGCCCCCGACGGTGCCCGCCGGGACATCACGGCTGAGACTGACGGCGCGCGCGTCGTTGAGTCCTGACGAGATGGAGCTGGCCCGGCGGGTGCTGACCGACGTTCTTCTCGGCCCTGCCGCGGCACGCCGTTGACCGTCCTGTGCGTCACCGGCACCTGCACCGGGGTCGGCAAGACGGTCGTCACCGCGGCGCTGGCGTCCCAGGCGAACCAAGCGGGTATCGACGTGGTTGTGTGCAAACCCGTTCAGACTGGCACCGGCAACGGCGACGACGATCTGGCCGAGATAGGTCGGCTATCCGGGGTAACCGAGCTGGTCGGCTTGGCGCGTTACCCGTTGCCGATGGCGCCTGTCGCGGCGGCGGAGCAGTCCGGGCAGCCGCTGCCCAGCCGCGATCAGTTGGTGCAGCACATTCGGGGTCTGGACCGTCCGGGCCGGTTGACGCTCGTCGAAGGTGCAGGCGGATTGCTCGTCGAGCTCGCCGACTCCGGCGGCACGCTGCGGGACCTCGCCGTCGATCTGGGTGCCGCCATGTTGGTGGTGGTCGCCGCGGGACTGGGCACGCTCAATCACACTGCATTGACCCTGGAAGCGCTTGCGGCGCAGAAGGTTTCATGCTCCGGTCTGGTGCTCGGCAGTTGGCCGGCGCATCCCGGATTGGTGGAATCCTCGAATCGGGACGCCCTGGCTCGCTTGGCTCCCATGCGGGCCGTGCTTTCCGCCGGAGCCGCGCAGCTCAGCGTTGCGGACTTCGCGGTCATGAGTGCGGGCGCGTTCGACCGCGAATGGGTAGCCACGTTGGTCGGTTGAGATGGTGCATTCGATCGAGCTGGTCTTTGACCGCGACACCGAGGCCGCGGTCCGCCGCATCTGGGAGGAGCTGGCCGGTGCCGGGATCCCCAGCCAGGCGCCGGCGAGCCGTCCGCACGTGACAATGGCCGTCGCCGATCGGATCAGCTCCGAGGTGGACGAGCTGCTGAGCCCGGTTGCCGCAACACTTCCCCTGAGTTGTGCGATCGGTGCGCCGGTCTTGTTCGGCCGGGCAAGTGTGGTCTTCGCACGCCTGCAGTGCCAACAGTCGAGCTGTTGGCACTGCACTCCGAGGTACACCGGTTGTGTGCGCCCTATCTGGACCCGGCGCCGATGCCGAATAGCCTGCCCGGGCATTGGACCGGCCATGTCACCCTGGCCCGGCGGGTCGGTGGGGCCCAGCTGGGGCGGGCATTGCGGATTGCCGGCCGCCCCGCACAAATCAATGGCAGTTTCGCCGGCCTGCGCCGCTGGGACGGGAACAAACGCGCTGAGCAACCGATCACATGACGGTGCTCAGCACGGTGAAATCACAGCACAGCGCGCGGTGGGCTACCGCGTCAGGTTTGTGCAGCCGTGCACGGCTACCCTAAGTTGGCAGTTCTGTGCTCGACAGGCTCGGGCCAGACCACAGATTTTGACGAAGACCAGGGGAGTACTTGGTGACTCAGGCGGCTACTCGACCCAGCAATGACGCCGGCCAGGATGGCGTGACCGAACCAGACATTCTGGCCGTGGCGCGGCAGCAGGTGCTGGAGCGTGGGGAGGGCTTGAATCAGGAGCAGGTCCTGCAGGTCCTGCAGCTATCGGAGGACCGCCTGGAAGAACTGCTGGTGCTGGCCCATGACGTCCGGATGCGCTGGTGCGGCCCCGAGGTCGAGGTCGAGGGCATCATCAGCCTAAAGACCGGTGGCTGCCCGGAGGATTGCCACTTCTGTTCGCAATCGGGCCTGTTCAGCTCGCCGGTACGCAGCGCCTGGTTGGACATCCCCAGCCTGGTCGAGGCGGCCAAGCAGACGGCCAAGTCCGGCGCTACCGAATTTTGCATCGTGGCGGCGGTCCGCGGTCCCGATGCCAGGCTGCTGTCCCAGGTCGCCGCGGGCATCGAGGCGATTCGAAACGAAGTCGAAATCAACGTCGCCTGCTCGCTGGGCATGCTGACCGCCGAGCAGGTGGAACAGCTCGCGGCGATGGGTGTGCATCGCTACAACCACAACCTGGAGACCGCTCGCTCGTACTTCACCAACGTCGTTACGACGCACACGTGGGAGGAGCGCTGGCAGACGCTCACGATGGTGCGCGACGCCGGCATGGAGGTGT
Organism: Mycobacterium ulcerans subsp. shinshuense; assembly: GCF_002355775.1. Taxonomy (NCBI): domain Bacteria; kingdom Bacillati; phylum Actinomycetota; class Actinomycetes; order Mycobacteriales; family Mycobacteriaceae; genus Mycobacterium; species Mycobacterium ulcerans. The sequence continues at coordinate 3,233,826 of NZ_AP017624.1, read as the reverse complement.
GCTGCGGCGGCATCCTCGGTATGGGGGAGACGCTGGAGCAGCGCGCCGAATTCGCCGCCAACCTGGCCGAGCTGGACCCCGACGAGGTCCCGTTGAACTTCCTCAACCCCCGCCCCGGCACCCCCTTCGGTCACCTCGAGGTGCTGCCGGCCGGCGAAGCGCTCAAGGCGGTTGGTGCGTTCCGATTGGCGCTACCGCGCACGATGCTGCGCTTTGCCGGTGGCCGCGAGATCACCCTCGGCGACGTGGGCGCCAAGCGTGGGATCCTGGGCGGCATCAACGCGGTGATCGTCGGAAACTACCTGACCACGCTCGGCCGTCCGGCCGAAGCTGACCTGGAACTGTTGGAAGACTTACAGATGCCGTTGAAGGCGCTCAACGCAAGTTTGTAGGAAATCAAGGACATTGTGGTGGGAAGTCTCGGTGCTCCGGTCACTGCCGGCGTCTACAACGTCTACACCGGCGAACTGGCGGGTACGACCACGCCCACAGCGGCCCAGTTAGGTCTGGAGCTGCCGCGGTTCTGTGCCGAATGCGGACGGCGGATGATCGTGCAGATTCGTCCCGATGGTTGGTGGGCACGATGCTCGCGGCACGGGCAGGTGGACTCTTCGGAGTTGGAGACGCGTCGGTGACCGAGGAATCGGTGCCTGCTGTTCCCACCACGTCCCACGAGCCGCAGCCGCCCGTCGACGCGGTGGGGCTGCCGGATTCCGGTGGCCCTCGAACGTCGCGAACCCGCGCAATCACCACCGTGATGCTCGGTCTTACCGCGGTTGGCCTCTTGGTTGGCGGACTTTGGGCCTGGGTGGCGCCGGCCGTTCATGCCGTGGTCGCCGTCACCCGGACGGGCGAGCGTGTGCACGATTACTTGGGTAGCGAGTCAGAGAATTTCTTTGTCGCACCGTTCTTGATGCTCGGCCTGTTGGGTGTGGTGGCCGTGGTGGCGGCGGTGCTGATCTGGCAGTGGCGTGAACACAGAGGGCCCGCGATGGTGGCCGCCTTTGCGGCCGGGCTGGTGGGCGCCGCGGCGGCGGCAACCGCCGTCGGTGCGTTGCTGGTGTACTGGCGCTATGGCGCGTTGGATTTCGACACGGTGCCGCTGGCCAGCGGCGATCACTCGTTGACATACGTGATCGAGGCGCCGCCGGTGTTTTTCGCCCGCCACGCGTCTTTGGTAGCGGCCACCCTGTTGTTGCCCGCGGCCGTCGGGTCACTGGTGTACGCACTGATGGCGGCCGGAACCGTGCGTGATGATCTGGGCGGTTACCCGCCGGTCGAGCCCCGGCCGGCCGCACCCGCAAAAGCCCCCGAAGCGCCCGTGTCGTAACGGATTTCGGTGCCGCTCAAAGTGGACAATCCACGGTGGGCGGCCTTACAGCGGGCGGCGATGAATCTTGCGTCCGGTGATCATCTTGGCGGCGATGACGGCCAATCGTGCCATGCCCGCATAGGACATCGGGTTGAACATCGTCGGCCACGTGGTTCGAATGACGTGTTCGGTCAGCGGCAGGCCTGCGAATCGGTCGGTGAGCCAGCGCAGCGTCATCGGGGCGGACAGCGGGTGCAACATCATGTGCTCGTTGAAGGCATCCCGGTGGTAGGTAACCCTGGCACCACCCGTCGAATAGGACTCGGCCAGCGTGTCGATGTCATCGACCGAGATGAGATAGTCGTGGACGGCCTGCACGATCAACACCGGGGGTGCCGGCACGGCGGCGCCCAGTTTGATGTCGTCGAAGACGTGCACAACTTCTGGTGTGGACAGAACATCTTCGAGCGGCTCGTCCAGGTAGTGGCCCAAGTCGTTGTTGGCCATCCGGATGACCGCTTCGGCGGTGGTCATCTGCTCGAGCCGCTCGAGCAACTCGATCCCATCTTCGTTGGCATGTTGTTTGATCACCCGGTCCAGCCCCGGGTAGGCGTGTCCGAGGGCGGCCACCACCATTGCGGGCAGGCCCGCAAGCAGGGTTCCGTTGAGCCGACGGAAGGTATTACCCAGGTCGCCGACCGGCGAACCCAGCACGGCTCCGACGATGTTGAGATCAGGCGCGTACTCGCCGCACATTTCGGCAGCCCATGCGCTGGCCAGGCCCCCGCCCGAGTAGCCCCACAATCCGATCGGCGCCGATTGCGGCAGCGCCAGACGTTCGGCGCTCAGGGCCGCCCGGATACCGTCCAGGACCCGGTAGCCCGGCTCGTAGGGCGTTCCCCAAAGCCCCCGGACACCCTCGTGGTCAGGTACTGAGACCGCCCACCCCTCGGCAACGGCGGCGGTGATCAGCAGCAGCTCCAACTGGGTCAATGAGCCGATCGCTTTGGCTCCGCGGCGCAGCGCGTAGGAGGGAAAGCAGCGCGAGGACATGGCGTCGATCGCGCACTGGTAGGAGAGCAGCGGGTAGGTCTGTCCGGGCGCAACTTCGGCGGGAAGAATCACCGTGGTCACGGTGGCCTCGGGATTGCCGTACATGTCCGTGGTCCGGTACAGCAGTTGAGTGGCGGTGATGGACTGCGGGATCAAGCCCAGAAACGCCAGCTCGACCTCGCGCGAGCGCAGCACGGTACCCGGTTCGGCATGGTGGTAGCCGGCGGGCGGGTCATAAAACGGATCGTCACTCGGCAGCAGGGGACGTACCTTGCGCTGCAGTTCCTCATGCGGCGGCCGGCCGATCCATTCGGCGGCGCGCGCGTCTGCCAGACTGCCGAGCTTCACCATTAAGGCTCCCTTCATGGCCTTCGGCATTCTCGCGCACGATCCATCCCGAACCAGATGGGATGGCAGCGCAGTAAGCCAGTTACGGTTCTGTGCCGGCAGCCGAACGGCGCCAGCATCTCTTAACGAGCTCTTAGTAGTCTCATACAAGCTACAGGATTCAACCGCGAAATTGACATTGACATGGCGTGGTCCCGGTCACAATTTGCACCGGGCTTGGATCGGCAATGTCGGTTGTTTCGTAACGGCACCCTGGGGCCCGCCAAAATGCCACTACAGGCTGGGTATTTGGAATCGGGCTCGGGTATTTGGCGGTGGCGAAAAAATGGTTGTTGATCGCGGTCTCAAGCCGGCCGGCCTCAGCCTGGAGGGCGCAGCGCCGCGAACTCGTCGGTGACTCTGAGCTGGGAATCGGTAAACCTGTACATCGCTGCGGGGCGGCCGCCGTTGCGGCCGGACTGCGCGAAGGTACCGGTCTGGGTGATCACCTTTCGGCGGGCCAAGACTCGTTGCAGATTCGTCGTATCGACCTGATAGCCCAGTGTCGCGCCGTAGATGTCGCGCAACGTGGAGAGTGCGAATTCTTTAGGTGTCAAGGCAAATCCGATATTGGTATACGACATTTTCGCCACCAGTCGAGCGTGGGCGTGGGTCACCATCGGGCCGTGGTCGAATGCCATCGGGGGCAGTGCATTCACCGGATGCCAGCGCGTGTCGGCCGGCAGCTCGGGGGCGGCCGGGGAGGGGACCAGGCCGAGGAATGTCGACGCGATGACGCGGGTGTCGCCCGGCACCCGGTGCGGATCCGAGAACACCGCGAGTTGCTCTAGGTGGGACAATTCGCGCAGGTCAACTTTCTCCGCGAGCTGGCGACGCACCGAGGTGGTCAAGTCCTCGTCGCTGCGCAACCGCCCGCCAGGTAGTGACCAGGCGCCTTTCTGTGGATCTTGCGCACGTTGCCATAGCAGCACGTTAAGCTGCGGTTTCCCCCCTCGAGATGCCGCTGTGATCTGGCGAACCTGAAAGACCGCAGCCAGAACTTCATGAGCGGTGTTACTATTGGGCATGTTTTCGATTGTAAGTCGAAAACCTCCTGGGCGTGAAAGGAGCCGCCGTGACGGTCTTGAATCGCATGGACACGCTCGCTTGTGACGCGAGTGGTATGACCGACCGCATCAGCGATTCGCCGCTGGGCTACGTCGGGGTCGACGGTGACCAACAGTGGGCCGCAGAAGTTCGCCGGTTGGCGCGGTTACGAGGAGCTACGCTGCTGGCGCACAACTACCAGCTGCCGGCCATCCAAGACGTAGCCGACCATGTGGGGGACTCGCTGGCGCTGTCGCGCATCGCCGCCGAGGTGCCCGAAGGCACCATCGTGTTCTGCGGGGTGCACTTCATGGCCGAGACCGCGAAAATCCTGAGCCCGAACAAGACGGTATTGATTCCCGATCAACGAGCCGGCTGTTCATTGGCCGACTCCATTAGTCCCGACGAATTGCGGGCCTGGAAAGCCGAGCACCCGGGTGCTGTCGTTGTCTCTTACGTCAATACCACCGCGGAAGTGAAAGCGCTCACCGACATTTGCTGCACCTCGTCGAACGCCGTCGACGTGGTCGCGTCTATCGATCCGGACCGCGAGGTGCTGTTCTGCCCCGACCAGTTCCTGGGCGCCCACGTGCGTCGCGAGACCGGCCGCGAAAACCTGCACGTCTGGGCCGGTGAATGTCATGTGCACGTCGGGATCAACGGCGATGAACTCAGTGAGCAAGCTCGCGCCAACCCCGATGCTGAACTCTTTGTGCACCCCGAGTGTGGGTGCGCCACCTCTGCGCTCTACCTGGCCGGAGAAGGTGCCGTCCCCGCGGAGCGGGTAAAGATCCTGTCCACCGGCGGGATGCTCGACGCGGCGCACGAGACCCGCGCGCGCAAGGTGCTGGTGGCCACCGAGGTCGGGATGCTCCATCAACTGCGCCGGGCCGCACCGCAGGTCGACTTCCAAGCGGTTAACGACCGGGCGTCATGCAAGTACATGAAGATGATCACTCCCGCAGCCCTGCTGCGTTGCCTGGTCGAAGGGGCCGACGAAGTTCATGTCGATCCTGACGTGGCGGCAGCGGGCCGGCTCAGTGTCCAGCGGATGATCGAAATCGGCCAGCCCGGTGGTGGCGAATGAGGACGAGTCCCACTTGGCGGGATGCGGCCGACGTCGTCGTAATCGGCACCGGTGTGGCCGGTCTGGCCGCCGCACTGTCCGCTCATCGTGCTGGCCGCAGCGTCGTCCTGCTCAACAAGGCCGCCGACACCGTTGGAGCCACCGCAACCCACTACGCGCAGGGCGGCATAGCGGTGGTACTGCCGGGCGGCGACGATTCGGTCGATGCGCACGTGGCCGACACCGTGACCGCGGGTGCCGGGCTGTGCGATCTCGAAGCCGTGTACTCGATCGTCGCTGACGGGTTCCGCGCGGTGACCGACCTGGTCGGCGATGGTGCGAAGTTCGACGAAACATCAACCGGTCGTTGGGCTCTCACGCGTGAAGGTGGGCACTCGCGGCGACGCATCGTGCATGCCGGAGGCGACGCGACCGGCGCCGAAGTCCAGCGCGCACTCGATCAAGCCGCTGGTTTGCTGGACATCCGCGCCAGCCACGTGGCGCTGCGAATACTGCACGACGACACCGCGGTAACGGGAGTGTTGGTGCTCAACCCGAACGGTGTGGGCATCATCAGCGCGCCGTCGGTGATCTTGGCCACCGGTGGGCTGGGGCAGTTGTACAGCGCGACCACCAACCCCGATGGCGCCACCGGTGACGGAATCGCGCTGGCGCTATGGGCCGGCGTCACGGTCAGCGATCTCGAATTCATCCAATTCCACCCGACCATGCTGTTCGACGGGAGCAGTGGTGGCCGTCGTCCGCTGATCACCGAGGCAATTCGAGGCGAAGGCGCGATATTGCTTGACCGGCAGGGCCGGTCGATTACCGCCGGTGTTCACCCGCTGGGAGACTTGGCGCCTCGTGATGTGGTGGCGGCGGCCATTGACGCGCGGATGAAGGCCAACGGAGATCCATGCGCCTACCTGGACGCGCGCAGCATCAAGGGTTTCGAGTCGCGGTTCCCGACCGTCACCGCATCGTGTCGGGCGGCTGGCATCGATCCCGTTCGGCAGCCGATACCGGTGGTCCCGGGAGCCCATTACAGCTGCGGCGGCGTCATTACCGATGTGTACGGAAACACCGAGCTGCCAGGCTTGTTCGCGGCAGGTGAGGTGGCCCGCACCGGCATGCACGGTGCCAACCGGCTGGCGTCCAACAGCTTGCTCGAAGGGCTGGTGGTCGGTGGCCGGGCCGGCAAGGGCGCGGCCGCGCATGCGGCGGCCGCCGGGCTTGCGCACGCGACGATGCCCGAGCCGATTGCGCATACCGCGCCCCGCCGTGATGACCTGCAGCGGGCGATGAGTCGCGACGCGTCGGTGGTTCGCGATGCGGCGGGGTTGCACCGGCTGGCCGAGATGCTGGACGGGCCGACTCGTGGCATTGCCGACCGCAATGATTTCGAAGACGTGGCCCTGGCGCTCGCCGCCCGCGTCGTGGGTGCTGGCGCCCTGGCGCGCAACGAAAGTCGCGGTTGCCACCACCGCGCCGAGTACCCGGACGTGGTGCCCGAGCAGGGACGCGGCATCGTGGTCCGATTGGCTGGCGACCAGGACACGGTTTGTGTGGAGGCGTTGGCGGCGGTGGGTTGATGACGCTTACCGATCAAGAACGCGACGCGGCGCGCGAGACCATTCGGCGCGGCCTCGACGAGGACCTCCGCTACGGGCCCGATGTCACCACGATCGCGACGGTGCCGGCTGATGCGACCGCGACGGCGTCAATGGTTCCCCGGGAGGCCGGAGTGATCGCCGGGGTGGACGTCGCGCTGATGGTACTCGATGAGGTCATCGGTAAAGACGGCTATCAGGTGCTCGGCCGTGTCGACGATGGCGCCCGGTTGCAGACCGGCGAGCCGGTGCTGACGATCCGGGCGCAAACGCGAGGTCTGCTGACCGCCGAACGCACCATGTTGAACCTGGTCTGCCACTTGTCGGGGATCGCGACGGCAACGGCAGCCTGGGTAGAGGCGGTGCACGGAACGAAGGCCAAGATTCGCGACACCCGCAAAACCCTGCCCGGCCTACGGGCCTTGCAGAAGTACGCGGTTCGTGTTGGCGGCGGAGTCAACCACCGGCTCGGTCTCGGCGATGCCGCGCTGATCAAAGACAATCATGTCGCCGCCGCCGGATCGGTGCTTGAAGCATTGCGGGCCGTGCGGGCTGCGGCGCCCGATCTGCCCTGTGAAGTCGAGGTTGACTCCCTCGAACAGCTTGACGAGGTACTGCCCGAGAAGCCCGAACTGATCCTGCTGGACAATTTCCCGGTTTGGCAGACCCAGACGGCGGTGCAGCGGCGGGATTCGCGAGCACCCACCGTCTTGCTCGAGTCCTCGGGCGGGCTCAGCCTTGACACCGCGGCGACCTATGCGGCGACAGGTGTGGACTACCTCGCAGTCGGTGCGCTGACCCATTCGGTGCGGGTGCTCGACATCGGTTTGGACATGTGAGCCCTGGCTGACGGGATCATCCGCGCGCCGACGCTGCCGTTGCTGTGGCAGCGTGCGGGCCTCAGGCGATATCCGCGACGAATACTCCGATGCGGCGCAATTGCACACGCGCCATCATCGGCAGCTCATCGCTTTGGGAGCCGGCCGGCAGAATTCGCGGATTGACGATGTGCACCTGACGGCGGGCAAAGAAAACATCGGCTTCGCCCGCGGCCAGAACGTTTTTCACCCAGTCGGTTTTTCCGTGACCCAGCGCAATGGCCAACACATTGCCCTTGCGGTACACCGCCACGATTGTCTTGTACGGTTTGCCGGATTTGCGGCCCTGGTGGGTGATGGTGGCCGTACCCAGAAGGCAGCGCGCAATGGGTTTGAGTGCGGGATTGATGTATTTGATCTGGAAACGCTCGAACCAGGGCGGGAACACCATCGGCACGCCGGGAGCGTTATTCGGGTGGTCCTTTGCCGACATGTTGGCTCCCTTTCGCAAGTGCGTACCTGGGCGGCTCTACCGGCACTGTACCGGTCGGAATTCGACTTGAGTTGCTCTGGGACAATGGTTGGCGTGAGTACACCGCGTTCACTGTTGGCCCGTGTTGACCTACGGGGAGCAGAGTTGACTGCCGCCGGGTTGCGGGCCGCTCTACCGCGTGGCGGAGCCGACGTGGAGGCGGTCTTGCCGAAGGTCCGGCCGATTGTGGCGGCGGTGGCCGAACGCGGGGCGCAGGCCGCGCTGGAATTCTGTGAGTCGTTCGACGGGGTGCGGCCCGCGGCCGTCCGGGTGCCCCAGGCCGCGCTGGCAGCGGCGCTGGACGAGCTCAGCCCAGACGTTCGCGACGCGCTGCAGGTGATGATCGAGCGGACCCGGGCGGTGCACGCCGATCAGCGCCGAACCGATGTCGTCACGACGCTCGGCCCGGGAGCTACCGTGACCGAGCGTTGGATCCCCGTCGAGCGAGTCGGTTTGTACGTGCCGGGGGGCAACGCGGTCTACCCGTCCAGTGTGGTGATGAACGTGGTGCCCGCGCAGGCGGCGGGGGTGGATTCGCTCGTGGTCGCCAGCCCGCCCCAGGCCAGCCATGGCGGGCTGCCGCATCCGACCATTCTGGCCGCGGCCCGCCTGTTGGGAGTCGACGAGGTATGGGCGGTCGGAGGGGCACAGGCGGTTGCCTTGCTGGCCTATGGCGGCACCGACGTCGACGGTCACGAGTTGGCGCCGGTCGACATGATCACCGGGCCGGGCAACATCTACGTCACGGCCGCAAAGCGGCTGTGCCGTTCGCAGGTAGGCATTGACGCCGAAGCGGGGCCGACCGAAATCGTGATCCTGGCCGACCACACAGCCGACCCCGCACACGTTGCCGCGGATCTGATCAGTCAGGCCGAGCACGATGAGATGGCTGCCAGTGTGCTGGTTACCCCGAGTGAGCACCTCGCCGATGCCACCGATGCCGAACTGGCTGCTCAGTTGGCGACGACGGTGCATCACGAGCGAGTGACAACCGCGTTGGGGGGTCGCCAGTCGGCGATCATCTTGGTCGACGATCTCGATGCCGGCGTCAAGGTGGTGAATGCCTATGCGGCTGAGCACCTCGAGATCCAGACCGCAGACGCGCCACAAGTCGCCAGCAGGATACGTTCGGCTGGCGCCATCTTCGTTGGGCCGTGGACGCCGGTGAGCCTCGGTGACTACTGCGCGGGGTCCAACCATGTGTTGCCGACCGCGGGATTTGCGCGGCATTCCAGCGGCCTGTCGGTGCAGACCTTCCTGCGCGGCATCCACGTTGTCGACTACACCGAGGCGGCTCTCAAAGACGTGTCGGGGCATGTGCTTACCCTCGCCAAGGCCGAAGATCTGCCGGCGCACGGGGAAGCGGTAAGGCGGAGGTTCGAACGATGACCAGCGCGCCCCGGCCACGGCCCACCCTGGACGATCTGCCCTTGCGTGAGGATCTGCGTGGCAAATCGCCTTACGGAGCGCCACAACTGGCGGTTCCGGTACGTCTGAACACCAACGAGAACCCGCACCCGCCCACTCAGGCGCTCGTTGACGATGTGGTGCGTTCGGTGGGGGAGGCGGCGGTCGACTTGCACCGTTATCCCGACCGCGACGCCGTGGCCCTGCGTACCGACCTCGCTAATTACCTGACCGCCCAGACCGGTACCCGCATCGGCTTCGAGAACGTCTGGGCCGCAAACGGTTCCAACGAGATTCTGCAGCAACTTCTGCAGGCATTCGGCGGGCCGGGCCGCACCGCCATCGGTTTCGTCCCCTCGTACTCGATGCACCCGATCATCTCCGACGGCACTCACACGGAATGGGTCGAGACAGCCAGGGCCGATGGCTTTGGCCTTGACATCGACGCTGCCATCGCCGTCGTGTCCGACCGCAGACCGGATGTCGTATTCATTACCAGTCCCAACAACCCCACTGGACAGAGCGTTTCGCTGACGGAACTGCGCAGGCTGCTCGACGTGGTCCCGGGCATTCTGATTGTCGACGAGGCCTACGGCGAGTTTTCCTCGCAGCCCAGCGCGGTGGGATTGATCGAGGAGTACCCGACCCGGCTGGTCGTCACCCGCACCATGAGCAAGGCGTTCGCGTTCGCCGGCGGGCGGCTCGGCTACCTGGTGGCTACGCCGGCATTGATTGATGCCTTACTACTGGTGAGGCTGCCTTACCACTTGTCGTCGGTAACTCAGGTGGCAGCGCGAGCCGCGCTACGGCACGCCCAGGACACCCTGGGCAGTGTCGCGACGTTGATCGCCGAGCGTGAGCGTGTGTCAAAAAAGTTGGCCGGCATGGGCTTTAGGGTGATACCAAGCGATGCCAACTTTGTGTTGTTCGGCGAATTCGCCGATGCGCCGGCCGCCTGGCAGCGATACCTCGACCAGGGTGTCTTGATCCGTGACGTTGGGATACCCGGCTACTTGCGGGCAACTACCGGGCTGGCCGACGAAAACGATGCGTTTCTGCGGGCGAGTGCGCGGATCGCTGCCACCGACCTGGCCCCAGCTGCAGCAAGCCCCGTAGGAGCACCATGATAGCCACCGAAACAGGCACCGCCGTCCGTCGGGCGCGCATCGAGCGGCGCACCCGCGAATCCGACATCGTCATCGACCTGGATCTGGATGGCACCGGACAAGTCGACGTCGACACCGGTGTGCCGTTCTTCGACCACATGCTCACGGCGCTGGGCAGTCACGCCAGCTTTGATCTGACGGTGCGTACCAAGGGCGATGTTGAGATCGAGGCGCATCACACCGTCGAGGACACCGCGATTGCGCTGGGCCAGGCGCTCGGGCAGGCCCTGGGTGACAAGAAAGGCATCCGGCGGTTCGGAGACGCCTTCATTCCGATGGACGAGACACTGGCCCACGCCGCGGTGGACGTGTCCGGGCGCCCGTACTGTGTGCACACCGGAGAGCCGGATCACCTGCAGCACACCACTATTGCCGGGAATTCGGTGCCTTACCACACCGTGATCAACCGGCACGTGTTCGAGTCGCTGGCCATGAATGCCCGGATCGCGCTGCACGTTCGGGTGCTCTACGGTCGCGATCCACACCACATCACTGAAGCGCAGTACAAGGCTGTTGCCCGGGCGTTGCGCCAAGCCGTCGAGCCGGATCCTCGGGTATCGGGCGTGCCGTCCACCAAAGGCGTTCTATGAGTGGCACGCCGCGGCCAAAATCGGTGGTCGTGCTCGACTACGGTTCCGGCAATCTGCGGTCGGCGCAGCGCGCCTTGCAGCGGGTTGGTGCCGACACCGTCGTGACCGCCGACGAGAAGGCTGCGATGGCCGCGGACGGACTGGTGGTGCCGGGGGTTGGCGCGTTCGAGGCTTGTATGACCGGTCTGCGCAAGATCGGCGGTGAACGCATCATCGCCGCGCGGGTTGCCGCGGGGCGCCCGGTGCTCGGAGTCTGCGTCGGCATGCAGATTCTGTTCGCCCGCGGGGTGGAGTTCGGGGTGGAAACTCAGGGGTGTGGCCTGTGGCCGGGTGCCGTTACCCGGCTGGACGCCCCGGTGATCCCGCACATGGGCTGGAACGTCGTGACCGCTCCCGCGGACAGTGTGCTGTTCAAAGGCCTGGAGCCCAAGGCCCGGTTTTATTTCGTGCACTCCTATGCCGCGCAGCGCTGGGAAGGGTCGTCCGGAGCCCGATTGACATGGGCCACCCATCAGGTGTCTTTCCTTGCCGCGGTCGAGGATGGCCCGCTGGCCGCAACCCAGTTCCACCCGGAGAAGAGCGGGGACGCCGGTGCGGCCGTACTGAGCAACTGGGTAGAAAACTTGTGAAGGAAGAGACTGTGCCATTGATATTGTTGCCCGCTGTCGACGTGGTCGAGGGTCGCGCCGTGCGATTGGTCCAAGGCAAGGCCGGCAGTGAAACGGAATACGGTTCGGCGCTGGATGCCGCGCTGGGTTGGCAGCGCGACGGTGCGGAGTGGATTCACCTGGTCGACCTCGACGCCGCATTCGGCAGAGGGAGCAACCGCGAACTACTCGCGGAGGTGGTGGGCAAACTCGACGTTGCGGTAGAGCTATCCGGGGGTATTCGCGACGACGACTCGCTGGCCGCGGCACTGGCAACCGGTTGCGCCAGGGTGAACCTGGGTACCGCGGCGCTGGAAAACCCACAATGGTGCGCCCGGATGATCGCCGAGCATGGTGAGAAGGTGGCGGTCGGACTCGACGTCCAAATCGTGGACGGCAAGCATCGACTGCGCGGCCGGGGGTGGGAAACCGACGGCGGTGATCTGTGGGAGGTGCTGCAGCGCCTGAATAGCGAAGGATGTTCACGCTACGTCGTCACCGACGTGACCAAAGATGGCACGTTGGCAGGCCCCAATCTCGAACTGCTGGCAGGTGTGGCCGGTCGTACCGAGGCGCCGGTGATCGCATCCGGCGGTGTTTCCAGCCTGGATGACTTACGTGCGATCGCAACCCTGACGGGCCAGGGGGTCGAGGGTGCCATCGTGGGTAAAGCGCTCTACGCCGGAAGGTTCACCTTGCCGCAGGCGCTGACCGCGGTACGGGAGTAGACCGCAATGGATTTGGCTGCACGGTTGGTCACCTTGGTTGAGCAGGCGTCGGCAATTTTGGATGCCGCGGTGCCGAGGTTCCTCGGCGGCCACCGTGCCGATTCGGCAGTTCCCAAGAAGGGCAACGACTTTGCCACAGAGGTGGATCTCGCGATTGAGCGACAAGTCGTTGCGGCGCTGGAAGCTGCTACCGGAATCGGGGTACACGGCGAAGAATTCGGTGGTACCGATGTGGATTCGCCCTGGGTTTGGGTGCTCGACCCGGTCGACGGCACTTTCAACTATGCCGCCGGCTCGCCGATGGCCGCCATATTGCTGGGCCTGCTGCACGAGGGTGAACCGGTGGCCGGCCTGACCTGGTTACCGTTCATCGGCGAGCGCTACACCGCGGTGGCAGGTGGCCCGTTGCTGAGAAATGGCCTCCCGCAGGCATCGCTGGCTCCCGCGAAGTTGTCGGAGAGCCTCATGGGTGTAGGCACATTCAGCGCCGACTCCCGGGGCCGTTTTCCGGGGCGTTATCGGCTTGCGGTGCTGGAGAACCTCAGCCGGGTGTCGTCGCGGTTGCGTATCCATGGGTCCACCGGCATCGACCTTGTTTATGTAGCCGACGGGATCCTAGGCGGTGCAATTAGTTTCGGTGGTCAGGTTTGGGATCATGCTGCGGGAGTCGCGCAGGTGCGGGCCGCGGGAGGCACCGTCACGACCTTGACCGGTGATCCGTGGACCCCAACCTCGCGTTCGGTGCTGGCCGCGGCGCCGGGAGTCCACGAAGAGATCCTTGAGATCGTGCGTAAGACAGGCGACCCGGAGGACTACTGATATGTACACGGATACCGGCCTTGCGGTGCGCGTCATCCCGTGCCTGGATGTTGACGCCGGACGGGTGGTCAAGGGGGTCAATTTCGAGAATCTGCGGGATGCGGGCGATCCTGTGGAGCTTGCGGCCGCATATGACGCCGAGGGAGCCGACGAACTTACCTTTCTCGACGTCACCGCGTCGTCGTCGGGCAGGGCCACCATGTTGGAAGTGGTGCGCCACACCGCGGAGCAAGTGTTCATTCCGCTCACGGTTGGCGGCGGGGTGCGTACCGTGGCTGATGTCGATCTATTGCTACGTGCGGGGGCCGACAAGGTTTCGGTGAACACGGCCGCGATCGCTCGCCCTGACCTGCTGGCCGACATGGCAACGCAATTCGGGTCCCAATGCATCGTGTTGTCCGTGGATGCGCGCAAGGTGCCGGTTGGCTCAGCCCCGACACCTTCGGGCTGGGAGGTCACTACTCACGGCGGCCGCCGCGGCACCGGTATGGATGCCGTGGAATGGGCCGCCCGCGGCGCCGACCTTGGAGTAGGGGAGATCTTGTTGAATTCCATGGATGCTGACGGCACCAAGGCGGGATTCGACCTGGCAATGTTGCGCGCGGTTCGCGCGGCGGTCACGGTTCCGGTGATCGCCAGCGGCGGCGCCGGGAACGTGGACCATTTTGCTCCCGCTGTTGCCGCCGGCGCTGACGCGGTATTGGCGGCCAGTGTCTTTCACTTCCGGGAGCTGACGATCGGCCAGGTCAAGGCCGCGATGGCCGCAGAAGGGATCACCGTGCGATGACTCTTGACCCAAACGTCGCCGCCCGCCTGAAGCGCAACGCCGACGGATTGTTCACCGCCGTGGTCCAGGAGCGTGGCAGCGGGGACGTGTTGATGGTCGCCTGGATGGATGACGATGCTTTGGATCGAACCTTGAAAACCCGTGAAGCAACCTACTATTCGAGATCTCGCGGCGAACAGTGGGTCAAGGGAGCGACCTCTGGACACACCCAGTATGTGCACTCCGTGCGGCTGGACTGCGACGGTGACACGGTGCTGCTCACCGTCGATCAGGTGGGTGGGGCCTGCCACACGGGTGACCACACCTGCTTCGACGCCACCGTGCTGCTTTGAACGGGGAAGGTGCCGCCGAGCCGAAACAGCAGCGGCCAGCCTTCCGACGAACAGTGAAGTGACGCACGGGAAGTGAAGGCCCGCCGGATCGGGCTGCCGCGACACATTCCGCGCGACCTGCATCAATCCGAAAGTAAATTGCCCTTTCTACCCTCCAGCGGAATCTCGCCCGCGATCTTGCCGATCACCCGTCCCGGCCAGGCATAAGGCTGGCTATGGCGAGCAAAGAGCCGCCCGTCGGTCTCGGCCCGCAATTCCGTCTCCTCGCCAAGCGGATCGATCACCGTGGCGACGAGATCGCCCTTGCGGACCAGATCTCCCAGCCGGCGGCGATAGGCGACGAGCCCCGTGACCGGCGAGCGCAGCTGCGCCATGGCCGTCAACGCCGTGGCGCGGCAGGACAAAGCCGGCTGCCCGCCCGGCCCATCGACAAAGCCGCGTCCGGCCAACATGCGCAGCAGCGCCATGGCTTGATCGGCGGCACGTTCGGGATCGACATCGTCATTGCGGCCCATTTCCAGCGTGGCGGCCAGGCAGGCCGGCGGAATGGGCAGACCGGGATGGTTCGCGGCCAGCGCCCACCACGGACCGGCGCAGGCCTCATCGAAGGGGCGACCGCCCGACACCTCTGCCAGAAGCACTGCTCGCGCATCGATCGCGGCGGCGATGTCCTTGGCCGCCGGCCATAGCGCCGGGCCGACATACATGTGCGGCTCAGCCTCGTTGTCGGCGTGAAGATCGAGCACGAGGTCGGCGTCATGGGCGAGCGTCAGCAATCTGTGGCGCAGCTGCGCCAAGGCTCCATCCGGGGGCATCGCCGCAAGCCGCGCGGACATCGCGGCCCGGATCGTTTCGACGTTCGCCGCCGCGTCCGGTCCCAGCGACAGGCTTGGAAGGTCTGACAGATCGGCATAGTTCCGGTTGAAGTTTTCCCCGGTGCCGCTTTCGAGCCGACCGAACAGGAAGCTGGTTTCGGTCTGTGTCAGGCCGATCGGGTTTGCCTGCGGCACCAGCAGGATTTCACCATGGACCGCGCCGCGAGCTTCCGCTTCGGCCAGATGCCCGGCCAGAATGCGCAAGACCAGCATGCCGGGCAACTCGTCGGCATGCAGGCCGGCCTGCAAATAGGCTTTCCTGCCCGTACCCGCCGCACCGAAGCTGAGCACAGTGAGTCGATGTGGCGAGCCCGGCAGTTCGTGGGTCTGGCGCAGCACGTTCTCACTCCGTCGGCGGAGCAGCCGGCTCACCGGTCGGAAGCACGAACACCTCTGTCTCGAAATAGGCCGCGCAGGCGGCATGCAGGCGATCGTTCAGCTTGCCTTCCGTCGCCAGCGCCCCTGCGATCAAACGATGACCGGGGGGCATGTCGCGCAGTTCGATTCCCTGCACATCGAGAAAGTTCGTCACGCCGGCCTCACCCAATTCCGGCAGCTCCATGGCGGCCTCGATGACGGCGAGCGCCGAGGTGTAGCGCGGCCCTGCGGCGGCAATGACGGGGGCGTTTGCAGCCGCTTTCTCCGTATCGGAAAGCAGTGTGGTCAGGGTGGTCCCATCGAAATACATGTCTGTCCTTTCTATTGATTTTCATCCGTGCCGATCACGGATGCTTTCGATATCGAGATGGCCGGTGCCATCATCGTGTGAGCGATAGCGCAAGGCAATATGCGCTTCGTGTGTGGCACCGGGCGCGGTTACCGGGCCGGCATCGCCAACGCAATCCTTGATCAGTGCGTCCACCAGCGTGTCCAGCGCGGCGGCGGACGCGGTGGCCGGCGCCGCCCGGGTGACGGTCCCGGTCACCATATCGATGACATCCCCTGGACCGGCAAAACACAGCTTGGTGTCGGGTGCGATGAAATCGTCCCCAGCCAGCTCGGTCTTGAGCGGATCGAGCTCGACCAGGACGGCGCCGCGCGCCGATCGCGGTGAGTTGGGTGTTGTCGTGGTTGGCGATGACCCCGCTGTCTTCGAGAAGACCGAGTCCGAAGCGCACGCTTTCCTCGGCGCAGGCGACGGCGAGGCGGCCGAGACGAAGCGAGGACGACAGTTTCTGGTCGACGATGGCGGCGCCGAAAAACCCCAACCCTTCCTGGATCACCAATCCGTGCCGTCCCATATCCGAGGCGATGCCGAAGCGCAGCGCCTCGTAGGACGTGCCGCCTCCGATCAGGAAACCGGACAGCGCCGAGGCGGCACCGCCGACCCCGACGATCATGGCGCCGGCGGCCCGCGCCCGCGCAATGGCGGTCAGCAGCGGCGTGACATCGCCACGGTAGAGCAACAGGGCTCCGGCGTTGTTGATTAGCAGGCTTGTGAGCTGGGTTGATGATCTTTGGTGCCGCGCTATTGGGGCCGGAGTGTAGGCACGGGCTATCTGGAGAACGATCGAGTTGGTTACTGTTCGTCGTTGGTCTGGAGTTGCCCGTGCCTACCGTTTCAGTATTGCCTGTGTCGTCGGTTCCAGAGGTGTTCGACCGCTGGAGTCCTGGTGAGCGCAGCGAGCTCATCGGATCGGAGTTTTTCGATGTGTTGGCCTCGGTGCCAGACCCGAGGGACCCACGCGGTCGGAGGTATTCGCTGATGGCTTTGTTGGCGATCGCGGTTCTGGCCACTGCCGCGGGGATGCGCGGCTATGCTGGTTTTGCCACATGGGCGGCCACCGCTCCCGATGATGTGTTGGCCCAATTAGGGGTCCGGTTCCGGCGGCCCAGTGAGAAGACCTTCCGCGCTGTTTTGTCTCGGCTAGACCCCGCCGACCTCAACGCCAGGATGGGCAGTTACTTCACTGCACACGTGGCCAGCAGCGACCCCAGCGGATTGGTGCCGATCGCGTTGGACGGCAAGATGCTGCGTGGTGCTTTACGCGCCAAAGCGACAGCCACGCATCTCGTGTCGGTGTTCGCCCACCGTGCCCGATTGGTGCTCGGTCAACTCGCTGTCGCCGAGAAAAGCAATGAAATTCCCTGCGTACGTGCCCTGCTCACGCTGCTGCCGGGTAGCTTGCGGTGGCTGGTCACCGTGGATGCGATGCATACCCAGGTCGTCACCGCGAAGTTGATCTGCGCCACCTTGAAGTCGCACTACCTGTTGATCGTCAAGTCCAACCAAGCCAAAATACTTGCGCGTATCACCGCGCTGCCCTGGGCCGAGGTGCCCGCAGCCGCTACCGACGACTCCCGCGGCCACGGCCGTGTCGAGACCCGCACCCTGCAAATCATCACCGCTGCACGAGGAATCGGCTTCCCCTACGCAAAACAAATCATCCGGATCACTCGTGAACGCTTGATCACCGCCACCGACCAGCGCAGCGTGGAGGTGGTCTATGCCATCTGCAGCCTGCCGTTCGAGCACGCCCGCCCTACCGCGATCATGACCTGGATGCGTCAACACTGGGGAATCGAGAACAGCCTGCACTGGATACGCGACGTCACCTTCGACGAAGACCGTCAAAGGGCACATACCGGAAACGGCGCACAGGTCCTAGCAACGCTACGCAACACCGCGATCAATCTGCACCGCCTCAACGGCGCCGACAACATCGCCGAAGCCTGCCGGATCACCGCTTTGACCGCCAACCGCCGCCTAGACCTCCTCAATCCACAATTCCCCAGCTCACAAGCCTGCTAATCAACAACGCCGGAGCCCTGGGTAGAGCAAGGATTCCACCAGCCTGATCTGGTTACCGCCGGTCAGGATGATGGTGCGCAGGGCGGCGATCTGCTCGACCAACGCTTCCTCGCGCATCCGGCGATCAACATTGTCGATGGTGACGCGCAGATCGGTGGCCTCGACGCCGTGGCCGCGCAAGGCGCCGATGTACTCGCGCGCGGCCGCGTTGGGCTCGGCGGACGCGGCGGCAAGCACACCGACCGGCCCCTCACACTGCGCCGCCAGTTCCGCAAGCAGCGGACTGCCGCGGTCGAGTGGCGCCGAGCCCAGCATCATCATGCGCGCCTGCTGCCCCGACTTCATACCGTAGTCGCGGGACAGCGCCGCCCACCGGTTCTCCGCCAGTTGCGCCGCATTGAGCTGGCGGGTGCGCATGCTGGCCCGAAAATCCACCGCCGTCATGCGGAAATCACGCCCGGCTCCGGGAATGTAGGCGGCCGCACGGCCGCCCTGGCGGGATATTTCGACGCTGGTGGCGGCACCCGCCTTGGGCTCTATCGCGCGCGCCCGATCCGCCGGATAGGCCTCGGGGTCCCCCAACACCAGCCGCGCCGTGAGGTCGTAGAGGGTATAGGTGGCGAAGACGTTGCGAAGCGAGCGGGCGGGGGCCCGGTAGGTGATGTCGCGCTGGGGCACCGGCCGCTTGCTCGGACCGGGGAGGACCTCACCCGTTTCCAGGTCATAGCTGTCACCGTCGTCGGCATAGCTGAAACCGATGTTTTCGATCAGCTTGCGGCGGCGATCGACTTTCGCCTCCTGGAGATGGAGCACGAAGACGCCATATTCGCCGATCACCCGCGCACTCGTGCCCTCGATGAACAACGCGGTGTTTTCGTCTATGCCGAAGCCGCGCTTGGCGCCGGACGCCTGCATGCCGACGACCAACCGGCCGAATCGGCCGCGTTTGATGAAATGCTGGTCGACCATGCCCCAGGGAAAGAAGCCGAGCCCCGGCTCCAGCAGCATTCCGGGCTCGTCCGGGTCATCGACGACACCGTAGGTCGCAGCTTCCAGCGATGTGCCGCCGGAAATCATCACATCGGACATCATGGCGGCCCCAGCACTCGACCCGGCGACCATCGCACCGTTGAGCTGCGCTGTGCGGATCGCCTTCAGCACCCGGCTTTCCGTGCCCTTCGGCGCCAGCGCCCCGGTGATCAGGGCCTGGTCGCCGCCGGTGAAATAGACGCTGCCATAGTCCTCGACGAGATCGGTGATCGCCGTGTCCTGCGCGGCCGCCGCCGCCCCGGCGCCGTAAACCCCGGCCAGGGCGGCATCGAAACCATAGGCGCGAAACACACCGACCGCTTCGGCTCCGACCTCATCAGGCACCGACGAAGCCGTCGGGAAGACGACGATCCTTCCGCCTGCCAGACGGTGCATCTCGTGATAGACGGCGGCATTGTCGTCCTCCAGTCGGCCGCCGATGATCGCCAGTTTCGGGGTGGCGCTCCCACGGTCAGTGAGTGAGATTCTGCTGAGCTGCCGTGTCATTTCGCCGGAACGATCAGCACACCTCGATCATCCGACGTGAGAGCGAAGCCATCGGGAACGTCGAATATGGACGTTGCCAGACGCTTTGCGACGGACTCCGGTTCGGGCGCGGTGAATTTCGGGGTGAAGTGGATGATCTGCTTCCAACAGCGCGTTATCGCCTCGCAGAAGTACAGCACCAAATCGTCGGGCTGCGCCTGCTCGAGCGCCGCGTCGAGGGCCTTTTCTTCCTCTCCGATGATGCTGATCGCGTCGGGCGCGACGCCCTCGGCGATCAGGGCGTCGCGCAACAGCTCGGGCACTTCGTCTGGCTCGCGATCGCGCAGATTGTCGTCGCGGTGGCAGATATAGGTGTCGAAATGGCCGGCGACCTTCGCCGCAATCGCCGTCGCGTCCTCGTCGCGCCGGTCGCCCGGGCAGGTGAGGCCGACGATCCGGCGCCCGCGCGGCTTGAGCCGGTCGACCAGGTCGACCATGGCCCCCACCGCCGCCTCGTTGTGCCCGTAGTCGAGGATCACCCGGAATCCGTGTTCATCGAAGACATTCATCCGGCCTGGACTCTGGAAGAAGCTGTTGTCGAAGGTGCGCAATCCGGCGCTGATCTGATCCAGTGTCTTGCCGAGCGCATAGGCCATGCCGGTGGCGAACATGGCGTTTTCGACGTTGTGTAGTGCCTTGCCCTCCAGAGTCGCCGGGATGAGCTGGGTCCACATCAGTGGCATTTGGGTGCCGTTGTCGTAGATCACGATCTGGTCGCCGTTCACGCCCTGCTCGAGTACGACCGCAAGCTTGCCGAGCCGGATATGTTCGCGCACCAGTTCATGTTCCGGGTTGCGCGTCACATACATGACCTGCCTGGCGGGCGAGAAGGCCGCCATTTTCAGTGTCTGCTCGTCGTCGGCGTTCCGCACCACCGTGCCGCGCGTGACTTCGGCGACGACGCGTTTCACCCGGGCAAGGTCATCCAGCGTGTCGACGCCGCCAAGCCCCAGATGATCGGACGCGACGTTCAGCACCGCGCCTACATCGCAAAAGTTGTAGCCCAGGCCGGAGCGGACGATGCCGCCGCGCGCCGTCTCCAGGACTGCGATGTCGACCGAGGGATCCCGCAGCACCATCTTGGCGGAGACGGGCCCGGTCATGTCGCCTTTGACGGTCACGTTGCCGTCGATCAGCACGGCGTCGGTCGAGGTCTGCCCCACGACATGACCCGCCATTTTCAGGATGTGCGCCAGCATGCGCGAGCACGTGGTCTTGCCGTTCGTTCCGGTCAAGGCGGCGATGGGAACGCGCGCCTGGGTTCCGGGCGGGAAGAGCATGTCCATGATCGCTCCGCCCACGTCGCGCGGCGTGCCCTCGGAGGGCGCGATGTGCATGCGCAGGCCTGGTCCCGCATTGATCTCGCAGATGCCGCCGCCGGTCTCGCGATAGCTCTTAGTGATATCGGTGGTCAGGAAATCTACGGCGCCGACATCGAGCCCGATCGCCCGGATCGCCCGCTCGGCCATCAGCTTGTTGTCGGGATGGATCGTGTCGGTGACATCCACCGCCGTGCCGCCCGTCGAAATATTTGCGGTCTTG
Organism: Mycobacterium ulcerans subsp. shinshuense; assembly: GCF_002355775.1. NCBI lineage: Bacteria > Bacillati > Actinomycetota > Actinomycetes > Mycobacteriales > Mycobacteriaceae > Mycobacterium > Mycobacterium ulcerans. The sequence continues at coordinate 3,212,781 of NZ_AP017624.1, read as the reverse complement.
CGCAGATACACTTCCTCGCCCTCGGCGGGGACCGTCTCTGCGGTGTAGCCCTTTTCCTCGAGCAAGCGCGTCGCCTGGTCATCGAGTTCGAGCCGGGTCAGCACGTTTTCATGCCCGACGCCACGGCGAGGGTCCTGATTGACGATATTCACCAGCTCGGCAATGGTGTGGCGCCCGTCGCCCTTCACATGACCCGGCACCCGGCGCGCGGCGGCGGCGAGCTGGCCATTGACCACCAGAAGCCGGTGGTCGTCGCCGCGCAGCATGGTCCCACCAACACCGCCGATCCCTCGGCATCGGCGGTCTCGAAGGCCTCGGCGATGCCGTCCTCGGACGTGATGTTGACGGTGACGCCCCGGCCATGATTGCCGTCGAGCGGCTTGATAACCACGGGATAGCCGATGCGTTCGGCCGCCCCCACTGCCTCGTCCACGCTGTAGACCAGCTTCTGCCTCGGGGCGGGCAGACCGAGATCGGCAAGGAGGTTATTGGCGAGATTCTTGTCAGAGGCGATTTCGACGGCGATATGCGAGGTTTTCGACGTCAGCGCCGCCTCAATCCGCTGCTGGTACTTGCCCTGGCCGATCTGGATCAGGCTGGCGTCGTTGAGCCGGTAGACCGGAATGTCGCGGGCCTGGGCCGTACGCACCAATTCCATGGCCGAGGGCCCCAGCGAACGCCTGTCGGCATAGGTCAGGAAATCCTCGACGTTCTTGTCGAGGTCGGGAGCCTCTTGATCATCGGAGTCGGCGCGGGCAATGGCCGCGAGCATGTCGCAGGCAACCTCGCCGGCCTCGATACCGATGTCTTCATTGCCATAGCTGTAGAACACCTCGACGATATCGGGATCGTCCGTCGATCTCGACCACGCCAGTGTGCCGTCAATGCCAGCGGCATGCTCGAGCGCCAAAGCCAGCCTTGCGACCAGATCGCCGATGGAAAGCCCCGCGCCGGCGTGCAATGCGGCAACCCACTCGGCATGTTCGAGCGCAAGCCCCGGCAACACCGCTGCCAGTCTGTCGATCACGCCCGCCCCCAGGCCCCTGAGGGTCTCCGCATAGCTCGGCTTGACGTCCACTTGAAGCCGGATTACCGCCTCCAGCGCATGAACGTTCGGACCGACATAGACCGAAATGGAATCGATATTCAATGGGGCATCCTCATCAAGCGTCGGGTGTCTGCACACGAGAACGCGGTCAGACAGAGCCGCGCAACGCAGTGGAGCATAGTCCAACATGCGGAACGCTCATCCGCAGAACCGGAGCATCACGAGGAACCTGGCTCCTTATGGGTGAGGGGAGAGGGTGACCGGCCAACGCCGGCAACCCGACCGCACCGGGGCCGAGTGTTGGCCCGGTGGTCGCCGCCCGGAGAGTCTGGGGCACAGTGTGGCGGTATTCCCGCGCTACCACTGGCAGGCCGCTACAGCGATTATTGCGGTATCTGGATCGATAACGCCGATCAAACGTGCTCGCTAGTTTTCGCTCGGAAATCCCGACATCGTGGCCCCCGCGCATTCTTGTGTATTGCCTGCGCGAGTCTTGCCATCGGCATGGCGGCGGCAGATTTCATCGCAGGAACCGCCGGTCCTGCTGCGCGGCTTAACTGGGTTAGCCCACGAACCATTCCATTCGACTGTTTCAATTAGTCGGGCCTTCGCGGGTGGGTTGAGCGCAATCGTTCGACAGGCAAGCGTAGCGGTTAGGGCCGACAATCAGCTTGGACCCAATCAAGGAGGAGCGCATGGCGGCCCCGACAATCGGCCTGATCCAGCAGATGCTGCGCCGACGGCCCGTGATCGGGGCGCCCGTGGCTCACGGCGCCTCCGATCAACTGAAACGCAGTATCGGCACGTTCCAACTCACGCTGTTCGGGGTAGGTGCCACCGTCGGCACAGGCATCTTCTTCGTGCTGTCCGAGGCGGTTCCAGAAGCCGGTCCTGGGGTTGTTGCCTCATTTGTGATCGCCGGAATCGCGGCAGGACTTGCCGCGGTCTGTTATGCCGAACTCGCCTCAGCCGTAACGGTTTCGGGGTCAACCTACTCCTACGCCGACACCACTCTCGGCGAGCTGGTCGCAATGGGTGTGGCGGCCTGCCTGCTGTTCGAATACGGCGTGTCCACCGCCGCGGTTGCGGCGGGTTGGAGCCAGTACGTCAACAAGCTGCTTGACAATTTCTTCGGCCATCATCTGCCCCAGGCGCTTTCCGCTGCGCCGTGGGGTGACGCATCCCCGGGAATCATCAACCTTCCCGCTGTCGTATTGGTCGGGTTGTGCGCCGTCCTTCTCATCCGCGGAGCCAGCGAGTCGGCGAAGGTCAACACCATCATGGTACTGATCAAGCTGAGCGTTCTGGTGATGTTCGCCGTCATCGCCTTAACGGCCTTCGACGCCGATCGGTTCGCTGAGTTCGCGCCCTTCGGTGTCGCCGGAATCGGCGCGGCGGCAGGCACGATCTTCTTCTCGTACATCGGCCTGGATGCGGTGTCCACCGCCGGTGACGAAGTCAAGAATCCGCAGAAGACCATGCCTTTGGCGATCATGGCCGCGTTGGTGACCGTGACAACGGTCTACGTGGTGGTTACCGTGGCCGCACTGGGCGCGCAGCCCTGGCGGGATTTCGAGGGCCAGCAAGCTGGCCTGGCCACCGTCCTCGACAGAGTCGTCTCAGGCCACTACTGGGGCTCGGTCTTGGCGGCCGGCGCAGTGATCTCCATATTCTCGGTCACACTTGTGGTCCTGTACGGCCAGACTCGAATCCTGTTCGCCATGGGCCGAGACGGTCTTCTGCCCTCAGTGTTCGCCAAGGTTCGCCCACCCAACATGACACCGGTGTACAACACCATCATCGTCGCGGTGGTGATCTGCATTCTTGCCGGCTTCGTCCCGCTGAGCTATCTGGCGGACGTGGTGTCCATCGGCACCCTGGTCGCGTTCATCGTCGTGTCCGTCGGCGTCGTCATCCTGCGGGTGCGTGAACCCGATCTCCCGCGTGGATTCAAGGTGCCCCTCTACCCCGTGACACCGGTGTTGTCGGTCCTGGCGTGTGGGTACATCCTGTTCAACCTGCCCTGGTACACCTGGTTGGCGTTCTCCATATGGGTCTCGGTGGTGCTGGTGTTCTACTTCGTGTGGGGCCGCCATCAAAGTGCGTTGAACGATGGCGGTGACGGCGTGATCGGTGCCATGCCAGCCGATGCCGGCGACAGTGACGTTCTGGCGCAGCGGGATCACTGACGACGGTGAGGGTGTGGCGCTAACCGAACACCAATGGCGCACTGCGCCAGTACTTCCCGAAGGCTCCGATCTATCCCGATGGTCCGCTGAAGACATCGAAGCAGTCGCTCACGCCCACAACATCAGGCCCAGAAAGACACTCGGCTGGAAAACGTCGGCCGAAGCCCGCAACCCACACGCGCGCGCTTTTTCGGCTGAAGTAGCTAGGGGGAAAGGTTGGCGTGGCCTTCGGCTGCGGCCAGCGCCGCGCGAGTCCATTCGCGCTGGGACACGGCCGGTTCGATGCGCTGACGGCGGATCACCTCGATAGCAACCACCCGTCCGGAACTGACCGCGGCCGGGACCCGGAAGGAGAATTCCGGCGTCTCGGTGGCCACCGCGAGCATCGCCTCAGTGTCGGCAAAGCCGTTGGCGCGCATGGTGTTCTCGACCCACTTCGCCGGCGTGAGGCCGCCGAAATCCTTGACGTAGACCACCCAGAGGCCGATGCCGCGCTGGTTGTAGAGCTTGGTGACCGCTCGCGCGATGACCACGCGCTCGGCCGGAGTCAATACCGCCGACTGGTCGGTGACGTGGTCAGACAACTGAAGGGTTGGCTTTGACGGCGGTGTCGCGCCGACGCCCGGGGGTGCCGATGAGGATGCGGCACCGCGATCCGCACTGCTGGATCGGTCGCTCAACAGCTGAATACCGAGTACCGCCGCGACCGCGACCAATGCGACGGCGACCAGCCCGGCAATCAGGGTCGCGGGCTTGATTCGCCTCCCGTGTGCGGTCGGTGCCGCTGCAGATGGTGTCGCGATCACCTGTGTCGGCGCGGACCCGAATGCGACGGGGTTCGGCGCGATTGGTGGGGCTAAAGGGTGCTGACCCGCCAGCGCGGCCGCGAAATCCGAGCACGTGGGATAACGCTCTGCGGGGTTCTTGGCCAGAGCTCTGGCAATGACGCCATCGAGATGCGCCAATTCGGGGCGGCGCGCACTGATTAGTGGCGGTGGTGCGGACAGATGCTGGGTGATGATCACCGCCGGATTGGTGTGTTGGAATGGGGCAGAACCGGCCAGCAGGTGAAACGCGGTGCAGCCGAGTGCATACTGATCGGCGCGTCCATCCAGAGGCGCGCCCTGCAATTGTTCGGGGGCGCAGTATGCGGTGGTTCCCATCAACATATTGGTCGCGGTCAGCCCACTGATCGCGCCGACTTCGCGAGCGATCCCAAAATCGGCAAGCACGATTCGGCGTCGGTGATTGGCTTCGCCCAGCAGAATGTTGGCCGGCTTTACGTCGCGGTGGAGCAAGCCCTGTGAATGGGCGTAATCAAGCGCGTCGGCCACCGCCGCGATGATTTCCACCACCTCGGCATATGGCATTCCGGTCGGGTACTGGGTGTTCAGTAGTCGAGCGGCGTCGGTTCCCTCCACGTAGTCCATGGAGATCCAGAGTTGTCCGTGGAATTCGCCGCGATCGTGGATGCCGACTATGTGCTGGTTGTACAAGGTTGCGGCGAGGTCGGCCTCACGGTTTAAGCGCTGACGGAACTCCTGGCTGGAGGTGAACTCGGCGGGCAGGATCTTGAGTGCGTCGCGCCGGGGCAGTCGGGGGTGCTGCGCCAGGTACACCTCACCCATTCCGCCCGCACCTAACCGGCGCACGATGGTGTACCCGGCGAACAGCTCACCTTCTTGGAGGCCTTCGCTGTGGCCAGCGCTTGTCGGCATGTGAGCATGCTACTGATCGCGCCGAGGGGGCCATCGGGAAACTACCCAGAGCAGTGGTGACTCCCAGGCCGGGGCTGTGGCTGCCGGACAGAAGCCGGATAGCAATCTCGAAGTTCACCAATCACGTTGGTGCCCCGATGCTCGGGGGGTGTCGCGTCGCAGCACAATACACAGGCTGCGGAGTTGACCAGCGGCCTTGGGGGCGGCGGGGGGGGGGGGGGGGGGGGGGGGCTCGGCTGTTTGGAGCCCTCAGCGACAATGGCAGTTGATGTGGAACGCCTGTCGTGGACCGTGGTGGCCCCGCTGCTTGCGCTTGTCGCGTTGGTACTTTCCTGGGGCCAGCACATCGGCCCCGTGGTGGGTCTGCTGGAAGCAGTGCTGCTCGCAGGGGCGGTGCTGGCCGCCGTGCATCACGCCGAGGTTGTCGCGCACCGGGTCGGTGAGCCATTCGGTTCACTGGTGCTCGCGGTCGCGGTAACGGTCATTGAAGTGGCTCTGATTGTCACCCTGATGGCTTCTGGCGGGCACCAGGCGGCCACGCTGGCACGCGACACCGTGTTTGCTGCGGTGATGATCACTACTAATGGGATTGCTGGGCTGTCATTGCTGCTTGGTTCGCAGCGGTACGGCGTGACGTCGTTCAACGCCCATGGCAGCGGCACCGCGCTCGCCACGGTGACTACCTTGGCGACCCTGAGCCTGGTGCTGCCCACGTTCACCACTAGTCAGCCGGGTCCCGAGTTTTCACCTGGCCAGCTCGGTTTTGCCGCGGTCGCCTCGCTGGCCCTTTATCTGCTGTTTGTTTTCACCCAAACCGTCCGCCATAGGGACTTCTTCCTGCCGGTGGCGCAAAAAGGCACCGTCGACGATGACCGGCACGCCGATCCGCCGAGTACCCGGGCGGCGATGACGAGTCTTGCGCTTTTGTTGGTTGCCTTGGTCGCCGTGGTCGGACTGGCCAAAATGGAGTCGCCCATCATCGAGCGGATGGTGGTGGCGGCTGGTTTTCCGCAGTCCTTCGTCGGCGTGATCATCGCAACGCTGGTGCTGCTGCCGGAGACGCTTGCCGCCGGGCGCGCGGCGCGGCAGGGGAGGCTCCAGTCCAGCCTGAACCTGGCGTACGGCTCTGCAATGGCCAGCATCGGTCTCACCATTCCGACCATCGCGCTGGCTTCCATCTGGCTTAGCGGCCCGCTCTTGCTGGGCCTGGGAGCTCTGCAGCTGGTGCTGTTGGTGCTGACCGTTGTCGTCAGTGCGCTCACCGTCTTGCCTGGTCGGGCGGCGCGGCTACAGGGCGAACTGCATCTGGTGGTGTTGGTCGCATACATCTTTCTTGCGGTCAGCCCCTGAGAGCGTGGGCGCGTCGCCGGGGCGTTATGCGCGGGCGCGGAGGGTCTCTAGAGCCTTGTCCGCGTGGGTGTCCATGCTGAATTCGCTGGAGATCACGTTGAGAACTTTGCGATCGGTGTCGATGACAAACGTCGTGCGTTTGACCGGCATCAATTTGCCGAGCAGTCCGCGCTTGACGCCGAACTGGCCGGCGACGGTGCCTTCGGCATCTGACAGCAGGGGATAGTCGAAATGCTGCATGTCGGCGAACTTGGCCTGCTTTTGCACGGAGTCAGCGCTGATACCGACGCGGCTCGCGCCGACTGCGGTGAATTCGGCGGCCAAATCGCGGAAATGACAGGCTTCCTTAGTGCACCCCGGGGTCATCGCCGCGGGGTAGAAGAATAGAACCACCGGCCCGTCGGAAAGTAGAGCGCTGAGCTTGCGTTGTTTTCCCGTCTGATCGGGAAGCTCGAAGTCGGCCACGGTGTCACCAATTTTCATGGCCGTCAGGCTACGCTCGGGCCGGACTGCGCGTCTGATTGGATAGGCCGATGCGCGCAGACCTTGCAACCACGATTACTCGTGAAAATTTCCGCTCATTGGCCGCGGAACATCGGGTGGTTCCCGTCACGCGCAAGGTGTTGGCCGACAGTGAAACTCCGCTGTCGGCGTACCGGAAGCTGGCTGACGGCCGGCCGGGAACTTTCTTACTCGAGTCGGCGGAGAATGGCCGGTCGTGGTCGCGGTGGTCGTTCATCGGTGCCGGGGCGCCAACAGCATTGACCGTGCGGGACGGCGAAGCGGTGTGGCTGGGTACCGCGCCCGAGGGCGCTCCGACCGGTGGGGACCCGCTGCGCGCCTTGCAGTCCACCTTGGAGGTGCTTGCCACGGGCGTGATGCCGGGGCTTCCGCCGCTGTCCGGCGGCATGGTCGGCTTCTTCGCCTACGACATGGTGCGCCGGCTCGAGCGTCTGCCGAACCTGGCCGTGGACGATTTGCATCTTCCCGAGATGCTGTTGTTGCTGGCCACAGATTTGGCGGCGGTCGACCACCACGAAGGCACGATCACCCTGATCGCCAATGCGGTGAATTGGGATGGCACCGACGAGCGAGTCGATTGGGCCTATGACGATGCCATCGCCCGGCTGGATGTGATGACCGCTGCCCTGAGTCAGCCTTTGCCGTCGTCGGTGGCCACTTTTAGCCGACCGGAGCCCCACTACCGTGCTCAGCGCACCGTCGAGGAGTACGGCGCGATCGTCGAGCACCTGGTGGAAGAGATTGCTGCCGGCGAAGCTTTTCAGGTGGTGCCGTCGCAGCGTTTTGAGATGGACACCATGGTGGACCCGATCGACGTCTACCGAATCCTGCGGGTCACCAATCCGAGTCCCTACATGTACTTGATTCAGGTTCCGAATGACCATGGCTCGGTTGAGTTTTCGATTGTTGGGTCAAGCCCGGAGGCGTTGGTCACCGTTCATGACGGCTGCGCAACGACTCACCCGATCGCCGGAACCCGCTGGCGTGGTGAGACCGACGAAGAGGATCAGCTCCTGGAGAAGGAGTTGCTGGCCGACCAGAAAGAACTGGCTGAGCACCTGATGCTGGTCGATCTGGGGCGCAACGACCTTGGACGGGTGTGTATACCGGGCACGGTTCGCGTTGAGGACTACAGCCACATCGAGCGTTATAGCCACGTCATGCACCTGGTCTCCACCGTGACAGGTCTGCTCGACGCGGGCCACAGCGCTTTGGATGCGGTGACCGCGTGCTTCCCGGCCGGGACGCTGTCTGGTGCTCCCAAAGTCCGGGCCATGGAGCTGATCGAAGAGATGGAGAAAACTCGCCGTGGTTTGTACGGCGGTGTGGTCGGCTACCTCGATTTCGCCGGGAATGCTGATTTCGCAATCGCTATCCGCACCGCGCTGATGCGTAACGGCACGGCGTACGTCCAAGCCGGTGGTGGTGTCGTAGCCGACTCCAACGGGCCCTACGAATACAACGAAGCGCGAAACAAAGCGCGGGCGGTACTGAATGCGATTGCGGCCGCTGAGACCCTGGCCCGTCCGGATGCGGCGTGCAGTGACTGATACCGGGAATGACCGCCGGGCGCGGCGGAACAGTCGACTAATGATCGGGATCGCCCAGTTGTTGCTGGTGATCTCGGCCGGCGTGCTGTGGATTGCTTCGCGGTTGGGGTGGGTTGTCATCCGGTCATTCGACGGACTCGGCCCGCCCAAGGAGGTGACCCTGTCGGGCGCGACGTGGTCCACCGCGCTGCTGCCCATGGCGCTTCTGATGTTGGCCGCCGCGGTCGCGGCGCTGGCAGTGCGTGGCTGGCCACTGCGGGGGCTAGCGGCCTTGCTGGCGATGGTGAGCCTCGCGGTCGGATATCTCGGTGTCAGTCTGTGGGTGATTCCCGATGTCGCACTGCGTGGGGCCGAGCTCGCTCAAGTCTCGGTGATCACGTTGGTGGGTAGCGGGAGGCACTACGTGGGGGCGGGACTCGCGGTGGGCGCTGTCGTGTGCACGCTGGCCGCCGCGGCGTTGTTGATGCGCTTGGCATCGATCGTCGAATCACTCGGCGACAACGCCACAAAGTACGCGTCGCCCGCTTCCCGTCGTTCCGTGGCGCGTGCCCAGGACGCGGCTATAGCCACGGAAAAGGCGTCGAAGAGCGCGGAATTGGACATGTCGGAGCGCACGATCTGGGATGCTCTGGACGAGGGCCGGGACCCTACCGATCGGCCGCCTGAGCCAGACACCGAGGGTCGGTGAACAAGGGTGCGCCGACGGTCGCTACCCTTCATGGACGTCGTCGTAAATCGGCTGTAGAGCCTGGTTTAAATCGGAAGGAAACGACAGGCATGAGTCCGGCAACAGTGCTTGACTCCATTCTCGAGGGAGTCCGGGCCGACGTTGCCGCGCGCGAGGCGCTTGTCGGCATGACCGAGATCAAGGCCGCCGCCGCGGCGGCGCCGCCGCCACTGGACGTGATGGCCGCCCTGCGTCAGCCGGGTATTGGTGTCATCGCCGAGGTGAAGCGTGCCAGCCCATCTGCTGGCTCGTTGGCGCCCATCACCGACCCCGCCAAGCTGGCGCGTGCCTATGAGGATGGCGGCGCGCGCATCATCAGTGTGTTGACCGAGGGCCGACGTTTTCAGGGTTCGCTCGACGATCTCGATGCGGTGCGCGCGGCAGTCTCTATTCCGCTATTGCGCAAAGACTTTGTGGTTCAGCCCTATCAGATCCATGAGGCGCGGGCGCACGGTGCGGACATGTTGCTGCTCATTGTCGCCGCATTGGACCAGTCAGCGCTGGTGTCCATGCTGGACCGGACCGAATCGCTGGGGATGACCGCGCTTGTCGAGGTGCACACCGAGCAGGAGGCGGACCGGGCATTGAAGGCTGGGGCCAAGGTCATCGGCGTCAATGCGCGCGATCTCACCACCTTGGAGGTGGACCGGGACTGCTTCGCGCGAATCGCTTCGGGATTACCCAGCAACGTGATCAGGATTGCCGAGTCCGGCGTGCGCGGCACCAATGATCTGCTGGCGTATGCCGGTGCTGGCGCAGACGCCGTGTTGGTCGGCGAAGGGCTGGTCAAGAGTGGTGACCCACGGGCGGCGGTTGCTGATCTGGTCACCGCAGGCACCCATCCGTCCTGCCCAAAACCAGCCCGCTAACCGGGGATGACAACCGTGCCCGTTGAGCTTCGGTGATGGCTGACCTATCTCGCCCAGACCTGCCGCGGACCAGTTCCGCGATTGCAGAACGGACCTCCCACGATCCCGATTCAGGCGGGCATTTCGGCGCCTACGGTGGCCGTTACGTCCCAGAGGCGCTCATGGCGGTGATCGAAGAGGTCACCGTCGCGTACGAGAAAGAGCGGGTAAACCAGGACTTCCTGGACACGCTCGATCGGCTGCAAACGCACTACGCCGGTCGGCCGTCGCCGCTGTACGAAGCCACCAGGCTCAGCGAGCACGCTGGCTCAGCTCGAATCTTCCTGAAGCGAGAAGACCTAAACCACACCGGCTCTCACAAAATCAACAATGTGCTCGGTCAGGCATTGCTGGCCCGCCGGATGGGGAAGACCCGGGTGATCGCCGAGACCGGCGCCGGACAGCATGGTGTGGCTACGGCCACCGCGTGTGCGCTGCTGGGCCTGGAATGTGTCATCTACATGGGGGCCGTTGACACCGCGCGTCAGGCGCTCAACGTAGCCAGGATGCGGTTGCTCGGCGCTGAGGTCGTCGCCGTGGAAACCGGTTCAAAAACCCTCAAAGACGCCATCAATGAGGCATTCCGGGATTGGGTCACCAACGCCGATCGCACCTACTACTGCTTTGGTACCGCGGCTGGGCCCCATCCCTTCCCGACCATGGTTCGCGATTTTCAGCGGATCATCGGCATGGAGGCTCGTGTGCAGATCCAAGGTCAGGCGGGCAAGCTGCCTGATGCGGTCGTGGCATGCGTCGGTGGAGGATCCAATGCAATCGGGATCTTTCATGCATTTCTCGACGATCCCGATGTTCGATTGGTGGGATTTGAGGCGGCAGGCGACGGCGTCGAGACGGGTCGGCACGCGGCGACGTTTGCCGGCGGTTCGCCCGGAGCGTTCCAGGGCTCCTGCTCCTACTTGCTGCAGGACGAAGACGGTCAAACCATCGAATCCCATTCGATCTCAGCGGGTCTGGACTATCCCGGGGTCGGCCCCGAACATGCCTGGCTCAAGGACATCGGGCGCGTCACTTACCAGCCGATTACCGACTCCGAGGCGATGGAGGCATTCGGCCTGCTATGCCGGATGGAAGGCATCATCCCCGCCATCGAATCCGCCCATGCGGTGGCCGGTGCTCTCAAGCTGGGTCGTGAGCTGGGAAAGGGTGCGGTGATTGTGGTGAATTTGTCGGGGCGGGGCGACAAGGATGTCGAAACGGCCGCCAAATGGTTCGGTCTGCTGACGCCTGGCGGCAGCGCGAACAAGTCGGTTTGATCATGACTGTTGAACAACGCGAAGCCAGCAGGCTGGGACCGCTTTTCGATTCGTGCCGCGCAGAAAATCGCGCGGCGTTGATCGGATATCTGCCCACCGGTTACCCCGACGTGAACACATCGGTGCGAGCGATGACTGAGCTCGTCGAATCAGGTTGCGACATAGTCGAAGTCGGCGTTCCCTACTCGGATCCGGGCATGGATGGCCCGACTATCCAGCGGGCTACCGAGGCGGCGCTGAGCGGGGGAGTGCGAGTCCGGGACGCGTTGACCGCGGTCGAATCGATAAGCAAGGCCGGCGGGCGTGCCGTTGTGATGACGTACTGGAACCCGGTGCTGCGGTACGGGGTCGATGCATTCGCACGGGATCTGGCGGCCGCCGGCGGGCACGGGCTGATCACTCCCGACCTCATCCCCGACGAGGCCCAACAGTGGCTTGCCGCCTCCGATGAACACGGGCTGGACCGCATCTTTCTGGTGGCGCCGTCGTCAACACCCGAACGCCTGGCCAACACCGTCGCGGCGTCACGCGGGTTTGTATATGCCGCGTCGACCATGGGGGTGACCGGCGCGCGCGACGCTGTGTCGAACGCTGCGCCCGATCTGGTGGCGAGGGTCAAGGCGGTGTCTGACATACCCGTCGGTGTTGGTTTGGGGGTGCGGTCGCGGGAACAGGCCGCCGAGATCGGCCGCTACGCCGACGGTGTCATCGTGGGATCGGCGTTGGTATCGGCGTTGGGCGACGGATTGCCGAGTTTGCGCTCACTGACGGAGGAACTTGCCGCTGGCGTTCGCCAGAGGAACTCGCCATGACGGCGACCGTACTTGCGTATTTCCCCAGTCCGCCGCGTGGCGTCTGGCATCTCGGGCCACTGCCGATTCGCGCGTACGCATTCTTCATCATCATCGGGATCGTTATGGGCCTGATGATCGGTGACCGGCGTTTCGCCGCACGCGGCGGTGAGCGCGGGGTGATCTACGACATCGCTTTGTGGATGGTCCCGTTTGGTTTGATCGGCGGGCGTCTGTACCACCTGAGCACCGACTGGCAGACATACTTTGGCGAAGGCGGCGCCGGGTTGGGCGCGGCGCTGCGCATCTGGGATGGCGGCCTCGGTATCTGGGGTGCAGTGACGCTGGGCACCGTTGGAGCCTGGATCGGCTGTCGTCGTCGCGGAATTCCACTACCTGCCTTCTTGGACGCGGTCGCACCAGGCGTGGTGATGGGCCAAGCGATCGGTCGGCTCGGGAATTACTTCAACCAGGAGCTGTACGGCCGCGAGACCACGGTGCCGTGGGGCCTGGAGATTTTCTATCGTCGGGATCCCTCCGGATTCGTCGACGTTCATTCGCTCGACGGCGTCTCGACCGGGCAGGTCGCGGTCGTGGTGCAACCGACGTTCCTCTACGAGTTGATTTGGAACCTGCTGGTATTCGCCGCGTTGATCTATCTGGACCGCCGCTTCACAATCGGTCACGGTCGATTGTTCGCGTCCTATGTGGCCTTGTATTGCGTCGGGCGGTTCTGCGTCGAGTTGTTGCGCGACGACACCGCTACACACATCGCTGGCATCCGAATCAACTCTTTCACGTCGACGTTCGTGTTCATTGGCGCAGTTGTCTACATCATCTTGGCGCCCAAAGGCCGCGAGGATCCGGCAAGCGTGCGTGGTACGGCCGCCGCTGCTGACGAAGTGCCCGAACCCGAACCTGCCGGCGAGGTCGCGACCGCCGCAGCGCCAGCTGACGATACGGAAGGCGACGAGCCAACCGGACTGGCAGAAACGGCCAAGGCGGCCGAAGTCGCCGAACCAGAAACCGTTGGTTCGGCGGTCGCCGGAGATGAGTCGACAGCCGATACCGAAGCGTCCGACGCGGTCGAGGGTGAGGTTGGCGAGGCTGCTGAGGCTGAGGCGCCTGAGGCTGAGGTGGGTGAGGTAGAGGTTGCTGAGGCGGTCGAGGGTGAGGTTGAGGCGGCTGCTGAGGCTGAAGAGGCTGAGGTGGGTGAGGTAGAGGCGGTTGACGAGGCGGCTGAGGCTGAGGCACCCGAGGTGGGTGAGATAGAGGCTGCCGAGGCGGTCGAGGGTGAGGTCGAAGTGGCCGCTGAGGCCGAAGAGGCTGAGGCGGGCGAGGACGAGCCAAAAGAGGCAGAAGAGGTCGCTGAGGCCGAGGGGTCTGAGGCCGAGGACAAGACAGCGCAGGCCATAGATGGTGGCCAAACGGGGGTTGACGAGGCAGGCGAGGCCGATGCTGAGCCAGACGACGACTCCACCGCGGCAGAACCCGAGGTCGTGGTCGAGCAAGCAGATATCGAAGAGATCGAACCCCAAGAGCCCGAAGCGGAGGCGGTGGCGGCCGCTGAAGCGACGGACGCCGACGAGGGTGATGGCGAGCCCGCCGAGCCGGCGAGCGACGATCTCGACGCTGTCGCGGCCGAGGACGCTGACGTTGACGCCACGGCAACCGAAGCCGAAGAATCCGGCGATGAGTCGCCCGAGCCCGCCGCAGACTCCGAGGAGCCCGAAGCCGACGAGTCCGCACCGGAGGACTCGGCCGAGGACACTTCGTCCGGTGAATCCGACACCCAAAGTGAGTTGGAGCAGAGCCAAACTATCGAGCAGGGCTCCGACCAAACCTCGGCTGGCGACGGCGAGGGCCCGCCTCCGGGCGCGGCGGTGGACGGCGATACCGGCCCAACCCGGCAAGGTTGGCGTGGCCGGCTGAGGAACCGGATGCGTCGTTCGGGCCGGTAGCCGTCAGGCCGCCAAGTTCGGCGAGCGGCTCGGGCACCAGCTCATCGGATCTGGCATGCTGAAATGGTGACTGACCAGTCGTGGGCCGGCGGCGGCGCTGGTCCCGGACAGCAACCGGGATACCCGCCGCCATTTCCGCCGCCGTACTATCCGGACTACTCGGCGCCCCGCAGTTACTACGACCCAGCGGCGCCTTTTGGCCGGCATCCCGTTACCGGCCAGCCGTTTTCAGATAAGTCGAAGACGGTTGCGGGGTTGCTGCAGCTACTGGGGCTGTTCGGAATCGCGGGCATCGGCCGGATCTACATGGGTCACACCGGGATGGGTATCGCGCAATTACTTGTGGGCTGGTTGACGTGTGGCCTAGGCGCCTTGGTCTGGGGTGTCATTGACGCGGTGCTGATCTTGACCGACAAAGTCAGCGACCCGTGGGGTCGCCCGTTGCGTGATGGAACCTAGTCAGGGCTGCGCCGAGCCGGGGCGGCGCGATGTACATAGCCAGCGCCCCGGCCGCTATGGCGCCGTAGCGTCGGCCGGATTGTTGGCCGCGGCCCTTGGCTACATCGGTTTGGTCGACCCGCACGGCGCGAATTCGGCCTGCCCAGCGTGTCCGTTCAAGTGGCTCACCGGTTGGGATTGTCCCGCCTGCGGCGGCCTACGGATGGTGCATGACCTGTTGCACGGTGACCTGGTGGCCAGCATCAACGACAACATCTTCCTGCTTGTCGGGATCCCTGTGCTGGGAGCGTGGGCCCTGCTGCGCCGACGCCGGGGCCGCACATCGCTGCCGCTAGCGGCGATGATCGTGGTCGGGGTAGCGATGATCGTATGGACGGTGCTGCGCAACCTGCCCGGATTTCCGCTGGTGCCCGCCGTCTATGGTCTTTGACCGCGGTCGAGGGCACTGTCCTCAGTTGCCGAAACCGGACGACGGAGCCGGCACCGGCCCGCCTGGGTCTCCACCGAGTCGGCTGGCGGCAAACGCCACCCCCTGATCGACCACGGCCCCGTCGTCGGCGTAGGCATTATGCGCGGCGAAATTGAGGCCGTCGGAACAAACCGGATCCTCGGGGACGCAGACCTTGATGGTCTTCGCCTGGTAGGCAGGGCCGATTTCAACGGCGGGTTCACCCAGAAAGTCCATGGCCCGCACATTCGGCATGCCGAACAGGACCACCGCAGCGACGTGCTCAGCCACATCCGGTTGCAGCGGCTTGGGGACGGTCGCGGGATCGACTCCGGCTGGCACCGCAGCAGAGGTGACAAAGCCCATCACCGCTGCGCCCTGTGAGTAGCCGCCCAGCACCATCTTGGTCTGGGGGCATTGTCCCGCCATCGAAACGACATGAGTGCCCGCATCTCTGATGCCGTCCAGGCCGGTGTCCCAGTTGTCGCTGGCCGGATAGTTGACCGGGTACACGTCGAGTGATCGCCCGCCGATGTGCGAACGCAGAGAGTTGACGAATGCCTGGCCGGTGGGGCCAAGGCCGGGCGGTTCGCCGGTGCCGCGGGCAAACACCACCTCGACATCGGGGCATGGCTCGGCGGATGCAGACGGAATGGCGACGGCAGAAAACACGGAAGCGCTGAGGCCGCAAGCCGTTATCACCGCCGGCCCTAGGAAACGGACGACGTGAGATGCATTCATGCCGCTGTAGTTGCCCGTGTGACCAGTTTCTCAAACTGGGAATTGTTCGGCACCTTTTGCAAGAGGCGTGTCCGGCATCTCCGCCGGACCCGCGCACGCCCTTGCCCGCGGGGCTGTTGAGCTGAAACTCGCGTTCGGCTGGCGGCGGGCCCGCGCGTGCGTCGACCCGCGCCGCGCTGGCCCGGATCCCAAAGTTGCCCGGGCAGCGCAGACTTCCAGCGCCGGATCCAGCCCCGCATCCGAGGTTGGCGGCGGTGGACGCGGGTGACGATGTGCCTTGGTCACCGCGGGTTTTGGTGCCCCGCCAGAGGACTCCGTTGCACTAACGGTGAGCGAAGCCGCGGTTGATGATCCGCGGATCCAATCCGGGCCGATATCAGTGCGAAACACCGGCGACTCACAACCACGACTATGCTTTGACGGCGTGACTAGACGCGGAAAGATCGTCTGCACCCTCGGGCCGGCTACGCAACAGGACGACTTGGTCAAAGAGCTGGTCGAAGCCGGAATGGACGTCGCCCGAATGAACTTCAGCCACGGCGACTACGCGGATCACGAAGCCGCATATGAACGCGTGCGTGTTGCCTCTGACGCCACGGGGCGTGCGGTCGGCGTGCTCGCCGATCTGCAAGGCCCGAAGATCAGGTTGGGCCGCTTCGCTGATGGGCCGACCTATTGGGCTGACGGGGACACGGTCCGGATCACGGTCGAGGAGTGTGAAGGGTGCCGTGACCGGGTATCCACCACCTACAAGAGGCTGGCCCAGGATGCGGTAGCCGGTGACCGAGTGCTCGTTGATGACGGCAAGGTCGGGTTGATCGTCGATCACATCAACGGCAACGACGTGGTCTGCACAGTCGTAGAAGGCGGCCCGGTCAGCAACAACAAGGGAATCTCCCTGCCGGGGATGAATGTATCTGCGCCGGCGCTATCGGAGAAGGACATCGACGACCTCACGTTCGCGCTCAACCTGGGTGTCGACATGGTCGCGCTGTCCTTCGTGCGGTCGCCTTCGGACGTGGAACTCGTGCATGAGGTGATGGACCGGATCGGCCGGCGAGTTCCGGTGATCGCGAAGCTGGAAAAGCCCGAAGCGATCGACAATCTCGAAGCCATCGTGTTGGCATTCGACGCCGTCATGGTGGCCCGCGGCGACCTGGGGGTAGAGCTGCCGCTGGAAGAGGTCCCGCTGGTACAGAAGCGGGCCATCCAGATCGCCCGGGAGAACGCCAAACCGGTGATCGTGGCGACCCAGATGCTCGACTCGATGATCGAGAACTCGCGGCCCACCCGTGCCGAGGCCTCTGACGTCGCCAACGCCGTGCTTGACGGCGCCGATGCCCTGATGCTGTCCGGTGAGACCTCGGTGGGCAAGTACCCACTTGCTGCGGTCCGGACGATGTCGCGCATCGTCTGCGCGGTTGAAGAGAACTCGACGGCGGCCCCGCCGTTGACCCATGTGCCGCGCACCAAGCGGGGAGTGATCTCCTATGCGGCCCGCGACATCGGTGAACGACTCGACGCCAAGGCGTTGGTCGCCTTCACTCAGTCCGGCGATACCGTGCGACGGCTTGCTCGGCTGCATACCCCATTGCCGCTGCTGGCCTTCACCGCTTGGCCCGAGGTGCGCAGTCAGCTCGCGATGACCTGGGGCACCGAGACTTTCATCGTCCCGGAGATGGACTCGACTGACGGCATGATTCGGCAGGTCGACAAATCGCTGCTAGAACTCGGCCGCTACAAGCGTGGTGATCTCGTGGTCATCGTCGCGGGTGCACCGCCGGGGACCGTGGGTTCGACCAATCTGATTCACGTGCACCGGATCGGTGAGGACGACGTCTAACCTGGTCCAGGAGCCGGGGAATTGAGTCCCACCCAGGAATCCGCGCGACCGCGAAGCGCCGCCTGAGCTGGGCCACCGAATCTGGAGGAGAGCGAGCCCATGCCGGCCGGCGATGAGCCCAACGTGCGAGACGAAGCCAAGTCGGACTTCGAGGAACTGCTCGCGGTCCTAGACCTCAAACGCGTCGCGGATGATCGGTTCATCGGGGCCCATCCCAGCAAGAACCCGATGCGAACATTTGGTGGGCTGCTGATGGCTCAGTCATTTGTTGCCAACAGCCGCACGTTGCTTCGAGACGATCTACCGCCCAGCGCGCTTTCGGTGCACTTCATCAACGGTGGCGACACGACGAAAGACATCGAATTCCAGGTGGTGCGGCTGCGCGACGAGCGTCGTTTCGCCAATCGACGGATCGACGCGGTGCAGAATGGGACGCTGCTGTCCTCGGCGATGATCTCCTACATGTCGGGCGGGCGTGGGCTCGAGCATGGTGTCGAGCCGCCGCCGGTGGCCGATCCAGAAACTCGCCCGCCCATTGGCGAGCTGCTGCGCGGCTACGAGGAGACCGTTCCGCACTTCGTCAACGCGCTGCAGCCGATCGAATGGCGCTACACCAACGATCCGTCCTGGGTGATGCGTGACAAAGGGGAGCGGCTGCACTACAATCGGGTCTGGGTAAAGGCTTTGGGTAAACTGCCCGACGATCCGATCCTGCACACCGCGACGATGCTGTATTCCTCGGATACCACCGTGCTGGACTCGGTGATCACCACCCACGGCCTGTCCTGGGGGTTTGACCGCATTTTCGCCGCCTCGGCCAACCATTCGGTGTGGTTTCACCGGCAGGTCGACTTCAACGATTGGGTGCTGTATTCCACATCGTCACCGGTGGCGGCAGACTCACGCGGCCTGGGCACTGGGCACTTCTTCAATCGCACCGGCCAGCCGGTGGCGACGGTGGTGCAGGAAGGCGTGCTGAAGTATTTCCCCGCCGCACGACGACAGACCCCGCGCGAGGATGCGCGCAGCGGCGACGACAAGCACCTGAACTTGGGCCGGTCCGGCTCTGCTCAGACGTAACGTTCCTGGTAGTAGGCGCACCGCCCAGCTGAGAATCGCGCTGTCGGGAGGTGAGTGTGGACGGATCGTCGGTCGAGGTTGTGCCGCGCGTTCGGGCACGCGAACGCGTTGTCGTCAACGTCGACTCTGTCACCGCCCGCTGCGTTGGGGCACTGGCGGTGTTCTGCGCGGTCTGCTGGCTCATTGCGTTGCTGGCCCGAAACTACCGGCACGAGGATTGGCAGGCCGCTGGCCGGCTGAGCTGGTCGTTGACGGTGCTGGCCGCGGTGGCGCTGATCGCGCGAGGCATCTTCCTGGGGCGCCCGGTGACTGCGATGCATGCGATTGTGGCCGCCTTGATCCTGGTCCTTGGCTTGGGCGCGCATGTGTTGTCTTTTAGTCTGGCCGGTGAACTATTGATCGCCGGATCGGGACTGGTGCTGATGTGGCCAACGTCGGCGCATCCGCGGCCCGAGGAACTACCGCGAGTGTGGGCCTTGATCAACGCCACCAGTGCGGATCCGTTGGCGCCGTTCGCGATGCAGGCGGGCAAGTGTTATCACTTCAACGCGGCCGGCACCGCGGCGCTGGCATATCGGACGCGGATGGGTTTTGCGGTCGTCGCCGGCGACCCCATTGGTGCGGAATCGCAGTTTCCGCAACTGATCGCCGACTTCGCCGCCATGTGTCACACCCACGGCTGGCGGATCGCGGTCTTGGCTTGCAGCGAGCGGCGGCTTGACCTATGGGCCGACCGTGCGGTGGTCGGCCAATCCCTGCGCGCGGTTCCCATCGGTTGCGATGTCGTCATCGACGTGCGGAGCTTCGCCATGGTGGGCCGAAAGTTCCGCAACCTGCGTCAGGCCGTCAAGCGCACCCGCAACGCGGGCATCACCACCGAAATCGTGGCCGAGCAGGAGCTCGACGACACACGGCGGGCAGAGCTGGCCGAGATGCTGCTGGCATCACCCAAAGGGGCCCGAAACGACCGTGGCTTCTGCATGAGTCTGGACGGCGTGCTCGAAGGTACATACCGCGGGGTGCAGCTGATCATTGCTCGCGATGTTTCCGGGCGGGTACAGGGATTTGACCGGTTCACGACGGCCGGGCGCGGTAGCGACTACTCCCTGGATGTGCCGTGGCGTCGGAGTGGGGCCCCGAACGGGATCGACGAACGGCTCAGCGTCGACATGATCATTGCTGCCAAAGACGCGGGGGCGCAGCGACTGTCACTGGCATTCGCGGCGTTTCCGGAAATCTTCTACGAGTGTCACCGTAGCCGGCCGCAGCGCCTGTTCTACCTGTTGATCCACTTGCTTGACCCCTTGATCTCCCTCGAGTCGCTGTACCGCTACCTGTGCAAGTTCTACGCGCTCGACCAGCGGCGGTATGCGTTGATCACCGTGACTCAGGTCATTCCGCTGCTGGTCGTACTGCTCTCACTGGAGTTCATGCCGCGCCGGCGTCACCTTCGGTGAAACCTCTTGCCGGGAAGGGATGTTCATTCGGTCACACCGAATGTTTTCGGAGACGTGGTGGGTGGCCACCACGATGGTCTTGGCGACGGGTAGCAGACCGGTCTCCGAGGATAGGAGGTCACGAAGAATGCGATCGGCGTCGATTGCGTCGAGGTGCTCGGTGGGTTCGTCGAGGAGCACGATCTGGGCAGGCGAAAGCGCTGCGCGGGCGAGCAGGAGCCGTCGGCGCTGGCCCGCGGAGACCGCCTGCGCGCCACCGATCAAGACCGTCGACAGGCCGTGGGGAAGACCGGCGAGCCACGCGCCGAGGCCGACCTTATCCAGGGTGGTCACCAGCTCGTCATCGGTGCAATCTCCGCGGACAACCAGCAAGTTGTCGCGCACGGTAGTCGCGAAGATGTGCGCGTCTTCAGCGAAAAACCCAATGGTGCTGCGTAATTCGGCGTCATCGAACCGGGTCAGACTGATTCCGTTCAATAGCACCTGCCCCTGTAGCGGCGATAGCAGCCCGGCCAGGGTCATTAGTAGGGTCGTCTTTCCGGAGCCGCTGGGGCCCGTGACGGCCAGCCGAGCCCCCGGTGACAGCTCGATCGTGGTCCGGGTGGCGTGGGCCCGTGAATGGCCGGAATAGATATCCGCTGACAGCTGGCCGAGCGTGGGGGATTCCAGCGTTGCGATCGCGGTATCGGTCGGCGGGTTGACGTCGCGCCCAGCGAGTTCGATCAACCGGTGCAACGCGATTCGGGACCGGGTCAGCTGAACCGCAGCGGCCGGGAGAGCGTTCGTGGCCTCCAAGGCAGACAGAGGCAACAACATCAGGACGGCCAGGGTGGTGGGCGCGACGGTGGGGGCCATGAGGATTCCGGCCACCACCGCTCCGAGCACGCTTGTTCCGATTGCCGCTGTCGGTACGGCTTCGGCGATCGCGGCGGGACGCGCCGCCGCATCCATGGCCTCGCCCCAGGCATGTTGTTGCCGTTGTGATTTCGCGATCACTGCAGGTAGCACGCCGCCGACCCGGAGCTCGGGGGCATGTTCGAGGGCGACCATCGCCGACTCATCCCGGCCGGCATGATGCTGGCGGGCCAGCGCTTCCTGTGATTGCGCCGCTCTGCGGGCAAGCGACGGCGCAATTATCCCGGCCACGATGAAGCACATCGTCAACACGGCAGCTGCCGGCAGTGATATGACCGCGACCACCCCGATCGCAGCCGGTACCAGCACCGCCGCCACGCCCACCGGAACCAGGGCGCGCACCAGCACGTCAGCCAAGGTGTCAACGTCGCTACCGACGCGCGCCACCAGGTCGCCGCTGGATAACCGGAATGCCGCTGCTACCGGTCCTTCGGCTAGTCGCTGATAGATCCGGGCACGCGCGGTGCCTGCCGCGCGTAGCGCGATGTCGTGGGTGGCCAGTCGTTCGCAATAGTGCAGAACGCCCCGCGAGATCGCGAACGTCCGCACCGCGACGACGGCGATCGATAGGTCAAGCACCGGCGGCATCTGCGATGCCCGGGTTATCAGCCAGGCCGACACGCCGGCCAGTGCCAGGGCGCTGCCCAGGGACAACACCCCTAGGGCGATCGCGGCGAGCACCCGGGGCAGCCTCGGACGCAACAGGTCGTATGCGGCCGATAGGGAATCAGACCGGGACATAGCCGGCCTGTGTATCGAGTCCGTCGCGGGTTACCTCGACTACCTGGTCGCCGATGGCAACCACCGGTTCGCGATGTCCGACCACCACCACGGTCGCACCGGTGCGGGCCCGTGCGGCGATGGCCTGCAGCACTTGCTCCTCGGTGCGCGAGTCCAGGTGTGCGGTGGGCTCGTCGAGTAGCAGCACCGGGGAAGGCGATCCCAGGACGCGGGCCAGGGCCAAACGTTGTCGCTGCCCCAGCGACAAACCGACGCCGTCTCGGCCCAGCACCGTGTCCAATCCGTCCGGGAGCTCAGCCAGGACCGCGTCGAAGCCCGATGCTGCGCAGGCGCTGTCCAAATCGGCCGGCTCACCAAGTAGCACCAGGTTGTCACGGACCGTTCCGGGGATCAGCACCGAACGCTGCGGCAACCAGGACAACTGGCGCCACCAGTCGACGGGATCCAGCTCGCTGATGTCGATTCCAGCGACGGTAAACCGCCCGTTTGACGGCGTGGTGAGCCCCGCGATCAGCTGCAATGTGGTGCTCTTGCCCGCGCCGTTTTGTCCGGTCAGCACCGTCACCTGGCCGGGTTCGATGGTGGCGGTCAAGTTGTGTGGTGATCGGCCGTCGCGTCCGGTGACGCTGAGATTTTGGAGGTGGATCGTCGCCCCACGGGCGGTTACCGCTCGTCGAGCCGGTGGGGTGCAAGCCGTTTCGCCGATGAGCGTGAATGCCTGGTCGGCCGCGGATTTCCCGTCCTGGGCGGCGTGAAACTCCACGCCAATGCGGCGCAGCGGCCAGTACACGTCCGGGGCCAGCAGTAACACCGTGAGACCGGCGGTCAGTGTCATTTCACCGAACACCAAGCGCAGTCCGATGCTGACGGCAATCACAGCCACGCCCAGAGTCGCCAGCAGTTCGAGCACCAGAGCTGACAAGAAGGCAATTCGCAGTGTCGCCAGGGCCGAGCGCCGATGCGCGGCGCTGAGCTCGGCGATGCGTTGTTCAGGGCCGGAGGCTCGGTCCAGCGCCCGCAGGGTGGGGATTCCGGCGATCAGATCCAGCAATCGGGCCTGCAAGGTGGCCATTGCGGCCAGAGCCGCCGCTGACCGCTCAGCGGTAGCCAACCCGATCAAGACCATGAAGACCGGGATCAGCGGAAGGGTGATCACCGCGATCAGCGCCGACTTCACGTCGTAGACCGCGATCGTCACCACGGTGGCCGGGGTCAGGATCGCCGCAAGAAACAGCGTGGGCAGGTAACCGGTGAAATAGGGTCGCAAGCCGTCCAGTCCGCGGGTTACCACCACCGCGGCGGCATCGCGTTGTGCCGCCAATTCGTTGGGCTGGCGGGCCGTCACCGACTCCAGCACCTGCCCACTGAGCTCGGCGATCACCGCGCTGGCCCCGCGCTGGCCCAGGCGCGCCTGCAGCCAGTGCGTCACCGCGCGCAACGCCCACAGCGCCGACAACATCAACAGCGAGCCCAGCCAGCAGCGTAGACACCGCGCCGAGGGGTCGCTGGCGACGCGCGCGACCATGCTCGCCAGCACGATCGCCGACGCAATGGCACAGCCCGAGATGACCACTCCGCAGGTCACCGGGGCGATCAGATAGCACCGCAACGCGGCCGACGCCCGCCACAGCCGCGGGTCCAGCGGCGCGCGGGTGGTCGAGGCCCTTGCGGTCAGGAGGGGCGCCTAGCCAGACCTATCGACGGCGGTATCCGCTCGGCCGAAATCCGCTGCCGGAAGACCCAGTACGTCCAGGCCTGGTAGACCACCGTCAGCGGGGCGAACAACGCGGTAACCCAGGTCATGATCTTGAGCGTGTAGGGCGTCGAGGAGGCGTTGTAGATCGTTACGTTCCATCGCTCGTTGAGCGTCGACGGCACCAGATTCGGGTATAGGGCACCGAACAGCAGGAGCACCACGGCCGCCACTACCACCGCGATGCAGAGGAACGCCCAGCCATCGGATACGCGTCGCCAGACCAGCAGCACCGCCGCCAGCTGCGCAACCACGGCCACCCCCAGCAAGGCCCAGGTCCACTGCTTGCCATAAGCCAACTGGGTCCAAACCCCAAATCCGGCGACCAGGACCGTGACGGGAAGCGACAACACGACGGCAAACCGGTATGCGTCGTCGCGAATCGGGCCCGCCGTCTTCAAGGCGACAAACACCGCCCCGTAGAACAGAAACAGGCCGGCGGTGGCCAATCCGCCCAACAGGGTGTACGCGTTGAGCACATCGCCGATCGACAGGGCCACGCGATCGTTGGCATCGGCGGGCAGGCCTCGCACCAGGATGGCGAATGCGACGCCCCAGAGTATGGCCGGCAACCAGGACCCGGCTGCAATGCCGAAGTCGGCCAGCGCCCGCCACTTTGGGTCATCGACCTTGCCGCGCCACTCGATGGCCACCGAGCGCACGATCATGCCGAACAAGATGGCCAGCAGCGGCAAGTACAGCGTGGAGAACACCGTGGCGTACCAGCCGGGAAATGCGGCGAACATGGCCGCGCCGCTGGTGATCAGCCACACCTCGTTGCCGTCCCAAACCGGTCCAATGGTGTTGAGAGCGGTGCGCCGGTGGATCTCCGGATCACCCGTGCCGAAATGTGCGAAGGGTGCCATCAGCATGCCTACGCCGAAGTCGAATCCCTCGAGGATGAAGAATCCAAGGAACAGCACCGCGATGACAGCGAACCACAACTCTTGGAGTCCCAACGGTCAGCTCCCTTCTCTTGAGTTGGTGGCTTGGGCCTTGCCCGGTCTCAATAGGCGAACGACAGAGGTGCTACCTCGTCGTCGTCGGGTGCGCGTGGTGGAGCAGGCTCGGCGTCGTGTTCCAGCGGGCCCTCGACTATGTAGCGTTTGAGCAGCCAAAACCAGATGACCGCGAGCACCGCGTAGACAAGCGTGAATGTCACCAGGGAGGTGACGACCGTGGCGGTGGTCAGGTTGGACACCGCGGTTGCGACGGTGAGCCGAACGTTGGGGTCACCGGTTGGGTTCGGGGCCACGATCCAGGGCTGGCGGCCCATCTCGGTGAACACCCACCCGGAGATGTTGGCCAGGAACGGAGTCGGAATCGTCAGCAGCGCAAACCATCCGAACCAACGCTTGTCCGGGATGCGTCCACCGCGAGTCAGCCACAGCGCAAGCAACGCGAACAGGACTGGGATTGCCAGGAATCCGATCATGGCGCGAAACGACCAGTAGGTGACGAAGAGATTGGGGCGGTAGTCATTTGGACCGAATCGCTGTTGGTAGTCCCGTTGCAGGTCACGCACGCCTTGCAGGGTGACGTTGGTCGGCCTGCCCTGCGCCAGGATCGGTAATGCGTAGGGCACCTCGATGACTCGGGTGAGGCCATCGCAGTTGTTCTGCCGGCCCACCGTGAGGATGGAGAAGTTCGGATCGGTTTGGGTGTCGCACAATGACTCTGCCGAAGCCATCTTCATCGGCTGCTGCTGAAACATCAGCTTGCCTTGGTAGTCGCCGCTGAAGAACAGGCCGAGCGTGGCGATCAACGCCACCCAACACCCCAGGATGGTCGCCGGACGGTACATGGCCCGGGTACCCGGCGGTACGGGGGAATTCTTGGAACGCACCAGCCACCAGGCGCTCACGGCGGCGACGAACGTCCCGGCGGTGAGGAATGCGCCCGTGACCGTGTGGGCAAATGCGGTTCGCCCGGTGTTGTTGGTGAGCAAGGCCACGATGCTGTTCAGTTCGGCACGGTGGGTTTCGGGGTTGTAGTGCGCACCGACCGGGTGTTGCATGAACGAATTGGCCGTGATGATGAAGAACGCGGACACGTTCACGCTGATCGCGACTATCCAGATGCAGGCCAGGTGGACAAGGCGGGTCAACCTGCTCCAGCCGAAGATCCACAATCCGATGAAGGTGGATTCGAAGAAGAAGGCCATCAGGCCCTCCATGGCCAGGGGGGCGCCGAAGATGTCGCCGACGAACCGTGAGTACTCGCTCCAGTTCATTCCGAACTGGAATTCTTGGACGATCCCCGTCGCCACGCCGATGGCGAAGTTGATCAGGAACAACTTCCCGAAGAACTTGGTCAGTCGGTACCACGCGGGGTTGTCGGTGATCACCCAGGCCGTCTGCATGATGGCCAGCAGGGGAGCAAGGCCGATCGTGAGCGGTACGAAAATAAAGTGGTAGACGGTGGTGATACCGAACTGCCAACGCGAAACATCGACGACATTCATGTGCCATCTCCCGGGCCTGCGGGTGGTCTTACCGTGCTACGACGAAGTGTAGTAGGCCGGGCGGCTCCGACGCTAGCGTCAATTGAGCCACCCGGCCCGAGGGTCAGAGCCCTGGCGACTTAGATGCCTTGCGGATACCGAAGGACGACACGACTTCGAACGCGCCGATGACCACCAGCCACACGCCCACGACGATGGCCAGGGTGATGATCGACTCGAACGGCGCGCCCATCACCACCACGCCGGCGATCAGGCTGATGACACCGATGAAAATCGACCATCCGCGACCCGGCAGGGTGGGGTCGCTGATTGCCGACACCGTGGTGGCGACGCCGCGGAAGATGAATCCGATGCCGATCCAGATGGCCAGCAGCAAGACCGCATTGCCGAAGTGGCGGAAGGCCAGCACGGCCAGGATCAGCGAAGCCGCGCCGCTGATGAACAGCAGGATTCGACTGCCCGCCGACACATGCAGGCTGAACGCGAACATGACCTGCGCGATCCCGGTCAGGATGAGGTAGACGCCGAAGGCGACGGCAGCAACCAAGACCGAAATTCCTGGCCAGGCCAGGATTAACGCGCCAAGGATCAGCGACAGGATTCCCGATGTCAGCGTTGACTTCCACAGATGCGGTAACAAGCTTGGGACAGGTGAGGTTTCCATGGCCGCAGTGTGACACATGTGACGGTCCTGGCAAAGGGGCAAAGGGTTGTGTCTAGTGGGCCGACCGGACGTGCCGAAAACTAGACGCGCGCGGCGTTCGGCTCATCGGCGGGCACGGCGGTGGGTTCGTCGATCGGGCTGCGGCCGATCAGATACCAGGTGCGCATCACACCTTTTCCTTTGACATTGATGTGTCCGCGCTCCTGGAGCACAAAGTCTTTGTTGAGCCGCTCGTAGACCTCATCCGGCACCTGGATCTTGCCTACCGAGTCGGTGGATTCCATCCGGGACGCAACGTTGACGGCGTCGCCCCAAACGTCATAGAAGAACCTGCGTGAGCCCACCACACCCGCGACGACGGGGCCGGTGGCCAGGCCGACCCGTAGCGGCACTGAGTGGTTGTGCGGATCTTTCATGCCGGCGGCGACATCAACCATGTCGAGCGCAAAATCTGCCAACGCCTGCACATGATCGGGCCGTGGCCGTGGCCGTGGCACTCCGCTGACCACCATGTAGGAGTCGCCGCTGACCTTGATCTTTTCCAGCCCGTATTTGTCCACCAGGGCGTCGAAAGCGCTGTAGAGACGGTCTAGGAATCGAACCAGATCGGCCGGCGCGGTCGAGCTCGCGCGCTCGGTGAAGCCGACGATGTCGCCGAACAGCACGGAGGCCTCTTCGTATTTGTCGGCGATGATGTTTCGCTCGGGCTCCTTGAGCCGGTCCGCCACACTCACCGGCAGCATGTTGGCCAGCAGCGCCTCTGAACGGTCGTACTGCGCCTCCATGACGGCCTCGGCACGCGCGGTGTCTCGAATGGCAAACCACACCGTGACGAACACCAGGAGGCACGCGGAGACGGTGGTGATGATGAAGCCGAGGGATTGGAGCCATGCCGACTGGGCGCCGGTGTTACGCGGAACCACGAATTCCACGGTGATGATCAGGGCGGCGGCGAGCGCCGCGAGGCCGCTCGCAAGCACCACGTGTTCAATGCCCAGCACCAGCACGACCAGGCAGGCATCCACCAGGAAGAACATCTGAGCTCCCGACCCGGTGCCCACATTCCAGCAGCTGGCGAAACCGAGACATAGGCTGCGCCGGCAAACGTCAGCGGCGCCACCAGCTCCCCGAAGCGGTGCAGCATCGGGACGGTCGCAAAGACCAACGTTGCGGCGATGTTGATCAGGGTGATCTGCCAGATCCACGCCTGTGTGAGGAATTGCACCAGGATGAAGCTGCTGCTGATCAGCACCGCCAACAAGGCGGCGATGCTCAGGACCCGGGCACGGCGCGCCGCACTGTGGGCGTAGTGCTGATTGAGGTCACGGGTTTGCTCGCGGACGGCCGCGACCGAGTCCGGGCGGGGCGAGCCGTCAGACGATCGCCGTGCGGTACGACACTTCTTAGCCGATTTCTTGGCCGGCACGGCTCAAAGCCTACCGGTGCGCCCGTTGTCTATCCAGTCGAACGACCACGTCCCGGCGCGTTTTGGCTGATTGCTGCGCCGGTAGTTCGCTGCTGAGCTGGTGCCCTCGGTGAGATTCGAACTCACACTGGACGGGTTTTGAATCCGTTTCCTCTGCCAGTTGGGATACGAGGGCCTGTCGCTTGTCCGTTGCGGCTTACTACCTTAGATGAGCCTCAAACCATAGTGGATTTGACTCCTCGTCCCGACTCACCGCCCCCCAAGGTTCCTGATTCCAGCCGCTCACGTCACAATGTCCGTCATGACCGGCCCCACCACCGATGCCGATGCCGCGAAGACACGCCGAGTCCTGATCGCGGAAGATGAAGCGCTCATCCGCATGGACTTGGCCGAAATGCTGCGAGAGGAGGGGTACGACATCGTCGGCGAGGCCGGCGACGGCCAGGAGGCCGTGGAGCTTGCCGAGCTGCACAAGCCCGATCTGGTGATCATGGATGTGAAGATGCCGCGCCGCGACGGCATCGACGCCGCGTCGGAGATCGCCACTAAGCGCATTGCGCCGATCGTGGTGCTGACCGCGTTCAGTCAGCGCGATCTGGTCGAACGCGCTCGCGATGCCGGGGCGATGGCGTACCTGGTGAAGCCTTTCACCGTCAGTGACCTGGTTCCGGCGATTGAACTGGCGGTGAGCCGGTTCAGCGAGATCAGTGCGCTGGAAAACGAAGTCGCCACACTGTCGGACCGTCTGGAAACGCGCAAGCTCGTTGAGCGTGCCAAAGGCTTGCTGCAGGCCAAACAAGGGATGACCGAGCCAGAGGCCTTCAAGTGGATCCAGCGGGCCGCCATGGACCGGCGGACCACCATGAAGCGGGTGGCTGAGGTGGTCCTGGAAACCCTGGATACCCCCGACGAGGCCTAGTCCCGGGCGCGCCGACCCGTCACGCCAGACACAGCGCGTCGCCGCTAGCGCGCCACGATCACCGAGGAACCGTGCCCGAACAGGCCCTGGTTCGCCGTCACGCCCACCCTGGCGTTCTCCACTTGCCGGCCGGTGGCCTGACCGCGCAGCTGCCAGTTCAACTCGCAGACTTGGGCAATGGCCTGAGCGGGGATTGCCTCGCCGAAGCAGGCCAGCCCACCGGACGGGTTGACCGGCACCCTGCCGCCGATGGTCGTCGCTCCGCTGCGCAGCAGCGCCTCGGCTTCACCTTTCGGGCACAGACCCAGGTGCTCGTACCAGTCAAGTTCTAGCGCGGTGGACAGGTCGTACACCTCAGCCAGGCTCAGGTCCTCGGGGCCTATGCAGGCTTCGGTATAGGCCGCATCGAGGATCTGATCCTTGAACACTCGCTCCGATGCGGGGACTACCGCCGTGGAATCCGTTGCGATGTCCGGCAATTCGGGCAGATGTTGTGGGTAACGCGGGGTCACGGTGCTGACCGCGCGCACCGATGGCACCCCGTCGAGCGAGCCCAGGTGTTCGCGAGCGAACTTTGCGCTGGCCACGATCAAGGCCGCCGCGCCGTCGGAGGTGGCGCAGATATCCAGCAACCGCAACGGTTCAGCCACTACCTGGCTGGCCAGCACGTCCTCGACCGAGACTTCCTTGCGGTAGCGGGCGTTGGGGTTTTGCAGGCCGTGCCGGGAGTTCTTGACTTTCACCTGGGCGAAATCCTCGAGGGTGGCCCCGTACAGGTCCATCCGGCGCCGCGCGAGCAAGGCGAAGTAGACCGGGTTGGTAGCCCCGATCAGGTGGAATCGCTGCCAATCGGGATCGTTTTTGCGCTCACCGCCGACCGGGGCGAAAAACCCTTTCGGGGTGGTGTCGGCGCCGACCACCAACGCAACATCGCAGAATCCGGCCAGAATCTGGGCCCGCGCGCTTTGCAGCGCCTGGGAGCCGCTGGCGCACGCGGCGTAGCTCGAACTGACCGGCACGCCGTTCCAGCCGAGCTTCTGCGCGAAGGTGGCGCCGGCCACAAAGCCCGGGTACCCGTTGCGGATGGTGTCCGCGCCGGCCACCAGCTGGATCTGGCGCCATTCCAAACCGGCTTCGCGCAGGGCGGCGCGGGCGGCAGCGACCCCGTATTCGGTGAAGTCGTTGCCCCACTTGCCCCACGGGTGCATTCCGGCGCCAAGGATGTAAAGGGGTTCGGGGGCACTCATCAGGCGATCCTCCAGGCGTACACGATGCGTTCGACGCCGTCCTCGTCGGTGAACAGCGGCATGGTCGTCAGCTCCATCTCCATGCCGATCTTCAAGTCGGCGGCCAGCGTGCCTTCGACAACTTTGCCTAGCACGATCAGCCCCTCGTCGGCGAGCTCCACCGCGGCGACGGCGAACGGCTCAAAGGGGTCGGGGGACGGGTAGGGCGGGGGCGGAGCGTAACGGTTCTCGGTGTAGCTCCACAGCTTTCCCCGACGGGATAAAGCAACGGACTCTAGTTTGTCGTTGGCGCAAGCCGGATTGGGGCAGTTGTTCTCGCGAGGGGGGAAAACATAAGTGCCGCACGGGGGGCACTTACTGCCGATCAGATGGGGGCTTCCGGCTTCATCGGTGGTGAACCAACCCGCGACCGCCGGTTGTTGACTGGTGACCTCTGGCACCGGGCCAGCCTACCCAGCACGAGCACAAAACTGAAACGTGTTGCAGTTCTGCCGGTGGTTGGGCTCGGTCGGCGCGTCGCACCGGATGCCTAGAGTGTGAGCCGTGAGTGTCGCGACCGAGCAATCCACAAAGCCGACGCTGATGTTGCTAGACGGCAATTCGCTAGCCTTTCGCGCGTTCTATGCGCTGCCCGCGGAGAACTTCAAGACCCGCGGCGGGTTAACCACCAATGCCGTCTACGGCTTCACCGCCATGTTGATCAATCTCCTGCGCGACGAAGCACCCACGCATATCGCGGCGGCATTTGACGTGTCACGGCAGACTTTCCGCTCCGAGCGCTATCCGGAGTACAAGGCCAATCGAAGCTCGACCCCCGACGAGTTCCACGGTCAGATCGACATCACCAAGGAAGTTCTCAACGCGCTGGGGATCACGGTGCTGGCCGCACCGGGATTTGAGGCCGACGACATCATCGCGACGTTGGCCACCCAGGCTGAAGGGGAGGGGTACCGGGTGCTGGTCGTCACCGGCGACCGAGACTCCCTGCAACTGGTCAGCGATGACGTGACCGTGCTCTACCCGCGCAAGGGCGTCAGCGAACTCACCCGCTTCACCCCGGAGGCCGTCGTGGAGAAGTACGGGCTCACCCCAGTGCAGTATCCCGACTTCGCCGCCTTGCGCGGTGATCCCAGCGACAACCTGCCCGGCATTCCCGGAGTGGGGGAGAAGACCGCGTCCAAGTGGATTGTCGAATACGGTTCGTTGCAGGGGCTGGTCGACCAGGTTGACTCGGTGCGCGGCAAGGTTGGCGACTCGCTGCGGGCGAATCTGGCCAGCGTGGTGCGCAACCGGGAACTCACCGATCTGGTGCGCGACGTGCCGTTGGCGCAGACCCCAGAGGCCTTGCGGCTGCAGCCCTGGGACCGCGACCAGATTCACCGGCTGTTCGACGACCTCGAGTTCCGGGTGTTGCGCGACCGGCTCTTCGATACGCTGGCCGCCGTCGAACCCGAGGTCGACCAGGGGTTTGACGTTCGCGGAGGTGCGGTGTCGCCCGGCGCAGTGGCGCAGTGGCTGGCCGAGCATGTCGTGGACGGGCGTCGCTGCGGCCTGACGGTCGTGGGTACCCATCTGCCCCATGGTGGCGACGCCACCGCACTGGCCATCGCCGCCGCCGACGGCGAGGGCGGCTACATCGACACCGCGACGCTGACCCCCGATGACGACGCGGCGCTGGGTGAGTGGCTGGCCGACCCCGCCAAACCCAAGGCACTGCATGAGGCGAAGCTGGCTATCCACGATCTGCGGGGCCGAGGCTGGACGCTCAACGGTGTCACTTCCGACACCGCGCTGGCCGCCTATCTGGTTCGTCCGGGCCAGCGCAGCTTCACTCTCGACGATCTCTCACTGCGCTACCTGCGCCGCGAATTGCGGGCAGAAACACCTGAGCAGCAGCAACTTTCGCTGCTCGATGATTACGACACCGACGTCGCGGCCGCCCAGACCGCAATCCTGCGGGCGCGCGCCGTCATAGACCTCGCCGATGCGCTGGACGCCGAGCTGGACAGGATCGACTCCACCGGGTTGCTGGCCGACATGGAGTTGCCGGTGCAACACGTGCTCGCGGAAATGGAAACGGCCGGCATCGCGGTCGATCTGACGATGCTCGGCGGGCTGCAAAGCCACTTCGCCGACCAGATCCGCGATGCCGCTGAAGCCGCCTACGCCGTGATCGGCAAGCAGATCAACCTGGGCTCACCCAAGCAACTGCAGGTCGTGCTGTTCGACGAGCTGGGAATGCCGAAGACCAAGAGGACCAAGACGGGTTACACCACCGACGCGGACGCGCTGCAGTCGTTGTTCGACAAGACCGGACATCCTTTTCTGCAGCATTTGTTGGCGCACCGCGATGTCACCCGCCTGAAGGTGACCGTGGACGGGTTGTTGAACTCGGTCGCCGACGGCGGCCGGATTCACACCACCTTCAATCAGGCCATCGCCGCAACGGGCCGGTTGTCGTCGACGGAGCCCAACCTGCAGAACATCCCGATCCGTACCGACGCCGGCCGCCAGATCCGCGACGCTTTCGTGGTCGGCGACGGATATAGCGAGCTGATGACCGCCGACTACAGCCAGATCGAGATGCGGATCATGGCTCACCTGTCGCGCGATGAGGGTCTTATCGAAGCCTTCAACACCGGCGAGGATCTGCACTCGTTTGTGGCCTCGAGGGCCTTCGGTGTGCCCATCGACGAAGTAACCGGTGAGTTGCGCCGCCGGGTGAAGGCGATGTCCTACGGGTTGGCATACGGGCTGAGCGCCTACGGGCTGTCCAGCCAGCTCAAGATCTCCACCGAGGACGCCAAGGTCCAGATGGATCAGTACTTCTCTCGATTCGGTGGGGTGCGTGACTACCTGATGGCCGTCGTCGAGCAGGCTCGCAAAGACGGCTACACCTCCACGGTGTTGGGGCGTCGGCGCTACCTTCCCGAGCTGGACAGCAGTAATCGACAGGTACGGGAGGCGGCGGAGCGCGCCGCGCTCAACGCACCGATCCAGGGCAGCGCCGCCGACATCATCAAGGTGGCGATGATCGAGGTCGACAAGGCGTTGAAAGAACACGCCCTCAAGTCGCGCATGTTGTTGCAGGTACACGACGAATTGCTATTCGAAGTAGCGGCCGGTGAGCGCGAACAGATCGAGGCGCTGGTACGCGACAAGATGGGCAGCGCTTATCCGCTCGATGTGCCCCTGGAGGTGTCGGTCGGCTTCGGCCGCAGCTGGGACTCGGCCGCGCACTGATCGGTGCCGCGCGGCCCGAGCTGGCTCTGCAACGCCGCACTGCTTGTCGCCCGTTCGGCCCCGCTGTCGAGCATCGTCATCGCCAATGATGTGTTCATTTCAACCGATGCTCGGGGCCTGGCTACCCGGTTGCGCCGCTGGTACAGGTGCCGCTGATGCTGCTGAAACGGTCGCGCTGCTTTGGTGGACACCCGCCCTGGGCCGGCGGGGCGCCGCAGGGTAGGCTGATCCCGATTCACCGGCTGGGCAGGCCGAGTTTGTCCAGCATGCACGCCGTCGAGTAGCCTCGACGCATACCCGCTGGTGCTCGATGGCGGGTTACACCAAAAACAATTGTCCTAAGTCCCTACGATCGACCCTGTCCGGAGCAACCCAACAATATGCCGAGTCCCACCGTCACCTCGCCGCAAGTAGCCGTCAACGACATTGGCTCCGCCGAGGACTTTCTCGCCGCAATAGACCAAACGATCAAGTACTTCAACGATGGTGACATCGTCGAAGGCACCATCGTCAAAGTGGACCGGGACGAGGTGCTCCTCGACATCGGCTACAAGACCGAAGGGGTAATCCCCGCCCGCGAGCTCTCGATCAAACACGACGTCGACCCCAATGAGGTCGTTACCGTGGGCGACGAGGTCGAGGCCCTGGTTCTCACCAAAGAGGACAAAGACGGCCGGCTCATCCTCTCCAAGAAGCGCGCACAGTACGAGCGCGCCTGGGGCACCGTCGAGGCGCTCAAGGAGAAGGACGAGGCCGTCAAGGGCACCGTCATCGAGGTGGTCAAGGGTGGTCTGATCCTCGACATCGGGCTTCGTGGCTTCCTGCCTGCCTCGCTGGTCGAGATGCGCCGGGTTCGTGATCTGCAGCCGTACATCGGCAAGGAGATCGAAGCCAAGATCATCGAGCTGGACAAGAACCGCAACAACGTTGTCTTGTCGCGGCGGGCCTGGCTGGAGCAGACCCAGTCCGAGGTGCGCAGCGAATTCCTCAACCAGCTGCAGAAGGGCACCATCCGCAAGGGTGTGGTTTCCTCCATCGTCAACTTCGGCGCGTTCGTCGATCTCGGCGGTGTTGACGGTCTGGTGCACGTCTCCGAGCTGTCCTGGAAGCACATCGACCACCCGTCCGAGGTGGTTCAGGTGGGCGACGAGGTCACCGTCGAGGTGCTCGACGTCGACATGGACCGCGAGCGGGTTTCGTTGTCGCTGAAGGCGACTCAGGAAGACCCGTGGCGCCACTTCGCCCGCACCCACGCCATCGGCCAGATCGTGCCGGGCAAGGTCACCAAGCTGGTGCCCTTCGGTGCGTTCGTCCGCGTCGAGGAGGGCATCGAGGGTCTGGTGCACATCTCCGAGCTGGCTGAGCGCCACGTCGAGGTGCCCGACCAGGTGGTCGCCGTCTGCGACGACGCGATGGTCAAGGTCATCGACATCGACCTGGAGCGTCGCCGGATCTCGTTGTCGCTCAAGCAGGCCAACGAGGACTACACCGACGAGTTCGACCCGGCCAAGTACGGCATGGCCGACAGCTACGACGACCAGGGCAACTACATCTTCCCCGAGGGCTTCGATCCCGAAACCAACGAATGGATGGAAGGATTCGACACCCAGCGTGCCGAATGGGAAGCCCGCTACGCCGAGGCCGAGCGCCGGCACAAGATGCACACCACGCAGATGGAGAAGTTCGCTGCTGCGGAGGCGGCCGGACATGGCGACAACGGTGGTGGCTCGTCGAGCAGCAGCTCCTCGGAGAAGTCGGCGGGTGGATCGCTGGCTAGTGATGCCCAACTGGCCGCGCTGCGCGAAAAGCTCGCAGGTAACGGGTAGTCGCGTTCACGGATGCTGCGCATCGGGCTTACCGGTGGCATCGGTGCCGGAAAGTCGGCGCTGTCTGCGACATTCGCACAATGTGGCGGCATCATCGTCGACGGCGATGTGCTGGCTCGCGAAGTAGTTGAGCCGGGTACCGAAGGACTGGCCGCGCTGGTCGATGCCTTCGGCCCTGGCATCCTGCTGCCCGATGGGGCACTGGATCGGCCGGGGCTGGCTGCCAAGGCGTTTCGGGATGAGGCGTCACGCTCGAAGCTCAACGGCATCGTGCACCCGCTGGTGGCCCGCCGTCGCGCCGAGATCATCGCGGCAGTATCCGATGACGCGGTTGTCGTAGAGGACATTCCGCTGCTGGTGGAATCGGGGATGGCTCCGCTGTTCCCGCTCGTGGTTGTCGTGCATGCCGACATGGAGGTACGGCTTCGACGACTGGTCCACCAGCGCGGCATGTCCGAAGACGATGCCCGCGCCAGGATTGCCGCACAGGCTAGCGATGAGCAGCGTCGTGCCGTCGCCGATGTCTGGCTAGACAATTCCGGCAGCCTCGATGCGTTGGTCGAGCGTGCGCGGGACGTGTGGAACAACAGGATCCTGCCTTTCGCCCACAACCTGAGCGTGGGTCAGATTGCGCGGTTTCCTGCCCGTGTGGTGCCGGCAGACCCAAGTTGGCCAGAGCAGGCGCAGCGCATCGTTGCGCGCCTCAAGACCACATGCGGTCACAAGGCGTCGCGGGTCGACCACATCGGCTCGACCGCTGTCGCGGGATTCGATGCCAAGGACGTCATCGACATCCAGGTCACCGTCGAATCACTTGCGGTAGCAGACGAACTGGCCGAGGGGCTGCGCTCGGCCGGTTATCCGCGCCTTGAGCACATCACCCAGGACAACCCCAAAGAAGACCCGCGCAGCCTCATCGACCACTACGACCACGGTCGTGACCCTGCGTTGTGGCATAAGCGTTTTCATGCCTGCGCGGACCCAGGCCGACCGACGAATGTGCACATTCGGGTGGATGGCTGGCCCAATCAGCAGTTCGCCCTGTTGTTCGTGGACTGGCTGCGGGCCAATCCCGGGGCCCGCGCCGATTATCTGGCCATCAAGCGCGACGCAGAAAAGCAGGCGGCGCTCGCTGGCGGCGGCGTGGAGCATTACGTCACCACAAAGGAGCCCTGGTTTCTCGACGCCTACCGGCGGGCATGGGAGTGGGCCGACTCGACCGGATGGCGGCCGTAGCCGGTCCGGTGGTGCGCCGCGCGGTTTCGCAGTTTGGGATGCGCTGTTGCGATTCCATGCCACCGGTTGGCGGCCCAGCCCCATGTGGTGCCGATCGGTCGGTGGGCGCGAGTAACGTCACGGCGATTCGGGTTCGTTTCCCATCGCTTGGCTGGGTGCAACGGCATGATCGTCGCTGCGTTTGACCAGTAGCCAGGCCTCTTCGCTGCCCTCCCGAATCCGGGTGAGGGCGTAGCCGCCCCTCAACTTCTGGCCGTGCAAGTGAAACGACAGATGACCTCGATCGAGCCCTTTGGTCATTTCATGTTGGGTTCTGTTGGCGTAGGTGCCCTGGTCCCAGACGACGACAGCGCCGGCACCGCATGCGGCGTCGGGAATCACTCCCTTGGATGAGGCCCATTTGACGGGGTGATTCTCGGTGCGACGGGCCATCCGCTTGTACTCGGGGTTGGTCGACGGACCGCTGGGGATCGCCCAGGATACGAGGACACCGCCGATCTCGAGGCGGAAGTCATAGTGATCGCTGCCTGCCGCGTGATGCTGGACGACAAAACGCGGCCCTTCGTCGGGTTTGCGCTTCTTCCAGCGGCGCCGTCCCCGATGTCGGACGCCTTGGTCGGATTGCCAGTTGTGGCGGTTGTCGCGGAGGGGCATACGACAGGATTACCCACTAGCCAATTCTGGAGACGACCCAGAAAGGGCGTCGGGTGATGCGCTCACGTGGGCCGCCATGTGAGCGCCATGCCCTTGGATGCCAGCCACCGCACCAGGTCGTAATCGTGGTGGGCCAGCCTATCGACAGCGGACACCGCCCTGTGCACCGCTTGCTCGGCCGCCTCGGGGGTCAGCAGGCCGTGGTGGAAGGCGCCCAGCAACTCGTCGACGTCAGCCAGTTTCGCCCCCTGACCAGTGCGAACTTCGATGTCGATGTAGTGGTCCTCGGAGTGCCATTTCGCGGGACCCGCGGTGTATTCGCCCACGTCGAGGTAATAGTCGAAATCGCGCTCATGCCCCGGATTGAAGTGGAAGACCGTGGCGCGCAACCCCAACGACGGCAACAGCCACGACTCGAGGTAGTGGAACTGGGCGCGGCCCGGAGTGGGCCGGGCCAGGTAGAGCCCCCACGGGTGCACCGCATACTCATCGACCGCCCGCACGATGCCTTTGGGATCGGTATTGGTGCGGGAGGCCACGTCGAAGGATTCGTGCTTGGGCGGATGAATGATGACACCCTACCGACCGCTCAGACCCGTGGTTGTCTCCCTCCGGCATCAGGGTGCCGGCGGGCATTGCGGGTACGCTCGCCGGGCTTCTTGTCGGTGTCTGCCTTTACCCTGGTGGCATGGCTTTTGCCACTGAGCATCCTGCCGACCACGTGCCGGTCGCGCATTCGGAATACCGTGCCGTCGATGACGTGGTGCGTACCGGCGCCAGTTTCGAGGTAATCAGCCCGCACGATCCAGCCGGCGATCAGCCGGCCGCGATCAACGAACTGGAACGCAGAATCCGAGCCGGCGAGCGTGACGTGGTGCTGCTCGGCGCCACCGGAACCGGAAAGTCGGCTACCACGGCGTGGCTGATCGAACGATTGCAGCGGCCCACCCTGGTGATGGCGCCGAACAAGACCCTGGCTGCGCAGCTGGCCAATGAGCTGCGAGAGATGCTGCCGCACAACGCTGTCGAGTACTTCGTGTCGTACTACGACTACTACCAGCCCGAGGCGTATATCGCCCAGACCGACACCTACATCGAAAAGGACAGTTCCATCAACGATGACGTGGAGCGGCTGCGGCACTCCGCGACCTCCGCGCTGCTGTCGCGGCGTGACGTGGTGGTGGTGGCCTCGGTGTCCTGTATCTATGGTCTGGGCACCCCACAGTCCTACCTGGATCGTTCGGTCGAACTGCAGGTCGGCACCGACGTCCCACGCGACGGCCTGCTGCGGCTGTTGGTGGACGTGCAGTACACCCGCAACGACCTGTCTTTCACTCGCGGTTCCTTCCGGGTGCGGGGTGACACCGTGGAAATCATCCCGTCCTATGAGGAGCTGGCGGTCCGCATCGAGTTCTTCGGCGACGAAATCGAGGCGCTCTATTACCTTCACCCGCTGACCGGCGACGTGGTCCGGCAGGTCGATTCGCTACGCATCTTCCCGGCCACCCACTATGTGGCCGGGCCGGAGCGGATGGCACAGGCGATCTCCACGATCGAGGAGGAGCTTGCCGAGCGCCTCGCCGAACTGGAGGGCCACGGCAAGCTGCTGGAGGCGCAGCGGCTGCGGATGCGCACCAACTACGACATCGAGATGATGCGGCAGGTCGGGTTCTGCTCGGGCATCGAGAACTACTCGCGCCACATCGACGGACGGCCCGCCGGCTCAGCTCCTGCAACGCTGTTGGACTACTTCCCGGAGGATTTCCTGCTGGTCATCGACGAGTCACACGTCACCGTTCCGCAGATCGGCGGCATGTATGAGGGCGACATTTCGCGCAAGCGTAACTTGGTGGAGTTCGGATTCCGGTTGCCCTCGGCGGTGGACAATCGTCCGTTGCAGTGGGAGGAGTTCGCCGATCGGATTGGGCAGACGGTGTACCTGTCGGCCACGCCGGGGCCCTACGAACTGAGCCAGTCCGGCGGTGAATTTGTCGAGCAGGTGATTCGTCCGACCGGCTTGGTGGATCCCAAGGTGGTGGTCAAACCGACCAAGGGACAGATTGACGATCTCATCGGCGAGATCCGGCAGCGGGCCGAGGCCGACCAGCGGGTGCTGGTGACGACGCTGACCAAGAAGATGGCCGAAGACCTCACCGATTACCTGCTCGAGATGGGTATCCGGGTTCGCTACCTGCACTCCGAGGTCGACACGTTGCGCCGGGTCGAGCTGCTGCGCCAGCTGCGCCTTGGTGAGTATGACGTGCTGGTCGGCATCAACCTGCTTCGTGAGGGCCTGGACCTGCCGGAAGTGTCGCTGGTGGCCATCTTGGACGCCGACAAGGAGGGCTTCCTGCGGTCGGCGCGCAGCCTGATCCAGACGATCGGCCGCGCCGCCCGCAACGTATCCGGTGAAGTGCACATGTACGCCGACAAGATCACCGACTCGATGAAGGAAGCGATCGACGAAACCGAGCGGCGGCGGGCAAAACAGGTCGCCTACAACGAGGCCAACGGGATCGACCCCCAGCCACTGCGCAAGAAGATCGCCGACATCCTCGACCAGGTCTACCGGGAGGCGGACGACACCGAAGCCGCGGCGTCAGTTCCGATCGGTGGGTCG
Source organism: Mycobacterium ulcerans subsp. shinshuense (assembly GCF_002355775.1). Classification (NCBI taxonomy): domain Bacteria; kingdom Bacillati; phylum Actinomycetota; class Actinomycetes; order Mycobacteriales; family Mycobacteriaceae; genus Mycobacterium; species Mycobacterium ulcerans. Next base: position 3,173,007 of record NZ_AP017624.1, on the reverse strand, counting down.
GGTCGCAACTCATCCCGGGGCCGGCGGGCCCAGGGTGAACCCGGCCGGGCCGTCAGCGCCGGGGTATTCGAGGGTCGCGATACCTCGGCTATGCCCCGCGCCGAGCTGGCCGACCTGATCAAAGACCTGACCTCGCAGATGATGGTCGCGGCGCGCGACCTCCAATTCGAGTTGGCCGCCCGGTTCCGCGACGAGATCGCCGATCTCAAGAAGGAATTGCGCGGTATGGATGCCGCCGGGTTGAAATAGCGCAGGCGGCGATTCCTCACCTCCTACGGTGTAGAGGTGACCGAGACCGCGAGGGAGACCGGTAGCTGGCGAGAGCTACTTTGCGGGCATCTGGGGACAGCCACCCTGCTGGCCGGCGGTGTCGCGATGTACGCGACCAACGAGTTTCTCACCGTCAGCCTGCTGCCAAGCACCATCGCCGAAATCGGGGGCAGCCGGCTTTATGCCTGGGTGACGACCCTGTATCTGGTTGGCTCGGTCGTCTCGGCCACCACGGTCAACGCGATGCTGCTGAAGGTCGGCGCTCGCATGTCGTATCTGATGGGGCTGACCGTGTTCGGCTTCGCCAGCCTGGTCTGTGCGGCCGCGCAGAACATGGAAATGCTGGTCGCCGGGCGGACCCTGCAGGGGGTGGCCGGTGGATTGCTGGCAGGGCTGGGTTATGCGCTCATCAATGCGGCTTTGCCGCACAACCTATGGACCCGCGGGTCGGCGCTGGTCTCGGCGATGTGGGGCGTCGCGACCTTGATCGGGCCCGCCACGGGCGGATTGTTCGCGCAGTTCGGATTGTGGCGGTGGGCGTTTGGCGTGATGGCGACGATGGCCGGGTTGATGACGCTCTTGGTCCTGGTCGTGCTGTCCAACGGGGTGGCAGTGGGCGGCGAGAAACCGGTGGCCCCGGCGCACAAGGTGCCGGTGTGGTCGCTGTTGCTGATGGGCGCGGCCGCGCTGGCCGTCAGCGTCGCCGAAATCCCGCAGTATCTGGTGGCGACCGCCGGGCTGCTTGTCGCTGGCGCCTTGCTAGTCGGCATCTTCGTGATTGTCGACTGGCGCATGCATGTCGCGGTCCTGCCGCACAGCGTGTTTGGTAGCGGACCATTGAGATGGATCTATCTGACCATGTCGGTGCAGATGGTTGCCGCGATGGTCACGACGTATGTGCCGCTGTTTGGTCAGGGGTTAGGGCACCTGACGCCGGTGGCTGCCGGATTCCTCGGTGCGGCTTTGGCATTCGGTTGGACGGCCGGCGAGATCGTCAGCGCTTCACTGACCAACCCCAGACTCATTGGCTACATCATTGCGGTAGCGCCGCTGGTGATGGCGTCGGGTCTGGCGCTGGGTGCCGTCACGCAGCGCGCGGATGCGTCGCTGCCGACCGTGGCGCTTTGGGCGCTTGCGCTGTCGATCACCGGGGCCGGTATCGGTATCGCGTGGCCGCATCTCACGGTGCGCGCAATGGATTGCGTCGACGACCCGGCCGAGAGCAGCTCGGCGGCCGCGGCGATCAACATTGTGCAGTTGGTCTCGGCGGCGTTTGGCGCCGGACTGGCCGGGGTGGTGGTCAATACCGCGACCGGTGGAGAGGTGGCCGCTGCCCGGTGGCTCTATACCGTCTTCACTGTGCTGGCCGCGGTCGGCTTCATCGCGTCCTACCAGGCGACCCACCACGATCGTCGCTCACCGGGTTGACTTGATGACCTGCGAGTAGTGGAACTGCCATCGCTCGACGATGTGGAATCCCAGGTAGTGGGGGAATAGGTAGACCGGGGTTTTGCCGAACGCCGTCCCCGGCGACAACGCCGGCCCGACTTCATGGTCAGGAAGTGCGTTGTCGCGATTGGAGATCGTCCACAACGTCGAGCACTTGTTGATCTTCTCCGTGGTCAGCCACACGGCAACATGGCCGTCCCACAAGGTGCCGACCTTGGGCCCGTAGGCGCCGCGCTCCACGTCGATCAGCGACCGGAACGCGGCCGGCCGGGTGGCCAGTAGCGCGCGGACCGGCCCCGGCTTCCAGGGCACGGTGTTGTCCACCAGCAGACAGTCTCCCGGTGCGGCATGGGCGCTGATGACATCGGCCACTTGGCTGTAGTCCCAACCCTCCTTGGCGTACGGGCCGCGTTGAGTGAAGAAATAGTTCGGGAACGCCGCGACGGCCAGCAGCACCACGACACCGGTGATGAGCCAGGGTTTGCGGGCAAGCGTGACGATGCACACCGCCAGGATGACGGCGGCCGCCGGGGCGGTGAGGATCAGATAGCGGGGGTAGTAGATCGGTTCAACGATCGCCGAGTACAGCAGAACGATGCCAGTGGGTATGACAACCCAAGCGATGCTGGCCAGCAGTAGCGGGCGCGTCCCCTCGCCCGGCCTCGCTATGCCGGTCAGCCGCACGGCGATGGCGGCGACGACAAGCACGCCGGCCAGGATGGCGAACGCGACACTGTGGTCGAAGTATTGGCGATGCACCACGTCCAGGAACAGATTGCGGTTCAGCCCCGAGATCCATCCGACCTGCCAAACCTGCCCGTGCGCGAACAGCACGAACGGCGTCATTGCCCCAATCGCGACCACCGAGGTGACGGCCCACCAGATGCCGGGAGATTTTCGAGATTTCTTGGGGGCCAGCAGCGGTAGCAGCGCGCCATAGACGGGCACCAACAACCCCAGGTTGATGTTGATCAGGATCGACACCATCAACACCAGCGCGTAGAGCAGCCATAGCCATGGCCGGTTACGCCGCACCGCGGCGACCAGCAGCACGGTCAGCCAGACCGCGGCCGCCACCGACAAGGCCGAGGAGCGGGCCTCGATTCCCGCCCACGTCACCCGCGGCAGGATGGCAAAGACGGCACCCGCGCACAACGCGGTGGAGCGTCCGGAGAACTGCTTGGTGAACACGACTACACCCGCGGCGGCACCGCCGATGGCCAAGCTGCTGGGCACCCGCGACCAGAATTCCGTCGGCGGAAAGATCGCATACCAGCCGTGCATCAGCAGGTAGTAGAAGCCATGCACGGCATCGATGTGGCCCAGCAGTTTCCACAGCTCCGGCAACGTCCGGTTCGCGGCCGCCGAAATCGTTGCGCCCTCGTCGAACCACAGAGAGGGCCTACCGGCCCAGGCGACGCTGATCAGCGTTGCCAGCAAAGCCATCAACCACGGGTCGAGCCGCCGGCCACGTGGGCGTACGCGCTCGGCCTTGTCGGTAGCCGTCGCGCCCTGCTTGAGCGTCGGTGTGGACATGATGCTTGTCACTGTAAGGGCCCAGCGATGATCCTGGTCACGCGTCATCTTTCGGGGGTTGGACGGCCGTTGACCGCGAGGTTTGGGGGGCCTGCCCGGCTGGGCGGCCCATAATCGCGAAAAGTGTTGTGCTGCTTGAAATTCCAAAGCCGGCGTTGAGGTTTGGGGGCGTTGTCATTGGCAATAGTGTCCGATGAACCCCGCTGGTCAGGCAAATAGATGCTTGCGCCACGCCGTTCCGTTGTGGTTAATCTGAGCCACCTACATCAGGCAAAGAGATACTGTCTGGGGTCGGCGTAGCAACCGACACTGGGAGGTTTAATGGGCGCCTATGGGACCGTGGTGGTAGGAACCGACGGTTCGGACTCGTCGTTGCGTGCGGTGGACCGCGCCGCGCAGATCGCCGGTGCCGATGCCAAGTTGATTATCGCGTCGGCGTACCTGCCTCAGCACGAAGACGCGCGGGCGGCTGACGTGCTCAGGGAAGAAAGCTACAAGGTCACGGGAACCGCCCCGATCTACGAGATCCTGCACGATGCCAAGGAGCGGGCGCACAACGCCGGTGCCAAGAACGTCGAGGAGCGCCCGGTGGTCGGCGCTCCCGTCGATGCGCTGGTGAACCTGGCCGAGGAAGTGAAGGCCGACCTGCTGGTTGTCGGCAATGTCGGGCTCAGCACGATCGCGGGCCGGTTGCTGGGATCGGTGCCGGCCAACGTCTCGCGGCGGGCCAAGGTCGACGTGCTGATCGTGCACACCACCTAGCGGTCAAACTTTGCTGCCGGGTTTCCGGCTTCGCTTACGTCATTCGTTGACGTGATGGACGTCCGGTCCATCTGGTAACGGTTCGTCGTAGCTGGGCTTGCCGCTGTCGAGGTGATGACGGCCGCTCGCGCCGTTGTTTCATGCCTGCGGCCATCGAAGATTGTGCGCAGCGGCGGCGGATTATATCAGAAAGACTGTCGCAGCCTGGGAAATTCTGTGTTTAGTATCTGTGATTTCTCTGTGTGTGGGCGTAGATTTGAGCCGGCGGCGAATGGTCTGACTGATCCGAGGGCCGACCGAGACCGACCCCCGTGACCTTGCCAAGCCTGTCGTGGCCGAAATGTCGGGTCGCACGAAGGGAATCGACGATGTCGGAACAAGAAGAAAACATCGAGCGGATCAGGCAGGGATACGCGGCGTTTGCTGCCGGTGACATCGAGAAGATGATGAGCCTGTTCGATGACAACATCGAGTGGGTCCAGCCCGGTGAGAGTGAAATCAGCGGCACCTACCACGGCAAAGGTGAATTCGGCCAGTTCCTGGCTCGGCTGGCGGAGAAGTCGACGACGGCCACACCCCACAAGTTCCTTGCCGACGGTGACATGGTTGTCGCGCTCACCGATGTCAGTGTTGGCCAGGAGAGAGGTCAGGACGCTGACGTCTACACGCTTCGCGACGGCAAAGTGGTGCGGGTGCAGGTGCACACCGATACCGCGTTGATGGAGCGCGTCTACGGGCGCAAGCAGGTCGCGGCAAGCTAGCAGCGTGGACCGCGATCGTCCGTCTTAGTTCCTACTGTTGAATCATCAGAAAGGCTCGGCCCGTCATCCCGGTTCGGGGGACGGGCCGACTGCTGCTCGGAGTCCGACCGCGATCGGGGCTACCAACCCCGCTCGCGCCATTCGTCGAGATGAGGACGTTCGACGCCCAGCGTGGTGTCATCACCATGGCCGGGGTACACGACCGTGGAATCCGGGTAGACGTTGAACACGCGGCTGCTGACGTCCTCCACTAGCTGGGTGAAGTCACCCGGCTGCCAGGTCTTGCCGACCCCGCCCGGGAATAGACAGTCACCGGTGAACAGTTGGGTGACTCCTCCCGTGGCAGCCCCGTCCAGGGCCAGCGCGATGGATCCGGGGGTGTGTCCGCGCAGGTGGATCACGTCGAAGCTGAGCTCGCCGATTTGTACTCGGTCCCCGTTGGCCAACAATCTGTCCGGTTTGACTGGTAGGGGTTCGGCGTCGATCTCGTGTGCGGCCGTTGGGGCGCCGGTGGCTTCGGCCACCGCCTGCAGCGCCTGCCAATGGTCAAAGTGTTGATGGCTGGTGACGATCAGCGCGATCTTGGGGGCGTACCGCCGGATCAGGTCGATCAGCACCTCGGCGTCATTGGCGGCATCGATCAGCAGCGTCTGCCCGGTCGCCGAACAGGTCACCAGGTAGGCGTTGTTGTCCATGGGGCCGACCGACGCCTTGAGGATGGTGGCACCAGGCAAAGTGCGCCGAGCCACGGTCCCGGGGTCGACGTGTCCGGTGTAGTTGTCATCGACGACGGTCATAGGCGTCAGGTTACTGCGGCGCCCGAGCCGGCCTGACCAAACCCCAACCGTCCCGCCTTGTTCAGCCCTTGTCATAGGGGCCACCTAGCATGGAATGCGGCCCATGCCGTGCCGCGTTCGTATTGGCTGATATGGGGTCACAAGTCGGAAGCCCGACGGGTATTCCGGCAAACGAACTTCTGTGAAAGGGACAGCGTGGCTGACCGCCTGATCGTCAAGGGTGCGCGCGAGCATAACCTCCGCGGTGTCGACCTCGACTTGCCCCGTGATGCGCTGATCGTGTTCACCGGTTTATCCGGATCGGGCAAGTCCTCGCTGGCCTTCGACACGATCTTCGCTGAAGGCCAGCGCCGCTATGTGGAATCACTGTCGGCCTATGCCCGCCAGTTCCTGGGACAGATGGACAAGCCGGACGTCGATTTCATCGAGGGACTTTCCCCGGCGGTGTCCATTGACCAAAAGTCGACCAACCGCAACCCGCGTTCGACCGTTGGCACCATCACCGAGGTGTACGACTACCTGCGCCTGTTGTACGCACGGGCGGGCACTCCGCACTGTCCGACCTGCGGTGAACGGATCGCGCGTCAGACCCCGCAGCAAATCGTCGATCAGGTGCTGGCCATGGCGGAGGGCACGCGATTCCTGGTGCTGGCCCCGGTGGTCCGCACCCGCAAGGGTGAGTTTGCGGACCTGTTCGACAAGCTCAACGCCCAGGGCTATAGCCGGGTACGGGTCGACGGGGTGGTTCACCCGTTGACGGATCCGCCGAAGCTGAAGAAGCAGGAAAAGCACGACATCGAAGTGGTGGTGGACCGGCTCACCGTCAAAGCGGCCGCCAAGCAGCGGCTGACCGACTCGGTGGAGACGGCGTTGAATCTGGCCGATGGCATTGTCGTGCTGGAATTCCCCGACGATCACGATGAGCACGATCATCCTCGCGAACAGCGATTCTCCGAGAAACTGGCCTGTCCCAACGGGCATCCGCTGGCCGTCGACGACCTGGAACCACGGTCGTTTTCGTTCAACTCGCCTTACGGCGCCTGCCCCGAATGCAGCGGTCTGGGGATTCGCAAGGAGGTCGATCCCGACCTGGTGGTGCCCGACCCGGATCGCACACTGGCCGAGGGCGCGGTAGCGCCGTGGTCTACCGGCCACACCGCCGAATACTTCACGCGCATGCTCGCCGGGCTGGGGGACGCACTCGGCTTCGATGTCGACACCCCCTGGCGCAAGCTGCCCGCCAAGGCTCGCAAGGCAATTCTGGAAGGTGCCGACGAACAGGTACACGTGCGCTATCGCAACCGGTACGGACGCACCCGGTCCTACTACGCCGACTTCGAAGGCGTTCTGGCATTTCTGCAACGCAAGATGGCGCAGACCGAGTCCGAGCAGATGAAGGAACGCTACGAGGGCTTCATGCGCGACGTGCCCTGCCCGGTGTGTGACGGGGCCCGGCTCAAGCCGGAAATCCTGTCGGTCACGTTGGCCGCGGGGGCGCAGGATGCAAAGTCGATCGCCGAGGTCTGTGAGCTGTCCATCTCAGACTGCGCAGATTTTCTGAACGCGCTCACCCTGGGTGCGCGCGAGCAGGCGATCGCCGGTCAGGTGCTCAAGGAGATCCAGTCGCGACTCGGCTTCCTGCTCGATGTCGGGCTGGAGTACCTGTCTTTGTCGCGTGCGGCGGCCACGCTGTCCGGAGGCGAGGCACAGCGCATCCGGCTGGCCACACAGATTGGGTCTGGTCTGGTCGGCGTCCTGTATGTGCTTGACGAGCCGTCGATCGGGCTACACCAGCGCGACAACCGTCGGCTGATTGAAACTCTCACCCGCCTGCGGGATTTGGGCAACACGCTGATCGTGGTCGAGCACGACGAGGACACCATCGAGCATGCCGACTGGGTCGTCGACATCGGGCCGGGGGCCGGCGAGCACGGCGGCAGCATCGTGCACAGCGGGCCGTATCAGGAGTTGCTCCGTAACCAGAGTTCCATCACCGGTGCCTTCCTGTCCGGGCGGGAAGGGATAGAAATTCCGACCAGCCGTCGGTCCGTCGACTCCCGCCGACAACTCACCGTGGTTGGTGCCCGCGAGCACAACTTGCGCGGTCTCGATGTGGCGTTTCCGCTCGGGGTGCTGACCTCGGTGACGGGAGTTTCGGGTTCGGGAAAGTCAACACTGGTCAACGACATCCTGGCCGCGGTGTTGGCGAATCGGCTCAACGGCGCCCGCCAGGTGCCGGGCCGGCACACCCGCATCACCGGGCTTGACCACCTGGACAAGCTGGTGCGTGTGGACCAATCGCCGATTGGCCGTACGCCGCGATCCAACCCGGCCACCTATACGGGGGTGTTCGACAAGATCCGCACCTTGTTCGCAGCCACCACCGAGGCCAAGGTCCGCGGCTATCAGCCGGGACGTTTCTCCTTCAACGTCAAGGGCGGCCGGTGTGAGGCCTGCACCGGCGACGGGACCATCAAGATCGAGATGAACTTCCTGCCCGACGTGTACGTGCCGTGCGAGGTCTGCCAGGGCGCGCGCTACAACCGGGAAACCCTCGAAGTGCACTACAATGGCAAAACCATCTCCGAGGTGCTGGACATGTCGATCGAGGAAGCCGCGGACTTCTTCGAGCCCATCTCCGGCATTCACCGCTATCTGCGCACCCTGGTCGACGTCGGCCTGGGCTACGTGCGGCTCGGCCAGCCCGCGCCGACACTGTCCGGGGGTGAGGCGCAACGGGTCAAGCTGGCATCCGAGCTGCAAAAGCGCTCGACCGGCCGCACGATCTACATCCTCGACGAGCCCACCACCGGTTTGCATTTCGATGACATCCGAAAGCTGTTGAACGTCATCAGCGGCCTGGTGGACAAAGGCAACACCGTGGTCGTGATCGAACACAACCTCGACGTCATCAAGACCTCGGATTGGATCATCGACATGGGACCGGAGGGGGGTGCCGGCGGCGGCACCGTCGTCGCTCAGGGCGCGCCGGAGGATATCGCCGCGGTGCCGGATAGCTACACCGGGAAGTTTCTGGCCGAAGTCTTGGCCGCCCGGCGCCCATCGACTACTGCGCGCCGGACGAACCGGCGGCGAAAAGTCAGCGCCTGAGTCCGCCGCGTCGGTTGGGCACGGCGGCGGCGCACCGATCGGGTGTCCTCACGTCGGTACCTTGGCGGCCATGGTGTCGGCGATCTCGCTGGCTTGGTCGGTGACATTGGGCGCGCACACGTTGACGTCCAGGACGATGTTGGACACCGCGCTGAGCACGTGTTGGCAGACCACGACGCTGTCGGCCAAATCGCGCTGCAGCGAGATCTTGGGTGGGGCGCCGCTGACGTCCCGGAAGGTCCATCGGGATGTCTTGCCATTGTTGAGTTGGGTCACGTCTTTCCCGGCGCAGGTGCGCCACTGATCGGCCTGAGTCGCCACAAATCCGACGGCCTGGTCTGCGGATGCGAAGATCACGGCGCCCTGAACCACAACGTATCCGGGTGTGCTGCGCGGCTTTTGCATCAGCTGGGCAAGCATGCCGGTGTACCCGCTGCTCTTGTACGTCCGGGTCTGGTAGCCGATGAGTGCGCCAAGGCATTGCTCGGTTGACAGCGAGTTTTCCGGACCGGGATCGGTCATCTCGGTCGCGTTGTGGTCAATGACGATGCCCGTTGTGCCGACAATGGTGTTGATCTGTTCGGGACTGAGCAGAAACGATTCCAATTGCGTGGGCGCCACGGTCGGGCCGGCTGTCGCAGTGGTGCCCGACGGGGCCCCAGCAGTCGTGCTGACGCCACCGGTGGGACCGCTAGCGGGCTCCTTGCGGGCCAAGAAGATGCCGGTGCCGACGACCACGATGACAACAACCAGGACTGCGACCGCCAGGAGCCACGGTGTGCGGGTGCGCCGCGCCGGTGAGGTCCACGGTGGCGGGGCCCACGGCATCGGACCCCTAGGTGGCGCGGCGAGCTGGTGGGTACCGGCGATCAGGGTCGCCGCGCGTTCTTGGCCCCCAGCGCTCAATGCCTGCCGGGCGGCACGCGCCAGCTCACCGGCGGTGGGCTAGCGCAAAGCGGGGTCTTTGGCCATGCCCCGGGCGATCACCTCGTCAAAGGCGGTCGGGATGTCGGGGCGGTGCCGGCTGGGGCGGGGGATCGGCTGCATCAGGTGTGCGCCCATCAGCGTGCTCAGGTTCTGGGTCTGGTAAGGCGGTGTGCCAGTGAGGCATTCGTAGAGCACACAGGCCAGCGCGTAGATGTCCGAACGGTAGGTGACTTCGTCGTCGCCGAATCGTTCTGGCGCCATGTAGCTCCAGCTGCCCACCGCGGTTCCGGTCTTGGCGAGGTGTTGGTCGGTGGCTGCCGCCGCGATCCCGAAGTCGACCAGGTAGGCGAAGTCGTTGCCGGTGATCAGGATGTTTTCGGGTTTGATGTCGCGGTGCACGACTCCGCCCCGGTGCGCGGCATCGAGCGCTTCAGCCACCTGGCTGACGATGGCCACGGCGCGTGGTGCGGGTAGCGCGCCGCGCTTGAGCACCGAACCCAGGTCAGTGCCTTCGATGAAGCGCATGTCGATGAACAGTTGGCCGTCGATCTCACCGAAGTCGTGAATGGGCACGATGTGCGGTTCTTGCAGGCGGCCGGCGGTATGGGCCTCCCGCTGCATGCGACGGCGAAATGTGCTGTCTGAGTTGAATTGTTGGGACATGAGTTTGAGCGCCACGGTGCGGTCTTTGACGGTGTCGTGGGCTTCGTAGACTTCGCCCATCCCGCCGCGGCCGAGCAATCGCCGTAGCCGGTAGGGCCCGAATTGGGTGCCTACCCGCGAGGTGGGGACAGTGTCACTCATGCTCGCGCATCGACTCGCGGATCTGTGCCAACCGCTCAGCCGCGGCCCGCTGGCGTTGCTCGTACTGTCCCTCGACGGTGCGTCCTTCGGATGTCTCCGCGTCGAGTTCCGCCGCGCCCAGCGCCGTCGCGTAGCGGGACTCGATCTTTTCGCGGACCGACTCGAAGGTCGGCGTGCCGGCGTCGTCGTACCCCGGGTCGGGGGGTGCAGACGGCGTCTCGGCGGGAGGCTCTGGTTGGTCGGGCATCCCGCCACGTTACTGCGGGCGGCGATCGAACTAGTGCCGTCTGCTCCACGACCAACGCCGGAACCAACGCCATCAGCACCAGCTGTGGCGATGTTGGGCCGCGTGTTGCTTCAGCCGTTCGAGGGGGACAACGAAATCACCGGCCGGCAGGAACCACCTGAGTCGCCGGAGACGCCGTGCCTGGCACCGGAATACGAGGCACTCCCGGGGTCCCCAGCTGACCGGCCAGCCACGGCAGCGCCCGGGCGAAGTCCTGGTCGGCGAAGGGCCAGTCGTGCCGTCCCGGCTGGGGGACCACCGCGCAGTCGATGCCGTTGGCGCGACCCAGTGCGCACAAGGAGTTGGCCGCGGCGGTCTGGTTGCTCGGATTGGCGGCGGCTTCGCGTCCGGCCAGCCGCATCACGGCGGGGTCGGTGATCGCGACGTCACGCGGGGCTCCCGGCCCCGCCGGTACCGAAATGCTGAACCAGCCCGAAATTCCGGTGTACTGCCCATGTCGGTTGATCACCGTTGTAGGGTCGAACGCGGCCCAGGCGTCAGCATTGCCGCCGAAAAGCCTGGTGATGGTTTCCGCCTTGTTTCCCGCGTTTGGGTAAAAGTCGCCCGCAACATCAACAAAGGCGCTGAACAGGGAAGGGTGCATGACGGTCAGATCTACCGCGCAGGTCCCGCCCATCGACCAGCCCACAATGCCCCAGTTTGATGGTTCGGGGCCGACATCAAACGCCGAGATCATATAGGGCACAACATCTTTAGTTAGATGGTCGGCTGCGTTGCCGCGCCGCCCGTTGACGCATTCGGTGTCGTTGTTGAAGGCGCCCCCGGAATCCACGAACACCAGCACCGGTGCATTGCCGTTGTGGGCGAGCGCAAAATCGTCGATCGTGCGCACGGCGTTACCGGCGCGCGCCCAGTCGGCGGGCGTGTTGAACTGGCCGCCGATCATCATCACCGCCGGCAGCCGCGGCGGCGGATAGCTGGCGAACCAGGCGGGAGGCAGATAGACGAGTTCACCCCGGTGTTTGAAGTGCGACGCGTTGGACGGGATCGTCACCGGAACCATGCTGCCGTGCGCTGGGCGCACTCCCTTGCCGGCCATCGCGACAACCGCGGCCGGGTCCGCCTGATCCGGCAACGGGCCAGAGCTCAGCTGATTCCACGCGGCCTGCACGGTCGGGAAGTAGCCGACCCAGATGTTGAGCCCCAGCGCCGCGCAAAGCGCACAGAGTGGAACTGCGACCAGGGAGGCGGTGCGGCGTCGCCAGCGGGCCCCGCGCCAGCCCACGACCAGCATCGCCGCGGCCACCGCGGTCAACCCGACCCACACCCACAACGCCGCCGGGACGGGCTCATTGGCCAGTGTGCCCAGGTACCAACGGGTTGCCCAGGCCGCTATGGCGCCAAAAATCACGGCCGCGGGTAGTCGCCGCCGAGATCGCCAACCGATGGCAAGCAGCAGCACGATCGCGGTCACGACCTGCACGGTGTCCGGCACCCAACCATGCATCAAAGAGGTGTGAGTACTGGCCAACACGCGCGCCAGGGCAGGCGGCGACGTTGTCACGGTCTCATTGTCAAACATCACCGGCCCCCAACCGCGGGGAATAGCTGTGAGCTGGCTGGGATTAGTGCGGCTTGGCCAGCGGGAACGGGAGCGTTTCACGGATGCTGCGCCCGGTGATCAGCATGACGACCCGGTCGACGCCCATGCCGAGGCCCCCGGTGGGCGGCATCGCGTATTCCATGGCCTGCAGGAAGTCTTCGTCGAGCTGCATCGCTTCGGGATCCCCGCCGGCGGCGAGCAAAGACTGTTCCTCCAAGCGGAGCCGCTGTTCGACGGGGTCGGTGAGCTCGCTGTAGGCGGTACCAAGCTCGACGCCCCAGGCCACCAGGTCCCAACGTTCGGCGATTCCGGGCTTGCTGCGATGCGGCCGGGTCAGCGGGGACACCGAGGTCGGGAAGTCGAGGTAGAACGTCGGCTGCTCGGTGCGGCTCTCCACCAGGTGTTCGTAGAGCTCCAGCACCACCGCGCCGGCATCCCACTGCGCCCGATAGGGGATGCGTGCGGCGTCGGCCAGCCTGCGCAGGGTGGCCAAGTCGGTATCGGCGTCGATCTGCTCACCGAGGGCCTCTGACACCGCGTCGTGCACGGTCTTGACCGTCCAGACCCCCGAGATGTCCACCGGTTCGAGGCGGCCGCCGCCGGCCGGGCGCATCGCGACGGGTGCACCGTTGGCGGCCTGGGCGGCGTTTTGGATCAGCTCGCGGCAGCTGTCGATCCATACCCGGTAGTCGGCGTGCGCTTGATAGGCCTCCAACAGGGTGAACTCCGGGTTGTGGCTGAAGTCGACGCCCTCATTCCGAAAGGCCCGGCCGAGTTCGAAGACCCGTTCCACCCCGCCGACGCACAGCCGCTTGAGATACAGCTCCGGCGCGATGCGCAAGAACAGGTCCATGGAGTAGGTGTTGATGTGGGTGATGAACGGGCGGGCCGTTGCGCCGCCGTGTACCTGTTGCAGGATGGGTGTCTCGACCTCGATGAACCCCTTGGCGGACAGGGTTTCTCGGACGGAGCGCAGCACCGCGCTGCGGGCCGTGATGAGGGCGCGTGACTCGGCGTTGACAGCGAGGTCTACGTAGCGGGTCCGCACTCGGGCTTCGGGATCGGTCAACCCCTTCCACTTGTTGGGCAAGGGGCGCAGGCACTTACCGATCAGACGCCAGCGGCGCACGATCAGTGATCGCGTTCCGGTCTTGCTCGAACCCATCTGCCCGGTCATCTCGACCAGGTCACCAAGGTCTATGGCCGCGTTGAAATCCGCGGCGCGGCCCTGCTCGAGTCGCGAGTTGTCCAGCAGCACCTGAATCTCGCCGCTCCAGTCGCGCAAGTGCGCGAACAGCACTCCACCGTAGTTGCGTACCCGCAAGATCCGCCCGGATACCGACACGCTCGCCTGGTCGTCGGCGTCCATCGCTTGCGCGACTGTATGAGTGGGCGGTTCGCCCACCGGATAGGCGTCAATGCCGCTGCTGCGCAATTTCTTCAACTTGTTCAGCCGCACCCGGACTTGCTCGGGCAGCCGACGTTGGGGGTCGTCGCCGTCGGCAATTGCCGATTGCCGCAGCCCGCTGACGTCGGGCGCCGATCCGTCATGGTGCAACAAACCGGTGGCCGCCAGCCGTTCGGGGACCGCGGGATGGTGACCGGTGTGCACCTTGTCGCGCCGGCTGAATGGCAATACCAGGAACCCCTCGGCGATCACGGAGGCGACACCCACCTTGGGGATCACCCGCGCGTCCTCATAGCAGGCGTAGCGGGGCACCCATTGCGGCTGATACTTCTGGTTGGATCGGTACAGCGTCTCGATCTGCCACCACCGGGAAAAGAAGACCAGCAGCCAACGCCACAAGCGGGCCACCGGCCCGGCGCCCAATTGGGCGCCTTGCTCGAAAGCCGACCGGAACATCGCGAAGTTCAGCGAGATGCGGCTGATGCCGAGGCCTTCGGCGCGCAGCGCCAGTTCGCTGACCATCAGCTCGATGGTGCCGTTGGGCGATTGCGGAGAACGTCTCATCAGGTCCAGGGAGACCCCGCTGGTACCCCAAGGCACCAGCGACAACATCGCCACTACCAGGTCGTCGGGGTCAAGCGCCTCGACCAACAAGCAGTCGGTGTCGGCCGGGTCGCCGAGGCGGCCGAGCGCCATCGAGAAGCCGCGCTCGGATTCGGTGTCGCGCCAGCCGTCGGCGCGATCGATCGTCTGTTCCATTTCGGCGTCGGAGATATCCCGGTGACGCCGGATGCGCACCGTCAGACCGGCGCGACGTGCCCTGGTCACGGCTTGGCGCACGCCGCGCATGTCGGGGCCGGACAGCGTGAAATCGGCGGGCACAAAGATCGCCTCGTCGCCGAGTTCAAGCGCGTTCAAACCCGCCTCGCGATATGCCTTGGCCCCTTGTGAACTGGCCCCCATCACACCGGGCGACCAACCATAGGTCTGGCACAGCCGTAGCCATGCGTCGATCGCTTGCGGCCACGACCGCGGGTCGCCTACCGGATCGCCACTGGCCAGGCAGACACCGATTTCGACCCGATAGGTGATGGCGGCACGGCCGATGGAGGCGAATATCACCGACTTGTCGCGACGGGTCGCGAAGTAGCCCAGCGAGTCGCTGTTGCCGTACAGCTCGAGCAACCCCCGGATGGCCGACTCGTCCTCGCCGGTCAACGCGTTGTCGGCACGCTGGGACTGAAACAGCACGATGGTGGCCGCAATTAGGGCGAGAGCGCCGAACAAGCCGAACATGGCGTTGAGGAAGACGTGCGGCCGGCCGGTGAACAGGTCGGGATCGGCCAGGGCGAAGCCGATCACCCGGTTGGCCACGTAGGGCAAACGGTCGTGCGGCGCGAGGGATCCCGGAAACAGCTCGACCAGGCCCCAGGACACCAGGATTCCGATCGCACCACCGGCCACCAGCACCGCGGCCGCCTTGAACAGTGCACCCCTGCGGACCTTGGCCCAGAACTGCCGATATCCCAGCACCAGCACGACGATCGCCACCACGTGTACTGCGAACCCGAGGTTTTCGCCGAAGTTCTGGGCCGCGGTGTTGCCGCCCGCGGCGATGTCGGCGGCGTTGAGGAAAGCCGCCAAGACGACGTTGGTCAGCAGCAGTAGCCAGGCGATCCGTTTACGCGCGGCCAGGGCCGCCGCCAGCAGTGCCAGCACAAAAGACCAGGCGAAGCTGGTGTCGGGAAAATTGAACAGATAACTGTTGATGAATTCTCGGGGAACCTTGATGATCCACCGAACCAGCGGCGAAATGCTGGCCAGCAGTGACAGGGTCGCGATGACCCCGACGGCCCAGCCAGCGGCGGCCGGAACCCAGTCATACCGAGAGATGTGCCTACTCTGCACCGAGCGAGGCTTTGTGACGGTCACAGACCGCGAGGATATTCCTTATGAACCGGAAAATCCCGGCGAAGTGGCAGCCGAGTCCTACCGCCCTGGTGCGCGCGGGTCGGCGGCTGGGTGAGCACATTGTCCGGGTAGAGCGTCGTGGCTGCTAGACTGACGGTCGCACCATCCCGGCGAAGGCCAGGGACAGTTAAGTGGAGTCCCACTCCCACCGCTAGCCACGAGAACTTTCTCGGTTTTCAAGGTTGTGCGGTCCGGTCACAGGCATCACGAAATTGCCTGTTCTGCGTGTGACGCAGGCGGCTGCAGTAGTCACTACTGGGCCCGCGATCGGTCGGCATTGGGCCCTGCTAGCGCAGGGCTTTTTTGCTGATGGCTTGGCATTCCACCGCGCTGATTCCCGCCCGTCCGGGCTCTGACCGCCGTGGAATAAGACCAACCAGGGAGGCCCCATCAGCACTGAGACCCGCGTCAACGAGCGCATTCGCGTACCTGAAGTCCGATTGATCGGCCCAGGAGGGGAGCAGGTAGGCATAGTGCGTATCGAAGACGCACTCCGCGTCGCCGCGGATGCCGACCTCGACCTTGTCGAAGTTGCCCCGAACGCCAGACCACCGGTCTGCAAGATCATGGACTACGGCAAGTACAAGTACGAGGCGGCGCAAAAGGCGCGTGAATCCCGCCGCAACCAGCAGCAGACCGTTGTCAAAGAACAGAAGCTGCGGCCGAAGATCGACGACCATGATTACGAGACCAAAAAGGGCCACGTGATCCGCTTCCTGGAGGCGGGATCGAAGGTCAAGGTCACCATCATGTTCCGCGGGCGCGAGCAGTCCAGGCCGGAGTTGGGCTACCGACTGCTGCAGCGGCTGGGCGCCGATGTCGCCGAGTACGGGTTCGTCGAAACCTCCGCCAAGCAGGACGGGCGCAACATGACGATGGTGCTGGCACCGCACCGTGGCGCAAAGACACGTGCCAGGGCCCGGCATCCTGACGACCCCGCGGCCCATTCGGCCGACGGTGACAACCAGCCGAACTAACTCGTTAGCGAATACCAGAACTGAGGAAAAATGCCCAAGGCTAAGACCCACAGCGGGGCCTCGAAGCGCTTCCGGCGTACCGGTACCGGAAAGATTGTCCGGCAGAAGGCCAACCGTCGGCACCTGCTCGAGCACAAGTCGAGCAAGCGAACCCGGCGCCTGGATGGCCGCACCACGGTGGCCGCCAACGACACCAAGCGAGTCAAATCGCTGCTGAATGGCTAACCCGCCGTCTCAAAGACCGGCCGGCGCCAGCACCTGACCAACCACGTCCGAATGAGAGTAGGAACAACCCATGGCACGCGTTAAGCGGGCAGTTAATGCCCACAAGAAGCGGCGCTCAGTCCTAAAAGCCTCGAAAGGCTATCGCGGCCAGCGGTCGCGGCTCTACCGCAAAGCCAAAGAGCAGCAGCTGCATTCACTGAACTACGCCTACCGTGACCGTCGCGCGCGCAAGGGCGAGTTCCGGAAATTGTGGATCTCGCGCATCAATGCGGCCGCGCGTGCCAACGACATCACCTACAACCGGCTGATTCAGGGGCTCAAGGCCGCTGGCGTCGAGGTGGACCGCAAGAACCTGGCTGACATCGCGATCACCGATCCGGCGGCGTTCACCGCGCTGGTCGATGTTGCCCGCGCTGCGTTGCCGGAGGATGTCAACGCCCCCTCCGGAGAGGCTGCTTAACCTGGCGACGATGCGGGCTGTGCCCGGCCCGACGAGGAGCCGGGCACTTTCGTCGCTATCCGGCGACCGCGTATGCCGTGCACGAATCTGAGCGGAGCCGGCCCACCGGCCCCGCTCAGATTCTCACCGAGCGCTCGGCCAGGGTTTCGGCAGCGGCAAAATTGCAGCGCCACGTGGGGCGTCGCCGCACGAGCCGCTTTCTCGCCGAAGGGCCTAACCTCGTCGAGGCCGCGGCGGCGCGCGGGCTGATCCGCGAGCTGTATGTCACCGAGGCCGCCGAGCAACGGCACGAGCCGCTGCTAGCCCGGCAGGATGCGCCGGTCTATGTGGTGACAGAGCGTGCCGCAAAGGCTTTGTCCGACACCGTTACCCGAAGCGGCCTCGTTGCCGTCTGCGAGATGCCGACGACCGGATTGGCGGAGGTACTCAGCGGTGCGCCGCGGCTGGTTGCGGTGGCCGTCGAGATCGGCGAGCCGGGCAACGCGGGCACACTCATCCGCATTGCCGATGCCATGGGGGCCAACGCGGTGGTTCTGGCCGGCAACAGTGTCGATCCCTATAACGGGAAGTGTTTGCGCGCATCGGCCGGCAGCATCTTTGCGATTCCCGTCATCGTCGCGCCTGACACCAGCGCAGCGCTTGGTGCGTTACGTGGGGCCGGTCTACAGGTGCTGGCCAGCGTGCTAGACGGTGAGAAGTCCCTCGACGACATCGACCAACTGCTCGAAGCTCCCACCGCGTGGCTGTTCGGCCCGGAAGCACACGGATTGTCGGCCGAGGTCGCTGCTGCGGCGCATCACCGCGTCCGCATTCCGATGTCTGGGGGAGCGGAGAGCCTCAACGTGGCCGCGGCCGCGGCCATTTGTCTGTATCAGAGCGCCCGGGCATTGAGCAGCGATCGCTGATTCCTAGGCCGCGGTCGTGGTGCGACTCCGACCGCGAGCGGGCCGCAGCCCGGCGATCGAGAGGGTGCTGTGGACCAGCGATCCCGCCCGTTCGAGCAATACCTTGGCCGGGTGGGCGCGTGGCGGGAAGTAATGCATGGGCAGGCCACGGCGATCCGATGGAGGCGCCATGAAACTGGGAGCCTCGACCAGTGGAGCGTCACGTTTGACTCGTCCCTCAGCCCGTCGGTAGGCGGCCAGCGCCCGGGGGTGTAGCCGGATCTCATCGGGCACCGCCAGAAACGCCAGCTCGACGGCCTTGCCGAACAATCGCAACAACACCTCGTCGCCCTGGGTCCAGTGCATGCCCGCCTTCTCACGGACGGCCGGCTCGAACAGGCCGGCGGCAATCCAGCGCTGACCGGCCACCAGCGGTCGGAACAGCTGGTCCCAGATGCCTGTGGGCATGAGTACGAACTTCGGCTTGGGGATGCGCATATTGAAAATGTCGAGGGTGGCCTGATTGATCTCGAGTTCGTCGCGGCCCACCCGCTCCCAGAAATCCTGAAAGTCTTCCCACGTCTCGGGTACCGGGCGCATGCTCATCCCATACATCCGGTACCACTGCACGTGCTCGTCGAACAACTGGCGCTTCTCGGCCTCGGTCAAGCCACCGCAGAAGTATTCGGCCACCTTGACCACCAGCATGAAGAACGTGGCATGTGCCCAGTAGAAGGTTTCCGGATTGAGTGCGTGGTAGCGACGTCCATCGGCGTCCACGCCCTTGATGGTTCGGTGATAACCCTTGATCTGCTGTCCGGTCTGGGCGGCGCGGTCGCCGTCGTAGACCATACCCATGATGGGGTAGACCGACCGGGCCACCCGCTGCAGTGGCTCGCGGAGCAGGATCGAGTGTTCCGTGACGCCAGCGCCCAGCTCGGGATACATGTTTTGGATCGCGCCGATCCACACGCCCATCATCCCGGTGCGCAGGTCGCCGAAGTACTTCCAGGTCAGCGAGTCTGGCCCGAGCGGGTTGGCCGCTGGCGGAGAGGTGGCTGTCATCACGGCCTCCATGCGTTCAATTTGCGCTCACGATAGGCGGTGACAACGCACGTTGTCTACGGTTTCGGCGGATATCCGGCGATGGTGTTACCGAGTGTCCACAGTGGTGTAGCAACGGCGTGATCAGCCTGTTTGTTGTCCAGAAATTCGGTCCCGGCCGCTCCCGTGAGGGCCGCTGACTGGCGGTTGGGGCGGCACCTGAACCGTGGCTGGCCGACATCGCGGGTAGCGGAAATCCGGCCTCGGGGAGAGCTCCCAAGAAATTGTTATAAACAGGACGTTTGCTCGGCTGTACACTAACTTTCGCGGTGTTTAGCTGGTGAATCTTTTGGTCAATCAAGGGAGACAGAGCTATGTCGTTTCTGAACGTGGCGCCCGAAATGGTGGCCGCAGCGGCCGACAATGTGGAAAGCATTGGCTCGGCCCTAACTGCGGCCCAGGCTGCTGCCGCGGCACCGACGATCGAGCTTGTCGCACCCGCGGCCGATGGAGTTTCGATAGCCGTCACCGCTGCATTTGGGTCGGCCGCCGAGGAGTTCCAGGAGCTGGGCGCCCAGGCAGCCGCGTTTCATGAGCAGATCGTCGCCCTGTTGAACACCGCCGCAGCCGCGTATGCCGGCGCCGAAGCCACTGCCAAGCAGGCGTTACTCGGTGTGGTCAATGGGCCAGCCCAGGCGCTACTGGGGCACTCATTGGTTGGGCCGACCGCAGGCGGCTACACCGCCGCCGCGGCCGACGGGACCAGCGGTGGCGTTGTCGGCGCGTTGCTCGGTGACCCACTGTTGGGCGTGCCGTTTAGCGCTCCCTACAGCTTCGATACTCCATTCGGTCCGGTGGCCCTGACGCTGAACGGGACAGCCTCGCCACTGGGAGAAGTCGTCATCGACTCGGGATCGCTCAACGTCCCCCTCCCGCTCCGGCTCGGGGTGAACGCGCTCGGCCCGGCGATCACCACGGCTGCTGCGCTGCAGGCCAGCGGCACGGCATTTTCGGGCGCGGTGCAAAGTGGGGACCTGCTAGGGGCGGCCGGTGCCCTGCTGACAGCTCCCGGCAGCGCGGTGAACGGCTTCCTGTTCGGCCAAACCGCAATATCGCAGATGGTTCCCGCGCCGGACGGGTCTGGATACACGTCGGTGGATGTCAGTGTCCCGGTTGGGGGTCTGCTGGCTCCCACCAGCGTCGCTACGCTCACGTTGACACCGACTAGTGGTGCGCCGACCGCCATTCTCTTGGACGGAAGCAAGTTTGGTGGCCTGATCACGGGCCTCTTGGATGACTTCGTGCCCGGTTTCTAGACGTGTCCAACGCCTCAGATCCACGGTGATCTGGGCGTTTGTTCGGAGGGTGTGACACACCCGCTTGGCTGTCGTTGCCTGGGTCAGCCACCACCACCTACCCTTGCGAGGTGGAAGTCGGCGCTGACAACGGGGATCCCGGCGTGCCCGATGAGACGGCGATCACGCTGGCTGCGACTGCCCCGCGTCGACGCTCTCCGGTCGAGTGGCTGAGATCCACGAACCACAGTCCTGGTGTGGTGGCTTTCGTCCGACGAGCGCGGCGATTATTGCCCGGCGATCCTGAGTTCGGTGATCCGCTATCCACCGCCGGTGACGGCGGTCCCCGTGCCGCGGCGCGGGCCGCCGACCGGCTGCTGGGGGATCGCGATGCCGCATCGCGGGAGGTCAGCCTGAGTGTGCTTCAGGTGTGGCAGGCGTTCACCGAGGCGGTTTCGCGCCGGCCGGCGAATGCGGAGGTGACGCTGGTCTTCACCGATTTGGTGGGTTTCTCGACGTGGTCGCTGCAAGCCGGCGACGACGCGGCCCTGAAATTGCTGCGGCAGGTGGCGCGGGCCGTCGAGCCGCCGTTATTGGATGCCGGTGGACATATCGTCAAGCGCTTGGGTGACGGGATCATGGCGGTGTTCCGCAACCCCACCGTCGTGGTGC
Organism: Mycobacterium ulcerans subsp. shinshuense; assembly: GCF_002355775.1. Lineage (NCBI taxonomy): Bacteria > Bacillati > Actinomycetota > Actinomycetes > Mycobacteriales > Mycobacteriaceae > Mycobacterium > Mycobacterium ulcerans. The sequence goes on along the minus strand of NZ_AP017624.1, from coordinate 3,151,804 downwards.
GTGCCGTCCTGATTGCTCAAGATGCCCTGAAAGCTGTTGAAGTGGAGGGCTATACGCCGCGAATGCGAGTCGGTATCCACACCGGCCGACCGCAGCGGCTGGCGGCTGACTGGCTCGGAGTCGACGTCAACATCGCAGCTCGGGTGATGGAACGCGCTACCAAGGGCGGCGTCATGATCTCGAGCCCCACCCTGGACTTGATCCCACAAAGCGAGTTGGATGCCATGCGCGTCGTCGCCAAGCGGGCACGCAGGCCGATGTTTGCCAGCAAGCTAACCGGGATTCCGCCGGACTTGGCGATTTATCGCCTCACCACTCGTAAAGACCTGGCAACTATTGGTGACACCGCGGACACAGATTTGCAGGCATAGTAGAAGGCAATGACTTACGCGATTCAGTGGATTTTCGCCATCGTGTGCCGGCTCGCGCGGGCCCGCTTCACGGTCAGCTACCTAGCGGCGCTCGCCTCGGTGAGCATCGCAATGCTGATGCTTGGTCCGCAGGCTCACGAGCGAGTGATTCGCCATGCCAGCACCAACCTGCACAATCTGGCGCATGGCCGCTTGGCAACCCTGTGGAACAGCGCCTTCCTCATCGACGAGGGTCCGCTCTACTTCTGGCTCCCGTGCCTGGCCTGTCTGCTCGCCCTTGCCGAGCTCGACTTGCGCACCGCGCGGCTTACCGTCGCGTTTTTCGTCGGCCATCTAGGGGCGACGCTACTAGTAGCGGCGACGCTTGCCGGTGCGGTCGAGTTCGGTTGGTTGCCCGTTTCGATCGCCCACGTCAGCGACGTCGGTATGAGCTACGGCACGCTGGCGGTGTTGGGGGCGCTTACCGCGGCAATTTCGCGACGGTGGCGGCCGGTGTGGATTGGCTGGTGGGTTGCCCTGGGCTTGGCGGCTGCGGTCGCCGGCGGCGATTTCACCGACTCGGGTCATGCCGTTTCGTTGTTGCTGGGCATGCTGGTGACCGCGCGCTTCAGGCACCCGATTCGCTGGACTCCCGCGCGCTACGCGTTACTGATGGTCTCGTCGGGGTTCGGTTTCCTGCTATTGGCACATACCCGCTGGACATCGGCGAGTGGGATGGCGCTGGGGGCGGTGGGTGCGTTGGTCGCATACGGCTTGGCGCGCTGGACAACGATGCGGGTCGCGTCGGCTTAGGCGCAGCGCCGACCGGTAGTGAATGTCTGGGTACAGTGGGGTTCGCTGAAGCGAACCGATCATGACTTATGATCGGCATCTGCGTCGCACCCGTGCCGTGACCCCACCCCGCGATGACGTGGGTCCTTTGAGGACCCACTTGTTGGACGGGGGACGGACTGAGGTGGGTGGCCCCCTGCGGGGTACAAGCACCACTCCCGTGCGGGGGGAAGCCAGGCAGCTATACCCAACCTCGTCAGCAAGGAGAGTGTCGCCGCGTGGGTGATCAACCCGTCGACCTTTCGCCGCAAGGATTGGCGAACGTAGTCAAACTTGCCCATCAGGCCTTTGCTTCGGTCGACAACCTGGAGGCATTGGCACGCGCCAAGACCGAGCACCTCGGCGACCGCTCGCCGCTGGCGCTGGCCCGCCAATCCTTGGGCACGCTTCCCAAAGAACAGCGCGCGGACGCCGGTAAGGCGGTGAACCTCGCTCGCGGTGACGCGCAGTGCAGCTATGACGAACGGTTGGCGGTCCTGCGGGCCGAACGTGACGCGGCCGTGTTGGTGGCCGAGCGCATTGACGTCACATTGCCGTCGACCCGGCAGCCGACCGGCGCGCGGCACCCGATCACGATATTGGCCGAGCACATCGCCGACACCTTCATCGCGATGGGATGGGAGCTGGCGGAAGGGCCGGAGGTCGAGACCGAGCAGTTCAACTTCGATGCTCTGAACTTTCCGCCTGATCACCCCGCGCGCAGCGAACAAGACACCTTCTACATCGCGCCGGAGGATTCTCGGCAGTTGCTGCGGACCCATACCTCGCCGGTGCAGGTACGGACCTTGCTGGAGCGCGAGTTGCCGGTCTACATCATTTCAATCGGGCGGACATTCCGAACCGACGAGCTCGATGCCACCCACACGCCGGTGTTCCATCAGGTAGAGGGTCTTGCCGTGGACCGTGGGCTGACCACTGCGCACCTACGCGGAACGCTGGATGCCTTTGCCCGCTCGGAATTCGGGCCACTGGCGCGCATCCGAATTCGGCCGCACTTTTTCCCATTCACCGAACCCTCCGCCGAGGTCGATGTATGGTTTGCCAACAAGAAGGGCGGAGCTGACTGGGTGGAATGGGGCGGCTGCGGAATGGTGCATCCAAACGTGTTGCGGGCCGCGGGAATTGATCCAGAAGTGTATTCAGGATTTGCATTCGGTATGGGTCTTGAGCGAACGCTGCAGTTCCGCAATGGAATTCCAGACATGAGGGACATGGTTGAAGGCGACGTCCGGTTCTCGTTGCCGTTCGGGGTTGGTGCCTGATGCGTGTCCCTTATAGCTGGCTGCGTGAGGTTGTTGCGGCCGGTGCGCCGGGGTGGGATGTCTCGCCGGAGGAGCTCGAGCAGGCGCTGGTGCGCATCGGCCACGAAGTCGAAGCGGTGACTCCGGTGGGACCTGTGACCGGGCCGTTGACCGTTGGCCGCGTGATCGAGATTGAAGAGCTCTCCGGGTTCAAGAAGCCGATCCGTGCCTGTAGTGTCGACTTCGGTGAGGGCGAGGGCCGCGAGATTGTTTGTGGCGCAACCAACTTTGCGGTTGGTGACCTGGTCGTAGGGGCCCTGCCCGGCACCATCTTGCCCAGTGGATTCGAGATCGTCGTCCGCAAGACCTATGGCCGCAAATCAAAGGGGATGATGTGCTCGGCGGCCGAACTCGGTCTGGGGGCTGAGCATTCCGGGATCCTGGTGTTGCCGCCCGGAACCGCCCAGCCTGGGGCAGCGGCCGCCGACATCCTGGGTTTTGATGACGTGGTCTTCCATCTGGCCATCACCCCCGACCGTGGTTATTGCATGTCGATCCGCGGTTTGGCCCGTGAGATCGCGTGCGCATTCGACCTGGACTTTGTCGATCCCGCCGATGTCGCACCGTTACCGGCCGAGGGCGAAGCATGGCCGTTGAACGTGCACCCCGAGACCGGCGTGCGCCGGTTTGCGCTGCGTCCCGTCACCGGCATCGACCCGGGTGCTGTGTCGCCATGGTGGCTGCAACGCCGGCTGTTGATGTGCGGTATGCGCGTGACCTCGCCGGCAGTGGATGTGACCAACTACGTGATGCTGGAACTGGGTCACCCGATGCATGCGCACGACCGCAACCGGATCAGCGGGGCGTTCAGTGTGCGCTTTGCCTGGCCCGGGGAAACCGTGGTCACTTTCGACGATGTGGAACGCCGGCTCGATCCCACCGACGTGCTGATCGTCGACGAGGTCGCGACCACCGCGATCGGGGGCGTCATGGGCGCGGCCAGCACCGAGGTGCGCGGCGGTTCCACCGATGTGCTGCTCGAGGCGGCGATATGGGACGCCGCCGCGGTATCACGCACGCAGCGGCGACTGCACTTGCCCAGTGAGGCGGCGCGCCGGTACGAACGGTCGGTTGACCCCGCAGTTTCGGTGGCCGCTCTGGATCGCTGTGCGGCGCTGCTCGCCGACATCGCCGGGGGAGCGGTGTCGCCGTCGCTGACTGACTGGCGGGGTGACCCGCCGCGCGATGACTGGTCGCCACCACCGATCCGGATCGATGCTGACCTGCCGGATCGGTTTGCGGGAGTGGTCTACGGCCCGGGCACAACAGCCCGGCGGCTGGCCCAGATCGGTGCTGAGGTGCTTGTCGGTGACCAGGCGGCGTTGACCGTGACACCGCCAAGTTGGCGACCGGACCTTCAGCAGCCCGCTGACCTCGTTGAGGAAGTGATGCGGTTGGAGGGGCTCGAGGCTATTCCCTCGGTGCTGCCCTCCGCGCCAGCGGGTCGCGGGCTGACCGCTGGCCAGCGGCGCCGCCGCGCGATCGGAAAGTCGCTGGCACTGTCCGGATTCACCGAGATCCTGCCGACGCCTTTTCTGCCCGCCGGCGTATTTGACCTGTGGGGGCTGGCCGCCGACGATCCGCGACGGGCGACGACAAATGTTGTCAATCCATTGGAGGCCGACCGTCCCCAGCTGGCCACGACATTGCTTCCCGCGCTGCTTGAGGCACTGGGGCGCAACGTCTCCCGGGGTCTGGCAGATGTCGCGCTCTACGCCGTGGCGCAGGTGGTCCAGCCAACTGATCAGACTCGCGGCATCGAGCTAATTCCCGTGCACCGCCGGCCCACCGACGGGGAGATTGCCGCGCTGGATGCGTCCCTGCCCCGCCAACCACAGCACGTCGCTGCGGTGCTGACTGGCCTACGTGAACCGCGGGGACCGTGGGGCCCGGGTCGCGCCGTCGAGGCCGCCGACGCCTTCGAAGCGGTGCGTATCATCGCGCGCGCCAGCGCCGTCGACGTGATGCTGCGGGCTACGCAACACCTGCCGTGGCATCCGGGGCGATGCGCGGAGGTGCTCGTCGGTGAAGCCGTCGTCGGTCACGCCGGCCAGCTGCATCCCGCGGTGATCGAACGGGCCGGCCTGCCGAAGGGGACCTGCGCGCTCGAGCTAAATCTCGACGCGATACCCATTGTCGAAACGCTGCCAGCACCGCGGGTTTCACCCTTTCCCGCGGTGTTCCAGGATCTCAGCCTGGTGGTGGCCGCCGACGTCTCGGCACAGATGGTTGCCGATGCCGTCCGAGACGGTGCCGGAGATCTGCTGGAGGATCTGCAGCTGTTCGACGTCTTTACCGGCCCGCAAATCGGGGACGACCGAAAATCGTTGACCTTCGCGCTGCGGTTCCGCGCACCGGATCGCACGCTGACCGAAGACGACGCGAGCGCGGCACGCGACGCCGCGGTGCAATGCGCTGCCCAGCGAGTCGGCGCCGTGTTGCGCAGCTGAACGATTGACCAGGCGTCGGGTGACCCGGCCACATCCACCCGAGCCGGGGGCACTTTCGTGCCGATTCGCCACGGCCCCCGCACCGGTGCCTTCTGATTCCGCACGCTCCTGTCCGGTTCCGTAGTGAATGCTGTCAGTTCGCTTCGACTTTCGCGCACGTCGCCGTTGCCGCACTAGTTTTGTTCCTGCCTGGTGACCAGCGGTCATCGTCGCAGCGGAGCGAGAGGCAAGCGATATGTCGTTTGTGAATGTGGTGCCAAACACGGTGGCGGCCGCGGCGGGCGATTTGGCGAGCATTCGCTCGGCGCTCAGTGAGGCCACTGCGGCGGCGGCGGGGCCGACGACTGACGTGCTGGCTGCCGGCGGCGACGAGGTATCGACGGCGATCTCGCAGCTATTTGGCGCCCACGGCCAGGAATTCCAGGTCGTGAGCGCCCAACTGAGGGGATTTCACGACCAGCTGGTGAGGTTGATGCGGGCTGGTGCGGCTGCCTATGCCAGCGTCGAGGCCACCGCGCAACAAGACTTGTCCATGGCCGAGCAGGGGCTGGTGAACGCGGTCAACGCGCCTGCCCAGGCGCTGTTGGGGCACCCGATAATCGGCACCGGCGGATCCGGCAGTCAGTCCGCGACCACGGGAACATCGACCTCGGGCGTGACGAGCGGTTCGGTCGCGTCCGGCTCGGCGGCCGGTTCTGTTTCGTCCGGTGCGACCGCTGGCACTGTCTCGGCCGGTGCGACGACCGGTTCGGTTGCCTCCGATGCGACCGCTGGCACTGTCTCGGCCGGTGCGACGGATGGTGCGGTTACCTCCGGCACTACCGCCTCGTCGTCCGACGGGACGACTGTGTCCGCGGGTGGCGTCGCTGCAACTGACCCCGGCTCCGATGGTGGTGTCGCGGTGAGTGACCCCGGCTCGGATGGCGGTGTCGCGGTGAGTGGGTCTGGTTCCGGCAGCGGCGTTGCGGTGGGCGGCACAGACACGCCAGGGACATCCGCGCCGGCTCCTGTCACCCCAAACACATTCGGCGACGTCGTCGCCGCGCCGTATCAGACGCTGATCTCCAATACGGTCACCAACCTGCAAAGTCTCGACGGCGCCTGGGCGGCCAATCCGGCGCCGTTCCTACATCAGCTGATCGCCAACCAGATGGGCTACGCGCAGACTGCCGCGACTGCGCTGCAAAGCTCAGTCAGCAATTTGCCCGCGGCGTTGGCGCACTTGCCGGCCGATATCCAGCTCGGTACCCACTCCCTAATGGCCGCTGACCCGGGCGCGTTCCTACACTCGCTGGTCACCAATCAGCTCGGCTACGCCCAGACGATCAGCACGGCACTGCAAAGCGCTGCCCATGACTTTGGTACCGGAGCGGCGGCATTGCCGGCGGCTTATCAGGCGGCCTTCCAAGACTTCATGGCCGGCAACGTCAGTGGCGCGGCCGACCATCTCGAATCGGGTTTGGCAAACCTGTTCATCACGGGTCTTGACGTGACTGCCGGTTCGGATGCCGTCCTGAGCATCACTCCGACGGGGACAGTTGGAGACCTCTTGCCGATCTTGGGCATTCCTGGGCAGATGGCGCAGAACTTCACCAACCTGCTGCCAGCCGGATCGGTACCGGAACTGGTATCGCAGAACTTCACCAACATCGTCAACGCCGCGACAAACACGGCCGTTACCTCAACGCTGACCCTCGTCGTAGATCCGAGCAGCCCCACCGGTATCGGGGTGGCCATCGACGCCACTATGGGTTTGCCGTTGGCGTTAGGAGTTGAAGCCCTCGGCGGACCTGTCGATGCGATTGATGCGTTTGGTACCAGCGCGACAGCGTTCGTCACTGCGGCGCAAAGCGGAAACGTCTTGGCGGCGACCGCCGCAGTGCTGGATGCTCCTGCTGTCGTTGCGAATGGCTTGCTCAACGGTCAGTCCACATTCCCGTTGACGATCGACGCATTGGGCATCCCAACGACGCTGAATCTGCCGATGGACGGAATTCTTGTGCCGGCCGGCCCCTACACCGCGACCATTCCGGATCTTGGCGTCACGGCCACCGTCAATGGCACACCGCTTGGCGGCGTTGCACCGGGGCTCCTGACCTTGCTGCCCGAACAGCTTGCCGAGGCGATCGGCGCAAGCCCAGTCACTGACTGAGCTTGCCGCGACGCCCGATCATCGGCGGTGCCGCCAATCTGTCCTTCGTCCTCGCGGGCGCGCCGACCAGCCGTTGAGGTGTTCGCCGTTTGCTTTGACGTGAGTGGGTTCACTTCGCCCCATTTCGTGGGTATCGGACTCCCACAGGATCTGGCCCGGAGCGGAGGGGTCATATCTTAGGGCGCGAGAACAAATTCATCAGTTTTCCAGCGGGTTAATACAGTGCCCTATTAGTCTCGACTTGCCTTGGTGATTATCGGGAGGTCGCCACGGCGGGGCGAGAGGAGCCAAGGATGTCGTTTCTACTTGTGCAGCCGGAGATGGTTAGCGCGGCCACGGAAAGCCTTACGGCAATCCGCTCCGCGTTAGGCGAAGTCAGTGCGGCAGTCGCGGGTCCCACGACCGCGGTGGTGGCCGCCGCCGGTGACGAGGTGTCGGCGGCGATTTCTCAAGTGTTCGGTGCCTATGGGCAGGAATTTCAAGCGCTCAATGCCCAAGCGGCGGCGTTTCAAGCCGAGTTCGAGGGTTTGCCGAGTGGCGGCGCTGCGGCATATGTCAGCGCCGAGGCGTTGAACTCTTCGGTCTTCGGGCCGCCGATGCAGGAATTGCTCAAGGTGGTCAATGCGCCGACGCAAATGCTGCTGGGACGGTCGCTGATCGCCGACGGGGCCAACGCGACGGCGGCCGGCGGCGATGGCAGGCCCGGTGGAATCTTGATGGGCAAGGGCGGCGACGGGGCGCCCGGCGGCCCCGGTCAGCCCGGCGGTAACGGCGGGGCCGCTGGCTTGATCGGTACCGGCGGTGCCGGAGGCAAGGGAGCGCCGTCTATGCCCGGCGGGCTCGGGGGCCGCGGCGGGTTGCTGTGGGGCGACGGTGGCAAGGGCGGCGATGGCGGTGCTCCGGTGTATGACGCCTGGGGCTATTTGCTTGCTGAAGCCGGTACTGGCGGCGCGGGCGGCTTGCCGGGAATATTCGGTGGGCTGCCGGGAGTTGCGGGCGCCTGGGGCGGTGAGGTGCCTACCGCGCTAGCGGCCCCGATGGCTCTGTCGGCGGCGGCGAGCAGCCCCGCTGCAGTCGGCGGTGCCTACCCAGGGCTCCGGCGTTGTTGATTAGCAGGCTTGTGAGCTGGGTTGATGATCTTTGGTGCCGCGCTATTGGGGCCGGAGTGTAGGCACGGGCTATCTGGAGAACGATCGAGTTGGTTACTGTTCGTCGTTGGTCTGGAGTTGCCCGTGCCTACCGTTTCAGTATTGCCTGTGTCGTCGGTTCCAGAGGTGTTCGACCGCTGGAGTCCTGGTGAGCGCAGCGGGCTCATCGGATCGGAGTTTCTCGATGTGTTGGCCTCGGTGCCAGACCCGAGGGACCCACGCGGTCGGAGGTATTCGCTGATGGCTTTGTTGGCGATCGCGGTTCTGGCCACTGCCGCGGGGATGCGCGGCTATGCTGGTTTTGCCACATGGGCGGCCACCGCTCCCGATGATGTGTTGGCCCAATTAGGGGTCCGGTTCCGGCGGCCCAGTGAGAAGACCTTCCGCGCTGTTTTGTCTCGGCTAGACCCCGCCGACCTCAACGCCAGGATGGGCAGTTACTTCACTGCACACGTGGCCAGCAGCGACCCCAGTGGATTGGTGCCGATCGCGTTGGACGGCAAGATGCTGCGTGGTGCTTTACGCGCCAAAGCGACAGCCACGCATCTCGTGTCGGTGTTCGCCCACCGTGCCCGATTGGTGCTCGGTCAACTCGCTGTCGCCGAGAAAAGCAATGAAATTCCCTGCGTACGTGCCCTGCTCACGCTGCTGCCGGGTAGCTTGCGGTGGCTGGTCACCGTGGATGCGATGCATACCCAGGTCGTCACCGCGAAGTTGATCTGCGCCACCTTGAAGTCGCACTACCTGATGATCGTCAAGTCCAACCAAGCCAAAATACTTGCGCGTATCACCGCGCTGCCCTGGGCCGAGGTGCCCGCAGTCGCTACCGACGACTCCCGCGGCCACGGCCGTGTCGAGACCCGCACCCTGCAAATCATCACCGCTGCACGAGGAATCGGCTTCCCCTACGCAAAACAAATCATCCGGATCACTCGTGAACGCTTGATCACCGCCACCGACCAGCGCAGCGTGGAGGTGGTCTATGCCATCTGCAGCCTGCCGTTCGAGCACGCCCGCCCTACCGCGATCATGGCCTGGATGCGTCAACACTGGGGAATCGAGAACAGCCTGCACTGGATACGCGACGTCACCTTCGACGAAGACCGTCAAAGGGCACATACCGGAAACGGCGCACAGGTCCTAGCAACGCTACGCAACACCGCGATCAATCTGCACCGCCTCAACGGCGCCGACAACATCGCCGAAGCCTGCCGGATCACCGCTTTGACCGCCAACCGCCGCCTAGACCTCCTCAATCCACAATTCCCCAGCTCACAAGCCTGCTAATCAACAACGCCGGAGCCCTGGGTGCCTACCAGACCCTATTCGACAACACGTGGACCAACCTGCAAGCCATCGGCGCCACCTGGAATGCCGATCCGGCGCCCTTCCTGAGTCAATTCATCGCCAACCAACAGACCTACGCCAATACGGTGTTTACGTCCTTGTCGAACTCGGTCCAAGACTTCGGGGCGGGATTGGTGGCGTTGCCGGCGGCCTACCAGGGGGCCTTCCAAGCACTCATGACCGGCAATGTCAGTGGAGCGGTCGAGATCCTGGGGAAGGGCTACCTCGGTTTGGTCTTTAACGGCTTCGATTACACCAATGTGCCAGTTGTTACCGTGCAGGGCGCCTTGGGTGATCTCCTGCCCATGACCACCATCCCCGGTCAGATTTCGCAGAACATGACCAACGTGCTACAGACGGTTACCGACACATCGATCATGGCCAACATCTCCTTGTTGAACCCATCGTTCACCACTGGTTTTCCTCTGACGCTTGCTCTTGATGCGCTGGGGGCGCCGATCGTCACCGGTCAAGCAGCTTTGCAAAGTGCGACGACCTTTATTGATGCGGTCCAGGCTGGCGATGTCGCGGGGGCATTCGGTGCCATTGTTTATGCGCCTGCCGTCATCGCCAACGGGTTCCTCAATGGCGAAGGGACGATAACGCTGGATCTGCCGACCTACCTGTCGCCCATTTCTGGAACAGAGTCGTTGACGTCAGCGATCCCGATTGGTGGATTTTGACTCCGCTGCAGCCTGTGGAGTCGACCATAGTGTTCCGGGTGCTCCCGCATACGCCGCCGGTCACTCAACATATAACCCTCGATGGTACGGAGTTTGGAGGCCTCATCCCTGGCCTGCAGAGCGCGTCCGCGCAGCTAGCGGATGCGATCAAGCTCAGCTAGTAGATGACGCGAACCTGTCCGTGTGGGCCTCGATGCACGGTCAGGCGCGACGTGGTGGTCGGCTCCGGCGGTGACGGTGTCGCGTTGACTGAGAGCCGCAACCACGGCCATCCGGTTGTCTTGGCATGCCTCGAACAGATTCGTGGCTCCAATCTCCTGCGGCCAATTCTTCGCCTAACAGGTTTGGGGCTGACACCCTCTGGGTACCCGCGCCCTGCGCCGTGCGTCACGCGTTGGGCAACGAGGGGGGCTGACTTTGTCGTTCGTGATCGCTGATCCGGAGATGGTGACGGCAGCGGCGGCAGATTTGGCGGGCATCCGCTCGACGCTCGGGGCGGCCGCAGAGGCGGCCGCAGGGCCAACAACCGGCGTGGCGACTGCGGCCGCCGATGAGGTATCGGCGGCCATCGCGCACCTCTTCGGTGCGTATGGGCAGGAATTTCAGGCTCTCAACGGCCGAGCGGCAGCGTTTCATGCCGAGCTCGTGCGCTTGTTGAACGGTGGCGCTGCAAGCTATCTGAGTGCCGAGGTCGTCAACGTCGAAGCATTGCTCGGCCAATCGCTGAACGGCGGTGCGGCCGCTGCCGCCGATCCTCTCAGCGGGCTTCTGGGATCGATCCTCGGCACTAGCTCAGGAGGTAGCGGAAGCGTTGGCGGGATCCTCGGTGGTAGCGGGGGGCTGTTGGACCCGATCCTGTTCGGGGGCACTGGTGGGCTCCTTGGCCCGCTGGTGGGGGGCAATGGCGTGCTGACTTCGCTCGTCGGCTCCGGACCTTTGGGCCCGTTCTTCAACGGTGTCGGAGGGGAGATCGGCGTCGTCACATCCGCTCTGATCGGCGGCGACGGCGCCGTGTTGCTGTCTGATCAGATCGGCGGCATCACGGGCGCCCTCACTAGTCTGCCCGGATTGAGCGGCCTGCAGACATTGCTACCGGGTCTGTTCCCGTCCTCCGGGGACACAACCACAACACCTGCGCCTGGCGGTGCCTGGCAGCAACTCTTTGAGAACACCAGCTCGAACCTGAATGCCCTCGGCACAGCATGGTCTGAAGACCCATTCCCGTTGCTGCGTCAGGTGATCGCCAATCAGCAGGGCTATGCGTACACGCTCGGGCAGGATCTCAGCCTCGCGATCCAGAACCTACCCACTGAGCTGGCACACCTGCCGGAAAACATCGAGACCGGGATCCAGGGATTTCTAGCTTTCAACCCCGGCCTCTACGCTCAGCAGTTCGTCGCCGGCACGATGAACGACTTCCACACGATCGGCACGTCGCTCTCGGAAGCGGGTCAGGACCTTCAGATCGGGCTGGCCGGCTTCCCGGCCGACATGCAGCCAGCCTACGAGGCGTTCGCGGCCGGCAACTACAACCTGGCGGTCAACGACGCGACGAAGGCCTTGCTCAATGTCTTCATCACCGGATTCGATACCAGCAACTTGAACGACATCAGATTGCTGGGGCCGGTAGCGGACCTGTTCCCGATCCTGGCCCTCCCCGGGCAGGATGTTCAGGGCTTCAGCAACCTGTTGCCTGCCGGCTCGATTCCCGCGCAGATGACTCACAACCTCGCCAACGTGCTCAATGCGCTTACCGATACCAGCATTTCGACGACGATCTCCGGAACCTTGGATCCGCCCGCACTTGTACTCGACGCTAACTTCGGTCTGCCGTTGTCGATCCTCTTCGGTGTCGCGGGCGCGCCGGTTGCGGGTCTCGACGGACTGGCCACCGCCGGGACAACGATTGGCACTGGCGTAGCAACCGGGAACCCGTTCATGGTGGTCGGTGGCCTAATCGACGCGCCGGCGGTCGTCTTGGACGGCTTCCTCAATGGCGAAACGATTGTCGACATGTCGTTGCCGGTGACCTTCGATGTGCCAGTCCTCGGGCCGCTAAACATACCGGTCGTCATTCACCTTCCCTTCCAAGGGCTTTTGGTTCCGCCGCATCCGATTACAGCGACGGTGCCGCTGGAGATTCTTGGGGTCGACATCCCAATCAACCTGACGCTCGGTGGCACCCAATTCGGGGGGGCTGGTGCCCACGCTGGTGAACTACACGTCCCGGCACCTGGCCAACGCAATAACGCCCGCCGCGTAGTGCCCCCGGCGCCGCCGAAACCTGCAGGTGCTTGCCGGTGATCGTCACTGGCGCGTAAGTCGCTCGGAGCAAATGATTCTGCTCATTCCAATCTCACAGGGTGTGCCAGGGCTCCGGCGTTGTTGATTAGCAGGCTTGTGAGCTGGGGAATTGTGGATTGAGGAGGTCTAGGCGGCGGTTGGCGGTCAAAGCGGTGATCCGGCAGGCTTCGGCGATGTTGTCGGCGCCGTTGAGGCGGTGCAGATTGATCGCGGTGTTGCGTAGCGTTGCTAGGACCTGTGCGCCGTTTCCGGTATGTGCCCTTTGACGGTCTTCGTCGAAGGTGACGTCGCGTATCCAGTGCAGGCTGTTCTCGATTCCCCAGTGTTGACGCATCCAGGCCATGATCGCGGTAGGGCGGGCGTGCTCGAACGGCAGGCTGCAGATGGCATAGACCACCTCCACGCTGCGCTGGTCGGTGGCGGTGATCAAGCGTTCACGAGTGATCCGGATGATTTGTTTTGCGTAGGGGAAGCCGATTCCTCGTGCAGCGGTGATGATTTGCAGGGTGCGGGTCTCGACACGGCCGTGGCCGCGGGAGTCGTCGGTAGCGACTGCGGGCACCTCGGCCCAGGGCAGCGCGGTGATACGCGCAAGTATTTTGGCTTGGTTGGACTTGACGATCATCAGGTAGTGCGACTTCAAGGTGGCGCAGATCAACTTCGCGGTGACGACCTGGGTATGCATCGCATCCACGGTGACCAGCCACCGCAAGCTACCCGGCAGCAGCGTGAGCAGGGCACGTACGCAGGGAATTTCATTGCTTTTCTCGGCGACAGCGAGTTGACCGAGCACCAATCGGGCACGGTGGGCGAACACCGACACGAGATGCGTGGCTGTCGCTTTGGCGCGTAAAGCACCACGCAGCATCTTGCCGTCCAACGCGATCGGCACCAATCCACTGGGGTCGCTGCTGGCCACGTGTGCAGTGAAGTAACTGCCCATCCTGGCGTTGAGGTCGGCGGGGTCTAGCCGAGACAAAACAGCGCGGAAGGTCTTCTCACTGGGCCGCCGGAACCGGACCCCTAATTGGGCCAACACATCATCGGGAGCGGTGGCCGCCCATGTGGCAAAACCAGCATAGCCGCGCATCCCCGCGGCAGTGGCCAGAACCGCGATCGCCAACAAAGCCATCAGCGAATACCTCCGACCGCGTGGGCCCCTCGGGTCTGGCACCGAGGCCAACACATCGAGAAACTCCGATCCGATGAGCCCGCTGCGCTCACCAGGACTCCAGCGGTCGAACACCTCTGGAACCGACGACACAGGCAATACTGAAACGGTAGGCACGGGCAACTCCAGACCAACGACGAACAGTAACCAACTCGATCGTTCTCCAGATAGCCCGTGCCTACACTCCGGCCCCAATAGCGCGGCACCAAAGATCATCAACCCAGCTCACAAGCCTGCTAATCAACAACGCCGGAGCCCTGGAAGGGGGACTCGGCATGATCGTTTTCCGGGATGTATCCACACGTCATCGTCACACTGTGTGTCGGCCCGAGGCGCATAGTTCTAGCGTTGCGTGGCAGGTCTGGGTAATGCTCGAGCGTAACCTGATCAGAGTCAGGCGAAGGCCAGAGGCGCTCATGCAGTTGCTATTGCAGCCCATTGCGTTCATGTTGTTATTCACATTTATTGTTGGACGATCGATCAGCGAAAACGCGGCACCGCACTACCGTGAATACCTGTTGCCGGGTATCCAGGCGCAGGCGATAGTAGCGACAATAATACTTGTGGGGGCGGCGATCTCTGCGGATGTCGAAAATGACGTCTTTATCAGATTCCGTTCGCTTCCAATATCTAATTCCGCGCCGTTGATCGCGCGCGGCCTGGTCTCGCTGCTCTACGCGGCGATCGTATACATTCTGATCGGTATTAGTGGCATGCTCATTGGGTGGCGGATGCACGGCAGCCTGGCCGATGCTGTGCTGGCTTTCGTGCTGGTACTAGTTTTCGGTGTCGGGTTTATGTGGCTGGGCATGGTGGTTGGCTTGATGGTCAGGACTGTGGAGGTAGTTGGTGCTGCGGTGTTCTTGATAACGCTGCCAATTATTTCCATATCGAACTGCTTTGTGCCAACACAGCCTATGCCGCACGCGCTGCGCGTGATTGCCGAATGGAATCCGCTCTCATCCTTGGCGCTGGCATTGCGCAAGCTCACCATCGATGAGCCAATGGCGCCGCCAAGCGCGCTATTGCCACTGCATCATCCGGCATTGTCCACGCTGATCTATTCGATAGTTCTGACCGCACTATTGGCTCCTATCGCCATACGCGCCTATATCCGCCGCACTTCCCTTTAGCCCTGCTGTTGAGCTGGTTGTGTGTCTTCGGCATGACACGCAGGGGCCGATCGGTCCGTTTGCGCAGTAGTCGGTGGGGCGACTTGGCACCTGGCCCGCCCTGGTGGCGGGTTCCGCCGAGCATGCTCGCGGTGTCCGGAGTTGTGCGAGATCTGGTCGCGGCGTGCTGTGGCGTAGCTCAACGCTTCACCAATTGTGTTGTGGTGAAACTGGAAACCGGCTTGCTCGAGTGCGGTGGGGATGGCGCGTTGGCCTATCAGCAGGCCTTCGTCGGCGAACTCGCCGAGGGCGGCGCGCGCCGCGAAACCGGGCAGCATCAACGGGGTTGGGCGGTTTAACGCGCGTCCGAAGGCGGTGGTGAATTCGGCATTGGTTACCGGCGCGGGCCCAGCCATGTTGACCGGGCCTGACAACGTCGGGTTGGAGATGGCGAACAGCAGCGCGCGCACCTCGTCTTCGAGGCTGATCCATGCCATGTACTGGCGGCCGCTGCCCAGCCGGGCGCCGAGTCCCACTGAGAACGCCGGGCGCAACGGGCGTAGGGTGCCTCCCGCCGGGGCCAGCACCAGGCCGGTGCGCGCCAATACGACCCGGGTGCCGGCGTATTGGGCGGGTAGCGTGGCGGCTTCCCAGTCCACGCACAGCTGGGCGAGAAATCCCATTCCGGCTGGGTCGTTTTCGTCGACCACCCGGTCGCGGGTGTCCCCGTAGTAGCCCACCGCGCTGGCGTTGATCAAGGTGGGCACGCCGGCGTCGGCGACGGCGCTGGAGAGCACTTCGGTGGGTGTGATCCGGCTATCGCGCAGGCTCTGTTTGAAGGCGCCTGACCAGCGGCGGCGGCCGATGCCGACGCCACACAGGTTGATGACGACGTCGACATCGGTGAGTGCGTCGGGATCGAACTCGCCGCTTTCGGGGTTCCAGTGCAGCTCTTCGGAATTGGCCGGAGTTCGGCGCACGATCCGAAGCACGCGGTGATCGGCCGCGCGTAGTGCCGCTGCCAACGCCGAGCCGATCAATCCAGACGAACCCGCTATGGCGACAACGGCTTTGCCCACGCTCTCAGAGCCCCAGGTCGGCCTCGAAAGCTCCCTCTTCGAGGCGGTGCTTGATGGTGGTGAGGAAACGTCCCGCATCAGCACCATCGACCAGGCGGTGATCGTAGGTCAGCGGGAGGTAGCACACGGAGCGGACGCCGATCGATTCGTTGCCGGTGTCGTAGACGACCACTCGCGGTCGTTTCACGATCGCCCCGGTACCCAACATGGCGGCCTGCGGCGGCACCAGAATCGGGGTATCGAACAAGGCGCCCTGGCTGCCGATGTTGGTGATGGTAAAGGTGCCGCCGGACAACTCGTCGGGCTTGAGGTTGCCCGATCGAGCGCGGGCGGCGATGTCGGCGATCGCCCGTGCCAGCCCGGCCAGCGACAGATCGCCGGCGTTGTGGATCACGGGGGAGAGCAGGCCCTGGTCGGTGTCGACGGCGAACCCGAGGTGCTCGGCGTCGTAGTAGGTGATCTCCTTGGTTTCCTCGTTGTAGCTGGCGTTGATGTTCGGGTGGATCTTGAGGGCGTCGATCACGGCACGGGCGATGAACGGCAAGAAGGTCAGGTTCACACCCTCCCGCTCGGTAAAGGACCCCTTGGCCCGGGCCCGCAGCGCCACGATCCTGGTCATGTCGACCTCATGGGTCTGAGTGAGCTGCGCGGTTGCCTGCAGGGATTCGCGGGTCTTGATCGCGGTGATCTGCCGAATCCGGCTGGCCTTCTGCTTGGTGCCCCGCAGGTGTGCCAGCGCCGCGGCCGCAGCCGGGGCTGCCGCCTTCGAAGGCGAGGCGGGAGCCGAAGCCTGAGCAGCCGCTGGCTTGGCCTCTGGTCGCTCTTTCTTCTTCTCGGCAGCGGCCAATACGTCTTGCTTGCGGATGCGACCGCCGACACCGGTGCCGGTCACCGAGTCGAGGTCGATGTTGTTCTCCTCGGCCAGTTTTCGGACCAGGGGAGTCACGTAGGGGGTGCCGTCGCCCGCACTTGGTGCCGGGGCGGCCGCGGGCTGCGGCGTTGCCGCGGGCGCAGGCTTGGGCTCGGGAGCCGCCTTGGGCTCGGGAGCCGCCTTGGGCTCGGGAGCCGCCTTGGGCTCGGGCGCGGCCTTGGGCTCAGGAGCGGCCTTGGTTTCGGGGGCCGCCTCGGGGGCGGGGGCCGGCTTGGACTCGGGCGGTGCGGCGGCCGCAGATCCGGAGCCGATCCGTGCCAACTCGCCGCCGACCTGGACGACGTCGTCCTCCTCGGCGGTGATGCTGAGCAGGACGCCGGCCACCGGTGACGGGATCTCGGTGTCCACCTTGTCGGTAGACACCTCCACCAGCGCTTCATCGACCTGAACCGAATCCCCGACCTTCTTCAGCCAGCGAGTTACGGTGCCCTCCGCCACCGACTCGCCCAGTTCGGGCATTAGCACCGGGGTCGCGTCGCCACCAGCAGCCGACGAGCCTCCGGATTGGGGTTTGGCTTCGGGTTGCGGCTCGGGCTCGGCCTCCGGTTCGGGCTGAGCCGCCGCGGCGGGCTCGGCCTCGGGCTCCGGTTGGGACGGCGCATCGCCGCCGCCACTCTCGGCCGCATCGCCGATGATGGCGAGCTCACCGCCGACCTCGACCGTGTCGTCCTCCTTGGCGACGATCTTGGTCAGCACGCCGGCGGCCGGCGAGGGAATTTCGGTGTCGACCTTGTCGGTAGAAACCTCAACCAGTGGCTCGTCGATCTCGACGGTGTCGCCCTCCTGCTTGAGCCACCGGGTGACGGTTCCCTCGGTGACGCTCTCACCGAGTGCCGGCATCTGGACTGAGAAGGCCATCGTTTTTGACTCCTAGATCGGTCGTCGGTAGGCATAGGCCGACCTCTGGCTTACCACACAGTCGTGCACCAGGTACGGAACCCAAGTTGATCTCGAAACCTATCCTGTCACTGTCGCTTGGTCGGCTCGCACCCAGGGCGTGGCGCTTGGCCCGCGGGGCTTGTGTATGGCGCTTGCTACGGTGTGGCGACTGATTGGCATAACAAGTCGCAGGTGGGCGGAGGTCCGATGCCGGCAACAAAACAAGCACCCCAGCAGTTCGTCGACAGCGTTGGTGGCGTGCGGATCGCTGTCTATGAAGAGGGCAACCCCGACGGCCCGACGGTGGTGCTCGTGCACGGTTTTCCCGACTCTCACGTGTTGTGGGACGGGGTCGTTCCGCGTTTGGCCGAACGGTTCCGGATTCTGCGCTATGACAATCGCGGTGTCGGCCTGTCGTCGGCCCCCAAGGCCGTTTCTGCCTACACCACAGCGTGTTTGGCCGACGACTTCGCCGCCGTCATCGAAGCGCTCAGCCCCGGCCAGCCGGTACACGTACTGGGTCACGACTGGGGTTCGGTGGCGATTTGGGACTACTTGACCCGCTCCGGCGCGGCCGATCGGGTCGCGTCGTTCACGTCGGTGTCCGGCCCGAGCCAGGACCAGCTGGTCAACTACATATTCGGCGGTCTGCGCCAGCCGTGGCGGCCAAAAACCTTTGCTCGCGCACTCACCCAGGCGCTGCGGTTGAGCTACATGGCGCTGTTCTCGGTGCCGGTGTTGGCCCCGCTGGTGTTGCGGGCGACGCTGTCGCGTGCCTCGGTTCGGCGCAACATGGTCGACAACCTTCCCCTCGACCAGATTCACCATTCCCACAACTTGGCCAGCGATGCCGCCAACTCGGTGAAGACCTATCCGGCTAACTACTTTCGGGCCTTTTCTCGGCAGTCGCGCACACGCGGCGTGCCGGTCATCGACGTGCCGGTGCAACTCATCGTCAACACCAAGGACCCCTACGTGCGGCCCTACGGGTACGACGAAACCGCGCGCTGGGTGCCGCGGTTGTGGCGCCGCGACATCAAAGCAGGTCATTTTTCGCCGATGTCGCATCCGCAGGTGATGGCGGCAGCGGTGCACGACTTCGCCGACCTGGTTGACGGCAAGCCGCCGAGCCGCGCTCTGCTGCGGGCCCAGGTTGGCCGTCCCCGCAAGTACTTCGGTGACACCCTGGTGGCGGTCACCGGGGCGGGCAGCGGAATTGGCCGGGAAACCGCCCTCGCGTTCGCGCGCGAGGGCGCCGAAGTTGTGCTCAGCGACATCGACGAGGCCACCGTGAAGGACACCGCCGCCGAAATCGCCGCGCGCGGTGGTGTTGCCCACCCCTATGTGCTCGATGTATCCGACACCGAGGCGGTCGAGGCGTTCGCGGATCAGGTCAGCGCCACGCACGGGCTGCCCGACATCGTCGTCAACAACGCCGGCGTCGGCCAGGCGGGGAGGTTCTTGGACACTCCCGCAGAGCAGTTCGACCGGGTGCTCGACGTCAACCTGGGTGGTGTGGTCAACGGCTGCCGAGCCTTTGGTCAGCGTCTGGTTGAGCGCGGTACCGGAGGCCACATCGTCAATGTGTCGTCGATGGCCGCATACGCCCCGCTGCAGTCATTGAGCGCCTACTGCACCTCAAAGGCGGCGACGTTCATGTTCTCGGACTGTCTGCGTGCCGAACTCGATGCGGCCGATGTCGGCCTGACCACCATCTGTCCCGGCGTCATCAACACCAATATCGTCAACACCACCCGCTTCGACGCGCCGCCCGGCAAAGGCGGCGACCAACTGGACGGCCGGCGTGGACAGATCGACAAGATGTTTGCGCTGCGCAGCTATGGGCCGGACAAGGTCGCCAAAGCGATTGTGTCCGCCGTCAAGAAGAACAAGCCGATCCGGCCGGTAGCTCCGGAGGCCTACGCGCTCTACGGCATCTCCCGAGTGCTGCCCCCGGCGCTGCGAAGCACCGCACGCATGCGGGTCATCTGACGCGTCAGACGCTCGCCGCTGCACCTTCGGACCGCCGCGCGAGCACCGCGCCGGCTATTCCGCCGGCCCCGATGACCGCCAGCGGTATCGCCCACATGCCCCTGCTGGACACCGCCGACTGGCATTGCGCGACGACGTCGGTGTGCGGGATGACCTGGTTGGGGATCGGTATGTTGGCGCCATTGCTGTTGTTTGCGTCCCCGCTGCGGACAGGTCAGCCGCCAGGCCGCTGCCGCAAGACACGGAGCCGCCGTCGCCCTTGGATGCCGTCACCGGCACCAACAGCCCAATCGCGCCAGCCACCAAGAGCACGGCGGCTACGGCGATGATCAACCGTCGCACAGTCACAGTCCGGCCATGGGCCGCAGTATCGCCGTCGGTGACCGGACTAACCGCTGTGCTCCTTGGCTAAACCGGCGGTATTTGCGGTGGCAGGAGTTTCGCGATCTTCGCGCTGCGGGTTCAGCCGTTAGCCGCGATGTCCTCGAGCACCGCGAACATGGTGCGGGTCGGCACGCCGGTGGCTCCCTTGGGCGTGTAGCCCCAGGCGCTACCGGTGTTGTACGCCGGGCCGGCCACATCGATATGTGCCCAGTCCACCGCATCGGCGACGAACTCCCGCAAGAACACCCCAGCGACCAACATGCCGGCAAAGCGCTGCCCACTGACATTGGCCAGGTCGGCCACCGTGGATTTCAGGTCGTCCTTGAGTTCGTCCGGCAGCGGCATGGGCCAACCGTTCTCACCCACCTGTTGGGAGATCGCCGCGACCCGGTCGCGGAACTCGTCGCTGCCCATGACTCCGGGGATACGCGCACCCAAGGCCACGGTCTGGGCTCCGGTCAACGTCGAGGTCTCGATCAGATAGTCCGGGTTGTCCTCACACGCCCGAACGATGGCATCGGCCAGGATCAGCCGGCCCTCCGCGTCGGTGTTGAGCACCTCGACCGTGGTTCCGCCGTACTGCGTCAGCACGTCGCCGGGCCGCTGTGCCGTGGCCGAAGGCATGTTTTCGGCGATCGGCACCGTGGCGATCACGTCGATCGGCAACTCCAGCTGGGCCGCCAGCGCGACGGTCGCGATCACCGCGGCCGCGCCACCCATGTCCGAGGTCATGTAATGCATCGACGCGGCCGGCTTGATCGAGATCCCGCCGGTATCAAAGGTCACTCCCTTGCCGACCAGGGCGACCTTCTTGGCCCGTCTGGGGTTCTTGGCCAGCCGCGATCCCCGGTGGGTCAACCGCACCAGCCGCGGCGGGCGGGACGAGCCCTGACCGACACCGACCAGCCCGCCGTATTCGGCTTTTTGCAGTGCCTTCTCGTCGAGCACTTGGACTTCGAGTCCGACCGACTCGCCCAGAACTTTGGCCCGTCGCGCCAACTCGGCGGGATAGAGGTGGCTGGGCGGCGTGTTCACCAGGTCGCGGGCGGTGGCGACGGCGGTTGCCACGGCTGCACCGTGCGCGCAGTGCTTCCGGGCGTCTTTGGCCGTCGTCAGCACGGTGATCTTGTGCAGCCCGGCATCTTTGGGTGCCGTCTTGGCGCTACGGAAGGCGCTGAACCGATAGCTGCCCAGGATCAGACCCTCGACGGCCGCGGCGCAGACACCGTCGCCGGGCAAGTCCGCCAACGTGGTCACCACTGCCTTCGCAGTGCCGAGCGCACGCGCGGCAGCGCCGGCGGCACGACGCACCGCGTCCGGTGTCCACTCATAGCGGGGTTTGCCCAGGCCCACCGTCAGCACGCTGCTCACCGGAAGCGACGACACCACGAGCCGGTGCACCTGGTCACTGGCGCCGGTAGCGTCCAGGGCCCGCAGGCCCGCCTCGATCTCGGCGATCGCATCCGCGCTCAGGAATGGCTCCGCGGAGGCGACGACGGCGCCTGGCCGCTCGCCGGAATGCTCATCGTCGCCGGTCGAGACGACCGGCACGATCAGCACGGATGAACTCACACCACGCTTCGGCAACGAGGTGGCGACATGGACGGTGGGGATTTGGTCACCCGATTCGGCGGTCACGGGCAATCACCCTAGTCACCGCAGCGCGGGCCTGCTTGCCCACCGTCTGGTCGATCGGCGCTGCCTTGCAGTTCGAATGCATTCACCGGGTCGTCAAATCCCTTGAGCGTCAATGGGCCCTGGGGGATCGTGGGCCAATCCGGCAGTTGGTCATGCAACGCCGCATCGGCGAGGACTTGTCCCGGCGCCGCGGCCGCCACCAGACGCGCGGCCAAGTTGACCGGCGTGCCGAAGTAGTCCCCGTTGATGGCCAGTGCGGTGCCGTAGGCAAGTCCGGCCCGCACCTGCAATCCTTCTTCGCGTGCTCTGGGGTGGTGGACCAGGTCGACCGCCGCCTGCGCGAGCCGTTGTGGTGTCGAACTAACCCACATCACCGCGTCACCGATGAACTTCACCATCCGGCCCCCGTCGGCGTGCACCACGTCGGCTACGGCCGCGCCAAACTCGTTGAGCAGGCCCTGTAGCTCCGTCGGCGTCAGCGTTTGGGTCAATACCGTGAAGCTCGACAGATCGGCAAAACCGATGCCGCACACCACGCTGGCCGATGCATCACGAGTGACGCCTTCGAAGTGAGTCCGGGCGCTGGTCAGGTGATGGCGGTGCACGATGTCGATCAGGGTGCCGATGCGGGGGACAAACTCGGCGACCGCGCGGTAGGCCTGCGCCGTGGCCAGTTCGTCATTGGTGTACGTCATTTGGATGTCCGGTGTCCCCGCGCGGATCATCGTCGATTCGGCCTCGGCCAGCCGGGCCATGGCCGCGCCGAGCACCCGCAACAGCCCGAACGCGCCGTCCTCACCCACCACCGATTTCACGGCGAGCCAGGTTGCCAGCGCATCGACGTCGGCCTGGCTCAGGGTGGGTACGTCGGGACCGGCGACGGTGAGACCTAGCAGGGCCCAGATGTGAGCGATGTCGTCGGCAGATAGCCCGAGTTGCTCGCCGGCGGCCGTCAGGGTGTAGATCGGGGGCCTGGCCATTGCAGGACATCGCCGGCGAGGCCGAATAGCCGTCCCCGCCGTTCGGCCTCGGCCATTTCCTCGAGGGTGAAGCCAAGGTCATCGAGGTACTTGATCAGATCGGCCCGCTCCCGGGGGTTAGCGATTCCGGCAGCTTCGAGCGCCTCGAAGTCGAGGGGGTCGGGAGAACCGGACACCTGCCCAAGTGTGCCAGCAGCCGGACCGATTAGGGTGAGACGCCGTGAGTGACGCGCCAGAGTTGATGCAGGGACCGTTGGAAGACCGCCACCGCGCGCTGGGCGCAAGCTTCGCCGAATTCGGCGGCTGGCTGATGCCGGTGTCCTACGCCGGGACGGTCAGCGAGCACAATGCCACCCGCAACGCCGCCGGCTTGTTCGACGTCAGCCACCTCGGTAAGGCACTGGTTCGCGGGCCGGGTGCGGCGGAGTTCGTCAACTCCGCGCTTACCAACGACCTACGCCGCATCGGGCCGGGCAAGGCGCAATACACCTTGTGCTGCAACGAATCCGGTGGCGTGATTGACGACTTGATCGCCTACTACGTTGCCGACGACGAAATCTTCCTGGTGCCCAACGCCGCCAACACCGCCGCGGTGGTCGCAGCCTTGCAGGCGGCGGCGCCGAGCGGTTTGACCATCACCGACCTGCATCGCTCCTACGCGGTGCTGGCGGTGCAGGGGCCGCGTTCGACCGAGGTGCTGGCCGCGCTCGGCCTGCCCACTGAGATGGATTACATGGGCTATGCCGACTCGTCGTACAACGGGGTATCGGTTCGGGTCTGCCGCACCGGGTACACCGGCGAGCACGGCTATGAGCTGCTACCGCCGTGGGAGTCCGCCGGCGTGGTCTTCGACGCCCTGGCGGCCGCCGTTGCCGAAGTGGGCGGCGAGCCGGCCGGCCTGGGCGCGCGCGACACGCTGCGCACCGAAATGGGCTACCCCCTGCACGGGCATGAACTGTCGCTCGACATTTCGCCGTTGCAGGCCCGATGTGGGTGGGCGATCGGCTGGAAGAAGGACGCGTTCTTTGGCCGGGAAGCGTTGTTGGCGGAGAAAGCGGCCGGCCCGCGCCGCTTGCTCCGGGGGTTGCGTATGGTCGGCCGCGGTGTGTTGCGTCCGGGCCTGACGGTGCTCAACGGCTCCACCCCGGTCGGGGTCACCACATCGGGGACATTCTCGCCAACCTTGCAGATCGGTATCGCGCTTGCGCTGATTGACACCGACGCGGGTGTGGAAGACGGCCAGCAAATCACCGTCGACGTGCGAGGCCGTGCCGTCGAGTGCGAAGTGGTGCGTCCGCCCTTCGTCGAGGCCAAGACGCGGTAGGGCGCCCAATCACGTGGCAAAAACCAGTTGGCACAGCGATATACAATCGTGGCCATGACCAGGGGGTCCCAACAGTTCACCGTGACGCGCGCGACAACTCCGGCCACCGAGGCTGAGCGCGTATCAATTCTGGCTGACCCCGGCTTCGGCCGCTATCACACCGACCACATGGTGTCGATCGATTTCGACGAGGGTGTGGGCTGGCACAATCCGCGGGTCATCGGCTACGGCCCGATCGAGTTGGACCCGTCGGCGATCGTGTTGCACTACGCGCAGGAAGTTTTCGAAGGTCTCAAGGCCTATCGCTGGGCGGACGGCTCGATTGTGTCGTTTCGGGCCTGGGCCAATGCGGCGCGCTTGCGCTCCTCGGCCCGGCGGATGGCGATTCCCGAGCTGCCCGAAGAGCTGTTCATCGAATCGCTGACCCAACTCATCGCCGTCGATAACGTCTGGGTGCCGCCGGCCGGTGGCGAGGAGGCGCTCTACCTGCGGCCATTCATCATCGCCACCGAGCCGGGACTCGGGGTGCGCCCGGCCAAGCAGTACCGGTACCTGTTGATCGCCTCGCCGGCCGGCGCGTACTTCAAGGGCGGTATCAATCCGGTTAGTGTCTGGGTGTCGACCGACTACGTGCGTGCTTGCCCCGGAGGAACCGGCGCCGCCAAGTTCGGCGGCAACTACGCCGCGTCGCTGCTGGCTCAGGCCGAAGCCACCGAGAACGGTTGCGACCAGGTGGTGTGGCTGGATTCCGTGGAACGGCGCTACGTCGAGGAGATGGGTGGGATGAACATCTTCTTCGTGCTCGGCAAGGGGGGGTCGGCCAGACTGGTAACCCCAGAGCTATCCGGCTCGCTGCTGCGCGGCATCACCCGGGATTCGTTGCTGCAGTTGGCGCTTGACGCCGGATTCGCGGTGGAGGAGCGCAAGATCGACATCGCCGAGTGGCAGAAGAAGGCGGCGGCAGGCGAGATCACCGAGGTTTTCGCGTGCGGTACCGCAGCCGTGATCACCCCGGTCTCGCGGGTGAAGTACGGCGACGGCGAGTTCACCATCGCCGACGGTCAACCTGGCGAGGTGACGATGGCGTTGCGTGACACGTTGACCGGGATCCAGCGGGGTACTTTTGCCGACACCCACGGCTGGATGTCGCGGCTAAGTTAGAACTGTTGCGAGGTTGCCGGGCTCGGGCCGGTGCGCGCTGGCGTGGCAGCCCGGCCGGATCGGGGATGGCGCGGGCCGGCGATGTGCCCGGCGCAGGCTTGGGTACCGGCCGCGGCGGTCTGCCGCCGTGTGGCGGGTCAGTGCCAGACCCAGCCCCGGAGCGGTGCCGGTGACCAAGCGGTGTGCACCCCGCCTGGCCCGACTCAGCCGGCGCATCGGGGCCTTCTCGACGAGCTGACTCTGCGCTTCGATCGTTTGGCTTAGTCCCGGGGCGCGCAGGCTGGCGACGGCGGCGATGATGGCCAAGGTCAGCGAGACGAGGACTGGGCCGATGGTTGCGTGCCGCTGCGCGAGTTCACCCAGTACGGCTCCCAGCAGCGTGGACACCACCGCGGCCAAGGTCGCTCCAAAGCAGATCAGCGTCGCGCGGTGTTGTTCGGGAGCAAACATGCTGATCCACGAAATGGAGGCCGCGACCACGGTTTGGGCGGCGACGGTCGCCAGGAGGAACGCCGTGCCGTATGCCCACATCTGGGTCCACTGGCCGCACAGCTCGGCGACGATGCACACCAACGCGGCGGCGATGCTGAACAGTGAGCTACCCAACAGCATGCCGCGCACGCCGAACCGGCGGTTCACCGCTCGCCACAGCAGCGAACCGATAACCAACGCGATGCTCGAAAGGATCACCAGGACGTGCAGGCTGCCGCAGCAGCGAACCGATAACCAACGCGATGCTCGAAAGGATCACCAGGACGTGCAGGCTGCCGCTCGACTGGGCGGCGCGCAGGCTGAAGAACGTGGTACCCAGGCTGATGGGAGCGAACAACAGATAGGTGCTCGCATACCGACGGAACCATAGCTCGCGGCGGGCGATCTCGAAGCCCTGACGGTAGATATCGCGCAGCGGCAACCGGACGGTGGGTGCGCTGGACGCTGACCGCATCGGACCGACGAACAGCGCCGCAACGCCGGCGACAATCATGCTCGCGGCACCCAGCCAGAGCAGATCGTGGTAGCGCGCCATCTCGTCACCGTGGGCCAGTCTCGGCACAATCACCAACGTGACGCCGGTGGCCAACAGCGATCCGAAGGCCCCTTGGGTGAGCAGTAGCTCGCCGCGGCGCAACACGGACAACTTGTTGGAGATCATGTCGGTGTAGGCGACACCGGAAACCCCGGCGACGACACCGCTGGCGGTCGCGGTCACGAAGAAAACCGCGGCGACCAGCGCGCCGGTCCAGGGAACTGCGGCGTTGGCCAGGATCAGGGTTGCGGCACTCGCCGATATCGCGGCCATCAGCAAGTGCCGGTACTGGCCGAAGCGCTGCAAAATCAACGGGGAGACCGAGTTGCCCAGAATCGCGCCGATGCTGAATGCCGGAAACAACAGCCCGGCCACCCAAGTAAGTCCCTGATGCGCACAAATGACCGGCAGAACCACGGCGCCGCTGCCCATCTGCATCCCTGCCGAGTAGAAGCTACCCTGGGTTACCAGTCGTCCGAACGGGGTTCTGGGGTTCGAGCCGACCAGCCGTGATGCGGTCATGTCAAGAGACTTTACGTCCGCGTGATCCAAAATAGGGTCCACTAATCGGACATTAATCAGATATTGCCGGTGCAATCCCGTGTCCACCGATCGGAGGAATCTCCATTAGTCCTGCGGACCGGCTCAAAAAAATGCTGGTTGGTCGGAATCTGACCAACCCAACTTGGCACCAATCTAGCGTTTTCAGCTTCTACAAACGTACCAGAGCCGCCAACACCACGGCAGTCACCGTGGTGGCTAGCTCAATCGCGCAACCCAGCACGTCGCCGGTGATGCCGCCGAACCGTCGGACACAATGCCTGATCAGCAGGGTGCCGGCGCAGACCGCGGCCACCACCGCGGCAGGGCCCTGCCATGGCCGCGGAGCCGCGGCCAGCGAAGCGAACAGCAGCACAGCAAGCCACGCCACCAGCACCGATATGGGCTGGGTGCCGGCGACCCGAGAGCCCAAGCTACTGCCCGCGGCCGCCGGTACCGACCGCCGGCAGCCCAGTACCGCGGTGACCCGGCCGGCAAAGACCGCCACGGCGATGCCCGCGATTCCGCGGCTGCCTGCCGCGCTCAGTGTCGAAAACGCCGACCCCTGCACGGCAATGACCAACACGACCGCGGCCACCCCGAACGGTCCGGTCGAACCGTCGCGCATGACGGCCAAGGCCCGTTGTGGTGGCCCGTAGCAGCCGAGCCCGTCAGCCGTGTCGGCGACGGCGTCGATGTGCAGACCGCGGGTGGCCAGCAGTAGCACCGCCACCGCGAGCAGTCCGGGCAGCGGGCTGACCGGGCCGAACACCAGCGATGCGGACCACGTGACGCCGGCGGCAAGTCCGCCCAGCACGACGCCGACAACCGGCAGTGCCGTCATCGCCCCGCGCCCCATCGGTGCGGCGACCGAGGCAGGGACGGGTATGACCGTGCCAAAGGAGAGAGCTGTTGCCAGCGAACGAATCACGATTCAGGTGGCTCGGTGGCGCCGGCGTCGTCGCACGCCGTGGACACCCCGGCTTCGGCGAAGGTCGCCATCGATGACAGCGCTGCCACGGCGGCGCGCAGCACCGGTAGGGCAACGGTGGCGCCGGTGCCTTCGCCCAACCGCATTCGCAGATCCACCACTGGGTCCAGCGCCAGCGCCGTCAGTGCCAGCTGATGGCCGGGTTCGGTGGAGCGGTGGCCGGCTTGCCACCATTGCCGGGCGCCGGGGGCCAGGCGTTCGGCGACCAGCGCTGCCGCGGTGACTGCCATGCCGTCGAGCAGCAGCGGGGTACGCCGGACCGCGGCCTGCGCGCAGAAGCCCGCCATGGCGGCCAGGTCCGCGCCGCCGCAGCAGCGCAGCAACGCGACGGGGTCAGGCAACACTCGCGCGGACCGAAACAGCGCATCGCGTACCGCCGCGGTCTTGCGTGACCAGGTCGCATCGTCGACTCCGGTTCCGAAGCCGACCACGGCAACCGGCTCGGTGTTGGTCAGCGCCGCCACCAGGACCGCGGCCGGGGTGGTGTTACCGATTCCCATGTCACCGGCGATCAGCAGGTCGGCGCCAGCGTCGACCTCGGCATCGGCGATCTGCTGACCGGCCGCGATCGCGGCGGCGGTCTGGTCGTCGGTCAATGCGTCCTCGGTAGCGATATCACCACTGCCGCGCCGCACCTTGTGGGCGCCGATCTGCTCCGAGAGCGCTTCCGCGTCGACAGCCAGATCCACCACCCGTACCGTGGCGCCCGCGACGTCGGCAAGCGCGTTGATGGCGGCTCCGCCACCGTCGATATTGGCGACCATCTGGGCGGTGACATCTGGGGGATAGGCCGACACCCCGGACCGGGTGACACCGTGGTCACCGGCGAATACCACCACGCGGGCGCGCTGGAACTGCCGCGGCGGGCACTGGCCCTGGCACGAGGCGACCCACGCAGACAGGTCCTCGAGCCGCCCCAGCGCACCCCGCGGCTTGGTCAGCGCGTCCTGGCGAGCCCGCGCTGCCGCCTCGGCGAGGGCGTCGGGTGCTGAGATCGGTGCGAACCCGATCATGCGCGCGACGGTTTGATCGGGACGGATTGGCCGGCCACCACCAGCACCACGCGGTCACACAGTGCCGCCATTCGCTGGTTGAGGGTGCCCAACTCGTCGGCGAACCGGCGCCCGGATGCGGTCGCCGGCACCACGGTCAGCCCCACTTCCGGGCTGACCAGGACCAGCGTCGATCCGAATTCGCCGACGGCGGCCAGCATGTCGTCGATGGTGTCTTGCAGGGCGGCCGGTGGGGAGCCGCCCTCCCAGGCGCGGTGGCTGTCCATGGCGCTGGTCAACCACGTACCGAGATCGTCGACGAGAGTGGGCGTGTCCGGCACTTGCCGCAATTGGGTCGTGATGTCGTCAGTTTCGATCGTTGACCAGTGTCCGGGCCGGCGATCGCGGTGCCTGGCGACGCGCTGATCCCAGTCCTGCGATGCGGCTGAGTCGGAGTCGGTGGCCGGTCCGGAGGCCAGATAACGGACCGGCTGTTCGGGCGTAAGCGAGTCCGCAATGGTCTCCTCTGCCCAGCGGGACTTGCCCGACCTGATCCCACCGAGAACCAGTGTGCGCATGATGTGGTCAAACAGCTTTCCGGTAAGTACTAATCGACACTGGCGCCGCGCTCGACCTTGGGCCGGGGCGCCCGCATCCTGCGCATTTGAGACGCGCGGCCGGCCGCGTACAGGCCCAGCTTCCAACGGCCTTCGGTGTTGTTCGGGAACTTGACGTCGACCAGGTTGCTGACTTTGCGGGCCAAAATGATGCCGTCAATGGTCATCAGCGCCATCAGCACCAGCATTGCCGGCGACATGTAAAGCTGCAGCTGCGGGACGGCGAACATGGCGAAGAGCAGCGCCAGCGCAGACGGCATGAACAGACCGAGCAGGTTGCGCCGGGCATCCACCACATCGCGGACGTACCGGCGTACCGGCCCTTGATCGCGGGGCAACAGGTATGCCTTGTCGCCGGCCATCATGCGCTCCCGGCGTTCGGCCATCCGGGCCCGGCCGGCCGCCTTTTCCGCCTTGCGCTCCTCGCGACTGAGTTTGGGCCGGGCCAGCTTCTTACGCCGGGCCCGCGCCTCTGCGCTGGTCATAGGCGCCGGAACGACCGGGCCCTTCTTGGATCGCGTGGCGTCGTTGCGTTTCGGTGTGGGCCGACCCTT
The DNA here is from genome assembly GCF_002355775.1 of Mycobacterium ulcerans subsp. shinshuense. Classification (NCBI taxonomy): domain Bacteria; kingdom Bacillati; phylum Actinomycetota; class Actinomycetes; order Mycobacteriales; family Mycobacteriaceae; genus Mycobacterium; species Mycobacterium ulcerans. The sequence goes on along the minus strand of NZ_AP017624.1, from coordinate 3,121,845 downwards.
GGGGCCGGTCGTCTTCGGTCCGCGAGAAGTTGCCGATGATGAGGTATCCCCGGAGTTCGCCGCCGACTCGTCGGCGTGGTCGGATGCGGCCGAAATGTCGGCGCCTTCGTCATGGTCTTTCTTGCGGCCCAGCAGCTTCACAACCGACAGGTTACTTCGCGAGAGCCCAGTCCCCGGAATTGTGCCGGTGTTACCCAGCGCCGGTGTAGCGGTTGGCCCTACTCTTGCTTGTGATGAACGGCTCCCTCGCCTCGGATGCTGCCGCCGATGGCCTCGGGCCCGGCCGGATCCAGCTGCCCGCGATGCGGGTCCTGGTGGCCCCGGACTGCTATGGCGAAAGCCTGTCGGCTGTTGAAGCCGCGGCGGTCATTGCCACCGGCTGGACCCGCTCACGACCCAATGACTCCTTTATCGTGGCCCCACAATCCGACGGTGGTCCGGGGTTCATCGATGTGCTGCGCAGCCGGCTGGGTGGCGTCCGGAAGCTGCAGGTGTCCGGGCCCCTGGACACCGCGGTCAGTGCGGAGTGGGTGTTTGAGCGATCTTCGGCGACCGCCTACCTGGAATGCGCTCAAGCCTGTGGTCTCTCGTTGCTGGGTGGTCCGCCGTCGCCCGAAACCGCGTTGGCGGCCCACAGCCGCGGAGTGGGCCAGCTCATTGATGCGGCGCTGGCCGCGGGAGCACGGCGCATCGTGGTGGGGTTGGGCGGCAGCGCGTGCACCGACGGTGGCCACGGCATGATTACCGAGCTCGGCGGCCTGGATGCGGCCCGTGATCGGCTGGCCGGAATAGAGCTGATTGCCGCCTCTGACGCCGAGTACCCGCTGTTGGGCCCGTGGGGTTCGGCAAGGGTGTTCTCGCCGCAGAAGGGTGCTGACGCGGCCACCATCAGCGTGCTGGAGGGGCGCCTGGCGGCATGGGCGGTTGAGCTGGACGCGGCGGCCGGACGCGCGGTCAGTGCCGAGCCAGGGGCCGGGGCCGCCGGAGGAATCGGGGCGGGGCTACTTGCACTGCGGGGTCGATGCGAGTCCGGAGCCGCGATCATCGCTGAGCTCACGCATCTTGCCGACGACCTCGCCGACGCCGAGCTCATCGTCACCGGGGAGGGGCGGTTTGACGAACAATCGCTGCACGGAAAGGTGGTCGGTGAGATTGCTGCCGCGGCGCGGCCGCTGGGCATTCCGGTGATCGTGCTGGCGGGACAGGTGGACCTGGACAAATCCACGATCCGCCTGGCCGGGATCATGTCCGCGTTGTCCATCGCCGACTATGCGGGTTCGGTACGCCTGGCACTGGCTGACGCGGCGAACCAGCTGATGGGTTTGTCATCTGAGGTTGCCGCACGACTCGGGAATCGGGGACCTGCGGGGTACCGTTAATAGGACTGGGCTTCCCCCTGTGGCAGACCCCGGTTGGATTTCAGCCGGGCGGGCCCACCCAACGACGAAGCATGTAGGAGAAGCAATGACCGTGCAGAACGAGTCGGACGCAAAGACCCACGGCGTAATCCTGACCGAGGCTGCCGCCGCCAAGGCAAAATCCCTGCTCGACCAGGAGGGGCGTGTCGACCTGTCGCTGCGGATCGCGGTGCAGCCGGGCGGGTGCGCGGGCTTGCGCTACAACCTTTTCTTCGATGATCGGGCCCTCGACGGCGACCTGACCGCGGAGTTCGGTGGCGTGACCTTGACGGTGGACCGGATGAGCTCGCCCTACGTCGAAGGTGCGTTGATCGACTTCGTGGACACCATCGAGAAGCAGGGCTTCACCATCGACAACCCCAACGCCACCGGGTCCTGCGCCTGCGGGGATTCCTTTAACTGAGCAGCTAGTCGCACCTGACCGGGCCGCCGCTGCGGCCCGGTCAGTACTGCCCGGCAGTGCGCAGCACGCACGAGCACACCATGATCTGGCCACGCTGAAAGAGCAGCTGTGCGATGCCTTGTACCTGGCCCTTGGGCGGGCCACCGGTGGCCGGCGTCACCTGCATCGTGAACAGCACCTGTGCCTGATACTGCGACCAATAGACGATCTTGTCGATCGACGTCACGTCGGCCTGGGAGAACTGCTTGCGAAAGGCGTCACTGCTGAGTTTGGCCAGCGCCTGATCGGAGCGCTTGTCCTTGACCCCGTTGTAGATCCCGCACAAGGCGTTACGGACGATGACATCAACGTCGCGGTGTTCGAGGGCGTTCAGGTAGCCCTGAATCGCGGTCTTGGCTGCGCCTTCGGACAACGTGCCGCTGCTGTTGGTCCCGTTGGTGCGAACCCCGTAGACAATCGTCGCGGTGAGCGCACCCACCAGCGCCAGCGCCAGCAACGTGCCGATCAGCAGCCGTTTGGGACGTCGATTCCGGTATCCGCCCGGCGCCGGGGGCAGGCCTGGGTAGCTAACCGGCAGTCGCGGCGGGCCATCGGCTGGCGGAACACCGAATGCCGGTTCGGCGCCGCCCAGATCATGGGGGTACTCAAGGGGCTCGTTGGGCCCGTTCTCCGGGTATGGCATCGGCCCCTCCGTGCTGACGGCGGGGTTCGACGGGTGCGGACCGGCCATCGTGGTTCTCCTACGGTGGTGGACGGGACGACCGGCGGGGCTGCCGCCAGCGCGGGATTCCGGCAAAGCCGATGAGCTCCCTAGGCAGGCTAGCGCAATACTTGCCGACGGCTTTCGACGCGACGGGGCGGGTCCCGACGCCGATAATTGTGAGAGGCTAGACGACCTCGCGCGAATAGGACGGAGATTTTGTGACGATTGCGGTAACCGGTTCGATTGCGACCGACCATCTGATGCGGTTCCCAGGCCATTTTTCCGAACAGCTGCTGCCCGAGCATCTGCACAAGGTGTCACTCAGCTTCCTCGCCGACGACCTTGTCGTGCACCGCGGCGGGGTGGCCGGAAATATGGCTTTTGCCATCGGTGTGCTCGGAGGTGACGTGGCGCTGGTCGGCGCCGCAGGCGCCGACTTCGCCGATTATCGCGATTGGCTCAAAGCCCACGGCGTCAACTGCGACCATGTGCTGATCTCGCAGACCGCGCACACGGCCCGATTTACCTGCACCACCGATGTCGACATGGCGCAGATCGCGTCCTTCTACCCGGGCGCCATGTCTGAGGCGCGCAACATCAAGCTCGCCGACGTGGTATCGGCCGTCGGTACCCCGGAGCTGGTGATTGTTGGCGCCAACGACCCCGAGGCGATGTTCTTGCACACGGAGGAATGCCGCCAGCTAGGACTGGCATTCGCCGCCGACCCCTCGCAGCAGCTGGCACGGCTGTCGGGCGATGAGATCAAACGGCTCATCAACGGTGCCACCTATTTGTTCACCAACGACTACGAGTGGGACCTGCTGTTGTCCAAGACCGGCTGGTCCGAGGCCGACGTGATGGCCCAGATCGGCTTGCGAGTGACGACACTGGGCCCCAAGGGCGTGGATCTGGTGGAGCCCGACGGCACCAGCATTCACGTTGGCGTCGTCCCCGAAACCAGCCAGACCGACCCCACCGGCGTCGGTGACGCGTTCCGCGCGGGCTTCTTGACCGGCCGCAGCGCGGGTTTGAACCTGGAGCGCGCCGCGCAGTTGGGTTCGCTGGTGGCCGTTCTGGTGCTGGAATCCACCGGCACCCAGGAATGGCAGTGGGACCGCCAGGTCGCGACCGCCCGGCTGGCCGAGGCCTACGGTGACGACGCCGCCAACGAGATCACTGCTGTCCTGGCTTAGCGCCGCGAGGAACTAGAGCTCGACCGGATACTGGGGCTCGCTGATCTGTGGTGTGATGCTGCGCTCGATGAAGATCGCGTGCCACAGCATGAAGATCAGCAGGGTCCACAGCCGGCGGCTGTGATCGCTGGCGCCGGTGCGGTGCTCGTCGAGCATCCGGTTGACCGCTGCCAGGTCGATCAGGTGACCCGCCTGCGACGTGGCCACCATCGCATAGGCCCACTCCAACAGTTCGCCGGCGCGCAACCAGTGCCGGATCGGGACTGGGAACCCGAGCTTGGGTCGGTGCAGCACATGTGCCGGGACAATCGGCTCCAATGCGCGCCGTAGCGCGTACTTGGTGGTGGTGCGGGTGATTTTGGCCTGCAGCGGCAATCGGGCGGCGACGGCGAACACCTCGGGATCCAGGAATGGCACCCGCAGTTCGAGCGAATTGGCCATCGTCATCTTGTCGGCCTTCACCAGAATGTCGCCGCGTAGCCAAGTGAACAGATCGATGTGCTGCATTCTGGCTACCGGGTCCCAGCCCGCTGACCCGGCGTAGACCGCAGCGGTCACATCGGTGTGTGTCCACTGCGGCCGGAATCCGGGCAGCACGTCTTGCAGTTGGGCGTCGGAGAAGCTTCGGGCGTTGCCGTAGTAGCGCTCCTCGAGCGCCAGCGAGCCGCGATGGAGCAGGCTTTTTCCGCGCATACCCTCGGGCAGGGGTTTGGAGACCTTACCCATCGACCGTCGCAGCGGTCGGGGTAGATAGTCGAAGGGTTTCAGCGAGAGCGGCTCGCGGTAGATCGTGTATCCGCCAAACAGCTCGTCGGCGCCCTCCCCGGAGAGCACCACCTTGACGTGCTTGCGGGCCTCGCGGGCCACGAAGAACAGTGGTACCAGCGCCGGGTCGGCGACCGGCTCGTCGAGATACCAGACAATTTCGGGCAACGCGGCCACAAATTCCTCCGCGCTGACCACCTTGGCGATGTGGCGGGCGCCGATGGCTTCGGCCGAGGCCACCGCCACGTCGAGCTCGGAAAAACCCTCGCGTTCGAAGCCGGTGGTAAAGGTGATCAGCCGCGGATTGTTCCGGATGGCCAGCGCCGCGATGGCCGTGGAGTCGATCCCGCCTGACAGAAACGAACCGACAGTGACGTCGGCGCGCATGTGTTTGGCCACCGAGTCCTCTAGCACCGCGGTGATCTCGTCGTAGCGCGCCCGCTCGGTGGCGCTGGTGATCGGTGTGGCGGCAAACCGCGGCACAAAGTAACGGGTGACTACGGGGTTGCACTCGGGCCGGATGCGCGCGTAGCAGCCCGATTCGAGCCGTCGGACTCCGCGATGCAGTGTCTCGGGTTCGGGGACGTACTGCAGGACTGTGTAGTGCTGTAGCGCCCGGTGGTCGATTTCAGTGTCGAATCCCACCAAGTCGACCAGGCCCAGTAGACACTTCTTCTCACTAGCCAGCGCGGTGCCGCCCGGTCCGGTCGCCATGAACAGCGGTTTGATGCCGAACGGATCGCGGGCACAGAACAGTTCGCGGGTGACCGTGTCCCACAGCGCGAAGGCGAACATGCCGCGGAGTCGCCGCAGCACGTCGGCACCCCAGTGGTGGTAACCGGCGACGATGGCCTCACCATCACCATCGGTGGCGAAGGTGGCGCCGTGCTCGGCACGCAGTTGCTCGCGTAGTTCGAGGTAGTTGTAGATCTCGCCGTTGAACACCAAGACATAGCGGTCAGGAGCTTCGGGTGGCCCCCATCGCAGCGGTTGGTGCGAATGCTCGATGTCGATGATGGACAACCGGTTGAATCCGAAGACCACCGAACCGTCGGCATCGGGGTCTGCCCAGGTGCCGGGCTCGTCGGGGCCGCGGTGGCGCATCAGGTGCGACGCGCCCGCGATTGCGCTGTCGGCTCGCGCGGCCAGCGCGGCTTGGTCGGCCTGGGCGAGTTGAGTATCGGCGCCTTGCGTCTCGGCAGCGCCGGCCGGGGCCGCAACGAAGGCCAGCAGTCCACACACGGCGCCCCAGTATGCCGCAATTGGCGAAGCTTGTGGGGGTCGAGCCCGGCGGGTCGCCATCTGCGGGTGGCGGGCCCGGATGGTTGCCGCCCATTCGCGGTGCCCGACGCGCACCCACGCGGGCGGTCTCGCGTGGAGTCCTCGCTCGGCCACCGGTGCCGCGCGCCGGGGCCGGTGGCGTCGGCCACTCGCCGCGCCCATGCGCGTCCACCGTGGCAAACACAGGTTTCGACCCGGTTGGAGCACAGCGCGCCGGACGAGTTTTGGCCCGCATCGTCGCCCGCGCGAGCGGCGTGGTCTACGCTGCGTAGTATTCGAATCCGAGTGAGCCGACGAATTCCGCCAGACGCGGCGTCCAGCACCGGTCGGCCCAGCTTGTGATACAGGAGGCGCAACGTGACACCTCGCGAGCCAGGTCGTTCGCAAAGCTTGTCGCCGTGCAATTCTCAGAGCAATTCCGTTGGTCGCAGCGGTGCTGCGCGGCGGATCGCTCGGCTAGCGGGGCTGGCCGGCGCGCTGGGTTTGCTGGCCGTCACCCTGAGCGGTTGCAGCTGGTCTGAAGCGCTGGCCCTGGGCTGGCCTGAGGGCATCACACCGGAGGCACACGTCAACCGGGAGCTGTGGATCGGCGCGGTGATCGCCTCCCTGGTGGTCGGTGTCATTGTGTGGGGCCTGATCTTCTGGTCGGCCACCTTCCACCGGAAGAAGAAGACCGACACCGACTTCCCGCGCCAGTTCGGCTACAACATGCCGCTGGAGCTGGTTCTCACGGTCACGCCGTTCCTCATCATCTCGGTGCTGTTCTACTTCACCGTTGTGGTGCAGGAAAAGATGCTGCACCTGGCCGATGACCCCGAGGTTGTTGTCGACGTCACGGCGTTCCAGTGGAACTGGAAGTTCGGCTACCAAAAGGTCGACTTCCACGACCACACCCTGACCTACGACGGTGCCGATGAGGCGCGTAAGCGTGCCATGGAATCCAAGCCGGAAGGCAAGGACGAGCACGGCGAGGAACTGGTCGGGCCGGTGGCCGGACGTAACACCGAGGACCGCACCTACCTGAACTTCGACAAGGTCGAAACGCTGGGAACCACGTCCGAGATTCCGGTTCTGGTGTTGCCCGCCGGCAAGCGGATCGAATTCCAGCTCAACTCGGCCGACGTGATCCACGCTTTCTGGGTGCCGGAATTCCTGTTCAAGCGCGACGTGATGCCCAACCCGGCCGCCAATAATTCGGTCAACAGGTTCCAGGTCGAGCAGATCACCAAGACCGGAGCGTTCGTCGGGCACTGCGCCGAAATGTGTGGCACCTACCACTCGATGATGAATTTCGAAGTCCGCGTTGTGGCCGCTAACGATTTCAAGGCCTACTTGCAGCAGCGTATTGCCGGAAAGACCAATGCCGAGGCGCTGCAGGCGATCAACCAGCCACCGCTGGCGATTACCACCCACCCCTTCGAGACCCGGCGCGGCCAACAGGCCCCGATGCCCGTAGGTTAGGACACTCAATGCACATTGAAGCCAGGCTGTTTGAGTTCGTTGCCGCGTTCTTCGTCGTCACGGCGGTGCTGTACGGTGTCGTGACCTCCATATTCGCTACCGGTGGGGTCGAGTGGGCCGGCACCACGGCGCTGGCGCTGACCGGTGGTATGGCCTTGATCGTGGCCACCTTCTTCCGCTTCGTGGCTCGCCGGCTCGATACCCGGCCTGAGGACTACGAGGGCGCTGAAATCAGCGATGGGGCAGGGGAATTGGGTTTCTTCAGCCCGCACAGCTGGTGGCCGATCATGGTGGCTTTGTCCGGTTCGGTGGCCGCGACCGGCATCGCATTGTGGCTTCCGTGGCTGATCGTCGCCGGCGTGGTGTTCATCCTGGGATCGGCGGCCGGTCTGGTCTTCGAGTACTACGTGGGTCCTGAGAAGCACTGATTCGAGCCGGGAAGGTCACAAGCAGAGCATCAGTTGATCAGTGGCCAGTTAGCCAAGACTTCTGTGAGCTACCCGGTTGGGTAGGGTTTTGATGCACAGTGAGAATGCACCGAGCGGGCGTGCACAGATGCAGCTGCGGAGCACCGCGCCTTGGTGAGTCAGTTTGGACAGGGTAGGCAAACATGAGCGGGCCGAATCCGCCGGGATGGGAACCTGACGAACCCGACCCAGCTGGCGATTCCAGCGCTGAACTGGAACCCTTTGGCGACACCGACGATGAGCCAGACGACGCTCTTGCAGGCGGCGAACTCGAACCCGTCAGCGAGAGCGGCCAGATTGAGCCGGTAGACCCCGCGCAGGAATCGGAAGCGTATTCACGGGCCTATTCGGCGCCGGAGTCCGAGCAATTCATCAGCGGGGCCTACCTGCCGGCAGATCTCAGTCTTTACGACTATGACGGCTACGACGACTCGCTCGACGAAGAGGATGAGCCAAGCACGCCACGCTGGCCCTGGGTGGTTGGGGTGGCGGCGATAATGGCCGCCATAGCGCTGGTGGCATCGGTGTCGCTGCTGGTGACGCGCACCGATTCCACGAAGCTCGCCAATCCCGCAACCACGTCATCGGTACCGCCGGTACAGGACGAAATCACGACGACCAAGCCGCCGCCCCCTCCGGCTCCTCCGCCGCCACCGCCTAGTACCGAGATTCCGACAGCGACGGAGACGCAGACAGTGACGGTGACACCTCCACCCCCGCCGCCTCCGCCTCCGGAGACCTCTGCGGCGCCGCCACCGGCGGCTACTACTCCGACGACACCGGCGGCTGCGCCGCCCCCCACCACGACGACTCCTGCGGGGCCGCGGCAAGTTACCTATTCGGTGACCGGTACCAAGGCACCCGGTGACATCATTTCGGTGACTTATGTGGACGCTTCAGGCCGGCGAAGGACCCAGCACAACGTGTATATCCCCTGGTCGATGACCGTCACTCCGATTTCGCAGTCCGATGTGGGCTCTGTGGAGGCCTCCAGCCTGTTCCGGGTGAGCAGGCTCAACTGCTCGATCACCACCAGTGACGGGACGGTGCTGTCGTCCAACAGCAACGACGCACCGCAGACGAGCTGCTGATGCTCGGTAAATACTCCGCGTACCGGCGTGGACCGGAAGGCGTTGTCGCTCCCGAAGTCGTCGACCGAATTCTCATCGGGGCGTGTGCGGCGGTCTGGCTGGCGCTGGTGGGCGTAGGTGTGGCCGCCGTGGTCGCGTTGGCCGATCTTGGCCGGGGCGTACAGAAGATATCGAAGGACTCGCACAGCAGTTGGGTGTTGTACGCGGTCATCGTCGTCTCGGCATTGATCATCGTCGGGGCGGTCCCGATGCTGTTGCGGGCGCGACGGATGGCCGAGACTGGACCGCTGGTGACCTCGGTGCCATTGCGTAGAACGGGCGGGCAGCCGTTGCGGACGGCCAACGCCACGATGCGAGCCGCCGACCGTAGCGCGCGTCGGGATCACGCAAATGGGCGCTCGGAGGGCACGGAGTGGTCTAGCGAGGCGGTGGACCGCGTTTGGTTGCGTGGCACCGTGGCCCTGGTCGGGACGATAGGGATTGCTTTGATTGCCGTTGGCGCAGCGACCAATCTGATGGCGGTCGGTCACGACGGTGCGTCCTGGGTCGCCTACGGGCTGGCTGGGATCGTGACCGCAGGAATGCCGGCGATCGAGTGGTTCTACGTGCGCCAGTTGCGTCGCGTCTCGGTCAAATAGATCTCGGCCGGATAGGTCTCGGTCAGGCACCAGCCGGCGACTGCCCCGGCGTTCGCCCCTATGGCTGTCGTGGTTCAGACGCCTGAGATGCCTCGGATGCTGGGTGGGGGAGGGGAGAGGTGTTGGCTATCTCGACCGGTGCTGGTGTAGCGCAGTCGGGGACCGGCTGAGGGCACGAATTTCCCACGGACGAGCGATGGTTGGCGGATGGCCTACTCGCGGTCCGGGCCAGCGAGTGCCGGTGGCCATGATGGGGTCATTGGGTTCAATCGGTTCTGTGGGTTTATTGGGAAACCCACTTGGCGCCGCCCCAACGGCCACCTAGCGCGACGCCATAGAACCAAGTAGCAGGGCCCAAAGACGCCAATAGCCCGGCTCCCGAAAGCGGGTCGAGGTGACTCCGCTTGGGGAACCGGGCCTGGCCAGTGGTTGCTACCCGTCGAGGCTAGTGATCGCCCTCGCCGTTGGACGTCTCGTTGAGGCTGTCCTGGTATTCGCGCAACGCTGTCAGAGCACGGTGTTCGGCGGCGTGACCCGCCTCGCGCAGTGCCGCGTCCTCCGATGCCGGATCGGCGGTCAGGAAGCTACCGCTACCCGGCGATCCCGCCGAGCCCAGCTTGTTCATTCGCTTGGGCAATGGAGCGCCCTGGTAGTCCAGCGGAAGCGGATGACCATGCTCGTCGACCGGACCGAGCGGCTGGTGCAGTTCGATGTAGGCACCGTGCGGCAGCCGCTTGATGATGCCGGTCTCAATACCGTGCTCGAGCACCTCACGGTCGCTGCGCTGCAGTCCGATGGACCACCGGTAGCTGATGAAGTAGACGAACGGCGGAAGAATCACCATGCCGATACGTCCGATCCACGTCGTTGCGTTCAACGAGATGTGGAACTTCAGCGCGATGATGTCGTTCATCGCCGCCAGCGTGAGCAGCATGTAGAACGAGATCGCCATCGCTCCGACTGCGGTACGAACCGGAGCGTCACGCGGCCGCTGCAGCAGGTTGTGGTGCGCGTAGTCGCCGGTAAACCGCTTCTCCAGGAAGGGGTAGACGATCAGGAGCATGAAAATGAGACCCATGATCAGAGCGACCCACACCGGTGCCGGAATGGTGTGGTGCCAGAAGTAGAACTCCCATGGCGGCCAGATACGGGCCAGGCCTTCGGTCCACATCATGTAGAAGTCGGGCTGCGACCCTGCCGAGACGTGGGCCGGCTTGTAGGGGCCCAGATTCCAGATCGGGTTGATCTGCAGCAGACCGCCCATCAAACCCAGCACACCGGTGATGGCCGCGAAGAACGCACCAGACTTGACCGCGAACACGGGCATCACTCGGACACCGACGACGTTGTGCTCGGTGCGGCCCGGGCCGGGGAACTGGGTGTGCTTCTGGAACCACACCAAGGCCATGTGCATCCCGATCAGCGCCAGGATGATTCCCGGCAGCAACAGGATGTGCAGGGAGTACATGCGCGGGATGATGTAGCCCGCCGCGGTGCAGTCGTCGCCCACACCACCGCAGGGGAAATCGCCGCCGAACAACGCCCAGTGCAGCCAGGTGCCGATCACCGGCATCCCCAGCGTGATCGAGGAGAGCGCGGCCCGCAAACCGATGCCGGAGAGCAAGTCGTCAGGCAGTGAGTAGCCGAAGTATCCCTCGAACATGGCCAGGATCAGCAGCAACGAACCGATGATCCAGTTGGCCTCACGTGGCCGCCGGAATGCGCCCGTGAAGAAAATACGTGCCAAGTGCACCATGATCGCCGCGGCGAACATCAGTGCCGCCCAGTGGTGTACCTGGCGGACGAACAAGCCGCCACGCACCTCGAAGGAGATGTCGAGTGCCGACGCGTAGGCCTTCGACATCTCCACGCCGCGCAACGGCTGGTAGACGCCGTTGTAGGTGACGTCCATCATGGACGGATCGAAGAACAGCGTCAGGTACACGCCGGTGATCAGCAGCACGATGAAGCTGTACAGCGCGACCTCGCCGAGCAGGAACGACCAGTGCGTCGGGAAGACTTTGTTGAACTGTCTGCGCAGCGCTGCAGCGGGGTGGTAGCGCGTATCAATGTCCTCGGCCTGGCGGGCTAGGACATCACCGATCTTCGGCGGACTGAGTTTCGGGCTCATGATGTTGTGCGCTCCCAGAATGCCGGTCCAACGGGTTCGATGAAGTCGCCGTTGGCGACCAAATATCCCTCGGTGTCGATTGTGATAGGCAACTGCGCCAGCGCACGCGCGGCCGGGCCGAATATCGGCTTGGCGAAATGCAGCGCGTCGAACTGGGATTGGTGACACGGGCACAGAATTCGGTAGGACTGCTGCTCATACAGCGAAGACGGGCAGCCCAGGTGAGAGCAGACCTTGGTGAAGGCGAAGAGTTCTCCGAAGTTGAAGCTTTCTTGGCCTTGGCGCTTCACCACGCGGTGCATGTCGGTGGGCTTGATCCGAATCAGCATCACGGGGTTGCGGACGCCCATTGAGATCCGCTGCAGCTTTTCGTGGGATTCCACGGTGGTGCCGTCGCCGTCGGACTCCCGCCAGGGAAACACCGTCTCCATCCCGCCGGCGTCCAAGTCCTCGGGGCGCATCTTGGTGTACGGAGGCCCGTCACCGAGTCCGGTGGCTCGCGCCAGATAGATCGTCTCGCCGTGGAAACGCGGGGTCCAGCCCGAGGTCCACAGCACGGCCTTCTTGCCGTCAGCGGTGGGGACCACCGGCTTCCACGGGTTCTTGATGAGGCCGCCGGCAAACGCAACCAAGGTGCCGAGCCCGAACGCGCCCAGACCCACGCCCAACGACGCGCCGACCATCTTGCGCCGTCCGATCGTGGAGGCTTCGAAGGTGTCGGCGAGGTTGGCCACCACCGTCTTGCGGTCTACCTCGCGGGAGGCGCCGTCATGGCGATCTTGGATGGTGATCTCTTCGGGGATAAAGCGTTTCTGGAAAAGCACCGCGCCGATCGCGATCGCCAGTACGGACATCCCGAAGGTCAACCCGTACAGCGGGGTGGCAAGGGAGTAGAGCAGGTTGCCCTTGTCTCCGCTCGGCTTGTACTCCCACGGCCAGAAGAGGAAGACCAGCAGCAGCGCCAGGCCGAAGAACCCACCCAGCAAAAGCCAGAGGGCCACGCCGCGCTCCGCGCGCTTCTCCGCCTTGGTGCCCTCTACCGGCCAGCGAGGTTCCTTGTGGGCGATGCGCACGCCGTCGATGCTGCCGCCCAGCTCCAGCAGTTCTTGCTGGGACATTTCGGCCAGCGCGGCCTCGTCGGGCTCGCGCGAGACGCCGGTTTCCGTTGAGCCGTCGCTCATGATCGCGCCCCAATCCACAGTGCCAGCCCAATGGCGGCGACCATACCGATGATCCATATCGCCATGCCCTCAGGTGCGGGACCGAATCCACCGAGTCCGTAGCCGCCGGGCTGCCGCTCCTCGGCGGCGTTGCGAACGTAGGCGATGATGTCCTTCTTCGCGTCGAATGACAGCTGACGGTCGGAGAACTTCGGCATGTTCTGCGGACCCGTCAGCATCGCGGTGAGGATCTGCTGCTCGTTGGCGGGCCCCAGATCCGGCGCGAACTTGCCGGAGGACAGCGCCCCGCCCTTGCCCGTGAAGTTGTGGCAGGAGGTGCAGTTGAGGCGGAACAGATCACCGCCGCGGCCCAGATCATCTCCGCGCAGCGACTTCATCGCGAGGCTGCCGTTGGGGTTGCGCACCACGGTGGGGCCACCGCCGTTGGCTTGCACGAACGCGCCAAGAGCGTCGGTTTGTGCCTCATCGAAAATCGGCTCTTTGCGCTGTGCCTGCGCTTCGCCGCGCATGGCTGGCATCCGGCCCGTCGATACCTGGAAGTAGACGGCGGCCTCGCCGACTCCGATCAAGCTGGGGCCGTGGTCGGGCACGCCTTGCAGGTTGGCGCCGTGGCAAGACACACATGAGGTGTCGAACAACTGCTTGCCGGTGCGAAGCAGTGCGGCGGAAGACTCGTCGGCGACGGCTACCTGCGGGGCGGGTGTGAGTACGGCCGCCACGCCGCCAGCGATGGTCAGGGCTATCAACAGCAGCAGCCCACCCGATAACCGGCGATGAAGACGCCGTCGTGCGCGAATAGTTCGCTGTTCTGATCGGTGACTACGCGGGCCGCGCAGCGCCCCGACGAGTCGCCGGGCAACCGGCTCACTGCCACCGGATCGGGTGAATCCCAGTTTCTTCAACTGAGCTCTCCTGTTCGTTTCCTGATCGTGCCTGTTTGGGGGCTGCCAGCTGTTATCGAATGAAATAGATCACGGTGAACAGCGCGATCCACACGATGTCGACGAAGTGCCAGTAGTAGGAGACGACGATGCTGGCGGTTGCCTGGGCCGGGGTGAACTTACTCATCCCGGTCCGCACCAGCAGGAATATGAACGCGATCAGACCGCCCGTGACGTGTAGCCCGTGGAAGCCAGTGGCCAGATAGAACACGCTTCCGTAGGCGCTGCCGGGGATGGTCGTCCCATGAGTCACCAGGTGGTAGTACTCGTAGCCCTGGCCCAGGACAAAGAACAGACCCATCAGGAAGGTGATCACATACCAGCGGCGTAGCCCAAACACGTCGCCGCGCTCGGCCGCGAACACCCCCATCTGGCAGGTGAACGACGACGCGATTAGCACCAACGTCACCGGCACGGCCTGATAGAGATTCAGCTCCGTGGGCGGTGGCGGCCACTTCCCGCCGGCTTGCGAGCGCGCGGTGAAGTACATAGCGAACAACCCAGCAAAGAACATCAGCTCGCTGGAAAGCCACACTATGGTGCCGACACTGACCATGTTGGGTCGGTTCAGCGAATGCACGCGCGACGTGATGGCAGTACCCGAGGTCCCTACAGCACTCGTCACATCCGCAAGTATGACGCTTTGTAGTTGTCGAACTCTACCCGGGGCTGAAATTCGCTTCCGCGAGTCGCGTCGGCGCTGCGTTTGCGCCGGTCGCGGCCAACCGGTGGGCGGGCGATAGGAGGTAGTCGGACGCATGGGACTATCGGGCGCGTGGTGCTGTCATCCGAAGCTTCATCCGCGGCCGACCACTCGGCGGCCGCACCCATACCGACGTCCTCGTGGCCGCAGCTGCTCGGCCGGCTAACGGAGGGCAAGCATTTGGAGCCGGGTCAGGCGGGCTGGGCCATGGAGCAGATCATGAGCGGCAACGCGCGGCCCGCCCAGGTCGCCGCTTTCGCCGTCGCCATGAAGATGAAGGTTCCCACCGCGGGCGAGGTCGGCGAGCTGGCCGACGTGATGCTCGCCTACGCGCGTCCGATGCCGGCCGACTTGATCCGCGACGACACCGTCGACATCGTCGGCACCGGTGGGGACGGGGTCAACACGGTGAACCTGTCCACTATGGCGTCCATCGTGGTCGCCGCCGCGGGTGTGCCGGTGGTCAAGCATGGCAACCGAGCCGCCTCGTCGTTGGCCGGCGGCGCGGACACCCTGGAGGCCCTTGGGGTGCGCATAGACCTGGGGCCCGATCAGGTCGCGCGCAGCCTCAACGAGATCGGGATCGGGTTCTGTTTCGCGCCGCAGTTTCATCCGTCCTATCGGCAAGCATCGGTGGTTCGCCGTGAAATCGGGGTGCCCACCGTGTTCAATCTCCTTGGCCCGCTGACTAATCCGGCGCGGCCGCGGGCCGGATTGATTGGCTGTGCTTTCGCCGATCTCGCCGAGATCATGGCCGGTGTGTTCGCCACGCGTGGGTCCAGTGTGCTGGTGGTGCACGGCGACGACGGGCTCGACGAGCTGACTACGACTACGACGAGCACGATCTGGCGTGTCCAGGCGGGAACGGTCGACAAGTTGACTTTCGACCCGGGAGATTTCGGGTTCGCGCGTGCTGAACTGAGCCAGCTACTCGGCGGAGACCCGCAGGCCAACGCGGCCGAGGCGCGCGCTGTCTTGGGCGGTGCAGCCGGGCCTGTCCGGGACGCGGTGGTGCTCAATGCGGCTGGTGCGATCGTTGCTCATGCCGGGCTATCCAGCCGCGCTGAATGGCTGCCCGCCTGGCAGGACGGGCTGCAACGCGCCGCGGTGGCTATCGACAGCGGTGCGGCCGAGCAATTGCTCGCGCGATGGGTGCGGTTCAGCCAGCACGTCTGATTGCCGGCCGCCATCCGGGCGACCACGCGGATTTCCTTGGCTAACCTGCTCTGCGGCCAGCCGCGCCGAACACGCCGCAGCCGCCCATGCCGCCCACGGTCCGGCTGATCTCAGCGGCGAAGTCCAGCCGGCGGACTCCGCACGGTCGGCGGTGTGCTCAGCGCCGGTGACTCGCACGATCCGCACTCCCGGGGTCGCCAGCCAGCGGGCAATCAGCGCGGTCTCTTCTACCAGCGCGCCGCCGAGTGGCGCCGGTGCCGGCAAGATCGTTTGCGCTCCGGCGTGGAGGGCGTCGACCACCGGCATCGGCGGTGTCCCACGTCGGGAATTACCGGCGGCTGCGAGCTGGCCGTGGCGGATCACCGCGAACTGGTAGCCGCCGCAGCCATCGGGAGCGGCCGCGACCAGCTCGGGCAGGGCCACCAGCGCGCGCAGTCGTTGGCCACGCCAGAGCACTTCGACAGCTGTGGCGATGTGGTCGCGCAGCCGTGCCGCGCTCTCATAGCGGTGCCGCTCGGCCAGGTCGCTGACTTGGTGCACGGCCGCGGTCAGTGCGGTGTTATCCACTCCCTCGATCAAGTCGGCCGCACGCTTGGCCGCGTCGGCGTACCCCTCGGCGGTGACGTTGCGCGCGGCGGGGCAGGCCGACACCTCCAACTCTGGGCAAGCCGGACCATGCAGTGCCGAGCGGGCCAGCCGCTTGGTGCAGGTTCTGACACCGGTGAAGCGCGCCAGCAGGGCCGCCGTTTCTGTCGCGTCGGTGCGCGACCGAAACGGGCCGACAACGCGGTCATGCCGGGGAGCACGAACTACCGATAGGCGGGGAAACGCCTCGTCGGTGAGCGTCATCCACCACCAACGGTGCGGGAACCTCGATCGACGGTTGTACGGCGGTGCATGCGCGGCAAGCATCCGCAGTTCACGGACTCCGGCCTCGAGGGCATGTGCGCACTCGACATGGTCGACGGCGTCGGCCAGGGCGACCATCTCCTTCATCCGGCCCCGAGAATCGGCGCCGTTGAAGTACTGACTGACCCGGCGGCGCAAGTCGACGGCGGTGCCCACATAGAGGACTTCGCCCGATGGCCCTCGGAACAGATAGATCCCCGGGCGGTGCGGCAGCCGGTCGGCGAGCACTCGCTTGCGACGCTGTGCCGGCGTCACGCTCGGTAGGTATGCACGCAGCTCGGCGTAGGAATGCACGCCCTGGTTGCCCACCCGCTCAATCAGGGCATGCAACACCTCGACAGTGGCGCGCGCGTCGTCGAGGGCGCGGTGTGTGGGTTGGGTGGCGACGGAAAACAAGCGCGCCAAAGCAGCCAACCGCACGCTGGGTGCTTCTTCGCGGCTGAGCACTCGGCGAGCCAGCCGGACCGTGCACAGCACCTTCGATCCCGGCCACGCGATGTCGCAGCGCCCTGCGGCCGCCCGCAGGAACCCGATATCGAACCCGGCGTTGTGGGCGACCAGGACCGAGTTGCCGACGAACTCGAAGAACATCGGCAGGACGGAGTCGATCGTCGGGGCATCACACAGCATGGCCGTGGTGATTCCGGTCAATCGCACGATCTGGGGTGGGATGCTGCGTTGCGGATCGACCAGGGTCGCGAATTCGCCCAGGATCACGCCACCACGTACCTTGACGGCCCCGATCTCGGTGATGGCGTCCGGCGGCGATGCTTCAGTGCCCGTCGCTCGTCCGCCGGTGGTCTCCAGGTCCACGACCACGAAGGTGGTTTCGCGCAGCGACACGCCGTCTGCCTGGGCGGCCGCCGGGTCAGTGAGGTCGGTGCCCGGTAAGGCGATGTCCGCAAAGGCGGCCGGATCGAGCCCGGTGAGACTCAGCTGAGTTCCACCCGTCGCGCCCATGGCCGTGACGTTAGGCACTCGCACCGACATTCGCCGGTTCCCACGCGGCGCGCGCAGACACTCGCACCGGCTGTCAGGGAGTGCTGCCGGATCTCGGCAGGACCAGATCTGTCGGTGGCGTCGGTTAGCGTTCGGCTCAGTTGACAGTGAGCGCAAGACACTACCGAGAGGACCGACCCCAAATGGCACACACCAGCGGAACCGACAGCAAAAGCGGTGCGGGGGCCGAACCGGGCGATCCGGTGGTGATTGATTGTGATGACTGCGCGGTCCGCGGGCCCGCGTGCCGCGACTGTGTAGTCAGCGTCTTGCTCGGGGTCCCCGACGAGTCGATGTACGACGAACGCGTGGCGCTGGAAGCCCTCGCGGATGCCGGGCTGGCGCCAAGGTTACGGCTGGTCCCAATCCGCCGTAACCGAGCGACTGGCGTCGCGTAGAAGTTATGTATGGTGGTGATCGCGCAAAGACGCGCTCCCACATGAAAACTACAGAAATCTTGCTATTTTCTTAACTCTCCCGTTTGGACAAACGCCGATATCATTTCGTAACCTATTTGAGACCTAAACCGGCTCGACGGCACATCGCCGATGGCAGTTTAAGGAAGCAAAATCTTGAGGCTCGACTGTAGGCAATTGACTGCGCGCGTTATCCGGCGGTCCGCCATCGGTTCGTTAGCGAGCTTCACCGCGTTGTCCGGCTTCGTCGCCGCGGGTGCGATGGCGGACCAGGCTGAGGACGCGCTGGCAAAGCTAAACGAGCTATCTCGGCAGGCGGAACAAACCACCGAAGCGATGCACAGCGCAGAGCTCGACTTGGGCGCGAAGCTGGCGGCTCAGCAGGCCGCTGAAAACAAGCTCACTGACGACCAGGCCGCGCTGGACGCTGCCAAGGGCCAGCTGGCCTCGTTCCAGACCGCGGTCAACAAGGTCGCCGCGGCCGCTTACATGGGTGGTCGCGCCAACGGTATGGACACGTTTCTGACGGCTCCGTCCCCGCAGCTGCTGATCGACGGCCTGTCGATGCAGCGCGTGATGGCGCACCAGATGGCCACCCGGATGTCGGGTTTCCGGACCGCCAGGGAGCAGACCGCCAAGGCTGAGCAGGCCTCCGAGAAGTCGGCCGCCGATGCCAAGTCCGCCGCCGAACAAGCTGCGGCCGTGCGGGCAAATCTGCAGCACAAGCAGAGCCAGCTGCAGGTCCAGATCGCGGTCGTCAAGTCGCAGTACCTGGCATTGACTCCGGACCAGCGCACCGCGCTCGCCGATCCGGGACAGGTTCCCGCCGGATTGCCAGGTGCCCCCGGGCCGGCGCCGGAGGGCACACCGCCAGGTGGACCGCCGCCAGCGGGCGCACCGGTGCCGGGTGAGGCCCCGCCGCCCGGTGGAGTGTCCGCGATGCCGTTCACGCCGCCAGACGGTGCCGGCGGCGACCGCGCGGCCGTGGTGCAGGCGGCGCTAACCCAAGTTGGGACGCCCTACGCGTGGGGCGGTGCCGCTCCAGGTGGGTTCGACTGCTCCGGGTTGGTCATGTGGGCCTTCCAGCAAGCCGGCATCGCGCTACCTCACTCCAGCCAGGCGCTGGCCCATGGAGGTCAACCGGTATCGCTGTCGGACCTGCAGCCAGGCGACGTCCTGACCTTCTACTCCGACGCGTCACATGCCGGCATCTACATCGGTGACGGACTGATGGTCCATTCGTCCACCTACGGTGTACCGGTGCGGGTGGTGCCGATGAATTCCTCGGGACCGATCTACGACGCGCGCCGCTACTGACGGCTCTGCCGCGGTGCTGCGGCATCGATCCCGATGGTTTTCGATTGCGCTGGCGTGCATATTTGTCATCGAGTTGGTAACGGCTGCCGCCGTAACGCGTCATCCGGATAGTGCGCCATAGCGGTCACTAGCGTCTGCTGAGGATCCTGGCCCGCCGACGGTTGTCATCGGAGATCGGACCGTGCGGCTGATCAACCTCGGCGGCGCGAACTCCGACCTACTGTTGTCGCGCGTCGGGGCGGACATCCGCGGCGCGGTCAATGCGGTGGTGGCCTTCTGGGGCACCGACTGGGCCCGCGAAATCTCGGTGGTGGCCGCCGGTTCAGACGAACAATTCCGAACGGCGGCGGGCGGCGGTACGGCGTCCCAATGGGCTGACATCGCGGCGGTGACTGGGCCGAGCGCTTCGATCCTGGCAGCCGGGCGGTGGCTGGCCAACGAATTGTGTTCGCACCAGGCGCGGTCAAGATGAGCGCCACGGCACTGCGAATAGTGCTGACCCACGAGCTTTTTCACTACGCGGCCCGCGTTGACACGGCACTTGACGCGCCGCGGTGGTTGACCGAGGGGGTGGCCGATTTCGTCGCGCGGCCGACCACTTCCCGGCCGGCTGAGGCCCCACCCGCAGCTCTGCCGTCAGACGACGACCTCGACATTCCCGGGCCGGGGCGCTCGCGAGCGTATGACCGAGCATGGTGGTTTACCCGATTTGTGGCCGACACCTATGGCACCACCAAGTTGCGCGACCTCTACCTGGCCGCCTGCGGTCCAGGGCATTCGGACTTGCCGCGAGCCGGGCTCGAGGTGCTCGGCACGGATGCTGCCGGGCTGCTCGCCGGCTGGCAGCAATGGATGAGCGTCTCGTCCTGATTCGAGCACGATCCAACGCGTGGCAAAGACCGCTGGATAGTCCACATCGTGGCCAGGCTAGATTGGCCCTGGTGAGTCGGGTCCTGCTGGTAACTAACGACTTTCCGCCCCGTCGCGGCGGCATCCAGTCATATCTGAGCGAGTTCGTCGGTCGCCTCGTTGAGGCCGGGTCGCATTACATAACGGTCTATGCACCGCAATGGAAGGGTGCGCAGGGGTATGACGACGTGGCCCGGGCCGCGGGCTATCGGGTGGTACGCCATCCCAGCACGCTGATGCTGCCCGTTCCGACAGTCGACAGCCGGATGCGCCGGCTGATCGCCCAGCACGACATCGACACCGTGTGGTTCGGTGCGGCCGCACCGTTGGCTCTGCTGGCGCCGCGTGCGAGGCAGGCTGGTGCGACCCGGGTGCTGGCCAGCACGCATGGTCACGAGGTGGGTTGGTCGATGCTTCCCGTCGCGCGGTCGGTACTGCGTCGAATCGGGGACACCACTGACATTGTGACCTTCGTCAGTCGCTACACGCGCTCGCGATTCGCGCCGGCCTTCGGGCCCGCGGCTTCATTGGAATACTTGCCGCCCGGAGTCGACACCGACCGGTTTCGGCCGGACCCGGCCGCCCGCGCCGAACTTCGCAAGCGCTACCAGCTGGGGGAGCGGCCCACCGTGGTGTGTGTGTCGCGGCTGGTGCCGCGCAAGGGCCAGGACACCCTGATCAAGGCGCTACCCGCGATCCGCCGGAGGGTCGACGGGGCGGCGCTGATAATCGTCGGAGGCGGCCCCTACCTGGAGACGTTGCGCAAGCTGGCGCGGGACTGCGAGGTGGATGAGCATGTGACGTTCACCGGCGGCGTGCCGGGCGAGGAGCTGCCGACCCATCACGCGATGGCCGACGTGTTCGCGATGCCGTGCCGCACTCGGGGCTCTGGTATGGACGTTGAGGGCTTGGGCATCGTCTTTCTCGAGGCGTCCGCCAGCGGCGTGCCGGTCATTGCGGGTGAATCTGGTGGAGCGCCGGGTACGGTGCAGCACAACAAGACCGGGCTGGTGGTCGACGGCAACTCGGTGGACAAGGTCGCCGGCGCGGTCATCGAGGTGTTGGCCGATCGCGACCGGGCGGCTCGGATGGGTGACGCCGGCCGGCAGTGGGTGACGTCTCAGTGGCGCTGGGACACGTTGGCGGCCCGCCTCGCCGAGCTTCTGCGCGGCGACGATGCCGGCCGGTGAGGCCGGAGGAGGAGTCGGGCGATCCGCTCATGCGCGCCGCCGGCGGAGCCGCCGGCGGCGCGTTGGACTAATCCTTGGTGTAGATCGCCTCGATCTCGACGGAGAACTTTTCGGCGACCACGTTGCGCTTGACCTTCATCGTTGGCGTCAACTCGCCGGTGTCCTCGGTGAAATCGACGTGCAGAATTCGGAATTTGCGGATCGATTCGGCGTGGGACACCGCCAAGTTGGCCTCCTTGACGGCCGCATCCACCTCCGCAACCAGGTCGGGGTCCTCGGCCAGGTCGCGCACCGCCGCATGGTCGGCCTTGCTGTTGCGTTGCTTCCAACCGCCGAACGCCTCGGGATCGATGGTGATCAGTGCGCCGATGAACGGCTTGGCGTCCCCGACGACCATCGCCTGGCTGATCAGCGGGTGCGCCCGTAGCTGATCCTCTAGCACCGCGGGGGCGACGTTCTTACCGCCCGCGGTGACGATGAGCTCCTTCTTGCGGCCGGTGATGCTCAGGAAGCCGTCGTCGTCAATTGCGCCGAGGTCGCCGGTCCGGAACCAGCCGTCGGTGAATGCCTCGTCGGTGGCCTGTTCGTTGCGCCAGTAGCCGCTGAACACCACGCCGCCGCGTACCAATAACTCGCCGTCGTCGGCGATTCGCAAACTGTTGCCGGGCACCAGTTTTCCGACCGTCCCGATTTTGAGAGCGTCAATCTGGTTGACCGTGACGGCCGCGCTGGTCTCGGTCAGTCCGTAGCCCTCGTAGATGGTTAGGCCGACCCCGCGATAGAAGTGACCAAGTCGTGCGCCCAACGGTGCCCCACCGGAGACCGCCGCGTGGCAGTCGCCGCCAAGCGCCGCGCGCAGCTTGTGGTACACGAGCCGGTCGAACAGCGCATGCTTGGCGCGCAACAGCAACCCCGGGCGGCCGTCATCCCAGGCTCGACTCCAATCGACCGCCGTCTGCGCGGCGAGCTTGAAGATCGCCCCCTTGCCGTCGTTGGAGGCATTCTGTTCCGCGGTGTTGTAGACCTTCTCGAAAACCCGCGGTACCGAAACCACAACGGTGGGTTTGAACACCGCAAACAGTGGCAGCAGATTCTTGATGTCGCTGGTGAATCCGACGGTCACCTTGCTGGCGAAGGCCGACAAGGTAAGCGCCCGGGCCAGCACGTGGGCCAGTGGCAAGAAGACAAGCAGCCGTTGCCCGGGGGTCAGCAGCGTGGATAGGCACTCCTGCGTGCCGCGAATCTCGTGAAGCAGGTTGGAGTGGGTGAGTTGGCAGCCCTTCGGCCGCCCGGTGGTGCCCGAGGTGTAGATCAGGGTTGCCGGATCCGAGGAGCGCAGCGCATCGAGTCGCGCCGTCAGCTCTGCCCGGTCAACCGACCCGCCCTCCTCGGCGAGCTGCTCGAGCGCCTTGGGACCCGAACCGTTGATAACCAGGACGCGGCGCAGGGCGGGCAGGTCACCGGTCAGCTCGGCGATCATTGCGGCATGCGCGTCAGTCTCAGCGAACGCCAGCACGGCTTCTGAATTCTGCAGCACCCAGCGCACCTGCTCGGCAGACGATGTCTCGTAGATGGGCACGGTGACAGCGCCCACCGCCAGGATCGCCAGATCCAGGATCGCCCACTCGTAGCAAGTGGCCGAGAAAATGGACACCCGGTCACCGGCCTGGACTCCGAGTGCGATCAAACCCAATGCTGCAGAACGAATGTGCCGGGCCGCCTCGGCGCAGGTGATATCGGTCCAGATACCGTCGATCTGGCGCTGATAGATGATGTGGTCGGGATCATCGCGCTCGTGCTCGAAAACCATGGCCGCGACGTTGTCGCGCTCGTCGACGGAAAAACGGGCGGGGACACTGTACTGACGCACTTCGTTTCGACCTCGCTACACCTGTTGTGGCGTTGATTGCCATTTTGCGGGCGGACTGCCTGCTCACAGCCTAATCGCAGCATTCGCGCAGCATGGAGGCGCCTGGTTGGCACCTGGTTCGGATTCTCACTGCGATTGCCCGCGCGCGGGTTCCGCACCTGCGGGGTGGTGCCAGCCCCCTCAGGTGGGTGTGTGAAGCTGTGGCCATGAACAGCATCCAGATCGCGGATGAGACGTATATCGCCGCGGATGGCGCACGGGTCGGAGCCGCGGTCGCGGATCGATCAAGCTGGAGCCGGTGGTGGCCCGATCTGTGGCTGCAAGTCACCGAGGACCGCGCCGACAAGGGAATCAGGTGGGCGGTTACCGGGGCCTTGACCGGCACGATGGAGATCTGGCTCGAGCCGTCGTTGGACGGGGTCGTGCTGCACTATTTCCTGCATGCTGAACCCACTGGAGTGACGGCTTGGGAGTTGGCCCGGATGAAGCTGGCGAAAATGACGCATCAGCGCCGGGTGGCGGGCAAGAAGATGGCGTTCGAGGTGAAAACGACGTTGGAGCAGACACGCCCGATCGGAGTTTCTCCGGTAATTTAGCCGGGTCAAGGTAGCGCTTCGGGGAGTACCGTTTCTGCCGGAAGGCCGTGTCCCCGGGAAAAAACATCGAGTGCGGGGGCAGAGAAAGGTGGTCAGGTGGCGGACAAGACGACGCAGACGATTTACATCGATGCGGAGCCGGGTGAGGTGATGAAAGCGATCGCTGACATCGAGGCCTACCCCGAATGGATCTCCGAGTACAAGGAAGTCGAAATCCTCGAGGCCGATGACGACGGCTATCCGATGTTGGCCCGGATGTTGATGGACGCCACCATCTTCAAGGACACCCTGATCATGGCCTATGAGTGGCCGGCAGACCGTCAATCGCTTAGCTGGACCCTGCAGTCCAGCTCGCTGCTGAAGGCCCTTGAAGGTTCGTATCACTTGGCGCCCAAAGGCTCTGGTACTGACGTTACCTACGAGTTGTCGGTTGATCTGGCCATTCCGATGATCGGAATGCTCAAGCGCAAGGCTGAGCGCAGGCTGATCGACGGAGCCCTGAAAGATCTGAAGAAACGAGTTGAGGGCTAAGTGATCCTGTTGCGCCCACCTCGGCTCAGATCAGTCTCTTCGTAGGCAAAGGCGGGATAGGAAAATCCACTTTGGCGGCCGCCACCGCGGTTTGTGACGCCACTGCTGGTCAGCGGGTGTTGGTGGTATCCACCGATCAGGCGCACTCGCTGGGTGATGTGCTGGGCATTGCGGTTACGCCGACGGGCTCCGGCGAGCCGGTTCGTGTTTTTGCTGATCTCGAGACCGGTCAGGTCGACACCGGCGGGGGGTTCTTGGACGCCCTAGCGCTGGACACCCTGGCGTTGCTCGAAGACCGCTGGCGAGACGTTGTCGATGCCCTCAATGGGCGATTTCCGGATTCGGAGTTGGGCAGCATTGCTCCCGAGGAGCTCTCCGCGCTGCCCGGAGTCCAGGAAGTGCTCGGTCTGCACGCGGTCGGTGAGCTCGCGGCCAGTGGACGTTGGGACCGCATCGTGGTCGACTGCGCCTCGACCGCGGACGCCCTGCGGATGTTGACCCTCCCCGCCACCTTCTCCCTGTACGTCGAGCGCGCGTGGCCGCGGCATCGCCGGCTCAGTCTCGCTATCGAAGATGGCCGCTCGGCCGCGCTGGTGGAGCTGCTGGAGCGAACCAGTGCCAGCGTCGATCGACTCAGCACTTTGCTGACGGATGGTTCTCTGGTCGGCGCGCATCTGGTGCTGACTCCTGAGCGGGTGGTCGCAGCGGAGGCGACGCGCACGCTGGGATCGTTGGCCCTGATGGGCGTCCGCGTCGAGGAATTACTCGTCAATCAGGTTCTGGTGCGGGACGAGGCATACGAGTACCGCAGTCTGCCCGACCACCCCGCCTTCTACTGGTATGCCGAACGCATCTCCGAGCAGCGTGCCGTTCTCGAGGAACTCGACGCCACCATTGGCGATGTGGCGCTGGTGCTGGTTGCGCATGCGGCCGGCGAGCCGATCGGACCCAAGGCCCTCGGTGGGCTGCTTGATGGCGCCCGCCGGCGCCGCGGAAGCGCGCCGCCGGGGCCGCTGCGTCCGATTGTTGACCTCGAGTCCGGGTCCGGCCTTGGGTCGGTATATCGTCTGCGGCTAGCGTTGCCCCAGCTCGATCCCGGTTCGTTGACACTGGGCCGAGCTGATGACGACCTGATCATCAGTGCCGGCGGCATGCGGCGCAGGGTGCGGTTGGCCTCCGTATTGCGGAGGTGCATCGTGCTGGACGCGCGCCTGTCTGGCGGTGAGCTGACCGTTCGATTTCGACCAGATCCGGAGGTGTGGCCGACGTGACTGGGCCCCATACCGAAGTTGGTCCTGAACTGCGCAAACTCGCCCAGGCGATCCTCGATGGCGTAGATCCTGCACTGCGCGCCGCGGCCGCCATGGCATCGGGCGGAGCGACCGGCAAGTGCCAACAGGTGTGGTGCCCGCTGTGTGCGCTCGCTGCGCTGGTCAATGGTGAGCAGCACCCGTTGACGACGGTTATCGCCGAACACAGTGTGGCGTTGCTCAACGTGATTCGCGCCATAGTTGACGACATCGACCGATCGGTGAAACCGCCGTCGGATGGTCCGCCCGGCGGGGGCCTCAGCAGTGAGAGCGCCCCCGAAAACGGGTCGGCGAACGCCGATGCGAAGACGCGCTACCAGGCGATCCCGATTACTCTGCAAGAGTAAGCGACCAACCTACGGAGGTGGTCGTACCTATCGCCGATGGGTACAGTTGGCGCAGACATCATTCCGATGCGGGTGAGAGGGAGGGCCATGTGGTACTACCTATTCAAGTACATCTTCATGGGCTGGCTCTTCACCCTGCTGGGGCGGCCGAAAGTCGAAGGGCTGGAACACATCCCGAGCTCCGGGCCGGCTATTCTCGCCAGTAATCACCTCGCTGTGGCCGACAGTTTCTACCTGCCATTGGTCGTGCGTCGTCGGATCACCTTCCTGGCGAAGGCCGAATACTTCACCGGTACCGGCGTGAAAGGCTGGATCAACCGCTGGTTCTACAGCGTCTCCGGGCAGGTGCCGATCGACCGCACCAATTCCGACGCGGCACAGGCCGCACTCGAAACCGCCGCAGGACTGCTGCGCCAGGGCAAGCTGCTGGGCATGTACCCAGAAGGCACCCGCTCGCCCGACGGTCGCCTCTACAAAGGCAAGACGGGCCTGGCTCGGCTGGCGCTGCACACCGGAGTTCCGGTCATCCCGGTGGCGATGATCGGCACCAATGTCGTCAACCCGCCGGGACGCAAGATGTTGCGCTTCGGCCGCGTCATCGTTCGTTTCGGTAAGCCGATGGATTTCTCGCGGTTCGAGGGTCTGGCCGGCAACCACTTCATCGAGCGGGCCGTCACCGACGAGGTGATGTACGAGCTGATGGGGCTCTCGGGCCAGGAGTACGTCGACATCTACGCCGCCAGCATCAAGAACGGCGGCAAGGGGGATGACGACGGGTCCGGCGACGCGGTACGGTTTCCCGAAACCGCCGCCGGATAATCAGCGCGCGGCCGGGGCCGGGGTTCGGTCCGGCTCCGCCGGACGCTGCATTGTCATCCGGGTGGTGACCGTCAGTCCGGCCACGACGATCACGGCCAACGCCCACCACACGTAGGACATGCCGGCCAGCTGACGCCACCAGGCCGCGGTGGCCTCGCGGTGTTTGGGCAGCAAATCGATCGGTGACCAGCGCATCAGCGCCAATCCGGCAATGGTGACCACCGCCAGCGCGACGTTGCGCCGCCGCCAGGCCAGCACCCCGGTCACGACCACCGCCGGCAACATCCAAACCCAATGATGCGACCACGACACTGGGGAAACCACCAGGCCGAACAAGGCGACACAGATCACCGCAAGGCTTGGCTCTTCGGCCCGCAGGACCCGCCGCATCGCCCAGACGGTCACCGCGAGTACCCCTAAAGACAGCAACACCCACAGCAAGTGGCTCGCATGCTCGCCGATCGGTAGGCGGGCGAGTGCGCCCGCAATGTTCTGGTCGGTGTTGAGCGCCGCGGAACCGATCCGGTCGGTGTGCAGCAAGGTGTCGGTCCAGTACTCCCATGAGTCGTGCCAGGCCAGCGCGAAACCGGCCAGCGTGGCGACCACGAAAGACGCCACCGCCGTCAGCGCCGCCCGGTTGTCGCGGCGCAGCAGGAAGTAGAGCAGGAACACGGCCGGAGTCAGCTTCAGGGCGATCCCCAAGCCGAGCAACAGCCCCCGGGGCCACGGTGTGCGACGCGGGAAGCAGTCGAGTATCACCAAGGTCATCAGCACGGCATTGATCTGGCCAAAAGCGAAGTTGGAACTGATCGGCTCCAGCCAGAGCGAGGCCGGGGCCACGATGATGACCGCCAACCACAACCGGCGCAGCCACGCGGGTCCGGGCAGCTGCTCCGAGTTGGGCCACACATCCAGAGCGGTAAGCACCACCACCGTCGACGCAATCAACACCACCAACGTCAAGAATGTGATCGCCACACTGGCCGCCGGCATGTGTAACCAGGCAAACGGGCTGAACACCACCGCCGACAGCGGAGGGTAGGTGAACGGCAGGTCCAGTCCGATTGGTGTGTGGAACTTCACGTCGCCGCTGTAGAGCGGGCGCCCGTCCAACCAGGCCTGACCGCCCATCTGATAGATGTCGATGTCGATGCGGTATGGGATGTGCCCGAACAACCGCCAGACCACGTATCCCAGTGCCGCGGCCGCTACCAGCCACAGCAGGTACCAAACCGAGACCCGCCCGAGTCGACTGCCCACGTCGGGCGACCTCAATGTACTCATTTCCCCGACAGCCTAATCGTTACCGGACGGCCGGACACCGCTGCAGCGAGGCTGCCGACCTGCATTCGTCGGTGGGCGTAACTTTTTTGAGGTGTTCTATTGGCTGCAGCATGACATTGTCGACCGCGGCCGATTGCCGCTTTTGTGCTGCCTGGTTGCCTTCATCCTGACGTTTTTTGTGACCCGCACCTTCGTGCGCGTCATCCGCGGGCGCCCAGACGATGGCCCGCCGCCCAGGTGGTGGCAGCCCCGCAATGTGGACCTCGGGTCGGTGCATGTCCACCATGTGACATTCGGGGTGGTGCTGGTGATGATCTCGGGGCTGACCTTGGTGACGCTGGCTGTCAACGGACGCGAGCCCGAACTCAGCGTGGCGGCAACTTTTTTTGGGATCGGCGCGGCACTGGTGCTCGACGAGTATGCGTTGATCCTGCATCTGTCCGACGTCTATTGGGAGGAAGACGGCCGTACCTCGGTGGACGCGGTTTTTGCGGCGGTAGCGGTGGCGGGTCTGCTGACCCTGGGTTTGCATCCCCTGATGTTCTTCCCGACGATCTGGTCCGGTAGCGATTCGGTGCTCCCGCGTGCGGTGGTGGTCGGCGGATTGGTGCTCACGCTGCCGCTGGCAACGGTGGTGCTGATCAAGGGCAAGGTGTGGACCGGGTTGCTCGGCATGTTCATCGTGGTGTTGCTGGTCATCGGTGCAATCCGGCTGTCGCGGCCGCATGCCCCTTGGGCCCGGTGGCGCTATACCGCGAAACCGGACAAGATGCGGCGAGCGTTGCAGCGCGAGCGCACCTTGCGCCGCCCGGTGGTGCGGGCCAAGCTCTGGTTGCAGTGTGCGATCGCCGGCACCCCTCGGCTGCCCGACGAGCGCGCCGTCGAGGCGCAGTTGGATCGCGACGTTCACCCCGCGCCGCCACCCGAGGGCACCGGGCCGATATTGACCTCCGTATAGGCTGCGGCGATGCGGTACTTCTATGACACCGAGTTCATCGAGGATGGCCGCACCATCGAACTGGTCTCGATCGGCGTGGTCGCCGAGGACGGCCGTGAGTACTACGCCGTTTCCACGGAATTCGATCCGGAACGGGCTGGAAGTTGGGTTCGTGCCCATGTGCTGACCAAACTGCCGTCACCCGCCTCGCAGGTGTGGCGTTCGCGCCGCCAGATCCGCCTGGACCTGGAGGAGTTCCTCGGTGTGGACAGCGGCGAGCAGATCGAACTATGGGCCTGGGTCGGGGCCTACGATCATGTCGCGCTGTGTCAGTTGTGGGGTCCGATGCCGGGCCTGCCGAAGGCGATACCGCGTTTCACCCGGGAATTGCGGCAGCTGTGGGAGGATCGCGGCAGCCCGCGGCTACCCCCGCGGTCCCGAGATGCCCACGACGCGCTGGTCGATGCCCGTGATCAATTGCGAAGGTTTTTGATCATCACCGACCGCTAGCAACGTTCGGCCCATCAGCCCGCCACAATGCCCAGTTACCATGTACCGATGAACTGGACCGTCGATATTCCGATTGACCAGCTGCCGTCGTTGCCGCCGTTGTCTGATGAGTTGCGGGCGCGGTTGGATGCTGCGTTGGCTAAGCCGGCTGCTCAGCAGCCCAGCTGGCCGGTCGATCAGGCGACGGCGATGCGTAAGGTGCTCGAGAGTGTGCCGCCGGTGACGGTGCCTTCGGAGATCATCCGGTTGCAGGAGCAGCTGGCGCAGGTCGCTCGTGGTGAGGCGTTTTTGCTGCAGGGTGGGGATTGCGCGGAGACGTTTACCGATAACACCGAGCCGCATATCAGGGGCAATGTGCGCACGCTGTTGCAGATGGCGGTGGTGCTGACCTATGGCTCGAGCATGCCGGTGGTCAAGGTTGCTCGGATTGCGGGGCAGTACGCCAAGCCGCGCTCGGCCGATACTGATGCGTTGGGGTTGAAGTCCTACCGCGGTGACATGATCAATGGTTTTCCGCCCGATGCTGCTGCCCGCGAGCATGATCCGTCGCGGCTGGTGCGTGCCTACGCCAATGCCAGTGCGGCGATGAACTTGGTGCGGGCGTTGACGTCGTCGGGGTTGGCGTCGCTGCATTTGGTTCATGATTGGAACCGCGAGTTTGTGCGGACCTCGCCGGCGGGGGCGCGCTATGAGGCGCTGGCCAACGAGATCGATCGGGGCCTGCGGTTTATGAGTGCCTGTGGGGTGGCCGACCGTAATCTGCAGACCGCTGAGATCTACGCCAGTCATGAGGCTTTGGTGCTCGATTATGAGCGGGCGATGTTGCGGTTGGGTGAGGGGGAAAACGGTGAGCCGCAGTTGTATGACTTGTCCGCCCATACCGTGTGGATCGGTGAGCGGACCCGTCAACTCGATGGCGCCCACGTTGCTTTTGCGGAGGTGATCGCCAATCCGATCGGGGTCAAGATCGGCCCGACGATGACTCCGGAGCTGGCTGTCGAGTATGTCGAGCGGCTGGATCCGCATAACAAGGCGGGCCGGCTGACGCTGGTGAGTCGGTTGGGGAACAACAAGGTCCGTGATCTGCTGCCGCCGATCGTGGAGAAGGTCCAGGCCGCCGGTCACCAGGTGATCTGGCAGTGCGATCCGATGCACGGCAACACCCACGAGTCATCCACCGGCTACAAAACCCGCCACTTTGACCGCATCGTCGATGAGGTACAGGGATTCTTCGAGGTCCATCGCGGCCTGGGAACCCACCCGGGTGGTATCCACGTCGAGATCACCGGCGAGAACGTCACCGAATGCCTGGGCGGCGCGCAAGACATCTCCGACTCCGACCTATCCGGGCGCTACGAGACCGCCTGCGACCCACGACTGAACACCCAACAATCACTGGAACTGGCCTTCCTGGTCGCCGAAATGCTGCGCGACTAACCGCCGTTGGCGGTGGGCTTTCCGATGGGATGACCGCTGCTGACCGTCCGAATTTCGGACGGTCAGCCCGCGGCGCTGGGGTCGGTTACCCGGGTCCGGCGCGCGCCTGTTCGTGACCAGGCGCGGGCAGGATTGCGACGCTCCCGGATCGTCGCCCCGGTCGGGGGCGGTCCGGTGGTGGCGCAGCGCGTGCTACTTGTGAGCGCCCACATCACCCGCGCTGCCCGACGCCGCGGCCAGCAGCGTGATACCGGCGGCCATTCCCCCACCGAAACCGATGCACAGGATATTGCCGTGCAGCTCGGGGTACGCGTGGTGCAGGGTGATGGGGATCGATGCCGAACCGGTGTTGCCGAATCGGTCGATGGTTTGGTGGCATGTGGCGTTACGCAGGTCCAGTAGCGAGTAGATCTCATCGAGCATGCGTCCATTGGCTTGGTGCATCACCACGTGGTCGATGTCCTCCACAGCGAGGTGGTGTCGCGCCAAGAATTTGCGGACTTGCTCCGGGACCGTGGTGGTGACGAAGTCGCGGACGCCTCGACCGTCCATGTGGAAGTAGTGCTGTCCCGCGTCGAGAGTGGCCGTGGTCAGGTGCTGGCGGCTGCCGCCGCCGGGCACCCCGATCAGGTTGATGTGCTGGGTGAAGGTGTGCAGTTCGGTGTCGACGATGCGCAGGTGCCTCGAGCTGGCTGTGGTGGGTCCGACCACCACAGCACCGGCGCCGTCGCCGAACAGGCAGACCGTTTTTCGGTCGGTGGGGTCAAGGATGCGTGAGTAGACGTCTGCTCCGCTGACCAGCACGTGGATGCTGTCACGTTGGGCCAGCGCGTGTGCGGTGTTGATGGCGAACAGGAACCCGCTACACACCGCATTGGTGTCGAAGGCGTATGCGCTGTTGGCGTGCAGCGCATTTTGGACAAAGGCGGCCGTGGGTGGCTGGGGTTGGTCGGGTGTGGAGGTCGAGACGATGATCGCTCCGAGCTGCCCGGCGTTG
Source organism: Mycobacterium ulcerans subsp. shinshuense (assembly GCF_002355775.1). Classification (NCBI taxonomy): domain Bacteria; kingdom Bacillati; phylum Actinomycetota; class Actinomycetes; order Mycobacteriales; family Mycobacteriaceae; genus Mycobacterium; species Mycobacterium ulcerans. The sequence continues at coordinate 3,089,915 of NZ_AP017624.1, read as the reverse complement.
ATTGCGGTGTTGGCGAGGGCCTGTTCGGCGGCCTGGACGGCCAGATCCGAGGTGGCCTGCTCCGGGCCGGCCCAGCGTCGGGTCCGGATCGCAGTTCGGGCGAATATCCAGGCATCGTCGATGCCGGCGCTGGCACCTGCCTGGTTGTTGGTGACGACGCGCGGCGGTACGAATGCGGCGGTGCCTAGTATGCCCACTGTGGGCGGTAAGGGCACAGATTCCTCTGGGGGAGAGGGCATTTGCGCGAGCGCGCAACCACAGCAGCATTCGGGACGGTGCTCCATGATCTCCTCCAGGAAATTGTTGTGGAAGTTATTGCGAGATCAGTGTCGAATGGGTGACCGTTGACAGCGTGTGGATGGCGCTGGCCCGGTCACCGTGGATGCAGTTGTGGTCGAGTTGAAGTGGCGGTCTTGGATTTTGGTGTTGTCCTGCTGACGACCGCGGCCAAGACGCCGGCCGTGAACTACCTGGCTGAACCAACGGTCGCCAGTTTCTTTTCGCTCACGGCCGCGCCTTGTCGTGTGCTGATGTTCGCCGCAACCCCTGGGCGCTGATGCGAGTCCTAGGTTCGCAAGTCCCCGAATACTTCCTTTTCGCGCTCCATGTCGATGGCGCGCGATGCGTAGCGTGCGGTCTCCAATGACCACGCCACGTTGCCGGTTATCCAGTTGCTGCAGGTATCCAGCATGGAGATCACGCCTTGTTGATCTTCGGTTGGCAAGCGTGGGATGAGGTGGGTGTGGATGAGCTGTTTGGTTTGATCGAAGCGCGCGATCTCCTCGTGCAGGTACTGGCTGACCCGGTCGGCTGCTTGCGCAGTCGTGAGATCATCCTGAGACTGCAGGACGGCGACGTAGTTGCACAGGTCGCCCAGACTGAGCTCTTTGGGCGCGGAGTAGAGGTCGTTGCTCCAGGACACGATGTTGTTGGCGGCTTCGCGAGCGGCCCGTATGTATGGGTGCACCAACAGCGACTCCGATAGGGCACGTCTAGCGGCGGCTTCGCCGAGGTCGAGCGTGATGAATACTGCGCTGGAGATCAGCCGATGGGCTCGATATGACTGTTCGTCGAGCGCAATGCGTGATGCGTTGATCAGGGCATGGCTTCGGTAGGAGTTGACGTAATCGACCATGTCGTTGGCCAGTCCTCTGCACCAGTACGCCGGCATGCCCTGGGTAGTCCGCTCCCAAAGATCCTCCAACGCCACCACATAGGGCCTGACTACTGGGCTCGGGGGTGCTGAGGGCAGCCCGGTGTAGACGGTGTTGGTGGCCGCCGCCGTCGCAATGGCAAAGTCCTGATCGCAGCCGTCTATCGATTCATCGAAAACGTCGTCGAAGGCAAAGAGCCAACCGATCCAGTCCGCCATCAGATCAAGCTCCGCACCGGTTGCCGCCGGATAGGTCCATGCCGCCAGGCGATGCTGCGCGAGTGCATCGAAGGCGTCACCGTTGGGGCCGTCGAGGACGATGCCTGTGGCACGAGACCATGTCTTCAGGTGTTCCCCTGCTTTGTCGATATCGGGGCTGATTGTCGCCTCGGTACCCAAGTCGACCTGGGGGAAGTCAATAACGTTCACTTGGAGTCCATTTCCGTTGCGCTACTGGGAAGTTCCGCCGCTGATTGAACAGGCTCGTCCTCAATGGATTCTCAACGGATCTTGAACCGTGGCGGAGTGTCTCGCCGCGAAAGGAGTGTGATCAAGCTGGGCAGCTTGATGTTTCGGCGTCGCAAGGTGTGATGTGAATGGAGAGCCCGTCGGGCGTGTGTGATCGGGGCCGGGCGAGCGGCAGAGCGGAGTTAAGTCCCTGCAAGAGCGACATCTTCACGAAGTCTCGCACTCTCATCGCCGCCCGCGTCGCATCCTGAATATGGGTACCAAAACGCACTTGCCTGCGGGTTCCGCCCCGCGGCCGCGATGGCCGCATCTGGGGCGGCTGGCATGCGTCCCGGGGGAGGCGAGCGGCGCCGCGCGTCGGTCTCAAGCGACTCACCCAGACATCTATTACGTACACGTTAAATCCAGATCGCACTTGGATATTCGGTTGATCCCTACCGGATCGACATGCTTCTGCGGCCCAACGAGCGCCGCAGGTCAGCTCATTGAGAAGTTGTTGAGGCCGGTACCGGACACTGCTCGTCACCGCTTGTGGTTCGCGGACAGGTTTCTTCTGATGTGAGGAGTTGGTCGATGTCGTTGGGCATGGTCAATGTTGCCAATGCGACCCCGAACGCAGCTCGGGCGCTGCTGAAAAATGCTCGGCAAGAGTGCGATCCGGTCTTGCGGACAGCAGTGGGGTGGTTGAGTGAGCCGTTGGCCAAGATGGCCGGATATCACCTCGGCTGGTGGGACGTCAATGGGGTGCCGGTAGATGGTTCGTCTGGCAAGTCGATTCGGGCGGCGTTGGCGTTTGGGGCGGCGTCGGCGTGTGGTGATGCGCGTGCCGCAGCTCCTGTGGCGGCGGCGGTGGAGTTGATGCACAACTTCTCGTTGGTTCATGACGACGTGATGGATCGCGATGCCACTCGCCGGGGTAGGGCGACGGTATGGGCGGTGTGGGGTGAGACCAATGCGATTGTTCTCGGAGATGCGTTGCACGCGTCGGCCGGCCGTGTGTTGGTTGAGATGTTGGAGCCTGAGGTTGCGGCGAACGCCGTTATGAGGTTGGAATCCTCGTGTGTGACTTTGTGCGATGGCCAGTTCGAAGATTGTGACTTTGAGACACGCGAGTCGGTGAGCGTTGATGGCTATCTGGAAATGGCGGCCGGCAAGACGGCGGGATTGATGGGTTGTGCCTGTGCGTTGGGGGCGTTGGCCGCGAATGCGGATCCTGCCACGGTGACGGCGATGCATCAGTTCGGTTTCCAACTGGGCTTGGCGTTCCAGATCGTCGATGATGTGATGGGTCTCTGGGGAGATCCGAATGTCACCGGTAAGCCGGTCGGTAGTGATCTGGCCCGCCGCAAGAAGACTTTTCCGGTGGTCGCCGCCTTGGGCTCTGGTACGGAGGCGGCGGCTAGCTTGGCGCAGCTTTATGGGGCTGAAGAGCCGATGTCAGCCGATGAAGTGCGGCAGGCGATCGACTTGGTGGAGACCGCGGGGGGCCGCAAGGCCGCCGAGCGGCAGGCCGATGAATGCATCGGTGCCGCGCTGGCGGCACTACCTGACTCCGCGCGATCAGAAGATCTGATTGCGTTGACGCAATTGGTCATTGCCCGCGACCGGTGACTTCTTACACCGAGCCGAAATGAAATCAGAACGGCCCGAGAGGCCCCCTTGCTGCACTTCTTGGTTGTCGGGTAAGCGGCCAACAGTTCAGTAGCGGTTGACGATTTGGTAGGCCGCGACGATGCGGTGATGGGGAACTGCTTCCGGGGATTTGCCGGACCACGCTGAAAGGACTGCTTGAAATGCCGGAGATCATGTTGGAGTTGGTTGATGCCGGTGGCGTCACGCAGGGTGTGGCGGAGAAGATCGCTGCGCATGAAGCGCCGGGGCTGCTGCATCGCGCGTTCTCGGTGTTCCTATTTGATGACTCCGGGCGAATGGCACTGCAGCGCCGTGCCGCGGGCAAGTATCACTGGCCAGGAGTCCTGTCGAACGCGTGTTGCGGACACCCGTTTCCTGGGGAGAGCCCGCGGGTGGCCGCGCAGCGCCGAGTGCGCGAAGAGCTCGGGCTCGACGTCGAACTCGTACCGGCAGGGACGGTGACGTATCGCCACGCCGATGCGCAGACGGGTCTGGTCGAGCATGAGTTCAACCACCTGTACGTGGGGCGAATCTCGGGTCCGCCACAACCGGACCCCGACGAGGTCTCGGAAGTGCGCATGGTGACCGCGGCCGAACTGGCCCAGCTGCTCGAAGCGGATAGTTTCTCCGGTTGGTTCCTCACCGTATTAGGCGCCGCCCGAGTCGCTTTCGCCCAGTTCACGCAAGAGATCTACTAGCGATAGGGCAACAAGTGAGTCATCCCGCGATGAAGGCACGTTCGAGATCGGGTGTGGGAACGGCGACCGGGAAAGCGATCGTCCTAGGCGAGCACCTGGTGGTGCATGGGGCGGCCGCACTGGCCATTCCGATCCCGATATTGGTCGAGACGGCCACCGCACACCGGGGCCCGGCACCAACCCCGGTCCGGCAGCCAACGGTGGGGTCGATGGGTCTGGACATGGCGTCGCTGATCTCAGACTTCGCTGAACGGTTCGACGTGCCAGCCGCAGTCGCGTCGGGCGTGGTTGTCTAGGTGTCGCACGTCGTGCCATGCGGGCGTGGGTTGGGGTCGAGCGCGGCGGTGGTGCGAGCGGTGGTGCTGGCGCTTGCGGACCTGTTTGAGTGGGAGCCGTCTGCGGCGCAGGTTTATGAGCTGGTTCAGTCCAGGGAGCGAACCGCGCACGGCACACCCAGTGGGGTGGATGCGGCCGCTACCGGCGCTGACGAGCCCATTGTGTTCCACCGGGGGGCTGTCCGACCGGTGAGCCCGGCGCCGGTAGGGGTGTTTGTGGTGGCTGACAGCGGCGAGATCAGCGCGACCAAAGACTCCGTCGCTGAGGTCGCGGCAATCTTGACTGCCGACAGAGACGGCTTGGCTCGTCGGGACTGGCTCGTCGAGCAACTCGATGCTCTGGTCGGTCGCGCGGCCATCGACATGCAGCAAGGCGATCTCACCGCACTCGGGGCAGCGATGGCTCGCAACCACGACCTGCTCCGCGGGCTGAACCTGTCAACGCCGCGGCTGGAGGGTCTCATCGAGGCGGCCAACACCAGTGGCGCAATGGGCGCCAAACTCACTGGCAGCGGTCGCGGGGGATGCGCGCTCGCACTTGCCCGCGATTGGGTCCACGCGCAAGTCATCGGTGAGGCAATGCTCAAGGCCGGCGCGGTGGCTACCTGGGCTGTCGCGCTCGACTCCTTCGCCGGACGGCTCACCGCGAGCGCATCGGGTCGCGAGGTTGCGCCGTGAGCACAGCAGCGGCGACCGCGGTCGCTCATCCCAACATCGCGCTGATCAAGTACTGGGGCAAGCGCGACGAAGAGTTCATGCTTCCGATGACCTCTAGCCTGTCGATGACCCTGGATATCTTCCCGGCTACGACCACCGTCGAGGTCGGGCCCACCGGCGGTGGAGTTGGTCCGGATATCGTGATGATGGCCGGGAAGCCGGCGCCGGAGGCTTTTTCGACCCGAGTTACCGAATTCTTGGATCTGCTCCGAGTGCGGGTGAAGTCGCGGGCCCCGGCGATCGTTGATACCCACAATGCGGGGCCCACCGGAGCTGGGTTGGCCTCATCGGCGAGTGGCTTCGCCGCGCTGGCCGCCGCTGCGTGTGCGGCCTACGGGTTGGACACCGATGTCCGGGAACTGTCCCGGCTAGCGCGTCGTGGTTCAGGCTCGGCGAGTCGTTCGGTGTTCGGCGGGTTCTCGGTGTGGCACGCCGGTGCCGCGATTGGAGCCGACGGTGATGCCCAATCCTATGCCGGGCCAATCGATGTCGCGCTTGATCTAGCGCTGGTGGTCGTTGTGGTCGAGGCCGGGGCCAAGCAGATCTCGAGCCGGGCGGCAATGAGCCAGACCGTCAAGACTTCTCCGCTGTATCGAGCCTGGGCTGACGCCAGCGGTGATGACCTGCACGCGATGCAGGCCGCGTTTGCCGCCGGCGACTTGCACGGCGCCGGTGCGATCGCCGAGGCCAACGCGATGGGCATGCACGTCACCATGCTGGCCGCCCGGCCCGCTGTTCGATACATCAGTGCGGCCTCGCTACAGGTAATCGACCGGGTCGTCGCGATGCGCGGCGACGGCATCGCGGCCTACCTGACGATGGACGCCGGTCCCAACGTGAAGGTGCTCTGCTCGCGCGATGATGCGGCACTTATCGCGGCCTCACTGAAGGAGCTGAGTCAGGTCCAGACGGTGGTGGTGGCCCATCCGGGGCCCGGGGTGGCTCTTGTAGAGAAGGCCACGCGGTGAACAGCATCCGAAAAGCACCGGGCAAACTGGTCATTTTGGGCGAGTTCGCGGTCGTCGAGCCTGGCTGTGGCGCGCTGGTCGCTGCGATGGACCGCTATGTCATTGTCCAGGCCGCGGATCTGGGCATCGGTGGCGGGGTCGCCGTCAGTAGCGAGCTGATAGCTGGCACTGTGGATTTGGATTCTGACCGGTCCGTCGCGGCCCGGCAGCTGCCGCATATCGCATCCGCGGTGGCCATCGCGCGCCAGTGGCTGGACTGCCCGGACCGCGGCGTCGGACTGACGATCACCTCGCAGCTGCATGAGCGTGGCGTGAAGCTGGGCCTAGGTTCCAGTGGGGCTGTCACCGCGGCGGTTGTCGATGCGGTTACCGCCGCATGGGGCGCCCCGGTAGACCGGACGACCTTATTCCGGCTTGCGTTGATCGCGACCGCGCGCCTGACGACCTCTGGCTCCGGTGTTGACGTGGCTGCGGCGGTGTTCGGAGGCTGGCTGTCCTACCGCTCCCCGGATCGCCAAGCCATCGTCGAACTCGCCGCCGCGGACCTGCATTCGGCGGTTCACGCCGAATGGCCCGGCCACGTCATCGCCGCGGTCGCGCCGCCGCCTGAACGTCTGCTCGTCGGGTGGACGGGCGCTCCCGCGGCCACCACGGCCCAGATCGGCAGGCTGGCATCCGGCGACCGAACCCGCGACGAGATTGTGCGCCGGTTCCGCGAGTCTTCCGAAGAATGTGTCGACGCCACCATTGGCCTGCTGACACCTGCGACGGCCTCCTGCTGCGGGTCTGCGCCCGCTGGCGCGGGACTCGGCGAGCATGTGCGTCAGTTCCGGAATCTGCTGTGCGAGTTGGACCGCGCTACTGCAATGGGCATCTTTACCGAGCGGCTCAACGCGCTGTGCGCCGCAGCAGAAACCAGCGGCGCGGCCGCTAAACCCTCCGGTGCTGGAGGTGGCGACTGCGGGATTGCATTGGCAGGAAGCTCCGTCGATGTGGCCGGGCTTGGCCGTAGCTGGCTGCACGCGGGCATCCGCCCCCTCGACGTCGACGTAGCCCCACCAACGGTGAACGCCGCCGATATTGCTCTTCCAACAACAACATCCTTCTAACAGCCCGAAAGAGGTAACCACAAATGACCACACAACAGGAGCAGCTCTCGGTGCATGTCCCCCTACGCTGGGTGGGGCCCATCAAGATCTCGGGCAGCGAAGGGCAATTCAGCGCCCATGCACCGTTGGCCACCTATGAATCACCGGTATGACCGTCCGTTGGCCGCGGGGCCAAACTGTCCCGTCTGACCGAAAACGGCATTGTCACAACCCTGATCGACGAGAAGATGACCAGGTCGATCCTGCTGACCGCCCCCGATGCCGCCGTCGCAAACAACACCGCGCGCCAACTGCAGACCGAATTCGCAGAGCTAGCAGCGGTTGTCGGACAAACACGCCGCTTCGCCGAGTTGATCGGGATGCACCCGCAGATCACCGCGAACCTACTGTTCATTCGATTCGAGTTCCGCACCGGCGACGCCAGCGGCCACAACATGGCCACACTAGCGGCCGATCACCTGATCGCACATATCCTGACCCGCTATCCGCAGATGGAATACGGATCGATCTCGGGCAATATGTGCTGCGACAAAAAGCCGATCGCGATCAACGGCATCCTAGGCCGCGGAAAAAACGTGCTCACCGAGATCGTGATTCCCCGCGACCTCGTCGAACAGCACCTGCACACCAGCGCGGCAGCGATCACCGCGCTCAACATCCGCAAGAACCTCATCGGCACCCTGCAAGCCGGTACCATCCGATCGGCCAACGCGCACTACGCCAACATGCTGCTGGCCTTCTACCTCGCCACCGGCCAAGACGCCGCCAACATCATCGCAGGCTCCCAAGGTGTAACACACGCCGAGGACCGCGACGGCGATCTGTACTTCTCCTGCACCATTCCCAACCTGATCGTCGGCACCGTAGGCAACGGTAAAGACCTGGACTTCGTCACCGACAACCTCGCCCAGCTGGGATGCCGCGAACAACGGCCCCCCGGCGCCAACGCACGCCGGCTCGCCGTAATCTGCGCGGCCACCGTGCTGTGCGGCGAACTGTCACTCATGGCCGCCCAAACCAACCCAGGCGAACTCATGCGCGCGCACACCACATACGAACGCAAACCATCGACGGCCTAACAACAGACAACCCCAAAACCGCAACACCGGAAAGGAACATCCATCATGGTCTCGATCGGAATTCACGACCTATCAATAGCCACTGCGCATTACGTACTCGACCACGCAACCCTGGCCGAACACCACGGCGTGGACGTGAACAAATACCTCATCGGTCTGGGCCAACAGCAGATGAGCATCGTCGCACCAGATGAGGACATCGTCACTTTGGCCGCCGCGGCCGCCGACCCGATCATCAAACGGCATGGCAGCCAAAAGATCCGGACAATAGTCATCGGTACCGAGACCGGCGTCGATCAGTCCAAATCGGCGGGAATCTGGGTGAGCTCCCTGCTGGGCCTACCCTCGAGCGCCCGCGTACTCGAAGTCAAGCAAGCTTGCTACGGGGCGACGGGTGCTCTGCAACTCGCGCTGGCATTCGTACACCGCGACCCGACCCAGCAGGTGTTGGTCATCGCAGCCGATGTGGCCCGCTACGACCTCGACAGCCCGGGCGAGCCCACTCAGGGCGCAGCGGCCGCGGCGATGCTGGTTTCGGCAGACCCCGCGCTGCTGCGGCTGGAGGAGCCCACCGGAATCTATACCGCCGACATCATGGACTTCTGGAGACCGAACTATCGCAGCACCGCGTTGGTCGACGGAAAGGCCTCGGTCACCGCATATATGGAGGCGGCATCGGGCGCGTGGAAAGACTACACCGAACGCGGCGGTAGACCCTTCGGCGAATTCGCGGCTTTCTGCTACCACCAACCGTTCACGAAAATGGCGTACAAGGCACACAAACAACTGGCCGCAGAAGCCGGTGAAGATGCCAGCGACGCCGCGGTCCAGGCGGCGGTCGGCAACACCGTCGAGTACAACCGGCGGATCGGCAACAGCTACACCGCATCGTTGTATCTGGCCCTCGCGGCGCTGCTGGATCAAGCGGACGACCTCTCAGATCAGCCGATAGCGATGCTGAGCTACGGATCAGGTTGTGTAGCCGAACTATTCGCCGGAACCGTCACTCCCGGATATCAGCAACATCTACGCACCGATCAGCACCGCGCAGCGCTGGAAACGCGAATCCCGCTGAGCTATGAGCACTATCGCAGACTGCACAACCTCACGCTGCCCACCAACGGCAACCACCACAGCCTGCCGGTGGAAACCTCCCGCCGGTTCCGGCTGACAGCGATCTCCGAGCACAAACGGATGTACGGCGCAGTCTGATGTGAGGAGGTGGTTGATGTCGCTCGGCATGGCCGATGTTCCAGATGCGCCACCGGATGCGGGTCGGATACTGCTGTCGCGGGCTCGGCGCGAGTGCGATCCGGTAATGCGGGTAGCCGTGGGCTGGTTGGCTGAGCCGATGGCAACCATGGCCGGGTATCACTTGGGCTGGTGGGATGTCAACGGATCCGGGGCGGGTGGTTGGTCAGGGCGGGCGACGCGGGCCGCTTTGGTGGTCGGGGCAGCCGCCGCTTGCGGTGACGCGAGTGCGGCGGCTTCGGTGGCGGCGGCGGTGGAGTTGATGCACAATTTCTCGCTGGTTCACGACGACGTGATGGATCGCGATGTCACTCGCCGCGGCAGGGCGACGGTATGGACGGTCTGGGGAGAAACCAGCGCGATCATGCTCGGAGATGCGCTACACGTCTTGTGTAGTCGCGTATTGGCCGAGATGTTGGCGCCCGAGGTTGCCATGACCGCGATCGCGACGTTGGAGTCGTCGTTTCTGGGTTTGCGTGTCGGCCAGGGCTCCGGCGTTGTTGATTAGCAGGCTTGTGAGCTGGGTTGATGATCTTTGGTGCCGCGCTATTGGGGCCGGAGTGTAGGCACGGGCTATCTGGAGAACGATCGAGTTGGTTACTGTTCGTCGTTGGTCTGGAGTTGCCCGTGCCTACCGTTTCAGTATTGCCTGTGTCGTCGGTTCCAGAGGTGTTCGACCGCTGGAGTCCTGGTGAGCGCAGCGAGCTCATCGGATCGGAGTTTCTCGATGTGTTGGCCTCGGTGCCAGACCCGAGGGACCCACGCGGTCGGAGGTATTCGCTGATGGCTTTGTTGGCGATCGCGGTTCTGGCCACTGCCGCGGGGATGCGCGGCTATGCTGGTTTTGCCACATGGGCGGCCACCGCTCCCGATGATGTGTTGGCCCAATTAGGGGTCCGGTTCCGGCGGCCCAGTGAGAAGACCTTCCGCGCTGTTTTGTCTCGGCTAGACCCCGCCGACCTCAACGCCAGGATGGGCAGTTACTTCACTGCACACGTGGCCAGCAGCGACCCCAGCGGATTGGTGCCGATCGCGTTGGACGGCAAGATGCTGCGTGGTGCTTTACGCGCCAAAGCGACAGCCACGCATCTCGTGTCGGTGTTCGCCCACCGTGCCCGATTGGTGCTCGGTCAACTCGCTGTCGCCGAGAAAAGCAATGAAATTCCCTGCGTACGTGCCCTGCTCACGCTGCTGCCGGGTAGCTTGCGGTGGCTGGTCACCGTGGATGCGATGCATACCCAGGTCGTCACCGCGAAGTTGATCTGCGCCACCTTGAAGTCGCACTACCTGATGATCGTCAAGTCCAACCAAGCCAAAATACTTGCGCGTATCACCGCGCTGCCCTGGGCCGAGGTGCCCGCAGCCGCTACCGACGACTCCCGCGGCCACGGCCGTGTCGAGACCCGCACCCTGCAAATCATCACCGCTGCACGAGGAATCGGCTTCCCCTACGCAAAACAAATCATCCGGATCACTCGTGAACGCTTGATCACCGCCACCGACCAGCGCAGCGTGGAGGTGGTCTATGCCATCTGCAGCCTGCCGTTCGAGCACGCCCGCCCTACCGCGATCATGACCTGGATGCGTCAACACTGGGGAATCGAGAACAGCCTGCACTGGATACGCGACGTCACCTTCGACGAAGACCGTCAAAGGGCACATACCGGAAACGGCGCACAGGTCCTAGCAACGCTACGCAACACCGCGATCAATCTGCACCGCCTCAACGGCGCCGACAACATCGCCGAAGCCTGCCGGATCACCGCTTTGACCGCCAACCGCCGCCTAGACCTCCTCAATCCACAATTCCCCAGCTCACAAGCCTGCTAATCAACAACGCCGGAGCCCTGGCGTGTCGGCCAGGTCGATGATGGTGACTTCGAGACGCTCAAGCGGGTAAGGGTCGACGGGTACTTGCGGATGGCAGCCGGGAAGACCGCGGGATTGATGGGGTGTGCCTGTGAGCTGGGGGCGCTGACCGCGGGTGCGTATCCGTTGACGGTATCGGCGATGCGGTAGTTAGGCTACCACCTGGGCCTGGCCTTTCAGATCCTCGACGACATCGTCGGCATTTGGGGAGATCCATCTGTCACCGGCAAGCCGCTCGGCAGCGATCTGGCCCGCCGCAAGAAGACTCTGCCGGTGATTGCGGCGTTGGAGTCCGGCTCCTCGGCGGCGCTCAAACTGGCTGAGCTGTATCGGTCTACGGAGCCGATGACGGCCAATGATGTGGCGTGGGCGAGTGAACTGATCGAAGCCGCAGGGGGGGCGCAAGGCAGCTCGGCGGCATGCCGATGAACTCATGGATGCCGCCCTTGCCGCGTTGCCTGACCAGCTAGGCTCGGCTGATCTGATCGGCTTGGCGCAACTGGTGATCGGTCGCGATAGGTGATCAGGCGGTGCTGGGTGGTCAGCGGATCGCCGGCGTAGGAAACTCGCTCAGTGGTGTTGCGCGACTACAGCAGTCCGCTCAAGTTGCCGCCGATCGTCCACGCCGCGGCCGCAACCATCCCGGTGATTGCCAGCACCACCGCTACCCAGATCAGCACGGTGCGACGGGCATGTTGTCGTGCCCAGGCAAATTCGTTCAGGGAGATTCCGGCGAACTGCCCTGACACCGGCTCGTATTCATACTCGTCGGATTCGTCATCGAAGTCGGAGCCGGGGGGCTCGTTGTGATTCTCGGGTTCTCGGGGGAGCTCGCGCGTCGGCTGGCGGCCGTGCGGAGAGGCCGAGACTTGCTCGGAGGCCTCGAAGGGCCGGTGTTGGTTGACTCGGCTGTGCTGCAGCGCCGCCGACCGGTGCTGTGCCGAGTTGCGCGGTGCCGGCACCCGGAATTCGGGCAGCGCCAGCTCCTCCACGATTGCGTCCAGATCGGCCGCCATCTCGATCGCGTCGGCGTACCGTTCACTCGGGTCACGGGCGGTAGCGCACGCCACAAATTCATCGAACTGTGTTGGAACGCCCGTGATCACAGCGCTGGCGGGCGGCACGTCATGATCGAGTCGTTGATACGCGATGGACAACGCCGTGTCACCGGTGAACGGCGTAGCGCCGGTGAGCAGTTCGTAGGTGAGGATGCCGGCGGAGTAGACGTCACTACGGGGGCCGGCGTTGCCGTCGCGGACCTGCTCCGGGGACAGATAGGCTGCGGTGCCCAAAATGACGCTGGTGGAGGTGATCCCAGCCGCTGCGACGGCACGGACCAGCCCGAAGTCCGCGATTTTCACGTCACCGTCATCGGAGATCAGGATGTTCTCCGGCTTGACGTCGCGGTGGACCAAGCCGGCTCGGTGCGCGGTCGCCAGTCCACCAAGCACCGGGCGCAGCACCGCCGCGACGGCATGGGGCGGCATCGGGCCACGTTCGCTCAGCAGCTCCCGCAGGGTGCCGCCTTCGATGAGCTCCATCACCAGAAATGGATGCCGCGCATCTAAGCCCTGGTCGTAGACGGCGACCAAGCCGGGGTTCTTCAGCCGGGCGACCGTGCGGGCCTCGAGCTGAAAGCGGGTGAGGAATTGCTGATCGCCCGCATAGCGGGAGTCCATCACCTTCAGCGCGACCGGGCGATCGAGGCGAACGTCCAGGCCGCGGTAGACCGTCGAGGTTCCGCCGCTGGCGATCCTGGCCCCGACCAGGTAACGGCCATCCAACAGCGCGCCGTCCAATTGGTCCCCAATCCCGGCTTCAATTCGGCCCCGATGCGGGCCGACACGGTCTGCGAAGGAGCCGGGGAATTCAGCTCGAGCCACTGAGCCATCCTAGGTTGCGCCGCGAATCGCAGGGCGCAACGTAGCCGCAACGCGCACACCCGCCAGCTTGCCAGGTTCTACACTGGCGCGGTGGGCAGTATTCCGGCCGGCGACGACGTCCTGGACCCCGACGAACCAACCTATGACCTGTCTCGGGTCGCCGAACTTCTCGGCGTTCCGGTCAGCAAGGTGCATCAGCAGTTGCGCGAAGGCCACCTTGTCGCGGTGCGGCGCGAGGGGGGTGTGGTCGTGCCGCAGGTCTTTTTCACCAGCTCAGGTCAGGTGGTCAAGAGCTTGCCAGGGTTGTTGACGATCCTGCATGACGGCGGATACCACGACACCGAGATCATCCGGTGGTTGTTTACACCGGACCCGTCGTTGACCGTCACACGCGACGGCTCACGCGACGCGGTGAGCAACGCGCGCCCCGTCGACGCGCTCCATGCTCACCAGGCTCGTGAAGTCGTCCGCCGCGCGCAGGCCATGGCCTACTAAGAAGGCTCGATCCAGGCCGTCTGAGGCTCGCTGAGCCCTACTGAGGGTCCTTGGTGCCCATATCGAGGGGCGCCGCGGGCTCGTCGGCCGGTGTCTCGCCAGGCCGGGTGCGCAGGTCGGGCGCGCGGTAGAGCGCGTACCACGCGGCCAGTGCGCAGCCTGTGGCGATCCAGAAGTGCAGCCAGGAGTACATCCCGTGTGATCCGTCGGGCTTAAAGATCACCATGATCCAGGTCGAAATCCCGGCGATGGCCGCCATCGATCGCCGGGACTGCGCCAGCGGCGCCGCGACGGCCAGCGGCCAGGAGTAATACCAAGGCAGGGCGGCTGGTACGAACAGCACCACGATGAGCATCGACCACGCGATGCCGGTCAATGCGGCCCGGTCGTCGCGCCGGAACCGCCACCACAGCAGCGGGAGCGATACGGCGATGATCGCGATTCCGATGAGTCGGGTGACGTGCAGCAAGGTGTAGAAGTCGAGCGTGAAGAAGTTCCTGCCCAGGGCATGGATCAGGTTGGCCGCCCCGGTCGGCAGGGTCAGCCAGTTGATGATCTTGACCGAACCGGCCAGCGCAGTGAGCCACCCGAGCCCCACCCGGGCCACCGCGGACAACACCGAGAACACGGCAAGAAAAACCAGTAGCGAGGCGGCGGCGGCCACCAGGAAGGCATGAGCCGGCCGATACCCCCGGCGCTCGTGTAGATGGCGCATCCATACCCAGAACAGGAAGGGCAGTGCCAGCCCGGCCGTCGCCTTGACCGCGACGGCGACCGTGATCAGCGCGATACCCGCAACATGGTGGCGTTGCAGGGTTAATGCGATACCGGCGGCCATCAGGCCCACCATCAGCATCTCGTTGTGCACCCCGCCCATCAGATGAATCAGGACCAATGGGTTGAGAACACAGATCCACATTGCGGTTGGGCTGTCGGCCCCGAGATGGTGAGCCAGGCGCGGGGTCGCCCAGATCAGTAGGGCCAACCCGGGCAGCATGCACAAACGCAGCAGCATGGTTCCTGCGACAACGTTGTTGCCGACGATCATGGTGACGACCTTTGCCACCAGGATGAATGCCGGACCGTACGGTGCGGTCGTGATCGTCCAGATCGGACTTACGTCGTTGAGCAGCGAATTCGCGTTGGCAACCGGGCTGACGGCGTAGGGGTCCAGGCCGTCGCGGAGCAGTGCCCCCTGGGCGAGGTAGGAGTAGGTGTCCCGGCTGAAGATGGGCACCGAAAGCAACAGGGGCGCCAACCAGAACGCCGTGGTGGCCCGCATGGTGAACTCGCCGGCTTGGCCGGCGAGGACCCCTCGCCCCAATCGCAGCCAGGCGATCAGCATGAGACCAACGCCCAGCCACAAAACGATCGATGACAGCACCAGCCCGTGACCGAAGCGCAGCCAGGACATGTGGATGGATTCCAGCAGTGGATCGTGCTGGCGGATGCTGCCCGCTCCCAGCCCGCCGACGGTGATCAGCACCGCACCCAGCAGCCCCAGCCGCGCAGGCCCGGCCTGGGGGGAGGGCGCAAACTCTCGAATCCGCGAAAGGCGTTGCCTAACAGACATTTTTGTCACAGAGAGGGCTTCCGGAGTGGGTGTTGGACTTGTCATTGGTTCAGGCCGACCGGTCCGTGGCCGTCCGGGCCAGCGCGGACAAGCCGGCTTTGGCGCTGGCATTGATGGGTATGGACTCGAGTGTGGCAAGTGCGCGCCGGGTGAGCCCGGCGATCCGGTTCTCGGCGGCCGCAAGGGCCCCGACCCGCACGATCACCTCGCGCAGCTCGCCCACCTGCGAGTCGGTGAGCTCACTGCCGACCGCGGACCGCAACAAGTTGGCGGCCTTCGAGTCCGACCTGTCCGCCAGCGCGGCCGCCTCGGCGATCAACACCGTGCGCTTTCCCGACCTCAGGTCGTCGCCGGATGGCTTTCCCGTCACTGCCGGGTCGCCGAACACCCCCAGCACGTCGTCGCGCAGCTGAAACGCGACTCCGAGATCGGTTCCGAACTGGTGGAACGCCTCCTGGACATCGGGCCGGTCGGCGGCCGCGGCCGCCCCCAGCTGCAACGGCCTCGAGACCGTGTAGCAGGCGGTTTTGAAGGTTGCGACAGTCATTGCCGACGTAATGGAATCGGCCGCGCTGGCTTCGGCCACGATGTCAAGGTATTGCCCGCCCAGCACCTCGGTGCGGATATCCGACCAGACGCGCTGGACCCGCCGTTGCGCGGCGGGTGACAGGCTTGACTGGGAAACCCGCGAAATGATGTCGTCGGCCCAGGCCTGTGCCACATCGCCGATCAGGATCGCTGCCGAGATCCCGAATTGCTGTGCTGGGCCGAGCCAGTTCCGGTCCCGGTGTAGCGCCGCGAAGTGTATGTGGGCCGTTGGCCGGCCGCGCCGTGTTGACGAGGCGTCGATGACGTCGTCATGTATCAACGCCCAGGCATGTAGCAGCTCCAGCGCAGAAAACAACAACAGTAGATCCGGGTCGGGATCTTCGGTTGTCACGGCCTGCCAGCCCCGATAAGCGAAAATCGGCCTTAGCCGCTTGCCCCCGGGGAGCACGAACTCTTCCAGCCATGCGGTCAAGGCGCCGTAGTCGTCGCCGATGTAGGCCGCCTGGCTGCGACGATCACGCAAGTACAGTCGCAGTTGGTCGGTGATGGCGCCGGCCAGCTCTTCGGTTGCCGATGCGTCGACGCTCAGCGCGGCGCCCCTTTCTGCTCGGCTTGTCTCTGGCCCGACAGTGTATTAGGCCACAGCGCAGGCGGCGGGTGTTGGTCTTTTAGGGTTGCGGCGCGGGTTGACCCCACAAGTTGCTTCGCCTAACTGACTAACCCACGCCTATGCTGTTGGAAGTGACTTGGGTTTTGCGGCTCCGCGCGACCCGGATCCCCTGTGCGCGGTGTGGCGCCGCCTGGCAACGGGCAGAGAATAATCGTCAAAACAAAGGGGAGCTGTGTGACCCTACGCACGATCGCGCTTGAGCTGGTGCCGCCCAATGTCGATGGCGGCAAGGAACGGGCATTGGAAGATGCGCGCAAAGTGGTGCAGTACTCGGCGGACTTCGGGCTGGACGGCCGTCTGCGGCACGTGATGATCCCCGGGATGATCGCCGAAGACGACGATCGGCCGGTGCCGATGCAGCAGAAGCTCGACGTGCTCGACTTCTGGCAGATCATCAAACCCGAAATGCCGGGGATCAACGGCTTGTGTACGCAAGTAACCGCGTTTACCGACGAAGCGGCCCTGCGTCGCCGGCTGGTGGATTTGTCTGACGCCGGTATGGAGGGCGTGGTCTTTGCCGGCGTGCCGCGCACCATGAACGACGGGGAAGGCTCCGGGGTTGCACCCACCGACGCGTTGTCGATTTATCGTGACTTGCTGCCCAACCGCGGTGTGATCGTGATTCCCACCCGAGACGGCGAACAGGGCCGGCTCAATTTCAAGTGCAACCAGGGCGCCACCTACGGCATGACCCAGCTGCTGTATTCGGACGCCATCGTCAAGTTCCTCACCGAATTTGCCTACAGCACCGACCACCGGCCCGAGCTGCTGCTCTCGTTTGGCTTCATCCCGAAAGTCGAAAGCCGCGTCGGCCTGATCAACTGGCTGATCCAGGATCCCGGCAACCCTGCGGTGGCCGCGGAACAGGAGTTCGTCAAGCGCCTGGCCGCGAGCGAACCTGCTCAGAAGCGCCAGCTCATGGTCGACCTGTACAAGCGGATAATGGACGGCGTCGTCGGTCTGGGCTTCCCGCTCAGCATCCATTTCGAGGCGACCTACGGGGTGTCTCCGGCCGCTTTCCAGACCTTCGCGGAAATGCTCGCCTACTGGGCGCCCGACACACACGGCTAGCCCGTTCGGCGGCACCGGGCCCCGGCGGCGTCGAGTCGAGCGCGCTTAGCTTGGCGGCTGATCGCCGGGGGCTGTGAATCGCGGGGAGCGGTCCCGGCTGACCCAAGCCAGCGCCGCCACCACCCCGGCGGCGGCGAACGACGCGATGGCGAGCCAGATGCCTGCCGCGGTGAAGGACCGGGTGTTGGGATCGGTGTAGCGCGCCTGAGCGTTCATGGTGCTGACCACACCCGGCTTGAGTTTCCACTGCACCACTTCGGGCTCGATGCGATCGCCGTTGGTGGACGTCACGGTGCCAGGGAACGCAACGGTCAGCTCGACCTCGGCATCGGCATCGGTCACCGACGTCAGATCGACGCGGCCCTCGAGAATCACCATGTTGCCGTTGCGGCGCAGCGACAGGTTCACTCCGGCGGCGTCGGGATTCATGTTGGCCAGCTGAGGCAGTTCGGCGAAGGTGAGATCGGAGAACACCGCCTGCGATCCCACGTAGCCGTCGCTGTCGTAGTTGGAGACCGCGACCTTCTGGCTGAACGCGACGTTGTCGCTGTCCAGCTGGGGCCCGGCGTCCTTGTTGTTCTTCGGTTTTGCCGCCGCGATGATCTCCCCGGACACCAGGTCCTCGGGCGAGATGGTGATCGACGCTCGGACCCGCAGGCACCCGGTGGCAAGCGGCACCAGCATCAATAGCATTGCGATTGCCAGCAACCGCCGTCGTCGGGCGCGCAACGCTGGGGCAGCTGGGGCTGAAAGTGGGGGAGAGCTGGCACGCACCTGGTCATCGTGCCAGACCCGGTGGGTTGGTACGGCAACCTGTCCGCCGGTTCGGGTGCCGCCGGGGCCTACAGGGGAAGCGCGCGGCCCAGGATTGCGAATGCGCGCGGATCGCCGGCGAAGTAATAGCCGCGGAGGATGTCGGTGAATCCCAGCCGCCGATACAGCCGCCACGCTCGATTGTCCTCGCCATTGCTTTCCGGAGTGGAGAGCAAGACGCTCTCCTCGCCGCGGCCGGCCAGAAGCCGACGGGTGAGCGCCTCTCCGATGCCCCGGCCTTGGGCGTTCGGATGGATATGCAACTCCGTTAGCTCGAAGTAGCTGCTCATCACCCGAGCGATCGCGTGCATCGGAAAACCGCGGCGTTGCAGGCCCAAAACGACCTGCTGTTGCCACCATTGACCGGGTGCTCCGGGATAGCCGTAGGCCACCCCGACCATCGGAGCGTTGGCCAGATCTGCGGCCGGCAACTCGTGGTTGGGATCGGCGCCAATGATGTCGGGGAGCTGCGTTGATGGCTGTGTTTGCGGTACGTCAACCGCGGCCACCGCCTTCCAGCCGCTGCGTCGGACGTGTTCCAGCCACATGGCAGCGCGCTGGTTTTCGGTGCCTCTGGGGTAACGCATCGCGTCGACGTAGACCGTCAAGGCCTCCCTGAGGCGGCGCTCCATCTCGTCCGGCGGCAGATCAATGACGAAGATCGTCAACGCGGGCTGCCCTCCTCGTGGTTGTTTGGTGCGATGCTTCAGCACCAATATCTGACCACGCGCCAGTAGCTCAGCGAGCGGTTGGATGGTGATCGACCCGGAGTCGACGGGGCAATTGTGATGGGTTGCATCGCAGCGGTACTCCCACCCATTCGTGCGCATTGATGACGCCAGGATAGAATCGCCGGCGAACCAGTGGTACCGCACGGATTCAGCTCGTATCATCTGAGTTAGTTGCCCGCACAACGGGCATCCGCGTTGCTATCGGTAGTTACGTGACAGCTGTCGGCAAGGAGGGGCGAATGCCACTCTCCGATCATGAGCAGCGGATGCTCGAGCAGATCGAGAGCGCTCTCTACGCCGAAGACCCCAAATTCGCCTCGAGCGTCCGTGGCGGGGGTTTCCGTGCACCGACAGCGCGCCGGCGGTTACAGGGCGCGGCGTTGTTCGTCATCGGTCTGGCGATGCTGGTCTCCGGTGTGGCGTTCAAGGCCACGATGATCGGAAGCTTCCCGATTTTGAGTGTGTTCGGCTTCGTCGTCATGTTTGGCGGCGTGGTGTTCGCCATTTCTGGACCGCGGTTGTCGGGTCGGGTGGATCACTCCCGGCCGGCGTCTGGCACATCGCGTCAGCGCCGCGGCAAGGGGTCGGGCGGCTCGTTCACCAGTCGTATGGAGGATCGGTTCCGCCACCGTTTCGACGAGTAGGCGAATATCTGAACAAGGCGGGGCGGCCCACGGCCGCCCCTTTTTTGTGCCGCGGTGCGCTGGGCTGCCCGGTGCGGGTTTGCCCATTTCCCCGTGCGCACCCACGAACTGGGCAATTACGGCGGATAGTCCGTACCGATCCCCATCTGTGACCGATCGGCGTGTCGCATATGCCCCACTTGGCCCCACTTGGCGCCCATTCTCGGCCTGGATGCCTCTGAAATGCGGCTTTGTCACTCCTTAGACCCTCTACATGGGGGGTGGTGGCGGTAGGGCTTCATCCCGAAGTGGCAGATCAGTGGAAAAACATGGGCGCGAAACCCTGGCAATGGGGCGAAGTGGGGGATTGTGGGGTATGGTGGCTGAAGTGTTTGGGTGAGCAGAGTGACTCTGGCTGGAGGTGGCCTAGTGTTTCTCGGCACCTACACGCCCAAACTCGATGACAAGGGGCGGCTAACGCTGCCGGCCAAGTTTCGCGACGCATTGGCAGGGGGGTTGATGGTCACCAAGAGCCAAGATCACAGCCTTGCTGTCTACCCCCGGTCGGAGTTCGAGCAATTGGCTCGCCGGGCCAGCAAGGCGCCGCGCAGCAACCCCGAAGCGCGAGCCTTCCTGCGTAACCTCGCCGCCGGCACCGATGAACAGCATCCCGACAGCCAGGGCCGCATCACGTTGTCGGCCGACCACCGCCGCTATGCGGGCCTCACCAAGGACTGCGTGGTGATCGGAGCGGTTGACTATCTCGAAATCTGGGATGCGCAGGCCTGGCACGAGTACCAGCAACTCCATGAAGAGAACTTCTCCGCGGCCAGCGATGAAGCACTCGGCGACATTTTCTGAGGTGCATGTCCGTGCACCGTGGTCTCTGCCCGAACCGACCCTGGCGTACTTCCCCAACGCCAGGTTCGTGCCTTCGGACAGGGACCTCGGCGCAGGGGCATTGCGCCTGGTAGGCGAGGATTGCCCGGCCCCAACCAGGGGAGGTGTCGCGGTGGCTGACGGCCCGACGGAACCCGGCTTCAATGACTTCCACCATGTGCCCGTGCTGGCGCAACGCTGCGTCGAACTGCTCAGGCCCGCGCTGACTCGCCACCACGCGGACGGGTCGGAGGCGGTTCTGGTCGACGCCACTATCGGCGCGGGTGGACACGCGGAGCGGTTCTTGACGGAGCTGCCGGGTTTGCGACTGATCGGGCTCGACCGTGATCCCAGTGCCCTCGAGATCGTCCGGACTCGATTGGCGCGCTTCGCCGACCGGGTCACGCTGGTGCACACGCGCTACGATGGTCTGGCCCCGGCGTTGATCGAACTGGGTTATGGCGCAGCGCAATCGATCGACGGCGCGCTATTCGACCTGGGCGTCTCGTCGATGCAGCTCGACCAGGCCGAACGAGGCTTCGCCTATTCCAAGGACGCCCCGCTGGACATGCGAATGAATCCGCAGTCAGCGCTGTCGGCGGCCGACATCATCAATACCTACGACGAGGCGGCACTGGCCGATATCCTGCACCGCTACGGCGAGGAGCGGTTCGCGCGCCGCATCGCGGCCCGCATCATCCGCAGGCGCGCCGACAGGCCGTTCACCACCACCGCGGAACTCGTTGCTCTTCTCTACGAGGCGATTCCGGCTGCGGCGCGGCGTACCGGCGGACATCCGGCCAAGCGCACGTTCCAGGCGCTGCGAATTGCGGTCAACGACGAGCTGGGCTCCTTGCGTAGTGCCGTCCCCGCCGCAATGGACGCGCTTGCTGTTGGCGGGCGGATTGTCGTCATGGCCTACCAATCTCTGGAGGACCGGATCGTCAAGCGGGTGTTCGCCGACGCGGTCGCCTCGCGCACACCGGTGGACCTTCCGGTTGAACTTCCCGGCCATGGGCCGCGATTCCGCTCGTTGACCCACGGCGCCGAACGCGCGGATGCGGCCGAGGTGGAACACAACCCGCGCAGCGCGCCCGTGCGATTGCGGGCGTTGCAACGGCTTGAGCTCGAGGCACTACCGCGACAAGGAACCGGGAAGGGCGAGTCATGAAGGCGAAGCGCGAGGCTCGGGTGCCTGGAAAAAGCCAAAGCGGCGATCGTGGCGGCGGACGCGACGGTTCGGTCGCCCGTACCACCAGGCGCACACCGGCTGACGCGTCGCGCCGTGGTCGGGCCGGAAAGAAGAAGGCGCCCAACCGGGAGGCGCGGATCCCGATGTCGGGACCGCAGACCACACCCATGCCGCGGCCCGCGGAGCGCCCGGCGCGGCCGAAGAACACCGGGCAAGCCAAAGCGCGGGCCAAGGCTCGGAAAGCCAAGGCGCCCAAGGTCGTCCGGCCCAAGCTGACGGAGCGGATGGCGGTCCGGCTGGCCTCGATGGACCTGCGTCCCCACGCACTGCTCAGCAGGGTTCCGTTTGTGGTGTTGGTGATCGGCTCGCTCGGGGTGGGGCTGGGGCTCACCTTGTGGCTGTCCACCGACGCGGCCGAGCGTTCGTATCAGCTCAGCCATGCTCGGGAGCGAACCCGGATGCTGCAGCAGCAGAAGGAATCGCTGGAACGCGATGTGCGCGAGGCGGAATCCGCGCCCGCGTTGGCCGAAGCGGCCCGCAAACAGGGCATGATCCCCACCCGGGACACCGCCCATCTGGTTCAGGCTCCGGACGGAAACTGGGTGGTGGTGGGTACCCCGAAGCCGGCTGATGGTGTACCCCCGCCACCGCTGAACAGCAAGCTGCCCGAAGAAGGTCCTCCGGCGCCTCCGAAGCCGGCCGCGTTGCCGCCCGAGGTTCCGGTGCGGGTGATGCCGGGTCCCGACGATCCGGCGTTGCTACCCAGAACGGGACCGCAACTGTTGCCGCGCACTCCAGACGGTTCGTCGACCCTTGGCGCCGGCACCAACCACCTACCGGGCCAGCCCCCGATCGAGATTCCGGGGCAGGTACCCGGGGCGCCGGGGCCGGTGCCGCTTCCCGGCCAGTTGCCTGGCGTTGCGGGTCCGGTCACCGGGCCGGGCCAGTTGCCAGGACCGGCGGCCGGGGCGGTCCAAGTTCCCCCGGCTCCGGTCGTGTTGCCCGCACCAGTGCCCGCTCAGGTGCCCGCTGAGGTGCCGGTCCCGGTGCCAGCGGTCACGGCGCCGCCCGTCGCGGTCGTCCCCGTGGCCCCGCAGACCCCCCTGGCTGCGCCGGTGCCGGGGACGGCCGGGCTTCCGGTGGCTCCTCAGGCGGCGGTACCGGCGCCGGTGCCAGCGCTTCCGGCTCCGGCTAGCGGTATACAGCCCGGTCCAGCCGCTGCTGCGGCGCCAGGGGTGTCACGGTGAGCCGCGGCGAATCGCGGCAGGCTCGTCCGTCGCAGTCCTCGCGGTCACGGCGGGTCTCGGGCAAGGCGCATAGCGCCCACGAACCGCGCCAGCCCAGGTCGTCCGGTAAGACGCGGGCCGACCGCTCGCCCAAGCAGGTTCGTGAACCGAAGCGACTGCCCCAAGCCAAACAGGCCAAGAAGACCCGTCCGGCGGCGCGCACTGAGGTCGCCCCGCCCGGCCGGTCGGCACGGGAGCGGCGCACCCGCCAGGCGGTGGAAGTTGCCAGCCGCGGTGCTTCATTCGTGTTTCGGCACCGAGCCGGAAACGCGGTGATCTTGGTGCTGATGCTGGTGGCGGCGACCCAGCTGTTCGTTCTGCAGGTATCAAATGCCGAGGACCTGCGTGCGCAGGCGGCTGGTCAGCTGAAGGTCACCGACGTCGAAGCCGCGTTGCGCGGCTCCATCGTCGACCGGCACAACGATCGGCTCGCCTTCACCATCGAGGCACGTGCGCTGACATTCCAGCCGAAGCGGATTCGCAAGCAGCTGGAGGAGGCCAAGCTGAAGTCTCCGGCTGCGCCCGACCCCCAGCAGCGGCTGAAGGACATCGCGAAGGACGTTGCGGGCAAGCTGAACAACAAGCCCGATGCGCCCACCCTGCTCAAGAAGCTGCAGAGCAACGAGTCGTTCGTGTACCTGGCACGCGCCGTCGATCCGGTTATCGCCAGCGCGATCACCGACAAGTATCCCGAAGTCGGTTCGGAGCGCCAGGATCTGCGCCAATACCCGGGTGGATCGTTGGCGGCCAATATCGTGGGCGGCATCGACTGGGACGGCCATGGTTTGCTCGGCCTGGAGGACTCGCTTGACGCGGTGCTGGCCGGCACCGACGGGTCGGTGACCTACGACCGGGGATCGGACGGCGTCGTCATCCCCGGCAGCTATCGCAACCGGCACAAAGCGGTGCACGGGTCCACCGTCCAGCTGACCCTGGACAACGACATCCAGTTCTACGTGCAGCAACAGGTGCAGCAGGCGAAGAACTTGTCCGGAGCCCGCAACGCCTCGGCGGTGGTCCTGGACGCCCAGACCGGCGAAGTCCTTGCCATGGCCAACGACAACACCTTCGACCCGTCTCAAGACATCGGCCGCCAGGGCGACCGCCAACTCGGCAATCTGGTGGTGTCATCGCCTTTTGAGCCGGGTTCGGTAAACAAGATCATCGCCGCGGCCTCGGTCATCGAGTACGGGCTGAGCACCCCCGACGAAGTGCTACAGGTGCCCGGCACGATCCAAATGGGCGGCGTTACCGTGCACGACGCCTGGGGCCACGGTGTCATGCCCTACACCACGACCGGGGTGTTCGGGAAGTCTTCGAACGTGGGCACCCTGATGCTCGCGCAGCGGGTCGGCCCGGAACGTTTTTACGACATGGTCGGCAAGTTCGGTCTGGGCCAGCGCACCGGTGTCGGATTGCCCGGCGAAAGCGCCGGCCTGGTGCCGCCGCTCGACCAGTGGTCGGGCAGCACGTTCGCGAACCTGCCGATCGGCCAAGGGCTTTCGATGACACTGCTGCAAATGGCCGGCATGTACCAGGCGATTGCCAACGACGGGGTGCGGATACCGCCGCGGATCATCAAGGCGACCATCGCCGCCGACGGAACGCGTACCGAAGAGCCACGGCCCGAGGGCATCAGGGTGGTGTCGGCGCAGACCGCTCAAACCGTGCGCGAGATGCTGCGCGCGGTCGTCCAGCGCGACCCGATGGGCTATCAGCAGGGCACCGGAACCGCCGCCGCGGTGCCGGGCTACCAGATGGCGGGCAAGACCGGAACCGCGCAGCAGATCAACCCGGCATGTGGCTGCTATTTCGACAACGTGTACTGGATCACCTTCGCGGGACTGGCCACCGTCGACAATCCTCGCTACGTCATCGGCCTGATGCTGGACAACCCGGAACGCAACTCCGATGGAACCGCCGGTCACTCGTCGGCGCCGCTGTTCCACAACATCGCTGCGTGGCTGATGCAGCGCGAGAACGTGCCGCTGTCCGCGGACCCGGGGCCGCCCCTGCTGCTGCAGGCCACCTAGGAACCTGCTGCCGAGACCCACCACTGAACCAGTGCAACGCCTAGGTGCGCCGGCTCGTGTCGCGACCGCTAGGGAGAATGCTGGCCGCCATGCCTCACTGGAATCAGCCAAATATCTGAAACTGCGGTTTACATTCGGCATTGAATGTAAAGTTCTGGTAATCGGGAATTGCGTGATGTCAGAACTCGGTCGACCTGTCCATCCGGGTCGCCCGCTAACCGGCATCGGACTTGCGTGAGGGGATTTAGCGATGTCGTTCGTGTCGGTAACTCAGGAGGCACTGGCCGCGGCTGCGTCGGATGTTGGGGTGATCGGGTCGAGCCTGCAGGCGGCCAATATGTCGGTGGCGGCCCCGACGGCCGGGGTGTTGGCAGCGGGTGCTGATGAGGTGTCGGTGGCGATGGCGGCGTTGTTTTCCGGTCATGGACAGGCTTATCAGACGCTCAGCGCTCAGGCGAATGCGTTTCATGCCCAGTTTTTGCAGGCGTTGACCAATGCGGGGGGCGCGTATGCGGCCGCGGAGGTGGCCAACTTATCGCCGTTGCAGGGTGTTGAGCAGGGTGTGTTGGGGGTGGTCAATGCGCCCGCGCAAGCGTTGTTGGGGCGCCCACTGATCGGTGATGGGGCGGCGGGAACCGCGGCCAGCCCTAATGGTGGGGCTGGGGGGTTGTTGTACGGCAATGGTGGGGCCGGCTACAGCTACACCAGCGGCGCCACCGCTGAGGCAGGTGGTAACGGGGGCGCGGCGGGGTTGATCGGCAATGGCGGGGCTGGAGGCAGTGGCTGGGCCGGAGGAGCTGGGGGTGCCGGGGGCAACGGTGGATGGCTCTACGGCAACGGTGGGGCCGGCGGGCTAGGCGGGGCCGCCGCTGGGGACTACACAGCGGGCGGGGTTGGTGGTGCGGGTGGCAACGCCGGGCTGTGGGGTGACGGCGGAGCCGGCGGCAACGGCGGCGCTACCTATGATTACGATCAGAATTTCTCTCGACTGGGGGCACTCGAGGGGCCGGCGGTAACGGCGGGCATGGTGGGCTGCTTTTCGGCAATGGCGGCGGCGGTGGCGACGCCGGGGCAAATAATAAATTCGTTACGGCTCAGGCCACGCCGAACGGCGCTGCCGGAGGGTACGGGGGAAACGCCGGGCTGTGGGGCAATGGCGGGGCCGGCGGCGACGGTGGCTTCGGCGGTACCGCAACAGTAATCGGGGACGGCGGGACCGGCGGAAACGGCGGGGCCGGCGGAAACGGCGGGTTGTTGTCCGGCGACGGCGGGGCCGGTGGGATCGGCGGCACCGGGGGCATCCAGATCTACAGCGGCGGAGGCATCGGCGGTGCTGGCGGTATCGGCGGGAACGGAGGGGCCGGCGGTACCAGTGGGCTGATCGGCGATGGTGGAGCCGGTGGGGCCGGCGGAACCGGTGGTGGAAACGCCGGCGTCGGTGGTGTGGGCGGTGTCGGCGGAACCGGGGGAGCGGCGAGACTGTTTGGCAGTGGTGGAAGCGGTGGGATCGGTGGAACCGGCGGGCATAGTCTCATCAACAGCGGCGGCGGCATCGGCGGAAAAGGTGGCGGCGGCGGGGCAGCCGGGTTGATCGGCGATGGCGGGGCCGGCGGGGCGGGCGGCAACGGAGGGGACGGTACTGGCGCTGGTGGCCTGGGCGGCAACGGTGCCAGCGCCGATTGGATCGGTAACGGCGGGTCCGGCGGCGCCGGCGGGTCCGGCGGACTCGGTGCACATGCCGGTGCCGGCGGGAATGGCGGGTCGTTGTACGGCAATGACGGGTCCGGAGGGGCTGGCGGGACCGGCGCTAGCGGTGCCGGCGGCAACGGTGGTGGCGGCGGAGCAGCCGGGATGATGGGTGATGGCGGGGCCGGCGGCGACGGTGGGGACGGCAGCGCGGCTGGCGGGCTGGGCGGCGACGGTGGCAACGCCGATTGGCTCGGTAACGGCGGGGCCGGCGGAACCGGCGGGTTCGGCCTACCGCCAGCGACCGGCGGTTTCGGCGGGCGAGGCGGTCGACTATTCGGCTCGCCCGGCGCCCAGGGCTGACGTGCGCTGATGTGCCTGTCGGCGGCTTGCCGGTGCTGATTGCGCCGCCGCCGTCTGCTGCTGGTCGGCTTTCATGTGGCCTAGCCGCTGTTTATCGGGGTGTCGTGCGCCTCAGTAGGTAGCGCCCAGGAACCGGCGTGAGCGCGATTGTCGGCCCCGCCCCGCCGGGTTGCGGCCGATCACGAGCTGTTCGTCGCGGTGCTTGACCTAGGCTCGGGCTCCGGCGGTCGGGAACGGCGGGCCAGATGTCCGCTGTGAGCTGGGCTGTCACTGCGGGTCAACCCAGAGTTGTGCAGCCGGCGCGGCGCCGGGTGGGTACGGCACCGCGTCGTTACCGGGCGCGACTGGGTAGGGTGTCATGGCCGACCGGTTTCTCCCGGTGTCGGCCGTCGGACGGAGGTGGTGGGCGAGGTGGAGTCGGTGTTGCGCCCCAGCGCCGGCCCAGGTGTGCCGCTGGCTGAGCTGGCAGTTCAAGTCGGAGCGGTGCTCGCCGATGGCCCACATCGAGCCGCGGCCGTCCCGGACACGCTGATCACGGGCATGACGCTGCGCGCTCAGGCGGTGCAGCCAGGCGATCTGTTCGCGGCGCTGGCAGGATCTGCCACCCACGGGGCACGCCATGCCGCCGACGCGATCGAGCGCGGTGCCGTCGCGGTGCTCACCGACCCTGCCGGGGTGACGGCGATATCCGCGCTGGGTTGTGTGCTCGGCACCGTGCCGGTACTCGTCCATCCCGCGCCCCGCGGCGTACTGGGTGAGGCCGCCGCGCTGGTGTACGGACACCCGTCCGACCGGCTGACCGTTGTCGGTATCACCGGAACGTCGGGTAAGACCACCACGACCTATCTGGTGGAGGCCGGTTTACGGGCCGCCGGGCGGGTCGCCGGCCTGATCGGCACCATCGGCATCCGCATCGATGGCGCCGACATACCCAGCACCCTGACCACCCCCGAAGCGCCCGCCCTGCAGGCAATGCTGGCGGCGATGGTCGAACGCGGGGTGGACACGGTGGTAATGGAGGTGTCCAGTCACGCGCTGACCCTGGGCCGGGTGGATGGCATCCGGTTCGCGGTCGGCGGCTTCACCAATCTGTCGCGCGATCATCTCGATTTTCACCCCACGATGGCTGACTACTTCGAAGCCAAGGCATTGCTGTTCGATCCTGCCTCGGCGCTGCGTGGCCACAGCGTGGTCGTTTGCATTGATGACGAGGCCGGTCGTGCGATGGCCGATAGAGCCGGTGTCGCCATCACCGTCAGCGCCACAGGTCAGCCGGCGCACTGGCGCGCAACCGATGTGGCCCCGGTGGGGGCCGGAGGGCAAGAATTCACCGCGCTCGATCCTGCCGGCGTGGGGCATCGGGTGCGCATTGGGTTGCCCGGACACTACAACGTGTCCAATTGCCTACTGGCGCTGGCGATTCTGGATGCTGTCGGGGTCTCGCCGGAGCAGGCTGCGCCAGGGTTGCGGGAAACCCGGGTGCCTGGGCGCCTGGAACAGGTGGACCGCGGTCAGGACTTCCTGGCGCTGGTGGACTACGCGCACAAACCCGGCGCGCTGCGGGAGGTGCTGAGCACCCTGCGGAATCCGCAGCGCCGGCTGGCGGTGGTCTTCGGGGCAGGCGGTGATCGTGACCCTGGCAAGCGTGGACCGATGGGGCGCATCGCCGCGGAGCTGGCCGATTTGGTCGTTGTGACCGACGACAATCCTCGTGGTGAGGATCCCGGGGCAATTCGACGCACGATTGTGGCCGGGGCGGCCGAAAGCGGCGGGGCGGCGCAGGTGGTTGAGATTGCCGACCGAGGTGAGGCGATTGGCTACGCGGTCGACTGGGCGCGCACCGGTGACGTGGTGCTGATTGCGGGTAAGGGGCATGAAACCGGGCAGCGTGGCGGCGCAGAAGTGCGTCCGTTCGACGACCGGGTGGAGCTGGCCCGAGCCTTAGAGGCGCTGGAGTCCTGCACATGATCGACTACACCGTCGCCGAGATCGCCGAGATTGTCGGGGGGACGCTGGTCGACATCTCGCCGCAAGAGGGTGAGCAACGGCGGGTCACCGGGACCGTGGAGTTCGATTCGCGGGCGGTCGGTCCGGGCGGATTGTTTCTGGCTCTGCCCGGCGCGCGTGCCGACGGACACGATCACGCGGCGGCGGCGGTCGCGGCCGGTGCCGTCGCCGTGCTCGCCGCCCGCCCCGTCGGGGTCCCGGCGATCGTGGTTTCACCCGAACCGGACTCGACCGCCGACGCGTTGACCGGGGTGCTCGAGCACGACGCCGACGGGTCGGGTGCGGCCGTGCTGGCCGCCCTGGCCAAGTTGGCCAAGGCGGTGGCCGCGGAGCTGGTGGCCGGCGGACTGACCATCATCGGGATCACCGGGTCGTCGGGCAAGACATCGACCAAGGATCTGGTGGCCGCGGTGCTCAAACCTTTGGGCGAGGTCGTCGCACCACCCGGGTCCTTCAACAACGAACTCGGGCATCCCTGGACCGTGCTGCGTGCCACCCGCAGCACCGACTACCTGATTCTGGAGATGTCGGCACGCCATCCCGGCAATATCGCCGCGCTGGCACGGGTGGCACCACCGGCCATTGGGGTGGTGCTCAACGTCGGCACCGCACACCTGGGGGAGTTCGGTTCACGCGAGATCATTGCCCAAACCAAATCTGAGCTGCCGCAAGCCGTCCCGGCATCCGGGGTGGTCATCCTCAACGCGGATGACCCGGCTGTGGCGGCCATGGCCGAGGTGACTGCCGCCCGGGTGGTTCGGGTGGGTAGAGCCACCGCCACCGGAGCCGGCTGGGCCGGTCCCGGTGATGTCTGGGCGGGACCGGTCTCGCTGGATCGGCTGGCCCGGCCGCAGTTCACCATGCACGCCGGTGACGCCGCGGCCCAGGTACGACTCGGGGTGTACGGGGACCACCAGGTCTCCGACGCGTTGTGCGCCGGCGCGGTGGCCCTCGAATGCGGCGCGAGCGTGTCGCAGGTGGCGGCCGCACTCGCCGAGGCGGGGCCCGTGTCGCGGCACCGGATGCAGGTGAGCACCCGGCCGGACGGGGTGACGGTGATCGATGACGCCTACAACGCCAACCCGGATTCCATGCGCGCCGGGCTGCAGGCGCTGGCGTGGATCGCCCGCGGTGAGGCGGAGTCGACCGCCGCGAGTCAGCCTGGTGTCCGGCCTCAAAGTCGGCGCAGTTGGGCAGTGCTGGGCGAGATGGCTGAGCTCGGCGCGGACGCGATAACCGAGCACGATCACATCGGCAGGCTCGCCGTGCGCTTAGATGTGTCTCGACTCGTTGTCGTGGGAACTGGGAGGTCGATGAGCGCCATGTACCACGGAGCGGTCATGGAGGGTTCGTGGGGCACGGAGGCGGTCAGCGTCCCGGACCGCGACGCTGCCCTGGCAGTGTTGCGCGCGGAGATCCAACCCGGAGATGTCGTCCTGATCAAGGCCTCGAACTCGGCCGGCCTGGGTGAGCTGGCCGACGCGCTGGCTTGCGCAGACGCAGGCTGTCAAGACCGCGGGAGTGCGCACTCATGAGACAGATCATGATCGCCGTCGCCATCGCGGTGGCGGTTTCCATCCTGCTGACACCGGCCTTGATCCGGCTGTTCACCAAGCAGGGATTTGGTCACCAGATCCGTGAGGACGGCCCACCGAGCCACCACAGCAAACGCGGAACACCGTCGATGGGTGGAGTCGCGATTCTGGCCGGCATCTGGGCGGGCTACTTCGGCACCCACCTCGCCGGCCTGGCTTTTGACGGCGAAGGAATCACCGCATCGGGTCTGCTGGTGCTGGGCCTGGCGACATCGCTGGGCGGCGTCGGATTCCTCGACGACATGATCAAACTCCGCAGGTCGCGCAACCTGGGGCTGAACAAGACGGCCAAGACGGTGGGGCAGATCACCTCCGCCGTGCTGTTCGCGGTGCTGGTGTTGCAGTTCCGCAATCCGGCCGGGTTGGCGCCGGCCAGCGCCGAACTGTCCTATGTGCGCGAGATCGCCACCGTCACCTTGACGCCGGCGTTGTTCGTGCTGTTCTGTGTGCTCGTTGTCAGCGCCTGGTCGAATGCGGTCAACTTCACCGACGGGCTCGATGGGCTGGCTGCTGGGTGCATGGCGATGGTCACCGGCGCCTACGTGTTGATCACCTTCTGGCAAGACCACAACGCCTGTGTCACGGCACCCGGGCTGGGCTGCTACAACGTGCGTGATCCGCTGGACCTGGCGCTCATTGCCGCCGCGACCGCCGGTGCCTGCATCGGCTTTCTGTGGTGGAATGCCGCTCCCGCCAAGATCTTCATGGGCGATACCGGATCCCTCGCGCTGGGCGGCATCATCGCCGGACTCTCGGTAACCAGCCGCACCGAGATCCTGGCGGTGGTGTTGGGGGCGCTGTTCGTCGCAGAAATCACATCGGTGGTGGTGCAGATCCTGACCTTCCGCACCACCGGGCGCCGAGTATTCCGAATGGCGCCGTTCCACCATCACTTCGAGCTGGTCGGGTGGGCCGAAACCACGGTGATCATTCGTTTCTGGCTGCTCACCGCCATCACCTGTGGTCTGGGCGTGGCCCTGTTCTACGGTGAATGGCTGGCCGCGATCGGTGCCTGACATGCTGGACCCGCTGGTGCCGGGCGCACCGGTGCTGGTCGCCGGCGCCCGGGTGACCGGCCGCGCGGTGCTGGCCGCACTGACCCGCTTCGGTGCGATACCAACGATGTGTGATGACGGTCCGGCGATGCTGCGTCCCTTCGCCGAGAGCGGGGTCGCCACCGTGGACCCGTCGGTCGCCGTGCAGCAGCTGGCGCAGCCCGAACCCAGCCCGGAATCAAGATATGCCCTGGTAGTTACCAGTCCCGGTTTCCAGCCGAGCACGCCCGTGCTGGCCGCGGCGGCGGCCGCCGGCGTGCCCATCTGGGGCGATGTGGAACTGGCCTGGAGATTGGATGCCGCGGGCTGCTACGGACCGCCGCGTCGCTGGCTGGTGGTGACCGGGACAAACGGCAAGACCACTACGGCCTCGATGCTGCACGCCATGCTGGTGGCCGGCCAACACCGCAGCGTTCTGTGCGGAAACATCGGCAGCCCGGTGCTGGACGTGCTCGAGGAGCCCGCGGACCTGTTGGCCGTGGAGTTGTCGAGCTTCCAGTTGCGTTGGGCGCCATCGCTGCGGCCCGAGGCCGGCGTGGTCCTCAACATCGCCGAAGATCACCTCGACTGGCACGGCACGATGGCGGCCTACACCGAAGCCAAGGCGCGGGTGCTTACCGGTCGGGTGGCGGTGGTAGGGCTCGACGACAGCCGCGCGGCCGCGCTGCGCGACACCGCGCCGGCTCCGGTACGCGTCGGCTTCCGAATCGGTACGCCGGCGGTCGGAGAGTTGGGCCTGCGCGACGGGCATCTCGTCGACCGGGCCTTCTCCGACGATCTGGTACTGTTGCCGGCCTCCTCTATCCCGGTGCCGGGACCGGTGGGAGTCCTCGACACCCTGGCCGCGGCCGCATTGGCTCGCGCGGTCGGGGTGTCGGCCGATGCGATCGCCGACGCGGTCGCCTCGTTTCAGGTTGGCCGGCACCGCAGCGAAGTTGTGGAGGTCGTTGACGGCATCACCTACGTCGACGACTCTAAGGCCACCAACCCGCACGCTGCCGAGGCATCGGTACTGGCCTATCCACGGGTGGTGTGGGTGGCTGGCGGACTGCTCAAGGGCGCATCCGTGGACGCGGAGGTGGCCCGGATGGCGTCGCGGCTGGTCGGGGCGGTGCTCATCGGCCAAGATCGCGCAGAGGTTGCCGAGGCGTTATCACGACACGCGCCCGATGTCCCCGTTGTCCAGGTTGTGACAAGCGAGGATGCTGATATGGGTGAGGCGTGTGGTGCTTCTGTTACAAAAGTTGACGATGTTGGGGGTTCCCTCGGCGCTCGCGTGATGCGTGCCGCGGTGGCGGCGGCTCGCAATATGGCCAGGTCTGGCGACACGGTGCTGCTGGCACCGGCCGGCGCCTCATTTGACCAGTTCACCAGCTATGGCGATCGCGGCGACGCCTTCGCGGCGGCCGTGCGCGCCGCGGTCCGGTAGGCGGGAGTGGCCAGCGCTCTGACCCGGCTGTTACGCCGGGGCAAGACCGATACCGAGAATGCCGACCTGCAGGCCGACACGGGCCCGGAGGTAGCGGATTCGGCTGACTCCGCTGCCGAGCAGCCGGTAGCCGCTGACGCGAGCGACAAGGCCGCAAAGGGGCAAACCAACTCCGAGGAGCGGGGTCCGCGCACCCGTTTCGGTGCCTGGCTGGGTCGGCCTATGACGTCGTTTCACCTGATCATCGCCGTTGCTGCATTGCTGACCACCCTCGGACTGATCATGGTGCTGTCGGCCTCGGGGGTGCGGTCCTATGACGACGACGGATCGGCATGGGTGATCTTCGGCAAGCAGGTCCTGTGGACGGGGGTAGGCCTGGTCGGTTGCTACGTCGGTCTGCGCATGTCGGTGAGCTTTTTGCGGCGCATCGCGTTCTCCGGCTTTGCCTTCACCATCGTGCTGTTGGTGCTGGTGCTGATCCCGGGAATCGGCAAGGAAGCCAACGGCTCTCGGGGATGGTTCGTGGTGGCCGGCTTCTCGATGCAGCCCTCTGAGCTGACCAAGATGGCATTCG
This sequence comes from Mycobacterium ulcerans subsp. shinshuense, assembly GCF_002355775.1. NCBI lineage: Bacteria > Bacillati > Actinomycetota > Actinomycetes > Mycobacteriales > Mycobacteriaceae > Mycobacterium > Mycobacterium ulcerans. Next base: position 3,056,129 of record NZ_AP017624.1, on the reverse strand, counting down.
CCGTCTGGGGTGCGCACCTGCTGGCGACCCGCCGCATGGAGCGGGCATCCCTGCGCGAGATGCTGATTCCGCTGGTCCCGGCAGCGGTGATCGCGCTGGCCCTGATCGTGGCTCAGCCCGACCTCGGGCAGACGGTATCGATGGGCATCATCTTGCTGGGCCTGCTCTGGTACGCGGGCTTGCCGTTGCGCGTTTTCATGAGCTCATTTGCGGCCGTTGTTGTCTCGGCGGGGGTGCTAGCGATGACCGCGGGTTATCGGTCGGACCGAGTGCGCTCCTGGCTCGACCCCGACAACGATCCGCAAGACTCGGGCTACCAGGCGCGGCAGGCGAAGTTTGCGCTGGCCCACGGCGGCATCTTCGGTGACGGTCTGGGCCAGGGCGTGGCCAAATGGAACTACCTGCCCAACGCCCACAACGACTTCATCTTCGCGATCATCGGCGAGGAGCTGGGCCTGGTCGGAGCGCTGGGACTGCTCGGCCTGTTCGGGCTGTTCGCCTATACCGGAATGCGGATAGCACGCCGCTCGGCCGATCCGTTTCTGCGGTTGTTGACCGCCACCGTGACGCTGTGGGTGTTGGGCCAGGCGTTCATCAACATCGGCTACGTGATCGGCCTGTTGCCGGTCACCGGGTTGCAGCTGCCGCTGATTTCGGCCGGCGGGACATCGACGGCCACCACCCTTGCGATGATCGGCATCATCGCCAACGCGGCACGACACGAGCCGGAGGCGGTTGCCGTGTTACGGGCGGGCCGCGACGATAGAGTGAATCGGATGCTGCGGCTCCCGCTACCCAAGCCGTATGCGCCCACCCGCCTCGAGGTGTTCCGCGACCGTAAGCGCGTGCAGCCACCAGCTGCCCGGCCACCGGCCAAGCAGGCGGCGGCGCGGAAGGCTCCCAAGGCGGCGACTCGGCTCGCCGAGGAGCCGCTGCGGCCAGCGTTGCCCCGCAGACCAGATCGGTCGGGCGCTCGGTCCGGGCAGCAGGGGGCTGGGCAGCGCTACGCCGGTCAGCGTCATAGTGGGCGGGCTCGTGCATTGGAAGGTCAGCGTTACGGGTGAATGACACGGTCAGGGAGCCGGCTGGCGGGCTCGGGGTAAATCACGGTCCTGCGTTGTCGGTTGTGCTCGCCGGTGGCGGCACCGCGGGCCATGTGGAGCCCGCGATGGCCGTGGCCGATGCGCTCAGCGTCCTGGAACCGAATGTCAGAATCACCGCTTTGGGAACATCGCGGGGTCTGGAAACCAGGTTGGTGCCCGCGCGCGGTTATCACCTCGAGCTGATTACGCCAGTGCCGCTGCCGCGCAAACCCAGCGGCGACCTGGCCCGGCTTCCTCCCCGGGTGTGGCGAGCCGTCCGGGAGACCAGGGCGGTGCTCGACTTGGTCGATGCCGACGTCGTCATCGGATTCGGTGGCTACGTCGCGCTGCCCGCTTACCTGGCCGCCCGCGGCATCCCCGGGTTACGGCGCCGGATCCCGGTCGTGATTCATGAAGCCAACGCCAGGGCAGGGCTGGCCAACCGGGTCGGTCTACGGACCGCGGACCGGGTGCTCTCGGCGGTCCCGGATTCGGGGCTACGGGGTGCCGAGGTAGTCGGGGTGCCGGTCCGGGCAGCGATCACCGCCCTTGACCGCATGGCTCTGCGAGCGGAAGCGCGGGCTCACTTCGGCTTCGCCGACGACGCCCGGGTGTTGCTGGTGTTCGGCGGATCGCAGGGCGCGGTGTCACTCAACAAGGCGGTTTCTGCCGCTGCCGCCGAGCTGGCCGCGTCGGGTGTTTCGGTGCTGCACGCGCACGGGCCAAAAAACGTCCTAGAGCTCCTAGCGCCACGTACCCCCGGCCAAGATGACCCGCCTTACGTCGCGGTGCCCTATCTGGACCGGATGGACCTCGCCTACGCCGCTGCTGACCTGGTGATATGTCGTTCCGGTGCGATGACGGTAGCCGAGGTATCGGCCGTCGGACTGCCGGCGATCTACGTTCCGCTGCCGATCGGCAACGGCGAGCAGCGGCTCAATGCGCTCCCGGTGGTCAACGCCGGCGGGGGCATGGTGGTTGCCGATGCCGATCTCACGCCGGCGCTGGTAGCTCGCGAAGTGACCGGCCTGCTCACCGACCCGCCGCGACTGGCGGCGATGACGGCGGCCGCCGCGCAGGTCGGACACCGCGACGCGGCGGCGCAGGTGGCTCAGGCGGCATTGGACATCGCGCGTCTGGCGCCGTCACGGCGACGAGCTGTCGGAGGGCGACGATGACCGCCGAGCAATTGCCGCCCGAACTGCAACGGGTGCACATGGTCGGCATCGGGGGAGCGGGGATGTCGGGCATCGCCCGCATCCTGCTCGACCGCGGTGGTTTGGTGTCGGGCTCTGACGCCAAGGAATCGCGGGGTGTGCACGCGTTGCGGGCACGCGGCGCGCTGATCCGGATCGGGCACGACGCGTCCGCACTGGACTTGCTGCCGGGTGGTGTTACGTCGGTCATCACCACCCACGCCGCCATCCCCAAGACCAATCCGGAGCTGGTCGAAGCCCGCCGCCGCGGCGTACCGGTAATGCTGCGACCGGTTGTGTTGGCCAAGCTGATGGACGGGCGCACCACCGTGATGGTGACCGGCACACACGGCAAGACCACCACGACCTCGATGGTCATCGTTGCGTTGCAGCATTGTGGCCGCGACCCCTCCTTCGCGGTGGGCGGTGAACTCGGTGAGGCCGGCACCAACGCCCACCACGGCAGCGGCGACTACTTTGTCGCCGAAGCCGACGAAAGTGACGGCTCGCTGTTGGAATACACCCCCCACGTCGCCGTGGTGACCAACATCGAGGCCGATCACCTGGACTTCTATGGCAGCACCGAGGCTTATGTCGGGGTGTTCGACGCTTTCGTGGAGCGACTCGCCCCCGGCGGAGCGCTGGTGGTCTGTGCCGATGACCCGGGCTCGGCGGCGCTGGCCGAACGCTCTGCCGAGCTGGGCATTCGGGTGCTGCGCTACGGATCGGCCGGACATGCCGGGGCCGCGTTGGCCGCGACGTTGGTGTCGTGGGAACAGCGGGGCACCGGAGCGGTTGCGCAGATCCAGCTGGCAGGCGAGGCGGACCCACGCTCGATGCGGCTTTCGGTGCCCGGGCGGCACATGGCGCTCAATGCCCTGGGTGCGCTGCTGGCAGCGATCGAGGTCGGCGCCCCGGTCGGCGAGGTGCTCGACGGCCTGGCCGGTTTCGAGGGGGTGCGTCGGCGATTCGAACTGGTCGGGACGGCGGAATCGGTGCGGGTTTTCGACGACTACGCGCACCATCCGACCGAGGTCAGGGCGACCCTGGAGGCGGTCCGCTCGGTGGTTCGCCAAAGTGGCAGCGGGCGTCTACTGGTGGTATTTCAGCCACATCTATATTCCCGGACAAAGGCTTTCGCCGCCGAGTTCGGCAGCGCTCTGGATGCCGCTGATGAGGTGTTCGTGCTCGACGTCTACGCCGCGCGCGAGCAACCGCTGACTGGGATCAGCGGAGCCAGTGTCGCCGAGCATGTCACCGTGCCGGTCCGCTATCTGCGTGACTTTTCTGCGGTGGCGGAGGTGGTGGCCGCGGCCGCGGGACCGGGCGACGTCGTTGTCACCATGGGTGCCGGAGATGTCACCCTGCTCGGACCGGAGATCGTGGCCGCGCTGCGGATGCGAGCCGATCGCAGTGAACCCGGACGGCCAGGAGTGTTGCAGTGACCGAAGCTAGCGACGGCCGATCGACCGACGTGGTCGCCGACGACCTGGACGACGAGCGCGAACCGGCCACCGTACCGATCGCCATCGATTCTCAGGAGCCGCAGGAGGCCGCGGACCAAGCCGAGGATCAGGACGAATTCGAGGGACCACGCCGTCGCGCCCGTCGTGAACGCGCCGAACGCCGTGCCGCCGAGGCTCGCGCGATCGCGATCGAGGAGGCTCGGCGCGACGCCAAGCGGCGCGCTCGCGGCCACGTCGCCAAGGAACCTCAGCCGGTCGCTCGTGGCGTCGTTCGCGGCTTGAAAATGCTGCTGGCCACCGTGGCGTTGGTGGTGGTGGGTGTGGGGTTGGGGCTGGTGCTCTACTTCACCCCGGCGATGTCGGCTCGCGATGTCGTTGTCACGGGGGTCGGCACGGTGACCCGCGAGGAAGTGCTCGGCGCGGCGAGTGTGCCGACCGGGACCCCGTTACTGCAGATCAACACCAAAGATGTCGCCGACCGAGTAGCGACGATCCGTCGGGTGGCCAGTGCGCGGGTGCAGCGCCAATACCCATCGGCGCTCCGGATCACCATTGTGGAGCGGGTGCCGCTGGTGGTGAAGGATTTCCCGGACGGCCCGCACCTGTTCGACCGCGACGGGGTGGATTTTGCGATCGGTCCGCCGCCACCCGCGCTGCCCTACCTCGACGTCGATGATCCGGGGCCGACCGATCCCGCCACGCTGGCTGCGTTGGAGGTATTGACCGCGCTGCGTCCCGAGGTCGCCGGCCAAGTGGGCCGGATCGCTGCTCCGTCTGTGTCATCGATCACTCTGACGCTCACCGACGGGCGAGTGGTGATCTGGGGGACCACCGATCGTGCCGAGGAGAAGGCGGAGAAGCTAGCGGCGTTATTGACGCAGCCAGGGCGGACCTACGACGTGTCCAGCCCCGATCTGCCGACCGTGAAGTAGTCCGCAACCCGCCGCGAGAGCCCGACCCGATTCGCATTCGGCGCCCGACCTGACGCCGCGCTCAGCGGTAGGGCACAAAAAAATGCGCATGACGCGTCGGCGCGCCTGCACGGCTAGTTCCCGTCGTGCCCATACGGTTCTGGTTACGCGGAACTACTTGACATAACTCTAACTCTATGGTTGAGGTTGAGGGTTTTGCAAGCAGACACACCGCAGGAGAACTGAGCCCGTCAGGGAGGAAGACGAATGATGACCCCCCCGCATAACTACTTGGCTGTCATCAAGGTCGTTGGTATCGGTGGTGGCGGCGTCAACGCTGTCAACCGCATGATCGAACAGGGCCTCAAAGGCGTGGAGTTCATCGCGATCAACACCGACGCGCAGGCGTTGTTGATGAGCGATGCCGATGTCAAGCTCGACGTCGGCCGTGACTCGACCCGGGGACTCGGCGCCGGTGCCGACCCAGAGGTCGGACGCCGAGCCGCCGAAGACGCCAAGGATGAAATCGAGGAGCTGCTACGCGGCGCCGACATGGTGTTCGTCACCGCCGGCGAAGGTGGTGGCACCGGCACCGGCGGTGCGCCCGTGGTGGCCAGCATCGCGCGCAAGCTTGGTGCTTTGACCGTAGGCGTGGTGACCCGGCCGTTCTCCTTCGAGGGCAAGCGCCGCAGCAACCAGGCGGAGAACGGTATAGCGGCTTTGCGGGAAAGCTGCGACACCCTCATCGTGATCCCCAATGACCGGCTGCTGCAGATGGGTGACGCCGCCGTATCCCTGATGGACGCGTTCCGTAGCGCCGACGAGGTGCTGCTCAACGGTGTGCAGGGCATCACCGACCTGATCACCACGCCAGGCCTGATCAACGTCGACTTCGCCGACGTCAAGGGCATCATGTCTGGTGCCGGTACCGCACTGATGGGCATCGGGTCAGCCCGCGGCGATGGTCGATCACTCAAAGCCGCCGAAATTGCCATCAATTCGCCGCTGTTGGAAGCGTCGATGGAGGGCGCCCAGGGCGTGCTGATGTCGATTGCCGGTGGCAGCGACCTGGGCCTGTTCGAGATCAACGAGGCGGCGTCATTGGTACAGGATGCCGCCCACCCAGACGCCAACATCATCTTCGGAACCGTCATCGACGATTCGCTGGGCGACGAGGTGCGGGTGACCGTGATCGCAGCGGGCTTCGACGCCAGTGGACCGGGCCGCAAGCCCGTGGCGGGCGCGACCGGCGCCGCACCCGGGGAGACCGGGGGCGCGCATCGGATCGAGTCGGCCAAGGCGGGCAAGCTCAGCTCGACGTTGTTCGAGCCGGTCGACGCGGTCAGCGTGCCGCTGCATACCAATGGTGCGACGTTGAGCATTGGCGGCGATGACGACGACGTCGATGTGCCACCCTTCATGCGCCGTTGAGGGTCTCAATTTGCTTGCCAGAACGCGACAAACCGGCCGCGGCCGGACCGCGCCGCAACCTGGTCGGCAGTCGAATCCGGATACTGGTGGGGTGAGCGTTCGAATCCGCCGGGTGACTACCACTCGGAAGGGCGGTGTGTCCAAGCCGCCTTTCGACTCCTTCAACCTCGGTGACCACGTCGGTGATGACCCGGCCTCCGTGGCGGCCAACCGAGCCCGGCTGGCCGCCACCATCGGTATGCCCACCGAACGAGTGATGTGGATGAACCAGGTCCACGGTGACCGGGTTGAGGTGGTCGACGCGCCGCGCGACAACGCTTTCGATGACACCGACGCGTTGGTGACCAAGGTTCCCGGCCTGGCGTTGGCGGTGCTGACCGCCGACTGCGTGCCGGTGTTGATGGCCGACGCGCGGGCGGGCGTCACCGCGGCCGTCCATGCCGGCCGGGTGGGCGCACAGCGCGGCATCGTGGCGCGCACGGTGGAGGCCATGCAGGCGCTGGGCGCGCAGCCCGGTGACATTTCGGCATTCCTGGGTCCGGCGGCCAGCGGGCGCAACTACGAAGTTCCCGCGGCGATGGCCGACGAGGTCGAGGCGGCGTTGCCGGGCAGCCGGACCACCAGTGTCGCCGGGACGGCCGCGCTGGACCTGCGCGCCGGAATTGCCCGCCAGCTGGGGGACTTGGGTGTGAAGTTCATCGATGTCGACCCCCGTTGCACGGTGGCGGACCCGACCCTTTTCAGCCATCGACGCGGTGCGCCCACGGGGCGGCTGGCGTCGCTGGTGTGGATGGAATGACCGCGATGGTCGTGGACATTTCAGCGCAAAGGGAGCGTCAGTCAGAACTGACGCACGCGTTGGCGGTGGTGCGGTCGCGACTCGCCGCGGCCGCCGAGGCGGCGGGGCGCAAGGTCAGTGAAATCGAGCTGCTGCCGATTACCAAGTTCTTCCCGGCGACCGATGTTGCCATCTTGGCGCGACTGGGTTGCCGAGCCGTGGGGGAGTCGAGGGACCAGGAGGCTTCGGCAAAGGTCGCCGAGCTGGCCCGGATGTTTTCCGCTCCCATGCGGTCGGGATCGCGGGGGATTCAGTGGCACATGGTGGGCCAGATTCAGCGGAACAAGGTGCGTTCGCTAGCAAACTGGGCACACACCGCTCACTCGATCGACACCCCCCAACTGGTGACAGCGCTGGACCGAGCGATAACCACGGCGATAGCCGATCGTCGGCGCGGCAATCCGTTGCGCGTGTATGTCCAAGTGAGCCTTGACGGCGACGTCTCCCGCGGCGGTGTCGACATGACCGACCCCGGTGCGGTGGACCGGATCTGCGCCCAGGTCAGCGATTCGCAGAGCCTCGAGCTGATCGGTTTGATGGGTGTTCCGCCCCGCGATTGGGACCAGGAAAAGGCCTTTGAGCGGCTGCAATCCGAACACAGTCGAGTGCTCGAGTCGTTCCCTACGGCGGTGCGACTTTCCGCCGGTATGTCCGATGACCTCGAGATCGCCGTGAAACATGGATCGACGTGTGTGCGTGTCGGTACCGCGCTATTGGGTTCGCGGCGGTTACGGTCACCGTGAAAAGTCACTGTAGTCACACCTTCATCACAGACAACAAATATCCCAGGGCTAGAAGGGGTCAGCGATGAGCACTCTGCACAAGGTCAAGGCCTACTTCGGTATGGCTCCGATGGAGGATTACGACGACGAGTATTACGACGACCGCGGGCCTTCCCGCGGCTATTCGCGTCCTCGATTCGAGGATGATTACGGTCGTTATGAAGGGCGCGATTTCGAAGACCCGCGCCGCGATCCTCGTGCCGGTATGCGCGCCGATTTGCGAGGCGAGCCGGCCGACTATCCACCGCCGGGCGGCTATCGGGGTGGATACCCTGATGAAGCGCGATTCCAGCCGCGCGAGTTCGACCGGGCCGATATGGCCCGGCCGCGCTTCGGGTCGTGGTTGCGCAACCCCACCCGCGGCTCGCTGGCGATGGACCCGCGCCGGATGGCGATGATGTTCGAGGAAGGTCATCCGTTGTCGAAGATCACCACACTGCGCCCCAAGGATTACAGCGAGGCACGCACCATCGGTGAGCGGTTCCGCGACGGCACGCCGGTGATCATGGACTTGGTGTCGATGGACAACGCCGACGCCAAGCGGCTGGTCGACTTCGCGGCCGGTTTGGCCTTCGCGCTGCGCGGATCGTTCGACAAGGTTGCCACCAAGGTCTTCCTGCTCTCGCCCGCAGACGTGGACGTAACCCCGGAGGAGCGTCGTCGGATCGCCGAAACCGGCTTCTACGCTTACCAATAGACAAATCTGCTGCTGTTCAGCCCGGCAGGTCGCAGCTCGGCCTGACGGGCTGTCCGCTCGTCGGGGCCGGTTGCGGTGAACCTATGCGATGTGTGCCGTTGGGCTGGTCGGTAGGCTTGCGCTTGCCGACCGCACGGGCGGCGTCCTCGTATCCGAATCGGTAAGGTCAGGCTCTCGTTGGTGCTGTTTTTCCAGATTCTCGGGTTTGCGCTGTTCATCTTCTGGCTGCTGCTCATCGCTCGGGTTGTCGTCGAGTTCATTCGTTCGTTCAGTCGTGACTGGCGCCCCACCGGTTTCACGGTGGTGATCCTCGAGATCATCATGTCGATCACCGATCCTCCGGTGAAGCTGCTGCGCCGGCTGATCCCGCAACTGACCATCGGCGCGGTGCGCTTCGATCTCTCCATCATGGTGCTGCTGCTGGTGGCCTTCATCGGGATGCAGCTGGCATTCGGTGCCGCCGCCTGAGTGGCCCCTGCCGCCATTTGGACTTAGTTGAGAGACGGTTCGGCCACGATTTGGCGACAAGTTTGGCCGGCATGATTTTCAAATCTAAGGAATGTGATTTATTTGCCTGAGAGTTTGAAATTGGTCCTTATTTATTAGTCCAATCGGCAACCGCCGAGTCTGGTGTGACAGGATGGACGGCAGTTGAGCGACTGCTGCCAGTTCGTTCTACACTTTCCAGATCGTTTGACCGTCCAGGAACTTGAGGGGACAAACAATGCCGCTTACACCTGCCGACGTCCACAATGTGGCGTTCAGTAAGCCGCCTATCGGCAAGCGCGGGTACAACGAAGATGAGGTCGACGCCTTCCTTGACCTGGTGGAGAACGAGCTCACTCGACTGATCGAAGAGAATTCGGATCTGCGTCAACGGATCGCTGAGCTGGACCAGGAGCTGGCCGCGGGTGCTGGCGGCGGGGCTGCTGTGACCGCTCAGCCCACCCAAGCCATGCCCGTGTACGAGCCGGAGCCCGAGCCGGCAAAGCCCGCTGCGCCTGTGGCCTCGGCGGCAACCAACGAGGAACAGGCCATGAAGGCGGCCCGGGTGCTGAGCCTGGCGCAAGACACCGCCGACCGCCTCACCAGCACAGCTAAGGCCGAATCGGACAAGATGCTGTCCGACGCCCGCGCCAACGCCGACCAAATCCTCAGCGAGGCCCGGCACACGGCCGAGACAACGGTCACCGAAGCCCGGCAGCGCGCCGATGGGATGCTCGCGGATGCGCAGGCCCGGTCGGAGAGCCAGTTGCGGCAGGCCCAGGAGAAGGCGGACGCCCTGCAGGCCGATGCCGAGCGCAAGCACTCCGAGATCATGGGCACCATCAACCAGCAGCGCACCGTGCTGGAAGGCCGCCTCGAGCAACTGCGGACATTCGAACGCGAATACCGGACCCGTCTCAAGACCTACCTGGAGTCCCAGCTCGAGGAACTCGGTCAGCGCGGATCGGCCGCGCCGGTCGATTCGAGCGCGGACGCCGGCGGGTTCGAGCAATTCAACCGGGGCAACAACTAGCCGGGACACGGGCCGGGCTGGCCGGCTGGCGCGCAAACCCTGGTAGGTTTTGGCAGTCGCTGCCCGCCGGCCGGAGGATGACCGATGCTGATCATTGCCCTCGTTTTAGCCCTCATTGGGCTCGTTGCGCTGGTGTTCGCGGTGGTCACCAGCAATCAGCTGGTGGCGTGGGTGTGCATCGGCGCCAGTGCACTGGGTGTGGTTTTGCTGATCGTTGACGCCCTCAGGGAGCGTCAGCAACGTGAGGCGGCCAGCAAAGACCAGGATGAGGCCGAACAGCCAGCCGATGCCGACGGCGAGGCCGGCTACGTCGAATACCCTGACGATGATGCCGAGGCGGAACCGGCCGCCGAAGATGTCGAGGACGTCGAAGAGGGCTCCGAGGACACCGAGGGCCAAGAGGACGCAGAGGGCACAGACGCGGGCTCCGATACTGCGGAAGAATCGACGGTGTCCGCCGACGCTAAGCGTGACGACAGCGCCGAATAGCGCGCCATGCCGTGGCTCGAGCCCGATCTTGTTGGCTAGCGCGGCTTATTGGCTCGGATTGAGCCTGTCCGACTACCTCGAGAAGCTGATGCTGTTGTCGCGAACCTGAACTGCGACACGGGTCGAGACCTGGCGAATCGGTACCTGATCGTCGTCCGTGCTGGGGTTGACTCACTCCGATATCGGGGCGGTGGGCTAGGGGTCGAGTTGGGCGGGGGCTACTCGGCACCTGGCGGCTTGGGCTCCGGTGTGCAGGCGTCGGTCCCATGCGGCGATGATCAGGCCTGGGGCGCCGACTGCCAACGCGCTGGCCAGATGGACAGCCTGGGCTCCGCGTAACGCGTGGGCGCGGGCGAGGTGGTCGGCGTGGTGTTCAACCGTCGTGGTGTGTTCTACGGGGCGGGTGGCGGTCCAGAAGTCCTCCCAGTCACGCTCGGCTTCGGCGAGCTCGGATTCGGTTAGGTCGTGATTGCGGGCTGCTGCGGCGAGTGCGGCGCGGACTTCTGGGTAGGCCAGGCGGGCGGACAATGCGGCGTCGCAGCCGTCCCATGGCACGGACGCCAGCGAACCCCCTGTCTCGGTGGTGAGAAGTTTGACGAAGGCGCTGGCGTCGAAGTAGACGAGTGGCACTGGTCAGCGACCGGCCGTTGCGCGGTGGCCTTGCCGATCACGCCTTCGGCCGTGAGTCGCTCCAAGATGCCTGCGTTGTCCAGCGCAGTGAGTCGCGCGACCGGAATCCCGCGGTCGGTGATGACGACCTCACCGCCAGCCCGAACTCGATCGAGCGGAGGTGGGGTGGCAGCGGGCCGATTCGCCGATTCGTCCGCGGCCAAGACGCCGTCGCCCATATGTGCGCGATCATCGTCATCCTGATGAGGGGGCCCGCACTGCACACAACGTCGCCGCTGTGTAACCGCCGACCGCGACCAACTACCGGATCGTGTGCGCCGACTGTGCATCAGCACGGCATTCACACAGCCTGACAACGCCGCCCCGACGACCAGCGATAACCCCGATCGGGCAGGGTCCCCCGGCATGCTTAAACCGGTGCGGGACCGATGTATTCGACGCCCGCACGAATCGCGGGGCTGTGCCTCAGGATCCGGAAATGCGCCAGCCGGCCGAGTCCCCGTGTCGTCATCAAACGCGCGCCTGGCCAGGACGCAACAATCTTTTCGCTCGTCGCATATGGAGTCTCGGGGTCATCGGGGTCGTGGATGAGCAGCATCGGCGGATAGTCGGTCCGAGCGGCCACCCGGACCATGTTGGTGTCCTCTAAAGGCATGCCGATACGGCGTTCAAGACGGCGCTGCAGGCCGGCGCGTATCCGTCGGCCGAAGCCGTGGCGCGCGGCGAAGAGATCCAGATAGATCGGGAACTCTCCCATTGGCGCGAGAAACACCAAACGCCCGACCGTCGTGCCCCATGCCGCCGCGAATACGGTCGCGTTGGCCCCGAGCGAGTGGGCGACGACAGCGCGGGCCGGCCCGTGCTCTCGGATGATCGCGGCAACCGCTTCGGCGCACCCGATGGCGGTGGTGCGACCCGGTGCCAGTGCGCCCGGATCGGACTCGTTATGGCTGGGCAGATCGAACGCGATGACGCGATGACCGGACTTGACGAGAGGTTTGATGAACATGCCGAGGTGCGGGCGACGCCCGCCCCAGCCGTGCACGAGATAGACCGGTGGCCCCTCGCCCCAGGCTTCCCCGACGATGCGATGCCCGTTCCAGTGCGCTTCCAGTGGCTGGCCGGGCGGAACGCCGGGCGGCATGCGCAAACTTGACTCCAGGACCGGCGGGGTGCACCACAGCTCGGTCGCCCACCGCGACCCCAATGCGGGGGCGAAGCGCTCCAGCAGCCAGAACGCCCGGCGGACTCGAGTGGCCACCGGCGGTTGGACACCGGAACCCTGCACGTCGAGAACGGTCGGGCTCGAAGAATCGCTGCCGATCTCGTCCGTGCTCTCCCGATTGATCATCTATCGCCTGCCTTTCAGATCGTCGACTCACGGCTGCAAAGCAGCTGAGCCGCCGCTGGTGGTGCAAGGTACCAAGGGCGTCCTGGCCTGGCAACGCGCCGGTGTTGTCGGGAGGGTAAGCATGTGTCCGTGTGGAACGCAGAGTTCCTGTTGACGACGGGGTGGTTTCAAGTCAACGTCGCAACACCGGCGGATTCTGCGAGGCTAACAGGGCGGCGAATAGGTCGGCGGGACAACGGTCTCGAAGCGGACGGTGATTGAGGTCGTCCTCGACGGCCTGCAGGTGCGCTGGCGGGTGACTGATAGGCGTCACGCCCTTCGGGAAGTAGTCGCGCAGCAGTCCGTTGGTGTTCTCGTTGCTACCCCGTTGCCAGGGTGATCGGGAATCGCAGAAGTACACCGGCGCTCCGCGCTTCTTCGTGGTGCCAGATGGCGTGCCATCTCGGTGCCCTGGTCCCAGGTGATAGACCGCATGAGAGCCGTCGGCAGATCCTGTATGCGGGCTACCAGGGCTCCGTGTAGCGAGTCGGAGTCGGCGCGGGGCAGGTGTAGCAGTCGTAGCATTCGGGTCTGACGCTCGACTAGCGTGTCGATCGCTGAGTGGTGGTTGTCACCGATGATGAGGTCACCCTCCCGGTGCCCTGCCTCTGATCGGTCGACGGGCGGGAACAGCCGGTCGTGGATGGTCAGCATCGGCTGTTGGAAACGGCCGCGCCGGCGCTGTTGGCGGCGGTGTGCTCGGCGGTGATCTCGACCGGTGCGCAACGGTGAGCGTCGGTGCGGTGCCAAACGCGAGGGGCGCAGGAACCGCGAATTCGGTTGATGCACAGCTTGGTAGATGCTTTCGTGGCACAGCCGCATCTAGGGGTCGTCGGGGAAGCGCAGCCGGAGATGACGGCTGATCTGTTGCGGACTCCACCGCTGAGCAAGCAGCTCGCCGATCACGGCGCCGAGCTCGCTGTTCGTGTCCACTCGGCGCCGATGCTGACGTGCTCTCCGCACGGTGGCGCGGCGATGGGCGACGCCCTGGCCCCTTCTTCACCCGACGCGACAATGCCAACACAACCTCCAGAATCTAGAGAAGTGTTGCGATCGTCCCTGGAAACCACCAGGCTTGGTAGTCAATCCGAAACGCACGCACCGATTGTGGAAAGACGAACGGCTGCAACGTCGGCCGAAGACCCGCAAGTGCATGCGCCTGGGCCCTGGCGCGGGGGCCACAGCGCCAGGGCCGCGGCCCGCCCCGATCATGTGTGGGCGCTGGAATATCAGCACGACCTGACCGTCGATGGCCTTCAGCTGCGCTTCTGCAACGTCATTGACGAGTTCACCCGCGAGGCGTTGGCCACCCGGCCACGACGATCCTGGAACGCCGATCAGACCACCGATCATTCTGATGGGCTGATCCTGACCACGGGCCGCAAGCCCGCACACATCCGGATGGCCAACGGACCCGAACTGACCAGTCACGCCCTGGCTGATTGGGCTCGCTTCGGCGCGGTAGGCACCGTTCTTATCGAATCCGGCGCACCGTGGGAAAACGGGCATTTGCGAATCCTTCAACGGGCGCTTTCGCGACGAATTCCTGACCACCGAAACCTTCGGTAGTCTGCTCGAAGCCCAGGTTCTCGCCGAGGACTGGTGCACCGAATACACCACCGACCGACCTCACAGCGCATTGAACGACCTCACCGCCAAGGCCTTCCGAAATGCACCGGGAAACCACCAACCAAAAGCTCTCATAGAAGTCGGCCCGGAAGCTGGGGCCCCGTCAACCCAGGGCTCCGGCGTTGTTGATTAGCAGGCTTGTGAGCTGGGTTGATGATCTTTGGTGCCGCGCTATTGGGGCCGGAGTGTAGGCACGGGCTATCTGGAGAACGATCGAGTTGGTTACTGTTCGTCGTTGGTCTGGAGTTGCCCGTGCCTACCGTTTCAGTATTGCCTGTGTCGTCGGTTCCAGAGGTGTTCGACCGCTGGAGTCCTGGTGAGCGCAGCGGGCTCATCGGATCGGAGTTTCTCGATGTGTTGGCCTCGGTGCCAGACCCGAGGGACCCACGCGGTCGGAGGTATTCGCTGATGGCTTTGTTGGCGATCGCGGTTCTGGCCACTGCCGCGGGGATGCGCGGCTATGCTGGTTTTGCCACATGGGCGGCCACCGCTCCCGATGATGTGTTGGCCCAATTAGGGGTCCGGTTCCGGCGGCCCAGTGAGAAGACCTTCCGCGCTGTTTTGTCTCGGCTAGACCCCGCCGACCTCAACGCCAGGATGGGCAGTTACTTCACTGCACACGTGGCCAGCAGCGACCCCAGTGGATTGGTGCCGATCGCGTTGGACGGCAAGATGCTGCGTGGTGCTTTACGCGCCAAAGCGACAGCCACGCATCTCGTGTCGGTGTTCGCCCACCGTGCCCGATTGGTGCTCGGTCAACTCGCTGTCGCCGAGAAAAGCAATGAAATTCCCTGCGTACGTGCCCTGCTCACGCTGCTGCCGGGTAGCTTGCGGTGGCTGGTCACCGTGGATGCGATGCATACCCAGGTCGTCACCGCGAAGTTGATCTGCGCCACCTTGAAGTCGCACTACCTGATGATCGTCAAGTCCAACCAAGCCAAAATACTTGCGCGTATCACCGCGCTGCCCTGGGCCGAGGTGCCCGCAGTCGCTACCGACGACTCCCGCGGCCACGGCCGTGTCGAGACCCGCACCCTGCAAATCATCACCGCTGCACGAGGAATCGGCTTCCCCTACGCAAAACAAATCATCCGGATCACTCGTGAACGCTTGATCACCGCCACCGACCAGCGCAGCGTGGAGGTGGTCTATGCCATCTGCAGCCTGCCGTTCGAGCACGCCCGCCCTACCGCGATCATGGCCTGGATGCGTCAACACTGGGGAATCGAGAACAGCCTGCACTGGATACGCGACGTCACCTTCGACGAAGACCGTCAAAGGGCACATACCGGAAACGGCGCACAGGTCCTAGCAACGCTACGCAACACCGCGATCAATCTGCACCGCCTCAACGGCGCCGACAACATCGCCGAAGCCTGCCGGATCACCGCTTTGACCGCCAACCGCCGCCTAGACCTCCTCAATCCACAATTCCCCAGCTCACAAGCCTGCTAATCAACAACGCCGGAGCCCTGGGGGACAGGGGGATTTAACCGACGTAGTGGCCGCTGAGCCGACAGACATTTTGGTGTCGCGGCGGCATTTGTGGAACAAACGTATTCGTGACCGGTGAGCCCGAAACGATTGTCAATTCACTGAGGAGTCAGATTGCAGCGGACGGTCCTTGGAGGGAAGATTCATCGCGCCACCGTCACACAGGCCGACTTGAACTACGTTGGATCGATCACTCTCGACGCCGACCTCATGGCGGCATCCGGGATTGTTGAAGGCGAACAGGTCCACGTCCTCGACATCACCAACGGAGCGCGACTGGTCACCTACGCGATCGCGGGTCCTGGGGGTTCCGGTGTTGTCGGAATAAATGGCGCGGCAGCACATCTTATTGCGCCGGGCGATCTGGTCATCATCATGTCGTACCTCATCGTTGGCGAAGAGGAGCGTTGTGGCCATTCGGCGAAGGTGGTGCACGTCGACGCGGTCAACAGCATTGTTGGACTGGGGTCCGATCCGGCGCAGCCCGTCCCCGGCGCTCTAGCCGAGTCGGCTTCCGGACCAATTTCCGGACGGGACCTGTTCGGCGCCGCCGATGCGCTGTGAGCCGTTCCTAATCATTTTCGACTGGTGCATGAGGTGGTGATGTTGGTGGATAGAGTTAGAGCCTCATCTGCGCAAGAAGCTTTATGGGTTGCGCAGAAATTGGTTCCGGATCTACCCAATAATGTGTCTATCTGCTTCGAGGTATCCGGTCCAATAGATCACGATATGATGGCTGTAGCATTGCGCCACCACGGTCGTGAGGCGCATACGCTGCGTGTTAGATTTCTTGAAGACCAGGATGGGCTTCATCAAGTATTGTGCGGCCCGGAATCGTGGGAACCGGAATTCTTCGACGTCAGTGATGCACCCGACCCGGATGCCGCTGCTCAAAGCATCATTTTAGAAATAAGAGGAACCTCCTTCGAACTAAGCCATGGCCTATTGGGCCGAGCTGGACTGATCAAGCTAAATGAGCTACGCCATTTTGTCTTTTTGGTAGTTCACCATATTGTTTGCGATGGATTCTCAACACTCATTGCGGTACGGCGCGTAGCCGAAATATATACAGCGTTGAAATTAGGCGGCAGCATTCCTCGATCTGCGTATTGTAGCCCCGAGGCGGTCGCCGAATATGATTCGCGTTATAAACTCTCTGAAAAATATACTTCCGATAAAGAATTTTGGACTAGTTACACGCGCGCATGGCCGGAGCCGCTGAATGCCATTCGGCGCCCAACTGCGCCGCGCGCGGAAACCCTTGCGCTACAGCACGATTCTGACTGGAGAGGTTCCGGGGCGCTTGCATGCTGCCGCTGATGGCGCCGGCACGTTGCTGCCCGTTTTTTCATTGCCGCGGTGGCCGGATGTCTTAGCCGATTGTCATCAACGTCCGAGTTTTCGGTTCGACTGGCGGTCGCTAATAGGTTCGGTATCGCACGAAAAACGCCATGCCTGCTGTCGAATACCGTTCCGGTGCGAGTAAATGTCCCATCCGGTGTCGAATTTTCAAACTTCGCAAGTGTGCTTGGTCGAGAGATCAGCTCAGTGCTCAGGCACTCCCGCTATCCGGTAACGGAAATTTGGGATATCGGGCGCCTTCAAATGCAAAGAAGTGAATTTGGGCCGGTTATCAACGTGCTGCCATTTTTGCCAAGACACACGAATTTCCTGATAGTCATGGGGCTTTTCGGGGCGCATCTTTTGGGGCCTGCGACGATCTACTAATTTCTATATATTACGATGCGCGCGAACTCAACAACGGAGAGCCCGGCAGTGTTTACATCCAAATTGATGGAAATGGACTTCTGTACGCCAACGAGGACCTGATCCGCTTAACGGATCACTTGGTTTCATTTTTGCGTGCAGTTAGCACCGAACCGCAGCGACGGGTCGATCTGGTCGAGATCATCGATCCTGTCGAACGTCAACGGCTTCTGGTCGAGTGCAATGACAACGCCACCGCTATCCCCGAAACCACTATCCCGGAACTGTTTGGCGCGCAGGTTGCTCGCGTTCCCGAGTCGGCGGCGGTCCAGGATGATCAGGAGACGCTGACCTACCGCGAACTCGATGTTCGGGCATCCGATTTGGCCCGCGGTTTGGCCGCTCGTGGGGCAGGGCCGGAAGCCGTTGTCGCGGTGGCCTTGCCCCGCTCGGCTCGGTTGGTGGTTGCGTTGCTGGCGATCGCCAAAACCGGTGCTGCTTACCTGCCGATCGACCCGAACTATCCCAGCGAGCGCAGCGCCTACATTCTCAGCGACGCCGCTCCCCAATTGCTGATCACTGACACCCCACCGCCCCAACATTGCCCGACACGGGTGTTCCTGTACTGATCCTCGACACCACCGAGGTCTCCGACCGTGGGACCGAGGCCGCCCCCGCGTACTGCCACCAGGACAGCCTGGGGCCAGGACCGGACAACCTGGCCTACATCATGTACACCTCCGGATCCACCGGACACCCCAAACCCGTGGCCATCACCCACCGCAACGTGGTGGCATTGTTTACCGGTTTCGGGTGGTGGCGCGGGTCTGTCTGATTAACGGTGTAAGCGGCGTTTTCGGTTAGGTGGTTTCGCTTCCTGGCATGCGGTCGGCGAAGGTGATCGCGAAGGCGTTCAATGCTGGTTTCCAGCGCATCGTCCATCGCTTCTGTCCGGTTCCGGTTGGATCTAGCGACCGGGTGACCAAGTATAGGCATTTCAGGGCGGACTGCTCGGTGGGGAAATGACCACGCGCCCTGATCGCACGGCGGTAGCGGGCGTTGAGCGATTCAATGGCATTGGTCGAACAAATCACCTTCCTTATCTCGGTGTCGTAGTCCAGGAATGGGATGAACTCATTCCAGGCGTTGCGCCACAATCGAATTGCCGCTGGGTAGCGGTGTCCCCATTCGGTGTCGAAGGCATCTGAGGCTTCGGCGGCCGCAGCAGCGTTGACCGCGGTGTAGATCGGCTTGAGCGCCCGGGCGATCGCGGTGTGGTGCTGGCGGCCGGCGTAGCGGAACGTGCCGCGGATCAAGTGGATGATGCAGGTTTGCACCACGGTGTCGGGGAAGACCGCGCTCACCGAGTCCGGCAGTCCTTTGAGGCCGTCACAGACCAGGAAGAAGATGTCGGCCACGCCGCGGTTTTTCAACTCCGTCAGCACTGCCAGCCAGTACTTGGCCGATTCGCCGTCACCTTCACCGGCCCACATGCCCAGCACGTCACGGTGTCCGGCCAGATCGACCCCGACCGCGGCGTAGACCGGCCGGGGGCCGACTTGGCCGTCGCGGATCTTGACGTGCAGGGCGTCGATGAACACCGCGGCGTATACGCGCTCTAGCGGGCGGGTATGCCAGGCGGTCATCTCCTCGAGAACGCGGTCGGTGATCCGGCTAACGGTGTCCTTGGACACCGCCGCGTCGTAGATGTGGGCGAAATGGGCGCTGATCTCCCCGGTGGTCAACCCGCGGGCATACAGCGACAACACCACCTCAACGACGTCGGTCAACCTACGCTGGCGTTTTTCGACGATCTTCGGCTCGAATGTGCCTGCCCGATCCCGTGGGACATCGATCTCAATGGAACCGCACGCATCAGTGAGCACCGTTTTCGAGCAGGTTCCGTTGCGCGAGTTGCCACTGCCATACCCAGCCCGATCGTGGCGGTCATATCCAAGGTGCTCGGACAGTTCCTCATCCAAAGCGGTCTCAATGACCGTTTTGGTCATCGCCTTGAGCAATCCGCCAGGCCCGGTTAACCCAACGCCGGCCTCGCGGGCCTGGCGCACCAACTCGCGGGCGACTTCTAACTCATCAACATTGCGACTACTGGGAACGTCAATAGCCGCCACGGCGCCGGCCTCATCTTCGTGGTTTTGTGATGGCTGCACAGCCACGACAGTCTTGGTCATCATGCGACCTTTCCGGCCCCGACACACCGGGGCCGATCAGGCCGCTTACACCCTTACCGCGACAGTCCCGGTGGCGCGGTTTGACCGACACCGATGTGTGGGCGTGGTGTCATTCGCCGGCGTTCGACGTCTCGGCGTGGGAGTTGTGGGGAGCGCTGCTGCACGGAGCCCAGGCTGTGGCGGTGGCGTGGGATGTGGTGCGATCACCGCGAGAACTGTGGCAGCTTGTGGTCGATGAGCGCATCACGGTGCTTAGTCAGACGCCGTCGGCGTTTTATGAATTGATCCGTGTGCAGCGCGAACTCCCTGCTACCGCAGAGAGTTCCGCATTGCGGATGGTGGTTTTCGCTGGGGAGGCGCTAGACCCGTCTCGGCTCCGGGGTTGGTATCCGGGGCAGGGTGGCCACGCACCGGCCCTGATCAACATGTACGGG
Organism: Mycobacterium ulcerans subsp. shinshuense; assembly: GCF_002355775.1. Taxonomy (NCBI): domain Bacteria; kingdom Bacillati; phylum Actinomycetota; class Actinomycetes; order Mycobacteriales; family Mycobacteriaceae; genus Mycobacterium; species Mycobacterium ulcerans. The sequence continues at coordinate 3,036,242 of NZ_AP017624.1, read as the reverse complement.
ATCACCGAAACGACGGTGCATACCACGTATCTGGAGCTCTCCGGCGAAGACGCCGAAAGCGGCGTATCCCCGATTGGTGGCCCGTTGGGCAATGTGCGGGTGTTTGTGTTGGATGCGGGGTTGTGTCCGGTGCCGGTGGGGGTGGCTGGTGAGTTGTATGTTGCGGGTGCGCAGGTAGGGCGGGGGTATCGGGGTCGGGTGGGGTTGACCGCGCAGCGGTTTGTGGCGTGTCCGTTCGGGCCTGCTGGGTCGCGGATGTATCGCAGCGGGGATTTGGTGCGCTGGAACAGCTCGGGGGTGTTGGAGTTTGTGGGCCGCGCCGATGATCAGGTCAAGATCCGCGGGTTTCGGATTGAACCGGGTGAGGTCGAGGCGGTGCTGGCGGCTCATCCGCGGGTGGCCCAGGCAGCGGTCGCCGCCTACAGCACCTCGGGTGGTCTTGAAGGCATCAGTGAGAAGCAGTTGGTGGGCTATATCGTGCCCGATCGGGAGGTGACGCTCGCGCGTGACGCGGCGCGAGAGGCTGGGCTGGTGCAGCAGTGGGCACAGGTGTATGGCGGGGTGTATTCGGGGTTGACGTCGCAGGTGCCGGCGGTGTTGGGGGAGGATTTCCGGAGCTGGGTTAGCAGTTATACCGGGGCGCCGATCCCGCTGGAACAGATGGGTGAATGGCGCGCGGCCGCGGTGGAGCGGATCGCGGGGTTGCGTCCGGGGCGGGTATTGGAGATCGGTGTCGGTACGGGGTTGTTGCTGACCCAGCTTGCCCCCGACTGTGTGGAGTATTGGGGTACCGACTTTTCTGCGTCGACGATTGAGATGTTGCGGGCGGCGGTGGCGTCGCGGCCGTGGGGTGATCGGGTGCGGTTACGGGTGCAGCCGGCCGATAGCGCCGAGGGGTTGCCGGCGGGCCATTTCGATGTGGTGGTGCTCAACTCGGTGATCCAGTACTTCCCGAGCGCGGGTTATCTGCTTGATGTGTTGGCCGTGGTGATGCGGTTGTTGGCGCCGGGCGGGGCGTTGTTTATCGGTGATGTGCGCAATCTGGGGTTGTTGAGGGCGTTTACCACCAAGGTGCTGTGCACCGGAACCGGCGGGGTCAACGATGCTGCCGCGGTGATGCGTGAGCGGGTTCGCAGGGAGATGCTTGGCGAGCAAGAGTTGTTGTTGGCGCCGGAGTTCTTTACCGGGTTGCCGCAGTATCTGCCCGATATCGCGGCGGTGGACATACAGCTCAAGCGGATGCAGGCGGTCAACGAGCTCAGCTGTTACCGCTATGAGGTGGTGCTGCGTAAAGGGCCGGTAGGGGTTCGGTCGTTGGCGGGTCTTTCGGCGCTGCCGTGGCAACGGTTTGGCGGTCCGGCTGCGCTGGGTGAGTATTTGCAGGAGCACCGCCCGGCGGGGTTGCGGGTTAGCGGGATACCCCACGAGGCGGTGTGGCCGGATGTGGCGATGGCTCACGCGCTGGCCCAGGCCGGCGACCGCGTGCTGGTCAGCCAGATAGGTGCAGACCCTTCCCCATCTGATGCGGTGTTGCCACATCACTTGCACCAGCTTGGGCAAGAAACCGGATACAGCGTCGCGGTCACCTTCTCCTCGACTCCCGGTCTGATGGACGTGTTGCTCATCGATTCGCTTGATGCTCAACCAGTGCCCGCGTTGTCGGATCTGTATCTGCCCGGCGCGCCGATCGGTTCTTTGGCCGGTTACGTCAATGACCCCTCGGCGATCGAGTTGGCCAACGAGGTGCGTCTGTGGGTGGGGGAGCGGTTGCCGGAGTACATGGTGCCGGCGGCGGTGATGGTGGTGGAGGGGTTGCCGTTGACGGCGAACGGCAAATTGGATCGGCGTGCGCTGCCGGCTCCGCAGTTCACCAGCACGGCGGCCTACCGCGGGCCGCGTGATGAGCGTGAAGCAGTGTTGGCGGGCTTGTTCGCCGAGGTCCTCGGCGTCGCTCAGGTGGGCATTGATGACAGGTTTTTCGATCTGGGTGGGCATTCGCTGTCGGTGACGCGGTTGGTGGCGCGGATCCGCGCCCAGGGCTCCGGCGTTGTTGATTAACAGGCTTGTGAGCTGGGGAATTGTGGATTGAGGAGGTCTAGGCGGCGGTTGGCGGTCAAAGCGGTGATCCGGCAGGCTTCGGCGATGTTGTCGGCGCCGTTGAGGCGGTGCAGATTGATCGCGGTGTTGCGTAGCGTTGCTAGGACCTGTGCGCCGTTTCCGGTATGTGCCCTTTGACGGTCTTCGTCGAAGGTGACGTCGCGTATCCAGTGCAGGCTGTTCTCGATTCCCCAGTGTTGACGCATCCAGGTCATGATCGCGGTAGGGCGGGCGTGCTCGAACGGCAGGCTGCAGATGGCATAGACCACCTCCACGCTGCGCTGGTCGGTGGCGGTGATCAAGCGTTCACGAGTGATCCGGATGATTTGTTTTGCGTAGGGGAAGCCGATTCCTCGTGCAGCGGTGATGATTTGCAGGGTGCGGGTCTCGACACGGCCGTGGCCGCGGGAGTCGTCGGTAGCGGCTGCGGGCACCTCGGCCCAGGGCAGCGCGGTGATACGCGCAAGTATTTTGGCTTGGTTGGACTTGACGATCATCAGGTAGTGCGACTTCAAGGTGGCGCAGATCAACTTCGCGGTGACGACCTGGGTATGCATCGCATCCACGGTGACCAGCCACCGCAAGCTACCCGGCAGCAGCGTGAGCAGGGCACGTACGCAGGGAATTTCATTGCTTTTCTCGGCGACAGCGAGTTGACCGAGCACCAATCGGGCACGGTGGGCGAACACCGACACGAGATGCGTGGCTGTCGCTTTGGCGCGTAAAGCACCACGCAGCATCTTGCCGTCCAACGCGATCGGCACCAATCCGCTGGGGTCGCTGCTGGCCACGTGTGCAGTGAAGTAACTGCCCATCCTGGCGTTGAGGTCGGCGGGGTCTAGCCGAGACAAAACAGCGCGGAAGGTCTTCTCACTGGGCCGCCGGAACCGGACCCCTAATTGGGCCAACACATCATCGGGAGCGGTGGCCGCCCATGTGGCAAAACCAGCATAGCCGCGCATCCCCGCGGCAGTGGCCAGAACCGCGATCGCCAACAAAGCCATCAGCGAATACCTCCGACCGCGTGGGTCCCTCGGGTCTGGCACCGAGGCCAACACATCGAGAAACTCCGATCCGATGAGCTCGCTGCGCTCACCAGGACTCCAGCGGTCGAACACCTCTGGAACCGACGACACAGGCAATACTGAAACGGTAGGCACGGGCAACTCCAGACCAACGACGAACAGTAACCAACTCGATCGTTCTCCAGATAGCCCGTGCCTACACTCCGGCCCCAATAGCGCGGCACCAAAGATCATCAACCCAGCTCACAAGCCTGCTAATCAACAACGCCGGAGCCCTGGGGGGGGTACTGAGATCGTCACCGTTCTGAAACGAGCGTGGTTGCCGCTGGTGCTGGCGGTGGTGTTTGCCGTCGGTGGTTTCGCGGTGTCGCGGGTTCGCGAGATGTTCGGCTCGCAGCAGCTGCCGACCTACGCTGATAGCACGCCCGCGGGTAGCGTCAGCAGCTCGGGCCCCAAGCGCGTGCGATACGAGATCTTCGGCGCACCAGGCACCATCGCCGACATCAACTACATGGAACCGGCCGGCGAAGCTCAGCAGCTCAACGACGTCGCACTGCCCTGGTCGATTGAGGTCGAAACGGACGCACCGTCGATGGTGGCCAACATCATCGCGCAGGGAAACAGCGATTTCCTCGGCTGCCGTATCTCGTCTGACGGCGAGGTCAAGGATGAACGGACCTCCAGCGCCGTGAGTGCATACGTGTATTGCATTGCGAAGTCCGCGTGAGACCACCCGGGTGTTTCGCCCATCGTCGCGAGAGGTGCGCACCGAGCCCGCATTGCTGGCGCGCTGGATCCGTCGCCTGGCGATCCCGATCATGTTGGGTTGGCTGGCGATCATCGTCCTCATCAACATCCTGGTTCCTTCGCTTCAACAAGTCGCGGCCGATAACTCGGTGTCGATGAATCCCGCCGGCGCCCCGTCACTGCAGGCGATAAAGGAGATGGGCCGGGTGTTCGGCGAGTCCAGGTCCGACAGCGTCGCGCTGATCCTCCTGGAGGGTCGACAACCGCTGGGGGCCGATGCTCACGAGTACTACGACGACCTGGTGACGCGACTGCGGGCCGATACCGCCCACGTCCAGAATGTCCAGGACTTCTGGGGTGATCCGCTGACCGAAGGCAGCGCTCAGAGCCCGGACGGCAAGGCCGCCTACCTTCAGTTGTACCTCTCCGGGAACATCGGCGACACACTGGCCAACGAGTCGGTCGGGGCGGTGTGGGCGGCTGTGGATGCGCGCCCGCCGCCGCCCGGTGTGAAGGTGTATGTCACCGGTCCGGCGGCACTGCAGGCGGACCTGATCCACTCTGCTGAACGCACGGTCAGAACGATCAAGATTGCTACGTTCACGGTGATCATCGTGCTGATGTTGTTCTTCTTCCGGTCGGTCCCAACCGTTCTGGTGCTGCTCGGTGTGGTCGGTATTCAGCTGTCGGCGGCGACCGGTGTCGCCGCCGTGATCGGCTATCTCGGGGTCGTCGAGCTGTCAACGTTCGCGGTCAACCTCGTGGTCGCCATGGCTATCGCGACCGGGACCGACTACGCGATCTTTTTGATCGGCCGCTACCAGGAAGCGCGCGCCGCGGGGGTCGGCCGCGAATCGGCGTACTACGAGATGTGGCACGGCACTGCGCACGTTGTGTTGGCTTCGGGGCTGACGATCGCCGGCGCCGCGTTGTGTATGTGCCTGACCCGAATGCCGTATTTGCAGAGCCTCGGCGTGCCGACCGCAGTAGCCATGCTGGTGGCCTTGAGTGTTGCGTTGACCCTGGGCCCGGCTGCGGTCACCGTCGCCAGTCGGTTCGGCCTGCTGGAGCCCAAGCGTGCCATACGAATTCGCTTCTGGCGTCGCATCGGAACCGCGGTGGTGCGGTGGCCCGCACCGATTCTGCTCGCGTCACTGGCGGCGGTCCTGGTCGGACTGATAGCACTGCCGTTCTACCAACCCAGCTACAACGATCGCCGATACATCCCCGGCGACATCGAGGCCAATGCGGGCTATGCGGCCGCCGAGCAGCACTTCTCGGCGGCCCGGATGAATCCTGAGGTTCTGCTGGTTGAGGCTGACCACGACCTGCGCAACCCGGCTGACTTCTTGGTGATCGACAAGCTCGCCAAAGCCATTTTCCGCGTGCCAGGTGTTGCGCGGGTGCAGGCGATCACCCGGCCGGATGGTGCACCGATCCAGCACACCTCGATACCCATCATGATGAGTATTCAGGGCGTCGGTCTACAACAGAACATGAAGTTAATGTTTGACCGCATCGACGATATGAAAGCTCAGGCCGAGTCGTTGGGCAACACGGTGGCGATCATGAAGCGGATGCAGGCTTCGATGTCCCGAATGGCCGGAGTGGGCGACGGTCTCGTCGTCGACATGGATGACATGCAGACCGCCGTTCGCGACGCGCGGGACAGTTTGGCGGATTTCGAGGATTTCTTCCGACCGATCCGCAACTACTTCCACTGGGAGCCGCACTGCTTCGACATCCCGGTGTGCTGGGCTCTGCGGTCGGTGTCCGATTCCGTCGACGGGATCGACGCGATGACCGACCAGATGGATCGGATGATCAAGGGTATGACCGACTTGAACGCCCTGATACCGGAGATGATCGCGCAGTTCCCCCCCATGATCGCAACCATGGAGAGCATGCAGCAGATGATGCTGACGATGCACAGCACCATGTCCGGCATGTACCGCCAGATGGACGAATTGAGCCACGGCGCAGCCGAAATGGGTAAGGCTTTCGACGCGGCGCGCAACGACGACTCCTTCTACCTGCCGTCTGAGGTCTTCGACAATCCCGACTTCCGGCGCGCGATGGATCTGTTCATCTCGCCGGACGGCAAGTCGTTGCGGATGATCATCTCGCACCGCGGTGATCCGGCGTCGGCAGAAGGGATATCGCGGGTGGATCCGATCAAATTGGCGGCGATCGAGGCGCTCAAGGGAACCCCGCTGGAGAATGCCAAGGTGTCACTGGGCGGAACTGCCTCGGTCTACCACGACCTGTCGGAAGGTACTCGATACGATCTTGTAATCGCGGTGATCGCCACGGTCTGCCTGATTTTCGCGATCATGCTGTTGATCACGAGGAGTCTGGTCGCCGCGATGGTGATCGTGGGCACGGTGCTGCTATCGCTGGGCGCATCCGTTGGACTCTCGGTTCTACTGTGGCAGTACATCGTGGGTCTGCCGCTGCAGTGGATGGTGATGTCGATGGCTGTCATCATCCTGTTGGCGGTCGGCGCGGACTACAACCTGATGATGGTGGCCAGGTTCAAAGAGGAGATTCCGGCCGGGCTGAAGACGGGGATCATCCGCGCAATGGGTGGAGCAGGCAGTGTAGTGACTGCGGCAGGTCTGGTATTCGCCTTTACGATGACTTCGATGGTGGTCAGTGATCTGCGCACCATCGGTCAGATCGGGACGTTCATCGGGCTCGGCCTGCTGTTTGACACGCTGATCGTGCGGTCGTTCATGGTGCCCTCCATCGCGGCGCTGCTCGGCCGGTGGTTCTGGTGGCCGATCAATGTACGGACCCGACCCGCTCGGGCACGGCCGGTGCGGCCGCAAGCCTGATCCGATAATGGAGGCCGAATCATATGGCGGACTGGCTAGTTCGATAATCGGCCCATACGTGCGCCGCACCCCCAGGGCTCCGGCGTTGTTGATTAGCAGGCTTGTGAGCTGGGTTGATGATCTTTGGTGCCGCACTATTGGGGCCGGAGTGTAGGCACGGGCTATCTGGAGAACGATCGAGTTGGTTACTGTTCGTCGTTGGTCTGGAGTTGCCCGTGCCTACCGTTTCAGTATTGCCTGTGTCGTCGGTTCCAGAGGTGTTCGACCGCTGGAGTCCTGGTGAGCGCAGCGAGCTCATCGGATCGGAGTTTCTCGATGTGTTGGCCTCGGTGCCAGACCCGAGGGACCCACGCGGTCGGAGGTATTCGCTGATGGCTTTGTTGGCGATCGCGGTTCTGGCCACTGCCGCGGGGATGCGCGGCTATGCTGGTTTTGCCACATGGGCGGCCACCGCTCCCGATGATGTGTTGGCCCAATTAGGGGTCCGGTTCCGGCGGCCCAGTGAGAAGACCTTCCGTGCTGTTTTGTCTCGGCTAGACCCCGCCGACCTCAACGCCAGGATGGGCAGTTACTTCACTGCACACGTGGCCAGCAGCGACCCCAGTGGATTGGTGCCGATCGCGTTGGACGGCAAGATGCTGCGTGGTGCTTTACGCGCCAAAGCGACAGCCACGCATCTCGTGTCGGTGTTCGCCCACCGTGCCCGATTGGTGCTCGGTCAACTCGCTGTCGCCGAGAAAAGCAATGAAATTCCCTGCGTACGTGCCCTGCTCACGCTGCTGCCGGGTAGCTTGCGGTGGCTGGTCACCGTGGATGCGATGCATACCCAGGTCGTCACCGCGAAGTTGATCTGCGCCACCTTGAAGTCGCACTACCTGATGATCGTCAAGTCCAACCAAGCCAAAATACTTGCGCGTATCACCGCGCTGCCCTGGGCCGAGGTGCCCGCAGCCGCTACCGACGACTCCCGCGGCCACGGCCGTGTCGAGACCCGCACCCTGCAAATCATCACCGCTGCACGAGGAATCGGCTTCCCCTACGCAAAACAAATCATTCGGATCACTCGTGAACGCTTGATCACCGCCACCGACCAGCGCAGCGTGGAGGTGGTCTATGCCATCTGCAGCCTGCCGTTCGAGCACGCCCGCCCTACCGCGATCATGACCTGGATGCGTCAACACTGGGGAATCGAGAACAGCCTGCACTGGATACGCGACGTCACCTTCGACGAAGACCGTCAAAGGGCACATACCGGAAACGGCGCACAGGTCCTAGCAACGCTACGCAACACCGCGATCAATCTGCACCGCCTCAACGGCGCCGACAACATCGCCGAAGCCTGCCGGATCACCGCTTTGACCGCCAACCGCCGCCTAGACCTCCTCAATCCACAATTCCCCAGCTCACAAGCCTGCTAATCAACAACGCCGGAGCCCTGAGCCCCGCCCACCGCCTCCTCGCCCGCTTGGGAAGCATCTCGATCTACAAGAGAGTTTGGCGGTACTGGTACCCGTTGATGACGCGCGGGCTCGGTGCCGACAAAATTGCATTCCTCAATTGGGCCTATGAGGAAGATCCGCCGATAGACCTGACGTTGGAGGTATCCGACGAGCCCAACCGAGACCACATCAACATGTACCACCGCACGGCCACCCACGTGGAGCTTAGCGGCAAACGGGTCTTGGAGGTCAGTTGCGGCCACGGCGGCGGAGCCTCCTGCCTCACGCGCACCCTGCATCTGGCCTCCTACACGGGGCTGGACTTGAACCGGGCCGGCATCAAGCTGTGCCAGCGACGACACAACCTCCCTGGTTTGGATTTCGTGCGGGGCGACGCCGAAAACCTGCCCTTCGAGGACGAATCCTTCGACGTGGTACTCAATGTCGAAGCCTCGCATTGCTACCCGCACTTTAGTCGTTTCCTCGCCGAGGTAGTGCGCGTCCTGCGCCCGGGAGGATATCTCCTGTACACCGACCTGCGCCCTAGCATGAGATCGTCGAATGGGAGGCTGACCTGGCCGGCAGCCCGCTGCGGCAACTCTCGCAACGGGAAATCAATGCGGAGGTGGTGCGCGGTATCGAGAAGAATTCACACACGTCACGGGTGCTGGCCGATCGCAATCTGCCAGCCTTCCTGCGTTTCGCGGACCGCGCGGTAGGTAGGCAGCTGTCCCGCTACCTGGAAGGCGGGGAACTCTCGTACCGGATGTACTGCTTCACTAAGGATTTCGCGGCGTCCCGATGAACCCAGCTGAGCGCGAGTTCGGCATTGTCGTATACGGCGCCACCGGCTTCTCCGGTACGTTGACCGCCGAACGCCTTGCCCAGAGCGGGTCGGCGCACGGATGTCCCGGCCGGCCGCTCTAGTGAACGGCTGCGGGCTACGCGAGAGACGTTGTGCTCGATTTCGGCTCTGCCGATGGCGATGAGCTGGTGGCGTGGGAGTTTGACCATGCCGGCCCCACCAGCCCCGGCGACCGCACCCTCATTTACGCCGCTGCCCTGCAACGCATCCATACCCGCCGCGTAGGCCTGGTGGAAGCCCGTCGCCAAAGTCCCAGCCAACAGACAGATCCGCCCAACGGCGGCGATGGCTGACAATTCCCGAGCAGCGGGTGCTAGCACCGATTGTGACAGTCGAATCGACGCATCGGCCGTGTCGAACGGAGATGTTGAAATGGTTGTACCCGAGAACTATTGCCTTCCGCAGGACGCCGACCGTGCGCTGATGCAGGTCATACTGGCTGTACGGGACCGGATGCTTGGATCAGCGAGGGGAGTGGCGTGAGTCGGCGGTTCGCCTTCTACGGCCGAGTGAGCACGGAGGACGCTCAAGCCCCAGAGGCGAGTCGAATCTGGCAGAAACGGCGGGCCATCGACCTGGTCACTCCGCATGGCGGGGTCCTCATCGGTGATTACTTCGATGTGGGACAAAGCCGTTCGCTGCCGTGGAAGCGGAGGCCCGAAGCGTCGTGTCTCCAAGTTGTCGTGATCCGGGAGGTTGTTAACGGCGTGCTGCTTGAAAGTGGGAGGGCCTCCTGACGGGGTGGATGTGTCTGCATGCACCCGTAGGAGGTCCTTGTGTCTCACGCTAACGCTCGTACCAATGTGTTCGCTGGTCAGTTGATCGTTCGTGAAGACGAGGTGACTGCGCGACTTGATGAATGGATCGCCACCTTGGCCAATCCGGAAGACCTCGCCGCGGGCAGGACGTCGACCCGGCAGCCGGTACTGGCTACGCCGGCATGCAACGCCAGCTTCGCGAGGCGAATGCCCAGGTTGCTGCTTTGGTTACCGCCGTGGAGTCTGGCGTGGCCGTGGAGGACTTGACCGCCGCATTGCATCGCCGCACCGCCGAGCGTGACGAGCTGAAGGCCCGTCTTGAGCAAGTGGAGCGGCCCCGTGTCATGTCCGCCGCACAGATCAGCGAATTAGTCGAGGAACTGGGTGGGCTGTCAGCCGTGCTCGGTGCCGCGACCGGGGCGGAACGCGCACAGGCGTAGGCAAGCCTAGGTTTGCGTCTTTGACTACGACCCCTACCTGGGACGGGTCAAGGTGACGGCCGACTTGAGTCGTGTCGCCGGATGTGTCCGAGGGGGGACTTGAACCCCCACGCCCATTAGTAGGGCACTAGCACCTCAAGCTAGCGCGTCTGCCATTTCCGCCACTCGGACAAACCAACCGCATCGGTCGGCAGCTAAGGCTATCGGATGGGTGCGGCTGGACCCACCTTGGCCGGACGTCGACCCGTTGGTGGGGTTGCGGCAACCTGAATGTGCGGGGGGCGTCAGCGGCTGGGCCGAGGGTGGTAGGAAAGGTGACTGTGACCCAAAAGAATGGGGAGACCGGGACTTCAACCGACTCGCGCGATGACGTTGCCGAGGTTGTCAGCAGATTGATTCGGTTCGACACCACCAACACCGGCGAACCTGAGACCACCAAGGGCGAGGCGGAGTGCGCCCGCTGGGTAGCCGAACAACTCGCAGAGGTCGGGTACCAGACCGAATACGTGGAGTCCGGCGCACCGGGCCGGGGCAACGTGTTCGCTCGCCTTCGGGGCGCGGACAGCTCCCGGGGCGCCTTGCTGATCCACGGCCATCTGGACGTGGTGCCGGCCGAGGCCGCCGATTGGAGCGTGCACCCGTTTTCCGGCGCGATCGAAGACGGTTATGTCTGGGGCCGCGGCGCGGTCGACATGAAGGACATGGTCGGGATGATGATCGTGGTTGCCCGGCACTTCCGCCGAGCCGGGATCGTGCCACCTCGCGACCTGGTTTTTGCCTTCCTCGCCGACGAGGAGCACGGTGGCCACTTCGGTGCGCACTGGCTCGTCGATAACCGCCCAGATCTATTCGACGGTGTCACCGAGGCGGTCGGCGAGGTTGGCGGCTTTTCCGTGACCGTCCCGCGCCGGGACGGGGGTGAACGCCGGCTGTACCTGGTCGAGACCGCCGAAAAGGGAATCCTGTGGATGCGCTTGACGGCCCAGGGGAGGGCGGGCCACGGCTCCATGGTGCACGACCACAACGCAGTCACCACGGTCGCCGAGGCGGTAGCCCGGCTGGGCCGTCACCAGTTTCCGCTCGTGATCACCGACACCGTCGCCCAGTTTCTCCACGCGGTGAGCGAGGAGACCGGGCTCGAACTCGACCCCGACTCACCGGACCTGGAAGGGACTCTGGACAAACTCGGCCCGATCGCTCGCATGCTCAAGGCGGTGCTGCGCGATACCGCGAATCCGACCATGCTCAAAGCCGGGTACAAGGCGAACGTCATCCCGGCGACGGCGGAGGCGGTGGTGGACTGTCGCGTCCTGCCAGGCCGTCAGGCGGCATTCGAGGCCGAAGTCGACGAGCTGATCGGCCCCGATGTGAGCCGGGAGTGGATAAGCGAGTTGGCGTCCTATGAGACCAGCTTTGACGGGGACCTTGTCGATGCCATGAATGCCGCGGTGCTGTCGGTCGATCCCGACGGCCGAACGGTTCCCTACATGCTGTCCGGTGGGACCGATGCGAAAGCCTTCGCTCGCTTGGGTATTCGCTGCTTTGGCTTCAGCCCGCTGCGGTTGCCGCCGGAACTGGATTTCGCCGCGCTGTTCCACGGTGTCGATGAGCGGGTGCCCATCGACGCGCTCAGGTTCGGCACCGAGGTACTGACACACTTCCTGACACACTGCTAGTCGGAAAGCACAGGAGAGGACTGACCATGACATCGCCAGACCCGTACGACGCGCTACCCAAACTGCCTTCATTCAGCCTGACCTCGGCTTCGATCACCGACGGGCAGCCGCTTGCCACACCACAAGTCAGCGGAATCATGGGAGCGGGCGGGGAGGATGTCAGCCCGCAACTGAGCTGGTCGGGATTCCCCGAAGGGACGCGCAGCTTCGCGGTCACCGTCTATGACCCCGATGCCCCCACCCTGTCCGGGTTCTGGCATTGGGCGGTGGCCAACCTGCCCGCCGACGTCACCGAATTGCCTGCCGGGGCCGGCGACGGCCGCGAACTACCGGGGGGTGCGCTCGCCCTGGTAAACGACGCGGGCATGCGGCGCTACATCGGCGCCGCGCCGCCAGCCGGGCACGGTGTGCACCGCTACTACGTCGCGGTGCATGCGGTCGACGTCGACAAGCTCGAACTCAGCGAGGATGCCAGCCCTGCTTTCCTGGGGTTCAACCTGTTCCAGCACGCAATCGCGCGCGCGGTCATCCACGGGACCTACGAACAGACATAGCCGTCACGGCCCGCGCGGGCACGGCGGTTTCGGGTCGGGTAGACTACGCCGTCCTTGATCCGGCCGCCTGATCGGCATGAATGCCGGTGTGGCAGTTCTGCCGGTGTGCGCCGATAGTATTCGAACATGAATTCGAATGGATGTTCGGATCGGGAGTCGGTGGTCGCGACGCTGGACCGGCTCGATCGTGCGGTCGATGCGTTGGTTGAGGTGTCGTTCGAGGCGTTGACCACTCCGGAGCGGTTGCGGGTGTTGGAGCGGTTGGAGGTGGTGGCGCGTCGGTTGCCGGCGGCCCAGTATGCGTTGCTCAACCAGCTTGATGAGCAGGCTGGTGAGGCGGAGTTGGGTGGGCGACTGGCGGCGGTGGTGGCCAGTCGGTTGCGGATCACCCGCAGCGAGGCGGGTCGCCGGGTGGCTGAGGCTGCCGAGGTGGGGCCGCGGCGCGCGTTGAGCGGTCAGCCGGTGGGGCCGGTGTTGACGGCCACGGCCGCGGCTTTGCGGCAGGGGGTCGTGGGGGAGGGTCACGTCCGGGTGATTCGTGACTTCTTTCGGCAGCTACCTGCTGGCGTCGACGTGGGGACCCGGGACAGGGCCGAGGCTCATCTGGCGAAGCTGGCTACCCAGTTTCGTCCTGATCAGTTGGCCAGGTTGGCGGGGCGGTTGATGGATTGCCTCAATCCTGATGGTCGCCATAGCGATGAGGACCGGGCGCGGCGGCGTGGCCTGAGCCTGGGTAGGCAGGGGTTGGACGGGATGTCGCGCATTAGCGGGTGGCTGACCCCGGAGGCGCGCGCTGGGTTGGAGGCGGTGTGGGCCAAGCTGGCCGCACCGGGGATGTGTAACCCCGAGGACGAGGCCGCGGTGGTGGATGGGCCGGTGTCGCGCGACGCCGCTGATCGTGACAGTCGCAGTGTGAGTCAACGTCAACATGACGGGTTCAATGCGGCGTTGCGGGCGGTGTTGGCGTCGGGAGAACTGGGGCAGCATAACGGGTTGCCGGCGTCGATCATCGTGTCGACCACGCTGAAGGAGTTGGAGGCCGCCGCGGGCAGGGGGCTGACCGGTGGGGGCACGTTGCTGCCGATGTCGGATGTGATCCGGTTGGCTCGTCACGCGCATCACTATCTGGCGGTGTTTGATCGGGGTGAGGCGATCGGGCTCTATCACGCCAAACGGTTGGCCACACCGGGGCAGCGGATCGTTCTTTACGCCAAAGATCGTGGTTGCACCCGCCCGGGCTGTGACGTGGCGGGCTATCAGTGCGAGGTGCATCATGTCGCCGCATGGGCCATCAGCGGGCGCACCGATATCAACCAACTCACCCTGGCCTGCGGCCCGGATCACAAATTGCTCGAGCAAGGCTGGCGCACCCGCAAGAACGCTCACGGCGATACCGAATGGCTCCCACCGCCGCACCTCGACCACGGACAGCCAAGAACCAACAGCTACCACCACCCGGAAAAACTGCTCCGCGACAGCGCCGACGATGACGACGAGGGTCACGGGGCGGCGTAAGCCTGTCGCTCCTAACTGGGCGGGCGTCCCCGCTCGGCGGCGTTGGAGCCGACCGCTTCGTGCAGTGAGCCGAAACCGCCCTGGTGCAGCCGGCGGGCGATGCCGTCGTGAATGTGCTTGGACCACAGGCCCCCGCCGTAGATGAAGCCGGTATAGCCCTGCAGCAACGATGCACCGGCGGTAATTCGGTCCCAGGCATCCTCGGCGGTTTCGATGCCGCCCACACTGATCAGGGTCAGTCGATCGCCGACGCGCTGATAGAGCCGGCGCAACACCTCGAGTGAGCGCTCTGCCACCGGCGGCCCGGAAATGCCGCCCGCGCCGAGTTGGCCGACGCCAGGGGTCAGCAACCCATCGCGCGACACGGTGGTGTTGGTCGCAACGATGCCGGCCAGGCCAAGCTCGACGGCCAAGTCGGCGACCTCGTCGACGTCGGAATCGGAGAGGTCGGGCGCAATCTTCACCAGTACCGGTGTCGACGTTTCGGCCAGCACGGCGGCCAGGATGGGCCGTAGTGACTCCACCGCCTGCAAATCCCGCAATCCCGGTGTGTTCGGGGAGCTGACGTTGACCACCAGGTAGGACGCCAGCGGGCCGACCAGTCTGGCGCTGGCCCGGTAATCGTCAACCGCCTGGTCGGCCGGGGTGGTCTTGGTCTTGCCGATGTTGACCCCGACGGGTACTTCGGGATGGTGGCGGGCCAGCCGGATTGCGAGTGCGCCCGCGCCGTGGTTGTTGAATCCCATCCGGTTGAGCAGCGCTCGGTCCTCGGGCAACCGGAACAGCCGTGGGGCCGGGTTACCGGGCTGCGGGTGCGCGGTGACCGTGCCGACTTCGGCATAGCCGAAGCCCATCGCGGCCCAGGTGTCCAGTCCGGTGCCGTCCTTGTCGAACCCCGCGGCCAGTCCGAGCGGGCCGGGAAATCGCACCCCAAACACGGTAGAAGCCAGCACCGGGTCGGTCGGGCCCAGCCATCGCGTCAACATCCGCCGTACCGGTGTGGCCGCGGTGGCACCGCGCAGCACGGCAAAAACCAACTTGTGCACCCGCTCGGGCGGCAGCAGGAACAGCAGCCTACGCAGCAAGCAGTACATTCGAGACCCGTCCTGGTGCGGGTTGGCCACCGTCACAGTTCCGACTGGTCGGGCATCGGGCTATCCAGACGAGACTTCTTGCGACGCAACAACACACGTCTGCTGCCGTCGGTGTAGAGGCGCACCCGGGTCAGCTCCCAGCCGCGATACTCGGCCTCGATGGACAGCCGGGTGGATGCGCTGAGCCTGGTCACTTCCGGCGGCAGGCGCAGTGGCGCCCACTCATACTCGTCCGACATGTCGGTGGCCCAGCCGGCGGGCAACTGGCCCCGCCGCGACACGGAACTGCTGGTCAAGGGACACCTGCCGCATGCTCGATGACGTGTACCCCAGCGCCTGACCCGGACACGACGAATAAGGTGCCTGACGCTTCGTCAAAGGCCAACGAGTTGGGTTGCTGCACGGTTGGGTAACGCACCTTTTCCACGGGTATTCCGGTGCTGAGATCGTAACCAATAACGAGGTTCGCCGCGGTCTGGGACACCCAGGCCAGTTGATTCGACCCCGCTAGCCCGTACGGGTCCTGTGGCACCGGGTAGGCCTGGCGCAGGATCAGCGGGTCAACGCCATACACCAGCAATTGGCCGCCACGGGTATCTGCGACCAGCACTCGCCCCAGCGAGTCGGCGGCCATGGTGGTCGCCCCCTCACCGGCGCGTAGTGCCTGTTCGGCGCGCCCGTCGGCGTCGATCGTCGTCACCGAAGTCTGTCCGCGGTCCAACACGACGGCTGTGTTTCCTTGCGTAACGACCGCATCGACGCGGGCGAAGATCTTGATCCGGCTGAGGACCTGGGCGGTGCCGGCGGAGGCGGGGGTTTGCGGTGAGGCCAGGGTGTACAGGGCGCCGTCGGCGGTGCCCAAAACCAGCTTCCCGTCCATCCGGCGTGCGATCGCGGTGAATTCGGTGTCTGCCGAATCGGCCACGTTGACCTGCGATACGCCCCCACTGGGCAGGTCCACCACGAAGTAGCCGCCACGGGCAGACGCGTAGGCCTTGCCGTGGCCGTCACCGGTCAACCCGGTTGCGGGCCCGGGAAGTGTGATTGGTCGAGCTGGGGTTTGCTCCTTCGCGAACACGCTGATGCTGGCCGGCGCCGATGCGTCCGAACCCGGGCTCAGAACGGCCAACCTGCCGGAGTCGACGTCATACACCGCCGCCTGCGGATGCCCGCCCAGCGGCCGAACCACACCTGCCGGAGGCTGAGAAATCGGCGGAGACACGGCCGGCCGCGCGGGCTCGATCGTGGGCGGCGCCGATTGCAGCGGGCCCGAAGAACAACCCGTCAACAGGGTCAGCAGGGTCAGCAAAATGACTGGTGCGTAAAAATAGCGCTGAAGTGGTTTTCTATGATTTCGCAGCAACGTCTACCCTCTGAATGTCGGCCATGGACTCGAAAATTTAAGGAACGTTGTCGCATCCAATCTCGTCATGTTGCCCACGGAAAGTATTTCTGACGAGGTATTGCCTGGGCATGACCGTCGCTGCTGACCGGCATACCGCAGACAAAGGGTTTGCGATCGAAGACATGTTGACGGGCATTTTCGCCAGTGGGTACGGGCAAGTCGGAGATGGCCACAGTTTCTCCTTCCGCATCGAACACCGCTCGCTCGTTGTCGAAATTTACCGACCCCGTCTGACCGGGCCGGTTCCGCAGGCCGAAGACGTCGTCGCACGGTCGGTCCGCGGCTTGGTCGATATCGACCTCACCGACGAGCGCAGCCTGGCGGCGGCGGTGCGTGATTCTGTCACGCATGCCCTGCCTGCGTCGCACTAGTCACATCTCATAACGGGCTCTCGCACCAGGTACGGTCGTCGTCGTGTCTGCAGTTGCGGCGATGTCCTGGTGGCAAGTCATCTCGTTGGCTGTCGTGCAGGGTCTGACCGAATTCTTGCCGGTTTCCTCATCGGGACACCTGGCAGTGGTGTCGCGGGTTTTCTTCAGCGACGATGCCGGTGCTTCTTTCACTGCGGTCACCCAGCTGGGCACCGAAGCCGCCGTACTGGTCTACTTCGCCCGCGACATCGTGCGCATCCTGCGGGCCTGGTTCGACGGTCTGGTGGTTAAGTCGCATCGCAACGCGGACTACCGCCTTGGCTGGTACGTCATCATCGGAACCATCCCAATCTGTGTGTTGGGGCTGCTGTTCAAGGACGAGATTCGGTCGGGCGTGCGAAACCTGTGGGTGGTGGCCACGGCGCTGGTGGTGTTCTCTGGGGTAATCGCGCTTGCCGAATACCTGGGCCGCCAGAGCCGTCACGTCGAACAGCTCACCTGGCGCGATGGCCTGGTGGTCGGGGTTGCCCAGACCCTGGCGCTGGTTCCTGGGGTTTCTCGGTCCGGCTCGACCATCAGCGCCGGCCTGTTTCTAGGGCTAGACCGTGAGTTGGCCGCCCGGTTCGGCTTCCTGCTCGCCATACCGGCGGTGTTCGCGTCCGGGTTGTTCTCCCTGCCCGATGCCTTCCACCCCGTGACGGAGGGCATGAGCGCTACCGGTCCGCAGCTATTGGTGGCCACCCTCATCGCTTTTGTGGTCGGCCTCGCCGCGGTGTCATGGTTCTTGCGGTTTCTGCTGCGCCACAGCATGTATTGGTTCGTCGGCTACCGGGTGGTGGTTGGCGTGGTAGTGCTGATTCTGCTGGCTACCGGTACGGTCGCGGCGACATGACCGTCATCCTGTTGCGCCACGGCCGGTCCACTTCGAACACCGCAGGCATTCTGGCCGGTCGTTCCGAGGGGGTCGACCTTGACGACAAAGGGCGCCAGCAGGCCTCGGGGCTGATCGACCGGATCGGCGATCTGCCGGTCCGTGCGGTGGTGTCCTCCCCGCTACTGAGGTGCCGCACCACCGTCGAGCCGCTGGCCGATGCGCTGTGTCTGGAGCCGCTGGTCGAAGAGCGACTCGCCGAGGTGGACTACGGGGACTGGACCGGCCGCAAGATCGCTGAGCTGGTCAACGAGCCGCTGTGGCGAGTGGTCCAGGCGCACCCCAGTGCCGCGGTGTTCCCGGGCGGCGAGGGTTTGGCGCAGGTGCAGGCGCGGGCGGTGGCCGCCGTTCGCGAACACGATCGACGGCTGGCCGAGAAGTATGGGGGCGATGCGCTCTGGCTGGCGTGTACCCATGGCGACGTCATCAAAGCGGTGGTGGCCGATGCCTACGGTATGCACCTGGATAGCTTCCAGCGGGTGACCGCCGACCCCGCATCGGCGAGCGTGATCCGCTACACCCAGCTGCGGCCGTTCGTGCTGCATGTCAACCACACCGGTGCGCGGCTGTCCGCAGGACTGCGCGCGGGCCTTCCCCCGAAGGCGGCGCCGGACAAGCCAGACGAAGAGCCCGACAAGGTTCAGACTGAGTCAGTCGGTGGCGTGCCGTCCGGAGACGCGGTGGTCGGCGGCTCGACCGACTAGGGGAGCGGTCCCCACCGCTGTGGTTTAGCGGTGCGGACCCCCTGCGAATCCCACGACAACGCCATCTGCACGGTATTTTGGAGGTGCCATGGCCCGCGCAATTCACGTATTCCGTACACCCGACCGATTCGTGGCCGGGACTGTTGGTCAGCCCGGAAATCGCACGTTCTACATCCAGGCGGTGCACGACAAACGAGTCGTGTCGGTGGTCTTGGAGAAGCAGCAGGTCGCGGTCCTCGCCGAGCGCATCGGCGCGTTGTTGCTCGAGGTCAACCGCAGGTTCGGCACACCGGTTCCCCCGGAACCCGCCGAGGTTGACGATCTAAATCCGCTGATCATGCCGGTGGACGCCGAATTTCGGGTCGGGACCATGGGGTTGGGCTGGGACTCGGAAGCCCAGACCGTGGTCGTCGAATTGTTGGCGGTCACCGACGCGGAGTTCGACGCTTCGGTGGTGCTCGATGACACCGACGAGGGTCCCGACGCGGTGCGGGTCTTCCTGACGCCGGAGTCGGCGCGGCAGTTCGCCACCCGGTCCAACCGGGTCATCTCGGCGGGGCGCCCGCCGTGTCCGCTCTGCGACGAGCCGCTGGACCCCGAGGGACATATTTGTGCGCGCACCAATGGCTATCGGCGCGACGTGTTGCTCGGGTCCAGCGATGACCCCGAGGAATGACGAACGCGAGGTAGTGCGGGACGGCGAGCTGACGGTCCTCGGACGTATTCGTTCGGCCAGCAACGCCACTTTCCTGTGCGAATCCACCCTCGGCGACAACACCGTGCACTGCGTCTACAAGCCGGTTTCGGGTGAACAGCCGCTATGGGACTTTCCCGATGGCACCCTGGCCGGCCGCGAACTCAGCGCATATCACGTTTCGGCCCAGTTGGGCTGGAACATCGTGCCCTACACCGTGATTCGAGACGGACCCGCCGGGCCCGGGATGCTGCAGCTGCGGGTACAGCAACCCGGTGACGCGGTAGGCACCGATCCCCGGCCCGGGCCCGACCTGGTCGACCTGTTTCCCTGCGGCAAGCCGCAACCGGGTTACCTGCCGGTCCTTCGCGCGTACGACTACTCCGGCGACGAGGTCATCCTGATGCACGCCGACGATGTCCGGTTGCGGCGGATGGCGGTGTTCGACGTCCTGATCAACAATGCCGACCGCAAAGGCGGGCACATCCTCTGTGGCGTCGACGACCGGGTGTACGGGGTCGACCACGGCGTGAGCATGCATGTCCAGGACAAGCTACGGACAGTGCTGTGGGGCTGGGCGGGCAAGCCGATCGATGATCAGACCCTGCAGAAGGTTGCCGGGCTCATCGATGATCTGCGTGGGAAGCTGGGCGAGACGCTGGCGGGCTTGATCACCCATGCCGAGATTGTCGCTCTGGGCAGGCGGGCGGAGATGTTGCTGGACAATCCCGTGATGCCTGGACCGGACCGCCACCGCCCAATACCGTGGCCGGCCTTCTAGAAGGTTGTCGCGAGTCCGATCCGGCGCGTTTGACCGTTCCTGATCGCCGTTGTGGGTGCGACGTGTTTGGTCCGGCATGAGCGCGCGTGCCAATCCGGCGCGTTTGACCGTTCCTGATCGCCGTTGTGGGTGCGACGTGTTTGGTCCGGCATGAGCGCGCGTGCCAATCCGGCGCGTTTGACCGTTCCTGATCGCCGTTGTGGGTGCGACGTGTTTGGTCCGGCATGAGCGCGCGTGCCAACTCGGCGATACTTGTGCGGTGAGCCACCCGCCCGCGCGCCACCTGACCGATGCGGAGCTGGCTGCCGACCTCGCGGTGGACGCTGGGAAATTGTTGCTGGCCGTGCGGGAAGAGGTTGGTTTCGACCATCCATGGGCGCTTGGTGACGCCGGTGACTTCCAGGCGAACTCCCTGCTGCTACGGCGGCTACGGGCGGAGCGGCCTGGTGACGCGGTGCTCAGTGAGGAAGCTCACGACGACCTGGTGCGGCTGAAGTCTGATCGGGTGTGGATCATCGATCCGCTGGACGGCACCCGCGAGTTCTCCACGCGTGGCCGGGACGACTGGGCGGTTCATGTCGCGTTGTGGCAGCGTCGCGCCAACGGCAGGCCCGAGATCACCGATGCTGCCGTGTCACTGCCGGCCCGCGGCAACATCGTTTTCCGCAGCGACACGGTGACCGCCGACGCCGCACCGGTCGGGGTGCCGGATGTCATTCGGGTGGCGGTCAGCACCACCCGTCCGCCGGCAATCCTCTATCACGTCAGTCGGACGCTGGCCATCCAACCAGTCGCCATTGGTTCGGCCGGTGCCAAGGCGATGGCCCTCATCGAGGGCAAAGCCGATGCCTATCTGCACGCCGGAGGCCAATGGGAATGGGATTCGGCGGCGCCGGCCGGCGTGGTGATGGCCGCCGGCATGCACGCATCCCGATTGGATGGGTCGCCGCTTCGGTACAACCAGCTGGACCCCTACCTGCCCGATTTCGTGATGTGTCGCCCCGAGCTGGCGCCTGTGCTGCTCGATGCCATCCGGCAGGTGTGGCGGTAAAACCGCTACCGGTTGGATCGGCCCCGTCCTACCGACCTAGTCGACGCCGCCAGTCTCTGGCCGACAGCATTCTGACCACCTTCTCCGCGAAGCTGCCCTTCTTGCGGCTATAGGGGTACCAGAGCAACTCCTTTTTCATCGCGACCCGCTCAGCGACGATGCTCTTGGGGTGGCAGTACTTGCGGATGCCTTCGGCGCCGCCGGAGCGGGTGCCCAACCCCGACTCCTTCCAGCCGGCCATCGGAACCCCAATTTGAAAGATGCCGGTGATCACATTGTTGATGTTCACGGTGCCGGTATTCAGGCGCCGGGCAATGTCAATTGCCTTTGCTTTGTCGCGTGTCCAGACGCTGCCGGACAACCCGAATCGGCAATCGTTGGCTTTCTCGATCGCCTCCGCAACGTCGCGCACCTTCATCACCGGCAAGGTCGGGCCGAATGTCTCCTCACGCATGCAGTCCATGTCATGGTCGACATCGACCAGCACCGTCGGTTCGTAGAACAACCCGTCCCCGCCGGGATCACGCGTTTTGCCGCCGATGAGAACCTTCGCGCCCTTGCAGACCGCGTCGTCGACGTGTCGAGACACGATCTCGAGTTGTTGCGCGGTAGTCATCGAGCCTATTTCGCACGAATAGTCATGCCCGGCATCCATGCCCTGACGCAGCTGCGCTGTCCTGGCCACCAATTTGCTCACGAACGTGTCAAATACCGGGGCCTCGACATAGATCCGTTCCACCGAAATGCAGACTTGGCCGGTGTAGGCGAATCCGCCCCAAACCGCGCCGTCGACCGCCCTGTCGATGTCGGCGTCCGCGCAGACGATCATCGCGTCTTTGCCGCCAAGTTCCAGCCCGCACGGGATCAACCGTTCGGCCGCGGCGACGGCGATCCGGCGCCCGGCGCCCACCGAACCGGTGAACATCACGTAATCAACGACGTCGACGAGGGTCGCACCGGTTTCTCCGAAACCGAAGACCACATCGAGCACGTCCGGTGCACCGATCTGCTTCCACCCCTCCACCGCGTGCTGCCAGGCCAATGGCGTGAATTCCGAGGGCTTGGACAGCACGGCGCATCCGGCCAACAGGGCGGCGGGAACGTCGAGCAGCGGTACCGACAACGGACCGTTCCACGGGGTGATGACGCCGACCAGGGGATAAGGCTCGTAGACAATGGTCAGCTTCTTGGCCGCGTTGGCTGCGCCGTATGGGCGCACCGGCTGGTCGGCCAAAAACTCTGCGGCGTTGTCGATCCAGTAGTTGATGACCTGCACGGTGGCGATCTCGATACCCGCGTCACCCCAGGACTTGCCCGTTTCCAGCTGCAGCGGCGTCAGCAGATCATCGCGGTGGTCGAGCATCCAGTCGCGCCATCTGCCCAGCCAGCACGGGCGGCCGGACACACCCAATCGCTGCCACTCGGGTTGTGCGGCCCGTAGCCGTGCCGCCGCCGCCGCAACGCCATCGACCGTTGTGACTGGGACGGTTCCGACGATCTCGCCGGTGGCCGGACATTTGACCACCACTTCATCGCGGGTGTCGGCTTCGGCCGGGTTTGCCTGATTTGTCGTATCCATCATCACTGCCACCGCCTTTGCCGCCGGCGCCAGGGCTCCGGCGTTGTTGATTAGCAGGCTTGTGAGCTGGGTTGATGATCTTTGGTGCCGCGCTATTGGGGCCGGAGTGTAGGCACGGGCTATCTGGAGAACGATCGAGTTGGTTACTGTTCGTCGTTGGTCTGGAGTTGCCCGTGCCTACCGTTTCAGTATTGCCTGTGTCGTCGGTTCCAGAGGTGTTCGACCGCTGGAGTCCTGGTGGGCGCAGCGAGCTCATCGGATCGGAGTTTCTCGATGTGTTGGCCTCGGTGCCAGACCCGAGGGACCCACGCGGTCGGAGGTATTCGCTGATGGCTTTGTTGGCGATCGCGGTTCTGGCCACTGCCGCGGGGATGCGCGGCTATGCTGGTTTTGCCACATGGGCGGCCACCGCTCCCGATGATGTGTTGGCCCAATTAGGGGTCCGGTTCCGGCGGCCCAGTGAGAAGACCTTCCGTGCTGTTTTGTCTCGGCTAGACCCCGCCGACCTCAACGCCAGGATGGGCAGTTACTTCACTGCACACGTGGCCAGCAGCGACCCCAGTGGATTGGTGCCGATTGCGTTGGACGGCAAGATGCTGCGTGGTGCTTTACGCGCCAAAGCGACAGCCACGCATCTCGTGTCGGTGTTCGCCCACCGTGCCCGATTGGTGCTCGGTCAACTCGCTGTCGCCGAGAAAAGCAATGAAATTCCCTGCGTACGTGCCCTGCTCACGCTGCTGCCGGGTAGCTTGCGGTGGCTGGTCACCGTGGATGCGATGCATACCCAGGTCGTCACCGCGAAGTTGATCTGCGCCACCTTGAAGTCGCACTACCTGATGATCGTCAAGTCCAACCAAGCCAAAATACTTGCGCGTATCACCGCGCTGCCCTGGGCCGAGGTGCCCGCAGCCGCTACCGACGACTCCCGCGGCCACGGCCGTGTCGAGACCCGCACCCTGCAAATCATCACCGCTGCACGAGGAATCGGCTTCCCCTACGCAAAACAAATCATCCGGATCACTCGTGAACGCTTGATCACCGCCACCGACCAGCGCAGCGTGGAGGTGGTCTATGCCATCTGCAGCCTGCCGTTCGAGCACGCCCGCCCTACCGCGATCATGACCTGGATGCGTCAACACTGGGGAATCGAGAACAGCCTGCACTGGATACGCGACGTCACCTTCGACGAAGACCGTCAAAGGGCACATACCGGAAACGGCGCACAGGTCCTAGCAACGCTACGCAACACCGCGATCAATCTGCACCGCCTCAACGGCGCCGACAACATCGCCGAAGCCTGCCGGATCACCGCTTTGACCGCCAACCGCCGCCTAGACCTCCTCAATCCACAATTCCCCAGCTCACAAGCCTGCTAATCAACAACGCCGGAGCCCTGCCGCCGGCGCCAACCGGAGCTGTTCGTACGGTACCCAGCAGACCACAAATTTCCGGGTTTGCAGAGCCCATTTTGAACAAGCGCGGAACCCCTCGGCAATGCCCAGCGGCCAGAATCTCCGCGTTTGCCCGGCTGCGCGTGATCGCCGGGCCGCGCTGGAACGCGGGTCGCCCAGCGTGAGCCCGATGGCCGGGCTCCTCCTCGGCCCGCACCGCGGGCCGCGGGTGGGTTTGGGTCGCCCGCGTGAGCCCGATGGCCGGGCTCCTCCTCGGCCCGCACCGCGGGCCGCATCGTCGCCCAGCCTAGAGTCGAGGCATGCAATCTTGGTCGTCTGCACCGGTTCCCATCGTGCCGGGGCGTGGGCCGGAACTCCGGCTCTACGACACCGCTGACCGGCAAGTGCGTCCGGTGGCGCCGGGAAACACGGCCACCATGTACGTCTGCGGGATCACGCCCTATGACGCGACGCATCTGGGCCACGCCGCGACTTATCTGGCGTTCGACTTGATCCATCGTCTGTGGCTGGATCTCGGCCATGAGGTGCGCTACGTGCAGAACGTCACCGACGTCGACGATCCGTTGTTCGAGCGAGCCGACCGTGACGGCGTCGACTGGCGTGACCTGGCCGCCCAGGAGGTAGCGCTCTTCCGCGAGGACATGGCGGCGCTGCGGGTCCTCTCGCCCCACGACTACGTCGGGGCTACCGAGGTGGTTGCCGAAATCATCGAGCTCGTTGAGAAACTGCTCGCTTCCGGCGCCGCCTATGTCCTGGACGGCGAACATCCCGACGTCTACTACCGCTCCGATGCCACACTGCAATTCGGCTACGAGTCCGGCTACGACCGCGACACCATGCTCGGCCTGTTCGAGCAGCTTGGCGGTGACCCGGGCAGACCAGGCAAGAACGATGCGCTCGACGCTCTGCTCTGGCGCGCGGCGAGACCCGGGGAGCCCAGTTGGCCGTCACCGTTCGGCCCCGGCCGGCCGGGCTGGCACATCGAATGCGCGGCCATTGCGCTCAGCCGCGTGGGCAGCGGTCTGGACGTTCAGGGCGGCGGCAGCGACCTGATCTTCCCGCACCACGAATTCACCGCCGCGCACGCCGAATGCGTCACGGGTGAGCGGCGATTCGCGCGGCACTACGTACACGCCGGCATGATTGGCTGGGACGGACACAAGATGTCCAAGAGCCGCGGCAACCTGGTGCTGGTATCGGGGTTGCGTGCCGAGGGAGTCAACCCGGCGGCGCTCCGGCTGGGGCTGCTGGCCGGGCACTACCGGGCCGACCGGTTCTGGTCGCAGCAGGTGCTCGATGAGGCGGTCGGTCGATTGCAGCGCTGGCGCGCCGCGACGACATTGCCGGCCGGTCCAGACGCGGCGGCGGTTGTGGCCCGGGTGCGCCAGTATCTGGCCGACGATCTGAACACGCCCAAAGCGATTGCGGCACTCGATGGTTGGGCGACCGATGCGCTCGACTACGGAGGCCATGACGAGGTAACGCCAAGGTTGGTGGCCAGCACCATTGATGCGTTGCTGGGGGTAGTCCTGTAGCCCACGGTGGTACGTTTTCGGCCATGACATCGGTGCAGGACAAGGTCGTCTTCATCACGGGCGGTGCTCGCGGCATTGGGGCAGAGGTCGCCCGTCGCCTCCACAACATGGGCGCCAAACTGGTGCTGACGGATCTGAGCGAGGCCGAGCTGGCGACGATTGCGGCCGAACTCGGTGGAGACGACCGAGTGCTCACCGTGGTTGCCGACGTACGCGGTCTGCCCGCCATGGACGCGGCCGCCGATCAGGCCGTCGAGAAATTCGGCGGCATCGACATCGTGATGGCCAACGCCGGCATCGCCAGCTACGGTTCGGTGCTGCAGGTGGATCCGGAGGCGTTCAAGCGGGTGCTCGACGTCAACGTTATGGGTGTCTTTCACACCGTGCGTGCCACCTTGCCGGCGGTCATCGAACGCCGCGGCTACGTGCTGATCGTCTCTTCGCTGGCCGCCTACGCGGCATCTCCCGGGCTGGCGCCTTACAACGCGTCGAAGGCCGCGGTCGAGATCTTCGCCAACGCGCTTCGACTGGAAGTCGCAGACCGTGGCGTCAGCGTCGGGTCGGCGCACATGTCGTGGATCGACACCGCTTTGGTTCGTGACACCAAGGGCGACCTGCCCGCGTTTGCTGAGCTGCTGTCCAGGCTGCCCTGGCCATTGAACAAGACCACCTCGGTGAACAAGTGCGCGGCCGCCTTCATCAAGGGCATCGAAGGTCGCAAGACCCGTATCTACTGGAGGGATTGGGTGGGACTGTTCCGCTGGCTCAAGCCAGCGCTCTCGACGCCGCTGGGTGAACTGCCCGTCCGTAAGACCACAGCCGAGCTACTGCCCAAGATGGACGCTGAGGTGGCGGCGCTCGGGCGCTCCACCAGTGCCTACAACCAGGGCTTGGAAAAGCCGTAGCCGCGGGCTGCGCAGAAGGAAGTCGGTGACGCCGTGAGGGTGGCTGTTTGCGGCGCCGGCATCGCGGGGCTGGCACTGGCGGAGCGGATGTCGGCGCTGGGTGCCGAGGTCGTGCTCGTGGAGCGCTCACCCGGTCCGCCGAATCAGGGCGCCATGATCGACCTGTTCGGAGCTGGATACGAGGCGGCCGATGCGATTGGCATCCTGGACGCGATTCGAGACGTCTCCTATCCCATCGGTGACACCGGCCTGGTCGATGAGCTGGGCCGACGTCGGGCCGGTCTGCCCTACGGGCGCATCGCCAAGGCACTCGAAGACAGGCTGTGCCGGATAACCCGAACCGAGCTGCACAAGGTCCTCCTGGACAACCTTCCGACCAATGTCGACCTGCGGTTCGGTACCTCGGTGTCGGAGGTGACGCACGGCGACGATCGCGCGGTGGTGACCCTGGACGACGGTGCGCGCCTCGATGTCGATCTACTGGTCGGCGCCGACGGGATCCACTCCACGGTGCGGGCACTGGCGTTCGGCACCGAAGCGCAATATCTGCGCTACCTGGGCTTTCATTTCGCGGCCTTCGTCTTCGACGCCTCTGACATGGACGACACGGCCGGCGATCACGTCGTCATCACCGACACCGTCGACCGGCAACTGGGTCTCTACGCCCTGCGCAATGGCCAGACGGCGGTCTTTGCGGCCTATCGCGCTGCCGATCCCGAACCGCCTCCCGACGCCCGTGCGGCGCTACGGGACCGATTTGCGGGCATGGGCTGGCTGGTGCCCGAGGTGCTCGAGAGATGTCCGCCATCGGGGGACATCTACTTCGGGCAGGTTGCACAGGTCGAGATGCCGCGCTGGAGCACCAACCGTGTGGTCCTGGTCGGCGACGCGTGCTCGGCGGTCTCGCCGCTGACCGGGCCGGGTGCCTCGCTGGCGCTGGCCGGCGCATACGTGCTGTCCGAGCAGCTGCGCAGAACGTCATCGGTGGAGCGCGCGCTGGACTTCTACGAGCGGCTTTGGCGTCCGACGGTCGAGGAGAAGCAGGAAAGCGCGCGCGGTCTCCGGCTGGATGCTGTCGCCGTCGTCCTCACAGCTCTCGATTCGCCGCGCCGGGCTGCGCTTCACCTGGCGCCCGCTGATCAACCGATTCGTTGAGACAACTTTGGCCGGTGAGCCCACCGCCGTCATAGCCATGCTGCGCCAGGGGATGTCAGACTCCGACAGCCCGATTGCGTCCAACTAGGTTTGCCGCAGCGGCGCTGCCTGGGACAGACCGGCGAGAGCTCGGCGGGCTAGAGTCCAAAACCTGGCCGGCGGCGCCGCAGATAGCGCTCGAATTCGGCGGCCAGTGCGTCCCCGTCGATCTTGCCCAGCGCGTCGTTCATTTCGACCGCTTCATCACCGTGCTTCTCCAGCGTCTGCACGTACTCGGCCAGCTCGTCGTCATCAGAGGTCATCTCGGTGATCTCTTGCTCCCACACCTCGGCTTGGGCGGGCAGGCTCGACAGCGGTACCTCGATGTCGAGCACGTCCTCGACGCGGCGTAACAGCGCCACCGTGGCCTTGGGGTTCGGCGGGTGCGATACGTAGTGCGGCACCGCCGCCCAGAACGTCACCGCCGGGATCCCGGCCGCCACACACGCGTACTGAAACACTCCCGCAATGCCGGTGGGGCCCTCGTAGCGCGTTTCTTCCAGACCGAAGACCCGCGCCGACTCGGCCGAGTAGGCCGCGCCCGATACCGGGGCCGGGCGGGTATGCGGCGTATCGGCCAGCAAGGCCCCGAGGATCACGACGGTGTCGACGTTGAGTTTCTCGATGATCGCCAGCAGCTCCGCACAAAATGTGCGCCAGCGCATGTTGGGTTCCAACCCGCACATCAATACGACATCGCGGTCACTGTCGGGTGGGCGGCAGTGCGAGATCCGCATCGCTGGCCACTCCAGCTCCCGGGTAACCCCGTCGATCTGTCGGATGACCGGCCGATTCACCTGATAGTCGTAGTAGGCCTCGTCGTCGATCTCCACGATGGGAGTCGCGTTCCAGATGGCGGCAAGGTGTCCGACCGCGTCGCTGGCGGCGTCGCCCGCGTCGTTCCAGCCCTCAAACGCCGCCACAACCACGGTCTTGTGTAGTTCAGGCAGCTCTCGGCTGGCATCGGACGGGGTCATCTGGTCAGCCTAAGGCCTCGAGTGGGTTAGCTGAGCGCATGCCTCCTGACCGGCCGGATATCGCGGGCGCAATCGGTCGGTCGCTGTCAACGGCTGAGGGAATTGCATAGCGCCACTATGTTTGTTGTGTGTGACTGCCGCTGGCAGGCCCCCTTACGACACTGATCTCCTCGTGCTGCAGCGAGATCCTCAACGAAACCCGCCCTGACGTGCTGGAAACCATCCACCGGAACTAATTCGAGTCCGGTGCCGACGCGGTAGAGACCAACACCTTCGGCTGCAACCTGTCCAACCTCGGCGACTACGACATCGCCGACGAGATCAGGGACCTCTCGGAGAAAGGCACGGCGAGGACAACTTCAAGCTCGGCTATCGAGGTGCCCGCTTCGCCTTCGGCTACGGCGCCTGCCCCGATCCGGAGGATCGCGCCAAGATGATGAAGCTGCTGGAGCCCGAACGCATCGGCGTGACCTTGTCCGAAGAACTGCAGTTGCACCCCGAGCAGTCGACGGACGCCTTTGTGCTGTACCACCATGAGGCGAAGTACTTCAATGTCTAGCAGGGGTCGGCGTCGGTCCAGGTGCGTGGCAGCATGGGTAGCGTTGTGGTTTCGGCGAATCTGGTTTCCCTGCCCGCGGTGAGCCTATCCGGTTGTCCAGCAATTGTTTTGGAGATTTCTCGGGAAAATTCAGACGCATTCGCGCCGTGTTCGCTGACGGCGCTTGGCTCCGCTGCTGGTGGGTCCACCGTGGTCGGGTATCCGTCGGCGTCAAGGAATTCATAGCGGTACTGGCGTAGGCGTTTTGTGCCGTCCGGGCTCTGCGGGAGGCGGCTCGGGCCTGGTCGCCGGGCAGTCTGGCGGCCGGTGCCACGGCGTCGGCGGTGGCACCGGCAAGCGTTTTGCCGTTTGTCGTCGGAGTGTGGCCGCCGCCGTCGGGGCCGAGGACGGCGTAAAAGCTCTGGGCGGCAACGGGTCCAGCGGAGGAGGGGCCCGATGGTGCGGCGGCCGCGTGCGCAGTGGGAGTCGACCCGGCAACGGTGGCGCCGCTGCTAACGCCGGCAACGGCGACGCCGGTGGTCGCGGGTGAGATCTGATGGTTCGGGGGTGCGGACTGTGCAACGTCGGGCAGGGGCGGCGCCGTTTGTGGTGGGGTGCTGATGCCGGCAAGCCCGGCCAGCCCTACAGTCACGGCCGGTAGCCCGAGCGGACTGATTGCCGGGGTGAAAGGGCCGAAGTAGATCATCGGGTCTAGCACCGCGTATGCGACGAACTTGAAAACCGACCCGGACGCGAAGGAGATGAATGAGTCCAGAACGTGGACAACGAATTTCTCCAACGGCCCCGAGAGCGTCTCGGCTGCCAGGTTGCGCAGGAAATTCAGGAAGCCCAGAAGCGCTTGGAGGATGATTTTCACGGGATCGGGCATGGAGCTAGTCGCGGCGGGGGCGGCATCGGCCGTCATGATCTGGGGTGCGGGCGAAGTCCGGGGCGTCGCCGTCACGCTATGTTGGCTGACAGCCTGATAGCCGGTCATGGTGATGGCGGCCTGGACCCACATCCGCATGTAGTCGGATTCGTTGAACGCGATCGGGATGGTGTTGATCCCGAAGAAGTTGGTGGCCACCAATGCGCCGTGCACCGCATGGTTGGTGGCCAGCTCGACGAGGGTGGGCATGGCCGCCAAGGCCGAGGTGTATCCGGCGGCCGCGGATTCGTGGGCGGTGGCCGCTGCGTTGGCTACCGCGGCGGCCTGGGCCAGCCAGTCGAGAAACGGTTGGTGCGCCGCAACAAATCGCTCGGCCGTCGGCCCGTCCCAGGAACCGGCCCGCACGGCCGCGAGCAGCTGGGTGAGTTCGTCCGAAATGTCGGTGTATTGCGTGGCGAGGGCCCGCCATGCTGCCGCCGCGGACCACAGTGCGCTGGGGCCCGGGCCGGTGGAGAGCAGGGTCGAATGCACCTCAGGGGGAAGCGCGAACCAGATCGGGAAGGTCATGAGCCGCCTCCTCCATCACAGAATAAAATTAGGCTAACCTAGCGTAGGTTGGCCTAATGTGGCCAGGGGGGCTGGCGCGGGTTGGGGTGTGGTCAGCGTTGGCGCGCCCCGGTCGAGGGGGGGTCAGTTGGCTTGCCCGGTTTGGGCGGGGTCGCCGCGCGCCTCGGGTCGGGTTGGCTGAAGTCCCCTCTCCAAGGGGGCGCTGCCCGGGTATTCGACCGCGGTTGAATATTGCCGCTTGCGGAAATATTTGTGAGACATATTTGAAAGTTCTATGAGCGCCAGGGAAAGCTCTAAAAGTTGCCGATGGAAATGGTCGTCGTAGACGACCGTGTGAGTGGTTAGTTTGCCGAGTGCTCGACAAATGTTGCGCGATGAGTGGGTGACGTAGCGATGTGGTACTTATCGGTGGCCCCGGACGAGTTGGCGGCGGCGGCAACGGAACTGCGCGGCGTCGGCTCGATTGTCAGCACGGTCAATGCGGCTGCCGCGGTTCCGACCACCGCGCTTTGGCCCGCCGCTGCCGATGAGGTCTCGGCCGCCATAGCGGCGCTGTTTTCCAGCCACGCCCAGCAATATCAATCGCTCAGCGTCCAGGTGGCGGCGTATCACGACCAATTCGTTCGAGCCCTCGCCGCCGGTGGTGCGTCTTATTCGCTCGCCGAGGCCGCCAGCGCGTCACCGCTGGAGCAGCTGCTTGACCTGATCAACCTGCCCAGCCAGACGTTGCTCGGCCGCCCGCTGATCGGTGACGGCGCTGACGGCACCGCATCGGCCCCCAACGGAGGTGCCGGGGGATTGCTCTACGGCAACGGGGGCAACGGCTACGACAACAGCGCAAGCGCCGGGGTTGCCGGCGGTGCCGGCGGATCTGCCGGATTGGTCGGTAACGGTGGCATCGGTGGTGCCGGTGGGGCACTCGCGGCGGGAGGCGCAGGCGGGACCGGCGGGCTGCTGTTCGGCAACGGCGGGTCCAGTGGGGCCGGTGGACTGGGTGCAGTGGGCGGCCAGGGGGGGTGGCGCAGGGACGCTGTCACTGGTCGGAAGCGGTGGCGACGGTGGGCACGGCGGCGAGGGAACGCCAGGCGGATCCGGCGGCACGGGCGGCGGCGGCGGCAGTGCGGGACTGTTCGGGCGCGGCGGTTTCGGTGGGAGCGGCGGGACGGGCGGCGATGGTGTCGTGGGTAGCCCGGCCGCGCTAGACGGCGGCGCCGGTGGGACCGGGGGATCGGGTGGCCGCGGCGGACTGTTCGCGGTGGGCGGCGATGGCGGCCACGGCGGGATCGGCGGCAACGGAGCTCGTGGCGCCGACGGGGTCGGCGATGGTGAGTCGGGCACCGCGGGCGGCATCGGCGGTGCAGGTGGTGCTGGTGGCGTGGGCGGCACCGGGATCTCGTCGGGTTCTGATGGCGTCGGCGGCGGTGGCGGTAACGGTGGTCGTGGCGGTGATGGTATTCGGGGTGCGGATGGGGTGCTCGACTGTGAGTCGGGTTACTTGGGCGGCAGCGGCGGGGCTGGCGGTGCCGGTGGTGCGGGTGGCGGCGGGAGCCAGGTGGGTTCTGATGGTGTCGGCGGCGCCGGCGGCGCCGGCGGCACCGGGGGCGCCGGTGGTCACGGGGCCCGGGGCGCCGACGGCCTTCTCGATGGTGAGGCGGGCTCCAAGGGCGGCGCCGGCGGGGGTGGTGGCGCAGGCGGTGCGGGTGGCGCCGGGAGTCAGGCCGGATCCGACGGTGTCGGTGGTGCGGGTGGCGACGGCGGGGACGGCGGTCACGGCGCCTACGGCGACGGCAAAGCTGGTGGCGGCGGCGGGGCCGGTGGTCGCGGGGGCGACGGGGGTGACGGGGACACCGGTGGTGCTGCCGGCAACGGTGGCGACGGGGGCGAGGGCGGGAATGCTGTGGCCAATTCAGGGCGGGGAGGCGGGACCGGTGGAGCCGGCGGTGTCGGTGGGGACGGCGGCAACGGTACAAACGGCGTCGGGGGGGCCGGCGGTCACGGCGGGATGGGCGGCAATGCCGGCAGCAGCGACGCCGCAAATGGTGCAGTCGGGAGCCGCGGCGGTGACGGCGGTGCCGGCGGTAAGGGCGGGCAGGGCACCACCGGTGGCGGCGGCGGTAACGGTGGATCCGCCGGCAAAGGCGGGACAGGGGGTGCCGCAGCTCAGACCAACGACGCGGGTGATGGCGGTGACGGCGGCGCCGGAGGCGACGGTGGCATCGGCACGCTCGGGCCCGGCGGTGACGGCGGTGCCGGCGGTAATGGCGGATCCGGCGGTGACGGCAATACCGAGCCCGTCGGCCACTCGCTCGGCGGTGGCGGTGGCGTCGGCGGCAACGGCGGACAAGGGGGTGCCGGCGGCCAGGGCATCACCGGCGGTTCCGGCGGAAATGGCGGCACCGGCGGGGACGACACCGAAAACGCCGAGCCCAGCGCCGGCGGCGCTGGCGGCGAGGGCGGTATGGGCGGCGGCGGTGACGGAGTCGTCGGGACCGGCGGTATGGGCGGCGGCGGTGGTCAAGGCGGCGCAGGTGGCGATGCCATCGACAGCTTCGGCGGCATCGGCGGTAAGGGTGGCGGCGGTGCTGACGGCGGTGGCGGCGGCGCGAGCTCGACCAGCACTGGCGGCGCCCCAGGCGGCGTCGGCGGCGATGGTGACGACGGCGATCCCCCGACCGGCAAGACCGGCGGCGGCGGCGGTACCGGCGGTGGTGGCGGCGCGCCGGGTGTTGTCTGAGCAAGCCGGCGGCTGGGCTGCGGCAGCACCAGGTGGTCAAAGTGGCCGACGGTGGGCATGCCACTGATGGGGTAACTCGGCCGCCAGGTGAAACCGCCGTGACTTTGCCTGGTGAGGCATGAAACAATCGCTGGCCGTGAAGACCTTCGAGGATCTGTTCGCCGAACTCGGTGACCGCGCCCGCACGCGGCCGCCCGGCAGCGCCACGGTGGCGGCGCTGGATGCCGGGGTGCATACCTTGGGTAAGAAGGTTCTGGAGGAAGCCGGCGAAGTCTGGCTGGCCGCCGAGCATGAATCCAACGAGGCGCTGGCCGAGGAGATCAGCCAGTTGCTGTACTGGACCCAGGTGTTGATGATTTCGCGCGGAGTGTCTCTCGACGAGGTGTACCGGAAGCTGTGAGCATGTTGCGGGTGGCGGTTCCCAACAAGGGCGCCCTGAGCGAACCGGCCACGGAGATTCTGGCGGAAGCCGGCTACCGGCGGCGCACCGATCCAAAAGACCTGACGGTCATCGACCCGGCGAATAACGTCGAGTTCTTCTTCCTGCGGCCCAAAGACATCGCCATCTACGTCGGCTCGGGACAGCTCGACTTCGGGATCACCGGACGTGATCTGGTCCACGATTCCGATGCGCAGGTGCGCGAACGCTTGGCGCTGGGATTCGGGTCGTCGAGTTTCCGCTACGCCGGCCCCGCCCAGCGAGATTGGACGATGGCCGATCTCGCTGGCAAGCGGATCGCCACCGCGTATCCGAATCTGGTCAGAAAGGATCTGGCCGCCAAGGGTATTGAAGCAACGGTGATCAGACTCGACGGGGCGGTGGAAATCTCCGTGCAGCTGGGTGTGGCCGATGCCATTGCCGATGTGGTGGGCTCGGGCCGCACCCTGCGGTTGCACAATCTCGTCGCATTCGGTGAGCCGCTGTGTGACTCGGAGGCGGTGCTGATCGAGGGGAACGGCCGCGACGGCGCCGCCCAGGTCGAGGCCCGCGATCAGCTGGTCGCCAGGGTGCAAGGCGTGGTCTTCGGCCAGCAATACCTGATGCTGGACTACGACTGCCCGCGCGCGGTGCTGGACAAGGCCACCTTGATCACCCCTGGCCTGGAGTCGCCGACCATCGCCCCACTCGCCGACCCGGAATGGGTTGCAGTGCGGGCATTGGTGCCGCGCCGCGATGTCAACGGCACCATGGACGAACTTGCCGCCATCGGGGCCAAAGCCATTCTGGCTTCCGATATCAGGTTCTGTCGGTTCTGAGCATGTGCTATGGGGCGTTGCTGTGTTAGCGTCCCGCTAGGGCCGATTGCCCGCTAGTTGCATGGGCATTCCCCTTCACGTCGCCAGGCTGTTCGTCTGTCCCAGGAGGGATCGTTGTGACGCACTTTGTTGTTCTGCTGCTGGCTCTGCTCATCGGCGTTGTCGCTGGCCTGAGGTCGATGACGGCTCCAGCCGTGGTCTCCTGGGCCGCGTTCTTGAGCTGGATCAATCTTCATGGAACATGGGCGTCCTGGGTGGGCAACCTCATCACGGTCGTCATCCTGTCGGTCCTCGCGGTTGGCGAGCTGGTCAACGACAAGCTCCCCAAGACCCCACCGCGCACCGCGCCACCGGTGTTCGCGGTTCGAATCATCTTGGGTGCCGTCGCCGGTGCAGTCATCGGCACGGCGTGGGGTTATCGGTGGGGCGGGCTCGGGGCAGGAATCATCGGCGCCGTCCTGGGCACCCTGGGTGGCTACCAGGCGCGCACCAAGTTGGTGGCCGCGCGCGGCGGCCACGATCTGCCCATCGCACTGCTGGAGGATTCGATCGCTGTCCTGGGTGGTTTTGCCATCGTTGCGACAGTGGCCGCCCTGTGACACAGCATTACGACGCGATAGTCGTCGGTGCCGGCCAGGCCGGCCCGCCATTAGTGGGTCGGCTGACCGCCGCGGGCGAGCGCGTTGCGATCGTGGAGCGCAAGCATGTCGGCGGTACCTGCGTGAACTCCGGGTGTATCCCGACCAAGACGCTGGTCGCCAGTGCGCACGCCGCGCAATTGGCCCGCCGTGGCGCCGAATACGGTGTCGGTACCGGCCCCATCAGCGTGGACATGGCCAAAGTCAAGGCACGCAAAGACGGCATCATGCTCGCCGACCGTAAGGGTGTCGAGGATTGGCTGGTCGGCATGAACGGCTGCACCGTGTTCCGCGGGCACGCCAGATTCGAGGATCCGCACACCCTGCGGGTCGGTGACGACCTGTTGAGTGCGGACCGGATATTCCTCAACGTCGGTGGCCGCGCGGTGGCTCCGAACATCCCGGGGCTTGCCGACATCGATTTCCTGACCAACGTGTCCATCCTCGAACTCGACACGCTGCCAGAGCATTTGGTCATCGTCGGCGGCAGCTATATCGCGCTGGAGTTCGCCCAGATGTACCGTCGTTTCGGTGCTCCGGTCACCGTCGTCGAGCGGGGACCGAGGCTGGCTTCCCGCGAGGACGAGGACGTCTCGGCCACCATCCGAGAGATCCTGGAGGCCGAAGGCATCAACGTTGTCGTTGGTGCCGACGACGTGCGAATCACTAAGCGCGACAGTAGCGTTGGCGGCTTCGAGCTGACTCCCTGCGCGGGCGCGGCCCCCATTGCGGGCAGCCATCTATTGCTGGCGGTGGGGCGTCGGCCCAACACCGATGACCTGGGGCTGGAGGCCGCCGGGGTGCAGACCGACGCCCGCGGCTACATCGTGGTGGACGACCAGCTCAAGACCAGCGTCGACCACATCTGGGCGATGGGCGACTGCAACGGCAAGGGCGCCTTCACTCACACGTCGTACAACGATTTCGAGATCGTTGCGGCCAATCTGCTCGATGACGACCCACGCCGGGTCAGCGATCGCATCACCACCTACGCCCTCTACATCGACCCGCCGCTGGGGCGGGCCGGGATGAGCGTTGCTCAGGCCCAGGCGACCGGGCGCAAGCTGCTGGTCGGAAAGCGGCCGATGACCAGGGTCGGTAGGGCCGTGGAAAAGGGTGAGACGCAAGGCTTCATGAAGGTGGTCGTCGACGCGGACACCGACGAGATCCTGGGAGCGACGATCTTTGGCGTGGGCGGTGACGAAGCCATTCACGCGATGCTCGACGTGATGTCGGCCAAAACGCCCTACACCACGTTGTCACGAACGATGCATATCCACCCCACGGTCAGCGAACTCGTTCCCACGATGTTGCAGGAGATGGCGCCGCTGGTCTAGCGGCGATCATCAGCGCAGCGGGATGGGGCACAGCGGGTTTCACCCCGGGACATCGACCTCTCCTGGCGCAATCGTTGTTGGCTTTGCCGGTAGGAGCGCCGCGGGAAAATACGCCAGGGTCCCCAGGACGGCCGCCACCGCGAACGTCAGCGTTTAGGCATGCGAAAGGTCATGCTGCAACTCGACCAAAAAATCGGGGCCAACCGCTCGCGCCGGTACCGCCGAGGGGGCAATCGGCACGACGTGGCGCTCGGCGTTCTCGCGCAACACCGCCATGTTGTTTGCTGTCGAGATGGTGTGGCTCCGGCAGAACTGGTTGGTCAGGATCATCGACATCAGTGCCGCACCTATCGAGCCGGATATCTGCTGATTGACGCTGATCAGCGCCGATCCGCGGGCGATCTGATGCGGGGCCAGGACTCGCATTACCGACGCGGCGAGCAGCAGTCCGGTGCAGCCCAAGCCCATACCGGCGACGGTCAGGCCGGCCAGCAGCGTGGGCAGATAATCTGCCTCGTTGGCGACTCCGAAGACGAATGTGCCCGTTCCGGTGGCAATCAGAGTGAGTCCGATCAGCACCACCTTGCGTGGACCGCGGCTGTCCATGAAGGCGCCGGTAAGCGGCATGGTCAGCATGGCTCCGAATCCGATAGGGACCATCATCAGCCCGGACCGCATTGGAGTCTGGTGTAGCAGTTGCTGAAAGTAGCTCGGCAGTAACAGGCTGGCATCCGCCGCCCCGGCGACGTACAATAGCAGCGCCAGGTTGGCCAGCCGGACCACTCGGTCGGTAAACAACCGCAGATCGATTAGCGGGTGATCCGTTCGATACCAGGCGTGCAGGGCGAACGCGGTAATCAACACCGCACCGCTGATCGCCGGTACCCACACGCGGTGATCGGTTACCGTGCCCGACCCTGGGATTGCTGATACTCCCAACAAGAGCATCGCGATGCCGGGCAACAGCAGTAGCATGCCGATGAAGTCGAAGCGTTCGGACGGTTTCGGTGGATCCTCCGGGACGAGGATCGCGGCAAGGCCGAATGCCAACAGGCCGGCCGGCACGTTGATCAGAAAAATCCATTGCCAGCCGTACGAGTCGATCAGCCAACCACCCAGAATCGGTCCCAACATCGGGGCAGTCAGCATGGGAATGGCCCCTACCGCGAGCAGGCGGCCGAGCCGCCTTGGGCCCGCCTGGTGGGTCACGATGGCAAGGACCAGCGGCCCCAGCACGCCCCCACCGATACCCTGCACCACGCGAAATATGATCAGTAGCCCAATGTTCGGGGCGCTCGCACACAGCATTGAGCCGAGCGTGAACGTCGCAACCGCGCCCATGAACAGCCGTTTGGCGCCCAATCGGTCGGCCGCCCAGGGCTCCGGCGTTGTTGATTAGCAGGCTTGTGAGCTGGGGAATTGTGGATTGAGGAGGTCTAGGCGGCGGTTGGCGGTCAAAGCGGTGATCCGGCAGGCTTCGGCGATGTTGTCGGCGCCGTTGAGGCGGTGCAGATTGATCGCGGTGTTGCGTAGCGTTGCTAGGACCTGTGCGCCGTTTCCGGTATGTGCCCTTTGACGGTCTTCGTCGAAGGTGACGTCGCGTATCCAGTGCAGGCTGTTCTCGATTCCCCAGTGTTGACGCATCCAGGTCATGATCGCGGTAGGGCGGGCGTGCTCGAACGGCAGGCTGCAGATGGCATAGACCACCTCCACGCTGCGCTGGTCGGTGGCGGTGATCAAGCGTTCACGAGTGATCCGGATGATTTGTTTTGCGTAGGGGAAGCCGATTCCTCGTGCAGCGGTGATGATTTGCAGGGTGCGGGTCTCGACACGGCCGTGGCCGCGGGAGTCGTCGGTAGCGGCTGCGGGCACCTCGGCCCAGGGCAGCGCGGTGATACGCGCAAGTATTTTGGCTTGGTTGGACTTGACGATCATCAGGTAGTGCGACTTCAAGGTGGCGCAGATCAACTTCGCGGTGACGACCTGGGTATGCATCGCATCCACGGTGACCAGCCACCGCAAGCTACCCGGCAGCAGCGTGAGCAGGGCACGTACACAGGGAATTTCATTGCTTTTCTCGGCGACAGCGAGTTGACCGAGCACCAATCGGGCACGGTGGGCGAACACCGACACGAGATGCGTGGCTGTCGCTTTGGCGCGTAAAGCACCACGCAGCATCTTGCCGTCCAACGCGATCGGCACCAATCCACTGGGGTCGCTGCTGGCCACGTGTGCAGTGAAGTAACTGCCCATCCTGGCGTTGAGGTCGGCGGGGTCTAGCCGAGACAAAACAGCACGGAAGGTCTTCTCACTGGGCCGCCGGAACCGGACCCCTAATTGGGCCAACACATCATCGGGAGCGGTGGCCGCCCATGTGGCAAAACCAGCATAGCCGCGCATCCCCGCGGCAGTGGCCAGAACCGCGATCGCCAACAAAGCCATCAGCGAATACCTCCGACCGCGTGGGTCCCTCGGGTCTGGCACCGAGGCCAACACATCGAGAAACTCCGATCCGATGAGCTCGCTGCGCTCACCAGGACTCCAGCGGTCGAACACCTCTGGAACCGACGACA
This sequence comes from Mycobacterium ulcerans subsp. shinshuense, assembly GCF_002355775.1. Taxonomy (NCBI): domain Bacteria; kingdom Bacillati; phylum Actinomycetota; class Actinomycetes; order Mycobacteriales; family Mycobacteriaceae; genus Mycobacterium; species Mycobacterium ulcerans. The sequence continues at coordinate 2,997,123 of NZ_AP017624.1, read as the reverse complement.
CAGGCAATACTGAAACGGTAGGCACGGGCAACTCCAGACCAACGACGAACAGTAACCAACTCGATCGTTCTCCAGATAGCCCGTGCCTACACTCCGGCCCCAATAGCGCGGCACCAAAGATCATCAACCCAGCTCACAAGCCTGCTAATCAACAACGCCGGAGCCCTGGAGAGCAAGCGGAGCAGCTGATTAACCAATTGCGAGAAGTGGTGGACTTTACCGCTCTACCCATTGGAATCTTTGACTTCGCAGCCCGAAATGCCAAGGCGGTCCAGTCGTATCTTCTGGAACACAAGGCCGACGTGTTCGACGGAGATATGACCATATTTCTCGCTGGGCGAAGTGGACAAATGAGTGATTCGTCCCAACTGCAAAATTGGCGAAAGTATATTGCCGGCGACATTACAACGTACTCCGTCGACTGCACACACCATGAGATGCTGACCGCCGAATCGCTCAGCATGTACGACGAACAACTCAAGAAACTATTAGAAGCTTGAGCCGACGTTGCGCCGCCGGACTACCGGCGCCGCACCAGCAGCGTCTGCGCTGACGTCCCCATAAATCCGGTCGTATCGAAAATCTCAGCCGGCGTCACTCCCAGGCCATCTGGCCCGACGGAGGCGCGAGCGCGCAACGCGAAATCGGTGCCGGTCGGAAGTCGGTGCAGATGAACGACCGTATCGGTGTTCATGAAGAGAAACCGGTTGGGATCCAGGATCGCGCCGACGCCGTTGGCGCAGTCGACCACGGCGGCCAGCTGTTGCAGCGGTGACGCCGGATCGGTGTCGACGATGTGAGCCGTCGGCCTGAACCAGGACACCGCGGCGGGTTGTCCTTCAGTGTCCTGCGGGCGCCAGCTGAGTGCGTCGAAGTAGCCACCGACCCCGGCAAAAGCGGCCGGACGGGGTTGCGCCGGTCCCTCCACCAGCGGGGGATACCGATCGGATGCGACGTCGGTGGTGTCGCTGACCGCCAGTAGCCACGCGGTCACCCGGGCCAGCACGCGATCGGCCACCATCTCCGCAACCATCATGGCGACCCGCGACCCCGGGCGCTGCACCCAAGCCCGGGCCCGGACCGGAGCCACCGGAATGGCCCCGAGGATGTCCAGGCTGAGCCGGCCGATCCGCAAACCCGATCCCGCCGACAGTTCTTCGATCAGTTTGGTCAGCAGCGCCAACGGGGGAGATCCGTGCTGAATGCCGGGATCCCAATTGCTGCGGGTGAAGTCGGTCGAGTCGAACATCTGGTAATCGCCGTCGGCCCCGGGCAGGCGGCGGTAGTAGCAACCGTTCATGCCGTCGGCTCGATTGCGGAGCACGAAACCGCTTCGGCGGGCGGCCGATCCGGCCACCCGGGATACGGCGGTGGTGTCCCGCCATAAGCCGGACAGTGCTGCTGGTGCGGGCACCAATTGCATAGCCGCGATGCATTGGGGCGGAAGTCGCCCGACTGTCCCGCCGATTGGATGGCACGCCAGATGGCCATCAGGGTCTTCTCAAAGCGAAGCAGCTCGTCACGATCCGGCGAATAGTCCAGCACCTGCCCGTCAGCCAGATAGATCAACCGCAATCGGGAGGGCAACACGCCCCGCGACCGAAACAGCGCTACTCCGTAGAACTTCATCTGGAACATGGCTTTGAACTCCGCCAGCGCCCGGGCGGCGGGCGGGGCCTTGCCCGTCTTGTAGTCGACCACCCGTAACTCACCGGTAGCGGCGACGTCGATCCGGTCGATATAGCCGCGCAACAGCGTGCCGTCTGCCAGCTCCACCTCGACGCGCTGCTCGCAGCTCTGCGGGTCGAATCGCCTCGGATCTTCCAGTCGGTAGTAGCCCGACAACAGTGCACGGGCATCCTCGAGCAATTGGGCTTGCTGGTCGGCTGCCAGCTCTCCGGCCAGGTCTAGCTCACCGGCGATCACCTGCTCCCAGGCGGATTCCACCAGTGACCGGGCGGTGTCCGGTCCGCGTTGCACCGCGGGTAGAGCGTAGAGCTGCTCGAGGGCGGCATGTACCACAGAGCCTCGCAGCTGCGCCGTTGACGGTTTCTCGGGCAATCGATCGATCGCCCGAAACCGGTACAGCAGTGGGCACTGTTTGAAATCGGCGGCCCGTGACGGCGACAGCGCCGGTCGGATATACACGCTCGCCACGGAGCCCGGCTGGTCCGTCATATTCGCAGCCTATGACTGGGCACCGACAACCCCGGACACCGGCTACGGCGCGTCAGCTGGCACCCTAGACGACGTGTCAGCGACCGGTCCGTTTCACGTCGGCGAACGTGTTCAGCTCACCGACGCCAAGGGGCGTCACTACACCATCACCCTCACTCCGGGCGCGGAGTTCCACACCCATCGTGGCCGCATCGCGCACGACGTGATCATCGGCCTGGAGCAAGGCAGCGTGGTCAAGTGCAGCAATGGCGCGCTGTTTCTGGTGCTGCGCCCGTTGCTGGTCGACTATGTGATGTCGATGCCCCGCGGGCCCCAGGTGATCTACCCCAAGGACGCCGCGCAGATCGTGCATGAGGGCGACATCTTTCCCGGTGCCCGGGTGCTCGAGGCGGGCGCCGGATCCGGGGCACTCACCCTGTCACTACTGCAAGCGGTCGGGCCGCAGGGGCAGGTGATTTCCTATGAGCAGCGCGCCGATCATGCCGAGCATGCTCGTCGCAACGTGACCAACTTCTACGGCGAGGCGCCCGAAAACTGGCAATTGATCATCAGCGATATCGCCGACTCGGAGCTGCCCGACGGCTCGATCGACCGGGTAGTGCTGGACATGTTGGCGCCGTGGGAGGTGCTCGACTCGGTCTCCGAGGCTGGTGGTCGCCGGTGGCGTGTTGATGATCTACGTGGCCACGGTGACCCAGCTGTCCAAGGTTGTCGAGGCCGTGCGGACCCAGCAGTGCTGGACAGAGCCGAGATCGTGGGAGACCCTGCAGCGGGGCTGGAACGTTGTCGGGCTGGCCGTACGGCCGCAGCATTCCATGCGCGGACACACCGCGTTTCTGGTCGCCGCACGCCGGCTGGCGCGGGGTGCGGTAGCCCCCGCGCCACTGGGGCCGCAAACGCGAGGGGCGCGATGGCTAGCCGGGAACAGGCCTAACCGAGCCAGTCCTCGCTGCGGTGCAGGACGCGGTGCGCCGACAACAGTTCGAACTCGGGGTGCGCGGCTACCAGGCGTTCGGCCGCGTCGAGGACATCAACGGCATGGCTGCGCTCGCTGGAAACCACGGCCACCCCAATTCCGGCCCGTCGGTGCAGCTCGAGTGATCCGGTCTCGGCGGCCGACACGGCGAACTTGCGCCTGAGCTCGGCGACAACCGGGCGAACCACCGACCGCTTTTGTTTGAGTGATCGCACGTCGCCCAGCAACACATCGAACTCCAGCCAGCCGATCCACATCCGCAGACTCAGCCGGGAGGACCCGAAGACGGGGCGACAGACCCAGTCGCTGGTGGGCTTTCTTCGGGGGCCGGCTCGACCGGGGCAGGTTCTGGGTTGGGGGCAGGGCCAGGACTGGGCTCTGGCGTAGCCGTCTGGGATCCCCGGGAATTGCCGAGAGCCAACAGCATCTCCGAGGTTCGCTGGGATAGCTGCCAGCCGCCGTGGATCGGCGTGAACTCCATCGGGAACGTGAACTCGCGATTCTCCGGTTGGGCGGTGGTGACGACGACGGTGGCCACCACATCGGACGGATTGGTCGCCGACCACGCGAGGTCGTTGGCAGCGAAGTTCATCGGCAGGTACCCGCCATCTCGGGCGGCGGTGGTGAACCGGTCCAGGGCCGCAGCGGTGTCAGGGGTTGACCCCTCAACCAGGTCCAGTTTCTTGTCTCCCGGAATGTTCGGATCGGCGAGCCGGGACAGCACATCGACTAGGGCTTCGGGGGGTGGCAGGGGAGCGGACGGTGGGACCGGCAGGGCACTGGGTGCGGCCGGTGGCGCGGGTGCGACGGCCGACGTCGAGCTCTCGGCGTTGTCCGGTGACGGTGAACACCCCGCGACCCCCAACGTCGCCACGGCGGTGATGGCGGTGATGGCGGTGATGGCCAAGCGGCGGTTTCGGTGCATCCAGCGGCGGGGTCGGCTATCGGCGTTTCAGGGAAGTTCGCGAAGACGACACTCGCGAAGATGGAGTGCAAATCACACCCTCGGGCGCGGCGCCCATCGGCATCAGGACCGCGGCGGCTGTGGCTAGGGATTTCACGTCGCGGCGCTCCTTTCTGTCGGCCCAAGTGGTAGCCGAGATTACCAGTGGACTTCAACTTGTAACTTTTCAACGGAATTTGGTTCCGCACATGAAGCCGCGATCGCCGGTAGCGTTGGGGTATCCGCTGCACCATTCCTGGTGTGGGAAAGGAGCGCAACATGGCTGATTCAGGGCGTTCTGAAGCATTCGGGACACCCGACGACACTCCCTTGTCCAGCAATGATGCTGCCGAATTAGAACAGCTGCGGCGTGAAGCCGCGGTGCTGCGTGAGCAACTCGAGAGCGCAGTTGGGCCGCAAGGCACGGCGCGGCCTGCCCGCGATGTGCATCAGCTCGAAGCCCGCATCGACTCGCTTGCCGCCCGCAACTCCAAATTAATGGAAACTCTTAAAGAAGCCCGGCAGCAGTTGCTGGCGCTGCGCGAAGAGGTCGACCGGTTGGGTCAACCGCCCAGCGGTTATGGCGTTCTGGTGTCGGCGCACGACGACGACACGGTCGACGTGTTCACCTCCGGCCGCAAGATGCGCCTGACCTGCTCGCCCAACATCGAAATCTCGTTGCTGCGGAAGGGCCAGACGGTTCGGCTCAATGAGGCCCTGACCGTCGTAGAGGCCGGCACGTTCGAATCGGTCGGCGAGATCTCCACCTTGCGAGAGGTGCTCGCTGATGGTCATCGGGCGCTGGTCGTCGGCCACGCGGACGAGGAACGCATCGTCTGGTTGGCTGAGCCGCTGGTTGCCGAGGACCTGCCGGATGGTTTTCCCGACGCGCTCAACGACGACACGAAGCCACGCAAGCTGCGTCCGGGTGACTCACTTCTCGTCGACACCAAGGCGGGCTACGCCTTTGAGCGCATCCCCAAGGCCGAGGTCGAGGATCTGGTGCTCGAAGAGGTGCCCGACGTCAGCTACGAGGACATCGGTGGCCTGACGCGCCAGATCGAACAGATTCGTGACGCGGTCGAGCTGCCGTTCCTGCACAAGGAGTTGTACCGGGAGTACGCGCTGCGCCCGCCGAAAGGCGTGCTGCTCTACGGCCCGCCTGGTTGCGGCAAGACACTGATCGCCAAGGCCGTGGCGAACTCGCTGGCCAAGAAGATGGCCGAGGTCCGCGGTGATGACTCTCGCGAGGCGAAGTCGTACTTCCTCAACATCAAAGGCCCCGAGCTGCTGAACAAGTTCGTCGGTGAAACCGAGCGTCACATCCGGCTGATCTTCCAGCGGGCCAGGGAGAAGGCCTCCGAGGGCACACCGGTGATCGTGTTCTTCGACGAGATGGACTCGATCTTCCGTACTCGCGGCACCGGGGTTTCCTCCGATGTCGAGACCACGGTGGTTCCGCAGCTACTCAGTGAGATCGACGGGGTGGAGGGACTCGAGAACGTCATCGTCATCGGTGCTTCCAACCGCGAGGACATGATCGATCCGGCCATTCTGCGGCCAGGGCGACTGGACGTGAAGATCAAGATCGAGCGGCCCGACGCCGAAGCGGCACAGGACATCTACTCGAAGTACCTCACCGAGACGCTGCCTGTTCACGCCGACGACCTTGCCGAGTTCGAGGGCGAACGTCCGGCGTGCATCAAGGCGATGATCGAAAAGGTCGTCGATCGGATGTACGCCGAGATCGACGACAACCGGTTCCTGGAGGTCACCTACGCCAACGGTGACAAGGAAGTCATGTACTTCAAGGACTTCAACTCCGGGGCGATGATCCAGAACGTTGTCGACCGAGCCAAGAAGAATGCGATCAAGTCGGTGCTCGAGACCGGCCAGCCAGGCCTGCGCATTCAGCATTTGCTCGACTCGATCGTCGACGAGTTCGCCGAGAACGAGGACCTGCCCAACACCACCAACCCCGATGACTGGGCACGGATCTCGGGCAAGAAGGGCGAGCGGATCGTCTACATCCGCACCCTGGTGACCGGCAAGTCGTCGAGTGCCAGCCGGGCGATCGACACCGAGTCCAACCTCGGCCAGTACCTGTAAGGGGCGCTACCTGGAAGAGGGTCAGTCGACCTCGAGCGAGTAGCTGTTGGACAGGTCGTCCTGCGTCACGTGAGCGGGGCGGTCGGTGGTGTCGACGCGCAGCGTCTCGGCCAGCACGCGCGGCTCATAGGACCATCCTTCCGGCAGGTCCAGTCGTGCGGCCAGGCCGGGTAGGTCGGCGCGGGCAAGGTTGGGGTCCACCACCTGGCTCCAGGTCTGCATCACCCAGCGTTGTCCACCCGGGTCGATGAGTTCGTAGATCTCTGCGCCGGCGTTGAAGACAAACACCGTGTGACGGTTCACCCGATTGACGGTGTAGGGGGCGGGGCTCATCGACGACATCTGCACGGTTGCCTGCTTGAGCATTTCGATTCCGCCGAATGACTTGCTCTCCGGCAGCCCCTGGGGCTCCTTCTCAATGCTGTTCATCAGCCAGTAGCGGGGCCCGTTGAGCAGGGCTGCGGCCACCCCGTTTTCGGCGGCCAGGGCTTGCGCGTCCAGGGCGGACCACAGTTCCGCGGGGCAATCGTTGAGCGGAAAGCTGTTGTAGACGGTGGCTTGTGGACCGGATTCACCGATTTCGACGAGAAGCACCTCGCGTAGCGTTTCCCGGATAAGTCTTCTACCTGCTCGGGTACGGACACCAGCGTGAAGTTAATCACCGCCGGGACTGGCGTCAACATCGGTGTGATCGATGTTGGCGCGGTAGCGGCCGCGTGCGATCAAGGTGATGTGCAGGTTCTCGATGAGCGGGTCGACGAATGTTGCACGGTATTCGGCGTCACCAACTGCGCGGGCGCTGATGTACATGAAGGTCAACGCGCCAATGAACAGACAGAGATGGATCAACGAATCCGGCACCGGCACGGTCAGCCCGAGCACGGTCGCGTTGCTGGACACGTTGTGGCTCCATTCCTGGAGCAGGGCTGGGCTGAGCACGATCAGCCCGAGGATGACGTAGATGGTGGCGGTCAGCATCGCCACCACCATGATCTGCACCAACTGGTGGGCGGTGAGCACGAAGACCACATTGGCCCGCTCGGCTCGGGTTAGCGGCCGGCTGCTCGGCGGATCCGGCATAGCCGCAAACGGGGTGTCGGCCAGTTCCTGGCAGTTCTTGGGCTGCACGGTCGGTGCCTGCAGCATGGGTTTGACTCGCTCCGCGGTGGTGGAGATGACGAATACGCTCGCGATACCGACCAGAAATGCGATGGCCAGGGCCAGCCGCTCCGCGCTGATTGTGGAGGCCATCAGCCAGATGTTGCTGTTGAAGAAGACCAACGTGGTCAGCAGAACGACTGGCAAGGCTCGAACCGCCAGGGCGCCGATCGTCGCCAGGTGCGACAGCGTCATTCGGACCGACCACCCGGTGACCGATCCGATACCGCTACCGGTGAGCAACAGCACCATCAACGCGGCCAGGGCCGCGTCCGGCAGATGAGACACCGAGGTCTCAACGATCAGGACGATTGCCACCAGGCTGACCGCCACGGTCGCCGCCACCGAACGCATCCGGCTGTCGGACAGTCGCGACACCAGCCAGCCGACGAACGTGATCAAGACCGGTGCGATCGCGACCAGGGTCACCAGCACCCATTCGCGGGGTGTCGGTTGCCCATCGATGACGACCTCGTCGCCGTGGGTGATCAGCAGAATCGGGAGTGTCCAACAGTGCAGTGTCGCGTACGCGGCCAGCACCGGGGCAGACCGTGACCACAGCCGCCGCCAACGGGCCCGCTTGGTCAGCACCGCGGGCAAGCCCCGTTCCAGAAACCAGCTTTCCGCCGCGGCACTCGACGGGTCTCGGCGTGCCGGAGCGCGGTGCGGGGAAGGGTTCATGCCGGCTCAACCCTAGCGGCGGCCCACCGTTGCTGCTGTGCTAGTTCAACGTGCTGATGATGTGTCTTTCGGTTTCATTCCCGTCGATCGTGCCGTCACTGCGTTTGTGCTTGTAATCAAAGACGGTGGACTGCGCGACCACTACCACCTGCCCGGGGTGCAGACCGGCGATGTTGAACGGTTTGTTGGCCAGCGGTCCCGTGATCTCGTCGCCGTTCCACGTAACTACGTCCACCCACATGTACTCCCGGGTGCCGTCCGGGCCCTCAAAAGCGGCCTTGACTTGCATAAATTCGCCGGGCGGCAGCCCTTCGTTGAACGCGGCGCGCAGCGCGGGCAGCTCGGCTCGCGCGGATCGGCTGGCGGCTGCCAATGCGTCGTTGTGGGCAGCGGGAACGATCGAAGCTCCGGAGTCGAACGCGGCGCAGAGAATCGCGTGCCGACGGGCCCCAGCGTCCTGGCCCGGTCCTCGGTCGAAGGTGATCTCGAGTAGCCGGTTCATCGGATCGCCGTCGTGGTGCTCGCCCATTCTCACGGTGAGCGGCGCGGCCCCGGTCGCGTTGGGCCTCAAACGCCGGTAATCCAGATCGAATTCTCCGGAACGATCGACAACGGGCCGATCAGCGATCGCCTGGCAGAACGCGCTCACGAGCTGTCCGACGTTGCTGCATACCGACAGCGGCACCTGGTTCACGACTACGTCGGGCAGCCCAAACTTCGCCATTCCCAGCGTGACGACTCGCATCTGGCCATTGATCTCGTAGGCGTGAATGATCGTATGGTCGTCAACATCTGGGGTTGGTCTGGTCCATCGATCGACCCTGATTTCCTGCCAGGCGCCCGGCGTGAATATCTGCCGAGTCTCGGCATCCCAAATCAGTCCGCCAGTGGCGGCGGCGAGGCTACCCGTTAGCTGCTGCGCGGCACGAAGACGATCCCAAGCCTGCTCAATCGGGCAGCTGAAGTTGAGGATGAACGCGGCCTGGGTGGACTGTAGAGCGACGGCCAACTGCGGGCTGACGCCGTAGTTGAAGAGTTCAACAAATTCCGGATCCGGCGGGGGATAGTCGTTTCGCGGATCGATGTTGGCGAAGGCACATACCGTCGGCTCCGTCTCGTCACCGTTGATGGACTCCACCTGGTGAAATCCGGCGGTTGTGTTCGCCAGCAGTTCATCCAGGGTGTCGAAGGGGTCTGCGGCAGGCATGGGCAGGTAATAGATCGCGAATGTGAAGGCAATCCCGCCGTCGAGCAGCGGCCCGGCCGGAATCAGGTCGGTGACGTCCTGCCCTTGCTGAAAAGGGTTCGGGCTCACCGTTGGCCGCCCCGGGTAGCCGTGCCGGCGGTGCGAGGAGAAGTTGGCAAACTCATCGGAAATAGTAACGGCTGCAAGACTTTTAACGTCAACGTAGATTCTCCGAGGGGCTCGATGCGACGGTCAGCCGAGACCGTATCAACCCCGCGCGGTCCGCACCACTAGGCGTGCGGGCAACTTGTATCGCGAATTGCGGAGGTTGCTGTCCCAGCGCGGCATGCCAGCCCGGGGACGCCCACCTCGCCCGCGGCACGGGCCGCTGAGATGTTCTGGGTCGGCGGGCCTAGGCTCTAGGCATGCAACGGATTATCGGAACGGAGGTCGAGTACGGCATCTCGTCGCCGTCGGACCCGACAGCCAACCCGATCCTCACTTCGACGCAGGCGGTACTGGCCTATGCCGCGGCCGCCGGCATCCAGCGCGCCAAACGGACCCGGTGGGATTACGAGGTGGAATCACCGCTGCGCGACGCTCGGGGTTTCGACCTGAGCCGCTCCGCGAGTCCACCGCCGGTGGTGGATGCTGACGAGGTCGGCGCGGCAAACATGATCCTGACCAACGGGGCGCGGCTGTACGTCGACCATGCACACCCCGAGTACTCCGCACCCGAATGCACCGATCCGCTCGACGCGGTGATCTGGGACAAAGCCGGGGAGCGGGTGATGGAGGCCGCGGCCCGCCATGTCGCCAGCGTCCCCGGTGCCGCGAAGCTGCAGCTGTACAAGAACAACGTCGACGGCAAGGGCGCGTCCTACGGATCGCACGAGAACTACCTGATGAGCCGGCAAACCCCGTTTTCGGCCATCATTGCCGGTCTGACGCCCTTTCTGGTGTCTCGGCAGGTGGTCACGGGCTCCGGCCGTGTCGGCATCGGGCCTTCCGGTGATGAGCCGGGCTTCCAGCTGTCCCAGCGATCCGACTACATCGAGGTCGAGGTCGGCTTGGAGACCACGCTCAAGCGCGGCATCATCAACACCCGCGACGAACCGCACGCCGACGCCGATAGGTACCGCCGGCTGCACGTCATCATCGGCGACGCCAACCTGTCTGAGACGTCGACCTACCTGAAGCTCGGCACCACTGCGCTGGTGCTCGACCTGATCGAGGAAGGTCCGGCGCACGGCATCGACCTGACCGACTTGGCGCTGGCCCGCCCGGTACACGCGGTGCACGCCATCAGTCGTGATCCCTCGCTGCGGACGGCAGTGGCGCTTCTCGACGGCCGTGAACTGACCGGTTTTGCATTACAACGGATTTACCTCGAACGGGTGGCGAAACTGGTCGATGGCCGTGACCCCGATCCCCGGGCTTCACACGTCGTGGAAACCTGGGCAGACGTGCTCGACCGGCTCGAGCGTGACCCGATGGATTGTGCCGAGGTCTTGGATTGGCCGGCCAAACTGCGATTGCTCGAAGGTTTCCGGCAGCGGGAGAACTTGAACTGGTCGACGCCCCGCCTGCACCTGGTCGATCTGCAGTATTCCGATGTGCGGCTGGACAAGGGGCTCTACAACCGGCTGGTGGCGCGCGGATCGATGAAGCGGTTGGTCAGCGAACACCAGGTGCTCGAGGCCGTGGAGAACCCGCCCACCGACACCCGCGCGTACTTCCGCGGCGAATGCCTGCGCCGGTTTGGCGCCGACATCGCCGCGGCGAGCTGGGATTCAGTGATCTTCGATCTGGGTGGGGATTCGCTGGTGCGTATTCCCACGCTCGAACCGCTGCGCGGCAGCAAGGCCCATGTCGGAGCGCTGCTGGATTCGGTGGACAGCGCGGTCGAACTGGTGGAACAACTCACCAGTTGAGGGCCCTTGATGGGGCAGGCGCGTGAGGCGAGATGGTGACGGCATAGCCCGACAAATGGGGCTTCAGCCGGGAAACGTCGGGGCTGGCCGGTACTGTTAGGGAAAGACCGGCGGGGGCGTGAGTCACGACCCCCCGGCATCTAATCGGCCATGACGAAGCAGGAGGCGACGATGGCTCAGGAACAGACCAAACGTGGCGGTGGTGGCGGCGATGACGAAGACGTCACCGGCACCACCGCCGCGGGCCAGGAGCGCCGCGAGAAGTTAGCTCAAGACACCGACGATCTGCTTGACGAGATCGACGACGTCCTTGAGGAGAATGCCGAGGACTTCGTTCGCGCGTACGTCCAAAAGGGCGGCCAGTGACCTGGCCGTTGCCTGATCGCCTGTCCATAAATTCGGCCATTTCCGGATCCGCTGTAGACCTATCATCGTTCGCTGAATTCCTCCGCCGCCAGGCGCCGGAGTTATTACCTGCGAGCATCAAACATGGTGGGGGTGCCGTGGGTGACCAGTTGCCGCACGCCACCACCATCGTCGCCTTGAAGTATCCCGGTGGTGTCCTGATCGCCGGGGACCGGCGTTCGACGCAGGGCAACATGATCGCCGGGCGCGATGTGCGCAAGGTCTACATCACCGACGACTACACCGCCACCGGCATCGCCGGCACCGCCGCGATCGCCGTTGAGTTCGCGCGTCTTTACGCCGTGGAACTCGAACACTACGAAAAGCTCGAGGGCGTGCCGCTGACATTCGCCGGCAAGGTCAACCGGCTGGCCATCATGGTGCGTGGCAACCTGGCGGCCGCAATGCAGGGATTAGTGGCCCTGCCGCTGCTGGCAAGCTATGACATCCACGCGTCTGACCCGAGGTCCGCTGGTCGCATCGTCTCGTTCGACGCTGCCGGCGGCTGGAACATCGAGGAAGAGGGCTACCAAGCGGTGGGTTCGGGATCGATCTTCGCCAAATCGTCGATCAAGAAGTTGTACGCGCAAGTCACCGACGCCGATTCCGCGCTGCGGGTGGCCGTCGAAGCGCTCTACGACGCAGCCGACGACGATTCGGCCACCGGCGGCCCGGATCTGGTTCGCGGGATATACCCGACAGCGGTCACCATCAATGCCGACGGTGCGGTTGACGTACCCGAGGTCCGCATCGCCGAACTGGCTCGTGAAGTCATCGGAAGTCGTTCACGCGCTGACACTTTCGGCCCTGACGGTGGTGAGAAGTGAGCTTCCCTTACTTCATCTCGCCGGAACAGGCGATGCGCGAGCGCAGCGAGCTCGCGCGAAAGGGTATTGCGCGCGGCAAGAGCGTGGTGGCGCTGGCCTTCGCCGGCGGTGTGCTGTTCGTTGCCGAGAATCCGTCGCGGTCGCTGCAGAAGATCAGCGAACTCTACGACCGGGTGGGTTTTGCGGCCGCCGGCAAGTTCAACGAATTCGACAACTTGCGCCGGGGCGGGATTCAGTTCGCCGACACCCGCGGTTATGCCTACGACCGTCGTGACGTCACGGGACGCCAGTTGGCCAACGTGTATGCACAGACGCTGGGCACCATCTTCACCGAGCAGGCCAAGCCCTACGAGGTCGAGCTATGCGTCGCTGAGGTGGCGCACTACGGGGAAACGAAGGCGCCCGAGCTCTACCGAATCACCTACGACGGGTCGATCGCCGATGAGCCGCATTTCGTGGTGATGGGCGGGACCACCGAGCCGATCACGACGGCGCTCAAGAACACCTACACCGAAAACGCCGATTTGCCGGACGCGCTGGATATCGCGGTGGAGGCGCTACGCGCCGGTAGCGCGGAGAATTCCAGCAATGACCAGCCCGTACTCGGTGTGGCCAGCCTCGAAGCCGCCATCCTGGACGCCAACAAACCGCGGCGCGCGTTTCGCCGGCTGACTCGCTCGACCCTCGAAACACTGCTGCAGGAGCGGGATTCCAAGGAATCTGCCGAGTCAGAAGAGCCCATAGAGTCCGAAGAGGGCAAGAAAACGGGCAAAAAATCCGACGCCGATTCGTCTGATTAGCGCCCCGCCGGTGCGGCTGCGCACCGCTGCGGTGCGACAACCAGTACGCTCGATTACGTGCAGCGACGAATCATGGGCATCGAGACAGAGTTCGGTGTCACCTGCACCTTCCACGGTCATCGCCGGCTGAGCCCTGACGAGGTTGCCCGGTACCTGTTCCGCAGGGTGGTGTCCTGGGGGCGCAGCTCCAACGTATTCCTGCGCAATGGCGCGCGTCTCTACCTCGACGTGGGCAGCCATCCGGAATACGCCACCGCCGAATGCGACAGCCTGGTGCAGCTGGTTACCCACGACCGGGCTGGCGAATGGGTGCTCGAAGACCTGCTGGTCGACGCCGAGCAGCGGTTGGCCGACGAGGGCATCGGCGGCGACATCTACCTGTTCAAGAACAACACCGACTCGGCCGGCAACTCCTACGGTTGCCACGAGAACTACCTGATCGTGCGGGCCGGCGAGTTTTCCCGGATCTCCGACGTGTTCCTGCCGTTCCTGGTCACTCGTCAGCTGATCTGTGGGGCGGGAAAAGTGTTGCAGACCCCCAAGGCCGCAACATTTTGTCTGTCCCAACGCGCCGAACATATCTGGGAGGGCGTCTCGAGCGCGACCACCCGCTCACGTCCGATCATCAACACCCGCGACGAGCCGCACGCCGACGCGGAGAAGTACCGGCGTCTGCACGTGATCGTCGGCGACTCCAACATGTGCGAGACGACCACCATGCTCAAGGTGGGCACCGCGTCGTTGGTGCTGGAGATGATCGAAGCGGGAGTGCCGTTCCGCGACTTCTCGCTGGACAACCCCATCCGTGCGATCCGTGAAGTCAGCCACGACGTCACCGGTCGGCGTCCGGTTCGGCTGGCCGGCGGGCGTCAGGCCAGTGCGCTCGACATTCAGCGGGAGTACTACTCCCGCGCCGTCGAGCATCTGCAAACCCGGGAGCCCAACGCACAGGTCGAGCAGGTCGTTGATCTGTGGGGCCGCCAGCTTGACGCCGTCGAAAGCCAGGATTTCGCGAAGGTCGACACCGAGATCGACTGGGTGATCAAGCGCAAGCTGTTCCAGCGTTACCAGGACCGCTACAACATGGAGCTGTCGGACCCCAAGATCGCCCAGCTCGATCTGGCCTACCACGACATCAAGCGCGGGCGCGGCGTCTTCGATCTGCTACAGCGCAAGGGCCTGGCGACACGCGTCACCACCGACGAGGAAATCGCCGACGCCGTCGACAACCCACCACAAACCACCCGCGCCAGGCTGCGCGGTGAGTTCATCAGCGCCGCACAGGCGGCCGGTCGTGATTTCACCGTCGACTGGGTGCACCTCAAGCTCAATGACCAGGCGCAGCGCACGGTGCTCTGCAAGGATCCATTCCGGGCGGTCGACGAGCGGGTCAAGCGGCTGATCGCGAGCATGTAGCCGAGCCCGCGCGCGGGTGATCGGTGAAGCTGGGCAAATCTAGGTTGGTGTAAATGGCGACTTCCAAAGTCGAGCGGATGGTGAATCTGGTCATCGCTTTGCTGTCCACTCGTGGCTACATCACCGCTGAGAAGGTCAGGTCTAGCGTGGCGGGCTATTCGGACAGCCCGACCGCTGAGGCGTTTTCGCGGATGTTCGAGCGCGACAAGAACGAGCTGCGCGACCTGGGTATCCCGCTCGAGGTTGGCAGGGTATCGAGTACCGATCCCACCGAGGGCTACCGGATCAACCGCGACGCGTACGCGCTGCCGCCGGTCGAGTTGACTCCCGATGAAACGGCGGCTGTCGCGGTGGCCACCCAACTGTGGGAGTCCCCTGAGCTGATCACCGCCACCCAGGGCGCGCTGCTCAAGCTGCGGGCCGCCGGGGTCGACGTCGATCCCGACGCGCCGGTGGCCATTGCCTCGCCGGCCGGGGTGCCGGGTTTGCGCGGCTCCGAGGACGTCCTCGGAATTTTGTTGGCGGCCATTGACTCCGGTCAGGCGGTGCGGTTCCCGCACCGGGCGTCCCGCCACGAGCCCTACGTCACCCGCACCGTCGAGCCTTGGGGGGTAGTGACCGAGAAGGGGCGCTGGTATCTCGTGGGCCACGACCGCGACCGGGGAGCGACCCGCACGTTCCGGCTGTCGCGGATCGGCGCCGACGTCGCACCGGTCGGTGCGCCCGGGGAATCGAAGATACCCGAGGACGTGGATCTGCGACAGATTGTCGCCCGGACCGTCGCTGAGTCACCGACCGGCATGCAGGCCACGGTATGGGTCGCCGACGGGCGTGCCACCGCACTGCGGCGTGCCGGACGGTCGATGGGGCCACGGCGACTGGCCGGCCGCGACGGCGAAGTCATAGAACTCGAAATCGGATCCAGCGATCGGCTGGCCCGCGACATCACCGGTCACGGTGCCGACGCCATCGTGCTCGAGCCGCCCGCGCTGCGCGAGGATGTGCTGGCCCGGCTGCGGGCGCTGGCCGGGGTCGAAGAGGCGCTTGCGTGAACCCCGCCGACGACGATGCGCGGCGAAGCGATGAGAAGGAGCGGCGCTGATGAGTCCCGTATCCACTCGGCTGGTGCGGCTGCTCAACATGGTGCCGTACTTCCAAGCCAACCCGCGGATCACCCGCGTTGAGGCCGCCGCCGAGCTAGGCGTGTCGGCCAAACAGCTGGAGGAGGACCTCAACCAGCTGTGGATGTGTGGCCTGCCCGGCTATTTCCCTGGAGATCTGATCGATTTCGAGTTCTCCGGCGACACCATCGAGGTGACGTTCTCGGCCGGCATCGACCGTCCACTCAAACTCACGTCACCGGAGGCCACCGGCCTGCTCGTGGCGCTGCGGGCGCTGGCGGACATCCCAGGCGTGGTCGACCCGCAGGCCGCGCGCAGCGCGATCGCCAAGATCGCGGCGGCGGCCGGCGCGGCCGAGCATAGCAGCACCCTGTCGGCGGTCGACGAGCCCGCTCCGTTGGAGAGCCCCGTCGCTGCCGCGGTGCGCTCCGCCGTGCTCGACAAGCGCGCGTTGACCATCGACTACTACTCCGCATCGCACGACACGTTGACCACCCGGACCGTCGATCCCATCCGGGTGTTGTTGATCGGCGGCCACAGCTATCTGGAGGCCTGGTCACGCGAGTCCGAAGGGGTCAGACTGTTTCGTTTCGACCGGATCGTGGACGCCGTCGAACTCGGTGAACCCGCGATGCCGCCGGAGCCCGCGGTGCAGGCGCCCCCCGACACGTCGATGTTCGACGGCGACCCGGCACTGCCGTCGGCGACGCTGCGGGTGGCGCCCTCGGCGTCGTGGATGTTCGAGTACTACTCGATCCGGGAGCTGCGCCAGCTCGCCGATGGATCCTGCGAGGTTGCCATGACCTACGCCTCTGAGGATTGGATGACCCGTCTGATGCTGGGCTTCGGGTCGACGGTGCAAGTGCTGGAGCCCGAGTCGCTAGCGCAGCGTGTGCGGGCCGCCGCGGCGACTGCCCTAAACGCGTATCAGGCCGCCGAGCTGGCCTAAGGCCGAATTCAAGCCGTCGATGTGCGGCCCGTACCCGCGGCGCGCGGCACGGAGTGTTGTTTGCCTAGCCGGGCGAGCAGCCCCTACTGCGGTAGCATCGGGGGTTGACGTCTGGAGGTAATCAAAGTGGGCAGTCTTAGTCCGTGGCATTGGGCGATCCTCGCTGTTGTGGTGATCGTGCTGTTCGGTGCCAAGAAGCTTCCCGATGCGGCGCGCTCGTTGGGCAAGTCGATGCGAATCTTCAAGTCGGAGATGCGGGAAATGCAGAGCGAGACCAAAGCGGAACCCTCTGCTATCGAGACCAACACGGCAAACCCCACGCCGGTGCAGTCGCAGCGGATCGACCCTGCAGCGGCCACAGGTCAGGACCAGACCGAGGCGCGGCCTGCCTAGGCCGGCAGCACCGTCGGGTTGCCTGAGCTTTACTGACCTACCGTGGTGAACGGTTTCCGGGCCTCAGCACGCGCCGGGGCTCTCTTCAAACGACTCAATCCTCGGATGCGGCGTAGCCGCGTCAATCCTGACGGCACGATGTCGCTGGTCGATCATCTGACCGAGCTGCGTACCCGGTTGCTGATCTCGTTGGCCGCGATCCTGCTCACGACGATTTTCGGGTACATCTGGTACTCGCATCCGGTCTTCGGACTAGAAAGTCTGGGCGAGTGGCTGCGTCAGCCTTACTGCTCGTTGCCGCAGTCGGCGCGTGCGGACATCAGCGCGGACGGGCAGTGCCGGTTGTTGGCCACTGCGCCGTTCGACCAGTTCATGTTGCGGCTCAAGGTCGGGATGGCGGCCGGGATTGTGCTGGCGTGCCCGATCTGGTTCTACGAGCTGTGGGCGTTCATCACCCCTGGGCTCTACCAGAAGGAACGCCGGTTCGCGGTGGCGTTCGTCATCCCCGCGGCGCTGCTGTTTGTGGCCGGCGCCGTGCTGGCCTACCTGGTGCTGTCCAAAGCGTTGAGCTTCCTGCTCACCGTCGGTAGCGACGTGCAGGTGACGGCGCTGTCTGGCGACCGATATTTCGGCTTCTTGATCAATCTGCTGGTGGTGTTCGGGGTCAGCTTCGAATTCCCCCTGCTGATCGTCATGCTCAACATGGCTGGCCTGTTGACCTACCAGCGGCTCAAGTCCTGGCGGCGCGGTCTGATCTTTGCCATGTTCGTGTTCGCGGCGGTGTTCACGCCCGGGTCGGATCCGTTCTCGATGACGGCACTGGGCGTGGCCCTGACGGTGCTGCTCGAGTTCGCCATCCAGATCGCCCGGCTGCACGACAAGCGCAAAGCCAAGCGCGAGGTGTTGCTTGCCGATGACGAAGCATCGTCAATCGAGGAGCCCGAGCCGATACCGACGCCGTCGGCCCCCGGCGGATCCCATGACGACATCACCTAGGCCACCTCGCCGCGAGCGTGCGTGTCGCGACAGCGACACGCCGCACTGGCCGTGCAACTGCGCACCCTCGCGCCCTCGGGCGGCCGCGTGACAGAGCTGGTCGAGCTAGCCCGGTTCACCGCCGACTTACCCTTCGCGCTCGATGACTTCCAACGGCGCGCCTGTGCTGCCCTGGAAGGTGGGCACGGCGTGCTGGTGTGCGCCCCGACGGGCGCGGGAAAGACGGTGGTCGGCGAATTCGCGGTGCACCTGGCGCTGGCTTCGGGAGGCAAGTGCTTTTACACCACGCCGCTCAAGGCGCTGAGCAACCAGAAACACACCGATCTGACGGCGCGCTACGGCCGCGACAAGATCGGGTTGTTGACCGGTGATCTGGCGGTCAACGCAAACGCGCCCGTGGTCGTGATGACCACCGAGGTGCTGCGCAACATGCTTTACGCGGATTCTCCCGCGCTACCGGGGCTGTCCTATGTGGTGATGGACGAGGTGCATTTTCTCGCCGACCGGATGAGGGGCCCGGTGTGGGAGGAGGTGATCCTGCATCTGCCCGACGAGGTGCGGGTGGTCAGCCTGTCCGCGACCGTGAGCAACGCCGAGGAGTTCGGCGGTTGGATCCAAACCGTTCGGGGCGACACGGCCGTGGTGGTCGATGAGCATCGGCCGGTACCGCTGTGGCAGCACGTTTTGGTGGGCAAGCGCCTGTTCGACCTGTTCGACTACCAGGCTGACAAACCGGCGGGTTCGAGCCGTCAGGCGCGCGTCAACCCGGACCTGTTGCGTCACATCGCGCATCGCCGCGAGGCGGATCGGATGTCGGACTGGGAGCCGCGTCGGTCTGGACGCGGCGAATACGGCAGAGGGGGCCGGCCGCGGTTTTACCGCCCGCCGCCACGTCCGGACGTCATCGCGACCCTGGATTCGGCGGGTTTGTTGCCGGCGATCACTTTCGTATTCTCCCGGGCTGGTTGTGATGCGGCGGTCCAGCAGTGCCTGCGTTCACCGCTGCGGTTGACCAGCGAGGAGGAACGCGCCCAAATCGCCGAGGTGATCGATCACCGGTGCGGCGATCTTGAGGACGAGGACCTGGCGGTACTGGGCTACTACGAGTGGCGCGAGGGGCTGCTGCGCGGCCTGGCCGCCCACCATGCCGGGATGCTGCCGGCGTTTCGGCACACCGTTGAGGAACTGTTCACCGCCGGCTTGGTCAAAGCCGTTTTCGCCACCGAGACCTTGGCGCTGGGCATCAATATGCCCGCGCGCACCGTGGTGCTGGAACGGTTGGTGAAGTTCAACGGTGAGCAGCACGTCCCGCTGACGCCGGGGGAGTACACGCAGCTGACCGGGCGCGCCGGTCGTCGCGGTATCGATGTCGAGGGCCACGCCGTCGTGCTCTGGCATCCCACCGACGAAAACGCCGATCCGTCGGCGGTGGCCGGGCTGGCCTCGACCCGCACCTTCCCGCTGCGCAGTTCGTTTGCCCCGTCGTACAACATGACGATCAACCTGGTGCAGCACATGGGCCCGGAGCAGGCGCATCGGCTGTTGGAACAATCGTTCGCCCAGTACCAGGCCGACCGATCCGTGGTGGGCCTGGTCCGCGGCATTGAGCGGGGCAGGGAGACGCTCGACGAGCTGGCCGCCGAGCTCGGTGGGCCCGACGCGCCGATCCTGGACTATGCCCGGATGCGTGCGCGGGTGACCGAGATGGAGCGATCCCAGGCCCGTGCATCCCGGCTGCAGCGTCGGCAGGAGGCCAGCGAAGCGCTGGCCGCGCTGCGCAAGGGAGACATCATCACCATCACGCACGGACGCCGTGGCGGGCTGGCAGTGGTGCTGGAATCCGCCCGCGACAGCTCCGACCCGAGGCCGTTGGTGCTGACCGAAAACCGGTGGGCTGGGCGGATTTCGTCGGCCGACTACACCGGCGAGTCGCCGCCGGTCGGATCGATGACACTGCCCAAGCGTGTCGAACATCGCCAGCCGCGGGTCCGCCGCGATCTGGCCTCGGCACTGCGGTCGGCCGCCGCGGGTATGACGGCGCCGGCGGCCCGCCGCGAGAAGACGCGAGCGCCGCACGATCCCGATCTGGCGTCGCTCCGCGAAAAACTGCGCCGGCATCCCTGCCACAACGCGCCCGGAGTCGAAAGCCGGATCCGTCAAGCCGAGCGCTACCTGCGCATCGAACGGGACAACGCGCAGCTGGAGAACAAGGTCGCCGCCGCCACCAATTCGTTGGCTCGCACGTTCGACCGGATCGTCGGCCTGCTCACCGAGCGTGAGTACATCCACGGCCCAGCCGATGATCCTCGGGTCACCGATGATGGCCGCTTGTTGGCGCGGATCTACAGCGAGAGTGATCTGTTGGTGGCCGAGTGCTTGCGCACCGGCGCGTGGGCGGGGTTGAAGCCGCCGGAGCTGGCGGCGGTGGTGTCCTGCGTGCTCTACGAAACGCGCGGCAGTGACGGTGGCGGTGGCCGTCCCGGGGTCGAGGCGCCGACGCCGCGGTTGTGTCAGGCGCTCATCCAGACGTCGCGGCTGTCGGTGGCGCTGCGTGCCGACGAACAAGCGCACCGGATCGGCCAAAGCCGCGAACCCGACGATGGTTTTGTTAACGTCGTTTATCGCTGGGCGCGCACCGGGGACCTGTCGGCGGCATTGGCCGCCGCGGACATCGAGGGCCCCGGTTCTCCCTTGTCAGCGGGGGATTTCGTGCGCTGGTGCCGCCAGGTGCTCGACCTGCTTGACCAGGTGCGCAACGCCGCCCCGAACCCCGAAGTGCGGGCCGCCGCAAAGCGCGCGATCAATGACATCCGGCGCGGCGTCGTCGCAGTTGACGCCGGGTAGGCTGGGCCGCAGCTACGGTTAGATCCGGAAATGTGATCGCAGGACCACCAGAGGACACTTGGGGCCAGTTCGTGGCCAGGACAGACGAACGAACTGAGGAGAAACGATGAGCGGACCGCAGGGACCAGATCCTAGACAGTCGTGGCAACCACCCGACCAGGGCGGTGACCATTCCTCAGACCCGACCATGGCTGCCGGATCGCCTTGGCAGCAGCCAGGCCAGGAAGGGTCGTGGCAACCGCCGTCGTATCCGGCCGCTGACTACCAGCAGTACCAGCAACCTGTCGAGCCGGCTTATCCGCAGCAGTACCCGGCCGCACCCGGCTATGGGCAGTCCGACTTCGGTTCCCAGCCCACCCAGTTCGGGGCGCCTCCACAGTTCGGCCAGCCCGGTCAATACGGCCAGCCCGGCCAATATGGCCAGCCGGGGCAGCCAGGGCAACCGGGGCAATACGGTCAGCCGGGTCAGTACCCGGGCCAATTCAGCCCGTACGACCAGTCGGGTCAGGGATCCAAGCGCTCGATGGCGCTCATCGGCGGGGTGGTCGGCGGAATTGCGCTGCTCTTCGTGGTCGTCATTCTGGTGCTCGGGTTCTGGGTGCCGGGATTCTTCGTGACTACCAAGCTCGACGTCAGCAAGGCCAATGCCGGTGTGCAGCAGGTTCTGACCGATGAGACCAATGGCTACGGCGCCAAGAACGTCAAAGACGTCAAGTGCAACGACGGCACCGACCCCACCGTCAAGAAGGGTGCCACCTTCGATTGCACCGTCAGCATCGACGGCGCATCCAAGCACGTGACCGTGACTTTCCAGGACAACAAGGGCACCTACGAGGTTGGCCGACCGCAATAGCGGTCGGAAGCGTCACGAAGGCAACGCGTCCAGAGCCTTCTGTAGTCGCGCGATCGACGATCCGACGCCATATTCGGTAGCCAGCTCGGCGGTGCGCTGAGGGTCGGCGGCAACCAGCGGCAGCGCGTCGGTGGGCGTCGTGAAGGTGACCGGCGCATCGGTGGCCACCCGTACTACCGAGCGGGCGGCATCGATATAGGCCGAGGCCGCAAGCAGTTTCGTCCGCACACCCTTGGCCATCGTGGACTTGGGGTCGTGCGCGGCGGCCACGATCCGATCCAGTGAGCCGTGCTGGGCCAGCAAGGTAGCCGCGGTCTTTTCACCGACCCCGGGCACCCCGGGCAGGCCATCGGAGGGGTCGCCGCGCAGCAAGGCCAGCTCGGCATAGGCCGCCCCGGCCCGCTCCGCGGGCAACCCGTACCGTTCGGCGACCTCGGAGGGCCCGAACAGCGTGGCTTTGGGCAGCCCGCGGCCCAGGTAGAGCACCCGAACCGGGACGGGGTCGTCGGCCACGACCTGCAGTAAGTCGCGGTCCCCGCTGACCACGACCACCGGGTCCCGCTGTTCCTGGGCTGCCAGCGTTCCCAGCACATCGTCGGCTTCAAAACCCGCTGCGCCCGCGGCCGGGATTCCGAAGGCGTCAAGCAGTTCCATGATCATGTCGACCTGCGGAGTCAGCTCGTCTGGCACTTCCTCGACGTCGGGCTGTCCGGCGGGCTCGGGCTCGGCGACCCGGTGCGCCTTGTAGGACGGGATGAGGTCCACCCGGAATTGCGGGCGCCAATCCAGGTCCAGGCAGACCGCCAGCCGGCTGGGCCGATGCTGGGTGATCACCACCGCCATCGAGTCGATGAATCCGCGGACGGCGTTGATCGGCCGGCCATCCGGAGCGGTGATCGACGAAGGAACGCCGAAGTAGGAGCGGAACCACATGCTGGCTCCATCCAGCAACAGCAGGGGTGCAGGCATGCGGGCTATCCTGCCAGCGCCGGTGCGGGGGCGGTCACCCTGGCGACGATGTGGGCGCGCAGCGGGTGAGGAGGAGCCGGGCAACCGCGCATCCGCCAGTCGCCGGGCATTAGCCTGGCTGGCATGGATTCTGGGCGATTCGACACCGCGGTGTACGCGCGACGTTTGGCCGCGGCGGCGGCCGCGACCGAGCAGGCCGGCCTTGCCGGTCTGGTCATCACTCCGGGCTATGACCTGCGCTATCTCATCGGCTCGCGCGCCGATACGTTCGAGCGGCTCACCGCGCTGGTGCTGCCCGCTTCTGGGGTGCCGACCATCGTCTTGCCGCGCTTGGAGCTCGCGTCGCTCAAGGAGTCGGCCGCATCGGATTTGGGAGTGTGCGTGCGCGATTGGGTCGACGGCGATGACCCGTACCAGCTGGTGGCCGAGGCGTTGGGGGGTGCGCCCGCAGCTACCGCAGTTACCGATTCGATGCCGGCCCTGCACTTGTTGCCGCTGGCCGATGCGCTGGGGGTGCTGCCGGTATTGGCTACCGATGTGCTGCGTCAGCTGCGGATGGTCAAGGAGGCGGCCGAGGTGGACGCGCTGGCCAAGGCCGGAGCCGCCATTGATCGGGTGCATGCCCGGGTACCGGCGTTTCTGGTGCCCGGCCGCACCGAGGCGCAGGTTGCCGCCGACATTGCCGAAGCGATTGTTGCCGAGGGGCATTCGGCAGTGGCATTCGTCATCGTCGGATCCGGTCCACATGGCGCCGATCCGCACCACGGATATTCGGACCGAAAGTTGCAGGTCGGCGACATCGTCGTGGTCGATATCGGGGGGACATACGAGCCCGGATACTACTCGGACTCGACCCGAACCTACAGCATCGGCGATCCTAGTCTTGATGTGGCACAACAGTATTCGGCCCTGCAGCGGGCTCAGCGTGCGGCCGTTGATGCGGTCCGTCCGGGGGTTACGGCGGCACAGGTCGACGCTGCCGCCCGTGACGTGCTGGCCGACGCCGGATTGGCCGAGTACTTTGTGCACCGCACCGGACACGGTATCGGGCTGTGTGTGCATGAGGAGCCCTATATCGTCGCCGGCAACGAGTTGCCGCTGGTCGCGGGCATGGCGTTCTCGGTCGAGCCGGGCATCTACTTTCCGGGCCGGTGGGGAGCCCGCATCGAGGACATTGTGGTGGTTACCGAAAACGGTGCGTTATCGGTCAACAATCGGCCGCACGAGCTGATGGTGGTGCCGGTGTCTTAGCGTCCAGATGTCGGCTGCGCCAAGTAGGTTGGCGGGGTGTCATTGGTGGATCTAGCGCTGCTTCCTTTTCGTATCGCGCGTAGCGTTGCCGAGGCCGTGGTGCCCGTGGGGCAACGTTCGCCGACACCCCCGGCCGAACTCATCGTGGTCGACGGGATGCCCGAGGGGGTGCCACCGGCCGCGCGACGGCCTGAGCCGACGCTTCCGGTACCGGCGGGATGGCCGTTCGGCGAGGAATTCCCGCGTACGTGTGGCGCCACTCGCCTGGCCGGCGGGGCGCTGTTTTGGACCGACTTCATCTACGACGATCATGGCGCGACGGGTCTGCCGGTCGGCGATCTGAAGATCCAGGCGCCGCCGCGGGGCACTTACGTCTATCCCGATGGTCCCGCGGCCGGCAACGGCGCCGACATCTTTCGCGTGGCGATCGGGCTCACCGAGACGCACACCTGGTGGCGCGTCGACTGGAACACGCTGCAGGACGCCACCGTGCCAATCGCGCTGTTCACCTTCGACACCGATCGCAGCCGTAGCGCGTCAGCGGACTGGCCGGCTGGGGCCGGTGTGCGCTCGGAGGGCATCGACATGGCGCTGCTGATCTCGGGGCGCAGCGCCCGGCTGATCGATCTGGTCACGCACGTGCAGACTCCCGTCGAACACAGCGTCGACCTGCCGGCACGGTCGTTTCTGGCGCGGGTGCCGCGGTCGGTAGTGGAGCCGTCAGGGACTTGGACCGTTCGGCTGGCCGCCGGATTGGCCAACTCGGCGGGGGACGGGTTCGCCGACGTGCCCGCCGAACGGGGTGCCCTGCCGGGCCAGCCCAACGTCTACAACGTGGCGTTTCGCACCCACAATCAGGAGCAGCCGCATCTGAACATCTGGTCTGACGAGGCCCAAGCCGCCGCGCTGACCAGCGGTGACGTTTCGGAATTCGCGGTAGCCGTGGCGTGGGACCAGTTGGCAGGCCGAGAAACCGCACCCGAACCGGTGATCACCGGCCCCTCGACGCGCTGGTATGTGTCCTCGGTGGAGCTCGGGCAGGGTGTGGCTGCGGGAAACGTTCTGGACACCGATCCGCAGTTTCTGGGCCGGATGCAGCCGTACTCGGTGTGCTTGCCCTCGACCTATGCTCCCGGCCGCGCGATGCCGCTTACCTTGCTGCTGCATTCGCTTGCGCTGGGGCAAAACCAGTTCGCTTCGATCGATCCGCGCCTGCTGCACGAGGTTTGCGAAACCCGAGGCTCGGTGGTGGTCACCCCGCTGGCGCGTGGTCCGTCTACTTGGTACTTCGGCGCCGGTGAACTCGACGCGTGGGAGGTCTGGGCGCGGGTGGCCGAGCAGTTGGGGACCGATCCCAACCGCACGGTGGTTTCTGGCTATTCGATGGGCGGCTACGGCGCTTACAAGCTGGGCTTGACCTACCCCGAGGTGTTTGCCCAGGCAGTTGTGCTGGCCGGGCCGCCGACGTGTGGGGTGCGCCTGGTGCCCAACGTCGACATCCCGGCCGATTTCAACCTGGACTCGCCCTGCGCCCGGGAGGGCGATAGCTGGGAGCTACTGGGCAACGCGCGCTGGCTGCCGCTTGTGATCGCCCATGGCCTGCTCGACGAGCTGGTGCCGTTCCCGTCGGTGGCCGAGCAGGTGCTCGAGCTGGACCGCCTCGGCTACCGGCACCGATTTACCGTCTATCCGTTCGAAGACCACATCGCCTGGATCCTGCAGGACAAGTTCAACGATCCGATCGCGCACATGGGAACCGGCCTGCGCCAAGCGGATCCGGGGCACATCACCTTTGCGTGGTATCCGCAGTTGGTGCGGGCCGATTTGGGGATCGGGCCGCACCAGGTGTGGTGGTTGTCGGAGCTGACCGCCGACCCCGCGGTGACGGCGCGCCGCGGGGCCACCGCCGAGGTCGATGCCCGTTCCTATGCCCGACCTGACCCGATGCACAGCATTCGGCGCCATCGCGGTTTCGTTCCGCATTTCGATCCCACACCCGGGCTCTACACCGAGCTGGATTGGCAGGTGGGAGGGCCCGTGGACGAGCTGCCGTATCTCACCCTGCGGCTCACCGGGGTGGCCAGCCTGACCGTCGACGTCAAGCGTGCGGGGTTGGCCTCGCTGCCGTCATCGACGATTCAGGTGGCTACCGACACCGCCGCACAGATCACGCTTGGCGCGTTGCCCGCCGGGGTGGAGGTGAAGCTGGATGATCAGCCAGTAGGTACGACGGTGTCGGTTCCTATTGGGCGGCACAGTATTACGTTGACGCGTAGCTGACGCGTCGCGGCCGGTGATGGGTCGGCTAGCCGCCGGCGCAGCGGGCCTTCATTGTGGCGTCCTTGGCGTTGACGTCATCGGCCACGCGTTGTCTGCGCACCCCTTGCTAGGGGCTGTGGACTGGTGGCTGGTGCTCCCCACCAGTCGTCGCTAGATTTAGCGCGCAAAAACAGGGTGAATACCGCGACGCGGCGCTTTGGGCAAAAATCCGGGCGTGGCTCCGTTGTCGGTTGATCCCGAGGCGCTGTCGGGTGCCGGCAGTGCCGTGGCCGCCGCGGGCGATGCCTTGGCGGCGGCATTGAGCTCGCTGACCACGGGCTTTTCGGCCAACACCGGTCAGGATACGGCCGGCGAGGTGTTCGGGCTGGCTTATCAGGACGCGGCGGAGTCGTTGGTGAAAGCGGCGGGGGCCGGGATCAACGCTTTGCGCCACAACGGCGCCAAGATTCAGCTCTCCGCGTCGAACTACTCGGCTGCCGAGGCGGCCTCGACGCTGGGCGGGGGAGCCGGCGTCTTGCCTGCGCCGTCGGAACCGGCGCAGTTCACGGCTCCCGGAGCGCCGGGGACGCTAGGTTCCGGGGTACTTGCTCCGGCGTTGTGGTCGGTGGTCGAGGCCTTCGTCGGTGACCTGTGGCCCAACGGGGATGTCGCGGGCTTGCACGCGGCCGCGGGGCACTGGCGCGACTTCGCGGCGGCCCTCAACGGCGTGCAGGGCGCACTGAACTCTCCGAAATCGGTGGTGGCCGGACAAGACATTCCCGAAGGCGTACAGATTCAACAGGTCCTATCGGCAATCGGCTCCGATCTGGCCGGCGTGGGGGCACAGTGCCGGAAACTGGCCGGTGCACTCGACGACTTCGCCGATGAGGTGGCCGACACCCAGGACGCGATCCGGGATCTGTTGGATCGATTCGGGTCCGTCTCGGGGCTGTGGAATCAGGTGGTGGCCATTTTCGAGGGTGATGCGCTCGACGAGATCAAAGAGATCGCCGAGGACATCCGGGCCGTGCTGAGCAACCTGGGGCGTCAGGCCCGCGCTCAACAGCAGCTGATGCAGCAAGGGATGCAGGCCATCGACGGCTTGGTGGTGGGAATGCAGCGCTACGTGCGCGGTCAGCTCACCCAGTTCCTCGGTCCAGATGTCGGCAATCCACTGGCGACCGTGTTCGACACCTACACCAATACGCAGGAAGGAGTTTTCAAAGCCGCTGTCGGGATGGTGGAAGGCATCGAGCAGCTCAACCCGCAACGTTTCCTGATCGACCCGCAGGGGGCGGCGGAAACCTGGAAAGCCATGACCAAGACGGGATTGATCAACCACTTGCTCAACCCCGAGGAGGCAGTCGCCGCGGACAAAGAGATGGTCAAAGGGCTTCTGCACCTTGAGGATTGGCGCCGCGATCGGCCGGGACTGGGTTTCGGGGGAAACCTGTTCGACGTCGCGACACTATTTGTTCCGGGAGCCGGGGGAGCCGGCGCGGGTGCCAAGGGCGCTGCGGGAGCCGCGCGGGCAGCCGAGGTTGGTGGCGAGGCGGCCGATGCCGCTGCGGCAGCCGGTCGGGGTGGTCGACTGGCCGGTGAGGTTGGTGACCTCGCGGGCGCCGGCCGCACACTGGGCGACATCGGCAAGACCGGTCGTGGTCTGACCGAGGATCTGGCAAATCTGGGCGGTGATCTACCCAAGGCTGATCCCCCCGTCGGCGGTCGCCCGGTGGCCCTGCCGCCCCCGAAGCCGGCAGGTGCCCCGATCGAGCCGACGCCGCGTCCAGTGGAATCGGTGCCACCCGGCAAGCCGGCCCTCGAGGCGCCTTCCGGGGCGCCCGGTTCGGTCGTCCCTGGCAGGTCCGAACCTGCGTTCGGCCCGCATGACCCGGCATCGGCGCCAGTGGCCGTATCTCATCCAGCAGCAACGGCGGTGACGCCGGGTGAGCGGGTGTCGCCGGTCACCCCGCACGTGGGTGAACCGGCACGAGCGCCGGGTGTTCCCGTCGGCGCTGCCGCTGGGCCGGTACCTGCTGGCGCGCATTCGGCACCGGCCGCAATACCGGCCGCGCCCGGGGCCCACGTGATGACCGGCGCGGGTCGCCCGGCCGAGCTATCAGCGCCGCACGGCGGTGTTCCACACGGGCTTGGCGACGCCGGTCCGTCCGGGGGACATCCGCACGGATTGCCCCCGCACGGCGGTGGTCCACATGGACCGGGCGACGCGTCCCACGGCGCTCGCCACGCTGAACCACCGCGCGACGGCACGGCTCATGGGACTGCAGATGGAGGTGATGCCCACGGGGACGATGTGTCAGGTCACGGATTGAGCGCGGAGAAGCGTGACGAAATCATCGCGATGCCAAAGGGGAGTCGCCCCGACCCATCCGAGTACTTATCACCCGAATATATTCAGGGTCATCTTGACAGATTCGCCGACGGCGCGACCCGCTTTATGCCGGAAAGCAATCTCGATAAATATGGGATCGCGCAACGCGACGGCACCTCATTTGTAATGCCAAAAAGCGAAGCCGACGCTATGATCGCGGGCACGGGCGGTGACTTGCGTCTTATGGAGGAAGAATTGGGCTTGCCCGAGGGCTTTCTCGACTCAAACCAGATCGTCAGGATCGACATCGAGGATCCTCGGCAATTTAACCTCCGGATTCCTTCCGGTAATGAAGCGGGTGCCAACGAACAATGGATTTCGGGAGGGCGCCTGCCCACTGGCGCCTCAGAAGCGGTTGTGGACGGCGGAAGAATCCCCCAGGGTGACTACACTGTGACGGATGTCTTCGAGGAGAAATGAGATCGAATGAAGTTTGATGACACATATTTTTCACGAGAAGACAGATACTCGATTGGCATCGAATCCACTTCGAGCCGGTACTACGCATCGATACCGGTCAGCAACGGGATCGTTGACTACGAGGAGTATTACGAGCTTACTCGAGACCAATACGACAATTTCTTGCGCGACAGCTCGGCGGCAATTGCCTTCATCGAGGCTTGCCGTCGCCGTGAACACGATGACTTGCTCCTGCAGCGGCCTGGCAGCAACAGGGGGACGCCGGTGTGATGTGGTGCCTTCCGGGTAATGGTCGGACCCGGATTGAAGTGATGAGCGGATCAATTCGTTGACATTAAGATGGTTTCGACAACCCATTTGCCGTGATATTCGTTTAAAGGATATTTTAGCGCATTGCGATAGCGGCGCGAGAAGGGCCTCTGTGGACATTCGGTCGTGCCCTTCTGATGGGTTGAATATGGGATAAATGATGTGCGCCATTGACTTTGGTAACTGTTGGCGAATTTTGCGGTGGAGGTCGTTGCCATCGGGGTGGCCGATGAGCTACCGAATTACCTTGATATCGGCGCCGAGGCAAAGCGTGCTGCGTTCCTGGCCCAGGGCTCCGGCGTTGTTGATTAGCAGGCTTGTGAGCTGGGGAATTGTGGATTGAGGAGGTCTAGGCGGCGGTTGGCGGTCAAAGCGGTGATCCGGCAGGCTTCGGCGATGTTGTCGGCGCCGTTGAGGCGGTGCAGATTGATCGCGGTGTTGCGTAGCGTTGCTAGGACCTGTGCGCCGTTTCCGGTATGTGCCCTTTGACGGTCTTCGTCGAAGGTGACGTCGCGTATCCAGTGCAGGCTGTTCTCGATTCCCCAGTGTTGACGCATCCAGGTCATGATCGCGGTAGGGCGGGCGTGCTCGAACGGCAGGCTGCAGATGGCATAGACCACCTCCACGCTGCGCTGGTCGGTGGCGGTGATCAAGCGTTCACGAGTGATCCGGATGATTTGTTTTGCGTAGGGGAAGCCGATTCCTCGTGCAGCGGTGATGATTTGCAGGGTGCGGGTCTCGACACGGCCGTGGCCGCGGGAGTCGTCGGTAGCGACTGCGGGCACCTCGGCCCAGGGCAGCGCGGTGATACGCGCAAGTATTTTGGCTTGGTTGGACTTGACGATCATCAGGTAGTGCGACTTCAAGGTGGCGCAGATCAACTTCGCGGTGACGACCTGGGTATGCATCGCATCCACGGTGACCAGCCACCGCAAGCTACCCGGCAGCAGCGTGAGCAGGGCACGTACGCAGGGAATTTCATTGCTTTTCTCGGCGACAGCGAGTTGACCGAGCACCAATCGGGCACGGTGGGCGAACACCGACACGAGATGCGTGGCTGTCGCTTTGGCGCGTAAAGCACCACGCAGCATCTTGCCGTCCAACGCGATCGGCACCAATCCACTGGGGTCGCTGCTGGCCACGTGTGCAGTGAAGTAACTGCCCATCCTGGCGTTGAGGTCGGCGGGGTCTAGCCGAGACAAAACAGCGCGGAAGGTCTTCTCACTGGGCCGCCGGAACCCGACCCCTAATTGGGCCAACACATCATCGGGAGCGGTGGCCGCCCATGTGGCAAAACCAGCATAGCCGCGCATCCCCGCGGCAGTGGCCAGAACCGCGATCGCCAACAAAGCCATCAGCGAATACCTCCGACCGCGTGGGTCCCTCGGGTCTGGCACCGAGGCCAACACATCGAGAAACTCCGATCCGATGAGCTCGCTGCGCTCACCAGGACTCCAGCGGTCGAACACCTCTGGAACCGACGACACAGGCAATACTGAAACGGTAGGCACGGGCAACTCCAGACCAACGACGAACAGTAACCAACTCGATCGTTCTCCAGATAGCCCGTGCCTACACTCCGGCCCCAATAGCGCGGCACCAAAGATCATCAACCCAGCTCACAAGCCTGCTAATCAACAACGCCGGAGCCCTGCCAGTGCTTTGAGAAATGCTGGACTATGCATTTCACTCACCGGGAAAGAGCGGCTCAGCCGACGCGTTCCACTCCGGCGATGTTCCGCTTGCCACGGCGCAGCACCAGCCAGCGGCCGTGCAGGAAGTCCTATGTCTGCGGTACCCACTCATCGGTCTCGACCCGAATGTTGTTGACCGACACCCCACCTTCGCCGATGGTGCGCCGCGCCGCGCCCTTGCTGGCCGAAAGCCCGGTGGCCACCAGCAAATCCACGATGCCGTCCGGGGTGCCCGGCTCGAGTTCGGCGATGCTCGTCTCGCGCAGTGCCGCGCGCAGAGTCGCCTCGTCGAGCCGGCTCAACTCGCCATGGCCGAAAAGCGCTCGGCTGGCGTGCTCGACGGCCTCGGTGGCCGCCTCCCCATGCACCAGGGTGGTGAGTTCGGCCGCCAGCCGGCGTTGGGCGGCGCGCTGGTGGGCCCGCTCGGCGGTGGCCTGCTCCAGCTCGGTCAGTTCCTCGGCAACCAGGAACGTGAACCACCGCAGGTAGCGGATCACATCCGCGTCGGCGGTGTTTACGAAGTACTGGTACCAGGCGTACGGGCTGATCATCTCGGGGTCCAGCCAAAGGCTGCCGCCGCCGGTCGATTTGCCGAACTTGGTGCCATCGGCGGCGGTCACCAGCGGGACCGTGAGGGCGTGCACCGCCGCACCCGACTTTTGGCGCACCAGGCGGACTCCGGCGATGATGTTGCCCCACTGATCCGATCCGCCGATCTGCAGCGTGCAGCCGTGGCGCCGGTGCAGTTCGACGTAGTCGTTGGCCTGCAGCAGCATGTAGCTGAACTCGGTGTAGGAGATCCCCTCGCCCTCCAGCCGCCGCCGGATCGTGTCCCGATCCAGCATCACGTTCACCGAGAAGTGTTTGCCGACGTCACGCAGAAACTCGACGGTCGACATGGCGGCGGTCCATTCGAGGTTGTTCTCGACGATCGCGCCGGTGGGAGATCCGTCGAAGTCGACGAAGCGTTCCAGCTGGCCGCGGATCCGCTCGGTCCAGTTGCCCACGGTATCGGCGTCGTTGAGACTGCGCTCACCGATGTCGCGAGGGTCGCCGATCATCCCGGTGGCCCCACCCGCCAACACGATGGGACGATGGCCCGCTCGCTGAAATCGCCGCAACGTCAATAGCGGCACCAGGTGTCCGGCGTGAAGGCTTGCCGCGGTGGGGTCGAAACCGGCATAAACCGTCAGCGGCGGGCGCTGTGCGTTGGCGGCCAGCGCGTCAAGGTCGGTGGACTGGGCGATCAAGCCGCGCCAGCCCAGCTCGTCGAGGATCCCAGCTGACCCAGAAGAGTTTGAAGACATCGCGCAAGACTCTAGTCGCTGGCCCCGAGGGCGGGTGCTCGTGGACTTCGTCGATACGCCGACACCTCCGGACGGTCGGCCGACCGCAACCGCCAGGGCCGGTCGGCGGCGCGGCTGACTCCCACCCGCGGCCCCGAGACCGCCGCGATCGGTTCGTGCAGCTGGAGCGTCACCGGACTGGCCGGGTCAAACAAATCAATCCCGTTGTCATCCATGGTGATCCCTAGCGCCGAACACAGGTTTCCCGGACCACGCCCGAGCGCGGCGGTGGCAACCAGCCCACCCCGGCGGGACCGGGCGACATCGGTACCGCGACCAATGGCGCACGCCCTGAGCAGCACCGCCGCGGCCGTACCGTCGGGACCACACGCGACGTTGGCGCATACGTGGATTCCGTGGCTGCGGTAAGTGTAGAGCCGACCGGGTGGACCGAACATGACGCGGTTGCGCGCACTGGGTCCGCGATAGGAATGGGCCGCCGCGTCGGGCCACGGGCCGTCGGGAACCCCGCCGTAGGCCTCGACCTCGACGATGACGCCGCACACCCCCCGCGCGGCGATGGTCGCCCCGAGCAGTCGATGTGCGGCAGATACCGGGTCGACCAGCAGTTGCTCAGCGCTCATCGCAGCGATTGTGCCCTTCCTGTTGACAAACCCCCACTTCTAGGTCGACTATTCATCGCATGGTGACTTCAACAATCGTTGAATCGCTAACAGGTGGGTCACAGCCGGCTGTCAGCATCAAGCACCTACGGGTCATCCGCGGCAAACACTCCGCGCTGCACGACTTCTCGGTCGACATTGCGCGCGGCACCATCACCGGCCTGCTCGGGGCATCCGGGTGCGGTAAGACCACCCTGATGCGCAGCATCGTCGGCACCCAGATCGTGACGTCGGGAACCGTCACCGTGCTGGGTCATCCGGCCGGTTCTGCCGTGCTGCGCCGCCAGGTCGGATATCTGCCACAAGATCCAGCGATCTACCACGACCTGCGAATCATTGACAACGTCCGTTACTTCGCCGCCCTCTACGGCTACAACAGGCAAGCCGCCGATGATGCGATCGCGCGAGTGGGCCTGACCGATCACCGCACCGACTACTGCGCCAACCTGTCCGGCGGACAGCGAACCCGGGTGTCGCTGGCGTGCGCGCTGGTGTGCCACCCCACCTTGCTTGTCCTCGACGAACCTACGGTGGGCCTGGATCCCGTTTTGCGCGTAGATCTTTGGCAGCAGTTTGCCGAGCTAGCCCGCGCCCGAACGACATTGCTGATTTCCAGTCATGTCATGAATGAAGCCGAGCACTGCGGCGATCTGCTGCTGATGCGTGCCGGCCGCCTAGTGGCGCAGACCACCCCGACCCAACTACGGAAGGACACCGGATGCATGTCGCTGGAGGAGGCGTTTCTCTCCATGATCCGCCGCCACACCACCACGCACCAGGCCGAATAGGCCTGCGCGCCTACACCGCTACCACCACGCGAATCCTGCGTCAGCTCGCCGCCGATCACCCAGGGCTCCGGCGTTGTTGATTAGCAGGCTTGTGAGCTGGGTTGATGATCTTTGGTGCCGCGCTATTGGGGCCGGAGTGTAGGCACGGGCTATCTGGAGAACGATCGAGTTGGTTACTGTTCGTCGTTGGTCTGGAGTTGCCCGTGCCTACCGTTTCAGTATTGCCTGTGTCGTCGGTTCCAGAGGTGTTCGACCGCTGGAGTCCTGGTGGGCGCAGCGAGCTCATCGGATCGGAGTTTCTCGATGTGTTGGCCTCGGTGCCAGACCCGAGGGACCCACGCGGTCGGAGGTATTCGCTGATGGCTTTGTTGGCGATCGCGGTTCTGGCCACTGCCGCGGGGATGCGCGGCTATGCTGGTTTTGCCACATGGGCGGCCACCGCTCCCGATGATGTGTTGGCCCAATTAGGGGTCCGGTTCCGGCGGCCCAGTGAGAAGACCTTCCGTGCTGTTTTGTCTCGGCTAGACCCCGCCGACCTCAACGCCAGGATGGGCAGTTACTTCACTGCACACGTGGCCAGCAGCGACCCCAGTGGATTGGTGCCGATCGCGTTGGACGGCAAGATGCTGCGTGGTGCTTTACGCGCCAAAGCGACAGCCACGCATCTCGTGTCGGTGTTCGCCCACCGTGCCCGATTGGTGCTCGGTCAACTCGCTGTCGCCGAGAAAAGCAATGAAATTCCCTGCGTACGTGCCCTGCTCACGCTGCTGCCGGGTAGCTTGCGGTGGCTGGTCACCGTGGATGCGATGCATACCCAGGTCGTCACCGCGAAGTTGATCTGCGCCACCTTGAAGTCGCACTACCTGATGATCGTCAAGTCCAACCAAGCCAAAATACTTGCGCGTATCACCGCGCTGCCCTGGGCCGAGGTGCCCGCAGTCGCTACCGACGACTCCCGCGGCCACGGCCGTGTCGAGACCCGCACCCTGCAAATCATCACCGCTGCACGAGGAATCGGCTTCCCCTACGCAAAACAAATCATCCGGATCACTCGTGAACGCTTGATCACCGCCACCGACCAGCGCAGCGTGGAGGTGGTCTATGCCATCTGCAGCCTGCCGTTCGAGCACGCCCGCCCTACCGCGATCATGACCTGGATGCGTCAACACTGGGGAATCGAGAACAGCCTGCACTGGATACGCGACGTCACCTTCGACGAAGACCGTCAAAGGGCACATACCGGAAACGGCGCACAGGTCCTAGCAACGCTACGCAACACCGCGATCAATCTGCACCGCCTCAACGGCGCCGACAACATCGCCGAAGCCTGCCGGATCACCGCTTTGACCGCCAACCGCCGCCTAGACCTCCTCAATCCACAATTCCCCAGCTCACAAGCCTGCTAATCAACAACGCCGGAGCCCTGGTCGAGCCGATGCTTGCTATATCTGACGCCGCCGCTTGCACCATTTCGGGAGCGGCCACCACAAACGACATTATGCTTTCCTCTCAAACATCGATTCGACGGAACAATGTCGCATTTCAGCAGGACAAACACCCTGTTCAGACCGCGCAATTCACCGCAACTGATTCGACTTATCGCAACATTAACAATTCGCATCGTGATGAATTGACGATATTAGAGAACATTTACACTTGGCGCATTTAATTCACCACAATAGTCATAAAATTGCAGGTGGAATTCATCATGTCCGGAACAATTGGAGGCACGCCTCGGGGCAGCCCCGGCGCACCGCCGGGGTTTGGGCCCACAGGTCAGCCGAACCGCGCGATGATTGCCGCGGCGATCTCGTCGGGGGCATCCTCCTGGATGAAATGCTTGGCCTCGGGCAGTTCGACCAGGACATGATCAGCGAACACCGCGCGCATCCGCGCAAGCATCGGCTCGGGCCGGAATGCGAAGTCCTTCATACCCCATACCAGCAGGGCGGGTTTGGTACCCAGCTGTGCCGGCACCTCGCTGGCAAGCCTGGCCAGCAATGGACGCGCGGCCAGGATCTGCTTGGGCATCTCCGCGACACCCACACGTGCTGACGCGGTTGGTTGCACGCCACGGTAGTGCTCCATGACCGCGCTACTCGGGCGATGGGTCGTTCCGGCCGGAATCAGCCGTTCCACGAAGAAATTGTGGTGCAAGATCGCGTACTGCATGGGAAGGCTGGACATCACGGTGCTGAACGCCTTCATCGTCAGCGTGTCGGCCGGCCAGAACCAGGTATTGCCCAACACGATTCCGCGCACCCGTTCGGCGCGCTCGACCGCGACCGCCATGCTGATCGGTCCGCCCCAGTCCTGGCCCATGGTCAAGTAGTTGTCCAGACCCAGGTGGTCGACGAACTCGCCAACCACCTGCGCATGCTCGTCGACCTTGTACCCGAACGTGCCGGGGTGCTCGGACAGGCCGAAACCGAGGTAGTCCGGAGCGATACAACGGAAGTGATCCCGCAGCGCCACGATGATGTGGCGGTACAGGAAACTCCAGGTCGGGTTGCCGTGACATAGCAGGATTGGCGGGCCGTCGCTCTCGTCGATGTAATGCAGGCGCCCCCGGAAGCTGTCGAACCAGCGCGATGCGAATGGGTACAACTTCGGATCCGGAGTGAAATCCGGAGTGAATTGCCGGCCCATTACCCTCGTTACCCTCCTGTCGTGGTGCTCACGATGGTATGCCCGAAGGGTGACATCAGCGAGTGTTAGCGACTGGCGTGCGGGTGGCGGCTGGATAAACACGGCTGCGGGGAAGGTGTTCGTGCGATCTGGTGAGGGCATTGCACCCACGGTCCTGCTCCTGCACGGATTCCCATCCAGTTCGTTCGACTCCCGGTCGGCGATTCCGTACCTGGCGGGTCAGGCCTGGCTGACCATGGACTTTCTTGGTTTCGGTCTGTCGGACAAGCCCCGTCCGCACCGCTACAGCCTGCTGGAACAGGCCGATTTGGTGCAAAACGTAGTAGCCCAGAACGTCACCGGACCGGTGGTGGTGCTGGCTCATGACATGGGTACCTCGGTGACGACCGAGTTGCTTGCCCGCGACCTCGAGGGCCGGCTCCCATTCGAGCTGCAACGCGTGGTCCTCAGCAACGGCAGCGTGATCCTCGAACGCGCCAGCCTACGTCCCATTCAGAAGGTGTTGCGTGGTCCGCTGGGGCCGATCGCGGCTCGTTTGGTCAACCGGGGCGGGTTCACGCGGGGTTTCGGCAAACTGTTTTCGGCGCAGCACCCGTTGTCGGCCCAAGAAGCTGAGGCGCAGTGGGAACTGTTGACCCACAACAACGGTCATCGCATCGCGCATCTTCTGATCAGCTACCTCGAAGAGCGGGAGCGGTACGCGCAGCGCTGGCACAACGCGGTACGGGACTGGCCCAAGCCGCTGGGGTTCGTCTGGGGCCTCGATGACCCGGTGGCCACAACGAACGTGCTCAATGGGTTGCGTGAACTGCGCCCGAACGCCGGGGTCATCGAATTACCCGGTTTGGGCCACTACCCGCAGGTGGAGGATCCCAAAGCGTATACGCAAGCCGCACTCGATCTGCTGGTCGGCTAGGCCCGTATCGATCCGCGCGGGTAGCCGGGTCAGCTCAAGAAGGTGTCGACCGCGGCGGCCAGGTTCGGGCCCGTCGAGGTCGCCAGGTTCTGGTAGCTACCACCGCTGAGCTGAGCAACGGCTTCCCACGTCTTGCGGTCCGGATCGGCACCAAAGTCGATGATGTTGACCGCGATTGGCTTGGCCGGGTCCGCGCTGGTCCGGATGAAATTCTCCAGGCCAGGGCCATCGAGGCTTTGGTCGGTATGGGGTCCCCCGGTGATCACCAAGATCGAGTTGGCCTGGTCGGCACGGAAATGCGCCTGCACGTCCTCATAGATCATCCGCAGCGTGGTGAACGACACCGCGCCACCGTTTGACGAATATTGCTTGTCCAGCGCGGCGTTGAGCGCCGCCGAGCGGGGCTGCCCGTTTACCGGGTCGGCGAGTGGCCCGGTGGGCACCTCGGTTCGGCCCTCGCGCCCGTCAAACGTCCACAACCCAACAGCCGAGGTGGGCGGCAGCGTCTTGATTCGGTTCTGCAGCGCCGCAACGATATTGGTTAGGCGAGTCTTGCCGCCGTCGTCGGTGGACAACGACTGGTCAAGCATGATGGTCGCGGCAACTCCCATCGACGGTGCGGCCACGGCATCGGCCAGTGTGGCGCGAATTCCCTCGTCACCAACGGAAAGGGGAGCGGGCAAGGCCGGAAAACTCGTGACAGGGCTGCTGGGCGGCTTGACATCGTCGACCCGGAATCCCGCTTTCGCCAACTTCGCGAGTTGTTCCGGCTTGTGCACGTACCGGGCAAAGGCGCTGGCCGCCGTGGTCTGCTCCTGCGACAACCATGATCCATTGAGCAGGACCGCCGGGTAGTCGGCGACCGCGACCGGGCCGGGCGGCAACCATGAACTCAACTTCTTCTTCGCGTCGGACAACGATTGTGCTCGCAAGAACAGCTGTTGCTCGGTGGTGATCACCGCGTGCACCGGCGCCGCGGCCACGTCGTCGGCCTTGAGCAGGGCGTCCATCGCTTCGCTGAGCGACCCGTCCGCCAACTTGGGCTGGGTGGCCATCAGCGTGCGCACCGCACCGATGCCGGCGGTCGGCGGCGCATCAGCGGGGGCCGACGCCGCCGCCACGGCTTCACCGGCCAGGAAGGTGGCGTCCCCGTTACCCCCGACCGGCAGCGCCAGGCGCAGCGAACCCCAAGGCGGCAATTTCAGGCCGGCCATCGAATTGGGATCCGACTGCAGACCGGGCAACGCGGCCCAGTTCTGGTTGCCAAGCGCCTGCTGCAGCTCGGGCCGGATCGCCAACAACACCGGCGAGGTCACCAACGACCGACTGTCGCTGATGGCTTCCTTACCTGCGGCTTGGACAAGCCGCGCCGCCGAGACGGAGCTGCCGGGAATCCACAATCCGGGCTGAGCACCCAGCTCGGATGGCCACTTGCCAATGAAGCCGGTGATGACGGCGTCGGCGTCGGCGGCATTAACAGCCACCGACACGCACCGGTCACCAATGGGTCCCGACGATGCGTTGTAGCTGTCGGCAAAATCGTTGACCTGATCGGCGATCGACGGGTCGGCGATGACGGCGACGGTATCGTTTCCACCCACACAACGAGCCGCGGCGGTCTGCGAGCGGTTGGACAACACGTCACCGAAGAAGCGCCACCCGATCACTCCGACGACCACCACCACGACGGCCACCAAGGCCACGATCACGCCGACGCTGACTCCGCGCCGCCCGTCGGCGCTGCGGTGGCCGCCCTGCCAGCCGCGCAATCCACGATGGCCGGCAACACGAAATAGCGGCGGCGGGGGAGTTGCCGCCGGTTTGGGGTCACTGGGCTCCGGGCCATCCGGGTGCGTCCCGAAGTCCGGGTATTCCTCGGCCCCCAGCTCCGGATGCCGATCGTCGGCGCCGTAGGGATCCTGTTCGAGGTACTGGCTCTCGTCGAAGACCTGTTCGTCGGCCCAGTAGCCGTCCTCGTCTGCGGAGTCTTCGTCAGCCTCCTGATCACCGAAATGCCCAACGGTGTCACCCGGCTGCTCCCACCCGGGGTAGGGATAGCCGCCGGCCGAATCGGCAGTCTGGGGGTGCGCGAAGGCCCCCGGATCAGCGGCCGCCGAATCCGCACCCCCACCAGGCTGCCCGGTTAGCTCATCGTCCCAATCCTGATTCTCCGCATCGTGATCATCGGACGGTTCGTCGGCGGAGTCCTCGGGGTCGGGCAAACTGTGCCTACCCATACCGGTATCAGCGTCCTCTCCGTCGAAGATTGACCGATGGCCAGCGAGAATCAGGCACCAGCGCGTGCCTTCAATTCACGACGACGGCGGTGCAGGATCGGCTCCGTGTATCCGTTGGGCTGTTGTGCCCCCGACAAGATCAGATCCTGGGCCGCCAGGAATGCGATGCTGTCGTCGAAATTGGGTGCCATCGCGTGGTATTCGGGATCTCCGGCGTTCTGCTTGTCCACCAGCGGTGCCATGCGCTCGAGGCTAGCCCGCACATCCTCGCTGGTGATCACGCCATGCCGTAGCCAGTTGGCCAGCAACTGGCTGGAAATCCGCAGGGTGGCGCGGTCCTCCATGAGGGCCACGTTGTGGATGTCGGGAACCTTCGAACAGCCGACGCCCTGGTCGATCCAACGCACCACGTAACCGAGGATGGACTGGCAGTTGTTGTCGACCTCTTCGCGGATCTCCTCGGGCGCCCAGGCCAGTTCCTTGGCCAACGGAATGGTCAGCAATTCGTCAACGCTGGTGCGGGTCTTGCCCTGCAGCTCCTTCTGCACGGCAAAGACATCCACCTTGTGATAGTGCATCGCGTGCAGGGTGGCCGCGGTGGGTGATGGCACCCACGCGGTGGTCGCGCCGGCCTTCGGCTGGGCAATCTTCTGCTCCACCATGTCGGCCATCAGTTCGGTCATCGCCCACATGCCCTTGCCGATCTGCGCCTTACCGGAGAAGCCGGCGGCGAGCCCGGTGTCGACGTTGGCGTCCTCGTAGGCCTTGATCCACGCCGTGTTCTTCATCGCGCCCTTGCGGATCATCGGGCCGGCTTCCATCGAGGTGTGGATCTCATCACCGGTGCGGTCCAGGAAGCCGGTGTTGATAAACACCACCCGGTCGGCGGCCGCCTTGATGCATGCCTTCAAGTTGAGCGTGGTACGCCGCTCTTCGTCCATGATGCCGACCTTCATGGTCCCCTGCGGCAACCCCAGCACGTCCTCGACGCGGCTGAACAATTCACAGGTGAACGCCACCTCGGCGGGACCGTGCATCTTGGGCTTGACGATGTAGATGGAGCCCGTGCGGCTGTTGGTCAACAGCCCGTTGGCATCGGTGCTTCGCAGACCGTGGATGGCGATCAGGCCGGTGAACAGCGCATCCATGATGCCCTCGAACACCGGGGCGCCCTCGGCGCCTTCCGCGTCCGAAACGATGGCGTCGTTGGTCATCAGGTGGCCCACGTTGCGGACGAACAACAAGCTGCGGCCGGGCAAGGTCAGCTCACCACCGTGCGGGGCGGTGTAGGTGCGGTCGGCGTTGAGCACCCGGGTGAAGGTCTTGTCGTCCTTGGTGACGTCCTCGGACAGATCGCCCCGGTTCAGTCCGAGCCAGTTCCGATAGCCCAGCGCCTTGTCGTCAGCGTCGACCGCGGCCACCGAGTCCTCGAAGTCCATGATCGTGGTGATGGCGGACTCAAGGATCACGTCCTTGACGCCGGCGCCGTCGGTGGCACCGATCTGCGACTCGGGGTCGATCAGGATCTCGATGTGCAGCCCGTGATTGGCCAGCAGGATCGACTTAGGGTTCTCGGCGGTGCCGGTGTAGCCGGCGAACTGGCCGGGATCGGCCAGCGCTGCGGACGTGTCCGCCAGCGACACCACCAGCTGTCCGTCTTCCACCTTGAAGCCTGTGGCATCGGTGTAGGAGGCCCCCGCCAGCGGCACGCTGTCGTCGAGGAACTGGCGCGCGTAGGCGATTACCTTGTCACCACGGACCTTGTTGTAGCCCCGGCCCTTTTCGGCGCCGTCGCTTTCGGAGATGACGTCGGTGCCGTACAAGGCGTCGTAGAGCGAGCCCCAGCGGGCGTTGGCAGCGTTGAGGGCGAACCGCGCGTTGAGGATCGGCACCACCAGCTGCGGGCCGGCGGTCGTGGTGATCTCGTCGTCAACCCCGGAGGTGGTGATGGTGAAGTCCTCGGGTGCCGGCAGCAGGTACCCGATCTCGGTGAGGAACTCGCGGTAGGCCTGCGGGTCCAACGGCTCGATCACCCGGTGGCGATGCCACTTGTCGATCTGGGCCTGCAGATCATCGCGAGTCTTCAGCAAATCCTGGTTCTGCGGGGTGAGGTCGGTGACCACCTTGTCCACGCCCGCCCAGAAGCTGTCCTGGTCGATGTCGGTGCCGGGCAGGGCCTCGTTGTTTACGAAGTCGTAGAGCACCCGAGCGACGCGCAAATTCCCCGCCGACACGCGATCCGTCATTGCTTCCTCCCTTACTGGCAATTAGGTCAGACTACCGGCCGACAGCGCGACTGCCGCATCCGGCGGCGCGCAGCACCAGGTCACAATGGCCTAGCCAAGTTGCCCACCGCGGCGCATGGCGCTGCACGATCGCGCTCTGGCAACTCGTTGAGCTCAATTGGCGATCCGTGCGTGTTGCCGTAGCCGCTGAGATCATACGGGCCGGGCCGCGCTTCCGACTAAGCCCCGTTGGATCCGTCCTGCCCGAATAGCGACCCACCCATACCGCCGGCGCCGCCCGGGGCGCCGCGCCCGCCGTCGCCGCCGTCGCCGATCAACCTGGCGTCACCGCCGTTTCCACCTGGTCCCGCCATACCGGCAAAGCTGACGCCGGCGTCCCCGCCGGCACCGCCGTTGCCGATCAGAGCGGCCGTGCCGCCGTTGCCTCCGGCGCCGCTGGCAGCGGTATCGCTGGATCCACCCGAACCGCCCGCCCCACCATCACCGAACAGCCAGGCGGCGTTGCCGCCGCTCCCGCCGCTGCCCCCGGCATTGGCATTGCGGCCCACCCCGCCGACGCCGCCGGCGTCACCGTTGCCGATCAGCCCGACGGCGCTGCCGCCGCGACCGCCACTGCCGATGCCGCCGTTGCTCTCCGCGCAGTCGCCACCGTCACCACCGTCGCCGAACAGCTTCCCGCCTGCGCCGCCGGCACCGCCGACCCCCTGGTACCCGTTGAAGCCGCCGTTGCCGCCGCTGCCGAACAGCAGCCCACCATTGCCGCCGGCGCCGCCGGTGCCGTCAATGTGTTCCAAGCCGCCGTGACCGCCGTTGCCAATCAGCCCGGCGTTGCCTCCGGCCCCGGCAGCGCTTCCGGCGCCACCACCGTCAGCGGCACCGTTGCCGCCATTGCCCAGCAACCACCCGCCATTGCCGCCATCGCCGCCGGTAGTTCCGGGGCCACAGGCTTCGACGCCGCCGTCCCCGCCATTGCCGATCAGCCGAGCGTTGCCCCCGTCTCCGCCGAAAGCACCGCCCTGGATGTCGTAGCCGCCGTTTCCGCCGTTGCCGATCAGCAGCCCACCGGTGCCGCCGGCGCCGCCAGGCCCGCCGGTCCCGGAATTGCCAAACCCACCTGCCCCACCGGTGCCACCGCTGCCGAACAGCCCGGCGGCGGCGCCGCCCTGACCTCCGGAGCCTCCCGCGCCGCCGACGCCAGTCCCAGCCCCGCCGATGCCGCCGTTGCCACCGTCACCCAACAGCCATCCACCGGCCCCACCGGCGCCACCGGGCAGACCGGTGGAATCGGGCCCGCCGATGCCGCCGCTACCGCCGTTACCGATCAAACCCGCGTCCCCGCCGGCCCCGCCGGCTTGGCCGATCCCACCGTTGCCGCCGCTACCACCGTTGCCGTAGAGCAATCCGCCGGCGCCGCCGGGCTGCTCCGGGGCTCCATCGGCACCGTCGCCGATCAGGGGGCGT
Source organism: Mycobacterium ulcerans subsp. shinshuense (assembly GCF_002355775.1). Taxonomy (NCBI): domain Bacteria; kingdom Bacillati; phylum Actinomycetota; class Actinomycetes; order Mycobacteriales; family Mycobacteriaceae; genus Mycobacterium; species Mycobacterium ulcerans. Next base: position 2,953,794 of record NZ_AP017624.1, on the reverse strand, counting down.
CCCAATAGCGCCTGGGCGGGCGCATTCACCGCGTCGAGCGCGGCCTGCAGCGGCGAAGCATTCGCGGCCTCCGCGGTGGCGCAGGACGCCGCACCCGCAGCCATGGCCCGCACAAACCGCTCATGAAATTCCGCCGCCTGCGCACCGATCAGCTGATAGGCCTGGGCGTGTCCGTCGAACAATGCCGCAACCGCCGCCGACACCTCATCAGCGGCCGCGGCCAGCGCCCCCGTCGTGGGCGTCGCGGCCGCCGCGTTGGCCACGTTGATCGCCGAGCCGATGCTGGCCAAGTCCTGCACCGCCGCGGTCACCGCGTCCGGGGCCGCCACCACAAACGACATCACGTGCTCCTCACACCCCCGCTAACGACCCACTTCTCCCGGACGACCCAATATGCGCGCCACACCAATCGCGAAAAAGCGACAAAGTCCTCGCAGCCACAACGTATCGTCATCCGACTGCGGCTTGCGCCGTTTGGCCAACTGGTTCAGAAATGGTGATCAGGGGCGGCCGCAGCCATAGGGCGTCCCGCCCGTCAGTTCCGGTGTTTCCCATCGCTGAGGGTGCCGACCAGGTCTTCCACTAGGTCCTCTAGCGCGACCATGCCGGTCACAGCGCCGTCGTCGGAGGTGACCAGTGCCAGATGGCTGTTGCTGCGACGCATCCGGGATAGCGCATCGGGTAGCGGCAGTGACTTCGCCAGCTGGGGCAGCGGGCGGACCAAGGCCAGGTCGATAACCGTTGCTGGGTCGTCACCAAGTGCCAACACGTCCTTGATGTGCAGGTACCCAATGAAATGGTGGTCGAGACCGAGCACCGGGAAGCGCGAATACCCGGTCTCGGCCAAGGCTTGCTCCACCGCACCGATCGTGGGTCCGGACCCTGCGGCAGCAACGGGCACCGCTCGAATATTGGGCAAGGGGACCGCGACATCGTCCACCACCCGGGTACGAATCCGTAGTGCCCGCGTCAATCGGGTGTGTTCCTCAGGATCGAGCAGACCCTCCGATACCGATTCGGCGATCATCTCGGAGAGCTCCACCGTGGAGACGGTGATGTCGAGTTCATCTTTGGGCTGCACCCCAAAGATGCGCAGGATCGCGTTGGCGCACTTGTTGTACAAGAAGATGATTGGGCGGGCGGCGCGCACATACGGCAGGTATGCCGGGACCAGCAGCATCGCGGTGCGTTCCGGACCAGCAAGTGCGATGTTCTTCGGCACCATCTCGCCGAGCAGCACGTGCAGCGTCACCACGATGGCCAGCGCGACCACGAACGACAAGGTGTGCAGCAACCTCGGATCCAAACCGGCCAAGCCGAACCATCTCTGCAGGGTCTGGGCCGCTGCCGGCTCCGCGATCCGTCCGAGAAGGATCGAAGACACCGTGACCCCAAACTGCGCCCCCGCCAACATCGACGGAAGTTGCTCGGCCGCCCGGATCACGGTGACCGCACTGGTCCTGCCCTGTTCGGCCAGTGCTTCGAGGCGATCGCGCCGGGCCGAGATCAGGGCGAACTCCGCGCCGACGAAGAACGCATTGGCCGCAATCAGCAACACCGCAAGGGCCACAGCCAGCACCGGGTTCATCGGCCGCCCCGCTCCGGGTCGGAATCATCCTGGCCGTCCTCGGCACCGGCCAGCTCGGTGAGCTCCAGCAGGTCGATCCGGCGACCATCCATCTGTACGACGGTGGCGCGCCAGCGTACCGATTGATCGGGCACCCGGTCTTCGTCCAGCGCCGGAAGTTCGACCGTTTCGCCGGCCACCGGGATATGTCCGAGCTGGCGCAACACCAAGCCGCCGATCGTTTCGTAGGGTCCCTCCGGGGCCTGATAGCCGATGGCGATGGCCACCTCGTCGATGCGAAGCAGCCCCGATACCCGCCATCCGTTGCCGGCCGCCACCACGTCCGGCGTCGCGTCATCGTGTTCATCTCGGACATCGCCCACGATCTCTTCGACCAGGTCCTCGACGGTGACCATGCCCGCGGTGCCACCGTATTCATCCACCACCATGGCGGTCTGCAGCGAATTGGCCCTGATCTGGGCCATCAGCGCGTCGCCGTCCAACGTCGAGGGCACCACCGGAACCGGCTTGGCGATGCTGCTCAGCAACGTGTGCGCGCGCTTGGCGGCCGGAACCTGGAACACCTGCTTGACATGGACGATGCCGAAGGTCTCGTCCAGATCCCCCTGGACAACCGGGAATCGCGAGTATCCCGACGCAGCCACCGCGGCGACCAGGTCGGCGATGGTGTCATCGGTCTGCAACGCCACGACTTTTGAGCGCGGCGTCATCAGCTCCTCGGCGGTCAGGGTCCCGAACTGCAGCGACCTGCGCATCAGCGACGCGGTGACATCATCGAGTGACCCGCTTCGGGCGGAGCTGCGCACCAACGACACCAGCTCCTGCGGGGTACGGGCGGAGCGCAGCTCCTCGGCCGGCTCGATGCCGAGCTGGCGCACGATCCAGTTCGCGGCGCCGTTGGTCAGTCGGATCGCCGGGGTGAGCAGCACCGAAAACAGCCACTGGGGAAGGACCACCGCTCGAGCGGTCGGCAGGGGACGGGCCACCGCAAGATATTTGGGGACCAGCTCGCCAAACACCATCGATACCGACGTCACGACCACCAGCGCCAAGAACACCGTGATGGCGTCCGACATTTGGTCGGATATTCCGATTGCGGTCAGCGCCGGATGCGGCAACGCGTCGACCAGGGGTTCGGTCAGATACCCAGTGGCCAGGGTGGTGATGGAGATGCCCAGTTGCGCACCCGAGAGGTGGAACGACAGCCGGTGCTGGGCGCGCCGGATGAAGCGGTCACGGCTGTCTCCGCCGCGGGCGTTGGCTTCGACGGTGCTGCGGTCCAGCGCGGTCAGCGAGAATTCGGCGCCGACGAAAACCGCGGTGCCTAGGGTGAGCACCAGGATGGCCACGATGCTCACGGTGGTGGCGGTGAACATCATGTGCGGCTCAGTGGCGCGGCCGCAGCGCCCGGCGCGGATGCGGGGGACCGCCCGCCCTGGAAGCCAGCGGCCTCGGCGGGTGCCTGCGGCACGTCATCCCTTTCGCTAGATCCCGCGGTAGGGCATCGCAGGATTGAAGTCCATATGGTAACGAAACCATCCCGCACAGATCAGCCCTCGCCGTGTGGCGCTGCTCACCAGCCGGCGGGTAGGGGATGCCCCTCGGCAAAGCCGGCCGCTGACTGCACGCCGATGACCACCTGTTCATGAAGTTCGGCCAGATTCGACGCGCCGACGTAGGTGCAAGTGCTGCGCACGCCGGATGTGATGTGGTCGATCAAGTCCTCCACTCCGCCGCGATCGGGGTCGAGCCCCATCCGCGACGTCGAAATGCCTTCCTCGAACAGCGACTTTCGGGCCCGATCGAACGCGCTGTCGGTGGTGGTCCGAGCGACTACCGCACGCTTGGAAGCCATGCCGTAGCTCTCCTTGTAGGACTGGTCTTCGCGGTCGCGCATCAGATCGCCGGGGGACTCATAGGTGCCCGCGAACCAGGATCCGATCATCACGTTGGACGCGCCTGCTGCCAGCGCCAGTGCGACATCGCGAGGATGACGGATCCCGCCGTCGGCCCATACGTGCCCGCCAAGCTCCCTTGCCGCAGCGGAGCATTCGAGCACGGCGGAAAACTGCGGCCGCCCGACACCGGTCATCATCCGGGTCGTGCACATGGCGCCGGGACCAACGCCCACCTTGACGATGTCGGCACCGGCGCCCAGAAGGTCCCGCGTGCCCTCGGCAGACACCACGTTGCCCGCCGCCAACGGAAGGCCCAGATCCAGCGATGCGACCGCACTGATCGCATCCAGTGTCTTGACCTGGTGCCCGTGGGCGGTGTCGATGACCAGCAGGTCCACCCCTGACTCGGCCAGGGCGCCCGCTTTGGCGGCCACGTCGCCATTGATACCGACGGCCGCCGCGATGCGCAGCCGGCCGGCCGCGTCGGTGGCCGGCGTGTAGATCCCGGCGCGGAACGCCCCGGTCCGGCTCAGCACGCCGGCGAGCGTGCCATCGGGCCGGGTCAGCACCGCAACCTCGATGGGCGAGTGCTCGAGCAGATCGAAGACCTTTCGCGGCTCGGTGCCCACCGGAGCGCTGACAAAGTCCAGGGCGGCGATATCGCGCACCCGGGCGAAGCGGTCCACGCCCACGCAGGACGCTTCGGTCACCAAGCCGATTGGGCGGCCCTCGGAGACCACAACGGCGACCCCATGGGCACGTTTGTGGATCAACGCGATCGCATCGGATACCGAATCCTCGGGGGCCAGCGTCACCGGCGTGTCTAGCACCAGGTCGCGGCTCTTGATGAACTCCACGGTTTGGTGCACCGCCGGGATGGGCAGATCCTGCGGCAGAACCACGATGCCACCGCGGCGGGCCACGGTCTCGGCCATCCGCCGCCCGGCCACCGCGGTCATGTTGGCCACCACCACGGGAATGGTGGTACCCGAACCGTCGGCGGTCGACAGATCCACGTCGAACCGGGACGCCACCAGGGAGCGATTCGGCATGATGAATACGTCGTTGTACGTCAGGTCGTACCCGGGCCGATGCCCGTCCAAGAACCTCATGGTTGCCCTTCGCTGAGCCGTTCTCGCCGGGCTAGGCCGGCACCTCGCTGCGATCTGCGCTCCACAGCGTGTGAAACTTGCCCGCCGCGTCGATCCGCCCGTAGGTGTGTGCGCCGAAGAAATCGCGCTGGGCCTGGGTGAGTGCGGCGGGTAACCGTTCGGTGCGCAGCGCGTCATAGTAGGCGAGGGCCGACGAGAACCCGGGGGTCGGTATACCCAATTGAGCCGCCGTGGACACCACGCGGCGCCAGCTGTCGACGGCCGATTCGATGGCGCTGCGGAAATAGGGCGCGACCAGCAAGCTGGCCAGGGCCGGCTCCGCGTCGAACGCCTCTTTGATCCGGTTGAGGAACTTGGCCCGAATGATGCAACCGCCACGCCAAATGGTGGCCAAGTCGTCCGGAGTGATGTCCCAGCCAAATTCGGCACTGCCGGCCTGGATCTGGTTGAACCCCTGCGCGTAGGCCACGATCTTCGAGGCATGCAGGGCCCGCCGGACGTTCTCGGTGAAGGTGTCCGGATCGGCGGGCTTGTCGCCCAGCCGCCCCGAAGGCAGCCCAACCGCGGCCGCGCGCTGCTGCACCGACCCCGACAGCGCTCGCGCGAAGACGGCTTCGGCGATGCCGGTCACCGGCACCCCGAGGTCGAGGGCGGATTTCACGGTCCAGCGACCGGTGCCCTTCTGCTCGGCCTGGTCCAGAATGACGTCGACGAGGGGTTTTCCGGTCTTCGCATCGGTTTGGCGCAGCACCTCGGCAGTGATTTCCACCAGATAGCTGTCCAGATCGCCCTTGTTCCACTCGCTGAACACGTCGGCGATCTGCGGGGCGCTCATCCCCAGCCCGTCACGGAGCAGCTGGTAGGCCTCGCCGATGAGCTGCATGTCGGAGTACTCGATGCCGTTGTGCACCATCTTCACGAAATGCCCGGACCCGTCCGGCCCGATGTGAGTGCAGCACGGAACGCCGTCGACGTGTGCCGAGATCTCCTCTAGCAGCGGGCCCAGCGAGGTGTAGGACTCGGCGGGGCCGCCGGGCATGATCGATGGCCCGTTGAGCGCGCCCTCCTCGCCGCCGGAGATCCCCGCGCCGACGAAATGCAGTCCGCGCTCACGCACCGCCTTCTCACGGCGAATGGTGTCGGTGTAGAGCGCATTCCCGCCATCGATGATGATGTCGCCGGGCTCCATGGCATCTGCGAGTTCGTTGATCACGGCATCGGTGGGCTCGCCCGCCTTGACCATGATCAGCACCCGGCGCGGCGTCTCGAGCGCGGCGAGGAACTCGCTGATCGTCTCGCTTCGGACGAACTTGCCTTCAGCTCCATGCTCTTTGAGCAACGCGTCGGTCTTGGCGATCGAGCGGTTGTGCAAGGCCACCGTGTAGCCATGTCGGGCAAAGTTGCGGGCGATGTTCGAACCCATCACGGCCAGGCCGGTAACACCGATCTGCGCGGTAGCGGTGCTCGATTCCGACGAACTCATATCTTGCCTTTCGGTGAGGCCACTCAGATTAGAGAACTCATGCCAAAGCTCTTCCGAACGCTAGTCCGGCCCACTGTGGCATAGAAACTCCGAGGCGTGTCGCGGCGCGTCAGAGGTCGAACAACCGCTGCAATTCCGTGAGCCACGGTACGGCCAGCGCCACGGTGGGCACCACCAGCACCACCGCAGCGGCCGCGTAGGCGGCCGCGGCCAGCGCCAGGCTGTTGCCTCGCCCCGACAACCGCTGCACCCGCACCAGCGTGCTGGGACCGCCCGCGGCTAGGGCGCCCAACGGTGCCCGCCCGGACGCGCAGGCGACCAGGGCCCGGGCCAGTGGGGTTCGCCCCGCGGCGCGCACTGCCGCGTCGTCGGCCAACAGTTCAACCAGTAGCTGCGCCGCGCGCAATGCGTTGGCGCTGCGAACCAGCCGCGGAAAGGCCTCGTGGAAGGCGGTAAACGCCTCCAGCACAAGGTCATGGCGGGCCCGTAGATGGGCCCGTTCGTGGGTAAGTATTGCCGCGACTTCTTCGTCGCTGAGCGTGGTGAGCGCCCCCTCGCTGACCACCACCCGGCTACGTACCCCGGGCAGGCAGTAGGCGAGTGGTTGCGCGACGTGTAACACGCGCAGATCGCGAGTCCGCGCGCAAGGCTGGGCCAAGGTCGCTTCGTGCCCCACTCCGACCAGGTCGACGACCATGCGGTGACGGGCCCGCCGTCGCCGGGTGGCGATGGCAACACGCACCACCGCGACCACCAGCCGTACCCCCACGAGGACGGTGAGCGCGAAGACGGAAACGTAGGCCGCCCACAGCGGCCAACCGAGCCGGCCTTCGGCGTCGATGATGCCGGCCGTGGGCCGCCCGTCGGGACCGGGCATGAGCAATCGGGTCGCAATCGCGATTCCGGCACTGAAGGCGGAGAGTACGGCGGCCAGGGAGATCGCTTGCCAGAGCACCATTGCGGCGCGAGGTGCGCGCAACGGCCACGTGGCGCGTGCCAGCAAGGCCGGTGTCGGGCCGGCCAGCAGCACCGCGAGGATGGTGAAGGCCAGCGCGGACACGCTGCTAGTCTCCCTCAGCTGTCCACCGGAGCGCCAGCAGATGGCGGAATGCGATGACTTGCTTCCAATTCGGCGAGCGCTCGGCGAAGCGCGTCCGCCTCGTCGGCTCCGACACGCTCGACGAAGTGCACCAGCGCGGCCTGCCGGCCACCCGAGTCCTCGGCTTGGGCCAGCGCATCCACCATCAGCCTGGCGACCAGCTCGTCACGGCCGTGCACCGGTGCATACCGGTGCGCCCGGTCGTCGCGGATCTGAGAAACCAGGTTCTTTTTAGCCAACCGCTGCAGCACCGTCATCACGGTTGTGTAGGCGAGGTCTCGCCGCGCCGAGAGCGCTTGGTGGACCTGTCGAACTGTCTGGGGTTCGGGGGTGGACCACAGGTGATCCATGACCGCGCGTTCCAGATCCCCCAGGCACGTCAGCTTGGCCATAGTTCGTTTAGCTCCATCGGCTCCATCAGCTTTGAATCCAGAGTACTCCGGCTTACTACCGGCTGTCGTAACCAACCGCGATTAGTTCCAGGCAAATCCGGAGACATCCGCGGTCCGAGCAATCGGGAGACAGCCGACCCAGGACAGGTACCCGGGATGCGTAGGGACGACACGTCGACAATGTTACGCAGTCGATGCTTGCGAAATTAGGGCAGCCTTGCCTATTGTAGTTCTGGTCGAGCAACAATGACCGTGCCGGAGTCCTGAGGGCTGCAGTGACCCCCGGTCTACTCGATCGGCGAGCCCCGTGCCTAGTGCACGGGGCTCGCCCGTTTTTGCGGCCGGAATAGCCGCGCCCGGAGCGGTCCGCAGGCGTCTGGTAGATCCGCAACGCTGGTCAGACGCCGATGGTGTAGACACAAGAACGTGCCATCGTCGCCGGAGGCGGACCCCGCCGTAGCCATCCCGCCCACAGTTTCTCCACCTTTCGATGTTGAACTGGGCCTGGAGTTCACCGAACTCACCGCCGATGGCGCCCGTGCGCAGCTCGAGGTCAAGCCCAAGCACCTGCAGCCAATGGGCCTAGTCCACGGGGGTGTCTACTGCTCGATGGTCGAAAGCATGGCCAGCATGGCCGCGTTCACCTGGCTGAGCACCCGCGGCGGCGGCGGTGTGGTGGGCGTCAACAACAGCACCGACTTTCTGCGCGCGATCAGCTCGGGGACCGTCTACGGCACCGCCGAGCCACTACACCGCGGCCGACGCCAGCAGCTGTGGCTGGTCGTGATCACCGACGACGCCGATCATGTGATCGCTCGCGGGCAGGTGCGGCTGCAGAATCTCGAGGCGCCGCCCAGCGACGGGTGACCTCAGTCACTCTCGCCTCGAAAGGCCAGAACCGTCACGGCGTGGCAGGATCCCAAAGCATGCGCTTGACGCCGCACGAACAGGAGCGATTGCTGCTGTCCTACGCCGCCGAGGTGGCCCGCCGCCGACAGGCTCGCGGCTTGCGTCTCAATCACCCCGAGGCCGTAGCGCTCATCACCGACCACGTCCTTGAAGGTGCACGCGACGGCCGCACGGTGGCCGAGCTGATGGCCAGCGGTTGTGAGGTCCTGGGTCGAGACGAGGTGATGGAAGGAGTGCCCGAGATGATCGCGGACGTGCAGGTTGAGGCGACCTTCCCGGACGGCACCAAATTGGTCACCGTCCATCATCCGATCCGATGATCCCCGGTGAAATCCACTACGGCAGAGGCGATATCGAAATCAACACGACTGCCCAGCGCATCGAGATGAATGTCGTCAACACCGGCGACCGCCCGGTACAGGTCGGAAGTCACGTCCATTTTCCGCAGGCCAATGCGGCGCTGTCGTTCGACCGCGCTGCCGCCCACGGCTACCGTCTCGACATTCCGGCCGCCACCGCGGTCCGCTTCGAGCCGGGCGTTGCCCACACCGTCAGCCTGGTGCCGCTAGAGGGCAGACGCGCGGTGTACGGGCTGACGCTGAATCCACCTGGAAGATTGGACGACTGATGGCGCGGCTGTCCAGGGAGCGCTACGCACAGCTCTACGGTCCGACCACTGGCGATAGGATCCGGCTCGCAGATACCGATCTGCTGGTCGAAATCACCGAAGACCGTTGCGGGGGGCCCGGACTGGCGGGGGACGAGGCGGTGTTCGGCGGCGGCAAGGTGCTGCGCGAGTCCATGGGCCAGGGGCGTGTCACGCGGGCCGAGGGCGCGCCCGACACCGTGATCACCGGCGCGGTAATCATTGACTACTGGGGAATCATCAAGGCGGATATCGGCATTCGTGACGGGCGCATCGTCGCAATCGGCAAGGCCGGCAACCCCAACATCATGTCGGGTATTCATCCCGACTTAGTGGTCGGACCGTCCACCGAGATCATTGGCGGAAACGGGCGCATCGTCACCGCGGGTGCCATCGACTGCCATGTGCACTTGATCTGTCCTCAGGTCATCGCCGAGGCCCTCGGTTCGGGTATCACCACCATCATCGGCGGCGGCACCGGCCCAGCGGAAGGCAGCAAGTCCACCACCGTCACGCCCGGGGGATGGCATCTGGCCAGGATGCTGGAAGCCCTCGATTCCTGGCCGGTCAACACCGCGCTGCTGGGCAAGGGCAACACCGTCAATCCCGACGCGTTGTGGGAGCAATTGCGTGGTGGGGCATCAGGTTTCAAACTTCACGAAGACTGGGGTTCGTCACCGGCGGCGATCGATGCGTGCCTGACCGTCGCCGATGCCGCCGGTGTTCAAGTCGCGTTACACTCCGACACTCTCAACGAGATGGGCTTCGTCGAGGACACGCTGGCCGCGATCGCCGGGCGATCCATTCACACCTACCACACCGAGGGAGCCGGAGGCGGGCACGCCCCCGACATCATCACCGTTGCGGCACATCCCAACGTGCTGCCCAGCTCCACCAATCCGACTCGCCCGCACACCGTCAACACCCTCGACGAGCACCTCGACATGTTGATGGTGTGCCATCACCTCAACCCACGGATTCCTGAAGATCTGGCATTTGCGGAGAGTCGGATTCGGCCATCCACCATCGCCGCCGAAGACCTGCTGCACGACATCGGAGCGATCTCGATGATCGGCAGTGACTCCCAGGCGGTGGGCCGGGTCGGCGAGGTGGTGATGCGGACCTGGCAGACCGCGCACGTCATGAAGCAGCGCCGCGGCGCCTTGGAGGGCGACCCGTCGGGCCGCTATTCGGCCGATAACAATCGAGCACGGCGCTATGTCGCCAAATACACCATCTGCCCGGCCGTCGCGCACGGTCTCGACCACGAGGTCGGCTCGGTGGAGGTGGGAAAGCTCGCCGATCTGGTGTTGTGGGAGCCGGCCTTTTTCGGGGTACGCCCGCACGCGGTGGTCAAGGGTGGCGCCATCGCCTGGGCCGCGATGGGCGATGCGAACGCCTCGATACCCACGCCTCAGCCGGTGCTTCCGCGCCCGATGTTCGGCGCGTCGCCGGCCGTGGCAGCGGCGACCTCCGTGCATTTCGTCGCAGCACAGTCCATCGAGGCCGGTCTGGCAGATCAGATCGCCGTCGACCGCCGACTAGTTCCGGTGGCCGATGTCCGGGCCGTCGGTAAGGCCGACATGCCACTCAACGACGCACAGCCGCGCATCGAGATCGACCCCGATACGTTCACCGTGCGTATCGATGGCGAGGTATGGGAGCAGCAGCCGGCCACCGACCTCCCTATGGCGCAACGGTATTTCTTGTTCTAGTGACCACGCTCGCGATGCTCCTGACCCTGGCCGATTCTCGGCTACCCACCGGTGCCCACGTGCACTCCGGCGGCGTCGAGGAGGCCATCACCGCCGGCTTGGTGACCAACCTGTCAAGCCTGGAGGCGTTTCTCAAGCGACGCATCCGCAGCCACGGCCTGGTTACCGCGTCCATCGCTGCCGCTGTGCAGCGAGGCGATCTGGCCCCCGATGGCGCAGATCGGGAAACCGACGCCCGCACACCTTCGCCCGCGGCGCGGGATGCCTCACGTAGCCAGGGACGAGGGCTGGTGCGGCTGGCTCGGGCGATCTGGCCGGAAGCGGACTGGGACGCCCTCGCCGCAAAACCCCATCTGGCGGTGGCTGCAGGCCGAGTGGGAGCACTGGCGGGGCTAACCCCCGAGCACCTTGCCCTGCAACTTGTCTACACCACGATGACCGGCTCGGCTACCGCTGCCCAGCGGCTGCTCGCGCTGGATCCCACCGACGTGGCCGTGCTCACGTTCCAGCTCTCTGAGCTGTGCACGACTACCGCCGCTGAAGCGGCAATCGGACTGGCCGATTTGTCCGACCCACTGCTCGATACGCTGGCGCAACATCACGCCGAACGCGAGCGGCCCTTGTTCGCCTCATGAAAGGTATTGCATGGCCAAGCATTCCCATGATCACACCCACGACCATCACGACCGGCCACGGCGGGTTCGAAAGCCGGGGGAGCCGTTGCGGATCGGGGTCGGGGGCCCAGTTGGATCCGGCAAGACCGCACTGGTGGCGGCGATATGTCGGCAGTTGCGAGACGAGCTGTCGCTCGCGGTGCTGACCAATGACATCTACACCACCGAGGACGCCGACTTTCTGCGCAAGCATGCGGTATTGCCAGACAGCCGGATAACCGCGGTGCAAACCGGTGGCTGTCCGCACACCGCGATCCGCGACGACATCACCGCCAACCTGGATGCGATCGACGACTTGATCGCCGCACACGACGCGCTGGACTTGATCTTGGTCGAATCCGGTGGTGACAACCTCACCGCCACCTTCTCGTCGGGCCTGGTGGATGTGCAGATCTTCGTCATCGATGTAGCCGGCGGCGACAAGGTTCCCCGCAAGGGCGGGCCCGGTGTGACCTTTTCAGACTTGTTGGTGGTCAACAAGACCGATCTGGCCCCGTTGGTGGGCGCCGATCTGAAGGTGATGGCTCGCGACGCCGAAGCGGTACGCGACGGACGTCCGACCGTGTTGCAGTCGTTGACCGAGGACCCCGCCGCGACGAAGGTACTGGACTGGGTGCGCAGTCAGTTGGCCGCCGCAGGCTGATGCACTCCGAGGTTCTGCTGGTCGCGTCGCGAAACCGGCTGCCGCGCATCCGATGCCGAGGCGGCATTGCGGCCCGTTGCACCGCAGCCGACACCGTTTTTCTGGTGTCGGCTGCGGCAACGCCGCTAGGGGGCGACAGCTTCGACCTCCAGATCATCGTTGAGGAGGGGGCGTCGCTGCGATTGCGAAGTGCGGCCGCGGCCGTGGTGTTGCCCGGCGCACAGACCATGACTTCCCGAGCCCGCTGGAAAATCGAGGTTGCTGGGGAGCTGGATGTGGACCTCGAGCCGACAATCGTCGCCGCTGCCGCCCGGCATCTGTCGTCTGTCACGGTGCAGTTGGATGGCGCTAGCCGGGTCCGTCTGCGCGAGCGCATCCAGATCGGCAGATGTGGTGAGCGGGAAGGATTCTGGTCGGGATCGCTGCATGCGGACCTGGACGGTCGTCCGATGCTGCGACACCGGATGGAACTGGGCGCTGGATCACTGGCCGATGACGTGATTTGCGCTCCCCGCGCGACGGTCAGCGAATTACGCTACCCCACAGGGGAGTTCACTGATGCAATCGAGGCCGGTTCGACAGTGCTGCAGCTCGCCGAGGGCGGAACTCTTAGTACGCGGCAAGCGGAACGGTTGATCGGCTAGAGGCCATTGCGGTCACCGGGCGCCGCGGAGTCGGATAGTCACGCTGCGAGTCGGCCGCGACCACACCGGCCTAGCTGGCTTGTCGCGCCTCGGTGCTCTGCGCCTCGGAAGCCAACTCGGCCAGCTGCTCCAGCCGCGTCCGGGCGAAAGCCTGCTGTTCGGTGATGGTCAGTTGACCACGCCGGGTGCTCAGGAAGGTCACCGTCCACGACAACAGCGTGCTGACCTTGGTCTTGAACCCGACCAGGTACACCAGGTGCAGGACCAGCCAGGCCAGCCAAGCGATGAAGCCGCTGATCTCCACTGGACCGATCTTGGCCACCGCGGAAAAACGCGACACCGTGGCCATGGAGCCCTTGTCGAAGTACTGGAACGGCTCGCGTTCCGCAGCGTTGGCACCGGCCAGCTCGGACTTGATCGTGGTGGCGACGTACTTCGCGCCCTGGATGGCGCCCTGGGCTACCCCGGGCACGCCCTCGACCGCAGCCATGTCGCCGATGACGAATACGTTGGGGTGTCCCGGGACCGACAAGTCGGGCAGCACCTGGACCCGGCCGGCTCGATCGAGCTCAACCTCGGACTGCTCGGCAAGGTCCCGGCCCAACCGGCTGGCCTGGACACCGGCGGACCACACTTTGCACGCGGATTCGATGCGCCGGATGGTGCCGTCGGAATCCTTCACGGTAATGCCGTTGCGGTCGACGTCGGTGACCATCGCGCCGAGCTGGATTTCCACCCCCAGCTTCTGCAGCCGTGCCGCCGCCCGCTCACCCAACTTGTCGCCAAACGGCGGCAGCACCGCCGGAGCGGCATCGAGCAGAATAACCCGCGCCCGGGTGGAGTCGATGTGGCGGAACGCGCCCTTCAACGTGTGCTCGGCCAATTCGGCTATCTGCCCGGCCATTTCGACACCGGTGGGTCCGGCCCCGACGACTGTGAACGTCAGCAGTTTGGCCCGTCGTTCCGCATCACGCGACCGTTCGGCCTGTTCGAAGGCGCTCAGGATCCGTCCGCGTAGTTCCAGCGCGTCATCGACCGACTTCATGCCAGGTGCGAACTCGGCGAAGTGGTCGTTGCCGAAGTAGGACTGGCCCGCGCCCGCGGCGACGATCAGGGTGTCGTATGGGGTTTCGTAGGTGTGACCGAGCAAGTCCGACACGACGGATTGCTTGGCCAGGTCGATGTGGGTCACGTTGCCCAGCAGCACCTGCGCGTTGCGTTGCCGGCGCAGGACCACGCGTGTCGGCGGCGCGATGTCACCTTCGGAGATGATTCCGGTAGCCACTTGGTAGAGCAGCGGCTGGAACAGGTGGTGGGTGGTGCGAGCAATCAGCTTGATATCGACGTCGGCACGCTTGAGCTTCTTTGCCGCGTTGAGTCCGCCGAAGCCAGATCCGATGATGACAACACGATGGCGCGGACGTGCTTGTGCTGTGGTTTCTGGCTGGGGGCTCATGTGACGCTGCTCCTGACGGATCTCCTGACGGGCGCACTGCAGTTAGCTACACGCTAGTCAAACCAGGCCCGCAAGCCCAACTCGTGAGCATGTGTAATTAGCCACACCGGCGCAACCGGATCCGCCCTCCCACCGGCGGCTCATCGCACAAACCCTGAGCGACCTACCCGGTCAACAGCGGGCGCAGTGCCTCGGCAACGGTGGTGATCAGGCCGGGGGAGTGGCCGTGCGCGGAGAGGTTCATGATCACGCCGTCAATGCCGGTGTCGAGCACTTTGGTTTGCACCTGATCGGCGATCTGTGCCGGGCTGCCGGTCACCATGCGCCTGCTCGTCTCTGCGGGAAGGCGCTCCACCTTGGCCTTCTCGTCGACCACCACCGTGAGCATCACACTGGTTTCCAGTGTTGATGGATCCCGCCCCGCTTCCTCGCATCGGGCGGCGACGGCATCCATCTTGCGAGGCAATTCATCCAGCGCCGCGACGATGTTGAGATGATCGGCCCAGTGGCCGGCGATGCGGAAGGTCTTCTTCTCACCCCCGCCGCCGATCAAGATCGGGATGCGGTCACGGTAACGGGGTTCGGCCATCGCCGATTCGGCTTGGTACCAACTCCCGGAGAAGGTCGGACGCTCACCCTTGATCATCGGATCAAGAATCTGCAACGCCTCCTCGAGCCGATTGAATCGGTCGGTGAAGGTGCCGAACTCGTAGCCGAGCTGGCGATGTTCGAGTTCAAACCATCCAGCGCCGATGCCGAGGACCGCACGTCCGGCACTGACCACATCCAGCGTCGTGATGATCTTTGCCAACAACGCGGGGTTACGGTACGTATTGCCGGTCACCAGGGTGCCCAGTTGCAGCCGCTCGGTAGCGGTGGCCAGCGCGCCCAGGGCGGTGTAGGCCTCCAGCATGGGCTGGTCCGGTGTCCCCAACATCGGCAGTTGATAGAAATGGTCCATCAAGAAAAGCGAGTCGAAGCCGGTCGCCTCGGCCTCGCACGCCTGCGCGATGACTGACGGAAAAAGCTTGTCGACGCCGGTACCGTAGGAGAAACTCGGGATCTGGAAACCAAGCCGGATAGCCACGGGCTCTACCGTAGCGATCGGCTCCGAAAAGCCAAGAGAACCGAATTGCCTCAGGCGAAGTGAGCGAGCGCGCCGTGGCTCACATGAAGCGTCTGGCCGGTGATGTGCCGAGCCGCCGGGGTGGTGAGAAACAGCGCCAGCCGGGCGATCTCTGCGGCCACCGGAGCCGGCGTGCGCGACAACCCTTCATAACCCGCCTGCACACTGCGTCCGCAAGCCACGGCGTTGACCGTGATGCCGCGGGTGCCGTAGATCTCGGCTTGCCCGGCGACCCAATTCGACAGGGCACCCTTGATCGCCGCGTCGACGCTGCCCGCTGGTGGGTTCTCCGCCACCACGCTGATGATCGAACCGCCAGATCGCAGATGGTCGCCGACACACTGCACGGTCAACACCGCCGAGAGCACGGTGGTGTCCAGTGCATTGCGCCACGCCGTGGCGGTGTCCGCCAGCGAGTAGGTGCGCGGATCGCCGGCATCCCAGGTCGGCGCCGGCACGTTGACGATGGTGTCCAGATGGTGGGGGAACAACCCGCGCACCTCTGCCAGGCTGGCCGGATTGGTGATGTCGCAGGCGATCGCGTCTGCGTCGAGTTCCTTGGCGACCACCTCGAGATCGTCGCGCCGGGCGCCGACAAGAGTCACTTTGTGACCGTCGTCGCGAAAGCCCTCGGCTACTGTGCGTCCCAGATCGGTGTCGCCGCCGGTGACCAGCACCTCCACTGCCCTGACCTCCTCGTGTTCACCGTTGAACCCAGACCCTGGCACTTCACCAGCGTTTATGTTTCCACTCGGCGCGTTGAAAACATCGTCCCGATGGTCACACACCACAGGATTGTTGCCTGGGATCTCAGCATGTTATGGCATCAATCCGCACCCATGTTACTGGACAGTAGCAATTTGACGAAACTCCGCGCGGTCGCGCCGAGCAGATGATTTGGGTAACGATTCGTCAGCAACGGACCCGCCCGTTCTCGCTGGCAGAAGCCTCCGAGGTCGCTGCTAGGTTTGACCGGTGACTCGGGTCGGGATGCTGGCCGGCATGGTGTCGGCGCTGCTGGTCTGAGTGGTGGGCTGCGGTTCGCCGTCACGGCCGGCCGAAGGTGCTCGCTCGATCACGATCTTTGCCGCGGCATCGCTGAAGACCGCCTTCACCCAGATAGGTGAACGGTTCAAGACCGCCAACCCGGGCGTCGGTGTCGAGCTCGATTTCGCCGGTTCCTCCGAGTTGGCCACCCAACTCACCCAGGGCGCCACCGCGGACGTCTTCGCCTCAGCGGACACCGCTCAGATGGACACGGTCGCCAAAGCCGGTCTGCTCGCCGCAGATCCGACGAACTTCGCCTCCAACACACTGGTCATCGTCACCGCGCCGGGCAATCCGAAGCACGTCGGATCGTTCGCCGACCTCTCTCGATCGGATCTAACCGTTGTGGTCTGCCAGCAGCAGGTGCCCTGTGGCGCGGCCACGCAGCGCATCGAAGACGGCACCGGGGTCCACCTCAACCCGGTTAGTGAAGAACTCAGCGTTACCGATGTCCTCAACAAGGTCACGACCGGACAAGCCGACGCCGCGCTGGTCTACCTCACCGATGCGATGAGCGCGGGAAGCACCGTGAGCACTATCAAGTTTCCCCAGGCCGCACCCGCGGTGAACGTCTATCCCATCGCGGTGCTCAGCAACGCCCCCCAACCGGGGCTGGCGCGTAAATTCGTCGACATGGTCACGGCCGAGACAGGACGTCGCATCCTGGATCAGTCTGGTTTCGCCAAGCCCTGACGAGCCGATATGCACGGACCACCGGAGCTGCCCCGCTGGGTTTACCTACCCGCTACCGCGGGGATGGGTTTGGCGATTCTGCCGCTGGTCGCGATGGCGGCCAAGGTCGATTGGCCGAATTTCTGGTCCCTGATCACCAGCACGTCGTCTCGGACGGCACTCGTGCTGAGCTTGAAGACCGCCTCGGCGAGCACCGCGATATGCGTACTCCTGGGCGTGCCGATGGCGCTGGTCCTGGCCCGTAGCCGGGCGCGGCTCATGCGGCTGATGCGGCCGCTGATCCTGCTGCCGCTGGTGCTGCCACCGGTAGTGGCGGGTATCGCGCTGCCCTACGCATTCGGCCGACTTGGCCTGATCGGGCGTTACCTAGAGGCGGGCGGTATCACGATCGCGTTCAGCACGACGGCCGTGGTGCTGGCGCAGACGTTCGTCTCGCTGCCATTCCTGGTGGTATCGCTCGAGGGAGCGGCGCGCACCTCGGGCGCGGACTATGAAGTTGTCGCGGCGACGCTGGGAGCGCGGCCCAGCGCGGTCTGGTGGAAGGTCACGCTGCCGCTACTGATGCCGGGTCTGGTGTCCGGTGCTGTACTCGCCTTCGCCCGGTCGCTGGGGGAGTTCGGCGCAACCTTGACTTTCGCCGGATCCCGCCAAGGTGTCACCCGCACGCTGCCGCTCGAGATCTACCTGCAGCGGGTGAATGATCCCGACGCGGCGATCGCATTGTCACTGCTGCTGGTCGCGGTGGCCGCGCTGGTGGTTCTGAGCCTGGGGGCGCGCCGATTGACCGGCGGCCAGGCGGGGTAGCTTCGGGTGGGTCAGTCGAACTCGAGCAGGACGTAGGCGCCGCGGAATGGCTTGATCGGCGGGAAACGCCACAGGGCGGGGTAGAGGGTCCTGAAGAACAGCCCGCGGCCTTCGGGCATCGGCACATCGTGCACCGCGCGGATTCCGGGCACGGTGTCGACCAGCCTCGCGAGCTGGTTCACCGGCAGGCTGAATGGCATCGGCGGAACGCGGTAGCGCCTGGAGGCACGCATACCCTTGGGGGCAACCCGCTTGACGATGGTGGGTGGCAGGTCGAAGAACATCTGTCCACCGGCAAAGCGCTTGGCGCACTGACTGATCAGCTCCATTGCCTGATTGGGCTGCAGGTACATCAGTAGACCTTCGGCGGTGATGAAGACGCCGGCGCGCGAGTCGACCTTGTCCATCCACGTGTAGTCCAAGGCGGACTGTGCGAGGTTGGTGACGCGCGCAGAATCCGGCAGCAGGCGCCGCCGCAGTTCCATTACGGGCTCCAGATCGAGCGATACCCAACGAAATTGCGTATCTGGTAGCGCATTGCTCACCCGCCAGAACCCGGTCTGAAAGCCCTCCGCGAGCGCCACCACGGTAGCCCCCGGATGCTTGGTGAGGTATGCGATCTCACACCGATCAACGGCCAGCGATCGCAACGCCATCTCTTGGCCGCGGCGTCCAAACTTCTCGAAGTCGAAATCGATGGATTCAACAAGTTTGATCGCCATCGGGTCATCGATGATCGGGTTCGGCTTGGCGGCTTGGTGAGCCCTGCCGTTGAGGGCCAGCAATGCGGTTTCAGAGACACCGCCCAGCATTCCGGCGTTCACGTTGTTATCTGAATGACCCACCTACACAACTTATCCAAGCCGCGCCGGAGGACTCCATGCCGCGCGCGCAATGCGGGTAGCCCCAGATTGCGTCGGTGGCCGCACTGGACATCCGATCGTCGATACCACTTAACAAAATACCCTAGGGGGTATAGAATGATCGGCTAGCTACCTCAGCTGTAGTTGAGTTCAATCAAGGAGCGACCAATGGCACGAGTCGTTATCCTCGGCGCCGGCATCGCGGGCCATACCGCCGCGCTGCACCTGCGCCGATGGCTTCCCCGCGCACACGAGATCGTCGTTATCTCTCCGAACGCCGACTGGAACTGGATTCCATCCAATATCTGGGTCGGCGTGGGGCGGATGGAACCGACGAAGGTGTTGATTCCCCTCAAACCGATCTACCAGCGCAAAGGCATCGTCTTTCACCAGGCGCTGGCAACCGCTATCCGGCCCGAGGGCACCGGTGAACAGCAGACACCGTCGGTAGACTTCACGTACACCGAGGAAGGGCGACGCGGCGAGACCGGCAGCCTTAGCTACGACTATTTGATCAATGCGACGGGCCCTCAGCTGAATTTCGCGGCGACGCCGGGCCTCGGTCCCGAGGGGCACTCGTATTCGGTGTGTACTGCCGACCACGCCACCGAGGCCGCCAAGGCGCTCGACGGGGTCATCGCCAAGTTGCGGGCCGGCCAGCGGCAGCGCCTCGTTATCGGTGTCGGGCATGGCACCTGCACCTGCGAAGGGGCAGCGTTCGAGTACACCTTCAACGTCGAACATCGACTGCGCGCCGCCGGTGTGCGCGACTTGGCCGAGGTCATCTATCTGACCAATGAGTACGAGCTGGGTGATTTCGGGGTCGACGGCATGAGATTCGTCGACAAGGGATTCATGACAAGGGATTCATGCAGTCCAGCCGGCTGTGGACCGAATCGCTATTCCGCGAACGTGGCGTCAAGGCGATCACGCAGGCCCACGTGCACGAGGTGATGGACGGCAAGCTGCGCTACGAACAGCTCGACGGCAAAGAACGCGATCTGGACTTTGACTTTGCGATGCTGCTGCCACCATTTAGGGGTGCCAGCCTGGCCGCCTACGACCGGGACGGCAACGACATCACGTCCACGTTGTTCGCGCCATCGGGCTTCCTCAAGGTCGACGCCGACTATTCGGGCAAGCCCTACGACGAGTGGACCGCCGAGGACTGGCCACACACCTACGAATCCGTGGCCTATCCGAACATCTTCGCGCCCGGCATCGCGTTCGCGCCGTCGCACCCAATCTCCAAACCGCGCAAGAGCGTTACCGGGACGGTGATCACCCCCAGCCCACCCCGAACCGGCATGCCGTCGGGCATCATGGCCAAGACCGTGGCCGAGACCATTCGCGATCGCATCACCAACAACGCCGCGAGTCCGGCCCACCAAGCCTCGATGGCGACCATGGGCGCCGCATGCATCGCCTCGGCCGGAACCGGCCTGCGTGAGGGTTCGGCGGCCGCGATGACCATGTTTCCGGTCGTGCCCGACCCGGTGCGCTACCCGCAGACCGGCCGCGACATCAGCGGCACCTCCGGTGAGCTTGGCCTGGCGGGGCACTGGATCAACATGCTGCTGCACTACCTGTTCATCTACAAGGCCAAGGCCAGGCCGTTCTGGTGGCTGATCCCTGAATGAAAGGCGCTTCCATGGACCTTACGGACGCGGACAAAAGCGGCTCAGACGTGGATGTCCGGACCGCCGAACGCATTGCCGACGCCCCACTACCCACCGGAGCCAAACTGCGCATGCGGCAGAATCTTCCGGTGCAGATGTGGCGATTCGTCCGCATCAATCTGAAGATGATGCGAATCATCTTCAGCGGACACCACTAGCCGCTCGCGGCGACCGGCCATCGGTCATGCTCGCCGTCACTTAGGGTGTGAGCATGCGTCGTAGTGGTGGGCAAATCGGGTGCCCAGTGCCGACGGTATGGTGCGGATTTCGCGGGTCGTGACGTCAGGCGCAATTCGCAGAATTCAGGCGTGCACGGTGCCGCCGACACGGGACGGCGCGATGTGAGCGCGCTAGAGCTTCGCGCGGTCGTTGCGGACCGTCGTCTAGACGTCGAGTTCTCGGTGGCGGCGGGCGAGGTGCTGGCGATCCTGGGGCCCAACGGCGCCGGAAAGTCTTCCGTCTTACACGTCATCGCCGGGCTGGTTCGCCCTGGCAACGGAGTGGTTCGTCTAGGCGAGCGGGTGCTGACCGATACCGCCGCGGGCATCGACGTGGCAACCCACGACCGCAAAGTCGGTTTGCTGCTGCAGGACCCGCTGCTGTTCCCGCACATGAGCGTGGGCGCCAACGTCGCGTTCGGTCCACATCACCGTCGCGGCACGTTGCGCTCCGGTCGCCGCCAGCAACGCGAATCGGCACTGCGGTGGCTAGCCAAGGTGGGCGCCGAGCAGTTGGTAGATCGCCGGCCGCGACAGCTGTCCGGCGGCCAAGTCCAGCGCGTCGCCATCGCCCGGGCGCTGGCGGCCGAACCAGATGTGCTGCTGCTCGATGAGCCGCTGACCGGCCTCGATGTCGCCGCGGCCGCGGCCATCCGGGCGGTGCTGCGCGCCATGGTGGTCGACAGCGGATGCGCCGTAATTTTGATATCTCATGACCTGCTCGATGTATGCACACTGGCCGATCGGGTGCTGATTCTCGAGGCCGGCCGGATCTCCGAAATCGGCGCGGCCGCCGACGTACTGGCCGCGCCGCGCAGCAATTTCGGAGCTCGCATCGCGGGGGTCAACCTGGTCAGCGGCACCATCGGCCGTGACGGGTCCCTGCACACCCGCTTCGGTAGCCAATGGAGGGGAACACCGGCCCGAGACCTCGATGAAGCGCTCGATTTTGGGCAAGACGCCATCGCCGTGTTCCCGCCGACCGCGGTGGCAGTGCACCTCGAACCGCCGCACGGCGGCCCACGCAATACGGCCGAGGTGACCGTGGCAGATCTACAGACTCGTGGGCCGGCCGTGTTGGTGCGCAGTGAGGACCAGCCCGACGGCTTGCCCGGCCTGGCCGCGAGCATCACCGTCGACGCTGCCGCCGAGTTGAAGCTGACGCCCGGGGCGCGAGTGTGGTTCAGCGTCAAGGCTCATGAGGTGGCGTTACATCAAGCATTGCGCCGCCAGGTAGCCCGCTAGGGGATTGCCACCGGGTCCGTCACGATCAGCGAAGACATGGGCAGGCCATCCTTGCTTCGCGGCCATAACACGGTAGGTTCGTCGCCATGCATGAGGTGGACCCCAACAAGCGACGTCGCCACGGACTCTGGACAACGCTAGCGCTCGCAGCGGTGAGCAGTGCCAGCGTTGTCTCCATTGCCCTTCCGGCGACCGCCAGCGCCGACCCGGCGCCTGCGCCGGCACCGTCGACCACCGCGGCGCCATCGGCGGATCCCAATGCCGCACCGCCACCAGCGGACCCCAACGCCCCACCACCACCACCGGCAGACCCCAACGCCCCACCGCCACCGGTGGTTGACCCGAATGCACCGGAGCCCGGGCGGGTCAACAATGCGGTCGGTGGTTTCAGCTTCGTCGTTCCGGCGGGCTGGGTCGAGTCCGACGCTTCGCACCTCGACTACGGGTCGGCGCTGCTGAGCAAGATGACGGGCGAGCCACCCATGCCAGGACAGGCCCCGCCGATTGCCAACGACACGCGAGTCGTGTTGGGGCGGTTGGACCAGAAGCTCTACGCCAGCGCGGAGGCCACCAATCCCAAGGCCGCCGTCCGGCTGGGATCGGATATGGGTGAGTTCTTCATGCCTTATCCCGGCACCCGGATCAATCAGGAAACCATTCCGCTCAACGCCAACGGGATAACCGGAAGCGCGTCGTACTACGAAGTGAAGTTCAGCGATGAGTCCAAGCCCAACGGACAGATCTGGACCGGCGTAGTCGGCACTCCCGCGGGCAGCACGCCCAACGAAGGACCGCCGCAGCGCTGGTTTGTGGTCTGGCTGGGAACCTCGAATGACCCCGTCGACAAGGGTGCGGCGAAGGTACTGGCGGAGTCGATCCGGCCGTGGATGCCACCACCGGCACCGGCACCGGCGCCTGCGCCGGGTGAGCCCGCGCCGCAACCGGGCGCGCCGGAACCCGTCCCCGCACCGGCTCCCGCGCCGGCCGCTGGGGTGGCTCCGACCGTCGCCCCAGCACCGCGAACACAACCGACCTGAGGCCGTACTGCCCCTGACAAGATAGTCCCCGCCAACTAGGCGGGGATATTCTTGGCTTCGCAGAATCGCATCCCCATCGTTACCCGAACGGGGTATACCGAAGTCACGGTCCGACACCGCAGTTGGACCTTGCCAGTGATTGCAAGGAGATCCCGATGGACGTCATGGCAGCTACCGAATTCCTGGCTCGCTCCAGCACCTTGACCAGTGTCGGCTGGCTCGGCTACATCATCATCGGAGCGCTCGCCGGGTGGATTGCCGGCAAGATCGTCAAAGGCGCCGGATCCGGCATTCTGATGAATATCGTGATCGGCGTCGTCGGCGCGCTGATCGGTGGCTTCTTGCTGAGCTTCTTTGTCGACACCGCCGCCGGCGGCTGGTGGTTCACCTTGTTCACCGCGATCCTGGGCTCGGTGATCCTGCTCTGGATCGCGGGCAAGGCCCGCCACTAGCGCGTTGGATCCCTGCTGACCGTGGCGGGTCGAGCCGTCCCTGGCGATAGCGTCATCATGGACTGATGGCCGCACCCGCGAGTACCCCGAGGATGAGCGCATGGCAGGTGCGCCGGCCCGGCCCCATCGACACCGGCCCGCTGG
This sequence comes from Mycobacterium ulcerans subsp. shinshuense, assembly GCF_002355775.1. Lineage (NCBI taxonomy): Bacteria > Bacillati > Actinomycetota > Actinomycetes > Mycobacteriales > Mycobacteriaceae > Mycobacterium > Mycobacterium ulcerans. The sequence goes on along the minus strand of NZ_AP017624.1, from coordinate 2,930,227 downwards.
AGCGGGTGAACGTCGAAGTACCAAGACCGGCGCCCTCCGAACTGCTCGTGGCGGTGCGAGCATGCGGCGTGTGCCGCACCGACCTCCACGTCACCGAGGGCGATCTGGCGGTGCACCGGGAGCGGGTGACGCCGGGACATGAGGTGGTCGGAGAGGTCGTAGAAGTAGGGGCCGAGGCCGGCGACGAGTTCGCCGTCGGCGACCGGGTGGGCATCGCCTGGCTGCGCCACACCTGCGGGGTGTGCAAGTACTGCCGCCGTGGCGATGAGAACCTGTGCCCGAAGTCCCTCTACACCGGATGGGACGCTGACGGGGGATACGCAGAATTCACCACCGTTCCCGCGGCGTTTGCCCACCATCTGCCCAGCGGCTACAGCGATAGCGAGCTGGCCCCACTGCTGTGCGCCGGCATCATCGGTTACCGCTCCCTGCTGCGGGCCGAACTACGACCCGGCGGCAGGTTGGGCCTGTATGGGTTCGGCGGCAGCGCGCACATCACCGCACAGGTCGCGTTGGCCCAGGGAGCCGAGGTGCATGTGATGACCCGTGGAGCCGAGGCGCGTGAGTTGGCACTCGAGCTTGGCGCCGCATCGGCTCAGGGGGCCGCCGACCCACCACCGGTACCGTTGGATGCCGCGATCCTGTTCGCCCCGGTAGGGGAGCTGGTGTTGCCGGCTCTGGCGGGCCTCGACCGTGGTGGCACCCTGGCGATCGCCGGGATTCATCTCAGCGACATCCCGCCGCTGAACTATCAGCGTCACTTGTTCCAGGAACGTCAGATCAGGTCGGTGACGTCCAACACCCGCGGTGATGCCCGGGCTTTCCTCAACTTTGCGGGCCAGCATCATATCGAGGTCACCACGCCCGAATACCCGCTCGGGCAGGCTGACCGCGCGCTCAGCGACCTCAGCGCGGGCCGCATCGCCGGCGCCGCGGTGTTGATCGTGTAACGAGGTTCAGCTCGACAGGTGCCAGACCACAGCGGCCGCCAGGGCACCCACGCCGTTCAGCGACCAATGCAGGGCGATCGGCGCGATCAAGCTTCCGCTGCGGCGGCGCAACCAGCTGAAGACGAAGCCGGCGGCCCCGGTGGCCAGGACCGCCAAGACGACGCCGGCGACCATCCCGACTATCCCGCCACCGAACAACCGGGTGAAACCGACGTTGCTACTGGTCAGTCCCAGCGACGTCGCGACGTGCCAAAGTCCGAACAACAATGATCCCGCCAGCGCCACCCCGCGAAATCCCCAAGCCCGATTCAGCGCCCCATGCAGCACCCCGCGGAAGGCGAGCTCCTCGGGGATGACCGTTTGCAGCGGGATGATGACCACAGAGGCAATCACGGCGCCAGAAACCGTCGCGTAGTGGTTGTTCATGAACATCGGCCGAGTCATCGGCAACAGCACACCTACCGAGATCACCAGGACCACCAGGCCAACCGCGGCCAGCGCGTAGAACATCCCAGATCTCCAGTGCTCCCGCCCCAACCCCAACTCGGCCCAGCCCAGACCCCTGCTACGCACCAGGATGACCAGCCCGACCGCGGCCGCCGGGACGGTCGCGATGCTCGCCCACGGCGTGGTGAAGTGCGCAATAAGATTTGTCAGCACCAACACCACAACAACAACCGCGACATCAAGGTGGATACGCAACCTGTGCAGCGCGGAAAGCTGCGTCACTAGCGCATCCGGGTGAGGGGCCGTCGTCGCATGGTCACGCATGCCGACCGATTCTACCTGCGGGGCGGTCGTCCACCTCCGTTTTTCGTCGGCGCCAGCGGTACCGGCCAACTGCAGGCAAGGGCAACCGGGGCGGCCGCGAGATGCGGCCGCCCGCTCGTCTCCTCGGCCCACATCACCGAAAGGGCAGACAACCCTTACAAACTCGGCGGGGCCAACAGCAGCTCGAAAGGATCGGGCCGCCCCGCGGCGCCGTGCTCACCGGTGATTCCTTGCTGTCGTATGCGCACCGACGCACGTCGAGTGTCTACTTGCTCACAGTCGCCGAGGCCGACGCGCTCAGCCAGTGTTGGACGCCAGCCGACGGCGCACATCCGCCTTGATTTCCGCCGGCAGCGCATCTGCCGCCAGCAGCTTGGGAAGCAGGTCGGGTTCAGCCATCCGAGCACGAAATACCAGCCCAATGGTCACGTCGTGATCAGGCCGGTGGTCGACGGTGATCGTGTCGCCGGCGCGCACCGTTCCCGGCGAGATCACCCGTAAGTAGGCGCCGGGCTTGCCGGCCTGGGTGAAGGTCTTGATCCATTGCTTCAGATTCAAGAACGCCGCGAACGTGCGGCACGGGACCCGCGGCGCGGAGACTTCCAGCACCAAGCCGTCGGCGCCGATACGCCAGTGTTCCCCGATCCGCGCGCCAGTGACGTCGAGGCCCGAGGTCGTCAGATTTTCGCCGAAGATTCCGTTGGTGAGGGTGCGCTGCAGTTGCGCCTCCCACGCGTCAAGGTCTTCTCGCGAGTAGGCGTACACCGCCTGATCGTCACCCCCATGGAAGTTGTGATTGCCGATGGTGTCCCCGACCAGACCGCTCCCCAGGCCCCCTTGCACGGGCCCGGGGGCACGGACCATTACCGCCTCATCCGCCGCCACTTTGTCGATACCCGTCAATTCCGACGTCGAACGCACGTCGGGATTCGCCCGGGTACGAGCCAAGTTGACCGTCAACACATGCGCCACCTACACAGGCTAGCGCCGAAGCATGGGTCGCCTCGCTCCCATCACTCGCCAAGCTCGCTCTGCTCGCTCGGCTCCCAAACCCAACAGGTCGCCTCGCTCCCATCACTCGCCAAGCTCGCTCTGCTCGCTCGGCTCCCAGGCCCAATCCGCAATTCGCGGGTCGTCCTCACCATGCTCACGCGTGTACTGGCGCGCTGCCAGGCGCGCATCGGCCATCCGCTGCCGCAGCACCGCAGCCAGGCTGGACAGGCCCACCACCCGGTCGATGACGTCGATCACCAGGTGGAAGCGATCCAGGTCATTGAGCATCACCATGTCGAACGGCGTAGTCGTGGTGCCTCGCTCCTTGAACCCGCGCACATGGATGCGGGCATGGTTGGCGCGACGGTAAGCAAGGCGGTGGATCAGCCATGGATAGCCGTGGTAGGCGAAAATGACCGGCTTGTCGCGGGTGAACAGCGCATCGAACTCGCGGTCCGGCAAGCCGTGGGGGTGCTCGGACTCCGGCTGCAAACGCATGATGTCGACGACGTTGACCACCCGGACACCCAGGTCGGGCAGTTCGCGACGCAGGATATCGGCGGCCGCCAGTGTCTCCAACGTCGGAATGTCTCCCGCGCAGGCCAGCACCACGTCGGGCTCGCCGCTGGCCGTACTCGCCCACTGCCAGATGCCCAGTCCCCGGGTGCAGTGCGCGATGGCCTCGTCCATATCCAGATAAGCCAGCGCGGGCTGCTTGCCGGCGACGATGACGTTGACGTAGTTGCGGCTACGCAGGCAGTGGTCGGCAACCGAAAGCAAGGTGTTCCCGTCCGGCGGCAAGTAGACGCGGACCACCTCCGGACGCTTGTTGGCGACCAGGTCGATGAACCCGGGATCCTGATGGGAAGCGCCGTTGTGGTCCTGCCGCCACACGTGGGAACTCAGCAGGTAGTTCAGCGATGCGATCGGCCGCCGCCACGGCAGCTCCCGGCTGGTGGAAAGCCATTTCGTGTGCTGATTGAACATCGAGTCGACGATATGCACGAAGGCCTCGTAGCAATCGAACATGCCGTGGCGGCCGGTCAGTAGATAACCTTCCAGCCAGCCCTGACACAGGTGTTCTGACAGCACCTCCATCACGCGGCCTTCGGCCGAAAGGTGGTCGTCATCGGCCGTGGTCTCCGACAGCCAGGTTCGGCCGGTTGCCTCGAATACGGCGCTGAGCCGATTCGACGCCGTCTCATCCGGACCCATCAGACGGAATCGATCCGGGTTTCGCCTGATCACATCGCGCAGAAATGTCCCGAGTACCCGAGTGGCTTCGTGGATTTCGGTGCCCGGGCTGTTGACCTGCACCGCGTAGTCGCGGAAGTCGGGCAGATCGAGGTCACGCAACAAGAGCCCGCCGTTGGCGTGCGGGTTGGCGCTCATCCGTCGATTGCCGCTGGGAGCCATCGCCCGCAGTTGCGCTCGCAGCTTGCCGTGATCGTCGAACAGCTCGTGGGGCCGGTAGCTGCGCAGCCATTCTTCAAGCTGGTCACGGTGCTGCGCGTTGTCGTGGGTGTCAGCTAGCGGAACCTGATGGGATCGCCAGGTGCCCTCGACCTTCTTGCCGTCGACGACTTTTGGCCCCGTCCAGCCTTTGGGGGTGCGTAGCACGATCATTGGCCATACCGGCCGCTTGATATCGCCGCCGGTGCGGGCGGCGAGCTGAATCGCGGCGATCTCGTCGAACGCCTCGTCGAGCGCGCCGGCCAGCTGCTGGTGCACACGGGGCGGATCATCGCCGGCCACCGTGATGGGCCGGTTGCCGTAGCCGCGCAACAGCGATTCGAGCTCGTCATGCGGAATGCGGGCCAGCACGGTCGGATTGGCGATCTTGTAGCCGTTGAGATGCAAGATCGGCAGCACCGCCCCGTCGATGGCGGGGTTGAGGAACTTGTTCGAATGCCAGCTTGTCGCCAGTGGACCGGTCTCGGCTTCACCGTCACCGACCACGCAGGCGACCACCAGGTCGGGGTTGTCGAAGGCCGCGCCGTAAGCATGCACCAGCGCGTAGCCGAGCTCGCCGCCCTCATGAATGGACCCGGGCGTCTGCGCCGCGACATGGCTGGGAATCCCGCCCGGAAAGGAAAACTGGCGAAACAGCCGCCGCATTCCGTCGGTGTTCTCCGCGATGGCGCTGTACACCTCGCTGTAGGTGCCTTCCAAGTACGCATTGGCCACCAGTCCGGGCCCCCCGTGGCCGGGCCCGGTGACGTAGATGACGTTGGCGTCGCGCTCGCGAATTATCCGGTTCAGGTGCGCGTAGATCAGATTGAGGCCGGGGGTGGTGCCCCAGTGACCCAGCAGCCGGGGTTTGACGTGCGTGGGCACCAGCGGTTCGGCCAACAGTGGATTGTCCAGCAGATAGATCTGACCGACCGACAGGTAGTTGGCGGCGCGCCAATAGGCGTCAATGAGGGCCAGGTCGTCGTCGGACAGGGGAGCGGGTTCGCTGGTGGCACGATTTTCTGGGCTCATCTCATCGATTGTGCGTGCCGTCGATGAACAACCCGTTGACGGCGCTCAGCTTTCTCCGGTTTCGCCGCGGGCGCGGGCCTCGTAGGCCTCGCGCTTGGCGGCGTCGACGTCGTCGGTGAAGACATGCTCACCCCCGAGGAGTCGGTTGAGGCCTTCGGACAGCCAGCGGGGGAGGTACTTCTGCGAGGCGATCATGGCGCCGGCCGCTTTGGTGACCCGCACGCGAGGCTTGGGATTGGCCACCAGCGCGACGATTGCGTCGGCGATGTCAGAGGGCTCAGCGTTCTTGAACCCTTTCATCCCCGGCGTCCCCGACGCGAGTTCGGTGTTGACGAAGGTCGGCAACACCATGGAGAACTTCACCCCGGTGGTGCGGTATTCGATCCTGGCGGCATCGGTGAATGCGATCACCGCGTGCTTGCTTGCGCAATAGGTGGCCAGGCCCACCACGTAGATCTCGCCGACCAGCGATGCGACGTTGATGACGTGGCCCCGCCCGCGGGGAACCATTCGCTGAGCCGCCAGCTTGCTGCCCACCATGACGCCGTAGACATTGATGTCCAGAATGCGCCGGGTCACCGAATCCGGCTCGTCGACAATCCGCCCGACAGGCATGATGCCGGCATTGTTCACCAGCACGTCGAGCGGGCCGAGTTGGCGCTCGACTTGATCGAGGAAGTCCGAGAAGGAATTTGGGTCGGTGACATCGAGTTTGCCGTACACCTCGAGGCCGAGGTCGGCGCCGGCTTCCTTCACAGCGGGTTCGTCAACGTCGCCGATCGCGACTTTGGCACCCAGCTTGTGCAGCGCGGTCGCGGTTGCCAGCCCGATTCCCCGTGCACCGCCGGTGATCACGATGACTTTGTCCCGGACCCTGACGCCGATGGTTGTCGAATCTGCCATTTCGCCCTCCCCGACTTTGACGGGTGTCAACTAGTCGACCCGCCAAGCACAGCACTGACGGCTCCGCTGCGCAAATGGCCCTGGTGATGGGCGCGCACGCCGATTGAATGGCCATAGCGGCAGACAGTCTCGATACTGCAACCATGATCGAGGTCCGCGCAGCCACCCCGGAGGATGCCTATGACGTGGCCCGGGTGCATGTGCGTTCCTGGCAGTGGGCATTCCGGGGACTGATTTCCCAGGATTACCTCGACAATCTCAGCCCGCAAGACTGGGTCGACCGCTACACCGTTGGCCGGATGGGGTTGCGACTACCCTCCATCCAGGTGGCGGTCGACGGTTCGGCGATCCGCGGCCTGGCCACCACCGGTCTATCCCGCGACACGGAGCTGTAGAACTTCGGTGAGCTCCGGGCGATCTATGTCGATCCCGAGCATGTCTGCACCGGCGTCGGACGGTTGCTCATGACTGCCGCCCGGGAACGGCTGCGGCGGGTTGGCGTCACCGCAGCCGTGTTATGGGTCCTGGATGGCAATGCCCGCGCTCGGCGCTTCTATGAACGCGATGGATGGAATTTCGACGGCACGCGTCGCACCGAGATCATCGGCGACACCCCGGTCGACCAAATGCGCTACCGCTGCTCACTGACCTAGCCGCCCGGCGCGGAATCATCGACTGGCCGAGGCCGCACCGATGCGCTTGGCCGGTCGGCGGTCCGTTTGATGCGGAGCCCGCTGCCACCTGGCGGCTACGGTATGCAAATGGCCGACCAGCTGCTCGCCGCGGTGCGCGTCCTGGACTTGTCCGGCGGTACCGCCGACACGGTCGCGCGCTTGCTCGCCGACCTCGGCGCCGACGTCCTCAAGGTGGAGCCGCCCGGCGGGAGCCCCGGAAGTAACCAAGCGCCCACGCTGGCGGGCGCCAGCATTCCGTTCGCCGTGCACAACGCCAACAAGCGCAGCGTGGTGCTGGACCCCAACGACGCAGCCGACCGGGCACGGCTGCTCGAGCTGGCCGCCGGCGCCGACATCCTCGTCGACAGCGGTCTGCCGGGGCAGGCCAGCAGCTACGGGACATCGTGTGTGGAGCTAGCCGATCGCTGCCCCCACCTGGTGGTGCTGTCGTTCACCGACTTCGGTGCATCGGGTCCGCGATCGTCGTGGCGGGCAACCGACGCGGTGCTCTACGCGATGTCGGGATCGCTATCACGGTCAGGGCCCACCACCGGCACCCCGGTATTGCCGCCAGATGGCATCGCTTCGGCGACAGTCGCGGTCCAGGCGACCTGGCCGGCGCTGGCCGCCTACTACAACAAATTGCGTTGCGGTACCGGCGATTACATCGACTTCTCGCGCTTCGATGCGGTGGTGATGGCTCTTGATCCCGCATTCGGGGCACACGGGCAGGTCGCGGCCGACATCCGAAGCAGTGCGCGGTGGCGGGGACGCCCGAAAAACCAGGACGCCTATCCGATCTACCCGTGCCAGGACGGGTACGTGCGATTGTGCGTGATGGCGCCGCGCCAGTGGCGCGGCCTACGCCGCTGGCTGGGGGAACCACCAGACTTTCAGGATCCCAAGTACGACGTGATCGGTGCTCGTTTCGCGGCCTGGCCGCAGATCAGTGAGTTGGTTGCGGCGCTGTTTGCCCCCCAGAGGATGAAGGAGCTGGTGGCTGCCGGCCAAGCCCACGGGGTCCCGATTGCGGCCGTCCTCACACCGTCGCGGATTCTGGCCTCCGAACACTTCCAGGCGGTGGGAGCCATCACCGAGGCCGAACTGGTCCCCGGGGTGCATACCAAGGTCCTCACCGGATACTTCGTGGTCAACGAGCAGCGGGCGGGGTTTCACACTCCCGCACCCGCCGTGGGCCAAGACCAGCCGCGCTGGCTGGCCGACCCGGCTCCGGAGCTTGCGAGCACGGCCAGCGTGGGGGGCTACCCGCTCGAAGGGCTGCGGATTCTCGATCTGGGCATCATCGTCGCGGGGGGCGAGCTGAGCCGGCTGTTCGGCGACCTGGGCGCCGAGGTCATCAAGGTCGAAAGCGCCGACTACCCCGACGGGCTACGACAGGCCCGTGCCGGTGACGCGATCCGGTGACGCGATGAGTGAGTCGTTTGCCTGGACGCACCGTAATCATCGTGCGCTCGGCCTCGACCTGCGCAGCCCCGAGGGCAAGCAAATTTTCGGTCGCCTGGTCGCCGCGGCCGACGCCGTGTTCGCCAACTTCAAGCCGGGCACCCTGACCTCGCTGGGCTTCAATTACGCCAACCTCCATGCCCTCAACCCGCACATCGTGCTCGCCGGCAGCAGCGCGTTCGGTAATCGCGGCCCCTGGAGTACCCGGCTGGGATACGGCCCGCTGGTGCGAGCCACCACCGGCGTGACCCGGGTGTGGACATCCGAAGACGCCGCTACCGACGGTTCCCGGCATGCCTTCTAGGACGCCACGACAATTTTCCCCGACCACGTTGTCGGGCGAATCGTTGCCGTCCTGGCGCTGGCCGCGCTGATCCACCGTCACCGCACCGGTACCGGAGCCCACGTACACATCTCGCAAGCCGAAGTTGTGGTCAATCAGCTCGACACCCTGTTCGTCACCGAGGCCGCACTGGCCGCCGGCATCGCCGAAGTCCGCAATGACCTCAGTGTGCACGCAGTATGCCCCTGCGCCGGTGACGACGAGTGGTGCGTCGTCACCATCTGCTCGGACAACGAATGGCGCTGTGCGGCGAAACTGATCGACCAACCCGAACTGGCCGATGACCCGCGCTTCGCCTCGGCCGAGTCGCGCATGGCCAATCGCGCCGAATTGGTCGCAGTCGTGTCGGCCTGGACCGCCGACCACACCCCATTCGAGGCGGCCCAGGCGCTGCAAGCGGCAGGGATTGCAGCGGGCCCGATGAACCGCCCGCCGGAGCTTCTGGAGGACCCGCAACTAATCGCGCGAAACCTGTTCCGCGACATGACCCATCCGCTCATCGCACGCCCGCTGCCCGCGGAGACCGGCCCGGCGCCGTTTCGCCATATCCCGCAGTCACCACAACGACCCGCGCCGCAGCCGGGTCAGGACACCCGAGAGATCTGCGCTGAGCTGCTGGACATGAGCCCGGAAGAAATCGAGTTCCTGATCACCGAAGGCGTGCTGTTCGCCCCGTCGGCTAACTCCGAGCAGCTGGCCGCCGAACAGCAGGGCTCCGGGGAAAGCCGGTGACGCCTTCGCTCGCTCGATTGCGCCGCCGGCCCGAGGTCGAGCGCGACGTGCGGTGGCCGGCGAGGGGCGGCGCTAGGTTCGATTCATGGCCGTAGACCCCCGCACGCCGGTGCTGATCGGCTACGGCCAGGTCAACTACCGCGATGAAATCGACCCCACCATGCCGTCGGTCGAGCCTGTCGATCTGATGCTCGCCGCGGCGCAGCAGGCGGCCGATTCCCGGGTGCTCGCGGCCGTTGACTCCATTCGCGTGGTCCGCGTGCTCTCGGCGCACTACCGCAATCCCGGCCAGTTGCTCGGCGAGCGGCTGCAGGCCAGTGGTTTCACCACCAGCTACAGCAGCGTCGGCGGCAACACACCGCAGCCTCTGGTCAGCCAGGCGTGCCTGGACGTACAGCGGGGTCGAGCCGGGGTGGTGTTGATCGCTGGCGCCGAGACGTGGCGGACCAGGACCGGTCTGAAGTCCAAGGGTGCCCGACTGACCTGGACGCTTCAGGACGAATCCGTTCCGCTGCCGCGGGTCGCCGGCCAGGATGTGCCGATCGCCGGCGAGAGCGAAATCAGAATCAAGCTGGATCGGCCCGCCTACGTCTATCCGATGTTCGAGCAGGCGCTACGCATCGCCAACGGCGAGTCAATCGAGGACCACCGCAGCAGAGTCGGCCGACTGTGGGCGGGGTTCAACGCGGTCGCGGTGGATAACCCGCACGCCTGGATCCGCACCCCGATGACTGCCGAACAGATTTGTCGGCCCGGCCCGCAGAACCGGATGATCAGCTGGCCCTACACCAAGCTGATGAACTCCAACAACATGGTTGACCAGGGCGCCGCCCTGATCCTCACGTCGGTCGAGCAGGCGACACGGCTGCGGGTGCCCACCGAACGCTGGGTCTACCCGCAGACCGGGACCGAGGCGCACGACACCTTCTCGATTGCCGAGCGCGCCGAGCTGCACCAGTCGCCGGCCATCCGAATTGCCGGGGCACGCGCGTTGGAACTCGCCAGTCTGGGCATCAACGATGCCGACTACGTCGACCTGTACTCGTGTTTCCCGTCCGCGGTGCAGGTTGCCGCACACGAACTCGGGCTGCCTGTCGACGATGCCGACCGGCCGTTGACCGTCACCGGCGGACTGACCTTTGCCGGGGGCCCGTGGAACAACTACGTCACACATTCGATTGCCACCATGGCCGAGTTATTGGCGGCCAACCCCGGCCGGCGCGGGCTGATCACCGCCAACGGCGGCTACCTGACCAAGCACAGCATCGGCGTGTACGGCACCGAGCCACCCGCGGAGTTCCGCTGGGAAGACCTGCAACCGCTGGTGGACCGCGAGCCCACCCGGGCCGCCCTGGTCGGATGGGACGGCGTCGGCGCCGTCGAGGCCTGGACAACGCCCTTCACCAGAGACGGGCAACCCGAGAAGGCCTTCGTCGCCGTGCGCACGCCCACCGGGGCGCGTACCTTAGGCGTGATCACCGATCCCGCATCGGCCAATGCCACCGTGCATGAGGACATCGCCGGGGCAAAGGTTGCCATCGCTGCCGATGGCAACGCGACATTGCGGTAACCGGCCGCACCGATAATAGCGGGCGCATCCAGCACCGAAGTGTCACGGTCGAGACTCAAGTGTCGCGCAAATGGGGCCAACATGCCTATTGTCATGGAAAGCGTTGGGGGAGGTGAGTAAGGTGCACGTCCTGGTTACCGACGCCGCGGGAGCGATCGGGCGGCTGGTCACACGTCAGCTGATCGCTGCGGGACACACCGTAAGCGGTATATCTTCCCACCCACACGACTACCTGGATCCCAACGTCGATTTTGTTTGCGCATCGCTGCGCAACCCAGTGCTATTGGAGTTAGCCAGCGAAGCGGACGCGGTGATTCACCTCGCCCCTGTCGAGAAGGGCGCGCCGGGTGCCGCGGGCATCACCGGCTTGGCACACGTGAGCAACGCTGCGGCCCGCGCCGGCGCCCGGTTGCTGTTCGTGTCCCAGGCCGCGGGCTCACCGGAGCTTTATCAACAAGCCGAGACACTGGTGTCGACCGGTTGGGCACCGAGTTTGGTCATCCGCATTGCACCGCCGGTCGGCCGCCAGCTCGACTGGATGGCGTGTCGCACGGTCACGACCCTGATGCGCTCCAAGGTCTCCGCCCGGCCGATGCGGGTACTGCACCTCGACGATCTGGTCCGGTTCCTGGTTCTGGCGCTGGACACCGACCGCAATGGTGTCGTCGACCTGGCCACGCCCGACACCACAAACGTGGTCACCGCGTGGCGGCTGCTCGGATCAGTCGACCCGCGGTTGCGGCCGCACCGGGTTCAAGGCTGGTCACAGTTGATCCCTGAGATGGATATCGCTGCAGCACAGGAAGATTGGAACTTTCAGTACGGGTGGCAGGCCACCGATGCGATCGTCGATACCGGCCGTGGCCTGGTCGGGCGCAGACTAGATCCCGCCGGTGCGACCATCGGTTCGGCCCAGTTGGCGCTACCGGTGGAGCCGACACCGCCACTGACGCCCGCCGACGGGACCGCCCTGGATTCCGCGGCACCAGACGGGCTGGAGGGCGAGTTCGACGACCGGATCGACCCGCGGTTCCCAGTCTTCAGCGCGGCCAGTCTCGCCGAGGCGCTGCCCGGGCCGCTGACCCCTATGACCCTGGACGTCCAGATGAGCGGGTTGCGCGCGGCGGGGCGAGCGATGGGCCAAGTGCTCGCCCTTGGCGACGTGGTCGCCGAGGAGTGGGGGAGCCGGGCTATCGCGGTGTTCGGTCATCGCCCCTATGTTGGGGTGTCGGCCAATCTCGTCGCCGCGACCCAATTGCCCGGCTGGAATGAGCGAGCAGTCACCCAGCAAGCATTGGGGGGTAACACCCAGGTCACCGAGCTGCTGCCGTTCGGCCGGCCCCAGCTGACCGGTGGACCCCTGCGGTCGGCGGCCAAGGTGCTGGTGACGTCGCGGTCGCTTTCCCTGTTACGTCATATCCGTGCTGATACGCAGGCTTACGTGACCGCGGCGGCTGACGAACACGTTGGCGCCGAGCAGCTCTCTACGCTGCCCGACGCCAGCCTGGAAGTTCGGATTCGATTGTTACGGGACCGGATTCACCAAGGCTGGATCCTCACGGCGCTATGGGTCATCGATACAGGTGTTACCGCCGCAACGCTCGAGCACACCAGGGCCGGAACCAGCGTCTCCGGTGTCGGCGTGATCATGGAAAGCGGCCGTATCGCCGCGGAGACCGCGGCGCTGACCGAAATCCTGCGCGCCGATGCTCCGTTGTGTGCGCTGGCCCGCGACGGCAACGTCGACAGCATCCGAGCCCTATCGGCATCAGCGGCCGCCGCACTTGACGCTACGGTTGCCCGGCTCGCGCATCGGGGTTGCGGCGAAGCGGAGCTGGCCAACCCGTCTTTCGGTGACGATCCGGCGCTGCTGCTGACAGCGGCGGCCAAAGCCGCAGCAGCACCCGCGACACCGGCGGCGGCGCCGACCTTGTCCCAGCGCTTGGCCGCCAGTGCCCGCGGTTTGCGCGAACTCGCCCATGACACCACCATCCGGTTCACCCACGACCTCCGGATGACTTTGCGCGAACTGGCATCTCGTCGGGTAACGGCCGATCTGATGGACACCATCGATGATGTCTACTACTTGACCGCCGACGAGTTGGTAACCATGCCGGCCGATGCGCGGCTACGAATCAAGCGCCGACGCACCGAACGGGAACGGTTACAGGCTCAGCACCCACCCGAAGTGATTGACGGCAACTGGAATCCCGCGCTTTGACATCGTCGCGGACATTCCAGACACCGCCCGGGTGATCCCTCAATCCGGCGATCGCAACGGTGGGCCCTTGGCGCGCCCACGGCCACCAGGACGGTCGCCCGCTAGAACTTGGCAACCAATACCACCCCGCAAACCAGGAACGCACCGCCGAGGGCCCGCCACAGGGTGAGCGGATGAGCGTCCACCCGGAGCCAGCCGAAATGATCGATCAGTAACGACATGATGAGTGCTGCTGTGACCGTGACCCCAATGAACGTGCCCGCGCCCACCTTGTTGACCAATGTCAGGCCCGCATAGACCTGCACCGCTCCGACGAGGCCGCCGACCACGGCCCACCACGGCATCGAGGCGATGTCCTTGGTGGTGGGTAGCGGGTTGGGCATGATGAGGAATGCGCCCACGAAAAATATCGTGATCAGCGCAAACGAAATCGCTGATGCCAGCCATGGGTTGATCATGCGTTTGTACAGTTGCCCATTCATCGCAGCTCCACATGTCTGTAGAGCTCCGCCCAGGATGATGAACGGGATAATCCAGCCTGCACTCATAACTCTCCTAACCACTGCACTACTCGGCTGCCCTCGGTCGTATGATTCCTCACGGCAACACTAGGGGCTCACCGCCGGCGGCGCTTCGCGGCAACGGAGGCCAGGGCGTGGGTTCCGCGCTCGTTACTTGGGCGGCATCGTGCGCACGTAGGCCACGGCGCGGTCCACCCAACTCTGAAGCTGACGTTTGGTTTTGACGCCTTGGCTGGCCACTTGCAGCCAGCGGCGGGTTTCGCGTCCGGCCATGACCATGGGGCTGACGTGATCACGCTCGAGCAGCTTGTCGGCGTCTTCCGGCGGCACTCTGACCAATAGTCCGCCCTGCCCGCTGACGGCAACGGCCATGTGCCCGCCGATGAGAAATGCAAGCCCGCCGAACATGCGCATTTCATCCACGCCGGGCTGTCGAGCCAGCAACTCACGGATCCGGTCGGCCAGGCCGGTGTCATAGGCCATGGTCAGTCCAAATCCACCCGGATGCTCAGCAACTCACTACCGATCGCCCGAACGACCGCGCTGTTGAGCCGGGGCAGGTTGCCCAGCCGCTGTAGCGGGTCGTCGTCGGGCAATAGGTGAGCGGTTCCGCTTCGCCACTCGCCGTCAAGGCGCACCCGAACCGCTGGGTTAGCCTTGATATTGCGAACGTAATCCGAATGCTCGCCGTGTTCGGAGACCATCCAGAACTGGTTGTCCACCAACTTGCCGCCCACCGCGGTGTGGCGGGGTTGTCCGCTCTTGCGACCGATGGTTTCCAGCATGGTCACCGGCAATTGTCTGCCGATCGGATTGACCACAAGTTTTTGCATGCGATGGACTACTCGGCGTTTGAGATCCCGAAGCTCGGCCATGTCCCTGATTGTGCAGCAGACCGCACGGCACCGCTAGCACCGAGCGCCGCGCTGGGGTGACGCTCAGTGTCGACGGTCACCCCAGCGTGGCATTGGCGACGGTGTCAGGCGGCGACCCCAGCGGCCTCAGCCGCCGGTTCCAGCGCTTGCGCAACGATCTCGGCGACATCGGTCATCGGTTTGACCACTAGTGCGCCCAGCACCTCGGCAGGAACGTCGCCGAGGTCGGGTTCATTGCGATCCGGAATGAAAACCGTTGACAGCCCGGCACGTTGCGCTGCGAGCAGCTTCTGTTTGACGCCGCCGATCGGCAGCACTCGGCCGTTGAGCGTGACTTCCCCGGTCATGCCGACATCGGCGCGGACCTGACGCCCGGTGGCCATCGAGACCAGCGCGGTCACCATGGTGACACCGGCGGACGGGCCGTCTTTGGGTACCGCGCCTGCGGGCACATGCACGTGGATGCTGCGATCCAGCGTCGTGGGATCCACACCGAACTGCCCAGCGTGAGAGCGCACGTAGGACAGAGCGATCTGCGCCGACTCCTTCATCACATCACCCACCTGCCCGGTCAGTTGCAGCGAACCTTCGCCCGGCCGTGGCGGTCCAGCGGCACCGGCCTCGATGTAGAGCACGTCACCGCCCAGGCCCGTAACGGCCAGTCCGGTGGCCACACCCGGCACCGCGGTGCGTTCAGCGGCCTCGGGGGTAAACCGCGGGTGGCCCAGGTAGCCAACCAGATCGGGCTCGTCGATCGTCGCGGGTCCGGGATCTGCGGCCAACTTTGTGGTCACCTTGCGCAGCACTTTGGCCAGCAGCCTTTCGAACTGCCGCACATCCGGTTCACGGGTGTAGTCGGCAGCGATCTTGCGCAACGCGGCCTCGGTGATCATGACCTCGTCGTCGCTCAGCGCTGCCCCGTCTCGCTGCCGGGGCAGCAGGTAGTCGCGGGCGATGGCAACCTTGTCGTCCTCGGTGTAGCCGTCGATCTCGACCAGCTCCATCCGGTCCAGCAGGACCGAGGGAATGTTCTCGATCACGTTGGCCGTAGCCAGAAACACCACATCGGACAGGTCCAAGTCCAGATCCAGGTAGTGATCGCGGAAGGTGTGGTTCTGGGCAGGGTCAAGCACCTCCAGCAGGGCAGCGCTTGGGTCGCCCCTCTAGTCGGAACCGACCTTGTCGATTTCATCCAGCAGCACAACGGGATTCATCGATCCCGCCTCGCTGATCGCACGGACGATCCTGCCTGGCAGCGCACCCACATAGGTACGCCGGTGGCCGCGGATCTCGGCCTCGTCGCGGACACCACCCAGGGCGACGCGCACGAAGCGGCGCCCCAGGGCTCGGGCCACGCTTTCGCCCAAGGACGTCTTGCCGACCCCGGGAGGACCGGCGAGCACCATCACCGCGCCCGAACCACGCCCGCCGACGACCTGCAGTCCACGCTGCGCGCGTCGGGCACGCACCGCCAGATACTCGATGATGCGGTCTTTGACATCGTCGAGGCCGTGGTGATCGGCATCGAGGGTCTCGCGGGCCGCGCTCAAGTCGACCGAGTCCTCGGTCGTGATATTCCACGGCAGCTCGAGCACGGTGTCCAGCCAGGTGCGAATCCAGCCGCTGTCCGGGCTTTGGTCGCTGGCCCGTTCCAGCTTGCCAACCTCGCGCAGCGCCGCTTCGCGCACCTTGTCGGGCAGTTCAGCGGCCTCGATACGGGCCCGGTAGTCCTCTGGATCTCCGGCGCCGTCGGGATCACCCTCACCCAGTTCCTTACGAATCGCAGCCAGCTGTTGGCGCAGCAGGAACTCCTTCTGCGTCTTTTCCATGCCCGCCCGCACATCGTCGGCGATCTTGTCGTTGACCTCGACTTCGGCGAGATGGTCGCCGGTCCAATCGATCAGCAACCGCAGACGCTGGGAAACGTCGGCCGTCTCGAGCAACTGGCGCTTCTGCATATCCGCCAGATACGACGCGTACCCGGCGGTGTCCGCGAGCGCAGACGGATCGGTGAGGCTATTGACGTGGTCGATGATCTGCCAGGCCTCGCGTCGTTGCAGCATGGCCACTAACAGCTTCTTGTACTCGGCGGCAAGCGTCTTGGCTTCCTCGGTCGCCTCCGGCTCCGGGACTTCTGTCACCTCGACCCACAGCGCCGCGCCTGGCCCGCTGGCTCTAGCACCGATCTGGGCCCTGCGCTCACCTCGCACGACAGCGGCGGCGCCACCGCCAGCGATCCGCCCAACCTGCAGAATCTTTGCCAAGACGCCGTAGGTGGGGTATCGGTCATCGAGCCGAGGAGCGATCAGCAACTGCCCAGACTCGCTGGCCCGCGCGGCGTCGATCGCCGCTTGTGCGGCATCGTCGAGCGTGATCGGCACGACCATTCCGGGTAGCACGATGGTGTCACTGACGAACAACACCGGCACTGATATGGCTTGGGGCATCAATCCTCCAATAGCTAGGTCTATTGCGCTTAACCCAGCTGTCGGGCGTTTTGTTCCCCGGCGCAGGCCGATGGCTGATTCCGCCGAACTCGAGCGCGCAGCCTCACGTCGGCAGAGGTATGGGACCCAGTCGCTGCAACTGCGTCACATGCTTGGCCGAGAGTTCTTCCAGGCAGGTCACCCCCAGCAGCCGCATGGTCCGGGAGACGCCGGCGGACAGGATCTCGATCGCGCGTTTGACCCCCGCTTCGCCACCAGCCATCAGCCCATACAGGTACGCCCGCCCAATCAGCGTGCACCGCGCACCGAGCGCGATCGCGGCGACGATATCGGCACCGGACATGATGCCGGTGTCCACCACGATCTCGGTGTCCTTGCCCAGCTCGCGGGCAACCAGGGGCAACAGGTGGAACGGCACCGGCGCACGATCGAGTTGGCGACCGCCATGATTGGACAACACGATGCCGTCGGCCCCGCGTTCCACCACCGCGCGGGCATCGTCGAGGGTCTGGATCCCCTTGACGACCAGCTTGCCTGGCCATTGGGCCTTCATCCACTCCAGGTCGTCGAAGGTGACGCTGGGATCGAACATGGTGTTCAGATACTCGCCGACGGTGCCCGACCAGCGATCCAGTGATGCGAAGGCCAGCGGCTCGGTGGTCAGCAGGTCGAACCACCAATGTGGGTGCGGCAGTGCGTCAAGCACCGTTCGTAGCGTCAAGGCCGGCGGTATCGACATGCCGTTGCGGACATCGCGTAGCCGCGCACCCGCGACCGGAACGTCCACGGTGACCAGCATGGTGTCGAATCCCGCGTCCGCTGCGCGTTTGACCAACGCCATCGAACGGTCCCGGTCCCGCCACATGTAGAGCTGAAACCATTTGCGGCCCTGGGGAACAGCCGCCTGCAGATCCTCTATTGCGCAGGTGGCCAGAGTCGACATGGAAAACGGGATCCCGGCCTCGGCGGCCGCCCTCGCACCGGCGATCTCGCCCTCGGTGTGCATCAATCGAGTGAACCCGGTCGGCGCGATACCGAAGGGCAACGCGACCGGCTTGCCAAAGACGTCCCAGCCGGTACGCACACTCGTGACATCGCGCAGGATCGTCGGGTGAAATTCGATATCGCGGAAGGCCTGCCGGGCACGCTCGATCGACAGTTCGTCCTCGGCTGCACCGTCGGTGTAGTCGAACGCCGCTCTGGGGGTACGCCGTTTCGCGACACGGCGCAGGTCCTCGATGGTTAGGGCGGTTTCCAGACGGCGCTTGGTGCGATTGAACTGGGGCCTCTTGAACTGCATCAGGGGTGCCAGGTCACCCACCCTCGGAAGCCTGCGATCGACAGCCATCAGCGCCTGCGCTCATCCGTGCTCATTCACGTCATCTAACCAGATGTGTCAACGTGGTCGGATGGACTCGACAAGACATCCCTTTGACCTGAAGCGATTCGTCGAGGCACCCGCTGCTACGCCCGCCGGCTCGACCCGCTGACGCTCGCGCAGCTGAATCGCTAGGCGGGTTGCAGGATCCGCCAGCCGTGCCCCTCGACGAGCACCTCGTCGGTGACCTCCTGGGGCGGCGCGGCAGATCCGGCAAGCACCTCGGCGCGAGGGATGCCAAGATCCGGCAGACTCATCCGAAGCGGCTCATCGTCTGCGTTGAGTATGACCACTAGTGCGTTGTCGGCGCTGCGGGTCTGGTAGACGTACTGACGGTTGCGCAATCGTAGTGCGCTGGTGGAGGCCGTGTGTAGCCATGGATAGCGGCGGCGTAGCCCGACCAGGTACTGGTGCAACGCCCAGACCGACGCCTGGTCGTGAGTCAATTCGAATGGGGGAGAGCCGAATTCCGGGCGTATCGCGTCGTCACCGCCGTAGCGCTCTTCCTTGACGGCACGCCAGCCGAATTCGTCACCGGCGTAGATGCTCGGAATTCCACCGACAGTCATCAGAATCACCAGCGCATGGGCTAGGTGCTCGGGACGTTCGAGGCGGCTGGCGATCCGGGTGACGTCGTGATTGCCGATGAAGGTCAGCGGGGCAAAGCTGGCGACAAACTCGTTGTGCCGCTGTAGCGCCCAGTCCAGCTCGAAGAAGTTGCCGTCGTTGAGACCGCTCCAGATCGCCTTCCAAAGTTCGTACTGAGTCACCGAGTCGAAACCGGCGCCCTGCACCGCGGCGGCATAGTCGCCGTGAATTATCTCGCCGACAAACCAGGCCTGCGGATATCGGTCCCGCACTCGGGGCAGGACCTTCGCCCAGAACTGTTGTGGCACCGCGTAGGCCGCATCCAGGCGCCAGCCATCGGCACCGCGTTGCAGCCAGTGCGCCATGACATCGACGACGTAGTCGGCCACCTCCGGGTTGGCATGGTTGAGTGTGATGAGCCCCGAATGTCCTTCGAAGGTACGGAAATTGCCTGCTCGGCCACGAAACCAGCCTGCGGAGGACGGGTCGTCAGCGGCGTGGCGATAGCTGTGGAAATCCACACCGACGTGGTTGAAAACGCCGTCGAGCAGCACCCGCAGTCCACGCCGATGCGCCTCGGCGACGAGGTGGTCGAAATCACCCTCGTCGCCGAGGCGAGGATCGATGCGGAAATGGTCGGTGGTGTCGTAACCATGGGTACGCGAGTCGAAAATCGGGCCCAGGGCAACCCCGGATGCGCCCAACTCGACGGCGTGATCAAACCAGCCAACGAGGCGCCGTAGTCGGTGCTCTCCCGGATCAGGTGGCTGATTGGCGGGAAAAGCACCGACGAAGCCCAGGGGATAGACCTGCCACCAGATCGCGTGCTGCACCCAGGTGGGCTTACTCACGGCGCAACGATCAGCCGACGGCCGCCAGCGTCTGTGCAGCGGTGAGCGCTTGTGCCACACCGCAGACGATAGCCGCCGCCTTCAGCGCCTCCAACACCGCCTCGCGGCCCACACCCGCCTCACGCAGCGTGTGCTCGTGGGCCACGACACAATGGGAGCACCCATTGACCGACGACACGGCAAAGGACCAGAGCTCGAAATTCGCCTTGTCCACGCCCGGGTTGGCGATGATGTTCATCCGCAATCCGGCACGCAGATCGTCGTACTGGCCCTCGAGGAAGCCGCGCCCCCGATAGAACACGTTGTTCATGCCCATGATCGACACGGCTCCCAGCGCCGTCTGGTACGCCTGCGCAGACAGATTGTCAGCCGCCTCCGCACCGATCTCGGCCAGCACCTGCGCATTGCGAGTCGCTGCGGCGCTCGCCAAAAGCGTGCCCCAGAGCTGCTCTTCGTCCAGCACCGTAGTGCGGCTGATCGAGCCCAGGTTCAGCTTGAGATCTTTGGCGTACTCAGGCAACGCTGCCTTGAGGTTTTCGATACTCATGTCTTCTCCGTCCGGTCCTCAGTCTCTGACCAAGCCCCGACTACGCCGAAGCCTTCAGCAGCTCGCCGGCGTCCAGCGTCGGGTCACCCTTGCGCCAGTTGCAGGCACACAGCTCGTCGGACTGCAGGGCGTCGAGCACACGGAGCACCTCGTCGACGTTGCGGCCGACAGATCCAGCGGTGGCCGAGACGAACTGAATCTCGTTGTTGGGGTCGACGATGAAGGTCACCCGGTCCGCGACACCATCGGCGTTGAGCACACCGGCCGCCGCCACCAGCTCCCGCTTGATGTCGGCAAGCATCGGGAAGGGCAGGTTCTTGAGGTCGTCGTGCTGCGCACGCCACTGGAAGTGCACGAACTCGCTGTCGATCGAGACACCCAGGATCTGCGCGTCGCGGTCCTCGAACTCGTCGTTGAGTTTGCCGAAGGCGGCAATCTCGGTCGGGCACACGAAGGTGAAGTCCTTGGGCCAGAAGAACACGACCCGCCACTTGCCCGCGTGGTCGTCACTGGTCACGGTCTTGAAGTAGTCACCGGGCTGCTTGGCGTCGACCTTGGACAGATCGCCACCGATCAACGCAGTCAGGCTGTAGGCGGGAAACTGTTGGCCGATGGTCAGCAGGGACATAACTCTCCTCATTTTCGATTTTTCGCTTTTCGGTATTCCGCACATGGCTTTTGGAGCCCACCCCATGTTGCCTGCAGAAGATTGTTAGGTAAAGGTGATGCTTGCCACTATATTGATCGGTATGACCGATAAGAGCTATCAGCCCACCTTGGCCGGGTTGCGCGCGTTCGTCGCGGTAGCGGAAAAGCAGCATTTCGGCAGCGCGGCAAATGCTCTCGGCGTCAGTCAGTCGACGTTGTCGCAGGCGTTGGCGGCACTGGAGGCCGGACTCGACCTTCACCTCGTCGAACGATCGACCAGGCGGGTTTTCTTGACGACCGAGGGCAGATCGCTGCTACCTCACGCCCAGGCCGCGGTGGAAGCCGTGGAAGCCTTCACCACAGCCGCTGCGGGAGAGGCGGATCCGCTCAACGGCAGCATCCGGTTCGGCATCATCCCCACCGTTGCTCCGTATGTGCTGCCCACGGTGCTAGCCGGGCTGACCCGGCGTCTGCCCACCCTGACGGTACGAGTGATTGAAGACCAGACCGAGCGTCTGCTGACCGCCCTGCGCGAAGGTTCACTCGATACGGCCCTGATCGCGCTGCCCGCCGACTATGGCGGTCTCACGGAAATACCGATCTATGAAGAGGATTTCGTGCTGGCGCTACCGCCTGGGCATCCGATGGCGGACCGGCACGGAGTCCCTGTCGCGGCACTGTCCGAGCTGCCGCTGCTGTTGCTCGATGAGGGGCACTGCCTGCGCGACCAGGCTCTGGATGTCTGCCAGAACGCCGGCGTCCGGGCTGAGCTTGCCGATACCCGGGCAGATTCGCTGGCGACCGCCGTCCAATGCGTAAACGGCGGCCTGGGCGTAACACTGATCCCACAGAGCGCGGTGTCCGTCGAGGCTGCGCGTAGCCGCGTCGGCCTCGCGCACTTTGCCGCGCCCACTCCGGGGCGACGCATCGGTCTGGTCTACCGCGCGTCCAGCGGTCGCGACGAGGCCTATCGGCAGCTTGCGGCAATCATGGGCGAATCGATCAGCAACGAACAGCAGGTGCGCCTGGTCAACTGAGCCTGCGGGGGTAGGTTCGGCCTATGGAGGACCTATGGAGAAGATAATCGCCGTCCTCATGCACACGGACCCCAGCGAGCAGTGGTGCGCTCGCCAACGCGGTCCCGTTGCCGAGTCGTTGTTGGCGCTGGGCCTGCCCGGACTGTCGGTCAATGTCCGCGACGGCGCGGTATGCGAGTCGCTGATGACTCTGACCACACTGGACCCACCGGTCGCCGCGGTAGTGAGCGTGTGGACCCAGCAGTGCTACGGCGACCAGGTAGCCGAAGCGCTGCGATTGCTCGGTGCCGAATGCCAATCGCTGGGTGCCTACCTGGTGACCGAGTCGGTGGCACTGGTCGCGCCGAGAGTCCAACCCGGCAGTCGCACACCTGGATTAGCCAACATCGCGTTGCTGCGTCGGCCCGCCGCGCTAGATGAACCAACCTGGCTGGCCCGCTGGCAGCATGACCACACGCCGGTGGCGATTGAGACCCAGTCGACCTTTGGCTACACGCAGAACTGGGTGGTACGGACCCTCACCCCAGGGGCACCAGAGGTCGCGGCCATCGTCGAAGAACTGTTCCCGATGGCGGCAATCACCGATCTGAAGGCATTCTTCGGCGCCAGCGATGACGGCGACCTGCAGCACCGGCTCGGCAGGATGGTGGCCAGCACGGCCGCATTCGGCGCCAACGAGAATATCGACACCGTTCCCACCAGCCGCTATGTGTTCAAGACACCGTTTACATGCGAGGAGCGTCAATGACAACACTCAACGACGCAGTCGGCCTGGCGACCGCGGATCGCGGCCTCGCCGTTGTCTCCACCGTTCGCGCTGACGGCACCGTTCAGGCTTCGTTGGTCAATGTCGGCCTGCTGATGCACCCCGACCACGGCAGACCGGCCCTGGGCTTTGCCACCTACGGCAAGGTCAAACTCGCCAACCTGCGGGCTCGACCTCAATTGGCCGTCACATTTCGCAACGGATGGCGGTGGGCGACGGTGGAGGGCGGCGCGGAGCTGGCCGGTCCGGACGACTCCCAGCCATGGCTGGCCGACCGCGAACAGCTGCGACTGCTGCTTCGCGATGTCTTCATTTCGGCCGGTGGCACCCACGACAACTGGGACGAATACGACCGGGTGATGGCCGAGGAACGACGAACCGTGGTGCTCATCGAGCCGACCCGCATTTACGGCAACGGCTAGGCTGCAGCCGTGACGCTGCAGATCGATGATGACAACCGCGTACGCACGCTCACGCTGAACCGTCCCGAGGCGCTCAACGCATTTAACGAAGCCCTCTACGACGCGACCGCCCAGGCCCTCTTGGACGCGGCCGACGATCCGCAGGTTGCCGTGGTCTTGCTGACCGGCTCGGGTCGCGGCTTCAGCGCTGGCACCGATCTTGCCGAAATGCAGGCTCGCATCAACGATCCAAATTTCTCCGAGGGGAAATTTGGCTTCCGCGGTCTCATCGAAGCACTCGCCGGGTTCCCAAAGCCCCTGATTTGCGCCGTCAACGGGCTTGGCGTCGGGATCGGCGCCACCATTCTGGGCTATGCCGATCTGGCTTTCATGTCCTCGACAGCGCGCCTGAAGTGCCCCTTCACCAGCCTCGGCGTGGCTCCCGAAGCGGCCTCGTCCTATCTTCTGCCGCAACTGGTGGGCCGCCAGAACGCGGCTTGGTTGCTGATGTCCTCGGAATGGATTGACGCCGAAGAGGCACTGCGGATGGGCCTGGTCTGGCGAATCTGCAGTCCTGAGGAACTGCTACCAGAGGCGCGTCGTCATGCCGAAATACTTGCTGCCAAGCCGATTTCCAGCTTGATGGCGGTCAAGCACACGGTGGTCGAACCCAACCGTGCCCAGATCGCGGCGGCCAGCGCACGAGAGAACGCGCACTTCGCGGAGCTGATGGGCGCTCAAGCCAACGCCGCTGCCCTTGCCGATTTCACCGATCGCCGGCGACCGTAAACCGACGAAAAACCCGCTATCGGGGCACGCTCAGACTGCCGCGGGTTGGGCTGCGGCCGCGATAATGGCCCGCAGCGTGCGGCGGCAACGCCCGCAGTCGCTGCCGGCACCGCATGCGGCGGCGATCTCCTTGGAGGTTGCCGCACCGCGGGCGACGGCATCACAGACGGTCTGATTGGTGGCGCCGACGCAAAGGCACACGTACATCAGCAAACCCCCATCAGATGCTCGCTCACGCCACCGAATGACGTGTCTTCACAAACTGCCGGACGAACGCACCGCATATTAGTGGAGTCTAACCTAACTAGGTTAGTTGAGTCTAACCTAAGAGTCCTGGAGCTCAAGGCAGACGACGCGCCGATCGCGTCCAAAAAATCCGCTGCTAGCCTCGCCTGCTGAACTAGATTTGAGTTTGGCACCCGAAAGGCACAGCCAGAACACAGCATGGTGACGCTCCAGCCCAGCTCACCTGCTGCGGTAAGACATGACAGCCTGCTACCCCCTAGGAGTGATCATGCAAGGTGATCTCGATGTTTTGCGCCTGCTCAATGAGCAATTGACCAACGAGCTCACCGCTATCAACCAGTACTTCTTGCACTCGAAGATGCAGGAGAACTGGGGGGGGTTTACCGAGTTGGCGGCCCACACCCGCGACGAGTCCTTCGACGAGATGCGCCACGCCGAGGCGATCACCGATCGAATCTTGTTGCTGGACGGATTGCCCAACTACCAGCGCATCGGCTCCTTGCGAGTCGGCCAAACGCTGCGCGAGCAGTTCGAGGCCGATCTCGCGATTGAATACGAAGTGGTGAACCGGCTCAAGCCCGGAATCATCATGTGCCGCGAAAAGCAGGACAGCACCAGCGCGGTGCTTTTCGAGAGCATCGTGGCCGACGAGGAAAAGCACATCGACTACCTGGAGACCCAGCTGGAGCTGATGAACAAGCTCGGCGAGGAGCTGTACTCCGCACAGTGCGTCTCGCGCCCGCCGAGTTGATCCCGGCCGTGGGTCCGTCCCCAGGCGCAGCGCGGGGCTAGTCGAACATCCATCCGATGACATGCCCGTGCGGCTGGCTGACCTCTCGGCCAGCTTGACCGCCTCGTCTGCCGGAACCGGGTCGCGGCGATGCGCCTGTTCATCGCCCCGTACCGGTGCGCCCGGCCACCGCCCGACGTGAATGCGAAAGCCCTTTGGCCGAGGCGATTTCGTCGCAGCCGCAGTCGGGCGCTGCCGCGCCGGGATACTGCGCGCACCGCCGATGGCATCCCGGTGGGTAATACGTCTGAACGGGGAGGCACCGGCGTACGTGGGGCTTGTCGAGTTCTGGATCAGCGCGTTTAGGCAACCGCTGCGCCATCGACGGCCATCTCGAAAGACGGGACCCTGAGCCCGGAACGCACTGACCAAACCGGCCAGCGCGGGCGTAGCATCGCGCCATGAGCCGCATCGGAACATTCGCCGACGATGACGTCGCCGGCTGGATTCAGAAATCACCCGAGCTCGGTGGTGCGCTTGCTGCCTTCAGCCGCTCCGTGTACACCAGCAACCGATTGCCACTGCGAACTCGGGAACTCGCGCGTGCTGTGATTGCCAACAACAACGAATGCGTCGTATGCGCCAATACCCGCGATGCCGACGGCCCGGCGGCCGGAGTCGACGAGGAACTCTATGATTATGTCGCCGAATGGCGTACCTGGCCCGGCTACAGCGAACAGGAGCGGCTGGCAGCCGAATTCGCTTACCGGTTTGCCACCGAGCACACGGTATTGCGCGATGACGAAGACTTCTGGCGCCGCGCCACCGAACACTTCTCCGAAGACCTGCTTGCCGACCTGGCCTTGTCGTGTGCGCTGTGGGTGGGCATGGGGCGGGTCCTACGCACCTTGGACATCGGCCAAGCGTGCATGCTCACCCTGCCCAGCCGCGCCTAGCCGCGCGTCCACGCGGTCCGGGCGGCAAGGCGCTGCACAATGACTGCCATGACAGCAACACCGCTTGCCGCCGCGGCGATCGCTCAGCTGGAGGCCGAGGGCGTCGACACGGTCATCGGCACCGTGATCAACCCCGCCGGCCTCGCGCTGGCCAAGACCGTGCCGGTGCGCCGGACCAACACATTCGCCTATCCCGGCCTCGGTGCCAGTCCGACGTGGCACGGCTTCGCCGTGGACCAAAGCGGTATCGCGTTCAGTGATGAAGTGGGCGTCATCGGCGACCAACGCCTGCGTATCGACCTGTCCGCCCTACGGGCAATAGGAGACGGATTAGCGTGGGCGCCTGCCGCTTTCTTCGAGCAAGATGGCGCCCCCGTTGCCGCGTGCACCCGCGGCACGCTCGCACGGATCGAGGCCGCGCTCGAGGAAGCGGGCATCGAGGCGATGGTGGGCCACGAAATCGAATTCCTCGTGGTCAACCCGGACGGTACTCAGCGGCCGTCGACAACGTGGGCGCAGTACGGTCTTGCCGGGGTGCTCGAGTATGAGCATTTCGTGCGGGACGTCAACGCTTCGGCAACCGCCGCCGGCGTCGGGATCGAGCAGTTTCACCCGGAGTATTACGCCAACCAATTCGAAATCTCCCTAACACCGCATTCCCCGGTCACCGCCGCCGACCAGCTGGTGTTGGCGCGGATCATCATCGGCCGCGCCGCCCGTCGGCACGGACTACGCGTCAGCCTGTCCCCAACACCCTTTGCCGACAATGTTGGTTGCGGCGCGCACCAGCACTTTTCGTTAAGCACCGCCGAGGACCCGATGTTCTCAGAGGGCGCCGGCGCGGCCGGGATGACAACGGCGGGCGAAAGCGCGGTCGCCGGTGTACTGCGCGGTCTGCCGGAGGCCCAGGGGATTCTGTGCGGATCGATCGTCTCCGGCTTACGCATGCGCCCCGGTAACTGGGCTGGCGCCTATGCCTGCTGGGGTACCGAAAACCGGGAGGCGGCAGTTCGATTCGTCAAGCACGTCCCCGGCGCCGCCTATGGCGGCAACGTTGAAGTGAAAATCGTTGACCCCTCTGCCAACCCGTACCTTGCATCGGCCGCGATTCTTGGGCTGGCACTCGACGGCATCCAGCGGAAAGTCAGCCTTCCGCAGGAGACGGTGATTGACCCGGCAAAACTCTCCAATGCCGATCGCGACCGCGCCGGCATCTTGCGGCTGCCCAACGATCCGCGCGAGGTTATTACCGCGCTGGACAATTCGCAGACGATGCGGCGCGTGCTCGGGGATGCCTCAATCGACGCCGTCGTTGCGGTCCGCAAACTGATGCAGGAACGCTACACCGACCTGAACCCCGAACAGCTGGCCAACAAGTTCCGCATGGCCTGGAGCCTGTGACAAGTGACGGAGTCCGCTACTTCGGAGCTGGCCCGACATATCCGCGATGTGGCGTTGATTGATCAACATGTGCACGGCTGCTGGTTGACCGCGGGGGAGAGATCGCGGTTCGAAAACGCCCTCAACGAGGCGAACACACAACCGCTTGCCGACTTTGACTCGGCGTTCGACTCGCAGCTGGGGTTTGCGCTGCGCAAGCACTGTGGCCCCATCCTGGGCCTGCCTGAACACGTTGACCCGAAAACATATTGGGAACATCGCAGCCAGCTCGGGGAAACCGAACTGGCTGAGCGGTTCTTGGCGGCCGCCGGGGTAACCGACTGGCTGGTAGATACCGGCATCGACAGCGATGTAGCTGGTCCGGCGGGGTTGAGTGCGCTGTCAGGGGGCCGTGCTCACGAGGTGGTCCGACTCGAGCAGGTGGCCGAACAGGCCGCGCAGGCGCCGGGCGACTATGCCTTGGCATTCCAGGAACTCCTACACCAACGTATGGCAACGGCCATCGGCACCAAGTCAATCCTGGCGTACCGGGGCGGATTCGACGGCGACTTGACCGAGCCCTCACCGGCCCAGGTTGCCCAAGCCGCAAAGCGGTGGCGGGACTGCGGTGGAACCCGGTTGAGTGACCGCGTTCTGTTGCGATTCGGGCTCCATCAGGCGCTGCGACTGGGAAAGCCGCTACAGCTGCACATCGGCTTCGGCGACCGGGACTGCGACCTACACAAGACCAATCCGCTGTATCTGCTTGATTTCCTGCGCCAGTCCGGCGAAACCCCGATTGTGCTGCTGCATTGCTATCCTTACGAACGCGAAGCCGGATATCTTGCACAGGCTTTCAACAACGTCTTCGTCGATGGCGGCCTGACCGTCAACTACCTTGGGGCGCGAGCGCCGGAATTCATCGGCCGGCTATTGGAATTGGCGCCCTTGCAAAAAATCGTGTATTCCTCGGACGGTTTCGGCCCCGCAGAGCTCCACTACCTGGGAGCGGCTTTGTGGCGCAGAGGCATTCACCGCGTTCTACACGGCTTCGTACAAAGCGGCGACTGGGCCGAAGCCGACGCGATCCGCGTCGTCGACCTCATTGGGCACGACAATGCAGCCCGCATATACCAATTGGAGCAGAAGGGCGATCAATCGATGAGCAAGAATTCATGACCGAGTTGTGCCACCTGGGCGCCCACGAGTTGGTCGCCCTGATGAGCGCCGGCTCGGTATCGTGCCGAGAAGTCATCCAGCAGCATCTGGTTCGGATTCGGTCCGTCAATCCCGCGCTCAACGCGCTGGTTGAGGCCGAAGATCCGGAGCGCTGCTTGCGGCAAGCCGACCACGCCGACGAGTGCGTCGCGCGAGGCGCCCCGCTGGGCGCGGCGCACGGTCTGCCGGTGGTGATCAAGGACGTCATGCAAGTGGCCGGGCTGGCGTGCTCCGGTGGCAGTCCAGGCTTGCGCGCCGTGGCGGACACCGACGCTACCGTGGTGTCGCGGCTGCGGGCCCAAGGGGCGATCGTGTTGGGGATGACCAACGTCCCGGAGATGAGCCGCGGCGGGGAGTCGAACAACAACCTGTATGGGCGGACCAACAATCCCTACGACCTCACCAGGACTCCCGGCGGCAGCAGCGGAGGTTCGGCCGCGCTCGTCGCCGCCGGCGGGGCCGCGTTGAGCATGGGGTCCGACGGCGGTGGCAGCATCCGGCAGCCATGCCACAACACCGGCATAGCCGGCCTGAAGCCCACGCACGGCCGGATCCCACGCACCGGGAGCGTATTCGGCGATGCTCTAGGAGTTTTCAGCCCGTTCGTGTGCTACGGGCCGCTGGCCCGATCGGTTAGAGATCTGTTTCTGGGCCTGTCGATCATGAATGGCCCAGATCTCGCGGACCCGTATACGGCGCCGGCTCCGCTGGGCAGCCCGGACGATGTGGAACTGGGCACTCTGCGAGTGGCCGCCTATCTCGATGACGGCATTTCGCCACCCTCCGAAGAGGTTACGGCGGTCGTCACGGCGGCGGTCGAAGCGTTACGGGAGGTGGTCGCCGTCATCGATCACGCCGTGCCGCCCTGCCTGAATCGCACCACAGACCTGTTGTGGACGTCGATCTTCCTAGGTGGTGACCGGGGCCGGGGATTTGAAGAGGACCTGGGGGCCATCGGCACCACGGCGCCGTCCGAAGAGCCGGCCGAGTTCACGGCGCAGGCCCGCCAAGTGGACTTCTCGCTCACCGAAGCCCGACGCCGCCTGGTCGATATCGACCACTACCGCATCCAGATGCTGGCATTTATGGCCGACTACGACGTAATCGTCGGCCCGGCCATGCCCACCCCGGCCAAGCCGCACCACCACGGCCTGGTCGAGATCAGCGATTTTTCGCATTTGATGGTGCATAACCTCACCGGATGGCCCGCTGCGGTGGTCCGGTGCGGAACATCGCCAGGTGGCTTGCCCATCGGCGTTCAAATCGCGGCCCGGCCATGGCACGACGGCACGGCGCTGGCGGTAGCGAGCCACCTCGAGGCGATATTCGGCGGATGGCAAGCCCCAGGGCTGGTGGTGACCTGACGGTCGCCTAGTTCACCACACGATAGTGATTGGCGACGCGACCGAGAGTCTTAGTCGGTGATGCCCTCGACGTGGAAAGCAGGAGCGCTGTGAGCAACCTCAACCTCGCAGAACAGAATTTCGTGCGCCATTCGACTGGCCTCCTCTGGTGGATACAGACGAATCGCCGGATGCGCTCGCCAACTTTGCTGCAGAGCTTTCCGGTTTTTGGGTAGCACAACATCCCCCGAACGGGTGTCAATTGCACCGGAATGCTCGCCCCCTGTACGGGGGGAAGTCGTGTCCCCAGATCGGGGGACACGACCAGCGGCGCGACTACGGCCGCGCCGTTCCGGCGCCAAAACGACATCGCCCCCTGCAAATCCCGCGCGCCAGCGGATACTGATGAAGTGGTTGCGCGTGTAAACTTCTACCACGGCGTATTGACGACTTCAGTGCACAGCCAGTGTTGTATCCGAAATGTGCAGCAAACTCGGACATTGGTTGCGATGACCTAGGTGAAAAATGGCACCACGCTCCGTCACCACCGTGGCGACTTGCCGAAAGACTAGGCGGCCCGTTTCGGTCTGTGCCGGTGACCTCGGGAATCGCCACCGCGCGCTTCGGGTCCGTACCGGCACCTGATGTCTGCCCCCACCGACCCGCACGGCGCAGTGCCGGCAAATGGGAACTTCCTCGCACTCACGCGCGGGCAGCTCGACATATGGCTCTCCCAAGAGCGCAACGGCTCGGGAATATCCTGGCAAACAAGCTTTTTCGCAGTGATCAGCGGCCCGGTCGATCCGGTCCTCATCGAGCGTGCCGTCCGGCGGGCGGTGGCCGAATTCGAGCCGTTGCGGGTCGCAATATTCGAGGTCGACGCACAGGTCTGCCAGAAACCGCGGGACTATCCGGCCGTTACTGTCCCGCTCGTTGACGTGAGCGGCTCGCGACATCCGGTTCGGGAAGCGCACCAACTGGCCGCGTCGATGCAGCGCCAGTCCATGGCATGGGCGGGGCCGTTGTTCCGATTTGCGTTATTCCGGACGAGTCCAAACCAATTCTTCTTGTTTTTCTGTCTACATCACATCGTGGTCGACGGATTTAGTTCCGTGCTGTTCGTCAGTCGAATCGCCGTTATCTACTCGGCGCTCGCCTCTGCCACGCCAGTCCCGGCAGCATCCTTTGGTTCGCTGCACGATCTGGTCGGCGCCGAACTGGAGTACGAGGTGTCCTGCAAGTATCGAGAAGACCTGCAGTTTTGGCGGGAGAATCTGCCCCGGACCGCCCAGCGCTCCAATACCAGTCCGCGGAGACCGGGAATAAGAACGATCGCTACGGCGCCAGGGCTCCGGCGTTGTTGATTAGCAGGCTTGTGAGCTGGGGAATTGTGGATTGAGGAGGTCTAGGCGGCGGTTGGCGGTCAAAGCGGTGATCCGGCAGGCTTCGGCGATGTTGTCGGCGCCGTTGAGGCGGTGCAGATTGATCGCGGTGTTGCGTAGCGTTGCTAGGACCTGTGCGCCGTTTCCGGTATGTGCCCTTTGACGGTCTTCGTCGAAGGTGACGTCGCGTATCCAGTGCAGGCTGTTCTCGATTCCCCAGTGTTGACGCATCCAGGTCATGATCGCGGTAGGGCGGGCGTGCTCGAACGGCAGGCTGCAGATGGCATAGACCACCTCCACGCTGCGCTGGTCGGTGGCGGTGATCAAGCGTTCACGAGTGATCCGGATGATTTGTTTTGCGTAGGGGAAGCCGATTCCTCGTGCAGCGGTGATGATTTGCAGGGTGCGGGTCTCGACACGGCCGTGGCCGCGGGAGTCGTCGGTAGCGGCTGCGGGCACCTCGGCCCAGGGCAGCGCGGTGATACGCGCAAGTATTTTGGCTTGGTTGGACTTGACGATCATCAGGTAGTGCGACTTCAAGGTGGCGCAGATCAACTTCGCGGTGACGACCTGGGTATGCATCGCATCCACGGTGACCAGCCACCGCAAGCTACCCGGCAGCAGCGTGAGCAGGGCACGTACGCAGGGAATTTCATTGCTTTTCTCGGCGACAGCGAGTTGACCGAGCACCAATCGGGCACGGTGGGCGAACACCGACACGAGATGCGTGGCTGTCGCTTTGGCGCGTAAAGCACCACGCAGCATCTTGCCGTCCAACGCGATCGGCACCAATCCACTGGGGTCGCTGCTGGCCACGTGTGCAGTGAAGTAACTGCCCATCCTGGCGTTGAGGTCGGCGGGGTCTAGCCGAGACAAAACAGCGCGGAAGGTCTTCTCACTGGGCCGCCGGAACCGGACCCCTAATTGGGCCAACACATCATCGGGAGCGGTGGCCGCCCATGTGGCAAAACCAGCATAGCCGCGCATCCCCGCGGCAGTGGCCAGAACCGCGATCGCCAACAAAGCCATCAGCGAATACCTCCGACCGCGTGGGTCCCTCGGGTCTGGCACCGAGGCCAACACATCGAGAAACTCCGATCCGATGAGCTCGCTGCGCTCACCAGGACTCCAGCGGTCGAACACCTCTGGAACCGACGACACAGGCAATACTGAAACGGTAGGCACGGGCAACTCCAGACCAACGACGAACAGTAACCAACTCGATCGTTCTCCAGATAGCCCGTGCCTACACTCCGGCCCCAATAGCGCGGCACCAAAGATCATCAACCCAGCTCACAAGCCTGCTAATCAACAACGCCGGAGCCCTGGCTACGGCGCGTCGGCGCCGGTGGTGCTGGATGCCGCCGCCGCGCAGAGCATTGATGTTCTGGCCACAGTGTTAGGCGTCAGGCGATCCTCGATCATCACCGCAGCGTGTGGGCTACTGGTACACGGTTGGGATGGTGGCGGTCCGGAGGTGGTACTGGATTTTGCGGTGAGCCGGCGCGGCACCGACAAGTTGAAGACGATTCCGGGGATGGTTGCCGGGGTGGTTCCGCTGGCGTTGCCGACATCACCCACTTCCTCAGTTGCTGAGCTGTGTACGCAGGCGGATTCGCGGGTCCGCGATGTCCTACGACATCAACGGTTTCCGGCACACACGTTGTGCGGGCCCCTCAGCGGAATCGCGCTGAACCTGCTCCCGCCGACGGCGATCCCACATTTCGGTGATGCGCCGGCCTCGCTGGTGCATACCAATTTTGGCCGCGGCAACCGATTTGGAATCTTCGTCATGATTGAGGGGCAGCGGCTGCTTTTGAGCACGGCAGATGCTGGCGCGCCATCATCAGATTTCGAGGGCCCAGCCTTGGCGCAACGACTGACTGGGCTCTTGATGGTGTTGGCCGCGGATCCGGCGCGGCGGTTGTCATCAATCGACCTGCTCGATCAGCTCGAGCGCCGCCGGATCCATACGTGGGGTAACCACGCCGCGCTGACCTGCCCCGCTGCTCCTACCCAGTCGATTCCGGAGCTGTTCGCCGCCCACGTCGCCCAGAGACCGGACGCTGTCGCTGTGACAGCCGCGGACGTCGTGCTGAGCTACCGCCGACTCGACGCCGCCAGCAACCGGCTCGCGTCCTTGTTGGCCTCTCACGAGATAGGCCGTGGCGACGTCGTAGCGTTGCTGCTTCCACGCAGCGGACGAGCCATCATCGCGATCCTGGCAGTGCTGAAGGTGGGAGCGGCCTACCTGCCCATCGACCCGGACCACCCCCGCGCCCGCGTTGCCTTCCTGCTCGACGACACCAAGCCGGTGGCTGTCCTGACCATCCGCGACTTGACCGGCGGTCTGGACGGCCACGCCCTGGCGGTCATCGACGTCGACGATCCCGCCGTTGCCGCCCGACCCAGTACGGGGCTGCCCGCGCCAGCCGCCGACGACGTCGCATACGTGCTGTATACATCCGGCACCACCGGCGTGCCCAAAGGCGTGGCGATCACCCATCACAACATTGCCCAACTCGTGGCCGCACCCACCCCACTGAACGCCCAGAACAGTCTGGCCGTAACCCATTGCCACTCCTACGCATTCGACTTCTCGGTGTGGGAAATCTGGAGCGCGTTACTGCACGGCGGGAGATTTGTCGTGGTAGGCGAAGACGTAACTCGTTCCCCCACCGATTTCCACGACTTGCTGCTGGAACAGCGAGTCAACGCGCTGACCCAAACCCCCTCGGCGGTTGCCGCATTGTCAACCGATGCTCTGGAAGCCACGACACTCGTGGTCGGCGGTGAACCCTGCACCGCCGAGGTGGTGGATCGTTGGGCGCCCGGGCGAGTGATGGTGAATGCCTACGGCCCAACCGAATCCACTGTCTACGTCAGCATCAGCGCACCGCTGGTTGCCGGTTCCGGGACCGCTCCCATCGGCCTACCACTGCCGGGTACTGCTCTATTTGTATTGGACTCGTGGTTGCGCCAGCTGCCCCCCGGGGTGGTGGGGGAGCTGTATGTGGCGGGAAGCCAAGTTGGGCTTGGATATTGGCACCGCTCCGGGTTGACGGCATCGCGTTTTGTGGCCTGCCCGTTCGGGGGAACCGCGGGCAGCCGTATGTACCGGACCGGCGATCTGGCCTGCTGGGGTGCTGACGGTCAACTGCACTACAAGGGTCGGGTGGACGACCAAGTCAAGATTCGCGGCTATCGCGTCGAACCCGCCGAAATCACCACAGCGCTAATGCGGTCGCCCAGCGTGAACAGTGCGGTCGTCATCGTCCGCGAAGACCGCCCTGGCGACAAGCGTCTGGTGGGCTACATCACCGGCCAAGCCGACCCCGAAGCTGTTCGTGCCGGTCTCAAAGACCAACTGCCCCACTACATGGTTCCGGCGGCCATCATGTCGCTCGAGCGGTTGCCGTTGACGGTCAACGGGAAACTTGACGTTGCCGCGCTGCCCATTCCGAACTACATCACCGGTTACCGAGCCCCGACCACGCCGGTGGAGGAAATCGTGGCCGGAATTTTTGCGCGGGTCCTCGGGCTGGAACGGGTCGGCGCCGACCAGTCGTTCTTCGATTTGGGCGGCGACTCGTTGCTGGCGATGCGCGTGGTCGCGGCGGTCAACACCGCTTTGGCCGCAGACCTGTCCGTGCGGGTGTTGTTCGATGCACCCAGCGTCGCCGAGCTGGTGCCGCACATCAACAAGGGATCGGCCGCCTCGATACCCCTGGCGCCGGTCCAGCGGCCCGAGCGGGTGCCGCTATCGCCGGCCCAGCACCGGATGTGGAGTGTCGTTCAGCTGCAGGACCCCTCCGCTGTGTTCAACATCCCCTGGGTGCTGCAGTTGCGTGGCATCCTGCACACCGAGGCACTGCGCCAGGCCCTAGTCGATGTTGTTTGTCGTCACGAACCGTTGCGCACCGTTTATCCCGCCGTGGACGGTGAACCGCACCAAGTCGTCTTGGCGCCCGAAGCGGTGGACCTGTGCTGGGAGGTCATTGACGCCACCACCTGGACGCCGGGTCAGCTGCGTGACGTCGTTTCGACCCAAGCCCGCCACAGCTTCGACCTGGCCAGCCGGCTGCCGCTACTGGTCCAGCTCTATCGCCGGGCCGACGATCAATACCTGCTGGTTCTCGTGCTGCACCATATTGCCGCTGACGGCTGGTCACTGGCCCCGCTGGCGGCCGATCTCGACGTGGCCTACCGCAGCCGATGCGACGGGAAGGCCCCCGGCTGGGAGCCGTTGCCCATCCAATACATCGACTACGCCTTATGGCAACGCGCGTACCTGGGGGACCCGGCGGATCCCGACAGCATGATCGCCGCGGAACTTCGGTACTGGCAGAAGACGCTTGCGGACATGCCCACGCATCTCGAGCTATCACCCGGGCAACCCGATGCCACCTCGTACGACACTCGCGGCGACACGCTGGCCGTGCGCTGGCCGGCGGCATTGCGCCGCCAGATAACCGATCTGGCGTGCGCACAGCACGCCACCAGCTTCATGGTCGTCCAGGCGGGCTTTACCGCGCTGCTCTCACAACTGGCCGCCAGCAACGACATCGTGGTGGCAATAGCGGTCGCCGGTCGCCGTCACCCCTCGCTCGATGAGTTGGTCGGCGTGTTCGTCAACACGGTGCTATTGCGCATTGCGGTGGCCCCCGACCTGGATTTCGCACACCTGCTCGACCAGGTGCGTACCCGCAGTCTGCAAGCACTCGACCATCAAGACATGCCCTATGGCGTTCTGGTAGAACAGATCAACGCCGCCCGCTCGTCACCCGCTGGCCCCTTGGCCCAAGTCATGCTGGCCTGGCAAAACAACAAACCGGCCGAGCTGGCACTGGGCGAGCTGGAAATCACCGAAGCCCCGGTGCACACCGGGGCGGCACGGATGAACTTCTTGTTGTCCCTGACCGAGCAGTTCACCGAGAGCGGTGAGCCCGCCGGGATCAGCGGAGTCGTCGAATACCGCACCGCCATGTTCACTCCTACGGTGATCGAAGCCATTACCCACCGGTTGGAGAGGCTCCTAACGGTGGTGACCGCCAACCCGCGGCGGCAGTTGTCGTCGCTGTCTGACCTCGACCGACTGCCCTGGTCCTATGGCGGCTGTGCTGGTGGTCGGCGCGTTAGACCCCACCGGTAGTCACCGGCGACATCAACCGGTTGCTAGACCAGGCTGCTCGCGTCGAATATCCAGCCCTGAAATGCCGAGCCAAGGTTCTCAAAATGCTGCGGCGGCGCAAAGGCCACCAGGCTGTTGAAGTCCCAATAGTCTTTCCACACGGTGATTTTCCCGTCGACGACTTGATGGACGGTAACGAACCTCAGCAGCCCCTGCTCACCGGTCGCGAACGTCCAGGTCTCGGAGTGCTCATACATGACATCGGAACCGCTGGACAGCAGCAGTCCGTCGTGGTTCTCGTAGCCGGCCAGGGGTTCCAACCCGAGCTTCAGCCGCGTGACGATGTCGTCCGGACCGCGCGCCGACAGCGCGGGAACCGGCATGTCCACATACAGGCAGTCCGGCGACAAAAACGTCTTGACGCCATCCCAGTCCCTCCGAGACAGCGCGTGCCACATCCCACGCACCGTATCGCCAACCGAAATCAAAGAAAGTTCTGCCATAACGGCCAATAACACTTGGTCCCTCTTGGGCTGTCAACCACCACGCTGCGCCGATGCCAATTGGCGCCCTCAACGCGACCGGCGGACACGCCCTCGCGGTCCGCTAGGAGGCGGCCAGCGCGCGGGCCGGTCCGAGCGTGGCCGGCAACGTCGACCAGCCCCGCAACACGCGGGTGTCGCGGCGACTTCCCGCGCCGGCGTCCCGAACGTCGGGGAAGCGCTCGAAGAACGTCCGCAACCCAACCTCTCCCTCGGCCCGGGCCAGAGCCGCACCAAGACAGAAATGACGACCCGTGGAGAATGCGAGATGCCTTCCGGCATTAGCGCGTTCGACGTCGAAACGGTGCGGGTTCGGGAATACCGCCGGGTCGCGGTTGGCTCCGGCCAGATAGGCCACCACCATTTCGCCGCGATTGATTGGCCAGCTCGCTATCTCGACATCGGTGCGGGCCACCCGGGCGGTGAGCTGGACTGGTGAATCCAGCCGCAGGATCTCTTCGACCGCGTTCGGCCATAGTTCCGGACGCTGACGCAGTGTCTCCAGTTGCTCGGGGGCATCCAGCAGCATCCGAATTCCGTTGCCCAACAGGTTGACTGTGGTCTCGAAGCCCGCAACCAACACCAGCCCAGCAATCGCGCGCAGTTCGGATTCATCGAGATATGTCCCAGCATCACCACTTTCAGCGACCCGGATCAATTGACTCATCAGGTCGTCGCCGGGGTTTCGACGCAACTGCTCGAGGTGTGCCGTCAGCCACGAGTTGAATCCCGTTATGCCCTGCTGTATGCGCCGGTACTGCCGGTAGGGGACCCCGATATCCAGGCTAGGCGCTGCCAATTCGCCGTATTCCAGCACTCGGCCGCGGTCTTGTTCTGGAACACCGAGGATTTCGCTGATCACCATGATCGGGAGCTGGGAACAGTACTGGCCCACCACGTCGACAACACCGGGCCGCTGCGCGAGTTGATCCAACAGACTGTTCGCGGTCTGCTCGACCCGATCGCGTAGCGCGGCAACCGCTCGGGAGGTGAAAACCGCCGACACCGTCTTGCGGTATCGGGTGTGATCGGGCGGCTCAACGGCCAACAGCGACGGCGGCCGCAGCGGATGCAGCTGCTCGTCGCGGGTGCGGCGCTCCAGCCAGCGCAGCGGTCCCGGCAGGTTCTCACCGAACGAGATGGTGTGGAAGTCGTCGGAGCGCAGCACATCGTGCGCGAGCTGATAGTCAACGGTGAGGTAGTTGACGCGGGTCCGCACCATACGCCCGTGGCGGCGCAACTCGTCATGGAACGGTCCCGGGTTGGCCGCAACTGCCGGGTCGGCGATCAGCCGAGCCTCCAATTCACCTCGTCGAAGACCGATATTGGCCATGCCCCGGATTACCCCGTGCATCGCGAACCAGTGCAGTTTGTCCTTCACCGCGCCTCCATCGATCGACTTCGCCATTGCGCTTGTGACCAGACTAAGCTCGTCGAGGTCGCCGACGCAGGGCTAATCGAGGCTCGCGCCCCGAGGCAGAGCCCAACGGGTCAGCACTCGGCGACGATCTTGAAGTCGGTTGTCACCACCTTGTTCGGGTTGTTGCTGCCGATGCCGTAGGCGCTGCCGGTGATCGTGTATGTCCCGTGGGAAAAGTCCACCTGAGCCTCTCCCG
Organism: Mycobacterium ulcerans subsp. shinshuense; assembly: GCF_002355775.1. Taxonomy (NCBI): domain Bacteria; kingdom Bacillati; phylum Actinomycetota; class Actinomycetes; order Mycobacteriales; family Mycobacteriaceae; genus Mycobacterium; species Mycobacterium ulcerans. The sequence continues at coordinate 2,891,730 of NZ_AP017624.1, read as the reverse complement.
CCCCGCCTTGCCAATAGCTGCCGTTGAACCCGTCAACATTGCGGATCTTCACCCACTGCGGAATCACTCGCTCGCCGCTGATCAGCACCACCGCCTGGACATGGCCGTCCCGGTCGCCGATGTCGATGGTCCGGTAGGACTGCTCCTGACTGCACGCGGCGGGGCGTGCCGTGTGGGTGGAGCGGTCGATGGTCACGTGCGCGGCTTGGCGGGGCACCGTCATCGCGCTCCCGCACCCGGAGACGGCAGCGACCACGCTCATTGCAAGCCCTGTGACAGTGACCAACCGAATCTGCACGAGCCACCTCCATTGTGGACACCAGCGCTGTGCCCGAGACTCTACTGCTGTCCTGTTCCAAACGTGGGTAGGGATTTGAGAATGCGGCTACGAACGAATTCCGGACTGACGCCCTTGAGCCGATCGATCCAGCGAATGCTTGGCGGCACGTACCAATGCAGCCGCGTCGGGTGCTGGTAGGCGTGCCAGGCCGCCTCGGCGACGCTGGATGCCGGCAGTAGACGAAACATCCCCTTCTTGGGCGCGGCGGCGCGGATCTGCTCGCTGGACAGGGTCGGGGCGGAGGCGTCGGAGTGCTGCCGAGTTGAGGTGAGAATCGCGGTGTCGATCAACCCGGGCAGCACGTCGGCAACTCGCACACCATGGCGCCGCCATTCGGCGCTCAACGCTTCGGTGAGTCCCTTGACGGCGTGCTTGGTTGCCGAATAGACCGCCAGCCGTGGCATGCCGTAGGTGGCCGACGACGACGATGTGGAAAACATCAGACTTCCCGGCGCCTTTCTCAGATAGGGGAGGGCGCCGTACGCCACGGTCAGCACCGCCTTGAAGTTCACGTCGACGACGCGCATCGCGGCGTCGTAGGGTACGTTCTCGAACCATCCGCCTTCGCCGATGCCGGCGTTGTTCCACATCATGCCGAGTCCGCCGTGGCTGGTACCGGCGCAGAAATCGGCCAGGGCGCGATCCAACGCATCCCGGTCGGTCACGTCAACAACGCGGGTCCACAGCCGCTCGGTGCCAAGTTCGGCGCCCAGCGCGTCAAGGCCGGCGCCGTCGCGGTCCACCGCGGCGACCCGCCAGCCTTTGGCGTGAAACAGCTTCGCCCCCTCGCGGCCCATTCCGCTGCCGGCGCCGGTGATGAATACCGATTTCATGGAGCGCCGCCGACCTAGGCCGCCTCGACCACGTCTTTGATCCGGTTCAGCGTCTTGGTCATGTCCCGAATGTTGCGGCGCTTGCGCAGCCAGCCACCGAACATCCAGTAGTACACGGTGCTCAGCGGAGACTCCGCGAGCCGAAATGACTCGGTCACATCGGTCCCGCCCCCCGAGGGTGCCAGGCGATAGTGCCAGTTGTTGACCGGTCTGTCGCCCATCATCACAGCAAACCCGAACTCGCGACTTGGCTCGCAGGCCGTCACCTCGCAAACCGTCCAGTAAACCGGTCCGATCTCGTTACGCCGAACATGCCCCCGGAACCTGGCACCCAGCGCAGGGCCGGTCGCGCCGTCGAGCCATTCGGCCTCGAAGGTTTCCGGCGAGAATCGTCCGGTATTGCGGATGTCGGCGATCAAATCCCAGATCTTGTCCGCCGGGGCTGCCATGTGAACTGTCGCTGAACCCTCCATGACACGATCCAAACACGCTCGCTGTAACACATGGAACCGAACCAGCGATATTCCCCTAACGGGGCGTGAATATCGAGATGATCTGAGTCACCGTCTGCTCGAGCTGACGTACCGGTTTGGGCAACACCACGGGCACCGGCGGCAATCCACCGGCGGACGAACATTTGGGCCAGGCGGCCGGTCCCTGTCCTGCCAGAACCCGGTTGGCGATCGCGATTTGTTGCTGCTTAGAGGCACTTGCGGGGTTTCCCACCCCACCGTATTCCTCCCAGGTGGCTTGCTTGAACTGCAGACCGCCGTAGGCGCCGTTGCCGGTATTGGCCGACCAGTTTCCGCCAGACTCGCACTGCGCGACGGCTTCCCAGTTCATCAGATCGGCCTGTGCGACACCGGTGGACAGTGACATCGACGCAACGACGAATCCACCGGCGAGCGCGGACTTGGTGAGGGGTTTCGCGATGTGTGTCATGTCCGACTTTTCGGCGGACGTAGTCAAAGCGTTACCGATTAGAGAATCTTGTGAGATTGGAAATCTATCGCACCGAAATTCACCGAGTAGGGAGGAAAACCGCCCGCGGGCCGCTACCTCAGGCTTGGCCCCCGGCCGGGCAGTACGACCTCGTTGCGGTCAACAGAGCACGTTGATAGAGGCTGTCCAGCTGACGAGCCCGTATCGTGTCTGCCCTCGCGAGGTCGAGTTGGGCCGCGCAGGACGCCGACTCCAGCAAACTGCGATTAAGTGTTATCTGAGATAAAATCTTATCGTTTAGCGCATCGATCTCGGCGCGCGATGCGGACAGGTCGGGGGGTGCCGCGGGGACGTCGGCCGAGCCAAACTTCCAGTCCGCGAAGCGGCTGTACTCGATCGCCTCGGTCGCGCTGATCTGGTCGCCAAACAACCGGGTGACGTAGTTGGGGTCGACCTGTGCGGCGCGGGCCGCATCGCCCAGCTTGGCGAGTTGTTGCTGGACGCGGTCCGGGTCCTCAATGGCCACGCGAGCATGCCACTTGAAGGCCGCCACCGGGTCTGCCACGGCCAACCGCTGCGCCGCCGCGTCGACCAAGGTGATCAGCGGGCTGGCACTGTCGGCCCGCACCTGCCCGGGCGCGCCCAGCGCCACCGCAAGCAGGGCGGCCGCCCCGCCGAGCCCGACACCCAACCGATGCCGAGTCGATCGGCGCGCTGGAAAAACCACGCCTCATCACAGCATGTCAGCCGTGGTGTGCGCCAACAGTGCTGATCGCGTTGATCACCGCCGCCGGCTCATTGAGAGCGACAAAGGTTTTCGAACCCGGTACCTCGATGATCGACGCGTCCGGGAAGAGCTGGGCCATGCGGCGAGCCAGCGTCGGCTTGAAGCACCGGTCTCCCATGCCCCAGACCAGCGTCACCGGCTTGGTGAACTGGGCAAACCGCGTCGACACCTCGGTCAGATCGGTGGCGGCGACATGTCGAAGCAGTGTGGCCAGGTCATCGCAGATGCGAGCGTCTGTGCGGCAGGGCTGCAACCACGACGCCGTCAGCGCGGCGTCTGGCTTGTTCAACAGCAGGCCGAACCCGAGCGGGGAGTGCCGCAACGGCCGCAACCCCATCGCCGCAAATAGCGTCTTGATCGATCTTGGCCCCCGAAGCAGCGTGAATACGGCCGGAAACGGAAACGGTGGAAAAGTCTCGAAGGCATCGCAGTTGGTGAGCACCAACCGACCGACCAGATCCGGGTGGGCATCGATCGCCAGCTGACACAGGCCGCCACCGGTGTCGTTGCCCACCAAGGTCACGTCGGCGAGATCAAGGGCGACCATGAACTCGTGAATCATCTCCGCGATCCCGGCGGGGGAGAGGTCAGCGCCTTCGTTAGCCGGGATCGTGTGGGAACCCAGCGGCCAGGTGGGCAGGATGCACCGAAACCCCATCGCGGCAAGCCCTTCGGCTACGGCGGACCACAGGCGCTCAACGACGAGAATGCCGTGGACGAATAGCACCGGGCGATGTGGGGAGTTTTCGGGTCCGAGCACTCGGTAGGCGATTGTCGCCTGACTCAGCGTGACCTGTGCCATCGGTGCCACCCCTTCGCGGATACTTACGTGCTGTCAGTACGTAAGTTACGTGCAGCCCGCATGAAAGTCAATGGTGGCGCTAGTTCAGGTCACCAAGCACGGTGATGACCGGGGCGAAGGCCGCCACATGGGGCTGGGGGATGGTGTAGTGAGTGAAGCCGTATCGTTCCCGATTCGCGCGCAGCTGCCGCGCTATCTGCTCAACTGTACCGATGAGAAGCGTTGGGGATTGCAGGATTTCGTTGGCGGTTAGCAGGTTGCCATACTTGGCGGCGAGCATGCCGGCGACTTCCCTACGGTCATCGGTCAACACGACCTCTTGAATCAACGTGTGTAACTCCGGGTGTCTGGCAGCTCCGGCACACCGACGCACGTAGGCGACCCGTTGCTCGATCTCGGCTACGATGGCCAGTCGCATCGTCCCTGGGGGCCGTCCTTTGACCTGGTACAGGCACGCGATGCTGACCGTATCGGCGTATTGCGCGGCAAGTCGCAGCACCTGATCACCGGTGCCGCCGACTAGCAGGGGTGGACCGTAGCCGCCGAATCCCCGCCGCTGCGTCGGGCGCAGTACCGCAATGTTGTGGGCTTCGCGTAGTTCAGCTTGTTGGGCGAACCCGTCCTCGGCGAACCGGCTGGCGAGTTCTTCGATGGTCTGGCGCAACCGAGCGGTTCGTGTCGTGAATGACGGGAATGGAATGTCCGCCTGGTCGTACTCCCATTTCATATGCCCGGCACCCAGACCGACCTCGAGCCGGCCCCCGGTCAGGACGTCGGTGGTCGCGATATCGCGAGCCAGCAACGCCGGGTTCCACCATGGCGCGTTGAGCACCAAGGTGCCGACCCGCATTCGATCGGTGGCGGCTGCTGCGGCGACCAGGGTCATGAAGGGTGCGGCGATTCCGAGGTGGTCGGCAGCGAAGACGGCGTCATACCCCCATTGTTCGGCGCGTCGGCACGTTTCGATGAACGTGTGTACCGGATCGATGCGAAACACGTTGAACGAGAACCGGAATTCGGGCACGGGGGTGACACTGCCAGCCGGGAGCCGGGCCAACCAGCGTGTTCGCGGCGAGCGCAACGTCACAAGGTGGGGTCTTGGGTGCACCGAGACCCGTTTGACGGGTGCAACCGCAACCGCGACCAACGATAATCAGCCGCAGCGACAGACACCCAACCATGGCGCCACGGGAAACAGATGCCCCACCGATGATCCAGCGCAACGACACAAGCAGACAGTGGCTCGGCAGGAGCCAGCTTCGATTCGCCGTCGCCAGCACCCTGGCTACCTGCTTACTCCTCGGCGCAGCCGTGCTGCTGGTGGACAGCCGTAAGTCGTCGTCTGCCGGCGCCATCGACCATCCCGGCATCCCACTTTCCGACGCTGCGACCGAAGCCCACGTCGTTGAATCGGCCAGAGGACTCGTCGCCGTCGCCGGGCTACGGCCGATCGCCGCGGGTTACCTCTTGATGTCCTGCAAGAACCGCGAGGATCCGCCCTATCAGGGCGCGATCTATCTGACCTTCACCTTGCCCGTCGACGCCCACGCAGATACCTACTTTCGCGCGGTGGCGGGCACGCTGGTCCAGCACGGATGGACCGAGGGACGACCACCCGCTGAGCACGTGTTCGGCAGGACCTTGACCAGGGACGACACGACAGCCGTTCTGTATCGGCACCGCGATGACCCCACCATGGGAGTCCTACGGCTCTACGGTCCGTGCCGCAACACCACAGATCACCGCCGCGACACGATGGGATGGACCGATATCAGCGACCAGTTCGGCCCGCTCCGGTAGGACAACGCCAGAAACGACCGCTGGGCTCTACGGGCCCGGAAAACCGGGGCCGTCAAGCCCAGCAGTTTCGATCTGATTGGCGATCAGGCGCCGCCGAGGCTGGTCTGCAAGTCGCCCTTCATAGCGTTGAGCTGTGCGCCCCAGTACTCCCAGCTGTGCGTTCCGTTGTCGTTGAAGTTGAACACCGCGTTGTGGCCACCGGCCGCGTTGTAGGCGTCCTGGAACTTCAGGTTGCTGCTGCGCACGAAGTTCTCCAGGAACTCGGCGGGCAGGTTCGCGCCGCCCAGTTCGGAGGGGGTGCCGTTGCCGCAGTAAACCCACAGGCGGGTGTTGTTGGAGACCAAGGCAGGGATCTGGATCGTCGGGTCGTTGCGCTGCCAGGCGGGATCGCTGGACGGCCCCCACATGTCGCCGGCCTTGTAGCCTCCGGCGTCACCCATTGCCAAGCCGATCAAGGACGGTCCCATCCCTTGGGACGGATCCAGCAGCGCCGACAGCGAACCGGCGTACACGAACTGCTGGGGGTGGTACACCGCCAAGATCATCGCCGAAGAGCCGGACATCGAGATGCCGATCGCGGCGCTACCGGTGGGCTTGACGCTGCGATTGGCCGACAGCCATTCGGGGAGTTCGCTGGTTAGGAACGTCTCCCACTTGTAGGTCGAGCAGCCGGACTTACCGCAGGCGGGCTGGTACCAGTTCGCATAGAAGCTGGACTGGCCGCCTACCGGCATGATGACGGACAGGCCTGACTGGTAGTACCACTCGAACGCCGGGGTGTTGATGTCCCAGCCGTTGTAGTCGTCTTGGGCGCGCAGGCCATCGAGCAGGTAGACCGCAGGCGAGTTGTCCCCGCCGCTTTGGAACTGGACCTTGATGCTGCGCCCCATCGCCGCGGATGGCACCTGCAGGTACTCAACGGGCAAGCCCGGACGCGAAAAAGCTTTCGCAGCCGGCGCGCCGCCGGCGAGTCCGACCAGGCCAGGAAGGGTTATCGCGGCAGCCGCGCCGATTAGCAGCCGCCGTCCCCAGGTTCGGATTTTCCCGCTCACGTCTGTCATACCTGTGCCCCTTGTCCGTATGTAGTCGTGTGCTCCCGGCAGAACTTACCGCGTGAGTACGGCAAATGTCGATCGGGACGCGAACTCATTTCATTTGGATATCGGCCACCGCCACGGACACAGCACCTGTGCTACGCGAGCCGCCACGATCCCGACTTCTCGGTAATAACCTCCCGGCGGCCCTGATAAACCAGCCCCAGCAGCCGTGATGCAGCTGTGGCCAGGACAGTTGGCGGCTAGTCGGCACCCGCACCTAGTCAGCTGATCGCCCGCGCGCGGTGGCGCTCCGCGAGCGGGGCGATATGCAACCAATCAGGCGGCGCCCGCGTGCCGCATGGGGTCGCATCGGTCGGTATGGGGAGAAAGCGCTTGCGGATTCAATTGACGAATCAGACGAATCAAATGACGAATCGGCGGAAAAGTCGGCCGGAATATCGGGGAGGCGGCCAGCGGGAGCAATCCACGCATTCCGCGCTCCGTTGGCGCCGTAACCGACGCCAGCGGCAATGCCCACTTCTTGTGAGTCACCTGCGGGTTTGCCTACCGAGGCGGCCGAATTTGCATCGACCGCGTACTCTCTGTCAAGACAAGCCGATGGAGACCACACTATTCCGGTCATTTCCGGCGCTGCCCACACCAGCACACCAGGGCCCCTTGGTGCGCGCTGGCGGTGGCTGAGGGCGTCGGGCTCCGGAAACGATTGAGGTGCGAAGTTTTGGATACGGCACTTGGGCTATCAGTAACGCCGACCACCGTCGGGTGGGTCCTCGCTGAAGGACACGGTGCCGATGGCGCCATCCTCGATCACCACGAGTCGCAGTTGCACGGTTCTCGCGGCATGCGCATCGTGCACACCGCCGAGCAGGTCGCCGATGAGGTTTGGCACGCGAAAGAGGTCGCCAGCGGTGCGGGCCATCGCCTGCGCATGATCGGCGTGACCTGGAGCGACGAGGCATCCGCGCAGGCCGCGCTGCTGCTCGAGGCACTCACCGACGCGGGTTTCGACAACGTTGTGCCGGTTCGGCTGCTTGACGCGGTGGAGACGCTGGCCGAAGCGATCGCACCGGTTATCGGCTATGACCAGACCGCGGTCTGCATCCTCGAGCACGACTGGGCAACCGTTGTGATGGTTGATACCCGAGACGGGAAGACTCAAACCGCCGTCAAGCACGTTCGAGGCGGATTCGACGGCCTGAATTCCTGGCTGACCGGAATGTTCGACCGCGGTGCGTGGCGCCCCGCCGCCGTCGTGGTCGTCGGTTCCGACACCGACGTTGAAGAATTCTCTTGGCAGCTCGAAAAGGCTCTGCCAGTGCCGGTTTTCGCACAGACGATGGCCCAGGCGACAATTGCGCGCGGCGCAGCGCTGGCGGCCGCCCAGAGCACCGATTTCACCGACGCCCGGCTGATCGCAGACGTCAGCGAACCCGCCCCGGCACCCGAGCGGTCGCTGCACTACGCCGGAGCGGCAACCACCCTGGCGGCCGCCGCGGTGACCTTCGTTGGGTCGCTATCACTGGCGATCGGTCTGCAGCTCACCCCGGAAAGGCATCACACAGCCACCGGTCACGCGGGACACAAGCCAACGCCTGAGATCGTAGAAGCGGTCGCCCCCGTTGTGCCGATGCCCGCGCAACCAGAGCCGTCCGCTCCTCATCAGGCACCGGCCCCCGGTGCGGGGCAGGAGCCCATTCGTCTTACCGCCGGTGAGCAGATCACCGACGCCGCGCCGGTCGAACAACCTGGCGGGGAGGCACCGCAGTCCGAGCCCGCGGATGGATCACCGATGTTGACCCGAGTGCTTACGCACATCCCCGGCAGCTACGGCGAAGAAGAGGGCTCTCGCCCACCTGAGTAGTCCGCCACCTTGGTCAGGCTCACTCGAAGGGCTCGCGTGGACCCATGTCGAGCCGAAACGGCGGGTACTCGTCGCGCATCAACCCGGTATAGGCGTGCACCCGCAGGCTCCAACGGTTGACCCCGATCAACAGGTTGTACAAGCCATCGGAGTAGCGCCCGGTGAACAACAGCGCTATCGCGGCGCTAACCACCACAATCACCACCAGCGACGGCAGCATTACACCGCCTAATTCATGCCGGCCAAGCATGACCACGCGCCAGCCGCCGGAAAAGAAGGCGGCCAATATCAGGTAGTGGGGAATGGCCAGCAGCCACCACTTGATCAACACCAGACCGCGATGTAGGCGCTGCGGATACTCAACGTCCAGATCGGCAGGGTACTGCGGGTTCTCCCGCAGACTGAATGGCGGATAGCGGTCGGTGCCCAACACCGTCAGCGCGTAAAACGCGACCCGCCACCGCCACCGCATGACGCCGACGTTGAAATCAAACAGCGGCCGTGGATATCTGCCGGTGAGCAGGATCGCGAAAAAGGCAATCACGGTGGCCACGAAGGCGCCCAGATACAGGAAAACCAGGACGATGTAGTGCGGAATCGCCAAGATCCACTTGATCAGCCATTGCCAACGTGACAATGCGGGATCGATATCCCCCCTCACCCGGACCGGATAGGCAGTTGGTTGCGTCATCGACGGCTCCTTCGACTACACGTACTGGTCATCACGCTCTTGCACACCACGAAGGCTACTGCCGAGCAAGCCACCAAGCACCAGAAGCCTTTCAGCGCGGGCGGCCGTACGGCGGCCACCGGAGCGGTAACACATTGTCTTCCAGCGGTTTATCGGCGGCCGGCAAACCGTTCATCAACCATTCTTGGCCCGCACGGCGCTGAATGAGATCGTCACCTCATCGGCAACCTGCAGCGATCCCATCAGTAGTAAGTAAGGCTTGACACCGTAGTCGGACTGGCGAACCGCCGTTTCGGTGGACATGCGCCATGAATCGCCCAGATCATCTGTGTGCAAGTCGATTACGTGCTGATGCGACGTTCCGTGAATATGCAATGCCCCACTGAGCCGGTAACCATCCGCGGTCTTCTCGATGGCATCGGCGGAGAATTCGATGCGCGGAAACCGATCGGCGCGCAACGATTTCAGTGCATTGGACCGCACCAGGACCTTCTCCGGCCCGGAAAGCCCCTTGACTCCGCCCTCGCCGCGTAGCACCTCTAGCGAATCCACCTCGACAATGAGGTCTGCGGCGCTGGGCTCGTCAGCTACCCAATTCACCGTCGCTTGCCAGCGGGTCATCGCAATGGTCAGTCGATGGCCCATTTTCGCTGCCCGTCCCGCGACACCAGTGCCGATGAGTAGCTCGCCGTCGGAAGCATCCAGGGTCCACACAGCCTCGCTCACAACACGACTGTATTCGCTTGGCCTGGCCCTTACATGGCCAGGACCGTGCGATAGCGCGTCCGGCCTTGCTCCATCGCCTCATAGCCATCGGCGGCCTGCGCGAGCGGTCGCTCTTCGATCCAGGCCCGCACACCGGACAAGACCGCGAAATGCATGGTGTCCTCCACGTCTTTAGCGGTACCGGATGGGTGACCCGTGACGCTGAGGCCGGGGTTGATCAGCTGGACCGGGCTGATCGGTAGCGGATCAGCCGTCACGCCGATGACGACCAGCTCGCCGCGGGGAAGAAGTCCGCCCACCGTTTCAGCCATAGCTGCCGAATTGCCAGCGGTCGCCAACACGACCGCGGCACCGCCGATCCGTCGCAATCCTTCCGCTACGTCACCCGTGGTGGAATCGATGTAATGGTGGGCTCCCAGCTGGCGTGCATCCTCGGCCTTGGCACTACCGCGAGCGATCGCCACAGTCTCAAAACCCATGGCACGACAGAACTGTAGCCCCAGATGGCCCAGACCTCCGACACCGAGCACCGCCACCCGATCGCCCGGCCGTGCCCGGGTGTGACGCAACGCGTTGTACGTCGTGACGCCGGCGCAACCCATTGGAGCCGCCTCGGCGTCGGAGAGCTCTGCCGGAATGCGAGCCAGCGCGGTGGCCGGCACCGTCACCGATTCCGCATAGCCACCGGGATACTGCCAGCCTGGAACCTTCATCTTGGAGCAGTGGATGAACATTCCCTTGCGGCAGGGATCGCAGTGGTTACAGTTTCCGCCGAACCAACCGACAGCGACGCGGTCGCCAACTGCGAAATCCTCAACCCCATTTCCGATTTCGGCTATTCTTCCGGCGATCTCGTGTCCAGGCGTCAGCGGCCAGCCCAGGCCTGGAAAGGCCCCGTGCACAAATGCCCGGTCGGTGCCGCAAATACCACACGCAGAAACTGATATACGCACCTCGCCATCAGCCGGCGGAGCAGTATCGACATCAACCAGCTGTAGGGGCCCGCCCGCCGCACCAATTTGGACAGCTTTGTGGGTTGCCATCAGCTCGCCTCTACTATTCGTTTGTCAGTGCGCGACAGGACATTTCCCGGATGAATCGCTGTGGTAGTCGACCTGCCAGTGTTTGATTCCATTCAGCCAGCCCGACCGTAGCCGCTCTGGCCGGCTGATCGATTCCAGATCCGGCATCACATCGGCGATCGCATTGAACATCAGGTCGATCGTCATCCGGGCCAGATTAGCCCCGATGCAATAGTGCGCGCCGGTGCCGCCAAAACCCACGTGTGGGTTGGGGTCGCGCAGGATGTTGAACGTATACGGGTCATCGAATACGTCTTCATCGAAATTGGCGGAGCGGTAGAACATCACCACCCGCTGGCCCTTTTTGATCCGCACCCCCGACAGTTCATAGTCTTCCAGGGCGGTGCGCTGGAACGAGGTCACCGGAGTCGCCCAGCGCACGATCTCGTCGGCGGTGGTGACAGGACGCTCCCGTTTGTACAACTCCCACTGATCGGGGAAGTCGGTGAAGGCCATCATGCCCTCGGTGATGGAGTTGCGGGTGGTTTCGTTGCCGGCCACCGCCAGCAGGATGACGAAGAAGCCGAACTCGTCGTCGGAGAGCTTGTGGCCGTCAATGTCGGCCTCGACCAGCTTCGTGACCAGATCCTGGCCCGGATTCTTCGCCCGGTCAGCCGCCATCTGCATGCCGTACATGATGAGTTCGACGGAAGCGGTCAGAGCATCGTTGGTAGCGAACTCTGGATCTTGGTCGCCGACCATCTCGTTGGACCAGTGAAAAAGCTTCTTGCGGTCTTCCTGCGGTACGCCCATCAAGCCAGCGATGGCTTGCAGCGGCAGTTCGCAAGACACCTGCTCCACAAAGTCCCCCCGCCCCTCGGCCGCGGCTGCCTCGACGATGCGCCGAGCGCGCTCTCTGAGGTCGTCGCGCAGCCGCTCGACCGCCCTTGGGGTGAATGCGCGCGAGACGATCTTGCGCAGCCGGGTGTGTTGCGGTGCGTCCATATTGAGTAGCACGAACTTGCCGCGTTCGATCTGCTCATCAACCGTGCCGTCTTTATAGCGGGGGAGCGCGGTCTTTTGCAGGCTGGAAAAGACATCGCTGCGCAGCGAGATCTCCTTGACGTCCTTGTGCTTTGTCACCACCCAAAAACCGCCGTCGTCGAACCCACCGCAGCCCGTCGGCTGTTCGTTCCACCAGATGGGCGCGGATCGACGCATCTCGGCGAGTTCGGCTACCGGTAACCGCTCCGCGTAGATGTCGGGGTCGGTGAAATCGAATCCGGGAGGCAGATTGGGGACCGACGTGGCGGTTGGCTCGGCAGCTGGCATAAGGCCACTCCTCGATGCGAATTCTGTTAGTCGTCGTCTATTGCCCATAATCCATTGCTCCACCGCGGTTGGGAAGAACTCCGACCAGATCCGCGAAGAGAAATTGCAACGCGTTCAGCCGCCAGGATTTCCTGACACGTCCGAGACCGAAACGAGTTCACGAGTCCCGACCGGCGTCGAAGAGACACCGCGCGAACCTCCCATGGCGACGAGCGCGCTTGCCCATCGCGGCCAGCGCCGACCGGCCCGACACGACGGATATCGGCGTCGCAGTACACCGAAGGCACTGGTCAAATCCGTCTGGCAGGCCACCCGAGCCCCCGGCCTCGCCGCCGGTGACGGCGGATGGTCGCCGCCTTGTCCCACACCGTCGGCTTTGCTATCCAATCTTGTGGGCCAGGCCACAATCGTTATGCTTTGGGAAAGCTTGCCGGTGCCACGAAGGGGTGGAAGATGATTCGGGAACTGCTCGCCGCCGCGGCAATCACGGGTGCCGCGATCGGTGTAGCACCTGTCGCCGTGGCCGACCAGCCGCATTACGAGGGTGACGTGCCAGGGATGAACTACGACGCCTCATTGGGTGCGCCCTGCGACAACTACGAACGCTTTATCTTCGGACGCGGCACCAGCGGCCAAGCCGAGGCGTGCCATTTCCCGCCGCCCAACCAGTTCCCGGCCGCCACCACCGGCTACTGGGTAATCTCCTATCCTCTGTACGGGGTCCAGCAGACCGGAGCGTCGTGCCCGGGTCCGAATTCCGCCGCCCAGACCGAAGACGGCTTGCCGATGCTCTGTCGGGGTGCCCAGGGATGGCAGGCCGGATGGTTTACCGGAGCGGGCTTCTTTCCCCCCGAGTGATCCAGTGACCTGATCCGATGACGCCCGAGGCGCAGCAAGCCGAATCGCCGATCCCGCGGTGGTTACGGTTTGTCCTCGCGTCGGATCGGGCGGGCTCGGCGTGGTACATCGGGGCCGGATTCTTTTTCGCGCCAGTGTTGGTTTTGTTGTCCCCGTGGCCGGCGGCTACCGCGGTCCTGTGGTGGATCATCGGGCTCGCCGGGCTGTGGCTGGGTCTGCTTGGAATAGCGATGGCGGTTGGGCTGGCCCGGGTGTTGCGGTCCGGTGACGAGATCCCGGAACAATACTGGCGCACCCTGGTCGACTACTGACTCTGGCATGTTCGAGGCGAATTCGCCGGGACTACAGTCGTATCAAGCATCCACCAACGAAAAGGAGCCTCCGATGGCCATCAATCCCAAAGATGCAGTCAACGCGGCCAGGGACATCGCGACCAATGCCGTCGAGAAGGCCTCCGACATTGTCGAGAACGCCAGTGACATCATCCGCGGCGACGTCTCCGGGGGAGCCAGCGGCATTGTGCAGAACTCGATCGACATCGCGACCCACGCAGTCGACAAGGTCAAAGAGGTGCTCATCGGCAAGGACGACGACCTGGATTAGTCCCGGCTGGCAGTCACCGACACCAGGCTCGGCGGGCCGCGCGACTGCCGTCAGACGGCGGCGGCGTTGAGTTCGTCGAGCCTGTTGGTTGCCTCGAGATATTCCTGCACCCATCTCTCGATGACGGTGGCAGCCTTCTCGACCTTGGTGAACTGTCCGACCACCTGACCAACCGGATTGAACACGACGTCCACGGTTTCGTTCGGGTACTTGTTGGTGGCCCGCACCGCCATGCCGGAGACCATGTACTGCAGTGGCATGCCTAGCGGCTTCGGGTTGTCCGCTTGCTCCCACGCCTCGGTCCAATCGTTGCGCAGCATCCGGGCCGGTTTTCCGGTGAACGAGCGGCTACGGACCGTGTCGCGGCTGGATGCCTTGGCGTATGCCGCTTGTTGCACTGGGGTGTTGGAGGCCTCCTCGACCATCAGCCACTGCGAACCCGTCCATGCCCCTTGGCATCCCAGCGCCAGGGCCGCGGCGATCTGCTGGCCACTGCCGATACCGCCGGCAGCCAGGACGGGGACCGGTGCCACTTCCTTGACGACTTGCGGCCACAAGACAATCGAGCCCACCTCACCGCAGTGCCCGCCGGCCTCGCCACCCTGGGCGATGATGATGTCGACGCCCGCGTTCGCGTGCTTGCGGTCCTGCGAGGGCGAGCCGCACAAGGCGGCAGCCTTGCGGCCTCGCTCATGAATATGCGCGATCATCTCCGCCGGAGGGGTGCCGAGCGCATTGGCGATCATCGTCACCTTCGAGTGCTTGAGTGCCACTTCCACCTGGGGAGTGGCCGTCGCCTCGGTCCAGCCGAGCAACTGCAGACTGTCCTCGTCGGCGTCCTCAATTGGGACACCGTGATCAGCGAGGATCTTGCGGGCAAAGTCCAGATGCTGTTGCGGAACCATTGACCGCAACGTGTTGGCCAGTTCCTCCGCCGACAGGTGCGAGTCCATGCCCTCGTACTTGTTGGGGATGACGATGTCAACGCCGTAGGGGTGATCGCCGATGTGCTCGTCGATCCAGTTGAGCTCGATCTCTAGCTGTTCGGGGGTAAATCCAACCGCCCCCAGGACGCCGAAGCCCCCGGCCTTGCTGACCGCGACGACAACATCGCGGCAGTGCGTGAACGCGAAGATTGGAAACTCAATGCCAAGTTCGTCGCATATGGCGGTGTGCATGCCTGCTCCCCGGAAACTAACGGACGATGACGGAATTGGAACATGTTCTAGTTTAGTACGCCCACCGGCGGCCTGACCAGCGGCCCAGGTTCAGGCCGGATTCGGGCCGGCAAACCGGCGCTGAGCACCGATGACCCGACCCGATTCGGCTACGACATGTCGTTGACCACCCACAGAATGAGGAACGCCAACATGCAGCCAAAGCA
Organism: Mycobacterium ulcerans subsp. shinshuense; assembly: GCF_002355775.1. NCBI lineage: Bacteria > Bacillati > Actinomycetota > Actinomycetes > Mycobacteriales > Mycobacteriaceae > Mycobacterium > Mycobacterium ulcerans. The sequence goes on along the minus strand of NZ_AP017624.1, from coordinate 2,876,691 downwards.
AAACAGGTGATCCCGCAGGATCGACCGTGCAACACGTGCCTGCGCGGACGGCGGACCCGATCGCCTACCGAGCCGAACCGCGTTGGGCAAGGTACGGGTGAGCGCCAAGACGATCGGGCCACCGGCAAGCGCCGCCGATAGCACCAGCAGCCAGCCGGGGTCGTGTCCCAGAGCCGCACGAAATCCTAAGGTGCCCAACAGGATCAACATCACCAGAGCAATCAGATGCCCCATCGGCCGCGATGTGGTGGTCGCGCGCCGGTAATAGCTCGAGATCGATTCCAGCACCGACTCGGGAAGTCGATCGGGGGAATTTCGCCGGAACACAACCTGACTGTCGAATATCAGGTCCATCCACAAGATCGCGAGCAGAAAGCCGCTACAAGCGGTGAGTACCGTCGCCACGATAGTTACCCGCCAGGCACACAATGCCGCCCATCATCGATCTGTCGCGCATCCCAATGTGCAGGCTACGCGGGCCGTCGGGTGCGCGCTAGAACTCATCGCGATCACCGCCGACCCACCCCGCAGTCATCCAATTATTAGTGTCGGCAGGACAACTGGACATACCGTACCATATGGTAATGTCAGTTTCGGAGTTGGCTGCAGGGCGCACCGCGCTCCACCGCTTCCGGTCTGGTCGAAGGCAATCGGTGCGAGGAGAACGTGATGTCGTTTGTGGTGGCCTCCCCTGAGTACGTGGCAGCGGCGGCGTCGGACTTGGCCGGCATCGGTTCTGCGCTCAGCACAGCCAATGCGGCGGCGGCGGCCCCGACGATCGAGGTCCTGGCCGCCGGCGCTGATGAGGTATCGGCTGCAATCGCGGCATTCTTTGGTGCGCACGCGCAGGCCTATCAGGCGTTGAGTGAGCAAGCCAGCGCGTTTCACCTGCAGTTTGTGCAGGCAATGACCGCCGGCGCGGGGGCTTATGCCGGCGCCGAGGCCGTAAATGCTTCGCCCCTGCAGGCGGCGCTCGACGTGCTGAATGCGCCTGCCCAGGCACTGTTCGGACGCCCGCTGATCGGCGACGGCGCTGGCGGGGCGCCCGGGCAATCCGGCGGCGACGGCGGACTCCTGTACGGAAACGGCGGCAACGGGGGCAACGGCGGAGTGGGCCAGGCCGGCGGCGCTGGCGGGGCCGCGGGGTTGATCGGTAACGGCGGTAGCGGTGGTATCGGCGGGCCTGGGACCACCGGTTTGGCTGGCGGGGCCGGCGGGTCCGGTGGGTGGCTGTTCGGAAACGGCGGCACCGGCGGGCGGGGCGGCATCGGCACCACAGGTTTCGGCGGCATCGGCGGGACCGGAGGCGACGCCGTCGGCCTGTTCGGTCACGGCGGAACCGGCGGAACAGGCGGTAACGGCCCCGATATCTTCATCGCTGGTGGGGCCGGCGGGTCCGGCGGTACCGGCGGGCTGTTGTTCGGCAACGGCGGGGCCGGGGGCGGTGCCCCGTGGGGCGGCGCGGACGGCGGGGCCGGGGGTGATGCTCGGCTGATCGGCAACGGCGGAGGCGGCGGCTACGAGGGCAGCCTGGGTGTCCTGAGCGGGGGGACTGCTGGCGCCGGCGGTAGCGGCGGTTGATTCGTCGGCAACGGCGGTGACGGCGGCTCCGCCGGCTCATATAGCACTGGCGGTGACGGCGGCGCCGCCGGAATGTTCGGTAGCGGCGGTAACGGCGGGTGGGCCGGCTTTGATGGCCGGGGAGGCGACGGCGGCTCCGGGGGGCGTGATCGGAAACGGCGGCGATGGTGGCGCCAGCGGGGCAACGATTGGCTTTACTCCCGGCGCTGGCCCGGGAGGTGACGGCGGCAACGCTGTCGGGCTGATCGGCAACGGCGGCGCCGGCGGTGCCGGCGCGGCCGGCCTCTCTGGCGTAACGGGCGGGATCGGCGGCAACGGCGGCAATGGCGCTCAACTGTTCGGCAATGGCGGGGCGGGAGGGGCCGGCGGACAAAGCCAGCTTGCGTCGGGGGGAACCGGCGGCAGTGGCGGCATGGCCGCGCTGTTCGGCAACGGTGGTGCCGGCGGTGCCGCCGGGGTGAGCCTCAGCGGCGCCCCTGGTACCGGCGGCACCGGCGGCAGCGCCCAATTCATGGGCGACGGCGGCAGCGGCGGCCTGGGCGACTCGGGCGGGTCCGCCGGCGCGGCTGGTGCGGGCGGGTTGATCGGCAATCCGCTTGACGTGGTCAATGCTCCTACCGAGGCGCTGCTGGGTCGCCCATTGATCGGGGACGGCGCCGACGGAGCGCCGGGTGAATCCGGTCAGGACGGCGGGTTGTTGTATGGCAACGGGGGCAACGGCGGCAACGGTCTATCCGGTCAGGCCGGGGGCGCCGGTGGCGCCGCGGGGCTGATTGGCAACGGTGGCAATGGCGGGATCGGCGGGCCCGGTACCACCGGAATGTCCGGCGGCGCGGGCGGTGCTGGCGGGTGGCTGATCGGCAATGGCGGCCATGGTGGGATCGGCGGGCTCGGCATCGGCATCGGGGATTCGGGGGGCGCGGGCGGCGCCGGTGGCGCCGCGATTGGATTGTTCGGCAACGGCGGTACCGGTGGAACCGGGGGTTACAACCAAGCCTTCGGCGCGGTCAGCGGGGTTGGCGGCGCCGGGGGCGCTGGCGGCCAGTGGTACGGCAACGGCGGCGATGGTGGCACCTCCTGGGGCGGAGCCGCTGCCGGAGCCGGCGGTGACGCTGGCCTGATCGGCAACGGCGGCGACGGCGACTCCGCGGGTGTTCTTCGGCAGAACGGCATAGGCGGCCATGGCGGCGCCGGGGGATCGCTGTTCGGCGATGGCGGCGACGGCGGGTCCGCCGGCTTTCAAAGCACCGCCGGCGACGGCGGTAACGCCGGGCTGGTCGGCAACGGCGGCAATGGTGGCTGGGCGATCTACAACAGCTTCGCCGGCGATGGTGGTTCAGGGGGGACAGCCATCGGCAACGGTGGCGACGGCGGCGCCAACATTGTCAGCAGCGGGTTCATCCTCGGTGCGGGCGGTGGCGGCAACGGTGGCAATGCGGTGGGGCTGATCGGCAACGGCGGAGCCGGCGGCACCGGGGCGGACGGCTTTAGCACTGCCCTAGGAAGTGACGGCGGCAATGGCGGGACCGGGGCCTGGCTGCTCGGCAACGGCGGAGCAGGTGGGTCCGGTGGTTCCACCGCGGGTGTTCATCCTGCCGGCGACGGCGGCAATGGCGGAATGTCAGCGCTGATCGGCAATGGCGGCGCCGGCGGCAGCGCCGGGGTCAGCCCCACCGGTGTCCTCCCCAGCAACGGCGGCAGCGGCGGCAACGCCCAGTTGATCGGCGACGGCGGCGACGGCGGCCGGGGGGATTCCGGCGGAACCGGTGGCGCCGGCGGCACAGGTGGATCTCTGGCCGGCCACGATGGGTCCGACGGAGACTGAGATGCCTGCCGCTTATTGATAGCGGTTGCCACCATCTGGATGACGCGCCTCGGTGCGCAAGAAATGGCGACTCTTGCTCAGGTACCGCAAGCAACGGTAGCGTTGTGCTGCTAATTACGACACGTCGCGTAGCGTAATTGCGGTCCGCCGAGAGAAAGGCCGAAATGCGACGTCGTTACGCCGGCCTGCCGTTCGCCACGACCACAGCGGAGATCGCCGCCGCGCTCGAGGACGTAAGCATCCCTACACTGTTGCTCTCCCTGGTGCACATCACCGGCGATGCCCGTTTCATCCGTGACTTCAAGCCCATGGGTCTATTTCTCAACGAAGTGCAGGGATTCATGTCGGAGGACGACAAGGCCCGAGCACGCACTGAGGCTCTGGCGGTGATCAGCGAGTATCGCGACCAGGGCTGCCCCGAGCCCAAGCCCCTGAGCGGTGAGCTCATCCGGGAAATGCTGGACTGGGCCGCGTGCGAGCACGTCCCCGATGACTACTTGCCTCTGCTCGCTGAAGAGATGGACCTCGAGGGGCTGGACCCACGCCGGCCAGTAGCCCTGCCTTCGGAGAGCGCGGCGGAGTTCCCGGTCATCGTGATCGGCTGCGGCGAATCGGGGATCCTGGCCGGAATTCGCCTCGAGCAAGCCAACATTGCGTTCACGATTGTGGAGAAGAACGCCGGACCGGGCGGAACGTGGTGGGAAAACCGCTATCCCGGCGCGCGTGTTGATGTAGCCAACCATTTCTACTGCTACAGCTTTGAACCCAACAACGATTGGACGTATTTCTTCGCCGAACAGTGGGAGCTGCAGGACTATTTCGCAAAGGCGATCGACACGCACGATCTGGGTCGGCATATCCAGTGGAATACCAAAGCCCTGGGGGCCGAGTGGAACGATGACGACGGAGTCTGGACCGTTCGGCTGCGGTCGGCCGACGGCACCACGCGCACCCTCTCCGCGCGGGCGCTCATCACCGCCGTGGGTCAGCTGAACCGTCCCTATGTCCCGGAATTCGACGGTGCCGACACCTTTGCCGGGCCATCGTTTCACTCCGCAGCCTGGGACCGGTCGGTGGACCTGACCGGTAAGCGGGTCGCCCTGGTCGGCGCCGGCGCCAGCGGTTTCCAGATCGCACCGGCGATCGCCGAGGATGTGGCGCAGCTGTCCGTGTTTCAGCGCACGGCCCAATGGATGTTTCCCAACACCATGTATCACGACGAAGTCGGAGACGGCGTGCGCTGGGCGATGCGCCACCTGCCGTTCTACGGCAGGTGGTACCGATTCCTGCTGCTCTGGCCGGGAGCCGACAAGGGCCTCGACGCCGCCCGTACCGATCCGAACTACGCCGACCAGGACTATGCGGTCAGCGATATCAACGCCGCGGCGCGGATGATGTTCAGCCAGTGGATCAGCAGCCAAGTCGCCGACGGCGACGCGCTATTGAGCAAGGTGCTGCCCGACTATCCGGCTACCGGCAAGCGGACCCTGCAGGACAACGGTAGCTGGCTGGCCACGCTGCAGCGCGACAACGTGGACTTGGTGCGCACTCCGATTCGACGCATCACACCCACCGGCATCGTTACCGAAGACGGCGTGACGCACAGCGTTGACGTGATTGTCTACGCCACCGACTTTCGGCACACCGATGTGCTGTGGCCGCTGCAGGTCATCGGCCGCAATGGAATCGACCTGCACCGCGTGTGGGGGAGACGGCCCTACGCCTACCTGGGGATCACGGTTCCGGGATTTCCCAATCTCTTTCTCATCTACGGGCCCGGCACGCATCTCGCTCACGGCGGCAGCCTGATCATTCAATCGAAACTTCAAATGCGCTATATCAACCTGTGCCTGGAACGCTTGGTGGCCGATGGCATTGGTTCACTGGAACCGACTGACGAAACGGCCGCGGGCTGGCACGAGCGGACGCAAGCCGAGATCAAGAAGATGGTGTGGTCACACCCGGCCGTCAAGCATTCCTACTTCAAGAACGCCGACGGGGAAATTCATACGGTCAGCCCGTGGCGGCTCAACGAGTATTGGGCCGCGGTACGTCAGCCCGATTGGTCTAAGTTCGTTCTCCGACAAAGAAAGTGAGCACGCCGACATGCGCACCGTAGTCATCGACGGGCCGGGCAGTATCCGCGTCGACAACCGTCCCGACCCGGCACTGCCCGGATCTGACGGAGTCATAGTCGTCGTGAGCGCCGCGGGTATCTGCGGCTCCGACCTGCATTTCTACGAGGGCGAATACCCCCTGGCCGAGCCGGTGGCCCTGGGCCATGAGGCGGTTGGCACGGTGGTGGAGAAAGGACCCGACGTCCACACCGTCGAAGTGGGTGACCAGGTCATGGTGTCCTCGGTGGCCGGATGCGGCGCCTGCGCGGGTTGCGCCACCCGCGATCCGGCGATGTGTGTTTCCGGGCCACAGATCTTCGGATCCGGCGCGCTGGGCGGCGCGCAGGCCGACCTGCTCGCGGTCCCGGCCGCGGACTTCCAGGTGCTCAAGATTCCCGCTGCAATCACGACCGAGCAGGCGTTGCTGCTCACCGACAACCTCGCAACCGGCTGGGCGGCCGCACGCCGGGCCGATATCCCCTTTGGCGCAACGGTGGCAGTCATCGGCCTGGGCGCGGTGGGGCTGTGCGCGGTGCGCAGTGCCCTCGCCCAAGGCGCTGCGACCGTGTTCGCGGTGGATCGAGTGCAGGGGCGCTTGCAGCGGGCCGCCGAATGGGGAGCGACCGCCGTCGCTTCTCCGGCGGCCGAGGCCATTGTCGCAGCGACGAGTGGGCGCGGCGCCGATTCGGTGATTGATGCCGTGGACACCGACGCATCAATGACCGACGCGCTCAACGCCGTTCGGGCCGGCGGCACCGTGTCCGTTGTCGGCGTTCACGATCTGCAGCCGTTTCCGCTTCCCGCCCTGACCTGCCTGCTGCGCAGCATCACATTGCGACTGACCATCGCACCCGTGCAGCGCACCTGGTCAGAATTGATTCCGTTGCTCGAGTCGGGACGCCTTGATGTGGACGGGATCTTCACCACTTCATTGCCACTGGACGAAGCTGCCAAGGGGTACTCGATTGCCGGTTCCCGGTCCGGCAATGACGTGAAGGTGCTGCTCAAGGTTTAGTAGCGACGATGTACTCGGAGTGCATGATGGCGTCGAGGCGCACATCCACCGCGGGGGGCGTCATTCCATAGCCGGCTTCCAACTCGAGCGTGTTGCGAACAGGTTCGACGACCCACCCGCGCGCCGCCAGCCATTGGGCCGGATTGGTCTTGTCGTCATACGTCAAGGCAGAGAAGTTCACGTCGCCAAACAGATTGACCCCGGGGTGCGTCTGCTCCAGGGCGACGAGCTGATCGTGATCCAACCGCGACCCCAGGGCCCCCGTGGCGATTCGGCTGCCCGGCGCACAAAGGTCATCGATCCGCGCGAATAGGGCATCTTGCGCGTCAGCGGTCAGATATGGCAACAGTCCTTCCACCGACCAGGCGCTGGGCTGACCCGGCTCGAACCCCGCTGCGTGCAGCGTCGCCGGCCAGTCGGTGCGCAGATCCGCCGCTACCTCGTTTCGTCGCGCTTTGGGCTCGACACCATGGCGCTGCAGCACCCGTGCTTTGAACTCGAGAACTTGTGGCAGGTCGATTTCGAATACCGTTGTTCCGGATGGCCATTCGAGCCGATAGGCCCGCGAGTCAAGACCGGCGGCGACGATCACCGCCTGTTTGGTTCCCGCGGCGGCGGCGGAGCGGAAAAAGTCATCGAAAAACCGGGTCTGGACTCCGTAGAGGCGGGGGAACGCGGTTTCGTCCACGGAGGTTGGCGGATGGGCGAGTTGGTCGTTCAAATACGCATCCCCGGACGCCGCGATGAAGTACTTCGCATACTCGTCGGGAGCCAGCGGTTGCGGCCCGACCGTGTCCAGCGCGCGCCATCCCGCCACCAGCAATGCGGTGTAACCGACGCCGCTGACGATGTCCCACTGGTCATCGTCGGAACGACGAGATCCATATTCGGATGTAGTCATCGATACCTCCCGCTACGGCGCCAACCTACCGCCGCACGCGATCACAGTTCCAGCATGACGGTCACCGGACCGTCGTTGATGAGCTCAACCTGCATGTGGGCCCCGAAGACACCGGCTTCCACGTGGGCGCCCAGCGCCCGCAAGGCCTCAGCGAACGCGGCCACCAGCGGCTCGGCCACCGCCCTCGGCGCCGCAGCGTTCCACGATGGCCGCCGTCCCTTGACGGTATCGGCGTAGAGCGTGAACTGACTGACCACCAGAATCGGCGCGCCAAGGTCAGAAGCCGATTTCTCATCGGTGAGAATACGCAAATACCAGAGCTTTTCGGCAAGCCGCCGGGCCTTGTCGCCGTCGTCACCGTGAGTCACACCGACGAAGGCCAGCAGTCCCTGGCCGGGCGGCCGGACGGCGCCGACCACGTCACCGTCGACCGTCACCGCTGCCGAGCACACCCGTTGCACCAGAACCCGCATGGGCCTCGATGCTGCCAGGTCGGGTCGCAGCGCCAAGGGGCCGGTCTGGGTAGGCGCATGTCGCTGTGAGCGTGCGGGTGCCACGTGTTGCGGTGGCGGAAATCCGATCGCTTGGTCTGGCGGTAGCGGCGGCACTGGTGGAAGCAACCGATCTCGCCAATTGCGGACGGCTGTTCTCCCACTGCGGGGCGTATCGTGCTGAGGGCCGGATTCTTGCTGCCGTGGCTGCGGTCCTGGCCGTCGCGGTGCCGAGTACGGCCGTGCCGACCGACAGCGGCTTGGCATAGGAGAAAAGCGTGTCTGTGCTTGTCGCGTTTTCCGTTACCCCGATGGGCGTTGGTGAAGGCGTTGGCGAGATCGTGGCCGAAGCGGTTCGGGTGGTTCGCGATTCCGGGTTGCCCAACCAGACGGACTCGATGTTCACCGTGATCGAAGGCGATACCTGGGAAGAGGTCATGGCGGTGGTACAGCGCGCGGTGGAGGCCGTCGCGGCCCGCGCGCCGCGAGTCAGCACCGTGATCAAGGCGGACTGGCGCCGGGAAGCCAGTGACGCAATGACCGGCAAAGTCGCGTCGGTAGAGCGTTACCTAGCTCAGCCCGGCAGCGATCAGCCAGCACCTTAGGCCTGCACTGCAGCGACAAATGCTTTCTCGGCCGCATTTCCGTGCACGGCAAAAACCACCCGCTTTAGCGAACCCGGGTGGTGTCGCCGCACCGCTTCGACCATCAGCCGTGCCGCCCGTTCGAGCGGGAAGCCGCCGACGCCGGTGCCAAATGCCACCAAGGCCAGCGAGCGGCAACCGAGCTCATCGGCCTTGCGCAAGGCAGAGCTGGTGGCCCGAGAGATGAGCTCGGACGAGGTAGGACCGCCCAGCTCCATTGTCGCCGCGTGGATCACGTAGCGCGCCGGCATCTCGCCGGCCGTGGTTTCGACCGCTTCTCCGAGCCCGATCGGCGCCTTTTCATTCGATTCACGCTGGATATCCGGCCCACCGGCGCGGGAGATGGCCGCTGCGACGCCACCGGCATGGCGAAGTTGGGTATTGGCGGCGTTGGTGATCGCGTCGAGTTCGAGCTTCGTGCCGTCAGCCTGGACTACCTCTAGCTCGATCATGGGCCCATTGTCCGTCGCGCACCGCCGGAAACGCCATCAACCGGCCGGCTTCGGCCAGCCAGCCGCGACGACGCGGACCAAAGCGGAGGGACTGCCGCGGCACGGCCTGGAGTCTGATGCCGGTCGAGGCGGCCGCTGAGATAACGTGACAGAACCGAGGAAGTTTGGCTGGCCCACCAGGAGGCACACCGATGGCTCGTCACTGCACACCCCTACCGGCGCGAATCGCATGAGTAGCGATACCGGTGAGCCCGGCGGCCAAGACGACCAAGGCGGGGCGGGTGGCCGCGGTGGCGCCGGCGGAGCCGGTGGCGCCGGCGGAGCCGGTGGTGCCGGCGGCAGGGGCGGTGCCGGTGGGCGAGGCGGCGCCGGCGGCAGGGGCGGTGTCGGCGGTCCTGGAGGTCAAGGCGGCCGGGGCGGCGACGGCGGACCGGGCGGTGCACCTGGCATAGGTGGTCGGCCCGGCGAGGGTGGTCCGGGCGGCGCCGGCGGCGAACCGGGCCCCGGCGGAACCCCCGGTCAGCCCGGCCAGCCTGGTCAGCCGGGTCAACCTGGCGCCCCGGGCCACTAGATCACCTGCAGGCGCTGAGCGCCGAATGTGCGGCCCCGGCCGTCGCACCCCAGCTGGGCATTAATCGACTTGCCAAGAAGGCACTTTCGTCGCCGGATCGGCCGGTGCGTAGGCTGAGGCCGGTGAGCGCACGTGCGGGCATCGTGGTCACCGGAACTGAGGTTCTCACCGGCCGTGTCCAAGATCGCAACGGCCCGTGGATCGCCGACCAGCTGCTCGAGCTGGGTGTCGAGCTGGCCCACATCACCATCTGCGGCGACCGCCCTGCCGACATCGAAGCGCAGCTGCGATTCATGGCAGACCAGGACCCCGACCTGATCATCACCAGCGGTGGCCTAGGACCTACGGCCGATGACATGACCGTCGAGGTGGTCGCCCGTTTCTGTGGACGCGAGCTGATACTGGACACGGAACTGGAAGACACGATCGCCAACATCCTCAAGAGGCTGATGGCGCGCAACCCGGGTTTCGACCCCGGCAACTTCGACTCGGTACTGGCCGCCAATCAGAAGCAAGCGATGATCCCGGCTGGTGCGCAAGTGATCAATCCGGTGGGTACCGCGCCTGGTCTGGTGGTGCCGGGAAAGCCGACGGTCATGGTGCTTCCAGGACCCCCGCGCGAGCTTCAGCCCATGTGGCACAGTGCCATTCAGATGCCCGGGGCGCAGGAGGCGATCGCCGGCCGAACGACCTACCGGCAAGAGACAATACGGATGTTCGGACTGCCGGAGTCCGGGTTGGCCGAGACCTTGCGCAGTGCCGAGACGACCATCCCCGATTTTGGCGCGCTAGAGATCACGACATGCCTGCGGCGCGGAGAAATCGAGATGGTCACGCGGTACGAACCGGGCGCGGCAGACACCTATGCGCAAGTAGCGCGACTGCTGCGCGATCGCCATGGCGATCAAATCTACTCCGAAGACGGCTCGCAGGTGGACGATCTGGTGGCACGATTGCTTGCCGACCGGCGCATCGCGACCGCGGAATCGTGCACCGCTGGACTCCTGGCCGCTCGGCTCACCGACCGCCCTGGCTCTTCGGCCTATGTCATGGGCGGTGTGGTGAGTTACTCCAATGAGGCCAAGGCCGAGTTGCTCGGCGTCGACCCAACACTGATCGAGATGCACGGGGCAGTTTCAGAACCGGTGGCGCAGGCCATGGCGGCGGGGGCATTGCAGCGCTTCGGCGCCGACACCGCGGTCGCGATTACCGGAATCGCCGGTCCCGGTGGGGGAACCGAGCAAAAGCCGGTCGGGACAGTCTGCTTTTGCGTGTTGGTCGGCGACGGTCGCAACGTCACTCGAACGCTGCGGCTGCCCGGAAATCGGTCCGACATCCGCGAACGCTCAACGACCGTTGCCATGCACCTGTTGCGGCGTGCGTTGAGCGAATAACTCGGCCGACGATTCGCCGCCGGTCGATCGTGCGGCGACCGCCCCCGAGTCGGGCTAGCCGGAGCGCGCATTTCGCGATCCCGACGCTGTCTGCGTCATGTCTTCCCTGGTAAAAAGGCGGTCTCGGCAGTGCCGAAGTGGACACCGGTCGCGTCCTTGCCGATCAGCGCCAGCACCGCGACCACGGTCAACACCGGCACGATTGTCACGGCCAAGGCAAACGGATACCCGTGGGTTTCGGCCAGATGTTCCTGAATGGGCAGGTTCATCGCCGCCAGCAGGTTGCCGAGCTGATAGGTGACCCCGGGGTAGAGGCCGCGAATGGCGTCCGGCGACATCTCGGTCAAGTGCGCCGGGATCACGCCCCAGGCCCCCTGCACGCATAGCTGCATCAAGAAGGAACCCAGGCACAGCATCGCGGCGGTACGCGAATAAGCGAATATCGGCACGATCGGCAACGCCAATACCGCGCAGAACGCAATCGTGTACCGCCGGCCGAAGCGCTGTGAAAGGGTGCCGAACATCAGCCCGCCGATGATGGCGCCCGCGTTGTAGACGACCACGATCCAGCGGGCGGTAGCCGACGACAATCCGGCACCGTGGTCGGTGGTGGCGGTGAGGAAACTCGGGTAGACGTCCTGGGTACCGTGGCTCATCCAGTTGAAGGCGGTCATCAGCAACATCAGGTAGACGAACCGCCGGATGATCGCCGCGTTGCGCAGCACGTCTCGGACTCGGGTCTTGGTGAGCCTCATCCGGTCCTGCGCAGCCTCCCACACCTCGGATTCCTTCACCCGGTACCGAATGATCAGGCTGATCAACGCGGGGATGATGGACAACCCGAACAGCCAGCGCCAGGACAGACCCAGCCAGTTCATCACCACCAGGCTCGACACCGTGGCCAGCAGATAGCCGAACGCATAGCCCTCTTGCAGCAGCCCCGAGAAAAATCCGCGCCGACCGACGGGAACCTTCTCCATGGCAAGCGCCGCACCCAATCCCCACTCACCACCCATGCCGATGCCATAGAGCAGGCGCAAGATCACCAGCACCGTGAAGTTGGGGGCAAAGGCGCACAAGAACCCGACCACCGAGTACAAGGCCACGTCGACCATGAGCGGAACGCGCCTGCCGACCCGATCTGCCCACAGCCCGAAGATCAACGCACCCACCGGCCGCATGGCCAGCGTCGCGGTGGTCACGAACGCGACTTCGGTCTTGGTGTGATGAAAGGTTTTGGCGATGTCGGCGTAGACCAGCACCACGATGAAGTAGTCGAACGCGTCCATCGTCCAGCCCAAGAACGCCGCGATAAACGAATTCCGCTGGTCGACGTTCAGCCACGGTGTTTTCACGTTCTGCATCGTGGCGTACCGCACGCCGGTCCGCGCACCTGGGGTGGCGGCCACTCGCGAGTAGCTTGGGCGTATATGCGAATCATCGATGCCGATGGACATGTCGCCGAAAACGCGTCGCTGACCGGCGAAGCGCTGCGTCGTCGGCCGGACCGGGTGCGACTCACTACGCGCGGTCGACCGCATCTGATGATCGAGGGCCGGCACTACCCGCAGGACAACGGTCCCGGGGCCGGGTGTCCGCCCCAACACGGCATCAGCAAAGCTCCCGGAATCAACTGTGCGACAGCCGATGGGGTACTCGCCGACGCCGATCGCGATCACCTGGACACGATGGTGCTCTATCCCAGCGTCGGGCTCTGCGTTCCCAGCCTGAAAGACCCGGCGTTCGCCGCCGGTTTCGCACGCCTCTACAACGAGTGGATCGCGGACTTCTGTGCCCCGACAAACGGGCGACTACGCGGTGTCGGTGTCACTCCCATCGAACACGGGCAAGTGGCCATCGACATCATGAAAGAGGCCAACGAGCTGGGGCTGGTCGCAACGTTGGTCCCACCCGCGCTCAAGTCCCGCAACCTTGACCATGCCGACCTGGATCCGTTCTACGCCGCCGCCGTCGAGCAGGGGATGCCGCTGGGAATTCACGGCGCCCCCGGTATGCACCTGCCCAAAATCGGCGTGGACCGCTTCACCAACTACATCCAGGTGCACTGCATCAGCTTCCCTTTCGACCAGATGACGGCGATGACCGCGCTGGTCTCGGGCGGTGTCTTTGACCGTCATCCCCGATTGCGAGTTGCCTTTCTGGAGGCGGGCGTCGGCTGGGTCCCCTTCTTTGTCGACCGCCTGCACGAGCACTACGAGAAACGCGGTGACTGGATCGACGAAGGCTGGCGCCGCGACCCGCACGACTACCTGCGCGCCGGCAACGTCTGGGTGACCTGCGAGCCCGACGAGCCAATCCTGCCTGGCGTGATTGACGTGCTGGGCGATGACTTCATCATGTTCGCCAGCGACTACCCGCATTGGGACGGCGAGTGGCCCGAGAGCACGAAGCAGCTGCGCACCAGGACCGACATCGGTGAACAGTCTCGGAACAAGATCGCTGGACTCAACGCCCAGCGCTTCTACGAGCTGAATTGAATGGCAGGATCGGCGCATGGGACCTTTTCTGCTACGCGCCGCCGTCACAGGATTTGCATTGTGGGTGGTCACGCTCTGCATCTCGGGGATCCGATTTGTCGGTGGCGACACGACGTTGGAGAAGATCGGGATCATCTTCGTTGTCGCGGTGATCTTCGGCCTCGTCAACGCCATCATCAAGCCCATCGTGCAATTTCTGTCAATCCCGCTCTACATCCTGACGCTGGGCCTCATTCACGTCGTCATCAACGCGTTCATGTTGTGGATCACCGCCCGGATCACCGAAGACACCACCAGGTGGGGCCTGCAGATCGACCACTTCTGGTGGACCGCCGTCTGGGCCGCCATCCTCTTGTCGATCGTGAGCTGGCTTCTGTCGTTGCTGACTCGTGATTTGCGCCGCGTAGCGCGCGGCTAGCCATTATTAGTTGGCCTTCGATTAGGTTGCTGAGGGCAGGTAGAACACGACCATAAATTGAAGTTCAGCCACCTACGTCGATCGATGTGACAAACTTGCCGGGCAAGAGCGCCCAAAATTACCGCACGCGACACCCTATGTTGTCAGCCACAGTTGCACATATGCTTACGAACACAGCTCGCTAACGCGCTCGGAGACAGTAGCTCTGCTGCGATTGCGAGGACCGATGGTTTGTCCTCGCGGATCCAGGTCGGCGCTACCTAACGGCACACTAGGACGGGATAGTGCGAAGAGTGAACACCGTCGCGATGGGGTCATCGCCTAGTTCATCGAGCACCCGGCTGAGTTCACCCGCCGGGGATCCGCATACCGGTCTACGGGCGGTCACCGAGTGCACCGGCTCGGCAGTGGTTGTTCACGTCGGAGGAGACGTTGACGCCAGCAATGAGGTGGTCTGGCAGCGGTTGGTGAATCGCAGCGCTGCCATCGCCATCGCGCCGGGTCCGTTCGTGATCGATATTCGTGACCTGGATTTCATTGGCTCATGTGCCTATGCGGTTTTGGCCCAAGAGTCGGTGCGGTGCCGTCGGCGCGGCGTGAATCTGCGATTGGTGAGCAACCAGCCCATCGTTGCCCGCACCATTGCCGCGTGTGGACTGCGCCGTCTGCTGCCGATGTATTCGTCGGTCGAAGCCGCGTTGTCGCCCGTTCCCAACGGGCACTGAGCGGGCCCTGCCCTTCAGCAATCGAGGCCGGCCAGCCGCGCAACATCAAGCGCGCAACCCCACGACAAAGTCACACCATCGCCCCCGTGACCGTAGTTGTGAATACACCGCGTCGCCCCAATCTGTTCGACTTCCACACGCACCGACGGCCGATCGGGCCGCAATCCGGTAATTGTTTCGATGACCGGCGCGTCGGCCGATCTGGGTTCGATCCGCCGGCAGGGCTCCGGCGTTGTTGATTAGCAGGCTTGTGAGCTGGGTTGATGATCTTTGGTGCCGCGCTATTGGGGCCGGAGTGTAGGCACGGGCTATCTGGAGAACGATCGAGTTGGTTACTGTTCGTCGTTGGTCTGGAGTTGCCCGTGCCTACCGTTTCAGTATTGCCTGTGTCGTCGGTTCCAGAGGTGTTCGACCGCTGGAGTCCTGGTGAGCGCAGCGAGCTCATCGGATCGGAGTTTCTCGATGTGTTGGCCTCGGTGCCAGACCCGAGGGACCCACGCGGTCGGAGGTATTCGCTGATGGCTTTGTTGGCGATCGCGGTTCTGGCCACTGCCGCGGGGATGCGCGGCTATGCTGGTTTTGCCACATGGGCGGCCACCGCTCCCGATGATGTGTTGGCCCAATTAGGGGTCCGGTTCCGGCGGCCCAGTGAGAAGACCTTCCGTGCTGTTTTGTCTCGGCTAGACCCCGCCGACCTCAACGCCAGGATGGGCAGTTACTTCACTGCACACGTGGCCAGCAGCGACCCCAGTGGATTGGTGCCGATCGCGTTGGACGGCAAGATGCTGCGTGGTGCTTTACGCGCCAAAGCGACAGCCACGCATCTCGTGTCGGTGTTCGCCCACCGTGCCCGATTGGTGCTCGGTCAACTCGCTGTCGCCGAGAAAAGCAATGAAATTCCCTGCGTACGTGCCCTGCTCACGCTGCTGCCGGGTAGCTTGCGGTGGCTGGTCACCGTGGATGCGATGCATACCCAGGTCGTCACCGCGAAGTTGATCTGCGCCACCTTGAAGTCGCACTACCTGATGATCGTCAAGTCCAACCAAGCCAAAATACTTGCGCGTATCACCGCGCTGCCCTGGGCCGAGGTGCCCGCAGCCGCTACCGACGACTCCCGCGGCCACGGCCGTGTCGAGACCCGCACCCTGCAAATCATCACCGCTGCACGAGGAATCGGCTTCCCCTACGCAAAACAAATCATCCGGATCACTCGTGAACGCTTGATCACCGCCACCGACCAGCGCAGCGTGGAGGTGGTCTATGCCATCTGCAGCCTGCCGTTCGAGCACGCCCGCCCTACCGCGATCATGACCTGGATGCGTCAACACTGGGGAATCGAGAACAGCCTGCACTGGATACGCGACGTCACCTTCGACGAAGACCGTCAAAGGGCACATACCGGAAACGGCGCACAGGTCCTAGCAACGCTACGCAACACTGCGATCAATCTGCACCGCCTCAACGGCGCCGACAACATCGCCGAAGCCTGCCGGATCACCGCTTTGACCGCCAACCGCCGCCTAGACCTCCTCAATCCACAATTCCCCAGCTCACAAGCCTCCTAATCAACAACGCCGGAGCCCTGGATCCGCCGGCAGTCTCGCAGGATACGGTCGGTCACCTGGGGATCCGCAGTGGTGTCCCAGCGATCAAGAATGCTGATGCCGCCGCACACCACCCGGTGCGGGTGAGGGAAGTAGCAGATCCATTCCGGGCCATCACCTAGCTGCATGAACAGTTGGTCCAAGCCGGGGTTGGCCAGCACAACACGCTGGCCAAATCGCGGCCGAAGACTGTCATCGCCGGCCAACTCCCTGGCACCCAGACCAGAACAGTTGATCACGATCGGTGCGCTCTGAGCGGCTTCGGTCAGCGACCGCACCGGGTGTATCTCAATTTCACAACCCGCCGCGGCAAGCCGCGTCGTCAAGTAATCAAGGTAGCGGGGCATATCGATCATCGGCAGGGTCGCTGCAGTGGCCGCGGGAAAGCCGTCCGGAACGTCGGTGTCGGCGACCGGACGCAGGCCGGGAATCATGTCCTCCCCAGACGCCGTCACGTCCACCTCGGCTATCTCCCCAACACTGATAGCGGGCATCAGCTGCACACCGCTGGTCGGATCGTCGGCCAGCTCGCGAAACCGATGCAGTGACTGCTCGGCCCACTTTCGGGTCTTGACGACGGGTTCCACAAATCGCGGTCGCCACACCGCACCCGCCACCGCGGAGGTGGTTTGCCGTGGCAGCAGATCGATCCACACCCGCACCGGCCAACCCGCTTCGGCCAGGCACAGGGCCGACGTCAGCCCGCTGACGCCGGCACCGATGACGACGACTTGTTGCGCATCACTTGCCGCGGTGCGACCGCTGCCCAAGATCGACCTCAATTAGGACGGGGGTACTTGCTGACCATTCGGAGCGAGCAGCCCGTTGAGTATCCCCAGATTCATCTGCAGCTGGCCCCCGGCGGCCGGGCCGGGAAGCTCGGCGGGCACATCGGCGTCAGGGGTGCTCTGCCAGGGTTGGCAGCCGCTCGTCTTGAACGCCTTGTCGGTCGGCTCGATTTGCACTACCTGAGGCTTCTTGGTCATCGCGTTGTCGATCAGGGCGCCATCGGGGTTGCTCATGCGCTTCCAATAACAGGTCCCGTCGCCGACCGGCCCCGCCGACGTATAGGTACCGGGAACGATGTCGGTGCCCACGGCATACGTGCCGTCGTGATCCATCGTCGTCTTCGGCGCGGGCGGCGCTGGTTGGGGATCGGCCGCGGCAACGCCCGTCGACCCCGCCCAGCCCGCAAGCAGCAATCCCGCAGCGCCAAGGCGCGCCGCGTGGGATGCCATTACCTTCGAGCCCACAGCACTGCAGCCTACCGGGGTGAGCAGCGCATTTCGAACTGCTGGTATCTACGCCGCCAGACTCGGGTGCCCGCGTCCGCGGCGCGCGAGCATCCCGCGCGCATATAGATAGCAGAATGCGGTGCCGACCATCAGTGACGGCGCGATCGTGGTGGCAACGTGCGGCGTACCTACCAGGACGTGCCCCGTCACCAATGCGGTCGCGGCCAGCATCGACGACCCCAGCCACGACAGCCAAAAGCCGCGTCTGGGAGTGCGCCCCAAGCGAAATAGCCGCTCCAGCACCAGCTCCAACATCAGGGTCGCGGCCATACTCAACAGCATCTGTGTCAAAGCCGCGCGCAGCGCCACCGCGGCGCCGCCCGCCTGATTGGCAAACGCCGCCCAGCTGCCATACAACACACCGGCACCTACCGCGAGTAGCACCTGGCGGGCGCCCTCGCGTGTCCAGCCGTTGCGAACTACTGCGACCATCGGAAGACGCGCAGCCTTACCTGGCGATACAGGGCTCCGGCGTTGTTGATTAGCAGGCTTGTGAGCTGGGTTGATGATCTTTGGTGCCGCGCTATTGGGGCCGGAGTGTAGGCACGGGCTATCTGGAGAACGATCGAGTTGGTTACTGTTCGTCGTTGGTCTGGAGTTGCCCGTGCCTACCGTTTCAGTATTGCCTGTGTCGTCGGTTCCAGAGGTGTTCGACCGCTGGAGTCCTGGTGAGCGCAGCGAGCTCATCGGATCGGAGTTTCTCGATGTGTTGGCCTCGGTGCCAGACCCGAGGGACCCACGCGGTCGGAGGTATTCGCTGATGGCTTTGTTGGCGATCGCGGTTCTGGCCACTGCCGCGGGGATGCGCGGCTATGCTGGTTTTGCCACATGGGCGGCCACCGCTCCCGATGATGTGTTGGCCCAATTAGGGGTCCGGTTCCGGCGGCCCAGTGAGAAGACCTTCCGCGCTGTTTTGTCTCGGCTAGACCCCGCCGACCTCAACGCCAGGATGGGCAGTTACTTCACTGCACACGTGGCCAGCAGCGACCCCAGCGGATTGGTGCCGATCGCGTTGGACGGCAAGATGCTGCGTGGTGCTTTACGCGCCAAAGCGACAGCCACGCATCTCGTGTCGGTGTTCGCCCACCGTGCCCGATTGGTGCTCGGTCAACTCGCTGTCGCCGAGAAAAGCAATGAAATTCCCTGCGTACGTGCCCTGCTCACGCTGCTGCCGGGTAGCTTGCGGTGGCTGGTCACCGTGGATGCGATGCATACCCAGGTCGTCACCGCGAAGTTGATCTGCGCCACCTTGAAGTCGCACTACCTGATGATCGTCAAGTCCAACCAAGCCAAAATACTTGCGCGTATCACCGCGCTGCCCTGGGCCGAGGTGCCCGCAGCCGCTACCGACGACTCCCGCGGCCGGGGCCGTGTCGAGACCCGCACCCTGCAAATCATCACCGCTGCACGAGGAATCGGCTTCCCCTACGCAAAACAAATCATCCGGATCACTCGTGAACGCTTGATCACCGCCACCGACCAGCGCAGCGTGGAGGTGGTCTATGCCATCTGCAGCCTGCCGTTCGAGCACGCCCGCCCTACCGCGATCATGACCTGGATGCGTCAACACTGGGGAATCGAGAACAGCCTGCACTGGATACGCGACGTCACCTTCGACGAAGACCGTCAAAGGGCACATACCGGAAACGGCGCACAGGTCCTAGCAACGCTACGCAACACCGCGATCAATCTGCACCGCCTCAACGGCGCCGACAACATCGCCGAAGCCTGCCGGATCACCGCTTTGACCGCCAACCGCCGCCTAGACCTCCTCAATCCACAATTCCCCAGCTCACAAGCCTGCTAATCAACAACGCCGGAGCCCTGGCCACGTAGGCAATCCTGACATCGACCAGAGAAATGTGAGCACAAAATGGCGGAATTTTCGCACACGTTTAACAAATGAAGCTCATTTTGAATTCAAAACTACATTCTAGAATCTACATTTCATGATGCGATGAAATTTTGCTCCGGGGAGTTCGCATAAGCGCCGAACACGCATTTGCCCATATAGCACGTTAGCCTGCGGTGATGTAGCACGATATGGAGAGACGGAATTACCTCGCTGTAACCAGCAATCGCAGCGGCGAGTCATGGCACGCCCGCCCGAATAGCGCTAATAATTCACTTGACAGCACGTCAATTTTGTGATGTTTGACAGCCTCGGGGTCGACGAAGACATACGCCGCATAGCCGTCGACGAGTCGATGCTCACCGAGCAGGGTTTGCGATCTCATATCTGATAGTGGCCGAGGACGGCGGCATACCCCGAAGCGCATCGGATCCCGGTCGGCGGCCACGAACGGGAAGCCATGGCCCCCGCGCTGGCCGGCGGGAAGGGCTGCCAGCTGTTGCGCTCTGGGTCGTCGGTAGTTGTCGGTGGTGTGCTCTCACAGGGCCGGCGGCGAGACCCCGCTACCGCTAGTGGAGCCGACAACCTGCAGCGGCCAGGTAGCCGGCAAGACGGGCACGCCGGCACCACTGCCGAATTCACCACCACCGGTCGCCGACAAACCCGCGGGCCGCACCTTGGTGCCGGTGGCGGAGACCCCCGCGAAGCCCACCGTTCCTGCACCACGGCCGCCTGCCAGCTCCGACACCGGCCTCCCATCGGACGCTGCCTGCACCACGGAGGCCGATCCCACTCCGGGACGCACCGAACCTGACGCCCCCGACTGGGCTGTGCCCCCGCGAGAATCACTGACGAGTATTTCGTGGGGTGCGTCCACCACAGCGCGATCGGAGTTGTCTCGTGCTGCCATCATCTGAAGGTCGCCAACGTGACGGGTGACCCCCAACGGCGTGCTGGTCGCCAACGGCACCCCAGCGCAGATGTGGCCGGTGGGAGCTAACGCCGCTCCCGAAAGCGGCGAGCCCGGTGCTGCGGTCACATCCATAGCTGCGCCGAATCCCTGAGTCGTGGAGACGCTGACCAACTGGCAACCGTCAAGATCAAGGCCGTCGAACGGGTCAAACTCGCATAGTTCCCCCGCAACGTCCAGCCCAAGAACGCCGTCGTTGAAGGAAGAGACGGAGAATTCGTCGCTGTCGGCGAAGCCGGACCAACTGGTGGCATTGCCAACCCCCTCGACGCCGGGATTGACCAACACCGGGGATGGGCAGGTCGGCGGCACCTCGAGTAGCGCCGCACTCGTGCAGGATTCATAAACGCCCATCACGCCGGCGGCCTGGATCCACATCCGCACATAGTCCGCCTCGTTCACAGCTATGGGAACCCCGTTTAGGCCAAAGAAATTCGTCGCGACCAGCACCCCGTGTACAGCATGATTTTCCTGCAATTCCGCCATCGTGGGCATCTCGGCTAAGGCATCGCCATATGCCGCCACCATCATCTGGAGCGCAGCACCAGCCCGCTGACAGACGATTGCGGCGTGGTCGAGCCACACCACGTAAGGGGTGTGCGCTGCTACATAATCATCGGCAGCACGGCCCTGCCAGAGGCGTATCGCTTCGCAAATTTGATGATCGACCTCTGCCGCTGTTGCCTCGAAAAGCGCACCCAGCGATAGCCACCCGGCGGCGGCCACCAGGATTCCTCCGGGCCCCGGTCCAGTGCTCAGCAACGACGAATGCACCTCAGGCGGCGAAGCCATCCAGAGCGGCGATGTCATGCCCGACTACCTCCGCAACAGCCAGGCTCACCGATCCGACCCAACCCCGCGACACCGTAATCGGCCAGCGCGGGAGCGGCCGTACCGGCGCTCGCCACCCCTGCACGAACCCGCAGGCTCACAACAATGCACCTCCAATGCATCACGCACATCAAGGGCAGCCCCGCCATGGCCGATCCCTGGCGTAACACTCACACTTCAGAAATACTGGACTTGTCCTGCCCGCCTACGAATTTCGGTTGCCCTGGCCTGCCATGCTCCAAGGCGCCGTAGACCAGAAGCCGCGACTGGCGCAACGCAGCGCCGTTGACAATACCGGACACCTTCACCGTCGCTAGGACAGCGGCGCCAAACCGGACCGCACCAGATCCAGGCTCGCGGCCACCAGTTCGCCGAGGTCTTCGGCACACCCGTAGCGGCCCCAATTTTCCACCGCCACCACAAGAGCCGCTGCAATCGTCGCGCCGGCGACCTCCGCAACAAGGTCGACATTGGCCACATCCGCATACCGGTCTCTGACGAACGCGGTCAGCACCTGCGCGAACGACGACTGCACCACCCGCAGATGGTTAGCGATCCGATCCGCGCTGATCAACTCGCTTCGAGCGGTTGCGGCCTGGCGCACCACTTCCAGATCATGCGGAAAGGCGGCGACACTGGCCAAGACCGCATCAAAGAGCGGCTCGGACACCGGGCGTTGGGCAAGCGCCCGCGCGAGCCACTCCAGCTGGTTCTCATAGTCCTGGAACAGCACCGCTTCTTTGGTCGGAAAATGCCGGAAGAACGTCCGTTCGGTAACACCGGCCTCTCGTGCCAGCTCGGTCACCGTCACCTGAGCAAATCCCTTACGCGCAAAGCTCTTTAATGCAGCCCGCCGCAGCGCTTCGTGGGTGGATCGTCGACGCAGTTCGTGACGGTTGGTGGGCACGGTCATCTCGCACCGATGCTATCTCAGCGGCGCAAAAGATGTCAGGGCTGACATCTTCAAAATATGTCAGTACTGACATAACCTGGGACGTGCGTATTGCCTACTCGGGAGGAAATAGCCGTGACGGACTATGACGCGATCGTGGTGGGAGCTGGGCACAACGGGTTGACCGCCGCCGCGGTTCTGCAACGCGCGGGACTTCGCACCCTATGCATGGAAGCCAACACATACGCCGGAGGAATGGCCGCAACGGTTGAACTGATCGACGGCTTCCACTTCGAGATCGCAGGATCGATGCAATTTCCGACGGCCAGCCAAATCAGCAAAGAGCTTGGGCTGGACACCTTGCCCACCGTGGCACCCGAGGTGATGTCGACCAACATCGGCGAATCCGGCGAAGAGGCGATGATCTTCTATCGCGATCCGCTGCAACTGATCTCACACCTAGGCGAAAAGCACGGCTCGGCGGCTGTCACCGGCATGGCCGAGCTGATCGGCTGGAGTCAGGGGCCGGGCCGGGCACTCGGCCGCTTCGAGGTGCGCACGCCGCCCCGGACCCTCGACGAGATGTATGCCTGCGCCACCAACCAGGCCGAGCGCAGGGCTATTCACGAAATGCTATTCGGCTCCGCGATGGACGTGATTGACCGATTCCTGCCGCACAAGGAAAAACATGCGGTGATGCGCGGAATGTTGGCGTTTCTGGCCGTCAATTCCACCTACCGTGGACCATTTACTCCTGGCAGTGCCGCCTGCCTGGCGTTTGCCCTTGCAGTGCCCGACGACAGCACCGCGATGATGACCAAGCTCAGGGGCGGCATCGGTGCCCTGACCGATCATCTGCGGGAGCGTTTCGCATCGGCCGGCGGCGAGATCCGATTCCGCTCGAAAGTAGTGGAGATCGTCGTTGACCGTGGGGCGGTGTCTGGTGTGCGACTGCCCGACGGCTCGGTGATCGGCACGCCGGTCGTGGTGTCCAACCTGGCACCGGACGTGACCCTAGCCAAGCTCGTCGGGCCGGAACACGTCCCGGCAGATCTGCTGGCACGGTTGGCCGGGCGCGACCATCGGGCCTCCTTCGTACAGATCCACTTCGCCCTCGACGCGCTACCCGAATTCGCACCACCCTATGAGCTGTTGAATGAGCCGGGAATGCAGCAGTCGGTCGGCATCTTCGGAACGCCCGAGGAACAGCAACAGCAATGGGAAACCTGCCGGCGAGGCATCGTGCCGGAGAATCCCTCGATGGGGATGCAGATTCCCTCGGTCCACGACAGCGGCCTCGCACCGCCGGGCAAGCACGCCGCCAGCGCTTATGCGTACGCGTTTCCGGTGGAGGTCGACCGCGACCAACATGGTCATCTGAAACGCATTATGGCCCAACGCGTTATCGACAAGATCACCCGATTCGCCCCCAACTTCAAAGACATTGTGATCCGCTACATCACGTTCGCGCCGTATCACATGCAAACAATGTTCGGGGCCCCCTCGGGTGACTTCTGCCACGGGTTGTTGCATCCGGATCTGATGGGGCCTAACCGCCCCGGCCCCAGGGGATTTCTCGACTTTCCGATTCCCATCGACGGCCTCTACCTCGGCGGCGCTGGATGCCATGACGGCCCGGGCATCACCTTCATACCGGGCTACAACGCTGCCTATCAGGTGCTCGAGGATGTGGCCACACGGCAAACATCGGGATAGCGCAACAGCATTGGCGACTGGCTATACGTGTACCGATGCACGCCGAACGCTCATGGCACCAGCACAACCTTGCCGATGTTCTCCCGGGCCGCCAGAATGCGGTGCGCTTCAGGCGCTTCGGCGAACGGTATCGCCGCGTGAACGATCGGCGCAGCGGTACCTTGACCGAGCGCCTCACTCAGGGGCGCGATCCAAGGCTCGAGCGTGCCACGGTCGTCCCACAATCGCAGCATGTTGAGACCGATCACGGTTTTGGACTCCTCGAGCTGCTTCATCAGGTTGAAGCCGCGCAGCATCGATAGCGCATGTGGGGCCACCCGGCGCAGCGAGCGCTTCTCGCCCTCCTGCATGTTGGAAACCCCGTAGCCGACCAGCCTGCCTCCCGGCCGCAGCAGCTCATACGATCGGCGCAGGGAGGTGTCCCCGAGCGCGTCGAGCACGAGGTCATAGGAGTCCAGGCCCTTCCACCAGCCGTCCCGGCGGTAGTCGATGGCCCGATCGACTCCCAATTCGGCAAGCCGCTGATGCTTCCCAGGAGATGCGGTTCCGTGCACCTGAGCACCCGCCGCCTTGGCGAATTGAACAGCCGCGATGCCAACACCACCGGCCGCGGCGTGCACCAGCACACGCTCTCCGGCCCGCAACGACCCGTACCCGCGCAGAGCCGCCCACGCGGTTGCGTAGTTCACCGGGACCGCGGCCCCCTGTTCAAAGCTCAATCCTTCGGGGAGCACCACCGAGTCGGTCGCCGTGACGTTCACTATCTCGGAATAGCCGCCGAATCGTGTCCCAGCCAAAACTCTTTCGCCGATCCGGCTTTCGTCGACGCCGGCGCCCACCGCCTCGACAGTCCTGGCGACTTCGTAGCCAACCACCGCCGGAAGCTTCGGTGCATCCGGGTAGAGACCCACGCGGGCGAGGTGGTCAGCGAAGTTCACCCCCGCCGCGCGAACCGCGATCCGCAGCTGACCCGGGCCGGGCGGCGGCGGGTCGGGCCGCTGCTGCACCTGCAGGACCGACGGGTCACCATGTTTCGTGATTACGACAGCACGCATTGTTCCTCCATATCAGGACTCATCGAACCGCAGCTTGCGGAATTACTCGCCGATGGCTGCTTTCTCGGCCCCATCGGCAGTCGCCGTGACGGCCGCCGCCAGGCGGGGGAGAACCACATCGCGCCAGCCGGGCCCCATGCGCAGGAACGCATCGGCCATACGCTTATCGTTGCGATCAAAGCCACTGTGCTCCAAGAACACCCGGGTGCCTGCGCCTTCGGGCTCCAAGGTCCAGGCGAGCGTCCAGGCGGCGGTGAAGGTGTAGACGAAGCGGCGCGGCGGGTCCACCTCGAGCACTTTGCAGGGTTGCTTTCCAAAACCCGGCATGTCGAGTTCGAACTGGTGCCCAACCACCGCGGCCACCTCGCCCTCGGCCCACCAGCGCCGCAGCAGATCGGGTTCGGTCAGCAGCCGCCACACTTTCTCCGGGGGCGCAGCCACGAACTGGTCCACGCAAATCGTCGGGCTCACTGCTGCTCCTCGGCCGCTTCGGCAAGTGCGGACAACTTTTCTCGCCAGAGCTTCTCGAATGGATGCAGCCACTCACCCAGCTCGGCCAGCGGTTCGGCGGTCAGCCGGTAGATGCGACGGCGCCCCTGCGCCTCGTCACTGACCAGCCCGGCTTCGCGCAGCACCTTGAGGTGTTCTGCGATGGCAGGGCGACTCAGCTCGAACCGGTCGCTGAGTTCACCTGCCGATAGCGGCTGCCCGGTCAGAATCTCAAGTAGCTTGCGCCGCACCGGACTAGCCAGCGCGACGAAGATGCGGTCGCAAATGCGTTCCGGGGTACACACCCGACGAATATATGTCGGAGATTTCCGACATGTCAACTTTTTCCGACATAATGCTCGGCTAGTTCGCGTAGGGGTCCGCCTTATCCGCCACGATGACCTCGTCACCCGCCGCGGCGTCGGCCGGCAGCAACGGAGCAATGGCGTACCTGACTCGTAGTTCGTCGAGTTCGGCATCCACGACCGACCAGAAGTCCCAATTCGGCGCCAGCACATCGGTGGTCATCGAATCCCCGCGCTGCCAG
Organism: Mycobacterium ulcerans subsp. shinshuense; assembly: GCF_002355775.1. Taxonomy (NCBI): domain Bacteria; kingdom Bacillati; phylum Actinomycetota; class Actinomycetes; order Mycobacteriales; family Mycobacteriaceae; genus Mycobacterium; species Mycobacterium ulcerans. Next base: position 2,850,808 of record NZ_AP017624.1, on the reverse strand, counting down.
CTGACCAAGAACTTGACCGGGTCCAGCGCTCCTCGGCGCGCGCCGATACCGTTGACCTCGTGGCCCACGTGCCACTCGAAGATCACCGGCAAGATATGCGCGCGCAGCGCATCGCGGCGGTGCATTGCACCGGTGAAGGTACTCACCAGCAGTTCACCCTGAATCGAGGTGCTGTCACCGGACAGCACATGTAGACCGTCATGAGGAACAGCAAACAATCCCGTGAACGCTTCCGTTTCACCGGGAAATCCGAAACCGTGCCGCCGGAAGTGAGCCCAAAACTGGTGCCCGAAAGTTCCTTTGGGCAATCCTTCCAAGGCCAGGAACCGAGCGGCCAGCCTCTTGTCCTCATCGGTCTGCGCCCGGTAGGGCATCATCACGGTGAGCGTGTCGTCTGGGCTTGCCCAGCCGGGGAAGGTCGACCTGTTGCGTCGCGTCATGTCCGCCATCGCCCAGGCGAGATGCCCACGAGCCACCTGGAGCACGTCTCGCACCCAGCCCGCCCGAACATGCATCGCGTGGGCGTACTCGACCACCTTGCGCAGCCGCCCAGGATCGATCCGGCCATCGGAGAGCGAGGCGCAGGCGATCAGCGCCGCGGCGTGTTCGGCCAGATCACGATCCGGCCCCACCGCGCGAGCCAGTTCCTGCGGCTCGATGCGCCCCAATCCACTCGGCTCTATCTCCACGGCGGGGCGAAACAACAACCGGCCCGCGGCGACGACGACTCCCTCGCCGCGGCCGGAGCGGGGATCGGCGGGATCGATGGTCTGCTGGGTGACACAATGCGCGGCCGCCAGGATCGCCCGGGCCTGCTCGGCACTCGCGTCCTCGAACACTTTTCCGTCATAACACAGCCGTACTCCGCCGCGCATCGCCCGTAGTAAGTTGGCGCCCGGCGCTGCAATCGTCGACTCCCAGCCAGACCGACCGGCAAGACGCATGCCGCAATCGGCCCGCGCACGCCCGCGACGGCCTACGTTGCTAGCTGTGAACTACGACTGGGAACAGCTGCCCGGCAGCGTCTATCGCTGTCGGCTGCCGTTCTGCGACGTCACAGTCGGTTTGGTGATCGGCCGCGACGACGCACTGCTCGTCGACTCCGGTTCAACGCTGCGCGAAGCGGCCGCAATTCAGGCCGACATCCGGCAACTCACCGACCGCCGTGTGGCACACATCGCGTTGACACACAAGCATTTCGACCACGTGCTGGGCTCCTCGGCTTTTGTCGGCGCCGAAATATGCTGCGCGCCCGAAGTCGCCGAATACCTCTCCTCGGCTGGCCACCAGCTGCGCGAGGACGCGCTGCACCACGGCGCCGATGCTGGGGAGATCGATACCGCAATCGCAGCCTTGCGACCGCCTCGGCACCCGATCTTGGACGCCGACCTCCACCTCGGCGACCGCCGCGTGCGGATCACCCATCTCGGCCGTGGCCACACCAGCGCAGACCTGGTGGTCGTGGCGACCGCGCCGGCTGCTCAGACCGGACCGGTCGTCGTCTTCACCGGTGACCTTGTCGAGGAGTCCGCCGACCCCGCCATCGACGCCGATTCTGACGTCGCGGCATGGCCCGCAACACTCGAGCGTCTACTGGCGATCGGCGGACCCGACGCCATTTACGTCCCCGGTCACGGCAGCGTCGTTGACGCCGACTTCATCCGCGGGCAGCGAGATTGGCTGAAGCAGCGGGCGCACCCCGGCCTGCGCTGAGCGCAGCTAGGGAGTAGCGCATGCGGCAATGAGCGCATCCGGATCGGTGACACTGATCCACAAGGAGCGCACCCGCACCGACATGAACACCGCCTTGGCTTGCGCCGGCGGCTCGATCGTCAGCGCCACCAGGCCCTTTCCGGACCCGTTGACCAACCACCGGCCGCCAGAATAGTGGACCCCCGCCGCGAACACCCTGGCATTGGTGAGCGCGGCACTCTTGATCGACGTTACGGGAATGTCGGCGGCGAACGCCCAACCCATCCGCACGTGCAGGTTGCCTGCCTCGACCCGAACCGCGCAGTTTTTGGGTCCCAGGCCCAGCGGCACCGAAAGGGGCAGGAACCACCGTTCGAACCGCAATTGCGTTTTCACAGAAAAACGATACCGGCGCCGCCCGCCCGGCTGCGAGCGATTTCAGAGACTCGCTTAGCCGATGATTTTGTCGCGTGCTACGGGGATGCACTCGGTCCGTTGAGGTAACCGGGCGCACAAAGGAGCGCAAGCCCATGGCTATCGCCGAAACGGACACTGAGGTCCGCACACCGTTCGAGCAAGAAGTCGCCGACACACAGCGATACTTCGACAGTTCCCGTTTTGCCGGGATTGTTCGCCTCTATACGGCGCGACAAGTCGTAGAGCAGCGCGGCACGATTCCGAACGACTACACCGTCGCACGAACCGCCGCGGGCGCCTTCTACCAGCGCCTACGCGAGCTCTACGCCGAGAAGAAGAGCGTAACCACCTTCGGCCCGTACTCGCCGGGCCAGGCCGTGAGCATGAAGCGCATGGGCATCGAGGCGATCTACCTAGGCGGATGGGCGACCTCGGCCAAGGGTTCCACGACCGAGGATCCCGGACCCGACCTGGCCAGCTACCCGCTGAGTCAGGTGCCCGACGATGCGGCGGTACTGGTACGCGCCCTGCTTACCGCCGACCGTAATCAGGAGTACCTGCGCCTGCAGATGACCGACCACCAGCGCGCCACCACCACGGCCTACGATTTTCGGCCCTTCATCATCGCCGACGCCGACACCGGCCACGGCGGTGATCCACACGTGCGCAACCTCATCCGCCGCTTCGTCGAGGTTGGAGTGCCTGGCTACCACATCGAGGACCAGCGCCCGGGCACCAAGAAGTGCGGCCACCAAGGCAGCAAGGTTCTGGTGCCGTCCGACGAACAGATCAAGCGTCTCAACGCCGCTCGTTTCCAGCTCGACGTGATGCGAGTCCCGGGCATCATCGTCGCGCGCACCGATGCCGAAGCAGCCAATCTGATCGACTGCCGCGCCGACGAACGGGACCAGCCTTTCCTGCTGGGCGCCACCAAACTCGATATCCCCTCCTACAAGTCCTGCTTCCTGGCCATGCTCCGGCGCTTCTACGAACTGGGCGTCAAGGAACTCAACGGTCACCTGCTCTACGCTCTCGCCGATGCCGAGTACGCCGCCGCCAACGGCTGGCTCGAGCGTTACGGCATCATGGGCCTGATCTCCGACGCCGTTAACTCCTGGCGCGAAGACGGGATGCAGACCATCGACGACCTTTTCGACCAAGTCGAATCCCGGTTCGTGGCCGCGTGGGAGGACGACGCCGGCCTGATGACCTATGCAGAGGCCGTGGCCGAGGTGCTCGCGTTCGGTCAAAGCGAAGGCGATCCGGTGCCGATGAGCCCCGAAGAATGGCGGGCTTTCGCCGCGCGCGCATCGCTTTATGCGGCTCGGCAAAAGGCGAAGGAAATGGGCGTCGACCCCGGCTGGGACTGCGAGTTGGCAAAAACGCCAGAAGGCTACTACCAAATCCGGGGCGGCATACCGTATGCAATCGCCAAGTCGCTTGCGGCGGCACCATTTGCCGACATCCTCTGGATGGAGACCAAGACGGCCGACCTCGCCGACGCGCGGCAGTTCGCCGAGGCGATCCATGCCGAGTTCCCGGACCAGATGTTGGCCTACAACCTCTCGCCGTCGTTCAACTGGGATACCACCGGCATGACCGACGAGGAGATGAAGCGCTTCCCCGAAGAGCTGGGCAAGATGGGCTTCGTCTTCAACTTCATCACCTACGGTGGGCATCAGATCGATGGTGTTGCCTCCGAAGAATTCGCAACGGCGTTGCGACAGGACGGCATGCTGGCGCTGGCTCGGCTGCAGCGCAAGATGCGCCTCGTCGAGTCCCCTTATCGCACACCACAGACCCTGGTCGCCGGCCCGCGCAGCGATGCTGCGCTGCAAGCCTCGTCCGGACGCACGGCGACTACCAAGGCGATGGGCAAGGGCTCCACACAGCACCAACATCTCGTGCAGACCGAGGTGCCCAAGAAGCTGCTGGAGGAGTGGCTGGCGCTGTGGAGCGATCACTACCAGCTGGGCGAAAAGCTGCGCGTTCAGCTGCGGCCTCGCCGCGCCGGCTCCGACGTGCTGGAACTGGGAATCTACGGCAACGACGACGAACAGTTGGCCAACGTCGTGTTCGATCCCATCAAGGACCGCCACGGCCGCAGCATTCTCACCGTGCGTGACCAGAACACGTTCGCTCACAAGCTTCGCCAGAAGCGGCTGATGACCTTGATCCACCTCTGGCTGGTCCACCGGTTCAAGGCTGACGCGGTCTACTACGTCACGCCTACCGAAGACAACCAGTATCAGAGCTCAAAGATGAAGTCGCATGGGATCTTCAGCGAGGTCAACCAGGACGTGGGCGAGATCATTGTCGCGGAGGTCAACCGCCCGCGCATCGAGGAGTTGCTGACGGCGGACCGGGTGGCGCTGCGACAGTTGATCACCAAGGGCGACTAGGCGTACATCTGCCGCTCGGGAGTTCACCCAGCGAGGTTCCAGTCAGCCGGATGGCGCGATGGATTGACCGTGCCATCCGGCAGGAGCTACGACGGCTACGGGGTGACGCTCTGGAAGAACAAGCCCGACAGGCTGCTGCCGACATTGGCGAAGCCCGACACCAGACTGGTCATCGCTAACGGCAACGTGCCGGTGTTGGCGAAGCCCGAAACACCGGTGCCCAGGTTGGAGAAGCCCGAGAACACGCTGCCGTAGTTTTGGTAGCCCGAGCCACCAATCAGTCCGGTGGCGTTTGTGTTGAACCAGCCCGACAGCCCTGATCCGTTGTTGCCAAACCCAGAACTGCCGCCCGCTCCGGCATTGAAGAAGCCCGATGACGGCGCAGTGCTCGAGTTGAGGAAACCTGAACCGGCGGGGATCGAAACTTGCGCCAACGTACCGGCCGGCACGTGAATGCTCGGGATGGTGAGCGCAGGCGTGGTGAAAGACGCCAGGCCTATCGGCGGGATGGTGAGTTCCCCTGTTGTCGTGGGCGGAATGTTGATCTGCGGGAGGGTGAACCCACCAACCGCAATCGGATCGATGGTGAACGGCTCAGTCGTAATCTGCGGAGTACTGATCTGCGGAAGCGTGAAGCCATCAAGCGCAATCGGATCGATGCTCAACGGGGGAGTCGTGAACTCGGGAGTGGTAATCGCCGGCAATGTGAAATCGGCGAGGTGAATGGGCGGAACGTTGATACCCGGGATGGCAGGGCTCCGGCGTTGTTGATTAGCAGGCTTGTGAGCTGGGTTGATGATCTTTGGTGCCGCGCTATTGGGGCCGGAGTGTAGGCACGGGCTATCTGGAGAACGATCGAGTTGGTTACTGTTCGTCGTTGGTCTGGAGTTGCCCGTGCCTACCGTTTCAGTATTGCCTGTGTCGTCGGTTCCAGAGGTGTTCGACCGCTGGAGTCCTGGTGAGCGCAGCGAGCTCATCGGATCGGAGTTTCTCGATGTGTTGGCCTCGGTGCCAGACCCGAGGGACCCACGCGGTCGGAGGTATTCGCTGATGGCTTTGTTGGCGATCGCGGTTCTGGCCACTGCCGCGGGGATGCGCGGCTATGCTGGTTTTGCCACATGGGCGGCCACCGCTCCCGATGATGTGTTGGCCCAATTAGGGGTCCGGTTCCGGCGGCCCAGTGAGAAGACCTTCCGCGCTGTTTTGTCTCGGCTAGACCCCGCCGACCTCAACGCCAGGATGGGCAGTTACTTCACTGCACACGTGGCCAGCAGCGACCCCAGTGGATTGGTGCCGATCGCGTTGGACGGCAAGATGCTGCGTGGTGCTTTACGCGCCAAAGCGACAGCCACGCATCTCGTGTCGGTGTTCGCCCACCGTGCCCGATTGGTGCTCGGTCAACTCGCTGTCGCCGAGAAAAGCAATGAAATTCCCTGCGTACGTGCCCTGCTCACGCTGCTGCCGGGTAGCTTGCGGTGGCTGGTCACCGTGGATGCGATGCATACCCAGGTCGTCACCGCGAAGTTGATCTGCGCCACCTTGAAGTCGCACTACCTGATGATCGTCAAGTCCAACCAAGCCAAAATACTTGCGCGTATCACCGCGCTGCCCTGGGCCGAGGTGCCCGCAGCCGCTACCGACGACTCCCGCGGCCACGGCCGTGTCGAGACCCGCACCCTGCAAATCATCACCGCTGCACGAGGAATCGGCTTCCCCTACGCAAAACAAATCATCCGGATCACTCGTGAACGCTTGATCACCGCCACCGACCAGCGCAGCGTGGAGGTGGTCTATGCCATCTGCAGCCTGCCGTTCGAGCACGCCCGCCCTACCGCGATCATGACCTGGATGCGTCAACACTGGGGAATCGAGAACAGCCTGCACTGGATACGCGACGTCACCTTCGACGAAGACCGTCAAAGGGCACATACCGGAAACGGCGCACAGGTCCTAGCAACGCTACGCAACACCGCGATCAATCTGCACCGCCTCAACGGCGCCGACAACATCGCCGAAGCCTGCCGGATCACCGCTTTGACCGCCAACCGCCGCCTAGACCTCCTCAATCCACAATTCCCCAGCTCACAAGCCTGCTAATCAACAACGCCGGAGCCCTGACCTCGTAGCGGACAAACTACGCGCATAACCGGTAGAGACTTTGACATATTTATCATAACGAGATCATGCTGTTATCTGCTCGTGATTCCATATCCGGGCTATTGCCAAATTTCTTTACACGGGCCGTTCAGGACATATCCAGCGGTCTCGATGTCAAGCCCGAATCAGGCGTTGACCTCCCGAAGTGGGGGGAGGTGCAAGGGAATTCGGTAGCGGATCCAAGCCCCTTTCGCGCGGAACTTCCTCGCCGAGTATGCGTTAAATTCAGCTGCCGCAAACCGGCAATTTGCGCCATCAACGCCCGGAAAATCTCAACAATGCAGAACAATGCAGCTAGGCTCGTCCGGCGACAGCGCAACTAACGGCGAATCACCCCATGGTCGCCATGGCAGCAAACCGCGGACCCGGTCCACAGACGTGATTGCAGGCGTCTCGGTGCTCAGACCCAGTGCGGCCACAGCCCCCAGCGACGCCGCGCAGACTTCTACGATGGCGCCGATAACGGGCAACTGGGGCGGCGGGAGGCGGTATGACGGAAGCTGGCTTGGTGCCAACGGGCATGCGACGACCGCAGCGACCGTCAGGATGCTTCGTTTCCATCCACAGCCGATCGGGTATGGGAACGAATGGTTGCAGCAAGGCCCGACCAAACAAGGCCCGACCAACAGTGGCGACGAGAGCGGAGAGTGACATGAGATCCCAAGCCAGGACGACATTCGCAGTTTTTGGCGGCGGCGCCATGCTTGTTCTGGCGGTGGCCTGCGGTGGCGGCGAAAACAAGGCGCCAAGTAGCACAACGCCGACCACGACACCCACAACAACAGTCCCATCCAGCCCATCCAGCTCACCTACGACAGAGTCGTCACCGGCGCCGGGCGGTCCGTCCGGCACTGGAGGCCCAGAGGGCGGGGGCGGCGGCGTGCCCGGCGGTCCCACCGGCAGCGGCGGTCCGGGTGGGGGAGGCGGCAGCATCCCGGGTGGGCCCACCGGCGGCGGTGGACCAGGCGGTGGCGGCGGCACCATTCCCGGCGTGGGTGGGGGCGGCGGCGGGCCGGGCGGCGGCGGCGGCTGCATCGGCAACATCTGCGGCAGCTACCCGTGATCGCGAGACGTCACTGAGACTTTCTTGAACTTTGCGGCGACGTTCGCCCCGGCCATGGTGGCCCAGGCGCGTTAGTTGATGCGTTCCGGCGACGGTCGGTCCGCGTTATGGTTCGGTCAAGGCCGATCGCAAGGGAGCCTCGACATGGCCAAGCTCAGGTTCGGATATTTCATCGCCCCGTTCCACCGTGCCGGCACCAATCCAACGCTGGCCCTGCAACGCGATCTGGAGTTCGTCGAACATCTGGATGCCCTCGGGTTTGATGAGGCCTGGATCGGGGAACATCACTCGGCCGGCAGCGAGATCATCAGTTCACCGGAGGTCTTCATCGCCGCCGCCGCCGAACGGACCAAGCGGATCCGCCTTGGCACGGGGGTCATATCGCTGGCCTATCACAACCCGCTCTGGGTCGCTGACCGGCTGATGCTGCTCGATCATCTCACTCACGGTCGGGTGATCGGAGGCATGGGACCAGGTTCACTGCCCACCGATTCAGCGATGATCGGGCTTACCCCCACCGACACCCGCGAGCTGCTGGAAACCAACCTCGACATCGTCGTCCGGCTGTTGGCTGGGCAAACCGTCACCGCCAAGACCGCAACACATCAACTGTTCGACGCGAGATTACAGCTTGCGCCCTTCTCGGAAGGGGGGATCCCACTGGCGGTCGCCGCCGTCGCGTCGCCGACCGGTGCGCGGCTGGCCGGCAGGCATGGCATCGGCCTGCTGTCGATCGGAGCGACGCTGACGATCGAGGGCTTCGATGCGCTGGCCTATCACTGGGGCATCGTCGAAGAGCGCGCCGCGGCGTTCGGCACCCACGCCGACCGCAAGAACTGGACCCTGGTCGGGCCGTTTCACATCGCCGAGACCGATGCGCAAGCCCGTGCCGACGTGAAATTCGGCATCGAGCCTTGGTTCCGATATTTCCAAAAAGTTGCCGCGTTCCCCCAGATGACCATGCCTGGAGAACAACTTGACGAGATGATCGACATCATCAACGAGAACGGCGCCGGTGTGATCGGTACCCCGGAGCGGGCGCGGGCACAGGTCCAGCGACTGTGGGATCAATCTGGCGGATTCGGCTGCATGCTGCAGATGGGCCACGAATGGGCAAATCCCGCGGCGACCAGACGTTCCGCCGAGCTGTTCGCCGCCGAAGCGATGCCGCACTTTCAGGGACAAGCCCAGCCCACCCTCGACGCTGCCGTGCGTGCCGGCGAAGTGCGGGAAGGTCTGGCCCAGACGCAGCTGCAGGCCATCGACCACATGACCAAGAAATATCAGCAAGAACTCGACGGCAAGTAGCCGCTGGGGCCGAAAGCCGTTGCAGCTGAAGCTCAGCACTCACCGATTAGGGCAAGCGCTAGCCGGTGCTGGAGGCCTCCCGCTCGGCCGCCTTGACGAGTCGACCTGCAAAGAACTTGACCGCGTTGCCCAACGCCGCACGCATCACCGGCCCCGTTCCGCGAACTCCCTCGGAAAAAGAGCCGCTCCAGCGGATGTCGGTGCCGCCGGATGCGTTCGGGGTGAAGACCACTTCGCCGTGATAGTCCTTGGCCGGAGTCGAAGACCCAACCATCTTGTAAACGTGGCGGCGGTCCTGCTCGTACTCGACGGTCTCCTCCTGCACGAGCATGGGCCACATGCCTACCTTGCGAATCGCCCCGACACCGCCCGGTGCCGGGTCACCTTGCGGCGCCCAGCTCGACTGCATGACGATTGGCTTGGCCCAGTTAGCCCAGTTGGCGCCGTCCGTCGCGAGCCGGAACAGCGTCGCGGCAGGCGCGCTACTGGTCTTGGTGACTTCGAAGGAGAACTTGCGACCCGACATACCCACTCCCGATCTCACGAATGCCTGCAACGGTGCTGCCGCGTACCCTACCGGCACGCCCGACGCTGATCCGTCCGGCCCAACGCCGACCAGGCAAAATGGCCCCCTTGCCCAAATCTCGAGGGCATACTCAGCTTGTGTCGAACGTCGAAGCCCCCGCTGTTCCGCCCCCGCCGTCACAAGCCGACGTCGACGCGGCGTTGCGGATCATCAAGCCGCTGCGAAAACTGATCAAGCCCAAGGTATATGGCATCGAGAATGTGCCAACCGAGCATGCGTTGCTCGTCGGCAACCACAACACACTCGGCATGGTCGATGCCCCGTTGCTGGTCGCGGAGCTGTGGGAGCGGGGCCGGCTGGTCCGCTCCCTCGGAGATCACGCACACTTCAGAATTCCGGGGTGGCGCGAGGCCCTGATGCGGATGGGCGTCGTCGAAGGAACCAGAGAGATCACCTCGGAGCTGATGCAGCGCGGCGAGCTGATCATGGTGTTCCCCGGTGGCGGCCGGGAGGTCAACAAGCGCAAGAACGAGCGCTACAAGTTGGTGTGGAAGAACCGACTGGCGTTCGCACGCTTAGCGATCCAACACGCATATCCCATCGTGCCGTTCGCTTCGGTCGGGGCTAAGCACGGCATCGACATCGTGCTCGATACAGATTCACCGCTGATGGCACCGACCCAGTTCCTGGCCGACAAGCTGCTCGGCATGCGCGAAGGGCCGCCTCTGGTCCGCGGCGTCGGGCTGACTCCGGTGCCCCGGCCCGAGCGGCAGTACTACTGGTTCGGCGAGCCGATCGACACCACGGAGTTCGCCGGCCGGGAAGCCGACGATAGCGCCGCGCGCAAGGTGCGCGAGCGTGCGGCGGCTGCGATCGAGGAGGGTATCGAGCTGATGCTCGCCGAACGCGAACGCGATCCGACTCGCTCGGTGGTCCGCCGATTGTTGCGGTCGGACGCCTGATAAATACGCGAGTCGCACCCGAAAATTCGGCGCTGTGATTGGACCCGCGAGCCGGCCGCTGGCCGCCTGGCCGTCCGTCGATGACGCTGGCTGAGTCGTGGCGCCGCCGACCTCCACTCGCTAGCGCATTCAATCGCTGGCGCAGCCGGGGGAGAGATTCCTGGTTGTGCGACTCGCTTATCCGATGGACCGTCCGATCCGACGAGGTTTACGGGCAGCACGCGGGCGTGTGCGAGTCTTTATGTGGTGAAGGGGATTCGACAACGGTGATCGCGCGTGATGAGGCTGAGGCTCAGGCGTCGTCTGCACCCGACCAGGTGGGCTTGGTTCGGTGGAATCCGGTTTCCTCGACGCATCGGCGCGGATGGCGAAGCAAGTGGGTACCACTTCTGGTGATTGCGGTGATGCTCGGCGCCTGCGGCGGCCCGCCCCCTGCCGTCACCCCGCCGCCTACTACGGACAATTCCGATCTCAAGACCCGCAGCCAGCGGGTGCTCGACGGCGCCGTCAATCCCGATGAACCGGGCTGCTCGGCCGCAGTAGGCGTTGAGGGCGTTGTCATGTGGACCGGTGTCCTCGGGATTGCGGACCTGGCTACCAACAAGAAGGTCACCAAGGACACCGTGTTCGACATCGGCTCGGTTTCCAAGCAGTTCACCGCCACCGCGGTGCTGCTCCTGGTCAACGAGGGCAGGCTGACGCTCGATGACCCGTTGGCCCACTATGTTCCCGACCTTCCGGACTGGTCGTCCGCCGTCACCGTCGCGCAACTGATGCACCACACCAGCGGCATCCCCGACTACACCGGCTTGCTCGAGGCTCAGGGGTACCAAATGAGTGACCGGACAACCCAAGTTCAAGCCTTGGCCGCGATACAAGGGGCACCTGAGCTGGAATTCAAGCCCGGTACCCGCTTCGAGTACTCGAACTCCAACTATCTGCTGCTCGCCGAGATCGTGCGGCTGGTCTCCGGCAAATCGCTACCTGACTTCCTGAGCATCGAGATATTCCGCCCGCTGGATCTGGCCATGGTCGTGGATCCGATCTCGGCAGATCCCGATGAGGCGGTCTCCTACGGCGAGGGCGACACCGGCAACCCACCGCAGTTCCCGGTGCTCCACTCAGGTTGGGAGCAGGTCGGCGATGGCGCTATCCAGACCACGCCCAGCCAACTCGTGCTCTGGGCCGACAACTACCGAACCGGCAAAGTGGGCGGCCAGAAGCTGCTTGACGAGCAACTCGCCGGTTCCGTGGAAACCGAACCCGGCGGCGGCGACCGGTATGGCGCCGGCATCTTCTCCCGTGCCAACGGCACCCTCGACCACGACGGCAGCTGGGCCGGATTTGTCACTGAATTCCGGATCAGCAGCGACCGGCGTACTTCGGTGGCCGTCAGCTGCAACACGGAAGGACAAGATCCCGAAAGCCTGGCCGATGCAATCGGACGCCTGTGGATGTAGCCGCAGGCACCCCAGGTTGACGGCCGCTCGAGCACCGGATTCGGGTGTCAAACCCGGCCAACGACGACCAAAACGTCATTCTGATGTAACAGAGCCAGAGCGGGCTGCAATCATTCACGGTATGGCGCAACCTTCTGTCCTCACCACCGATGATGGCCTACCGTCCGGCGTAGCGGGTGCCTGCGACTCCCGGTTCTCCGGGGTCGTGCGTGCCTTCGCGGGGTTGTACCCGGGACGCAAGTTCGGCGGCGGGGCGCTATCGGTTTACATCGAGGGCCGTCAAGTGGTCGACGTCTGGACGGGCTGGGCCGATCGCAACGGCGAAGTCCCTTGGACTGCTGACACCGGAGCAATGGTGTTCTCGGCCACCAAGGGCCTGGCCGCCACCGTGATTCACCGCCTGGTGGATCGCGGGCTGCTGGATTACGACGCCCCCGTGGCCGACTACTGACCGGAGTTCGGTGTCAAGGGCAAGTCGGCAATCACCGTCAGCGACCTGCTGCGGCATCGATCCGGGCTATCGCACCTCAAAGGTGTCGGTAAGAAGGAAATACTGGATCACCTCCGGATGGAGGAGAAGCTGGCGGCGGCACCGCTGGATCGCACGCACGGCAAGATGGAGTACCACGCAGTGACCTACGGTTGGCTGCTGTCCGGTCTGGCCCGCGCGGTGACCGGCAAAGGTATGCGTGACCTGTTCCGTGAAGAACTCGCCCGCCCGCTCGACACGGATGGTCTCCATCTAGGCCGCCCGCCGGGCGATGCGCCGACCACCGCGGCACAGACGCTGCTACCACAATCCAAGATCCCCACGCCACTACTGGACTTCATCGCGCCAAAAGTCGCCGGACTGTCCTTTTCTGGTCTACTTGGCGCCGTCTACTTCCCGGGAATTCTGTCGATGTTGCAGGACGACATGCCATTTCTGGACGGCGAGATCCCAGCGGTCAACGGCGTGGTGACGGCGCGCGCCCTGGCCAAGACGTATGCGGCGCTGGCCAATGACGGTGTCATCGACGGCATGCGACTGTTGTCGTCGGACGCGGTAAGCGGACTGACCGGCAAGGCCGAGCTGTGGCCAGATCTCAATCTTGGTCTTCCCTTTACCTACCACCAGAGCTACCAATCCTCTCCCGTCCCAGGACTGCTGGGGGGATACGGCCACATCGGTCTGGGCGGAACCATCGGATGGGCAGACCCCGAGAGCGGCAGCGCCTTCGGCTACGTACACAACCGGCTGCTGACCTTGCTGCTCTTTGACATCGGTTCGTTCGCCGGGCTGGCTCCGCTGTTGAGCAGTGCTGTCTCGACCGCCCGGCGGGAGGGTCCGCTAGAGGTACCGCACTTCGGTGCTTCCTACCGCGAGACTGGTCAGCAACCGCTGGCGGCCGGAGAAACCAGCTGAAACCAGCCGGTCGGTGTGGCTCAGAAGGTCGCCCGGGCCAAGAATCGTCTCAGTGCCTCGGCCGAGCCGTCGACATCAACCCGATCTGGGCGACGACGCCCCCACAGCAGCAGAACCAGATCCGACGCGGTGACACTGACCGTGGCATCGGCCACGGTCTCGATCGGCATGGCATGGCAATGCCCATCCCCGACTCGGACCGTCCATTGGGTATCGGTATCGCAGGCGCGTAACGAGATTGTCTGAAACGGCCCGGCCAAATCCTTCGACATCGCCGGCAACACATCATCGATGAACTCTGACACGCCATCGGCGGCTAAGTTTGATTCGATCGGTTCCTCGGGCGCTACCGCAGTTACGGCGTCCCAACAGTGCACCGCGGTTTCGTGCGCAACTCGGCGCCGGATAAATCCCACGTCTTGTCGACGTCCCCAAGTCCATGCCGGTACGGCGGGATCGATACCTGCGAACGTGTCACTGGTCTCGGCCACACCGTCGCGAAACCAGTCCACCAGGTTCGGCGGCCGCGCAGGCTCCTGGTAGGTCTCCGGTCCAGTAATGGCTCCGACAGCCACCTGCCGCCAAAACGTGTGCACGACACCGACATGCCAGATCAGGTCTGCGATGGTCCATCCGGCGCAGCTCGGCACCGGACGATCCAGGCCCGCCTCCGACACGGCGACAATCCGATCGCCGTCGCGCCGCAGCGCGGCCAGGTAGTCGACCCCCATGCCTGACGATGGTACCGCCAGCCCTCGCCACGGCAGCACCGGGAAGCCCGCTCCCAGAATCAGGCCGCAGCCGCTAGCTCCGTGTTGGGGATGGACATATCCGATCACGGTCTACTGACATGACAAACAGTGCATCGCGCTCTTGCGCGGGTCGATTGGCCGCGGTCACTGGGGTTGGCACCGGTCCCCGGCGAACTTGCTAGGCGATGGCTGATTCGTGTTGCTGTGCACCCGGCCAGTTACACCGCCCGGCCTCACCCGCCATACCCTCGATCGGGCAGCACCTCCATACCCAGAACGAGGGCGGCGGCCTCGTCCAGGGATAGGCGTCTGCCCTCGTTGGCGGCGGTGCGATAGTCGGCTTCGGAAAGTTGCTTGCGGACTTGGCGTTCGCATTGTTCGTGGAATGGCCCCACGTGTGCCGAGACGGCGCCGCCGGCGCCGGCAGCGCGGCTCACGGCGGCTGCGGCGGCCATCAAAACCGCGGCGCGCCGCGGATCGTTTCTGGCCGCGGCAATCCAGGAACCCGTCTCCAGAAATGTCGCGCAGGTGAAGGTGTCGTTGATCGTCCGCGACAGTTGCAGGCCTTCCCGGTTAGCGTGCTCAGCCAGGTCCAGTTGCCCCAGCGCCAGGCGACTAGCCGCCAGGCCCGCCAAGAGGTAGGTCCGCAAGACGATGTCCTGGCCGTGGGCTTTGGACAGGGCGAGGCCCTGCTCGGCGTGGGCCACCGCGGTGTGGGCGTCATTGGCGGCGGCCGACGTCCATATCATCACTATGAGGGCATAGATTTGCACCCGGAATTCGTCGGCGCTGGCCAGCGACTGCTCGGCCAAGCTCCGCGCCAGGTCTAGCTCGCCGCGCAGCAGGGCGAGCGCTCCTTCGTTGGCGTTGAAGTAGGCGAGGGAGTTGTGGTCGGTCACGGTGGTGAGCAGTTCACGAGCTTCTGCCTGTCGAGCGGCCATGGTGGGCATATCGACCTGCAAAAAGGCTAGTTCGGCCGCTGCGACGATCGCCTGCAGTCGCGCCGCGTTGGGTTCGGCGGGGGCGGCGTCGAGGGCCTTTTCGATCCATCGGCGCCCTTGCTGGAGCATCCCGATAGCGGTCCAGGGATCGCGTAGGTTGGTGGCCATTTCCACGGCATCGGCAGGTGCAACGGTCAGCGCAACCTGCAGCGCTTCTTGCAGGTTGGGCATCTCCCGTCGCAGGCGGTGAAGCCAGTCGAGTTGATGTTCGCCAAACCATTCCTCGCAGGCTTTCTCGGCGAGCTGGCGGTACCAAT
This sequence comes from Mycobacterium ulcerans subsp. shinshuense, assembly GCF_002355775.1. Lineage (NCBI taxonomy): Bacteria > Bacillati > Actinomycetota > Actinomycetes > Mycobacteriales > Mycobacteriaceae > Mycobacterium > Mycobacterium ulcerans. The sequence continues at coordinate 2,835,406 of NZ_AP017624.1, read as the reverse complement.
CAAGGTGGCTGCGGTGCAGCTCGGCTTGCTCTTGCACGCTGAGCTTGGCGTATCCAAATTCACGCAGCGTTGCCAGCTGCCGAAAACGCAGCACGTCTTGGGCCGCGGTGCGGATGAGGATCGATTTGTCCTCGAGGGCACACAACGCCTCGAGTAGCTCATCGTCGGACATCTCTGGCGCGCAAATCCGTTGAACGGCGTTTGGCTCAAAGCCACCGGCGAACACCGACAACCGTGCCCACAGTTGTTGCTCGGCCGGGGTACAACGCTCATAACTCCAACTGATGCACCAGTTCAACGTGCGCTGGCGAGCCGGCGCCCCGCGCTTGCCATGGGTCAAGAGCCCCGCCCGGTCCGAAACCCGCGCGGCGATCCGTTCGACGGCCATCGTCCGCAACAACGGAGCGGCCAGTTCGATGGCCAATGGCAGCCCGTCAAGCTGAGCACAGATGTGCGCGACGGCCGCAGCATTGCGCTCGGTGAGCTTGAAACTGCGCTGGCTGGCACGGGCATGTTTGACAAACAACGCCACGGCATCGCAGCGGGCCAAATCCTGCAGACCAGGCAGGTGACTGGTATCGGGAACCGACAGCGGAGGAACCGGCAGCACCACTTCGGTATCGATGTCAAAGAACTCTCGGCTGGTCGCCAGAATCTTCAGCCTCGGGCAGCGTGCCAGCAGTGTCTGGATGAACGGGACCGCCGCGTCAATGATGTGTTCACAGTTGTCGAGCACCAGCAGTGCCTCACGGTCAGCCAGAGTTTCGACCATCACCTCCAACAGCGGCCTGGCGGTCTGATCGCGAATGCCCAGCGCCGCGGCCGCCGCCGCAACCAACAGCTCACCATTGCTCAGGTCGCCCAGCTCGATCAACCACACGCCATCGCGAAATTCCCCGACACATTCGTGGGCGGCCCACACCGACAAGGTCGACTTACCGATTCCACCGATCCCGGTCAACGTCACCAATCGCGAATTCAAGATCAACTCTTTGAGTTCGGCAAGTTCGGCCTCACGACCGACAAACCCAACAAGCGGTGGCGGCAGATTCCCCTGTGCCGGCGCTCTGACTCCGTCAAGCAACAAAGCGGTAATCATGTGGGTGAATTCGCGACGAGCGACCCGCCCAAGCTGGACAGACCACCCTGCGCCAGAGACGAGGCTGAAAAACGCTTCGGTCAGCCAGTCTGCGGTCACGTCGGTGCGGAACTCTCCGGCGCGTTGGCCGCGCAGAAAAATCTCCTCGATCTCGGAGTTGATTTCACGCCACTCGGCAACCGACTTCCGGGTCTCAAAGCTTTGACCTTGCACGTAGCGCAGCGTCAGGTAGCCCGCCACCGACTCGCAAGCCGCAACCAGTATCCGCAACGCATCAGTAGGTGAATATTCCTGGCAGTGAGAGGTTTTCAGCGCATCACGCATCTGCTCGATGGCCGCGTGATCCAGCTCCTCGAGCAATGCGGTACGTCCGTCGAAGTGGCGGTACAGCGTTGAGTGGCTGACCCCCGCGGCAGCGCCGATCTCATCCAGGGTGGCGTTGGGCCGCGTGCTGAGAAAGTCAGCTGCGGCGCGCAGCAGACGCTCGGTTTCCATTCAGACTCTCACTTGGTCTCTACTTCGTCTATGGCATTCGGTGCTACTGGTCATACAGAGCACCCTTCCGTGCCTGCTCACCGGTTGCCACCCGGCCTGGACCACGCGCGGGAGTGAAACCGTGTATCCGCCTGGTAAGGCGGGTGCTTTTTGAAGACCTCAGTCTAGATTCCAGGCTTGCCTCTCGCGGCGAGTCTGGGTGACTTCGCCGCACCGCGCGCGTGCACAGCCATCTACACAGGTCCAACACGCACCGTCTGAATCCGCTCCCACCAGCTAAACTGGGCCAGACCATGTCGGTGCCAGCTCTGCCATCTCCAATTGCTGCTCAGCCCAGCCGGGCCCGCAGGCGCAACTGGCCGCGCGTGCTACTTGCCGCACCAGCGCTGATGGCGGCAACCGCATGGCTCCCACCCACCCCCGACGTCACGGCCGGTCCAACCGCGACCAACTCCGCCAAGGTCGACACACAAACCAACCCCACTGAGCCACAACACAGTTGGACTTCCCAGGCCGCGCAAGAAGAACGAGGATGCAGCAGCGGGCGCGGCGTATGGTGGCGCTGCGGGCGAGATTGAGCCCCGCACCAACCACCATCGCCCGACGCTAGAACTCAACAATCAGTACCCACACCAGGGCGGCTGCCACCAACAACAGCGCCGTCAGAATCGCCGCGCGCACAATCGCGGACTGCCGGTGGAACCAGTCACGCAGCTGGGCGAACCGCCAATCGGTCCAGGCATACGCGCGCGCGGCCCAATCGGACTCGATCGCCAGGACACGGAACGCGACCAGGACCGCGGGAATGCCCAGCTCCGGCAGCAGCACCATGAGAGGTACGGATGCGATCAGCAGCGCCGCACCGAAGACGGCGAGCAGTACGCGAAGCACCATCGGCTTGGCCCGCGCTCGGTCTCGGTAGGCGAGCACGCGCGCGAATGCCGCATCGCGAGTCGTGGCCGCGGGGTTGCAGTCTCCTGAGTCCACGGATACCCCTGCCTCGAGCCGGTCGACGGGCCCGCTAGGCACGGACTTTAGTGGACCGATAGGCCAGCCAAGGGGTGATCGGTGCGTCGCCGGGGTGGCCGAGGCCACAAGGTGCTTGCGGTGCCAGACCTGCGCGGTTGCTTAGACTGCGGTTATGAATGACGGTTCCCGGCAGGACTCCGCAGCTCCAAAAGGCCTGCTAGAGATCGAGGACTGCCTGGATGCCGGCGGCAACATCGAGCTGCCGCCGGGCACCACGCTGATCTCTCTCATTGAACGCAACATTGCCAATGTCGGCGACTCGGTGGCGTATCGCTACCTGGACCACAATCGGACGGCGCAGGGGCACGCCCTGGAGGTCACCTGGTCAGAATTTGGCGTCCGGTTGCAGGCCATCGGTGCCCATGTGCAGAAGTTCGCCGGCGACGGTGATCGGGTTGCGATTCTCGCGCCACAGGGCATTGACTACGTCGCCGGGTTCTATGCGGCGATCAAGGCGGGCACGATCGCGGTACCGCTGTTCGCACCCGAACTCCCCGGCCACGCTGAACGTCTCGATACCGCGCTGCGCGACTCGGAACCGACGGTCGTGCTCACCACCGGCGCGGCAAAGCCTGCCATCGAGGAGTTTCTGGCGAACCTTTCCCACCTACGCAGGCCGCACATCATCACCATCGATGATGTGCCGGATTCGGCGGGGGAGTCTTTCGTTCCGGTCGAGCTCGACATCGATGCCGTTTCGCACCTGCAGTACACGTCCGGATCGACACGTCCACCGGTCGGTGTGGAGATCACCCACCGTGCCGTGGGCACCAACCTGGTGCAGATGATCCTGTCCATCGATCTGCTGAACCGCAACACGCATGGCGTCAGCTGGTTGCCGCTGTACCACGACATGGGTTTGTCCATGATTGGCTTTCCCGCGGTGTACGGCGGGCACTCCACGCTCATGTCGCCAACCGTGTTTGTCCGCAGACCGCAACGATGGATCCATGCCTTGTCGGCTGGATCGCGCACCGGACGCGTGGTCACCGCGGCGCCAAACTTCGCCTACGAATGGGCGGCCCAGCGTGGTCTACTCACACCCGGCGACGACGTCGATCTGAGCAATGTCGTACTGATCATCGGTTCGGAGCCGGTCAGCATCGATGCCGTCACGACGTTCAACAAGGCGTTCGCGCCCTACGGGCTACCGCGCACAGCGTTCAAACCCTCCTACGGGATCGCAGAGGCGACGCTGCTGGTGGCAACCATCGACCATGCCGCTGAGCCCACGGTCGTCTACCTCGACCGCGAACAGCTGGGCGCCGGTCACGCCGTACGCGTGGCCGCCGAGGCACCCAACGCGGTGCTTCAGGTGTCCTGCGGCCGCGTCGCCCGCAGCTTGTGGGCCGTGATCGTCGATCCCGATACCGGCACCGAATTGCGTGACGGCGAAGTCGGCGAAATCTGGCTGCAAGGCAACAACGTCGGTCGCGGTTACTGGGGACGGCCCGAAGACACTGAGCGGGTGTTTGGCGCCAAGCTGCATTCGCAGCTCGACGAAGCTAGCCACGCCGCCGGCGCCGCGGTCGACGGCGCCTGGCTAAGAACCGGTGACCTGGGCGTCTACCTCGACGGCGAACTGTATGTCACCGGCCGAATCGCCGATCTGATCGTCATCGATGGACACAACCACTATCCCCAGGACATCGAGGCCACCGTTGCCGAGGCCTCACCCATGGTCCGGCGGGGATATGTGACAGCGTTCGCGGCACCCGCCAACGAATTGCCTACGGCCCAAGATTCGGATAGCCACAACACCAGCCCACAGCTGGTCGTCATCGCCGAACGGGCGGCCGGAACCAGCCGCGACGATCCACAGCCCGCGATCCAAGCCATCCGCGCCGCGGTGGCAAACCGCCATGGATTGGCGGTGGCCGAAGTGCGTTTCCTTCCCGCCGGCGCCATTCCGCGCACGACCAGCGGCAAGTTGGCTCGGCGGGCATGCCGCGGCCAATACGTCGGCGGGGTATTGGGAGTGCACTAGCACTCACCACGAGCCAAGCGATCCGCTGCGCCGCTGATCGGCGAGGATTTCGCTGATGACATGGCGGGCACTGCCGGCCAGCTGAGGGTTGGTGGTCTGGTAGTAGGGAAGGGCAACGAGGGCGATCGACAAAGCCCGACCGCAACCGCGTGCCCAGGTTTCCGCGTCTACCCGCAGCATGGTGCGGAACTGCTCGCGCGCCGGCGCGGACAGCAGATTCCACGCGGGGATGAGGTCGACACTGGGGTCGCCCACGCCCATCAAGCCGAAATCGATCACCCCCGCCAACCGGCCGTCGACGGTCAGGATGTTGAACGGGGACAGGTCGCCGTGGAACCACGTCGGCGGCCCCGCGTACCCGGGGATGCGCAGCGCTCGTTCCCACGCGACGGTAACGGCATGGACGTCGAGGCGTCCGTCCAGCATCGCCAACGCGCCGCGGACCTGCTCATCCTGCTCGGCCAAGGGCTTTCCCCGCGCCGCGTCCGGCCCGCCTGCGGGGTCGATGCGGCGCAGGGCGCCGATGAAGTCGGCCAGATCCCGAGCAAGTCCGATGGGATCGACAAGCTGGCCGACCTTCGGATTCTCACCGGTGACCCAACGGCAGATCGACCACGGCCAAGCGAACCCCTGCGCCGCGGCACCCAGCCCCACTGGGACCGGGCTGGCAACGGGCAGCTGCGGGGCGATTCGACCGAGCCAGCGCTGCTCGGTTCGCAGGCTCGCCACCGCCCAGTGGATCCGCGGAAGCCGAACCGCCATGTCGGTTCCGAGCCGGTACATGGCGTTGTCTGTGCCGGCCGAGTCGATCGGTGTCAGCGGCAGGTCCGCCCAGTGCGGGAATTGGGTGGACACCAGCCGCCGGACCAGCGATGCGTCGATGTCCACCTCGTCGGCGTGCATCTTGGCGGCGGGAGCTCTCAGCCGCTTCTCGAACCTGATACTGCCGTCGGGTAGATCCCCGGCCGCGCTCCAGCCCAGTTTGCGGTAAAAGCCGGCGGCACGACTCGAGCCGTCGGTAGTCAGCCAGATCGCCGCGTGCCGTTCAAACAGCGTTGCTTCCACGCGCCGCATCAACGCGCTTCCCACACCGCGACCCTGAAACTGCGGTCGAACAAAGCAGGCGAACACGCTGCCGGCGGTCGCATCGGCCATCGTGAAACCCGCGGTGACCCCGTCGACATCTGCGACCCACAGGCACGGCGAGGCGCGCATGGCCTCTCGCACCGATTCTTTGGTGATGCCGAGTTCGGCGAGTTGCTCGAGCGACAGATGGTTCTCGGTGACACTGGTGCGGATCTCGAACACCGCGTCGATATCGGCCTCGCCGGCGATCCTGACCCAAACCCCCCTGCTGAGGGTGCGCTCGTAGCGGTCGAAGACGTTTCCGTCCGGCTCGCGGATCCGGCTGGTGCGGCCAAAGCCAGCCCGCAGCGCGACCCGCGCCGAAGCCGAGTTCTCCGGCTCCACCTTGACCACCGCAACGGTGGCATCCAGCTGTGCCGCATAGCGGCACACCAGGTCGACCGCGCGGGTGGCCAGGCCGCGCCCGCGCCAGGCCGGGTAGAGGCCGTAGGCGACGTTGACCTCGCCGAAGGCCAGTCCCTCACCGGCAAATCGCAGGTCGACCGTCCCCGCCGGAACCTGCTGCGGCCCCACTCGGATCGCGAAGGCCCGCAGTGGTCCGCCGGTAGCCCATTGGTCACGGCAGTGTTCGAAGTACGCCGCCGCGCTGTGCGGGGTCACCACCCCGCCGCTGAGCCAGCGCGCTGTCAGCTCGTCTTGGCCGGCGACGTGCGCACTCACCTCATCGGGACGAAACGGCGAGAGCGTGACCGTGCCATCCGATAGCGGTGGGTCGACCATCCAGCGATTGTTGCCACCGACGTGTGCCGGGGCAACCGAATATTCCGGGGGCCGCAACGCATCTCGCACCACCAGCGATATCACGGCCGAATGTCCGTGTACTGCAGGGTGTAGCCGTCGCTGGAAAACGTGAAGCCTTGTGCGCTCGCTTCACTTGCACAGGAGACACCGACGGATTCCTGAAAGTTGCACCGGAAACCGGCCGCATCGAGGACTTCGTTGAAGGGCAGAACCTTCGCCGGCTCAACGGTCGCAAAGGATTGTGCCTTGCTCAGCACGGCGAAGTGCGCCTCACCGGTCTCCTCGACCACGATCGCATTCGGCGCGTCGGTAGTCCCATCGGAGTTGGTCACCGTGTCTGGCGCACCGTGGATCCCGATCGCCGAACCACTGGCAGACTGACAACCGGCCTGGACATGGGGCAGGATCGCGCAACGCCAGCGACCGCTGGGCGACTCGAAGTAGTAGCCCGCGCGAGCGTTGCCGGTGTCCAAGAAGTAGTCGGCCGCGTTCGCCAGCTGCAGATTATTACTGGGAGTCGGCAGTGTGGGCGTAGAAATCGTGGTGCCGGTTGGCGCCGGAGAGCTCTCTCCGGTGGTAACGCCCGGCCCATCGCCACACCCCGCCGTGCTCGCCAACAACAGAATTGCTGCCCATCTCCCGACGCCGGTACCGCTGATTCGCATACGGCCATGGTGGCATTACCGCGCCCAAGGCGGCCCCGGCTGGTCGAGCCGACGGTGCTGAACTTCGCACCGGCATGCGGTCGTGCGCTTTCACAGACTCGTCGCCTGCCCCATGATCAGCGGCGGTGGCGCCCCGGCGTGCGGATCGGCGCTGGCCTTGTAGAACGCCGGCAATGCGCCGGCCGCGGCGACGTATTCGGCATCAAGTTTCACCCGATACCACTGGATACCCATCGATGCAGACATCTGCGGGTCGGCGCTTCCGACGTTGACGATCTCGGTGACCCGCACGCACCTCACACGTTGGTCCATGCGTAATGAGAACTGCGCCAGCCCGTCTCGGTCGTGATCCGGCGATGTTGCGCCATAAATCGCACGCATCGGCCGGCCCAGGTACCCCCAAGCCGCGCCGTAGTCGCGGTCGTTGACCGCGTTGAAGTAGTCCACGATCACCCGCTCGCCTTCATCAACGGGCCTGGTGACAGGCCTGCCGCCGGCGCATCCGACCTCTGCCGATGGCCGCCCGCACAGCGGGTAGCCGGCTCCGAACAGTGCCGTCACCGCGACCAATGCCGCACCGGCCGCGAGCCTGCCTCGCTTCCGTGAAGGGCCCACGGCAACCACGATAGGGCCGTGGTGCGAGCGGGCAGGCCCGCACCGTGCCGGTCAAACAGCAACCGTTCTAGGGACCCCAGGGCTCCGGGACCCAACTAACACCACGACCCGAACAAATTCCGGCCTGGGCGGACTACGACGATCGGTACAAGCCGGTGGCGCGTCGCCTGATGGAGGTTTATGCCGGTTTTCTGGCCCATACCGATGCCCAGATAGGCCGTGTCGTCGATGCGATCGACGACCTGGGGCAGTGGGAAAACACCTTGTTCATCTACATCTGCGGCGACAACGGCGCCTCGGCCGAAGGAACGGTGCACGGCGCCTGGAGCTCTCCTTCGTTTCAAAACGGGTTGCCCGAGGACCCCGAATGGCTGCTGGCCCACTTGGCCGATTTCGGCACGGCGCGCTGCGAGAACCACTACAACGTCGGCTGGGCCTGGGCGTTGGACTCACCGTTTCAGTGGATGAAACAGGTGGCATCCCATTTCGGCGGAACTCGCAACGGGATGGCCGTCTCCTGGCCCCGCGGGATTACCTGCGCGGGGGAGCAGCGCAGCCAGTTTCACCACGTCATCGACGTCGTTCCGACGATCTTGGAGGCCGCCGGAATCGAGATGCCCGAGCGCGTCAACGGTATCGAGCAGGAGCCGATCGAAGGTGTGAGCATGCGCTACTCCTTCGACGAGGCCGATGCCCACAGCCGACGCCGGACCCAGTATTTCGAGATCTTCGGCAATCGCGCCATCTATCACGAAGGTTGGATCGCGTCCTGTTTCCATGGCCGGCTGCCGCGGGTCCGCACCCAGCGAACCAACCCCTTCGGCGACTCCGAGCGCTGGGAGCTCTATCACCTCGCCGACGACTTCAGCCAGGGGGTAGATCTCGCCGAGCAATACCCGGACAAGCTCGCCGAGCTGCAGGCCGTGTTCGACACCGAAGCGCGCAAGTACGACGTCTACCCGCTCAGCGACGCCACGCTGGCCCGCGCGCTGCCCGCTAACCGGCCGAACCTGCTCGCCGGCCGCACCTCGGCTACTTATTACCCCAGCCATGTGCGGATCCCCGAGACCTCGACGCTGCCCTACACCAGCACCTCATTCGAACTGCGGGCGCAGCTGCAGATCCCACGCGGCGGCGCCCAGGGGGTGGTCATCTGCATCGGTGGGTCAATGGGCGGGTGGAGCCTGTATCTGCAAGACGGCATCCCCACGTTCGCCTACAACTACTTGGGCCACGAACTCACCACGGTCGCCGCCACCGATCCGCTTCCCGAGGGCCAGATAACCCTGGCGCTTTCGTTCGACTACGACGGCGGGGGACTGGGGAAGGGCGCGTTGGTCACCTTGCTCGTCGACGGCACCACGGTGACCAGCGGACGCGTTGAGCAGACGGTTCCGTTCCGATTTTCAATGAGCGGAGAAACCCTCGATGTTGGACTCGACACCGGCTCACCCGTCGCGCCCTACGAGCACAGTTTCCCGTTCACCGGCCGTATCCACCGGATCGATGCCAGTGTGAGCCCGCGTCCGGCCGACCTTGCCGCCGCCCTTTCCGACATCGAGATGCGCGCGGCACTGGGCTCCCAATAGATCGCGCTGGTCGGTGGCCTACACCGCACCCGTCGGTGATCAGCGGCAACGCACCCACCGCGTTGCCGTGCTGCCTGAAGCGCTCGCATCGTTAGTGGCTCAAGTTTCACAACCGAACGTGGACACCGGCGCCAGGTTTGGCCCCATCGGCGCGCCGGCTGGTTATTCTCACCCGGTGTCCGCCATGTGGAGCAGCCTGCTGCCGTTGATTCTTGGCAGTCTGCTGGAACCGATCGAACTTGCCATAACCATCATGCTGCTGGGCACGCCCGCGCGTACTCGAACCGCCGGCGCTTGGATCGCCGGCCATGGCTGCACACGTCTACTGCAGGGCCTGGTCTTCGGCACCATCCTGCACTGGGGAGCTCGCCGCTCTGCACCCAACCACGCGCACCACTGGATTGTGTCGACCGTCCTTCTGATCGTGGCGCTGATATTTCTGGTCACCGCGGCCCGAGAGTTCTTCGACGATAACGACCCGGAGGCGCCACCGCCCAAGTGGATGGCGATGCTGATGTCGGCGACACCCACCAGGGCGTTTCTCATCGGCGCGGGCCTGGTGACCGTATCGGTGAAATCGTGGGTCTTCACGCTGGCGGCGATCAGCGTGATCGGCAACGCGGGACTGCCACGAGTCGGCAACATGGCTTCCTACGTGCTTTTCGTGTTGCTTGCCCTGAGTACAAATCTGCTCGTGGTAGCCATGGCCGCACTGTTCCCTGATCAGTCGCGCGCCCTGCTGGACCGGATCCAGCGCTGGCTGCAGGACAACGACAGACCGATCATGATCGTGGTGGGATTGGGGTTTGGGATCTGGTTCGGATTCAAGGCCCTGCACGGCCTCGGGGTGATCTAGATCCCGCAGCCCAGCGATGCGCCAACGGACGGCCAGTCACGATGGTGAGGTGACCGCGCGTCGGCGCGTCCACAACGTATAGAGCATCCCCAACACCGCGGTGAGCAAACCGTAGAGCGCCACGGCGGCGCGCTCGTCAGCGTTGGGAAAATTGGCCGACGCGATCGCCAACGCGGTCGCGGGATGGCGGCAGCTGCTGGCGAACGCCAACACCGTCGACGATTCCCGGTCGGGGCCGCCCAAGAGATGACCAATGGCGAAGGTGCCAGCGATGAATGCCAACATGGCCACCAAGGTCGATTCACCGATGAGCTTCCACATCTCGGGCGCAGCTGAGATCAGCAGCGCAATCATTGCGATCGGCAGCACCCACTTCTGCGCGCGCTGGATGGGTGGCGCGATGCGGGTTGCCGCATCCGGCCAGCGCGCTCTGATCGCCATCCCGGCGCCCAGCGGGACCAGCACAGATATGGCCATCAGCTCTCCGATGGCCCCGGGTCTGGAGACGAGTTGGCGCCCGAAGATGTCATCGAGCAACATCGCGGCCACGGTTAGCACGGGAACGACGAGGACGGCGAGGATGATGACCAGACCCAGGGCGTACTGAACGTGCCCGCCCGCTTTTTCTCCGCGACGCGGCAACAACGGGGGCAGCGGTGACAACGACAGTGTGACAAGCGCAATCGCAATTTGTGGACGCAGCTCCAGCAAGCGAACGAGCAGTATTGCTAGCACGGGTGCAACGATCAGCACGGCCAACACCGAACGGGCCAGCAGACCCGGGCGTCTCAGCACATAAAGCACGTCGGAAAAGTGTGCTGTCAACCCGTAGCCGAGGATCACCACGAACAGGCTCAACTGAAAGGCGATCTTCGCCGCTTCGACCATCGTCACCGCGCCAGCTTGCCACGACCGGCAGATCGGTGAGACCTGAATGCGTTGCCGGCTAAAGCAATAGCGAGCCTATGGGTGCCAAAGCCGGACCGTAACCAGGTAGAACACCACGGCCCAGGCCCCGTTGACCAGCACCACCAACAGCATTCCGCCGACGTTGGTACGCGGCTGACGAGCGCTGGCCTTCGGCCTGAGCCACCACCCGATGATCGGCATGCTGTAGTAGGGCATGGTGATGTAGCTCATCACAAAGCTCGACAACAGGTTGCCCACCAGCATCCCCAACCACAGTGGCATGCGCAGCGAACTGAGCAGCATCGTCAACAACACCACGGTGGGGTAGAGCCCTAACCACACCGCCACCGAAGTCTTGAAATCCGAAGGTGGCGGGGCTGTCTCGTCACCGAGTACGAACCAGCTGCCGAATGACTGATCGATCTTGCGCATCTTGTAGTCCCGGAAGTGCGGGTGGTGCATGAGCTGCTTGCGCGCCTCCGACGTCAGCCAGGCATCCAGATGCTCGGCGGTGTCGAATCGATAGCAGATTGTCCACTCGTCTTGGATGCCAGCGGCCGGGCGGAACATCTCGGCACCGCGAAAGCCCGCGAACTTGCTTTCGGCTGCCACGATGTCCTTCTGTCAAGCCAGGAACTCATCCACCCGTTCTTCGGGAACCCGGTGCGACACAACGACGGTCATCAGCGCGTCATCAGCCTCGGTACTGCGTGCGATCACCTGACAGCTGGCTGGTCCGGCAAAAATCCCCGCCGCCTCACTGACCATGAGCTGGCGGCTGGAACTGTCCAACCAACTTTTCGCGTTTGGAGCCGAATCGAAGCGATAGACGGCAATCCACTCGGACTGCGCCCCGCCGGGTGGCCGCAGCTCGGAGCCGAGGTAGCCCGGATAGTGCGAAAGCCCCTTGTGAAGCTTCTGCTGCCAAGCGACGTAGTCGTCTTCGCGACCGGAATGTATTGCCTGACCGATGATCACGGTCACCGCGTTGTCACGTGGCGCGACCGCACGGTAGGACCCCGACCGGTCGCCGCCGGGCGCCTTCTGTCCCATCAACAGCTGCCTTCGTTCGCGCTACGGCCCCGGACATCGCCTGGGGTTGAGTCGGAATATCGCAACTCGTGGTTGTGCCCGCCTGCCCGGCCGGCGCCAACCGATACACCGCCCAGCCGAATCGCCATGGCCACGGACCGCTCAGGTGTCATCGTTTGTTCCCGTCAACAACTGTTCCCGCCAACAACAATCGGTTCAGGCCGGTGAACTTCGGCTCAACCCTAGCGCGATGGCGCCACGACGACCGGAAAACAATCCGAAATTGGAATCCAAATTGGTACGGCCGAACCAATTGTGCACCGCTGGAGCATGTTCGAGCTGGTCGTGTCAACGTTACGTAGACCCCTCCCATGTCAACCATTTTGCTCACGCTGATGTTAGAGTGTCGCGTACCCAAACTCGTGATCGACCGCGTATCCATAGCAACCGTTGACCCCAAGGCCGCCGAGTTCTCCGAAGGCCACATCATCGTCGAGGACGATCTGATCGTCGCGGTTGGCGATGGACCCGCGCCCGAGGTCCCCGGCGCAACTGTCATCGATGGACGCGGTTGCCTGACAACTCCCGGATTGGTCAACACCCACGAGCACCTCTATCAGTGGATCACCCGTGGTTACACCCAGAAGGGGACCTTGTTTCAGTGGCTGACCGAGATGTATCCGGTGTGGGGACGCCTGGACGCTGAGCTGGAGTTCGCTGCCGCCAGCGCGGGGCTGGCCGGGCTCGCCCTGACCGGTTGCACCACGACCATGGATCATCACTATGTCTTCCCGCATGCCGGGGGAGACATGCTGGGCGCGGAGATCGCCGCAGCAAAGCGCATCGGCGTCCGCTTTCATCCGACCCGCGGCTCGATGGACCTCGGCGTCGCATCGGGGGGACTCCCGCCGGAGCACACCGTCGAAGACATCGACACGATCCTGACCACCTGCCAAGACGCCGTACGCGAGCACCACGACCCCACGAAGGGCTCGATGGTGCAGATCTCCCTTGCTCCCTGCTCACCGTTTTCGGTCACCGGTGAATTGATGAAGCAGTCCGCGCTGCCGGCCCGCGACCTTGGGGTGCGGCTGCACACTCATCTTTCGGAGACCGTCGAAGAAGACGAGTTTTGTCTCGCCCAATTCGGTTCCCGGCCAATTGATTACGTGGAATCGCTGGGCTGGCTGGGAAGTGACGTCTGGATGGCGCACTGCGTGCACCTGTCCAAGGGCGACATCGCCAAGCTCGCCGCTACCGGAACCGGGGTAGCCCACTGCCCGACCTCCAATGGCCGCTTTGGCGCGGGGATCGCCCCGATCCCCGAACTGCTGGCCGCCGATGTCGCGGTCGGATTGGGCGTGGACGGCGCCGGCGCCGAACACCGTGGGCTGGCCAACGAAATGCGCCAGGCCGCGCTGGCGGCCAGATTCCGACTGGGCCCGCAGGCGCTCGACGCGCGCGAGGCCTTGTGGATGGCGACCGTTGGCGGCGCCCGGTGCCTGGGCCGCGACCAAGACCTCGGGTCCCTCGAGGTCGGCAAGCTGGCCGACATCGCACTCTGGCAGCTGGACGGGCTCGGCCATTCCGATGTCGAAGACCCGGTATGGGCGCTGATCTATGGTCCGCCTGCGCCGTTGCGGCTACTCCTGGTGGGTGGAAACACCGTCGTCGAAGACGGCGAGTTGCGCACCGCCGACACCGAGACCTTGGCAACAGACGCCAAGAACGCCGCGGTGACTCTGCGGGAACGCGGCTAGGCCTGGCCGGCGCCGGCCACTGAGCCCCTCGGCGGACCTGCCAGTAGCCCTCAGATCCCTTTTGACGCAAATCCATTGGGAGCTGTGGGATCCGGGGGATCCGGCTAGCCGCAGCCCGTGCCCGTCGCCGAATGAGGAACGCCGCCAATGCCGAGTTAGGGCCGCTTGGTGCTCAGTCGGCGACGGACGGCGCAGGACCCAGCTCGGCAGCGGGTTGGCACCCCAAGTCATAGGGGTCATCGTCGGGTACTTCCCGACATGTTGGCCGACTCGGCGCGCGCGGGGGGGGTCGTTGCGTTCGCGGGGGCCGCAGCGCTCCCGCTCCGGCGCGGGCCGGCTGGCTCTCGGCATTTCGCTGACTCGTCCATGGTCGTCTCACCCATCTGGCCCGCGGCTTTTTCGGAACCGATGCCGGCGCCCGTCACGGTTGGGCGCCGGCTGTGATCGCCGACTCGACGGTCTCAGCACTGAGTTCCTTGGTGCAGAAGAACCAGTCTTCGCATTCAACGCCGTCGACCTGACCTTCCATGCGCTCTTTCGCCGTGCCGCACGAGCCCGCGGGGGGCACGATCACCGGGTCACCCGGGCGCCAGTCCGCCGGTGTCGCGACGTCGTAGTGATCGGCAGTCTGCAGGGCCTTGATCACACGAAGGAGCTCGTCGAAATTGCGGCCGAGGCTGAGCGGGTAGTAGATGATGGCCCGGATCGTGCCGGTGGGATCGATGACAAACACCGCTCGTACGGCCTTGGTCGAGTCCTCACCAGGCATGATCATCCCGTACTTGCCGGCGATCTCCATCGAGACGTCCTCGATGAGCGGGAAGTTGACCTGCACATCGTGCATGTCGCGAAAACTGATCTTGTCCTTGATCGTTCGCAACCATGCGATGTGGCTATAGAGCCCGTCCACGGACAGTCCGACCAACTCGGTGTTGTAGGCCGCGAACTGCTGCTGCATCGACGCGAACGTGATGAACTCGCTTGTGCATACGGGGGTGAAGTCGGCCGGATGAGAGAAGAAGATGACCCACTTGCCCGCATAGTCGGCCGGAAAATTGATGGGCCCCTGTGTGGTGACAGCGGTGAACTCCGGAGCCGGATCGCCGATTCGTGGCATGACTGCGGCTGGGGCCGGGGTGTCGGGGATGGTCATCGTGATGATCCTTTCGCGTATCTCAGCCCGTTCAACAAATACCCATAGGGGTATATTTCAAGCCCTCCGAGTTTCCACACATCGGGGTTGTTGATGGCCGGCGCCGCAGCGCGGGGTGACCGCCGACAACCACGATGGGACCAGGCACGATGCCGATAGTGCTAGTAGGGTGCGGGAGTGCCCGAATACCAGCCGACCAAAGACTCGGTCGCCACCCATCGTGTGCCCGACTGGTTTGAGAACGCGAAGTTTGGCATCTTCATCCACTGGGGTCTTTATTCGGTGCCGGGGTGGGCCCCACTCGAGGCCGACACCCAAGAGTTGATGGCCACCAGGGGGCCGGCGTACTGGCTCAAGCACAACCCCTATGCCGAGTGGTACCAGAACACCATCGGAATCCCCGGCAGCCCGTCGCAGCAGTACCACCTCAAGACCTACGGCTCCAACTTCACCTACGACGACTTCAAGCCGATGTTCATCAAGGCGGTCAAGCAGTTCGATCCCGACTCCTGGGCCGATTTCTTTGTCCGGGCCAACGCCCGCTACGTGGTGCTCACCACCAAGCACCACGACGGATTCACCATGTGGCCCAGCCGGCATCCCTACCCGCACAAGGACTCCTGGCATGCCGGCCGCGATCTGGTCGGAGACCTGACCAGCGCGGTCCGCGACCGGGGCATGAAGATGGGCCTTTATTACTCGGGTGGCTACGACTGGACGTTCAACCCGACCGTCATCACCGACCTACCGGGGATGGCATCCTCGCTCGTACAGACCGACGAGTATGCGCAGTACGCCGACAATCACATCCGCGAGCTCATCAACCGGTACCAGCCGTCTGTGCTGTGGAACGACATCGGCTACCCACCCAAGTCGAACCTGGCCGAGTTGTTCGCGCATTACTACAACCAGGTGCCCGACGGTGTCATCAACGACCGGTGGGCGCAGTTGCAGCTCCCCAGGGTCCCCAGGGCTCCGGCGTTGTTGATTAGCAGGCTTGTGAGCTGGGTTGATGATCTTTGGTGCCGCGCTATTGGGGCCGGAGTGTAGGCACGGGCTATCTGGAGAACGATCGAGTTGGTTACTGTTCGTCGTTGGTCTGGAGTTGCCCGTGCCTACCGTTTCAGTATTGCCTGTGTCGTCGGTTCCAGAGGTGTTCGACCGCTGGAGTCCTGGTGAGCGCAGCGAGCTCATCGGATCGGAGTTTCTCGATGTGTTGGCCTCGGTGCCAGACCCGAGGGACCCACGCGGTCGGAGGTATTCGCTGATGGCTTTGTTGGCGATCGCGGTTCTGGCCACTGCCGCGGGGATGCGCGGCTATGCTGGTTTTGCCACATGGGCGGCCACCGCTCCCGATGATGTGTTGGCCCAATTAGGGGTCCGGTTCCGGCGGCCCAGTGAGAAGACCTTCCGCGCTGTTTTGTCTCGGCTAGACCCCGCCGACCTCAACGCCAGGATGGGCAGTTACTTCACTGCACACGTGGCCAGCAGCGACCCCAGTGGATTGGTGCCGATCGCGTTGGACGGCAAGATGCTGCGTGGTGCTTTACGCGCCAAAGCGACAGCCACGCATCTCGTGTCGGTGTTCGCCCACCGTGCCCGATTGGTGCTCGGTCAACTCGCTGTCGCCGAGAAAAGCAATGAAATTCCCTGCGTACGTGCCCTGCTCACGCTGCTGCCGGGTAGCTTGCGGTGGCTGGTCACCGTGGATGCGATGCATACCCAGGTCGTCACCGCGAAGTTGATCTGCGCCACCTTGAAGTCGCACTACCTGATGATCGTCAAGTCCAACCAAGCCAAAATACTTGCGCGTATCACCGCGCTGCCCTGGGCCGAGGTGCCCGCAGCCGCTACCGACGACTCCCGCGGCCACGGCCGTGTCGAGACCCGCACCCTGCAAATCATCACCGCTGCACGAGGAATCGGCTTCCCCTACGCAAAACAAATCATCCGGATCACTCGTGAACGCTTGATCACCGCCACCGACCAGCGCAGCGTGGAGGTGGTCTATGCCATCTGCAGCCTGCCGTTCGAGCACGCCCGCCCTACCGCGATCATGACCTGGATGCGTCAACACTGGGGAATCGAGAACAGCCTGCACTGGATACGCGACGTCACCTTCGACGAAGACCGTCAAAGGGCACATACCGGAAACGGCGCACAGGTCCTAGCAACGCTACGCAACACCGCGATCAATCTGCACCGCCTCAACGGCGCCGACAACATCGCCGAAGCCTGCCGGATCACCGCTTTGACCGCCAACCGCCGCCTAGACCTCCTCAATCCACAATTCCCCAGCTCACAAGCCTGCTAATCAACAACGCCGGAGCCCTGAGCACCTATCGGACCCGACAAGGATGTCAGAGTCGGTCTGGCGGGACGCTTTAGTCGCCATCCGGGACTACGCCGATCTGACGACCCGGCGCTGCGGCTACGACATCCCCGTGGACATCATTTGGCACGGGGGCGAGCCCACACTGTTGCCGCGTGAATACTTTGAACGAGTGTTCGCATTGCAGAGAGAGGTTTTCCCCAGCGACTGGCTACAAAGCCGCCGGGTCAGAAATGTCCTGCAAACGAACCTGTATTCCGTTCGCGACGAGCACCTCGACGTCTTCGAAGAACATGACGTTGAACTGGGTATCTCGGTAGATTTCGCCGAAGGCGTGCGGTTGACGGCGGGAGGCAAGCGGACAGAGGCGGCGGTACGTTCGAACATCCGCCGTCTGCAGGACCGGGGCTTACCCTTCAGCATCATCACGGTGTTGGCTGGGCACACCGTCAGCCAGATTCAGCGCGTATTCGAGGAGATCAGCCAGCTCCAGAAGCCGACACGACTGCTCCCACTGTTCAGCGGTCCCGCGGCGCGTCCGATGAACGGCGTCACCGTCGACAAGTCCGACATCCTCGACGCGTTGATGGTGTTCTTCGACCTGTGGGTCTCGGCCGGTATGACCCCGCGGGTCGATCCTCTTGATCAGTATCTGCGCACCGTGATCCTCAAGCGCATGGGCTTGGAGCGCCCGGGCCAAGACCGTGCGCTGTTGGGTAACGACGTCCTCGTCATCGACCGTGACGGCAGACTCAGCTGCGACGCCTACCGTGAACATGGGGACCTCGGCAATATCACCGAGACGACCATCGAGGACATCGTGGATGGCGCCACCTACGGCTACCTTGTCGCGGAAGAGACAGCACTGAAGGATTCGGTCTGCACGCAGTGCCCGTTCCTCGGCGCCTGCGACACCAGCCCGATCGCACGCAATTTCGACAGCCACATCCTGCAAGACTGCCCGATCGATCGATATATCTTGCCGCGCATCGAGGCCCACCTCGAGGATCGGGGCTTCTTCGACGAACAGTTCAGCACCATGGTCCATGAGGTCACAGCGACCCATGTGGTCGAGGCGTTCGGAGCGCGGGTTTCGTATTCATGCTGAAGGTGTCCTTTGGGCACCAACAGCGGCGGGTCAGCCCGGTCTGGACCTGATCGTGGGTCGCTTTGACGGTCTTGGCAGACTGTGCCCATGGCACAGATAACCCTGCGTGGAAATGCGATCAACACTGTCGGCGAACTGCCCGTCGTCGGATCTCCTGCCCCGGCATTCGCCCTTACCGGTGATGACCTGGGAACGGTGAGCAGCGACCAGTTCCGCGGCAAGGCCGTCGTGCTGAATATCTTCCCGTCCATCGATACACCGGTGTGCGCAACCAGTGTTCGGACCTTCAACGAGCGTGCCGCCGCCAGCGGAGTGAACGTGCTCTGCGTGTCGAAAGACCTGCCGTTTGCGCAGAAGCGATTCTGTGGGGCGGAGGGGATCGAGAACGTGACAAACGCCTCGGCGTTCCGCGACGGCTTCGGTGAGGCCTACGGCGTCACCATCACCGACGGCCCGATGGCCGGACTCCTTGCCCGGGCCATCGTGGTCATCGGCGCCGACGGCAAAGTTTCCTACACCGAACTGGTGCCGGAAATCGCGCAAGAGCCCAACTACGAAGCGGCGCTGGCAGCAGTCGGCACCTAGATCGGCACCGTCGCTCACCGGCTAGAGGCCGACACGATCGGCCAACAGCGACCGGTGATGCGCACTGCTGCCGAACAAGGCTTCGGTCGTCTTGGCCCGGCGGAAATACAGATGCAGGTCGTGTTCCCAGGTGAAGGCGATCCCGCCGTGAACCTGGATAGCCGAGCCCGCACACAATACGTAGGTGTCCGCGGCCTGCGCCTTCGCCAGCGGGGCGGTGGCGTGCAGTTCGTCCCCGCCGGCCGCGCACAGCTGCGCAAACATCACCGCAGCGCGGGTGGCATCAATCTCGATCATCATGTCGGCGCAGCGGTGCTTGACGGCCTGAAACGAGCCCATCGGCCGATCGAATTGCTTGCGACTGCAGGCGTATTCGATCGCCAGATCCAGGCATGCCTCGGCACCACCGAGCATCTCAGCGGCCAGCAGCACCCGGGCCACGTCCAGTAGTCGGGCTACCTCGTCGGCTGAGCTCGCGGCCAAGGCTTCCGCCCGGGCCCGAACCAGTCGCAGCTTGGCGACCGGACGGGTGATGTCGAACGAGGGGAGTCCGACGACGGCGACCCCTGGGGCAGCGGCGTCCACCACGTAGAGGATCACCGCACCGTCGGATTCGGCCGGGACGACGGACAGGTCCGCGACATGGCCATACAACACCGGGGCGCACTCGCCGGTGAGTACCGGGCGACCGTCGCGCCGGCCGGCTCGCACCGAGGTCACCGATAGGTCGGGTCCGGCCGCCGCCAGCGCCCCGATCCGATCGCCGGAGAGCAGACCGCTGAGCAGGCCCTTGCGCTGCTCGCTATCACCCATGCGCAGTATCGCCTCGATCGCGAAGATCGTTGCGGCGAAGGGAACCGGGGTCAGTGCCCGGCCGAGTTCACCGAATGCGATCGCGGTCTCCACCAGCGTGCCGCCCGCTCCGCCGTACTCCGGCGGGGCGTGTAGCGCGGGCAGTTCCAGTTCGGCGCAAAGCCGGTGCCACAGTTTTTTGTCATGGCCACCCACGGCGGCAACCTGACGTACCCGCGCCGGTGGGGCCTGATCGCGAAGAAAGCCCCGCAACGACTCGCGGAAGTCGTCCTGCTCGGTGCTATAGCGGAAATCCATGTCAGTGCACGGCTTCTCGGCGTGGTTCCTTGGGGAGCCCGAGCAATTGCTCGCCGATCACATTGCCCTGGATCTGCGAACTGCCGGCATAGATCGTCGCGGCGCGCGCGTATAACAACTCGTCCATCCAGCAGGCAGGGGAGTTGGCGGTACCGGCCTGCGGAACAACGCGCGCCTCACCATTGCCCGGGCCGCTGGGGCAGAGCGCGTCCAACCCGAGGATTTCCACGGCAAGCTCGGTATAGCGCTGGAAGTATTCACTCCAGATGACCTTGCTGATCGCCGCTTCAGCGCCTGGCAACACCCCGTTCAGTGCCCAGGTAAGGCTGCGGTAGCCGCGGTAGCGCATGATCTGGGTGCGGGAATAACACCACGCCAGCCGGTCTCGGATGCGCGGGTCGCTGTCCAGGCCCCGCGCTCGGGCCAGATCGCACAACCGCGACAGGTCACGGGCGAAGTCGATCGCCCCCGTGGTCGCCTGCGCGCCGCGTTCGAAACCCAGCAGGCTCATGGCGGCCGTCCAGCCGCTGCCGACTTCGCCCACTACATTGGCAACGCCGGTTCGGGCGTCGGCGAAGAAGACCTCATTGAACAGGGAATGTCCGGCGGCATTGACGATCGGCCGAACTACCACGGCGGGCTGGTCCATCGGCACCAACAACAACGACAGCCCCTGGTGCTTGGGCGCAACGGGATCCGTTCGCGCCAAGACAAAGATCCAATTGGCGGTGGATCCGGCCGATGTCCAGATTTTCTGACCGTTGATCACCCACTAGTCACCATCGAGTACGGCTGGGGTCCGCACGGAGGCCAGATCCGAGCCGGCCTCGGGCTCAGAGAAACCCTGACACCAGCGATCGTCGCCGGTGAGGATGCGCGGCAGGAAATGCCGCTTCTGCGCTTCGGTTCCCAGGGCGATCAACGTGTTGCCCAGCAGATCGAGCCCGAACAGATCGTTCTCCTCGCGCTCGGGTGCTCCCGCGCGGGCGAACTCTTCGGCGACCACCACCTGCTCGACGGGGGAGTAACCGCCCCCGCCGTACTCCTTGGGCCAGGACACCGCGATCAACCCGGCCGCCACCAGGAGTTGGCGCCACCTCGCAGCGAAGGCCTTGCGGTCCTGCACCGCCAGAGCGCCGGGCCCCGACCAGCCGCACGGCAGGTGCTCGTCCAAGAACGCGCGGACCCGCTCGCGAAACTCTTCCGCCTCGGGCGGGTAAGCGACGTCCACGTGCGGCGCTCCCTTGCTCAGGGCCGCCGCTTGGTCGCGGGCAGAATCTCCGGACCGGCCCGCCAGTCGTCGAGTCCATACTCGACGGTGCCGTAGCACAGCTTTCCGCCGGTGACCTCGGCCCAGTGCGCATGATTGAGCTGATGGATCTTGAAGCACCCGTCCAGCGCCGTGGTGAAACCCATGGCGTCCACGGTCTGGTTCACCGATTCCTTGATGAGCAGCGCAGCCATCGTCGGTAGCTTGGCGATGCGGCGCGCAAATTCGATCGCGCTATCGGCTAGATCCTCGCCCGGAAATACCTTGCTCACCATGCCCAACGCGTGGGCTTCGTCCGCGCCGATCGAGTCGCCGGTAAGCAAGAGCTCCTAGGCCTTGCGCGGGCCGAACTCCCACGGGTGGCCGAAGTACTCGACTCCACACATGCCGAGACGGGTGCCCACGACATCGGCGAATACGGTGTCATCGGCAGCGACGATCAAGTCACAGCACCAGGCCAACATCAAACCCGCCGACAGCACCGTCCCGTGCACCTGGGCGACGGTGATCTTGCGCAGATTGCGCCACCTCTTCGTGTTCTCGAAGTAGTAGTGCCACTCCTGGCGGTTGCGTGACTCCACCCCGCCATAGGTGCCGCCATTGCACTGATAGGTGGGGTGCTGGTCGGGCCCCGGGGCGCGTTCCCGGACATCATCGGCCGAGCCCAGGTCGTGCCCGGCGGAAAAGGCGGGCCCCTCGCCGCGCAGGATGACCACCCGGACGGTGTCGTCAGCTTCGGCAAGTTCGAAGGCGGCACCCAACTCCACCAGCATTCCGCGCGTTTGCGCGTTGCGCTGTTTCGGACGATTCAGGGTGATCGTCGCGATACGGCCGTCGTCGATCGTTTCGTACCGGACGTATGTGAAGTCCGGCGCCGCACGCTCCCCGTTGGACCGGCGATCGACTGGACTGACACCGGCGACGTTCATGGCGGCTCCTTACTGCTCACTGGGCGCTGAACGGGTGATCTGTGCGAGGTTACGCGGCTACGGACCAGTATGTCCATAGCCAATACGGCCTATCGGGGATCCATGACACATAAACTCGCATGCAAATTGGGTCTTATGCGCAGTCAAGTATCTTGCTAGTACTGTGGTATACCTACAGAAGACGCGATCACGGCGCCACACATCAGGGCCGGGGACAGACCAGAAGGGTTAATGATGGAGATCGGAATATTCCTCATGCCGGCCCATCCGCCGGAACGCACTCTCTACGACGCCACCCAGTGGGACCTCGACGTCATCGAACTGGCCGACCAACTCGGCTACGTCGAAGCCTGGGTCGGCGAACACTTCACCGTGCCGTGGGAGCCGATCTGCGCCCCGGATCTACTGTTGGCCCAGGCGCTGCTGCGTACCAAGCAGATCAAGCTCGCACCCGGCGCGCACCTGCTGCCCTATCATCACCCGGTCGAACTTGCCCATCGCGTAGCGTATTTCGATCACCTGGCACAGGGCCGCTTCATGCTGGGCGTTGGAGCCAGCGGTATCCCAGGAGACTGGGCGCTCTATGACGTGGACGGCAAGAATGGCGAGCATCGCGAGATGACCCGCGAAGCCCTCGAAATCATGTTGCGGATCTGGACCGAAGACCAACCCTGGGAACATCGCGGAAAGTACTGGAACGCCAACGGTATTGCGCCGATGTTCGAAGGTCTGATGAGGCGCCACATCAAGCCCTACCAAAAACCCCACCCACCGATCGGAGTAACCGGGTTCAGCGCCGGCTCGGAAACCCTCAAACTGGCCGGCGAGCGGGGCTACCTTCCGATGAGCCTGGACCTGAACACCGAGTATGTCGCGACCCACTGGGATGCGGTCCTCGAAGGCGCCGCCCGCAGCGGCCGGACGCCCGACCGCCGCGACTGGCGACTCGTGCGTGAGGTGTTGGTGGCGGAGACCGATGAGCAAGCATTCCGGTACGCCGTCGACGGGACCATGGGGCGAGCCATGCGCGAGTACGTCCTGCCGACCTTCCGAATGTTCGGCATGACCAAGTTCTACAAGCACAACCCCTCGGTGCCCGACGACGACGTGACCCCGGAGTACCTCGCCGAAAACACCTTCGTGGTCGGCTCGGTGGACACCGTGGTCGACAAACTCGAAGCCACCTACGACCAGGTCGGCGGATTCGGTCACCTGTTGGTTCTCGGATTCGACTACCGGGAGAACCCGGGGCCATGGAAAGAGTCACTACGGCTGCTCGCCGAGGAAGTCATGCCCCGGCTCAATGCTCGCATCGCCAAGAAGCCGGGGGGACCCCACAAACCTCCAAAGCCCGAAGCCGCGATCGTCTAGCGAACCAAAGGCGAGAAGGGCACCGCCATGACAGTTCGGCACGTTACCGTCGGCTACTCGGACGGAACGCACAAGACCATGCCGGTGCGGCCCGACCAGTCGATACTGGAGGTCGCCGAAGAACACGGTGTCGCCATCGTCAACGAATGCCAAAGCGGAATCTGCGGCACCTGCGTGGCCACCTGCACCGCCGGCCGGTACGACATGGGACGTACCGAGGGCCTCTCCGATGTGGAGCGAGCGGCCCGAAAGATCCTCACCTGCCAGACCTTTGCCGAGTCCGATTGCGAGATCGAACTGCAGTACCCCGTCGACGACAACGCGGCGTTGCTGGTAAGCGGCGACGGCGTGGTGACCGGTGTTGACATGGTGTCACCGGGCACCGCCGTCCTGCGTGTCGATGTCTCGGCCATGGCCGGCACGATCGGATATCGAGCGGGCCAGTTCGCCCAGCTGCAGGTTCCCGGTAGCGACCAGTGGCGCAACTACTCTTATGCGCATCCGGCCGACGGAGGTGGTGAGCTCGAGTTCATCATCCGATTGTTGCCCGACGGCGCGATGTCGAACTATCTGCGGGACCACGCCAAACAGGGTGATCGAATTGCGTTGCGGGGCAGCAAGGGAAACTTCTATCTTCGCCCGATTGTACGGCCGGTGGTGCTGGTCGCCGGCGGTACCGGCCTGTCAGCAATCCTGGCCATGGCCCAGAGTCTGCCGGCCGATCCCGGCCAACCGGTAAGTCTGCTCTATGGAGTGACCTCGGCCGAAGATCTGTGCAAGCTCGACGAACTCGAACAGCTCGAGCACCGTGTTGCGGGCTTGCAGGTGCACGTCACCGTGGCGCGCCGCGACGACGACTGGTCCGGGCGCACCGGGCTGGTCACCGACTTGCTCGACGAGGCGATGCTGGCCGGCGGCGACGCCGACGCGTACCTGTGCGGCCCCGCTGCGATGGTCGAGGCTACCCGCACCTGGTTGTCGGCCAATGGCTTTCACCGAGCTGGGCTCTACCACGAAAAGTTCGCGGCCAGCGGGGCGGCGCGCCGCCGCACGCCGGCGCGCCTGGACTACTCGGCCCTGGATCTCGCCGCGGTGCGGCGCAGCGGTCGCGGTATTGCTGTGGTCATCGGCGGCAGCATCGCGGGCATCGCCGCGGCCAAGGTCTGCAGCGACACCTTTGACCGCGTCATCGTGCTCGAGAAGGACGACGCCCACCGCCGCCGCGAGGGCAGACCGGGCGCTGCGCAGGGCTGGCACCTGCACCACCTCCTCACCGCCGGGCAGATCGAACTCGAACGTTTCTTCCCCGGCATCGTCGACGACATGGTGCGCGAGGGCGCATTCAAGGTCGACATGGCAGCCCAGTACCGGATTCGGCTGGGCGGAACCTGGAAGAAACCCGGTACGAGCGACATCGAGATCGTGTGCGCCGGGCGGCCGCTGCTGGAATGGTGCGTGCGCCGTCGACTCGACGACGAACCGCGCATCGACTTCCGCTACGAGTCAGAGGTCACCGACCTGGTGTTCGATCGCGCCACCAACGCCGTCATCGGGGTTGCCGTCCCGGGTGACGGCGGCGAACCGGAGGTGATTCCCGCGGAGTTCGTCCTGGATGCCTCGGGAAAGAACACCCACGTGCCGGAGTTCTTGGAGCGCATCGGCATTGGAGCCCCCGAGGTCGAGCAGGACATCATCAACTGCTTCTACTCCACCATGCAACACCAGGTGCCGCCGGAGCGGCAGTGGCAAGACAAGGTGATGGTGATCTGTTATGCGTACCGGCCCTACGAAGACACCTACGCCGCGCAGTACTACACCGACAGCTCCCGGACCATCCTGTCCACCTCACTGGTGGCCTACAACTGCTACTCGCCGCCACGCACCGTCCGAGAATTTCGCGAGTTCGCCGATCTGATGCCGTCACCGGTCATCGGAGAGAACATCGACGGACTTCAGCCGGCCTCGCCGATCTACAACTTCCGATATCCCAACATGCTGCGGCTGCACTACGAAAAGAAGCGCAACCTGCCGCGCGCTCTGTTGGCGGTGGGCGACGCCTACACCAGTGCGGACCCCGTTTCCGGGCTGGGCATGAGTCTGGCGCTCAAGGAAGTTCGGGAGATGCAGTTGCCGCTGTCCAAATACGGTCCCACGCACCGGGAGCTACCGCGCAAGTACTACCGAACGATCGCCAAGATGGCCGACACCGCCTGGTTCGTGATCCGCGAGCAGAACCTGCGCTTCAACTGGCTCAAGGACGTCGACAAGAAACGCCCGTTCTATTTCGGTGCGCTCACCTGGTACATGGATCGGCTGTTGGAGCTGGTGCACGACGACCTCGACGCCTACCGCGAGTTTCTGGCCGTCGTCCACCTGGTCAAACCGCCGCTGGCGTTCATGAAGCCCGGAATCGCCAGCCGCGTCATCGGTAAATGGGCGCGAACCAGGCTGTCCGGCCAGAAGACGTTGATCGCCCGCAACTACGAAAACCACACCGCACCTGCCGAACCCGCGGACCAGCTGGTGACCGTGAGTGATCTGAGATAAGGAAGGCGACCATGGCGCAGGCTCATCGGATCTTGAACTGCCGGGGCACCCGCATCCATGCCGTCGAAGACGGCGAGGGACCGCTGGTGATACTGCTGCACGGGTTTCCAGAATCCTGGTACTCGTGGCGCCATCAGATTCCGGCGCTGGCCGCCGCGGGTTACCGGGTGGTGGCCGTCGATCAGCGTGGCTATGGCAGATCGTCGAAGTACCGGGTGCAAAAGGCCTACCGCATCAAAGAATTAGTCGGTGACGTGCTTGGTGTCGTCGATGCCTATGGTGCGGACAAGGCATTCGTTATCGGTCACGACTGGGGCGCGCCGGTCGCTTGGACCTTCGCCTGGTTATATCCGCAAAGATGCGCCGGGGTGGTGGGGATCAGCGTTCCATTCGCCGGGCGTGGTGTGATCGGCTTGCCGGGCAGCCCCTTTGGCGAGCATCGGCCCAATGACTACCACCTCGAGCTGGCGGGCGAAGGCCGGGTTTGGTATCAGGACTACTTCTCCGCTCAGGATGGCATCATCGCCGAGATCGAGGAAGATGTGCGGACCTGGCTACTCGGGCTGACCTACACGGTGTCCGGCGACGGCATGATCGCGGCCACCAAGGCGGCCGCCGATGCGGGTGTCGATCTGGCATCCATGGATCCGATCGACGTTATCCGGGCCGGCCCCTTGTGCATGGCCGATGGGGCGCGGCTCAAGGACGCGTTCGTCTACCCGGAGACGATGCCCGCTTGGTTCACCGATGCCGATCTTGACTTCTACACTGGCGAGTTCGAACGCTCCGGCTTCGGTGGACCGCTGAGTTTCTATCACAACATCGACAACGACTGGCACGACCTCGCCGACCAGGAAGGCAAGCCGCTGTCTGCGCCCGCGCTGTTCATCGGTGGTCAATACGATGTCGGCACCACCTGGGGAGCCGAGGCCATAGCGCGGGCACACGAGGTCATGTCCGACTACCGCGGCACCCACATGGTGGCCGACGTCGGGCACTGGATTCAGCAGGAAGCGCCCGATGAGACCAACCGGCTGCTACTCGAATTCCTTGGGGGGCTGCGGCAGTGAGTTGCACCTTCGACATGATTCCGCAGACCGTCGACCCTCTCGACGGCGCCGCGTTGCGCTACGCCTTCGGCTGCTTCCCCTCCGGTGTGATTGCTGTCTGTGCGATGGTCGGCGATGCCCCGGTCGGGATGGCGGCGAGCTCGTTCACTTCCGTTTCGATCGACCCGCCGCTGGTGTCGATCTGCGTGCAGAACACTTCCACGACGTGGCCGAAGTTGCGCAACCGTCCGCGCCTCGGCGTCAGCGTAATTGCCGAGGGCCACGACGAGGCATGTATCAGCCTCTCGCGCAAGGAAGGTGACCGATTCGCCGGGGTGTTCCACAGCGAGCTGCCCGGCGGGGGCGTGGTCGTTCTCGGAGCCAGCGCCTGGCTGGAGTGCCGGCTGCACTCCGAGGTCCCGGCGGGGGATCACACCATCGCATTGCTCGAAATCTGCTCGCTGGGAGCCGATCCCGAGACACCGCCACTGGTTTTTCATGGCAGCCGGTTCCGCCGGTTGGCCGCTCACCCTGTAACGGAGCCTGGATGAAAACCACCGATGTCCGGGTGCGCCGGGCGATCACCGCGATAGCGGCGGGACGCCCCGTCGTTGTCACCCACGATCACGCCGCCCAGGGATATCTGGTCTTCGCGGCCGAGGCCGCGACCTCGTCTCTGGTCGCTTTCACCGTCCGGCACACGACGGGATATGTCCGCGTCGCGCTGCCGGGCGCCGAGTGTGCGCGGTTGAACCTACCGCCGATGTGCCATCACAACCCGACACATCGGGTATCGGTCGATGTGCGAGCAACCGGCACCGGCATCTCGGCGCGCGACCGCGCCCGCACCATCGCGGCTCTCGCGTCGGCGGGCTCGCAAGCTGCGGATTTTCTCCGGCCCGGGCACGTGGCCCCACTACTGGCCGAGCCGCACGGGGTGCTCGCCAAGTGCGAGCCCGCCGAAGCCGCCGTAGACCTTGCCCGCTTAGCCGGACACCGGCCGGCCGCCGCATTGTGTGAGATTGTCTCTCGCCGTAACCCCACTCTGATGGCGCACGGCGCCGAGTTGGTCGAATTCGCCGTGGAACACGGATTGGCCGTCGTGTCCATCGCCGAACTCCTGGCTTATCGGCAACGGACCGAACCGCAGGTCATCCGGCTGACCGAGACAACCCTACCCACGTGGGCCGGCAATTCCCGCGTCATCGGCTTTCGTGATCTGGGGCCAGCCAACCCCGGAGGCGAGCATTTGGCGGTGATCATCGGTGCCCCCGACTCCGGCGTGCCCGTGGCACTGCACGTCCACATCGAGTGTCTGACCGGCGACGTCTTCGGGTCGACCGGGTGCCGATGCGGCGGGGAACTCAACGGCGCACTCAGCGCAATGTCAGCCCAGGGCAGCGGCGTGGTCCTATACCTGCGGCCCCCGGGACCGCCGCGCGCATGCGGCCTGTTCGCCTCTGACGAGGAGACCCCCGCTGACTTCATGTCCGAGACCGTGACCTGGATGCTGCGCGATCTTGGGGTGTATGCGATCAAACTCTCCGACGACATGCCAGGATTTGGCCTTGTGATGTTCGGAGCCATTCGCGAGGCTGGTGCGGCCGCCGGGCCTGCAGACACGCCACTCGCGGCCGCGGGCTAGCCCGTGAGGTACCCGGACCTGGCCGGCAAAGCCACGATCGTGACCGGGGCCGGGGCCGGGATCGGCCTCGCGATCGCCGAGCGGCTGGCCGCCGAAGGCGCCGCGGTACTCTGCGCGGACATCGACGGCGCTTCGGCCGAGCAAGCAGCGGCAAAAATCGGCTCCGGCGCAGTCGGGTATCAGGTCGATGTCAGTGCCGAGGAACAGGTCGCCGGCATGGTCGAAGCCTGCGTCACATCGTTCGGCGGGCTCGACAAGCTCGTCGCCAATGCCGGAGTCGTTCATCTGGCCCCGATCCTCGACACCGCGGTCGAGGACTTTGATCGGGTCATCGGCATCAACCTGCGTGGAGCCTGGTTGTGCACCAAGCATGCGGCACCCAAGATGGTCGAGCGCGGCGGGGGAGCGATCGTCAACATGTCGTCACTGGCGGGCCATATCGGGGTGGGCGGAACCGCGGCGTACGGCATGTCGAAGGCCGGGATCAGCCACCTCAGCCGAGTCACTGCCGCCGAACTGCGCTCGGCCAATGTGCGCTCCAATGCGTTGTTGCCCGCGTTCGTGGATACCCCCATGCAACAGAGTGCGATGGCGATGTTCGACGAGGCCCTAGGAACGGGGGGCGCGAACACCATGATTGCCAGGCTGCAGGGCCGCATGGCCAGACCCGAGGAGATGGCTAGCATCATGGCGTTCCTGCTGTCCGACGATTCGTCGATGATTACCGGAACAACCCAGATCGCGGACGGCGGAACCAACGCCGCACTGTGGTGAGCGTCGCTCGCCCAGCACTCACACGGTCACTGTTGCGGTTTCGCCGACGTCTCGCGCTGGGTTCTCGGCCGTTGTCGCCGTGGCCACTTTGGTCTTCCGGCTACGCAGCAAATACGTCGCCGCAAAGACCGCACACGCCGCCGCCGGAAGAAGCAGCGCATATCCGCCAAGCCGGGTTCCGATCAGCAGGCCGGCGGCGCCACCCACCAAGAAGAGCACCAAGGTCAGCGCAAGGACTGCGGCCTTCCAGCTCTCGATTCCTTCCCGACGGGCGCGGCCAAGCATCAAGCCGAGATCGGTCACCGTGCCGGTGAAGTGGGTGGTGCGAACCGCCATCCCGCGGAAGCTTGACGTCAGGCCGTTCTGCATTCCAAGGGCCGCCGCGATAAACAGGGCCTGCACGACGGGTTCCTCGACGCCCAGCGCCTGAATGCCCGCCTTGACCTGAGTTTCCTCCACACCGAGCGAGGCGAGCATCAGCAATATCGCCTCCACGGTCAGCACGATGGCGTGGTGCGACCCCCGGGGATGCTGGTTATTGCCGAGAATCGCTCCGGCCGTGATCGCGCCAATCCAAAACCCCATCAAGATCGCGGCCAGGATGTGACCCTCATACAGCCAGGGATTGGCTGTGTTCATGCCAAGCTGGGTTGTCACTCCCGTGAGGTTGCCGACCGGGAAGGCCAGCAGCAGCAGGCCAACCGCATTGACAAAGCCTGCGATGAAGGCCAGTGAGCCACTGTAGCTGAGCAGGACCCTCTTGGAGGAGGGGTGGCCGTCGTGTCCCGTGGCCAACGACTGCGGTCGTGTGCCGGGGTGGGGTTTCATGAGGCTTCGCTTTCCGGGCTGGAGCATCATCGGACTACTACGAAGGTAATATGACGAAATCATCTTCGCCAATAGTTCTTCGTATGAGTTTGGCCAGAGCGCCCACACCGATGACGCGCCGCCAACCCGGGATCGCCGACTTCAGCCTTGGCGCCGAGCGGGCCGCGAGACGGCGCGGGCGCGCCAGGGTGATCGTGACAGCAAAGTCGCGCAATCTTTCGTCTATTTGAATTAGCGAAGTAATTTACATGAAAGCTCGGTGTAGTAACATCGAAATTGTGAGCGCTGCCAGGGCCGGGAAGCAAAGCCGACCGCGCAATAGCGACTCCGAACGCGGATGGACATTCCTGACCAACCACGGACATGTACTGCTGTGCGTATCAGTCAGTGAACATTTGACCGCCCGTGAACTCTCGATGCGAATCGGCATCACCGAGCGGTCAGTACAGACGATCCTGGCGGACTTGACCGATGAGGGTTACCTGATCAAGTCCAAGGACGGCAGACGCAATGTCTACACCCTCAATCCCAAGGGCAGACTGCGCCACCCCCTGGAAGCCAGCCACACCGTGGGCGAACTCATAGAAGCGTTGTCATAGTTCGTTTGCACCTCCACCGCTCGGCCAACGTTACCGCCGCGCGCCTACAGGTCACTGTAATTCCTTGTGCCACTGTGGCTTCAGAGGTCACAACAAGGCAGTTCTCGGTGTGAGTCTGGAGCGCCTGTGCGAGTTGACTTTTGGCGTGTTCACCACCTCACGGTCGAGTGGCTGGCCCCCAAGCAACCAGCGCGGGATGCCCTGTCAATACCCGAAACGGTGCCTGATTCCGGTTGACAGGTTCCGCGGGCCGCTGTGGTGACTGGGCTAACATTGCCACCCGACCGCGGGTGTGAGAAGTTCGTGACAGAGCCTTGATCAAGGCTTCCGGACGATGGGTGCCGTACCCGGTGTGCGACAAGACGGCCCGGGGTGAAACGCCGTGTCGTGGATCGTGCTGGTCATGTCTGGTGTTCTAGAAGCTGTGTGGGCAACGGCCCTTGGCAGGTCCGAAGGGTTCAGCAAGCCCGCGCCGAGCGTGGTGTTTCTGGTGGCCTTCATCGTCAGCATGGCCGGGTTGGCCTACGCCATGCGGGACCTGTCGGTCGGGACCGCATACGCCGTCTGGGTGGGCATTGGGGCAGTTCTCACCGTGGTCTACGCGATGGCCACCGGGGATGAGCCGGCGTCGCTTCTCAAGGTGGCGTTCTTGGCAATGATCATTGGAAGCGTGATCGGCCTCAAGCTCGCACACTGATTCCGTTCGAGCCTGACCGGGGTCTGCTCGCCATTCACCCAACGCGACGTCTGGCCCCGGCGGGCGGCTCCCTCTGGAATCATCTGGCCCGTTCGTGTTCTCGTTGCTACCGCGCGGCCAGGGCGATCGGCAGGCACGAAATGCACCAGGGCACCGAGCTGTACCCGCCGACCGAATTGTTCGTGAGACCGTGTGGATCCCACCTGTGCACTTGGATCGCGAAGGACCCCAACCCAATCCAAAACATCACCCGAAGAGAATCCGATCCGATGAGGGTCGCGACACTCCCGTTCCACCGCGCAAACAGTGCGCTACCAAGTTCGAAGTCAGGACCGGCTGGTCAGGATTGATAGTGCGATCTCGGTGATTTCGTCTGCCACCGCGGCGTAGCGCGTGAGATGCCAGGTACGCGCCACATCCTCGATAAAGCTGATGGCCGCCGCGACCAAAAGTCGCGCTTCGACCGAACTGGTCTGTGGAACCAGCTCGCCGATGAGATCAATCCAGAGGGTGTCACGGTCGGCTTGATTCCGAAGATATCCGTCCCGCACGTCGCCGGAGGCGTGGTTCAGCTCGGTCACGCACACCGCAACCAGATCCGGTGCGTCCAAGCTGATCCGGACGTGTCCCTCGACCAGCCCGCGTAGCCGCTGCGCCGCTTGCCGATTCGCGCGTAAGGCGCGGATGCACTCCAGGCTTCGCCACTCATCAAGGCGGCGGATGAGCGCGTCCAGGATCGCCTGCTTGGACGAGAACGAGCGATACAACCCGGGTCCCGCGATTCCGGCGCCCTTGCCGATTTCACTGGTGCTAACGGCCGGATAGCCCTGCGCACGGAATAGCCGTGCACCCGTGGCCAACAGGGTTTCATAGCGGGAGAACAGCACGTCCTGCCCGTCGCGCCCGCCAGCGGCCGTTCCAAGTGGCTCCAGCTCGCACACCGGGGGCGTCCTGGCAGCGGCCATACACGCCTGGTACAGGCGCTCTTTGAGCTCCTCGGCGGGAAGCGTCAGACTATGTCTACCGAGGCTGGTCAGCGTGCTGGACACCGCCCATGCCCGCAACTCCGAGTGCGCCGGGCTCAGACCGGGCACCTCCAGCAAGACGCTTTCGCGCATGCCGGCGACGATCGCGTTGATGCGGCGCCGGACCTCGATACGGTCGGCGTCATTGAGATAGCGCGCCTCGCGCTGCGACAGCACCGTCAAGGACCGCGACGCAACAGCCGCGGCAATCAGGTCCGGAAGATCAACACTCAACGGGCGAGGTGTCGGCTCTTGCTCGCCCTCGGTGAGTCGGCGCGCACTTTGGTACTGATCCTGACCGGTCCGGATGGCTTCGGCGAGCAACGCGTGCTTGTTGTCGTAGTGGCGATAGAGCGCACGCGCGGTGACTCCCGCCGCCTCGGCGATGTCCTCCAACTTGACCGAATGAAAGCCACGGTCGATGAAGAGCCCAACGGCCTGCTCCAGAATTTGCTGCTTTCGATCCTTCGGCCGGCGCCTAACGGGCGCGACGACGGAGTCCATCGACTCGAACTCCCTTCTTGCGCATCGGGGTTACAAATCCTGCCAGAAGCACCGCCTAGGGCTTCGTCCCGCGCCGGGTCAGGACAAACTTGTTGTCAGCTCGCCTGGCATCGATCATGTGGATAGCTCCTCCGGTCGTGGCCGCAACACCCCGGTCGCGACAGATAACATCGGATTATCAAGATACATCATCCGATACTAAAACGACATTACATGGATGTTTAACGTCCACGCCTTGGCTAATATTGCGTATCGGTTATAGACATGCCGGCTATCCATGGGACTGCGCGGCCCACTTGCACCGGTGTCGGCCAAGAGCTGCCAATCCGCGCTTTCCCCCCTTCGGGGCACCAAGACTTCTCCGTTGGGGGCTGACCACGGCCTCGACCCGGTGATTGCATTGCGTGAGCACCATCCACGCACCATCCAGGCAGCATCCGGTGCCATCGAGCACCGCACATCGCGCAGGAGCAGGACCAATCATGGGCTTCTTCAAGGATTGCAGCGAGATCGACAAGTACATCGGCGGGGTCTTTCGCGATGCCGGCGACCACCCACAGTCGGGGCCGAAATTCCGCGCCGCCAACATCGTCATGCGGGTGGTCTACACAAATCCCGACTGCGAACTCACCGTCGCACTGCGCGACGATTTCCGAGTCGTCTGCGGCCCGAGCAATCTCACACCCGACGTCACGATGACCATGCCCGCCGATGTCGCCGACCAATTCTGGCGCGGTAACTACAATCTCACCATTGGCCTGGCCAAGGGCCAGGTCAAGGCCAAGGGGCCGATCGGAAAGATCCTGCGGCTGATCCCGTTGACCAAACCGCTGTTCGGCAGCTACCGCGAAAAGATCGCCGAGAAAGATCGCGAACAGTCCCGAGGTGGCCTGACCCGATGACGACGGTGACTGTTCCGCATCATGCGATGTTAATCGGCGGCGAGTCGGTGGACTCCGATCGGCGGCTGTCGCTGGTCGACCCCGGCGACGAGAGCCCGGTCGCCACGGTGGCCTGCGGTGATGCATCGCACGTCGATGCCGCCGTGGCGGCCGCAAAAGCCGGCTTCGAGGACGGTAGCTGGTCGCGGGCCACGCCACAGGAGCGCGCCGCCGTGATGCGCCGCATCGTCGCCGCGGCCGACCAGGTCACCGATGAGCTGATCGAGCTGGAGATGGCGTGCAACGGCGCGACCATCCGGCTGGCCACTGGATTCCATATCGGTCACGCACTAAGTCATTTCAGCTATTTTGCAGACCTTGCCGAGAGCTACGCCTACCAGCGTCCGGCACCGATCGAGACCTTCCCGGTGCTCAGTCAAAGTGTCGTGCACCGCGAGCCGATCGGGGTGGTAGGCGCGGTCACGCCATGGAACTTTCCGCTACTACTGACCCTGTGGAAGGTCGGACCTGCGATTGCGGCGGGAAACAGCGTGGTGGTCAAACCCGACGAGCACACACCGCTGTCGATACTCGAGTTCGCCCGTATCGCCGAACGCAGCGGACTACCGCCCGGAGTGATCAACGTAGTCCCCGGCGAGGGGCCCGAGGCCGGCGCCAGACTGGCCTCGCATCCCGACGTGGGCAAGATTGCGTTCACCGGCTCCACCGCGGTCGGACGCGAGATCATGCGGCTGGCATCCGGCACCGTCAAACAGGTGACCCTCGAACTCGGCGGTAAGGGCCCGACGATCGTCCTCGACGACGCCGATCTCGAGATGGCCGTCGAAGGTGTGCTCTACGGATGCTTCGCCTATTCGGGTCAGGTCTGCGAGTCCGGCACCCGCGCACTGGTCCCCACGACGCTCTACCAGGAATTCGTCGATCGGCTGGTCAAGCGCGCCGCCACCATCGTGGTAGGCCCGACCAGGGACTGGGACACCGACCTGAGGCCGGTCATCGACGCCGCACAACGCACTCGCATCCTGAACTACATCCGTGGTGCGCAGACCGACGGAGCGACCGTGGCGCTCGGGGGAGAGGCACTGACGGGCGGAATGTTCGACAAGGGGTTCTGGGTGGCGCCGACGATCCTGACCGGCGTGCACAACGACATGGCGATCGCCCGGGAGGAAGTCTTCGGCCCGGTATTGGTGGTCATCGGCTACGACGGGGACGAACAGGCCATCGCGATCGCCAACGACAGTGACTACGGACTGGCCGCCAGCATCTGGACGTCCGACAACGCCAGGGGACTGGCGATGGCCGAACGCATCCAATCCGGCAGCGTGTGGATCAACGATGCCCACCAGATCGACTGTCGTCTCCCGTTCGGCGGTTACAAGCAGAGCGGCGTCGGTCGCGAACTGGGCCCCGATGCGCTCGATGCTTACACGGAGGTCAAGACGATCCATCTGGACCTGTCCGGCGGACGCGAAGCAAAACCCTACGACGTCCTACTCGGACACCCCGAAACCGGTTGACGTCAACCAACTTCGGGAACGCTGGCCAACCGGACGTACGCCGAGGCCGCCTCGGCCCGATTCGTCGCATGCAGCTTCCGCAGCACCCTTTTGACATGAGATTTCACCGTGCCGGCCGAGATCACCAGTTCGTCGGCGATCTGCTGATTGGTGCGGCCGGCCGCCATCAGCCGCAGCACCTCCACTTCCCGGCGGGTCAGCATGGCCATCACTCGCGTCTGCACCTCGGCCAACGACCTTGCCGCGGGGCTACGTTCGACCGGCTCGATCTTGCGCAGGTCCAGATCGGCATCCTGCAGAGCGCGCGCCGCCTCGTCCGCGGACGCAAGCGCACTGCGCACCTCGGCGTGCTGGCGCCGCATGCGCTCCAGCAGAACCGTTCGCTCATAGGCATATCCGAAGCCTTCGACGAACGCCCACACCGTGTCTCGGTCGATCTCGTCGACTATGCGCCCGGAGTACAACCGATCGGAGTGCAGGAAACCGATCACTTTGCCGGTCGGCATCACCGGGGCCGCCACATAGGAATGCGTCAGCGAAAAGTCCACGATCGGTCGATTCACCCGCGGATCATTGCGGGCATCGCGCACGATCGCGGGCGCGTGCCGGCGAATCATCTGGGTTTCGATCAGCATGTGATCCAACAGCGGTGCCACCGATTGCGCGAAGGCGACCATCTTCTCCGCACCTTCACGGTCTTCCCCAAAGTAGGCCGATTCCATCACCATTCGGCCTTCGTGCACTCGAAACAGCACAGCACGATCGAACCCGCACGACTCCACCAGTTCACGCGGCGCCCGGTCGACAATCATCGCGACGTCGTCCACGGCGCGCAGCTTGCTCAAGGCCTCCTGCACCTGCAACAGCGCCAGCGTGCGGCGTGCGGCACCGTCCTCGATCATCTCCCGTTCCAGCGAGGACAAATCCAACAGCGTTTCGAGGGCGTTGACCGCATGCACGTCACCGAGGGACTCCAGGGCGTGGCGCACCGCGGCGGCGTTGACGTCGATGGCCTCGGCAACCACCGCCATGGGGTCGTCGGTGGGATCGACGTTGCAATCGCCGAACACTTCCCGATAGTGACGAGTGGCATCGCTTTCCCGTATCGGACGCGACGCCCAGCCGGGGTGCTCGTCGTCGGCCAACGTGGGGAATGCGGGGGGATCGGGCATATCGACCACATCGATCACCCCTCCCACTGTCCTCTCCGGGATGGCCCGTCGCGGCGAAAAGCCCAAACTCCCCTCCTACGGGGGCAAGAGTCCTCCCCAACGGGGGATCGACCTGCCACCGGGGTTGTCAGAGGCTGGATGACATGTCAACAGAGACCGTTTCAGGGACGGTGCCAGCCGTCGAACTTCTGACTACCCCGCAAGGCATCGCCAATCCCTATCCGCTCTATGACGAACTCAGAGGGCTCTCGCCCGTTGCGGGGTATCGGGACTGGCCCCCTGGAACCGTCCCGGGCGCCGACGAACCGGTTACCGCCTGGGCGCTGTTCCGCTACAACCAGGTCTTTGCCGCGGCGCGCGACGCGGCAACCTTCTCGTCCCGCGATCCCTTGCAGGAGGCGTCGTCGGCGCCGAGCCTGATGCTGGTCAACACCGATCCGCCCAAGCACGAAGTCGAACGCAAACTGGTCAGCCAGGCGTTTTCGCCGCGCCGGGTCAAACGACTGGAGGGGTGGCTCAATGACCTGATCCCGCAGCTGCTCAACGATCTCGAAAAGGATTCTCGGGATGGGGCCGAAGACGGCTCACCGGACGGGGTCGTAGAAGTCATGGGCTTCGCCGCCGAGATTCCCACCCGGGCGATGGTGCGATTGCTGGGCCTGCCCGATGGCGACCACGTGCGGTTCCGACGGTGGGCCAACGCCTTCATGCTGTCCTCGTCGCTCACCCCCGAAGAACGCATGGCGAGCAACCAGGAGATGGTGGGCACCTTCGCCACCCGGCTCGCCGAACACACCGCCCGGCTGGCCGAACGCGAAGCCAGCGATGACGTTGAGGATGCCGAAGATCTCATCTCGGCGGTGTTGCGCGCCGAGGTCGACGGGCAGCGGCTCACCCCCGAAGAGATCGTCCGGTTCTGTGTGACGCTGGTGGTAGCCGGCAGCGAAACAACGACATTCCTGATCGGAAATCTGCTGCACGCGCTGGCCCGAGAGCCCGAGGTGCAGGCACGCGTCCGCGCCGATCGGACCTTGCTGAACATTTTCGTAGAGGAGACGCTTCGGCTCGACGGGCCGCCACAGCGCCTGTTCCGCATCGCCACGCGCGACGTCGAGGTCGGCGACAAGCTGATCCGCAAGGGGGAGTGGGTCGCGTTGTTCTTCGGCTCGGCCAACCGCGACCCCGCCGTGTTCCCCGACCCGGGACGATTGGACATCGACCGGCCGAACATTCGCCAGCAGCTCTCGCTGGGGCATGGCCTGCACTTCTGCCTCGGTGCCTCACTGGCCCGACTGGAGGTGCTCGCCGTCCTCAACGCCGTGCTGGATCGCTATCAGAAGATCGCGCTAACCGACGACCCCGGCACCAAGCAGACGGCCAGCCTGCTGACCCACGCATTTGTCCGGCTACCCCTGCACCTGTCATGACGGTCACCACCGAGTCACGGGAGTCGCGCAACATCGAGGCAACCAAGGCCATCTATGCCGCGGTGCCGGCCGGCGACCTGGATACCGCGCTGCACCACCTCGACCCCGACGTGCGCATCACCTACTACGGGACCGAAAAGATCCCCTACGCGGGCGATTACCGCGGCATCGACGAGGCGATGACATTCTTCGCCAAGGTTGGCCAGGCGATCGAGATCGTCGAGATGGAGCCGTGGAAGTTCATCGCGCAAGGTGACGATCTCGCGACCTGGGGCCGGCAGCGGTTCCGGCGGCTGGCCACCGGACACGAATGGGAATCGGAGTTCGCGCACATCATCACGTTGCGCGACGGTCACTGGTTGCACTTCCGGGACTTCATGAATTCCGCCCTCACCCTGCAGGCCTTCTCATGAGGGTCGCCGCCGACCGGGAGATCTGCATGGCGACCGGCATGTGCGTAATGGCGGCCGACGCCTTCTTCGATCAGGACGCCGACGGCATCGTGGTACTGGCCGCCCATGAGGTGCCCGCCGACGAAGAACGCCGGGTGCGCAATGCGGTCAAACTGTGCCCGTCGGGGGCGCTCGAGCTGATGTCGGACTGAGGGGATGTGGCCCGGCGCCGCATTCGACGGCGAAGTCAGCACCGGCCCAGAGCGCGCGAACGCCGCGGACATCCGCCACACTCGATCTCCCTCAAGCGCGCCTATCATTAGGGTACTAGCAAGATACATCAGTAGCCATAACTGGCATCTTGCTTCGATATTTACAGATACCGAGGCTTCAATAGCGCGTATTGTCTATGGACATGTGCAGCTTGCGCCGCGTACCCTCACCGATGTCACCCGTCCAACTCGACCTGTCCGGATGGTCAGCGTGAGCAACCCCACCCGAGGCCTCGGCATCAATGCCAGATGGTGCGCGACACCATGGTGACTCTGACCGATCGGGCGGCCAGCCCGGTAGCAGATCCGGTAGCCGACCCGGTCGCACGCCCGCTGGCCGGATCGGTCACCAAGCCGGTCCGAGCGCTCGGCGACTTCTTCGCCATGACGCTCGACACGTTCGTGTCGATGTTCCGGCCGCCGTTCGCATGGCGTGAATATCTACTCCAATGCTGGTTCGTGGCGCGGGTATCCACGCTGCCCGGGGTTTTGATGACAATCCCGTGGGCGGTGATCTCGGGGTTCCTCTTCAACGTGCTGCTCACCGATATCGGCGCCGCGGACTTCTCCGGCACCGGCTGCGCGATCTTCACCGTGGACCAGAGCGCTCCCATCGTCACCGTCCTGGTGGTCGCGGGCGCGGGCGCCACCGCAATGTGCGCCGATCTGGGTGCGCGGACCATCCGCGAGGAACTCGATGCGCTACGGGTGATGGGAATCAACCCGATCCAGGCTCTGGTGGTTCCCCGAGTGCTGGCCGCCACCACCGTCTCCCTGGCGCTGAGTTCGCTGGTGATCGCGACGGGACTCATCGGGGCATTCTTGTGTTCGGTGTTCCTCATGCATGTTTCGGCAGGTGCGTGGGTCACCGGACTCACCACACTCACTCACACGGTCGACGTCGTCATCTCGATGATCAAGGCGACCCTTTTCGGGCTGATGGCCGGGCTGATCGCCTGCTACAAGGGCATATCGGTGGGCGGCGGTCCGGCGGGCGTCGGCAGAGCGGTCAACGAGACCGTGGTCTTCGCGTTCGTGGTGCTGTTCGTCATCAACATCGTCGTGACCGCCGTCGGCATCCCGTTCATGGTGTCGTGAGGTGAAACCATGACAGTCAGCGCTTCGAGAAGCTCCCGCCATCGCCTGCGACGCACGGCGAAAAGCCTGGTGCGCGAGTGGAATCGGCTGGGTTCACAGATGCGGTTCTATGTCACCACGCTGACCCGGATCCCCGATGCGGTCATGCACTATCGCAGCGAGCTGCTGCGGGTGATCGCGCAGATGGGTTTTGGCGCGGGGACGCTCGCGGTGATCGGCGGGACGGTCGTCATCGTCGGGTTCTTGGCGATGACGACCGGCGCAATCGTGGCGGTGCAGGGCTACAACCAGTTTGCGTCGGTGGGTGTGGAAGCACTGACGGGCTTTGCGTCGGCCTTCTTCAATACTCGCGAAATTCAGCCGGGCACCGTCATGGTCGCGCTGACCGCAACCGTCGGCGCCGGCGCCACCGCGCAGCTGGGTGCGATGCGGATCAACGAAGAGATCGACGCGCTCGAGGTGATCGGTATCCGCAGCGTCAGCTACTTGGCCAGCACCCGGGTGCTGGCCGGAGTGGTGGTGGCCATCCCGTTGTTCTGCGTCGGACTCATCACCGCATATCTGGCCGCGCGGGCTGGCACCACCGCCATCTACGGCCAGGGGTCCGGTGTGTACGACCATTACTTCAATACGTTCCTGCGCCCCACCGACGTGCTCTGGTCGTCCTTCGAAGTCGTCGTGGTGGCACTCATGATCATGTTGGTCTGCACCTACTACGGGTACAACGCGCACGGCGGGTCGGCCGGGGTCGGCGAGGCCGTCGGCCGGGCCGTACGCGCGTCAATGGTCGTCGCCTCGATAGCAATCGTCATCATGACGCTGGCCATCTACGGCCAGTCACCCAACTTCCACCTGGCGAGCTAGTGGCATGGGTCGCGGGCCAGGAAAACACCGTCTGCACGATGCTTGGTGGACCGTGATCCTGTTCGCGGCGATCGTCGCGGCCATCCTCGTGACGACCGTGTCCTTCACCGGCACCTTGCGACCGTATGTTGCGGTCACCCTGACTTCGGAACGATCCGGGCTGGTGATGGACGCCGGCGCCAAGGTCATGTTGCGTGGGGTGCAGGTCGGCCGGGTCCGTCAGATCGACAGCAACCATGGCGCCAGTCTCGAACTGGAAATCGACCCCGACCAGATCCGTTACATCCCTGCCAATGTGGAGGCGCAGATCAGCGCCACCACCGCGTTCGGCGCGAAGTTCGTCGACCTGGTGATACCGCCGACCCCGAGTCGCGCTCGGCTGGCTGCCGGGGCGGTATTGCATTCCAAGAACGTCAGCACCGAGATCAACACCGTTTTCGAGAACGTCGTCGACCTGCTCAACATGATCGATCCGCTGAAGCTCAACGCCGTGCTGAGCGCGGTGGCCGAAGGCGTTCGCGGACAGGGGGAACGCATCGGTCAGGCAACCACCGATCTGAACCAGGTGTTGCAGGGACTCAATGCACGTCGGGACACGCTGCGCCAGAACTGGCGGTCGCTGCGAGATTTCAGCAACACCTATGACACGGCCGCGCGCGACATCTTGACGATCCTCGATGCGGCCAGCACCACCAGCACCACCGTGGTGGACCACGCGAGGTCGCTGCATTCCCTGCTGCTCAACGTGATCGGCTTGGCCGACACCGGGACCAATCTGCACGCCAACAACCGAGAGAACCTGACCACATCGATCAATATCCTCGAGCCGACCACGAATCTGCTACTCAAGTACAACCCCGAATACACCTGCTTGCTACAGGGCACCAAGTGGTACCTCGACAATGGCGGCTATGCGGCCTGGGGTGGCGCCGACGGACGCACCCTGCAGCTCGATGTCGCACTGCTGCTGGGCAATGACCCCTATGTCTTTCCCGACAACCTGCCGCTCGTCGCCGCAAAAGGCGGCCCCGGCGGTGCGCCGGGCTGCGGATCATTGCCAGATGCGACCAAGAACTTCCCAGTGCGTCAGCTCGTCACCGACACCGGTTGGGGAACCGGACTCGACATCCGGCCCAACCCCGGAATCGGGCATCCTTGCTGGGCCGACTACTTGCCCGTGACCCGCGCTGTGCCCCAGCCTCCTTCGGTGCGCCCCTGCCTGCCGGGGCCGGCGATCGGCCCCAACCCCGGGGGGCCGCCGTATGGGGCCGCGCTGTACGGCCCTGGCGGGGTGCCGCTATGGCCGGGGGTCCCGCCGGCTCCCACTGAGCCCGCATCGATACCCGAACCCCCTGCACCCCAGCAGGAGACGGGGACTCCATCACCATGACAGACCCATGACGGCACCGGGACGGCACCAGGGCGGCGCCGGTGCGTGCCGGTCAAGACAAGCAGGGGAGTAGCAATGCGGGAAGACCTCAGAGGCGTCGTGATCCGCCTCGGCGTGTTCCTGACGGTCTGCGCGCTGACCGTCTTTCTGCTGGTCGCTGTCTTCGGTCAGGTGCGCTTCGGCGACGGCAACACCTACTACGCCGAGTTCAGCAATGTCTCCAACCTCAGAGAAGGCAAGCTGGTCCGCATCGCAGGGGGTGAGGTCGGCAAGGTCGAGAAGATCTCCATCAATCCCGATGCGACCGTGAAAGTCGAGTTCACCGCCGACAATTCGGTCACCCTCACCCAGGGGACCCAGGCGGTGATCCGCTACGACAATCTCTTCGGCGACCGCTATCTGGCACTCGAGGAAGGAGCCGGCGGGCTCACGATCCTCAAGCCCGGTCAGACAATTCCGTTGGCCAACACCAAACCGGCACTGGATCTCGACGCCTTGATCGGCGGCTTCCGGCCACTGTTTCGCGCCCTGGACCCCCACCAGGTCAATGCGCTGAGCGACCAACTGCTGCAAGCATTTCAGGGCCAGGGCCCCACCATCTGAACTTTTCTGGACCAGGCTGCGGCCGTGACCAACACATTGGCCGATCGGGATCAGCTGATCGGTCAGGTGGTCACCAATCTCAACGTGGTGCTTGGTTCGCTGGGGGGTCAAAGCGACCGGCTGGACAAGGCCGTGGCGTCGCTGTCGCAGCTGATTGCGGGGCTCTCCGAACGCCGAACCGACATATCCAACGCGGTGGCATACACCAACGCCGCGGCCGGATCGGTCGCCGACTTGCTCTCGCAGGCCCGCGCACCGTTTTCGAAGGCGCTGCACGAGACCGACCGGGTCGCGACCATCGCGCTGGCCGATCATGACTACCTCGACAATCTGCTCAACACGTTGCCGGACAGATACCAGGCGCTGGTACGGCAGGGCATGTACGGCGACTTCTTCGCCTTC
Organism: Mycobacterium ulcerans subsp. shinshuense; assembly: GCF_002355775.1. NCBI lineage: Bacteria > Bacillati > Actinomycetota > Actinomycetes > Mycobacteriales > Mycobacteriaceae > Mycobacterium > Mycobacterium ulcerans. The sequence continues at coordinate 2,791,915 of NZ_AP017624.1, read as the reverse complement.
TACCTGTGTGACGTCGTGCTGAAGGTCAACGGCAAAGGTGGGCAGCCGGTGTACATCAAGGTCGCCGGTCAGGCCACAGGTCGGTGCACACCGAAATGAAGTCATTCGCTGAACGCAACCTGCTGCTGGTCGGCACCGTGGGCATCCTTACCGCCGCTGGCGTCGTGGGGGGTGCCCTGTAATATCAGAAGCTCCCGTTCTTCGACCAGGGCACCAGCGTCTGCGCATACTTCGCCGATGTGGGTGGGTTGCGGACCGGCAACACGGTGGAGGTCTCCGGCTATCCCGTCGGGAAGGTGTCCAGCATCGAGCTCGACGAGCCCGGCGTCCGGGTCACGTTCAAGGTCGACAAGAACATCCGCCTCGGTGAGCGCACCGAGGCGGCTATCAAGACCAAAGGCCTGCTGGGTAGCAAGTTCGTCGAGGTGATGCCGCGTGGAGAGGGCCATCTCACCGGCCCGATCCCCGTCGAGCGGACCATGTCGCCCTACCAGCTGCCCGACGCGCTGGGCGACCTGGCCAGCACCATCAGCGGATTGAACACCGGTCAGCTGTCCGAATCACTGGACACCCTGGCGCAGACCTTTGCCGACACCCCGGCCGATTTCCGCAACGCGGTACAGGGAGTGGCCCGCCTCGCACGAACACTCAACCAGCGTGACGTGCAACTGCGCAGCCTGCTGGACAACGCGGCCAGAGCCACTGGCGTGCTGGCCAAGCGCACCGATCAGATCGCGGGCCTGGTACGCGACACCAATGCACTGCTGGTGCAGCTTCGGACCCAAAGTGCGGCCCTGGACCAGATCTGGGCGAACATCTCCGCGGTAGCACGGCAATTGAAGGGCTTCATCGCCGACAACCGCCAGGAGCTACGGCCGGCGCTGGACAAACTCAACGGGGTGCTCGACATTGTCGAGAGTCGCAAAGAGCGCCTGCAGCAAGCGATTCCGTTGATCAACACCTACGTCATGTCACTCGGCGAATCGGTGTCCTCGGGTCCCTTCTTCAAGGCCTACGTGGTCAACCTGCTACCGGGCCAGTTCGTGCAACCGTTCATCGGCGCCGCATTCTCCGATCTGGGGCTGAACCCGGCCACCTTGCTGCCCTCGCAGCTGACCGATCCGCCCACTGGGCAACCCGGCATCCCGCCGTTGCCGATGCCCTACCCGCGCACCGGTCAGGGCGGCGAGCCGCGGTTGACGCTGCCGGACGCGATTACCGGCAACCCCGGCGATCCGCGCTACCCATACCGGGAGCCACCGCCGGCTCCACCGCCCGGGGGCCCACCACCGGGGCCGCCCGCGGTCGCACCGCCGGGCTTGGCGTCCACCCCGGGACCGGTCCAGGTGCCGGGCCCGCAGCCGGGTGGTGCGTCATGACCACGAGGTTGCGGCGGACCCGCTCGGTGCTGGCAACCACACTCATCCTGGTGTTGGTCGCCGGAGTGATCGCGGCAATGCGCACCGCCGGGGACGCGACCCGAACGCTCGTGGTCGCCTACTTCGACAACAGCAACGGGGTGTTCGCCGGTGACGACGTCCTCATCCGGGGCGTGCCAGTAGGCAAGATAGTCAAGATCGAGCCGCAGCCGCTGCGGTCCAAGATCTCGTTCTGGTTCGACCGCAAGTACAAGGTTCCCGCCGACGCCAAGGCGGCGATCCTGTCGCCACAATTGGTGACGGGTCGGGCGATCCAGCTCACCCCGCCCTACTCAGGTGGACCCACCACGGCCAGCGGCGCGATCATCTCGCAGCAGCGCACCGCGGTGCCGGTGGAGTGGGATGACCTACGCAACCAGCTACAACGACTGACCGAGTTGCTCAAGCCCACCGAGCCGGGCGGCGTCAGCACGTTGGGTGCCCTCATCAATACCGCCGCGGACAATCTACGTGGCCAGGGATCCACCATTCGTGACGCGATTGTCGAACTTTCACAGACGGTTTCGACTCTCAGCGATCACCGGAATGACATCTTCTCCACCGTACGAAACCTGTCCACGCTGGTGTCTGCACTGCACGACAGTGCCGACCTGCTCGAGCAACTCAACCACAACCTCTCCGCGGTTTCCTCGCTGCTGGCCACAGATCCGAACAAGGTCGGTCAGGCCGTGAAAGACATCAACGCGGTGGTCGCCGATGTGCAGAGCTTCGCCGCCGAGAACCGGGAGGCGGTCGACACCGCCTCAGACAAGCTGGCGTCGATCAGCAACGCGCTGGTGGCCAGCCTCGACGACATCAAGCAGACCCTGCACATCGGGCCCACGGTGCTGCAGAACTTCAACAACATCTTCGAACCGGCCAACGGGGCGCTCACCGGCGCGCTGGCCGCCAACGACTTCGCCAACCCAATCTCGTTTTTGTGCGGTGCAATTCAGTCCGCCTCCCGCTTGGGCGGCGAACAGGCAGCCAAACTCTGCGTGCAATATCTGGCTCCGATCCTGAAGAACCGCCAATACAACTTTCCCCCGCTCGGGGAGAACCTGTTCGTCGGCGCCCAGGCCCGGCCCAACGAAGTCACCTACAGCGAAGACTGGATGAGACCGGACTACGTTCCGCCACAGCCGGATATGCCGCCTGCGGAACCGCCAGCAGATGTGACTGTGGAACCCGACCCCGCCGCCGGGCTACGCGGCATGATGGTCCCGCCGGGAGGTGGCTGATGCGCGTCCGCCACCGGCGCCGGGTGGCGTCGCGTCTGGCCACAGTCCTGGTGACGATGGTTACCTTGGCCGCAGTATCCGGCTGCGGCTGGCGCGGTCTGAATTCGCTACCACTGCCGGGCACCGAGGGCAACGGGCCGGGTTCGTTTGTCATCCAGGCGCAGATGCCGGACGTCAACAACATCCAGCCGAACTCGAGGGTGCGGGTTGCCGACGTGACGGTCGGCCATGTGGCAAGAATCGAGCGCCAGGGCTGGCACGCGCTGGTGACGATCCGGCTGGATGCCGGCGTCGCGCTGCCGGCCAACGCGACCGCCCGGATCGGGACCACCAGCCTGCTCGGCTCTTATCACATCGAGCTGGCTGCCCCGAAACATGATGCACCGCAAGGCAGGCTGCGCGAGGGATCGCTGATTCCGCTGTCCCGCGGCGGAGCCTACCCGAGCGCCGAGCAGACCCTGGCGGCGCTGTCGCTGGTGCTCAACGGGGGCGGGTTGGGCCAAGTCCAAGACATCACCGAGGCATTGAGCACCGCATTCCGCGGGCGCGAGCACGATGTGCGCAGCCTGATCGCACAGCTGGATAGCTTCACCGCGACCCTCGACGACCAATCCGATGACATCATCGAAGCCACTGAGAGCTTGAACCGGTTGGTGGGAAAGTTCGCCCAACAGCAGCCCGTCCTGGATCGGGCGCTGGCCACCATTCCGGACGCCCTAGCCGTGCTCAATGACGAGCGGGACAAGCTCGTTACGGCAGCCGACCAGCTCAGCAAGTTCAGCGCCCTAACCGCCGACTCGGTGAACAAGACCAAGGCCAACCTGGTCAGCGAACTGCGGCAGCTCGGACCGGTTTTGAAATCGTTGGCCAACGCCGGACCCAGCCTGACCCGGTCGCTATCACTGCTGGCGACCTTTCCCTTTCCGAACGAAACGTTCCAGAACTTCCAGCGTGGTGATTACGCCAACTTGACGGCGATCGTCGACCTCACGCTGAGTCGAATAGACCAAGGGCTACTGACCGGCACCCGCTGGGCATGCCACCTCACCGAACTCGAACTGCAGTGGGGACGCACCATCGGTCAGTTCCCGAGCCCGTGCACCGCCGGATACCGCGGAACCCCAGGCAATCCACTCACCGTGCCGTACCACTGGGACCAGGGGCCCTAGATGCATCTAGAGCGCCGCGTCATGATTCAGCTGACCATCTTCGCCGTCATCGCGCTGAGCGTACTGGCGATCACGTTCCTGCACTTCGCCAAACTGCCGGCCATGCTCTTCGGCGTCGGCCCCTACACGGTGACAATGGAGCTGACGAAGTCCGGTGGGCTGTACACCTCCGGCAATGTCACCTATCGCGGCTCCGAAGTGGGCCGGGTGGAGTCGGTGCAGCTGACCGACACCGGGGTCGTGGCCGTCCTACCGCTGAAGTCGGGCATCGACATTCCGTCCGACCTCAAAGCCGAAGTGCATAGCCAAACCGCCATCGGCGAAACCTATGTCGAGTTATTGCCCCGCAACGCCACCTCGCCCCCGCTCAAGGACGGCGACGTGATCAGACTGGTCAACACCTCGGTTCCGCCCGACATCAACACCCTGCTCAGCGCGGCCAACACCGCCCTGGGAGCCATCCCGCACGAGAACCTGCAAACCGTCATCAATGAGTCGTACACAGCCGTCGGCGGCCTCGGTCCCGAACTCTCCCGTCTGATCACGGGCACCTCCAACCTGGCGATCGACGCGCGCAAGAACCTCGACCCGCTGATCGCACTGATCGACCAGACCCCGCCGGTGCTGGATTCACAAACCCATAGCTCGGATGCGATAGCCGGATGGGCGTCGCACCTGGCCGCGGTCACCACCGAACTGCAGACCCACGACCAAGCCGTCGCCGCAACCATCGACAATGGCGGCCCAGCATTGGACGAGGTGAACTCACTGCTCGAACGGGTGCAACCCACCTTGCCGATCCTGCTTGCCAACCTCGTCAGCGTCGGCCAGGTCGCGCTGGCCTACCAGAACGACATCGAGCAGCTGCTGGTGGTGTTCCCGATGGCCATCAGCGCCGAACAAGCCGGAATCCTGGCCAACGTCAACACCAAACAGGCCTACCACGGCCAGTATCTGAGCTTTAACCTCAACCTCAACCTGCCACCGCCGTGCTCCACCGGATTCCTGCCAGCCCAGCAGCAGCGAGTCCCCACCTTCGAGGACTACCCGAACCGTCCGGCCGGCGACCTGTACTGCCGGGTGCCGCAGGATTCGCCGCTCAATGTGCGTGGGGCGCGCAATATCCCGTGCGAAACCGTTCCCAGCAAGCGTGCACCAACGGTGAAGTTGTGCGAGAGCAACGAACAATACGTGCCGCTCAATGACGGCTACAACTGGAAGGGCGACCCCAACTCCACCCTTTCCGGCCAAGACATCCCACAACTCCCACCCGGCCCGCCGCCGCCTGCCGCCGCTGGGCCCGGGGAGGCTCCTCCGCCGCCCATCGCCGCCGCCGAGTACGACCCGGCCACCGGCACCTACACGGGACCGGACGGCCGCCAGTACACCCGGTCCGAACTGGCCCAAACCGCTCCGAAAGACCAGACATGGCAATCGATGCTGTTGCCACCACCGGTGCCCTGAAGCCAAGGGTGCACACGATCACCCCGATAGAACGGAGGGCCTCATGAGCGTGGTGACCAGTCCCGGACCGCCCCCAGCCGTAGCACTCGAACACCGATGCGCGGACTCCGCCGCCGAGAAACACCGGTCCGCGCCGCTGCGCGCCACGCTCTTCGGCCTGGCCGTGGTTGTTGCATTGGCAGCGCCACTGGAGTGGTTTGGATTTCGCGTTCATCTAGCCGGTCAGGCGCAAGCCCGACAAGGCCAAGCTCTGCGAGTCGCCAGGCAGGTTGCGCTGAACCTGACGACCATCGACTGGCAACATGGCGATTCCGACGTGCACCGCATTCTGGACAGCGCGACGGGGAAATTCTACAACGATTTCGCCGAACGCTCAAAGCCTTTCATCGAGGTCCTGCGGCAGGCCAAGGCCACCACGGTGGGCACCGTAACCGAGGCCGGACTGGAGTCGGAGACAGCCGACACGGCCCAGGCGCTGGTGGCGGTTTCGGTGCAGACCTCAAATGGCGGTGAACCCGACCCGATGCCGCGAATATGGCGGATACGCATCACCCTCGAGAGGGTCGACGACGGATTCAAAGCCGCCAAGGTCGGATTCGTACCGTGACCGCCGTCAGCCGGCCCGGCGCGGGCGAGTGCGGCGACACCGACACCGCGGGCAGCGGCGAACCACCGGCGGTGGTGCGGCGTCGACTTCGCTGGTGGCCGGTGATCGCCTACGGCCTGCTGCCCGCCCTGGCGCTCCTGCTGGCAGGCGGAACCGGGTTTGCGAAGTGGCAGGATTGCGCCGTTCGCGATGCGGCACAGGCACGTGCGGAATCCGTCCAGGCCGCCACCGCGGGGACCATCGCGCTGCTGTCCTACCGGCCTGACACCGTGCGCAGTGACCTCGAGGCCGCACGAGCCAAATTGACCGGCGCATTCCTGAGCGACTACACATCGCTGACCCGCGATGTGGTCATCCCGGGGGCCAAACAGAAGGATATTTCGGCGGTGGCCACCGTGCCAGCCGCGGCCTCGGTGTCGGCAACCGGCGAGCACGCGATCGTTCTGCTGTTTGTGAACCAGACCATCATCGTGAGCCAGGACCCGCCCACCAGCACCGCATCCAGCGTTCGGGTCACCCTCGACAAGGTCGACGGGCGGTGGCTGATTTCGCGATTTGACCCGGTGTGAGTCGGCCAGACACGAGGGGGCGGACCGGTCACGAAGGGCCAGTATGGGAAGGAAGACGACAATGCGACACCGATACCTGATTCTGTCCGCATCGGTCGCCATGGTGTCCGGCGCTGCGCTGGGCATGCCCGCGGCGCGCGCCGACAACAAGCGCCTCAATGACGGAGTGTTCGCCAATGTCTACACCGTCCAGCATCAAGCCGGCTGCACCAATGACGTGAGAATCAACCCGCAGCTGCAGCTGGCCGCGCAATGGCACACCCTCGATGTGTTGAACAACCGCGACCTCGGTGGCGGCATTGGTTCTGACGGATCCGCACCTTCCGACCGCGCCAGCGCCGCCGGCTTCCACGGCCAAGTCGCCGAAACCGTGGCCATCAATCCTGCCCTGGCGATCAGCGGCGTGGAGTTGCTCAACCAGTGGTATTACAACCCGGCGTATTTCGCGATCATGTCGGATTGCGCCAACACCGAAATCGGGGTGTGGTCAGAGAACAGCCCGGATCGCACGGTCGTGGTGGCTATGTACGGACAGCTCGACCGCCCGGTGGCGACACCACCGGTTACAGCGCCAACCGAGCCGCCGCCACCGGTGGCTTTGCCCGAGAACGTTCCGATCGACCCCAGCCCTGACTACGATGCCAGCGACGAGATCGAATACGGGATCAATTGGCTTCCCTGGATTCTGCGCGGCGTCTACCCGCCGCCCGCCATGCCACCCGAATAGGCTAGGGGTGCAACACCTTCAGAAGTTGACTCGCACTTCTGCCCACGGCTGCCGTACCGGCGCCAACGTTGGGTCTCGAGTTACTCCGCCGGTGGCCGGTAGTTCGCCGCCGAGTTCCGCAGCTGCCAGACTTGCTCGGGGCAAAGGAGATTGACCGCGTAGGACACCAGGTAGTTGGCCGCGAACTCGTCGTTAGGGGTCACATCATTCTTTACGTCACCCATCACCTGGGCGTAACTTTGACCGCCACTGACCTTGCCGCAGATCCCGTGTCCGTAGCCGATCGCGTCATTGTTCGGAAAATCGTAGTAGCGCCGCACCATCACGTTGTAGACGTATTCCACTTCTGGAGCCGGCGCGGCATATGCTCGCGTGGCCATACCCATGGGGATCGCGCCCAGGGCAACTGTGGCGGCTGCCAAGGCAATCGGCCAACTGCGATGCGCCATGGCTGCCATCCTATCCAGCAACGACCGGCGGATAAACAGGATCTAGCAGGCCAATTTGGCGCTGACCACCCGGGCCGCTGGCGAACGCGGCCTCAGCGCTCGCCCCCATGCTTGGCACCACGCGGATCGATGAGGTCACGAAAACGTTCCGCCCGATAGGTTGATGCACCCAGGTTTGTGACCCGCTCGACCAATAGCTTGTCCGACGTCACCACCCGAACGTCGCGCGGTTGCGGTTCCGCTGCGACCCGGCGCACGATCTCGTCGTCAGCCGAGTTGGCCGCCGCCTTGGGCGCATGCGCTACCTCGAGAACCGACGAGCAGATCGGCGCTGACGGAGGCCGCTCGAATATCACGGTGACGTCCTTTCCGCCGGCTCCGTCCTGCTCCGATGCCCAACGCTCGAGTCTGTGCACAAGCGCGACCATCGCGCCGTGGCGGTCCTTCCACCATCCGTCCGGCCGCGAGCCGATTACGTTCATGCCGTCGATGATCCAATGCACACTTCACCGTACGACGACGAGCGTGGGACGCGTCCGCCGAATCCTCGCCTAGCGATCTCGCGGCGGCGCCGAGCCCGTTACCACCATCTGCGTTTGCGGAACTTCCTGTTGATCTCGTTGCGGAATCGCTCAACATGCTGCTCGGTGGCCGCCGCTTCCATCGCACCGAGGGGGCATTGACGACCTCGAGGTGGGACAGGATCAGCAGGCCGTTCAACTGCTTGAGCCGTTCTGGGGTCGCCAGCGACTCTTCGTCGTCGACGTAGATGAGCAAGAAGTCACGAAGCGCCTGGCTGCCGGTCATCCGCACCGGGACTTTCATGTTCCGCAGGACTGTGGCCATGTCGGGGTCGGTCACAACAGCCTCTCTTTCGCTTCCGGGACTAGCACGTCACAGCGCAAGCGTAGGAGACCGGCGCCCCGAAGTGTCTGTGGGGCAGCGCAGCATTCTCGACGGCTTGGCGACGGTCTTGAACCCACCACCGCAGCGCACAACAGTGCGCCGGCCCCGCGCTGGTTGCCGAAGGCCCGCTACATCAAGCGTTCGACCGGGTGAGAGCCGCTCGCGTCCTCTCGCTGGCCCACGTCCGCCAGCCCGTTTTGTTCGCCCGCAGCCGCGGAGTCCTTACGTTCTTCCTCATCGGCGGGCCCGGTGGCTGATACCAGCCCTGGCTTGGATGCGCCGCCTGCCGACGAGCCCGCGCCCATCCCGCTTCCCATCGGCGCGGCACCACTCATCGCCGATGATCCCGCGTTGGCGGCCGCGGCCGCCATCGGCGAGGACTGCGACCCAATCAGTTGGGACACCAGCGGCTGGGCCGCGGGTCCCGCTTCGGTGGCAAACGCGCCGGCGCGCAGGCCCGCACCAGTCGCAAAACCAGAGCTGCCCGCGGCAGCGGGGTTCGACATTGCCGCGCCACGGAAGGTCAACGCGTCCGCGGCAACATCATCGGCGTCTCCGTACATGCGCGCGATGTCGCTGAGCGCCGTGCCGGTCCGCATCAACTCTTCTTGAGCCGCCACATTGGACGCCAACATCGTGGCCGCCTCCTGAGCAAAGGCCAGGACGGCCTGCGCCGAGACTTCTTCAGCTCCCGCCGGGATCAAACCGGTCAGCACAGTCATCGCTGCCGTGGTACCAGCACTGATGCCCTGGGTACCGATGTCGACCAGCTGAGAGCCAATGTCGCCTGCGGCCGGGTCGTGTGACATGGGATCCATTTGCACGCTCCTGTGTAATTGTGCGCTGCACGAATCGTTCGTGCCCTTGCAGTCCAACGACCAACTTATCCGTCGCGCGACTGTCGCCGCACACACCGTCCCAGCTTTGCTGGACGATTGCTCAATTCTACGACGGACTGGACCACTAGCCAGCAGGTTTTCTGGATCAGGACGATTACCAGGGCCAACACCTGAGAACATGCAGGAAATTCACTGTGCCAAGTGTGACCGCTCCCGCAATTACGGGCGAATTGTCGTGTAAATCACCGCCGAGTGCCCGCCCTCGCCAACGAGGACGATCGGCGCCGCCGGCACCGGCGGGTTCGCGGGTGAGCGCAATGCACAGAACCAGGAAGCCACTGCTTACTCCGACTATCCACTCACAGGCGCTGCGGGTGTGCGACCGAACCATATGTGGTGGCCCAAGACCCCACCAAGAACCTCGCAACCTGCAAGTTTCTCTCCCATATCAAATGCCGGCTTCGCGTGGTAGAGACGATGGCGGTCATTCCGCCCGGCCCGGGACGAAATCGTCGCACCGGCCTTGCGCTCGTCCGGCTTTGCGGACGTCGCGCGGACGGTACCGGCTGCCGACCAGCGTGCGGCCAGCTCAATGGCCGTTGCACGCATCGCCCGCGGGTGCCCCGAATCCGACCAGCTCGCCGTCGGCAATGGCCCATTCACCCGCTTTCCGATAACGGGTTCCCGGCCTTTTCCGGTAATCGGAACCGGCCACGACTGGGTTCACTTCACCGGCACCCGCGGAATCCTCCGGGAAAATCAACGGGCGCAAATAGTCGTGGCGATCACGGACACAATTCGACGGCCCACCGAGGTGTTTGGTCGTTGATCCCGACAGGTTCTTGCCCGGGCGATCTGCCGGTGCCGTAGCGCAGCCCGACAGTCACGCCACCGGTTGCGAGCATCGCCGGTCAGATTCGCAAGCGAGGCAAACCGACTGTTCAGAGCGGTGCTACGGGGTGACAAGACAGCCCCCAGGAGAACCCCTCCTGTCGTGTACATTCACTCCGTTCCGATGGGGTCGGCGACCAAGAGCGCGTAGTCCAGGACGCGGCCGCCGTGTCGCGCACGGACGAAGATCCAAAGGCGTCCAAAGACACGCCGGCCCGGCGATCGGTTGGATCTCCGACGGTTCGACAAGTGCCCACAACCCGGCCGGCGTCGGCCGGGGTGAGCGATAGGGGTGCCGGCACGATGGGGCTCACCGGCATTGCCGACGGGGCGGATCTCGCCCATCCCGGCGGGTTGGTCGCGGTGGCCGCCAACCACGATGGCGATCCAAATATGCCGATGCTTCCGGCGAGCCGGGCCGCACCTCCCGCCTGACGCGCTAACGGTGCGTATCGCTACCGCCACGCCAACCGGGACACGCCATTGCGTCCCGAATTCCCCTCGCCGGAGACGCGCCGCAGCAAATGCGACCCGAAGGAACGCTACCGTACTGTATATTAGCCTTCTGCCGAGGATGCCCGATGGGCAACGAGTCGGGACAGCAAGTTTTCGATGGCGTAGCAGCTGAGCCACAGAGGGGGATTGCGAAGTGACGTTGCGGTTGGGGCTTGCCGTCCTCTTGGAGACGACGGCTCGATGTGGATCGGGGGCAGCCAGATGTCGGTGACAGCGCTTTATGCGATGGCCTTGCCGCCGGAGTTGCACCGATTGCAACTGGAAAGCGGTGTGGGCCCTAGCCCGATGCTCGCCGCCGCCGGGGCCTACACCGCGTTGAGCGCAGAACACGCCGCCGCGGCCACGGAACTGACCGCCCTCTTGGCCCAGGTGCAGGCCGACACCTGGCAGGGCCCAAGCGCAGGGCGGTATCAAGCCGCGCACCTGCCGTATGTGGCGCGGCTGGAAAAGACCAGCGCCGACTGCGCGCAAACAGCCGTCGCATACGAAAGTGCCGTTGCGGCCTATGAACTCACCTTGGCCACCACGCCCACCTCGGCCGAGCTGATCGCCAACCGCACTCTTCGCGGCGTACTGATCGCGACAAACTTCTTCGGGATCAACACAATCCCGACCGCCGTCAATGAGGCATGGTATGCCGCGCAGTGGATCCGGACCGCGCTCGCGATGATCGCTTACGGCGCGGCCTGTGACGCGGCGGTGCTCTCGGCACCACCCAACACCCCCGCACCGATGCTGCTGGCCCCCGGCGCCGGCGAAGCCGCCGCCGCAGTCGACGGCGCCGAAGCGGCGGCCGTCGGCACGCTGGGGGCATACTCACCGTCTTGCTCACCGCGCTGTTCAACATCGTTTGGCGCATTATCGAGGCGATTATCGGCATCGTTATTGCAGCGTTTTCCTTAAGCCTTTCCGGAATCATACTTGCAATCCAGGTAGCGCTATTCGCCATTTACGTCGAAGTGTTCATCGCTTTCTTCACCTTTATTGGTTTTATCATCGCGAATCCGTGGCTCGTGCCGGCCGGCCTGCTGGCGCTATTCGCCCTTCCTCCGGCGCTGGCGCCCGAAGTGGCGACCGCCATCGCCGTCCCGGTCAGCGTGCCACTTGGTGTTGATCGGGTGGTTCATGACGCGCGGCTGGCGGAGGAGGCCAAGAAGGCATCCGATGGCGAACCGGCCCGGCGGGCGGTCGCATCTTCACTGGTCCGGGAAGTGCATGCACTGTCGCCGGCCGCCGTAGAGGTGAGCGACAGGGGAGCGGAGTCGATGGGATTTTCCGGGACCGCCGGCCAGGAAACACTCCCGCGACCTGGCGGGTTGATCACCCTGGCTGGCGATCAGTGCGATGGCGATCCACGTGTGCCGATGCTGCCGGCCACCTGGGCACCACATCCTGTGTGACCCGCTAAGGGCGGGTGTCCACGGGGGTACCAGCGTGAACCCGGTCCGAAACGATTCGCCCAACCCGGCTGTCAGAGATCCGGGTCAGAGTCCTTGAAGTAGCGGGCCAAGAACCCGGCTGCGGCGATGGTGGCCACGGAGCCGACGACTGCCCACAGCACGAACTGGAAGGCCACCGCCCCCATGAACCAACCAAACGTCATCGACACGTAGAGCAGCCATACCAACCGGAAGAAGGACCACGCCGCCAAGACTCCACAGCTGATTCCGATCGCCAGGCTTCGTTGCCGATCGACCCGGCTGATCTTCTCCTCGATGCTGGCGGGGACGATGTTCATCTGCGCTATTCCTTCCGTGGAGCGCCGCCTCGGTGGCGTCGTCGTTGGCACAAGTACAGATCGACGGGGTAGCTACCGATCCCAACAACGTCGGCCCGCGAGGGCATCGCCCCAGGCCAGGGGAGCGGGGCGGGGCTGCCCAGCAGCGCAGGTTCGGCGCTAGGCCAGGAATGCACCCGCCGCGGTGATGACGTCTCCCGCGGCCAGATCGCTCTTGGTGAGCTTCTTGAACAGCAGGCCGACGTTGTCCCCGGCTTTCGCCGTGTCCAGCTTCTTGCGGAATGCCTCGATGGCGTCGACTCGCACGCCTGAACCATCGTTGATTCGTACCTCGTCGCCGACCCGCAACTCGCCGTGTTCCACGCGCCCGGTAGCCACGATGCCCCGCCCCCGGATGAAGAACACGTCCTGAACAGTCATGCGAAACATGTGCGGCACGCTACCCGCCCGACGCCATCGACGGGTGTCGGCTGGCCGCCGTACGCTGACCCGCATGGGTTGGCTGCAGCGAGTGCGCAGAGCCAGCGTCGGACAACGGGTGACGCGCGCGGACAAGGCCGCGGCTCATAACGCGGCCGCCGAACTCAGCGCACTCACCACCGAGCGCGAGCGACTGCTGCGCGAGGGGCTGGAAGACGTAGCAACCATCGTCAGCATTCGGCGCAATGTCGCGAGCACGACGTTGGGTTCTTGGCACGAGCTCGAATTGGACGTGACACTGCCGCAGCAGGACCCATACCGCGCCATTCGGCGCATCGCGCTCGAACTGTCGAGCGCTCCACACCTCAGGGTTGGTCTGGACCTACCGGTCCGGGTTGACCCCACGGACCATTCCAAGGTCCTGATCGTCGCGCCGCTTTAGGCTCCCGAAGATACTCAGGTTCCCGGCGCGGTCACCAGACGCGTACCCAGTCGACCAGCATCTGTGCCGGATAGCTGCCCGGTCTGGGATCCCCGCCGCCGGATCCGGCAACCGCGAGGTTGAGGACGGGGAACACGGTGTAGCCGGGATCGTTGAACGGCCAGTCGGGTAGCGAATGCGCCGCGACGGTGAAGTAGGGCTGCGCCCCCTCGGCGTAGTCCTGCCAGAACCGCATACCGGTCTCGCCCCATTGGCATCGCCAGGTGTGCCACCCGCTGTCCAACGCGACGTTGCGGGTCTTCCACTCCGAACCGTTTGCTTTCGCGTGGACAGTGGTGGCCGACGGCCAGCTCCCGTTGCCGTACCACTCGATGATGTCGATTTCGCCGCGATCCTGGTTACCCAGCCACCAGGCCGGCCAGCAGCCGGCGGTCAGACAGTCGAATTTGATACGGGCTTCCCAGGTATGGCCGATGCCGCCCCGCCACGGACTTTGGATCTTGCCGGCGTATTAGGTGCCGCCGTCCTTCGCGGCTCGGATGACCAGATTCGACTTACCGTCCAGGAAGACGTTCTGCCGGTCGTCGCGGTACTGGCCGACGTTCTCGGGCCGTTCCCAGTACGTCGGGTCCTTCATCTCCTCGCGGGCTCGCGCCACCGTCCACTTCGACGAGTCGGGGGCAGAGCCGGCCGGACCATCGAATTCGTCGTGAAACAGGTAGGGGCCCGATTGGCCATTGGGCGCCGGCGCCAGAGGCATGTCCCGTCGAGACGAGTCGGCGCTGGCCGCCGGGACGGGCAGTGCCGCCCCGAGCACACCAAATCCGGTCATCAGCATCATCCGACGACGGTCCATCTCGGGCATAAGCCAGCGACGATAGCAGCCCGGCACCTGCTGCGCTAAAGCACGAACGGCGTCAACCGCTCAGCCGACTACTCGGAGGTCCGCACGACGAGCTTGCCCACGTTGGTGCCGTCGAAGAGCATGTTGATCGCCGTGGGCAATTGTTCGAAGCCGGTCACCACCGTTTCCAGCGGCGTGAGCTTGCCCTGCGCGATCAGACCGGCGATCTCCGCGGTCGCCTCGGCCGCGCGGCCCAGGTGATCAAGAATGATGAAGCCCTGCAGTGTGGCGCGTTGGACCAGCAGGTTTCCGAACGCTCGCGGTCCGGGTGGCGGATCGGCGGAGTTGTATCCCGAAATCAGGCCGCACAGCGCTACCCGCGCGCGGACGTTGAGCCGCGCGAAGATCGCGTCCATGATGTCGCCACCGACGTTCTCGAAGTCGACGTCGATGCCGTTGGGTGTCGCGGCGACAAGCTGAGCTGCCCAGTCGTCGGCCCGATGGTCGACGGCCGCGTCGAAACCGAGCTGCTCAGTGAGCAAAGCGCACTTTTGCGGCCCACCGGCGATCCCGACTACCCGCGCACCATCCGCCTTGGCGAGCTGGCCCGCCACCGAACCGACGGCGCCGGCCGCGGCGGATACGACGACTATTTCGCCGGGCCGTGGTTTGGCGATCTCGCGCATCCCGATCCATGCCGTGAGCCCGGTCATCCCGAGTGCGCCGAGGTAGGCGCTGGGGGAGACGCCGTCGGCGACCTCGACCGGAAAGAGCGGCGTCGTGTCCGAGACCACCGCGTAGTCCTGCCAACCGACCAGACCTTGCACGGTCAAACCCACCGGATAATTCGGATTCCTCGACTCGACAACCTCGCCGAGCCCGGCCGCGCGCATGACCTCGCCAATGCCAACCGGGGCAGATACGACGGCATGTCGTTGATCCAGCCGCGGTTGGTCGGATCCAGGGATATCCAGGTGACGCGTACCAGCGCCTCGCCATCGCCGATTTCGGGGATCGGGGCTTCGCTGAGCTCGAAAGTATTCGGACCGATGCGCCCAGTGGGACGTTCGCGAAGAAGGAATCGGCGGTTTCGATCGGGCATGAGCGCACGCTACCCCAGACCGATAGTGCGACATCGCGATCGGCACCATTCCGATTGGGGCGGTGGGTGGTTTCGTCTGCCGGTGCTATAACGCATACATGGCAGGCTTGGATTCCGGCGAAGGGCAAGTGATTACCCACGTCTCCGATACGGCCCGATGGACGGCCCTATATCGGGCCACCGAATCGGCGCGTCCGGATGCATTGTTCAGCGACCCCCTCGCCAATCGGCTTGCCGGAGAGCATGGCC
This sequence comes from Mycobacterium ulcerans subsp. shinshuense, assembly GCF_002355775.1. Classification (NCBI taxonomy): domain Bacteria; kingdom Bacillati; phylum Actinomycetota; class Actinomycetes; order Mycobacteriales; family Mycobacteriaceae; genus Mycobacterium; species Mycobacterium ulcerans. The sequence continues at coordinate 2,776,324 of NZ_AP017624.1, read as the reverse complement.
GCGCTATCGTCGCCACAGTTCCGCGCACCACCCGTAACGGTTGGTGGCTCGTCGCGCGGACGAAAATCATTGACGACGCCATTGCCCGCGCGATCGCCAACGGTTGTGACCGAGTTTTGAACTTGGCTGCCGGCCTGGATACCCGGCCGTACCGGATGGATCTGCCCGCCGAATTGACCTGGATCGAAGCGGATCTACCGCTGCTGTTGGCGGAAAAAACACAGCTGCTCAGCGGCGAAACCCCGCGATGCCAGCTGACCCGCAGCGCCGTGGATCTAGCCGATCCAGCCGCTCGCGATGCCTTCTGCACCGAGGCACTGGCCGGTGCCGCCAAGGCACTTGTCCTGACCGAGGGCCTGCTGATGTACCTCGACGAACCGGATGTGATTGCCCTCTCTGAGGCGATACGACAACCCCAAGTGGGTTGGTGGATGCTTGATTTAGCCGGCCCTGCCCTCAAGAAAATGATGAACAAGAAGATGGCCGGCATGCTGCAGAACGCGCCGTTCAAGTTTGCACCCGACAACGGTTTGGCCTTCTTTGAAGGACTGGGTTGGCACGTAGCAGAGGCGGAATCCCTGTTTACGGCCGCGCAGCGGTTCCGCCGCCTGCCGATATCAATGCGCTCACTCGGGTGGCTTCCGCAGCCGAATCCGCGCCATCCGGGCCGCAGGCCCTGGAGCGCGGTTACGCTCCTTACTCAATGAGTACCTGAGAGACTCGTTGAGTTCGGAGAACTGTCAATTAACGCCTGCGTGCATTTCGCAGTGATCCGCCGCTGCCCGGCCCGAACCGTTACCCGACCCTAAACAAGCAGGTCATTCGCGTTTTCCAGAGAATTTCGGGCGCTCGCCCAGACCCCGACGGTTTGACGGAACCGTCAGGAATGCGTGGAATTCACGGCTAATTCTTACATTAAGACACGGTTTGATCACAGGTTTGCTGTCAATCCTTAACGGACAGGTGTTCGCGGCGTATGTACCGAACTCGGGTTGAACGAGAGGAGTTGACGAGCAGTGACGAATGCACCAGAGGCGGAGGTCATTTATCTGCAGTCACATCCGATGTGGCTTGCAGCTCGGCAGCGCGAAAATCAGCGCCGTGAAGAGATGCGCCGACACCCCGCCTACCTGGGCCGTCAGCGTGCTGCCGCGATGGGAGTCGACGTCAGCAACATGGGTAGCGCCGCCCGGGCATGGCTCAGCGCGGATTCGCCGGCCTGGCAGGGCTCCGGCGTTGTTGATTAGCAGGCTTGTGAGCTGGGGAATTGTGGATTGAGGAGGTCTAGGCGGCGGTTGGTGGTCAAAGCGGTGATCCGGCAGGCTTCGGCGATGTTGTCGGCGCCGTTGAGGCGGTGCAGATTGATCGCGGTGTTGCGTAGCGTTGCTAGGACCTGTGCGCCGTTTCCGGTATGTGCCCTTTGACGGTCTTCGTCGAAGGTGACGTCGCGTATCCAGTGCAGGCTGTTCTCGATTCCCCAGTGTTGACGCATCCAGGTCATGATCGCGGTAGGGTGGGCGTGCTCGAACGGCAGGCTGCAGATGGCATAGACCACCTCCACGCTGCGCTGGTCGGTGGCGGTGATCAAGCGTTCACGAGTGATCCGGATGATTTGTTTTGCGTAGGGGAAGCCGATTCCTCGTGCAGCGGTGATGATTTGCAGGGTGCGGGTCTCGACACGGCCGTGGCCGCGGGAGTCGTCGGTAGCGGCTGCGGGCACCTCGGCCCAGGGCAGCGCGGTGATACGCGCAAGTATTTTGGCTTGGTTGGACTTGACGATCATCAGGTAGTGCGACTTCAAGGTGGCGCAGATCAACTTCGCGGTGACGACCTGGGTATGCATCGCATCCACGGTGACCAGCCACCGCAAGCTACCCGGCAGCAGCGTGAGCAGGGCACGTACGCAGGGAATTTCATTGCTTTTCTCGGCGACAGCGAGTTGACCGAGCACCAATCGGGCACGGTGGGCGAACACCGACACGAGATGCGTGGCTGTCGCTTTGGCGCGTAAAGCACCACGCAGCATCTTGCCGTCCAACGCGATCGGCACCAATCCGCTGGGGTCGCTGCTGGCCACGTGTGCAGTGAAGTAACTGCCCATCCTGGCGTTGAGGTCGGCGGGGTCTAGCCGAGACAAAACAGCGCGGAAGGTCTTCTCACTGGGCCGCCGGAACCGGACCCCTAATTGGGCCAACACATCATCGGGAGCGGTGGCCGCCCATGTGGCAAAACCAGCATAGCCGCGCATCCCCGCGGCAGTGGCCAGAACCGCGATCGCCAACAAAGCCATCAGCGAATACCTCCGACCGCGTGGGTCCCTCGGGTCTGGCACCGAGGCCAACACATCGAGAAACTCCGATCCGATGAGCTCGCTGCGCTCACCAGGACTCCAGCGGTCGAACACCTCTGGAACCGACGACACAGGCAATACTGAAACGGTAGGCACGGGCAACTCCAGACCAACGACGAACAGTAACCAACTCGATCGTTCTCCAGATAGCCCGTGCCTACACTCCGGCCCCAATAGCGCGGCACCAAAGATCATCAACCCAGCTCACAAGCCTGCTAATCAACAACGCCGGAGCCCTGACCAAGAGGGTCTCCCTACTCGCGTGGCCGCTCGAACGGCGGTGACAGATCAGGCTCGCGAGCTCCGGCCGGAGGCCACTCGACACGCACGTTCGTCACGGTCGTTCGCGTTAGCCGCGAAGCGACGTCGGTGACCAGGACGTGCCTAGAAGGGAGTGTGATGGCGTTGCCCGACCTGCCCGATAGCGATCCGGGTCGCCCGAATGTGGTTGCCGAGGCTTGGCGAAGTATCAAACCCTCGGTCTTCGTTCCGGCGTCATTGGTGATCGTGACCATGATCGTTGTTTCAGTCGTCTACGCGCAGACCGCCGCCAATGCATTCGTGAAGCTCAACGCCGCAATCACCGCTGGGGTCGGGTGGTGGTACATCCTGGTCGCCACGGCTTTTGTCGTGTTCGCGCTCTACTGCGGTATCTCGCAGATCGGCACCATCCGGCTCGGCAGCGACGACGAGGTACCCGAGTACGGCTTTTGGGCATGGCTGGCGATGCTGTTCAGCGCGGGTATGGGCATCGGTTTGGTGTTCTACGGTGTGGCCGAGCCGCTCAGCCACTACGCCCATCCACCTCAGTCCCGCGGCGTGCCCGCACTCACCGATGCGGCGGCCAACCAGGCGATGGCACTGACCCTGTTCCACTGGGGTCTGCACGCGTGGGCGATCTACGTGGTGGCTGGCCTCGGCATGGCCTACATGACCTATCGGCGGGGACGCCCCTTGTCGGTGCGGTGGCTGCTGGAGCCGGTCTTGGGGCGGCGCCGAGTCGAAGGCGTGCTGGGACACGCGGTCGATGTCGTTGCCATCGTGGGAACACTGTTCGGTGTCGCCACATCACTGGGCTTTGGCATCACCCAGATTGCCTCCGGCCTGGAGTATCTCGGCTGGATCGAGACGAACAACTGGTGGATCATCGCCATGATCGGCGCGACCACCGCCGCCGCGACGGCATCGGTGGTCAGCGGTGTCAGCAAGGGTTTGAAGTGGCTGTCAAACATCAACATGGCATTGGCGGCCCTATTGGCCCTGTTCGTGCTGTTACTCGGACCGACACTTTTCTTGCTGCAGTCGTGGGTGCAGAACTTGGGCGGCTACGCCCAGTCCCTGCCACAGTTCATGCTGCGCACCGCGCCGTTCTCGCACGACAGCCGGCTCGGCAACTGGACCATTTTCTACTGGGGCTGGTGGATCAGCTGGGCGCCGTTTGTCGGGATGTTCATCGCGCGGATATCGCGCGGGCGCACGATCCGAGAGTTCATTGGGGCGGTGCTGCTGGTACCCACCGTGATTGCCTCGCTGTGGTTCACCATCTTTGGTGACGCCGCGCTGTTGCGCCAGCGAAACGACGGCGACATGCTGGTCAACGGCGCCGTGGACACCAACACGTCGCTGTTCCGATTGCTCGGCGATCTGCCCATCGGCGTCATCACCAGCGTTCTTGCGGTGCTAGTGCTTGCGGTGCTAGTGATCGTGTTCTTCTTCATCACGTCGTCGGACTCGGGTTCGCTCGTGATCGACATCTTGTCCGCGGGTGGCGAGCTGGATCCGCCCAAGCTGACCCGGGTGTACTGGGCGGTGCTCGAGGGGACCGCCGCCGCGATATTGCTGCTGGTTGGCGGCTCCGGGTCGCTGACCGCGTTGCAGACCGCTTCCATTGCCACCGCCCTGCCGTTCTCCATCGTCATGGTGGTGGCGTGTTACGCCATGCTAAAAGCGTTCCGCTTCGATCTACTCACCACGCCCAGGCTGCTGCATGTCACCGTGCCCGACGTGGTATCGGACGGCAACCGGCAGCGCCGCGACATCTCCGCGACCCTGGCCGGGCTTATCGCGGTTCGCGACGTCGATAGCGGTACCTGCAGCGTGCACCCCGACACCGGCGCGCTAACCGTCATAACTCCACCAGATCCGTTGGGCGGGCACATGTTTGACACCAGCGAGCAAGACGGCCAAAGAAATCCAACATCGTCGGCGTAGGCCGCGAAGCCAACCGGCCGACGCCGCTCCTCGCAGTGGCCCCCGCGAGCTATTGGTTCACGGGGGTCACTACGAGTCAGCAATCGATACCGGACTACTCGAGATCGAACCGGTCGTTGTTCATGACCTTGGCCCACGCCGCGGCGAAGTCCTCAGCGAACTTCTGCTTGGCGTCGCTTTGGGCATAGACCTCGGCCAGTGCGCGCAGCACCGAGTTCGAACCGAACACCAGATCGTTGGCGGTGGCCGTCCACTTGAGCTGCCCCGAGGAGCGGTCGCACCCTTCGTAGACGTTCTCCGCCGCGTCCGAGGCCTTCCACTCCGTGCCCATATCGAGCAGGTTCACGAAGAAATCATTGGACAGCACGCCCGGCTTGTCGGTGAACACGCCATGCTTGGAGCCGCCGTGATTGGCGCCCAGCGCACGCAACCCACCAACCAGCACCGTCATCTCCGGAGCCGTCACCCCGAGCCGATACGCCCGTTCGATCAGCAGGTGCTCCAGCGGAGCCTTCTCACCGACCCGGACATAGTTGCGGAATCCGTCCGCGCGCGGTTCGAGCACCGCGAACGACTCCACGTCGGTGTTCTCCTGCGATGCGTCGGTGCGCCCGGGGGAGAACGGCACCGAGACCTCGTGACCGCCATCCTTGGCCGCCTTCTCGACCGCTGCCGAGCCAGCCAACACGATCAGGTCGGCAAGCGAAATCTTCTTGCCGCCGGCCGCCGAGCTGTTGAAGTCCTGCTGGATTCCCTCCAGCACAGACAGCACCTGGTCGAGGTCTGCGGGCTCGTTGGATTCCCAGCTCTTCTGCGGTTCCAGACGCAACCGCCCTCCATTGGCACCGCCGCGCTTGTCGGTGCGCCGGAAGCTGCTCGCCGCCGACCATGCCGTCTTGACCAGCTGCGCAGCCGTCAGGCCGGACGCGAGCACCTTGCTCTTCAGCGCCGCAACGTCCTTGGCGTCAACCAGCTCGTGGTCAACGTCGGGCACCGGGTCTTGCCAGAGCTGCGGCTCGGCAACCCAGGGTCCGAGGTAGCGGCTGACCGGTCCCATGTCCCGGTGCAACAGCTTGTACCAGGCCTTGGCGAACGCCTCGGTCAGCTCCTCCGGATGTTCCAGCCAGCGCTGGGTGATCCGCCGATAGATCGGGTCCTCGCGCATCGATATGTCGGTGACCAGCATCGTCGGGGCGCGCCCCGGCCCGCCGAACGGATCGGGGATCGTGCCTGCGCCGGCACCATCCTTGGCCGTGAACTGCCACGCGCCGGCCGGACTCTTGGTGAGCTCCCACTCGTAGCCGTAGAGCAGCTCCAGGAATCCGTTACCCCACTGGGTGGGGGTCGGGGTCCAGACCACTTCGAGACCGCTGGTGATCGCGTCCTTGCCCTTGCCGCTACCAAACGAGCTCTTCCAGCCAAACCCCTGCTGTTCGATCGGGGCGGCCTCCGGCTCGGGACCGACCAGGTCGGCGTCGCCGGCACCGTGGGTCTTGCCGAAGCTGTGGCCGCCGACGATCAGTGCGGCGGTCTCCTCGTCGTTCATCGCCATGCGGGCGAAGGTTTCCCGAATGTCGTGCGCGGCGGCAACCGGATCGGGCTTGCCCTCGGGCCCCTCGGGGTTGACGTAGATCAAACCCATGGTGGTCGCGCCGTAGGGTTGGGCGAGGTCGCGCTTGCCCGAGTAGCGCTTATCGGTGCCCAGCCAGACGTCCTCTTCGCCCCACATGACCTCTTCGGGCTGCCAGACGTCCTCACGACCGAACCCAAAGCCGAAGGTCTTGAATCCCATCGAATCCAAGGCACAGTTCCCGGCGAAGATAATCAGGTCCGCCCAGGAGATCTCGCTGCCGTACTTCTGCTTGACCGGCCACAGCAGTCGGCGTGCCTTGTCCAGGCTGACGTTGTCCGGCCAGCTGTTGAGCGGAGCGAATCGCTGCATGCCCTGGCCACCGCCGCCGCGACCATCTTGGATGCGGTAGGTACCGGCGGCGTGCCAGCTCATCCGGATGAACAGGCCACCGTAGTGGCCATAGTCGGCGGGCCACCAGTCCTGCGAGGTGGTCATCACCGACATGACGTCGGCCTTGAGCGCATCGACGTCGAGCTTGGCGAACTCTTTCGGGTAGTCGAAATCAGCACCGAGCGGGCTGGCCTGAGACGGGTGCGGATGCAGCATCGACACGTCGATCTGGTTGGGCCACCAGTCCCGGTTGGTCATCGGCGCGTGATCCTGCGGGGTGGGGGAGGAGATTGCGGGGCTTTCGCTTTCGCTATTGCTCTGGGTCGAGGTGTCGGGTTGAGGTGGGCGGCTATCGGATGACACAGCATTCCTTTCAGGGGTGGGTGAATCGGGCTGCGATCACGGCTGTGACCGGGGCATTGCGGTTGAACAATCGGGGCACATGCCCCAAAAAATGACTTCGGCCTCGTCGACAACGAAGCCATCCAGCACATTGCTGTCGTCCGAGGGGGCCAGACACGGAGCCTCACCGACGGCACAATCGATGTCGGCAATCGCTCCGCAGGATCGGCAGACGACATGGTGGTGGTTATCGCCGACGCGGGATTCATAGCGGGCGACCGATCCCGACGGCTGGATGCGACGGACCAGGCCCACCGAGGTAAGTGCGCCGAGCACGTCATATACGGCCTGCCGGGACACGTCGGGCAGGATTTCGCGAACCGCCGAGTAGATCGTTTCGGTGTCGGCGTGTGGGTGATCGCCCACGGCCTCGAGCACAGCAAGCCTCGGCCGGGTGACGCGCAGATCGGCCATACGCAGCTTCTCTGTGTAGTCCGCCGTTGACCCCACTTCGCCACTATGACTCACTATCTTGAATCGGTCAAGAGTTTCCGCTCGCCATCAACGCACAATTGGGCCGGCGCGCTCAGCCCCTTGCTCCGACACCTTCGGGCCCGCATCACATCGCGCCCTGCGACGGTCGCGCCCGCGGCCGTTTGCCAGTTGAAAACGATTGCACAACAAGCACACTCAGACACCGGTGCCGCCACGCGGTCACGCGCCGGCAGGGTTGACGACAACACCGTCAAGCCACTCCGAACACCGGCCATCTATCAGGTAGATTGATATCAGACACCCTGATATAGCTGGGGCCGCAATGTTCAGAGACGGGATCTGAAATGTCCAATCCGAAGCCACCGGCTTGGCTCAAGCCGATGAACAAAGCCATGGTGACCCTGCAGAAGATCGGCGTCGTCGCGGGCCCGGTACGGGTACTCACCGTGACCGGCCGCAAGACGGGGCTGCCGCGCAGCACCCCGGCAACCCCGTTCGTACTCGATGACTGCGTGTATGTGGTCGGCGGATATCCAGGTGCGGACTGGGTGCGCAACGCTCGCGCGGCCGGCAGCGGAACCGTTACCCGGGGACGCAAGAAGCAACAGGTGGTCTTCACCGAACTCACCGCAGCCCAGGCGGTTCCCGTGCTGGCCGCGTTTCCGCACAAAGTTCCTCGGGGCGTCGGCTTCTTCAAGCGCTCCGGCTTGGTGCGGCAAGGAACGGCCGAAGAGTTTGCCGCACTGGCCGGGCAGTGCGGCGTCTTCCGGCTCGACCCCACCGCGCAGAACTAGCCCGATCCACGAGCCTCGTCGCCGCCACCGTGGTGCCGGCTTCGGGCGATGTCGACCAAGATCCGCCCGGAAGTCCGCGCAGCGAGTCTCGCTTCCCGCACGAAATATTCTGGACTGATTAACCTTTCGATCCAGTTCGACTGCCCCGGCAAATGCACCCGAACGGAATGCGGTCGCCGCGGCACGACACCGAGGGAACCGGAATTTGGTACCATCGCGCGGTGCACAAGCCGGCTGCACCGAGTAGCCGCATCGGAGCGCAATCGGTGTCCCGGCGCGACGTCCTCAAGGTCTGCAAGTTTGCCTTGGCACCGGCTTTGTTCGGCCTCGGGACACTCGCCGAAAGCGTCGACGCACCCCGGGCCGGCGCCACCAGCGTGAGGTTGATCGACTTTGCCAAGCAGCGCATCTCACCAGAGCTGATCAAATCGGCAAGCTATGACGGCATCGTGGACTACGTATCCGAATCGCGCCCGGGAGCGAACTTCCAAGCAAAACCCATCACCCGCGAATACGCCGACGAATTGCGAGCGGCGGACCTGCACATCGTCAGCAACTACCAGTACGGCAAGCCCGGTGGCTCAGCGCCGTCGGATTTCACCCGCGGCCGTTCCGGTGGTGTGCAAGACGCCCAGACTGCCCTACGCCTGCACAGCGCGGCAGGGGGCACAGCGTCGGCCCCGATCTTCTTCAGTGTCGATGAAGACATCGACTCGCACACCTGGGACACCGCTGCCGTGGAGTGGTTCCGGGGAATCAACTCGGTACTCGGCGTCGAGCGCACCGGTATCTATGGACATTACCGGGCCTGCGCGTGGGCGGTCAGAGACGGGGTGATCGGAAGCTCGACCACGCCGGAGCATCGGTGGGCATAGCAGACCAGGTCCTGGTCGCATGGTCAGCGCGAGCCCGCCGCGGTGCTGTATCAAGAGGTCGTCAACAGTCCCACACACCCAAGTCCGCTGTTAGGCGAGATACGTGTGGACGTGAACGAGGTCCTCGCCGCCGACTTCGGGCAGTGGGATCTGGCGCGGTGATCGGCTAGCGGAACCTGCGGGGTGGCCGTGGGTTCATTCGGTACTGCGTTCCACGGGACGATTGGGATCCGAACACCACTCCGACCATGAACCCGGGTACAGCGCCGCGTCGCCGCCCGCGGCGACCAAGGCCGCCACGGTGACTGCGGCGGTGATGCCCGAGCCGCAGTAGGCGCCCATGGCGCCGTCCCGATCAATGCCACATCCGGACAGGAGTTCGTCGAGCGCGCCGGTGTCCACAAACGTTCCGTCCGCGGTCAGGACGGCGCCGCTGGGAAGGTTCTTCGCGCCGGGAATGTGGCCGCCGACCGGGTCGATCGGCTCGACATCACCACGGAAGCGCTCGGGCGCGCGGGCATCGAGCAGTGTCGTGACTCCTGCGCCAACTTGGCTCGCCGCCAATGTCGGACGGCTTCCGACGTACAAATCCTCATGCAGCACAGACACATTGCCGGCGCGGGGGTGAACGGCACCCGTCTGCAAGTGCCCACCGGCGCGGCGCCACGCGCCCAGACCTCCATCCAGGATGCGCACATTCGCTACCCCTGCCGTGGTCAACAGCCACCATGCTCGGGCCGAACCGGTCCGGTTCCAGTCGTCGTAGACCACGACCAATTCGTCCTGCTGCACTCCCCATCGGCGCGCGGCGATCTCGAGATTGCGCCCCGACGGTAGCGGGTGCCGGCCGCGCCCGGCGACGGTGTGGTCGCTGAGTTCCGCCTCGAGCGACACATACACCGCTCCCGGTAGGTGGCCGCGCAGGTAGGACGGGTGCCCGTCGGGTTCGCCGAGCTGCCATCGCACGTCCAATATCGTCACCGGCAAGCCGGCCCGGATGTGGTCGGTCAACTCAGCCACAGAGATCAGCACCTGCCCTCTAGCCTGCACCTGTCCACCTCTTCTTCAGGAGTCTTCTGCGAGCTGGCGACACGCACCGATGAGCCTACGGATACCTCCCGAGTACCCGTCGCCGGTGCGACGAACGCACCGCGACGGCCTTTCCCGGCCCCGCGACCAGTGGCTAGGGGCCAGCAGTGTCGCCGGGGCCGTAGGCCAAGGCGATCACGCGTGAGCCCAGCCAGCCCGAGTAGGTCGGTCGGGACGGCCATCCGGCGGGCGAATCCTGCCATTGCTCCTGGCACCCCCACGGCAGCAGGTCGATCAGCCCAAACATGTAGCTGAGTTGCTCGGGGCCTCGACCGGTCGTATGCCAAGTGCGGTAGACGGTGTCACCATCACGCAGTAACACATTGACCGCAAAGCCTCCGCCGGCCGGCGCATCCAGGTCAGCGGCGAACGAGCTCTCCGAGGACGAATACCACGGCATCCTGTTGCCCACCTTGTGCTTGTAGGCGAGCGCGTCGTTGATCGGCCCGGTCGTGACGATCACAAAACGCGCGTCTTAGTGAGCCAGGAACTCCAGCCGGGTGAACTGCGACGTGAAGCCGGTACACCCGCCGCACTGCCACTCGGCGCCATCGGTCCACATGTGGTGGTAGACGATCAGCTGCGCGCGGCCATCGAACACATCGACCAGCCGGACCGGCCCGTCCGCACGGATCAGCGTGTAGTCGGCCAGCCGCACCATCGGCAACCGGCGCCGCTGCGCGGCAATCGCATCCAGTTCGCGAGTGGCAGCCTTCTCGCGCTCGCGCAGCTCGCCGAGCGCGGCGCGCCAGGTCAGGTGATCAACGCTTGCTGGCAGGGCCTTTGCCATGGAATCCGCCTTTGAGGTCGATGTTTGGTGATCACTTGTTATGATCGCCGCGGCGGCCGGAAGTCATCGCGCCAGGGCCGTCGATGCCCCTACGGTGGCCTTTCACCGAGCGGTTCTGACGGATAAGTGCAGGCCAGCACCGCATCGGAGGTGGCAGTGTTTGCCGTTCTCGGCTGGCGGGAAACCCTGCAGGGGTTGGGGGACGGGAAATCTTGGGGGCCGATGGGCCCGGAAAGGCACACAACCATGGCTCAACGGCTGGTACCGCATTTCGACGACGTCCAGGCGCATTACGACCTATCCGACGATTTCTTCCGGCTTTTTCTGGACCCCACCCAGACCTACAGCTGCGCCTACTTCGAGCGCGATGACATGACGCTGGAAGAGGCGCAGATCGCCAAGATCGACCTGGCGCTGGGCAAGCTGGGCTTGGAGCCCGGCATGACACTGCTCGACGTCGGCTGCGGCTGGGGCGCCACCATGCGCCGCGCGATCGAGAAATACGACGTCAACGTCGTCGGCCTCACCCTGTCCAAGAACCAGGCCGCCCACGTGCAGAAATCGTTCGACCAGCTGGACACCGCACGCACCCGGCGGGTGCTGCTGGAGGGCTGGGAACAGTTCGATGAGCCCGTCGACCGCATCGTCTCGATCGGCGCGTTCGAGCACTTCGGTCACGACCGCTACGACGACTTCTTTGCGATGGCGCATCGGGTCTTACCGCGCGGCGGGGTGATGCTGCTGCACACGATCACCGGCTTAACCCGAGAGCAGATCAGCGATCGGGGAATACCGATCTCGATTGGCATGATCCGATTCGTCAAATTCATTGTGACCGAGATCTTCCCGGGCGGCCGGTTGCCGTCGATCGACATGGTGCAGCAGCACGCGGGCAGGGGGGGCTTCACGCTGACCCGTCGCCAGTCGCTGCAGCCACACTATGCCAGAACCCTGGCTCTGTGGGCCCAAGCCCTGCAAGCCCGCCGGGACGAGGCCATCGAGATTCAATCCGAAGAAGTCTATGAGCGCTACCTGAAATACCTGACCGGCTGCGCAGATGCCTTCCGCCGCGGTCACATTGACGTCAATCAGTTCACCCTGCAGAACTAGCCCGCGATCGGCGTTCCGGGCGCTGCATCTTCTCGAGGTCGGCGCGCCATCGCAGCTTGGACTACAACGACACGGTCAACGAACGGCCACAATTCATCACGATTTCCACACCGCACTGGCATCGCCTGACCACGGGTGCGACGGTGTTGCGGTGAGTGTTGACGTCGGCCGTTTCGAGCACGGCTCCCGCACCCAGTGGATGGACGCCCCGCCCCGGCGGTGTTAGCGTGGCCACTGGCTGCTTCCGGGGCACATGATCGTTGCGGTCATCCGATGCTCGTGTGGTCGGCACACCTGCTGGGAATGCGAATGCGGCGCTACCACGTATCGACCGGCGCTGACCCACTCTTGCACCATTGTCCGGGACGTGCATGCACCGCTAGATCCTTCTCAACTGGTCGGCTGAGGCAGTCTCCGAACCCGCACCGCGGCGCCGACGCCAGTAGCTTGCTAGGGATTAGTCGAACCGAGCGTTTGCGACTGCGGCGTTTGGTCTATAGATAACGCATACCCCGAATTGAGGAAGGGCGACAATGCGGCTCATTGTGCCAACCACCGTAGCGACCGCAGCGCTGCTGTTCACCGGATGCTCTGCCTCCGAGATCGTCAACACCGGCGGTGACACCAAGTGCAAGGACTTCACCACGCAAGACGAGAAGAAACAGAGCGAAGAAGTCTGCAAGATGCTCAAGGACAAGAGCGGCAAAGACCCGACGAACCTCGAGATCTCGGCCACTCGTCTGTCCGCAATGACTTACTGCCAAACGTTGGGCAAGCCCGACACCAAGATCTCCGAAGCGCCACACGGCTAGCACCATCTTCGCCGGACGCCTGTCCAGGACGGGACGTATTGGCTATCACCCAGCAACCTGCGGGACCACGGTGTAACCAGAATTGGCGTGACGCTAGATTTTGGTGATGAGCAGCGACATCCCCAGTGCGGTGCAGCGAATCTTCGCGCTGGCCGACCAGGTGCCTGGATTCATGCCGGCCGATGAGGGGGAGGCCCTGTTCAACGCCGCGCTGCGGTACTTCAATGGCGGGCTCGGTGTGGAAATCGGGACCTACTGCGGCAAGTCCACCCTGTTGCTCGGCGCCGCGGCGCAACAATGCTCCAGCGTCCTCTACACCGTCGACCATCATCACGGCTCTGAGGAACACCAGCCCGGTTGGGAATACCACGACGATTCACTGGTCGATGAGATCACTGGACTGTTCGACACCCTTCCAACCTTCCGGCGCACGCTGGACTCTTCCGGCCTGGACGACCATGTGGTGACCGTCGTGGGCAAATCGCCGATCGTGGCCCGGGGGTGGCGATCACCGCTGCAGTTGCTGTTCATCGATGGAGGTCACACCGAGGCTGCCGCCGCGCAGGACTTCGAGGGCTGGGCCAGATGGGTGAGCCCAGGGGGAGCGCTCATCATCCACGATGTGTTCCCCAACCCCGCAGACGGTGGCAGGGCGCCGTACCGCATCTACCGCCGTGCCATCGATTCTAGTCAATTTCAGGAGATTTCGGCGACCGGGTCACTACGGCTTCTCGAGCGCACTAGCGGGGGCCCCGGCGACCAGATCGAGGTTAGCAACCGGGCCTGCTGACGACGCACTCGCAATCGAAGTCGGTTTGCAGGCCCGTGGGCAGCGCATGCCCACGGAAGATGCCGGCACCCCGAGTGGTATTCGATAGCGCATCCGCGGCGAGGATCATCGCCGCAGCGGTCCAGGTGGTGCGTTCCTCGGGCCAACGCTTCCCGTCTGCGAAGACCAATCCCGTCCAGTAGGACCCGTCGTCTTCGCGCAGGTGCTGCATCGCCGCGAACTGTTCATGCGCCGCGGCGCGGTGACCGATGGCGTCGAGCGCCAGCACCAATTCGCATGTTTCGGCTCCCGTCACCCACGGCCGGTCGTCGACGCAGCGAATACCGAGGCCGCCGACAACAAAGTCATTCCAGCGGTGGTCAATTCTGGCGGCCGCTGCCGGCCCGCGTAGCGCACCGCCGAGGATGGGGTAGTACCAGTCCATCGAGTAGCGCTCCTTTTCAGCGAACGCCTCCGGGTGCGCGACGATGGCGTGGCCAAGCCGACCGAGCGCCAGTTCCCACTCCGGCTGGGGCTCCCCGACAAAATCCGCCAGCGCCAGCGCACACCTCATGGCGTGAAAGATGCTGGCGCACCCGGTCATCAGGGCCTCCGTCAGTGGCCCGGACTCACTTCGAGCCCAACATATTTCGCCATTACCCACCTGCAGGTCGATGACGAAGTCGATCGCCTTGCGCACCATCGGCCACATCGTGACGGCGAATGACTTGTCGCCGGTCACGAGCACATGGTGCCAGATTCCGGTCGCGATGTAGGCACAGAAGTTACTGTCACTGTTTTCATCTTCGACAGTGCCCGTGCGGATTTCAATCGGCCATGACCCGTCGGCCCGCTGCGCGCGGCAACTCCAGTCGAATGCGGCGCGCGCCTGCTCGAGAAGTCCGGCAGCGGTGAGCGCCATCGCACACTCCACATGATCCCACGGGTCGGTGTGGCCACCCACAAACCACGGGATGGCGCCCGAGGGTTCTTGTGCGGAAGCAATGGATTGGGCCGTCTGCCGACATTGATCGCGAGTCAGGGCACCCGGCACCGCCGGCGGACTAGGCCGATGCAACTGAATGTCCCAAATCTGCTGGGCTTTGCGCCGATTCCCGTTTGTCGAAATACATCGCGACACACTTACCCACCAGCGGATTGAGAACCAACTCGGCCATCCGCGTTACCCTGGGCCGCCGCATCAGATCCCACACCAGCAGCTTGTGATACGCGGCCACCAAGGGGTGGTCCGCATTCGACACACCGACAGCGCATTTCAGCCACCAGAATGGCGAGTGCAGCGCATGGGCGTGATGGGCGTGGGTCAAGGCCATTGGGTGGCGAGTGATCTTTTCGCGCAACTCGCTGGCCCGGTAGACCCGCACGTGGCCACCTTCGTTGCTGTGGTACTCGTCCGAGAGCAGCCAGCACACTCGCTCGGGAAGCCATCGCGGCACGCTAACCGCAAGGGTGCCACCGACTTTGAGCACCCTGACCAGTTCAGCGATTGCTGCGTCGTCTTGTGGCACATGCTCCAGAATCTCGGACGCGATGACGCAGTCGAATGTTTCGTCCGGATACGGCAACGCAAGCGCGTCACCGAGAACCACTTTCGCCGATGCCGCGGCCGGCGCCTCACCCGTCTGCGCCATTGCAGTCAACATGGTGTCCACCGCACGCAGTTCTGCCGCATCCCGGTCGAAGGCGACGACATCGGCACCGCGTCGATACGCTTCGAACGCGTGCCGGCCAGCACCGCAGCCCACGTCGATGACCGTGGCGCCAGGACCGATACCTAGGCGGTCGAAATCAACTGTCAGCATTGAGCATTGCTTTCAGGTGCGGTCGTTGTTCGCTCGATCGCAGCGGCATAGACTCGCACGGTTTGCGCGGCCACCGCTTCCCAGCTGAACACACCGAGGGCCCGCTGCCGCCCGGCTTCGCCGAGGCTGCGACGCTTGTCCGGAGAATCGAGAAGCTCGCCCAGCGCGTGGGCCAGCGCGCCGACATCGGCGGCCGGAACCAACTGCGCGCAGGCACCGTCAGTGCCCAACACTTCGGGCAATGCTCCTACCCGGCTGGCGACTATCGGAGTTCCGCTCGCCATCGCTTCTACCGCGGGAAGCGAAAATCCCTCGTAGAGAGAAGGAATGCAGGCGACCTCAGCCGAAGCGAACAAGGCCGCTAGCTGCGCATCCGAGAGCCCGTTGCTGATGTGAACGATGTCGGAGACCCCCAGTTCGGCGATGAGTTTTTCGGTGGGGCCATTGGGTTCCACCTTCGCCACCAGCCGTAACTCAATCTCGCGGTTCACCCGCAGCTCGGCGACTGCGTGAAGCAGTGTGCTGACCCCTTTGAGGGGCGTATCGGCACTTGCGATCGCCATGACGCGGCCCGGTTTCCGTGGGCCGACTCCGGGCTCGAACAATTCGGTGTCGACGCCGAGTGGCACCACATTTAGCTGATCGGGCGAAACTCCGAAATCAGTGACGATGTCCGCGGCCGATGACGAGGAGACGGTCAGCAGGTGCGGCAGCTGGCGCGCCACCTGCTTCTGCATGGCAGAGAATCCATACCAGCGGTGCACCAACGGTTTTCGCCACCATCGCGCGGCCGCGAGATCAAGCACTCTGTCCCGCGTGATGGGGTGGTGGATGGTGGCCACCACCGGTAGCCCCATGGCGGCGATGCGCAGCAGGCCGGTTCCCAGGCTCTGATTGTCGTGCACGAGGTCGAAGTCGCCAATGCGATCGGCCAGCAGTCGGGCGACGCGCAGCGAGAAGGTTCGCGGCTCGGGAAAGCCCGCTGTCCACATGGTGAAGAGTTCCAGCAGGTCTATTGAATCGCGGATCTCGCTCGGATGCGGGACCCGAAACGGATCCGGCTCGCGGTAGAGATCAAGACTTGGCACTTCGGTCAGCCGCACCCGCGGATCAAGCAGCTCCGGATAGGGCTGCCCGGAAAAAACTTCGACGTCATGGCCGAGGTCCACCAACCCGCGGCTGAGATGACGCACATAGACACCCTGTCCGCCACAATGAGTCTTACTGCGATAGGACAACAGGGCAATTCGCATACTTAACTCTTCTCCACTGGTGAGCGGCCAGGGAAGCGCGCCAAGCCCAGGGCGGTCAACGAAGCCTCGGACACCGCGACAGCAAACTGGACATTTGTCCAGACTATAGTTCGATGAACTAATCGACGCAACGCGTGCAGACGCTGGCTCATGCCCACCGGCCGCTACTGCGGGCTTCGCGAACCCAGCTGTGCCTCGGGCCGCAAGTCGTCGAACAGGTGGTCACCACCGGCGGCCGCGGCCAGCTCGCTGCCCAGCGCCGGTGCGTGCTTGAAGAGGTTGTGCCCGGCGATGAAGAAGATCCCGTCGCACTGCCAGACCCCCACGCCGTTGGAACCCCACGGTAGCTCGGTGACCCAGCAATGCCGGATGTCGACGGGAGCGGGATCAAGCCCCGGCAAAGCGCGCTCAACGTAGGCATTGGCCCGCTCGCCTAGCCGGGCAAGCGCAGCGGGCGCCAGCAGGCCACCGCCGGGAGCGTCAACGTATTCGTTAAGTCCGACGGGGTAGCGCCGGTTGCCAGCCTCCGCGGCCGCATAGATGCCGGTCTCACCGAAACCGGTGGCACCGTCCTGCAGGCACGCCAGCCGAGGTGGCGGCTCGCCGCGAACGCGATAGGTGAGACGCACGTGGGCACCCTCGCGCACGGGCAGCGCTAGACCGACACCGCGAGCCAGCGCAGCGGTCCCGCGCCCGGCGCACACGACCAGGCGGCCATGCTCGGCAACCGCGCCGCCGGTGCGAACTTCGACCGTGCCGGCGGAGGTGGCGCGGACCAGCAGGACCCCGTCGGTGACCAACCGGTCAGCCAGCGCGGCCGTGAGCGCCGAGATCGCCCGCGTGGTGCGAATCGCCCCACCGCGCTCGTCGAGCACCGCGACGCCGTCGAAGTCCGCGTAGATCGGTAGCCGACGGTGCAGTTCGTCGGTGCCGATCCGCCGCGCAGGGCAGTCGCCGACAGCCTCGAGCACACCCAACCGACGCTCGGCCACCGGGCCAATAGCCACTACTCCATCACTGCAGAGCAGTTCCACACCCAGGCGCCGCCCCCATTCGTCCCAGATCAGCCGGCTCCTTTTGGCGAGGGCAACCATGCGGGCATCGTCGTGGGCATGCCGAAAGATGCGCGACTCACCGCCTGATTGCCCGTGACCGGGCACCCCACGCTCGTAGACGGTCACCGAGATGCCGCCCAGGGACAGGGCGTAGGCGGTAGCCAGACCGACGATCCCGGCCCCGACAACCCCAACATCGGTGCAACGCACACTCCCAATCAACCACGACTGTCGATGTTTGTCAGTCGGGCGACACCCGCCTCACCCAGGTGCCGACGACCTGGCAACGAATACGGCTGGCACTGAAAAAACTTTCAGTGCCCGCGTTTTCGCCTCCGACGGCAGTCCGGCACGCTGCGCGCGAGGCCGATTGGTCACTCGTAGTACCGGGCTTCGACCACATTGCCGTCCGGGTCTGCGAAGTAATATCCCTGCGGCGCCCATCCCCGGGCGCCATAGCTGCGGTTAAGCCGCGCACTGGTGTCCACACCGGCCGCCTGCAAGCGCTGATCGAGCGCGTCGTATTCGGCTTTCGTCATAGCCAGGCAGACGTGGTTGACCCGATGGCCGGCGCTGCCCGGGCCTCCGGTGAGGGTTTCGGTGTCGGCAACGCTATCCCGCGGCAGCAGGTCGATGATGGAGTCGGCAGAAACCCGCACACTCGGAAACGGTGCGTCTCCAGCCTCGAACTCGCTGACCCGTACCGGCGCAAGCCCCACCACTTGGGTGTAGAAATCCACGGAGGCACGGGGATCTGTCGTCCACAAAACGATGTGGTCCAGCCGCATCACCCTTGTCTACCCGGTCTATACCGCGATGACAAAGCACCGCGGATCCAGGCCATCCGGAAAGCGCACCGGACCCCGGGGTTGACCGACCTGTCGTGTTTCAAGGACGTGTCACGTTCCTGGGAGGGCGGCCGTTAGCCGACTTGGTAGTGGCCGAGCAACCTAGGATGCCGTCACCGACGCCGCCAACACGCTGGCGTTCGCTAGACCGATCGGAGTGACACGAGATGGATTTCGCACTACTACCGCCAGAGATCAACTCTGCCCGGATGTATGCCGGTCCCGGGTCCGGGCCGATGCTGGCCGCCGCGGCGGCGTGGGACGGGTTGGCGGCCGAATTGCATTCGACAGCAAGCTCGTATCAGTTGGTGGTCGCGGGGTTGACTACCGGCCCTTGGGTCGGTCCGTCATCGGTGTCGATGGCTGCTGCCGCCGCCTCGTACGTGGCATGGACCAGAATCACTGCCACCCAAGCCGAACAGGCGGCCAGTCAGGCCGCGGCGGCAGTGGCCGCCTATGAGGCAGCGATCGCGGAGACGGTGCCACCGCCAGAGGTGGCGGCCAACCGCGCTCTGCTGATGATGTTGGTGGCAACCAACCTCTTCGGTCAGAACACCCCGGCAATCGCCAGTACCGAGGCGCAGTACGCCGCAATGTGGGCCCAGGATTCCGCGGCGATGTATGGCTACGCCGGCTCGTCGGCGTCCGCGACGCAGTTGACGCCTTTCGACTCACCGCCGTCGGACACCGCTCCCAGTGGGCTAGCGACGCAAGCGGCGGCAGTCGCCCAAGTCGCCGAGACGTCGGCGGGCAACGTGCAGTCCACCGTGGCGCGCACGCCGCAGGCGTTGGCCGCCGTCCCCAATACGCTCAACAGCCTGGCCGCACCGGCGGCGCTCCCAACGCTGACGCCGCTGGAGCTGCTGGATCTGTTGTCTGGCCTCAGCGGGCTGTTCATCGACCCGGAAATTGGCGCAGCGGGACTTGGTGTCGACTCATTTGTCGGGATCACGGCCCTGCCTTACGACATCGTCGGCTATCTGATCGGTGTACACACCGACGACATCGTCAGTGGGTGGGCTGGGCTCGAGACCTGGCCGGGGCTGGCTTCGGTGCCACCAACCCCATTCCCGGCAGCGATCACCAACCTGGGCGGGTCGGCGATATCGGCGGGTTTGGGTGAGGCGAATTCCATCAGTGGGCTCTCGGTACCGTCAGCCTGGACCGTGTCGGCGCCGGCAATACGCACGCTTGCCCTGGAATTGCCCGGCACCAGCGTCGCGGCCGCCGCCGAAGCCTCCAGCGGCGGCCTATTGGGACAGATGGCATTGGCCAGTGTCGCGGGCCGGGCGATCGCCGGCACCAGCGGCCTGGGACGGCGAGACCGGCCCGGCGGCGCTACCACCCGTGATCAGGCAGCGCCGCAGACCGGTGCGCCAACCGGGCCGATCACCAGCATTGCCGCTGAGCTACGTGAGCTGGCGGCCCTGCGCGATTCGGGAATCCTCACCGAGGAGGAGTTCACCGAGCAGAAGCAACGCCTGTTGCCACACTGATCCCGGCAAGCCCAGGGCTCCGGCGTTGTTGATTAGCAGGCTTGTGAGCTGGGGAATTGTGGATTGAGGAGGTCTAGGCGGCGGTTGGCGGTCAAAGCGGTGATCCGGCAGGCTTCGACGATGTTGTCGGCGCCGTTGAGGCGGTGCAGATTGATCGCGGTGTTGCGTAGCGTTGCTAGGACCTGTGCGCCGTTTCCGGTATGTGCCCTTTGACGGTCTTCGTCGAAGGTGACGTCGCGTATCCAGTGCAGGCTGTTCTCGATTCCCCAGTGTTGACGCATCCAGGTCATGATCGCGGTAGGGCGGGCGTGCTCGAACGGCAGGCTGCAGATGGCATAGACCACCTCCACGCTGCGCTGGCCGGTGGCGGTGATCAAGCGTTCACGAGTGATCCGGATGATTTGTTTTGCGTAGGGGAAGCCGATTCCTCGTGCAGCGGTGATGATTTGCAGGGTGCGGGTCTCGACACGGCCGTGGCCGCGGGAGTCGTCGGTAGCGGCTGCGGGCACCTCGGCCCAGGGCAGCGCGGTGATACGCGCAAGTATTTTGGCTTGGTTGGACTTGACGATCATCAGGTAGTGCGACTTCAAGGTGGCGCAGATCAACTTCGCGGTGACGACCTGGGTATGCATCGCATCCACGGTGACCAGCCACCGCAAGCTACCCGGCAGCAGCGTGAGCAGGGCACGTACGCAGGGAATTTCATTGCTTTTCTCGGCGACAGCGAGTTGACCGAGCACCAATCGGGCACGGTGGGCGAACACCGACACGAGATGCGTGGCTGTCGCTTTGGCGCGTAAAGCACCACGCAGCATCTTGCCGTCCAACGCGATCGGCACCAATCCGCTGGGGTCGCTGCTGGCCACGTGTGCAGTGAAGTAACTGCCCATCCTGGCGTTGAGGTCGGCGGGGTCTAGCCGAGACAAAACAGCGCGGAAGGTCTTCTCACTGGGCCGCCGGAACCGGACCCCTAATTGGGCCAACACATCATCGGGAGCGGTGGCCGCCCATGTGGCAAAACCAGCATAGCCGCGCATCCCCGCGGCAGTGGCCAGAACCGCGATCGCCAACAAAGCCATCAGCGAATACCTCCGACCGCGTGGGTCCCTCGGGTCTGGCACCGAGGCCAACACATCGAGAAACTCCGATCCGATGAGCTCGCTGCGCTCACCAGGACTCCAGCGGTCGAACACCTCTGGAACCGACGACACAGGCAATACTGAAACGGTAGGCACGGGCAACTCCAGACCAACGACGAACAGTAACCAACTCGATCGTTCTCCAGATAGCCCGTGCCTACACTCCGGCCCCAATAGCGCGGCACCAAAGATCATCAACCCAGCCCACAAGCCTGCTAATCAACAACGCCGGAGCCCTGTCGGCAAGCCGAAAGCCGGTGTTGATCGCTGCGCCGAAACCTCTTGCGGCCCAGCATGATTGCAGGTCGCAGCGGCCGAGAACGAACCGCAGGAAGTTCGGGTAAATGGCCGGCATTTCCCCGCGCCGAAATATGCAATTTTCGAGCGCCCGCCGCGTTCTGGACCAGCAATAGAACAATGCAGTGGCGAAATATATCCCAGGTTAACCCTGGAAATTTGGATAAGTATTAATGGGCAATAGTTTTGGATCTAGCGCGGCTAAGCCGGCGGGCTTAATCTGTTTCACGTCCTGCGCACACTCGCTGACTCCACATCGGATCTTTATCCCAGAAAGAAAGGACGGGCATGACATGTCTGCACGTCACTGGCTAGCCGCCTGCACTGCCCCTGTCGCGGTTGGTGCCGCGCTAGTATTCGGCACCGCTGTCGCCACGGCCGACGCGACCGATGACGCGTTCCTCGCCCAGATGCACAAGCTGGGATTTACCTGGCCAGCGGGCGACGATTCCGACATCGTCTCCATGGGTCACCAGATCTGCGCTGACCGCATGAGCGGCAAGGCGCCGGACGCGATAGCCCAGGACATTCACACGACCTTGGGCGAAAAAGGCATTACGTTCGCGGACGTGACATCCATGGTTAGCGCCGCGGAATCAACGTATTGCTCGGATTAGCAAATTGCGGCCACCGCCAACTGTGGCCGTAAGATACAAATAACCTAGTTGTCCTTTTTCCTGGCACGCCCCGGCTCCCTCGAGGCGCGCAACCGCTCACTGAGTCGTGCAATTTATTCGGTGATCGCTGCGAAATCCACCCACAAGTGGCGGGGCCCGCGAAATATCTGATTGTGCCGATACGGAGGCGGGTCGACCACCAGCTTGGGGGACTGCACCCGCCGCAGGAAGATCTCCAAGGCGAGGTCGACCTCCAACCGAGTTAGCGGGCCACCCATGCACGTGTGGATCCCGCTGCCCCAACCGAAATGCTCGTTGTCCTCGCGCAGCGGGTCGAACCGATTCGGTTTGTCGAATCGCCGCGGATCCCGGTTGGCCGCGGCGTAAATCAGATGCACCGCCGAACCCGCGGGAATCACCGTTCCGCCGATCTCGATTTCATCGGTGGCGCTGCGGCTGGAGAAGAACTGCACCGCCGACTGCAGTCGCTGCACCTCTTCGATGGTGCGCGGAATCAACTCCGGGCGCTGGCGCACCAGATCCCCCGAGCCGGGGTTTCGCAGCAGCGTCATCACACAGTTGGTGATGGTGTTGACCGTCGAGTCATGGCCGGCGACCAGCAACAGCAGGGCGTTGGCGGTTGTCTCTGGCACCGACATCGGACCATCGGGTCCGTCGTCGTGCAGGAGCTTGGACAACAAGCCCTCGCCGGGGGTCTTTGCATAGCTGCGCACCAGGTCGCCCAAATAGTCCGTCAATGCCGCGGTGCTGACCCGGCCTTTCTCGGCCAGCACCTGTCCCTCCTCGGTGTCCCCCTCGGGGCCGAGGTCGGTGCCCGCCATGAAATCGAAGATCCAGGCGTGGAATTTCGGCTCGTCCTCGATCGGCACGCCGAGGATTTTGCAGATCACGGCGACGGGTATGGGGTACGCAAAGTTCTCGACGACGTCTAGGCGGGTGCTACCGCGCGCGCTGGCCTGGTCCAGGAGGTCGTTGGCCAGCCGCACCACGAACGGCTCCATGCTTGGAATCTGATCGGGGGAGTGGGGCGGGGCGAAATGACGCATCACCTGCCGGCGGGCCCGGTCATGATCGGGCGGGTCGGAGACGATGATGCTGGCATCTTGTCCGTAGGCCTGCACGTGTTCGCTGCCCGGTTCGGGCTGGGGGGCTTCACCACCGAAACCCGAAGGGCTTCGGGTGATGTCGGAGCTGATCCGCGGGTCATGAGCCAGGGCGAGCAGTTCGCGGTAGCCCGTGACGACATAGGTCTTCTCGGCAACCTTGGCCACCGGCGTCTTGCGCAACTCGTCGAAATAGGGATAGGGGTTGGGGCGGTTCTCGAACTTCATCGCCTCGGCCCAAGCGGTTTCGGCATTCATCGCCATCTCCTCACATCCTCATGTCACCAGTTGCGCAGCAAGTCAGCCTCGGCGGGGCCGGAATTCGGCACCCCGCGAGGTCGGATCGTGTCCGGTCAGCACCACATCGGGCATTGCGGTCGGTTCGCGTGGGTCCGGGAACCGGGCCGGCATCGGCTCGCAACTGACGGGGCAGTCATAGCCCGGCGGGGGCGGCGCGAAGGGGGCAGACTGCTCGATCAGGCTCGCGTAGTAGGGCAGCCACTTGCCATGATCGAACGTGACCGCGCCGACGATGCGGCCGCGGTAGCCGTATGCGGCCGCGAAGCGACGTTGTTCGATCGATCCCTGGGTGAATACGATCTCGTCGCCGAATGAGCACACGCCGACACTCTTGATGTTGACGCCGAACTGCCCCGACCAGAAAGAGGGCAGCGGCAGGTGCGGGCGCCGACCCATTTCCAGGCTGATCATGTTGTTGGCCGCCACCTCGGCACCGAAAACAGCGTTTTCCCAATGCTATTGAGACATGAATTCGTACTCGTAGAGCACATGCGGGGCCCGCGCTACGTCTCCGGCGACGAAGATGTTGTCGGTCACCACTCCGTTGATGTCGAATGCGCGGCAGCCCGCATCGCAGGCCCCCCCCAGAACCCGCTTGCAGTTGCGCGCCTTCGAGCCATTCGACGTTGCGGATCGAGCCCAGCGAGGCGACCACCACGTCCACGTCGAACACGGTTCCATCGGAAAGGCGGGCCGCCCGGACGTGTCCTTCCGCGTCGCCCTCGAGGCCTTCTACGGCCACGCCGGTCCGCAGGTCGACTCCGGCTTCCAACTGCATCTTTGCCGCGATATCGCCGATCACGCCGCCAAGCGCACCGACCAGTGGCGCCTTGCCACGCTCGGCCACCGTCACCGGGAGATCGAGATCCCGGCACACCGAATCGATCTCCGACCCGACAAAACCCGAGCCGACGATGAGCACCCGGCGTGGCCGCCGTTTCAAGGCCGCGGCCAGCTTCTCGGCGTCATCGCAAGTGCGCACCGTGAACAGACCCTCGAGCGCAGCCTCCTGCGGGTTGAACCAGGGGCGCGCCCGGGTTCCGGTAGCGATCAGCAACCGGTCGTACTCCACCCGTTCACCGTTGGCCAACAGCACCTGGCGGGTGGACCGGTCCAGACCCACCGCCGCCACGCCCAACCGCCACTGCGCGTCAACCGGACGCAGCCGGGGCAGCTTCGTGTGGTGTGCCGGCACCCAACCCTTGAGCACCTGCTTGGACAGCGGAGGCCGGTCGTAGGGTTCGTATTGCTCGTCTCCGATGATAGTGAGATGCCCCGCAAAACCCCTGTCCCGCAATGCTTCCGCAGCGCGCAGGCCAGCCAGCGAAGCGCCCACGATGACCACGCGTCCCTGGGCTTTGAAGGTGTCGACGAGTTGGCCGACCAACGACCCCGGGTTCATTTGGTGTCCCGATCTGCCGGCGGGTCCACCTCGAGGATGATCGCCTGCACCGGACACGACGCCGCCGCACGTAACACCCGCTGCCGCTGGGAGTCGTCGGGGTTGGGGTCATATGCCAGCGCTTCCTCGCCGACCAGCTTGAATACCTCGGGCGCCAGCGGGACGCACTGGGCGTAGCCCTGGCACTTGTTGAGATCGACCACCAATCGCATATCCCGACCCTTCGTCTCCGCCGCCTGGTGCCCTCGCGCGCAGAGACTACTGCGTCGCGGCCAACAAGCGCAGAAATAATCGCGATCGGTCCGCTTTACCTCGCACAAGCGGGTGGCCGGAGCGAGTCGATCGCGGCCCCAGACCGGTGCGGGAAGGCGAATCGCGGTGTGACCTGTGCGTAAAACCGGGGTGGGGAAGCGGGTATCTGGATAGTCTTACTCGCAACAACATCAAGGGTTGATGCGGAGGGGAGCGGCGTGTCGCTTCTGGTGGTGGCGCCCGAGTGGCTGACATCAGCGGCTGCAGAATTGCAGAGCATCGAATCGGCGCTGAGCGCGGCCAATGCGGCAGCCGCCGTTCCGACCACGGGCCTGGGCGCCGCAGCGGCCGACGAGGTATCGACCGCGGTCGCGACGTTGTTTGCCGGATTCGGCCAGGAATACCAGGCGATCAGCACGCAGCTCAGCGCATTTCAACAGCAGTTTGCCCTGACCCTGAACTCATCGGCCGGGTCATACGCGGCCGCCGAGGCCCAGTCCGTGTCGGTACTGGACAAGCTGGGACGCGACGTGTTCGGGGCAATCAATGCGCCCACCGAAGCGTTGCTCGGGCGTCCCCTGATCGGCAACGGAGCGAATGGGACCGCCACCAGCCCCGACGGGGAAGCCGGCGGGCTGCTCTTCGGCAACGGCGGCATTGGCTACTCCCAGACTGGGTCGGGGATAGTCGGCGGGGCCGGTGGTTCGGCCGGGCTGATCGGCAACGGTGGCGCTGGGGGCACCGGCGGTGCCGGCGCGACCGGTGGTGCCGGCGGCAACGGCGGATGGCTCTTCGGTAGCGGTGGAATCGGCGGGACGGGTGGCGCCAACGCCGGGGGCACCGGTGGGACAGGTGGACTCGGCGGCTCGGCGGGCCTGTTCGGTGGGGGCGGCAACGGCGGCGCCGGCGGCCTCGGCATCAGCGGGGATCTCGGAACGGGCGGTGCGGGCGGCACCGGTGGCTTCTTGCTGGGTGACTACAGGGTCAGCGGTGCGGGCTGTGACGGTCGTACCGTGCCGCTGGAGGTTGTCAACGTCACTGAACCGGTGGTCAACGTCAACGTCAACGGCGGACACAGCACCCCGGTTCTGATTGACACCGGATCCGCCGGACTGGTGATGCAAGTCAAGGATGTCGGCGGCCCACTGGGGCTACTGCGCATGGGGCTACCCAGCGGAATCAGCATGAGCGCCTACAGCGGGGGACTGACCTACCTATTCGCCACGTACCCCACCACGGTGGATTTCGGCAATGGAATCGTCACCTCGACCACCGGTGTCGACGTTGTCCTGTTCTCCATCCCGACGTCGCCGTACGCCTTGACGACTTGGCTCAACGCCTTGTGGAGCAATCCGTTGACCACCCCGTTCGACGCATACTTCCAGTCCGCCGGTGTCGACGGCGTGCTCGGGGTCGGCCCCAACGCGGTGGGCCCGGGCCCCAGCATCCCGACTCAGGCGCTGGGCGGAGGCCTGGGTCAGGGGTTGCTCATCGACATGCAGGGCGGCGAGCTCGTGTTCGGCCCCAACCCCGCTGACACCCAATTTCTCGGTGAGCGGAGCGCCGATATCCACCCTGTGGGTGTCGGTCAATGGCGGCGCGCCGGTCGCGGTTCCCTCGATCATCGATTCCGGCGGCGTGATGGGAACCATCCCATCCTCGGTGATCGGCGGCTCGACCCTGCCCGCCAACACCAACATCACCGTCTATACCGACTCCACGATGACCAACGAGGTCTACCACTACAGCACAAACGACTACCAGCCGACGGTGATTTCGTCGGGCCTGATGAACACCGGGTTCCTGCCCTTCTGGATGCAGCCGGTGTATATCGACTACAGCCCGGCCGGTACCGGGACGACGGTCTTCAACAACCCGTAGTGGCCTCAGACGATCAACGCGGCCCCGTGCCGCGGCGGCAAGTTCAGTTGAGCTTGCCGGCCGCGAATGAGGCCGCTTGGTCGGTCATCCCGGCCTGAATGTAGGAGACGTGCGCCATGATGTTGCCGCCGCCGGTACAGATCGGGTCATCGGCGGCACACAAGTTGATCGTCTTGGCGCCATAGAGCGGGTTGATCGTCGGCAGCGGTTGACCGCCCCACAACATGCTCGAGAATCCACTCGACGGCTCACCGAACAGGGCGACCGCCGCGACGTGATCGGCCACCGTCGACGGCATCGCGGTGCTGGCCAGATCGATTACCGTCGCCCCCTGCGAGTACCCGCCGAGCACGATCTTGGTGTTCGGGCAGTTGGCGACGGTGCCCTGGATGTGCGCGCTGGCATCGTCGGAACCGAGCGACGCGCTGGTGTGGTAGTCGTCGTTGGCCGGGTAGTTGACCGCGTACACGTCCACTGAGCGCCCGCCGACCTGCGAGGTCAGCGAATCGACGAAAGCCTGCCCGATGTTGCCGAGACCGGGTTCCTGGTGGGTGCCCCGGGCGAAAACCACCGCGACGTCGGAGCACGGGTCGGCAGTGGCGGACGGACTGTAGATGGGTGCGCTCAGCACTCCCAAAGCCACCACCGCGGCACCAAGGATGCGAGCAAAACTGCGTGCGATCATTCCCAAATGCTTACATATCGGCGGCGGGGGTGCCGGTGGGGTCGGAGCTTCCGCACGTCAGGGCCCTAACTGCCGGTGCTGATGCCAGCGCCGTCA
The DNA here is from genome assembly GCF_002355775.1 of Mycobacterium ulcerans subsp. shinshuense. NCBI lineage: Bacteria > Bacillati > Actinomycetota > Actinomycetes > Mycobacteriales > Mycobacteriaceae > Mycobacterium > Mycobacterium ulcerans. The sequence goes on along the minus strand of NZ_AP017624.1, from coordinate 2,748,456 downwards.
ATGCGTTGTCAGCGCAGTCCGATGGCGGCCAGGCCCCGTTGGCCGGGGACCACGGCCGCGTCGGTGATCAGGTGGAAGTGTTCCAGGCCGGGGATATGGGTGTGGACTGCGGTGACCCCGTTGGAGCTGGTGTGTAGGTGCCGGAAGTAGGCAGTGAAGCCGCGCGAGTGCAACATCTGCAGCAACTGCTGTAGGTGCTCGTCTGGGGTGGACGCCACGAGGGTGTCGATAAATCCCGTCGCGGACATGGAGGTGGCGAACCTGCTGAGATCGAGCGCCATGGCGGCCTGTAACCCCGGATAGTCAGCCAGTTGACTTATCGCCAGCACACGTTTGGCGGCCTGGCCGGCTCCGGCCCGCTCTTGTTCGAGCTGGACTTGAACCAGCTCGGTTAGGGCCCGATAGACCGAATAGTGCCGCGACAGCGAGGCTCCGCTGCCCAGCAAATACCGGCCTCGGGAACCGGGGGAGTACGCCAAGGTGCTGGGTACTCCCAAGTCGGTGGTGATGTCGATGAGCCAGACCTGGCGGCCGATTCGGTTTTGAACCCGCGCAGCAGCTCCAGCAGCTCGTTCGGCAGAGTTTCGGTTGCCAGCGCGACCGGCGCATCGGGTTCCTCGGCAAGAAACATTTTGGCCAGAAACAACGACAATGCGTCGCGCTCGATGGCCTCGTTTATCGCGTGCACGGTGGCTTCGGTGCGGCTCGTGCCGATCGCCGAACCGTTGTTGGACGAATAGCGCGCCACCGCTGTGTAGTCCGCGGTGTCGCCCACCTCGGCACGCCGTTCGGCGGTGGCCGCCTCCGCCCACCATGGATTGGACAGGAACTGCGGTATGACCAAAGTGTCGCTGCCGTCGATGGTTTGATATCGCCGGCAGGTGATGTGGTTGTCGGGCTGGTCGGCGAGGATGGCCGCGTACGCTTCGCCGGATAGCGCCGAGTGCGCGATTTGCCCGCAGGGCAGTAACTCGATATTGAACGGGGTCAGGCTCTCTCGATGGATCAGGTAGTGCTCGAGCGCCTCGTAGAGGGCACCGACGCGCGCTTCGGCGACTTGGCCCTTGCCGAACCCGATGCCCTGCCGGGCTTGGCTATTGGTGTCGAACAACTCGCAGTGCCACGCGGTGGGGTCACCCCCGTAGTAGCGGAACTGCGCCGTCAGGCCTAGCTCTTCGAGCAAACCCATCCCGTGGGCCTCGGACTCGGTAAGCGGTAGCTGTCGCTCACCGTGCTGGTGTCGGACGTTGCCCGCGCTAGCTGCGATGGTCAACACTTGTCTTGCCCCAATGCATCGTGTTCACAGGAGATCTCCGACCTCCGAAGGGAGGCGCCTTTCCGGGCCCAGGTGTGCGAGCCCCTGAAATTCCGCCCGGAAAGGCGCGGTACGCGCTTTGAAACTTAGGTGCGCAGCAACTTCAGCACGGCCTGCTCAGCCGGCGTCAGCTTCGCTTCCGCGTCATCTACGGGCCGGAGCCAAGGCGATCGGGTTGGCCGAACTTTCATCCTCATCATCAATCTCCCTTCGGTGTATACCATACCCCCCAGGGTAGTAGTATGGGCCTGCCACTTATCCGGGTCAACCTCCACGGGAGGTGAAGTTTGTTGTCAATTACCTGTGTGGATACCCGTGCACAGCGGAGCGCTCGTCGCATCGAGCAGCTTTACTCCACCGATGCGCAATTCGCCGCCGCCCGGCCCAGTACGACGGTCGGTATCGCAATCAGCAAGTCCGGGTTGGGATTACGACAGATCATTCAAACGGTGATGGACGGATACCCGCAACGTCCGGCACTTGGGCAGCGGGCGACGCGCGTTGTTACCGATCCGAATACCGGGCGTAGCTCGGCGCAGCTGTTGGCGGAGTTCGAGACCATCACCTACCGGGAGTTGTGGAACCGCACCAATGCATTGACCAACGCATTCGCCGCCGAGGCATTTGCGAATCGCGGTCAGCGGGTCTGTGTGCTGGGATTCGCGAGCATCGACTACGCCACCATCGACTTGGCGCTGACGTTGCTCGGCGCGGTATCGGTTCCGTTGCCGACGAATTCGGCCCGCGCCCAGCTGTGCCATATCGTCTCCGAGACCCAGCCCAGCCTGATCGCCTCGAGTACCGAAAACCTGCCCGATGCAATCTCTTTGGTGCTGTCGCACCGCGCACCACACCGGGTGGTGGTGTTCGACTACCGCCCCGAACTCGACGCACACCGCGAAGCCCTCGAAGCCGCTCGCGCGCGCCTGGCCGCCATCCCGGTGACCGTCGAAACGCTCACCGCCATCATCGCGCGCGGTCGAACGGTGCGGCCGGCCGAGGCCGATTGCGGCGCCCAGTCCGCTGATGCACCGGCGCTTTTGATCTATACCTCCGGAAGCACCGGGGCGCCCAAGGGCGTCGTCTACACCCGCAACCGGGTGGCGGACTTCTGGCGTACCTCGAAAGCCGAGGTCGAACCGACCGAACAACGAACCGCTCCTTCGATCACCCTCAACTTCATGCCGATGAGCCACGCGAACGGCCGCCAGGTGCTCTACGGGACGCTGCCCAACGGCGGCACCGCGTATTTCACGGCCCGCAGCGACCTCTCTACGCTCTTCGATGATCTCGCGTTGGTCCGGCCCACCGAATTGGGCTTTCCACCGCGCATTTGGGACATGCTGTTGGAGAGGTTTGGGCGCGAAGTCGACCGTCGGCTCGGGGACGGCACAGCCGAGGGCGCCGACCCGGGCGCGCTGAAGGCTCGCGTGGCGGCCGACCTACGCCAGGTGCTGCTCGGCGGACGGTATGCGCTGGCGATGATGGGCTCCGCGCCAATCTCCGAGCAGATGAAAGCATCCGTCGAATCCCTGCTCGATCTGGACGTCATGGAGGGCTATGGCTCCACGGAAGCCGGAACGGTCATCATCAACAACGAGGTTCAGCGTCCCCAGGTGATCGACTACAAGCTGGTCGACGTTGCGGAACTGGGCTATTTCCTTACCGACCGGCCATATCCGCGAGGCGAACTGCTGGTCAAAACGTGGACACTGTTTTCCGGCTACTACCGGGACCCCGAAGACGGCGCCCAGGTCTTCGACCCGGACGGCTTCTACCGGACCGGCGACATCATGGCCCAAGTCGGCCCCGATCGGCTCGCCTACCTCGACCGGCGCAACAACGTGCTGAAGCTGTCGCAGGGGGAGTTCGTCGCGGTCTCGCGACTAGAAGCAATATTTGCCAATAGCCCGTTGGTCCGGCAGATCTTCGTCTATGCCAACGGTGCTCGCGCCTACCCACTGGCGGTAGTCGTGCCCACCGAGGACGCACAGTCGCGCCACGGTCGCGCCGAACTCAAGGCCGAGCCCCATACATCGCTGCACCGCGTTGCCATGTCGGCCGGTCTGGCACCCTACGAGATCCCACGCGACTTCATTGTCGAGACAACCCCCTTCACACCGCAGAACGGCCTGCTCACCGCAATCCACAAGCTGGCCCGGCCGCACCTCACGCAGCGCTATGGCGCACGTCTGGAGCTGCTGTACACCGAGCTGGCCGACAGCCAGACCCGCCGGCTGCACCGATTGCGTCAAACCGGTGGGCGGCTGCCGGCGCTCGAGACCATCAGGCGTGCCGCCGGGGCGCTGTTGGGCACGGCGACCACCGAGCCGCGGCCCGAGGCCCACTTCAAAGATCTGGGCGGGGATTCGGTATCGGCGGTGACGTTCTCCAACCTGCTATACGACATCTACGGTTTCGATGTTCCGGTCGGTGTGATCCTCGGCCCGGCAACCGATTTGCGGGCGCTGGCCAGCCACGTCGAGAGCCGGCGCGGTGCCGAATGGTCGGGGCCCAGCTTCGCGTCGGTGCACGCGCCGCGGGCGACCTCGGTACACGCCGGCGACCTGAAACTGGCCAAGTTCCTGGACACCAAGACGCTCGCAGCTGCCACGAGCCTGCCCGCTGCCGATGCCCGGGCACGGACGGTGCTACTCACCGGCGCAACCGGATTCCTGGGACGCTACCTGGTGCTGGAATGGCTGCGCCGGTTGCGGGCCGTCGGCGGCAAGCTGATCTGTCTGGTGCGAGCCGCGTCCGACGAACAAGCCCGGGTTCGGCTGGATACGGCCTTCGATAGCGGCGATCCGCGGCTGCCCGAGCACTTTCGGCAGCTCGCTGTCGACCGCCTGGAGGTCATCGCCGGCGATAAGAGCGAACCAGGTCTCGGTCTGGACGGCCCAACCTGGCAGCGACTGGCCGACACGGTCGACCTGATCGTCGACCCCGCCACGCTGGTCAACCACGTGCTGTCGTACCGGCAGCTGTTCGCCCCCAACGTGGCGGGCACCGCCGAGTTGCTCCGCCTCGCACTCACCACCAAACGCAAGCCCTATGCCTACGTCTCGACCGTCAGCGTGGCCAACCAGATCGAACCGTCCGCATTCACCGAAGACGCCGACATCCGGGAGATCAGCCGCACCCGAACCATCGATGACAGCTATGCCAACGGCTACACCACCAGCAAGTGAGCCAGCGAGGTGTTGTTACGTGAGGCTCACGATCTGTGCGGACTGCCGGTCACGGTCTTTCGTTGCGACATGATCCTGGCGGACACCAGCTACGCCGGCCAGCTCAACCTCGCCGATACCTTTACCCGGCTGATGCTCAGTGTGGCGGCCACCGGGATCGCGCCCGCCTCGTTCTACCGGCTGGGCCCCGACGGCAAACGCCAGGCCGCCCACTTCGACGGATTGCCCGTCGAATTCATCGCCGAGGCGGTGGCCACCCTGGGGGCGCGACGCCACGACGGGTTCCAGGTCCACCATGTGGCGAATCCGCACCACGACGGCGTTGGGTTGGACGAGTACGTCGACTGGCTAGTCGATGCCGGTTGCCCCATCCGGCGCATTCCCGACTATGGCGAGTGGCTGAGTCGATTCGAGACGGCGCTGCACGCGCTGCCGGATCGCAAGCGTCGTCATTCACTGCTTCCGCTGCTGCAGAACTATCGAGAACCCGCCGAGCCGATCCGGGGCGGCATCGCGCCCGCACCACGGTTTCGCGGTGCGGTACGGCAGGCGAAAATCGGCCGCGACAACGACATTCCCCATGTCGGCCCGGCGATCATCGCCAAGTACGCCAGCGAACTGCAGCTTCTCGGCCTGGCTTGAGCGGCGAGCGCCGGGGCGAACCGGCAAATGGCGCCGTGCTCAGCGCCACTTGATGCCGCAGCCGATCGACGGCCGCTGATCGGGCTGCACCGCACGCCCCGCCAAGATGGCATCGACGGCGGCCCGGATGTCGGCGGCCGTCACCGGCAGGTCGTTGCGTGGGCGTGAGTCATCGAGTTGGCCACGGTAGACGAGTCGGCGCTCGCCATCGAACACGAAGGTGTCGGGTGTGCATGCCGCGGAGAAGGCGCGGGCGACGTCCTGGCTTTCGTCGTAGAGGTAGGGAAACGTCCACCCGTGCCGGCGAGCCTCGGCGGCCATCTGGTCCGGCCCGTCCTGGGGGTAGGTGACCGCGTCGTTGCTGGAGATGCCGACCATCGGCACACCCTGATCCGCCAGATCACGACCGAGCTGCGCGAGCCCGGCGGCGACGTGCTGGACATAGGGGCAGTGGTTGCAGATGAAGGTGACGACAAGCGCAGGACCGGTCAGCTCCTCGAGACTGACCGTGGCTCCGGTGGCCGGGTTGGGCAGTGAGAAGTGCGGTGCGGGGGTGCCCAGGGCAAGCATGGTGGATTCGATAGCCATGTCCGCCAGCGTAGGGCCAAGGGCGTAGCGCGCCACAGGGTTGCCGCGCCGCGGGTTCACGGATCCGATGCCCGGCGGATGGTCGCAATTCGGGTCCGGCGACCGGTTCCTACCGGAACGCTCGATTGCCGTATCTGTCCAGCGAAACGATCTCTGCGACAGGCCGGCGCGTGGTGGGCCCGTACTTACCGATCGGCCATCCAAGCGGCACCACCGCGCATGGCGTCACGTTCCACGGAAGGCCCAACGCACGCCGCGCCAGCACCGTGCTCCACAGCGGCACGGTGATCAGCCCCGCGCCCAGTCCCGCCGCACGCGCGGCCAGTAAGAGGTTGTGCACGGCGGGATAGATGGAACCGTAGGCGCTGCTGGTCGATATCCGCGGCCAGGGCGCGATGACGCCCCTGAGGCAGGCCACCACGACAACCGGGATTTCTTCGAAGTGGTCCGCCTGCCATTGCACGGCCTTCTGCAGCCGCAGCATCTTCTCGTCGCCTCGGCGCGCGATGGAACGCCGGTAGATCGGGCCGAACAGTTGCATGGCGCGGCGATTGAGGCGGCCCAGTTTGGCGACCACCTCGCGGTCCTTGACGACGATGAACTCCCAATTCTGCGCGTTGGAACCGGTCGGCGCCTTCATGGCCAGCTCCAGTAGATGCAGTACCAGCGAGTCGTCTACCGGGTCGCTCTTGAGCCGTCGAATCGACCGTTGTGTGCGCATCGCGTCTTCCAGCGGCATGGTCAAAGGCTCTGCCTGCGTCATAACCCCGATTCCAGCACAACCAAACCCCGGTAGCCGAGCATGCCGGAGCGATTGGGTGCGGTCTCGACGCCACGCCCAATAATGATTAGGCTCCTAACTATGTCCGGGACGCGCAAGGTTCCTCAGCTGCCGCAGCCGATCGAGACCACCAGGCAAGAGACGCTGAAATGGGTCGCCGCGTCCGCACCCGGACTCGCCGTCGACGACGCGGAACTGGGCACCGCGTTGTTTGCCGGTTCGGTTCGGCTGGTGCGGACCGTCGAAAGCCACCTGCAGCGGTACGGCCTGTCGTCCGGCCGGTTCGCGGTGCTCATCACATTGGGCGCGGCGCCAGAGGGCCGCCATACACCCTCGGCGATCGCCGAACGCATCGCCGTACGACGACCCACCGTGACCGGGATCGTGAACGGATTGGAAAGCGCCGGACTGGTGCGCAGGAGCGCCGATCCGACAAGCCGGCGCAATCAGCTGGTGGAACTGACCGAGCGGGGGCGCCGGCTCGTCGCAGAAATCGCGCCCGACCATTTTGGGCGGTTAGCCGCGGCGATGGGGGAGTTCACGCCGGCCGATCGGGACACTCTGCGCGCCGCGATGGGCCTGCTGGACCGATTCGGTGAAATCCTGCTCAACGAAAGGGATGCATGATGCTCGCGCTGCTCTACGTTCTGGCCCTGGTCGCACTCGTCGTCAGCACCGGCGCGTTCTATCTGACGCTCATCCCGGCTTTTCCCGCCCCCTGGGTCTACTACCACTACCGGGTACGTAAGCCTGCGGTGTGGACTTTGTTCGCCGTGGGCGTTCTCGTCGTCGGGTGGGCGGCCCTTCGGCAGGGGACGTTTCCACTCGCCGCGCTGTGGCCTCTGCTGCTATTGGCACTGGCAACGGTGTTCACCTACCGCCTGCACCAGGAGGTGGTGTTCCCCGCGGTGGACTTCCCACCGATGGCACCGGATGCGCTGCGGCTGCCCCTGCACGACGACATGCAACTGGCCCTGATCGAGTACCAGGGAGTCAGCAAGGCGTACCCGCTCGACTATGTGATCCACCACCACATCGTCAACGACCGCTTCGGCGAGGCCACCGTTTCGCTGACGTACTGCACCATGTGTCGCAGCATCATTCCGTTCGACGTCACCGACATCGGACCGCTGTTCGTCGGCTCCTTCAAGAACGCCAACATGATCGTCGCGGACCGGCGCACCAAGACGTTCTTCCAACAGGGCACCTTCAGCTCGATCGTCGGCCCGCTGCATCCGCACACGCTGAACATGATTTCGTTTCAGATCCTTTCCTGGGCCGATGTGAAACAGCTCGAGCCGCTCCCACAGGTTGTCGACGCCACCGAGAAGGATCTGCGGCCGTTCGCGCTGCCCATCCACGGAGTGTGGCGGCGGATCCTCGCCAGCCAGGCCACACCGGGATTGCGGCGCGAGGAACGCGATCAGTCGATGCCAGCCCGCACCCGGGTCGTCGGCGTTCTGGAGTCCGCAGGCCGCCCGAGCCCGGTCTATGTCAAGGACAAGCTGCTCGAGCATGGCGTGGTGAAGGACCCGGAGACGGGCTGCTACCTAGTCGCGGTGCACGGTGCCGTCAACGGTTTCCGGGCCCGCGTCGATGGACACGACGTCGCTCTGAGCCTCGGTGCGGACCTGCTGCTGCACGACAAGACCAGCGCAACAACCTGGGACCTCACCGGACACCGTGTTCGCGGTCGGCTCAATGCGAACCTCACGCCCATCGCGGTCTCTGACGAGTACTGGTTTTCCTGGAAGTACTTTCACCCCGATACCCGGGTGATCGACGTCTGAGCGCTCCGCGCGGGGCCCGCCGCACGGAGAACCCCACCCCGGCGGTCGAGATTGGGCCGTCCGTCGATGTCGCACCGGACCTGCCCGCGGGCCAATGACAGGCCACGGGCCGCGGCAGCCACCCGGCTAGGCTTTCGAATATGCCGCTGAACGAAGGTGACATTTTCGCCGGATACGTCATTCAGCGGCTGCTCGGCACCGGCGGCATGGGTGAGGTCTACCTCGCCCAGCATCCCCGTCTGCCCCGTCTGGACGCCCTCAAGATCCTGTCCCTCGACGCCACCGACGACGACGAGTTCCGCGCCAGATTCACCCGTGAAGCCGAGCTCGCGGCCACACTGTGGCATCCGCACATCGTCGGCGTGCATGACCGCGGCGAGTTCGACGGCCGGCTGTGGATCTCGATGGACTATGTGGACGGTACCGACGCCCGCCACCTGGTGGAACAGCGCTACCGGTCCGGAATGCCGCTGGAAGACGTCATCGAGATCGTGACCGCGGTGGCCGAAGCGCTGGACTTTGCGCATGAGCGTCGCCTGTTGCACCGAGACGTCAAACCGGCGAATATCCTGGTCACAGAGCCATCCGAGAGCGCCCTGCGCCGGGTACTGCTGACCGATTTCGGTATCGCCCGCGAAATCGATGACAAGCACCGTCTGACCGAGGCCCAAATGGCCATCGGCACCGTGGCCTACGCAGCACCCGAACAGCTCACCGGTAAGCCGCTTGACGGTCGCGCCGACCAATACGCGCTGGCGGCGACGGCCTTCCACCTGCTGGCCGGTGTGCCACCCTTCGATCACTCGAATCGCGCCGTGGTGGTCGGCCAACACCTCAACATGCCTCCGCCCCGGATCTCCAAGCGCCACCCCAAACTCGCGCACCTTGATGCCGCGTTCGCCAAGGCGCTGGCCAAGGATCCCGATGATCGGTATCCCCGGTGCATCGATTTCGCCAAGGCTCTTGCCGCGGGGCCCGGCAGCATCGCCGCGCACCAGGCCCGCCGCGGCGTCACATCCACCGAGCCGTTCGACGTCAACGCGGAGATGTCGGCCGAAGCGTTAGAACCCGCACGTCCGTCCGGCACGGCCCCGTCGGCGCAAGCTCAGCCACACCCGTCAGAGGCAGGCGTGTCCACCGCTTCACTCGGTGCTGCCGACCAGCCCGGTGCCGGCAAGGCGCGTCACACCAAGCGGCTGGAGCGCATGACGGTGGACGGCACCGCCGTCTCGGTCCAGAAGCGACCGGCCGGACCCGAGCAGGATGAAGAAGTCTGGTTGTTCTGCGTGCAGCGCTACGAGTCGACCGGCGAACCACACACCGTCATTCCGGTCGAATTGCGCGGCACGTCAATCACCGGGCAACTCGCCAACGGCGACGCGGTCGGGGTCAGCGGAATCTGGGATGGCAGCACGCTGTTCGCCGATGCGGTCGTCAACTACACCGCCGCAAATCGGGGCCGACGGCGATCGTCGGCATTGAAGGTCGAGGGGGGCCTGAAAGAGGGCGAGGCCAGCGCACCGGCCAGACCCCCCGGTTCGAAGTCACGCAAAGGCCGGGCCTTCGCAATCGTCGCGGCGCTGCTGGCGCTCGCGGCGATTGCGGTGGCCGCTGTCTTAACCCACGGGTTCGGGTTGTGGTCGACCAGCGAACCGGGTCCGGTGGTGAAAGCGCAGCAGGCCACCGTGTTCTCTCCGGGTGGTACACCCGATCATCCCGGGCAGGCCGGCCTCGCCATCGACGGCGACCCGAACTCGGCCTGGCCAACCGACACCTATGTCGATGCGACCCCGTTCCCCGCCTTCAAGCAGGGGGTGGGTCTGATACTGCGGCTTGCCAAGCCGACCGCGCTGAGCGAGGTGACCATCGACGTGCCCAGCACCGGGACCGAAGTGCAGATCCGTGCGGCCGGCAGCGCGACTCCGGCCAGCCTGTCCGACACCACTGCGCTGACGCCCAACGTGGCACTTCATCCGGGGCACAACCGCATCCGGGTGGACAGCACGACGAAAACGGCCAATGTGCTGGTGTGGATCAGCAAGCTGGGCACAACCAAGGGGGAGAGCCGTACCGCGATCTCCGACATCACGCTGCGCGCACGCTAATCCAGCACTCTCGCCCATGGCGGACCCGCCATGGCTATCTCGCCGATGAGCGCCCGCCGGCAGGACGGTTGAGAGCTGACCGGCGCTACTCGGCCTCGTCCGCCGGGCGCAGCACCGACGACAGTTGCAGTCTTCAGGTTGGTTTCAGATCGCCTGTGTATCAACACACATATGACAGGATTCGCGCACTTCACCGCAACGACTGCCCTAGCAATCGCCGGCTTCGGGGTAGTCGGTTCGGGTATGGCCACCGCTACCCAAGCCGGGGCAGCCATCGCCCAAGACAGCCCGAAAATTGAACTGTCCGATCTTGCGGAGTTCGGTCCCCAAGGACCCAACCCGCGCGACCCCGGCCCAGGTTGGCCAGGCGGTCCGGGCGGACCCGGCGGACCCGGCGGACCCGGCATGGGCGAGCTTGGGCCCGGTGGCCCCGGCGGACCGGGTGGACCGGGTGGCCCCCCTGATCCAGCCGGACCGGGCGGACCCGGCGGTCCCGGTATTGGCGGATTCGGTCCCGGCGGACCGGGCGGGCCCCCTGATCCAGCCGGACCGGGCGGCCCCGGCGGACCGGGCGGACCCGGTGGACCCGGCGGACCCGGTATTGCCGGATTCGGCCCCGGCGGCCCCGGCGGACCGGGCGGACCCGACGGACCGCCCCCCGCTGGTCCCGCTGTCAACGGTCACGGGCTTGGCGGGCAGTCGCAGTCCCCAACCGCGGTGTAGGCGGTCCAACAACGAACGGATCCGTCGCGCACCGGAGCGGGCCGGGATCGTCGGCATGCCACCTGCAAAAATTCGTCCTCGTCTCGGGGCAAAACCCGCGTAGGCTCCACGATGTCAAGGACACATCGCAGGTCAGGGGCGCAGCATGGATGTCGACATCGAGAGCAACGCCGAAGATGCCCGTCGGCTACGCGAATTCTCCGCTTTCGACGCCTTCTCCGATGCTGAGCTGGAGCGTGTCGTGGAGGCGGCACAGCGCATTTCGCAGTCCGTGCCGTGGCCTTTGATCCGCGAACAGACTCCATCAGATGCCTGCTACATCCTGCTCAGAGGGGAGGCCGGCGTTTACGTCGGCCGGGACCGCATCGCCGTACTAAGGCCCGGCGAAGTGATCGGTGAATCTGCGCTTCGCCGTGGGAAACTGCGGTCTGCGACAGTAACGACAACCGGCCCGGCCGAGGTATTGCGAATCGGCCGCGACGATCTCGCCCGCCTGCTTGATGAGTTTCCCGCACTGCGCGAGACCATGGAGGCCACCACCGCTCGGCATGTGCCGGTAGCCCAGCCGCCGAAGCCAAAACCCGAACGCTCACCGCTGAATGCCTCGGCGCCGACGGAAGTGGTCGAACGTTTCGAGCAGGCAGCCGCCGCTGCCGGGGTGAGCGTCGGGGCCGCGCTCGAGGATGCGCTCACCCAGTGGATCGACCGGAACCAGTAGGCGTAGGCGGTCATCGAGCCAGGTCTGCGGGCTAGTCCGGCGAGGGCGCCGGGTCGCCATCCCAGGTGCTCGGCATCGCAGGTGTTCGCGGGCCGTCGTCGTACCCGTCACCGGCCAACTTGATCAACCCGGCTGCGGTGCGGTCGCCGGATTTGCCGGCGACACCGGAGAACCCGAAAGTCCCCGCACTACCTGCCAAGCCGGACGCGGTGGTGATCCGCTCGCTGCCCGTCATCGAGTCGGGAGCCGTCTCCGATTCCAAATCCATGTACTCAAAGCCGCGGCCGAGCTGGCCGACCTTCGTGCGCCGGCGGCGCTGCGAGCGAGCCGGCTCCGATGGGGCCGGCGCGACGACCGGCACCTCGGCACCATCGGGCCGCGGGGCCTTCTTGCGGGCGCTGGCACGTGCGGCGCTCTTGGCATCCGCGCCCAGGCCACCCACCATGTAGCCGAAATTCTCCATCCCCACTCCCAGACCAGCACCGCTTACCGGCGGTGGTGCGGTCGACGGCGGTGGCGGCGGGGCCTGCGTGAGGGTAAGGGTGCTCGCGTCCACGGGTGCTGGCGCCGGGGGAGTGGGCGGGACGTTGGGGGTTAGCGCGACCGGCGGAGCGGCGGGCGCGGCGACCGGTAGCGCCGGTGGCGGCACGGCGACCAGCGCCGCCAACCCCTTGGCACCAAGCGGCACCAGCACCGCGCCGGCCGCCAACGGCACCAGCGGAGCGGCCAACATCGGTGCCAGGGCCGCGAGAAGCACAGCGGTCTGCTCCAGCAGGGTCTTCAGCAGCGCGATCGTATCGGTGATGATCGTGCCAATGGCTTCCACGCTGGTGAACAAGATGGTGAGGCCAATGGTCATGGGATTGCCCGACGCGAACGCGGCGGCAAGGTCGGCACCGATGAATGCGAACGTTTGTGACAGGAGGGTGACATACGTAGCAAAGTCCATCGGGTAGCCGAGGGCGAAGGCGATGTTGAGCGGGATGAGGTAGGTGAGCGGATTGCCGAGGGTGAGCAGATACGGGTCAAATCCGGAGAACAGCGCCTGCAGGAAGAGGATGTTCGCCAGCCAATCGACGAACGGCTTGATCAGCTTGTTGTAGAGGTCGACATACCCGATGTCCTTGAGCCATTGCAGAAACTGGCTTTGCCGGTCGGGAGGTAGCTCCGCTGCCTGTGCGGCGGCAGCCGCCGGCGCGGCGGCGTTCATGATCGGCGGGCCGGGGCGGGCTGCGGCGCGGCAGCCACCGCCGTGGCCGAGACGTCCTGGTAGCCGCCCATGACCGCGTCGGCCTGAATCCACATCCGCACGTAATCGGCTTCGTTGACCGCGATTGGGATGGTGTTGATGCCGAAAAAATTTGTGACTACCAGCCCCGTATGGATCGTGTGGTTGGCTCCCAGCTCCGCCAATGTCGGCATCGCCGCCAGGGCGGCGGTGTAGGCGGCGGCAGCGGTTTGCTGCTGACCGGCCATTGCAGCGCTGTTGGCGCTGGCCTGTATCAGCCACATCAGATATGGCACGTGGGCCGCCACGTAGATTTCGGCGGTCGGACCGTCCCACGCTCCGGCCTGTACGGCGGCTAGCAGAGCGGCAAGTTCCTCCGCCGCCTCGGCGTAGGTGATGCTCAGCGAAGTCCACTCGCCCGCGGCCACCAGCAACGAACCGGGGCCCGGGCCGCTGCTCAACAGGGCCGAATGCACCTCTGGCGGCGCCGCCATCCAGATCGGCGCGGTCATCGATCACCGCCAGCGAACCGATGCTCACCGATGTGAGGCGCGGCCGACATCCTGACGGTGTGGGCACGTGGGGCCATCAATAGTCCTCCGGTACGACGGGATGCCCGCGCCTGGTAAACCGTGTTAGCCGCTAGAGCCGATGAATGGCGCCGTCTGCCCGGCACCGTGTCTGCATACCTACGACCATTCGCCCAATCCACGAGGCGACGCGCGCCGAACACAACGTGCCCGGCGCAACTGGCAGGTCTTCGGACTCGCAGGCCCGCACCGACGATGGTGCTCCTACTAACCGTCGCTTCCCAGTCCCAGGCTGTGGGGCCAGTGCCGATGACGGTGTTCGTTCCTGCATACCGCTGCGGGACAGTCCCGGATTCCCACCGGGTTCCCTCTCACGACGAAGCTGCGAAAGCCTCCGCCGCTTGATGCCGACAACACTCAGAATGCCGCCAGCAAACCAGCTGCGCCGCTTAGATTACTCGACGCGCACGCTTTGGGCCCAACGCTCACACCTAAATCACAGCGGGAAGCCAGGCGGATAGGCGACGCTGTTGCGGATTGAGATCCAAATGTAGGTGGGGTGCCCCCCTCGGCGGCAGCATCAAATCCGTTCGAGGGGGAGCGGCTGGAACAGCCATGTTGGCGACGAGTTTGCTGAGGTTGGGTCACAACTGCCGTGACCGGGCTTCATATTCGCCGCCGCCGCGCTGGCATCGGTGATAATGGCCGAAGTGTGGACGTCCAATGATGCTGATACTCGACCGGCCCAGAGGTGGCTGTTCGCGAGGTCACGGATGCGAGGCTCCCTAGGCCTGGTAGCCGCGTGAACGCCTACCTGCATCAGCGATTCCCCGAGCTGCGCACCACCCTCGAGCGCGTCACCCTCGGCGACGGTCCCACACCCGTGCGCCCCCTGTCCCATCTGATCAGCGCTTGCCCGTCGATCTGGATCAAAGACGACGGCGCCTACGGCAACGGGGGCTGGGGCGGCAACAAAGTCCGCAAACTGGAATGGCTGCTGCCCGAAGTAAGACGCCAACGGCGAAGCACGATCCTAACCTTCGGTGGGCTGGGCACCAACTGGGGACTCGCGGCCACGCTCTACGCCGCCGAGCTGGGCATTCACACCGCTCTGGCACTCATCGACCAGCCGGTAGACGAGCATGTCGAAGCCCAGCTCGACCGCCTTCGGGCATCCGGTGCCGACATCTATCTGACGCGCTCCAAGGCCCGAACGGTGGCCGCCGCCCCGTACCTATACCTGCGCCACCGACGTCCCTACCTGCTACCGGCCGGCGGGTCCTCACCCCTGGGAGTCATCGGCTATGTCGAGGCAGCATTCGAACTCGCCGCGCAGCTTAGAGACGGTGCGCTGCCGACGCCATCGTCGATCGTCACCGCGGTCGGGTCTGGGGGTACGGTGGCCGGCCTGCACCTGGGCCTCACGCTCGCCGGCCTGACCGATATTCAGGTGATCGGCGTCGTTGTCAACGACAAGCTCCGACTCGACCATCGATCGATCACATCGCTGGCTCGACGGGCCGCACGTCTGCTGCAAGATCGCGGCGCCAAGCTACCGTCCATCGACCTGCCTGCCGAACGGCTGACCCTGCTGCGCGACTGGCTGGGGCCCGGTTACGGCCACCCGACCAGCCAGGGGACTCTGGCACTGAAACTCGCGCGCGAATCCGAGCATCTCGATCTCGAACCCGTCTACACGGCCAAAGCGATGGCCGCCCTGCTCGACCTGACCACCAGCGGCCGGCTGCCAGTGGGACCGACGCTCTACCTGCACACCAACGGGCCGCGGTAGCGCGCACCGGGGTGCCGTGTTGCACCCCGGTGCCGCCCGCACTGCTACGCCAAGGTGGGTGCCCCTTACCCGCCCTCGCCATCACGGATCTGCACGTGGTGATGTGCTGTGTGCTGTGCCCTATCACCGGCGCGCAATGCTGGGCTGCGATGTCAAGGAGGGAATCGAACCCTCTGCGCTGCCCTCCGCGCGCCAGCAGAGACCGGACTTTGCCCGCCGATCTTGGGCTTGTGCACGCCTCCGCGACAACTACCTGCTCCACCTCGGCCCGCTAATCCAGCCCCTCGACCTCCCAGTTGGACTGTTGGATCCGAACATCGAGCTCACGAAGTTCGCGGGCGAGCTCGTCGGCCTGGGCGCGCAGTTCGGCAACGGGCAGGGCCGGCAGCATCTTGAGCTCGGACCGCAGTTGGCGCGAGTAGGCGGGCTGGTTGCTACCGGCGGCCGCGTCCGCGGCGGCGGTGAGCACGTAGTGACGCAGACGCAGGGCGTCTCGGCGGGCCAGCGCGTCGGTCAGCGTGCCGTCCGCGCCGATCGCCGTGGCGGCGTTGGTGCGGTTGATGCGCCGGATCAGCGTCTCGTACTCATCCAGCGTCTCGCCGACTTCGGCGAGCAGAGCCGCGGCATCCTCGGCCGGTTCCTCGCCTTCTTGATAGCGGGCGTTGCCCACGATGCGCGTGCGCAGCTGCTCGACCCGCCGCGCCGCGTTCGCGCGCAGCGATAACGCCTCTGCCAGCTTCACAATCCCTGCTCCTCAGTTCGTCACCCCAAGCGCCGGCTCTCGCCAAGGCCCGGCTGCAAGCCCTTAGCATGATGGCTCCAAATCAGGTAGCTGGCAACGTATTTCCGGTGCCCGGTCAGATCCGCGGACCGCGCTATCGAGGGGCAACGCGGCACCGCCTATCCTGACCGGAGTGGCCGATCTGTCCGTTGCGCAGCTGCGCAGCCGTCTCGACGGTCTGAGCACCCGTGACGCCGTGCGTCTGGGCAGGCGCTTGAAGGGGGCTTCGCGGCGCCAAGCCGGAGAGGCTGCAGCAGCTGACCGAGCAGATCGCTGTCCAGATTTCTGCGGCCGAGGCGCTGATTGCGACGCGACAAGCCGCCGTTCCGACGATCACCTACCCCGACCTGCCGGTCAGCGAGCGTCGCCAGGAGATCGCCGAGGCGATACGGGCGAACCAGGTGGTCGTCGTCGCGGGGGAGACCGGGTCGGGCAAGACCACCCAGCTACCGAAAATCTGCCTGGACATCGGCCGCGGGGTCCGCGGGACGATCGGACACACCCAACCTCGGCGGCTAGCCGCCCGCACGGTCGCGCAACGCATCGCCGACGAGCTGCAAACCCCGCTGGGCGACGCGGTCGGATACGCCGTCCGGTTCACCGACCAGGTCAGCGAGCGCACCCTGGTCAAGTTGATGACCGACGGGATTCTGCTCGCCGAGATCCAGCGCGATCGACGCTTGCTGTGCTACGACACGCTGATTCTGGATGAGGCCCACGAGCGCAGCCTCAACATCGATTTCTTGCTCGGATACCTGCGCGAGCTGCTGCCGCGCCGCCCGGACCTGAAGCTGATCGTGACGTCGGCGACGATCGAGCCGCAACGCTTCGCCGCCCACTTCGGTGGGGCGCCGATCATCGAGGTGTCCGGACGGACCTACCCGGTCGCGATTCGGTACCGGCCGTTGGAGGTTCCCGTTTCGACGGGGTCCCCGGAAGACTCCAGCGACCCGGACGACCCGGACCACGAAATCGTCCGCACCGAGACCCGCGACGAGGTGGAGGCGATCGTCGACGCGGTCCACGAACTGCAAAACGAAGCCCCCGGAGACGTCCTGGTTTTCCTGTCCGGGGAGCGTGAGATCCGCGATACGGCCGAGGCACTCAGCGGCCTCGAACACACCGAGGTGCTTCCGCTGTATGCCCGGCTGCCGACCGCCGGGCAGCAGAAGGTGTTCGCGCCGCACACCGGGCGCCGCGTCGTGCTGGCAACCAACGTGGCCGAGACATCGCTGACCGTGCCGGGCATCCGCTACGTCGTCGACCCGGGCAATGCCCGCATCTCGCGCTACAGCCGCCGCCTCAAGGTGCAGCGGCTACCGATCGAACCGATCTCCCAGGCGTCCGCCGCGCAGCGGGCCGGCCGATGTGGTCGGGTTGCCCCCGGCATCTGCATCCGCCTCTACTCCGAGGACGACTTCGCCGCCCGACCGCAATACACCGACCCGGAGATACTGCGGACCAACCTGGCCGCGGTGATCCTGCAGATGGCGACGCTGCAGCTGGGCGAGATCGAGACCTTCGGATTTCTCGACCCGCCGGATCGGCGCAGCGTTCGCGACGGCGTACAGCTGTTGCAGGAACTCGGCGCCTTCGACCCAACCGGCGCGATCACCGATCTCGGCCGTCGCTTGGCGAGGCTGCCGGTTGACCCCAGGCTGGGCCGGATGATTCTGCAGGCCGGGGTGGAGGGGTGTCTGCGTGAGGTCCTGGTCCTAGCCGCGGCGCTGACGATCCCTGATCCGCGGGAAAGACCAACCGACCGCGAAGAGGCAGCCCGCCAAAAGCATGCCCGATTCGCCGACGAGGACTCGGACTTCATGTCCTACCTCAACCTCTGGAGGTACCTCGGCGAGCAGCGAAGGGCTCTGTCACGCAGCGCTTTCCGGCGGATGTGCCGCAACGAGTTCCTGCACTACCTGCGCATCCGGGAGTGGCAGGACTTGGTCGGACAGCTGCGCAGCATCTGTCGCGACCTCGGCCTAGCCGAGTCAGGACCGCAATCGGATGATCCGGCCGAGCCCGCCCGGGTGCACGCGGCGCTGCTGGCCGGGCTGCTCTCGCATGTTGGGATGCGCCGTGAAGACGGCCGGGAGTATCTGGGTGCGCGCAACTCGAGGTTCGTTCTGGCGCCCGGATCGGTGCTCACCAAGCGACCGCCACGCTGGGTCGTGGTGGCCGAGCTGGTCGAGACCAGTCGCCTCTACGGGCGCATCGCCGCCCGCATCCAGCCGGAAGTGGTCGAGCGAGTTGCGGGGGAGTTGGCCCAACGCAGCTACAGCGAACCGCACTGGGACGCCAAGCGCGGCGAGGTGATGGCCTACGAACGGGTGACGCTGTACGGTTTGCCGCTGGCCGCGCGCCGACGCGTGGGGTACTCGCGGGTCGAGCCCACGGTGGCACGGCAGCTGTTCATCCGCCATGCGCTCGTGGAGGGCGACTGGCAGACCCGTCATCACTTCTTTGCCGACAACGCGCGGTTGCGCACGCAACTCGAAGAACTGGAGGAGCGGGCCCGCCGACGCGGCCTGCTGGTCGATGACGATGACGTCTATGAGCTCTACGACGCCCGCATCCCCGCCGAGGTCGTCTCCGCACGGCACTTCGACACGTGGTGGAAAAAGCAGCGCCACCAGACGCCGGATCTGCTCACCTTTACCCGAAATGAGCTGCTGCGCAGCGATGATCCTGCCGACACCGATCGGCCGGACGCCTGGCAGACCGACGACGCGGCACTGCCCCTGACCTACCGGTTCGAGCCCGGCGCCGCCGATGACGGCGTCACGGTGCACGTGCCGGTCGACGTGCTTGCCCGCTTGGGGGACGACCAGTTCGCCTGGCAGGTGCCGGCGTTTCGCGAAGAACTGGTCACCAAACTCATCCGCTCACTCCCGAAAGACTTGCGCCGCAACTTCGTTCCGGCCCCCGATGCCGCCCGGGCGGTGTTGGCCGGGATCGACCCGGCCAAAGAGCCGCTAATGCAGGCGTTGCAGCGCGAACTACGGCGTCGCAGCGGCGTCTTGGTACCCATCGATGCCTTCGACCTGACCAAGCTGCCACCGCACCTGCGGGTGAATTTCGCCGTGGAATCCGCCGATGGCACCGAGGTCGCCCGCGGCAAGGACCTCAAGGCGCTGCAAGCCGAGCTGGCGGCCCCCGCCCAGCGGGCGGTCGCCGACGCGGTTGCCGGCGATCTGGAACGAAAAGGGTTGCGCGCCTGGCCCGATGACGTGGACGAACTGGCGTGCGTCGTCGAGCGCAGCGTCGGCGGGCGGGCCGTGCGAGGGTTCCCGGGGCTCGTCGATCAAGGCTCGCACGTGGACTTGCGGGTGTTCGCGACATCAGCCGAACGTGACCATGCGATGGCACCCGGCACCCGGCGGCTGGTGCGGCTCGGTGTGGCCGCACCGCTGAAAGCCGTCGAACGCCAGCTGGACCCACGCACCCGCCTGCTGCTCGGGACCAACCCGGATGGTTCGCTGACCGCGCTGCTCGACGACTGCGCCGACGCGGCGACCGACGCACTGACACCGGGGCCGGTATGGACGCGGGCCGAGTTCGTCGCCTTGTGCGCCGACGTGGCGAAAGCGCTAATCCCGATGACCATCGACATCGTGGGGCGCGTCGCGAAGGTGCTCGCCGCCGCGCAGGAGGTGCAGCTCGCCTTGCCCGCGAAGCCACCGTCGGCGCAGACCGACGCGATCGCCGATATCCGCGCCCAGCTGGACCGGTTGGTTCCACCGGGCTTCGTGGCCGCAACCGGGCGGGCACATCTCGGCGACCTCGCCCGCTACCTGATCGCGATCCGTCGACGCCTTGACCGGTTGCCGCATGCCGTTGCGGCCGACCGGGACCGGATGGAGCGGGTACAAGCCGTTGTGGAGGCCTACGACGAACTTGTGCACGCGCTGCCGCTGGCACGGGCCAGCGCCGCCGACGTCCGCGACATCGGCCGCCAAATCGAGGAGTTGCGGGTGAGCCTGTGGGCCCAGCAGCTCGGCACCCCGCGTCCGGTCAGTGAACAGCGGATCTACCGGGCGATCGACGCCGTGCACCACAGCGACACGGAGCGCTGAGTTCGCGCCGGAATCCGAAGCGAAAGTGGCCCGCATCACAATAGGCTGTTGCTGACCCGAGCTCGTCGAAACCAGCCGGGAACCCCCCGGCTGGTTGTGAGCTTTATGGAGGTTCGACATGACCGCGCTGACGGCGGTTCCGGAAATCGTGGTACACGCGGCCACCGAGCTAAGGGACATAGGTTCTTCGGTCAACACCGCCAACGCCATGGCGACGACGCAGACCACAACCATCGTCGCCGCGGCCCAAGACGAAGTATCAGCGGCGATCGCGGCGCTGTTTTCTGTTCACGGTCAGACCTATCAGCAGTTGAGCGCGCAGGCGATAACTTTTCACGAGCAGTTTGTGCCGGCGCTGAGCAGCGCCGGAGGCGCCTACGCAGCTGCGGAGGCCGCCAACACCGGACCGCTTCAGCAGCTGCTGGAGGCGATCAATTCGCCGGTACAGGCGTTGACCGGGCGGCCGCTGATCGGCAATGGCGCCAACGGTGCGCCGGGCACCGGCGCCAATGGTGGCGATGGCGGCTGGCTGCTCGGCGATGGCGGCGCCGGCGGGTCGGGCGCCACCGGCCAAGTGGGAGGTAACGGCGGGGCGGCCGGGCTGCTGGGATCGGGAGGTGCGGGCGGGGCCGGGGGCGGCTCCACGGTCGGTAACGGTGGTGCCGGAGGGGTTGGGGGGACCGGGGGCTGGTTGTCGGGTAGTGGCGGAGTCGGCGGGGCAGGTGGGGCGACCAGCGACGTTGGCGCGGTCGGCGGGGCCGGCGGCGATGGCGGGGCCGGGGGTCTGCTGGGTGCCGACGGAACCGGCGGGGCAGGCGGAGCGGGCCGTCTCGGGAGTGGCGCGACCGGTGGGGCCGGAGGAGCCGGGGGAGCCGGGGGGCCGTGGGCCGGACTGGTCGGTGCGGGCGGAGGCGATGGCGGCATCGGCGGGATGGGACAACACAATGGCGGAGCCGGCGGGACGGGTGGCAGCGCTGGGGTGCTCGGTGACCCAGGCGGGGCCGGCGGCACCGGCGGATACGGCGGTGTGACAGGCGGCGGCGGCGGTGGTTCCGGCGGTGACGCCGGCGGGGTGTTCGGCGTGCGGGGGCTATTCGGCACCGGTGGGGCGGGCGGGGCCGGAGGATTCGGCAGTACATCCGGGGCGGCCGGGGGGACCGGCGGTGACGGTGGGTTGTTCTTCTCCAGCGGCGGGGCCGGCGGGGAAGACGGTGCCGACGCGACCGCCGGCCCGGGTGGGGGCGGCGGGGCCGGCAGATTGCTGTTCTCCGACGGCGGCGTCGGCGGAGTCGGCGGCTCCAGCACCGGCGGTGTTGGGGGCCAGGGGGGAACGGGAGGCCGGGCGGGCCTGCTGATCGGCAACGCAGGCGCCGGTGGCGCGGGTGGCGAAGGTACGGCGGCTGGAGGCGACGGCGGTAACGGCGGCAACGGAGTGCTGATCGGTAACGGTGGCAACGCCGGTACCGGCGGAGCGGGTCCGAGCAACGGTGGCAATGGTGTCGGCGGTACCGGTGGTGTGCTGCTGGGAGCCGACGGATTCGACGCCCCGGCGAGCAGCTCACCGCTGCACAGTTTGCAGCAACAAGCGCTGACCGCGGTCAATGCCCCCATTCAGGCGGCCACCGGGCGCCCGCTGATCGGCAATGGAGCCCCGGGGGCTACCGGCAGCGGCGCGAGTGGGTCGCCCGGGGGTTGGTTGCTTGGTGACGGCGGGGCCGGCGGCTCCGGAGCTGCCGGCTCGGGTATCGCCGGTGGTGACGGCGGGGCAGCCGGGCTCATCGGTACCGGCGGCACCGGCGGCGCCGGCGCTGGCTCGGCCTCCGATGACGGCGGCGGCGGCTCCGGTGGGGCGGGCGGGTGGCTATCCGGTGCCGGCGGGGTCGGCGGGGTCGGCGGATTCTCACTGACCGGCGGTACCGGCGGGAGCGGCGGTGCCGGCGGGGCCGGCGGGCTGTTGGGTGCGGCCGGGCTGGGCGGTGCCGGCGGGGCTGACGTCAACGGAGACGGTGGTGACGGCGGGAGCGGCGGGGCCGGCGGCCTACTGGGTGGGCTGGTCGGCGCCGGTGGCGGCGACGGCGGGGCGGGGGGAGCCAGCGAGTCGGCAAACGGTGGCGCCGGCGGGGCCGGGGGCGATGCCGGAGCGTTCGGCGGGCCCGGCGGTGCGGGCGGGAGCGGCGGATTTGGCGATGTGGCTGGGGGGATTGGTGGCACCGGCGGCAATGCCGGGATGCTGTTCGGCAGCGGCGGGGCCGGCGGTGACGGTGGATTTGGCCTGGGTGTCGTGGGTGGACACGGCGGGGACGGCGGCAACGCCGGCCTGTTGTTCTCCAGTGCGGGATCTGGAGGATTTGGCGGTTCCAGCACGAAAACCGCTGGTGACGGCGGGATGGGCGGGGCAGCCGGGTGGCTAGGCTTCGGTGGGGCCGGTGGAGCCGGCGGGTTCGGTGGCGTGGTCGGTGCAGGCGACGGGGGCTCGGGCGGCAACGGCGGTGCCGGCGGTCAATTGTTGGGAATCGGCGGGGCCGGCGGGGCCGGCGGACAGTCGCTATCGAGCGGCGTTGGAGGCGACGGCGGCACTGGCGGCAACGCCGTGCTGATCGGCAACGGCGGCAACGGCGGCAACGTTGGAACCGGCACCCCCGGCGCCGGTGGGTCAGGTGGGGTCCTGCTGGGCGACGAAGGGCTCAACGGCTCGCCCTAGTCGAGGCAACCAAACGACGGGGACCGCCAACTCAGGTCGCACGGCCCGCAGGCCGCGAATCAGTTCGAGGCGCTGAGGACCTTGATCGCGAAGACCAGTGTGTCGCCCGGACGGATGCCAGCGCTGGGCTGGCCGTCGGGGTAACCATCGGCGGAGGTCATTGCGACGGCAACCGTGGAGCCGACTTTTTGTCCCGCGATGGCCTTTTGGAAGCCCGGCACCACCCCATTGAGCGGGAAGACGACCGGGGCGCCCCGTTCGTAGCTGCTGTCGAAGACCGACCCGTCGCGCCCATTGACGCCCATGTAGCAGACGGAAACCCTCGCGGTACCCGGGACCACGGGGCCGTCGCCGGCTTGCAGCGTGTGCACCTGGGTTTGATTCACGCTGAAAGGGGTCGACACCTTCACGACTGGAGCCGCCGTCTCGGTGGATCCGGTGACGGCAACGCTGCCGGTGGCCCCGTTGAGCGTCCACTCCGGCGTCGTGCCACTGGACGGCGCCGCGGTTGGACACGAAGCGGCGGCGGTTGCCGTTCCCGATGCGGCGAGCGGAACGCCGATTGCCGCGACGCAGGCGGCAAGTACAGCGGAGGAATAAACCCGGAAGGACTTCACGGCGCTCAGGCTACAGCCACTGGTCACCGCCCCAATTGGTAGCCCTGCCGTAGCCGACCAGGCGAAGCGGCGGCGCCACGCGGCGCATTGAGCTGTGCCCTTTGGAACCGCTCAGAAATGGCTGGGATTAGCGGGGTTCATCGGGCTCATCGGATTTGCCGGGTTCATCGGATTTGCCGGATTTGCCGGGTTCATCGGGTTTACCGGATCCATCGGGCTCGCGGGGTTGAGAGGACTGTTCGGCCCATACGGGCCGAGGTTGCATAGGGCATCCGCATTCGCCATGCAATCCGCAGGGTCAAACGGGTTGACCGGGTCCGCGCCGGCGGGGGCGGCAGCAATGAGGGCAGATGCGGCGCAAAAAGCGCCTATTGCCAATACTTTTCCAAAGCCACGGCGGGCACCAGAAAACGTCGTCAACCTCATCGAAATAATCCTTCTTTCTCTAGCGCCATCAATGGTACCGAGGAAATCGATGCATATCGCACGGCGATCTTCCATGCCGTAAGTCCCGCCGGCGCCTGACCGACCCGAGACCCGGGGACCGGTCCGGTGTCACCGGTAGGGAACCCGTTTCACTAGCCTCTGGGGCATGAAGGCCATGGCGCAGCGAACGTGGAATCCGGCAGAACCGCTAGAATTCATCGAGCTACCCACGCCCGAACCGAAAGCCGGCGAAGTCCGGGTACAGGTCCAGGCGATCGGGGTCAACCCGGTCGACTGGAAGATGCGCAGCTCGGGCCCCCTGCGGCTGGCGGCACGCCTGATCGGACCAAAGCCACCGGTGGTGGTGGGGGTGGACTTCGCCGGAGTGGTCGAGGCGGTCGGTCCGGGCGTGACGCGCGCCGCCCCGGGAGACCGGGTGGTGGGCGGCACCAACTTCTCCCGTGGTCAGCGGGGTTCATACGCCGACACCGTGCTGGTGCGCGAGGACCAGCTCTGCCGCGTCCCGGACACGGTCGACACCGCAGTGGCCGCCGCCTTGCCCGTGGGCGGTGTCACCGCCTGGATGGCGGTCGTGGAGCTGGGCCGAATCCGGCAAGTGCCGCCCGCCGACCGGCGGGTGCTGGTGCTGGGTGCCTCCGGGGGCGTGGGCCAGCTGGCCGTGCAGATCGCCAAGCTGCAGGAGGCCTTCGTGGTCGGAGTGTGCTCGACAAAAAACGTCGAGATGGTCAAGGACCTAGGGGCCGACCTCGTTCTGGACTACAACCAGGGCGACGCACTGGCGCAGGCCAAGCCGCATGCCCCATTTCACGTCGTGATCGACTGCGTGGGCAGCTACTCCGGCGCCGGGTGTCGGGCACTGCTGTCTTCGCGCGACCGCCACATCATGGTTGCCGGTGACGAGCCCAGCTCCGCCGTGCAAGTGGTGGTGCCCCCGTTCAAATCCAAGGCAATCCTGGGCAGATCCAACGGCGCGCGGCTGGAACCGCTGGTGGATGCTGTGGCCGCCGGCAAGCTGCGGGTGAGCATCGCCCAGAAGCTCCCACTCACCAGCGCCGAGGAGGCCCACCGGCTCAGCCAGACCAGCCGCATGACCGGGAAACTGATCCTCGAACCCTGAGATCGTCTGCCGGGCGCTTTGACTGTGCCGACGGTCAGTTGCGCGACAGTGCGGGGCCAATGCGGGGCACCCCGGGGCCCGACGAGTGCGGCGATGCCAACATCTCATGACGGTTTCGGTTGCGCAAAGGTACTGCAGCCCACCCGCGACGCAACGGCCAATATCGATTTGATGTCTCTAGTGTTGGCTGTCATGGCCAGACTGGACAGCTTCGTGAAGCGCTGGCGTACAGCGCTTCACGTCACTCTGTTGGCGTTGATGGTCGCCATCCCCGGACTCGCCATTAGCCCCGAGGCTCACGCGGCCGCGGCCACGGCAACGTTGACGGTGGAACATACGTGGCAGACCGGCTTCATCGCGCGCTTCGCGATCACCAATGCGAGCCTGGTACCGATGAGCGACTGGCGGCTTGAATTCGACTTGCCGGCGGGAGAATCCATCTCGCACGCGTGGAATAGCACCGTCGCGCAATCCGGCACGCACTATGTTGTGAGCCCCGCGAACTGGAATCGCGTCATTGCACCTGGCGGTTCAGCTACCGGTGGATTCCGAGGAGTGTTGCTCGGCACGTACTCGCCACCGACCAATTGCATGCTCAACCGACAATATCGTTGCTCCTAGGAGCACTCCGAGGTCCAGAAGTCATCAGCCCTCGCGATGCGCCGGTGCAGCATCGGCGCTGGATGTGCCATGTCCTGCCTGGGCGTCCGACAGGAGTCGCCAAGTTGAGCTCGATGATCGGCTGTGCAGAATTCCGGCAACCTATAGGCTAACTACCGCGCGCGATGTCTGGCCATAGCGCGAACGTGACGGAGGGATGTAGCGCAGGTGAGTCAGGCACTCGGCGGGGGCACGCAGTGGTAGCCGTGTCGGCGCTGGTGCTTTCCGGCAAGGGCGGAACAGCGAAAACGCTTTGGCAGATGATGCTGGCAGGGGAAGCGTCGCGAGCCGGGATCTGTCTAATCACTTTGGGGTGTCGCAGCATTCAACCGGCTTGGGTTCCGTCCTAGAAGATGCCGGAATCGACTTTTGGGGCAAGCCCGACCAGGGCGCCAAGCGGATACCCGAAGAGATTATTGAAACCACATGGCCCTCGGTGGATTTGGTGCCCGCCGGCGCTTCGTTAGGCCGCGTCGCGGGCATAGGCGTATCGGACACCGGGTTGTTGCGACGCATCTTTACAGTTGCGGGGATATTCGACCGCTATGAACTTCTGCTGATCGACACCGGCGGTCGCACCGGCTCTTTGGAAGCGCTGGCAATGCATCTAGGTGATGTGGCATACGCGCCGATCACCCCAACCCTCGATGCGCTACGGAAGGCCAAGGAGGCGCGGAACAGGGTGGAAAGTGTCCAACGAACACATCCACTCAGATGGTGCGGTGTTGTCTTGTCCGCCTTCGACAGTCGGATCGGCATCGAGCGGTCGATCCGGGAAAAGGCGTACCGCGAGTTTGGCGACGAAGTCCGCGCCGAGGTGCCGAGGCGTGCCGTCATAAATGAGGCTTTCCAAGGCGGCACGCGGCTCGGTGATTGCCACGACACCATCGCGACCAATCTCGCGCGAGTCTTCCAAGGCTTCCTGGAACGCGACCTGTTGGGTCGACCCGCTAGTACGCCCCCGAACGTGCAGCCCTGACGAATCGGTGGTTGGCGCAATAACACCGGTGAGGCTCTTGGGGTCTGTATGTCGCACGCGATGATGCCGAGCTCAGCGAACGCCAGCAGCGGCTATCGCGCATCGCCATTCCGATGCCCTTGATGGAGGTTCCACTGTCCGCAGTCCGGTGCCAGAACGTCGTTGACGTCGACTTCGAATCCGCCGACCCGCGGGCCAGGACTGGACTTGGTGCTCACGACGCGCTGGTAGAGAACGGCGGCCGGGTAGATCCGATGGCCGGACCAGGCTCGAGTTTGCCAGGCCCACCGGCGGCCGGGTGTGCCCGAAGATCCGATAACACCATCGGCCGCGGCCCACTGACACACATCGATTCCTCCGTAAACCCCGGTACGTTGAACCCCAAGAACCGAGTTGATTCCGCGAAACCATTGCAGCGCAACGCGGTTCCAGGTATCGCGATTGATGTCCTCATCGACCGTGAAGAAGACCGGCGCACCTTGGCCGCCGCCCGCGGCGGTGTGCAGCTGCCAGGCGGTGCGCGCATCCGCGACGCCGCCGGCATAGCCCCGCGTGCAGTCCGACGGCGCTGACCCACCCGGTTTGCCGTATTGGTAGTTACTGACTATCACCAAGCCCGCGGCCGTCAGTGAATCGGCGTAGCGCCGGGTAATCGGCTTAGCGCCAAACGATGAGCCGGGACGCGACAGCGAAACGTAGTTGACCACACCGCTGTAGCCGGCAGCCCGGATCTGCTGCGCCGGAATCTGATGCGCGGCGAAGTCGATCAGTCGAGGGGGAGCGGCGGCGGCCGCGGTGGGCATGCCGCAGGCCGCCGATGCGGCACCGAGCCCGGCCAACGCAGTCGTGTAGCGCAGCGCGTCGCGCCGGGAAATCGCTCGCGATCGAACAGCGCTGGGCGGCAGGGGCAAATTGTGCATCGCGCGATGTTAACGATGTGACTGCTGTTGCCGATAGACCTGCGCCAGCCGAAACGCGGGTGCGTTCCCAAATGGATACCAAGCGGTGACCGTTCGGCAATGGCCACGCCGAATGAGAACGCCTCGGCGTGTCGTTGGTGGGGCCGTCGACGTACGCTTCAGGTGGCGGCTACTGGTAACCCGCCATCTTCGGTTCTCTGCATAGTCATTCGGCCCAAGTGTCCGAACAGTCTCGAGTGTGCGTCCAAAGTGTGTCCAACGCCCGCGACTCCGAGCTGCCAAGTAATGCTTGGGCGTGGCGGTTGGGGACCACTCGGTATTGACCGACTCATCCCAGGATCGCCCGCGCTGCGCGCTCTGCGACCAGCATGACTGGCGCGTTGGTGTTCCCGGAAGTGATGGCGGGCATCGCCGACGCATCGGCCACTCGAAGACCGGCGACGCGGTACACGCGACAGTCGGTGTCGAGCACCGTGGCGGCCGACCTCGGCCTACCGCGTGCGTCAAAGGCTCCCATCGCGCAGGTGCAGCGGTGGCGAGAAACAGGTCAGGCGTTGATTCATCTGATGCAATATGCAGTGGTTAACTTGACATAATGTCTCTTATCGGCACATTGGGTGGCATATATAGGGATCGCCACACACGTCTTGGTGACCGTCGCTTGTTGACACAGCCAGGTCTCCGACGTCGCCTGCCAACACCGCCACGACGACATCGACGCCGATGTGCTGCGCACGCACACCCCTGGGCACACGTTGACCCGGCGATGAATGACATGCCATTCCTTGACCACTCGGCCGCCTATGCCTACCGACCAACCGAAGTGGGCGCCCGACCTTCCCCGCGCCATGCGCACACGTTTTCGTCACGTGACAATATCCAACGAGCGCATCTCCACAAACTATCGAGGCGATCATCGCGACGAGTCATCCCGAACGGACCGGCCGCGGATCCACACAACACACGGGACCGACCCGATTGCATGACCCCGCTTTGACCATCCGCGGATCTACCCCCCGTGCGTACCCCCCACCACCCAAAGAGCCCGCACCCGAGCCCCAGATCGAGGCCTAGCGCAGCGCAGTTACGTCACGTGACGTAATGGCAATCGATGGGCGAGATCCCCGAGCTCAATGGCCAGACGCGTCGAGTACGAAGATCGGCTTATGCCCGGCCTGCTTTGAGGTGAGCACCTCCGGCATCTCGTCCCATCCGTAGATCCCGGAGGTGACCAATTGGGGATGCAGCACATTCGCGGCAACCGCGTCGAGTGTCGGCGTCATGCTGGGCCGAGCGTGACCTTTGCCGTTGTGAAAATGGACTCCACGCATATATAGCTGCAGCATCGGCGACGCGACATCCTGGAAGTAGATGCCCACACTGTTGACATGTCCTTCCGGCATCACCGACCGCAGCGCCATCTTGAGCCGTTCGGGATCGGCAGAGGCATCCACCGCAAGATCGAAGTTTTTCTCCCGCTTGCCGTTGATGTCGGCGACTTCGGCTCCAAGTTGCTCAGCGACCGCCATCCGCACCGGGTCGTCGTCGTAGTAGACCGTGTGCGCACCAGCACAGTGCACCGCGGCGTCAACGCAGTAGAGCCCGATCGAACCCGTACCCCCGAAGACCGCCACCCGCGGGTCGGCGATCTCAGCGACCGTGGGCACCACCACTTCCCATCCCAGAGCTAGGTTGTCGCCGATGGAGGCCAGGTGCACGGGATCCACGCCGGCCGGCAGTGGCGCCAAGTTGTAGTCCGCGAACGGCACCCGAATCAATTCGGAGAACGTGCCACCCCACAGGCCGTTTACGGGCAGGCCATATTGCGCATCTCCGTAACGCAGGCATCGGGCGGGATGGTTGATACGGCACTGCGCGCACGTTCCGCAGGCGATATGCCACGCCACTCCCACTACATCGCCGATCGCGAAATCGGTACATTCGCTGCCGACCTCGACGACGGTACCCACGCATTCATGACCGAGGGCGAACGGTGCAGCCATGGAGAACGGGGTCTTGTCGGCGATGACGTGATGATCGAGGTCGCACGTGGTGGCCGCCAACGGTCGAACCAGCGCGTCGCCCGGATCCAGGATGGTCGGAGCGTCGACCTCATCGAATCGCAACGTGCCGGGTGCAACGAAAGTCAGGCTCCTCATGGACACTCCTATAACGACCGTTATAACCTGGTGCCGACGCTAGACTATAACGATCGTCATAGCAAGGAGTACCGTCGTGGCCGAAGATTCCGGAAGACAGCGCATGGTCGCCGGTGCCGCAGAGATGATCAGCCGTCGTGGGCTCAACGCGACCAGCGTTCGCGAACTGGCCAAACACACTCAAGCGCCCCTGGGCTCGACCTATCACTACTTCCCCGGCGGCAAATACGACCTCGCGACCGAAGCCGTCCGGTGGGCCGACGACCTCACCGTTGGTGTCCTCGCCCGAGAGCTGGCGGCAGGACCACAGGCCGGTTTGTCGGCCTTCCTGGCGATGTGGCGAAAAATCGTGATTGACAGCAATTTTCATGCTGGATGCCCAGTCCTGGCGGTGTCAGTGGAGGACCTCCCCGAGGAGCATCACGCGCCCCGGAGTGCTGCAACCACCGCGTTCCAGCGCTGGACGTCAATGCTGGCCGATTCCCTGCGCGACGCCGGCGCTGCGGAGCAAGACGCACAACAGGTCGCAACTCTCATCGTGGCCTCCGTCGAGGGCACCGTCGCGATGTGCCGCGCCCAACAAAGCATCGCGCCGCTGGACCTCGTGACCGCTCAGCTCGGCCGTGCCATCGATGCCGTATTGCCCGGGGCCACGTCACCGGACGCCCACAGCTAGATCTCGTAGGGTCAGCCACCATGGTTGTGCGTTCAATACTGCTGTTCATTGTCGCCGCGGTCGCCGAAATCGGCGGCGCCTGGCTGGTCTGGCAAGGAGTACGTGAGCAACGCGGCTTGGCCTGGATCGGCGCCGGAGTCATCGCCCTGGGCCTCTACGGATGCGTGGCCACCCTGCAGCCGGATGCCCACTTCGGCCGGATCCTGGCCGCTTACGGCGGCATCTTCGTCGCCGGCTCACTGCTGTGGGGCATGGCCTTCGACGGCTTCCGGCCCGACCGCGCCGATATTGTCGGCGCCCTCATCTGCCTGGCCGGAGTGGGCGTCATCATGTACGCCCCACGCGCACACTAGATCGCGCCTAAACAAGCCGGAATGTCACTGCCCGGTAGCGCAATTCCTAGGAATGCTGCGCCGCTTGCTGAGCGAGTTGGACGCGGGAGTTGAAGCCGAGTTTGGTGTAGACGTGGGTGAGGTGCGTCTGCACCGTGCGCGGCGAGAGAAACAGCCGCTGGGCGATGTCCTTGTTGAAAAGGCCTTGCCCCACAAGACGTACCACGTTGAGTTCGGCTCGGGTCAGGGCCACCCAGCCGCTTGTCGCCCGCTTTCTTTCGCCGCGGCGGTGTTGGAGGTAGTCGATCGCTTCCTCGGCGGAGAATGCGGCGCCGTGGGCCCAGGCGGTGTCGAATTCGTCAGTGCTCATCGTGGCGTGCAAGGCGGCTACCGACTTCTGATAGCCGGCGTCATAGATCTTGAACCTCATCGCGCCGATGCGCTGTCGGATGCCCTCGGCCGCGCCGTACACGCGAGCCGCCTCGCGATCTCTGCCCTGATCGGCGGCGAGCGCGCCGAGGCACTCGAGGATATCCGGCAGGCAGGTGCGCCCCCCGACGTCAGCCGCGCACGTGAGCGCTTCGTAAGCCGCACGTTCGGCTTGTTCCGGCTCGCCCTCGGCCATCGCCACCCGAGCGCGGGTGGTCAGCGCCAGCGCACGGTGCCACCCCGTCGTCACCGAGACGGCCTCATCGGCGCAGCGCTTGGCCCCGGCCACGTTTCCACAGGCAAGGGCGATCTCGGCCCGGAAGCTGTGCCAGAACATCGCCGCGTAGGGCTGCACACTCAGCTTGTGCCAGGCTAGGTCGCTTGCGTTGCGCGCCGTTTCGACGTCACCACCGGCCAGCGCCGCCAGCGCCACCGTCGAATAGCCCAGTCCCAGAGCATATTCGCTCGACTCGGCGGCACGCTCCAGCGCCGCCTCGGCCGCCGTCCTGGCTGCGTCGACGTCGCCGCGATAGGCCAGCGCGTCGCCGAGCCCCTTAGAGCTCAAAGAAGCAAGGTTTTCCGCTTCGGACAGCGCACCGAATTGCGTGGTGGCACCGGTCAAGTCGCCCTGCCAGAGTTGCGCGTATCCCAAGCTGAGCCGACACAGCCACGAATTGAACCGGTCCCCGATCGCATCGGCAAGATCGCGTCCTTCGGTACCGATTCGCCGTGCCGCAATCGCGTCACCGGCCACCACCGCCGCATTGCTCTGCCAGCTCAGAATCTGGCTCAGGCCCTACTGATCGTCCAATTCCTCAGCCAGGCTGGCCGCCTCGGCGAAATACTGCCCCACCGCTTCGGTGTGATGGCTGAAGCTCGCGGTCAATCCGCAGGCGGTCAGTGCCCGGACCAACGAGGCCGGGTCATCGAGCTCACGTGCGATCGCCAACGCCGCGGCGGCGCTTTCCAGACTTGTTGCGACGTCGACGAACATCGTCAGAACGGCCGCGTCGGCAAGCGCCCGGGCCCGCACCGTCGGGCTGACCTCGAGCACGCTCGCGCCGGCCAGGGCCGCATCAAACCAGCTGCGTCCCTCGCTGATCCGGCCCCGGACCAACCACAGCGGCTGCAGCCGCGACGCCAGCATCAGCGCCGATTCACCATCGGAGCTCTCCAACAACCACGCCGACGCGGCGCGCAGATTCTCTAGTTCGCCCTCGCCCCGCGCCAGCAGGAAGTCATAGTCGGCTCGCGCGGGTAGATCCAACGGGGCGACCACAGCCGTGTAATGGTCACAATGACGCGCACGCGCGATATCGGCCTCGCCGGCCTCACGCAGCTTCTCCAAGGCCAGCTGGCCTACCCCCTCGAACCGCCGATAGCGCGTTCTGCCGTTCGAGCTGTCGGCTACCACCAGCGATTTATCGACCAGCTGCGACAAATCGCCCAGCACGTCGCGGGGGTGCACGTCGCCGAAGGCGGCCACCGCTTGCGCCGCTTGCAGGTCGAATCCGCCAACGAACACACCGAGGCGGCGAAACAACACTCGTTCGGTATCGGTGAGCAGACCGTGGGACCACTCAAGTGATGCCCGCACGGTCTGCTGGCGCGGGACGGCGGTACGCGCGCCGCCGGTGAGCAGCCGAATCTTGTCGTCCAGGCCCGCAGAGATCTCGGCCAATGACAGCGTCCGTACCCGCGCCGCCGCCAGCTCGATGCCCAGCGGCTGGGTATCCAGCCGTCGGCAGATCTGGCTCACGGTCCCCGCGTTGTCATCGGTGAGGGCGAAATCGGGTTGGGCCAGGCGGGCGCGATCGGTGAACAATGCGATCGCGTCGCCAACGGCCAACGGCGGCACCCGCCAGGTCACCTCGCCGGCGACCTTGATCGG
Source organism: Mycobacterium ulcerans subsp. shinshuense (assembly GCF_002355775.1). Classification (NCBI taxonomy): domain Bacteria; kingdom Bacillati; phylum Actinomycetota; class Actinomycetes; order Mycobacteriales; family Mycobacteriaceae; genus Mycobacterium; species Mycobacterium ulcerans. The sequence goes on along the minus strand of NZ_AP017624.1, from coordinate 2,715,268 downwards.
CTCGCGGCTGGTGACCAGCAGCCTCAAGCCGGGGCAGTCGCGCAGCATGGCGCCCAGACGCGGGGCGCTGGCATCGAGTAGATGCTCACAGTTGTCGACCAGCAGCAGCATCTGGCGATCACCGAGGTGGTGCAGCAGCGTGTCCATCGCCGAGCGGCCGGGCTGGTTCGGCAGGCCCAGCGCGCGAGCCATCGTGATCGGCGCGACGGCGGGATCGGTGATCGAGCCCAGATCGACGTAGCGCACACCATCGACGAACTGCGCCGCCAGTTGGGCAACGACCTGTTCGGCTAGGCGGCTCTTGCCCACCCCACCGGACCCGATCAATGTCACCAGTCGGTTCTCCACCACCAGCCCGTGGACCTCGGCCAGCTCGCGGCCGCGGCCCACAAAACTTGTCAGGTGCACCGGAAGACCGGACGCGGCAGGGCTTTTCGTCACACAGAGCGGCGGGAACTCGTTGCGAAGGTTGGGATGACACAGCTGCGCTACGCGTTCGAAGTGAATGAGATCGCGCAGCGGCGCCAATCCGCGGTCGGTTAACCAGGCCTGCTCCGGAAGCTGGTTGATAACAATGTCCTTGGTCGCGGCCGACAGCAGCGTCTGGCCGCCGCGCGCCAGGTCCCGCAGCCGCGCCGTGCGGTCGATCGTCGGGCCGACGTAGGTGCCGTCGTCACGCGGCTGTGCCACCTCACCGGTGTGTATTCCGATACACAACCGAATGGGCGCCAGCGGCGCCTGCTGCAACTGCAACGCGCACTCCACCGCGTCCTGCGCACGTCCGAACGCGACCACCAGGCTCTCACCGGGGGGCTGCTCGACAGCTCGAACACCGCCGTATGCCGACACGGCATCGGTCAGGATCTGATCCAGCCGTTCCAGCGCCGCACTGAGTTCGGTGGGTTGTGTCTGCCGCAGCCGCGCAGAATCCTCGATATCGGCCGATAGCAGCGTCACCGTGTCCGTCAGCAGCAACTCATCCACGCTCCAGTCAATGACGGCCGGTCTGCAACGTCATCATCTTAACCAGCAGCTCAACGGCGATAGCCCAAATATCGGTCGAAGTACGTATGCACGGACGACGGCGCTCGCAAAGCTACGACCCCCCGACCGACCGAGTTACGCGTTCCGACCGATTCCTTCGGGCAGCGCGCATGGGACCGTCGGATCATCCGCAATTTCCAGTACCAGCCCTGAAGGAATTCTGTCGTGCGTCACCCCGAAAAATCGCCAATCCCGCACGTGGTCATTGCCGGAGCAGGAATTGCCGGGATGGCTGCCGCGATGATCCTGGCAGAAGCCGGGGTTCGGGTCACGGTGTGCGAGGCGGCACCCGAAGCCGGTGGGAAAGCAAAGAGTCTGCGCCGACCGGATGGTCACCCCACCGAACACAGTCTTCGGGTCTACCTGGACTACTACCAAACTCTGCTGACGCTGTTCTTGCGCATACCCACCGAAAGCGGCAAAACCGTTCTCGACAATCTCGTCGGGGTCAATGCGGTTCGCGTATACCGTCACCGCACCTTCGGTCGGGCCGCCGCCCCCGCTCCGGCGCGACGCCGGCGGACGACCTTCGCGTTGCTCGCCAGAGTGTTTGAGCCACTTGCACAATTCAGCCGGATGGTGGCGCGCAGCGCACTGGTCATCGTCGGCATGGCCTCCAGGGGAGTGTCACCCATCGATGCCATCCGCTACCTGCCTGCACACGTGCGGCTGCTCTGGATGTGCCCAGAGCGACTGACTGCGGAGCTGGCCGATGTCGCGTATGAGGATTATCTGCAACTCGGCAAGAAGGCCCCTCGCGCGCAGGCGTTCTTTTCAGCGTTGCCACGCATTTTCGTCGCAGTGCGACCTAATGCCGAGGCAGCCGCGATTGCACCGATCATCCTCAAGGGCCTGTTCCACTTCACCAGCCGACCGGCGGCCCTCAACGGCATTACCGCGCCGTCAATCATGATGATGAACGGCCCGCCCAGCGAGCGCATGGTCGATCCCTGGATTCGGCACCTGCAGACCCTCGGTGTCGACCTTAAGTTCGACACGCGCATAGACGATCTCGAGTTTCGAGACGGCCGCGTCACCGCGTTGGTGTCGGCTGATGGGCGTCGGTTTGGCTGCGACTTCGCCGTTCTTGCCCTGCCCTATCTCACGCTGCGCCGGCTAGCCGAACGAGATTGTGTCAGCCGACATCTCCCTCACCTCACCCAGCAGCACGCGATCGCGCTCGAGTCATCGAACGGATTGCAGGTCTTCTTGCGCGACATTCCCCCAACATGGCCTGCGCATGTGCGACCGGGAGTCGTCGGTACGCACTTCGAAAGCGAGTGGGCGCTGGTTTCGGTTCTGCAGGGCGAAGGGTTTTGGGCAGATGTCGCGCTGCCCGCGGGCACCAAATACGTTCTGTCGATCACCTGGAGTGACGTCGACACGCCTGGCCCGGTTTTCGGTCAGCCGGCAAGCGAGTGCACGCCGGATGAAATCGCGACCGAATGTCTGGCCCAATGCGGCCTTGATCGCTCGCACATAGCGGGTTGGCACATTGATGATGAGTTGAAACACCTGAGCGAGACCGACTATCAAAGACTGGCCAGTGATTTGCCTCCGCATCTGGCCAGCGCGCCGGCCCGCGGACAGCGCATGGCCAATCTGTCACCGCTCACTATTTTGCTGCCCGGTGCGCGCGACCGATCGCCACGCATTCGCACCGAGGTAGGCAACCTCTTTCCGGCCGGCGAGGCCAGCTATTCACCGGAGTTGACTTTTCTGGTCCCCACCATGGAGAAGGCCGCAAGCTCAGGCTATTTGGCGGCCCACAACATCCTCGGTGTCGGCGCTGCCGACGCCGCACCCGAATTACGGATCGACTTCAACGATCCCGTCCCATTCGCGGTTCTGCGACGGGTGGATCGATGGTTTTGGAACCGTCGCCGCCCTCCCGAATCACCCTGCGATCCACCCGGCGCAGCCTGCCCATCAGAGAACGGAGTCCCCCATGGCTGTCCAACCCCTGTCCCCCACCCGGAAAGCGCCCCCCGTCGGTGACGCGGAGCCCGATAGATCCGGGCGCCTTGGCGGCCCTCATTTCCGGCTTGGCCGGCGACGCCAGCCTTCCCCGGCCACGGTGTTGCTGGTAGCGGCCTTCGGCGCCTTCCTGGCGTTTCTCGACTCCACAATCGTCAACGTCGCGTTCCCCGATATCCAGCGGTACTTCCACAGCGGCATCAGCGATTTATCGTGGGTACTCAACGCCTACAACATCGTCTTCGCCGCATTCCTGGTGGCCGCGGGCAAGCTCGCTGACTTGCTGGGGCGCAAGCGGCTCTTCGTCTACGGCGTCGTGTTGTTCACCATCGCGTCCGGGCTCTGTGCGGCCGCCGACAGCGTCGAGCAGCTGGTTGCATTCCGGGTGCTGCAGGGCATCGGCGCGGCGGTGCTGGTTCCGGCGTCACTCGGGCTCGTCGTGGAGAGCTTTCCCGCCGAGCGGCGAGCCCACGGGGTGAACCTGTGGGGTGCCGCCGGGGCGATCGCGGCCGGTCTCGGCCCACCCATTGGGGGCGCGCTCGTCGAGGCGCTGAACTGGCGCTGGGTCTTCTTGGTGAATCTGCCGCTGGGCATCGTGGCAGTGCTGGCCGCGCGCCGGGCGCTGGTGGAGAGCCGGGCTTGCGGGCGTCGACGGGTGCCCGACGTTCGAGGCGCGGCGATGCTGGCCACTGCGCTGGGACTGCTGACCCTGGGCTTGATCAAGGGCCCGGACTGGGGCTGGTCCAGCCTGCCCGCAATCGGGTCCTTGGTGGCCGCGGCGCTGGCGATGATCGGATTTGTCATGAGCTCGCGAAACCACCCGACGCCGCTGGTGGAGCCGGCGCTGTTGCGCATCCGCTCGTTCGTGGCCGGCAGCGCACTCACCGCCATCGCGAGCGCCGGCTTCTACGCCTATCTGCTTACCCATGTCCTGTTCCTGAGTTACGTGTGGGGTTACACGCTGCTACAGGCCGGCCTGGCGGTGTGTCCGGCCGCGATCATCGCGGCCGTCACCGCGGGGCTGCTGGGCCGGGTTGCCGACCGGCACGGCTACCGCGTCATCATCGGCGTCGGCGCGCTGATCTGGGCCGGCAGCCTGCTGTGGTCCCTGACCTGCGTCGGGACCACCCCCAACTTCCTCGGCGAATGGCTTCCCGGCCAGATATTGCAGGGCATCGGTGTGGGCGCCGCGTTCCCGCTGTTGGGCAGCGCCGCCCTGGCCGGGCTGGCCTCGGGCAGCAGCTATGCCACCGCTTCGGCGGTGACCGGAACCATCCGCCAGGTCGGGGCCGTAATCGGCGTCGCGCTGCTGGTGATTCTGGTGGGCACACCGGCGCCTGGTGCGGCTGAAGAGTCTCTGCGCCGCGGCTGGACGATGGCGGCGATCTGCTTCGTCGCCGTCGCGCTCGGCGCGGTTTGGCTGGGCCGCATCCGCCCTGCCCCCGCAGAGGCCGTCACGCCCGAATCCGTACCGCCGGCGCAGGCGCCCCTACCGCAGCCGAGCGTGGCCCCGGTTGTGTCGACTTCCCCTGATATCGACGTGCTGCAGGCCGTGCCCGACCTGCATCGCCACGCCGAACACGTTGAGCTGCAAGCGCGTTCGTACCTGTTCCGGGCCGGCGACGTATCGGACTCGCTCTACGTGGTGCGCAGCGGGCGCCTGCAGGTGATCGACGAACACGGCTTGGTGGCCGTACTGGGTCGCGGCCAACTGGTGGGCGAAGTCGGGGTGCTGCGCGACGCGCCCCGCAGCGCGTCGGTCCTGGCGGTGCGCGACTCGTCCCTGCTGCGCGTGCCCAAGTCCGAATTCGCCAAGATCGCCGACGCGCGGCTGCTCGGTGTGTTGGCCTCGGTACTGGCCAATCGTCAGGTGCCGACATCGCGCACGGCTAGCCGGCCGCCGGCACGCGAGGTCGTCGTCGCGGTCATCGGTGTCGACGCCGGCGCGCCCGCGACGGTGGTGGCCACCGAACTGTGCGCCGCCCTGTCCCAGCGGTTGCGGGCGGTGGCCCCCGGCCGGGTCAACGCCGACGGGCTGGAGCGTGCCGAGCGGTCCGCCGACCGGGTGGTGTTGCAGGCGACGGTCGGTGACGGACCGTGGCTGGACTTCTGCGTGCGCGTCGCCGATCGGGTGGTGCTGGTGGCCCGGGACTTCTTGGCGCCTCCTCGGCGACTAACGGCCAAAGCACCGGGCGTCGACCTGGTCCTCACCGGCCCCTCGGCGGCTCCCGTGTACCGGCGGGAGTGGGAGGAGTTGATCACCCCGCGGTCGGTGCATACGGTTCACCCCGCAACGATTGCCGACGACCTGCGCCCTCTGGCCGCGCGCATCGCCGGCCGTTCGGTCGGGCTGGTCCTTGGCGGCGGCGGTGCGTTGGCGTGTGCCCACCTAGGCGTGTTGGAGGAGCTGGAGGCGGCCGGGATCACCGTCGACCGCTACGCCGGCACCAGTATGGGCGCGCTCATGGCGGCGCTGGCCGCCGACGGCGTGGACGCGGCCGGAGTGGACGCCTACATCTACGAGTACTTCGTGCGCAAGAACCACAGCGACTTCACCCTCCCGAGTAAGGGATTCCTGCGGGGGAAGCGCACCGAGGTCGCCCTGCGCAGTGCCTTCGGGGACCGGCTGGTCGAGGAGTTGCCGAAGCAGTTCCGCTGCGTCAGTGTCGATCTACTGGCCCGCCAGTCGGTCGTGCACCGCAGCGGTCTACTCACCGACGTGATCAGCTGCTCGATGCGGCTGCCGGTGATGTACCCGCCGATGGCCCATGCGGGGTCCCTGCACGTCGACGGCGGCATCCTCGACAACGTGCCCGTGACCGCGCTCGCCGGGCCGGAAGGCCCGGTGATTGCGGTGAACGTGGCCGGCGGCAATCGGGACAGCGCTCCAGACAGTCGGCATGGTAAGCGGCTACAGGTGCCAGGGATCACCGATACCCTGTTGCGCGCGTTGACGATTGGCAGCGCGATGACCTCCTCCGAGGTACTAGCGCACGCCGACGTGGTGATTCAGCCCAATCCCAGCGGCATTGGGTTTCTCGAGTTCCACCAGATCGACCGCGCCCGTGAGGCGGGACGGATGGCTGCCCGCCAAGCGCTGCCGCAGATCATGAAGCTGGTGTTCCCGTGAACCGACAGGCCGCCAACAAATCCCCCCTGCCTGACGCACCAGGACGCCAGCGGGGTTGGGCGTGAACCACCCACCACCGGTGGCACCGCCAGCAAACTGAGTGGTCCCCCGTTTTCGACGCCCGCCCAATCTTTTGAATGCTGCGCAGAAACTTGCCGCACCGTCAGAGATCGGCGTTTATCCTGGTGACCATCATGTTTTACCCCACGGTGGTGTCCTACGGGCTACGCGAGACTGCGCGCAGGCACTGGGCGACGAGATAGTGCGGCGATGACGCAGATCTTCGGCGGCTACCCGCGGATGAGAGGCGTCACACGGCAGTTGCTCGGGCGCACCGTCGGGGAGGCGCCGGCGGTTGGATCCGATCGGCCCAGCGGTAGGCCCGGAAGCCCCGTCACCGCGGGAGCACCCTCGTGACTCACGGCATGGTGCTCGGGAGGTTCCTACCACCCCATGCCGGACACGTCTATCTCGGCGAGTTCGCAAGCCGATGGGTGGATGATCTGACCATCGTGATCTCGGTACAGGACGAAGACCCGATTTCGGGTACCCAACGATTTGCCTGGATGCGTGAGCTGTTTCCCTTCGACCACGTGGTTACCGTTGCCGTGGAAAACCCACAGCATCCGCCGGAGCATCCGTCGTACTGGGACATCTGGAAGCAGCGCCTCGAGCGGGTACTCCCCCGGCGCCCCGACTTCGTCTTTGCTTCCGAGCCTTACGGCGAGGACCTCGCCAAGGTTCTCGGAGCGCGTTTCGTGGCGGTCGATCAAGCCCGCAACATCGTTCCGGTGAGCGGAACGCGCATCAGAGCGGACCCGCTTGCCTACTGGCGCTACATCCCACGGTGCGTGCGGCCTGCCTTCGTGAAGCGCATCAGCATCATCGGCCCCGCATCCACCGGTAAGACCACCCTCGCACGAGCCCTCGCCGAAAGGCTCGGAACGACGTGGGTGCCGGAGTGGGCAAGGACACCGCGGGGGCTCAATCCCGACTCGCTAGAGGATTGGACCGAGATCGTTCGCGGACAAATCGCGTCGGAAGAGGCGCTGGCCCGCAATGCCGATCGCATCCTGATTTGCGACACCGATCCCCTCGCGACCACCGTATGGGCCGAGTTCCTGCTTGGGCACAGCCCGCGCGAACTCGACTGTTGTGCCCGGCGTCCTTACGATCTCACGCTGCTCACCAAACCCGATCTGCCCTGCAACGCAGACCAGAGGGGTGGCCGGCCCGGCGATCGCGGCGAGTTCTTCGCGCGCTGCCAACACGCCCTGAAGACGGCCAGACGCCCGTTCGTGGTGGTCAGTGGCGACTGGGACGAAAGGACGTCGACGGCTCTGCGCGCCATCGAAGAGCTCACTCCTGCGGTCCGCGTGAAGGACAGCGGTGTGGACCGCGCGGAACGCCAAGTTGGGGCGTCGCGCTCCCCGTGACAAATTCCATCACCCCCAGTCGGCGCCAACGGCCGGCTCTAGCTCCAGCGGCGGACGCGCCCCCGACCCCAACTTCCGGCGTGGCCCAAGGGTTCCGGATCCTATGGTGATGCGCCGCGCGGGCACCCCGCGCCGACCGAGATCACCGGACACTCATCCGGACAACCGAGACCAACACAGCTATCCGGACCGGCTGGACGCCGGACTGTGGCGGATTGCCGGCGTGTGCGTTCTGGGCTCGATCATGACCATGGTGGACACCAGCGTCGTCACCGTCGCACAGCGCACATTCGTCGACACCTTCGGTTCGACCCAGGCCGTCGTTGCCTGGACGATCACCGGCTACACGCTTGCGTTGGCTGCTGTGGTCCCCCTGGCAGGCTGGGCGGCCGACCGATTCGGTACCAAACGAATGTTCATGGGTTCGATATTGGTGTTCACCCTGAGCTCACTTCTGTGCGCGATTGCGCCAAACATCGCCCTGCTGATCGCTTCTCGAGTGGTGCAGGGTCTCGGTGGCGGCATGCTGGCGCCGCTGGCCCTGACCATCGTCAACCGCGAGGCGGGCCCCAAACGGGTTGGCCGTGTGATGGCCGTGCTGGGGATTCCGGGTGTGCTCGCTCCGGCTTTTGGTCCCGCCTTGGGCGGCTGGCTCATCGACAGCTATAGCTGGCAGTGGATCTTCTGGGTCAACTTGCCGGTCGGGGTGGTCGCGGTGGGTCTGGCCGCGATCGTGTTCCCTCGAGATACGCCCGCACCGTCGGAAACCTTCGACGTCGTCGGGATGCTGCTGCTGTCGCCGGGCCTGCCGGCGTTTTTGTACGGGATGTCGGAAATCCCCATCTATGGCACCGTGGCCGATCGCCACGTGTGGGTACCGGCGGGAATCGGTATCGCCTTGATAGTCGGGTTTGTGTTTCATGCCCTCTACCGCGCGGACAAGCCCCTCATCGATCTGCGCCTGCTCACCAACCGCGCGCTCACCTTGGCCAACGTGGCGATGTTTCTCTACATCGTCTCGACTTTCGGCGCCGGGGTGCTCTTTCCCAGCTACTTCCAACAGCTGCTCGACCACACCCCGCTGCAAGCCGGGATGAGCTTGCTGCCCCGCGGAATCGGCGCCGCGCTGGCAGTGCCGTTGGCGGGAGCGTTGGTGGACAGACGCGGTGCTCGCGGGGTACTCGTCATCGGCGTCACGCTGATTGCCACCGGTATGGGCGTCTTCGCCTTCGGGGTCGCCACCCAGCGCGAATACCTTCCGATGCTGTTGATCGGTCTGACGATCCTGGCATGGGCATGGGCTGCACCAGGATGCCGCTTGTCGCGGTGGCAATGCAGAGCCTGGCCCCCAACCAGATCGCGAGGGGTTCAACGCTGATCAAAGTCAATCAGCAGATGGCAGCCGCGGTAGGCACCGCGCTAATGTCGGTGATCCTGACCAGCCAGCTCAACAATGGCGAAAATGCCTCCGATGCCAGCAAGGCCGAGATCTTGCGTGAGCACCGACCCGGCGTCCCCCTTGACCAGCCCGTGTTGCACGAACTTTCGCGCGCGTACAGCGTGGTGTTTGTGGTGGCAGTCGTCCTGGGGGTGTTGGCCTTCATACCGTTGGCTTTCTTGCCGAAATGGTCGGCGCTGACCGCACTGAGCCAAACGTCGTCGCTCGAGCGCACGCCCGAACCCGACGCTGCACCCCATGGCCGGCAGTCGCCACCAGAAGACACCCGGCCCGGCGCCGGCCGCAACAGCTCATCGAACGACCTGACGCCGTCCGGGCCGGATGGCTGAATCATGCAGCGCACTGGGTACCCGGTGTCGGAAGCTCGTGGTTGGCTGGTTGCATGCGAAGAATCGAAGTCGGTGACGTTCTCGCCGCGCATCAACTCAGCGACATCCATGACCAGACGGTGCCAGTGCCCGACCCGGATCACCTGGTACATCTACAGTTCCGCCGCTTCGCCGGCTGCCCGATCTGCAACCTTCATCTCCGGTCGATCAGCGGACGACACGATGAGATCGTCGCCGCCGGAATCCGAGAGGTCGCGGTGTTTCACTCCAGCGCTTCGGCGATGCGTGAGTATCAGGCGGAACTGCCCTTCGCGACGATCGCCGACCCCGCCAAAGAGCTCTACCGCGAGTTCGGTGTCGAGTCCTCGCCGAAAGCCGTGCTAAGCCCACGGGCCTGGATGGCCGCGAGCCGGGGAATGAAGGGCCAATCGTGGCGCGGCGCCGCGGGGATCGGTGAGGGACACTTGGGACTTCCGGCCGACTTCCTCATCGGTTCAGACGGCCGGGTGCTGGCCACCAAATATGGAAACCACGCCGACGATCAGTGGTCGGTAGACGAACTATTGGACCTGGCCGCCTCCTCCCGCTGAGGCGGCTGGTCACGAGAGGTGCGATCGTGATCGATGAGCCACACCGGCCCCTGAGCCGCCGTCGCCTCTTCGGAATCGCGATGCCCGTAACCGGTGCGATCGCCCTGTCGGCTTGCACCGGTTCACCGCGCAAGCCAGCCGACGCGGGCGCATCCTCATCCGAGCAGGTGACCGTCACCGCTCCCGAAGACCTGATGCGCGAGCACGGGGTCCTCAAACGAATCTTGCTGATCTACCGAGAAGGGATCCACCGCCTGCAAGTTGGCGATCCGGCTCCCACACAAGAACTCAACGCCAGCGCTCAGATAATCCGAGCGTTCGTCGAGAACTATCACGAAGCCCTCGAAGAACGATATGTCTTTCCCACGCTGGAGCAGGCCGGAAAATTCACCGACACCACTTCCGTACTGCGCACCCAGCACCAACGAGGCCGGGGAGTCACCGACCGGATTCTCGCCGCTACCGCCGCAGCGGGTAGCGCGCCCGGCCAGCCAGGGCGAGACGCCCTGGTCCGGGATATGACGGCGTTCATCCGAATGTACGAGCCGCACGAGGCACGCGAAGACACCGTCATCTTTCCGGCGTTGCGGGACGTGATGCCGGCCGGAGAGTTCCGCGACCTGGCCGAGGTGTTCGAAGACGAGGAGCACCGGCAGTTCGGCCAGGCCGGTTTTCAAGGGGTGGTCGACCAGGTCGCCGATGTCGAGAAAGCCCTCGGCATGTACGAGCTGGGCCAATTCACGGCCAGCTAGCCCCGCCTGCGCAACGCCTGCCGCCCTGCACCGAAATCGCCCACTCCGAACTGACGAAATGCATTGCTAGGCAACATTTCCCGTTCAATCACACCATTTGCACCGAATAGTTTTCCAATGCCATACATACTGTTTGGCATTGGCAGGCATCCAACGAGCGGCTAGCGACGGCACCTAACTAGACGGGGGCCGAGCGAGGCCCCGAGTTGTGGCCTGAACTAGAACGCAAACCGGTTGAGCACGTCGAAGTTTCGCACCGGTGTGGCATAGACCAGCCGCCATAGCAGTCGTATCGGCGCCGAGGGTATGCGTGCAAAAAGCGCCCCAACATGGGTCTGCTCGAGGAAGCGCAGCCGCGGGTTCCATTGCTGGAGGTCCCGCACGTCACTGATACCCCACTAGGTGATGCCCTTGGTAAAGGCCTTGAACAGCCGCGGCCCCAACGGCGACGTTGTGTCAAAGGCAAGCTCCCCGGCACCAAACCGATCCGTCACACGCTGCAGCAACATCCGGACCTCCGGCTCGGTGAGATACATGAGCAGGCCCTCTGCGACCAGCAGCGTTGGGCGATCGGTGGGTATCTCGTCCAGCCACGCCTCATCGGTCACCGACGACCCGATCATCCGGTAGCCGGCGCAGTCGTCGTAGAGCTTGCGCCGCAACGCGATCACATCCGGTTGATCGACGTCGTACCATTGCGCGCTCTGTGGCGGGTGCAGCCGGAAGGCTCGGGTATCCATGCCGCACCCCAGGTGCAGAACCACGGCGTTGCGATGGCGCCCCAGGAAGTCCGTACACCAGTCATCGAACTGCTTGGCCCGCATGGTGACCATGTATTGGCTGGTTGCGGGCCACATGGTGCGGTCCATGCGGCCCCAGTCGTATTCGATGCGCTGCACCGCCTCCGCTGCCGCCGTGTCGCCCAGAATTGGCGCCGGCGAGCGGCTCTCGCATGCCCGCAAGTACAGCGTGCAGAGATTTGTCCACTCCACCGACCCCCACCGCACATCGCTGAAGTCGACCTTGTGCGTCTCGGTCATTGCTGCCTCCGTTTGCCCGATTACGACTGCCGCTACGAACGCCGCCTTACCCCGAATTGTGCAGTGCCACTCGAGTATCAGAATCCTCCCCACCAGGGTGATCTCCACGATGCCACCGATACGAACTACCCGACAGGCCTGGGCCTGCGATCAAGGCCCCGTTTCGCATTGATAGGCGCCGATTGTTGAACCATTCGAGATCAGTCTTGGACGGTCACTCGCCGGCGCTGCGACGATCCGAGGTATGGCAAAGGCATCGACCCAAGCCGGTTGCCGCTACCGGAGAGGAACCTTCAATGACCACGACGTCCGACCGCCTCACCACCCACGCCATCTCCCTGTGGGATGGCGAAATCGTTGAGGAAAGCGACCTGGGTTCGATCCGCCGAGTCACCGCTGACACCTTCCCGATCCTGCGAGGCATGTCGATCAAGCGAGTGCTGATCAACCCGGGCGCGATGCGTACCCCCCACTGGCATGCCAACGCCAACGAGCTGACCTCCTGCGTGTCCGGAACCTCACTGGTGTCAGTGCTCGACAGCGGAAGCCAGTTCTCGTCATTCACCGTCAGCGCCGGCGAGATGTTCCACATCGACTCGGGGTCGCTGCACCACATCGAGAACATCGGCGAGGACGTCGCCGAGTTCATCATCGCCTTCCGCCACGAACGCCCCGAAGACTTCGGCTTGGGCGCTGCGTTTGGCGCGATGACCGATGCCGTGCTGGGCAACACCTACGACCTGGACGCCGCCGCGTTCGGCACGATCCGTCGTCGCGCCTCCGACCGAGCGCTGGCGGCCCGATCCGGCCCTGCGGTGGCCCCCGGCACTGCCTCGTACAACGACCCGCACAAGTTTGCGGTGGAGGCTCAGCAACCGCCCATCAGCGTCGCGGTCGGTTCGGCGCGGCTCGCGCGGGTGCAGTACTGGCCGGCGTTGAAGGACTTGTCGATGTACTCACTGCGGATCAAGGAGGATGGCATGCGCGAACCGCATTAACACCCCGTCACGGCCGAAATGGGTTATGCACAACAGGGTTCGGCCCGGATGACAGTCATGGACCCCGATGGCACCCTGGACACTTGGCACCTGAACGCGGGAGACGTCTACTTCATCCCGCGCGCCTATCCGCACCACATCGAGGTGATCGACTGCGACGAGTGGCACTTCACCATCTTTTTCGACCAACCCACACCCGGCGACATCGGCTACCGCGCTTCGGTGAGCGCCTACTCGCGCGAGGTGCTGGCCGCCACCTTCAACACCCACATCGACGACCTGCCGGACTTCCCGTTCACCCGGACTGACCCCCTGGTCGTCAATCGCATCAATCCCGTCGACCGGCACCTGGTAGGTGAGTGACCGCAAGCCGGCCGAAACCGGACAGCTGCGAATGTGAACGCGGGCCCCGACCAGGTAACGACGAAAGTCTCTAGTGGAGCTGGCAAGGTGCTGCGATCGTTTCTGCCATGCCAATGGGTCGATGATGACCGGGCAGGAGGTAGACATGTCATTTCTCACCGTGCTGCCGGACATGGTAGCCACGTCCGCGGAAAATCTGGTGGATGTTTGTTCGACGCTGGGGGTGGCGAACGCGGCGGCCGCGGTCCCCACGACGGGGATAGCAGCCGCAGCCTCCGATGAGGTATCCACCGCCATTGCAACGCTATTCGGCTCCTACGCTCAGGAGTACCAAACCCTCAGCGCCCGGGCGGCAGCATTTCATGACGAGTTCGTGAGCGTGTTGAAAGGCAGCGGGGCCGCATACCTAAGCGCCGAAGTCGCCAACGCCGAGCAGAATCTGATCAAGACGGTGAACGCGCCCGCTCGAGCATTGCTCGGGCACCCGCTGATCCCCACCGATGGTTCCGCAACCGCTGGCCCCGGCACTGGCGTCATCGGGACCGCAGGCCTGCGAACCGTCGATGCCGTAGCGACTGCGGTGCGTAGCGGCGCGAACGCCACACTTGGCCGGGTCACTGTGGCCGAGTCCGTGGTTGCCGCCTCGGCCACCCGGGTCGCCAGCGCGGCCACGCTCCTTCCCGGGCACGTCGCGGCCAGCGTGGAATCCGTTTCCGCATCGTTGCCTGCCTCGCTCGCGTCGCTGTCGCTGCTCGGCTCCACCGCGGCACCGGCGGCACAGGCGACGGTGGACATTGCCGCCCCGTACCAAGAACTGATCGAGAACACGGCCGCCAACCTGCAAAGCCTGGGCAGCACGTGGGCCGCCAATCCGGCGCCCTTCTTGAGTCAGATCCTCGCCAACCAGCTGGGTTACGGGCAAACGATCGCCACGTCGCTGCAGAACGCAGCCCAGGACCTCGGTGCCGTGCTGTATGACCCGTCGGCGCTGAATCGGGCGTTGGCTGACCTATCCCCGATCTCGGCCATTGGGGGACAGATCCAGCAAAACCTCATCAATCTCGGTGGCACAGCACTCACCGACGTGGCACCCGCGGTGGCGTTCGTGGCAGCAGGTCCCGCGCTCAGCACACTGCAGGGATTCGAAATTAGCTTGAACGCCTTCACCACCGCGGTGCAGAGCGGGGACATTGCGGAGGCATTGGGCGCCCTCGTCGATGCTCCTGCTGTCTTGGCCAACGGCTTCCTCAATGGTGGGGTGACGCTGCCGTTGTTGCTGCCGATCCGTCTGGGATTCGTGGTCCTCGATGTCCCGTTCGACGGGATTCTCGTTGCTCCACATGCCACCACAGCGACCGTGACCTGGTTCCTGCCGTATTTTCAGGAGGTTGTCTCGGGTCCCACCGTTGGCGGCATCGTTAGCACGCTATTGACCTCTGTGCCACAAGAATTAGCGACGGCGATCACTCCCGCCTAGCCGTCCAAGCTGCCGCCCTTCACCGACATCTGTCGGCACGGGGTAGCCGCGGTTGTCACGGTTGCTCCCGATGATCGGGTGCGGGCAACGGTTTCCACGCCGACGACACCGACGCGCTCCAACGTGGGGCGCGGTGCTGCAGGAACGCCTCGACTCCCTCGCGTGCATCGGCACTGCCCATGACCCGCCGATGCAGTTGTGTCTCCAGCTCGGCGACCTGACGCGGTGTGTAGCCGTTGATCAGGGTGTCCCACAGCAGCCCCTTGCTCAGCGCGACCGACATCGGTACGGTGTTGGCCGCGATGTCGCGCGCCACGGCCATTGCGTGTCCGAGCACGTGCGGACCCGGCAGTGTTCGGGTGGCGATCAGGGCTCCGGCGTTGTTGATTAGCAGGCTTGCGAGCTGGGGAATTGTGGATTGAGGAGGTCTAGGCGGCGGTTGGCGGTCAAAGCGGTGATCCGGCAGGCTTCGGCGATGTTGTCGGCGTCGTTGAGGCGGTGCAGATTGATCGCGGTGTTGCGTAGCGTTGCTAGGACCTGTGCGCCGTTTCCGGTATGTGCCCTTTGACGGTCTTCGTCGAAGGTGACGTCGCGTATCCAGTGCAGGCTGTTCTCGATTCCCCAGTGTTGACGCATCCAGGTCATGATCGCGGTAGGGCGGGCGTGCTCGAACGGCAGGCTGCAGATGGCATAGACCACCTCCACGCTGCGCTGGTCGGTGGCGGTGATCAAGCGTTCACGAGTGATCCGGATGATTTGTTTTGCGTAGGGGAAGCCGATTCCTCGTGCAGCGGTGATGATTTGCAGGGTGCGGGTCTCGACACGGCCGTGGCCGCGGGAGTCGTCGGTAGCGGCTGCGGGCACCTCGGCCCAGGGCAGCGCGGTGATACGCGCAAGTATTTTGGCTTGGTTGGACTTGACGATCATCAGGTAGTGCGACTTCAAGGTGGCGCAGATCAACTTCGCGGTGACGACCTGGGTATGCATCGCATCCACGGTGACCAGCCACCGCAAGCTACCCGGCAGCAGCGTGAGCAGGGCACGTACGCAGGGAATTTCATTGCTTTTCTCGGCGACAGCGAGTTGACCGAGCACCAATCGGGCACGGTGGGCGAACACCGACACGAGATGCGTGGCTGTCGCTTTGGCGCGTAAAGCACCACGCAGCATCTTGCCGTCCAACGCGATCGGCACCAATCCACTGGGGTCGCTGCTGGCCACGTATGCAGTGAAGTAACTGCCCATCCTGGCGTTGAGGTCGGCGGGGTCTAGCCGAGACAAAACAGCGCGGAAGGTCTTCTCACTGGGCCGCCGGAACCGGACCCCTAATTGGGCCAACACATCATCGGGAGCGGTGGCCGCCCATGTGGCAAAACCAGCATAGCCGCGCATCCCCGCGGCAGTGGCCAGAACCGCGATCGCCAACAAAGCCATCAGCGAATACCTCCGACCGCGTGGGCCCCTCGGGTCTGGCACCGAGGCCAACACATCGAGAAACTCCGATCCGATGAGCTCGCTGCGCTCACCAGGACTCCAGCGGTCGAACACCTCTGGAACCGACGACACAGGCAATACTGAAACGGTAGGCACGAGCAACTCCAGACCAACGACGAACAGTAACCAACTCGATCGTTCTCCAGATAGCCCGTGCCTACACTCCGGCCCCAATAGCGCGGCACCAAAGATCATCAACCCAGCTCACAAGCCTGCTAATCAACAACGCCGGAGCCCTGGGGTGGCGATTCCCATGGCCAATGCCTCCGCGCCGTCGAACGTGCGCCCGGTCAACAGGATGTCCGCTGCCGCCGCACTGCCCACCAGATGCGGCAGGGTCCAATGCGACATGCAGTCGGCAATGACTCCGCGACGGACCTGCACGACCGCGTATTTGGCGAACTCCGCCATGATCCGGATGTCGGCTTGCAAGGCGATGGTCAGACCGATCCCGATGGCGTGGCCGTTGACTGCGGCGATGACGGGCGTGCGCAACTCGAATGTCGCGGGATCTATCGGTGCTGCGGTAAACCCGCCGCCACCGTCGGGCGCGTCAAAAGGATTTGTGTCCCCGGAGAAATCGGCGCCGGCGCAAAACGCATCACCGGCTCCTGTGACCACGATCGCGCGCACCGCATCATCGTCATCGCACTGCCGGTAGGCCGAGCTGAGCGACAGTCCCATCTCGGCGGTGTAGGCGTTGCGGCGCTGCGGACGGTTCAGGGTCAATATCGCGATGCCGTCGGTGACGCTCACGGTGAGATCGGTCATGTCGAGGTACCGATCGCCGGTGACCACCGCCGATCCATCGCCGCACGAACTTCGCCGGCGAGTGCATCGAGCTGAGCGCTCACGCTGGCATCGAAGCCCTGTTCGGCGATGGCCTGCTGAACGCGGACGAGCCGGCCGGCGACGGCACGTCGATGCACCGGCAGCCGCGCCGTCCAGGCTAGTTCGCGAAGCAGCGACAGCAGTCTGGCCAGCACCACCGGATCTCTGGAGCCATACTGCTGCACCTGCGTGCACACGACATCAAGTAGCGCGGCCAGGTCCGGCGCGGCGACGACTACCCGGGGCGCCCCGTCGTCGTCGCGCAGCACCCGATAGCCCAGCCGGTAGTTGACGAGGTCACACAAAACGGCCGCACAAGAACTCAAGCCGTGCACCGCGGTGGTCGGGTCGTTGATGCCCGGGGAAAGTGCCCGGATCACGACATCGGTGAGCTGTCGCAGCCCGTAGCTGATGTCTTGGGTGCTGGTGCGTTCCATACCGGTGCGCATCGCAGCGCAGCCGCGTTTGCGCAGCGACGCCAGTCTTTCCGCATCAAGCGGACACGACGGATCCGCCGACCAGCAGAATGCGGCCGGCACGCCCGCGATCAGCGAAGATCCGACTTGACGGTCGAGCCAGACGACGGCGTCGGCGTCCACCGCTGCGGCCAGGACGGCGCGCTCATCGACTTCCACCAGGAAACCCGACGCTTGGGTCACGATCATCGAATGCGCCGTCGGAGGTGATGGAATGCGGTCGTCGGGCTCGTCGTCATCGAGCGGATCCAGCACGCGGTGGGCGGTCGCGGTCGCCTCAGCCGAGACGTGGCCGAGCATCATCTCGATCCGGATCTGACGCACCAGATGGCCCAGAAACAAGACCAGGGCCAGCACACTCACCATGGCCAACAGATAGGACAGCGTTACCGCGATCTGGGGAACGAACTCGGCGCCTTCACCGCGCTTGTTGCGGACGCTGCGCAGGACCGTCAGCGCATAGGCGAACGTGGCGAGGAACACCGCCAGCGTGCGCTGAACGAAATGATCGGCGGCGAAGGTGCGGAGCAGTCTGGGCGTGTACTGACTGCTGGCCAGCTGCAGGGTGATCAGGGTCAACGAGAACGTCAACGACGTCACCGTCACCAACGAGGTCGCGATCGCGCTCAGCAGTTCCCGCGCCGCATCGGCGCCACCACCGAATATGTAGCTGGTCAGCGCGGGCGGCATGTGCGGATCGACGGCGCTGTCGACTTCGGGTAGCGCCAGCCCAACCGCGATCGCCATCACTACGCCCAGTGCCGGTGTTGGCCACAACCGGCTGCGCAGGCCTTCGGCGATCGCGACGCGACGCTGGGTGAGAGCCTGCAGAAAGCCCCGCAGGCCCGAATTCCGCTCACCCCCGCGCGACACCCGGCTACCCGCCGCCCGAGCCTGATCGATAGGTGCGTTCTCGGGTGTTCGGGTCCGTCATGGGGCCTCCTCAAACATGCAGCCCAACCAGTCATACACCCGGAGGTGCTCCGCAGACACCCCTGCGGGCTCCCGCGCGTCGCTTGCCGCGGCCCATCCACGGTCGGTCCAGTGGCGCGCGGGCTTAGACTCCATTCGGCGCGGCGGTAGCAAAGGAGCGCTTCGCCAGGGCGACGGTGGGTCGCGTACCGTCAGCGGCTTCAGTGTCGCCCCATACCGATGCGCGAAGGAGAGCATGTGCAGGCGCCAGCAAAAGCCATTGAAGCCGATTACCTCGTGGTGGGAGCCGGTGCAATGGGAATGGCGTTCACCGACACGCTCATCACCGAATCCGATGCGCGGGTGGTTATCGTCGACCGCGCGCATGCGCCGGGTGGGCACTGGACCACGGCTTACCCCTTCGTACGGCTGCATCAACCGTCGGCGTACTACGGCGTCAACTCACGGCCATTGGGCAACAACACCATTGACGCCGTCGGCTGGAACCAGGGGCTGAACGAACTCGCACCCGTCGGCGAGATCTGCGCCTACTTCGACGCCGTCATGCAGCAGCAGTTTCTTCCCACCGGCCGGGTCGAGTACTTCCCGATGAGCGAATACCTCGGTGATGGCCGGTTCCGGACCCTGGGTGGAGCAGAACACCAGGTCACCGTCAGCCGTCGCATCGTCGATGCCACCTACCTGCGTGCCGTCGTGCCGTCCATGCGGCCGACGCCTTACCCGGTGGCGCCCGGGATCGACTGCATTGCGCCCAACGATCTGCCCAAGTTCACCGGAAAAGACCGGTACGTGATCGTCGGCGCGGGCAAGACCGGCCATGGATGTCTGCCTTTGGTTGCTACGCAATAGCGTCGATCCCGGCCAGCTGACCTGGATCAAGCCCCGAGACGCGTGGGTGATCGACCGCGCCACGCTGCAGCCCGGGCCGACATTCATCAAGCAATTCCGCGATAGTTACGGCATCACTCTCGAGGCAATCGGTAGAGCAACATCGATCCGGGATCTGTTTGACCGGCTCGAAAAGGCCGGAACATTGCTTCGGCTCGACCCTGCGGTACGGCCAACCATGTATCGGTGCGCGACGGTGTCACAGCCCGAATTCGACCAACTGCGCCGCATCGAGGACGTGGTGAGGATGGGCCACGTCCAGCGCATCGACTCCACCGAGATCGTGCTCGACGGCGGATCGGTCCCCTGCTCAGCGTCGGCCCTCTATGTCGACTGCACCGCCGACGGCGCACCGCAGCGCCCGGCCAAACCCGTCTTCGACGGCGATCACCTCACCCTGCAGGCGGTACGCGGATGCCAGCAGGTATTCAGTGCCGCCTTTACCGCGCACGTTGAACTCGCCTACGACGGGGACGAGGTGAAAAACGAGCTCTGTACCCCGATTCCACATCCGGATTCCGATCTGGACTGGATGCGGCTGACACACTCCGACCTTCGAAACGTTCAGCGCTGGCTCGACGATGTCGAGCTCACCGACTGGCTGAGTTCGGCGCGGTTGAACCTGCTAGCCGACTTGCTCCCGCCCCTGTCGCACAAGCCGAGGGTGCGCGACCGGGTGGTATCAATGTTCCGATCGAAGTTGAACATCGCCAGCGAGCAGCTGGAGAAGCTGCTCAGCGATCATGGTCACGACGGCGCAAGTCAACAACAGTGAGGACAGGACGTGCCGGACAACACTGACGCCCAAGCGCCGTTGGTCGCCCTCCCCGGTGCTGGATACGTATACCGAACAAGCTGGCGACTGGCCACCACCGATATCGACGAACACATGCGGCTACGCCTCGATGGTGTCGCGCGCTACATCCAAGAAGTCGGCGCCGAGCATCTCGCCGATGCCGAATTGGCCGAGGTCCACCCCCATTGGATCGTCCTGCGCACCGTGATCGACGTTATCGAGCCGATCGAGCTACCCAGCGAGATCACCTTCCGCCGTTGGTGCGCGGCCCTTTCCACCAGATGGTGCAACATGCGCGTTCAGTTGGAGGGCTCGCGCGGTGGACGGATCGAAACCGAAGGCTTCTGGCTGTGCGTCAACAAGGACACCTTGACTCCGTCACGACTCACCGATGCTTGCCTGACCCGCTTCGGCAGCACCACCGACGACCACCGGCTCAAGTGGCGGCCTTGGCTCACCGAGCCGATCACGGCCGGTGTGGACACACCATTTCCGTTGCGTCGCACAGATATTGATCCGTTTGAGCATGTCAACAACACCATCTACTGGCACGGCATACACGAGATACTCAGCCAACAGACGACCTTGACGGCCCCCTACCGCGCCGTGCTCGAGTACCGCAGTCCGATCAAGTTTGGCGAAACGGTCACCATCCGCTCCGAGCAACGCGACGGGGTGACACACCTCCAGTTCACCGTCGGTGACGACGTTCGCGCGGCGGCCTTGTTGCGCAAGCTTTAGCGCGGTTATCTCCCGTGCCCGATCCCCAGCGGCGATCGGCCGCTCTGGACCGAAACGCCAGGGCTCCGGCGTTGTTGATTAGCAGGCTTGTGAGCTGGGGAATTGTGGATTGAGGAGGTCTAGGCGGCGGTTGGCGGTCAAAGCGGTGATCCGGCAGGCTTCGGCGATGTTGTCGGCGCCGTTGAGGCGGTGCAGATTGATCGCGGTGTTGCGTAGCGTTGCTAGGACCTGTGCGCCGTTTCCGGTATGTGCCCTTTGACGGTCTTCGTCGAAGGTGACGTCGCGTATCCAGTGCAGGCTGTTCTCGATTCCCCAGTGTTGACGCATCCAGGTCATGATCGCGGTAGGGCGGGCGTGCTCGAACGGCAGGCTGCAGATGGCATAGACCACCTCCACGCTGCGCTGGTCGGTGGCGGTGATCAAGCGTTCACGAGTGATCCGGATGATTTGTTTTGCGTAGGGGAAGCCGATTCCTCGTGCAGCGGTGATGATTTGCAGGGTGCGGGTCTCGACACGGCCGTGGCCGCGGGAGTCGTCGGTAGCGGCTGCGGGCACCTCGGCCCAGGGCGGCGCGGTGATACGCGCAAGTATTTTGGCTTGGTTGGACTTGACGATCATCAGGTAGTGCGACTTCAAGGTGGCGCAGATCAACTTCGCGGTGACGACCTGGGTATGCATCGCATCCACGGTGACCAGCCACCGCAAGCTACCCGGCAGCAGCGTGAGCAGGGCACGTACGCAGGGAATTTCATTGCTTTTCTCGGCGACAGCGAGTTGACCGAGCACCAATCGGGCACGGTGGGCGAACACCGACACGAGATGCGTGGCTGTCGCTTTGGCGCGTAAAGCACCACGCAGCATCTTGCCGTCCAACGCGATCGGCACCAATCCACTGGGGTCGCTGCTGGCCACGTGTGCAGTGAAGTAACTGCCCATCCTGGCGTTGAGGTCGGCGGGGTCTAGCCGAGACAAAACAGCACGGAAGGTCTTCTCACTGGGCCGCCGGAACCGGACCCCTAATTGGGCCAACACATCATCGGGAGCGGTGGCCGCCCATGTGGCAAAACCAGCATAGCCGCGCATCCCCGCGGCAGTGGCCAGAACCGCGATCGCCAACAAAGCCATCAGCGAATACCTCCGACCGCGTGAGTCCCTCGGGTCTGGCACCGAGGCCAACACATCGAGAAACCCCGATCCGATGAGCTCGCTGCGCCCACCAGGACTCCAGCGGTCGAACACCTCTGGAACCGACGACACAGGCAATACTGAAACGGTAGGCACGGGCAACTCCAGACCAACGACGAACAGTAACCAACTCGAACGTTCTCCAGATAGCCCGTGCCTACACTCCGGCCCCAATAGCGCGGCACCAAAGATCATCAACCCAGCTCACAAGCCTGCTAATCAACAACGCCGGAGCCCTGACCGAAACGCCGATCGAGATCGTCCACCCGGATACTTGTGGACCCCCCAAATATCCTTGCGCTAATTCTGGTGATGAATTCTAGTTCTAAATTCCAATTGTGAATTCTAGTTACGCATTCTAGTCATGAATCCAGTATTGGTTGCACGGTGTCGCGAGCTTTGGTATTTTGACACCGACGGCGTCAGAAAAATTGTCCGATTTGCAGACGGCAGAATTTGCATGAGTCTTCAGCAGCAACAGTCTCCGCAGGTAATGCCAACGTAGCGTTAAGGTTTCGATGTTTGAAGCATCGAAACCAATGGCATCTACGCCAAAATAACGGCAATTGACCGCATAGTCGACTTTTATAAAAGCACGAGCCATAGGATTTGCCAGTGCCCCATAATAATTCTGGCGTTCTGCCGCCAGGGCCACCACTTTCTCGGTCACTACAAGCCGTATTGATGCAGGGCTCCGGCGTTGTTGATTAGCAGGCTTGTGAGCTGGGGAATTGTGGATTGAGGAGGTCTAGGCGGCGGTTGGCGGTCAAAGCGGTGATCCGGCAGGCTTCGGCGATGTTGTCGGCGCCGTTGAGGCGGTGCAGATTGATCGCGGTGTTGCGTAGCGTTGCTAGGACCTGTGCGCCGTTTCCGGTATGTGCCCTTTGACGGTCTTCGTCGAAGGTGACGTCGCGTATCCAGTGCAGGCTGTTCTCGATTCCCCAGTGTTGACGCATCCAGGTCATGATCGCGGTAGGGCGGGCGTGCTCGAACGGCAGGCTGCAGATGGCATAGACCACCTCCACGCTGCGCTGGTCGGTGGCGGTGATCAAGCGTTCACGAGTGATCCGGATGATTTGTTTTGCGTAGGGGAAGCCGATTCCTCGTGCAGCGGTGATGATTTGCAGGGTGCGGGTCTCGACACGGCCGTGGCCGCGGGAGTCGTCGGTAGCGGCTGCGGGCACCTCGGCCCAGGGCAGCGCGGTGATACGCGCAAGTATTTTGGCTTGGTTGGACTTGACGATCATCAGGTAGTGCGACTTCAAGGTGGCGCAGATCAACTTCGCGGTGACGACCTGGGTATGCATCGCATCCACGGTGACCAGCCACCGCAAGCTACCCGGCAGCAGCGTGAGCAGGGCACGTACGCAGGGAATTTCATTGCTTTTCTCGGCGACAGCGAGTTGACCGAGCACCAATCGGGCACGGTGGGCGAACACCGACACGAGATGCGTGGCTGTCGCTTTGGCGCGTAAAGCACCACGCAGCATCTTGCCGTCCAACGCGATCGGCACCAATCCGCTGGGGTCGCTGCTGGCCACGTGTGCAGTGAAGTAACTGCCCATCCTGGCGTTGAGGTCGGCGGGGTCTAGCCGAGACAAAACAGCGCGGAAGGTCTTCTCACTGGGCCGCCGGAACCGGACCCCTAATTGGGCCAACACATCATCGGGAGCGGTGGCCGCCCATGTGGCAAAACCAGCATAGCCGCGCATCCCCGCGGCAGTGGCCAGAACCGCGATCGCCAACAAAGCCATCAGCGAATACCTCCGACCGCGTGGGTCCCTCGGGTCTGGCACCGAGGCCAACACATCGAGAAACTCCGATCCGATGAGCTCGCTGCGCTCACCAGGACTCCAGCGGTCGAACACCTCTGGAACCGACGACACAGGCAATACTGAAACGGTAGGCACGGGCAACTCCAGACCAACGACGAACAGTAACCAACTCGATCGTTCTCCAGATAGCCCGTGCCTACACTCCGGCCCCAATAGCGCGGCACCAAAGATCATCAACCCAGCTCACAAGCCTGCTAATCAACAACGCCGGAGCCCTGCGTATTGATGTTGCTGCGCGGGCCGCAATTTCTGGCCGCCTGCCGGCGCCGGTACGGCGACGTATTCACACTGCGGATCGCGAGGATGGGCACGCAGGTATACCTGGCCGATCCTGGCGACATCAAGACGGTGTTTACCGGCGATACCCACATCTTCCACGCGGGCGACGCGAATGCGCTGTTGAACGGCTTGATCGGGGACAGCTCGTTGATGGTGCTGGATGAAGAAGCGCATCGATGCCGGCGACGCACCATGCTGGCCCCCTTCCACCGCGACGCCGTTGCCCGCCAAGCCGGGCTGATGGCTGAGATCGCCGCGGACAATGTCGCTGGGTGGCCGGCGGGAAGAACGTTCCCGGTCACCGTGAGGATGTCTGAGATCACTTTGGAAGTGATCCTGCGGACGGTAATCGGCGTCAC
This sequence comes from Mycobacterium ulcerans subsp. shinshuense, assembly GCF_002355775.1. Taxonomy (NCBI): domain Bacteria; kingdom Bacillati; phylum Actinomycetota; class Actinomycetes; order Mycobacteriales; family Mycobacteriaceae; genus Mycobacterium; species Mycobacterium ulcerans. The sequence goes on along the minus strand of NZ_AP017624.1, from coordinate 2,690,856 downwards.
CGACCCGGCTCGCCTCGCGGCGCTGCGCACGGCCGTGCCGCGGCTGCTGAGCATGGGCCCTTGGGGCACCTTGGCGCTCGCCAATCCGAAGCTTCTCAGCCGCCGTCCGTGGCGAGGGCTGCGAAAGCGAATTGCCGATGTGGATAACCTCCTGTACGCGGAGATCACCGACCGTCGCAACGACGCTGAACTAGGCAAACGCGCCGATGTGCTGGCGATGCTGATCCGCACTGAAGGCAACGACAATGCAATGACGGACCGCGAACTACGTGACCAACTCGTCACGTTGCTAGTGGCCGGGTATGACACCAGCGCGACAGGCTTGGCCTGGGCGCTAGAGCGCCTGACCCGCCACCCAACGATCTTGACGAGGGCGGTGGCGGCAGCCCACGCCAGCGCGGCAGGCGATGCCGCCGGCGACGAATACCTCGACGCGGTAGTAAAGGAGACGTTGCGGATCCGCCCGCTGGCATTCGCGGTGGGCCGGGTGCTTGCAGCGCCCGTCGAGGTCGCCGGCTACCAGCTACCGGCTGGGGCATGGGCGCTGCCGGGAATCGGGCTGGTGCATGCCAGCGCCGCGCTCTATCCCGATCCCGACCGATTCGACCCAGATCGGATGATAGGCGTATCTCCGGGGCCGACCACCTGGCTACCGTTCGGAGGCGGCGCTCGCCGCTGCCTCGGGGCCACCTTCGCCCTCGTCGAAATGAGAGTTGTCTTACGTGAGGTCCTGCGGCGGGCCGAATTGATAACCACAACGGCGGCCGATGAGACGCCGAACCTAAAGTACGTCACCTTGATACCAAGCCGCGGCGCGCGCATCAGCGTCCGGACAATCAAGAACATCCCGCCGGCGTCGCCGGTGGGAGCGGAAAAGCCGGCAACAACTCCGGGGTGCCCCGCCACGGAGAATGTTGGTGCTACCCGGCCGGCGTTTTAGCCGGAGACGTCCTGCGCACTAATCATTCGCGCTTGATTCCGGTGGTATCTAGGTCGCCGCTGTCCAAGCACGATGAAAGATGCGGATCAAAAGATCTGGGGGGGACGGATATCGAGGACGAGCAGCCCATTCGACCATAGCGACAGCGCAGGGTGCGGATCGCGCATGTTCGGAGTCCGGACGAACGTCGGCATCGGACGGCCGCATCCACGAGTCGGGGTAAATGGGTCCGGGCCGCCGTTCTGCCTCTCGACAGTGCCGCACCATTGTCTCGCGGTGTGAATTACATTACGATCCGATCGTAATGGAGTCAACGGCATGGACTGACCAGCCCGAACCTCGAGTTCGATCGCAGGGACGACCGAGGGAAGCCCGCATCGATGCCGCGGTGTTGCGTGCGACGACCGAGCTCCTCGAGGAGATCGGGTATGCCCGGCTCACCATTCCCCTGGTCGCGGCGCGGGCCGGCGCCACTCCCCCGGCCGTCTACCGCCGGTTCCCCACCAAGATCGAGTTGGTATACGAGGCGGTCTTTCCCAACCCGACCAGTACCGAGCTGCCGTTGACCGATGGACTCGAATCGGGCATCCGCGCACTACTGCGTGCCGCCATCGATCTGTTCAGCAGACCGGCGGTGCATTCCGCGTTGTCCGGGCTGATGGCCGAATTGCCCTCCGAGCCCGGCCTTTCGGCCCGGCTACTCAGCCGGCTACAGAGCAGCAGCTACGGTCAACTGCAGCGCTTCCTCGACCACGCCGCGGCCAGCGGGCAAGCCACCCCCGACGTCGACGCCCGGATCTTGCTGGACATGATCGACGGAACCGTGATGATGGCCCTGGCAAACGAACGCGATCTCGATGCCGCTTGGATGGACCACACCACCACACTGCTGTTGGGCGGGCTGGCCCGGTGAGCGAGTCAACGCGGCGCGCCATGCAGATGATCGCGTCCTGGCCGCCACGAATGGATCTCAAGGACGTCGCCGCTTGGGCACAGCGGGTGGAGCGGCTGGGCTTCGACGTGATCCATGTTCCGGAAACCATTCATGACGCGTTCACCGTGGCAACGCTGGCGCTGACTCATACCCAGCGAATCATCGTCCGCACCAGCATGATCGTGGTCTTTCCGCGCAGTCCGATGCTTACCGCCTACGCCGCATGGGATCTGGCGAAGTATTCCGATGGCCGCTTTGAGCTCGGGATCGCCTCGCAGGTGCGCGGCAACATCGTCGGCCGATTCTCCACCGAGTGGTCGGACCCGGTGTCGCGCCTGGGCGACTACGTGAATTTGCTACGCGCGATTTTCGATTCGTTCCAGACCGGCGCGCCCCTGCATCACAGCGGACCGCACTACCGATTCGAGCGACTGCAGCCCTACTTCAACCCGGGCCCGATAGCTCATCGGGCGCCGCGGATCTGGACCGGTGGGGTGAACCGGCGCATGTGCAACCTGGCCGGCGAGTTGTCGGACGGCTTCGTGTGTCACCCCACCAACTCACACCCGCGCGTGCTGCGGGCGAGCACGCTTCCCGCTCTGGCGCAGGGGGCCGCGACCGCCCAGCGAGCCGACGGCGGTCCCGCCGTGGTGACCAATCCCCAGCCCATGATGGCCGCGACCCACGATGGCGTCGAACGCCTCCGCGAGCCCCGTCGCGCCGAGTTGGCGTTCCTGTACAGCACCCCCGCGTATCGCCGACAGCTGGAGTACTTCGGCCTCGAAGATGTCGGGCTGACCCTCTCCGAGATAGCCCATCGGGCGGACTGGACGGATCTCGCCGGCCACCTCACCGACGAAGTAATGGATCTCGTTGTGCCCCAGGGCAGCTACCCGGAGATCCCCCACATCCTGGCCGAGTGGTATTCGGGCGTGTGCTCGGGGATCAGCTTGTCGGTTCCGGGCGATGCCGAGGACGACGCCAGCCTCGCTGAGCTCGTCGGACGGTGCAAGCACATCGAGCCCGCGGCCGCACTGGCGCCACCGGAGGTGGACGAATCGGCGGAATCCCGACCAATATGAACCTAGGTTCGGCAACGCAACGAAGCGACGAGGAGAGGCTATGGCTGGGCGGTTGACCGGAGAGGTCGCATTGGTCAGTGGCGGCGCACGCGGCATGGGCGCATCGCATGTTCGGGCGCTGGTGGCCGAAGGCGCTCACGTGGTCCTCGGCGACATCCTCGACGACGAGGGCAGGGCCGTCGCCGCCGAACTGGGCGACGCGGCCCGCTACGTCCACCTCGACGTCACCCAGCCCGAGCAGTGGACGGCCGCGGTGGACACCGCGGTCAACGAATTCGGTGGACTGCATGTTCTGGTCAACAACGCCGGCATCCTGAACATCGGGACCATCGAGGACTATGCGCTGTCGGAATGGCAGCGGATCCTCGACATCAACGTCACCGGTGTCTTTTTGGGGATCCGCGCCGCGGTCAAGCCCATGAAGGAGGCCGGCCGCGGATCGATCATCAACATCTCATCGATCGAAGGGCTGGCCAGCACCATCGCCAGCCACGGCTACACGGTCAGCAAGTTCGCTGTGCGCGGGCTGACGAAATCCACCGCACTCGAGTTGGGGCCCAGCGGCATTCGAGTGAACTCGATCCACCCCGGGCTGGTCAAGACGCCAATGACCGAGTGGGTCCCCGAGGACCTGTTCCAGACCGCACTGGGCCGTGCCGCCGAACCCATGCAAGTCTCCAATCTGGTCGTCTACCTGGCCAGCGACGAGTCGAGTTACTCGACTGGCGCGGAATTCGTGGTCGACGGCGGCACCGTGGCCGGCCTCGCGCACAAGGACTTCAGTGCCGTCGATGTCGCGGCTCAGCCGGAGTGGGTGACGTAATCGGCAAGCGAAGGGGCGACCGAGCCCGCCAGGTCGATCATCAGGCAACGCCAACCGAAACGCGGCCCAACACAGGCGCCAAGAAACCGGTGCGCGACCTTGCGGTGGACTACTACCGCGTCTCCGGCGTGGTGCTCATCGTCGCAGGGCATTGGCTGGCCGGATCCGTCACCTATCACGATGGGCGGTTCGGTCGGCAGAACCCACTGGTGGAGTTGCCCTGGACGCAGTGGCTGACCTGGCCATTCCAGGCGGTGCCGGTGTTTTTTCTGGTCGCCGGCTATGCCGGTGCGGTGTCGTGGCGACACCACTACGACGGCGACCGTGCCTCGCGCGAGGCTTGGGTGCGGCATCGGCTGGCCCGAGTGCTCGGCCCCACGGCGGTGTATGTCGGGCTGATCTCGGCAATAGTGGTCGCGCTGCGCGGTTTCGGCGTGCCCGGCTCGGTGCTGGATTATGCGGGTTGGGCGGTGGCGATGCACCTGTGGTTTCTCGCCGTCTATGTGGTGCTCGCGGCCCTCACCCCCATTGCCATTGCCGCACATGATCGCTGGGGCTTGGTCGTACCGCTGGCACTGGCGGCGGCCGTGGTGGCGGTAGACGCGGTTTCCCTGGGGGGCCATCTCCCCCAGCTGGGCTGGCTGAACTACTTGTTCTGCTGGGGCATGCTCTACCAGCTCGGAATCGCTTGGCAAACGGGGCTGTTGACGGGCAGCCGACCCGCGGTGCTAGCTGCCGTGTCAGCGATTGCGCTGACCCTGTTGATTTGGATCGGCCACTATCCGATCAGCATGATCGGCGTTCCCGGCCAAGCCGTACAGAACACCACACCGCCCACGGCTGCCATGCTGGCGTTCGGATGCCTGCAAGCCGGAATCGCGGTGATGGCCGCGCCTGCGCTCAATCGCGCACTGCGATCCGGACGGGTTCATCGGGTGCTGTCGTTCGCCAACAACAACGTGATGGCGCTCTATCTGTAGCACATGGTGCCGGTCGTGATCGTGGCCGTCGTCGCCTATCCGGCTGGGCTGTTGCCGCAACCGGAGCTCGGAACAACGGCTTGGTGGTTGACCCGCCTGGAGTGGGAGGTGGTGCTGATGCTGGTCACCGCGGTCGAGATGGTGATGCTGTGGTGGCTTCGGCGCCTCTTCGAGGCTCCGCTGTCCACGGTCGGTGTGGCGCTGCCGGCGCGGTGGGCCGAGTCGGTCATGCTGACCGGCGCCGCCATGTCAGCGTACTTCCTGTGGTTCATCGCCACCGAGGGCTTCGCACCGTCCGGCAGATTTCCATGGGTAGCCGCGATCGTTTTCGCCTTCGGGTTGGTGCTAGTGGCCTGCCGCCCGGCTAGGGCCGAGTGAACTCCCCCACACCGCGACGCCAACACCTGACGGGTGAGGGCCGGCCGCGCACCGAAAAGGACCGGCCGTGCCGGAAACCCGCGACGGCAACCACAGTCACTGATTCGCCCGCCAACCCCACGGCGCACCGATAGCATCCAAGGGCAGGGGGAACGAGGCAAACCAATGTCCAGGTTCGGCAAACATCCCGGGATTGTGGTCGGCGTCGACGGTTCGCCCGGTTCCAAGATCGCGATCCGCTGGGCTGCGCGCGACGCCGAGTTGCGCAACGTTGCACTGACTTTGGCTCATGTGCTGCCCACCACCGCGGGGACCCGGCTGAGTTCCTCGTTAGCTCCGCAACACACCGGCAAACTGCGAGAACGCGGCCAACAACTGCTCGACGAGGCCCTGCAGATCGCCAACGAAAGCTGTCAGCGCGGCCCGAACCAGATCAACCTGGAAATGCCCAGCGGGACGGCGGTGTCTGCGTTGGTCGACATGTCCAAAAACGCCGACTTGCTGGTGGTCGGATACCTCGGTACCGGCACCCTGCGGGGACGCCACCTGGGCTCGGTGAGCGCCGGCCTCATCTATCACTCGCACTGTCCCGTGGTCGTCATCCACGATGACGTCGACTTGAATCCCGACAGGGAGCGGTCCACGGTACTGGTCGGCATCGATGGCTCCCCGACTTCGGAATTGGCGATCGCGCTCGCATTCGACGAGGCCTCACGTCGCAAGGTCGATCTGACCGTGGTGCACACGTGGCAACCGCCGAATGTGTTTGATCCGATCGTCGGCTTTCCCGGTCCGGGCTGGCGGACGCTGCGTTCCCGAGAGGACCAGATCGTGGCCGAGCGACTGGCCGGCTGGACCGAGAGGTACCCCGACGTCGCCGTTCACCGCATCATCGCGCGCAACAACGCCGCACCTGAGCTTGTCGACAGCTCGACGCAAGCCCAGCTGGTGGTGATCGGCAGCCATGGCAGCGGCGGATTTGCCGCAATGCTGTTCGGTTCGGTCAGCGCCGCGGTGGTGCTACTGACCCATGTTCCGGTCATGATTGCGCGACGATCGCCGCCGACGCCCGGCTAACTCTGCCCGTAAAGCGCTGTGCGACAGCGACTCTGACGAGAACCAAGCCACCGGCCAGGCGGCCGGCAAGCCATTCGGGTTGCGCTGCCCATATGGGTAGCCTACCCTAACTTCCAGACAGAAAGGCTGGTTGCACGCCCATGCTGCCCATCGATCCACACGCCGATGCCTCCCGACGGGCTTGGCTACCGTGCCCACGCTGCCCGTGGGGCCGCGACACATGCCAGGACTGCCGTAGCGGCCGCAACTGCGGCACCCATTGGCAATATCTACTGAGCAATCGCGCGACCGAGTTGCACCTGCAGTGCCCGAGTTGTGCGGCCCTGTGGTCGACGGATACGCGAAATCGTCCGCGGACCCACGCCGTCGGCCAACACTAGGGCTACCTGCGCGAAAAGCGGCAAACACGCCGCCCCAGGGCGGCCATCACGCGGCCGAGTCGGGTTGATCCCAGCCGTCCAGGTCCGGCAGTGGGCGTCGACAGATGGCGCGAGCCTGCTCGGCATCGAGTCCGAATAAGCGCAATAGGTCTTCGGTCACCGCGTCGGCGGCCGCACAGCCGTCCCGTTGCGGGTCGGCCCGCAACAAGGTGCCCAGGCCCAGCAGCGCCCCGCCGGCCATGGCCAGCGCTAGTTCCGGGTCCTCTACCCGAAACCGACCCGCATCGGAAGCGGCCTTGATGTCACGCAGGGCCCGAGGAGCCAGTCCCCGGTCCGAGGACAGCAGGGCCGCGCCATTGGCCAACAGGATCTCGCTCTCTTGCGGGCGGCGCCGGAAGAGTCTGCCAGTCAGCCGAAAACTGGCAGCAAACGTTTCGGCGGGGTCTTCGATCGACGCGGTACACCGGTCCAGCAGCGCCCCGTGTGCGTCCAGCACATCGGCGACAGCGGCCTCGAACAACTGCTCCTTGCTATCGAAGTGGTTGTAGAACGAGCCCATGCCGACGTCGGCAGCTTGGGTGATTTCCAGCACCGGCACATTGAGTTTGCCTTCGGCGATCAATCGTTGCGCAGCCCTGAGAAGGGCCGTGCGGGTGCGCCGCTTACGCCGCTCCGAGCGGTTCGCCTGGGCGGGCGCGCCCCGATCCGATGTCGTCACCAAAGCAGTATGCATCACTTGTGATGATTTCGTCAGAAATGTTGACCGAGTGGCGCCTCGTATGTGACGATTTCGTCAGTTAGTGACCAAGGAAGTGGCGGTGGACGCGATGGTCGACATCGGCGGTGACCTGAAGAAGGGCGTACATCAGGACATGCACAGCGAACAGGGCGCCCGGCCTGACGAACACCCCGGCAGGTCCGGTAATCCGATCATCAAAGTTGTCGACCTGGCGTGGCTCGAGTTCGAGAAGCCGGATCTGGTTCGTACCGAGGCGTTCGCGCGCGCCTTCGGCCTACAGACCGCATGGCGCAGCCCCGACGAGCTTCGGTTGCGTGGCACCGATGCGGGCGCGGCCTGTGTGATCGTGCGCCGTGCGCCACGGACCCGATTCGCCGGCGTGGCCTACCGGGCCTGCGATGAGGTCGACGTCCTGCGTCTTGCCGATAAATGCGGGGCAACCGCACGACCGCTGCCGGAGACCATCGGCGGGCTTACGGTCGATCTGGTCGACCCCAGTGGAATGGCGGTACGCGTGGTTGCGGGCATGGATGAACTGCCCACGCTTCCAACGCAGCAACCAAGCGTTCTGAATTTCGGACATGATCTGTCACGCGCCAACCTTCCCCAGCGCCCCCCGCGGGTACCCGCCCGGATACAGCGGCTAGGCCATGTGGTGGTGCAGTCCACCAGGTACGCCGAAGCGCTGAACTGGTACCTGGACCACTTGGGGATGATCGTCAGCGACTTCCAGTTCTTCCCCGGTCAGCGCGACCGCGGCCCCACCATGAGCTTCATCCGCTGCGATCGCGGCTCGACACCGGCAGATCACCACACCTTGGCGATGGCACTGGGTCCGGCCAACCGCTACCTGCACTCGGCCTATCAGGTAAGTGACCTCGACGCCCTCGCCGCCGGTGGCGAATACCTCAAGGGACGCGGCTACTTTCGCTCGTGGGGCATCGGCAGACATATTCAAGGCAGTCAGATCTTCGACTACTGGCGCGATCCCGACGGCTTCCTTGTCGAACACCTCACCGATGGCGACATGTTCGACAACAGCCTCGAACCCGGCTGGGCCCCGTTGACCGCTTCAGGCTTGGCCCAGTGGGGGCCGCCGGCGACCAAAGACTTTCTCGGAACCGGCCCGAAATCCGCTCGCCACGAGCTAGTTTCGATGATCACCGCATTGCGGGCAACCAATGAGTTCGACTTCAACCGCCTCATCGGCCTACTGAAAGTTCCCTCCCTATGACCATATCCGTACTGCACACCGCCGACGGCTGGTGGGTAAAGACCGCGAGTGGAGCCGCGCAGGTGGCCACCGCCGCGGTTACCACCGCCGAGTTGCTTACCGACCGGGCCGCGATCGACCTGGCTGCAAACAGCGGCGACCGTACACCCATCGACGGCCTCCAGCTGATCTCACCGGTGACCCGACCCTGCCGGGTCGTGGCTCAGATGACCAATTTCGAATCGCACGTCAAGGATGCGGGGATGGACCCGACCGCGGTTCCGTTGACCTTCTTCCGCAAAGCGTCGGCATCGATCACCGGCCCGTTTGACGACATCGTCAAGCCCGCACACGTCCAACTCCTCGACTATGAGGTGGAGATAGGGCTGGTGATCGGTCAGGCAATTCCCTTGGGAACCAATCTCTCCGATGCGAATCTGGCCGACTTCATCGCCGGCTTGGTCGTCGCCAACGATGTGTCGGCACGCGACATTCAGCTTCCGCAGACACAATTCTATGAAGCCAAGTCCTACCCGACCTTCACACCAATCGGACCGCAGCTTGTGTTGCTCGACGCCGACGAACTCCGGCGCTTCGGCGAGCTGCGACTGCGACTGAGCGTGAATGGTGACGAGCGACAGAACAGCCTTGTCGAGGGCGACATGCTGTACCGGCCCCTGCAGGCCCTGCAATCACTCAACCAGTTTCAGGAACTCGCGCCCGGCGACTTGGTGCTCACCGGCACGCCGGTGGGCACCGCACTCAGCGCGCCGCCCAAGCCGGTCGAGATCATCGGAAACCTGTTGCCGCCGGCCCTCAAATGGAAAGCGTTCTTCAAGCGTCAGGCCAGCAACCCGAAATACCTTCAAGACGGTGACATCGTCGAAGCCTCGGTGCGCACCGACGATGGTCTCATCGACCTCGGAACCCAACACACCGCTGTGCGATACGCGTGAGTGACAAGCCATTCCAGACGATCCGGCAGGTACCTGTCGTCATCGTCGGCGCCGGGCCAACCGGCATCACCGCCGCGACCTTACTGGCCCAATACGGCGTCGAATCCATGGTTCTGGAACGTTGGACCGACGTGTACCCACAGCCCCGGGCCGTACACCTCGACGACGAAATCTACCGGGTGATCGCTCGTCTGGGCATCGCCGACGAATTTGCGGCAATCTCTCGGCCGACGCAGGGTTTGCGGCTGCTCGACAACCGATTCAACGTGCTCACCGAATTCCATCGCGACCCCGCACGCAGCCTCCATGGCTTCCCGCAAGCCAACATGTTCGACCAGCCGGAGTTGGAGACCTTGCTGCGGGCAAACCTCAAGCGCTACGCACACGCGCAATTGCGTGGCGGCGCGGAGGTCATCGAGATCTGCGATACCAACGAACTGCTGCGCGTTACGTTTACCGATCGATCCGACGGCAGGGTCCACCATGTCGACGCCGAATACGTACTGGGCTGCGACGGCGCCAACAGCATGGTCTGCAGCCACATCGGATCCACGATGGCGGATCTGAACTTCCAGCAACGCTGGCTGGTCGTGGATGTGGCCACCGAGTGCGACCTGGCGCAGTGGGACGGCGTGTACCAAGTGTGCGATCCGTTTCGCGCCGCCACCTACATGCGCATCGGGCAATCTCGCTATCGGTGGGAGTTTCAGCTACGCCCCGGTGAACGTACCGAGGATTTCAACTCGATAAGCGCGTTGCGTCCGCTGATCGCACCGTGGACTACCGACATCGCGGAGGGAGACCTCACCCTGTTGGGCGTCGCCGAATACACGTTCCGCGCTCAAATCGCCGACCAGTGGCGCCGCGGCAACATCTTCATCCTGGGGGACGCAGCGCACCTCACTCCCCCGTTCATCGGCCAGGGCATGGGAGCCGGACTGCGCGACGCGATGAACCTCAGTTGGAAGATTGCCGCCGTCCGATGCGGCACTCTGACCGCAGATGCCCTTGACACCTACCAGCAGGAACGCAAACCGCACACCCGCCAGCTGATCCGACTGGCGCTGGCCATCGGTCAGTTCATGACCGGCGGCGGCCGGTTGGGCAACGTTGTTCGCCGCGCCCTACTACCCCGAGTCCGTTTCGTTCCCGGCCTGCGCGACAAGATCAGCGACTCGACCACGCCCGCACTGCATGCTTCGGCGTTGGTGCACAAGACACATCGGTTCGGCCGATCACGACAGCTCGCCGGCTCGCTATGCCCTAATCCACTACTGCCCGAAGGCCAACGACTCGACGCTGTGATCGGGACGCGGTTTGCCGTCATCACCTCGACGTCACTGGGCGAGGCCCAGGAACTGCTCTTGCGCCGGCGCGATGTGTTGGTGGTGGTCACCCCGCCCGCGAGTAGCCTTGCCGATTGGCTGCGCCGCGGCGGAGTCAAGGCGGTGCTGGTGCGGCCGGACCGGACGGTGATGCGGGCAGCACGTGACACGGTCGCCCTGTGCTCATGGGCCGACCGGGCGCTGCAAGCCAGTTAGTGCCGATGTCCACCGCCGGACCCGCGCTGTTAGGCACGAGCCGCGGCTGACCTAGCCTGGTCGGATGAATGCGCCCAACGAGTTTTTGCTGCGGCCGTGTCGTGGGCAGGCTGAATGGCCTGCGCTGGTGCAAATCTGGCGCGGCGCGGTCGAGGCGACTCACCACTTCTTGACCGCCGACGATATCGACTTCTACGAGACGAAGCTGGCCAATGAGTACCTGGGACTGGTTGCGCTGACGGTCGCGGTCGCCGAGAATTTACCGGTGGGGTTCTCCGGAATCGCCGACGGGAAGTTGGAAATGCTGTTTATTGATCAGCAGTTTCGCGGACGCGGCGCCGGTTCTGCCTTGCTGCGCGCTGCGTTGGCCGCAATTCCGGACCTGTTGGTCGATGTGAACGAGCAGAATCCGCAAGCCGTCGGCTTCTATCATCGCCACGGTTTCGTGACGTTCGGGCGCTCGGAAACCGATGGCGACGGGCGTCCGTTTCCGCTCCTGCATCTGCGGCGCGGGTCGGCTCCACCGCGCCCCAGCTGACCACGGCCCAACCAGCCGCGGGTGACTGCCTGGGCCGCTCGAGGTGACTCAGGGCACACGTTTGAGCCTGAAGCCTTCTGGAAACCACTCTTCGTGCAGGGGAATTCCGGATCCAGACGTGAAGAAGACGCGCTAGTGCTCCGGACTCTGCTGGCTGAGCGCACCGATCGAACTGCGCGGTAGCCGTTTGACAACAAGCATCAAGGAGGAATCCATGGCGGACAAGAGTGGCCCCCAAGAAGCTGTCGAGGGCGTCGTTGAAGGCGCCAAGGGCAAGGCAAAGGAAGTCTTTGGAGCCGTGACCGGTTGCGATGACGTCAAGCGCGAGGGTCAGGCCCAGCAGGACAAGGCCGACGCTCAGCGTGACGCGGCCAAGAAGGAAGCCGAGGCAGAAGCTGCTCGCCGCGGCGCCGACGTCGCCGAAGAGCGCCAGAAGGCCAATCAGTAGTCAGCACCCTCCGATGGGCTCAGTCCGAATGGCGGACTGGGCCCATCGGCTTGCAAACGGGTCACGGTACCGGCCCCTCAGCGCGCGAGTCTAGATAATGGACTGCAGCTAAACGGTTTTCGACCGCATTGCGCGGACCTGTCAAGAAGTGTCGCCGCCCTCACCGTTCTCGGCGGACCGCCCATGGTTCATCAATCTCACGGCCGCCCTCGCGGCATCGCGCAGGGAGCGATTGCTGGCCAGCAGGTCGCAATTCGCCGCAGCCAGAGCGGCATTGTCGTCTTCGAGGTTGAGAATGCGTGAGATTCCGGCCAGATTGATGCCGGCCTCGATGAGGACGCTGACGCGCTGCAGCCGGACCAGATCATCGGCACTGTAACGGCGGGTACCACCTTCGCTACGCGCGGGAGTCACCAGCCCATGGCGCTCATACAGACGAAGCGACTGCACCGCGATACCCGAAAGCTCCGCCGTCACCGAAATGCCGTACACGCCGACATCGGGGGCCGGCCCTCCGGCGTGGCCGGGACGATCGGCCATGGCCACCTCCTCGACTACCCCTCGCGCAGAAAACCTGTCTATCACACTTGCGCTGTGCTACCGATAGTGTTAAACATAAATCTATGTCGTCTGACATAGAAACATTGGACTAACAATTACAGAATTGGAGTGAGAGGTGGCCGCAATGTTGATGCGTACCGACCCGTTCCGTGACCTGGACCGCTTCGCCCAGCAAGTGCTTGGCACGTCGGCCCGACCAGCGGTAATGCCGATGGACGCGTGGCGAGAGGGTGACAAATTCGTCGTCGAGTTCGATCTGCCGGGCATAGACGCCGACTCCCTGGACATCGACATCGAACGCAATGTGGTGACCGTTCGCGCCGAACGGCCGGCCGTGGACCCGAATCGAGAGATGCTGGCCAGCGAACGACCCCGTGGAGTATTCAGCCGCCAGCTAGTGCTTGGCGAGAACCTCGACACCGCCAGGATCGCGGCCTCCTACACGGAAGGTGTGCTGAAGCTGCAGATCCCGGTGGCCGAAAAGGCCAAGCCGCGCAAGATTTCGATCACCAGAGGCGCTGGCGACAAAACCATCAGCGAAAACGTTGCGCATCCTGAGGTGATAGAAGCCTGATCCACTACTGGGCGAAGCGCGGCCGTCCCGCCGGACGCTAAACCTTGCCGGAGTTGACAACAGCCGCGCTTCGCCCAGACACATCCGCAGTTGGACGCCACACAACAGCAGCGCTTAGTCGCCAAATTACTTGCACGCTTTGGGATTTAGCTGATGACACGGGACTGTCGGCGTATCGCTTGGCGGCAAGCATCTGGAAGGTATCCGAGAGTACCTGGCCCGCTTCCCTCAATCGGGGGACATCTCTTTCACCCCCATTCATGACTGATCAGCCGACAGACAACGGCGCGCCGCGGCGGCACCATGACAGTGGAGCAGTGACCAAGTCGCGCGCTCTTGGCTGACACCCCCGCAAGCAAGAGGGTTCCAACGTGAACATCGTGACCATCGCCGCCTGCCAGATGAGTCGGGCGGTGGGATAAGCGCCATGCCATCGGCACCCCACCCGGGGCGCTACCAGATGCCGCCGTTGCGGCCCAGCGCCTGGCAAATGACAAATGACAGCGTCGCGTACGGGGCGGCGTCCTACCACCCGAATTCGGGCTACCCGCATTCGGGCCGGCGCCCGATGAATTCACCGGCGTGGTACGACAACAACCCAGACCTGGCCGTCGAATGCGCCGTCCAGCAGTTACTCGACGCACTGGGCGTGGACGACGGAGAGCACACCGCCGGGACGCCCGCGCGCGTCGCACGAGCGTGGCGAGAGATGTTGTGGGGATATCACGAGGTACCGGAGGACCAGCTCGCTACCGACTTTCCCGCGCCCGATGACCCGGGACTGATCGTCATGCACGGCATTTCGTTCTCCTCCACCTGCGCACACCATCTCTTGCCGTTCACCGGCACCGCCACGATCGCCTACCGCCCGCATCCGGGCCAGCGCATCGTCGGCTTGTCCAAACTGGCCCGGCTGGTGGACGGTTACGCCGCACGGCTGCAGGTACAAGAGCGCATCGGACAGCAAGCGGTGGACGGAATAATGCGCAGGCTCAACCCCTCCGGAGCCATGTGCATCATCACCGCCAGACACGATTGCATGCGACTGCGCGGGGTACGCGATCCGGCCGCCGAGGCGACTACCGAAGCGCGAAAAGGTATTTGGTCAGATCATGAAATGGCGTTGATTCATCGCCTGCACGGCGGAGCCCGCTGAAATCGGCGCCGTCATCGGATGTAGCGAAACCGAATCACGATGACCGCGCCACTATCACCGGCATCCGCACGGCATGCACGACCGCGTTGCTCACCGAGCCGAGCAGCACACCGGTGATGCCGCCACGGCCGTGACTGCCGACAACCACCAGTTGAACGGTTTGCGACATTTCGACCAGCTGATGAGCGGGTTTGTCGCATACGACCACCCGCCGGACGGTCACATCGGGATAGCGTTCCTCCCAGCCTGCCAGCCGCTCAGCGAGGCTCAGCCGGGCTTCGGCTTCCATCGTCGACCAGTTCAGGCCCGGTAGTTCGACCACATCCTGGTCACTCCACGCGTGCACCGCGATCAGCTCGACGCCGCGGCGTGATGCCTCATCGAACGCGACCGCGGTAGCCAGCTCGGAAGCCGGGGAGCCGTCGATCCCCACCAGGACCGGCGCATGCAGCGGATCCGGGATCATCGGATCTTCGTCGCGAAGGACCGCCACTGGACAGCTGGCACGTCGCACCAGGCTCGAGCTGACCGAACCCAGTAGCACCCGGGCCAGCGCTCCGTGCCCAGAGCTGCCCACGACCATCAGTTCTGCCTCGGCGGACATCTCGACCATGGTCGGTACCGGCAAGGAGAAGACGATCTCACTTTTGATGGTGAGCTCGCGGTCCCCCGCCACCGACTCCTCGGCGATCTTGACCGCACCGGCAATGACCTTGCGCCCCTCGTCTTCCTGCCACACGGCCCAGGTATCGGGATAAGGCATCGGCGGCCACGTCGCCACATCGGTGTTGACCACGTGGACCACGGTCAGTGGCAGATTCCGCATCGCCGCGTCCCGGGCTGCCCAGCAAACGGCGGCATTCGATGCCGGTGAACCGTCGACTCCAACGACAACGCCGAGACGCTTTCCGAGTGTGGACATGTCCGTGCTCCTCCGATTACAAGCCGCTTGGCGGCATGGCAGCGATCAAAGGTGTGTCGACACCGATGCGCCCCACTGTATCCGCACCGCCCGGCGAGCCGAGCGGTGCGTCGCGGCCCGGCAGGATCTCGCGAAAAAAAGCCGCATTGTCGGCGAGGTGGTGTCGCTGCTCGTCCGGAAGGTCCTCTTCCCAGTAGATCGCGCCCACCCGGCAGGCCGTCTTGCAGGCACCACAATCAACGCACTCATCGGGGTTGATGTACATCGTGCGAGCGCCCTCATAAATGCAATCAACAGGGCATTCCTGAGTACACGACTTTTCGGCGACGTCCACGCATTCTCGGCCGATCACATAGGTCATGGCCACAAGTTACAAAACGCCTGGCGATACCCGCGTCTATCGAAAGGCCTGACGAGCAGGGACCAAAGACCTTTGCCGGGCGGCTGCCACTAGGCGGGACGGACGACGATCACCGGAACTTTCGCCGAGTGGGCCACTGTCGAGCTGACCGAACCCAGGAGCATGCCGGGGAACCCTCCGCGGCCCCGATTTCCGACGATCACCAACTGTGCGTGCTGAGCTTCCTCGAGCAGCCAATGCGCGGGCTTGTCGCAGACCAACGAACGCTTGACGTGCACATCGGGGTACTGCTCCTGCCAGCTCGCCAGGCGCTCAGCCAGGATCTCCTCTCCTTGACTCTCACGCTCGCGCCAATCCATACCGAGGATGGGAAACACGCCAACGTCGCTCCATGCATGCAGGGCTACCAGGTCCACGCCCCGGCGGGACGCCTCTTCGAACGCCATAGCGGTGGCGGCTTCCGCGGCCGGTGATCCATCGATACCCACGACCACGGCCGCGCCTGGGTCCGGAGCCGCGCCGCTATCGGAGTGAACCACCGCGACCGGACAATGGGCATGGTGAAGCAGCGCCGAGCAGACCGAGCCCAACAGCATGCGGCCCAGTGCGCCCATCCCCTGGCTGCCCACTACCACCATCGAGGCCTGCGTTGAGGCTTCGATAAGCGCGGCCACCACATTGGAATAGACGACCTCTGTGCGCACGTCTGGCGACTCCGAATCACCCAGCGCCTCCGAGAGGACCTTACGGGCTCGCTCCATCACGCTGTTGGCTTCGTCCCGCTGCCAATCAGGCATTTCCGCATACAGCTGGCCAACAGGCCAACCGACGACCACGGGGGCCACCCCGTGCATCAAGGTGATGGGTGTGCGATGAAGACCCGCCTCGCGGGCGGCCCAGGCTACCGCGGCATCCGACTGCGCGGAGCCGTCAACAGCGACCAAGATTCCATATTTCTTTGCACCACTCGACATTCCATACTCCTCGCGTCGGGCCCAGGTACCTGGCGAGCGATAGGCCAACCGGGATCCCGGCACCAGATCGCCCTGGTTTGAGTCCCGACCTGACCGTATACGACAGACCGCGTTGAGCAGCAGAGTCCATGGACCCCACATCGCCGCCCAGGCTGACCCGCGAACACCTCACTGCTCGCTGGCGCGAAACGCGTTGATCGCGTTGATGACCCCCGCGATCTGCTCGTTGCTGAGCTTCTCCCCGTCGAAGGCGACGTTGAGCAGGATCTTCAGATCGAGCATTTGTTGCAGGTAGACCAGACACGGAGGACAGTCCTGCAGGTGTTTTTCCACGATCGCTCCCCACTGCTGCGGATCCGCATCAACCAGGTCATCAACGAGGTGGACGAACTCGACGCAGTCAATCGCAGGAACTGTGTTGTCGTAGACGGTCATCGTTGGTAGCGCTTCTCCAGTTCGGCGCGAAGGTTTCCTCGCCCCCGGTAAAGCAAAGCGCGTTGCGCTTCGGCGGACAGCTCAAGAGTATGGGCTGCCTCCTCGGCAGATATCCCTAACAGATCGCGCAGGATGACCAGTCGTCGCTGGCGTGGTGGCAGCGCATCCAGCGCCGCCCTTACGAAACCGACTGTTTCCTCCGCCACAGTTTGATCTTCTGGGATGAACCGCCTCGACGGCGGCACGCTCCAGTGCCCGGCATCCGGATGGCCGGCGGGATGCATGCGCCCAGAGAGCGGATCGATTTCTTCGGTGGCCAGCACCTCGTGCGCACGGATCCGTGAGTCGCGGCGCCGGTACCGCGATGCGGTGTTCTTAACGATGCCGAATAGCCAGGTTGCCACCGACGATCGCCCCTCGAAGGAGTCCGAAGACTGGATGACCTGCACCCACGCTTCCTGTACCGCTTCTTCGGCTATCGTCGGCGAACTCACCATGGTGCGAGCGAAATTCACCATCTGCCTGTGGTAGTCCCGAACCAAGCTGGCCAGCGGGATGCCGCCGACCATGTGCTCGGATGTGGGCTCGGGGGGTACCGCGGTCGGGGTCATCGTTGACCCACACGGTCACTCAACGGCATCTATCCAGTTCCCAGCGCAGCTGGGCCTCAGATGGCGACTGCACCGGAAGGAAGGCAGCCTCACGGTAGCGGCGGTTCGTCGGCGTCCTACTCGCATAGCCTTTGCCTCCGGCCACTCGTATCTCCAGGTCAGCACTAGCACAGGCGATCTTCGCGGAACTGAGTCGCAGCGAGAGCAACTCGCGCCGGCCCGCAGGCCGCTGTGTGCCGACCGACGCGGCCGCACCGGACAACGTGGACTCGGCCAGGGCAAGCCGTTCCGCGATGAGGTCGAAATCGGGAGCATAGACCGAGTTCACCCCGGCCAGAGCGATCCTGCTCTGCGCCAATGCGGTTCTGGCCAGGCCGATGCACATGGCCGACTGCAGCACCAAGAATGTCGGGCGGACCGCGTCGAGGAATCCCCCGCAGTCGGTGGACAGAACTTGTTCCGACGCGACGTACACATCCTGAAGTTCCAGCTGCGACGACGCCGTGCTGCCCATCGCCAACAGCTCGAAGTGATCCCCGACGGCAACGCCTGGGGTGGCCAACGGCAGAGCCACGATCAGCTACTCGCCTCGCTCGGTGCGTGCCGCCGTCATCAACACAGAGTCCTGGTAGAGGTTGCTGGCCCACCGGATCGACCCACTGAGCTGGTAGCCGCCCGTGACCGGTCTGGCGGTCAGCTCCAGGTCGCCACAACCGGCCGCCTCTTTGAATGCTGCTGCCATGCCGCTAATCCCCAGTGCAGCGCCGGCTAGCAGGGGGCCGACGACGGCGAGGCTGTATTCCGTTGCGGCGGTGAGCAGGTACTCGACAGCCATGCGACTGGCCCAGACACTAAATCCGGTGCTCATACACTCCCCCGAGATGACGGAGATCGCCTCCGCCATCTGGGGCAGGCACCCGTCGGAGTTACCCGGTGCGCCCAGCCCGAGCAGTCCGACAGCGCCAAGGCCCGGAAAGCTCCGACGTGCGGTTCCGTCCCCGCGGTCCAACGCACTGGCATGAGCGCGAATTTCAGCTAGCAGCTCCGAATGCAGCAAATCAGTCGCGGCATCCACGGTTGCGGTCACAGCGGGACCTCCTGTTCAGTGCTGTTGCAGGGGTAGCCGAGAAAAAACCTGCCGCGAAAGATCACCCGATCACCGAGGGGCCCGCGACGATGCTCGACCCGTACGGAGCCGGGGTGGAATAGTTCCGCGGCCGGGCACGACCTGCTCGCGTTATGGCTCATGGCGAACCGCCTAGCCGATCTTCAGTGTCGAGTAGACAGTTGCCGGCCGGCGGAAGGTATTCACCACGGGCGACCACGCGATCGCGTTGTCGTGGATCTCGTTGAGCGTCGCTTCGTCGGCATCGCCGGCGAGGCTGACTTTGCACCGTACCGCGGTGAAACCAAGGAGCTTGTCGGCCGGGGTGTCACCTACGCCCCACACGGCGGAGATGTCGATGTCGGCTTCCATCTCGACCTCGATTTTGGTCAAGGCGACGCCACGGTGGGTCGCGTTGGCCAGCAGGCCCACCGAGATACATGACCCCAAGGCGGCCAGCGTGATCTCGGAGGGGTTTGGTGCCGAGTCATCGCCGAGCAGCGACGGCGGTTCGCCGACGAGCACCGCCGCCAGGTCCCGCACGTAGGTCATGTTGCGAAAGCCGGCTTCACACACTGTCTTGGCCTTGAGCGTCTTCTTACCCGCGCTGGGGTCCGCCTTGGCGCCACAGGACAGCCGGTCGAGCCCCTCGGCGTCGATCGCAAGCACGTCGGTCATTCGGATTCTCCTTCTCGCAAGGCGAATATTTCTGAGTTGCAGCCGTTTAGTGCTTGGCGAGAAGCGAAACGTGACGAAAATGCACTGTGATCTACGTATCCGAACCGCCGATCACATCCCTGAAACATTCCAGACGTTGTCCTGTTCGATATCGGGCATTGCACCGAGACAGCGCCGTCAAGGCGAGAGAAGCTCTGTTCACCAACAGTTTTGGGAGGGCGTCTCACAACGCAAGTAACCCAAAGGCCAAGCTGAGCCGGTGCCGACAGCACCATCCACAGCGCGCTGGCCGCGAAACCACCGCGCTGGTGATCGATGCTGCCGACCGTCCGGCAATCACTAACTGCTAGAGCATATTCCGACGTGCGTGCCGGCCTAGGCCGGCGAACTTTACCGACGAGCGCACTAGGCGCCCCATTTAGCCGCTTCGGCTTGGTCACGAGCGCTCATGGCCAGGGTATTGGATTCATGGGTGCTTGCCATCGACTGATAGGCGCGCACCAAGTCCTCCATGGCCTGATTCCACTGGGTCTGCCAACCTTGGTAGGTCACACCGGTATCGCCCTGCCAGGCATTGGACAGCGCGGCCTGCTCGGCGGCGATATCAGCACCCAGGCCGTGCAGCGAGCCGGCATAGCCCGACATGTCGCCGGCATGAGCCAGCATCGCCGGGTAGTTGTACATGATCTGTGACATATGGATCCTTTCCTCGAGGCAACGTGTTGGGAAACTCAGAAGCCGGGATAGCTCGATGCGGCGGCGGCATCGGTAGCCACATACGTGCCCGCGGCATCCCCGAGGTTTGCCTGCGCCACGTCCAGCAGGGTGTTGACTTTTCCGGCGGCCTCCACAAAGCGGGCATGCGCGGCCTGAAAGGCCGTCGCGGACTCGCCGATGTGGAAGGCCTGCGCCGACAGCGCCGATTGCTCCGCCTGACCGATGGTGTGACGCATCAGCCCGACTTTGCCGGCAAACGCCGACTGCGAGGCCACCAACTGGCCGATGTGGGCATCCAACAGACTCATAAATGTCCTTTCTATCGATATGTTTCCGCGTACTACCTATGACAACGCCAGCTCCACCATCCTGTTCTCGCCCACCGGGGCGAAACAGTTTGTTTGCCAGAGCCTGGGCAACAGCGGACTGGCTGCACCGCGCCCGTATTCATCACCGCCGAAGAGCGCCAGCCCGGCCGGTTGCACCACCGCCTTGCTGACAGTAGTTCCGGCAAAGCCCGACGTGCCCGCGTGCTGGCTGCCGGTCTCGAGCGGCATCGGCTCTACGCCGGAAGTGTCGTGTACCGATGAAGGCCGCGCAGCCTGGCCCACCCCCGACACCTCATCCGGCCCGCGCAGCACATCACGGTAAGACCCTTGATCCCCAACGGAAATCGGCACGTCTCCGAGATGCTGGGTGATTGCCAGCGGCAAACTGGCCGACAACGAAGCCTCGGCTCCCACCGCCAGCGAGATGGTGGCCGGCGCCACAGCACCGGCCGCGGCGGCCTGAACCATGGACAGAAGACCGACCGCTAGGGAGGGGTTTTCGTTGAGCAGAGCACCGAACTGCGGCAGAAACTGGTACTGCCAATAGTGGACGTAGTACGCAGCACCGATGTGATGGGCATCAACGGTAACGCAATCCACACCGATGCTCGATTGATCGAACATGGATCCGAAAGCGGTTGAGTAGGAGGCGTCCGAGAGCACGGATGCCGTGTCGATGAAGCTTCCGAATCCGGCGTGTCCCGAGTCGTCGTTGTCAGCAAGCATGTCCAAGTGGCTGACCGCGACGGCTGGCGCGTCGATACCGGGATTCACCAGCACCGGTGCCGGAGCCGCTGGCGGCACTGCCGCCAACGCAGCGGTCGAGCAGGCCTGATACACGCCCATCACGCCAGCGGCCTGAATCCACATCCGCACATAGTCGGCTTCGTTTAGAGCGATGGGAGCCACGTTGACGCCAAAGAAGTTCATTGCGACCAACACCTCGTGCACGGTGTGGTTTTCGGCCAACTCCGTCAACGTTGGCATCTCGGCCAACGCGCCGCTGTATGCCGCTGCGGCGGCCTCAAGAGCTGCGGCAGCTTCGGCACACACCAGGACCGCCTCGGCCAGCCATGCCTTATACCGAATCTTTTCGGCTACATAGCTTTCCGCGCCTGCGCCTTCCCATTGCCAGCTGACTTCACCAAGCACAAAGCTGATGTCAACCGCCGCCAGCGCGAACTTCTCGCCGAGGCCCGCCCAGGCGGCCGCGGCCGCCTGCAGCGGTCCGAGCCCGGGGCCGCTGCTCAGCAACGCTGAATGCACTTCAGGCGGAGCAGCCATCCAAATGGGCGACGTCATCTCGAGTAGCTCACATGAACAACCCATAGGTCAACGCTGCAGCGGCGTCACCACTGGCATAGCTCAGACCCGATTCACCCACACCAACACCGGAACGGCCTAGTTCCTCAATGCCTTCCGTAGTGACGGCGACATGCTCGACACCGTGCGCGCTGAACCCGACCGCCGCCTCCAGCGACACCGGATCAGCCGCCGACGGTACCACCGCAGTAATCAGCGGCGCCAATGCAGCATTGGCAGCTGCCAGCCGAGCGGTCAACGCCTCCACGGCCGCGCTGGTCGCGACCAGACCTTCAGGAACTACCCGCAATACCACTACCTTCCCCCTTCTGACTCATCAACGAAATTCGATTGCTTTCCACCGCGTCTCGCACGGAATGCGAGCCCAAGAAACTGAACTTCAATAGACCTACAGCACAGTGCATTCCATACATGTCGCCGTCGTGACTCCGCCGAGAGCAACAATGCGCCGCCCGGCGGCCTCGCCTGCACCATCCACTCCTCGCATTCCTCGGCCCGTAGCGAGGCATCAGCCCGTCGTAGCCAGTTCAGCCGTGCCCGTGGTGCCGCCACAGCGACACCACGACCGGTCATCGTCAGGACAGCGCCGTGACGGCGGATGCCCACGCCACCTACGATGCCGCAACACGGCGACCGTCTCTTGACATTCCAAGACATTGTTTTGACTTTTCAGGACTTCGGCGTGTTGCGTACCCCACCGGCCACGCCCACGTGAGAGTCGCGTTACGCCTGGTTACCAGGTCGCCGGCAGCATCGGCTCCCGCAAGCCGCCCTCAAACTCGCTGCCGCCCAACATCATCAACCCCGCCGGGCGCACAGTGGACCCTTTGGCGGAGGTGCCGGCAAAATTCGACATGTCGGCACCCCGCTCAGAAGCCACCGCCGAAGCCGGGTTGCTTGCCGGCACCGCCGATCCAGCCGAGGCCAGTCCCGCCGCCGGCGCCGGCGCGGTTGACTCCGCCAACGACGGCGCCATCCCCCCGCGCGCGCCCACGAACACCACCTGGTCCTGGCCGGCATCGCCCAACTCACCCCTGCGCGACTGGTCCGCCAGGTACGCCCGAATGCCAATCGGCAATGCCGTCGCCAATGAGACCGGCACCCCCGTCGACAACCCGATCACAGCGCCGTTGAGGAGCAATGGCGCGGCGATCGTAAGAAGCGGGGGCCCGAATAGCAGCCCCAGGAACCCCACGAAGATCGAGAACATGAGCCCCAGAATCGTGAAGACAAACGCCTCCACAAGGATCAGAAAAGGCAGGACAAAGGCCAAGATGATCGTGTAGGCGACGATGGCATACAGGATCTCGAGCAATATCAGAATGATCTGAACCAGGATCCACAGGATGGACGGGCCGTCGGCCGGCGCGGCGGGCAGAGCGGCCGCAGAAACACCCTCCGCCGCACCCGCTTTGAGCACCACCGGGGCCGGCATGCCGCGCGGCGCGGCAGCCAGCGCCGCATTCGAGCCCGCCTGATAGACACTCATCACCGTGGCCGCCTGGACCCACATCCGCGCATAGTCGGCCTCATTAAGCGCAATCGGAATGGTGTTGATCCCGAAGAAGTTCGTCCCAAGCAACACCGCATGAGTGGCATGATTGCGGGCCAGCTCCGCCAAAGTAGGCATCGCCGCCAGCGCCGCAACATATTCCGCAGCAACCACCTCTTGCTCAGCAGCCATCACCGCATAGTCGGCACTGGCCTTGGTCAGCCACGCCGCATAAGGCAGATGAGCCGCCACATAGCTGGCCGCGCTCGGCCCTTGCCACGCCTGAGCCTGCACCCCGCCAAGAACACCAGCAAGGTCCTCGGCCACCGACGCATACTCAACACTCAACGACGCCCACGCCGTTGCAGCCTCCTGCAACGGCCCCGGCCCCGGACCCGCACTCAACAAAGCCGAATGCACCTCAGGCGGTACAGCCATCCAAAAAGCCGCCGTCATGCACTCACTCCTTCAGGCACAGCGAACAAATATGCGGTCACACGCCTTTAGTGCTTGGCGCGCAGCCACACGTGACGCCATTGGGCAGCGATTTACACGATCGACATGAACGTCATATGCCCGAAATGTCAGTGAGGCGCATTGTGAGCCGAGGACAAATGAGATGTTCGCCAACGGTTTTGGGCACTTGTGGCGCGCGCCACAAATTGTGAGCCGGATCAGCGCGGCCTGGACGACCAAGTGCGACTAGGTGACGTTCGGCAATAATCGGCGGCCCAGTACGGCCAGCGCACGGGCCGTCGTGAATGGTATCGGGCAGGCTGGCAGCGGACGCCCCCCGAGCAGCCGACAGCGGGATGCTAGATATTGCCCAGACACGTTGTTGACGCCGCGGTATTGCCCTCGCGGGTGCGTTGACCGTCCCCAGAATCAGGGAGACACATCACCCGACACAACGTGTCAGTTGGCCACGCCCACCAACGCCGACCCCCACGTCGCCGGCAGCATCGGCTCCCGCGATCCGCCCTCAAACTCGCTGCCGCCCAACGCGGTCAGGCCCGCTGGCTGCCTAACGGACCCTTTGGTGGAGGTGCCGGCAAAGCTCGACATGTCGGCACCCCGCTCAGAAGCCACCGTTGAGACCGAGTTGCTCGCCGGCACCGTCGATCCAGCCGAGGCCAGTCCCGCTGCCGGCGCCGGTGCGGTTGACGCAGTCAGCAATGGCGCCATCCCCGCGCGCGCGCCCACGAACACCACGTGCTCCTGGTCGGTGTCGTTCAACTCGTCCCTGCACGACTGGTCGGCCAGGTACGCGGGAATGCCAATCGGCAGTGCCGTCGCCAACGACACCGGCACCCCAGCCGTCAACCCGATCAAGGAGAGCCAGTCAACAGGAATGGCGACGAGACCAACAGAATCGGAGTGCCCAAGATAACCGCCACGACCGACAGGACAAACGCCTCTACGACGACGATAATCGGCAAGATGATGCTCAAGATGATCGTGTAGGCGACGATCGCATACAGGATCTCGAGCAATACCAGAATGATCTGGATCAAAATCACAATGATGATCGGCAATTCCGTCGCCGCGGCGGGCAGAGCGGCCGCAGAAACACCCTCCGCCGCACCGGCTTTGAGCACCACCGGGGCCGGCACGCCGCGCGGCGCGGCAGCCAGCGCCGCAGTCGAGCCCGCCTCATAAACACTCATCACCGTGGCCGCCTGGACCCACATCCGCGCATAGTCGGCCTCATTAAGCGCAATCGGAATGGTGTTGATCCCAAAGAAATTCGTCCCAAGCAACACCGCGTGAGCGGCATGGTTGATGGCCAGCTCCGCCAAGGTAGGCATCGCCGCCAGCGCCGCAACATATTCCGCAGCCGCCGCCTCATGCTCAGCAGCCATCACCGCATAGTCGGCACTGGTCTTGGTCAGCCACGCCGCATAAGGCAGATGAGCCGCCACATAGCTGGCCGCGCTCGGCCCCTGCCACGCCTGAGCCTGCACCCCGCCAAGAACACCAGCGAGCTCCTCGGCCACCGACGCGTACTCAGCACTCAACGACGCCCACGCGGCCGCAGCGTTCTGCAACGGCCCCGGTCCCGGCCCCGTACTCAACGAAGCCGCATGCACCTCAGGTGGTGCAGCCATCCAAATAGCCGCCGTCATGCGCGCACACCCGCGCCGGGCGCCACATCACGCACCCGCCTCACGTGGAAAGACTCGACTAAAAGCAAGCCGGTCATGCACTCACTCCTTCCGGCACGGCGGACAAATATGCGGCCACAGGCATCTGGCGCATGGCGCGCAGCCATACGTGACGCCACTCCGCAGTGATCTACACCATAGACACGAGCATCACCACGCCCGACAGCGCAGGGGTGTGTTGGATGTTGGCGGCTGCGCATGCCTGCGCCCACGAGCAGCAACGCACCCCCCAGCCCGATCTCGCCGTCGATAGCTGCTTAGGTTTGCTAATCGCTTCCCTAAATACTGTGGCGCAGAACACAATGCCGGTGGAATCCGCTGCGGGCGGATCTAGCGGGAGCCAGCGTGCGAGATCGCCGGCGTCGCGCTGCGGTTTTGCCATCGTGCGTGACGGACCGTCACCGGCCGGATGCTGGGCCAGACCCAACGGCTCGAGCACGAATGCGCAGCCTGCCCTCGCACCGGAGCGCGAAATGAAATCACGGCGATCATTTTTCCCGCGGCGTGCCATCAATGCGCGAGCTGCCAGAGGATGGCCAGCTCGTGCCACCAGCTCCGCGGCACGCACCCGGTCCGTCCTCGGCGTGACGGACAATAGCGCCGCGGTGGGCGGTGGTCACACGCCAGGCGCGGTCACGAAGTCGATGAGTTCTTCCACCCGACCGATCAACGCCGGTTCCAGATCGTTCCAGTCCCGCACCTTGGAGCGGATGCGCTGCCAGGCGCGGGCGATGTCCGCCTGATCGGCATGCGGCCAGCCGAGCGCCTCACAGATGCCGTGCTTCCACTCGATGTGTCGCGGCACATTCGGCCACTGCTTCAGACCGAGCCGCTGCGGCTTCACGGCTTGCCAGATATCGACATAGGGATGACCAACGACCAGGGTGTCGCAACCACCCGGTCCCTGGCGTACCGCCTCGGCTATCCGTGCCTCTTTCGAGCCGGCCACCAGGTGGTCCACCAGAACACCCAGCCGACAGTCCGGACCGGGTCTGAAGTCGGCAACGATTTGGACCAGGTCGTCAACGCCGCCGAGATACTCGACGACGACGCCTTCGATGCGCAAGTCTTCGCCCCAAACCTGGGATATCAGTTCGGAATCGTGGCGGCCCTCGACATAGATCCGGCTCGCGCGGGCAACTCGGGCACGCGTCCCCACGACCGCGACGGAGCCCGATCGCGTCCGGCCCGGACCGGACGGAGCGGGCCGCTTCGGCGCGGTGAGAATCA
The DNA here is from genome assembly GCF_002355775.1 of Mycobacterium ulcerans subsp. shinshuense. Lineage (NCBI taxonomy): Bacteria > Bacillati > Actinomycetota > Actinomycetes > Mycobacteriales > Mycobacteriaceae > Mycobacterium > Mycobacterium ulcerans. Next base: position 2,664,194 of record NZ_AP017624.1, on the reverse strand, counting down.
CCGGGCGACCGTCAATCAGATAGCCCGGGCCGAGTGGAAATCCGCGGGTCTTGCCGTGCCGGTCTTCGAGATCGATGCGGCCGTATTCGACGCGGACCACCGCCCCCACGTAGCCCGACTGTGCGTCCTCGACCACCATGCCGAGCTCCACCGGGTGCTCAACGGATCGGGGTTTGCGTCGCGCTCCCGCGGCCAGCACATCGGTTCCATAGCGATCCACCACGCGGCAATAGTAGGAAACCGGACGGGCGATCGTCGCTGCGGCGCGCCGGTTAGACCTCGAAAATCACTGCGCTGGAAACATTTTGCACGATGTCGGACAGCTGATGACGGGCGCGCAAGCTAGCTCCTGGAAAAACGGGATCCGCGCCGGTGGCCGCTGGTCCGGGCACAACCGGTTTGAGGCAGCGCACCCGCAGTCGCCTACCCCTACCCGTTCTGCCCGGCCGAGCCGATCAGTCCTCCCCTGCCACCGGAGCCGCCGGACGCCGGCGGGACACCGGCTCCGCCGTTGCCGCCCGTACCGATCAGGAGCGCGGCATTGCCACCGTTGCCGCCGGCACCGCCGGTGCCCGCACTGCCGCCGGTTCCGCCGGCCCCGCCGTCGCCACCGTCACCGCCGTTGCCGAATAACAGTCCGCTTGACCCGCCCTGGCCGCCGACACCACCGTCACCATTGTCGAAGCCGGTTCCACCGACGCCGCCGTCCCCGGCGTTGCCGCCGGCGCCACCGTTGCCGAACAGCAGGCCGCCGCTACCGCCGATGCCGCCGTCGCTGCCGGCACCCCCGGATTCCTGAAGGACGTTGCCGAAGCCGGTCCCACCGGTGGCCCCGTTCCCACCAGCCCCGCCGTTACCGATCAGCATCGCGGCTCCGCCCTGGCCCGCCACGCCTTCGAAGCCGCTGGTTCCGCCGCTGCCGGCATTGCCACCGTTGCCGCCGTTGCCATAGAGCAGCCCGCCTTGACCACCGGAACCGCCTGTTTCGCCAAACTGAACGCTGAGGCTACCGGCCCCTACGTCGCCGGCGTTGCCACCGTCGCCGCCGTGACCGATCAACCCACGCCATCGACGCCGATCGGTCCGAGCGTTATGTTGCCAACCCAGCCGCCCTCGCCGCCAAGGCCGCCGAAGCCCGCGAAACCGTTGGCGCCGGCGTCGCCGCCCTGACCTCCATTACCACCAGCGCCACCATTGCCCAATACCAAACCACCCGCACCGCCATCCCCCGCGGAGCCGCCATTGCCGCCGCTACCGCCGAAGATGCTTGCACCCCCTAGCGTGGACCCGGCGGCTCCCTTTCCGCCGCTACCGCCGGCTCCGCCGTTGCCGATGACCCCCGCGTCGCCGCCGCCACCGGCGAGTCCGGCACTGCCACCGGTGGCACCGTTCATGACACCGGTTTGGGTTTCGTCGCTGCCGCCACCGCTGCCACTGTCCCCGCCATTTCCGGCGTTACCGATCAGCCAGCCACCGTGGGCACCGGAGCCGCCATTGCCGCCAGCGCCTCCGACACCGCCCAAATCCGAGCTTGTTGTGGCGCCGGTCGCTTGTCCACCCACGCCGCCGAGGCCCCCGCTACCGCCGTTACCGAACAAGAGCCCGGCGTGACCGCCCGAACCCCCGGCACCGCCGGCGCCGCCGTCCAGGCCCGCTGCGACCGATCCCGATGCCGTGGCGTTGCCCCGGCACCGCCGATGCCACCGTCTCCACCGTGGCCATAGATCCATCCACCGGCGCCGCCGTTGCCGCCGGCACCGCCCGCGCTGCCGGCTTGACCGCTCGCGCCGTCGGCACCGGTGCCGCCCAGGCCGCCGTTGCCACCGCGGCCCCACAGCCCGGCCGAACCGCCGCTACCGCCATTCTGGCCGACCCCTCCGGACCCGCCGTTGCCCCCGTTGCCGATGAGCCAGCCGCCATCGCCGCCGTTTTCGCCGGTCCCCGCCGCCCCGTCGGCGCCATTGCCAATCAGTGGACGCCCGGTCAGCGCCACCGCGGGGGAATTGATCAGGTCGAGCACAGCTTGCTCGACCGTCTGCAACGGTGACGCGTTGGCCGCCTCAGCGGCGGCATATTGCGCGGCCCCACCACTCATCAGCTTGACGAACTGCTCGTGCAATGCCAGCGTCTGAGCGCCGAGCGTCTGATATGCGTTCCCGTGCGCTTCGAACAACGCCGCAATGCCCGCCGAAACTTCGTCGGTGCCCGCCGGCAGTAGCCCCGTTATCGGAGCCAACGCGGCCGCATTGGCCTGGCTGATCGTCGAACCAATAATTGCCAGATCGTTGGCCGCCATCTCAACTACCGCGGGCACCACGGTGACCTGCAAGATCGACACCTCCCAGTGACTCTTCGCCGCCGGTCGCGACAAAGTGATCCACGACACACTCGGAATTGGTGCAAATGGTACGTTCGTCCGAGGCAAGTTGGGCGGCATTGGCCAAAATCACTCCGCCGATATCCGCTGAGCCCTCTTGGCCAAGCGCGCCGGGGCAAGACGCTAGGGCGAGGGCGCGGCAGGACTCCCGCACTCAGTCAGGTAGTCGGCGTAATTCCAACTCTGCAAAAACTTGCGGCCCGCCTGTAATCCGCGCCGGTAGAGCACATCCCGTTGTTCGGACGTGATGTCGAAGTCGATCGGGCTCACGCCGTCAGCCGGTACGAAGATGGTGCGTTGCACGGTACATGGATCATCAGTGTAGGCGTTGTCCTGATTGCTCACCAGCGTCTCAATCGCGGCGATTCCCAGTGACACTGGACCGCGCACCGGACGGGTGGGAGGAATTCCCGGGCGCGCCGACAGCCGGATTCCGAAGGTCGGCCACCGCGGTTCGCCGTCGGCACGATCGAACAGTGCCACCGGAAAATTGGACAGCAAACCACCGTCAACCCAGGTAGCTCCGCGCACCCGAACGGGTTCGAAGACGAAGGGGATGGCCGAGGAGGCGTGCACCGCCCGCGCCACCGAAAATTCGTCCGGGTCAAGGCCATAGGAGTCCAGATCCCACGGGATGCGGACCAGCCGGCGCCGGGACAGATCACTGGCGGTGACCACCAGCGACCAGGCGAACTGCTCGGGCTGCTCGCCGGTGCGCAGATCGCCAAAAGTGTGCACGCCAAGATCGGCGAGTAAGCCGGCGAGCAGCTGTTCGAGGTACGCGCCTCGATAGACCCCGTCGGACACCAGCAGCGAGAGCCCGCCACCGATCAACGGGATATGCCCGATCAGGTTACGGTCAAGGAACTTCCGGTAATCGAGGGTGCGCATGATCTCCGCGAGCCGCGACAGCGGTTCACCGGCGGTCTGCAAAGCGGCGACCATCGCAGCGACAATGGCACCCGCACTGCTGCCCGCGACACGCGGAAACTCGTAACCAGCCTCGGCCAAGGCATCCACCGCACCGACCAACCCGATGCCGCGGACCCCGCCTCCTTCGCACACCAGATCGACACGCGCTGCGCTCACGGACGCCAGGGTAGCCCGATCGAGTCGATTTGCCGGTAGGCGGCGCGCCGGACGACGGAGGGTTCCGGCGCCGGGGCATGAACCCGATCGGAACGCTGCGGCTCAAGCGATACGGCGGCCGTCGACGGTGAAGAAGTGCAATTGCGCCGGTTGTGGATACAGCCGCACCCGACTACCCCGCTCGGGCGGGTTGCTGCCATCCGCTCTAGCCACAACGGATTGGTCGATCATCGTGCCGCCGTTGCTGATCCGACCGTAAAGGTAGGCGTCGGCGCCGAGCTCTTCGACCACGTCAATTTCCATTTCGACTCCGAGGTTGCCCACTTCGAAGTGCTCGGGCCGGACTCCGACAACGACCTCGGGTGCCGGCACGGTCACCTCCCTGGGTAGCTGAATCAACCAATCCCCCAGCAACACTGACGAATCGACGATCGGCAGGATGAACATGTTCATGGCCGGCGATCCGATGAATCCGGCGACAAACACATTGTCGGGCCGGCGGTAGAGTTCACGCGGGGCCGCGCATTGTTGTAGTACGCCGTCGCACAGCACCGCAACACGATCGCCCATGGTCATGGCCTCTACCTGATCGTGGGTCACGTAGACGGTGGTGGTACCCAACTGCCGTTGCAGTCCGGCGATCTGGTTGCGGGTTTGCACCCGCAGCTTGGCATCAAGATTCGATAGCGGCTCGTCCATCAGGAACACCTGGGGGCGGCGCACGATAGCGCGCCCCATCGCTACTCGCTGGCGCTGGCCGCCCGAGAGGTCTTTGGGCTTGCGATCGAGATAAGCCTCGAGATCGAGCAGTTTGGCTGCCTGAAGGACCCGGTCGCGGATCTCAGCCTTGGGGGTCTTGGCGACCTTCAGTGCAAATTCCATGTTTTGTGCCACGGTCATGTGCGGGTACAGGGCATAGTTCTGGAACACCATCGCCACGTCGCGACTCTTCGGATCGACATTGGTGACGTCGCGCTCAGCGATCCGGATCCGCCCGGCATCTACCTTTTCCAATCCGGCCAGCATCCGCAGCGACGTCGTCTTGCCGCAGCCGGACGGACCGACCAGCACCACGAATTCGCCGTCGTCGACCACGAGATCAAGGCTGTCGACGGCCGGACGGTCCGCACCCGGGTATCGACGTGTTGCCCCCTCGAAACTCACCGAAGCCATCCGGGTCACCCGCCCAGTCCAGTCACGGCGATACCACGGATGAAGGCGCGCTGCGCGACGGCGTAGACGGCCACCAGTGGCAACAGAATCAGCATCGATGTTGCCATCAGTACCGGCCACCGAGCCACGTACTCTCCCTGCATCCGCACCAGACCGAGGGTTAACGTGGCGATGCTGTCGCGCTGGACCATCAACAGGGGCCATAGGAAGTCGTTCCACACATTGACCCAGGTGAGCACACCGAGCACCATCACCGCTGGCCGCGCGTGCGGCAGCAGGATTCGCCAGTAGATCTGCCACGGCGAGCCACCATCGAGAGTCGCGGCCTTCTCCAAGTCGCTGGGCAGCGTCCGGAAGAACTGGCGCATCAGATAGGTCCCGAACGCGCTACCAAACAGTCCCGGCACGATCATCGCCCAGGGCGTATCCACCAAGCCCACCGTTCGCATCAGGATGAACTGCGGAATCACCGTCACGGTGAGCGGCACCATCAAAGTGCCCAGGTAGAGGACGAAAAGTGTGTCGCGGCCTCGAAACTCGAGTCGCGCAAACGCATATCCGGCCAGTGAGCAGAAGAAGATCTGCCCGGCGGTGACGCAACCGGCATAGAGCACGGTGTTGAAGAACATTCGCCAGAAGGGCATCAAGGTGAATACCTCAGCGTAGTTGGACCATTGTGGGTCCGACGGCAACAATCTCGGTTCGCTGACCTCACCGCCCTTCTTCAGTGAGCCGGACAGGGCCCACAGAATCGGAAACAGAGCACACCAGGCGATCGCGATCAGCGCCGCATAGAGGGCGACAGCACGCACAATGTTGCGCTGCACCACCCGGTCAGCTGAGCCCACTGGACGCCTCCCACGACCGTCGCCGGGTGATCCGGAGCTGCAGCACGGTCAACACCAGCAAGATGGCAAAGATCACCCAGGCCAGCGCGGACGCATATCCGAACTCCAGGAACGAAAAGGCGTGCTGAAAGAGCATGATGCCCAGCACATAGGTTCCCGTTTCCGGTCCGCCGTTGGGACCGGTGAGGACGTAGACGAGGTCGAACGCCTGGAAGGCGTGAATGATCGAGATGACAACGACGAACGACATTACGCCACGAATCAGCGGGACCGTGATGGACACAAACTGCCTGATCTCGCCCGCGCCATCGATTTTGGCGGCCTCGTAAACGGTCTCGGGGACGCCCTGCATCGCGGCCAGCAAGACGACGGTGGCGAACGGGACACTTCGCCACACGCTGACCAGACACAGCGAGACCATGGCCCATCTGGGCTCGATCAACCACGGGACGGGACCGACTCCGATCCAGCCGAGGATGATGTTGAGTAGCCCGTTGTTGGTATCGAAGACGAACTGCCACACGACCGCCATCACCACGGACGAAATGGCCAACGGCAGGAAGACGATTGTCCGAAAGACACCGATTCCGGGCACTTTTCGGTTCAGCACAGCAGCCACCACGAGGCTGATCAGAACGGTCGGCACGACGGTTCCAGCGGTGTAGACCACCGAGTTCCGCAGGGCGATCAGAAACAACGGGTCAGACGTGAACAGCTTGGCAAAGTTCTGCAAACCGACAAAGGTGGGGGCGCGGAACAGATCCCAGTTCTGAAAGCTCATGTAGAGCGAGAATCCCAGCGGGAACAACAGGAACACCGCAACGGCGGCGAGATTTGGAGCCACGAACATGCGGCCGGCCCACGAGCGGCGTTGCCAGCGGCGCGACCGGCCCGTTTCGGCGCCAGGTTCTGGCGTGCTGCGCGTGTCGATGGACGTCATGGGCTGCGCAGCACTTCGTCAAGGGCCCGCGACATGCCGATCAACGATGTCGCGGGCCGAGATCCGCGCAGAACCGGGCCGAAGTTGCGATCCATCAAGGCGTGGACCTTCGGCCACGCCGGTGTGATCGGTAGCCCCTGTGAGTGGCCCGGCCCCGCGGTGAGCACAGCCAGATTGTCAACCCTGCGGTGGGCTTTGGCGAACCCGGCCGAGTTGAGCGCGGACCCCAGCACAGGGACGAACAGATCGGTCTCGCCGATCAACGCCTGCCCGGCCGGACCGGTGGCGAACTTGACGAACTCCCAGGCTTGTTCTTTGCGTGCACTGCTGGCCGCAATCGCCAGACCGGTGGCGCCGATGTTGGAGCACGCAGCGCGCCCGTTGGGCCCAACGGCTACGCGGTGACGTCGAACTCCAACCCGTCGGCGCGGTCGAAGGTCTGGTATCGCCAATGGCCGCCCAGTGCCATCGCCGCCTTGCCCAACGAGAAGAGGTCGGTGGTGGCTATCGACTGCAGCTCCGATGCGGTGGGGGCCACCTGGTGCTTGGCGAACAGGTCCGCGTAGAACTGCACGGCCTGGATGAAGGCGTCGTCGTCAAAATTGAGGTGGGTCGGATTCATCCGCGGAGTCGACCGCGGTACGCCGTTGTTCAACGCGAACAGCCCGGCCGAAAGCGGCGGCACAAACGTGTCGACAAATCCCCACTGTGTGACCCGGCCCGCGCCGTCGCGCTTGGTGAGCGCGCGGGCCGTGTCCAGAAACTCGGCGAAGCTCCAGGGCTGGTCCCAGCTGGTCGGCGGAGGTGGCACACCGCCGTCCGCGAAGAGCCCTCTGTTGTAGAACAGGAAGTTTCCCGACCACTGCTCGGGAAACGCGTACTGGCCCCCGTTGTAGGCGAAGGTGTCATACAGTGCCCCGATGCTGTCCGCGGCCAGCTCGTCGGCGAACTTCTGGTCCCGCGCCAGCATGGTGTTCAGATCCAGGAACACGCCTCGATCGGCCAGTTCGGCGTAACTCAATTCCCACGCCATCAATACATCTGGACACTTGCCGCCGGCACAAAACGTCGATATCTGCTGCAAGGCCCCCGGACCTGACAACAACGTCCGCACCTTGATGTCGGGATGACTGCGCCCGAACGCCTCGACAACCCGGATCCGGGCGTCCGCTTCCTCAGGATTCACCGCGAAAAAGAACGTCAGGGCGTCATCGTCGGAAGCGCAACCGGCCGCCACCGGTGCCAGGGCCGCCGCGGTGAGTAGTCCAGCACCCCGCAGCAGCTCCCGGCGCCGCAGCGGCTTGTCGAACATTTCGCTTTCGATGGTGGCCCCGGCTCCAACGCCGACGGTATCTAGGTCCTTAGTACCCGCGTTGCGCCGGATTGGCCGCGATCAGCTCGGGAAGTAGCGGACTCGGTGGATTTCATTGCCTCGCCAGGGCAACTCGGCGAACATGATGCCCCGCCCGTGATCAGTGACAACTGACACCGTGACGGTGGACCCGGATCCGATCATCTTCGACCAGGTGGCCCGACGAAGCTGCTCGATGAGTTCAGCCAGCTCCGGCACATCGTCGTCGCCCAAAGTTATTGTGGCCGTGTCCGAGAGGGTCCGCGTTGCGGCCTGGCTGTCGCCACGAACGACGGCGTCGAGGAAGGTCGACACCAGCGCTTGGTGACGCGCACCCGACCGCCGGAATCCGGTCATGAAACCCGCGGTCCCGCGCAACCCCTGATTGCCCAGTAAACCCCGGGAGAGCATGACTGCGGGCTTGGCTACCTGCCCCCCCCCCCCCCCCCCCCCCCGCGCCGCAGGAACTGCAGCATCATCGCCGGCAGGTCCCAATACGCCCGCAGCACGGCGATCTTCCATTCGTCGCTGGCCTTTCGCAGGTTGTAGCGAAGAAAGGCGGGGACGAACATCGTGACGCCCGCAGCTATTGCCACCTCGAGTTCGACATCGCGCAGTACCACCGTGCCGCAGACGATGTCGAGGTCCCGGTGGAACTTGATGTCTCGTGGACCGATGAACGTGTCGAAGAACCGGCCGATCTGTTCATGCCCCACGTGTGGCATCGACCCCACTGGGTCTTCGACGCGGCCGTCGCTGGTGAACAGACTCACCCAGCCGGCGCGATCGTGGGCCGCGGCGGCCCGTGGCGACCGCTCGACGGCGGCCAGGAGATCGTCGCGCTTGGGTAGGGCCATTACCGGCTCCCGACCAACGCGACCCCGGCGGTGCGCATCCCGGCCAGCGCCACCTCGGTTGTCTCGGCCGAAATGCCCGCGGTCAGGTCCAGCAGCACCCGGGTAGCGAAGCCGGCCCGAGCCGCGCCTTCGGCGGTCTGACGCACGCAGTGGTCGGTGGCAACACCAACCACGTCGACCGCATCGATACTTCGCTGTCGCAGCCAGTCCTCCAGCGTCGTGCCGTGGTGATCCACACCCTCGAATCCGCTGTAGGCAGCGCAGTAGGCGCCCTTTCGGAACACCGCCTCAATCGGGGCGACGTCCAGATCCGGACAGCACTGGGCGCCGGTACTGCCGGCACGACAGTGCGGCGGCCATGACGACGAGTAATCCGGGCAATCCGAGAAGTGAGCACCAGGATCGATGTGAAAGTCCTGGGTGGCCACCACGCGGTCATATCCGGGGCTACCAGCCAGATAGTCGTTGATCGCGCGTGCCACGAGGTCAGCGTTTTGCACTGGCAGCGCGCCGCCGGCGCAGAAATCGTTCTGCAGATCGACGATGATCAACGCTCGCACAGCGTCCACCATATCGCCAGCGGGACGTGGTCACCGTGCGGCGGGACAAACCGGCCGTGGGTTTGTTCGCCGGCACAGCGGGTAATACGAGAATCATGTTGATCCGCAGAATCGCACGACCCATGCTGTCGGCGGCGTTCATCGGCCAGGGCGTCGAGTCGCTGCTGAACCCCAGGCCGGCGGCGCAGGCCGCCGCACCCGCGGTGGCGGGTTTGCGCACCCTGCCGGAACCGATGGGCAGCCGCGTCCCGGCGGATCCCGAAACCGTCGCCCAGATCAACGCCGCCGTTCAGATCGGCGGTGGCCTGCTCCTGGCCACGGGCTGGTTGCCGCGCCTGGCCTCCGCTGCGTTGGCCTTGACGGTGGTACCGGGAAACCTTGGCGCCCACATGTTTTGGAACGAGCCAGACCCGGACCGCAAAGCCCAGAAGCGACGGGAATTCCTCACTGACGTAAGCCTGCTCGGCGGACTGATCATCGCGTCCGCCGACACCGCGGGCAAGCCGTCATTGGCCTGGCGGGGCCGGCGGGCCGCCGAGAAGTTGTCCGGCGCGGTGTCTTCGGCTCTGCCGGGATCCGACGACATGCGGGTGGAGTCCGAGTTGGGCGACAAGATCGTGCATGGCATACAGGCGGGAGCCGAGCGCGGCCGCGAGCTGGCCAGCACCGCAGCGGCGAAGAGCGCCCCCTATGCGGAAGCCGCGCTGGAACGCGGCAGGGAGCTGGCAAGCACCGCAGCGGAGAAAGGTGCCCCGCTGGCCGAGGCGGCACGCAGGCGGGGCGAGCGCCTAGCCCACAGCGCCCGCGTTCGCGGGGCTGAACTTGCCGAGACCGCACGCCACCAAGGCACCCAGCTCGCCGACACCGCGCGTGCGCGGGTCGAGGCCCCGGTTAGGGGCCGTCGGCACTAGCCACTAGCCAGGAACGCCTCGACGATCGAATCGACATCGCCGCCCACACCGTCGATGTCCACGGTTACACCTCGCTCGTCGTCACCGAGCGGCTCCAATGTGTCCAGTTGGGAGCGCAGCAGGGTGGCCGGCATGAAGTGATCCGACCTGGCGGCCAAACGGCGGCCGATCAGTTCTGCGGAGCCGCTCAGATGGAGAAACTCAACCTGCGGACAGTTCTCCCGCAACGCGTCGCGGTACCGGCGCGCCAGCGCCGAACAGCTGATCACGCCCCCGCCGGGATGGTCGGCCAACCACCGCCCGACCCGCCGCAACCAGGGGCGGCGATCATCGTCGTCAAGGGGCTTGCCGGCGGCCATCTTCGTGACGTTGGCCTGCGAATGCAGCGTGTCAGCCTCCGTGAACGGCACCCCCAAACGCTGTGCCAGCGCCGCCCCTACCGTCGACTTGCCTGCCCCGCAAACACCCATCACCACGATCGGTGACGGTTTCGGCGACCGGTGGACGCTCACACCTGGTTGCGGTTCCATTCCATCCATCCGACGCCGCTGCGACCATCCGTGGTGGCCACAGCGACCCACGCGCGCGGGAAATGGCTCACGCGCCCGTCGGAGGCACTCAGGCGTACCGGCGCGTGGGCACGTACGTCGACTTTCGCCGTGATATCACCCGGTTTCAGACTCAACGTCGTGTTCTGCGGTAAGCCGTTGCCGCCGAACGCTTCCCGAAAGTTCACGGCCTGCAGCTCGGTGAGGTTCCCGCCGGAATCCTGAACGTAGCCAACGCTGAAGGCGGGAGTGCCCGGCAGCTGGATGTTCACCCCGTGCAGGTGGGTTCCGTCGTCGAGATGCAGCGCACTCCACATCCAGTCCATGCTCCACCAGTCGCGCACACCCCAGGAATGGTCACGCTGTCCGGGGACCGCATCGACGCGATAGTGCGTCCCGTCGACGGTCACGGTACCCGCTACCGTGCAAGGGATCTCGTAACGCGACGTCAGCCGGTATTGGTAGGGGACTCCGTTGGTTGTCCAGACCAGGTTCATCGTTACCTCGACCGGATCCCCGGGCTCCCCGCGCAGCAACGCTGACGGGTCCTCGTATGCCTGGCCTCGCGCCCGCAACTCCACCGCATAGGTCTGCAGCGGTGCCGTGGCATGGTGGCGCAGCTCAATATCACCGGTTCGCACCGACCACGGGTCATCGGGTAGCGCGACCTCGATGTCGGCAACCGCCACGGTCGCCATGTCGGGCCCGCACAGCAACGCGTGTACCCACGCCTTCTGCTGGTTCGCTATTCGGCCGAGACGAAACCAGCCGCCCAAACCCTGTGCGGCATCGACGAAATCGGCGTAACAGCTTTCACTCCAGAGCGGCTCATCGGTGGGCTCGTGCGCCATTTCGTCTTGCTCACCCGGGCACAACGGTTCCGGCGGTGCCGCATCCGGCAGCGTGGCCAGGGCGTCGGTGTCCAGAACGTGTTCGCAGTGGCGGTGCAGCATCGTCATGAACAGCCGATCGCCCCGGTCGGTCCGTTCCACCAGCATCGATGACACGATCGCCATCATCACGCCGAAAAAGCTCTGCCGCCGTACCTCGTCGGCGACTTGCTCGAGCGTGATCGGCGCTTCCGGGCCCAACGCATCGTGATAGGTCCGCAGCAGGTCGTCGTAGTGCGCGCGCCGCTCATTCGGTTGCAGGGCACAGCCCAGGAAGTAGGCCAGATCTGTCAGAGCCGGGCCCCAAGATACGGTCTGCCATTCCACCGCTGTCAACGGCCGCTCGGCACCGGCGGCACCGAAAAGCAGGTTGTCCAAACGGTAGTCACCGTGCACCAAGCCCTGGATTGCGCCTCGGGAGGACTCCTGAGCCAGGTAGCCGTCGAACGCCGCCACCAACCGTTCACACACCATGCGACTGCGTGGGTCGATCTGCTCGCCGTAGCGGTCGAGGAACCCCGCGTACAGCCCGCTGACCATGGCTTGGTTCAGCGGCGAATCACGGTTGAGCCATGGCGCTTCGGCCAGTGCCGCGTCACCGAGCAGCGGACCGTGCAGCCGCCCCAGCTGACTGACCGCGAGCTGTGCCTGCGCGACCGTGGCACCGGCAATATCGTCGCCGACCAGCGCTGGCCCCGCATCACCGAGCAACAGGTCGAATGCGCCCGTTTGGGCGTCGACGGCGGCGTGATAACACGGCGCTATCGGCCCACCCAGACGCGGCGCCACTTCGGCGTAGAAGCGAACTTCGCGTTCGTAGAGCCCCAGCGCCTGGCCGGTCTGGCGGCTCATCGGATCGGTGGCCGCGACCTTGAGCACCACCGACGACGGACCGCCGGGCACCGCGTAGGTGAGCTGGACGCGGTAGCACTCGCTCATCTGGCCGGTGCCGATCCGCTCGACGGTGAATTCGGTGACGTCCCCGGCGCCGATCTTTTCGGTCAGCCACGACGCGGTGAGGTCGCCGGGTTCTTCGATGATGCCCGCGTTCTGGTCGCCCTCGTCGTTCATGACGTTCACCGCGCCAGCGAGAAGCCGTCCCACGCCAGCCTGCGGTGCTGGTGCGGATCGATCTCGACGCGACTCTTGCGGTCGATCACCATGACAGCACGGCGGGTGTGCGTGTAAGCCGGCCAGTCCTCGCCGGGCGTACCGGTCTGGCTGAACGAGCGCCAGCGCCGGATCACCTCGTCGCTGACCCGCAACGCGTGTCTGCGGTCGGCGGCGGCGGCCAGAAGCGCGCCGAACCTGGTTCGATAGATGTCGAAGACGGCGAACAACTCGGTCGCATGCGTGGCCCCGAACCCGGACCAGCGCAATGTCCGTGGCGCGTAGTCATAGCGATAGAGGTACGTGGGAGCGTGCGCTCCTTGGGCTTCGGCGATCTGCCAGGCCGCGGCGTTGAATGCGAAATCACCGCCCAGCTGTATGCAGGCAGCGGACTCCGGATAGTTCGGGTAGGCCGCGGTGATGCGTTCACGGGTAGCCGGTTCGGTGTCGGCGAGCAACTCGTCGATCATCGCCTTGTTGGTCGGCAGCATTTTGAGGAACCGGGTGAACAGGCGGCCCTCGTCGGCGTTGGTGCCGACGATGAGCGGCACTTTGTGTGATTGCCCGGCGCGCATGGCCTCGACGGGGTCCAGCGGCAGGCAGTCATCACCGAAGGTTGGGCCGATTGGGAAGGCGCCCAAGCGTTTCTGCATGCCCTGATCGATCAGCCGGTGCTGGGTTTGCACCAGTTGAGCCGCGGTTGCCCGCATCAGCGCGCTGGCGGCGTCGTGCTTGCGCGCACCGAGCAGTCGGGCAAAGCGTGTCGCGAATTCGGCCGCGATTTCCCGCGGACGCACCATACCGGCGGCCGGACTCTCCGAGATCGCGCGGGCGAAAAGACCTTTGGCCGCCGGAACCGCCAGCAGCGTGGCGGTGATATGCGCGCCCGCGCTTTCCCCGAAGATGGTGACGTTGTCCGGATCACCACCGAACTCCGCGATGTTGTCCTGGATCCACTGCAATGCCATCACCAGGTCGCGCAGGTACAGGTTGCCGTCGATGGCGATGTCCGGTGTCGACAGCGAAGACAGATCCAGACACCCGAGCGCGCCCAGTCGATAGTTGACCGAAACATAGACGCAGCCTCGCCTCGCCAGTGCCGCGCCGTCATATATCGGAGTCGCCGAGCTGCCCAGGATGTAGCCCCCACCGTGGATGAAGACCATGACCGGCAGCGGTCGATGCGTGGGGGCTTCGGGTGCGACGACGTTGAGGGTCAGGCAGTCTTCGCTCATCGGCTGGTATTTGCCCAGGCCGAGCATGGTGTAGCGGCGCTGCTGAGGCGAGCAGTGAGTGAACCCATGACAGTGGCGGACACCCGACCAGGGCTGCGGGGGCCGCGGCGCGCGGAACCGGAGCGGGCCGATCGGAGCCCGCGCGTAGGGGATGGACCGCCAGCGGTGCACGCCGTCGCGAGTGAAGCCTTCAACGACGCCGGTGGCCGTGCGGGCGCGGACGGTGCGCTCATGCATAACCCGACGTTAGCGGACCCGAAACGCACACGGCGTGCGTACCACTTGAAATCCCCTCAGGGCGGCTAGCCTGACGGGATGCGAATCGCCGCGCTAGTCGCAGTACCGTTGCTGGTTGCCGGGTGCGCACATGACGTCGACAGCGACTCGGGTCGTTCGCAGACCAGCACCCCGGCGACGCCGAGCAGTAGCGTTTCTTCCTCGACAAGCAAACTTCCCACAGCGTCGAAGGTGCCGTCGGCCGGGGCGCCGATCTCCAAGGTCATTGCCTGGATAGAGGCTGGTCACGCCGCTGATCCGGCGCGCTATCACAGTGTGACGCGAGAGGATGTCACCACCGAGCTCGGCGACGATATCGCATTCAGCGCCCAAGGCGGCAAAGTGTCCTGCCTGACCGACACCAAGCACACCGGTGACGCGATGGCCTGCCTGGTCAGCCTGACCAACCCGTCTCCCCCACCCCCCACCGCCTACGGCGAATGGAAGGGCGGCTGGGTCGATTTTGACGGCACCAACTTGCGGGTCGGGGCCTCCCGAGGCGACCCGGGACCGTTCACCAACGGCAACGGGCCCGAGTTGGCCAACGGCGACTCGCTGTCGTTCGGCGACTACCGTTGCCGAGCCGATCAGGCCGGCGTTTTTTGCGTCAACTACGCCCATCAGTCCGCCATTGGGCTCAGCAGCGCCGGCGTCGAGCCGTTCGGCTGCCTGCGGTCGGTACCGCCGCCCGACGGCGTGGGCGCCGCGTTCCGCTGCTGAGGCGTGCCCGTCGGCTGCTATGCCTCGGTGATATCCAGTGCAATGGGAAGGCAGCCCCCCTTTGGCGGGCCACGCGGTGGGGCCGATGACTTGCCCGACTGTGGCGGGTTTGTAGAGATGTCAACAGATTTCACCTCGCGGTCTGGCCCGCATCGGCCAGCTACGGTTGACGTCGTCAGCTACTTTGCGCAGTCCGGGTGCCGGGGCGTGATTATCGAGGATGCTTCACCGGCGGCGGGCAGGCAGCCGCTCAGGTACTCGACTTCGGCTGCCGCCGGTGGATGAACTACTGACGCACCCGCCATGGCCATGACACCATCACGCCCGTCATGGGCGTTACATTCCACAAGCTGGCGCCGTTGGTCGGCACCCGCACCCGGGGCAGGCTGGTGGGCATCCTCGGATTTCCGCTGCTAAGGATGGCGGTTCGCTCACCGCTGCCAATCTCGCCTTGCGCAACACGTCCGGCGCCGCTGACCTGGAAGCAAAGTGTTGCGCCAGACATCGAAATCTGGAAGCATCCGGCGGCGGTGCGGCAGGGGCATGATCCGCAGTTGGAGCGCGCCGCAACCGTTGCCATGGAAGCCCTCACCAAGAACCCAGCGCCCGCGCGTGCAGAGCCCGTCTATCCCAACTACGCGAAGTAGATCATGATCGAATACGACTCGCACAAATGGCTGGACCACTTTTTTGACATCCGCGGCTCGCTGGTCCGGGAGATCAGCGGTCGCGTCTCCCTATGCGTCGCGTGGTCGGCGGCGGTTGTCGCCTTTCACAACTATGTCGCGCCGGTCGGCATGCCGTTCCAGCTGCACACCCTGATGGGCCTCGCTCTCGGTCTCCTTCTGGTTTTCCGCACCAACTCCAGCTACGACCGTTTC
Source organism: Mycobacterium ulcerans subsp. shinshuense (assembly GCF_002355775.1). NCBI lineage: Bacteria > Bacillati > Actinomycetota > Actinomycetes > Mycobacteriales > Mycobacteriaceae > Mycobacterium > Mycobacterium ulcerans. Next base: position 2,648,428 of record NZ_AP017624.1, on the reverse strand, counting down.
TGGGAGGGGTGCAAGCTATGGGGAGGCATCGTGAATGAAACACGCAACCTCGTCCGGAGCGCCAGCGTATACATCACCGGAGATCCCGCGCTGGTGGCCCGACTTACCCGATGGACAGCCGTCTTTCCCTGGGCGGCCATGCACAGCCTGCGCGGTACCAAAGGCCTCGGGCCACAAATCGCCGAACTTCCGCCCGCCGAGGCGCAGGAGGTGATCGACGCCCAGCATCCGCCTCTCGCTGTCGCCGGCAACATGTCCGATTGCCTCCGGGAGGCGCGCGAGCGCGGCCTGATCTCCGACATCATGCTCACCTCGATGGACCAGAACATTCAGCTCCTGGTCGACTACCTCGGCGGCTGCGAACGAATTCGCAAGACGCCGATGCCCTTCGCCTACGCCGTGCACCTGCGCCGGGCGCTTGTACTCTATTGCTTCACCCTCCCCTTCGCCATGGTCGAGACCTTCGGCTGGACGACCATTGTCGACGTCCTCATCATCGCCTACACATTCTTCGGCATCGAGGAAATCGCCGTCGAGATCGAAAGCCCCTTCGCGAATGACGCGAACGACCTCCCGCTCGAGGACATCTGCGAAACCATCCACAAGAACGTCTACGCCCAGGCGGGCATCTAGCAGCTCGCGTGCCCGAGGGGCTTCAACGCATGGCCCGCCGGGCCCGCTGGCAGGTCAACAACGAGCGCATCCGCCAGCTCGGGCGCGAGGAGGGGCTACGGGTTAGCGCCCGGGTGATTGTGGCTACTAACTCGCCGACTAGGCCAAATCACCGGGATCGCTCTGCGTAACCGATGAATCGCCTTCGGCCGCCAGCTCGAGCACTTGGATCTCCCCGGTGGTGCCGTCGACCTCGATGAGCGCGCCCGGCGGCAAGAACCGGGTGGCGCCCTGGGCGTCCACCACACAGGGGAACCCGAACTCGCGGGCCACCACAGCCGCATGCGACATGGGGCCACCCAGTTCGGTGACGACGGCCGCCGCGTAGCAGAAGGCAGCCGTGTAGCCGACGTCGGTGACCTCGGCGACCAGAATTTCGCCCGGCTCTAGTTCATCGATGGTCTCCGGACGCACGATCCGCACCCGGCCACGCACCCGCCCGCCGCAGACGCCGACTCCGCGCAAGGTGCCCTCGGCCGTTAGCGCCGCCGCTGAGGCGGTCGACGGCTCCCACTTCCCACTGAACACCGTGGGTGGGACGACGGCGGTCAGCCTGCGTTGTTCTGCGCGGCGCCGGGCCACCAACTCGGCCACGTCCGCGGGCAGTGCGTCGAGTTCGTCGACCAAGAGGTAGAAGACATCGTCGGAGGCGTGCAGCACGCCGGCTTCGGCCAGCCGGCGCCCATGCTCGCGCAGCAGGGCGCGCAGCACCCAGATCGCGCGAACCATCTTGTCTCGGCGCGCTTCCCGGTCACGCAGTTGGCGTGCGGCCAGCACCGCGATCGGCTTGGCCTGCAATGGTATCGACGGCTGCGGCGGTTGCGGCACCGAGGAGGTGCTCAATGTCTTGGCCACCATGCCGACCAACAATTCCGGGTTGTCGGCGTAGCTGGTCGACATCATCTCGACTTCCGCCGGCCCACGGTGCCCAATCAGCGAAAGCTCTTGGCGCACTGCATCGTAGAAGTGCGGCGCCGCCACCGCCAGCTTGCCGAGGCGGTCCCCGGGTTCGGACAGCAGCCGAATCACGGCTTCGTCGTGGCGCGCCGCGTCCACCAGGCGCTGTACCGCTTCCACCGAACGGGCGCTGACCAGTTCGGGCCCCGCGGCCGGGGCGGTGTCGCGGCCGCTCACGGCGCGCAACAGCACGTTGAATGCGGCACAGAGCATGAAGGAACCCGAAGCCAGCACCCAGCCGTGCACCACGTGGTCGCGGGCCAGCAGAATCAGGCTCAGCAGGCGCCGATCGTCAAGCGTGGTGACATCGCCCCCGGAAAGCTGCTCCAGGCGGTCGACATCGGCGATGAAATCGTTGGTGTCCAAGGCCGAACCGGCGCTCAGGCCGACCAGGTTGACGCCGAATACGCCGATATTGCGGACGGTGCGCAGTTGCCGGCGCACGAAGCTGGATTCTGCCGGTGGGCGTTCCTCGCCGAAAATGGGCAGCGAGCCCATGCTCGGGCCGAAGAACCCGCTGTTGCTGACGATCATCGCCGGCTTGGCGAATGGCACTGTCTCGGCCATGAAGTGCGCCGATGTGATGGCCCCGTAAAGCCGATGGGCGAACACCGCGACGGTGCGCATTGCGATCTCGCGCTGAATCACTCCACCTGGCCGCAACCGTTCGGCAATACCGACGCCGCCCGCACGCAGGCCACGCACGGTGACCGATGCCGATGAAGGCGAGAACGGACCGGGCAACGCTTCGGACAGATTGGTGGCCAGAAACGTCGGGAAACGCGGATCGATAGGTGTGTCGAACTCCCCGTTGACACCTTCCGGGCCTGCCAGCCGGGGAACCACACCGTCTTGCGCGGGAGCGTCAATGGCGGGCAGGTCCTGGATGTTGGCGAGTCGCCAGGGCAGCGATACCACCCGTCTGCCCAACGAGACTCGGCCACGCACGGCCAGCGCGAAGTCCTCGACGGACTCCTCGGCGGTGAAGGCCGGCTGGAACTTCCATTCATCGTGCAACCGCGCGGTGTCCATCACGGGAACGCCTTGCACCAATTGGAATTCGGCGACCGACCCAATACGGCGAAGCGCCGCGCCGACCGGCAGGATGGGGCGTCGCAGTGCCGTGGCGATCTCGCGCAACGTGGGTAGCCCCGGGGCGGCGAGATTGACCGGACCGGTGCCCGCACCGACGCCCGATACCGCGCGCGTCAGCAGCCGAAGTACGTCGTCGAGGTGCACCACCTGCAGTACGTCATCTGCCGAACCGTCGGGGAACGCCGGCAGAGCAAACAACCGGCGCACCCAGTTGTCGATGTTGCGCCCGACGATGAGCGCCGAACGCACGGCAACCCATTGCGCGCCGGACTCCTGCAGCATCTGCTCGACGCCCGCCTTGTGCCGCCCCTCGGCCGAAGCTGGCGCCACCGCACCGTGTTCGGTGGCCGGCATCGGCAGACCCGGCCGGTAGACGTGGGGGGAGCTGGGGAACACGATGCGGCCGGTACCGCAGGCTGCCATCGCATCCAAGACGTTGCGGGTTCCGTCGATGTTGATCTGCTGGCTGATCCGGCCGTCCGGACCCGGGTTCCGGGCCCATGCGCAGTGGGCGACCACGTCCGCGCCCGTGATTGCGCGCCGGACCGTGGCCGCGTCGCGGATATCGCCGGCAACGAAGTCGGCCTGACTCGGCCAGCTGTCGGGCCGCCGGCGCGACATCCCGACGACTTCGTGGCCCTGGCTGAGCAATCGGGAAGCCAGGCCACGGCCCAGCACCCCACCGGCCCCGGTGACCGCGACCCTCACTGAGTTTCCTCGCTAGTGAGCACCGCTCCTCCTCATTGCTTTACTCTGCACCCCTGCGGGTGCGGCTCATGTCTACTCGTCGTCGTTCATGAACGCCGCGTTGACCAGGGCGTCGAGGTCCATGTCCGCTAGATCTTCCTCGCTGGTCTCCGCGGTCACCGCGGCCTGCCCATTGCCGCCGGTCTCATTTGCCAACGCGAGCAACAGTTCCAGCACCCCGGCTTGGCGCAGGCGCTTGACCGGAATCGAGGCGACCACCCGCTGCAGTTCGGCTTCCCCGGGTGCCTCGGCCGTGGTGTCGCTTTGCGGCGACGCGCCGACCAGTTCCCGGTGCATGTAACCGGCCAACGCGGCGGAGTTGGGGTAGTCGAAGATGAGCGTGGGCGAAAGCGCCAGCCCCGTCGCCGACTTGAGTCGGTTGCGCATCTCGACCGCGGTCAGCGAATCGAAGCCAAGTTCCTGGAAGGCACGGTCCGGGTCGATCGCGTCCGGGCTGGAGTTGCCCAGCACTGTCGCGATGTGGGAGCGCACCAAGTTCAGCAAGATGGCGTGGTGCTCATCTTCGGGCAGTCCTTCGAGGCGTTGCAGCAGAGCCGATTTCGACTTCGCCGCGGCCAGGGAATCATCGACCTGACGTCGAGTGGGCGCGTTGATCAGATCAACGAACATCGGCGGCAGGGTCCCGCCGTCGAACTTCACCCGCAATGCGGCAAAGTCGATGTGGGCGGGCAACATGAATGGTTCGCCGAGGACCATTGCGGTGTCGAGCAATCCGAGGGCTTCATCGGAGGACATGGCCACGATGCCGTCTCGGGCGAACCGCTTGAAGTCGACCGCTGCCAATCCGCCGGTCATGTTGCTGGCCTGATCCCACAGGCCCCACCCCAGCGAAATCGCCGGCAGGCCGTGCGCTTGCCGGTGTACGGCCAGCCCATCCAGGAACGAGTTGGCGGCCGCATAGTTGCCCTGGCCCGACGAACCCACCAGGCCGGCCATCGACGAAAACATCACAAACGCGGACAAATCCATGTCGCGGGTGAGCTCATGCAGGTTCCACGCCGCATCCACCTTTGCCCGCAGCACCGTTTCCATGCGCTCGGGCGTCAGCGAGGTGACCACCGCGTCATCCAGCGCCCCAGCGGTGTGAATCACGGCGGACAGCGGGTGCTGCACCGGAATATCGGCAATCAGCTTGGCCAGCGCCGCCCGGTCGGCGGCGTCACAGGCGACCACCTGGACTTGGGCGCCAAAGGCGCTCAACTCCTCGGCCAGCTCTGCGGCCCCCGGAGCGTCCGGACCACGCCGACTGACCAGGACCAACTGACGCACCCCGTGGTGAGCCACCACATGGCGGGCCAGCGCCGAGCCGGCCATCCCGGTGCCACCGGTGATGAGTACCGTGCCTGCCGCCCACGCGTCGGGCATGGTCAACACGACCTTGCCGACATGGCGGGCCTGGCTCAGGTAGCGCAAGGCCGCCGGCGCGCGCCGCACGTCAAATGTCGTCACCGGAAGAGGCCGCAGCACATCCTCGCTGAACAGCGCGGCGAGCTCGGCGAGGATCTGCGCGATGTGATCCGGCCCCGCCTCGAAGAGGTCGAAGGCCCGGTATCGCACACCGGTGTGCTGCTGGGCGACCACCGCGGCCTCGCGGATGTCGGTCTTGCCCATCTCCAAGAAGACACCGCCGGGGGCAACCAGCCGTAGCGACGCGTCGACGAATTCGCCCGCCAACGAGTCGAGCACCACGTCCATGCCGCGCCCGCCGGTGGCCGCCCGGAACTTGTCCTCGAATTCCAGGCTGCGTGAGTCACCGATGTGGTCCTCGTCAAAGCCCATGGCCCGCAACGTGTCCCACTTGCCCTTGCTGGCCGTGGCGAATACCTCGAGACCCCAGTGCCGGGCCAGCTGCACGGCCGCCATGCCGACGCCACCGGTGGCCGCGTGCACCAGGATCCGCTGTCCGGGCTGCACCGAGGCCAAGTCCCGCAGCGCGTAGAAGGCGGTGGCGAACACGACCGAGGTGGTGGCGGCCGCGGTGTCAGACCAACCCGCGGGGATCTTGACCAGCAGTCGGTGGTCGGTAATGGCGATTGTCCCGGTGCCCTCCGGGAACAGACCCACGACCCGGTCGCCCACCGCGAAACGCCCGTCTGGCGAGGCGGTTTCGACGACGACGCCGGCGCCTTCCACGCCCATCGCCGCGTCCGGGTCGGGGTAGAGACCCAGCGCGATCATGACGTCGCGGAAGTTTGCGGCCATCGCCGACAAGGCGACCCGAACGTGCCCCGGTTGCAGCGCGGCATCAGCATCGGGAATCGGTTCCAGGCGCAAGTTTTCGAACGTGCCCGCGGTGCTCATACCCAAGCGCCACGGGCCATCACCCGGTGGCACCAGCAGGCCGGCAACCGCGCGGCTGCCGTGTACCCGCGCGGTGTACACCTCGCCGTTGCGCCACAGCACCTGCGGCTCGCCGGCGGCCAACACCGCCGCTACAGCATGTTCGTCAAGTTGCGCATCGGTGTCGACCAACACGATTCGACCGGGGTGCTCGGTCTGTGCCGAGCGCACCAATCCCCATACCGCCGAGCCTGCCAGATCGGTGACATCCTCGTCCGGCAGCGCCATCGCGCCGCGCGTGGTGATGACCAATTTCCCTGCCCCATCACGGGACAGCCAGGATCGCAGCACCTCGAGCACGGCGGCGGTGGCCGCATACACACCCGCCACCACCTCACCGGCCTGAGGCACGGACTCGAACACCACCGAGGCCCCGGGGTCGTCATCGCCTTCGGACTCCACTGCGCCCCAGATACGTACCGGCACAGGCTGCAATTCGGCCGAGGGCTGCGCCGTCCAATCCACCCCGAACAGGCGATCGGGTCCGGCCCCTGATACCGCAGCCCGCAGCTGCTGATCGGTCACTGGCCTTGCCAGCATCGACGCAACCGAGAGCACCGGTAGTCCTAGCCCATCGGACAATTCGATCGAGACCGCGGATGGCCCCGCGGGCGCGATGCGCGCCCGAACCGCCGAGGCTCCCGCGGCATGCAGCGTCACGCCCTGCCAGGCGAACGGAACCAGGACCGAACCCTTGGGGACCCCGAAATCGTCGGCGCCATCGGAAGCCAGTATCACGGCGTGCAACGCGGCGTCCAGCATCACCGGATGAATACCGAAGCCGGACACCGATACCCCGGCGTCGGCGGGCAAGGCAACTTCGGCGAACACTTCGTCGCCGCGACGCCACATCGCATTCAGGCCACGGAACGCCGGGCCGTAGCCGTACCCGCGTTCGGCCAACTGCTGGTATCCGTCGGCGTTTTCCACCTCGACGGCGCCGACCGGCGGCCACGTCGACAGATCGGTGGCCGGCTCCGGCGAACCAGAACCCAGCGAGCCCTCGGCGTGCAGTACCCAGTCCGAGCCGGCGTCGCCACGCGAGTACACCGACACCGCGCGGGCACCGGAGTCATCGGGGCTACCGACTACCACCTGTACCGCGACCGAGCCCCCGGACGGCAGTACCAGCGGTGCGGCCAGCGTCAGTTCGTCGACCACTCGACAGCCCACCTCGTCGCCGGCGCGAATGGCCAGCTCGACGAAGCCGGCACCCGGGAAGATCACCACACCGCCGACGGCGTGGTCGGCCAGCCAGCCCTGCGCCGCAAGCGACAAGCGGCCGGTGAGCACCACTCCGCCCGATGCGGGGAGCTCCACCACCGCGCCCAGCAGTGCGTGTTCGCCGGCCTGCAGCCCCAAACCGGCCGCGTCGGCGGCAACTGCATCCCCCGAGAGCCAGAACCGTCGCCGCTCGAAGGCATAGGTCGGCAACTCCACAAAGTGGGACTGCCCCACCACGGCTCGCCAGTCCACGGCGGTGCCGGCGACAAATACCCCTGCCACGGCGCTCACCAGGCTCACCGGCTCCGGTCGATCCTTGCGCAGCGCGGAGGCCGTGGCCACCGGGTTGGTCACCGCAGCATCGGAGAGCACCTCTTCGATCGATGCGGTAAGACCGCTGCTGGGGCCCACTTCCAAGAATCGGGCGGCACCGGCTGACTGCGCGAAGCGGATGCTGTCGGCGAATCGCACCGCATCCCGGACGTGACGCTTCCAGTAGGCCGCCGAGCCGAAGTCCTCTCCGGCCAGCTGCCCGGTCTGGTTGGAAATGATCCCGATGGTGGGCGCATTGACCGTGAGTTCACCGGCCACCGTTGCGAATTCGTCGATCATCGGATCCATCAGCGGCGAGTGGAAGGCATGCGAAACGGCTAGCCGGTGCACCCTGCGACCGTCGGCTCGAAGCTGCTCGGCCACGGCGCTCACCGCGTCCTGGGCGCCCGAAATCACCACCGACGCCGGTCCGTTGATGGCCGCGATGCTGACCTGGGCACCGAGTAGGGGCAGCACTTCCTGTTCGGTTGCCTGCACGGCAATCATCGCGCCACCGTCGGGCAGCGCCTGCATGAGCCGGCCGCGCGCGGCTACCAGCACCGCCGCATTCTCCAGCGACAAGACACCGGCGACGTGGGCGGCCGACAATTCACCGACCGAGTGCCCCATCACGAAATCGGGTCGCACACCCCAGGACTCCAGCAGCCGGTACAACGCGACTTCCACGGCGAACAGCGCCGGCTGGGCGAACTCCGTTGTGTTGAGAAGATTTTCGTCGTGGCCCCAGATGACCTCACGCAGTGGACGCAACAGATGGCGGTCCAGCTCACCGACAACGGTGTTGAACGCCTCGGCGAAGACCGGGTATCCGGCGTGCAGTCCCATGCCCATTCCCAGCAGCTGGGAGCCTTGGCCGGGGAAGACGAACACCGTCTTACCCGCGGCACCAGCCACACCCCGAATCACCGAAGCCCCACCGAACTCGTCACCGGCCAACTCATCCAGCCCGGCCAGCAACCCATCCCGATCAGCCCCCAGCACCACCGCACGATGCTCAAAGGTCGACCGACCCGCCAACGACCACCCCACATCAGCAACATCAAGCTCATCGTGAGACCGCACATGCGCCGCCAACCGCGCCGCCTGCGCCCCCAACGCCGAACCCGACTTCGCCGACACCACCCACGGCACCACCGGCACCGCACCACCAGAGGACCCACCAACCTCAACCCGAGGAGCAGCCTCCACAATCACATGCGCATTAGTGCCACTGATCCCAAACGACGACACCCCCGCACGCCGAACCCGATCCCCCGCCGACTCAGCCGGCCACGGCTGCGCCTCGGTCAACAATTCCACCGCACCCGCCGACCAATCCACATGCGGAGACGGCACATCCACATGCAACGTCGCAGGCAACACCTCATGGCGCATCGCCTGCACCATCTTGATCACACCCGCAACCCCCGCCGCGGCCTGAGTATGACCCATATTCGATTTGATCGACCCCAACCACAACGCTTTTCCAGCCGCCCCAGCCGACCCACGATCCTGCCCATAGGTCGCCAACAACGCCTGCGCCTCAATCGGATCACCCAACGTGGTCCCAGTCCCATGACCCTCGACCACATCAACCTCAGCCGCACTCAACCCCGCATTGGCCAACGCCGCACGCACCACCCGCTGCTGCGACGGACCATTGGGAGCCGTCAACCCATTGGAGGCCCCATCCTGATTCACCGCCGAACCACGCACCAACGCCAACACCGGATGCCCCAACCGCTGCGCATCCGAAAGCCGCTCCACCACCAACATGCCGCCGCCCTCGGAGAACCCGGTGCCGTCGGCTGCGCCCGCGAAGGCTTTGCAGCGTCCATCCGCTGACAATCCACGCCAACGACTGAATTCAACGAAGATGTCTGGGGTGGCATTGATGGTGACGCCGCCGGCCAGCGCCAGATCACACTCACCGGACCGCAGCGACTGCACCGCCATATGCAACGCCACCAACGACGACGAACACGCCGTATCCACCGACACCGCCGGGCCCTCCAACCCCAGCACATAAGCCACCCGACCCGAAGCCACGCTGGAGAGCTGCCCGGTAAGACGGAAGCCTTCGACGGGTTCGGCAGCGAACATGCCGTAGCCCTGCGTCATCACCCCGGCGAACACACCGGTGGCGCTGCCACGTAAACCGCCCGGCTCAATCCCGGCGCGCTCCAAGGCTTCCCAAGACAGCTCCAGGAACATCCGCTGTTGCGGGTCCATCGCCAGCGCCTCACTGGGCCCAACACCGAAGAAGGCGGGTTCGAAATCACCGACTCGGTCTACGAAACCGCCGGTGCGGGTGTAGCAAGCGCCGGGCACGTCAGGATCCGGGTTGAACAGGCCGGCCAGATCCCAGCCTCGGTCGGCCGGGAAGTCAGACAGCACGTCGCGACGGGCCATCAGCATGTCCCACAGGTCGTCCGGCGACTCGATGCCACCGGGGTAGCGGCATGACATGCCGACGATCGCGATCGGATCGTCACCGGTGACGCGTACGGCCGGGGTGTGCTTGACCTCTTGCGGGGCACCAGCGAGTTCGGCACGAATGTAGTTGGCCAAACCGTTGGGGGTTGGGTAGTCGAAGATCAACGTTGGCGAAAGCGAAAGTCCGGTAACCGTTTTGATCCGGTTACGCATTTCGACGGCGGTCAGCGAGTCAAAGCCCAGCTCCTGGAACGCCTTGTCCGGGTCGATGGCCTCGGGCGTGATGGTGCCCAGCACGGTGGCGATGTGCGACCGCACCAAGTCCAGCATCACGGCGTGCTGCTCGGGCTCCGGCAGTCCGTGCAGGCGATGTGCCAGAGCGGATTTCGATTTCGCCGCGGCCAATGCGTCGTCGACCTGACGCCGGGTCGGAGCGCTGACCAGATCACTGAACATCGGCGGTACCGCCACCGCGTGAGCGCGCAGTGCGGCCAGATCTATCCGGGCCGGAGCCAGGAACGCCTGGTTGACGATGAGGGCGGTGTCGAACAGTTCCATTGCCTCATCGGAGGACAGCGCCAAGACACCCTCACGACCCAGCCGGGCCCGGTCGGCGGCATCCATTCCACCGGTCATGTCGCTGGCCTGAACCCACAGGCCCCAGCCCAGCGAAATGGCCGGCAAGCCGTGCGCCCGTCGGTGTGCGGCCAGGCCGTCGACGAACGTGTTGGCCGCCGCATAGTTGGCCTGGCCCGAGGATCCGACCACGCCGGCCATTGACGAAAACATCACGAACGCAGAAAGATCCAGATCACGAGTCAACTCGTGCAGGTTCCACGCGGCATCGACTTTGGCCCGCAGCACCGTGTCGACACGTTCGGGGGTCAGCGAGGAAATCACCGCGTCATCAAGCACACCACCGGCGTGGACCACGGCGGACAGCGGCCGCTGCGCGGGAATTTCGGCGATCACCTTGGCCAGCGCCGGACGGTCGGCCGCGTCACAAGCCACCACCTCGACCTGTGCTCCGGCAGCGCTCAACTCGGCTACCAGCTCGGTAGCCCCCGGTGCGGCGGGGCCCCGCCGGCTGATGAGCACCAGATGGGCCACGCCGTGGTGGGCCACCAGGTGCCGCGCGAGCGCCGAACCCGCCATGCCGGTTCCACCGGTGATCAATACCGTTCCGCCACCCAGCGCACCACCTTCGTCGGCAGGCATGGTCATCACGACCTTGCCGACATGGCGGGCCTGGCTCAGGTAGCGCAACGCCGCCGGCGCGCGCCGCACGTCGAAGGCCGTGACCGGCAGTGGCCGCAGCACGCCGGCGTCAAACAGCCCGGCCAGGTCGAGCATGTACTGGTGCATGCGCGGGCGACCGGGTTCGAACAGGTCGAATGCGCGATAGCGCACACCCGGATATTCCTGGGCGATGACGCCGGGGTCGCGGATGTCGGTCTTGCCCATCTCCAGGAACACCCCGCCAGGGCCCAGCAGGCGCAGCGAAGCATCCACGAATTCGCCGGCCAGCGAGTCCAGCACCACATCGACGCCACGGCCACCGGTGACCTCGCGGAATTTCTCCTCGAATTCCAGGCTGCGCGAATCCGAGATGTGGTCTTCGTCAAAGCCCATGGCCCGCAAGATATCCCATTTGCCCTTGCTGGCGGTGGCGTACACCTCCAGACCCAGGTGTCGGGCCAACTGCACGGCCGCCATGCCCACCCCGCCGGTGGCGGCGTGGACCAGTACCCGTTGGCCTCGCTGGACATTGGCCAGGTGCACGAACGCGTAGTAAGCGGTGGTGAAAACGGCTGAGATTGCGGCCGCTTCGGCGTAGGACCAGTCGGCGGGCTTGGGCAGCAACAGCCTGACGTCGCCGGCCACCAACGTGCCGCTGCCGTCCGGGAAGAATCCGTATACCGCATCGCCGACCGCGAATTCGGTTACCTCCGGGCCGATTTCGACGACAACGCCGGCACCTTCGCCGCCGATCAAGGCGTCGTGGGTGAACATGCCCAGCGTGATCATGATGTCGCGGAAGTTGGCGGCGATGGCGCGCATGGCCACCCGCACCTGGCCCGGGCCCAGCGGCGCGCCGGCGTTGGGAACCGGCTCCAGCTGCAGATTCTCGAAGGTGCCCGCGCTGCTCAGCCCCAACCGCCACGGCCCGTCGACAGGCGGCACCAGGATGCCGTCTGCGGCGCGGCTGGCGTGCACCCGCGCCGTGTAGGGCTGCCCGTTGCGCAGCACTACTTGTGGCTCACCGACCGCCAGGGCCGTCGCTACCGCCGCAGCGTCGACCGCAGCGTCGGAATCAACCAGGACCAGCCGGCCTGGGTTCTCGGTCTGCGCCGAGCGCACCAATCCCCATACCGCCGCGCCGGCCAGATCGGTGACGTCCTCGCCGGCCAGCGCCATGGCGCCCCGGGTGGCCACCACCAGCACGCCCGAATCATGTTCGGTCAGCCACGACTGCACAGCCGCCAGCGCCTGATGGGTGCGCTGATAGGTCCCGCTGAGCGGATCGCCGTCAGCCGCAACGGATTCAAAGAGTTCATAGGCGGGTGCCGCATCGGTGGCGGCAACCGTCGTCGGCGTCCAGACCACCTCGAACAGCCGGTCTGGACCGGATGCGGACACCACGGCGCGCATCTGCTGCTCGCTTATCGGGCGGGCCACCATCGCCTTGACCGAAAGCACCGGCAGACCAAGGTCGTCGGCGAGTTCCACCGAGACCGACGAGGGGCCAACCGGCGCGATCCGTACCCGCACCGACGCGGCCCCCGCCGCGTGCAGAGACACGCCCTGCCAGGAGAACGGCAACACCAGGTCCGCGTCGGGATTGGCGATCACCGCGGTGTGCAGCGCGGCATCCAGCAGCGCCGGGTGCACGCCGAAACCGCTGGTAGATCCGGCCGCCTCGGGCAACCGGGCTTCGGCGAACAGCTCCTCGCCACGCGCCCACATCGCAGTCAGTCCACGGAACGCGGGCCCATACCCGTACCCACGTGCATCCAGCCGCTCGTACCCGTCAGCCACGTCGACCGCGATGGCTCCAGCGGGAGGCCAGGCCGACAGGTCGGCCGCGGGCTGGGCGGAGTCGGCGCCCAGGGTTCCCTCGGCGTGGCAGACCCACACCGAGCCGGCGTCGGTGTCGGTGCGGGAGTAGATCGACACGCTGCGCTCCGCCGAATCGGCGGCGGCGCCGACGACCACCTGTACCGCAACCGAACCCGATGCCGGGAGTACCAGCGGCGTGCGCAGTGTGAGTTCGTTGACCACCGAGCAGCCGACTTCGTCGCCGGCCCGGATTGCCAGCTCGACAAACCCGGTGCCGGGAAACACCACTACCCCCGACACCGCGTGATCGGCCAGCCAGCCGTGCGCGCCGAGCGCCAAGCGGCCGGTCAACACGACACCGCCCGATTCCGGAAGCTCCACGACAGCGCCCAGCAGCGCATGCCCGCCGGCGCTCAACCCCAGTCCGGATGCGTCGACGCTGACGCCCTCTCCGGAGAGCCAAAAGCGCCGCTTCTCAAAGGCATACGTGGGAAGCTCGACCAGGCCGGCACCGTCGAGCGGGCCGCGCCAGTCCACATTCACGCCGGCAACGAAGGCCGCGGCGGCCGACGCCAGGAATCGCTGCAGCCCACCGTCTTCCCGACCCAAGGTGGGCACGACGATGGGGTCGGCACCGGAATCGGCCGCGCAGTTGCGATAGGTGTCCTCGATACCGGCGATCAGCGCGGGGTGCGGGCTGGATTCGATGAAGGTGCGGTATCCGTGGCCACACGCGCTGCGCACGGCCTGGTCGAACTGCACCGTCTGCCGGATGTTGCGGTACCAGTACTCGGCATCCAACTCTGCTGTGTCCAAACGACTTCCGGTCACCGACGAGAAGAACGCGGTCCGCGACGAAAGCGGCTCGATCCCAGCCAGAACTTCGGTCAGCTGGCCTTCGATCGCCTCCACCTCGACCGAGTGCGACGCATAGTCCACATCGATGCGACGGGTACGCAGCTCCCGGTCCGCGCACTGCGCGATCAGCTCCTCGAGCGCTGCCACCTCGCCGGAGACCACTACGGCAGAAGGGCCGTTGATGGCGGCGATGCTGACCCGATCGCCAAAGGGCTCCAACAACTCCCGCGCCTGTTGCTCGCCACAGGCCACCGACACCATGCCGCCCGGTCCGGCCAGTCCGACAAGCAGCTTGCTGCGCAGGGTGACCACCTTGGCGGCATCGCGCAACGACAGCGCACCGGCCACATATGCGGCAGCGATCTCGCCCTGAGAGTGCCCGATGACGGCATCCGGGCGCACCCCGACCGACTTCCACAGTTCGGCCAGCGACACCATCACCGCAAACAGCACCGGCTGCACGACGTCGACCCGGTCAAGCCCGGGTGCCCCCGCAGCGCCGCGGAGCACGTCGAGCAGCGACCAGTCGACGAATTCCGCGAAGGCCTGACCGCATGACTCGATGTGGCGCGCGAATACCGGTGCGGTGTCGAGCAATTCGATACCCATGCCGATCCACTGGGAGCCTTGGCCGGGGAACACGAACACCGTCTTACCCGCGGCACCAGCCACACCCCGAATCACCGAAGCCCCACCGAACTCGTCACCGGCCAACTCATCCAGCCCGGCCAGCAACCCATCCCGATCAGCCCCCAGCACCACCGCACGATGCTCAAAGGTCGACCGACCCGCCAACGACCACCCCACATCAGCAACATCAAGCTCATCGTGAGACCGCACATGCGCCGCCAACCGCGCCGCCTGCGCCCCCAACGCCGAACCCGACTTCGCCGACACCACCCACGGCACCACCGGCACCGCACCACCAGAGGACCCACCAACCTCAACCCGAGGAGCAGCCTCCACAATCACATGCGCATTAGTGCCACTGATCCCAAACGACGACACCCCCGCACGCCGAACCCGATCCCCCGCCGACTCAGCCGGCCACGGCTGCGCCTCGGTCAACAATTCCACCGCACCCGCCGACCAATCCACATGCGGAGACGGCACATCCACATGCAACGTCGCAGGCAACACCTCATGGCGCATCGCCTGCACCATCTTGATCACACCCGCAACCCCCGCCGCGGCCTGAGTATGACCCATATTCGATTTGATCGACCCCAACCACAACGCTTTTCCAGCCGCCCCAGCCGACCCACGATCCTGCCCATAGGTCGCCAACAACGCCTGCGCCTCAATCGGATCACCCAACGTGGTCCCAGTCCCATGACCCTCGACCACATCAACCTCAGCCGCACTCAACCCCGCATTGGCCAACGCCGCACGCACCACCCGCTGCTGCGACGGACCATTGGGAGCCGTCAACCCATTGGAGGCCCCATCCTGATTCACCGCCGAACCACGCACCAACGCCAACACCGGATGCCCCAACCGCTGCGCATCCGAAAGCCGCTCCACCACCAACATGGCGCCGCCCTCGGACCAGCCGACCCCGTCGGCCGCGCCCGCATAGGCTTTGCTGCGCCCGTCCGGCGCCAGCCCACGATGCCGGCTGAACTCCACGAAGACGGTCGGGGTGGCATTGACGGTGGCACCGCCGGCCAGCGCCAGATCACACTCACCGGACCGCAGCGACTGCACCGCCATATGCAACGCCACCAACGACGACGAACACGCCGTATCCACCGACACCGCCGGGCCTTCCAACCCCAGCACATAAGCCACCCGACCCGAAGCCACGCTGGAGGTCATGCCCGTCAGGCGGTAGCCCTCGATCTCCTCGGCGAACATGCCGTAGCCCTGGACGATCAGTCCGGCGAACACACCGGTGGCGCTGCCGCGCAAGCCGGTCGGATCGATGCCGGAGCGCTCCAGTGCCTCCCAGGACAGCTCCAGCAGCATCCGGTGCTGCGGGTCCATCGCCAGCGCCTCGCTGGGGGCGATACCGAAAAAGCCGGGATCGAAGTCGGCCACGCCGTCGACGAAGCCGCCGGTGCTCGCGTAGGACTTGTGCGGCGTGTCCGGATCCGGGTCGAATAGGTCGGCCAGATCCCACCCGCGGTCGGTGGGAAAGTCCGACATCACGTCGCGGCCCTCGGCCACCATCTGCCACAGGCCTTCGGGGGAATCCACCCCGCCCGGGAAACGGCATGACATTCCCACGATCGCGATCGGCTCACTCGACCGCTCCAGCAGCGCACGATTGGTGCGCTTGAGGCGCTCAACCTGGACCAGCGCTTTGCGCAACGCTTCGGTCGCATGCTGAAGTTGATCAACCATTACTGACCTCGCCTAACCCTCATCTAGCAATTGGTCGTCGACCGCCGGCCCTCGCCGGATCACGGAAGTTGCTGCACGAAGCGATGTCGCTGCATTTTCGACCACCGTCGTGCTGCGTTCCGACCGAAGAATGTCGCTGGTGAGTATCGCCAACTCCGGCAAGATTTCAAAACGTCCAATACTCCCAGCTATTTGCGAAACGGGCGGGCGCCAATGCGGCCGGATAACCCGTGGGCTGGATTTCCGTTGCACTGTGGTCCCGTATACCCCTGCGTACACCAGGCCCGCCGTCCATGGCGCGACTTTACCCGGCGCGCCGAGGCCAAACGGTCAGACACCCACTCGGCGCCAGCCGTCGGCGGCCCTGGCGGCCCGCAGCAGCTCGTCGCACAACTCACGCAGCTCGTCGACGCCGGCTCCCTCGTCAAGCGCGGTGGCGACGTCCTCGGCTGCGCATCGCACCTGGTAAACGCGATCCGACAGGTCGGCCGCCTCGTCCGCCGACAACACCACGGCATCGGCCGGCAGCGCCAATGCGGGCCCCGCATCGCCCCGGGTCATCATGGCCCGTTGCTCGTAGGCCCGCTGCCGGCATGACTGCCGGCAGTACTGACGACGACGGCCCATACCCGCGTCGGTGACGTCACGGCCGCACCAGCGGCATGGTTGAGGGCGAGGACGACGACTCACGCCTGCCGACTTTAGTCGGCCTCGCTCGACGCACTCGGTATCATTAATGGTCGCGTCGTGCGCCCGGGAACTATGTAGCCGGTCGCGACGTTTGGCAATCGGAAAGAATCACCAGTACGGAGCCCACCAGCTCGATGATCCGGAGGAGTAGCGGCGATGGCTGATCGTGTCCTTAGAGGCAGTCGATTGGGGGCCGTAAGTTACGAAACCGACCGCAACCACGACCTCGCCCCGCGTCAGATTGCTCGGTACCGCACCGAGAACGGCGAAGAGTTCCAGGTGCCGTTCGCCGACGATGCCGAGATTCCCGGCACCTGGCTGTGCAAGAACGGCATGGAAGGCACCCTGATCGAGGGTGATCTGCCGGAGCCGAAGAAGGTCAAGCCGCCGCGCACGCACTGGGACATGCTGCTCGAGCGTCGCTCGGTCGAAGAACTCGAAGAGCTGCTCAAGGAACGTCTTGACCTGATCCGGTCGCGTCGCCGCGGCTGATGCCGCGGCCGGACCGCCGGCTAGCTGTGGTCGTGGGTGTGGGCGCGGTCGCCCCCACCCTCAGAGCCCGCGAACCTGCCCTTGACGCCCCACCGGGTGACTTTGAACAGCGCCTCGCGGATGTTGGACCCGCTCATCTTCGATACGCCGATCTCGCGTTCGGTGAAGGTAATGGGAACCTCGACGACGACGAAGCCGCTGTTCACGCTGCGCCAGGTCATCTCGATCTGGAAGCAGTAGCCCTTGGAGTCGACGCTGGCGAGGTCGATCTTCTCCAGCACCTCACGGCGGTAAGCCCGGTAGCCGGCGGTGATGTCGTGCACCCCAATACCGAGCGCGAGCCGCGAATAGGTGTTGGCCGTCTTGGACAAGGCCAGGCGCCGCCACGGCCAGTTTCGTACCGTGCCCCCGGGGACATAGCGCGAACCGATGGACAGGTCCGCACCGGCGTCGACGGCGTCCAGCAGGCGGTGTAGCTGTTCGGGCGCGTGGCTGCCGTCGGCGTCCATCTCGACCAGCACCGAGTACCCCCGGCTCAAGCCCCAGGCGAACCCTTCCAGGTAGGCAGCACCCAGGCCGTTCTTGGCCGTGCGATGCAGGACATGAATGCGATCGGGATCGGCGGCGACCAGCTCGTCGGCAAGCCGCCCGGTGCCGTCGGGGCTGTTGTCATCGACGATCAGCACGTGTACGTGCGGGCACGCGTCGACCACCCGCCGATGGATCAGGGGCAGGTTCTCCCGCTCGTTGTAGGTGGGAATGATCACCAGGGTGCGCTCGCTGGGACGAGGTCCCGGGCTCTGGGGCGCAGGTTGGCCGGTGGTCATGTAGCTCCTTATATGTCGCCCGAAATCAGGTTGAGTGGTGGCCGCCCGCCTCAGGCGGGGTGCCGGTTGCTGTCTGCAGGTCGTCCTCGGATTCGTTCCGGGACGCCGCGCCCGAGTCGTCAGCTTCGTCCTGGGGCGCATCGGACTGATCAGCTTCGCCCGCGGCCCCGGACCGCCGACGCGTCGGACGCGGGAACCACCCATTGTGCCGCATCGCGACCAGAATCAGCACGCCAGCCGCCCCCACCATCAGCCATTGCAGGATCGGAGCCCAGCGTGTTGCCGGGGTGAGTCTGGTCTTGAGACGGACCTGTATGTCCAGATACGCGGGCTCGAAGAAATCGGTCCGAACCAGCTCGCGGCCGTCTGGCGCTATCACCGCGCTGATTCCGGTGGTGCCGGCGACCACCACATATCGGTCGTGTTCGACGGCCCTCACCTTCGCAAAGGCCAACTGCTGCTCGCTCATCGTCTTGTTGAACGTGGCGTTGTTGCTGGGCACGGCCAGCAGTTGGGCCCCGTTTCGGACGGCCTTTCGCGGAGCCCTGTCAAAGATCACTTCCCAACAGGTCGACACGCCCACCGGTACGCCTGCGATGTTCACCACACCCGAACCCGGCCGGGGTACGAAGTGCCCGGCCCGGTCGGCATACCCGGAAAGATGCCGGAACAGCCACGGCATGGGCAGATATTCGCCGAATGGCTGCACGATTTCCTTGTCGTGGCGGTCGCCCGGTCCGGTGGTGGGATTCCAGACCAGCACGGTGTTGGTGTACTCCGCGTTCTCCAGGTTCTTCTGGCTGCTGCCCGGAGCGTCGAGCACCGTACCGACCAGGATCGGCGCTCCGATCGCCACGGCGGCCTTCGAGATCTGCTGCGCAGCGTCGGGGTTGATCAGTGGATCGATGTCCGAAGAGTCCTCCGGCCAGATGACGAACTGCGGCTGCGGAGCTAGGCCGGCTCGGACGTCCTCGGCCAGCTCGAGTGTCTCGCGGACGTGGTTGTCCAGGACCGCGCGACGCTGCGCATTGAAGTCCAGACCCAGCCGGGGCACGTTGCCCTGCACCACCGCGACGGTGATAGTGGGTTCTCCGCCGGATCCCGCACCGGCGTGGCGCACCTGCGGCCACACAATGACCGCGGCGAACAACACCAGACAGACGGTGATACCCGGCAGCAGGACCGCGGGGGGCTTGGCCGGCTCAACCGGCTGGGCCGCCTCGGGGTCGGCCTGCGGAGCGGCCGGGCTGCCGGTGCGCCACCACTTCTCGATCTCCAGGGCGATAGCGGCAAAGCTGGAGCCCACCAGCACTACCCCGGTGGACAACAGCGGCACACCGCCGAGCTGCGCCAACGGCAGCAGCGGCCCGTCAACCTGGCCGAACGCCACCGATCCCCAGGGGAAACCGCCGAACGGAACGATCGACTTCAGCCATTCTTGTGCGCCCCACAGCACCGCGAACCAGATCGGCCAGCCCGGCAATCGGCGCACCACGACCGCCGACAGGCCGAACAAACCCGGGAACAGCGCCGAGGTGGTGGCCAGCACCAGCCAGGGCACCGGCCCCACCAACGTCCCGATCCACGGCAACAGCGGCACGAAACAGGCCAACCCGAACACGAATCCATAGCCCAGCCCGCCCACAGGGGTGCTGGCTGGGTGCATCAGCACCCAGGTCAGCAGCGCCACCGAGACGATGGCAGCCCACCACCAGTTGGTGGGCGGGAAGCTGGCATACATCAGGAATCCGGCGACAAGCGACACCACCAACCGCACCAGCCGCGGGCGAGTTGCGGCCCACAGGCCGGGCAGTCGAGCCGCCGCTCCGGCGCCAAATGCCACCAGCCCCTGGCGCGCGGCAGTTCCGAGCCGAACGGCAGCGCTCGGCCCGGCGCTCACCTGCGTGGTCTCGGCCTCGGTCTCGGAATCCTGCGCCTCGTCCTGCGCCTCGTCCTGCTCGTCGGCGAGATCATCGGCGATCGCGGCGTCATCGCCCGGGTCAGCGGTATCCGCGTCGGGCTCTCGTTCATCGCCAAGCGGACCTGTTTGGTCAACGCCGGGCTCAGGTTGCACAACCTCCGGATTGTCCTCTTGAGCATCCACAGGCAGCCTTTCGCGACCGAGCCAGTCCCTAGCCATAAATGACCGCACCTCGATGCACGGTTTGACGACACCGCGGCAGCGGATCCGCCGGATCCAGCCGCGGCAGCGCGGGCACGCGCGACCGCGGGTCGGTAGACCAACGCTGGACGGCATCGCGGGGTGCGCTGACGGTCAGAGCGCCGGCGTCCCACACGGCATACGAAGCGGGCGCCCCGGGAACCAGGGTTCCGGTCTTTCCGTCCCGCACGCCCGCGGCCCGCCAGCCGCCGCGCGTTGCTGCCGCGAACGCCGCCCGCGCTGACACCGCGCTGCCCGCGGTGTGGTGGTTGACCGCCGCACGCACGCTCGCCCAGGGGTCAAACCCGGTGACGGGTGCGTCGGAACCAAACGCGAGGGGCACGCCTTGGGATGCTAACAGCGCAAGCGGATTGAGCAGGCGCACTCGCTTCGGACCAAGGCGCCGGGCGTACATGCCCTCAGCGCCTCCCCACAGCGCGTCAAAGTTTGGCTGCACGCTGGCGATGATGCCCCACGCGCCCAGCTTCGCCGCCTGTTCAGCGGTGACCATCTCGGCGTGTTCCAGGCGGTGGCCGCAACGAGCCACGGCGACCACCCCGAGGTCGGCCACGACCCGCTCGAACGCGTCGACCACTGTCGCGACGGCGGCATCACCGATGACGTGAAATCCCGCGGTGACTTCCGCCTCGGTGCAGGCTCGCGCGTGTGCTTCCACCGATGGCCCGTCCAGGTGGCAGGTTCCGACGCAGCCGGGCTGATCGGCATAGGGCTCATGCAGCCAGGCGGTACGCGACCCGAGCGCCCCGTCCACGAAGAGATCACCGGCCAGGCCGCGCGCGCCCGTTTCGGCCATCAGCGTGCGCGCCTGGGCGGCAGTGGTAACCGCCTCACCCCAGTAGCCGATCACCTCGACACCGTGCGGCAGGGCGGAGAGCTGCAGCCAGTCGTCGAGGCCACCGATTTCGGGGCCGCCGCACTCATGCACCGCGACGATGCCGGCGGCCGCCAGCGACCCCAGCGCCGCGGTCCGCGCCTCGGCGAGCTGTGGTTGAGTCAGCAGATCGCGGGCGCGGGCGCGGACCAGGTGGTGGGCTTCGCCGGTCAGGGGCCCCTGCTCGGTGAACCCGGCGGCCTCCGACAGGTGCGGGACCAGCCGGCGCAGGCCCGAGGAGGCCAGCGCGGAATGGACGTCGACTCGAGCCAGGTATGCGGGCCGTTCACCGAGCACCGCGTCGAGTTGAGCGGTGCTGGGGGCGATGTGCTGCGGCCATGCCGACTCATCCCAGCCATGGCCCCACAGCGGCTGGCCCGGGTGCGCCGCGGCGTGGTCGGCAGCCAACTGCAGGCACCCCCCCAGTGAGCTCGCGGGCCGCAGGTCCAGCCCACTGATCGTCAGACCGGTCGCGGTCAGGTGGATGTGGCTGTCCACGAACCCCGGCGCAACCAATCCGCCGTCGAGATCCTCTACCTGCGCATCGGGGAACTGGTTGCGGCCGACGTCGTCGCTGCCCAGCCAGGCAACGGTATCGCCGCGCACCGCCATGGCGGTGGCGTCAGGATGCGTCGGGCTGTAAACCCGGCCGTTGACCAGCAGCTTGGTGGAAATCCGCGTCACACCGCAAAACTACGTGGGCGGGCCGGCCAGCTACCTGGCACCCGGCGCCGAGCGGTGGCGCGTCGAGGTACGCACGTTTCCGAAACTGTCGAAGCGAGTAGAGCCGTTGAATCGATCGAAACCATCGAAATCATCGAATTCGTCCAATTCGTCGACCTCGACCACCGCCTGCGGCAAGGTCGGCGGCTCACCATCGATGACGTCGATAACCTCGCCGTCGATGAAGTCGCGCTGCTCACGGGCGTTGCGGCGGTTGAACGCATCAGCCATGCTCGCCGCCGCGGCGCCGGTCAGCGACACCCGTCGCAGCAAACCTCGCACCGCGATAGCGGTCAGGCCGGGACGGGCTGCGGCCCGGATCGGTGGGGCCAGCAGCAACAACCCGAACACGGTGGTGACCAGGCCGGGAACCAGCACGAGCCCGGTGGCCACAGCAACCAGCGCGCCGTCGCTGAGCACGCTTCGCGGTTCCTGCAGGCCGGAGCGCAACTGCCCGAGCTGACGGCTCAGCTGCCAGCCGCCCATTGGGGCCCAGAGCACCAACCCCAGGACGAAGCTGGCCAACAGCACCAGAACTGCCCAGGCGAACCCGATCGCTGCCGTAAGCCCAATCAGTGCCATGAGCTCGACAACGGCGTAGATGAGAATTAGCCGACCTACCATGTGACGCCAACGTATGGGAACTGCGCCCGAGTTCCGCGTACGGTCGCAACACGGCTGCAGTTAGATGACGCTATGACGACGATTGATATCGACACCCCCGCCGGACCAATCGACGCACTGCTGGGCGTTCCCACCGGAGAAGGTCCGTGGCCGGGGGTGGTCGTGGTCCACGACGCGATCGGTTATGCCCCCGACAACGAGGCGATTTCCGAGCGCATCGCCGCGGCAGGCTACCTCGCGCTGACTCCCAACATGTATGCGCGCGGCGGCCGCGCTCGTTGCATTACCCGCGTCTTCCGCGAGCTCTTGACCAAGCGGGGCCGCGCGCTCGATGACATCTTGGCGGCCCGCGACCACCTATTGGCCATGGCCGAATGCTCCGGCCAGGTCGGCATCGCGGGCTTCTGTATGGGCGGTCAATTCGCCTTGATCCTGTCACCCAGAGGCTTTGGCGCATCGGCACCGTTTTATGGCACCCCGCTGCCGCGCCACCTCAGCGAGACGCTCGACGGCGCGTGTCCGATCGTGGCGAGCTTTGGCAACCGCGACCCGCTGGGCCTGGGCGCACCCAGCCGGTTACGCGAAGTGACCCAGGCCAAACAGATCCCCGCCGACATCAAGGGCTATCCGGGTGCCGGGCACAGCTTCGCCAACAAGCTTCCCCGACAACCGCTGCTGCGCATCACCGGCTTCGGCTACAACCAAGCCGCGACCGAAGACGCGTGGGGCCGGGTCTTCGCGTTCTTCGGCGAGCACCTGGCCGCCGGGACTTCGGGTAGCTGAGCACCGCCAGAGCGGTTGGCGTTCGGCCCGCGGACGTCGGTGCGAAATCGCCAGCGCGAGGTTGCATTACGGCAAACGCCGCGGCGTGTCGCTGCCCGAAAAGCCGGCAAATTGTCACACTGCCGGTATGTTTCGTCCCTCAACAGACGATCACCGCCAGCAAAGTGGCTGGTGCAGAGTGAGATCCGCACCCCGACCGCGATAGGCGACCCGACTGATGACGGTGGAGCTGCCCCCCAAACCGATGCTGACCGAAATTCCCGGCCGCAGCGCCGTGGGCGAGTCCGATGACCGGGCCACAACCGACCCAACCGACCCCAAGGGCAGGGCGGTTCCCTGGCGACCAAAGTTATTGCCGGTCGAGGACCGTCGCTCGATCATGGACACGCTGATGGTGACGCTGTCCGGCGGGGCGCTGTGGCGCTTCGCGGCCCTGATGGTCTGTCCAGCATGGTCGCCTCGATCGGCCTGCTACAGAATTCCGCGGCCGTCGTCATCGGTGCGATGATGATCGCCCCCTTGATGGCCCCGATCATGGGGATAGCCGCCTGCCTGATCATGGGATGGGGACACCGGCTGCTGCGTGGACTGGCGCTGGTAGCGGTATCGGCCATGGTTGCCGTCGGGGTCGGATGGATCACCGCCACGTTGCCGCCCGCGACCGGCACCGGTCTGCCCAGCGAGGTTGTCGCCCGCTCCAGCCCGGACATCCGCGACCTTCTGGTCGCGATGGGTGCCGGCGCGGTCGGAGCACTGGCCACGGTGCACAAGAAGATCTCTGCGGCCCTGCCGGGCGTCGCGGTCGCCGTCGCGGTCGTTCCCCCGGCTGGGCGCGGCCGGCGTCCTGCTCGGGCGCGGACAGCCACAGTTGGCCCGCGGTGCCGTCATCCTGTTTTCGACGAACCTCGTCGGCATCGTGGTGATGGCGGCGGTGGTCTTCCTGCTGAGCGGACTGGTCCCGCTCCGCAAGTTCCGCACCCACCGCCGCCAGATCGTCGCGTCGCTGGGTTTGGCGGCGGTCAGCGCCGTGGCGGTTGCCATGATCCTCACCCCGCGGTTCATCGCGCTTACCGGCCATGCCCGTGATCTCGAGATCGCCACCCAAACGCTGACCGACATGCTCAGTCCGGGCAGCGTGCTCAGCCACATCACCGCCACGGGCAGCACGGTCCGAGCCGACATCACCAGCCCCACCTCGCCCCCACCGGTGCAGACCGTGGCCGCCAGTCTCAGCCGGGCCCTGGGGCACCCGGTCACCGTGGAGTTGAGCTGGATTCCGGTACGCGATCCCGAGCACAGTCGCCCGGACACACCCCAGCCACCGCTGAACGAACTGGGCCCGGTGATCCGAAGCTGGCTGGGTGCTCAGTCGTTGACCCTGCAAGGGCTCAGCTACGAGTCGGGGACGCTGGTGGTCTCCACCGCCGGGCCATTTCCACCGAAACGGGCCGAGGAGCTGACGTCGCTGATCGACTCGCGGTTCAACTACCGCATCCCGGTCAGCCTGGCCTGGACTCGCACCTCAGGCCCAGCCAAGTCCGATGGCACTCAGGCCGCGCTGGATACCGCGCGCACAACCGCGACCGCCTGGGCCGCCAAGAGACCGGACGTCGCGGTGTTGAGCGCCAATGGCACCGCCAGCGCCATCACCATCACCCTGATCGGCCAAACCCAACCGGAAGTCGACTCGCTGGAAGCCGACCTGCAGACCGCCCTGCCGCAGTCCACCATCACCATCCAATGGATTTCCGGCGGCGTGCTGGTCGTCGCCACGCCCACCCCCGAACCCACGCCGGCTCCGGCACCAGAGCCCGAACCGACGCCCGCAAAGGTGTCCACCTCGACGCGCTGACCGAGACGGCCGGCGAGGACGGCTAGGACTCGTCCCGGTGACCACCGTGACCGCCGTGACCGCCGTGCCCCCCGGTTCGGTCGTTGTCCTCGGCGGCGTCGGAGTGGTCGGTCGACGCCGGCTCGAGCGCGACACTTCGCGATTGTTGGCCTCGGGTGTTGGTCGACTGCGCGTTCTTGGTCGGTTCCAGGCGCACCACTCGGCCGACGGCCCGACGTAGTCCGGGCGGACCCTCGATCCGCAACAAATGACCGATCCGTCCGGCGCGATACCGCAGTGGTGAGCCGACGAACTCACCCAGCACCACCCCACTGCCCAAGGCGAGCGCGGTCGCCGCCGCCGACAACAACCGGCTTTGCGCCTCATCGAAATGCGAGTCGGCAGCGAAGTAGAAGACAGCGCGGAAAACCGCCAGACCGGGCAGCATCGGCACGATGCCCGCTGTGGCGGTCACCAGCGCGAGGGCTTGGCGGCGAATGGAGATCAGGGTCGCCAGAAAACCGACCCCGCCCGCAGCGATCCCGGTGGCGATCACCTGACCGAAACCGGCGGTGCCAAGACCGATCAAGACCAGGTCGGCGAGTCCGGCCGCGAACCCGGCGGTGACGGCCGACCGCAGCGGCGCGTAACTCGCCACGGTCAGGCATGCCCCGGCCAGCATGGCTCCGAGCACCGTGAGCAGGATCGGCAGCGGCCCCTGCGGAACAACGAACCCGCCACTCCCATGGACACGCAGCTCGATCTCGACGCCCGCGGTCTTGGCGATCTGCAGGCCGGCAAGGATGCCGACGACGATTCCCGACGTCAGGAACAATGCCTCGCCGATCCGGGCAACCGCGGTGACCATATAGCCGGTTATCGCGTCCTGCATCGCACCGACCAGCGTCAATCCGGATAGCAGCATCACGATCCCGGTGGCCACCAGGGCCGCCAGCCCCTCACCGGTGAACAGATAGGCCGCCACCGCGACCAAGGTCGCGACGGCCGCTCCGGTCACCCGCTGGAAGAAGTACGGGGTCCCGATCCGGTTCAGCACCCGGCCCAGTCGATCGATCGTCGCGGCGGTCAGCGCGGCGATGGCGCAGGTCCGCCAGTTGGCTCCCAGCATCATGGCGATGCCGAGGGAAAAGCCCGCCCAGCAGACGGTCGCCAGCCAGCGCGGGTATGGATGCGGCCGTTGGGTCAACTCGTCCATGGCTTCGTGTGCCTCATCGACGGTGACCCCACCGGCGGTGATCTCCTGGACCAGCCGGTCCAGGTCGGCCAGCCGGGTGAAGTTGGTGGAGCGGGTCCGCACCGAGCGCACGATGGTGACCGGCGCACTCTCCGCGGTCGGCAGGGCCGACACGATGATCGTGGTGACCGTGATGTCGACGACGCAGTCGGTGATCTGATAAGCCTGAGCCACGTCGTTGGCGGTGGCGACGACGTCGGCGGTACCCGAGCCGGAGGACAACATCACCTCGGCTAGTCGAATGGTGAGGTCCAAAACCTTGCGGACGTGCTGATCACCCATACCGCTCGAGGTCCGGCTGCGCTGTCCGGCGACAGGCACTGGGTCGCGCCGTCCGCGCAGCGCGATCCGCAGCCCGCGCCGCGAGCCGGCCACGCCATCCAATCGATCCTGCACCCCAGGCAGGATACTGATTTTTGAGGGTGAACCTCGGACCGCGAGCACAACCGCCACGACCGTCAGCGGAGCCAGCCCGCCCATGGTGGCCGTCGATAGCTCGAGTCCGCCGCGCTAGCGCAGGTCAAGACCCCGCATCGGGATGCCGCGAGCTCAATTTCCACGACAACACCTGCGCAAACGTGTGCGTATCACCTGGCCAGCGCGCTGACACGTAGCCGCCGTCGTCGACCACAAACGCCGGCCGCGAGTCGGTCGCGGTGTCACGCACCATGCCGGAAGTCTTGAGCCATCGGTGCGGGGCAGTGCGAGGCCCATCACAGAAGTCGGTGGGATCTTCAAGCGCTCGGGTGACTTCCGCCTGCACCGACATGTATCCGCGGGCCTGGCCCGGCTCCTCGGTATAGGTGCGGTAGTAATCGGGATCCCAGCGGCGGGTGCGGCGGGTGAGCTGCCACGCCCGCCGCTCCAACGCCCAGGTCAGTGCGGTCGTCCGGCGCCCGTCGAGCACCGATCTGCCGGTAGCCGGATCGATGCTACGAGCGGCGAGCAAGACGCCATGACAGATCGCGGCCACGATCAGCCCACCCGCAAAGGCCTCTACCACCAGCCCCTGCAGTGTCTGGCTGTCGATGTAGCTGCGCATTCCGCGGGCCCGGTGCCCGCCCGGAAGCAGCAGTGCGTCGACCCCGGCCAGAGTGGCTTGTGCCCAGCTGAGGGGGTGCTGGAACTCGACCGACTGCCGCATCAGTGCATAGCAGCGGCGACCGTCTTTGTTGGCTCGAAGCATCCGACCGATGAGCGAGACGGAACCCAAGACGGGAAGCGCCGACCAGATGTCCAAACCTCGGCCGCTCACCATGATGTCGTCGGCGATCCCCGTAGCACCGCTTTCGGTGGCAAAAATGACCCGATGGCCGTCTTGGGTCAGCACGCGCCAGCTGACCGCAACCTCGGTGGGGTCGAAATCACGGTCCGGGATCGGAATCAGGACGGTGCCCATGCGGTCGGCCCTAGGCCACCCAGAGCTCGAGTCCGACGTTCTTGTCCATGCCGCCGCGTAGTTTGCTGAATAGGTTGAAGACCTTGCCCACGATGCCGTAGCGCTTGCCGATCGCGTCGTACACGGCCGCCGTTTGCGACTTGTCCAGGATGGCGGCGGTGCCTTCGACGGCCTCGCTCTTCGGACGACCGCGCATGTCGCAGATGGCCAGCGTGACACGCGGTGTGTTGCGGATCCGCTTGACCTTCCACGACTTTCCCTCGGTGATCACCAGCAGGCGGTCACCGTGGTCACCGTCCAAAGCGGCCCAGACCGGCACCGGCTTGGGCCGGCCGTCCTTGGTGAAGGTGGTGAGCAGGATGTATTGCGCCTTGGCCAGGTCAGCGAACGTGGGTGTCACGCTGTCAACCTACCGCGGGCCGGTTCCCCTAGCTCGCGAGCAGACACAGAATCGCACTCGGAGGGCTATCCGAGTGCGATTCTGTGTCTGCTCGCGCCGGGGGGGGCTACCCCTCCAGATCACCCTCGGTTTCCAGCAGCGCCTGGCGCAGACCGTCGAGCGTCTCGGCCTGCGGCTGAGCCCACATCCCGCGCTCGGCCGCCTCCAGCAGTCGCTCGGCCATGTCGTGCAGCGCCCAGGGGTTGGACTCCGTCATGAACTTGCGGTTCTCCGGGTCCAGCACATAGCGCTCGGTGAGCTGCTCATACATCCAGTCGGTCATCACCCCGGCGGTCGCGTCGTAGCCGAACAGGTAATCGATCGTCGCCGCCATCTCGAAGGCGCCCTTGTAGCCATGCCGGCGCATGGCGGCCATCCAGCGGGGATTGACCACCCGCGCCCGGAACACCCGGGTGGTCTCCTCCGACAGTGTTCGGGTGCGGATCGCGTCGGGGCGAGTGTTGTCGCCGATGTAGGCGGCCGGCGCTTGGCCGGTCAGGGCACGCACGGTGGCCACCATGCCGCCGTGATACTGGAAGTACTCGTCGGAATCGGCGATGTCATGTTCTCGGGTGTCGGTGTTCTTGGCGGCCACGGCGATGCGCCGGTATTGGCGGTTCATGTCGTCGACCGCTTCGCGGCCCTCCAGGTCGCGTCCGTACGCGAATCCGCCCCAGGCGGTGTACACCTGCGCCAAGTCGGCGTCGTCGCGCCAGTTGCGGCTGTCGATCAGCTGCAACAGCCCGGCGCCGTAGGTTCCCGGTTTGGAGCCGAAAATCCTTGTGGTGGATCGCCGTTGGTCGCCGTGCTGAGCCAGGTCGGCCTGGGCGTGCGCGCGTACGTAATTGTCTTCGGCCGGCTCATCGAGTTCGGCCACCAGCCGCACGGCATCGTCGAGCATCGTCACCACGTGCGGGAACGCGTCGCGGAAGAACCCGGAGATCCGGACCGTCACGTCGATGCGCGGCCGGCCCAGCTTGGCCAGTGCAATGGGAGTCAGGTCCACCACGCGCCGGGACGCCTCATCCCACACCGGCCGAACGCCCAGCAGCGCGAGCACTTCGGCGATGTCGTCACCGGCGGTGCGCATCGCCGAAGTGCCCCACACCGACAGCCCCACCGACTGCGGCCACCGCCCGTGGTCATTGCGGTATCGAGTCAACAGTGAATCCGCTAGCGCCGCACCGGCTTCCCAGGCTAGCCGGGATGGTACGGCCTTGGGGTCCACCGAGTAGAAGTTACGTCCGGTCGGCAAGACGTTGACCAGACCGCGCAACGGCGACCCCGACGGACCCGCGGCAATGAAGTGTCCGTCCAGGGCACGTAGCACCTGGTCGATCTCGGCTTCCGTCCCGGCCAGCCGCGGCACCACTTCGGTAGCGGCGAACCGCAGCACCGCCGCCGCCTCGGGATTGTCGGTGATCTGTTCGACGGCAGCGCAATCCCAGTCCGCGGCCCGCAGCGCGGACACCAGACCACGGGCGGCCGCCTCGAGCCGGTCCACTGCCGCACGGTCGTCCGTGCCGTCCTCGGCCAGGCCGAGTGCCTGGCGCAAACCGGGTAGCGCCTGCGCACCGGCGAACAGCTGGCGGGCCCGCAGAATGGCCAGCACTAGATCGAGTTCGGTCTCCCCCGTTGGCTTTTGCCCGAGGATGTGCAGGCCGTCGCGGATCTGGACATCCTTGATCTCGCAGAGCCAACCATCGACATGCAGCAGCATGTCATCGAAGCAGTCCTCTTCCGGGCGCTCGGTCAGCCCTAGGTCGTGGTCCATCTTGGCGGCCCGGATCAGCGTCCAGATCTGCTGACGGATGGCCGGCAGCTTGGCCGGGTCCAGCGCCGCGACGTTGGCGTGCTCATCGAGCAACTGCTCCAGCCGGGCGATGTCACCGTAGGTTTCGGCGCGGGCCATCGGCGGGATGAGGTGATCGACCAGAACCGCGTGTGCCCGCCGTTTTGCCTGGATCCCCTCACCGGGGTCGTTGACCAGGAACGGATAGATCAACGGCAGATTGCCCAGCGCGGCATCGGATCCACACGCCGCCGACATGCCCAGCGTCTTGCCCGGCAACCATTCCAGATTGCCGTGCTTGCCCAGGTGCACCACCGCATGAGCCCCGAAGCCCGCATCCAGCCAGTGGTAGGCGGCCAGATAGTGATGACTCGGCGGCAGGTCCGGGTCGTGGTAGATCGCCACCGGGTTTTCCCCGAAGCCGCGTGGCGGCTGCACCATCAACACCAGGTTGCCCGACTGCATCGCGGCGATGACGATTTCACCATCCGGATCATTGCTGCGGTCGACGAACAGCTCCCCCGGCGGCGGACCCCAATGCTGGGTCACCGCATCGGTCAGCTCGGATGGGAGCGTGGCAAACCAGCGCCGATAGTCCTTGGCGGATACCCGGATCGGGTTACCGGAAAGCTGACCTTCGGTGAGCCAGTCCGGATCCTGGCCGCCGCGCTCGATCAGCGCGTGGATCAGCGCGTCGCCATCGGCCGCTTCGACACCGGGCAGCTCGCCCACCTGGTACCCACGTTCGCCCATGGCCCGCAGCAGCGCCACCGCACTGGCGGGGGTGTCCAAGCCGACCGCGTTGCCGATGCGCGCATGCTTGGTCGGGTAAGCCGAGAACACCAACGCCACCCGTTTGTCGGCGGGGTCAACGCCGCGCAGTCGCGCGTGCCGCAGCGCCAGGCCCGCGACCCGGTCGCAGCGCTCCGGATCGGCGACATAGGCGATCAGGCCGTCGTCGTCGATCTCCTTGAACGAGAACGGAACTGTGATGATGCGGCCGTCGAACTCCGGTACCGCGACCTGAGTCGCGACGTCGAGCGGGGACAGTCCGTCGTCGTTGGCGCACCATTGCGCCCGCGGGCTGGTCAGGCACAGCCCCTGAAGAATCGGAATATCCAGGGCCGCGAGGTGTTCCACGTTCCAGCTGTCGTCATCACCGCCGGCGGATGCGGTTGCCGGCTTGACCCCACCGGCGGCCAGCACGGTGACCACCATGGCATCGGCACTACCCAGCGTTGTCAGCAGCTCCGGCTCGGCGGTGCGCAACGAGGCGCAGTACGCCGGAAGCGCACGTCCGCCCGCGGCTTCGATCGCCGCGCACAACGCCTCCACATAGGCGGTGTTGCCGGCCAAGTGTTGCGCGCGGTAGTACAGCACGGCAATGGTGGGACCGGCGCTGCCGGCATCCGGTCGCCGCAGCACCCCCCAGGACGGGATGGCAACCGGCGGACCGAAACCAACGCCCGTCATCAGCACGGTGTCGCAAAGGAACGAGTGCAACTGGCGCAAGTTGTCCACGCCCCCCTGCGCCAGGTAGATGTGAGCCTGCAGCGCGATACCCGCCGGGACCGAGGAACGGTCCATCAACTCCGCGTCAGCGGCCTGCTCTCCACTGACCATGACCGCGGGGACGCCGGCGGCCAACACGGCCTCGATGCCGTCCTCCCAGGCCCGGTAGCCGCCGAGAATCCGCACCACCACGATCGCGGCGTCGGTTAGCAGGTCCGCCAGCTCCAGATCGGACAGCCGCGCCGGGTTGGCCCACCGATAGGCCCTGCCGCTGGATCGGGCACAGATCAGGTCGGTATCCGACGTCGACAACAGCAGGATGGTCGGCTCAGCCACCAGTCATTCGTACCGCAGCGCCCTCATGGCGACGAATCGGCACGTAGGGTTCCCATATGAGCAGGGGTTTCGTCGTTACCTTCGCGGTCGGGCTGATCATCGCGCTATTCGGGTCGATCTGGGCACTGCAGGGATTCGGAGTGCTCGGCGGCAGCCCGATGAGCAACACCACCACCTGGTCTGTCATCGGGCCGATCACTGCGCTGGTCGGCATAGTGATCGCGGTGATCAGTTGACGCAGGATGTCGTCTAAATAGACCTCACTTGTCCACCACGGTGAAGGTCACCGTGTGCCAGCCGGTAGCGCCATCGGGAACCGGATCGGCCCGATCTTCGGTTTGCACCGCCCCGGTGTTGTCGATGGCCCGCACAGTAATGGTGTGAGTCCCGGGGCTTTTGGCCTGCCAAGGCAAACTCCACAACCGCCACGTCGCATTGGAATAACTCGCGCCCAGTTCAGCGCGCTGCCACCCGCCGTCCCCGATACGGACCTCCACGGCCCGCACGCCACGATTCTGCGCCCATGCGACACCGCCGAACACCACGGGCCCCACCGGCACCTTCTGACCTCTTTTCGGCACATCGATCCGCGACTCGGTCTTGATCGGCGCCCGCGCGGCCCAGCCCTGCCGCGTCCAGTACGCCTTGGCCCTGTCGAACCGGGTCAGCTCCAGCTCGACCACCCATTTGGTTGCCGACACGTAGCCGTAAAGTCCGGGCACCACCAGGCGGGCGGGGTAGCCATGCTCGACCGGCAGGGGCTGGCCGTTGAGGCCCAGCGCTAGCAGCGCTTCACGGCCGTCGGTGAGGGCCTGCACCGGAGTACCGGCGGTGAACCCGTCGATTGAAGTCGAGAGCACCATATCGGCGTCTTTGTGCACATCGGCGGCCGACAGCAGATCCGCGACCCGGTATCCCGTCCAGATGCCCGTTGAAATGAGGTTTCCACCAACCGGATTGGATACGCAGGTCAGTGTGGCCACCGTTTCGACCACGTCGAATTGGGTGAGGTCGTCGAACGTGTAGCTGATTTCGCGGTCCACCATGCCGTGAATGCGCAGCCGCCAGTCACCGCGGCTGAGTTGCGGCACAACAAGTGCGGTGTCGATCCGGTAGAAGTCGGCGCTAGGTGTGATGAAGTCCGGGAGCGCAACACCTTTCGGTTGCACATCGGCCGGTATTGGCGGCGCCGTTGTTCCTGGCTGGGGAAGGGTGAATGCCTTGCGGTCGGCCGCCACCGAATGCGCCAGGCGCACGAGGACCGCACCCGTTACCCCGGTTACGACTCCGAATCCCAGCAAGCCCAACATGATCAACCTGCGCCGGCCGGCGTCCGACTGGTCGCCGCTGCCGTTCGGATCCTCTGCGTCGGGCCAGAACCGGCGCATCAGCACGCGCAGCAGCAGCACACCGCAGGCGGCGCCCGCGATGGTGGGAATCGTGTCCAGGAGGGTCCCACCCTGGCGCGACAGCACGGCGGCGCAGCCGAGAACACCCGCCGCGGCGATCACGGCGCTGCCGAGCGGGCGGCGCTGGGTCTCGAGGGTCCCGGCCAGCGCCGCCAATGTCGCGATCACTACGAGCACCACGATGGCTAGGAAGGGTTTGTCCAGTGGACCGAGGGCCTGGATCGCCCACTCTTTGATCGGCCCCGGGGTGATATCGATGACCGCAGAGCCGACCGCCGTGCGTTCGTCGGCGCGCGTCCCAAACGGGATGCTGACCACCTGGGCGACACCGAGCGCGACGGACGTAGCGGCAACCCCGGCAAGCATCCGCTCGTTCGCCGAGGGCCCCGCCATCCCAGCGACTCTACTCGCGCCGCTCTCTGCCAGCGCAAAAGTTCCGCCGCACAAGCAAACCAGCGCATTCGGCACGGTTGCGTCGGCCACTGGCGGCGCCGGTGCGGATCCCTCCGTTGGTGTGGGTTCCTGGGGACAGTCGCCAAGTCGTACCGTGTAGCGATGACATCTTCGGTTGCCGGAAAAGTCGTCGCCATCACCGGTGGGGCTCGCGGAATCGGTCTGGCTATCGCCACGGCGCTACACGGCTTGGGCACCAAAGTCGCGATCGGCGACATCGATGAGTCCACGGCCAAATCATCCGGCGACCGGCTCGGGCTGCCGCTGGCCTGCGGATTGGATGTGACAAACCGGCAGTCGTTCACCGCTTTCCTCGACACCGTCGAGGACAAGTTGGGCCACTGGATGTCCTGGTGAACAACGCCGGTTTGATCTCGGTGGGCAGCGCGGTCGATGAGCCTGACGATGCCACTCACCGCCTGTTCGACGTGAACGTCCACGGCGTCATCCTCGGCACCAAATTGGCCACGCAGCGGATGCTGCCCCGACGCCGCGGGCACGTCATCAACATCGGCTCGGTGGGCAGCATGCTGCCCACCGAAGGCATCGCAACCTACTGCGCCACCAAGCATGCCGTGGTCGGCTACACCGACGCGGTCCGAATGGAAACCCGCGGCAAGGGAGTCCATTTTTCGGTGATCATGCCGACGCTGACCAATACCGAAATGGTCGCCGGTGTCGGACATGCGAAGGGCTTCAAGAATGCCGAGCCGGAAGACGTCGCGCGGGCGGTCGTCGGCGTGATTGCGAAGCCGGAACCCCATGTGGCCGTGCCTCGTTCGCTGGGTGTGACGCTGTGGGCGCAGCGTCTGATGCCGTTGGGCCTGGCGGAGGCGCTTGGCCGCGCGCTGGGGTCCGGGCGCGTTTTCACCACCGATCTGCGACGCGACCAGCACGACGTCTACACCCGGCGGACCGGCATTTCGTGACCCCGGTGTACACTCGCGTCGACCTGGGGCCCGAGTCGCTGCTCTGGCGCTGGGCGGGCGACATGCGAATCGCTTTCGAGGGCGGTACGGCGGGTCTGATGCAGACGATGCATCCCGCGATCGGCCAAGGGCTCATCGACCACTCGAACTTTTTCGACGATCCGGTAGACCGGGTATTCCGTTCACTGCCCGGCATTCTCGGCACCATCTACGACGGACCCGATGCGGACGCGACCGGGATCAGGGTGCGCGACTTCCACCGCGACATCAAGGGCCAACTGCCCGACGGGCAGCGCTACCACGCACTCAAACCCGAGACGTACTGGTGGGCACACGCCACCTTCCAGATGATGGTGCACCGGCTCGCCGAGCACTGGGATGTCCACCGGTCGACCGATCGCGAACGCGAACGCCTTTACCTCGAGGGCTGCGAATGGTACCGGCGATACGGCATGACCGACTCGGTGCTGCCCCCGACGTTGGCTGATTTCAACCGTGAATACGAGCGCTACTGCACCGAAGTGCTGCAGCCCAACGCTGCTTCGGATTTTCTGATCGAGTTCATCCAGCGCACGGCGATCCCCGACATGAGCACCTCGCCGGATTATCCGAGCACTCCGCTGCTGCGCCCGATCATGGACGCCCTGCTGCCCACGATGCCGGTTCGCACCGCGCTGGCAACGCCGATGCGCCTGGTCATCTTTGGCGGTCTGCCTCCGGTTGTGCGGGAGCGCTTCGGGATTGGGTGGTCCGGCGTCGACGAGGCAAGCTATCGCGCGTTGCGGACCACCATCAAACAGGGTTGGCGCACCGTGCCCGCGTCGCTGAAGTGGCACGACACCGCGCGCCGGAGCTGGCTTCGTGTGCTGGGCCGCATTCCACGCCGGTTCTAGCCGGGGGCAGCACAGCACCGTGCTTCGCGGGGACTAACCGCCCGCGACAACCGCTAGTTGCCGATCTGGGCTCGGTAGTTCCGATTTACCCGGTCCGCTCCCCCAGCACTCGAAAGTGGGTGATCGGCGCATCGATTTCTGCCATGGCCACAGCTGCGCACCCCTCCAAGTCGAAATGGTCACGTACCAGGGCCGCAACGGTGTGCGAGACCACCGCGGCGCCCGGCGGCGCCTGGCCGGACACCCGGGTAGCAACGTTGGCGGCCAGCCCGTAAACGTCGTCTCGAGTGATGTCGGAGTACACCAGCCCGCGATGCACCCCGGCTCGCACGGCGATCCCCACGCCGAATCGGCGTTGCGCGTAGTCGCTGAGCTTGCCGACCTCTCGGGTGATCTCCAAGCTCGCCCGCACGGCACGGTGCGCGTCGTTGTGCTGCCCCGCCCGATGCCCGAAAACCACCAGCAGCCCATCCCCCTTGGTCGAGGCGATGCGCCCGTCATGGCGGCCCACGATTCGCTGGACTAGATCGCGGTAGCCGCCCACCAGTAGCCGATACGGTTCGGGATCCAGCCGGGTCGACAGCACCGTGGAGTCGACCAGGTCGGCGAACACGATCGTCAAGCGCCGGATCTTGCCCCCGTCGCCCGGGGCCGCCGCCAGCACGCCCCGGGCCTCGATGTTTCCCTGTTCGACCGCCAGCACCTGCTGCGCGAGAGCATCAGCCACACCACGGTCGCCCCGGTTGAGGGCCAGCACGGCGCGGTCCAGCAGCTCGTCGAGCGACCCAGCGGCGCGGTTGGGTTGCTCGGGGCGCGGCTGACCCTCGCTCACGTCAATATCGTGTCACCTACCCGCATCGGCGTGAAGTGGCGCGATCGGGCACCCGGCGTCGGAGCAGCGCGGCCCGGGGCATTTTCCTTCCCCGATCACCCGCCGACGGTGACACGATTGTTGGCGATGCCCGACTCCAGGCCGCGCGGTGCGGCGAACGACGACGTTGACCATCCAGCTGGGACGTCGATCGATGAATTGCTGGATCAGGCGGTAGCGGCGATCAACCGTGGTGATCGAGGTGCCGCCAGTGAGCTGGCCGGGCAGGTGCTTGCCGTCGACTTGGGCAACGCCGATGCCGAGGATCTGCTGACGCTGCGCAGCACCGGCGGTGAGATCCGCCGCTTGACCATCCTGTTCGCCGACCTGGTCGACGCCACCATTCTTTCGACCCGACTGGAGCCCGGTAGCTACGGGCTGTTGGTGGGCCGCTATCGAGACCTGGTGCTGGAGATCGCGAACCGGTTTGGCGGCCACATCGGCTCGCCGAAGGGCGAGGGGCTGCTGGCGGTATTCGGCTACCCCCAAGCCCATGAGGATGATGCGCGCCGCGCCGTGTGGGCGGGTTTGGAAATCAGCCACCAGGTGGCCCGCCTCGGTGAACAGCTGCGCCGCCGCGTCGGGAGTCAGCTTGCGGCCCGGGTGGGGATTCATCGCGGGCTCGTCTATCTGGACACCGGCCAAGACGACGTCTACGGACTCGGTGCCAACCTGGCCGCGCGCGTGGCGGGCCTGGCCCCACCCGGAGCGGTCGTGGTCTCCGACGTCGTTGCGCCGTTGCTTCAGGGCGCCTTCGAGCTGCAGGAGTGCCCGGCTGCGGCGGTCAAGGGAGTCGTGGAGCCGATCGTGCATCACCGGGTACTGGGCGAGCGGGAGACTGCCGCCAGATCCGCGCGGGGGCCCCTGGTGGGGCGCGACCGCGAGGTCGCGCGGCTGCAAGACAACTGGGCAGATGTTCAGGCCGGCACTCGCGCCACTGCCGGGCTGGTGTTGTGGGGCGAGCCGGGGATCGGGAAGTCCCGGTTGGCGGCCGCGGCCGCCGGGATCGCCGAGAACTCGGGGGCGGTGGTGCTGGAGTTGGCTGGATCGTCGCTGCACGCCGACGCCGGTCTGCACCCCATCCGCACCTTGCTGGAACATCGCAGCGGCATCAGCCGGCTCACCCCGCAGGACGAGCGGCTACGGCTGCTGGAAGCCGAGGTCAGCGCTCGTGGTCTGGATCCGCTGACCACGGTGCCGCTGTTGGCGCCGGTACTGAGCATCGCAGCCGAGTATGGATATCAGCCGGCGCCGGCCGAAGGCCGCCGGCTCTACGAACTGATCAAGCAAGCGGTGCAGGACTATGTGCTGGCCAGTGTGGGTGATCGCGCCGGACTGGTGATTGCCGAAGACGCGCACTGGTTCGACCCGTCGACCATCGAGATGCTCGGCTCATTGCTGGCCAACGGAACCGGTCGACTACTGCTGGTAATCACCGGACGCCCCGGCGACTGGCTTCCGCGGCAGTGGCCGGTCGAAGTGATCGAGTTGAAGCCGTTGACCCAGGAACAGACCGATACCCTGATCGACGCTCTGGATCCCGGCCTGTCCTCGGACGATCGCGCGGCGATAGCTGGCCGTTGCGACGGCGTGCCGTTCTACATCGAGCAGGTCGTCACCGGCCTGCGCACCAGCGGAGTTCCGGAGGGCCTCTACGAGCCCCTGCTGGCCCGGCTGCGCGCGAGCGCCAACGTCGTCCCGGTCGTGGAGGCCGCCGCGCTCATCGGCCGCCACCTGGATCGTAGCTTGTTGACCTCGGTGGTCGACCTGAGTGACGACGCGCTCGACGATGTCCTGGGCGAACTCGAGGATGCGCAGGTGTTCGAGCCGTGGGGTACCAACGGCTGGCGATTCCGCCACGAGTTGCTTCGCGAGGTAGCCGCGGAATTGGCACCGCCCAGCGTCCGCCGCGAACTGCATTCCAAGGTGGCCAACGCCTTGATCGGCGGGGCGCGCGGCGAACCCGACTGGCAGCTGGTGGCCGCACACTACGAGCGGGCCGAGAACCACGGCGAGGCCGTATCGGCGTACCAGCGGGCATCCACCGCCGCCAGACGCCGCGGCGCCGTCGGCGAGGCCCGCGGCTACCTGACAAACGCACTCACGCAGATCGATCGACAGGGGGCCGAGCGCGCCCGCGATCTGCGGGAGATGGCGGTGCGGCTGGAACGGGGGTTTCTCGCCAGCGTTGCCGAGGGCCCGCTCAATCGCGCCACCGCGACCGACTTCGAGTGCTGCCTGCGGTTGGGCGGGGCCGAGGTCCGTGATGACGAGGTCTTCGAGACGTTGCTCGCCCTGGCCGGGTATTACTTCGCGGTGGGCGACCTGGCCCGCTCTACCGGAGTATTCGAGGCGTTACGCGCTGGCCTCACCGACGGGCGGGAGTTCTTCGGGTTGTTGATCAAGATCTGTCTCGGCATCGCAGCGTGGCTGCGCGGTGCGTTTGCCACCGCGGGCCCGCAGATACAGTGCGCCGTCGAGGAGTTGCTGGCCGCAGACCAGCACACAATCGAGGCCATGTGGTTCGCGCCGACAGATCCGCTGACCATGGCACACGGTGTGCTGGCTCTCGATCGGATCGCCCACGGCGATCTGCACGCGGCACAGGCCCACGTTGCTCAGGCCGCCCGGCGGGCCGACGGACTCAGCTTCCCGCACGGTCCCTTCAGCGTCGGCTTTGCGCGGTTCTTCGAGATTTGGGTGGACGTCTAAGCCCACCGGTTCGACCACGCCGCGGCGGCGGCCTCCGGCCTGATCGACCACGCCCAGCGGCACGGGTTCGAGGTGTGGGCACTGTGGGGTACGGCGCTGCGGGCCACGGTCGACGCGCTGGCATCGATTGGGTCGGATGACCCGGCCGTGATCGGCGCGAGCATCGCGCGCGCAACCGAACTGGTGCAGACCGTTCGCGCGGCCGGTTTAACGGTGTACGTCACCCTGTTCGAGGGTGCCCTCGGGCAGGCGCTGGCCGCCGCTGGGCATCGCGAGCAGGCCCGCGCCCGCTTGGAAGAGGCGATCGCGTTGGGCCGTAGCACCGAAATGTGCTTCTACGAAGCCGAATTGTTGCGGCTGCGCGCACATACCCAGGACGACCCCGCCACCCGTAGTTCGGAGCTGGCCGCCGCCCTGGACCTTGCCCGCCGACAGGGCACCCCGCTCTACGAATTGCGCGCCGCACTTGATGATTTCGAACTACGCGGGGGCCCGCCCGCCAGGCGCTCGTGGAAGCTTTCAACCGGATGCCCACCGATAGCCCGCTGCCCGAACTGGCGCGTGCTCGCCGCATGCTGGCCTGAGCCGCTGCGTGGGTCACCCCACTTTCGGGGCCCGCACCCGGAGTCGGTTGATACGGCGCGCTTGCTGCGTCCCGTACCGTGAGCAGGTGACCCGTGCGCGTGATGCCGACGCCTGTCCGGGTGCGCTGCAAGTGCATCAGGCCGCCGACGGCGCTCTGGTGCGGGTTCGGTTGCCCGGCGGCCGGCTCACCGCCGACCAGTTGGCGGCGCTTGCCCGCGCCTCCAACGAGTTGGCATCGGCAACGCTGGAGCTGACCGCCCGCGGCAACCTGCAACTGCGCGCGATCACCGACGTGATGGCGGTGGCCGACGCCATTGCCAATGCCGGGCTGTTGCCGTCACCCACCCATGAGCGGGTCCGCAATATCGTGGCCTCGCCACTGTCTGGCCGCGTCGGCGGGCTGGCCGACCTGCAGTCGTGGGTCGGCGAGCTGGATGCCGCGATTTGCGCCGAACCCCTGCTGGCGCAATTGGGCGGCCGGTTCTGGTTCAGCATCGACGACGGGCGCGCCGATGTGTCCGGGCTGGGTGCCGATGTGGGTGTGCACGTGTTGGCAGACGGATGCGCGGTGCTGCTGGACGGGCGTGACACCGGTGTCCGGCTGGCCCCCGACGACGTGGTGCCAACCCTCACGGAGCTGGCCGTGAGATTCACCCAGATGCGCGGAAACTTCTGGCGGGTAAACGAATTGATCGATCCGAGCGTCCTGGTTCCCGGCGCCGCGCCGGGCTCGCGATTTCCGGCCGTCACCAAGGCTCCGGTGGGCTGGATACCGCAACGGGACGGCCGCGTCACGCTGGGCGCTGCGGTGCCGCTGGGGATTCTGCCCGCCCGCGTCGCGGAGTTCCTCGCCGCGATCGAGGCTCCGATAGCGATCACCCCGTGGCGATCGGTGCTGGTATTTGATCTCGATGAAGCCATCGCCGACACCGCACTGCGGGTGCTCGCACCGCTGGGGTTGGTGTTCGACGAGAACTCTCCCTGGCTCAACGTCAGCGCGTGCACCGGCAGCCCCGGCTGCGCCAGCTCGGCCGCCGATGTTCGGGCGGATGCGGCGCTGTCGGTGCGTACCGAAGCCGCAGCTTCCGGGGTGCACCGGCACTTCGTCGGCTGTGAGCGGGCGTGTGGGAGCCCGCTGGCGGGTGAGGTATTGGTAGCCACCGCGCAGGGCTACCGGCTGCTGCGAAAAGCCTGACGTCTTAGGGTGAGCGAGTGCTCGACTACATCCGTGACGCCGCGGAGATCTATCGACAGTCGTTCGCGACCATCCGCGCCGAGGCCGATCTGAGTCGGTTTCCCGCCGATATCGCACGGGTGGTGGTACGGCTGATCCATACCTGCGGACAGGTCGATGTCGCCGAGCACGTGGCCTACACCGCTGATGTGGTCACCCGGGCCGGGACCGCGCTACGCGATGGTGCCCCGGTGTTGTGTGATTCCTCGATGGTGGCGGCCGGGATAACCGTCGCACGGCTGCCCGCCGACAATCAGGTGGTGTCGCTGGTCGCCGATCCCAGGGCGGCCGGGCTGGCCGCGCGACGCGAGACGACCCGCTCGGCGGCCGGGGTGGAGCTGTGGGCGGATCGGCTGGCCGGCGCGGTGCTGGCGATCGGCAACGCACCCACCGCCCTCTTCCGGCTACTCGAGTTGATCGACGAGGGGGCGCCAGCACCGGCCGCGGTGCTGGGCGGTCCGGTGGGCTTCGTCGGCTCGGCCCAGTCCAAGCAGGAACTCATCGACAGACCGCGCGGCATGTCCTATCTGGTGGTAGGTGGCCGCCGCGGCGGTAGCGCCATGGCCGCGGCCGCCGTCAACGCGATTGCGAACGACAGCGAATGACCGATAGGGGCACACTGTGGGGTGTCGGGCTGGGGCCCGGTGATCCAGAGCTGGTGACGGTCAAGGCCGCCCGGGTGATCGGCGAGGCG
Organism: Mycobacterium ulcerans subsp. shinshuense; assembly: GCF_002355775.1. Taxonomy (NCBI): domain Bacteria; kingdom Bacillati; phylum Actinomycetota; class Actinomycetes; order Mycobacteriales; family Mycobacteriaceae; genus Mycobacterium; species Mycobacterium ulcerans. The sequence continues at coordinate 2,606,824 of NZ_AP017624.1, read as the reverse complement.
GATGTGGTGGCTTACCACAGCGCCCGGCACGGCCGCAGCATTGCCCGCGGCATCGCGGAACGGTATCTGCGGCCCGGCCAGATCGAGGAGCATCTGATCTATCCGGTGACCACCGAAACCACCGATCATCCCGGCGGTTACGCCGGCGCGCTCGAGGACTTCTATGAGCAGGCCACCGAGCGCATTGCCGCGCACCTCGATGCCGGGCGCAACGTGGCGCTGCTCGCCGAGGGAGACCCGCTGTTCTACAGCTCATACATGCACCTGCACACCCGGTTGACCCAGCGGTTCGACGCCGTCATCGTGCCGGGGGTGACCTCGGTGAGCGCCGCCTCCGCGGCCATCGCCACCCCGCTGGTGGCCGGCGACGAGGTGCTGTCGGTGCTGCCCGGCACCCTGCCGGTTGCCGAGCTGACCCGTCGCCTCGCCGACGTCGACGCGGCCGTGGTGCTCAAGCTGGGACGTTCGTATCACAATGTCCGCGAAGCACTTTCGACTTCCGGCCAGCTCGATGACACGTTCTACGTGGAGCGAGCCAGCACGCCGGGGCAGCGCGTGTTGCCAGTCGCCGACGTCGACGAAGCCAGCGTGCCCTATTTTTCGCTGGCCATGCTGCCTGGCGGCCGTCGGAGCACGGTGGTCGCCGGCACCGTTGCCGTGGTCGGATTGGGCCCCGGCGACACGGACTGGATGACGCCACAGAGCCGCCGGGATCTGGCACGGGCGACCGACCTGATCGGCTATGGCCCCTACCTGGACCGGATTTCGGTCCGTGACGGCCAGCGGCGTCATCCCAGCGACAACACCGACGAACCCGCCCGAGCCCGGCTGGCCTGCTCGCTGGCCGAGCAGGGGCGCGCGGTGGCGGTGGTGTCTTCTGGCGACCCGGGCGTGTTCGCAATGGCCACTGCCGTGCTCGAGGAGGCCAAACAGTGGCCCGGGGTGCCGGTTCGGGTCATTCCCGCGATGACGGCGGCCCAGGCCGTGGCCAGTCGGGTCGGCGCCCCGCTGGGACATGACTACGCGGTGATCTCGCTGTCGGACCGGCTCAAGCCGTGGGAGGTGATCGCGGCACGCCTTGGCGCTGCCGCCGCGGCGGACCTGGTGCTGGCGATCTACAACCCGGCGTCGAAGACTCGGACGTGGCAGGTCGGCGCGATGCGAGAGCTGCTGCTGCAACACCGGGACCCAGGCACTCCGGTGGTGATCGGCCGCAATGTGTCCGGACCCGATGAGGATGTCCGCGTGGTGCGCCTGGCCGACCTGAACCCAGCCGACGTCGACATGCGCTGCCTGCTGATCATCGGCTCGTCCCAAACCCAGTGGTATGCCGTTGATTCGACCGACCGGGTGTTCACGCCCCGCCACTACCCCTAGCCGGCTGGGCCGGTATTGAGCGCCACCGCAATGAAATCCAGCCGCCACAGCGACTTGAAGAGGTGGCGGCCGAACTCCTCGAGTTCGGCGATGCCGCCCCCCGGGGCCCTCGCCACTTTGCGCGACACCGGCCGCGATTTCTCCAATGGTGCGACGGCCGTCGACCTTGCGTAAGAAGGCCAGCTGCTCTGGCTTGGGCGTCATCTGGAAACCGGGCCAGATCATTTCGTTGCCCGACACCGCACAGCGCGTCCGCAGCACCGGAACGTAGTCCAACGCGTCTGCGGCCGAAAAGTCAATCGTGTAAGACTCTTTGGGCCGATCCGGGTGACAGGCCATGAACAGATGGACGCCGTTCAATGTTTCCACGCGCTCCATCACCGACCACAGTTTCGGCTCCGGCAACGCGTTCACCGCCGCATAGAACTTGCTGTTGGGCACGAAGAAATCGTGCGGATAGTACGGTGTCTTCTGAAACCAGCCCTGGAATACCAATCCGGCGTCCGCGACGAGGTCGACGCACTCCTCCACGGTGTAGCTGCGTTGGCGGCCGTGCAGAAAGGTATCGACCAAGGCAGCATCGGAGGTCAGGTCCCGAGCCTTTTTCAGATAGTTCTGAACCGGATGGTAGGGCGGCATCAGAGCGATGGCTTCCTTGACCATCGTCACCGAAACGTCGTCCTGGCCCAGACCCAGGTCGCGGAAAACCGAATCCAGCAGATCGACGCCGATGCGGCCGTACTTGCCGTACAGCATCGCCGCGACCACGCCATCGGGGCGCAGGCAACCGGCCAGCGCCTTCATTCCGGTCAGCGGATCTGCCATGTGGTGCAGGACGCCGCTGGATACCACGAGATCGAAGTCACGCCCCAGCGTGTGCAGGTCTTCGATTGGCAGCAAATGCAACTCGAGGTTGGTCAGCCCGTACTTGTCTTTCAGATACTGCTGATGATCCAGTGAAGTCTGACTGACATCGACGGCGACGACCTTCGCCGATCGATTCGTGAACGCGAAAATCGCTGCCTGGTTGGTTCCGCAGCCGGCGATCAAGATATCGAGATCGGGCTGGTATGCCCGGTCCGGCCACAGAATCCGGTGGGAGTACACCGGATCGAACCACTCCCAGTTGGCTGAGGTCCATGCCGGCAAATCCTCGATGGGATGCGGGTAGACCCACCGCTGGTACTGACGAGAGACGATGTCGGCACGCGGATCGTCGTTCACTTCGGCGCTGGCTCCTTCGGTTGTCGGGCCAGCTAACGAGCGCTCCCGTCAGCACCGCCCGTCTCCGGCGCCGGAGCAGCTGCTGGGACAGTGGCCGGATCGCCGTTAGAACGTTCAGGCGAACCACCGTATCCAGCCGGCTGGGAAGTCGCCACATCTGTGGGCTCGCCCAGCAGCAGGGAACGAACCAGCCGGCGCGGCCCGAAGGGGCCCAGCATGTAGCTGGCCGGGCGCGGCCGCACTCGCAGCGGCCACCAGAACCAGCGTCCGAGCAGCGCGGCCACCGATGGCGTCATCAGCGAGCGCACGATCAGGGTGTCGAACAACAGGCCGAGACCAATCGTGCTGCCGGCCTGGCCAATCGAGCGCAGGTCGCTGGCAACCATGGACAACATGGTGAAGGCGAACACCAGTCCGGCCGCGGTCACCACACCGCCCGTTTCACCCATCGAGCGAATGATGCCGGTCTTCAGTCCTGCGCCGATCTCTTCCTGGAAGCGCGAAACGAGCAGCAGGTTGTAGTCGGATCCGACCGCCAACAGAATGATCACCCCGAACACCGGCGCGATCCAGTTCAAGTCCAGGCCCAGGATGTGCTGCCAGACCAACACGGACAGCCCGAATGCGGCGCCCAACGACAGCAACACCGTTCCGACGATCACCAGTGAAGCCACCAAGGCCCGGGTGATGATCACCATGACCACGAAGATCAACGTCAGCGCCGCGATTCCCACGATCAGGATGTCGTACTTGGAACCGGTTTGGATGTCGTTGTAGATCGCCGCTGTCCCGGTGAGATAGAACTTGGCGTCGGCCAGCGGCGTCCCCTTCACCGCTTGGCGCGCGGCATTGAGTTCCGGCTTGACCGCCGCGATACCTTTCGGAGTTGCCGGGTCGGAGTCGTGGGTGATGATGAAGCGCACGGCCTTACCGTCCGATGACAAGAACAGTTTCAGACCCCGCTGGAAGTCAGGGTTGTCGAACGCTTCCGGCGGCAGATAGAAGTAGTCGTCGGCCTTGGAAGCGTCAAACGCCTGGCCCATCGCGCTAGCGGTGTCGGTCATCCGCGACATCTGTGTGACAAGCCCCGAGAAGCTGCTGTGCAGGATGAGCAGCGTGCCTCGCATGGAGGTTGCCACCGCGATCATCGACGGGAACTCGGCCTGCATCCGGGGCAGTATCGAGTCGACGTCGTTCATGTCGCCGATCAGCGCGTCCATGTTCTCGCTGAACTTGTCGACGCCGTCGATGGCGTCAAAGACCGATCGCGACGCCCAACAGACCGGGATGTTGAAGCAGTGCTGTTCCCAGTACAGGTAGCCGCGGAACGGTCGCGCGAAATCATCGAAATCGGCCAGATGATCCCGCATTTCGTTGAGCGTGACCCGCATTTCGCCCATGTCGCCGACCATCCGGTGCGTCGTGCCGCTCATCTGACCCAGCAGACCCTGCATGCGCTCCATCGAGGCGATCATGGCGCCCAGGTCGTCGCTCATCTTGAGCATGTCGGCCGTGCGATCTTTCATGAACTTCAGATTCTGTTGTATCGGCAGCGCTTGCATGCTGACCAGGAACGGAATCGACGAGTGCTCGATGGGGCTGCCCAGGGGCCTGGTGATGCTTTGCACCCGCGCGATACCCGGTGCCCGGAACTTCCTTGGCGATCCGGTCCAGCAGAATCATGTCCGAGGAATTACGCATGTCATGATCGCCCTCGATCATGAGGATGTCGGGGTTCAGTCTCGCCGCACTGAAATGCTGCTCCGCGGCGACGTACCCAACGTTGGACGGCAAGTTACGCGGGATGTAGTAGCGATCGTTGTAGCTGATCTTCATGCCCGGCACGACCATCATCCCGACCAGGGCAATCAGCAGTGACGCCACGAACACCGGCCCAGGCCAGCGGACGGTCGCGGTACCGATGCGCCGCCAGCCGCGGACCTTGATCATCCGTCGCGGATCGAGCAGGCCGAACCGGGTGGCCACCGCGACGATGGCCGGCGCCGCCGTCAGCGCACCGGCAATGACAACCAACAACCCCAACGCAGAGGGGATGCCCAGTGCCTTGAAGTAGGACAGCCGAGCCAAGTGCAGACAGAACGTTGCGCCGGCGATCGTCAGCCCCGAGCCCAAGATGACGTGATAGGTGCCGCGGAACATCGAATAGTAGGCCGTATCGCGATCTTCACCGGCCTGGCGTGCCTCTTGGTAACGGCCGATGAGAAATATCGCGTAGTCGGTGCCCGCCGCGATTGCCAGCGATGACAACATGGCCACGACGAACGTCGAGAACCCCAGCAAATGGTGGTGCCCGAGCAGGGCGATGACTCCCCTGGCGGTGCCCATCTCGAAACCGACCATCGCCAACACCAGCAGCACCGTGCTGACCGAGCGATAGACGATGAACAGCATGATCATGATGACCACGCCGGTCACGCCCATCATCTTGAACATGCTCTTGTCGGCGGCCTCGTTCATGTCGGTGGTCAAAGCCGCCGGACCGGTGATGTAGACCCGCATTCCGTCAGGTGGCGGTGACCGGTCCACGATGGCGCGCACCGCGTCGACAGACTCGTTACCCAGGGTGCCGCCTTGGTTTCCCGCGATGTTCAGTTGCACGTAGGCGGCTTTGTCGCCGCCACTTTGAACACCCGCGGCCGTGATTCGGTCCGCCCACAGGTTGTGGACGTGCTGGACGTGTTCGGTGTCGGCCTCCAGCTTTTGCACCAGGCCGTCGTAGTAGCGGTGTGCGGCGTCGCCGAGTTCCTTGTCGCTCTCGAGAACGATCATCACGATGCTGTCCGAGTCGGACTCGTGGAACGTCTTGCCGATGCGCTTGGCGGCGATCATCGCGGGCGCATCTTGCGGCGACATCGTCACCGCGTTATCCCTTGCGACAAACTCGATTTGCGGCACGAAGACATTGACCGCGATGGTCAGCAACAGCCAGATCAGGATGATCGGTATCGCGAACGCGCGCACCATCCGCATGAATCGGGGGCGGTCGTTGCCGCTCTTGCCGCTCATGCTGCTTTCACCAAGCAGAAGGTCTGGGCGTGGTGTCCCTGCGCGGATTGCTCGTCCTTGACGTCACCGTTGACGGTGATGCGACAACCAATGCTGTCGCTGTTGCCCTGCGCCACGATGTTGGCGATGATCGCCGGGATTGTCGTCGTGATCGCGCGGGTCCAGGGCAGGGTGCTGAAATCCGCTTCCTCGGGCTCGGCGTTCTTGTTCAGATAACTCACGCTGCCGGCCGTACCACTTGGCCCAAAAAACTCGTAGGTCGCTTGTTTTGGGTTGAACGGCACGATGGTCTCCACGCTGCTGCCGGTCGACGAGAAGATCTCGTCGGAGCCGAACACACCCCGAAGACGATCGACCGCTGTGCCCCCGATGGCGACCGCGATAACAACAACGATCGGCACCCACGCCCGCTTCAGAAAGGTGAACACTTACGTTTCCTTTCGCTCATGGCCCCTAGCCACCGAATTAGTCTGGCTCGCCCGCTGTCGCGTGGAATAGGGCCATTTGCCCCTGCGAGCGTTGGTCATCAGGCCCAAAGAACGCCCCGCCCTGACCACGTCAACACCACTTTCACCGCCCCACGCATGCCGGCACGACACGGGACGACCAGTTGCTGACATGCGCCAACTCACCCGTCCCCTCCTTCGTTCACAACATCCGCCCGACGACCATTTATACCATACCCCGTAGGGTATATAGGAAGGCCGGCGGAGCGAACCAAGACGATGCCGATACATGTGGCTAGCGCACGCCGCCGGCCAATTCAGGCAAATGCAGGCTCAGGCAGACCACTGTGCGAGAACGTCGGCCACGCACTTGGCCGCGTCGGCTACCAGCGGATCACACCAGGGGGCCTCGGGGCCGCCGCCGACTCGATCGGTCATGATCGCCACCACGTAGGGCGTGCCACCCGGTGACCACACCACCGCAACGTCATTGGCCCGTCCGTATTCGCCCGAGCCGGTCTTGTCGATCACCCGCCAGTCAGCCGGGAATCCGGCCCTGATTCGCTTGGCACCGGTGGTGCTGCGCCCCAACCAGTCGATTAGCTTGTCGCGCTTCTCGGGGAGCAACGCGTCACCGAGAACCACCTGTTGATAGTCCATAGCGATGGCATGGGGGGTGGTGGTGTCGCGCACGTCTCCGGGCGGATTGCGGTTCAGCTCTGGTTCCATCTGATCAAGCCGGCTTACCGAGTCACCCAGGCTCCGCAGGTACTCGTTGAAGGCCGCGATACCGCCGATGTCCTGGAGCAACAGATTGGCCGCGGTGCCGTCGCTGTAGCGAATCGTCGCATCGCACAGCCCGCCGATGCTCATCCCGGTCGCCAGATGCTGCTCGATGATCGGCGACGTCGACCGGATATCGGCACTGTTGTAGGTGATCACCGTGCCGAGATGGGCAATCGAATACCGGTGCAGGACCGCGGCACCGAGCAACCCCTTGAACGTGGAGCAGAAGGCGAATCGTTCATCGCCGCGATGCTCGACCGCCGCCGTCGCGTCGGTTCCCGGCACGTACACCCCCAGTCGTGCCTCGTACTTCTGCTCGAGTTCAGCAAAGCGGCTTTCGAGGTCCGGGCTGGGCACCGCCATCGTCGAGGCCAAGTGTTGATCACTGGCCGCTTTGGCGCATGCCGAAAGCGGGACCAACGCAGCCATCGCCGCTAGCAACTGACGCCGGTTTACCGCCGACCGCGGGTTTGAGGGACGCATATCGCGAACGAGTGTCCCACGATCCCGGTTTCAGCGTGTCGCTTCCCCGGCGCTGCGGCGTGGGGCGGCCCCGCCGCGGCGCTCTACGACGGCCGGTCGTAGGGCGCCGCACCTGCCCGGTTAAGGTATTTGCCCATGACCACGTCACCGGACGACGAGGCCGTCACAGCATTGGCTCTGGCGGCCGCGGATGGTGACGCGCGGGCATTCGAAGCGTTCATCAAAGCCACCCAGCAAGACGTGTGGCGTTTTGTGGCCTACCTGTCGGACGCGGGCAGCGCCGACGATCTGACCCAGGAGACCTTCCTGCGCGCCATCGGCGCCATCCGGCGGTTCGGCGGGCGGTCCAGTGCTCGAACCTGGCTACTGGCGATCGCACGGCGGGTGGTGGCCGATCACATCCGCCACCTGCAAGCACGGCCGCGCGCCGCACACGGGGTGGACCCCGAGCTGCTCCTTGACCGTGGACGGCGCGCTCGCGGCTTCGAAGACCTGGTGGAAGTGACCACGATGATCGCCCAGCTGACCTCCGATCAGCGGGAGGCGCTGCTGTTGACCCAGCTGCTGGGCCTGTCCTACACCGACGCCGCCGCCGTGTGCGGCTGCCCGGTGGGGACCATCCGGTCCCGTGTCGCCCGGGCGCGCGACGCGCTGCTCGCCGACAACGAGCGCGACGATCTAACCGGCTGACGTAGCTAGCGCAGGCGCGCGACCCAAGCGGCGGCCTCCTCGACCGTGCCGACACTGCTTACGCCCGCCGGTAGCCGCGGTCGCGCCACCATCACCACCGGGACATCGAGTGCGCCAGCGGCATCCAGTTTGGCGCGTGTCATGGCGCCGCCGCTGTTCTTGGTGACCAGTGCGTCGATCCGGTGTTCGCGCAGCAGCCTCACCTCGTCGTCGTAGTGGTATGGCCCCCGGGAGAGCACCAGCTGGTGACGACGCGGCAACGAGGCGCCGTCAGGCGCGGTGACCGCGCGAATCAGAAACCATGCGTCGCTGTCGATGAAGGCCGCCGTGCCGGATCGGCCGGTGGTCAGAAATATCCGCGAGAACCGTTGTTGTGCTACCGATTCCGCCGCTTCGATGTCGGATCTCACCACCAGGGCCGCCCCCGGATCCCATGGTGGGCGAGCCAAGACGATGTGGGGTAAGGCCAGTTCGGCACAGACTTGGGCGGCGTGGGCGGTCATGGTCGCCGCGAACGGATGGGTGGCGTCCACCACGGCGTCGATGCGCTCGTCAACGAGCCAGCGTCGCAGCCCGTCGACACCGCCGAACCCGCCGATGCGCACCGGACCAACCGGCAGCGCGGGGTCGGGCACCCGCCCGGCCAGCGAGCTGACCAGGTCGACCTGCGGATGTAGCCGGGCGGCCAGGGCGCGCCCCTCGCTGGTGCCGCCGAGCAGCAATAGCCGCGTCAATGCGCCCCCCGGCGGGCCACCGAGTACAGGTAGCTGTCGGTGAAGCCGTCGGCCGCCAGCACGTCGCCCACGACGATGACCGCGGCCTTGGTGATGTTGGCGTTGTGCATCTGTGCGGCGATGTCGGACAGCGTGCCGCGCAGCACGGCCTGTTGCGGCCAACTGGCGAAAGCGACTACCGCGGCGGGTGTTTCGGGTCGGTAGCCTCCGGCCAGCAGTTGCGGGATGATGGCATCGATCTGCGCGGCGGCCAGGTGTAGCACCAGCGTGGCGCCGGGCTTGGCCAGGGCAGCCAGGTCCTCCCCCGGCGGCATCGGCGTGGACAGGGTGGAAATCCTGGTCAACGTGACGGTCTGCGACACCCCGGGCACGGTGAACTCGCGCTTGAGTGCGGCCGCGGCAGCGGCGAACGCCGGTACGCCCGGAACGATTTCGTAGCCGATGCCCAGCGCGTCGAGTCGGCGGCACTGCTCGGCCAGCGCGCTGTACAGCGACGGGTCACCCGAGTGCAGCCGGGCCACGTCGTGGCCGGCGGCGTGAGCGGCGGCGAGTTCGGTGATGATCTGTTCGAGGGTGAGCGGACCGGTGTCGACGACTTTCGCCTCAACCGGACAGTAAGCGAGTAGGTCATCGGGCATGATCGAGCCTGCGTACAGGCACACCGGGCAGCTTTGGAGCAGCCGTTGACCGCGCAGCGTGATCAGATCCGCTGCCCCCGGCCCGGCGCCGATGAAATAGACCGTCATCGCTTGGTCACCGCCCATTGGGTGACCGGCATCTGCGGGCGCCAGCCGGTGAAGCCCCCCAGCGGCTCGCCCTGATAGTGCTGGAATCGTCGCAGCTGGCCGCCGAGGCGCGAGTGCGCGTGCACCAACGCGGCTTCCGACTCCGCGGTGACCACGTTGGCGACCAGACGCCCGCCCGTGGGCAGGTGGCCCAGGCAGCTGTCGAGCAAACCGGGCTGGGTCAGGCCACCGCCGAGGAAGATCGCCGATGGTTCGGCGGTGCCCTCGAACGCCAGCGGCGCTTCGCCGCGCGCATCGACGCTTACCCCGAAGGACACCGCGTTGGATTCGATGTTGGCCCGGCGCCGCTCGTCACGCTCGAAAGCCACCGCGGTGCAGCCCGGCCAGCTGCGGCACCACTGGACGGCGATGCTGCCCGAGCCCGAGCCGACGTCCCATAGTCGCTCACCCGGCCGCGGCGCCAGGGCCGCCACGGTCAGCGCGCGGATGCCGTGTTTGGTGATCTGGCCGTCGTGAGCGAAGGCGTCGTCGGGCGGCGCCAGTACCCGCGCCTCGGGCAGATAGCGGATGGCGATGACGTTGAGGTCGTCGACGTCGACGGGGGCCTCGGCGGCCCACTTTCTGGCGGTGCCGTGGCGGTGGCGCTCGACCGGACCGCCGAGCTGTTCGAGCACGCTGAATTCGGAGTCACCGCTGCCGTGCGCATGCAGGAGCGCCGCCAGCTGCGAGGGCGTGGCCTTGCTGTTGGACAAGATGATCGCCTGCCCGCCGCGGCGTAGCGCGGTGTGCGGCGGCGCGGTGACCAGGCTGATCACCTCGGTGTCATGCACGTTCCAGCCCATTCGGGCGCACGCGAGCGTCACCGCGGAAACGTGCGGCACGACCCTGACGTGTTCGGGGCCGAACAGCCGGATGAGGGTGCCGCCGATGCCGTGCATCAGTGGATCGCCGCTGGCGACAACGTGGATGTCGGGTCCATCGGCGGGCAGTTGTTGCAGCGCCGGCAGCATCGGCGACGGCCACTCAGGACGACTGGCGGTGACCGTCTCATCGAGCAGGTCAAGCTGCCGTTTGGAGCCGTAAATTATTGTGGCTCTTTGCAGTTCGCAGCGCGACGCATCGGATAGCCCGGGTATGCCGTCGGCGCCGATACCGACCACGACAATCATCGCGGCATCTTTCGCCACACGAATTGCGGCAGTAGCCGCAGCACGAAGAACATCGGCCGCAGTGCCCACGGAATCCAGACGGTGCGCCGGCCTTTGGCCAGTGCCCGCGTGGTGGCGGCGGCCACCTGGTCCGGGGTGCTCGATAGGGGTGCGGGGGCCATGCCCTCGGTCATCCGCCCGATGACGAAACCGGGCCGCACGATCAGCAACCGCACCCCGGTGCCGTGCAGCGCGTCGGCCAATCCGCTGGCGAAGCCGTCCAGGCCGGCCTTGGCCGATCCGTAGACATAGTTGGCGCGACGTACCCGCGCCCCGGCCACCGAGGAGAACACCACCAGCGCCCCGCGGCCGGCGGTGCGCATCGCCGCCGCCAGGTGGGTGAGCAGACTGATCTGAGCGACGTAGTCGGTGTGCACAATGGCGATGACATGCTCGGCGTCGCGCTCCGCACGGGCCTGGTCGCCCAGGATCCCGAAAGCCAGCACCGCGGTACCGATCGGCCCGTGATCGGCGACGATCGAGGCAACCAACGGGCCGTGGCCGGCCACGTCGTCGGCGTCGAACTCGCGGGTGTGCACCGCCGCCGCGCCGGCGGTCTTCAGGGCGGCGACCTGCACGTCAAGCTGGTCGGCGCCCCGCGCCGCCAGTATCACCGTCCCCCCGGAGCCAGCCGGCGCGCGAGTTCACTGCCGATCTCGCTGCGACCGCCGAAAATTACCACCGGACCTGCGCTCGTGTCGTCCACGGCTGCGATTATCGCCTGCGCTAGCGTGGGTAGCGATGGCCAAGACGACTACCCGGCTTACCAATGACGCGCTGGCGTTTCTCTCCGAGCGCCATTTGGCCATGTTGACCACGCTACGGGCCGACAACTCACCTCACGTGGTGGCGGTGGGGTTCACCTTCGATCCCCACACCCACATCGCACGCGTCATCACCACCAGCGGTTCCCAGAAGGCGGTCAACGCCGACCGGGGCGGGATCGCGGTGCTCAGCCAAGTGGATGGTGCGCGGTGGCTGTCCCTGGAAGGCAATGCCCTGGTGAACAACGACCTCGACGCCGTGCGTGACGCGGAATTGCGTTACGCACAGCGCTATCGCACCCCCCGGCCCAACCCGCGACGGGTGGTCATCGAAGTCGAGATCCAGCGGGTGCTGGGGTCCTCGTCGCTACTTGACCGCGGCGACTAGCCCGCTCCCCCGGCGACGTCGTCATGACGCGGGGGTCACTCAGAAACCACCGGCGGCTGTCAGACGCAGTTCGTGAGCGGATCAGCCCGGATTTCGGAAACCAAGTTTCTGCCCCTGCGGCAAATGGGCTTTCGTGATCGCCGAATTGGCGACTCGCATCGGTGTGCACGGGGGAAGGCTTCACTGGGAATGAATTACGTTATGCGGGCGCCTGAAATCAATTCATTGTTGATCTATTCTGGCGCGGGTTCGGGACCGATGTGGCAGGCGTCGGCGGCCTGGGCTGGGTTGTCCGATGAATTGGGCGCGGCGGCGCAGTCTTTCCGCTCATCGATCGCGAACCTGGCGTCGGCGGCGTGGCGGGGTCCGGCGTGGGCGCTGGCGGCAGCGGTTCCAACGTCGGCTTCTTCAACTCGGGTAGCGGTGGCTACAACTCCGGTTTCATGTACGCCGGCAAGTACGATTCCGGCGCCATCAACACCCGCACGGAGCAATCGGGATTCTTTGGCCGTTAGGGCCGCTGACCACCCTGCGCGCGTCAGATTCCCGGCGAGAGGGTGTATCGCACCCACGCACCCCCGGCCAAGCTGGACACGGCGTGCAACCGGGCGTTCTGATCACCGGATCGGGGCAGTGCAAAATCGGCCCCAGCGGCGGTGCAGGCCAACGGAGCACCCGCGAACGTGACGGCCGTCGAGGTCACCGCCCATGTTCCCGCCGCGGTCACGCAGGCCGCGGGGTGCGCGTCGGTACACGGCGCCGACACCCAACGTCCGTCCCGGTCCTGCAAGGTGCACTCGCCGGCGCCGGCGCGAGGTTCATCTGGTGCCCAACTCCACAGCGACGCCTGGATCCGTCCGTCCTCTGGCAGCAGCTGGTCGAAGCCAAACAGATTGACGCCGCAGTCGATCATGGCTTTGGCTTTCGCCGGTGCGAGTGCATCCGTCGGCGGCCGGGTCGGTTTGACCAGGGCGGAGACCAAAGTGGAGTCCTCGTAGTAGCGGACCAGTCTGGAGGCGTAGGTGCCCGCGCCGTAGGTGGCGTCGCAAGCCGGGTAGGCCCGGTAGCCGGAGGTGGAGCCCTTCTCCACCTCGACACCGTCCCAGTTGAAAACATCCGACGCCCACCCGGATGCACACGAGCCGACCACCACAACCTGTGCACCAGATCCGCGAACGTCATTGCGCGACAGGTTAAGCGGCAGCCGCACGCAGCCGTCTGCGGCGCGCTGGGCCGGGTTGGGTCGGTAGATGAGGCTGCTGCCGTCCGGACGACGCAAGACACCGTCAAGGGTGCCAACCGCCGAGGCGTACGCGCGCGCGTCCTTCAACTCGTCTTCGAGGTAGCGCAGGATGACCTGATCGGAATGTGCCGGCGTGCCGAGCCAGTTGGCGATTTCGGGTAGCACGTTGCCAAAGGCCGGTTCGGTGGTGCAGCCCAGGTTGGCCTTGTCCGGTCCGAGCCCGTGACACACCGTCACCCCACGTCCGCCGACGAGATCGAGCCGCCGGATGTAGTGCAGGTCCAACTCCAGCGCACGGACGTCGATATCGAGCTGCTGGGCCAGCGAAAGCTGTTGGTTCGAGTCGGCATGCGAGGGCGTGAAAGACTCGCTGAGGCTGTTGAACGAGTTGTGGGTGCCCAGCCACTGGGCCTGCCGTAGCGGCAACTCGTCCTGCAGCGCGTACTGGAACTACGCCACGCGGTGGACCCAAGAGTGCAGGTAGGCGTCCCTCGCAGCCTGAGTTACCTTGTGCGCCAATGGCAGAACACAGTGCGCGTCGGCTATGCCGACCCGGCGGCATTCGGCGCCGAACGCATCGGTGGCCTTGCCGAGCGCAACACACGGGACCGCGATGGGGCTGATGGCGTCGCACGGCGCGGTTGGCGAGGGCGGAGCCACCACCCCGGAGGTGTCGGCGGCCACCGGCGGGATGGTCGTCAACACCACCCCGAACACGCCGATGACGACGGCGCCCTTCATCCATCGGCTGCCGGGCATGCGCTACCTTGACACGCCAGCGCGCCGACATCGAGAGATGTTGTCGAAGTGTTGCAAGGACGGTTGGAAGGTGTAAGCGGAGTTCTGAGCCGACCTCGGTAGTCCCGGAACTGTCTTCTCCGCCTTGGGCGCCACCGTCCCGTCGTCTCAGCTCAGTGGCCCTACCTCAACCGAACCGGACTCATCGATGCACACGCACGCCACCACAGCGGGCCAAGCGGTCACGTCGATACCGGGTTCAGCCGTCCACACCAGGGTGAAATCGTCCAGCGCCGCAGGCCAACCCGCGGCGGCGCCGCAGGCGTACTCGTCGAACCTTCACCCCAAAAACGCTGCGAGGCTTGACCTTCTCATGCATTCGCGCTCGTTGACGGCCAGCCGGGAGACGCCGGCAGGGTCGGAAACAACGACCGGTCATATTCCTCGCCGGGCACAAAGTCGGGGTGCGGGGGCGCCTTCGCGAGACAGGTGTCTCTGTCTTCGGCAGCACCCGGCCAGTCCGACCCCACTCCAGCTGCGACGAACCACCCACCCTGGCGGCTGGTGATCCTCCAACCGGCGAAAACATCGATCGACGGCGCGCGCGCCGGTCCCTGCTGGGCGGGCGGCGGCGCAACAGGCTTGACAGGAGCGGTCATGGTGATCCGCATCTTATCGATACCCGAATACGGTTCTGGCCCTACAACATGCGCGCACCACCATCCTCCACGCAAATAGCTTTCACTGGCGACGCCGAACGTGTATTCGCAGACTATTACCGTCACGTCGCGGCCGGATGTCGTCACCGACAGAATGTGATCGCGCTGGGTGCCCACCCACCGAGGCTCCCGCGGGTCGTCGGTCTTGGGCCACAGAAACTGTGTGCTGATCGGATCGTGGATGGATTTGTTGGGATCAACCGACTGCGCAAAACCCGGATAAAGATACTTGTCATCACGGGTGATGGAGGCCAGCAGGAACGACTCGGTGTAGGCACGCACCACCACCGCGGGCCACGCGGTAACGTCGATACCGGGTTCGGCCGTCCACACCATAGTGAAATCGTCCAGCGCCGCAGGCCAGCCCGCCGGCGCCACCGCAGACGTACTGGCCGGACCCTCACCCGAGCGCCCACCCGAACCGCATCCGCCGACCAACAGCACAGCAACCGCCAAAAACGCTGCGATGGTTCGCAACTCGGGTCGGATTCGCATCACTTCCTGCCCTGATCGGGGTGCGGGACACCAACGATATCGTCGTAGCGGCTGACCAACGCCGCATCCGGGGACAAGCTCTCGCTGGGCGGCCTGGGTTCGAGCGACTGCGACAAAGCGGGGCCAATGACGTTGCTGTATTGACCGGGGGTAACGCCCTGCGGCTCAAGTTCTTCCAGCGTCGCGATGCGCCCGTTGGGGTGGTCGTCGTCGTAGACGATGTAACCGGGCGGCAACCCGGTGACGGTATGTCCCGTTCCGGGCATGGCGTTGAGGATCTCCTGGTCGGCCATGCCCAAAGACATGGGCTGTATCGGATTTTCGGTCGGCGCGGTCGGTGCTGGCCCGAGGATGCCATTTTCCAGGTTCTGGCCCAGGACGCCGATGGTAGGACCAGCGATGCGGCCGACCCCGGGGACAAAGCCACCAGCTGCGGTGAGACCTTGTAAGCCCGTTTCATATGCCGATTTCTTGGACTGTTATTCCGAGACATCCTGGTGATAGCCATTGTCCTCGTTGGCTTGAAACCCGTTGTGGGCCCCGACGTCGACCAGCGCCCGCAACGTCGCGGCGTCGTACAGATGCTGGTTGTAACCCGAATGCGTGGGATCAGCGGCAAAGGCGCCCTCGTGAAGCACGGCCTGCACGTATGCCTGGCCGTTAAAGTACTGGGCCGCCTCGTTGTCGCTGCTCAGCACCGAGAAGACACCCTTGGCCACCGGCAGCGCACCAGACAGGGTTTTGCCGTCCAGCGGATCACCGAATCCCGGTAATCCCCCAGATGTCTCGGCGATGTTGTTGACGTAGGGCCCCAGCCCGTGGGCCATATCGCGGACCAGGTTCGGGTTCACCTGGCCAAGGGTGTGGTTCCCCGGAAGGTGCAGCAACTCCTGCTGGTTGTTGCCGATGTATGAACTGTAGGCGTGGGCGGTGTCGGCGGCGATCCCTTCCTGCGGACCTTGCACCACCGCCGGGTCTCCCGTCCAGGAAAACAGCGACCCAACACCTTGGCCGTTGTCCTTCCAGTAATGGTGGGTGATGTTTTCCAGGAACTTGTCGTGGTCGGCTCCGGTGACGGTGTCATGCACCACCTGGTGATCCGGCGAGACCGCCGAGAGGACATTGGAGACCGCCGGCTCTAGAACGGGATCGCGTTCGACGTCTTGGCCTTGGCTGGCAGGGTCGGCATGCCAGATCGGCGTGTCCATCATGACCGATGCCTTGTGAATCATTGCGCGATCCAACTCGGTATTCGTCTGAAAGCCCTTGTCCCCGTCCTTGACGATACCGGCGATGTCGTTCATTTGATGTGTGAAGAGTGCTCCCGGCGAATTCAACGCCTGCTGGACGCTTTCAGGCAATTGCGTAACACCACCTTTTACCGTGTCGGAACCCTGCTTGGCCCCGACGGTCAGCGGAGTCTTGGGGAAGCTCATATTCGGGTTGCTCATCAGCTGCCAAAAATCGGCGATCATGCCCCTTTGTGCGCCCAGGCGCTGCTCTGCGGCCGCGAGCGCCTCAACGGACATGCCGTGTTCTTGAGCTTGCAACTGGCTCAACACCGAGGCCTGCTCGGCGGTCAACGGAATCTTGCCCGCCAACTGATCGGGGGTGATAGAACCCAGTACAGCATTGACTCGTCCAGCCGCACCCTGGTCACCAGCGAGTGCATCATGGACGTCTTGTTCAGCTTGTTCAGCCGACTCCGGCTCGTGATTGTCGGCGCCCCAAATCCGAGCGGGGTCGAACCCGTCGACAGCCAGACTTTTCTCCGCGGTTCTCAGGAAATTTGAATACCCGTCGCGGATCGAATTCAGCTCAGCCAGGGCAGCCTGGGTGTCGCGAATCGCGTCGTCTTCGCACGCGTGCATGAAAGCATCCAGTGCTGCCTTGTCCTCAGCGGTGAGCTGGTGGTTTCTCTCAAGCATCACTGCCTGGCCGATCTCATCATCGAGTTGCCGCAGCTGACCCTCGAGTCCAGCGATCTTCCCACTCGAGGATCGCTGCACCTCGGCCAAAGCGGCGGCGATGTTTTCCAGATCCACCCCGATCTTGGGTAATTCCAGGGACTGGGCGCCCAGCGACTGAGCAACTCGCTGCACCTCAGCGGAGTCGTTGATCGGGTGCTCGCCGTTCTGCCGATTCCAGGCTTCCTCGAAGCGGCGCCGGGCCTGATCAAACGCGGCGTCCGCCTCCGCGGTGCACCGGCCGGCAGCATGAAACGCCCCCCCCAGGTCCGAAATCTGCGCCGGGCGACCCGCTTGGAGGCTTTGATCTATCGCCCACGGATCACCACCGGCTTCGGCGATCAGCAGAGGGATACTTATGTAGCGAAGCTGCACTGCACCCTCCGGGGTTTTGGGTCATCCATATCGGCGAAAACGTACCGGCTCCTGCCTCGTAGCGCCGCTGATGACGACTCTTCGGCAGCCACCCGGGCCACCCGCGGTGGACATCCTACGGAGTCGACGCCAAAGGAGCCACGCGCGAATTCTGCCTTACGGCATGAGTTGTCGCCATTCACTCGATGCTCCTGCACTCCGGAGAAGGGACTGCGGAAGCATCGGCCCCCTCGCGCACTCCTGGAGGTGTGGCAACCACATCTGTCCTCGACATCGTCGCCAGCCCAACAGCCACGAGAGTGGGAATCGGCCGCGACAGGAATGGCCTCACCCAGGCCACGACGACCACCCGCTACCCGAACGGCAGGCCCCACCTCGCTCCGAGACATGGCCGGAAGGTGCCCTGTCGGCCGTTGCCGTCTTACTCGGCGTCCCTCTGGATTCACCGTCAGCGGAGCAACGCGCGGAATTCTCACGTGCGGCGCTAGAACCGGTATTCCCCCCGGTCTCAAACGGCGACAAAAGGGGCGCCACGGCCGCGTTGCCAGCACAATCAACCGATCCACGGGGGTAGCCACCATCGCAGCAATACATTCGTCCACGCTCTGGCCCGCCACGACATGGTCGGCACGGTCGGCGCCATGGGTCGCGTCCAGGCCGCCGGCGACAACGCCGCTATGGCGTCGTTTTTCAGCCTCCTGCGAAAGAACGTGCTCGGTCGCCGCCGCTGGGAAACCCGCGAGCACCTGCGCATCGCGATCGCTACCTGGACCGAAACGCACCTACGACCGCCGCCGTCGGCAAGTCGCTCTTGGCCGGTTGCCCCCGTCAGATTCGAAGCAATCATGATCAGTCGCGCCATCCAGGCCGCGTAGCCGAAACTGTCGCCTATCAGTGCGGCAGACCCACCCGCCGATATCTCCACACGGGCAGGTGAGTTGCCCGATGCGCCTATCCAATCCACGATTGGACCGCAAGGTCAGCGCCAGCGACGGGAGGCTCATATCATGGCTGACGACATATCAGCTCGATTCTGGCTACCACCACCGCCGACGCATCCTCGCGAAGGTCATCAACGATGACCCATGCTCCACTCACGGCAACACATTTACGGCAACGAATAGCCTTGTGGCGTGACTACTAACCCCCCACCCGCCGCGCAATGGGTACCGAACTATCCTCCCCAGCCGGTAGCAAGCCCGCGCACGTGGCCACTCGTCGCCCTGGCCATCATCGCCATAGTGGGTGTTGTGCTCGGGGCCGCAGCACTAGTTGTGGCACTCACGCGCCCAGGGAACGCAGGATCCGCCGCGGCCCCAACAACGACAGCCTCGCCGACATATACAGCTGAGGAGATCGCCGCAGCGCATCAGAAGTTGTGTGAGGTGTACAAGCTGGCTGCGCGTTCTGTGCAGATCGACACCAATGGCGGCGATCCAGCGCTCGCCGGCGTAACTGGTGTGAATGGCGCGGTGATGTTGGAGCAAGCACTGCGTACGGCCCCAGCGCTGGCTCCCGACGAGCGCGACGCCGCCTTTGCACTGGCCGAGGCCTACACCAATGCAAATGCCGTAGCGAGCTTTTCGACTGGACGTGGCGATCCTGCATGGCGGGCAGCGGCCGACGACGTCATCGCCAAGGATGCGGAAATGAGGGCGACCTGTGGTGGGGGCTGACCTACCACCCGGCAAGTAGTCTGCATGGCTGGTCGGCGCTTGGTGGCCCGCATTGCCAGACGCACCCGCGACCGGTGCTACTTACTGGCGCGGGGCGGGGGCAATCAAGCATAACGAGGCGCGCGATCTCCAGAACGAACGATCGCAATTAGCAGTAAATCAGGGCCGCACCGCCGACGACCTAATGGACCGTTACTGGCGGGGCGAACAACGTCTCACCGCTATCGGCGACCAGTGCGATACTAAGAGTGTCCAGAGCGGCCGTGTAGTCGATGCAGTCAACAACCTGCGTGATCGGCTGCGCGACATCGCTCATTCGGGCAATGATGAGACTGACCGAATTCTGTCCGGCAAAGGGCCAACGGAAGCAAAAGTTGCTGCGGTGAACGCCGTTATCGCTGAGAGAAACAGCGAAGCCGCCAACGCGGCAGCAACGACGATGTCCAACATCATAGACGCGACGCAGCGGGTACTCGATGCAACCATCGGCGGCAATGCGCGAACCTGGCTGAGTCAGCTTGGCGCGGACATCGACGGCCCACCACCGACACTCCCAATCACCCAAAACGACCTGGATTCCCCACCGCACACCCCGCCCGAATCATCAACGTTAGGTTTGGCTCTGCAGGACGCATCGGCCCCTAACGAGATTGCGCCAGAGCCACCGCCATCGTCAACTGTCGGCGGAGCCCTTGCGTCCCACGGTTCTTCGACTTCTGCTGTAGTAGCGCCTACGCCTTCACCAGGAGACACAACGTTTGGTGGAGCTATTCGGGGACTGCCAGGCGCACCAGCGTCGCCGACTGGCTTCCCCCCCGCCCCCTCGCCCCTCCAGCCCGGTGCCCCCGCAGTCGGCGTCGGAGGCCCATCAATCCCCGGCGTCTCGACACCTGCAACGTCTGCTCCCCCCTTATCGCCACAGTCCCTGGCTCAGTCTTTTACGAATGGAATGTCGACGGGCGCCCCGGCGGCAGCCGGTGCGAACTCCATATCTGCCGGCGCAATGACCGCGGCCACTGAGCCCCCGCCCCCGACGACCGCTCCTTCGGCGGCGCCGCTCATACCCCCCTCGACCGTCCCAGCCACTGGTGCGGGTTTCACCCATGTTCCAGACGCAGGCCTTGGTGCGGCCCCCACAAGCCCTCCGCCTGTGGCACCACCGACCAGCGACATGACCGGCGGCGTGACGGCCGTAGCCCCGATGATGGCCGGCGGCCCTGTCACTGGATCGGTAGCACCGGCGGTCGGGGCGCCCGCGGGGCCGCTGCCCGCCTACGGCTCTGATCTGCGTCCACCGACCGTTGCGCCGCCAGCCGTCCCTTCAGCACCGACCGGCCCAGTGTCAGGCGCGCCGGTGGCCTCACCCTCATCGTCACCGTCCGCCGGTGGGTCGATGGTGTCACCGGTCGCAAAATCCGCCGCCCACGATGCCGCCCAGGCTCAAACTACGAGCGGGCCGACGTCGATGGCCGGCGCGACAGCCGCTGCCACCACCGGGGCGGTGACTGGCGACTCAGCGAAACGATCTGCCGAGCAGCAACGCTTGCGTCGCATCGTCGATGCGGTGGCCCGTCAAGAACCGGGACTATCGTGGGCCGCCGGACTACGCGACGACGGACGAACCACGCTGCTGGTCACCGACCTTGCTGGCGGCTGGATTCCACCCCATGTTCGGCTGCCCTCGCACGTGACCCTGCTGGAACCGGCCACGCGGCGCAGTGATATCGGCGCGGCCGACTTGCTGGGTGCGGTCACCATCTCGGCAGTGCACCAACCGCACGGCTACATTGGCGAGCCGGGAAGAGACGCGCCGAAACTGGCCGGGGACCGCGCGGCGCGGATTGCTCCCGAGATCGACGAACTCGGGCCAACGCTGGCCGAGCACGTGCGTCGCCGCGACGGCTTGCCCCGGGTTGCGCAGGTGGTGGCGGTGGCCGCCGCACGCAATTACGGGGTGCCGGACAACGAGGCGGAGTTGCTGCGCGACAGGGCCAGCGACATTCACCGTTCGGTTCTTGCGGCATACCCGCACCATGATTTGGCCGAGGCCACCGATTGGATGCTGCTGGCAGCCATTGACGCCCTGATCGACGGCAACCGCACGGCAGCGAACTATCACCTAGCCTGGGCAATGGCGGCGATGTCAATGAGGAGACCCACATGACCATCAACTCCGTTCCGGAAAGCTATGGCCACGCGACAGGCATGCCGGCGCCGATACCGCTGGCACCCGGACCTGTCCACCCTGGCGGAACGTCACCGGTTGATGCTGCGATGGCGGGATTTGGCATGGCCACCAACGCCGATCTGGGACCCGTAAACGGCGAGATCGCCGCCGATGATGCCGATCGCCGAGCCCACGCGGCCGATGCCGCGGCGAAGTTCCCGGCGAATGAGGCCGATGCCGCCCAACAGTTCCAAGGCGTGGGCGCCGACGGAATGGCCCAAATGATCCCGCAGATGGCATCGGGTATCGGCGGTGCGCTCGGCGGTGTGCTCGGCCCGCTGACGCAAATACCCCAGCAGGCGCTGCAGGCCGGGCAGGGCGCGCTGCAGCCGCTGATGGGCGCGCTTCAGCAATCCGCCGGCGTTGAGGGCTTGGAGGCCGCGGACGGGGCCAGGCTGGTCGACAGTCTTGAAAGCGAACCCGGTCTTGGCGGCGGCGGAGCTGGTGAGCTCGGCACAGGCGGCGGAGGCGGTGGCGGTGGCACCATCCCGACGGGCTATCTGGGCCCGCCGCCCGTGCCGACGTCATCGCCGCCCACTACTCCTGCCGGGGCGCCGACCAAGCCCGCATCAATGATGTCCACGAGTGGCACACCGTCGAGCTCCACACCGATGGGGGCGACCGGCATGCCCATGATGCCGCCGGGTGCAATGGGTGCCGGCGGCACCGGGGGCAGCAAGGAAAAGCCGGCCGAAAAGCGGGTGACCGCCCCGGGCGTGCCCAATGGCCAGCCGGTCAAAGGCCGCTTGACGGTTCCGCCGAGCGTCCCGGTCAAATCCGTCGACGGCAAACCACCCGTGGTCACCCGATCGACACGGCCAATCCTGCTCCCTGATCGCAACGAAATCGGGCGCAATATCTCCGATGAGAAGACGGACGGCAACGAGTAACGACGCGGCGTCAGCGTTCGACCCGGTTTGCGTGCAGACCGATGCGTGAAGATCCGCGGAGCGCCACAACCAGCCACCGAACCAGTCCGGTGTTCCTCACACCCCGGCTGGTACTCGTTCCGCCGTCTTGCGCATCTCTTGTCGCAGCGACGTGAACTCCGAGATCGTCCTGGTCGCCACCGACGCCACCGGTCGCGCGTTGCCGCCGGTGGGTTCGGTTTTGGACACCATCACCACGCTGTCGATGTAGGGCTCGATGGTGGTGGCGTTCTGCACCGTCGCGACGATCACCAGCTGGAAGCCGAACTTGCGGAATGCGTGCAGCGCCTGCTGCGCGAATTGGGGGTCGGACTTCGAGAACGCCTCGTCGAGCATCAGCTGCGCGAAAACCGGCTTGTTGTTGTCACTTTCGGGGCTGGCCAGGTTGAAGCTCAGCGCGCCGGCGAGGCAGAACGCCATCAACTTCTCCTGCTCGCCACCGGAGTTGTCGCCGGCGTTGCTGTGCGTGCGGATCAGTTCCTCGGTGTCGACGTCCCATTCGGCGCAGTCGAACGTGAACCGGTTGCGCACGTCGAGCGCGTCGCGCGTCCACGCCTTGTCCTCCGGCGCCGTGGAGGCCAGCCGGTTGCGTAGTCGGAGGATCTCGGCGTACTGGTCGAGGATCGCCTGCTTGTCGCCCAGCCCGACCTCGGCGATGCGCCGCGAGATGGACCGCACGATCTGGGTCAGCTCATCCACCGCTACCAGGTGCCGCGGGGTCGCCCGCAACGTCAGCCTGGTGCCACGGTTGAACTCCACCGCCGCCAAACCCGTGTTGACGCGCTCGATCTGGCCGCTGATCCGTCGCGCCTCCTGCTCGGCGACACGGTGCAGCGTGAGGATCGCATCGGGCGCCTGCTCGGTGACCAGCCGCATCATCCGCTCGTAGGCTTCGGGAAGTTCGCGTTCGTCAATGTGGCGGCACAGCGCGACGTAATCGTGCACACGCTCGTCAAAATCGTCGGAGTCATTCGGAATCGCATCGGGAAACGACGTGTCGAACGTGTTCAGGATGCGGGCCAATTCGTCATAGGAACGACGGCGGCTTTCACGCAGTTGTTCACGTTCCTTCTTGATCGCGGCGAACAGCGCATCGCGGTGAGGTTCCGGGTCAAGCAGCTCTAGCGCGACGGGCAGCTGCGCGGCGTAGCGCTGCAGCAGCTCTGTCAACGGCTCGGACACGAACGCCGGGGACAGCCGCTCCTGGAGCTCCAGCAGCCGGGTGCGCCGCTCGTCGAGGCTGTCGCGGCGCGTCTGGATCGCGCCGCGGCGCGTCATCAGTTTCTGAATCTGCGACCAGCATTCGTCGGCGCGGGCGTTGAGCGCCTCGATGTCGGGTTTGTCGGCCATCAGCAGTTCGTACTGCTCGCGCAGCCGCGCGGCATGCCCGTCGGCGGTCTCGGTGTCGATCTGACTCCACTGCGGGTATTGCTCGCAGATCGCCTTGCACGCCGCCGCCCGGTCGCGCCACTGCTGGCGCTGGGCGGCGATGTCGTCGGCGGTGCGGCGGGCCTTCTGATAGGCCTCCTCGGCGGCCGTCAGCTCGACGGTCAGCGCGTTGATCTTCGCGGTGACGTCGCCCTGGTAGAGGTACTCGGACAGCTTGACCGGTCGCCGGTCATCCTTGACGGCCAGCCGGTCGGAGTCCTTGTACAGCCCCGTGTCGGTGACCGCGCGGCGGAACCGCGAGAATACGTCGGGAGTATCGACGCACACATGGTCGCCGGCTCCGGTGATGACGTCGACAGCTTCGGCGGCACAAAGATGCTTCGGATCGACGGGGAAAAGCTTGCCCGCCAACGTGTTCGGCTCGGGCTCAGCAGGTTCGGCGCCGCGGAACTTCGCCCGCACGTGGTGCAGCTGCAGTCGGCCCCGCATGTCGGTCTCGTTGACGAACCGCAGCACCTTCTCCCAATGCTGGTCGGGCACCAGTAGCCGCAGGCCCACCCCGCGCAGCACCTTCTCGACAGCGAGGCGCCAGCGGGTCTGGCCGGGACTGAGATCCAGCAGTTCGGCGATGTAGGGCAGCTCGGCGGCGTCGACTTTGATTGCAGCGCAGATGTGGTCGCGCATCGCGAGCGCGAACTCCGGCAGCGCCGAACCGACGTGTTCGACGCGCTTGAGCTCCTTGGCGACATCGTCGCGGGCGATGCGGGCAGCCTTCTGCGCGTACTCGGCGTCGGTGGATGCCTCTCGGTTTCGTTCGACCTTGGCGAGCAGTTCGGTGGCCTGCGCGAGCAGTTCCTCGCGAAGGTTCCAGAACTCGTCTGCGGTGTCGGGTATTTCGATACCCTGGGCGGCCAGCATGTCCTCGTAGATCGTTCGGCGGCGCTCCACCTGCTCGGCCTGGGTCTCGGCGGCGGTGACCTGCGATTGCAGCGGAGCGATGTTCGCGCTGGAACCGCTGATCTGCGCGTTGAGCGAATCCGCCTCGGCCTTGGCCAGATTGAGGCTGCGGGTAACGTCCTCGTATTCGTTTTCGAGCTGGTCGACGGTGCCGTCGAGCGTGGCGATCTGGGCGGGACATTGCGCAAGCCGGGCGTGGTCGGTGTAGGCGCGCACCATCGGCGCGTCGACGAGGTCGATGATGCCGAGGTCGGAGGACTCCGAGGCGTAGCGCTGCTGGATCTGTTCGATGTCGCCCAGGATCTTGCGTTTCTTCTGCGCAACGGCCAGCAGTTCGCGAGCCTCGACCAGGGGGTCGATCTGCTTGAGCGCCTCGGGCAGCCGGGCCAGGCTGTCGGGTTCGTCGAGCATGAATTCGCGGACGAATTGCTCTAGCCCACCAACTCTTTTCAACGACTTGGCCTTACCGAGCAGCTGCTGGGCGGCGTCGGACGCGCGAATGCCGATCGCCGCGTAGAGCTGGGCGAGGTACTGCGATTCGACCTTGGTGGAAAACCGCCCGTCTTCTTTGAAGACTCCTGCGTCGAAACGGCCGGAGGCCCTGCGGTTGCAGACTTCCTCGATGTCGAGGTCACCGTCACCGAGTACGAAGCGGCTCGACGAGTCGTTGCGGGACTCGCCTGTCAGCCATTTGAGCACCAGGCCGGTGACGGTGCGGCCAGAATCACTGGCGTAGGTGACGGCCACGGCCGACCAGGCGGTGCCGTCGCCGCGCAGATACATCACCCGGCTGGTGCCGCCGTCGCTGCGCTGGCCCCAGGCGCCGCGGACGTACTTGTCGACAGTGCGGCGCCCGGCGCTGGACCCGGCGGCGGTGTTGTCTCCGGACGCGTTGAAGTTGCGGCGATTGAACGGCAGGAATCCCAGCGAAATCGCATCCAGCAGTGACGATTTGCCGCTGCCGGAGGCTCCGGCGATGAGTGCGCCGCCTACGCTGAACGGGATCGAGTGGTAGCCGTCGAACACGCCCCAGTTGATGACCTGCAGCCGAGACAGGTGGAACTGTTCAGTCACCTTCGGGTTCTTCTTCCTCTGCTGGCGCACCGCCGTTGAGCAGCTGCTCGAACTCCTGCTGCAGCTCGGTGATCACCGAGGCAGTCATCACGGCGGTGATGACGGGGCTGATCGTGTAGCTGTCCTCGTCGTCGCGGGTCTTGCGCAGGATCTCTAGGCCGGTCAGCCGGGCGATGCGCCGTCGATGCGGCCGGCGAACGAGACCGCGTCGCGGTCGGTGTCGTTGAGCACCCCGGAGAATAGGCCGTGCATCTCCTCACGGCTGATCAGGACGGTCTGCCCACCGGAGGCACGCATCATCTGGGCCAGGTGCAGGGCAAGGATCGAGTCGTAGGTGCCGAGCGGCTCGCGGCGTAAAAGCTTGATTCCCCTCGCAGACTCGTAGCGGGCCTGTTCGACAAAAGCGACATCGACGGCGTCGACGATGCGCAGCAGCAAGTCGAGTTCGGAGAGCCGGACGGCCAGGTCCTTGCGGTATTCTAGCACCCAACTGTAGACGTCGGCGTCGGCTTCGGCGCTGATGTAGCGGCGGGTAGCAGGTGCTGCAGGGCCCAACAGGCCCGGTCGGGCAGTTCGGAGATGTCGCCGTCGAAGCGCGGCCGGCGCTGAACCGGTGGGCGGGCATTCTGGTCGACCTGAGGGAGTGAGGAGAAGTCGATGTCGACTTCATCGTCTTGGAGGGTCACGTGCTGACTCCGGCGATGGTGTTGATGGGCTCGGTAAATGTCAAACGAGGTACCGCGATTTCGAGGTCACGGCCGTCCAGGGAGCGGAAGCGGACGGCGGTCGACTCGGCGGTGTCGGGGTTGGGCTGTTTGAGGGCCCAGGACCACAGCACGATGACGTGGCCCAGGTAGGCGGTGTCGAGCATGGCGACGGCGTCGGGTAGCGCGACAGGCCCCGCGGTGATCGCGTGGTTGAGCATGTCGGACATCGCGGGCGCGTCGACCTGGGTGGTGAAGGCGGCGAAGCTGGTGAGGTCGACCTCGGTGTCGCCGGGTTTGGCGGGCTTGGGGTTGGACAGGTCGCCGATCCGGAAGCCGAGGGCACCGACGGAACTGATCGCGTGCCGCGCCAGCGGGACCTCGATGTCCAGCCGTGAGTCGGTGAACGACGACTTGAGCAGGGCGCGGGCTGCGGCGATGGCTTCGTTGAGTTGGCGGGCGACACCGCGGCTCTGTTCCATGGTGCCGAACGCGGTGAAGCGTTTGACGCGCTGGGCGCAGCGCTGCTGGATGCGCTCGACTTCGTCGATCTGATGGCCCACGAGCTCGAAGAAGCCGGCCATGACCTTGCGCAGGGCCGGGTCGAGGCTGCGCAGGGCTTCGGCGACGGCGGCGACGTCGGCCTCGAACTCGGCGCGTTGGTCGGGGTCGTTGATCATGCGCAGGAAGGCGCGGTGGGAGTCGCGGCCCTGGGAGTCCCATGCGGCCTGGTAGTCGCTGTACATCTGGCGTTGGCGGTCGCGGTACTCGGCGTTGGAATCGATGGGTTCATCGAGGGCGGAGGTAGCCCGCTCGATCATCGTGCCGTACTGGCCGATATCGGTGATCAGGTGTTCCATCTGCAGGGCGATCGCGCGGGCCTCGTCGTAGCAGTCGGTGACATCGGTTTGGGGACGCTGGCCAGCATCGAGCTGGTCAAGCTCCTCGTGGAGCGCGGCGATTTCGGCTTCGATGTGTTTGCGGATCCGGGCGGGGTCGTTATCCACTTTGACGGCCACTTGCTTGAGGCGCGCGGCGATGCCCGTAATCGAGCCGCCGGTGGCGATGGTGTCCTGGCAACGCAAGCCGCGGAGAAAGTCCAGCGCCCGGCGAGCGTCCTGGGTCAGATAGCAGACATTCTGGCCGTGGCGCTCGTCGACGATGCGGTGCAGCCAGCCCTGCGCGGCCCAGGACTTGATCAGGGCGAGCCCGGGCTGCGGATCGTTGACGTCTTCGAGGTCGCGCTCGAGCTGTACGACGAGCTCGGTCTCAGGCAGCGCCCCGTCGCTGAGGTGGCGCTCCATGAGCGTCGCGTAAAGGCTGAGGTTGGTGGTGGCGAGCAGGCGAATGGCGCGAGAGCCCTGCAAGTCGCGATTGAGATCGAGCAGCTCGGTCGCCGACAGTCCCGCGTTGTCGTCGTGCATCTGCGTCCTCGATCTGTAGTTGGTCGGACGCCTCAACATAGGGCAAGACGGCGACATCTCTGGTGTCGGCCCAGTCCGTGTCGGGCGGGATTTTTGGGGTGTGCACGCCAGCGCACACCAAGCCCGGCGTTCGTCGGCACACCAGCTAAGCGTCACCGTGACGAACCTCCCGGTATGCCCGGCGGCGCGCGTTGATCGATGGCAACAGAGATGGACCCGTGTTGTTGGACGGCGGGTTAGGTGGCGCCGCAGGGCTCCGGCGTTGTTGATTAGCAGGCTTGTGAGCTGGGGAATTGTGGATTGAGGAGGTCTAGGCGGCGGTTGGCGGTCAAAGCGGTGATCCGGCAGGCTTCGGCGATGTTGTCGGCGCCGTTGAGGCGGTGCAGATTGATCGCGGTGTTGCGTAGCGTTGCTAGGACCTGTGCGCCGTTTCCGGTATGTGCCCTTTGACGGTCTTCGTCGAAGGTGACGTCGCGTATCCAGTGCAGGCTGTTCTCGATTCCCCAGTGTTGACGCATCCAGGTCATGATCGCGGTAGGGCGGGCGTGCTCGAACGGCAGGCTGCAGATGGCATAGACCACCTCCACGCTGCGCTGGTCGGTGGCGGTGATCAAGCGTTCACGAGTGATCCGGATGATTTGTTTTGCGTAGGGGAAGCCGATTCCTCGTGCAGCGGTGATGATTTGCAGGGTGCGGGTCTCGACACGGCCGTGGCCGCGGGAGTCGTCGGTAGCGGCTGCGGGCACCTCGGCCCAGGGCAGCGCGGTGATACGCGCAAGTATTTTGGCTTGGTTGGACTTGACGATCATCAGGTAGTGCGACTTCAAGGTGGCGCAGATCAACTTCGCGGTGACGACCTGGGTATGCATCGCATCCACGGTGACCAGCCACCGCAAGCTACCCGGCAGCAGCGTGAGCAGGGCACGTACGCAGGGCTCCGGCGTTGTTGATTAGCAGGCTTGTGAGCTGGGGAATTGTGGATTGAGGAGGTCTAGGCGGCGGTTGGCGGTCAAAGCGATGATCCGGCAGGTTTCGGCGATGTTGTCGGCGCCGTTGAGGCGGTGCAGATTGATCGCGGTGTTGCGTAGCGTTGCTAGGACCTGTGCGCCGTTTCCGGTATGTGCCCTTTGACGGTCTTCGTCGAAGGTGACGTCGCGTATCCAGTGCAGGCTGTTCTCGATTCCCCAGTGTTGACGCATCCAGGTCATGATCGCGGTAGGGCGGGCGTGCTCGAACGGCAGGCTGCAGATGGCATAGACCACCTCCACGCTGCGCTGGTCGGTGGTGGTGATCAAGCGTTCACGAGTGATCCGGATGATTTGTTTTGCGTAGGGGAAGCCGATTCCTCGTGCAGCGGTGATGATTTGCAGGGTGCGGGTCTCGACACGGCCGTGGCCGCGGGAGTCGTCGGTAGCGGCTGCGGGCACCTCGGCCCAGGGCAGCGCGGTGATACGCGCAAGTATTTTGGCTTGGTTGGACTTGACGATCATCAGGTAGTGCGACTTCAAGGTGGCGCAGATCAACTTCGCGGTGACGACCTGGGTATGCATCGCATCCACGGTGACCAGCCACCGCAAGCTACCCGGCAGCAGCGTGAGCAGGGCACGTACGCAGGGAATTTCATTGCTTTTCTCGGCGACAGCGAGTTGACCGAGCACCAATCGGGCACGGTGGGCGAACACCGACACGAGATGCGTGGCTGTCGCTTTGGCGCGTAAAGCACCACGCAGCATCTTGCCGTCCAACGCGATCGGCACCAATCCACTGGGGTCGCTGCTGGCCACGTGTGCAGTGAAGTAACTGCCCATCCTGGCGTTGAGGTCGGCGGGGTCTAGCCGAGACAAAACAGCGCGGAAGGTCTTCTCACTGGGCCGCCGGAACCGGACCCCTAATTGGGCCAACACATCATCGGGAGCGGTGGCCGCCCATGTGGCAAAACCAGCATAGCCGCGCATCCCCGCGGCAGTGGCCAGAACCGCGATCGCCAACAAAGCCATCAGCGAATACCTCCGACCGCGTGGGCCCCTCGGGTCTGGCACCGAGGCCAACACATCGAAAAACTCCGATCCGATGAGCTCGCTGCGCCCACCAGGACTCCAGCGGTCGAACACCTCTGGAACCGACGACACAGGCAATACTGAAACGATAGGCACGGGCAACTCCAGACCAACGACGAACAGTAACCAACTCGATCGTTCTCCAGATAGCCCGTGCCTACACTCCGGCCCCAATAGCGCGGCACCAAAGATCATCAACCCAGCTCACAAGCCTGCTAATCAACAACGCCGGAGCCCTGGGCACGTACGCAGGGAATTTCATTGCTTTTCTCGGCGACAGCGAGTTGACCGAGCACCAATCGGGCACGGTGGGCGAACACCGACACGAGATGCGTGGCTGTCGCTTTGGCGCGTAAAGCACCACGCAGCATCTTGCCGTCCAACGCAATCGGCACCAATCCACTGGGGTCGCTGCTGGCCACGTGTGCAGTGAAGTAACTGCCCATCCTGGCGTTGAGGTCGGCGGGGTCTAGCCGAGACAAAACAGCGCGGAAGGTCTTCTCACTGGGCCGCCGGAACCGGACCCCTAATTGGGCCAACACATCATCGGGAGCGGTGGCCGCCCATGTGGCAAAACCAGCATAGCCGCGCATCCCCGCGGCAGTGGCCAGAACCGCGATCGCCAACAAAGCCATCAGCGAATACCTCCGACCGCGTGGGTCCCTCGGGTCTGGCACCGAGGCCAACACATCGAGAAACTCCGATCCGATGAGCTCGCTGCGCTCACCAGGACTCCAGCGGTCGAACACCTCTGGAACCGACGACACAGGCAATACTGAAACGGTAGGCACGGGCAACTCCAGACCAACGACGAACAGTAACCAACTCGATCGTTCTCCAGATAGCCCGTGCCTACACTCCGGCCCCAATAGCGCGGCACCAAAGATCATCAACCCAGCTCACAAGCCTGCTAATCAACAACGCCGGAGCCCTGTCGGCTCGACGATCAACATGGCGAATGTGGCGGCAACCGCGCCCACCACTGCGGTGTTAGCGGCCGGTGCGGATGAGGTGTCCGCGGTCATCGCCGCCTTGTTCGCCGCGCACGGCCAGGCCTACCAAACCTTGAGCGCTCAGGCGGCTCAATTTCATGACCAGTTCGTTGCGGCGATGACCTCGGCCGCGGGGGCCTACTCGGGCGCCGAAGCCGCCAACGTCTCGCCGCTGCAATCGCTGCTTGACGCGGCCAACGGGGAGACGATGGCGATGTTGGGGCGCCCGCTGATCGGCAATGGAGCCGACGGGGCACCGGGCCAGGCCGGTGCGGACGGTGGCTTGTTGTTCGGCAACGGCGGCAACGGCGGCAGCGGGCTGGCCGGCCAGGCGGGTGGGGTCGGTGGGGCCGCCGGCCTGATCGGTAACGGCGGCAATGGCGGCGCCGGCGGTGCGGGGTCGAACGGATTGGCCGGCGGCAGCGGCGGCGCCGGTGGGTGGCTGATCGGCAACGGCGGCAATGGCGGCGTCGGTGGGATCGGCTCGGCGGCCGTCGGTAACGGCGGGTCCGGGGGTGCCGGCGGGGCGGCCGTCGGGCTGTTCGGAAACGGGGGCATCGGCGGGGCCGGCGGGGGCGCCGAACGACTCAACGGCGGCGCCGGCGGCGCCGGCGGCGCCGCTGTCGGGTGGTTCGGCGATGGCGGGGCGGGCGGCGCCGGCGGCCCTGTGGTGCCCACGGCGGCCCTGGGCGGGTTGGGCGGGGCCGGTGGTGCCGGCGGTAATGGCGGACAACTGTGGGGCGACGGCGGGGCCGGCGGGCTCGGTGCGTTCGGTCAGCACGGCGGCGGGGCCGGCGGTGCCGGGGGCAATGCCGGAATGGTCGGCAACGGTGGCGACGGCGGCACCGCTCTCGGTCTCGCCCACGGCGGCGACGGGGGCACCGGCGGGACGCTGATCGGTAACGGCGGTGCGGGCGGCGGCGCGACGATGTCAGACGCCGGGGACGGCGGTGATGCGGTCGGCCTGATCGGCAGCGGCGGGGCCGGCGGAGCGGCCGGGGGCGGACTCGGCAACGGCGGCAACGGTGGAAACGGCGGCGAGGCCGCGCTCATCGGCAACGGTGGTGCTGGTGGTGACGCGGGCACGTCCGGGAGCAGTCGCAACTTCGGGGACGGCGGCAACGGCGGCGATGCACAGTTGATCGGCAACGGCGGCAACGGCGGGCGCGGCGGTGTCAATGGAACCGGGGGCACCGGCGGCAACGGCGGGACGGTGGCCGGGGCAAACGGGACCGACGGGCCCTAGCCGGAAACCCGCGGCCGACCGGGTCGGCCCTAGGCGAAAGCCTCCACCGGCGGGCAGGAGCAGACCAGGTTGCGGTCGCCATAGGCGCCGTCGATACGGCGCGCCGCCGGCCAGACTTTCGGCCGAAACGCGGTGCCGAGCGGGTAGGCCGCTTCCTCGCGGGTGTACGGGTGGTCCCACTCGCCCACCAGCAAACACTGCGCCGTGTGTGGCGCGCCCCGTAGCGGATTGTCGTCAACGGGCCACTGTCCGGACCCGACCCGGTCGATCTCGGCGCGGATGCTGATCATCGCGTCGCAGAACGCGTCGACCTCGGCCAGGCTCTCGCTTTCGGTCGGCTCCACCATCAGCGTGCCGGCCACCGGGAAGCTCATGGTAGGTGCGTGAAATCCATAGTCTGCCAACCGCTTTGCGACATCGTCGACAGTCACTCCGGTTGCCTTGGTGATGCCGCGCAGGTCCAGGATGCACTCGTGGGCGACCATGCCGTTCTCGCCGGTGTAGAGCACCGGGAAATACTCGTCCAGACGCCGCGCGATGTAGTTGGCCGAGGCGATCGCGGTCAGCGACGCCGCGCGCAGACCGTCGGCGCCCATCATGCGGATGTAGGCCCAGGTGATGGGCAGGATCGAGGCAGACCCGTAGGGCGCCGCCGACACCGGATCCCCTTGGGGTAGTCCCGGCGCGAACGGATGGCCCGGCAGAAACGGAGCCAGATGCGACCGCACCGCCACCGGACCCACTCCCGGACCACCGCCCCCGTGCGGGATGCAGAAGGTCTTGTGCAGGTTCAGGTGGCTGACATCCCCGCCGAATTTGCCCGGTCGGGCCAGGCCCACCAGCGCGTTGAGGTTGGCGCCGTCGACGTACACCTGGCCGCCGGCGTCGTGCACCGCCGCACAGATGTCGGCAATGTCGTGCTCGTAAACGCCGTGCGTGGAGGGGTAGGTGATCATCAGCGCCGCCAACCGGTCGGCGTGCTCGCCGACCTTGGCACGCAGATCGTCGAGGTCGACATCGCCGTTGTCGTGGCAACCCACCACGACAACCCGCATCCCGGCCAGGGCGGCCGAAGCCGCATTGGTGCCGTGTGCGCTGGACGGGATCAGGCAGATATCGCGGTGCGGCTCCCCCCGGCTGGCGTGGTATTCGTGGATGGCCAATAGGCCGGAGTACTCCCCCTGTGAGCCCGCGTTGGGCTGCAACGAGACCTCGTCGTAGCCGGTGATGGCCGCCAACCAGCCCTGCAGCTCAGTGATGAGCCGACGCAGGCCCGGGGTATCCGAGGCCGGGGCAAACGGATGCTGACGTCCGAGCTCAGGCCAGGTAATCGACTCCATCTCGGTTGCGGCATTGAGCTTCATCGTGCATGAGCCGAGCGGAATCATGCTGCGGTCCAGCGCAATATCTTTGTCCGCGAGTTCGCGCAGGTAGCGCATCATCGAAGTCTCGGTGCGGTAATTGGTGAATGCGGGATGGGTCAAGAACTCTGAGGTGCGCGTCGCGATCTCGGCGCGTGCTGCCTTGGCGGCCGACACCCCGAACGCGTCCAGGACCGCGGTCACGTGCGCGGCGGTGGTTACTTCGTCGCAGGCCACCGACACGTGGTCAGCGTCGACGCGCCATAGGTTGACTCCGCTCGCCTTGGCCGCGGCCACCACCTCATCGGCACGATCGGGTACCCGCGCCAGCACGGTGTCGAAGAACGTGTCGTGCACCAGCGCGTCGCCCAGCGCACCGGCGATGGTCTCGGCATGCCCGTGCACCCGCCGGGCGATGCCGGTCAGCCCATCGGCGCCGTGATAGCTCGCATACATTGCGGCCATCACCGCCAGCAGCACCTGAGCGGTACAGATATTGCTGGTCGCCTTGTCGCGGCGAATGTGCTGCTCGCGGGTCTGCAGCGCGAGACGATAGGCCGGGTTGCCGTCACTGTCGACCGATACGCCGACCAACCGGCCGGGCAACTGCCGGGCGTGCTTGGCGTGCACCGACAGATATCCGGCGTGCGGGCCGCCGAATCCCATTGGAACCCCGAAACGTTGGGTGGTGCCGAACGCGATGTCAGCACCGATCTCGCCGGGCGGCGTGAGAAGTGTCAGCGCCAACAGATCGGCGCCGATGGACACCAGCGCGCCGCGGTCATGGGCCTGCTGGATCAGGGCGGTCCAGTCGGTGATGCGCCCACTCGCCCCGGGCAGCTGGGCGATCACCCCGAAGAATTCGCCGTCAGGCAACCCGTCGCGCAGGTCGGTGGTGACGATCTCGATACCCAACGGCTTGGCGCGCGTGGCCAGCACTGCGGCGGTTTGGGTGAACAGGTCGGCGTCCACCGCGAGATGCTTGGTGGAACTGCGCGTTGCACGGTGCATGAGCGTCATGGCTTCCGCCGCCGCGGTGCCCTCGTCGAGCATCGAAGCATTCGCGATCTCGAGGCCGGTGAGATCGGTGACCATCGTCTGAAAGTTGAGCAACGCCTCGAGCCGCCCCTGGCTGATCTCGGGCTGGTACGGGGTGTAGGCGGTGTACCAGGCCGGGTTCTCCATGATGTTGCGTAACAGAACCTGCGGCGTGAACGTGTCGTAGTAGCCCTGTCCGATCATCGACACGGCCGTGGTGTTGGTGTCAGCCAGCGCACGTAGCTCGGCCAGGGCCTCGGCCTCGCTGGCGGCCGGCAGCAGCTGATCTAGGCCCGGCGCGAGGCTGCTGTCGGTGGGCGTATCGAAAATCCGCGTCGGCACCGCCTTGGCGGCCAAGTCGTCGAGCGAGTCGACGCCGATCACCGCAAGCATGGTCGCGATGGCCTGGTTGTCCAGCCCGATGTGGCGGTCTGCGAAGGTCGACTCGAACATGGAGTGGTCGGACACGGTGACTCCTGACTGGGCAGCGGACGGGCCTTACCCAAGGCCACGTGCGGGCAGAGGACTAGCGGGCCCTCTCCCTCTGTCTTCACCCGTGCACCAGGCGCCTGAGAGATTCAGCGCCCAGCCCAAGCGGGCGCCTTTCCCCATCGGCGGGCGAGGACCGCTACGGGTCACCACCGCTTTCCAGAGGCATCGTCATCCAGCGCGGTCCGGGGGCCTGAGAGATTGACGGAGAGGTGTTGCTCCTTCGGCGTCCGTAGCTGGCGGCCACAGAACTCTCCCGCACGAGAACGATGCGTCGCCCAGTTTACTCGGCCAGCCGCAGCGACGGCGCGCTGCACGCCGATGCGTGGTGCCGAAGGCGGTCAGCCGATCTTGCGGTCTCGATGCTTGCGGCGCGACGCCAACTCGTCTTCAGGGGCGGCAATGGATTCTCCGCCGTCGGCCCGCTCGCCGTGGAAGTCGGCGATGACTCCGGTCAGCTCCCGCATCGCGCCCGAAACCGCGATGCCGAACACACCCTGGCCGCCTTGCAGCAGGTCTACGACCTCCTCGGCCGACGTGCACTCATAGACGGTTGTCCCGTCGGAGAACAGGGTGATGTTGGCCAGATCCTGGATCCCGCGCTGACGCAGGTGATCGACCGCAACCCGGATGTTGTGCAGCGAGATGCCGGTGTCGAGCAATCGCTTGACGATCTTGAGCACCAGAATGTCTTTGAAGGAGTACAGGCGCTGACTGCCCGATCCTGCCGCGCCGCGGATCGAGGGCACAACCAACGAGGTGCGTGCCCAGTAGTCGAGTTGGCGGTAGGTGATACCCGCAATCTGACAAGCGCTTGGTCCGCGGTAGCCGACCAGCTCGTCGGGTACCGAATCGTCGGGGAACAGTCCCTGCTGCACGGGTTCGCCTGCTGCAGAGCCATCGTAAGAACCGTTGGTCCCAGCGGTTGGGTTGGCTGCAAGATCCAGCTGTTCTTGACGTGGCTGGTCGCTCACGGTGTTTCCTCTCGCCGATCGCGCTGTTGTGTCACTAGCTGCGTCACTGGCTGCCTCAGCAACCACGTTTGCTCAGGGCCGAGTGCTGAAGAGCATACGCTGTTGGACCGTTGCGGTCCGCGGGTTGATCATCAAGTCGCCTTCAAAGTATGGACGCTGCGCGGGCCCGTGAGCGCCATCCCCTAGGCGTGTCGAGATGGCATGTTGCGCGATGAGACGGATCGGTGACGTTGTTGATCCTCCCTCACGATTGCTTTTTTCCTGCACCTTTGTTGGGTCAGGTGGCCTTGAAGTCGTCGGGCGAAACGCTGTCAAGAAACTCTTTGAATTTCTCGACCTCGTCCTCTCGAACGGCGCTTCCGGCCTCCTCGTCACCCTCGTCGGGTATCAACAGGCCGGCCTGGGCCAGCACCGCCTCCTCGACATAAATCGGAACACCGACGCGCAGCGCAATCGCCACCGAGTCGGAGGGGCGAGCCGAGACCGTGATGTTGCGGTCGAAGATCAAATCCGCATAGAACGTGCCCTCTTGCAGATCGACGATGCGCACTTTCTTGAGGGAATGCCCGAGCGCGGCAATGAGATCCCTGATCAAGTCGTGCGTCAACGGCCGGGGCGGCTCCACGCCTTGTTGCTCAAGCGCGATGGCAGCGGCCTCGGACTGGCCGATCCAAATCGGTAGGTACCGGTCACCGTCGGCTTCGCGCAGCAACAGCACCGGCTGGTTCTGCGGTTGCTCGACGCGAATGCCGACAACACGAACTTCACCCATCTGTGTCTGCCCTCCACACATCCCGCCGTGACCGACCATTGCTCAGCGTGACGACGCGGTGAACACCCATCCCATTGCCACTGTCTGCCATTGTCGGGCCTTTGTCGCCGAACACCGAGCTGTCGAGGAAAGTCTAATCCTCAGCGGTGCAGAACGTCGCGTACAGCGGATTTGATTAACGAGGTGTGCAAGGTGATCGCCAGTGCGGCCACCTCACGCGCCAAATCGTCGGCACGGTCGCGCGCGCCGGCCTTGTCGGCCTTGACCAACGGCCCGGCGATCTGTGCGATCAGGTCCGACTGCCGGTCGGCCGCCGAGCGGAAAGCGCGCAGGTGCCGTGGCTCCACGCCGTATTCCGACAGCGCGCGGGCGCACTGCAGGATTACCACGGCGTGTTCGTCGAAAAACCCACCCGGCCCGGTTGTGATCACGCCAGCCTTCAACACCGCACTGAGCAGTTCGTCGTCGACGCCCGAGCGCTCGATCAGGTCTTCGCGACTGAGCCGAACTCGCGCCGGCGCGACCGCCCCGGTGTCAGATCCCCCATCAGGTCCGGCGGTGCCGGCACTGTTACCCGCCACCGACACCAATTTCGGTACCCCGTAAGGGGATCCAATCGCCGGCAACTGGCCGTCGGGCTGGGCGTCCAGCTCCGACCTGATTACTTTGAGCGGTAGGTAATGATCACGCTGAGCGGTGAGTATGAAGCGCAGCCGCGCACAGTCGTACGCGGTGAACCTCCGATACCCCGATGCCGCGCGCTGCGGCGTCACCAGCCCTTCGGCCTCCAGGAAACGGATCTTGGAGATGGTGACATCTGGGAAGTCCGGCCGGAGCAGTTCCAACACCGCCCCGATGGACATCCCGGCGAGCGCGGGGCTATCGGGCGCGCTCACTGGCCTCCGGTGCCCCCGTCGTCGTCACCTTGCTTGGGGCCGGTCAGGAAGACCAGGCGGAACTTGCCGATTTGAACCTCGTCGCCGTTTGCCAACACGGCCGAATCAACCGGCTCCCGGTTGACGTAGGTGCCGTTGAGGCTCCCGACGTCCACGACGCTGAACTCGTTGCCTTCCAAGCGGAATTCGGCGTGACGACGGCTCACCGTTACGTCATCGAGGAAGATGTCGCTGTCGGGATGCCGACCAGCCGAGGTGATGGGTTGATCGAGCAGGAAGCGCGACCCGGCGTTGGGCCCCCGCTTCACGACCAGCAACGCCGAGCCGGCCGGCAGTCCCTCTACCCCTGAAACTGAGCTTTCGGTGCCCGACTGGGTGGGGGCGTCCAGTTCGTTGAGGAAGTCAGCGCGGAAGACCGATGTCGTCTCCACGGTAACTTCGTCAGAAGTCTGGTCCCTATCTCTTGCTGCGTCCATGTCCGTCACCCGCTGCTCCTCACTGGCCGCTATCGCCTTGACCGCCGAGCCGGTCCACCGGCTTCTCCCTCGGATATACCGCTTGAACTACCTTTTACTGCCTTCAAACGCTTCCAACGCTGATCTATCGACCGTACCGCGCGAGGGTCCGCCCCGCGGCGGCGACGTGCCCGCTACTGCGGATCGTATGCCCGAAAGGCTGGTTCCTCATAGGTCAGTCACGGGTCCAACGCACCCCCAACGCTGGCAGGGACCTTAGCAACCGATCATTCGGTCACCGTGTCGCGGTAGGTCTGGACGTCAAGCAAAGCCGCCAACGCCGATTCCAGCGCGGCGACGTCGGAACCCTCGACCTGGACGTCCAGCAACCAGCCGGCGCCATACGGATCGGTGTTCACCAGCTGTGGCGTCGCTTCCAGATCAGCGTTCACCGCGGCCACCTTGCCCGAGATCGGGGCAAACAGATCAGACACCGACTTGGTCGATTCGACCTCGCCGAAGGTCTCCCCGGCGGTCACTTCGGCACCCACGTCGGGCAGCTGCACGAAGACCACATCACCGAGCGCAGACTGCGCGAAGTCGGTGATCCCGACCCGCACGGTGTCCTCCGCGGTCCGGCGAATCCACTCGTGCTCGGCGGTGTAGTGCAGGTCGGCGGGGATATCGCTCACGGTAATCCTGTTCTGGTCGGTTTTCGGTGTTAGTTCATTTGACGGGCTGAGCGTATTGGTGAGGTTTTGGTTGCCGCAAGGCGGTCACGTCTACGCGGTCGGACTGCTGTACCGACATCCGCCCGCCGACACGTTTGATGCTGTCCTCTGCGCCACCCGGAATGTTCATCGCCGCGGCCAGTGTAGGTGGATCACCAATCGCCAGAATCGAATACGGCGGTGAGAGGTTCTTGTTGTCGATTGTCAACGCACCGGGAGCACCAACGACCCAGGTATCCACACCGACCCGAACCGACTGCTGAGCGTCACTGACTTGGATCGCCTCGGCTCCGGCGGCACGCAATTCGTTGATCACATCGAGCATCGCTTCCGGCGCCACCCCCGGCCCCGGATCGTCGATTCGCACCGTGACCCCGGGCCCGGTGGCGCCCACCGCACCGACCAGGATGGACAACGCGGCCAGCCTGGCCTGAGCGCTCTCGATCGCGGTCTGGTCGTTGTTGCCGGAAGCCTCCAGCGCGTTGAGAGTGTTCTGCAGGTCGGTCACTTCGGCATTGAGCGTTCCCTCGCGTTGCCGCAGCGAGTCCAGCAACACCAACAGGTCCGCGGGCCGGGCCGTTTCCAGCGAGTCGCCGGACTCCGTCTGGCGCACCTGGGTCACGATGGCCACCCCCAAAACCAGGCACAACAGGATCGCCAGCGCCCCAAACAACAACCGGGAACGGCCGCGGCGCGCGCCGGTGGAGTCTTGAGTCTCGCGCGGTCCACGGTCGGGCCGGGAACGGTCGGCAGGCATCTCGTGACGACCGTGCTTGGCGGTTGCGTGACTTTTCGGGGTCGTCTTGGAGTGACCGTGTTGGGTTGCCGTGCCACGGTTTTCGTCACGGCTTTCGTCGCCGCCGGCGGCGCAACGATCCTGACTCACAGTGACCTCATCTCCGTATCTCCGTCATGCTCCGAACAGCCGGCGCCGCAGCGCCGCCGCGTTGCCGAAGATGCGAATTCCCAGCACGACGATGATCGCGGTGGACAACTGCGTCCCAACGCCCAATTGGTCGCCCACATAGACGATCAGGGCGGCTACCAAGACGTTAAACACGAACGACACCACGAAGACCTTTGGGTCGAAGATTCGCTCGAGATAGGCGCGAAGTCCGCCGAACACCGCGTCGAGCGCGGCCACCACCGCGATCGGCAGATACGGCTGGATGGCCTCGGGCACGCTGGGGTGGAAAACCAGGCCCAGCACGATGCCCACGGCAAGTGCCGCAATTCCGATCATGCTGGCTGATTTCCCGTCGGCTTCTCTCCCCCGCACACCACTAATACCAGAGCTTCTCTCACTAGGGCCCAATCTGCTTGGCGAACTTGACATCTCGAATGGATCCGGCGGGCAGTGCCAGACCGTCGCCGACGTTGACGCTAACGCCGACACCGTAGGAGATCTCCAGCAGCTTAAGACGGCGCATGCCGGGACTTCGGTCGAAGGCGTCTCGCATCGCGTGAGGCGGTCCGACAGCGAGGATGGTGTACGGGCTACTGGTGGGATTGTTGTCGACCAGAATCGCTCCACCGGCCTGGCGGATGGTGACATTCGGTCCGATCCGGACACCGTCGACCGAGACAGCCTCGGCCCCACTTGCCCACAGCGAGTTGAGCACGAGCTGCAGATCGCGGTCCAAGATGATTTGCTGGCTGCCGCTGACGCGCTGCTTGGATGCGTCGGAAAGATTGGGCCCGACACCGGGGTCGGTCACCGTCACCGTCAAGCCAGGGCCGATGACCGGTGTGCTGGCAGCCGCCAGATTGA
This sequence comes from Mycobacterium ulcerans subsp. shinshuense, assembly GCF_002355775.1. Taxonomy (NCBI): domain Bacteria; kingdom Bacillati; phylum Actinomycetota; class Actinomycetes; order Mycobacteriales; family Mycobacteriaceae; genus Mycobacterium; species Mycobacterium ulcerans. Next base: position 2,566,252 of record NZ_AP017624.1, on the reverse strand, counting down.
GGGCGTCGAGCTGGGTCAGCAGCCGTTGTCCTTCGACGTCGTCGGCCAACGCCAGCCGCTGCACGTCGTCGACCTTCGCCGAGAGTGCGCTGCGCCGCTGGGCCAGTTCGGCGGCAGCGGCCTGAGTGGAACGCACACTGGTCACCAGCAGCTGCTGTGCCGCGTGCACGCCGGGGGCAACCAGGCGCGCTTGCGCGACCGCGGCAGCGAAAACCGCGGCGACCAACGTGGCCGCCAGGACCTGCCACAGCCAGCCGAAAGCGCGGGCTCGAACAGTTCGCTGGGCGCCGGAACTCTCGCGTTTGGCGGCTGCCGCGGCGTAACCGGGATCGAGGTGGTCGGACAGCAGGGCACGAAGCAGCGACGGCACCGGGTTCCGTTTAGGCCGCGCGGCGTGGGCACTGTAGCCGGCGTTGGGGTCATAGCCACCGAGCAGCCGGCCCGCCTCAGCCATCCCCGCCCGCATTTCGGCCGACCGGCTGGAAAGTCCGGTGCTTGATCTTGGGAATCCGGCGCACCACCATCGTCATCTGCACGATGTAGAGCACAAATGCCCAGAGGTATGCATACAGACCCCAGATCAGAAACGCCCAGCCGCATGCCTTGAGCGCTCGGCTCCACAACGCATCCCACTGGCCCAGCAACAGCACCGGAAACCCGGCCATCAAAGCAAACGTGGCGGCCTTGCCGACGTAGGTGACCGGCAGCGCCGACACCCCCCGGCCCCACAGCGCCGGCAGAGTCAGGGCCAGCGCCGCGTCGCGGGCCAGCAGTGCCGCGATGAACCACCACGGCACGATCCCGCTCAGCCCCAGCACGATGGGCACCGTGATCATGTAGAGCCGATCAACGGCGGGGTCCAGCAGCACGCCCAGCCGGGACGATTGGTTGAGGAGCCGGGCGATCTTGCCGTCGGCCCAATCCGAGGCCCCGCTGAACATCAGAATCGCCACCGCCCAGCCATGGGCGGGCGCGATCAGCATTACGTAGACGAACACTGGGATCAGGGCCAGGCGGATGGCGCTCAGCAAGTTCGGTACCGTCAGCACCCGATTCTGTGCGAGCACTGGCTTCATGAGCGGTGACCTTAGCTGGGTGACGAGGGAGCCCGCATCACGGGCGCCGAACGCCCGAACGGGAACCTGGCCCCACGGTAGGGCACGAACATGAATCCGGCTGCACGGTTGCCGCCCCGGCTCACCGGAAAACGCCGGGCAGGCTCAGCGTAGAGAGAGTGTCGTCGGACAGTGGGTTGTCGTTGACCATGTAGGTCCATGTCGACGTGGGCCTGGCCAATTTGGACAGATCCAGCCCGGGCTCGTCTTCGAGAACGTTGGCGGTTTCGAAGGTCTGCTGTGCCGCCTCGATCGCGTCCGCGGCCAGCGAGGCAAACGCGTCCACCGCCATCCGGTGAAACTCGTCAAGCGGATTCTGCCGACCGAGCGCCCGCAGGTGAATGCTTTCCCGGATGTCGGCCAGGTATGCCAGGTGATCTGCCCAGCCCCGGTCGAGGTGATAGAGCATGATCATCCGACAGATCTTCTCGAGGCGGTCCTCGGACACTGTCTCGGATAGCTCCTTGTACCGCTTGGGCGCCAAGTCCGCGAGTTCCTCGTGTGCGGTTGCGGTGCGCAGCAACGTGTTGCGCCGGTCGACGATGATGGCGCGCTGCTGGGCGATCAGTTGGTTGTAGCGCCAGGTGTTTGCGTGCACGTCGAGCATGCGGCCCTCGGCAACTCGCTGGGCGTGGTCGAGCAGCCCGGCCGCTTTGGCGCTGACGATCTGGCCGTCTTCGTCGGTTTCCATCGGAAGCTTGTTGCCGTCCAGGTTGGCCGCGACAACGTCGTCTTCCCAGCTCGAGAAGAACACCGATGATCCGGGATCGCCCTGGCGCCCGGCGCGGCCGCGCAGCTGGTTGTCCAGCCGTTGGGTGTGGTGGCGGCCGGTGCCCACCACGTGCAGCCCGCCCAGTTCGGCGACCTGGTCGTGGTCGGCTTCATCGGATCCGCCCAACCGGATATCGGTGCCACGCCCGGCCATCTGGGTCGAGACGGTGACCCTGCTCAGAGTGCCGGCCTCGGCGATGACCGCAGCCTCTTCGGCATCGTTTTTGGCGTTGAGCACCACCGCGGGAATGTCGCGGCGCAACAGCCGCTCGTGCAGATCTTCGGACTCGGCAACGTCGCGGGTGCCGACCAGGACCGGCTGTCCCGTGTCATGTACCTCGGCGATGTGTTCAACGATCGCGTCGTTCTTGGCCGCAGCGGTGATGTACACCCGGTCGGATTCGTCCTCACGAATGTTGGGGGTGTTCGGCGGTATCGGCGACACGCCCAACTTGTAGAACTGGCGCAGCTGCTCACCGGCCGCCAACGCGGTTCCGGTCATGCCGCACACGGTCACGTACCGATTGATCAGTGCCTGCACCGTGATGGTGTCGAGCACCTCTCCGGTCTCGGTGGTTTCGATACCTTCCTTCGCCTCCACCGCCGCCTGCAGCCCGTCGGGCCAGCGCTGCAGTTGTGCGATGCGACCGCGCGACGCGTTGATCAGGTGAACCGCGTCGTCTCGCACGATGTAGTGCACGTCGCGCTGCAGCAGCACATGGGCGTGCAGGGCCACATTGACTTCGGTCAGCGTGGTCCCGACATGCTCTTCGGAGTACAGATCGATGCCGCCCAGCGCCTTTTCGACCTTGCGCGCTCCGGCCTCGGTCAGGTGGACGTTGCGGCTGTCGGCGTCGGTGGCGAAGTACTCGTCGGCGTTCTTGTCTTTGACGAGTTGGGCCACCAGCTTGATGATCTCCAGCCGCGGTGTCTCGCGGTGAGTCGTCCCGGCCAGCACCAGCGGGACCAGTGCCTCGTCGACCAGCACCGAGTCGGCCTCGTCAATGAGCGCAACATCCGGATTGGGTGAGACCAGGTCGGCGACATCGGTCACCAACTGGTCGCGCAACACATCGAAGCCGATCTCGTTGACCGAGGCATATGTCACGTCGCATTCGTATGCGGCTCTGCGGTCTGCTTCGGTTGATTCGGCGGTGATCCAGCCGACCGTCAGGTCCATCGCTTCCAGCAGTGGCGCCATCCACTCCGCGTCGCGGCGGGCCAGGTAGTCGTTGATGGTCACGACGTGGACATGGCGACCGCCCAACGCGTAGCCAGCGGCCGCGATCGCGCCAGCCAAAGTCTTGCCCTCACCGGTAGCCATCTCAATCACGTCGCCGGCGAGCATGCGCAGGGCGCCAAGCAACTGCACGTCGAACGGTCGCAGCCCGGTCGCCCGCTCGCCCGCTTCCCGCGCGATCGCGAGGAACTGGGGAATGTCGGCGGAGTCGGCGAGGTCTTCCAGATTGAGCAGCCCGGCCGCCTTGCGCAGCTTTTCGTCGTTGAGGTCGGCGGCTTCTTTGTCGAACTCAGCTGAAGCGGTCACCTGGGCGAGCGACCGGTTTTGATTCTTTTCCGTTGTGGCGCCGAGCAACCGCCAGAATCGGCTGCTCAGGCGGCCCGACTGGGCGCGCGTGGTCTTGGACACAGCCCAACGGTACGCGACGCCCAAACCGCGGCGAGCGTGCGTGTTTGTGCGCGACACGCCGGGCGCCGCTGTACAACTGCGCACGCTCGCTGCCCGCGTCGCGCGGCGAGCCGCCTAGGCCAGGTTTGATCGGCGCGGGTAGGCGACGCTCGGGTCGGTGAGAACGTTGACGACGGCCGGAAGCCCGCTGGCGAAGGCGCGTTCCAGCGCGGGACGAAGTTCAGCGGGCGCGGCCACCAGCTCTCCGTGGCCGCCCAGGGCGCGTACCACTTCGTCGTAGCGGGTTCCCGGGCGCAGCTCGGCCACCACCGAATAGCCATAGAGCGCTTCCATCGGGTGCTTCTCCAGACCCCAGATGCCGTTGTTGCCGACCACCGACACGACCGGCACGTTGTGGCGGACCAACGTGTCCCATTCCATTCCGCTGAACCCGAATGCGCCGTCGCCTTGCAGCAGCACCACCTGACGCTCCGGCCGGGCCAGCTTGGCGGCCAGGGCGTAGCCGGGCCCCGATCCCAGGCAGCCGAACGGGCCGCTGTCGAGCCAGCAGCCCGGCTGGTAGCTGTCGATGACACGCCCGGCATAGGACCCGAAATCGCCCGCGTCGATGACCACGATCGCATCGCGATCCAGCAGCGGCGCCAATTCCGCGTACACCCGCATGGGGTGCAGCGGGATCCGATCTTCAGCGAGTTCGGTCTTCTCCCGTTCGCGTGCCTCGGTCTCGGTGTCGCGCAGTTCGCGGATCCAGCTCTGATGGTCACTAGCATCAGGTCCGGTCAGCGCCGCCAGGATCTGACTCAAGTCCCCGTAGAGGCCGGCGGCAATGGGTCGTGGATGCTGGCGTTCGGGCTCGGCGCGGTCCACCACGATGAGCTGGGTCTGCGGCCCGAAGACTCCGCCGAAGCCCAGACGAAAGTCCATCGGCACGCCGACAATCAGCGCGACGTCGGCCTCGCCCAGCGCCTTTGATCGGGCCCGCGAAAAGGCAAGTGGATGGTCGGCGGGCACGACGCCACGCGCCATCCCGTTCATCAGCACCGGAATCTGCCGTTCTTCGGCAAGGCGCAGCAGCGCGCGCTCCCCGTGGCCCCACCAGACATTCGTTCCGGCCATGATGACCGGGCGCTGGGCCCGCGAGAGCAACTCGGCGGCCCGATCGATTTCCCGGCCGTTCGGGGCCGGGTGTTGTGCGGCTGCCGGTTGCTCGGTCAGAACGCCCGGCCGACCGTCATCTTGTGCCATGGAAAACACGTGGTCCATCGGGAAATCGACGAAGGCGACCCCGGAGTGGGAGCCCACCGCGGCCCGCAGCGCTTGGTCGGCCAGGAGACCGGCATCCTCGGCGGACTGGGCGGTGGCGGCAAAGCGGGTCAACGGCGCCACAAACGGCACGTGGTCGATTTCCTGCAGCGAGCCCATCCCCCATCGCCCTGCCGGTGCCCGGCCCCCCAGGACCACCAGTGGCGACTGGTTCTGTTGGGCGGCGGCCATTGCGCTCATGCCATTGGTGACCCCGGGGCCGGCCGTCAGCGCCGCCACGCCCGGCACCCTGGTGACCTTCGACCAGCCTTCGGCGGCGAACGCCGCGGTCTGTTCGTGGCGGGTATCGACCAACCGGACGCCCTCGTCGCGGCAGCCGTCATAGAGCGAAAACAGATGGCCGCCCGATAGGGTGAACACGGTGTCGACACCGCTGGCGCGCAGCCTGCGGGCGACAAGCCGGCCGGCATGAACGGTTTGGACTGGGGCGGCGTCGGTGCTCATGTCCGTCATATTTGGGAAGCCTAGCCACCTCCTTCGGGTACCTTCCAGGGCTCCGGCGTTGTTGATTAGCAGGCTTGTGAGCTGGGTTGATGATCTTTGGTGCCGCGCTATTGGGGCCGGAGTGTAGGCACGGGCTATCTGGAGAACGATCGAGTTGGTTACTGTTCGTCGTTGGTCTGGAGTTGCCCGTGCCTACCGTTTCAGTATTGCCTGTGTCGTCGGTTCCAGAGGTGTTCGACCGCTGGAGTCCTGGTGAGCGCAGCGAGCTCATCGGATCGGAGTTTCTCGATGTGTTGGCCTCGGTGCCAGACCCGAGGGACCCACGCGGTCGGAGGTATTCGCTGATGGCTTTGTTGGCGATCGCGGTTCTGGCCACTGCCGCGGGGATGCGCGGCTATGCTGGTTTTGCCACATGGGCGGCCACCGCTCCCGATGATGTGTTGGCCCAATTAGGGGTCCGGTTCCGGCGGCCCAGTGCGAAGACCTTCCGTGCTGTTTTGTCTCGGCTAGACCCCGCCGACCTCAACGCCAGGATGGGCAGTTACTTCACTGCACACGTGGCCAGCAGCGACCCCAGTGGATTGGTGCCGATCGCGTTGGACGGCAAGATGCTGCGTGGTGCTTTACGCGCCAAAGCGACAGCCACGCATCTCGTGTCGGTGTTCGCCCACCGTGCCCGATTGGTGCTCGGTCAACTCGCTGTCGCCGAGAAAAGCAATGAAATTCCCTGCGTACGTGCCCTGCTCACGCTGCTGCCGGGTAGCTTGCGGTGGCTGGTCACCGTGGATGCGATGCATACCCAGGTCGTCACCGCGAAGTTGATCTGCGCCACCTTGAAGTCGCACTACCTGATGATCGTCAAGTCCAACCAAGCCAAAATACTTGCGCGTATCACCGCGCTGCCCTGGGCCGAGGTGCCCGCAGCCGCTACCGACGACTCCCGCGGCCACGGCCGTGTCGAGACCCGCACCCTGCAAATCATCACCGCTGCACGAGGAATCGGCTTCCCCTACGCAAAACAAATCATCCGGATCACTCGTGAACGCTTGATCACCGCCACCGACCAGCGCAGCGTGAAGGTGGTCTATGCCATCTGCAGCCTGCCGTTCGAGCACGCCCGCCCTACCGCGATCATGACCTGGATGCGTCAACACTGGGGAATCGAGAACAGCCTGCACTGGATACGCGACGTCACCTTCGACGAAGACCGTCAAAGGGCACATACCGGAAACGGCGCACAGGTCCTAGCAACGCTACGCAACACCGCGATCAATCTGCACCGCCTCAACGGCGCCGACAACATCGCCGAAGCCTGCCGGATCACCGCTTTGACCGCCAACCGCCGCCTAGACCTCCTCAATCCACAATTCCCCAGCTCACAAGCCTGCTAATCAACAACGCCAGAGCCCTGGGGTACCTTCGCCGAAGGATTTGTATTGAGCAATCACCTCAACACCTCGACCGTGAGGAGTACCGATCTTGGGCCCGAAGCCGTTTACGCCCTCCATCGACTGGTCCAGTGCATTCGTAGATTCGGTGTTTTGGGTGGCTAAAGCGTGGGCGATCAGCGCCGTCTGCGTGATCGCCGCGTTGGCCCTCTTCAAGTTCTTCACGCCGTGGGGCCGGCAGTTCTGGCGAATCACCTCCGAGTACTTCATCGGCCCCAAAAGCATTCGCGTGTGGTTGATGCTCGGTGTGCTGTTGTTTTCGGTAGTGCTGGCGGTGCGACTGAATGTGCTGTTCAGCTACCAGGGCAATGACATGTACACCGCATTGCAGAAGGCCTTCCAGGGCACCGCCGCCAGTGACGAAGCGGTGAAACGCTCAGGCGTACGAGGATTCTGGATGTCCATCGGGGTCTTCAGCGTCATGGCAGTAATACACGTGGCCCGCGTCATGGCCGACATATACCTGACCCAGCGCTTCATCATCGCGTGGCGGGTGTGGCTCACCGACCATCTCACCAAGGACTGGCTCAAAGGTCGGGCTTACTACCGGGATCTGTTCATCGACGAAACGATCGACAACCCCGACCAGCGTATTCAGCAAGACATTGACGTCTTCACCGCGGGCGCCGGGGGAACACCTAATCAGCCGTCCAATGGGACCGCCAGCACGCTGCTGTTCGGGGCCGTGCAGTCGATCATCTCGGTGATTTCCTTTACCGCGATTCTGTGGAACCTGTCCGGCACGCTGAATATCTTCGGCTTGTCATTCCCGCGGGCGATGTTCTGGACCGTGCTGATTTACGTCTTGGTGGCAACGATCATCTCGTTCGTCATCGGGCGGCCGCTGATCTGGCTCAGCTTCCGTAACGAAAAGCTCAATGCCGCTTTCCGTTACGCGCTGGTGCGATTGCGGGATGCGGCCGAGGCCGTGGGCTTCTACCGCGGCGAGCCGGTGGAAGGCGCACAGTTGGAGCGCCGCTTTCTACCGGTCATCCGCAACTATCGCCGATATGTCCGCCGCAGCATCGCGTTCAACGGCTGGAACTTGTCCGTGAGCCAGACCATCGTGCCGTTGCCCTGGGTGATCCAGGCGCCGCGATTGTTTGCGGGGCAGATCGACTTCGGCGACGTCGGCCAGACGGCCACGGCCTTCGGCAACATTCACGACTCGCTGTCGTTCTTCCGTAACAACTATGACGCATTTGCCTCTTTCCGGGCGGCGATCATCCGTCTGCACGGCTTGGTCGATGCCAACGAGAAGGGGCGCGCACTGCCTGCGGTATTGACCAAGCCAAGCAGCGACGAGTCCGTCGAACTCACCGATGTTGAGGTTCGCACCCCCGCTGGAGATCGATTGATCGACCCGTTGGATGTCCGGCTCGACCGCGGCGACTCACTGGTGATCACCGGCCGGTCGGGCTCTGGCAAAACGACGTTGCTGCGCAGCCTGGCCGAGCTGTGGCCGTTCGCCTCGGGAACTCTGAGCCGTCCAGACGGTGCCAACGACACGATGTTCTTGTCGCAGCTGCCCTATGTGCCGTTGGGCTCGCTGCGAGTCGTGGTGTGCTACCCGAATTCCCCTTACGACATCCCGGACGAGGCGGTGCGCGACACGCTGACCAAGGTCGCCCTGGCTCCGCTGTGCGACCGCCTCGACGAAGAACGCGACTGGGCGAAAGTCCTCTCTCCCGGTGAGCAACAGCGGGCGGCGTTTGCCCGGATTCTGCTGACCAAACCCAAAGCCGTCTTCCTTGACGAAAGCACGTCGGCGCTGGACACCGGTCTCGAGTTCGCGCTCTACGAGTTACTGCGCAACGAGCTACCGGACTGCATTGTGGTCAGCGTCAGCCATCGACCCGCGCTGGAGCGACTGCATAACCAGCAGCTCGAACTGCTCGGCGGCGGCCCTTGGCGGCTGGGTCCGGTGAACCAGGAGCCGGCACCGGCCTAACGACGCCCCGCTCCCGGCGGAAGCGGCAGCCTTTTCGCCAGTGCCGACGAGCGGCCCCATTCATCAGAGCTATTGCATGGCGAATTCATGGCCCGCCACCCAGGGCTCCGGCGTTGTTGATTAGCAGGCTTGTGAGCTGGGTTGATGATCTTTGGTGCCGCGCTATTGGGGCCGGAGTGTAGGCACGGGCTATCTGGAGAACGATCGAGTTGGTTACTGTTCGTCGTTGGTCTGGAGTTGCCCGTGCCTACCGTTTCAGTATTGCCTGTGTCGTCGGTTCCAGAGGTGTTCGACCGCTGGAGTCCTGGTGAGCGCAGCGAGCTCATCGGATCGGAGTTTCTCGATGTGTTGGCCTCGGTGCCAGACCCGAGGGACCCACGCGGTCGGAGGTATTCGCTGATGGCTTTGTTGGCGATCGCGGTTCTGGCCACTGCCGCGGGGATGCGCGGCTATGCTGGTTTTGCCACATGGGCGGCCACCGCTCCCGATGATGTGTTGGCCCAATTAGGGGTCCGGTTCCGGCGGCCCAGTGAGAAGACCTTCCGCGCTGTTTTGTCTCGGCTAGACCCCGCCGACCTCAACGCCAGGATGGGCAGTTACTTCACTGCACACGTGGCCAGCAGCGACCCCAGTGGATTGGTGCCGATCGCGTTGGACGGCAAGATGCTGCGTGGTGCTTTACGCGCCAAAGCGACAGCCACGCATCTCGTGTCGGTGTTCGCCCACCGTGCCCGATTGGTGCTCGGTCAACTCGCTGTCGCCGAGAAAAGCAATGAAATTCCCTGCGTACGTGCCCTGCTCACGCTGCTGCCGGGTAGCTTGCGGTGGCTGGTCACCGTGGATGCGATGCATACCCAGGTCGTCACCGCGAAGTTGATCTGCGCCACCTTGAAGTCGCACTACCTGATGATCGTCAAGTCCAACCAAGCCAAAATACTTGCGCGTATCACCGCGCTGCCCTGGGCCGAGGTGCCCGCAGCCGCTACCGACGACTCCCGCGGCCACGGCCGTGTCGAGACCCGCACCCTGCAAATCATCACCGCTGCACGAGGAATCGGCTTCCCCTACGCAAAACAAATCATCCGGATCACTCGTGAACGCTTGATCACCGCCACCGACCAGCGCAGCGTGAAGGTGGTCTATGCCATCTGCAGCCTGCCGTTCGAGCACGCCCACCCTACCGCGATCATGACCTGGATGCGTCAACACTGGGGAATCGAGAACAGCCTGCACTGGATACGCGACGTCACCTTCGACGAAGACCGTCAAAGGGCACATACCGGAAACGGCGCACAGGTCCTAGCAACGCTACGCAACACTGCGATCAATCTGCACCGCCTCAACGGCGCCGACAACATCGCCGAAGCCTGCCGGATCACCGCTTTGACCGCCAACCGCCGCCTAGACCTCCTCAATCCACAATTCCCCAGCTCACAAGCCTGCTAATCAACAACGCCGGAGCCCTGGCCCGCCACCGACCTCGGCGTCAATTGCGGATACCATCCGGCAATAAATCTACGGCTCACCATCCGGTGAATCAATCGGCATCTTCGGGGTGCTAATTCAACCGGTCATGAATTGTTTATCTTCTCGTCATCGCCCACCATGGCAGGCCGCCGCGATACTACTGGAACCCCCTCTCCCGCAGCCTGACTAGACCACCCGCGGCCGGGCGCATGGCGCCCCGACACTGACCCGGGCGATATTCCGAGTGTGATGAATATTCGGGCATCAACTTGCCTCGATCGATCCGCCTATTGCGCTATATCGCTGAAAGTCATTCGTGTCTCAACAATTCATCGAACCCGGAATTAAAATGGTTTCCAATTAGGACATTTTTGGCATGCCGTCGCGTAATGTCCCGACCCAACCTCGTTAGCGGCAGGTTTTTCTGGCCGATCCAGCGAGATTCATTGGTATTTGGTTCTGGGAGGAGAACGTGATGGCGTTTGTGCTGGCGGTGCCGGACATGGTGGCGGAGGTTGCGGCCGATCTGGCTGGTGTCGGGTCGGTGATCGATGCCGCGAATACGGCCGCGGCCGGGTCGACGACGGGGATCGTGGCTGCCGCTGAGGATGAGGTTTCGGCGGCGATCGCGGCGTTGTTTTCCGGCCACGGTCAGGCGTATCAACAGATCAGCGCTCGAGTCGCGGAGTTTCACGCCCAGTTCGAGCGGGTCTTCGCCGCCGGTGCGCAAGCCTATTCCGGCGCCGAAGCGGCCAACGCATCGTTCCTGCAAGACCCGCTGCAAACTGCGCTCAACGCCATCAACACACCAGTGCAGGACTTGACCGGGCGGCCGTTGGTTGGCAACGGCGCCAACGGTGTGCCCGGGACCGGCGCAAACGGGGCGGCCGGCGGCTGGTTACTCGGCAACGGTGGTGCGGGCGGCTCGGGTGCGGCCGGCCAGGCCGGCGGCGACGGCGGGGCGGCCGGGCTGATTGGGGTGACGGCGGGGCCGGTGGATTCACCGGCGGCATTGATGGTGCCGGCGGAGTCGGCGGGGCCGGCGGGAATGCCGGCCTGCTGGGCGGCCCGGGCGGATCGGGCGGCAGCGGCGGCGACGGGATTGCGAAACTGGGATTCAACGTCGACGGAGGCGCGGGCGGTGCCGGCGGACGCGGCGGCAATGCCGGTTTGCTGTTCTCCGACGCCGGGGTCGGCGGGTTCGGCGGCACCGGCGGCGGAACCGGCGGCACCGGTGGGAATGCCGGGTGGCTCGGGTCGGGCGGGTCCGGTGGCGCCGGCGGCGGTTCCAACGGCGATGGTGGCGCCGGCGGAACCGGTGGCTCCGGCGGACAAATAGTCGGTGATGGCGGCGCGGGCGGCGCCGGCGGGCAAGGCGACCTTCTTGCGGCCGGCGGCAGCGGCGGAGACGGCTGCCAGGGCGGCGACGCCGTGTTGATCGGCACCGGCGGCAATGGCGGCAACGGCGCTTCCGGAGTGCTCGCGGGTATCGGCGGCGACGGGGGCAGCCGTGGATTGCTGCTCGGCGAAGACGGCATCAACGGCGAAGCCGCCCCTCCGAATACGCACATCGTGTTGCTCGGCGGGGATTTCCCGGCGGCGGCTAGCTAGCGGTGCCGGACGGCTGCGGCGCTCGACACGATGTGCCGTGATGACTTAGGGGGCCACGCGGGCGCCCGCGTGCGCCGCGGCATGGGCTCCGGCACGGCGCCCGAAGAATGATCCCTCCCCCAGCTACGTACCGCTCGCGTAGCCCTTGCCATCCTGGGCGATGTTGGAGGCGCACGCGCCGGCCGCATATAGGCCCGCCACCACCGACCCGTCGCTTCGCGGCACCTCGCCGTCGACCGATGTGGCCAGTCCACCGAGGGTGAAGCCGGCATACATCGCCTTGCCCAGCGACATGTCGAATGCTCCCCATGGCCCCTTGTCCTGGGGGGCAAGGAATTCCGGCTGTTTGTGAAAGTCGGGATCCTCGCCGCGCGCGGCATAGGTGTTGTAGCGATCCAGCGCCGCAACCAAATTGCAGTCCGGAATGCCAAGTGCGGCTTCCATTTCGGCGACGCTCTCCCACCCGTCGATCAACGGAACCAGCGGCATCTTGGGATGCTGCAGGTGTGCCTCGTCGACGATCAGATAGGCCGCGCTGTCGGGTTGATCCATGATGAACCCCGCCGTGCGGGAATGATATGAGTCCTCGGCGACGAAACGCCGTCCGAGCTTGTTGACGATGACGCCGGTCAGCAGGATCGATGGCGGGTACGGCGGAGCGGTAACGAAGATCTGATCCATGTGTTCGGTGGCGCCGCAAGCCGACACCCCCATCCGAATGCCCAGCCCGTCGTCGTAGGTGTTGCCGAGCACGAACGGCTTCTCGGCCAGTTTCGGGGTGTACTTGGCGACCATCTCAGGGTTCATCACAAATCCCCCGGCAGCAATAATCACCGACTTCGCCTTGATCGCGCCGGTTTCGGTGAACCGCTTCCACATCACTCCGGCTACCCGGGCCGCCGTTCCCGAGCCGGCCACGATGAGTTCGGTGGCGCCCGTCTCGTAGCGGATCTGCACCCCCAGGCTCGCGGCTCGTTTGAGCAGCAGGTCGATCACCATCGACGCGCCGCCGGTGTCACCCGGAACCGGCACCTTGTGGCCGCGTGGCGCCGGCACCGCCTTTTCGAAGAAGGGCCAAACCTTCTCATTGCCGGTGAACATCAATCCCTCGGTGTTGGGCTGGATCACCGCCTTCCCGGGAAAGTAACTACGCTCGAACTGAAAGCCGAGGTCTTCGAGCCAGTTGAAGTGCTCGACGCTACCGTCGCAGTAAGCGCGAATCTTGGCGTGATCGGGCTGGCGCGACACCGCAGCCAAGTACTTGTACATCTCATCGGGTGTGTCCGAGTGACCGGTCGCCTGCTGGACCGCCGTTCCGCCGCCCAGATAGAAATGCCCTCCGGCCAGCGATGTGGTTCCGCCCGCCGCGGCGGCACGTTCGAGCACCAGCACCCGGGCGCCGGCGGCGGCCGCCGCGACTGCTGCGCATCCCCCGGCGATACCGAAGCCGATTACCACCACATCGACGTCATCCGTCCATGAGGTCACCGTGTCTGAGCTAACCGTCGCTGGTATCTCGGTGTTCAACGCTGCTCTTTTGATGTAGTCATAAAACGCCTTGATTTCCGGCGAGAAGTACGCAATTTCCACAAACGGCACCCCCGCCTGTGGTGCCGCGACGTAGGCGAACTGAATTCCCCCCGGCATCGAGCCGCGCTGGACCACGCTGGCGCCGTGGTCAGCGGCCTCGGCCAGTGCGATCTCAAGCTGCTCGGGGCCCTCGACCTCCAGACAGATGTGATGCAGGCCCGGCCCGCAATCGCGCAGAAAGTCACTATAGATATTCTCTCCGCGGACCGGAGAGATCAGCTCCAGCTGCATGTCGCCGAGATAGCTCAGGGAGATACTCGCGACAAAGTCGGCGGGCTTGCCGCGATAGCTGCAGCTGTCCGGAGCAAAGTGCACATCGGGTATCCGCACCCACTTGCGAGCGCCCAATAAGCCTGTGAGCGCTGCTTCTGTAGCATCCAGATCCGGGGTGACCCACGCAATCTGTGTCGGCGACCGGACAGAAAGGTTCATCGTCTCGCAGGATAGCTCAGCCCGCTGAGCCCAGAAAGAGCGCAGAGTAACTTTGCCATCGTCACTAGTGGCGGTAACGCCGGGCCCAGGTGAACACGTTCTAATTCGGCGAGCGGCGCGGGTAGGTGGTCGGTCGGACGCAGCGGTGTCAGCGACTCCGGGATTCCGGCCGAAGCGCGACCGCGGGCGTTTTAGCCGGCAAACGGCACTCCGAGATCCTGGCGCATCTCGTCAGAGGTGCGCTGCCAGGAGACCGCGGCGGGAAAATCGCCCCAGATGCTGTTAAAGATCCCCACCAGCTGCCCTGGCCCTGCGCCGGCAAGGTAGACGGGTCCGCCGGAGTCACCCCGCTGACTTTCGACGCCACCGGTCATGGTGAACCACCCATTGTTGACGCTCTCGACGGTCCCGCACGTTTCCCCGGTGGTGATGCCGAAATGGCAGACCGCTTGGCCAGGTTGCAGCGCGAGACCCGGGTTTGAGGTCAAGGGGCGTCCCCCCGGCATGATGTTGCTGATCCGCACCCCATCAACCAGCATGATCGCTTCGTAGTCTTCGATCGTCTGATCGGTGGCCACCGTGGTACCGCTGGGTGTGTTGTCGCGGAAGGCCCGCAGCTGCCCGATGATGGCGTTGCCCCGGTCGGTGACTGGTCCGTCGCCTCGGCAGTGCCCCGCGGTAAAGGCCATGTGCATCGCGGGATCGACCCAGGCCAGGGTGCAGACGTGGTTGTCCTGGTGGATCTCCATGCCGGGGAACACCAGCGGCGGTTCGGCACGTGCGGCCGGCGCCCACGCGAACGCGAGGGCCGCGGTCGTGGCTGATACGGCGAAAGCACGCAATGCCAGGCGGCGAGCCATGGAATCTACCCTTCGGGGCCGGCGCAATGCCGACCACAGTTAGACGTTACGGCGTATCTCGACTTGACGAATAACTTTTCGTAAACGGCCCCCCGGCCGTTACATCGGCTAAGTCGGACGCTAGCCAGACGTGGTCACAGTGGCTGCATCCTCGGCCCGAGGTGTTGCCGTCGTCGACGGTTGCCACCCCGGCGGCCCAAACGCGTAGCCTAGCCGGTCACGCAGCCTTGTCGCCGATCGCCAATCGCGAGCAATCGCCACATACTCACGCGTCTGCAGCTTCCAGATGTTGAACGTGTCGACCGGTTTGGTCAGTCCGTAGTGCGGCCGAGCGGTCTCCGCCTGGAAGCTGCGGAACAGCCGGTCCCAGATGATCAGGATGCCCCCGTAGTTCTTGTCCAGGTACATCTGGTCCATCCCATGGTGCACCCGGTGATGCGACGGAGTGTTGAAAATGAACTCGAACCAGCGTGGCAGCTTGTTGATTCGCTCGGTGTGCACCCAGAACTGCTAGATCAAGCTCACCGAAAACCCGAAGAACACCATCCAGGGCGGTAACCCCAACAGCGGCAACGGAACCCACATGAGCACCTCGCCGCTGTTGTTCCATTTCTGCCGCAACGCGGTGGCAATGTTGAAATATTCGCTGGAGTGATGTGCCTGGTGAGTGGCCCAGATCAACCGGACTCGGTGAGCGATGCGGTGATAGGTGTAATACAGCAGGTCGACGCCCACGATCGCAATGACCCAGGTGTACCAGCGCCCCGGCGAAAGATGCCACGGGGCGACATAGGTGTAGATGGCCGCGTAACCCAGCAAGGCCAGCGTCTTCCAGAAAGCGATGGTGACCAGTGATACCAGGCCCATCGAGATGCTCGCGACGGAATCGCGGGTGTGGTAGGAGCCCGATACCGGCCGCGGTGTTTCGGTGGCGCCTGCCTCGAGTTTTTCCAGCTTGCGAGCGGCCGCCCATTCGACCGTCAACAGGAACAGAAAAAATGGGATGGCGAACAACACCGGATCGCGCATTTCGCCGGGCAAGACGGCGAGGAAGCCTGGTAGAGCACTCACGTTAGACAGACTACTGATATCCGGTTTGCCGTCCCAGGGCCAAAAGGCCCGGCAATCGTGGAGGTAGCGCCATGGACGGCCCGCCGCGCAAGCCCAGCATGCCCTACCGGCTCTGTTACGCGCCTCCGGTCGGCGCTGCCGACTGTTTCCCGTTGCCGGGCTGGACCGCTGGGCCGCCCACCCACGGTCTATGAGGTCAGCCCGCGACTGTCCGGGGAAGCGGGATCGAACCTCACCTGCTATGTCTGCACGGCGGCGGGTACGTGCCGGATCTGTTGCCTCATTTCCACTGGCCCGCGATTGCAAGATTCGCCAACACCCTGCGCCGCACCATGACGGTGCCGATCTACCCCATCGCCCCCGAACTCACCTACCGCAAGGTGTTCCCGTTCCTCTTGCGGCTCTATCACCGGATTTTGCAGACCAGTGACCCGAATTCGGTTGCGTTCAGAGGTGATCCGGCCGGGGGCGGGATGGCGTTCGCGCTGTGCCATGCGCTGCGCGACGCGGGACTGCGGTACGCGGGACTGCGGTACGCGGGCGGAGATCCGCTGGGCACTCCCCTGCTGAGCCCGAGCGTCGGCCCGCTGATCTGCTTGCCCCGGCTGACGATATTCACTGGGACTCATGACGTGCTCAATCCCGATGCGCGCGCGTTGCGGGAGCGCGCCGCTGACGAGGGGCTCGACATCGGATGGTATGAACGCGACAGAGGTTTACACGTGTGGATGCTGATGCCGGGCCACGATGCGGCCGCGGCGCTGGCCCGGATGAGCGAGGGGCTGAGCGGTTGAGCCGGGTACTGGTGATTGGTTCTGGTTTCGCGGGACTGTGGGCGGCCCTGGGCGCCGCGCGGCGAGTCGAGGAGCTCGCCGTACCGCCCGGGTCCGTCGACATTACGGTGTTGAGCGCCAAACCGTTTCACGATATCCGGGTTCGCAACTACGAAACCGATCTGAGTACCTGTCGGATCCCGCTCGCCGACCTCCTCGATCCAGCCGGGGTCTCACATATTCCCGCGGTGGTGGTTGGGATCGACGCCGCGGCACGCCGAGTGCGCACCGCCGACGGCCAAACGTACGAATACGACCGCTTGGTGCTCGCCTCGGGTAGTCAGGTGGCCAAGCCCGACCTTCCTGGCCTGCAGGAGTTCGGATTCGATGTGGACACCTATGAGGGTGCCGTCCGGCTGCAATGTCACCTGCAACAACTGGCCGATCGGCCGCCAGCGGCCGCCGCGGCCACGGTCGTGGTGGTGGGAGCCGGGTTGACCGGGATCGAAACCGCTTGCGAGCTGCCCGCTCGGCTCGCAAAGTTGTTCGCCCACAGTGCCGTCGTCCCCCGAGTGGTACTGGTGGACCACAACCCCGTGGTCGGCTCGGATATGGGTGCGTCAGCGCGGCCGGTGATCGAGGAAGCGTTGTCCGAGGTCGGTGTTGAGACCAGGACCGCGGTCGGTGTTACCGCGGTCACCGAGGCTGGCGTGGCGCTGTCATCGGGTGAGCTGCTCGAGGCGGCCACCGTGGTGTGGTGCGCCGGCATGCGCGCAAATTCGCTGGCCGAACAACTGCTGGTACACCGTGATCGGCTGGGGCGTGTCGAGGTGGACGACTACCTGCGGGTGGTTGGGGTTCCCGAGATATTCGCCGCGGGCGATGTGGCCGCCGCCCAGATGGACGACGACCACGTGTCGGTGATGTCGTGTCAGCACGGGCGGCCGATGGGACGGTATGCGGGCTACAACGTGATCAGCGACCTGTTCGGCGAGCCACTGCTGAACCTGCGGATTCCCTGGTATGTAACGGTTCTCGATCTGGGACCGGCCGGCGCGGTCTACACCGAGGGGTGGGACCGGATGGTGGTGTCGCGTGGCGCGAAGGCCAAGGCCACCAAGCAGACCATCAACACTGAGCGGATCCACCCGCCGCTGACCCGAGATCGCGCGGACCTGTTGGCAGCCACCGCTCCGGACCTACAGGACCGGCCGTAGGTCAGTCCGGCTCGGTGCCGGGCAGCACGGGATTGGACTGCTCACCTGCGTACCAATGCACTGCGTAGATGCCTGGTTGTAGGGACAGCTCGGCCACCAGCCGCTCTAGCTTGGCGGGCGTGTGACCGTCCAAAAGGATGTGGGCGGTCAACGCGATGTTGTCGTCGTTGGCCTGGCCAGTGTGAATGCCACGGAGAATGATGTCGTTTCTGGCGATGTGTTGGACGATCTGGGCGCGCGCGTACTTCGCCGTCTTGGGGCGGCAGAGAACCTGTAGGCGATAGGGCTGCAGGCCTTCATCCTCTTCGACCCCGTTGTCGTGGTCGATCAGTCGGCCCAGTGGGCGTCCCAGCAAGTGAACGCTGACGATGGTGCCGGTAGCGATCAGCGCAAAGATCAAGTGTCCGGAGGCCGCCAGCACGCCCACCGCTGCCGAGCACCACAGGGTGGCGGCGGTGTTGAGGCCGCGGACGTTGAATCCCTCCCGCAGGATTACTCCACCGCCGAGAAACCCGATACCGGACACGACGTAGGACGCGACCCTGGTGGGGCTGCTGTCCTCGGTCGCGACGGCGTACAAGACGAATAGCGTGGCTCCGGTGGCCACCAGGGCATTGGTGCGCAACCCGGCCATGCGCGCGCGCCATTGCCGCTCGATGCCGATGAGGGCGCCACAGCCGAGTCCGACCGCCAGTCGAAGTGTGAACTCAGCAACGCTCAGGTCCTGCACTGGCGTCGCACTCCCTTCCTGACCGGCACGATGGCGACGGCAGCTAAGCACGCCTGGGTTAACGGCAGGTGGAGTCAAGGCGAACCGGCCGCATCGTAGTGGTACTCAGCGACGACCTACCGGCGGCTCAGGGGCGATCCATTCGGTGCGATTTGGGCAATTTCGTTTTCGGCCGCATGGTTGAGCCGAAAGCCGCGACCTGCTAGATCAGGCGTGGCTGAGGTGATGCGGACAGTAGTAGGTCGCCGCCAGCACAGCGAACTGCGATGCCGCCTCCATATTGAATCCGGGATTGTGGGTCTTCACATCATGAACCAGTTCCAGGCCGGATTCGCCGCCGTCCAGACACCAGCACACCGCCTTGGCCGATCCGATGGCTTGGTCCGGGTTGGAATAAGTGATACCGGCATTTTGCAGTGCGGCAAGAAAGCCGACGTCGTCCCCCCCGCCTTCGTCAGGGTGTGCGTGCGCGGGCGCGGCCAGCCAAATCATGGCAGACAGCCCAAGGAGAGCAAATAGCGTTTTCATTGTTAGCCATTCTCCGATCCCACAGCAGTTGCCTATTGCCAATTATTCCAGCTCGAGCTGGGGCATAGCTGTTAAATGTGTGTGGTCTAGCCACTGCCGCAGCGGAATGCGGCACTGGCATCGATGATGCCCACCGTTGCGGGTCGAAATTCCCCGAATGCTGTTCCAATCTTCTTGGCGCGCCGGCTATTTGGCGCTCTAGTGACGCGATTGTGGCAGCGCAGCGCGGGTAAGACGCTTCGAGATCCCGGCATCGGGGCCCATCATTGGGCAGCTCCAACGTCGAACTGCACTTCCCCACTAGCCTGGCTGCGCATCGGTGGGCACGACTTTGGCTTTGTCGCCTTTGGACAGGTGCACAGCATGGATACCGGGTTTCTTCGCCAGCTGCTCCAAGAGACTGTCAAGACCTTCCTGATCGACAGTATGGTGCTGGACACTTTCGGGCTTCTCCGATATTTGCGCGACCAGACGTTTCAACTTTTCCGGTGAAGTGGCGTCTTTGAGGTCTTTGAGCGGAGTGAGGCGACTGCGGACGCCGGCGCGTTTGTACGCGTCCGGGGCCCCGGCACCAAAGGCACTTCCGAGCATGCCCGCCACTGCCATGGAGCTGAGCAGCCCTCCCTCGCCGAGTGCCGCTGCCGGGACGGCCTCGGGTCCGGCGGCCGACAGCGCGGCGGCTACGGTCCTGATGGTCGGCGTGGCCGCGGCCCAGCTCGGTGGAACCGTCAATTTTCCGACCAGGGTGCCGCGCCCCCAGTGCGGCGTCATCGCCTCCGGCTGTATCGCGCTAAACAGCGTGCCCTGGTTCCAGTGCGGAGCCAGCCCGAGGCCGCCTCCCAACGCGTCCTTGGGAAGCGGGCCGAGCCCGGGGTGCGGGGCGAACTTGAGGAACTGCGAGGCGGGGAAGTTGATCAGCAGGCCGATGTCGTTAAACCCGGTGGTGAAGTTCAGCGGAGTCTTGATGGCGTTGTACAGCGTTAAATAGGTCGTCGCGCCGGATGGCCCGAAAAGGCCGTTCAGCAGCGCGGTGACCGCTGCGGTATAGCCGGTGCTGAGGTCGGCACCCAACTGCAGTAACCAGGAGATGGGGCCAGTTGCCAGCAGGTCCTGCACGGTGGCGGCCGGGGAGGCAGCGGCAGCTTGGCCCACCACTGCGGCTTGACTGGCCAACCCGGCAGCATTGACGACTTGCGGTGGTTCGGCAAATGGCGTGACTTCGCTGGCGGCCGCCGACGAGCTGGCGTAGCCGTCCATCGCGGTGGCGTCTTGTGCCCACATTTCAGCGTATTGCGACTCGGCCGCGGCGATGGCCGCAGTGTTCTGGCCGAATAGGTTGGTGGCCACCAGCATTGCCAATTGCGCGCGATTGGCCGCGATCTCGACCGGTGGCACGTGTGCGGCAAACGCGGTCTCATAGGCGGTCGCCGCGGCGGTGGCCTGTGTCGCCGCCTGCGCGGCTTGTGCGGCGGTGGCGCCCATCCACGTCACGTAGGGTGCGACCGCGGCCGCCATCGCCAGCGAGGACGGACCTATCCATGGCCCGCTGGTCAGGCTTGCGATCACCGAGGAAAACGCGGCGGCCGTGGACTGCAATTCCGCGGCAACCGCGTCCCAGGCTGCCGCGGCGGCCAGCAACGGCCCCGATCCAGGACCGGTGTACATCCGGCCCGAGTTGATCTCCGGCGGAAACGCTGCATAGAACATGCGGTACCCCTTACCTGGACTTCTGTGCCTGGATCGCCCGGGCCGGGCTGCTGTAGGAGTTCTCGTGATTCATGGCAGTCGGCGTCCTATTCGTCGAGCGCCGGGATCACGATGATGGTGGCGGCGGCTGGGTCGGCCTCGGCAACAACCCCGCCGAGCGAGTTCGCCACGGCACCCCCACTGGACGAACCAAACGTGCTGGCCCCCATGGCACGTCCGGCGAGGCTGGACAGCGCCATCTGGCCGAAGACCCCCGCCTCGCCCGGTAGCCCAGCGGTCGGCGCGGCCGCCAGGTTGGTGGATAGCACCGATGAGACCAGTCGCATCGCGGGTGCGGCCTGAGTCCAGCCTTGCGGCACCGACATGCTGCCCACCAGGGCGGCGCGCCCCATCGTCCCCGATACCGAGTTCGATACCGACGCCGAAGTCAATCCGACGCCGCCGGGACTGATCTCCGGAACCAGCGGCGCCAGCGTCCCGGTGATCGCTTTCGGACTGTAGAAGGCGTTGAGCCCCTGAGCGTTTTGCACGTAGGCGTAGACCTGCCCGAAAGACAGGAACGGGCCACCCGGTATCGAACTGATCCCCTGCAGTGAGAATGGCCCGGTCAAGGTTGCCATGATGGTATTCCAGTTCGCCAGCTTGGTGGCGAGCCATGGAGGCAGGGACACCTCGGGCAGGATGGACGCCGCGGTCGGTGCGGCGCTCGTTGTCGCGAGGGTTTGCAGCGCATTCGGTACCGAGGTGATCAGTCCGGCCAGCTGGGACACTACGTCTGAGCTGGCGGCGGTACTGCTGGCCTGGGCCACGGCGGCGGATTGAGCGGCCCCCGCCACCGGATTCGTGGTTTGCGGCGGCTCGGTAAATGGCGTCAGCGCCGAGGCCGCGGCCGCAGTGCCGGCATAGGCGTACATTGCCGCCGCGTCTTGGGCCCACATCTCCAGGTATTGGGCTTCGGCGGCCGCGATAGCGGGAGTGTTTTGTCCGAAGATGTTGGTCGCGATCAGCGCCATCAGTAACGCGCGATTGGCCGCGATCACCGGCGGTGGCACCGTGGCCGCAAATGCCGTCTCATACGCGCCGGCGGCCAGCTTCGCCTGGGTGGCGGCCTGCTCGGCTTGAACGCCCGTGGTATTGATCCAGGTCACGTAGGGTGCGGCCGCTGCCGCCATCGTGATCGACGACGCACCGGTCCACGGTGCCACGGTCAAGCCTTGGACCGTTGAGCCATACGAAGCTGCCATGGATTGCAGCTCGGCGGCCAGCTCGTCCCACGCCGCGGCCGCAGCTATCAGCGGCGCCGCGCCTGGCCCCACATACATCCGCCCCGAGTTGACCTCCGGCGGAAGCGCCCCAAAGTCAATCATCTGCTACCTCCGGTTCTTAGCTGAACGCCAGGGTAATCACGAAGCTGTAGTCCCGCACGATGCTGGCCTCGGCTCTTATCGAACTCATTAACCACTTCCTGAACTCTCCAATGATTGATCCACCGAGCCACAACAAAAACTATCTCATATCCCCGCGGAAAAAAAATCCCAAATCGTGCTTTTGCTAGCCACTATTCGCGCTCCCATGGCCGCATACGACGTTGATCTTGGATGAGGCATATTTGCACCGCGTTCCCGCCGCGTGATCTCGATGTTAAAAATCGATCTCACCACCCCAGCGGCGCGTGTGAAGCTTCCGCTCAGCGATGCATTGCCGCCACTATCTATGCACCTAGACACAGTTATAATCCAACTCAAGGAAAACCACCGCCCAGGCGGAGCCGCGTTCACCATCAACGCAGAGGACAAACACGATCGATGGGCGATTATTGACACACAAGTCCATATTTGCATTTTGCAGGAGAAATCGCACGGCGCCATTCTCGAACGAGCGGAAATGTCCCACTAAGACCAGCATTACAGTTTCACTAATATGAATTCATGTAGTAATTTCACGCTACCCACCGTAATGACCGACGGTGCGACGCTACCAACGGATAAGGCTGCCGCATGGCCTCCCGGATTTGATGCGTGATGGCGAGGAGTTTGATTGCTGAACACGTGGGTGCGAACGGCGCCAACGGCCAGGGGGAACGATGTCCACTCCCGTGGCGCAGGCAGTTACCGGCGCAGTACCGGATCAGCCGGAGCCGGGGCTCCAGACGACCGGGTAAGCATCGACTTCACCGAACTGACGGCTGCTCGTCATGGGGCGTTCTCCTTGCGTCGGAGGAAGGTTACGCACCTCACGGGCAACCAGGTTCACAATCGGCTGTTACTCGACTGGCTGGTTGCTGCAGGTTTGCTGGCAGGCCATCGCCCGGCGTGCCAGGACGGTCCCGCGGCCGGGCGTGAAGCTTGTGCGCTGCAAATACCGCAGCCCACGGAGCAACATGACTACCGGACGTGGTCGACGATGTCCTTTGCGTGATCCGACTTCGCCTCGGCCGCAGATTTCCCCGCAGCTATCCCGCCGCGGGAGGGCGGGCGACAAAGGTGGGGCGGAAGCCGTATTGGGGCAAAGCCCGCCCAAACGGCTGCCCAGTCATATTCCCGGCCGGCATGCCGGGCATGCCGGCCGCCGCCGTCGGCGGAGGCGCGACCATCGGTGTGCCGCCCAGGGCTGAACCCAGCGGGCTGGCCAGTGGAGCTGCCCCCGTCCAACTCGGCGGCACCGACAACTTGCCAACGATGGCGGCGTTGCCCGCGGCCGCCAGCCCGGCCTGGCCACCGACGGACCCGAGCGGCGCGGAAAGCGCACCGCCGAGCGCGCCAGAACCCGTAGTTCCGAGCGCGTCCTCGGCCGCATCCGCCACCGCTGCGGTGCCCAGCATGCCGAGAAAGGGGGTGACCATATTGCTCGGCAGCAGAAAGCCGGTCGAGGCGATGGTGTTCCAGATATTGGCGTTGGGCCCGAACTCCGACCACAGCGTGGCTAGCCAGGACTGGCCATTGCCGGACAGCAACGTGCTCAGCAGCCCGGACGGCGCGGATGCCGAAGTGTTGGAAGACGCCAGTCCCTGCAACACGTTGGGAACTGCCGACATCAGCTGGGCCAGCGTTGACTGCTGTGCCAGCAGCCCAGCCGGATTGGTGTTGTGCTGCGGCTCGAGGAACTCGCTTAGCCGCGTGGCGGCGGCCGACGAGCCGGCATAGCCGTACATGGCCATGGCGTCCTGGGCCCACATCTCGCAGTATTGGGCCTCTACGGCTGCGATTGCCGGAGTATTCTGCCCCAGCACATTGGTCGCGACCAGCACCATCAATTGAGCCCGATTAGCTGTAATCACCGTGGGCGCCACGGTGGCCGAGAAGGCAGCTTCGTAGGCTGCCGCAGCGGCTGCCGCCTGTACCGCACTCTCCTCAGCCTGCGCGGCGGTGGTGCTCATCCATGCCACGTACGGCGCTGCCGCAGCCGCCATCGAGGCCGACGCCGGGCCGTACCATTCCTCGCCGGTCAACGCCCTGAGCACTGAGTCGTAGGACAACACGGTGACGCGAAGCTCCGCAGCCAGGCCCTTCCAGGCTGAGGCTGCGGCAAGCATCGGGGCGGAGCCTGGCCCCGAATACATACGTGCGGAATTGATTTCGGGTGGCAGTGTGGCGAAATCCAGACTGGCGGTCATCGCTGGCTTCTTTCTCTACCTGGCTGTGATGGCATTGGCGGCCGTTACGGCCGAGTGGGACGCGGGGCGGGCATCGGGTTGCGTAGCCCTAGCGCCCGATTGCGCTCCGGTGCACGCTCGGTGCCCTATACATGGGCGCTATCCACCGAATTATGTTGTGGCCCAGCTTTATATCGGTCCAGGGGCCACATGGCATCGGGCTTCTCCTGACGCACGACGACACAGCGCCGATACCGCAACTTCGCGCGCTTCAGCTACACGTCCGCAGCACAGGCTAAGGCGTGCCGATCAAACAAACGTGGATGAAACCGTGTCAGATAACGAAAAGGGCGCCGGGATCGGATCGAAACGAAATGGCCGTTGGTCTAGAATACGGTCTATCACCGGGACTCACTTCGCACTCACCTCCTCGGGGCCGGGGCACGCGGGGGTGCCAGTCACACAGCACATAGAGGCGAGTGTCCAGCACGACGACTGAGCGCGGCACCCCTCTCGTCAGAGCTTTGGCACCACACGGCGTATCCGACGCTTTCAAGCCGGAAGCCACTTGGGCTCAACCCTTAAGCCGGGAAGAGCTGTCCTGACCCGGGGCGTCTTTCGACGTTCGAGGTCAGTGGCCTGTATCCGTGCAGACGCCTCACCTAGCGAAGTGCTTGCAAAGGTCATAGTTTCACTCGAAGCGATGACCGTCAACCCAACGCGCCCGTGGCTGCCCGATCATGCCGGTAAGGCGATGCGCCATCGTGTGCCGGGTTTTGTTTCATCGCAGCGCTTTTCGCTGTCTTCAGGTCACACACGCGGAGCGGCGCAACTCCGCCGGCTTCGGTGCAAGCGCGTTGTTCAGCCGCCCGAGAGCGGGCGCGGCATTATCGTCAGCCGGAATCCGTACCGGGGTCCGGTGCCGTAGCTGCGCGCGTAGGCGCCCGGAGCAGGTACCCCGGGTACGCCAGGCATCGCCGCACTCGCCTCCGGGGCGGTAGCGGTGCCAGCGCCCGGGAGCGCGGTGGCGACATGATCTGTCACTTCGGTGGTCCCCGCCCAGCTCGGCGGGACCGACAGTCGACCCACCATGGTCGCCTGGTTGGTTCCCGCGGCGACTCCCCCCAGGCCCGATTGCGGAACTGTCATTCTTGTCCAAACGGCATCGCCGGAATCGGATCCCGTAATTGGCAACGCAATCCCTGGTAAGCCGTCTAGGGCCAACGCATTGACGTCGGCCATTGCCGATGTCACGGCGGGCACGACGATCCCCGGAGCCGTGTATCCGGCCGAGATGACTCCATTTGCCAATGAGGAGTTCAAGAAGGTCCCGAAGGCGTTTCCATCGTTGCCGTCCAGAAAGTTCAGGATGTCAGCAAGCAGACCCGACCCTGCAATGGTGTCCAGCGGTGCCGCCGCCGGTGCGGCGAGTCCTTGCAGACTTGCCGGTACCGCGGACATGAGTTGGGGCAGTTCGGTCTGCGTGAGGCCGCCCATAGCGGTACTCGCCGCCTGGGCAACCGCCGCGGTCTGACCCGCCAGCCCGGAGCGGCTGGCGGTGTGTGCTGGTTCCGAAAATGGTTCCAACGTGGATGCCACCGCGGAACCGGCCGCATACCCGTACATGGCTGTCGCATCCTGCGCCCACATCTCGGCGTATTCGGCCTCCGTAGCCGCGATCGCCGGTGTGTTGATGCCCGGAAAATTGGTAGCCACCAGCGTCAGCAACTGCACCCGGTTCGCCGCAACCACACTCGGCGGCACCGTCATGGCGAACGCGGCCTCGAACGCCGCCGCGGCCGCCGCCGCCTGACCGGCCGTCTGCGCGGCCTGTAGCCCGGTGGCGCTCAGCCACGTCACATACGGGCCCCCGCTGCCGCCATAGCCGCCGAAGCTGGCCCCAGCCAGCCGTCGCTGAGCAAAGCCGAGAGCACCGACTCGTATGCCGCTGCCGTCAAAAGCATTTCCGCGGAAACGTCATCCCACGTCGCCATAGCGGCGAGCATGGGCGCTGACCCTCGGCCCGAATACATGCGCAGGGAGTTGACTTCCGGTGGCAGGGCCCCGAAATCCATTGCCGGCAAGACCATTACCCGAGCCTCAACGCGAGGGAGTCATGCTGGCAGATTCGGTAGCCGCGGCAGTCCCGGAACCGATCGTCGATGTCACGGTGACTTCCGTCTCGTCATCCAGCAGCTGGCGGGCGCCCCATGATCGTTGGGCGGAATCCGTACCGGGGGGCATTGCCGAGGCTGTGCCCGTAAATGCCCGCGGGCATACCTGGAATGCCGGGCATCCTGACTGCCGCTTCGGGGACAACGGCCGTACTGGTCCAGCCGCCGCCCGGGGCTGCCGCACCGGCGTGATTGGCCACCGCTGTTGCCACGCCCAGCTTTGGGGAACAGACATTCGCCCGACCAGCTCAGCCTGGTTCATACCCGCCGAGATTCCTCCAGTCCCCAGCGTGGCTGCCGTCTCCTCACCCAGAACCGGCAAACTTTCCGGGCTTGCCGGTGATGCCGCGGGTATCCACGACGGATTTCCTTCGCCGGACCCCATGGGCGGTACCGCGGCCGATTCCTGGGCACCCAGTGCCACTGCATTGATATCGGCCATTGCGGCCCAGATTGCGGGTCCGACGACGGCAGGGCTGACGTATCCGGCTGAGACGAACCCGTTCACCAATGACGAGTTCAAAAAGACCCCGTACGGGTTCCCGTCGTTGCCATCCAGGAAACTCAGCAGTGCGGCAAGCAGCCCGGATCCGGGAATGGCGTCTATCGGCGATGCGGCCGCTGGTGAGGCCAGCCCCTGCAGGCTCGCCGGCACCGCGGACATCAGTTGTGGCAGCTCCGTCTGAGTGAGGTTGCCGACTGTGCTGCCTACTGCCTGAGTGACCGCCGCCGACTGACTGGCCAGCCCGCTTGGATCGGTGGTCTGCGCCGGCTGGGTGAACTGTGTCAGCGTCGATGCGGCTGCAGAGCCGACCGCGTAGCCATACATCGCCGCCGCGTCCTGAGCCCACATCTCGCCGTACGCGGCTTCGGTAGCGGCGATGGCGGGCGTGTTCTGCCCCAGAAGATTGGTGGCAACCAGCGTCTGCAACTGAGTGCGGTTGGCGGCCACCTGCGCCGGGGGCACCGTCATCGCGAACGCGGCCTCAAACGCGCCCGCCGCCGCTGCCGCTTGGCGGGCGGTTTGCTCAGCCTGCATTCCGGTGATGTTCATCCACGCCAGGTACGGAAACACGGCGGCTTCCATCGATTCCGAGGCCGGCCCCAGCCAGCCGTCACCGGTTAGCACGGCGATCACCGTCTCGTATGCGGCGGCCGTCGAGCGCAACTCGGCAGCGAGCCCATCCCAGGCTGTTACCGCAGCGAGCATCGGAGCTGAGCCCGGCCCCGAATACATGCGTATCGAATTGATCTCTGGTGGCAGTGCTGCGAAATCCATCTCCAACGCCCCCTACCCGGCCGCACTCGACGCGGCCATCATGGGCGCAAGCGATCCAAGCCCGCGCGCCGAGAGGGTGTCGGTACGCCGTCGATGATCAGGTTCAGGCTGCCGCCGCGCGCTTCCAAAACCCGGGGCGGGAAGAGCTACTTCTATTGCAGCCAAAACAATTCGCCCCGGACAGGGGCAGGGCCTTGGTTGGCTAGCCTGCCGGCCGGCAGTGCCGGGGCTGGCGGTCTCGTCATGACAAGAGACATCGGACTTTCTCCTCTTTGGGATAGCCCGACCCGGCTATTGGCTCGGCCGCTGTGGTGGTGTCGGGATGTTGCCGATGGCACGTGCACAATCAGTTCGCGCGTGCCTTCGGGCACTCGGCGCCAGTCGATTCAGACGGCGGAATTTCTGCCCGGACCGGATCGGATGGAAACGGTCACCAACTTCGCACAACCACTGTCAACTGGTTCAGTCCCGCCCACCTCCCGTCGCAATCCGGCGCCCACGGGAGTGCGCGGTGGTTGCGCAACTCGGGTTCAAGCCGCCAACAGTGTTTGCTGGACCGGGCGGCCGGTGTTGCGCAAGCTTTGGCATGACATAGCGTATCCGCCCAACGGTGCGCGATGAGCCGAGTTGATCTCAATCCATCCACGGGGCGAACCAGCGCGCCCCGGAGCATCCCCCGACCACTGATGCCAATTCCGATTTCGAGGCCCCGTTTTCGTGCAAAGACTTCGGCTGGTGAGGCAGAACCAGCGTCATGGTGTCACCGGGGTCAACCCAGCGTCAACGCGACTCGCGGTGGTTGCGCCGGGCGAATACGGCGCCCCGCGTCTGGGCCCGTGTAGGTTCGTCCTCCCGGGCGACTGCGGGTTAGCTGGGCTTGGTGCTTGCCGCGCCGAGGCCTAGTTCGTCTTCTTCTCTGCCACCGCGGCACTGAGACCTTCGGCCAGGTCTTCTTTGGTCAGCTCTCTGAACCTACGCATCTGCAGCTCGCTGAATTCCGTCAGATCACTGTTGAGCACCGCATCGAGATCTTCATCGTCGAGGCGGAAACTGCGGTGGTCACGGGCCTTCTCCACGACATTGCGCACGAAGCCGGCGTTGCCGAGCATGTCGATGCCGCGAATCAGGTCGCCGTCCTCGGAGTAGTTCTGGTCGTTGTAGAACCTGGTGTACGACGGCAACAACACCTGAGCTTCTTCCTCAGTGATGACGTCTTCGTTCTCCTGGCCCATCAGTTTGGTGAGCGCAATCAGCTCTTCGGGCGTGTAGCTGAAAAACTCGATCACGGTCGAAAAGCGCCGTCGCAGACCCTGGTTCACCTCGAGCATCTTTTCCATGGCCTTGGCATAGCCCGCACCGAATACGACCAACTCGTCGCGGTGGTTCTCCATGTACAGCAGCAGGGTGTTGATGATCGCGTTGCCGTAGGGGTCGCCCTGGGAGTAGCCCTTCTCATGAAGGGTATGCATCTCGTCGAAGAAGACTGCGCCGCCCAGTGAACCCTCGAGCATCTCCTCGGTGTTCTTCTCCGCGTCGGCCATGTAGCGACCCAACAGCTTGGTGCGGCTGGTCTCTACCACCAGCGGCTTGCGCAGCACCGTCAACCCGCACAGCTGTTTGGTGAATGCCCTTGCCACCGAGGTCTTTCCAGTACCAGGAGGACCGAGTAACAGGGTGTGGCGTGAGGTCACCGGAACGGGAAGCCCCATCTTGGCGCGCGCCAGATTCACCTTGGTGGTCGACTTGATGAGCTTGATTTCTTTCTTGGCCTGCTCCATGCCGAGCATCGCATTGAGCTCGGCGTCCCCCTCGGCGAGATACTTGGCAGCCATCTCCGCATGCCGGGCGGCTTCGGTTTGGGCACGGGTAGGCGCACTGTCCGGATCCCATGGATCCTTGCGCGCCTCAATCGTTTCGGGGTCGGTCAATACCAGTCGGTAGTTGGGGTTATCCAAGGCTTCGCGGGCTGGGCTGAACTTTGCGTCGCGCGAATACACGCGACGCAACAGCTCGACGGCTTCCTCCTCGCGCCCCACGTGGCGCAGGCACATGCCCTGGGTGTAGAGGGCGATATTGGCCGCGCCGGGAACCCGGTCCCCTTCGATGGCCTCCTGCGCACGCCGGAAGGCCTCCTCGAAGACCCCCAGTGATGCCAAGGCCGTTGTCGCCATCGCCGCACCGGCCGCCTTCAGCTCCGGGTGCCGCCAGGGCGTTGCCTCGGGGAACTGGGCCAGCACGTCGGGCCAGCGCTTGGTGCGAAAGTACAAGACACCTCGCACATAGCTCACCAACTCGGCATCGAAGGGATGCTTGGGGTCGGTGGTGTCGAGCAGGTCCGAGGCCTCCTGGTAACGCTTGTTCTCGGCCAGAACGGCAGCGTAGGCGCAGGCCAACGAATCGACACTGGTAACAGCCAGCCGCAGGAACAGCCCGTCGGACACCTCGGGGCGGAACTGCAAGTCGGTAACGCCGAGACGGCGGGTTTCCCAACCGAAGGTTCTTACCGCCGCCCATGCGCCGGCGAGAACGTCCATGGTCTGGTCGCCGGCGAGCAACCGTGCCAGCCAGGCGTCACACATCGCTGGATCGAGCTTGGTTGCGGTGGTGAACATCTTAGCCGCAACCTGCGGGTTATGGCTTGGCTGTAGCCCGTTGACCGAGATGCCCGACGCCAGAAGACCGGCGACCATGGCGTTGCGGGCATCGTCTGCAGCTGATTGTGCGCGGGTCATTGCCCTGTGGTCGCGCTTGTCGCGTGCTCCTGTGTTTGCCCCACAGGCAGTTCCAGCTCGTCGTGGTCTAGCAACTCGCGACTGGAAACAACCAGCTGAGCCCGGGTGGACGGCACCGGCAGGCTCGCTCGCACTGCCGCCAGTTGGCGGCCGGTCAACCGGTTGAGGCCCACCGATAGCTCCTTGGGCAGGCGTTCATCGCTGTGGTAGCGGACCCACGCCGACAACCGAGGTTCTCCCGCGCGCATCACCAGACGAAGCGTGAGGACCGTGGCGCCTACCTCGGGGGCGTCCGAGAGCCAGACCTCATCGAGGGTCTCGGCGTTGATGTCGGCCGGCGTTACCCAAAAACTGGTCGCATAGCCGTTGAAGTGCTTGAGATGACGCCAGCCCGGACGGCTCCAGGTCGGCTCCAGCTCGGCCAATATCGCGCTGTCAACCTCGGCCAGCTCGCCGGCCGCCAATGGGCGCGCGGCACAACTCTGGCCATCGAGCACCTGGGCAAGCCGCTCGGTGGCTGTCACCAACGTCGAGGCCAGCGAATCACGACTCGCTATCGCGGCAACGTTGCGCTGGGGATTCATCCGCAAGATCAACCACGTACCGCAACGGTCCGCGGCGGGACTCTCCCCCACCATTCCCCACTCTTCCGGGCCCCACTCATCCAATGAAGCCGACGCCCGGGCCGCCTCGGCACCACCGCGGACCTCAACGGTCACGATGTCGACGCCATCGAGCTGAACATCGAACTGTCGCAAGTTCTCGGCTACGGTCGCCACCGGTACCACCGCCGACTGCGTGGTGCGATGCCGATGCCGACCCGCGGCATCTCCCTCGCCATCGTCGACGGTGATCACGGTGACCAATCGGCCATGATGCTCGCGCACTCCGACGGTGTCGCGCCCGAAACGACGCTGGTGATCCACGGCCGGTGTGCAGCCGGCACCCAGTGCCGTGCCCGGGTCAGCGGACCAATCCCAAAGCCAGGCAGTGATACCCGAGGTGACCGTGATCCCGCGATAGGTGACGACCGACAACAAGGTGACCAGCACGGCAATGCCGACGCCAACCCACCACGCGATGCGGTTCTCGCCCTGCCACGAGTCTGGGCAATGGCTGGCCACAATCAGAATGAGCAGGTCGATCACGAACACTGTCGTCAACCGCGCCCACGACAAAGCTAAACCGAACCTGCGCTGAGCCTTCATCGCCGCTTCCGTGATCGCCGCATTAACGTCGCCGTACCGAACACCGCACCGCCTATCAGTAATGCACCGGTCAATCCGCCGGCAGCCACCCATACTGGCACCATATTGCGCTCTGCGGGCGGCTTCGGCAGCTCCAGCGGTGCCGATAGCTGCTTAGGCGGCTTGACCGGCCCTTCGGGCACGTCCCAGGTGAGGGCAGCCACCGGATCCACCACACCGTAGCCGACCTGGTTGTCCACTCCACGAGCGGGCGGGCGGGCGGTGTGAATGAGCCGATTCCTGATTTGGTACGCCGACAGCTCCGGATACTTCGCCCGGACCAGGGCAACCACGCCAGACACGATCGCCGTCGCAAAACTCGTGCCAGCCGGAACCAGCAACGAGTTGTCCGGACCGTCGATCGCGTTGATCAAGCCGTCGTCACGGGGCGAGAGTCCGATAACATCGGTCCCGGGCGCCGCGATCGACACCCATGGTCCGGCGATGCTCATCTTTGTCATCGGCTGACCCTTGGTGTCGACTGCGCCAACCGTCAAGACATAGTCACTGAACCAAGAGGGCGTCACCACCGTGGTGACCGCGTTCCAGTCACGTGGGTCGTCTGGCTGCAACGGATCAAAGATCGGGTTCTGCTTGCAGTCCTTCTTGCTGCCGTCGCCGGCCGCGGCCACTATGACCACGTTCTTGTCGACGGCCGCGTAGTGGACTGCGGCCCCCAGCGCGTTCTGATCGATGACGTTGCGGGCGCTCATGCAGGTCACATCGGAGATGTTGATCACCGACGCTCCCATGTTGGCGGCATGGACGATCGCTCGCGCCATTGTCTCAACGTCGTCGATCTTCTGTTGCGTCTGCGGATCCTCATCCCCGGTGTAGGGGTCCTTGAGGCCGAACGCCTGGCTCGATTGGCGGATCGAGATCAGCTCGACCTCCGGCGCAATCCCGCTGAATGCATCCGGTGCCGGCGGCGGCGGGTCGAGCGGACGCGGGCCGCCCGCGTGGTCGACCCCCGTCACCCGCGCACCACCTGAGTAGCTGGGGATCGTCACCGTTCCGCCACCATGGTTGCTTGCCGGCGGTTCGCCGGGAGCTGGCGGGGGCACCGGCCCGGGTCCGGGCTCACCCTGGGGAGCCCCTTCCTCCGGCGGCGGCCCCGGAATCACTGTCACCGTTTGAGGAGGCACAGGTGACAACGTCACGGTCTGCGGCGGTGGCGGCTTCTCGGTGGTGGGGATAGTGACCGGCCGGCGTGGGACGGCCGGAGGCGGTAGCGCCTCGTTGGCCGGCGCCGCACCGATCATCGACGCCACGATGGTGCCGTGGGCGTCGCAATCCTGCAGCCCGTCACCGCCCATCACGTAGTCCCCGCCCGGGATCAAGTGGGGAAACCGCGGGTGCGGTGTCATACCGGTGTCGATGACAGCGACCTTTACCCCGGCGCCACGGCCGAATTGCCATGCCTCGTTGATGTTCAGCATCTCCATGTACTTCGGCTGCAACTTGAAGTCGGTGCCAGGCAGCACCCCAACCTCAGTGCAGTAGGAGTTCTGTTTCATCGGGGCCGGCGGTCCCGGCGTACCGTCGGGCGGCAAGGCTCCCAGATCAATGGTCGGAGGATTGATTGCGTACGCCGGTGGCAGGCCGGCCAACGCACCCGAGGCAAGCAGAAGTGCGGCGATGGTCGCGGTTGATCCGCGACCAGGCCGCAACCTGCCGCTAACGGTACCGAATCGCTGCATAGACATTCATCAACCAGAATGCCAGCGGGAAGATTGGCATCAGGCAGAGGTACTCCGTCCATTCCACGAACTTGCGGAACAACGGACTGTAGATGGTGTTGGGGACAACGGCCGCGGCCGTCATTCCGGCTGCGGGCAGCAACACCAACAGCGACGCCACGATCGACACCGACAACGGCGAAGACAAGACCAGCGCGTATCGGACCGACACCGCAGCAACCACGATCACGGCGGTGACGGCCAGGGTGATCGACTGCCAGCGGTCGACGTAGGAGCGCCCGCGCAGCATCAGGAAGCCCGAGGTGAATCCGGCGAGCATCAGTGGCAGCCAACGCTCCGAGGTGTGCGGATTGCACAGCGAGGTCAGCGACACCACCATCAGCACGCCCAACCCGACCAGCAGACCGCTCAGGAACGATCGGGCCCGTTCGGCCTGCAACACCACGTCGCGCACCGAGGCGGGGCCCTCCAACACGGGGGGACCGCCAGCGGCGACCGCCACGGTGGTGGGCAGATCGGGACGTGCCTCAAATACCCATCGGCTGGTTGCGGACGGGAAGACCGGCAGCCGGATACCCGACAGTCTCCGCGACAGCGCGGGCGAGGCGTGGTACATCACGACGCAGATCAACAACATGGTCGCGAACAGCGTCACCGCGCTGGTCGCGGCGACCATCCGCGACAAGCTCGCCAATGTCGTCAGGCCACAGATCGTGACGATGGCGGTATAGATCGCCAGTCGTCGACCAGTGAATCGCAGGGCCAGCGCCGCGGCGATGGACAGGACCCCGAAGCCGAGCACGGCCTGCGGAGAACCGACGGAACCAGGCGGTGCCGAAGCCGCCGCCACGGTCAGCGGCGCAAGACCGCTGACCAGCATGATGTCTGCAACGCGCCGATCCGCATCAGTGGTGGCACGCATCAGCAGCATCATGGCGACCATCAGCACAAGCACGGCAATCACCGAGGCGAAGATTGTGGTCAGCCACGTGTTGTGGTGCCAGCGCCACCAGCCCAAGACGCCCGAGGCAAGGATCACACCGGTCCCCACCATCCCCGCGCCGACCTGCACCGCGACAACTGGGTCGATCGAGGCGAATCGCTTGCTGAGATTCGACGCAACCGCAGTGGAGATGTGCTCGATGACCTGCGACCGGTGTTCGGTGTCCGGGATGAACCGGATCCACAGCCGGTCGCCGTCATAGACGTCTTGTTCGGTCAGCGACTGGGTAGCACGCAACGGCGAGCCGTCGATCAGGCACAACGCCCATCTACCGCGCCCAGCGGCCTCCAACGTCGACTCGCCGAGCTCCCGCAGCCGACTGTTGACCACCTTCAGCAACGGGTCGGTCATCACCGAAACGGGAGCATTGGCGTCGAGCAGAACCCCGATCTGGACGCCCTCGCCAGCCATGATGCCAACTACGACCGCCCGCGGCGAAGATACGCCCTCAAGTTCGGCCTGTGGAGCATCAGCTACTGCAGTCATCGTTCTGTACCCCCTGCTGTGGCGAACGTGTTACTCCGTGACTTCAGCCGCGCCCGGGGCTCTGTCGGTACATACACCGTCGGTACATACACCGAAGCGCCGTAGCCCGCTTTCATTTGCGGCTCGACTAACTCCAATTTCATTTGCCTCGCCTTGCGACTAATAGTTGTAGTTTCCGTTGCTTTTCAGTTTTACTGCGGATTCTAGAGCAGTATGCCGTGTTGCCGTCTCAATCGCATTTTATGCTTAAAAAGCTTGCTGCACGCGCAATTTCGTCGCTTCCTATCAAACTCTGCTATGCGTTTTCCACTCGCCGTATGGCAGCGTGTCGAGCACCGTCTTCACGCCGACTTGCACCAGCTGAGGGGTGGCGGGACAGATAGCCAACCAGGCCTCACCGGAACCGGCGGTCCGCGCTTGCTGATACAGCGCGATACGCCCACCGGATCCGTCTTTGAGAGACAGCACCGAGGCACTCGGGCCTTTGGCGTCATCCCGGTACTGCCGCGCGTAGACCGCCACTTCGGCTGCGGGGTCCGATAGCGCTTGCCCCAATGCCGCAACCGTGGACGCGCTGATGCCCATCCGGCGCAGATCCCCCCCGGAAAAGACGTTGAAGCCGGACTCCTGCCAGGATTTGGTGGCTTCCAGCATTTCCTCCAGCGGCACGTTGACCGCGTTGATCGCGGCCGGGTCCGCGTGGTGGATGGACTCCAGGCCGTCAATCACCAACGCGGCGATCGACGCGCTGTCGGAAACGGATACGTCGTCGACGGTGATGTCATTGCCAACGCGAACGGCCGACACCCAGTGCTGGCCACGACGGGCCAACACCACCCGAAATTCGTTGTCGGGAATGTCGCGCGAACCGGGCGGCTGGTCCTCGTTGTCGACGACTCCATACAGCAGTTTGCCCCGCGAAAGCAGGGCGACAACTTCGAGGTCAGGTGCGGCTAGCACCCTCATCCGGGTGGCTACCT
Organism: Mycobacterium ulcerans subsp. shinshuense; assembly: GCF_002355775.1. NCBI lineage: Bacteria > Bacillati > Actinomycetota > Actinomycetes > Mycobacteriales > Mycobacteriaceae > Mycobacterium > Mycobacterium ulcerans. The sequence continues at coordinate 2,530,373 of NZ_AP017624.1, read as the reverse complement.
GTTCGTTCACCGTGTCCCCGACGACGATGCCCTGCTCGCGCATGACCGCCATGCCCGGGTGTTCATTGAGCCAGTCGTTCGAGTCGGTGGATACGTACGGCCGGCACCGTAGTTCAGGCGCAACGTGCCGGATATCCAGCAACGCCTGAAGCATCCAGAAGCCGTCCACGTTGACGGTGATATCGGTGCGCGTACTTTGTTGATCCATCCCTACCTCAGATATCGACGTGGCTGTTGACTGCAGGACACGGCAGCACACCGGATGGTTGGTGTGCTGCCGCGCCTGAAGTTAGGTTTTAGGCCCAGCTAGAGCCGACGGCGCTGTCGGTCTGCGCCATGTTGTTGCCGGCAGCCTGAACCTTCTGGCCGTGCGAGTTGGCCTGCTCGTAGATCACCTGGAAGTTGCGACCCAACTGGGTGATGAACTCCTGGCAAGCCACCGAACCGGCGCCACCCCAGAAGTCACCGGCAGCCAGCACATCGCGAACGATGGCCTGGTGCTCGGCCTCCAACGAGGCGGCCTGCGCGCGGATGAGGGCGCCGTGGGCGTCAACATCCCCGAACTGGTAATTGATGGTCATATTGGTGTTCTCCTAACCTGAGAAAAGCGTACGCAGCTGTGGCTTTGCGCGCTAGCCGCGGAGGACCTGCTGGGAAGCCTGCTCTTGCTGCTCGTAGTTGTTCGCGTCGCGAACGAGCCCGTCGCGCACCCCGTGCAGCATGTTGACGATGTTGCGGAAAGCGGTGTTCATCTGGCCCATGGTGTCCAGCGAGGTTGCCGAAGCCATACCGCTCCAGCCCGCGCCGGCGATGTTCTGCGAGGACGCCCACATCTTGCGGGCCTCGTCCTCAACCGTCTGGGCGTGCATTTCGAAACGGCCCGCCATGTCCCGCATCGCGTGCGGGTCGGTCATAAAGCGTGCAGTCACCTGAATTTCTCCTTGTGTATTGGCTGGTTGGTTGTCAGTTAGATCGTGTATTCGGTTGTGGTGAGCGCGATGGCCGATCAGCTACGCGCTCACACAACCGCCGGCCCAAAAGTTACGGATGCCCCCCCTCCTTTCGGTCAGCCAGCGGTCACCGAGCATTTCAGCGCGGTGCGACATACATCGCCCCCGAACCTCGATGTCCGATTCGACGAAGCACTTCACAACTGCCGGGAGCGTCGTCGCAGCCGAGCGATCAGAGCCAGAATTCACCCACCGATGGGAGGTTTGTGTTGCGCTCACCGCAGCGCCTGATCCCTCCCCCGGTCTGAGATCGACAGTGCGGTCAGCCGGCAGCGGCCGCGTTGGCGGCTTCGGTGGCCGCATACGAACCGGAGCTTGTTGCAAGCGTGTTAACGAACATTTCATGAATGGCCGCGGCTTGGGCGCTAACGGCTTGGTACATCTGCGCGTGGGCGGCGAACTGAGCGGCGGTCAGCGCTGACACCTCGTCGGCGGCCGCGGGTACCACTCCGGTCGTCGGCGCCGCCGCTGCCGCGTTCTGCGCGCTCATCGTGGTGCCTATACCCTGCAGGTTTGCGGCTGCAGCAGCCAGCGCCTCCGGCTGTGTGGTCACAAACGACATGCTGTATTCCTCCCTCGATTATCCCCGGCGCCCATCTAGTGCAGAGACTAGATGACTGTGTGACGCCAGGTTGCCTTCTACGGGGCCTGTTTGCATTTGTTCACGCGATAGCACCGTGAATTCACCTGTAGTAACGACACAGTAACAGCGCTCGATGCACCTAGCTTCCCACTCAGCAAACTCACAGTCAAGGATGTGCGGCTGCTAGCCGAAGAGCGCGCGACGGGGCATTTTGCGGCGTCTAGCTGCCAGCGCGACAGCCATCCGGTCGGCCGCGACGCTCGTTCGGCGCTGCCGTGACGGTGCTACAGCAATACGGTGGGGCAGTTTCGGTGGGCCGGCCCGATGAGCGCCGGCCGTCTTGATCCACCGCGTATGCGCGCAACTAGTTAACGACTCTGAGTCCGAAACTCGCGACCACGGTCGGTCATGGGCGCTCGGGGCCCGGACAGCCCCAAACGAAGACGTTGTCGTCATACTCACTTCCCCCCTCCTCCCCTGGCATATCAGGGCTCCGGCGTTGTTGATTAGCAGGCTTGTGAGCTGGGTTGATGATCTTTGGTGCCGCGCTATTGGGGCCGGAGTGTAGGCACGGGCTATCTGGAGAACGATCGAGTTGGTTACTGTTCGTCGTTGGTCTGGAGTTGCCCGTGCCTACCGTTTCAGTATTGCCTGTGTCGTCGGTTCCAGAGGTGTTCGACCGCTGGAGTCCTGGTGAGCGCAGCGAGCTCATCGGATCGGAGTTTCTCGATGTGTTGGCCTCGGTGCCAGACCCGAGGGACCCACGCGGTCGGAGGTATTCGCTGATGGCTTTGTTGGCGATCGCGGTTCTGGCCACTGCCGCGGGGATGCGCGGCTATGCTGGTTTTGCCACATGGGCGGCCACCGCTCCCGATGATGTGTTGGCCCAATTAGGGGTCCGGTTCCGGCGGCCCAGTGAGAAGACCTTCCGCGCTGTTTTGTCTCGGCTAGACCCCGCCGACCTCAACGCCAGGATGGGCAGTTACTTCACTGCACACGTGGCCAGCAGCGACCCCAGCGGATTGGTGCCGATCGCGTTGGACGGCAAGATGCTGCGTGGTGCTTTACGCGCCAAAGCGACAGCCACGCATCTCGTGTCGGTGTTCGCCCACCGTGCCCGATTGGTGCTCGGTCAACTCGCTGTCGCCGAGAAAAGCAATGAAATTCCCTGCGTACGTGCCCTGCTCACGCTGCTGCCGGGTAGCTTGCGGTGGCTGGTCACCGTGGATGCGATGCATACCCAGGTCGTCACCGCGAAGTTGATCTGCGCCACCTTGAAGTCGCACTACCTGATGATCGTCAAGTCCAACCAAGCCAAAATACTTGCGCGTATCACCGCGCTGCCCTGGGCCGAGGTGCCCGCAGCCGCTACCGACGACTCCCGCGGCCACGGCCGTGTCGAGACCCGCACCCTGCAAATCATCACCGCTGCACGAGGAATCGGCTTCCCCTACGCAAAACAAATCATCCGGATCACTCGTGAACGCTTGATCACCGCCACCGACCAGCGCAGCGTGGAGGTGGTCTATGCCATCTGCAGCCTGCCGTTCGAGCACGCCCGCCCTACCGCGATCATGACCTGGATGCGTCAACACTGGGGAATCGAGAACAGCCTGCACTGGATACGCGACGTCACCTTCGACGAAGACCGTCAAAGGGCACATACCGGAAACGGCGCACAGGTCCTAGCAACGCTACGCAACACCGCGATCAATCTGCACCGCCTCAACGGCGCCGACAACATCGCCGAAGCCTGCCGGATCACCGCTTTGACCGCCAACCGCCGCCTAGACCTCCTCAATCCACAATTCCCCAGCTCACAAGCCTGCTAATCAACAACGCCGGAGCCCTGCCTGGCATATCCAATCAGTCCCGCCGCCCTATTACTAGGGTCGCCATCCGGCGGGTGCGCCGTGGCCCTAGAGCGATCCCTCCTCGGGCCAATACTGCGGGCAATACGCGTCAATAGCCGCGCCGACAAAGTAGCCGGAGTGATATCCGGGCATGGAACTGCTGTTGAGCACGTCGTAAGCGACCTCTGTTGGCGTCATGCCGCTGTCAAGCTTCTGGCACACAATGTGGGCGGCCAAGATCGCGTGCGAGGGCGAAATGTGGTCTGTGATGCCCTCGGACTGCAATTCCGAGAGAAATCTGTCGTCATTATTGTCCGCGTGAGCGGTTGCCACAGTTCCCAATGGTCCAAGTAACGCGATTGCGACAACTAGAAGGCGTTTTAACATTTTCGGTGCTCCCTTTGAGCTGAGGCTCCTTGCTGACGATGTGGTCAGGCAGGGGCGATCTGCGTTGCCTGGCTAGCCAGCGGGAAGTGGGCGCGCCATGACCGTCGGTTTGAACCCGTATCGGGGACCTGAACCGACCCCACGTCCGGCACCCGTGGCGCCCACGGGCATGCCGCCGATCACGTTCGCCGCCTCGGGCGAGGTGATTGGCTCACTGACCGCCTGGACCGTTGGGCGCACGGCCTCTGCAACCGATGCACCCGGCCAGGATGCCGGGACCGCCAAGTGTCCGACGTGGGCGCCGCTGCCCAATCCGGCCGCCACCTGGCTGCCTGCACTGCCGATCGCACCGAGCGCGCCACCCAGCCCCGGGACCTTCGGCAGGGCTGCTGCCGCGGCGGCAGCCGGCTGAGTTATCAACCCCAGCGTCTTGGCCATCTGAACACCGAAGTTGCCCATACCGACGCTGAAGTACGGAAGACCTTCGGTGTTGTAGAAGAAGCTGGCGTAGTTGGAGTAGCCCTGCATGAACGTTCCCAGGTTGTTGGGCAGCACGGTCTGCCCGGTCAACAGGAACCAAATCTCGGTCAGGATCGGATTACTCGCCCCCAGCTGCGACACGAAGCTCTGCGTTCCGCTCGGCGAGGCGAGCTGTCCAAGCTGGCTGGTGATCTGGCTGAGGAAACTCTGGACCGTGCTTTGGGTGGAGGCCGCCGACGTCGCTTGCGCCGCACTGACCGCGGCACCCTGAGTGGTACTGGCCGCCGGATTGGCTATCGTCGGGGCCTCGGTAAACGACTCGATCTTCGTGGCAAGTGCAGATGAGGCGGCATAGTTGTACATCGCCGACGCATCTTGAGCCCACATTTCCGCATACTGGGCTTCCAATTGGGCGATCACACCGTTGTTCAAGCCGAACATGTTGGTCTGCAGCGCCTGAGTCAGTTCGGCACGGTTGGTGGCGATCAACGGCGGAGACACCACGGCGGCGAACGCCGTCTCGAAGGCCGCCGCGGCCGACTGAGCCTGCGTGGCCGTGTGCTCGGCCTGGCCGGCGGTGACCGACATCCAGGTCATGTAGGGCTCGACGGCCTGTGCCATCGTTGCGGAGGCAGGCCCCATCCACTCTTCGCTGGACAGCTGGGTGATCACCGTGAGGTAGCCCTGGGCTGTCGAATTCAGTTCGGCGGCCAGCGCGTTCCAGGCTGAGGCCGCCGCAACCATCGATGATGATCCCGGCCCCGCATACATCAGCGCCGAGGTGACCTCGGGCGGAAGCATCCCATAATCCATCGCCATTTCCGGACCCCCTAGCCGGCCGCGGCCGCGTTGGCCGCTTCGGTCGCCGCGTACGACCCTGAGCTGATGCCCAGGGTATTTACGAACATTTCGTGAATCGCCGAGGCTTGAGCGCTCACGGCTTGATACATCTGGGCATGTGCGGCGAACTGAGCCGCGGTCAGCGCCGAAACCTCATCGGCTGCCGCGGGCACCACACCCGTAGTGGGTGCTGCCGCGGCGGCATTCTGGGAGCTCAGCGTCGAGCCGATGCCCTGCAAGGTGCTGGCTGCCGCCGCCAGGGCCTCCGGCTGTGTGGTCACGTATGACATAGGAGTTCCTCCTCATCACCCGCGGGCCCGAAGACCGTCGGGATTTGATTGCTATCAACGCTAATTGGAACCGGCTTCGCGGCGCCCCTTCGCTGCGAAATACTCATCGTCGAACAGTCACTCTTCATCCGCTCTTCATTTACTGGCAACCTTTGAATCCGATGACGGTCACACGCAGTGGTTGTTGAGGCCATGACATCAACCTGCCGACGGCGGTCTGGTCAGGACGGGGTAGCGGAATCCGTAGCGCACGCCCAGGTTGCCGGTGCGCTGGGCGCCGCGCGATCCAACCGGGGATCCGCGCAGCGCGGCGTTCAATCCGTTCGCAGGGTTCGCTTCGCCCGGTGAGGTAGTGAAATTGGTGCTCACGAGGTTCGTGGATGCTTGTTCCACCGCACCGGGGGTGGTGCCCCAGCTGGCCGGAACCGATAGGCCGCCGACCTTGCTGGACGACGCAAAGCTCGCCATCGGGTGCCAATGCCAGGTATCAGCGCCCAAGGCGGCGAATTCGGGTGTCGGGTACCAGGCATCACCGGCACCGGCCGTGGTTCCCCCGGGGCCGAAGGTCAACTGCTGGGCTATCGACCAGCCGGAGTTGCCTATTCCCACACCGAAGTAGGCCTGCAGTGTTTGCCTCAGCGCGTTGTACATGCCGGGATAGAGGCCGGCATAGTTGTTGTCCGGCGTCGGCAGCCCGTAGGTCAGGAAGTTCTGTACTTGCGTCTGAATGATCTGCCACACGGTTGGCGATGACGCCGCCGACGGCGACATCGACGACACTGAAGACAATGAAAGTTGCTGCAGTCCGGGCACTCCGGCGGACGACAGCAGCTGCGGGATGGTGGCCGTGATGGTCTGCGCGGAGTCTCCAGCCGGCGTGGCAGCGGCTTGGGCAACGACAGCGGACTGACCTCCGGCCGCGTTCACCGAGGTGGTATCCGGTGGTGGCGCGAACCGCGGCAACTCCGTGGCCAGCGCCGACGAGCCGGCGTAGCTGTACATGGCGGCGGCGTCTTGCGCCCACATCTCCATGTATTGAGCTTCTGTGGCCGCGATAGCCGGGGTGTTCTGGCCAAAGAAATTGGTCGCCACCAATGTCATCAACAAGACCCGGTTGGCCGCAATCACAGGCGGCGGCACCGTCATCACAAATGCGGTCTCGTAGGCCGCCGCCGCCGCGCGGGCCTGGCTGGCCGCGGTCTCGGTCTGGGCGGCCGCCGCGCTGAGCCAAGTCACATAAGGAGCAACGGCCGACATCATCGAGCACGATGCCGGGCCGAGCCATGGTGAGCTAGTCAGCTCTGCAATCACCGAACTGTAACCAGATGCCGCAGAGCTCAATTCGGCCGCCAGAGCATCCCAGGCCGACGCAGCAGCCATCATTGGCCCCGATCCAGGGCCGGTATACATTCGGCCTGAATTTATCTCGGGAGGCAACGCCCCGAAATCAAACACCCACCCCTCCTAAAGCCGCCCACGATCGCAATCGCGATCCGGACACAGCAATGCCACCCCAGCATCGGCCAGCGAGGCCGCGACCGTTCGTGTAATCACCACCTTCTGCCCCCCGGCCCAGCTGGTTGAAGCCGTCTCGCCAAACGGCCTCAGCACTGCGAACGGGCGTTACTCGTTGATCCGGCATGGTCTTCGAGACACGTCGCGGTGCGAAAGATGCGCGCCAGGAATTTTTCGGGCGAGGCGTTGTCGAGAGCATCTGCAGCTACCGTCACGGCCAACTTGTGGTCATCAGCGCATGACCTTTCAGCCTCGAGAAGACCGCATCTTAGCACCAACATGCAACAGCTGCCACGTTGCAGAACTATTGCATAGGGAACACATTAGATGACCCGACCGGCCTCCGGCGCCGAAGACGCCAACTATTCATTCCCCGTAAACCATAGTTAAACTGCTGTTACCCTAAATACAACTATCCGTTAATGTTTAGTTTAGAAAGACAGCGGCCGTCCGAGGTCCGTCAGGCGGCCACTTTTGTCACTCCTCGTCGAGGATGAGCGCCATTTCGGGGCAGCTAGCCACACCATCGCGGGCCACTTGCTCGTCCTCGGGTCGCACCTCGTGCTCTTCGAGAATCGAGTAGCCGGATTCGTCGATCGGAAACAGGTCTGGATCCACCGCGTAGCACTGGGCGTGGCCGACACACTTGGAGCTTTCGAGGCGAATCTTCACCGGACTTCCTCTCTCGAGTCTCAACCCAGCTTGGAGCAGGTCAGCTCGGACCACACCGATCAATAGGTAGATTAGCTTGTCGATTGATGGTCACGAGTCCCTCGTGGCCTCGGCTCCGCGGCCAATCCGTCGGATATGAACTCGGATGTGATCGACGTCGGATTGTTGGGTGTTTGCCGACCGTGCGATATTGACCGTGTCATCAAGAGTTTGGCGGCCCCGATGACCTCCGACTAGAACGGAAAACGGAAGACTTGAGCGAATGAGTACCCCCGGCGAAGGTTCGGCCAGCTCGTTTTATCTACCGCGCCTTGAATATTCGACATTGCCGCTAGCCGCCGACCGCGCGGTCGGGTGGAATACGCTGCGGGACGCCGGGCCCGTGGTCTTCATGAATGGCCACTACTACCTGACCCGGCGCGAGGACGTGCTCGCGGCGCTGCGAAATCCCAAGATCTTCTCGTCGCGGATCCTGCAGCCACCGGGCAATCCGCTGCCCGTAGTGCCCCTGGCGTTCGACCCGCCCGAGCACACCCGCTACCGCAAGGCGCTGCAGCCTTACTTCAGCCCGCATGCCCTGGGCAAGTCGCGGCCGGTACTGGAGCGCCACGTGGCAGAGATGATCGCGGGCTTCGCCGGGCGCGGTGAATGCGATGCGATGGCAGAGTTCGCACGGCTGTACCCATTCCAGGTATTCCTGGACCTCTATGGCCTGCCGCTGCAGGATCGCGACCGAGTGATCGCGTGGAAAGACGCAATTATCGGCGACAAGCTCTATCTCACCCGCGAAGAGCTCGAAGTCGGCCAACTAGAGCTGCTCGAGTACCTCAACAACGCGATCCAACAACGTCGCCAGAACCCCGGCTCAGACATGTTGTCACAGGTGATGACCGGCCCCGGCGAGTTCACTGATCTCGAACTTCTGGGCATGAGCCACCTGTTGATCCTTGCTGGTCTGGATACCGTGACCGCCGCGATCGGATTCTCGTTGCTCGAGTTGGCACGCCGGCCGCAGCTACGCACCCAGCTTCGCGATAACCCGAAGGAAATAAGGGTTTTCATCGAGGAGATCGTTCGGCTGGAGCCGTCAGCGCCGGTTGCTCCACGAATCACCACGGATTTTGTCAACGTGGGCGGCATGACGCTACCACCAGGCTCACAAGTGCGGCTGTGCATGGCCGCCGTCAACCGCGACGGTAGCGACGCCATGTCCACCAATGAACTGGTCATGGACGGAAAGGTGCACCGGCACTGGGGATTCGGAGGTGGACCACACCGTTGCCTGGGCTCACACTTGGCGCGGATAGAACTAACCGTGATCGTTGCCGAATGGCTCAAGCAACTGCCCGACTTCGAACTGGCGCCCGACTACAGTCCCGAGATCGCTTTCCCGTCAAAGACGTTCGCACTCAAGTCATTGCCGCTGCGCTGGGCCTGACACGGTCAGGCCCAGCGCAGCGGGCCCGGTCTTACTTTCGCACCTCGGTCAGGGCAACCTGAACGAATACGCCGGTGTCCTCGGCCATCAGCAGGCCTCGGCCGCGAGGCAGCGGGCCACCCTTCATATTGCCGCGAATGAAGCCCTCGTCAGGATCGGCATCCATCACCAGCAACGGCGCATTCGCCTGATGCAACGCCCGCAACATCGGGTCGCTACCTGCCGACGACCAACCACCGAAGGACCTCGTCACGATGACATGCAAACCGACGTCAGCGGCCCGGTTGACCCAGGGAGCGGCCTTGTGCAGCGGCGAATCGAAGCCCGGTGGCAGCTGCTGGATGTCGTCGACGATCAGGAAGATCTCCGGACCACTCCACCACGACCGGGACAGCAGCTCCTCGGCTGACAGCCCAGGTGGTGGCTCCCGGCCGGCCAACACGGCGGCCAACTCGCCCATCTTCGCCTGGACGCCATCGAGGTTGTAGGCGAACCGCTCCACATAGTTGGAGCCCAGCGCGGTCAGCAGCTGACGGCGCGGGTCGATCAGCCAAACCTGCGCCGAAGGTTGCCCGAGTGGCGGAGCGGGAACGCTGGTGGCGCCCGGTGCATACAACCGCCCGATCTCGGACATGATCGTGGCCAACGTTGTGGTACGCCCACATTCGCGCCGGCCCGTCACCATCAAGTGCGAGTTCTCGGCGAAGTTGAGGTACACCGGCTGCAGATCCAATTCCGATATCGCCCAGGCAATTCCGCCGACACCAACACCTTGACGGGTATCCCGGGCGGCGAGCTGGCGCACCTGATCCACACCGAAACTCGCCGGCAGGCGACGCACCGGCGGCGCCTGGGAGGTCGTGAGCCGACTGACCGCCGCAACGACACTGTCACACTCGAAGACGTTGGTGGGGGTGCTGCCCATCGCCGGCCTCGCCACCAATGTGTGCAGGCCCGCCTGGGGATCGCTGTCCAGCCGGACGTAGTTGACCGCGACCATGCCGCGGCCGGGCTTGACCGGGACATCTTTGGCGAACCGAGAACGCACCAGCTTGGCGTCCTCCACCGCGGCCAAGCGCAGTTCAACGCGGGAACCGAACCCGCTGCGCACCGGGGGCCGCAGCTCAGATTCACGATCGGCAGTGACCACCACGTGCACGCCGAACGAGGGTCCCTGGTTGATGATCAGGTTCACCTGCTCGATCAGCACCTCGTTTTCCTCGGCGAGAGCGCGGTAGTTGTCGATCACCAGGTACACATCGCCGAAGCCATCGTTGGGCACCGGACCGGCTTCCCCACCGAATTTGCGCCGACGGAACATCTCCATCGAGGCAATTCCGTATTCCAGGAAGCTGCGCTTGCGCTCACGCACCAAGGCCAGCAGCTCGGCCACCGTCCGACGCACGCCATACGGGTCCGTCGGGCCAGCCACCTCACCCACGTGAGGCAGCTTGGAAACCGTGGTCAACGCGGTGCTGCTGTACGCCAGGCAGTAGAACTGAACTTGATCGGGCGTGTGAGTCAGCGCCGCCGAGGAAATCAGTGTCTGCAGCGCGGTCGTCTTGCCCGATCCACCCGCGCCCAAGATCAGCACGTTGGACCCGGGACCAGAGGTGTCCACGGTCCACGGCGGCTGGTCATGCTTGAACGGGCGGTCAATGACACCGATCGGGAACACCAGGTTCCGAGCGGACCCATACTCCTTCTGCCACGGGTGCCCGAGGAACCGGTTGACCAGGTCGTCGATCGCGACGGGCTGGGTCAGCGGCGGTTGCCACAGCCGGTAGGGCTCGAAGTTGATCCTGCGCAACTGATCGATGATCACGGTACCCACCTTGGGCACTCGGATGCCTTCTTCCTCGGCCTCGGCCTCGGCCTCCTCGACCACTTCGCCGTTGGCGTGCGCGACCACCTTGTCGATCTCGGGTCCGCCCACCGTTACCTCGAGTGGGGTGAATGAGTTGGTGAACAACTGCGGGCGAATGTAGTCGATGCTGTGCACCAACACCGGCGCTTCCTCGCCGTCGACGGTGATGCCGGGCTGGAAGTAGTCCCGCCAGAGGAATTCGGCCTGGAACCGGATGATGTCTTCGAGGCTCTTCCGGAAGTAGCCCAGACCTGCCTGCGCCGGCAGATTCACCGCGTTGGGCACACCCGCCGCCTGGGCGGCCCCGGCAGTACGTGCCTTCAGCACCAGGCGGTAACCCATGTTCTCCATGAGCTTTTCGGCACGGCTCTCGATGGTCTGCGAGGCCATCATCAAGTGGATCCAATAGGCACGACCCTGCCGGCCGATCGAGTCGAGCACGTCGACCGCCGTCGGCATGATGCGGAACCACTCGTAGAACTCGTCGATGACCACCACGAGCATCGGCAGCGGCGCCATGTCCTGGCCGCGTGCGCGCATCCTGCCGCGAACCGAGTTGTACTCCTTGGCGTCGTCCACACCCGCGCTGTCACAGATCGCCTTGCGCCGGGCGATCTCGCCCCACAAGGCGTCCAGGAAGCGTTCCATCAGCGCCTGGTCTTCTTCCAGGTCGGTGATGATTCGCGAGACGTGTGGCACGCCGGCGAACGGCTTCACCGCGGAACCACCCTTGAGGTCGGCCAGCACGAACTGCAGCTCCTCGGGCGGATGTCCGAGCATCAGCGATTCGATCACGGTCCGCACCAGCGTCGACTTACCGGAACCCGTGGTACCCGACATGACCCCGTGCGGGCCGTCACCACCTTCGTCGAGGGACTTCATGTCCAAGAACAGCAGCTCACCGTTGTCGGATCGGTTGCCGAACGGCGCCCGCAACCGCGACCGGCCCATGCTGTCAGTGCGGCTCCTCCACAAATAGTCGAAGTCGATGTTGCCCGGGTCGTCGATGCCGTAGTAGGCCAAGATGTCCCGAGCGCCAATGTGGGCAACCCGCTGACCGATCTCTTCGTATGCCTCGGCCAGCCGCCACTGGGCCAACTTCTGACCGAACTCCTCCGCCTCCGCGATGCTCACGTGGTCGGTCAGGGCGAAGAACCAGGCGTTGTCGTCGATCACCATCCAGGTGTCGCGGTCGCGGGGCAGCGCCTCGATCACACCAGTCTTGTCGAACTCCAACTTCCGCTCCGGGACGTTCGTCCACATCGGGGAACCGGTCAGGTCGAAGAACGTCACCCCGTCGACGCCCTCTGCGCTGATCACGTACTCCCACTGCGGGTCATCGACATCACAGATGATCACGGTGTGCGGTGTCGGCGTCTGCGCCGAGGAACTGGCGTGCCGTGGCGTGAAGGACCCTCGTCCGGCGAACAGCTCGCCTTGCTCGGCGGCGAACTCACGCACCGAGCTGTAAACCATCCGCGCGTTACCCGCCGCGTCGTAGCGCCGTGAATCACCGAAGTGCGGAAGCCACTTCACCCATTCCCACTCGGCCAGATCGGAACTGACGACGATGAACTGCACGTGGTCAGGCCCGTGCGAAAAGGTGAGCTGGCAGATGATTGCACGCATCAGTCCCAACGCCTGCTCGCGCTCTCCGACCAGGGCATACCAGGGTTCGACAAGCAGCGAAATCATCTTGGGCAGGTTGTAGACGACGCTTTGATAGCGCCCGAATTCCTGCAACGCCTTACCGGTCACCGGCTCGAGTTCGATGTCGGTCGGCATGTTCTGCGGCTCACCCCAGGTCACCTCGGGGCGGGTCATGCCGACACCGACGCGCACGACCCCGAAGTTGAGGTCTTTGCCGTCGGGTTTGCGTTCCCACATTCGCGGCGAACCGACAGCCGCTGCCAGGGTGCTAGGCGCCGGATGGAACCAGCGATAGTTGGAGTCCATGCTGTCCGCAGACTCCTGAGCCGTCTCGCGCAGCATGTCCAGCATCAGCATGAACTGGGCCCGCATCGCATCGAGCTTGGGGCGGCTCATCTGCTGCTGTCCGCCCGCGCCGACGCTGCGGAACATCATCATCATGATTCCGACCATCATGAAGATAGGGAAAATCGAGCCGACGCCGCCGAAAACGTGCGAACCGCTGGCAAACACCATGCCCACCATGCCGCCAAGCAGGCCGACCACGACGACGCCAACGACAATCAACCACCAGGGCTTCCCCTCTGGCGGGGGGATGCTCAACGGTGTTGGCAGAACGATGTTTTCGGGCTTGATTACCGGCGCCTTCTCGGGCGTCGGCCGGGCGAATCCACGTTTCACTTCGGTACCACCAACTCTGCTGGGCTCATATCCATCGGTAGCGTGTCGTGCTCCACCAACGCATCCGCACGTGACAACGTCGGGCCTTGTGGCAATAGCCGCAGCACCACCCAGGGTGCCGGGCTGGGCGTCAACCCCAATCCCAACGCTTCACGCGCTTCTTTGGTGTCCTCAACCCCGAATCGCGCACCGGCTTCGGTAAGCCACCACAGCGATTCAGTTGTCTGGGCGGCCGGGTTGTTTCCGGTAACGGCGACGAAGTTCGCAAAGTTGGGGCCGAAATAGACCTGGTCAGCCTCGCGGCCGGACATGTCCGCCTTCGCCAAGTCGACCACCTTGTTCATCTCGTGTGGCGCGACTGGAATGTTGGGTCCGGAAATCACCTGAACCCGGGACCGGTTCTCACCGGCGGTCCGTTCCCACCACCAGCAGGTTGAGGGATTGTCCCGAATGTCCATCACATTCAGCGGGTCGTCGGGGTAGGCGGACAGATCCAGCCTGTTGACCACCGGCATCTTGGCCAGCGAGGAGGGCTGCACCGTGACCGGCTTGGTGTTGCCCGGGCGTCCCGCGTTTTGCAGGATCTGGGCCACCAGTGGCGGGAGAGTCTGCACACCGTCGGTCAAGACCAGCGAATACTGCTGCGGTCCACTGATCTGAGGCGTGACGATCACCGTCCCGACGGGCCCGGGAGCACCCGGGAACGTCGCCGCCGCACCGTCATCGGGCACCTCCGGAACTACCAACTCCGGTCCAACCGGCAGCGCGTCATAGAGCGCATGGCTCATCGGACGTGCCTGAGTGACTTGTTCGGGCGTCAGCCCCAACGGCAGCAGTACCGACCGGTCTGTGGCGTCGATGCGGGAGCGACGTCCTTCGCGGATCACCCAGGCATCACCCCCGTAGCGCAAGACCACCGCGTCGGAGCCCTTCAGCACCCGCCGGTGACCAGTTAGGTCGGGTGTGCCGTCGATAACGGTCACCGTTACGCCGTGCGGCGACTGCGGCATGGTCGACGGACCCGCTACGGTGTCGCACACTAGCCAGGACGACGTGGCAGGACTTGCTGGATTGAAGTCCGACGGCGCGCCAGGGATACCCACCAGCGGCCCATGCGGCATCGAGTCGATCTGGCTTCCCCGAACCAGATGCGGGTTGGAAGCCCGCCCGGTGATCAGTCGTGCCGACGCCAGGTTGAGCGCTGGGTACAACCGGTCCCCTACCCGAACATAGAGAGCGCCGGAATCGCGGTCGGCGATGATCGGAGAATCGTTGATCTGGCCAGAGGGGCTGATGAACGACCAGAGCAGCGATCCCAGGCAGATCACCAACGCCGCCGACACCGATGCAACGACGGCAAGCGTCTGACGACGGCCCGGCTCGATTTCCATCCGCACGCGCCAGCGGGTTAATGCCATCGCGGTTCGACGGGCCAGGAACTGATAACCCGTTACCTGCGTCCGCGTCGACAACCCGAGGCCGTAGCCTGACCCCCGCTGTCCGCGGCCTTGTTCAGCCACGTTAGATCACCTTTCGCTCTGTTTCAGAACGCCTGGATGCTGGCCTGGATACCCGGCGTAACGCTGATCACGTTGACAACCGTAGGGCACCGGGCCAGAAGTCGCCATGCGACGCTGACCGTGCTGGACCCCCCAAGGATTCGCTGTGTCTCCTGTGCATGTTAGCGGCGAATCGCCGGCGTGGCGCGCCAAGTGGCAAACACCCGGCCGAAGGTCGCTGACCTGCGGCGCAGTGCGACGATGCGGTCGATGTCGGGTGGGTGGGCCCCGTCAAGGTCGCCCTGCGCGCGACGCGTCCTCAGGGTTGGACGCAAGATGGGCGACATGACGGAGCTTGCGCCCTCGCTGGTCGAACTCGCCCGCCGGTACGGCATCGCCACCGAGTTCCAGGACTGGAGCGGCCAGTGCATACCCGTCTCTCAGGACACTTTGGTGGCCGTGCTGGCTGCCCTCGGCGTTCGGGCGGACACCAAACAGCGGCGCAACGCCGCCCTGACCGAGAACCTGCGGTCGTATTGGACGCGCTCGTTGCCGGCGACCATCGTCTCGCGTGCTGGCGCGCAAACGCGTTTTTGGGCGCATGTCACTCACGGCGCTCCGGCCGACGTCTGGCTGCAGCTCGAGGATGGCACGCTGCGTGGCGAGGTGGCGCAGATCGACAACTTCGCTGCGCCGTTCGAGCTGGACGGTCGCTGGATCGGCGAAGCCAGCTTCGTGCTGCCTACCGATCTGCCGATCGGCTACCACCGGGTGTATCTGCGATCCCACGACTACGAGACCAGCACGGCCCTCATCATCACCCCGGATTGGCTGGGGCTGCCGGAAAAGCTCGGAAACCGTCGAGCCTGGGGCCTGGCCACGCAGCTCTATAGCGTTCGATCGCGGCGGTCCTGGGGTATCGGAGACCTGACGGACCTGACTGATTTGGCGCTCTGGTCGGCCTACCGCCATGGCGCCGACTATGTATTGGTCAACCCGCTGCATGCGGCGGCACCGACCGCGCCCATGGAGCCCTCGCCCTACCTGCCGACATCCCGGCGATTCTTCAATCCGATCTACCTTCGTGTCGAGGCGATTCCGGAATACGCCGATCTACCCAAGCGAGGGCGGGTACGCCAACTGCGTGAGAACGTGCAACGGGGGGCGGACCAGGTCGCCGTCATCGACCGCGACGGGATATGGGCGGCCAAGCGCGCAGCCCTCACCCTGGTCCACCGGGTACCCCGCTCGGCGGGGCGTGAGCTGGCCTATACCGCGTTCTGCGACCGGCAGGGCCGAGCTTTGGATGACTTCGCCACCTGGTGCGCGCTGGCCGAGCGGTACGGCGATGACTGGCACCGTTGGCCGAAGCCGCTGCAGCATCCCGATGCCTCTGGCATCGCGGCTTTCGCGACCAAGCACGCGGATGCCATCGACTTCCACCGGTGGTTGCAGTGGCAACTCGACGAGCAGCTAGCCGCGGCGCAGTCGGAAGCGACCGGTGCCGGCATGTCGCTGGGGATCATGCATGACCTCGCCGTGGGCGTTCACCCCAACGGGGCCGACGCGTGGGCCCTACAGGACGTGCTGGCCTTGGGCGTCACCGCGGGCGCACCCCCGGATGAGTTCAATCAGCTCGGGCAGGACTGGTCGCAACCGCCATGGCGGCCGGACCGACTCGAGCAGCAGGAGTACCAGCCGTTTCGCGCGCTCATCCAGGCTGTGCTGCGGCACTCAGGCGGGGTCCGGATCGACCACATCATCGGGCTGTTCCGGCTCTGGTGGATTCCCGAGGGAGCCGCCCCAACCGAGGGTACTTATGTGCGCTACGACCACGAGGCCATGATCGGCATCGTCGCGCTGGAAGCGCATCGCGCCGGAGCTGTGGTCGTCGGCGAGGATCTCGGCACCGTCGAACCTTGGGTGCGTGACTACTTACTCCTGCGCGGCTTGCTGGGCACCTCGATCTTGTGGTTTGAGCTCGACCGGGACGGAAACGGTGACCCGCTTCCGGCCGAACGCTGGCGGGAGTACTGCTTGTCGTCGGTAACCACGCACGATCTTCCGCCGACAGCCGGGTACCTGGCCGGCGACCACGTGCGATTGCGCGAAACGCTGGGGCTGTTGACCCGACCGGTGGAGGTCGAATTGGAGGCATACCGGGCGGAGCGAGCCGCCTGGCTAGCGGAATTGCGCCGCGTTGGCCTACTCGACGAAGCGGCCGGAGCCGGCGTAACAGCCGGGCCGGAAGACGACCCCGAACAGGTCGTGCTCGCGTTGTATCGCTACCTGGGGCGGACACCGTCACGGCTGCTGGGGGTGGCACTGACCGACGCGGTTGGCGATCGGCAGACCCAAAATCAGCCGGGAACCACAGACGAGTATCCGAACTGGCGAGTTCCGCTGGCCGGCCCCGACGGCCGCCAGGTGCTGCTGGAAGACATCTTCAGCAATGCCAGGGCCGCCAGGCTGGCCAACGCCGTTCGCGATCAGACGACGCCAGAAAGTATCCGGTAGTCCGGTCGGCTTCGGCGGCGACGGGCGTGGCGCCAAGTTGGCCGCTGCCAGCTGTCTCGCTAAAACCGTTGCGTGACTGCAGATTCAAGCCAGGCCATCGCTCTGGGCTACCGCAACTGCGCCAGGTTGCGCACCGAGGTGTGCACCTCGGATCGGAGGATTCTGGCTACCAGCCGCCCAATCGGCCCACCTAGCGGACCCCCCGTCATATCGGCGGTCAGGTGAAATACCGATCCCGGGTGACCCGCCGCGACGGTCATCGCCACCGCGAGCCGCACTCCGCCCCGCCCACGCCCCCGCAGCTCTATGTACTTCGGCTGGTCGTATTCGGTAACCGTCCAGCCGATGACGTTGCGGAAGCTCATCGAACCGGTCTAGATCCGAAGCGACCGTCCAGGCGGTAGCGGGCTCGAGATCCGATGACGTCGAAACCTCCACGCTAGCCATGAGCCAGCCCCACTCCCCCTGTTGCCCCTCTTGCCGGCGACACCGGCTCGTCCCCAAACAGGACCGGGGGCGTCGTTCGGGTTCGCATACCCAGCCCCGGCCGGCAGCTAAACGAGAAACGACCCCAGCGGGGCGGCGCCCTAAGCAGTTGTCAGCGGTTGCCCCATCAGGCCAGCAGCCCCGGCGATAGCTATTGATCGCACTGTCGGACAACGGGATTGATGACGATCGGCTAGCCGGACCAAGGGGATCTGGCTAGATTCCGGTCCAGGCGTCGTCCAACTGGGTCGCCACATCGATGATCTGCGCGGCTTGTGAATGCGGTGCGTCGATCTCGTCCGCGACGTACTGGGCGATGAAACGCCGAATCTCACCGTCAACGCCCGCAAGAATGCGCAGGACCTCTCCCCTGATGGATTTCGAGGACACATTGACCGTGATGTCCGACGGACGCGGTTTCGATACGTCGACTATCAGCAGTAGCGGCTCGGCGGCGCGCGCGGTCGCGCGCAACGCGATGTCACCGGTCACCGAGAATCGCTGCTTGTCGAGGCGCAGATCCAACAGAAGATCGATCGACAAGGGAATGTGGATGACGAAGGTGATCAGATCACCCAGCTTTCGGGTCACCCGCGGATCCTGGATTTTGACTTTCGCACTGACTTTGGCGATGCCTCCGGGGCCCTGAGCGATCGGTTCCATCGCGAACTCGCTGCCCGCGATGTCGGCGAACGCCGCCGCGACGCGGTCCGGGGTGACTGCAACCTCAAAAAACCTGCGGCCGAAGTCCTCGTAGGAGACGTAGTCGTGATTTTGCATAGGTTTATACCGTCTCATGTCGCCTGCTGAAATGGACACTGATCCGCTCGCGTCGCACAAATATGCCACCTGGGCGCAGGACAGCGAGTGCCGGTGGGGTATCGACCTGTGTGATCTGCAACATGAGCTGGTGACTTGTGAACAACCCCACATGCGGCCGCCTCGATTCGGTGTGTCGGGCGCCGGCCTGCCACCCTTGAACTAATTGGAGGTGTTTGGAGTCTGATGTGCGCCCAGAAATATCCTGAGCAGCGCTCGACCACCTCGCGGATCGAGGGGCAGCTCACCTGGCTTGGTGGCGGGCACTGGCGTGAACCCGGTGAGCGCCATGAGAGGTCCACGCACGCCGTCGCGGGCGCTATTCTGGCCTTCGGAGCCGTGTTGGCCTGGCTCGTCGCCGGGCTGGCGGTGAGCGAATCGGTGAGCTGGCCCGGCTGGGCCGTGGTTGGCGTGACACTGGTGTTCGGCTTGCTGATTGGAGCGGTTACCCGCGGCACCGCTAGTGCTCTCACTCGACGCTGGCCCAGCATCGTGTGACGCGCCGCGGTCGCGGTCGCCGTCGGCGTGGTGGTGGGCGAGCTCGCCGCGCTTGTCGCATTCTCCGGTTCGATTGACCGATACCTCGACGAACATGCCCTGCGCAACGCGCAGACAGCCCCGGCCGTGGCAGCGGCTTCGGAGTCGCTACGGCAATCGCGCACGGCGCGCCGCTCGCTGGACAACGCGGTCGAAGAAGCTCGCGTCCATCTGGATAGCGCCCTGGTGGTTGCCCGGTGCGAGTACCACCCCACGGCAGACTGCCCACAGACCAGGATCACCGGCGTTCCCGGTCGCGGACCCGAAACACGAACGGCGAATCAGCTTCTCGCGGACTCGCAACGCGAGTTGGACAACGCGCTGGCGGCCCGGGCTCGCCAAGCATCCAACCTGGACGCCAAGGTGGCTCGTGATGAGCAAGCGCTGGCCGAAGCCCAACGCGCGGTGGTCGCCAACGCTGGTGGCGGGCTGGGCACGCGCTGGGTGGCGATGAACGCGCTGACATTCGCCAGCAAGGGCGCGTTGGCGTTGCGGCTGCTGACGATCGCGTTCTTTGCGCTTGTGTACTTGTTGCCGCTGATCCTGTGGCTCTGGCGGGGCGAGACGACTCACGACCGCCATGCGGCGGCGCGCGCGCAGCGCGAGCGTGCCGAGCTCGACGCGGACACCGCTATCGCGGTCAAACGGGCCGAAGTGCGCCAGGCCGCCGAAATCATGTGGGCCGAGTACCAACTCAATCAGACCCGTATGGCCCTCGAGGCCCAGGCCGAAATCGACCGTGCGCAACAACGCCGCCGCGTCATCGAAGCACTGGAGCTTCCGATGCACGCTTCGTCGCAACGTACCGACGAGCCAGTGGAGGAAGACATGTATCTGCCGATCGCAGCCGAAGCAGAAGCCGCCGCCAGCCGGGCAGTCGCAGAATTGCCGGCCGGGGCAGCGAAAGCCGATACTGACACGACCCATCACCTTCCGGCGCAGGTCGAGTCGAGCCCGACGGTAGAGCGGCACGAGCAGGACCGCGCGGCGCCGCTGATCCCGTCGATTCCTGACGCCACAAAAGCCGCGGCGCGCTGGATTCGCCCGTTGGTGCCCCCGTTCGTCGCGCGTGTCATCGACAACACCACCCAGCCGATCCGCAGCGCGCGTCAGGTGTTCGAAGAAGTTGAGGAGATCGCTTTTTCGTTCAAGCGCACGCGCAAGGTAACGGTGAACACCGAGAGTTCCGACGACCATCGCGAGCAGCCCGCACCCCAATCCGCCGGTGCCGATGCTCCAGCCCCCGTCAATCGCATCGCTTCGTCGCGCGGAGACGCCGAATCGGGCAGTTGGGCCGAAGACGGCGAAGGACTGGAAACCCACCAGGGGCAGCCCTCGCTGGGGCAGGTGCCTGCCGCAGATGTGGTGGGACTGCCGGTCGGGACGACAAAGCAGCACGGCCGGCGCGAATTGGCCGAACGGGAGGGCCCACGCGAGCTGCGGTCGCCCGACGGTCCGCGCCAGCTCCCGCCCGGCAAATAGTCGTGCGGCTTGCGACAGCGGTCGCACCACAGCGGCGGCGTATTATCCTGCCGACGCGTGGAATCGGTGCCGACAGCAGTGACACCCACCGTTGTATCTGGCCGGATTTCATACGGATTGGGAGCAGGACAGAATCTCGTGGATCTCATCACGGCGGTAAACGCAGGGTCTAGCCCAAAGGAGTTCCCCGCACGAGCGGTCGGGATGCGGGTCCGCGCATGAAGGTCAGCGTCTTTCTTGCCGATGCCGCCCATGCCGACGTTCAGTCCGGAAAGATCCACACCCTCGGCCTGGGTTGGCGACAGTGCCAAACACCCACGCCCCCTTTTGCTTTAGTGCTTTTCGTAGACATTGACTGGAATGAGACCAACAAGCAGCACAAGCTGAAGTGCCAGCTGTTGACTACCGATGGTGACTTGGTCGTGGTGCCGGGGCCGAACGGACCGCAGCGTGTGCTCTTCGAAGCCTCCGCCGAGGCAGGGCGACCGCCCGGCGCTATCCACGGTACGTCGGTTCGGATGCCGCTCACCCTCAACATTCCTGCCGGCATTCCGCTGGAACCGGGCATATATGAGTGGCGAGTGGAGGTCGAAGGCTATGCCAGAGCCACGGCGGTCGAGTCGTTCGTGGTGACCGGCCCCGGTGTTCCACCGGCGCCTTCGGAGTGATGGCTTGCGCCGGAATGCCCACCGCGGAAGACACTTTCGTGGTGGCGTTGCACCGGACGGCGTGATATCGATTGCAGCAGGAGAGCGGTTCAATGAGCACTGAGGATCAAGTCACCGTCGATGCCGACCCGTACATCTGGCCTTTCGATGGCGACATTGCCATCGGGCGGACAGCGCTAGTCAACATCGACTGACAAGTCGACTTCGCCGGTCAAGGCGGCTATGTCGACACCATGGGCTACGACCTGTCTTTGGTACGTGTTCCCCTGGGCCCGGCGCAGACCGTGCTCGAAACCGCGCGGAAGCTGGGCCTGCTGATTGTGCACACCCGCGAGGCCTCACCCGAGGTGAGCCGGGATGGGAGATCATCCCGGAGATGGCGCCGTTGCCAGGAGAAAAGGTCGTGGACAAACTTGGCAAGGGAAGCTTCTACGCCACCGATCTGGAGTTGATCCTCACCACCCGCCGTATCACCCATCTGATCTTCACCGGCATCGCCACTGATGTCTGTGTCCACACCACGATGCGCGAAGCCAACGACCGAGGGTACGAGTGCCTACTGCTCTCTGACTGCACCGGCGCGACCGACTACGCCAATCACCTTGCCGCCCTGAAGATGATCACCATGCAGGGCGGTGTGTTCGGCGCCCATCCCACCGGCGCGGCGCTCCTCGAGGCGTTCGACAAAATCCGCGACAGCCAGGCCCACGCGGAACTGGGCGGCACCCACGCCGACACCCCGCGAGCGGTCCTGGCAAGACGCTAGTTGGAGGGATCGCCGCCGGCACCACCGGAGCCGCCGGCACCACCGGACCCGCCGGACCCGGTGTCGCCGTTGGGCGGATTGCCCCCTGAGCCAGCGTCGCCGAGTTTGCCGCCTTCCCCGATACCACCGATGACGCCGCTGCCACCCGTGCCGCCGTGGCCGCCGGTACCTCCGTAGGCACCCCCGCTGCCGAACGGTGCGGGCGCCCCAGTACCGCCGGCGCCACCGGTGCCGCCGTCACCACCGGCCCCGCCGGCGCCGTTGAAGCCGTTGCCGCCGTTCCCGCCGTCACCGCCAGTGCCACCCACCTTTGCCTCGATGCCAACGCTCGCATCGTATCCGGGGCCGCCCCTGCCGCCGTTCCCGCCGTTCCCGCCGATGGTGCTGTTGCCACCGTCACCGCCATCAGCGCCCTCGTAGGCAGCCGAACTGTAACTTACGGGTTGCTGGTTCGGGGCGTCTCCGCCGTCCCCGCCATCCCCGCCAGGCCCGATCGCACCGTCGCCCCCATTACCACCTCTGCCTCCCCAGATTTCGGCGAGACCGTTGCCGCCGTCACCACCGTCCCCACCGGTGCCCCCGTCTCCGCCGGAACCGCCTCGACCACCCTCCCCTGGGTTCCAGAGACCGAAGCCGTCGCCGCCGTCGCCACCCGAGCCGCCGTTACCGCCGGCTCTCCAGGCGCCGGTCGTGCCGGTGCTGCCCTGAGTGGACCCAGTCCCGCCAGCGCCGCCGGCCCCGCCGGCAAAGGCCTCGCCGCCCCTACCACCGTCCCCGCCGTTGCCTGCGCGATTCGTCAAGGTGGCGTCGAGTCCGTCCATCCCAAGACCGCCGGTGCCGGCGAATCCGCCGTTGCCGCCGTCTCCACCGTCACCACCGGCTCCTCGGGTGCCACCGCCACCAGCGCCCGCGGCGCCGCCGTTGCCGCCAGCCCCGCCGGCGCCGCCAGCCCCGCCATCGCCACCACCCTGGCCGTCGCCGCCGTCTCGGTCGGTCCCGCCGCTCGGAACGCTGCCGTTGTTGCCGTTGTGCCCGTTGCCGCCGTTGCCGCCGTCACCAGCGGCACCGCCGTTACCCCCGGCCCCTTGGCTGCCGTTCTGGCCCACACCGGACACAGCCTTGCCACCGGCACCGCCAGCGCCTCCGGCACCGCCATCACCACCATCGCCGCCGGCCCCACCGGCCGTACCGTCAGCACCACCGGACAGACCCGAGGTGCCGTCGGCGCCGTCGCCGCCGGATCCGCCGGTACCGCCGGCACCGCAAGCTCCGCCGTCACCCCTGGCGGTCCCGCCGTTGCCGCCGGCACCGCCGGCACCACCCTTACCGCCGTCACCACCGTCCTTGCCGGCTTCTCCTGACGCGGCACCCGAGGAGCCTGCCGTGCCGGCGGCACCGTTGCCGCCCTTGCCGCCGGTGCCGCCGTCGCCGACTACGCCACCATTACCGCCCGCACCACCGGCGGCTCCGTCTTGTCCGGGAGCGGTCGCGTTCGCCCCAGCACCGCCGGTGCCGCCGTCGCCGCCGTCACCCAAGTGGCCGGTACTGCCATGGTCGCCAATTTGGGAACCGGTGCCGAAGGACCCTCCGGTCCCGCCGGTGCCGGGGTTGCCGCCATTGCCGCCCTTGCCGCCGACCCCGTTGTTGACTGCCCAGGTGCCGTTGCCGCCGTTGCCGCCGTTGCCGGCCGTACCACCAGTTCCGCCGGCCCCGCCGTCACCGCCGACACCCTGGCTGCCGTCGCTGTAGCCCACCGCCTGCGCGGTACCGTCGGCGCCACCATTACCGCCGCGGCCGCCGGTACCGCCCTTGCCGCCGTCACCGCCCTCACCGCCCGCGCCACCTGCCGGGCCCGTGGTACCGACCTGGCCGGCCCCGCCAGTTCCGCCGACACCGCCGTCGCCGGCACTGCCACCGGTGCCACCATTGCCGGCATTGGCCCCGCCCTTGCCACCTGCTCCACCCACGCCGCCGTCGCCGGCCTGTCCGCCGGCTTCACCGTTGCTACCAGCTGAGACACCTGCGACCCCAGCCTTGCCCGCGCCACCATTACCGCCGGTACCGTCGTCGCCCCCGTCGCCGTAGAGCCCGCCGTCACCGCCGGCACCTCCCGCCCCGCCGGCGACACCGATTGCACCGCTGCCGCCGTTGCCGCCTTTGCCGCCGTTGCCGCCGGCGGTGGGGCTGAGCCCGTCTGCGCCATGAGCGCCGGTGGTGGCGCCGGCTCCACCAGCCCCACCGCCCCCGCCCAGGCCCGGATCGCCACCGTCGCCACCTGCCCAACCGGAACCACCGGCACCGCCGTTGGCACCCACCACATCGCTCGACCCGGCCGTGCCGATCGATCCGGTACCTCCGGTGCCGCCATTGCCGCCATTGCCGTAGCGCCCGCCGTCGCCGCCCGCACCGCCAGCGCCCCCGGTGCTGCCGGTGGGACCCGTCGTACCGCTGCCGCCGTTACCGCCGTCACCGCCGTTGCCGCCAGTGGTCTGGGTCAGCCCATCCGCGCCGTGGGCACCGGTAACCGAGCCGGTTCCACCAGCCCCTCCATCCCCGCCGTCGCCGCTATCGCCACCGTGGCCACCATTGCCCCCAGCCAGCCCCGAGCCGGCGGCCGCGTTCGCGCCATCGCCACCATCACCGGCGCCTCCACCGGCCCCACCATCACCACCGGCTCCCCCGACACCTCGGATGCCATCGGAAAATCCCGCAGCCTGCGCCAGCCCACCCGCACCACCGTTGCCACCGGCCCCACCAACACCACCCATACCGCCACTGCCACCAGCGGTGCCGTCCAGGCTCAGCTCGGTACCGTCAGCACCACGGCCACCGTCCCCACCAATACCCCCGGTACCACCGTCTCCACCAGCACCACCGGCACCACCGTGGCCAGCCAGAGCACCGCCCATCCCACCGGCCCCGCCAGCACCACCGCCACCACCGTCCCCACCGCCCGTACCATCACCCCCAACCACCGACATCCCGACATAGCCGGCAACACCATCACCACCAGCACCACCAACACCACCGTTGCCGTACCGGCCACCATCACCACCAGCCCCACCAGCACCACCGCTGGCACCCACGGTGCTGGCATTGGCCCCATCCCCACCGTCACCGCCGTCGCCGCCAGTGGTCGGGCTCTGCCCGGCGACGCCGTGGTCACCCACGACCGAGCCGCGACCGCCGGCTCCACCAGCACCACCCACACCCGGGTCACCGCCCTGCCCGCCGGCACCACCGGCGCCACTTCCAGTCAGGAATGAACCCGCGGCCCCATCACCGCCATCACCCGCGGCGCCGCCGGCCCCGCCAGCACCACCAGACCCGCCGGCACCCCGACCGCCCAAGAATCTGATCAGGCCGCCCTTGCCGCCATCTCCGCCAACCCCACCGACTCCGCCGCTGCCACCGCTTCCACCACCGTAGCCAGCACTACCCGCGACAATCCCGTTGGCACCTGCACCGCCCGCTCCGCCAAGCCCCCCGACGCCGCCCAAGCCTCCCGCGCCGCCGGCACCGATCAACCAGCCACCCCGCCCGCCGGCACCACCGTTGCCGGCGCTGCCGCCGTCGCCGCCGGACTCACCAATCCCGCCCGATATCCCGTCGGCGCCGTTTCCGCCGGCACCCCCGCTGCCACCGGCACCCCACAACCCGGCGGCAGCGCCACCGGAGCCGCCGTCACCGCCAGTTCCGACCACGCCGCCCGCTCCGCCAGAGCCACCGACCCCACCGCTGCCAAACAAGCGCCCACCGACGCCGCCGTCACCGCCGGCCCCACCGTTGCCGAAGCCGTCGCTGGCACCGCCCACACCACCTGCGCCGCCACGCCCCAGCAGCGGGGCGTTGCCGCCGTCGCCGCCGGCCCCGCCGTCTTGGCCGCCAACACCGCCAGCGCCACCCAGACCGCCGGTGCCGATCAGACCCGCATTTCCACCGGCACCACCGCCACCACCAGCACTAGCGAGGCCCCCGCTACCGGATCCACCGGCTCCGCCGGCACCCCACAACCAGGCCCCTCCGCCGGCACCGCCGGCACCGCCACTCAACGCACCCTGTCCGCCAGCACCGCCGACGCCGCCGTTGCCGTACACCAACCCGCCACGCCCGCCGACACCGCCACTACCGCCGTTGCCCGCCGCGTTGATTCCACCCGCTCCGCCGGCGCCGCCATTGCCAAACAACCCGGCCGACCCGCCGGCACCACCGGACTGACCAGCCGCTCCCGAGCCGCCGGCACCACCGTTCCCCCGCAGCAAGCCCCCGGCCCCACCAGCCTGGCCGGACCCTGGCGTTGCATCCACGCCATTGCCGATCAACGGACGTCCCAACCACGACTGTGTGGGCGCATTAATCGCGTTCAGCGCATTCTGTTCCGCGAGTTGCAAGGCCGATATGAGCGATGCATTAGCCGTCTCCGTGCTGACATAAATTCCGGCGCCCGAAGTCAGCGTCTGCACAAATTGTTCGTGAAACGCCGCCATCCGGGTGCTGAGCGATTGATATTCGGCCGCGTGAGTACCGAACAACGTCGCGATCGCCACCGACACCTCATCGGCCGCAGCGGACAGCACCGTCGTGGTCGGTCCCGCTGCCGCGGCATTGGCCGCCCCGATCGAAGACCACCGCCCGATGCCCCCGTTGCGCCGATGCTCGATCCGTCGCCGCTGAGGCCGCCACCGCCCCCACTGCCGCCCTGGCCGGCCGTACCGCCGGTACCCCCGGTTCCGCCGGTACCAAACCCCGTGGCATAGCTACCGGTGCCGCCAGCACCGCCGGTTCCGCCGGTCCCACCGATTCCGCCTTGGCCACCGGCGCCCCCGGCGCCGTCGACGCCGTCCTGGAACCCGCCAGCCTGGGCCTGGCCACCGAGTCCTCCCGTCCCGCCGGTTCCGCCGGTGCCGCCCAAACCACCGGTAGACCCGCTACCACCTTGCACGCCCGAGCCCGTGGGCATCGACAAACCCGTGGCGCCGGTGCCGCCCTGGCCGCCGACTCCGCCCGTGCCGCCGGCACCGCCAGCGCCACCGTCGCCGGCTTGGGCTCCGCCGAGACCCCCGGCCCCGCCGTCACCACCGGTTCCTCCGGTAGCACCGGCGTCGCCGGGCAGACCCGGCGTCGTGCCGCCGGCACCCGTGGCGCCTTTGCCGCCGGTGCCGCCCGTGCCACCATCGCCGCCGTTGCCGTAGAGCCCACCGTCGCCACCGGCCCCACCGGTCCCCCCTTTGGATCCGGTAGCGCCGCTGCCACCGGTGCCCCCGTCGCCGCCGTCGCCACCACTGGTGGGACTGGTCCCCGCCTTGCCGGTGCTCCCCGTGGTCAAACCGGTCCCGCCTTTGCCGCCAGCTCCCCCAGCACCGGGATCACCGCCGTCCCCGCCATTTCCACCGGTCGCACCGGAACCCGCCGCCGCATTCGCGCCGTCGCCGCCATCGCCCGGATTCCCTCCCTCGCCACCGTTGCCGCCGTCACCACCGGCTCCTTGGGTGCCGTCGGAGTATCCAGCCGCCTGCGCCTGACCGGCGTCGTTGCCGTTGCCGCCGGCGCCCCCATCACCCCCGGCCCCGCCGTCCCCGCCGTCCCCAGCGTTGAGGTTGCCCCCGGCGACTCCGTTGGCGCCGTTGCTGGCGTCACCCCCCTTACCTCCGGTGCTGCCGTTACCGCCATCGCCGCCGTCGCCACCGTGGCCCGCCAACGCTCCGCCCGTGCCGCCGGCTCCGTCGATTCCGCCCGCCCCGCCGTCGCCCCCGTCGCCACCGTCCTGTCCGGGCGTGAGGCCTCCGAAGCTATTTGTGCCGGAGGCTCCGTTACCGCCGTCGCCCCCAGCCCCGCCGGTGCCGCCGTCGCCTCCGACACCCTGCGTGCCATCGGCGAAGCCGGTGGCCTGGGCCTGGCCAGCCGCACCGCCATTGCCACCGGAGCCGCCGGCTCCGCCGGCTCCGCCGGCTCCGCCGTTGCCACCGTCGCTGCCGTCGAGCGACAAACTGGTGTTGTCGAATCCTTGACCGCCGTCTCCGCCCTGTCCACCAGCGCCGCCGGTGCCGCCGGCACCACCATCACCACCGTCGCCGCCGACACCACCGCCGCCTCCGGCGCTGACGGCGTCGGCTCCACGGCCACCACTGCCGCCGTTGCCGCCGGTCGTGGCAATAGCCCCGTCCGCGCCGCGGTCGCCCGTAGTCGATCCGGACCCGCCGGCGCCGCCAGCGCCACCCAGGCCCGAGTCGCCGCCGCGCCCACCGGGTCCACCGGTGCCATCGCCCCCGCCCGCGAACGTGCCCGTGGCGCCGGCGCCACCATCACCAGCGGCCCCACCGGTACCGCCCTGGCCGCCGGTCCCACCGGCACCCTCACCGCCCAGGAAGCGGATCAGGCCGCCCTTGCCTCCAGCGCCGCCGATGCCCCCGGCGCCGCCACTGCCGCCGTTGCCGCCCGTGCCACCGGCGCTAGCCGGCACGAGCCCGTCGGCTCCGGTACCACCGGCGCCACCGGTGCCCCCGATACCGCCCGCGCCTCCCGCCCCACCGGCACCGATCAACCAGCCACCGCTACCACCGGCGCCGCCGTTACCCGCGTCACCGCCGGCTCCACCGGACTCACCGGCGCCGCCCGCCAAACCGGTGCCGCCATCCCCGCCGGCACCACCGCGCCCGCCGCTACCCCAAATTCCGGAGTCGCCCCCCACACCGCCGTTGCCACCGGTACCGACAGCTGCACCGCTTCCGCCGACACCGCCGGCGCCACCGACCCCGCCGTCGCCCGAACCAGCACCACCACCGGCGCCACCGGTACCACCGCCATCCAGCAACCCCGCGTTACCGCCAGCGCCACCGACCCCGCCGTCGAGGGCGCCGCCGCCCCCGGCCCCACCGGCACCACCGGCGCCCCAGAGCCCGGACCAACCACCGGAGCCTCCCGCACCTCCGACCATTCCTTGTCCACCGGCGCCGCCAATTCCGCCGTTGCCGTAGAGAATCCCGCCGCTGCCACCGGCCCCGCCAGCAGCACCGGTGCCCGACGCGCCGGCAGCGCCGCCCGCGCCCCCGGCACCGCCAGTACCGAATAATCCCGCCGCCCCACCAGCGCCGCCAGTCTGGCCAGCGCCTCCCGATCCGCCATTGCCGCCATTGCCCCACAAAATGCCGCCGGCCCCGCCTGCTTGCCCGGTGCCGGCAGCTCCATCGGCACCGTTGCCGATCAACGGACGCCCGAACCAGGATTGCGTGGGAGCATTGATCAGTTGCAGCGCAGCCTGTTCCACGGCCTGCAGGGGTGCAGCATTGCCCACCTCGGCGGCCGCGTAGGACCCCACTCCCGCGCGCATTGTCTGCACGAAGTCGTCGTGAAAGGCCGCCATCCGCGTACTGATGGACTGATACTCGACAGCGTGTGCGCCGAACAGCTCCGCAATCGCCTCCGACACCTCATCGCCACCAGCGGCGAGCACGCTGGTAGTGGCCCCCGCGGCCTGTGCATTGGCGGTGCCGACCAAAGACCCGATCCGCGCTAGGTCTGACGCAGCCGCGGCCACATACTCCGGCAACACATTCACAAACGACATTCCCACCCCTACCCACTCGTTGACGAGAGCTCCGTGGGCCAGCCTTGCCAGCCCAGATTTCGAGGTCAACGGCGTCGCACACACTTGATACACAGGCCCGCTAGCGGCACCCGACGTCGTCTCAGGCCGGGGCTTCGACCTGTGATCGCAGCCAGATAGATGGTCGAGTCCGTCTCACATTGAGAAGTTATGAATTTCTCAAAAACGGGGGGCGGCTTTCAGTACGCAAAGGTAAGAATGTGGCTCACACGAGGTGATCACCGACCCGCCCGGAACTCTCAGACCAAGCCCTGATCCATCCCATCTCGAACACCGGAGTGGATGCCCTTGACATCGACATGCTGGCACCAAGATCAGCCGCGGGGGACCAAACCTTGCGCCACACCCTGATTCGCCACCTCTGTGCGGAAGAATGTTATTTACTTTGAACAACTTGCCACTTGGTATTTCGAGCGGGGAGGACACTGACCAGTGCCCAACGACGACTGGCTCGTCGGAGGCGATCGGCGCCGCGCCGCCGCCGATCGAATTTATGACGCCGCCACCGACCTCATCGCCCACGAGGGAATCAACCAACTCGACATCGACAGGCTTGCGACCCTCGTCCATTGTTCGCGCGCGACCGTCTATCGCTACGTCGGCGGTAAGAACGACATCCGCAACGTTGTCGTCAAACGCGCTGCCGCACGCATCGCCGACTCGGTCCGCTCGGCGGTGGAGAATCTTAGCGGCCGAGAACGCGTCGTCGCCGCGATCATCTTGTCGGTCCAACGCA
Organism: Mycobacterium ulcerans subsp. shinshuense; assembly: GCF_002355775.1. Classification (NCBI taxonomy): domain Bacteria; kingdom Bacillati; phylum Actinomycetota; class Actinomycetes; order Mycobacteriales; family Mycobacteriaceae; genus Mycobacterium; species Mycobacterium ulcerans. The sequence goes on along the minus strand of NZ_AP017624.1, from coordinate 2,499,994 downwards.
TTCGAGCCGACCCGCTCGGCCAACTCATGATCAGCTCGATTCATGGCGGCACTCAGGAAGTCGCCTGGCTTGCCGACTCGCCGCTGCTTGCGGGTGTGGCCAGCGACCTCACCGGACTTGCCGGCGGTGATCCCCACGCCGCGAGATGGGTGGTCCGCGTAGTGCTATCGCTGATGTACTGGCCGGCCGAAAGCGAAGACGTCGAACGCCTCATGGTCGAGAAGTTCGTCGCACCAGTATTCGCCGAGTAGCGGTGGCCGCGAGGGATACCCGTGAGTGGGTCCCGGTGCCGCGCGGCCTGGGGCTGCAGTCTCCCACCGCAGGCGGTGCCGTCGAACTGGAAGTCCATCGCCCGAAACAGCGTTGCGACGCATCGCTGATATCCCCGCTACGGCGGGTGATCGTGTTATCTCGAGATGGGATATTGGTACCGGCGCTGGGCGCGGCACCCACCTGGCCACAGCCGATGCGGCCGCATTTCCGCATTGTCGGATCAATTCAGATGTCCGGCAGTCACTTCCCGGACCAGTGTCGGCTTGCTCGCCACCGAAGCTGGACTGGTAGTCAGCCATACCGCACCTGAAGGACCTCATCCGGGGAGATCATTGCTGGCCGGCCCCGACGGCACTCGTGGCCCACGTTGACGGGACCATCGGGATACCTGAAGCAGTTGATGTCGACCAACTCCTAGCCGAAGCCGTCGCTGGGGAGCCAGCAGTATCGGCAAAGCCCGCCACCGTAGCCACTTCGCGAGACGGCTGCGCCACCTCCGCAGGTATGTGCCTCGGTGCCATCATCTCGACGGGGTTCGCGTCGACCGAGTCATCAGTGGTCGCGGAATCCGAATCGAGGGGGTGGGACGTGATCCGATCAGTGCCGGTATCGGATTCGGCGCCGGAGAAATCGGGCGCCGACTGCTCCCGATAGTTGACGTAGCCGCCAATGCCAAGCGGCAACGCGACTGGCAAGGTAATCGCGGCCGCGGCACCGAGGCCAAGTGGGACGAGAGCACTTGAACCCAGCACCAATAGCAACGTCGCCAGCGGATAGTTCCACAACAACGCCACAACGGCCCCCAAGAGAAACGGAACCCAGTCGGCAAGGAACCCGCCGATAGCTGAAAGTAGCCCTCCAATTAGCCCAAGGAGACCCTGCAGCAATGACAACAGCAGAGGTATGAAGAACTCCCAAAACAAAAATGCGACCATTATGCCCAAATAGGCCACTTCGAGAATCCCCTGCCAGACCCATACAAGCATCCCGACGATCCACGACCAGATGCTGCCGATGACCTCGGTGCCGCCCAGGGCCGCGGTGCTCCCCGCACTACCGGCCGGTCCCATTTCACGATCTTTGAGGATCACTGGCGCGGGCGAGTTGTGTGGCGCTGAGCCCAGCGCCACAGCCGAGATCGCGTCATAGACGCCCATCGTGGTGGCGGCCTGCACCCACATGCGGACGTAGTCGGCCTCATTGAGGGCAATTGGAATAGTGTTGATACCGAAGAAGTTCGTCCCCAACAACACCGCGTGAGTGGTGTGGTTGGCCGCCAGCTCGGTCAGGGTCGGCATCGCCGCTAACGCACTGATATATGCCGATGCCACGATTTCGAGCTGGGCCGCCGATTCACCGCAGACAGTGCTGTTCTGAGCTAACCACTGCAGGTAGGGCAGATATGCGGCCATGCAACTCTCGGCACCAGGGCCCTGCCACGCCCCGACCTGCATCCCCGCCAGTTCTGCAGCCAACTCCTCTGCCGCCGTGGCGTATTCAGCCCCCAGCGAACCCCACGCCGCGGCGGCGGTGAACAGCGGACCAGGGCCCGAGCCACTCCACAATGCACTCGAAAGTACCTCCGGCGGCCAGGCTATCCATACGGACGCCGTCATTACAGACCTCTTGAAGTTGCACGTGAAACCGCTGTCGCGATATCGCCACCGGCGTCCCCGAGCCCGGCCAGGGTTCGACTGGAAAACCCCGCCCCGCTTTGCCAATTCGCCAGATTTGATACCGGAAGCATCGTCTTGCTGGCCGTTGCCGAACCCTCGGAAGTTAATCGCGTCACGACCATAAGCCCCTTTCGACCTCGCCCTGCCCCGATAGAGGCTGCGGGGTGACCGCCGATACCCACCACCAATCGAGGTATCGATCAACCCCGTTCCGTCCTAGCAACTCCCGTGAACGCGTCATCGCGACCGGAATGTGCGGCATACGGTAGTGAGCGTATGGGGGCTCGTCAGTACTTCGGCGGCACTGGGACTTCCAATGAGGACGCCTTCTGACCATTTCTCATGGTCATGGAACCTCGGGGCTGGCTAGCGCACATTAATTCCATGTGAGTCTGGCCAAAACCATTTTCTGTCAACAGGATTGACACTGAACCTGCCGCGGGAGTCAACGTGAATCGCGACCATGGCATCAAAGACCCAGTCCCCGGTGTGGAAATCACGCACTGCACACCGAGTTATTTGACCGGGGTCCACGCGGCATCGCCGATGGCTGGATAGCCCGGCCGATCGCAGTGTTGCCGGTCATCACCGGATCATGGTCGTGGTTGCCTTACCCGTCTTCATTCTTGGCAGGCGGCACAGTTCAGCGATGCCGGCGCGGCAAGCGTTACAACCGAAGCCACTCGGTCAGGTTGCCGCCGCGGGATCTTGTGCTTCCCGCCCGGAGTCGCGAAACACCCAGATGCCACCCTCGGTTGGTCCCGGATCCGACTTCTTGCGGCGAATCAGACCGCCAGCGCTAAGACTTCGTCAAAGCCAGCGACCAGAGCGCTATAGAACACGTCGTAGTCGGGGATTGCCACGGTATCGACATTGATGCCGAGCGCGCAGCTATCCACGTAGGACAGCAGGGTGACGTTGACCGCCGCACCGATCGTTGGACCAAATGCGTATTGGGTGCGCACTGCGGCACCGCCCAGAAACACCGGCACGGGCACCCCGGGCACATCGCTGGTCAGAAAATCAACATGCCGCAGAACCGAACCTATGTACCACCGCGGCATCAGGTTCAAAAAGCCGGCGATGGCTTGCGTATGCGGCAGCGACTTTTCCTGTCGCACCGCGCTAACCCGCTCGTGTATGGCCTTGATTCGCTGTGCCGGGTCGGCTTCGCCGACCGGAATATCGAAGCGCATGATGGTGATACGGTTGCCGCCCATACCATCGTCATCGGTTCGCAGACTGATCGGCATCGTCAGGTGTAGGTCACCAACGCCGACACCGTGTTTCTCATGATAAAGGCGTAGTCCACCGGCCACTCCGGCCACGAATGCGTCGTTGAGTGCACCCCCGCATCGGTGGGCGGCCTCGCGCAACTGCAGCCGAGGCACCTCGAGGACGCCGAGGTGCCGGATCAAACTGCGTTCCTTGATCAGCGGAGAACCGGTGTGGTTCAGTGGCCGAACGGTTCGGTAAACCGAGGCGGCGTTGGCTGCGGCCGATCGCGCTGTCACTACGGGCCGCCGCAGGCTGTTGTACAGCAACAGCGGACCCCCCTTGATCGCTCCGATTAACGCTCTGGCCAGCATGGACACGCCGTAGCGCCAGGAGTCGCGGTACCCGTCGAGCCACGAATGCCGGGGCAGTTCCGCAACCGCCGGCAGCGACGGGTGCGCACCCACCTCTGCGGACAGGTCAAACAGGTGCATGGCGATCTGGACGCCACCGACACCATCGGTGAGCGCGTGGTGGAACTTGCAGATCACGGCGGCACCACCATCTTGGAGGCCCTCGATCAGCGTCGTCTCCCACAGCGCCCTGGCCCGGTCGAAGTCTTGCATCTCGGCCAACTGGGCCATCTCGAGCACATCCTCGAATGTCCCGGCTCCGGACACCGTCACCCGCCGCATGTGGTACTCCAACTCGAAGTCGGCGTCCGGCTCCCATCGAGGCGAAGCGGGTGGCGGGGATTCCACCACCCGCTGCCGAAACATCGGCATCTCACGGCTGATCAGGTCGAACCGCTGGCGAACCTCATCCCAATCCGGAGATCGATCCAGCAACAAGACCGTGACGACGGTGGATCGAAGGCGCGGATCGCTTTCCATCGACCAGGTAAACGCGTCGCTATTGCGCATGAATTCGGTCATGTTGACTCCACGCACAAAACGTACGCCAGTCCGTGACCGGGGTCACTAGCGTGTTGGCCGCCAATGACTTTGGTCCCCATGAATTGGGGCCGTTAGTCGACCCCCGGGTCAGGCGCCCAGCACCCGCCGGGTGTAGTCATTGAGAAAGACGCGGTTGGGATCCAGCCGGTCGCGGACCGCGGTGAAGCGGTCCCAGGCCGGATAGCGCTCCCGCAGGCTGGCAGCCCGTTGATAGTGACGCTTGCCCCAGTGTGGCCGGCCGCCGTACTCATCCATGATCGCTTCGACCGCCCGGAAGTAGGTCTCGAATTCCATCCCGGTGTACTGATGCACCGCGATGTAGCAGGTGTCCCGCTCGTAGGCGGTGGACAGAAACGCATCGTCGGGAGCGCTGAAGCGGACCTCGAGGGGGTACATGATCGGCAAGTCGCGACGGCGCACGACCTCGATGACGCGGCGAACCGCCTCCCGCGCATTCTCACGCGGAATCGCGTACTCCATCTCGGTGAATTTGACGTTGCGCGGACTCGGGTAGACCTTCCAACCACGATCTTGCACGCTCGAGGGCGACATCAAACTCGTCAACAGACGATTCAGTTTCGGTGCTGTGCTGGGGAACTGCCGACCGGTCCGGCAGACAAGGCCTAATCCAACGTTTTCGAATTGGTCCCCCACCCGACGCCTCCACTCGGGTACGGGCATGGGGGGCTCTTCGCTGCGGCGCGTGGTCCGTGTCAGCGCCGTCTCGGCATAGGGAAACACGAAAAACTCGAAGTGGTCGTTGTTGTCGACATGCTCATCGAGCCGCTCGAGCGTTTCAGCGAGGGGCTTGAGCTCGTCGTCACGATGCAACGTGAACAGCGGCACTACCTTGAGGGTGAGCTGCGAAATCACCCCGAGAGCGCCGATAGACACCCGTGCTGCCAGATAGTCATCACCCTCGGATAGCTCTAGCACCTCACCGCTGGCGGTGACCAGTCGTAGCGCAACGATTTGCGCTGACACGTTGGCGAAGCGGGCTCCGGTCCCATGCGTCGCGGTCGCGGTCGCACCGGTGATGGACTGCTTGTCGATGTCGCCCTGGCTTTCCAGCGCCAGACCGTGCTCTGCGAGCTGCGAAAAGAGTGGACGCAGTTTGGCCCCGCCCTCGACAGTGGCCAGACCGGCCTCGGGATCCACGTTGACGATCCGCTGCATCCCGGCCATGTCGACCATCACGCCGTCAGTGCATGCGCAGTCGGTGAACGAGTGCCCGCTGCCGACCGCGCGCACTCGCTCGCCGCGCTGGCCGGCTTTTGCGACAAGCTCTGCCAATTCGGCTTCCGAAGCTGGCCGGACAATCTCCGACGGCGCACAGTACTGCTCGCCGGCCCAATTTCTCCACACAGTTTTCACCGCGCCAACTCCCTCACTACCGACTCGGCCACGGTGACCGCGTGTGCCACCGTCTCATAATTGACGTTGTCCGGCGTATCGGACATCTGATGGTAATTCGACAGCGCTTTGTGGCGGTCGATCGACGAGAAGCACGCCGTCGGGTAACCCGCCCGGCTCATGATCACGGCGTCGGTGCTGTTGCGAGAGCGCATGCCGCGCCGCAGCAGCGCCTCGGCCCGGTCGGCGGCACGCGCCACCAGGTCACGGAATGGCCGGTGGTAGTAATCCTCCATAACCGTGGTGCCTTCACCTTCGAGCATGATGAGTTCGGGCGAGCCGATGGTGTCGAAATTGAGGAAATACGTGTGGTCCCGGTCCAGTTCGGGCTTGTGGCGGGCGACAAATCCGTAAACGCCACCCTGCAGTTGTTCTTCGGCGCCCAGCGACACCAGTAGCACCCGCACGCCCGGCACCGGTCGCTCGCGTAGCCGCTCGGCGAGGGCAACAAGCAACGCGACGGCCGAGAGGTTGTCGTTGGCCCCGGGCACGATTGGACTGCGAGCGATGTCGGTGAACGCCGCTACTCCGATCGCGCTCATGGCTGCGCCCGCGATCATCGTTTTCCGGCTACCGCGCCAAGCACCGACACCGGCGACGATCGGCGCCAAGATTGACGGCCACCAGTTCGGTAGCGAGGTGTCGATGCGCTCGACGATCCCCGGGAACCGCTCGACAAAGAAGCGTTGATAGCCCGGCTCAAAGAACTTTCCGCTGTGGGCGGCGTCATGGTGGGCGCACACCACAACCGTCTCCTGCCCGTCTAGGTCTCCGGCCTCGGCCACAACATTCCAAGTCGTTCGCCGCTGTTGGAGCGACTTGCGTGCGATGCGCACCCCGTTCGAGCAGTCATCGGCGATCGCCAGTCCGGCTCCCACGCCAGCCAGCGCGGCAATGCCGCGCAGCCGCCGACTGATCAGCCCGGCGGCGGCCGCGCCGACCCCAACCGCCGACAATCTGGCGTGTAGCTGCGGATAGCCGTCGTAGAACTGCTCCTCTTCGATCCGTGCATGTTGGGCCCCAGCCGCATCAAGCCAGTCCACGATGCGCAGTGCCACCTCGTGCTCACCCGGGTCACCGGCCGCTCGCTCGATCGGTGCCAGCGTCTCGATGATCGTGCGCATCGTGGCAAGCTCGGTAGGCAGTACCGTGATCGGACTCATTGCAGCTCCTTATCGCGCAATTCGTAAGCGAGGCAAACCTTTTCCGGCGCCGAAGGCTATTGGCTCTTTAGAGAAATGTGCGTCCCTCACCCCGGTAGGTCGGGACGACGTCGACGACCTGCGCGCCACGAACCAGATACAAGCGATCGAATCGCTCACAGAGTTCGCCGGCCTTGGTGTGGCGGAAGTAGACCTTGTCGCCAACCTTGAGCCGTCGCGCCGCGCGGCCCGACAGCGGTGTCTGCACCTCGCCGGTGCCCTCCATCGGGTCGAGCTTCAACCCGCTGGGCAGATAGGGGCTGGGCATCCGGTCTTTTGCTCCGACTCCGCTGGCCAGGTAGCCGCCGCCGAGCGCGGTGACGGTCTTGGCTCCGGGTCGGCGGCATATCGGCAACGCAAACATCGCCGCTGGCTGCAGGGAGAACGCCGAGTAGGAGTCAAACAATGTCGGCGCGTAGAACCCGGAGCCGGCGGTCGCTTCGGTGACCGCGGACTCGTGGGCGACCAGTTGAAGGTCTCCGGTGCCGCCGGCATTGACGATCTCGAGTTCAGCGACTTCGCTGACCAGTTCAACGGCGCGAGCGCGGCGTTCGCGCAGCTCTGCGAAGGATTCGCGCTGCATCCAGCGCACGATCGCGTTTTGGGCGAATTTGCCTGCCACCTGGTCCCCGAACCCGGCGATGTGGCCTTCGTAGGACATGAGTGCGACCAGTCGCAGCCGTGGCCGCCGGGCGATCTCCAGCGCAAGCTCGCGTGCTTGTTCGGGGGTGTGCAACGGGGAGCGCTTCGGGCCGACCTTGACCCGTCCTCCCGCTCGCCAATAGCCGGCGTCGAGGTCCAGGCACAGCCGAACCGGCCTGTCGGTTGCTCGGTCGATCAGGTCGAGGTGTTCGACGCTATCGACCATGACGATCGGCGCCCGCGCGGGGTTTTCGGCGGTTAGCTCGCCCAGCTCACGCAGCCCGGTGCGATCGGTTGTCGGATAGGCAAGCAACAGGTTGTCGAAGCCCTGTCCGGCCAGCCAGAGGGTCTCGGCCAGCGTGAAGGTCATCAGACCTTCGAATCGTGGGTTCGAGTCCAGGATTTCGCGCTGCAGCGGCCTGCATCGCAATGACTTGGACGCTACCCTGATGGGCTTGTCGCCCGCGCGCGAAAGCATTTGGCCGGCATTGCTCCACATCGCGTCGAGGTCGACGAACGCAAACGGCGCATCTTGGTCGGCAAACGCTTCCTCGTACCGCTGCAACCGATTCTGCTCATCTAGCCTGGCCATCTCGTCCGAGCGTTGCTCGCGACCCACCTCGTGCACGCCGCCACCCTACTGAACGTGGCCCACGCAGTGACAGAGGATCGGCCATGTTGCGCCCAGGGATCACCGGATATGCCACATTGTGTGCGGATCGCCTGCGAATTTGCGCAGCCATGTGCAAATTTCCCTTGAATTGCTGCCGGCGGCGTCCGTGCGCGCTAGGGAAGTCCATTCGACCCGTTCTGGCCGAAGATGAAACCGCCGCTACCGCCGGCGCCACCGGCCGCGCCTCCGGTACCGTCGCCGCCGTCGCCCCCGTTGCCGATGAGCACCGCACTGCCGCCGGTACCACCGACGCCCGTGCCCCCTGGCGCACCGTTGCCCCCGGCACCGCCGTTGCCGAAGAACAGCGCACCCGAGCCGCCGGCACCGCCCGCTCCCTGGCCGCCCGCGCCGCCATCGCCGCCGGCTCCGCCATTGCCGAAGAACGCCGAGGCCGCGCCACCCTGGCCGCCCGCGCCGACGCTGGTGCCCCCGCCCGCGCCACCGTTTCCGCCGGTACCGCCGGTACCGCCGTTGCCGAAGATCAGGCCGCCGTCACCGCCGTTGCCGCCGGTGGCATACAGCGCCCCGTTGGTGCTGGTGGCCCCACCGTTGCCCCCGGTCCCGCCGACCCCGAAGAACAGCCCGGCTCGCCCACCATTGCCGCCAGTCCCGCCCACCGGCTGGGTTGTCAACGGCACCGCTGCGGTTTCACCGGCACCGATACCACCACCGCCGCCGCCGGTGCCGCCGAAACCAAGGAACTGGGCGTCACCGCCGGCCCCACCAAAGCCCCCTGAGCCGGCAAAACCGTTGGTGACGACGCCCGTGCCTCCGGAACCACCGAGGCCACCGTTACCGCCGGCCCCGCCCGTGCCGAAGATCCAGCCTCCCGGGCCGCCTACGCCACCGAGGCCACCCACCCCGCCGTTGCCCCCGTCATTGCCACCGCTGGCGCCATCGCCCCCGATACCGCCGTCGCCGCCGGCCGCTCCGTTGCCGAACAAACCAATTGCGCCGGCATCGCCGCCGGAGCCGCCATGTCCACCGGGGCTCGCGAACGTCCCGACGCCGGCACCTCCGGCGCCACCGGCCCCACCCGCACCGGGCGTGCCGAACAGGACCCCGCTCTGACCACCGAGCCCGCCCATGCCGCCATATCCGCCGATGGTCTCGGTCGTCGTGTCGCTGAGCCCACCGGTGCCACCGATGACACCGGCACCACCGAAGCCGATCAGAGCCGCACCACCGCCGCCGGCACCCCGGTCCCGCCAACGCCGCCCGCCGACAGAATGGTCTGCCCGACGCCGGTGGGCGGCGCCACCCCGCCGGTTCCGCCGGCGCCACCGGCACCTCCGTAGCCGTAGAGCAGGCCTGCCCCTCCACCGTTGCCGCCGTTTCCGCCGCTGGTACCCACAAACCCGGCTAGCGGAGCGCCGCCGCCGTTGCCGCCGGCCCCGCCGGCACCGCCGTTGCCCCACAGCAGCCCGCCGCTGCCGCCGCCCCCCCCCCCCCCCCGTTGAATCCGTTGACACCCGCGACGGTGGAGTCTCCCCCGGCTCCGCCGGCACCGCCGTTGCCCCAGAGCCCGGCACTCCCGCCGTTGCCCCCACCCTGATTGTTGGCGCCGGACCCGCCGTTGCCGCCGTTGCCGTACAGAAACCCTCCATTACCACCGCTTTGCCCGGTTCCCGGCGCCCCGTCGGCGCCATTGCCGATCAGCGGCCGGCCGAACAGCGCCTGGGTCGGTGCATTGATCAGGTTCAGCGCGTCCTGCAGGGGTGAGACGCTGGCCGCCTCGGCCAGAGCGTAGGAACCCGCTCCCGCATTGAGCGCCTGCACGAACTGCTCATGAAACAGCGCGGCCTGCGCACTCAGGGACTGATAGGCCTGGGCATGTGCGTCGAACAACGCCGCGACCACAGCCGATACCTCGTCAGCGCCAGCGGCGAGCACCGACATCGTTGGGGCAGCGGCGGCGGCATTGGCCGCGCTTATCGATGAGCCAACGCTCGCCAGATCGGTAGCCGCCGCAGCCACCATCTCTGGCGCTGCGATGAGATACGACATCAGTGACCTCCCACCACGTCACACAGACCCGGCAGCCGCCCGGTCGCCATCGAACCCTCGGCAAGGGTATCGCTATCAAGTCAGCACACCCCGCATTTGCGGGTGACCTATCAAGCGTTTCGCTCGATGGCGCCGGAACGTTTCAGCCGGCCGCACTTCCGACGCTTCCGGGAACGCTGCGCAGCAGCTGAGACCATCAGGTGGCGTTGGTTTGGGCCTCCGCGAATTCGCAAAACGCGGTGTAGGCCCGCGCGCCGTAAATCGTGGCCCGTCCGCCGTGCATCAAGATGGTGACGCCGATGGCCTCAGCGGCTTCCTCCGGAGTGGCCCCGGCGCGTGCGGCAGCCTGGGCGTGGGAGGCAATGCAGCCGTCACACCCTTCCACTACACCGATCGCCATCGCCATGAGCTCCTTGACCTTGCGGCTGAGGGGGCCGTCGGCGAAGGCGGCACCACTGAGCGCCGCGAATCCCTTGTAGACCTCCGGGATCTGCTGACGTAGCGCCCGGTGTTGGGGCCGCAATTCCTCGAGAACCTCGTGATGGTGCTGGTCTGACATAGCTGTATTACCCCCCTTGGGTGTTAGGCGGAATGGGTGGACTCGGATCGACGGTCACACTTGCGACGGATTGGCGACGCTGGAATTCTCCAATTCGCCGATGACCGCCTTCAGCTTGCCCGAAACCTCTTCGGCGATCGGCACCAGCATCGGTTCGCCGGTCACGTCCGCCATCATCTGGGGATTCATCGCCTCGATGACGATGGTTCCGTCCCGCTCGGGGTCGGCCCGCACCACGACGTTGCACGGCAACAGCGTGCCGATCTGACGATTGCCCCCGATAGCGCGGTGGGCCAGGGGTGGGTTGCAGGCGCCGAGGATCAGGTAGTCCTCCATGTCTTCGCCAAGTTTGGCTTTCAGCGTTTCCTTCACATTGATCTCGGTCAGAACGCCAAAGCCTTGCCCGGCCAGCGCCCCGCGGGTGAGTTTGACTGCCTCGTCAAAGCTCGTGTGCAGCGTGGTCGACAACGCAAGATTCATTACCAGTGCCTCCCTATCCTTCGTTAACGCTGTTCAGGCCAGCGCCAGAAACAGCTTTTCCAATTCGGCTTCAGTCAGTGGCGGTGCGCCGTCGGCCGTGGCGCCCAGCGCGCATTCCCGCAGCCCGGTCGCGACGATCTTGAACCCGGCGCGGTCCAGGGCGCGTGATACCGCGGCAAGCTGGGTAACCACGTCTTTGCAGTCGCGGCCCTGTTCGATCATTGAGATCACTCCGGCAAGCTGCCCCTGGGCACGGCGCAACCTGTTCAGCACGGCAGCCATGCTGTCCTGATCACCAATCACGATGAGTCCTCTCTCGTTGAGCGTTACCGCCATAGTACCCCGGGGGGTATAAAACAGCCAGTGGCTCGATACAGGGAATATACCCCTATGGGTATCAGTTGTCCGAGTGGGTATCCCCGAAAGAAAGGACACACAATGCCTACCGTCAGCCTCAACCACGACACCTTCGAGTCGACCGTCACCGATAATTCTCTTGTTCTGGTTGACTTTTGGGCCTCCTACTGCCGCCCCTGCCACGCTTTCGCGCCAACCTATGAACGATCGGCGCAGACTCACCCCGACGTCGTACACGCCAAGGTTGATACACAAGCGGAGCCAGCGCTGGCGGCCGCGGCGGGTGTGCGCTCAATTCCGACGGTAATGGCGTTTCGGGACGGCGTGCTGATCTATAACCAGCCCGGTGCCATGCCATCGGCCGTCCTCGAAGACCTGATCGGCCAGATGAAGTCACTGGACATGGCCAAGGCGCACGCCACGATCGCCGCCCGCAAAGCCGCCACGGCGGGGTAGCCGATTCGGCCGCGACCATAGACCATGTACGCCCGGGGCGGTCGCGGGCTTGCCGGTCGGCACGCGTTACGCGCGCGCCAGCAGCCAAACCCGCCCGTCACCTTCACCCGCGGCGATCGGGTCGAGTTCGGCAAACGCGGTGGACAACTCACCGGGGGCGGCCCGGTACGTCCCCGCAGCGGCGCCAACCTCGCTCAAAGCGACCAGGGCGACCAGCCCGCCCGGGGCCAGACGCTCGATAATGGCCGCGTCGAGGCGGCGGTCACGAAAGTTGTGACACACGATCAGGTCGACAGGCGGTCCATCCGGCAGGCCGTCGTCGAGGTCGACAACGTCGAAGCGGCATCGCGCGCTAACCCCACTGCGCTCAGCCAAATCTCGCGCCTGGGCGATTGCCACAGGGGAAATGTCGAGCCCCAAGACATCCAGACCCCGGCGGGCCAACCAGACCGCCCCGAGCCCTTGTCCACACCCCAAATCGAGAGCCCTGCCCGCGGCGGGAACCAACTTCAGGTGAGCCTGTAGCAGGGCCGGCGGACGCACCGCGCCCACCGCTGCGGGCCCTAGGCTCGCGTAGCGCCGGTCCCAGCGACGGCGGTCGGACTCGGCCACACGCGCCACCATACGACGACCGCGACAACACCGGTGAACCTGAGCGGTGGCCGAACATCCCGGGTAACGAATGCTCAGGCGGTCCGCCCGCTCCGCAGTTCTGGACATATGTCTACTTATGGACTGGGCGTTGACGCCCCTGTCGCCACGGATCAGGACCGGCACGTCCAATTAATCACTTGGCAATAGCCTGAATAGCCGATCCGCTCAAGTTTCGGGGTGACATTGTCGGGCGAGCCCGGGTATTCCTACACTGGACTCGTGTCTAGCGATAACGCCGATCCACCCGATGCCGGCACCGGCGCACCCGTGCCGGCGGGGCGCCGATCGGATCGGCGGCCGGCGCAGACCATCCGCAAGGTGCTTGAAGCCGGATTGGACGAACTCCGCGCAACATCATTCGCCAACCTGACGATGCGCGCGGTTGCGGCTCGCGCCGGGGTGTCGCCGGCCAGTGCCTACACCTACTTTCCTTCGAAGAGCGCTCTGGTGGCGGCGGTCTACCTCCGGCTGCTGCGCGACCTGCCATTGCATACGGATGTCAACGACACCACCAAGACCCGGGTGAGCGCGACCATGCGGGATATGGCGATGGTGGTGGCCGACGAACCCGAACTGACCGCCGCCTGCGGCACCGCGTTGATGGCCGACGATCCGGCAGTGCAACCGCTGCGCGCGCAGATCGGCGAGGAAGTAGCGAGGCGGATCGGCGCCGCGCTGGGACCGGGTTGGCCACGCTCGGTCAAGTCGACCCTGCAGATGACGTTTTCCGGCGCCCTGATGACCGCGAGATTCCTCAGCTACGAGGAGATAGCCGGACAACTTGACGAGGCGGTGAACCTCATCCTCGGCGCGGCCGTTGCCTGAAAATTACTCGGGCGCAGCGCAATCCGATCGTGGCTTCCGATCACAGATGTGGCAGCGGATCGTGCCGTCGACGGGCATTCGAAACCCGGCCTCCGCGGGCGAGAATGAAAACCTCAGCGGGCGCCGGAGTTCTCTAGGTAGGCGACAATGGCGTTGGTCAGCCCGCGGCGCGCCTCATCGAGGTCTGAGTATGTCCCCAGCTGCTTCTCGGAGGTGATCCCACGCATCGCACCCGGGATGAAGGCGGCCACTTCTCGTACCCGATTGGGGTCGACCTCCAAGCCGGCGAATGCCTTCTGGCAGGCCAGGGCCCAGCTGCGCTGCCACGACGACAGTTCGGCGGCCGTGCGCGGATAGTTTCGTTCGAGTTCGTCACGATTGTTGGGCAGTGCCCTGCGCAATGTCTCGATGGCCCGGGAGTGAGTGGACGTCAGCCCCTCGTACAAGGTGTCGATGATGGCGGCGACTCGCTCCGGTAGTGGGCCGCCGGAGACGGCATTCGACGGCAACTCCCCACGCCGCTCGGCCGTGCGATGCAGCACCGCTGCCCAGAACCCGTCGATGTCGCCAAACTGGTACTTCACCGCGCCCCACGTGGCTCCGCATTCCTTGGCGATGCGATTCGCCGAAGCCGCGCCCGGGTCACCAGAGGCCAGCGAGCGTAGCGCCGCCTCCAACATGCTCTCGCGCGTCGCATGTCCGCGTCGGTTTGTACGCCGTCCCTGCACGCCCAGATCTGTCATTCCCGGCATGCTAGTGCTCGCATTCTGCCGCCACGCGGGCGCCACACAGCAGCCACGAAATCCAGCCAACAGATTCGCTCAGCGACCTTCGTGTGCCAGGATCCGCACGGATACCCGAAATTCGCCGAACACCGGTTTGCCAATGATTACGACGAAATTCCCCACCAAACCGTGCGTAGCCGTATCCGGGCACTACCAGCACGAACCCGGCTTATTTGCGCTCGCGGTTTGATCGATCGGCCGAGTTCGGAGATCCTCTACGAGCTGAGGTTGAGCACCACGCTGATGAGGAGTCGCTATGGTGGGTCTGGCGGAGATTGCGCTGAACACAGCGCCCATATTCGGTGGCGCACTGCTTGCCGCTTCGGCCGGTCAATTCAAGCGCCCCGACTACCGGGCAATAATCAAGCAAGACATGGACCTGCTGGATCGGCTTCCACCGGATGCCACCGAGCGGCGCGCGGATCTGCAGCGCACGATCGATTCACGCATCGATGACCTGGTGAACATATCCCAGCGCAACCGCGCCCTGCGTCAGGCTGCCGCGTCCTACCAGGGCAATTGGCGAGATCTGGTGCTCCTGCTGTGTGTGGTGCTCTTCACCTTCGTCTGGTGGGGCGTTAGTCATAGTCGAGCCAATTGGCTGCCGACATTCATCGCGCTGATCGTGCTTTCCTGTGTAGCGGCCGTCTACGCGGGACGCGGTGTGCTTCGGGCCATAACCTCGCTGCTGGCACGTGGGCAAGACCAAGCCTGACGAGGGGGCATCGCCACCGGTCACCGCGATGGAGCCTTCAGTACCCGCGGCCGCCAAAGGTTTCCAGCATCTCGAGCGCCGCGTCGATCCCGGGCTGGATCGTCGGCCCGTAGTGGCTGACCAGTTGTGCGAGCGCGCGGGCGATGTGCGGACCGACCGCCCCCGCGGCCAGCACCTGCTCGGCCAACACGATGCCGTTGACCAGATGAGAAGCGCTTAGCCGGCCATCTGAGGTGACCTCGTAGCGCCAGTCGCCGATCAGGATTCGTTCCGGTTCCGATCGAAAGAATCCGCGCCGGGCCGGGGTGAGAACGACCCCCGGAACTGCGCAAAAGACCTTGACCACCATCCCGACTCCCCCCGGGCCGGCCAACGCTGCCCCCACGGCATCGCTGACCCGTTGCTGGTCGTACCCGGTCATCAACCACTCATCGGCAGAACGAATGACGGCGTGATGCTCTGCGGTTCGCCGCTGCGACGCACTGCCGTTCCGGCCACATAGAACTCCACCGTGTGATGTCCCCACGCATAGTTGGAGATGGCGAAGTGCACACCCACGACTCCGGAGGCGCCGTCCCGTTCCGCCTCGGCCTGCATCCGAGACATCGCAAGTTCGCGGGCCTGGTAGCTGCCCTGAGTCCATTGCGGCATCTCGACGTTGCACCCAACCTGGCTCAGCGTCTTCAAGAATCCTTGGACCGCAATGTGGAACACGCAATTGCCCATCACGAATGCCACGGGCGCGAATCCCGAACGCAGCAGGGTCGTCAGGTCCTGGCCGGACAGGTGGCTGGTAAACGCTTGTCCGTTGGGGCGCCGAAAGGCCCCGGGCTTGGCGGTGTAGCGGACAGCGGTGCCGACGGCGATGAATTCGAGATGTTGTCCTTCACCCTGATGGCGCCAGTCCAGTCGGACCCCGACAATTCCGTCCGCGCCCAACGCATCGGCTTCGGCCTGCATCCGCGACATTGCGTTCCAGCGGGCGCGATAGGTCGCGTCGGTCAGCACCGGCAGCTCCGATTGCTGTCTGATGCCGGTTAACTGGTAGCCAACGTGGTAGACCGAAACCCCCATCACGAGTTCGATCGGTTCAAACCCCGCCCCGTGCAGGAGGGCGAACTCGTTGATCGACAAGTCAGAGGTGAAGACCTTTGCAGCGTGGGACAGCCGCTCCTTGGCGACTGGGTCGAGCTGGTTGGGTTGCATGGTCAAATACCCTCCTGCGGTCCCGGACAGCGTAGCCGCAGCGGCGCATCGCAGACGCGTTATCTGCGACTTGGACGAGGGTGTCGGTGAGTGCTTGTCGCCACCGGCCGGATGCAGGCCGGTCAGCTATCGAATCGGCGACCGATCAGACGTCGACAAGGTCGATATCTGCGCACCGGACGTCGCGACATTCGAGCAGTTCTTTCAACGCATCCGGGAATCCGTCGGCAAGACCCCACAGGTCAGGGACCAGGTCCGGGCAGGAGATGAGGCCAATGCCCAGTTCACCGTTGAGCGACATGACGGTGATGTTGAGTCCAGCACCCCCCAGGATCGGGCCGAGCGGACACATCGCGTCGACCCGGCAACCCAAGAAGTACAACTGACTCTGCGGGCCTGGCACATTCGACAGGATCAAGTTGTAGGCGGGACTGCGGGATATCGGAATGCGAGGCAGGATCGAGAACATGGTCGGGCCGCCGAACTGAGTCCAATCGTGCAGGAGGGTGGGGCCCACCGCTGCGGTGTGATCTTTGGCGGCGGCGTTCCCTTTGGCGATGGCACGAATGCGTTCCGCAGGATCGCTAATCTGGCTTGCCACCCGGCAGAACATCCACGTGGTTTGGTTACGTCCGGGCCGGTCGGACTTCTCGTGCACCGATACCGGCACGGTCGCGACCAGCGGCGTATCGGGCAGTTCACCGCGCTCCAGCAGGAACCGGCGCAAGACCCCCGCACACAGCGCCACCACCACGTCGTTGACGGTCACCCCGAAACGCTGCTTTACCCGCTTCACGTCGCGCATGTCGAGCTGGGTGAACGCGACGTTGCGATGCCGAGTGACGTTGCCGTTGAACGGCGTCGGTGGGGCCGAGAACGGTGCGGCCATGGTGCGGCCTTCGCGAGCGCGTAGCACCGTCTGAGCCAGCGTCCGGATCGTTGCCGGCACCACCGTGGCCAGCCGTAACGGGCGCAGCGCAAACCCCATCAGTCCGCTCGTGGCGATCTGCAACGGATGCCCAGGACCGACACCGCGGGCCGGCAGGGGTACCGGCCCGCGGGCCTGAAAGCTGCACAAGTGGGCCAGCAGGTTGGCTCCGGCAACCCCATCGACTACCGCGTGGTGAACCTTGAGCATCACCGTCACCGAGTCATTCCGGGCTCCGCCTTCGATCACCCACATCTCCCACAGGGGACGATCCCGGTCCAGCGCAAGTCCCGCGATATGGCCACACATCTCGGCTAGTTCGCGACGGCCTCCGGGCGCTGGCAGCCCGACCCTGTGTACATGGCGGCGCAGCTGAAAGCCTTCGTCGTCCACCCACACCGGGTGATCGAGGTTGAGCTGGGTATCGGCGAGCTTCATCCGAAACTCCGGCACCGCTTGTAGGTGTCTGGCCAGGGCGGCATGAAACCGCTTGTACCGGTAGCCGCCCGGCATGGTCGAAGTGTCCAGCTCCAGCACGCAACACACGTTCATTGGTTGCGCTGGAGTCTCCAGATAAAGGAAAAACGCATCAAGTCCGCTCAATCGTTCCATGGCCGCCCCGCCCGACTAGAGTGATTCACATCTTCCGCCCCGGAAATGCTCGTACGCGCAGACGCTGGGAAGCGTGCAACTACGCTCCCGTACAAGACATTTGGAGTTGATCTCGTATCGGTGCGCGCCACACTGCGCGCCCCGTTTGGTGAGCACGACATGACGATCTTGCGGTGGCGCCCACCCATCCCGCTCATGCCCGCTCATTGGTCTTTCCCACACTGAGCGCGTAATAAACATCGTCTTTGGGTCTTTGGCCGAAACCACCGGCGAGGCTCGGTGGGTGCAACCTTCGCCGGTGGCCGCTCCCGCGCGGACAACGCCCGCTAGTCCGTGTCGAGCAGCCGGGCGTTGATCATGGTGTGCAGGTCCTCGACCGGCCACGGCGGATCGGCCCGATGATCGCGCCAGCCCAGGACCCGTGGCGTCGGACGGTCGAAGGTGCCAACGAATCCTCCTGAAGCAACGAAGATCTGACCCGTGATCCCGCTGGCCAGATCGCTGGCCAAATAAGCATACAGCGGCGCGACGAAATCGGCCGGCGGCGCATCGAGGGAGGCCTGCCTAGTCATCTCGTCGAGCAGTCCACGGCGATGGAGTTCGTTGATATGCGCTTCATAGGCCGGGCCGCTGGACAGCCGCGTACGCGCCCCGGGGCAGATGACGTTGGCACGTACACCGCACGCTTTCAGTTCTGCCGATATTGCCAGGGTCAGCCCGTTGACGGCCGCTTTGCCCGCGGGATATCCGCTGCCCCCGTAGTCGCCGAGGAACGCAACCGAACCCGTGTTGATGATCGATCCGTGTCCCTGAGCGGCCAGCACCGGCGCGGCGACCCGGCAGGTGTGGAATACGGTGCCCAGATGGGCTCGAAGCAGACCATCGAATTGAGCCCGGACTGATGTTGAGGATCGAGGAGCCGGGCGGCTCGGCGATGCCCGCACAGTTGATCAAGGCTTCTAGTCGTCCGAAGCTGGTCATGCACCGATCGACCAGTGCATTTGCCGTGTCTTCGTGGTCCGCCGCGCCGGCGATGCCGGCGGCGCGACCGCCCGCGGAGATAACCGCCTCGGTTGCGTCACGTACCGCGTCCGGCTCGCGTCCACTGATCACCACGCCGGCACCGAGTCGGGCCAGCAGTTCGGCGACGGCGCGTCCGATGCCGCGGCTGCCGCCGACCACGACAACGCCCCGTCCGGCCAGGAGGTCTCGGTCGGTCATCGGTTCCCCGCAATCCGCTCAGTCCAGCGCCGGGCTGTCCATCCTCGAGATGACGACTCGAGGGGTCGCCTGCTTCGCGTCGTGACTCGCGCTGAACCGGCAACGACGGTTCTCGGCCACGTAGCAGGAATACTAAGAGCCCGACGGAAGCGCCTTGCCCGGGCTAGCTTGGGACCGGCGCGGCACGCTGCCGTCGTCTCACACCTGAGCCTGGCGAACGGAGCTTGCCTTGAAGAATACTTGCACGTTGGCCGCCACCTTGACTGCGACGGTGACGCTGGCCGCAGCCGCGCTGGTCGGCTGTAGCAGCAATACGGAGTCATCGCCGTCATCGTCGAGCCAGTCGAGCCCCTCGAATGCGAGCAGCGCAAGTTCGGCGGCCACCGCCGCGCCGACGGATCCGGCCGATTATGCCCGGCTGCTGATCCAGGCTTCAGAGATCGACGCGCCCGAGGCATTCACCGCTAGCCCGCCCGTGCGAAACCCGGATGGGCGACCCGGCGTCTCCACGAGCTTCAGCAACGACGACCGTAGCCACGTCATCAATGACACCATCTGGGTCCTGCCGGATCCTGCCGCCGCGACCAGTGCGCTCGATCAGCGCAAGAACGCCCTGGACGGCATCGTCACAGGAACCCCCGATCCGTTCGACGTCGGCGTTGGCGGGATCGCAATCACCGGGCTCTCACCGGACGGGACAAAGGGGGTGACGGTGCTGCTGTTCACCCAAGGTCGGGCGTTGGCCGAGCTGGAATTCGATGGGCCTGCCGAAATCCCGGCGCCACCCGAGTTCGTCACCGACGTGGGCCGCAAGCAAGATGCGGCGATCAAGAAGGGCCTCACCGGCTGAGCGGTCCCAATACCGCTCAGCGCGGGGCGGACACGGACCAACGAGCGCGCCCACCAACACCGCCGCCGTGCTCCCCCGCTCCCGATGGCGCGCTTTCGGCGTCGGCCCGAAAATCGTGAATTGCACTATCAAGGCGGCCATCCCGGGGTGAAGATATCCCGATGAGCGCACCGCGCGACGAACGGGACATCCCTCACTTTGTCTACGCGGAGCTCCCGATGGCTACCGACCGGGGACGCGGATGGGCGACCTTGCGCGACGCCGGCCCGGTGGTGATCGGCGATGGCTTCTATTACCTGACCAGACGCGACGATGTGCTCGATGCGCTGCGCCATCCCGAGGTCTTCTCGTCCAAGCGTGCCTTCGACATATTGGGCAGTCGATTGCCGCTGGTACCACTTGCGTTCGATCCACCCGAGCACACTCGATTCCGGAAAGTCCTGCAACCGTTCTTCAGTCCACATGCACTGGCCGCCATGCTGCCGTCACTGCAAGCGCAGGCGATCGAGATCATCGACGCAATCGCCGCCGGAAGCCAGTGGGAGGTGATCACGGAGCTGGCGATCCCGTATCCATCACAGGTGTTCCTGACGTTGTTCGGCCTTTCGCTGGCAGACCGGGACCGCTTGATCCGCTGGAAAGACGCCATCATCGCCCTGGGCCTGCTCGCCAGCCTGGACGACGCTGACCTGACTCCCGCACTCGAGCTCACGAGCTACCTTGTCGACGCCATTGCCGCCCACCGCCGGCATCCGGGTACCGACATTCTGTCTCAGGTGCTCCTCGGCGATGACCCACTCGATGACAGCGAGGCACTCGGGCTCAGTTACGTCTTCGTCCTTGCCGGCCTGGACACCGTGACCTCCGCGATCGGGGCAGCTCTGCTCGAGCTGGCTCGGCGCCCGCAATTGCGCCAGCTACTTCGCGAAAACCACGGTAAAATAGCAGTTTTCGTTGATGAGATCGTCCGACTCGAACCTCCCGCGCCGGTTGTTCCGCGCGTCACGACCCGAGAAGTCAATATCGCCGGCGCGAAGATTCCAGCGGGTTCGAGGGTGTGGTTGTGCCTGGGTGCGATCAATCGCGATGGCAGCGACGCCACCTCGGTCAATGATGTCGTCATGGACGGCAAGGTGCACAAGCACTGGGGCTTCGGTGGCGGCACCCACCGCTGTCTGGGCTCGCACCTGGCGCGGATGGAGCTGAGCCTGGTGATAAGTGAATGGCTGCGCCGGATACCCCAGTTTGAAGTGGCGTGCGGGTACACGCCCGAGATCGATTGACCATCGGCAACTCTCGGCCTGTCGACGCTGCCGCTGCAGTTCACCTCATAGCTGAATCCGCCGATGTCGACCCAGCGGGTGGTGTCGAAGAAGGAGAGCATCGATGAGTAGGCCGCTCACTGTCATGGCTGCGATCGCGGCCCTGCTCCTGTCGGCCGGCTGCGGCGGATCCAACTCGCCATCGGCTGACGATGCAGCCTCGACCGGGTCCGAGAGCCAGGCCGCGACGCCGGCCAGTTCCACCGAAGCCGCCGCAGCGGGCAAGGTCAATACCCGCTATGACGACGCCCAGACACCGGATGCGGAGCAAGGTCGAGGGCTCATGATGGACGCAAAGCTCTTGGAAGCGGTGGCGGCACAGGTCAACGACACCTTGAACCTGCCCTACGACATCACCGTGGTCGGCAAGCAATGCGGTGAACCCAACGACTATTGGGATCCCAGTGTCAATGAGATACAACTCTGCTACGAAGACATCCAGCAAAGCGAGCAGCGGTTCGCCGGAAGCGGCAACCCGGACTCGACGACCGCCGCGGTGGACGGGACGACTTCGGGTTTCTATCACGAGCTGGGCCACGCCACGCTCTCCATCTACGAGCTGGCATTCACCGGTCGTGAGGAGGATGTCGCCGACCAGCTCTCGGCTTTCATGTTGCTGGCCCCCGGGGCAGACGGAACGCCCTATCCCAATGGCGTCCGCATCGCGACCAACACGGCGCAGGATTGGCGGCTGAGCGCAAAAGAGGACGGCGATGCCAACGATCTCCCGTTCTGGGATGGGCATTCGATGGACATCACGCGGATGTACAACTGGGAGTGCTGGATCTACGGCTCGGATACTCCAGCCAATGCCGGCATCGTCACTTCCGGCGATTTGCCGGAAGACCGCGCCGGCAATTGCGAGGACGAGTTCCAGAACATGTCGAAAGCGTGGCATCAGATGCTGGGCCCGCACCTGAAGAAGCCCAGCTGATCCGTAGTCCCCGGCACGACCCGAGTAGATTTCACGGACAATTCAGATGGCCGTCGGCTCCGCATTGTTGATCGCACACAAGGGCCGGTTTTTCTCACGGGTATGCGTGTGGTTCAGGTCGCCAACTTCTACGGACCACGTTCGGGTGGCCTGCGAACGGCGGTCGATCGGTTGGGCGCCGAATACTGCGCCAGCGGGCACGAGGTGTTTCTCATCGTGCCGGGGGCGCACACCGGGCAACGCCGCTTGGACACCGGTGTCGTACGAATCAGCTCGCCCGCCCAGCTGATTCCGCTTACTGGCGGCTACCGCGCGGTGATGCCGGGACGGGCGCGGGAGCTGTTGGGCGCGTTTGATCCCGACGCCGTGGAGGTCTCCGACCGGCTCACGCTGCGATCGCTGGGATGCTGGGGTCGCGAGCGTGGGATCACGACGGTCATGATTTCCCATGAGCGCCTAGATCGGTTGGTGGGTCAGGTGCTTCCGCACCGCGCCGCGCAGCGGCTCGCCGACTTCGCAAACCGGCGTACCGCCGCCAACTACGACACCGTGGTGTGCACCACGGCGTTCGCCCGCGAAGAATTCGATCGCATCGGCGCGACCAACACCCTCACCGTGCCCCTGGGCGTGGACCTGCAGACTTTTCACCCGCGTCGGCGCTGCCCGCTGGTGCGCCAGCGTTTCGCCACACCCCGGCAGCTGCTGTTGATCCATTGCGGCCGGTTGTCAGTGGAAAGGCACGTCGATCGCAGCATCGGGGCACTGGCCGCGCTGTGTGATGCGGGCGTCGATGCACGGTTGGTCATCGTTGGAGAGGGCCCGCTTCGGGCCAGGCTGCAGCGCCAGGCGGCAGGGCTGCCCGTCGACTTCACCGGATTTGTCACCCACCGCGACACCGTCGCCCAGCTCCTGGCCTCCGCCGATATCGCGTTGGCGCCCGGCCCGCACGAAACATTCGGGCTTGCCGCACTCGAGTCCTTGGCTTGTGGCACACCGGCCGTGGTGTCGCGCACCTCGCCCCTCAGCGAGATCATCACCACCGACAGCGGGGCATCGGCGGACAACGACCCCGCGGCGATCGCAGCCGCGGTTCGCACCATCGTCGGTTGGCCTGAGCGGCAACGCCGCAGCTCCGCCAGGCGCCGCGCCGAGATGTTCACTTGGCAGGTGGCCGCCGCCGGGATGCTAACCGCCCTGGACGCCGACGCACCAGGGTGCTGTGGCGGCGGGGACGCTGCCAGCCGCGCGTGCTGATGCCCGCCGCCCGTGGCTGTGCCGAAATCAAACAGACGCACATCGCAGACAGCAAATGGGCGCCTAGCCCATTGCTAGGCGCCCATTTGCGAAAATTGAAGCGTTGGTTGATCAGGTGCAGGGAATGCCGTGCGGTCCCCCAACCCAGTGGCCAGGAGGTGACTGCCACGGGCACACCTTCTTGATCTGGCCGGGCGGTACCTGGTGCCAGTTCGCCCAGTCGTCAACGTGCGGTCCCGGCGGGCCCGGTATCCGCGGTCCCGGGTTGGCCGAGGCCATACCCGCGCCGAACCCGAGCGTGGTGGCGCCGAGCGCACCCGCAAGAGCAACTGTTCCAGTAAACTTCTTCACGTTCATTTCATAGCCTCCTTCCGGCCGGACTGTCGTGAATCATCCGATCGATTCACTCACGCGTCTGGTATCCAGCGGCTGCGTGTCGATTGGATCCGGCCCCAGAACCTGCGCAAGTATGAATATACCCGCGGTTTTGGGGCTCAAACCTCACCGTTTCACCGGGACCGGGGTTTGTGGGCTCAGTCACAAACCACAGCAGTCCCAGCAACCGCAGATACCACATGACCGGGCGCAAGATCCGTGCTGCGACCGCGCTCCAGGTTCAGCTCGGATTGCGCAGCGGAAGGCCTGCGGCGCGGTAGATGGCATCGATGACAGTCATGTTCTGCACCGCGTCCTGCGGTGTCGTCTTGACCGCTTCGCCGCGCAGTATTGCCCCGGTAAAGGCGTCGAGTTGATACGCATACGAGGCCCGACGGGGAAAGCGTTCCACCCTCCTGCCAATGGCCGACTGGACGGTGAGCCGATGGAAGAGCTGGGGCACAACGGGGTTCAGCACCCGGAGCTCGCCGCGGTCACCAACCACCCGCGCGCTCATGTTCAACAGGTGCGACGACCACATCGAGCACTCGATTCGACCGGAATGGCCTGCCGGAAAACGCAACTCGGCTGTCATCGCACGGTCCACTTCCGAGTCACGCCGTTTTGCTTGCGCTGAAACCACTTCCGGAGTGCCGCCGCCGAAGGTACGAGCCATGTGCACCGCGTAGCAGCCGACGTCCATCGTCGCGCCTCCGGCCAGGGCGTAGTTGTAACGGATGTCGGAGAACTTTGGCAGCGGAAAACACATCGACGTCTCCACCCGCTGCAGCGCGCCCAGCTCCCCGGAGGCGATGATCTGCTCGATCCGCAGAGTCAGCGGATGGTAGCGGTAGTGGAAAGCCTCCATCACCACGCGATCGGTGGTCGCGGCCAACTGGGCGATCTCGTCGGCCTCGGCGGCATTGGCGGTGAACGGCTTCTCACACAGCACATGCTTGCCGGCGGTCAGCGTGGCTTGGGTCCACCTGCCATGCAGGCCGTTGGGCAGGGGGATGTAGACGGCATCGAGGGTTGGATCGGCGATGAGCGCCTCGTAGCTGCTGTGCACCCGGCTGATGCCGTGTTTGGCGGCAAAGGCCTGTGCGCGTGCGCCATCGCGTGCGGCGACCGCGGCCACCACGGCTTCGACGTTGCCCTGAGCTGGTTTGACGAGCGCCTGCGGCGCTATCCGCGCCGCGCCCAGGATGCCGATCCGCAGTGGGCTCCCGTGTCCTGTCACAGACCGACACTAGCACTTGCGCCGGCACCGCCGGTGACGCGTGATCAGTCGGTGCGGCCGCCCCGGCGAGCAAAGGCGGGTGCATGCTCGGGCCGGACCCCGACCCCGACAAAGTAGGCCGGGATCACCGACAGCCACGGCACCCGCTCGACCAAGCCGAGCAGAGCCGCCGGCGGGGTCGCGTCCTGACCGCGCAACAGCGGTCCCAGCAGCCGCCGGTGCAGTAACCGTTGCACGGCCTGGGTTATCACGGTCGGGATGACGCGACGGCGGCGCACTGCCGCCAGGTCCCGACCGGTGACTCGGTGTCCTAGCAGTGGTTCGGCCAAGATGGTCGCTGCCGCGACCGCGTCCTGAACGGCAAGATTGATACCCACCCCACCCAGCGGCGACATCGCATGCGCGGCATCACCGATACACAGCAGCCCATCGATGTGCCAGCGTCGCAGCCTGTTCACCTTCACGTTGAGATGCTTGACATCGTCCATGGAGGCCAGCCCGGCCACGGACTCGGCCGCTTCGGGTAGCAGTGCGCCGATGTCGTGCCGGAATTCCTCGATCCCGCGCTCACGCAGCTTGGCGTCTGTCCCCTTGGGCCCGATGTAGGCGATCTGGAAATAGCCCTCACGTGGGATAACGCCCAGCCCCTTGCCCGGCCCGAAACGCGGCAGGAACGAAAAGTCCGCATCACCTTCGCGCGACAGCTTGAATCACCACACGTCGAAGTTCACCGGGTAGTCGCGCGCCTTGAGCCCGGCCGCCTGGCGGGCAATGGACCACCGCCCATCGCACGCCACGGTCAGCTCCGCCCGCAATTCACCGGGTCCCTCGGCGCACTGATAGCGCACTCCGGTGACGCGGCCGCCTTCCTGCAGCAAACCGGTCACCTCGGTATTCATCCGAAGTGTGAAGCTCGGCTCGGCTTGGGCGGCCTCGGCCAGCAGGTTCAACAGGTCCCACTGCGGCACCATCGCGACGTAGGGGTGCGGTTGGTTCAGCCGCCCGAAGTCGATATAGGTGACCGAACGCCCGTTCGTATCCAGCGTCGCTTTGCGAACTTCGCTGAAGGGCAGCTCAGCAAAGCGTTCCCACAAGCCCAACTCGTCGAGCAGCCGCATCGTGGTCGGATGCACTGTGTCACCGCGAAAGTCGCGCAGAAAGTCGCCGTGCTTTTCCAGCAACGTGACTTCTACACCCGCCCGGGCCAGCAGAAGCCCGAGAACCATCCCGGCTGGGCCGCCGCCGATTATCGCGCACGTGGTTTTCTCACCCATTTGCGGACAAGCATAAGGGGCGTCCAATGGCACGCCGGACCGGGCGGAATTCATCGGCGCACTACGGTCGAGCCAATGCTCGAGTCCAAGACACCGTGCACGCCCGCGACGGCGGCCCTGTCTGGTACCCGACGGCCGCCCGCAGCGGCGACATCCTCGATACTGCCTAACGCGAAATCGTCTTGGCGGCATGCGATCTGGCCGCTGGGCCACAAAAGGACGACACGCTGGGAACGCCCGCCACCCCGGCGACACCGTCAAGCTGATCACCGCCGAGCTCGAACATACCTGCCCCACAAGCCAACCCCAACAGACCCGCTCACAGCCCCGCAAGGAGAGGTCGGCGCCCACGATCACCAACAGAACCTACACCCAATTCCGGTGCTGGGCCGGCGCTGGGGAGCACGCACGTGACCAGGCCCCAGGTTCGCCGCAGATGAAGTCCTAGTCGGCGGGTAGCTCGAGGCCGGCAGGCGGCAACCTGCCCGAGACGAAGAAATCGTTGACGATTGTGCCTAGTGGCTCGCCGGCGCGGCCGTAGGCGACGTGGCCGGCGCCAGCCCATTGCAGATATTGGCCGTGTACGAGCGTCGCAGCCAGCTCGCGGCCCCAGTGCGGCGGTGTCGCTGGGTCACCAGCGACACCGATCACCAGCGTCGGCCCGGAGCCCGCAGCCGTCATCCGGTGCGGCGGCGCGGCGGCCCGCGTGGGCCAGACGGTGCAGGGCAGTACGGACCACGCGCGGCTGGCCCCGGTCAATGGGGCTTCACGTGTCCAGGCGCGGGCTAACGCCGCAACGTCACCGACCTGGGTGGGCGTGGACAGGTCATGACACGCTACCGAGAGATAGGGCAGGTCAGCGGGGTTAACCAGAAGTGCCGGTCCGTGCACGGCGTCGATGACCGGAGCCCAGTTCCCCCGACTGGCCTCGGCGAGTACTTCTCTCAGTACCGGCACCGACGTCTCCGGTTCGTAGGCCGCTGATTCGACGTAGTTGAGCAACCGCAAACCCGACAGCACACGTCCGTCTTCGCCCACGATGGGGCTTTCATCCAGTCTCTCGATCAACGCCTGGATGCGTTGGATTTCTGGGGCGTCGAACTGAGCCCGGATAGCGCGGTCAAAAGCAACAGCCTGATCGTGGCGCAGTGTGGCGTAGTCGTTGGCGGGATTCATGGCCGAATCGAGCACGATGCGGTGAGTGCGGCCGGGGAACATGTCGGCATACACCACCCCCAGGTAGGTACCGTAGGAAAATCCGAAGTAGTCGATGCTCTCCACGTTCATCGCGACGCGCAGCGCCTCAAGGTCGCGTGCAACCTCTTGCGTCCCAACTAAACCCAGAACGCCTCCTCGCTGCGCGGCATCCACCAGCCGAGTTGTCCCCTCCAGACGACTCCGGCGCTGAGCCTCGGTGCGCGGAATGCTGGGTTGATTGCGGACAGCGGCGACAAGCTCATCGCCGGCCAACGCGATGGCCGGCCGGCTCGCGCCTACCCCGCGCGGATCGAAGGTGACGATGTCGAAATCTTGTCGTAGCCGGTCCCAAAAATTGCCGCTGTAAGCCATATCATCGATGCCCGATATGCCGGGACCGCCCGGGTTGGTGACGATTACACCCAGCTTGTGCGCTCCGGTTGCGGGCAGCCGAGCCACGGCCACCTGTGCCATGGCAGATTCAGCTAGGTTCCAATCCAGCGGCACGTTGAGGATGGCGCATTGCATTCCGGCAGCGCCGTTGGCAGCGGCGCATGGAGACCATTCCGACAGTGCGGCCGACTGGTCAGATCCGCCCGCCCAAGCGGCGGCCCAGCAGGTGCCCGCGGCAACAGACAGAACCGTCGCAGCCACACCAAACCAGCGGCGCCAAGTTGTTCTGCGTGGGCCAGCTCGGAGGCGGTGGAAAACCCATCGCGGCCGGGAACTGCCAGGGACTGCCGTCCCCGCGGCTTGCGGCTGGCCGGTGCCCTGCTCGCGAGCCCAATCGATGCCAGCGCCTTCGATGCCGCCGCTCATCGCGATCGACGCGCCCCCCGCACCGCGCCCTCCATCGTTGTTGTTACCGCCGCCGGTGGCAGCAATTGCGTAGGCCCCTGCGGTGCTCTGCACAGTCGAGCCGCACCCGCCGGCCACACCCTGATCACGGTCGCCGCACCGAGCCTCGGACGACATCGCTTGAGCTGTGCGACCGCCGTTGCCACAATATAGGCCTCGGTCCACGCGTGTCCGGCATCCAAGACGCCGTTGCCGACCAACAGGTCAGGGCTTGCTCGATTGGCCGCCGGCACCTCGGTACTCCAACGTCAGGGCGCCTGTCCGCGGTCGCGACCATGTGGCAAGCTGGTCTCGGTTCGACTGGTCACCACGAAGCGAAGTGTCGTGCGTTGCCTGAATAGGTGCGCCCTGGGAAATCTACCGGGACCATCCTGGCGATGGAGAAGAAGCGTCTGTGCCCGCTGCAGATCCGTTCGATTCACAGCAGTGGGATCGCGAACACCTGCTGACCGCCCTGCGCGGGATGATTGCAGCCCAGCTGATCGTCGGTAAGCGACACGCCCGCCAGTTGCCCCAACCCACAACGAATACGGATCCTGATCAATGACAGAGACGATTCAGGCCCTGCTGCAACAGCGCATGTCCGACTCCAGCATTGCCGTGAAATATCATGATCTGCAATGGACTTGGCGCGGGTATCTGGCGGAGGCCGCCGCGCGCGCGGCCGGATTGATCGCCGCCGCCGACCCGGACCGCCCGCTACATATCGGGTCCTTGCTGGGCAACACGCCCGAAATGCTGGCCCAGATGGCCGCGGCCGGGCTGGGTGGCTATGTGCTCTGCGGCCTGAACACCACCAGGCGCGGCGAGGCGCTGGCCGCGGACATCAGGCGCGCCGAATGCCAGATCATCGTGACCGATGCCGAGGATCGCTCGCTGTTGGATGGTTTGGACCTCGCGGATGTAGAGATCTTCGATACCTCGACACCTCGGTGGGCAGAGCTGGTTGGCGGTGCCGGTTCGCTGGTCCCCCATCGCAAAGTCGAAATGATGGATCCGTTCATGATGATCTTCACGTCGGGTACCAGCGGCAACCCTAAGGCGGTACAGGTTTCACACCTGATGCCCACATTCGCCGGCCGCAGCCTGACCGAACGGTTCGGGCTGTCGGCTCACGACACCTGCTATGTGTCCATGCCCCTTTTTCATTCCAATGCGGTGGTCGCTGGATGGGCACCCGCGGTGGTCTCGGGCGCGGCGATCGCCCCGGCGAAGTTCTCAGCGACCGGGTTCCTGGACGACATTCGCCGCTATCAGGCCACCTATATGAACTACGTCGGCAAGCCACTGGCCTACATCCTTGCCACGCCCGAACGCGACGACGACGCCGAGAATCCGCTGCGCGTGGCTTTTGGCAACGAGGCCAATGCGAAAGATATCGAAGAGTTCTCGCGACGTTTCGCAGTCCAGGTCGAGGACGGCTTCGGCTCGACCGAGAATGCCGTCATCGTGATCCGTGAACCGGGCACGCCGCCGGGCTCGATCGGCAAGGGTGTCGACGGTGTCGCCGTGTACAACAGCGACTCCGTCACCGAGTGCGCCGTGGCACGCTTCGATGAGCACGGAGCGCTGGCCAACGCCGACGAAGCGGTGGGCGAATTGGTCAACACCATGGGATCGGGCTTTTTCACCGGTTATTACAACGACCCCGGCGCCAACGCCGAGCGTATGCGCCATGGCATGTACTGGTCCGGAGACCTCGCCTACCGAGACTCACAGGGCTGGATCTATCTCGCCGGCCGCACCGCCGACTGGATGCGGGTAGACGGCGAAAACCTTGCGGCAGCCCCGATCGAACGAATTCTGTTGCGGGACAATTCGGTAAACCCAGTCGCGGTATATGTGGTCCCAGATGCCCGGGTTGGCGATCAGGTGATGGCCGCCGTCGTGCCGCACCGGGACCAGCGGTTCACTCCCGAATCGCTTGAAGCGTTTCTGCGCGCGCAACCCGACCTGTCCGCCAAAGCCTGGCCGCGATACGTCCGGATCGCCGCAGATCTGCCCAGCACCGCCACCCACAAGGTGCTCAAGCGACAGCTGGTCGCCGAAGGGACAGCCATCGGCCCGGACGAGGCGCTGTGGGTGCGGGAGCAGCGCGGCACCCGGTACCGAATAGCCTCCGACGAGAGCCGCTAGCGCGGCGCCCGGGCCGGCCGGTAGCTAGCCATCTATCTCCCCGGCGATGCCGCGTTCGATGCTGGCTCTGGTAGTGCCAGGCAAGACCATGAGACCGTCGAGTTCATTGCAGGCCAAGTCGTATGCCCGCGAGCGTTCTTGGGCGGTGGCGGAGCTATCCGCGGCCACCCGCAGCAGGCTCTGGGCACGAGCCAGCCGCTGTTGACCTTCTCGGGAGAAATCACTTCTACGCCGGCGCATCGCCTCGGCTTCGGCGGCGTTGAACGCGATGACGTAGTTCTGCACCGCATCGAAATACTCTTTGGCCGCATCGCGGTCGTCCAGCAGATCTTCGGCCCGCATAGGACGGTGAAAGTCCGCCGCCAACTTCGCCTTGTGAAAACGGGTCGTGATCGGGTCCCGCATGTCGGTCATCACCGGGAAATCAAGGAGCTTGGCCACGTCGAGTTCATAGTCCAACCAGCGCGTGTTCGTTTCGTCGTGGGCGTCGATCGCGCGTCGTATCGCCCGCCATTGGGCCGGTTTACTGCCGGGCAGGGCGTCGTCGGGCTGGCCAGCCGCGCGATCCTGCGGGGCGTGGTCGACCGCTCCATCCCCCGACCTCCTGTTGAGCGACGAGATCGCCCGGATGCCCGCATAGATCAGCCCAACGATGGGCGCAATCAGCACCAGCAACTCGACCAACCGAAACAGCAGCCCCACCCAAGCCAGGATGCCATCACCGGCGGGGATAGTCAGCGCCGCCGCGCGCCCCCTTCGGGCTAGCGCTTGTGCAGCTGGCCGGCGGCGATCTCGTCGGCCGCCTTGGCCGCGATCCCCCCACCCAGCCGCGAGGCGATCTCGGGGGCATTGGCGGCAAATCGCGCCAGCGCCCGCTGGCGTAGCGGCGCCACGGTGACCTCGCCGCGATTGCGCTCGATCGCGGTGACCACGGCGGCACCGACCTGATCGGGCCTGCCGGTACCGATCAGCGGCGGAGCGGTCGCACCGGAGTCCGCGAACATGCCCGCGCCACTGATCGCCCCGGGACTCACCACCGAGACGCCGACCCCAGCCGGGCGCAGATCGTCACGCAGGCACAGCGCGAAACCGCGGATGCCGAATTTCGTCGCCGCGTACAGCGACGCACGCGCGGTGGCCGTCTTGCCGGAAATGGACGACACGAAGACGAAATGCCCGGACCCTCGTTGAGTGAACGCCGGGATCAGTTCGCGGGTCATCTGGACCGGTATCTCGAGGTTGACCCGCAACGCGCGATCCACCTGCTCGGCGGTGAAGGTTTCCAGTTTCCCGGATGCTGGCAGGGCTGCGTTGGCGACCAAAACGTCGATCTCCCCCGCCTCGGCGAGCAGGGCCAGCGCGGCACCCGGTTCGGCGAGGTCGCTGACGATCGAGCGATGGTTGCGTCCCGGAAGCGATGCCGCGAGCTGGTCGAGCTCCGCGGGCTTGCGCGAGCTCAGGATCAGCTCCGCACCGCGGTCGGCCAGTGACGAGGCGATCGCCCGTCCGAGACCGCCCGTGGCGCCGGTAACCAGAACAGTCTTGCCGGATAATTCCATGGGGACGACGGTAGCCGACGCTGCCCGTTGCCTTCGATCCGACGTGACACCGCCGCACCGGTGCCCGAGGTCAGCCGCCGCGCACCGGGGCATCGACCGGCGCTTTGAGACCAGCCGAGAACCACACTGCGGGAGTAGGTTTGGGGCGCGCTGGGGCGCCGGCGCGCGCACTCACCGATCGGGCATTGGACCGCACCCCCGCCCGGGGCTGGCCATGGATGACTGGCCGTACGTATCTTGATGTCAATGGCCTTCTCCGATTGTGGCCACGCACCGTCCGCCGTACCCGCGGGGCCCGCGCGGTTGACCGCCATGCCGTTCCACGATTCCGACGATGTCATTCGGGCCGCCCTCGCCGAGGCCAGCGCTCCGGCGCTGCTGATGTCGATGGTGCACATGAGCGGCAATTTGGGCTTGCTCGACGAACTTCCGGGCCCGTCGATGCTGATCGCCATGGACATCCAGGGCGGCATGAGCGAAGAGGACAAACAGACCGTCCGCGAGCGTGCCTTCGAGGTGGTGCGCGACTACCGCGACCGTGGCTGCCCGGCGCCGTTCCTCCCGAACCGGGTCCAGCTGCAGACCATGCTCGACGTGGCGTCGGCCGGCCAGGTTACCGACGAGTTCATCGACTACATTGCCGCGGATCTACGGATCTCAGACGCGGACCAGGATGGCCCGCCGCTGCGATCCACTCCAAGTCAACGCAGTGGTTTCCCAGTCTTGGTCATCGGTTGTGGCGAAGCGGGGCTACTGGCCGGAATTAAACTCAAGCAAGCCGGTCTGCCGTTTGTGATCATCGAGAAGCAGGCTGGGGTCGGGGGCACGTGGCGGGCCAACCGATATCCGGGCTGCCGCGTGGACATCGCGAACCATTACTACGCGTACTCGTTCGAGCCCAACGACCATTGGTCGCATTCCTACTCCGAGCAGCCCGAGATCCTGAACTACCTCAATGACGTGGCCCAGCGCTACGAGATCACCCCGCATGTCAGATTCAACACCGAAGTTGTCAGCGCCGCTTGGCAAGACGAATCGGATAGCTGGGCGGTGCGGATCCGCGGCCACGACGGCAGCGCCGAGGTGCTCAGCGCACGCGCGGTCATCTGCGCGGTCGGCCAGTTCAGCAATCCGGTGATCCCGGACATCAAGGGCGGCAAGGATTTCGCCGGTCCGTCGTTCCACA
Source organism: Mycobacterium ulcerans subsp. shinshuense (assembly GCF_002355775.1). NCBI lineage: Bacteria > Bacillati > Actinomycetota > Actinomycetes > Mycobacteriales > Mycobacteriaceae > Mycobacterium > Mycobacterium ulcerans. Next base: position 2,466,954 of record NZ_AP017624.1, on the reverse strand, counting down.
CCGCCGATTGGGACGAGCGCGTTGAGCTCGCCGGCAAGCGGGTCGCGGTGATCGGAGCCGGCGCCAGCGGTTTTCAGCTGGTGCCCGCCATCGCCGACATGACCGCACGGGTCGACGTCTATCAGCGCACCGCGCAATGGATGGCGCCCAACATCAACTACCACGCGGCCGTCAGCGATCCGGCCAAATGGGCGGTGCGCCATCTCCCCTACTACGGCAGGTGGCTGCGATTCGTGACCTGGTGGCCGATCGCCGACGGTGCAGCCCACCTGACGGTTATCGACCCGGACTGGGAGAACGGCGGCTTGTCGGTCAGTGCCGCCAATCACCAAGTCCGCGAGCTGTTTATCGCCTGGATGCGGGCCTTCACCGATGATGAACAGCTGCTGGCGAAGGTCACGCCGAACTATCCGCCGATGGGCAAACGCACCCTGCAGGACAACGGAGCATGGCTCAAAACCCTGCAGCGTGACGATGTCGAACTCATCCACGAGGGCGTTGCCGAGATCACCGCCCACGGGGTGATCACCCGCGACGGTGTGTACCGGCCGGCCGACGTATTGATCTGGGCCACCGGATTCGACGTCAACCATCAACTGGGGCCCAACCGCGTTCGGGGCTTGGACGGCGTTGAGCTCAACGACCTGTGGGGCGACGCCGCCTACGCCTATCTCGGCATCAGCGTGCCCGGCTTCCCCAACTTCTATTGCATGTACGGCCCGGGTACCAACGCCGTCAACGGCGTCAGCATCATCTACAACTCCGAGTGCCAAATGCGCTACATCCTGGGCTGTATCGACATGGTGCTGTCCGAGGGGGCTCGCTACGCGGTGCCGCGAGACGGGGTGTGTAGTGACTACAACCAGCGCAGCCAGCGGCAGCTCGAGACCATGGTCTATACCCACCCTGCGGCGTGCAGCAGCTACTACAAGAACGCGGCGGGTGATGTGCCCACCCTGTTCGCCTGGCGCATCCTGGACTATTGGAACTGAACCAACCGCCCCGACCGCAACCACTACGAGTTTCGGCGCTAGGGGGCCTGAGGCTGGTCGCTGACGGCGGCGTGCAGGTGCGTTCGCAGGAACTGGCACTGACTGGCGAAGAACCCCAATGACACCTGCGCATTCGGCGCCAACAGATCGAATGCGTGGAAGGCACCGTCGGCGATCTGCTCATGGACCTCGACACCCGCGTCGCGCAGGCGCGCGGCATAGTCGAGGCATTCCTGATGAAACAGGTCCAGCGTTCCGACGCCGATCCAGGCCGGCGGCAGATTCGACAGGTCGGCACGTCGCGCCGGTGCGGCCGTGCTGGGGTCTGCCCCGGCCAGATACAACTGCCACGCCTGTTGGTTGTCCCGCTCGCTCCACATGATGCGCTTGTGGCCGTTCGGACCGGAGCCGGTGCGGTCGTCGAGCATGGGGTACACCAACATCTGCAGCACCGGTTCCACATCACCACGGTCGCAGGCCAGCTGAACCAGCGTGGCCGCGAAAAGATTGCCGGCACTGGCACCGGCCACCACGATCCGCGACGGATCGACCCACTGCTGCTGGCGCAGCCACAGCAACGCCGCATAACAGTCCTCGACGGGGGTCGGATAGGGGTGCTCGGGCGCCAACCGGTAGTCCACCGCGGCCACCGCGACGCCCGCCAGATGAGACAACTTGCGGCAGTACTGATCCTCCTGAGCGGCGCTGCCCATGACCGTTCCGCCGCCGTGGATCCAGAGCAGGGCCGGGCCCGGATCCGGCAATCCGGCTGGCCGGTGCAATCGCACGCTGACCGCGTCGTTGACGGCCACCACCGGCACATCGCGCAGACGTCCAGTAATCCCAGCCAGCTTCATCAGCGCACGTGGCAGCTTGAGGCCGCGATGCAACCCATAGCCTCGCGGCAGGATCCGGGAGATCGCCCGCAAGGCGGGGTCGATTGCGTCGGGCTTGGTGAAGGCCGGCGGACCATCGGAACGGGCTTGCATGCACCATACGATTGCACATCGAGGTGTCCGCATGGGCCTACACCGGTACCGGCGGCGGCCCGGGCGACCCTAGCGGCCATCGGCGGACATGCCCGCTACCCAAGGCCATCTGAATTAATGACTCAAGTCACTTGAGTGTGCATACGAGGCTAGGTGAGCATAGGTGGGTGACTACCCTTCCTAGTGCCGGATCGCTGTCGATCTCCACCGTTACCGGCGACCCCGTCGCGCGAGTTGTCGCTGACGCCACGGTCGCCGACGTCGCCAACGCGATGATCGCCGACAACGTCGGAGCGATCGTGATCGGGGACGACGACCGGCCTGCCGCCCTGGTGAGCGAACGCGATGTGGTTCGCGTAGTAGCGAGCGGCAAGGATCCGAATACGGTGCCCGCCCTCGACGTTGCCAGCACCAAACTGGTGTGGTGCGACTCCGACGCCACCGTCGATCAGGTAGCGAACCAGATGATGGAACACTACATTCGCCACGTTCTGGTGGAACACGATGGCATACCGGCGGGGATCGTCTCGGCTCGTGACCTGCTCGGCGTCTACTGCTCCGATGCCGTTTTGGACTCGGACTAGGGCGGTGCGCGGCGGCTCTGCGTCGTTCTCGGCCGGCCCGGATCGGCCGTGACAATCCTCAGAATGCCTCTGGATTCTGCGCGATGGCGACCGGTACCGGGTGCTGGTAGAGCCGCGCCGCATTCTCCCAAGTGATCTTGCGAATCACGTCGGCGGGCAGTCCGTCGAGTTGTTCATGCATGGTCTGCTGGGTGTGCGGCCAGGTCGAATCGCAGTGCGGATAGTCGGATTCCACCATGATGTTTTCCGTACCGATTCGATGATGCTGCACGAACGAGGACTTGTCCTCCACCGCGCAGAACCAGAAGTTTCGCGTGAAAACCTCTGCCGGCGTCAAGCTTTCGCCCATGGCCCGCCAAGTGCCATACATCTCGTGATAGCTCAGCATGTGGTCGAGACGATCGAGCAGTCCGGCAACCCAACCGATTCCCCCCTCGGACAGGCAGATCTTGAGATCCGGAAATCTGCTGGGCAGGCCGGAATACAGCCAGTCCACGGCCGCGGAGATGGCGTAGGCGAAGAACAGCACGCCCGGGACATCCGCAGGTGCGTCATCGGTGGTCGACGGGGACGAACCCGACGATCCGATATGTAGGTTCACCACCGTGCCGGTCTCGGCGCACGCCGCCATCATCGGGTCCCAGTGGCCCGAGTGAATGCTCGGCAGTCCGAGCATCGCGGGGTTCTCGCTGAAGCTGACGGCGCGAAATCCGCGCTCGGCGTTCTCATGGATCAGCTGCGCACCCGCACTGGGATCCAGCAGCCAGGGCAGCTGGCAGGGAATGATCCGCTCCGGATATGGTCCAGCCCAAGCTTCCAGGTGCCAGTCATTCCAGGCCCGCACCGCGGCCCAGGCGAGTTCGGGATCCTTGGTCACCTGCTGCAGCCGCTGGCCGGCAAACCCCGGCAGAAACGACGGGAAGTTCAGCGATGCGTAGACACCATTGAGATCCATGTCCTTGATGCGCTCATGAATATCCCACGCACCCCTTCGCATTTCGTCAAAGCGCACCGGCTCGAAGCCATATTCCGAGACGGGTCGCCCTACCACCGCGTTGAACCCGACGTTGGGCAGTACCTGTCCGTCGTAGACCCACACCTGTCCGCCGTCGTCGGTCTCGACGACTCGCGGTGCGCGGTCGGCGAACCTCTGCGGCAGACGTCCGGTGAAGGTGTCGGGCGGTTCGACGATGTGATCGTCCACCGAAATCACCGTGTAGCGGCGCCGCGCCCTGGGCGGATCCGTCAAGAAAGTGACGCTGCGATCTGCGCCGGTCTTCGCCGTGGTGAAGCTGAGGTCGCTGGCCAGTTCGTCGATCGATTTCATCGTCGGCAATCTCTCTGCAGTGCTGGGTGATTCGCGGTCATCGGGGCTCAGCTCAGTACGGCCGGGTCGGCCTTGATGGTCATCCGTGCCGCCCCCGCCCAATAGACGTCGGCAGCCCGTTCGATCAGCGATGAACGCATGCCGGCCATATCGGACCATTTCATCCGTGTGGGTTCTGCACCGGTGAGCATCACGTCGTAGGCCAGCTTGCATACTCGTTCGATCGACGCGGCGCGATAGACGGCTTGGGCGAGATTGCGGCCGGTGGCGATGACGCCGTGGTTGGCCAGAATCGTCAGGTTCGCGCTTCCGATATGTGCCGCGAGGTCGGCCGCACGTGCGGCGCTGTCGATTTCGCCGTCATAGCTTTCGACCAGGCACATGTCGTCGAGGAAGAGCGATCCGGTCTGGTGCACCAGGTCCGGCAGCCGGCCCAGGGCCGCCAGGACACACACGTAGTACGGGTGGTTGTGGATGACCACGCGAGCATCGTCGCGAACTCGGTGCAACTGAGTGTGGATATGGATCGCGGGGGTGACGTCCCACCGGCCCTTGACCACCCGCGCGTCGGCGTCCACCGTGCAGATATCCGAGGCGGTGAGTTCCTGCCACCACAGCCCCCATGGATTGACCAGCGTGTCGGTTTGGCCGTCGGGCTGCCAGGTGATGTGACCGGCCATGTTCTCTGCGAACCCGATGCCCGCGAGGTGGCGGAAGGCAACGGCGAGCGCCTGCGCATCGGATAGCTCCACACCGATCGGCGGAATCACCGATGGCGCCCATACCTGCAGGCCACCTTGGCGTGCGTCAGGAGCGTTCATGCTCGGCCTCCATCCTGGCTCGAATATCGTCGCGAAGCTGCCCTTTGGCAATCTTGCCGCCGGAGGATCGAGGCAGTTCGTCGACCACGACGAGTCGTTCGGGCAGTAGTTCTTTGGAATACCCCAGCGCCAAGAGGTGCTCGACGAGTTCGGTTCGATCGAGGCGCTGCGAGTCGGCGAGCTCGACGTAGAGGCAGACCTTCTCCCCGAAAACCGGATCGGGCATCGACACCGCCGCAGCGATCGCGACGGCCGGGTGGTTCAGCGCCGCATCCTCGACCTGACCGGCGCTGATGTTCTTTCCGCCGCGCAAGATGAAATCCGAGGTCCGGCCGGTGACGGTCAGATAGCCGTCCGGATCGATCTCGCAGATATCACCCATGCGCATCCACCCGTCCCGGGTGAACAACTTCTCGTGATCGGTTCCGCCCAGATAGCCGAGGCTGGTCGCCGGTCCGCGGCACCCGGGCTGGCCCCGGCCCGACGCGGTGACGTCACGGTCCCCGTCGAAAAGCCGCACCGACATTTCCGGAACAACCCGCCCACCCGTCCTGAGGCGACGCTCCCGCGAGTCGCGCAAGGTGGTCGCACTGAGCAATCCGGTCTCGTTGGAGCCATAGAACTGCAGAATGGCTGCGCCGGTGAGATCCTCGAACTCAGTGGCGCGCCGGTACGGCAACGCCTCGCCGCCGGCGAAGACGACCCGCAGCGAACTCAGATCATAGGCCCGGCACCAGTGGTCGGCCATGAGCATCGTCAATTGAGTACTGACACAGCACAACACCGTGACCCGGTGCCGAGCGATTGCCTCACATGCGGCCAGCGTCGTGAACCGATCCAGAATCACCGCGCTGGCCCCCAGGTAAATGGGTGTGGTGTGGCTGGTCCAGATGCCGAATCCGAAGGGCATGGGAATCACCGGCAAGACTACGTCCTGCGGCGTCAACATGCCATTGGCGACCGCGTGCTGATGAAAGTAGTGCCAACGGTTCTGGGTATGCACCACACATTTGGGTGCCCCCGTGGTGCCCGAGGTGGAGTTGATCAGGAACACATCATCGGAACCGAGGCGTCGCTCGTTTCCGAGCTCGCTTTCGAGCCCATTTTCGGGCGCCACCGGCACCGGCTTACCGTCGAAGCGCAGCGTTTTACCCTCGCGCACCAAGACACCCGAGGGCACCGGAAGCTGTGCGCTCACCTCGGTCGCGGCGGCGCTGCGCGGGGCGTCGCTGACCAGGAGCTTGACCTGCGCGGCGCGCAATATCTGGGTGGCTTCCCGGACACCGGCGCGTGCACCGATGCCCACCACCACGGCGCCACAGCGCTCGATGGCGATGAACAACGCATGTAGCGCGGCGCAGTCGCCGTGCCATACCGCCACCCGGTCGCCGGGCAGCACGCCAGCTCCGGCCAGCTGTTCGGCTAGACTTGTTGCCGCACAGTCGAATTCACTCCACGTTAGCAGTGACGCCGGGTAGTCGATATAGGCGGCATGATGCGGCGAGCCTTCGGCGTTTCGTCTTACCGCGTCCGATAGCGTCGAGTCGGACCACCAGCCTGCGGCGTGGTAGCGGATCGCCTCCTGGGTGCTGAATGCCGGAGATCCCGCCATATCGCGCCGACCGGCAGCCATAACCAAATGATAGGAAAATAACGTGCCGCTCCACACCGACCCGCGACGGTTGGTGTCGGCCCCGCACCCAGGAGACAATCGAGATACCCCGTTCGCCAGGTGTCCCTCGGACGCTGCGCTACTATCCCCCAAACCCGTAATCGTGCAACTGCGCGCGAAAGTCGGGTCGAAGACGGTAGCGGGCAGTATTGTCCGTGGCTCAGACAAACCATGGGAGCAAGCGTGACGGAGATGCCCGACGGTATCTCGATCCGGCAAGCTGAGCCGGCGGACTACCTCAACGTCGCGCAGATGCACTATCCGAGCTGGCGGCTTTCCTATCGCGGCATCATGACGCCCGAAACCCTCGATCTGTTCGATTGGCAGGAATGGATCGACGAGGAGTACCCGCGCAGGCTCGCCAGAGCCGGCTGGTCCATGTGGCTAGCCGAGTCGGGCGGCCAGATCGTCGGGATGAGCATTTTCGGGCCGGAGCCCGACAATCCGGATCAGCTGGAGATCGACTCGCTCTACGTCGCCGCCGGCAATGACCGCCGGGGCATCGGCGGCCTGCTGCTTGCCAATTCGCTCAACTCGGCGCCGTCACATGACGCGGTCTTGTGGTGTGCCGAGAAGAACTATCGAGCGCGACGGTTCTATCAGAAGAACGGCTTCCAGCTCGATGGCCGTTCATTCGCCTGGACGCTGGTACCCGGGGTCCTGGTCATACCGCAGATTGGCTTCACGCTGCACCGCTCGAGATCCCAGAGCTGAATCCTGACCTCACCGTGGCGGTCGCCCGGTGGCTGATCTGCGGTTTCGTGTCGCCAAGGAGTTACCAAGAATCCTCCAAGGACCGAGCGGCAAGGTGCAGTCGACCAGAACCGATCGACCACAGCGAGGAGCCCGAGACCACCCATGGCCATTGTGGAATCGCCACCAGGCCACCCCTACCCGCACTTGCCCGCCTCGTTCTACGGCACCCCATCGGGATCGCCCCCGGGTCCCACCGGGTACCTAGAGCACCCCAGACGCCACCCGTGGGAAATCGGGCTACTGGTGCTGGTCATCGTCTCCAGCGTGCTGCTCTACCTGGTCGCGGCCGCCGTGGTGCTGTCGGGCAAGTCCAGCCTGCTCTGGATTTCCATCGTGGCCACGCCGATCGTGCTGTTCGCGCTGCGCGGGCTGACCTACGGCAAGCAGCGCGCCAACGGCGTCAAGATGTCACCGACCCAGTTCGCCGAAGGCTACTGGCTCGTCGTCGAGGCGGCCCGCCGGTTCGGGCTCAGCGAGGTTCCCGACGCCTACGTGGTGCTGGGCAACGGGCTGATCAACGCCTTCTCCAGCGGGCACGGCTTTCGCCGCTACGTCGTGGTGTACAGCGACCTGTTCGAAATCGGCGGTCAAGCCCGCGACCCCGAGGCGCTCGCCTTCATCATCGGCCATGAGGTCGGCCATCTCGCGGCCGGGCATGCCTCGTACTGGCGCCCGCTGATGCAACTTGCGATGCGCGTTCCGCTGTTGGGGCCGACGCTGTCACGGTCGATGGAGTACACCGCCGACAACTACGGCTACGCGTTCCGTCCCGCAGGTGCCCGCAAGGCCATCGGTGTGCTCAGTGCCGGAAAGTATCTGCCCCGGTCGGTGGATTTCGACGGCATGGCCGACCGGGCCGGGTCCGAGACCGGGTTCTTCGTCTGGCTGGCCAACATGGTGTCCTCGCATCCGGTGAACACCTGGCGCGCAGCCGCGCTGCGCAACCGCATGGTTGCGGGTTCGCTGTTCTTCCGGCCCAAACAGCCGGCCCCGGTGCCGCCGACGGCCTGGGCGGCCCCCGGCGACGGCGGATGGGCCAGGTAGTCCCCCAGCCTCGCGTTCAATAGCCTGGGCACGGGAATCATCCGGTCCGGCGACGCAGGAGGCAGCGGCAGTGCGATCCATATCGATGGGCCAGGTGGGGGCGGGACTGGCCAGCGGAGCGATCGCCGGCGCCGCCGGCACCACCGCGCTCAATGTGATCGCCTATCTGGACATCGCGGTGCGGGGCCGCTCCACCAGTACGACCCCGGAAGACACCGTCAATGCCATGGCGCGATTGCTGCACCTGACGGTTCCGGGTACTGGGGACGTGCTGGCCAACCGCGTCGCCGGTCTCGGCGCGCTGACCGGCTACGCGGCCGGGATTGGGATGGGCCTGGTTCTTGGGCTTGCCTACGGCCTGGGTTGGCGGCCGCGGTTGCTGGTGGCCATGCTGGTCGCAACGGCCCTCGCCCTGGTGGGTACCAACGGACCGATGACCCTGCTCGGGGTGACCGACCCCAGGACCTGGGGCCTCGTCGGCTGGATCAGTGATCTGGTCCCGCACCTCGGATATGGCGTGGTCACCGCGCTGGTCTTGCATTACACGGCGTTGTGCAAGCGCCACCAACCACTGGATCCACGCTAGGCGGGTTCGCCAGGAACCCGACCCCGCGGCCGATCACCCGCCCTTGAGGCGAATCTTCCACCGCACGAAGCTGACGTAGCACAAGCTGATGAACGCGAGCATGGCCATGTCAAACCACCAGGCACTAGCCGTGTGATGCCAGTGCGAATCCTTCGGAGTCAGCGGACCGGGCACGAGTTTGATCAGGTCGACGGTCGAGGCCGAGGTGGCAAATCCCCATCGTGCCGGTGTGGCCCAGGACATCTGGTCCAACCCCAGGCGGTCGGTGACGGGAATCATGCCGCCGGAGAACACCAGCTGCGACATCACCGCGACCACCAGCAGCGGCATGATCTGTTCGTTCGACTTGGCCACCGCCGATAGCGCCAGTCCGAGCATCGCTGAAGCGACGCAGGTGGCGGCAACGTCGGCCAACAGTTCGAGCCCAGGTTTGCCCAGCGCCACGGCGCCCTGGGTGGGACCGCCCTTGCCGATCAGCACGATGATGGTGACGATCGCCGATTGAACGACCGCAAACACCGTGTAGACGCAGATCTTCGCCAGCAGGTACGCGGTGGTGGACAGGCCGACTGCCTGTTCGCGCCGGAAGATGGCCCGCTCGCCGATGAGATCTCGGATTGTCAGCGCGGTCCCCATGAAGACCGCACCGACATTGAGCAACACCAGAATCTGGCCCGGCTCGTTGGGTGCGTTCCCCATCGGATTGGGCATGCCGAAGCCGACGTCCCCGGGTACCGACATCGACAGCGAGCCCATGACGAACGGCAATATCGCCAGGAAGATGAAATAGCCCCGGTCCGAGATGATCAGCCGCATCTGGCGTCTGGCGATGGTGGAGAACTGGCGGAACAGGCTGGTCTGCGACGGGTCGCCACCCAGCTCCCCTGGACGCTCCACCGGCGGCGCTGGCGGGGGTGGCCCCGTTTGCGCCAAGTAGCGCGCCTGGGCCCCCTCCGGGTCGTCGGCGACCGTGCTGAAGATGTCGGCCCAGTTGGTCGTCCCCATGGCCGGACCGATCTGGCTGGGCGGCCCGCAGAACGCTGTCTTGCCGCCCGGTGCCAGCAACAGAACCTGATCGCAGACATCGAGGTAGGTCAGTGAGTGAGTGACAACCAGCACCACACGACCGGCGTCGGCCAACTGCCGCAGCATGGTCATGACCTGCCGGTCCAACGCCGGATCCAGACCGGATGTGGGCTCATCCAGGATCAGCAGCGACGGTCCCGTCAGCAGTTCGAGGGCCACCGATGCACGTTTGCGCTGACCTCCCGACAGTTTGTCGACCCGCGTCTCGAGGTGCTTGGACATCTCCAGCTCTTCGAGGACCCGGGCGACCACCTGTTCGCGGTCCTCCTTGGTGGTGTCCGGCGGCAGCCGCAGTTCGGCCGCATACATCAACGCCTGCCGGACCGTCAGTTGACCGTGGACCACGTCGTCTTGCGGCACCATGCCGATCCTGCTGCGCAGGGAGGCGTATTCGGCATGAATGTTGTGGCCTTCAAAAGTCACCGTGCCGTTGGTCGGGTGCGTGTACCCGGCGACCAGCCTGGCGAAAGTTGATTTGCCAGCACCGGACGGGCCGATGACCGCGGTGAGCATCCCCGGGCGTGCCGCCAACGAGATGTTGTCCAGCAGTGTCTTGTTGCCCTCGATCGTCCACGTCACCCCGTGCACGTCAAGGCCCCCGGTGCGCGTCTCGAGCAGGCTCTCTTCGCGGCGGGCCAGCGCACCATTGGCGAAAATGAGGTCGATGTTGCCGATCGTGACGACGTCGCCGTCGTGCAGCAGTGCCGCCTCGACCCTGGCACCGTTGACGAATGTGCCGTTGATGCTGCGGTTGTCCCGGATCTCGGTGCCCTGCGGTGTCGGGATCAGGGTGGCGTGGTGACGCGACGCCAGCACCTCGGGAATGACGATGTCGTTGTCGTCGGCGCGGCCGATCGTCACCGCGCCCGGCGGTAATTCGCCCGCCGCCCTGCCCGGACGCAGAATCTTCATCATCGAGGTGGCGATGTTGCCGGTTTCGCCGGGCGCGCGCCCGACCACGAGGGGGGCCGGGGGCGCCGGGCTCGCGGCCGGCGGCCGGTATATCTGCGGGGCCGGCTGAGCGCCGGTTTGCGACCGCGACGTCTGCGGGCCGCTGGGGTATTGCGGTTGCTGGTCCGACGGCTGCACGTGCTGCGGTCCGCTGGGAGGTTGAGCCGGCATCCGCGTGGTCGGCGGGGCCGGCTGCGGCGGAACGGGCCGGTGCGAGCCGGTTTGCGGGGGTGCCTGGCTGGGCCATGCCCCGCCGGGCATGGGCGGGGGCACCTGCATGACCGCGGTTGGCGGTGGGCGCCCGACCGAACCTTGCTGACGGCGGCCGACTCCAAAGTCCAGCGCCGGACCATCCGGGTTGCCGATGTTGACCCGCTGGCCATCTTGGATGTCGACAACCGGTACTCGCCGGTTGTTGATGTAGAGCCCGTTGAGACTGCCATTGTCAATGGCGATCCATCGGCCTTGATCGAAGCGCAGCAGCAGATGCACCCGTGAGATCAGCGGGTCCGCGACGCGGACGTCTGCCCGCAAATCACGGCCAATGACTACGTCGTGGCCTGCGGCGAAGGTGCGCTCAGCTCCGTTGTACCGCACGGTCAGCACCGGCGGGGCGGCTGTTTGGGTCATCGGGACCAACTGTAATGGCACCGGCGCTCCGGGCAGAACAGGGCGCGGATATGTGTTAGCCGCGCCGATCCGCCGCGGCCACTGACATTTCACACGGCACGTCATATGGTCGGTCTACGGAGCCTCCCGGAGGAGAGATCGTGAGCACCTTGTCCAGTGGCCTGCGAACGCTCAGCTACGAAGCATTCATCTACTTCTATCCGTTGGTCATGATGGATGTGACGCGACTGCAGGCCCTCAACGCGGCACCCGGCACCGGCCCCGGCGCCGGCCCGCCCAATCACTTCTCGCACATGCGGGCGTTCCCGTCGGCCGAATTCCGCGCGGTGGTGCGGCCCAACTTCGACACGCTGTACTCCTCGGCCTGGCTGGACCTGCGCAACGGTCCGGTCCGCCTGCAGTCGGCGGACACCGACGATCGCTACTACATGCTGCCGATGCTGGACATGTGGACAGACGTTTTCGCCAATCCCGGCAAGCGCACCAGCGGGACGGGTCCACTTGATCTCGTGATCGCCGGCCCTGGCTACCAGGGCGAAAGCGGCGAAAGCGGCGAACAACCGCGCCCAACCACGGTCGTGGCCGCGCCGACACCGTTTGTCTGGATCATCGGCCGCACCCAGACCAACGGGCCAGCCGACTACCCGGCCGTTCACCGGGTACAAGACGGCTACTCCCTCACTGAGCTCGGCAGCGGTGCGCAGGCCAGTGCGGGAGACAAGCGACCAGACTTTGACCTGACTACCGAGCCGCCCAGAATCGTCAACGGCATGGCCGCGCTGGACTACCTCTCCTATGCGGCCGATCTGCTGTGCGTCAATTCACCACACCCGACCGACTACTCCGTGCTTGCCCGGCTGGCCAACCTCGGCATCGAAGCGGGAAGCCCGTTCGATGCGAGCCGGTTCGACGCGGACCAAGTGGCAGAGCTCGAGCGCGGCAGAAGCGATGCGCTCAACGACATCCTCAAGAGCGCCACCAAGCTTGGGGCCAACGTCGACGGCTGGATCAGCCTGACCGAGAGCATGGGCGTCTACGGCAACAACTACCTACGGCGCGCGGTGGTGGCCCTCATCGGTCTGGGAGCCAACCCCGCCGAGGACGCCGTATATCCGTTCCTCGCCACCGACGAGCACGGAGATCCGCTGGCCGGCGAACACGACTACGTCATCCACTTCGACGCGGACAAGCTGCCCCCGGTGGACGCATTCTGGTCGGTCACGATGTATGACGCCGAAGGCTTTCAAGTGGCCAACGAGCTGAACCGATTCGCCATCGGCGACCGTGACGAGCTGCGCTACAACGACGACGGCTCATTGGACCTCTATCTCGCGCACACCGACCCCGGTCCCGAGCGCCAGTCGAACTGGCTCCCGGCCCCGTTGGGCCCGCTGGGCGTGACCATGCGGCTGTACGCGCCGAGGCCCGAGGTGGTCGCCGGCGAATGGTCGCCACCCCCGGTGCGCAAGGCCTGACTCAAACATCGGCCGTGGCCTTGGCGCCCGGAGGTGCCGCCGCGGCTGCGGCGGTGTCTAGCCCTCGAATCCGTGATAGTGCATCACGTGCTTGATCCGGGTGTAGTCCTCGAACCCGTACATGGACAGGTCCTTGCCGTAGCCGGAGTGCTTGAAACCGCCGTGCGGCATCTCGGCAACCAGCGGAATATGGGTGTTGATCCACACACTCCCGAAGTCCAGCCGTGCTCCCATGCGTGCGGCGGTGTCGACGTCCTTGGTCCACACCGAGGATGCGAGACCGTATTCGGTGCCGTTGGCGAAAGACAGGGCCTGCTGCTCGTCGCTGAAACGCTGCGCGGTGACGACCGGGCCGAAGATCTCGGTCTGAATCAATTCGTCGTCCTGTTGCAGGTCGACAATCAACGTGGGCTCGTAGAAGAAGCCCGCGCAGTCTTTCTGCTTGCCGCCGGCAAGAATTCGAGCGTGCGCCGGCGCACGGGACACCAGGCCATCGATGTGGCGCATCTGGTTGCTGTTGTTGATGGGACCAAACAAGATGTCCTCATCCGCGGGGTCATAGCCCGTCCTGGTACCGGCCACCGACTCGGCCATCGCCGACAGGAACTCGTCGTAGATGCCGTCCTGGATGATCAGCCGAGTGGCGGCGGTGCAATCCTGGCCCGCGTTGAAATAGCCTGCCGCGGTAAGTCCCTCCACCGCCGCCGCGATGTCGGCGTCATTGAAGATGACTACCGGCGCCTTGCCGCCCAGCTCGAGATGCGCACGTTTGAGGTCGTTGGCCGCGCTGGCCGCCACCGCCATACCTGCCCTGGTGGAGCCGGTGATCGACACCAGCTGTGGCACCGGGTGCGCCACCAGTGCCGCACCGGTGTCGCGGTCGCCGCACACCAGGTTGCACACCCCGGGCGGGAAGATCTCCTGCATCTTCTCGACCATCCAGTAGGACGACGCGGGCGTGGTGTCCGAAGGCTTGAGTACCACGGTGCAGCCGGCGGCCAGCGCCGGGGCAAACTACCACACCGCCATCATCATCGGGTAATTCCAGGGCGCTACCTGGGCAACCGGGCCCACCGGCTCCCGTCGAATCGACGACGTGTGCCCACGCATGTATTCGCCCTGTGAGCGGCCTTCCAGAACGCGCGCCGCGCCGGCGAAGAACCGGATCTGATCAACCATCGGCGGAATTTCCTCCGACATGGTCAACGAGATTGGCTTGCCCGTGTTCTCGCACTCGAGCGCGACAAGTTCCTCGGCGTTGTCCTCGATGAGGTCGGCGAGCCGCAGCAGCGCACGCTGCCGTTCGCTGGGGGTGGACCAACGCCACGACTCGAACGCCTTGGCCGCCGCGGTAAACGCGTCATCGACATCTTTGCCAGAGGAATTCGGCGCCGATGCATAGACTTCGCCCGTCGACGGGTTGACGATATCCATCGTGTTTCCGTCCGGCGTTGCCTGAATTTCTCCGCCAATGATGTTGTGAAAAACCTTCTTTTCCACCATGGTGTCCCGTTCTACGAGTAGCGCTCAATGATGTTGGTCCGGACCGGCGTCCGGATGGCTAGCGGTGGCGATGGTGGCGTCGTCGGTGAGGGCAGGGGTTGACGGCGTCAGCGTGTGACCCAAAAAGAAGCCGGGTTGGCGCACTCGCATGACCACCATCAGCACCGCACCGAGCGAGAGGATGCCGAAGCCAAGGTAGAAGACTAGCCCGACGCCTGCGATCGACGCGCCGCTGCCATGTCGCGGGTCCATGCTTTCGCGGACCGAAACAACAAAGACCAGCAACAGCATCATCCCGCCGAGCAGCGGACAAAGGAATATGAAAACGACGTTGCGCAAAGACGTGAAGAGTTCCTTGCGGAAATACCACATGCAGGCGAAGGCGGTAATTCCGTAATACCAGCAAACCAGCATGCCGAGGGCCGCAATGGTGTCCAACAGGGTTCGCTCCGATAGCAACCTGGCGAGGGTGTAGAAGGCACCCGAAGCAATGGCTGCCGCGATGGTGCTGAACAGCGGCACCTGGAAACGTGAGCTGACCGCCGAGAACCGCTGGGGAAATGCCCGATAAGCGCCCATGGCGAGCATGCAACGCGACGCCGGGAGGAACGTCGTCTGCAAACTCGACAGGGTGGACGCCAGGATGCCCAGAAACAGCAACTGGCTACCCCACGGACCCAGGGCTCCGGCGTTGTTGATTAGCAGGCTTGTGAGCTGGGTTGATGATCTTTGGTGCCGCGCTATTGGGGCCGGAGTGTAGGCACGGGCTATCTGGAGAACGATCGAGTTGGTTACTGTTCGTCGTTGGTCTGGAGTTGCCCGTGCCTACCGTTTCAGTATTGCCTGTGTCGTCGGTTCCAGAGGTGTTCGACCGCTGGAGTCCTGGTGAGCGCAGCGAGCTCATCGGATCGGAGTTTCTCGATGTGTTGGCCTCGATGCCAGACCCGAGGGACCCACGCGGTCGGAGGTATTCGCTGATGGCTTTGTTGGCGATCGCGGTTCTGGCCACTGCCGCGGGGATGCGCGGCTATGCTGGTTTTGCCACATGGGCGGCCACCGCTCCCGATGATGTGTTGGCCCAATTAGGGGTCCGGTTCCGGCGGCCCAGTGAGAAGACCTTCCGCGCTGTTTTGTCTCGGCTAGACCCCGCCGACCTCAACGCCAGGATGGGCAGTTACTTCACTGCACACGTGGCCAGCAGCGATCCCAGTGGATTGGTGCCGATTGCGTTGGACGGCAAGATGCTGCGTGGTGCTTTACGCGCCAAAGCGACAGCCACGCATCTCGTGTCGGTGTTCGCCCACCGTGCCCGATTGGTGCTCGGTCAACTCGCTGTCGCCGAGAAAAGCAATGAAATTCCCTGCGTACGTGCCCTGCTCACGCTGCTGCCGGGTAGCTTGCGGTGGCTGGTCACCGTGGATGCGATGCATACCCAGGTCGTCACCGCGAAGTTGATCTGCGCCACCTTGAAGTCGCACTATCTGATGATCGTCAAGTCCAACCAAGCCAAAATACTTGCGCGTATCACCGCGCTGCCCTGGGCCGAGGTGCCCGCAGCCGCTACCGACGACTCCCGCGGCCACGGCCGTGTCGAGACCCGCACCCTGCAAATCATCGCCGCTGCACGAGGAATCGGCTTCCCCTACGCAAAACAAATCATCCGGATCACTCGTGAACGCTTGATCACCGCCACCGACCAGCGCAGCGTGGAGGTGGTCTATGCCATCTGCAGCCTGCCGTTCGAGCACGCCCGCCCTACCGCGATCATGACCTGGATGCGTCAACACTGGGGAATCGAGAACAGCCTGCACTGGATACGCGACGTCACCTTCGACGAAGACCGTCAAAGGGCACATACCGGAAACGGCGCACAGGTCCTAGCAACGCTACGCAACACCGCGATCAATCTGCACCGCCTCAACGGCGCCGACAACATCGCCGAAGCCTGCCGGATCACCGCTTTGACCGCCAACCGCCGCCTAGACCTCCTCAATCCACAATTCCCCAGCTCACAAGCCTGCTAATCAACAACGCCGGAGCCCTGCCCACGGACCGAGCACCGGTCGTGCCAGTGCGCCGAACACGTTCTCGGAATTATCCGGGTTGCCCAACCCCAGTCCCTGCGAACCGACACCGGCGTACATCATCATCGCCACACTCACCAGCAGGTATGTCAGCAGAATGCTGACCACACACAGCACACCGGCGCGTCCGGGAACCTTCTTTGGGTCGGTGCATTCCTCACCCAGGGTCAGGCACGTATCCCAGCCCCAGAACGAGAAGATCGAACCGGTCACCCCAATGACGAACGCACCCATCGCGAGCCCGCTGAACGGGTCGAACCAATTGAAATCGAAGCTCAGATTCGCCGGGCCATGGCCCCGCACCGCGCCGATGATGGCCACCACCCCGAAACCCAAAATCACCGTCATCTGGAAGATGACCAATAGTCCCTGCACCCGCTCGCTGGTTTGGATGCCACGACTGGAAACCCAAGTCGCCCCGGCGATAAACACCAGCGTGGAAGCGATATCGACCCATCGGTTTGCGGCCACGGACGCGATCCCTGGGCTATCGAACAGGCCGGCGATCAGCAGATAGAAAAACTGCACCGCGACCGCAGCCAGGTTCGACAACACAATGACCGTCGCGATCACCATGCCCCAGCCGCACATCCATCCCACGTAGGGTCCGAAGGCTTTGGTGGACCAGGTGAACGACCAGGGCTCCGGCGTTGTTGATTAGCAGGCTTGTGAGCTGGGTTGATGATCTTTGGTGCCGCGCTATTGGGGCCGGAGTGTAGGCACGGGCTATCTGGAGAACGACCGAGTTGGTTACTGTTCGTCGTTGGTCTGGAGTTGCCCGTGCCTACCGTTTCAGTATTGCCTGTGTCGTCGGTTCCAGAGGTGTTCGACCGCTGGAGTCCTGGTGAGCGCAGCGAGCTCATCGGATCGGAGTTTTTCGATGTGTTGGCCTCGGTGCCAGACCCGAGGGACCCACGCGGTCGGAGGTATTCGCTGATGGCTTTGTTGGCGATCGCGGTTCTGGCCACTGCCGCGGGGATGCGCGGCTATGCTGGTTTTGCCACATGGGCGGCCACCGCTCCCGATGATGTGTTGGCCCAATTAGGGGTCCGGTTCCGGCGGCCCAGTGAGAAGACCTTCCGCGCTGTTTTGTCTCGGCTAGACCCCGCCGACCTCAACGCCAGGATGGGCAGTTACTTCACTGCACACGTGGCCAGCAGCGACCCCAGTGGATTGGTGCCGATCGCGTTGGACGGCAAGATGCTGCGTGGTGCTTTACGCGCCAAAGCGACAGCCACGCATCTCGTGTCGGTGTTCGCCCACCGTGCCCGATTGGTGCTCGGTCAACTCGCTGTCGCCGAGAAAAGCAATGAAATTCCCTGCGTACGTGCCCTGCTCACGCTGCTGCCGGGTAGCTTGCGGTGGCTGGTCACCGTGGATGCGATGCATACCCAGGTCGTCACCGCGAAGTTGATCTGCGCCACCTTGAAGTCGCACTACCTGATGATCGTCAAGTCCAACCAAGCCAAAATACTTGCGCGTATCACCGCGCTGCCCTGGGCCGAGGTGCCCGCAGCCGCTACCGACGACTCCCGCGGCCACGGCCGTGTCGAGACCCGCACCCTGCAAATCATCACCGCTGCACGAGGAATCGGCTTCCCCTACGCAAAACAAATCATCCGGATCACTCGTGAACGCTTGATCACCGCCACCGACCAGCGCAGCGTGAAGGTGGTCTATGCCATCTGCAGCCTGCCGTTCGAGCACGCCCGCCCTACCGCGATCATGACCTGGATGCGTCAACACTGGGGAATCGAGAACAGCCTGCACTGGATACGCGACGTCACCTTCGACGAAGACCGTCAAAGGGCACATACCGGAAACGGCGCACAGGTCCTAGCAACGCTACGCAACACCGCGATCAATCTGCACCGCCTCAACGGCGCCGACAACATCGCCGAAGCCTGCCGGATCACCGCTTTGACCGCCAACCGCCGCCTAGACCTCCTCAATCCACAATTCCCCAGCTCACAAGCCTGCTAATCAACAACGCCGGAGCCCTGGGTGAACGACGCTCCACAGTCCGGAGTGTCGGCGTTCAATTCGCGATAGGCGAACGCGGTCAAAAACATCGGAATAAATCCGAATACAAATATCGCCGGCATCTTGAGCCCGACCGCGGCAACGATCAAGCCGATGCTGGCCGTCAACGTGTAGCCGGGTGCCACACACGCGATACCGAGGATTGCCCCCGAGACGGTGCCAACGGCCCCCTTGGCCAGGCCCTTGGATACCACGCCCTCAGCCGCGGTGTTGCTGAGCTGCGGCACGATCGGCTGCATCTTCAGCTTGTTGCCTTTGGGACCACGGGCGAAGAGCGGCGGCGCCGGGGTGTCTGTCATTCAGCAACCACCTTCGCCATGACACGTTGCGGCTGCCGTGGGCGCGACATCCAACGACGGGTTGCGGTCGAAAAATCCAACAGGCTTGAGCCAGAAAGACACGGTGTCGGCTGGCATCACCGGCCAGTCCTCCGGGCGCGTTATGTGGTGGATGCCGAACGTGTACCACACCACCACGTCGGTATTCTCGATCGACCGGTTGGCAGCAGTCCACGCGGGCAACCCCAGTCCCGGACCGCTCTGGTTCACGAACTCCCCCGCTGGCCAACGCTCGTCGGGATGATTGGGCGTAACCCATACGGTATGGGTGATGGCCTCCGCCCGGCGTAGTACCGGCGACCTGAGATCAAACATCGGCGGAATGGCCGCACCCCCGACGAGCTTGTACGACGCGTGGGTGCCCAGCCCATTGGTGACGTTCTCGTTGACCACCCGCCACGCCCGCTGGGTCTCCCAGCAGTAGTCCTGTTTGCCCTCTTCCTCGGTGCGCAGCGGGATGTTCCTCTGGCGCAACGACAAACCGTAGGGGTTATCCGGTCCCGTAGGCACCATCTCCGTCTCGCTCGTGTACACGGTGTTGTCCGTGCCGTCGATGTCCAGATCCAGCCGCGCGGTAAGAAAATGTTGGTGATACGGGGCATAAGTTCGTTCGTCGACCAACGTGCCCGATGCGTGCGCCTGACCATTGTCGAAGTTCGTGGTCACCATCAAACCGGTTGCACGAATTTCGCATTCGATGTTGCCATCCTGGTAGAAGCGCCAGTAAACCAAGTACTCGTAGTTGGCCACCGTCACGTGGAAAGAGACGGTAAGCCGGCGCATGCGCCGCACCTCGGCGCTGCCATCGCATACGACGTGCTTCCACAGCACCGCGTTGTCTTCTTCATGGATGCAGATGGCATTCTTGATCGTGTATGGCTCCCCCTTGCTGTTGTGTAAGACCGCATCGAGATATCGGATCTCGCCCAGGCAGTCGCACCCCTTCTCCAGCGAGGTTGTCATGAATCCGAGCCCCCATTCGCCGATGTCGAAGGCCGTCCGACGATAGTGATCAGCGCAATGATCGCGGTAGGGCACCGCCATCTCGGCGAAAGACATCCGGTAGGCAATCGGGCGAACCCGACCGTGGTCGTTGTAGGTAACGGTGTGCAGTGTCATGCCTTCGCGATAGTTGAAACCGACGCGCAGCGACCAGTTTTGCCATTCCAGATGATTGCCCCGCAGGGTGAACGACGGACCGTCGGGTTGAATGATTTCCAATGGCCGCAGGGCGCCCCGCACGCTGGAATCACGCAGATTCTCCGGGATGTGCCGAGGCACATATTCGGCCATGACGGCCGGGAACTCGAGCGGACTGCCTTCCTCGATGTCGAGCAATTCCATGGTGTTCAAGTCGATAACGCAATGAAATCCCTTGATGTGTCGCGCATAGAGGTTCCCGCCACCTGGCGACGTCAGCCAGCTGTCCGACCATGCGAGCCGTCGGCCGCGATACGCTTCCGGAATCAGGGCGTCGCCGTAGGCCCACACATCGACCAGCATGTTCTCCAAGTCGGTAATGCCGCGTCGGCACAAGGCCGCGATAACGGCCGGATGGCTGCGGAGCACCTCGCCCGCCTCTAGCCATTCATCATGGGTGATATTGGGCTGCACCCCCGGCAGGCAAGTCCACGAGAGAATGCGGTCGCCCGAGAGGGAAACGAGCGCCTTGTAGGTGCCGTTTGTGTCACGGTCGAAGCACACGATGACAGCCCGTCGATCCGGCACCACTGCGTTGTTTTCGAAATCAGCGATTTCTCGTTTGCCCGGTTCCGCGAGCTCCATCGAGGCGAATCGCCAACGTTCAGTGATATTCCGGTCACGGCGCACAACGGAGACGGCCTGCTGGAACTCGCTCTCGGTCAGCGGATCGAGCGGATGGAAAGTCTGGACGATCGTCTCGGTCATGGCTTCTCCTGTGTCAAACCCGGCCCCAAAACGTACCTGTGGTTCGCGGCCATCTTCACAAAGACGGCAACAATTTCCCGCAAGTTAACACTGGGCCTGCCGAGTCTGTGGAACAAGGGTTGTCGGCATGGCTCGAAAAGAAGTACCACGCGAAATTCAGCGCAAATTCACCACTTACAAGTGCCGCGGATAGCCGGTAATTGACGCCGCACGCAATACACCGAGCGCCCCGCGTGTCGGTAAGCTCCGGCCCGCGCGATTCCGATGTTGCCTGAGCCACAACCGCACCGGAGCCCGCAGCCGGGTCATTAGAGTGGGCAGCGAATCTAACGAGGCATTGGCGAAGGAGATCTCGATGAGTCCCTGGAAGCGGCCGTCGGCCACGGCAGCGATCGCGGCGCTGGCCTTTACCGCCCTTCCACAGGTGTTGGCCGTCATGGCTCCGTCCGGCGCGGCACAGGCCGACGTGTGCGTCAACGCCGGCCGGCGGGTATCGGTCAGCGGGTGCGCCA
Organism: Mycobacterium ulcerans subsp. shinshuense; assembly: GCF_002355775.1. Classification (NCBI taxonomy): domain Bacteria; kingdom Bacillati; phylum Actinomycetota; class Actinomycetes; order Mycobacteriales; family Mycobacteriaceae; genus Mycobacterium; species Mycobacterium ulcerans. The sequence goes on along the minus strand of NZ_AP017624.1, from coordinate 2,445,653 downwards.
ACATTGCAGACGCGATCGCCCCCTACGTTCCGCCGCCCGCCGAATATGCCCCGCTGCCCGAGGACTACCCGCCGCCCCCGCCGCCGCCCCCCAACGTGAATGTGTGCGCCAATGTCGGCAGGCGAATCAGCGTCAGCGGCTGCGTATAGGCCGGGTGGCCGCGGCGGACCAGCCCGCTCAGTAGCCGTTGCTGCGGCGAATGTCCTCTCGGCATTCGTGGCGGGTCTGGCCGGTCTGCTGCATGCAGATGCGTATCGGCGAATCCTGATCGATGGTTAACGGCGGCTCGATCGGATCGGGCGTGGCGCTCACCGTCGGACTGGCCACCGTGCCTTCGGTGAGCGACCAGATTGTCGTGTTGGTGCCCTGCAGGGTCGAACAGTAGGCGGTGGCGCCTGTTTTTGTGGTTCCGGTGCTGCCGAGCGGGGAACACATGGCGCCAATGACGACCGCGGGCGCGGGAGTCACCGATTCCGTCGTCGCGGCCGCCGTACTGGTAGACGTGCTCGTCGGCGCGGTCGTGGTGGCCGTGGTTGTCGAGGTCTTGGCGGCCGTGGGGCTGGGCCGGCTGGAACTGGTCGCCGCAGGCGGTGCGACGCGCTCATCGTCGGCGCGCTCGAACTCGCGCAGCGCCACGGGGATCGCTACGACCAGCAGGATCGCCAGCACGGCGGGGACGATGACCGAGGCTCGCGCCAGGGACTTCTTGGCCGCAGGCACCGCCATCGCCACCAGCCGGGAGATGCGCGTGTCGTCGGGATCGCCGACTCCGCCCAGCCGATGGCTCAATGCCCGCGCGAAATCGATGCAGCGTTGGTAACGGTCCTTGGGGTCTTTGGCCAGCGCCTTGGCGAAAACCGGGTCCAGCTCTGCCAATGCCGGCAGGCGCTGGCCGATCGCCGGGGGTGCGGCGCTGAGATGCTGGCTGATCACCACGGCGGGATTGGAGTGCTGAAACGGCGGTGAGCCCGTCAGCAGGTGGTATGCCGTCGCCGCCAGGGCGTACTGATCGGCCTTTCCGTCCAGGTCGTGGCCCATCAGCTGCTCGGGCGGCGCGTAAGACACGGTGCCGACGGTCATGTTCGTCGCTGTGAGCCCATTGGCTTCGCCGACCCAGCCGGCGATCCCGAAGTCGGCCAACATGATCCGCTTGGCCTGCGAGGCCGGCGCCGCGATGAGAATGTTGGCGGGCTTGACGTCGCGGTGCAGCAGCTTGTGGTCGTGCGCGTAGTCGAGCGCCTCGGCTACCGCGGTGATGATCTCGCTGACCTCCGAGCCGGGCATCCCGTTGGGGTACCGATCGCGAAGCAGCGTCACAGCATCGGTGCCGTCGACGTAGTCCATGTCGATCCACAGCTGGCCGTCGGTTTCCCCGCGGTCATGCACGGCAACGATGTGCGGATGCCACAGGGCTGCGGCGGCGTCTGCCTCGCGGTGGAAGCGTTGGCGGTACTCGTTGTCTGCGGACACCTCGGGCCGAAGGACTTTGAGCGCGTCTTGCCGGGGCAATCGGGGATGCTGGGCCAGATAGACCTCGCCCATCCCGCCGATACCCAGCTGTCGGACGATGGTGTAGCCGGCGAACGTCGAACCTGCGGCGAGCGGCATGGCCGCATCGTAGCCCGCCCGGGCGCAACAGGTCGAAGAGCGGGTTGGCCGCTCAGCCCGACGCGACTGTCGATTGGGTCTGCACCGGGCGAGCCGCGTTGCCCATCTGGCGGGCCCTGCCGATGAGGTCGGGGCGTCAGCTCACGGTCACCGGGATGCCGTTGAGGACACCGTTGCCGGAGGGCTCGTCGAGCAAGGTGGGCGGGGACAGCACGTTGGTGTTGACTCCAGGTGCGCTGTTGGCCACCGCCAGCCGGGTGCCCGGTTTGCCGTGCCCCCAACCGTGGGGCATCGAGACCACGCCCGGTTTGATCGCCGAGGTGAGTTCGACGGGCACCGTGATCTCGCCGGCCGACGATTTCACCGTCACGGTGTCGTTGTCGGTGATGCCGTTACGGGCTGCGTCGTCCGGATGCATCAGCAGCGTGCAGCGATCCTTGCCCTTCATCAGCGCCGGCACGTTGTGCAGCCACGAGTTGTTCGATCGCAGGTGTCTGCGATTGACCAGGACCAACTGCTCGGCCGGCCGATCCATTCTGGATGCCAGCCGGGGCAGATCGTCCAGGAGGTACTGCGGGGCCAGCCGGATCTTTTTCTCCGGGGTCCCCAAAATGTCCGGTAACTGCGACACCATGGGTCCGAAGTCGATGCCGTTCGGATTGGCCTTGAGCATGTCCAGCGTCAGTCCGCCGGGATTCTGGCCGTAGCGATCGCCGAACGGACCGGTCCGCAACGTCAGATCCAAAATCCGCTCTGGCCCGCCCGCCCAGCCGTCATGCTCGTAGCGTTTGCGGATCGCCGCGCCGTCAAATCCCTTGGTAAAAGCCAGCTAATCAAAGAATCCGTCATCGATCGCGGCGACGTCGACGTCCTCGGCCGGCGTGCCGGTGCACAGCCCGGTCAGCCGAATCAGGATCTCCCACTCGTGCGGGCGATCGCTCGGATCGAAGACCGGCGCGGAGTAGTTCGCAAAGCTGCGGATCGCGAATTGCAGCACCAGATCATCGTGATGGGGCTGTTCGAGCGGCGACAGCCCGGGCAGAATCACATCCGCGTGCCGCGTCGTCTCATTGAGCCAAAGGTCAACGGAGATCATCGCTTCCAGCGAAGACAGCGCTTCGTCGAGCTTGTCACCGCCGGGTGTGGACAGCACCGGGTTGCCGGCGATCGTGATGAGCGCCCGGAGCTGCCCATCTCCCGGGGTGGCGATCTCTTCGGCTAGACAGGACACCGGCGCCTGGCCCAGGACTTCCTTCGCACCGCGCACCCGGGTATGCCAGCGACCGAATTCGGCGACGCCACCTTCTAGACCCGGCAACGGTTGCGTGGTGATAGACCAGGCAGCCGGCCGGGGGAACATGGCGCCGCCGGGGGTGTCGAAGTGGCCCGTCAATTTGTTGATCACGTCGACCAGCCAGCTCGCCAGACTGCCGAACTCCTGATTGCACAGGCCGATTCGGCCGTACACCACCGACTTGTGGGTACCGGCGAGCTCGCGAGCCAGCCGCCGGATGCGCTCCTCCTCGATGCCCGTGACCGCGCTCACCCGGGCCGGCGGCCAGTCCGCGGCAACCCGGCGCATCGTGTCGACGCCGTCGACATGCGGCCCGGGGTTGACCAGGTCCTCGTCAAACAGCGTGTGTGCGACCGCCAGTAGCAGCGCCGCATCGGCGCCGGGCACGATGGGCAGCCACTCATCGGCACGCGCGGCGGTGACCGTGCGGACCGGGTCGATCACGATGACCTTGCCTCGTTGACGAATCGCGTCGATCAGTCCCATTACGTCGGGCGCGGCCAGCAGCGAGCCCTGGGATGCGGCGGGGTTGGCGCCCATGATGACCAGGAGGTCGGTGCGTTCGATGTCGGGTACCGGAAACGTCCACCAGCCCCCGTACATCAGGTGCGACGAGAGGTTTTTCGGCCACTGGTCGACCGTGCCCGGCGAATAGGTGACCGGCATGCCGGACATGCCCAGCAGCACACCGGCATAGCGAGCCAGGGAGAAAGAGTGCGCCAATGGATTACCGGTGTAGGCGGTGACCGCGCCGATGCCGTAGGTGTCGATCACCGGAGCCAGCAATTCGGTGCAGCGGCGAAATGCCGCGTCCCAGCTCACCTCGTGCCATTGTCCGTCGATCTTGATCATCGGGTGCCGGATGCGGTCCGGGTCGTCATGCAAGGCGCCCAACGACGCGCCTTTGGGGCAGATGTGTCCGCGGCTCCACACGTCGTCGCGGTTGCCCCGGATGCCGACCACCCGACCGCCGGACAGGCCGTCGGCTACCCGAATCTCCAAGCCGCACATGGCTTCACAAAGCGGGCACGTGTGCAGGTGCCTGCCATCATCGACCGTGGCCATGCACCCACCTTATTCCGCTACGCGCAGTCGCGGAAGTGGCTCCGGCCGATCGGCGAGGTCAAGCACCGCGGCCTTGGCGCCCTGCTGCGAGCGCCGATGCCGCTCGGTAGCCTCCTCGGAGGCCAGCGCGGTAGCCACGTCACGCGGGTAGCTGCGCCGGGCCACCGTCAGGATCAGGGTGCCCGCCAGGAACAGCGCGGTGAGCATGATCAGAAACGTCTGCGTCAGCCCGGTCGATGCGGTTGCCACCTGACCGGGCGCGCCGCCGTTGCGGCGCCAACTGCATGGATACCAGGGCGAAAACCAGCGGGGCTGCCGCCGTGAAGCCGGACCGTAGGGTGGTGCGGATCGCCTCGGCCCTCCCCCACAACCTGGAGTGCATGATGTCCAGTCGCGCCGCGTCCAGTGGCGGATTGACCCCGCCCAGCCCGATCGCCGCGAGAAAGGCCGCCACCACGGCGATCACGACGTTGTCGGTGAGCAGCGCGGGTACGAAGAACCCGCCCGCAACCAGAAATGCCGCACCGGCGACGCCCAACCGGGCGCCGAGGTAACCGCGGCCGATCAACCAATCCGCGAGGCGCCCGGCACACAGCGTTCCGATCAGCGCGCCCACTCCGATGATCGCGATCAACGAAATCGCCAGTGTCTGGCTGATCCGGAATCGGCTGCGCAGCAGCGCGACCGCGAAGGTGCCCAGCCCCGTGTAGAAGAAGTATCCGAACGCCGACGCGACTATCAGGGCCACGTTGGTCCGAATTTTCAGTACATAGCCCACCGCCCAGCGCAGGGACCGGCCTTCCGGGCTCTCCTGCAGAATGAGGTGTGAGTGCGCGCTGACGCGTTGGGCGATCACCGCTGCCGCCAGCGTGTCGTTCGAGCAGTCCCGGCGATCGCTGCCCGCACTCGCGCCGAATGTGTCGCCGCCACGCGCGGGTTCGGGCACCGTCCTGGCCAAGGCGAGCGTGAGCAGCAATCCGGCCACCGCCAGCCACAGGAAACTCAACCGCCATGTGATGGCGGCCAACCAGCCCGAAACCAGCACCCCCAGTGCGGTGCAGATTCCCGTCACCCGCCAGGACGAAGCCGTAGATTCGCCCCCGCTCATGCTGAGCGAAGAAATCGCCCATCAGGGACGCGACAACCGGGCCGCCAACCGCCACGACCACCCCAAGTGCGACCCGGCTGGCCAGCAGCCAGCCGTACCCGGCGCTGATACCGCCGAGGGCCATGGCCACCGACCAGACCAAGACGGTGATCCACAGCACGCGGGTGCGGTTGACCCGGTCGGCCAGCGTCCCCGACACCAGCATGACGACGATCCCGATCGCGGTCGACGCCGTCACCAGCAGGCCGACCTGCAAGCTGGTGATCCCGAAGGCCTGTTTCAAGGCCACGGCGAGGGCGCCGATGGTGCCGTTGCTGGCGCCTTCCAACCCGACCACCAAGGCCAGCAGCACGATCACCCGCATCCGGGCCGGACCGCCGACTGCATCGGCAAGCCCGCCCCTGATGGCGCGACCGTTGGTGGTCATCTCAGCGCATTCGCCCCGAGTCCCTCCGGCTCGGGAGCCACGCCCTGGCGATGGTGAGCCCTCACTATACCAGGATGCCCCGATAGTCGCGCGAGAAACAGCTGCGGTCACGAGCCGGTCGGCGATGTGGCCAGGGCCCGCCGGGCGGCCTTCCGGTCAGATTTGCACCCAGGGGTCGGTGGCCACCAGATGAGTGCTCTGCAATGCCGCCGCGCGGTGCACGTGCGCGTTCTCGTGATAGCCCGGGTTGGTCACCATGGACACGAACGCCGCCCGCGATGGGTAGCGCACCACGACGATGGCGTCCCAGAAGGGGCGGTCGATACCGCCGGCGACAACGTGGCTGGCTTCGCCCGCGTACTCGATGGTGGCGCCCACCGCTTCCAGAAACGGCATGACCTCTTTGGCGTAGCGCTGGTAGTTGGCTACCCCGTCCGGTTTGAACTGCAGCAGGTTGATCATGACCACGGGCGTGTCGAGATCGGCGGCTGCCGCCATCAGGGTGGCTAGCTGGTTCTCGTTGGGTTCGATGGCGGTCATGGGTCACCCACCCCATCTGGTCAGGTCACGCGAGGCGATCCCGTTGGCGGCGCAGTAGCTGGTGTAACGCTCGATGGAGGTCTTGTGGTTCTCCTGCCACAGGATCTTGTTGTCTGCGTCGAGAAAAAGCAGCTCGCCGACCAGGAAGAAGAACACCTCGGTGTCTTCCAGGCTTTCCGGGGTGTGCGATGAGCCGGCCACCTCGTAGACGGTGTCGCCCGCGCGGGAAATCCAGTTGTTCTCCTGGTACCGCCACGCCCCGCTGACGGTGTGGCCTACCACGATGCCGGTGTGGTAATGGGGTGGAAGTTCCAGTCCGGCAGGAAATTTCATCGACACGATGATTTCGGCGCGCACCGGATCGACCTTCCAGTACTTCAGGAAGACCTGGTCGGTGAGCGGGGTGAACGGAATCCATGGGTTGTCGATGCCGCTCATGTAGTTGACGTCGAGTTCTTGCAGGGTCTGCATTTCTCGCGCTCCTTCATGGTGCCTGTTTGCCGCCGCGGTGCGGCTGAGGCAAAACGTAGGAGCAAGAGCCAGCCCCGCGCTCGGTGCGCGGCGACAACCACGCCGACCCTGATTGTGCTCAGATCACAATTCCCCGGAGCGGCCCTGCGCGAGCCCGGGCAGCACCGGCAATAACGCCAGCGCCACCGACAGCTCGAGGACGTCGGCATCCACGGCACGGCCCAGGATCGCCTCGGCTTGATTCACCCGGTAACTGACGGTGTTGGGGTGCACGTTGAGTCGCTTGGCCGCCCGCGTTCGGCTGCGATTTTCGGCCAGAAAGACCGCTAGGGTCGTGGCGATCCGATAGGTGTCTTCGTCGGCGGCCGCCAGCCCGCCCAGGACCCGGGTGGCGAAAAAGACGGCATGGTCGCGATCCGCACTGGCCAGGGCGGCAACCGCGACGCCGCGGTACAGCGTCACGGCGTCGGCGCGTCGCCCCATCAGCGACGCGACGCGATGCGCATACGTCGCCTCGAGATAGCTGCGCCTAAAACCCTTGAGTCCCCGCGCCGGATCGCCAACGACCAGCCGTACGCCTGCCGGGGCCCCGGCAACACCGTCTTGGGCGTCACGCACGCTCAGCGAGCCTCGACCACTCACCCATCCGGCGACCGCCAGCGATCCCAGCGTGTGCACCAGCGTGCTCTGCGCGGCGGTGGCGCGCGCTAGGTCGGCGACCACCCGGCCCAGCAGCGGCTGAGCATCGCCGTCCTCGGGCAACCTGTCGATCCAGGCGATGACCGCGAGGTGCTGGGTGCTGACGTCATAGCGCAACCGTTTTGATGCCCGTTGCGGGTCGCGCTCGCGCTCGGCGACGATGTCGTCGATCGCGCTGGCGCGCGCGACGGTCGCCCCCCGCAGCCAGGCCTCTCGCTCAACGTCATAGGCCCGCTCGGCCCGCATCAACGCCGCGTCGACGTAGCCGAATATCCATCCCGTAGCCAGCTCTACCGCTTTGGCCTGCTCGGCAGCGTCTCGGGAATCGGCGGTAATGCGGCCGAACATCCACTGCCACAACAGTTCCTGAGCCAGCCGGTAAAACCGCAACAAGTCCGCCAGCGCAACTTGGCGCGGCACCGCCGCGCGCGCGATGGCCTGGGTCGACGGCGGCAACTCCACTTGGCGTGGGTCAGCGCCGGCCTCGATCACCTGGGCCAGCTGGCGAAGGCTGGCTTCGGTGCTGACCAGGTTCTCTTTGACGGTCTGTTCGTCGGGGAACAATTGCGGCACTTCGGCTTGCAACCGGGCGACCGCGCGCTGGGCCAAGTCGGCGGCCTGAGTACCCATCTCGGCCGCGAGTGGCACCAGAACCCGCTGCCAGACCCGCTGCGCCTCGGCATCGCACGCCGGCGGCCACTGTAGCTCCATGGCCGGAATCTAGTCCCGCTGTCGCGACGTCACAATCACCCCAGCCAACGTTGGCATTTGCGTACGAGACGGCCGCATCGGGCCGACCGTACTTTGCTCACCATGTTCAAACTCAACTCAGGAACCAACACCTCAGATCTCGCTGGCCGAGTGGTGGCGATAACCGGTGCCGGCAGCGGCATCGGCCGCGAACTGGCCCTGCTGTGCGCGCAACGCGGAGCCGATCTCGCGCTCTGCGACATCAACGACACCGCGGTGGCCGATACCGCACAAACCGCCCGCGGGTTCGGACATGACGTCATCACCCGCCGGGTGGACGTGTCCGATCCCGAGCAGATGACCGCCTTCGCCGACGCCACCCTCGGCCACTTCGGCGGGGTGGACCTCCTGGTCAACAATGCCGGAGTTGGCCTCATCGGGGGGTTCCTGGACACCAGCCGTAAAGACTGGGACTGGCTGGTGTCGATCAACGTGATGGGTGTCGTCCATGGCTGTGAGGCCTTTCTCCCGGCCATGATCGAGTCGGGTCGGGGCGGACACGTCGTCAACCTTTCCTCGGCCGCGGGTCTGCTTGCCAATCCCGCACTCTCGGCATATAGCGCAACGAAGTTCGCCGTGTTGGGGCTATCGGACGCGTTGCGTATCGAGCTCGAGCCCCATCGCATCGGCGTCACCGCGATCTGCCCCGGTGTCATCAACACCGCAATCACCAAGGCCAGCCCGATCCGCGGAGCCGGCGACACCGAGGGGCGCCGGCAGCGCCTGACCGTGACGTATCAGAGGCGCGGATACACGCCAGCGCGTGCGGCCCGCAACATCTTGCGAGCGGTCGAGCGCAACAAGGCGGTCGCGCCGGTCGCCGCCGAGGCGCACGTCATGTACGTGTTGTCACGCATCATGCCACCGCTGGCCCGCTGGGTATCCGCACAGATGGCGAAGGCCGCGAAATGACCGCGCCGATCAAAGGTGTCACGCGACCCCAACGGCTCAGCGGCGCGGACGCGTTCATGCTCGGGATGGAGACTCCGCGCGCCTACATGCACACGTTCAAGGTCGCGATCATCGATCCGTCCACCGATGCGCAGGGCTGGTCATTCGACAGGTTCTACGCCGAGGCGGCGCGGCGGATACATCTACTGCCGATGTTGCGGTGGAAGTGCGTCGAGTCGCCACTAGGCCTGAATCACCCCTATTGGGTGGAAGATCCGGACTTCGAGCTGCACAACCACATTCACCGCGTCGCGTGCCCGGCGCCGGGCGACCACAAGAGCCTCTGTGCGGTGCTGACAACGATCTATTCGGCGCAACTCGAGCGTGATCGCCCGTTGTGGCTGATGTGGGTGGTCGAGGGACTCGCCGAGGGCAAGGTAGCGCTGGTCATGTTGGTCCATCATGCCTATGTCGACGGCGTCGGCGCCGCGTGGCTGATGCAGCAGTTCTACCAGCACCATCGTGGTGTCGGAGCCGCCGAGGCCCCGGACTATCGCCCCGCCCCACTCGCCTCCTGGCCGACCCGGCTGGGCTGGGCCGTCCGGGACTGGCCGGAGACCGTGATCGGCAACGTATCGAAGGTGGCCACCGGACTATGGCGAAAATTCCTGTTTGACCGCAAGCGCAAGTCGGCCGGCTTGCCACCGCACCCGTCGGCCCGGCAGATGCAACGAACGCCGATCAACGTCAACCTGAGTGCCGCGCGCACATTTGTCTGTGACAGCGTCCCGCTGCAGCACTTCTCGGCCGTGGCCAAGGCACTTGGTGTCACCATCAACGACGTCTTCAGCAGCTGCGCGGCCGGTGCCCTGCGACGTCTGCTTGTCGACCTGGACTACGACCCGGACGCCCACCCGCTGATCGGCGCTACCCCGTTCGCGGGCGAACGGCCCTTGGGTATGCAGGGTTTGGGTAACTACGCAACCGTGGACTACTGCTGGCTGCGCAGCGACATCGCCGACCCGAGCGCACGGCTGCAAGCCAGCCGCGAGGCGAACACGCAGATGAAAGAGCACATCAAGGCGGTCAAGGAGGCCGGTGCCGATTTCAACTCCGTGATGCAGGTGCTGCCACCGTGGGGCATCAAGATCATCCGCAAGGCCATACACCGCAGCCGAGGACGCTTCGGATTCTTCGGCAACGTGGTGTTATCGAATGTCCCCGGCCCCAAAGAAACTCTCTACCTGGATCATTGGAAGGTATCGAACTGGTTCTCCACCGGTCAGATCGCTGACGGCACGGCGCTCAACATCACCATGTGGAGCTACTGCGGACAGGCCAACATCTGCATTCTGGCCGACCGCGCGGTGCTCGACGACGGCTGGCGAATGTTCGACTACCTCGTCGATGAACTCAATTCCCTTACCGCAGTACCGAGCACAAAGGAAGCCGCATGAACACCAACCGAATCAGTCCGATCGATCTGTCCTTCTTGTTACTCGAGCGGCCCAACCGGCCGTTTCACATGACGGCCTTCACGATCTTCCAGAAGCCAAAAGGACAACATTCGTCGTTCGGCTCACGCCTGTTCGACGCGTATCGGCACAGTAGGGCGATCGAACCCTTCAACTACAGGCTCAGCTGGCTGGGCAGGAATGTCGCACGGTGGGAAATCGTCGAGCCGGACATGCGAAACCATGTCCAGCACATCGTGTTACCGGGACCCGGTTCGATGGCCCAGTTCTACGAGACGGTGTCATTCCTGAACACCGGGCTGCTCGACCGGGGGCACCCGCTGTGGGAGTGCTACATCATCGATGGGATTGAGCGCGGTCGCATCGCCATCATGCTCAAGGTGCACCACGCGCTCATCGACGGTGAGGGCGGGTTGCGTGCAATGCGCGGTTTCCTGAGCACTTCCCCGCACGACAAGACGCTGGCCGGTTCATGGATGCCGGCACCGAGCGCTCGTGCGCCGCGCCGGCCGCAGCCGCGCGTTTCGCGCCGGCAGTGGCTGCAACGCGGCCTCACCGGCATCGCCAAGCTGCCGTCGGATCTGGCCGGCATGGTCGGTGACGCGGTAGACCTCGGCGCGCAAGCACTGCAGCTCAAGCCGCAGCGGGGGGCCCTGCCCTTCGCCGCAAGCCCTACCCTGTTGAACCACACCGCGAAATCGGCGGCACGCGCCTACGCGAATATGGAGTTGCCGCTCGCCGAGGTAAAGGCCGTCGCCAAGGCCACCGATACCTCCATCAACGATGTCGTCATGACCATCGTCGACGACGCCTTGCATCACTACCTCGACGAACACCGGGCGCCGGCCGACCGGCCGCTGGTGGCCTTGATGCCGATGTCGATGCGGTCCCAAGCCGGGGCGGGCAACCAGGTGAGCGCCGAACTCATCGCGATGGGTGCGCCCAAGGCAAACCTCAGGCAGCGCCTCAAGCAGGTCAGCCAGGCCACAACAGCCGCCAAGGACAAAGGGAACGGCATGAAATCGCCGTCACGTCAGGCATATACGCTCTCGCTGTTTGCCAGTCTGGCCATGTCGGATGTGCTGCCCGGGTTCGGCAAGGCGCCCAGCGCCAACCTGGTGATATCGAACATGAAAGGCCCTGCCGAACACCTGTATTTGGCCGGTGCACCGATGGTCTCATTCGGTGGTTTGCCCATCTTGCCGCCGGGAGCCGGGCTGAACGTCACCGTCGCAAGCGTGAACGAGCAACTGTGCCTGGGCATCGGCGCTGCACCCGAGGCCGTACGCGAGCCCGCCCGGCTTGCCCAACTGATTGAGCAGGCCCTCGGCCAACTACAAGCCGACATCGGCAGGTCAGCACCGGCAATCGCTGGTCACCAGGCCGATTCCGCATAAGACACATCGTCAACCCGCTCGACCGGACAGGAACCACCAGGAAGAACATCGGCGCCATGCTCAAACAACGCGCGCATATCTCTCCTCGGCCGCAGGCCTACGTAGAGCCCTCGACCAACGTTCGGATGGACTACACCGAGCTGAATATGCTGACCAACCGATGCGCCAGCGTGCTGAGGGCGCTCGGGGTCGGCAAGGGCGATCGCGTCGCGCTGTTGATGCCGAACAGTGTTGCGTTCTGCTGCCTGTTCTACGGCGCAGCCAAGCTCGGGGCGGTGGCCGTGCCGCTCAACACCCGCCTGGCCGCACCCGAACTGGGATTCATCCTTGCCGACAGCGGCAGCACCGTCCTGATCTATCACCAGTCATTGGAGCCGGTGGTCACCGCGATCAAAACCGCAACCGAGCGGTCCCACAACGTCATCAGCTGGGTGCCGTTGTCGGACGGCGAAGGCTCCCTGGCGCAACGCCTCGAAACCGCCGATGCCGGCGAGCCGGTCTGCGACAGCGGCGGGTCGGACAACCTGTTCATCATGTACACCTCGGGCACCACCGGAAACCCCAAAGGGGTTGTGCATACTCATGACTCGGTGCACACGGCGGCCAGCTCATGGTCACTGACCGTAGACGTGCGCTACCAGGACCGCCTATTGCTGCCGTTGCCGATGTTCCACGTCGCGGCGCCGACGACGGTCATCATGTGCGCCATGCGCGGCGTCACCCTTATCTCGATGCCACAGTTCGACCCGGCCAAGGCCTGGTCGCTGATCGTCGACGAGCGTGTTTCGCTGGCCGGCGCCGTACCGGCGATTTTGAACTTCATGCGTTTGGTACCCGAATTCACCGAGCTCGATGCACCCGAGTTCCGTTGCTTCATCACCGGCGGTGCGCCCATGCCCGAGGCGCTGATCAGGATGTATGCCGCCAAGAAGATGCAGGTCGTTCAGGGCTACGCACTCACCGAATCATGCGGCGGCGGCACCCTGCTGCTCGGGGAAGACGCCCTGGCCAAGGTCGGCTCGGCCGGACGCGCCACCATGTTCGCCGACGTTCGCGTACGCACCGACGACGGCATGATCGCCGAACGCGGGCAGGGCGAGGTGGTGATCAAGTCCGACTTCCTGCTCAAGGAATACTGGAACCGCCCGGACGCCACCCGCGACGCTTTCCACGGCGACTGGTTCCGTACCGGCGATGTCGGCGAGATCGACAAAGACGGCTATCTCTACATCAAAGACCGCATCAAAGACATGATCATCTCCGGTGGTGAGAACATCTACCCGGCCGAGATCGAGAACGTCATCACCGGCATCCCCGGCGTCGCCGAAGTGGCCGTCATCGGGCTGCCCGACCAGAAATGGGGCGAGATCGCCTGCGCCATCGTGGTGTCCGACCAGGGTGCGGTGAGCGAAGCGGGCATCGTGGAGTTCTGCGCCGCCCGGCTGGCGCGCTACAAGTTGCCGAAAAGGTTGATCTTCACCGCGACGCTGCCCCGCAATCCGGCAGGCAAGGTGCTCAAGCGGGAGCTGCGCGAACTGTATCGGTGAGAGCCCCGGCGCGGTGTCGCGGCTAGCCCGACATGCCGGGCGTTCCATAAAGCCCGCCACCTGCACCGCCGCGCCCGCCGGCTCCGTCGGTGACGCCACTGCCGCCGGCCCCGCCATTGCCACCGTTGCCGACGAGTGCGGCGTCGCCGCCGTCGCCGCCGTCGCCGCCATCGCCACCGTCACCGGTGGCGCCGGTGCGGCCGCTCTTCGGGTCGACGCCACCGTCTGCACCGTCACGACCCGCTCCGCCGCTGCCGCCGTTGCCACCGCTGCCCCACAGCCAGCCACCGTCCCCACCGCTGGCCCCGGCACCGCCACCGCCGCCGTCTCCGCCATCCCCCGGGTTGCCAACGCCATTACCGCCGTTGCCGCCCATGCCCCCGGCGCCGCCGGCGCCGCCCCCGATCTCGCTGCCTCGGCCGGCGCCACCTTGCCCGCCCGCTCCACCGGTGCCACCGGACCCACCGTCACCGAACAACCAACCCCCATCGCCCCCGGCGGCACCGGTCCCGCCAGCACCGCCAGTGCCACCGCCGCCGCCGATGGAAGCACCGGTGCCACCCATGCCGCCCATCCCCCCCGGCACCGCCGGCCCCACCCGCACCGCCGTTGCCGGCAACCCAGCCACCCGCCCCGCCGGAACCGCCTATCCCGCCCACCCCGCCATGCCCGCCGGTACCGCCCGAAGAGGCTCCGCCGGCCGCGCCTACCCGACCCGCACCGCCTTGCCCCCCGGCCCCACCGGCACCGCCGTCGCCCCACAGCCCGGCAGCTCCGCCCACGCCACCGGCGCCACCGTCACCACCGGTCGGCACGGCGGGCACCCCTGCCCCGCCGGTGCCGCCTACGCCGCCAACGCCCCCGTTGCCGTAAAGCCAGCCGCCATGCCCGCCGGCGCCACCGGCCCCACCCGCAGCGCCGTTGCCGGCATTAAAGCCGGCTCCACCGGCCCCGCCGTTACCGATCAGGCCGGCATCCCCGCCGTTACCACCCGCGGTGTGTGGCGCGGTGCCGGCCCCGCCGGCTCCGCCGTTACCCCACAAAAGCCCACCGGCCGCGCCGTTTTGTCCAGGCGCCCCATCGGCATCGTTGCCGATGAGAGGTCGGCCCAACAGTGTCTGGGTGGGCGCGTTGATGGCCGCGAGCAGCTGTTGCTCGATGGCCTGAAGCGGGGATACATTGGCCGCCTCGGCGAGTGCATACGAACGGTTTGCGACGCTCAGTGCTTGGGCGAATTGCCGGTGAAATTGCGCCATTTGAGTGCTGATCGCCTGATATTGGACCCCGTGCGCGGAGAACACCGCCGCGATGGCCGCCGACACCTCGTCGCCACCGGCGGACAGCAGCCGCGCCGTACGCGCTGCCGCTGCCGCGTTGGCCGCGGCCAGCGCCGACCCGATCTCGGCCGCATCGCTGGTCGCCGCCGACAGCGCCTCTGGCGCAACCGTCAGGTATGACATGGCCACACTCCCAACGTGACCCGGACGAGCGCCGCGGATCGTGGCGCGAGTCAGGGCGGGGTAATCGAACCCGGCCAATGCGGGCGCATCGGTGCCCAACTGTAGCGCGATGGGCGGCGCTGACCTGGTAGTTTCACCGATCGGGTGGGGGCAATGGGCAACCTGAGCCAGCCCGCCGTCCCCGCGGCTCCCGACGTGCCAGCCCCCATCCCGACCATGCGGTCGGCACGCACCGTCTTGCCGCAGCGACAGCAGGCACGGTCACGACCAAAATAATCTGAACACGCCTTGTAAGCGGTTTGGAAAAGATCTGTATTAGATATGAGATCTGTCGCTATCCTTGGGCAATTATGGACTGCGCGAATTGTTCGACCCCACACGCGGATGCCGCCCGTTTCTGCTCCCGGTGCGGTAGTCCACTGAATCCGGCCATCGATCGGTCCCGACATTTCGCCGCACATCCCGAAGAGCCGGTGCGGGCGCTCGCGGTGATGAGCACGCTGATGCCACACCTGGCGGGCGGGCGCCGCCACATCTACCGAGCGATGGTCGCGTTGGCGCTATTGGCGTCGCTGATCGTCGCGGCGTTCGGGATGCTTTCTATCGCATTGGTATTGGCGGCGATTGCGCTGCCTGCGGCCGTCCTGACCTATGTCCACGACCACGATGTGTGGCGACAGGAACCGTTCACCGTCATCGGGGTGGCGTTTGCGCTTTCCCTGCTGCTCGGTGTCGGCGTGGGGATGGTCGAACAGCACTTCACCAAGCCGGTGCTATTGGCCGCACCGGATCGCCAGTTACCACCGCTGTCCCAGATCTTCGAATTGGGCGTGCTCATCCCGGTTGTGGCTTTCGCCGCGGCATTGATTGCGCCGCTGCTGGTGACGGCGCGCAGCGCGTTTCGGCACCCGGTCGATGCCACCGTCGCCTGCTCGCTCAGCGGTTCGGCGCTGTCTTTGGGGCTGAGCGTGGTGGTAGAGCGTGGCGCGTTCACCCATCTCCCGACGACCCATATCGACCCGACACACGTCGCTTTCATCGCGCTGACACTCGGGTTTTTGCAGCCGATCATCATGGCCTGCGCTGCCACCCTGGTCGTGGTGCCGTTGCGCGGCACCGGCGGCAACACGGCCCTGGGGCTGCTGGAGGGCGTGGCGTTGGTACTGCTGTACGAACTAGCGACCACCCTGCTCACCCCCTACGGGACTCGCGGCATTGTGCTGACCGCGTTGGCCGCATTGGTGCTGGCCGCAGCCGGGCTGGTCGCAACCCGCGCCAGTTTGCATACCGCGCTGCTCGCCGAAGCCCAGGCCGCCCTCACCGGGGACGCCACCTTGACCCGCGCCCCCGATACCCACCAGGTCTGCGCTCACTGCGGCGCGGCAATCGGCAGCGGGAGCGCGTTCCGCCAAGTCTGCGGAACAGCCACGGCCGCACTAGCCGGCCATCCTGCCCTGAACCGCCCCATCAACGGATAACCGAACCGCGGTACCGCCGGCCTGAAACCACGGCAAAACAAGGAGCCACGATGTCAGCAGCACCGCCACCGGATACTCCCCCGCCACCGCACTACCCGCACGGCGGCGGCCGGGTCGGACACCGATTGCACTCGGCCGTCATCATCGCCATCATCGGCGTAGTCATCCTGATCGCCGCAGCCGTGACCGCGGCGATTGTGCTGAGCGGCAAGGCCGAGCGATCCAAGCCGCCGTCGATTCTGCCCGGTGGCCATGCTGCCATGGCCGCAGCCGCTGGGCCCGGCACTGCCCGATTGCCTGACCCGGAAGCGCCGGTACGCACCCCCGTGACGATGCGGTTGAGGCTGGCCTCGGCCGAGTCAATCGACATCGCCGAGGGCATATCGGTCACGGCCGCGCCGGGCTGGACCCTGGTGAACCGGGGGCCGAATTGGGTGACGCTGCAAAACGGCGACACCAGCGCCCAGATGTACGTCGCCGTCAAGACCACTGATGAGACAGATGTCGTCGCCGCGCTGCGGACCGACATCGCCAGGTTGACCGATCCTTCGTCGGGCGATCTCGCCAACCCGGTGTTGTTCAAGGCCACTACCAAGACCCTGGAAAGCGCCAAGTTCCAGCAGGCCGCGCTGATGGACTACTTCGCCGACGTGTTCACCGAACAAGGCGAGCTTTCGGTCAGCGGCGCCTTCGCCGAATTGCTGAACACCTCCACCCACCAGTCGGCCTTCATCGACTTCCGGCGCACCGCCGATGCACCGAGCCAGGCTCCCGATGACGCCCGAGCCATGATCGACTCCATGCTCTAGTGTTCGGCCAGCTGGTCAAAGCCAGCCGAGGGCTTGGGGAACCATGTAGAGCCCGAAGGCGATGACAAATAGGCACAGGGTCCGAGTGATGTACTTGCGCACTCCGCGCATGCGCCATTCTTCGGGCAGCGTGTGGGCTTCCAGCACCAGCAGCAGCCCCAGCACGATCGGCAGCAAGAGTGCGTTCATCACTTCGACATCGACGGCCAGATTGACCAGGTCGACGCCGCCCAGGACGAGGACGGCGCCGATGATGTGGGCAAGCGCATAAGTGGTGTAGAACTTGGCGGTGGCCCGGTTGGGCCGCTGGTTGAGAGTGTGTCGCCAGCCGAAGACCTCGGATAGTCCCCACGCTCCAGCCAGCGACGCGACAATGGCGGCGACCAGGGCGGCACCCAACATTCCCAGTCCGAACAACACGGTTCCACCGAGTCGGCCCAGGTATGGGGTCAGGGCATCGGCGATCTGCCCGACGGTTTGCAGCGACGCCGCACCATGGTGGGTTCCGATCGTCGCCGCAACGGTCACCACCACCGCGATCATGATCAATTGAGTCAGCACCGCACCGACGGCGGTGTCCAGGCGAGCCTGGCGGATCGTGGCCACCGACAGGTGCTTATCGACCACGGCTCCTTGCTGGTAGAAAATCATCCACGGCATGATGACCGCGCCAACGTTCGCCGCGACCAGCAACAGGTAGGACGAGTTGCCCAGCGGCATCGACCGCAAGCCCGCCAGCAGCTGGTCCAGTTGCGGGCGAGCCATGACCATGGCCACCAGGAACGCCACTTCCGCTGCGCCGACGGCCAGGCCGATGCGTTCGACGCGCCGGTAGCTGCCGGTCAGCGCCAAGGCCAGCAACATCACTGTGGCAATCGGGATGCTGACCCAGCGCGAGATCCCGAATAGCTCCCCGACCCCGGCAACCCCGACAAACTCGGTCAGCAGCGCGCCGATGGCCGATGCGAACAGGGTGAATGCCGAAAGCCACGCCCAACCGCGGCCGAATCGCTCCCGGATCAGCGCACCGTGCCCCTTGCCCGTGACGATCCCCAGCCGCACGGTCATCTCTTGGACGACATAGAGGATCGGCATCAAGATCAATTGCGGCAACACCATCCGATAGCCCCATTGCGCCCCGGACTCGGCAGCGGTGATCAGCGAGCCCGCATCGGTGTCGGCCAACATCACCACCAGGCCCGGACCCCAGACCGCCAGCAGGCCCCAGCGCAGCCAGCCGCCGCGATGGACCCGCATCGATGCCTCAGGCCCGGTCGTAGCCCGGACCTGCTCGTCGGATCTATCGGTCACGTCTCGAAAGCCCCTCAGTCGCAATAGCAGCCAAACAACGCCATGCCTTCGAAACACTGCCAGCCAGTGTGGCCCGAGGACAACCCGAAACCCTCCGGTCCGTGCGGCACTTGGTCCCGGAGGATGACCCGCCCTGGGATCCGGCCCGCGCCGTGACCCAGTATGTGACAGGTGGATGAAGCAACGCCGGCCCGGCAACTGCTGACCGACCGGGTGGCCGTGGTGACGGGCGGCGCCGGCGGTATCGGCGCGGCGACCTCGCGGCTATTCGCCCAACACGGCGCCCAGGTCGTCATCGCCGATATCGATGCGGAGCTTGCCCACCGCACCGTCGACGAAATCGGCGGTGCGGCTTGGGTAGTCGGCACCGACGTCCGCGATGCCGATCAGGTCAGCGCGCTGGCTCAGCGCGTGCTCGATCGCTACGGCCGCCTCGACATCCTGGTGAACAATGTCGGCCACTGGTTGCGCCACCCCGGCAACTTCGTCGACACCGACCCACAACTGTGGGATGAGCTGTATCGAGTGAACCTTCATCACGTCTTGCTGGCGACTCACGCCTTTCTGCCGGCGATGATCGAGCAACACGGCGGCGCGATTGTGAACGTCTCGTCGGTCGAAGGACTGCGCGGCTACCCGGAGGGCCCGGTCTATGCAGCCTTCAAGGCCGCCGTCATCCATTTCACCCGCAGCCTTGCCGTCCAGGTAGGCAACCACGGGGTGCGGATCAATGCGATCGCCCCGGACGTCACCGAATCGCTACAGGTGCCCTACTCGCAGTGGCTATCCGATGCCGAACAGACGCAGTGGCCTGGTTGGGTTCCCGTTGGGCGGATGGGTGTCCCAGAAGATCAAGCCCGGGTGATCCTGTTCTTGGCCTGCGAACTCTCGGCGTTCGTCACCGGCCACACGATCCCGACCGATGGTGGCACCGCCGCGGCCGGCGGATGGTTCCGCTCGTCGCGCCGCCCCGACCGGGAATGGACGAACCGTCCCATCGCGCCCTGACGCAGCCTCGGGTGCATCGATCACCCGAAGAGCGGCTGGACATCGAAGAACGGCTGGATACTCACGTTCAAGTTGCCGGGACCCGCTGAAGCCATGACACCGTCGGTCACACCAATGGCGAGGTTGAGGAAGCCGTTGAAGGCACTGGCCCCCGACCCACTACCGAACACGGTTGCGACATTGACGCTGGCCAGGCCGCCCGACTGGTCTCCGGCCAGGGCCGTGTTGTTGTCCCCGCCGACGGTCGCGATATTGGAGAGCCCCGTCCCGCCTGCGAAGACGTTCTGGTTGTTGCTCCCGATGACCGTGGCCACGTTGCCGATATTGGCCACACCAAAGCCGGCGGCGGCGACATCGGTGTTACCGAAACCGATGGCCGTGGAGACGATGCCCAGATTGCCGGCCTGGTGTCCGCGCGCCGCGATCCCGGTGTTGCCATCCCCGACGGCCGTGGCGACACTGCCGATGGTGAGTCCGGTGCTGCTGGCCGCGACCGTATTGCCGCCACCGATGGCAGTCGCTGCGACGCCGATGTTGCCGCCCAGGCCGCCGGCATCCGCGGTGACTTCGGTGTTGCCGTCGCCAATGGCCGTGGCGGCGATGGCGATGTTGGCGCCAAGCCCCGGGGCATTGGCGGTCAGACCGTTGTTGTCACCGATTGCGGTCGCCACCGTGGCGACATTCTCCAGACCGAACACGTTGATGTCAGCCGTGTTGTTGTTGCCGATCATGGTGGCGATGCTGGCGGTATTGCCCGCGCCAATCGATTTGACCGAGACAGCGTTGCCGTCGCCGAAGACAGTGGCCAGGGTCGCGATGTTGGCACCGCCGGGGCCAGCTTCGGCATGGACATTGGTGTTGCCCTCGCCGAAAGCGGTGGCGAAGGTGGCGATATTGCCACCGATGCCCGGCGTGCTGGCTGAGACGTTGTTGAAGTCTCCGTAGGAGGTCGCCACGGTGGCGATGTTCTCCACCCCAAACGAGCTGACAGTGGACGTGTTGTTATCGCTGAACAACACCGTGGCCACGTCCGCGATATTGCCCGCACCCAGCCCACTGGCCGAAGCCGTGTTGTTCTCACCGAACAACACCGTCGACACCGACGCGATATTGGCGCCCGCCCCACCGGACTCCGCACTGACGGTATTGCCTTGCCCCCCAAGCGCAGTGGCCACCGTGGCGATGTTGGCACCGATACCCGGCGCGGTCGCAGAGACATTGTTGTTGTCCCCGTAGGACGTAGCGATCGTCGCGAAGTTCTCCACACCCAACGCACTGGCAGTAGACGTGTTGTTATTGCTGAACAACACCGTCGCCACGTTGGCGATATTGCCCGCACCAATCGCACTCGCCGAAGACGTGTTGTTGTCACCGAACAACACCGTGGCCACCTGCGCGATATTCGCCCCACCAGCACCGGCCTGAGCGCTCACCGTGTTGTCCTGACCGCCCAACGCCGTGGCCACCGTGGCGATATTGCCACCCAGCCCCAACGAGTTGGTCGCCGTCACAGTGTTGCCATCACCGTAGGAGGTCGCCACAGCGGCAATGTTCTCCACCCCAAACGAACTGGCATTGGACGTGTTGTTATCGCTGAACAACACCGTGGCCACGTTGGCGATATTGCCCGCACCAATCGCACTCGCCGAAGACGTGTTGTTCTCACCGAACAACACCGTCGACACCGACGCGATATTGGCGCCTCCGGTGCCGGTTTCGGCACTGACGGTGTTGTTCTGGCCGCCCAAGGCGGTGGCGACGGTGGCGATGTTGCCGCCCAGACCCAACCCGTTGGTGGCCGAGACCGTGTTGTTGTCACCGATCGAGGTGGCCACGGTGCCAATGTTTTCCACGCCGATCGAGCTGGCGGAGATCGTGTTGTTATTGCTGAACAACGCGCTGGAAACGTTGCCGATATTGCCCGCGCCGAAGGCGCTGGCCGTGACGTTGTTCTCGTTGCCGAACGCGGTGGCGACGGTGCCGAGGTTGCCGCCCGCGCCGCTGGCGTCGGCGCTGACCTGACTGTTGCTGTTGCCGAAGGCCGTCGCAATGTTGCCGATATTGCCGCCCACGCCAACACCGCTGGCTCCGACTCCATTGTCGTTGCCACCCGCGGTCGCCACGGTGGCGATGTTTTCCAAGCCCACCACGTTGGCATTGATGGTGTTGTTGTTACCCAACGCGGTGGCCGCGGTCGCGAGGTTGCCCGCACCCAAGACGTTCGCCGTGACCGTGGGGTTGTTGTTGCCGAACGCGGTGGCTAAGACGGCGACGTTCTCGGCGCCGCTGGCTTCGGCCGCAACCGTGGTGTTGCCGCTGCCGCCCGCGGTGGCCACCGTCGCGATGTTGTTCAAGCCGAAGGAAGTGGCTTTGACTCCATTGTTGTCGCCGAACAACGCGCTGGCGACGGTGCCGATATGACCAGCACCGGTGGCGTCGGCATAAAGCGTGTTGTTGTTCCCGATCAACGAAATGGCGCCGGTACCGAGAGTGCCGCCCACGCCGGTGGCGTCGGCTATGGCCGAGTTGTTGTTGCCGAGTGCCGCTGCCACCAGGATTTCATTGGCGCCCACGCCGCCGGCGTTGGCCATCACATTGCTGTTGCCAGAGCCGGCAGCGGTGGCAACTATGGCGTTGTTTTCCACACCGAACGCGTTGGCAGAAACTCCGGAATTGTCGCTGCCGAACACGGCCGACACCACACCGGTGTTTTCCACACCATTGACGATCGCCGAGACGTCGGTGTTGTTGTTGCCGAACGCGGCCGCAACGGTGGCGTTGTTCTCCACCCCGTTGGCGATCGCGGTCACCGAGTTGTTGTTGCCGAACGCCGCGGCCACCGTGCCGATATTGGCGACGCCGATGGAGCTGGCGTTGACCGTGTTGCCGTCGCCGAACGCGAGCGCACCGGTGCCGATGTTGATTCAGCCGGTCGCGCTGGCCGAGCTATTGGCGCCGCCGACCCCGGCAATGTTGAGCACGCCACCGGTGGCGGAGGCGCTGCTACCGCTTCCGAAGGCGAAGGCGATATCGGCCACGCCAGCATCGGCCGAGCTGTTCGCGCCCGAGGCGATCGCCAACCCGCCAAACGTCGTGGTCGCATTCGCGGTACCGGTCTTCACCAGGTGCAGACCAAAGATAGAAAGGCTGAAGTCGGCATCCGCGGCGGGCAGGGCCAGCGCCTGCTGCCACGGAGCCAACTGCTGCGCTATCGCCGAGACTCCTGCGTGATAGCCCGCCATCGCGGCCACATCCTGGGCCCACAGCTGTTCGTAGACGGCCTCGGTCGCCGCGATCGCTGGCGCGTTCTGTCCGAAGAGGTTGGAGATCACCAGCGCCCCCAGCTCGTTGCGGTTGGCTGCCACCATTGCTGGATGCACGATCGCGGCCTGTGCGGCCTCGAACACCGCCGCCGCCGCCGACGACGCCCGCCCCGCCGTGCCCGCGGCTTGGGCCGCCGCCGCGCTCAACCAGCTCGCGTACGGTGCGGCTACGGCTGACATCGCTGCCGACGCCGGCCCCTGCCATGCCCCACTCGCCAGCCCGGCGGTGACCGACGAGAACGAAGACGCCGCGACCTGCAGCTCGTCAGCCAGGCTCCCCCACGCTGCTGCCGCCTCTAGCATCGATGTGGACCCGGCGCCGGAAAACAGTCGTAGTGAGTTGATCTCTGGCGGCAACACTGAAAAATTCATTGCATCCGTCCGTTCCCGTCCACAGCACCTGCGCTGTCGCCCACCACCACGTACCTACGACCGCTATCGCCCGATCCACCCGGCCAACCGTGCACACCTAGCCGGAGCCCGCCTCGCGTGCCAACCCACGGCTTCACCCACACCGGCGTCATATCGCCGATGGGCCGCTGAGCGTGACCCCGCATCATTGCGTGCCTCCGCCCGCGACAGGCAGGCCGCTGATCCGGTCGAATCAAGCAACTTGGCAGCAAAAACATATCTGGCAACAGCGGAAAAATATGCCTGTTTGGAAGAAATCCCCGTATCAATTCTGAATGACGAGAGAACTCCGCATACCGTAATCCGGATGGCACCCGGCCAGGAAATCCGTTTGGACGCTGCCCCGCAACGCGAAAATTACTCGCATTCAGCACCTTTCGATATGGTCAGAGGCCCTCCCGGGGCCCTGGTGGGAATTTGTGCCGCCAATATCTCTCTCAAACGTCCTGGACCATGCCGGTCTGGGGCGTTGGGGCCGCGATCCGGCGGCAGCCGGCTTGATGGCGTCGCACTTCGAGGGGCACGATAACCGGATGGTCGCATTTCTCCCAGCAACTGACTTGCCCGAGTCACAGACGACACCCGCTACATGACCGACTCCAGCACCTCCCGGGTGGCGGTCTACTTCGACTTCGACAACATCGTCATCTCGCGCTACGAGCAAGTCCACGGCCGAAACACGTTCCACCGGGACAAATCCAAGGGTCTGGAACAAGAACGATTGCAGCTGGCGACCGTCGATCTGGGTGCGATCATCGACTTCGCCCCCTCGTTCGGCACACTGGTACTCACCCGCGCCTATGCGGACTGGTCCGCCGACGTCAATGCTGGCTACCACGGCCAGTTGGTGGGCCGCGCGGTTGACCTGGTCCAATTGTTCCCAGCCGCCTCCTATGGCAAGAACGGGGCCGATAATCGACTAGCCGTCGATTCGGTCGAGGACATGTTTCGGCTACCCGATCTGACGCACGTGGTGATCGTCGGCGGCGACTCCGATTACATCGCTCTTGCCCAGCGCTGCAAGCGCTTAGGACGTTACGTCGTGGGGATCGGCGTGGCGGGTGCCAGCAGCGGGTCGTTGGCCGCCGCCTGCGACGAGTTCGTCACCTATGACGCCCTGCCCGGGATACCGACCCTGCCCCCGCCCGCGGCCAAGAAGCGCAGCCGGCGCTCGACCGCCGGCGATCGCGACGAGCCGACGCCACCGGACGCGCAAACCGCCGCCACCGGGTTGCTCAAGCGCGCCCTGCGCATCGGGCAGGAGAAGGACGACGCCGAATGGCTGCACAACTCCGCGGTCAAGGCCCAGATGAAGCGAATGGATCCATCGTTCAGCGAAAAGTCCCTCGGCTTCAAGTCATTCAGTGACTTCCTGCGCTCCCGCAGCGACCTGGTGGACCTCGATGAAAGCAGCACCACCCGACTGGTTCGACTCCATACCGAGGCCGATTCCTAACGGGTGCCCAGCGCGTACGCCTCGCGCGGGGTTCCGGGTGCAAGACCGCTCCGGCGCCGGGCATGTTGTGGCCGGGACAAATCGCGGGGCAATCATGCCGGCGAAGAAGGGCCGAAGTTGCCAACGACAGCAATCCCACGCGTGCGTCAAATCGCTGCGCACACCGAGGTGAATGGGATCAATGCGTTGATCGCGACGGATTCCGTCA
Source organism: Mycobacterium ulcerans subsp. shinshuense (assembly GCF_002355775.1). Classification (NCBI taxonomy): domain Bacteria; kingdom Bacillati; phylum Actinomycetota; class Actinomycetes; order Mycobacteriales; family Mycobacteriaceae; genus Mycobacterium; species Mycobacterium ulcerans. The sequence continues at coordinate 2,420,917 of NZ_AP017624.1, read as the reverse complement.
TCGCCACGACGACCCGAATAGCACCAGGTAGACGGGGACCCGGCGAGGCTTGGACGCCCGTAGATCTGGACCGACGATTGCCCGCGCGGACCGAACTTCAGTGCGCTCAATCTCGAGCGATACACCCCTGACCGCATGTTGGAAATAGGGCCGGATACCGGCTCGATGTCGGCTGCTGTGTCAGATATTACCGGCCACAATCGATCGCTTGCTTCGCATGCAATTGTCGGATCCGCGGACCGGCATTCATGCAGATACCAAGGACCGCTCGGATGTGACAGCTAGACGATTTCCGCTCAATGTGGCTGTGTGTCCCGACGGCAACGGGCGTTGGGCGGCCCAGCGCGGTCTTTCTGCGATGGAAGGCCACCTAGCCGGAGGCGAGGTGGCGTTCAACCGCGTCCGCGATGCCTGCGAACTGGGTCTCACGCAGTTCTCGCTCTACGGTTTCTCTACCGAGAACTGGGGCCGTGCCTCCGCCGAGGTTTCCGGACTGATGGACATCTTCAGCACCCTGTTCGATCGTGGCATCCAGGCACTGGAACCTCTCGGCATCCGGCTAAAGGTCGTAGGCGCGCGCGTCGGCCTACCGCACAACGTGCTTGACGCGATCGATCGCGCCGAGGCCGCAACAGCCCACAACGACCGCATGACACTGTTCGTCGCGCTCAACTATGGCGGCCGCCAGGAGGTGCTAGATGCCGCGGAGCGCTACACCGGCGGTGGCCCGGAGGCGTTCCACCGGCTGCTCTACGCGCCCGAGATGCAAGATCCGGATCTCGTCATCCGTACCGGGGGCGACCGGCGCCTGTCCAACGGCTTTCTCTGGGAATCGGCCTACTCCGAACTGTTGTTCCTCGATGAACTGTGGCCGGACTTCACTCGCGAGCACCTCGAGAACGCGCTCATCGAGTTCGGACAGCGCGTCCGCACCCTAGGAACCTCACACCGCGAGCAGAGCCCGTAGCCGCCTGCCGCCTTCCGCCGCATCAAGGCGTACGCCACGGCCGCGCGGGCGGAAAGCGCCCCGACGCCGATTGCTGTTCCACCGAGTGCGACTCACCGGGGCATCAATAGAACGTGTTACAGTTCGCCCAGCGGTGACGCGACGCCGGTTGGCCGGCGCAGTCCGTCACACGCCGGCAGGCGGTCGGTGAAAAGTGGAGCAGCCGAAGTGAATTGCCCATCATGCAGGCGCGCGGTGATGCGCGCCAACGGCTTCGCCCGCCAATGACCACCACCAAACGACGATCATTGACGATCATCGGCGGCGCCTACGTCGTCGCTGTCGGGGTGGGCGCCGCCTGGCTGGCGTGGGGGCCGACCACCGGACGGCTATGGGTGGACACGTTGGCGGCCGACGTGCTCGCCACCCTGGTGGTTTTCGCCTTCAGCCGCGCCTACCACAACTCGAGCTTCTATGACGCGTACTGGAGTGTCGTCCCACCGCTGCTGGCGCTGTATTGGTGGGCTCACGCTGGATCGTCGGCTGATCGATTGCGCTGCTGGCTGATCACCATCGTGATCTGGGTGTGGACGGTGCGCCTGACGACGAACTGGGTCCGCGGATTTGCGGGGCTACACCACGAGGACTGGCGCTACCCCCTGCTGCGGGAGCGTGCTGGCCGCTGGGAATTCGCCGTCGATCTGGTGGCGATACACCTCATACCCACCGGGCAAGTGTTCGCGGGCATGTTGCCCGCCTATGTCGGCATCACCCGCGCCGGCCCCGGCGTTCGCTGGCTGACAATCGTCGCCTTCGGGGTGGGTCTGGCAGCGGTGGCCTTCGAATTCCTGGCGGACCGTCAACTGCACGCATTCGTCCGCGACCGGCGACCCGGTGCGGTCATGGACCATGGGTTGTGGAGTTGGTCGAGGCATCCCAACTACTTCGGGGAATTCGGCTTTTGGTTTGCCTTGGCCTTGTTCGGCGTGTCCGCTTCCCCATCGGACGCGTGGTGGTTGTTCGCCGGTGCGGGCGCGATGCTTGCCATGTTCCTGGGCGCCAGCATTCCGATGATGGAAACGCGCAATCTGCAACGGCGCCCGCAGTATCGCGAGGTAGTCGACCGAGTGCCGCGCTTTGTGCCCAGACCGCCCCGGCGATCGATGACATGAACCGCAAGCGCGTTGTCGTCGCCGGGCTGGGTGATGTGGGAGTGCTGATCGCCATCCGGCTGTCCCGCCATTGTGACGTGGTGGGGATCTCGGCCAAACCCGCCCTGGTGAGCGGCCAGGAGCTCGGTGTGCGGCTCACCCGCCCGCATGACTGGGCCCGCGACTACTGGATTGCGTTCGACAAGTTCCGGCGTCTGGACCGGGTACACACGATCCAGGCCGAACTGACCGGCGTCGACCTTGCCGCCAGATCCGTATTCGTCCGCTGCGATGATGGCACGACATTCGCCGAAGCCTATGACGCCCTGGTGATCTCGACCGGGGTCAGCAACGGCTTCTGGCGTCGGCCGACATTGCAGTCGCCCGCCGACATCGGCGCCGAGCTGCAGGCCGCACACCACAGGTTGGCCGCCGCCGCATCGGTGATCGTCATCGGCGGCGGCGCCGCGGCGGTGAGCAGCGCCGTCAACATGGCAACCACCTGGCCAGACAAGCGGATTGACCTCTATTTCCCGGGAGAACGCCCGTTGACGGCCTATCATCCCCGGGCCTGACAGCGCATCCGCGGCCGGCTGACCGGACTGGGAGTGGGCCTTCATCCCGGCCACCGCGCGGTGACCCCCGACGCGTTCACCGGCGATGAGATCACCAATGCACCGGTACGGTGGACCACCGGACAACCCGCGGCCCACGCCGATGCCGTGCTGTGGGCGATCGGGAAGGTACGACCCAACACCGGCTGGCTGCCCGAGCAGCTACTCGATGATCATGGTTTCGTCCGCGTGACCCCGCAGTTGCGGGTCCCCGGCCGGCGCGACGTATTCGCGGTCGGCGACGTGGCTGCCAGCGATCCGCTGCGCAGCTCGGCACGAAATCGTGGCGATGCCTTGGTGGCGAACAACATTCGCGCCGAGTTCACCGGAAAACCGCTGCGCTCGTATCGGGCGCCGCGGCGGCGCTGGGGTTCGCTATTGGGCATCCAGCCCGACGGGCTGGAAGTCTTTCTGCCCACCGGCCATTCGCTGCGCCTTCCGTCCTGGTCGGTGCACCGGGTGGTGATGCCGGTGGTGGTCCGTTGGGGCATGTACCGGGGAGTGCGCAAGAACCACCCGTTGACCTGATCCCCCTGCTATGCCAGTTCCGTGTGCATCAACATCACGTTGTATGCCGACCACAACGACAGGTTGAAGTACACATCCTTGCCGGTGGACCACGGGTGCATCATCGGTGCGTAGATGCCGCCGGGCATCTGCCACGACGAGACCAGCATCTGCTCCGGACTCCAGGGTCCTTGCGGAGTCGGGGCGGTGCGAGCCACCACGTCGTTGCCACCGTTGGTGTACATCACCAGGTACTGCTTGAGGTAGGTGTTGTATTGAGCCGACATTTCACCCACCGGCCCCGGGATCACCGGCGTGGCCGCACCCGGCTTTCCTGCCACCCATGAGTTCGAATCACCGTTCCAATATTGGTATTTGGTGAGATCGGGCACGAAACGCTGCGGGACGCGCGCCAGGTAGGCCGAACCGCCACGCCCCGGTGGGGTGCCAAACGAGTAGAGGTAGCCATCGTTGGCCTTGACGAATGCCCCCATCTGGAAGTTCTCATTGCCCGGGACGAACCGCACTCGTCCGCTATCGGGCCCGGACGCGCGGATGGTCCCCGGGAAAACTCCCCAGTTCTGGCCGTTGTCTTTGGAAACCGCGATGCCCGAGTAGTTCGTCGTCCACTCACCGTCGCGGCCCCAGTCCCGGATGGACATGAAGCTGACGTACTGGGTCTTGCCCACGGCAATGCCTGACGTCGGAATGATTCCCGTCTCGTCTGGCGCCCACTTGATGCTGCTGATGATCTGCTTGGAAAAGCCCGGCTGGCTGATCGGCGAACCGGAGTACCGGTTGACTGGATCGCCGGGGGTCACGTGCAGTCCGTCGGCCAGGTTACGGTCCTGACTGCGGAACAGCGTGTTGTATCGCCATTGATGCTCGCGGACAGCGCAATAGCCAAACGTGTCACCGAAGGCCATCAGCACCTGATGGTTGGCGGGATCGCCGTTATCCCACAGGATGCCCAGATCGGTGCCGGAGATGCCGAATCGCTCGAGGGTCTTGTTGGGGCTGTCCGGTCCGGTCACCCATTCCGCCAGCGACGTCGTCGCACCGCCAAGTGCCCCACCGGCATCCGACCCATCCGGAGGTGGCGGCGGGGCCGGGGCGGGGATGGGCGCCGCATCGGGAGCGATCTGGGTGGCGTTGGGAGCCTGGTTGGCCGGGTTGGGCGGCGCCGGCGCCGGTACCGCAGCCTGCTGTTGCACCGGTGCGGAGCGCCGCGCACCCGGATTGAGCAGTCGTGACAAGGGGCCCAGCTTGGGCAGGGGCGCACGCTCGTTGGCGCCCCGCGGCCGCAGCCCTCGCGTCATCGGGCCGAGGGTCTTCGATGACGGCGCGGTCACCACCGCGTTCGCCGGTGGCGGAGCATTCGCTGCATCGCCGCTGCAGGGCACGGCGGAAGCCATGGGCGCGAGACCCACCGCACCGATGAACCCGAATGCGGCCGCCGACGCCACCGATAACGACACGAGTCGATGAATCGTCGACATGTAACACCTTCCAGCGCCCGAACATCACGTTGACGTCCGCAGTAGGCTGATGTGACGATAGTGATCGATGGGGCTTTTGTGATCATCGATCCCCCGATAGGTACCCGTCTGTGACCGTGTCGCAACGCATTTGTTCCACTCCCCGGCGCCGGCCCTGGTCGGATGCGATCACGGCCGGCCCGGCCCATCTGGTCGCGGTGGCGCCGGCGTCGCGGCTACTTCCCGAAGCCGGCGTCGCGCAATGCCTGGGCCATGGAGCTTCCGGATGAGCTGCTATCCCGGCGACCAGCACCCTTGGCATGGTGCGGATTTCGCTGGTCGCGCCGGAGTTTGCTGTCAGCGCCGCCACGGGGCTTCGGGGCGCGGTCGGCGCGGTTGGCCCGGTCACGCTGGGGCTCGTCGTTCAGCCGCAGGCTCAGCCCGATGCGCTGGCGCTCCACGTCCACGTCGACGACCTTGACCCGCACCACCTGTCCGGACCGCACGACCTCGTGCGGATCGGACACGAAGCGCTCAGCCATCGCCGAGACATGCACCAAGCCATCCTGGTGCACACCGACGTCCACAAAAGCCCCGAACGCGGCGACGTTGGTCACCACACCCTCGAGAACCATGCCCACCTTGAGATCGGCCACCTTCTCGACACCGGCGGCAAATGTGGCGGTGATGAAGGCCGGTCGCGGATCGCGCCCCGGCTTTTCGAGTTCGGCGAGGATGTCGGCCACGGTCGGGACGCCAAATCGGTCATCGGCGAAATCCGCGGGCCGCAGTGATCGCAACGACCGTTCGTCGCCGATGATCTCGGCCAGCGCAACCCCGGTGCGGTCCAGAATGCGCCGGACGACGGGGTAAGCCTCGGGGTGAACCCCGGAAGCGTCGAGGGGATCTTCGCCGTCGCGGATCCGAAGAAAGCCGGCGCATTGCTCGAAGGCTTTCGGGCCCAGCCGCGGAACATCCAGCAGCGCGCGGCGGTTATGGAACGGACCGGTGTTGTCGCGGTAGGCCACGATGGCCTCGGCCAAGGATTCGGAGACACCGGACACCCGCGCCAGCAGCGGCACCGACGCCGTGTTGAGGTCGACGCCCACCGCATTGACCGCGTCCTCGACCACGGCGTCAAGGCTGCGCGCGAGAATCCCCGGCGTCACGTCGTGCTGATACTGGCCCACCCCGATCGACTTCGGCTCGATCTTCACCAATTCGGCCAGCGGGTCCTGCAGCCGCCGGGCGATCGACACCGCACCCCGCAGGGTGACATCCAGTTCGGGTAGCTCGTGAGCCGCATAGGCCGACGCCGAATACACCGACGCCCCGGCCTCACTCACCACGGCCTTGGCCGGTGGTGTCGCCCCGGCACCACGGATGTCGCTGATCAGTTCGGTCGCCAGGGCATCGGTCTCGCGCGAGGCGGTGCCGTTGCCGATGGCGATCAGGTCGACCCGGTGCCGGGCGATCAGCGCGGCCAGGGTCGCCTTGGCCGTGTCCCACTGCCGCTGCGGCTGGTGCGGATAAATGGCACAGGTGTCCACCACTTTGCCGGTCCCGTCGACGACGGCCACTTTCACGCCCGTCCGGAAGCCGGGATCAAGGCCGAGGGTCGTTCGTGCGCCAGCCGGGGCGGCGAGCAGCAGGTCCTTGAGGTTCTTCGCGAAGACCGAGACGGCGTCCACCTCGGCGCGCTGTCGCAGTCGGACCCGCGCGTCGATGGTTGCCGACGAGATCAGCCGGATGCGCCACGCGAAACTCACCGTGGCGGCCAGCCACGGGGTCGCCGCGGCCTTTGCGGATAGGTCGATGTCCAGGGTTGCCGCGACCATCGCCTCATACGGGCTGTCCTCGCCACAGTCGAAATTGAGGGAAAGGACCTTTTCCTTTTCGCCGCGTAGCACCGCGAGCACCCGGTGTGACGGCATGGTGTGTAGCGGCTCGGAAAACTCGAAGTAATCCCGAAATTTCTGGGCCGCAGCGGTCGTGACGACGTCGGCGGACCAGGGAGCCGTCTGTAGCGACGCGTCCGACCAAAACTTCTCGCGAATCGCTCCGACCAGCTCGGCGTCCTCGGCGGCCCGCTCGACCAGAATGTGCCGCGCCCCCTCCAGGGCCGCCGCGGCGTCGGCGACGTCGTCGCTGATGAACTCCGCGGCCGCGGACTCCGGGGCCAGCGTCGGGTCCGACAGCAGCCGGTCCGCCAGGGGCTCCAGACCGGCCTCCCGAGCGATCTGGGCCTTGGTCCGGCGCTTGGGCTTGTAGGGCAGGTAGATGTCCTCGACCCGCGCCTTGGTGTCGGCGGCCATCAGGGTGGCCCGCAGCTCGTCGGTCAGCTTGCCTTGTTCCTCGATGGAGGCCAGCACCGCGGCGCGGCGCTCGTCAAGCTCCCGCAGGTAGCGCAGGCGCTCCTCGAGGGTGCGCAGTTGCCCATCATCGAGGCTGCCGGTCGCCTCCTTGCGATAGCGAGCGATGAACGGGACGGTTGCGCCTTCGTCGAGCAACCGGACGGCGGCGACCACCTGGGCCTCCGCGATGGCCAGTTCCTCAGCGAGACGGGCGTTTACAGACTTGGTGGCGACGCTTGGATTCACGCGGATGGACCCTACCGAAGCCGTGCGACACCGCCCGGCAACCGGGCATGGCGCGCCGCGCGCCGACCGTCAACCGCGCCGATTGCGCAGGCCAGACGGTCGCCCCGCCAGCCCGAGCGGCGCGCGCGATGGCATCGTGCTGTACACGGCGGCCCAGACCGAGCGCTCCAGAAAGCTGTCGGCAATGAATAGCAGCTCATCGCCGGGTTCGAGCGTGTCATCGGGCTGCGGCACCCGCACCGCATCACCACGCAGCACGCTGACCAGCGCCGTATTGCTGGGCAGTTCCAACTCCGATACCCGCTTGCCGACCAGCGGATTGTCGCTGGGCAGGGTCAGTTTGGTCAGCGCCGCCCGGCCCTCACGCAGCCCCATCATGCGAACCAGGTGGCCCACATCGATGGCACCCTCGATGCCGGCAACCATGGCACCCGGGGTCGACACCGCCACGTCGATGCCCCAGGACTGGCCGAACAACCACTCGTTGCGGAGGTCGTTGATCCGCGCCACCACTCTGGGCACTCCGAATTCGGTCTTGGCCAGCAAACCCACCACCAGATTTGCCTTGTCGTCTCCGGTGGCGGCGATCACCACGTCGCAGGTCTGCGCGCCCGCCTCCTGCAAGGTCGACAACTCACACGCATCGCCGTGGAGCCAATCCGCCGCGGGAACCGAATTCGGCTCGAAGTCGTCGCGTTCGCGTTCTATCAACAGCACCTTGTGGCCGCCGTCGAGCAGCTCCTGGGCAACCGAACGACCGACTTTTCCCGCACCCGCGATCCCGACCCGCATCCTTACAACCGGCACCTAGCCATCTTGTCGTATCCGGGCCGAGACCTTCACCCGGTACACACCGAGCGGCCTGCGGCTTCGACTAGCTGGTATCTATGTACTGGCACCACACCTGCGTCGCAGCCAGGTCGCCGCCTGCTCGCAACCCCATCGGGCGTAGTGCGCTCAGCGACGCATAACCATGCAAAAACGACGACACCGACGCAGAACCAACACGCCGCCGAGACCACATCGGGACGGGATCCAATGAGCTTGCAGCAGCTGTACCTGGCCATGCTGATCGGCGGCTTCGTGCTGCTGGCCAGCATCGTCGGTACCCGGCTGGCGACGCGGGTGGGTTTTCCCAGCATGCTGCTGTTCCTGCTGGTCGGCGTCATCGTGGGCGAGGATGGGTTCGGGCTGCGGTTCGACGATGTGGAACTCGCCCGGAACATGGGCACGGCTGCGCTGGCGGTGATCCTGGTCGAGGGCGGTTTGACCACCCGATTCAGCGATATCCGCAAAGTCCTGGCACCCGCGGCCACGCTGGCCACCGTCGGGGTGATGGTCAGCATGGTCGTGACCGCGGTCGGGGTGCACCTGGTACTGGGCGTCAGCTGGCAGGCCGCGCTGTTGTTGGGGGCCATCGTTTCCTCGACCGACGCCGCGGCGGTGTTCTCGGTCCTGCGGGTCCTGCCCCTGCCCCGGCGGGTGGCCGGCCTGCTCGAGGCCGAATCCGGCTTCAACGACGCACCCGCGGTGATTTTGGTGCTCATGTTCAGTGAGGTGCCCTTCGCGTTCCGGCCAGCGGCCGCACTCGAGGCCCTGGTCTTCGAACTACTCGTCGGCGCCGCGATCGGACTGGCGATCGGATATCTCGGCGCGTTCACGCTGCGGCGCATCGCGCTGCCCGCCTCGGGCCTGTACCCAATTGCCACGTTTGGGCTGGGGCTGGTCGCGTTCGCGGCCGCCGGTGAGAGCCATGCCAGCGGATTCATCGCCGCCTATCTGGCCGCGGTGGTGCTGGCCAACACCGGACTGCCGCACCGCGCGGCCACCCGGTCGTTCGCCGAAGGAGTGGGCTGGCTGGCGCAGATCGGCCTGTTTGTGCTGCTCGGACTGCTGGTCGAACCGATCGAGGTGATACACGACCTGATCGCGGCGATCGTGGTCGGTCTGCTGTTATTGCTGGTCGCCAGGCCACTTTCGGTCCTGCTCTCACTGTCCGGCTTTCGCATCCCGTGGCGCGACCAGGTCTTTTTATCCTGGGCCGGGCTGCGTGGCGCGGTTCCGATCGTGTTGGCCACCTTTCCGATCGTCGCGGGCGTTCCTGACAGCTACCGCCTGCTCAACATCGTGTTCATGCTGGTCGTGGTGTTCACCCTGGTACAGGGTCCGAGCCTGCGCCCGATCGCTCATCTGCTAGAGCTGATATCGCGCGAAGCCACCCGGGAGATCCAGGTCGAAGCGGCGCCGTTGGACGTGCTCGACGCGGAGCTGGTCACCATGACCGTGCAGCCGCCGTCGCGGCTGCACAACGTCACCATGCTCGAACTGCGGCTCCCCGATCCAGCCGTGATCACGCTGATCATCCGCAAAGGACACACGTTCGTCCCGATGCCCGACACCCGGATCCAGCGTGGCGACGAACTGCTCATCGTGACGACCAGCACCACCCGTGCCGCCGCCGAATCCCGGCTTCGTGCCGTGAGCCGGCGGGGCAAGCTCGCGTACTGGTTCGACGAATACGGCGAGCCGGACTGACCGCGCGCCCTAGCCGACCCGCTGCCGCACCGCCGCCGGTGCACGCTGAGCCTCGCCCGCCCCGGACGGCGGGCCCGTCATGGCCCGCGCCGCCACCAACGCCACCAGGAAACACCCCAGCGATACCCACCCGGGCGCGCCGCTGAGTCCGTTCTTGGCCACCAACAGCAGGGCGACACCGGCGCCACACACCAGCAAACCGGAGGCGCTGGCACGGGTACCGACGACAGGCACCGGTTCGTCCCACCAAGGCAGCCGACGATGTTCGAGCGGAGACAGCAGCCAAAACGTCGCCGCCATGACGAGGGTGAACACCACGGCACGCAGCGCCAGCAGGCACCAGAACCAGGGTGTGTGCACGTCGGAAGCGTCCAGCCCGACCGCATGCAACACAAAGGCGGCGACAGCGATGGCCGGGATATGCCACAAGTACAGCGTCATGGCTCCCCCATTGCCCATCGCGACCAGCTGCCAGACCCGCGGCCGTGCCGCCCAGCGCCGGATGGCTGCCGCGGCCGCAACAAACGCGCAGGACATCCAGGTGCAGTGCAGCGCGAGCAGCAGTGTCGGTGGCGCCACGTTCGACATCCGGTCGGCTCCGGTCACGACCAGCGAGACGTCGTAGACGCCGGTGCCTGCCAGGCGCAGCTGTGCGGCGAACGCGGCGACGGCGGCGACCAGGGCTGCGCGCGGGCCGATCAGCCGGCGCGCGTAGCCCACACCGAGCGCCACGGGGATCAGCCACACGATCAAGAAATTTGCGGCCCCCGATTCGGCGGTTCCCACCGCGAGACGAATCTGATCTACCGCGGCGGCCAGCACCAGCAGGGTCACCGAGACGGTGGCGATCCCATACCCCGTCCGCAGTCGCGTCAAGGCGGGCACGAAGGCAAGGACCACCAGATAGACACCGAGGAACCACAACAGCGCGACGCATTCTCGCCCGAGTCCGGCCACGGACTGCGCACCCAGCGTCGCGCGCACGACAACCAAGGCACCCGTCCACGCCGCGAGATACCAGAACACCGGCCGGCACAGCCGCTGCGCCCGAGTCAATAGCCAGGCGCCCCAGGGCACGGCGGGCTCAGTCGGATGCCAACCGTATGCGCCCGCCGCGCCGCCGGCCAGGAGGAACAACGGCATGACTTGAACCAGCCAGGTCAACGGGGTCACGCTGGAAGTTCGCCGAGCAGGTTGCCGATGCGCACCCCGTGCGAGTCGATGGTGGCCAGCAGCAGGGCGCGGTGCCCGAACATCACCACCACCAGGGCCCACAGGCGTGCGACGTCGACAGCGCGGTCCCGCCCGGGCGGGGTGGATCTGGCGAGTGCGGCGGGGTCAGGGGTAAGCGACGTTTTTCGCATGCAACCAAGCATGCGTAGCCGTGGGCCGGCGCGAATGAGTAGGACTACGCGTTTCCCGGGGTGCTGGAACTATCCGATCAGCTTGGTCAGCCAGCTCGGATTCTGCAGGTCGATGGACTAGCTCCCGTCCCACACGAAGGGCGTGCCGCTGGCGTTCAGTTCGGACAGCGTCGCGTCAGCGGCCGCCGCCTTGGTACGGGCGGTACCCATGTCGTTTCCCGCCTTGATGCAGCTGGTCGCGGTGCCGTTGGCGCCGACGGTTTGCGCCAGATGGGCCAGTTCGGCGTCGGTGCGATCTGATGCGGCGGCCTCCTGGGGCTGAAAGTCGCTGGCGAACAGGGCGGCATAAAAGTCGGTGTAGACCTTGGGATCGTCCTGAGCCGCGACGCAGTAGCTGGCCGCCACCGCCCGAGTCGAGTACGTCTTGGTGTGCGACTGTTCGTCGAGGAAGTTGAGCAGGTGATAGCGCACCGCCAGCTTCTTGTTGGCCACCGCGGCGTCGATGTCGCTGGCGTATGACCTGATGAACGCGCCGCAGGGCGGGCAGATGGGCTCATTGAAGATGTCGATGGTGGTTGTCGCGGCGGAGCTGCCGATGAACACGCCGTCATTGAGCACCCGAAGCTGCACCGCGTCGGGCGGCGGCGGAGGCGGGGCGCTTGCCGTCGGCGGACCCGGCGAGCGCCAAGGGTGCGCGATGACCACACCCAGCACACCCGCGATGACCACCACCACGGCGACGGCCGCGGCGATCCAGGGCCAGGTCTTGGCCGCGACGGTGGGCTGCGGCGGCGGTTGCCCCCAGGGCGGCGCCCCGGTGGTTCCGGTGTGTCCCACGCCCCAGCCTGGGACGCCGGCCCACGGCGTCGGCACGGGTGCGCTGGGCGCAACCGGCGCGCCGGGAACCGACGGCGCCGGCCATCCGGTGCTTGGCGCGGACCCGGGAACCGGGACCGCCGGCGAGCTGGGCGCAAAACCGCCGGGCGGGGTACTCGCGAATCCGGCCGGCAGCTGTGCCACCTGGCTGCGCTGCCAGATGTCGGTGGCCCGATCCTGGTCGGGTGTGGCCAGCGCCGAGTAGGCGGCCGCGGACAGGTCCCCGCAAGTGGCATACCGGTCCGCCGGGTCCTTGGCCATGCCACGGGCGATCACGTTGTCGAAACCCGCCGGAATACCCGGTCGCGCGGCGCTCGGCCGCGGAATCGGCTGGCTGAGGTGCGCGCCCATCACGCTGAGCTGGTCACCTCGATAGGGCGGAGAGCCCGTCAAACACTCGTACAGCACACACGCCAGCGCATAGATGTCGGCCCGGTAGGTCACGTCCCCGCTGCTGAATCGTTCGGGGGCCATGTAGTAGAGCGTTCCCACGGTGCTGCCCAGTTGGGTGAGTTTCTCGTCCGAGGTAGCGCTGGCGATGCCGAAATCCACGAGATAGGCGAAATCGTCGTGGCTGACCAGGATGTTTTCCGGCTTGACGTCACGGTGGGTCACCCCGGCGGCGTGCGCGGCGTCGAGGGCGGAACCGATCTGGCGCGTGATGGCCACCGCCCGCGGCGGGGGCAGCGGGCCGTACCGCTTCAGCATGGCCGCCAGGTCCTTGCCGTCGATCAGTCGCATGTCCACGTACAGCTGGCCATCGATCTCGCCGTAGTCGTGGATCGGCACCACGTGCGGTTCCTGCAGCCGCCCCGCGGTACGAGCCTCGCGCTGCATACGGGTACGGAATACCGGGTCGTTCGACAGCGTCTGCGACATGAGTTTGAGCGCCACAACCCGCTCGCGCACGGTGTCCTCGGCCTCGTAGACGTCGCCCATGGCACCGCGGCCGACTATCCGCCGCAACCGATACGGACCGAATTGCGAACCCTCCCGCGAATCCGCGGTCGCGTCACTCATCGCCGACTCCTCACCCCGCCTTCCGCACGCCGCAAACCGATTCGAAGCGTCCTCTCCCCCCTGGGCATTGGCCGCGCCGGATACGAGTACGCGGTGGTGTGTAGGCATAAGGCTAATCGTTTCGGGATTGCCGGGGCGCGGTGAATGGCGAGAAGACCGACCCCTGCGATGGCCCCCGGCACCCGCACCCACACGTCTGCGCGCTAACCGCGGTGCCCGACGCCCGAACTACTCGGTGTCGACGTGCACATCAGCCAATTGGATCGAGACCAGCGCCGGGAAGGGCAGCGAGCGATTTCGGGGGCCGATCGGGTGGACCCACCGACGCGTCGGGAACACCAGCCCGTCGGCCTCGATCGGTTCGACGCAATAGTGGGCGGCCCGTGCCCAGTGTCCGATCACCTCGGGTACATAGTCATGGCGGCGAAGCAGACCGTCACCATCGAAGTAGAAGGTCTGCCGCGGTGAGTGGGTGTCGATGGTGGCCGGGAAGCTGGCCCTGAGCCGGCGCCACGTCTGGCCCCCTTGCTGCCACGGTTGCGCCTCGCTGACCTCGACACCTTCGCACGTCAAAAGGTAAGGGGTGGTGAGGTAGTTCCACATGGCGTAGCCGGCGAAGTAGACCGAATCCAGCGGATCCCAACGGATATTCCACCGCAGGCCCGAGCGACCGAAGAACGCCGCGCGCGCGTTCGTTCGTGAACTCAGGACCTGCCCGTCGTCGCTTTCGATCCGCACCTGCGGGCGCTCGAAGACACCGCGTTGCCCGGCGCGCGGGAATGGGTCCAAGACCACCCGCTGCCGCGCAACGGTGACCGTGATGCGGTAATCGGCTAGCCGATTTCCGGGGACACGGGTCCGCAGCAGCAGGCCTCCCGTGCGCACCCGAGCGTGGATGGTTGCGGCGTTGCGCCACCGGGTAAGACCCCCATGCGCGTCTAGCACCTCGTCCAACAGGGCGCTCATCGCGCGCGACTCCGTGCCGGGGCCTGGTCGATGCTCATCGGTGTAATCGAACACCATTTCCGGCGGCCACGGATCGGGTCAGCAAAAGACGATCAGTGCTCGGGCCGCATCGGCGGATGACTCACATGCCGCCCGCGCAATCGAACCAGGCCTTCCACGACAATCGCACCGACCAAGAACCCGCCCAGCACGCAAAGGTGAGCGGGCGTCGTCGCGGCCGCATAGACCGTCATTGCCGCGAAAGACGCGACGCAGGCCACCGCACCCGTGACGGCCAGCACGCGGGTCAGGCGCGTGATGCGCAGTCGCAGCACCGCCAGGTTGACGGCCGCGAAGATGAGCAGAAATCCGGCCGATCCCATCAGGCTAATGCCTTCGATGTCAACGGCATTCACCACGACCAGGGTGCCGGCGGTCGTGGCCAGCAGACCGCCGATGGGCCGATCCCACACCGGCTTTCCCAGGGCGGCCGGCAGTTCTCCATTGCGGGCCATCAGGTAGGTGAATTTTCCTGTGCCGTAGAGGGTTGCGTTGATGGCGCTGGCCGTGGAAATCACCGCGGCGATCCCGATCAGTTCGAAGCCGGCCGAGCCCAGGAACGGGCGTGCCGCGACGGCCAGCGCGTAGTCGCGGTCGTGATCGATTTGCGCGACATCGAGATTGCCGACCGCGACGAACGCCACGAGCACGTACAGAACGATCACCACGCCGATCGAGATGAGGTATGCCAACGGCAGACTGCGACGTGGATTCCGGGCGTCCTCGGCGGCGTTTGCGATCGGCTCAAAACCCTCGTACCCCAAGAAGATCAATGCACCGGCGTAGACGATCACCCCGAAAGAAGGATAGTGGGCGGGCGAGACACGGCTGCCGTCGACGAAGGCCAGCCCCGCCACACAGAACAGCAGCAGGATCGCGAGCTTGCCGTACACCAGAAACGACTCGGCCCGGCCCACGATCTGCGCGCCGGCCAGGTTCAACGCGGCGAACGCCACCACCACTGCGCTGGCCAGGACGCGGCGCCAGGGCCCGTCCGGGTCTGCTCCCAGCAACACCGCCCCGTAGCTGCCGAAGGCCACCGCGTACAGCCCCAACATGACGAAATAGCTCAGCCACAGCAGCACGTTCAGTGGCCCACCGATCGCGGTGCCGAAGCACTTGTCCAGGAAGAACGCGGTGCCACCGCGGCTGCGAATCCGCACCGACAACAACGAATAGGACCGTCCGGTCAGAGCCGCGATCACGCCGCCGGCAACAAACGACAGGTAGGCGCCCGCGTCGGCGATCTGCACGGTCAACCCCAGAACCGAGAAGATCCCGCCACCGACCATGCCGCCGATACCGATCGACACCAGCGCGCTGACCCCAAGCTCACCCCCTCGGGCTGTCCACCCGCGCGTTGGCGCCCCGCCGGGGAATCTCTGCTGCCCTTGGCCGGGGGCGACGCCGGCGCCGTCACTTGTCAGCGTTTCGAACAAGATTCGGGCGCCCGGGGGTTCGGTCGGGACGCACGTGGCGGTCGAGCCAGTAGTGGGTGGCCGGCTTGACCCGGTCTTCGATGAGGAACCAGAACAGCGCATATGCCCACACCAGTGCGGCCCAACGCCAGCCCAGCGGTGTCATGAGCGCACCGTAGACGGCGATCAGGGTGGCGACGGTCTGAGTGCCGATGACCGCGACCAACAGTATGGGTGCCGGCGCGGGCTTGGACCAGAACGCATGCCGGGTACGGGTGACGAACACGGTCAGATGGCCCGATACCGACAGCTTAAGGAAGATCAGCGTGCGGATCAGGTCCTGATCCAGCCCAAAGACCTGCTTGGCCAACGCCAGGAGCAGGAAGGTTTCGGCGACCCCCATGATGCCCAGCGCGGTAGCGATGGTGAGCACGCTGCGCATGTCCCAGGCGGCGGGCCGATTCGCGCCCCGGACGTGGTCGTAGGCGATGGCCAAGATCGCGCCGTCGTTGAGCAGCGCCAGGAACACGATCATGACCGCGGTGACCGGGAAGAAGTTCATGAAGACGATCGCCAGAGTGATCAACAGCAGCACCCGGATCGTCTCGGCGATGCGGTAGGTGGCGTAGTTGGTCATCCGGGCGAAGATCTCGCGGGCTTGGCGGATCGCGTGCACGATCACCGACAGCCCTTCGGCCAGCAACACGACGTCGGCGGCGGCGCGGGCGGCGTCGGTGGCCCCGGCAACGGCGATGCCGGCGTCGGCCTGTTTGAGCGCGGGGGCGTCGTTGACACCGTCACCGGTCATGCCCACGATGTGCCCGCGCCCCTGAAGCAGACGGACGATGCGGTACTTGTGTTCGGGAAACACCTGGGCGAACCCGTCGGCGGCTTCCACCCGAACCGTCAACTCGTCGTCGTCAACGGCGCTGTCGAGCGTGCCCGCGTCCAGGAGCTGCTCCCCCAGGCCCACCTGACCGGCGATTTCGCGGCCGACCGCCACCTGATCACCGGTGACCATTTTGACCTCGACACCCAGTTCCCTTGCCGCAGCGATGGTCTCGGCGGAGTCAGCACGCGGGGGGTCGGCCAGCGCCAGCACTCCCAGCAGCCGCCAGGTCTGGTCGCCATCGGTGCGGGCCACGCCAAGAGAGCGGTACCCGCGGCTGGCGAATCCATCAACCACATCGCTGACCTGGCTGCTGACCCCGTCTTGCCCGCACAACGCGGCGATGATCTGCGGTGCTCCTTTGCTCACCCGGAATCGCCGCCCGTCGGAGTCCTCGATGGCGGCTTCGGTGCGCTTGCTCACCGGGTCGAACGGGGTGAACCCCTGCACGTGCACTTCGGGCGGCGCACCCGCGGCGGCCAGCACGGCCAGATCGATGGCGTCGTTGTTCTCGGAGCGCGAAGCCATGGCGGCAACCCCGAGTAGATCGTGGTTGTCGACACCTGGTGCCGTCCACTGGGCCGTCAACGCCAGCCGGTTCTGGGTAAGAGTGCCGGTCTTGTCCGAGCACAGCAGGTCGACACCGCCGAGTTCCTCGACCGCGGGCAGATGGCTGACCACCGCCTGGTGCCGGGCCAGCTTGCGGGCACCGACCGCCATGGTCACCGACAGCACCGCCGGCAATGCCACCGGCACCGAGGCGATGGTCACCACGAGCGCGAACTCCAGTGTCTCGAGCACCGCGTTGCCGCGGATCAGCGAGACCGCCACCGTCAACGCCACCAGCGCCGCGGCCAGCACGATCAGATAGTTGCCGATACGCAGCACCGCGCGCTGAAAGTGGCTGACCGTACCCGCCTCACCGACCAGCGCGGTGGTGCGCCCGAAATATGAGGCGGCGCCGGTCGCATAGACCACCGCGTCGGCTTCGCCGCGCACCAGTACCGAGCCCGAATACAAGACCTGCCCCTGCCCGCGCGACACGGCGAGCGATTCACCGGTCAGGGCCGATTGGTCCACCTCGAGCGTCACGTCATCGAGTACCCGCACGTCGGCGGGCACCACATCGCCAAGCCGGACCCGCACCACGTCGCCCGGTACCAGCTCCCGCAACGCAACGGTCACCCACGCGCGGTCCCGCAGCACCCGAGCCGAAGCGGCGAGTCGTTGCTTGAGCGCGGCGATTGCGTTGGCCGCCTGATGTTCTTCGACGAAGGCCACCCCGCCGTTCATCATCAGCAGCCCCGCGATGATCGCGGCATCGGTCCAGTGCCGGGCCGCCAGCGACAGCACCAGCGCCGCCTCGATCATCCATGGGATCGGGGCCAGAAATATCCGAGGAAAACCAGCACCGGGTTGCGCCGCTGTTCGGCTATCTCGTTGGCGCCGTATCGCTGCAATCGCTGCGACGCCTCGGTCGCGGTCAAACCTTGTGCAGAGCTGTCCAATTCATCGAGCAGCTGTCCCAATGACAGTGTCGTCAGTTCGTCGGTGGCCTCCGTCACCCCTCGCACCTCCCACCTCGGTTTTCACACCGCCCCACGACCGCACAATCTGTTGAACCCACGTTCGCATCGCCGTTGCGCGCCGCAACAGGGCCGAATGACTCCATTCCACACCGATGTCGGCCATCCGTCACGCCGAGCCGCGCCCGCCTGGGCTTCGACACACCAAACAGCCGACCGTCGTGCCGGTTTGGCGGGATTCGAAGTCGGCCTGGAGGAAGAGAGCCTCGTCAAGTCGGGACTATTTGCTCCTGACTCGGCTACCGCGCACCGGATAGCGTCGAGGTTGCATCCACCGGCGCGCCCGGCCGGACGGGTGCGAGTCACTCGACGAGGAGGACAGCATGATTGAGGTATTGACGGATTTTCCTGACGAGGTAGCGGCATTCGTGTGTCACGGGCATGTCACCAAGGACGACTACGAGACGGTGGTCATCCCCGATATCGAGAAGCGGCTGCTCAACCACGACAAGGTGCGCATCTACTACGAAATCGGTTCGGATTTCGGCGGCTTTGACCCTGGCGCCATGTGGGAGGACACCAAGCTGGGATTCAGCCACTTCCTCCGGTGGGAGCGGTTCGCCGTGGTCACCAACATCGAATGGATCAAGCAGACAGTGAAATTCGTCGGGTTCCTGATGCCCGGCGAGCTGCGCACCTTCACCCCGACGCAAGCCGAGGAAGCCCGCGCCTGGGTCAGCGCAGAATCCGGCTAGACCCACGCTCAACGCCGTTCGGGCGCGCTGGAGCAAAGGGCCTGTGCACCCGAGCCACTGGGCGTTACGGTGGTGTTTCAGCGAGGGATGGTGACCATCGATGGCTGAGGATGCTCCGTACACAACGCAGGCACACCCTGCCCAGCGGGGTGGCATTTCGGGTATCCCCGGCGAGCTCATCGATGCCGGATACGAGAACGTCGCCGAAGTCGGACGCGGTGGCTTCGGCATCGTCTATCGCGCCTTCCAGCCGTCCCTGGATCGCACCGTCGCGGTCAAGGTCTTGACCGCTGACCTCGATCCAGACAACCTCGATCGGTTCCTGCGTGAACAACGCGCGATGGGCCGATTGTCCGGGCACCCGCACATCGTCACCATCCTCGAAGTCGGTACCACCGCGACCGGCCGTCCGTTCCTGGTGATGCCGTATCACCAGAACGACTCGCTAGAAGCGCTGGTCCGGCGCAACGGGCCGCTGGACTGGGGCGAGGTGGTGCGGCTCGGGGTCAAGGTGGCCGGCGCCTTGGAGGCCGCGCACCGGGTAGGCACGCTGCATCGTGACGTCAAACCGGGAAACATCCTGATCTCCGATTACGGCGAGCCGCAACTCACCGACTTCGGCATCGCCAGGATCGCCGGAGGTTTCCAGACCTCGACGGGGGTGATCACGGGTTCCCCGGCCTTCACCGCCCCCGAGGTGCTCGAGGGTGCACCGCCGACGCCGCAGTCGGATGTGTATTCACTTGGTGCGACACTGTTTTCCGCCATCACCGGTCATGCCACCTTCGAGCGCCGCCGCGGTGAAAAGGTGGTGGCCCAGTTTCTGCGGATCACCTCGCAACCGATCCCGAATCTGCGTGGGGAAGGCCTGCCGGCCGACGTGGCCTCGGTGATCGAAAAGGCGATGGCGCGCGATCCCGCGGATCGTCCCGACAGTGCCGCCGCTTTTGGTGAGCAACTTCGCCAAGTTCAGCGTGAACATGGCGTCGCCGTCGACGAGATGGCGCACCCGGTCGAGTTGGGGGCGCCCCGCAGCGATCTGGCCACCGCCCGGTCGACGTACGGACACGACACCCATGCACCCCGGCACCGCCCACCCCCGCGACCAAGTATCGTCCCCAGGTTCCCGCCCGGTCGCGGGTCAGCCGCCGGCGGCTGACCGACGCGCTCAGCGCGGCCGGCCGGCGCCGGTTCATTCTGATCTACGCGCCCTCGGGGTACGGCAAGAGCACGCTGGCCGCCCAGTGGCGCGAGGAACTGGTGCGCGCGGGCGTCGCGGTCGCGTGGCTGACGATCGACGATGACGACAACCCCGTCTGGTTTCTGGCGCATCTGCTGGAGTCGATCCGGCGGGTGCATCCCGGGGTGGCCGAGTCACTGGACCACGTACTCGAGGAGCACGGCGACGACGGGAGCCGCTACCTACTGACGTCGATCATCGACGCCCTGCACGACGTCGACGAGCCGACCACCCTGATCGTCGACGATTGGCAGCGCGTGTCCGACAGCCAAACCATCGCCGCCCTGAGTTTTCTGCTCGAACACGGGTGCCATCACCTGCAGATCATCGTCACCAGCTGGTCCCGGACGGGACTGCCGTTGAGCAGACTGCGGCTGGCCGATGAGCTGGTCGAGATCGACTCGGCGGCTTTGCGTTTCGACTCCGGCGAGGCGACGCCATTCTTCGACAGCCTCGGTGGGTTATCGCTGACCGGCAACGATGTGGCCGCCCTGACCGAGTCAACCGATGGCTGGGCCGCCGGGCTGCAACTGGCCGGGCTGTCCGTGCGAGGCGGCGCCGACGCGTCGACGCTGGTCGGCAAGCTCTGCGGCACCAGCGAGGTGATCGGTGAGTTCCTCGCCGAGAATGTCTTGGCCTCCCTGGAACCCGAGATCGTCGATTTCGTCCTGGCCACCTCGATTCCCGAGCGAATATGCGCGGATCTGGCTTCGGCCCTGGCGCAGGTGCCCCGGGGCCAAGCGTTGCTGGAGCAGGTCGCCCAGCGTGGCCTGTTTCTGCAGCTGGTCGACGGGGAACCGGGCTGGTTTCACTACCACCAGATGTTCGCCGAGTTTCTGCGCCGCCGGCTCGAGCGCGACGATCCGCAGCGGGTCGCGCAGCTGCATCGCACCGCGGCGCTGTGGCTCAAAGAACACGACCGGCTCCACGATGCCGTCAAGCACGCGTTGGCGGCCGGCGATCCCGCTCTTGCCGTCGACTTCGTCGAGGATGACGAAACCAACCTGCTCGAACAGTCCAAGATGACGACCTTGCTCGAGATCGTCAAGAAGCTGCCGCCACGGCTGATCGTCTCCCGGGAGCGGCTGCAACTGGCCATCGTTTGGGCGAACATCCTGCTGCAACGCAAGGTGCCCGCCGACGCCGCGCTCAATCTGTTCACGAAGGCGCTCGATCACGCGGACCCGGCCACCCAAGCCGACCTGCGGGTGGAAGCCGATGTGCTACAGGCGGTCGCGGACACGTTCGCCGACCATCGACCGGGTGGACACGCTTGTCGCCGAGGCACTCTCGAGGCCGCAAACGTTTCATCCGCGGGTGCCCGCGGTCGCCGGAAACGTATCGGCGTTCGCCGCGCTCTACCGGTTCCAGTTCGACCAAGTGCGCCGCCTCTTGGCGTGGGCAACACCCTACCGAGAGATGATGGGCCCGTTCGTCAGCGTCTACGCGCGGTGCTATCTGGGCTTGGCCGCCAAGTTTGCGCTCGATATTGCGACCGCGGTCGCCGAGTTCCGGCGAGCCGTGGAGATCGCACAGAGTTGCGGAACGAACTCCAACGCGACGCGGATCGCCGGCGCCTTCCTCGGTGAGATGCTGCACGATGTCGGCGAATTGACCGAAGCCAAGCTCCTGCTCGACGAGAGCTATCGGCTGGGCCCGGAGGGCGGCGGAGTGGACTACCTGGTGGCGCGGTTTGTGGCCGGCGCCAGAGTCAATGCGGCGCACGGGGATTGCGCCGCAGCGGCGGAGCGGCTGGAGGCTGGGATGGCGGTCGCCGACCAGCTGCACCTACCGCGACTGTCAGCGGCGATCAACCACGAGCGGGTCAGGCTGGGCATCGGCCTCTCGCCGCCGGTTTCTGCCCGGCTGCGCGATACCCGCCACAACTCGAGTGACGACGGAATCGTCACGCTCACCTACGAACTCGATGAAGCCTCCGCTATTCGGTTGCTGTCGGCCGGCGGTTCGGAGCAGGACCGCGCTGACGCCCACCGACGCGCTCGCGATCTGTTGACCGGTATTGATGCCACGCTACGACCGTGGGCGGCGTTGCGCGCTCAGCTATTGCTGGCCGAAACGCTGCGCGCAGCGGGACTGCAACCCGATCCGGAGTCGGCCGGCCTCGCACAACGCTGCAACGAGCTGGGGCTGGTGCTCCTGGCCGTCGAAGCCGGCCTTACCTAGTTTCGGGACCTAGTTTCGGGACCTGGTTTCCGGCGCCGTCCAGGTTGCTGCTCACCAGAAAAACGGCGGTTGGATATCGACGATGCCGTTGCCGCCGGTCGCGTCGGCCACCGCCTTGCACGCGCGAGCGAGCGCGAGATTGAAGTTCCCGGCACCGGCGCTGGCCTGGGCATCGGTGACCAGTACCCAGGCATTGTTTCCGGCACCGATGGCCACACCGCCGTTGGCGGGGTTGACTTCGGCTAGGGTCGACGAGCCGATCGCCGCGGCCGTGTTGAAAACGCCGCCGCTGACGGCGGCGGTGCCCGCGGTCACCGCCGTGGCGCCATTGGCAATAGCGCCGCCACCACCGACGCCGAATACGGCGTTGAAGTCGCCGTGGGAGACGGCGGTGCCGTCGTCCATCGCCAGCGCGGGGTTGGCGGTGGCCACGTCGGCGTTCTGGATGTCGCTGATGGCCCAGGCCGAGTTGAAATTGCCGGTCACTACGCCGCTGGTGGTGTCGCCGGTGGCGGCGGAATCGGCGAAGTTGACGGTGCCCAGGCTGTTGCCGACCGCCCCGGCCACATTGAAGTCGCCCACGATGCTGGCGGTGGCGGTGCCGTTCAGGTTGGCGTTGGCGATGGCTTGGTTGACCTCGGCGTCGCTGTACTGGTCAAAGGCCCAGGCCCGGTTGAAGCTGCCGGTGGCGTCGGCGTTGGCAGCGCCGGTGAACGTCTGGGCGGTCACATCGTTGACCAGCGCGGCGCCGCCGCCGAAGGCTCCGACCGTGTTGAAGCTGCCGGTGGCCTCCGCGACGGCCTCCATACCGTCCGCGCGGGCGGTGTTGACTTCGGCGGTGCTGCCGTCGAAGGCCCAGGCGTTGTTGAAGCTGCCGTCCGCGCTCGCGGTGGCCCCGTTGTCGGAGCCCGCGGTGTTCACCGACGCGACACTGGCGCCGAAGGCTCCGGCCATGTTGAAGCCGCCGGAGGCGGCAGCGCCCCCGGTGACGTCGTTGACCGCCGCGAAACTGTCGGCCCCCATGGCGCAGGCACCGTTGAATACGCCGCCGCCGACCCGGGCGGTGCTGTTCTCGCCGACGGCGACCGCCAGCGAGCCAAAACCCGCGGTGGTGGCATTGGCACTGCCCCGCTGCAGCAGCTGCACCCCGCTGAACGACACCGCCAGATCCAGGTTCTGCGCGGCCGCGGCGTTGACGGCCTCGGCGGCGGTGTAGGCGGCCGCGCCCGAGTGCAAGCCCGCCACCAGCTGGCGGTGAAACGCCGCCACCTGGGCGCTGAGGGTCTGATAGGTCTGGGCATGCGTGCCCAACAGCGACGCGATGGCCGTCGACACCTCATCGGCAGCCGCGGCCAGCAGATCGGTTGTCGGGACGGCGGCGAGGGCATTGGCCGCCGCGATCGTTGAACCGATGCCGGCCAGATCGGTGGCCGCAGCCGACACCGCCTCGGGCACCGCGCTCACGTACGACATCACGCGCCTCTCGTCGGCCCGGTCAAGGCCTGGCTTCGCACCCGGAAAGCGCCCTTGATGCTGAAGGCAGATCAGACGCCGATCGTGACGTCCCACGGCCGGCCACCCGCGGCTTTTCGGCGGCGCCGCCTCAGCTCCCGGGGTGCTGCGCGCCCCGCGCGCCCGCCCCATCGGCCGGTTCGTCGTCGTCCTCGGCGTCGGCCACCGTCAGCGGCAGCGCCAACTCTTCCAGCGGGCGCTGTTCGGCGGCGATGCCGAGCCAGAGTTCGACCAGGCCGGCCACGGCCATCACCGCGGCACCGATGATGAACGACCAGAACACCTGGCTACGCTGCCCGGACTCGATCAGCTGACCGAACAGCAGCGGGCCGCTGATGCCGCCGATCGCGGTGCCCACCGCGTAGAAGAAGGCGATGGCCAGGGCTCGGGTCTCCATCGGGAAGATC
Organism: Mycobacterium ulcerans subsp. shinshuense; assembly: GCF_002355775.1. Taxonomy (NCBI): domain Bacteria; kingdom Bacillati; phylum Actinomycetota; class Actinomycetes; order Mycobacteriales; family Mycobacteriaceae; genus Mycobacterium; species Mycobacterium ulcerans. The sequence continues at coordinate 2,396,890 of NZ_AP017624.1, read as the reverse complement.
TCGCTGACCGTCAGGTAGGCCGCGCTCGCGCCCGCCGATGCCAGGAAGAACGCCGCCGCCAACACGATGATGAACGTCCAGACACCGCCGGTCTGGTTCACAAATATCACCGCGAGCACCACGGCTATCACCGCGGATCCGATGTAGGACATCGTGATTATGGGCTTGCGGCCGACGGTATCGAAGAGCCGCCCCAGCACCAGGGGCCCGACAAAGTTGCTCAGCGCCCACACGATGAAAAACAGCGGCACGTGTCCGGATTCGACACCGTAGAAGCCGCTTAGCAACGTGCCGAGATTGAACGTGACCCCGTTGTAGAGGAACGCTTGACCGATGAACAGCGCCAGCCCAAGAAAGGCCCGCCGCGGATAGCGGGTAAACGCGACCCGGGCGATCTCCCACAAGGAAATCCTTTGACGCTGACGTATCTTGAGCGGCCGCCCCGGCGGGTCAGGTAACCGCTGGCCGGTGTCGCGTTCTACTTCCTCCTCGATCTCCCGAACGATCTGCTCGGCTTCCTGCTCACGCCCATGAATGAACAGCCAGCGTGGGCTTTCCGGGACGTTGCGCCGGACCAGCAGCACAAAGATGCCGAAGATGGCACCCAAGCCGAAGGCAAGCCGCCACCCCATGTTGGGCGCGAAATTCGAGGTGTCCAACAGGACCAGCGCCCCGGCCGCTCCAGCGGCCGAACCCAGCCAATAGGTGCCGTTGATGATCAGGTCAACGCGGCCGCGCACGCGGGCGGGTATCAGTTCGTCGATCGCCGAGTTGATCGCGGCGTACTCTCCCCCGATGCCGGAGCCGGTGAACAAACGCGCGATGAAGAAATACCAAGGTGCGAAGGCGAATGCGGTGGCCACGGTGGCCGTCAGGTACACCGCGAGGGTCAACAGAAACAGGTTGCGCCGCCCGAAGCGGTCGGTGAGGTGGCCGAAGAACAGTGCCCCCAGGCAGGCCCCGGCGATGTAGAACGACGCCGCCACGCCGATCTGCGCGGGCGTCAGGTTGATCCCGCTGCCATGCTCGGTCAGCCGCGCCGACACGTTGCCGACCATGGTGACTTCGAGCCCGTCGAGGACCCACACGCCGCCAAGCCCGATCACGACGCGCCAGTGGAATCGTCCCCACGGCAACCGGTCCAGCCGTGCAGGTACGTGCGTCGAGATGGTCCCGGTTTGCGCGCGTGCGCTCATCGCTGACTCCGTTTCTGGGTGGGCAGTCGGGTACGCACCGGCGCGTATCGACAGGCCTCGAGCGCGACGTCTTCGGTGCCGGGACATACCGCGGGCTCACCGGAACCAAAGGCGCCGTCCAGCGACATTAGCCAATCAATCGGCAAAACTCGTAGGCGACCTTCCGACCCGAGTCCGGGCGATCACGGTGCTGGCGGCCGCCGCGGGACCCGTCGGGGCGGGTGCGCTCCCGCGGGGCGCCACCAAGTGGTTAGCTTCGGGAATGCAACGCACACCCGAGTTGGCCCGGCGTTTATACGATCGCTTCGAACCCATCCACGCCGTCACATATTTTGCTTCGGAGACCCGGGCAGCCCTGGCCAACCTTGGGTACCGCGGATTCTGGATGGGCTATTTCGCCGCCCGATCGGCCCCGCTGGGCCAGGTGGCGCCGGAGGTCGTGACAGCCGCCTTCTACAACTTCGCACCCGCACGGGTGGCCAAGGCCCTGCACGCGGCCTGGGACATCGCCGAGCCGCGGCTGGCGCTGCAGGCTCGCCAAGATTCGGCGGTGGCTGCCCTACGGCGTTACGGGCTCACCGACGACGACAACGTGCGCAGCGCTGGCCGGCTGGCCGGCAGCGCCGCCAGCCGGGCTTCGCTGGAGGGGCGCGCATTGTTTGCCGCCAATCGCGCCCTGCCGTGGCCAGAGGATCCGGTCGCGGCGCTGTGGCACGCAACGACCCTGCTGCGCGAGCATCGCGGGGACAGCCACGTAGCGGTGCTGGTGGCCGCCGGCGTCTCCGGACGCGAGTCAAATGTGTTCCACTGCGCGGCCGACGGAGTCCCCAACGACTACATGAAACTAACCCGCCACTACGACGACGCCGAGTGGCAAGCCTGTGTCAACAGCCTGGTCGGCCGCGGCCTGCTCACCGAAGAAGGATCGTTGGCGCCCGCCGGGCGCGAATTGCATGAGCACCTGGAGAACACCACCGATGCGCTGGCGCTGCGCGCCTTTGACGGTCTCGACGACGCCGAGCTGGACGCGTTGTTCCAGGCATTGACACAGGTCGCAAAGACCGTGATTTCCGCGGGTGACCTGCCCTCGGTGACGCCGATGAGTATACGGCGCGACTTTTAGCTACTGCTCGGATCGTATGGTCGCGAGGTGACCTCGCGCGGGCGAAACAGCGGACCGCGACAAGGCCCCTGTCCTCGTTGAACTTTCGCGCCCGATGCCGAAACCCGCTGCCACGCGGCCTCGTCGGGCATCCGTTCCCGCGACGGAACTCCGTTGTACAGCAGATGATTTCGGCTCGCCCGTCAACGCTAGTTCCAAACACCGACGCGCGCAACGGCGGTACGGCCGAAGCACCCACCGATGACGCCCGCGCCGCTGTTCACCGCATGCGCAGCCTCCGGGAACCGATAAGGTGGGATGCATGGCCTGGCGTCGCTCAGCCGCCCCGATAGTGGCATACCTTGTGGTACTGATGGTGGCGGCCTGCAGTCCAGCGGCCGATTCGGGGTCACCGCCGTCAAGCAAGCGCTCCACCGCCAACACTGGAACCTCGATGCCGGCGCTGTTCTATGCCAAGGCGGGTTCGCTGTATGTGAGCGATCCCGCCGGAACCCCCGGACGCAAGCTCACCGACGGACCGGCCGACACGCAGCCGGCGCCGTCCCCCGACGGCACGCGGGTGGCCTATGTCCACAAGAACAGCGCCTCGGACTACGGCGGTGAGCTGTGGGTGCTCGACCTGGCTGAGGATGCGCCGGCGGGGGCGCCCCACCGACTCGTGGACCCCGCCGCCCTCCCGCCGCCCCCCGGGCATCGACTCGGGCAGATCGTCAACCCGCGTTGGTCACCAACCGGCAAGCAGATCGCGTTCCTGCAGAACGACAGCAACGGCACCATGGCCGGCGGCCTGCTGATCGTCGCGGCCGCCGACACCGGCTCGGTGCTGTCGCCGCCGCAGCGCCCGGCCGCGGCCGACCAATATGCGTGGGCGCCGGACGGCAACCACATCGCGTGGGCGAACGCGCGCAGCGACGTGTCCCCCATCGACGTCAATGCCCTCGAGGTCGGCGCGGCCTCGGCTCCGGTCGCGATGGACACCAACGCGTATTCGGTGGCCTACGGCAGCGACGGTCGGTCGATCCTGTTCACCAACGGCGATGCCTCCGGTCCGAACTTCACCGAGATCCCGTTTGCGCTTCGCGACGGTGGCATCTATTCCGCCGCCGCACCCGGCGGCACCGGCACCGATCCGGCCGGAGCTCCCAGGACGGTGTTCGCCAGAGCCGGCTCCTACTACTCCGATCTCGCGGCGCTGTCCTCCGGCGAGCTGGCTTTCACCGAAACCCGAAGCGGCGAAGGCGAATCGTCGAAAAGCCTGCAGGTTCTCGATGTCTCGGGCGGCGCGCCGCAAACGATTGCCGCCAACGTCGCCGCCGAGGTCCAGGGGCCCCGGTGGGGAGCCGGCGACGTGGTCGCCTACCTGGAGAGCTCACCGGGCAAGCCGCTGGTCATCACCGATCTGGACAAGCGCACCCGCCAACAGATCGACACCGGGGTGGATGCGTTCGCCTGGCCACCCCAAGCCGCGACGGCAACCAGCGGCGGCTAGCGGTCACTTCCGCCCGGGCAGCTTCATCACCGTGCGCACGATCGGCAAGAGCGACTTCTGCCAGAGGGTGGGCGGGACGCCCATCGGCGGATCGAGGTTGAATACCCGCGCGGTGGCGATCGTCTGCGATTCGGTGTACTTGAGCAGCCCCTCGGGGCCGTGCCTGCGGCCGACCCCAGAGATTCCCATGCCGCCCATCGGTGCGCTCAGGCTTCCCCAGGCGAAGGCATAGCCCTCGTTGACGTTCACCGTTCCCGACCGCAACCGGGCGGCGATCTTCTCCCCCTCGGCGGACGAGCCCGCCCATACGCTGGCGTTGAGCCCGTATTCGGTGTCGTTGGCCTTCTCAACGGCTTCCTCGACGTCGGCAACCGGGTAGATCGAGACGAGCGGCCCAAACGTTTCGTTGTCCGCGCATTCCATTTCGTGGGTGACATCGGTCAGCACGGTCGGCTCGTAAAACAGCGGCCCGACATCGGGTCGAGCCTTGCCACCCGCAATCACCTTGGCGCCCTTGGCCGTTGCGTCATCCACGTGGCCGGACACGGTCTTGAGCTGTCCCTCGGAGATCAGGCTGCCCATGTCGACCGAGAAGTCGTAGGCGGTACCGAGCTTCATGCTTCGCACCGCATCGCCGAACTTGCGGGTGAACTCGTCGGCGATGTCTTTCTCGACGTAGATCCGCTCGATCGAGATGCACAATTGGCCCGCGTTGGAGAAGCAGGCGCGGGTGGCCACCTTGGCCACCTTGTCGAGGTTGACGCCGCGCGTCACGATCATCGCGTTCTTGCCGCCCAGTTCGGCCGAGAAACCAATGAGCCGACGGCCGGCGTGCTCGGCGAGCCGGCTGCCCGTCGCCGACGAACCGGTGAACATCAGGTAGTCGCAGTTATCGGCGATCGCGGTACCCACCACCGAGCCCGGGCCCGGCACGATCGCATACAGCGCGCGCGGCAGGCCGGCCCGGTACAGCAGCTCGGCGCACGCCAGTGCGCAGTACGGCGTCTGGCTGTCCGGCTTGAGCACCACCGCGTTACCCGCGATCAGCGCGGGAACCGAGTCCGACGCCGTGAGCGTCATGGGGTAATTCCATGGCGAAATCACCCCGACCACGCCTTTGGGCTGGTAGCCGACCGTGGTCTTGCCGATCCCGGGCAGCAGCGCCTGTACCGTGCGGGGCTTTAGCAGGCCCGCGGACACGCGTGCGTAGTAGTTGGCGTTGGCCACCAGGTCGACGACTTCCTCCTGCGCCGCCCAGCGCGCCTTGCCCGCCTCGGCCTGCAGCAGGTCCATCAGAAACTCGCGGTTCTCGATGACCAGATCGCGGTAGCGGCGGATGACCTCCGCGCGTTCGCTGACCGGACGCTTCGCCCAGTTGGCCTGTGCCGCGCGAGCTTCGGCAAACGCTGCCTCGACGTCTTCGGCGGTGCCGACCGGGATGGTGGTCAACGGTTTGCCAGTAAAGACCTCGTCGATGGTCCGGGTCGGACGAGCATCGACGTCCTTGATCGCGGCAAGGCTCAGTAGACGCTCGAAGACCGCGGATGACGGAACAGGCATATCGCTACCTCTCGAAGACGCACAGATTCGTTGGACATTTATAGGGCAAATGTAAGCCAGTTATAACAACAGACTAGCCGCCGATGAATTTGCTCAACCCAATGGCGACGAGTAGCCCGAATCCGGCCGGGCACCGCCGCCGAGTCGGGCCGCGAGGCGGCGCAGCGCTCAGCGCGGACTCGGTGCCAGGAAGTGGAACGGCGCGGCCGGCTCGAACTTCTGCGACACATCGCCGCCCTGATCGTCGGGGACACCGACGGTGAGCTTCATCGGTTGCGCGGCGGGCGTCAGATCGACCTTGTCGAGATCGACCCAGATCACCGACGGGTTGATCACCGAGTCGAAGTAATAGCGCCGAGCGTCGTGGTCGACCACCGATCGCCATAACGTGGACGCGATGTTGGGCTTGTCGGGGTCACTCATGCCCAGCGGTACTCCGATCGAGCGCATCTGCGAGAACACCGCCGCCACCGCCTGGCGCCGATCACTGAATTGCGGTGACGCCTTCAGGGCGTAGCTGGCGCGCACAAAGCGGTCCGCGGAGGTGATGGTTCCGGGCAGCATGTTGTGCCCGCCGATCAGATCCCAGTAGGTGTTGATGGCGAGCTGCTGCTCGAATACCGGCGAATTCGTCAACACCGTGTGGTCACGACTGTGGTGGATCACCAGCTTGGCGTCGAGGTACTCGAAGATCGCCGAATCGCCACCGGCTTCGGACAACGCGACATGCACCGAGGCGGCACGTCCGTTCGGCGCGTCGGCCGAGACCACCGTCATCGGATCGGCACTCATCGCCTCGACCGCCTCAGCGACCGTGCCGAAATTGTCGAGCAGGTACTGCACCCAGGCCCCCACCGAGATCGTCGGCTTGGACCGCGCGCCCTGGTCGCCGTAATCGGACTCGGTCAGGTAGAGCAGGTTGCCCACCATCCCCGCTTCGTTGACGCCGTCGGAGGTCGCCAGGTCGTAGATGCTCAGGATCACCGAGCCGTACTTTGAGGTCCACGTGATCGACCCCGCCCCCACCCCGCCGTCGCGGCGCATGCCGCGGGGAAACACCCAGCAGTCCGTTTGCATGTCCAGGTCGTTCCAGTCCATGCCGCGTCCGGTGACGTAGGTCCCCGTGCCGGTCCTGTAGAGAATGCGTGTACACATGCGACTCCCCGTTCCTGAAGCGACTGACCCCGAAACCGGTTCTGGTTCAAGCTGATCCCGAACAAACCGCCGTCATCGACCAACCGGTGCCGATGCTTTGGCGTCGAAGCCGATTATGGACCGTCGCAGTTCTGACCAGACCGCGGGCGGCACCGGCCCGATCCGGTCGAGCATCCGCCGGCGCACAAAGCCAGAAAACCAACGACCAAAACACTGTCCCATCCGTCCCACCCGACACTAGAGTGCTGTTTCGTGGGCATTAACGTCTTCGGCAATGGCCGGGGCCGGTGGTTGGCATTCACGGCCTCGCTGGCCTTGTCGGCCGCCATGATCTACGCCCAGAACGCCAAGCCTCCCTGTTGCGTCGAGCCGCCGGCGGCCGCTCCGGTGTCCCCCGCATCCCCGGCACCCGCACCGGTCAGCGCGCCGCACACCGCCAGTCCGGTGGAGGCCCAGTCGCTGGCGGCGAACGCGCCGGTGGCAGCTCAGGAATTCCAGTTCTCCCTGCCCTCCGGTGTCGCGCCGGAAAGTGGGTTGCAGGTCAAGACCATCTGGGCGGCCCGCGCCATCAGCGTCTTGTTTCCCCAGATCACCACCATCGGCGGGTTCCGGCAGGATCCGTTGAAGTGGCATCCCAACGGGTTGGCCATCGACGTGATGATCCCCGACCACGCCAGCCCCGAGGGAATCGAGCTGGGCAACCAGATCGCCGGCTACGCGTTGGCCAACGCCAAGCGCTGGGGTGTGCTTCACGTGATCTGGAGGCAGAAGATCTACCCGGGCATCGGAGCGCCGAGCTGGACGGCGGACTACGGCTCCGAAACGCTCAACCACTACGACCACGTGCATATCGCCACCGACGGCGGCGGATACCCGACCGGCCAGAAGACCTACTTCATCGGGTCGATGAAGCCGACGCCGCGGGAATGATCGATTCGGCGCTGCCCGCCATCGCCGTGCTGCCGCGGCGGTGTCGCGGCGTCAGATATTCATGAAGCGATTCACGCTCCGGTGCGATACTCGCAGGCATCAGGACGGCTGGAAACCAATGGGGGAAGCGCGACCATGAGTGATGTCATTCTGCCCGCGGCCCAGGCGGCCACCGCAGCCACGAATGTCGGCGATGTGCGCACCGGAATGAGTTCCGATGCCCTGCGTCAGGCGATTGAAGACCACCTGCGCTATTCGCTCGGGCGTCCCGCGGCCCTGCTGGAGCCCAAGCATTACTACCGCGCGCTCGCGCTGGCTGTGCGCGATCGGATGCAGCAGCGCTGGATCGAGACCACCCAGACCTATCTGGATCTCTCCCGCAAAGTGGCCTGTTACCTGTCGGCGGAGTTTCTGCTCGGCCCGCACCTGGGCAACAACTTGCTCAACCTGCAGATCGAGGAGGAGGCGCGCGCCGCGCTGACCGCGCTGGGGCAAGATTTTGACGAGGTACTGGCCTGCGAGGAGGAGCCCGGCCTGGGCAATGGAGGGTTGGGCCGGCTCGCGGCCTGCTATCTGGACTCGCTGGCCACCCTGCAGCGCCCGGCGGTCGGCTACGGGATCCGCTACGAGTTCGGCATCTTCGACCAGGAGATCCGCGACGGCTGGCAGGTGGAGAAGACCGACAACTGACTGGCCGACGGCAATCCCTGGGAGATCGTCAAACCCGAACTGAACTACCGGGTCGGCTGGGGCGGCCGCACCGAGTCCTACATCGATGAGCGGGACAGATACCGGGTGCGCTGGATTCCCCAGCGCGCGGTCAAGGGCGTCTACTACGGCACGCCCATTCAGGGCTACGGAGTCAACACCTGCAACACCCTCACGCTGTGGAGCGCCCGGGCCATCCAGTCACTGGCGCTGGATGCGTTCAACGCCGGCGACTACTACCGGGCGGTCGATGACCAGGTGGTGTCCGAAACCGTCACCAAGGTGCTCTACCCCAACGATGAGCCGGAAGTCGGCAAACAACTGCGGCTGGCCCAGCAGTACTTCTTTGTGTCCTGTTCGCTGCAGGACATCCTGCACCTGCTCGAGGACTTCGCCGGCTTGCCCGTGCAGGAGCTGCCCAACCGCGTGGCGATTCAACTCAACGACACCCACCCCTCGATCGCCGTGGCCGAGCTGATGCGGCTGCTGGTCGATGAACGTGACCTGGATTGGGAGGAGGCCTGGCGGATCACCGTGGCGTCGCTGGCCTACACCAATCACACCCTGTTGCCGGAAGCTCTCGAAACCTGGCCCCTGTCGATGTTTGAACGGTTCCTGCCGCGACATCTGGAGATCATCTACGAGATCAACCGGCGTTTCCTCGACGAGGTACGGGCACGGTTTCCCGGCGATGAGAACCGGGTCCGGCGGATGTCGCTGATCGGCGAGGACGGCGACCGCAGCATCCGCATGGCGCATCTGGCGACCGTGGGCAGCCACGCGGTCAACGGTGTCGCGGCCCTGCACTCCGAGCTGTTGAAAACCACTGTGCTCAAAGACTTCTACGAGATGTGGCCGCAGCGATTCAGCAACAAGACCAACGGGGTGACCCCGCGCCGATTCGTTGCCCTGGCCAATCCCGGCCTGCGCAAACTGCTCGATGAAACACTCGGCCCTGGGTGGTTGCGCAACCTGGACCGCTTGAGCGAGCTGGCGCCGTTGGCCGGTGATCCGGCGTTTCAGCAGCGGTGGCGGGCCGTCAAACGAACCAACAAGGCCCGGCTATCGGATTATGTGCGGTCCTGCACCGATATCGAGCTCGACCCGGACTGGCTTTTCGACATCCAGGTCAAGCGCATCCACGAATACAAGCGCCAGCATCTCAACGTGCTGCACATCATCACCGCCTACCACCGGCTCAAGCTCAATCCGGATCTGGAAACCGCTCCGCGCGCATACATTTTCGGCGGCAAGGCGGCACCCGGCTACATCATGGCCAAACTCATCATCAAACTGATCAACTCCGTCGCGGAAATCGTCAACTCCGATCCCGACGTCAACGACCGGATGAAGGTCGCGTTCATCCCGAACTTCAATGCGCAAAGCGGCCAGATGATCTATCCGGCGGCCGATCTCTCCGAGCAGATCTCCACGGCCGGCAAGGAAGCATCCGGCACGGGCAACATGAAGTTCATGATGAATGGTGCACTGACCATCGGCACCCTCGATGGGGCCAACGTCGAGATCCGCGAGCAGGTGGGCGCGCAGGATTTCTTCCTGTTCGGCCTGACCGTCCAGGACGTGCAGCGGGTTTCGGCCGCGGGCTATCGTCCCCGGGACTACATCCGCGAAAACGCGGAACTCTCGGCGGCTCTTGGGTTTGATTGGTTCGGGAGCGTTCTCCGGCGGTGACCCCGAGGTGTTTGCGCCGCTGATCGCCAACCTGAGCGAGCGGGATCCGTTCTTGGTCAATGCCGACTACGCCGACTACCTGCGCGCCCAGCAGCAAGTCAGCAACACCTGGCAAGACACCGAAAGCTGGACTCGCAAGTCGATTCTCAACTCCGCATACAGCGGGAAGTTTTCCTCAGATCGGGCGATCGCCGAATATTGCGACGATATCTGGAACATCGCCGCGGTGACCATTGGGTCCCGCCCGGACTGACTGCCCGGCTCGCCGGCGAGTGGCCGACACCTGCGCGGCGAGCACTCCCGTCCGCACTGGATGCCGCCCAAGGTACCCCCTTGAATAACCTTGGGCGGCATCACCATTAGCGACTATTGACCGCCGCGGTGTCGTCGGAGCCGGTGCAGGACTGCCGTAATCCCGGCCGTAGACGATCAGCCGGGATTACGGGTCGGCTGGCTGTCAGTGCAGCAGTCCGGAACGGCGACCGCCGGTGATGCCGGACGGAGTGCCGCCTGCCCATCAGCGAGGCAACCGCGGCCACGCCAACAGCGGCCACGATGACCTAGACCAGCAGTTCGAGCCAGTCGACGCCACTGGTCGCGGTCGGGATTCCGACAGCCGTTGCGATCGCGGTCCCGATGAACGCGGAGACGATGCCGACCAGGATGGTGACGAGCACTCCGATGGATTGTCGGCCTGGCACGACGAGTCGGCCGAGCACGCCGATTACCGTGCCGATGAGAATATCAGTGATAACGCCGGTGATAGTCATCTGTCCTCCAAGGGGGTTTGCAGGTGCAGTTGAAATACCCTCGGCGCCGGCCACATAAACGTCGGCGCGATGTACACACCGCCCACCGCTATCCGAATCGGCCGGCACTGGCCCGGATGTGCGGTGAACGTCGGTCGCAAGAAATTCACCCGGTTGATCGAATCTCGGCCCTAGGGTCGAAGCTTATGGAATCCGCTGCGCAGCCCCACCGGATCGAAGTGGGAGAAACCGTCTGCAACGACGGCACCGTGATCGGCCACACGGCGGCCGGCGAGGGCCCGGCCTTGGTGTTGTTGCCCGGCTGGTCGCTCACCGCGCAGATCTTCCGCCATCAGCTGGCTGGTTTGTCGCACACATGGCGGGTGCTGGCGATCGATCATCGCGGGCACGGTCGTTCGTCAACCCCCCAGCTCGGCTATCACATCCACCGCCTTGCCGCCGACCTGCGAACCGTATTGCAGACGCACCAACTCGATCAGGTCCATCTGCTCGGACATTCGATGGGGTGCGCGGTGATCTGGTCCTACCTCGAGCTATTCGGTACCGAACGGCTCGCCTCGCTGCTGCTGGTCGACCAGATGCCCTGCGCGCTAAGAAATCCCGCGTGGACCGGTGCCCAGGCTCTCGAGGCCGGAGCGACGATGGACCCCACCGGACTGTTCGCGTTCACTGATCGGCTGTGCGCCGATGGCGATGACCCGCGTCCGGACTTCGTCACCGAGGTTGTCTCCGAAGGCATCGGAGCAGATGAATTGGCCTGGCTCGTGGAGCAAGGCCAGACGTTGGACCGCCGCTGCGCCGCCGACCTGATCTTTGACGTGGCAACCCATGACTGGCGCGGGCTGATGGCGCACATCGGCTTGCCAACGCTGGTGCTGGCCGGCGACTCGGTCAATGTGCCGATCGCTTCCCAACGATGGATGTGGCGGCAGATCCCCGGCGCGCAATTTGCCCGGGTCCCGGGACGGCGGGGTGGCACGCACTTCCCATTCCTGGAAAACCCGCAGACCTTCAACGACGTGATGTCGCCGCATCTTTGCGCCCACCGGCCCGGCTGAGACCGGCCGGCCTCTGGCAAGCGCTTCGCGGGTACGGTGATCTAGGCCGGTGGGACCATGCGCAGCGAAACCCCGCTGTATCCGCCGGCGACCAAGTTGTATGAATTCGCGTAGTCCGAGTCGTGAAAGCTGAAGAAGTTGAGGACGAGCTTGGAAATCTCGGAACGCCCAGTGAGGTGGTGCAGACCCTGACATGCGTCGATCAGCGACCGCTCCGCCGTGCCATAGGCATGGGCAAAATAGTTCAATCGCTTGACGAAGGCCGGCGCCGCCTTGGCCACCGGCAAGGCATGTAGCGAGTCGAGAGCCAGATTGGTTTGGCGGCGCGTGAGGTCCTTCTCCAAGCGTGTGGTCATCGGGTCGTCGGCGCACACGCGGGCCAACACCTCATCGAACCTGGAATCCGTTGCCGCTGTGGCATCGGTGATCCGATTCGCCAGATCCTCACGGCCGGACTGATTCTTCAACAACTCGGGCCCGATGTCGCTCAGCAGGCAGACGAGACGATTGCACGCTGAAAGTGCGCGGAACAAGAGCAGATCGATCTCTTCCATCGGCACGTCGCGGTACTCGGGTGTGTCCAGCAGGAAGGCGATGTAGTACCCCAGGGTGGTGGAGGCCAAGATCGCATCGGCGCTGCTTTCCAGCCGCTGGCCGATTCCGCCCCTGAGTCCCGTGCCGATCATCCGATTGACGCCGGTGTAGCGCCCGAGCAGATAGCGCCGCACCGGTTCGGCGTAGCGCAGTCCCCTGATGGCGCGCAGCACCCCGCGAGCGGCGATGATGTTGCCGACGAGCAGCGGCCACAGCGCGGCGCGCACGTCAGCTCGCACATTCCGGCCGCATTGTGCGTTGAAGGCCTTGACCAGCTGTGAATAGGCAGCTCCACTCGGCGTCTGAATCAAGAAGTCGATGCGACGAGCGCTCGCGCGGCTATCGGCGAGCAACATCGGCGCTGCGGGCCTTGGCCTCGATAGCGCACGGATGGCCGCGTGATTGACATCGATCGCAAGTTTGCGCCGCAGCCGTTCGTGGGGGCCGTCGAGGCGAGGATCCATGCCGAGCCCGATGCCCAGATCGTTGGCGACAGCGTCGAAAGCCAGGTACGTGTTTAGGGCGGGGCTTTGTCCCAGCAGGTGCTCGGCGTGGGCGTCCTCCATTGAGTACAGAAGTACCTTTTCCGTCATCGCATGCGTGGCTCCGCTGCCGCTGAGACGCAGCCATTCGGGCTGCGCCGGACTCTGCGGCGACGAGCACCACAGGAAGAAGTCGCGGCACGGCGAGTCGGCAAATGCATCCTGCAACACGCCAACAATGCCTTTGGTGAGGTTGTCCAGCACCTCGTCGTGGGAGTTGCGCCGAAAACTGGCGATGTCCACGGCGTTTTCCCCGGCCATCAGCGCTCCCGGCAGCAGATCAGTTGCGACAACGCGATCAGATCGCGGGATCGCACGGCATCGGGCAGTGCCGCGACAGTCGCTTGAATGCGTTGATCGGCGCATCGCTGCACGGCGTGGCGTCCCGCGGCAACGTCGACAAGGGTTGCGGCGCGATCGATGTCACCGGTTGCCATGAAACTGCCGGAGTGGCAGAGCGCCGCCGGTTCGATGGCCGCTTCGGATCGTGAGTTCAGTGCGGCCGCCACCGTCAGTGTCGCGTTACGGCGGCCAAGGTCGTTGACGCATTGGAACGCCAGACCCAATTCACGGCCGAACCGTTCCAACGCCGCAATCGTGGCATCGCCGGCATCGGCGGCCAAAGCGCCTAGACCGCAACAACAACCGATCAAGGCCGCGGTCTTGCCTGCGGCCATCCGCTCGTAACTGTCGACCGGGCCGGCTTGACCGCATTCGAATGCGCAATCCTCGAACCGGCCGATACACAAGTCCAGGCACGACGTCTCCAACCGCATGACCGCCCGGACCGCCACGCCCGGGTCAGGCAGGTCGGTCAGGGTCCGAATAGCCGCAGTCTGCAACGCATCTCCCAACAGGATCGCGTTGTCGATGCCCCAGATACTCCACACCGCGCGCCTGCCGCCGCGGGTCACCTCCCCAGCCATCACGTCGTCATGGAGCAACGTGCCGTTGTGCACCAACTCCACCGCCGCCGCAATCGGCGCCGCGTTGCCGGCATCACCGCCGCAGGCCGCGGCGGCCGCCCAGACCAGGGCGGCGCGAACGAACGTGCCCGACGATCCTGCTAGGGCGGATCTATCGATATCCCACCAGTCAAGGTGGTAGCCGGCCATCGTCGCCAACGGTTCCGGCATCGACTCGACGGCCCTGCGCAACACCGGATCACACGCGGCTCAAGCGCTGCTCAAAAACAGCTGCACAACCTCGGCGGGCACATCGCTCTCACAAGTCCCGTCCGCGGTCAACGTGCCTCCCCAACGCCACGGGAACGTCCAGATCCCAGCGTTGCCAGCAAACTCACAACCAGTGTGTAAGTTCGCCGCGAACCGGCTTTCGACTCTCGATCACCACATCGGATCCTGCCAAAATTATCCGATTGGTGCACAACACGTCTCAATTCATTCCTTGGTTCTCGACGGCGGGTTGCGGCGGCTTTAATGGCGCCTTCACCAAGCATTTTAAATCGATATCAGCCCATCCCCGCGACCAATCAGCAAACCTGACATGGGTTCCGGGCGGCGGCCGCCCTGCCGTGTCTCACGACTTCGGTCCAACCTGGGCGAACAGGCCGAATGCCCCAGCAATCCGTCTCACGCCTGCAACACAAGATCGCGTGGTCGATCCGCCCAGCACCACGTCGGACCGGTTGCGAGATACCCGACGCGGCGCCTTCCGGTGTCGGCAATTGCGTCATCGACGCATACCATCCGGTACCGGCGGCCTGTTACGCTCGGAAAAGCCCACCACAAATTGCGCGCCTTTCAAACAATTCGCAGCGGAGGCAAGGCTATGGGTATTCCTACATTCATGATGTTCGACGCGGCGCCTGACGCGTGTGCACCGTATAGCCATGTTGTCGAAAGCGACGGCTGGTTATGGATCACCGGGCAGATGCCCAACTATCCCGACGACCACGCGAAGCCGCTACCGGACGGGATCGAGGCCCAGACCCGCAATGTGATGCACAACCTCGAGATTGTGCTCGGCGAGCTGGGCATCGGTTTCGGCAACGTGGTGCAGACACGCGCCTTCCTCACCCAGGGCTCCGGCGTTGTTGATTAGCAGGCTTGTGAGCTGGGTTGATGATCTTTGGTGCCGCGCTATTGGGGCCGGAATGTAGGCACGGGCTATCTGGAGAACGATCGAGTTGGTTACTGTTCGTCGTTGGTCTGGAGTTGCCCGTGCCTACCGTTTCAGTATTGCCTGTGTCGTCGGTTCCAGAGGTGTTCGACCGCTGGAGTCCTGGTGAGCGCAGCGAGCTCATCGGATCGGAGTTTCTCGATGTGTTGGCCTCGGTGCCAGACCCGAGGGACCCACGCGGTCGGAGGTATTCGCTGATGGCTTTGTTGGCGATCGCGGTTCTGGCCACTGCCGCGGGGATGCGCGGCTATGCTGGTTTTGCCACATGGGCGGCCACCGCTCCCGATGATGTGTTGGCCCAATTAGGGGTCCGGTTCCGGCGGCCCAGTGAGAAGACCTTCCGCGCTGTTTTGTCTCGGCTAGACCCCGCCGACCTCAACGCCAGGATGGGCAGTTACTTCACTGCACACGTGGCTAGCAGCGACCCCAGTGGATTGGTGCCGATCGCGTTGGACGGCAAGATGCTGCGTGGTGCTTTACGCGCCAAAGCGACAGCCACGCATCTCGTGTCGGTGTTCGCCCACCGTGCCCGATTGGTGCTCGGTCAACTCGCTGTCGCCGAGAAAAGCAATGAAATTCCCTGCGTACGTGCCCTGCTCACGCTGCTGCCGGGTAGCTTGCGGTGGCTGGTCACCGTGGATGCGATGCATACCCAGGTCGTCACCGCGAAGTTGATCTGCGCCACCTTGAAGTCGCACTACCTGATGATCGTCAAGTCCAACCAAGCCAAAATACTTGCGCGTATCACCGCGCTGCCCTGGGCCGAGGTGCCCGCAGCCGCTACCGACGACTCCCGCGGCCACGGCCGTGTCGAGACCCGCACCCTGCAAATCATCACCGCTGCACGAGGAATCGGCTTCCCCTACGCAAAACAAATCATCCGGATCACTCGTGAACGCTTGATCACCGCCACCGACCAGCGCAGCGTGGAGGTGGTCTATGCCATCTGCAGCCTGCCGTTCGAGCACGCCCGCCCTACCGCGATCATGACCTGGATGCGTCAACACTGGGGAATCGAGAACAGCCTGCACTGGATACGCGACGTCACCTTCGACGAAGACCGTCAAAGGGCACATACCGGAAACGGCGCACAGGTCCTAGCAACGCTACGCAACACCGCGATCAATCTGCACCGCCTCAACGGCGCCGACAACATCGCCGAAGCCTGCCGGATCACCGCTTTGACCGCCAACCGCCGCCTAGACCTCCTCAATCCACAATTCCCCAGCTCACAAGCCTGCTAATCAACAACGCCGGAGCCCTGGATCAATTCGGTGTTGTCGGCGCGGTTGATCACCCAGTTGTGGTCATAGCCGTGGGCCAGCAACAGTTGCGGGTCATTGTCGGTGATGTGCGCGCCGATCGCGGTCGGTGACGTGAAATCGAACGGCGTACCCCGCACCGCGGTGATCTGCCCGGTCGGGATCAGGGTGGAGTCGAATGGCGTGTAGTTGTCGGCATGGATGGTGACCTTGTGGCCGTAGACGTCAAGTGCGTCCTCACCGGCCAGGTTGAAGTAGCTGTGATTGGTCAGGTTGATCACGGTCGGCGCGTCGGTGCTGGCGTGGTAGTTGATGCGCAGTTGATTGTTCTGATCCAGGGTGTAGGTGACCGTTGTACTCAGTGCCCCGGGAAAGCCCATTTCTCCTGCGGGACTGACATAGTGGAGCTTCAAGCCCACGCTGTCACCGCCTTTTTCCACACTGGCCTGCCACACCTTGGTATCGAATCCGGCGGTGCCGCCGTGCAGGCTGTTACCGCCGTCGTTGATGGGCAGGTGATACTCGTGGCCGTCGAGCGCGAAGACTCCCCCGGCGATCCGGTTGCCGTAGCGGCCGATGATCGCGCCGAAGTAGGTCTTGGCGGATCCGGTGTTGTTCAGGTAGCCGGCCAGGGTCGGAAAGCCCAGCACCACATTGCCGATACGTCCGGTGCGATCGGGGACTTCGATCGACTGGATGATGCCGCCGTAAGTCAGGATTCGCACCCGCATTCCGCGCCCGCTGTTGAGCGTGTAGCGGCTCACCGGGGTCGCATCGACCTCACCGAACGGCTCGCTGGTGATCGACGGCGGCCCCGCCGGTGTCGATGCATTGCCGCGGCCCGTGGGCGGGTTGGTTGCCGTGTTGCTGCACGCCGCCAAGCCCGCCACCCCGGCGATGGCGATCAGTTGAAGTCCTCGTCTGCCGCGCATGGGCGCTCCTCGCACTCGTACGAGCAATGCTTGAAACTTGTCGATCGCCGGGGGAAGGCGCGTACCTTCCCGGATGACCGATTTGATGATTCCAAGCTAGACCGGCGCGCCAACGCTGGTCGGGAAGGCACGTCGGGTGCTCAGCGCAATCTCTGATTCCGGCGACCGGGACGACAGGCTGATCGGGGCCACCCGGTCGCGCTGGCGCGCGGTCAACGCACCGCATCTGGTTGCGCTGGTCCGCGCTGGGGCAAAGTTCGGCAACGGCGAACTCGTCGAACGCCCCGACGAGATCGCATGAACCCGCCGCCTCAAGGAAAGCGCTCGCTGGCGGGTCCCTCGTGGGCGACCTACCGGCAGAGCATCGGAGACAGATCCGGGCTGTTCGCAACCTTCGCAGCGGCCTGGGCGCCGGCGAAGGCACT
This sequence comes from Mycobacterium ulcerans subsp. shinshuense, assembly GCF_002355775.1. Taxonomy (NCBI): domain Bacteria; kingdom Bacillati; phylum Actinomycetota; class Actinomycetes; order Mycobacteriales; family Mycobacteriaceae; genus Mycobacterium; species Mycobacterium ulcerans. Next base: position 2,379,312 of record NZ_AP017624.1, on the reverse strand, counting down.
GTATCCGGGCTGCTATCTCGACATCTCGCCCTCGACGGCGATCCCCTCGGTTACCTACGTCGACACCGACCGCCGCGCCGCACGCTACTTCGCCAGTCACGAATTCGCCGTCGCCGAATTGCGGGATCGCACCCGCCCCGGCGTCGAGCCCGATGTGAATTTCCTGCACGCCGACTACACCACCGCACTCGGCCTGGCGCAGGCCCACTTCGACCTGCTCATCTCGCTCTACGCAGGCCCACTGTGGGACCACCGCCAGCGCTACCTCAAACCCCGAGGCCTCTTCCTGGCCAACACCAGCCACGGTGACGCCAGCCTCGCTGCGCTCGACCCCCGACTCGAGCTCGTGGCCGCCGTTCACCACCGCGGTGAGCACTACCGCTTCGACACCGACGCACTCGACAGCTACCTGACCCCGAAGACGCCGACGGCGGCCGACCCCGACGCGATTCGCCGCAAGGGGCGAGGGATCGCCTACACCCGGACCGCGTTCGCCTACCTATTCCGACTGGCCTGACCGAGGCAATCCACCGGTAGTGACTACTTCTTCCACCCGGATTTCGTCGCAGTACGGGACTTTCGGCACTCCCGAGCTGCACGGTTGCCGTGTTGGACTTGCCCGAGACACAAACCGACGACGCTTTGTGCCCAGCAGTTTCCGACTGAAGTGTCGTTGGCGTAGCCACACCTCAGAAGGAGGTTGCCATGTCACTCTCAGCCCCAGCGGTGCACCGCGGGATCGCAGTCGGCGCATTCAGCGCCGCCCTGCTGTTCGGTAGCGCGGCTATCGCCGTTGCGGATCCGCCGGCGAACTGCACGGCCGCTGACCTGGCCCGCACCGCATCCGGTGTTTCCAACGCCACGACGGACTACCTGTTCAACCATCCCGACGTGAACGAATTCTTCACCGGTCTCAGGGGCCAGGATCGCGATGCGATGAGCGCGAACACGCAGAACTATCTCGACGCCAACCCGTCGGTGAAAGCCGACCTGCAGGGCATCCGTCAGCCGCTGGTTGATTTCAAGGGTCGCTGCCAATAACCCCTGCGCCGAGTGGTTGGGTCTTTGATCCCGCTCGGCCCGTCGGAAGGATGACTGCCATGCGAATCGGACGGATGAGCCTCGCTGCGATTCTCGCGACCGCCCCCGCCGCCGCGGCGGCGATGCTGGGCGCCGCCAGCGCCAGCGCCGCCCCCGGCGTGGAGGGCTGTGTCGACGTGGTTGGGGTGTCCGCCTGCACCAGCGTCGACATTGGCGTACCCAATATCAACGCGGTGGAGAACATCCCCTACGTCCCGGTGCCGAACATCAACCTGCCCAAGGTCAAGGTGAACCCGGGGCACGTCGGTGCGCCGGGGCGCGGACGGTAACGCCGCAGCTTTTCGCGAGCGGCTGCCCGCACCGGTATCGAACGCCGTGGTGTTGATGGCCGCCCTGATGGCGCCGGTGCGGCATGGACCCTCGAGTGCGCCGTCAAAGGCCCGCGCCTCTGGCGGGGTCTGGGCCCCCACGCGCCGTGCTGATGCGGTGAGGTACAAGGTGTTCTTGTTGGTCCTCAGCAGCGCCAGGCGCTCTCGGAAGGAGCTCGATTGAACTGGTAACACCGGCAACACGACCTATGACACCGTCTTGACGATCGCCCTGGCCGTCGCAGCGTTGGTCATCATCGGCGGCTTGTTTATGCAGAGTCCCTATGGTCGCTTCGGCGCCACCGCGGGCGGGGTGAATCTGAACCCGAAGCTGGGCTGGTGGCTGATGGAGATCCCGGCAACCGTGGTGTTCGCCATCTTCTATCTCACCGGCCCACAACGATTCGATGCCGCGCCGCTGGTGCTTGCGGCCGTCTGGCTGCTGCACTACGGCAACCGGGGCTGGTTCTTCCCCCTGTCGATCAGGCAGGTGCCGGGAAAGCGCAGCAGCTTCAACATCTCGGTGCTCGCGGCCGGAATGGTGATCACCTCGATGCACGGATATCTCAACGGGGCGTTCTTCAGCCACGACTACCGGCATCAGTACGACACCAAGTGGCTGACCGATCCGCGGTTTCTGCTCGGGACGCTCGTGTATCTGGCCGGATTCGTCCTGCTGGTCTGGTCGGAGTCGATCGTGCGCAATCTGCGGGACAAGAAAAACCCGGGTGCCACCGAGTACCAGATCCCCTACGGCGGCGGGTTCCGGTTCGTCACCAGTCCCGCGTACTTGGGCGAGCTGATCGCCTGGGCCGGGTTCGCCCTGCTGACCTGGTCGCTGGCCGGGGGTGCCATCTTTGCGATCACGGCAGGCAATCTGGTTCCACGAGCGTTCGCCACGCAGAAGTGGTACCGCGAGAAGTTCCCCGACTACCCCGCCGAGCGAAAAGCCTTGATACCCGGGGTGATCTGAGCAGTCGGGGCTCGGTTCCGCGGCTTCGTCTCAGCACAGACCCCCGATGCCCCGGCCCCATTGGCACCGGCCTTGGGAGGCATCAGCCCCCAAGGTTGAACGACAGCTCGGTCGGCGGCCGAGAGTTGTCGAGGATCAGCACCGAACTCTGGCTGTTCACGTCGTCGAAAGGGAAGCCGTAGGCCAGGTTGTTGATGCTGTCGGAATGGAAGAACTCCGCCCAGTTGTTCCACCGCCCGCCTGTCGGGTAGTAGTCGGCGACGTTGGACCATTGGTCGGGCGAGATCGCGACACCCCGGTTGAACGCCGCATCGAGTTCGGCGAGGAACGCACCCTGTTGGGCGGTGCCCACGAACGGGCCATTGGCGGCGAAGACTTCCGCCGTCGTCGGCTTGACCATCGTGTAGGTCGTGGAGCTGCCCCCGGTGAGGGTCACGCTGTAGACGAACTGGTCGCTGGCGTTGACGCTGCCCTGCACCGTGTACCCGGGCCCGTCGTAGTTGAACTGGTTGGTCTGGTAGGTCGTCCAGAAGTCATTGATCGATGGATCAAGGCAGGTGGACAGGCCTCCCGGCTGGGCGGTCCGCGGGGACAGGATCCGCACCGGGTCCCCGGTGGCATCGTGGACGACAAGTGACTGGAACTCCGTGGGGACCGTGGTCGCAAACTGCTGGAACACCTGAGCCCGCGACAGCGTCAGGCCGCTGGTGCCCGCAAAGCCGCTGGAGTCCTGGGTCACCGTCACCGAGAACGGGAACCCGAACTGGTCCACCTGTGTTGTGTTGCCGCCGAACGGGATTGCGCCGTTGTTGAAGGTCATCTCATACCAGTCATAGACGGTGCTGTAGTTCGGATCGGCCGGGTTGGCCGGGTCGGGACCCGCCCAGCCCATGTTGTCCGGGGCTGATGGCGATGTAGAGCGGCTGCTTCATCGAGATGAATACCCGGCCGCCCTGAAATTCCGACGGCGTCGTCAGGTTGCCCGCTTGGTCGAGAGTGAACGACATGTTGGCGTAGTTCACGCCGTCCTTCGTCAGGTGGCCCGGGGCATCGGCGGCGTTGTGGTCGATGGGGTGGGCAACCCCGTTCTGGTCGATCCAAGCCCAGTGGCCGGGTGTCGTCTGGCCGATTTCGGTCACGTAGATCTGGTTGTCGGGCAGACCGGTGTTGTTGATGAAGTCCTCGCGGAATCCGAAACCGCCGCCGCCGGCAGCGCCATTGGTGCCGGTCTGCCCGCCAATGCCCGCGTGACCGGGGCTCCCAAACAGTCCGGCCGCGCCGCCCGCGCCCGCGACGCCGCCAGTGCCGCCCGGACCGCCGGCACCGACCACGCCTTCGGCGTTGACTTGGCCCCCGACGCCGCCAGTGCCGCCCGCACCGCCGGCGCCGCCGGTCCCGCCATTGCCGAACAAGCCCGCCGCCCCGCCGACACCGCCGGACTGCCCGGGCGCCCCGGACCCGCCAGCACCGCCGTTACCCCACAAGATCCCGCCGGGCCCTCCGGCTTGACCGGTCCCCGGGGCACCGTTGGCGCCGTTGCCGATCAGCGGGCGTCCCAACAATGCGTTGGTGGGTGCATTGATGAGGTTCAGGGCGTCGCGCATGAGGGTCTGCAAGGACGAGGCACTGGCCGCCTCCGCGGCCGCATAGGCGCCGGCGGAGCCGTTGAGGCTTTGCACAAACTGCTGGTGATAGGTCGCCACCCGCGCACTGATCGCCTGATACTCCTGTGCGTGGGTGCCGAAGAACCCCGCAATCACCGCCGATACCTCATCGGCGCCAGCGGCCAGCACGGCCGTGGTCGAGCCCGCCGCGGCCGCGTTTGCCGCACCGACCGATGACCCGATACCCGCCAGATCCGATGCTGCCGCGGTCACCCACTCCGGCCTCACCATCGCAAATGACATTCTCGTGCCCTCCGACCAACCGCGTGCGCTTGCCCGCCACAATTGCAGAGATAGGCCACAGGTCAACGATGTTGCACAAGTTGAGATAGCCCGTTTTTGCTCTGCGCCGCGGGTTCGTCTCACGCAGACGCCAGAGCAGTGACGACAAGCTGGAATCGGGGAAGACGGATCTCAGCGGTAAGAATCGATCGCACTGCGCTGCCGAGAGGAAAAGGCAGCTCAATGGCGTCCGGTGACGATTGGGCGTGGGGAAATCGTGGCGTCGCGGCCGGGCGCGTTTTCGGTGCGGTCGGCCAGACAACCGTGACGCACCGGCCAGACCTCAAGCGCGACGCATTAAACGAAAACGCTCATTCGTCGGGCCGACCGTGTCGCATTCCGCGACATCGTTGGCAGCTGTCGCGCGACATCGTCAGCATCTCTCCGTTTCGCTAGGTCAGCCAGGTCGATGGCGCAGCTGGTCATCACGGCCGTGGTGGTCGACGGACGCCCCGTCGTTTTAACCTGAGGCTTGGGCAATTCAGGTGACCGGCAAATCAGTAGGGTTTGCAGTGTTGGCCGAACTGCACCTTGGAGTTAGGACACTGCTCATGCCAGCACCCACCAGCGGCAAGTGGCGGGATCGCGAAGAGCGGATGCAGCGGACGGCGGCACTGGTCGACCGCCTGCACGCGATCGTCGAGGAACTCGAGCTATTGCATCCGGGTCGGAAATTTCCCCTCGACGGACACCTCGTTGGGTCGTTGGCAGAAGCTGCGGCCGAGACGCTCTTCGATATCACGCTCATGCCGCCGTCGACACCGGGACATGATGCGATCAGCGAGGACCACCGCGCAGTCGAGATCAAGGGCACCTACGGCACCAGCGGCATCGCCATCAGGCCTACTTCCCACGACCATGCCTCGGCCCTGATTGTGCTCCGCTTGTCGCGCAAGTCCGACGAACACCCTGAGGTCGTCTACAACGGCCCGTTCGAAATCGCTGCCGCCGCTGCGGGACCCGTCGGGTCCAACGGGCAAGCACACATCAGCTTGAATCGGCTGCGCGCCCTCAACGAATCCGTCGCTGACGGAGACCGTGTCGCGCGTCGCCGCCAAGGAGGCCCCCTCGTTCTGGATCCCGAATAATCCCTGAGGTCCTGTGATGTCGGGCCATGACGGGCCAAGCATTAGATCTTGCGCGGTTACGGGCCGACCTCGACGGCGCGCGGCGCGCGACGGTCTACTGGCCCGGAATGCGGCGGCGACCGTCAGGCCTCCGCCGACGCCAAGGCCGACGGAGTCAGAGCGGCAGGCGCGTCGGTGTTCGGCTGACGTTGTTCGGCAACTCGGTCCCCGACTGATCCCTCCCCCGAAAAACAAGACCCGCTCCGACGCTGGCAACCCGACGTCACACACTGGCATTTCGCCGATCACAGCGGCGCAGAAATCCTCAACATCATCGACGACCATTCCCGCCTAGCGATCGCTGCCATCGCCTGCCCCACCATCACCGGCCCAGACCTCGTCGACACCTTCCTGACCGCCTTCACCACCCGTGCAACCCCCGCAGCACTCCATCAACTCGACCGACTCATCGATGACGGCCCCCGTCGGAAGAAAGCGCAGTCAGCATGGCGACCAGGTGTTGGAACTCGTTCGATCGTCTGGACAGCTCTCGCAACTCCATTGGGCAACTACGAAACAGCTTCATGAACCCACCGGAGGACGACAACCTGACCCATTGACGGTGTTGGCCCGTCGTTGATGGTGTTGGCCTGTCGCCAGCAACGCCGCACCTAACCGGGCGGCCGACTGTCGCATTTCTTTCGTCGTGAGCGTCTCGAAAGCCGCAGCCAAAGTGCTTCCCTCAGCGGGCCAGTTCGACTCGCGCCTCGGTCTTCTGGTCTAGGCCGAAGACCTGGACAGCGGCTGTTTTCCCTTTCAGCACATGGAATCCCCGATCGATGAGTCCAGGGGGTTGCGACACCAAAGCATCAACGCACTGTTGGGTGAGCAGGATCGTGTCACCGGTGGTCTTGGTGAGTTGCTCGACGCGGGCGGCCACGTTGACGGCATCACCAATCAGGGTGAACTCCAGCTTGCCCCCGCCGCCGATGGTTCCTGCGATGATCACGCCGGTGTTGATCCCAACGCCGATGCGAAGCTCCTGGCCGAATCGCTCAGCAACAAGACGGTGGATCTTCACGGCGGCGCGTACTGCGGCGTCAGCGTGATCCTGAAGGTCATTTGGTGCCCCGAAAACAGCCAGTGCGCCGTCGCCCAGGAACTTGTTCACGTGCCCACCGACGTCGACGACGCCGGGCACCACGATCTCGAACAGCGCGTTGAGGCGGGCGACCGTGTCCTCGGCGGTGTTGGCTTCGGCAAATGGGGTGAAGTCGCGGATGTCGATGAACATCACGGTAACTTCGCGGCGTTCACCGGTGAACACATCGTCACCCTGCTCGAGCAGTCGGGCCGCCAGAGCTGGATCAACGTAAGTGCCGAACGCGGCGTGAAGTCGTCGCCGCTCGGCCAAACCGGCCTGCATGCGGTTGAACGAGGCGGCCAGCACACCGAGGTCATCGTCTTGAACCACGGGCAAGCGTTGGCTGTAGTCACCGACCGCAACACGTTTGGTGCCTTCGGCAAGGTCGCGAATCGGTTGGAGGGAAGGCGAAAACCCGGCGCCGACGGTGATCGGCAGCCCCATGCCAAACGCCAAGCTAAAGGCGATGACGACAGCGAGCAGGGGAACCTCACCGACCCGATGGAACACAGCCGCCAGCATCGCGCCCGCCAGGGCGAAGACGAAAGCGACGCCCAGCATGAACATGTTGGCCCAGGCGGCAAAAGTCGGGCGAGAGCGCGGCAGGGAATCACCGATCCCCGTATCACCGGTTAACGCGGCCCGCGCTGGCCGTAGGGATACTTCCGAGAAGCTGTGGCTCGCGGCCAGCTGGGTGGTGGCTCCGAGGACGGCACCCCATACGCCGTACTGGACGACCCGCCACCAGGTCGCTCCGGCGATCGCACCGACAACGACCGCAAGGATAGTGGCCCAAACGGCGGTGACGACCATGGCTCGGAAGAACGTTTCCCGAACGTACCTGTAGGTGTCCGCCAGAGCTGTCGCCCGATCGACCTGCTGGGCCGCCGCCCACCGCTCAACGGAGCGGAGTCGGCCTAGGCCAGGAAGAACGATGGCGTACACCAGCACTGGCACGGCCACAACGGTGAGAGCAGCCGTCTCGAAGTAATGATTGGAGTGCTCGTAAGCGGTAATGATCATCGACGCCACGATCCAGACCGGGAGCAGCGTAAGGATACTGATTGTAAAGATCGCCCACGAGTACCTCGCACCGTACCGATCCCACGCCCACTGCCAGATGCGGTCCATGCCGGTAGACTAAACGCCGAGCGCCTTGACCTGCGGATACTTCCAGCTATACGAAGTGGTCACCTTGGGCTAATAGGGCCGACAAAAGTCAAATTGATTGCTCGGCAAGGCATTCGAGTCGGTCGGTGCCTTGCTCCGCGTAGTTCGTGATGGTGCCCACCTTGACCGGCCGTGAACGACCAAATCCGAGAATCCTATGAAGCTGGGCCGGGTGGTCCTTGGCGTAAAGCACCGCGGCAGCGTTCTCCACGTACGAGCGCAACAGTGTGTAGGCGACCAACGGGTTGTCGGCGCCGAGGGCATGGACCGCGCCGTCGTGTAACCCGGCCGCGCGACTCGCCAGACCCATCACAAGAAGGTGCCCGCCGCAAATCATGTCGTTCGTGCGACCAAGAACCTCCTTCGCGTCGTCAAAGAGCCACTGACAAGAGGCGCGGGCTTTCTCAATCCCGGTCGCCCGGTCAACGATGCCGCGAGCCTGCACCGGTTCGGGAGGCTCCCCGGTAGATCCGTCGCACGTCATGGGTCGATTGTCCGCCGCACAGCAAACGGGTTTAGGGGTGCCTTCCAGAGCTGGTTTGGGTCAAACATGTGGGTCAAACGACCGGAAACGGACGGTCAGACGGCCAAAAATGCACGCTGACTTGTGTCGGCCTGTTGCAAAACTATTCAAACCATGACGTAGTAGGTCTTCGTCGACTGGCTGCACTGATCGATACAACACCAAAACGCCCTCTGACCGGCACAAACCCGCCAGCACGGCCACATCGGCTTGACCGGCGACTCTCTCCCGACGCCATCACGGATCTAGTTGCCACCTATCGCTCCGGCACCTCCACCAACGAACTCTGCCGACGCTACGGCGTTTCGAAGGGCGGAGTGCTCAAGATTTTGGCCGACCATGGCATCGCCATGCGCTACCAACCAATGACGGAACGGGAGATCGACCGAGCTATCACACTCTACGTCGAAGAAGGCCTATCCATTCGCGCCATCGCGCACCAGCTTGGCAAGAGTAAGGGCAGCGTCTGGAAGGCACTTCACGAGCGCGGCATTATGATGCGCGCGGCTCACTGATCGACTTTCGGATTAATCTCCCGCTTGGCACTTGGAATACCTGTAGATCGAGACCAGCCAGCAGCAGATCTCACTCCATACTGGTAACTTAGGCGCGCTGAGTTGGACGCTTGTCGTTGTAGCGGCTGTCGATGGCGCAATCGTTAACCCCGCCGCATGAGCGAATTGGTTCCAGCCACGTCCGATCGGAAGCACGCCTTTATGCGGCGAGCAGCAAGTCCGCTACGTGCATCGGCATTCGATCGATCGCCCCTGTGCCGACAGACATCCGTCTGAGGTTTCGGTAGAACTGACGCCGCACGTGCATTGGATCAGAGTCGTGGATCTCGGCGAGAAGCTTCTCAAGCTGGTCAGTGTCACCAGGCTTGCTCCCAGTACGCCTTCGAGCAACTGGGAAGTCGGTCTCCGGTAGAAGCCGGTCTAGCGGCAGAGCGGTGAGGATTTCACGGCGCATGGCTGTGTTCACTGAGAAATAGCACCCAAGCGATAGCAGCTCGTCGACCTCTTCGGGCCGGCCGGAAAACCAGTGCATGATTACACCTTGAGTCCGGCGTAGGCGGACGATCTTGGCGACTTCCGCCGTGCAGCCTGCGCTGTGTACTGACAAGAGCACTGGCTCGTCCTTGAGTCGATCGAGTAGTGCATCGAACACTTCCGCCTGATGATGCAGGTTACCGCTTCGACGGTCCATGCCGATCTCTCCGACGATGGCGAAGCCCGTTGCACAACGGGCGAACTCGTCGAGGTCGACAGCTCCGCCACGCGCGACGTATGAGGGGTGTGCTCCGCAGCCCCAGAGGATGTTGTGGTCGCGGCGTTGCGCGGCCTCGACTGCCTCCGCGGGCTCCCGGGTCATGGCAAAGACGATTGCCGTACCAAGCTGAGCGATCTGACGGTTCGTGACGCTAGGCGATACATGCGCGTGACAATCCAAGCTAGGCAGGCCCACTACGTCAGCTCCGCAAGCACTACCGCAAGCTACGCAAATCCGCGACGGCAGAGCTCAGCGGCTGCCGAGAGGTCAAAGTCATCAGGGTACGGACCATTCTCCAGAAGCGTGAATTCGTCGATCTCGGCCTCCACCCGGCTCATAACTGCCCTGACATCGAGTCCACGTCGGGAGCGAAGCTGGTCAAGTGACGTGCCGGTCAATATCGTTGCAAGGTAAGGAGTCTTGTCCTCAAGACCCGCCGCACGAATCGAAGCCCTACGTGTAAGGCAAGCGACGCAGAGACCGCAGTTCAAGTTAGGATTCCCGCCCTTGTACGTCCGCCCGTCGAGCTTCGCGCACGACAGTGTTGTCACCAACCCTTCAGCGAATGCCGGGCAGACATCCGCCGCTGCCCGCACCAGTTCACCCTTTGTCTGCCATTCGTAAGGGTTCACGAGTTCAATATCGATCCCAGCGTCATCGAGCAGTCTTTGCATCAGGTGCATGGTCCACGGATGCGTGGATCGGGTTGACAACACGCCCCCTCTGTCGTTACCAAGCGAAAGATTGAGCCCTGTAAACCCGTTCTCAGACACTTCGACGCGATCTATGCCACGAGCATCAGCGAGAGCCACAGCCAGGGCATAGAAGAGGAGTGCGCGAGTACGTGTTGTGTTCTCACGCTTGCGACTGGCTTCATTCAGCGAGAGTCGGACACACTCGCCCTCGACCCCGTTGCTAGTCAACCAATTCCATGTGCGCCTCTGGGCGCCAGTCACCGTTGGATTGTCGGTGTGCGAGAGGAACAGTCCGGGCGCGCCCTTCAGCACAGCACCGCTGAACGAGTCGAGCCCGCCGCCGAGAAGTGAGACGGCGTCGGGCACATCATCGGGCGGGATGAACGGCTGCTGGCCCAGGACTGGTCGCGGCGCGGTGGCATCGGATGCGCTCAGTTCCCACGCATCCCCCGACACCCAATCCAGCAATCGTTCAAACTGCGCGAGTAGCGGCGTCCACGCTGCGACATCGGTGAGATGGACATGGACACGCATCGTTCGGGAGAAGCCGGCGCCACGGGGTCGAAGCCGGTCGGCAATGTACGCCGCGCCTGCAAGTCGAACAAGATCGATGACCCGGTCACTGACATCACCGAGTTGTGACAGCCACGCGTTCAGCGACGCGTCGACGTCCGAATCGGACTCCCCTGGCTCTCCCCACCCAACTTGCGTGAAGTCGTGGTGGATCGGCTACGACTGGACCGGGCGGACCTCCAGGTTCACGGCGTGCCTCCGCCGCGTGCTCGCAGCAGCTTAATCACTTCCTTTGTCAGCTCGGCCGCTCGCGTTCGCAGATCACGCGGCTGGATGACTCCTCCGCCAGGAATAGGTAGATCCTGGACCCGCTTTTCGAGATAGACACGGATCGTGCGCTCTTTCTTCGCCACGCCATCAGGTGAAAGAGCACCCTCGTTTACCTGTCGCTGTAGCTCCACCAGAGATAGCTCAAAGACATAGCTCACAACGAAAGCCCGCAGCGACACCATCTCATCCGGTGGTTCACCCTTCGTCAGAACATCTTTGAGAGCCTCAAGTGACGCCTTGCGTAGTGCCATTTCGTCCGGATGAGCGCCTTCTCCGAGCACCGCGTCAAGAATCTCGGCACACTGCCGTATCGGGCTAAGGCCCTGCAAACGAGTGAGGTCGAGCCCAAGCTCCTTCAAGTAGTCGGCGTCGCCCCTACGAACGGCGTATGCGGCACCGAGCGCGGCGCCGCCACGTGCAGCACTCCGAGTCACCTGCCGGCGAGAACCAGAGCCTTGGCGTCCCGCTCCCGAGCGGACCCGTCCGTTGCCTCCACCGTCGCTACCGCCATCAGAGCCGCTGGACCCTCTGCCGGGGCGGCCGAGCCACGGGATCAGCGCGGGTAACGCGATCTTCGATTCGTCGACTATCGGCCGGTGAAGCGAGGGATCGTCGGAATCAAGCGCATCACCGATCGATCCCCAAAGATCTTCCAGAGGTTTCTCGCTTGGCTGCTCGCCGCCTCCCGAATCACCACTGCCAGCGCCCGGCGGGAGGTCAAGAATCTGCTGCCGAGCGTCCTTCCAAACCTGCTTGGCACTCCCGCCATACGAGCCTGAAGTGCCCATTAATTAGTACCTCCATCGAGCACGTTAAGGGCCGCCTGCCTCACCTCTGCATCGATCACCTCGTCTTCAGCCAGTTGTCGCGCCACGGTCGCAATTTCGGGGACCTTTGAACTCCCCATCTCGACGGCATTACCCACGTCAATCTGCTTCCAGCAGCTCTCTTTCAGTCCAGCGGCAACGTCTTGAGCGAGAGCGGGAGCCGTTCCCGCGATGTCGATAAGCGAGCTGATGGTCGACCCGCCCTCATCTTGTCGGCGCGCCTGGGCGAACAGCGCCTCAATCGCAATGCGCTGATCATCTTCCGACCGCTCGACGAGTTTGTCGACCGCCGTGCGTCGCAGAGTCTCTGAGTCACCGGTCAATTCGGCCAATAGGGCAGCAAGCTCCGCGTCAAGCGGCGTGCCGCTCTGGCGTGTAATAGCAAGCGACGCGGCAAGAGTCAGGTATGGGCCGATTTTCTCAGACGACAGGTCGGGCTCAGCCGCAGCCCATTCTCTACTATCCTCAGAAACACCCTCGGGCTTGGCGCTGCCCTCTCCCGAAGCCCACTTCTGCCAGGTGTCCAGCAGTGTTTTTCGCTCCAGATCAGGCGTGTTGACCAGCTTCTCGAAATCTACCCTGAAGCGATCTTCGAGCAAGAGCAGCTTCGCGAGAACATCCGCACGAACGCTTACGCCGCGTGCCTGCGCGATTCGGTTTCGGACTTGAAAAGCGTTGAGAAAACGCTTGATCTCACGCGGATTGACGACCTTGTCGCTTCGCAGGCCGTGGACGAGCTGACTTGCGAGTCTGAGTGTGTCGTCATCGGGCTTGGCCGCAAGGCCGTCCATTTCAGACAGCAGCGGAACCTTGTTCGCCTTGCGACGGTCGCTCGCGTGGGCGACGAGGGCCGTGAATGCGTCGTCATCCAATCCGGCCTTCGCAAGCAGAAGCCCGAGGTACGCGTCTGCCTCATGCGCAGGCAGGACCGGCAAAGAAACCGGCAGCTGGACAATCTTGTCGAGGTAGCGCTGGGCATATCGGCTGGACTCCGGCGACCCCCCGAGGTTCATCGCGATGGCATCACGAACCATGTCCTGATCGGCTGCGATGACGAAAACCATGCCAGACACGGAGAGAAAGAGCTTGATTGCCTCCAAGGTGGCGACCGTCGCGGAGGGCATACAGCGATCCAGGTCATCAACCAAAACGACAATGCGTCGTGTATCCGGCAATGAATCGATCAGCTTGCCAAATTCTGTCTTGAAGCCAGCCATCGATTCAGGTGAGTTGCGCGACTTCGGCTTCAAGGCCTCCGCCAAGCCCGCGAAGTCCAACGTTTGGGTGAGAACTCCTTTCGCCACGACTGTGCCAACCCGTGACCAGCTGATCCGCCCGAGCAGCTCTCCGATCTTCTCGGTTAGGCCGGCATCTTGATCAAAGTGCTCGCGCAAACCGTCGAGCACTTCCGCGATAATGGTGCCCTTGACATCCTCGTGATCATCGAACTCCCACGGGTTTGTACTGACTACGCGGACACCGTCGACGTCGAAGAGCGCGTCGTCAATAAGGTTCAGCACGGTCGATTTGCCGCCGCCCCACTTCGCATGAACCCCAATCGTCAGTGGATCGAGTTCCTCCGCCACGATGGCATCTACGATGGGAGCAACGACAGCGTCGAAGCCCAGCAGATCGACTTCCGAGGGGTTGTCGTCCCAGAGCGGTGTGCGTAATACGTTGTCAGTCATGCGGCAGCAGCTCTCCCCGAAAGTTGTTTACGTGGACCAACCGCCGCGTGCGCTCCCGATGGTCACTCATTGATTCAAGCACGGCGCTGTTCCCAATCCTCCTCCGCCAGCGGAGCGTCGTTCAGCTGGTCACGCCGACTGCGCCAGTCGGGCATGAAACCGTCCATGAGTGTTGTAAAGCGCTCGCCGTGGTTGCGTTCAAGGTAGTGGGTCATCTCGTGGACGAGGATGTACTCCAAGCAGTCTGGGTGCTTCTTGGCGAGTTCGACGTTGATCCAGATATGTCGGGTCTCGCGGTTGCACGATCCCCACTTAGTCTTCATGCGGCGGATGCTCCATCGTGGCACCTTGAGATGGAGCTTTTGCTCCCATTTCGAGATCAGTGCCGGCACCGCCTGGCGTAGTTGCTCCCGATACCAACCGTCGAGGTATTCACGGCGACGCTGCGGCGTGGCGCCCTCGGGGGCGTACAGCATTAGCCGGTCTCCCTCGGTCTCAAAGTGAGCGCGACCTGGCCGTTCGATAACCTTCAGACGACGGCGGATACCCCAGACATAATGTGATTCGCCAGTGACCATTTCCCGCTCGGATTGGCGCTGTGTCGATTGCAGCCGTCCACGCTGCCGCTTGATCCATGACAGCCGCTGAATCACTGCGAGCCTTACCTGCTCGTCATCGAGGCGGCGTGGCGCAGCGACACGGACTCGACCCATCGGCGGGTAGACGCCGATATGCAGGTTCTTGATGTCCTTGTAAACGACATCGACATCGATCCCGCGAACGGTCAGGTAGGCGCTAGCTGTAGTCATGCTGCGCCTTCAGTAGTTCCATCAGTGCTTCTAACCGCTGCTCACCGAAGTCGTCGGGTAGTACTTCAATACTCGAGTTTTCGACTCTGCGCTCCCTAAGGGGGTTGCCGATCCAGGAGGCACGCTTGCTCTCAAGCACCGCCTTGTCGACCACGAGGGCAAGTTGCTCGTCGCGATCAAGAGAGTCATACAGCGCACGTTTGGCGTCGGTGTCCAGCGATCCTGGGTAGTCAGTCAATGGCTCTTTGGTGCCAAGCCTATTAGCGGCTTCGAGAATCTTGGCGAGGTAGGCCTCGTACTGAAGTGCCTGCTGGTGGCGTTCCGCGATAATGTCGTCCAACAGCTTGCTCATAGAATCGTAGTACTTCGGATTGGTCGGACGCTCATCGATGATCACCTTGCGCATGTTGTTGATGATCGTCTCGGCGACCGCCTCGGGATCTTTCTGAATACCCTTGGGTAACTTCGCAAGTGCGTTTTGTGCGCCCAGTTTGACGATCAGGTCAACCAGCCCGGTATCCTCGAAGTTTGACACAACCTCCGACGCATGGGCGTTGATATAGGTATCGAGCAGGAAGCGCATGCCGGCTTCATACTGCTTAAAATCGATATCTTCACCCGCACCGAGCTTCACTTCAGCCCGCACTGCTACATAGTGGTCAATCTCCGTTCTGATCGCCTCGACTTCGGCATCGCTGTATCCGGCGGCGTTCATATCGTTGGCGAGGTTGGCGAATGCACGTGTAACTGCGGCGACGGCCTTGTATAGCTCAACGCGCTTTGGCTCGTTGTCTTTGAGTTGCTCGGCGTTCCCCGGTTCGATCGCGCAGAAGTATTGCTGGTACTGCAGCGTGTTCTTAGGTGGTGCAACTGGTTCCACCAGCGCACGGATACGCTCCAGCGCCTCGTCCAAGTCGTCGCGAGCTTGGTCAAGACGGTCGGTCAGCAGCCCCTCGATATCCTTCTTGTCGTAGCCGTCGAGTGCTCCCGATGTGTAGTCATCGATGGCCGACTCCAGCGAGTTGAAGAGATCCTGGTAGTCGACGATATAGCCGTAATCTTTGTCATCACCGTCTAGACGATTGACGCGGCAGATCGCTTGGAACAGACCGTGATCGCGCATCTTCTTGTCGATGTATAGGTAGGTCGCACTCGGTGCGTCAAAACCAGTCAGTAGCTTGTCCACGACTATGAGTAGTCGCATCTGCCCCGGCTGTTCGACAAACTTCTCTTTGACCTCTTTCTCGAACTGCTCGACCTTGCCTACCGCCGCGTCCTCGGACTCGTGAAAGTAATCGGCCAGCATCTTGCGGTACGTGTCGTACTGGCGAATCTTCTCGGTCTTGCCCTCGCCGGAATCCTCTTTGGAGATGTCGCTCGCATTCGGCTCGTAGCTGGTGACGATCGCGCACTTGCCTTTGAACCCGGCGGCCACGAACAGCTCATAGAACTTCGTCGCTTGATAGATGCTCGCACACACCAGCAAGGCGTTGCCACGCTTATCCATTAGGCGGGGCTTTGTCTCCATGTCCATCAAGATGTCTTGGACGATCTGCTTGGCGCGCGGTTCCGACGAAACGACCTTGTGGATTGTGCCCCAACGCTTTTTCAGCTCTGCCTTGCTGAGATCAGTCATGCCCTTGGTCTTGAGTTCGAACCACTTGTCCACCTGCTTGGGCGACGTCAGTTCCTGGTCGATTCTGCGTGCCTCATACTGCAGATCGAGCACCACGCCGTCCGCGACAGCCTCATCGAATTTGTAGGTGTGGATGAAGCTGCCAAAGGTCTCGATGCTGGTCGCCTTGTCGGCCTTGAGTAGTGGCGTACCTGTAAAACCGATGAACATCGCCGCCGGCAGCAGCTGCTTCATCGCAGTGTGCATCTTGCCCGACTGTGTTCGATGAGCCTCGTCGACAAACACGAACAGATTGCCCTTGGCCCTAAAGCCCTTGGGTATCTTGGCGTTCAGTTCCCGAATGAAGGCCTCGCGGGCCTCATCGAGATCCTTATCGTCGTCGCCGCCGCGGAACTTGTGCACCAGCGAGCAGATCAACCACTGCTGCGACTTGTTCAGTGTGTCAATCAAGTCAGCGCCGCTGCTGGTGCGATAAATCTGCTCGTTGATACCGTTAAAGACGCCCTCGATCTGTTCGTCCAGCTCGGTGCGGTCAGTAATCAGGAGAACCCTCGCGTCGTCCTGATGTTCCCGAATCCACTTGGCCAGCCACACCATCGTCAGGCTCTTACCCGAACCTTGGGTTTGCCAGATGATCCCGCCTTCACGCTTGGCGATACGTGCCTGCCCGGCCTTCACCCCGAAGTACTGGTTGGGTCGGCACGTCTTCTTCACGCCAGCATCGAAGACGATGAAGTTATGAATGATGTCGAGGAAGCGGTCCCTGTTGCACATCTGCGCCAGCGGCGTGTCCAGCAGTCCCTCGACGCCCTCGCTGTCCCGCTCAAGCTGCTTCCGTTGATGCTCATCGATGTCCTTGATGAAACGCCACTGCAGCCAGTACTTTTCGGTTGTGTCGATGACCGCATAATGCAAGCCCTCGACGTCATTCCCGGCGAGCATCAATTGCACGGTAGAGAAGAACGGACGAATGAACTCTGGCTTCTGGTTACCGATCGTCTGGCGGATGCCCTCGCTTACAGCGACGTGCGATCGCTTCAGTTCCAACGTCGCCAGTGCAAGGCCATTGACGTACAGCACAATGTCGGGTCGCTTCGTGTGTTGGCCGAGCACTGTTACTTCCTCGACCACAACAAAGTGATTGGCATCTGAGTTATCCCAGTCGATCAGCTTAATGGTCTCTCAGTGCTCGCCGGCGCCAGGCTTGACCTTCACGCCGTACCTCAGGAGGCCGTACACCTCGCGGTTGGCTTCGTATAGGTCATGGCCAGGGCCGACCCATGCTGCCTTCTGCAGCTGGCCGATCGCCTTGTTAACCAGATTGTCGTCGTAGCCGCGCGCCTTGAGATTTTGTACCAGCAGCGCGACGTCGATGTTGGAGTTGCCCTTGCGGTGCGCCCAGTTGCCGAGCTACTCGTAACCCAGACACTCACTAAACAGCTTGACGACACGATTCTGTGTTGCTCGCTCGGGCTGACCAACGTCACTCACGAGGTGGCCTCCACGGGAAGGCGCGTGCGGCCGGTGAGCAGCTCCTGCATCATGCCGATCTTCGCTGCCCGGGCCTTGTCGACACGAGTTCGTAAGACATCTATCTCGGCATCAGCATCGGTGAGGACCCGGGCGAGCGCACGCTGCTCATCGAGGTCAGTGGGCATCGAGAGTGGAATGGACCGTAGTTGCCGACCATTGAGTGACGGTAGTGCGCCCGTTGCAACGAGCGAGGCCATAGGAAAGTTTGTAAGGACGTAGTAAACGAAGCGAACATCTGCGGAAGACGTGTCCGGCATGAACGCAGCCATATTGTTGTCGATACAACTTGGCTGAGCAAGGATCCGTTTTCGCTCGAGGAAAACAGCAGCGCCAACCTTCGCGAAGACGATTGCGCCGGTGGGCATGACGATCGCACCGATCTGTTTGCGCTGTGATTCTGAGATGTAGTTGTTCGCCGAAGTCATGAACAGCTGGTTTCCCGCCTTGTCCATGTCAGAGACCTTGAAGAACGGAAACTTGCCAGACGCTGCTCCCTGATGGCGCACTGGAAAGCCGCTCCCGCCCTTGAAGTAGCCAACATCCCCGGCGTGCAGATCTCGCCAGGGCTTCGCGTACCCGGGCAGCCTTGTTCGGCCGGTCAGGAGCTGCTGCATCATCCCCTCCTTGATCGCCTGCTTCTTTGCAATGAGGCCTTCGAAGGTCGAGATCAGCGAATCAGTGTCCATGAGGCGCGCCGCAATCGCCTATTGCTCAACACGGCCAGGGACTGCGAACAGAAGACTGCGGAGAGTCCAGATAGATAGTTCTTGCCGCGTCGAACCAACTGCAGCCTTCTTCAAAGTCTGCTGAGCTTCAGATGATTGAAGCAGCTGAAACCAAAACTCCGGGTCATGCTCGGCGCGGAGCCGTATCCGCGCGACATCGCGACTGATGTTTCCACGAAATCCTCTGGGAACGAGGCCTATACGTCCGGTTGTTCCCTTGACAGAAACCAGTAGATCGTCACCTGCAACCCGACTTCTACGATAGGCAGCTTCGATAGCTGGAGCGCTGCGATGCAACTTTGCCATCGAGGGCCTTGGAAGATCTCGAATTGCTACGACAGGCACTCCGCCCTGCGTATTCGGTCCTGGTTGAACGATGCCGTAGCCGATAGGCGCATCCGGTCGTGTCGCGTCATCAAGAGTGACCCGGTACCAGTCATCTTGTGTCAGCCCAGTCGTCATTTGACCCCCATCGCTAAAAGGTGCTGGGCGACCTTCGCCTGGACGTCGGCAAGCTCCGAGTCGAGCGCGCTGACCGTCTGGGCGTAGCGCTCCCCGAGCTGCTGGATACGCGCCACCAGGTTGTGGGCGAGTGACGTAACCTCGCCGGCAATCCGGCTCCTGACTGTCGCATGCCACTTCTCGTCCAGCACGAGGGAATTCACATCGTCTTCGGCGAGATTGCCGTACTCCTTCAACACGGCGGCATCGAGTTTTGCCTGGACGTCCTTGACTGCTTTCTTGGCCGCTGCGTCGGCGTCGTAGAGCTTGATCAGGTGCTCGAGCGCCTTGATCTCATCGGGGTCAGATTTCTCGCGCTTAACGACGCGTAGCCGCGCCGCGGCGAGCGCCTTGGTGATCTTGTCCTCGTCCATCGCCGCCGCCAGCAATCCATCCTCGACGGCGTGCTCCTCGACGTATTCCTCGACGGCCTGGGTTGCGGCCTCGGCCCTTGCGGTCAGTTCATCGATCTGCGCCTGGGTGTCGTAGTAGTAGGTGGACACCATCAGCGCGGGCGGAACCAAGTCCATCTTGTACTTAATGGCGCTGCGACCGGAGCCCATGACGAGATCAGGTGTCTCGGATAGCTTGCGGTCTTTGTCCTCAATTGTCTTGCGGGGCTTAGCCGCACCGAGCCAGCCGTCGTTCATGATCATGAACACGTCGTCGTGCATCGTAGTTTCATTCCTGTAGGTCATCAGCTGCTCGTAGACGTCGTATTCGTCCAGCAGTGGTATCGACTTGAACCGTGCCAGCAAGTCGTCGCTGATCTCACCGATCAACTCCGCGGGCTTGGTGTTCTCGTCGATCTTCGCCAAGTGCGATCGGTGTGCCGCGAACCACTCATCGACCACTTCATCGACTTTGTGCGCGAATTTCTTGAACTTGGCAGACTCAAGCACCGTCTGATGGACATTTGCGATGTCAATTGCGAGATCGCTGTAACTCGGACGGTTCTCGGTAAACAACACGCTGCGGAGGCCCGGAAAGGCCTGCCAATAATCATCGAGCGCATCGAGATCACGATCGGGGATGCCACCGTGCAGATGAGCGTGTAAGTCCTGAATGTCCTCGGGTGCAGACGAATCGATGTAGCGGGGGATGTTCAGGTTGTAGTCGTTTTTGGCATCGGCGATCTCCTTGAGCGGCACCAAGCGCGAGTAGCGCTCAATCTCGACCTGCTTGTTGAACGTATCGACAATCTTGTGGATATCCTGGCTGCGCAGGCGGTTCTTCGGCCCGTCTTTCATGAAACCCGTGGAGGCGTCGATCATGAACACGCCCGTGCGCCCGGTCGCATTCTCCTTATCAAGTATCACAATGCAAGTTGGAATGCCGGTGCCGTAGAACAGGTTTGGAGGTAAGCCGATGATCCCTTTGATAAAGCCATGTTCGAGCAGTCGCCGGCGGATCGTAGCCTCGGCATGGCCACGGAACAGCACGCCATGCGGCAGGATGATCGCCCAGGGCTCCGGCGTTGTTGATTAGCAGGCTTGTGAGCTGGGTTGATGATCTTTGGTGCCGCGCTATTGGGGCCGGAGTGTAGGCACGGGCTATCTGGAGAACGATCGAGTTGGTTACTGTTCGTCGTTGGTCTGGAGTTGCTCGTGCCTACCGTTTCAGTATTGCCTGTGTCGTCGGTTCCAGAGGTGTTCGACCGCTGGAGTCCTGGTGAGCGCAGCGAGCTCATCGGATCGGAGTTTCTCGATGTGTTGGCCTCGGTGCCAGACCCGAGGGACCCACGCGGTCGGAGGTATTCGCTGATGGCTTTGTTGGCGATCGCGGTTCTGGCCACTGCCGCGGGGATGCGCGGCTATGCTGGTTTTGCCACATGGGCGGCCACCGCTCCCGATGATGTGTTGGCCCAATTAGGGGTCGGGTTCCGGCGGCCCAGTGAGAAGACCTTCCGTGCTGTTTTGTCTCGGCTAGACCCCGCCGACCTCAACGCCAGGATGGGCAGTTACTTCACTGCACACGTGGCCAGCAGCGACCCCAGTGGATTGGTGCCGATCGCGTTGGACGGCAAGATGCTGCGTGGTGCTTTACGCGCCAAAGCGACAGCCACGCATCTCGTGTCGGTGTTCGCCCACCGTGCCCGATTGGTGCTCGGTCAACTCGCTGTCGCCGAGAAAAGCAATGAAATTCCCTGCGTACGTGCCCTGCTCACGCTGCTGCCGGGTAGCTTGCGGTGGCTGGTCACCGTGGATGCGATGCATACCCAGGTCGTCACCGCGAAGTTGATCTGCGCCACCTTGAAGTCGCACTACCTGATGATCGTCAAGTCCAACCAAGCCAAAATACTTGCGCGTATCACCGCGCTGCCCTGGGCCGAGGTGCCCGCAGCCGCTACCGACGACTCCCGCGGCCACGGCCGTGTCGAGACCCGCACCCTGCAAATCATCACCGCTGCACGAGGAATCGGCTTCCCCTACGCAAAACAAATCATCCGGATCACTCGTGAACGCTTGATCACCGCCACCGACCAGCGCAGCGTGGAGGTGGTCTATGCCATCTGCAGCCTGCCGTTCGAGCACGCCCGCCCTACCGCGATCATGACCTGGATGCGTCAACACTGGGGAATCGAGAACAGCCTGCACTGGATACGCGACGTCACCTTCGACGAAGACCGTCAAAGGGCACATACCGGAAACGGCGCACAGGTCCTAGCAACGCTACGCAACACCGCGATCAATCTGCACCGCCTCAACGGCGCCGACAACATCGCCGAAGCCTGCCGGATCACCGCTTTGACCGCCAACCGCCGCCTACACCTCCTCAATCCACAATTCCCCAGCTCACAAGCCTGCTAATCAACAACGCCGGAGCCCTGGCCGATCGCCGCCTTGCCGGTGCTCTTGAGCGACTTCAACACGTGTAACAGGAAGGCGTAATCACCGTTCTTGTCCGGTGGCGTGCCGTACTCAAAACGGCCGTAGTCGTTCTCGAGGCCGTGGTTCCACGACTTGACGGAAAACGGCGGATTAGCGACAGCGAAGTCAAAGGTGCGAAGTGCGGCGCCCTTGGTGAACTGCGGACTAGTGATGGTGTCACCCTTGGCGATCTCGGCGTCCTCGTTGCCGTGCAGCCACATATTCATCTTGGACAACGCCCACGTAGCGTTGTCCTTCTCCTGGCCGTAGATCGTGATACCACGCGGGGCTTCGGCGGCCACCTTGAGCAGCAGCGAGCCAGGGCCACACGTCGGGTCGTAAACGGTCTGATCTTGACGAGTCTTGGCGTTGATGCCCACCACTTTGGCCAGGATTCGCGACACTTCGGCCGGGGTGTAGAACTGGCCCTTGCTCTTGCCCGATTCGGTGGCGAAGTGCCGCATCAAATACTCGTAGGCATCGCCGAGCAAATCGTCGCCCTCGGCGCGCGAGCCACGGAAGTCGAGGTCGTTGAAGATGGTAACCAAGCTGGACAGTCGGTCGACCATCTCCTTGCCTTTGCCCAGCTTCTCCTCGTCGCTGAAGTCGGCGAGGTCGATCACGTTGCGCAGGCCGTTGGCCTCGGCGAGGTTGGCGACGATCTTGTTGAACTTGTCGCCAATCTCTTTGTCGCCTTTGGCGGCGAGCATGTCGTCGAACGACCCGCCTTTGGGCACACGGGTCAGACTCTTCGAATCGGCCTTGGCTTTGTCCGAGACGTACTTCACGAACAGCAAGGTGAGGATGTAGTCCTTGTACTGGGGCGCGTCCATCCCGCCACGCAGCTCATCGCAGGACTTCCAGAGCGAGCTGTAAAGGTCAGACTTCTTCAATGCCACAGCGATGTGTCTCCGTCTAGAGGTTGTTGATAATCGTTTTCAATTATACCATTCAATGGGTGCATTTCTGCAGCTCAGCAGCCATTTTGGCTGGACCGGAAGCATGCGCTTAGTACCACGAATAGCAGGGTAGATGAACCGGCCGACACTCGAGGCGGATCATCGGGCTGTGTCACGCCGGACCCGAACCAAGCACCGACCCAATGGGCTCGTGACATCGACATGGTTGCTTCTATACGAAAGAGCCGGAAAGCCGTGCCTTACATGCGGCATTTGGCTTTCCGGCGTGACGCCCGTGCTGAGGCAAAAAAAATGGGCACCGCATTCAAGGGTGCCCTTAATGTGTTACAGGCTAAACATAACGCTGTTTAGTTAAATGAAGCCGATTCTCGCTCGGGGTCAGCGCATACGGGTCCTTACAGGCGCATACTCGCGCACCTTCCGCGGTGTCACCAGTCCGAACAATTCGTTAAAGTTCGGCTGCGGCGGATTGATTGCCTGCTGACGGCGTCGGTACTCGACAGCGGCTTGGACGTGCTGCCGCTGCTGTACGGCATTCCGCAGTACTTCAGCGGATGCCGGGTGTACACGCTCCACGACGGCTACAAGGTGGTTAAACCGCATCTGTAGCAGTTCAGCGCGTGATGGTGTACATTCGCACATCGTTTCTTCTCCTTACTTGAAATCACCGAACAGGTCGATATCGCGTTCGGCAGCGCGACGTTCGTTGAAGCGTTTGTTTATCTCGTACGCCTGACGCTCGTAGACATTTTCAGCCATAGCCCGCTGTGCTTCGTCGAAGCGCTTCTTGGCTGCCTTGCGCTTCAGTTCGTCGCGCCAGGCGACTTCTTCCATCGCGTCCTCGAAGTCGTCCTGATCCCATTGCCTATGACGTTCTTCGCGCTCTTCCTCACCCAGGCAGGGCTCCGGCGTTGTTGATTAGCAGGCTTGTGAGCTGGGGAATTGTGGATTGAGGAGGTCTAGGCGGCGGTTGGCGGTCAAAGCGGTGATCCGGCAGGCTTCGGCGATGTTGTCGGCGCCGTTGAGGCGGTGCAGATTGATCGCGGTGTTGCGTAGCGTTGCTAGGACCTGTGCGCCGTTTCCGGTATGTGCCCTTTGACGGTCTTCGTCGAAGGTGACGTCGCGTATCCAGTGCAGGCTGTTCTCGATTCCCCAGTGTTGACGCATCCAGGTCATGATCGCGGTAGGGCGGGCGTGCTCGAACGGCAGGCTGCAGATGGCATAGACCACCTCCACGCTGCGCTGGTCGGTGGCGGTGATCAAGCGTTCACGAGTGATCCGGATGATTTGTTTTGCGTAGGGGAAGCCGATTCCTCGTGCAGCGGTGATGATTTGCAGGGTGCGGGTCTCGACACGGCCGTGGCCGCGGGAGTCGTCGGTAGCGGCTGCGGGCACCTCGGCCCAGGGCAGCGCGGTGATACGCGCAAGTATTTTGGCTTGGTTGGACTTGACGATCATCAGGTAGTGCGACTTCAAGGTGGCGCAGATCAACTTCGCGGTGACGACCTGGGTATGCATCGCATCCACGGTGACCAGCCACCGCAAGCTACCCGGCAGCAGCGTGAGCAGGGCACGTACGCAGGGAATTTCATTGCTTTTCTCGGCGACAGCGAGTTGACCGAGCACCAATCGGGCACGGTGGGCGAACACCGACACGAGATGCGTGGCTGTCGCTTTGGCGCGTAAAGCACCACGCAGCATCTTGCCGTCCAACGCGATCGGCACCAATCCACTGGGGTCGCTGCTGGCCACGTGTGCAGTGAAGTAACTGCCCATCCTGGCGTTGAGGTCGGCGGGGTCTAGCCGAGACAAAACAGCGCGGAAGGTCTTCTCACTGGGCCGCCGGAACCGGACCCCTAATTGGGCCAACACATCATCGGGAGCGGTGGCCGCCCATGTGGCAAAACCAGCATAGCCGCGCATCCCCGCGGCAGTGGCCAGAACCGCGATCGCCAACAAAGCCATCAGCGAATACCTCCGACCGCGTGGGCCCCTCGGGTCTGGCACCGAGGCCAACACATCGAGAAACTCCGATCCGATGAGCTCGCTGCGCTCACCAGGACTCCAGCGGTCGAACACCTCTGGAACCGACGACACAGGCAATACTGAAACGGTAGGCACGGGCAACTCCAGACCAACGACGAACAGTAACCAACTCGATCGTTCTCCAGATAGCCCGTGCCTACACTCCGGCCCCAATAGCGCGGCACCAAAGATCATCAACCCAGCTCACAAGCCTGCTAATCAACAACGCCGGAGCCCTGCTCACCCAGGGCTCCGGCGTTGACGGCGGAACGGTATGGCGTATCGAGCAAGGCATGATCCCTACCCCGAAGGCGGAGAGCCTCAGGGCGATCGGAGGTGTCCTCGGTATACCGGCCATCGACTTGTTCACGATTGTTGGATGGATTGCGGCTGGCGAGTTGCCCTCGATCGGGCCGTATCTCCGTGCGAGATACCCCAAATTGCCCGAGGACGTGCTGCGGGAGATCGAGACTCACTTTGACGCAGTTGTCCACGAGTACGACCCCAGCTTTGATCTCGCACAAGGAGCTTGAACGTGACTGACCGTAATGACGCCAGCGTCCCTAGTCTCGACCTAGCAGTGACATATCTGCGGGTCTCCACCAAGAAGCAGCTCTACACGGCGATCGACATCGACCCGGACGGCAATTCCATCACTACCCAACGCGAGGTCACCGGTACCAAGGCAGACAGCATGGGGGTGAAGATCGATCGAGAGTTTATAGAGCCCGGGCATTCAGCCAAGACGCTTGACGAGCGCCCGGTGTTCAAAGAACTACTGGCGTATGTCCATCAGCGCCGAGGTATCAAGTACGTCATCGTCTATATGCGCTCGCGCGCTTTCCGCAATCACTTCGACTCAGCGATCGTCCAGACACAACTCAAGAAGCTCGGCGTCCGACTGGTCTCGACCAAAGAGGACTTCGGCGAAGGCCCGACCGCCGTGGCCATGGAAGGGATGCTCGACATCATGAACGGCCTGCAGAACACTCTGCAGGGTCTGGACGTCCAGACGAAAATGCGCAATAAGGCCAAGGCAGGCGGCACCGTCTCACTCGCCAAATTGGGCTACAAGAACGTACGTGTCGACTACGAAGGCCGCCAGATCAACACCATCGCCCTAGACCCGGAACGAGCACCGCTCGTACGAAAAGCCTGGGAGCTGTACGCGACAGGCGAGTACTCCGTCGAACGGCTAGAAGCGACAATGGCAGACCTAGGCTTGACAGCCCGACCAAACAGGCGCTCCCCCAAGGGGACCCCAGTCTCAGCCTCGAAACTGCACCGAATGCTTAGCGATCCCTACTACGTAGGCTTTGTCACCTATAAGGGCGATATGTACCCCGGTCGCCACGAACCAATCGTCAGTCAAGCTCTCTTCGACCGCGCCCAAGACGTGCTCCATGCTCGCAGCGCCCGAGGACAACGCGATCGCGTCCACCAGCACTACCTCAAGGGAGCGCTGTTCTGCCAACGCTGCCACCACGCGGGACGGACTTCGCGAATGATCTACACGGAAGTCACAGGCAACGGCGGAAAGTACGCGTACTACGCATGCCGAGGACGTCAAGAGGGATTATGCGACCTGCCGCACCTGCGCGTCGAACTCATCGAAAAGGCAATCGCTGAGCACTACACCACGCTGCGGCTCCCTGACGATTTCATTCAGGATGTGAGGAGGCTCCTGGCGGATACAGTCAGCGACTCTCAGGCAAACACGCGGGAGTTGCACGCCAGCATGACGCGCCGGTTGAAGCAGATCGATGTGAGGGAATCACGGCTCATCGACCTCGCGGCTGACGGCGAGATGCCACGGGACAAGATTCGCGCCAAGCTCAACGCGCTGAAGATGGAGCGAGCAAACATCGAAGCCAGCCTCGCGAGCACGAGTGAAGAGCTGCCAATCGGAGCATCGGCGCTCCGCGATGCATTGCACCTGGTCGAAGATCCGCAATCGCTATACGCGAACGTACCCAACGAAGTCCGTCGTCACCTAAATCAAACCTTCTATGAGCGCTTCTACATCGATGACACGGAAGTTGCCAACGATCAAAGGACGCCGCTGTTCGCTGAGCTAGAGGAGGCAGCGCACGTGTTTGCACAGCATAGGGCGAAGGGCAACTCTGTCCCGACTCAGAGCGACGCAGTAGCCGCTATGAATGAAGAAAACCCCCGTCAAGCAGGGGCTCCTAGATCTACCGGAACGGAGTCGCTCACCTTGGCCAGTGTCTTTTCGGTCACTGGTTTGAGTAAGAACGTTCTGGTCGGGCTGACAGGATTTGAACCTGCGACCACTTGACCCCCAGTCAAGTGCGCTACCAAACTGCGCCACAGCCCGTTGCCGCCAATGTCTGCATCGGCAGCAGGTCGAAAGCCTACCTCAGTCCAACCACGCCTCCGCGCAAGGCCCGAGTGACCTGCGCGACACCTGGGCCCGAGCCCAGGTCCGCGGGCCTAGCGCCTGCCGGGGCGCTTGGCCCCCCGCTTTTCGCGGACCCGAACATTGATCCGGATGGGGCTGCCCTCGAACCCGAACGTCTCGCGCAGCCGCCGCTCCAAGAACCGCCGGTAGCCGGCTTCCAGGAAGCCGGTGGTGAACAGCACGAACGTCGGCGGGCGGGCGGTGGCCTGGGTGGCGAACAGGATCCGCGGCTGCTTGCCGCCGCGCACCGGCGGCGGGGTGGCCGCCACCACCTCTTTGATCCAGCTGTTCAACGGGCCGGTCGGGATCCTGGTGTCCCAGGATGCCAGTGCGGTCTCGATCGCCGGCACCAGTTTCTGCACGGCGCGTCCGGTCTTGGCGGAGATGTTGACCCGTTGCGCCCAGCGGATCTGCACCAGCTCGCGATCGATCTCGCGGTCGAGCAGGTCGCG
The DNA here is from genome assembly GCF_002355775.1 of Mycobacterium ulcerans subsp. shinshuense. Classification (NCBI taxonomy): domain Bacteria; kingdom Bacillati; phylum Actinomycetota; class Actinomycetes; order Mycobacteriales; family Mycobacteriaceae; genus Mycobacterium; species Mycobacterium ulcerans. The sequence continues at coordinate 2,351,865 of NZ_AP017624.1, read as the reverse complement.
CCGGTCCTCGTCGACCAGATCCCACTTGTTGTAGGCCAGCACCACGGCCCGGCCCGCTTCGATCACCATCGACAGCACCCGCAGGTCCTGTTCGGTGAGCGGTTGGGAGGCGTCGATCAGCAGCACCACCACCTCGGCGGCGTCGATGGCCCCGCGCGTGCGCACCGAGGCATAGAACTCGTGTCCGCTGGCCTGGCCGACCTTGCGGCGCAAGCCCGCGGTGTCGACGAACCGCCACACCTTGCCGCCCAGTTCGATCAGCGAGTCCACCGGATCGACGGTTGTGCCCGCGACGTCGTGCACCACCGAGCGCTCGTCGCCGGCCAGCTTGTTCAGCAGCGAGCTCTTACCCACGTTGGGCTTGCCGACCAGCGCCACCCGCCGCGGTCCCCCGCCCGCGGAGACCGACTCGGCCACCTCGGGCAGCTTTTTCAACACCGTGTCGAGCAGATCTGCCACGCCGCGGCCGTGCATGGCGCTGATGCCGTGGGGCTCGCCGAGGCCCATCGACCACAAGGTCGCCGCGTCGGCTTCGGCCTTGTCGCTGTCGACCTTGTTGGCCGCCAGGAACACCGGTTTGCCCGAGCGCAGCAGGATGCGGGCTGCCGCCTCGTCGGCGGTGGTGGCACCGACGGTGGCATCGACCACCAGGACCACCGCGTCGGCGGTGCGCATCGCCACCGACGCCTGCTCGGCCACCAGCTGCTGTAGCCCCTTGGCGTCGGGCTCCCATCCCCCGGTGTCTTGGACGACGAACCGGCGTCCATTCCACAAGGCGTCGTAGGAGACGCGGTCACGCGTCACGCCCGGGATGTCCTGCACCACGGCTTCGCGCCGGCCCAGGATCCTGTTGACCAGGGTTGACTTTCCGACGTTGGGCCGGCCCACGATCGCCAACACCGGGGCAGGCGCGGCCTCGGCCAGGTCGGCCAGATCGGCGTCGTCGAGCCCCCAATCGCTTTCGTCGGACCAGGTGCCGTCTTGCGTCACCGCGCCGCACCGCTTCGCTGCGTCACCAACTCGATCAGATGAGCGATCACCTCGGCCTCGGTCATCTCGCTGGTATCGACGACGATCGCATCCGCCGCCGCGCGCAACGGCGACACCGCCCGGGTCGAGTCGAGGTGGTCGCGCCGGCGCACATCGGCCAGCACCGCCTCGTAATTGTCGGCCAGGCCGGACGCGACGTTTTGGTCGTTGCGCCGCCGTGCCCGCGTCTCGGCCGACGCGGTCAGGAAGATCTTCACCCGCGCATCGGGGAACACCACGGTGCCGATGTCGCGGCCCTCCACGACGATGCTGCCCGTCCCCTCGGCCATCGCGCGCTGCAGATTGACCAGCCGCTGGCGCACCGACGACACCGCCGACACCGCCGAGACCGCCCGCGTCACGTCGTCACCGCGGATCTCGGCGGAAACGTCTTCTCCCGAAAGGAAAAACTTGTTGGCGTCCGGGTCGTATCCCACCGACAATTGCGCGCTCGCCGCGCAATCGGCCACCGCCTGCTCGTCGGCCGGGTCGATTCCGGCGCGCAGCACGGCCAGGGTGACCATCCGGTACATCGCCCCGGTGTCCAGGAACCGTGATCCCAGACCGCGAGCCAATCCCCTTGACACCGAGGATTTTCCGGTGCCGGCCGGGCCGTCGATCGCGACGACTAACCCGACCGGCGCGGGCTCATTCGTTCCGCTCGTTCCGCTCGTTCCGGCACTCACTACGCTCGTTCCGTTCGTTCCAACACTCACTACGCTCGTCCGCTCGTTTCACTCAATACGCTCATGCCGCTCACAGCCCAACCGCCTTGTACAGCTGGCCGATTTCGTCGCGGCGTAACGCCCGGACACTGCCCGGGCGCTGTTCGCCCAGCGACACCCCACCGATATCGATGCGCACCAGCGCCTGCACCGGAAATCCCACCGCGGCCAGCATCCGGCGCACGATTCGATTCCGGCCCTCGTGCAGTGTCACCCGTACCAATGTCTTGCCGGGTATCGCATCCACCACGGCGAATCCGTCGACGCGGACCGGCCCGTCCTCCAATTCGATTCCCGCCCTGAGCTTTTTACCCAGACCCCGCGGTACCGTCCCGGCGACGGTGGCCAGATACGTCTTGGGCACCTCGTGGGAGGGATGCATCAGCCGGTGTGCCAGCTCACCGTCGTTGGTCAGCAGGATCAGCCCTTCGGTGTCGGCGTCCAACCGCCCGACGTGAAAGAGGTTCTTGTTGCCCCGGACCTTGCGCTCGATCAGGTCACCGATACACGGCCGGCCGCGGTCGTCGGACATGGTCGAGTGCATGCCGCGCGGCTTGTTGAGGGCCAGGTAGACCAGCGAATCATCGAGAATGACCCGGACTCCGTCGACCCGGATCAGCGAGGTGTCCGGGTCGACCCGGGTCCCCAGCTCGGTGACCACCTGGCCATCCACCTCGACGCGCCCGTCGATGATCAGCTTCTCCGCGGCCCGCCGCGAGGCAATCCCCGCCTGGGACAACACCTTTTGCAGGCGGATGCCGCGTTCCTGTTCGAAATCCTCGGTGTCTGTCATCAGTCTCGGTCCACATCGAAGGTCACCGACTGATCGGAGGGCTGGCTGCCGGCGAGTTTCATGAATCGCGGGTCGGTGTCCAGCGAGGCGCTCAGGTCCTCGATGCTGTCGATGTCGGGCAGCAGCGGCGCGATATCGGGCAGTTCGGTCAGCGACGTCAACCCCAACCGCTCCAGGAACAACTCGGTGGTCGCAAACGTCACCGCACCGCTGTCCTCATCGTTGCCCACCTCGGTGATCAGGCCGCGCGCCAGCAGGGTTCGCATCACGGCATCCACGTTGACCCCGCGCACCGCGCTCACCCGCGCCCGCGTGACCGGCTGACGGTAGGCCACCACCGCCAGCGTCTCCAAAGCCGCCCTGGTGAGCTTGGTTCGGGCGCCATCGAGCAACAGCTTCTCCACATAGGGCGCGAATCGGGAGCGGGTGTACAACCGCCAGCCCTCGCTGTTGTGCCGCAGGTCGATGCCGCTGTCGCGTTCGATGAGTTCGTCGGCCATCAGCCGCAGCTTGGCCGCCACCCGGTACACCGGTTGGTCGATCACCGTCGCCAGCGTCTCGGCGGTCACTGGGGTGTCGATCACCAGCAGCAGCGCCTCCAGCACCGAGCCGAGTTCTTCGGGTTCCATCTCGGCGGCCTCGGCGATGTCGGGAATGCCCGAGGACAGTTCCGAGCCCAGCTCGGGATCGGGTACTTGTTCGGTCATTATTGATCTCGCACTTCTACCAAGGCTTCGCTGGTCGGTCGTTCCCCGGTCCACGAAACCTGGAGCACGCCAAGGGGCTCTGACTGGTCGAATGCTACCGCCCTGCTCCGATACAGTTCGAGCAGCGCCAGGAAGCGGCCGACGATCTCCATTGGCGCCGTGCAGTCGGCCACCAGCTCCGAAAACGATGCCCACTGGCCGGTGCCGCGCGACTCCAGCATGGTCAGCAGGTGCTTGGCCTGCTCGGGAACCGACACCGTCTGTTCATGCAGGTGCCCGATGGCCACCGTGGGCACCGGCCGCGGAGTCAGCGCGACCGCGGCGATCTGGGCGAAGCGCTCGGCGTCAACGCCGAGCATCACCTCGGGAAGTAGCGTGGCGTAGCGATCCTCGAGCGACACACCCCGCGGGTAGCTGCGCAGCGCGGTGGCCTCCAGCTCGGCGAACATCTCGGCGACGTGCTTGAACGCGCGGTACTGCAGCAACCGGGCAAAGAGCAGGTCACGAACCTCGAACAGGGCGAGGTCCTCTTCATCGTCCATCCAGCCGGCCGGCAGTAGCCGCGCCGCCTTGAGGTCCAGCAAGGTCGCGGCCACCACCAAGAACGCGGTGGTCTCCTCCAGGTCCAGCTGGGCGCCGATGGCTTTGGTGTAGGCGATGAAGTCGTCGGTGACCTGGTGCAACGCCACCTCGGTGACGTCGAGTCGGTGCGCAAAGATCAGCTGTAGCAGCAGGTCGAACGGCCCCTCAAAGTTGGTCAGCCGTACTCGGAAACCGTCCGGGTAGCCGTTCTGAGGTTCCGCCGCTGAGCTCTCGGTGCCGTTCACGCGCCGAATCGGTCGATGAACTCACGGGCCAACGCGCGATAGGCCAAGGCGCCAGCGGACTTGGGGGCCCACGTCGTAATGGGTTCGCCGGCGACGCTGGTCTCCGGGAAACGAACCGTGCGGGTGATCACGGTATCGAACACTAGGTCACCGAATCGTTCGACGACGCGGGCCATGACCTCCCGGGAGTTGACCGTGCGCGGGTCATAGCGGGTGAGCAGGATGCCGCTGATGCCCAGCCTGGGGTTCAGCCGGTCGCGCACCTTCTCCACGGTGTCGGTCAGCAGCGCCAGGCCACGCAGCGAGAAGTACTCGCATTCGGTCGGGATGACGACACCGTCGGCGCAGGCCAGCCCATTGACGGTAAGCAGCCCCAGGGACGGCTGGCAGTCGATCAGCACGTAGTCGTAGCGATCCAGCACCGGGTAGAGCGCCCGCCCCAGCGTCTGTTCCCGGCCCACCTCGTTGACCAGCTGAATCTCGGCGGCCGACAGGTCGATGTTGCTGGGCACCAGGTCCAGGTTCTTCACCCGGGTATGGATGAGCACGTCATCGACGGACACCCGGGGCTCCACCAGCACGTTGTGGATGGTCTTTTCCAGCTCGTAGTGGGCCACTCCCAGGCCCGCCGACAGCGCACCCTGGGGATCCATGTCCACCAGCAGCACTCGTCGGTCGTACTCGGCCAGCGCGGCGCCCAGGTTGATGGTCGACGTGGTCTTGCCCACCCCGCCCTTCTGGTTGCACATCGCAACGACCTTGGCGGGCCCGTGTGAGCTCAGCGGCTTGGGGTCTGGGATAGCCCGCGGTGGCCTACCGGTCAAGCCGACCGAGACACCGCTGTCTGGGTGATCGTTCATGCCCGATCGCGATGCGTTGTGAAGCACGTCAGGGTGGACATCGCAGGAAAGTCTAACGGCTGCGTCCGCCTGCGCCGGGAGACCCGCAGGCAACCATCAATGCCCGATCGCGATGCGTTGTGAAGCACGTCAGGGTGGACATCGCAGGAAAGTCTAACGGCTGCGTCCGCCTGCGCCGGGAGACCCGCAGGCAACCATCAATGCCCGATCGCGCTCGCCCGGCGGTGGGAGCCGTTAGCGATGCCTTGTCAGGCCGCGATCACCGGCAAAGCGGCTAGACCGTCGACGCCTCCAGGATGTCGTCGAACATCTTCGAGTAGAAATGGATGGTCATGCGACGACCCTGGACGATTGAGTCCAGGGCTCCGGCGTTGTTGATTAGCAGGCTTGTGAGCTGGGGAATTGTGGATTGAGGAGGTCTAGGCGGCGGTTGGCGGTCAAAGCGGTGATCCGGCAGGCTTCGGCGATGTTGTCGGCGCCGTTGAGGCGGTGCAGATTGATCGCGGTGTTGCGTAGCGTTGCTAGGACCTGTGCGCCGTTTCCGGTATGTGCCCTTTGACGGTCTTCGTCGAAGGTGACGTCGCGTATCCAGTGCAGGCTGTTCTCGATTCCCCAGTGTTGACGCATCCAGGTCATGATCGCGGTAGGGCGGGCGTGCTCGAACGGCAGGCTGCAGATGGCATAGACCACCTCCACGCTGCGCTGGTCGGTGGCGGTGATCAAGCGTTCACGAGTGATCCGGATGATTTGTTTTGCGTAGGGGAAGCCGATTCCTCGTGCAGCGGCGATGATTTGCAGGGTGCGGGTCTCGACACGGCCGTGGCCGCGGGAGTCGTCGGTAGCGGCTGCGGGCACCTCGGCCCAGGGCAGCGCGGTGATACGCGCAAGTATTTTGGCTTGGTTGGACTTGACGATCATCAGGTAGTGCGACTTCAAGGTGGCGCAGATCAACTTCGCGGTGACGACCTGGGTATGCATCGCATCCACGGTGACCAGCCACCGCAAGCTACCCGGCAGCAGCGTGAGCAGGGCACGTACGCAGGGAATTTCATTGCTTTTCTCGGCGACAGCGAGTTGACCGAGCACCAATCGGGCACGGTGGGCGAACACCGACACGAGATGCGTGGCTGTCGCTTTGGCGCGTAAAGCACCACGCAGCATCTTGCCGTCCAACGCGATCGGCACCAATCCGCTGGGGTCGCTGCTGGCCACGTGTGCAGTGAAGTAACTGCCCATCCTGGCGTTGAGGTCGGCGGGGTCTAGCCGAGACAAAACAGCGCGGAAGGTCTTCTCACTGGGCCGCCGGAACCGGACCCCTAATTGGGCCAACACATCATCGGGAGCGGTGGCCGCCCATGTGGCAAAACCAGCATAGCCGCGCATCCCCGCGGCAGTGACCAGAACCGCGATCGCCAACAAAGCCATCAGCGAATACCTCCGACCGCGTGGGTCCCTCGGGTCTGGCACCGAGGCCAACACATCGAAAAACTCCGATCCGATGAGCTCGCTGCGCTCACCAGGACTCCAGCGGTCGAACACCTCTGGAACCGACGACACAGGCAATACTGAAACGGTAGGCACGGGCAACTCCAGACCAACGACGAACAGTAACCAACTCGATCGTTCTCCAGATAGCCCGTGCCTACACTCCGGCCCCAATAACGCGGCACCAAAGATCATCAACCCAGCTCACAAGCCTGCTAATCAACAACGCCGGAGCCCTGCGCTGCACGAGGAATCGACTTCCCCTACGCAAAACAAATCATCCGGATCACTCGTGAACGCTTGATCACCGCCACCGACCAGCGCAGCGTGGAGGTGGTCTATGCCATCTGCAGCCTGCCGTTCGAGCACGCCCGCCCTACCGCGATCATGACCTGGATGCGTCAACACTGGGGAATCGAGAACAGCCTGCACTGGATACGCGACGTCACCTTCGACGAAGACCGTCAAAGGGCACATACCGGAAACGGCGCACAGGTCCTAGCAACGCTACGCAACACCGCGATCAATCTGCACCGCCTCAACGGCGCCGACAACATCGCCGAAGCCTGCCGGATCACCGCTTTGACCGCCAACCGCCGCCTAGACCTCCTCAATCCACAATTCCCCAGCTCACAAGCCTGCTAATCAACAACGCCGGAGCCCTGCGATTGAGTCGAAGTCGGAATCTCGGACCAGGTTGTTCACCGCCTTTTTCACATCTTCGATGTGTTTGACGTCGAATCCCGAATGCGCCCGCAGAAACGTCGTCTGTTTCGGTTCGAATCCATATTGCTCGACCAGTTCCCGCGCCACGACTCCGGTGAGGGTCGCGCCTACCGCCTCTGTGACGCTGGCGACACCGAGTATCTCCAAGGGGTTGCCATATGTGGCCAGGTAGTAGCCCTGCGAGATGATGCCCCACGCCCCAGCCAGCGGAGGCTCCGCTAGAACGCGATCGGGATCCTCGCCATAGGCCCGCAGATCGTTGACGGCCATCAGGTCGTGGTTGTTCTCTTCGTGCGATTCATCAAAGAACCAATCCCGGAGTTTCCGATCTTCGTTTCCGAGCCGGGCGCCGGCGAGCGAATAAATTCGGGTTGTATGGCAAACGACATGATATATTTCGCGAAGGTAACGAATGTAATGCTCCCGCTTCATTCGCCCCTCCAGCACCAGCGCCAGTCCCGGATGATTATCGATCCGCTTGTCATAAATCTCCGTGGTGCTCGCAACCAACCAATCGAACCTACTCATTGTTTTCTCCCCTCGGGGCGCTCGCCGGACATCAAAGGAGATCGTCTAGAACTCGCCAATAGCGGTTACAAAGACAACCCGCGTCACGGCGTCTGATTCAACCACGTCCGTCGATAACTGGACAAGGTCTCGTGTTAACTCTTCAAGAATTCCAGGTGCACCCCTCTTGCCCGGCCGGAATGTGCTTAGCGCCAGTGGGCATGTGCCAATTACCAACACGGCTTGACGAACCGGCGGATCGACTTGCCCAACGGCGGCGGCAATCAGCGGCCGGTTCTCATCCCCGAAAATCGACGGCCATGCCCAACTGGCCCCGGGCATCAGCGCCGCGACCAACGCGCCCGATCGCGGTCGTGAAGCGTCGCGCCAGCGTGCCCAACGCGGCGCATAAATCGCCTTTACCTGCTATTACAGCACGGCAACTCACGAGACATCTACGCAGTGAGACACACCGTCCCGGGGGCGACCCAGGTGCGCCTCAACCAGCCAGACTGCAACGATCGATGAGACGCCGCCGCGTCGACCCCACGGTGCGACAGATGGCGATGATCCCCCCGACGCATCAAGATCGGGATAATTCGGAAGGCAATCACCAGCCATCGCGATTGGCGTTAGAATTCACCAAGTCACGAATTATCCCGATGCAAATAATTCATCGAGTTCGGAATTAGTCGCCGCCCCAGCGCGCCGACCTGTTCTCGTAGCTAAATCCGAATCACATATGTGGTTTTTCAATAAAACTCCACCATTGCCCCGGCGCCTCGGATACGGTGATCATCGACGAACGCAGTACCCGCCAATCGGTGCGATAGTAGGTAGCTTCTGATGGTCCACAAAATTAGCAGCGACCATTTGCGGCTTCGGGCGAGCCCCAGGGCTCCGGCGTTGTTGATTAGCAGGCTTGTGAGCTGGGTTGATGATCTTTGGTGCCGCGCTATTGGGGCCGGAGTGTAGGCACGGGCTATCTGGGGAACGATCGAGTTGGTTACTGTTCGTCGTTGGTCTGGAGTTGCCCGTGCCTACCGTTTCAGTATTGCCTGTGTCGTCGGTTCCAGAGGCAGGGCTCCGGCGTTGTTGATTAGCAGGCTTGTGGGCTGGGTTGATGATCTTTGGTGCCGCGTTATTGGGGCCGGAGTGTAGGCACGGGCTATCTGGAGAACGATCGAGTTGGTTACTGTTCGTCGTTGGTCTGGAGTTGCCCGTGCCTACCGTTTCAGTATTGCCTGTGTCGTCGGTTCCAGAGGTGTTCGACCGCTGGAGTCCTGGTGAGCGCAGCGAGCTCATCGGATCGGAGTTTTTCGATGTGTTGGCCTCGGTGCCAGACCCGAGGGACCCACGCGGTCGGAGGTATTCGCTGATGGCTTTGTTGGCGATCGCGGTTCTGGCCACTGCCGCGGGGATGCGCGGCTATGCTGGTTTTGCCACATGGGCGGCCACCGCTCCCGATGATGTGTTGGCCCAATTAGGGGTCCGGTTCCGGCGGCCCAGTGAGAAGACCTTCCGTGCTGTTTTGTCTCGGCTAGACCCCGCCGACCTCAACGCCAGGATGGGCAGTTACTTCACTGCACACGTGGCCAGCAGCGACCCCAGTGGATTGGTGCCGATCGCGTTGGACGGCAAGATGCTGCGTGGTGCTTTACGCGCCAAAGCGACAGCCACGCATCTCGTGTCGGTGTTCGCCCACCGTGCCCGATTGGTGCTCGGTCAACTCGCTGTCGCCGAGAAAAGCAATGAAATTCCCTGCGTACGTGCCCTGCTCACGCTGCTGCCGGGTAGCTTGCGGTGGCTGGTCACCGTGGATGCGATGCATACCCAGGTCGTCACCGCGAAGTTGATCTGCGCCACCTTGAAGTCGCACTACCTGATGATCGTCAAGTCCAACCAAGCCAAAATACTTGCGCGTATCACCGCGCTGCCCTGGGCCGAGGTGCCCGCAGCCGCTACCGACGACTCCCGCGGCCACGGCCGTGTCGAGACCCGCACCCTGCAAATCATCACCGCTGCACGAGGAATCGGCTTCCCCTACGCAAAACAAATCATCCGGATCACTCGTGAACGCTTGATCACCGCCACCGACCAGCGCAGCGTGGAGGTGGTCTATGCCATCTGCAGCCTGCCGTTCGAGCACGCCCGCCCTACCGCGATCATGACCTGGATGCGTCAACACTGGGGAATCGAGAACAGCCTGCACTGGATACGCGACGTCACCTTCGACGAAGACCGTCAAAGGGCACATACCGGAAACGGCGCACAGGTCCTAGCAACGCTACGCAACACCGCGATCAATCTGCACCGCCTCAACGGCGCCGACAACATCGCCGAAGCCTGCCGGATCACCGCTTTGACCGCCAACCGCCGCCTAGACCTCCTCAATCCACAATTCCCCAGCTCACAAGCCTGCTAATCAACAACGCCGGAGCCCTGCTCGCAACCCCAACCTTGCGGCGCGATTTGCGTATGCGGGGTTGGATGAGCCCGTCCAAATCATCCTGGACGATCCGGTAGTGCCGTGGGATGTCATCGACCTCAGCGACGGCGCTCAGCGGGATATCGAGGCGGTGAGCGCTGGGCAGCGCGAAGCCCTTCGCGATATCAGCAACAACTGCCCAATCCGGGCGGCGCTAGTCAAGACTGCACCCGACCAATACCGGTTGATACTGACCAATCATCACGTGGTCTGTGACGGCTGGTCGATGTCAATCCTGTTGGGCGAGGTGTTCACTCGCTACGGCAACGGGTCACTGGCTACGCCAGTGCCCTACCGCGAGCACCTGGTCTGGCTTGCTGACCAAGACCGCGACACAGCCTTGCTCGCCTGGCGTGAGATGTTTTCCGGCTTTGACACCCCCACACTGGTGAGTGCGCAGGACCCCGGCGAGTCAGCCCAGCACGCAGTGCAATCGCTGACATTGTCGGATGCGGCCACCGGAGCCCTCAATGAGTTGGCCCGCTCTCATCACAGCACCCTCAACGTCGTGCTGCAGGCCGCCTTTGCCCAGCTGCTGGCCTGGCTGACCGGTCACCATGACGTTGCGTTTGGCACCACCGTGTCGGGGCGGTCCGCTGATCTTGCCGGGTCTGAGTCCATGGTGGGTCTGTTGATCAACACCGTGGCCGTCCGGGCCAGACTGACAGCCACGACCACCACCACAGAACTGATCGACCAACTCCAGCAGTTTCATACCGACACCCTCGAGTATCACCACCTCCCGCTGGGCGACATTCACCGCGCCGCCGGACATCCCCGCCTGTTTGACACCCTGTTCGTCTACGAGAACTACCCGATCAATGACCTCACCGCGCTGTGCCCAGACCAGCTGACCATCACCGACATCACTAGCTTCGAAACCACTCACTACCCGCTTACCGTGTTTGTCCTACCCGGACCACAACTTGGTTTTCGGGTCGAATACGACACGGCCGCCTTCGACAAGACCGCCATGGACTCGTTGATCGCCCGGTTGCAGGCCGTGTTGACGGTGATGGCCGCCGAGCCGGGGCGGCGATTGTCGTTGATTGATCTGCTCGATCCCAACGAGCACGAACGTCTTGATGATTGGGGCAACCGGGCCGCCCTCACCAAGGCGGTCCCGACCCCGGGATCACTGCCGGCGTTGTTTGCCGCCCAAGTCGCACGCACACCAGAGGCAACCGCCATAACCGACGGCGACGTATCCCTAACCTATGCCCAACTCGACGTCCAAAGCACCCAACTGGCACAGGCGTTAACCGCACTCGGAGCACGCCCCGGCGAACTGATCGCACTGCTACTACCACGAACACACCGCGGGATCATCGCCATCCTGGCCGTCCTCAAAACCGGAGCCGGCTACCTACCCATCGACCCGATGCACCCCGACACCCGCATCGCATTCATGCTCAACGACTCAACACCAATCGCCGCGATCACCACCGGCGCACTACACCCCCGCCTCAACGACTACGACCTACCCGTCATCGACATCGAAACCCCCCCGACCGACACCACCCCCGCCACCAACCCGCCCACCCCCACACCCCACGACCTCGCCTACATCATCTACACCTCCGGCAGCACCGGCACCCCCAAAGGCGTCGGCATCACCCACCACAACGTCACCCAACTACTGAACTCCTTCGACCCCCAATCAACCGCAATCCTGTTCTCCCCCAACCGAGTATGGACCCAATGACACTCCTACTCCTTCGACGTCTCGGTCTGGGAAATCTGGGGAGCACTGCTATCCGGCGCACGACTGGTCGTCGTACCCGAACACACCGCAAAATCCCCCGACGAACTGCACGCCCTGCTGGTAGCCGAGCATGTCGAAGTGTTGACCCAGACTCCCTCGGCGGCGGCGGCGTTGTCGCCGCAGGGATTGGAGTCGGTCACGCTGGTGGTCGGTGGTGAGGCATGCCCGGCGGGCCTGGTGGACCAGTGGGCGCCCGGGCGGACGATGATCAATGCCTACGGCCCCACCGAAGCCACGATCTACGCGGCGATGAGCTCACCGCTGGTGCCGGGGTCTGGAGCCACACCGATCGGCTCGCCGGTAGCCGGCGCCTCGCTATTCGTCTTGGATGGGTGGTTGCGGCCGGTGCCCGTCGGGGTGGTCGGCGAGTTGTATGTCGCCGGTGGCGGTGTCGGCCTTGGGTATTGGCGTCGGGCAGATCTGACCGGCACACGATTTGTCGCCTGCCCATTCGGCCAGACACCGGGCACCCGGATGTACCGCACCGGAGACCTGGTGTGGTGGGGCACCGACGGACAACTGCGCTACCTCGGTCGCGCCGACAACCAAGTCAAAATCCGCGGATTCCGCATCGAGCCCGGCGAAGTCGGCGCGGCCCTGAGCCGAATGGCCGGAGTCGACCAAGCCGTGGTCATCGCCCGCCACGACCACCCCGGAGACCCCCGCCTGGTCGGCTACTTCACCGGCAACGCCGACCCCACCGAACTACGCGCCGCACTAGCCACCCAACTGCCCCACTACATGGTGCCCACAGCCCTGATCCCCATCGCCGAACTGCCACTGACCGTCAACGGCAAACTCGACACACGCGCCCTACCCGCCGTCCAATACGGCCACACCCAACGCTACCGAGCCCCCGACACCCCCGTCGAACAAACCCTGGCCGCAATATATGCCCAGGTCCTAGGACTCGACCGGGTAAGCGTCGACGACTCCTTCTTCGACCTCGGCGGCGACTCCCTATCCGCCATGCGAGTGGTCTCGGCGATCAACACCACGCTGAACACCGATGTGGCGGTGCGAGTCTTATTTGACGCACCCACCGTCTGCGCCCTGGCCCAAAAGCTAAGGGCACCCGAGAGTTCGGTTGAGATCGTGCCCGTGGAGGTGCTCCAAGACGGTTGCGGTCTGCCGCTTTTCTGCTTGCCTCCCGGCGGCGGCATCAGCTGGGCTTACCGGAACCTCAGCCCTTACCTGGATTGCCCGATCGTCGGTCTGCAGCAGATCCACGACGGCCCGGAATCGGTTCGTGAACTCGCGAGTGCCTACGCCGACGCCATCCAAATTCACGATCCCGAAGGCCCCTATCAGCTTCTCGGCTGGCCGTTCGGCGGGGTCACTGCCCACCAGGTTGCCGTTGAGCTGCAACAGCGCGGCGCCGTTGTGGTGCGCCTGATAGCGCTCGACCCGATCCTCATCCGGGATGCATCCACCGCCACGGTGGTCAGCGAATCCGACGTCTTGGAGGCAATCCTGCAAGCGGTCGGAGTGGCTGCCGAACAGTACTGCCGCCCGCTGACGTACTCCCAAGCACAGACGTTGATTCAGCAGGAGGTAGACGCGGAATTCGCGCTGCCGTCGCGCCGACTTGTGCAGATCATGGTTGCCAACGCGAACACCAACCTACAACTCAATGCCCAACACCAGCCCGGCATCTTCGCCGGCCGCATGGTCCTGTTCTCGGCACAACCGGTCCGCAGCGGCGCCGACCTTCAGCAATGCTGGCGGCAATATGTTGCCGGCGAAGTCACCGAATACCCCGTCAACTGCACACACGAAGAACTGCTCAACCCCGCCGCCCTCAAAACGTTCGGTGACCTGATCCGAGCGGCCCTGGACCAGCCGTGAAGGTCTACCGATCGATCGAGCCAGCCATTTTCGTTGAACGGCGACGCCCTCATCGACGGACTCTCCGGGCGCCACGCGGGCGCCAATCCACAACAAAAAGCGAATCGCATTCTAGAATTCCGGGCGCGACACGGGACTGCCCGCAGCTCCCGATCCTGAGCCAGACCGACCGTCGTTAACATCACCGACATCTACGTGTCCCCCGTTCGGGGGACACGTCCTCGCTATCCGGTGGACACGACATAAACATTCGGTGGACAAAGCGCTTATTTTTGAGCCTAATTAACATACTTGTTACATGGCCGAAATTCTTTAGTAACACGCCGCCCGGCATATTAGTTGCAGTAGGGCATAGTTTTACTCGTTAACTGCTTAGCGACGACGATGTCGCGTCTGAGCACCCGGCCCAAGCGCTAGGCGGTTTTGGATGACCCTAGACCTCTCCATTGGGTTAAACGCCCTATGGGGTAGCGCTGCGCTGCCGCAGATCGAGACCGGCGCCGACGAGTTGCTTCTCGCCGCCGACCGGGCGATCGAGGTCGCGGAGCTACGGGAGTTGGCTACGGCGCCCGCCACCGCCGGTGTTGTCGGCGACATCGCCCCACCAGTCGTGCTGGACTATGGCGCACTGCCTCCCGAGGTCAATTCAGGTCGCATGTATGCCGGCCCGGGAGCCGGGTCGTTGCTGGCCGCCGCGTGCGCATGGGACAGCCTCGCCGCCGAGTTGCACGTCACCGCGGCCGGCTACGATTCGGCGATCTCGGAGCTGACCGGCATCTGGTGGTTTGGTCCGGCCGCGGAGTCGATGGTGGCCGCCGTCCTGCCGTTCGCCAGCTGGCTCAGTGCGACCGCATCGGTGGCCGAGCAGGCGGGGATTCAAGCCCGCGCCGCGGCCGCGGCCTATGAGATGGCCTTTGCGCTGACGGTGCCGCCGCCGGTGATCGCGAGCAACCGGGCATTGCTGGCCGCACTGATCGCGACGAACTGGTTCGGGCAAAATTCGGCGGCGATCGCCGCCACCGAACTTCACTACGCCGAGATGTGGGCGCAAGACGCCGGGGCGATGTACGAATACGCAGGTAGCTCCGCGGCCGCCTTGGTTTTCGCGCCGTTCTCGCTGCCGCCGCAGACCAGCGATCCAAGCGGGTTGGCCAGGCAGGCCGCAGCAACAGCAAACAACTCCGGAACGACGGTGTCGAGGTCCAGCGCCAGCCTGGCGGGCAGGTCCAGCGCGGCCGCGCGACTCGGGCAACAGGCTTCCAGTGCCGCAGCGACGACGACGCCGACGTGGCAGGAACTCTGGATCGAACTGATGAGCTCGTTCACCACCGCCGAGGGGTTCGTCTACGACAGCGGCGGCTTCACTCTGATTGCCCTGTCGATATTCGGATCGTTGGCGTGGAAGAGCGGAGAAGCCGCGGCCGAGGGCGTAGCCGGTGCCGCCGGCATCGGTGGATTTGCCGCCTTCTCGGGCGGGTTGGCCCAATTTGGCGGGGCCCCGCCGATTGCCACCGCCGCTTTTGCCTCCAAGGTCGGGCCGATGTCGGTGCCGCCGACCTGGCCCGGTTCGTCGGCAGCGTCGACGGCGTTTTCGGCTGCCAATTCGGAGGTCGACACGATCGGGCTATTGGGCCTGATCACCGGCGTACCACCGCGCAACCAAGGTCAGGCGGGTCGCAATTTCGGCCGCCGCTACGGGGCCCGGCTCCGGGTGATGTGCCGCCCCCCGAACGCCGGATAGCACACAGAGTACACAGAGAGCGCACACACAATCGAAAAACGACTCAGGCTTGACTGCCAGGTAATTCAAATAGCGTTCGAAACATTTTTGAAAGCAGCAAAGAGGAAGTGATATGGCGACAATAATAGGTGAATCAGAGTTGCGATCGGCATCCCTGATTTATTGGCGCGATATCAGTTCGGACATGAGCGCCTCGACGGCGGGCCGCGACAAGGCAAGGAGTTCGTAGCGATGGATTTTGGGGCTTTGCCACCGGAGGTGAACTCCGGGCGCATGTACATCGGGCCGGGCTCGACGCCGATGGTCTCCGCCGCCTCCGCCTGGAACCGGTTGGCTTCCGAGCTCTCGTTCACCGCCGACGGCTACGAGCGAGTGATCAAGGCGCTATCCGGCGAAGAGTGGTTCGGACCGGCCTCCGCGATGATGCTGGAAGCGATCACGCCCTATGTGACGTGGATGCGCTCCACCGCGGTGCAAGCCGAACAGGCGGCCAAGCAGGCAGAAGCCGCGGTCGCCGCGTTTGAGGCCGCGTTCACCGGCGTGGTGCCCCCGCCCCTGATCGCGTCCAATCGCATGCAGCTGATGACCCTGATGGCGCGGAACATCTACGGGCAGTACACCGCCGAGATCGCTTCCCTGGAAGCGCAGTACGCCGAGATGTGGGCGCAGGACGCCAGGGCGATGTACACCTACGCGGGGTCCTCCGCGAGCGCCACAAAGATCACCGCGTTCACCCCGCCGCCGGAAACCGCCAATCCCGCCGCCTCGGCGCTGCAGTCCAATGCCACCTCCACCGCCGCGGCCACCGCGGCGGGCGCGGCGCAGAGCACGCTGGCCGGAGTCATTTCGCAGCTGCCGAACGCACTGACGAGCCTGACGTCGCCGATCGCCTCGGCGCTGACGTCGGCCGCCTCACCGGCGACGTGGATCGACTGGTTGGTCAACTGGTATCTACCGATTTCCCAGCTGTTCTACAACACGGTGAGTCTGCCGTACTTCGCGATTGGTATCGGTAGCAGCCTCATCACCTCCGAGCGGGCGCTCGGGTTGATCGGCCCCGAAGCCGAAGCCGCCGCCGCCGGTGCCGGCGCAGCGGAGGCCGCCGCCGGCGCCGCACCCGCAGCCTTGGGCGGCGCGGGGCCAATCGGTGCCGGGCTGGGCAACGCGTCCGCCCTGGGCAAGTTGTCGGTGCCGCCTTCCTGGCCGGGATCGGGCCTCGACGTGCCCCCAAGCGTGAGTGCGGGCGGCCCCCTGGCCAGCGACATCGTCAACCCGCCAGAGGCCTCCGCACCCGGAAGCCTGCTGGGCGGAATGCCGCTGGCCGGCGGCCCCGGCGGTGCCGCGGCCGGAGCCGGTCCCCGCTACGGGTTCCGGGTCACCGTGATGGCACGGCCACCGTTCGCGGGCTGACACTTTCCGCGCCATGTCATCGGTACCAGCTCGTCGTCGCTTCGGCGGCGTTGGCCGGCGCCCACCGATGACCGTGAGTTCGAGGCGGCATCGAGGCGACGGGCCTTGTCCGCCGATGGCGAGTTGCTAGGAGCCACAACCGTGCCAGACACCGGCCAGCAGGGCAGTTCCGACCAGCTCGACGCCAGGCTGCTGAAGATCGCCGGAGTCTGTGTCCTTGGCTCGATGATGGCGATCGTAGACACCACGGTCGTCACCGTCGCGCAGCGCACTTTCGTCTCCACCTTCGACGCCCCGCAGGCCATCGTCGCCTGGACGATGACCGGCTACACGCTGGCGCTGGCCGCGGTGATCCCACTGGCCGGCTGGGTAGCCGATCGGTTCGGCACCAAGCGCCCCTTCATCGCCTCGCTGCTGGCATTCAGCGCCGGGTCCCTGCTGTGTGCGTTGGCCCCAAACATCTCCGCTCTCATCGCTTTTCGAGTGATACAGGGTCTCGGCGGCGGGATGCTGATGCCGCTGGTTTTGACCATGCTGACCCGGGAAGCCGGTCCGGCGCGGCTCGGCCGGGTATTGGCCGTGCTCGGAATTCCCATGTTGCTGGGACCGGTCTTCGGTCCGGTGCTGGGCGGCTGGCTGATCGATCGTTTCGGCTGGGAGTGGATCTTCTGGATCAACCTCCCGATCGGGCTGATCACGGTGGGTCTTGCCGCCGTCGTCTTTCCCAAGGACCGCCCTGAACCTTCGGAATCTTTCTATGTCATCGGGATGCTGCTGCTATCACCGGGGTTGGCGACCTTCCTCTATGGTGTCTCGGCCCTGCCCGCAAGCGGCACCATTGCCGATCGCCATGTCTGGCTCCCCGCAGCCGTCGGCCTGGTGCTCATCGGTGGATTCGTGTTGCATGCCCTCTACCGGGCCGACCATCCGCTGATCGATCTACGCCTGTTCGACAATCGCGTGGTCACGCTCGCCAACGTGGCGATGTTTCTGTTCGCGGCGTCGTTCTTCGGCGCGGGGCTGCTATTCCCGAGCTACTTCCAGGAGCTGCTGGGCCAGACGCCGATGCAGGCCGGAATGAGCATGGTCCCGCGCGGACTGGGGGCGATGGTGACGATGCCGATCGCCGGCGCATTGATGGACAAGCGTGGGGCTGGAAAGGTCCTGATGGTCGGCGTGAGGCTGATCGCGGCGGGGATGGGCCTCTTCGCCATCGGGGTCTCCCTCAATGCCGCCTATCTGCCGACCCTGATCACCGGGCTGACGATCATGGGCCTGGGCATGGGCGCCACGATGATGCCCCTATCGGCGGTGGCGGTGCAGACGCTGACACCGCATCAGATCGCTCGGGGTTCAACCCTGATCAACGTCAATCAGCAAGTGGCCGCATCCATTGGAACGGCCCTCATGTCGGTGATCCTCACCAGCCAGTTCAACCGCAGCGCAAACATCTCCGCGGCGCACCGGATCGACAGCCTGCGCGCCGACGCTGCCCGCAGCGGCGTCCCGGTCGACCAGTCGCTGATGCCCGAACGAGCCAGCACCCCAGACTTCCCCCTCGTCCTGATGCACGACCTTTCGCACGCTTACGCGGTGGTGTTCGTGGTGGCCGTCGGACTAGTCGCGCTGATGTTCGTCCCGGTGGCATTCCTGCCGAAAAAGCCGCCGGCCGTCCGGAGGAATCCGCCGCCACAACCAGCAGAGCACTCCGACACCGAAGTCAATCGGTAGCGCGGCTGGCCCAGCGGCCTTCACAACACTTCGGTATAGGTGCCGCCTTGCACGGCGGGTGCCGCCTGCGGCGGAATCGTCAACTTCTCGCGAATCTCTGCCACCGCTTCCTCGGAATAGAGTCGCCAATCCCAACTACCGAATGTGAGATCGGTATTGCATTCCAGACCACGGCGAAAAGCATCCATATAGCCAGCAGGATCGAGTTGTGAAATCGTCACTTCCGAGCGGAAGTCAATCTTTATTCGGGCCTGAAACTGCAGGAGAACCAGAAGCAGCGGCGCAAAGGGGTTTCGGGCTTTGTATCCCGCCGAGAACGCTCCGGCAAGGATCTCACCGGGCGGCTCGGTCGAATAGGCCGACAGCACGTGTGCGACGTCATGGGGAACGATGAATTCTCCCGTCGTTCCCTTCTCCCCCGGAAATCTCAGACCATTGCGCACATAGTGTGCCCACAGCTCGCGTCCGATCGACTTGGATTCGAGCAGGCCCAGTTTCGGATAGGACGCAGCCAGCACGGGGTCGGTCGAAATCCCGAGATAGCCGGACATGTTGTCCCAGAAGCCCTTCGCAACCTGGATAGGCGACGTGCCATGGCCGCCCATGAGCTTTGCCTTGATTCGGATGCCGCCGATGAACTCGCGGCCACGGGCAATGTAGTGCAGATCGTCCAGGAAGCCGTCATGGCAGCCCAACGCTGTCGCGATGCTCAGGGTCGCCTCGACCCTAGGTAGCTGAACCTTTCCCTTCGCGAAGATCGCGGCGGTCATCAAAAACAATGCGCAGCGTCTAGCCACCTCGGATCCCAGCGGCAGCAATTTCCGGCCGGCCGGATGATCGGCGACTTTCTTCCAATCGAATTCGGAATCGGCGAGATACCTACTTGCCGCCTCGAGGAGGCTCTCGTCCATCTCCGAGAGGCCATCAGACTTGGCGACGGTCACCATTGCATGAATGCCCGTTTCCAGGTCGTGCTTTTGCGGCAAACCCAACGGGCTTATTGCGGCGCCGCCAGACAGACCCTTTCGAGAAGTCATCGCATAATCATACCCATTAATGGCACCTTCAGCCGCTGGAGTTCATATCGGCCACCCGCGCGAAGGTGGCGTCAAATACGCGTTGGGCACGGCCGAGTATCTACGAATCATGGGCGTTGAGAACGAGGTCGCGGACGGCGGTTACCGGCAGCCGCCCCGACGTGGCCGCCAACAGTTCCGGGGGCAGACGTGATGATCACGGGCCGTTCCTCATCAGAGTCGGGAAGTCTTCCGTGGGTGCCTCCCACCGCGGCACCGTTGAGGGCGATGACGTTCATGGTGTAGCGAAGCCCCAGCCACTTCTTGGCGAGTGCGGCGGCAGCCTTGGCCTTGGCGGCCCGATCATCGGGGTTCATCAACAGCTCGGCGGGGTCATAGCCAGGCTTGCGGTGAATGTCCACGCAGGGCGCGAACTCCGGGGCCCGATCATCATCGAGCCAGTAGTAGTAGGTAAACCACGCCGCAGGTTCGGCGACAGCCACCAACTCTCCGGCCCGGGGGTGATCAATCGACCACGCCTGCTGCTTGCTTCGATCCAACACGTCGTCCACCCCGTCCAGCCGTTTGATCAGGCTGGCCACTGTGGCGATATCGGACTCATCGCGCACATACACGTGCGCCGCTTGATGGTCGGCCACCGCAAAAGCTCGCGAGGTCCAAGGATCCAGGTACTCGCGGCCCTGCTGGGTGTAGACCCTCAGATACCCCTCGGTCCTGAGCATCCGATTGATGTCCACCGGCCGTTGCGCCGCAGAGATCCCGTACTCGGAGACGACGATGGTCGTCAGGTCATGCTCCGCGGCGTAGCCCAGCAATGGCCCCAACGCCGTGTCGACATCGGCTGCCGCTGTGCTCGCGGCGGCCGAGTGCGGGCCGTAGCGTTGAAAGTCGTAGTCCAGATGCGGAATATAGGCGGTGAGCAAGGTGGGTGAATAGCGCTGCAGAATCTCTATCGACGCATCCACCAGCCAGCGTGACGACGTGATGTTGGCGGTCGGACCCCAATACTGGAACAGCTGAAACATCCCCAGCTTGTCGGTCAAGATGTCGTGCAGGTCCGACGGGACGACATAGCAATCCGGGGACTTGCGTCCATCCTGGTGATACACCGGCCGCGGCGTCACGATCACATCGTTGCTGGCATTCATCGCATACCACCACCCGACGTTCGCCGAAGTGTATCCAGTGAAACGACTGGCCGCGGTCTCCCAAATCTTCTCCCCCGCAACCAGCTTATTGCTCTGGCGCCACAGCAGAACTTCGCCCAGTTCACGGAAGTACCAGCCGTTGCCGACAATTCCATGCTGATTGGGCATCAAGCCGGTGACCATCGACGACTGCACCGAACAGGTGACCGCCGGAAACACCGGGTCCAGATGGCGCATCGCACCCCGAGCCGCCAACGCGGCGAGATTGGGCATGTTCGGCAGCAGCGGCTCGGTGAGCCCCACCACGTTGATCAGCAGCACCCGTTGAGTCACGCCGGATCCCCTACCCGCAAAAGCTGGTCAAGCCAGCCGATCTCGCCGGCGATGTCTTCGGCCAGGCTGGCTTTGCGAAGCGACGCCGGAAGCACCTCCCAGGTATAGGTCTCGACCTCCATGTCGACCCTCCCTGACAGCGTCCCGTTACTGAACATGGTCATCACCTCGGCCAAGATGTGTGAGGTGGTGCGCAGCGGCGCGGGCGGGTCGAGATGAAGCGGAACGTGGTAGTGCACCCTGGCACTACCCGATCTTGGTATCGACGGGTCCGCGAACGAAAGGTCATCACGAAACCACGGTTGCCCATCACCGGTGACACCGTTGACCTGGTGCAGGTACGGCGACCCCGACAACTCGGCAAAGGCTTGCCCCACACGCTCGTCTGCGAGGTCATCAATCTGGATTGCGTTGGATGCCTGGATCTTTACCACCCCGACTCCGATTCCGGCCAGCCCGCTCACTACCTCGCCCGGGGTCTCGTGCATCACGGCCAGGTGGCAGGTGTCCAAGCACAGACCCAGGTATCGGGGGTCCAAATTGGCCCGGCCAAACCACTCGATTGCGTCCCGACAAGATCCGATGACGCAGCCCGGCTCTGGTTCGATAGCCAACCGGATCCGGCGCCCGGTGTGCTCTTCGATTTGCCGCAGCTCATCGCCGAGCGCCGACAAGTTGCGCAGCGCCGCCGCTTCGGACTCATCGCTCCACTGCTCAGCCCAGCCCAACGGCAGCGTCGAAATGGTGCCATGGTCCGTGTCGCCGAGTAGCTCGCTGAGCACCTCGGCACAGCAGCGCGTGTAGGCAATGCGTTCTGGCGTCGTCCAATCCGTCCGATACACGGCGTGCTTCACCGAGGTTCCGTGGAAGGAGCCATAGGGAAAGGCATTCATGGTCACCACAGCGAGCCCATGGTGCGCCAGAATCGCCGCCAGCCGACGGCGCGCGGCGGGGTCATCGGCCAGGCCGGCCATGGTGCGGGCGGGTAACCATAGCCCCACGCCCAGCGTTTCGACGCCGGCGAGTTCGCGTGCCGGCGCAAACACCGTTGCCAGCCGCTGTTCTAGTGCTGACATGTTCTCCCCTGCAACAACATTGCTGCAGTAGGACAACATCACGGCTTTTCCCCACGATTTATGGTGTTGCCGGCAAACGCCGCCTCCTGCTCATCACTGAGCAAGCGAAGCTGTCCGCTCTGGCTGTAGAACTCGACGGGATTGCGCCACAGCACCCGGTCGACGTCGTCGTCGGTGAAGCCTGCGGTCAGCATCGCCTGCGCGGTCTTGGCCGTCTTGAGCGGATCGGATCGCCCCCAATCCGCGGCTGAGTTGACGATCATCCGGTCCAGTCCAAACCGCTGCATCAGCACGACCATCCGTGCTTCGTCTATCTTGGTATCCGGATAGATGGAGAAGCCCATCCAACAACCGCTGTCGCGCGCGGGTTCAATGGTCACCTCATTGAGGTGGTCCAGCAGTACCAGGCCAGGGTCGATCCCTACCCGATCGGCCACTTCGATGCTGGCCAAAGTGCCGCCGAGCTTGTCGCGGTGAGGAGTGTGAACGAGCGCAGGAAGACCACGTTCGGCCGCCATCTCCAACTGTGTCTCGAATACCGCCGTTTCCTCCGGGGTCATCGAGTCGTAGCCGATCTCACCGACGGCAACAACCCCACTCTTCGACAGGTACCGCGGGATCTGATCAAGCACCTCCCGACATCGACTGTCGTTGGCTTCCTTGGGATTGAGCGCGATGGTGAAGTTGTGGGCAATCCCGAACTGTGATGCCCGGTAGCGTTCCCAGCCGATGAGGCTGTCGAAATAGTCGATGAATGAGGACGGGCCGGTGCGAGGTTGCCCCAGCCAGAAGGCCGGTTCGACGACCGCGCGCACACCCGCTCGATGCATCGCTTCATAGTCGTCTGTGGTGCGTGATGTCATGTGGATGTGCGGGTCGAAGATCCTCACTTCAAAGCCTCCGCTTCGGTAGCACACAATCGTTGCAGCAGCTGGGCATCGGCCGGGATCATTCGGCCGGCCGCAGCGCGTTCACTTGCGTAATCCGTCGCCATGCGACCCAACTCGGTGTCAGCGCGACTGCGCAAGCCCGATACGCCGCGCAGTGGGACACCCATGAAGACCAACTTCATCACTCCGTCACGCCACCTGTGCTGGGCCAGGAATCGGGCGCCGAACCCGCCGAGCGCCGCGGCGACCAGGCGCGGATCGTTGCACCGCAGGGCATCTTCGGCGAGGCCCACACCGACCCTGGTCGCGTCGGGCCCCAGCGTCTCCTCCGATGCCGCAGTCTCGAGACCGCAGAAGACGCCGAGGCGCTCGTCGCTATCGCCCCACCGGTATAACTTGTCGATCAGCGGACCCGCGGTGACGTCCGGGGTTTCGGCCACCAGAGTGGCAACCAGTCGCCCGCGCGCCAAGACAGTAGCCTCATCCGAGGAGGCCGGCATCTGGCACTGCGCGCCGGAGAAGAGCTCCAGAACCTTCTCGGGGTCCCGCCGTAGCACCGCGGCGGCCTCCGCGATCCACGTGCGAACCTGCAGGGGCAGCTGGGCAAGCTTGATCGAATTCATGCTGCGGCGCGCCACCTTGGGTGCGTCATGGGCGTGTCGGGGCAGCTCGACGGAAGCCACCCCGGCGAAGCCCGCGACCTGCAGAGCGTCCATCACCGCACCTAGATCCAGTGCGCCGTAACCGAATTCGAGGTGTTCATGTTTGAGCGGTGTCATGTCGTCCAGGTGGACGTTGACCAGCTTGTCCCCCAGTTCCGCGATTGCCGCCTCGGCCCCGGCGGGCTCGGTCATCACGCAGTGTCCGACGTCGAGCGTGATGCCAAGTCGCGCAGGATCACCCAACTCGCTGCACAGCCCCAGCGCCTGTTGGACGGTTTCCACAAACATGCCCGGTTCGGGCTCGAAGCCCAGCATGACCGACTTGCGGTCTGCGTACTCCACCAGGCGAGAGAGCCTGCTGGGCAAGAGGTCACGCGTGGTGGCGGCGTCACTGTAGCTGACCGAATATCCTGACCATAGCGATACGCAGGTTGCCCCCAGTTCGGCAGCGATATCGATTGCCCGCTGCAAGAACTCGATGCGCGGCTGCGCGGCGACATCGACCAGTGACGGTTTGTGTTTGTTGTGCGGATCCAGCAGATAGCGGGCGCCCGTCTCGATTGCCACCGTCAATCCGTATGTGTCCAGCAGGCAACCCAGTGCATCGAGTTGCGCGCCGAGATCGGAGTCCATAGGCCGCACGTGCGGATAGCCAACGGTCAAGGCGACGGCGCTGTAACCCTCTTCGGCGATCAAAGCAAGCGCTTCAGCAATCGGATGATCAGCCAAGCTATTGGTGTTGTAGCCAACGTGCATCAGGTCACCTCGGTGGGTTTCGGCGCAGAAACTTTCAGCCGCAGGCCAATAGCAAGACCGCACAGCGCAAGCATCGTGCGCGACCGCGGTGAGCGCGCGGCCAGCATGGCCTGTACCGCGATCATCGAGGCGATTCCGCTACGTACCGCGCTGCGAATCGCCTCAGCGGTGGGTTGCTGCCACGCGTTCCACAACCCGGGCCCGAATGCCCAGGAGTAGACCGCAACCGGCAGCGCCACGCGGTATCCAGCTGGCCCATCGGCTGTGGCGGCAACGGCCGATGTCGCCACCGCCGCAGCGGCACCTCCTACCAGAGCCGGCATGCGGCGGTCGGATCCCGTTACCTCGCTGCGGGATAGCACCGTGATCGCGGTGGTGTGTAGGCCGATGACCGAGGCGGGAATCAGGGCGCGGCGATAATGTGGGGCGGCGCCAAGCATGACATCGAAGAACCGGCAGCCCGACATCACCAGGGGCCCGGCCGCGGTGTCCTTGGCAGCCACGTCGTAGGCCACCACACACAGCGTGATGCGGCCCGCGGCGGCCAGGCCCCGGCGGCCTCCCGCCGCCGCCGCTGCGGCGACTCCGGCGGCGGCCAAGATGGTGGCCGCCGACAGCGCCGCCGCGGGTGACACGTCGCCGGAGGGAATCGGACGCTCGGGACGCTCAACGGCGTCACGCTTGCGGTCGGCCCAGTCGTTGAGCACCATCCCGCTCCAATACAACAGGGCGGATGCCAGCGGTAGCGCCAGGCGCCGTCCTCCCAACGGGCGTCCTGACCACATCGCGCCAACGACGCTGTCACCGAGAACGGTAAGTGCAGCAGGCGCCCTCATCAGGTCGAGGTACGCCTTGGGTTTCACAGCTCAGCTGAATCCGGTGTCGAGAAGGAGTTGGCCCACTGGTGCAGTGCTTCGTACTGCGCCGCCAAGGAGTGCGTCGAGGATCCCCACGGCTCCTTGAAAAAGAAGCCGAGCTCCCCCACCACGCCCTGCGCGCCTCGCATTCGGGCCATCGACAGAAGTCGTGCCACGTCGAGAACCAGCGGCGCAGCCAACGCGGAATCCGGTGCAGACCAGGTAGTTTGCAGCGTGATCTGGCCGCCCAGAAATCCCGTTGCATGGATGAAGTCCCACGCAACCTTGGTTTCCCCCAGATCGGGCACGTAGTCGATGTGCAGCGGAGCGGTGACATGGCCGCCGAGCATCTGCTGGATGCCGCGCTGCTTGCTGGCGAGCTTGGACTGCACCGCGACCGGGTCGGCCAAGGTGGCGCCGTCACCGCCCCCCAGCAAGTTCGACCCGGCCCATGAGTGAACGTTCATCGCGCGGCTGGCAAACATCGGCGCCAACACCGTGCGCAGCAAGGTCTGGCCTGTCTTGGCATCCTGACCCGCGTAGCTGATGTCAGCCTCGGCAGCGAGTTGGCGCAGCGCGGGGATACCCAAAGACGGCGACGGCGTGAAACAGGCATAGGCGGCACCGGTACGTATCGCGGCCAGCGCCGTCAGCGCACTCGCCGGCAGCAGCGCTCGGTTCTTCTCGCCCAGCGCCAGACGCAACAGTTGCGGGCCGCGATACTCCGGTAGATCGGCAACCGGCGGCTGGGTCGACGCGACATCGATGACAACCAAACCATCCAAACCATGACGCGAAACGAACGAGGCCATCGCATCGCAGAGCCGGTCGATCAGTTCGGCTTGGGTGCTCGCACCCGCACTGCAGGGATCCGGCGTGGCCACACAAGAAGGACCCACGATCTCGTCGTCGGTGGCTGCCAGCCGATCGGAGAGTGTGGCCGCCACCTGGTGCGGCAGAAGTCCGGCTTCAACCAGGGTTTCCGCGCGTTTGACCAACGAGGTGGTGGACAGGTCTCGTCCGCCCACCACAAAATCGGAGTAGTTCGGCAGCGGCACGTCGGCAAAGTCGGCATTCGAAGTCACACAACCGGTTTCAGATACCAGACCCGCGCTCAGCGCATACAAACCGACGATCGACGTAGTTGCCACCGACCCCCGGGCGCCGCTGAGCCACAGACCGCAGCGCTGGCCTGCGGTTGCCTCGGATCTGGCGCGATCGCGATTCATAGCCGTGCTCACTTGTTCGACAATTTCTTGAAAATTCGGCGTGTCAAACTAGCTTTTCCAAACAATTGATGCTAACACCGCGCAGCTCGAACGTGCCTGGTCAAATGGCGCGCGATGTGACGAAATCAACTGGCCCACGAAAGCGGTAGCGTGGACTCGATGAGGCTCAACGCACGCTTCGCTCCGTTGCGGTGGTCGGTATTGCGCCTGGCGCTGGCATTTCGCACCCTGCTCAGAACGGGCCAGGTCGGCGACGGCCGCGAGGCCGCGGCTGTCGACTATGTGCTCGCGCATGCCCGCGCCGGCGATATCGACGACGTGCTGGCCACCATCGACAAGTTCGCCTACGAAAAGTCCATCCTGGTCAACGTCGGCGACGAGAAGAGACTACTACTCGATGCCGCGGTGCGGCGCGCCGATCCGGCACTGGCGCTGGAGCTGGGTACCTACTGCGGGTATGGCGCGCTGCGGATCGCGCGGGCCGCACCGCAGGCCAAGGTGCACTCCGTCGAACTCGCCGAAGCCAACGCCGCCAACGCCCGGCAGATCTGGGCTCATGCCGGCGTTGCCGA
This sequence comes from Mycobacterium ulcerans subsp. shinshuense, assembly GCF_002355775.1. NCBI lineage: Bacteria > Bacillati > Actinomycetota > Actinomycetes > Mycobacteriales > Mycobacteriaceae > Mycobacterium > Mycobacterium ulcerans. The sequence goes on along the minus strand of NZ_AP017624.1, from coordinate 2,324,663 downwards.
TCGCGTGACATGTGTCGTGGGCACCATTGGCGACGGCGGACGCACCCTGGACGCACTCGCGACCGAGCACGGATTCGCCCCCGGTGCGCTCGATTTCGTCTTTGTCGATCACGACAAGAAGGCCTACCTCGACGACCTGCAAAGCATCCTGGACCGGGAGTGGCTGCATCGGGGCTCGATCGTGGTGGCCGACAACGTCAAGGTGCCCGGCGCTCCCGAGTACCACGAATACATGCGGCACCATCAGGGCACGCTATGGGACACCACCGAGCACAAGACCCACCTCGAGTACCAGACCCTGGTATCGGATCTGGTGCTCGAATCCGACTACTTGGGGTGACTGGCGCTAGGTGGCCCGGGGGTGCGCGCCCGCCCACACTTCGCGCAGCGCGTGCACGGTGACCAGCGTGTAGATCTGCGTCGTTGTCACCGAGGCATGACCCAGAAGCTCCTGCACCACCCGGACATCCGCGCCGCCTTCCAGCAGATGAGTCGCAAACGAATGGCGCAGCATGTGCGGCGATACCCCCGAGGTGATGCCGGCACGTTCGGCCGCATCCTGCAACACCTGCCAAGCGCTTTGGCGCGACAGGCGACCGCCGCGCGCGTTGAGGAAAATCGCCGGGGTGCCGCGGCCGCGGCGGGCGAGCTCCGGACGTCCGCGCACCAGATAGGCGTCCAAGGCTTGTACCGCGGGACGCCCCACCGGCACCAGCCGCTGCTTACCGCCCTTGCCCTGTAACAACACCGTCCTGGCCTGCGTATCGATATCGTCGACATCGAGTCCGACCGCCTCGGAGATCCGAGACCCGGTGGAATACAACAGCTCCAGCAATGCCCGGTTGCGCAGCGTCAGCGGGCCGTCCGCCGGATTGTCGCCACCGGCACCTTCGAGCAGGGCCAGCACCTCATCGATGGTCAGACTCTTGGGCAGCCTTCGGCCCGGTGTGGGCGGACGCACGGCGCGCGCCACATCCAGCGCGGCCAGTCCCTCCGCGGCCGCGAACCGATGCAACCCGCGCACCGCAATCAGCGCTCGGGCCGCCGACACCGCCGACAGCCCGAGCACTCCGGATTCGGGATCTCCCCGTCGCAGGGCGACCAGGAACTCGCTCACATCGTCCTCGCCCACCTTGGCTAAATCGGTGACCCCCCGATCTTCGAGGTGCTTGGAGTAGCGGCGCAGGTCCCCCCGGTAGGCGCTCAACGTGTTGGCGGCAACGCCACGTTCGATCGCTAAATGGTCGAGATAACCCTGCAACTGCGTGTCCAGGGTCAGGGTGCTCACCGCGAGTTCTTCCGCGCCATGAACGCCGTCGGTCTGTCGATCCAGGGACTGTCCAGCGGGCGCGGCTGGGCCAGCCCGGTGGAGATGGAGTGGGCGGCCAAGACGCCGGCCACCGCGATGGCGTTGACGATCTCGCCGGTGAACACCTTGCTCACCGCCTCGGTGAGGGGAAACCACCGCACCGTCATATCGGCTTCTTCGTGATGCCCCTCGGGCTGCTCGACTTCGCTGAGCCCGGTGGCCAGATAGACCCGCACCGACTCGTCGCTGAATCCGGGCGCGGAGTCCAGGTCGATGAGCACCTGCCAGTGCTCGGCCTGCAGACCCGCCTCCTCATGCAGTTCGCGCGCCGCGGTGACATGGGAGGGTTCTCCCGCGGCATCGCGCAGCCCGGCGGGAAGTTCCAGCAGCCGCCGCCCGAACGCGTGGCGGTACTGGTAGACCATCGGGATATTGCCGTTGTCATCCATCGCGACGATGGCAACCGCTCCGTAATGCTCGATGACTTCACGCACGGCAGTGGTGTCACCGGGCATCCGCACCCGATCTCGACGCAGCGCGAAAATGGCCCCCGTATATAAGGTTTCGGACGAGATCGTCTCGAAGTCGTGCTCAGCCACGGTTTGCGGGCTCAGGTATCGACTGCCCGACCTGATCGCGCCGCTCAGCGCCGTTGGAAACCCGCTCGGGCATCTCCACCGGCAGCAGCTCGCCCTCTTTGTAGTCGATAGCCGCCTTGACGAACGCGGCGAACAGCGGATGCGGCCGGGTAGGCCGGCTCTTCAGCTCGGGGTGAGCCTGGGTGCCCACCACGAACGGGTGTTGCTCGGGCGGATATTCGACGAACTCCACCAAGTGGCCGTCAGGTGAGGTCCCCGAGAAGCGCAGCCCACTTTCGGCAATCCGCTCCCGGTAGGCATTGTTGACCTCGTAGCGGTGCCGGTGCCGTTCGGACACCTTGGTCGATTGATATGCCTCGGCCACAATGGAACCCGATTCCAATACGGCGGGATAGGCACCGAGCCGCATGGTGCCGCCCAGATCGGCCTGGCCGGACACGATGTGTTCCTGATCGGCCATCGTGGAGATCACCGGGTCGGGTGTACCGGGTTCGAACTCGGCCGAATTGGCCTCGGTCAGCCCCACCGAGCGGGCGGCTTCGATCACAATGCACTGCAGCCCCAGGCAGAGCCCGAACACCGGCAAACCGCGCGACCGCGCGTAGCTGATGGCGCTGATCTTGCCCTCGATGCCCCGGATACCGAACCCGCCGGGAATCAGTACCCCGTGGACGTCGCCCAAGGCGCTGGCGACGCCGCCGTCGGTCTGGCAGTCGTCGGAGCCCACCCAGCTGATTTCGACCTTGGCCCGATGTTTGAATCCGCCGGCCCGTATTGCCTCGATGACCGACAGGTAAGCGTCGGAAAGCTCAACGTATTTACCCACCAGAGCAATTCGAACCGTTTCCTTTGGTTCGTGCACCCGGCGCAGCAAGTCGTCCCACTCGGTCCAGTCGACGTCGCGGAAGGGCAGGTTGAGCCGGCGCACCACGAACGCGTCGAGTTCCTCGCGATGCAACACCTTGGGGATGTCGTAGACCGAGGGCGCGGCCGGGGTGGAGATGATGCCGTCGATGTCCACGTCGCACATCAGGGCGATCTTGTTCTTAAGCGCTTCGGGAACATCACGGTCACAGCGCAGGATGAGTGCGTCCGGAGTGATACCGATGCTGCGCAGTGCGGCCACCGAGTGCTGGGTCGGCTTGGTCTTGAGCTCCCCCGAGGGGGCCAGGTACGGGACCAACGACACATGGAGAAAGAAGACGTTCTCGCGCCCCAGGTCGTGGCGCACCTGGCGGGCAGCCTCGAGGAATGGCTGAGATTCGATATCGCCTACCGTGCCGCCGATTTCGGTGATGACGACATCGGGGCGGCGGCCGTCCGCGTTGGGCTCGGCCATCGCCATGATGCGCCGCTTGATCTCGTCGGTGATGTGCGGGATCACCTGAACCGTGTCGCCGAGGTACTCGCCACGGCGCTCCTTGGCGATCACCGTCGAATAGACCTGCCCGGTGGTGACATTCGCCGACCCGGACAGGTCTCGATCCAGGAATCGCTCATAGTGGCCGACGTCGAGGTCGGTTTCGGCGCCGTCTTCGGTGACGAAGACTTCACCGTGCTGGAACGGGTTCATGGTGCCCGGATCGACATTGAGATACGGGTCGAGCTTCTGCATGGTCACCCGCAGACCGCGGGCGGTCAGCAACTGACCGAGGCTGCTTGCCGTCAGTCCTTTGCCGAGTGAAGAAGCGACACCACCGCTGACGAAGAGGTGCTTAGTAGCGGTTTGCGGATGCCTACGCAAGTGAGCGACCTCCGTGAAGACGGGCAGGGTTTGAATTCTTCGGACATTCCTAGCCGCAACCAGCTAGGCCTGCCGACCCACGGAAACCCACCCTAACATCCGCAGCGCCAGCCCGCGGATAACACGCCCGAGTGGAGTTACTGAGCGACCGTGACCGACGTCGCACCGTGGCCGGTGCCGTACTGCCCCGGATGACCGCCGTTGATGAGATCGTGCAGGGCAAGGATCGTGGTGATCCGCCCGGGGGCAGCGTCTACATCGTCGACCGTGCTGATGGTGGCCGCCATCCCGGCATCGGCCTGGGCCACCGCGACGGCCGCGGCGCCGGTCGAGGAGCCGTCCCGACCGGCGAGCACGGTGCCGGACCCGTGCGGCGCCAGCGCCGCGGCGAATCGCGCCACGCTGGCGCCCTGGTTGCCGGCATCGGCGGGCAGCGCACCGCCGGTGATCACGATGGCGGCGTTTGCTGCGCCTATGTGATCGCTGGGCTGATAGGTGATGAAGCCGGTTTCCCGCAGGGCGCCCAGCACGGTGTCGCGCTGGGCGTCGTCCACTCCCGGGCCCGCCGCCGGGTCCGGTTTGGCACTGGTCAGCAGGGCGATCCCGAGCAAGTCCCCGGCCTGCGATCCCTGGTCGACGAGCTTGGTGCTCAGTTGCGTGCCGGGCGGCAGGACGGTCGAGTCCACCACCGAGCGCAGCTTCTCCGCGGAGTTGGCTTCGACGAACTCCTGGGTCAGCGACACGGTTCCGGGCACCGAGCCCCCGGCCTGCGCGACGATCTTTGTCACCGCGGCGACGTCGTCGTCACTGGCATCCGGAGTCCGGAAGATGATCACCGATTTCCCGGCAAGAGCGTCATGGACGATGCGGCCCAGCATCTGATTATCGAAATCGTTTGCTGCGCTAAGTTTCTCGTTGAGAGCGTTGCGCTGATCATTGAGAGTGCCGATCTGCGTATAGAGATCGCGCTTCTCGTTACGCAGACTCGACAGCAAGGTGTCCGAGAAGAAGCCCGAACCCAGCACCACCCCGATCGCCAGTGCCAGAAAGACAGCCGCCAGCGAGATCGCGTGTTGGCGTAACGAGATCATAGAAGCACCGTCCTCGAAAAGTTAGGTGACCAGGTGCTGCACCCAAAGGGAGAAGCGGTTCCAGTAGTCGACGATCCAGTGCACCACCACCCCATCGGTGCGTGACACCCACAAGACAACGATGATGGCGATCAGCATCGTCAGGGCCAACAACGCAATCGCCCCGGCCGAAATGTGGTTGCGGTACAGTGTTGCGACGGCTTTGGCGTCAACCAGCTTCTCCCCCACCCGCAGCCGGGTCAGGAAGGTCGACGGGTTGCTCTGCACCCGGGTGCGGTCGAAGAACGTCTCGATGTTGGCGTTGTGACCGGCGGTGACCAGCAGCGCCGCGCCGTGGTGATCGGCTAGCAGCAGCGCCAGATCGGTGGCCGAGCCGGCGGCGGGAAATGTCATCGCACCGACCCCGAGATCCTGGATCCGCTCGAGCCCCGGGGCGTGGCCGTCCGCATCGGCGGGCAACACCACCTGGGCACCGCACTTGAGCACCTCGGTGCTGATCTGGTCGGGGTCGCCGACGATGAGCTGCGGCCGGTAGCCCGCCTTGCGCAACACGTCAGCGCCGGTGCCGACACCGACCAGAACAGGCTGGTACTCCTTGATGAACGGCTTCAAAGACTTCAGATCATCGACGGCGCTCGGCTCTTCGGCGACGATCACCACGTGCCGGCGGCGCATGTCGACGTCGATATCGGGAATGCCGATTCCGTCGATCAACAACGGGCTTTCGCTGCGGATGAACTCAATTGTGTTGCCGGCGAACGCCTCCAGGTGGGCAGCCAGTCCGCTCTTGGCCTCCCGCATCAGATCGGCAATGTCATGATCGGTGCGCTCGGTGCCGCGGATCAGCCGCCGGTCACCCGAGTACACGCCGCCCTCGTAGAGGCGGACCTTGGACCCGTCCTTGACCTTCTTGAAGATCTCCGGCCCGGTCTCGTCGATGAGGGTGACGCCGTTGTTGACCAACACCTCGGGGCCCAGGTTGGGATAGCGGCCCGAGACCGACGACGAAGCGTTGACGACGGCGGCCACACCGGATTCCACCAGCGCGTCTGCGGTAATGCGGTCCAGGTCCAGCGCATCGAGGACCACGATGTCACCGGGACACACCCTGCGCAGCAGTCGGTCGATATTCCGATCAACCCGGGCGGTGCCGATCAAGCCGGGCCGAGCGGTGTTACGGGACAGAAGCGCAGACATCTTCATGGGGGCGATTCTGTCGGTGAAGCGCGGCCTAGGCGGGGAGGCGCGCCGTAACATCAGCCCCATAAGTTATATGTCGTCACACCTGTCACAACCCCATTGCGGGGTTGTTCGCCGAATTGTTGCCGTACTTCAACAAGACAGCGACGCGCGCTGACTAATCGCCGGCTAATCCTTGTCGTTCCGCGCGGTATCGAGCAGCTCACGGGCATGCGCACGACCGCTGTCGGACTCCCCGAGCCCGGCCAGCATCCGGGCCAGCTCGCCGACGCTCTCATCGTCGGAGAGCCGCCGCACCTCGCTGGCACCGCCCTTGGTGCCGTGCACCATCAGATGCACGTCGGCGTACGCGGCGACCTGCGGCAGGTGCGTGACGACGATGACCTGATGAGTGCGCGCCAACCGCGCCAGGCGGCGCCCGATCTGGACTGCCGCCCAGCCGCCGACGCCGGCGTCGACCTCGTCGAAAACCATCGTGGTGCCGGCCGCCGATGCCGCCAGCACGACCTCGAGCGCCAGCATCACCCGGGACAGCTCGCCGCCGGACGCGCTCTTGGCCAGCGGCAGCACCGTCATTCCACGGTGCGCCGCGAAGCCGAATTCGACCAGGTCGACGCCGTCACCACCGGCGCGCACCCGCTCACCGGTCGGCAAGGTCAACGCGACGGCATCGTCCTCGTCAGCCACCTCGACGCCGACGGCGATGGTGAATTCGGCATCGGCCATCGCCAAAGCGGACAGCTCGGCGGTGACCTCCTTGGCCAGCCGCTTGGCCGCCTTGGCCCGCGTCTTGCTGAGCTCGGCCGCCGCCTGCGCGACTTCATGCTCCAGCTCGCCGGCACGGCGTTGCAGCGCTGCCAGACCTTCCTCGGACACGTCGAGTGCGGCCAGCCGGGCGCGTGAGTCCTTCGCCCACGCCAAGACCCCGTCGATGTCGGCGGCATACTTGCGGGTCAGCGTGCGCAATTGCGCTTGGCGAGCCAGCTTGGTGTCCAAAGCGCTGGCGTCGGCCGGTAGGGCATCCACATAGGAGCCGAGTTCCCCGGCCGCATCGGAGACCACCGCCAGCGCGTCGCTGACCTGCTTGGCCAGGGCCTGCAGGGTGGCGTCGTCGCTGGATTCCAGGGCCGCTCGGGCCCGGCCCAGACACTCGGCGGCACCGGTCCCGAATGCTTCTTCCGATGCGCCCGACAACGCGGCGCGCGCCGCCGACGCGGCCTCGCGCAGGGTGTCCAGCTCGGAGAGCCGCGCGATGTCGGCCACCAACGCGTCGTCTTCCCCGGGCTGCGGGTCGACGGTGTCGATCTCGTCGAGCGCAAACTGCAGCCGATCCGCCTCCTGGGCCAGCTCTCGGGCCCGGTTGCGGCGGTCCAGCAGATCGCGTCGTGCCAACAGCCAGGTGTCACGCAGCTTGCGGTAGCGCTGTAGTGCGCTGGCGCTGGTCGCAAAGCGGTCCAACGCCCCGCGCTGTTCCTCGGGCCTCATCAGCCGCAGCTGGTCGTTCTGCCCATGCAGGGCGAGGAGTTCGTTGGTGAAATTGCTTAACGACTTGGCCGGCACGCTGCGCCCGCCCAGATACGCCCGCGAGGAACCGGAGCTGCTGACCGACCGCAGCGCGATCACGCTGCCGTCCTCGTCACGATCTGCCCCCGACGCGTCGAGCATGTGATCCAGGTGTGCGGTCGCGCTCTGGTCGAGATCGACGGTGGTGAAACGGCCCTCGACGATCGCGCGGTCAGCACCCGAGCGAACCCGGTTGGCGTCGGCGCGGGCACCGCCGAGCAGGTGCAGTCCGGTGACCACCATCGTCTTGCCGGTGCCTGTCTCGCCGGTCAGCACGGTCAGGCCACGATCGAACTCCGCGGTCGCGGCGCTGATGGCGCCAAGCGATTCAATTCGTATCTCGGTCAGCACAGGTGCGAGCCGCTATTTCCCGCGCCAGCCGGTTACCGGCAGGCGGAACTTGTGAACCAGGCGATCGGTGAACGGCGCGCTGTCCAGGCGGGCCCACTTCACCGGGGTATCGCAACGGGTCACGTCCAGCCGGCTGCCGGCAGGCATCAACATCTCGCGGCGACCGTCGCAGAACACCATGGCGTCGTGCCCGTCCGGCTCGATCTCGACGGCGATCGTGGCTTCGGGGCTGGTCACCATCGGCCTCCCGAACAGGGCGTGGGCGTTGTTGGGCACCACCAGAATCGCTTCCAGATCCGGCCAGAGCACCGGACCACCCGCCGAGAAGGCATAGGCGGTGGATCCGGTCGGAGTCGACACCAACACCCCGTCACATCCGAACGCCGACACGGATCGCCCGTCTATTTCGACGACCACCCCCAGCACTCCCAGCCGGGGTCCCTTTTCCAGGCTGACCTCGTTGAGCGCCCATCCCTTTTCGAGGTCGCAGCCGGCCTTGCGCACGACGACGTCCAGCGTCAGGCGTTCCTCTACCCGGTAGTCGCGCGCCACCACATGGTCGAGCACCCGGTCGATGGCCTCGGCCTCGGCTTCGGCCAGGAAGCCGATCCGCCCCAGGTTGACGCCGAGCACCGGAATCTGCGCGTTGCGGGCCAGCTCAGCGGCCCGCAGGAAGGTGCCGTCGCCGCCGAGCACCAAGACCAACTCGCAGCCGTCGGCGGCGCGCGGATCCGCGTCAACCACTTCGATATCGATGCCCAAGGCCCGCATGTCGTCGGGCGCCAGATGCAGCGACCCCCGGTCTACCGCCTCCGCCGAGAGCACCCGAAGGGCAATACCGTTGTCACCCAGGACCTTCTCAACCCGTCGTGCGGTTTCAGTGGCTTCGTCGCGCCCGGTGTGGACCACCAGCAGGACGGTACGGGTGGCGGTCACTGCGGGCCTCGTTCCGCGTGCCCGGACGGTTCTCGGCCCGGACCTTCGGCCACGGCAGTTTGGATCGCATCCGAGAGCGTGTCATCGGACAACGGCCGATCGGTCTGGGCGCGCAGCCACAGGAAGTATTCGACGTTTCCCGACGGACCGGGCAGGGGGCTTGCCGTGACACCGACGGTGTGCCAGCCCAGCTCCCCGGCGCGCCGCGCGACCGACAGCACCGCCCCGGCGCGCAGAGCGGGATCTTGCACCACTCCGCCAGCACCGACCTGGCCCTTGCCGACCTCAAACTGTGGCTTCACCATCGGAACGATATCGGCGTGCGGCAAAGCACACGCAGCCAGCGCGGGCAACACCGTGGTCAGCGAGATGAACGACAAATCGGCCACCACCAGGTCGACCTGCCCGCCTATGGCCGCCGGGGAAAGATCGCGAACGTTGGTCCGCTCGATGACAATCACCCGCGGATCCGTTCGCAGTGACCACGCAAGCTGGCCGTACCCGACGTCGGCGGCGACCACCTCGGCGGCGCCGCGGTCCAACAGCACCTCGGTGAACCCCCCGGTCGACGCGCCCGCATCAAGACAGCGACGGCCGTGCACGTCAATGCCGAAAGCGTCCAAGGCACCGATCAGCTTGTGGGCTCCGCGTGATACCCAGCCGCGTTCGCTGTCGGCAGCAACCGTCAGCGCGGCCGTAGCCGCCACGGCGGTGGCCGGCTTCACCGCCGGCAGGCCATCGATACGCACTTTGCCGGCGCTGATCAATTCCGCGGCCTGCTGGCGGGAACGTGCGAGTCCCCTGCGCACCAGCTCGGCGTCAACGCGGGTACGCCGTGCCACGCCGCACTCAACCTTTCTCCGCCGACTCCAAGGCCTGCAACAACACGTCGTGTGCCTCTGAAAGGCGACGGGCAATGTCTTCCAGCTCAGCCAGAGACGGCCCGTTTGCACCATCCGCGACCTCGGGCAATTGAGCGAGTAGCGATTCGATTTCTGTGCGAATTTGGTCAGGATCAATAGTCATCGGACTCCCTACGCTAGTTGGCCGCTACTCGCTGTGCACCAGGGACCAGCGGTGCAGGCCCTCCCACGCGTGGCCGTCACCGCCGTTCACGGTGAACGGCCGGCCGTCGAACTGGGCATCCCACACCGCGCACGCGACGGCACGGACGATCGACAAATCGTCGCCCGCCTGCTCGCCGTTGGCACTGACCGTCACCGCCGCGCCGTCGACCTGCACTCGCCAGCCGGCCTGCGGTGCTACCGCCAACGTGGCGCGGTCCTGGCGCAGCGAGCGCAGGTCATGGCCGATATATGTGGGCCGGCAAACGGGATCGGCATGCACCGCATCCCGTGCGCTGCTGACCCCGGTGAGAACCATGAGACTGGGCAACCCGGCGGCGTTGGCCCCCTCGATATCGGTGTCCAGCCGGTCGCCGATCACCAGCGGAGCACGGAAGTCGCCACGCCCCACGGCGTCTTTCATCAGTTGTGGCCCGGGCTTGCCCGCCACCTGGGGCTGTGCGCCGGTGGCGGTTCGCAGCGCGGCCACCAACGATCCGTTGCCCGGCAGCAGACCGCGCTCGGTGGGCAGCGTTTTGTCGACATTGGCGGCCACCCACAACGCGCCGGCCCGGATGGCCAGCGCCGCCTCGGCAAGCTCGGGCCACCCGATGGTCAGGGAAAGCCCCTGGACGACCGCATCGGGTTGGTCCTCGAAACGGCGCACCGGACGCAGACCGGCCGCGCTGATTTCGTCGGCCAACGCGTCGGTGCCCACGACCAGTACCTTCGAACCCGGTGGCAGGGCGGCGGCCAGCAGATGAGCGGCACTCTGAGCGCTGGTGACAACGTCTTCGCTGGTGGCCGTGAAACCGAGCTCGCGCAAGTGCACCGCGACCTCGCCGGCGCTGCGCGACGCATTGTTGGTGACGAACAGCTTGCGCGCCGTGACCTCATCCAGCGACTCAACCGCGCCTTCGGTGGGCTGGCTGCCGCGGAACACCGTCCCGTCCAGGTCGATCAGCAGGCAGTCATATTCCTGCGCAATGTTTTTCACCGCTACTCGGCCAGTTCGTCGACTCGGTCCTCGGCGTCGGTGACGCCTTCGCTATCGGCGGCCGCCGAACGCAGAAACCAATGCAACGCCTCGTCGCGACGGCCGAGCGCCAGCAACGTGTCGGCGTAGGCATAGAAAAGCCGAGCCGCGGTCGAGCCGGTCCGGTCCGGATCCAGCTGCGGTGTGGACAACAGGGTCAGCGCCTGCTCCAGCTGTCCAAGATCTGCCCGGGCCCCCGCGGCGACAATCCGCAACTCGTCGGCGTCGTCACCGCTGAGCTGCGTCGCTTCGGGACCGCGGGCCAGATCGATGGCCCGTTGCGGGCGCCCGAGGCCACGCTCGCAGTCAGCCATCAGCGCCAGCAACGCGGACTTGCTGCCCATCCTGCGCGCCGCTCGCAACTCGGCCAGGGCCTGACCCCAATCACCGCAGTGATAGGCCGCGATGCCGACGGCTTCACGAACCACGGCGATCCTGCTGGAGCGCGCCCGAGCCGCACGCGCGTGCGCCAACGCGGCCTGCGGGTCCTCATCGAGCAGCTCTCCGGCTGCCACCAGGTGGCGGGCGACTGCATCAGCGGTCGCCCGATCCAGGGTGCTCAATTCACGCCGGATCTCGGGTGCCAGTTGCTTGGCGTCCACGCCGGGCGGCACCGCCGGACCTTCCGGCCGCGCGCGGGTCCCGTCACCGGATGCGTTTTGCGGCTGAGCCGGACGCGCTCGGCCCGGGCCCGACCACGAACCGTCACGATCCCGCCGTGGACCGCGCCGTGGTGCATCGCTCGACGCCGATCGCAGTCGTCGCTGCCCACCGCGACCGTGCCTGTCGTCGACCACTCGCTAGAGGTTACGGGCACGCCGGGCAGGCTCACAATCAGCCCGGATGGGCCCAGTGGGTCAGGCCTGCAGCCGGTTGGGCAGCAGGGGGTAGATCACCGCTGGGCAATAGGTCGCTATCGCGACCACGGTGAACGCGGCCGCGGTCTCGCGGGGCATCCCGTTCTTGTCGACCATCCTGGCCACCACGGACTCGAACGTCCCGTTTGGCTCCACCGCCATCGGGCACACCGACCTGCCCATTGCCATGGCTGCGGCGGGCTGACTGCAGGAGATGCCGGCGTTGTTCAGAGCCGTCAGGAAGGCATTGCCCATCATGTCTGCGTGTATCGGAGCCGCCACGGCCGCCGACCCCCCGAACACCCCGGCGGTCAACGCCAGGAATCGAAGGGCCAGCGCCGGTCCGCCCGCGCGGCAGGTCCGTGGTGCACCGTCTGACTGCTGTGTCATCACCCGTTTTCACCTGTCAGTCGTGGAGCTCCGGACGCACAAATCACCGTGTAACAACAGTGCTCAACGACAGTCACATTCACGCCTCGGTGGGGTAAAGGTTTGCACACTAACGCGTTTTGCCGCAGGTGGTGAGGGGGCCAGGCGCTAGGACAGCCGCTCCTTGACCCCCAATCGGGGGACAAGGAGTATCGGGCGGTTGGGGGAGCCGAATTTCCCCTTCCAATCAGCTGGTTGTGGGATAGCAGCGGCGTCGCGCCCCCCGCAGAATGGTTTTCAGCGCGGGAACGAAACAAGAGAACGAACCCGCGACCAGCACCGCAACTAAATAGACCAATTGGCGGGGACCTCTTTCGCCCCCCCAAGTACTGAGATCCCCGCCGAACACCACTTCGCACAGCAGACAGAGAGAGCTCAGCGCTCATCTGATCCCCGACTGCCAGCGGGGTCTCATCGCCGCCCCCTCTCCCCCGCGATGAGATCCCGCTGGATCTTTTTCAGCGACTTTTCATGGCCCCTGTGCCGGCTCCAACTGAGTAGTGTGAAGCAATGTCCAAACCGCCCCGGCTTGGTACGCGGCAGTTGCCCCAAAAGCCGAACGGTCCGGATTGGTCGCACTGGCCGGTTCGAGTCCTCGGGCACGCCGACCCCACCACGATCGGGCATCGAGCCGGTACTCACCGGACCATTTCTCCCGATCAAACCTGGCAGGCGGTCCAACCGCTGCTGGCGCAAGCCGGAATCACCCGAGTCGCAGACCTCACCTGGCTCGACGATCTCGGGATTCCCACCGTGCAGGCGGTGCGCCCCGCCTCCCTGACCTTGTCGGTGAGCCAGGGAAAAGCCACCACTTACCGGGCCGCTCAGGTGTCGGCCGTGATGGAGTCCCTGGAAAACTGGCACGCTGAAAACGTCACGCCCACCATGTTGGCAACGCCGGCAAGGGATCTCACGGCGGAGCTGACCTACGACCCAGCCGACCTCAACCGGCCGGCAGGCAGTCTGTATCACCCTTCGGCCAAGCTCGACTGGATGGTCGCGACAACTTTGTTGAGCGGCCGACGGACCTTCGTGCCGTGGCTGTCCACCGTGGTGAATGTCGCTGTCAACGATTCTCCTGCGGACCTCCGATGTTCGGCATGGACACCACCGGATTGGCTTCGGGCAACAGCTACCACGAAGCGACAGTGCACGCGCTCTACGAGATCATGGAGCGCCACGGCATGGCCACCGCCGAGCCCGGATCGACCCTTTTCCATGTCCCCCTCGAGGACGTCGCCCGCTCCGACTGCGCCGAATTGGTCGAAATGATCCACCAAGCTGGAAGCGAAGTGCAGGTCGCTCGCATCGACACGTGGGACGGCTTCTATTGCTTCGCCGCCGAGCTGACGTCGCCGATGTTGGAAGTTCCGTTCAGCGGCAGCGGACTTCACCATGACCCCAATGTCGCCCTGTCCAGGGCGATCACCGAAGCCGCACAATCGCGCTTGACCGCCATCAGCGGAGCCCGCGAGGACCTGCCCTCAGCGATCTACCACCGGTTCGCCCGGGTTCACAGTTATGCGGCGGTGCACCGATCCATGCAATCGATGCCCGACGCCGAACCCACCGCGTGGCACATCGACTACACCAATTCGCTGGGCGAGCTGCTGGCCACCGCAGCGACCGCGGTGACCAAACGTTCTGGCACCGAGCCGCTCGCGGTCGTCTGCGAATTCGCCGACGCCTGCGTTCCGGTGGTGAAGGTGATAGCCCCCGGTTTGTCCGCTTCGATAGCCTCGCCGATGCGAACCCCGCTGCAGGAGCACCAGTGACATTCACGACAACCGGCGGACGGATCGTCGTCACGGCCGGGCCCACGATCAGCGCCGACGACGTGCACGCCGTGGTGCCCCACGCTGAGGTGGTGCCGCCGATCGCGTTCGGCCACGCTCTTGGTTACGGGCTGCGGCCCGGCGATGCGCTGCTCATTGTCGACGGCTTGTTCTTCCAGCAGGCATCGGTGCGTCACAAGGAACTGCTGACCCTGATCTCCGACGGCATTCGGGTCGTCGGTTCGTGCAGCATGGGAGCATTGCGAGCCGCCGAGCTGCACCCGTTCGGTATGGAGGGTTACGGCTGGGTTTTCGAAGGATATCGGGACGGGCTGCTGGAAGCAGACGACGAGGCGGGGATGGTGCACGGCGATCCCGAAGACGGTTATCCCATCTTCGTCGATGCGCTGGTCAACATTCGGCAAACCTTGGCGCACGCCGTCGAATCCGGTTTGCTATCAGCAGCTTTAGCGGATCAGCTGATCGACACGGCCCGCAGTACACCGTTTACCCAGCGGACCTGGAATCGCCTGCTGGACACCGTTGGCGCCGGCGAGAGCCAGAATCTGGCAAAGCAGTTGAGGTCTCTGCGAGTGGACATCAAACACGCCGATGCGGTGCTCGCGCTTCAAGAAGTGCTCCGCGGTCAAGCCAGTACCGCCGTGCGGCCCGGCCCACCCCCGACCGTGTGGTCGGAGCGCTGGCGGCAACGCTGGTCACCGCCGACGCCGGTGGCTTTGGACGCCGCGGAGAGCGCCGAGCCCGCGATCGACGCCATTGACGTTGCCGATATCGACGTACTTTCGCTGCTGAGCTTGTGCGCCAGCGATCGGTGGGCCTACCTGCCCGCATTGGAGCAGGTGGCCGCCTGGCACTGGAGTTTGAACCACCCCGACGCCAGCGGCAACGTCGGTGACCGGGCCGCGCTAGCTGCCGCCGAAGTCCCCTGCGACAGTTATCAACTCTCGCTGGAGACGGTCGCCCACCACTACGCATTGGCAACCGGCATCATCGACGACGCAGGTTTTCCCGAGCACGTCAGGGCGCATTGGCTGACCGCCGAAGAAAATTCCGCCCTTGGCGACGACGCGGTTGCGGTGTCCGCGCGGCTGACTACCCGCACCTTGTTTTTCGCCCGATCCCCAGGGCTCCGGCGTTGTTGATTAGCAGGCTTGTGAGCTGGGGAATTGTGGATTGAGGAGGTCTAGGCGGCGGTTGGCGGTCAAAGCGGTGATCCGGCAGGCTTCGGCGATGTTGTCGGCGCCGTTGAGGCGGTGCAGATTGATCGCGGTGTTGCGTAGCGTTGCTAGGACCTGTGCGCCGTTTCCGGTATGTGCCCTTTGACGGTCTTCGTCGAAGGTGACGTCGCGTATCCAGTGCAGGCTGTTCTCGATTCCCCAGTGTTGACGCATCCAGGTCATGATCGCGGTAGGGCGGGCGTGCTCGAACGACAGGCTGCAGATGGCATAGACCACCTCCACGCTGCGCTGGTCGGTGGCGGTGATCAAGCGTTCACGAGTGATCCGGATGATTTGTTTTGCGTAGGGGAAGCCGATTCCTCGTGCAGCGGTGATGATTTGCAGGGTGCGGGTCTCGACACGGCCGTGGCCGCGGGAGTCGTCGGTAGCGGCTGCGGGCACCTCGGCCCAGGGCAGCGCGGTGATACGCGCAAGTATTTTGGCTTGGTTGGACTTGACGATCATCAGGTAGTGCGACTTCAAGGTGGCGCAGATCAACTTCGCGGTGACGACCTGGGTATGCATCGCATCCACGGTGACCAGCCACCGCAAGCTACCCGGCAGCAGCGTGAGCAGGGCACGTACGCAGGGAATTTCATTGCTTTTCTCGGCGACAGCGAGTTGACCGAGCACCAATCGGGCACGGTGGGCGAACACCGACACGAGATGCGTGGCTGTCGCTTTGGCGCGTAAAGCACCACGCAGCATCTTGCCGTCCAACGCGATCGGCACCAATCCACTGGGGTCGCTGCTGGCCACGTATGCAGTGAAGTAACTGCCCATCCTGGCGTTGAGGTCGGCGGGGTCTAGCCGAGACAAAACAGCGCGGAAGGTCTTCTCACTGGGCCGCCGGAACCCGACCCCTAATTGGGCCAACACATCATCGGGAGCGGTGGCCGCCCATGTGGCAAAACCAGCATAGCCGCGCATCCCCGCGGCAGTGGCCAGAACCGCGATCGCCAACAAAGCCATCAGCGAATACCTCCGACCGCGTGGGCCCCTCGGGTCTGGCACCGAGGCCAACACATCGAGAAACTCCGATCCGATGAGCTCGCTGCGCTCACCAGGACTCCAGCGGTCGAACACCTCTGGAACCGACGACACAGGCAATACTGAAACGGTAGGCACGAGCAACTCCAGACCAACGACGAACAGTAACCAACTCGATCGTTCTCCAGATAGCCCGTGCCTACACTCCGGCCCCAATAGCGCGGCACCAAAGATCATCAACCCAGCTCACAAGCCTGCTAATCAACAACGCCGGAGCCCTGCCAGTGCTTTGAGAAATGCTGGACTATGCATTTCACTCACCGGGAAAGAGCGGCTCAGCCGACGCGTTCCACTCCGGCGATGTTCCGCTTGCCACGGCGCAGCACCAGCCAGCGGCCGTGCAGGAAGTCCGATGTCTGCGGTACCCACTCATCGGTCTCGACCCGAATGTTGTTGACCGACACCCCACCTTCGCCGATGGTGCGCCGCGCCGCGCCCTTGCTGGCCGAAAGCCCGGTGGCCACCAGCAAATCCACGATGCCGTCCGGGGTGCCCGGCTCGAGTTCGGCGATGCTCGTCTCGCGCAGTGCCGCGCGCAGAGTCGCCTCGTCGAGCCGGCTCAACTCGCCATGGCCGAAAAGCGCTCGGCTGGCGTGCTCGACGGCCTCGGTGGCCGCCTCCCCATGCACCAGGGTGGTGAGTTCGGCCGCCAGCCGGCGTTGGGCGGCGCGCTGGTGGGCCCGCTCGGCGGTGGCCTGCTCCAGCTCGGTCAGTTCCTCGGCAACCAGGAACGTGAACCACCGCAGGTAGCGGATCACATCCGCGTCGGCGGTGTTTACGAAGTACTGGTACCAGGCGTACGGGCTGGTCATCTCGGGGTCCAGCCAAAGGCTGCCGCCGCCGGTCGATTTGCCGAACTTGGTGCCATCGGCGGCGGTCACCAGCGGGACCGTGAGGGCGTGCACCGCCGCACCCGACTTTTGGCGCACCAGGCGGACTCCGGCGATGATGTTGCCCCACTGATCCGATCCGCCGATCTGCAGCGTGCAGCCGTGGCGCCGGTGCAGTTCGACGTAGTCGTTGGCCTGCAGCAGCATGTAGCTGAACTCGGTGTAGGAGATCCCCTCGCCCTCCAGCCGCCGCCGGATCGTGTCCCGATCCAGCATCACGTTCACCGAGAAGTGTTTGCCGACGTCACGCAGAAACTCGACGGTCGACATGGCGGCGGTCCATTCGAGGTTGTTCTCGACGATCGCGCCGGTGGGAGATCCGTCGAAGTCGACGAAGCGTTCCAGCTGGCCGCGGATCCGCTCGGTCCAGTTGCCCACGGTATCGGCGTCGTTGAGACTGCGCTCACCGATGTCGCGAGGGTCGCCGATCATCCCGGTGGCCCCACCCGCCAACACGATGGGACGATGGCCCGCTCGCTGAAATCGCCGCAACGTCAATAGCGGCACCAGGTGTCCGGCGTGAAGGCTTGCCGCGGTGGGGTCGAAACCGGCATAAACCGTCAGCGGCGGGCGCTGTGCGTTGGCGGCCAGCGCGTCAAGGTCGGTGGACTGGGCGATCAAGCCGCGCCAGCCCAGCTCGTCGAGGATCCCAGCTGACCCAGAAGAGTTTGAAGACATCGCGCAAGACTCTAGTCGCTGGCCCCGAGGGCGGGTGCTCGTGGACTTCGTCGATACGCCGACACCTCCGGACGGTCGGCCGACCGCAACCGCCAGGGCCGGTCGGCGGCGCGGCTGACTCCCACCCGCGGCCCCGAGACCGCCGCGATCGGTTCGTGCAGCTGGAGCGTCACCGGACTGGCCGGGTCAAACAAATCAATCCCGTTGTCATCCATGGTGATCCCTAGCGCCGAACACAGGTTTCCCGGACCACGCCCGAGCGCGGCGGTGGCAACCAGCCCACCCCGGCGGGACCGGGCGACATCGGTACCGCGACCAATGGCGCACGCCCTGAGCAGCACCGCCGCGGCCGTACCGTCGGGACCACACGCGACGTTGGCGCATACGTGGATTCCGTGGCTGCGGTAAGTGTAGAGCCGACCGGGTGGACCGAACATGACGCGGTTGCGCGCACTGGGTCCGCGATAGGAATGGGCCGCCGCGTCGGGCCACGGGCCGTCGGGAACCCCGCCGTAGGCCTCGACCTCGACGATGACGCCGCACACCCCCCGCGCGGCGATGGTCGCCCCGAGCAGTCGATGTGCGGCAGATACCGGGTCGACCAGCAGTTGCTCAGCGCTCATCGCAGCGATTGTGCCCTTCCTGTTGACAAACCCCCACTTCTAGGTCGACTATTCATCGCATGGTGACTTCAACAAGCGTTGAATCGCTAACAGGTGGGTCACAGCCGGCTGTCAGCATCAAGCACCTACGGGTCATCCGCGGCAAACACTCCGCGCTGCACGACTTCTCGGTCGACATTGCGCGCGGCACCATCACCGGCCTGCTCGGGGCATCCGGGTGCGGTAAGACCACCCTGATGCGCAGCATCGTCGGCACCCAGATCGTGACGTCGGGAACCGTCACCGTGCTGGGTCATCCGGCCGGTTCTGCCGTGCTGCGCCGCCAGGTCGGATATCTGCCACAAGATCCAGCGATCTACCACGACCTGCGAATCATTGACAACGTCCGTTACTTCGCCGCCCTCTACGGCTACAACAGGCAAGCCGCCGATGATGCGATCGCGCGAGTGGGCCTGACCGATCACCGCACCGACTACTGCGCCAACCTGTCCGGCGGACAGCGAACCCGGGTGTCGCTGGCGTGCGCGCTGGTGTGCCACCCCACCTTGCTTGTCCTCGACGAACCTACGGTGGGCCTGGATCCCGTTTTGCGCGTAGATCTTTGGCAGCAGTTTGCCGAGCTAGCCCGCGCCCGAACGACATTGCTGATTTCCAGTCATGTCATGAATGAAGCCGAGCACTGCGGCGATCTGCTGCTGATGCGTGCCGGCCGCCTAGTGGCGCAGACCACCCCGACCCAACTACGGAAGGACACCGGATGCATGTCGCTGGAGGAGGCGTTTCTCTCCATGATCCGCCGCCACACCACCACGCACCAGGCCGAATAGGCCTGCGCGCCTACACCGCTACCACCACGCGAATCCTGCGTCAGCTCGCCGCCGATCACCCAGGGCTCCGGCGTTGTTGATTAGCAGGCTTGTGAGCTGGGTTGATGATCTTTGGTGCCGCGCTATTGGGGCCGGAGTGTAGGCACGGGCTATCTGGAGAACGATCGAGTTGGTTACTGTTCGTCGTTGGTCTGGAGTTGCCCGTGCCTACCGTTTCAGTATTGCCTGTGTCGTCGGTTCCAGAGGTGTTCGACCGCTGGAGTCCTGGTGAGCGCAGCGAGCTCATCGGATCGGAGTTTCTCGATGTGTTGGCCTCGGTGCCAGACCCGAGGGACCCACGCGGTCGGAGGTATTCGCTGATGGCTTTGTTGGCGATCGCGGTTCTGGCCACTGCCGCGGGGATGCGCGGCTATGCTGGTTTTGCCACATGGGCGGCCACCGCTCCCGATGATGTGTTGGCCCAATTAGGGGTCGGGTTCCGGCGGCCCAGTGAGAAGACCTTCCGTGCTGTTTTGTCTCGGCTAGACCCCGCCGACCTCAACGCCAGGATGGGCAGTTACTTCACTGCACACGTGGCCAGCAGCGACCCCAGTGGATTGGTGCCGATCGCGTTGGACGGCAAGATGCTGCGTGGTGCTTTACGCGCCAAAGCGACAGCCACGCATCTCGTGTCGGTGTTCGCCCACCGTGCCCGATTGGTGCTCGGTCAACTCGCTGTCGCCGAGAAAAGCAATGAAATTCCCTGCGTACGTGCCCTGCTCACGCTGCTGCCGGGTAGCTTGCGGTGGCTGGTCACCGTGGATGCGATGCATACCCAGGTCGTCACCGCGAAGTTGATCTGCGCCACCTTGAAGTCGCACTACCTGATGATCGTCAAGTCCAACCAAGCCAAAATACTTGCGCGTATCACCGCGCTGCCCTGGGCCGAGGTGCCCGCAGCCGCTACCGACGACTCCCGCGGCCACGGCCGTGTCGAGACCCGCACCCTGCAAATCATCACCGCTGCACGAGGAATCGGCTTCCCCTACGCAAAACAAATCATCCGGATCACTCGTGAACGCTTGATCACCGCCACCGACCAGCGCAGCGTGGAGGTGGTCTATGCCATCTGCAGCCTGCCGTTCGAGCACGCCCGCCCTACCGCGATCATGACCTGGATGCGTCAACACTGGGGAATCGAGAACAGCCTGCACTGGATACGCGACGTCACCTTCGACGAAGACCGTCAAAGGGCACATACCGGAAACGGCGCACAGGTCCTAGCAACGCTACGCAACACCGCGATCAATCTGCACCGCCTCAACGGCGCCGACAACATCGCCGAAGCCTGCCGGATCACCGCTTTGACCGCCAACCGCCGCCTAGACCTCCTCAATCCACAATTCCCCAGCTCACAAGCCTGCTAATCAACAACGCCGGAGCCCTGGCCGATCACCGCAGCGTTGCGATGATCCTGCTGGTGCCGGTGCTGGTGATCACGCTGATGTATTTCATGTTCGAAAATGCCCCGCACCGCCCCGGCACGCAAACGCCGTTCAAAAACGCGTGTTTGATCCTGTTGGGCCTGTTCCCGCTATTCGTGATGTTCATCATCACCTCGATCACGATGCAGCGAGAGCGGGCATCCGGGACGTTGGAGCGGGTACTGACCACGCCGCTGCGGCGGCTGGACATGCTGGCCGGTTACGGCACAGGATTTTCGCTCGCGGCCGCGGCACAGGCCACGGTGGCTTGCATCGTGTCGTTTTGGCTGCTCGGGTTCGACACCGCGGGCAGTCCCGTGTGGGTCTTCGTAATCGCAGTCGTCAACGCCATTCTGGGAGTCGGTTTGGGATTGTTGTTCAGTGCCTTCGCCCGCACGGAGTTTCAGGCCGTGCAGTTCATCCCCTTGGTGATGGTGCCGCAGTTGCTGCTAGCCGGCATCATCGTCCCTCGTGCGGTCATGCCTACCTGGCTCGAGTGGGTCAGCAACGCCATGCCCGCAAGCTATGCGCTGGAAGCCTTGCAGCAGGTGGGAGCTCATCCCGAGCTCACCTACATCGCTCTTCGCGACATCGTCGTCGTGGTGGTTTTCGCGGTCGCATCCCTTTGCCTGGCCGCCGCAACCCTACGCCGACGGACACCCTAGCGTGGAAACGACAAACACCGGACGCCGGCGACCTGGACGCCCCATCGGCACCTCAAACACCAGGGAACACATCCTGACCTGTGCGCGAGAACTCTTTGCGCTCAATGGTCTTGACCGACCCTCGGTCCGGTCGGTGGCTGCGGCCGCCGGCGTGGATGCCGCTCTTGTGCATCACTACTACGGCACCAAACAACAGCTGTTCGCTGCCGCCATCCAAATCCCCATCGATCCGACCGTGGTGCTCGAGCAGATTGTCGAAACCCCCGTTGACGAACTCGGGCTCAAGCTGCCGTCCGTGTCACTGCCACTGTGGGATTCGGACCTGGGCACCGGGCTCATCGCTACCCTGCGGGCGTTGATGGCAGGCACCGAGTCGAATCTGGCGCGTTCTTTCCTGCAGGAGGTGGTGACAAGCGAAGTAGGTTCGCGAGTCGACTCCCCCACCGGAACCGGCAGGATCCGCGCCCAGTTCGTGACCTCCCAACTGCTGGGAGTGGTGATGGCTCGCCACATCGTCAAGATCGAGCCCTTCGCCTCACTGCCGGCCGACCAGGTCGCACAGGCCATCGCTCCCACCCTGCAGCGCTACCTCACCGGTGAGCTGCCAGAGGAGATTGCGTCATGAAACGAGCGCACTCGTCACCGATGACGCCGACGACAGCGATGAGGCTGTGGGACCGCTCGACCAACAACACCGGGCCCTCGCCCGCGCTGCAGTAGGCACCGCTTAGCCATGGGCGGCCAGGCAAAACCTACCGCCACCCAGATGCGACAGCCGACACCGGCCAGCCCGGCACACCAAGACTCTCAGCACTTCTTCTGAGCGCTCGGTGTGCCGGGCCGAGGCTGGACTCGAGACCGAACGCCGCGCCGCTTCTCGGCGCGGTGCTTACCCGTTGCCGCTACTTTCATACCTTTCGGTATGCATTCCTATACCATCTGGTATGCAGATGTGGCTGCCGATGGCCAGGACGAGTACCACTGGGTGGCCGCCGCTCGCGAGCGTAGAGGAGCCAACCAATGTCGTTTTTGATCGCAGCACCCGAGATGCTTACGGCGGCGGCAGCGGACACCGCGACGATAGGGTCGACGATCAGCGCCGCCGATGCCATAGCGGCCGTCCCCACGACCTCGGTGCTGGCGGCCGCCGCCGACGAGGTCTCGCTAGCGATCGCTGGCCTGTTCAGCGCGCACGCCAAGCAGTATCAGGCATTCAGCGTGCAAGCGGCGACGTTCCATGAGCAACTCGTTCGCTCCCTTGCCGCCGGCGGCTTCTCCTATGCGACCGCCGAGGCCGCCAATGCATCACCGTTGGAGTTCCTGCTGGACGCCGTGAATGCACCCACCCAAACGCTGTTCGGACGCGACCTGATCGGCAACGGTACCGACGGAGCTGCCGGTACCGGAGCGAACGGCGGAGATGGCGGGCTGCTGTGGGGCAACGGCGGCAACGGCGGGTCCGGCGCGACCGGGCAGGTCGGCGGTTCCGGCGGAGCGGCCGGGCTGATCGGCACCGGTGGCACCGGAGGGGCGGGCGGCACCGGCGCGGCCGGTGGCACCGGCGGCGCCGGCGGGTGGCTATTCGGGGACGGGGGCATCGGTGGGACCGGTGGCGCCGGCGCCACCGGCGGTTCCGGCGGCGCCGGTGGGGTGGGATTCGGCAGCGGAGGCACCGGCGGATTCGGCGGTGCCGGCGCGGCCGGCGGTACCGGCGGCGATGGTGACCTGCTGTGGGGCAACGGCGGCGCAGGCGGGCAAGGCGGCACCGGAATAACGGGCATAAACGGGGGCTCCGCCGGCCACGGTGGTAGCGGCGGCAACGCGGTTGGGCTATTGGGCTCCGGAGGCGCAGGCGGGCAAGGCGGTACCGGTCTGGCCGGGATCGACGGCGTCAGTTCCCACGGCTCGGGGACGGCATCCACCGGCGCTGCCGGAACCAATGTGGAACATTCGACCGCGCCGCCCCCGACCGAGATCTATGGCAGTGCGGGAGGTCCGGGCGGTGGCGGCAGCCTCGACAGTCTCAACGGCGGCACCGGCGGTGCCGGCGGGAGCGCGACGGTGCACAACACCCAGAACGCAATCGGCGGCAACGGGGGTGACGGGGGTGCCGCCGGCCTCTTCGCCATCGGTGGCAACGGGGGCGACGGTGGGCGCGGGGGCGATGCGCTAAACGACTACTCCACCGTGACCGGCCCCTCCGCGACAGGCGGTAATGGAGGCGCCGGTCATGATGGCCACATCGGTGGCGGCGCCGGTGGCACTGGCGGGGCCGGCGGCAACGGCACGTCCGCCGACGGTGTGGGCCACGGCGGCAATGGTGGTATCGGCGGCAACGGAAACTCGGCCTCCAACGGCGGCGGTGATGGCGGCAACGGCGGTGCGGGCGGTACCGGCGGCCACGGTGGGCTGCTGATCGGCAACGGGGGTGCCGGCGGTATCGGTGGCACGGGAGGGTCCGGCGGAGCCGGCGCACCGGGCGGCATCGGAGGTGGCGGCGGCGGGGGCGGCATCGGCACTGCGACCAATTTGGGCATCGCTGCCGAGGGTGGGCTCGGCGGCGGCGGCGACGGCGGCGATACCACTGCCGTCGGCGGCAATGGCGGCACCGGTGGCGTCGGCGGCAACGGCGGTAATGCCAGCTCGGTATTCGGATTCGGCGGCAACGGTGGCGCCGCCGGTACCGGTGGCGCCGGAGGTGCCGGCGGGGCCGGAGGTGCCGGCGGGGCTGGAGGTGCCGGCGGAACCTCCAGCGTCAGCGGCAATATCGGCGCTGTCGGAGGCAACGGTGGCGACGGCGGCGACGGCGGCGACGGCGGCGACGGCGGGGCCGCGGGCGCTGCCGGCGGCGCGGGGGGCCAGGGAGGTTTTCTCGGCAGCGCTGGTAGCGCTGGTGGCTCCGGTGTTGGCGGTGCCGGGGGCGCGGCCGGCAACGGCGGTAGCGCCGGCGCCGGCGGCGACGGTGGTGTCGCGGCGGGAACCTTTGGCGTGAATGGCAGCGACGGGGCCGACGGTAACCAGGGCGCACCCGGCACCGCCGGTCAGGATGGGTAGCCGACTGGATAGGCCGACGATAGGTCGCAGCGTTGTCGCCGATGCCTAGTGCGTGTCTGACACTCCCGGCTGCCAGACGATCGGTGCGGTGCGGCCGGCAACGGCGCGACAGTCGATCCCCTACTGGACGAACTCAGAGCCCCGAGTGGGTAAGCGGCACAGCCAAAGTGGGCCGATTTCGGATGTCAGCGCGCCGTCAGCTCCTCGGCGAGCATCACAATGATGCCGCTGGGACCGCGTAAGTAAGTGAGCTTATAGATGTCCTGATAGGTCGCCACGCCGCGTAGTGGACGGCATCCGCGCCTCGCGGCAATCTCGAGAGCCTGGTCGATATCGTCGACCGAGAAGGCAACCCGATGCATTCCAATCTCGTTGGGCAGCATGGGCTTCGACTCGATCACCGGTGGGTGGATGTACTCGAAGAGCTCGAGACGACCGTGCCCGTCTGACGTCTGGAGCATCGCAATGTTGGCGTGGTTGCCATCAAGGCCGACGGCAGCGTCGGCCCATTCACCACTCTCCGTGTCACGACCGACGACCGTGAGACCGAGGTGGGTGAAGAAGGAGATCGTTGCTTCGAGGTCGCGAACGGCGATGCCGACATTCTCGAGTTTGATGGCCATGCGTAGCACGCTACCGGGCCGGCCCCAGCCACGAATCCTCGTCGCGTTCGTTGTGGCCGTAGGGACGTTCTCCGATAGTCACGCCCCGCCGCATTGTCGGGTTGCGACGTCAGCCCGCCGGCGAATCTGTCGGTAAGCCCGCTGCCGTGAAGCGAGCGTGCTCATCGTCGGTGACGTCGCGGGCCTGATCGATCAGCAAGACCGGAATGTCGTCGTCGATCCGATATGCGCGCCGTAGCCGCGGGTTGTAGAGCAGCCGGCCCCGTTCGCCGTCCTCGACGAGCAGCAGCGGACCCCGGTCGGCCGGGCATACCAGGACCTTGAGCAGCTTCTCGTCAAGCATCGCCGGGCGCCTCGCCGCTGAGTTCGGCACGTACCGCCGGCGTCAACCGCCGGAACTCGCTGGTGTCGGCATCGAAATACCACGCCTGACGTCCCGGCTTGGGAAGCCCGGCCGCCCGCAGGGCGCTGACCGTTGGACGGTAAGTCGCGCTGAGCGGGAGCGTCGGCACCACGTGCACGAGGTCGGGGCCCAGGCCGATCGGCATGCCGGCCACGGCATCGGTCAGATCGGCTCCCGTGATGGTCGCGCCCGGGCGCAGTGTCACTGCCGATACCGCGAGCTGATGCTCGCCGACCGAGACTTCGTAGGTGACCGCAAGGTCGACGGCGTCGATGAGGCCGAGCGCGTCGGTGACGGGTTCGGCATAGATCATCCCGCGCGCGGTGCGCGCCACCGAGCCGCGCCGGCCCACCAGCCAGAAGTCTCCGTCCTCGTCGCGGCGGAACAGGTATTCGGTGGATATCCAGGTGTCGGCGGGGGCAAAAACCCCGCGTTTGACCGAGGCCGTCGGATCGATGGGCCCTCTGGATTGGGCCAGCAGCACCCCGACCTGGTTTGCCTCGGCGATCTGCACGAAGCCACGCTCGTTCTCCAGAATCAGGTCGTGTTCGGCATCGTAGGCACCGAGCTCAACACGTCCGGCCCCGGGCAACGGACGACCTTTGCTGTCGATCTTGGCGCCGGACACGTTGGCCAGCACCGCCTGTCCGTCGGTAGTAGCGAAGAATTCGACGACGTGAGCGGGTGCGAACGTCTCGACGACGCGCTCCCAGAGTCCGGTCGGCATCCCAGAGCCGATGAACAGCCGCACCGGATGGTTACCGTGGAACGCAAACTCGGGATTGTCGACCACGTCACGCAGCATCGCCCAGGTGTAGGACACCACCGTCACGCCGTATCGCCGCACTTCGTTGAGGAACCGATCGGGCCGCAATCCGCGGGACAGTGCAATGCGGGCGCCTCCAACAACCGCACCGCCCAAGCTGACCAGCAGCGCGGACTCGTGGTGCAGCGGCGTCAACGCATAGACCGTGTCCTTGCGGTCCAGCGAGGCCGTGGAAGCGGTTCCAAAAGCCGACACCGCCCAGCGATAGTTGGTGATCTCCTTCGCCACCAGCTCACCGCCGATTCCGCTGAACGCGATAAAGGCCAGATCCCTTGCTAGACCGGGGTTCTGCCGATACCAGGCGGGCAGTTCGACGGCGTCCGGGTCGATCTGTTCCATGTCGATGACGTCGGCGTCCTCGGGCAGGTCCAGATCGCGCGCCTCGCCACCGCCCAGCACCAATATCTGCCCCGGCAGTTGCCGCGCAGCAGCGAGATTGGTTGGGTCAGCCAAGATCTCGGTCGCTCCCCCGAGCCGAACCTGGGCGGCCAGGTCGACGTCCTGGCGCATCAGCACCGCCACCGCCCCCAACCGGGACAGCGCCGCGATCGCGACCAGGGCGCTGGGCCGTGTCTCCATCAGCACGCCCACCCGGTCACCTTGTCGCACACCGACTTCGATCAGACCCCGAACGACGTTGTTGATGCGCCGGTTCACGGCCTCGTAGGTGTGCACGCGATCGTCGAACAACAGGAATTCGCCCTGCGGTGCGTCACGTGCTTGCTCATCGATGATGCGGCCCAGCGAAATTCGGGTGTGGTCATTGAGTTGGCCCAGTCGAGCCAGGCGCGGCAGCGTGCGGACCGTTTCGACGGCCAGGGTGCGTACCGATCTATTGGCCGCAAAGACCGCCTCAGCCGCACCGCGAGCCACGGCCAGCGCCACCTCCGAGACCTCCCCGAGGCCGTGCGCGACGCGGGAGCTGAACGCGACACCGCTGTCGGTGTGTTCGGCCGGCTGCTCGACCATCAGGCTGATGTTGGCCGGCTTGTCTGCGTCGCGAGACAGCCAATTCACCCAGTCAGCGACGGTCGGCCAGCTCTGCTGGGCAGCCCTGGATCCCACGACGAGGCCGAAATGACCCGTCCGGATCAGGCATTCGTAGACATCGGTGTTGGGTGCCGCGCGCCGGA
Organism: Mycobacterium ulcerans subsp. shinshuense; assembly: GCF_002355775.1. Lineage (NCBI taxonomy): Bacteria > Bacillati > Actinomycetota > Actinomycetes > Mycobacteriales > Mycobacteriaceae > Mycobacterium > Mycobacterium ulcerans. Next base: position 2,297,236 of record NZ_AP017624.1, on the reverse strand, counting down.
TACCGCGCACCGACGCCGGCTGCCCGATGTCGTCGACTTCGCCGACGAACGCCAGTACCGGGCAGGTGATATCGGTGAGTGTCACCATCTGCCCGTTGATGGCGAAACCACCGGTCATCATTCGGTTGTGCGCAATGAATTGCTTGAGCAGCTCCGAGATCGCCGGACCCGACCAGGCGATCCACCCCTCGCGCTCGAGGAATCTGCGCTGCTGCTCGCGCGGCAGCAGCGCTTCACGGTCGTGCAGCTGACGCACGAAATCCACCCGGGCCTTGGCGGTCTTGAGCGGGTCCATCATCTGAAAACCGGCGCGCGCCATCCAACTTGGGATATCCAGCCGGTTGAAGACGTGATCGGCCATGAAGTCTGCGATGGCGGCCCCATAGTTGGCCGGAATGCCCATCGGCAGAGCCGCCAAGGTGTCCACCGGGGAGCCGAACGCCACGATGCTGGCGATGTTCTTGGAACGCCGATACGCGGCGGCCTGATAGCAGAACATGCCCCCTTGCGAATACCCGACGATGTGCACGTCGCTGCCGGTGGTGTCCTTGACCGTGTCGATGACTTCACTGAGCGCCACGATATGGTCGGCGAGGTTGCGGCGCATGCCGCCCTCGACTTTGTCGGGTGAGCCGAAGTCGATGACCCAGGGGTCCAGTCCCCGGGCATGCAAGATTCCGACGGCGCCTTCTTCTCGGGTGACGTCCCACATGTCGGCCGACATCATCATCGGGTGCACCATCAACACCGGCGGTCCGACCGGCGACTGACCCGGCCGGTTGTCCGGCGGAAAGTATCGTCGCAGCTTGTACATGGGTACGCTCTCGACGATCTGCGAAGGCGATGGGACGCTGCCCGTTTCCAGGCCTCCCAGCCGTAGCACTTCCAAACCATTCTGGGCGGTGGCCACCAGACGCTCGACCGGACGTGTGACCATCCACAAATTGAGATCCACCACTGCTCCTGAGTGCTCCCTGCATAGGCCTTAGGCGTGGCCATCATGGCACATACGCGCGCTGCGCGGTTTTGGTCACGCTGTTTGTCGGCCGAAAGACCCCGCAGACCCCGTCCCGGCGGTGCCGGACACACGTGCGCGGATCCGGGTCAGGCAACGCCCTGTCTGGCGAATATTCGGTAGGCCAGATCGGCAACCTCCTGGGCACATCCCCAGGAGAGGCTGATGCCGGCGCCACCATGACCGTAGTTGTGCACGATCCGAGTGCCGCGCTGGGCTTCCAGCCGCACTCCGTCGCGGCGGAAGGGGCGCAACCCGACCCGTACAGGATGAATCACGTCTGGTGCAGCGCTGCGCAATGCCGGCAAGAACTCGACGCAGCGATCGAACATCATGCGCAACGGCGGATAGTCAGCCAGGTTCAATTCGGTGTGGTATCGGTCCGGCTCGACGAGCCCGCCCAGCACCAGCTGATCCGATCCGCGAGGCACGATCGAGATCAGGTTCTGCTGGTCGGTAGCGGCATCGTTTGCCACCACGTGAGCTGCGGTTACCCGCGAGGTCGCGGCACGTTCCTGCAGCACCCGCAGCAGCGCGCCGCGGTGCGGAACCACGGTCGTGTCCTCGGCCAGCTCTCGCGCGCCCAGTCCCGCGCAGTTGATGATCGATTCGGCACGATATTCGGTCAGCAGCCGATTTTCCTGATTGATCAACGGGCCGAAGATCCGTCGGCGGTCGACGCAGACGCCCGCATTCTTGGCCTCGCGAGCAAGCCAGGCCAGATACCAGTCGGTATCAATGGTGGGTGCCAGGTAGGAATAGGCGTCGATCACACCGGAGTCCCGGTTGACGCCGTGCCTATCGATCAGCGCCGGGTCGTGGACGAACCCGGGGACAAATCGCTTCACCTCGGACATCTTCGCGAACTCGATCGGGTCGTCCTCGATGCGGCGGCCGAAGTAGTACACCGCCGGCCTCAGGCCCACCCCGGTACCCGGATCCGAGGCGAGCTGGGCGAAGCGCAGGTAGGAACGCATCGCCCAACCCGCGTATCGAGCCAATACCGCCTGGTCGTGGTAGCGGCCGCACCGCGACGGCGGCCACTCCCACATCGCCCCGGACGCCGAGGACACCGCGTCAATGCCGAACCCGTCGGCCGCGACGACGACCTGCCAACCCCGCTTGGCCAGCACCATCGCGGTGGTCCATCCGCTCACACCGGCCCCGATGACCACGACCCGTGGCCGGTCCCCGGGCGTCATGACCACACCCGCTTCGCGTTGGCACAACGCACCGACCCAGTGGGGCCGGCATTTGTCTGGTGGCACCTTCGGTCCACAACACGATTCACGACATTCTCTTTCCTGCATCAAGTGCCGCGAACACGCGGCGTCGGACCTGGACAGCGGCGAACGCTGACCGGTCAGCGGCGAGAGATGCAGTTCCGGGCCAGGATGCTCCGGCCCGTAACGGTCATGACAAGGCGAATGGACCCAGGCGATCCCGGCGGCCCTCGGGTGGCCGAGAACACCGTTACAGCCAGCCAAGCGACCAGCGCGACCTCGGTCACCAGGACGCCCGGTCCAACGGCGCCGGTTATCCAGCCGTGCTGTATCGCGTCGGGGCAAGCTTGCGCCTGCCGCACGCAGTGGCAATCGCGGGCGGCCCGCACACCGGGCGATCCAGCAAACACTTGACCGGACGCGGCGATCAGGTTTGGCAGTGCCCGACCAGCGGCACTCTCGGCCTGTCGCCCGTGGCGCGCAATGAGGCTCCCGAGCAACCAAACGACGGCGACCGCGGCGATCAGGTAACGCGGCCACGGTTTCAGGAGAGTCCTCTCAAAGCACATGGCAGCGATCAGACTAGCACCCCTAGGGGGTATATCCCAGCACGAAATCGGCCAGCCCGGACTAGCGCGGCAGCATGCCCCGAATACGAGCTGTTGACGTGGTTCTTTCGAGCGAACACCGGAGGCGCCACGGCGCGGCGCCACAACTCGGCTATACCAAGTACCCGTACTGGGTATAACGGGAATGCGGCCGCTCCCCCGTCGCCACCGCCGAGCATCCCTTCGACCTAGTCACCCAACCACCCCGACGCAACAGGTCGCCGTCTCGGCGAAGAAGCGACGTTCACTCCCCCACCCACACCCATCGGTCGGCGTGTCGCGCAAGACCCACCCAGCAAATCTCCGACGACCGCCTTCTCGGCGAGCACATCCCCCGGTCGGCGGGGCGACCGATGTTGGGTCGGCGACCGAACGCACGCCACCGGCATCCTCGCCGGTAGTTTTGGGCTGGTGGCACACCTACTCGGGGCCGAGTCCGTACACCAGGCATATCCGACTCAGGTGATATTCGACTCGGTGACATTGGGCGTCAACGATGGCGCACGCATCGGGATCGTCGGTCGAAATGGGGACGGCAAGTCCAGTCTGCTGGGGCTGCTCACTGGAGAGCTGCAACCGGACTCCGGCCGGGTGACCCGCCGCAGTGGCTTGCGTATCGGCGCGGTCAGCCAAAGCGACACCCTGGACCCGAGCCATACCGTCGGTTGGACACTTGTCGGGGACCAGCCCGAACACCAGTGGGCCGGCAATGCGCGCATCCGCGAGGTGGTCAGCGGCCTGGTATCCGACATTGGCTGGCACGCCAAGGTTGGCACGCTCAGCGGCGGCCAGCGCCGGCGTGTGCAGCTGGCCCGCCTCCTGATCGGCGACTGGGATGTGATCGCCCTGGACGAGCCCACCAACCACCTCGACATCGAAGGAATCACCTGGCTGGCCAGCCACCTCCAACAACGCTGGGCGCGCAACACCGGCGGACTGCTACTGGTCACCCACGACCGCTGGTTTCTCGACGAGATCGCCACCACCACCTGGGAAGTTCACGACGGAATCGTGGAGCCCTTTGAAGGCGGTTACGCGGCCTACGTGCTGCAGCGAGTGGAACGCGACCGGCTGGCGCCCACGGCCGAAGCCAAGCGGCAGAACCTGATGCGCAAAGAGTTGGCCTGGTTGCGGCGCGGCCCGCCAGCGCGAACCTCTAAACCGAAGTTCCGGATCGAGGCCGCAAATCAACTGATCGCCGACGTGCCGCCGCTGCGCAACACCGTCGAACTGGCCAAGCTCGCCACCGCCAGGCTGGGCAAGGACGTCATCGATCTACTCGACGTGTCGGTATCCTACGGTGACCGCCCGGTGCTGCGTGAGGTCGAGTGGCGGATCGGCCCGGGTGAGCGCACCGGCATCGTCGGCGCCAACGGCGCCGGAAAGTCCACCCTGCTGGGGCTGATCGCCGGGACCATCCAACCCGACTCGGGTCGCGTCAAGCGCGGCAAGACCGTCCGGCTCGCCGTGCTTGATCAGCAGGGCGACGCGCTGGCCTCGGCCGCCGAAGACCGGATCGCCGATGTGTTGGGCCGGCTGCGCGCCGACTACCAGGTCGACGGGCGCGAAGTCACCCCGACACAGTTGCTGGAGCGCCTGGGCTTCGCCAAGGGGCAACTGTCCGCGCGAGTCAGCGAACTCTCCGGCGGGCAGCGGCGGCGGTTGCAGCTGATGCTCACCCTGCTGTCGGAACCCAACGTGCTACTTCTCGACGAGCCGACCAACGACGTCGACACCGACATGCTGACCGCCGCCGAGGACCTACTCGACTCCTGGGCCGGCACCATGATCGTCGTCTCGCACGACCGCTATCTGCTCGAACGAGTCACCGATCAGCAGTACGCGATCCTGGACGGCCAGCTGCGCCATCTGCCGGGCGGCATCGACGAATACCTGCAACTCGCGGCACGTCCGGCGGCCAAGGCCAGTCAGGAACCGGCCGCGCCAGCACAGGCGATGTTGGGCGCTCAGCGCCGGGCCGCCGAGAAAGAGTTGACCGCACTCGACCGCCAACTCGCCCGTCTGGCCGAACGCATCGCGGCAAAGCACACCGAGCTCGCCGAATACGACCAGTCCGATCACGTCGGGATCACCGAGCTGACCCAGCAGTTGCGGGCGCTCGAAGACGAGGTTGTCGCGACCGAGGAGCGTTGGCTCAAACTCTCCGAGACACTTGAATGAGCACCTACCGGACGGTGCCTTACCGTCCCGGGGAGGCACTGTTGGCGCTATATCGGCGCCGTGGCGCATTCATCGACGCGGGAGTCGGGCGCCACGGTTTCGTCTATCTGCTGGGCCCCGAGGCGAACAGGTTCGTGTTCGCCAATGCCGACGCGTTCAGCTGGCGCGAGACGTTCGAGAGCCTGGTGCCCGTCGATGGACCGACCGCACTGATCGTCAGCGACGGCGAGGATCACCGCCGTCGCCGCAGCATCGTGGCGCCCGGACTGCGGCACCGAAGCGTGCAGGACTATGTCGCCACCATGGTGTCCACCATCGACAACGTCATCGACAGCTGGCGGCCAGGGCAACCACTGGACATTTACCAGGAGTTTCGTTGCGCGGTGCGCCGCAGCACGACCGAGAGCCTGTTCGGCCCACGGCTGGCCTCCCATTCGGACTATCTGGGCCGACAACTGCAGCCTCTGATCGACCTGACCCACCGGTTGCCCCAGGTGATGCAACTACAGCAGCGGCTCAACTCACCGGGTTGGCGGCGGGCGATGGCCGCGCGCACCCGCATCGACGAACTGATCGATGCCGAAATCGCCAACGCTCGCGCGGAGCCCAGCCCCGACGACCGCATGCTGACCGCACTGATCAACGGCCGTTCCGAAGAAGGCTGCGCGTTGAGCGACAACGAGATTCGCGACTCCATCGTTTCGCTCATCGCGGCCGGCTACGAGACCACCAGCGGAGCGCTGGCGTGGGCCACCTACATCTTGCTCACGTTGCCCGGCGCCTGGGAGACGGCGGCCCGCGAGGTTGCCCGGGTGCTCGGCGGCACCGCGCCCAGCGCCGAGACCCTCGGCGCTCTCACCTACCTCAATGGCGTTGTGCACGAAACGCTTCGGCTCTACTCACCGGGTGTGGTCTCGGCGCGCCGGCTGATCCGCGACCTCTGGTTCGACGGGCACCGGATCAACTCGGGACGGCTGCTGATCTTCAGCGCATACGTAACCCATCGAATCCCCGAAGTATGGCCGAATCCCACACAGTTTCTCCCGCAGCGCTGGGATCCCGCCGCACCGGACTACCGCAAGCCCGCACCTCATGAGTTCATCCCGTTCAGCGGCGGACTGCACCGCTGTATCGGGGCGGTGATGGCCACCACCGAGCTGGTGGTGCTGCTCGCCCGGCTAGTCGCGCGCACCAGGCTTAGGTTGCCCGCTCAACGCATCCGCGCGGCCAATTTTGCGGCGCTGGCCCCCAAACCGGGCTTGAGAGTCGAATTCGTCGACTCAGTGCCAGCGCAGTAACACCAGCTCCGCGCAGAATCCGGGGCCCATGGCCAGCATCAGACCCGGGCTGCCGCTGGGCGGACCTTTGGCGATGGTGTCGCGCAGAATGTGCAACACCGACGCCGAGGAAAGATTGCCGATTTCGCCCAATGAGCGCCACGTCAGCTCGAGGGCATCCGGGGGCAACCCGAGGCTGTTGGCGATCGCGTCGAGGACCTTGGGGCCGCCCGGGTGACTCACCCATGCACCGATGTCGTTCTTGGTCAGATCGTGCATGGCCAAGAAGGCATCAACGTCGTCTGGCAGGTATTCCTCGATCAGATTCGTCAATTCCGGAGCCAGCCTCAGCTGCAGCCCGTGAGACCCAACATCCCAGCCCATGATGTCCAGCGACTCCGGGTACAGGCGGCTGCGCGAGTCGAGGATGTCAGGGCCGCCGGCACGAATCTGTTCCGCACGCCGGTCGCCGACGGCGACCACGGCCGCTGCGCCGTCGCCAAACAACGCCGTCCCCACGATGCCCGATACGGTGGGTTTGACGGCCGGATAAGTGAGCGAGCACAACTCGACAGCGATCAACACCGCGACGCCGTCGGGCGCACCCCGCAGGTAGTCATGCAGGCGCGCCACCCCGGCCGCACCCGCCACACACCCCAGGCCGAAAAGCGGCATCCGGCGTACGTCGGGGCGAAGTCCGAGGCGGCCAGCAATCCGGGCATCCAGCGACGGGACCGCGACTCCGGTGACCGTCGTGGTGATGATCAGGTCGATGTCCTGAGGCGTCAATCCCGCCTCGTCAAGCGCGCCCATCAGGGCCTCAATGCCAAGATCCACGGCTTTTTCGATGAAGATCTCGTTTGCATCGCCGAAGTCGGTCAGCGCCGGGTATTGCTCGATCGGCAAAACAAATTGGCGGCTGTTGACCTTCGCCGCGGCATGCATGCGCCGAAACAATCTCTTCATGTTCCTGCAGACCGGGGAACTCGAGAAACGACTCGGTGATCTCACTTTGGCTATAACGATGCGGTGGTAACGCACCAAACACACCTGCGATAACGCTCATTGCTCTGCCCTCAATTACTTATCGGCCAGCCCACCCGTAGCGATACTGAAGTTTAGGCGGATCTGCGGGGTCTCGCAAAGTCGCACGTATTCAACACATGTCACATATGCGACCAGTAATGCCGGCGTAATTTGTGCTGTGCAGCGCAAATTCGTCAGTCAGGGTCGTCGTCTTCGGAGTCGAGCGCCATCGCAACAAGCGCCTCAGGACTCAGCGAGTCGATGACATCGTCGCTGACAGCTGCATCGGGTGCCAGGCTTTCGTCCTGGCCGGCCAACAGCAATAACTTGTCCAGCATTCCGCTTCGCCTGAGCTCACGAACGGGAATGGTTCGCAGGACCGACCAGATCTTGTCGTCGTCTGATTCTTCGTGATTGCCACCGGACAGCTGTTCATCAAGGTGCCGGGCCAGCGCCATTGGCGTCGGATAGTCAAAAATGATGGTTCGCGACAGCGCTAAGCCGGTTACGGCACGCAACCGATTGCGCAGTTCCACCCCGGTCATCGACTCAAACCCAAGATCTTGGAAGGCACGTTCCGCGTCGATCTGGTGGCTGTTCGAGTGGCCGGTGGCGATCGCCGCGTGTAGGCACACCAGATCAACCAGTTGACGAAAGCGCTCCTTGGAATCCACACTGTCCAAACGCGGCCGCAGCCCTGACTCGTCGCTGCTATCGGCCTTCCTGCCAGCGCCTTCACCTAGCCAAAACCGCTGCCGCGCGAAGCTATATGTGGGCAGAGTAACCGTCCGGGCGCGCAGACCGGCGAACGCCGCCCGCCAGTCCAGGTCCGCACCGTCGACGTACAACTGGCCCATCGCGGTGAGTAGTGATTCGACTTCCGGACGACCCTTGGCCAGCAACGCAACTGATGTGCCCAGGCCGGCGCTCGGCCCGGTTTCGAGGAATGTCGCGGCGCCCAATGATTCGGCCAAGGCCACGCCGTCGGCGAACCGGACGGGTTTGCGCACATGCTCGACCCAGTAGCTGGCGGTTCCGTATCCCGCCGCAGCCAGCTGCCCAGTCATGTCGGACACCAGGGCAATCCGCGGCTCGTGGGCGACGATACCGCTGATCGTGGCGCCGAACTGCACCATCATCGGCTCCATCAATGCCGAATGGAATGCATGTGAGACCGCCAACCGGTGCGCCCGACAACCCTGGCCCGTCAGCCGATCCGCTACCACGGCTGTCGCGGCCTCCGGGCCCGAAATCACCACCGAATCCGGCCCGTTGACCGCGGCGATGCTGACGCCTTCCTCCAGCATCGGCGCCACCTGTGCCGCGCTGGCCGCTACCGCCACCATCACCCCGCCGTGCGGCAGCTGCGCCATCAACCGACCCCGCGCCGACACCAGTCGCACCGCGTCCGTCAGCGTTAGCACCCCGGCCACGTGAGCCGCCGAGATCTCTCCGACCGAATGGCCCATGACGAGATCGGCGACCACGCCGCAGGCCTGCAACAACGCAGCCAACGCGACTTCCAGGGCGAATACCGCGGGTTGAGCGAATTCGGTGCCCTCGAGCAGCGACGCATCCGCACCCCAGATCACTTCTCGCAACGGAAGACGAAGGTGTTCGTCCAACGCGTCAGCCACCGTGTCAAAAGCCTTGGCGAACGCGGGGAACCGGCCATAGAGATCCCGTCCCATGCCCAACCACTGCGCCCCCTGTCCCGGGAAGACCAGAACGGTCTTGCCCCCCGAGCCGGCACGTCCGGCAACCAGGTTGACCCCCGGTTCGCCTGAGGCTAAGGCCGCTAACCCCGCCATGAACCCACCGCGATCACCGCCCACCAGCACCGCCCGATGCTCGAACACGGACCGCGTCGACAGCAGCGACCAGCCGACATCGGCCACATCGATCGAGGGCAGCTCGGCCACCCACGCAGCCAACCGCTGCGCCTGCCCCGCCAACGCCGCCCGAGAACGCGCCGAAACCAGCCACGGCACGGTCGCTTCCGTACCGTCGGGGTCCGCCACGGCCTCTTGCGGGATCGGAGCCTGTTGCACGATCACATGCGCATTGGTGCCGCCCATGCCGAACGACGACACCCCGGCCTGGCGGGGCCCGGCTCCGCGCGGCCAGGGTGTGAGTGTGGTACTGACATGCAGGCCATGGCTTTCCATGTCTGTCCCGGCGCTGTCGCCAACGTAGTTGAGACTGGCCGGTATTGCGCCATTCTCTAGCGAGAGCACCGTCTTGATCAGGCCCGCGGCTCCGGCGGCAGCGCCGGTGTGGCCGATATTGGACTTCACCGAACCCAGCCACACCGGGGTCTCGCGTGTGGCAAAGACCTCGCTCAGCGCCTGGGCCTCTGTGGTGTCGCCGATTCGCGTGCCGGTTCCATGTGCCTCGATGTAGTCGATCTGGTTGGGATCGACGCCGGCGCTGGCCATCGCCCGCCGCATCACGTCGGCTTCCGCGGCGGCCGAGGGAGCTGCCAGTCCACCCGCCGTGTGCCCAGCGCTGCCCAGGGCGGCGCCCAGAATTACTGCGCGGATACTGTTTCCGTCCTCGAGCGCGGCGCGCAATGGCTTGAGCAGCACCAGGCCGCCACCCTCGCTGCGCACGTAGCCGTCGGCTCGTGCGTCGAATGCGTAGGTGCGGCCAGAGGCCGACACAGCTCCGAACTCTGTTTCCAGCCGGCCGGTTTCGCTCGCCAAGTTGAGGTGAATGCCGCCCGCGATCGCCATCGTGGCATCACCTGCGCCGCGCAGGTATTCCCGGGCCAGGTGCACCGCGACCAGCGAGGACGATTGGCCACAATCGACGGTCATGCTGGGACCGTGCAGGGCGAAACCGTAGGAAACCCGGTTGGCGATCATCCCCCGACTGGCCCCGGCGAACGAGTAGTGATCGAGCTTGCCCGGGGCCTGGTCCAGCGTCAGCAACGCATAGTCGTCGTTCATTGCCCCGAGGTAGACGGCGATGGGCTCGCCGCGCACGGATTCCGCAACGATGCGGGCGTCTTCGAATAGTTCCCATGCCAGTTCCAGGGCGAGTCGCTGCCGTGGGTCCATCGCCGCCGCCTCGCGCGGTGACACATTGAAAAATTCGGCATCGAAGTCGCCGACATGGTCAATGGGTTTGGCGACTTCGTGCCCCTCAGACACCAGTTCCCAGAACTCACCGGGGTTGGCCGCACCGGGAAACCTGCATGCCACTCCGATGATCGCCACAGCCGATGCGAACTCTTGATCGCCGTCGCCATGCTGCCGGCGCAGACTCGTCGCCCGCGACATCACGCCTACGGTCCTAGTTCCTCGTCCAGGATGGCAAAGAGTTCGCTTTCGCTGGCGGAGCTGATGTCATCATCGTGGCTGTGGTCTTCCCCCCTCGACTGCGGGGATGTCAAGTCGGCCAGCAGGCCGTGGAGCCGATTCGACACCCGTTCCCTGTCTTCGGCAGTCCAGTCGGGCTCGTTGATCATGCTGTCGAGTTCGCGGGCCACCGCATCGAACCGAGCCAGCCGGTTCGGCTGTTCATCGGCGGCAGCGGGTGACAGCGAGCTGAGTTGGGTGCTGAGGTGTTCGGCCAGTGCCGCCGGGGTTGGGTAGTCGAAGATCAACGTGGGCGAAAGTGTCAGTCCGGTCGAGCTTTTGAGGCGGTTCCGTAGCTCCACGGCAGGCAGCGAGTCGAAGCCAAGGTCCTGGAACGGCTTGTTGGCATCGATATCGACGCTGGCGTTCCCGAGAACGGTGGCGGCGTTGGTGCAGATCATGTCGACAAGTTCGCGGCTACGTTGTTCGGGGCTCAGGGTGTACAGGCGGCTGATCAGAGCAGTCATCGAGGCACTGTTGTCGTTGGCGTCGACGACGCGGCGCACCGAGCGAGTGACCAAGTCACGCCAGATCGGGGGAACCTCCGGGTTGGCGCTCAGCGCAGCGACATTGAGCTGGGCAGCCACCACGCCGGGGCGCTCGCCGAGCAGCGCGGCATCCAGCAGGTGCAAGGCATGTACGGTGCTCAGCGGATCGAGTCCGACCTGCCTCATCCGGGCCAGGTCCCGATCCCCCAGGTGTTGCGTCATGGTGCTGGGTTGTTCCCACAGTCCCCAAGCGATCGAGACAGCGGGTAGGTCCTGGCCGCGCCGGTAGGCGGCGAGACCGTCCAAGAACGCGTTGGCGGCGGCGTAGTTGCCCTGACCGGGGGCCCCTGCGATGCCGGCCAGCGACGAGAACATGACAAATGCCACCAGATCCATGCCGTGGGTCAGTTCATGCAGATTCCAGGCTCCGGCTGCCTTGGCCCGCAGCACCGGCTCCACCCGATCCGGTGTCAAGGAGGCGAGCACCGCGTCGTCGAGCACACCCGCCGCATGGAATATCCCCTTGAGCGGGTAGCGGTCCGGCAGCTGCGCCAGCAGCGCCGCGACCGCATCGCGGTCAGCCACATCACAGGCGGTCACCGACACCTGGGCGCCGCCCTGCTGCAGTTCGGCAACCAGATCCGCGATTCCCGGCGCCTGCGTTCCAGCCCGGTTGACCAACACGACGTGGCCCACGCCATAGCGCTGCACCAGATGCCGGGCCACTGCTGCCCCGGCCATCCCGGTGCCGCCGGTGATCAACACGGTCCCTCCGGACAACACCGATTGCGCGGCCGGTCCCTGCGGCAGGGTCAAGACCACCTTTCCGATGTGGCGGGCCTGACTGACGTAGCGGTAGGCCTGCTGTGCCGACCGAACATCAAACAGCTTGAGCGGCGGTGCTTTTAGAATTCCTGCCTGAAGCAGTCCGACGACCGCGGAAAGCATCCGCGCGATCGCGTCCGGGCCCGCCTCCATCAGGTCGAACGCCCGGTAGCTCACCCCCGGGTACTCGTCGGCAACGGCTTGTGGGTCGCGCAGGTCGGTCTTGCCCATCTCGATGAATCGCCCGCCGGAAACCAACAATCGCAGTGACGCGTCGGTGAACTCACCGGCCAGCGAGTTGAGCACCACATCCACCCCGGCGCCGCCGCTGGTCTTGCGGAACTTCTCCTCGAACTCCAGCGAGCATGAATCACCAATGTGTTCGTCATCAAAGCCCATTGCCCGCAACGTATCCCATTTGCCACGGCTAGCGGTCACGAAAATTTCGGCGCCCCAATACTTTGCCAGCGCCACCGCGGCCATACCGACTCCGCCGGCGCCTGCGTGTATCAGTACCCGCTCGCCGGCTTTGAGACCGGCCAACACCGACAACCCGTAGAACGCTGTGAGGAACACCACCGGTACACCTGCGGCCTGGGCCAACGACCATCCAGCAGGAACCGTCGTCACCAACCGCTCATCCACCACCGCTTCAGAGCCCACGACACCCACCAAACCCATCACCGCATCGCCAACGGCCAGGCCCTCCACTCCGGGGCCAACCTCGACGACCACGCCGGCGCCCTCGGCACCCAACGCCCCACCGCCGGGATACATCCCCAACGCCACCAGCACGTCCCGGAAATTCACCCCGGCCGCACCGACCGCGACCCGCACCTGGCCGGCGGCCAGGTCCACTCGAGGACACGGCTGCACCAGCACATCCTCGAGCGTTCCCCCACCGCCAACGGCCAACCGCCACGGCCCTTCCGGCAGGTCCAGCCCTGATCCGGAATCGATGAATCTCAACCGGGCCCCATGTATGACACCGGAGCGCACCACCAATTGCGGCTCCCCACAAGCGACGGCATCGGCAATGTCCACCGAATCATCGGTGACCACCAGTACCACGCGCCCCGGATGCTCCGCCTGCGCCGAGCGCGTCAGACCCCACACCGCCGCGCCCGCCAAATCGGTAACACCTTCGCCGGCCAGGCCCACCGCGCCCCGGGTCAGCACAACCAGAACACCGGGATCATCGCCTGCCAACCACGACTGCAGCTTCGCCAGCGCCTCGTTCACCCGCTGGCCGACCGCGACGTCACCGTCGGCAGAGCCGGACTCCCACAACACCACATCCCGAGCCGAGTCGCTCGCGCTGAGTTCCGGTGATGTCGGAGACCACGCAACCTCGAGCAGCCGGCCGCTGATGATGCCTCCGGCCGCAATCACGGCCGCCGACAACACCTCACCAGAAACGGCGCGAACTACCAACTGTTTGACCGATAGCACCGGCAGTCCGCGCGGGTCGGCCAGCTCCACCGACACCGACCCCGCATCCGCCGGGGTGATGCGTACCCGCAGCCGCGCCGCCCCCGCCGCATGCAGCGACACCCCCTGCCAGGAGAACGGCGGCATCAATTGATCGGTCGCGGTGGCGAACCCCCAGGCATGCAGGGCGGCATCCAGGACCGCCGGATGGATCCCGAAGCCCTGCACCGTCGCATCCTCGGGAGCGACCACCTCCGCATAGATTTCGCGCCCCCGCCGCCACACCGAGCGCAACCCGCGAAATGCCGGTCCGTAGCCATAACCACGGGCAGCGAATCGGTCGTAGACGTCACTCACATCCACAGCGAATGCGCCCACCGGCGGCCACACCCACAGGTCGACACCATGGCCGACGCCGCTGGCGCGCAGCACGCCTTCGGCATGCAGCACCCACGAATCGCCATCCGCAGTCGACGAAAACACCGACACGGTCCGCCGGCCCGATTCATCGGCGCCGCCGACGACCAACTGCATCCGCACCGTGCCGGTCTGCGGCAGCGCCAGCGGTGCCAGCAAGGTCAACTCCTGTACCAGCGGGCAGCCGACCTCATCGCCCGCCCGCAGCGCCAGCTCCACGAATCCGGCGCCCGGAAACAGCACCACCCCGTCCACCGTGTGATCGCGTAGCCACGGGTGCAGTTCTGGTGACAACACGCCAGTCAGCACCAGTCCCCCCACATCGGGACGCTCCACCACCGCCCCCAGTAGCGGGTGACCGACACCTGTCAGACCAGCGCCGGTGAGCTTGGTCTGGTCAACGCCCAGCTCCTTGAGCCAGTAGCGACGCCGCACAAAGCCATAGGTGGATAGGTCCGTGCGCTGTGCGCCCAAGCCCGCAAACGCCTCACGCCAGTCCAAAGCTCGACCATCGGCGAACAATTGACCTAGCCCGAGGAGCAGCGCGTCGTTCTCGGGGCGGTCCTTGATCAGCAGCGGGACCGCTGGCGTCTCACGAGTCAACGACTGCTCGACCAACGCCGTCAAGCCGCCGCTGGGCCCCACCTCGACGAAGGCGGCGGCTCCCAATGACTCGGCCAACGCCACACTGTCTGCGAAGCGCACCGGCTTGCGTACATGCTCTACCCAGTACGCTGCCGATCCGTAGCCTGCCTCGGCCAGCTGGCCTGTAACGTTGGATACCAGGCTGATCCGCGGCCGGCTCGCCGAGACACCCTTCAACACCTCGGCGAAGTCCGGCAGCATCGGGTCCATCAACTCCGAGTGAAACGCGTGCGAGACGGCCAGCCGATGCGTCCGTCGTCCCAGTGCCGCAATCCGATCCACCACCTCGCCGACGGCGCCTTCCGGGCCTGAAATCACCACCGAGTCAGGCCCATTGACCGCCGCCACCGCAACCCCGGACCCCAGCAGCGGCGTCACCTCCTGTTCGGACGCGGCAACCGCGACCATTGCCCCACCCGCCGCTAGCCCAGCCATCAGCCGGCCCCTGGCCGCCACCAGCCGTGCCGCATCGGGTAGGGACAGGACACCCGCAACATGGGCCGCCGAGATCTCGCCAACCGAATGCCCGAGCACTAGATCGGGCACGACTCCCAGCTGTGACAGCAAGGCAGCGAGCGCGACCTCCACCGCGAACAGCGCAGGCTGCGCGAACTCTGTACTTTCCAGCAACCCCTCATCGGTGCCCCACATGACCTGCCGTAGCGGTAGCCGCAGGTGCGCATCCAACTCCGCCGCGACCGCGTCGAATGCCGTGCGGAACGCCGAAAACCGCTCATACAGAACGCGTCCCATGCCCAGGTATTGGGCGCCTTGGCCGGGGAACACGAACACCGTCTTGCCGGTCGATCGCGCGCGGCCCACCACGGCGCCCGCGCCGTGCTCGCCGGCGACCACACCGGCAAACCCGTCCATCAACTGCGTGCGGTCGGTGCCCACCACCACCGCCCGATGCTCGAACAGCGAGCGGGTTGCGGCCAGCGACCAGCCCACATCCACCGGGTCGAGATCTGGATGCTCTTCGGCCCAGGACAGCAACCGTTGCGCTTGGTTCGCCAACGCCGGTGCTGAACGCGCCGACAACACCCACGGCACGGTTGGGGCGCCGCGATCAGGCTCGGCGAGATCGTGTTCGGCGGTGGGGGCTTGTTCGAGGATCACATGCGCATTGGTTCCGCTGATCCCGAAGGAGGAAACCCCCGCGCGCCTGGGGCGCCCCAGATCCGGCCACGGCCGTGACTCGGTCAGCAGTGAAACCGCCCCCGCCGACCAATCCACGTGCGGCGTCGGCACATCCACGTGCAGCGTCTGGGGCAGCACACCATGCTGCATCGCCAACACCATCTTGATCAGCCCGGCCACGCCCGCCGCCGCGGAGGTGTGCCCGATATTGGATTTGATCGAGCCCAGCCACAGGGGCTCGGTGCGGTCCTGTCCATAGGTGGCCAAAATCGCCTCGGCCTCAATCGGATCCCCCAGAACGGTTCCGGTGCCGTGGCCTTCGACCACGTCCACGTCGGCCACCCCCAGCCGAGCGCTGGCCAGCGCCGCCCTAATCACCCGTTGCTGTGACGGCCCATTCGGTGCTGTCAAACCGTTGGAGGCGCCGTCCTGATTGACCGCCGAGCCCCGCACGACTGCCAGCACCGGGTGACCCAACCGCTGTGCGTCGGCCAGTCGCTCCACCACCAGCACCCCGGCCCCCTCCGACCAGGTGGTGCCGTCGGCGGCACCCGCATACGCCTTACATTACACAACCCGTCGGCGGCCAGCGCTCGCTGCCGGCTGAACTCCACAAATGCCGCGGGGGTCGCCATCACTGTCACCCCGCCGACCAGCGCGAGATCGCACTCTCGCGAACGCAATGACTGCGCCGCCAGATGCAGCGCCACCAAGGACGAGGAACACGCGGTATCCACCGACACCGCCGGCCCCTCCAACCCCAGCACATACGCCACCCGGCCCGAGGCGACACTCAATGTCGAACCGGTGAGCCCGTATCCTTCCAGCTCACCTTTGACTTCGCCGCCATAACCGGCGTGAATCACTCCGACGAATACCCCGGTCGCGGAGCCACGCAACGTGGTCGGATCAATCCCGCTGCGCTCCAAAGCCTCCCACGAGACTTCCAGCATCAGCCGCTGCTGCGGATCCATCGCCAAGGCCTCGTTGGGACCAACGCCGAAAAAGCCGGCGTCGAAGTCTCCGGCATCCGCCAGGAATCCGCCCCGCCGTGTGTAGGTCTTGCCACGCGCGTCCGGGTCCGGATCGAACATTGCGTCGATATCCCAGCCCCGATCGGAGGGAAACTCCGGGACGGCATCGCGGCCTTGGGTCAGCATCTCCCACAACGATTCCGGAGAATCCGCTCCCCCGGGATACCGGCAGCCCATGCCAACCAGCGCCACCGGCTCGGAGAGCTTGTCCTCCAACTCCGCGACCCGCCGGCGAGTGCGCCGCAGATCCGCGGTCAGGCGTTTGAGGTAATCAACATGCTTGGTGGTTTCCGTCAAGATTGCTCCTCGTAGAGGCTTCAGGAGCCGAGTTCTTCGTCGAGAATGGCGAAGAGCTGGCTTTCGCTGGCAGTGGTGATGTCGTCATCGACGAACAGGTCGGCCAGGATGTCGTGTAGGCGGCCGGACAACTTGCCCTTGTCCTCGTGGGTCCAGTCGGGTCGGTTGATCAGCTTGTCGAGTTCGCGGGCGAGGTCGTCGAATCGGCGCATCAGATCGGGTTGCGCCGTGGCGGTGGCCAAACGGATGCCGAGATGTTCGGCCAGGGCTGCGGGGCTTGGATAGTCGAAGATCAGCGTGGGCGAAAGAGTCAACCCGGTCGCGGTTTTGAGCCGGTTGCGCAGCTCGACGGCCGTCAGTGAGTCAAAACCCAACTCCTGGAAGGCGCGGTGGGCGTTGATGTCGGCGGTGCTGGAGCGCCCCAGCACGGTAGCGGCGTTGCTGCACACGACATCGACGAGTTCGCGTTGACGCTGCTCGGCACTGAGCCCGTGCAGTCTGGCCACCAGGCCCGTTGCCGCCGCGATGTTATCGCCGGCATCGGCGTCGCTGATCACTCGTCTCTTGGGGCGAGCGGCCAACTCGCCCAACAGCGGCGGTAGTGCAGCGCTGTTGGACTTGAGCGCGTTGGCGTCCAGCCGGGTGGCCACCACAACGGCGCGGTCGGCCACCACCGCGGCGTCGAAAAGCTCGAGGGCATGTTCGGTTGACAACGTTGCCAGCCCCACCCGGCTCATGCGCGCTTTGTCGCGCTCACCAAGATGGCGAGTCATCGCGCTGGCTTGTTCCCAAAGGCCCCAAGCCACCGACACACCCGGCAGGCCGAGCGCGCGCCGGTGAACGGCCAGCCCGTCCAGGAAGCTGTTGGCCGCCGCATAGTTACCTTGTCCGGCGGTGCCGATGATCCCGGCCATCGAGGAGAACAGCACAAAGGCCGACAAGTTGAGGCCGCGGGTCAGCTCATGCAGATTCCAGGCGCCGTCGATCTTGGCCCGCAGCACCGTATCGACCCGCTGCGGGGTCAGTGAAGCGATCAACCCGTCGTCGAGCACTCCCGCCGCGTGAATCACGCCCCGCAGCCGATAGCGTGCCGGCACTTGCGCTAGTAGCTCCGCGACCGCGTCCCGATCGGAGACATCGCAAGCCACCACCGCCGCCTCTGCTCCGGCATCCTGCAATTGGCCGAGCAGCTCGCTGGTCCCTTCGGCCTGCGCGCCGGACCGACTGACCAGGATGACGTTGGCCACCCGATGACGGGACACAACATGGCGGGCCAAGGCCGTCCCGGCCATGCCCGTCCCGCCGGTGATGATCACCGTGCCTCCGGCCAGGGCACCAGCGGGTACCGCACCGGTTTCGTCGGGAAGTGTCAACACCACCTTGCCGATGTGACGAGCCTGGCTGACAAAGCGATACGCCTGCCGAGCCAGCCGCACGTCGAAAGTCTTGATCGGCAACGGTGTCAGGGTTTCGGCGCAAAGCAGTCGGCTCAGCTCGGCCAGCATCCGCGCGATCAGGTCCGGGCCGGCCTCGATGAGATCAAATGCCCGATACCCAACGCCGCGATGCTGTTCGGCCATCGTCTGTGGGTCACGAAGATCGGTCTTACCCATCTCGATGAAGCGACCGCCGGGGACCAACAGCCGAAGCGATGCGTCGACAAATTCGCCGGCCAGCGAGTTGAGCACCGCGTCCACTCCGGCTCCACCGGTGCCGGCACGGAACTTCTCTTCGAACTCCAGAGTGCGCGAGTTGGCGATGTGGTCATCATCAAAACCCATTGCCCGCAACGTATCCCATTTTCCTGGGCTAGCCGTTGCGAACACTTCCAGACCCCAAAGCTGAGCCAGCTGCACCGCGGCCATGCCCACCCCGCCGGTGGCCGCGTGCACCAACAGCTTCTGCCCAGACCGCACCTCGGCCAGGACACGCAAGCCGTAGAACGCCGTCAAGAACACCACCGGGACACTGGCGGCCGTCTGCAGCGACCAGCCCGGCGGAACTGCGGTCACCAAGCGGTGATCCACCACCGCCTCGGACCCCACCACGCCGAGCAGCCCCATGACCGCATCGCCGACGACCACCCCGGAAACGCCGGGCCCGACCTCGGTGACAATCCCGGCGCCCTCAACCCCTAGCTCGCCTCCACCGGGATACATACCCAACGCCACCAGCACATCCCGGAAATTGACGCCCACGGCGGCCACTGCGACCCGCAGCTGTCCGGTCATCAGCCCCGACGGCGCACAGCCGCCCACCTTCACGTCATCCAACGTGCCACCGCCGCCGGTGACCAATCGCCAATTCTCGCCCGGTGGCGGCAACCGCAGCAATGACTCGGCCGGCTTCAACCGCGCCTGGCAGGCCACGCCCGCACGCACCACCAGCTGCGGCTCACCGGAATTCAGCACCGCGCGCAGTTCGACCGAACCATCGGTATCGACCAGTACGACGCGACCAGGATGCTCGGCCTGCGCCGAACGCACCAGCCCCCACACCGCCGAACCCGCCAGATCGGTCACGTCTTCGTCCGCCAGTCCTACCGCGCCGTGCGTCACCCCCGCCAAGACCCCGGGTTGGTCGCTGGCCAGCCACGACTGCAATGCGCCCAACGCGCCATCGGTGGCCACATATGTCGACTCCACCGCACCCGCGGACAGCTCGACCTGGGAGGCCAAGTCCCACAACGTCAACGGTATATCGGCGGTGTCGTCGCCGGGCCTGCCCAGCGGTGACCACACGACCTCTAGCAAGCCACCGCCACCGGCCGTGCCCGCCGATGACGTCTGGTCGGACACCGGACGAAACGCTAGGTCCCGCACCGTCAAAACCGGCAGACCTGCCGAGTCGGCGAGTTCCATGGCGACCGAGCCGGACCGAGATTGCGCTATCCGGACTCGACAGCGCGAGGCTCCGGCAGCGTGCAACGACACCCCTTGCCACGCGAACGGCAACACCGTTTGGTTCTGCTCCGCGGTCAGCACCAACGCATGCAGTGCCGCATCGAGAAGCGCTGGGTGGATGCCGAAACCGCCGATCTGCGCGCCGGCGTCTTCGGGGAGGGCCACCTCAGCGAAGATTTCGCCCCCCGACTCCCACACGGCCTGCAGACCGCGAAACGCCGGACCGTATTCGTAGCCCCGGGCTGCCAGCCGATCGTACACACCGCCGAGGTCCAGCGCCGTCGCGCCCTCCGGTGGCCATGCCGTCAACTGCCCCACTGAAGCAACCGCCGCCGGCGCCAGTACGCCTTCGGCATGTAATGACCATTCCGAAAGTGACTGGTCGCCGCGGGAATACACTTCTACTGTCCGGCGATCCGACTGGTCGGCGGGGCCCACCACCACCTGTAGTTGCACTCCGCCGACGGTCGGCAGAACCAACGGCGCTGACAGGGTCAGTTCTTCCACTGCCGCGCATCCGGCCTCATCGCCGGCGCGGATCGCCAACTCGACAAAGCCCGCACCCGGGAACAACACCGTGCCGGCCACCGCATGACCCGCCAGCCATGGCTGCAATGCCACCGATAGCTGACCAGTCAAGACCACCCCACCCGAATCGGGTCGCTCCACCACCGCGCCCAGTAGGCCATGCGCGGCGCCGGCCTGCCCCAGACCGCCCACGTCGGTACGATCGGCATCGAGCTGCCCCAGCCAGAAGCGGCGATGCTGGAACCCGTAGGTGGGCAGGGCCACCCGGCGGCCGGCGCCGATGATCGAGGCCCAGTCCACCCGCACCCCCGCGACATGGGCTTGAGCGACCGATAGCCAGAATCTTTGCAGCCCGCCGTCGTCGCGCCCCAGCGATGGAATGACGATCGCTTCGCCGGAGTCTTGCTGGCCAGCCAGGGTTTCTTCGATGCCGGCCATCAAAACCGGGTGCGGGCTGGACTCGATGAAGACTTGGCACCCGCTGTTGAAGGCGGTACGGATAGCCCGTTCGAACTGCACCGTCTGGCGGATGCTGCGATACCAGTAGTCGGCGTCCAAGCCCGCGGTATCGGTGAATTCGCCGGTGACCGTGGAGATGAAGGCCGTCGATGTCGATTGGGGCGCGATACCGTTCAGCGCCTCGGACAACTCGGCACGGATCGCCTCCACCTGAGCGGAATGGGACGCGTAGTCGACGTCGATTCTGCGGGCCCGAATATCGTCCGCCTCACAGCGCCCAATCAGGGCATCGAGAGCATCCACCTCGCCGGACACCACGATCGCTGAAACGCCGTTTACCGCAGCAATACTCAAGCGGTCGCTCCACGACGCCACTAGCTGGCGGGCGCGTTCCAGTCCGCACGCGAGCGACACCATCCCGCCGGCACCGGAGAGCTGCACCAGCAGCTGGCTGCGCCGCGCGACCACCCGCGCCGCATCCTCGAGGGACAGTGCCCCCGCCACGTAGGCGGCCGCAATCTCGCCTTGCGAATGGCCAATCACCGCGTCGGGAAGCACCCCTGCGGAACGCCATAATTCGGCGAGCGACACCATGATCGCCCACGACACCGGCTGCACGACGTCCACCCGATTCAGCCCCGGAGCACCCGGCACCGCCCGCACAACATCGAGCAGCGACCAGGACACGTACTCGGCAAGAGCCTTCTCGCACCGATGCATCTGATCGGCGAACACCGTCGAGGTGTCCAGCAGATCGACGCCCATCCCGACCCACTGCGACCCCTGGCCGGGAAACACGAACACCGTCTTGCCTACTGGCTGGGCACGACCCACGACAACACCGGCGCCTGGCTCACCGTCGACAAAGCCCGCGAGCCCCTGAATCAGCTGCGTCCGGTCGGCGCCCACCACCACCGCCCGATGTTCGAACACCGACCTGGTGGTAGCCAACGACCAGCCCACATCGGCTACATCGAGATCCGGGCGATCACTCACCCACTGCGCCAGGCGCCGTGCCTGGTTGACTAACGCCGGAGCTGACCGCGCAGCCAGTATCCACGGGGTGAGATCGGTTCTGTGCTGTGCGGCAACCTCTTCTGCTGCCGGCGCCTGCTCGAGAATGACGTGAGCGTTGGTGCCGCTGATCCCGAACGAAGATATCCCTGCCCTACGCGCACGCCCGGTTTCCGGCCACGGACGCGCCTCGGCCAGCAACGACACCGACCCCGCTGACCAGTCCACATGCGGCGTCGGCACATCCACATGCAGCGTCTGGGGCAGCACCCCATGCTGCATCGCCAGCGTCATCTTGATGACTCCGGCTACCCCGGCCGCGGCAGAGGTATGCCCCATGTTCGATTTGATCGAGCCCAGCCACAGGGGCTCTTTGCCGGGCCCGGTACGGTCCTGCCCATAGGTGGCCAAAATCGCCTGGGCCTCAATGGGATCGCCCAAGGTGGTCCCGGTGCCGTGGCCTTCGACCACATCCACATCGGCCACGCCCAGCCGGGCACTGGCCAACGCCGCGCGAATCACTCGCTGCTGTGAGGGCCCATTCGGGGTCGCGAGCCCGTTGGAGGCACCATCCTGGTTGACCGCCGAACCCCGCACCACGGCCAACACCGGATGTCCCAACCGCTGTGCATCGGTCAGCCGCTCCAGCACCAGCGCCCCGGCGCCCTCGGAGAACGCGGTCCCGTCGGCGGCACCCGCGTACGCCTTGCACCGCCCGTCGGCCGATAGCGCCCGTTGCCGGCTGAATTCGATGAACATCGCCGGGGTGGCCATCACGGGTACCCCACCCACCAGGGCCAAATCGCACTCTCACGACCGCAGTGACTGCACCGCCAGGTGCAAGGCGACCAGTGAGGACGAACACGCGGTATCCACCGACACCGCCGGGCCCTCCAACCCCAGCACATAGGCCACTCGGCCCGACGCCACACTCAACGTCGACCCGCGCAGCCCATATCTCTCGAGGTCGCCGGGCACCCGGCCCTGTCCCCCATACGAGCCGTGGAAGACCCCGACGAACACACCGGTCGGCGATCCGCGCAACGTGGTCGGGTCGATTCCGGTGCGCTCCAACGCCTCCCAGGACACTTCCAGCAACAGTCGCTGCTGGGGATCCATCGCCATCACTTCGCTGGGCGCTATCCCGAAGAATTCGGCGTCAAAACCAGCGACGTCGGTCAGGAATCCACCGCTGCGCGTGTATGACTTACCCACCGCGTCCGGATCGGGGTCGAACAGACTCGCCCCATCCCAGCCGCGATCCGTCGGGAAATCCGACACCACGTCACGTCCGGCGGCCACCATCTCCCACAAGCCCTCGGGAGTCGCGATGCCACCCGGGTAACGACATCCCATCCCGACCACCGCGACGGGCTCTGTGGCTTGGGCAAGGTGGTCACGGTTTTCCCGCTTGAGCCGCTCGTTCAATTTGAGTGTCTTGCGCAGTGCCGTGATGAGTTCGTCTGGGGTGCTGTCCATACAACGCGCCTTTCCAGCTACTCAGCGAATCGGCGCGAGGGGCGCGCGGCGGCTGGCGTTGTTCCTTTCCGGCTCCTGGCCAAGCACCGGTAGCCCCCAGGGCTCCGGCGTTGTTGATTAGCAGGCTTGTGAGCTGGGTTGATGATCTTTGGTGCCGCGCTATTGGGGCCGGAGTGTAGGCACGGGCTATCTGGAGAACGATCGAGTTGGTTACTGTTCGTCGTTGGTCTGGAGTTGCCCGTGCCTACCGTTTCAGTATTGCCTGTGTCGTCGGTTCCAGAGGTGTTCGACCGCTGGAGTCCTGGTGGGCGCAGCGAGCTCATCGGATCGGAGTTTTTCGATGTGTTGGCCTCGGTGCCAGACCCGAGGGACCCACGCGGTCGGAGGTATTCGCTGATGGCTTTGTTGGCGATCGCGGTTCTGGCCACTGCCGCGGGGATGCGCGGCTATGCTGGTTTTGCCACATGGGCGGCCACCGCTCCCGATGATGTGTTGGCCCAATTAGGGGTCCGGTTCCGGCGGCCCAGTGAGAAGACCTTCCGCGCTGTTTTGTCTCGGCTAGACCCCGCCGACCTCAACGCCAGGATGGGCAGTTACTTCACTGCACACGTGGCCAGCAGCGACCCCAGTGGATTGGTGCCGATCGCGTTGGACGGCAAGATGCTGCGTGGTGCTTTACGCGCCAAAGCGACAGCCACGCATCTCGTGTCGGTGTTCGCCCACCGTGCCCGATTGGTGCTCGGTCAACTCGCTGTCGCCGAGAAAAGCAATGAAATTCCCTGCGTACGTGCCCTGCTCACGCTGCTGCCGGGTAGCTTGCGGTGGCTGGTCACCGTGGATGCGATGCATACCCAGGTCGTCACCGCGAAGTTGATCTGCGCCACCTTGAAGTCGCACTACCTGATGATCGTCAAGTCCAACCAAGCCAAAATACTTGCGCGTATCACCGCGCTGCCCTGGGCCGAGGTGCCCGCAGCCGCTACCGACGACTCCCGCGGCCACGGCCGTGTCGAGACCCGCACCCTGCAAATCATCACCGCTGCACGAGGAATCGGCTTCCCCTACGCAAAACAAATCATCCGGATCACTCGTGAACGCTTGATCACCGCCACCGACCAGCGCAGCGTGGAGGTGGTCTATGCCATCTGCAGCCTGCCGTTCGAGCACGCCCGCCCTACCGCGATCATGACCTGGATGCGTCAACACTGGGGAATCGAGAACAGCCTGCACTGGATACGCGACGTCACCTTCGACGAAGACCGTCAAAGGGCACATACCGGAAACGGCGCACAGGTCCTAGCAACGCTACGCAACACCGCGATCAATCTGCACCGCCTCAACGGCGCCGACAACATCGCCGAAGCCTGCCGGATCACCGCTTTGACCGCCAACCGCCGCCTAGACCTCCTCAATCCACAATTCCCCAGCTCACAAGCCTGCTAATCAACAACGCCGGAGCCCTGCGGTAGCCCCGTCCTAGATCCCCGATCGAGCAGAAATTCACGTTTGTTCAGCGCCAACGCAGCAGTACTAGTTCGGAACAGAACCCAGGGCCCATCGCCATCATCAGGCCGGGACTCCCGCTGGGCGGCGGTTTGGCAATGGTGTCCCGCAGCACATGCAACACCGATGCCGACGAAAGATTGCCGATCTCGCCGAGCGAACGCCAGGTCAGCTCCAGCGCCTCCGGAGGCAGGCTGAGGCTCTCGGTGATCGCGTTGATGATCTTGGGGCCACCGGGATGGGTGACCCAGGCGCCGATGTCGGTGACGCTGAGGCCGTGGCCGGCCAGGAAGGTGGTGACGTCCTCGACCACATATTCCTCGACCACATCCGCGATGTCCTTGGACAGCACCAGCTCGAACCCGGCGGAGCCCACGTCGTAGCCCATGGTGCGCAACGAATCGGGATACAGGTGGCTGCACGAATCCAGGATGTCGGGTCCGCTGGCGCCAACCTCTTCGGCCCGTCCGTCTCCGACCGCCACCACCGCGGCGGCACCGTCTGCAAACAGTGCACTGCCGACCAGACCCGCAGCCGAAGGCTTGTATCCCGGGAAAGTCAGTGAACACAGCTCGACGGAGATCAAGGCGGCGATGCCGTTGGGAGCACCGCGCAGATAGTCGTGGAGACGGGCCACACCGGCGGCACCGGCCACACATCCCAGCCCGAACAGCGGTACCCGTCGCACGTCCGGCCGCAGTCCAACGCGTCCGGCGATGCGGGCATCCAACGATGGCACCGCCAGGCCGGTGACCGTGGTGGTGATGAGGACATCGAGGTCTTCGGGCTGCAGGCCGGCCTCGTCGAGTGCCCCCATCAAGGCTTCGACGCCGAGGTCCACGGCCTTGTCGATGAAAATCCCATTGGCCTCGCCGAAGTCATTCAGCTTGGGGTACGTCTCCAGCGGCAGCACCAAATGGCGGCTGTTGACCTTTGCGTTTGCGTGTAGCTGCCGGACGAGTTCTTCGTAGCCCTCAAAGTCCGGGATGTTGACGAACGTCTCGGTGAGTTCGCGCTGACTGTAGCGATGCGGGGGCAACGCACCAAACACACCTGCGATGACGCTCATCGGTCCCACCCCTTCAACACGAACATCAACGCCGAAACGTTCAATGCATTCCCTAGAACACGAAGTTTAGTTCGCGATCGAGGGCCGCAGCGGCAAAATCCGCTCAGCGCATCAGCTCATGGCCCAGCCGAGCAGTGATTTCCCGCACAATTTGAAGCTGCTCGGCGACCCGCTTAGGCGCCGTGCCTCCGCGAGAATCACGTGCGGACACCGAACCCTCAATCGTCAATACGTCGCGTACCTGCGGTGTCAGCTCCGGGCTGATGGCGGCAAGTTCGTCGTCGGTCAACTCCTCGAGGCCGACGCTGCGTTCCTCGGCGGTGCGCACGGCGGCACCGGCGGCCTCATGCGCGGACCTAAAGGGGACGCCTTGTCGTACCAACCACTCTGCGACATCGGTGGCCAACGTGTAGCCCGCAGGCGCCAGCGCGGCCATCCGCTCGACATCGAAGGTCAGGCTCCCCACCAGGCCCGCCATCGCCGGCAGCAGCAGCTCGAGCTGAACCACCGAGTCAAACACCGGCTCCTTGTCTTCCTGCAGGTCGCGGTTGTAGGCCAGGGGCTGGGATTTCAGGGTCGCCAGCAACCCGGTGAGGTTGCCGATCAGCCGCCCGGACTTGCCGCGGGCCAGCTCCGCGATATCCGGGTTTTTCTTCTGCGGCATGATCGAGCTGCCGGTGGACCACGAGTCGTGCAAGGTGACATAGCCGAACTCGGTCGAGCTCCAGATGATGATGTCCTCGGCCAGCCGGGACAGGTCGACGGCGATCATGGCGAATACGAACGCCGCCTCGGCCGCGAAATCGCGCGAGGCGGTCGCATCGACGGAGTTGTCGGCGGCGGTGGTGAAACCCAGATCCGCCGCGATCGCATCGGGGTCCAAGCCGAGCGAGGATCCGGCCAGCGCACCCGAGCCGTATGGGGAAACCGCCGCTCGTTTGTCGAAGTCCACGATCCGCTCCACGTCGCGCAGCAGCGGATGGGCGTGGGCGAGCAGATGGTGCGCCAGCAAGATGGGTTGGGCGGACTGCAGGTGCGTCTTGCCGGGCATGATGGCCGTCGGGTGCGCGGCCGCCTGATCGCCGAGCGCCGCCACCACCTCGAGTACACCCGTGGCCACCCGGCGCACCGCGTCGCGCAGCCACATCCGGAACAGGGTGGCGACTTGATCGTTGCGGGATCGGCCGGCCCGCAGGCGGCCGCCGAGGTCCGGGCCGACCCGCTCGATCAATCCGCGTTCCAGCGCGGCATGCACGTCCTCATCGGAGACCAGGGGGCCGAAGCTGCCGTCGGCGACGTCGCTGGCCAGGCTGTCCAGGCCAGCCAATAGACCGTCGCGCTGCTCCTCGGTGAGCAGCCCAGCGCGGAAGAGCACCACAGCGTGGGCCCGCGATGCGGTGACGTCGTAGGGGGCCAGGGCCCAGTCGAAATGGGTGGATTTGCTCAGCGCCGCCAGCGCGTCGGAAGGCCCGCCGGCGAACCGCCCACCCCACAGCGATCCCTGATTGGTACTCACTTTTCCTCCGCGAGCTTTTCCTCCGCGAGCTTTTCCTCCGCGAGCAGACACAGAATCGCACCAACGCGCCGGTGCATCTGCGATTTCGCGTCTGCTCGGCAGTAGCGGCTCACTGCAGATCCCGGCGGGCGGAGAGTTTGGACGACAAGCCGTGCACGTAGACGAACCCCTTGGCAGCCGACTGGTCGAAGGTGTCGCCCTCGTCGTAGGTGGCCAGGTTGAAGTCGTAGAGCGACTCCGCGCTGCGCCGGCCGTTGACGGCGATGTGACCGCCGTGCAACACCAGCCGGATCTCACCAGACACGTGCTCCTGGGTCTTGGCGACAAAGCTCTCCAGCGCGGTCTTCAACGGCGAATACCACAGTCCGTCGTACACCAGCTCGGCCCAGCGCTGATCGGTGTGCCGCTTGAATCGGGCCAGCTCACGCTCGAGGGTGACGTGCTCGAGCTCGGCGTGGGCCGTGATGAGCACCATGGCCCCGGGCGCCTCGTAGATCTCCCGGCTCTTGATGCCCACCAAGCGGTCCTCGACGACATCGAGGCGCCCGACACCCTGGGCCCCGGCCCGGCGGTTGAGCTCCTCGATGGCCTGCAGCATCGTGACCGCGTTGCCGTCGATCGACACCGGCATGCCGCGTTCGAAGCCGACGATCACCTCATCGGGGGTGTTCCAGTTGACGGTCGGATCTTCGGTGTAGGAGTAGACGTCCTTGGTGGGCGCGTTCCACAGGTGCTCGAGGAAGCCGGTTTCGACAGCTCGGCCCCACACGTTTTGGTCGATCGAGAACGGCGAGCGCTTGGTGACGTTGATCGGGATCGCGTTCTCTTCGGCGAATGCGATCGCCTTCTCCCGGGTCCAGGCGTAGTCGCGAACCGGTGCCAACACCTCTAGATCGGGAGCCAGCGACGCGAACCCGACCTCAAATCGCACCTGGTCATTGCCCTTGCCCGTGCACCCGTGCGCGACGATCCCACCGCCGTGCTCGCGTGCCGCCTCCACCAGATGCTTGACGATCAGCGGCCGGCTGATGGCCGACACCAGCGGATAGCGGTCCATGTAGAGGGCATTGTTCAAGATGGTGGGCAGGCAGTAGCCCTCCGCGAACTCGTCGCGAGCATCCACCACGACCGCCTCGACGGCACCGCAATCGAGCGCTCGCTGACACACGACCTCCATGTCCTCGCCACCCTGGCCGAGGTCAATCGCAACAGCCACGACCTCACGGCCGGTCTCCTTGCCTATCCAGCTGATGGCCACCGAGGTGTCCAGACCGCCGGAATACGCCAGGATGACGCGTTCTGACATGAACCAACTCCTTCATTTCGCCGAACCGGCAGCAGTGTATTTCAGGTCCTACTTCAATTTTTCCAAGGCGATTGCCAACTCGGCCCCGGTCATCGGCTCACGAGCAGCCACGAACACAGTGTCATCGCCGGCAATGGTGCCGACCACGTACGGTAGCGCCGCACGATCGATTGCGCTGGCCAAGTAGTGCGCCCCGCCGGGCGGGGTGCGCAGCACCGCGAGGTTGGCGCTGGCATCGGAGGACACCAGCAGCTCACCCAACAGCCGCGCCAGCCGTCCGGTGCCCCCAGTCACCCCGCGCACCGGGCTACCGTCTTCTGGCACCACGTAGACACCCACCCCACCATCAGCGCCGCGCAGCTTCACCGCGCCGAGCTCTTCGAGATCACGAGACAACGTAGCCTGGGTCGCCTCGATCCCCTGGACCGCTAGCAACGCGGCCAATTCACTTTGACTGCTCACCGACTCCGTGGACAAAATCGCCACGATTCGGGCCTGCCGACCAGCGCGATTGACACTGATCTCGGGTGCTTGTTTGGCGCCGTTCATCGCCCCCGCTCCAACAACCACACCAGCAGCGCCTTCTGCGCATGCAGCCGATTCTCCGCCTCGTCCCACACCGCGCTGGCCGGACCGTCCATCACCTGGTCGGTGATCTCGTCGCCTCGATGCGCCGGAAGACAGTGCAGCACAACGACTTCGGAATCGGCCGCCGCCAGCAGCTGCTCGTTCACCTGGAATGGACGGAAGGGCTTGACGCGGTCGAGCCCGTCGTCTTCCTGGCCCATCGACGTCCAGGTATCGGTGACCAGGACATCGGCGCCGGCCGCGGCCACGTGGGCGTCAGCGGTGAGCCGCACCGAGGCACCGGTCGTCTCGGCACGCTGCTCCGCGGCGCCAACGACCGACGGGTCGGGGTGAAATCCGTCGGGAGCGGCAACTGTCACATGCATGCCCGCGGTGACCCCGCCCAACATCAGTGAATGCGCCATGTTGTTGGCGCCGTCACCAAAGTAGGACAACCGCAAGCCTTTCAAGGAGCCCCGACGTTCCGTGATGGTCTGCAAATCGGCCAGCACCTGGCAGGGGTGGAACTCGTCGGACAGCGCATTGACCACGGGCACCGTCGCGGTGGAAGCCATGGCCTGCAGGCGATCCTGGCCGAAGGTGCGCCAAACAATGGCATCAACAAAGCGAGACAACACTTTTGCGGTGTCGGGCAGGGTCTCCTCGCGGCCCAGCTGGGTGCTGCGACCGTCGACAACCACTGCATGCCCACCCAACTGGGCGATACCCATCTCAAAGGAGAAGCGGGTGCGGGTGGAATTCTTGTCGAAGATCACCGCCACTCCCCGCGGCCCGTCCAGGGGACGGCGGCTGAACGGTTCCCGCTTCAATTCGGCCGCCAGCTGCAGAACTTCGGCCTGCTCGGTAGGCGACAAGTCGTCATCACGCAGAAAGTGTCGGATCATGCTGATGCTCCCGCGTTGTCCAAGATTCCCGGCAGCGCGGCGACAAAGCCTTCGAGCTGGGGTTCGGTAATGACCAATGGTGGCGCGAGCCGGACAACGTTGGGCGCAGCGCCATTTACCAGGTAGCCGACTTCGCGCGCGGCCACCTCCGCCGCCTTGGCGTGCGGGCCTGCCAGCACAATGCCCAAGAGCAATCCGCGCCCGCGCACATGGTCGATCAACGGATGGCTCAACGACTCGACGCCCTGTTTGAATGTTTTGCCTAGCGTTTCGGCGCGGCGCACCAGACCTTCGGAGGCCACTACCCGCAGCACCGCCAACGCCGCCGCGGCACAAACCGGGTTGCCGCCGAACGTACTGCCGTGCAACCCCGGTGTCAGCAACTCCGCCGCTGGGCCAATGGCCAGACACGCCCCAATGGGCAATCCTCCCCCTAGCCCCTTGGCCAGTGTCACGACATCGGGAGTAATGCCGTCATGCTGGTGCGCGTAGAAGGCTCCGGTGCGGCCGATTCCGGTCTGCACCTCGTCGAGCACCAACAGCGCGCCGTGGCGTGCGGTGATCTCGCGAGCCGCCAGCAGGTAGCCCTCCGGCGGCACGACGACACCACTCTCCCCCATGATGGGCTCGAGGAACACGGCGGCAGTCTCGTCGTCGACGGCGGCGGCCAACGCGTCGATATCCCCATAGGGGACGTGAGTAACGTAGCCGGGCAACGGCTCGAACGGCGCTTGCTTGGCCGGCTGTCCGGTGAGCGCCAACGATCCCATCGTCCTGCCGTGAAAACCCTCTTGCGCAGCAACAAGTTTCGTACGACCGGTAAGCCGAGACAGCTTGAACGCAGCCTCGTTGGCCTCGGTCCCAGAGTTGCAGAAGAACACCCGCGCCGGCGCTTCAGCGCCCAGCAGCGTGACCAATTCTTCGGCGAGCGCGTTGGTGGGCTCGGTGGCATACAAGTTGGAGGTGTGGCCCAACGTCGACATCTGCTGAGTCACCGCCTCAATGACGGCGGGGTGGCGATGGCCGAGTATGTTGACCGCGATGCCGCCCAGCAGGTCGACGTAGTTCTTACCGTCGACGTCGGTAACTACCGCGCCTTCGCCACTGGCCAATGCCACGGGCGGGGTGCCGTAGTTGTTCATCATCACGGCTTCCCATCGGGCCCGCGTGTCTTCGGTATGCGTCATGCGGACACCACCTTGGTGCCGGTCCCCGCATTGGTGAACAGCTCGACCAGCACGCAATGTTCAACACGCCCGTCGATGACGTGCGCGCTGGGCACCCCACCGGTGACCGCCCGCAGACATGCTTCGACCTTGGGGATCATGCCCGCCTCCAGCCTGGGCAATAACTGTTCCAAAGCCGCCGTGTCGATTTCTCTGACCAATGAATCCCGGTCGGGCCAGCTGGTATAGAGGCCTTCCACATCGGTAAGCATCAGAAGTTTCTCGGCTCCAAGGGCTTCCGCGAGGGCGGCGGCGGCGGTGTCCGCGTTGATGTTGTGCACCACGCCTTCGGCGTCCGGAGCCAGTGTTGAAATGACCGGAATCCTATGTGCGGCGATGAGATCCATCAGCGCCACGGCATTGACATGGTCGATGTCACCGACCAGGCCGATGTCGGTAGCGACACCGTCGACGTTCACACTGCGCCGCACTGCGGTGAACAGCTGTGCGTCTTCACCGGTGACCCCCACCGCATAGGGCCCGTGCGCGTTGATCAAGTTGACCAATTCGCGACCGACCTGTCCGAACAACACCATCCGCGCCACGTCGAGGACTTCCGGTGTGGTGACCCGGAATCCGCCTTTGAAGTCACCCTCGATGCCGAGCTTGCCAAGCATGGCGGTGATCTGTGGCCCACCACCGTGCACCACCACCGGATGAATTCCGCAGTTTCGCAGGAAAT
Organism: Mycobacterium ulcerans subsp. shinshuense; assembly: GCF_002355775.1. Classification (NCBI taxonomy): domain Bacteria; kingdom Bacillati; phylum Actinomycetota; class Actinomycetes; order Mycobacteriales; family Mycobacteriaceae; genus Mycobacterium; species Mycobacterium ulcerans. The sequence goes on along the minus strand of NZ_AP017624.1, from coordinate 2,265,110 downwards.
CCATGTCGGCAGCGAATGCTTGCCGCAATGTGTCGTCGGTCATCGCGTTGCCGCCGTACTTGATAACGACAACCCTGCCGTGCAACTGCTTGAGCCAGGGCAACGCTTCGGCCAGCACTTGGGCCTTGGACTGGGTGGACAACGTTTCAATCGTCATGAGCTGTATGCCGAATTCTCTTCGACGTAGGCGTGGGACAGATCGGTGGTTCGGATTGCCGCGTGAGCATCGCCGACGCCAAGTTCGACGGTGACATAGGTATCGGTGGCCGAGAGGTCCACCTCACGCGCGCCCGGGGCACCAACGCCGTCGATGCAGACGGCAGAGCCATTGAATAGCACGCTGATTCGATTGGGGTCGAGGGTGATGGGGGCCATCCCGACCGCTGCCAGAACTCTCCCCCAGTTCGGGTCGGATCCGAACAGCGCGGTCTTGACCAAGCTGTCACGAGCGATCACCCGCGCGGCGATCAGTGCGTCCTCTTCTGTGGCGGCGCCCTTCACGGTGACGGTGACGCGCTTGGTGACGCCTTCGGCATCAGCCTGCAGTTGAGCACAGAGGTCATCGCAAACTCGTAGTACCGCCTCATCGAGATCTGCTTGCGACGGCGCTATTTCGCTGGCACCCGATGCCAGCAAGAGCACCGTGTCATTGGTCGAGCAGCTGCCGTCGATGTCGAGCCGGTCGAACGTACGCGCGGTTGCCCTACGCAGCGCCTGCTCGAGTGCCGCCGAACTCGCGACCGCGTCGGTGGTGAGCACACAAAGCATGGTCGCAAGCGAGGGGGCCAGCATGCCCGCTCCTTTGACCATCCCACCGACAGTCCATTTGCTCTGATGATGTAGCGCAACTTGTTTGGCGACGGTGTCAGTGGTCATGATGGCGTGGGCAGCGTCGTCGCCGCCGTGCAGGCCGCCATGCAGCTCATGCACGATGTGTTCGACACCGGCAAGCACCTTGTCCATCGGCAGGCGGTCGCCGATCAGCCCCGTCGAGCAGACCGCGACCTCAACTGCGCCGGTCTCTGTTCGCCAGTCCGACAACGCGGCCGCGACGGCCTCTGCCGTGGCGTGCGTGTCCTGGAAGCCGCCGGGGCCAGTACAGGCGTTTGCACCACCGGAATTGAGGATCACCGCACGTAGCTGCCCAGTCGTTAGCGCCTGCTGCGTCCATAACACCGGTGCGGCCTTGACCTGGTTCCGGGTGAACACGCCGGCGGCTGAGTAGTCGGGGCCTTCATTGAATACCAGCGCGAGGTCACGAGCACCCGACGCCTTGATCCCAGCCGCGATGCCTGCAGCCCGGAAACCCGCCGGGGCAGTAATGCCTTGACTACGCAACAGCCGCCCGGCGCTGACAACTTCAGTCATGTGTGTCACTCTCCCCGCTGCCAGGCGGTAGTCCTTGCTCCCGGTCACTCGGCAACTGGTCGTCGAAGCCGTTCATGGCGCCACCCCGACCACTGAGAGCCCTTCTGTCTCCGGCCAGCCCAGCGCCAGGTTCATCGACTGCACGGCGGCCCCGGCAGTGCCCTTGACCAGGTTGTCGATTGCGGCAATCGCAACAAAGGTCTCGGCTTCTTCATCCACAGCGATCGCTATGTGCGCCGCGTTGCTGCCAATCACGGCACCAGTGCGGGGCAACTGACCCTCCGGCATCAAATAGATAAAAGGTTCTGCCTCATAGGCTTTTTCGTAGGCTGACCGTAACCGAGCGATCGGCGAGCGGGTACGCGCGGTACAGGTTGCCAAAATGCCACGTGAGGTCGGGATAAGAACCGGTGTAAACGAAACGGTGACGTCTCGGTCGGTGACCGCGCGCAAGCCTTGTGCGATCTCGGGAGTATGCCGGTGCGCACCCGCGATGTTGTAGGCCCGGGCCGACCCGATGACTTCCGAGCCGAGCACGTCGGTCTTGGCGGCCCGGCCAGCCCCCGAGGTACCGCTAACGGCGACCACCGTCACGGCCGGATCGATGAGGCCCTCGGCCACCGCGGGCAGCAGTGCGAGCAGCGCCGCGGTCGGGTAGCAACCCGGAACCGCTATGCGGCGGGTGTCACGCAACCGCTCCCGAGCACCCGGCAATTCGGGTAGTCCGTAGGGCCAGCTGCCGGAATGCGCTGACCCATAGAACCGCTCCCAAGCCGCCGCATCGGTGAGCCGAAAATCGGCCCCACAGTCGATGATCAGAGTTTCTGGGCCGAGTTGATCGGCCAGCGCCGCCGAATGCCCGTGCGGCAAAGCGAGGAATACCACGTCATGTCCGCGGAGCACCTCGAGCTCGGTGGGCTCGAGGATCCGCTGGGCCAGCGGCAACAGATGCGGATGGTGCTCCGCGAGGACGCTTCCCGCGCTGGCCGCTGCGGTCACCGCCCCGATCGTCAGCCGTCCCGAGGTGTAGGCGGGATGCCCCAGCAGAAGGCGAAGGATCTCACCGCCTGCATAGCCGCTGGCACCCGCTACGGCCACCCTGATTGCATCGGTCGCGTGGGCCATTTCGAGGATTTTGCATGGTTATGCAATATTTCGCAAATCCATTCTGGCCTGTGTCGCGACCACGACTTAGCTCAAGGGTAGTCAGCACCAGCTAGGCAGCGACCTGAACTCCGAAACTCGCGTTCAACGCCGCCTGGATGGCGAGTTGAAGATTGGCCAATGCAGCACTGATGTCTCCGGTGATTCAAAGAGCTGCGTTATCCAGGGCACTCACGATGACGCCTCCGGTCTGGGTCAGGCCAACGCTGGCGTTGCCGATGCCTGTCGACAGGGTGACCGCGGCCTGTGACAGCCCGGGCAGACCAACACCGATGCTGGCAACCACAGCATCGGTGAGCGCACCGGTCACCTCTGCCGTGGCGTTTTGCCAGATCATCAGCAGCGATTGGCCCGTGCCCAGCAAGCCGGAAACACCTCCTGCGAGGCTGCTCGCCAGGGTTTCGCCGGTGCCAATCAGACCTAACAGTCCTCCCCCGATCCCCCCTGCCAGGTTTGCACCGGTCTGCGCCAGGCCTGACAACAGCCCCGACGCCGTGTTGGCAAGGCTCGCCGTCAGCGCGGCGCTCAACTCCGCCGACAGGTCACCGCTTAGGCTGGCCGACAACGCAGCCGACAGCTGGGTAGCAAGCTCCGGCAGGCCTGCACCAAAGGCTCCCGCCAGGTTCCCAGCCAGCGACGCGCCGGTCTGGACTAGTCCGTTCAACCCGCTATTCAATCCGGCTAGCAGTGCCGGTGCGTTGAAGGCGCCGACAAGATTGGCCGCGACGTTCTGACCTGTCTGGATTAGCGCATCCAGTCCGCCGCCAAAGCTATCCACGAGGTTGCCCGCCAGAGATTGTCCAGTTTGGAGCAAGCCGGTGAAGCCACCGGTGAATCCGGCCATCAGCTCGGGGAATGAGGTGCCAAGACTGGCCTGCAACGCCGCGCTGATCTGGGCCGCCAGCGTCGGCAAGCTGAACCCGCCAACCAGGTTGGCAGCCAAGGCCTGACCAACTTCAATCAACGCGTTAAACCCGCCACCAAGGCTGCCCGCCAGGTTGGCCGCTAACGTTTGGCCCGCCTGCACCAGCCCGTTCAACCCACCGGTAAACGCCGCCACCACCTCCGGCAACGACGCACCGAAGCTGGCCTGCAACGCCGCGCTGATCTGGGCCGCCAACGCCGGCAGACTAAACCCGCCAACCAGGTTGGCAGCCAAGGCCTGACCAACTTCAATCAACGCGTTAAACCCGCCACCAAGGCTGCCGGCCAGATTCGCCGCCAGGCTTTGGCCGGCCTGCACCAGCCCGTTCAACCCACCGGTAAACGCGGCCACCGCCTCCGGGAACGACGCACCGAAGCTCGCCTGCAACGCCGCACTAATCTGGGCCGCCAACGCCGGCAGACTAAACCCGCCAACCAGGTTGGCAGCCAACGCCTGACCAACTTCAATCAACGCGTTAAACCCGCCACCAAGGCTGCCCGCCAGATTCGCCGCCAGGCTTTGGCCCGCCTGCACCAGCCCGTTCAACCCACCGGTAAACGCGGCCACCACCTCCGGCAACGACGCACCGAAGCTCGCCTGCAACGCCGCACTAATCTGGGCCGCCAACGCCGGCAAACTAAACCCGCCAACCAGATTGGCAGCCAACGCCTGACCAACTTCAATCAACGCGTTAAACCCGCCACCAAGGCTGCCCGCCAGATTCGCCGCCAGGCTTTGGCCCGCCTGCACCAGCCCGTTCAACCCACCGGTAAACGCGGCCACCACCTCCGGCAACGACGCACCGAAGCTCGCCTGCAACGCCGCACTAATCTGGGCCGCCAACGCCGGCAAACTAAACCCGCCAACCAGATTGGCAGCCAACGCCTGACCAACTTCAATCAACGCGTTAAACCCGCCACCAAGGCTGCCCGCCAGATTCGCCGCCAGGCTTTGGCCCGCCTGCACCAGCCCGTTCAACCCACCGGTAAACGCCGCCACCACCTCCGGCAACGACGCACCGAAGCTCGCCTACAACGCCGCACTAATCTAGGCCGCCAACGCCGGCAGACTAAACCCACCAACCAGATTGGCAGCCAACGCCTGACCCACTTCAATCAACGCGTTAAACCCGCCACCAAGGCTGCCCGCCAGATTCGCCGCCAGGCTTTGGCCCGCCTGCACCAGCCCGTTCAACCCACCGGTAAACGCCGCCACCACCTCCGGCAACGACGCACCGAAGCTCGCCTGCAACGCCGCCGACAACTCAGCGGCCAGCGTCGGCAAGCTAAACCCGCCAACCAAGTTGGCCGCCAACGTTTGCCCCGCCTGCACCAACCCGTTCAACCCACCCGTGAACGCCGCCACCGCCTCCGGCAACGACGCACCGAAGCTAGCCTGCAACGCCGCACTAATCTAGGCCGCCAACGCCGGCAGACTAAACCCACCTGCCAGGTTGGCCATCAACACCTGCCCGGCCTCCAACAACCCACTCAGGCCGCCACCAAAGTTGCCCGCCACATTCGCGGCCAACGTTTGACCCGCCTGCACCAGCCCGTTCAATCCACCGGTAAATGCAGCAACCAACTCTGGCAGCGACGTACCGAAGCTAGCCTGCAACGCCGCCGACAACTGGGCCGCCAATACGGGAGCGCTAAGGCTGGCCGTCAAGCCGCCTGCCAGGGTCTCTCCGGTCTGGATGAGCACATCCAGACCGGCGCCCACACTGCCGGCCAGGTTTGTCGCCAAGGACTGGCCCGCCTGGACCAGGCCGGTGAATCCGCTATCGAACGCACCGACGAGGCCGGGCAGGCTGCTGCCAACGGTCGCCGAGATCGCACCGCTTAGCTGAGCGGCGAATTCGGGCAAGGCGCTCCCGAAGTTGGTAAGCACGGTTCCGCCGGTTTGGAAAAGCGCACCAAGGCCGCTGCCGGCGCTACCGATCAGGCTGGTCGTGATGGTCTGGCCGGTTTGAATCAGCCCAGCCAGCCCATTATTGAATCCCGCGATCAGTTCCGGCAGAGCGAGGTTGAAGTTGCCCGACAGGGAAGCCCCAAGCTGTGCGCTCAGTGAGCCACCCAAATTCATTGCCTGGGTGAGGGCCGCACCGGCTTGAGCGCTCAACCCAGCACCAGCGCCCGCCATGAACGAACCGAGGTTCTGCAAGGCCTGGCCAGCCGACACGATGACCTCGCCGGTTTGAACCAAACCGGTCCCAAGACCGGACACAAGCGCACCACCGGTCTGCAGCGCAAGACCGGAAACTCCGGAGCCGAAAGCTGTCGCGAGGGAGTTCGCCGCTTGAAGAGCCAACTCCGCGCTAAGTCCGGCCGTCAGCCCACCGCTAAATCCGCCGCTGACTGCAGCGGCGGCACTTTCGCCTGCGAGCAGGGCAGCACCGTTGGCTACCTCAGCTTCCACGTACGAGGCCGCAGCACCGCTCAACACCCTGACGAAAGACTCGTGGAACGACGCCGCTTGTGCACTGACTGCTTGATATTCCTGGCCAAAAGTGCCGAATAGCGCTGCTATTGCAGCGGATACCTCATCTTCTCCCGCGGCCGCCAGTGCGGTGGTCGGCACTGCTACTGCCTGAGCGGCCTCCACCAGTGCTGAACGGATTCCTGCCAAGTCCTGGGCTGCCGACTCGACGAGCTCGGGCACAGCGGTCACAAAAGACATGTTCATCATCCCCACGCAGAATGAACGGTCTGTGATCCGAAGAGGCCCGATCTCATCGGCAGAAGAAACGTAATCCGCTGTGGCAGACCTACACAAGAAAACCATCGTTTTCACCTGTCCGAATCCAACCCCAGGCAATCTGATTGACGAAACGACTTCACCCCGGGCCAGATTTCACCGGAAGCCGGGTATCGACTTCTGTTGCCTGCCGTCAGGAGTTTTATCAAGATCTGGATGCCGCAGCCCCAACACATAGTTTGGCCGCCGCTAATTAATTGCAGCAGAGTAAATTTCGCGAATGTTCAGCGACACCGACTTCACCCGACAAAGCCTTCACCGGGCGACCAGGCGATGAGTTCGTAAGCCACCCAGGGCTCCGGCGTTGTTGATTAGCAGGCTTGTGAGCTGGGTTGATGATCTTTGGTGCCGCACTATTGGGGCCGGAGTGTAGGCACGGGCTATCTGGAGAACGATCGAGTTGGTTACTGTTCGTCGTTGGTCTGGAGTTGCCCGTGCCTACCGTTTCAGTATTGCCTGTGTCGTCGGTTCCAGAGGTGTTCGACCGCTGGAGTCCTGGTGAGCGCAGCGAGCTCATCGGATCGGAGTTTCTCGATGTGTTGGCCTCGGTGCCAGACCCGAGGGACCCACGCGGTCGGAGGTATTCGCTGATGGCGTTGTTGGCGATCGCGGTTCTGGCCACTGCCGCGGGGATGCGCGGCTATGCTGGTTTTGCCACATGGGCGGCCACCGCTCCCGATGATGTGTTGGCCCAATTAGGGGTCCGGTTCCGGCGGCCCAGTGAGAAGACCTTCCGCGCTGTTTTGTCTCGGCTAGACCCCGCCGACCTCAACGCCAGGATGGGCAGTTACTTCACTGCACACGTGGCCAGCAGCGACCCCAGTGGATTGGTGCCGATCGCGTTGGACGGCAAGATGCGGCGTGGTGCTTTACGCGCCAAAGCGACAGCCACGCATCTCGTGTCGGTGTTCGCCCACCGTGCCCGATTGGTGCTCGGTCAACTCGCTGTCGCCGAGAAAAGCAATGAAATTCCCTGCGTACGTGCCCTGCTCACGCTGCTGCCGGGTAGCTTGCGGTGGCTGGTCACCGTGGATGCGATGCATACCCAGGTCGTCACCGCGAAGTTGATCTGCGCCACCTTGAAGTCGCACTACCTGATGATCGTCAAGTCCAACCAAGCCAAAATACTTGCGCGTATCACCGCGCTGCCCTGGGCCGAGGTGCCCGCAGCCGCTACCGACGACTCCCGCGGCCACGGCCGTGTCGAGACCCGCACCCTGCAAATCATCACCGCTGCACGAGGAATCGGCTTCCCCTACGCAAAACAAATCATCCGGATCACTCGTGAACGCTTGATCACCGCCACCGACCAGCGCAGCGTGGAGGTGGTCTATGCCATCTGCAGCCTGCCGTTCGAGCACGCCCGCCCTACCGCGATCATGACCTGGATGCGTCAACACTGGGGAATCGAGAACAGCCTGCACTGGATACGCGACGTCACCTTCGACGAAGACCGTCAAAGGGCACATACCGGAAACGGCGCACAGGTCCTAGCAACGCTACGCAACACCGCGATCAATCTGCACCGCCTCAACGGCGCCGACAACATCGCCGAAGCCTGCCGGATCACCGCTTTGACCGCCAACCGCCGCCTAGACCTCCTCAATCCACAATTCCCCAGCTCACAAGCCTGCTAATCAACAACGCCGGAGCCCTGGTAAGCCACCCACCCGGACGCCTACCCCGCCGCCCAGGGCTCCCGACCACGCCCATGTCAGATGTTCTACCGTTGCAGCGGAACACTTTTGGGCGCCCCAACGGAGCCCTCGTACCAACAAGCGGCCGTCACGAGGCCTTGGCCGTTGCCACGGAAGATCACCCCGAAGGTCGAAAAGTCTATGGGGAATACCCTTTCCGCAAGCTCCCCAATCCTCCTTCGGATTTGCACCGCAAGGCCGTTATTCCACACATGACGAAGGCGGGCATCAATCCGCTAGCCAGCCCTTCGGCAACCCGATGAATCGGCGGCGAACATAATGCATCTTTTCCCGGCTTGCAGCGGCGCGGGACACGCCAAAACGACCCACGATTTCTTTGGCCCCAAATGATCGGCCGCTATCCCACAATTGCGCGCAAAGCAGGCAGGTCACCCAGGTTCGCTGGGACACATCAATCCATTGCCAAGTGACCCACGACTGCACACCCTGCAAGGCTCCGGCGTTGTTGATTAGCAGGCTTGTGAGCTGGGTTGATGATCTTTGGTGCCGCGCTATTGGGGCCGGAGTGTAGGCACGGGCTATCTGGAGAACGATCGAGTTGGTTACTGTTCGTCGTTGGTCTGGAGTTGCCCGTGCCTACCGTTTCAGTATTGCCTGTGTCGTCGGTTCCAGAGGTGTTCGACCGCTGGAGTCCTGGTGAGCGCAGCGAGCTCATCGGATCGGAGTTTCTCGATGTGTTGGCCTCGGTGCCAGACCCGAGGGGCCCACGCGGTCGGAGGTATTCGCTGATGGCTTTGTTGGCGATCGCGGTTCTGGCCACTGCCGCGGGGATGCGCGGCTATGCTGGTTTTGCCACATGGGCGGCCACCGCTCCCGATGATGTGTTGGCCCAATTAGGGGTCCGGTTCCGGCGGCCCAGTGAGAAGACCTTCCGCGCTGTTTTGTCTCGGCTAGACCCCGCCGACCTCAACGCCAGGATGGGCAGTTATTTCACTGCACACGTGGCCAGCAGCGACCCCAGTGGATTGGTGCCGATCGCGTTGGACGGCAAGATGCTGCGTGGTGCTTTACGCGCCAAAGCGACAGCCACGCATCTCGTGTCGGTGTTCGCCCACCGTGCCCGATTGGTGCTCGGTCAACTCGCTGTCGCCGAGAAAAGCAATGAAATTCCCTGCGTACGTGCCTTGCTCACGCTGCTGCCGGGTAGCTTGCGGTGGCTGGTCGCCGTGGATGCGATGCATACCCAGGTCGTCACCGCGAAGTTGATCTGCGCCACCTTGAAGTCGCACTACCTGATGATCGTCAAGTCCAACCAAGCCAAAATACTTGCGCGTATCACCGCGCTGCCCTGGGCCGAGGTGCCCGCAGCCGCTACCGACGACTCCCGCGGCCACGGCCGTGTCGAGACCCGCACCCTGCAAATCATCACCGCTGCACGAGGAATCGGCTTCCCCTACGCAAAACAAATCATCCGGATCACTCGTGAACGCTTGATCACCGCCACCGACCAGCGCAGCGTGGAGGTGGTCTATGCCATCTGCAGCCTGCCGTTCGAGCACGCCCGCCCTACCGCGATCATGACCTGGATGCGTCAACACTGGGGAATCGAGAACAGCCTGCACTGGATACGCGACGTCACCTTCGACGAAGACCGTCAAAGGGCACATACCGGAAACGGCGCACAGGTCCTAGCAACGCTACGCAACACCGCGATCAATCTGCACCGCCTCAACGGCGCCGACAACATCGCCGAAGCCTGCCGGATCACCGCTTTGACCGCCAACCGCCGCCTAGACCTCCTCAATCCACAATTCCCCAGCTCACAAGCCTGCTAATCAACAACGCCGGAGCCCTGAGAACCCGACACTCACACACCCGCAATCGCAACAAACCATACGAGCGCAACTTCACTCTCCCGCGACAAAACCCAGCACGGCTTGCCCGCACAACAACTTTCCCAAATATTCACTCTTAGTAACGGCCCTGAACCTCGGAGTAGCCACGATTTCTTCAGCGGACCTAGGATGCGTCCGCGCACCTCGCGATCTGTGTCAAAATTCGCCGGATATCAGATGCGCAGCCATCGCACGGATCGTCGGATAGTCCCAGACGATGGTCGCATCTGCCTCGATACCGTGCTCACGCTGAAGATCAGCACATAAAGACAGACTCATAGCCGAGTCAATTCCACATTCAGGCAACGGAAGATCAACGTCAACCGAGCCCGGAGACATGTTGAGGTACAGGCCGACTTTTCCAATCAACCAATCTGCGAGCTGCCGCTCGTCCAATTCACCACTGTCGATATTAGACAATCCCGCCCCAATCATCGTTGCCGAGGCGACCATTCCGATAGCACTGGCCGCGGACAAGACACCAACGCCCAGCGTCGCACCGACAAATCCAACACAACTCAAATCTTCGATCGATTGCCGCGCTACGCTTGCGTGGCAATCGACGCGTCCTCCATCATCAAGCCCGGCTTCCACGCCATCGCTTAATCCGACAATTTCCGGCAACTAATGAATACATTGCCACAACGCTAATCAGACAACTCGATTATCCGGTGTCTACTATGGCAGTGCATTCAGGAGTTTTATGATACTACGGATTCGCCAAAGAATCCTCGTTACCAAACTTCCAAGCCGCCCGCCGATGGGATCAAAGCGTATCCGTTTCTGCCGGTGTCCGGCCCCGGGCCAGCGACGATGTCAGCCCGACTCATCGGCCACCCGTAGCGGATGCTGACCACCGAGATTGCTGGCCTCAAAACCGAAATCACCGAACACATCACGATGCTCGCTCCCGTCGCTGCGCGTGACCTGACTGGCGACACTGCCCGAGGCGGAGATCGTCGACGAGACAACTCCTCATCGGCTTCGGTCCAAGGACAGCACCGCCTGCCAAAGGGAGCTTTCGAGGCCAACCTGGGGCTCCGAGAGCGTGGGCAAAGCCGTTGCCGCCATTACGGGTTCGTCCGGCTTGATCGGCTCGGCGTTGGCAGCGGCACTACGCGTGGCCGATCACCGCGTGCTTCGGATCGTCCACCGAGTACCAGCCAATTCCGAAGAGCTGCACTTGAGCCCCGAGAGCGGCGAGTTCGATCGTGACGCACTCGCCGATGTCGACGTCGTCATCAGTTCCACCACAACATAATTGGTGAAGCGTTGAGCCACGCCACAGCCCACCGCGACCAGATCTAGCACAACTCCGAACACCGCGAGCACGCTCGGCGGAACCCACCAACAGGGCGGGCTACCGCCAAGCCGCCCAATCAACTACGCCAACACCCGCGGAAAATCGATCTCGGTGCCCGCAACGTTGTTGAAGTAGTTGGTCAACACGTTAAGCGCCACATGACCGAGGACCTCGGCGATCTCGGCGTCGCTGACTCCAGCATGACGCACCGCGGCAAGCTCGGACTCATCGATCCGGCCGCGCTGCTCATTGACCGCCACGGCGAACGCGAGAATGGCCGCCACCTTTGGGTCGTCCGCGTCGCCCTTGCGTGCTGCCGCCGCCTGCTCGGCGCTCAGACCCGCCAGTCTCTGTCCGGTGTAGGTATGCGCCGACAAGCAGTACGAGCAGGTATTGGACTGGGCGATGGCAATTGCCAGGCGCTCACGGGTGGACCTGGGCAAAGTGCCGCCATCGAGGCTTCCGGCAAGCCCGAGATAGCCATGCAGAAGTGCGGGGCTATTGGCCATCGCGCGACTCAGATTGGGGACCGAACCCAACGCTTGCTTCACCGCCGCAAGCGCTGTCGCCTGTTCGGGTGTTGCGTCGGCCTCAGTCACGAGGGGCAGAGTGCTCACTATTCCTCCATGGGTGTCGATTTGTTTCCGGCCCGCCGCCGCAAGCACGACGGGTACTGTTTGGACACCGACAACCCCTGCGGCGTTACACCGCAGGCGCAAGGTTCTGTCGGCGGAGTGAGGATTCGACACCAGTGGCGGTTCCCAAACGAACCATCGTCGATGATCGATGGGCAACCGAAAGCGATCTGATCGCTGCTTTGCAGGCCGGCGACGGGCAAGCGTTTCGCGCCCTGGTCGAAACACTTCACGCACCGCTGGTCAGGCTGGCCAGCATCTATGTATCGCGGGCGACAGCCGAGGACGCGGTCCAGAACGCGTGGGTCTCGGCGGTGCGCTCCATCGGCAAGTTCGAAGGTCGGGCCAGCATTCGAACCTGGATGTTCCGGGTCGTGCTCAACCAGGTGCACACGCTGGCCCGTAAGGAAGCCAATACGGTGCCCTTCACGAACGCCGGACCCGAGGTCGACCCACGTCCATCCGTCGATCCCGAGCGGCTGATCGATCCCGAACTAGGACCCAACCATTGGCGTGATGTGCCGGTCCGATGGGACCTACTGCCCGAGCAGAGACTGTTGTCGGCAGAGGTTCGCTCCGTGGTAGTCGAAGCGCTGCAGAAGCTGCCCGGCGCTCAACGCGAGGTGGTAGCGATGCGCGATCTCGAGGGGTGGTCGGGCGAGGAAACCTGCGAGGCATTGGGCATTTCAGCGGTCAATCAGCGGGTCCTGCTGCACCGTGGCCGCACCGCCCTGCGCGCAATACTGGAGGAGTATTTCCATGACCACTGATGGCGACTTCATCTCCAACGAACTACGTATTACCTGCTCGGACGCGGTGGCTCTGGTGACCGACTATCTCGAGGATGCGCTCGACGAGTCTGACCTGGACCGGTTCGAACAGCACACCAGAGGGTGCCAGGCGTGCCGCGTCTATGTGGACCAGATCCGGCGCACTATCCGAATCGCCGCAACCACGCGAGATGAGTCGGTAGAGGTGCGGCCGGCCAACTTCGACGCGTTGCTGGCCGAGTTCGACCGCCTCGGTCGGGATTCAACGTTGTAGCGTGGCCCCCGCTGTGCGGTGACCGGGTTCGCGGATCTCGCCGACTGCCACGGTCACCCCGCGATTGTGGTCCCGGCCGTCAACTGACGGTGAAACGTCGTTCAATCCAGCCGCCTCGGTGCGGGGGATCCAGCCTGGGCGGGATTTGTCCGGACCACCGAGGGGCGGACCGTTCGCCATCTCCAAAGTGCGCTGGCATCGGTGAGCGGTTCGCCGGCCGGGCGATCACGCCGCAGCGCCGAGCATCCACTGATGGATGTGCTCCAGAACGGAGTTCTAATCACGCTATGGTCCAACGGCTTTGACTGCTGCGACCGGCAGCGCCGCGGCGCGCGGCCGACCCAGATGGAGTTGGTCCGCACCCGCCCGCCGGGGGCCTCACTTCCCGGTGGACCACGGGGCATCATCGTTGCTGTGCGTCAAAAATTTAATTGGTTGACGACGGCCCTGCAACGCCCCAAATCGTGTAATCTTCGCTCTCGGTACGCATCCCTGTGGCCAGCTAAATGAACAAACGGAGACGCGCGTGGCATCCTCGATTTTCCACGAGATGAAAAAGCAGGGCTCCGGCGTTGTTGATTAGCAGGCTTGTGAGCTGGGGAATTGTGGATTGAGGAGGTCTAGGCGGCGGTTGGCGGTCAAAGCGGTGATCCGGCAGGCTTCGGCGATGTTGTCGGCGCCGTTGAGGCGGTGCAGATTGATCGCGGTGTTGCGTAGCGTTGCTAGGACCTGTGCGCCGTTTCCGGTATGTGCCCTTTGACGGTCTTCGTCGAAGGTGACGTCGCGTATCCAGTGCAGGCTGTTCTCGATTCCCCAGTGTTGACGCATCCAGGTCATGATCGCGGTAGGGCGGGCGTGCTCGAACGGCAGGCTGCAGATGGCATAGACCACCTCCACGCTGCGCTGGTCGGTGGCGGTGATCAAGCGTTCACGAGTGATCCGGATGATTTGTTTTGCGTAGGGGAAGCCGATTCCTCGTGCAGCGGTGATGATTTGCAGGGTGCGGGTCTCGACACGGCCGTGGCCGCGGGAGTCGTCGGTAGCGGCTGCGGGCACCTCGGCCCAGGGCAGCGCGGTGATACGCGCAAGTATTTTGGCTTGGTTGGACTTGACGATCATCAGGTAGTGCGACTTCAAGGTGGCGCAGATCAACTTCGCGGTGACGACCTGGGTATGCATCGCATCCACGGTGACCAGCCACCGCAAGCTACCCGGCAGCAGCGTGAGCAGGGCACGTACGCAGGGAATTTCATTGCTTTTCTCGGCGACAGCGAGTTGACCGAGCACCAATCGGGCACGGTGGGCGAACACCGACACGAGATGCGTGGCTGTCGCTTTGGCGCGTAAAGCACCACGCAGCATCTTGCCGTCCAACGCGATCGGCACCAATCCACTGGGGTCGCTGCTGGCCACGTGTGCAGTGAAGTAACTGCCCATCCTGGCGTTGAGGTCGGCGGGGTCTAGCCGAGACAAAACAGCGCGGAAGGTCTTCTCACTGGGCCGCCGGAACCGGACCCCTAATTGGGCCAACACATCATCGGGAGCGGTGGCCGCCCATGTGGCAAAACCAGCATAGCCGCGCATCCCCGCGGCAGTGGCCAGAACCGCGATCGCCAACAAAGCCATCAGCGAATACCTCCGACCGCGTGGGTCCCTCGGGTCTGGCACCGAGGCCAACACATCGAGAAACTCCGATCCGATGAGCTCGCTGCGCTCACCAGGACTCCAGCGGTCGAACACCTCTGGAACCGACGACACAGGCAATACTGAAACGGTAGGCACGGGCAACTCCAGACCAACGACGAACAGTAACCAACTCGATCGTTCTCCAGATAGCCCGTGCCTACACTCCGGCCCCAATAGCGCGGCACCAAAGATCATCAACCCAGCTCACAAGCCTGCTAATCAACAACGCCGGAGCCCTGGATGAAAAAGGAAGGGCCGCTCTACGCGCTCTTTCTGAACTGCACCCTGAAAAAGGGCCCGGAAGTATCGAATACCGAAGCATTGTGCAATCTGCTTATCGACCGGCTCAAGGCCCACGAGCCCGACATCGAGACCGAGATAGTCCGAGTCGTCGACTACGACGTCAAGCCGGGAGTCGGCAATGACGAGGGGGACGGCGACGAGTGGCCGCTGATCCTGGAAAAGGTCAAGCGTGCCAACATCATCGTGCCCGCCATGCCGATCTGGATGGGTGTGCGATCGTCGGTCATGCAGCGAGTGATCGAGCGCCTCGACGGCACCACGAAGACGGTGATGTGCGAAAAAACCGGGCAGTTCCCGCTCTACGGGTCGGTGGCCGGCATCGTGGTGACGGGCAATGAGGACGGCAGCCACGATTGTGTGGCCAACACTTTCGGTAACCTGCTGCACTTCGGGGCGACGGTGCCACCCAACACCGATCTGTATTGGGTCGGTGACGCAGGTCCGGGCGCGAGCTATATCGAGGCCGGCGGCGAGCTGTCGCCCTATGTGCGCCGCAATGTCGAGCTGACCGCCACCAATCTGCTTTTCGCGGCAAAGCTGTTGCGGAAGAACCCATATTCCGTCAACATCGCGCAGCTGAACGCACAGATGATGGAACGCAACAAGGTCAAGGTGGCTGCGATGAAGCTTGCGATCGACTACATGCGTGCGAACATGCCGGACTGATCTTCTATCCCTGGGAGATAAGGGAATTTGCCATGCAGCCGTCCGGAGATCCGGTTCCAAGCGTCGGCGAGGCCGAGGCGACGGGTGAAATTGCCGAGCTCTACGCGGACATCCGCGAGACGCTTGGAATGTCATTCGTCAATCTGATCTGGCGCAACATCGAGTCCATTCCGGGTGGGTTGCGCTGGACCTGGGAAACGATGAAACCGCTCTACACCAACGACGCGGTGTACGGGCAGGCGGACGCCTTGCGCGAGGCGCAGGATCTGCCGACAGTCCCCCGGTTCAGCCGGGCCGCCCTGCGGTCGGTGGGCATCAACGCTGAGGGTGAGTCGGCGATCCGTGCCGCGCTGATCGGCTACGACCGCGGCAATCCGCTCAACATCGTTTCCTTTTCGGCCATCATGGCGCGATTGGACGGACAAGGCCAACCGGCCGCTCCCCGGCCCAGCAACCGCCGCGGCACGGCGCCGGCACGCCCGCCCCGACGAGGTTGAATTTCGATCAGATGCCCTCACACGTGGCCGAGATGGTGCGCACGGTCAACTTGATCGGCGCCCGCGGCAAGGCCAAAGACGTGCAGGTCAGCCTGCCGCGAAACCTGGCGCACTGGCCAGGCTTCTTGGTGCTCTACTACGCCGCGTTGCGCCCGCTGCACGATGACGGGTCACTGCTGACGGCGATCGACGCGGTGCTCGCCGACGGCCGACGCCGGGGGGTCACGGTCAGTGGTGCACTCGGGCCGACCGAGCCGCCTGACCCCGAAACCGCGGCAGCAGTGAAGGATTCGCTGGAAAACCTGGTCCCCAACGCGATGGGGCGGATGATTCCGGTGGTGAGCCTATTGCTGAACATGATGCCCACCGAATAGCCGCTTTCGAATAGAAGGGTAGGACGAAGTCATGCAGCTGACCGAACTGGTGGATGGCCTCGGGGTCGCCGACGTCGTCGACGCCATGATGATGACCTATGCGCATCGCGCCCACATCATCGAACTTGACAGCCCAGACCCGGACCTTGTGCTCGTCGGCCCCGCGGTCACCATTTCCTTTCTGCCGGTACGCAAGGACCTGATGGACCCGGAGAAGGACAGCCTCGGTCCGGCGATCTACCGTGCCGTCGCCAAACATGACCCTGCCGGCGCCGTGCTGGTGATGGCATCCAACGGCTACCACCAGACTTCACTCGGCGGCGGCACCAAGCTCAGTCGGGTCGAAAACCTCGGCATGGCAGGCATTCTCGCTGACGGCATGCTGCGTGATTTCGAGGAGCTGAGCACCTACAACTTCGCGACCTACTGTCACGGGGAAACGGCGCGCGGGGGCGGTAACGAGATCCAGCCCTACCTGGCCGACGTTCCGGTAGCGATCGGCGGCGTCACCGTGGTTCCCGGCGATGTGATCTTCGCCAAGGGTTCGACGGCCGTGGTGATCCCCGGCGATCAGGCCGAGGCAATCCTGACCAAGGCACACAACATCATGAAGAAGATGGACCAGGTCAAGGAAAGCCTGAAATCCGAAGATCCCGAGACGGTGCTGCGTCAGGGCAGCGGTGAACTCTGATGGCGCCGTCGAACACCAGCGAACAGATCGTCGCGGCGCTTGCGGCCGAGGGCGTGGAGTACGTGTTCGGGATCCCGGGCGATGAGAACCTGCATTTCATGGAGGCGCTGCGCAACGACGGGCGGATCAAGTTCATCCTGTTCCGCCACGAGCAGGCGGCGGGCTTTGCGGCCGCCGCCTATGGGCGCCTCACCGGCAAGCTGGCTGTCGCGATGTCAACACTTGGCGCGGGCGCGATGAACCTGACCACCCCGGTGGCCCACGCCTATCTGACGGCCATGCCCATGCTCGTCATCACCGGCCAAAAGGCGGTGCGCGACAACCGCATGGGGCAGTATCAAATTGTCGACGTCGTCGATGTGATGCGGCCCATCACCAAGTTCGCCGCCAAGATCCCGTCCGGACCAATGGCCGGATCGTTGCTGCGCCAGGCGATGATGTCGGCGCTGGGTGAGCGTCAGGGGCCCGCGCACCTGGAACTTCCCGACGACGTGGCCAGAGAAACCGAACTCGGGCCACTGGTCCCATGCTGGCACGGCGACATTCCGGTAGCCACGCAGGACAGCATTGAGACCGCGGCCCGGTTGATCCGTGACGCCCGCCGGCCGCTGATCATGGTCGGCGGCGGCACCCGCGCCAATCGGCCCGCGGTGGCGGCGGCGGTGCGCGCGCTCATCGAGAAGACCCAGATCCCCTTCGTGGCAACCATGATGGGCAAGGGCGTCGCCAACGAGGACGATCCACGCTATCTCGGTTGTTCGATCATGCCGGGTGACTATCCCAACTGCGCCATCACGACGGCGGATGTCATTCTCAACGTTGGTCACGACGTCCTGGAGAAGCCGACCTTCTTCATGCAACCCGATGACGGGCGCACGGTCATCCACCTCAATCCGTTCGCCGCCCAGGGCGACAACAGCTACTTCCCGCAGGGGCAGGTCGTCGGCGACATGGCAGACGCGCTGCACCGGCTGACCGAGCAACTCTGCCCCAATCCGGCGTGGGACCACGCTGGCTTCCACCGACTCGCAAAGGCGATGCAGGACAGCATCAAACGCGCCTCGACCGACACGTCTTTCCCGGCCAAACAGGGGTACCTGATCGCCACGCTGCGTGACTTCATGGCCGACGATGACATTCTGTCGCTCGACAACGGCATCCACATGATGTGGGCGACCCGCAACTTCAACGCGCGCCAGCCCAACACGATGCTGATCGACCATGCGCTGGGGTCCATGGGCATCAGCCTGCCCGCCGCGATCGCCGCCAAGCTGGTTCATCCCGATCGCAAGGTGGTGGTGGTGACCGGTGACAGCGGATTCGCCATGAACAGTCAAGACCTGGAAACGGCGGTTCACCTCGGGCTGGATCTGATCATCGTCGTGTTCAACGACAATGGTCTGGGCATGATCGCCCTCAAGCAGATGTCCGATGGCTTCGGCAGGTACGGGGTGGACTTCACCAATCCGGATTTTGTCGGCTTCGCCCACAGTTACGGGGCGACGAGTCACCGGTTGGATGATCCAGCCCGGTTCCGCGAGGTGCTCGATCAGGCCGCCGCGGCCGGCGGTGTCCACATCATCGATGCGCCGGTGGACCCACAGCAGAACATGGCGCTGATGATGGAGATGCGTTCGGTGGACTGCGAAAAGCTGCTGGCCGGCAGCCAACGATAGCGGGCAGCCACGCCGGCGTGCTGGCTAGCTGTCGGCAGCCGCGTCGAGTTGGCCCCCAGCGGCGGTGGTCTCCGGTGACACCGTCGGCTGCCGCCAGGGCCATCGACCCGTCATCTCGACGGTGAGCGAGATGCCCAGAAAGGTCCTGATCGCCACGACACCGGCTAGCGCGGCAATGCTTTCCCCGTTGGGAGTCACCAGGATCGTGTTGATGATGTCGCCGGCCACCAGCAGCTCCAGGCCGATCAGGATGGATCGCCCGAGATTTTGCAGGAACTCCCGATAGGCGCGGTCCGGCCTGCGCGGCAGGTGGGCGACGAAGAGCCCCGATGAGACCACCGCGCCCAGCATGATCACCGCGACGCCCATGCCGTCGATGGCCATGCCTATCCGACTGACAGTTTCGATGAAGCTCATTACACGCAGGGTATCGCTGTAGCCCGGTGTTGTGACAGCACATCAACTACCCACGCGGTCCGCCGAATTCCTGCCGCGCCGAATCACGTTCGGCACCTGACGGAATCGCCGATCAGAACATGTGACGTCTTGGTGCGCGACGCAATCCGGGGCCCAGGGCGGTCCGGGGTATGTTCACCGGCCGGTGATGCGCCTCGCTCACCCGGGACCGGGGGTGCCGACGCGCACCGTCGCAACACGGTGCACCGCCATCGTCGGCCCGTCCCGGCCGAGGCGCCACGCACATGCCGGCGGCCTGCATCATCTGAAAGTAGCTGCCGCGCCGGGCCACCAGCTGTCGGTGAGTCCCCTGTTCGACGACCTGCCCTGCCTCCATGACGAGGATCGCGTCGGCGTCGCGGATCGTCGACAGACGGTGGGCGATAACGAAACAGGTTCGGCCACGCCGAAGTTCGGTCATCGCTTGCTGAATCAGGGCCTCGGTGCCCGGGTCGACCGAACTGGTGGCCTCGTCGAGGATGAGAAATTGCGGACCCGCCAGAAATGCCCGAGCGATGGTGATCAGCTGCTTTTCGCCGGCGCTGAGGTTGCCGCCGTCCTCGCTCACCCAGGTGTCGTAGCCGTCACGCATGCCACAGACGAACTCGTCCAGATGTGCCGCCTTGGCCGCCGCGATGATCTCCTCGCGGCTGGCTTCGGGACGTCCGTAGCCGATGTTTTCGGCGATGGCGCCGGCCAGCAGCCAGGTGTCCTGCAGGACCATGCCGATCCGAGAGCGCAGCGAATCGCGGTCGACGGTGCCGATGTCCACTCCATCGATCAGGATCCGTCCGGAGTCCACCTCGTAGAACCGCATCAACAGATTCACCAGCGTGCTCTTGCCCGCCCCGGTGGGCCCAACGATCGCGACCGTCTTGCCCGCCTCGGCCACCAGGGACAGATCCTCGAGCACCGGCCTGCCCGGCTGGTAGCCAAAGTTGACCTGGTCGAATTCGACCCGGCCACCCCCAGCACCGACTGCGGGCAACTCGAGGCCCGGGTCGTCTTGCTGTTCAGGCGCATCGAGCAGCTCGAAAACCCTTTCCGCGGAGGCAAACCCGGCCTGCAACACGTCGTACCTGGTCGCGACGTCGGTTACCGGCTGGTTGAACTGGCGCACGTACTGGATGAACGCCTCGATGGTGCCGAGGCTGAGGCTGCCCGACGTCACCTGCAGTGCGCCCACCACCGCCACCACCAGGTAGCCCAGATTGCCGACGAACGTGGTGGCCGGAGAGATCAGCCCCGAGATGAACTGCGCACCCGAGCTGGTGCGGTAGACATCGTCGTTGATCTGCGCAAATTGTTCGCGCACGGGTGTCTGATGGCCGAAAGCCTGGACCACGGCAAGCCCGCTGTAGATCTCTTCGACCGCCGCGTTGAGCCGACCGATATCGGCGGCCCGGGCCACCCGTAGTTGCTTGGAGCGCTGCAGGAGGAAGCGACTCGCCAGCACCGATATCGGCACGGTGACCATCGTGAGCACCGCCAGGAGCGGGGAAATGGTCACCATCATCACCAGTACCGCCAGCACGGTCAGCACCGTGGTGGGCAGCGCGCTCGCGGTCTGCTTCAGAGCCATCTGAACGGTATCGATGTCGTTGGTGACCCGGCTGAGCAGCTCGCCGTGCCGGTGCGCGTCGACATAGGACAGTGGGAGCCGGTGCAGCTTCTCCTCGAGCTCGGTGCGCAGGCGCTCCATCATTTTCTGGATTGCGATCTTCAGCAGCTGGGCTTGGACCGAGACCAGCAATGCGGAAACGCAGAACAGGGCCGCGGCCACCAGCAGGGTGTGGGCGATGGCGGTGAAGTCGATACCCACGCCCGGCACCACGTCCATCGTGGACAACAGGTGCGCGACGGTGCCGTCGCCCCGCGAGTATGCCGCCGACACCGCCTGCTCCTTGGTCGTGCCGGCGGGCAGCTGACGACCCATCATCCCGGCGAACAGCAGATCGGTGGCGTGCCCGAGCAGCCGTGGCGCAATCACATCGATCGCGGCGCCCGCGATGGCCAGCACGACGACGGCGGCCATCAGGCCCCGACTGGCCAGCAGCCGTTTGCACAGAAGTGCGGCGGTCCCGGCGCGCCGTGCCGGTACGGCGGCACACCCGCGCCGGAACCGGGGCCAATGTTGGTGGCCGATCACTGTCACGTCCCTCCCCAGCTCGATGACCGAATTCGCTTATCGCCGCCACCAGCGTCGAACGTGTCCCTTGTCGGCTTCTGCATGCATTCTTGAGACGCCGGGTTTCGCGTGGCAGATCCCCTTGGACCGGCTCGACACCGGTTCAGGCCGGTTCAAGACGGTTCAGGGACGTGTCCGGGTTATGCCGGGGCCTGGGCCGCGACGAACTCGGCGTAGCGCGGGCAATCGGCCAGCAGCGACTCGTGGGCGTCCATTGGGGCGCGTGAGCCGGTGGCCGAGCCGCCGTGCAGGAAAATCACCTGGTCCGCTTCGGCCGCCGCGTCAACTCGCTGCGACACCGTGATGACCGCCGCGTCGGGGCAACTGGCGCGCAGTGCGGCCCACACATCGCGCTGAGTGCGCACATCCAGCGCCGAGAAGGCATCGTCGAGCAGATACACCGAGGGCCGGCGGATGACGGCGCGGGCGATGGCCAGCCGCTGTCGCTGGCCACCGGAGAGATTGACACCGCCCTGCGCAACCGGCATCTGCAGGCCGTCGGGGTGGGCGGCCACGAATCCGTCGGCGGCCGCGATGCGTAACGCCTCCCACATCTCGGCGTTCGTGGCGTCGGGCTTGCCGTAGCGCAGATTGTCGGCAACCGACCCGGCGAACAAGTATCCGCCCTGAGGGACCACCGCGATCGAGCGCAGCTGTTCGGGATCGCAGTCGCGCACGTCGACTCCGTTCACCCGTACCGATCCACCGGTAACGTCATAGAGCCCGGTGAGCAGTGAGATCATCGTCGACTTGCCCGAACCGGTGGCGCCGACAATCGCCGTCACACTGCGCGGCGCGGCGGTGAACGACACGTCACGCAGCACGGCCCGGTCCGCGTCGGGATAGCCGAAACTCACGTTGTGCAATCCGATGACGGCATCATCGCGGGCGGGCGCGCCCCCACCATGGTCAGCTCGGGCCGGTGTCGAGGCCAGGCCGGCGTCGGTCGATAGCACCTCATTGATCCGCTCAAAACTGGCGGCCGCCGCCGGCATGTTGGCCAGTATTTTCGACAGCATCGACGCCGCGGCCAAGATCTGCATCGCATACAGCATGAAAGCGAGTAGCTGCCCCACCCGCATCTGGCCGGCGTCGATGGCCGTCGCGCCGAACCAGACCAGCGCAACGCTGGACAGGCTGATCACCAGGGTGGCAACCGGCGCCAGCAGGGCCTGCCACCGATCGGCGGCCAGCGCGGTCCGCGATTAGCTGGCGCTGACTTGGCCGAACCGGCCCCGTTCGAACCCGTCGCGAGCGCAGGCGCGGACCACCCGGATGCCCGAAAGCTGTTCGCGTACAACCTGGTTCATTCGATCGAAGAGTTTCTGCAGGCCGCGCTCGTGGGCGATCAGGTGCGACATGATCCATGAGGTGAGCGCCGCCAACACCGGAACCGCCACCAACAGCACCCAGGACAGGGCGGCGTCTTCGTGCGCCGCCATCACGACCCCGCCGATGCCGGTTATCACGGTTGCGATCAGCGTCGTGATGTACTGCTGCAGCGTCGACTCGATCGTTTGTACGTCGGTGGTGGTGCGCGTCAGCAGCGAGGAGGCTCCGAACCTGGACACCTCGAGCATCGACCAACCGGTCACCCGGTCAAACAGCTCCCGGCGCAGGGCACGCCCGAACCCCATGCTGACCAGCGAGCCGAGGTAGACCGCGGCCACCGAGCAGAGCAGCTGAATTCCGCCGGCGGCCAGCATCACCGCCCCCAGCCTGATGATTGTGGCGGTGTCCCCCTGGGCGATGCCGCGGTCGATGATCCTGGCGTCGACGGCCGGCAAGTACAACGCCGCCAGGGTGCCGACCAGCTGCACCGCGGTGACCGCCGCCAAAAGGCGGGGATTACCAGCGACGCACCGCCGCACCAGCCTCAGCGCGGTGGTCGCGGTAGGACTGCGCCGCGCGGCGTGGCTGACCAGGCGCCGCAGCGCCGTATCGCTGGCTGGCACGCCCGGTCCGGGTTGGGCAGCGATCACTGCGGCGTCCTTCCGATGCATCCAGTGGTGCGGTCAACCACAGCGTCAGCGGCGCGCCCTGGCGGATTCTGAAAGGATTCTCAAGACGGTCGACAGCCAGGGCCGGGACCTGGCACACCACGCCCGCGGGTGACCGGCTGCTACGGGTAACGTCGCATCTGTGACCGGGTCAATCCGCTCCAGCACGGCTGGAATCGACGTGCGCCAACTTGGCAGCGTCGATTACCAGACCGCCTGGCAGATGCAACGCGACCTGGCCGCCGCCCGCGTCGCCGGCGACCCCGACACGTTGCTGCTGCTGCAACACCCCGCGGTCTACACCGCCGGACGACGGACCGAGCCGCACGAACGGCCCGGCCCCGTCTTTGCGAGCGCTGCCGGGGACGAGGCGATAGATGTCGTAGACACAGACCGCGGCGGAAAGATCACCTGGCATGGCCCAGGCCAGCTGGTCGGCTATCCGATCATCGGTTTGGCCCAGCCACTCGACGTGGTCAATTACGTTCGGCGCCTCGAAGAATCGCTGATCAAGGTGTGTCTCGACTTGGGTTTGGAGACCAGACGGGTCGAGGGCAGGTCCGGGGTGTGGATACCGGCCGGATCCGGGCGCCCGGAGCGCAAGATCGCCGCCATCGGTGTCCGGGTGTCACGGGCGACAACGCTGCACGGCTTCGCGCTGAACTGCGATTGCGACTTGGCCGCGTTCACCGCGATCGTGCCGTGTGGCATCTCCGATGCCGGGGTGACCTCGCTGTCGGCCGAGCTTGGCCGCACCGTTGGCGTCGAGGAGGTCCGCGGCGCGGTCGCCGACGCCGTCTGCAATGCGTTGGACGGAGCCCTGCCGGTCCGCGACCACCCGGGCGCCCGCGTAGCATCATCAACGTGAATGTCGCTCCGGAGCCCGGTGCCGCCGGCGCTGCGGCTCCGCAGGGCCGCAAGCTGCTGCGCCTGGAAGTGCGCAACGCGCAGACCCCTATCGAACGCAAACCCCCGTGGATCCGCACCCGCGCCCGCATGGGGCCCGAATACACCGAGCTGAAAAACCTGGTTCGGCGCGAGGGCCTGCACACGGTGTGTGAAGAGGCCGGCTGCCCGAACATCTTCGAATGCTGGGAAGACCGGGAAGCCACGTTTTTGATCGGCGGGGACCAGTGCACCCGACGTTGTGACTTCTGCCAGATCGACACCGGAAAACCGGCCCCGCTGGATCGCGACGAGCCGCGCCGCGTCGCCGAGAGTGTGCACACCATGGGCTTGCGCTACGCCACCGTCACCGGCGTGGCGCGCGACGACCTGCCCGACGGCGGCGCCTGGCTCTACGCGGAGACCGTGCGCGCCATCAAGGAGCTCAACCCGTCCACCGGCGTCGAGCTGCTGATCCCGGACTTCAACGGCAAAGCTGATCAGCTTGGCGAAGTCTTCGAGGCCCGCCCGGAGGTATTGGCGCACAACGTCGAAACCGTGCCACGGGTTTTCAAACGGATCCGGCCCGCCTTCACCTATCAGCGCAGCCTGGACGTGCTTACCGCGGCCCGCCAGTTCGGCCTGGTGACCAAGAGCAACCTCATTCTTGGTATGGGGGAAACCCCTGAGGAGGTGCGCACCGCGCTGGTCGATCTGCATGATGCCGGCTGCGACATCATCACCATCACCCAATATCTGCGCCCGTCGCCGCGCCACCACCCGGTCGAGCGCTGGGTACGGCCCGAGGAGTTCGTCGAGTTCGCCCAGTACGTCGAGGGGCTGGGCTTCGCCGGGGTGTTGGCCGGTCCGCTGGTGCGCTCGTCCTACCGGGCGGGCCGGCTCTACGAGCAGGCCCGGTCCCGCAACACCTCGGGAGCCTCGAACTCAAGGTAGCCAGTGCCTACGTATTCTTGACAACTATGGCCAGATCCCGAAATTCCGCTGAAAACAAGGCCGCCAAGGCCGAGGCAAAGGCGGCCCGTAAGGCCGCCGCCCGGGAACGCCGCACCCAGCTTTGGCAGGCGTTCAACCTGCAGCGCAAGGAAGACAAGCGACTGCTGCCCTACATGATCGGGGCTTTCGTCCTGATCGTGGGCATCTCGGTGGCGGTCGGGGTGTGGGCCGGCGGGCTCACCATGATCACGATGATCCCGTTCGGCTTGCTGCTGGGCGGTCTGGTGGCGTTCATCATTTTCGGCCGCCGCGCTCAACGGGCGGTCTACAGCAAAGCTGAAGGCCAGACCGGTGCGGCCGCCTGGGCGTTGGAGAACCTGCGCGGCAAGTGGCGCGTGAGCCCCGGGGTCGCCGCGACCGGCCACTTTGACGTCGTACATCGGGTGCTGGGCCGGCCCGGCGTGATTCTGGTCGGCGAGGGATCCGCGGCCCGGGTCAAACCGCTGCTGGCACAGGAGAAGAAGCGCACCGCTCGCCTGGTCGGCGAGGTACCGATCTACGACATCATCGTGGGCAACGGCGACGGCGAAATTCCGTTGGCCAAGTTGGAACGCCACCTCACCCGCCTTCCGGCCAACATCACGGTCAAGCAGCTGGACTCGCTGGAGTCGCGACTGGCCGCGCTGGGGTCACGGGCCGGCGCCGGCGCGCTGCCGAAGGGGCCGTTGCCCAACGCCGGCAAGATGCGCGGTGTCCAGCGCTCGGTGCGCCGCAGGTAGCTGCGCACACGCTCTGCCCGGGCCAGACCGCCACGGACCGGGGCGCGGTCTCAGCGCCGCACCACCGCCGTGGCCGTCAGCCGGTCGTGGATCCCGCGCCCATCGGCATCGGTGAACAGCGGCGGGACCACCAGGGCGATCAGCAGTCCGCGTCCGGCCAGACGGCCGACCCCGACGGGCATCCGCCCATCCAGCCTCACCACCGCCAGACCGAGCATCAACTGGCCTGGCGTGAATCCGAACAGGCGTACCGCCAATACACCCATCAACAGCCAGATCACCAGGACCACCGTCGACAACATCGCCTGGGGCCAGGCACCGACTCCCACGCCCAGCAGGGCCAGACCGTAGGCCAGCAGCCAGTCGACGCACAGCGCAGCCAGCCGGCGCCCCGTTCCAGCAAGCGATCCCGGCCCGGTTCTCGGGAACCCGAGCGTCTTACCCGGATAGCTGGTGGACGATTCTGTGGTCATCGGCCCGGTCCGCTCGCATGGTTGTGCTTCCCAGCGAGCCGGCCGACGGCTGGCGGGGATATTGTCATCGACGGACCAGTTACGATCTTGCGGGCCATGGCTTCACAATAGGACTCGGCCAGAAGCCGGGGGCTGATGCCGGGGCTGATGGTCGCGTAACGTCCGCGCAACACGGGGTTGACTGGCGGGCAACAACACCTCCATAGCGTCGGCCGCGAATCACCTAAGCAAAAAAGGAGCACTCAGTGACGGATAAGACGCCCGACGACGTCTTCAAACTCGCCAAAGACGACGGCGTCGAGTTTGTCGATGTGCGGTTCTGCGATCTGCCCGGTGTCATGCAGCACTTCACGATTCCGATCTCCTTCTTCGATGAGGCCGTTTTCGAGGAGGGCCTGGCCTTCGACGGCTCCTCGATCCGCGGATTCCAGTCGATCCACGAGTCCGACATGCTCCTGCTCCCGGACCCCGATACCGCGATCATCGACCAGTTCCGCGAAGCCAAGACGCTGAACCTGAACTTCTTTGTGCATGACCCGTTCACCCTTGAGCCCTACTCCCGCGACCCGCGCAACGTCGCCCGCAAGGCCGAGAACTACCTGATCAGCACCGGCATCGCCGACACCGCCTACTTCGGCGCCGAGGCCGAGTTCTACATTTTCGACTCGGTGGCCTTCGACTCGCGCACCAACGGGTCGTTCTACGAGGTGGACGCCATCTCCGGGTGGTGGAACACCGGCGCAGCCAACGAAGCCGACGGCGGCCCCAACCTCGGATACAAGGTCCGCCCCAAGGGCGGGTACTTCCCGGTGGCGCCGGTCGACCACTACGTCGACCTGCGCGACAAGATGCTGACCAACCTGATCAACGCCGGCTTCAGCCTGGAAAAGGGTCACCACGAGGTGGGCACCGGCGGGCAGGCCGAGATCAACTACAAGTTCAACACGCTGCTGCACGCCGCGGACGACATGCAGCTCTACAAGTACATCGTCAAGCAGACCGCATGGCAGGCCGGCAAGACCGTGACCTTCATGCCCAAGCCGCTCTTCGGTGACAACGGATCGGGTATGCACACCCACCAGTCGCTGTGGAAGGACGGCACCCCGATGATGTACGACGAGACCGGGTACGCCGGCCTGTCGGACACGGCTCGCCACTACATCGGTGGCCTGTTGCACCACGCGCCTTCGCTGCTGGCCTTCACCAACCCCACGGTGAACTCCTACAAGCGGCTGGTGCCCGGCTACGAGGCCCCGATCAACCTGGTCTACAGCCAGCGCAACCGCTCGGCCTGTGTGCGTATCCCGATCACCGGCAGCAACCCGAAGGCCAAGCGCCTCGAGTTCCGCTGCCCCGACTCGTCGGGCAACCCGTACCTGGCGTTCGCGGCGATGTTGATGGCCGGCCTGGACGGCATCAAGAACAAGATCGAGCCGCAGGCGCCGGTCGACAAGGACCTCTACGAGCTGCCGCCGGAGGAAGCCGCAAACATCCCGCAGGCCCCGACCCAGCTGGCTGCGGTGATCGACCGGCTCGAGGCTGACCACGAATACCTCACGGAGGGTGGCGTATTCACCCCCGACCTGATCGAGACGTGGATCAGCGTCAAGCGCGAGAACGAGATCGAGCCGGTCAACCTGCGGCCGCACCCGTACGAGTTCGCGCTCTACTATGACTGCTAGAGACGTCTAGCGCGCTTCCAAGTCGTGTAACACACACCGGGTACAGCAACCCGCTTGGCGACCCTCACCGGTCGCCAAGCGGGTTGTCTGTTTTTCGCGCCGGAGTCGCGCGGTGCCACCCTCGCGAGACGTGCGTCGCAAGGGCCGGCGACAGCCGGCAATCGCGCTTGCGGATCCACGCCATCGATTAGGCTCTGCTCAGCACGGCTCGTCGACTCTGGCTTGCTGAATTCTGACTGTTCCTAACCGAACCGGGGGGGCACATGTCGTATGTCATTGCGGCACCAGAAGAGTTTGCCTCGGCGGCAAGGAATTTGGCGAATATCGGCGTGACGATCAACGCCGCCAACGCCAATGCGATCCTCGCGACCACCGAAGTCATCCAGCCCGGCGCCGATGCGGTGTCGGCTGCGATCACCGCACTGATCAATTCGCACGGCTTGGGATATCAGTCGATCAGCCAGCAGACGACGGCGTTTCATGACCGGTTTGTGCAGACCGTCAACGCGGCTGCGGCCAGCTACACAACTACCGATCTCACCGCTGCGTCCCTGCTCAAGAACATGCCTGCCGCAGTCAACGCACCCGCGCAGGCGTTGTTTGGGCGGCCGCTGATCGGCAACGGCAGCAATGGCGCTCCAGGAACCGGGGCACCCGGCGGCGACGGCGGAATATTGTTCGGCAGCGGCGGAGCCGGTGGGTCCGGCGCTGGCGGTCAAGACGGTGGAGCCGGTGGGCGGGCCGGGCTCTTCGGCAACGGTGGCGCCGGCGGTGCCGGCGGGACGGGCCAGACCCAAGGGGGCGCCGGCGGGGCCGGCGGCCTGTTCTTCGGCAACGGCGGCGCCGGCGGTCCGGGCGGCTCCGGTGGCCTCAACGGGGGTGCCGGTGGTGCCGGCGGGGTCGGCGGGTTGTTGTTCGGGGCCGGCGGTGCCGGCGGGGCGGGTGGATCGGGGACCTCCGGTATCGGTGGTTTGGGCGGGGACGGCGGTAGCGCCGGTGCCCTGTCGATTTCCGCCGGCGGGGCCGGTGGCAATGGCGGAACCGGGTTGTCCGGTTTCGGCGGTGCAGGTGGTGCCGGCGGAAACGCCGGACTCTACGGGCACGGTGGTGGCGGCGGAGCCGGCGGTACTGGCACCGGCATGGGCGTGGACAACGACGGTATCGGTGGGGCCGGTGGGGCCGGTGGGGCCGGCGGCTGGCTGATCGGCACCGGCGGAACCGGCGGCACCGGCAGATTCGGCGATGGCCCCCTGGGCGGGCAAGGCGGTGACGGCGGCAACGCCGGACTGTTCGGTGTCGGCGGCGACGGCGGTCTGGGCGGCACCGGCTTCTTTGGGGTCGGCGTTGCCGGTGGCGCCGCCGGCAACGCGGGCCTGATCTCCGGAACCGGCGGCGTCGGGGGCCAGGGCGGTGTGGGCGGGTTCGGCGAAGGCGGGGCCGGCGGCGACGGCGGCGGGGCCGGGCTGATCGGCAATGGTGGCAGCGGCGGCACCGGTGGCAACGCCGTCGGGTACTCTGGGGTCGGTGGCCACGGCGGCGCCCGTGGCCAGGGCGGCAGGCTCTACGGCAACGGCGGGGTCGGGGGTAACGGCGGGTTCAGTGGCCCCATCACCGCCGGCGGGGCCGGTGGCACCGGCGGGACCGGGGGCTCCGCCGGACTGCTCGGTGACGGTGGAGCGGGCGGCGCTGGCGGGGCCAGCGGGTTCGCCAGCGGCGGTACCGGCGGCATCGGCGGTACCGGCGGGTTGCTCTTCGGCGCGGCCGGTGACGGCGGCAACGGCGGGTTCGGCGCTGGTGGACGAGGCGACTCCGGCGGGGCCGGCGGCGACGCCTGGCTGTTCGGCAGCGGCGGCTCCGGCGGCGGCGGGGCCGGCGCCATCAACGACGGCGGCTCCGGTGGGGCCGGCGGCAACGGCGGGCGTCTGTTCGGAGATGCCGGAGCCCGTGGCAGCGGGGGGCCGGCGGAACCAGCTTTCTCGATACCGTAATCGTTAGCAGCAACGGCGGGGCCGGCGGCAATGGCGGCAGCGCCGGGCTGGTCGGCAATGGCGGGGCCGGCGGCGCCGGGGGCCAGGGCGGCAACACCGGCGACGGTGGCAATGGCGGCAACGGCGGCAACGCGGCTTTGATCGGTGACGGCGGAAGCGGTGGCGCCGGCGGCGACGCCGACGATGACGGCGCCGGCGGCGACGCCCGGCTGGTCGGCAGTGGTGGGAACGGCGGCAACGGCGGATTCAGCGCGACGCCGGCCGCCGGCGGCACGGGTGGCGCCGGCGGCGCGGTGTTCGGCTCGGATGGGGTGGCTGGGCTGCCCTGACCGGCGACCGACCCAAAAAGCCGGATTGGCCGTCCGCGCCAGGGCTAGCCGTCGAGCGAAAGGTCCTTGCGGAATCGCGCCATGCCGTCGATCTTCGCGTCCAACCCGGCGTCCGGCCCGGTGTAGAACATCCACGGCATGGTGATGATCCCGGTGATGCCGGCATCCTCGGCACGCGGGTAGTCGGCGGGGGTGAAGACATCGGTCAGCGGCGTCAGGATGGTGAAATCATCTACCGGCAAGCCGTTTTCGGCACGCAGTTCGCGTAACCTGCCCACCGCCTCGATGGCCCGTTCGGTCTTGATCAAGTCTCCGATCCAGCCGTCGTAGCGGACGGCGCGGCGCAATGCGATGTCGCTGAGCCCCCCGACGTAGATCGGAATGGGCGGCGGAGTTGGCTGCATCTCCAGGCGCGGAGTTTGGTAGAACCGACCCTCGAATTCCGTCCAGCCCGGTTCCCACAGCCGCTTCATCAGGGCGAGCATTTCGTCGGTACGTTTGCCGCGGGCCGCGAACTGCTCCCCCATCAGAGCGAATTCCTCGGCGCACCAGCCGACGCCGACGCCCAGCTCGACCCGTCCCGACGCCAGAAGTGCGGCAGTGCCAATGGCTTTCGCCGCCGAATAGGGGTTGCGCATCGCGGGAATGTACACGGTGGTGACGAACTTCAGCCGCCGCGTCACCTGCGCAAGCGCACCCACGAGGACCCAGGGGTCGGGCCAGTCGGTGAACCGCTGCCATCGCCGCTGCCCGTCCTTGGTATAGGGGTAGGGGGTCTGCAAGGTCTCCAGGTTGACCACGTGGTCCGGGATCCCGATGCCGTCATAGCCCAGCTCGTCGGCGGCCTTGGCGATCTCGATGATCTCCGGGGTGTTGAGGAAGGCGCTGCTGACGTAGAACTTCACGGGACCTCCCGCGCCCAAGCCGGTTTGATGAAGACCCCCTCGGCCTGCGCCGTGACTCCCTCGGCGTCGGACAGAAATCCGCGTGCAAAGGCTTTGACCCCTTCGGTCCGGTCCACCCAGGTTTCGCAGCGCAGCGGCCCCAGTGGGGTGCCGCGCAGGTATTTCACCGTGATGGTGCCGGTGAACAGGGGCTGGGTCCGTCCCTGGCTGGCCGCCTCGCCAAGCAGATGATCCAGCACCAGTGCGCACACCCCGCCGTGCACCAGGCCGGGCGGACCCTCGTAGGCCGCGCCCAGCACGAACTCGGCCCAGCACCGGCCGTCTGCGGCGTCGGGATCGTGATGGACAACCACCGGCGGTGCTATCGGATTGCACTGGCCGATTACCGCATTTGCCAGCGGAATCGGGCGCGCGTCACCGCGGTAGCTGACCTCGCAGGGCCCGCTCTGCTCGCGGCGCAGCGATTGTGTCACCGCCTCGATCACGGCCCTCGCTTGCAGGATCCCCTCTTCGTCTGCCCGGGTTTGGATGGTGGCGTCGATGAGATCGCGCACGGCCTCGGCCAGGGGTGCGTAGGTCGCCTCGACCCGATCCAGCTCAGCGTCGTCGCTCGAGCCCTCGAACGCGGCGCCCAACCCGGACCAGCCCCTAACTTCCGAACACCTTGCGCACGACGGCTTTCGCGCGCCGGGTTACCCGCAGATAGTTGTCCAGGAACTCGCCACCGTCGTCGTTGTGCCAGCCGGCGGCCACCGCCACCGCGTTGAGCTGACGTCCCGGTCCCGGCAGCTGGTCGGTGGGCTTGCCACGCACCAGCACCAAGGCGTTGCGCGCCCGGGTCGCAGTCAACCAAGCCTGCCGCAGCAGCTTCACCTCGTCCTCGGCGACCAGTTTCGCCTCGGCTATCGCATCCAGTGATTCCAGCGTCGAGGTGTTGTGCAAGGCCTCGATCTCGTGCGCGTTTTGCAGTTGCAGCAGCTGCACGGTCCATTCGATGTCGGCCAGCCCGCCGCGGCCCAGCTTGGTGTGCGTATTGGGGTCGGCGCCGCGCGGCAGCCGTTCGGACTCGACCCGCGCCTTGATGCGGCGGATTTCATGCACCGCCTCGGCGGAGACGCCGTCGGGCGGATAGCGGGTGTGGTCTACCAGCAGCAAGAACCGCTGGCCCAGCTCCGCATCGCCGGCGACCGCGTGCGCGCGCAGTAACGCCTGAATCTCCCAGGCCTGCGCCCACTGTGCGTAGTAGGCCTCATAGGACGCCAACGTGCGAACCAGTGGACCGTTGCGGCCTTCCGGCCGAAGGTTGGCATCCACCTCCAGCGGTGGATCGACGCTGGGGGTGCCCAGTTTTGCTCGAACCTGCTCGGCCACCGCGGTGGACCATTTCACCGCCTGCGCATCGGTCACACCGCTGGCCGGTTCACAGACGTACATGACATCGGCATCTGATCCGTAGCTCAGTTCGGAGCCGCCCAGTCTGCCCATGCCGATGACCGCTATGCGGGCCAGGGGCCGTCCCCCCTCGGGGGTGTTGGCCCGGATCATCGCCTCCAGCGCGGATTGCAGGACCGCCACCCACACCGAGGTCAGCGCACGGCACACCTCGGTGACTTCGAGCAGGCCCAGCAGGTCCGCGGAACCGATGCGGGCGAGCTCGCGGCGTCGTAGCGTGCGGGCGGCGGCGATGGCGCGCAACGGATCGGAGTATCGGCCCGCCGAGGCGATCAGTGCCCGGGCAACCGCCGCGGGCTCCGTCTCGAGCAGCTTGGGTCCGGTCCGGCTGTCACCGTAGTTCTGAATCACCTCGGGTGCGCGCATCAAAAGATCTGGCACGAAAGCCGAGGTGCCCAGCACGTGCATCAGCCGCCTACCCACGGTCGGCTTGTCGCGCAGGGTCGACAGATACCAGCTTTGCGGGGCCAGCGCCTCGCTGAGCCGGCGGTAGGCCAACAGCCCGCCGTCGGGGTCTGGGGCATAGGACAGCCAGTCCAACAGCCTGGGCAACAGCACCGACTGCACGCGCGCGCGCCGGCCGCTGTGATTGACCAGCGCCGCCATATGCTTCAACGCGGTCTGCGGGCCCTCGTAGCCCAGCGCCGCCAGCTGGCGCTCAGCCGCCTCCGACGTCATGCCCCGCCCGGCGATTTCCAGCCCGGCCGGGGCAATCGACTCCAGCAGCGGCTGATAGAAGAGCTTCGCGTGCAGCCGCGACACTCGCACGTTCTGATGCTTGAGTTCCTCGCGCAGCATCCCGGCCGCGTCGTGACGGCCGTCGGGCCGGATGTGAGCCGCCCGCGCCAGCCAGCGCACCGCCTCTTCGTCGTCGAATTCGGGGAGCAGGTGGGTGCGTTTGAGTCGCTGCAGCTGCAGGCGATGCTCGAGCAGGCGCAGGAATTCGTAGGAGGCGATCATGTTCGCCGCGTCCTCGCGCCCGATGTAGCCGCCTTCGCCGAGCGCCGACAGCGCGTCCACGGTAGAGGCGACATGCAGCGACTCGTCGCTGCGGCCATGCACGAGCTGCAGCAGTTGCGCGACGAATTCCACGTCGCGCAGCCCGCCGGTCCCCAGCTTGAGCTCGCGTCCGCGGATATCGGCGGGCACCAGCTGTTCCACCCGGCGGCGCATGGCCTGCACCTCGGCCACGAAGTCGTCACGTTCACAGGCGGTCCACACCATCGGCATCAGCGCGGCCAGGTAGCGCTGGCCCAGTTCCGCGTCGCCGACCGCCGCCCGGGCTTTCAGCAGTGCCTGGAACTCCCAGGTCTTGGCCCAACGCTGGTAGTAGGCGATGTGCGATTCGACGGTGCGGACCAACTCGCCGCTGCGGCCCTCCGGGCGCAGTCCGGCATCCACTTCGAAGAACGTCGATGACGCCACCCGCATCATCTCGCCGGCGACGCGGATGCTGATCGGGTCGGCGCGCTCGGCCACAAAGATGACGTCGACATCGCTGACGTAATTCAGTTCGCGGGCGCCGCATTTGCCCATCGCGATGACCGCCAGTCGCGGTGGTGTGCGGTCGCGGCACACCGTCTTTTCGGCCAGCCGCAAAGCCGCCGCCAGCGCGGCGTCGGCGATATCGGCCAGGTGCGCGGCCACCACGGTGAACGACAGCACCGGTTCGTCTTCGACCGTCGCCGCCAGGTCCAGCCCGGCCAGCACCAGAACGTGGTCACGGTGCAGGGCGCGCAATCGATGTACGGCCGAGGCCGGCGCCGCGGCCACCTCCTCGGCCAGATCCACGAACGACTCGAGCAGCGCCGCGTGTGATGGCAGTGCGACCTTGCCCCTGAGCAACTTCCACGACTGCGGATTGGCGACCAGGTGGTCCCCCAGAGACAGCGAGGAACCCAGCACGGCGAACAGTCGCCCGCGCAGGCTGCGTTCTTTGAGCAGCGCCGCGTTCAGCTCGTCCCATCCGGTGTCGGGGTTCTCGGCGAGCCGTACCAAGACCTTCAGGGCAGCGTCGGCGTCCGGTGCGCGTGATAACGACCAGAGCAGATCCACATGCGCCTGGTCATCGTGTTCGGTCCAACCCAGCTCCGCCAGGCGCGCCCCGGCCAGAGCATCCACCAATCCCAGACGGCCGACGCTGGGCAGCTTTGGTCGCTGCGTCGCGGGCTTCGTCACGTTCATGACGGTAGCGCAAGCCGACCACTGATCGGACCGTCTGGTCCATCAGATTGATTTCACCGCGCCCCGCGGGCTACAGCGACAGGTATGTGCTCAGTTCGTATTGGGTGACGTGACTGCGGTAGGTGGCCCATTCACGACGCTTGTTGCGCAGGAAGAAGTCAAAAACATGCTCCCCCAATGCCTCCGCGACCAGCTCGGAGGATTCCATCGCGCGCAGCGCGCTGTCCAGGCTCGTCGGCAGCTCGCGGTAGCCCATGGTGCGGCGCTCTTCGGGCGTCAGGTCCCACACGTTGTCCTCGGCCTGAGGGCCTAGCACGTAGCCCTTCTCCACCCCGCGCAGCCCGGCGGCCAGCAGCACGGCGAACGCGAGATACGGATTGCACGCGGAGTCGGGGCTGCGCACCTCGATCCGCCGCGACGAGGTCTTGTGCGGCGTGTACATCGGCACGCGCACCAGCGCGGAGCGGTTGGCCGCCCCCCAGGAGGCGGCGGTCGGCGCTTCACCGCCCAGGATGAGCCGCTTGTAGGAGTTGACCCATTGGTTGGTCACCGCGCTGATCTCAGAGGCGTGCTCGAGGATCCCGGCGATGAACGACTTGCCCACCTCCGACAGCTGCAGCGGATCGTCGGGGCTGTGGAACGCGTTGACGTCACCCTCGAACAGGCTCATGTGGGTGTGCATCGCCGAACCGGCGTGCTGGCCAAACGGCTTGGGCATGAACGTGGCGCGCACGCCCTCTTCCAGCGCCACTTCCTTGATGACGTAGCGGAAGGTCATCACGTTGTCGGCCATCGAGAGCGCGTCAGCGAACCGCAGATCGATTTCCTGCTGGCCCGGCGCGCCTTCGTGATGGCTGAATTCCACCGAGATTCCCATGAACTCCAGGGCGTCGATCGCGTGCCGGCGGAACTTCGACGCCGATACATGCACCGCCTGGTCGAAATAGCCGGCGTTGTCGATCGGCACCGGTTCCGTCCCGTCCTCGGGGCCGGGGTTGAGCAAGAAGAATTCGATCTCGGGATGTACGTAGCAGGAGAAGCCGAGTTCGTTGGCCTTGATCAGCTGACGCCGCAGCACGTGGCGCGGATCGGCCCACGACGGCGAGCCGTCCGGCATGGTGATGTCGCAGAAGATCCGAGCCGAATGGTGATGGCCGGCGTCGGTGACCCAGGGCAGCACCTGGAAGGTGGACGGATCCGGGTGCGCCACTGTGTCGGATTCCGAGACCCGGGCAAAGCCCTCGATCGACGATCCGTCGAAGCCGATGCCTTCCTCAAAGGCGCCTTCGAGTTCGGCAGGTGCGATCGCAACCGACTTGAGAAAACCAAGCACGTCGGTGAACCAAAGCCGGACGAAGCGGATGTCACGCTCTTCCAGTGTGCGGAGGACGAATTCCTTCTGCCGATCCATGACTCGAACAGTATGCAAGATGTGTTAAATGCGTGTTACCGATGCCCGGCCAGGCACGTTGCGGAGTGCCCGGGCGAGCGCGCGACCGGCTAGGACCCGCAGCGCAAATTGGCCGGCGGCGGCGTCAAGTTGAGCAAATACCGCACCACCGCGCCGTCAACACAGTCGTTGCCGTCGAATACGGCGGTGTGCTGAGTCCCGTCGTAAGTGATCAGCGGAGCACCCAACTGCCGGGCCAGGTCAACGCCGGCCTGATATGGCGTGGCCGGGTCATGGGTGGTGGACACCACGACAGCCTTGCCCGGCGCCGCGGGCGAGGCCGCATGTGGCACCGACGTCGCCGGCACCGGCCACAACGCACACAGATCACGCGGGGCCAACCCGGTGAACTGCCCGTAACTGAGGAAGGGAGCGGCCTGACGGAACTGTTGGTCGGCCGAGACCCACGAAGCGGCATCCGTCGGTGTCGGCGCGTCCACGCAGCGGATCGCGTTGAACGCGTCCTGGCCGTTGTTGTAGCGCCCCGCGCGGTCACGGCCGTCGTAGTCGTCGGCCAGCAACAGCAGGTCACCGGCGTCGGTACCCCGCTGCAGGCCGAGCAAACCGCTGGTCAGATACTTCCAGCGCTGCGGCGCATAGAGCGCATTGATCGTGCCCGTGGTGGCGTCGGCGTAGCTGAGGCCCCGCGGGTCTGAGGTCTTTGCCGGCTGGCTGACCAGTGGATAGACCAGAGCGTGGTACCGGTTGACCCATTGGGCCGGGTCGGTGCCCAGCGGGCACGCCGGTGAGCGAGCACAGTCGGCGGCGTAGTCATTGAAGGCGGTCTGGAATCCCGCCAACTGTTTGGCGTTTTCGTCGATCGGCCCGGCCATCGGATCGATGGCGCCGTCGAGCACCATCGCCCGGACGTGGGAACCGAACCGTTCGAGGTAGGCGGTGCCTAACTCGGTACCGTAGCTGTAGCCCAGGTAGTTGAGCTGATCGTCGCCCAGCGCCCGGCGGATCATGTCCATGTCGCGTGCGGTGGCCGCGGTGCCGACGTTGGCCAAGAAGCCCAGGCCCATCCGGTCAGCACAGTGTTGGGCCAACTCTCGGTACACCTGCTCGATGTGAGCCACGCCAGCCTGGCTGTAGTCCACCATCGGGTCACGCCGGAACACGTCGAATTCGGCGTCAGTGCGACACCGCAGCGCGGGAGTGGAGTGGCCCACTCCCCTGGGGTCGAATCCCATCAGGTCGAAATGGCGGGCGATCTCGGTGCCCCTCAGCTCGGGTGCCATACCGGCGACCATGTCGACCGCGGACGCTCCGGGCCCGCCGGGGTTGATCAGCAGCGCACCGATTCGCTGGCCCGTCGCGGGAACCCGGATCACGGCCAGTTTGGCCTGTGCCCCACCGGGTTTGTCGTAGTCGATCGGGACCCCTACGGTGGTGCACCGTGCGGTTGGAATCTCACTGACGTTATCGATGAACGGCCCACAGGAGCCCCAGTTCTGCTGCGGCGCTGCTATAGGTATGCCCGGGCTCTGGGTCTGACCGACATCGGGTTCCGGTATCGCGCCCGCCACAGCCAGCGTGGTCGGCAACGCGCCGCAGAGCACCAGCCCAAAAGACAGCAGCGCCGAGCTCAGCGTTCTCAGGCGCAACATGGCGGACATCGTCTCACCCACGGATACCCGTGGCGCCGCGAAATGGTTACGCCTTGGTCTCGTATCTCACTACGTCGGACTACCCGCCAGTTCTGAAGTGTCGGTCTCGATTTCGTGACGACCGACGTGGGCCTCGGCCCGAAGACGTTTCACCATGTGCGGGTAGTGCAGCTCGAACGCCGGTCGCTCCGAACGAATTCGGGGCAGCTCGGTGAAATTGTGCCGAGGCGGAGGGCAACTGGTGGCCCATTCCAGCGAGTTGCCGTGTCCCCACGGATCGTCGACCAGCACCGGTTCGCCAAAGCGCCAGCTCTTGAACACATTCCATACAAACGGCAGCACCGAGACACCGAGGGTGAATGCTCCGATCGTGGAGATGACGTTGAGCGTCTGGAAGCCGTCGGTGGGCAGGTAGTCCGCATACCGACGCGGCATCCCCGAATTGCCCAGCCAGTGCTGGACCAAGAAGGTGGCGTGGAACCCGAGGAAGGTCAGCCAGAAGTGAAACTTGGCCAGCCGCTCGTCGAGCAGGCGCCCGGTCATCTTGGGGAACCAGAAATAGATGCCCGCATAGGTGGCGAACACGATGGTCCCGAACAGCGTGTAGTGGAAATGGGCAACCACGAAATAGGTGTCGCTGACGTGAAAGTCCAGCGGCGGGCTGGCCAGCAACACGCCGGTCAGCCCGCCGGCCAGGAAGGTGGCCAGGAATCCCAGCGAGAACAGCATCGGTGATTCGAACGTCAGCTGACCCCGCCACATGGTGCCGATCCAGTTGAAGAATTTCAGACCGGTCGGCACCGCGATCAGAAACGTCATGAACGAAAAGAAGGGCAGCAGCACGGCCCCGGTGGCGAACATGTGGTGGGCCCAAACCGCCACGGACAGTGCCGCAATCGACAGTGTCGCGTAGACCAGCGTCGTATAACCGAAGATCGGCTTGCGACTGAACACCGGGATCACCTCGGACACGATCCCGAAGAACGGCAGTGCGATGACATACACCTCGGGGTGCCCGAAGAACCAGAACAGGTGCTGAAACAGAATGACCCCACCGTTGGCGGGGTCGTAGATGTGGGCGCCGAGGTGACGGTCGGCGGCCAAACCGAACAGCGCCGCGGTCAACAGCGGGAAGATCATCAGCACAAGCAAGCTCGTGACCATGATGTTCCAGGTGAAGATCGGCATCCGGAACATCGTCATTCCCGGAGCACGCAGGCACACCACGGTGGTCAGCATGTTGACTCCCCCGAGGATGGTGCCCAGTCCACCGACCGCCAGGCCCAGAATCCAAAGGTCCGGCCCCACACCGGGACTGTGAGCGGCGTTGGACAGTGGCGTGTAGGCGGTCCACCCGAAGTCGGCGGCGCCTCCGGGCACGATGAATCCACTCAAGGCGATCAACGCGCCAAAGACAAAGAGCCAGAACGACAATGCGTTGAGCCGCGGGAAGGCCACGTCGGGTGCGCCGATCTGCAAGGGCAGAACCAGATTGGCGAATCCGAACACCACCGGGGTCGCGTAGAACAGCAGCATGGCGGTGCCGTGCATGGTGAACAGCTGGTTGTACTGCTCGTTGGACAGGAACTGTAGCCCCGGTGTGGCGAGCTCCGCGCGCATCAG
Organism: Mycobacterium ulcerans subsp. shinshuense; assembly: GCF_002355775.1. Taxonomy (NCBI): domain Bacteria; kingdom Bacillati; phylum Actinomycetota; class Actinomycetes; order Mycobacteriales; family Mycobacteriaceae; genus Mycobacterium; species Mycobacterium ulcerans. The sequence goes on along the minus strand of NZ_AP017624.1, from coordinate 2,225,510 downwards.
CAACGCCATCAAGCCGCCGATGAAGAAGAAGATGAAGCAGGCGACCATGTACATGATGCCGATCATCTTGTGGTCGGTGGTGGTGATGATCTTATAGATCAGGCTGCCTTTGGGTCCCATTCGCGGCGGAAATGGCCGGCGGGCTTCGAGATCGCGGGCAGGCGGCGCTTCGGTGGTCATTGATCAGCTCCAAAGGCAACGGTGACCGAATAGCTTTGGACAAGCCGCCCAAGTATTCCGGGCCGCCGCTGCACCGCCCTAGGGCCAATAGTCCCTAACCGCGGCGTCCGGCGCGGAGCTGGTTACCCGGTGTTATCGCACGCCTAGCACTTCGCGCCGCGCGGTGGCGTGGTGCCGCCGATCAGATAAGCCGTGACGTAGTCGTCGATGCAGCTGTCGCCCTGGAACACCACCGTGTGTTGGGTTCCGGCGAAAGTGAGCAACGAACCATGCAGCTGGTTCGCCAGATCCACCCCGGCCTTGTACGGCGTGGCCGGGTCGTGGGTGGTGGACACGATCACGGTCGGCACCAAGCCCGGCACCGACACCGCGTGGGGCTTGCTGGTCGGAGGGACCGGCCAGAACGCGCAGGTGCCGAGGGGGGCGTGGCCAGTGAACTTCCCGTAGCTCATGAACGGCGCGATCTCGCGCGAGCGGCGGTCTTCGTCCACGATCTTGGCGCGATCGGTGATGGGTGGCTGGTCAACACAGTTGATCGCCACACGCGCGTCGGTGGCGTTGGTGTAGTGGCCGTGCGAGTCGCGACGCATGTACATGTCGGCCAGGGCCAGCAGGGTGTCACCACGATCCTCGGTCAGCTCGGTGAGGCCGTCGGTCAGGTGCTGCCACAGGTTGGGCGAATACAGCGCCATGATGGTGCCCACGATGGCGTCGCTGTAGCTGAGCCCGCGCGGGTCCTTGGTCCGAGCCGGCCTGCTCACCTGCAGGTTGTTCGGGTCGACGAGCTTGTCGACCAGGCTGTGGTAGACGGCGACGGCCTTGGCCGGGTCGGTACCCAATGGGCAGCTGTCGTTCTCGGCGCAGTCGGCGGCATAGTCGTTGAACGCTTCCTGAAACCCCTTGGCCTGCCGCAGGTCCGCCTCTATGGGATCGGCATTCGGGTCGACCGCACCGTCGAGGATCATCGCCCGCACCCGTTGCGGGTAGGCCTCGGCATACGCCGAACCGATCCGGGTGCCGTAGGAGTAGCCGAGGTAGGTCAGCTTGTCATCGCCGAGCGCCGCGCGGATGGCATCGAGGTCCCGTGCCACGTTGACCGTGCCGACGTTTTCCAGGAAGTTCTTGCCCATCTTGCCGACACAGCGGGCAACGAACTGCTTGGTTTCCTCCTCCATCCGCGCGACGCCGGCCTCGCTGTAGTCGACCTGCGGCTCCGCGCGCAACCGGTCGTTGTCCGCGTCGGAGTTGCACCACAACGCGGGACGCGAGGACGCCACTCCGCGTGGGTCGAATCCAACCAGGTCGAAGCGCTCGTGGACGCGCTTGGGCAACGTCTGGAAGACGCCGAGCGCTGCCTCGATGCCGGATTCACCGGGCCCGCCGGGGTTGATCACCAAGGAACCGATTTTGTCGCCCGTGGCCGGAAAGCGAATCAACGCCAGCGCCGCGACATCGCCGCGGGGTTGGCGGTAGTCGACCGGCACGGCGAGTTTGCCGCACAGCGCTCCGCCGGGAATCTTCACGTTCGGATTGGAGCTGCGGCACGGTGACCACTGGATCGGCTGGCCGAGCTTCGGCTCGGCCATGCGGGCGTGCCCGCCAACGACGCGGATGCAGCCGGTCAGGACGAGCGCCACGCTGGCGATCGCGGTCCATATCAGCAGCATTCGCGCGAGCTTGTCGCGGCGAGACAGGAACATGGCAACCTATGGTGCCAGAGAACACGGTAAATGCTGGTTAACCACCGTCACCGCGCCCGTCATCCGGTCTCGGCCAGCAGTTCTTCCATTACGGTGGCGAATTCGTCGGCCATTTGCCACAAATCCGGAAGCAGCTCCGGGCAGGCCACCAGCCCGACGTCGAGTTTGCCGTTCAGCGACATCACCGTGACGTTGAGGCCCGAACCGTGGAAGATGGGCCCCGGCGGGTACATCGCCTTGACCTCACATCCCAGCATGTACAGGGGCAGCTGCGGGCCCGGCACATTGGAGACCACCAGGTTGTGCACGGGCAGGCTTTCGGTCAGCCGGCTGCTTGCATAGACACGCATGGCGGCGCCGAAGACCGCCGGCGCGGCAAATTGCGACCAGTCTTGAAGCAGCGTGGCGCCGATCGCCGAACTGTGGCCCTTGGCAACCGTATTGCCGTGCGCGATGGCGTTCAGCCGCTCGGCCGGATCGGCGATCTCGGTGTGCAGGCTGGAAAACATCGCCGATACCTGGTTACGGCCGGGACGGTCGGACTTGCCGTGCACCGACACCGGCACCGACGCCACCAACGACGACGTGGGCAGTGCGTCCCGGTCCGCCAGGTAATTGCGCAGCACGCCGGAGACCAGCCCCATCACCACGTCGTTGACCTTGACGCCGAAGTGATTCTTCACCGCCTTGATGTCCTCGAGATCCAGCTCCGCGTAGGCAACGGCGCGCCGGCCGCTGACGCGGGCGTTGAACACCGTGCGCGGCGCGGTGAATGGACGCGCCATGGTCAGGCCTTCGCGCGCCCGCAGCAGGGTGGACACCACCGAGGACACCGTTTCGGGCACCACATTGGCCAGCTGCAACGGCCGGGTGGCGAACCTGAGCAGGCCCCCGGCGGCGATCTACCAATCGGTGGCACCGCCGACCCCGTCGACCGGATCCGGGGCGGGAGCGTCGGCTTCGGTGGTGCACAGCTGCGACATCAGGTTGGCACCGGTCACGCCGTCGACCGCGGCATGGTGCACCTTGGTCAGGACCGCCAGGCGCCCGTCGTGGTGGCCGTCGGTGCCTGCCACTCCTTCGATCACCCACATCTCCCAGAGCGGGCGGCTGCGGTCCAACGGCAGTGAGGCGATGTGGCCGCAGATTTGGGAGAGCTCGGCCCGGCCCCCCGGTGGGGGCAGGCCGATACGGTGCAGATGCCGATGCAGCTGGAAGTCCTCGTCGTCCACCCATACCGGGTGATCGAGGTTCAGTGCGCTGTTGGCCAGCTTTTCGCGGAATTCCGGCATCGCCTTGATCCGCAGTGCCAACGCGTCCTGCAGCCGGTCGAACGTGTAGCCGCCGGGCATCGTCGACGTGTCCAGCTCCATGATCGAGCAGACGTGCATCGGCTGATTCGAGGTTCCCAGGTACAAGAAGCTGGCGTCGAGGCCACTAAGCCGCTGCATTCCGCCGATGGTAGGCCGTGCGCGGGCTCACAGTGCATCCGTGCGTAAGAAATGGCAGACTAGCCAGGTCAGATGAACCCGGGGACCCGGATATCAGCTTGTGCTGAGGGCCACGAGGATCTACCCGACCAACAGCTAGGGACAATGATGTCTGAGCAGTCTGAGCAAAATGTCTATGGCGCGTGCCCGCCGGTGCCCGCCGGTGAGTCGTCGCCTTCCGCGGCCAGCGCGCCGCGGACCAAGGTGCGAACCCACCACCTGCAGAAATGGAAAGCCGAAGGCCACAAGTGGGCCATGCTCACGGTCTATGACTACTCGACCGCGCGGGCCTTCGACGACGCAGGCATCCCGGTTCTATTGGTCGGCGACTCCGCCGCCAACGTCGTGTACGGCTACGACACCACGGTGCCGATCTCGATTGATGAGCTGATTCCCCTCGTGCGCGGTGTGGTGCGCGGCGCCCCGCACGCGTTGGTCGTCGCCGACCTGCCGTTCGGCAGCTACGAGTCCGGACCTTCGGCCGCGCTGGCGGCGGCCACCCGATTCATGAAGGAAGCCGGTGCCCATGCCGTCAAGCTCGAGGGCGGCGAGCGGGTGGCCGAGCAGATCGCGTGCCTGACCGCGGCGGGCATCCCGGTGATGGCCCACATCGGCTTCACCCCACAGAGCGTGAACACCTTGGGCGGGTTCCGGGTGCAGGGCCGCGGTGACGCCGCGGAACAAACGATCGCCGACGCGATCGCCGTCGCCGAAGCCGGGGCATTCTCGGTAGTGATGGAAATGGTGCCCGCGGAATTGGCCACCCAGATCACCGGCAAGCTCACCATCCCGACCATCGGAATCGGCGCCGGCCCGAGCTGCGACGGCCAGGTCCTGGTTTGGCAGGACATGGCCGGCCTCAGCAGCGGCAAGGCCCCCCGATTCGTCAAGCGCTACGCGGATGTCGGCGGCGAATTACGCCGCGCCGCGGTGCAATACGCGCAAGACGTGGCCGGTGGCGTATTTCCCGCCGAGGAGCACTGCTTCTGATTCTCCCCTACTGCTGACACCGATCCCGAAAGTCGGTCAGCGGCTGGCGAATGCCCTGTAGCTCGGCGTGTACGCCGGGGTTGGCGTCCATGTACTGCTGCAGTTGGTCACGGATGTCGTCGCGAGGCTGACCTCGCAGACCGGTGAAGTAGTCGTTGACCTCGGGATGGCTGAACAGGTACACCGAAGTCGCTGCGGCAACCCCGGCAGACACCCCGGCCAGGTCCGCCGCCGTGCAGTTCGGCGGTGCCGGTGCGGGAACGGGAGCGGGATCATCCGGATCTGCCCCGGCGACCGCGGACGCGAAGCCGGCTGCACCCAGGAACATCGCGCCGGCAACGATCCCACCGGCGACCAGGCGCGATCTGGCAGCACCGAACAACACCATGAACGACTCCTTCATCAAGTAACCGAAGGCCGCCGGGACGGCCCGCATCGCACACGATAGGTGCTTTCGGGCCGGCGCAGGAACCGAATGGTGTGTGGCGTCGGCAACCGAACCTTGAGGCTCACGCGTCACCTCGGTGTGGCACTCTATGATGCCTATCCACGATTTCATGTCCGCGGATCTGTGGCCTGACCGGAGGCGAAAATGCCTGTAAAGGCGCCGAAGACGGCGCGTCACTTGGAGGTCGAGTGCAAGTTCGACGTCGTCGAGTCGACGGTATCGCCCTCGTTCGAAGGCATTGCGGCGGTGGCTCGTGTGGAAAGGAAGCCGGTCCAGGCGCTGGATGCGGTGTATTTCGACACCGCAGACCAGGACCTCGCGAGCAATCGGATCACCCTGCGGCGGCGCACCGGTGGCTCCGACGCCGGCTGGCATCTCAAGCTGCCGGCCGGTGGTGACGCCCGCACCGAGCTGCATGCGCCGATCACGGAGCCGGACACATCCGGGTCCTTGGGGGCGCCGACCCAACACCGCGTTCCGGCGGAGCTGCTCGATGTGGTGTTGGCGATCGTGCGTGATCGCCCGCTGCAGCCGGTCGCGCGCATCAGCACACAGCGCGCGAGCCAGTTCTTATACGGCGTTGACGGAGCACCGCTCGCGGAGTTCTGCGATGACCACGTCACCGCCTGGTCGGCTGGTGCCGGTCCGGATGCCGAACCGGCGCAACAACAGTGGCGCGAGTGGGAGCTGGAGCTTTCGGACCCGAGCCAGAGCGCCAGTCGCGAACTGCTGGACCGGCTGAGCAACCGGCTGCTTGACACCGGAGCGGCACCGGCTGGGCACGGCTCCAAGCTGGCTCGGGTGCTGGGCTCGACCTCGCCGTGGGCGGGCCGGCCCGAACCGGCGGATCCGGTGCGCCGCGCGGTGGCCCGCTACGTTGCGGAGCTGCTGGTATGGGATCGCGCCGTGCGCACCGACGTCGACGATTCCGTCCATCAGATGCGGGTAACCACGCGCAAGATTCGCAGCCTGCTCGCGGATTCGCAGGATTCGTTCGGATTGGCCGACAAGGCGTGGGTTCTCGACGAGCTGCGCGAACTCGCCGCCGTGCTGGGGGTGGCCCGTGATGCCGAGGTGCTTGGCCAGCGCTACCAGCATGCCCTGGAGAGGCTAGACCCGACGCTGGTGCGCGGACCCGTCTACGAGCGTCTGGTCGACGGGGCCCGGCACCGCTACCACGCCGGGCTGCGGCGGTCGCTGGTGGCCATGCGGCCCAAGCGCTACTTCCGCCTGCTCGATGCCCTCGACGCCATCGCGGCCGCGTATCCGGCCGACACCGCCGCCGCGGGGGCTGAGCCGGCCCCACCCCCGAGTATCGAGGCGGCCTACCGACGGGTCCGCAAGGCCGCCAAACTCGCCAAGGCGGCCGCCAAGGAGCCAAGTTCGCCGGCCGAGTCTGCCGCCGTGGACGCGGGTGCCCACCTCGGCCCCAACGAGGCGCTGCACCGAATCCGCAATCGCGCCAAGAGGCTGCGCTACACCGCCGCGGCCACCGGAGCCGTCCAGGTCTCCAGCCAGGCCAAGGCCATCCAGACGCTGCTCGGCGATCACCAGGACAGCGTAGTCAGCCGAGAGCACCTGCTCCACGAGACCGATGCGGCGCACGCCGCGGGCCAGGACACCTTTACCTACGGTCTGCTGTATCAGCGGGAGAGCGATCTGGCCGAGGGTTGCCGGCAGCGGCTCGACGCCGCCCTGCACCGGCTCGACAAGTCGGTACGCAAGACCCGACGCTGAGCGCGGGTGGGCAAGTCAAACGCCATCCCACGCGCAGCATCAGGGCTCCGACGAACAAAGCGAAGGCCAGTAGTGCGAGCAGGCCCAACACGTTGGTCATCAGGCGGGCACAGCTGGCCGCGTCACGGTGAAGCTGCCGGGTGTGGCACCGCCACGGATCAGCGCCAGCTCGCGCGCGGCTGTCGCAGAGTCGGCCGACAATCCCGGCGTCTCGATCACGTCGGCGGTGGCTGCCCAGCGGGCGCTGGAGCTGCCGGCACCGATGGGCATCGCGACCGGCGAAGCCGGGCTGCGCGATGGGGATTACGTCGGTGCGGTACTGAATCGTGCGGCACGGGTTCTGAATCCGCGGCCAGCACCACCGCAACCATCACCGCGACGGCGCAACATCACCCACCGAAGCCAGAACCTCCGCCGGCCCAGCCCCCGTGTTCCCGCAGACCGATCTTGATGAGCCTGGCTCATGGCGGGCGGCCGCGTTCATGCGCGATCATCCAACGAAAGGAATTTACGATCGGTTAGAATGACGGCATCACACGAGGTAGACGTCCGCAGGGCAGGTCATGGCGCGGAAGCCAAGTCGGGAGTGTGCCGTGAAAGCCATTCATTTCATCTCCGGTCTGCCGCGTTCGGATTCGACGTTGCTGGCCGCGTTGCTGCGGCAAAACCCGCGGTTCCAGGCCGGAATGTCGGGTCCGCTGGCCGGCCTGTTCGGCGCCCTGCTCGACGAAATGAGTGGGCGCAACGAGTTTTCGGTGTTCATCGATGACGCCAAGCGCGAGCGCATCCTGCGCGGGTTGTTCAACGACTTTTATGCGGACTGCACCGCCGAGGTGATCTTTGACACCAACCGCGGCTGGCGTGCGTGGATGCCCGCGATTGCGCGGCTGTTTCCCGATGCGAAAGTGATTGCCTGCGTGCGTGAACTGCAGTGGGTGGTGGACAGCATCGAGCGGTTGATTCAACACAACGTCTTTAGCCCGTCGTCGATTTTCAACTACAGCGCCGGCGGCACGGTGTTTAGCCGCGCCACAAGTGTGGTGGCGCCCGACGGCATGGTCGGCGGTCCCTACGATGCCCTGCGGCAGGCGTGCTACGGCGCGCAACGAGATCGACTTCTGTTGCTGCAGTACGAAACCCTGAGCACCGACCCGGCCAAGGCGATGCAAGCCACCTACGCGTTTCTGGGTGAGCCGGTGTTCGAGCACGGTTTCGGCCATGTCGAGTACGACGTCACCGAGTTCGACGAGCGCGCCGGGACACCGGGGTTGCACACCGTGCGCCCCACGGTCACGGCCGAACCGCGCGACACGTTGCTACCGCCGGATCTGTTCAACCGCTTCACCCACGACGCCTTCTGGCGCGACCCGGAGAGGATTCCGGCCGGGCTGACGGTCGTGTGAGGTTTGCTCTCTCCCAGCCATCTCGACCAGGCCGTGGTGGCGTTTCGATCAGCGGCGAACTGTCACGGCACATTCGCGCCGGGCGTACCGAAAAGGTCCACTCCCATCCAGTCGGGGGGAGCTGTGAGGTCGGCGGCCCCGCCGTTGCCGCCGGTGTTGCCCAGGCCGGTGCCGCTACCGCCGTTGCCGCCAGTGCCGGTGCTGGTGTCGATGGTGCCGCCGGTGTTTGCGGTGAAGGTGGATCCCCCGCCGTTGCCGCCGATGCCGTCGGTGATGCCGTCACCGCCGGCCCCGCCGTTGGTGGCGCTGCTAGTGACGGTGCCGCCCCCGATGGCCGTGATTCGGGCGATGTTTCCGGCGCCGCCGATGCCGCCGGTGGAGCCGGCCCCGCCGACCCCGCCGGTGGCGGCGCCAGTGGCGACGGAGCTGCCCGCCCCGTTGGCAAACAGGGTGGCGCTGCCTCCTAAGCCGCCGCGGCCGCCGGTGCCCGCGCCACCGCCGCCGCCGGTGGCCGTGCCGTCAGTGACGGTGGCGCCGCTATAACCTCTGATCGAGGCGTAGTTTCCGCTGCCGCCGTAGCCGCCGGCGGTGCCCGCGCCCCCGGCGCCGCCGATGGAGATGCCGCTGGCGGAGCTGCCCGCGCCGTTAGCCCGGTGGAAGGCGTTGCCGCCGCCTCCGCCGTGGCCGCCGGTGGTGCCCGCACCCCCGACGCCGCCGCTGACCGTGCCCGTGGCGGTGCCGCCGTTAGAAGCACTGACCTGGGCGTAGCCGCCAACGCCGCCGGTGGTGCCCACGCCCCCATAGCCTCCGATGGCGCTGCCGCTGGCGGAGCTGCCGGCACCGTTGGCAAATAGGGCGCCGCTACCGCCGCCGCCGCCGCTGCCGCCGGTGGTGCCCGCACCCCCGACGCCGCCGGTCGCCGTGCCGCCGGTGATGGTGCCGCCCCCGCTGGTGCTGATGGTGGCGTCGCCTCCGCGGCCGCCGCTGGCGTAGTTGGTGCCGCCGGCCCCACCGGCCCCGCCGGTGGCGGTACCGTCGGCGGAGCTGCCGGCATCGCTGGCGGCGAGGGTGGCGTTGCCTCCGTGGCCGCCAACCCCGCCGGCGGCCACGGTGGTACCGGCGCCGCCGACGCCGCCCTCACCACCGGTGGCGGTACCGCTGGTAATGCCGCCGCTGATGGGTAGCACCCTGGCGCCCCCGCCGCCGCCACCGCCGCCACCGCCGTAGCCCGGCCCGCCGCTGGTGGCCGCCGGAAAGGCCGCCCCTGCCGCCGGTACCGCCGGCCGCGCCCCCGTTCGTGGAGGTACCGACGCCGCCCAACCCGCCGGTGCCGCCCCTGCCGCCGTCACCGGCGCCGCCTGTGGCGCCAGCGGAACCGAGGAATCCGCCGGAGCCACCGGCCCCGGCGACGCCGCCGGAGCCGCCGTCACCACCGTTACCGCCGGTGCCGGCCGAGAAGGACTGCGTGCCCGGGGCGCCCTGCGCGCCGGTGCCACCCACGCCGCCGTCCCCGCCGGCACCGCCGCCCCCGCCGCTCCCGAACAGCCCGACCGCGCGGCCACCGACGCCACCGACCCCGCCGGGGCCGCCGTGGCCGCCGGACGCGCCGGCTGCGGCCATCGGGTCGGCGGCTGCGTCATAGCCGAGGCCGCCCTGCCCGCCGGCACCACCGGCACCGGCGGCTCCACCCAGCTGATAGCTGGTGCCGCCGGCCCCGCCGTGACCACCCATGCCGGGCGCCGCGGTGGCTGAACCGGCCGCACCCAGCCCGCCGACACCGCCGGCCCCGCCGCCGCCGAAGATCAGCCCACCGGCACCACCGTTGCCTCCGGTCCCGCCGACCGCGCCGCTGCCCGCATAGGCGGTCCCGCCGGATCCACCGTGACCGCCGGAGCCGAACAGGAACGCCGACCCACCGGCCCCGCCCGCGCCACCGGCCGGGCTGGTGGCCGTACCCGGCGTGCCCGATCCGCCATCGCCGCCATCGCCCCACAACCATCCACCGGGCCCACCGGCCTGCCCGGTGCCCGGCGCCCCATCGGTACCCGGCCCAACCAACGGGCGCCCGGTGAACTGCAGGAACGGCGCATTGATGGCGTCTTGCACCCCCACGGCCCCAGCGGCTGCCGCTTGCAGCGGCGACGCGCTGGTGGCCTCGGTGGCCGCATACAAGAACCCACCGCCATTCAGCGCCTGCACGAACTGGTCATGAAACAGCGACGCCTGCGCGCCCAGCGCCTGAAACTGCTGGGCGTAACCACCAAACAACTTTGCGACCGCCGCCGACACTTCATCCTCAGCCGCCGCCGCAATCGATGTCGTCAAGCCCGCCGACGCCGCATGCGCCTCCCTGATCGACGACCCCAGGCTGCTCAAGCTGGAAGACGCTGCAGCTAACTCCTCGGGTGCGGCATAAACAAAAGCTGACACTCGTCAATCCCCATCACGACCGGGCGGCCCAAGTCCGAAGGAAACAATTTTCGGCCTTCTCCGACTTTTCCGAGACGCTACGCCCGCCCATTCCGATGATCGCAGCAAATCCACGGTCCGGTGACAGAAGCCCCATGCTCTTAAGGACCTAAGTCACTAACTCGTGAGGCTAATTAACCAACGGCAAACCAGCGAAAGGCAACCCACCGAAGCTTGCCCCCCAAGGCACCGGCGCCCGTCGTCGCCGCTGACCTTCTTGGCGACCAGCGGTGCACATCGCCGGATCAGCAAACTCCGTCCCACAGTCCCGCCTACAGCCGCCTGCGGCCCGATTCCGACAACCGGACGCGGGACGCAATTGATTCGGTACTCGGATCTGCTGCGGACGGAGGCGGCTCCGGCTAGCTGAATATGCAGGTCGTAAACGTAAGGCGGACGAGTTGGCCTGTAAGCCGGATTCTGTTCCACACCGCCGCGGCTGAACCAGCGGCGGCGCGGCGGCGACCATCCATCTGGGCACACCGTTGCCGGGTACCTCGAGCGGCCTACCCGCAGACTCGGGCGAGCAGCCCTCAAACGCCTGCCCGGCCGCACCTACGGTACGGCCTTCTTGACCTTGCTTCGGGTGGGGTTTGCCTAGCCACCCCGGTCACCCGGGGTGCTGGTGCGCTCTTACCGCACCGTTTCACCCTTACCACCGTGAGGGTGGCGGTCTGTTTTCTGTGGCACTTTCCCGCGAGTCACCTCGGATTGCTGTTAGCAATCACCCAGCTCTGTGAAGTCCGGACTTTCCTCGATTCGGCGCTGAACTCGTGACAACACGAGCCCAACCCGAGCCGCGGCCGCCCAGCCAACTCGTCCGCGGAACATACGCTACCCGCTACGCAAAATCGCGGCCAACAGACGCCGTCGAACCCAGCCGCCTGGCCCGATCGTTGACGGCGGCGCTGCTACAGGTAGCCGGTCTGGTTGACCAGCCGCACCGACGACGCGCCGTCGGCATAGAACTCGGCGATGCTCAGCGACGCCAGATCAAGATGCAGCCGGTAGAGGACCTCGGAGCCGACATCGAGCGCGAGTCGCAGCAACATCTTGATGGGCGTGACGTGTGAGACCACCAGCACGGTCGTGCCTTCATACCGGGAGATCATCCGGTCGCGTCCGCGCCGAACCCGCCGCAGCACTTCATCGAAGCTCTCACCGCCCGGCGGCGTGATGCTGGTGTCGTTGAGCCAACGATGGTGCAGGTCGGGGTCGCGGTTGGCGGCCTCCGCGAAAGTCATGCCTTCCCAGTCCCCGAAGTCCGTTTCGACCAGGTCTTCGTCCACCGTCACGTCCAGCCCGAGGGCTCGGGCCGCCGTCGTCGCCGTATCATAGGCACGCTGCAAAGGCGAGGACACCACCGCAGCAATTCCGCCGCGGTGCGCGATGTAGCGGGCGGCCAAACCGGCTTGGCGCCAACCGACTTCGTTGAGCGCCGGGTTGCCGCGCCCGGAATAGCGGCGTTGCACCGACAGTTCGGTCTGACCATGTCGCAGCAGCAGCAGCCTGGTGGCCGTATCGCGTCTACCGGTCCATCCGGGAGCTGCCGGGGTTTGGACAGGCGCCGTGTTGGCGGGGTCGGCGACGGCGGCCACCGCCACGGTACCGGGTTCGCCACGCCGATTGGTGCGAACCGCGGCGTCCATCGCTTCGTTGGCCAGCCGGTCGGCATGCGCATTGCGGGCCCGCGGAATCCACGCGTAGCTGATCCGGCGGAATTGCCCTGCCAGCTCGCGCGCCTGCCCGTGCAGTTCCACCAGGTCCGGGTGCTTGACCTTCCAGCGCCCGCACATCTGCTCGACCACCAGTTTGGAATCCATCAGGACCGACACTTCGGTGGCACCCAGCTTGACGGCGTCGTCCAAACCGGCTATCAGACCGCGGTATTCAGCGACGTTGTTGGTGGCGCGGCCGATCGCCTGTTTGCTCTCCGCCAACACGGTCGAACGGTCCGCGGTCCACACCACTGCGCCGTATCCGGCCGGCCCCGGGTTACCACGCGATCCACCATCAGCTTCGATGATGACTTTCACAGCTCGGGTCCCTTGATCCGTAAGAGGATCGCGGCGCATTCCGGACACCGAACCACCTCGTCCTCGGCGGCCGCCGAGATACGAGCCAATTCGCTGCGGCCGATCTCAATACGGCAGGCACCGCAACGGTGGCCCTGCAACTGCCCCGCGCCTGGCTCGCCGCCGGCCCGCAGCCGTTCGTAGAGCGCGGCAAGATCGGGATTCAACGATGCGGCCAGCGTGTCGCGTCGCGATGAATGTTCTTGACGGGATTGGTCGAGTTCGGCCAGGGCGGCATCGACGGACTGCTGGGCAGCGGTCAGTTCGGCTTGCAGGACTTCGAGCGCCGCAATCTCGGTGTTCTGTTGCGCCTGCAACTCCTCGCGGCGCTCCATCACCTCCAACAGCGAATCTTCCAGACTGGCCTGGCGGCGTTCCAGGGTATCCAGCTCGTGCTGCAGGTCAGCCAATTGCTTGGCATCCACAGCCCCCGAGGTGAGCAATGACCGGTCCCGGTCTTCACGCTTACGTACCGCGTCGATCTCGTCTTCTAGGCGTGAAACCTGGGCGTCCAAGTCCTCCAACGCGATTCGCACCGCAGCGAGTCGGTCACTGACCGCCTCGTGCTGAACCCGAACCTGCTCGAAAGCGGACCCCTCGGGCAGATGGGTGGACCGATGGGCGATCCGTGACAGCTCAACATCGAGCTTCGCCAACTCCAATAGCGAACGCTGCTGTGCCGCTTCGGCCTTCATATCTGATCTCCCGGTCCTATTCTCAGCTGTCGTTCTCGCGGCTTGCTGCAACGTTCCACGGGTCGGTACGCACCGGGCATACCCGCACCGGCAGCGCCTCACCGAAATGGGACCGCAGTACCTCGGCCGCCTGGCCGCACCAAGGGAACTCGCTTGCCCAATGCGCGACGTCGATCAACGCGACCGCGGAGGCGCGGCGATGTTCGTCGGCAGGATGGTGGCGCAGATCTGCGGTGAGGTAGGCCTGGACGTCCGCCGCGGCCGCCGCGCCCAGTAGTGAATCGCCGGCGCCACCGCACACCGCCACCCGCGTCACCAGCATCTCGGGGTCCCCCGCCGCGCGCACTCCCCAGGACGTCTGCGGTAGCACGGCGCCGACGCGAGAGACGAAGTCGCGCAAGGTTTGCGGCCGGTCCAGCGTACCGATGCGCCCCAACCCGACGTCGGCCGGTGGTGGCACCAGCGCAAGAATGTCGAATGCCGGCTCTTCGTACGGGTGCGCGGCTCGCATGGCCGACAGCACGGCGGCACGGGCGCGCGCGGGTGCGATGACCTCGACCCGGTCCTCGGTGACTCGTTCGACGGTGCCGACGCTGCCGATCGCCGGTGACGCGCCGTCCAGCGGGAGGAACTGCCCGATGCCCGTAACGCTCCAGCTGCAATGCGAGTAGTCACCGATATGTCCGGCGCCAGCGTCAAAGATCGCCGCCTGCACGGGTTCTGTGTGCTCGCGCGGCACGTAGATAACCCACTTGTCCAGCTCGGCCACGCTTGGCGACCGGGCGAGCACGGATTCGACGGTCAGTCCCAGCGCTTGGGCCAGCGCGTCGGACATCCCCGGCGATGCCGAGTCGGCGTTGGTGTGCGCGGTGAACAGCGAGCGACCCGTCCGGATCAAACGGTGGATTAGCGCACCCTTGGCGGTATTGGCGGCCACCGTATCGACCCCGCGCAACAGCAACGGGTGATGGGCCAGCAGCAACCCGCGCTCCGGAACCTCATCGACAACCACCGGTGTGGCGTCCACCGCGACCGTCACCGATTCCACCGGCTCCCCGGGATCTCCACACACCAGGCCGACCGAATCCCAGGACTCGGCAAGACGCGGCGGATATGCGCCGTCGAGCACTTCGATGACGTCAGCGAGCCGAACGCTCATCGTCGCCTCCCGCTGCGGCCGGCCTGCCTGACTTCGGCGATGGCATCGACCAGCTGCGGCCATTCGGGCCGCACCGCCGCGCGCAGATACCCGTCGTCCAAGCCGACGAAGGTGTCGCAGCGGCGGATCGCGATTCCGCGCTGATGCAGCCGTTTGCGGAGCTCATCGGCATCGGGGACGCTGAACAAGACAAACGGTGCGCAGCCATCGACCACGCTGGCACCAACCGAGCCGAGGCCGCTGACCATCTCGGCCCGCGCTGCCAGCAGCAGTCGAGCATCGGCGGCGGCCTCGGCCACCGCTTCGGGCGTGCAGCAGGCCGCGATGGCCGTCAACGGCAGGGTGCCCACCGGCCAGTGGGCCCGCATCCGGGTCAGCCGGTCCAGCAGGTCCGGCGTGCCAAGGGCGTACCCCACCCGCAGACCCGCCAGTGACCACGTCTTGGTCAGGCTGCGCAGCACCAGCACGTCGGGCAGGCAGTCGCCGGCCAGCGACTGCGGCTCGCCGGGAACAGCGTCCGCGAACGCCTCGTCGACCACCAGGATCCGGCCCGGCCTGCGCAATGCCAGCAGCTGCTCGCGGCTGTGCAACACCGAGGTCGGGTTGGTCGGATTGCCGACGACGACAAGGTCGGCATCGTCGGGGACCGCGGCTTCCTCCAGGCGGAACGGCGGCGCCAGCACCACATGGTGCACCGGGATCCCCGTGGCGCTCAGGGCCGCGGCCGGCTCGGTGAATGACGGCGCGATGATTGCTGCCCGAACCGGACGCAGGTTACTCAACAGGGCAAAACCCTCGGCGGCCCCGGCCAGCGGCAGCACCTCCGCGCGGGTTCGGCGGTGACGCAGCGCCGCCGCATCCTGCGCGCGCTGGGTGTCCTCGATGCTGGGATAGCGTGCCAGCGTGGTCAGCCGCTGCGCCAGCAGTTCGACCAGCCAGTGCGGCGGGTGCGGGTGGCGGACATTCACGGCGAAATCCAGCATGCCGGGCGTGGCGGCCTGATCCCCGTGATAACGCGCCGCCGCCAGCGGGCTCGTGTCCAGACTCACCACCTAGAAAACACTAGTGCGCCGGTGACAGAACCAGGCATCCGGAGCACTACGCCCCTGCCTGGCACACGGCTACCCGCGCGGCCGCGAGTCCCGGGCACCGGCCGGGTCCGACCAAACTCGGCTGCTCAAGCCGGTCTCGCCAGCTCCTGCCGACCCCGCCGACCGCCGCATCAACGACAATGGAGTGGTGACAGGTTCGATTGCAGCCGATTCACCGGCTGACCCCGGCGCCACACCGCAGGACACCCGGTGCCCGGAGAGGACGCCGCAGCTGGTGATCTTCGATCTCGACGGCACCCTGACCGACTCGGCCCACGGGATTGTGGCCAGCTTCCGCCACACACTCAACCACATCGGTGCCGCCGTTCCCGACGGCGACCTGGTCGCCCAGATCGTCGGCCCGCCGATGGACGACACCTTTCACGCCATGGAGCTCGGCGACCGCGTCGAGGACGCGATCGCCGCCTTCCGGGCCGAATACGGTGCCCGTGGTTGGGCGATGAACACCCTGTTCGACGGGATCGCGCCGTTGCTGGCCGACCTGCGTGCCGCCGGGGTTCGGCTGGCGGTGGCCACCTGCAAGCTGGAGCCAACGGCGCGGCGGGTACTCGCCCATTTCGGGCTCGACGCGCATTTCGAGGTGATCGCCGGCGCGACCGGCGACGGCGCACGCCGCAGCAAGACCGAGGTGCTCGCCCACGCGCTGGCCCAGCTGCACCCGCTGCCCGAACGGGTGCTCATGGTCGGTGACCGCAGCCACGATGTGGAGGGCGCGGCCGCCCATGGCATCGACACGGTCGTGGTTGGCTGGGGTTACGGAAAGGCCGACTTCGCCGCCGGTACCCACAGCGGCGCCACCCTGCATGCCGGCACGGTCGACGAATTGCGGGAGGCGTTAGGTGTCTGACTCAACGCTGCACGTCACTTTCGTGTGTACCGGCAACATCTGTCGCTCGCCGATGGCCGAGAAGATGTTCGCCCACCAGCTGCGGGAACGCGGGCTGGGCGAGGCGGTGCGGGTGACCAGCGCCGGCACCGGCAACTGGCACGTCGGCAATCGGGCCGACGAACGGGCAAGGCAGGTGCTGCACTCCCACGGCTACCCCACCGATCACTGCGCCGCCCAGGTCGGCACGGACCACCTGGAGGCGGATCTGGTCATCGCGCTGGGGCGCAACCACGCCCTGCAGTTGCGTCAGCTCGGCGTGGAGGAGAGCAGGCTGCGGATGTTGCGTTCGTTTGACCCACGGTCGGGGGTCTACGTTCTCGATGTCGCGGACCCCTACTACGGGGGCCATGACGACTTCGAGGAGGTCCTCGTCGTCATCGAGGCCGCCCTGCCCGGTTTGCACGATTGGGTGGACGAACAGTTGGCGCAGGACGGCAAGGTGTGATGCGACGCCTGGCGTTTCTGCTGCGGCCCGGGTGAATAGCGCTGGCCCTGGTGGTCATCGCGTTCACCTACCTGTGCTTCACGGTGCTCGCGCCGTGGCAGCTGGGAAAGAACACCAAGACGTCGCGGGAGAACCGCCAGATCAACCATGCCCTGAGTTCGCCGGCGGTTCCGGTCAAAACATTACTGCCACAGCAAGATTCGTCAGCTCCCGAGGCGCAGTGGCGCAGCGTGACGGCGACCGGACACTATTTGTCCGATGTGCAGGTGCTGGCCCGGCTGCGGGTGGTCGACGGAGACCAGGCGTTTGAGGTACTGACCCCGTTCGCCGTCGACGGCGGACCCACCGTCCTGGTCGACCGCGGGTACGTCCGCCCCGAACCGGGCTCGCACGTGCCGCCTATCCCCCGCGCCCCGGACCAGACCCTGACCATCACGGCACGGCTGCGCGACTTCGAGCCCACCATGGCGGGCAAGGAGCCGTTCTCCCGAGACGGCTTCGAGCAGGTGTACTCGATCAACGCCAAGCAGATCTCCACGTTGACCGGAGTGCCGTTGGCCGGCTCCTATCTGCAGTTGGTCGAAAACCAACCCGGCGGGCTCGGTCTGATCGGCTTGCCGCATCTGGATTCCGGACCGTTCTTGTCATACGGCATCCAGTGGATCGCCTTCGGCATTCTGGCGCCAATCGGACTCGGCTACTTCGCCTACGCCGAACTGCGGGCCCGCCGGCGCGAAACACGCGCCCGCGAGGATGCGCCGCCCGCGGACACACAGATGACCGTCGAGCAAAAGCTCGCCGACCGCTACGGCCGCCGGCGGTAGACAAAGAGCCCGGCGCCCACTGCCGCGGCGGCCTGCACGGCCCGCGACAACGTCACGGCGCGGCGCAGGTCATCGACCGTGGGTTGACCGCCGTCCCCGAGGGTGGGGCGAATCTGCAGCTCAAAGTGGTACCGGGTGGGCCCGCCCAGACGCACCCGGAGCGCCCCGGCAAAAGCGGCCTCGACCACCCCGGCGTTGGGGCTGGGGTGCCGCGCCGCGTCGCGCCGCCAGGCCCGCACCGCGCCCAGCGCTGACCCACCGACCAGCGGCGCGCACAGCACCACCAGCCCCGCGGTCACGCGGGCCCCGAAGTAGTTGGCCAGATCATCCAGCCGCGCTGCGGCCCAACCGAATCGCAGGTAGCGCGGCGAGCGGTAGCCGATCATCGCATCCAGGGTGTTGACGGCGCGATATACCAGTACCGCCGGCACGCCGCCGACCGCCGCCCACAGCAGCGGCGCCACCTGCGCGTCGGAAGTGTTCTCGGCAACCGATTCCAGGGCCGCGCGGGTCAAATCCGGCACGTCCAGCTGAGCCGGATCGCGACCACACAGCGACGGCAGCAACCGCCGGGCGGCATCGAGGTCGCCGCGGCCCAACAGCTCGGCCATTTCCCGGCCAGTGCGCACCAGCGAGGTTCCGCCCAGCGATAACCAGGTCGCCATCGCCGTCGCCGCGACCGACCACGGCCTGCCGGCCGGGCGCCCCAAGACCGCACCCAGCAGGCCCACCCCGCCAACCAGCACGCCAACGTGCACCGCGCCGGCGACCCTGGTATCGCGATAGCTGGCCCGCTCCAACCCCGCGGCCAGCCGCCCGAACACCGCGACCGGATGACCTCGCTGTGGGTCACCCAGCACCAGGTCGGCCAGATAGCCCACCAGGACACCGACCGTCCGGGCCTGCCGTGCCGACGCAACCACTCAGGCAGCGTCTCACATGGCCGTCCGGTGGCCACCGGGCCCGCGCGTTCGGCTAGTCCATGACGGCACCCCCCGGCGCGTGGTCTACTCATCCTCATGGGTCAGGAATCCCGATGAAGCGTCCCGCGACCCGGGTCGCCGACCTGTTGAACCCGGCCGCGCTGTTGCTGCCCGCCGCCAACGTGATCATGCAGCTGTCGTTGCCCGGCGTCGGGTATGGCGTGCTGGAGAGTCCGGTGGACAGCGGCAACGTCTACAAGCATCCGTTCAAGCGCGCCCGCACCACCGGCACCTACCTGGCGGTTGCCACCATCGGGTCGGAGTCCGACCGCGCGTTGATCCGCGCTGCGGTGGACTCGGTACACCGGCAAGTCCGGTCCACCTCGTCGAGTCCGGTGTCCTATAACGCCTTCGATCCCAAATTGCAGCTGTGGGTGGCCGCCTGCTTGTACCGCTACTTCGTCGAGCAACACGAATTCCTGCACGGACCGCTCGATGACGGCGCCGCCGACTCGGTCTACCTCGACGCCAAACGGCTGGGCACCACCCTTCAAGTGCCGGAGCGCATGTGGCCGCCGGACCGGATCGCCTTCGACGAGTACTGGAAGCGCTCACTCGATGAGCTGCACATCGACCCACCGGTGCGCGAACACCTCCGAGGGGTGGCTTCGATGGCGTTTCTGCCGTGGCCGCTGCGGGCGCTGGCGGGGCCGTTCAACCTGTTCGCGACGACGGGGTTCTTGGCGCCGGAGTTTCGCGCGATGATGCGGTTGGACTGGTCGCAATCCCAGCAGAGCCGATTCGAGTGGCTGTTGGCCGCCCTACGGCTGGCCGACCGGCTCATCCCCCATCGGGCGTGGATCTTGATCTATCAGCTTTACCTGTGGGATATGCGGTTTCGCGCCCGCCGCGGGTGGCGCGTCGTCTAGATCGAGGCCGACCGGCGGTGCTAGCCGAGCGGCACACCGCGTGCGGCCCAGCTGAAACTGCGCATCTGCGGCAACCTGGCCCCAAGCTGGTCGGCGACCCGCCGGCCGATGTCGTCCGCGTCGGCCACCGACATGGCGGGGTCCACCCAGCCCTCGACCTCCACGCGTAGCGTGCGTCCGGTCCAGCGGGCCCGCGCGTGCGCGTGAACGACTCCCGGTATGGCGGCGGCGACCGCTTCGGCGGTGTCCACCACGCCCGGGTCTACCCCATCGAGCAGGCGATGCCCGATCTCGGAGCTCACCTCCCAACCCACATGGCAGATGAATCCCGTCACCGCAAGCCCGGCAACCCCGTCGGCCCATCCCCACCCCATCGCGACACCACACAATCCCAGCAGCGCGCCCGCCGAGGACAGCGCGTCCAGCCAGGAATGCTTCGCATCGGCGATCATCGTTGATGATTGAATCCGGCGCCCGACAACGAGCTTGTAACGGGCCACCAGCTGATTGCCGACAATGCCAACCGCCGCGGCGGCGATCCCCCAGCCCACATGCTGGGTTGAGCCGTGCCGCAGCAACTTGCCGACGCTTTCGGTCCCGGCAACCGCGGCGCTGGCCCAGATCACCAGCGCCACACCAATCCCGGCGAGATCCTCGGCCCGCTCCAAACCGTACGGGTAGCGCTCGCTCGCCGACTTGCGCGAGCTCCGAAACCCAACGAACACAACCAGACTCGTGGAGACATCGGACAGGTTGTGCAGTGCGTCGCCGAGCAAGGCCACCGAGCCGGACACCAGGGCTATCGCCAGTTCGATCAGACCTGTCAACCCCAGCCCGGCCGCGCTGACGGCGACCGCACGATTGGCCCGCCGGCGTTCGGCTTGGTCGTCGACGGCCTGGGCCAAGGGAAAGCTTGCGGCCGGATCCCGCTGACCGTCAACCAGATGCATGTCCCCTAGCCTGCCACGCCCCCGGTGCAACCTGCCCGGCTAGCGCACAACTTTTTCACGCAGCCGGCCCGGTTGTGCCGCGGTCGCGTCAGCGCACCGTGGCGAAGAACGCACGGACGTCTCCGACGAACAATTCCGGCTGTTCGAACGCGGCGAAGTGACCACCGCGCGGCATCGTCGTCCAGTGGGTGATGTTGTAGTTCGGTTCACACCAGGCGCGCGGTGCACGCAGCACCTCCTTGGGAAACGACGCCACACCGGTGGGCAGTTCGACCCGCTCGGTCTGCCCCCAGACCTTGAAACTCTCCCAGTACAAGCGGGCCGACGACGCCGCGGCGGCGTTTACCCAATACATCATGACGTTGTCCAGTAGCTCGTCGCGGGTGAGGATGTTCTCCGGGTTTCCCGCGCAGTCCATCCATGCCCAGAACTTCTCCACGATCCAAGCCAGTTGTCCCACCGGGGAATCGGTCAGGCCGTAGCCCACGGTCTGGGGTCGGGTGGACTGTTGTTTGAAGTAGCCGGTTCCCCATTTCCGGTGGTACGCCAACGCTGCCAGCACCTCTTGTTCTGCCGCGGTCGGGTTGGTCAGCGCTGTACGCGTGGGCATGGCGATCGGCATATTGAGATGAATGGCCACACAGCGCCCGCCGTTTCGGCCGATCTGGGTGGTGACCGCCGCGCCCCAGTCGCCGCCCTGGGCGCCGTATCGCTGATAGCCCAGGTTCTGCATCAGCGTTTCCCAGGCCCGCGCGATCCTGTCCACTCCCCAGCCTGTGCTGCTCGGCTTGCCGGAAAATCCGTATCCGGGAAGGGACGGGCAGACGACGTGGAAGGCGTCTTCGGCGCGCCCGCCATGGGCGGTGGGGTTGGTCAGCGGCTCGATCACCTTGTGGAACTCCACCACCGAGCCGGGCCAGCCATGGGTGATCAGCAGCGGAAACGCGTCCTCGTGCGGGGAGCGTTGATGGGCGAAATGCAGATCCAGGCCATCGATTTCGGTGATGAACTGGTCGAAGCGGTTCAGCGCGGCCTCGCGCGCCCGCCAGTCGTACTCGTTGGCCCAGTAGGCGGCCAAGTCCCGCGTGTAGCTCAGCGGGATGCCCTGGCTCCAATCGTCGACACACTCGGCCTCCGGCCAACGGGTGCGCGCCAGACGGGCTTTCAGGTCATCGATAACGTCTTCGGGAACATCGATGCGAAACGGCCTCACCCGTTCATCATGCCGCCTGGCCGGGCGGCCTATTTCTGATTTGCTTCCTTGATCAGGGTGCTGATCTGTTCTAGCAGTTCACGCATATCGGCGCGCATCGCATCGACCGCGGCGTACAAGTCTGCCTTGGTCGCCGGCTGCTGGTCTGACGAGAGCGGCCGCACAGGCGGCGCCGTCTTTCCCGCCGACGCGCTGTCGCTCTGAGTCCCAGGTCGCTCGTCCACGCCCCAGAGACTGCCACAACCGGCTCGCCAGCGACAACGAAACCCACCCCGAGTGTGCTGTCAGTCACCGTATTGCCTTGTCACGGGGACCATCGGAGGCATTGGGGTCCGTTGCGCGGTGCTGGCGCCGGCGCTCAGATGAGACGTTCGGCCCGTGCCCACTCGTGGACGCGGGCCATCCCCTCCTCGATCGAAACCCGCGGTTGGTAGCCCAGCATCTTCTGGGCCTTCTCGATCGAATAGGTGCCGGGCCGATTGAGCAGCCACATCGTTCCGGCCGACAGATCGGTTTTCTGGCCCAAACGGCGCAGCAGCGAGCCGAGGAGTTCGGCGGCCGGTGCGGCCACCCGGATCGGCAGTGTGTGGATCGTGCCGTCACTCATGCTCGCCATCCGGCCGAAGAAATCGGCGCACCGCACACCTTTGCCGTCGGTGATGTTGAAAATCTGGCCCACCGCGTCATCGGATGACACGGCGAGTACCATGCCGTCGACGAAGTTGTCGATGTACACCGGGGAGAAGATGCCGTTTCCGCCGTTGGGCAGCGGAAAGCCGGTCCTCTTGCGCATCTCGGCGATCGGCGAACGGACCCACACCGAGCCGGGACCCCAGACATCGCCAGGCCGGATCACGGTGACATCAATCTCGCCTGCGCCGTGCGCGGCCAGCACGACCGCCTCGGAGTTCACCTTGGTGTCGGTGTAGACGTCGCCGTTGACATGCACGGGGTAGGTCTCATCCGCACCGTCGGGGAACTCGAAGCCGTAGGCCGCCACCGAGGAAAAGTGCACGAACCGGCGGACCCCGGCGTCGATCGCCGCGCGCAGCACCCGGCTGGTGCCCAGGACGTTGACGTGCCAGGCCTGTTTCAGCGGGAACGCCGCCCCCAGCAGCGCGGCGGTGTGGATCACGGTGTCCGCCCCCTCCAGCCCCGTCGGCCCCGCCGCCCAGGTCTCGGGACGCGTGATGTCACCTGCGACCACGTCCCCTGCCGGATCGGCCTCCAGATCGACACCGCGTACCACGGCGCCGAGGGCGCGGAACCGGGCCGCCATGGCGCGGCCGATGAAGCCGTTGGCTCCGGTGATGAAGATCGTGCGACCGGACAGCGAGGGCGCGGGACGGTCGAATTCGTGTTCGCTCATTGCGATTCCATTCGTTGTGGGTGTGGTCGTCTCAAACCAGCATGCTCACCGAATTCACCGGTGTCTTGACAGCAAAGGACATGACTTTGACCGCAACGGACGATCAGCGGGTGGACTGCAGCGTGATCGGCGATGCGGTCCGTTGCCACTGCGCCCTCAGCGACGCCGGGCTCGCACCGAACCACCGTTGACACGACCGGGAGAGCACGCTTTGCTCCGCATAACCCAGTTGCCGGGCCAGATGCGTGAGCGTCATGTCGCTGTCGCGCAAGTAGCGTTCGGTCACCTCCCGCCGAACGTCGTCGACAACCGCGTTGAAGTTCGTCCCCTCGGCGGCGAGTCGGCGCCGTAATGCCTTGGGGTGCAGCCGAAACTGGTCGGCAATCACCGGAACCGTCGCCGCGCCGGTCGGCAACAGCTGGCGGATCAGTTCTCGAATCGAGGAGGCCATTGTCGGCCGTTGCCGGTCGATGACGGTGTCGAGATATTCGAGCACGACACGATGCGCCAGCTCGTCTCTGACCAGGGGGCGCTGCAGGTCCTCGCTCGGCAACCGGAATCCGCCCCTGTGCGACCCGAAGCGAGGTGTGCACGCGAAGTAGCGCAGGTAGTCTTCCCGCGGGGTCAGCGCCGGGTGCGGAAGGTCGACCACGGTGGGCGCATACCCGGCACCCAGCAGAAAGCGCAGCACCCGCAACATGACTCCCAGCGACAACTCGGTGGTCTGTGGGTGCGCCGGCGGGTGCGCGATCAGGATCTTGAACTCCAGGAATGAGGCTTCACCGCCGGGATCGCGGCTCATCGTCGGGGCGATCGCGGGGCTGTAGGCGGCGAGGTAGTGCTCGAAAGTGTCGAGTGCCTCGGCAACCGATTTCGAGGTCCGCGCCGCCACCCCGACCGGCCCCAGGATCTCGATGCCTTGGCGTTCGGCCAGCCGACGGCCGAAGTCAGGTGTTTTCGTCACTGCCGCAGCGGATTCGACCGCGTGGATCAGCGCCAGATAGGTGATAAATGCGTCGAATCGGCCGACATCGGACCGCTTCACGCCAGCGCGGGCGAGCAGCGCCTCGGGATCCGCCCCGAGTTCGCTCACCAGCGCCGGATAACCGGTCAACGCGGTGCCACGGATCACCGACACGTCCTTTACAGTCAAGCATCCGTTCCCCGCCGTCAAGGCCCGATGGCCCCAACGGATCGACCGCGAAATCGACTACGCGGTTATCCGGGCACCGGTCCGCTCGGCCCGGCGGGCCAGCCCGCGGACCAGAATGCGCAGCATCCTGGTGGTGATCAACGTCGAGCCGGGCAGCTGGGAACGGTACTGCGCCTCCCAGGTGATCGTGCAGCCTCCGGAGGAGTCCGGCTCGACGGTGACGAACGCGTGGTAGCGGTTCAGACCGGGCGCCCCCTTGGCGCGGTATTCGAAGCGGTAAGGCGCCTCGGCGGCGACCACCCGCTCGACCACCGACATCCCGGCCGAGCCGCCGCTGAGCCGCCGGACCAGGCCGACACCGTCGGTATCGCCGGTGCTGAGCACCTCGGAGCGCTGGAACGGAGTCCACTGGGCCATGGACTCGTGGTCGGCCAACACCGTCCACACCTGTTCGGGCGACGCTGCACAGCGGGCGACCGCGCGGGCCCGGGTAACGGGTGGTTCTTTTTCGGTGAAGCCGAGTTCGATCAGGTTGAACGGGTCGGCGCGGTGCCGATGCCCCTTGCTCCCATGAAACAGCAGCTCGATCGAGAAGCCCATCGGATCATTGACATAGCTGGCATGCCACCAGCGGTCCAGCAGGGTGGACTTGGTGCTGTTCGGGTGTATCCCGTGGTGCTGCCCCTTGGCGACGAGCGCGTCGAGGCTCGCCCGGTCCTGAGGCCCCAGCGCGACGTTGAGGATGCCGATGTCGCTGATGTGGTAGCCGGCCGGCCATGGCTTGCCGACCGGGTCGAGGTACTGCACCACCTCGAGCAGGCTGTCACCGGCGCGCACCACGAAGGATTCGCGATCTGCCCCGGCCAGGCCCCACAGCTGCTCGCGCTCGGGGTAGTGCAGCCGGTAGTCGACTTCGGGCAGCCCCATCACGTCCACCCAGGTTCGCCGCGCCTCGGCCAGGTCCGGCACCGACAGGGTGGCGAAGCGGGCGACCGCCGGCGATCCGGTGGGGCGCGCCGCCATGCCGGCAACCACAGGGTCCGCCTCCAGGATCTCCAGCAGGGTTCCATCGGGATCCTTGACACAGACCCGGCGAGAACCGGGCTCCCCCATGGGCTCGGTGAGCGGGGGCACGCGGCGGCGAGTGAGATTCCCCAGCGTCGCGTCGAAGTCGGTGACGTGGAAGCCGAGCATCGTGTAGCCGATGTCGCACGGGCGCCAGTCCTGCGGAATCGGACGCGGGTGCGGCTTGGAAAACTCGAACAGCTCCAGCTGGAAGCCGGGTTTGCCGTCCAGCAGCCACCAGCACACGCTGGTGGCGCCCGGCACGCCCTGGACGTCCTCGGAGCCCAGCGCCGGGATGAACATGTGGGTACCGCCGGCCTCGGTGAGGCCGAAGATGTCGCGGTACCAGCGCTGGGAGTGCTGGATGTCGCGAACGCTGAGCGCGATCTGGACAAGGGGAAGGGTGGTGGTCATCTCGGGGTCCTCAGGCTAATGACTTGGCGGCGGCGATGATCCGTTCCGCGTTGGGCAGGACGGCGTACTCCAGGTGTGGCGCGAATGGGATGGTCTGCTCGACCGCCACCCGCGCGTAACGGGCGCTGGTCCCGGCTTCCAGCAGCAGCACGGCGACCTCGCCGGTGAGCCCGCCGCGAACGTAGTCCTCGCCGGCGAGGACCACCCGGCCGGTCCGGCTCACGTGCTCGACGATGGCCTCCTTGTCCAGTGGGGCCAGGGTGCGCAGGTCCAGCACGGTGGCCTCGATGCCGTCGGCGGACAGTCGCTCGGCCGCCTCGAGGCAGCGATGCACGCCGACGCCCACCGACACCAGCGTCAGGTCTGACCCGTCGCGTCGAATTGCCGCCTGGCCGAACGGAATCGGCTCGACCCGGTCGGGCACCTCGCCGCGGACACCGGCTGCGGGCTGCACGTCGGTCAGGTCGACCGTGGATCGCTGGTCACCACCGAGGTAGTCCAGGATCTGCTGATCGAGCAGCTTGGGGGTGAGGAAAACGGTGAACTCGTCGCTGCGCACGGCCGACAGCATCAGGCCCGCCGCGTCGGCCGGCGTGGAGGGCACGACGACCTCGGTCGACGGGTAGGACGCCAGGGTGCCCCACAGCGTCTGCTCGTGCTCGCCGCCGTCGGCGTACCAGCCGCCGACCCCGGCCCGTAGCACCATGGGCACGTTCCAGCGGCCACCGGAGAAGTCCTTGAACTTCGAGCCCGCGTTGATGATCGCGGACCAGCCGACGGTGCCGAAGTCGATCATGTACAGCTCGACGACCGGACGCAGCCCTGCCATCGCCGCACCGACTCCGGCGTACATGAACGCCTGTTCGGAGATCGGGGTGTCGCGCACCCGGTCGGGTCCGAATCGACTCAGCAGCACCCGGCGCAGGATCTGGACGTCTTCGCCCCAGGTGAGCACCCGCGGATCGGCGGCCATCGCCTGCCCGAGTGCGTGGTCGACGGCCTCGTCGTAGCGCATGATGGTCATCGGTCTGCTCCTGTCTTGATGCCGAAGCCGGCCCGCTTGCCGACGCGGGCGCGTGCTTCGGTCATGGCGGCGAGCACCTCGGCTCGCTCCTGGGCTTCGATGGCGGTTGCGGCGTCCGCGCTGATCAAGGACCGGCCCCGGCGGACGGGATCCTTGCCGGCAGTGCGGCCCACGTCGTAGGCGAACCGCGCGGCGCGCTTGCCGATGCCGGCCATGGCGCGCAGTTTGTCTGTGCGCGAACCGCTTTCGGTGGCGGTCAGCCCGGAACGCAGCTCCGGCACCCAGACCGACAGCTGCTTGCGGGGGGCACGCAGCAGGCCGACCAGCGGATCGCCTTCAAAGTGGCCGCCGGGCCGGTGGCAGGTGACGTAGAGGAAGCCGGATCCGTTGCCGGAGCGGGCACGCTCGATGAGCCGCCCCGCCGCTGCGTGTACGTCGGCGACCTTGTGTCCGGCGGCGCTGGCGACCTCGAGTCCAAAGCCGCGTGCTCGGCTGATCGGGTCGGCACCGGTCTGGTCCTTGGAGTAAGTCGTGATGCCCCATTTGTTGTCTTTGCAGACGAACACCACGGGCAGGTTCCACGCCACGGCCATGTTGTAGGCCTCCATCAGCATTCCCTGGTTCATCGCGGCCTCCCCGTGGAAGGCGATCGCGACGCTGCCCGGGTGCAGCCGGGTGTGCGCGATCGCATGTCCGACAGCCAGCGGGCCGGCGGCACCGACGATGCCGTCAGCTCCGGCGCGCAGATCGGGGTCGAAGATGTGCATGTGCCCCGCCATGCCGCTGGCGATGCCCTGGTCGGAGCCCAGCACTTCGAGCATCAGGGCCTGCAGGTCGATGCCCCGACCCACCAACGGCGCGGTGTTGCGGTGGTCCAACGCCAGGGTGTCGAATTCGAATAGCTGGGTGA
Organism: Mycobacterium ulcerans subsp. shinshuense; assembly: GCF_002355775.1. Taxonomy (NCBI): domain Bacteria; kingdom Bacillati; phylum Actinomycetota; class Actinomycetes; order Mycobacteriales; family Mycobacteriaceae; genus Mycobacterium; species Mycobacterium ulcerans. The sequence continues at coordinate 2,197,944 of NZ_AP017624.1, read as the reverse complement.
GGATGCCGGCGACGATGCCCTCTTCGCCGATGGCGGAGTGGTATTCGCCGGGAACCAGCCCCTCCCGCCACGCCTCGACCAGGGCCTCTTCGGCCAGACGCATCCGCACCACCATCCGGTAGACGCGGGCGGCGTCGATGGGGCTCATTCTGCGCGTTCCTTTCTTTCGTGTCTTTCGTGGAATCCGTTGGTGCCTAGGCTCGGATCTCAAATGAGGCCCTCATGGCGGGCCCATTCTTTGGATCGGGCCATCCCCTCGTGATAGGAGACGACCGGCTTGAATCCCAAGCGGTCACGGGCCTTGTCGTTGGAGACGACATAGCGGCGGTTGAGCATGTGCAGCAGGGCCGGGCCGAGTTCGCTGCTCATACCGAGTCGACGCTGGATGCGGCCGATGGCTCCCAGAGCCGGTGCACCGATCCGGATCGGCACCGAGCGGACCTTTGCGCCGGTCCAGGACGCGACCTCGCCGAAGTACTCCTGGCAGCTAACCGCCAGCTCCTCGCCGAGGTTGAAAACCTCCCCGGCGATGCCCTCGGTGGCCAGGACCAGCACCATGGCGTCGACGAAGTTGTCGATGTAGATCACGTCGAACACGCCGGAGCCCCGTTCCGGCAAAATCAGCTGGTTGGCCTTGGCCATCGCGATCGGCTCGCGGATCCACACCGAGCCGGGGCCGTAGACGTCGGCGGGACGCACGACCACCATCTCCATGCCGCGGTTGGCGTTGGCGAGCGCGACCAACTCGGAGTTGGTCTTGGTGTCGACGTAAGTGCTCAGGCCGGCGGTCACCCTGGTCGGGTAATCCTCGGTCACGTGGTCGGGAAAATCCCACCCGTACGCGGCGATCGAGCTCAGGTGCACGAACCGGCGCACCCCCGCGTCGACCGCGGCGTCGATGACCTTCTTGGTCCCGAGCACGTTGACGTCCCAGCCGGTTTCGACCGCAACCACGGTGCTCACCAACGCCGCCAGGTGCACGACCGCGTCGACGCCGTCCAGTGCCGATGCCCAAGCGGCCGGGTCGGCAGTGCTGCCGGCGATGATTCCGTTGGCGGGATCTGCGACCAGGTCGACGCCGGTCACCCTCGCGCCGAGCTGGCGTAGCCGGGCCGCGAGGTTTGCGCCGATGAAGCCGTTGGCTCCGGTGATGAAGATCTTGCGCTGGGCGAAAAACGGTGCGGGACGCGCAGATTGGTCGGTGCTCACGATGGGTTTCCATTCGCTGTGGACGTTGTTGTTAGCCCTTAGCCTGCCCGTCCGGGCCGTCGATGTATTGACAGCAAGGGACACCTACTTGACCCGAGGGGACGCACATGCGATCGAGGCACCTGCCACCCAGCGATGAGGCGCCTTGCACGGCCATCGAAAACCCGCGGATCACCACCGGCACCACGGCGATGCCCGGTGGCCGCAAACACCCCACCCCTAGGCCAGGCGTGCGGGTTCCGCCGCGGGCTTCCGATCGCCGAACGTCCCTTACGGTCAAGCGTTTGTCCCTTACCGTCAAGACATCAGGGAGCGCCGCAGGCACGGTTGGAGTCGACAGCCCCGCCATATCCCGAAAGGACCCCACCATGACCCTGGCGACCGCACCCGCACCGGCGACCACCGCAACTGGCGCCCCGCTGCCCCTGGTGGCCCTGCCGCAGGGCGAACTGCTGACCGTCAACGAACACGACGTACCCCTGGTGCACGACGCCCTCGGCCCCGGCGTGCACTTCAAACCCCTGCGCCTGGACATCGAGAACGGCGAATGGCTGGTACTGGCCACCTTCGAACCCGGCGCCACCGTGCCGCTGCACTACCACACCGGCACCGCCGAGGTCTACACGCTCTCCGGCTGCTGGCACTACCTCGAGTACCCCGACCAGCTGCAAACCGCCGGCTCCTACCTCTACGAGCCGGGCTCGTCGGTGCACACCTTCGTCACCCCCACCACCAACACCGAAGACACCGTCTTCCTGGTCCGCGTGCAAGGCGCCAACATCAACTTCACCGACGACGGCCAGTTCGACTCCATCCTCGACGCCGCCCTGATCGCCCACGTGACCCAACTGAAGGCCGAAGAGCAAAACCTCGGACCGATCAACTACATCGGCGGCGGCGCCGCCGGCCACACCACCAAGGAGGCCTGACACCCAGCAATTCTCCCGCCAGACCCGAACCGTAGATCCCGGCGCGGCCGAGCCACTCGAGCCGCGCCGGGATTCACCGTGGGCGGTCCGGCCACTATCACCGCTCGGTGCTCACGTTACGAATTCGAGCAATCTCAATGCAGATCAGGACAATTCACGCCGGGCCTGTCCGCACGACCCTAGCGGCGTGCCAAACATGTTTAACCACATAGCATCTGCATATCCGATGCACATGATCACCGGCCGGCAGTGCACGAAATGGTCATCCACCAGGCGCGTCACCACACGCAATCAGCAAGTAAGCAAAGACCTTTGGCCATAACCGCGACGCGGTATATCGCCTGAAGTTACGGTGACGGTGCCCGGCTCATGGTGGTCGTCGAAGCGCACACCGGATTGTGATGATCTTCTGGAGGTTTCGAATGTCGTTGGTGATCGCAGTACCCGAACTGGTGGAGGCTGCGGCAACCGAGCTGGCCGGAATCGGCTCGGCACTGGGTCAGGCCACCGCGGGCGCGGCAGCCCCAACCGTGAACATCCTGGCCGCCGCAGAGGACGAGGTGTCGGCGGCGATCGCGGCGGTGTTCTCCGGGCATGTCCAGGCCTACCAGGCCGCCAGTGCCCAAGCCCAGGTTTTTCAACGGCAATTCGCACGGGCCCTGGCCGCCGGGGCGACCTCGTATGCAGGCGCCGAGTCCGCCGCCGCAGCGGCGTTGGCCAACCCGGCCCAAGTGGTGCCCCAGGATCTGCTAGGGGCGATCAACGCACCCGTGCTGGCGCTTACCGGGCGCCCGTTGATCGGCAACGGCGCCAACGGCGCCCCGGGCACCGGGGCCGCCGGCGCCCCGGGCGGCTGGCTGCTCGGCGACGGTGGTGCGGGCGGCTCGGGTGCGCCCGGTAAGGCCGGCGGGGCCGGTGGGGCGGCCGGGTTGTGAGGCTCCGGCGGCGCCGGCGGGGCCGGCGGCAGTACCAGCAGCGGAGTTGCTGGGGCCGGGGGTGCGGGCGGGGCCGGCGGCTGGCTGCTGGGCACCGGTGGCGCCGGCGGAGCCGGCGGATTCAGCGGGATTTTAGCCCCCGGAACGGGTGGGGTCGGGGGGGCCGGCGGGACCGGCGGACTTCTGGGGGCGGGGGGGGTCGGCGGCGCCGGCGGGACGGCACATTCAGTTTCCACCGGAGGTGCCGGTGGGGCCGGTGGAGCGGGTGGATTGTTGTCCGGGCTGGTCGGTGCCGGTGGCGGCCATGGCGGCACCGGCGGGTCTGGCGGCGGCGCCGGAGGCGCAGGTGGGGCCGGTGGTCATGCCGGGTTGCTGGGCGGGCCGGGCGGGGCCGGCGGCGACGGCGGAACCAACGCCCTTGGCACCGGGGGCGCGGGTGGGCCCGGTGGTGCTGGCGGGTGGTTGTTCGGCAGCGGGGGCGCCGGCGGCACCGGCGGGTCCGGCTCCATAGGGGGTGCGGGTGGGGCTGGCGGCGATGCGGGGCTGCTGTTCTCCAACGGCGGTACCGGCGGCACCGGCGGATTCAGCAGGTCCGGTCCCGGAGCTGACGACGGGACCGGCGGTACCGGCGGCTGGCTGGGTAACGGCGGCACCGGCGGCACCGGCGGAAGCAGCATGGTCGGTCGCGGAGGTGACGGTGGCGACGGCGGCACCGCCGGGCTGCTGATCGGCAACGGCGGCGCCGGCGGGACCGGTGGTAACGCGGTGCTGATCGGCAACGGCGGCAACGGCGCCATGGGTGGTACCGGCCCCACCGTCGGCGCCACCGGCGCGGGCGGCATGAGCGGACTGCTACTGGGCTTGGACGGCTACAACGCCCCCACCAGCACCTCACCCATCCACGTCGCCCAGCAGCAGGCGCTGGCCGCGATCAACACACCCGCCCAAGCACTGACCGGACGCCCCCTGATCGGCAACGGCACCCCCGGCGCCACCGGCAGCGGCGCCGACGGCACGCCCGCCGGATGGCTGCTCGGTGACGGCGGAGCCGGCGGCTCCGGCCTGGCCGGCGGGGACGGCGGGGCTGGTGGGGCCGCCGGGCTCTGGGGCACCGGCGGCACCGGCGGTGCCGGTGGCCGCGGCGGCACCGGAGGTGATGGCGGAGCCGGTGGAGCCGGTGGCTGGTTCTCCGGTGACGGCGGTGCCGGCGGTATCGGCGGCCACAGCACCGCAATTGGGGCCGCGGGCGGGGCCGGTGGGACAGGTGGTGCCGGCGGGCTGTTCGGGGCCGGAGGGAACGGCGGCGCCGGCGGTGTCGGCACTTACCTAGGTTCTGCGTTCGGCGGTGCCGGCGGCCCAGGCGGGAGCGGTGGGCTGTTGTCCGGGCTGGTCGGCGCCGGCGGGGGCCACGGCGGCGCCGGCGGAATGACAATAGGTAATTCTGAGGCTGGTGGTGCCGGTGGGGCCGGTGGCGATGCCGGGCTGCTCGGCGGGCCGGGTGGGGCCGGCGGCACCGGCGGGCCTGGCCCTTATAGCCAAGCTCACGGCGGAGCGGGTGGGGCCGGTGGGAATGCCGGATTGCTGTTCGGCAGCGGCGGCATCGGCGGCACGGGCGGATTTGGGAGCGCCAGCGCCGGGGACGGAGGTCACGGTGGAAGCGCCGGGCTGCTGCTCTCGGGCGCCGGAGCCGGTGGCGCCGGCGGGTTCGGCGTGAGCGGCCCCGGCGGTGCCGGCGGGCGTGGCGGTGACGCCGGCTGGCTAGGCGATGGCGGCGCCGGGGGCACCGGCGGAATTGCCCAGCGCGATGACGGCGGCGCCGGCGGGGCGGGCGGCGCCGCCGGACAGCTGTCGGGTGGCGGCGGCGCCGGCGGCCAAGGCGGCCAAGGCAACGTCGGCGGCACCGGCACAGGCACCGGCGGTGACGGCGGGGCCGGCGGCGACGCCGTGCTGATCGGCAACGGCGGCAACGGCGGCAACGGCGGCACCGATGACACCGGCGCACCCGCCGGCAGCCCCGGCGCCGGCGGCACCGGCGGAATTCTGCTCGGCGCAGACGGAAACGACGGGCTGGGCTAGCAACCCCAATCTCGATCGGCGCGCGAACCCACGCTGATCAGGCTGCCGGGCGGATGTACCCCGGATCACCGATATGTCCCTTGCTGTCAAGCACTTGTCCCCTGGCGTCAAGATTTGGGGTCTCCTGGCGGGCACAGTTGGAGTCATCAAGCCCAACACTCCCGAAAGGCTCCACCATGACCCTCATGACCGCTCCCGCTCCGGCTGCCACCGCCACCGGCGCACCGCTGCCGCTGGTAGCTCTGCCCCAGGGTGAGCTGCTCACCGTCAACGCCAACGACATTCCGCTGGTTCGCGATGCCCTCGGTGACGGCGTGCACTTCAAGCCGCTGCGCCTGGACATCGAGAACGGCGAGTGGGTGGTGCTGGCGACGTTCGCGCCCGGTGCGCGGATCCAGCTGCACTACCACACCGGCACCGTCGACGCCTGGACCATCAGCGGCTCCTGGCACTACATGGAATACGCCGACCAGCCGCAGACCGCCGGCTCCTACCTGTTCGAGCCCGGCTCCTCGGTGCACACGCTCGCCTGCCCGGCAACCAACACCGAAGACACCGTGGTCCTGTTCCGGGTCAGCGGCGCCAACGTCAACTTCACCGACGACGGCCAGTTCCACTCCATCCTGGACGCGGCCCTGATTGCGCACTTGACCGGTCAACTCGCCGAGGCGCAGGGGCTCGGTCCGATCACCTACATCGGTGGCGGCGCCGCCGGCATCACCGCGGGTGGTGCGTGATGCGTGCGGTTTTGATGCAGGACTCCCAGCTGCAGGTCGCCGAGGTGCCCGAGCCGGTGCCCGGCCCCGGCGAGGTGCTGGTCGATGTGCTGGCCTGTGGCATCTGCGGATCGGACCTGCACTGCGCGGCCCACGGCCCGGAATTCAACGCGGCCACCCAGGCCGCGGGTGGATTCGACATGATGGATCTCAGCCGTCCGGTGGTATTCGGACACGAGTTCGTAGGCCGCATTGCGGCCTACGGACCCGACACCGACCAACGCATCCCGGTCGGCCGCCGCGTGGTCTCGGCACCGTTTCTGCTCCGCGAGCAGAAGGTGACCCTGGGCTTCGCCGGCCCTGAGGCACCCGGCGGCTACAGCGAGCGCATGCTGCTGTCCGAACCACTGCTGATCGAGGTGCCCGATCACGTGCCGACCGAGGTCGCTGCACTGACCGAACCACTGGCGGTGGCCTACCGCACGGTGGCCCGCGTCGACACCACCACCGACGACGTCGCCCTGGTGGTCGGGTGCGGACCGATCGGGCTCGCCGTCATCGCGGTGCTCAAGATGAAAGGCGTCGGCCCCATCGTCGCGTCGGACTTCTCTCCCGAAAGGCGGGCCCTGGCAGCACAACTCGGTGCCGACGTGGTCCTCGACCCGAACGAGAACTCCCCGTTCGAGGCCTTCATGGCGGCCGCAGTCACCGACGACCCGGCACGAATGGCACCCGCGCACACCGTGTTCGGACAGTTGCCGCTTCGTCCCACCGTCGCGTTCGAATGCGTCGGCGTCCCCGGCCTGATCCAGCAGCTCATCGCCGGTGTCCCGCCCGGCACCCGGATCGGCGTGGCGGGCATCAACATGAGCTCGGATCACTTCGAGCCCGCCCAATGCATCGCCAAGGAACTCGACATCCGCTTCTCGCTGTACTACACGCTCGACGAGTTCGCGCAGACCTTCGCACACCTGGCCGTCGGCGATTTCGACGTGGCCCCGCTGCTGACCGGGACCGTCGCGTTAGAAGGCGTCGCCGACGCCTTCGAGCGGCTCCGGAACAACCCGCACGACGCGAAGATCCTGCTCGACCCGACGCGCTGAACACCCCGTCCCCTCTCCCGAGAAAGCTCCGACAAAATGCGCGCCCTCACCAGTCTCGACAGCATGTTTCTTGCCGCCGAAGATGGTCGAACCGTCACCAATGTGTCCAGCCTGGCGGTCATGGACCGCACCGATGAGTCCGGTAAGGAACTCACCCGGGCGGACATCGCCGAACTGTTGGCCGACCGCCTGCACCTACTGCCCCCGCTGCGCTGGCGGCTGGCCACCGTTCCGCTCGATCTGGGCCACCCGTCGTGGGTGGAGGGCGAGGTGGACCTCGACTTCCACGTCCGCGAGACGGCGGTGGTGGCCCCGGGCGACCGGGCCGCACTCGAGACGTTGGTCGCTCGGCTGTCGGCCCATCCGATGGACCGCTCCCGCCCGCTGTGGGAGGTGTATCTGATCCAGGGTCTGCAAGACGACAAGGTCGCACTGTTGACCAAGCTGCACCATGCCGCGGTGGACGGGATGTCGGGCGGGGAGGTGCTCAACGTAATGTTCGACACCACGCCGCAGGGGCGGGTGCTGCCACCGGCCCCGCGGTACCGACCTGAGAAAGAGCCCGGCCAACTCGGGATGTTGGCGCGCACCATCGTGGGCATGCCACGCCGCCAATGGCAGTCCGCGGGCGCGGCTCGGCGCACGCTGACCCATTTGGATCAGATCGCAACCCTGCGCTCGATACCCGGCGTGGCGGCGGTGAGGAGCGCGATGCGACGAGCCCAAGCACCCATCCGCAGGGGGCCATCGGCACCCAGCCCCGCGACGGTGACCGCGCCCAGACTGGGTTTCAACGGCAAGATCTCCCCGCATCGGCGGGTGGCGCTGACCAGCTTGCCGCTCGAGGACGTCAAGGAGATCAAGACCCACTTCGAGGCGACGGTCAACGATGTCGTCGTCACCCTGTGCGCCGGTGCCCTGCGCCGCTGGCTCGCCGATCGCGGTGAACTTCCCGAACAGCCGCTGGTGGCGGCGATCCCGGTGTCGGTTCGCGCCGAAGCCGAGTTCGGAACGTATGGCAACAAGGTGGGCACCATGCTGGCGGCATTGCCGACCGACGTGACCGATCCGGCGATTCGCCTGCAGCGGTGCCGCAAGGAGCTGCGTGCGGCCAAACGCCGCAATGAGGCGGTGCCGGCCTCGTTGATGCGCGATGCCAATGATCTGGTCCCGCCGGTGCTGTTCGGGCCGGCGATGCGCGCGATGACGGCCGTCGCGGCCAGCGACGCGCTCTCTCCGGTCGCCAACCTCGTCATCTCCAATGTGCCGGGCCCCCGGTCGCCGCTCTACTGCGCGGGCCGACGGGTTTGCGAGCACTACCCGGTGTCCACGATCAGCGACAGCCTAGGCCTGAACGTCACGGTCTTCAGCTACACCGATCGTTTGGAAATCGGCTTGGTGGGTGACCGCTATCTGGTCAAGGACCTGGACCGCCTCGCCGATGCGTTCGGCGCGGAACTCGCTGTGCTCGAGCAGAGCGTGCGCAAGCCCCGAGGAGGCCGCAAATGAGACGGCTCAGCAGCGTTGATGCCCAATTCTTCGCGATGGAGGACGGCCGCAACCATTCTCACGTCTGTCAGCTCACCATCGTCGAGGCCACCACCACGGATGGCCTGCGACTGGACGGGCAGCGGATCCGCGGCCTGTTGGCCCAGCGCATCGACCTGATGCCGCCGTTGCGCTGGCGGGTGCGTGAGGTCCCGTTCGGCATCGACTATCCCGTGCTGGTGCAGGACGACACATTCGATCTGGATTCGCATCTCTGGGAAAGCGCGCTCCCCACACCCGGGGATGACGAACAACTCGGCCGGGCCGTCGCCGATATCGCGTCGAGGCCGCTGGATCGGGCTCGACCGCTGTGGGAACTCCACGTGATCCACGGCCTGGCCGGCGACCGCGTCGCGCTGGTGACCAAGTTGCACCACAGCGTGATCGACGGGGTCTCGGGCATGGAGTTGCTGGGCGCGCTGCTGGACACCGTTCCCTTCCCGGACGCCGGGCCGGAGCTCGAAAAACCCCCGACCGGCACCGCGATCGGCAACGCATCCAGTGACGCCGGGCTGCTGGCGCGCGCGCTCGCCTCGTTGCCCGTTCAGCCCGCGCGAATGGTGCGGGGTCTGCCGCCCATGCTGCGCCATATCGATCAACTCCCCACCATGCGCCACCTGCCCGGTGCCGCCGTGATCGCCAAAGTCGCCGACCGCGCCGAACGGCTCGCCACCCGCAACAAAGACGGTCGCAATCTGCAGCACCCTCGGGCCGCTGCCCCGAAAGTCTCCTTCGGCGGCAGGATTTCGGCACAACGGCGATTCGCATTCGGGTCGTTGCCGCTAGACCAGATCAAGGCCGCCAAGTTCGCCGTGCCCGGCGCAACCGTCAACGATGTCGTGGTCGCCGTGTGCGCCGGGGCCTTACGGCGACGCATGATCGCTCGGGGCGACGACGTGGCGACTCCCCTGGTTGCCATGGTGCCGGTGTCGGTGCGCACCGGCGAGCGACAGTACGGCAACCAGATCTCCTCGATGATCGTGCCGATTCCCACCGACCAGGCCGATGCCCGCACCCGGCTGATCTCCGCCCACCAGGTCATGCGGGCGGCCAAGGAACGGCACCGCGCCATCCCCGCCAAGCTGCTCACCGAGGCGAACCACACCGTTCCCCCGGCGCTGCTGACCCGGGCCGCCCGGGTGATCTCGATGACCACCGGCTCGGGTTGGATAAGGCCGCCATTCAACGTGACGATCTCGAACATCCCGGGATCGCCGGACCCGCTGTACTGCGCGGGAGCCCGGGTGGTGTCCCAACACCCGGTGAACGTCCTGCTCGACGGGATGGGCCTGAGCATCACCCTGCTCAGCTACCAGGACCGGCTTGACTTCGGGCTCACCGCCGATCGCGAATTGCTGCCCGACGTCTGGCACCTCGCCGACGAACTGGCGGCCGAACTGAGTGCCCTGGCCGCCGAGGTTGGCGCGCCGAGGAATCCGGTGGCCGATGGTGCACCCACGGGTACGACGGGCCGGCCAACGGCCAAACCCGGTGCGATCCCCCGCTGAACGAACTTGGTGGGCGCGGACGGTATCGAACCGCCGACCGCTGGTGTGTAAAACCAGAGCTCTACCACTGAGCTACGCGCCCTATGCCCGCCGCAGGCTACACGCCCGAGACGTCAACACCCAAAAATCTTGGCCCGCTCAGGCCTGTAATGCCGCCAACGCATCCGTCCACAGCCGCTGATCGCGGGCCTCACCGGGCTGCTTCATCTCGGCGAACCGAATGATCCCCGCCCGGTCGACCACGAAAGTCCCGCGGTTGGAGATGCCGGCTGTGTCGTTGAACACACCGTAGGCCTGGCTGACCGCGCCGTGCGGCCAGAAATCCGACAGCACCGGGAAGGTGAATCCGCTTTGGGTGGCCCAGATCTTGTGGGTGGGTGGTGGCCCCACCGAAATCGCGACCGCCGCGGTGTCGTCGTTCTCGAACTGCGGCAGATGGTCACGTATCTGGTCCAACTCGCCCTGACAGATCCCGGTGAAGGCCAGCGGGAAGAACACCAGCAGCACGTTCTTGGCGCCGCGGTAGTCGCTGAGCGTGACCGGCTGCTGATTCTGGTCGCGCAGCGTGAAGTCCGGAGCGGTGGCTCCGACTTCAAGCATCAGCGCTTCCCGGCCCGCGACTTGGGCTGGACCAGCCGACTGGCAGCCCAGTTACCCAGGTTGACCGACGACGTCGGCATCAGCCCCGCGGTGGGGGCCGCCTCCGCGATGTCGGCCGGCAGCACGTGGCCGGGCTGGCCGGTCTTGGGTGTCAGCACCCAGATCACGCCATCCTCGGCAAGCGGGCTGATTGCGTCCATCAGAGTGTCGACCAGATCCCCGTCGCTGTCTCGCCACCACAGCAGCACGACGTCGACCACCTCATCGGTGTCTTCATCGAGCATTTCGCTGCCGCAGGCTTCCTCGACGGCAGCGCGGATCTCATCGTCGGTATCTTCGTCCCAGCCCCACTCCTGGACGACTTGGTCTCGTTGGATGTCCAGTTTGCGAGCGTAGCTCGGGGCGTGATCCGCCGCGACCACCGTGGAACCTCCCTTTTCCTTCACACAAAGTGCGATTCGCACTATCGTCGCACAAACATGATCGAACCAATACGGCTACCTCAGTAGGAAGCCATGCAAGGCTTCAAAGCCTTGGTCTTGGTGTCGTTGAGCTGATCGACTCTTCTGTTGAACTCCCCCGTCGGCGCATGCGTGCCGATCGCGTTGGCCACCGAACGCGCCGCGTCCGTGTAGGCGTTGAACGCGTCGCGCATATCCGGTGACAGCGCCTCGTTGAGTGCGCTGGAAACCGAAGAAGCGCTGTTGTTGAGCGCTTCGATGGCCGGGCCTTCGGTCGGGCCGATGCTGCGTCCGGCATTGAACGCGCCGACGAACTCGTTCACCTTGTCGATGGCTTCCTTGCTGGTGGTGGCGAGGGTTTCGCACGAGGTGCGAATCGCCTTGGTGGTCAGCGACTGTTGCCGCTGGGACTCGCGCACGCTCGAAGTCGCCGCGGAGGCCGAAATCGACAGCGATACCGATGAGCGGTAGGCCGGAGCCACCTTGGTGTCCGGGGTGGCCGTGCCGTCGGTGACGCTGGTGCATCCCACGATGCCCATCAGCAGCACCGCGATGCAACCGAGTGCCTGGGCACCTCGCCGGGCGCGCGAACCAGAGAAAGCCCCCCCGTGCCGGCGAGGAACGGCACGCCATCCGATGAGCACGGCTAGTGACGTTACCGGGTCGGGGCTCGGACTGGCTTCAACGCATCCAATTCGTTGTCACAGCGGCCATCGGAGCCATCTCACGGCATCGACCGGACGGCGGCTATCTACTCGAAACGTCGGTGCGGCACGATAGGAAGACGATCACCCCACCCGATAGCCCGCCGACTACAGGAGCGGAAGTTTGACCACCGAGTTCGTCCGCCACGATCTTGCCAAAACCTCAAGCAGCGCAAGCGAACCCGACCGCGTTCGGGTCATTCGCGAAGGCGTGGCGTCCTACCTGCCCGATATTGACCCCGAGGAAACTTCGGAATGGCTGGAGTCATTCGACGCACTCTTGGAGCACTCCGGACCGGCGCGGGCGCGCTATTTGATGCTGCGACTGCTCGAGCGGGCGGGCGAACAACGCGTCGCCATCCCGTCATTGACCTCAACGGATTACGTCAACACCATCCCCACCGAGTTGGAGCCATGGTTTCCCGGCGATGAGGATGTCGAGCGCCGCTACCGGACCTGGATCAGGTGGAACGCGGCAATCATGGTGCACCGCGCACAACGCCCGGGCGTCGGCGTCGGTGGCCACATCTCGACCTACGCTTCGTCCGCGGCCCTCTACGAGGTCGGCTTCAACCACTTCTTCCGCGGCAAATCGCATCCCGGCGGCGGAGACCAGGTGTTCATCCAGGGCCATGCCTCCCCCGGCATTTATGCCCGCGCGTTCCTGGAGGGACGACTCAGCGCGGATCAGCTTGACGGCTTCCGGCAGGAGCACAGCCACCCCGGTGGCGGGTTGCCTTCCTACCCGCACCCACGGCTGATGCCCGACTTCTGGGAATTCCCGACCGTGTCGATGGGCCTGGGTCCGCTCAACGCCATCTACCAGGCGCGGTTCAACCACTACCTGCACGACCGCGGCATCAAGGACACCTCCGATCAGCACGTGTGGTGCTTCCTGGGTGACGGCGAGATGGACGAGCCGGAAAGCCGCGGACTGGCCCACATGGGCGCGCTGGAAGGCCTGGACAACCTGACCTTCGTGATCAACTGCAATCTGCAACGCCTGGACGGCCCGGTCCGCGGCAACGGCAAGATCATCCAGGAGCTGGAGTCCTTCTTCCGCGGCGCGGGCTGGAACGTGATCAAGGTGGTCTGGGGCCGCGAATGGGATGCGCTGCTGCACGCCGACCGCGACGGCGCGCTGGTGAACCTGATGAACAGCACCCCCGACGGCGACTACCAGACCTACAAGGCCAACGACGGCGCCTACGTGCGCGACCACTTCTTTGGCCGCGACCCCCGGACCAAGGCCCTGGTGGCCAACATGAGCGACCAGGAGATCTGGAACCTCAAGCGTGGCGGCCACGACTACCGCAAGGTCTATGCCGCCTACCGCGCCGCCGTCGACCACAAGGGTCAGCCGACGGTGATCCTGGCCAAGACCATCAAGGGCTATTCGCTTGGCGCGCACTTCCAGGGCCGCAATGCCACGCACCAGATGAAAAAGCTTGCCCTCGCCGACCTCAAGCGGTTCCGGGATTCGATGCGCATCCCGGTCAGCGATGCCCAGCTCGACGAGGACCCCTATCTGCCGCCCTACTACCACCCGGGCTCGGACGCCCCGGAGATCCGGTACATGCTTGACCGGCGCCGCACCCTGGGCGGGTTCCTGCCCGAGCGCCCGACCAAGGCCAAGACCCTGACCCTGCCCGGCCCCGACGCCTACAAGGTGCTCAAGAAGGGGTCCGGACAACAAGAGGTCGCCACCACCATGGCCCTGGTCCGTACCTTCAAAGAACTGTTGCGCGACAAGAACATTGGGAATCGGATCGTCCCGATCATTCCCGACGAGGCCCGCACCTTCGGGATGGACTCCTGGTTCCCGTCGCTCAAGATCTACAACCGCAATGGGCAGCTGTACACCGCCGTCGACGCGGAACTGATGCTGGCGTACAAGGAAAGCCACGTCGGCCAGATCCTGCACGAGGGCATCAACGAAGCCGGGTCGGTGGGCTCCTTCACCGCGGCCGGCACCTCGTATGCGACCCACAACGAGCCGATGATCCCGATCTACATCTTCTATTCGATGTTCGGGTTCCAGCGCACCGGCGACAGCTTTTGGGCCGCCGCCGACCAGATGGCACGCGGGTTCGTGCTGGGTGCGACCGCTGGACGCACCACGCTGACCGGTGAGGGTCTGCAACATGCCGATGGCCACTCGCTGCTGCTGGCCGCGACCAATCCGGCGGTGGTCTCCTACGACCCGGCGTTTGCCTACGAGCTCGCCTACATCATCGAAAATGGCCTGTCTCGGATGTTCGGGGAGAACCCGGAGAACATCTACTTCTACATCACCGTTTACAACGAGCCGTATGTGCAGCCGGCCGAGCCGGAGAACTTCGATCCCGAGGGCGTGCTGCGCGGCATGTACCGCTACCGCGCGGCGACCAAACAGTGCGCGCACAAGGCTCAGCTGCTGGCCTCCGGGGTGTCGATGCCCGACGCGCTGAAGGCGGCGCAGATGCTGGCCGACGAGTGGGACGTCGCGACTGACGTGTGGTCGGTGACCAGTTGGAGCGAGCTGAACCGCGACGGGGTGTCCGTCGAACGTCACCGGCTGCGTCACCCCGGTGAACCCGCCGGTGTCGCCTACGTGACGACGGCGCTGGAAGGCACCAGCGGCCCGGTGGTCGCGGTATCGGACTGGATGCGCGCGGTGCCCGAGCAGATCCGGCCCTGGGTGCCCGGGACCTACGTCACCCTGGGCACCGACGGGTTCGGTTTCTCCGACACCCGGCCCGCCGCCCGCCGCTACTTCAACACCGATGCCGAGTCACAGGTGGTCGCGGTGCTCGAGGCGCTGGCCCGCGACGGTGAGATCGATGAGTCGATGGCCGTCACCGCCGCCCGTCAGTACCGGATCGATGATGTGCAGGCCGCGCCGAAGCAGACCTCGGATTCCGGCGTCGCATAACCCCCGGCCGTTCGTCGCCGTGCGTCACGCCAGTGTGACGCACGGCGGCGACCGCCACGCTGGCGTGACGATCGACGCCCGGCTCGCAAAACTTTTAGCAGGTTCTTCTAGAAATCAGGCGTAGCTTTTAGGCGTGAACGACAACCAGTTTTCCGCGATCGCGCGACTTGGGTCTGCAAGATCGCCGCTGGAACTCCTGGAAACCGTGCCCGATTCCCTGCTGCGGCGGTTGAAGCAGTACTCCGGCCGGCTGGCCACCGAGGCGGTCTCGGCCATGCAGGAGCGGCTGCCGTTCTTCGCTGACCTGGAAGCCTCCCAGCGCGCCAGCGTGGCACTGGTGGTGCAGACGGCAGTAGTGAACTTCGCCGAGTGGATGCAGAATCCGCGCAGCGACGTCAGCTACACAGCGCAGGCGTTCGAACTGGTACCCCAGGACCTGACCCGACGCATCGCGCTGCGCCACACCGTGGACATGGTGCGCGTCACCATGGAGTTCTTCGAGGAAGTGGTGCCGCTGCTGGCTCGATCCGAAGAGCAGCTGACCGCCCTGACGGTGGGCATCCTGAAATACAGCCGGGATCTGGCCTTCACCGCCGCCTCGGCCTATGCCGACGCCGCCGAAGCGCGCGGCACCTGGGACAGCCGGATGGAGGCCAGCGTGGTCGACGCGGTGGTACGCGGCGACACGGGTCCCGAACTACTGTCGCGGGCGGCGGCACTGAACTGGGACACGACCGCTCCGGCGACGGTGGTCGTGGGCACGCCGGCATCGGCGCGCGACGGCTCCGACGGCAGCGAACGGGCCATCCAGGACGTCCGGGACGCCGCCGCCCAGCACGGCCGAGCGGCGCTGACCGATGTGCACGGCACCTGGTTGGTGGCGATCGTGTCCGGCCACCTGTCCCCCACCGACAAGGTCTTTAAAGACCTATTGGAGGCCTTTTCCGACGGGCCCGTGGTGATCGGCCCCACCGCCCCCATGCTGACGGCGGCCTATCACAGCGCCAGCGAGGCAATTTCCGGCATGAATGCGGTGGCCGGCTGGCGCGGAGCCCCGCGCCCCGTGCTGGCCCGGGAATTGCTGCCCGAACGAGCCCTGATGGGTGACGCGTCGGCCATCGTGGCGCTGCACACCGACGTGATGCGACCGCTGGCCGATGCCGGTCCAACGCTGATCGAGACACTGGACGCTTACTTAGATTGTGGCGGTGCTATTGAGGCTTGTGCCAGGAAGTTGTTCGTTCATCCAAACACCATCCGCTACCGACTCAAGCGGATCACCGAGTTCACCGGGCGTGATCCGACTCAGCCACGCGATGCCTATGTCCTTCGAGTGGCCGCGACGGTGGGCCAACTGAACTACCCAACGCCGCCGTCGGGCGCCGCCAACAACACCATCACGCCGGTTCCACTCCCGGTCAGAAGGGGTACGGAAGGGCCATAAAGACCCGACCTGAGCCAATAGTGACCTAGAGCACAAGTCGCGGGGCGATCTCAAACATGTAGCTTACCGAGCTGTTTTGTAGGGTCCCCACAAAAACCTAAGACGAGGTTTATAATCTGTTACACCGCGCAAAACCATCTTCACAGTGTTCTCTTAGACACGTGATTGCGTTGCTTGCGCCCGGACAGGGCTCCCAGACCCAGGGAATGCTGTCGCCGTGGCTGGAACTGCCAGGCACGGCGGACCAGATCGCCTCCTGGTCGCAGGCCAGCGGCCTGGACCTCGCCCGCTTGGGCACCACCGCGACGACGGAGGAGATCACCGACACCGCGGTTGCTCAGCCCTTGATCGTTGCGGCCACCCTGCTGGCCCACCAAGAGCTGATCAGGCGGGGCTTGCTCAACGACCAAGAAGTGATCGTGGCCGGGCACTCGGTCGGCGAAATCGCGGCCTACGCGATCGCCGGCGTGATGGCCGCCAACGATGCTGTCTCGCTTGCCGCCACCCGCGGCGCGGAGATGGCCAAGGCGTGCGCCACCGAGCCGACCGGCATGTCCGCCCTGCTGGGCGGCACCGAGGACGAGGTGCTGAGCCGCCTCGAACAACTCGACTTGGTCCCCGCCAACCGCAACGCCGCCGGCCAGATCGTTGCCGCCGGTCGCCTGACCGCGCTAGAGAAGCTCGCCGAGGACCCACCAGCGAGGGCCCGAGTACGCGCCCTGGGGGTCGCCGGAGCGTTCCACACCCAGTTCATGGCTCCCGCGCTCGAGGGGTACGCCGCGGCGGCCGAGGCCATCGCCACCGCTGAGCCCACCGCGACGCTGCTGTCCAACCGCGACGGCAAGCCGGTCACATCTGCGGCTGCGGCGATGCAGACTCTGGTCTCGCAGCTCACTCAGCCGGTCCGATGGGACCTGTGTACCGCGACCATCCGCGAGCACAGTGTCACGGCGATCGTGGAGTTCCCCCCCGCGGGCACCCTCACCGGCATCGCCAAACGCGAACTTCGGGGGGTTCCGACGCACGCCGTCAAGTCACCCGCAGATCTGGACGAATTGGCAAACCTCTAGCCACCGGTTACGTCCAGAACCAAAGCACGTCAATTCGATTTACACACAACATATTACGAAGGGAAACAAGTCGTGGCCGTCAGTCAGGAAGAAATCATCGCCGGTATCGCCGAGATCATCGAAGAGGTCACCGGTATCGAGCCGTCGGAAGTTACCCCGGAGAAGTCGTTCGTCGACGACCTCGACATCGACTCGCTGTCGATGGTTGAGATCGCCGTGCAGACCGAGGACAAGTACGGCGTGAAGATCCCCGACGAGGACCTCGCCGGTCTGCGTACCGTCGGTGACGTCGTCTCCTACATCCAGAAGCTCGAGGAAGAGAACCCCGAGGCTGCCGAGGCCCTGCGTGCCAAGCTCGAGACCGAGAACCCCGAGGCTGCCGCCAACGTCAAGGCGAGGCTGGAAGCAGAGAGCAAGTGACCAAGCCTTCCACTGCTAATGGCGGTTACCCCAGCGTTGTGGTAACCGCCGTCACAGCGACGACGTCGATCTCGCCGGACATCGAAAGCACGTGGAAGGGCCTGTTGGCCGGCGAGAGCGGCATCCACGTCCTTGATGACGAATACCTCACCAAGTGGGACCTGCCGGTCAAGATCGGTGGGCACCTCAAGGATCCGGTGGACAACCACATGGGCCGGCTGGACATGCGACGGATGTCGTATGTCCAGCGCATGGCCAAGTTCCTGAGCGGGCAACTCTGGGAGTCCGCCGGCAGCCCCGAGGTCGATCCGGACCGGTTTACCGTCGTGGTTGGTACCGGTCTGGGTGGCGCCGAGCGCATCGTTGAGAGCTACGACCTGATGAACGAGGGCGGGCCCCGTAAGGTGTCCCCGCTGACCGTTCAGATGATCATGCCCAACGGTGCCGCGGCGGTCGTTGGTCTGCAGCTGGGCGCCCGCGCCGGGGTGATCACTCCGGTGTCGGCGTGTTCGTCGAGTTCGGAGGCCATCGCCCACGCATGGCGTCAGATCGTCATGGGTGATGCCGACGTCGCCGTCTGCGGTGGCGTCGAAGGCCCCATCGAGGCGCTGCCCATCGCGGCGTTCTCCATGATGCGGGCCATGTCCACCCGCAACGACGAACCCGAGCGCGCCTCGCGGCCGTTCGATAAGGACCGTGATGGTTTCGTGTTCGGCGAGGCCGGTGCGCTCCTGCTCATCGAGACCGAGGAGCACGCCAAGGCCCGTGGCGCCAAGCCGCTGGCCCGGCTGATGGGTGCAGGTATCACCTCCGACGCGTTCCACATGGTGGCTCCTGCCGCCGACGGTGTGCGTGCCGGCCGGGCGATGCAGCGGTCCATGGAGTTGGCCGGTTTGTCCCCCAAGGACATCGACCACGTCAACGCGCATGGAACGGCGACACCGATCGGTGATTCCGCCGAAGCCAACGCCATCCGGGTGGCGGGGTGCGAGAACGCGGCGATCTACGCGCCGAAGTCGGCACTGGGTCACTCCATTGGCGCGGTCGGCGCGCTCGAGTCGGCGCTCACCGTGCTGTCGCTGCGTGACGGAGTCATCCCACCCACCTTGAACTACGAGACACCCGATCCCGAGATCGATCTAGATGTTGTGGCAGGCGAACCGCGTTACGGCGAATTCCAGTACGCCATCAACAACTCGTTCGGCTTCGGCGGCCACAACGTGGCGCTCGCTTTCGGGCGCTACTAAGCACGGTGTCCGGCAACGAAGCAAGCCCCTAACGGCCCGAAGAGGAGCCGGACAGATACGGAAGGAATCTTCGCAACACCCATGACAGAGCTGGTTACCGGGAAAGCGTTCCCGCATGTAGTCGTCACCGGCATTGCCATGACTACTGCACTCGCAACCGACGCTGAAACCACGTGGAAGCTGTTGTTGGACAGCCAAAGCGGGATTCGCACGCTCGACGACCCGTTCGTTGAGGAGTTCAACCTGCCGGTTCGCATCGGCGGGCACCTGCTCGAAGAGTTCGACCACCAACTCACCCGGGTCGAACTGCGTCGGACGGCTTACCTGCAAAGAATGTCCACCATCATCGGCCGCCGAGTTTGGGAGAACGCCGGATCCCCCGAGGTCGACACCAACCGTTTGGCGGTATCGATCGGCACCGGGTTGGGCTCAGCTGAGGAGCTCGTCTTCGGGTACGACGAAATGCGGGTGCGTGGGTTTCGCGCGATCTCCCCATTGGCCGTGCAGAAATACATGCCCAACGGAGCCGCGGCGGCCGTCGGTCTCGAACGCCACGCCAAAGCGGGTGTGATGACACCGGTGTCGGCGTGTGCGTCCGGTTCCGAGGCCATCGCCCGCGCCTGGCAGCAAGTCGTGCTCGGTGAGGCCGACATCGCCATCTGCGGTGGTGTGGAAACCCGGATCGAGGCGGTGCCGATCGCCGGATTCGCCAACATGCGGATCGTGATGTCCACCAACAACGACGACCCCGCCGGTGCCTGTCGGCCATTCGACAAGGACCGCGACGGCTTCGTGTTCGGCGAGGGCGGCGCCTTGATAGTAATCGAGACCGAGGAGCATGCGAAGGCTCGCGGCGCCAACATCCTGGCCCGCATCATGGGCGCCAGCATCACCTCGGATGGCTTCCACATGGTCGCGCCGGACCCCAACGGGGAACGCGCCGGACATGCGATCACCCGGGCCGTCCAGCTCGCGGGCCTGCAGCCCAGCGACATCGATCATGTCAATGCCCACGCGACCGGCACCCAGGTCGGTGACGTCGCCGAAGGCAGGGCCATCAACAACGCCCTCGGCTCCCACAAGCCGGCGGTGTACGCGCCCAAGTCCGCTCTGGGCCACTCGGTTGGTGCAGTCGGTGCGGTGGAATCGATCTTGACCGTCCTCGCGTTGCGGGACCAGGTCGTTCCGCCGACACTGAACCTTGTCAACCTCGATCCAGAAATCGACCTAGACGTGGTAGCGGGTAAGCCGCGGCCTGGCAATTACAGGTACGCGGTCAACAATTCGTTCGGATTCGGCGGACACAACGTGGCAATCACGTTTGGGCGGTATTAACATCCAAGCAACACCCGTTAACTACAGGAGACCTGCGATGACAATCATGGCCCCCGAGGCGGTTGGCGAGTCGCTCGACCCCCGCGACCCGCTGTTGCGACTGAGCAACTTCTTCGACGACGGCACCGTGGTGCTTTTGCACGAGCGTGACCGGTCCGGAGTGCTGGCCGCATCGGGCACCGTGAACGGTGTGCGCACCATTGCTTTCTGCACCGACGGCACCGTAATGGGTGGCGCGATGGGTGTCGAAGGCTGCGCGCACATCGTCAACGCCTATGACACGGCGATCGACGAGCAGAGCCCGATTGTGGGTATCTGGCACTCGGGCGGCGCCCGTCTGGCCGAGGGCGTGCGGGCACTGCACGCGGTCGGTCAGGTATTCGAAGCCATGATCCGCGCGTCGGGCTATGTCCCGCAGGTTTCGGTGGTCGTGGGCTTCGCCGCCGGCGGCGCCGCCTACGGGCCGGCGCTGACCGACGTCGTCGTCATGGCACCGGAAAGCCGGGTGTTCGTCACCGGGCCCGACGTGGTGCGCAGTGTTACCGGCGAGGACGTCGACATGGCCTCGCTGGGCGGCCCGGAGACCCACCACAAGAAGTCCGGGGTGTGCCACATCGTCGCTGACGACGAGCTCGACGCCTACGAGCGGGGCCGCCGCCTGGTCGGCTTGTTCTGCCAGCAGGGGCATTTCGACCGCAGCAAGGCAGAGGCCGGCGACACCGACATCCACGCGCTGCTGCCCGAGTCGGCTCGGCGGGCCTACGACGTGCATCCGATCGTGACCGCGATCCTTGATGCGGACACGCCTTTCGACGAGTTCCAGACCAACTGGGCGCCGTCGATGGTGGTCGGCCTGGGACGGCTGTCCGGCCGCACCGTCGGGGTACTGGCCAACAATCCGCTGCGACTGGGCGGCTGCCTGAACTCCGAAAGCGCCGAGAAGGCAGCACGTTTCGTGCGCCTGTGCGACGCGTTCGGCATCCCGCTGGTGGTGGTTGTGGATGTTCCGGGCTATCTGCCCGGCGTCGACCAGGAGTGGGGCGGCGTGGTGCGCCGCGGCGCCAAACTGCTGCACGCCTTCGGCGAGTGCACCGTTCCGCGTGTCACGCTGGTCACCCGGAAGACCTACGGCGGGGCCTACATCGCCATGAACTCGCGTTCGCTCAACGCGACCAAGGTGTTCGCTTGGCCGGACGCCGAGGTGGCGGTGATGGGCGCCAAGGCCGCGGTCGGCATCCTGCACAAGAAGAAGCTGGCCGCTGCGGCCGAGCACGAGCGTGAGGCTCTGCACGACGAGCTGGCCGCCGAGCACGAGCGGATCGCCGGTGGTGTGGATAGCGCCATCGACATCGGTGTGGTCGACGAGAAGATCGACCCCGCGCACACTCGCAGCAGGCTCACCGAGGCGCTGGCGCAGGCACCCGCACGCCGCGGTCGCCACAAGAACATCCCGCTCTGATTTCTCCCGCGAGCAGACGCGGAATCGCACTGCGCGTGCTTCGCGCAGTGCGATTTTGCGTCTGCTCGCCGCAGTTATCCCCAGCCTGACTGGCCAAGCCGAGGCCCTGCTCGCATCCTCGGTCAGTGCCCACAGATGCCCAGGCGCTGTTGCAGAAATCCGGCGGGTTCGCCACGACCGCGCAGCTGTTGACGGTCATGACCCGCCAACAGCTCGATGTTCGGGTCAGAAACGGCAGCCTGGTGCGGGTATGGCATGGCGTCTACGCGGCCGAGGAACCGAATCTGTTGGGCCGCTTGACCGCACTCGACGTATTCATGGGCCGGCCGGTCGTGGCGTGCATGGGTACGGCAGCCACTTTGTACGGGTTCGACACCGAGTGCAGCTCCGCCGTCCACGTACTGGACCCCGGCGTCCGGATGCGCCCCACGATCGGCCTGATGGTTCATCAACGCATTGGCGCGCGGTTGCAGCGGGTGGCCGGGCGGCTGGCGACCGCCCCGGCATGGACGGCCGTGGAGGTCGCCAGAGCGCTGCGCCGTCCGCGAGCACTGGCAACACTTGATGCCGCGCTGCGGTCAATGCAGTGCACTCGCGATCAAATCGAATCCGCGGTTGCCGAGCAGCACGGCCGGCGCGGGATCGTTGCGGTACGCGAACTCCTGCCACTTGCCGACCCACGCGCGGAGTCGGCCATGGAAAGTGAGACCCGGCTGGTCATGATTGATGGCGGGTTGGCGCGTCCGGAGCTGCAGTATCTGATCCACGGTTCCGATGGCGAGCTGTGGCGAGTGGACTTCGCCTGGCCCGACCTGCGCCTGGCCGCCGAATACGACAGCATCGACTGGCACGCCGGACGAGTGGAAATGCTGCGGGACAAGACCCGCTGGGCCAAGATCCAAGACCTCGGGTGGACGATCATCCCGATTGTCGTCGATGACGTCAGACGCGAGCCCGGCCGTCTCGTGCAGAGAATCGGCAACCACCTCGATCGCCTGCGCGCAGCCAGCTGACGGCCCCGCCCTCCCCCGCGAGCAGACGCGGAATCGCACGCGCCGGGCCGGCGCCGTGCGATTCTGCGTCTGCTCGCCAGTCAGCCGACCCCCGCCAGAAACTCCTCGGCGATGCCGACCACGCGCTGCCGATCATGGGGCACCAACCCAATGCGGGTCCGGCGATCAAGAATGTCCTCGGCGTCCAGTGCGCCCTCGTGGGTGACCGCGTACTCGAACTCGGCCCTGGTCACGTCGATGCCTTCGGCGACCGGGTCGGTAGGCCGCTCACATGTTGCGGTCACGACGACGTTGGCCGTCTCCGCTCCGAAGCGCGCGACCAGAGACTCGGGCAGGCCACCCGGACCGGCGGCCGGCCCGGGGGTGGCCGGCGCCCCGATCAGCGGCAGGTCTCGCGTTCGGCACTGGTTGGCCTGCAACTGCCGCAAGCTGATGGCGCGATTGAGCACATCCTCTGCCATGTAACGGTATTCGGTCAGCTTGCCACCGACCACGCTGATCACACCCGATGGCGACTCGATGACCGCGTGGTCGCGCGAGACGTCAGCGGTGCGACCTTCGCCGGTGTCGATCAGCGGTCGCAGACCGGCGTAGGCTCCGATGACGTCAGAAGTCTGCAACGCGGTGCCCAGCGCGGTGTTGACCGTATCGAGCAGGAACATGATTTCTTCCGAAGAAGGTTCTGGCACATCGGGAATCGGACCTGGGGCGTCTTCGTCGGTAAGCCCGAGATAGACGCGGCCCAACTGCTCGGGCATGGCGAACACGAACCGGTTGAGTTCACCTGGAATCGGAATAGTCAGCGCCGCAGTCGGATTGCCGAAGGCGTTCGCATCGAACACAAGATGGGTGCCGCGGCTCGGACGCAGCTTCAGCGCGGGGTCGATCTGGCCACCCCACACTCCAGCGGCGTTGATCACCGCGCGCGCAGACACGTCGAACGACTCTCCGCTACGTTGGTCGGTCAACCGAGCCGACGTGCCGGTGGCCTCGGACGCCCCAACATATGTCAGGATGCGCGCACCGTGCTGGGCCGCGGTGCGCGCGACCGCGGTAACCAGCCGGGCGTCATCGATCAATTGCCCGTCGTAGGCGAGAAGGCCGCCGGTCAACCCATCACGCCGCACGGTCGGCGCCAGCTCCACCACACGCTGCGCTGAAACTCGCCGCGACCGGGGCAATGTCGAGGATGGCGTGCCCGCAAGCATCCGCAACGCGTCACCGGCCAGGAACCCAGTCCGCACCAGGGCACGCTTGAGATGATCCATCGACGGCAGCAACGGGACCAGTTGCGGCATCGCGTGAACAAGATGCGGGGCATTGCGCGTCATCAGAATTCCGCGCTCGATGGCGCTGCGGCGGGCGATGCCGACGTTCCCGCTCGCCAGATACCGCAGCCCGCCGTGCACCAGTTTCGAGCTCCACCGGCTGGTGCCGAATGCCAGGTCATGCTTTTCTACCAGGGCCACTTGCAGGCCCCGCGACGCGGCATCCAAGGCGATACCGACACCGGTGATGCCGCCGCCGATGACGAGGACGTCCAGCGCTTCGCCGTCAGCGAGTGCGGTGAGTTCGGTGCTGCGGCGAGCGGCGTTGAGTGCGGTCGAGTCAGGCATTAGGCCAGGTATCCGTTCAGTGAGTAGGTGAGTTCTGCGGCCAGGGCCTCGGAGTCGAGGATCGGATCGATGATGTCCACCGACTGGATGGTCGACTGGGTGATCAGCAAGACCATGGCCGCAAGTCTGCGGGGATCGCCGGCGCGGACGCTGCCCGTTCCTTGGGCGACTTGCAGCCGCGCCGCAAGTCCTTCGAGCAGGAAGTGCTGGCTGGCGCCGAGACGCTCGGTGATGTACACCCGGGCCAGGTCCGAGTGCATGAGTGCCTTGACTAATTCGTCGCCCCGGAGCCGATCGGCCACGGCGACCACTTGCCGTACCACGGTCTGTCGGTCATGGCCGTCGAGGGACACCGCGCGCACCACGTCGGTGACATGGCTGGTCAGCAGCGCCGAAATGATCGACCGCGTATCCGGCCAGCGGCGGTACACGGTGGGGCGGCTCACGCCCGCACGCCGCGCGATCTCGGCGAGGGTCACGCGGTCGACACCGTAGTCGCGAACGCAGCTCGCGGCCGCCTGAAGTATGCGGTCCCCAATATCTTCGGGAGCATTACTCATTGACGGCATGTGTAACATTGTAACGCATGACGCATCCTGAGGAACTCCTTCCACCGATGAAATGGAACGCGTGGGGAGATCCCGCCGCAGCCAAGCCGCTCTCCGACGGCATCCGGGCCCTCCTGAAGCAGGTGGTGGGCCTTGAGGATTCAGGCGAAGCCGAACTCGGCGCCGACCAGGTCAAGCTGCGCCCGTGCGCGTTGTCGCAAAGCGATCAGGATGCGCTGGCCAAGATTGTCGGGCCCGAATACATGCGCACCGCCGACCGCGACCGGCTGCTGCGCGCTGGCGGCAAGTCCACCCCCGACATGCTGCGACGGAAGGACACCGGCATCCAGGATGCGCCAGACGCGGTCCTGCTGCCCGGCGACGACCAGGCCGTTGCCGAGATCCTGCGGTACTGCTCGGATCAGGGCATTGCGATCGTCCCGTTCGGGGGCGGCACCAACGTGACCGGTGCGCTGGACCCCAACCGCGGCCAGTTCAGCGCCGTGATCTCGCTGGACCTACGCCGGTTCAACGAACTGCACTCCCTCGACGAAGTCTCGGGTATCGCCGAACTGGGCGCCGGCGTCACCGGCCCGGACGCCGAACGGCTGCTCGGCGAGCGCGGCTTCTCTCTCGGGCACTTCCCGCAGAGCTTCGAATACGCAACCATCGGCGGCTTCGCGGCGACCCGGTCCTCAGGCCAGGACTCGGCCGGGTATGGCCGCTTCAGCGACATGATCATCGGATTGCGCATGATCACTCCGGCAGGCGTGCTGGATCTTGGTCGGGTGGCCGCCTCCGCCGCCGGTCCGGACCTGCGTCAGTTGGCGATCGGCTCGGAAGGTGTTTTCGGTGTCATCACCAAGGTGCGGCTGCGGGTGCACCCGGTGCCCGAAACCACCCGATATGAGGCGTGGTCGTTTCCGGACTTCAGCACCGGGGTCGCAGCCCTGCGCGCGATCACCCAGACCGGCACCGGCCCGACCGTGGTGCGCCTTTCCGATGAGGCCGAAACCGGGATCAACCTGGCCACCCACGAGTCGATCGGCGAAAACCAGGTAACCGGCGGATGTCTGGGGCTGACCCTGTTCGAGGGCACCAAGGAACACACCGAAAGCAGGCACGCCGAGACCCGCGCGTCGCTGGAGGCCCATGGCGGCAAGTCGCTGGGTGAAGGCCCGGCCCAGAGCTGGGAGCATGGCCGGTTCAGCGCTCCCTACCTGCGCGATTCATTGCTGGCCGCCGGTGCGCTCTGCGAAACCCTCGAGACGGCCACCGACTGGTCCAACATTGCCGCGGTCAAAGCCGCGGTTACCGAGGCACTCACCACATCGTTGGCGGAGTCGGGCACCCCGGCGCTGGTGATGTGCCACGTCTCGCACGTCTACCCCACCGGTGCATCGCTGTACTTCACCGTCGTCGCCGGGCAGCGGGGTAATCCGATCGAGCAATGGATGGCCGCCAAGAAGGCCGCATCCGATGCGATGATGGCCACCGGCGCAACCATCACGCACCACCACGCCGTCGGCGCCGACCACCGGCCCTGGATGCGCGACGAGGTGGGCGACCTGGGTGTGCAGCTGTTGCGCGCGGTCAAGGCCACCCTGGACCCGGCTGGGATCCTCAACCCCGGCAAGCTGATTCCGTGACCCCCGAGAACCCGGTCAACCCGTTGGCAGGGCAACTACGTCAGCGCAGCATCAGCAAGGTGACCGCCCTGACCAATCCGCTGTCCGGACATGGTGCCGCGGTCCAGGCCGCCCAGCACGCGATCGCCCGGCTGCATCATCGTGGCGTCGAGGTCATCGAGATCGTTGGTGAAAACGCCGAGGATGCGCGCTACCTGCTGGCCGCGGCGGTCGAGAAGGGCACCGATGCGGTCGTCGTGACCGGCGGCGACGGCGTCATCTCCAACGCGTTGCAGGTGCTGGCCGAAACCGATGTCCCGCTGGGCATCATCCCGGCCGGCACCGGCAACGATCACGCACGTGAATTCGAGATTCCCCCAAAGGATGCCGAAGCCGCCGCGGACATCGTGGTGGACGGCTGGACCGAAACCATCGACCTGGGCCGGATTCAGGCCGGCAGCGGCAAAGACAAGTGCGACAAATGGTTTGGCACCCTGGCCGCAACCGGTTTCGATTCGCTGGTAACCGACCGGGCCAACCGGATGACCTGGCCACACGGACGACTGCGGTACTACATCGCGATGCTGGTCGAACTGTCGGAGCTGCGGCCATTGCCATTCCGGCTCGTGCTCGACGGCATCGAGGAGATCGAAACCGACCTCACGCTGGCGACCTTCGGCAACACCCGCAGCTACGGCGGCGGGATGCTGATGTGCCCCAACGCCGACCGTACCGACGGTCTGCTGGACATCACCATGGTGCGATCCGGCCCGCGCAGCAGATTCCTGCGGCTGTTCCCGACGGTGGTCAAGGGCACTCATGTGGAGCTCGACGAAGTGACCACCGCACGAGCCAAGTCCATCGACGTTGAATGCCCTGGCATCAACGTGTATGCCGACGGTGACTACGCGTGCCCATTGCCGGCCAATATCTCCGCGGTTGCGGGCGCACTGCAGATATTGCGGCCCAACGACCGATAATCATTTGCAGCGCTGCCGGGTCGCCGATGCCAATTCTCGGGCGACCTGTCGACGCCCCTTCCTGTAACACCTAATGCACCGAATACGACATCTTTCTCAGAGCCGCTCACCTGGGAGGAAAGATGTCGAGGCCTCACCAAACCGGACTTGGAGCCGCGGCAGCGGCTTGGTTTTGCGTCTCGTTGTGTTTCGCGCCGCCGGCTTACGCGGGTGAAGTTGCGGCATGGAATGGGGATTACATTCTGACGCTGGCCGCCAATGCGAAGACCGGCACCAGCATCGCGGCCAGCCAACCCGAGTTTGCCCACCGGACCAGCGTCTCCATTAGCTCCAGCTGCTCGGCGGGCGTCTGCACTGCGACGGTGAATAACCCTCCCCCGCCCAAAAATGAATCCATGCCGCAATCAATCGAATTCACCTGGAACGGGTCCCAATGGGTATGCGAGATGACCTGGAATTGGGATTGTCTACTGCCGGACGGCACCATTGAGTACAACCCGGCCAAATCCATCTCGGTGTACACGCCCGGCGACTACGGAATTCTCACCGGCGTCTTTCACACCAACATCTACAGCGGCGCGTGCAAAGGCAACGTCGATATGCCGTTGTCGGCCAAACCGGTCGCGGTGCCGGTCAGCTAGCCGGACTAGCCGACGCCGCGGCTGAGCCAGGTCACCTCACCGGTGTCGCCACCGTCGCGGTAATCCTCCAACGCCTCGTCCCACGCCGTTCCGAGCACCGAGTCCAATTCGGCAGCAAGGGTGTCCGCCCCCTGCGCCATCAGGGTCCGAAGCCGCATCTCACCCACCATGGTGTCGCCGTTGGCGCTCATCGCCCCGCTCCACAAGCCGAGCTGCGGAGTGTGGCAGAACCGCTGCCCGTCCACGCCGGGGCTGGGATCCTCGGTGACCTCAAACCGCAGCACCGACCACGAGCGCAACGCATTGGCCAGCCGGCCGCCGGTGCCCACCGGCCCGACCCAGTTGGTGACGGCACGCAACTGGCCAGGCATCGCCGGCTGCGGCGTCCAGACCAGGTTGGCCTTGGCATGCAGGGTCGACGACAGTGCCCACTCGACATGCGGGCACACCGCCGCTGGAGAGGCGTGGACGTACACCACGCCGCTCGTCACGTCGGCGAACTGATTCGATGCACGCATCTCTTACTCCTTCGGTTCCACGAGGGACGTCTTCCCCAACGACCTGGTGAACCCGATAGGCGGGATGCCTGCGACGAAACTTCTGCGATTTTTGATGTCTTGCGTGTCTATTGTGCCCTGTGAGACCCCTGTTGCGCTAGTGTGCAGTTCGCATTAGGCATATTCGGCTAGTACGGAGTCCGAAAGCGCTGGCCAGGGCTCTCGCGCCCAGTCCCCGAAATCACGGTCGGTAAGGACCACCAGCGCCAGGTCGGCTTCGGGATCCACCCAGATGAAGCCGCCCGCCTGCCCGAAATGGCCGTAGGTTCGCGGCGAGTTGCGGATACCGGTCCAGTGCGGCGACTTGGCGCTCTTGATCTCAAATCCCAGCCCCCAGTCGTTGGGGCGCTGCACACCAAATCCGGGCAACACACCGTCCAGACCGGGAAACTGCACGGCGATCGCCTCGGCGTGCATCGGCGGGGAGACCGTCGACGGACGCAACAGGTCGCCCGCGAACAGCGCCAGGTCGCCAACCGTTGAGGTGGCCCCGAACCCAGCCGCGGCCGCGCCGCCCTCCAGCTTGCTCGTCGACATGCCCAGCGGCTCGAACACCGCCTCGGCCAGATAGCTACTGAACTCGATTCCGGATTCCTGCGCCACGGCTTCGGCCAGCGCGGTGAAGCCGTAGTTGGAATACATGCGGCGGGTCCCGGGCCGGGCGAGCACCTGATTGGTGTGCATTGACAGGCCCGAGGTGTGCGCCAGGAGGTGGCGAATGGTGGAGTCGGGCGGGCCCGCCGGGGTGTCGAGGTCGACGACGCCTTCCTCGATCGCGATCTGCGCGGCGCGCGCCGCCATCGGTTTGGTCACCGAGGCCAACGCGAAGACCTTCTCGACATTGCCGTGCGTCGCCAATACACCGGTAGGGCCGATCACCGCTGCGGCGGCGGCCGGTACCGGCCAATCATCAAGAGCGTCCAGAGCAGCCATCGTGGCGGTTCGTCACTTCCTGGCGATGTAGTAGTTGTTCAGCGGGTCCGACTCGATCTCGGCCACCGTCACGTCCTCGAATCCGGCGTCGGCCAGCATCTTGGTGGCCAGCTGGCTGCCCCACACCGTCCCCAAGCCGACGCCGTCCAGCGCCAGCGACACGGTCATGCAGTGCATCATCGAAATTGTGTACAGGTAGGTGCTCATCGGGTTGCCGACGTTGTCTTCGAGTCGGCTCGACGCCTTGACGTCGACCATCAGCAGCACGCCGCCGGGCCGCAGCGCGCGGTAGATGTTCTCCAGCACGCGCGCCGGCTGCGCCTGATCGTGAATGGTATCGAAGGCGGTGATGACGTCGTAGACCCCGACATCGTCCAGGGTGGTCAGATCCCGAGATTGAAAGGTTGCGTTGGACAGGCCGCGACGCTGCGCCTCCTGGGAGGCAGCCGCGATGGCTGGCTCGGAGAAGTCGATGCCGGTGAACCGGCTTTTCGGAAATGCCTGCGCCAACAGGTTGACCGCGTGACCGCTACCGCAACCGAAATCGGCCACCTCCGCGCCGGCCTGCAAGCGTTCGGGAAGGCCCTCGACCAGCGGCACAATCACGTCGACCAGCGCACTGTCGAATACCTCGCCGCTCATCTCGGCCATCAGCGTGTGAAAGCGCGGGTATTGGGTGTAGTGCACACCGCCCCCTTCCCGGAAGCAGGCGATCACCTTCTGTTCGACCTCTCCGAGCAGTGAGATGAATTGCGTCACGCGGGCCAGGTTGTTCGGGCCGGCGGCCCGCGTCAGCATGGCCGCGCGATGTTCGGGCAGCGAATATGTGGCCGTCTCGGCGTCGTACTCGATCACCTGCCCGGCCGTCATCCCGCCCAGCCATTCCCGCACATAGCGCTCGTCGAGGCCCACCGCCTCGGCGATTTGGGCGCTAGTGGACGGCGGCAATTGAGAAATGACATCCAGCAGCCCGGTCTGATGTCCGACACTGAGCAAGATCGTCAAACCGGCGCTGTCGATGGCCGCGACAATTCTGCCGCCGAATTCCTCCGTGGTTTCGGTTCCGCCGTCGATTGCCGTCATGCTCAGCGACGCTACACCGGCATCGCCGCCCGTCGGGCCGGCTATCGGGACCAAAGCTCAACGCAATATGGGCGCCGCGAGCGCAGGCGCGGCGCAACCGCCGCGAATGCCGAACAGTAGGTTAGAGGCCATGAGTCAGACAGTGCGCGGCGTAATTTCCCGGAAAAAGGGCGAACCCGTTGAATTGGTGGACATCGTCGTCCCGGATCCCGGGCCCGGCGAAGCCGTCGTCGATATCAGCGCTTGCGGCGTTTGTCACACCGATCTGACCTACCGCGAGGGCGGCATCAACGACGAGTACCCGTTCCTGTTGGGCCACGAGGCCGCGGGCACGGTCGAAGCGGTTGGGCCCGGGGTAACCAACGTGGAGCCAGGCGATTTCGTGATCCTGAACTGGCGTGCGGTGTGCGGCCAGTGCCGGGCCTGCAAACGGGGCCGGCCGAGCTACTGTTTCGACACGTTCAACGCCGAGCAGAAGATGACACTGACCGACGGCACCGAACTCACCCCGGCACTGGGCATCGGGGCATTCGCCGACAAGACGCTGGTGCACTCCGGCCAATGCACCAAGGTTGATCCCGCGGCCGACCCCGCCGTGGCGGGCCTGTTGGGTTGCGGGGTGATGGCCGGACTGGGCGCCGCGGTCAACACCGGTGGCGTCACCCGCGATGACACCGTCGCGGTGATCGGTTGTGGCGGCGTGGGTGATGCCGCCATCGCCGGTGCAGCACTGGTCGGAGCCAAGAAGATCATCGCCGTCGACACCGACAACACCAAACTGGAGTGGGCGCGCGCCTTCGGCGCCACCCACACCGTCAACGCCCGCGAACTCGACGTCGTCGAAACGATCCAGGACCTCACCGGCGGCTTTGGGGTCGACGTGGTGATCGACGCGGTCGGCCGGCCCGAAACCTGGAAGCAGGCGTTCTACGCTCGCGATCTGGCCGGAACCGTTGTCCTGGTGGGGGTTCCCACCCCCGACATGCGGCTGGACATGCCGCTGGTGGACTTCTTCTCCCGCGGTGGCGCGTTGAAGTCGTCCTGGTACGGCGATTGCCTACCCGAGCGCGACTTCCCCACCCTGATCGACCTCTACCTGCAGGGCCGGCTTCCGCTGGACAAGTTCGTTTCCGAGCAGATCGGTCTGGGCGGTATCGAGGAGGCATTCGAGAAGATGCACGCCGGCAAGGTGCTGCGCTCGGTGGTGGTGTTGTAGTGGTTCACATCGACCGGGTGGTGACCCACGGAACCTTCGAACTCGACGGCGGCAGTTGGGAAGTCGACAACAACATCTGGCTGGTCGGCGACGACTCCGATGTGGTGGTCTTCGACGCCGCCCATCAGGCGGCTCCGATCATCGAGGCGGTCGCCGGCCGCAATGTGGTTGCGGTGGTGTGCACCCACGGCCACAACGACCACGTGACGGTGGCTCCCGAACTCGGCGCGGCACTCGACGCTCCGGTGCTGCTCCACCCCGGCGATGAGATGCTGTGGCGGATGACCCATCCGGACAAGGACTTTCGCGCTGTCTCTGACGTTGAGACGCTGCGGGTCGGCGGTACCGAGCTACGCGCACTGCACACTCCGGGCCACTCCCCGGGATCGGTGTGCTGGTACGCCCCGGAGCTGGATGTGGTGTTCAGCGGGGACACGCTGTTTTGCGGCGGACCCGGCGCGACGGGACGCTCGTTTTCCGACTTCCCGACCATCCTGCAGTCGATATCCGAACGGCTGGGCAAGCTGCCCGGCGACACCGTCGTGCATACCGGCCATGGCGACAGCACCACCATCGGCGACGAAATCGTGCACTACGAAGAATGGGTGGCCCGCGGCCACTAGGGCGCAACAGGTCAAACGCTCACCGAGATCGGCTAGCAAGCCACGCGCCCGCGCGACGCCGGCTATCTGCCGTCGAGGATCCGGCGTTTCTCGCTCTGGAATTCCTCCTCGGTCAGCGCCCCCGAATCGCGCAACGCCGCCAGCGTCTTGAGCCGCTCCAGCCTGATCCCGTCGTCGCTGGGCTCGTAGGCCGTCCTGGGCGGATCGCTGGGGTGGGAAGCCAGGACGGGTGCTTCAGCAAAGTAGGGGCTGGCCGGCGACGCCGATGCGGCCGGACGGCTGCGGCTCAACCACACCACCGAAAGCACCAAGTCGATCAGCCCGACGCCGAACATGGCGACGAAAACCCACACCAACCAGCCATACGAATTCTGGTGCCCGAACGCCAGCCGGGGGCAGGGCTCCGGCGTTGTTGATTAGCAGGCTTGTGAGCTGGGGAATTGTGGATTGAGGAGGTCTAGGCGGCGGTTGGCGGTCAAAGCGGTGATCCGGCAGGCTTCGGCGATGTTGTCGGCGCCGTTGAGGCGGTGCAGATTGATCGCGGTGTTGCGTAGCGTTGCTAGGACCTGTGCGCCGTTTCCGGTATGTGCCCTTTGACGGTCTTCGTCGAAGGTGACGTCGCGTATCCAGTGCAGGCTGTTCTCGATTCCCCAGTGTTGACGCATCCAGGTCATGATCGCGGTAGGGCGGGCGTGCTCGAACGGCAGGCTGCAGATGGCATAGACCACCTCCACGCTGCGCTGGTCGGTGGCGGTGATCAAGCGTTCACGAGTGATCCGGATGATTTGTTTTGCGTAGGGGAAGCCGATTCCTCGTGCAGCGGTGATGATTTGCAGGGTGCGGGTCTCGACACGGCCGTGGCCGCGGGAGTCGTCGGTAGCGGCTGCGGGCACCTCGGCCCAGGGCAGCGCGGTGATACGCGCAAGTATTTTGGCTTGGTTGGACTTGACGATCATCAGGTAGTGCGACTTCAAGGTGGCGCAGATCAACTTCGCGGTGACGACCTGGGTATGCATCGCATCCACGGTGACCAGCCACCGCAAGCTACCCGGCAGCAGCGTGAGCAGGGCACGTACGCAGGGAATTTCATTGCTTTTCTCGGCGACAGCGAGTTGACCGAGCACCAATCGGGCACGGTGGGCGAACACCGACACGAGATGCGTGGCTGTCGCTTTGGCGCGTAAAGCACCACGCAGCATCTTGCCGTCCAACGCGATCGGCACCAATCCACTGGGGTCGCTGCTGGCCACGTGTGCAGTGAAGTAACTGCCCATCCTGGCGTTGAGGTCGGCGGGGTCTAGCCGAGACAAAACAGCACGGAAGGTCTTCTCACTGGGCCGCCGGAACCGGACCCCTAATTGGGCCAACACATCATCGGGAGCGGTGGCCGCCCATGTGGCAAAACCAGCATAGCCGCGCATCCCCGCGGCAGTGGCCAGAACCGCGATCGCCAACAAAGCCATCAGCGAATACCTCCGACCGCGTGGGTCCCTCGGGTCTGGCACCGAGGCCAACACATCGAGAAACTCCGATCCGATGAGCTCGCTGCGCTCACCAGGACTCCAGCGGTCGAACACCTCTGGAACCGACGACACAGGCAATACTGAAACGGTAGGCACGAGCAACTCCAGACCAACGACGAACAGTAACCAACTCGATCGTTCTCCAGATAGCCCGTGCCTACACTCCGGCCCCAATAGCGCGGCACCAAAGATCATCAACCCAGCCCACAAGCCTGCTAATCAACAACGCCGGAGCCCTGCAGCCGGGGGTTGATGTATCCGCCGACCTCACGGTCGGTCGTGACGCGGTAGGTGGCCTCGACGGGAACGCGGACCATCCATACCCGTACGTGGGCGTCGTTGTTGACCGTCGTTGTGCTGCCGATACTTTCGGTTACCTCCGGTTGCGGTACACCGTCGGGCGGACTGATCGAGATCCCCAACGGCGGCACCGGCAGGCCAACGCCGTTGGTGCCGCCGATGACCAGCGTGTGCAGGCTGACGGTGACATCTCCGGCCGGCAAATGCACGCTGCCCGAACCGGGGATCGCCACCTCGCCGTAC
Source organism: Mycobacterium ulcerans subsp. shinshuense (assembly GCF_002355775.1). NCBI lineage: Bacteria > Bacillati > Actinomycetota > Actinomycetes > Mycobacteriales > Mycobacteriaceae > Mycobacterium > Mycobacterium ulcerans. Next base: position 2,163,362 of record NZ_AP017624.1, on the reverse strand, counting down.
GCGTCGTACTTGTCCAGAAAGAACGCGTTGAGCACCAGGGTGACGATGAAGCCGGCCACCGACACCACCAACGTGAGGATGGCGACGGTCAGCGAAAACTTGGCGACCCGTCTGCTAGTCATGCACGCAGTGTGTCACGCATTCGATAGCGGCGAAGCCCAGCTGAGCCGGCGTATCCCGCCAGCACCACCAGGGCCGTCACCGGCACCCAATCCCCCAGTCGTCGATACAGCGTGTCGCGCGAACCCAGCTCGATGCTGACCACCGTCACGCCCGCGAAGTCCGACGGGCACCACGCCAGCCGGCGTCCCCGGGCGTCGAAGGCCGAACTGTCACCGGACAACCCGGCGTGCACCGCGGGTCGCCCCACTTCGACGGCACGCACCGCGGGTTGGCTGGCCAACTGCGGCTGCGTCCAACTCCCTTGAAACGACGAGGTGGAACTCTGGAATGCCAACAACTCGGCGCCCAGCAGCGCTTCGCGTCGGGCCAGATCGGAAAACGTCGTCTCGTAGCTGATCAGCGCTCCGATGGCCAGCGGTCCGGCATGCAGCACCACCGGGCCGGTTCCCCGCCGCCGGTCCTCCGCGGCGGCCTTGGTGCCCTGGGTGATCCAGCCAACCAACCGCCGCAGCGGAACGTATTCACCAAACGGCACCAAACGGGTCTTGCGGTCGCTGCCCGCCACGCCGTGCTCACCGAGCAGCACCGACGACTTGTAGATGCCCCCGCCCGGTGCCCACGCATCGACATTGACCAGCAGATCCGCGCCAACCCGCGCGGACAGGTCCGCCAGCCGGGCCAGGTCGCCGGGATGGTCGGCCAGGTCGTGGCCGACGCTGCTTTCCCCCCAGACCACCAGGTCCGGCCGTTGACCCACCAAGCCGGCGGTCAGTTCTTCACTGGCCGCCTGGCGGGCCGCCGAGTCGGCGATGAGGCCCGGCTGCACCAGCGCCACCCGAATCGCCGGACCCGCAGCGGGAGCTGGGCCAACGAGGTACCACAGCGGTCCGAGGCCCACCCCCGCCACCGCGCAGCCCAGCAGCACCAGCCGGGGCAGCCCTCGGCCCACGATGCCGGCCACGATGGCGGTATTGACGGCCATCACCAGAAAGCTGGTCAGCCACACCCCGCCCACCGATGCCGACGCCAGCGTGTAGGGCTGGTTCCATTGCGACGCACCCAGCGGCGCCCACGGACCGCCCAATGGCGGCCAGGACCGCGCCGCTTCTGCCACCACCCAGGCGCTCGGTACGACGGCAGTGCCCCAGCCGCGCGGGCGGCGGAAAGCGGTGCCGACAGCAGGCGGTGCGCAACCCAACCCCACGGCAACCACAACGCGCCCATTCCGAGAGCCAACAACGCCAGCAGCGGGCCGATGCTGGCGGCCAACCAGTACTGGTTGGCCAGCACGAAGCCGGCAACACCGCAACCGGCCCGCACCGCACCATCGCCGGACGTCGCCGCTGCCCGCACCAGCAGCAGCAGCGGCACCAGCGCGAACCAGGCCAACCACCACCACGATGGCGCCGGGAAAGCGAGCGCGGGTAGCGTGCCGAGGGCCAATGCTGCCGTCCACCCGAAAGCACGCCGCCGGAGCGCTCTCGGGTGCGGGACCATGGGCTAAAGCATGCCGCTCCGACTCGCGGATAGCGGGGAAAAGCGCACACTGGACAGCAACACCGGAAAGGGAGTGATACGCATGGCCAGCGATCTCATCGCCACCGTGCCCGATTTGTCCGGAAAACTCGCGATAGTCACCGGAGCCAATAGCGGGTTGGGTTTTGGGCTGGCCCGACGGCTGTCGGCGGCGGGCGCCGATGTGGTGATGGCAATCCGTAACCGCGCCAGGGGCGAGGCGGCGATCGAGGAGATCCGCAGTGCCGTGCCCGATGCCAAGTTGAGTATCAAAGCGCTCGATCTGTCCTCGCTGGCGTCGGTAGCCGCATTGGGTGACCAGCTCAACTCCGAGGGCCGCCCGATCGACATCCTGATCAACAACGCCGGCGTCATGACTCCGCCCGAACGTGATACCACCGCCGACGGCTTCGAATTGCAGTTCGGCAGTAACCATCTCGGACACTTCGCGCTGACCGCGCACGTGCTGCCGCTGCTGCGCGCGGCGCAAGGCGCGCGGGTGGTATCGCTGAGCAGCCTGGCGGCCCGGCGTGGCCGTATCCACTTTGACGACCTGCAGTTCGAGAAGTCATACGCTGCGATGACGGCATACGGTCAATCCAAGCTGGCGGTGCTGATGTTCGCGCGCGAGCTGGACCGTCGCAGCCGGGCGGCGGGTTGGGGCGTGATGTCCAACGCGGCGCACCCAGGACTGACCAAGACCAACCTGCAGATCAGCGGGCCTTCGCATGGGCGGGAGAAGCCGGCACTGATGCAGCGGTTCTACACCACCTCATGGCGTTTCGCTCCGTTCCTTTGGCAAGAAATCGAAGACGGGATCCTGCCGGCGCTCTACGCCGCCGTTACACCGCAGGCCGAGGGCGGTGCTTTCTACGGCCCGCGGGGCTTCTATGAGGCGGCCGGTGGCGGTGTGAGGGCGGCCAAGGTGCCCGCTCGTGCTGGCAATGACGCTGACTACCAACGCCTTTGGGAGGTTTCCGAACGTCTCACGGGTGTCGGTTACCCCACGTCGAGCTGACATGCCACGGGAGATCAGGCTGCCGGAGTCAAGTGTGGTGGTCCGGCCGGCGCCAATGGAAAGTGCGACCTACAGCCAGTCGTCAAGACTACAGGCCGCGGGCTTGTCGCCGGCCATCACGCTGTTCGAAAAGGCCGCCCAAACCGTGCCGCTGCCCGATGCACCGCAACCGGTCGTCATCGCCGACTATGGGGTGGCCACCGGCCACAATTCACTCAAGCCCATGATGGCCGCGATCAACGCACTTCGCCGGCGCATCCGCGAAGATCGCGCAATCATGGTGGCGCACACCGATGTACCGGACAACGATGTCACTGCCTTGTTCCGCACCTTGGCCGATGACCCGGACAGCTACCTGCACCATGACTCGGCGAGCTTCGCATCGGCAGTCGGCAGGTCGTTTTATACCCAGATCCTGCCCAGCAATACGGTGAGCCTGGGCTGGAGTTCATGGGCGTTCCAATGGCTTAGCCGAATCCCCGCGGGGGCGCCGGAACTCACCGATCACGTGCAAGTCGCCTACAGCAAAGACGAGCGAGCGCGCGCGGCATACACGCACCAGGCCGCCACGGATTGGCAAGACTTTCTTGCCTTCCGGGGGCGGGAGCTGTGTCCGGGCGGGCGATTGGTGGTGCTGACAATGGCGCTCGACGAACACGGCCACTTCGGCTATCGACCGATGAACGACGCGCTTGTGGCGGCGCTCAACGATCAGGTGCGCGACAGGCTGCTGCGCCCAGAAGAGCTGCGACGCATGGCGATACCTGTGGTCGCCCGGGCCGAAAAGGACCTACGCGCTCCGTTTGCGCCGCGCGGCTGGTTCGAGGGTCTGACCATCGAGCAGCTCGACGTGTTCAACGCCGAGGACCGGTTCTGGGCCGCCTTCCAATCAGACGGCGACGCAGAGGCTTTCGGAGCGCAGTGGGCCGGCTTCGCCCGGGCGGCATTGTTCCCCACACTCGCGGCCGCGTTGGACTGCGGGACCGGCGACCCTCGCGCAACCGCGTTCATCGAGCAGCTGGAGGCTTCCGTCGCCGACCGGCTGGCAAGCCAGCCCGAGCCGATGCGGATTCCGCTGGCATCGCTGGTGCTTGCCAAGCGCGCCTGATCGCGGTAGCGCGCGTTTCGACCCGGCACCGGGATGGGTAACCGGAGCAGAGGGTCGGTCACAACCGCAACTAACTGCGCAGGGAGCAAGAGCCATGACTGCAGCCCAAGATCAGCCGGCCGACCAACATGAGGAGCCGGATCGTTGCGACAACATCGAGCCGGACCAAGGCGCCCACGACAAGGCCGCCGAGATGATGACTGCCTATGAGGACCGGCCGACGCTGGTGTTACCCGGTTCCGGCAAGACCATCACCGGGACCGCGGTCAACGACTGGCTCGACGAAAACGGCGACCCCAAAGCCGCCGGTGACCGGAACGCCCCAGCGGCGAAGGCCAAAGACGTCGCCACAGCAGGCAAGGCCGACGGGACCGGCGAGTGGAGCGCCGAAGAAAACTACGCCCAAGACAAGGCCTACAACGAGCGCGTCCTCAAGGATGCCGCCAGCTGAACGCCGCGGGGCGGTCGCTCACCTCATTGACCGTTTGCCGCCTGGGGCGCAATTACTTGCGGCGCAATGACCTGCGGCGCGATGACTTGGCCGAACCCGGGAACTCCCGGCACCTGAGGCACCTGAGGTATCTGCAGCACCTGCGGCACCTGCGGGAAACCGATTCCCGGGATCTGCGGGATGGGCGGAATCTGGGGAATGGGCGGGATCGGGGGCGGCGTGGGCAATTGCTGTGTCGCCGGCGCCTGCGTGGTGGGCGGCGCCTCGGTGGTGACCGGCGGCTGGGTGGTTGCCGGCGGCGCCTCGGTGGTGGCCGGAGGCTGGGTGGTGACCGGGGCTTGTGTGGTTGAGGGCGGCGGTGCCTCGGTCGACGGCGGCGGGGGCGCCTGCTGTGTCGGCGGCGGCGCCGGCTCCTGGGAGGCAGGTGGCTGAGTGGACGGCGCGGGCGCGGAAGTTCCGGCATCGGTCACCGGTGGCACGGCTGCGGGGGCCGAGGTGGGCGGGGACGTGGTCGCTTCGGGCGAGCGAGTCGCCGGCTGTTCTCCGGAGCTCAGCGCGATCGCGACCGCGGCGCCGACGAGCAGCACCGCAACCACCGTTGCGACGATGATTACTCCGGGCAGGCGGTACCACGGGATCACCACGGACTTGGGCGCCGGCTCCGCCCGGGCATTCTCTTCAAAGGTCAGCTGGGGCCGCGCGGAGGTGTAGCCGGAAGCCCCCGAATAATCGTCGCCAACCACCGGCATCGCCCGGGATTGGTCGTCGGCTTCCGACCATGCCAAAGCGGGCTGCAACGCCGACACCGGCGCGTCGGCCGCCGCGACCGCCCCGACGTCTGGGTCCAGCGGCGCCATCGCGGTCTGGGTCATCGGTGCCGCTGAGGTCAACACCGTCGCACTGGAATCACCCGGTCCCCGGGCAGCCCGCAGCGCCCCGCCGGTCGCGGCTGTCAGCTGCGGGCGGGGTGCGGTAATCACCGGTACGCCGAAGCGCCCCGACAGCGTTGTGGTGACCGACGGGATATTGGCGCCACCACCGACGGTGACGATGGCGACCAGGTCCGCGGCGGGGACGCCGGCGCGCTGCAGCGTGTGTTCGACAACGCGGGCAAATCCATCGAGCGAATCGCGGATCGTCTCGTCCAACTCGTTCCTGGTGAGCCGAACCTCTCCGCTTACCCCGGGCAGCGCGTCAGACAGCGTGGCCACCGTGCTGAGGGAGAGCTGCTCCTTGGCCTGGCGGCACTCGGCGCGCAACCGGTTCAATGAGCCGATCGCCGAGGTCCCCGACGGATCGAAAGAACCCGTCGCCGGCATCTCGGACATGACGTAGGTCAACAGCGACTGATCGATCAGATCGCCGGAGAAATCCGGGTGCCGCACCGTTGCACCCAGGGGCTGATATTCGCCGGAGGCGTCGGCTAGCGTGATGCTGGTACCGCTGCCACCGAAATCGCAGACCGCGACGACGCCGCGGGCCGGGATGCCAGGGTTGGCACGCGCGGCGAACAACGCCGCCGCGGCGTCCGGGATCAGCAGCAGAGGCTGCCCCGCCGGCGACCATTCCGGAACCCGGCCCAATGCGGCGCCCAATGCGTCTACCGCGCTCGTGGTCCAGTGAGCGGGATAGGCGACTGCGGTACTGGCGCGCAGGGTGTGACCTCCGGTGGCCGTATATGTCAACGCCCGCAACGCATCGGCCACCAATGCCTCGCTGCGATGCACCGACCCGTCGGCCGCGACGATGCCGATCTGGTCCCCGACGCGGTCCACGAAGTCGCTGATCACCAAACCGGACTGATCCAGCCTCGGGTTCTCCGACGGCAGTCCGATCTCGGGTGGACGCTGTCGGTACAGCGTCAGTACGGGCTTTCGCAGGATGGCGCTATCGGCGGTTACCGCCGCCAGATTGGTGGCACCGATCGATAGACCCAGCGCGGGCCGTGCTCCCTCTGCCATCTAGTAAGTCCCCATGTCCGGCGGCACGCCACCCGCCTAACTCAAATTCTGTCGATAGAACCTATAGCCAATCTCTGCGCCAGCTATGCGCCAGCTGTATAAGCACTTCAACGCCAAGCAATCGACGCAGGTCAACGGATTGTGCCCGCGCCTGGAATCAGCGGCAGGTCGAGCGCGGTGACCCAGCCCGGCGGCAAGTCGTTGACGGCAGGCACCGCATTGAGCGCCCGCATGCCGGTCGCCAGACACCCGGCGGTGGCTGGATCTCGCCCGGAACCGTCGGTGAACCGGAACGCGGTCTCCTGGAAGATGCTGGGAGTTCCTTCGATATCCACCCGATAGACGTCGTCGTCGTGGCCGGAGGGCCAGTCCGGCGCGGCATCGTGGCCGATGCGGTTGACGTGTTCCAGTTGGATGCGGGTTTCGCCCTGATAGACCCCATTGATGGTGAACCGCACCGCGGCCACGTGGCCCGCTTTGATGAGGCCCTTGGCCGACTTGCGCTCGGTGGGGGTCACCCACTTTTCCCAGGTGGTAGTGATCTCATCGAGCATGATCCCGGCGGCATGAGCGATCATCGGCACGGTGGCGCCCCACGCGAAGATCAGCACGTCGCGGTTTTCCAGCATCGGGCTGAATTCGGGCTCGCGGCCGATGCCCATCTCTTTTTCGTAATCGCCCTCGTAGTTCGTGTAGTCCAGCAGTTCGGAGGCCCGCACACGCCGGACCTCCGAACACAAACCCATCAGGGTCATGGGAAACAAGTCGTTGGCGAATCCCGGGTCGATGCCGGTGGTGAAGCACGACGACTCCCCCAACGTGCAAGCCTCGGTGATGGGCTGAATCCACTGCGGCGGGTTCAGGTGCATCGTCGGCCAGATCCACGGCGTCATTGCGGTCGAGCAGACGTCGATGCCGGCCCGCAGGAAGCGCGTGATGAGTGAGATGTTGTCCTGCGCGTGCATCGCCGTCGGGCCGTAATGCACCAGCGCGTCGGGCCGCAGCGCGATCAGCGCGTCGACATCGTCGGTGGCGCTGATTCCCACCGGCTCGGAAAGTCCGCAGATTTCGCCGACGTCGCGCCCCACCTTGTCAGGATTGCTGACACCAACACCCACCAGCTCAAACAATGGATGCTTGACGATTTCGGGAATCACCATCCTGCCCACGAAGCCGGTGCCCCAGACGACCACTCGTTTCCCGCCACTTTGCGACATAAACGGCCACCTCCCTGACTACGTCGCACTACGCGCGATCGGGGGCGACATCTAGCATCAGGGCTCACATTTGGGTCTTCAACGAGTCCGCTCGCTGTTCTCGGGCACCAAACGCACTCGTGCCGGCGGGGCGGGAGCCCAACAAACCACTTACATGCCGTCCTACCTGATGACACTATGGAAAACCATGACCAGTCGATTGGCAGCCAGACCCATGCGCCGTCTCAGCGGACCGGCGATTCTGCTCGCTATCGGTGTCGGCGTCGCAGCCACCTGCGGCGTGGCGAACGCCGACCCGTTTCAGCAGGTCCGCTATGAAGTGAGCGGCCCGGGCGTCGCCGAGTTCGTCTCGTACCAAACCGCCAAGGGCCAGCAGCGAGCGACCAACATCAACCTGCCCTGGTCGTCGGAGTTCACCGCCTTCGGCGGGCAGGTTTTCGTGCTCAGCGCCCAAGGGCAGGGCAGCATTACCTGCAGGATTCTGGTTGACGGCAGCGTGGTGACCGAGCAGACCGGGACCGGAACGCCCGGACACACCGTGTGCACACACTGACCCACCGCATGCGGTGGCTCCGCACCGCCACGTTGTCGCCGCCAGCGGTTTAAGCTCGCCAGTGTCACCCCTTCAACGACGAAGCGGAGACGTAGGAGAAGCACGATGGACCTCAGCACGAACCTCAACACCGGCCTGCTGCCTCAGGTTAACGGGACACCGCCACCGGAAGTCCCACTGGCCGACATCGAACTTGGTTCGCTGGAGTTCTGGGGACGCGATGACGACTTCCGCGACGGCGCTTTCGCGACCTTGCGCCGCGAAGCCCCCATCTCCTTCTGGCCCCCGATCGAACTCGCCGGACTCACTGCGGGCAAGGGGCACTGGGCGCTGACCAAGCACGACGATATCCACTTCGCCAGTCGGCATCCGGAAATCTTTCATTCCAGTCCCAACATCGTGATCCACGATCAGACACCGGAGCTGGCCGAATACTTCGGCTCGATGATCGTGCTCGACGATCCGCGCCACCAGCGCCTGCACTCGATTGTCAGCAGGGCGTTCACCCCGAAGGTGGTCGCCCGCATCGAAGCCTCGGTGCGGGAGCGGGCCCACCGGTTGGTCGCAGCCATGATCGAGAACCATCCCGACGGGCAAGCCGACCTGGTCAGCGAGCTCGCCGGCCCGCTGCCTTTGCAGATCATCTGCGACATGATGGGGATTCCCGAAGAAGACCACGAGCAAATTTTTCATTGGACGAACGTGATTCTCGGGTTCGGCGACCCCGACCTGACTACCAATTTCGATGAGTTCCTTCAAGTTTCGATGGCCATCGGCGGCTACGCCACCGCGCTGGCCGATGATCGTCGGGTCAACCACCACGGCGATCTGACGACCAGCCTGGTGGAAGCCGAGGTCGACGGCGAGCGGTTGTCCTCGTCGGAGATCGCGATGTTCTTCATCCTGCTGGTGGTCGCCGGCAACGAAACCACCCGCAATGCGATCAGTCACGGAATGCTGGCGCTGTCGCGCTACCCCGACGAGCGTGCCAAGTGGTGGTCGGACTTCGACGGTTTGGCCGCGACCGCGGTCGAGGAGATCGTGCGATGGGCTTCGCCGGTGGTCTATATGCGCCGAACGTTGAGCCAGGACGTCGACCTTCGGGGCACCAAGATGGCGGCCGGCGACAAGGTCACCCTGTGGTACTGCTCGGCGAATCGCGATGAGGAGAAGTTCGCCGATCCCTGGACGTTCGATGTGACCCGCAACCCCAATCCGCAGGTCGGCTTCGGTGGTGGAGGTGCCCATTTCTGCCTGGGCGCAAACCTGGCCCGCCGTGAAATCAGAGTTGTATTCGACGAATTGCGCCGGCAAATGCCTGACGTCGTCGCGACCGAGGAGCCGGCACGGTTGCTGTCACAGTTCATTCATGGCATCAAACGGCTACCAGTCGCGTGGAGCCGTTGACTGCGAAGCCGTTTGCCGGTAGGCCTATTCAGCATGGCCGAGGTCGATGTATGCGTGGTGGGTGCGGGGTTCGCTGGCCTGACCGCCGCGCTTCGGCTGAAGCAGGCCGGTCACTCGGTGGCATTGCTGGAGGCTCGGGACCGGGTTGGCGGCCGAACCTTCACCGTGGTGCGTGAAGACGGGTCGTGGATCGACAAGGGCGGCGCGTGGATCGGCCCCACTCAGCACCGAATCTATGCGCTGATGAAGGAATTCGGAGTCGCGGCGTTCAAGCAGTACACCGACGGCGAAGCCATGATGGTTGTCGATGGCAAGCAGTACCGCTACCAGGGCACGATCCCGCGGACCCTGAGCCCGTTGGCCTCGATGAATCTGGGCACAGCCATGTTCGAAATCAGCCAGATGTGCAAGACGATTCCACTCGAGGCGCCCTGGGAAGCCAAGCGAGCCGCGAAATGGGACCGAATGACCTTGGCCCAGTGGCTGCGCAACAACGTCAAGTCCAAAGCAGCGCACGACCTCCTGGAAACGGCGATCGCCGGCTGCTACACCTCCGACGCCTCGGAGGTATCAATGCTGTTCGTGCTGTACCAGATGGCCTCGGGCGGTGGGCCCGGCTTCGTGCTGGGCAGCAAGGGCGCCGCACAAGACGCCCGGCCGATCGGTGGCATGGGCGCCGTTTATGGGCCGATGGCCGCCGAGCTGGGCGACGCGATCCACCTGTCCCAACCGGTTCGATCGATCACCCAGGATTCCGGCGGCGTGACCGTGCAAGCCGAGGGGCTAACCGTGCGGGCGAACCGAACGATCGTCGCGGTTCCGCTCGCGATCGCCAGCCAAATCGTTTATGAACCAATGCTTCCCACCGATCGGTCATTTCTGCACCAGCGGATGCCCAGCGGCGCGGTTGTCAAGATCTCCGCCGTCTACGACGAGCCGTTCTGGCGTGCCGATGGATTGTGTGGCCAAAGCGCCGCGCCGACATCGCTGGCTACGCTGACCATCGATGCCAGCCCCAATAGCGGGACACCGGGGGTGCTGTGCGTGGTGATCGAGGGGCCGGTCGCCCGGCAATACGAGCGCCTCGACGACGACGGTCGACGTCAGGCGGTGCTCGCCGCCCTGGTGGAACGCTTCGGCGCCAAGGCCGCGAAGCCGATCGACTACTTCGAGCAGAACTGGAGCCGTGAGCGCTACTCCGGCGGTGGGATGCTCAGCCATACTCCCCCGGGCGTGCTCACCCAGTTCGGTCATGCGCTGCGCAGGCCGTGCGGCCGGATTCACTGGGCAGGCACCGAGACCTCGGCCAAGATGTGCGGCTGGATCGATGGCGCCATTCGCTCGGGCGAGCGCGCGGCCAGCGAAGTAATGGCGAACCAGACGATGACCATGGCCAGCGGCTCATGACCTGGCGATCACCACTGAGCCGATTCGGCAAGCTCGTACACGAATAGCTCGCGCGGGTACACGCTGAGCCATTCTGGTGGCTGCCGGGCCTGCAGAACGCAGGATGCATTGTCGCCCAACCAATTTAGTGCCGATCGGTAGGAGCCTATGGTTGCCGGGCGAAATGGGTAGCGGTAGTAGCGGGCGAACACGTGGACATGGAGGAAAAGAATGCCTTTGCCCAGCCGTCCGTCCGGCATGTCTTCGAACACGATGATGCTGCGGCGCGCAACTCGGTAACACTGTTTGATCAGCGCCACCGGGTCATGGCTGTGATGCAGCACTTCACCGAGAACAACATGGTCAAATGACCTGTCCGGAAAAGGAATTGACGTGCCATTGAACTCGCGGAACGGAATCTCGGTACGACGAGCGTCCTTGACGTCTATGCCACTCGGGGATATCCCGTACATCTGCTGCAAGTACGCAGACAGATAACCCGTCCCGCACCCGACATCGAGAACGCTATCGCCCTTGCCGAGGTGGCCGCCAAGCGCGTGAGCCTGTTGCCGAAGTCGCTCTGCCGGCCGCAGCACCTCGCGCATGTCGTTAAGCTTTGCGCTCAACTTCTCGGAAAATGGCTGCACGGCACTCATTTTGCCGTGACCATATCAGAGAATCGGCGCCTGGCGGCCGAACTGACACGACGTGCCCGATGACCACAGAACGCGAAGCGGCGATCCAAGTGGTCACGGCTGACGCAGCTCTCGATGCAGGTTCCGGTAGATCGTCTGGGCCGCGCGCAACTGGGGGTGCAGCCAGGACGGAAATCCTTCGATCGGCAGCGGCTAACGATTGCCTGGCGCGATGTCTGACCTCGCCCTCGCCTCGCGGAACAACACGTCATGCAGTTGCGGACAGCGCGTGTCGTAACCTGAGCGCGCGATCGGGGGCGAGGCGCTGGGATCGCGCGGGGACAACCCGAGGAACGCGGCGAGCGCGCCGAGCCGGGCAGGCGGATCGGCCTGCACTGCAGCGAAATCGACAAGCGCCACCCCCTGGTCGCCGGCCGGGGTGTTGTCGTACAGATCCCACAGCGCAGACCAGGCGAAGTGGCGATCGTTGAATGGGCGCACCAGCGGTTCAGGCAGTGTGCTCAGAGCGCAGGGCGGGGTGCCCAGGTATGGCTCGAAGTCACCGACATCTCCCAGCCTGCGCTGTCGCGCCTCGTTGGCCCAGACTTCGCGTTGCAGGCTGGGCATGCCGAACAAGGCGCTCTTATGCCAATGGGCACGCAAACGGCCTTCATCGAATCCGCTGAAGTCGCGTTCCTCGCGCAGCCGTGCCAGGAAGTCCGCCCAGCAGGTCAGTGTGGCGGGCGGGCAGGTCGCCCGCCCCGCTGGGCTGAGCCACAGCCGGGGCCTGGCCTCGGAACCTCCCGACAACAGGTCCACCAGCCCGAGTGTCATCAGGATCAGCGACTCCAAGGGCAGCGCCGGCTGGCGCACCAACACCAAAGTCTTGTCGATGATCGCGCGCCAAGCCCGCCACTCCCGATCGGGCCCGATATGTTGCGCGGTCTCCTTGATCAGCACGACAGCCGGCCGGGACGCCGGGCACGAACCAACCGCAGCAACCGCATCGGCGATCAGCCCAAAAGTCTCGACGACCCGAGCATCGGCCCGCAGATGGTACTGGCCCGCCGGCTCGGTCACCACCGCATCAACCTGACCGCGTCGCGCCAGGGCATTGGCAAGCGCCGTCGAACCGGTGCGCGGCGGCGACAGCAGCAGCACCAGCCGCAGCCGGCCGGTCGCCACACGTTGGAGTAGGTAATCGTAGCTGGATAGTCCGGCGATATCCATCCTGACTACCGGGGGTGGTATCGGCGAGTTGTGGGAAATCCCCGGCTGCAATCCATAGTCGATGGATACCATATAGGGGTATGCGGTACAAGCGCGGCAGGACTGGACTCCGGAACAAGACGTCACCGGGCCGCCGATCAGTGACACGTCAACGGGCACAGGCGTTTCTGAGCTTGATGACGCTGGCGTGACCGGCCCCCCCGGGTCGGCCAACAAAAGTATCTGGCCGGTCGATGAGCTCGGAGCCTATCGTCAAGCATGCCCATTTCCGCGTTTCCCGCTCCCGAGGTGCTGGCGGCCCGCCAGAAGCTGGTGCTCGACCATTTCCACCATGAGGTCCGTCAGGACTGGGACGACGTGCTGTCCACCTTTCCGCACCCGCGCTACGAGCTGATCCCGCAGATGACCGTCCACGACGGAGACCAGGCGGTGCGCGGCTACTACCACTACACCCGAACGGCGTTCCCGGACCAGGACCAGGACCAGGACCAGGACCAGGACCAGGACCAGGACCAGGACCAGGACCAGGACCAGGACCAGGACCACGAAATCATCGCTTTGCGACACAGTGCCGACGCGGTGATCGTCGAGTTCTGGCTGATGGGCACCCACCGCGGCTACCTCGGCAAGATTCCGCCCACCGGAAGCCGGTTCCGGGTCCGGATGACCGCCTATTTCGTTTTCGACGAGGCGGAAACCCTTGTCTGCGAACGCATCTATTTCGACACTCTGACCATGATCAAAGCTGGGCGGGCTGGCCATGCGGCGGCCGTCGAACTGGCTGCTGGCTGCGCGTTGTGTCCGGGGCCTGCTGTCCATGTCGTCGGGGGAACCGGACCAGGCACTGACCAACACCACCGAGCCGACGTTTGCGTGACTACGCTTCCCCGTGGCAGTGCGAATGCCTAGACTCCCCCGCTAGCCGATGCTTTTCAGGAGGCTGCCATGCGAGTAGCAGACCGACATGTGTTGGGCGCCCTGGCCGCAATACCATTGCTGTCCGGCTGCGCCACCACCACTCATCAAGCGGGGCAGGAATCCACGATCGCGTCGCCCACCAAAGCCGCAACAGCGGTCACCGCTACCGTCCCGGCGCAGCCCGCCGCCCCCGGCTCGAGCACACAGAAATGGATTGACCTGCAGGTCGGGGATTGCGTCGCCGACCTTCCCCCGACAGACCTGAGCCGCATCTACGTCACCGTAACCGATTGCGCGACAACGCATCTAGCTCAGGTGTACTTACGCGCTCCGGTGGCCGTCGACTCCGCCGTCGCCGACGTCGCCAATCGGGAATGCGCGGCAGGGTTTGCGCCCTACACCGGCAAGGCCGTCGACGACAGCCCCTACGCGGTGACCTGGCTGATCGACTCACGGCAGGACAGAACGGGCGCAGACCCCACCCCCAGCACCGTCATCTGTCTGCTGCAGGCCGCCGACGGTCAGCCGCTGACCGGCTCCGCCCAGCGCCCGGGCTCATGAACCACCAACATGTAGACGCGGAAATCAAGGCGATACAGCAACCCGACAGGACCGTGCGATTCCTCGACGGCAGCGTGCGTGTCGTGATGGACCTGTTGGGCACGGTCGCCATCGGCCATGGCATCTACCAACCCGGCTGGAAGTGGTCGGTCCACGTCGGCCCGACAACTGGCAGGGCCTCGGCGCGGCACGTCGGGTACGTGCTGAGCGGGCACATGGCGGTGCGCAGCCACGACGGTCTGGAGATTCTGGTGGGACCCAACCAGGCATTTGCCGCCGAGCCTGGCCACGACGCGTGGGTGGTCGGCGACGAACCCTGCGTAGCGCTGGACTGGTCGCCGATCGACCCATCTGCCTTCAGCGTCGCGACACCAGATGACGAGCGGAATCGCTGACACCAACCCCACCCGCCCTGAGTCGGCCCGGTCACCCGCCCTCAGCTGCGGTTTGCGTATCGTCGCACCGAGCCGGTTGGCCTCAGCCCACACCGATCGCTGGCGTTTCGGCTGTGCGCGCCCGGACCGGGCACAACTCTGGCTAGACTCGGTCGACGTCGAAAACGCCTGTCCCCAATATGACTTGCGAGGTGCCTAGTGGCCGAAACCACCACACCCGACAGCGAAGAATGCGCCGAGACCGAACCCGACTACCGGTTCACTCTGGCCAACGAACGAACCTTCCTAGCCTGGCAGCGAACCGCGTTGGGGCTTCTTGCCGCGGCGGTCGCCCTGGTGCAACTCGTCCCCGAGCTGGCCGTCCACGGTGCACGCCATGTGCTGGACGTGGTGCTCGCGACACTGGCGATTCTGACCAGCGGGATGGGGCTGCTGCGCTGGCAGCAGGCCGATCGCGCCATGCGCCGCGGCGAACCACTGCCCCACCACCCGACACCGGCATACCTGGCTGTAGGACTGGCGATCGTCGGCGTCGTCGCGCTCATCTTGGTGGTCGCCAAGGTGGTCACGGGTTGAGCCAGTCGTCGGAGACTGCCCAGGCGGCGGATCGCGGATTACAGGCCGAACGCACCACGCTGGCCTGGACCCGGACGTCGTTTGCGCTGCTGGTCAACGGCGTGTTGTTGACGACCAAGGACGTGCAGGCCCACGCCGGACTAGCGGGGCTGGTCCCGGCCGGCCTGGCCGCGCTGGCGGCGGAGTGCGGCTACATCATCGCCTACCAACGCCAGCGAACCCTGCGCCGGCGCCCACGACCGCAACGAATCACCGCTCGCCGTCAGGTCTACATCGTCGGGCTGGCGGTGCTGGTGCTGATGGTCGTGACCGCGTTCGCGCAGCTGCTGTAGGCCCCGCCAGGCCATCGCCGGGCTCAGTTGACGCGGTCGGAGTGCTGTTCGCGCAAGAGCGCCGCCAGTCGGCGTACTTCCGTGCGCAGCTCATCGATCTGCGCAGCGGTGGCGGCACGGTTCGCGGAATCAGTTTCAGCGACCCGCTGCACTATCCACGATGCGAGTGAGGCGGTAACGACACCGATCAGGCTAATGCCACCGATCATCAGCAATACGGCAATTACTCGGCCGGTGACTGTGATCGGGTACAAATCTCCGTAACCAACGGTTGTCACCGTAGTGATGGCCCACCACACGGCCAGGGCTCCGGCGTTGTTGATTAGCAGGCTTGTGAGCTGGGGAATTGTGGATTGAGGAGGTCTAGGCGGCGGTTGGCGGTCAAAGCGGTGATCCGGCAGGCTTCGGCGATGTTGTCGGCGCCGTTGAGGCGGTGCAGATTGATCGCGGTGTTGCGTAGCGTTGCTAGGACCTGTGCGCCGTTTCCGGTATGTGCCCTTTGACGGTCTTCGTCGAAGGTGACGTCGCGTATCCAGTGCAGGCTGTTCTCGATTCCCCAGTGTTGACGCATCCAGGTCATGATCGCGGTAGGGCGGGCGTGCTCGAACGGCAGGCTGCAGATGGCATAGACCACCTCCACGCTGCGCTGGTCGGTGGCGGTGATCAAGCGTTCACGAGTGATCCGGATGATTTGTTTTGCGTAGGGGAAGCCGATTCCTCGTGCAGCGGTGATGATTTGCAGGGTGCGGGTCTCGACACGGCCGTGGCCGCGGGAGTCGTCGGTAGCGGCTGCGGGCACCTCGGCCCAGGGCAGCGCGGTGATACGCGCAAGTATTTTGGCTTGGTTGGACTTGACGATCATCAGGTAGTGCGACTTCAAGGTGGCGCAGATCAACTTCGCGGTGACGACCTGGGTATGCATCGCATCCACGGTGACCAGCCACCGCAAGCTACCCGGCAGCAGCGTGAGCAGGGCACGTACGCAGGGAATTTCATTGCTTTTCTCGGCGACAGCGAGTTGACCGAGCACCAATCGGGCACGGTGGGCGAACACCGACACGAGATGCGTGGCTGTCGCTTTGGCGCGTAAAGCACCACGCAGCATCTTGCCGTCCAACGCGATCGGCACCAATCCACTGGGGTCGCTGCTAGCCACGTGTGCAGTGAAGTAACTGCCCATCCTGGCGTTGAGGTCGGCGGGGTCTAGCCGAGACAAAACAGCGCGGAAGGTCTTCTCACTGGGCCGCCGGAACCGGACCCCTAATTGGGCCAACACATCATCGGGAGCGGTGGCCGCCCATGTGGCAAAACCAGCATAGCCGCGCATCCCCGCGGCAGTGGCCAGAACCGCGATCGCCAACAAAGCCATCAGCGAATACCTCCGACCGCGTGGGTCCCTCGGGTCTGGCACCGAGGCCAACACATCGAGAAACTCCGATCCGATGAGCTCGCTGCGCTCACCAGGACTCCAGCGGTCGAACACCTCTGGAACCGACGACACAGACAATACTGAAACGGTAGGCACGGGCAACTCCAGACCAACGACGAACAGTAACCAACTCGATCGTTCTCCAGATAGCCCGTGCCTACACTCCGGCCCCAATAGCGCGGCACCAAAGATCATCAACCCAGCTCACAAGCCTGCTAATCAACAACGCCGGAGCCCTGGGCGCTGGCCGCATTGGGACATGCTTGTTCCGCCCAGCTCCGGGCGTATGCGGAATTGCTGCGCGTGGCGGCCAACAGCTATGCCACCTCTGACCGCCGCGGGGCGAGTTCCCAGTCGAGCTAGCGCCTCGTGTCTGACGTCATTTGATGGTCCGTCGCCTCGAGGATCCGCCCCCGTCTGGCCGATCTCGGCCGAGCCGTCATGCTCGGGCCCGGGGCTCGTCGGCGAACCGTTGGGCAAACGGCCGCAACCACTCTGATGCCCACCGCACGACGAACCAGCAGTCACTCGCGGCGCCTCCATCGCCCACCATCGGGAGTTCGATCAAGCTGGGCGCGGGGTGCGCCCCGACCGTATGGCCTTTGTTCACTCGACGTTTACCGGGCGCTCGCTGCCGTGTCGTACCCTGCTGACGCTCGATCACCAGGTACGAGCCGGCGTGAGCCGCGACAGAGAGCACACAGGGACGGCCACTGGTGGCAAGCGGACTACAGGATCCCATAACGCCGACGCCGCAGTACGGGGCCTTGTTCGGCCAAGATCGCGCGTGGCACCTCTCGTTCGGCCTGCTGCTGGCCGGATCGTTCGTGCTGTTCTCGTTCTGGGCGTTCGACTACGCCGGCCCCGGCGCCAACAAGCTCATCTTGGTCCTGGCCACCGTTGTCGGCATGTTCATGGCCTTCAACGTCGGCGGCAATGACGTCGCCAACTCCTTTGGCACCAGCGTCGGTGCGGGCACGCTGAGCATGAAACAGGCGCTTCTGGTGGCAGCCATTTTTGAGGTCAGCGGCGCGGTGATTGCCGGGGGCGATGTCACCGAGACAATTCGCAGCGGAATCGTCGACCTGTCCGGAGTGTCGGTCGCTCCCAACGATTTCATGAACATCATGCTGGCCGCGTTGCTGGCGGCAGCACTGTGGCTGCTGTTTGCCAACCGGATGGGATACCCGGTGTCGACCACACACTCGATCGTGGGCGGCATCGTCGGCGCCGCGGTCACGCTGGGCATCGTTGACGGAAAGGGCCTCTCCGCTCTCCAGATGGTCCAGTGGGACGAGATCGGCCAAATCGCAATCTCATGGGTGCTTTCACCGCTGCTGGGCGGACTGGTGTCCTACGCGCTCTACGGCGCGATCAAACGCCACATCCTGTTGTACAACGAGGAAGCCGAACGAAAGCTCCTGGAAATCAAGAAGGAACGCATCGCGCACCGCGAGCGTCACAAGGCGGCATTCGAGCGTCTCAGCGAAATCCAGCAGATCGCCTACACCGGTGCGATCGCACGCGACGCCGTCGCGGCCAACCGCAGGGATTTCGATCCCGACGAGCTGGAGTCCGACTACTACCGCGAACTCCACGAGATCGATACCAAGAGATCGTCGGTTGACGCATTCCGGGCGCTGCAGAACTGGGTCCCGCTGGTCGCCGCGGCCGGATCGATGATCATTTCCGCCATGCTGTTGTTCAAGGGCTTCAAGCACATGCACTTGGGCCTGACCACCATGAACAACTTCTTCATCATGGGGATGGTGGGTGCGGCGGTGTGGATGGCCACCTTCATTCTGGCTAAAACGCTTCGGGGTGAATCACTTTCGCGCTCGACCTATCTGATGTTCAGCTGGATGCAGGTATTCACCGCCTCCGGTTTCGCATTCAGCCACGGCAGCAATGACATCGCAAACGCCATCGGCCCATTCGCCGCAGTGCTGGATGTACTGCGCTCGGGTTCGATTGAAGGCAAGGCGGCGGTACCCGCCGCCGCCATGATCACGTTCGGGGTCGCGTTGTGCGCCGGGCTGTGGTTCATCGGACGGCGGGTCATCGCAACCGTGGGACACAATCTGACCACGATGCATCCGGCCTCGGGCTTTGCCGCCGAATTGTCGGCGGCGGGAGTGGTCATGGGCGCAACCGTGCTGGGTCTTCCGGTCTCCAGCACTCACATCCTGATCGGCGCCGTCCTCGGCGTCGGCATCGTCAACCGGGCCACCAACTGGGCACTGATGAAGCCAATCGCGTTGGCGTGGGTCATCACGCTGCCCTCGGCGGCTATCCTGAGCGCGGTCGGCCTGGTCACGCTGCGCGCGATTTTCTGACCGAGATTTCCCGAGCATGTGACATCTCGAGTCCGCGCATGGACTCCGCCCCGGAATCCGACCTCGGCTGTCTGAGATTGCAAAATCAGTTATCCCGCTTGCTATCTTCGGGCGGACACGGCGACCACGGGTGCCGGCCACGGGCACAACCCGTCAAACGTAATCACAACCAGTAGTTGTGATCTCACAACGTGTTGGCCTCTACCGGCGCCTACCGGGGCGGCGAAACATCGGGGTCATGACCCGCGGGGTCCGATGAAGCGCCTTTCGGGTATCTCCCGCTGACCAACATCACCGTCGATGTCGCAGGCCAGCCTCATGTCCGCACACGAGGGGTCCGCCGGTTGGCCATCAACCGGCGGAGCGTGCGGTCCAGGCAGCCAATCCCGGTCAGCATTGTCGACAGAGGAGTAGGCCGCATGACGACAGCCCGTCCCGCCAAGACTCGCAACGAAGGCCAATGGGCATTGGGACAGCTTGATCCGCTGAATGACACCGAGCAGATCAAGCACGATGACGGCCCGCTGAACGTGCGCGACCGGATCCTCAACAAGTACGCCAAAGAAGGCTTCGACAGCATCGAGAAGACCGATCTGCGGCTGCGCTTCAAATGGATGGGTCTGTACACCCAACACGAGCAGGGTTACGACGGCAGCTGGACCGGCGACGAGAACATCGACAAGCTCGAAGCCAAGTACTTCATGATGCGGGTGCGCTCCGACGGCAAACCAATGTCGGCGCAGACAGTGCGCGTGCTGGGCCAGATTTCCAGCGAATTCGGCCGTGACACCGCCGACATCGGCGACCGGGAGAACGTGCAGTTCCACTGGCTGCGGATCGAGGACGTTCCCGAGATCTGGCGCCGGCTCGAATCCGTCGGCCTGTCCAGCATTGAGGCCTGCGGTGACTGCCCACGCGGCATTCACGGTTCACCACTGGCCGGCGACTCGCTCGATGAGGTGCTCGATCCCTCGCCGGCGATCTACGAGATCATCCGGCGCTTCCTGGGCAACCCCGACTACGCGAACCTGCCCCGCAAGTACAAGAGCGCGATCTCGAGCCTGCAGGACGTCTCCCACGAGACCCACGACGTCGCGTTCGTCGGAGTCAATCACCCCGAGCACGGTCCCGGGATGGACTTGTGGGTCGGTGGCGGCCTTTCGACCAACCCGATGATGGCGCAACGCGTCGGCGTGTGGGTCCCGCTGGACGAGGTGCCCGACGTTTGGGAGGCGGTCACCCAGGTGTTCCGCGACTACGGCTACCGACGGCTGCGCGCCAAGGCCCGGATCAAGTTCTTGGTCAAGGACTGGGGCGTAGAAAAATTCCGTGAGGTCATGGAAACCGAGTACCTCAAGCGCAAGATGATCGACGGCCCGGCTCCCGAGCCGATCAAGCACCCGATCGACCACGTCGGAGTGCAGAAGATCAAAAACGGGCTCAACGCCGTCGGCGTCGCCGCTATCGCGGGACGCGTCACGGGCACCACCCTGCAGGCGGTGGCCGACCTGATGGAGAAGGTCGGCTCCGACCGGGCCCGGTTCAGCCCCTTCCAGAAGCTGATCATCCTCGATGTGCCCGACGACAAGGTGGACGAACTGGTCACCGGTCTGGACAAGCTGGGCCTGCCGTCCAAGCCGTCCGGGTGGCGCAAGAACACAATGGCCTGCACCGGCATCGAGTTCTGCAAGCTGTCGTTCGCCGAAACCCGGGTCCGTGCCCAGTCTTTGGTGCCCGAGCTGGAAGAGCGCATGGCCGACGTCGAATCCAAGATCAACGTGCCGATCACCCTGCACATCAACGGCTGCCCCAACTCGTGCGCCCGCATCCAGGTCGCCGACATCGGGTTCAAGGGTCAGTGGATCGATGACGGTGAGGGCAACTCGGTCGAAGGATTCCAGGTCCACCTCGGTGGCGGCCTGGGCGAACAAAGCGGGTTCGGCCGCAAGCTGCGCCAGCACAAGGTGACCAGTGACGAGCTCGGCGACTACATCGACCGGGTGACCCGAAAGTTCCTGGATCAACGCGAGGAAGGCGAACGCTTTGCGAATTGGGCGCTGCGCGCCGACGAAGCCGACTTGCGCTGAGCGCTTCCCGACGAGCTGAGGACAACACGATGAGCGATCAGCCCAACGAGACGCAGCTGCGTGAGCTGGCCGCACGCGGTGCCGCGGAGATGGAGGGTGCCAGCGCGACCGATCTGCTGTGCTGGGCCGACGAACACTTTGCCGGGATCAACGGACCCCGCGGCTGGGCGACGTGTAATTACGTGGTTGCCTCCAATATGCAAGACGCCGTCTTGATCGACCTGGCATCGAAGGTGCGCCCGGGGGTGCCGGTGATCTTCCTCGACACCGGCTATCACTTCGCCGAAACCATCGGTACCCGCGACGCAATCGAGGCCGTCTACGACATCAGAGTGCTCAACATCAGCCCCGAGCACACCGTGGCAGAACAGGACAAGCTGCTGGGCAAGGACCTCTTCGCGCGCGACCCCAACGAGTGTTGCCGACTGCGCAAGGTCGTCCCGCTGACCAATGCGCTGCGTGGGTATGCGGCGTGGATCACCGGCCTGCGCCGGGTGGAGTCCCCCACTCGCGCCAACGCCCCGGTGATCAGCTTTGATGAGGCCTTCAAGCTGGTCAAGATCAACCCATTGGTGGCGTGGACCGACCAGGATGTGCAGGACTACATCCAGAGCAACAACGTGCTGGTCAACCCGCTGGTCGACGAGGGCTACCCGTCGATCGGTTGTGCACCGTGCACCGCCAAACCGGCAGTCGGTGAGGACCCGCGCAGCGGGCGTTGGCGGGGCCGAACCAAGACCGAATGCGGGCTGCACGCCTCATGAGCACGCTCGTGCTCACCGCGCACGGCAGTAGAGACCCCCGGTCGGCGGACAACGCCCGGGCCGTCGCCGCTGCGCTACGCCGCATGCGGCCGAATCTCGATGTGCGGCTGGCCTTCCTGGAACTCTGTGCACCAAACTTCGTCGACGTACTCGCCGAACTGCCCGACAGCCAGCGGGCCGTGGTCACTCCTCTGCTACTGGCGAGCGCCTACCACGCCCGCACCGACATCCCGGAACAGATTGCGCGCTCCGGCGCGCTCGGTGTCCGCGAGGCCGCCGTGCTCGGCGAGGACGATCGGCTGGTGTCGGTGTTACGCGACCGCCTTGCCGAGCGCGGGGTTTCCCCGCGGGATCGCAACATCGGCGTGCTGGTGGTCGCGGTCGGTTCATCGCACGCCCCGGTGAACGCGCGCACGGCACGGGTGGCGGCCAAGCTCGGTGCGGGCACCCGTTGGGCCGGCACCACAATGGCGTTCGCCACCGGCCCCAAGCCGTCGGTGGCCGACGCCGCCGCACAGTTGCGCGCCAGCGGCGCCCGCCGTCTCGTCATCGCCCCATGGTTTCTGGCACCGGGGCTCATCACCGACCGGGTGTGGAAGTACGCATGCGACAACGACATTGCGATGGCGCGTCCGATGGGCGCCCACCCGCTGGTAGCGCAAACCGTGCTCGACCGTTACGGCCAGGCGCTGGCCGCCGGTGACGCCGCGGCCTGAACCTGTCCGCCGGGCGCCGGCTACTCACCGCCGGACGTGATGTGGCTCAGCAATTCTCGTATTGCCCCGGCGGGCAAAACACGCCCACCGACCCAGATGGCTCGAAGCTGGCGGCGCAGGTCCAGGCCAGGGATGCTGATGGCCCGTAACCGGCCGACCGCCAGGTCATCGGCGATGGCCAACCGGCTCATCGCCGCGGGCCCCGCACCGGCCAAGACCGCGGCGCGCATCGCCGCCGCCGACGAGAGTTCAAGAACCGGCGATGCTTGAACCATGTCCTCACCCAGCACCTGACGCAGCGCCACGGTCAGCGAATCGCGGATGCCAGAGCGGGGTTCGCGGGTAACCAGTGGCGTCTCGGCCAGCTCGCGGGCGGTCACCGGGCTGGGCCGCCGAGTCCACTTGTGCCCGGGCGGGACGACCACCACCAAGTCGTCGTGGCCCACCACACGACTGCCCAGTCCGGTCGGCGGACCGGGATTCTCGACGAATCCGAGATCGGCGGTGCCGTCACGAACCGCGGCGATCGCGTGGTCACTGTTGGTGGCGGTCAAGATCACTTGCGGGGCGGTGGTGCCGCGCCGCTTGGCCGCGTCCTGCAATGCCAGCAGCCAATGCGGCATCAGCTGTTCGGCAATCGTCTGGCTGGCCGCCACCCGGATCCGTTCGAGTCCCTCCTTACGCAGCGATCCAAGGCCCGCATCGATCTCCTGTGCCACTTCAAGCAGGCGGGCTGCCCATTCGGATACGATCAGGCCGGCTGGGGTAAGTTGTGAGCCGCGCGTCGTGCGGACGGCCAACGTCACGCCGGTGTGGGCCTCCATGGCCGCGAGCCGCTTGGACACCGCTTGTTGGGTCAGCCCAAGCTCGCGGGCGGCTGCCCCCAGGCTTCCGGCCTGGGCGATTGCCAGAAAGATTTCAAAAGAGGCAAGTTCGGGCATGCGGGGGCTGAGCGGCATGCTTGATCAAATCACAACCAATGCTTGTGACTCCACAACATCGACACCTCTACCCGGTCGCGTGGGGGATGACGAGCATGAGAGACATGACCCGTCTCTACCACGTAGCGATTGTGGGTTCCGGCCCGTCCGGGTTTTTTGCGGCGGCGGCCCTGCTCAAAGCCGCCAATGCGTCGGATCAGATCGATGTCGCGGTCGACATGCTGGAGATGTTGCCGACGCCCTGGGGCCTGGTCCGTTCCGGTGTCGCGCCCGATCACCCCAAGATCAAATCGGTAAGCCAGCAGTTCGAGAAGACCGCGCAGGACCCCCGTTTTCGCTTTTTCGGCAACATCAAGGTGGGCGAGCATGTCGAAGCGGCCGACCTGGCCCTGCGCTACGACGCGGTGATCTACGCCGTCGGTGCGCAGTCTGACCGTGCACTCGACATTGCCGGCGAGCAGCTGCCGGGCAGTGTTGCCGCGGTTGATTTCGTCGGCTGGTACAACGCGCACCCGCACTTTGAGCAGATGGCACCGGATCTGTCCGGCGCCCGCGCCGTCGTCATAGGCAACGGCAACGTTGCCGTCGACGTCGCGCGCATCCTGGTGACCGATCCAGATGTACTGGCCGCCAACGACATCGCCGATCACGCGCTGGAATCGTTGCGCGCCCGCACGGTTGAGGAAGTGGTGATCATCGGTCGGCGCGGCCCCTTGCAGAGCGCGTTTACCACACTGGAGTTGCGTGAACTCGGCGAGCTCGACGGCGTCGACGTCGTAGTCGACCCAGCCCAGCTTGACGGCATCAGCGATGACGATGCGGCCGCGATAGGCAAAGTCGCCAAACAAAACCTCAAGGTGCTGCGCGATTACGCCAGTCGCCCGGCCTGACCGGGGCACCGTCGGATCGTGCTGCGTTTCTTGACGTCTCCCATCGAGATCAAGGGAGACGGCAAGGTGGAAAGCATCGTGGTCGGCAGAAATGACTTGGTGAGCGACGCCAGCGGACGAATGATGGCCAAGGACACCGGCGCACGTGAGGAACTGCCCGCCCAACTGGTGGTGCGCGCCGTCGGCTATCGCGGTACCCCCACCCCTGGCTTGCCGTTTGACACCAATAGCGCCACCATCCCCCACAGTGGCGGTCGAGTCGCGGGCAGCAGCAACGAATACGTCGTTGGCTGGATCAAGCGTGGACCGACCGGCGTAATCGGAACGAACAAGAAAGACTCCCAGGACACCGTCGACACCCTGCTCGAGGACTTGGCGTACCAACCCGCCACCCCGGCCGCCCACCAGAACCGCGGCGACGCGCTCGCCCAATGGTTGATCTCCTGCCAGCCGCAACTGATTGCCGCTGCGCACTGGGAGGCTATCGACAACTTTCAGCGCGAAGCCGGCCAGTCCCAGCAGCGTCCCCGCGTCAAGGTCGCGAGTCTGCCCGAACTGCTTCGCATTGGCCACGGCTGACATCTCCTGGAAGGAAACCGCTATGACATATGTTATTGCCGAACCCTGCGCCGACATCAAAGACAAGGCGTGCATCGAGGAATGCCCCGTCGACTGCATTTACGAAGGCGCCCGGATGCTCTACATCCACCCCGATGAGTGCGTCGACTGTGGTGCCTGCGAACCGGTGTGCCCGGTTGAGTCGATCTACTACGAAGACGATCTGCCCGCCGAATACAGCGGCTACACACAAATCAACGTCGACTTCTTCGGCGAGCTCGGCTCGCCCGGCGGCGCCGCGAAAGTCGGTCTCACCGAGAACGATCCGGACGCCGTCAAGAGCCTGGAAATCCGGGCGGAGGCCCAGTAACACCAACCCGGATCAAACCCACCAGACCCTGCCCGGGCGGCGCGTATGACCCGCCCGGGCAGTTTTTCGTTCCGCCCGCGCCGAGAGCCGAGAATCACTGCCACACTGAGGGACAGGACGGCCCGGCTACTCCCGCAACAAGAATTCCAGAAACCAATTGCGTTCCGGCGCCGCCGTCTGCCTCTTCAGCGCCGAACCGAATAAGCCCTTAAGCGCCGAACCGGACATGTGCAGCAGCCCCAGCCCGGCGGCAAAGGCTGTGTTGGCACGCATTTCGGCCTCGTCGGCATCAAATCCGTAGTCGCAGAACGCCTGCTGCACGGCTCGCACCATCCGGCGGTCGGCCGAAAGGACCGCGGCCGCAACGGTCTTGTCGGACCGGGCCCACTCGCGCATGGCGCGTTCGAGCTTCCACAGTCGAGGCCTGGCCAGCAGGGCCATCATCAGCGCCAACCGTTCCCGCGGCTCGACCTCACTCAGACCTTCGATTTCGTCGCGATCTTCGTCGCGGAACTGCGCCCACGCCTCAACGAGCGCGTGCCGGTAGCCTTCCATGTCGGCGAAATGCCAGTAGAAACTGCCCTTCGTTACGCCTAGGCGGGCGCAAAGCTGATCCAGCTTGAGCGAACTGAGTCCTTCCTCGGCCAATATTTCGAACCCAGCCTGCACCCAGTCGTCTACCCCAAGCCTGCGATTTCCCGACGTGCTACGCCCTGCCATGAATTCGAGCCTACGTACTGTTGGCACTGCTCTTGCTGTGAGGTGCCCAACAGGGCAAGCATCCCACCAGTCGGCCAGATGTGGGCCTCGAGTGATTTCGCAGGCCAACGGCCCGGCCCCGCCGGAGCGTCATGGTCGCCGACAAGGTTGGCCCCGACCAAGTCGGCGCCCGGCAAAGCGCCGGTTACCCGCTCGGTCCGGGCCGGCCAAATAGCAGCCCGCCGCTACCACCGGCGCCGGGGTCACCGGGGCCCCGGCTGATTGGACCAGTTCCACCACCACCGGCGACGGCGCCGGCACCACCATTCCCGATCAGCCCGGCGCTACCACCGTTTCCGCCATCTCCACCGCGGCCAGCCTCTGTTGTCCCATCCCCTCCGCTCCCCCCAGTGCCACCACCAGCACCGTTGCCGATCAGCCACCCCCCACGACCTCCGGCGCCACCGGTGCCCGCATCGCCCCCATCGGCGCCACTTCCACCAGTCCCGCCGGCCCCACCGGCGCCGCCGTCACCGAACAGCCCGGCCGCGCCGCCGTTTCCACCGAGTCCGCCAGCACCGCCGAATGCCTTCAAGTTGGCATCATCTCCGGCGTTGCCTGCGTCGCCCCCGGATCCGCCGCCACCCCAGAGCAGGCCCCCATTGCCCCCATCGCCACCAGATCCACCGAATCCCCCGAACTCGCCATTGCCGAGGTTGTTGGTGGCACCGCCGCCCCCGTGCCCGCCAAAACCGCCATCGCCGAACAACATGGCGGACCCGCCATTACCGCCATGCCCGCCGGCACCCCCAAAAGCCCCGACGGGATCAACCCCACCTCTTCCGCCATTGCCGCCGTGCCCACCCATCCCGCCGAATATCCCAGTCGCGCCGCCATTCCCGCCGGCACCCCCACTCACAAAGCTGGCGGGATTGGCACCCGCGGCACCGCCATCACCCCCTGCCCCTCCGTTGCCGTACAGCAGCCCGCCGTTGCCCCCCAACCCGCCGGCCCCGCCAGCCGAGCCGCTGGTTCCATCGACACCCGAGCCGCCATTACCGCCATTGCCGAAAAGTCCAGCGGCCCCGCCCGCACCACCCGCAGGGTGTGCGGCATCGCCGGCCGCACCGCTTCCTCCGTTGCCCCACAACAACCCGCCGTCACCGCCGCTACCCCCTGGGGCCGTCGCGTTGCTGCCATTGCCGATCAATGGCCGCCCCAGTAGTGATTGGGTGGGCGTGTTAATCACGTTGAGCACGTCTTGCCCCAGTTGCTGCAAAGGCGCAACGTTGGCCGCTTCAGCGGCCGCGTAGAGCTCCGCGCCTACGTTCAAAGACTGGATAAACTGCTGATGAAACATCGCGACCTGAGCACCTAGCCGTTGATACGCCTGGGCATGGCCGGCCAGCAACGCCGCGATCGCCGACGACACCTCATCGGCACCAGCCCCCAGCACACCGGTGGTGGGCGCCGCCGCCGCCGTGTTCGCTTCGACCAGCACAGACCCGATTCGTTGTAGTTCCATTGCCGCCGACATCAGAGCCTGGGGCGCCACCGCGACAGATCGCATCGCAAATCCTCCAAGGGAATCGTTGTCCACTCATCCACTGCCCATCCCTCGGAGCCAAAGTTCCTCCTGCCGTGCGAATACCGGATAGGCGGACAGCGCGGTACACACCGTACCATCTAGATTGTTACTGGGACATGATGTCTGCGACCGGGCACTGCCCGGGCGATGTGCAAGTGACGCGCGAGCGCGATCATGGCTTGTGCCGTGCGCCGACTCGAGTCAACGCAGCTAGGCTGGCCATATCCAGTCCCGTACCCTGCCGTGTTCAACGAAGTAGAGGCCAGATGCAGGACATCGACCAAACGGCCGCCTCGCCGCGCCCGAGCCGTGGCAACGCCAGTCCCCTGCAGCAGATGCTGGGCCCACTCACCCGTACCGGTGGGTTCTACGCCCGAACTTGGGGCACGTACCTGGATCGCCAGCCTGGCGAACTTCCGGTGGCAAGACCCACACTCGCACTGGCCGCCCAGGCATTCCGAGACGAGATCGTGCTGGCCGGCTTCGGCATGCTGCGGCCCACACCCACGACAACGACGCTGGAACAGACCGATCGCGAGGTGCTCGCGGCGCTGCAGATGTACCGCCAACACGGCTGGCTTGACCGGCCCGAAGCATTCTTCGCGGCTCCCCCGCCGCTCGCCGATGTCACCGTCAAACGCGTGCATAGCATGGGACGCACCTACCAGCGCATCTCGTTCGACAGCGAGTACCAGCCCCACCCCGGCGAACCGGGCCGCGAGCGATGGCTCAGCTACCCGGGAAACCGGCGGGTGTACGGCCTGATGCTGCAACACCGTCGGCCCCGTCCCTGGCTGATCTGCGTGCACGGCGCAGAGATGGGGCGTGCCGCGCTCGATCTGATGCTGTTTCACGCCTGGCACCTGTACTCGGATCTGGGTCTTAACGTCGTGTTGCCGGTGCTGCCGCTGCATGGCCCCCGGGCGCGGGGTCGACCCAAGGGCGCCGCGTTCCCGAGTGAGAACGTGCTCGATGCAGTCCATGGCGCCGCCCAAGCCGTGTGGGACTTGCGGCGTCTGCTGTCCTGGATTCGCTCACAGCAGGCCGGCCCGATGATCGGGCTCAATGGGATTTCCCTCGGAGGTCTGCTCAGCGCGCTGGTCGCCAGCCTCGACGACGGGCTCACGTGCGCGATCCTGGGAGTGCCGGCCGTCGATGTGGTTGATCTGATTGGCCGTCATGCCGGAATCAGTGGGCATCGCCGGCTCCGTCAGACGATGAACACGGCCAAGCCCATCGGTCGGATGATCTCACCGTTGGCGCTGACTCCACGTACCCCGCAATCGGGCCGGTTCATCTACGCCGGTGTCGCCGACCGGTTGGTTCACCCTCGCGACCAGGTCGCCCGGCTCTGGGAGCGCTGGGGCAAGCCCGAGATTCATTGGTATCAGGGCGGCCACACCGGCTTCTTTGGCTCCCAGCCGGTTCAACGGTTCGTCGACGCCGCGCTGGTTCAGTCGGGGTTGGTGGACCCGGCGCAGCTACGTCGCCGACGCTGACGCAGCCATTAGCCCAGAATCGGGAAGTGACGCTGGGACGCCAACGCGTCCAGCCCGCGCTGCATCACTTGACGCACCCGCGCGTCGACGTCTGAGGCATCGGGGTAACCGCCGAACTCGGTGACGATGTCGATCGGCGGCAACACCTCGGTGACGATCTTGGTGGGCAGCGGCACGTTGACCGGCGCCACGACGCTGAACCCGAACGGAATACCGAAAGTGACCGGCAGGATGTTGGTGCGAAACAGCTTGCGTTCCAGCCTGGTGAGCCGCAGCGCACGCGCGACGCGCCTGCCCCGGGTCAAGAACAACTGGCCTTCCTGCCCGCCGATGGACACCGCGGGAACGATCGGCACCTTTGCCTCGATAGCGGTGGCCGCGTAACCGGTCCGACCGCCGAAGTCAATGACGTTCTCGCGCAAGGTCGGTCGATACACGTCAAGGTCTCCGCCCGGAAAGACCAGCACTACCGCACCCGACGCCAACGCCGCGGCCGCGTTGGCCCGCGTCGCGCGGATCACCCCGGTGCGCAGGGCTCCGGCGTTGTTGATTAGCAGGCTTGTGAGCTGGGGAATTGTGGATTGAGGAGGTGTAGGCGGCGGTTGGCGGTCAAAGCGGTGATCCGGCAGGCTTCGGCGATGTTGTCGGCGCCGTTGAGGCGGTGCAGATTGATCGCGGTGTTGCGTAGCGTTGCTAGGACCTGTGCGCCGTTTCCGGTATGTGCCCTTTGACGGTCTTCGTCGAAGGTGACGTCGCGTATCCAGTGCAGGCTGTTCTCGATTCCCCAGTGTTGACGCATCCAGGTCATGATCGCGGTAGGGCGGGCGTGCTCGAACGGCAGGCTGCAGATGGCATAGACCACCTCCACGCTGCGCTGGTCGGTGGCGGTGATCAAGCGTTCACGAGTGATCCGGATGATTTGTTTTGCGTAGGGGAAGCCGATTCCTCGTGCAGCGGTGATGATTTGCAGGGTGCGGGTCTCGACACGGCCGTGGCCGCGGGAGTCGTCGGTAGC
Source organism: Mycobacterium ulcerans subsp. shinshuense (assembly GCF_002355775.1). Classification (NCBI taxonomy): domain Bacteria; kingdom Bacillati; phylum Actinomycetota; class Actinomycetes; order Mycobacteriales; family Mycobacteriaceae; genus Mycobacterium; species Mycobacterium ulcerans. The sequence continues at coordinate 2,133,084 of NZ_AP017624.1, read as the reverse complement.
GGCTGCGGGCACCTCGGCCCAGGGCAGCGCGGTGATACGCGCAAGTATTTTGGCTTGGTTGGACTTGACGATCATCAGGTAGTGCGACTTCAAGGTGGCGCAGATCAACTTCGCGGTGACGACCTGGGTATGCATCGCATCCACGGTGACCAGCCACCGCAAGCTACCCGGCAGCAGCGTGAGCAGGGCACGTACGCAGGGAATTTCATTGCTTTTCTCGGCGACAGCGAGTTGACCGAGCACCAATCGGGCACGGTGGGCGAACACCGACACGAGATGCGTGGCTGTCGCTTTGGCGCGTAAAGCACCACGCCGCATCTTGCCGTCCAACGCGATCGGCACCAATCCACTGGGGTCGCTGCTGGCCACGTGTGCAGTGAAGTAACTGCCCATCCTGGCGTTGAGGTCGGCGGGGTCTAGCCGAGACAAAACAGCGCGGAAGGTCTTCTCACTGGGCCGCCGGAACCGGACCCCTAATTGGGCCAACACATCATCGGGAGCGGTGGCCGCCCATGTGGCAAAACCAGCATAGCCGCGCATCCCCGCGGCAGTGGCCAGAACCGCGATCGCCAACAAAGCCATCAGCGAATACCTCCGACCGCGTGGGTCCCTCGGGTCTGGCACCGAGGCCAACACATCGAGAAACTCCGATCCGATGAGCTCGCTGCGCTCACCAGGACTCCAGCGGTCGAACACCTCTGGAACCGACGACACAGGCAATACTGAAACGGTAGGCACGGGCAACTCCAGACCAACGACGAAAAGTAACCAACTCGATCGTTCTCCAGATAGCCCGTGCCTACACTCCGGCCCCAATAGCGCGGCACCAAAGATCATCAACCCAGCTCACAAGCCTGCTAATCAACAACGCCGGAGCCCCGCCCCGGTGCGGTTGAAGAACTCCGCGGCGGGCCCGGCGAACAAGGTGTCAAAGCCAAGCGCGAACAACGGGCGCTCGTAGCCGTACTGGTCGTAGTAGCCGACGGCAAAAACCGACAGATCAAACGAAACCAGGCCACCGGAATGGTTCGACACCAGCAGGGACGCACCGGGCGGGATGTTGTCCAGGCCACGCACCTCGGAACGGAAATAGCGCTTGACAATCGGCCTGGTCAGGGCGATGACATGCGCGGTGAGGGCGCGATCCCACTTGTCGATGTCGGTGGTATTGCTCCGGGTTTTGCTCATGTCATGCCTAGCTCACGGGTGCCGGCTTTGATGCTACGCCGCCCCAGGGGCACCGTAGCGCTGTGTTGCAGCGAAATCAGCGACCCTCGGAATTCCAGGTGATGACAAGCGCCTCAACAGCTCTCGACCACATCACGCACCTGGCGCAGTTCCCAAAGCCCAGACCCGTAAGTACGTCTCGGCCCGGCCGGTCACCATTGCAACGCACGGGACGCGGCTGCGGATCCGCTCGTCATCGACTGACTTCCAGATCGATCGCCCTCGCCGATCACCCAGCCAGACCGATCGAGCTAGGGAAAGAGACTCTGCAGATCTCTGATGTTGCTTTGGAGAGTTCCGATGGCGACCAGGGCGACTACTCCACCCGAGATCGCGGTCAGGCCCACGTCGGCCGCGATGGGATATCCGAACGCATTGATGAGGTTGCCCTGCAGGAGTTGATCGACAAAGAGGGTGGCGTCATAAGTGGGCATCGTGATGACGAAGGCCGTGCCGATGTCTGCCAACGGAAGCAGAGTTGCGTAGTCGTCGGAGACAATCTTGGTCAGCGTGTTGACGACCTCTACCGGAGTGGGGGCCGCCGCGAGCGCGGCCATGAGGTCCGGCGCTTGCAGCATCGGCGGTGATGGCAGCGTGGCCGGCTGCGAGAACATTTGCTGAATATCGGCCTTGAAGTCGCTAATGCCCTGCTTCGTTCCCGCCACCAGCGCGTCGGCGATGACGTGTGGCGGCACATCGGGGAACAAGCCGAACGGCGTCGTAATGTCGGCGGGGCTCGTGGAATAACCGTAGGCGGGGTCGCCATAGCCGAGGTTGACGAGCACTTTCAGGTCCGGCTGGATCAAGTTCGCCAAGGGGTTCCCGATGACCGGGATCGCACGTAGCGGCTCCAGAAGTGGCAAGTTTGCCGTCGGAAGAATGTAGTAACTGGTGACGCCCGAGTAGCCTGGGGAGGTCGCCAATGGAATCGCATTATCGACCTGAGCTTGGGTGAGATCCAAATAAGTTGGATGCACATACACAATGCCCATGACTGCATTGAGATCGGAAATAAAATTTAGCGGATAACGCGGGAAGTCGGCAAAGCCATCGTATTCCAGCGTGTAATTCGCGGTCGGGTAAATAGTGTCCGGCGGCGTTCCGCCGTAGAAGGTCAACCCCAGGCTCGGGATCGACAGGTCCGGGAACCGGGCCAGCAATCCGCCGTTCGGGTTCATCTCGTTGCCCAACAGCACGAAGTTCAGCTGAGACGCGGTTGGCGCGGCCGGTCCCAGAGCCGCCAGTTTCTGCATTTCCAAAGAAGCGATCACCGCAGGGCTCCGGCGTTGTTGATTAGCAGGCTTGTGAGCTGGGTTGATGATCTTTGGTGCCGCGCTATTGGGGCCGGAGTGTAGGCACGGGCTATCTGAAGAACGATCGAGTTGGTTACTGTTCGTCGTTGGTCTGGAGTTGCCCGTGCCTACCGTTTCAGTATTGCCTGTGTCGTCGGTTCCAGAGGTGTTCGACCGCTGGAGTCCTGGTGGGCGCAGCGAGCTCATCGGATCGGAGTTTCTCGATGTGTTGGCCTCGGTGCCAGACCCGAGGGACCCACGCGGTCGGAGGTATTCGCTGATGGCTTTGTTGGCGATCGCGGTTCTGGCCACTGCCGCGGGGATGCGCGGCTATGCTGGTTTTGCCACATGGGCGGCCACCGCTCCCGATGATGTGTTGGCCCAATTAGGGGTCCGGTTCCGGCGGCCCAGTGAGAAGACCTTCCGCGCTGTTTTGTCTCGGCTAGACCCCGCCGACCTCAACGCCAGGATGGGCAGTTACTTCACTGCACACGTGGCCAGCAGCGACCCCAGTGGATTGGTGCCGATCGCGTTGGACGGCAAGATGCGGCGTGGTGCTTTACGCGCCAAAGCGACAGCCACGCATCTCGTGTCGGTGTTCGCCCACCGTGCCCGATTGGTGCTCGGTCAACTCGCTGTCGCCGAGAAAAGCAATGAAATTCCCTGCGTACGTGCCCTGCTCACGCTGCTGCCGGGTAGCTTGCGGTGGCTGGTCACCGTGGATGCGATGCATACCCAGGTCGTCACCGCGAAGTTGATCTGCGCCACCTTGAAGTCGCACTACCTGATGATCGTCAAGTCCAACCAAGCCAAAATACTTGCGCGTATCACCGCGCTGCCCTGGGCCGAGGTGCCCGCAGCCGCTACCGACGACTCCCGCGGCCACGGCCGTGTCGAGACCCGCACCCTGCAAATCATCACCGCTGCACGAGGAATCGGCTTCCCCTACGCAAAACAAATCATCCGGATCACTCGTGAACGCTTGATCACCGCCACCGACCAGCGCAGCGTGGAGGTGGTCTATGCCATCTGCAGCCTGTCGTTCGAGCACGCCCGCCCTACCGCGATCATGACCTGGATGCGTCAACACTGGGGAATCGAGAACAGCCTGCACTGGATACGCGACGTCACCTTCGACGAAGACCGTCAAAGGGCACATACCGGAAACGGCGCACAGGTCCTAGCAACGCTACGCAACACCGCGATCAATCTGCACCGCCTCAACGGCGCCGACAACATCGCCGAAGCCTGCCGGATCACCGCTTTGACCGCCAACCGCCGCCTAGACCTCCTCAATCCACAATTCCCCAGCTCACAAGCCTGCTAATCAACAACGCCGGAGCCCTGGCGATCACCGCACTCTGCGAAACCCCGAACACCGTGACGGTATTACCGGGAATCGCAAGCTGCTCCATGATCGCGTTATCCAGAATGGTCAACCCCTCGCTTACCCAGGCGTCGAGAGTAAGACTCTTGGTACCGGTCAGCGGATACAGTTCCTCGGGCGTGTTCAGCCCCAACAGGGCATTGGCCGAACGCACGTAGAGTTCATTGGCGAGATTGATAAACCCTGGACCCGGTATCGGAATTCCGGTGCCCCCCATAACCAGCGTCGTAAGATTTGCCGGGAATGGCGGGATCGTGGCAGCGGGCGCCGCGGCCGATGTCACCGGGACGCCCAGCGCACCCGCAAGCGCTGCCGCCCCGGCCGCCTCCGCCTGCACATAGGCATTTCCGGCTTGAGCCAAGGCCTGCTGGAACTCGGTATGGAACGCCGCAACCAGACCGGCCATCGTCTGATCGGCCTGACCATGGGCCGCAAAGAAGCTGGCTATCGCGGCGGATACCTCGTCACCGGCAGCGGCAGCAACGCCCGAGATGGAGCCGGCGGCAAACTCGTTGGCCACCCCGATCGCCGACCCGATTTCCTCGACCTGCCCGGCAGCCGTCGCCATGACCTGCGGCTCCGCAACCAAGAACGCCACCGTTTGCACCCCTTCTCAGCGACCGACACTTGAGCAAAGCCCAACAACCCTGGGCAATCGATGCGGTGTAGATCACAGAGCCTAGGGCGGCCTCCCACCCGCTGTCCTGGATTTGGGAAACGTCTCGGGTGGTCAACGGCCGGGCACTTCGTGGCCGACATTGCATATAGTCACCAAGAAGACCGTGAAAACCGTTTCTTTCCAACTTTTTTCATCGTCGCGACGAGATTTCCGCCCGGCCGGGACGAGCATTACGAGCCCCGGAGGGTCGGCGACGGACAACGCCCGGCGACCGAGAGCTACCGTACTCGAAGGCATGTTCGCACCACAACCGAACGCGCGATGCGCTTCGTCGACGAACTCCGCGGACGTGGATATCGCGGGTGTCGCACCGAGCCACACCCCAACGCGCCGGCCGGTCCGCCCACAGTATTGCTACCGCTGCACCGAGAATCGCTCCCACGCGGACTGCCGGGTGACGCCAAGGGCTTCACCAACTCTCGACCACGTCACGCCACGGCGACGCAGCCCGGCGCCCCAGGCCCGCAAATCCGCCTCGACCTGACCAGCTACCACCGCAATTCGCGGGATGTGACTGAGCATCTGCTGATCATCCATCGACTCCCACATCGGCAGCCGAACCTCATGCGGTCTGTCGCGATACGTGTCCATGATCGCCGCGGCGGTCGCCACGCACTCGTTGCAGATCTGCACCCCGGCCCCGGCCACCAGCATGTCGATCTCGGTGTCGGGCTTTGCGCAGAATGAACACCAGATCTGCGCAACCGGCGTTGGGTGAGCACTCAACACAACACTCCCACTCCGTCAGGAACTTCCTTACACGACACGTCGTCAGGTAGTGGGAAGCGCCTGACAAAATAGTGGGAAGCCGAACTAAGTATTGTGGGAACATGGGGCGCGCACAGATCATCCACATCATCCGCCAATTCGGAGCGTTGGGAGTAGCCGCAGTCACCGCGGTGTCCACGCTGAACGCGTATAAACCCTTGGCACGCAAGGGATTCCTGTCGATTTGGTCGTGGATGTTCGGCCTGGTCGTCACGGAGTTTGCGTTGCAGACTATGGCCAGTCAGGTCGGCGGGCTGTTGTTGACTGCCCAACGCCTCACTCGCCCGGTCCGGGCAATCTCGTGGCTGGTGGCAGGGATCTCGGCATTGAGGTTGTTGAACTTCAATCGGGCAGGCCACCGGGCCGACATCACGCTCAAGGACGCCCTCGACAGTGGCCTGGGGACCGATCACCGTGCCGGCTCGGCCGGACTGTGGCACCGTCCGGCCGGTCCCGGCACCGCCAAGGCCCCGGGGCCACTGCGCATGTTGCGCATCTATCGCGACTACGCGCACGACTCCAACATCTCCTACGGCGAATACGGCAGCGCCAACCATCTCGACATCTGGCGGCGTCCCGACCTCGATCTCAGCGCCAAGGCGCCAGTGCTTTTTCAAATCCCCGGCGGCGCCTGGACGACAGGAAACAAGCGCGGGCAGGCCCATCCGTTGATGAGCCATCTCGCCGAGCTGGGCTGGGCCTGCGTGGCGATCAACTATCGGCACAGCCCGCGCAATACCTGGCCCGACCACATCATCGACGTCAAACGCGCCCTGGCCTGGGTCAAGGCACACATCGCCGAATACGGGGGCGACCCCGACTTCATCGCCATCACCGGCGGTTCTGCCGGCGGCCATCTGTCATCGCTGGCCGCACTGACCCCCAACGACCCGCAGTTCCAGCCCGGCTTCGAGGAAGCCGACACCCGAGTACAGGCGGCCGTGCCGTTCTACGGCGTCTATGACTTCACCCGTTTCGACGACGCGATGCATCCGATGATGCCCGGGCTGCTGGTGCGATCGGTGGTCAAGCAGCGCCCATCGGCCAACCTGCAGCCATTCATCACAGCGTCGCCGGTCAATCATGTGAGCGCCGACGCACCCCCGTTTTTTGTGCCGCACGGCCGCAACGACTCACTGGTTCCGGTCGAGCAGGCCCGCGCGTTCGTCACCGCACTGCAAGGTGTCAGCACCCAGCCGGTGGCCTACGCCGAATTACCCTTCACCCAGCACGCATTCGACATCTTTGGCTCCGCGCGCGCGGCGCATGCCGCCATTGCGGTTGAGCAGTTCCTGGCCGAGACCTACGTACGCCAACAACGATGACGGCTACATATCTGCGCTGGGTGGCCGAAGGCGCCGTCAAGCGACTGGTCGACGCATATCGGAGCACCGGCGCCGATCTGCCTTTCGGTGACCCGTTGCCATCACATGGGCGCGAAATGGAGGGCTGGTTCTGGCGCCTCACCGATCGCGCCTCTGGCCGCGTGGTTGTCGCCCTGTGCAGCGTGAACCAGCACCCGGACGGGGACTGGGCCACGGTCGCGGTGGCGCTGCACCCCGGTGATGTTGTGCGCAGCGTCGCCTTGGACGACGCCAACGCGGACTCATCCCCGTTCTCGGTACATGCCGGCGATGACGACACGGCCCGGGTGGTGGCCGGCACCGATCGACTCCGCATCGACATTGACGACGTTCATCTAGACCTACACTTCAGTGATCCGGTCGAATGGCCCAAGCCGTTCGGGGGCGGTGGACTGTTTTCTTCCATTCCGTTCCTCAACCAGTACTGGCATCCCTACCGCCTCGGCGGGAATGCCAGTGGCACAGTGGGGTTCAATGGCGAAACCTGGTCATTCGACTCGGCCCGGCTCTACTGCGAACGCAATTGGGGCACCGGCTTTCCCGAACACTGGTGGTGGGGTCAAGCGCACGATTTCGACAACGCCGACGCCTCGGTCGCATTCTCTGGGGGCCTTCTTCAGTTCGGTCCAATCCGCCAGGATGTCACCGGAGTGGTGGTGCGACTCGGCGACGAGGTGATTCGCGTGACGCCCCCCGCGGTAGTGCGTTCCCAGATCACCGACGGACACTGGCGGGTGCGCGCCTTCTCACTGCATTACCAGATCGAGCTGGAGGGCGAAGGCGCCGGCAGCGGTCCGCATACCCTGCCCGTGCCAGTGCCGGCCCAACGCCACAACGTCGACACCGACTTTGAGCACCTTGCCGGGCGACTCCATTGCGTCGTGCGCAAATTCGGCCGGGTGGTGTTCGACGGCACCTGCGGGCTGGCAAGTTTGGAGGTCGGCAGCCGCCCGAGCTAACAGCCGCACGCTGCGTGGCAAAACGGCTGGTGCAAAAGCGGATTCATTCACTCATTCGGCACCACGGAACAGCCACTGCGCGGCGCACGGGATGCCTGGCCAACGGCCATTTCGGCAGCTCCCGAAGCCAGTAATCCGATCGCGCCAACCACGAACCACTGGCAGCCGAAATCGCTAGGGTGAGCCACGTGAAACTACTCAGCCCGCTGGACCAGATGTTCGCACGGATGGAGGCGCCCCGCACCCCGATGCACATCGGGGCGTTTGCAATCTTCGACATGCCCAAGAATGCACCGCGGGGCTTCATCCGTGACCTCTATGAGGCGGTCTCACAGCTGGCATTTCTCCCCTTTCCGTTCGACAGCGTGATCGTCGGCGGCCCCTCCATGGCCTATTGGAAGCAGGTGCAGCCCGACCCGAGTTACCACGTCCGGATGTCCGCACTCCCCCAACCCGGAACCGCACGCGATCTTGGCGCCCTGGTGGAGCGACTGCACTCGACGCCACTGGACATGACCAAGCCGCTGTGGGAACTGCACGTCATCGAGGGTCTGGAAGGCAAGCAGTTCGCCATCTATTTCAAGGCCCACCACTGCGCGGTCGACGGCATGGGCGGGGTCAACCTGATCAAGAGCTGGCTAACCACCGATCCCACCGCTCCCCCGGGTTCGGGCAAGCCGGAACCGCTCGGCGATGATTACGAACTGGCCACCGTGTTCGCCGCCACCACGGCCAAGCGTGCGGTCGAGGGCGTTTCGGCGGTCAGCGAGCTGATCGGAAAGATCATCAGCATGGCACGCGGCGCCAACAGCTCGGTACGAGCGGCGCTCACTACCCCGGGCACACCGTTTAACACCCGGATCAACCGGCATCGCCGGCTGGCGGTCCAGGTGCTCAGCCTGCCCCGGCTCAAGGCGGTGTCCAGCGCGACCGGTACCACCATCAACGACGTGGTTTTGGCTTCGATCGGCGGTGCGTGCCGACACTACCTGCGGGATCAGAGCGCCTTGCCGAAGAGCAACCTCACGGTGTCAGTGCCGGTGGGCTTCGAACGTGACGCCGACACGGTCAATGCCGCGTCAGGTTTCGTCACCCAGCTAGGCACCTCGATCGAAGACCCGATCGAGCGGCTGACCACGATTTCGGCATCGACCAGCCGGGGCAAAGCCGAACTGCTGGCGTTGTCACCCAACGCCCTGCAGCACTACTCCGTGTTCGGCCTGCTGCCGATCGCGGCGGGACAAAAGAGCGGAGCGCTGGGCATCATCCCGCCCCTGTTCAACTTCACCGTCTCCAACGTGGTGCTGCCCAAGGAGCCGTTGTACCTTTCCGGCGCCAAGCTGGACGTCATCGTTCCCATGTCGTTCCTGTGCGATGGCTACGGCCTCAATGTGACGCTGGTCGGCTATACCGACAAGGTCGTGCTCGGATTCCTCGGTTGCCGCGACACCCTGCCGCATCTGCAACGACTGGTGCGCTACACAGGCGAGGCGTTCGACGAACTCGAGACCGCAACAACCACCGCCTAGCCGGATACCCGAAAGCTCCTGCCAGCGCGACATTGCCGTCCCCGACCTTGGATTGCCATACAGAACGGTATGGTGGACTCATGACGGCCGGCATTACCGACACATTTGTGCACAGCCTCGCACAGCGTGCACACGAGGCCGAAAAACTTCGGCGCTTGCCCGCGGCCACCGTCACCGAACTGACCGCGGCCGGGTTCCCCGACTTGCTCAAACCGGCCCGCTACGGCGGGCAGCAGGCCGAGTTCAGCGCAATTTTCGACCCGGTGCGCCGGATGGCGCACGGGTGTGCCTCAACTGCCTGGACCGCGGCGTTTTACGCCTTGCACAACTGGATGCTGGCCCTCTTCGACGAGCGGGCACAAAGTGAGGGCTTCACCACGACACCATTTCTTGCCCCGGCGCCGTTGGCGCCCACCGGCCGCGGCCTACCCGCCGACGGGGGCGTCCGGTTGAGCGGACGCTGGTCATGGGCAACCGGCGTGATGGACGGCAATTGGATCATCGTCGGCACGTTGTGCGGTTCCGACGATGCGATCTATCCCGCCCTGGCACTGTTGCCCGCCAACGACATTCGGATCATCGACGTGTGGCACACCGACGGGATGCGGGCCACCGGGTCCAACGACGTCGTCATCGAGGACGTCTTCGTACCCACCTACCGGCTGATCAAGGTCACTGATATCTACGCTGGCACCACGCCAGGCTCGAAGGTGCACGAAGCGCCGGCATACCGTTGGCCGTTGGTGCCCGCCCTCGCTCTGGTCGCTGCCATGCCCGCGCTGGGCGCGGCCGAGCACGTCGCGGACGTCTTCACCGCGCGGCTGGGCGAGCGGATCCTAGCCTACGAAGGCGCCAAACAACAGGACAAACCCGCCGCGCAAGTCCGAGTGGGCGAAGCCCGGGTCCGGCTGCGGGCATTGCACGGTCTGCTGGCCGACACCGTCGGGCGAATCGAAGACATCCTCGCGACCGGAGACCGGGTACCGCGTCCGATCCGCGCCGATGCCCGCCTGGCGGCCGCCCACATCGTGCACGAATCACGTGCGGTGATCGGCGAGTTACTTGAAGCGTCGGGTGCCAGCGCACATTTCCTGAACAACCCTCTGCAGCGAGCCAAACGCGACGTTGACGTGATCAGCGGACACGCCGTCTTCGACTACGACGTCAGCCGAGAACTGGCCGGCGCCTTGGCGATCGGGCGCAAGATCTCCCCCGTCGCTATGGTGTGAGTGGCCTAGCGTCCGGCCAGGCGATCGACATCGATGATTTTGCCGCGGTTGATGCTGACCCAATCGCGCCCATCAAGGTACGGGCGCAGACTCTGCCCGATGAGCTCGGCATCGGCCGCCGACTTCGGCCGCTGCAGTTCGTAGACGTGCGGCAGCTCGGCCATCCCGCTGACCACATTCCACAGTTTCAGGGCGTCAGCGCCGGTCGGAGGGTCTACCAGCACCGGCCCAAACAAGCATTGCCCGTCCATGAAGAGCGTCGGCACGCCGTATCCATTGGCGTCGACCATTCGCTGATGCTCGGCACGGATCTCGTCGTGGGTGCTCGGATCATCAAGCGCTGCATCGACAACCGCCGCCTCCACGCCGATGTCACCAAGCAGGCGTCGCGCCACCGCGGGATCGTGTGGCTTCCCACCGAGCACGTGCAATTCGTGCCCGATCGCCTCATACCACTGGTCCAGCAACGACATGTCCGATCGGCGCAGCAGTGCGCCGATCCGCATCAGCGACCAGCCGTAGGACCAGTCCCGCTCCCAGGGGTGCTTCTTGCCTTCTGCCCGGTTGATCTCTTCCAAGCTGAAGAACCGCCAATTGATGGTGATTCCCAACTGCGCCCGGACATCGCGAATCCAGACCGAAGTCTGGTAGGCGAACGGACACATCGGGTCAAAGTGGAAATCCACAACGGTGTTCATCACGCTTGACCTTTCCAGCGGGAAACTCGCGACCATGGGTCCTGCCACCGGTTGCGGTTCGCGACTCGACGCTGCTGCCCAGCTTAGCGAGGACACATTGGTGCGGGTAGGCGCGCACGCACCAACGCAGCGCCGCGGCGGCGACTACTTCACGGTCACCTTCGCGGTGAAGGTACACGTCGGAGTGTTGTCGCTGCCTACGAAACTGGCATAGCCGGTGGTGATCGTGGTTGTGCCGGGCTTGAGCGCCGTGAATGTCCACACTTCGGTTCCAGGCGCTCCGATCACGTCGGTATCCGGCCGGACATACCGATGACTGATCTGATTCAGCACGGTGGGATCTCCGATCGTCGCGTCTTCGGTCCAGCGGTAGGGCGTGGTGTAGTTGGATCCCAGGGTCACCAGGAGTGTGTCGCCGACCGAGAGCGTGATGTCACGCTCGATGCTGCTCTGCTTCAACACCTCATCCATCGAAACGTCGATGGCCTTGGTAGCCGGCGACCGACCGCGATGCGAGCAGCCGGTGCTGCCCATCACCACCGAGAGAATGAGCATCGCAACGGTCACCATGAGCTTGAAGTTCATCTACACCACCCTTCGATCCGGGTTCGCAGCTTAGTCCCCCGGTGCTCCCGGTGCGGCGAAAGCACGCTGCGTGCGCCGCCGCAGTGTTTGTATCGCCCGAGGCGGGCAACGGCGTACTCCAAGATCAACCGCGGGATTATCAACGCCCGGAATTGATTTCACCGCCAGTCAGGATCGGCCCACGATCCCACCCTTTGGCTCCGGCACAGACACCGGCACCTGGGCTAGCGGGGTTTCAGACATTGCTTGGTGTATTGCACCGGCCACAAACAACTTTCACAGCAAGGCGAAAACACCGCACACCAGCCGGCGCCGCCAATCGCACCCCGCGTTCTCACGATGGAGTTCGTGCTGGCCGGCAGCCGTTTCCCAGGGCGGCCAACTCCGGCGCGGCGGGCGCTACGTTTACCCGGACGCACGGCGCCTGCTCCGGTAGCTTCGATCCGTGTTTGGCATCATCTGGCCCTGCCGCCATCGGCTAGGCCGAGAACTCACGGCCGCCTGGCGCGCCCAGTTGTGCGGGCTGTGCCTGGCGCTGCGTGACGACTACGGTCAGGCCGCACGGATCGCCACCAACTACGACGGGTTGGTGGTATCCGTACTGGTCGAAGCGCACTCCATGACGCCTGCGACCCGGCGAACGGCCGGACCTTGCCCGTTGCGCGGGATGCGCCGGGCCGACGTCGCGACCGGCGAATGTGCGCGACTGGCCGCCGTGGTCTCGTTGGCGCTGGCCGCAGCGCGAGTGCGCGACCACATCGAGGACCGAGACGGCGTTGTTGGTGCGGCACCGATACGACCCACGGCGCGGCGCATCGCGCAGCGATGGGTCCGCCAGGGCACGGATGCCGGGAACGCGCTGGGCTTCGACACCAACGTGCTCGTCGCCGCGATGGACCGACAGGCCGATCTGGAGGCCAACGCCGTTGCGGGCAGCTCACTGTTACTGGTGACCGAGCCCACCGAGTCGGCGTTCGCCGCGGCATTCGAGCACACCGCGGTGTTGGCGCAGCGCCCCGCCAACCAAGCTCCGCTGCGCGAGATCGGCCGCCTCTTCGGACGGATCGCACACCTGCTGGACGCCGTCGCCGACTACCACGACGACCTGGCGCGGGGAAAGTGGAATCCGCTGACCGCGACCGCAACATCCATCGCAGCGGTCCGCCCCCTTTGTGACGACGCGCTGCTGGGTATCGAACTCGCGCTGGCCGACGTGGACTTCACCGACGGAAGGCTGGCCCGGCGGCTGTTGACCCGGGAGGTGCGCCACAGCGTATCGCGCACGTTCAGCCAGCTCGGATACCCGGGGTACAAAGCGACGCCGCACGGTCGGCAGGAACCGATCAACTTCGGCGCCCAGCCGATGAGCGCCGGCCCCTACCCCGGACTACCAGGCGAGCCTGCACCCAACCCCGACCAAAGCCCCAGGCGGGGGTGCTGGAACACCTGCACCGAAGACCGCTGCTGTGACTGCACCTGTGATTGCTGCGAGGGCTGCTGCGACGACGACTGTTGCTGCGATTGCGGTGATTGCGCAGACTGCTGCGACTGCGGAGACTGTTGTGACTGCGGAGACTGCTGCGACTGCTCATAGCGCGACCACCCGCCAATCCGCCTGACCGCTGCGCCGACAGCGATCACCCGCCCGGCGCCTGAGCGAGCACCTGGTGCGTACGCGAGGATGGTCTGGTGTTTGGGCTTGTCGTCATCGTCGCGCTGGTGGCCACCGTGGTCATTGGCGCCGTCCTGGGACGCCGCTATCGCGTAGGCCCCCCGGTGCTGCTCATTCTGCTGGGCGCGTTGCTGGGCCTGGTCCCTCGTTTCGGAGATGTCCAGATCGACGGCGAGATCGTCCTGCTGCTGTTCTTGCCCGCGATCCTGTACTGGGAGAGCCTGAACACCAGTTTCCGCGAACTTCGCTGGAATCTGCGCATCGTCATCATGTTCAGCATCGGCCTGGTGATCGCGACCGCGGTGGCCGTGTCGTGGACGGCGCGGGCGCTCGGCATGGAGTCCCACGCCGCCGCGGTCCTCGGTGCGGTGCTCTCCCCCACCGATGCCGCCGCCGTGGCCGGTCTGGCCAAACGACTGCCGCGCCGGGCCCTGACCGTGTTACGCGGCGAGAGCCTCATCAATGACGGGACCGCGCTAGTCCTGTTCGCCGTGACCGTCGCGGTCGCCGAGGGCTCCGCCCAGCTTGGACCGGCCGCCCTGGCCGGCCGGTTCGTGGTGTCCTACCTCGGTGGCATTGTTGCCGGGCTGCTGGTCGGCGGACTGGTGACAATGCTGCGCCGCAAAATCGATGCACCGCTCGAGGAGGGAGCCCTGAGTCTGCTGACGCCGTTCGCGGCGTTCTTGCTCGCCCAATCCATGCACTGCAGCGGTGTCGTCGCCGTGCTGATCTCGGCTTTGGTTCTCACCTACACGGGTCCGCGAGTGATCCGGGCGCGGTCGCGGATGCAGTCCTACGCCTTCTGGGACATCACCACCTTCCTCATCAACGGGTCTTTGTGGGTGTTCGTCGGCGTTCAGATCCCCGGTGCGATAGACCACATCTCCAATGTCGACGGCGGACTTCGGCGCGCCACGTTCATCGCACTCGCTGTCACCGGCGTGATCATCGCGACCCGAATCGTCTGGGTGGAGGTGACCACCGTGTTGGGGGTCGCGCTGGACCGCTTCCTGAAAAAGGACACCCGCCACGTCGGCTTTCGGCAGCGCTGCATCACCAGCTGGGCTGGATTCCGCGGTGCGGTGTCACTCGCCGCCGCGCTCGCGGTTCCCATGACCACCCACAGCGGCGCCCCGTTCCCGGATCGAAACCTCATCATTTTTGTCGTATCCGTCGTCATATTGGTGACCGTGCTGGTCCAGGGCAGCTCGCTGCCCGCGGTGGTCCGGTGGGCCCGAGTACCCGGGGACGTTGCGCACGCCGACGAAGTTCAACTGGCCCGAACCCGCAGCGCCGAAGCCGCCCTCGAGGTCCTGCCGGACGTCGCAAGCGAGCTCGGGGTGAGTCCGGACCTGTTGAAACGGCTGACCAAGGAATACGAGGAGCGCGCCACGATCATCCGGGAAAACGGCGACGATTCCGCGCCCAGCGACCTCGCCCAGCGCACCGATCTGGTCCGACGGGTGCGTCTTGGGGTGCTCGAACATCAACGCCACGCCATCACGGCGCTGCGCAACCAGAACCTCATCGATGACATCGTGTTGCGCGAAGTGCAAGCCGACATGGATTTGGAAGAGGTCCAGCTACTCGACCCCGTCGAACATGATTGACCGTAGATAATTTCCTGGCAGGCAATTTTGCCCGATGGGCAATTATCCACTATGCTCTTGCCGTGCCCGACGATCACCCGCCGACAGGTCTGCGCCAGCGCAAGAAGGCCGACACCAGACGGGCGCTCAGCGACGCAGCACTGGCACTGGCATTCGAACGCGGGTTCGATAACGTCACCCGCGAAGACATCGCCAATGTGGCCGGGGTGTCGCTACGCACCTTCAATAACTACTTCACAGGCAAATATGAGGCGCTGGCCTACCGGCAAACCGAACGCATGCGACGCAGCATCGCGGCGCTGCGAGAGCGCCCCGCCGGCGAACCGCTCTGGACCGCGATCGCGCACGCCGTACTGGAACCGCTGCAGGCCGACCTCCACGAAGCCACGGCGGACGAGGACCGACTCCCGAGCCGTGGTGAGCTTGCCGAAGTCCGAAAATTGCTCATGAACCCGCAAATTCGCGAAGCGGCCTCACGCGAGCTGTTGGAGGATTGGCGCGACGCAATCGCCGAACGCACCGGCACCGACCCCGAGAACGACATGTATCCAAGGTTGGTGGTAGCAGTGGTGCGCGCGGTCGGCGACGCGGCAATGGATACTTACGCGACGGCCGATCCACCAGTGGCCATCACGGAGTTGATCCGGGCGGGTTTCGCCTCCGTAGCCGCCGGACTGCCCGAACCCGCCAAACCGGGGGAACAACGTGGTTGACGTGGCGGCCGATGTCGTGATCTCCGGCGCCGGACCAAACGGGCTGATGCTGGCCTGCGAACTCGCGTTGGCCGGCATCCGGCCCGTGGTACTCGACAAGCTATCCGGACCCAGTGCCGAACCAAAGGCCAATGGTCTTGTTGGGCAGGTTGTCCGGATGCTGGACATGCGGGGCCTCTATCAGAGTTTCAGCGGCGATGACGGTCCACCACAACCGGCGCAGGGCTGGATGTTCGCCGCCATGCCGCTGAGCTTCCTGGGCCTCAACGACAATTCCCTCTACACAATGCTGATGCCACAGCCCAGACTGGTGCGACTGCTAGAACAGCGGGCTAGCGCTCTTGGTGTGGACCTACGTTGGGGAGATGAACTCACCGGGTTTCGCTGCGACTCGCAATCCGTTGTGGCGGAGGTGTCCTCACCACAGCGCAGCTACGAAATCAGCTCCCGGTACCTGATTGGCGCCGACGGAGGCCGCAGCCTGGTGCGAAAGACGCTGGGCATCGAGTTCCCCGGATGCACCTCAGCCACCGTCGGCAGGCTGGCGCATGTGCAGCTTCCCGACGAGTTCCGCACCGCGGACCGTGCTGTCGAGATTCCAGAATTCGGTCGGCTTCCATTCGGGCACAGCCGTTTCGACCGTGGTGGGGTGATCTTTGCCGAGTTTGAACCGGGCCGGTCCATGCTGGGGACCATCGAGTCCGGTCCCCCCGTCGAGGAGCGGCCGATGTCGTTGGCCGAACTGCGCGAAAGCGTGCAGCGGGTGCTCGGCGTCGACATCCCCCTGAAAAGACCCAAAGGCCCCGGCCCCCACGCCCTGCGCCGCATCAACGGACAGAACACTCGACACGCGGAGCGATATCGTCGCGGGCGGCTATTGCTGCTAGGCGACGCCGCTCACGTGCACAGCCCGATGGGCGGCCCCGGCCTGAACCTGGGTCTACAGGACACATTCA
Source organism: Mycobacterium ulcerans subsp. shinshuense (assembly GCF_002355775.1). Taxonomy (NCBI): domain Bacteria; kingdom Bacillati; phylum Actinomycetota; class Actinomycetes; order Mycobacteriales; family Mycobacteriaceae; genus Mycobacterium; species Mycobacterium ulcerans. Next base: position 2,116,416 of record NZ_AP017624.1, on the reverse strand, counting down.
ACCTGGGATGGAAACTTGCCGCCGAGCTCAACGGCTGGGCCCCGGATGGTTTGCTCGACGCCTACGAGTCCGAACGTCACCCGGTGGGCGCTCGAGTCATGATGCATTCGCTGGCCCAGACCGCGCTGATGGCCCCCGGGCCCGAAGTCGGCGCCCTGCGAGAGCTATTTGGCGAGCTGCTCACCATTCCCGAAGTCACCAAACAGATGGGGGCGCTGCTGGCCGGGTCGGACCTCATCTACCCCGTCGGCGACGAGCACCCGCTGTCCGGGCGGCTGGTTCCCGTACTGACCACCGATGATGGACGACGTATCGATGAGCTGATGTGTGGTGCTCGTCCACTACTGATTGACCTCGCAGACGGTGACGCCGCGGCTGCGGCGCAGGGCTGGGCCGATCGCGTCGAGATTGTGCACACCTCGATCGCCGATCGTCCGGCCGCCGCGATGCTGATCCGGCCCGACGGCTATGTCGCCTGGGCAGCAAACGCATTCGACACCGCGGCCCGAGGCAGCCTGCGGGACGCGTTGCAACGCTGGTTCGGCTCGCACCTGGGCGGCTGACCTCCGCCCGGCGACGCCGCTCGCCGAGACCGAGCCGCCAGGGACGACCCCGCCCATCCAAGAGGTTGTTAGCATCAATCGCGATGAGCGCCGCAGCCGCGAAGCTGTCCATTGCCACACCGGCGGTCACACTGCTACCCGGGGTCAGCGCCCCCTGGGAGAAGGCCGCCTCGATCGAAGACCTGACCCAGATCGCCGAAACCGCAGACAAGTTGGGCTATTACCATCTGACCTGCAGTGAGCACATCGCGCTGCCAGCCGCGGAGAAACGGCGCCGCGGGACACGCTACTGGGATCCGCTGGCGACGTTGGGTTACCTCGCCGCCCGCACCCAGCGAATCCGGTTGGCTACCAACGTCCTGGTGCTCGGCTATCACCACCCGCTCGAGATCGCCAAGCGCTACGGCACCTTGGACACGGTCAGCAACGGTAGGCTCATCCTCGGCGTCGGCGTCGGTAGCCTCAAAGAAGAATTTGACCTCATCGGTGCGCCGTTTGAAAACCGGGGCGCGCGAGCCGACGACGCGTTGCGCGCGCTGCGCGCCGCATTGTCAGTACCCGAACCCAGATACCACGGCGAGTTCTATTCGTTCCGCGACATGGTGGTCGACCCGTGTGCCGTCCAGAAGCGCCTTCCCATCTGGGTGGGAGGGCGCACCCTGCGTTCGTTGCGGCGAGCCACCAGCCTCGCCGAAGGGTGGGTTCCCTTCGGAATAAGCTTGGGCGAAGCTCGGGACTGGCTGAGCCGCTTCGATATTGGATCAGGATTCGAAGTCGTGCTCAGTTCACCAGAGCCGTTGAACCCGATCGGCGACCCGGAAAGAACCCGGCACCTCCTCGCCGACCTCGCCGCGCACGGCGCCACCACCATCTGCGCCACGTTCGCGCACTCCTCGCGGCAGCAGTACCTGGATAACCTGCACGCACTGGCCGAGCTGGATTCACCGTGATCCGGACCGCCGCGGGGATATTCAGCCTGACCGCAGCCGCGCCGCCCGACGATGACGGCAACTATCTGCGCTGGCACCTGCTCGATCACATGCCCGAGCAATACCAGCTCCCCGGCATCGTGCACGGCCTGCGCTGGATCGCCGATGGAGACTACCTCAGCTCACGGCTGGCCGCTCGCGGACCGCTGGGCAAGATTTGCAACGCGGTGCACTACCTCGTCGGTGAACCCGTGCGGCAGACCTTCGACGACTTTGTGGCACTGGGGCGCACGCTGGCCGACACTGGCCGCTTCCCCGTCAAGCGACCGCTATTGCGGGTGAGCGGTGTGCGCTTGCTGCATCGGCACTCCGCACCGAGCGCGCTTATCTCTGCGGAGGTCGTGCCGTTTCGGCCACACCGCGGGATAGTGCTGATCGTCGAGGAACCTACTGGCACCCGCCCCGATACGTGGCTGCAATGGCTGCACGCCGAACACTACCCGGCGCTGCTGGCCAGCCCTGGCGTTGCGGGAGCTTGGACCTTCGGCTCGAGCACCGCGTGGAATCCGTTGCCACGCGGCTGGTATCCCGGCCCGCAATACATCACCGTCGTGTACCTCGACGGGGATCCGCTGACCGCAACCAACGCGCTGGCGCCGATCGCCGAAGAGCGCTGGCGATCAGGAGCGGTGCAACCGGTGTTCGCCGGACCGATGCGTACGATGGTCACCTGGGAAGTGTGGCCTCAATAGCCAAACGCAGCCCACGTGCCAGGCGGGTAGGGCGGGACTTTGCCGGCGAACACCGCGTCGGTCAAGGCGCAGAGCAGGTCAGAGACGGTTCCGGCATTTGCCAAGGTACTGATCGGGGCACCCGATTCAACGTGTGCCACCACCGCCTGCCAGAAATAGCCGAGACCTCCGTGCTCGTACCAGACAAACCAGTCGGCGTCGCGGTCGCCAGAGATCAACTCGACCCGCATGTACACCGGCCCGGGCTCGGCCTCGCTCAGGGCCGCCTCGGCAAGCTGGAACAGCGTCTCGGTCGGATTGCATTCCGCCGCCGAGTCTTACCGGGCCATGATCGCAGACCTGACCAGCTTCCAATGGCTGGGTCCGTCTTCGGCCGCAATGGTCGCCTCAGTGCTGCCCTATGTTGGTGCGCTAGAGGCCACTGCCGTCCAGGCAGGACACTCGGCCATGCAGGCCTCGGCCGCGGCCGCGGCCTACGAGCAGGCGTTCGCGATGACGGTGCCGCCGCCGGCCATCGCCGTCAACCGCGCCGAACTCGCGGCACTGATTGCCACGAACTTCTTCGGCCAAAACACCGCGGCGATCGCGGCCAGCGAAGCCGAATACGCCGAGATGTGGGCCACCGACGCCACCGCGATGACCAGCTACTCCTCCACCTCGGCTGCCGCAAGAGCGTTGACCCCCTTCAGTTCCCCGCATCAGACCACCAACCCCGCCGGCCTGGGCGCTCAAAGCGCCGCAGTGGCCAACTCCACCGCCAATGTGGCCGCTGACAGCGGTAACTGGCTAGGAAATCTGATCGACGCCATAGGTGTTGCGCTCCTGCCGATCGCTCCCGAACTCTCAGCAATCCTGATACCGCTGGGAGAGCTGATCAACATGATCCCCTTCCCATCGTTTTTGGCCGACGACCTCACCGTCCTCGACGGCCTGCTGGCGTTCTACGCGACGATCGGTTCGATGCAGAACATCCAGTCGATGGGCAGCGGAATCATCGGCACCGACGACACGCTGGGCCTCATCCCCCACGCCGCCGCGGCCACCGCCGACGCCCCCAACGCGCTCGCCGCACTCGGTGGTGAGCCGGCGCTGGGCGCCGAACTGGGCCCGATCGCAGCAGAGCTGACCAGTGGCAACAGAATTGGCCAAATGTCGGTCCCGCCCAGCTGGACCGAGCCGAAGGTCACCACCATCAAAGCGCTGCAGGCCACCCCGCTGACCACCCTGCCCACCGACGAGGTTCCCGCATCCGGCATCCCCGGAATGCCCGGAATGGCAATGACCGGAACAGGCCGCGGCGGCGTCGCACCCCGATACGGAGTGCGACTGACCGTGATGCCCCGCCCATTCTCCGGCGGATAACCAGGCCGTAACCGGGCCCGTCCGGCAGTTCACCGCGCCGAGGGCCGCGTCCGAAACGGCAACTGCGCCATTGCGCTAGCGCAGGGCTTTGGCGACCGAGCAGTCGTGGTCCTGCAGGGTCTCTGCGGCAACCGGATCTTCGTCCGTTCCCTCGACTACCAGCAGTAGGAACCGATCCGGCGCCACGTTGGCGAGCGCGACCGAGGCGTTTTCCATCTTCTTGCCATCGGCGGCCACCTTATCGTGAATGTCGCGGAATAGGTTCTTGGACTTGAGGGTGTCGGTGTTCACCGCCAAGACGTGATAACTATGGCCACCCAAATCGACCGGGAGCTGCTTCCAGCGAACGTAGTCAGCTGCGTTGACCTCCTTCAAAGTGGCCAATGTCGCTGGTGACGAACACGATATGTGAATGTGCAGCTGATCTTGGCTGCGTGCATTCTTTGCATTGATCGTGAGCACCAGATGGGACTCCGGAAGCGCGTTGTTCAGCCGAGCAGTCACCGCGAATCGATCGGCCCAGGCCTCATAGAGGTACTTACCAGTCGACGGCTCCTGCAGGGCCTGATCCTCGATTCCACTGACCCGGGCCAGTGGTAGCAACAGGAACTGATATGGGTCACCGTCGGCCTTGTACAAGGCGATGCCGGAGCTTTCGTCCACCAGCGTGCAGGGGCATAAGCACCCGTACGTTGATAGTCACGCTCGCATCGGTCGTGCACAATCTTCCAAAGTTGATCCCGGTCGGCCGGTGGCCGGGTAGCCGGCGTTACCGCTCCTCGCGCACCAGCCAAGGTCCCCACCACGGCCGCCACCAGAGCCACCACCAACACGCCGCGATGCGCGATCCCGGCAATCGCTTTGGACAATTTCAGCCTGCAGGCTGAAACGGTTGGCCGAAGGGCATCCAGCCGCGTTCGTGCTGCGCTCTGCACAAAATCCGCCTCACTGTTCGCGCGATTCACTGTCCCTGAACGTTTTTCGCCCATCTAGATCATCTACGAGATCGTCGGGTCGAAGAGAGACGGGTTCGCCGTGATTCGATCTGGTCACCGCCGCTCCTGCGGGGCTACTAAAACCGTTCGACAACCAGTTGCGCGAACGCGTGATCGGTCGAACTCTGGCCGTCCGGGGTCTTGATGTCGGGGTCGTAGATCTCCAGCTTGATCCCATCGAGCTTGATGCCATTTTGATTGCCTAAGTAGTAGTTCGTCGTCTTGCGGACCGTGAGGATCCCGTTGATGATGCTCTTTTGGGCATACAGGGGGTCTTGCAGGGACCCGAGAATCTCGGCCTTCTTCTCGTCGGCATTCCAGAAGAACGCGTATCCGGGCGCTGAGTAGGTGGCAGCCTGTTGCTGTGGTGTCAGCTGAAACCCGAACAGGGTCAGCGACCAACCATCAATGCGGTAGGTACCCGGCTGTAACGTCAGCCGGCCATTCGACTTGTCATACTTGATGTAACCGTGCGCATCCATGTTCACGTCATTGAATACGCGGACATTCATACCCGGTTTCATCGGCATGTTGCTCAGGCCTCGTTCGGTGAACGCACCCCAAAGGCGTGGCTCCGGCGGCGCACCCACACAGCCCGTGAGGGCCAGCGCCAGCACACCAACCAGTAGCAACAACCGGTACCCTATCGGGGGTTTCTGCTGGGCCCGGCGCTTCACAGCAACGGCCGACGTTCGATCGCGGCTGACACCTGCTCGGTCATCCAATAGCTAACCGCCATCGACCGGTCCCCACTCGGAAAGCCGATGCCTTCAAAAATGACTTCGCCAACCGCCGCCGGCAGGCTGACATTTTGCCGCCGGTGCCGCCAGGTCAACCGGTAGGAGGCTCCACTCCGTTGTATTCGCAGATCGAGATCACCGGTTAAATCACCGGCGGCATCGAAATATTGGGCCCGGTAATCGCCGGGAAAACCATTGGAAGTGTCGCCTCGCGCGCGGCCGACACCGATCGCACCGCCGGACTTCATCGCCGCCGTCGACAGATACCGTGCATTGATCACGCCGTCTTGCTCATTGCTAATGTGATATTCGCCAACGCCGATTACCCGGGTACTGATCATGTGCAGCATGGTAAGCCGGTGGCGGATGGCTTCGCCGAAGTAGCGGTTCTCAATGACTAAGCTCACGGAGTCCGGCGTCAACCAAGGAGGCATACCTGATGGCATACGAGCAACCACGACACCGGGCGCGCAGTCCGTTCTGGAAGTCGTTGGCTGTCTTCTGGTTAGCACTCTCTGTTGCCGCATGCTCATCGAGTACCACTAGCGCCGAAGGCGCTTCGACCAACGCCAACGGCACAGACAACGCGCTCGAGGGAGTAACGGTTCCCGACGCGTTCACACCGCTGACCATCGCCCCAATCAGCCGGCCGACGTTTCCGTTCCCCGGCACCGACGGCAAGTACCACCTAGCGTACGACGTGCAGATCACCAACGCCACCGGGGCTCCGGCGGCCCTCACCAGCGTCGATGTAGTCGGCGCCCAGGACCCCAGCAAGGTACTCACCTCGTTCTCGGGTACCCAGTTGGTCGACCCCAAGTGCAGCTATGGAAACTGCAACCGGCTGCGACAGCTGACCGGAAGACCGTCAACCGATTTCACCATCCCGCCACAAGGATCACGTGCGCTGCTGCTTGACTTCACGTTCGACAAGTTGGCGCAGTTCCCCAAGGCGGTGATGCTGCGGCTGCATGGCACCGGGGTGACTGCCCCGGGCTCAAGCGCCGAATCCGGCCCCTTCGACACCCTGGGTGCGCCGTTCGACATCTCGGCCGGCACGCCGCGGGTGATCAGTCCGCCGCTGCGCGGCAACAACTGGGTGGCGTTCAACGGCTGCTGTGAACCGGGTTGGGCCCATCGCGACTCCATCCTCCCGCTGAACATGAAGCTGAACAACAGCCAGCGCTTCGCCATCGACTGGATGAGAACAAACGGCCAGGGCAACTTTTTCGCCGGCGACAAGACCAACAACGACAGCTATATCTCCTACGGCAGCAGCGTGTATGCGGTGGCCGACGGCACCGTGACCTCGACGCTCGATGACATGGAAGCCAACGTGCCGGGCATCCTGCCGGCATCGGATCCGGCATTGGCGGCGAAGATAACGGTGGACAACGTCGATGGTAACCACATTGTCCTCGACATCGGCGGTGGCGCGTATGCGATGTATGCCCACCTCATCAAAGGCTCGCTGCTGGTCAAACCGGGCGACAAGGTGAAAAACGGCCAAGAGATCGCAAAGCTGGGCAATACCGGCAATTCGAACGCCCCACATCTGCACTTCCAGCTGATGGACGGCCCTTCGCTGCTGGAAGCCGATGCACTGCCCTACGTGCTGGACACCTTCAGCTACCAGGGACAGGTCAGCCCGGCGACCGTCTGGGATGCCGACAACTACCTCAGCGGCTCCTTCTTCGGACCTGACCGGCTCGCGGCCCCGGAGCCTCGCACCAAGCAGCTTCCGGTCTTGCTGGCAATCGTGAACTTCGGGTAAGCCGCCGCCGGGCACACCCGCGGTGGTTGGAATAGTGCACAGGAGAATGGTCTTGGACATCTTCGCCGAATGGCAAAGCGGTGCTTCGACATTACGCTGGCGTTCAACCACTGCCGCCAATGCCGATGCCGAGGTCACGGTGTTCACCCGCCGTTGTGGCACACCCGACGCGCCAGCCCTGGTCCCAGGGCTCCGGCGTTGTTGATTAGCAGGCTTGTGAGCTGGGGAATTGTGGATTGAGGAGGTCTAGGCGGCGGTTGGCGGTCAAAGCGGTGATCCGGCAGGCTTCGGCGATGTTGTCGGCGCCGTTGAGGCGGTGCAGATTGATCGCGGTGTTGCGTAGCGTTGCTAGGACCTGTGCGCCGTTTCCGGTATGTGCCCTTTGACGGTCTTCGTCGAAGGTGACGTCGCGTATCCAGTGCAGGCTGTTCTCGATTCCCCAGTGTTGACGCATCCAGGTCATGATCGCGGTAGGGCGGGCGTGCTCGAACGGCAGGCTGCAGATGGCATAGACCACCTCCACGCTGCGCTGGTCGGTGGTGGTGATCAAGCGTTCACGAGTGATCCGGATGATTTGTTTTGCGTAGGGGAAGCCGATTCCTCGTGCAGCGGTGATGATTTGCAGGGTGCGGGTCTCGACACGGCCGTGGCCGCGGGAGTCGTCGGTAGCGGCTGCGGGCACCTCGGCCCAGGGCAGCGCGGTGATACGCGCAAGTATTTTGGCTTGGTTGGACTTGACGATCATCAGGTAGTGCGACTTCAAGGTGGCGCAGATCAACTTCGCGGTGACGACCTGGGTATGCATCGCATCCACGGTGACCAGCCACCGCAAGCTACCCGGCAGCAGCGTGAGCAGGGCACGTACGCAGGGAATTTCATTGCTTTTCTCGGCGACAGCGAGTTGACCGAGCACCAATCGGGCACGGTGGGCGAACACCGACACGAGATGCGTGGCTGTCGCTTTGGCGCGTAAAGCACCACGCAGCATCTTGCCGTCCAACGCGATCGGCACCAATCCACTGGGGTCGCTGCTGGCCACGTGTGCAGTGAAGTAACTGCCCATCCTGGCGTTGAGGTCGGCGGGGTCTAGCCGAGACAAAACAGCGCGGAAGGTCTTCTCACTGGGCCGCCGGAACCGGACCCCTAATTGGGCCAACACATCATCGGGAGCGGTGGCCGCCCATGTGGCAAAACCAGCATAGCCGCGCATCCCCGCGGCAGTGGCCAGAACCGCGATCGCCAACAAAGCCATCAGCGAATACCTCCGACCGCGTGGGTCCCTCGGGTCTGGCACCGAGGCCAACACATCGAGAAACTCCGATCCGATGAGCTCGCTGCGCTCACCAGGACTCCAGCGGTCGAACACCTCTGGAACCGACGACACAGGCAATACTGAAACGGTAGGCACGGGCAACTCCAGACCAACGACGAACAGTAACCAACTCGATCGTTCTCCAGATAGCCCGTGCCTACACTCCGGCCCCAATAGCGCGGCATCAAAGATCATCAACCCAGCTCACAAGCCTGTTAATCAACAACGCCGGAGCCCTGGCCCTGGTCCTGGTTCACGGCTTCCCAACCGCCAGCATCGACTACTTCGCATTGGCGCGCGAACTGGGCTCGGAGTTCGACATCTATGTGCTGGACTTCCCGGGCTACGGGCTGTCCGACAAGCCGCGGCAACCTTACGTCTACTCGTCGTATGACGATGCCCGTCTGCTCGTTCACGCGATCAGACGGGTCGGGAAGCTCACCGAGTTCCGGATGCTCACCCACGACCGCGGCAGCAGCGTCGGCATGATCGCACTGGGAATGCTGGCCGCTGAGGATCCACCGGCGCTGCCCATCGACCTCATCATCACCAACGCCAACATCTACCTTCCGCTGTCGAACCTCACCGCATTCCAAACCGCGCTGCTCGACCCCGCGACGGCACGAGCCACCGCCGCCGCGACGACGCCCGAGCTACTCGCGGCCGGACTCGGTGCGAGTACCTTCATGCCACGCAGGGCACTGGAAGATCCCGAGATCATCGCTTTGGCAAGGTGTTTTGCGCATAACGATGGAATCCAGGCACTACCAGACACAGTTCAGTATCTGCATGAACGTGCTGCAGGTGAAACCCATTGGCTTGAATCACTTTCCACGATAACCGTCAACACCACGCTGGTGTGGGGACTGCACGACACCGTCGCGCCGCTGCGTGTCCCCAACCATGTATGGCAGGCGTATCTGAAGAACCAACCCGGCCGAAGCCGCTACTGGGTGGTTCCCACCGCCGACCATTACCTGCAATGCGGCGCCCCGGCGGAGCTAGCCGAGATCGTGCGTGTCACCGCCGCGGGCGGGGACGTTGCCCTGCAGACGCTCGGAGACCGGGCCGATGGCGCGGTTCTGGTCGATCAATGCGATGGTCCCGCTTAGCCGAAAGTGGGCCACAGGGCGTTGTTTCGGCACCGCCCGCGCCGCTGCGCTACTAACACCCTTGGGCCGCGTCAGGTCACGGCGAGGTGATGCGGGCAATAGTAGGTCGCCGAGATGACCGCAAAGTGCGCGGCAGCGTCCATGTCGAAGCCGGGGTTGCGCGCCGTCACTTCCTGAACTACGGCCAGACCGGATTCACCACGATCCAGGCACACGCACACCGCTCGGGCGGCATCGATTGCTTGGGCTGGGCTGGGATAGGTGATGCCGATCCGCTGCAAAGCGACCAGGAATCCGACATCATCGTCGGCGCGGGCAACACCGGCAACCCACACCGGCGCACCGAATACGACCGCGGCGCACACGCCCATTACCGCGATTAGCAATTTCATTGGCTCACACCGCCTTTGATCGGGGGCTGGCCGGCCTGAATCCCGCTGCACGATGCCTTGCCGGGCATTGGCGCATCGCAAAGGCCCGGCCAAGTCCGGCACCTGCAGCGAGATTGCAGCGAACTTCACTGCGATACCACCAAGGTTACCGATGCTCGACGCGGCCCGCAAAGATGCCGACCCGCCACTTGCGAGCGCTGGGAATAGATTCGGCAGACCGGCACCCACCGAGACCGGGTGGGGGCTAATGCCGCACGGTTGACCCGTCCAGATTTTGCCGCGTACCCTCGAAAGCAAAATAGGCGGTGGCCTCGTCCATACCCGGCGACTAAATGCCAACGGTCTTTGGGACTCGATGACTGCCGTTGGGCGGCTCGATCGCAGAACTAGGAGGGCGGTCCATGAACGGCTCACCGGATTCTCAGATGCTGCGACAGCCGACTACGCGGTCCTTTCTAGCCCAACCGTTGCGCGTCGCGATCGCCGGCGATTGGCATTCCGACGCCAAGTACGCCGTCGGCGCGATCGAGCACGCCGCCAAACGCGAAGCGACAGTGCTGATTCAGCTCGGCGATTTCGGCTATAACTTCACCGACGAGTATCTGGATTCGCTCGAAGAAGCTTTGGACCGGTGCGGGATGGTCTTGGGGTTCGTCGACGGCAACCACGAGAACTTCGAACGATTGCTTGGTTGGCCCATCGGCCAGGACGGTCTGCGATACCTGCGTGCCCACCTCGTGCACCTGCCGCGGGGTTTTCGTTGGCTATGGGGCCAGACCCGGTGTCTGGCCCTCGGTGGCGCCTATTCGATCGACCGTTTCCTGCGCAAGCGGGGCCGCTCCTGGTGAGAGCAGGAGCTACTGACCATGCGCCAGGCGAATGCTGCGGCGGCCGCCGGAGAAGCCGATGCCATGTTTTGTCACGACTGCCCGGCCGGAATCACCGTTCCCAGCGCGGCGCGCGACCGGCGCGGGTTCCCGGAACTCGAGCTGCGTCGGTCCGAGCTGCATCGCGAGCGGCTGCGCTGCGTTGTCGACGCCGTCCGCCCGGGTCGGCTTTGGCACGGACACTTTCACCACCGTTATCAGGCGGTACTGCACTGGCAGGGTTATCGCACCGTGGTGGACGGCCTGAGCAAAAACGGGCATCCCATCGACAACAACATGGTGGTAGTCAACCTCGCCGCTCTGGGATCGCACCGGCTGAGTAGTCGCGGGACCGACGGGCCTTCGAATTCGGACTTGACCCACCGAGAGGCCGTCGGTTAACTAGCAGCGGCGATGGGGCTCGCCAGGAAGCTCGACTTCTGAACCGCCAGCCGGCTGATGGCACCTGCGAACAAAGGAGTCCCAGGTGGCATATCCAAACTCCCGCGCTTGTCCTGCGCCGCGCGTGGCCCGAATCGAGCTGCGCCGCAACGGTGGTCATCCGATAGGCACACACCGACCCGATGCCCACGAGGCGAACATCGGTTGCAGCGGCGGCGCTGCGGCATGAAAACTCCTAGGCAGCACGGCTTCAGGGGCCGGCATGGATGACGATTGCCTCAAGGTGAGCGCCTACTTGGGTGAGCGGCGCCGAACCGACGACGGCTTCCTGGCCGATGTGCTGCTCAGCCTCTAACAAGAACACAACATCGCGTCCAGCGTCGTGCTGCGCGGAGCCGGTGGATTCGGGACGGGACGCCACCTGCGGACCGACCAATCGCTGACCCTCTCCGAGGATCCGCCCGTGGTGATCATCGGTACCGACCGTAGGCCCAAAATCGAGGCATTACTCGACCCGGTGCTTGCCATCAAGCAACGAGGGCTGCTCACTCTCGAGCGCGCCCGCATGGTGCGCGGGGACCTGCCACCACTGGAATTGTCAGAGCAACTTCACGAAGCCGCCAAGTTGACCGTCAACGTTGGCCGCAAAGAACGCGCCTACGGTATGCCCGCCTATCTGGCCATCTGCGATCTGATGTACCGACGCCAACTGGCTGGTGCCTCGGTTTTCCTGGGTGTTGACGGCACCGCGCACGGGCGGCGGCAACGCGCCATGTTCTTCGGCCGTAACGCCGACGTCCCGATGATGATCATTGCCGTTGGCTCGGGCGATCGCATCCGTCGGGTACTCCCGGAGCTCGGTGGGCTATTGCGCCGTCCACTGATCACGCTCGAACGAGTTCGGGTTTGCAAGCGTGACGGTGAACTGCTGGGCCGCCCCCATGCCCTGCCGGCAGCCGACGAACACGGTCTGCCGCTGTGGCAGAAGCTGATGATCTACACCTCCGAATCGGCCCGGCACGACGGGGTTCCCATTCACCGGGCCATCGTGCGACGCCTATACCGGCGCCGGAGGCCCGACGGGGCTACCGTGCTGCGCGGCATCTGGGGCTTCAACGGCGAACATCAGCCCCACGGCGACAAGCTGTTCGCACTGGGCCGCCAAGTGCCGGTCGTCACCATCGTGATCGATACCCCGACCAACATCGCCGAATCATTCGAAGTGGTTGACGAATTGACCCGCGAACATGGATTGGTCACCAGTGAAATGGTGCCCGCCTTGGTATCTGACGACGGCGATGGCGATCGGGGCGGACCGGTCATCGCCCGCTACGACTACTAGCCAGGTGGCACAGCCCAAGCCACGTCCGGTGAAGTCGGTACCGCACAGCCCGCTAACGTAATCGCCCATGAACCCCAACCCGCTCGAGCAACTGACACTCGAGCAACTACGCACCCGGACAAGCATGAAGTGGCGTGCGCACCCGGCCGATGTCTTGCCCTTATGGGTGGCGGAGATGGACGTGAACCTGGCACCCACGGTGGCCGCCGCGCTTCATCGAGCGGTCGACAACGGCGATACCGGATACCCCTACGGTACCGCATATGCCGAAGCCCTTGCCGAATTCGCTGCGCTGCGTTGGCAATGGCACGACCTGGAGGTCGGCCGGACGGCGATCGTTCCGGACGTGATGATGGGCATCGTTGAGATGCTGCGTCTGGTCACCGATCGCGGTGACACCGTGATCGTCAATTCACCGGTGTACGCCCCGTTCTACGCATTCGTGTCACACGACGGCCGAAGGGTGGTCGAAGCGCCGCTGGGCACTGATGGCCGGATCGACCTGGACGCGCTGGAAGAGGCCTTCGCTCACGCGCGCCGCGCAGGTGGCAACGTGGCTTACCTGTTGTGCAATCCCCACAATCCGACCGGTGCCGTGCACAGCTGCGACGAACTGCGCGGCGTCGCCGAACGCGCCCGTCGATATGACGTGCGGGTGGTGTCGGACGAGATTCATGCTCCCCTGGTCTTTTCCGGAGCACGTTTCACCCCGTACCTGACGGTGCCCGGCTCCGAGAATGCGCTGTCGCTGACATCGGCCACCAAGGCGTGGAATCTGGGTGGCGTCAAGGCGGCGTTGGCTGTTGCCGTCCGGAGGCCGCCGCCGATCTACGCCGGATGCCGGAAGAGGTCAGCCACGGGCCGAGTCACCTGGGCATCATTGCGCACACCGAAGCGTTCCGAACCGGCGGCGACTGGCTTGACGCGCTGCTGGCCGGACTGGACGCAAACCGCACGTTGTCGAGCGATCTGGTGGACGCGCAGCTTCCCGGGGTGCGGCTGCGATGGCCGCAGGGCACCTACCTGGCCTGGCTGGACTGTCGAGACCTCGGAATTTCCGAGCAGGATGCGTCCGGTCTTGCGGTGGTGTCAGATCTATCCGGGCCGGCCAGCTGGTTCCTCGATCACGCCCGAGTGGCGTTGAGTTCGGGCCACGTGTTCGGAACCGGCGGAGACGGGCACGTGCGCATGAATTTCGCTACGTCCCAGGCCATTCTGACTGAGGCAGTGACGCGGATGGGCAAGGCGCTCGGCGAGCTGCGGTAGCCCTCAGCCTTGCCCCGCCGGCGCGACGCCGCTGCGGTGGTCCAACCCGGCAATGACCCACTTGGCCCATTCGATTTTTTGTTGGGCCCACCGCAACCCTTGCTCCAGCGCGGCCCGGGCAAAGAAGGAGTCGTCATCCTCAGCCCAGTCGTAGGCGTAGCGGATCCGTTCGTAGTGCGTCTTTTCCTGCTCGGACAAAGACAACAACGATTCCAGGTAGCTACGGGCCTGACTGGGATCTAGCTGGCCGAGCAGGAAGACCCGCAGCAGCGCGGCATTGCGGACCGGTGGGTCCTGCTGCGGCGAAGTCATCCATCGGTAGAGTTCGGCGCGTCCCGCGTCAGTGATCGCGTACTCCTTGCGCCCCCGTGGCCCCAGGCCCGAGGACTTGATTAGTCCGGCAGCAGCCAGCTTGTTAAGCTCACTGTAGAGCTGACTCTGCGTTGCTGGCCAGACGTTGTTCATCGACAGCTGAAACCGCTTTAGCAGGTCATATCCACTTCCCGGCTCCTGGGAGAGCAGCCCCAACGCCGCATGTCGCAGGCTCACCCAACCATACTAACCCTCCAGTTTTGACATGTCACCAATGCCATGCCAATATCGACATGTCACTTTTGACATGTCGATATTGGAATGTCGGAAACGTAAGGAGTACAGGTGATTTAAAGTGCCCGCCCGAGTGTGCCTGCCTTCTGCAGCGTCGACAACGACAAGCAGCCGGATCGGCCACCGGCCAAGGTCTTCAGCCCCGCACGCGCCCTCGATGGGTTCCTTCGCTCGCCGCTTGCGGGAATCGCCCCATGGGCACTGCTAGCAATCCTGTCCGGACCCGGGCGCTTCGAGCTGGCGGCGGCCGGCGCGTTGGGGCTCTCCGCGCTGGTGATGCTTGCCGGCCTCAGCCGTGGCGTCAAGGTTCACGCCCTCGAGGTCTTCGGCACCGCGTTCTTCGGCGCCATGTTGGTCGTCGGCCTGTTCGCGACCGACAACGCAATCCAGTGGCTCGAGTTGTGGCCCGGGGAGCTCACCAACGCCGCCCTAGCCTGTTTTGCCTGGCTCACCCTGCTGATCAGACGGCCATTCACGATGGCCTACGCCAAAGACACCACGCCACCGGAGCATTGGGAGAGCCCCTTGTTCAAAAAGATCAACACGGTGATCACCATCGTGTGGGCGGGCGCCTTCACCTTTGCGGGAACCGTCGGCTTCATCGGCGACTACTTGTGGCATGACGGCACCAACTTCTGGACCGGGTGGATCCTTCAATTGGCGGCGATCTTCTTCGCGGCGGCGATTACCGACTTCTACCCGGACTACGCCGCCGCCAAGTTCGATTTGGCCAACGGCGAGCCGGCGCTGGTTCCCTCCGTCCTACAGACTGTCGGCTGGTTGCCGTCCTTCCTCACGGTCACCGGAATTGCGGGTCTGCTCACCAACTCGGTTGACTCCCTCGCCGTGATCGCGCTGATTGTGGCCGGCAATGTCGCATCCAGCATCCTGGCGAAAGTTCTTCCGAAGCAGACGAAATCGTAGCGACGCCACGAGCAAGTCTCAGCCGGTAGCAGCCAGCACGGCGGTAGCGAGCTCGGGGCGGCATACCACCAAATCGGGAAGCTTGGGGTCCGGCCGGTTGTAGGTCAATGCCGACCCGTCGATACGAGACGTATGCAGCCCAGCGGATCGGGCCACCGCCACCGGGGCGGCCGAGTCCCACTCGAACTGCCCGCCGGCATGGACATACACATCGGCCAAGCCCTGCACGACCGATGCCACCTTGGCCCCGGCAGAGCCCATTTCCACCAAGGTGCCATCCAACGCGTCGCGCACAGCCAGCGCGATGGCCGGTGGACGAGTCCGCGAAACCACGATGCGCGGCCTGTCGGGTGCCGCCGGGGGTGGCTCGACGTGTGGTGTCGCCAAGGTGATGCCCTGCGCCGGGAGCGCCACGGCCCCGGCGACGAGCTGGCCGGCCTGCCACAGCGCGACATGCACCGCCCAGTCGACGCGGCCGAGTTCGGAGAATTCGCGGGTGCCGTCGAGCGGATCAACGATCCAGACTCGCTCGCTGCGTAGCCGGACGGGGTCGTCGGCACCCTCCTCGGAGAGCACCGCGTCCCCGGGACGCTCGGCGGCCAGCTTGTCCATCAGAAAGTCATGAGATCGCTTGTCCCCCGCCGCCTTACGCTGGGCACCCTCGGCTGCGGCGAACTCCTCCCGCACTCCGAGCAGCAGGCGACCTGCCTCGGTGGCCAGCCACGCAGCCACAGCGTGGTCGTTCATCCAACACCCATTTCCGGCGATAGATTGGTAATTCTTACCCAAATTACATCACTGGCCGAGCAGGTAAATCTTCCTCCGCACCCCGAGGATCGAGCGTGAACTCAGAGTCCGAACTGGTCCTCGACGATGCCGAGCCAGATCTGCGCGCAATCGATGGCGACCTTCTCACTGATGAAGGCGTGCTGGGTTCCGGTGTACATGTCACGAAACGCCCGTTCGACGCGGCTACCCTCGCGGATTGAACTCGTTCCGGCCACCAGATGTGCCCATTCGGCGCAGCTTCGAGCGGTATCGGTGGCGAAGACGGCCGCCGCGCGCATGTCCGAACGCAACGTAGGAGTCAGTTCCTGGCCGGCACCGACCGCGGCTTCGGCGGTGGTGAAGGCATCCAGGACCAGCAGGCGCGCCGCGCGCCATGCCGCGACGTGATGGGCCAGGCCCTTCTGGAAAGTGGGGCCGACTGGCCAGAGCGGCCATGTCGCTCATCCGGTACTTCGTCGCCGCAAGTTCGGTGACATCGTCAAGCATGCTCTTGGCGACCCCCAGCGCCCACGAGGCGTGGCCGGCCGCGGTCACCGGCATCAGCCCCATCCTAGTGGCCGGCGAACTTCCCCGTCGCGGCTCCCGGGCGAATAGTCCAAAGGTGCGGCCCTGCGGCACGAACACGTCCTCGGCACTGTAGTCATAGGAACCGGTCCCTTTGAGCCCCTGCACAAACCAGCCGTCATTGAAGGTGATCTGTTCGCGCGGAACCACGGCCACCTGCATGTCCGGAACACCCTCACGGATCCAGCGCATTTCACCGTCATCCATCGGGAAGAAGCCCGCCGCGATGTACTGCGCATGACCGGTCCCCGAGCCGAAGCTCCACGATCCACTCAGTCGGTAGCCGCCGTCGACGGCGCTTCCCTGCCCGTTGGGGAAGAACTGGCCGCCCATCGTGACTCGGTTGTCGGCGGCGCTGAACACCTCAGCGAAGCCGTCGTCGGGGAGATACGTGGCGGCGGCGAACGTCGACGGCAGGTTCGCGATCCCAATCCAACCGAACGACCCATCCTGCCAGGCCATTTCGATCCATGTCTCGATCATCTCGACAAACGCGGGCTCGGTTCCTCCGGCCGCAGTCGGATTGAATGCCGACATCAGTCCGGTGGACCACATTTCGTTGACGATCTTGTCGGTGAGCGTGCGCCGGCGTTCGGACTCGCCGGTTTCGGCCCGCACCAGGTCCCGCATGGTGCGGGCCAGCGCGACAACCTGGCCACTCGTTGTCGATATCATCTGTTCTCTACCTGGGTTCAACCGGTGGATGCAACACCGGTTTGGTGGAGCAAGAGTAGCTGTTCATGAAATGCTTCGGCCGGTGTCTTCCAGCCGAGTGTCTTGCGTGGCCTGGTGTTGAGGGCGTGAGCGACGGCCTCGATTTCCTCGGCAGACCATCGCGGGAGGTCGGTGCGTTTGGGAAAGTATTGGCGCAGCATGCCGTTGGTGCTTTCATTCGTGCCGCGTTGCCGTGGTGACTGGGGGTCGGCGAAGAAGACAGGGATGCCGGTCTCGACTTTGAATTGGGCGTGCGCGGACATTTCCTTGCCGCGATCCCAGGTCAGCGACCGGACGAGCTGCTGCGGCAGGGTCGACATGGTGTTTGCCAGGGCGTCCTTCATCGTTATTGCGCCGTAGCCGGCCAGGGCCGGACCGTTCTTGACCGAGTGTTTGTGCCGGTGCCCTTCTTCGCGGGCCAAGTGGATCAACATGGTGAACCCGGTCGTACGCTCGACGACGGTGCCGATCGCCGAGAGCGTTCGAGCCCGATGGGAAGATCGCCTTCCTTAACTTGTTGGAAGGGTGTTTCGGGGCTGTCGTAGGGTCCTGATCACCCTCGGGTGGCAGGTATGGCTTAGATCGCCGCCTCTGGGGTGACGTGGGCGCAGGTCTTGCGTCGTGATCGTTCCCGAGGCGCGTGCAGTGCGTGTCCGGTGCGTAGGCACCAGACCAGCTCCCATTTGAGCGCGCCCCGCCCCGGATGTAGAGCGATTGGTAGATCGCTTCGTGGCTGATACGCATGGACTTGTCCTCGGGGAAATCGACTTTGAGCCGGTTGGCAATCTGCTCTGGGCTCCACGCTAGCGACCACGGTCGGTCCTTGCGGTGGGGCTTGTTGCGGCCGGTGAATCGGGGCGGTTGCGGTCCGGCGATGGTGCCGCCGTCGGGGTGGCTAATCTGGCCTGAAAGGCGTTGCTGCACATAATCATGCAGCTGCGGATTGGCGGCCAATTTCGCGGTCTTGGGCCGACATGCGGCCATATCGGCCTTCCACAGCACGACCGAGGCCCGGAAACCGCTGCTCCCGTAGCGAACAGCGGCGCTGCGGCGCAGTTCCCGTGAGATCGTGGACAGGTCGCGCCGAATCGCCCGGACGATTGCTCAAACACGTTGCCCTGAACCCGCAGTAGCGCGACTTCCTCACACTCAGCGAAGGACAGGCAACGGGAACTTCACATCAAAGCGTTGTGGAACCAGCGTGCCCCGACCGCCGACGCCACGCCGGCGATCGCAGCTTCGGCCGGATCACCCGGTCTGCTGCCTGCTGACGACAAACCATTCAACACCTCCAACATCGAGGTGTTGCGACGACCACTCGAATCCGCCATCACCGCCTCAACCTCTGAGCGCAGCAGATTCCACTGTTCGTCGGTGAGGCCCCAGGGATACCGCGCTGTTCTGTCACGACATGGGCAACCCGCAGCGGGGCAACTGGTTTGCCTGGACTCGACAAGGTAGACAGGCATTCACGGGGTTCCCGGCAGCAAGGGGATGTGGTGTCCATCTGCTACCGCGGGCTCCGTCTCATGCCATTGCGCGACGCCCGATCGTGATCACACCGATATGACCAGTCACTTTAGTCACACGAGTATGTGAACAGCCTCTAACCGCAGTCCCGCCTCCGGCCTGGGCCATTAGGGGTTAAGCCTGGAGATCAGGATGCGGTCCGGATCGTGCTCCTGAACAACGGACATCAGCTGGTCGGTGTTGTCGCCCCACCAGTCGTTCGGCGTGTCCAAGATGTCGGCGTAGTTGACGTAACGCCCGCCCGTCAACACGCCGGCAAGGTCGTGTCGGATTTCTTGCAACAGGGCGTCGTGCCGGGCGGCGAGGCCCGCGTCAGCCGGCAACCGGTCACCCAGCGCCCAGTGATACACAAAGTCCTGCCCGCGGTGGAAAAAGGCGGTTTCCTGCGGCGTGAATGCGGCAACTGCACCGTTGATCGCCTCGATGCTCACTGCGCCGCCAGGCAGTTCGGGCGCGAATTGAAGTTCGTTGATCTGTCCGACGATGGCGGCCGCTTCGACTGCACCGAGTGCACCTCGGCCGATGTCGCTGGCTATTCGGTGTGGACGGAGGGTCGCGGGTGCCGGGTCGTGAAGAAAATCGTTCGAGACGAACACGGCATCGAAAAACGATTCTTCGCGGATCGATGCATGCAAGGCAGCAGGGTGCTCGAGCAGTGGCCGCATGAGCGAGCGGGCGTCGTCTTGGTTGCCGAGAAACTGGCCATCGATACGCACTCGGGGCGTGCCGGGAATCACGTCGGCAGGGCCGGCGCTTGCTTCGCCGGCATAACGGTCCGCACCTGTCGTTCGAATGCTGAGTTGCAGATCGAGTTCGCTCGGCGCCGTGTGCATCAATTGAGTGAACAGAAGAATCGCCTCGACTGCCGCGTCCCAACGCCAGCCGAGAGTCACACCTGTCACTTGCTGGATCGGTACGGTGTGAAACACCAGGTCCGTGACGATTCCTACACAACCAGCGCCGCCACGCAGCCCCCAGAACAGATTTGCGTTGGTCACATGAATCTGTCCACTGGCAGTGACAACCGTCGCCTCGGCCAAGAAGTCCGAGGTGAGGCCGAAGTGGCGAGTGCATTGGCCAAACCCGCCGCCAAGCACTAACCCGCCGACGCCCACGGTGGGACATTCGCCGATGGGCATCGCCCGCCCAGTTCCATCCAGCGCGCGCGCAATGTCGCCGACGGTCGCACCCGTCATCGCGTGCAGGTATCCCGACGGGGCGTATCGGACCGCGCTCAATCCGCGCAGGTCAAGCAATACGCCGTCGTCACGGACAGGGAATCCATCAAAGCTGTGCCCACCCGACCTAATCGATAGCCGAATCCCCGCCGCATTCGCCCAGGCCATGATGGCGGCAACCTGGTTTCGATCAGCTGGACGCAACACGGCCGCTGGCGACCGGATGCGTCCGGCGCGCGAAAAAACTCTGCGCCCGGCCTCATAGAGCGGGGAGCCGGGAGCACCCACTCGCCCCGGGCACAGGTTCTCCAAGGTTCGAAAATCGCACGCCTCAAGAGCCATGCCAAACTCCATCATGTTCGGCGGGACAGAGGTTGTCCCGAGTTCCGCAAAACTTCCGCGGCGGGCCGGTGTGAACCATCCCGGATTTCATGCGGTTTCATGCCCCCTCGGGATTCTGTGAGCCAGCCGGTCGACCGGTCACGAGTTGGGAATAGTAGCGGGCTTCGGCTTCGGCGGGCGGGATGCGTCCGAGGCAGTGCATGAGACCGTATGTGGTGACTGCTCGCCGAGTGGCGTACTTACTGGCCGGGGCCTCGCTCACGCAATCTCGTGGGCTACCGAGCGCGGTTCTGTGCTCGGCCCTTCCGACAGGTGTTAAGGAGGCCCCCGTGTTTTGCGGGCGTACAAGTGTTGGTTTGATGTGCACGCGTGTTCGGTTGTCGCGGCGGCGATCGATGGGCGAAGCGCGGACGTGTTTTGGGCGCGGTTGACGCCGTCGCACGCGAAGGTCATCGAGTGAGTGGGCAAGCTGCCCGGCCCGTGCGCGGTGGTCTACGAGGCCGGTCCGACGGGTTTCGGGTTGGCGCGGGCGTTGTCGGCGGCGGGATTGCGATGCGAGGTCGCGGCGTCGTCGAACTTGTTTCGCCCGGCGAGTGATCGGGTGAAAACCGATGCGCGCGACGCGCTGAATTTGGCGCGGTTGTTGCGGCTGGACGAGGTTGTGCCGGTGTGGATTCCGAGTGCGGCCGAGGATGCTACCCAGGATCTGGTCCGCGCCCGAGAAGCCGCCAGAACGGACTTGATGCGGATCAGACATCGGTTGTCGAAATTGTTGGTGCGTCACGGGATCGTCAACTACGACGGCAAGGCGTGGACTGAACACCCCGACCGGTGGCTGCACCACCAGCGATTCGACGCCGCCCCCACGCAGTCGGCATTCGAGGATGCTTACGAGGCGGTGGTGCTGGCTACCGCGCGGCGTGCCGTCGCGTCCCATGCAGTGGTGTAAGTCGGGCTGGCGATTCGCATGAGGCTCTGCGAGTTTTAACCATGCCGTGAACGCGGCTGGGACCACAACGTGTTGGCCGGGTTGATCATCAGCGCGGCTGAGCAGAGCAAGGGCGGTTTCGGAGAGATAGCGTTCGGACACACCAAGATCGCCGACAAGAACATTCCGTGCAAGGGACTCTCGTCGCTGGATCTCTGATGCCGAAGTCGCCGAAATCCCCTACACCGCCTTCGCATCCACCAAAG
This sequence comes from Mycobacterium ulcerans subsp. shinshuense, assembly GCF_002355775.1. Lineage (NCBI taxonomy): Bacteria > Bacillati > Actinomycetota > Actinomycetes > Mycobacteriales > Mycobacteriaceae > Mycobacterium > Mycobacterium ulcerans. The sequence goes on along the minus strand of NZ_AP017624.1, from coordinate 2,094,768 downwards.
ACCGGATCACCGCACGCCTGGTCGTCCGTCGTGTCAAGGACGCCTGCCGCCCCGACGCGTTGTTCCCGGTCTGGCGGCATCACCCGTTCTTCACCAACACCGACCTACCCGTCGAGGCGGCCGACATCACCCACCGCCAACACGCGATCATCGAAACCGTGTTCGCCGGCCTAATCGACGGACCCATGGCGCACATCCCGTCAGGCCACTTCGCCGCGAACTCCACCTGGGTGCTCTGCGCGGCGATCTCTCCCAACCTGCTGCGCGCTACCGGCGTCCTGGCTGGGGACCGACACACGCGGGCACGCGGATCGACCCTGCGCCGCAAGATCGTCGACGTCCCGGCCCGGCTGCCCCGCCCACAACGCCGGCCGGTTCTGCACCTACCCACCCACTAGCCCTGGTCAAAGGCCTAGCTTGCGTTGCGGCACAACACCATCAGATACAACCCCCAACGGGCGCAACAACCCGACCCCGCCGACAGGCCCGACCGCAGCGCACAGGAAAGGCTGGACAGGCCAGCGACTCCCTCGGGCCCAACGCCAATAATCGGGATCAACAAGTACGGACACCAGTCTCCAAGGTCCGTCGGTGGATCGAGGCTTAGAACTCTGGGTCGGTAAGGAGTACCCAGTTAAGCGAGTAGGCCAACTCCTGCTCGCGGAATAGGGCGTCTGTTATGTCATCAAACTCGGATGCGTTAATCGAAGACAAAGCCAACTCAGTCTCACAGGACAAGGCTGCAACAGACATAGACTTTCAATTTCCTTTCAGGGTTTGGCAACGTAACGGCCTAATCATGTCGTTGGTTCATTTCTTAACAACGACCATCCGTGCGGCTCTAAGCAATTGAATAGAAGATCCGCTGGAAACCGTCATAAGTAGGCGTTCTGTTCACGCCGGAATAAGGCTACCTGAGTCAATCACGAAGTAAAAGGCGCAGTAATGTGAGATCGCTCTCTTATTGCTCCCATGGCGCATTGAACCCCCTTCTACCGCGATCCCGGCGCCGATTGCAACACCCGCCGCGTGCCCACAAAAAGGGCTCTTCGCAGTCGATGGTGTAAAGACCTGCGAATGAGCCAACTGGTCTTCGAATAGTGCTCCGGGGTCTGGTTGGCTGGGGGTCCGCCGGAGAAGGGGGGAAGAGGAAGAGCGGTGCGTCCGGGGCTAGTGCGGACCTGGCGCTGCTTGAGAAGCTGGTGGCTGACGCTGGCCGGGATCTGTTCGCGCGGGTGTTCGATGAGCCGACGCCAGTGGTCCGGGCTGGGCCGGAGTGAGCGCAGGGTTTGCGGGTGCGGATCGACCTGATGGATGCCAAGCCGCCGATCTGGCGTTGCCTCGACCTGCCGGGCGCGCGTTCGCCTATCAAGCTATGTAGTCTGAAGTCCTAGGCGGGTCATCGTCGAGCATATGAAGAAATTCATCCATGGCAATATGCGGCAATATGCGGCAATATGAAAAACTAACCATGAAACGTGACGGGATGCACTGGCGCACGGTAGGTAATCACCTTGCGAAATCGTCACGGTGATGAACTAACTGTTTGCAAAGGCGCGTCCGGGCCATAGCAGGGATTCTGGGCTTTCCTGCGGCGGCCCGTTGACTTTTCTTATTGTTGGCCTGGTGTGGGTGACTGGTGGACACCGATTCACCCGATCGCAACCGAACAACGACTTGCCGACGCGCCCACGACGAATACTGACGAGGCATGTGACCTCCTGGTGATAATCCTGCCCCAACTCTCATAACGGTGGACCTATGACCGGGGTGCAGATCTCATGGATCAACTAATCGGGGCCAGGCCAGGGCTCCGGCGTTGTTGATTAGCAGGCTTGTGAGCTGGGTTGATGATCTTTGGTGCCGCGCTATTGGGGCCGGAGTGTAGGCACGGGCTATCTGGAGAACGATCGAGTTGGTTACTGTTCGTCGTTGGTCTGGAGTTGCCCGTGCCTATCGTTTCAGTATTGCCTGTGTCGTCGGTTCCAGAGGTGTTCGACCGCTGGAGTCCTGGTGAGCGCAGCGAGCTCATCGGATCGGAGTTTCTCGATGTGTTGGCCTCGGTGCCAGACCCGAGGGGCCCACGCGGTCGGAGGTATTCGCTGATGGCTTTGTTGGCGATCGCGGTTCTGGCCACTGCCGCGGGGATGCGCGGCTATGCTGGTTTTGCCACATGGGCGGCCACCGCTCCCGATGATGTGTTGGCCCAATTAGGGGTCCGGTTCCGGCGGCCCAGTGAGAAGACCTTCCGCGCTGTTTTGTCTCGGCTAGACCCCGCCGACCTCAACGCCAGGATGGGCAGTTACTTCACTGCACACGTGGCTAGCAGCGACCCCAGTGGATTGGTGCCGATCGCGTTGGACGGCAAGATGCTGCGTGGTGCTTTACGCGCCAAAGCGACAGCCACGCATCTCGTGTCGGTGTTCGCCCACCGTGCCCGATTGGTGCTCGGTCAACTCGCTGTCGCCGAGAAAAGCAATGAAATTCCCTGCGTACGTGCCCTGCTCACGCTGCTGCCGGGTAGCTTGCGGTGGCTGGTCACCGTGGATGCGATGCATACCCAGGTCGTCACCGCGAAGTTGATCTGCGCCACCTTGAAGTCGCACTACCTGATGATCGTCAAGTCCAACCAAGCCAAAATACTTGCGCGTATCACCGCGCTGCCCTGGGCCGAGGTGCCCGCAGCCGCTACCGACGACTCCCGCGGCCACGGCCGTGTCGAGACCCGCACCCTGCAAATCATCACCGCTGCACGAGGAATCGGCTTCCCCTACGCAAAACAAATCATCCGGATCACTCGTGAACGCTTGATCACCGCCACCGACCAGCGCAGCGTGGAGGTGGTCTATGCCATCTGCAGCCTGCCGTTCGAGCACGCCCGCCCTACCGCGATCATGACCTGGATGCGTCAACACTGGGGAATCGAGAACAGCCTGCACTGGATACGCGACGTCACCTTCGACGAAGACCGTCAAAGGGCACATACCGGAAACGGCGCACAGGTCCTAGCAAGGCTACGCAACACCGCGATCAATCTGCACCGCCTCAACGGCGCCGACAACATCGCCGAAGCCTGCCGGATCACCGCTTTGACCGCCAACCGCCGCCTAGACCTCCTCAATCCACAATTCCCCAGCTCACAAGCCTGCTAATCAACAACGCCGGAGCCCTGGGGGCCAGGCCACTGGCTATAGATAAAACCCGCCGATCCAGCCGGCCGTCTAAACAATCTCCGAAAGGCGGAATTGCTTTCTGCTACTGGCCGCCTCACCAGCCGGAGTGGCTCAGCGCAATCCGGCTATTCGGGTTCGAGTGCCCGCGGGGTGTCAGCCGGCCGCGGGCGGGCGCGCCATGACCGTGAGCCGGACCCCGTATCGGGGTATCACGCTGGTGGCCCGCTTTCCAGTTCCCACCGGCATACCCGGCACGCCCGGTGCACCCTGCTCGGCCACCTCGGTGCCCGGGATCGTGGTCAATCCGCTGACCGACAACGCCGAGGCGGAGCCCGACGAAGGGGCGGCCCAAGACGGAGGCACCGACAACTGGCCGATGGAACCCGCCCGGCTCATGCTGACAGTCACCGCATTGGCCGCGCCCCTGGCGGCGCCCATCTCCGCGGAGGAGAGTTTCGCGCCGACTCCGAGCGCACCAGGAGCCAATTCGGCGGGGTTCTCCGACGCGGCGCCGAGCAGACCCAGATTGTTGTCCGCGGCGATGATTGCAACAGGTATCGTCACGGCATCCGCCGTCATGCCGACCGTCGCATACATCGCGAAGATGGCGTCGAGGAGGGTGAATTCCTCGGGCAGAATTGGCCAGATCCCGAGTACCTGTAGCGCCTGGGGCACCAGCGCGATCAACTGTGACAACAGCGACTGGGAACCATCCTCAGAGCTGGCGGCCGCCTTGCTGACCGCGGCGCCTTGGGCGGGCAACCCGGCAGGGTTGGTGTGCTGTTGTGGCCCGGGGAACGGCTCCAACGCGGTGGCCATGGCCGAGGTGGCGGCATAGTCATACATTGCTCCGGCGTCCTGGGCCCACATCTCGGCATACTCTGCCTCGGTAGCCTCGATCGCTGCGGTGTTCTGCCCGAAGATGTTTGAAGCGATCAGCGCTGCCAGCAGGGCGCGATTTGCCGCGACAACGATCGGCGGAACCGTCATCGCGTAGGCCTGTTCGTAGGCCGCGGCCGCCGCGGTGGCCTGGTTGGCGGTTTCGCTGGCCAGCGCGCCGGTTATCTCCAGCCAGTCGATAAACGGACCGGTCGCGGCCAGCATTGCCGCAGAGGCGGGGCCCCACCAGTACATACCGCTGAGGGTTGAGATCACCGAGCGGTAGCCCTCGGCCGCCGATGCCAACTCGATCGCGACCATGTCCCAGCTTGCCGCGGCGGCCAGTAGCGACTCCGGGCCGGGGCCGCTGTACATCCGCGCTGAGTTAACTTCGGGCGGCAAGAATGCGTAGTTCATTGCTCCACAGCCCCTTTGACTGGTTGTGGCCGTATGTGGCGGTATGTGCATGTGGGTGGTGAGTGCGTTGGACATGGTCGTGCGTTCGGAGCCGACACTGGCTCGCAGGAGGGTCGCAAGCGCTAAATAACTACCAGGCGTAGAGCGCCGAGTCCGCCTCCGAGTGGGAGCTGGCTAGCGTCGTACCGAGCGTGCAGCCCGCCAGCGATGGCGACAGTGTGCCGCAATTTGCGGCACACTGCAGCGCTGAACCTGCATTTCCGCTTTGATCTAACTATAGAGTAGCTGTCAAGTGGCGCTATTAGTCATTTAGGTATTAGTTATTTGGGTCACGGTCGTCGCTGCACGCAAGCGGACCGGGGTGTCCTCGGTACAATGGACCGGAGTTGGTTTCCCGAGCCTTACAACGCTTCTGCACGAACAAGACCCGCGTGATCTGCATCCGGGCGACTCAAGAATGGGCTGCACTCGCTAACGGGGACTCGCCGGACCCGCTTCTGGCTACGACCACTTGTACAGGAGCGATACAGGCTTTATGAAAATGGCATGAATGAATGGCGTTTACCCTGGATGGCAGGGCTCCGGCGTTGTTGATTAGCAGGTTTGTGAGCTGGGTTGATGATCTTTGGTGCCGCGCTATTGGGGCCGGAGTGTAGGCACGGGCTATCTGGAGAACGATCGAGTTGGTTACTGTTCGTCGTTGGTCTGGAGTTGCCCGTGCCTACCGTTTCAGTATTGCCTGTGTCGTCGGTTCCAGAGGTGTTCGACCGCTGGAGTCCTGGTGAGCGCAGCGAGCTCATCGGATCGGAGTTTCTCGATGTGTTGGCCTCGGTGCCAGACCCAGGGCTCCGGCGTTGTTGATTAGCAGGCTTGTGAGCTGGGTTGATGATCTTTGGTGCCGCGCTATTGGGGCCGGAGTGTAGGCACGGGCTATCTGGAGAACGATCGAGTTGGTTACTGTTCGTCGTTGGTCTGGAGTTGCCCGTGCCTACCGTTTCAGTATTGCCTGTGTCGTCGGTTCCAGAGGTGTTCGACCGCTGGAGTCCTGGTGAGCGCAGCGAGCTCATCGGATCGGAGTTTCTCGATGTGTTGGCCTCGGTGCCAGACCCGAGGGGCCCACGCGGTCGGAGGTATTCGCTGATGGCTTTGTTGGCGATCGCGGTTCTGGCCACTGCCGCGGGGATGCGCGGCTATGCTGGTTTTGCCACATGGGCGGCCACCGCTCCCGATGATGTGTTGGCCCAATTAGGGGTCCGGTTCCGGCGGCCCAGTGAGAAGACCTTCCGCGCTGTTTTGTCTCGGCTAGACCCCGCCGACCTCAACGCCAGGATGGGCAGTTACTTCACTGCACACGTGGCCAGCAGCGACCCCAGTGGATTGGTGCCGATCGCGTTGGACGGCAAGATGCTGCGTGGTGCTTTACGCGCCAAAGCGACAGCCACGCATCTCGTGTCGGTGTTCGCCCACCGTGCCCGATTGGTGCTCGGTCAACTCGCTGTCGCCGAGAAAAGCAATGAAATTCCCTGCGTACGTGCCCTGCTCACGCTGCTGCCGGGTAGCTTGCGGTGGCTGGTCACCGTGGATGCGATGCATACCCAGGTCGTCACCGCGAAGTTGATCTGCGCCACCTTGAAGTCGCACTACCTGATGATCGTCAAGTCCAACCAAGCCAAAATACTTGCGCGTATCACCGCGCTGCCCTGGGCCGAGGTGCCCGCAGCCGCTACCGACGACTCCCGCGGCCACGGCCGTGTCGAGACCCGCACCCTGCAAATCATCACCACTGCACGAGGAATCGGCTTCCCCTACGCAAAACAAATCATCCGGATCACTCGTGAACGCTTGATCACCACCACCGACCAGCGCAGCGTGGAGGTGGTCTATGCCATCTGCAGCCTGCCGTTCGAGCACGCCCGCCCTACCGCGATCATGACCTGGATGCGTCAACACTGGGGAATCGAGAACAGCCTGCACTGGATACGCGACGTCACCTTCGACGAAGACCGTCAAAGGGCACATACCGGAAACGGCGCACAGGTCCTAGCAACGCTACGCAACACCGCGATCAATCTGCACCGCCTCAACGGCGCCGACAACATCGCCGAAGCCTGCCGGATCACCGCTTTGACCGCCAACCGCCGCCTAGACCTCCTCAATCCACAATTCCCCAGCTCACAATCCTGCTAATCAACAACGCCGGAGCCCTGGTTGGTGCCGCAGCCAGCAACCCGCTCCCGGCGGTGCCGGCCGATCCCATTGCCGAGGCGAACGAGGTAGGGAGGTCGGCAAACGACGGGGCCATTGCACTGATGTCGGCGATGAAGGCGTTGCCGCCCTGCTGAGTTCCGTCGGCCAGCATGCCAGCGACCTCAAGATAGTTCACGTCCGGGAATAGCCCGAATGGCGTCGGCACGTTCGCTGGTGACGTTGAATAGCCGTAGTTCGGGTCGCCATAGCCCAAGTTGACCAGGATGCGCATATTCGGCTCAATGAGGTCTGCCAGCGGGTCACCGATGACCGGGATGGCTCGGAGCGGCGCTGTGATCGGCAGGTTTGGGTGCGTGATCATGTAGTAGTTGGTTTGGCCCTGCCCGGTCAGGGATGCTGAGCCCGGGAGTGTGACCATCTCGTACCCCGGGGGAAGATTTGCTGGGTCGAGATCCGGGTACTGGCCGTGGATAGTTTGGATTCCCAAGAAGGCGTTCAGGTCCGACAAAAGATTGAGCGGGTACCGCGGGAAAGAGGCGAATCCGTCGTACTGGAGCGTGTAGATGTTGGTCGGATAGGGGGTGTCGGGCGGTGTCGAGCCATAAAAGTCCAATCCCAGGCTCGGCACGTTCAGTCCTACGAAGCGCGACAGGAGACCGCCATTGGGATTCATGGGGCTGCCGAGCAGGGTGAAGCCGAGTTCGGTTGGTAGAGGTGGCGTTGGGTTAAGCGCCGGGTTCATCAAGTCTCGCAACTCCAGTGAGGAGATGATCGCGCTCTGGGAATAGCCTAGAACGGCGACACTGTCGCCGGGATGCGCGGCCAGGGTGCTCTTGATCGTCTGGTCGAGGATCTGGACGCCTTGATCTACCGATGTATTAAGAGGCAAGCTCTTGATCCCGGTGTATATCGGCTGCAACCCCTCGGGGGTAAAGAGGGCTTTCGCGTTCTCCGGAAGCACGCCGAACGCTTCGTTGACGTAAGGCAGCACCTTATTCACGTATGTTTGCGAGGGTATCGGATTTCCACTTCCGCCGATCATCCAGCCGAACGTTGTTCCCTGCAACGTAGCCTGCGCAGATGGCGCCCCACCTGATGCGGCCGTGCTCCCGCTCAGCAGGGCCTGGGCATCAGCCTCCGCATGGCCGTAGGCATTGGCGCTTGCGGTCAGGGTCTGCACAAACGCATTGTGGTATGCCTCAACCTGCCGGGCAAACGCCTGATAATCCTCACCGAACACGCTAAACACGTCCGCAATCGCCGCGGATACCTCGTCGGCGGCTGCCGCCGCCAAACCGGTGGTCCGACCGCCAACGGCGATGCTGGCCTCCGCGATGGACGTCTGGATACCTACCAAGTCCTCGGCAGCGGCAGTCATCAGTTGCGGTTGCGTCACCAAATGGCTCACCTGGACATCCCTTCAACGGAAGAATATTTCGTTGTCACGCTCACATTGCAATGGGCACAGTCGTGAAGTTAAGCACCAATGCCCAACTTGGTGGCCCGAAACGGGAATATTGCCTGCGCCTGGAAGCGGCGGCCATTAAGGGGACTCCCAGCAGGCGCATCAAGCAGCCCCGGGCGCAATACTGTTATGTCTCACGTTGGGATAATTTGTCTCATGCGAGACATGAATTTCCCTCGTTTAGGGAAGCGTGAAAATGTTTGGACGTAAGAGCGTTAAAGTCCTCGGTAGATCCGACCGGCGTGGGGCACGTCCGCTCTAACGCGCCCATTCAACGAGAAGGCAACCGCGCAAGCGAATCCAGACCACGGCCCCTACCCAAACCTGCACGAATACATGCAAAATCAAGACTAGCGGCGTTGGTGTACACATCGAAATGCCTTGGTGCACAGGGCGATTAGCGTCAGAAGTCGCTAGGGTGGAGATCGCAAAGCCCGTAGAGGAGGTTATGCCCAAGCCATCGAGCCGATAGTCATGGGGTGGCATCCGGAAGGGGGTGAGCGAGCCGGTGCAGGGTCCCCGCCGGAGTAAAGGCAACCTCGCGACAGTGGGCCGCATTTGCCGAAACCCGCATCGAATCACAACCTTTGATCTCAAAATTAGGGGACCGGACTTTCGGGGCCGGTCAGGCGGCGGGATGCGACGTTCAAAACATCACAACTTGATTCCAGCAATCAAATCATTTAGGTTGTCTACGCTACCCGAGACACAGGAACCGTTGGAAAACGTCTTGAACTTTCGGAAGCAGCTAGCAAATAAAATGAAAGGGTTTTGCATGGTGCGACTGGATAACTTCATGATCGGCGTCATATTACCAATCGCTGGGTTATTCGGGGCGGCTATGCCATTCATTGCAGGCGGTCCCGACGTTGCGCCGGTAGATCCCGCACCGGACCCGGTGGCCGCTGCGCCGGGAGTTGTCCCGGGCCACTCGGGGCCATTACCAGGCCCGCTTCCGGCGGGTGTAGCGTCGATACCGATTATCGTGCCGTTGCCTGCTGGGCCGGAGCCGGATGGGGTACCCAGCAAATAGGGGAATGGCTCGGTCTGACACGCGGAAGGCGCATTCTGCACCCGGTTGGGTGTCTGGTGCGCCCGTGCGTCGTAGCGGTCCAAGACGCCGCCCTAGCCCGGATTTTTTGCGCGGGTCTGGTTGATGCTGGTTTGATGCCACTTCGCCCTGAAAGGCGTTGCTGCACATAATTATGCAGTTGCGGATTGGCGGCCAATTTCGCGGTCTTGGGCCGACATGCGGCCATATCGGTCTTCCACAGCACGACCGAGGTCCGGGAACCGCAGCTCCCGTAGCGAACAGCGGCGCTGCGGCGCAGTTCCCGTGAGATCGTGGACGGGTCGCGCCGAATCGCCCGGACGATTGCTCAAACACCGTTGCCCTGAAGCGCGATTTCATCACACTCAGCGAAAGACAGGCAGCGGCCCGAGGGCTGGAACTTCACATCAAAGCGTTGTGGAACCAGCGTGCCCCGACCGCCGGACGCCACGCCCACAATGCCCGCGGCTTCTTCGGCGAGAAGACCTTTAGCGATCTGTCCCCAGAAGGCCACCTCGACATGACGCCGATACTTCCGATGCCCCGGCGATCGCAGCTTCGGCCGGATCACCCGGTCTGCTGCCTGCTGACGACAAGCCATTCAACACCTCCAACATCGAGGTGTTGCGACGACCAGTCGAATCCGCCCTATCTCCCTATCTCACTGTGGGAGACCGAAGAGCCGAACCACCCCGTGATCGCGCCCGGCGGTGTAGGCGCCGTCGACGGCAATGGCCTGGCCTGTCACAAAAGAAGCGTCGGGTCAGAGCAAGAAGGCAGCCATGGCCGCGATCTCCTCCGGCTTTCCCAATCGTTGCAGCGCATGCTCGTTGGTGATCGACGCACGCGGGCCCTCCATTCCCGGCATGCCGAAGACCCCTTCGGCCAGGGGGGTGGCGATGAAGCCCGGGCAGATCCTGTTCGCCCGGATACCACTGGGCCCATAGTCGAGCGCAATGTTCTTGGTCAGCAACACAACACCGCCCTTGGCGGCGTTGTAAGAACTACCGCCGGCGGTGCCCTCCAGACCTTCGATGCTGGCCAGCGCCACGATTGAGCCGCGTTCGCCGTCCACCCGGGGTTGCTCGATCATCCTGGCCAACGCCGCCTTGGCTACCAGAAAAGTGCCGGTGAGATTGACCCCAATGACTCGGTCCCATTCAGCGCGCGCCAGCAGATGCACCGGGCCGCCACCGGCCACCCCAGCCGAATGCACCACCCCATCGAGGCGGTCGGGCACGGCGTCGAACACGCCGGCGACCGCGTCCTCGTCGGTGACGTCGGCGGTCACGAACGTGAATCGCGGACCGAGGTCGTGGGGCGGGGTTACGACGTCGGCACCGACAACTGCGCAGCCTTGTTCGAGCAAGCGGCCTACGGTGGCCAAGCCAATGCCCGAGGACGCACCGGTTACCACAAACGTGCGGGACGCCCGATGATCGAGCACCGGGCCGCCCTAACTTTCCAGTGCTGCCGCGCAGCCGTCCAGGACCGCGACGAAGCTCGACCTCAATATCGGGCGACTGACCACCTCCAAGAACCTGCCACCCGCACGCGCCGGGTGGGTATAGGTGGTCAGCCAGTCGACGTGGGTTCCACCGTCTGACGGCGTGAACGTCAGGGTGCCCCCCTGATGAATCAACGGCGGGAAGGATCGCAAGATGAGATAGGAGTAGCTGCGTGGACGGTCGACGGCCGTGATCTGCTCCCGGAACCAGGCACCCAGCGCGGTCACCTCGCGCACCGCACCAGCGCCGGGCGGGGGTGAGTCTTTGGTGTAGCCGGCCTTGAGTACCAAGGGGGCCGCGGCCAACTTGGTCGGGTCGGCCAGCCAGTCGAAGACCTGCTCAACCGGCGCAGCGATGGTTCGCTCCAAGTGAATCTCGACCATGAGATCTCCTGTCTGGCCGAAGCCGCATCCCCCGCACATGCTAGACGCCACCGCGTCGCGCTGTCGCTGCCCCGCGCGGCGGCGCACCGTTTCGAAACGAGGGCCTGACATTGCCGAGGGCCACTCGGCGAGATCGGCACCGACCGTTGTTTGCCAGCGAATCGCGATGGGTTGATCGTCAGCCACCATCCACGCGAAATAGCTTGGCTTGGTTGGTTTTAAGCCTCGAATCGGCGATGGCCCGGCGGTCGTGCGCCGCGCATGGCATATTCTGAGCCGGCGCACTTTGGCAGCAGACCGACTCACGCAGTTTGAACTGCCCGTTGCGCTCCGCCGCACCGTCTGGTTTGACGCTGTGCGGGCCCGGCGGGAGGCAACATGGTCGCAAACTGCTCGACGAACACCGGGTGGCCGCTATTGGAAGGAGCTGATTCATGGATGTGGTGAGGACCCCGGATGCCCGATTCCAGAATCTGGTCGGTTACCCGTTTGCGGCCCACTACGTCGATGTCGCGGCAACCGATACCCCACATTTGCGGATGCACTACATCGACGAGGGTCCTGCCGACGGGCCGCCGATAGTACTGCTGCATGGGGAGCCCACGTGGAGCTACTTGTACCGCACCATGATCCCACCGCTTGCTGCCGGCGGATACCGTGTGCTCGCGCCCGATCTGATCGGCTTCGGCCGCTCCGACAAGCCCACTCGTATCGCGGACTACACATACCTGCGCCATGTCGAATGGGTGAAGTCCTGGTTTGAAGAATTGCGCCTGGCCGAGGCCACGCTTTTCGTCCAGGATTGGGGATCGCTGATCGGACTGCGCGTCGCCGCCGAACACGGTGACGCGATTGCGCGGCTGGTGGTGGCCAATGGGTTCCTTCCCACGGCACGCGGGCGCACCCCGACGGCGTTTCACATCTGGCGGGCCTTCGCGCGCTACTCTCCGGTGCTGCCCGCCGGTCGCCTTGTTGCGGCCGGGACGGTGCGCAAAGTTCCCCCCGCCGTGCGGGCCGGGTACGACGCCCCCTTCTCCGACAAGAGCTACCAGGCTGGCGCCCGCGCCTTCCCCCAGTTGGTGCCGATCTCACCCGATGATCCCGCGGTTGCGGCCAACCGTGCCGCATGGGACGCCCTTGGCCGCTGGGAGAAGCCTTTCCTGGCCATCTTCGGGGAGCGCGACCCACTCCTTGGACGAGCCGACCGTCCACTGATCAAGCACATTCCCGGTGCGGCGGGCCAGCCGCACGCCCGTATCAACGCCAACCATTTCATCCAGGAAGACAGCGGGCCAGAGCTGGCCGAGCGCATCATTTCCTGGCAGTAGGCCCGTTCAGGCAGCGCGACCTGGCGGGCGGCGGTAAAGCGCGGCGCCGGCCGTGACGCCGGCCCCGGCGGCCACAAACAGGATCTGGGCGCCCACCGGAACCCGCGCGATCTGCTGCTCGAACGCGGCGGGCAGCGCTGCGGTGTGCATGCGTCGATCGTCTGCAACCCCGATCAGCTCTGCCGCCACCCCGAGCCGAGCGCTCAACGCGGCGCGGAACCCGGGCCTGGGCGGGGCGACAACAATCATGTCGACCGACGAAAGCGCCACGCAGTTCGCCGCCAGGCATTCGCGCACCGCATGTGCCGCGACAGCGGCAAACTCTTCATCCGCCTCGGCCGACTCCGCGAATCGCAGAACGTTGCGGGCGTCAGCGAAACCAACTGTTGCGCTGAATGATTCGTCTGCCTTCCCGTTGACGGCGTTAGCCCACTGCACCCGGCTCAGGCCGTAGGTGTCATCGCTCCAGCCGCATAGCAGCGCGGTCCCCGTGGCGGAGAAGGGAAAGTGCTCGCTCATTCCATGGCCTGGATCGGCATCGCTGGCGACGATGAGCGCCCGACTGATGCTGTGCGTCCGCAAGAATCCGTCAACGATCTGCAATGCGGTGAGCACCCCGCAGGCCCCGTTGGCGATATCGAAGGAGAACGTACCGTGAGCACCGGCGTGGGGGTCCTCCGGGTTGGCGCCGATGTCGTCCTGGATCAGTGCCGCCAATGCCGGCTCACCGAGGTTGCGGTCGCGGTAGATCCCCGCATTGACCACAAGATCCAACTCGTCGGGGTCGCATCCGGCGCCCTGTAGGCAGTCTTTGGCAGCTGCAACGGCTAGGTGAAGCGCACTGTGCCGGTTGCGCCAGCCCGAATGTGCAACGTCGACGCGGTCAATCACTGTGCCCATAGCGGCTCACCATCTTCTCATCCAGGGTCAGCAAGACGATCCCGATTTCCAGCCCCGAGGCCAGAGCGATCAAGGCAATTCGCTCCCCTGCCACGATGCGTCCGGCCGTGAGTTCCTCGATGAGGGCCACGGTGTGTGTTGTCGATGCCGTGTTGCCGTAGCGGTCCACGGTGATCACCGCGTCATGGCGGGGCTTGTCCCCAAAGGCTTCCGACATCTTGGCCATGCCTTTACGGATGGCACGTGCCGACGTCTGGTGGGTGATCACATGGTCGATGTCGTGAATTGAGATTCCGGCCGTCTCGAGGACCTCCTCGAGCAGCAACGGCGTATTGGCCATTGCGGCCTGGTGGATCGCGCGGGCATTGGTGAACATCCGCGCGCCCGGGTCGTGTCCGCGCGGGTAGGCCAGGCACAGCCGGCTGTAGTCGGCGACGGTTGTGAATCCGGCCAGCGCGATTCCCGCGGAACCGACGGGAGCTCGCTCCAGCAGCAGCGCGGCGCCAGCGTCTCCCAGGGTCAACGAGGCCAACTCCTTGCTCATGATGTTGCGGATGTGGCGGGCGGCATTGTGGCTCAGTTGTGAGATGTATTCACCGCTGACGACCAGGCCGCGCTCTACCACCCCCTGCCGGATCCAGTTGTTCAAAATCGTTACCCCGGTGAGCATTCCGGCGCAGGCGTTGGACACGTCGAACGTCATCGCACGGTGTGCCCCAATGCCGCGGGCCACCGCACTGCTCATCGATGGCTCGAGCCATTGGGTGAGGCCACCGCGGAACTTGGTGATGCTGCAATTGGTCACCACATCCAGCGACGCCGGATCCTGGCGTGCAGCGGCCAGCGCGTCCAGGGCGGCGGCGGTGGCCAGGCTGTAGGAATCCTCATCGCCCACCGAGACGCGGCGCTCGCGGATCCCGGTCAGCCGTTCCAGATCGATGTGGGTGCGATGGCGGGTGCTGGACATCAATTCGTCTGTGGTGAGGTGCGTTTCGGGTAGATGCCGACCAGCACCGGCGATCCGGGTGACATACGGTGCGTGCGGACCGTTCGGGGTCTCCATCACCAGCCAATGTCGCGTCATGCGTGAGACCTCCTTGCGGTAGCACCGGTCAGAGCCGGAACTCAAGGACGTCGTCGACTGGGCGACGGCCGGAGCGTTCCACGTGCTGATCATGTCCCGGCGACTTGCCGATTCGGATGAGCAATTGCGGAAGGCTTGTTGTCTGGACGATCTCGGCGATGATGTTGCGACTCATGGCCATCTCGGTCATGTGGGTCAGCGTGCAGGTCGCCAGGCCCGCCATCGTGCACTCGAGTAACACCGCCGACAACGACTCACCGCATCGAAGCACGTCACACAAGTCGTCGGAATCGGTAGAGAGCACCACGATCTTAGACTGATCATGCTCGATAGCGGAGCGACGTCGCCCCCCGCCGGCCGGGGGAAAGCTGCGCGCAACGTCGACTCGGGAAGCTTCCGACGTCGACAGCAGGGCACCTTCCGGCGCATGGTCGGCGTTCGAGCTGAATGGCGAAGTCCACCATCGTAGTTCGGACATATACGTGGTGTCGTTACGTCGCAAGTTCTCGGTGAGCCGAGACGCCTCGGCCAGCGCCGCTCGGCCATCGTCCGCCACCACGTGCAGCAGCACGTCATACCGGACCGCGGCGTGACGCAGCACCGGCTCGATCGCCGCCCATTGGGTGACCGGGTCAAAAGGCAAACGGTCGGTGCGGCGTTGCCCGATGGCATCCGCCCGATGGCGCTGGGACGCGGTGACGGCCTGCATCGGGTGAAACCGCAGTGTCGCCAGATGATCTGGATTGCCCCGATCGGGCGTCCGTTCGGTGACACTGTCCCAGCCGGCAGCCGACGTCGCGACCCGCAGGTGGTCAAGGACAGCACCGCAACTCAATATCAGCTCCCGGCCCGCGTGGTCGGTGGCCGGCATCGAACGGGCTCGATCAGCCCACAGTTGCAGTGTGTCGGCTTCGGCGACCCACCGCCACGGTTGGCTGTTGTGTAGCGACGGAGCACGACTGGCAAGCGCCACTGATTCTCGAATCACGGTTTCGTCGGGCGCCGTCGCCCCCGTCATAGCCACCACCCTTGCGTCTGTGACGTCAACGCTAGAAACTTGCGCCGCAGGTTGGCCAGGGCCGTTGGTCCTTCACGGCAGGGACTTAGGCTCGCAGCCCCGCCTACTCGGGGTAGATCGCTCGGCACCAAGCGTCGTGGGCTTCGTTTAGGGAGAACTCAATTGGCCGGGAGGTATCCATCGGTAGGGCGGTATCCCAGCCGGCATGTTGAGCCGCCATGGTCGCGGCGATCTCCGCAGTTACCTCGGAATTGCCCGGCGCTCGGGTGATGATTCGGTCAGCGGCCATATCGACCGGCAGGGTGCACAGCAGTTCCACCAAGGCCGCATGAGTTTGGCCGCCAAGGTGGTGAGCCCGCGCGCGAGATTGCGGATCCCGCCAGGTCCCGTCCAGGATCACCGATCGCCCCTCTTGCAAACACCTGCGCGCCCGGCTCAGCACCAGATCGTAAACGACCGTGACGTTGTCGCGGGTGTACAGGCCTTCGTCCAGAACACCCGACTCGCCGTGAATGTCACCGCGGTCGCGCAGTTCCTTGCGCACATCGTCGGTTGAGATGACCTGTGCGCCAACCTGTTCGGCCAGAGCACGCGCCAACGTCGACTTTCCGGTACCTGGATTCCCGCCCACCAGCGCCAACCGAACTGCGCCGGTCTCCAGGTGCCGGGTGGCTAGCTCCAGGTGTCGGGCGGCATCCGCGGCGGCCTCTGGTTTGCCTTGCGACAGCCGGACACAGTCGGTCTTTGCGCGCACCACCGCGCGATAAGCGATGTAGAAGTCTCGTAGTGACGCCGGCGCCACATCCCCGGAGTGCGCGAGATAGCGATCCAGGAAGTACTCCCCCAGGTCCTTGCGCCCCAAGAACTCCAGGTCCATCGCCAGAAACGCGGCATCATCGACACGATCGACATAACGAAGTCTGTCGTCGAACTCCAGGCAATCGAGCAGGGCGGGTCCGCCTTCGGCGCAGAAGATGTCATCGGCGAGCAGGTCCCCGTGACCGTCGACGATGCATCCCTGGGCAATGCGCTGGGCCAAGAGGGTCTCGCGGCCGGAGATGAATGCCGCGACCAGGTCTTCGATCCGCCCGATCGACTCGTCGGGGAACGACGTCCCCGCATAACGATGCAGTTCTGCCAGGTTGTCGCCGAAGCGTCGGCCGATCGCGGCCGGTTCGCCCGCGGTGTTGATTGTCGGACTGCGCTCGGCGCCCTCGTGAAAGCGGGCCAGCACTGTGGCGATGGTGTCCAACAACGCGCGCACCGATTCGTCGGATCCGCCGCTGCTGATCTGATACGCAAGCCGGTCGCTGTCGTGGTAGCGACGCATTACGACCAGCGGTTCGGCCGGCCCCCCGGTCGGGTCGGTGCAGTGCGCGACGCCGAGGTAACTGGTGGGGGCTAGTCGACTGTTCAGCTCGACCTCGCGGGCACAGGCCCGCTCCCGTTGCTCCGCGGTACGGAAGTCCAGGAAGTCGGTCAGCACCGGTTTCTTCGCCTTGTATGCACGTTCGCCGACCAGCACCACCACACCGGTATGTGTTTCGTGCACCTCGATATAGGCGGTGTTAGGGCTGTGGGTGGCATCCGGCGACTCGGCAGATTCGCTGTCGGTGCTGATGGCGGCCTCCGTGGCTCTCGGTTATCGGCGGGTATGGGCGGCCAGCCCGGTTGGCGCCGATCTCAGGCGGACCGGGCCACGATGACCGGCGTGTGAACCGCGTGCAGCACCGCGTTGCTGGTCGAACCGACCAGCATGCTGGTAAATCCGCCCCGGCCGTGGCTGCCCAGAACGACCAGCTGCGCGGTCTGTGCTTGGTCGATCAATTGTCGCGCCGGTCGATCACACACGACCACTCGATCCACCGTGACATCCGGATAGCGCTCCTGCCAGCCGGCCAGACGCTCGGCCAGAGTCTCCTCGGCCTCTCCCTTTACCGTCGACCAGTCCAACCCGGGCAGGTCAACCACTTCAAGATCACTCCAGGCGTGCACCGCTTTGAGTTCGACGCCCCGGCGCGACGCTTCGTCGAATGCGATCGCGGTCGCCAGCTCTGAGGCCGACGGGCCATCGATGCCCACCACCACGGGGGCCCGGTCACGGTCTTCGGGTTGGGGCGCCTCCGGATCTTCGTCTCGGATCACTGCCACCGGACAGTGCGCCCGGTGCACCACCCCGGAGCTAACGGAGCCGAGCAGGCCGCGAGCGACGGCCCCGCGGCCGTGGCTGCCGACCACCACCAAATCCGCTTCCTGCGACAGTTCGACGAACGTGGGAACCGGCGCCGACCATCTCAACTCGCTCTTGATCTGGGTGTCGCGCCCCTGCTGCGTGACCTCTTGGGCGATCTTTCCCGCCTGTTCGAGAACCTGGCGGCCGTCTTCCTCCTGCCACGTTGACATGCTCGTCATCATGGGCATCTCGGGCCACATCGGCACCGCCTGGTTCACCATGTCAACCAAGGTCAGCGGAACATGACGCAATGTGGCGTCACGCGCCGCCCACGAAACCGCCGCATACGAGGCAGCCGAGCCATCGACGCCAACAACAATGCCAAGGTGTTTCATCGGTGCAGACATTTGATCCTCCTCGGTCATCAAATACGTTATTCGCCAAATGGCCATCGGTCTTGAGGCTTTGGTCATCAGCCACGTGGTCATGAGGCCCGGGCTGACATTATCGGCACCACCCAGGCTGTGGCTTGCCGGCCGATCGAGGTCCAATGCCGACGTCGCGCAGATTCCGGTCGGCCGCGCGTTACCAAAGCCGCAAAACCGGGGCCAAACGGCCCTGCCCCGGCCTCAGGGCAGCTCAATAGCCTCTTGCCGTGAGCGGCCCACCGACGCCAGGGCAGGCCAGCGGTCCCGGATGGGAGGGTGCCATGAGCCATCCGCAAGCGCCTAGGTGCGTTGTTGTGGGCGTCGACGGTTCACAGGCCGCGATCAACGCCGCGCGCTGGGCCGTCCCCGAGGCCGCCAGCCGCGGCATTCCCCTACGCCTGGTCCATGCCGTTCCCGAGCGGGCGGCATCGACCAACGATGAGGCCGCCCTGGATGTCGAATACGCACAAGCAGCGTTGCACGCGGCTTCGGCTGCGCTGCATGCCATCGAAGTGCCGATCGAGGTAGAAGTGGACATCGTGCGAGGATCGGCCGAGGCCGCGTTGGTCAGCGAATCACTAACTGCGGCAATGGTTTGCGTTGGATCGGTGGGAATCGATCGAGTGGCGCGCAAGCTACTCGGTTCGACCGCCGAGGCGGTGACGCAGCGAGCGCATTGCCCAGCGGCCATCATCCGCACCGATCCTGACACCGAGTTGTCGGACACGTCCTGGATCGCTGTTGTCGTCGATGACTCGCCCGGAAACGATGCGGTGCTCGAGCACGGCTTCCGGGAGGCCCAGCTGCGCGGGGCGCCGATTCTGGCGATGGGAGTGTGGCGGTGGGGCCTGGGCGAGATTGCCTACGAGCAACTCCATCGCCGGCTTGACCGCTGGGTGTCCCGCTATCGAGATGTCCACGTCCAGCCCGCGGCCGCACGACACGGTGCGGCCGACTTCCTCGCCAAGACCGAGGAACCTATCCAGTTGGCCGTGGTCGGCAGCGATGATGCTGGCGATGTGGCACGAATGGTCGGCGCGGTGAGCCGGCGTCTTCCCCAGCGCAGCGGGCATTCGGTGCTGGTGGTCCGCCGCTGATCGCGCTGACCGAGCCCGAAGTCAGAGATCGCCGAATGGAACGGTCCAGCTGATCCGCGTTCCGCCCTCGGTGGGCGTGGTGATCCCGCAAGTGCCGCCGAGCTTTTCGGCCCGCGACCGCATGTTGGCTAGGCCGCTGCGCCGCGATACGTCGGGGGATATGCCGCAGCCATCGTCGACGACTTCGAGGCTGAACATGTCGCCGACACTGACGTCCAGCGTCACTCGCCCGGCGCCGGAATGGCGAACGGCGTTGCTGATGGCTTCGGTGGCCACCGCCTCGGCGTGGTCGGCAAGCTCACCTTGAACGGCCGACATCGGCCCATGCATATGGATTGTGGTGACAACGGCACGGTGTTCGGTCAGGTCGGCAACCACCTGCTGAATCCGCTGCCGAAAGCCGCCGTCGCGACCCGACGGAGACTTCAGCTGGAAGATGGTGCTGCGAATTTCTTCGATGATCGTTTGCAGATCGTCGACGGTACGGTTGAGCCGGTCGATGACCTCCGGGGAGCGGGCCCTGGCCAGCGTTCCCTGCAGATCCATACCCGAGGCGAACAGCCGCTGGATGACGTGGTCGTGCAAGTCATGCGCAATGCGCTCGCGCTCGGCCAAGATGGTCAGCTGCCGCGCGTCCTCGCGGCCCGAAGCCAGCAGCAGTGCAATCGCCGCGTGGGTGGCGAACTGGCTCACCAGATCCAGGCAGCGGGCATCGAATGGCGGCTGATCCGCGCCCCGCGCGACGGCAATCACCCCGGCGATCTTTTCGTGGGCGCTCAGCGGCATCACGATGGCCGAGCGCTGCGCCACGTCGGTGAATGCCTCAATCGGGTAACTGAAAGCCTCACTGATCAATGGTTCGCCGGACCGAAAAACGTCGCCGCAGGTAGAGCCGCGCACCGGAACCTGCTGGCCGACAACCTCCTCGGCATGCAGCCCTACCGCGGCGGAGACCACCAGGGTGTCGATCTCGTCGGTGGCCAGGTCGGACTCGACGGGCACCAGAACGATGGCCTGTTCGGCATCGGTGAGCGTGCAGGCCCGCTGGGCGATCAATTGCAGGGGCTCGCGCCGCGACTCGGTGCTGGACATCAGCGCCGTGGTGATCTCGCGGCTGGCCTCCATCCACTTCACGGCCGTGCGCTCGCGCTCGAACACTTGGGCATTGTCGATAGCGACACCGGCCGCAAACGCCAACGCGCGGGCGGCGAACTCGTCGGACTCGGAGAACTTGCGGCCCGGATCGACATGGGTCAGATACAAGCTGCCGAACACGGTTCCCCGGATCGTGATCGGTACCGCGAGAAACGCTCGCATGGGCGGGTGGTGTTCGGGGAAGCCGCAGGCCGCCGGGTGCATGGTCAGGTCGTCCAGACGCAGCGCGGGTGTCTCGACCAGCGAAACGCCCAGCACCCCCTTGCCGACCGGCAGATGCCCGATGCGACGGGCCACGTCATCGTCCATTCCCGCGTGAATGAACCTGATCAGTGTCCCCTCGGGATCACGGACGGCCAAGGCGCCGTAGGGGGCTGAGGTCAACTCCCTGGCGGCAAGGACGATCCGGCGCAGCGTTGCGTCGAGGTCGAGATCAGAGCCGATCTCGACGATCACCCGCAGCAACTGCTCCATCTGATCGCGAGCTGCCAGCAACTCGTCTAGCTGCGCGTGCATCCTGCTAACCAGCCCTGGCCGGCCCAGTCCAGCAAACGCTGGGCCGCTTTCGTCGCTGCCCACCCGACCCGGCACCTCCACCCATGCCTTTTCGGTACTACCGCAGGTGACGCTGCGTTCGCAGCGTCGGGAACCGATATTTAGCTTAATCCCATTGAAATTGAGCGACCACAACCTGGCCGCAAGCCGGGGAGAACTCCCCCAGTCTCAGCCGCGTCCGCGATTTCGTCGCGAGGGCCGTCAATCGCCCTTCACGGGCCGTGTTCCCTGACCCAAACGGGAAGCGAACACCGCCGCCTGCGTTCGCCGCTCCATGCCCAGCTTGGCCAGTAGGCGCGACACGTAGTTCTTCACGGTTTTCTCGGCGAGGAACATCCGGGCGGCGATCTGTCGGTTCGTCAACCCCTCGCTGAGGTGTCCGAGCAGCGTTCGCTCCTGTTCGGTCAATCCGGACAGCGGATCCTTCTGCTCGGCCCCGTCACGCAGCTTCGCCATCAGTGCCGCGGCCGCGCGGTTGTCCAGCAGCGATTTGCCGGCATCGACGTCTTTGATGGCCCGCGCCAGCTCCATTCCCTTGATGTCTTTGACGACGTAGCCGCTGGCCCCCGCCAGAATCGCCTCGAGCATCGCCTCGTCGGAGGTGAACGACGTCAGCATCAGGCACCGCAATTCCGGCAGGTCCGAAAGCAGGTCGCGGCACAGTTCGATGCCGTTGCCGTCGGCCAGACGGACATCAAGCACGGCGACGTCGGGCTGCAATGCCGGGATTCGTGCCATCGCCTCGGAGACCGAGCCCGCCTCGCCGATGATTTCCAGATCTGGGTCGGACCCGAGCAGGTCGACAAGTCCGCGCCGAACGACTTCATGGTCGTCGACCAAAAAAACCTTAACCATGGCGAGAAACCCTAACCATTGCCAGTCCTTCCACATGACGGTGCGAACTGAGAATCATGGAGCCGTGGGTGACGATTTCCACACCCCATGATTCCCCACTTTCGCCGGCGATGGGTACTCGCGCCCGGCGGGGGTGGGCGCCGCGGCCGGTAGCATCCGGTGACGTATCGCGGCCGGCCCGCCGGCGCTGGCCCGCCAGCCAGGCTGTTTAATGCCGAACCAGCAGAACCGAGCAGTCGGGGTAGCCCAATATCGGATGACAGTTGGGGGTGGTCAGTCCCGGCAACTCATCGGCGTCGGCTTCGCCCACAACGGCCAGGTCGATGGCACTGCTGTGGTTTTCGACGGATCGTGCGCCGGTACCGGAGGCGACAACCTGGACCGGCACGTCCGGGTAGCGGCGCACCCAGCTGTCCAGCCGGCGATCGATTTGGCGAACGACCGCGTGGCGACGCCGCCCCTCCTCCATGGCCGCGTGCACAACTTCGTCATTGTCGGCGTCGTCGTTGAGGACGACAGCGATTACCCCCAGCTCCGTCGGGGATCCATCGGGATTGGTCCGGATGACCGCCACCGGGCAGTGTGCACCCCGGACCAACGCCGCCGCGGTCGGGCCCAGTAACCCGTCCGTCGCCGGTCCTCGCCTGGCGGTGCCGACACAGATCAGTGCCGTCTCCTGCGATTCATCGATCAAGACCTGCGCGGGCTCACCAGCACGAACAACGGTCTCGACCTCGATCGGATGGCCGTCGCCCTGGACGGCACCCTCCGCCTCGGCCAGTGCCCGCTCCGCGCGCTCGAGCTCCCAGTCGGGGGCATGCACCGATCCCGTCTGCTGGCTGGGGATGACATAGACGAGGCGAAGGGGCAGCTGCCGGCTGATCGCCTCGTCTACGGCCCACTTGGCAGCGTTGATCGCGGCCTGCGAGCCGTTGATGCCCGCCACCACCGATTTCGCGTCCAGGTGCTTCATGAAGGCTCCCAATTACTTCGATCCGCTCCATCCCAGCCTATTGCGCCTGCGTCCGTAATGTGAGGGCCGTTGGACCGCTGCCGCGGCAGTTCCTTGTTGGGGGTCCGACCACAGATCCGCGTTCGGGGGTTGCGGCAACCCCTAGGCGACCTCCACCGGTTCGGCGACGTGCTCGAACAGCCGCTCGACATCCGCACGCTCGCAGGCTTGCGTACCCGGCGTCAGCAGCATTGCCGCACCCGCCGCAATGCCCAACCGAACCGACTTGACCAGCGGCCATCCGCGAGCCAGACCGACCGTGGTCGCGGCAACCATGGCGTCGCCGGCCCCAACCCCGCTGCCGCCTCGCATCTCAACCGCTCGAAATCGATGCCGCGCCCGGCGAGTCGCAAGCAGTGCACCATCAGAGCCCAACGACACCACCACGACCTCTGCGCGACCCGTTTCGACGAGTTCGCTTGCCGCGGCCAATTGCTCGGCCTCGGTAACCAGCGGCCGACCGACGCACTCGCGCAGCTCCCGCACACTGGCCTTGAGGAGGTACACTCCCGCACGGATGTGGCTGAGCCCGCCGCCGGAGGTGTCCAGGATCAGACGTGCGCCCAGACCACGGCAAGCCTCGGCGACCCGCTGATAGAAGTCGGCCGGCACGCCCGGCGGCAGGCTGCCGCTGGCCACCACGAATTGCGCTGAGCGCGCGGCAAATCCAAATTCTTGCAGGCACTGGGCCTGCTCTTCGGGTGCCAGCACGGGTCCGGGAAGCACAAAACGATACTGCTCGCCGGTGCTGGATTCGTTGACGGTGAAGCTCTCCCGCGTCGATGCCGCTATCGGGATTTCGCCGAAGGCCACACCGGCTTCGCTGAGCAGTTTGCTGACGTGGGCGCCATGCGATCCGCCCATCGGAAACACCGCGAACACCGAGCCGCCGAGGACGTGCGCGATCCGCGCGACGTTGATGCCTCCCCCACCCGGGTCATAGCGAGTTTCGCTGCAACGCAGTTTCTCCGTCGGCCGCACCACGCCGACACAGGTGGTGATGTCCAACGCCGGGTTCATGGTCAGCGTGACGATCTGTGGTCCGCGCACCGCCGGATCGGCCGGACTCGTCATCCGCGTTGGCTCCGCTGATCGCCGGGCGCTACAGGCCACTCGGGTAGGTTTCGGGCGTCTCCCCGGCGATCCACAAACTCGTGGTCTCGGGGGGCTCGAGGGCGCGGGTCTTGTCGATGTGGATCATGGCGTCGAACTGATCGGCGGGACGGACATGGAAGTAGTGGCTCTGCCGCTCGGTGGCCGGAAGATAGATCACCCCGATCGCCCGGCCCAATCGAACCCCGGACAAGGGGTCAGCGGCCTCCGGGCTGGTTGCCGCCGAAACCAGGAAGGCGTCCTTGCCGGTGTCGTGGAACAGTTCTTCCACACTTGCGTGCAGCGCCGGGCGCACCACTTTGCGTTCGGCGATGCCGCCCCACTCACTGGCGGCGGTGACCGTACCGGAGTAGGTACACAACCCGATCAGACGACTGTCATCGCCGTAGCGTTGACGGACCAGTTGCCCCAGCGTCAGTTGTCCGTCCGCCCACACTTCCGTGGCTCGCGCATCGCCGACATGAGAATTATGGGCCCACACCACTATCCGGGCGGGCGCCGCTTCGCGATGGCGATCCAGGTGCGCCTGCAGCGCCGCCAGCGTCTCGGCCATGTGCTGGTCGCGCAGGTTCCATGACGTGACACGGCCACTGAACATCGCCCGGTAATACACCTCGGCATTGCGCACCGTTTGTGCATTCTGTTGGGCGTAGAAGGCCTCGTCTTCGGCGATGAGTCCGTCTCTGCGCACGTAGTCGAGCGCATTGCGCTGCGTGTCGACCAACTGCTCGATCGCTTGGCGTTCACAGGAGGGGCCGGCACCGAATGCCGCCGCATACCCATACGCCTGGCCGTCATCGGCAGCCGTGTGGTCGAAGCACGCGTAGCGAGCCCGGGCCCGCGCCGCCGCCGCCGGATCAACCCTGTCCAAGAAGGCGACCACCTCCTGCATCGACCGATGCAGGCTATAGAGGTCTAGGCCGTAGAAACCGGCTTGACGCTGACCGTTTGACGCGCAGCGCTGATTGCGCTCCCGTAGCCAGTCGACGAAGTCACGAACCACGGTGTTGCGCCACATCCAGGCGGGAAAGCGCTCAAAACCGCGCAACGCCTGCTCGGCACTCTGGTCCTCCCCCAGCCCGTGCACATATCGATTCACGCGATACGCGTCGGGCCAGTCCGCCTCGGCCGCCACGGCGCAGAAACCCTTCTGCTCGATCAGCCATTTCGTAATCTCGGCCCGGGCTTCGTAGAACTCGTGCGTGCCGTGCGAGCTCTCGCCGATCAAGACGATCCGGGCGTCACCGATGACGGCTTCCAGCGCTTCGCGCGGCGGTACCCCTCCGTGCGCGTCGATGGCCACATTTCTGATCACCTCGGCCGGCGTGGGTACCGCAGGTCTGAGCGCCGGGATCCCCGTCGTCGGGGTAGCCAGCAGGTTGCGAACCTCCTCGTCGGTGACCTGACGGAAGTCCCAGAAAGACTCCCCGACCGCGAGGAAGGGGGTCAGCATCGACGCGCACACCACGTCATCGACGAGGCCGGCGAACTCTCGGCAACTCGACTCGGGGGCGGCCGGCACCGCAATCACGATGTGCGCGGGCTCGGCATCGCGTATCGCCTGCACCGCCGCAAACATGCTGGCGCCGGTCGCCAAACCATCGTCGACCAAGACCACCGTCTTGCCGGCCACGTCCAGAGGTGGACGGCCCGCGCGGTAGGCGGCTTCGCGCCGGACCAGCTCCCGGGCTTCGCGCTCGGCGGTGTCGCGAAGTTGCTGCGGCGTGATCCGCAGGCCCCGCACGACGTCGTCGTTGACCACCACGCGGCCGCCACTGGCCAGAGCACCCACGGCAAACTCCTCGTGGCCGGGAGCGCCGAGCTTGCGCACGATGAAGGCGTCCAACGGTGCGTGCAGCGCGGCCGCGACCTCCCACGCGACGGGTATTCCGCCGCGCGCCAAACCCAGGACAATCACGTCTGGCCGGTCGCGGTAGGCGGTCAACAGATCTGCCAGCACCTGGCCAGCCTCGTGACGGTCCCGGAAGACCCGCCGCGGTGCGTTCCGCTCGGCTCTCGCCGCGCTCGTCATTGCGTACCCGCGGTCGTGTCAGTTGACGGACTGGAACCGTACCCGGCGCTCGGCCGGCTTCGCCTCCGCGACGGGAACCGAGACGGTGAGAATTCCCTTGTCGTAGGAGGCCTCAATGCCGTCTTCGGTAACGCCGGCCGGTAGCGGCACGGTCCGGATGAACGAGCCGTAGCAGAATTCTGATCGCCCGTTGAACTCTTTCTTCTCACTGCGCTCGGCCTTGATGGTCAGCTGCCCGTCGAGCACCGTGATCTCAATGTCTTTTTCGGGGTCGACACCAGGGATTTCTGCGCGTAGTTCGTAGCGGTCGCCCTTCATCTCGTCCTCGAGCTTCATCAGCCGCGAATCAAAGGCAGGACGGAGCCCGGCGAAAGACGGGAAAGCCGCGAACAGCTCGGAAAACTCCGGGAAAAGCGACCTTGCGGGGCGCTGAACGGAAAGGGTGCCCATGATTTCTCCTCGATCTCGAAATCACCGTGTTGACCACTGTCCATCCGACCACCAAATGCCGGCCGCCAATAGGGACGGAAGTCCCCGACTGGCGCGGCTTTCTGGGGATCGCCGCAATGGGTGGGCTCAGATCACACGGGCACCACGACCGACGGGGCAGCCGGCAACCTCGGCCGGTCGGCCGCAACAACCGGTTTAAGCGCCGCCACCACCCGCGGCGGGCGGCGCGGGAGGCGCCGGCTCGTCCAGCCACGGCTGTTCATCGACGGGAAGGTCGCCGGGCACGAAGTCACGACTGTGGTCGGCGCCATCGACATCCCGGTGAACATCATCGTGGCAGGTCGTCGGATCCCAGTTGGGCCCCCAAGCCGGATCGAAAGGCTGGCCCGGGCACCAGTAGTAGGTGGGGGCCGGCGCCGGATGGGCGCCGGCGTTGGCGATGAGCCCGAAGTCCGCCATAGCGAGCACGGCGGCGATGATACCCGCGACAACCAGGACAGCCAGACGTATGAACCGATGCACAGCAGGAACCCTATTCAAGTTGCCTGGCAGTTGGCTGAAATTGGTCTGGGATGTCGGCGAATGTGCTAAGAGCCGGTGTCTGCCGGCGGACACCGCCCGACCCGAGCAGCCCCCGGTGATCACCGGCTAGCGCTCCGATGTTCGCAGTTCCACAGCTGGGTGCGGCACCGCACTGATGTAGGCCATGACACGGCCGAGAATGAGATCGTACGCATCGCCGTCCTCTGCGAGGCGGACCAGCCCCTCACGCCGCAAAAAGCCCTCAATGCGCCGATCCAACGGCCATTCGCGATACATCGTGTTGTCGGCATAGGGCGACCTCACGAATCGGCAGGCTATGACATCGACATCAGAGTCTGTCAATAACGGCGGACCGCCCAGCGCAGAAACCACTTCCATTTCCTTACCTATGTACGCACGGCACTGGTTGAGTCACCAGGGTGACCCCATGATTCGGTGCCCTTCACGCACCGCATAGGGCCGTAAGTCACCTATGCGAGAAGCAAATCTGGTAATTCCACGGTAGCCGCCGACCGGTACCCGCGAAAGAGCCCACCGGCAAATTGCAGCGGCCAAATAGCGCCACCTGCCCGAGCCACAACCTGGCGCTAGCGGCGGATCTCCAATACATCGCGCAGCGGCCGCCGCGGCGTCAACTCCGGGGCGGCACCCGTTGGCGCATTGCCGACCCGAACCAATACCTGTGGCTCGGCTTGACCACCGGTGAGTTCGCGAACGGTGGCACGGCCGGCGTCCATCTCCGTGAGGTGGGTGACCGGGCAAGTGGCCAGCCCCGCCAGGGTGCACTCCAACAGGACCGCTGATAGTGCCGCGCCGCAGTTGAGCGCATCCGCGCGGCTGTCGCCCGGCGTCGACAACACAACGATCGTGGCGTGGTCATGCCGGCCCGCAGAACTGCTCTCGCTACGCCAGTCGACCGGGAACGAACGGTTCACCGCTACTTCCCGGGCCGCTGTTCCAGACGCCAGGGCGCTCTGGGGTATCCCCTCAGACTCCCTGGAAGGTGCCGTCCACCAGGCCAATTCATGATGGTAGGCGTCGCCGTAGCGGCGCAGCGCCTCGGTGAGCCGAGACGCCTCCGCCAGCCGGGGCCGCGCGTCTTCGGCCAACACCGCCAGCGTGACCGTTTCGGTGTCCACCGAACTGCGCAGTACGGGCTCGA
Organism: Mycobacterium ulcerans subsp. shinshuense; assembly: GCF_002355775.1. Taxonomy (NCBI): domain Bacteria; kingdom Bacillati; phylum Actinomycetota; class Actinomycetes; order Mycobacteriales; family Mycobacteriaceae; genus Mycobacterium; species Mycobacterium ulcerans. Next base: position 2,066,779 of record NZ_AP017624.1, on the reverse strand, counting down.
ACGACTCCCAGTCGCCTGGCGCCCGGAATGGACGGAGGTCAGTCCGGCGCCGCGATATCGCCTCGGCCCGCTCACGCCGGGCCTGGGCAATGTCGTCGATCGCCGCGAAGTCGATCGAAGCCAGATGGTCAGGATTGTTGGGGTTGGGAAACAGGTCGACGTTGCTGTCCCAGCCGGCGGCGGCCATCGCGACCTGGAAGTGATCGAGCAGCGCGCCGCAGCTGATCACCGCTTCGCGGCCCGAATCATCGGCCGACGTCACCATCCGATGCGGGTCGAGAAACAAGTAGACGGCGCCGCTGGCAGCCACCCAACGTCAGGGCTGACTGTTGTGCAGCGATGGAGCGCGGCTTGCCAGCTCGACAGCCCTGGCAATCACCTCGGTGTCAACCATCGTCTCGGTCATCGCACTCACCTGCCTCCCATCTTCGACCATCGGGCATCAGAAAATCCGACGCAAGGGCCTTTGGCCCCCGCCGCGACGACATAGGGCCCCGGGAGACTCGCCGGGCCCCCAGGAGCACCAACTCGCGTTCACCAGGTTGCCACTTGCGTGGCGGGACGGGCGACCGCTGACATAGATGACTTTCTTCTCTATTGCCGCACACCATCCCGGGAAAACGATGGAGGCGCGTCAGCAACCAAAGGAAACGGCCATGGCAAAAACCTGCCGCCCTGAGCATCCGGCACGAAAAGTCGCTGGCCCCCCAGGGCTCCGGCGTTGTTGATTAGCAGGCTTGTGAGCTGGGGAATTGTGGATTGAGGAGGTCTAGGCGGCGGTTGGCGGTCAAAGCGGTGATCCGGCAGGCTTCGGCGATGTTGTCGGCGCCGTTGAGGCGGTGCAGATTGATCGCGGTGTTGCGTAGCGTTGCTAGGACCTGTGCGCCGTTTCCGGTATGTGCCCTTTGACGGTCTTCGTCGAAGGTGACGTCGCGTATCCAGTGCAGGCTGTTCTCGATTCCCCAGTGTTGACGCATCCAGGTCATGATCGCGGTAGGGCGGGCGTGCTCGAACGGCAGGCTGCAGATGGCATAGACCACCTTCACGCTGCGCTGGTCGGTGGCGGTGATCAAGCGTTCACGAGTGATCCGGATGATTTGTTTTGCGTAGGGGAAGCCGATTCCTCGTGCAGCGGTGATGATTTGCAGGGTGCGGGTCTCGACACGGCCGTGGCCGCGGGAGTCGTCGGTAGCGGCTGCGGGCACCTCGGCCCAGGGCAGCGCGGTGATACGCGCAAGTATTTTGGCTTGGTTGGACTTGACGATCATCAGGTAGTGCGACTTCAAGGTGGCGCAGATCAACTTCGCGGTGACGACCTGGGTATGCATCGCATCCACGGTGACCAGCCACCGCAAGCTACCCGGCAGCAGCGTGAGCAGGGCACGTACGCAGGGAATTTCATTGCTTTTCTCGGCGACAGCGAGTTGACCGAGCACCAATCGGGCACGGTGGGCGAACACCGACACGAGATGCGTGGCTGTCGCTTTGGCGCGTAAAGCACCACGCAGCATCTTGCCGTCCAACGCGATCGGCACCAATCCACTGGGGTCGCTGCTGGCCACGTGTGCAGTGAAGTAACTGCCCATCCTGGCGTTGAGGTCGGCGGGGTCTAGCCGAGACAAAACAACGCGGAAGGTCTTCTCACTGGGCCGCCGGAACCGGACCCCTAATTGGGCCAACACATCATCGGGAGCGGTGGCCGCCCATGTGGCAAAACCAGCATAGCCGCGCATCCCCGCGGCAGTGGCCAGAACCGCGATCGCCAACAAAGCCATCAGCGAATACCTCCGACCGCGTGGGTCCCTCGGGTCTGGCACCGAGGCCAACACATCGAGAAACTCCGATCCGATGAGCTCGCTGCGCTCACCAGGACTCCAGCGGTCGAACACCTCTGGAACCGACGACACAGGCAATACTGAAACGGTAGGCACGGGCAACTCCAGACCAACGACGAACAGTAACCAACTCGATCGTTCTCCAGATAGCCCGTGCCTACACTCCGGCCCCAATAGCGCGGCACCAAAGATCATCAACCCAGCTCACAAGCCTGCTAATCAACAACGCCGGAGCCCTGGCTGGCCCCCGCCGCTAGGACCACCCATGGACGTTATTCACAAGACTGCCCACGACTCTCGTGTCGCCCCCAACCTCTCCGACTACCAGCGGGCGCGGGCACAATTCCGGTGAACCGATGTGCCGGCATTGTGCGAAGGCATGGGAGACGACAAGTGCAACATCGCCTTCGCGGCGGTGGATCGGCACTGCGCTGGTCCGATCGCGACCCGTACCGCCCTGCGGTTTGTCACCGACCAAAGCCGGGAGGACCAGCCCCCCACTCAGGACGTCAGCTATGCGGAATTGGGCCGGCTGGTCCGGAAATTCACCGCGGTGCTACGCGGGCTCGGCGTCAACAAGGGTGACCGCGTGTTCACCATCATGGGCCGCATCCCCGAGCTGTACATAACGATGCTGGGCGCGCTGCGCAACGGCAGCGTGGTTTCGCCCCTGTTCTCGGCATTCGGCCCGGAGCCGATCGTCACCAGAGTGGAGATCGGGCAAGCCGATGTGCTGGTGACCACGGCGGCGATCTACCGGCGCAAGATCGCCAAGATCCGCGAACGACTCACGTCGGTGCGCCACATTTTGGTGGTGGACGCTCAGAGCTCGGGCGATCAGCTGCCCGGCACGCTCAGCCTCTGGGAGCTGATGGCAGCCGCGGACGACAACGCGCCGGCGGAACCCACCACCGCCGACGACCCGGCCCTGCTGCACTTCACCAGTGGCACCACCGGAACACCGAAGGGCGCCATACATGTGCACGGCGCGGTCACTATGCACTACATCACCGGCCTGTATGCACTCGACCTACACCCCGACGACATCTATGGGTGCACAGCAGATCCCGGCTGGGTCACCGGAACGTCCTACGGCATCATCAGTCCGCTATTGCACGGCGTGACGTCCATCGTCGACCAGGCCGAGTTCGACGCCGAGCGCTGGTACCGGATCCTGCAAGACCAGAATGTGTCGGTTTGGTACACCGCCCCGACCGGGATCCGGATGCTGATCAAAGCGGGCGCCGAATTGGCAGCACAGTATTGCTTCCCCCACTTGCGTTTCATCGCAAGCGTGGGCGAACCCCTGGATCCCGAAGCGGTGTGGTGGGGAAAGCGGGTGCTGGGCCTGCCGATTCACGACAACTGGTGGCAGACCGAGACTGGCGGCATCATGATCGCCAACACGCCGGCCTTCGACATCAAACCTGGCTCGATGGGCAGGCCGCTGCCCGGGGTGGACGCATATATCCTGCGCCACAACGACGATGGCACCACCTCGGTGATCGATGATCCCGACGAAGAAGGTGAGCTAGCCCTCGAGCCGGGCTGGCCCTCGATGTTCCGCGGCTATCTACACGCCGAGGACCGATATCGAAAGTGCTTCAGCGACGGGCTGTACCTCACCGGAGATCTGGCCAAGAAGGACGCCGATGGCTACTTCTGGTTCGTCGGCCGCAAGGATGACGTGATCAAATCCGCCGGCCACCTCATCGGCCCGTTCGAGGTGGAGAGCGCGCTGACCGATCATCCGGCGGTGGCCGAGGCGGCGGTCATCGGCAAGCCCGATCCGACCGTCGGCGCAATCATCAAAGCATTTGTGGTACTCAAGGACGGCTTTACCGCCGATGACGACCTGCGGCTGGAGCTGCTGGGGCACGCCCGCAAACACCTCGGAGCGGCCGTGGCGCCCAAAGAAATAGAGTTCGCCGACGCACTGCCCCACACCAGCAGCGGCAAGATCATGCGGCGGCTGCTCAAAGCCCGCGAACTCGGTCTCCCCGAGGGGGACACATCCACCGTCGTGGGATTTCCCGAACCCAAGCCCCAAGGAGTGCCACTGTGATGGATGCGAAGCTGGCGCGCGAGCTGCTGTCGGACATGGTGCGGGTGCGCCGGATGGAAGAGAAGTGCGCGGAACTCTACAGCGCAGCCAAGATCCGCGGATTTCTGCATCTCTACGTCGGAGAAGAGGCGGTAGCCGCCGGATCTCTGCGAGTGCTTGCCGAGGACGACGCGGTGGTGGCGACATATCGCGAGCACGCGCACGCGCTGCCGCGCGGTATTCCGATGACCTCGATCATGGCCGAGATGTTCGGCAAGCAGGAGGGCTGCTCGCGAGGTCGCGGCGGGTCGATGCATCTGTTCGACCAGGCCCGGCGATTCTACGGCGGCAACGCCATTGTCGCCGGAGGCCTGCCACTGGCGGTCGGCATCTCGCTCGCCGACTCCATGCTGAAGCGAAATCGGGTCACGGCATGCTACTTCGGTGATGGAGCCGTCGCCGAAGGCGCGTTTCACGAGTCACTGAACATGGCGGCACTGTGGAAGTTGCCGGTGCTGTTCCTATGCGAGAACAACCTGTACGCCATGGGCACCGCATTGCATCGAGCCCAGTCGCAGACCGACCTCACGGTCAAGGCGGCGTCGTACAACGTTGCGACGCTGGCGGTCGACGGGATGGACGTAGCGGCCTGCATGAGCGCTACCCAGCAGGGTGTCGACCACATCCGCAGCACCGGCGGACCGTTCTTCATCGAGTTCCGTACCTACCGATTCCGGGCCCATTCGATGTTCGACCCCGAGCTGTACCGGGACAAGGCGGAAGTGCAGCGATGGCGCGAGCGCGACCCGATCCGGCTGTTCACCGAACAGTGTCTGAACAGCGGCACGCTGACCGATGACGACGTGCGCGACATCGAAGGGTCGGCGGCCGACGAGATCGCTGCGGCGGTTGCCTTCGCCGATGCCGGAACATGGGAGGACGCATCGGATCTCGAACGCGACGTGCTGACTCCGCCCGATAGCTGCGATGCGACCGCGGAATCGACCTGGGAGCCGGCGCGATGAAGACCACCTACCGAACCGCTGTCCACGATGGCTTGCACGACGCGTTGAGCAACGACCCGCGGGTGGTGCTGATGGGCGAGGACGTCGGCCGCTACGGGGGCACCTACGCCGCATCCAAGGGCTTGCTCGAGGAGTTCGGACCCGAGCGGGTGCGCGACACACCGCTGTCCGAGCTGGGCTTCGTCGGCATCGGAATCGGCGCGGCACTCAACGGGTTACGTCCCATCGTGGAAGTGATGACAGTCAATTTCAGCCTGTTGGCCCTCGACCAGATCGTCAACACCGCGGCCGCCCTGCGACACATGTCCGGCGGGCAGTTCTCGGTACCGATCGTGGTGCGAATGGCGACCGGCGCCGGACGTCAGCTGGCGGCGCAGCACTCACACAGCCTGGAGCCCTGGTATGCCCACGTCCCGGGGATCAAGGTCCTCGCCCCCGCCACGGTCGAGGATGCCTACGGAATGCTCGCCCCCGCGCTGGCTGACCCGGATCCGGTGATCATCTTCGAGCACGTACAGCTGTACAACACCTCCGCCGATATCGATGTGCTCAAGCCGACCGACATCTGTAAGGCGGCGGTGCGCCGCAGCGGTACCGACGTCACCTTGATCGCCTACGGCGGCTGCCTGGCCAAGGCGCTGGACGCGGCAAACGAGTTGTCGCTGAACGGAATCGAGTGTGAGGTCGTCGATCTGCGGGTGTTGCGTCCATTCGATACCGACACGATCCTGGAGTCCGTCCGCAAGACGCATCGAGCGGTGGTGATCGACGAAGCTTGGCGCAGTGGAAGTTTGGCCGGCGAGATCTCCGCGCAAATCATGGAGGGCGCCTTCTATGACCTGGATGCACCGGTTTCGCGGGTGTGCAGTGTGGAGGTCCCCATCCCCTATGCCAAACACTTGGAGCAGGCGGCGCTGCCCCAACCCGACAAGATCATTGCCGCGGTCCAAGCGCTGTTCGGTGACCAGTCATGATCGAGTTCAAAATGCCCGCCCTGGGCTCCGGCATGGACGAGGGCACGCTGAACGAATGGCTGGTCAAGCCGGGCGACAAGGTAAGCCGCGGACAGATCGTGGCGATCGTCGAGACGACCAAGGCCGCCGTGGAGATCGAGTGCTGGCAGGAGGGCACGGTCGATGAGCTGGTCGTCCCCGTCGGCGATACTGTCGAAGTCGGAACGGTACTGGCCACCCTGCTGGAGCCGGGAGCCAGTCCGCAGAAGTCGCCGCGCCAGCGACCCCGCAAGCGCGCCAAACCCGCCCCCACGGTAGCCGCATCGGCACCGGCGCCCGCCCACGGCGCCACCGCGGCGCCGCGCCACCGGCGCTGGGTCTCCCCCGCCGCCCGCCGGCTGGCCCAATCCCTGCATGTCGATCTCGACGCGGTCAGCGGCACCGGCCCCCAAGGGGCGGTCACGATCAGCGACGTCGAGCACGCCGCCGCCAGCGCCGTACCTGCCAAGCGGCCCGCGGCCACGGCTGCGAGCACGTCCGCCAAATCCATCGGGGCCAAATCCACGGCCCAGAACAAGATCGCCGAGCGTGCCGCGCAAATGCGCAAATCCATCGCCGCGGCGATCAGCCGGTCGAAGCGGGAGATCCCGCACTACTATCTCGCCGACGAAATCCTGATGGAGAAGTCACTGAACTGGCTGACCACCCGAAATGCGCAACGCTCAATCACCGAGCGGGTGCTGCCGGCCGTCTTGCTGCTCAAGGCCGTCGGACTGGCCGCCCAACGCTTCGGCGAGTTCAACGGCTTCTGGCGCGACGATGGGTTCCAGGCCACCACCGGCGTGCATGTCGGGGTCGGGATATCACTTCGCGGGGGTGGGCTGGTCGCCCCGGCCATCCACGACGTCGCCGACAAGAAGCTCGACGAATTGATGGGTGACCTCACCGACCTCGTCGCGCAGGCACGCGCCGGTTCGCTGCGCAGTTCGGAGATGTCGGACCCGACCATCACGGTCACCAACCTTGGCGACCAGGGCGTCGACACCGTCTTCGGCGTGATCTACCCACCGCAGGTGGCCATTGTCGGGTTCGGGAAACCGGCCCAACAAGTGTGCGTCATCGACGGCGGGATTCGCGTTGTCACCACCGTGGAGGGCACCCTCGCCGCAGACCACCGGGCCAGCGATGGACACCGTGGCGCCCTATTTCTGGCCGCGATCAACGAGCTGCTTCAGCAGCCCGACCTGCTAGAGAAGTGATGGGCACATGACGACACAACAAGACACCCGCGCCGTGGTCCTGTCGGTATTGACGACCATCGCGCCCGAGGTCGACGCCGATGACATCTGTGACGATGTGCTGCTGCGCGATCAGGTCGATCTTGACTCGATGGATTGGCTGAACTTTCTACTCGGTATCCACAAACGGATGCACGTGGACATCCCCGAATCCGACTACGCGACCCTGCGCACCCTCAACGATGTCGTGACCTACGTCGAGACACACGCGTCCAAAACCGCTTGAACGACATTGGTCCCTGCCCGGTAGGACCTTGGGCCGGCGATGCGCGCCGCCGACTTCAATAGCATCATGCTTGTGACCTACCAAAGGAGAGGGGTTGGCTGATGTCGGGAGCCGGTGATGGGATCACCATCCTGCCCGTGCACGAATGCTGGGACCTGATGAAAAGCGTCACGTTAGGACGGCTGGTTACCAGCGTCGACGGGCGGCCGCAGATCTTCCCGGTGAACTTCGTCGTCCAGCGCCGCACCGTGCTGTTCCGCACGGCCGAGGGCACCAAGTTGGTCAGCACGGCGATAAACCACAAAGTCCTGTTCGAAGTTGACGATCACACCTCCAGCGAGGGCTGGAGCGTCATCGTCGAAGGCAGGGCCCGTTCGATGCGCACCGACGAGGAGATCGCGGAGGCCGAGAGCGCTCACCTGTTGACGTGGACGGCAACGGAGAAAACCCACTATGTGCGGATTCTGCCGGACGCGGTGACAGGTCGGCGGTTCCAGTTCGGTCCACCGGGCCAGGAATAAACCAACCGCCAGCTGGCGTCGGCGCCGACTCGTGATCGCCAGCGCCAGCACGGCGAGTTTGTTAGATCTGGGTTAGATCTGCCCTGAAAACGACAGATTTCGGATACGGCTGACGTGCTCGCCTGTGAAGATGGGCCGCACGGGGCCGTACGTCGAACCCGGGGGGGATGGCAGTGTCGCTGGTAGTCGCCGAACCCGACGCGTTGAGCAACGCAGCCGGGCATTTGGCGGGTATCGGCTCGAAGATCGAGGATGCGACGGCTGCCGGGGCCGGTCCCACAACTACCGTCGCCGCCGCGGCCTCTGATGATGTGTCGATCGCTATCTCGGAGTTCTTCGGTACCTACGGCAAGCAATTTCAGACGTTCAGTGCGCGGGCGGCAGCATTTCACGATGAATTTGTCAGCCGCTTGCGCGGCGGCGCGGCCGCATACCTCGACACCGAGTTCGCCAACGCCCGGCTGGGCCAGGCGAACCCGGCGAACTCGCCGGCTCCGGCGGCCGCGGCGCCCGGCGGCGCCTTCCTCGCCGAGTTGAGTGCGGGCAACACCGAGTTGGGCCCGATCACCGGTGCAATCTCGGTGGGAGAACTTCTCCCGGGCGCCCCGCCAGAGATTGGTGCCGCCATATCTGTTCTCGGCGGCGGCTCCCTGTTGCCCGGGCTGTTCGGGTTTGGCCCGTTCGCTCCGACAACCGGTTCGCCTGCCGTTGCCGAGGGGCCATGGCAAACCCTGTTCGCCAATACCTGCGCCAATCTGCAGACCATCTATAGCGACTGGGCTGCCCATCCGTTCCCGGCCGCGCAGCAGGTGATCGCAAACCAAGCCGAATACGCCCGGACGATAGGCGGCGGACTCGCGGCCGCCGCGCAAGACCTCCCCGCAACTGTGGCGAACCTGCCGGCGAACATCGGACTCGCCGTCGCCGACGCCGTGAATTTCCCGGCGGAGCTGCAGGGATACCTCGGCAAGCAAGTTGGCTACGGCCAGGTAGTTGTGGACGCGCTGCAGAACGCGGGCGCGGAGCTGCCGCAGACTTTGCCCAACTTTTTCGGCGACGTCGACAAGGCCAACCAAGCGGTGATGGCGGGCGACTACAACGACGCGGTGGACTACGTCCCGCGAGCCGCGGTGGATCTTTTCCTCAGCGGAGTCAACATCAACAACCTCTCGCAGATCACCGTCGAGGGCCCAGCGGGAGAGCTACTCCCGCTGATGTCACTGCCTGCGCAGATGCAGCAGGACCTGATCGACCTGCTTCCGCCGGGCGCCATTCTCACGCAAATGGTGCAGAACAACTTCAACGCCACCAACACGGTCGTCAACTCGATCGCCTTGGCCGCAATCGGCCCGCCGATCGCCACGCTCGATGGGTTTGCAACGGGCCTGACGGTGCTCGGCGGAGCGGTGGCCACGGGAAACGGTGTGGGGGCTGTCGGCGCCTTGCTCGATATGCCCGCCTGCGTGTTGGACGGTTTCCTCAACGGCGAAACCGTCGTGGAGCTAAGGGTGCCGGTGAGCGAGACGGTGACTATCCCGTTGACGCCCCTGACGCCTCCCATCGTCGTCGGCGCCAACACGCCGGTCCTGGTCCGGATGCCCTTCGGCGGAGTGCTGGCCCAGCCGCAACCGATCACCGCGACGATCGAACTTCCGGGCACGGGGAGTCCCGCCCCGCTCGACATCACGATCCCCGATATGCAAGTTGCGGGTGTCGTTCCTACCCTGCTGAACGTGATACCCCAACGCGTCGCCGAGGCGATTGCACCCGAGTAATGGGTCGGCGGCCATTCCCAATTCCGGTGCGTTCGGCCCGGCCGGTCCGGCGCGAAGCCGCTCCATACCCGCCTCTCACGACGAATGTCTCTGCGAGAAAGGGACTTCGGACCCGCCCACACGGTGTGCGTCGATGCTCAGATAGCTCTAGCTCGTCGCTACGGACGCGGTGGTCGGCTCGGGCGCCAACTGAGTTAGCACCATGAGCGACACACCGCCCGGCACCTCACCGTCGGGGTCAGCTACGGAAGGAATCACCATGGGCCTCGCGTTATCGACAAGGTTGACGGCCCCGTTCGATGACGCGGTGGCACGCACCCGGGCGGCTCTGGCCGCCCAAGGGCTTGGGGTGCTCACCGAGATCGATGTCAAGGCGACGCTGTAAGCCAAACTCGGCACGCAGATGGAGGACTATCTGATCCTCGGCGCCTGTGACCCGGACCTGGCGCACCGGGCAATCGAAGCCGACCGCGAGATCGGGCTGCTGCTGCCCTGCAACGTCTTGGTTCGCGCCGACCCGGACCGCCCGGGCGACGTGCTGGTCGAGGCGGTGAATCCGGGCATGCTGCTCGCGGTGACGGGCGAGGCGGCGCTCATCTCGATCGCCGATGAGGCGACCCAGAAGCTAGTCGCCGCCATCGCCTTGCTGGCCGCCACCGAAGCGGCCGCGCCGGCCTGATCGACGTCCGCTACACGTCGGCGCGTGGCCGCGGGCGACCGATTTCATCGACGGCCAGGCCGACCACCACCGGAATGGCATCCAAGACCTGTGGCGTCAAACCAACGCCGTGGCCGATGTCGGCGACGTCGACGGTGATGATGACCAGCCGTTCGGGCACCCGGTCCAAGGCTTGTCCCAGTGCGTATGCCTTGGCCACGTCGGCCCGGTGCGAACTCACCCCGCTGGATCCGGCCGCCAGGTCGCCCAGAGCACAGCGACGCACCCGGCCCGGTGTTGCTGGCGTCGCGACCGCGGCATCGATCAGCACGGCCAGCCCGGCACCCGACCACGCTTCGAGCAGACTCATCGGATCCGCGAGGTCGGTCACCACACGAACGCCCGACAACGCCAGCTCCCGCAACGCCGTGGCGGCGGCCACCCCGACACCGTCGTCACGCCGGTAGCGATTGCCGAGCCCGATGACGACGACAGCTGCGTTCATCCACGCTCGAGGGTGAGTGTCAGGAAGTGTGTCGAGCACGAGATGCACGGATCATAGTTGCGGATCGCACGTTCACACATGGTGGTGAGCACCTCGTCGTCAAGAACGAGGTTCTCCGAAACCACCCGGGCCAGGTCGGCCTCGATGGCCGCCTGATTCTGCGAGGTGGGCGGAACGATGGTGGCCGCCGACACCAATCCGGCATCGTCGATACGGTAGCGGTGGTAGAGCAGTCCCCGTGGCGCCTCGCTGACGCCATGGCCCACCCCGGCCCGAGCCGGCACCTCGACGCACGGTCGCGCCGGCCGCTGGTAGTTCTCGATGATCCGCAGCGCCTCTTCTATCGCGTACACCACTTCCACGGCACGAACGATGTTGCTGCGGAATGGATTTCGGCACTGGGCGGAAAGTCCGGCCCGGGCGGCGGCCTGCGCGGCTATCGGGGTGAGTAACGACGAGTTCAGCGCGTAGCGGGCCAGCGGACCGGTCACATGGCAGCCGCCGTCCAATGTCGCATGCAGGGCGGTTGAATGGGGCACCTGCAGCTCCACGACGTGGTCGGTGAATTCGGCCACCGGAAAGACCGGTCCGGCACTGCGCGCGATGGTGCCGTTCTCGATCGGGTAGCGGTCGGGCGTAGTGAGCGCCAGGAACTCATGGTCGAACTCGAGGTCGGGGAACTCGAACCCGGCCACCCACTCCACGGTGGCCAGCGCGTCGACCAGAGCGCGGCGCAACTGCTCAGCCATCGGCGCGAAGTCCGATCGAGTTGGGACGGAATAGAATCCGCCCAGCCGAACATTGATCGGGTGGATCGCCCGCCCGCCCACGAACTCCATCAGCTGGTTACCGGCCTTCTTCAGGCGTAACCCGCGCTCGACGATCTCACGTTCGTCTCGGGCGAAGGCGATCGCGTCGGGATAGCCCAGAAAGTCCGGTGCGTGTAACAAGCAGATGTGCAGGACGTGGCTGTGTATCCATTCGCCGCAGTACAGCAACCGGCGCAGCTCTATTAGGTCCGCGTCCAGCTCGACACCGCAGGCACCTTCGAGCGCATTGCAGGCACTGACCTGGTAGGCGACCGGACAGATGACGCAGATCCGCGCGGTCAGGTCGGGCGGCTCGGTGTGCGCGCGGCCGCGCAGGAACGCTTCGAAAAACCTTGGCAGCTCGTAGATGTTGAGCTCGACTCGGTCCAGCTCGCCATCTTTGAGCGAAACGTAGAGCGCCCCTTCGCCTTCGACACGTGTCAACGTTCCGACGCTCAGCGTCCGGTTGTCAGGTGCCATCACTTGCTCCGCTCCGCGGCGAAACTGGTGACGTTGAAAGTCGAGAACACCCGGTCGACACCGTCTTCGGACATGCCGTCCCGGCGCAGCAGCGGGATCAAGGTCGCGGTCTGCGGTGCCGCCGATGGACCGAAGCAGCCATAGCAGCCGCGATGGTGCATGGGACACAGCGCACCGCAGCCGGCGTGGGTGACCGGGCCCAGGCACGGGGTACCCTCGGCGACAATCACGCACGTCACGCCGCGCAGTTTGCACTCCGTGCACACCGTCTTGGCCGGCAGCCGCGGTTTACGCCCGATCAGCAGCGCCTCGAGAGTATCGAGCAGCTGCCCTCGGTCAATGGGGCAGCCGTGCAGCTGGTAGTCGACTTTGACGTGCGCGGATATCGGCGTGGAAGTGGCCAGGGTGTCGATGTATTCGGGCTTGGCGTAGACGACCGAGGTGAACTCGGCGACGTCGGCGAAGTTGCGCAGCGCCTGCACTCCCCCGGCGGTCGCGCAGGCACCGATGGTGATCAGCAGCTTGGACTGGGCCCGAATCTCTTGGATACGTTGCTCGTCGTGATGGGTGGTGATCGACCCCTCGACCAGCGAAACGTCGTAGGGCCCGCCCACCATGGTGCTGGACGCCTCGGCGAATGTGGCGATCTGCACCTGATCGGCAAGCGTGAGCAGCTCGTCCTCGCAGTCCAACAGGGTCAACTGACAACCGTCGCAGGAGGCGAATTTCCACACAGCCAAAGTGGTTGGGCCCATCTAAAGCTCTTTCACTCGTAGCAGCGGTCCGGCGACGTCATAGCTGACGACGGGCCCGTCCCGGCACAACAGCAGCGGTCCCAGCTGGCAGTGACCGCACCACCCCACACCGCATTGCATGTTGCGCTCCAATGAGACCCGAATATCTTGGGCCGCTACCCCTTTTGCCAGCAGAGCTTCGGCCCGAACCGCAACATCGGTTCGGGCCCGCACAGGAATGCGGTGGTGTGTTCGGGGTCCAGGGCAAGTCGGCGCAGCGGCTCGGTGACCAGACCGACCTCGCCGCGCCAGCCCTGAACCGGGACGTCGACGGTGACGTGCAGTTCGATATCGGGGTCCTGGGCCCACTTTTCCAGCTGGGCCGCGAACACGAAATCCGCCCGGGAGCGGGCGCCCACGATCAGCGTCAGCCTGCGGTAGCGAGAGCGCTGCGCCAGCGCGCCCAGGACCGCTGGGCGCAAGGGGCACAACCCCACACCGCCGGCGACCATGACCAGATCACGGCCGGCCGCCTCATCAAGCCCCCAGGTCGTGCCGAATGGGCCCCGCACTCCCACGATGCTGCCCGGTGCGGCATCGTGCAGGGCACGGCTGACCGCCCCGACCGCGCGAATCGTGTGGGTGATCGACCCATCTGTGACGCTGGGATCGCCACTGATCGAGATTGCCGCCTCGCCCACCCCGAATGCGTAGAGCATCATGAATTCGCCCGGCTCCGGGCGCCGCAATGCCTCGCTGACCGGCTCCAGGCACAGCGTCGCCGAATCCGGGCTCTCCACAACGCGACTGCGCACCCGATACGGGACTGGCGCCATCGCTGATGGCGGCGCTGCGACTCCGGCCGCTGCGTCAGTCATCGTCGGCCATCTTGTTCATCTCAGCGGTGATGTCGATGCCGGTGGGGCACCAGGCGATGCATCGCCCACAGCCCACACAGCCCGACATGCCGAACTGGTCGTGCCAGGTAGCCAACTTGTGGGTCAGCCAATGCCGGTAGCGTGACGCGCCGGATTGGCGCACGCTGCCGCCGCCGTGGACGTAGGTGAAGTCGAACTCGAAACATGACGCCCAATGCCGCCAGCGTTCGGCGTGTTCGCCGGTGAGATCGCTGACGTCTTCGGTGCTGGTGCAAAAGCAGGTGGGGCAGACCATCGTGCAGTTGCCACAGGTCAGGCAGCGACTGGCCACCTCCTCCCACTGCGGCGACTCCCGGGAGCGCAGCAGCAGGTCACGCAGATCGACCTCGGGCATCTGCCGTCCCATCCGGTCGGCGGCGGCCTCGACATCGGCGCGCGCCGACGCCACGTCGCCGCTGCTGGCTGACTGATGCGGCAGCGCGGCGAGCACGTCGGCGCCCTGTGGACTGCCGACGTCAACGACGTAACCGACTCCGTCGGAACCAACACGCTCGGTAAGCGCCAGGTCGTAGCCGGGTCCAACGCCGGGACCGGTGCCCATCGACGCGCAGAAGCACACTCCCCCGGGCTCGGTGCAGTTCACCGCTACCACAAAGATCTGGCGCCGGCGACCGACAAATGCGCTGTCGGGGTAGTCGGAACGACCCAACACCCCGCCCAACGTCGCGATCGCCGCCAGATCACAACCGCGCACGCCAAGGAATGCGTAACGCGGGGCCTCCGACTCGAATTCGGCTGCGCCATCCCCGTCTCGAGTGCCGGCCCACATCCGCTGACGCGGCTGATGCAGGAACTGCTTCCAGGATTGCGGTCCCGCCGAGTGCCCGAAGGCCGCATCGTCATCGCGACGACGCAGCCGATAGTGCCCCGGAGCCACGTCAACACCCCAGCCGCGCGGAAGGTCGTCTGCGGACTCGAGTTCGGCAAGCACAATCGCGTTGTCACGCAAGGTCGGACCGACCACCCGATATTGCCGCTCCATCAGCACCTCGACGAGGCGACGCAGCCCGGCCATGTCCAACAACGCGGCGCCGGAATCTGTCCCGGGTCTGTTCATCGTCACACTCATCAGCCTATTTCACGACAGACGCCAAAGGGCACAACGCCTGAATTTCGGCCTGTGCCAGCCGAAGTGAAGCCCGCCAGCCATCTCATCAATATCGATTCGTCCTGCCGTCATCGTCTTGCAGACAACCGAGCTCACGGTCCCACTGTGCGTCACGCACTCGATCGAGCTGGGTACGGACCGCGGCCACCAGTGCTGCCAGCACGACGCACATGCTCAGCAGGATCACCATGGTCACGCCGACCGCGTCGACGGCGGCGTGCCAAGTCGGTGTCGGCGGCCGCACCAGATTGTCGTCTCGATCCACCCATACTTGGATACGCTGGCCCGCCTTGACCGGGCTGGTGCGTTGCAGCGAACCGGAGTGCTGCGCGGCCGCCCCGGGCCATCGCACTTGCACCACAACGGCTTCGGTGTTCGGGTTGCGCGTCGTGCCCGTCACTTCCGCTGTAACGGGGTGGCGCACCTGTGCCTGCTCGGCGTATTGATCAGCACGTGCGTTGAAGACGACCGCGCCCAACACCGCGGCGACCGGTATTGCGACTAGCGATGCCGCCAGCGCGATCAGCACGACCAAGGCTTCGACGCGGTCGGCGCGCCGAAGCAGTGGGTTGCGGCCGGCGATGCGAGCGATCCACCAGTCCCGTGGGTCCAGTTTGAACGTCTCCATCACAGCTTTCCCCGTCCCCGCGGTGCGGCTCGCCCGAGGCCGCGTACGCCGCACCAGGGGGCTATTCGGTGCCCCATTGTTCGCGGTCAGACATCCACTCGACGATCTCGGCGAGTGGACGTCGCGGGGTCGACGGCAGTGGATCGGCGTTGATCGGGGCCCATCCCACCCGAAGCAGCATCTGCGGATAGTCATTGTTGCCGAACACATCGGTCCGAACGGACTCGCGTGTTTCGGCAATCTCGAGCGGTTCGGTGACCGGGCAACTGGCCAGACCCATCGCTGTCGCGGTGAGTAGCACGACGCTGGTGGCCTCGCCGGCGCGGAGCTGGGCGAGCCGGTCGTCGGTTCGAGTACCCAACGCCAGCATCACCGCATTGTCATCGGCGGGCGCGGCATCGGCCGGCATCACCAACGTTGAGCCGGCGAATAGCCGGCTGGGCAGCGGCGCCGCGGGATCGGAGACGGGCGTGTTGCGAGCCGGAACATCGGAGGCCGAGGCGTGCCGCCCGCTCCAGGCGTTGAGTTCGGCCAGATACTCGTCATCGGCGGCGTGGTCCCAGACAGATTTCGCCACAATCGCGTTCAACTTGTCCGTGGCGTCGACTTGCCGCAGCGATACCCCGCAGCGGGCGGCCCGCGCCGCCATCAGGGCAACATCGCTTACCGGAACCGGCCAGAAGCTGTAGTGGCGCCGATCGGTTCGGCGCCTCGGTATCGCTGCGGCCAGGGTGATGTTCAGCTGGTCGGGGGTGTGGCGGGACACCTCCAGCGCGGCAAGGTGAGTCGGATCGGCCGGGTTCGGCAGACGAGCCACCTTGACATGCCAGCCGACCGCCGCCAGCGCAATGACGCAGTGATTCAAGGCGGCGCCGCAACTCGAGATGAGGTCTCGCCCCTCCGGGTCGGTGTTGGGCAGCTGCAGGCTCGTGTCGGCGTACAAATGCAGCGTCGTTGCCCCAACCTGCCAACGCCACGGCTGGGTGTTGTGCACCGAGGGCGCGCGCGAGGCGAGGGTGAGAACAGTTCGGACCGTGCCGGCATCCGGGAAATGCGCATTCATGATTGCTGCTCCTTCGGCAAGTCGTTCTCCTCAACGATTGCGCAATCACATCGGCCATACGAGGGCATGGCGTCCCTGCGGCGAGGGACTTTGTGCCATTGTCGAAGCGGCCAACGCGCCATCAGCACGGCAGCACAGCGCAAACGCGCTAAGAATCGTCCTGCGCGAGGGTATCACCGCGACGTCGATGCCTTCTTGCAGCAGCGCACCCGCCGCGGGCGGCAACCAGCCCAGTGCGGCCATCGCCATGGCCAGCAGTGACAGGCCCATGCCAACGCTGGCGCTTTGTACCGCAATGCGCCGCGACCACCGGGCGATATCCATCGCGTCGGCCAACCGGTCGAGGCGGTCGGTGGTCAACACTATGTCGGCGGCCTCCGAAGACGCGGTGGCCCCACGTGCTCCCATCGCCACCCCAACCGTGGCCGCCGCCAGTGCAGGAGCATCGTTGACACCGTCGCCGACCATCACGGTCACTGCCCGTTGGGTTTCGGCGCGCACCGCGCTGAATTTGTCGGCCGGGCCCTGGTCGGCATAGACCTCGTCGAGGCCCAAAATGGCGGCCACCTCCCGAGTCGGCTCGGCTCGGTCGCCGGTGAGCAGGATCAGCCGGGTGAAGCCGGCCTGGCGTAACCGGTGCATGGTTCGTGGCGCCTGCCGGCGCAACGGATCCCGCAGCAACACCGCGCCCTGGGGGTCGCCGTCCACACAGACCCACGCGATTGCCGCACCGTCGAGGCGGGCGCGGTTGACCGCGGCTCGCGCCCAAGGGCCGGTCGCCGTGTCGGCCGATAGCTTGCCGACCGTCAGGCGCCGCCCGTCGATGGTGGCACTGACACCGCGGCCCGGCTCCTCGACGACGTCTGCCGGCAGTGACAGCTGCAAACCGCGATTGAGCACCTCGGTGACGATGGCTTCGGCGAGGACGTGCGGGGAAAGCTGGTCAACCGAGGCGGCCTGGCGCAGCAGCTAGGTCCCGCCGCTACCGGGTGCGCTCACCACGTCGACCACCGAGGGGCGCCCCATCGTCAACGTGCCGGTCTTGTCCATCATCAATGTCGTTGCGTGACCGAGGTTTTCCAGTGCGCCGCCACCGCGAATCACCACGCCCATGCGTGAGGCGCGGGACAGGCCGGAGACGATCGCGACCGGTGCTGCCAGCAGCAGCGGGCATGGCGTGGCGACCACCAGCACGGCAACGGCTCGCACCGCGGAGCCGCTGGCGAGCCATGACGCCGCGGCCAGCACCAGCGCCATCGGCAGAAACCAGGCCGCGTAACGGTCCGCCAACCGCACGATCGGCGCATTCTCGGCGCCGGCCTGCTGCGCCATCCGTACGATGCCCGCGTAGGTGCTCTCGTCCGCCGTCGCGCTCGCCCGAATCTCAAAGGCGCCGCCCGCATTGACCACACCACTGCGGACCGGTTCGCCGACACCACGTTCGACCTGCAGCGGCTCACCGGTCAGGGCCGACTCGTCCAGTACCGCCACCACATCGGCGATCCGGCCGTCCACCGGGACCACTTCACTCGGGCCCACGACCAGGATGTCGTTGACGACCACCTCCGCCAGCGGGATCTGGCTGACGTCGGATCCGGTGCGTCGCCGCGCAAACCGCGGCGCACGCTCCAGCAACAACCTCAGGTCCCGGGTGGCACGGCGTTGCGCGGCCGCGTCGAGCGCACGCCCGCCCGCCAGCATCACCGCAATCAAGGCACCGGCCAGGTATTCGTGGACCAGCAGGGTGCCGACCAGCGATAGGACCGCGATGATGTCCACGCCGACTTGACCCCGGCGCAACGCCAAAACGACCCAGGTCAGCGCCGGCACGACGGCCACCACGGTGGCCGCGATCCAGCAGCCGTCGGCCACCACCCGCGCACCGAAGAGCCAGGCGAGGCCACCGATGACCAACAAACCCACGGTGAGCACCACCAGGGTGGGTTCGATCAGCCAGCGCACCCGCAACATCCACCGGTGGGCCATCGTCGCAGTATCGCCAACCACCGGGAAATCCTATCGACACCAGCCATTTCTGAGTCCAGCACGCCGAGAGCCCAGGTGTGAGCAGATCGCCGTGCCAGCCCAGTCGATCATTCCCGGACCGTGCTGGGCTAGGGCCGTAATACCCAGCCGGCCCGGGCCTTAGGACTTCGGGCGCGTGGCGCTGCGATACCTGTCAGTGGCTCAGCGGTGAGCCGACCCGATGCAAGGTGCCATCAGGATCGACGTAGGCGAACTCCCGCAATCCGTAGGGCGTGTCGTGCGGGGCATGAAAGTGGCCGCCGAGGTTTTCCACCGCTTGCCACTGCGTGTAGACCGAGTCGGCATCACCGACATAGAGGTAGACACTGGCAGAGGTGCTCAGCGGGTCATGGTCGGCCCACTCGGTGAGATGGATCGACACCTGCCCTCGGTCGACGAATCCGTACCGGTCGGGACCTTCGTAGGCTCGAGCGGCGAAGCCCAGCGTGCGATACCGGGCCAGCGCCGCATCTAGACTCCGGACGGTCAAGATCGGCGCGATCGCAGTGAAGTCGATTTCAGCCACACCTCAGTGTGTCAGCTGCGTCCCGCACCGGATCTCGCCCCGGTTTTGCCTAATCGCGGCGACGGCCAAAAACCGGCGCGTAGAAGTACCAGAGTCCCGCGCGCGGGTGACCGTTGTGGTGTCACCATCGTTGGATGAGGGACGATCGAGTCCGGTACGCCCGCAATGGCCACGTGCACCTGGCGTACCGGGTGTTCGGGCAGTCCGGGCCGACGGTGATCTGGGTGCCGGGGTGGATGGTCAGTAACGTCGACACGATCGACGAACCAGGCAGTCCCTATGCGCCCGGCATCGAGCGCGCCTCCCAACAGGTCAGGCTGGTGGTGTGGGATAGACGTGGGACCGGCCTCTCGGACCCGGCGACGCATCTGCTCTCGCTGGACGAGCGCCTAGAAGATCTGCGTGCCATCGTCGATTCGGTGGGACTCGACCCAGCCGCACTCTGGGGTACCAGCGAGGGCGGCGCCGTGAGCATCTTGTTCGCCGCAACCTACCCGGACCGGGTGGGCTTGCTGAGCCTCTTCGGTACCGCCGCACGGTTTTCCCAAGATCTGCCGGACTTTCCCTGGGGATTCACCCCCGCTGAGGTGCAGTCGCAGCTCTGCGCGATCGAAGATGACTGGGGCCGAGGGGCATTGGCGGAACTGTTCTACGGTCAAGCGGCCGAGGTGCCCGGAATGCGAGAGCTATTCGGCAGGCTGCAAAGGTCGGTGTCAAGCCCTTCGATGGCGAAACTGTGGTGGCAGGCCTTCATGGCGACCGACGTCCGTGCCGTGCTGGGTTCGATCCGCGTTCCCACATTGGTCCTGGCGCGCCCCGGTGATCAACTCGTACCCCTGGAATCCTCGGCGGCACTGGCGGCGGCAATTCCCAACGCTCAGTTTCGCCTCCTGCCGCCCGGTCCCCACACTCCGTTCGACATCATCGACGATCTGGCCCGGGAGGTGCTCGACTTCTTCACCGGGGAGTCGGGTGCGCCGGCCGACGAACGCGTGCTGAAGACCGTGCTGTTCACCGACATCGTGAGTTCCACCGAGAAGCTCAGCACCATGGGCGATACGGCATGGCGTCACCAGCTCAACGGCCATGACAGCGTGGTCGACAACCTACTGCTGCGCTACGGCGGCACCCGCGCCAAGCACACTGGCGACGGTGTTTTCGCGCTGTTTGATGCACCAACGAAGGCGGCTCGCTGCGCCCTGCAGCTGGTCCCGGCCCTTGCTGCCCTAAACATCGCGATCCGCGCCGGAATACATACGGGCGAGTGTGAGCGACGGGGCCAGGAGTGGAGCGGCATGGCGGTACACATCGGCGCCCGCATCGGCGCGCTGGCCGATGCCGGCGAAGTGTTCGCCAGCCGCACCGTGCGCGATCTGACCGCCGGCTCCGGCCTGACCTTCGAAAGCCTTGGCCCCCAGCAACTCAAGGGCCTCCCCGAACAGATCGAGATCTATCGGGTCAGTGCGGCCTGATACCGCTTCGACCGCGGCGCCGGCGGCACCCAGCTCAACGATCTCTCACCCGTCCCCGGCCGGCTGGCCAGTCCGGTTCAGGGATACCCGCGCGGGCCCCGTCGACCCGCTCAACCGGCGCCAATCCGCGTACAGGAGTTTGCATCCCAGCCACCCGAAGACGAGCGGGAAAACGAAGTACTGATATTGGGTCCACGCCAGCGCAAGCAGGGTATCGGCCACGCCGCCGGCCATGTTCTTGAAGCCCCCGAACACTCCGCTGAACGAGAAGATGAAGGTAGCCACCACCGATTCTCCTGCTCCCAGGACTGGGATCAGGTACCGCATCGGCGAGCGTCTCTTGTTGAGCCGCCAAAACGCCA
This sequence comes from Mycobacterium ulcerans subsp. shinshuense, assembly GCF_002355775.1. Classification (NCBI taxonomy): domain Bacteria; kingdom Bacillati; phylum Actinomycetota; class Actinomycetes; order Mycobacteriales; family Mycobacteriaceae; genus Mycobacterium; species Mycobacterium ulcerans. Next base: position 2,045,794 of record NZ_AP017624.1, on the reverse strand, counting down.
GCGCGCCGGCGATGTTGACGAAGGCATAGATCTCCAGGGTGAAGAACGTCGGATTGTGATTGACCGTACGAAGGTCAACCGAACCAAATGAGGCCAGGTCCCACCAGTACATGTGCAGGACGTTCTCGCGCAGCCACGGGGTGTAGGCGACGATATCGCCCAGGGTGTGCAGGTCGTGGAAAACAAACGGCGAAAAGATCACCCAGGGGATCTCCCAGAGCAGGTTGGTTATCGCGTAGGAAACCATCCACAACACCAGGCACTCGTGAAACAGCGCCATCCGCGGCCGCTTGCGCGCCCCGGGGAGCAGCAGCGGGATGAACCAACCGTTGAGCCAGATGCTGATGCCGTAAAGAGACGTTTTGGTGCTGGTCGTGAAGTCCAGCACGCCCAGGTAGAACAGCGCCGCAAAGATCGCGGTTGCGCCCCAGAAGATCGCGGTCCACACCGCGAACGCCCGCCACGTCGAGGAGCTGACTCGGCGCTCTTCGCCAGCGCCGGGCAAAAAGCGGTCGGTGGTGGGACTGGCCAGTGCGGTCATCCGCATCGCCCGGCCCGTCTCGTCGACCCCGTCGTCTGCTCCCGGGCGACACCGGCGCGTCCCCATTTGCCGCATTTCATGCCCTCACCACCGGCCCTTGCGTCTGTCGAAATATCGACATACCGTTCGATATTTTGACGGACACCGTAGACCCAGCCTCAGTTTCCAGTCAAGGCTTGTCCCCGCCCACCGAGCGGGTCATCGCGGTGCTGGAACTGCTCGGCCATAATTCGGCCAAGCAGTTCTCGCTGGCCGAAATCTGCCGCGGCCTCGGCATCAGCCGCGCCACCGGTCACGCCATCCTGACCACGCTGGCCGCGCGGGAGTGGGTGATCAGGGATCCCGAAACGTTTCGCTACAGCTGGGGGCCGGCCATCGCCGGATTGGACACGCCGACCACCGCACAGTTACACCGAGGCGATCTGCAAGAGCTGGCCGCCGCCACCGGCACCCAAGTGATGCTGGCCCGCCGGGAAGACGCCACGCTGGTTGTCATCGACACCGTCGGCGAGTGCCCGCGCGGACCGCGGATCTCGCGGGGTATGCGCACACCGTTCGTGACTCCGATCGGACGAGACTATGTCGCCTGGTGGAGCCCGGATGCCCAGCAAGACTGGCTGCGGGCATTCGGGGCGCCAAACCCCCGGTTTCTGCAGCGAATGACATTAGTACTCAACCAGATTCAACGGCGCGGCTTCGTCGTCGAACGGCTCACCCGGCAGTACGTTCGGGTCTACACGGCGTTGCGCGCGCTCAGCGCCGACGGCGAGGTCGATGAGATCACCACCCAATTGGCCCGCGCTTATGCCGACCTGGCCATCATCGACGTCTTGGATGAGGAGCCGACCAGCGGCGCCACCCACAGTATCGCCACGATCTCGGCGCCGATCCGCGGGCCCGACGGTTCGGCCACCATGACCGTGATGGCCACGGTATTTGCCAACCTCGACGGCGCCGGCATTCGCAAGCTCGGCGAAAGACTGCGCCGCAGCGCACACGTCATCGAGCAACGCAGCGCGCGCTCTAGCGCGTGACCTGGCACGCACCAGACGACGTCGTCGGTCCGCTAATTCGCCGATGCCCAGATGACGCCCAGATTCTGTCGTCGCCAATTGGCTGTTTTGGCCGCCGGCCGGAGTTTGCAGGCGACATAATCTCCCGAAGAGTGGTCCGACGAGTCGCGGCGCGGAGAGGGCAGTCATGTCAAAGGCATTCCGGTTGCCGGTCATCATCCTGGCCGGTTGCGCGGTCATCGCCGGATGCGCATCCGGGGGGCCCGCACCACCGGCAGCATCTGCTCCGAGTTCGTCGACATCGGCCGTCAACCCGGCCACCCCGATGACGACGCGCACCGGCGCGAGCCCAACCACCACCGCACCGTGCGTCGGACTGTCGATATGCCCGCCCCCACCACCGGACGCCGAGGGAAACCCGGCCTGCTTCTATTCCGACGGTTGGCAGCCCACTTCGTCCGGATCGGGTATCGAAGTGTGGTATTTCCATGAGCCGCAAGACATGTCGAAGTCCGGCAAGGTGACCGCGGTGGTGCGCAAGAAGGACGGCAGCAACGAGTCCCAAGAGGCCGTCATCGAAGCCGGCCAACAAGTGCATCGTTTCGAGTTTCCGACCGTCGACCAGTCCGCCGTCGACGAAGTGTTCCTCGACACCGGCAATAGCCGCTGCTTCGTCACCGGAGGAAGCAGTTGATCCGCGCAAACCGGGCCACCAGATCGGCGGCATCGGTCATGCGCGATCCCCTTTGGGAGGTGGCGGGGGCGAACCGATGAGCGCCTGCATGGCCCGGTGCGCGCGCAGGACGATCGCCGCCCGGTCCGCTCCGCTGCCGCGGTGCACGTGTGCGGCGTTGTCACCGGCGATGACAACCGGACCGTTGGCCAGGTTGTCCAGACCCTCACGGGCTACGTCGGCCGGATCGGAAACCAAGATTCCCGGCGCATCGAAGTTCAGCCCGGCCCGCTGCATCGCCGGCGTGCGGGTCACCCCCAGCACGAGTTCAAGCACATCCACCCCGGCTTCGCGCAGCTCTAGCCAGAGGCTTTCGGCGAACAGCCGGCTGAACGCCTTGGCACCGGCGTATGCCGACTGCCGCATCGCTCCGTAGGTGGCCGCCGTCGAACCGACCAGCAAGATGCCGCCGCGGCGGCGCGCCCGCATCGGCCGCCCGAAGTGGTGCACGAGTTCGAGCATCCGCGTCACGTTGAGGTCGATCACCCGACCCAGTTCGGTTAGCTCGGCATCGAGGAACTGTTCCCGGCAGGTGTTGGCGCCCGCGTTGTAGATCAACAAGCCGACCTCGAGGTCGGCCGTCTCGGAGCAGATCAGCGCAACCGCCTCGGGATCAACGAGATCCACGGCAATCGTGCGCACGTGCACGCCGGTCTCCCGGCAGCGTCGCGCCGTATCGGCCAGCGGCCCGGATGCGCGCGCGATCAGCACCAGATTCAGCCCGCCGCCAGCCAGCTGCCGGGCGAACTCGGCGCCTACCCCCTCCGAACCGCCGGCGATCACCGCCCACGGACCGTATTTGGTCATGTCGGTCATGGTTGAACAGCGTGGCACTGGCAGCGCCCGCCCGGTCCACGTGGGGGACCAACTCCTTACAGTTGCCCTCATGAACACCGCCTTGGACATCACGACCAACGGACCGATCCGGACCTGGACGATCAACCTGCCCGATGTGGGCAACGCGATCACCGGAAGGGACTTCATCGCGGCATTCGAGGCCGCGGTCGACGACGCGAACATCGACACCAGCGTCCGCGCGGTCATTCTCACCGGGGCCGGCAAGATCTTTTCGGGGGGCGGCAACGTCAAGGAAATGGCCAACCGCGACGGGATGTTCGGCTTGGACGCGCTCGAACAGCGGCAGGCTTACACCGACGGAATCCAGCGCATTCCGCGCGCACTGGCCCGTCTCGAAGTCCCGCTCATCGGTGCGATCAACGGCGCGGCCATCGGCGCGGGCTGCGACCTGGCGATGATGTGTGACATCCGGATCGCATCGCAGCGAGCCTCGTTCGCGGAGAGCTTCGTCGCGCTCGGCATCATCCCCGGCGACGGCGGCACCTGGTTTCTGCAGCGTGCGATCGGCTACGAGCGCGCCGCGGAGATGACGCTGACCGGCGACCGCATCGATGCCGCAACGGCTCTCGAATGGGGCATGGTCAGCCGGGTGGTGCCCCACGACGATTTGCTGCCGCAGGCACAGGAGCTGGCCGAGCGGATCGTCAAGAACCCCGCGCACGCGTTGCGCATGGCCAAGCGACTGCTGCAAGAGTCCCGGGTCGGCTCGCTCGAGTCGACGCTGGGGATGGCCGCCGCCATGCAACCACTTGCCCATCGCGACCCCGAACACCAACAACGCATTGCGAAGTGGCGGACGCGCTGATGGCGCTGCCCCGGTTGGTGCCACCCGCGGGGGCCCTCGATTCCCCCCGGGCCGATGTCCTGCGCGGCGAGGTCCGCGCATTTCTTGCCGAGCAGTCCGTCGCCGGCGGGTTCACCCCCTCGGTTGATGCCTGGCTGTCGGCGTGGGATGAGGACTTCACCGCCACGCTCGCCGACCGCGGCTGGTTGGGCATGACCGTGCCCGTCGAGTACGGCGGACACGGGCGCACGTTCCTGGAACGATTCGTCGTCACCGAAGAACTGCTGGCCGTCGGTGCACCCGTGGCCGCCCATTGAATAGCCGACCGTCAAATCGCGCCGTCACTGCTCAAGTACGGGACCGAACTGCAGAAGTCGCACTTCCTGCCTCGGATTGTGCGCGGTGAGTGCTTTTTCGGCATCGGCATGAGCGAGCCCGATTCCGGTTCCGATCTGGCCAGCGTGCGGACCCGGGCGGTACGCGGCGAGGGCGGTTGGCTGTTGTCGGGCACAAAGGTATGGACCTCGGGGGCACACCGCGCCCACGCGTTCATCGTGCTCGCGCGCACCGCGCCGGTGGACCCCGACCACAGGCATGCCGGGCTAAGTCAATTCATCGTCGACCTACGCGGGCCGGGGGTCCAGACCCGGCCGATCATCTCCATGAATGGCGCCCACCACTTCAACGAGGTTATCCTCGACAACGCCCATGTACCCGACGAGATGGTGTTCGGGGCAATCGGCAACGGCTGGACGCAGGTGACATCGGAACTCAGCTTCGAGCGCAGTGGACCAGAGCGCTTCCTGTCCACCTTCGTATTGCTGGCTGCTACCGCCGAAAGCATGGCCGAGCAACGCTTTACCCGCGACCAGCAGCTCGGGCGACTGGTGGCGCGCATCGCCGGCCTGCACCAGATGTCCGCCGCGGTGGCTGGCGCACTTGAGCGCAACGATCCCGCCGACCTACCTGCGGCGGTGGTCAAGGTGCTGGGCACCAGCACCGAGAGCGACATAGCCGAACTCGCCGACCTGGCCGACTCGACCGACCTGGCCGACTCGGGCGCCCCGCACCGCCCGCGCGATCCCGAGTTCGCCGCCCTGGTCACCGCGGCGCTGGACCAGCGGCCGGGCTTCACCCTGCGTGGCGGAACCAACGAAGTGCTGCGCGGTGTCATCGCGCGGGGATTGGGACTGCGATGAGCGCCACCGTGCACACCGTCGACCCCGCCCTGGTGAACATGATGGAGGCGGTCTTCGCCCAGTACCGTACGTCGCATCCCCCCACCGAGGCAAGCCGGCACGATCCGGCGCTGTGGCAGCGACTCGAGCAGCTTGGCCTGGCCCGTCTCACCGGTGCGGAAGACAGCGGCGGCAGCGGGGCCAGCTGGTATGAGGCGGCCGAGTTGCTAGCTGCAGCGGTACGCAACGCGGTGCGAATTCCGTTGGCCGAACATGATCTGTTGGCTCGCTGGTTGCTCGATGCCCATGACATGGGCGCCGACGCCGCGGTAAGAACGGTGTGTCTACTCGACGCCGATGGGGTCGCTACCGAGGTTCCATGGGCCTCTCACGCCGACCGCATCGTGGTGATCAGGCAATCGGCTGGCGAATACCGCCTTGCCGACGTCGATGCGCAGACACTCACTATCACTCCCGGCGCCAACATGATCGGCGAACCGCGTAACACGGTCCGTGCCGACCATCTCGACCTTCGGGGTGTGCCCACCACCGGAGCCGTGGTTTCAACGCTGAAGTTCAAGTCGGCACTGGTGCGGGCGATCCAGGTCTGCGCGGCGCTGGACCAGATTCTGCATCTGTCGGTTGAGCACGTGAGCTCACGCGTCCAGTTCGGCCGTCCGCTGGCCAAGTTCCAGGCGGTACAGAATCTAATCGCCGACATCGCCGCCGAGACCGCGCTGGCCAGGGCAGCGACCGAGGCCGCACTCACCAAGGCCGTTACCAGTCAATGGTCGGCGCAGAACTTGGACTTTCTTGTCGCGGTTGCCCGCTCGTGCGTGGGCCACGCCGTCTCGGTCGTGGTGCGCAACGCCCACCAGGTGCATGGCGCCATCGGCACCACCGAAGAGCACCGGCTGCACGAATTCACGCGCGCGGCATTGGCTTGGCGTTCGGAGTTCGGCTCGGTCCACTATTGGGACGAGCAGGTGACCAAGGCCGCACTGCACGCGGACGGCTCCGGGTTGTGGGGTCTGATTAGCGGGTAGCCGGGCCGGAGCGCTACCGCACCACAACGGTGCTCGGTGTTCGCGGTGCACCCAAGATGTGCCGGTGAGACGGCGGGCGGCGTCCGCCCTCGTCGGTGATGCCGTAGCGCTCGGCAAGCTCGGCGCCGATCACGGTTTGTCCGCTCAGCTCGCCCAGAGCGGGATCCCGATACAGTGCATCGATCAAATAGCCGGTGAATTCTGGGGTTTCGGCGTGCTCAGCGGTCTTGGCGAGCGTGCGCTGACCGTCTGGGTGTTGCCCGAATGCGCCTCGCAGCTTCTCGGTCAGCAGGATGCCCATCCAGATCGACACCGTTGCGACGCCGGTGTCATGAAAGTCCACCGCCATGTCGGCGGCCATCTTGTCGATACCGGCCTTCTGCGCCCCGTACGCCGGGCCGTGCATGTAACACACCGACCCCGGTGACGAGGTGAAGGCGATCAGGCCGCGGCCGCCGGCCACCAGAAGCGGTGCGGCATACCAGGATGCGACATAAGAGGACCGCAGACCGACATCGAGTACGTCGGCCAGCGCAAGCGGCTTCTCCCAGAACGGCTTGGGGTCGACCAAGTCATCGGAGATCGCCGCGGCATTGTTGACCAGCAGATCAAGGCGGCCCGATTCCTGCTGCACCCGCTCAAACAGCGCGGCGGTGGCCGTGTCATCGCGATGGTCGACCCGGACCGCGACTCCCCCGGGCGGCGCGTCGGCGACGCTGCGGCTCGTCGCATACACCCGCCAGCCCCGCGCGGCCAGAGCCGCCGCGATACCACGCCCGGCCCCACGGCTCGCCCCGGTCACCACCGCAACCAACGCCTCGTCACTCATCACGGTCCCGAATCTTCACTGAATCACGCACTGGAACAACATTTTTCAGTCTAGGACTTACCCGCATCCAGCACCCCGGCCGGAGCGGATGCGCCCCGGGCAATGACGACCGGTATCGAGGTAGCCGCGTCGGTGCGCAGGATCGAGTGCACGATGTTGACCAAGTCCTCGACCGGCATCAACTTGCCTGGCATGCAGCCACGCGCCAGCCAAAGCGGATAGGCCTTCATGGCTAGCTCTCTATCCCAGCCGATGTTCATGCCGGTCTGAGCATCGCCCTCGCCGCCGGCGCACTCTCCGACGATGACGCAGGTGAACCCGATTTCCGGGTGTTCGGCTCGCCACGCCTCCACGAGTCGTTCCAGTGCCGCCTTGCTGACGCCGTAGGCACCCAGACCAGGCCATGGGGGCGCGTGGCTGCCCGGCGTCCGAGGAGAGATAGACCGCCTTGCCCGCGGCGGCCCTCAGGTGCGGCAACGCCGCCGCCGTCGCGAGCGACGCGCCTATGACGTTAGTGTCAAAGACCCGCCGCCAGGTGTCGGCGTCGGTTTCGGCCAGCCGAACGAGGGGGCTGATGGCGGGGGCGTAGACGAGGTTGTCGATCCCCCCAAGCGCGTCGGCCGCCGCGGCGAGCGCCGATCGGCACGACGCTTCATCGGTAACGTCGCATTCGACGGCGACGGTCCCCGGCCCCGCTTCCTTGGCGGCGGCCTCCGTTCGCTCGCGCCGCCGGGCCAGAAGTGCGACATGATCGCCACGCCGCGCAAGTCCAACACCAATGCAGCGCCCCAGCCCGCTCGAGGCTCCGATCACCACGGTGTTTGACATAACCCGACTTCACCAGCCGATGTCACTCCCCCCGGCGCCATGGCCTGGAAGGATGCCAGCGCGATTCCCTTCGATCCACGGCGCGCAAGGTCGCATCGACGCTGCGCGAAGAGCCCCGCGCAAGCCACAGCGTATCGACCGTACCCGGACCGCGTAAGGCGTTCGGTGGCCCGAAGATCGCCGACGTCTACTCGGTGACCGCTTGCAGCACCACGCTGCTGCGCGCGTCAACGACGATCGTGGCCGCCGCCGGCAGAGCCCCGGCCGAAGTCGCTGTTGCGGCAGCGGTAGCGACCACAACCCGCCAACCGTTGCCGAACTCCACCGGCGGGAGGGTGAAGTCGATGGGCTCGAAGTGAGCGTTGAAACACAGGATGAACGAGTCATCGAGGACTCGGTGGCCACGCATGTCCCGGTCGGCGATGCCCTGACCATTGAGGAAAACGGCGATCGACTTGGCGAAACCGACCCCCCAGTCCTCGTCAGCCATCTCTGATCCATCCGCGGCGAACCAAGCGATGTCGGGCAGCCCCGCTTCGCCACGGCGACCGACCAGCTTTCCGTTGAAGAAGCGCCGCCTACGGAATAGCGGGTGGTTGGCACGTAGTGCGGACACCGCATGGGTGAACTCCAGCAGGCCGGTATCGACGTCGGACCAGTCGATCCAGGTGAGCACGCTGTCCTGGCAGTATCCGTTGTTGTTCCCGTATTGGGTACGCCCGAGCTCGTCACCGTGCGAAATCATCGGGACACCCTGCGACAGCATCAGAGTAGCGATGAGGTTGCGCTGCTGACGGGCCCGCAGCGCATTGATCGCGGGGTCATCGGTGGGCCCTTCCACACCGCAGTTCCACGAGCGGTTATGGCCCTCGCCGTCGTCGTTGTCCTCCCCGTTGGCCTCGTTGTGTTTGTCCTTGTAGGACACCAGGTCGCGCAGTGTGAACCCGTCATGGGCGGTGACTAAGTTGATCGAAGCAACCGGCCTTCGCCCGGTGTGCTCGTAGAGGTCGGCCGATCCGGACAATCGGTAGGCGAACTCATCGAGCGTGGCCGGCTCACCGCGCCAGAAGTCCCGAACGGTGTCGCGGTACTTGCCGTTCCACTCCGTCCACTGCGGCGGAAAGTTGCCCACCTGATAGCCGCCGGGGCCCACATCCCACGGCTCGGCGATGAGCTTGACCTGGCTGACGGTTGGATCCTGTTGCACGAGTTCGAAAAACGCCGCCAACCGATCGACCTCATAGAACTCGCGCGCCAGGGTAGCCGCCAGATCGAACCGGAAGCCATCAACATGCATCTCGGTGACCCAGTAGCGCAACGAATCCATGATCAGCTGCAGCGAGTGCGGATGGCTGACATTGAAGCTGTTGCCGGTTCCGGTGTGATCCACGTAGTAACGCATGTCATCATCGACCAGCCGGTAGTAGGCGGCGTTGTCGATACCACGCATAGAGAGCGTGGGCCCCAGATGGTTGCCCTCGGCGGTGTGGTTGTAGACGACATCGAGGATCACCTCGATGTTCGCCTCGTGCAGGGCGCGCACCATCGCCTTGAACTCCTGAACCTGGTCCCCTGGCAGCATGGCGCTGGAATATTTCGGGTCGGGCGCAAAGAACGAGATCGTGTTGTAGCCCCAGTAATTCGAGAGATTCTTGTCGGCCAACGTCGAGTCGTTGGCGAAACGGTGTACCGGCATCAGCTCGATCGCGGTGACACCGATGCTTTTGAGGTGGTCGATGATTGCCGGGTGCGCCACCGCGGCATAGGTGCCACGTAGCTGTTCGGGTATGTCCGGATGGGTCTGTGTCAGGCCTTTCACGTGTGCTTCGTAGATGACCGTGTCGGCGTAGTGGTGGTCGGGGGGCCGATCGTTTGCCCAGTCGAAATAGGGATTGATCACCACCGCTTTGGGCATGCTGGCCGCGGAGTCCTCGTCATTGCGGCTCTCGGGGTCACCGAAGGTATAGCCGAACAGCGACTGGTTCCAGGCGAATGTGCCTTCGATCGCCTTCGAATAAGGGTCCAGCAGCAGCTTGTTCGGATTGCACCGGTGCCCGGCGCGGGGATCGTGGGGACCGTGGATGCGGTATCCGTAACGCTGGCCGGGGTCGATGGCCGGCACATACGCGTGCCAGACGAACCCGTCAACCTCAGGCAGTTCGACCCGGCTCTCCGTGTCGTCCGCATCGAACAGACACAGCTCGATCCGCTCAGCGACTTCGCTGAAGATCGCGAAATTCGTACCCATACCGTCATACGTCGCACCCAGCGGGTAGGCCCGGCCCGGCCAGACCTCACCGGTGGGTGTGGGAGCAACGGCGGTGCCAGCCATGGCGAACTTGATACCCGATCGGCGTCGCGGTCAAACAGCGCGACGGCCCGGTGGGCACCGCACGATCAGGCAGTTTGAACAAATCTAGAAATTTATCTATTGATTGCACAAATCCTCTGATATGTTCAAAACATGCCAGCGGTCGCCCCTCCGGTGCGCTGGCCGCACTACCTGGATCAGGGCAGTGACCACACTGAGAAAGGATCGTCATGACGTCCGTGGCGCAACCAAAGTCGGAAAATCCGGTCCAGCAATGGCGAGACCGGAAGCGATACCTGTGGCTGGTGGGATTGGTGCTGCCGACGGCATTGCCGGCAAGCCTCGCGCTGGCATGGGTGTTCGGCAAGCTCGGCTGGACCGCCGTCACTCCGGTGTTGTGGTGGATCGGACCGTTCCTGCTCTACCTGCTGCTACCGGCCCTGGATGTGTTCTTCGGCCCAGACGGCGAGAACCCTCCTGACGAAGTGATGGAGCGCCTGGAGAACGACAAGTACTACCGCTACTGCACCTACGCCTTCATTCCGCTGCAGATGGTCAGCCTCGTCTTGGCCTGCTACCTGTGGTCGGCCGACAACTTGAGCTGGCTGGGACTGGGCGCAGGACTGGGCCTGATCTCCAAGATCGGTCTCACCATGACCATCGGAGTCGTCGGCGGGGTGGGCATCAACACCGCCCACGAATTGGGACACAAACGCGAGAACCTGGAGCGGTGGCTGTCCAAGATCACCCTCGCCCAGACCCTGTATGGCCACTTCTACATCGAGCACAACCGCGGCCACCACGTCCGCGTCTCCACCCCGGAGGACCCGGCCAGCGCACGGTTCGGTGAAAGCTTCTGGATGTTCCTCCCGCGCAGCATGTTCGGCTCGCTCAAGTCCGCATGGGAGCTGGAAAAGAGCCGCATGCAACGCATCAACAAGCCCACCCTGAGCATGTGCAACGATGTGCTCAACGCCTGGATCATGTCGGTGGTTCTGTTCGGCGCGCTGACCGCCGTGTTCGGCTGGCAGGTGCTGCCATTCCTGATCATTCAGGGACTGTTCGGCGCATCACTGTTGGAGTCGGTCAACTACCTCGAGCACTATGGGCTGCTGCGGCAGCGCACCGCTTCGGGGCGCTACGAACGCTGCGCACCCGTGCACAGCTGGAACTCCGACCACATCGTCACCAACATCTTCCTGTACCATCTGCAGCGGCACAGCGACCACCACGCCAATCCCCTACGCCGCTACCAGACGCTGCGCAGCATGGACGGCGCCCCCAACCTGCCCAGCGGCTATGCCACGTTGATCACGCTGACCTACTTCCCGCCGCTGTGGCGGAAGCTGATGGACCACCGCGTCATTGAGCACTACGACGGCGACATCACCAAGGTCAACATCGATCCGCGCAAGCGCGACAAGATCCTCGCCACCTACGGTGTCCGGTGATGGCCGCTTACCACTGCCCGGTGTGCGACTACGTCTACGATGAAGCTGTCGGTGCCCCGCGCGAGGGGTATCCGGCGGGCGCCAGCTGGGCCGATGTCGATGAAACTTGGAACTGCCCAGACTGCGGCGTCCGGGAGAAGATCGACTTCAAGCTACAGGAGGCCTGACATGTCAACCGATTTCAAGCTGTATCGCTGCGTGCAGTGCGGGTTTGAGTATGACGAGGCACAAGGTTGGCCCGAAGACGGCATAGCCCCGGGAACACGTTGGGACGACATTCCCGACGACTGGAGCTGCCCGGACTGCGGCGCCGCAAAGTCGGACTTCGAGATGATCGAAGTCAGCCGGACCTAGCACCATCAGCCCACCGGATATGGCCATGCGGACATGTATGGCCATATCCCCAGATAGCAACCTTCAGTAGCCATTTCGGTTGTCACAACCGGCCCGCGAGGACCTATCGGAGTTAATTCGGGCGGGACCGTCGTCGTCGACATTCTCGCAAATGCACGGGCGGCGCCTACCCAAAACAACATTGTGGACCGAAAGTCGAAGGCACTATCAATGCGCACTAATCTCAGCTACATGGTCGACCCCGAGCATCGAACCCGCAATCCGTATCGCAGCATCGCTGCGAATCTGATGCATAACGGGGTTCTCGACGCGATGCACGGGTTGCTGCTGGTCAAGAAATGGTCGTCGATCACCATGGCCGATGTGGCTTCCGCCGCAGGCATCAGCAGGGGCACCCTCTACAACGAATTCCAGTCGCGCCGGGGCCTGGCGCGCCACTACGCCCTGCGCCTGACCGACAGCATCGTCACCGGAATGCAAACGGCGATCAGCGAAAACCACGGCAACGGCTACAGCGCTATGCAGACCGTGTTCAGTGATTTCTTCCACCGCGTCGCCAACGACCCCCTAGCCCAGGTGCTGCGAACTGAAGACGCACCCAACGACATTCTGCGTTTGATCACCGTCGAGAGTCAGTTCCTGGTCGATCATGCCACCGAACAGCTGTCCCAGACCTTCCAGCACAGCTGGGTAAACGCCAACGAAGACGACGCGGCTGTGATGGGCCAGGCGGTGGTACGGGCTGCCCTGAGCTACCTCGCCCTGCCCCCGAGTGATGCCGATGAGGCCGCCAAAGGGATGGCGCACCTGCTCGCGCCCTACGTCGACTCAGTCAATAGGGCGCGCTGACGGCACTCGCCGTCGCCGCGAGCGTGCGTGTCTGCACGAAGACACGCCGTGCTGACCGGCATTCTGCGCACCCTCACCGCCCAGACGCAGGGAGACCGCTCAGTACCGTGTGAACCATGAAACACCTCGAGGTCGACGGAATCGGAAATGTCAGCCGGATCGGGCTGGGCACCTGGCAGTTCGGCTCACGCGAGTGGGGTTATGGGGACCGGTACGCCTCCGGCGCCGCCCGCGACATCGTCGCGCGCGCTTGTGCGCTGGGAGTCACCCTGTTCGACACCGCCGAGGTCTACGGACTGGGCAAGAGTGAGCGGATTCTCGGCGAGGCACTCGGCGACGAGCGCGCCGAAGTGGTCGTAGCCAGCAAGATCATGCCCGTGGCGCCGTTTCCGGCGGTGGTCAAGCAGCGCGAACGGGCCAGTGCCCGCAGGTTGCAGCTCGACCGCATCCCGCTATATCAGATCCACCAGCCCAACCCGGTGGTCCCCGATTCGGTGATCATGCCGGGCATGCGCGAGCTCCTCGACACCGGCAGGATCGGAGCGGCTGGCGTCTCCAACTACTCGTTGGCGCGCTGGAAGAAAGCGGACGCCGCACTCGGGCGCCCCGTCGTCAGCAACCAGGTGCATTTCTCGCTGGCGCATCCCGGTCCGCTCGATGACCTGGTTCCCTTCGCCGAACGGGAGAACCGCATCATCATCGCCTACAGCCCACTGGCGCAGGGGCTGCTGGGCGGCAAATACGGTGTGGACAACCGGCCGGCCGGTGTTCGGGCCGTCAACCCACTGTTCGGCACGGAGAACCTGCGCCGGATCGAGCCGCTGCTGCAGACGCTTCGCGCCGTCGCCACTGACGTCGACGCAAAGCCCGCCCAGGTGGCGCTGGCATGGTTGATCAGCCTGCCCGGCGTGGTCGCCATCCCGGGAGCGTCCAGCGTGGAGCAACTCGAGTTCAATGTTGCCGCAGCCGACATCGAACTCAGCGCGGACGCGCGTGCCGCACTAACCGAGGCGGCCAGGGCTTTTCCACCCCGTGTCGGCCCGGCGATTCCTCACCGACACGGTCCGCGAGAAGCTGGGCCGGCGTTAGTTACAGCGTTCGCGTCAGACGATCCGCCAACAGCTCGGCGAACCGGGCCGGATCGTCTGGCGCACCGCCTTCGGCAAGAAGCGCTGTGCCGTAGAGCAGCTCCGCGGTTTCACTGACCGCCTCCTTCTTGGCATCGTCGTCAGCGCTCGCCTGCGCCTGGCGCAGACCGATCACCAGCGGATGGGTGGGGTTGAGTTCCAGCGTTCGCTTGCCGACCGGAACGTCTTGCCCGGTGGCCCGGTAGATGCGGGCAAGCGCGGGAGTGATGCCGAACGTGTCGGTGATCAGGCAAGCCGGCGACTCGGTCAGGCGGGTGGACAACCGCACTTCCTTGACCTGTTCGCCCAACGTCTCCTTGAGCCAGCCCAGCAGGTCGGCGAACTCCTTCTGCTGCTCTTCGCGCTCGGCCTCGCTCCCTTCGCCGTCGGAGTCCAGGTCTACCTCGCCCTTGGCGACCGACTGCAGCGGCTTTCCATCGAACTCGTTGACCACTCCCACCCATACTTCGTCGACCGGTTCGGTGAGCAGCAGCACCTCATAGCCCTTGGCCCGGAAGGCCTCCAGGTGCGGCGACTTGAGGATCTGCTGTCGCGAATCCCCGGTCGCGAAGAAGATCTGCGTCTGGCCTTCCTTCATGCGCTCCACGTAGCCGGCCAGGGTGGTGGGTTCCTCTTCGCTGTGGGTCGAGGCGAAGGAGGAGATCTCCAACAGCGTCTCGCGGTTGTCGAAGTCGGCCAGCAGCCCTTCCTTGACGACCTTGCCGAACTGGGTCCAGAAGGTGCGGTAGTCCTCGGGCCGCTCGGACTGCAGATCCTTGATGGTGGACAGGACCTTCTTGGTCAGCCGTCGGCGAATCGCCTTGATCTGGCGATCCTGCTGCAGAATTTCGCGAGACACGTTCAGTGACATGTCCTGTGCGTCGACGACACCCTTGACAAAGCGCAGGTACTCGGGCATCAGCTGGTCGCAGTCGCCCATGATGAATACGCGCTTGACATACAGCTGAATACCGAAGACCGCATCCCGATTGAACAGGTCATGCTGGGCGTGCGAGGGAATGAAGAGCAGCGCCTGGTACTCGAAGGTACCTTCGGCCTTCATGGCGATGACCTCCATCGGGTCATCCCAGGCATGCGCGATGTGCTTGTAGAACTCGTTGTACTCGTCGGCGGAGACCTCGTCCTTGGGCCTGGCCCACAACGCCTTCATCGAGTTGAGCGTCTCGGTTTCGAGGACCACGGTCTCCTCGCCGGGCTCCTCACCCTCTTCGTGAGGGGCCGGGACGCGCTTCTCCACCACCATGCGGATCGGCCAGGCGATGAAGTCCGAGTACTTCTTGATCAGATGCCGTAGCTTCCAATCCGCCGTGTAGTCATACAGCTCGTCCTCGGCGTCTTCGGGCTTGAGGTGCAATGTGACCGAGGTCCCCTGCGGAGCACCCTCGACGGATTCGATCGTGTAGGTGCCCTCTCCGCTGGACTCCCACTTGGTGGCCTCGCTCTCCCCGGCCTTGCGGGTGAGCAGTTCGACCTTGTCGGCGACCATGAACGATGAGTAGAACCCGATGCCGAATTGGCCGATCAGCTCCTCGGAGGCTGCGTCGTTCTTGGCCTCCCGCAGCTGCGCGCGCAGCTCGGCGGTGCCCGACTTGGCCAGGGTGCCGATCAGGTCCACGACCTCCGCCCGGGTCATTCCGATGCCGTTGTCGCGCACCGTCAGTGTCCGCGCGCCCTTGTCGGCCTCGGTCTCGATGTGCAGGTCCGAGGTGTCGACTTCGAGGTCCTTATTCCGGAAGGCCTCAATTCGCAGCTTGTCCAGCGCATCGGAGGCGTTGGAGATCAGCTCCCGCAGAAATGAGTCCTTGTTGGAGTAGACCGAGTGGATCATCAGATCCAGCAGCTGCCGGGCCTCCGCCTGAAACTCCAGCTGCTCGACACGCGCGTTCATGAGATTCCTTCCGACGACATGGCGTCTCGAATTTAGCGAGATGGTTGAAAACACCCGTCACGGGGGTCACCGAGCGAGGCCGCTGAGGTCGGTGCAGCCCCTGCGCCCAGCCGAACACTTTGCGGCAATGTTCGAGGTAGAACCGCCTTCGGTGTGGCATTCTTCGTTAGTGGCCGCTGATCTGGGGGGTCCACCTTCGGGGATCGTGACGTTCCTGTTCACCGATGTTGAGGGCTCCACCCGCCGGTGGGAGTCCGACCCCGATCGGATGCGGGCCGCCCTCGCGGCCCATGATGCGGTGCTCACACGGACGATCCAGACGCACCGGGGCTGGTTGTTCAAGCACACGGGCGACGGCGTCTGCGCCGCGTTCGCGTCGCCGAGATCCGCCGTCGATGCCGCCGTCGATGCACAGCGAGCACTCGAGTTGCCGGTGCGGATGGGGCTGGCGACCGGCGAAGCCGAGCCGCATGACGCGGACTACTTCGGTGCGGTGCTCAATCGCGCCGCGCGGGTGATGGCGACCGGCCACGGTGGCCAAATCCTGCTGACCGACTCGACAGCAAATCTGATCAGCGGAGTGGACTTGCTAGATCTCGGGTCACGCCGGTTGCGGGATCTGCCTGCCCCGGTGCGGGTGTTCCAGGTTCGGGCACCGGGCCTGCGCACCGATTTCCCCGCTTTGCGGGCACCGGATACAAGTCCTGGCAACCTGCGGCCCGCGCTGACCAGCTTCGTCGCTCGTGCGGCGGAGATCGGCCAGGTACAGACGGCGTTGCAGGTCCATCGGTTGGTGACGTTGACCGGGGTCGGTGGTGTCGGCAAGACTCGGCTGGCGCTGGAGGTCGCAACACGTGTTGCTGATCAATTCCCGGATGGCGTTTGGCTTTTCGAACTGGCCGCCGTTTCCGATCCGGCCGCGGTGCCCGACGCGGTGGCCGCCGTGCTGGGGATTACCCAACAAGCGGGAAAGACCGTAACCCAGAGCGTGGCCACGGCGCTGGAAAGACGGGTCCGGCTCTTGGTGTTCGACAATTGCGAGCACGTGCGTGACGCGGCGGCCGACCTGATCGAAGCCATCCTCGCCGGTTCGACGACCGTGCGGATCCTGGCGACCAGTCGCGAGCGGCTGGAGGTGCCTGACGAGCAGCTGTGGTCGGTGCCGTCGCTGGATGTCGGTGGCGGCGTGGTGTCCGCTGCCGGCACCCTCTTCGTCGAACGCGCCCAAAGTGTTGCCCCCGGCTTCGCACCGACCGATGCCCAGGATGCGGCCGCGATCGCCGAAATCTGCCGGCGTCTTGACGGAATCCCGCTGGCCATCGAGCTGGCCGCCTCCCGCATGGCGTCGATGACCCCGATCGAGGTGCGTGATCGGCTCGATCACCGCTTCCGCTTGCTGGTCGGATCTCGGCGCGGCCTGGGACGTCACCAAACGCTGCGTCACGCCGTTGCGTGGTCTTACGACCATCTCAGCGACGCGGAAAAGGTTCTGCTAGAGCGTTGCTCGGTGTTCGCCGGTGGTTTCGATCTGCAAAGCGCCTGCGCGGTAGCCGGATCCGCCGATACTCACGACGACTACGAGCTGCTGGACTTGTTGGATGCGTTGGTGGGCAAGTCCCTGCTCATCGTCGACCGGCTTTCGGGGCGATCACGGTTTTCGATGCTGGAGACCATCCGCGAGTTCGCCGAGGAGCAACTGGTCACCCGCGGGCAGGCACTGGCCGCTCGAACGGCGCATGCCCGCCACCTCGCCCAGCGGTTGCCCGACGTGGCGGCGGTGTGGGACAGCCCCCGGCAACCTGAGGCCTACACGTGGCTCACCGCCGAACTCGCCAATCTGCGCCTGGCCTTTCGCTGGACCGCCGACAACAATGACCTCGACGATGCCGCGAGCATCGCCACCTGGGTGGGATTTCTCGGCTTTTTTGTGAACAGATTTGAGCCGCTGACGTGGGTCGAGGAAGCGATCGAACGAGCGGTCGATCATCCCAAGCTCGCGTTCCTGCACGTGCTGGCATCACAGTGCTATACGACGGGGCGCGTCCAAGAAGCCATCCGCTACGCCGATGAGGCCGCCCGGTTGCTGGCCACCGACCGCTACGAGGTGCCGTTCGGCATCGAGGGGTGGCCATCCGGTGCGTATACCAGCAGCGGGCACCCTGAACAGTCGGTCGAGTTGTGCCGCACCCAGCTCGCGCTCGGTCACGACACGCACACACTCACCCTGGGATGTCTGGTGCTGGCCTTGACGAACAAGGGTCAATGCGACGAAGCCGAGCAGCTGGCCGATGCGTTGATCGAGTCCGCCGAAGCCACCCGCAACCCCGCGGCGCTGTGTTACGCCCTACTTGCCTATGGATTCACCTTCCGCGACACCAACCCCGCCAGCGCCCTTGCCGCCATGCGCCGTGGTTTGCGGATCGCCCAGGACACCGGTAACCGCAACAGCGAGACGCACCTAGCCGCCGTATTGTGCCGCGTCGAGGCCAAATATGGTGATCCATTGTCCGCGCTCGACCACTTCACATTGGCGATTCATAATCACCACGAGGCCGGAAACACCAGGGCTCCGGCGTTGTTGGTTAGCAGGCTTGTGAGCTGGGTTGATGATCTTTGGTGCCGCGCTATTGGGGCCGGAGTGTAGGCACGGGCTATCTGGAGAACGATCAAGTTGGTTACTGTTCGTCGTTGGTCTGGAGTTGCCCGTGCCTACCGTTTCAGTATTGCCTGTGTCGTCGGTTCCAGAGGTGTTCGACCGCTGGAGTCCTGGTGAGCGCAGCGAGCTCATCGGATCGGAGTTTCTCGATGTGTTGGCCTCGGTGCCAGACCCGAGGGACCCACGCGGTCGGAGGTATTCGCTGATGGCTTTGTTGGCGATCGCGGTTCTGGCCACTGCCGCGGGGATGCGCGGCTATGCTGGTTTTGCCACATGGGCGGCCACCGCTCCCGATGATGTGTTGGCCCAATTAGGGGTCCGGTTCCGGCGGCCCAGTGAGAAGACCTTCCGCGCTGTTTTGTCTCGGCTAGACCCCGCCGACCTCAACGCCAGGATGGGCAGTTACTTCACTGCACACGTGGCCAGCAGCGACCCCAGTGGATTGGTGCCGATCGCGTTGGACGGCAAGATGCTGCGTGGTGCTTTACGCGCCAAAGCGACAGCCACGCATCTCGTGTCGGTGTTCGCCCACCGTGCCCGATTGGTGCTCGGTCAACTCGCTGTCGCCGAGAAAAGCAATGAAATTCCCTGCGTACGTGCCCTGCTCACGCTGCTGCCGGGTAGCTTGCGGTGGCTGGTCACCGTGGATGCGATGCATACCCAGGTCGTCACCGCGAAGTTGATCTGCGCCACCTTGAAGTCGCACTACCTGATGATCGTCAAGTCCAACCAAGCCAAAATACTTGCGCGTATCACCGCGCTGCCCTGGGCCGAGGTGCCCGCAGCCGCTACCGACGACTCCCGCGGCCACGGCCGTGTCGAGACCCGCACCCTGCAAATCATCACCGCTGCACGAGGAATCGGCTTCCCCTACGCAAAACAAATCATCCGGATCACTCGTGAACGCTTGATCACCGCCACCGACCAGCGCAGCGTGGAGGTGGTCTATGCCATCTGCAGCCTGCCGTTCGAGCACGCCCGCCCTACCGCGATCATGACCTGGATGCGTCAACACTGGGGAATCGAGAACAGCCTGCACTGGATACGCGACGTCACCTTCGACGAAGACCGTCAAAGGGCACATACCGGAAACGGCGCACAGGTCCTAGCAACGCTACGCAACACCGCGATCAATCTGCACCGCCTCAACGGCGCCGACAACATCGCCGAAGCCTGCCGGATCACCGCTTTGACCGCCAACCGCCGCCTAGACCTCCTCAATCCACAATTCCCCAGCTCACAAGCCTGCTAATCAACAACGCCGGAGCCCTGGGGGCTGGGTAGGGGTGGTAACGCAGTCAGCGCGAGATCCAGCCAGCGGTACCCTTCGCTGAACATTCCGCGCGGAATCCAGATCTCGCGCAAATTTGCGGCCAATTCCAGCGCGGTGGCAGGTTCATGGGTGATGCAGAATTGCAGCGCTTCGCGCAGGTTAGGCGTTTCTGCGGTGAGACGACTCAACCATTCGATTTGTTGAGGTCCAAACCAATCGCTGTACGCTTGCGCCGCCAGACGGTGGTAGTAGTCGGCGTGGCGGTGGCGCAGTTGGTGGTGTTCGGCAGCGCTGAGGTGGGTGCGGCCGTAGTCGCGCAGGGTGTCGAGCAATCGGAACCGAACTTGGCCATCGTGCTCGGTGCGGATCAGGATGGACTTGTCGACAAGCGTGCACATCACATCCAGACACTGCTCGTCGAGCAAACTGCCGGCGCTCACATGCCGGGCGGCGGGCAGATCGAAACTGCCGGCGAAGACCGACAGTATTGCCCACAGGTGTTGTTCGGTGGGGGTACACAGGTCATGGCTCCACGCCACACAGCTGACGAGGTTTTGTTGCCGGGTGGGCGCACCGCGGTGGCCACGGCTGAGTAGGCGGTAGCGGTCCGCCAGACCGTCGGCGATCTGCTCGATCGACAATGCCCGTAGCCGGGCTGCCGCCAGCTCAATCGCCAGCGGCAAGCCGTCCAGGCGCGCGCAGACGCGGGCCACCGCCGCCGCATTGGCGTGGGTCAGGCGGAACTCGGGGACCCCGGCCCGGGCGCGAGCAACGAACAACTCCACCGCGTCATAGCGGGCCAGACTGCCCAGCGTGGAGTCGGCATCGGTTTCGGGCACCGCGAGCGGCATCAACGGTAGGACAGATTCCCCATCGATATCGAGGACTTCACGGCTGGTAGCCAGAATGTGTAGCTGCGGGCAGTGGTGTAGCAAGTTGTCGACCTGTTTGGCTACCGCGTCGATGATCGGTTCACAGTTGTCGATCACCAGCAGAGTCATGCCGTGGCCAAGAAATTCGACAAGCACGTCGGTTGGCGGCGCGCCCGTTTGATCGCAGACCCCCAGGGCGGCGATGGCGACCTCAGCTAGCATGTCGCCGTCGCGTAGCTCGGAGAGCTCGACGAGCCACACCTGATCGGAGAACTCGGCGCGCAACTGGCCGGCCGCGGCGATCGCGAGCGTGGTTTTTCCGACTCCACCCATGCCCGTCACCGTCACCAGCCGCGAGCTGTACAACGACTTTCGCAACTGCGCCAGCTCGTCGCGGCGTCCCACCAGCCCGGCCGGCAGAACCGGCACCCGGCCCGGTCCGTAGCGCTCCGCCCCGGAACGCGCCCCCGTCGGTATCCGGCGCGCCGACCGAATTCCCTCCTCACCGTTGGCTTCCGGCAGCGCCATCGCATCAACAGCCAGCCCAAGATCGGCTTGGGCCTGCTGGATCATTTCACCCAGCTTGAGCGCCGAAGGGCGATCCCCGGGCTCGCGGGCCATCGCCGCATTGACCACGTCCGCCACCTGGGTGGGAATATTGTTGTCACGCAAATCCGGGATCGACTCATTGGCGATCCGCAGGAATTGCGCCACTACCTGCTCACCATTGCGCCGTTCGAACGCCGCATCGCCCGTCAATCCGGCAAACAGGCTGGCTCCAAGCGCATACACATCCGACGCGGCGTTAGGCGATTCACCAGCCAACAACTCCGGAGCGGTATAGGCGGGTGACCCGCAGGGCTCCGGCGTTGTTGATTAGCAGGCTTGTGAGCTGGGTTGATGATCTTTGGTGCCGCGCTATTGGGGCCGGAGTGTAGGCACGGGCTATCTGGAGAACGATCGAGTTGGTTACTGTTCGTCGTTGGTCTGGAGTTGCCCGTGCCTATCGTTTCAGTATTGCCTGTGTCGTCGGTTCCAGAGGTGTTCGACCGCTGGAGTCCTGGTGGGCGCAGCGAGCTCATCGGATCGGAGTTTCTCGATGTGTTGGCCTCGGTGCCAGACCCGAGGGGCCCACGCGGTCGGAGGTATTCGCTGATGGCTTTGTTGGCGATCGCGGTTCTGGCCACTGCCGCGGGGATGCGCGGCTATGCTGGTTTTGCCACATGGGCGGCCACCGCTCCCGATGATGTGTTGGCCCAATTAGGGGTCCGGTTCCGGCGGCCCAGTGAGAAGACCTTCCGCGCTGTTTTGTCTCGGCTAGACCCCGCCGACCTCAACGCCAGGATGGGCAGTTACTTCACTGCACACGTGGCCAGCAGCGACCCCAGTGGATTGGTGCCGATCGCGTTGGACGGCAAGATGCTGCGTGGTGCTTTACGCGCCAAAGCGACAGCCACGCATCTCGTGTCGGTGTTCGCCCACCGTGCCCGATTGGTGCTCGGTCAACTCGCTGTCGCCGAGAAAAGCAATGAAATTCCCTGCGTACGTGCCCTGCTCACGCTGCTGCCGGGTAGCTTGCGGTGGCTGGTCACCGTGGATGCGATGCATACCCAGGTCGTCACCGCGAAGTTGATCTGCGCCACCTTGAAGTCGCACTACCTGATGATCGTCAAGTCCAACCAAGCCAAAATACTTGCGCGTATCACCGCGCTGCCCTGGGCCGAGGTGCCCGCAGCCGCTACCGACGACTCCCGCGGCCACGGCCGTGTCGAGACCCGCACCCTGCAAATCATCACCGCTGCACGAGGAATCGGCTTCCCCTACGCAAAACAAATCATCCGGATCACTCGTGAACGCTTGATCACCGCCACCGACCAGCGCAGCGTGGAGGTGGTCTATGCCATCTGCAGCCTGCCGTTCGAGCACGCCCGCCCTACCGCGATCATGACCTGGATGCGTCAACACTGGGGAATCGAGAACAGCCTGCACTGGATACGCGACGTCACCTTCGACGAAGACCGTCAAAGGGCACATACCGGAAACGGCGCACAGGTCCTAGCAACGCTACGCAACACCGCGATCAATCTGCACCGCCTCAACGGCGCCGACAACATCGCCGAAGCCTGCCGGATCACCGCTTTGACCGCCAACCGCCGCCTAGACCTCCTCAATCCACAATTCCCCAGCTCACAAGCCTGCTAATCAACAACGCCGGAGCCCTGCCCCAGCCCCGAACGCATCCGAGCGTTGGCTCACATTTCGGAGTTCGCAAATTTTCGCGGCAATTTGCCGAGAGCGACGGAGCTAGTAGCGTAGGCACGCCAACTTTACGAATCGCTGGCCGATCGACGAGTAATTGCCGTGCTCGAATGCACCGACGGCCATATGGCGATGATCAACGGTGATTTCGAACGCGCGCGAGACTGTCTCCGACGTGCTGCGTCGGCAACCGACGACCTGCAATCCAAGGGCTGCGCGATGTTGCTCATGGGTTGAGACTCTCTCTTTTGGGGCGATGTTGAGAAGGCGTCAGACTGGTTCGAGAAGGCCCTTGCCGTGTCCGAATCCCACGGCGAATCGTTGCAACGATCATATGTGTTGGTATGCACCGGAATTAGTTCATGGCGCCGAGGCGAGTTCGAACGCGCCGAGCAACAGCTCCAGCAGGGTATCCAAATTTGTCGAGCACTCAATGAGCGGTGGATGGCCGCGCAGTATTTTGAGGCACTGGCGTGGTGCGCCGGATCCAATGAGGACTTCCGGCGTGCCGTCGTGTTGATGGCGGCGGCCAATGTGCTGAGCCCGGCTACTGGATTTCCGCTGATGGCACTTTTCTCCGGACTTCACGACGAGTGTGAACAGCGCTCCCGCGCCGGGCTCGACGACGCGGAATATCAGGAGGCTTGGAACCAAGGCAGCGCGCTGAGCTTTCAACAGGCCGTCATGGTCGCCATGAGCGAATGATGAGAACTACCTTTTGCGGGCCTACGTGGCCTGTCCCCTAGACGGCTCACCCGGATAAGCGGCGCGCCGTAACCCCAGCGGCGTTTGCGCCCTGCGGTTCAACAGTGACGCCCAAGATCACCGGCGGCTGGTTGGAAATCCCACAACCTGGGGAAATGCCCGACTATTCAAACACCGCACGCGAGAAATTGCACCGCTTAACGCGGGTTGCCCCGGTGATCATCGGCGATTGACGCCGACCGACCGGGCGACGGTAAGGATTTGTAAAGGTCGGAACCCGATAGTGCTGACATGCGAACCCAACACGGTTCCAGGCAGCCGGATCCACAGGTGCCAGGTCGGCGACGTCAACCTGCCCCGCTACGGCTCGCTCCCATCCGCGTCGCGGCAACTCGAGTTTCATTCACCCACGCCAGCCGCCGGACAGCGGAAACACGTCAGCGCAATGACGCATGCCGACGTGCGCACCACAACACAACCGCTACTACCGCCGCGGCAAATCTGCGCGCAACAAACGATGGCGTTTGCCCGTGCAAGTGACGCGGTCAAGAAGCGCTTCCCAGAAAGGAAGAAGCCGTGATAGACAAAGCCCCGTTCCGAGGCGCACGTACAGGGCTCCGGCGTTGTTGATTAGCAGGCTTGTGAGCTGGGTTGATGATCTTTGGTGCCGCGCTATTGGGGCCGGAGTGTAGGCACGGGCTATCTGGAGAACGATCGAGTTGGTTACTGTTCGTCGTTGGTCTGGAGTTGCCCGTGCCTACCGTTTCAGTATTGCCTGTGTCGTCGGTTCCAGAGGTGTTCGACCGCTGGAGTCCTGGTGAGCGCAGCGAGCTCATCGGATCGGAGTTTCTCGATGTGTTGGCCTCGGTGCCAGACCCGAGGGACCCACGCGGTCGGAGGTATTCGCTGATGGCTTTGTTGGCGATCGCGGTTCTGGCCACTGCCGCGGGGATGCGCGGCTATGCTGGTTTTGCCACATGGGCGGCCACCGCTCCCGATGATGTGTTGGCCCAATTAGGGGTCCGGTTCCGGCGGCCCAGTGAGAAGACCTTCCGCGCTGTTTTGTCTCGGCTAGACCCCGCCGACCTCAACGCCAGGATGGGCAGTTACTTCACTGCACACGTGGCCAGCAGCGACCCCAGCGGATTGGTGCCGATCGCGTTGGACGGCAAGATGCTGCGTGGTGCTTTACGCGCCAAAGCGACAGCCACGCATCTCGTGTCGGTGTTCGCCCACCGTGCCCGATTGGTGCTCGGTCAACTCGCTGTCGCCGAGAAAAGCAATGAAATTCCCTGCGTACGTGCCCTGCTCACGCTGCTGCCGGGTAGCTTGCGGTGGCTGGTCACCGTGGATGCGATGCATACCCAGGTCGTCACCGCGAAGTTGATCTGCGCCACCTTGAAGTCGCACTACCTGATGATCGTCAAGTCCAACCAAGCCAAAATACTTGCGCGTATCACCGCGCTGCCCTGGGCCGAGGTGCCCGCAGCCGCTACCGACGACTCCCGCGGCCACGGCCGTGTCGAGACCCGCACCCTGCAAATCATCACCGCTGCACGAGGAATCGGCTTCCCCTACGCAAAACAAATCATCCGGATCACTCGTGAACGCTTGATCACCGCCACCGACCAGCGCAGCGTGGAGGTGGTCTATGCCATCTGCAGCCTGCCGTTCGAGCACGCCCGCCCTACCGCGATCATGACCTGGATGCGTCAACACTGGGGAATCGAGAACAGCCTGCACTGGATACGCGACGTCACCTTCGACGAAGACCGTCAAAGGGCACATACCGGAAACGGCGCACAGGTCCTAGCAACGCTACGCAACACCGCGATCAATCTGCACCGCCTCAACGGCGCCGACAACATCGCCGAAGCCTGCCGGATCACCGCTTTGACCGCCAACCGCCGCCTACACCTCCTCAATCCACAATTCCCCAGCTCACAAGCCTGCTAATCAACAACGCCGGAGCCCTGGCGGCAATCTCACCTCGATTACGCGAACTGCAGTTCCGTCTGCCGGGAGCGACTCGTTGCGTCTCACAATTGCGAAATGCAAATCCGCCAGAAATGAGCTCTCTGGCGGATGGAACGCATTTGGAAGGCATGGATCTACCGAAGATGCGTTACGCCTCAAGCAGCTGCCGCATCTTCTCCGAGCCGGACCCGGCTGTCACATCGGGGCTGACTGACTCTGTCAGGTCAACAGTGACATCACGATCCAGGCCGCCACCGCTGACGGCAGAACGCCGTCGAGCCGATCCATCAAACCTCCGTGGCCGGGTAGCAGCCGCCCCATGTCTTTGATGCCGAGGTCACGCTTGACTTGCGACTCCACCAAGTCACCCAGCGTGGTGGTGAGCACGAACAGCACCCCGAGCAGCGCACCCACCCAGGGGGGTTCATGCGCCAGGAATGTCGCCGTGATAGTCGTTGCAACGATCCCGCAGAACAGCGAACCGGCAAAACCTTCCCAGGACTTCTTGGGGCTGATTGTGGGGACCATCGGATGCTTACCGAAAAGCACACCCACGGTGTATCCCCCGACATCGGACGCGATGATCGCGATCATCACGCAGAACACCCATCCGGTGCCGTTAGGCGGGTAGACCAGCATCGCGGCGAAGGAACCGAATAGCACAACCCAAACGGCCAGAAAAACGGTGGTCGAGGTATCGCGCAAATAGGTTCCCGACGCGGGCACCCCGTCGCTGCCAGCACCGTCGTGCGGCAGGTTGTCCTGCATGAACAGCCGCCAGAACATGCAAACCACGATCATGGCCCCGAACCCGGCTAGCACACCGCGAACGCCGTATGGCCAGCTCAGCCAGACGGTTAGCTGTCCACCGATCAGCAGCGGAACAACCGGAATCAGATACCCGGCTTCACGTAGCCGCCGCACCACCTCGTGGGTAGCGACGACCATCGCAAACGCACAGATCGCGACCCAACCGCGCGGCGCGAACACCAACGTCGCAACCAGGAACAAACCAATGCTGAGGCCCACCGCGATGGCCGCGGGCAGGTCGCGCCCAGCTCGTGATGCTTTTTTCGGCGGCTCTTGCACCGGCTCGTCGGCCGGGGTGCCGGTGGTGGCGTCGGTGTTGGCCACGGACCTAAACGGACTCAGCTGCTGAGAGGTCGTTAGACCTCCAGCAGCTCGCCTTCCTTATGCTTGACCAGCTCATCGATCTGCGCGACGTACTGGTGGGTGCTCTTGTCGAGGTCCTTTTCCGCACGGGCGACCTCATCCTCGCCCGCCTCGCCGTCCTTGCGGATGCGGTGCAGTTCTTCCATCGCCTTGCGCCGAATGTTACGCACCGAGACCCGGGCTTCCTCGCCCTTGTGTTTGGCCTGCTTGACCAGGTCGCGCCGACGTTCCTCGGTGAGCTGCGGTACGGCCACTCGGATGATGGTGCCGTCGTTGGTGGGATTCACCCCGAGGTCGGAATTGCGAATTGCCGTCTCAATCGCATGCAACTGATTGGCTTCATACGGCTTGATGACCACCATTCGCGCCTCGGGGACATTGATGCTGGCCAGCTGAGTGATAGGGGTATGGGTGCCGTAGTAGTCGATAACAATCCGGGAGAACATTCCGGGGTTCGCGCGGCCGGTGCGGATTGTCGCCATGTCTTCACGGGCTACCGATACGGCCTTCTCCATTTTCTCTTCTGCATCGAAGAGAGCCTCATCGATCATTGCGCCGCTCCTCCTCATCGCTGCGCCCTCCATCGTCGCAAGCGCGGATCATTGAGTCTTCCTCTTAGGTGGTGACCAGCGTTCCGATTTTCTCACCAGCGACCGCACGGGCGATATTGCCGTTGGTCAACAGGTTGAACACCAGAATCGGCATGCCATTGTCCATGCACAGACTGAATGCGGTGGCATCGGCGACCCGCAACCCTCGGTCGATGACCTCCCGATGACTGATCACGGCGAGCAGCTCGGCGTGCGGATTCACCCGCGGATCCTCGGCAAACACCCCGTCGACCGCTTTGGCCATCAGAACCACGTCGGCCCCGATCTCGAGTGCGCGCTGCGCCGCCGTCGTGTCCGTCGAGAAGTAGGGCAACCCCATGCCGGCGCCGAAGATCACCACTCGCCCCTTCTCCAGGTGGCGAACGGCGCGCAACGGCAGGTATGGCTCAGCCACCTGGCCCATGGTGATCGCGGTCTGAACTCGGGTAGCTATGCCCTCTTTTTCAAGAAAGTCCTGCAACGCGAGACTGTTCATGACGGTGCCGAGCATTCCCATGTAGTCCGACCGGGTCCGCTCCATACCGCGCTGCTGAAGCTGGGCGCCGCGGAAGAAGTTGCCCCCGCCGATCACGACCGCCACCTGTACGCCACCGCGCACCACTTCGGCGATCTGCCGGGCCACCTGTGCCACCACGTCGGGATCCAGGCCCACCTGACCGGCGCCGAACATTTCGCCACCCAGCTTGAGCAATACTCGCTTGTATTGCGACACCGACCCCGAAACAGGAGCTGCCGGTACGCCGTTGGCGCTTGCCGGCTCCGGCTTCGGAGCCGCCCCACCGGCGACGTCGGACTCCGTCATGAATCTCCTCGCATGAGAGTGCCATCCCGGCAACCACCCGGAACGGCCTCTCATATCCTGCCTCATCGCACTGCTCCGGGGTAGCCGGGGTGTCCGCTCATATCCAACGGCACCAAAAGCGTGCCCGGTGTCAGGTCGCGGACACCGGCGCAGCGATGTTTGAACGGCCGGTGCCCCGGGAATCCGCCATCGAGCGCGGGCCGTTGACCCCAACCGCGGCGCCCCGCTGGGGACCAAGCAGGCTTGTTGGAGAGGTGGGCCCGGTCCGGACACGGATCGGGCCCACCGACTTGTTCTGGACTGTCGTGCATGCCACCGGCACGAGGGGGCGGAATAGTTGCGGCCGAAAAGGGGTACCCAGTGCTGCCGTGAGACATCTCCCCGGGAGATGCATGCGGACCGGGGTGGCCGGAACCCCGCGAGGGGTTGAGAGATGTTTTTTGAGAGTCCTCTTGCTCAGCAATGCCGCTGACTTCGAATCGACTCTGCCGACGTTGAAGTCGTTCGCATCGGTAATACAACACGCGCGGCTAGACGCTGCCGACCCACCGGATTGGGCCGGCCCAGATGTCGCGATGATCGACGCGCGCTCCGACCTGACAACTGCCCGCAGCGCCTGCCGACGGCTGACCGCCAACGCGCCGTCTGTTGCGGTGGTTGCAGTTGTCGCCGCGGCCGACTTCGTCGACATCGACATCGATTGGCACTTCGACGACGTCTTGCTGGCGGCGGCCGGCGCGGCCGAGCTGCGGGCCCGGCTGCGGCTGGCGGTCATGCGTCGCCGCCGGGCCCGCAAAGGCACCCTGGAATTCGGCGACCTCGCCATTCACCCAGACAGTTGCACGGTCACCGTGGCCGGCGAAGCCTTAGGCCTGACACTCACCGAATTTCGGCTGTTCCACTTTCTCGTCCGCCACGCCGGACAAGCCTTCACCCGCACGCGGCTCATGCATGAAGTCTGGGGCTACGACTGCAACGGACGGGCCCGCACCGTCGACGTTCATGTGCGGCGACTGCGCGCCAAGCTGGGAGCAGACCACGAATCGATGGTCGATACCGTGCGGGGCGTGGGCTATATGGCGGTAACGCCACCGCCGCCCCGATGGACCGCCCGACAACCCGTACTCAGCCCGGGTTCGGGGCCAGAGCCGCAAGACATTTCGGTGCCGACCGAACAGGTCCTCGTCCGTTGATCACCCGAACAGGGGCAGAGCGCGCTTGCGCGCCAACGCGTCCATCCCGTGTTGGATGCTGTCCTCAACCTGGTGGTAGATGTCGTCGATGTACGCATCGTCATCGGTGCGGTCGGGATCGTGGTCAAGATCGATCGCGGGCATAAACCGGGTGCGAATCTTGGCCGGCAACGGCAGCTGGGGCAGGGCAGCTGGCGCAATCCCCCATGGCAGTGAGATTGCCAGCGGGAACACCTTCAAGCGCAGCAGCCGGTCAAGTTGTAGCACCCGCGACAGACGGCCCCCCCGGATCAGAACCGGCATCGCGTCCGCCCCGCCGACGGTCGCAATCGGCACGATCGGGACTCCGGCACGAATCGCCATCTTCACGAATCCCTTGCGCCCGGCCAGGTTGGCACAGTCGCGCTCGGTCCACGGACGCAATGAATCCACCTCGCCGCCCGGCCACAACACCACGCCGCGGCCCTCGGCCAACGCCGTGGCGATCGCGTCCGGAGCGGCGGGGAGCACTCCCATAGACCGGAAGTAGCGCCCAATACCCGGAATCGCCATCAGCGCATCGTGAGCCGTACCGTGCAGCGGACGCTGCGGACCGAACCGCCGCCACCACTGCAGTCCCACCGTCCACGCATCCCAGACAAAGGGAGCACCCGAGTGAATGCCGATCAGCAGTGCCGGCGAATCCGGGATGTTTTCCCAGCCGTCGATCTCCATGCGAAACCAGTAGTCGACCAACAGATTCCAGAAAAACTTCTGCCGCTGCAGGGTGGCCTCGTCTTGGCCATCTAGGTCCCACCGCCCCGCTCGTTGCGCCACCCAACCGCTGAGTCCGCCGTCGCGGCGCTCACGCTTGTCATCCATCGCCACTCTCGCCCGCTCGGCATGGCGCTGAGCTTGTCGCCGTAGCGGTTCCGGCCTGGGGTCGGTTGCACTCGTGTCGGTTGCGCTCATGGCGAAGGAGTACCCGTTTGCCAGACCCACGACTCAGCCAATCGAACGGATTTCGGCGGCACAAACAACCCTCCCCGCGCCAGATGACGCGGGGAGGATGTCGGCTAGCGGTGCGCAATCAGACGTTACTGGTCCAGATGAGAACGTCTTGCACGCCGTCGTTGTACACAACGCCATTAGGCGGTGGGCCGGTCACATCGAAGTACAGGACGCCACTTTGGCTGTTGCCCTGCAGGATCGGTGCGGGATTGAGGCCACCGGGTGCCGGGACTTCGTTGACCACTCCGTAGGTGTCACCGTTGGCCGCGCGGGCGCTGAAGCTCGACACCAGCGGGGTGATCGTTCCGGTCACGGACCGAGCCGTGACGTCGGCGAAGTAAAGCTGTCCCTGAGGTAGGTAGCCCGCAATGGTGACATCGCTGAGCTGCAGGTTACCGACCGTGTAGGAGGTGACCATGGGCCCGTCGACGAGCCGTTCGCTGGTCCCGAAGCCTTGAATAGTCGGTGGCGCGGCCGACGCTGACGCTGCGCCGAAAACGCTTGCCGCCGCAATGGCCGCGGCCCCCACAGCCGTCTTCATGGTGGTAGCAATCAACTCCACGGTTATCCCCTCTCTCTCGTGTCGTTCAAACAGTCCGCCCCGCCATGGGGACCAACCGCTTTCAACTGGGTTTCCGGGTGCCGCCGGACCCAAACACCGATAACCCGGGAATTGTTTTGCCACACCGATCTGCCTGCGGGGACTGTGCATTTTCAGTTTGTTTCCTTTTACACTGCAGCATCATTGGCATCACCTCTTACAGCGGCATCAATTGCCGGCCTTTGCTGAATCAAGCGCTTCCCGGCGACGATCGCGACCGCCTTCCGCGCGATATGTCAGGATGGTTGACATGGGTCAAGCCGAAGAAGCCCCGCTAGGGTTCCTGCTCTACCGGGCCGCAGCGGTGCTGCGGCCAGAGGTTTCTACCGCACTGAGCCCCCTGGGGCTGACGTTGCCGGAATTCGTCTGTCTACGCATACTCTCGGCGTCGCCCGGCCTGTCCAGCGCCGAGTTGGCCCGCCACACCAATGTCACACCGCAGGCGATGAACACGGTGCTGCGCAAATTGGAAGAGGTCGGCGCGGTATCGCGCCCAGCATCAGTGCCCTCCGGTCGCGCCCTGCCTGCCACCTTGACCGCACCCGGACGGGCCTTGTTGAAGCGCGCGGAGGTCGTCGTGCGCGGCGCCGATGACCGCATCCTGGCCAAGCTGACCCCAGCTGAGCAGCGTGAGTTCAATCGGATGCTGGAGATGCTGGGCACCGAATAGCGGGCACGTCTACATTCACCCGGGTACGTGGATGCGCGCGAAAGGCTGCGCTTCCTCCAATTCGTAGGCCAGCTCGAGCAGGCGGGCTTCGCGGCCGATGTCAGCCGTGAGCATCATGCCCACCGGCAACCCATCCGAGGATTGGGCCAGCGGTAGCGAAATCGCCGGGTCACCGGTGACGTTCTGCAGCGGAGTAAAGGTGACCCACTTGCGCAGCCGCTCGATGACCTGGTGGTAGTCAGTGGGCGAAAGGTAGCCGACCTGCGGCGGCGGGTCCGCGAGGGTAGGCGTGAGTACCACGTCATAGCGTTGGAAGAACCGCTCTGTGTGCCGCCGCAGCGTACGCAACCGGGCCACCGCCGTGGGTAAGCGGTGCACATTGCGGTTGGCGTGGCGAGCCAACCCGAGTGTCAAACTGTCCAACCGGTTGCGATCGAACGACTTACCGAAAGAATAGCGGCCGGTAAGCACCTGCGCGGTGGCCAAGAAGCCCCAGTACAAGATGAAGTCGTCGGGCAAAGACTCCGGTACCGGAACCTGTTCGACATATTCGACCCGGTGCCCAAGTTCCTCGAGAAGCCCGGCGGTCTTCAATGTCAGTTCCCGCATCTCGGTGCCGCATTCACCGTCGACCGAGCGAGTCACCACCGCGATCTTGAGCCGCTCGGTGCCGGGCCGGGTGACGTCCCCGATGGGTGGCAATCCACTCGGCCGCCAGCTGCGCTCGACCTCGCGGTAGATGGCAGCGGTGTCGCGCACCGACCGGGTCAGCACACCATTGGCGACGATGACCAGTGGCAGTCGGCGCAATTGCGAATTCAATGGCAGCCGACCGCGCGACGGCTTGAGCCCGACGAGGCCGTTACAGGATGCCGGAATTCGGATCGAACCCCCGCCGTCGTTGGCGTGCGCGATCGGCACCACGCCCGCGGCCACCAACGCCCCCGATCCCGACGAGGAGGCGCCCGCGGTGTGGTCGGTATTCCACGGATTACGGACCGGGCCCAACCGGGGATGCTCGGCCGCGGCGCAGAAGCCGAACTCCGACATCTGCGTCTTACCCAACGCGATCAATCCGGTAGACAGCAGTTCCCGGGCAATCTCACTGTCGGTACCGGCCCGACGGGGCACCCACGCGTCAGTCCCGCATCGTCGGCAGGCCACTGACGTCGACGTTGTCCTTGATATAACTCGGCACCCCGCCGAAGAAGCCGCGCCCCGACCCGCGCCCGTGCTGCTGAGCCGCGTCTCGCGCCCGGTCAAAATCGGCGTGCGCCACGCCGTTGAGCCGGGCGTTGACCGCTTCGGTCCGCGCGACGGCGGCCTCGACAACCTCGACCGCACCCAACTGGCCGGACCGGATGGCATCGGCTAGGCCGACAGCGTCAAGGTCACCGAGGACGTCGTCACCGAAAGCGTGGACACGGACCATACGGTCGACGGTAGCCCAAGCTAGGCCTGGCCCACCTCGAACCGTACGAACTGCGTGACCGTCACACCAGCGTCGTCGAGCAGAGCCTTGACGCTCTTCTTGCTGTCGGACACCGAGGGCTGTTCGAGCAGCACAGCGTCCTTGAAGAAGCCGTTGAGCCGGCCCTCGACGATCTTGGGCAGCGCCTGCTCGGGCTTGCCCTCTTCCTTTGCGGTCTCCTCGGCGATACGGCGCTCGCTGGCCACCAGGTCTTCGGGCACGTCCTCGCGCGAGAGGTAGCGCGCCTTGAGCGCGGCGATCTGCAGTGCCACCGCATGCGCCGCTTCGGCACCGGCACCGGTGTACTCGACCAGCACCCCGACCGCCGGCGGCAGGTCGGCCGCCCGACGGTGCAGGTAGGTCTCGACCGTGCCGCCGAAGATCGCGACGCGACGCAGTTCCAGCTTCTCGCCGATCTTGGCCGAGAGCGCCCCGATGGCCTCCTCGACCGTCTGACCGCCGATGCTGGCCGCCTTGAGCGCGTCAACATCAGCGGCCTTCGACGCCACCGCCGCAGCGACGATGTCGTCGGCAAGCTTCTGGAACTCCGCATTCTTGGCGACGAAGTCCGTCTCGCAGTTCAGCTCGATGAGCGCGCCATCCTTGGCAGCAACCAGACCCTCGGCGGTCGCACGCTCGGCGCGCTTGCCGACGTCCTTGGCACCCTTGATCCGCAGCGCCTCGACGGCCTTGTCGAAGTCTCCGTCGCTTTCGGCGAGCGCGTTCTTACACGCGAGCATGCCAGCACCGGTCAGCTCCCGAAGTCGCTTGACATCGGCAGCGGTGAAGTTCGCCATTTCAGCCTTCCGTGGGGGTTGTTTCGGTTGCGACAGCGCCTTCGGCCGGGGCGGCGGCAGTGGCACCGGCAAGCAGCTCCTGCTCCCATTCGGCCAGCGGCTCCGCGGCCTCGACCACAGGCTTGCCATCACCGCGGCCCGCTCCGGCACGTACCTGCAGGCCCTCGGCGACCGCGGAGGCAATCACCTTGGTCAGCAGCGCGGCCGAGCGGATCGCGTCGTCGTTGCCCGGGATCGGGTAGTCGACCTCGTCGGGGTCGCAGTTGGTGTCCAGGATCGCGATGACCGGGATACCCAGCTTGCGGGCCTCGCCGACGGCGATGTGCTCCTTGTTGGTGTCGACAACCCAGATCGCCGACGGCACCTTGGCCATGTCGCGAATACCACCGAGGCTGCGCTCGAGCTTGTTCTTCTCCCGGGTCAGGCCCAGGATCTCTTTCTTGGTGCGGCCCTCGAAGCCACCGGTCTGCTCCATGGCCTCGAGCTCCTTGAGGCGCTGCAGCCGCTTGTGCACGGTGGAGAAGTTGGTGAGCATGCCACCCAGCCAGCGCTGGTTCACGTACGGCATGCCGACGCGGGTCGCTTCGGCTGCGACGGACTCCTGCGCCTGCTTCTTGGTGCCGACAAACAGCACGGTTCCACCGTGGGCGACGGTCTCTTTGACGAACTCGTACGCCTTGTCGATGAAGGTCAGCGTCTGCTGAAGGTCGATGATGTAGATGCCGTTGCGGTCGGTGAAAATGAACCGCTTCATCTTGGGATTCCAACGACGGGTCTGGTGCCCGAAGTGGGTGCCGCTGTCAAGCAGCTGCTTCATGGTTACAACAGCCATGCTGATGCCTTACTTGTGTCGGTTGTTCGCCCGGTATCGGCTGAAACCGGGGCCCTGGCGCCTGCCGCGATGCCGAACCCGCTCCGGAGACTCCGGCTACGGGACCGCTCGGCATGCTGTTGCGGATCCCTGAACTACCGGGCCGCGAAGCAGACGCGCGAAGTCAGCCCGCGGTTGCGAGCTGCGTCGAGAAGTTTACACCGAAGCCGGCGACGGTTTTTCCACAGCGGCCCCGTGGCGCACAGATCCGCGAATTTGGCTGGCAAGGACGCCGTCGGCGCATTGAACTGATCATGTGCGACGGGTGACGGTGGCTGCATCCTGGTTGGCATCCTGGCTTGCCGCCTGGTCGCTGCTGGGCGCGGCGGCGGCACATGCCGACGACACCCGGTTGCAGTGGCCGTTGCGGCCGCCGGCGGTCGTGTTGCGTGGTTTTGATGCACCCACACCGAATTGGCGCCCCGGGCATCGCGGCGTCGACTTGGCCGGGGTCCCCGGCGAGCCGATCTTTGCCGCCGGTGACGCGACCGTCGTGTATGCCGGAACCTTGGCGGATTGGCCGGTCGTTTCGCTGGCCCATCCAGGCGGCTTGCGCACCAGCTACCAGCCGGTGCGCCCGACGGTGCGAGCCGGCCAGCACGTGACGGCGGGATCAGCGGTAGGCACCCTGGTGGCTGGGCACACGGGCTGCCCAGCCAAGGCGTGCCTGCATTGGGGCGCGATGTGGGGGCCGGCGTCGGACGCCCACTATGTCGATCCGCTCGGCCTGCTGAAATCCACCCCGATCCGGCTCAAGCCCGTGACGGGCTGAGCTCCCCGCCGGAGGGTCCGGCTAGGCCCGCGGATGGGCCTGGTCGTGTACGGCGCGCAGTCGCGAGACCGCCACGTGGGTATAGAGCTGGGTGGTGGCCAAACTGGAATGCCCGAGCAACTCCTGGACCACCCTCAGGTCGGCTCCACCTTCAAGCAGATGGGTGGCCGCGCTGTGACGCAACCCGTGCGGCCCCATGTCGGGGGCCCCATCCACCGCGGCGATGGTTTGATGAACCACCGTGCGGGCTTGCCGCACATCGAGGCGCCGGCCCCGGGCGCCGAGCAGCAGCGCCGGACCGGACTCCGCCGTTGCCAGTGCCGGACGTCCGTCTGCCAGCCAGGCCTGAAGCGCTTCGGCAGCGGGCTGGCCAAACGGCGCGGTGCGCTGCTTGTTGCCCTTCCCGAGCACCCGCACCAGCCGATGGCCGGTGTCGACGTCGTCGATGTCAAGACCACACAGTTCGCTCACCCGGATCCCGGTGGCATACAGCAGTTCGACGATCAAGCGGTCCCGCAAGGCCAGCGGATCCCCTTGCTGCGCGCCGGACTTCGCCGCCGTCATGGCCGCCAGCGCTTGGTCCTGGCGCAGCACGGCGGGCAGGGTGCGGTGCGCCTTGGGCACCTGCAACCGCGCCGCGGGGTCGGTGGCCAACAGCCCGCGCCGCACCACCCAGGCGGTGAAGGCCTTGACCGCAGAGGTGCGCCTGGCCAGCGTCGTTCGGGCCGCCCCGGCCCCCGCCGCGGTAGCCAGCCACGACCGCAGCACGGGTAGACTCAGTGCCCGCAGGTCAGCGCCGCGGCCGGCGAGGTAATCCAGCAGCGATCGCAGGTCGCCCAGATACGCGCGACGAGTGTGGGCCGAGCGGCCGCACTGCAGTGCGAGGTATTCGTCGAACTCCTCGAGAATCGCTTCGCTGTTGTCCGGCACTCCCCCACCGTCGCAGACAGCGCTGCGGGTTTCAGTTGACGCGCCGCAATGTGTCCGGGGTGAGATCTTTGCGCGTGGGATACCCGTCGACGGCCATGATCAGGTCGGCTTCGGCGAGCAGCATGTGCAGTACATGCACGACGCCGTCCACGCCGCCCAGCGCCAATCCGTAGGCGTAGGGCCGCCCGATGCCGACCGCCGTCGCGCCCATCGCCAGCGCCTTGATGATGTCGGCGCCACTGCGAATCCCCGAGTCGAAAAGCACCGGCAGCCCGTCGGCCGCCTCGACCACACCCGGCAGACAGTCCAGGGCCGGAAGACCGCCGTTGGCCTGGCGTCCGCCATGGGTGGAGCAGTAGATGCCATCCACGCCCCCGTCCTTGGCGCGCCGGGCGTCATCGGGATGACAGATGCCCTTGACGATGAGTGGCAGATCGGTGAGTTCGCGCAGCCAGGCGAGATCGCTCCAGGTCAGCGGGTTTCCGAAGAGCTGGGCCCAGCGCAGCACGGTTTCCTGCGGGTCTTCCTCCGGGGGGCGGGGCAGGCCGGCGCGGAACACCGGGTCGCTGGTGTAGTTGCTCAGGCAGTGTCCGCGTAGTTGGGGAAAATTGGCGGTGCTCAGGTCACGCGGCCGCCAGCCGGGGATCCAGGTGTCGAGGGTGACCACGATGCCCTTGAAACCCGCGGATTCGGCGCGCTGCACCAGGCTGGCGGCCAGCTCGCGATCCTTCGGCGTGTACAGCTGAAAGAACCCGGGGGTGTCACCGAACTCGGCGGCCACGTCTTCCATGGGGTCGGCTGTCAGGGTGGAGACCACCATCGGGACTCCGGTACGGGCCGCCGCGCGCGGTGGCCAGATCGCCGTGGCCGTCCTGGGCGCACAGTCCGATGACGCCGATCGGTGCCAGGAAGATCGGTGAGGGCAGGGTCAGTCCGAACATCTCCACGGTCAGGTCGCGTTCCGCGGCACCGACAAACATGCGCGGCATCAGACCCCCACCGGTCGAAGGCCTCACAGTTGGCGCGCTGGGTGCGCTCGTCGCCGGCCCCGCCGACCACGTATGACCACACCGACGGCGGCAGCGCCATCTGAGCCCTGGACTCCAGTTCGGCGAAGGCCATCGGCAGCCCTGGCACTACCCCGGATAGCCCCTGGAAGTAGATCTCGTACTGATAGTCGCCGAATGCCATGCGATGAGAATGCCAGCCGGCGGTCAGCTACCCGCTTCTGACTCCGCCAATTCCCTTTTCCATTGCCGGAACGTCTCCTCGGTGCGCCCGCGTCGCCAGTAACCAGAGATTGAGGACGCCCATTTCGCATCCACACCCCGCTCCTTGCGGATATAGGGGCGCAAGTTGTGCATGACGGCCTGGGCCTCGCCGTGGATGAAGACGTGCACCTGACCGGGAAGCCACAGGGCGGTCTTGACGGCCTCGATCAGCGGCGCATGGTCGCCGGCACGATCCGCTGAAACCAGATCGGCGCGACCACCGCGGTAGACCCAGTTGATCTGGACCGACTCCGGCGCGCGCAATTCGATCTCGTCGTCGGGACCGGCAACCTCGATGAACGCTTTGCCGACAGCGTCGGCGGGCAGCGCCTCGAGCGCAGCGGCGATGGCCGGCAGCGCGGATTCATCGCCGGCCAGCAGATGCCAGTCGGCCTCCGGGTCGGGCTTGTAAGCGCCGTTAGGACCCATCAGGTAGACCGGCTCGCCAGGTTGCGCGGCCGCCGCCCACTGACCGGCTACCCCGTGTTCGCCATGCGCCACGACGTCGAGCACGATTTCGCGCGCCGCGGCGTCGACACGACGGATGGTCAGGGTCCGCACCGCGGGCTGCTTCTCGGGCGGAAGACTGGAAAAGCAATCCAGTGTCAACGGCCGAGGCAGTGCGGCCACGTCGACGTCATGCGCGACGAAAACCAGCTTGACGTAAGAGTCGGTGAATTCGCTGGGAACGAATGTGTCGAAGCCGCTGCCACCGACTCGAACCCGGACCATGTGGGGCGCGAGTTGTTGGGTACCCACGACTTCGAAGGTGTGTACAGGTCGACCCGCCACTACTCCTCCTGTCCAGATCCGACCCCAGTCGACTATACGAGCCGCGCCCGCACGCCCTCGGCCGCGGGCCGTGAGCGGCCGGCACGCACCAGGCGCCACCGCCCGCCGTCACGCTCGGCCAGTCCGGCCACCTCGAGGATCGCCAACCGCCCCATCACCTGTTCGGCCACCAGCCCGGATGCGACAGCGATCTCGTCGACGCTCATCGCGCCGCGACCCGGCAATGCCTCATAGACCTGACTTTCGGACTGGCTGAGTCCGTCCAGGACGGACGTGGGACGCGATTGTTCGAGGGACAATTCGCCGATCCGACCGACCAGTTCGACTATCTCATCGGCGCGGGTGATCAGCTGCGCCCCGTTGCGAAGCAGCACATGGCAGCCCGCCGAAGCCGATGATGTCGCCGGCCCGGGCACCGCGGCCACGATCCGCCCCAGCGCCCGAGCCCACGCGGCGGTGTTGGCGGCACCGCTACGCAGCCCCGCTTCGACCACGACCGCGGCGCCACCGAGAGCAGCCACCAACCGGTTGCGGGTGAGGAACCGATGCCGGGCCGGCCGCACACCCGGCGGGTATTCGGTGACCAGCAAGCCGTGCTGGCCGATCCGATGAAGCAGGGCCGAATGCCCGGTGGGGTACGGGATGTCGATCCCACCGGCCAGTACCGCCACCGTGGTGCCCTCGGCAATGAGCACTGCGCGATGGGCCGCTCCGTCGATTCCGTAGGCACCGCCGGAGATGACCGCAACGTCACGTTCGACCAGGCCGGCGGCCAGATCCGCGGGCATGTGCTCGCCATATGCCGTCGCGGCGCGGGTTCCCACGAGAGCGGCGGCGCGCTGAACCACCTGGTCGAGGCGAGCGGGGCCCTGCACCCACAACGCCATCGGAGCTCCGCCGTTTCCCTTCGCCCGGATCGCCGAACCAGAAAAAGCCGTGAAGGCCACCACCGGCCACTCGTCGTCGTCGGGTGTGATCAAGCGCCCGCCACGGCGCGCGAGTTGCTCGAGATCCGCTGCGGCCCGATCGATTTCGCATCTGGCCCGGGTCAAGCGGGCAAGCTCGCCGTCAACCTGGCCGCGCCGGATCCGCTCGGCCGCCTCTACCGGGCCGACTCGTTGCACCAGGGCAGCCAATTCCGCGCACGGCGGCTCCGCCACGCGCGACAGGTAACCCCAGGCCCGCAAGGCACTATCGGACGCGCTCATCGGCAAGCTCCCGGCTGCCGAAAGCTCAGCGCGGTCGACACCTCGTCCAGGCCGGGTGCCGCCCGGCCGGCCAAGTCCGCCAGACTCCACGCGACTCGCAGAGTTCGATCGACACCGCGGATGCTGAGCAGCCCCCGATCCAGCGC
The DNA here is from genome assembly GCF_002355775.1 of Mycobacterium ulcerans subsp. shinshuense. Classification (NCBI taxonomy): domain Bacteria; kingdom Bacillati; phylum Actinomycetota; class Actinomycetes; order Mycobacteriales; family Mycobacteriaceae; genus Mycobacterium; species Mycobacterium ulcerans. The sequence continues at coordinate 2,005,943 of NZ_AP017624.1, read as the reverse complement.
CGTGCGCAACGGGACCATCGCTGAGTTGCCAAGCCGGAATTCCCGACGCAGCAGGGGGCCGCTGACTTCTGCATTGGTGCGAAAGCCGTGCGGCTGCCACCGCTGGGCGGCCGCGTTGCGGGCCTGGGCCACCCGGTCACGAACCTGCGAGGTCGACTCGCCCGCCACCGCCGAGAAGGCTCCGGCCCGCACCGGGTGCATCTGTACCCTCAGGTCCACCCGGTCCAGCAACGGCCCCGACAGTTTGCCGAGGTAACGTCGCTTCACCGCCGCCGCACAGATGCAGTCTTGCGGGTCCGCTGGAGCGCATGGACACGGGTTTGCGGCAAGCACCAGCTGAAATCGGGCCGGGTAACACGCCACTCCGTCGCGGCGGGCAAGGCGGATTTCTCCGTCCTCCAACGGAGTTCGCAACGCTTCCATGGCGCTGACGCTGATCTCGGCGCACTCGTCGAGAAACAACACCCCACGATGTGCCCGGCTGACGGCGCCAGGGCGGGCCATGCCCGTGCCGCCCCCCACCAGCGCGACGACGCTGGAACTGTGGTGCGGCGCCACGAACGGCGGCCGGGTGATCAGCGGGGTGTCCCCCGACAACAAACCAGCCACCGAGTGGATCGCGGTGACCTCCAGTGACTCGCCGCGCGACAGCGGCGGCAGTAAACCCGGAAGGCGTTGTGCCAGAATCGTTTTGCCTACCCCGGGAGGACCGGTCAGCATGAGATGGTGCGCACCGGCCGCCGCCACCTCGACCGCAAAACGCGCTTGGGACTGCCCGAGCACATCGGCCAAGTCGGCCGAAATCCCCTCGCTGGTGGCCGCGGGCCCGCTGCGACTGTCCAAACCGGCAGCACCCGTCAGCCAGCCCTGCAGTTGTCCCAGGGTGCGCACACCCCAGACATCGATGCCATCCACCAGGCTGGCCTCGGCCAAGTTATCCGCCGAAACCACCACGGCCGGCCAGCCATCGCGCTTGGCGGCCAACACGGCCGGCAGCACGCCACGCACCGCGCGGACCCGGCCGTCCAGCGACAACTCCCCCAACAACAGCGTCTTTTCCAAACGCTGCCACGGCTTTTTTCGCTGCGCCGACAACACCGCGGCGGCCAGGGCAATGTCGTAGACCGAACCCATTTTCGGCAGGGCGGCCGGCGATAGTGCGAGCGTCAGCCGAGCCATTGGCCAGCTGTTGCCGCAGTTGGTGACCGCCGCGCGAACCCGGTCGCGGGATTCCTGCAGTGCCGCGTCGGGCAGACCCACCAGATGCACCCCCGGCAGCCCCGAGCTGATGTCGGCTTCGATTTCCACGATCTCGCCGTCCAGCCCGCACACCGCCACCGAGAACGCCCGCCCCAGCGCCATCAGCCCACGCCCATCCGATGCGTGATCTCGGGGTTGGCGCTGCGGCCGATGCGCACCCCGATGACATCGAGGCGCACGGCCGCCCAGCCGCGGTCCTGACCGGCCAGCCACAACCCGGCCAGGCGGCGCAGCCTGCGGACCTTGCCTTCGGTCACCGCCTGGGCCAGCCCGCCGTACCCGTCGCCGGTGCGCGTCTTGACCTCAACGAACACCACGGTGCGGGTGGCAGCTTCACAGGCGATCACATCGAATTCGCCATAGCGGCACCGCCAGTTTCGGGTCAAGATCTGTAGCCCCTGACCGCTCAGATGCTCCACGGCCAGCTGCTCACCCAGGGCTCCCAGTTGCATGCGAGTCAACGTCTTCATGCGCCCAAACCTGCACGCCGGCCCCGACACTGGCCGCCGGACCGAGGGCGTCAGGGAAGCAAAACCGCCCGATTATCAACAGTCGCGCACTCGTCCACAACGGGCCGACAGTGGATTCAGACGATGCGGTCCGGGCGCGTGTAGACGTTCATCGAGTCTTCCCGCAGAAACGCCACCAGCGTCATCCCGGATTCTTCGGCCAGCGAGACCGCCAGCGACGACGGGGCGGAGACCGCGGCCAGCACCGGGATCCCGGCCATCAGCGCCTTCTGCGTCAGCTCGAACGATGCGCGACCGCTGACCAGCAACACCGACCCCGCCAACGGAACCCGATCGTGCTCGATGGCCCAGCCGATGACCTTGTCTGCCGCGTTGTGCCGGCCGATATCTTCGCGGATCACGTGCATTGTGCCGTCCGCGCTGAACAACGCCGCGGCGTGCAGGCCGCCGGTGCTCGCGAAAACCTTTTGGCCACTACGGAGTTGGCCGGGCATCGCCTCGAGCGCACCGGCCGTGATGGTGGCCGGATCGTCGCCGGGCGAAAATCGGCTGATCAGCCGCACCGCGTCCAGCGACGCCTTGCCGCAGACTCCGCACGACGAGGTGGTGTAGAAGTTGCGGGTCACATCGAGGCCCGGCGGGCTTACCCCGGGCGCCAGCGTGATGTCCAAGACGTTGTAGGTGTTGGCGCCATCGGCACCGCGCCCGCCGCAATAGCGGACCGTCAGCACATCGTCACGGTGGGCGATCACCCCTTCGGTCAGCAGGAAACCGCGCGCGAGCTCAAAATCCGAGCCGGGGGTGCGCATGGTGACCGATATCGGCACACCGTTGACGCGGATCTCCAGCGGCTCCTCGACGGCCAGGGTTTCCGGTCGGGTGATCGCATCACCGGCGGCGAGGTGCTTGACCCGCCGACGCGCCGTTACGTGGCCCACTGACCGGCTTCGATTGGCCCCGCCGCCGAATCGCACCGGCAGGAGGCCACGGCATCGGCAGGGACCGCAGAACACCCGAACACGGCCTCAACGTACCTCGATTGCGCACCGCCTGTCGGATCGGCCGGCCGCCGTCATATCGCTGCAGCCAGCGCCGACAAGGTTTCAGCTGACGAGTGCGTCGGCGACCACCCGAGTTCGCGTTTCGCCTTGGCGGTGTCCATCACCACGGGTTGTCGCACCGCATGAAGCCATTCGAGCAGCGGGGTACCAGCGGCAACCGGGAAATCGCCGCGGATGCGACCGAGGCGGCGGCCGCTGGGACCCGGACCGGACGGCCGCCCAGCGCCCTGGCCATGTCGGTGATCGTCACGACCCCGTCAGCGGCGATGTTGTAGGCCCCCGCGGGCACCGGTGCGGTCGCCGCCAACGCTATCGCGGCTGCCACGTCGTCGTGATGCACCAGCTGCACCGGGACACCCGGATCCGGCACGATCGGCTTCAGCATCGGCACCACCCGGCTCAGCGCGCGCACCGGCGCGGGCACCTGCCTGCACGGCATGGCCTCGGCCAACGAGTAGGCGTGCGGGCCCGCGACGATACACGGGCGCAGGACGAACACCTGCAGTAACGAGTCCTCGGTGATCTTGGCGAGCTCTGCCTCGCTTTGCGCCTTCTGCTCGGAGTAGTAGTGCTCCGGTGATCCGCGCGCGGGTACGTCCTCGGTGATGGCCGCCGGGTTGTCCGAGTGGTAGCCGTAGGCCGCCACTGACGACGTGTAGACCAGGCGGCGTGGCCGGCGCGCCGCGACGGTCGCTTCGAAGACGTTGCGGGCGCTCTGCAGATTGACCTGCGCGCTCTCGGCACGCGATCCGAGCTTGATGAACGCCAGGTGGACCACCACATCGGCCTGGGCGACCAACGCGTCGACCGCATCGCGATCCAGGATGTTGCCCCGCTGATAGGTGGTCTTGGACCAGCCGTAGATGGCCGGGTCAAACGGCCGGCGCGCCATACCGACGATCGACGCCACGGCCGGCTCCCGCTCCAGCGCGGTGACCTCCGAGATGCCGATATCTCCAGTCGGCCCGGTAACCGCGACAGCAACACCCACCTAGAATGGGTTTCCGCCAGCGACCGCGCCCAAACGCAGGACCAAAACCCGCAATGTGTGCGGGGCCTTGCGCGCGGCTATCCCGGTTGGTGTTGCTCGAGTTCGGGGAGACGAATGATGAAGCTGATCTCACCCACCGATTCCATGTTCTTGCTCGGCGAATCGCGCGAACACCCGATGCATGTGGGGGGCCTGCAGCTGTTCCAGCCGCCCGAGGATGCCGACGAGAACTTCGTCACCGAGGCATATGAAGCCATGCTCGGCTGCACCGACGTCCAGCCCATGTTCCGCAAGCATCCCGCGTTCTTGGGCGCGATGACCAACTTCGCGTGGACGTTCGACGACGACGTGGAGCTCGACTATCACTTCCGCCGGTCCGCTCTCCCCCGGCCAGGCCGGGTACGGGAGCTCCTCGAGCTGACCTCTCGGCTGCACGGCAGCCTGCTCGACAGGCACCGGCCCCTCTGGGAAGCCCATCTGGTGGAGGGACTCAACGACGGGCGCTACGCGGTCTACATCAAGTTCCACCATTCCTTGCAGGATGGGGTTTCCGCGCAGAAGTTGATGCAGCGCGCATTCAGCACCGATCCGGATGACGATGAGATCCGGGTGCCGTGGGAACTAAAACCGCGGCGCCGCTCGAACCCGGGGCACAGATCCTCACCGCTTCGGCTACTCACCGAGACGGTTGGCGCCACAGCATCTCTGGCGCCCTCGGCGCTGTCACTGGCCCGCGCGGCGCTGCTCGAGCAGCAACTGACCCTGCCATTTCGAGCCCCGAAGACGATGTTCAATGTCCGGATCGGTGGAGCACGCCGGGTCGCCGCCCAGTCCTGGTCCCTCGATCGCACCAAGGCGGTGAAGAACGCGGCAGACGTCACCGTCAACGATGTCGTGCTGGCGATGTCGGCCGGCGCGCTGCGCGCCTACCTGATCGATCAACACGCGCTTCCCGACGCCCCACTGATCGCCATGGTTCCGGTGAGTCTGCGCAAGGAAGGCGATGCCGATCGCGGCGGCAACATGGTCGGCACCCTGCTGTGCAACCTCGCGACCAACCTCGACGACCCGGTGAAACGCCTCCAGGTGATCAGCCAGTCGATGTCGGACAACAAGAAGGTGTTCGCTCAGCTTCCCCGCATCCAGCAGCTGGCGTTGTCGGGCTTACTGACCGGCGGTTTGGTGTTCGGACTGGTTCCCGGTTTCGTGGCCACCGCGCCGCCACCGTTCAACGTCGTCATATCGAATGTTCCCGGCGCGCCCAACCCGCTGTATTGGCGGGGCGCGAGGCTGGTCGGAAACTATCCACTCTCAATTGCCCTGGACGGCCAGGCGATGAACATTACAGTGACCAACAACGCCGACAATCTCGATTTCGGGCTCGTCGGTTGCCGGCGCAGCGTGCCTCGCCTGCAGCGCATGCTCGGGCACTTGGAGACATCGCTGAAAGAGTTGGAACGCGCTGTCGGAGTTTGAGGGCCCGGCCAGGCCCGATAATCTACGCCAGCGCACTGGGGGGCGACTCCCCCCTGCCACCCGAAGTGAGGGAACACGTGACGGCCACACCGAAGGACAGCAACCCGGACTCGGTACCGGGTGGGACGACCGCCGACCCGGCGACAGTCTTTGCGGCCCTCGCCGAGATCATCTATCAGGGCGCCCAACCCGCCGAGATGTACTCCGCGATCTGCATCGCCGCCACCCTGATCGTTCCGGGGTGTGACCATGCCAGCTTGCTGGTCCGCACCAATGACCGCTACATCACCGTCGGCGCCAGCGACCGGCTGGCCCAGCACGTCGACGAACTCGAGCGCAAAGCCGGCGACGGCCCGTGCATCGACGCCATCGAGGAAGAAACGCCGCAGATCGAAACGGACCTGACCACTCCGACGCAATGGCCGAAGTTTGCGGCCGCGCTTCTGGCCCAAACACCGGTACGCGCGCCATGGGATTCCGGCTGCTGGTCGACAAGCGCAAGGGCGCCGCACTCAACCTATTCAGCGAAACCCCCAACAGTTTCGATACCGAGTCCGCCGGCCGTGCGGCGGTGCTGACATCGTTTGCGAGCGTGGCGGTCAACGCCATCGCACACGGCGAGGATGCCGCCAGCCTGCGCCGCGGGCTGCTCAGCAACCGCGAGATCGGAAAAGCCGTCGGCATGTTGATGTTGCTGAATGGGTTCACCGAGGAAGAGGCGTTCGACCTGCTCCGCCACCATTCCCAGAGCCTCAATATCAAGCTCGCCGATGTTGCCCGCACCGTCATCGAAAACCGTGGCCAGCTGCCCCCCGAAGCCCTCGAAACCGACGACACGGTCAACCCCACCGTCAGCGGCTAGGAGAACTATTCGGGCAGCCTCAGCTCGGGCTTCTCCACCTCTTCGATGTTGACGTCCTTGAAGGTGACCACCCGCACCTGCTTGACGAACCGAGCCGGCCGGTACATGTCCCATACCCAGGCATCGGCCAGTCGTAGCTCGAAATACACCTCGCCATCGGCGTTGCGCGGCACCATCTCCACGCTGTTAGCCAGGTAGAAGCGTCGCTCGGTTTCCACGACGTAGCTGAACTGGCCGACGATGTCCTTGTATTCGCGGTACAGCGAGAGCTCCATCTCGGTTTCGTACTTCTCGAGATCCTCTGCACTCATCTGCTCAGACGTCCTTCTCCCAACAATTTGCCAGATCTCCCGCTCGGGGCCCTGCAGGACTCCGCGCGCCACCGGCGGCGCCGATCGCCGCCCGGTCGGAAATCTTGCCCCATCTTTCCCTACCCGGTTCCGTCACGCTCTTGGGGAGGGTCCGCTTCGCGCTCGGCCGTCGCGGCGCCGTTGGACCGGGTGGCCACTCGGCGAACGTTGATGAACGACCGACGATGCTCGGGGCAGGGCCCTAGCTGGGTCAGCGCCAGGGTGTGTGCGCGGGTGCTGTAGCCCTTGTGCTCGGCGAATCCGTATCCGGGGTACTGGGTGTCCATCGCCACCATCAGCCGATCGCGGCTGACCTTTGCCAGCACGCTGGCCGCGGCAATGCAGGCGGCGGCCGCGTCGCCACCGATCACCGGCAGCGACGGCACCGACAGTCCCGGGACCCGAAAGCCGTCGCTGAGCACATAGCCGGGGCGCACCGACAGCCCGGCCACCGCCCGCCGCATGCCTTCGATGTTGGCCACGTGCACACCACGACGGTCGACCTCCACCGACGGAATGAACACCACGTGATAGGCCAGGGCATAGCGGCAGATCAACGGGAACAGCTTTTCCCGAGTCTTTTCGGTGAGTTTTTTCGAATCGTCGAGGGCGGCCAGGCTCTCGTAGCGATTCGGCCCGAGTGCGCAAGCGGCGACCACCAGCGGGCCCGCGCACGCACCTCGCCCCACCTCATCCACACCGGCTACCGGTCCCAGACCGCTGCGCTGCAACGCGGACTCCAGCGTGCGCAGTCCGGAAGACTTGCGGATCACGGTTCGTGGCGGCCAGGTGGTGGCCACGGTTACTGGCCCGTTTGGGGGTTCACCGAACGCACCACGCCCCACCGCGACGGCGGCCACACGATGAACCGCGCCTTGCCGATGACGTTGGCCACCGGCACGGTGCCGGCCATGGCGTCCCCGGTGCACAGCATGGGGCAATGTGCCCGCGAATCCGCCGAGTGGGTCCGATTGTCGCCCATCACCCACAGCCGGCCCGCCGGGACAGTCACCGGCCCGAATTCGCTGCCCAGGCAGGGGTAGACGGATGGGTCAGCCAGCATGGTGGCCGGATCCAGATATGGCTCCTTGAGCGGCTTACCGTCGACGGTCAACCCGGTGTCGGAGCGGCATTGGACGGTCTGTCCGCCCACCGCGATGACGCGTTTGACCAAATCGTTCTCGTCCGGGGGCACGAAACCGATGAACGAGAGGGCGTTTTGCACCCAGCGCAGCGCGGTGTTGCTCGAACGTATCGACTTGTAGCCGACGTTCCACGATGGTGGCCCCTTGAAGACGATGACGTCACCGGGCTTGGGTGAAGTGAACCGGTAGGTGAGCTTGTCCACCATGATGCGGTCACCGACGCAGGTCGAACACCCGTGCAGGGTGGGCTCCATCGACTCCGACGGAATCAGGTATGGACGCGCCACAAACGTCAACATCACGTAGTAGATCACTATCGCGATGACGGCCAGGGTCGCGAGTTCACGCAGGGTCGATTTCTTGGCCGGCTTCGACTCGTCCTCGTCGGCCGCCCTCGACTCCGCCCCAGGTTCTTCTTGAGCCGCCGCACCCGGGGCATCAGCACCTCGAGCAGCGAGCGGCGCCTCCGACTGACCTGCGTCGGGCTCGCGCTCAGATGGGGAGTCCGTGGTTTCGGTCACGTGATCAGCGTAGCCAGCGCGCGCCGTAGCCTTCGAGACTGGCGAGCCACTGGCGAGTTGAACCGCCGGTGGTGCCCAGGCAGGCCGGGATGGCCACCAAGGCCGCGCCGGTCAGCGCTTCTCCTTGATCTTGGCCTTCTTGCCGCGCAGTTCACGAAGGTAGTACAGCTTGGCGCGACGAACGTCACCACGCGTTACCACCTCGATGTGGTCGATGTTCGGCGAGTGCACCGGGAACGTCCGCTCGACGCCGACGCCGTAGCTTTCCTTGCGCACTGTGAACGTCTCGCGGATGCCCCCACCCTGCCGGCGAATCACCACACCCTTGAACACCTGGATACGCTCCTTGGCGCCCTCGATGACTTTGACGTGCACATTGATGGTGTCGCCCGGGCTGAAGGCCGGGATGTCGTCGCGCAGCGACGCCTGGTCGACGAAGTCCAGCCTGTTCATTGGAAAGACACTTCCTCCGGATCGCGGCTCGGCAGACCGCATACACGCAGGCACGCGGCACTTACCAAGCCAATGGATATGGGCTTTATGGGTGTATCTCGCAGCAGGCGGAGCAAGCGGCCCGCCGACAACTGCTAAAGACAACTGGCCAATTGTGCCAGACGGTACGCATGCAGTGAAAATCACAGGAAATCCGGGCGGTTCACATCGTCCGCAAAGCGCCTGCAAGTGGTACATATGACAGGTGCCAAACCGCGCAGGCCGAACCCTCAGCTTTGCGTGATTCCCGGGGCAGATGGCAGTGCGGCCGCCACACTTGCGCGTCTTCGCGTCACCGGAGAGTGCTGAAGGAGAAGCATGCGAGCACGGCCGCTGACGATGCTGACCGCCGCGGCGGCGGTGGCGTTGGTGGTATCGCTGGCGCTCACCGGTTGCGAGGCAAAGGTGCAGGCCAAGGCGTATGGGACCGATGATCGCGAATCATCCCGGCAACAATCCCAGCCCCAGCAGCAACAGCTGATCGAACTGCTGCTGCGTGCCATCACGCCGCCCGAGGATCCGGCCGCGCTATTGCCCTCGGCCGGTCTGGTCGGGGTTCAAGAACGCATCCAGCGGGCAACCGAGGAAGCCGCCGCCAAGGGCGCCACCATCACGGTCGCGATCCTGGACCGCGCTACCCACCAGCTGGTCTCCAACGGCAAGACCTCGATCATCGCCACCGCCTCGGTGTCCAAGCTGTTCATCGCCGACGAGTTGTTATTGCGGGCGTCCCAGGGCAAGACCACCCTTTCTGCCCAGGATCGCCAGGCCCTCGACAACATGCTGCGCTCATCGGATGACGGCGCCGCCGAGCAGTTCTGGGGCGAGCTCGGCGGCGATGCCATCGTCACCGAGATCGCGACCCGGTACGGATTGGCCGCCACCGCACCACCCAGCGACGGGCGCTGGTGGAACACCTTCAGTTCCGCACCTGACCTGATCCGCTACTACGAGATGTTGCTCGACGGGGAGGGTGGGCTGCCGTTGCAGAGTGCCGCCATCATCGTCAACGACCTGGCCCAGTCCACTCCGAACGGAATCGACGGCTACCCACAACGGTTTGGCATCCCCGACGGCCTCTACGCCGAACCGGTCGCGGTCAAGCAGGGGTGGATGTGCTGCATCGGCGCCGACTGGATGCATCTGTCGACCGGAATCATCGGCTCGGACCGCCGCTACATCATCGTGATCGAATCGCTGCAGGCCTCCGATGACGCCACCGCGCGCGAAACGATCACCCAAGCCGTCAAGACGATCTTTCCCGCCGGCCGGATCTGACCCGGTCCAGCGCGGGCCCTACGGCCCCGCAACGCCCCTCTTGCCGGCGAGCAGACGCGGAATCACGCCAAACCGCTTCGCGATGTGCGATTCCGCGTCTGCTCGGCAGGGCTACTCCGGTGGCGCGAGGTCGGGCCGGCGCTCCCGGGTGCGCCGCAACGAGACCTCCCGGCGCCAAGTGGCGATGCGCGCGTGGTCACCGGAGAGCAGGATCTCGGGCACGTCGAGCCCCCGCCAGCTCGGTGGCCGGGTATAGCTGGGCCCCTCCAGCAACCGATCCAGTTCCGGCGAGAACGAATCCTCTTGGTGGGATGCGGGATTGCCCAGCACTCCGGTCAACAATCGCAGCACGGCCTCGATCATCACCACCGCCGCGGACTCCCCGCCGGGCAGGACATAGTCGCCGATCGAGACTTCCTCGACCCGCATGCGCCGGGCCGAGTCCTCGGCGACCCGCTGGTCTATCCCCTCATACCGGCCGCAGGCGAACACCAAGTGCTGCTCGGCACTCCACCGTTGCGCGGTGGCCTGGTCAAACAGCGAGCCGGCGGGCGTCGGGACAACCAGAAGCGTTTCAGCCGAACATATTTCGTCGAGCGCTTCCCCCCAGACCGGCGCCTTCATGACCATTCCGGGCCCGCCGCCGTAGGGCGAGTCGTCTACTGAGTGGTGCACGTCGTAGGTCCACCGGCGCAGGTCATGCACCTGTAGGTCGACGAGGCCCGACGCAATCGCCCTGCCCGGCAACGATTGCCGCAGCGGGTCCAGGTACGCCGGGAAAATCGTCACCACGTCGATTTTCATGACACCCCCTAGGACCCCAGGTCCAGCAGCCCGTCGGGCGGGTCGATCTCGAGAATGCGATCGTCCAGCGACACCGACGTGACGATCGCGCCGACGAACGGCACCAACACCTCGCCGGAATCACATTTGACCGCCAGCAACTCGCCGGCACCGGTGTGCAGTACCTCGGCGACCACTCCGACGTCTTGGCCCGCCGTGGTCCGGACCCGAAGTCCCTCCAATTGGTGGTCGTAGTAGGTGTCGGGCTCCTCGATCGGCGGCAGGTCGGCGGAATCGATGACGAACAGACTGCCACGCAGCCCATCGGCCGTATCCCGGTCGTTCACCCCGGCCAATCGCACCAGCAGCCGCGCACCGTGCTCACGCACGCCTTCGATCACATAATTGCGGCCGGTGCCGCCGTCTCGGGATCTCTTGGCGCGCAGGCTGGCGCCCGGCGTGAACCGGCGGTCCGGTTCGTCGGTTCGGATCTCGACGACAACCTCGCCGGTAATCCCGTGCGCTTTCACCACGCGCCCGATTACCAGCTCCATCGGTGCTCCATGAGTAAGGCTTCGCTACTGGTCGGTGTCCACCACGTCAACGCGGATACCACGGCCGCCGATGCCGGCGACCAGTGTCCGCAGTGCCGTTGCGGTACGTCCCCCGCGCCCGATCACCTTGCCCAAGTCGTCGGGGTGGACGTGGACTTCGACGGTGCGTCCGCGACGGCTCGTCACCATGTCCACCCGCACATCGTCGGGGTTGTCCACGATTCCGCGGACCAGATGCTCGACAGCGTCGACCACGACAGTGCTCATAGCGGTCGTCAGCTCTCGGCCGATTCGGTCTGCTCACCCTCGGCGGAAGCTTCCACCTTCTCGGCCGCCGCATCGGCGTCGCCTTCGCCGCCCTTGGCCTTCTTGGCCGGCGACTTCTTCTTCGGCTTGGTGGCCTCGGTGGTGGGACCACCCTCGGCGGCAGCCAACGCGGCGTTGAACAGTTCGAGCTTGCTGGGCTTGGGCGGCTTGACCTTCAACCGGCCCTCGGCGCCGGGCAGGCCCTTGAACTTCTGCCAGTCACCGGTGATCTTGAGCAGGTTGAGAACGGGTTCGGTGGGCTGCGCCCCCACGGACAGCCAGTATTGGGCCCGCTCGGAGTTGATCTCGATCAGGCTCGGCTCTTCCTTGGGGTGGTAGCGGCCGATGACCTCGATCGAGCGACCATCACGCCGGGTGCGAGCGTCCGCCACCGCGATGCGGTACTGCGGGTTACGGATCTTGCCGAGCCGGGTGAGCTTGATCTTTACAGCCATGAAAGCGATTTCTCCTGTGTGCGCACGCTGCAATTCAGCGATCCGGGCGGGATGCCGGGAACCGGTTTTGCCTCGCGTGTTCGACCACCGGGCGGTATCGCAACGATGCACGGTCGCGCGGTGGACAGCCGCCCATTGTGCCAGAGCACCCTGCGATCCCGGAAATTCGCTCGATCCGCCAACGCACCGCTGGGGCGCGCCGGCGTCAGGGGCGTCGATCGAAGCACTTCGTTTCGGCGCGGCGGCCCATCCGCCAGCCCTCGGCGGTGCGCACGAACTCGTCGTCGTACCAGAGCCCGAGCAACATGGTGGTGGGCTTCTCGCCGGCGAACACCATCGGGTTGAAGCAGAAAGTGCGCGCGGTCGCGGTGTCGCCGGCGAGCCGAATCGATGGCAGACCCAGCATGTGCGCGTAGTTGGCGAAGTTGGGCAACACCTCGGCAAGCCACGCCTTGACGTGCGGGTACTGGCCGTCGATGCCGCCCATCGCGCGGTAGTCGATATAGGCGTCCGGGGTGAACACCTTGTCGAGGTCATCGAATCGGCGCAGGTCAATGGCGGTGGAGTAGTCCACGAGCAGCTGCTGGATCTCTAACCGGTCAGAAATTTCGGGCAGGCTCAACATGATTCGATTCAACACCGCCGATCCGTTCGAAAATAGGCGTCCCGAAGCCGCGGAAGTTACACTTTGCGCCCATGCGAAAGGTCATGGCCGTAGCCGCGGTGCTGCTCACGGCCGCCACCATCAGCGGTGCCACCGCATCGGCCGATACCGAAATGCAGCCGGCCGGATCGGTACCAATCCCCGACGGTCCCGCACAGACCTGGATCGTCGCCGATCTGGACACCGGCCAGGTGCTTGCCGGGCGCGACCAGAATGTCACCCACCCGCCCGCGAGCACCATCAAGGTGCTCCTGGCTTTGGTGGCGCTCGACGAGCTCAACCTGAACTCGACCGTCGTCGCAGACGAGGCCGACACGCACGCGGAGTGCAACTGCGTCGGCGTCAAAGCGGGTCACACCTACACCGCCCGTCAACTGCTCGACGGCCTGCTGCTGGTGTCGGGCAATGATGCCGCCAACACGCTGGCGCAGATGCTCGGCGGCCAGGACGCCGCGGTCGCCAAGATGAACGCCAAGGCCGCCGCGTTGGGCGCCATGAACACCCACGCGGCCACTCCCTCGGGATTGGACGGCCCCGGCGGGTCGGGATGGTCGACCGCTCATGACCTCGCGGTGATCTTCCGCACCGCGATGGCCAATCCGGTGTTCGCGCACATCACCGCGGAGCCGTCGGCGATGTTCCCCGGCGAGGATGGTGAGCACCCGATCGTCAACCAAGACGAGCTGTTACAGCGCTATCCGGGCGCGATCGGGGGCAAGACGGGCTACACCAACGCCGCCCGCAAGACTTTTGTCGGTGCGGCGGCCCGAAACGGCCGCCGGCTGGTGATTGCCATGATGTACGGGCTGGTCAAAGAGGGCGGGCCCACCTACTGGGACCAGGCCGGAAGTCTTTTCGACTGGGGATTCGCCCTCAACCCGCAGTCCGGCATCGGATCTCTGTAGCCGCCGGCGGGCTCGACCGCTAGGGAGCGGTATCCGGCACCGCGGCGCTCAGTAGCGCGGCGAGCACCGGGATTCGCTGCTCGTCGATGTCCGGCTGAGGCAACACCGCCCCCACGATCGCGGCTCCGTCGAACACGTTGGTCAACACCGCCACGATGGCCGGGAAGGTCTCCTCCGGGAAGCCCTCAGCGCCGGGCAGGGTGCGCGCGGCGTCGTAGATCTTGGCGCGATATTGCCCCAGCACGTGCTGCAGGGTTTCTTTGAGCTTGTCGTCGGTGCGCGCCGCGATCATGAGTTCATACAGCACCGCGTTGGTCGCCCCGGCGGTGATGTCGCGCAGTATTGCCGGCGCCGCTTCCAGCGCCGGCCGGTCCGCGGGTATTTCGGCGACTTGCTTGGTGAAGATGTCCAGTTGCCGGCGCAGCACCTCGTAGGCGGTCGCCGCCATGAAGTCGCCCATCGTCTCGAAGTGGCGGAACAGAGCGCCCACCGACACGCCGGCACGCTTGGTGATGATGGCCGCCGACGCCCGGGCGTATCCAACCTCGACGATGGTGTCGATGCTGGCCTGCAGCAGCCGCGCGACGGTTTCTTCGCGGCGTTGCTGCTGGGTCCGGGCCATCTCAGGCGCTGACGCTAGCTGCCGTGTATCGCTGCCCCGCCCTCAGGTACCGGCCCGACCGCACCGTTTGACCATAGCCGTCCCGGAACTGGCCGGTGCCGAACACCACGACACCGGCCACACCGGTGGCGATCACGGTCGCGTCGTTGCGATTGACCATGCGCGACAGGCCGCCATAGAACGGCACCTGCGCCTCGTGATAGCCGTCTACCGATTCGTCGAGGTGGGCCGGGTCGATCACCACGAAGTCCGCGCGGTCACCCTCGCGCAACGTGCCGGCATCGACGCCAAACCACTCGGCCAGTTCACCGGTCAGGCGATACACCGCCTGCTGCAGGGACAGGAACGGCTTTCCGGCCCGCTCGGCGTCCCAGGTTCGCTTGAGCAACCGCAAGGGGAAGTTGTAGAAGGCCATGTTGCGCAGGTGCGCGCCGGCGTCGGAGAAGCCCATGTGAACGCCGGGCTCGGCGGCCAGCTTGTTGAGCTGTTTGGGACGGTGGTTGGCGACGACGGTCGTCCAGCGCACGTTGCGTTCGCCGTTTTCGACGAGCACGTCGAGGAACGCATCGAGTGGATGCAGCCCGCGCTCGTCTGCGATGGCCCCGAAGCTCTTGCCGATCAACGACTCGTCGGGGCACTCGACGATCACTGCGTCGTGAAAGTCTTTGTGCCACAAGGACGGTCCGAGTTTGGTGCGGTCGAATTCACGCCGAAACTCGCGACGGTAGGACTCGTCGGCCAACAACTGGTTGCGCTGCACTTGTTCGCGAAGGTGCAACGCCGCGGTGCCGGCGCCGAACTCCTCGAAGACCGGCACGTCGATTCCGTCGGAGTAGAGCTCGAACGGCACCGGCAGGTGCTGGAATCGGACGCTGGCGGCCAACAGCTTGTTCAGCAGCCGGGCACCCAATCCGAACGTGTGCACCGCCATCGGCATTGACTTGGAGTCGGCAGAGACCAGCAAGCTCATCCGAACTCCCTTGCGGCGGTTCAGGATCCGACTGCTGGCCAGGAAGAACAGCAGCGCCGCAGCGGGCTTGTCGACGTTGGGTGCGCTCTGCAGGATTCGCCCGCGCTTGCGCAAAACTTTGATCAGCCGGCGCCGTTCCCGCCACGTCGCGAAGGTCGACGGCAGCGCGCGCAACCGGAAGCGCTCACCGTCGAGCTTGTCGATCGCCGAGTCCATCCCGGACATGCCGAGCATCCCGGCATCTAGTGCCTCATCGAGCAGCGTGGCCATGCGCCCCAGCTCGGCTTCGCTGGGCCGCACGCTCGCGTCGGTGGCGCGTTCGAGCCCGAGGACGGTGGCTCGCAGGTCCGAATGACCAAGCAGTGAGCTCACATTCGGCCCAAACGGCAGGGAGTCGATGGCCGTGATGTATTCGGCCGCGTTCGACCATGCGCGTTCGCTCTTGGCGGCGGACAAGGCACCCAAGACGAACTGGCGCGGCACCGCCTCGACCCGACTGAACAGGTCGGCGGCATCTTCGGCGCCCGCGTAGACCGTCGACAGGGAGCAGTTTCCGAGCAACACCGTGGTGACACCGTGGCGCACCGACTCGCGCAGCCCGGGATCGAGTAGCACCTCGGCGTCGTAGTGGGTGTGCACGTCGATGAAGCCGGGCATGACCCACTTCCCGGCCGCGTCGATGACCTGGGCGCACCCGGTCTCATCCAGCGGGCCTGCCGACACCGTCGCCACCATGCCGTCGCGGATTCCGAGCGTGCGGGTTTGCGGCGCGCTGCCGGTTCCGTCGAACCAGAGTCCGTCACGGATGATCACGTCGTAGGTCACAGTTCCTCCGGATTGCGGGTTGCAGACAATCTAACATAGATAGCGATCACTCGCAATCTTTTTTGGATTCGCGCTCCTCCCCCATTTGTGCTGGGCAGTTATCGATCAGCGGCCGGGGCCCGACGGCGCAGTGGTCGGGGTGGTCGGGGTGACCGTTGGCGTCTCGGACGGGGACTCGGACGTGGCAGGCGCCTGAGGGGCTTTGGGGATCGTCACCGGGTTGGGCACCTTGATCCCAGGCGGAATATCGCCACTGCGGCTAGCCACCGCGGGGATCCGGATCACGGCCGATTGTTGGCCGCACTCATTGGTTTCCACGGTGACCACCAGAGCACCGACGAGGTCACCCGTGGATTGCGGGCGCAGCGTCAGCACCTGCACTGTGGTCTGGGTGTTCGCCTCGCCATTGGGCCCGATGCAGGCAAACCGCACCGTATCGGGCCGCGATCGCCACTGACCTTCGGAAAACTCCATGATGATGGGGGGAATCCCCTTCTTGGCCTGCCCATGACCGTAGCCGTCGAGCATGGCGGCAGCCGCGAGGCACCCCGTCGGTATGCACGAGGATTGGATGGCCCACCAGGTGGTCACATTGGGCGGCTGTGGGCTGGGTCTGCCGTTGTAGAGCTGCTTGGCGCGTTGAATTCCGATGCTGTAGGTGCCGTCCAGGGGCTCCGGGGTGGCGGCCTGGGGGCTGGTGGCCGACGTGCTGGGCGCGGGCGGTGAACTGATTGCGGGGGCCGCTGCTGGAGGTGGGCTGCTGGTTATCTCACGCAGGCTCGGGATGGCGACGGCCAGCATGCCCACCAACAGGATCGCGACCACCGACCCGATGAGAATGCGCCGTAGCCTGCGCTTGCGCGGTTCACGGCCCGCCGCGGAGAATTCGTTGAGCCGCCGTGCCAGCGACGCTGCCACCGCCTGCAGCAGGGTGGCGGGCGGCTGGGGAACCATCGGCATGGGTCCGGGGTGGACCGGGGGCTGCGGCGGTGCGACCGCCGGCCAGCCGTAGGCCGGGTAGTCAAGGACCTCGCGGTCCTGGCTCGCACCGGTGGCCCCGGCCTCCGGAGAGAGGTCCCAGGACGCGCCCACCTCCATGTCGTCCCGGCCGGCAGCGCCGAAACTGCCCCCGACCTCATCGCGCAGCGCATCCGCTAGCTCGTGGCAGGTCCGGAAGCGGCCGGCCGGCTCGGTTGCCAGCGCTCTGGCGAACAGCGCATCCAGCCGTGCCAGGTCGGGACGCAGGTCGCTGAGTTTGGGCGCCGCGGATGGGGAACCGCCACCCGGGGCCGCGCCGGTGAGCAGGATCATGGCGGTGGCCGCCAACGCATACTGGTCGGAGCGCCCGTCGGCCTCGGCGCCGGTGAGTTGTTCGGGCGCCACAAATCCGGTCGCGTCGCCCGGCGCGCCGTGGGGAGCGGCTATGCCGAAGCCTTTCAACAGGATCCGGGGTTGGCCCTCCCCCGCATTCGTCATCACGATGTCGGCGGGTTTGACGTCGCCGTGGACGAGCCCGCGTTGATGGGCATAGTCGAGGGCGTCGGCAACCGGAGCCACGATCTCGAGTACCTCGCCGACCGGCAAGACCGCGGGAAACCGATCGCGCATCAGTTGCCCGACATCGATGCCCTCGATGTAGTCCATCGCGATCCACAGCCTGCCGTCCAGCTCGCCGTGGGCGCGAACCTCCACGATGTGCGGGTGATAGAGCCTGGCCGCGATCGCGCTGTCGCGCTCGAATCGCCGGCGGAATGCGTCATCCGACGACCACGACTGCGGAAGGATCTCGAGCACCTGCCAGCCCGGAAAGCCGGGTTCGCTAACCAGATAGCTCTCACCGGTCGCGTCCGCGCGCAACCTGCGAACACGGTGTAGCCGGCATAGACCGCACCGTTGTCCAACGCCATTTCGCGATAGTAGCCAGGCGCGAGTAGCCGCGCACGACCGCCGCTGAGCTAGCGGTGACCTAGTTGGTTGGGGCGATAGGTCCGGCCGCGCAGGATCACCAAATCCGGCCGGTTAAGTATTGCGGCACCCCGACGGGGGTCTTCGGAAAAGCACACCAGGTCCGCCGATACCCCGTGCTCTACCGTGGGCCGGCCCAGCCAGCGCCGCGCCTCCCAGCACGCGGCACCCAGCGCCTCGGTGGCGCTCATTCCGATCTTCTTGAGGGCTTCGACCTCGTCGGCGATCCGCCCGTGTTGGATCGTGCCGCCCGCGTCGGTGCCGGCGTAGATCGCAATCCCCGCCTCGCGCGCCGCCGCGACCCGCGGGTAGGTGCTCGCATACAGGTCGCGCATGTGGGCGGCGTAGGTCGGATAGCGGACGGCGGAATCGGCGATGCCGGGAAAGTTCTCGACGTTGATCAGCGTGGGGACCAGAGCGGTCCCGTGGTCGCGCATGAGCGAAATCGTGTCGTCGGTCAGGCCGGTGCCGTGCTCGATGCAGTCAATCCCGGCGTTGATCAATCCGGGCAGCGCATCCTCTCCGAAAACGTGCGCGGTGACCCTGGCACCGTTGGCGTGTGCCGCGTCGATGGCGGCTTTGAGTACCTCGTCGGACCACAGCGGGGCGAGATCGCCGATTTGGCGGTCGATCCAGTCCCCGACCAGCTTGATCCAGCCGTCGCCGCGGCGGGCTTGGGCGGCCACCGCGGCGGGCAACTCGGATTCGTCTTCGAGTTCTGGCGCGAATCCCGGAATGTAGCGTTTCGGTCTGGCCAGATGGCGGCCCGCGCGGATGATTCGCGGCAGGTCTTCGCGGTCGTCGAGGGGGCGGGTGTCGGTGGGTGCCCCGCAATCGCGCAGCAGCAGCGCCCCCGCGTCGCGTTCGGCTTCGGCTTGGGCGATGGCCTGGTCAAGCTCGATGGCACCTTGGTGGCCCAGCCCAACGTGGCAATGCGCGTCGACCAGCCCGGGCAGAATCCAGCCGCCGTCGAAGACCGTGTCGGCGCCGCTGACCGGCTCCGTGCTGATGTGGCCGTCGACGATCCACAGCTCGACCGCAGTCTCGTCGGGCAGCCCCCGCCCCCGCACGTGCAGTCGCACGGCGGACTACTTCTTGCCCGGGAAATTCAGCTTGGACAGGTCGAAGTCGGCCAGGCCGGGCGGCAGCTCATCGAGCCCTTCGGGCATCTGCGACAGATCCGGGAATCCGGCCGGCATACCCGGCATACCCGGCATGCCCGGCATGCCGAAGGGACTTTTCACCTTCGGCGGAGTCGGACCGCGGGCGCCCCCCTTCTTGCCCTTCTTGCCGGCCTTGCCTTTTGCACCCTTGCTTTTTCGGGTCGCGGACTTGCGCCCCATGCCGGGGATGCCCATGCCGCCGAGCATCGACGACATCATCTTGCGAGCTTCGAAGAAGCGGTCGACCAGCTGGTTGACCTCCGACACCGATACACCGGAGCCGTTGGCGATACGCAGCCGCCGCGACGCATTGATGATTTTGGGGTCGGCCCGTTCTTCGGGTGTCATACCGCGGATGATGGCCTGGATCCGATCCAGGTGCTTGTCGTCGACCTCGGCCAGCGCATCCTTCATCTGCGCACCACCGGGCAGCATGCCCAGCAGGTTGCCGATCGGGCCCATCTTGCGCACCGCGAGCATCTGCTCGAGGAAGTCTTCCAGGGTCAGTTCGCCGGCGCCGATCTTGGCGGCGGCTTGTTCGGCCTGCTCGGCGTCAAAGACCTGTTCGGCCTGTTCGATCAGGCTCAACACGTCGCCCATGCCCAGGATGCGACTGGCCATGCGGTCCGGGTGGAAGACGTCGAAGTCCTCGAGCTTCTCCCCGGTTGACGCGAAAAGGATCGGAACGCCGGTCACTTCGCGGACCGACAACGCGGCACCACCGCGGGCATCGCCGTCGAGCTTGGTCAGCGCCACCCCAGTGAAGCCGACCCCTTCCCCGAATGCCTGGGCGGTGGCCACGGCGTCCTGGCCGATCATCGCGTCCAGGACGAACAGCACCTCGTCGGGGTTGATGGCCTTGCGGATGGCCGAGGCCTGGGTCATCAACTCCTCGTCGATGCCCAACCGGCCGGCGGTGTCCACGATGACGACGTCGAAATGCTTGGCCTGGGCTTCGGCCAGCCCCGCCGCGGCGACGGCTACCGGGTCGCCGGGGCTGGATTCGGGCGAGGCGCCCGGATGCGGCGCGAATACCGGCACCCCGGCCCGCTGGCCGACCACCTGCAGCTGGTTCACTGCGGCCGGTCGCTGCAGGTCACACGCCACCAGCAGCGGCGTGTGGCCTTGGCCGCGAAGACGTGCGGCCAACTTGCCGGCCAGCGTCGTCTTGCCGGACCCCTGCAGACCGGCCAGCATCACCACGGTCGGCGGTGTCTTGGCGAAAACCAACTCGCGCGTCTGGCCGCCGAGGATGCCGACAAGCTCCTCGTTGACGATCTTGACAACCTGTTGCGCCGGGTTGAGGGCTCCGGATACCACGGCCCCACGGGCGCGTTCTTTGATCCGGTGGACAAAAGCCCGAACCACCGGCAACGAAACGTCGGCCTCGAGCAGGGCCAGCCGGATCTCACGGGCAGTGGCATCGATATCGGCGTCGGTGAGGCGGCCCTTGCCGCGCAGCCCCTGCAGGGCACCGGTCAACCGGTCGGACAGCGATTCAAACACGACCGCCAGCCTAATGCGTAATCATGGTGCGGCACCGTCGTGGCCCTTGGTCCGCTCGCCGGCGCGACAAATCCCGCCGTGCCACAGCGCGACCTCCCGCCGCGATTGAAAGCCCGCCGGAAGGGCTAACCAAGCCCCATGGTTGCGTTCCGAGTTATCGACCCGCACGGCGCGATCGTCGCGACGAAGAACTGCGACAGCGCCGAGGACGCACACACGTGGTTCACCGGCTCGGTTGCGGGCAGTTCCCGGCTGGGCTGGCGGTTGGAGGTCAACGACGGCGGCCAGTGGGCGTTCTTCGACGACACCGGCGGATTCACCGCGCCGGCAAGCCGCCACCGAGCGTCCGGGTAGCTCCCAGCACCGCACCGACCGGTGTCGTGCACGTGCCGAAATGTGTTGTCATGCTAGATTTCACACTCGCCAAGTCGTCGACCGGCCGATGAAGACCGTCGTGAGCTGCGCCGCGAGGGCACCGCGCGGCAGCGACGCCGCGGATCCGGGGCTTGGCAGTGGCTCGATTGGTGAACGCCAGGCGCGGCCGAACAGCTACGGGGGGAGCAAGGTCGATGCAGTCGGTAAGCCCCGCCGAACCCATCATCGAGGGCACTCGACCGCTGCGCAGCTGGCAGCGCAGGGCACTGGTGAAGTACCTGGGCACCCAGCCGCGTGATTTCCTGGCGGTGGCCACCCCCGGGTCCGGCAAGACGGCATTCGCCCTGCGGATCGCGGCCGAAGCGCTTGGTCAGCGGGCCGCAGAGCAGATCACGGTGGTGGTGCCCACCGAGCATCTCAAGACCCAGTGGGCGCAGGCGGGCGCTCGGCTGGGCCTCTCGCTGGACCCGAAGTTCAGCAACTCCAACGCCCAGACTTCGGCCGAGTATCACGGTGTGGTGGTCACCTATGCCCAGGTCGCAGCGCATCCGACGCTGCACCGGGTGCGCACCGAGCAGCGCAAGACCCTGGTCATCTTCGATGAGATCCACCACGGCGGCGATGCCAAGACCTGGGGCGACGCGATCCGGGAGGCGTTCAGCGACGCGTCGCGCCGGCTCGCGCTGACCGGGACGCCCTTCCGCAGCGACGACTCCCCCATCCCGTTCGTCAACTATGAGCCCGACGGGAAAGGTGTGTTGCGCTCCCAGGCCGACCACACCTACGGCTACGCGGAGGCCCTTGCCGACGGCGTGGTCCGGCCGGTGGTGTTCCTCGCCTACTCCGGGCAGGCCCGCTGGCGCGATAGCGCGGGCGAAGAGCACGAGGCGCGACTGGGCGAGCCGCTGTCGGCCGAACAGACCGCACGGGCGTGGCGCACGGCGCTGGATCCGGCCGGCGAATGGATGCCCGCGGTGATCGCGGCCGCGGACCGGCGACTGCGTCAGTTGCGCGAGCACGTGCCCGATGCCGGGGGCATGATCATCGCCTCCGACCGCACCGCCGCCCGCGCCTACGCCGCGTTGCTGCAGAAGATGACCGGGGAAACACCCACGGTCGTGCTCTCCGACGACCCCGGATCATCGGAACGGATCACGGAATTCTCCAACGGCACCAGCCGCTGGCTGGTCGCGGTGCGCATGGTGTCCGAAGGCGTCGACGTGCCCCGCCTGTCCGTGGGGATCTACGCCACCAGCGCTTCGACACCGTTGTTCTTCGCGCAGGCCATCGGCAGATTCGTCCGGTCCCGCCGACCGGGCGAAACCGCGAGCATTTTCCTGCCCTCGGTGCCCAACCTGTTGCAGTTGGCCAGCGAACTCGAGGCCCAGCGCAACCACGTGCTGGGCAAACCGCATCGCGAATCCCTCGATGATCCGCTCGACGGCGATCCGGCCACCAAGACACAAGACGAGCAGGGCGATCTCGAGAAGGGCTTCACCTCGCTAGGAGCCGACGCCGAACTCGATCAGGTCATCTTCGACGGCTCCTCGTTCGGGACCGCCACCCCGGCGGGCAGCGACGAGGAAGCCGATTATCTGGGCATCCCCGGCCTGCTGGATGCCGATCAGATGCGCGCCTTGCTACACCGTCGCCAAGACGAACAACTGCAGAAGCGGGCCCAGCTGCAACAAGGGGTCACACAAGTCGGGACGCTGGCCGAGCCGGCCACCACCCACGGCCAGATCCGCGAGCTGCGCCGCGAGCTCAACACCCTCGTGTCGATAGCCCACCACCGGACCGGCAAGCCGCACGGATGGATCCACAACGAACTGCGGCGGCGCTGCGGTGGACCACCGATCGCCGCGGCAACCCGCGACCAGCTCAAGGCGCGCATTGACGCGGTGCGCCAACTCAACGCCGAACATGGGTGAGGCCGGCCGGCCCCCGGTTCGCACGGCTAGTCGCCGACGGGCTCGTCGAGCAGCACGTCCGCGGACCCACCCAGCACGGCCGAGAGCTGCTGCTCCATCGCGGCCCGTGCTTGGGGCTCGTCGAGCCCGGCCGAAACCGTCACGCAGAACACGTCTGCGGCGGTCGAACCGAACGTGTTCACCTTGGCCCAGACGATGTCTGCGCCCGCCCGTTCCAGCGCGCGCGTCAGCAGCGCGAGCAGTCCCGGCCGGTCCATCGAACGAACTTCGAGCACCAGCTGATCGGGGGCGGCGGAGTCGAGCCAAAGGATGCGCGGCGGCGCGGTCGAACGCGTGACCGGCACCCCCGCGACCACCTCGCCGGCTCGCTGGGACGCGTTGCTGGTGGCCTCGCTGTCCCGCTTTTCCACCATGGCGAGGGCGTCGATGTCGCCGCTGAGCGCGCCGACGAACTGCTGACGCAACAGGTCGGCGGCGGCCGGGGTGCCGAAAAGCGGGGACACCACGAATTGGGTGATCGCGACGCCCTCGTGGCTGTTCACCCACGCCGAATGCACACCCAGCGAATTCAGCGCCAACACCGCCGCCGCCTTGGACACCAACCCGGGCTTGTTCGAAGCGGCCATCACCACCTGGTACATGCGAGCACTCTCGCCGGGCGCGATCTCCACGTGCACTCCGTGGTCGACCGACAGCGAAACATAGTGTGGTGCTTCGGGATCGGCACGCGGCAGCGGTTCGCCCGCCATCGCCAAGCGGCAGCGCGACACCAGGTCGTCGACCAGCGACGCCTTCCAGTCACTCCACACACCCGGACCGGTCGCCTTCGAGTCCGCTTCGGTCAGCGCACGCAGCACCTCGAGCAATTGCGGATCCCCGCCCAGGGCCTCCGACACCCGCGTGATGGTGCTGGGGTCATTCAGGTCGCATCGGGTGGCCACGACCGGTAGCAACAAGTGGTGGCGGACCAGCTTGGACAGCAGATCGATGTCGGGGGCGGAAATGCCCAGCCGCTGGCCGATCGCCACGACCATCTCGGCGCCGAGCACGCTGTGATCGGCTCCCCTGCCCTTGCCGATGTCGTGCAACAGCGCGCCGAGCGCAAGCAGGTCGGGCCTGGCCACCTGCGTGGTGAGCGGCGCCGCCTGCACGGCGGTCTCGATCAGATGGCGATCCACCGTCCATTTGTGGGCCACGTCGCGCGGCGGCAGGTCTCGGATCGCACCCCACTCCGGCAACAGGCGCCCCCATAGCCCGGTGCGATCGAGCGCTTCGATGGTCACCACCGCGGTAGGACCGGCCAGCAGCACCACCAGCAGGTCGTCGAGGACCTCTCGGGGCCACGGCGTCGGCAATTCCGCAGCGCTGTCGGCCAACCGGCGCAGCGTGGCGGCACCGATCGGCAACCCGGCGTGGGCCGCCGCGGCGGCCATCCGCAGCACCAGACCGGCATCTTGTTCGGGTTGGGCATCGCGGGCCAGCACGATTTCGTTGGCACATTCGACCACGCCCTCGTCCAGCGGGCGCCGCTTGGGGCGCCGCCGCAGGGCTGAGATGCCGCGCCGGGGCAGGGCATTGCAGGCGGTCCGCAGCCCGCTTTCGGCGTGGTAGGCGATGGTGCGGCCAGCACTGGACAGCATTCGGGCCAGGTCGAACCGATCACCGAAATGCAGCGCCGCGCTGATGTCGTCGGCATGTTGAGCCAACAGCAGGTCGCGGCCACGGCCGGAGACCCGGTGCAACTCGGTACGCACATTGAGCAGGGTGAGGTATGCGGCATCCAGTGAACCCACCGGCATGTCGGGCGTGACCAGGCCGTGGCGATCGATGAGCTGGGCGATCGCCAGCGCGTCGAGCAACTGGACATCGCGCAGGCCACCGCGACCCGACTTCAGATCGGGCTCGGCGCGGTTGGCGACGCGCCCGCAGCGCAGCCAACGGTCGTGGGTCATGTCGACGAGTTCGTTCATCCGCGAACGGATTCCGCTGCGCCACTGGCGGCGTACGCCGTCGATCAAGCTCGCCGAGAGCTGTTGGTCCCCGACGATGTGGCGGGCTTCCAACATGCCCAGCGCGGCCGCCATGTCGGCACCGGCCACACCCAGGGCATCCGAGACGGTGCGCACACTGTGGTCCAGCCGAATGTTGGCGTCCCACAGTGGATACCACAGCGCATCGGCGACATCGCCCAGTTCCTCGACGGGTTTGCCGTCGTGCAACAGCACCAGATCCAGGTCCGAATACGGCAGCAGCTCGCGCCGGCCGAGCCCGCCGACCCCGACGATCGCATAACCGCTGTCATCGGCGATCCCGATCTGCGCGGCCTTGACGATCAGCCAGGACTCATGCAGATCCAGCCACGCCTGCCGCAACTCGGCCGGATCCATGTCGCGATGATCATCGGACAACAACTGGCGCCGCGCGGCAGCCAAATCGCTTACCGCGCGGACACTCCCCGGCTCCATGACCTCCGAATCAGATAGCCCGGACGGGTCCGGCCGGTGCTGTCTCACGCCCGGCCGGCCCATCCGGATTCGTTGCGCAATGCGCGGCTATTCTCACAGCGCGTCAGGTCCGCGTTCACCCGTGCGTACTCGCACGATGGTGTCCACGGGGCTGACCCACACCTTGCCGTCGCCGATCTTTCCGGTGCGCGCGGCCCGGACGATGCTGTCCACGACCTTGTCCACGATGGAGTCGTCGACCACGACCTCGATTCGGACCTTGGGCACGAAGTCCACCGAATATTCGGCGCCCCGGTAGACCTCGGTGTGCCCCTTTTGCCGCCCATAGCCCTGGATCTCGCTGACCGTCATTCCCAAGACTCCAGCTTCTTCGAGGCTGGTCTTGACGTCGTCGAGGGTGAACGGCTTTACGATCGCTGTGATCAGCTTCATTTCGGCTCCGCCTCCACTTTCTCGCCTACTCGCTCCTCTAGGCCGTTACGCGAATCCGCGACGATGCCGGGACGAGGTAGAACCGAACCGCTAGCGACCGCGAAGTCGTAGCCGTTCTCGGCGTGCTCAGCCTCGTCGATGCCCGCGGACTCCTGCTCCGGACCCAGACGCAACCCGATGGTGTACTTCAGGATCAAAGCAAGGATGAACGTGACTACACCAGAATAGATGAGAACGCTAGAGGCTCCGACAGCTTGTCGTACCAGCTGATCGAAGCCGCCGCCGTAGAACAGGCCCTTGGAGACACCCTCGACTCCGTTGATGGCCGGGCTCTCCGGGGCGGCCATCAGGCCCACCAGCAAGGTGCCGGCCAGACCACCGACCAGGTGCACGCCGACCACGTCGAGCGAGTCGTCGAATCCAAGTCTGAACTTCAATCCGACCGCCAGCGCACACAGCACCCCGGCTACCGCGCCGACCACCAGCGCGCCCAGCACGTTGACCGAAGAGCACGACGGGGTGATGGCAACCAACCCGGCGACAATGCCCGAGGCGGCACCCAGCGTGGTCGCCTTGCCGTCCCGGATTCGCTCGGTGAGCAGCCAGGCGAGCATCGCCGCGGCCGTAGCGACGGTGGTGGTGACGAACGTCGTGGCCGCGGTGCCGTTGGAGCTGGTCGCCGAACCGGCGTTGAACCCGTACCAGCCGAACCACAGCAGCCCCGCCCCGAGCATCACGAACGGCAGGTTGTGCGGTCGGAACAGCGTCGTGGGCCAACCGCGGCGCTTGCCCAGCACCAGCGCCAGCACCAAGCCGGCCACACCGGCGTTGATGTGGACCGCGGTTCCCCCCGCGAAGTCGATCGCGTGCAGCTTGTTGGCGATCCAGCCGCCGGTGGCAGCGGTGACGCCGTCGAACGAGAAGACCCAGTGCGCGACCGGGAAGTAGACGAAGGTCGCCCACAGTCCGGCGAACAGCAACCAGGCGCCGAACTTGAGCCGGTCAGCCACCGCCCCCGAGATCAGTGCGACCGTGATGATGGCGAACATCAGCTGGAATGCCACAAACACCGTCATGGGCAGCGAACCGGCCAGCGGGATGTCCACCGCCGCGGTCTGCGTGGCGGGATCCGCGGGCGCCCCATTGCCCCCGATCAGCCCCTTCAACCCCAGGTATTCGGTCGGGTTTCCGGCGACGCCGCCCATGTCGTTGCCGAAAGCGATCGAGTAGCCGTAGAGCACCCACAACACGGTCACAACGCCCATCGCGCTGATGCTCATCATGATCATGTTCAGCACGCTCTTGGCGCGCACCATGCCGCCATAGAAGAACGCCAGCCCCGGCGTCATCAGCAGCACGAGCGCGGAACTCGCCAGCATCCAGGCAGTGTCGCCGGTGTCGGGCACGCCCATTATCGGGAAGTCACTCACTCGTTATCACCTCCAGTCAGCGTTGGGAGGGCTCCAGATTTGTTGACTGGTGACCTGATCCAGAACCATGCGCAGTAGTTGTTGCAGCAATGGTGCCGACGTGTTTCATCAGGATTAACGTAAAACTTGCTGTGGAGTAGCTTTCAGCCGAGCAGGGCGTCGACAAACGCGGCGGGTTCGAACGGCGCCAGGTCGTCGGGGCCTTCGCCGAGCCCAACCAGCTTCACCGGCACGCCGAGTTCCTGTTGAACGCGAAAGACAATGCCGCCCTTGGCTGTTCCGTCCAGTTTTGTCAGCACCACCCCGGTGATGTCGACGACCTCGGCAAAGACCTTGGCCTGAGCCAGCCCGTTCTGCCCGATGGTGGCGTCGAGCACCAGCAACACCTCGTCGACGGCCGCGCGCCGGGTCACCACACGCTTCACTTTGCCCAGCTCATCCATCAGGCCGACCTTGGTGTGCAGCCGACCGGCGGTATCGATGAGGACGACGTCGGCGCCCGCGGCAACCCCCTTGTCGACGGCATCGAAGGCCACCGATGCCGGATCGGCTCCCTCGGCCCCGCTGACCACCTCCGCGCCCACCCGGGCCGCCCATGTCTGCAGCTGGACCGCCGCCGCCGCCCGGAAGGTGTCCGCCGCACCCAGCACCACGCGCCGGCCATCGGCCACCAGCACCCGCGCCAGCTTGCCGACCGTGGTGGTTTTGCCGGTTCCGTTCACGCCGACCACCAGCAGCACCGACGGATGGTCCGGATGCGGCAACGCGCGGATCGAACGATCCATGTCGGGTTGCAGCGCCTTGATCAGAACATCGCGCAGCACCGCCCGGGCGTCATCCTCGCTACGGACATTGCCGCTGGCCAGCCGGCTGCGCAACTGTGACACCACCGCCTCGGTGACAACCGGTCCGAGGTCGGCGACCAACAGGGTGTCTTCGACGTCCTGCCAGGAGTCCTCGTCCAGGTCACCGCCGCCGATCAGGCCCAGCACACTGCGCCCGAGCGCGTTCTGCGACTTGGCGAGGCGTCCGCGCAGGCGCTCCAAGCGGCCTTCCGGCGGCTCGATGACCTCGGCCTCGGCAACCTCGGGCGCTTCGGGCGCTTCGGGTGCTTCGGGCGCTTCAGGCACTTCGGGCGCTTGGGGGGTCTCAGGTGCGACCGGCGGCGCCACCGGTTCTGCGGCAACCGGGGCGGGGGTCTCGGGTTCGGGCTCGATTTCTGGTAGATGAACCTCGGAGATGGTGCGTTTCGGGGCGTCGCGCGGGATGGTCGCGTCGTCGCCGACCGCGGGCAGGCCGCTGGTGTCTATCCGATCGGCCGGTTCGGTGGTCGTTGGCGTCTGGCTGAAGGTGATGCCCGAGGACGCCGTGTAGCCGCCCGAACGGTCTTTGGACTCCACCTCCGGCCGGGCCGCCAGGCTGATCCGGCGCCTGCGGTAGCGCAACAGACCCACAACCAGCGCGACGATGACAAGCAATGCGGCAATGACCGCGATCGCGACCCACAGACCTTCCGACACGCTGACAATCCTTCCAGTGCTAGACGCGAGGCAGTTTCCGAAGCAGTTTCAGCCGAACGCTACGACGAGTTGGCAACCAGCCGATCGACCTGCTGACCGCGGATCCGCTGCGAGATCACCGCGGTGATGCCATCGCCCTGCATGGTGACCCCATAGAGCGCATCGGCGACTTCCATCGTCGGCTTCTGGTGCGTGATGATGATGAGCTGCGATCGGTCCCGCAGCATCTCGAACAGGCCGATCAACCGGCGCAGGTTCGTGTCATCGAGGGCCGCCTCCACCTCGTCCATGATGTAGAACGGCGACGGACGGGCCCGGAAGATCGCCACCAGCATCGCCACCGCGGTCAGCGCCTTCTCACCACCGGAGAGCAACGACAGCCGGGAGACCTTCTTGCCGGGCGGGCGGGCCTCCACCTCGATGCCGGTGGTGAGCATGTCCTCGGGCGCGGTGAGCCGCAACCGGCCCTCACCCCCCGGGAACAACGAACTGAAGACGATCTGGAACTCACGTTCCACGTCGACGAAGGCGTCGCTGAACACCTGCAGGATGCGGGCATCGACGTCGGCAACCACATCCAGCAAATCCTTGCGGGCCGCTTTGACGTCCTCGAGCTGGGTGGACAGGAAGTTGTAGCGCTCCTCTAGCGCAGCAAATTCTTCCAGGGCCAGCGGGTTGACCCTGCCCAGCTCCGTCAGTTCACGCTCGGCGCGTTTGGCGCGGCGCTGCTGGGTGGCGCGATCAAAAGGCATCGGGGCCGGCGCGACGACCTGCTCGCCACGTTCGCGGGCCTGTTCGAATTCGGCCATCTCCAGCTCGGTGGGCGGCAGCGCAACATCTGGGCCGTACTCGGCGACCAGATCTGAGGGCGCCATCCCGAACTGCTCGAGCACCATCTGTTCGACTTGCTCAATTCGCAACGCCGCCTGGGCATTTGCCACCTCGTCACGGTGCAGCGAATCAGTCAGTGTGGCCACTCGGGCGCTCAGCGAGCTGGTTTCTTCGCGAACCGCCGACATCGCCGCTGAACGCTGCTGCCGCTCGGCCGCCAACTCGTCACGAAGCTGCGATGCCGCGTCGACCACCCGGTTCAACCGCCACGCCAACAGCCGCCCGGATTCTGCGACGGCCGCGGCCACCGCCGCCGAGCGCAATCGAACCGCCCGCGCAAGCTCGGCGCGCACCCGGGCTTCGCGTTCCGCCGCGGCGACCCGGCGCAGCGAGTCAGCCCGCCCGCGCAACGCGTTGGCACGCTCCTCGGCGGTCCGCACGGTGAGCCTGGCCTCCACTTCAATGGCGCGCGCGCTCTCGGCAGCCGCCGCTATCTCCTGGCGGTCGACCGGTTCGGCAGCCTGGACGTGCTGGGACTCTTGAGCGTTGCGCAGCCGGCTCTCCAGCTCGAGGACCTCTTCGAGGGTCTGCGTTCGCCCAACCTCTAATTCCTCACGCTGTCGCAGCAGCCTGGTCCACTCTTCCTCGGCCCCACGCGCATCCTGTCCGATGCGGCCCAGTTGCTCATACATCGCCGAAATGGCGGTGTCGGATTCGTTGAGCGCCGCCAAGGCCTGTTCGGCCGCATCCTGGCGGGAGGTCTGATCGGTCAACGCGCCCGAGAGCGCCGCGCCGAGTTCCGCCACCCGCACCTCCGCGGCGGCCAGCTCGCGACGGGCCTTGTCGATCTCCGATGTGATCTCCAGCGTGCTGGGTTTGCGGTCCGAACCGCCGCTCACCCAGCCGGCACCCACCAGATCACCGTCGAGGGTGACCGCACGCAGTTGAGGTTGGGCCTGCACCAGATCCAGCGCTTCGGACAAGTCGTTGACCACGACAACGCCCGAGAGCATCGCCGTCATCGCTGGCCGTAACCGCGACGGCACCTCGATCAAATCCAGCGCCCACAGCGTCCCGGACGGCAGGCCACCGGCCGCCCGGTGGTCGTGGGCATCCGGCCAGTCACCCAGCACCAGCGCGGCGCGGCCGCCGTCGGCCTGCTTGAGCGCGGTGACCGCGCTGCGGGCTGCCCCGAAACTGTCGGCGGCCAGCGCCTCGGCCGCAGACCCGAGCACTGCGGCAACTGCCGCCTCGTAACCCGAACGCACCTTGACCAGCTGGGCAACCGATCCGAAAAGCCCCGCGTCGCTGTGATTGCGGGCCAGCCACGCCGCGCCGTCTTTGCGGTCCAGACCCACCGACAGCGCCTCGATGCGGGCCCGCAGCGACGCCACCTGCCGCTCGGCGTCACGTTCGGCGACCTGCAGTTCGGCGAGCCGCTGCTCAGCCAGCCGCAGTGCCGCCACCGTGCGTTCGTGCTGCTCGTCCAGGCCGACCTCGCCCTGATCCAATTCGCCGACGCGGGCCTGCACGGTCTCGAACTCCGCGCGGGTCTGCTGGGCCCGGGCGGCGGCATGTTCGATGCGCTCGGAGAGCCGCGCAACGCTGTCGTCGATCGATTCGACGCGCGCCCGCATGGTTTCCACCTGTCCGGCCAGGCGCGCCAACCCCTCACGGCGGTCGGCCTCGGCGCGGACCGCTGCCAGGTGCGCGCGGTCGGCCTCGGCGGCACGATGCTCACGGTCGGCCAACTCCGCGCGCGCGGCATCCAGCCGGTCGCGGGCTTCGGCCAGCTCGACCAGCAGCTGTTGTTCGGCGATCGCGACCTGCTCGGCCTCTGCGTCCAACGCGTCCGGGTCGGTGTCGCTGTTGGTCACCGGCTCGACGTCGAGATGCTGAGCACGCTCGTTGGCGATGCGCACCGTGGTGCCCACTCGTTCGGCCAATGCCGACAACCCGAACCAGGTGTGCTGAACCGACTCCGCCCTGGACGTGAGCTCGGCCAGCGCCGCCTCGTGAGCGGCCAACTCTTCGGCCGCGACGGTCAGGCGGGCAGCGGCCTCGTCGTGCTCGCGACGCATCGTCGCCTCGGCTTCGAAAATGGCTTCGCGCTCGGCGCGCCTGCTCACCACATCGTCGGCGGCCAGCCGCAGCCTCGCATCGCGCAGATCGGCCTGAATGGTCTGGGCACGGCGGGCCACCTCGGCCTGTCGGCCCAACGGCTTGAGCTGGCGACGCAGTTCGGTGGTCAGGTCGGTGAGCCGGGCCAGGTTGGCCGACATCGCGTCGAGTTTGCGCAAGGCCTTTTCCTTGCGCTTGCGATGTTTGAGCACACCCGCGGCTTCTTCGATGAATGCGCGGCGGTCCTCCGGTCGCGACTGCAGGATCTCGTCCAGCTTGCCCTGACCGACGATCACATGCATCTCACGGCCGATGCCCGAGTCGCTCAGCAGTTCCTGGACATCCATCAACCGGCAACTGCTGCCGTTGATTTCGTACTCACTGGCGCCATCGCGGAACATGCGCCTGGTGATCGACACCTCGGTGTACTCGATCGGCAGGGCGTTGTCGGAATTGTCGATCGTGACCGTGACTTCGGCGCGCCCCAGCGGTGCCCGCGACGACGTACCGGCGAAAATGACGTCTTCCATCTTCCCGCCACGCAGGGTCTTGGCGCCCTGCTCCCCCATCACCCAGGCCAGGGCATCCACCACATTGGACTTGCCGGATCCGTTGGGCCCGACCACGGCCGTGATGCCCGGCTCGAAGCGCAGAGTCGTCGGCGCAGCGAAGGATTTGAAGCCCTTCAGCGTCAGACTCTTGAGGTACACGACCAGCCAGACTACCTAGCAGCGCATTCGCCCCACCCGGTCCCCCGCAAGCTGGCGGACCCGCGCACCCTCAGTCGCGGTGCGTCTCGCCGCCCGGGCTATCGCTCGCTGAACCCACTGATCGGTTCAACCCGTTGCGACCAGTCCGCGACGACCTTGTCCACCCGGCCGGGAGTGGTATCTCCCTCGAGCAGCTGCAGCAGCTGCACACCCGAGTCGCGCGGACCCTGGGCGACCACCATCACCCGGCCGTCAGCGTGATTGGCGGCGTAACCGGTCAGGCCCAGCTCCAGCGCCCGGCAGCGGGTCCACCAGCGGAAACCAACCCCCTGGACGTGACCGTGCACCCATGCGGTCAGCCGCACATCCGGCTGTGACACGGGCGCGACATCGGCGACCTCGAAGTTGACCACGGTGCCCGACTTCAGCGTGCGGCCCACGGTGCAGACCAGGTCGATGGCCCGGTCGACGACCACGCGCACGAGCTCCTTCTCCTCTTCGGACAAACCCGACAGGTCCAGCTCCAGGGTCTCCTCCAGCAGCGGATAGCGTTCCTGATCGCGGTCGCCGGCACCGGAAACCCTGACCACGGCTTGGTAGTCGTCGCCGAGACGACGAGCCAGCGGCCGGTCACTGGACATGCCGCTGCACGCGGCAAGCGCAATCTTCATCAACTCGCCCGGGGTGAACACCCCATCGACGTCCTCCGAGCCGATGAGTACCTGCGCACCCCGCGAGCTGTGTCCGGTATAGCGGCGAGCACCGGTGCGTTCGACCCACAGTTGCGTCATGGCTTCTTTCTACTAAATTGCGGTGCCGCCTCCGGACACCACTACCGCCCCCGGACGGCGCCAGGTCACCCCCCACGAACTCAACTCTGGCTACCGGCGGGGCCGCGGCTGACATCTCGGGCAGTAGAACGACGAGCGGTTCATGAACTTTTCTCGACGCATCACCGCACCACAGCGCCGGCAGTGTTCTCCTTCGCGGCCGTAGGCGTCCAGCGATCGGTCGAAGTAACCCGACTGACCGTTGACGTTCACATACAGCGAATCAAACGAGGTACCGCCCTTGGCCAGCGCCTCACGCATCACATCGGCGGCCGCATCCAAGACCGCGCCCAGTTGCCGACGGGTCAGCGTGGCGGCCACCCGGGCGCCATGCACCTTGGCCCGCCACAGCGCCTCATCCGCGTAGATGTTCCCGATTCCCGAGACCACCTGCTGGTCGAGGAGTTGGCGTTTGATCTCAGAGTGCTTGCCCCGCAACACTTTAATGACGGAGTCAACGTCGAAGAGCGGATCAAGCGGGTCACGCGCCAGGTGCGCGACCGGCGCCGGTACCACGCTGCCGTCGACGCTCACCAGGTCGGCAAGCTGCCACCCGCCGAAGGTCCGTTGGTCGGCGAAGCTCAGCACCGTCCCGTCATCGAGCACGGCGGAGATCCGCACGTGCTCGGCGCGTGGAACACCCCCCAGCAACATCTGCCCACTCATCCCCAGGTGCACCACCAGCGCGGCGTCCGGATCATCGCGCACGGTCGTGGGCGCCCCAGCGTCCAGCGTCAACCACAGGTACTTGCCGCGCCGATCGGTTCCGCTGATGCGCGCGCCGAGCAGCCGCGCCGTCAGGTCGGCCGGCCCGGCTTCGTGGCGGCGCACCGCACGGGGGTGGTGGACCCGCACCGCGGTCATCGTCTTGCCCACCACGTGGTCCTGCAGGCCGCGCCGCACCACCTCGACTTCGGGCAGCTCGGGCATCTAGGCCGACGAATTGCCGGGCATGGCGCCGTCGAGGACTTCCAGACCTTCGAGTGCCTGGTAGGCGGCGGCCGCCGCCTTCTGCTCGGCTTCCTTCTTGGAACGCCCGACACCCGATCCGTATTCGGTGTTGTTCACCACGACCACCGCGGTGAACTCCTTGTGATGATCCGGACCGGTGGATGTCACCGCATAGGACGGGGCGCCCAGACTGCGCGAGGCGGTCAACTCCTGCAGGCTGGTCTTCCAATCCAATCCGGCGCCCAGCGTGGGTGCCGCGTCGAGCAGCGGACCGAAGATGCGCAGGATCGCCTCGCGCGCCACCTCCATGCCGTGGTGCAGGTATATCGCGCCCAGCAGCGATTCCATGCCGTCGGCCAGGATGCTGGATTTATCGGCACCACCGGTGTTGGCCTCACCCCGCCCCAACAGCATGTGGGCACCCAGACCGTGGTCAGACAGGTGGCGCGCCACATCGGCCAGCGCCTGAGTGTTGACCACGCTGGCCCGCAGTTTGGCCAGGTCGCCTTCCGAGCGTTCCGGGTGCCGGTGGAAGAGTTCGTCGGTGATCGTCAGCCCGAGCACCGCGTCGCCCAGAAACTCCAGCCTCTCGTTGGTCGGCAACCCGCCGTTCTCATAGGCGTAGCTGCGATGCGTCAACGCCAGCGTGACAAGTTCCTCAGGCAGCTCGACGCCCACCGCGTCGAGCAGCGCTTGCCGTGACACGCTCACCGCTCACCCCGCCCCGTCGCCTCGGGGCCGTCGGGGGTGAACATGTCGGCCAGCTTGGACCACCTCGGATCGATTTGGTCATGGTGATGACCGGGCTCGGCATCCAAGGCGACACCGCACTGTGGGCACAGTCCCGAGCAATCGGGCCGGCACACCGGCGACAACGGCAGTTCCAGACCGACGGCGTCGATGATCGGTTGCTCGAGGTCGATCCTCTCGTCGACGACGCGGCTGACCTCGCCTTCCTCCGTGGTCCCCTCGGTGGTGCTGTCGGGATAGGCGAATAGCTCGGTCAGGTGCACCTGCACGCTGCCGGTGACGGGAGTAAGGCAGCGGGAGCACTCACCGACGGTGTCCGCGGCGACGGTCCTTGTCACCAGCACTCCCTCCGATACCGACTCCACCCGCAGGTCGAGCTCCACCGGCGCACCCTTGTCGATCGCGATCAGGTCCAGCCCGATGCGTGAGGGGCTGTCCACAGTGGTGTGCACGGTGACCATCGACCCGGGGCGGCGCCCGAGTCGTGCAATGTCGACCGTCAAGGGGCTACTTACATGTCCCGATTTTGTCTGGCTGCGCTGCCTTGCCATAGGCGAAATCCTACGGCGCGAGCCCGCGATCTGGCGCCATCCGGTTTGCCCGGCCTCCCGGCGCCCGCTCGCGACTAGCGCGTGGCGTAGTCGTGCGTACCGGCCGCGGTGCGTAGCTGGTGGCGTCCCCGCCCGACAGAACGGAGCGTGCCGTTGAGCATTTCCTCGAACTCGGCGAGTTTGGTGTCCACATAGACATCGCATTCACCACGCAGCCGGTCAGACTCGGCGTGGGCGGTATCGACCAGCCGGGTGGCTTCCGCATTCGCCGCCTGGACCACCTCGTTCTGCGAAACCAGGCGCTGCTGTTCTTTGATGCCCTCCTGCACGGCGTTCTCGTAAGAGATGTTGCCGCTTTCGATGAGCCGATCGCATTCCGACTTGGCCCGACTCATGCTCGCTTCGTATTCGCGCTTGGCCGCGGCCGCGATACGAATGGCCTCCTCGCGTGCTTCCCCCACCATCCGTTCGCTGTGCTGGCGCGCCTCACCAACCATCCGATCGGCCTGAGCTTTCGCATCGGAGAGAATCCGGTCAGCCTCCGCACGGGCGTGGTTGAGCATCGATTCCGACTCGGTGGTCGCCGAGGACACCATCGAGTCGGCATGGGCCTTGGCCTCCTGCAGCATTGAGTCGCGCGCGTCGAGCACATCCTGGGCGTCGTCGAGTTCACCCGGAATCGCGTCTTTGATGTCGTCGAGCAGCTCGAGCACGTCGCCGCGGGGCACAACGCATCCGGCCGTCATCGGCACGCCGCGGGCTTCTTCGACGATTGCGCCCAATTCGTCGAGCGCTTCAAAGACTCGGTACACGGCCATACCCTCCTGGTATCACTGGCACTGCTGTTGTTACCAGTGTGCCCGGTGTTATCCCTGTGACGATGGTTCGGCACCGGTGTGTCGGGTCTATTTCCAGATTTCAACGCAGCCTCGGCGACCCGCGATACGGCGGTTCCCGCAGCACACGGCCACGCCCAGCGGCCGGCCGGGCCGGCGGGCGTGGCCCCCGAAGCGGTCATCGCCGGGCCCGCGCGGCACCGCGTCAGTGAGTCGGCTAACCACCACGACGAGCAAGAACGCCGATACAAGCGGTTTGTAAACCAAGGTATGGTGACCCCGTGAACGGGCGCTCAAGCAACAGTAAAAGCGACGAAAAGCTAACTGCACCTACGCTATACATCTTCCCACATGCCGGTGGAACGGCGAAGGATTACGTTCCATTTGCTAAGGAGTTTTCCGGCGAAGTGAAGCGGGTAGCCGTCCAATACCCCGGCCAGCAGGACGGGTACGGCCTGCCACCACTGGAAAGCATCCCCGGCCTCGCCGAGGAAATCTTCGCGATCATGAAGCCAGCGGCTCGGATTGACACTCCGGTCGCGCTTTTCGGTCACAGCATGGGCGGAATGCTGGCCTTCGAAGTGGCACTGCGATTCGAAGCGGCGGGATATCGGGTACTTGCCCTGTTTCTGTCCGCCTGCTCGGCGCCGGGTCACATCAAGTACAAGCAACTCAAGGGCTACTCGGATAACGAGATGCTCGACCTCGTCGCCCGGGCAACTGGAACCGATCCAGAATTCTTCAACGATGAAGAATTTCGAGTGGGAGTCCTGCCGACATTGAGGGCAGTTCGAGCCATCGCCGGTTATAACTGCCCACCGGAAAACAAATTATCGTGCCCAATCTACACATTTATCGGGAGCAAAGATTGGATTGCCACCCGAGAAGACATGGAACCGTGGCGCGAGCGCACCACCGGAGACTTTTCGCTCCGCGAGTTTCCCGGCGACCATTTTTACCTGAACAAAAATTTGCCAGAGCTGGTAAGCGACATAGAGATCGGAACGCTGCAGCAGTTTGACCAAATTTAGCTAGGGCGAAACCTGGGCCCGCGACGCCGGCTGACGGGCGGCTTACGCCGCTCCGGCATCCCGGTTCGCTGCACGCTGACGGGGGCCGCCGGGCCGCCGCAAGCCCACCCAGTTTCGCCCCCGCATGCCACCTAGCCTGGGCCGATGTGCCATGGATCACCCGCGACGGAGGTTTCACCGATGTTACCTTTGTCACAACTGGACGCCAGTCCCAAAACCGCTGGCATCCTGGTCCTAGCAGTCGAAACCTCATATCTCACGCAACTGGACATTGGTCACACATGCCTCAACTGGACATTGGTCACACATGCCTCAAATTTCACAGAACGTACGACCGCTTCCCCCGGGGGGGCATGAAATTAGCGCTCAATGCTGATCAAAGCGCTGGGATACTAGATAGTGCGATCTGCGGGCGTCGCAAGCAGCGACCAGATTTTCCGAATACCGCCCGCACCTGTCTCCGAAGGCGCATACCCTACAGCTAGGGATTCGTTATTCGGGGAACTGGGTTTAGTCTAGGCCCGACTGCTGGTGCCACGCAGGCGTGCTTTGCGAGGTGCAAAACTGCGGCAGCAACAGAGCGGCCTGGTCAATGCGGACCAGCGCGGTTAGACAGCGCTGCGAAGTCTCGCTGTGCGATCGCAAGCGGGTTCACAGCTTCCGCAACACATAATTGAGCAGACAGCCGAATGGGAGTGTAGTGCGATGCCGGTGACCGACCGTTCCATCCCCTCTTTGCTGAAGGAGCAGGCCGACCAGCGGCCCAACGAGACTGCCTTTACTTTTCTGGACTACGACTTAGACCCCAACGGCTTTGCCGAGACGTTGACTTGGTCGCAGGTTCATGCGCGTGCCTGCGTCGTTGCTGACGAACTCACAATGTATGGCGTTCCGGGTGACCGAGTAGCAATTTTGGCGCCGCAGGGGCTGGAATACATTGTCGCGTTCCTCGGGGCACTACAGGCCGGATTTATCGGGGTCCCACTTTCCACACCGCAGTACGGCGTTCATGACGAACGTGTATCCGCGGTACTGCGGGATTCCCAACCGGTCGCCATTCTCACGACCTCGGCCGTGGTAGGCGTCGTAACAAAATACGCCAGCTCACAAGACGGACAGCCCGCTCCGTCGGTCATCGAGGTCGACCTGCTCGACCTGGACACCCCGCACCCGCAGCAAGCTCTCCCACAGCCCGCCTCCGGGTCCGCGTATCTGCAGTACACGTCCGGGTCGACCCGCACCCCGGCTGGCGTCATCGTCTCGCACGAGAATGTCATCGCGAACGTGACGCAGAGCCTGTACGGGTACTTCGGCGGTCCCGACAAGTTCCCCGCGGACACCACCATGGTCTCATGGCTGCCACTGTTTCACGACATGGGACTCATCCTCGGAATTTGCGCCCCGTTGGTGACCGGTTGCACCGCCGTCTTGTTGAGCCCGATGTCGTTCCTGCGCCGGCCGGCCCGTTGGATGCAGTTGCTGGCCAGCCATCCCAAATGCTTTTCCGCGGCGCCGAACTTTGCCTTCGAATTGGCGGTGCGCAGGACGACCGACGAGGACTTGGCCGGACTCGACCTGGGTGATGTGCTCGGGATCGTCAGCGGCAGTGAGCGCATTCACGTGGCAACGATCAAGCGGTTCACCGAGCGTTTCGCTCCCTTCAACCTCAGCCCCGCTGCGGTGCGGCCGTCCTACGGCCTCGCCGAGGCAACCCTCTACGTGGCCGCACCGGAACCCGGCACCACCCCCAGGACGGTCCGGTTCGACTACGAGTCCCTGACCGCCGGCCATGCCAGGCCGTGCCGGGCTGACGGATCGGTCGGCACCGAACTCATCAGCTACGGCTCGCCCGACCCGTCGGCCGTGCGAATCGTCAACCCCGAGACCATGATCGAGAACCCATCGGGGACGGTCGGTGAGATCTGGGCGCATGGCGAGCACGTGGCCATGGGGTACTGGCAGAAGCCCGAGCAGAGCGACCGCACGTTCAACGCACGGATCGTCAATCCCGCGCCCGGAACACCTGAGGGGCCGTGGCTGCGCACCGGAGACTTGGGCGTCATGTCCAATGGCGAACTGTTCATCATGGGCCGGATCAAGGACCTCATGGGCCGGATCAAGGACCTCGTGATCGTGGACGGCCGCAACCACTACCCCGACGACATCGAAGCGACGATCCAGGAAATCACCGGCGGGCGCGTGGCGGCCATTGCCGTGCCGGACAACATCACCGAGCAACTGGTGGCGATCATCGAGCTGAAGCGACGGGGGGCTTCCGCGGAGGAAGCCATGGTCAAGCTCTGCTCGGTGAAGCGCGAGATCACTTCGGCGATCTCGAAGTCACACAGTCTGCGGGTGGCCGACGTCGTGCTGGTACCGCCCGGCTCGATCCCGATCACCACCAGCGGAAAGATCCGGCGTGCGGCCTGCGTCGAACGCTATCGCAGCGACGGATTCAATCGGCTGGACGTGACGGTATGACACCGAGCATCGGTGGAGAAGCCGACCTCCGCCACTGGCTCGTCGATTACCTGGTCACCAACATCGGCTGCCCACCCGATGAGGTCGACCCCAACCTTTCGCTGGCTGACCTCGGCGTGAGTTCCCGTGACGCCGTTGTGCTGTCGGGCGAGTTGACCGAGTTGCTGGGCAGGACCGTCTCCCCGATCGACTTCTGGGAACATCCGACCATCAATGACCTGGCCGCATACCTGACCGCGCCCGAGCCCAGCACGGGGGCCGAAGCC
This sequence comes from Mycobacterium ulcerans subsp. shinshuense, assembly GCF_002355775.1. Taxonomy (NCBI): domain Bacteria; kingdom Bacillati; phylum Actinomycetota; class Actinomycetes; order Mycobacteriales; family Mycobacteriaceae; genus Mycobacterium; species Mycobacterium ulcerans. The sequence goes on along the minus strand of NZ_AP017624.1, from coordinate 1,965,808 downwards.
GCAGTGAGCCGCACCGTGCGCGGCTCACTCGAGGAGCCCATCGCCGTTGTCGGCATGGGGTGCCGGTTTCCGGGCGGGATATCCGGACCGGAAGCGTTGTGGCAGTTCCTCTGTGACCGCAAGTCCTCGATCGGTCGGGTTCCCGACGAACGGTGGGCGCAATTCGACGACGGATCGCCCGCGGTAAAAGCGCTGCTGGCCCGCACCACCCGGTGGGGCTCGTACCTGACCGACATCGATGCCTTCGACGCGGATTTCTTCGAGATCTCCGCCAGCGAGGCCGACAAGATGGACCCGCAGCAACGCCTGCTGCTGGAGGTGGCGTGGGAAGCGTTGGAGCACGCGGGAATTCCGCCGAGCTCGCTGCGCCGTTCGCAAACCGGGGTGTTCGCCGGCTCATGTCTGAGTGAATACGGCGCCATCGCTTCCACCGACCTCACTCAAGTCGATGGCTGGAGCAACACCGGCGGCGCGATGAGCATCATCGCCAACCGCCTCTCCTACTTCCTTGACCTGCGTGGCCCTTCGGTGGCAGTTGACACCGCTTGCTCGTCGTCGTTGGTGGCGATTCATCTCGCCTGCCAGAGCCTTCGCATGCAGGACTCGAACCTGGCGATCGCCGCCGGGGTGAATTTGCTGTTGTCTCCGGCGGTGTTTCGCGGATTCGATCAGGTCGGCGCATTGTCGCCAACCGGCAACTGCCGCGCCTTCGACGCGGCCGCCGACGGTTTCGTCCGTGGTGAAGGTGCCGGGGTGGTGGTGCTCAAGCGGTTGACCGATGCGCAGCAAGACGGCGATCGAGTGCTCGCAGTGATCTGCGGTTCGGCGATCAACCAGGACGGTCGCTCCAACGGTCTGATGGCTCCCAACCCGGCCGCGCAGCAGGCCGTGCTCCGTGCGGCCTACACGAACGCGGGGATGCAGCCCAGCGAGGTCGACTACGTCGAAGCGCACGGGACCGGAACATTGCTGGGCGACCCGATCGAGGCGCGCGCCCTGGGCTCGGTGCTGGGCCGCGGTCGTCCCGAGGAATCTCCGCTGCTCATCGGCGCCGTCAAGACCAACCTCGGCCACACCGAGGCAGCGGCCGGAATCGCCGGTTTCATCAAGGCGGTGCTGGCGGTGCAGCATGGCCGGATTCCGCCCAACCAGCGTTTCGAGAGCCCAAACCCACACATTGCCTTCGCCGACCTGCGGATGAAGGTCGTTGGCGAACTGACTGATTGGCCGGACACGGGTCATCCGCGGCGGGCCGGCGTGTCGTCATTCGGATTCGGCGGCACCAACGCCCACGTGGTGATCGAGCAGGGTCAAGAAGCGGCTTCCTCGCCCGAGGCGGACTTGACCCCGGCGCTGTCGACGCTGGTGGTGGCGGGTAAGACGCCGGCGCGGGTGGCTGCGACGGCCGGGATGCTGGCCGATTGGATGGAGGGCCCGGGCGCCGAGGTGGCGCTGGCCGATGTGGCCCACACGCTCAACCATCACCGTTCCCGGCAGGCCAGGTTCGGCACCGTGGTCGCCCGGGAACGCGCCCAAGCGGTGGCCGGACTACGCGCGCTGGCCGCCAACCAACACGCCCCCGGCGTGGTCAATCCAGCCGACGCCCCGCCCGAGCCGGGCACCGTGTTCGTCTACTCCGGCCGCGGATCGCAGTGGGCCGGAATGGGCCGCCAACTGCTGGCCGACGAACCCGCCTTCGCCGCAGCCGTCGCCGAACTGGAACCGGTATTCCTGGCCGAAGCCGGGTTCTCCCTGCACGACGTCCTGGCCAACGGAACAGAACTAGTCGGCATCGAACAGATCCAGCTAGGTCTGATCGGCATGCAGCTCACCCTCACCGAGCTGTGGCGTTCCTACGGAATCCAGCCCGACCTGGTCATCGGCCACTCCATGGGCGAGGTCGCCGCCGCCGTGGTCGCCGGAGCACTGACCCCCGCCGAAGGATTGCGGGTGACCGCCGTGCGCTCGCGGCTGATGGCCCCACTGTCCGGACAAGGCGGTATGGCCCTCCTGGAGCTCGACGCGTCCCAGACCGAGGCGCTGATCGCCGACTACCCACAGGTCACGCTGGGCATCTACAACTCGCCACGCCAGACCGTGATCTCCGGGCCCACCGACCAGATCGACGAGTTGATCACCGTCGTACGCGCCCGCGACCGTTTCGCCACCCGAGTCAACATCGAAGTGGCCCCGCACAACCCCGCCATGGACGCGCTGCAACCCCAGATGCGTTCGGAACTAGCGGATCTGGCGCCGCGGACCCCAACAATCCCGATCATCTCCACCACCTACGCGGACCTGGGCGCTGCCCGCGAATCCGGCCCGACCTTCGACGCCGAGCACTGGGCCATCAACATGCGCAACCCAGTGCACTTCCAACAAGCCATCACCGCAGCGGCAACCGACAAGCACAACTTCATCGAAATCAGCGCACACCCGCTGTTGACCCAAGCGATCCTGGAAACCCTGCACACCGTGCAGCCCGGAAGTAAATACACCAGCCTGGGGACCCTGCAACGCGACAGCGACGACACCATCGTCTTTCGCACCAACCTCAACACCGTGCGCACCGCCCCACCCCAAACCCCCCACCCCCCCGAACCACACCCCCAAATCCCCACCACACCCTGGCACCACACCCACCACTGGATCGACACCCCAGCAGTCGCCAGCCGATCGGCATCAACCCCGGACAAGGACGCCGCTGGGTCCAGCGAGCCCTCGGTGTCGGGCGACTCCGACGATGCGGTTGACTCCTGCCACTACCGGGTGGGCTGGCCCACCAAGCCGTTGGCTGATGCCAAGGCAAGCACCGAGACCGCAAGCGGTACCCGGTGGCTGGTGTTCGCGGACGCAGAGCTCGGTGCCGAGCTGGGCCTGGCCGCCGGCGCACAAACACGCGTCGACGTCATCGACCCGTCCGCGCTGACCGAGGAGAGCGAGCTGCTCGCGGCGCTTGCCGGCGTCGAGCATGTGGTCTACGCCCCACCCGCAGGAAAGTCCCTCGACGTCAACGCGGCCTACCAGCTCTTCCACCAGGTGCGCCGCCTGGTCACGGTGATGACCAAGGCGTCTTTGACGGCCAAACTGTTGCTCGTTACCCGCAACGCGCAGCCGATCGCCGAGGGCGATCGCGCCAACCCCGCGCACGGAGTGCTGTGGGGCCTGGGCCGCACCATCGCCCTGGAGCACCCCGAAATTTGGCGCGGCATTATCGATTTGGACGAATCGATGCCGGCCGAGCTGGCGGCGCCGAAGATACTGGGCGAAGTCACCGGCACCGATGGCGAAGACCAGGTCGTTTACCGGTGTGGCGGTCGCCACGTGCCCCGCTTGCAGCGCCGCACGGCGCCTGCCGTGGCGCCGGTGACGCTGGACCCCAACAGCAGTCAACTCGTCATCGGCGCGACTGGTAACATCGGCCCGTACTTGATCCGCCAGCTGGCGCAGATGGGCGCCAAGACCGTTGTCGCGGTGTCGCGCAATCCCGGACAGCGACTCCAAGAACTGGCTGAAAGTCTTGCCGCAGAAGGGACCAACCTCGTCATCGAAGCTGCTGATGCCACCGACGAAACAGCGATGACAGCGCTGTTCGACCGGTTCGGTGCCGACTTGCCACCGCTGGAAGGCATCTATCTGGCGGCCTTTGCCGGCGGACCGGTCCTGCTCAACGAAATGACCGATGCCGACGTGCGCGCCATGTTTGCACCCAAACTCGACGCCGCGGCCCTGCTGCACCGGTTGTCGCTGAAGGTCCCGGCGCGCCACTTCGTCTTGTTCTCCTCCATCTCCGGCTTGATCGGCTCACGCTGGCTCGCCCACTACACCGCCACCAGCGGCTACCTCGACGCACTGGCCTACGCACGCCACGCCCTGGGGTTGCCGGCCACCACGGTCAACTGGGGCCTGTGGAAGTCCCTCGCGGACGCCGAGCACGACGCCAGCCAGGTCAGCGTGGGATCCGGACTACTGCCGATGCAGGACGAGGTCGCCATCGGCACACTGCCGCTGCTGATGAACCCAGCCACCGGAGTGCATTCCGTTGTGGTCGAAGCGGATTGGCCGCTGCTGGCCGCCGCCTACCGAACCCGCGGGTCCCTGCACATCGTTGACGACCTGCTGCGCGATTTTGCGGAGGCTTCGACGATTCCGGCGCGAGATTGGTCGCACCTGTCGGCGCAGGAAGTGCGCACCGAGTTTGAAGCGGGGCTACGCAGGATAGTCGCCCGCGAGCTGCGGGTTTCGGAGTCAGATCTGGAAACCGACCGGCCGCTTGCCGAACTGGGGCTCAATTCCCTGATGGCGATGGCGATTCGGCGCGAGGCCGAGATGTTCGTGGGTATCGAGTTGTCGGCAACCATGCTGTTCAATCACCCGACTGTCGCATCACTTGCCAGCTATCTCGCTAACCGTGTTGCGCCACAAGATAATTCAAGTAACGACCAGATGGCCGAATTGTCCGCTTCAGCGGGAAGCACATTGGACAGCCTGTTCGACCGCATCGAGTCGTCTTCACTGCTCCCGGAGGGCCCTGGGTAATGCGATCTGTGTACAGCCGCATCTCGAGTATGACGGCTCAGCAGCGTGCTGCCCTGTCCGAGGAGTTCTCCCGGGCCTCACGCACCACCACGGCAGAGCCCGTGGCGGTCGTGGGTATCGGCTGCCGTTTTCCGGGGAACGTGACGGGCCCCGACAGCTTCTGGGACCTGTTGGTCGAAGGCGGCAACGCCATCTCGGGGATTCCCGCGGAGCGCTGGGACGCGGACGACTATTACCACCCCGACCCGTTGACGCCCGGGCACATGACCACCAAGTGGGGCGCCTTCGTAGCAGACATCGCCGGATTCGACGCCGAATTCTTCGGCATCACCCCGCGCGAAGCGGCGTCGATGGACCCGCAACAGCGGATGCTGCTCGAGGTCACCTGGGAAGCCCTCGAACATGCGGGCATTCCAACGGAATCCCTCGCCGGCACGCGAACCGCGGTCATGATGGGCGTCTACTTCAACGAGTACCAATCCATGTTGGCGTCCAGCCGCGAAAACGTGGACGCCTACACCGGAACCGGCAACTCGCACAGCATTACCGCCGGGCGGATCTCCTACCTGCTGGGGCTGCGTGGCCCGGCCGCGGCAATCGACACGGCCTGCTCGTCGTCCTTGTCGGCGATCCACCTGGCGTGCCAGAGCCTGCGCCTGCGCGAAACCGATCTGGCACTGGCGGGCGGGGTCAGCGCGACCCTGCGCCCGGAGACCCAGATCGCCATCTCGGCGTGGGGCCTGCTCTCACCGGAAGGCCGGTGCGCCACCTTCGATGCGGCCGCCGACGGGTTCGTACGTGGTGAAGGCGCCGGGGTTGTGGTGCTCAAGCGTCTTACCGACGCGCTACGTGACCAGAATCAGATACTGGCGGTGGTGCGCGGTTCCGCGGTCAACCAGGACGGGCGCTCCAACGGCATCACGGCACCGAACACGGCCGCCCAGTGCGATGTGATCGCCGACGCGTTGCGCTCGGCCGATGTCGCGCCGGAGAGTGTGCACTACGTGGAGACCCACGGCACCGGAACCCAACTCGGGGACCCGATCGAGTTCGAGGCGCTGGCGGCCACCTATGGCCTCATCAAAGGCCAGGATGGCGACTCGTGCGCACTGGGAGCCGTCAAGACCAACATCGGTCACCTCGAGGCCGCATCCGGCGTGGCCGGGTTCATCAAGGCGGTACTGGCCGTACAACACGGCCAAATCCCCCCGAACCTGCACTTCTCACAATGGAATCCGGCCATCGACGCGGCATCGACGCGGCTTTTCGTTCCGCTCGACAACATTGCTTGGCCGTCAGATTCGGGTCCACGACGGGCGGCGGTTTCCTCCTTCGGCCTGGGCGGGACGAATGCGCATGCAATCGTCGAGCAGGGTCCGGAACTGTCGCCAGCCGGCCGGCGCGGCACCGACGATGAGGTCACGACGCTGGTGGTGGCGGGTAAGACGCCGGCGCGGGTGGCTGCGACGGCCGGGATGCTGGCCGATTGGATGGAGGGCCCGGGCGCCGAGGTGGCGCTGGCCGATGTGGCCCACACGCTCAACCATCACCGTTCCCGGCAGGCCAGGTTCGGCACCGTGGTCGCCCGGGAACGCGCCCAAGCGGTGGCCGGACTACGCGCGCTGGCCGCCAACCAACACGCCCCCGGCGTGGTCAATCCAGCCGACGCCCCGCCCGAGCCGGGCACCGTGTTCGTCTACTCCGGCCGCGGATCGCAGTGGGCCGGAATGGGCCGCCAACTGCTGGCCGACGAACCCGCCTTCGCCGCAGCCGTCGCCGAACTGGAACCGGTATTCCTGGCCGAAGCCGGGTTCTCCCTGCACGACGTCCTGGCCAACGGAACAGAACTAGTCGGCATCGAACAGATCCAGCTAGGTCTGATCGGCATGCAGCTCACCCTCACCGAGCTGTGGCGTTCCTACGGAATCCAGCCCGACCTGGTCATCGGCCACTCCATGGGCGAGGTCGCCGCCGCCGTGGTCGCCGGAGCACTGACCCCCGCCGAAGGATTGCGGGTGACCGCCGTGCGCTCGCGGCTGATGGCCCCACTGTCCGGACAAGGCGGTATGGCCCTCCTGGAGCTCGACGCGTCCCAGACCGAGGCGCTGATCGCCGACTACCCACAGGTCACGCTGGGCATCTACAACTCGCCACGCCAGACCGTGATCTCCGGGCCCACCGACCAGATCGACGAGTTGATCACCGTCGTACGCGCCCGCGACCGTTTCGCCACCCGAGTCAACATCGAAGTGGCCCCGCACAACCCCGCCATGGACGCGCTGCAACCCCAGATGCGTTCGGAACTAGCGGATCTGGCGCCGCGGACCCCAACAATCCCGATCATCTCCACCACCTACGCGGACCTGGGCGCTGCCCGCGAATCCGGCCCGACCTTCGACGCCGAGCACTGGGCCATCAACATGCGCAACCCAGTGCACTTCCAACAAGCCATCACCGCAGCGGCAACCGACAAGCACAACTTCATCGAAATCAGCGCACACCCGCTGTTGACCCAAGCGATCCTGGAAACCCTGCACACCGTGCAGCCCGGAAGTAAATACACCAGCCTGGGGACCCTGCAACGCGACAGCGACGACACCATCGTCTTTCGCACCAACCTCAACACCGTGCGCACCGCCCCACCCCAAACCCCCCACCCCCCCGAACCACACCCCCAAATCCCCACCACACCCTGGCACCACACCCACCACTGGATCGACAACGCGGCCTCGAGTTCACCCGCGCTGTCGCGGTCGGAGTCTCGAGACGGTACCGGGGCCGCGTTGGATACCCGCTGGTCACCGGAGAGCGGCAGCCTCCTCGACGAGTGGTCCCACAAGGTTGTGTGGGCGGCGCAGTCCTTGCCGGACACGCCGAGTGCGCAGACCGCGGTCCACGGCCGGTGGCTGGTGCTGGGCAATGCCGACCTGGCCGCCGAACTGGGCCGTGGCGCGGACGTGCTGGACAGCGATAGCGAGCCGGCCGCGTTGGCCCGGGCGCTCAGCGATGTCGACTACGTGCTCTACGCGCCGCCGGTCCCCGCCGACCCGCTCGATGTCGCAGAGGCCTACCAGCTGTTCCACCAGGCGCGCCGCCTCGCCACTGCGATGATCGCCAACGGCTCACCGGCCAAGTTGCTCATCGCCACCCGCAACGCCCAGCCGATCGCCGAAGGCGATCCCGCGAACCCCAGCCATGGCGTGCTGTGGGGCCTGGGCCGCACCATCACCCTCGAGCACCCCGAAATCTGGGGCGCAATAATCGATTTCGACAACTCGGTGCCGGCCCAGGTGGTCGCGCGCCAGGTGTTGGACGAAGCCGACGCCACCGACTCGGAGGACCAGGTGGTCTACCGGTCGGGGGTGCGCCACGTTCCCCGGTTGCGCAGACACTCCCTCGCCGCGCAACCGGTCGCGCTGGATGCCGGCGCTAGCCAATTGGTGATCGGCGCCACCGGTAACATCGGGCCGCACCTCATCAACCAGCTCGCCGAGATGGGCGCCAAGACCATCGTCGCCGTATCGCGCAATCCCGGTCAGCGGCTGCAGAAGTTGGCTGAAAGCCTTGCCGCAGAAGGGGTTAACCTCGTCATCGCGGCCGCTGATGCCACCGACGAAGCCGCGATGACCGCGTTGTTCGACCGGTTCGGTGCCGACTTGCCACCGCTGGAAGGCATCTATCTGGCCGCCTTCGCGGGCCAGCCCGTGCTGCTCACCGAGATGACAAACGACGACGTGACGGCCATGTTTGCGCCCAAACTCGACGCCGCGGCCCTGCTGCACCGGTTGTCGCTGAAGGTCCCGGTGCGTCACTTCGTCTTGTTCTCCTCCATCTCCGGCCTGATCGGCTCACGCTGGCTAGCCCACTACACCGCCACCAGCGGCTACCTCGACGCACTGGCCTACGCGCGCCGGGTGATGGGGTTGCCGGCCACCACGGTCAACTGGGGCCTGTGGAAGTCCCTCGCCGACGCCGAGCACGATGCCAGCCAGGTCAGCCTCGGCTCCGGGTTGGTGCCCATGCAGGACGACGTCGCCATCGGCGCATTGCCGCTGGTGATGAGCCAAGCCGCCGGAGTGCATTCGGTAGTCGTGGCGGCGGATTGGCCGCTGCTGGCCGCCGCCTACCGAACCCGCGGGTCGCTGCGCATCGTCGATGATGTGCTGCCGGTCTCGGACGAGACGACGGTGCTGGAAAGCGAATTCCGTGTCGCCCTGCGCAACTGTGCACCGGAGCGTCGCCACGACATGCTGCACGACCAGGTGGCAATGCTTGCCGCCAACGTGATGGGTTTACATGCGGGCGAATCGCTGGATCCCTCCACGGGCTTCTTCCAGCTCGGGATGGACTCATTGATGAGCGTGACGCTGCAGCGGGCGCTGTCGGACAGCCTCGGCGAGTTCCTGCCACCGTCGGTGGTTTTCGACTACCCGACCGTTTACAGCCTTACCGACTATCTGGCGACTATCCTGCCCGAGCTGGAGACCGACGATGAGTCGACAGCCGATGTTTACGACGAACTGACCGAAGCCGAACTATTGGAACAGCTTTCGCAGAGGCTGCGAGGAACCTGATGACCGCGACACCGGACCGCAGAGCGGTCATAACCGATGCGCTGCGCAAGATCGATGACCTCAGCGCACGCCTGGAAATCACCGAAAAGGCGGGCACCGAGCCAATCGCAGTGGTTGGCATGGGGTGCCGATTCCCTGGTGGAGTCGACAACCCGGAACAGTTTTGGGACTTGCTGCACGAAGGCCGCAGCGGCATCGTCCGGGTTCCCTCCCAGCGGTGGGACGCCGACGCCCTCTACACCGACGACCACACCCTTGCGGGAACGATCTGTAATCGCGAAGGCGGCTTCCTCTCGACATGGGAGCCGAGCGAATTCGATGCGGAGTTCTTCTCCATCCCGCCGCGCGAGGCGGCGGCGATGGACCCGCAACAACGGTTGTTCCTCGAAGTTGCCTGGGAAGCCCTGGAAAACGCGGGAATCCCGCCGCAGACCATTCGCGGCACCCAGACCGGGGTTTTCGTCGGCGTAACGGCCTATGACTACATGCTGATGATGTCGGGCGCCGTGCGAGCCGAAGAACTGGACGCCTACCTGCTCACCGGGAACTCGGCGAACTTCGCTGCCGGACGAACCGCCTATCTGCTCGGGGCCCGAGGTCCCGCCATGGTCCTGGACACGGCGTGCTCGTCGTCGTTGGTGGCCATCCACCTGGCCTGCCAAAGCCTGCGCTGGCGCGAAACCGACATGGCCTTGGTCGGCGGGACCAACCTGTTGCTCAGCCCCGGAACCAGCATCGCCTGCTCCCGGTGGGGCATGCTGTCGCCGGAGGGTCAATGCAAGACCTTCGACGCGGACGCCGACGGGTACGTACGCAGCGAAGGCGCTGGCGTGGTGGTGCTCAAGCGGTTGTCCGACGCGCAGCGCGACGGCAATCGGATCCTCGCCGTGGTGCGCGGTTCGGCGGTCAACCAGGACGGCGCCAGCAGTGGCGTGACGGTTCCCAACGGCCCGGCCCAGCAAGCGCTGCTGGCGCAGGCGCTCGATTCGGCCAAGTTGACGCCGGCCGACATCGACTACATCGAGGCGCACGGAACCGGCACTCCCCTCGGCGACCCGATCGAACTCGACTCGCTGAGTAAGGTTTTCGCCGATCGGGAGGGCCGCGAGCCGCTGGTGCTCGGCGCGGTCAAGACCAACCTCGGCCACCTGGAGGCCGCGGCCGGGATCGCCGGATTCATGAAGTCGGTGCTGGCCGTCGGACACGGCCGTATTCCACGCAACTTGAACTTCCGCCAGCTCACTCCCCACGCCAGTGAAGGCGTGTCGCGGCTGACCATTGCCACCGAGGAAATGGAATGGCCGGCCACCGATCAACCGCGCCGGGCCGGCGTGTCGTCGTTCGGTGTCAGCGGGACCAATGCGCACGTGGTGATCGAGCAGGCCCCGGATCCGGCGCCGGTGCCGGTGCCGCGAGACGCTGCTCCGGCGGTGTCGACGCTGGTGGTGTCGGGTAAGACGGCGCAGCGGGTGGCCGCAACGGCCGCTGCGCTGGCCGATTGGATGGAAGGCCCCGGTAGCGAGGTGCCACTGAGCGATGTGGCCCACACGCTCAACCATCACCGCGCCCGCCAACCCAAATTTGCCACGGTGGCCGCCGTCGACCGCGAGCAAGCCATCACGGGGTTGCGTGCGCTGGCCGCCGGCGAGCCGGCCACCGGCGTAGTCGGTTGCCCCGAGAAGCCGCTCGGGCCCGGCACCGTGTTCGTGTACTCGGGTCGCGGGTCGCAGTGGGCCGGAATGGGCCGCCAACTTCTCGCCGACGAACCCGCATTCGCCGCGGCGATCGCCGAACTGGAACCGGTGTTCCTGGCCGAGGCCGGGTTTTCGCTCCACGACGTGATCGCCGACGGAAAAGAACTGGAAGGCATCGAACAAATCCAGCTGGGTCTGATCGGGATGCAGTTGGCGCTCACCGCGCTGTGGCGCCACTACGGGGTTACACCCGATCTGGTGATCGGCCATTCCATGGGTGAAGTGGCCGCCGCGGTGGTGGCCGGTGCCTTGACGCCGGCCGAGGGCCTGCGGGTGACCGCGACCCGGTCCCGGCTGATGGCACCGCTGTCGGGCCAGGGCACCATGGCGATGCTCGAACTGGACGCCACGGCTACCGAGGCACTGATCGCTGGCTACCCCGAGGTCACGTTGGCCATCTACGCCTCGCCACGCCAAACCGTCATCGCGGGCCCGCCCCAGATGATCGACGAACTCATCGAGCAGGTACGCGCGCAGAACCGCTTCGCCGGCCGGGTCAATATCGAAGTGGCCCCACACAACCCGGCGATGGATGCCCTGCAGCCCCTGATGCGGTCCGAGTTGGCCGACCTCACCCCACGGCCGCCCTCCATTCCGATCATCTCAACCACCTATGAGGATCTGGAAAGTCGCCCGGCCTTCGACGCCGAGCACTGGGCCACCAACATGCGCAACCCGGTGCGCTTCCAGCAGGCCATCACCCATGCCTTCAACGGTGCCGACACCGCCCACCACACCTTCATCGAGATCAGCGCACACCCGCTGTTGACACACGCCATCAGCGAGACGCTGGCCGCAAGCCAGGACAGCGCCCAAGGCGAAACCGATTCCGGTGCGAGTTATCTGAGCATCGGCACCCTGCAGCGCGATGCGCATGACACCCTGACGTTCCACACCAACTTCAACGCGACCCACACCACCCGCGGCCCCCAGACGCCGCACCCTGCCGAACCGCACCCGGTGCTACCCACCACCCCCTGGCAACACGGCCAGCACTGGATTTCCAGCACGACCGCGTCTCGCTATGCGACCGGATCCCACCCACTGCTCGGCATCGGTGTCACCGATCCCACCAATGGCACCCGGGTATGGGAATCCCAGCTAGGCCCGGATCTGCTGTGGCTCGGAGATCACGTCATCGACGACCTTTGCGTGCTGCCGGGGTCGGCCTACGCCGAGGTCGCGCTGGCAGCAGCGATGGACACCTTCAAAGACGCTGAAGGCGACCAGGGTTCGGCAGACCCAGCCGGCCCGGACGGTTCGGTGGCCTCAAACGCGCATCAGCCCTGGGTGATTCGTGAACTGAGCCTCCATCAACTGCTCCACGTCACCGACGGCACCAAACTTGTCACCACCCTCACCGGGGACGAGCACACCTGCCGGATCGAGATCAGCACCCAAAGCGGCGCCTCGGGGTGGGTCAAGCACGCCTCCGCGACACTCGCGCGCCACGACGCCTCCGATAGCGACGCACCGCGACCGGCGGTCGAGGAAGCGGGCGCCCCAACCGACGAACTCGACCCGGAGCAGCTCTATCAGCGGCTCCGCGGCGCCGGGCAACAGCACGGACCCGCGTTTCGCGGAATCGTCGGCCTCGCCGTCACCGAGTCGGGTGCCGCCCGTGCGGACGTCCGGCTCCCCTCTTCGGCCAGGATCGGCTACCGCGGCTTCGCGCTACACCCGGTGATGATGGATATCGCGGTGCAGACCCTCGGGGCCACCCGGATGGCCCTCGAACTCGCCGAACAGCAGGATTCTGGCCACACCCTGGTGCTGCCAATACGTTTCGCGGGTATCCACGTGTACGGCGACATCGCCGAGGGAGTCCGCGCGATCGGCTCGTGGGCCGCCACCGATCGCCCGGACCGCCTCGTGGGCCGAGTGACCCTGGTTGATCCCGATGGCCAGCCGCTGCTGGTCATCGACGAGGTAGAGATGGCGGTGCTGGGGTCCAGCGCCAGCCCGACCGAACTCACCAGCCGCCTGTTCACTCTGGAATGGGAGCCAAAACCCCTCGACCAAACCGCCGCCACACCCGGTGCCGTGTTGTTGATCGGTGACCTCGGCGCCGACGACCGGCTGTTGCCGGCCCTGCAGACGTCGCTGACCGGCAGCGCCGCCGAGCTGGACGTGGTGTCACCGGCCGACGCAGCCAAGCTGCGCGCGGCCATCACCCGAACCGATGCCCTGTGGCAGGACATCGTCGTGGTCTGTCCACCACGAGCCGTCGATGAGGCCCTGCCGCAGGACGCTCAACTGGACCTGACCCAGCAGCGCACGCTGATGATCGCCGACGTGGCACAGACCGTGACGCGGATGGGGGCCCGGAACAGCCCACGATTGTGGATCGTCACCCGGGGCGCACAACAGCTGAGTCCGGCCGACGAGGTCACCCTGGCACAGACACAGCTTCGAGGAATCGCGCGCGTGCTCACCTTCGAGCACCCGGAACTCAAGACCACCCTCGTCGACATCGAGGGCGACGGCGAGGGCTCACTTGCCGCCCTGACCCAAGAGTTGCTGGCCGACGCGGACGACGACGAAATCTCGCTTCGGGACGGACAACGCTTTGTCCACCGACTGGTGGCCGCACCGACGGTTGGCACCGGGGATCTCGAACTCGAATCTCGCCGCACCGTGGTAAATCTGGACGCCGGCGGGGCGGTACAGCTGCGGACCGATCAACCCGGACGGCTGGACTCGCTGACCGTGCATCAGGTGAAACGATGCCGGCCTCAAGGCGATCAGGTGGAGGTTCGTGTCGCCGCCGCCGGGCTCAACTTCAGCGATGTGCTCAAGGCGATGGGCGTCTACCCGGGACTCGACGGTGCGGCTCCGGTGATCGGCGGCGAGTGTGTCGGCTACGTGACTGCCATCGGCGACGACGTCGACTCACTCGAGATCGGGCAGCGCGTGATCGCCTTCGGCCCAGGCACATTCGGATCGCATCTGGGCACGATTGCCGATCTCGTCGTCCCGATCCCCGACACGTTGCCCGATAACGAGGCGGCCACCTTCGGCATCGCCTATCTCACCGCGTGGCACTCGTTGTGCGAGGTCGGGCGGCTATCCCCCGGCGAACGCGTGCTGATCCACTCCGCCACCGGCGGGGTCGGAATGGCAGCGGTGTCGATCGCGAAGATGATCGGCGCGCGCATCTACACGACGGCCGGCTCGGATGCCAAACGCGAAATGCTGTCCAGCCTGGGCGTCGACTACGTCGGCGACTCGCGCACCGTCGACTTCGCCGACGAAATTCTGGAGCTCACAGACGGCTACGGTGTCGACATCGTTCTCAACTCGCTGGCCGGCGAGGCGATTCAGCGCGGCGTGCAGATACTGGCCCCTGGCGGCCGGTTTATCGAACTGGGCAAGAAGGACGTCCACGCCAACGCCAACCTGGGATTGGCCGCGTTGGCGAAGAGCGCGTCGTTCTCGGTGGTGGACCTTGACCTGAATCTGAAGCTGCAGCCGGCCAAGTACCGCGAACTTCTGCAGGAAATTCTCGAGCATGTGGCCGATGGCACGCTGGAAGTGCTTCCGGTCACCGAATTCGGTCTGCGCGATGCGGCCGACGGATTTCGGCTCATGGCCTCCGGCAAGCACACCGGCAAGATCGTCATCTCGATCCCCGATGGCGGCACTGTCGAGACGATCGCCTCGCCCCCACCGGAGCCGTTGGTCAGCCCGGAGGGCGGCTACCTCATCGTGGGCGGCATGGGCGGTTTGGGTTTCGTGGTCGCGCGGTGGCTGGCCGAGCAGGGCGCGGGTTTGATTGTGCTGAACGGACGTTCGGAGCCCAGCGACGACGTTCGGGCGGCCATCGCGGATCTGAGCTCCGGTGGCACCCGGATCGAGGTCGTCACCGGCGACATCGCCGAGCCCGGCACCGCCGAACGGCTGGTGCAGACGGTGCAGAACAGCGGCTTCCGGCTGGCCGGAGTCCTGCACAGCGCGATGGTGCTCGACGACGAGATTGTCTTGAACATGTCGGAATCGGCCGCGCGCCGGGTGTTCACTCCGAAAGTCGCCGGTAGCTGGCGGCTGCACGAGGCCACCGCCGACCTCGACCTCGATTGGTGGCTGACCTTCTCGTCGGTGGCTTCGCTGCTTGGGGCGCCCGGTCAGGGTTCCTACGCCGCCGCGAACTCGTTCGTCGACGGCCTGGTCGCCTATCGCCGTTCGCTCGGACTGCCCGCCGTGGGAATCAACTGGGGCCCGTGGGCCGAAGTCGGCCGCGCCCAGTTCTTCGCCGATCTCGGTGTCTCGATGATCACCGTCGAGCAGGGACTGGCGGCAATGCAACTGGTGCTATCGGCAGACCGGGCACGCACCGGTGTGTTCATTCTCGACGCCCGGCAGTGGTTCCAATCCTTCCCGGCCGCAGCGGGTTCGTCGCTGTTCTCGAAGCTGCAGGAGTCGACCACGCCGGAGCGCCGTGCTGGCGGCGCGATCCGTGCGGAATTGGATGCCTTGGAGGGTGCGGCCGCCGCCGAGCGTCCCGCCCGGCTCGCGGCCGCGATCGCCGGCGAGATCCGGGCGGTGCTGCGCTCAACCGAGCCGATCGACGTCGACCGGCCGATGGAGTCCCTCGGTCTGGACTCGCTGATGGCCCTCGAGTTGCGCAACAGGCTCGAAGCGAGCCTGGGCACCACGTTGCCGGCGGCTTTGGTCTGGGCATACCCGACCATCACCGATCTTGCCGGCGCGTTGTGCGAACGCCTTGGCTATGCGCAGCTAGCCGATGTCGAGCAGACGCCCGACGCGGAGGCGGCATTGTCGGACGAAGAAATGGAATTGCTGTCCGACCTCGTGGCAGCAAGCGAGCTGGAAACGGCAACGGGGAGCAGCGAGTAATGACAAGTCTTGCCGAACGCGCGGCACAGATGTCACCGAAGGCGCGCGAGGTCCTCGCGCGTGAACTTGTGCGGGCGGGAACGGCGTTCCCGACGGATATCGCCGAGCCGGTGGCAGTGGTTGGGATCGGTTGCCGGTTGCCGGGGAATGTTTCGGGGCCGGACAGCTTTTGGCAGCTGCTGGTAGACGGCAGGGACGCCGTCGACGAGGTGCCGGCCGATCGATGGGACGCGGACGCGTTCTATGACCCCGATCCGCGGGCACCGGGGCGGATGACGACGAAATGGGGCGGATTCATCGACGACGTCGCCGGGTTCGACGCCGACTTCTTCGGCATCACCCCGCGCGAGGCCGTGGCAATGGACCCCCAGCAGCGGGTGCTGCTCGAAGTTGCCTGGGAAGCCCTCGAGCATGCCGGCCTGCCACCGGATTCGCTGAGCGGCACCCGAACCGCGGCGGTGATGGGGTTGTCGGCGTGGGACTACACGATCGTGAACCTCGAGCGTCGCGCCGAGATCGACGCGTACATCAGCACCGGCAATCCGCACAGTGCCGCGGTGGGGCGGATTTCCTATCTGTTGGGACTGCGCGGCCCAGCCGTGGCCGTGGACACCGCGTGTTCGTCGTCTCTGGTGGCGCTGCACTTGGCTTGCCAGAGCCTGCGATTGCGCGAAAGCGACGTGGCGCTCGCGGGTGGGGTTCAGCTCATGCTGTCACCGTTCACCAGCATCGCGCTGTCCAAGTGGTCCGCCCTGTCACCGACCGGCCGGTGTAAAACCTTCGACGCCTTGGCCGACGGGTTCGTCCGCAGTGAAGGCTGCGGGGTCGTGGTGCTCAAGCGGTTGGTCGACGCCGTCCGCGATGGCGACCGCGTGCTGGCAGTGGTCCGGGGCTCGGCGATCAACCAAGACGGTCGATCCAACGGCATGACCGCGCCGAACGCGGCAGCGCAGCGTGATGTGATCGGCACGGCGTTGAAGCTGGCCGATGCGACCGCCGACAGCGTCAACTATGTCGAGACCCACGGCACTGGAACGGTGTTGGGCGATCCCATTGAATTCGAGGCGCTCGCGGCCACCTATGGCCTTGGCAAAGACAAGGGTGCGGACTCGTGCGCCCTGGGGTCGGTGAAGACCAACCTCGGTCACCTCGAGGCGGCCGCCGGGATTACCAGTTTCATCAAGGCGACGCTGGCGGTGGCGCACGGATACATTCCGCCCAATCTGCACTTTTCCCGCTGGAATCCGGCCATCGACGCATCGTCAACCCGGCTGTTCGTGCCCACGCAGGGCGCGCAATGGCCCGCCGGCCTGCGCAGGGCGGCCGTTTCCTCGTTCGGCCTGAGCGGGACGAATGCGCACGTGGTGCTCGAGCAGCCCCCGGCGCCCGCGCCGGCGGATCAGCCCCGTTCCGGGTTGTCGGCGTTGGTCGTCTCGGGCAAGACGCCGCAGCGGGTGGCCGCGATGGCGTCCGCCTTGGCCGACTGGGTGGACGGACCGGGGGCCCAGACGCCGCTGGCCGATGTGGCACACACGCTCAACCATCATCGGGCCCGCCATGGCAAGTTCGGCGCCGTGGTTGCGCGTGATCGAGCCGGCGCGGTCGAGGGGCTGCGGGCACTGGCCGCCGGCCAGCCTGGCCCCGGAGTCCTGGGCTGCCAGGACGTCCAAAACCAGCCGGGCACCGTGTTCGTGTACTCCGGACAGGGCTCGCAGTGGGTTGGCATGGGCAGGCAGTTGTTGGCCGACGAGCCGTCATTCGCCGCAGCCATCGCCGAGCTGGAGCCCGATTTCGTTGCCCAGGCCGGTTTTTCGCTGCAGCAGACCCTTACCGAGGGCCGCGAGGTGGTCGGCATCGACCGCATCCAGCCGGTGCTGGTGGGTATCCAACTGGCGCTGACCGCACTGTGGCGCTCCCACGGCGTGACACCCGACGCGGTGGTGGGCCACTCGATGGGCGAGGTGTCCGCCGCCGTGGTAGCCGGGGCTTTGACACCGGCGGACGGGTTCAAAGTCATCGCCACCCGCTCGCGACTGATGGCGCGGCTGGCCGGCCAGGGCGCGATGGCCCTGTTGGAACTCGACTCCGATGCCGCCGAGGCTCTGATAGCCGACTATCCGCAGGTGACGCTGGCCGTGCACGCCTCGCCGCACCAGTCGGTGGTGGCCGGCCCGCCCGAGTCGGTGGACGCCGTGAACGCCGCGGTGGCCGGCCAGAATCGGCTAGCCCGACGGATCGAGGTCGATGTCGCCTCGCATCACCCCATCATCGATCCAATCCTGCCCGACTTGCGAAGCGCGCTAGCGGATTTGACTCCCCAGCCGCCCGCCATCCCGATGATCACGACCACCTGCGAGCAGCCTCAGCCGGTGCTCGACGCCGACTACTGGGCGGCCAACCTGCGCAATCCGGTGCGGTTCCACCAGGCCATCACCACCGCCGGCGCGCAACATCACACCTTTGTCGAGATCAGCCCCCACCCGCTGCTGACGCATGCCATCACCGACACGTTGGCCGCAGCCGAGAGCCGAACCCGACTGATAACCGCCACCTTGCAACGCGACGGAGACGACGCCATCACCTTCCACACGAACCTGGCGGCGGTCGGCAAAAAGCCCGCCGACGCTGTCACTGGTCAACTCGCCGACATCCCGGTGACGCCCTGGCAGCACACCCAATTCTGGGTCGAGGATCGGTCCGGGATATCTGAATTGGTGGCCGCCCACCCGTTGCTCGGCGTGCACATCGAGGTTCCCTCTGGCCACGACCACGTCTGGCAGGCCGACGTCGGAACCAAGGCTTGCCCCTGGCTCGGCGACCACAAGGTGTTCGGTCAGGCCATCATGCCGGCGGCGGGTTTCGCCGAGATCGCGTTGGCGGCGGCCAGCGAGGCTTTCGATCTGCCGGTCGATGCCCTCTCGATCAACCAGCTCGAGATCGAACAGATGCTCGATCTGGACGAGCACACTCAGGTCACAACGCAGTTGACTCGACGGGCCGACGACAAGACGCGCATCGAGATCTATTCCCGCTCCGCCAGCGGCTGGCGCCGGCATGCCGTGGCCAAGGCCGAAACGTCCACGCCGAGCGCGGCCCCGGTGCTGGAAGAACGCACGTCACGTCAGGACGAGACCGACATCAAACCGGCCGACCT
Source organism: Mycobacterium ulcerans subsp. shinshuense (assembly GCF_002355775.1). Lineage (NCBI taxonomy): Bacteria > Bacillati > Actinomycetota > Actinomycetes > Mycobacteriales > Mycobacteriaceae > Mycobacterium > Mycobacterium ulcerans. The sequence continues at coordinate 1,946,930 of NZ_AP017624.1, read as the reverse complement.
GTACGCCCTGCTGCGCCAAGCCGGCCAGAACCATGGTCCGGCGTTTGCCGCCCTGACTCGCATTCTCCGACGGCCAGACGGATCCGTGGAAACCGAGATCACCCTTTCTGACGAGGCGCCCAGGCACCAGGGCTATCGCATCCACCCAGCAATGCTGGATGCGGCTCTGCAAAGTCTGGCGGCCGCCGTCCCCAACGACGAGTTCGCCGGGTCGGCCGAAGCCAGTTATCTGCCGGTGTCGTTCGAGACGTTGCGGGTGTACAACAACCCCGGCCGGCATGCTCGCTGCCGGGCCCAGCTGACAAACCTCAACGACGGCGGCGCCGGGAAGCTGGGCCGAATCACCCTGACCGACGACGCGGGAAATGTGACCGTCGAGATCAACGACATCTACCTGCGTCGCGTCGAGCGCCGCAGTGTGCCGCTGCCGTTGGCGCAGAAGATCTTCGACACCGAGTGGGTGGAGAAATCCATCGCCGGCGCAGACCAACCCGATGCTCCCGGCAGTTGGCTGGTGCTCACCGACGCCAAGTCCAACGCCGACGAGTTCGTCGCGCGGTGGAGTTCGCCGCAACGCCGGGTGATCACCGCAGACCTAGGCGATGAAGCCGCCATGCTCGCCGCGTTCGCCGAAACCGCGGGCGATCCCGACCGGCTTCCCGTCGGTGTCGTCGTTTTCGTTGGGGGCGCGGGGAACAACTCCGGCGCTGCCGACGGCGGCCGCATCAGCTATGACGGCCTGATCCAGTCCCGCGATACCGTCTGGCAGATCTCGACGGTCGTTCGCGCGATCGTCGGCACCTGGCATGGGCGGGCACCGCGGCTGTGGTTGGTCACCGAAGGCGGCCTCGTGGTTCACGACGAGCCGGGCCGCCCCGCGATCGGTGCGTTGCAGGGTCTGGTGCGGGTGCTCGCCTACGAGCACCCCGAACTGCGCGCCACCCTCGTGGACCTGGACACGGGTGCGGATTCGGTAACGAGGTTGGCCGGCGAACTCAGTTCGCCGCGTGACGACCCGAACTACGACGACGTTGTCGCTTGGCGAGATGGGCACCGATACGTCACCCAGCTGTGCCGCGCGATCCTCGACCCCGAACCGCAGCGCGACCCGGTCATTCGCCCGGGAGCGTCCTATATCGTCACCGGCGGTCTCGGTGGTCTCGGCTTGGTTGTCGCCCGATGGCTGGTGGACAGCGGCGCGGGCCGCGTGGTTCTCAACGGCCGCAGCGAACCCTCCGATGAGCAGCGCAAAGTTCTGGCCGAGCTGGAAAGCCGGGCAGAGGTGGTCGTGGTCTGCGGCGATTCGGCCACCGAAGGCGTGGCGGAAAGTCTGGTTGCCGCGGCCGAGGACCAGCAGCGCCAGCTGCGCGGCATCGTGCACGGAGCGGCGGTCATCGACGACAGCCTGCTGTTCTCGATGACCAAGGACAGCCTCGAACGAGTGTGGGCCCCCAAGGCCGCCGGCGCGCTGCGACTGCACGACGCAACCGCGACTCGCGAACTCGACTGGTGGCTGGGATTTTCCTCTACCGCTTCGCTGTTGGGCTCCCCCGGCCAGACCGCGTACGCGTGCGCGAGCGCGTGGCTGGACGGTCTGGTTGCGTGGCGCCGGGCGGCCGGTTTGCCGGCCGCCACCATCAACTGGGGCCCGTGGTCAGAGGTGGGTGTGGCCCAAGCGCTGGTCGGCACCCCGCTGGACCCGATCACTCCGGCCGAAGGCGTGGTGGCACTGGACGCCTTGCTCGCCGCCGACCGCGGCCGCACCGGCGTTGCGCGGCTGCGTTCGGACCGAGCGCTGATCGCCTTCCCCGAGATCCGCAACCTCGGTTACTTCACCCTGGTGGTCCAAGAACTCGACGCGGCCGGCGACGGCGGCGACTGGGCTGGTCCCGAGGCGCTCAAGGAAATGGACCCGGCCGAGGCACGTCAAGTTGTGACCGAGCGGTTGCACACGCGCATCGCCGCGGTGATGGGCTACGCTGACCGGTCGGCTGTCGATGCCTCCATGCCGTTGACGGAGCTGGGTCTGGACTCTCTGATGGCGGTGCGTATCCGAAACACCGCACGAGCGGACTTCGGTGTGGAGCCGCCGGTGACACTGATTTTGCAAGGCGCGTCGTTGCATGACCTGACGGTCGACGTGATCCGCCAGCTCGACTTGGCCGGCGATGAGCAGACCCACGAACATGTCGACGTTGTTCGCGACCGGGCGCAGCAGCGCGCGGCAGCGCGACACGGAGCCGCGATGCGGCGGAAGCGAGGATAGAACCTGTGAGCACCATCCCCGACAACGCGATCGCGGTCGTCGGCATGGCCGGCAAATTCCCTGGCGCCAAGGATGTTTCGACCTTTTGGAGCAATCTGCGGCGGGGCAAGGAATCGATCGTCACGCTGTCCGAAGAGGAACTGCGCGAAGCCGGAGTCAGCGACAAGACGCTGGCCGACCCGTCCTATGTGCGTCGCGCTCCCCTGGTCGACGGGATCGACGAGTTTGACGCCGATTTCTTCGGGTTCCCACCGCTGGCGGCGCAGGTCCTGGACCCGCAACACCGGCTGTTCCTGCAGTGCGCGTGGCATGCACTCGAAGACGCGAACTGCGACCCCGCCAAGTTCGACGGCTCGATCGGCGTCTACGGAACCTCCTCTCCCAGTGGCTATCTGCTGCACAACCTGTTCTCGCACCGGGACCCGAACACGGTTTTGGCCGAAGGGCTCAACTTCGATCAGTTCAGCCTGTTCCTGCAGACCGACAAGGACTTCCTGGCAACGCGGATCTCGCACGCGTTCAACCTGCGTGGCCCCAGCATTGCCGTCCAAACCGCGTGCTCGTCGTCGCTGGTCGCGGTTCACCTGGCCTGCCTGAGCCTGCTGTCCGGCGAGTGTGACGTCGCACTGGCCGGCGGATCCTCGCTATGCGTCCCCCACCACGTCGGTTACTTCACCTCGCCCGGATCGATGGTGTCGGCCGTGGGCCACTGCCGACCGTTCGATGTGCGATCGGATGGAACGGTCTTCGGCAGCGGCGTCGCGATGGTGGTCCTCAAGCCATTGCAGGCCGCCATCGACGCCGGGGATCGCATTCACGCCGTCATCCGCGGATCGGCGATCAACAATGACGGATCGGCGAAAATGGGTTACGCGGCACCTAACCCCGCCGCCCAGGCCGATGTCATCGCGGAAGCTCACGCGGTGTCGGGCATCGACGCGTCGACGGTGAGCTACGTCGAGTGCCACGGCACCGGCACCCCGCTCGGCGACCCCATCGAAATCCAAGGACTCCGAACGGCTTTCGAGGCATCTGAGACCACCCGTACGGGTCCTTGCGTGCTGGGTTCGGTCAAGTCGAACATCGGCCACCTGGAAGTTGCCGCCGGGATCGCGGGTCTCATCAAGACGATTCTGTGCCTGAAAAACCGGGCGATCCCCGCGACGCTGCACTACACCAGCCCGAACCCGGAACTGCGGCTCGAGCAGAGCCCATTCGTCGTGCAGAACAAGTACGGCCCCTGGGAATGGGATGGGGTGCTGCGCGCCGGGGTGAGTTCGTTCGGCGTCGGCGGCACCAACGCGCACGTCGTGCTCGAGGAGGCACCGACGGTGCCTGCGCACGACGAGCCGGCCGGCCCCCAGGTGCTGCTGCTGTCGGCGCAAACCGCTGCGGCGCTTACGGAGTCGCGGACCGCCCTGGCCGAGGTGTTGGAGCGGTCGGACAGCCCAGACCTCTCCGATGTGGCCTACACGCTGTCCCGGCGGCGCAAGCACAACGTCACGATGGCCGCCGTCGTCAGCGACCGTGAAGAAGCGGCAACGGCGCTGCGCGCGGCCGACAACGACAGCATATTCGTCGGCGAATCCGTAGCCGGCGTCGCCGATGCCACCGCAGCGGCAGCAGAGCGGGTCGTCTTCCTGTTCCCCGGCCAGGGCGCCCAGCACGTCGGAATGGCCAAGGGGCTCTACGAGACCGAACCGGTCTTCGCCGAACACTTCGACGCCTGCGCCGCGGGATTCCGCGCGGAGATGGGTGTCGACCTCAATGCCGAGATCTTCAACGGAACCGCCACCGACTTGGAGCGCATCGACCGCTCACAACCGGCGCTGTTCACGGTGGAATACGCACTGGCCAAATTGGTCGACACCTATGGCGTGCGCGCCGGCGCGTATATCGGGTACAGCACCGGCGAATACATCGCGGCCACCCTGGCCGAAGTCTTCGATCTCGAGACGGCGATCAAGACGGTCTCGTTGCGGGCCCGCCTGATGCACGAGTCACCCCCCGGCGCCATGGTCGCCGTGGCTGTGGGCCCCGATGACATTGCGCAGTACCTCGGCGACGGGGTGGAGCTGTCCGCGGTCAACGATCCCGGCAACTGCGTGGTCGCCGGGCCCAAGGACGAGATCCGGGCATTCAGCCAACGCCTCAACGAGGCCGGGATACCGGTGCGCCGGGTCCGCGCGACCCACGCTTTCCATTCCAGCTCGATGGAACCGATGCTCGGAGAGTTCCAGGAGTTTCTGTCCCGCCAGCAGTTGCGCGCCCCGCAAACACCGTTGTTGAGCAACCTCACCGGAACGTGGCTGTCCGAGCAGCAGGTCACCGATCCGGCTACCTGGGCGCGTCAGATCAGTTCCACGGTCCGGTTCGCTGACGAACTCGACGTGGTGCTGTCCCAACCGAACCGGATCCTGGTTGAAATCGGGCCCGGTGGCAGCCTGACCGGTTCGGCGATCCGGCATCCGAAATGGTCGGATGGGCACCGCAGCGTCCGGCTCATGCGTCACCCGATCCAGAACCTGGATGACCGCGAAACTTTCCTGCGCGCGCTGGGTGAACTCTGGTCGGCCGGAGTTGACGTGGACTGGACGCCACGGCGTGCGGCTTCGCCGCGCATCGTCTCCCTGCCCGGTTATCCGTTTGCCCGCCAACGGCATTGGGTCGAGCCCAAGCACATGGCCTGGGCGCAGATTCCCACCGCGAGCAACGGCTCATCGGTTGGCGCAAAGCTCGGCTCGGGCGCCGACTCGGGCATCCGCGGCGGTGCGCAAACCGGGGAGTCGCAGACCGAAGACGTCTTGCAGCGGATCTGGTCGCAGTGCCTGGGTGTCGGCTCGGTCGATCGAAACGCCAACTTCTTCGACATGGGCGGCGATTCCCTGATGGCGATCAGCATCGCGATGAGCGCCGCCAACGAAGGTCTGACCATCACGCCGCAGGATCTGTATGAACATCCCACCCTTGCGTCGTTGACGGCCGCCATCGATGCCTCGTTCGCGTCCAGCGGGTTGGCCAAGCCCCCGGAGGCCGACGCAAATCCGGCAGTTCCGCCCAACATCGCGTACTTCCTCGACCGTGGGTTGCGCGACACCGGCCGCTGGCGGGTACCCCTGATCCTGCGACTGGATCCCCAAGTGGGCCCCGAGGACATTCGAGCGGTGCTCAGCGCGGTGACCAACCACCACGACGCGTTGCGCCTGCGCCTGGTCGAGAACGGCGGAGTGTGGGAGCAGCACATCGCAGCGCCTGCAGACTTCACCGAGCTTGCCACCCGGCAGCTTCCCGGTGACCTGGCCGCCGACGAGGCGGATGAGCACAGCGCGGTCTCCAACATCGTGGCCGAGCTGATTGCCGAGCAAGGTGATTCGAACGCGCCGCTGATCGCCGTGCATGTCACTGCACCCAATGGTGGTGCGCAATACCTCGGTTTGGCATTGCACGAAATGGTTGCCGACGACGCCTCGCGTCAGCTGCTGGGCGCAGACATCATCACCGCGTTCGCGCAGCGGCTCGGCGATCAAGAGATCAAGCTGGACCCGGTCACCACCGGGTGGCGGGATTGGTCGGTGCGCTGCGCGGCGTTGGCGACCCACCCGGCGGCCCTCGACACCCGTTCGTACTGGATCGAGCAGTCGACCAAGGCCAACCTGTGGTTGACCGATGGCGATGCCGCCCAACCACCCAGCGCCACCGATCTGACCAAGCTGCCCAGCGTGCTCAACGCCGAGCAGACATCCGAGCTCGACGATGCCCGGCGCCGGTTCCGGCGGTCGATTCAGACCATCTTGCTGGCCGCGCTCGGCCGAACGATCGCCCAAACCGTCGGTGACGGCGTGGTGGCCGTCGAGCTCGACGGCGAGGGCCGCTCGGTGCTGCGGCCGGATGTCGACGTGCGCAGGACCGTCGGCAGGTTTACCACCTACTACCCGGTTGCCCTGACGTGTGCCACCGGGCAAGGCGCGGCAGCGCTCAAGGGGCTCGACGCCGTTCACGACACCCTCAAGTCGGTTCCGCACTATGGGATCGGATACGGGCTGCTGCGGTACCTGTATGCCCCGACCGGACGGGTGCTGGGTGCGCAGCGCACACCCGACATCCACTTCCGGTACGCCGGCACGATTCCCGAGCTGCCCCCCGTGGATGCTCCGGTACAGTTCGATTCCGACTTGGCAATGCCGGTGCGAGAGCCGCTCCCTGGGCTCGGCCACGCCGTCGAAATCCGGGCCTACCGGTCCGGCAGCTCGCTACATGTGGATTGGTGGTACGACACCCGGCGTATCACCGCGGAAACAGCAACGGCGCTGGCGCGGTCGTTCCCCACCGCACTCAGCGAACTGATCCAGGAGAGCATCGCGGCGGAGCAGGAAGAGCGCGACGAAGACGAAAAGGTTGGGGTAATCGAAGCCGGCGCTCTGGTGGACCTCTCGAGCCTGGATGCCGGCTGAGGAGGATTGGATGCGTAACAACGACTTGGCGGTAGAGGTTCGCGGGGTTCGCAAGGCCTTTGGCGACGTCGTGGCTCTCAACGACATCAGTTTCGAGGTTGGCCGCGGCGAGGTCATCGGTCTACTCGGCCCGAACGGGGCGGGCAAGACGACCATGGTGGACATCTTGTCCACCTTGACCCGCCCGGATGCCGGCTCGGCCCACGTCGCCGGCTACGACGTCGTCGCCCAGCCGGCCGGAGTGCGGCGCTCGATCATGGTCACCGGGCAACAAATGGCCGTCGACGACGGGCTGACCGGGGAGCAGAACCTGGTGTTGTTCGGCCGCCTCTACGGGCTGCGCAAGTCCCGTGCTCGCCAGCGGGCGCAGGAACTCCTCGATCAATTTGGCCTCACCTATGCCGGCAAGCGGCTGGTGCGCACCTACTCAGGCGGGATGCGTCGACGAATCGACATCGCGTGCGGACTGGTGGTCGAGCCGCAAGTGGCGTTCTTGGACGAGCCGACCACGGGGCTGGATCCCAGAAGCCGACAAGCCATTTGGGACCTGGTCACCAGTTTCAAGAAGCTTGGCATCGCCACCCTGCTGACCACGCAGTATCTCGAGGAGGCGGACGCGCTCAGCGACCGGATCATCCTGATCGATCACGGCAAGATCATTGCCGACGGTACTGCCAATGAGCTCAAGCACCGCGCCGGCGACACCTTCTGCGAGATTGTGCCGCGGCATCTGAAGGATCTGGACGCTACCGTCGCCGCCCTCGGCTCGCTGTTGCCCGAGCACAACAGGGCCATGGTGACGTCGGAATCGGACCGCATCACGATGCCGGCTCCCGATGGCACCCGCACCCTCATCGAAGCGGCCCGAAGGATCGATGAGGCCAATATCGAGCTGGCCGACATCGCGCTGCGCCGGCCGTCTCTTGATGACGTATTCCTTTCCATGACAACCGATCCCAGCGAGGCCCACGCGCTGAGTCACGTGGCGTCGGGGGCCATGCTGTGAGCATCTCGGCGGTCGACCCAACCCCGGTCCCGACCTTCAAGGGGGCAGGCCCGAGCGCGGCGAAACCACGTCTGTCGACGCTGCAGCAATGGTGGGTGCTCGTTGGACGCTTCACCAAACCGCGCCTGCGCGACCCGGAGCTGATCACCATGGTCGGCGCGCCAGTGGTCTTCACGGTGGGCTTCTACATACCGTTCGCCATACCGTGGAATCACTATGTGGGTGGCGGCGCCTCCGGTGTCGCCAGCAGCTTGGGGCAATACATCGCCCCGCTGATCGTGCTGCAGTCCATTTCGTTCGCCGCCATCTCCTCGGCCTTTCGGGCGGCCACCGATTCCCTGCAGGGCATCAATCGACGGTTCAGGTATATGCCGATCGCCCCGTTGACACCGGTAGTCGCCCGCGTGACAGCCGCGATCTACCGCTGCTGCGTCGGTCTGACGGTGGCGCTGATCTGCGGATACGCGATCGGCTTCCACTTCAATCGCGGACCGCTCTACATCGGCGGCTACTGCCTTTTGGCGATCGCGATCGGGGCGGTGCTGTCATTCGGTGCCGACCTACTCGGCACCGGCACCAAGAACCCCGATGCCATGCTGCCGTTGCTGTCGTTGCCCATCTTGATCTTTGGGCTGTTGTCCGTTGGTCTCATGCCGCTCAAGCTGTTTCCGCATTGGATCCACCCGTTTGTTCGCAACCAACCGATAACGCAGTTCGTGGTGGCGCTGCGCGCGTTGGCCGGGGATACCACCAAGGCGGCCATACCGGTGACGTGGACGGTAATGACGCCGACCTTGGCGTGGCTAGCCGGCTTCGCCCTGTTCCTGGTGCCCGTGTCCATCATCGTTTTGTCCCGGCGGCCATGATCGGTATGACAAGTCAAGAAATCGCGTTTGCGCCCGCACAGTCCCAGCACACCGACCACTCTGCCCGGCTGCTCATTTGGCAGACTCTGGTGCAGACCCAGCGGATACTCACGCGCTGGTCGCGTGACTTCGTCACCCTCATCGAAGCGCTGGTCTTCCCGATTCTGTTCATGCTGGTGTTGAAGATCGTGCTCGGCAATCTGATCTATGCCGTAACCCACCATGATGCGATGTACAGCATCGTTCCGTTGATCGCACTCGGCGCCGCGATCACCGGATCGGCGTTCGTCGCGATCGACCTGATGCGAGAACGCACCAGCGGACTGCTGTCCCGACTGTGGGTGCTGCCCGTGCACCGGATGTCGGGTCTGATGGCCCGCATCCTGGCGGACGCGGTTCGGATTCTGTTCACCACTCTCGTGATGCTGGGCGTGGGGATCCTGATGGGCTTCGAGTTTCGCCAAGGTCTGATCGCGAGCCTCATGTGGCTGTGCGTTCCGGTGACGCTGGGCATCGCCTTCGCCGTCATGGTCACCACCGTGGCGCTCTATTCGTCGCAGGCAGTGATCGTCGAGGGGGTCGAGCTGACCCAGGCGATCGCGATCTTCTTCTCCACGGGCCTGATTCCGCTGGACCAATACCCACACTGGATTCAGCCGGTGGTGGCCCATCAGCCAGTAAGCTATGCGGTCTCGGCGATGCGCGGACTGTCGATGGGTGGCCCGGTCCTGTTACCGATGATCGGGGTGCTGTTGTGGACCGCGGGCATCTGCGCGGTGTGCGCGGTTCCCCTGGCCGTCGGCTGGCGACGGGCCAGCACGCATTGATCCACCATGCAGTGAAGAACGGAGAGTCTTAACGTGTTCCCCGGGGCCGTAATCCGGAAGCTGGCGTTCAGCGAGGAAATATACGCCCGATACCAGGCTTTTACCTCGTTCACAGCGCATGTGCGAGGTACGGTCGATATCGATGCGATGTCGGAGGCCTTCGACGCTCTCTTGCAGGCCCATCCGGTGTTCGCGGCCCATCTGGAGGAAGGTCCCGACGGGAACCACCACATCGTCGCCAATGACCTGCTGCACTCGGGGCTGGTGGTCATCGACGGCAGGCGGGCCGAAAACCCGCATGTGCAGCTCGATCAGCGCGACTCGCTGTTCAGGCTGCAGTTGACGCTCGGCGAGTCGGAGAACCTGGTCACCGCGTATGTCCATCACAGCCTGGCCGACGCTCACCACCTCGGCAGCCTGCTTGACGAGCTGTTGTCCCGCTACACCGACGTGGTCACTACCGGCGACCCCGGTCCGATAACGCCCGAGCCGGCGCCCCAACCAGCTGAAGACCTGCTGAAGCGCCGCGGTATCAAGCAATCAGCGCTGACCGGGTTCGAGCGTTTCTTGCCGCTCTTGTTCGCCTATGACCTTCCGCCCATCGCCGAGGAGATGCGCAAGTTCGAAGCGCCCGAGCCGGTTCCGGTCACCAGGTGCCGACTCACCAGCCAGGAGACCGCTGACCTGGTCTCGTTCAGCCGAGACAATGGGCTCAGCTTCAACGCGGTGCTGGCGGCCGCTATCCTGCTCGCCGAGTGGCGGTTGCGCGAGACGCCGCACGTCCCAATTCCCTACTGCTACGCCGTAGATCTGCGCTTCCTTTTGAGCCCTCCGGTAGGGGCGACCGAGAGCACCAACCCGGTGGGATTGGCAACCTATCTCGCCGAGATTGGTCCCGACACCGACATCACCGAGTTGGCAGCCGACATCGTCGCAACTTTCCGGGCTGACTTGTCCGACGGCATGATTCACCAATCGGCGCTTCGTTCCGGCCGGATCCTGGAGGGAACTCCCCCCGGACTGCCACCATTTGTCTTGTGCACGAACGTCAGTACGCTGCCGCCGATCCGCACACCGGAAGACGTGGAGCTGGTGGACTTCCACAGCAGGATCCACTGCGCGATGGATGTCCCCTTCGGCTTCTACGCCTGCTCGATTGCCACCGACCGGCTCTCGATCGAGCTGCACGGCAGCATCCCGGCGCCTCAGCTCTTGTTGGACGCCATCCGCGACATCCTGTGCTCTGTTCCCTCAGAGTACGGGTTGTTCATGGAATGACCTGCGCCTGCGCGCTTTTGTAGATCCGACCTGTAGATCCGACCTTTTGTCGGATCGGACCCTTTTGTTGGATCGCACGTTGTGCAGATCGGCTCTCGTTCGCCTTCGCCACCATCAAGCCTAGTTCGCTGCCATAAGGCACCGTTGCACTGCACAGCGCCCCTCGCGGTCTCACGAAGAACGCTACAGTGCAACGGATCCGCCGTTATGACGCCGCGGGTTGGGCTTCTTCCTCGGCCAACGTGTCGGCCAGATGCTGCGACAAGGCACGCGCAGTGTTATGGCTGGCGATGACCTTGGGCGACAGCCGCACCCCGGTCCCGGTTTCGATATGGGTCCGCATCTCGAGCATGCCCAGCGAGTCCAGGCCGTACTCGACGAACGGCCGGTCCGCGTCCACCGTGCGACGCAGGATCACACTGGCCTGCTCGGCTATCAGGCGCCGCAGCCGACCGGCCCACTCCTCTTGCGGCAGCAACTTCAGCTCCGCGAGGAATTTACTTGGGCCCCTCGTGTTTTGACCGCTGGACTGGAACATCTCAGCCCACGGGCTGCGCCTGACGAGGTCTGCCAGCCATGGCGCACCGATGATCGGGATGTAGCCGGTGTAGGTGCGGGCATGGCGCAGCATCTGCTCGAATGCGTACATACCCTCGTCGGGGGCGATCATGATCTCGCCACCTTCGGCCAAGAATGTGGCGCGGCCGACCTCGCCCCACGCACCCCAGCCGATGGCGCAGACCGGTAGGCCCTGGGCACGGCGCCAGTGAGCGAACGCGTCGACCCAGCTGTTGGCCGCCGCGTAGGCACCCTGACCGGGCGAACCCATCAGGGCCGCACCCGAGGAGAACAGGCAGAACCAGTCGAGCGGCTGTCCGGTCGATGCGCGATGCAGGTTCCAGGATCCGTAAACCTTGGGCGACCAGTCCCGACCGATCAGTTCGTCGGTGATGTTGCTCAACGTGGCGTCCTCGACCACCGCGGCCGCGTGCAGCACACCCCGCAGCGGAAGCCCGGTGGCGGTCGCCGCACTGACCAGACGGTCAGCGGTCTCGGGCTCGGCAATATTGCCGCACTCCACCACGATGTCAGCCCCATTGGCCCGCAGCCGCTCGATGGCCTGCCGCGATTTGGGGTTGGGCTGTGAGCGGGCAGTCAGCACGATCCGGCCGCATCCCGCCGCGGCCATCTTCGAGGCGAAGAAGAGCCCCAGGCCACCCAGGCCGCCGGTGATGATGTAAGACCCGTCGCCGCGGAACACCTCAACCTGCTCCGGAGGTACCACTACCCCTCTGCGTCCACTTCGCGGCATGTCGAGCAGCAGTTTGCCGGTGTGTGCGGCGTTGCTCATTGTCCGGATAGCCTCGGCGGCTTCGGCCAATGGGTAGTGAGTGCACTCCGGCGCACTCAGCACACCTTCGGCGGTGAGGTTGTACACCGTGGAAAGCAACTCGCGGACCCGTTCGGGCTGGATGACCGACATCAGCCCGAGGTCCACGTAGTAGAACGTCAGGCCGCGCCGGAACGGGTACAGCCCCATTCGGGTGTTGCCGTACACGTCGGCCTTGCCGATCTCGACGAACCGTCCACCGAAGGCCAACAGTTCCAGGCCCGCGCGTTGGGCGGCACCCGTCAGCGAGTTCAGCACGATATCGACGCCGTACCCGTTTGTGTCGCGCCGGATCTGATCCGCGAACTCGATGCTGCGCGAGTCGTAAACGTGCTCGATGCCCATGTCATTCAACAGTTGCCGACGTTCTGCGTTGCCGGCCGTTGCGAATATCTGTGCTCCTGCGGCGCGCGCGATCGCGATGGCCGCCTGCCCCACACCACCGGTTGCGGAGTGGATCAGCACCCGGTCACCGGCCTTGATTCCGGCCAGGTCGTTGAGGCCGTACCACGCGGTGGCGTGGGCGGTGGAGGACGCGGCCGCATGCTCGTCGGACAGGCCCGCCGGCAGTGTGACAGCGAGGTTGGCGTCGCAGGTGAGGTAGCTCCGCCAGCATCCGTCCTTGGAGAAGCCGCCAACCCGGTCACCGACCTGATGATCCGTGACGCCCTCCCCGACCGCCGTCACCACGCCGACGAAGTCGGTGCCCGTCTCCGGCAGCCGTCCCTCCAAGCTGGGGTACCGGCCGAAGGCGATCAGGACATCAGCGAAGTTGATGCTGGACATGGTCACCGCGACCTCGATCTGACCGGGCCCCGGCGGAACGCGGTCACAGGCGGCGAGTTCCAGCGTCTGCAGGTCACCCGGCGTGCGGATCTGCAGACGCATGTTGTCACGCTCGTGGTCGACGATGGTGGTTTGCCGCTCGTCAGCGCTCAGCGGGCCGGGGAACAGGCGCGCCACGTACCACTCGCCACCGCGCCAGGCGGTCTCGTCTTCCTCGGATCCTCCCAACAGTTGCTGGGCGAGCTGTTCGGCCTGCGTGCTTTCGTCAACGTCGACCTGGGTTGTCTGCAACAGCGGATGCTCACTGCCAATCACCCGCAACAGGCCACGCAGTCCGGCCTGCTCCAGGTTGATCTCGTCTTCTGGCCGAACTCGCTGAGCTTGCCTGGTCACCACGAACAGACGCGGAAGCTCACCTTCTAGCTCGGCCAGCTCCCGGGTGATCCGAACCAGGTGGCGCACCTGCTCACGACCCTGCAGCAGGCTCTGCTCATCCGCGTCGCCGCTACGTGGCCCACAGACGATCACTACACCCTTGTTGGTACGGGCCCGAAGCTGGGCGCCCAGCTTTTCGATGCCGCCGGCCAGATCGTCCTGTGCCGACCAGACCATGCTGGCGCACTCCGCGCCCTGGGATTTCAGCGCATCAGCCAACATCGTTGCCATCAAGTCCTCACCATCGGAGGCGCTGATGAGCAACCACGAACCGGTCTCCTCGTCGAGGACCTCGGGCAGCTGTCGTTGTTGCCACTCGAGGGTGAGCAGACGCTCGCTGAGCACGCGGTCGCGTTCACCGCTTTCGGAGGTCCCGGTGCCCAGGCGTAGGCCACGCACGGCCAATAGCACGCAACCCTGCTCATCGAGCAGCTCCAGGTCGGCCTCGCCTCCATTGGCGTCGGCCTTGGTCACCCGCGTGTAGCAGTACTGGGCATTGCGGGTCGGCCCGTAGGCACGCAGGCTGCGCACCCCCAATGGCAACAGCAAGCCGCCACCGCGGGTGCTCTTGACGCCCGCGGCGACGGACTGGAAGCAGGCATCCAGCAGCGCCGGGTGCACGCCGTAGGCCCCCTGCTGGAACCGAATCGACGCGGGCAGCGCCACCTCGGCCAGCACCGTGCCGCCTTCTGTCTCCGCGGTGCGCGCGATGGCCAGACCGCTGAATGCGGGACCGTGCTGAATGCCACGTTCGACGAACGCTTCGCGCAACTCGGCTCCGTTGACCGAGACGGGATGGGCCGCCAACAGTGCTGCGATGTCGTAGGCCGGCGGCACGGATTCGTCGTCGCTGGCGCGCAACGCCGCGATGGCGTGGCGGGTGGTCTCACCGTCAACGTGGGTCTGCACCACGAAGTTGGCGGCACCCGGCGAATCCAGCGATGCGACGGCGTCGATCGGGGTCTCCTCGTCGAGCAACAGCATCTGCTCAAAGGCCAGGTCGCGGACCTCGAATGCTTCGCCGAATACCTCGCCAGCGGCCGCCAACGCCATCTCGCAGTAAGCCGCGCCGGGAAGGGCGGCCACGTTGCGCACCTGGTGATCGCTGAGCCACGACAAGGTGTCGGTGCCGACATCGGTCTGCCACACATGGCGCTCCGGCTGCTCGCTGAGCCGCACGTGTGCGCCGAGCAGCGGATGCACGGTGACCGAGCAGGCACTTTGCGCCTTGCTGTCTTGTCCTTCACCGTCGACGAAGAAGCGACGGTGCGTCCACGCCGGCAGCGGCGCATTCACCAGCCGTCCGGCTGGATAGAGCACCGAGAAGTCCACGGCGGCGCCAGCGCTGTGCACATCGGTCAGCAGGCCGCGCAACCCGTGCGGCAGCGGCTGCTCCCGCCGCATACCGGCCAGGGCGGCCGCCGACATGTCGAGACTGCGGGCGTTCTGGTCGACGGCGTGGGTCAGCAGGGGGTGCGGCGAGAGCTCGGCGAAAACTCGGAAGCCGTCCTCCAGCGCGGCCTGCACCGCCGCAGCAAACTGCACGGTGTTGCGCAGGTTGTCCACCCAGTAGGCGGCGTCGCAGGTGGGCCGCTCACGCGGATCGAACAGAGTGGCCGAGTAGTACGGAACCTTGGGATCCGACGGAACGATATCCGCCAGCGCCGTGGCCAGATCTTCGAGGATTGGGTGAACTTGAGGCGAGTGCGACGCCACGTCCACTGCAACCTCGCGCGCCATCACCTCCCGCTGCTCCCACCGCGCGACGAGATCACGCACCGTGTCGGTGGCACCGCCGACTACCGTGGACTGCGGCGAGGCCACCACCGCGACGGCGACGTCATCGATGCCGCGGGCCATGAGCTCCGAATTCACTTGCTTGGCAGGCAGTTCCACCGATGCCATCGCGCCGGCGCCGGAGATCCGCAGCATCAGCTTGGACCGGCGACTGATGACGCGTGCGCCGTCTTCCAGCGACAGCGAGCCGGCGACGACGGCCGCGGCCGCCTCACCCAGCGAGTGCCCGATGACGGCACCCGGGCGCACCCCGTAGGTCTTCTCCATGGTGGCGGCCAGCGCAACCTGCATGGCGAACAGAGTCGGCTGCACCTTGTCGATCCCGGTCACCTTCTCCGGCGCCGTCATCGCCTCGGTCACCGAAAAACCCGACTCGTGGGCGATGATCGGCTCTACCGCGGCAACGGTCGCAGCAAACACTGGTTCGTTGGCCAACAGGTCGGCTCCCATGGCGGCCCACTGCGACCCCTGCCCCGAGAACACCCATACGGGTCCCCGGTCGCCGCGTCCGACCGCGGCCTCATACATGAGGTCGCCCTCGGCGACCTCCTGCAAACCCTCGACCAGTTCGGGCAGGCTGGCGGCGACTACCGCGGTGCGCACCGGCCGGTGCGCACGCCGGCGCGCCAGCGTGTAGGCCAGGTCAACAGCCTCGGTGGAGTCCGCGGAGTCCGCGCGACTACCCACCCACTCGGCGAGCTCGCGTGCGGTCTGGCGGAGCCCGTCGGCCGAGGTGGAGGACAAAGCGAACAGCAATGGGCTGGCCATGCCGGGCTCCGCGGACGCTTGATCCCTTGCCGGCGCTGGGGTGGGCGGTTCTTCGAGGATGGCGTGCACGTTGGTCCCCGACATCCCGAACGAGGACACCGCGATCCGCCTCGGCCCCTGATCCTCCGGCCATGGCGTGATCTCGTGGGGCACATAGAGCCCCGTCTCGATCTCCGCAAGCTCGTCGGGCAGTCGGGTGTGGTGCACCATCGGCGGCACCACCCCGTGTCCAAGCGACAGGGTCGCCTTGATCAGTCCCACCGTTCCCGCGGCGGACTCGCTGTGCCCAATGTTGGTCTTGACCGATCCCAGCATGCAGCGGCTGCCGCCGGAGCCGTACACCTGCGCCAGGCTCCGGTACTCGATCGGGTCACCGACCGGGGTGCCGGTGCCGTGCACCTCCACCGCTCCGACGCTGGCTGCGTCCACTCCCGCCGCCGCCAGGGCTTCGCGGTAGACGGCGACCTGCGCGGTCTCCGAGGGCATGAGCAACGTCTCGGAGCGACCGTCCTGATTGGCAGCCGTACCGCGTACCACCGCGAGGATCCGGTCTCCGTCGGCCAGCGCATCCGACAGTCGCTTGAGCACGACCACCGCGCAACCCTCGGAACGCACAAAGCCGTCCGCGTCAACGTCGAATGCGTGGCAGCGACCGGTCGGAGAGAGCATGCCCTGCGAGGACAACGAAACACTGCCGTTGGGCTCCAGCAGCAACGCACAGCCGCCGGCCAACGCGAGGTCGCTCTCCCCCTCGTGCAGGCTGCGGCAGGCCAGATGCACCGTGAGCAGACCGGAAGAGCATGCGGTGTCCACCGTCATCGCCGGACCGTGCAGGCCCAGCGTGTGGGCAATGCGCCCGGACGCCACACTGTTGATAAGGCCCGTCGACGCGTAGGGGCCCGCCAGGTCGCCCGCGAGGACGCTGCGCACCAGGTAGTCCTCGTGGGACAGCCCAACGAACACCCCCGTCGAGGAGCCCGACAACGACGCCGGATCGAGACCGGCGTGCTCGATCGCCTCCCACGCGGTCTCCAGCAACTGCCGGTGCTGCGGGTCGATCGAGGTCGCTTCCCGTTCGCTGACGCCAAAGAACTCGGCGTCGAAACCGGCGACGTCGTCGATGAACCCACCCCATCGCGATACCGTTCGACCCGGGACGCCCGGCTCGGGGTCGTAGTAGTCGTCAACGTCCCACCGGTCAGGCGGAATCTCGGAGACCAAGTCGTCACCGCGCAGCAAGGACTCCCAGAGTTTCTCGGGCGAGTCGACGCCTCCGGGCAGCCGGCATCCCATCCCGATAATCGCAACGGGCGTGGCAGGTTTTTGCATAAATCTATATTCCTTGTCTCAGCTCGACCGATCTCACACCGTTCAACCGGTGTGACACCGACGACACCACCGAATCATTCACAAGGGCAACGAAATGGCTACAGCGCCGGTTCCGAAGCCGCCAATCCAGGCCAAGCCGGATCTCGACACCGCTGGCGGGTCTCGCAAGCAAGCCTAGACGACTCAGGGCATGCCGGGGGCACGGCTTGTCCGAATGCCCGGCCTGTGACGGGTCCGACCGATTGAGCGGCAAGTGGCCTTGGCCACCACGGCGTATATCGAGGGTCCGGACCCGAAGAACCCCGAGATCGGACGGTCCGACCGGCCTGCTGTGAGAAGAATGACCTTCAGCTGTGAGATGAATCGATCCGGCCGGCCGATCTCGCGTCACCCGGTGGCACACGTGGGCGAGGCCCCGAACCAGGACGCAGGGCCCCCCGAAGCCCCGAAGCCGCGCCCGGACCCACCAGGACAGCCCTCAATCCCGCCGTCAATCTTGTTCTGCTCCAACGCATTCGCATGACGTTGCTGCGGAGTAGGCAGGGGGCCGGCGGGGCGGCTACTCCTTGACGAAGCAGTACATCCGGTAGGAGATATCACCGCTTTGCATCAGGCGGTATCGGGGGTTCCCGTCGCACCGATGTAGTTGCGGCCGGCGGCGCGCAAAAAGATCGGCAGATGGCGCTTTACCCGTTCTCGCGACTTCGGCGTATTGATGTCGATGCCGCGAAGGACCTCCGCGTTGATCTCGTGGTGCGAAATTTGCTGTAGCCCGGTGGCGGCCAGGGCAGCCTCCCATTCGGCGATCTCAGTGCACGGGCGGATATCCGCGTATGCGAAGTACCCTCCTGGGCGCAGCACCCGCTTCACCTCTTCGAGGAAAACTGGAAACCGCGGGTAGCAATGTGAGGCTTCCACGTTGAGCACCACTCAAAGGATTCGTCCTCGAAAGGCAGGTCCTCGGCATCGCCTTGCACGAAATCCAAACCGGGCAGATGGTGCCGTTGTTGGCAGAACTTGATGCCGGCCGGGTTCAGGTCCAATGCCGTATACGAGGCGGGGCCCAGGGTGCGGGTGAGGTAGGAGGCTCCCCCGCCATGGCCGCAACTGACCTCCAGCACGCGCTTACCACTCAGATCGGCCTGGGTCGCCGTCCGGTGATACAGGTTGATGTGGCATCGGTCCGGCTCGTCGGTCGCCTCCAATGGCAGGTCCATCGGCGGATCTTCCTCGTAAGCCCAGTTGATGAACACAAGCTCATCGGCACCGAGCCCACGGGTCATAAGCGGATACCAGTATTTCCAAATTTTCTTGTAGACCCGGGTGTGTGCGACGCCGGCGACGACACGGTGGGTACGACTTAAGGCCACGGGGAAGCAGTATGGCAGAGCACCTGTCCAAGAACGGCAAGAATGGCAAGAACGACAACGGCGCGTCCAGGAAAATTCGGCGTACCCCGCCACCGCAGTGCGGTGGCGGCCGCGAATATGGACAACGCCATTTGCTGTGCCCCTCGATTAACCGGCCCCCACCGCCGGTAGTGACCCGACCCGCCCCCCCCCAAGAAATGGGGCCCATCGACGGCAATCATTTCCCCGCGCATCCGGGCGCACAAGAAATCAAGATCAACCGGGTGGCTCGACCTGCCCGGCGTTGCGTGAACGTCCACTAAGCCACCGTTAAGCCACCGTTTAAACCATCGTTGAACTCGCGAAATGCGGCTTTTAGGGCCCGGTGGGGTGCCCGCCGCCCGGATTCGTGGGCAGGGCGGGGCAACGTTGCATCCAGGCCGGTAACGTGATGCCCATGAGTGTGCGTTCCCTTCCCTCGGCGCTTCGTGCCTGCGCCCGCCTGCAGCCCAACGACCCAGCGTTCACCTTCATGAACTACGAACAGAACTGGGACGGTGCAGCGGAGACGCTGACGTGGTCGCAGCTGTATCGGCGGACTCTGAACGTGGCCCGAGAGCTGAGCAGTTGCGGGTCGGTCGGTGACCGTGCGGTGATCTTGGCTCCGCAGGGACTCGAGTACGTCGTCGCTTTCCTCGGCGCGCTACAGGCCGGACGGATCGCGGTTCCGCTTTCGGTTCCCCAGGGCGGCGCCAGCGATGAGCGCGCCACATCGGTGCTTCGTGACGCGTCCCCGGTCGCGATTCTCACCACATCGCCGGTGATCGACGATGTGACCCAGCATGTTTCGGCTCAGTCCGCCGGGCCGGCTCCCTCGATCATCGAACTCGACCGGCTGGACCTGGACGCTGCGGCTGGATCCGGCGCCGGGACGGAGAACTACCCGGCCACAGCGTATCTGCAATACACCTCCGGATCGACCCGGGAACCGGCCGGCGTCATGCTTTCCCATCAGAATCTGGTGACCAACTTCGAACAGCTGATGTCGGGTTACTTCGCCGACACCGATGGGATCGCGCCACCGGACTCGACGCTGGTGTCGTGGCTGCCCTTCTACCACGACATGGGTTTGGTTCTGGGTGTCTGCGCACCGATTCTGGGTGGGTATCAGGCAGTGCTCACCAGCCCGGTGTCGTTCCTGCAGCGTCCGGCGCGGTGGCTGCAGATGCTGGCAACCAGTTCGCACGCATTTTCGGCAGCACCGAACTTCACCTTCGAACTTGCAGCCAAGAAGGTATCGGATGACGACATGGCCGGGCTCGATCTCGGCAACGTGCTGACCATCCTCAGCGGCAGCGAGCGGGTACAGCCGGCAACCCTGAAACGCTTCGCCGACCGCTTTGCCCGCTTCAACCTGCAGGAAAACGTGCTCCGCCCCTCCTACGGCTTGGCGGAGGCAACGGTGTATGTGTCGACCAGCAGACCGGGTCAACCACCCGAACTCGTCGAGTTCGATGCGGAGAGTTTGTCCACCGGCCAGGCCAAGCAGTGCGAAAGCGGAGCCGGCACCCAGTTGGTCAGCTACGTCTTGCCGCGCTCACCGATCGTGCGGGTCGTCGACCCCGACACCTGCACCGAGTGCCCGGACGGGACCGTCGGCGAAATCTGGGTGTGCGGAGACAACGTCGCCATCGGCTACTGGAACAAGCCCGAAGAAAGCGAACGGACCTTCGGCGGCAAGCTGGCCTCTCCCTCTGAAGGCATCCCGGAGGGGCCGTGGCTGCGAACGGGAGACTCCGGTTTCATCACTGACGGCAAGATGTTCATCATCGGCCGAATCAAGGATCTGTTGATCGTCTACGGGCGCAACCACTCTCCCGACGACATCGAGGCGACGATCCACGAGATCACCCGGAGCCGCTGCGCGGCGATATCGGTTCCCGGAGACCGCAGCACCGAGAAGCTGGTGGCCATCATCGAATACCGACGCCGCGGCGACTCGGACCAAGAGGCGATGGACATGCTGGTCGCCGTCAAGCGTGAAGTCACCTCGGCCCTGTCGAATTCGCACGGCCTCAGCGTCGCGGATCTGGTTCTGGTAGCGCCGGGTTCGATCCCGACCACCACTAGCGGCAAGGTCAGGCGGGCTGCGTGCGTCGAGCAGTATCGACAGCAGCAGTTCGCCCGCCTGGACGTCTAGCGTGTCAACCGACGGTACCCATAGGTCGTCGCGGCTGGTCAACTTCCTCATCGTCGCCGCCTGGATTGCGGTGGCGGTGATCGCGAATCTGGCTGTGGTGCTAGCGCCGGGAAAGTCCAGCGATGCCGGCTCGGCGCTGTTGTCGCCGGATTCCACGGCGTCTGCCGCCAGCAGCCGGATTGGGCAGGCCTTCCCGGGCACCGGCACCAACGCGGTCGCCTACCTGGTGGTGGATGGGCCCGACACCCTTGGGCCCGCCGATCAGAGCTACTACGACGCGGCGGTTAACGCGCTGCGCGCGGACAGCCGCCACATCGGTTCCGTCCTCGACTGGTGGTCAGATCCTCTGACGGTCCCGCTGGGAACCGGCTCCGATGGCCACTCGGCGATGGCGATGGTCTGGCTGGTGGGCCAGGCCGGGTCGACCCAGGCGCGGGAATCGCTGCAAGCCGCGCAATCGGTGGTGCACAATCTGCCGGCAAGTGCGGGGCTGCGTGCCCGCGTCGTAGGTCCGACCACGTCGAGCAGCGTGCCCGCGCACATGACGGTGTGGCAGGGCGCGGTGATCGTGCCCGCCACTGCGGTGATTGCCGTCCTATTACTGCTGTGGGCGCGCCGCTCGCTCGTGGCCGCCGCAGTCGTGCTGCTGACCGCCGGCCTCTCGCTCGCGGTGGCGTGGCCGCTGGCCGCCGCGCTGCGCGCTATCCCCGGACAGAACATCTCGGTCTTCACCGTGTTCTCCGCGACCCTGGCCGCGGTCCTGACAATCGGCGCGATCGCCGCTTCCACCATGCTGGTCGCACGGCCCGGACATGCCCCGGGTGCCACCGCGGCCCAGCCGCTGGGCCGATCGGCATCCCGCGACAACCTGGCCGCGTTGGCCATGCCCGCAGCGGGCGTCGCGATACTCACCGCCCCGCTACTGCTGGCCCGAACGCCCGCGCTCCACGGCGTCGGCGTCGCCGCGCTGGGTGTCGTTGTGGCACTCGCGGCTTCGCTGACGCTGTTGCCTGCCCTGATCGGGCTCACCGGGCCGTCACGGCTGTCCTCGTCACGACCCGTCGGCGCCCGCCGCACACTGCCCGTGTCGATACCGCGCACCGCCGTAGTCGCCGTCCTGGTGCTCGCGGTGTGTGCGGTACCGGTCATCGGGATGCAATGGGGCATCGGTGACGGCCCGGTGAACCCGGCCGCAGGCGGCACCAAGCGGGCGTTACCTTGGCAACCGCCGCCTGACGTGGTGATACTGGAAGCCAAGCACGATCTGTCAGATCCAGCCGGGCTCATTGCCATCGACCAGGTCAGCCACCGGCTGATGGAGATTCCCGGCGTCCGCAGGGTGGAGTCGGCGGCATGGCCGGCCGGTGTGCCCTGGACCGACGCGTCGGTGACCGCCGCTGCCGGAAAACTCAGCGATGAGCTCGATCGCGGGGCCGGCTCCTTCATGCCGCAGGTGAGAGCGATCAAGACGTTGGGGTCGATCGTCGATCAGATGTCCGGCGCGGTCGACGAACTGGACCGCAGCGTCACCGCCGGTCTGGCCGGGGCGGCCCAAATCCAGCAGAACGTCGACCTGCTGATATCTGGCACCAAGAACATCAAAGGAGTGACCGTGGAGTTGTCCGGATATTTGGATCCGGTCCGCGGTTGGATGGGCGACGTCCCGAACTGTCCCGGCGACATGTTGTGTGTCGCCGCGGGCAAGGTGATCGATCCCGTCGACAGGGTGGTCGACGACGTGAAGTTGCTCACCGACGGGGCCGATCGCATCGCCGCGGTATCGCGCAAGACGGTGGGCGCGTTCTCCTCCGCGCCGCAGGTGGTCGCTCAGATGCGATCGGCACTGGCCCAGCTGCAGTCTTTTGTGCCCAACCTGGAAACGACCATCGAGAACACCCTCCCGCAGCTGGTGCAGGTGTCGGCGTTCTTGAAAAATCTCAGGCTCGATTTCGCCAACACCGGCCAGGGTGGCTTCTATCTATCCGGTAAGGCCCTCGCGGACCCGTCTTATCAGCAGGTCCGGCAGTCGATGTTTTCGGCGGACGGGACGGCCACCCGGCTACTCGTCTTCTCCGAGGGCAACCCCGGTCTGGACGCGTCGGCAAGGGCACAACAGCTCGAAGCCGCGGCCGGCAAGGCGATGAAGTACGGGAGCCTCGAGGACGCCGAGATCACCGTGAACGGGGCCGCCCAAGTGGCCACCGACGTCCGGGGCTCCCTCACCCACGATGCCGTGCTGCTGGCCGCCATGATGCTGGCGGCCGTGGTTCTGGTCAGCATGTGGCGCGGAGCGCTCACCGCCGTTGTGATGGCAGTCGGGTTGCTCGCGGCCTACCTCGCGGCGCTGGGCATTTCGACGGCCCTCTGGCAATACCTGGCCGGGCGTGAGATCCCCGCAGCGGTGCCGTTGGTGTCCTTCGCCATCCTGGCGGCGTGCGGGCTTCCCTATCTGCTGGATCGCACCGCCCCCCCGATCAGCACCGAAGCCCCGATCACCTCCGACGCACAACCCGCGGATACCGCGGCGCTGCGCAACGCCGGTGCGCCGCTGGCGGCCCTGACCGCGGTCTTCGGCCTGGGTTTGGTGCTGGTCTCAGCCGGGTCGTTGGGCGCGCTGAGTCAGATCGGCACCGTGGTGCTGTTCGGCGTCGCCGCGCTGACGGTGCTGGCACGGGTGTGCATTCCAGCCGCGATGCAAGATCGGGCTGACCGCACCACCGTCGCGACCGAGCCGGTCGCCCAGCCCGACTAGCAATCGACTGGGCACCGGTCAACGGCCGGCCCGCCGCAATCAGTCGACGTTGACCGGTTCATTCCATTTGGACAACGTGACCTCGACGGCCCCGGAACCGAGGTCCACGTTGGCCCGAACGAGGCGGTGCGAACCGTCCTGGGCGATCCACACGGTCGCCGGTCGCGGACTGCGCGCGCCAGGATCCAAGATCTTGACGCTGTCCGTTGGCAGCGTTCCGGTGATCTTGCTGGTCTGAATTCCGTTGATGACCTCGTTGCCCTGCGACTGCAGGTTGTTAACACCGGAGAGCAACTTCGTCACCCCATTGATGGGGTCCAGCACGCGTGAGGCCGACAGGTCGGACACGGAGCCCAGATTGCTCCAGTCGTCGAACAGTTTGACCGAGATGTTGTCGTCCTTGATGCGGAACGGGACACCCGCCTCGCCGTTGTAGGTGCAGTCACCCTTGGCGGCAAGCGGTTTGGCCTGGACATTCACGTCGGCGCTACTGATCCCGAGCATGCTGCCGACTTTCCCGGTCGTGCGGATCGCCAGATGCGCGCTGGTCAAGGCCTTTGTCGCGTCGAGCGACTGCTCGATCTCGGCCATCAACGCCGGGTCGGCCGGTACCGTGGTCGAACTTTGAGCCTCGGGTTGCGTTTTGTCAGAAGAACATCCGGACAGCCACAACACCAGTCCAAGCGCTACCAGAAGGGCGGAAATAACCGCCGGTTTCCTATCGTTCATTCCCTACCACCTCGCTGATATTCGCTGTATTGGTCCAAGCCGCTTGCACCGCGGGCAGCACCGAACCCAGCGCAGGGTTCGGTCATGAGCGGGCCGACAGCAATACCGCTCACCGCTCTGGTGTCCGGCACTGTGCCCTCTGGCGGCCCTACGGCGCAGCACGATTGGCCGCGCGTCGTCCATCAAATTGGCCAACAAAACATTCGGCGCGTCTCGGTGGACCCGAACATCATGCGCTTGCTGGCGTACCCGATCGTAGCGTGCGTCGACGTGGCCTCCCGGCCGCGGCCAGCATCGGCTCATCGACCACCCTGATGCACATACCGGCCATACCGGTGAGTTAGCCAGCGCTTCAGTTCTTTCCAGCGATCCGTCGCGTCCCGCCAACTCACCGGCAACCGGCGCTCGTCCCTGCTACGCAGTTACCGAAACCATCTCGCCGTCGGATTCGGGCAGCTTTTCTTCTTCGGCTTGGGTCGCCTGGCTGTCCGGAATCTGCCGGCCGACATATTCGGCGATCGCAGTCGGTGTCGGATGGTCGAAGATCACCGTGGGTGGCAACGTCAGGCCCGTGGCGCTCTTGAACCGGTTGCGCAGTTCTACCGCGGTCAGCGAGTCGAAGCCAAGGTCCTGGAATCCTGCCTCCGGATCGATGTCCTCGGGGGACGGCCGGCCCAGCACCGCGGCGGCCTGCAAACACACCAGGCCGACCAGGGCGTCTTGGCGTTCGCCTGCGCTCAGCCCATTGAGGCGCTCGGCCAGCGCCGACTTCGACTGGGCGGCATCACCGGTGTCCTCGATCTGGCGCCGCCGCGGCCGGCGCACCACCCCGGCGAACAACGGCGGCAAGCCGCCGGCCTGAGCCCGGGCCTCCAGGGCGGGCCGATCCAAGAGCGTAGCCACCATGAGGGGATGGTTGATCGCCAGCACCGCATCGAGCAGCCCTACCGCCTGCTCCGGGTTCATCGGAGCCAGCCCACTGCGGCTCATCCGGGCCAAGTCGCGGCTGCCCAGATGGGCAGCCATGCCGCCGGACTGCTCCCACAGCCCCCACGCCACCGATATCCCCGCCAACCCCGCGGCTTGCCGATGCGCCGCCAACCCGTCCAGGAACGAGTTTGCTGCCGAGTAGTTGCCCTGCCCCGGCGAGCCGACGGTCGCCGCGATCGAGGAACACAGCACGAACATCGACAAATCCAGATCCAATGTGGCCTCGTGCAGATTCCAGGCCGCATCCACCTTGGCCCGCAATACGGTATCGATCCGCTCCGGTGTCAGTGAGCTGATCACCGCGTCGTCGAGCACACCGGCGGCGTGAATCACGCCACGCACCGGCGGGTACTCCCCCGACAACCGGGCCAACATCGCCTCCACCGCGTCGCGGTCCGCCACATCACAGGCCACCACCTGCACATTGGCGCCGGCCTCGGACAACTCGGCGGCCAGTTCGGCAGCCCCCTCGGCCCGATCGCCTCGCCTACTGGCCAACACCAGATGACGCACGCCGTAGGCGTCGAGCATGTGGCGGGCCAGCACCGCACCAACCGCCCCGGTGGCACCGGTGATCAGCACCGTTGCATCGGCGAGCCCGTCGGCCAGCGCCGACGGCATGGTCAGCACCACCTTGCCGATGTGGCGGGCCTGGCTCATGAACCGGAAGGCCGCCGGCGCGCAGCGCACGTCCCAGGTGGTGACCGGCAACCGATGCAGCACTGCGGTGTCGAACAGCTCCCGCACCTCGGCCAGCATCTCCTGCATGCGCACCGGGCCGGCCTCGGACAGGTCGAAAGCCCGGTACCACACGCCGGGGTAGTTGGCGGCGATCTTGTCGGCGTCGCGGATATCGGTCTTGCCCATCTCGAGGAAACGCCCGCCGCGTACCAGCAGTCGCAGCGAAGCATCCACGAAATCACCGGCCAGCGAGTCGAGCACCACATCGACCCCACGGCCGTCGGTGACCGCGAGGAACTTCTCCTCGAAGTCCAGCGTGCGGGAGTCGCCGATGTGGTCGTCGTCAAATCCCATGGCGCGCAGCGTGTCCCACTTGCCGCGGCTGGCGGTGACGAAGATCTCGACGCCCCAGTGGCGAGCCAGCTGCACCGCCGCCATGCCCACGCCACCGGTTCCGGCATGGATCAACACCGATTCGCCGGGCTGTATCTTGGCCAGGTCCTGCAACCCGAACAGGGCCGTCAGGAACACCACCGGCACGGCGGCAGCCTGGGCGAACGACCACCCTTGTGGCATCCGGGTGATCAGCTGCTGGTCCACGACCGACAGCGGACCGGCACCACCAAGGAAACCCATCACCGAGTCACCGACGGCAACCCCGGATACCTGCGGACCGACCTCGAGGACCACCCCCGCGCCTTCTGCCCCCAGCGGCGGGGCCTCACCGGGATACATCCCCAATGCCGCCACCACGTCGCGGAAATTGACACCGACCGCACGCACCGCCACCCGGACCTGTCCGGCCGCCAAGGGCGCCTGGACCTCCGGACAAGGCTCGATCACCAGGTCCTCCAACGTTCCGCCGCCACCGGCGGCCAACCGCCACGCCGACTCATCCGCCGGCACCGCCAGCAGCGGCGCGGCCGGGGCCAGCCGAGCGGCGTGTGCCGCGCCGGAGCGCACCACGAGTTGGGGTTCCCCAACTGCGACCAGCTCCGCCGCCTCCACCGCGGCGTCCGCGTCGACCAGCACGATCCGGCCGGGATTCTCGGCCTGCGCCGACCGCACGATTCCCCATACCGCAGCGCCGGCCAGGTCGCTGACGTTCTCGCCGGGCATCGCCACGGCGCCGTGGGTCAACACCACCAAGGTGCCCGCGCGGTCCCCGTCGAACCAGGACTGCAACACCTCCAGGGCGGCGTGGGTGGCCGCATACACCGACCCCACCACATCCTCGCCTGCGGGGTTGGGCTCCCACACCACCACACCGGCATCGCCGGCCGCGCTACCGTCACCGCCGGCGCAGAAGTCCGCCCACGACACCACGGCGGGCTGAGCAGACCCGTTGGTGCCGCTCCCGCTCAGCGGTATCGGCGACCAGATCACGTCCAGTGGTCCCTGGTCGGGTGCGCCACCGCCGGCCTCCGCAACCGCGGCGCGCAGCTGGGCCGCCGACATCGCCCGGGTGACCAGCGCGCCCACCGTCAACACCGGCAGCCCCGCGGCATCGGCGATCTCCACCGAGATCGAATCCGGCCCGGACATGGTCAGGCGCGCCCGCACCCGGCCGGCACCGCCGGCGTGCAGCGACACGCCCCGCCAGCAGAACGGCAGCTTTGTCTCATCGGAATCCGGGTTCTGCTCGGCGGTCAGCCCCAGCGCGTGCAGCACCGCGTCCAGTACCACCGGGTGCATTCCCATCTTGTCGACGGCCACTCCGGAGGGAGCGACCACCTCGGCGAACAGCTCGGAATCGCGCCGCCAGACCCCCACCAGCCCCTGAAATCCCGGGCCGTAGGCATAACCGCGGTCGGCCAGCTGCGCATAGCCATCGGAGATGTCGACGCTCTCGGCGCCCTCCGGCGGCCAGACTGACAGATCCGCACCGGAGCTTGCCGCCTCGACCCCCAACATGCCCTCGGCATTGAGCAGCCAGTCCTCGCTCTGATCGCCGCGCGAATACACCGACAGCGCCCGGTTCCCGGAGTCATCGGCGGCTCCCACGATCACCTGCACCTGCACGCCCATTCCGGGGTGCAGCACCAGCGGCGCGGCCAGCACCAACTCCTCGACGACGGCACAGCCGACCTCGTCACCGGCGCGGATGGCCAATTCCACAAAGCCCGCCCCGGGGAACAGCACGACTCCGCCGATCACGTGATCGGCCAGCCAAGGCTGATCGGCCAGCGCCAGCCGGCCGGTCAACACCACGCCACCGGAATCGGGACGCTCGACCACCGCACCCAACAGGGAATGCTCGGCACCGCCGAGACCCAGTCCGGTCGCGTCGGCGGGCCCATCGGCGCCCGGTACCTCCCAGAACCGCCGGCGCTGGAAGGCGTACGTCGGCAGGTCCACCCGGGTGGCACCCGAGCCGGCAAATACCGCCGGCCAATCCACCGACATCCCGGTGCTGAACAGCTGGCCGAACGCGGTGAGCACCGAGGCCACCTCGGGACGGTCCTTGCCCAGCATCGACACCACGACCGCCTCGGCGGGCGCCAGCGACTGCTCGATGGAGCCGGTCAATCCGCTACCGGGTCCGACCTCCACGAAATGGGTCACCCCGAGTGTATGCAGCTGCCGCGCGCTGTCGGCGAAGCGGACCGCCCGCCGAACGTGCTCGACCCAATACTGCGCAGATCCGAAACCGCCATCGGCACTGGCCAATTCGCCCGTCACATTCGACACCAGCGCGATCTGTGGTTCCCGCGCCTCAACCTGGGCGGCGATCCGCGCGAACTCCTCGAGCATCGGCTCCATCAGGGGCGAATGGAACGCATGCGAGACCGCCAGCCGATGCACCCGCCGACCCTGCTGGGCGAACTGGTCGGAGATGGCGGTCACCGCGGCCTCGGCCCCGGAGATCACCACCGATTTGGGGGCGTTGATCGCGGCGATGCCCACACCGTCGGTCAGTGACGGCAACACCTCGTCTTCGGCGGCGGCCACCGCCACCATGGCTCCGCCGGCCGGCAGGGCCTGCATCAACCGGCCGCGCGCAACCACCAGCATGGCCGCATCGGCCAATGTCAGCACCCCGGCGACGTAGGCCGCGGACAGCTCTCCCACCGAGTGGCCCATCACGAAGTCGGGCTGCAGTCCCCAGCGTTGCAGCGCCGCGAACAACGCCACCTCCACCGCGAACAATGCCGGCTGAGCAAATTCGGTGCTATCCAGCAGCGCCGCATCGGATCCCCACATAACTTCACGCAGAGGGATTCTCAGATGGCGGTCCAGCTCGTCGGCCACCGCGTCAAATGCTTCAGCAAACACTGGAAGTTGGTCATGGAGTTCCCGGGCCATGCCGATGCGCTGCGAGCCCTGCCCGGGGAATACCACGGCGGTCTTGCCTACCGACCCCGCTTGCCCGGTCACCACGCCCGCGCCCGGCGCGCCGTCGGCCAGCGTCGCCAGCCCGGTCAGCAATTGCTGGCGATCGGCGCCGACCACCACGGCCCGATGCTCGAACGCCGATCGGCCCGCCAACGAGAACCCGATGTCGACCGGGTTGGACTGCGGGTCGGCTTGGACATGGGCCAACAGTCGGCCGGCCTGCGCCGTCAGCGCCTCGGCCGATCGCGCCGAAATCACCCATGGCACCACCGGCAAACTCGGCTCGCCCTTGTTGGATTCGCTGTCCGGCACCGCTTCCGGTGCCGGAGCCTCTTCCAGGATCACGTGCGCGTTGGTGCCGCTGATCCCGAAAGAGGACACACCGGCCCGGCGCGGGCGCCCGGCATCCGGCCAGTCCCGAGCCTCGGCCAGCACCGACACCGCGCCGCTTTCCCAATCCACTCGTTTGGAAGGCTCATCGACGTGCAGCGACGCCGGCATCAGGCCGTGCCGCATGGCCTGCACCATCTTGATCACCCCTGCCACACCCGCGGCGGCCTGAGTGTGACCCATGTTCGATTTGATCGAGCCCACCCACAGCGGCTGATCCGTCGGGCGTCCCTGCCCATAGGTGGCCAACAACGCCTCGGCTTCGATGGGATCACCCAATGTGGTTGCGGTCCCGTGGGCCTCGACCACGTCGACATCGGCGGAGGTCAGCCCACAATTTGCCAATGCCGCCTGGATCACGCGCTGCTGGGCGAGCCCATTGGGCGCGGTCAGGCCGTTGGACGCGCCGTCCTGATTGATCGCGCTGCCCCGCACCACCGCCAATACGTTGTGTCCGTTGCGTTGCGCATCGGATAGCCGCTCGAGCACCAGCACCCCGGCACCTTCGCCCCAGCCGGTCCCGTCGGCCGCCGCGGCAAATGCCTTGCATCGCCCATCTGCGGCCAACCCCCGCTGCCGACTGAACCCGACGAAGATCGACGGCAGCCCCATCACCGTCACACCGCCGGCCAATGCCATGTCGCATTCCCCGGAACGCAACGAGGCCATCGCCCAATGGGTCGCCACCAACGACGACGAGCACGCCGTATCCACCGACAGCGCCGGGCCTTCCAGCCCCAGCACGTAAGCGACCCGTCCCGAGGCCACACTCACCGGCGAGCCGGTCAGCCCGTACCCCTGCAACGCACCGACGTCCTTGCCGCCGTAGCTGGGCGCGAAAATTCCGGTGAAGACCCCCGTCGAGGACCCGCGCAACGACATCGGGTCGATCCCGGCATGCTCGAGCGCCTCCCAGGAGACCTCCAGCATGAGCCGCTGCTGGGGATCCATCGCCAGGACCTCACTTGGCGGGATGCCGAAGAACCCGGCATCGAAGTTGGTGGCGTTCTCGACAAACGCACCCCACCGCGTGTAGGTCTTGCCCTCGGCATCCGGATCCGGGTCAAACAACCCCTCGGTGTCCCACCCTCGGTCATTCGGGAACTCCGTTACGGCGTCGCGCCCCTGCGAAACCAGATCCCACAGCCCTTCCGGGCCATCCGCGCCGCCGGGAAACCGGCAGCCGATTCCTACCACCGCCACCGGCTCGGTTGCGCGTTGTTCGTATTCCCGCAGTCGCGCGCGTGCCTCGTCGAGCTCGACAGCGACCTTCTTCAGGTAGCGGAAGAGCTTGTCGTTCTGCTGGTCGGCGCTTTCACCGCTGGTGGTCATACTCAGTTGCTCCTGTTCATGATTCGCCAAATTCCGAATCGATCAGCTGGAAAATTTCGTCGGGGGTCGAGGCGGCGGCGATGCGCTGGCCCCAGTGCTCCTGCCCTTCGGTGATCGTGCCGAGCAGGGCACGCAACCGTTCGGCCACTCGCGGCTTCTCACCGTCGGCGATGGCCGCGGTCAGCTCTTCGACCTTGTTCAGCTGCGCTTCGATCAGCGGCAGCGCCCGCGCGCCGCTGCGCGCTGACTGCGGCGTCACCCGCCGGTCCGCGCCGGACAGTTCGGCCTCCAGGTACTGGGCCAGTCCCGATATCGAGCCGTAGTCCCACCCAACCGTCTCGGGCACGCGCAACCCGGTGGCCGCGGCCAATCGGTGGCAGAGTTCGACGGTCATCTGCGAGTCGAAGCCGAGCTCCGAGAAGGCGAGATCGCGATTGACCGAGCGCGGATCCGGCTCACCGAGCATCTTCGCGGTCTCCCCGCATACGGCGTCGAGTACCAGCCGGTGACGTTCCTGCTGCAGCGCGGCCAGCCGCTCTTTGAGGCTCACTTCGCGGGAGCCCGAAACCAGGGCAGACGCCGACTGATCATCGAGTTGGCCGGGCGCGTCGGACCGGTGCTCGGCCGAAGCGAGTTCCCAGATCGGCTTGGCCGGGGTCTGGCCACGCAGCGCGCTGCGCAACAACTTCCCGTTGGCGGTTCTGGGAAGTCGCTCAACAACGGCAAATCGGTGCGGCACCTTGAATGCAGACAGGCGGGTGAGCAATCGTCGGTGGATGTCGCGCATGACCGACCCGTCAATGCCCTCGGCGCTCGCCGGAACGAGAAATGCCTGCAGTGTCGATGCGCCGGTGGCTTCCTTGACTCCAACCACCGCGACCTCGGCGACGGCGTCCTCCTCGACGATCAGCCGCTCGATCTCGCGCGGATTGATATTGACCGCCCCGACGATTTCGGTGTCGTCCGCGCGGCAGGCGTAGGTGACCCATCCGTCGTCGTCGATGCAGACCCGGTCACGCGTGTCCAGCCAACCCTCATCTGTCAGCAGCGGCTCCGGCCAGTTCCAATAGCTCTCGGCAATCGACGGTCCGCGGACCCAGAGGTCACCCTCCCCCCCGGGCCCGGCGGCCGCACCGTCCGGTGCCACGACGCGAATCTGGTAGGGCGGAAGAACCTTGCCCAGGCTCCCCGGGCGCCACTCGTCGACGGTATTGGATACGAACGTCTGCCCGACCTCGGTCGATCCGACCCCGTCCAGGATCGGGATACCGCCAAAGAATTCGGTGAGCCGCTCGGCCAGCCCCACCTCCAGGGCCTCGCCCGCCGATACCACGCATCGCACCGAACGGAACGAATCCGCAGAACACGCGTCGACAACTCTGGCAAAGAAATTCGGCACACCGTAGAGCACCGAGGGCTCGAATCGGGCGCTCAGCGTCGCCGCGACTTCCGCGCCCACCGGTAGCGGATTGACCACCGCCGAACTGCCGGTGGCCAGCGGAAACCAGACCGAATTTCCCAGGCCATAGGCGAAATACATGCGCGCGCTGCTCAGCCCGATGTCGGCGGGAGTCAGCCGCAACGCATTGCGACACATGGCCTCGACAAACGCGAACACGTCGCAGTGCCGGTGAATCGCCGCCTTGGGCGGACCCGTTGTACCGGAGGTGTAGGTGGCATACGCGGCGGCGTCACCACCCAAGATCTCGTAGTCCGCCGGCCCGACCCGGGCCGCCTCGGAAAATAGATCCGCGGCATCCACCACCGTCGACGGCGCAAATCGGTCACAAAGAGGACCGGAGGTGATTACCAGCGCCGCCTGCGTGTCCCGCTCCTGGAACGCGTGGTCGTCACGGTGCAGCTCCGGGTTTGCCAGAAACGCCAGGATCCCGCGTGCCAGGCATGCCAGCAAAACCTGCACCAGCTCCGGCGAATCCGGCATACACAGCAGGACACGATCCCCCCTGCAAAGGCCACGATTGGCTAGCACCGCGCCGAGCCGTGCGGCTCCATCATGGATCTGACCATGAGTCACCACATCCGGCGCGTAATAGGCAGGCTGGTCAGTCCATCCCGCTTCCGATGCCCGCTCGGCGAGCAGTCCCGCTACATTCTCATTCCGCATTATTGGATGACCGCCCTAGCCGATGCTGTTTCTGGCTTGCCGACTGAATTGGATCCATGGATACAAATTCTGCGACCTCTGGCATCGTCACCCCCATAAACCCACGGGGAACCGGCCATTAGGTACAAATCGATCTCCCACTCCTCGCACTGGTACCGACGGAACGTTGGTGACGAATAGGTTCTTCACGCGAATTATCTTCGAATACACTTCGGAGAAAATACTCGGTGATGATAATCACCGGCCGGCCTTCCGCGAACACACGGTACTGACGGCCGACAACTTTCGGCGGCAAGTTACGACGCCGATCGAGCACGAGCCAGGCCGGTGACTCTCCCGCCCAGACCTTCGCCTCTTCTTTAAAGGTTTCAATACAGCTGGCGGCCATCACCTCGCCAATAGGAAGATGCGTTTCCAGCAGGCTCGCCACGATTTCGGGAGGCAGCAAGTCGATGGCAATGAATGATTCTGCGGCGACGAACGGGATTCCCGACCTGCGGCCCTTCAGCACGATATCGCGCCGCAAGACGCGGCCGATCGAAGAATGGTCGCACCCATCCATTTCCGGCGCGGCATCCTGAATCTGCTGCTTGACTATCTCTACGACGATCTCGTCGTTGGCAAGCACGTTCAGAATCCGAGTGAGGGTGCCGTTCGTCGCTATCAGTATCCGAAGGTCGCGATTGAGCTTTCGGATATCTTCATCAGACAGATGACACTCGGTCATTTCTTGTTTCTCGGGCAAAACCGCCAACATGCCGTCATGCGGACCGGTCCAAACGGGTGAATCCGTCGTTTCGGTAACGCTCCACACAGGATGAACGTCGAACTTTGCCGCTGGTCGTGACCGGAATCGAACCGGTCGCCACCAACACGACATCTGCGACCCGCACTCGGTGTGCCCGCGATATCGCGGAGGTGATCTCCCGCTTGACCGAGCGCAGCTTGTCGATGGCCTCCTCACCCGAGTGGCCCCAGCTGGCGAACTCCACGATGGTGACCAACTTCTCACCGTCGGCATCGGGCACCGCTATCGCCACCACCCGGCCACCGGTGATTTCCTGAATCGTCGACTCAATATCGTCGGGATAGTGATTGGATCCGTCCACGATCAGCAGATCCTTGATGCGGCCCGTGATGAACAACTCGCCTTCGAACATCACCCCGAGGTCTCCGGTTCGAAGCCACGGACCGATCGAGGTGCCCGGCGAGGGGTCGGTCAGCTTCGCATCGAACGTGCGCTCGGTGAGCTGGGGGTTACGCCAATAGCCCATGGCAACATTATCCCCCTGCACCCAAATTTCGCCGACCGTCCCCGCCGGACATTCCGTCCTGGCCTCGGGGTCGACGATCCGCACCTCAGATGTCCAGCTCGAACCGTAGCTGACCAGCTTGGCACCGTCGTCGGCTTCATTCGCGCACCGCTCGACCCGACCGACCGACAAGCTCTGGTAATCGAAGTTGACGCTTCTGGGCGGGCGTCCCGGTTCCGCGGTGGCCACGAACACCGTCGCCTCGGCGAGCCCGTAGGAGGGTCGGATCGCCGTGTCGCGCAGGTTGAAGGGGGCGAACCTGTCGATGAAGCGCTGCAGCGTCGCCGGATTCACCCGCTCCGCACCGCTACCGATCCCCCGGACGTGTCCGAGATCCAATCCGGCCATATCTTCGTCCGACGTGCGGCGGACCGCCAATTCGAAACCGAAGTTTGGCGCACAGGAAATCTGTCCACGAAATTTGCTCATCAATTGCATCCAGCGGGCCGGCCGCTGCAGGAATGCCATCGGATTCAGCAATACCGCGGTGTCTTGATTGATCATCGGCAGAATGATGCCGAGCATCAGCCCCATGTCGTGATAGAACGGCAGCCACGACACCGCGGTCGAGGGAACTTTCTCTGTCTCCCCAAGGTAATCGGACATCAACTGGACGCAGTTGGTGATGACGTTCTTGTGGGAGAGGACCACACCGGCAGGCGAACGGGTCGACCCCGACGTGTATTGCAGATACGCGGTGCTCGAATGGGCCGGCGGCGTGAGATCGAGCTCCCGCGCGGAATCCAAGTCCAGCAAGTCGACCGCCACCACAATGGGTGTGCCGCCCTGCCCGGCGCGTGCATGTGGCGCATATTTGGTGACCTCGTCGATCACCGGCGAAGTCGTAAGAATGACGCTCGGCGTGGAATCCTGCAGCGCTGCCGAGATTCGTTCGTCGTGAATGCCGAACTGGGGCACTGGAAGGGGGACAGCGATAAGTCCGGCTTCTAGCACGCCCAGAAAGGCGATGATGTATTCGAGGCCTTGCGGAGCCAATACCGCGACCCGATCACCGCTGGCCCCGTAGCCGCGCAGCTCTTCGGCCACGATCTTGGCGCGCCGATAGATTTGCCACCAGGTGAGCGTTTCGGTGAACCCGTCCGGGTTCACGTCGTAGTCGATGAACTTGTAGGCCGCGCGATTGGGGTACTGGGTGGCCGCCTTGTGCAGCAGATCGGTAAGCGAGGACTCACTCATCGCGAATCGCGTCATCATCCCATTGGACGTTGGTACTGCTTGGCCACCCGTTCCCGGTGCCAGTTGCGTCGTCACCTCGTCCCGGGCACGAAGCGAAACGGCGTTGGTGTCCATGATCATCCTTACTCTCGACGGAAGAGACTACGGGCGTTTCGCTGCTGTGTCAGTCGAAACCCGAATCAGCGGGCCGGCGTGCCGCGCAAAGCCGCGCCGCAACTCGAAATCGATATGGCCGCACCGCCATAACAGCCCTCGCGCCACCGGCTCGCAGCAAGATTTAACATGGTCGTCACTCACGACCATGGCTCTTGCTGGAACCCGTTTGGTGGACATGAGCTTTGAGGTTACTAAGGATCAGCGATAGGTGAGATGTTGGGACCGACGGTCCTGGGAAAATTTGGGCCATCCAATCACCCTTCCCAGGGCCCGGACGCCGGGTGCAATCTGAAGCATCGAGGGGTCTACGACAATCACCTCGGCAAATCATCTCTGGATAACCAACCAACAGCCGATTTTCATGAGAAGTGCTAAGTACGACCACTGCTAAATAAGTTTGGCGCGCGCAACGTTTGGCGATACACGCCGCTGCGGTAACCACGCCCGGCGGTGATCGCCCCACTCCCCTAGCCCCGAGCAGGCCGTAACCAGTCGCGGCAAAACCGTTGCGACAAAGGCAATGTGGCATCTCGGGCACGCGGTGTCGCGCGACGGTGCGCTGAAGCGTCGCCGCTAAATCGTTACCAGGCAACGGGTTGGGGCCAACTCGCCGCGCCCCCGAGGCCACCGATTCAGCGCTGCGGATCCATCCACCAAAGTGCCCGCAACGACTTCCGGCCGATCGCTAAGCGACCCGAATAGCTAACTTCAGCAATGGCTTTGATCGATCTGCGGCCGCAACGAGCCCAGGCTAGCCGCGAACCGGCTCCGAGCGGATTCGCCGGTGGCCGGTCACAGCTTCTTCAGCCCCCGCAACACCTTGGCGTGCGGCAGCACCGCAGTGACGGTCTTGCGCAGGCTCGGGTTGACCAGGCTGCCATTGATCACCAGCAGATACCTCAGACCGTGGTCACGCCACTCGGCGACCTGATCGATGACCTCGTCCGGCGTGCCGCTGGCCACCGCTTCGCGGATCAGGCCGGGCGGAACCTTCGCGGTGTAGGAGAGGACCGTTTCCCTGTCCATCGTCTGGGGGATCAGATCCTGCACGCCGGTGAAGTCGGCTCCCATCGGGTGCTCGACACCGTGGCGCGCCCAGGCCTCCACGGGCATTCCGAGCGCGTTCATTTTGACGATCACCGAGTCCAGCGCTTCATCCACGTCGTCGCGACTCCACCCGGTGACCACGCCGCGCACTGCCGAAGGGGTGATGGACATCGGGTCACGACCGGCATCGGATGCCGCGGCACGCACCGCTTCCAGCGCGCGGCTGTAGTCGGTGGGCCGGATGATGACGATGGGCACCCAGGCGTCCGCGTAGCGTCCAGTAGCCCTCAGCATCCGCGGACCGTGCGCCGCGACCCAGATTTCGGGCCACTTTCCCTTGTAGGGCGGCAGGTCGAACAGGGCATTGCGCAGTGGAAAGTACGGCGACTCACGCGTGACCAGCGCCCCGTTCGAATCTCACAGGGCACGAATCGTCACGAGGCCCTCTTCGAACCGCGCAACGGGCTTGCTCCACTCCACCCCGTAGGGCTCGTTGCCCTCACGTTCTCCAACACCGATGCCAAGAATGGCTCGGCCTCTGGTCAGCAGATGCACAGTCGCCGCGGCTTGCGCGGTAACCGCTGGATTGCGACGGCCGACATCGGTCACGCACACACCGAGCCGCAAGCGGTTGATCCGGTTGCCCGCGGCGAGGTTTCCCAGCATCGTCCAAGGCTCGTAGTTGGCATCAACCTTGGGCACCAGCCGCGCCCCAAGACCGAGAAATTCGGGGGTCGCCACCGACCGTGGCACCAGCGCGTTGAGATGGTCACCGATCCAATACGAGTCGGCGCCCATCACTGCGCCGGCCATCATGCTCGACCGCGCGATCATGCTCGGTGGGAGGCGCGAGTGCACCGGAGCGTCGACAAAGCCGTAACGAAAACCGCTCGATTTCTTCAAAATCCGCCTACCTTGCCGTCCGTCGCGGTGTGACTGCGGCGAGGTTACCTGACGTTTCTGTGGACATCCCGCAGCCAACTGGCGGCCTGCGGATCGCCGGCCGGCCCTACCATCTCGCGCCGATGACGCGGCGACTGCGTTCCTACGCAATTGCATTCATCGCTGGTCGCCCGTAACTCAGCCTCCCCAGCCCGCTCGGGTAGTCTCGCCCGATGAGTTCAGCGCAACGCGAGTTCGACATTGTCTTATACGGCGCAACCGGCTTCTCCGGCATGCCGACCGGCCAACACCTTGCGCAACGTGACACGAACGCTCGGATCGCCCTGGCCGGCCATTCGCCCCAACGGCTGCGGGCCGTGCGGGACAAGTTGGGCCCACTAGCCAGCGACTGGCCACTCGTCGTCGCCGACGCATCACAACCGGCGACGCTCGAGGAGATGGCCACCCGGGCACAGGTCATCCTCACCACCGTTGGCCCCTACACGCGCTATGGCCTGCCCCTGGTGGCGGCCTGCGCCAAGGCTGGCACCGACTACGCCGATCTGACCGGCGAATTGATGTTCTGCCGCAACAGCATCGACCTGTACCACAAACAGACCGCTGACACCGGCGCCCGAATAGTGCTCGCGTGTGGATTCGATTCAATTCCATCGGATCTGAACGTCCACCACTTGTACCGCCGTGCCGCCGAAGACGGCACCGGAGAATTGGCCGAGACCAACCTGGTGCTCCGCTCGTTCTCCCAGCGTTGGGCCTCCGGCGGCTCGGTGGCAACCTATTCCGAAGCGATGCGCACCGCATCGAGCGATCCCGAGGCGTACCGGTTGGTCAACGACCCTTATACGCTGACCACCGACCGCAGTGCCGAACCCGATCTCGGTCCGCAGCCGGACTTTTCCATGCGGCGCGGACGCGACCTGGCTCCTGAGCTCGCGGGCTTCTGGACCGGCGCATTCGTACAGGGCCCATTCAACACTCGAATTGTCCGACGTCGCAATGCATTACAGGATTGGGCTTATGGCAAGCAATTCCGCTACTCGGAGACGATGAGTCTCGGTCGGTCGTTTGCGGCACCAATCGCCTCCGCTGCCGTCACGGGCGCTATCGCCGGCGGCATCGGTTTGGGCAACAAGTACTTCAGTCGCCTACCGCAACGTGCGCTAGAGCGGGTCACTCCGAAACCAGGCACCGGCCCGAGCCAAAAAAGCCGGGAACGCGGCCATTACCGCTGTGAGACGTACACCACCACGACCACCGGTGCCCGCTACCTGGCGACGTTCGCACACAACGTCGACGCGTATGCCTCGACGGCCGTGCTGCTCGGCGAAAGCGGTCTGGCCCTGGCGCTGGACCGCGATCGGCTCTCCGAGTTGCGCGGTGTGCTGACCCCCGCCGCCGCCATGGGGGATGCACTGCTGGCGCGGCTGCCCCAGACCGGCGTCGTTGTGAGCGCGACCCGACTGCACTGACTCCTGGCGCCGCCGCTCAGGTCAGCGCCCGAGCGGCGGTCGCCGGCCGATCAGATCTTCGGGCTGATTCCGTCGGATGCGAGAAAGTCGTCGAAATACGTGGGCGGCTTCAGGTTGAGTAGGCGCTCGCGGTCGGCGACCAGATCCGCGTAGTCGAGGGCCTCGATCTGGTCCGCCGTGTAGGACAACTGCGATTCCGCCGAGCCCTTACGCACGATCCCGACGCCGAAATCGCAATTGAGCACCGCGACCTGCAGATCCGCCCGAGTGCTGCGCAGATGAACGATCGCCTTCCAGACGTCGCCGCTCCACAACATCTGCCACCAGCGGTTCTCGGCACGAAAGTCTTCATAGGACGCCGCCGGATAGGCGATCGAAGGATGCGTGGGGTTGCAGTCGTGCAGGACGATGACCCCGTCGTCCTTGAGGTAGCGCAGGATGTTCTCGACATCACGCACTACCTGCTTGTAGGTGTGCAGCCCGTCGACCAAGGCCACATCGACACCGTTGTGCTCGAGATAGCCGGCATCATTGGCGAAAAAGGCGTCACTGGTCGTCTCGAAGTAATGGGTGACACGCGCCTTGGCCGAGGCCAGCTTGCGGGTCCGCGCCGACAGCTTGAACTCGGGGTCGATTGCCGTCTTCTCGTCGGCAGCTATTCGCCGGAACGCAAACCCATGGGAGACACCGATCTCGAGGTAAACAGGCGCCGCCCTACCGGCGAGCGCCCGTTGCACGGCCCTGACCCGGTTCATCCGACGATCCTTCCCGAAGTGGAACTGACCGTAGTTCCATGACTCTTCGGTGAGGCGCCACACCAGCGCCTTTGAAGTTTCGGTTGCTCCCATGAAGGGTTCCTTTCGCCGAGAGGAGAAACGTTAGCCGCAGTGCGGCATCGAACTAACGTTTGAATCGAGGATCTGTGGGGACCGAATCGTCCGATGCCGCCGATGAGCCGACCGCTGGTCCAAACCTACTAATTGACCTGATTGACAGGCGCTACCCCTGCTAGCCGGCCGCCGATTTCGCGACCGCGCCCTCGGATACGCGCCGCAAAGCGCTCTCCACATGCTGAGGAAAGCGAGCCAATTCGCGTCCGAACACCTCGGCGAGCTCCTGAGCGGATTGCCGGTATCCAGGTCGGTCGAGCAGCTGGCGCACGGCCGCCGACACCGAGCGAGCCTTGAGCCGCTCGGTGCGCAGCAGCAAGCCCGCTCCGGCTGCCTCGATGGCCTGCATGTTGAGGTGCTGGTCCAGGTTGCTAGCGATCCCCAGCACCGGCACCCCAGCCACCAGGGCCTGCTGCGTCGTGAGGCTGCCCCCGTTGCAAATCACCACGTCGGAGCGAGCCGCGGCCGCCTCGCCCGGCAGATAGTCCGCCACATAGGCATTGGCCGGGATATTGTCCAGGTCGCTACGGTCGGCGGTGGCAGCGATGACCGTCACCGGCAGATCGGCCAGGCCGTTCAACACCACCTGCAACAGATCCCCCCCCCGGAGGTACCCAGGGTCGCGTAGACGATCGGCCGGTCCGCCGGCAGCGAATCCCACCAGTCCGGCGTCTCCCCCGACGGCGACCAGAGAACCGGGCCGAGATACTGGTGGTTGTCCGGCCGGTTGTAGGTCGGCTGCAGCTCGGGGATATCCGCGTACAGGGTTTGGTCGCCATCGGTGAAAATGCGGCACAGGTTCAAACCCAGGCTCGGCAATCCGTGCTTGCGCCGGACCCGATTCAGCGGCATGCACTGCAGAGCGAAGAACAACGGTCGCTCCAGCCGGTAGGCGCGCTTGACCAGCCGAACACCGAACAGGCGGCTCCAGAACACCTCGGGCAGCGGAAAACGACGGCGCGAGTAGGGACTCCAGTAGGCGTTGGCGATGGCGACGTAGGGAATGCCGGCCAGTCGGGCGCTGGCCGATAGCTAAATGCGAAGGTCACCGACGACCAGATCCGGCGCAACCTCGGCCAGCACCCTGCTGTCCTCCTCGACGTACTGGCGCAATGTCCGGGTCGTATAGAAACGGCCCTGCACCAGGTTGCCGAGAAATCGCTCGCTGGGGATGGTGTAGATCGGGTGATGGGGAAACGGGATCGGCCCCAGCAGCTTGTTGAACCGCGGGTCACACGCGAAATGCACCTCATAGCGGCTCGGGTCCAGCGACAGCGCGACGACGAACGGTCGCACGACGTGGGCCAGCGTCGTTGCCTCGGCGACAAACAGGACCCGCTGCCTCCTGACGGGCTGCGGTGCGTTTGTTGCGATGCTCATGACCACGCCCCTTCACGACGTTTGTCGGCAAGTTGTCGGTAACCGTTGTTCGTTACGCCCCACCCAAACGCCGTAGCGTACCCCCTGGACGCCCGCGGTCTGGAAGATCGGGCCAAAATGGCGTGGGCGATGCCGATCCGGTCGACTCGTTCACCGCAGCGCCCGGTCGCGATGACATCCAACCGGGCGCCCGCGCTTCATTGCCCATCTCGAACATCGTGTTTCATTGTGTGCCAACGCTTTTGGGCAGCCGTCCGGAACTCTATCGCCAGCCAATGCGACGCTGCCGCCAACCGGTTCACCGACGGCCGGGACGTCCGGTCGCCAGCAAGCGGGAGGCGAACCCGCATGCGCCCCCCAAAACAGCCGCATATCCTGCGGATTCCGGACACGGCACCCCCTTGGACTGATACCCCCATAGGGTATATGTTGCCGCAAGGGAGCGGGTCGGCCCAGAATGAAGACTTGCCGGATGGATGATGCGAAACGGAGGACCGGGTGGCGGGCACAGTATTGGGAGCGGTCGGCCATGCACTGGCCCTGACCGGATCGATGACCTGGGGAATCTTGTGGGCGCTGATCTTGGGCTTCACGTTGTCGGCGATGGTGCAGGCCGTGGTGCGCCGCTCGACGATCGTTGCTTTGATGGGCAACGACAAACCGCGCACGCTTGCGGTTGCCGCCGGACTGGGCGCCGCTTCGTCGTCCTGCTCCTACGCCGCGGTGGCGCTGGCACGATCGCTGTTTCGCAAGGGCGCGAACTTCACCGCAGCCATGGCGTTTGAGATAGGTTCCACCAACCTGGTCGTCGAGCTGGGCATCATCCTGGCGTTGTTGATGGGCTGGCAGTTCACCGCCGCGGAGTTCGTCGGTGGCCCGCTGATGATCATCGTGTTGGCCGTGTTGTTCCGGCTGTTCGTACGCACCCGGCTCATCGACGCGGCCCGCGAGCAGGCCGAACGCGGGATCGCCGGCTCCATGGAAGGTCACGCCGCCATGGACATGTCGGTGGGCGGCGAGGACTCGTTTCTGCGCCGGCTGTTCTCCCGCCGCGCCTTCACCTCGGTGTCGCACGTGTTCGTGATGGAGTGGGCGGCAATTCTGCGCGACCTCGTTCTCGGTCTGGTGATCGCCGGCGCAATCGCGGCTTGGGTTCCCGAAACTTTCTGGCAGAACTTCTTTTTGGCGAATCATCCGAACTTGTCGGTGGTGTGGGGACCGCTCGTTGGCCCCATCGTCGCGATCGTCTCTTTCGTCTGCTCGATCGGCAATGTGCCACTTGCCGCGGTGCTGTGGAACGGTGGCATCAGCTTCGGCGGTGTCATCGCCTTCATCTTCGCCGACCTGCTGATCCTGCCGATCTTGAACATCTACCGGAAGTACTACGGAACGAAGATGATGTTGACCCTGCTGGGCACCTTCTATGTCTCGATGGTCGTCGCTGGATACCTGATCGAACTCATCTTTGGCGCGGCGAACTTGATTCCTCGACAGCGCAGCGCCACGGTCCTGCACGCGGGCATTTCGTGGAACTACACCACCTGGCTCAACATCATCTTTCTCGGAATCGCGGCAGTGCTGGTGACTCGCTTCATCACCAGTGGCGGCATGCCGATGCTGCGTATGATGGGCGGCTCTCCCGAAGCCGAAGGCCACCAACACGGCCATCAGTGTCACTAGCCGAGGGCGCCGGCGGTATCCTTTCCGGCGGCAATGTCTCAGAATTTTCCACCGCCGCCTGGCGGTCCACCGCCGCCGGCCGATATCGGTCGGCTACTACTGCGTTGCCACGACCACCCTGGGATCATCGCCGCCGTCAGCACGTTCCTGACCCAGGCCGGCGCCAACATCATTTCCCTGGACCAGCACTCCACCGCCCCCGAGGGCGGAACATTCCTGCAGCGGGCGATCTTTCACCTACCCGGGCTCACCGCTGCCATCGACGAACTGCAGCGCGAGTTCGGCAGTGCCGTCGCCGACAAGTTCGACATCGACTACCGGTTCACTGAAGCGGCCAAACCCAAACGAGTCGCGATCATGGCTTCCAAGGAAGACCACTGCTTGTTAGATCTGCTGTGGCGCAACCGACGTGGCGAACTCGAGATGTCGGTTGCCATGGTGATCGCCAACCACCCTGATCTGGCCGACCATGTGCGCCCGTTCGGTGTGCCGTTCATCCACATCCCCGTGACTCGGGACACTCGCGCCGACGCCGAACAGCGTCAACTTCAGTTGTTAAGCGGCAACGTGGATCTGGTGATCCTGGCTCGCTACATGCAGATCCTCAGCCCCACGTTTCTCGACGCCATCGGTTGCCCGTTGATCAACATTCATCACTCGTTTCTTCCCGCCTTCACCGGCGCGTCTCCTTACAAACGCGCCCGGGAACGTGGCGTCAAGCTGATCGGCGCCACCGCACACTACGTGACCGAAGCTCTCGACGAGGGGCCGATCATCGAACAAGACGTCGTTCGGGTCGACCACAATGACACCGTGCACGACCTGGTGCGAGTCGGCGCCGACGTGGAGCGCGCCGTGCTGTCGCGTGCGGTGCTGTGGCACTGCCAGGACCGCGTCATCGTGCACCACAACCAGACCATCATCTTCTGACGCCGCGGCCGGCCGTCAACGCCGGCATACCCGCGACACCGATGCACCCCGGGGCACCAAGAATGTGCCAAGGTTTCGCCAAGCGCGCGCCATCAACCTTGCTTGGACGGCGACATTCGCCTCACCCGCACCCGATGACCGAACAGAAAGGCATCTATAATCGCTGCCCGAATCCGTGCCCTCGCCGGGATGTCGCTGTTGGCCTCGGCCATCGGCCTGGCCGCCTTCGCAGCGGCCGGAGCCGCCAGCGCGGCCCCCAGCCACCAGCCCGACTACGGCACCTAGACCTGCTACGACACGGCGACGCAAACCTTCTACGGCTGCTTCGACCCACGCTAGTCGGGGCCGCATCGTCGCTCGACACTGTGGACAGGTGAGCGGACCTAGTCGCCAACCGCGGCTAGGTCCGCTGCTATTTTGTCCGCTCCCGCAGGCGGCGGTTCACCGGTTCCGGCAGCAGTTCGGAGACGTCGCCGCCGAGCATCGCCACCTCTTTGGCCAGCGACGACGACACAAACGAATACCGCGGCGCCGTCGCGACGAAGAATGTGTCGACGCCAGCGATGTGTTTGTTCATCTGCGCCATCTGCAGCTCGTACTCGAAGTCGGTGCCGGTGCGCAACCCCTTGACGATGGCGTTCATCCCCTGGGCCTTGACGAAGTCGACCACCAAGCCTTGCCCGGCCTCGACCCGCA
The DNA here is from genome assembly GCF_002355775.1 of Mycobacterium ulcerans subsp. shinshuense. Classification (NCBI taxonomy): domain Bacteria; kingdom Bacillati; phylum Actinomycetota; class Actinomycetes; order Mycobacteriales; family Mycobacteriaceae; genus Mycobacterium; species Mycobacterium ulcerans. The sequence goes on along the minus strand of NZ_AP017624.1, from coordinate 1,902,186 downwards.
GGTTGGGCAGGTGAGCCGTCGACTCCTCGATCATCGCGATCCGCTCATCGAGGTCGAACATGCCCTTCTTGGCGGGATTGACCAGAATCGCCACCACCACCTCGTCGAACTGGGCGGCGGCGCGTTCGAAGACGTCGACGTGCCCCAACGTCACCGGGTCGAACGAACCCGGACATACCGCGCCCGTCATCTGCGCCGCTTCTCCTCGTCGCTTCGGCCTGCCTGGTCGCCGGCGGCCATGACCGATGACGGTACACGCTGGCCTACGACCGGTCGGCCAGCTCCAAACGGGTGTCGCCGTAAACCCGCTCGGGCCACACCGACCAGCCGGCCGGCCAGGTCAACGCCGCACCGGTGGCCGGCCGCTCCACGACGGCCACCGTTGCCTGGTGCACCCACCCGTGGGAGTCCAAAGCCGCCAAGACGGCTTCGATCTCGGCGCAGGAGACATCGTAGGGCGGGTCGGCCAGGATCAGGTCGAACGGCGACGCGGTGCCACCCGCCAGGACCGCAGCGACCGCACCCCGGCGCAGTGTCGCGCCGGCGAGCCCCAGAGCCTCGATGTTGCGGGCCAGAACGGCCGCGGTGCGCTGATCGGACTCCACGAACAGCGCGGCGGCCGCGCCGCGCGAGAGTGCCTCCAGTCCGAGCGCTCCCGAACCGGCATACAGGTCCAGCACGGCCAGGCCGGTCATCGCGCGTCGCGCCGCAAGAATGTTGAACAGCGACTCGCGCACCCGATCGGTGGTGGGTCTGGTACCACGCTGCGGGACAACGAGGCGACGGCCGCCGGCGACGCCACCGATGATCCGGGTCAGCTCACCACCACCAGCAGGTCGCCGCCCTCCACCTGGGCGGTCGACGACACGGCAACCCGTTCGACGGTGCCATCGTTGGGCGCGGTGATCGGGGCCTCCATTTTCATCGCCTCGATGGTGGCGATGGTTTGCCCGGCGCTCACCCGATCCCCGACCGCGACGCCCACGCTGACCACGCCGGCGAACGGCGCGGCGATGTGTCCAGGATTGCCGCGGTCGGCCTTCTCGGCGGTCGGGACCGCACTGGCAATGCTGCGGTCACGCACCAGTACCGGCCGCAGCTGACCGTTCATGATGCACATGACGGTTCGCATTCCACGCTCGTCGGGTTCGGAGATGGCCTCCAGGCCGATCAACAGTTCCACCCCGCGCTCCAGCTTGACCCGGTGCTCCTCGCCCTGTCGCAGGCCGTAGAAGAACTGGTTGGCCGACATTTGGGACGTGTCGCCGTAGGCTTCGCGGTGCTCCTCGAACTCCTTTGTCGGCGCCGGGAACAGCAACCGGTTCAAGGTCGCCTGGCGTTTGGGTCCCGGCGCGGCCAGCGCGCTGTGGTCCTCGCCGGTGAGCTGACCAACGGGCTTCGCCGGTGCGCGCCCGGCCAGGGCCGCACTCCGCAATGGTTCCGGCCACCCCCCGACCGGGTCGCCCAGATCGCCACGCAAGAAGCCCAAGACCGAGTCCGGAATGTCGAATCGTGCGGGCTCGGCAGCGAATTCGTCCGCACTCACCCCGGCACCAACCAGCGCCAGGGCCAGATCGCCGACCACCTTCGAGGATGGGGTGACCTTGATCAAGCGGCCCAGCACCCGGTCGGCTCCGGCGTAGGCCTCTTCGACCTCTTCGAACCGGTCCCCCAGCCCCAGCGCAATCGCCTGCTGGCGCAGGTTCGACAGCTGGCCGCCCGGAATCTCGTGGTGGTAGACCCGACCCGTCGGACCCGGCAACCCGGACTCGAAGGGCGCGTAGACCTTTCGCACCGCCTCCCAGTAAGGCTCGAGCGCGCAAACCGCCGCCAGTGACAGACCGGTGTCGTATTCGGTGTGCGCGGCGGCGCCAACGATCGAACTCAGCGCGGGCTGGCTGGTGGTACCGGCGAGCGGGGCGGCGGCGCCGTCGACGGCGTCGGCCCCCGCATGCCAGGCGGCGACATAGCTGGCGAGCTGGCCGCCCGGGGTGTCGTGGGTGTGCACATGCACCGGCAAATCGAAGCGACTGCGCAGTGCGGTAACCAGCTGGTGAGCCGCCGGGGCCCGCAACAGTCCGGCCATGTCCTTGATGGCCAGCACATGCGCGCCCGCCTCCACGATCTGCTCGGCCAGCCGCAGGTAGTAGTCCAGCGTGTAGAGCTGCTCGGCCGGGTCGCTCAGATCGCCGGTGTAGCACATCGCGACTTCGGCTATCGCAGAACCGGTTTCGCGCACCGCGTCGATCGCGGGCCGCATGGACTCCAGGTTGTTGAGCGCATCGAAGATCCGGAAGATGTCGATGCCGGTCGCGGTCGCTTCCTCGATGAAGGACGAGGTAACCACCTCGGGGTAGGGCGTGTACCCCACCGTGTTGCGGCCACGCAGCAGCATCTGCAGGCAGATGTTGGGCATCGCCGCGCGCAGCGTGGCCAGCCGCTCCCACGGGTCCTCTTTGAGGAAGCGCAGCGCCACGTCGTAGGTCGCACCACCCCAACACTCCACCGAGAGCAGCTGCGGCATGGTCCGCGCCAGATAGGGCGCCACCCGGCTCAATCCGCTGGCGCGCAGCCGAGTGGCCAGCAACGACTGGTGGGCGTCTCGGAAGGTCGTGTCGGTGACCCCCACCGCCGGCGATTCCCGGAGCCAGCGCGCGAAACCCTCCGGCCCCAATTCGACCAGGCGCTGCTTGGAGCCGGCCGGCGGCGGGGCATCCAGATCAACCTGGGGCAGCTTGTCGTTCGGGTAGACCTTGGACGGGCGGCTGCCGTGCGGCTTGTTGACCGTGACATCAGCCAGGTAGTTCAGAATCTTGGTGCCGCGGTCGGCCGAGGTGCGCGCGGTCAGCAGCTGGGGGCGTTCGTCGATGAACGCCGTCGTGATGCGCCCGGCTTGGAAGTCCGGGTCATCCAGAACCGCCTGCAAGAAGGGAATGTTGGTCGATACGCCGCGAATCCGGAACTCGGCGATCGCCCGGCGTGCCCGGTTCACCGCCGTCGAGAAATCCCGTCCCCGGCAGGTCAGCTTGACCAGCATGGAATCGAAGTGCGCGCTGATCTCCGCACCGAGGTTGGTGCTGCCGTCCAGGCGGATGCCCGCGCCGCCGGGGGCGCGCAGGGCGCTGATCCGCCCGGTGTCGGGCCGGAAACCGTTGGTCGGATCCTCGGTGGTGATCCGGCATTGCAGGGCGGCGCCGTGCGGCCGGACGGTTTCCTGTCGTAGACCCAGATCTTCGAGCGACTCCCCCGCGGCGATCCGCATCTGGCTGGAAACCAGGTCGACGTCGGTGATCTCCTCGGTTACGGTGTGCTCCACCTGAATCCGCGGATTCATCTCGATGAAGACGTATTCACCACTTTGGTCCAGCAGGAACTCGACGGTACCGACGCAGGTGTAGCCAACGTGACGGGCGAAGGCGACCGCATCCGCGCAGATCTTGTCGCGCAGCTCACCGGGCAGGTTAGGCGCCGGCGCCAACTCGATGACCTTCTGGTGACGGCGCTGCACACTGCAGTCGCGCTCGTAGAGGTGAATCACGTTGCCTTGCGTGTCCGCCAGGATCTGCACCTCGATGTGACGGGGGTTCAACACCGCCTGTTCGAGATACACCGTCGGGTCACCGAATGCGGACTCGGCTTCGCGGCTGGCTGCCTCGATCGCTTCGGCCAGCGCGGAGATGTCGTTGACCCGGCGCATGCCACGGCCACCACCGCCGGCAACCGCCTTGACGAAGAGCGGAAAGCGCAGGCCGGTGGTCTCCGACTGCGCCGCAGCCACCAGCTCCTGCACCGAGGCCGACGGCGCCGACGACCTCAGCACGGGCAGCCCGGCCTCCCTGGCCGCGGTGACCGCGCGGGACTTGTTTCCGGTCAGCTGGAGCAGCTCGGCGCGGGGGCCGACGAAGGTGATGCCCGCCGCCGCACACGCCCCGGCCAGATCCGGGTTCTCCGACAGGAACCCATAGCCCGGGTAGATGGCATCCGCACCCGCACGGAGGGCGGTTTCGACGATCTCGTCCACCGACAGGTAGGCGCGCACCGGGTGCCCGACCTCGCCGATCTGGTAGGACTCGTCGGCCTTGGACCGGTGCAGTGAATTGCGGTCCTCGTACGCGTAGACGGCAACGGTGCCGACGCCCAATTCGTAGGCGGCGCGAAACGCGCGGATCGCGATCTCACCGCGGTTGGCCACCAGCACTTTTGAGATCATGATTGACCCCTTACTTCACCCGTCGCAACGCAAACTCGACACCTAGAGCAGTGTCGACCAATAGTTCCAGAAGCGAACCATGATCAGCAGAAACACTGCGGTGAGCCACAGCGTGGCAATCGACCACCGCCATTGGAAAAAGACCCGCACAGCAGCGGCGCTGGTGCTGTCCGGGTCCGGACGGAATGCTATCGAGCCAACCACGACTAACAAAGTCGCGGTGATGATCCAGACCACCATGCAGTACGGACACAGCGACCCGATGCGGTAGAGACTCTCGAAAATCAGCCAGTGCACGAACACCGTTCCGACCAGGACACCGATCGTCAGCCCCACCCAATACCAACGTGGCAGGGGTACTTTCGTCACCGCCAGCACGCCGGTGACCACCACCACGGTGAACGCCGCGATGCCGAACAGCTGGTTGGGAAAGCCCAGCAGCGAGGCCTGCGCGGTCGTCATCACCGAGCCGCACGACACGATGGGGTTGATGTTGCATGCGGGAACATAGCTGGGGTCGAGCAGGATCCTGACCTTCTCCACGGTCAGCGCTCCGGACGCAAGCAGGCCCGTCACACCGCAGATCAGCACCCACCATGCGCTGGCCATGGGCACGTGCACCTGGCGAACGGCGCCTGACGTCAGGTCGCTGGATCGCTCGGCGGAGTCAGCTGACACCACAGTGGTCAGGATGTCGCGTTGGCTGCGACCGCGTCAATGCCCGGAATGGGGCCCACGATCTCTTTGATCTTGGCCACCAGCGCTTCCGGCGTCGACCATTCGTATTCCTCGCCATTGATCTTGACTGTCGGGGTGGCATGCACATTGGCTGCCACCGCCAACCCGTTGACCTTGTCGAGGTACTTGCCGCTGTTGATGCAGTCCGGCACCGTTCCCGCCGCACCCGCCTCACGCGCGATTTCGATCAACTTCGCGTTGTCGGGGAATGTCTTGCCGACCTCGGACGGCTGAATGTCCTTGCTGAACATCGCGGTGTGGAACCGCCGGAACGCATCGATGGACTCATCGGCGACGCAGTACGCCGTGGCGGCGGCTCGCGCCGAATAGTTCTGGTTGCGCGGGCTGGAGAGAATGTCGACCATCGTGTAATCGGCGGCGACCGCCCCGATGTCGACCAGCCTGGACACCGTCGGGCCGAACGCGCGCTCGAACATGCCGCACGCCGGACACAGGAAGTCCTCGTAGAAGGTCATCACGACCTTGGGGTCCTGGGTCCCCGGCTGGGTGACCAGCTTGCTCGACGTCACCCGGACCGAGTCGCCGGGACCGGCGGCACCGCCGCCCTTTTTCTGATGCGAGGTCACGATGTAGAAGACCAGGGCGACCGCGAAGAACACGACGAACGCGGTGCCACCGATCTGGATGAGCCGGCCGAACTTGCCGTCGGGCGAATTCAGGTCGATCCGCGGGGGACGCTTGTTTTTGTCGGCCACAGGTTTGCTGATCCTCACATGTATTGGTCGGCTGCGCTTCGCTTGCGGGCTCGTTCAGCCTCCGGTGGTCGGGCGCCTCTAGAGTACCGGCGGCCGGCCAGCCGCAGCTGAGACCCACGACGATATTGACCGATGGTGCCCGCAACGGTCCGCACCCACGGCGCGAAGCCACCCCACCGGCACCGCTCAAACCCGGGTCAGGTGTGCACGCAGCGCAGAAATCAGCTCGCTGGTTGCGGCGGCACAACCACCACCGAGCGGAAACAGATTGAGGAACCCGTGCGTCAGCGACCCCATGGCGCGCAGGTCAACCGGGGTGCCGGCGGCCCGCAGGGCGGTCGCGTAGTTCTCGCCTTCGTCACGCAACGGGTCGAAGCCTGCCACCGCGATCAGCGCCGGCGCCAGCCCGGCCAGTGATTCGGCTCGTAACGGCGATACCCGCGGGTCCGTGGGCTCGATGCCGGAGCCCTTCAGGTACTGGGAGTGAAACCAGTCGATGTCGCGTTTGGTCAGCAAGAACCCTCGGGCGAACAGGCTCGCGGAACGGGTCCGCCCGGCAAAGTCGGTTCGTGGGTAGATGAGCCACTGGAAAATCGGGGCCGGGCCTCCGCTGTCTCGGGCCAGCTGGCTCACCACGGCCGCCAGGTTGCCCCCCGCACTGTCGCCACCGACCGCAACCCGTCCCGGCAGAGCACCAAGCTCGGCGGCGTGCGCGTGCGCCCACTCAAAGGCCGCGAACGCATCGTCGATCGCGGCGGGGGCGCGATGCTCGGGCGACAGCCGGTAGTCGATCGCCAGGACATGGATGCCCGCATCGCGACAAGTCAGTCGGCAGACCGCGTCGTGGGTGTCGAGGTCGCCGAGTGCCCACCCGCCCCCGTGGTAGAAAACCAGCAACGGCGCGGCCGCATCGCCGGGCGGACGGTAATGCCTGGCGCTGATGTCGCCGGCAGGTCCGGGCAGGGTTAATTCCTCGACATCGACATGGATCTGCGGACCGGGAAATCCCAACATCGCCTCGCGCATGTGGGCGCGGGAAGCGGCCAGGTCGTCATCGATCACCAGCCCGTCCAGACCCACGACCCGCATGCCCGACAACATCAGCTGCAATGCGGGATCGAGGGTGTTTCCGTCGATGATGACCGAGCGACCCCGTGTGATCAGCCGTTTGGCGACATCGGGAACCCATGGGATGACCTTGGCGCCGACGACGGTGACGGTGTTCTGCACGCGACTCAGCCAGCTCATCGTCGCGTGCACCGTTTCGGGATGGAGGTCCGTCTCACCTGGCAGGCTATTTGTCATGGGCTACTCCCTAGAATCGCTAGATAAGTCTCGTCTTGCCTCGTCTTGCTGGACGACGATCATTCGGTAGCCGTCGTCGGGCTCGGCAACTGCTGGATCCCGACAACCCCCGAGGTAAACCGCAGTGAACGGGAAACCCGGCGCGCGGTCGGCGAGTCCGACGTGCCCTGCGACCAACTATACGTGGTAGCCTTGTTGCCGAATCTGGACCACGGTTGCAGCCGCGGGCCGGATGCGCGGCAGCCATCCGACCATCTTCCACGCATCGGCGCTGGCCACCGCCGGACAAGTTCACCCGAAGCGCCCCCCGACACCGAGCGTCACAGGGCGCAACGCCGTCGCCGTCACCTGCGACGAAGCAGCGGCACGGGCGTTGATTAGGTGACATATACAACTCGGTAATATCGTGATTCCCTGAGTCGGTAAACCCCCAGACGGATTGCGAGCGACTTCCACCGTGTTCGACTTTGAACTGAGCGCCGATAAAATCACGGTGGCCTGGTCGCCAGAGGTTCGAACCCGACTTAGTCAAAATCCGCGAACGTTCAATTTTCACAGGTAGGTGAGATGATGCCGGGCGCCCCCAGCCCCTCTGCCCCATCGATAGCGCTCAATGACGAGAACACCATGCCGGTCCTCGGCATGGGCGTCGCTGGGTTGTCGGATGACGAGACCGAGCGCGCGGTGTCCGCGGCATTGGAAATCGGCTGCCGGCTCATCGACACCGCCGCCGCATACGGCAACGAGGCGGCAGTCGGGCGGGCCCTCGCCGCATCCGGCATTCCCCGGGCGGAGTTGTTCGTCACCACCAAAGTCGCCACCGCCGACCACGGCTTCACCGCGTCCCGCGAGGCCTGCAAGGCCAGCCTGGACCGGCTGGGCTTGGACTACGTCGACCTGTACCTGATTCACTGGCCGGCCCCGGCGGTGGGCAAGTACGTGGACGCGTTCGGCGGCCTCATCCAGGCCCGCGGTGAAGGCTTCACCCGCTCCATCGGGGTGTCCAACTTCACCGAGGAACACGTCTCCAACGTCATCGACCTGACCTTCGTCACCCCCGCGGTCAACCAAGTCGAGTTGCACCCGCTGCTCAACCAGGACGAGCTGCGCAAGGCAAATGCCCAGCACAACGTGGTGACGCAGTCCTACACCCCGCTGGCGCTCGGCCAGCTGGCCGACAACCCGACCGTGACCTCGATCGCGGGCGAGTACGGCAAGACGCCCACCCAGGTGCTGCTGCGCTGGAACCTGCAACTGGGCAATGCCGTCATCTTCGGTTCCTCCAATGCCGAGCACATCGCCACCAACCTGGACGTGTTCGAGTTCGAGCTGGCCTCCCAGCACATGGACGCCATCAACGGCCTCAACGACGGGACCCGCCTGCGTGAGGACCCGATGACCTTCGCCGGGGTGTAACCGGCTACCCGGTCGGGCAGGTCGCCGCGGCCTGGCGCAGGACGTCGCTCGACGCCCGGTCGACCGACAGCGCATATCCGCGCAGCACGGCGATGAATTGCATGGCGTATTGGCAGGCAAACGCGGCGTTGGGCGGCATCCACCCGGCCGGCGGGGAGTCCCCTTTGTCCTGATTGGCGTGCCCCTGCACGGCCAGCAAGTTGGCCGGATCGTTGGCGAACCGCAGCCGCCGCGCCGCCGGCCAGTCCGATGCGCCCATGTCCCACGCATACGACAGCGGGACGATGTGATCGATCTGCATCGATTGCCCCACTCTGGCGCCACGCTGGAAGACGACGATGGTGTTGGTATACGGGTCGTGCAGCGTGCCGGTGGCCACCGCATTCGGACACCGCTTGGTCACCACATAGGTCTTGTCGACGAGATCGCGGTCGAGGATGTCGTCACGAGTGTCACACCCGTTGTGGCCGCCGGGGGCGTCGTTGTTGTCGTCCCAGGCCGCGCCGAATGCGGCCCTGCGGTAGTCGTAGCGGTGCATTCGCCGCGGCAGCACGCCGATCCCGGCGAGCACGTCGGTCCCGGGTTGGACCGTCGGAACGCCGGCCCGCGCGGCGAACTCCTCTGCGTGCCTGGCCGTCGACGCCCGCACGCTCTGATAGGCGACCAGCACCGCAAGCAGCGCGGCCACCGACAGCCACAGCAACATCTTTCGGTTCACGACGTTATGACTTGTCCAGGTAGTCGATGCGATCGGTGTTGGTGAAGCGCGCCGCCATCAGAGCCAACCCGGGATGTGGGCCACCGCCGCCAGTGCTCTGCTGATACGCCTGGTTGCAGAAGTCCCGGGCGGCCTCGATGAATACCCGATGCTCGGCCAGCGACAGCAAGCGTAGGGTGATCGCCTTGCCGGACTGGTTGCGGCCCAGCACGTCTCCTTCCCGGCGCTCCTTGAGGTCCAGCTCGGCAAGATCAAAGCCGTCCATGGTCTCAGCGACCGCGCGCAGCCGTCGCCCCGCCGGCGAGCCCGGCGAAACCCAGCTGGCCAGCAGACAAAGGCTGGGATGTTCGCCACGCCCGATGCGGCCGCGCAGCTGGTGCAGCTGGCTGATGCCGAAGCGGTCGGCGTCCATCACCAGCATCACCGTGGCGTTGGGGACATCGACACCCACCTCGATGACCGTGGTGCACACCAGCACATCAACGTTGCCGGCGCGGAAGGCCGCCATCGCGGCTTCCTTCTCGTCGGCAGACAGGCGTCCGTGCATCAACGCCAATCGCAGCCCCGCCAGTTCGGCGGCCTGCAAACGGGAATAGAGCCCCACGGCGGTCGCCGACGGGCGGGCGCCGTTTTCGGCTTTGTCGCTCTCGTCGCTCTCGTCGATGCGCGGGGCCACCACGTAGGCCTGGCGACCCGCGGCAACCTCTTCGACGATGCGCTGCCAGGCCCGATCGAACCAGGCGGGTTTGTCTTTCACAAAGATGACGTTGGTGGTGATCGGCTGACGCCCGCGCGGAAGCTCACGCAGGGTGGAGGTCTCCAGGTCGCCGTAGACGGTGAGCGCTACGGTGCGCGGTATCGGCGTGGCCGTCATCACCAGCAGATGCGGTGTGATGCCGGCGGGAGCCTTGGCCCGCAGTTGGTCTCGCTGCTCGACGCCGAAGCGGTGTTGTTCATCGACCACCACCATGCCGAGATTGTGGAATTCCACCGCGTCCTGCAGCAGCGCATGGGTACCGATGACGATGCCGACCTGACCGCTGGCGATTCCGGCCCGAACCTGCTTTTTTTGCCCCGCTGTCATCGAGCCGGTCAGCAGCGCCACCCGGGTGGCGTTGTCGGCGCCGCCCAGCTGGCCCCCCATCGCCAGCGGACCCAGAACATCGTTGATAGACAAAAGATGCTGTGCGGCAAGCACTTCCGTAGGAGCCAGCAGCGCACACTGGTAGCCCGCATCGACCATCTGCAGCATCGCCGGCACCGCCACGATCGTCTTGCCCGAGCCCACCTCGCCTTGCAGCAAGCGGTTCATCGGACGGGTCGCCGCCAGCCCGTCGGACAACTCGTCGAGCACTTCGCGCTGCCCCGCGGTGAGCTCGAAAGGCAACCGTGCCAACAGCTCGGCGGCCAGGCCGTCGGATCGGGCCGGGGCCGGCGGCCCCGACTCGGATAGCTCACCGTGCCGGCGGGCCACCAACGCCCACTGCAACCCGACGGCTTCGTCGAAGGTCAGCCGCCGGCGCGCTTGTTCGCGTTCGGACTCATCCTCGGCGAGGTGGATCGCGCGCAAGGCGTCGTCCTCGGAAATCAGGCCGTGCTCGGCGCGTAACGCCGCTGGCAGGGGCTCGTCCACCGGGTCGAGCACTTCGAGCACCTGGCGCACACACTTGAAGATGTCCCAGCTCTGCACCTTGGTGCTGGCCGGATAGATCGGGAAAAAGCGCCGCTCGAACTCCTCCATCGCCAGTTCGCCGCTGATGGCCTGGGAGGCGTCGGCGATGCTCTTCAATGATTTGGTGCCGTGATGCTGGCCGTCCGGCGAATCCAGGATCAGAAACGCCGGGTGCGTGAGCTGCATGACGCCCTTGAAGTACCCGACTTCGCCGGACAGCATCACCCGGGTGTTCTTGGTGAGGCCCTTTTTGATGTAGTCGGCGTTGAAGAAGGTGGCGGTCACCTTGTTGCGCCCCGACCCGAGGGTGATCCGCAGACACAACCGCCTCGGGGTCTTCTTCATCGGAAACGACTTGGTTTCGGTGATGACATCGACGATGGTGATGTGCTCCCCCACTTCGGGCTGCTCATCGTCGGTGCCGCGGCGTGCCCCGCCTTCGACATAGCTGCGCGGGTAGTGCCGCAAGAGGTCGTCGACAGTCCGGATGCCGAACTCCTCGTCGAGAGCCTCGGCCGCCTTGGCACCCAGAACGAAGTCGAGCCGATCGCTCAATGCCACCATGGCTACTCCACCCCGATCAGCAGCGCGTCACCGCGATGACCGGTGCGGTAGATCACCAGCTCGGTCCCCGGGTGATGGTCGTGCATGTGTTTTTCCAGGCTCTCAACCAGCCTGGCAATCCGTTCATCATCATCGATACCGGCGCCTATCAGCACCGTCACCAAGTTTCCTCCCGGCGCCAACAACAGATCGACCAACCCGATCGCCGCCGCGGCGACGTCATCGGCGACGATCAGCACCTCATCGCCGGCGATACCCAGACCATCGCCCGGTTTGCAGGTTCCAGCCCAGGTCAGTGCCGTCTCGGTGGCGATACGTACCGATCCGTGCCGGGCGGCCCCGGCGGCCCGGGCCATGATGTAGCCGTCGTCGACCGCCTGACTGGCCGGGTCGTGCACGGCCAGCGCGGCCAGGCCCTGCACCATCGACCCCGTCGACACCGGGACCACGTCAACGCCCCAGCCGATGGCCGCCGTACAGCCGGCCACCAGTTCCTCGACGGCGACGTAGCCGTTGGGCAACACCATGACCTGCGCGGCACCGGTGTCGACCACCGCGCGCACCAACTGGTGTGCGCTCAGGTCGGACGCGGGCGCCGCGGCCCCCGCGCCGGGACGCAACACACACGCACCTTCGGCGGCAAACAGTTCGGCGGCACCATCGCCGTCGACAATGGCCAGCACGGCGCGCTGGCGGGTCCAACCGCCGGCCGCCAGTGCAGTGGTCCCGGAACTGAGCGCCGAGATCACGATCTTGTTCAGCCGCCCCGCCGCCAGCCCGGCCTCGACGGCCGCGCCCGCGTCGTCGGTATGCACATGCACCGAATAGCTCTCCGATGGTGCGGCGGCAATTGCCACCGAATCCCCCAGCTCCGAGAGCCGATCGCGCAGCGTGTCGGCCGCCGCGGCATCGCAACCGGCCAGCAGGTACATCACCTCGAACTGCGGTACGGGTGCCGGCACCCCCGCCCCGAGCGCCGGCGAGCGCGGGGCCGGCTCGTAGACCGATCGCGCGGGAGTCTGACCGGTGATGGTCGAGCGCAGCGCGTCCAGCAGGACCAACAATCCTCGTCCGCCGGCATCGACAACACCCGCGTCGGCCAGCACGTCGAGCTGCTCGGGGGTCTTCTCCAGCGCAACCACCGCCGCGTCCCCCGCCGCGGCGACGGCGGCGGCCAACCCTTCGCCGGCGTCAGCACACTGCCGGACCGCGACCGCGGCGGCGCGCAGGACCGAGACGATGGTGCCCGGCACTTCCTCACCGCCCATCGACGTGATGACCAGCTCGACGCCGCGCCACAGGGCCGCGGCCAGCAGTGCCGCGTCGATTGCGGCCAACGGTTGACCGGCGGCGGCGCTATCGGTCACATCGGAAACACCGCGCAGGATCTGTGACAGGATCACCCCGGAATTGCCGCGTGCGCCGTTGAGGGCGCCGGCCGCCAACGCGGCCGCGACCTGGGCGACATCCCTGTGCTCGGGGTCTTCGGGGTGTTCGGGCCCCGCACCACCCGTCGAATCGACCTGAGCAAGCGCGGATCGCACAGTGAACAGCATGTTCGCGCCGGTATCGGAATCGGCGACCGGAAACACGTTCAGCCGGTTGATCTCGTCAAGGTGGGTGATCAGGTCGCTGACGCCGGTGTGCGCCCAGTCTCGCAGGGCCAAGGCATCCAGCGGGCGTTCAGTCGTGCCCAACCTGCCCCCACCTCCTCTGCCTAGCCCCGGTGGGCGCCAGCGTAGCTCCGGTGACGTTGCGGATAGTTTGCGTCGGTTCATGCGCGAGGGAACACCCCGGGCCACCGGGGACCCGGCCCATCGAGCCTAGCCAGGCGGTCCGACGAGACCGGCCCTGACGCCACCCTTAGCGGTGGCTCGTTTGGTGCTTGCCGGGGACGTCGGTATCCTAGGACGGCCTGGATAGATCTAGGCTGTCCCGGCCGGGTCGCCGGAACCCAACAGACTTGAGGAGTGCAACAATGGCCGCTGTGTGCGATATCTGCGGGAAAGGCCCCGGCTTCGGCAAGTCGGTGTCGCACTCCCACCGCCGCACCAGTCGCCGGTGGGACCCCAACGTCCAGACCGTGCGCGCCGTGACCCGCCCTGGCGGCAACAAGAAACGCCTCAACGTCTGCACCTCGTGCATCAAGGCCGGTAAGGTCAGCCGCGGCTGAACAGCCACCGGCGGGTTCGGGCCAGCCAGTAGCGGCGCCACCGAGTTCGTGGTTGCTCGCGCCTGTTCGCCCGTCTCGATAGAGCCGGGCGATTTGGCGTGTACGGGCCCGCCCAACTCCGGTCACCGCAAGCTCTTCTCGCGCCCGCTGGCCAGTCAATCGTCGAGAAAAACGACGTGTTCAGCAACATCGTCGCGACCAACGCGCAGCTGATTGCCGGCAAAGTCCGGGTCGGGATAGCCGATCGCCAGGCCACACAGGATGGTCAGGTGCGAAGGTATGCCCACCTGCTTGCGGACGATCTCGGGATAGCCGGCGATGGAGACCTGTACGCAGGTGCCCAGACCGCGCGCGGTCAGCGCCAGCATCAGGTTCTGCAGGAACATGCCGACACCCATGCTGTCGACCAGCCCCAGCTCCTGGTGCATCGATACGATGCCACCCAGCGGGGCCCGGAAGAACTCCCAGTTGCGCAGCACAGCGGTCTGTCGGGCCTGCGTGTCATCGCGAGCAATGCCCATCGCCCCGTAGACCTGTGCTCCCAGTGCGCTGCGTAGATGGGTGAATGCCGGCGGCAATCGCGCAACATTGGGCGGCTCGGAGCGCGCCCTTTCCAGCATCGCCGCGACCAATCGGTCGCGTGCCGCACCGCTGGTAAACACGACATGCCAGGGCTGCACATTGGAGTTCGAGGGAGCACACATCGCAAGTTCGAGCGCTTCCTGCACCAACCGCCGCGGCACCGGGCGGGGCAGGAACATGCGCGTCGAACGCCGCAGACGGATGGTCTCATCCAAGTCGTACATGCCTCGATGGTCTCAGGCCGTAGCGCAATCCGCGTCGAGCCGGCCGCTATCACTGTCCAACCGTGATGACGGTCTTGCCCGCTCGCCGAGCGGCACCCCGTCCGCTTTCGAACGCCTCGCGCCCCTTTGCCAGCGGAAAACTCTGCGCAATCTCGACATGCAGCCGCCCACTGCCGACCAGCTCGCCGAGCCTGTTGAGCTGATCGCGGTTGGGCGTCACGATGAAAAACACTGCAGTAACGCCATGTTCGTCGGCCTTGCCGGCGGGCGGCGGTGCCGAGAGGGTGACCAGCCGTCCGCCTGGACGCAACACCGCGAAGGATCTGTCCAATGTGTCCCCGCCCACCGTGTCGATGACGACGTCGAAATCCGTGGCGGTCCGCTCGAATGCTTCGGTGCGGGTGTCGATTACCCGCTGGGCACCCAGGCGGCTGACCAGCTCGCCGGCATCGCTGCGAACGGTAGCGGTGACGTTGGCGCCGAGGATGGCCGCCAGTTGGACCACCAGGGCCCCGACTCCCCCGGCCCCTCCGTGCACCAATACCGCTTCGCCGGGCCGTACCGCCGCGTGATCGACAAGTGCCTGCAGCGCGGTCAACCCGGCCAGCGGCAGCGCCGCCGCCACGGTATGGCTGATCGTCGCAGGCTTGGCGGCCAGGTGTGCGGCGGGCACCGCGACGAAATCGGCTGCCGCACCGTCTCGATCGAAACCGATCAGCCCGTAGACCTCATCACCACAATGGAAATCTTCGGTACCCGATCCGATTTCATGGATCACTCCGGAGACTTCGTGTGACGGGATCACCGGTGTCCGGCTGACACCATCGCGGGTCCAGGTCTGGTCCCAGGTCAACTCGTCGAACGTGATGCCGGCAGCGCGCACGGCTACCACGACCTCGCCGGCCGCCGGCACCGGCACCGGTGCGCGCTCGACGGCCGGCGTTTCCGGGCCGCCGCTCCGGTGCGCACGCAACGCCCTCATGGCGCTCAGGGCAAGCGCCAGTCAATCGAGTCGGCTCCCCTGCCGGTAAGCAATTCGTTGGCCCGGCTGAACGGCCGTGAACCGAAGAAACCACGAGACGCCGATAGCGGCGATGGGTGTGGAGATTCGATCGAAGCACAATCGCCGTCGGCCAACATCGGCTTCAGGGTCGACGCGTCGCGCCCCCAGAGAATGGCAACCATCGGCTGCGACCGCGCGGCCAAAGCCCGGATGGCGCACTCGGTCACCGCTTCCCAGCCCTTGCCCCGATGTGACGCCGGGTTGCTGGGCCGAACCGTGAGCACCCTGTTCAACAGCATGACACCGCGCTGCGCCCACGGCGTCAAGTCGCCGCAGGCGGGCATCGGATAGCCCAGATCGTCCGCATACTCCTGGAAAATGTTGGACAGGCTGCGTGGGAGCGGGCGGACATCGGGGGCTACCGAAAAGCTCAGTCCCACCGCGTGTCCGGGTGTCGGGTAGGGATCTTGGCCAACGATCAGAATTCGCACCTGGCCGAAGGGAAAAGTAAACGCGCGCAAGACGTTCGGCCCCGCGGGCAGGTACTTACGGCCCGCCGCGAGTTCGGCCCGCAAGAACTGCCCCATCGCAGTTACCTGGTCGGCGACCGGCTCGAGAGCTTTCGCCCACCCCGGCTCGACCAGTTCATCGAGCGCCCGCGCGGTCACTGCACCCCCCGAGCCAGCAACACGACCGTATCGGCGCCCTCCCGGCGATCCTTGGCGATGTCCTGGTAATCCGGCGACTGCGCCCAGTCCCGAAATGCCGCTTCGTCAGGGAATGACATCAGCACCACTTTCTCGCGGTCCCACTGCCCCTCGACCACCGTCGGTGACTCGTCGGCAGCGAGCAGCGTTCCCGCGTAGCGGTCGAAGACCTGCATAAACGCTGCCTGGTACCGGTCATAGGCGGGCCGGTCGGTGAATCTCAATTGGGCGATCGCGTAGACGGTCACCGCGTCACCCTACTCAATTGCCGCGCTAGTCAAATGCCTGCCAGCCGGCGTAGCCGCTCCACTGCTGGCCGTCGACCAGCACCCGGGCCGGCCCGTCCAACACCCGCCCGATCACCCGCCAGCCATCGGGCACCGCACCGGAAAAACACGCCACCAGCGCGTGGTCCTCACCCCCACCGAGCACCCACCCCCACGGATCGGCGCCCACCGCATCCGCGGCTGCGATCAGCGTGCGATGATCTTGGGCCAACGCCGCCGTGGCGACGTCGATGCCGACCGCAGCGGAATCGGCGATATGGCGCAGGTCGGCGACCAAGCCGTCGGAGACGTCGATCATCGCTTGAGCCCCGGCCACCGCGGCCGCCACACCCTGGCCGTAGGGCGGGTCGGGTACCAGATGGCGGCGGCGAAGTTCGTCAAACCCGGCAATCTCGTTGTGCCACAGCGCATATCCGGCCGCCGAACGGCCCAGTTCGCCAGCGACCGCAACCGACGAGCCCGGCTTGGCGCCGCCACGGGTGACCGGCGGGCGACCTTCGAGGTCACCCAGAACGGTGACCGACACCACCCATTGCGGACACCGGACCATATCGCCGCCGACGATTCCGGTGCCGATCCGCCCGGCCTCCTCCCACATGCCGTCGAGCAACGCAGTCACCTCGGCCACCGGCGTGTGGGCGGGTGCGCCCAAGCTCACCACGAACGCGGTAGGCCTGGCGCCCATCGCGGCGATGTCGGCGGCGTTCTGGGCGATCGCTTTTCGGCCGACGTCGTGGGGACTCGACCAGTCCAGCCGGAAGTGGCGATCTTGGACCAGCATGTCGGTGGAAATCACCGTACGGCCGTCGGGGGCGGCCACCACCGCAGCATCATCGCCTGGCCCCAGCTCAACGACAGCGGGCTGGTTGCGCCCCTGCACCAACCGGTCGATCACGGCGAACTCCCCGAGCTCGCGCAGGGTCGGTGTCTGTCCCGACGTGTCCTGACCCACGCCACCTCCTTCGTGGTGTACCGGCCCGGACTCGCATACCCGCGAACCGAGAGCGGTCTGCGGTAATTTTGGGGTTCCTGCCCGCCCGGGCGGACCGCGTTAGTGTATGAGCCCTGACGACCCGAAACACCCGCGCGGGCCGGTTGCGGTTCCGGGGCGGACCGGGTGGGACAGGAGAGTCGAGTTGAACCGGAGGTATCCGACGCGGTGACAGGCGACACCCCGGCCAACCCCCAACCCGATCCCGATGGTCCGCCACGAGTCCTGATCATCGCCGCCGCACTGCTGGCCGTGGCCGCCCTCGGGACAATTCTGGTGATCGCGGCCAACCGCGAGGTACCGCGACAACCGGTCGCCGTCCCCTCGGTTCCGGCCCCGCAGGCGGCCAGTCCTGCGTGCCACGCGCTGCTGACCGCGTTGCCGCAGCGTCTCGGCGACTATCAGCGCGCGCCCATGGTGCAACCCGCACCGCAAGGCACCGGCGCCTGGAGCTCCGCGGCCGCCGATGAGCCGGTGATATTGCGCTGCGGGCTGGACCGCCCGGCCGACTTCGTGGTGGGGTCGCCGATTCAGGTCGTCGACCGGGTGCAGTGGTTTCGGGTCAGCGACCAAACCGAGGCCGCCGGCACCGCGACGGCGGGGAGCAGATCCACCTGGTACACCGTGGACCGTCCGGTCTACGTGGTGCTGACCTTGCCCGCGGGGTCGGGGCCCACCCCCATCCAGGAGTTGTCCGAGATCATCGACCGCGCCATTGCGCCGGTGCCGATCGACCCGGCCCCGGCGGGTTAGCGCAGGCCGATGCCCCGCGACAACGCGGTCTCCACCATGGTGGCCAGCAAGGTGGGATAGTCGACCCCGCTGGCCGCCCACATCCGCGGGTACATCGAGATCGTGGTGAACCCTGGCATCGTGTTGATCTCGTTGATCACCGGGCCGTCGTCGGTGAGGAAGAAGTCGACTCGGGCCAGGCCTTGGCAGTCGATGGCCTCGAAAGCGCGAATCGCCAGCTGGCGCACCGCGTCAGCGACGTCGTCTTCGACCTTGGCCGGCACGTCCAATTCGGCAGCGTCGTCGAGGTATTTGGTCTCAAAGTCATAGAAGCCCTCTTCGCGTCCACGCACACCGGCCACCCGGATCTCTCCCAGGGTGCTGGCTTCCAATCTGCCGTCGGGGAACTCGAGCACGCCGCACTCCAGCTCGCGACCGTTGATCGCGGCCTCGACGATCACCTTCGGATCGTGTCGCCGGGCGGCGGCGATCGCGGCGGGCAGCTCATCGAAGCTCGAGACCCGGCTGACACCGATCGAGGAGCCGCCGCGCGCGGGTTTGACGTAAGCCGGCAACCCCAACCGCTGCAGTTCCTCGCGGTCCAGCGATTGTCGCGATGGGCGCAGCACGGCATGCGGGCCGATCGGTAGCCCCGCCGCACTCCACAGTTTCTTGGTGAACTCCTTGTCCATACCGGCCGCGCTGGCCAGCACCCCGGCGCCAACATAGGGAACGCCGGCGAGTTCGAGTAGTCCCTGGATCGTTCCGTCCTCGCCGTACGGTCCATGCAGCACTGGAAACACCACGTCGACCGAGGCCAGCACCTCTCCGGCACCGGGCAGCAACGAGACCAATTGGCCGCCCCAGCGCGGATCTGCCGGCAAGGCCAGCTCGGTGCCGGACTGGGAGCTCACCTCGGGTAGCCGCCGGTCGGTGATTGCCAGCGCATCCGGGTTGCCCTCGGTGAGCACCCACGAGCCTTGCGGGGTGATCCCGATCGCGATCACCTCGAAGCGTCGCGGGTCAAGATTGCGCAGAATGCTGCCCGCAGACACGCATGAGATCGCATGCTCGTTGCTGCGTCCGCCGAACACGACGGCAACCCGGAGACGTTCGCCACGCCGGCTGCTGCCACTCACAACCTGGAGAGGCTACCGGGTGCTGAGCGACCAGGCCGGACTACCCGCACTAACCAGGGCAATCGGGCGGCGCCGACAGAGCGGGTCTGACCTATTCGGGTTTGGTACTACGCCCCAGCAACAACGCGATCGCGTCGTCTACCGACAGGCCCTTGTAGCAGACCCGGTGTACGCCGTCGGTGAGCGGCATTTCGACGTCGTAGCTGGACGCCAGCGCGAGCACCGATTCGCACGACGTCACCCCTTCCACGACGTGGCCTTCCTTGCTGTGCAGTGCCGATTGCAGGATCTCGCCGCGGCCCAGGCACTCGCCCAACGACCGGTTGCGGGAGCGCGACGACGTACAGGTCGCTACCAAGTCACCTACCCCGGCCAGCCCGGCCAGCGTCGCCCCCTTGGCGCCCAGGGCGATACCGAGCCGGATGATCTCCGCCAATCCGCGGGTGATGATGGTTGCCACGGTGTTTTCACCCAGGCCAACGCCCGCGGCCATACCGCACGCCAGCGCGATGACGTTTTTGCACGCTCCCCCGATCTCGGTGCCGACGACATCGGTGTTGGTATAGGGACGGAAGTAGCCGCTGTTGAGCGCACGCTGTAACGCGACGGCCCGGCCGGAGTCGCTGCAGGCCACGACGGTGGCAGCGGGCTGGCACTCGGCGATCTCGCTAGCCAGGTTGGGGCCCGAGATCACCGCGACCTGGGCCGGGTCTGCTCCGGTGATCGAGACGATCACCTGACTCATCCGCATCAGGGTGCCCAGCTCGATGCCCTTGGCCAGACTCACCAGGGTCGCGCCACGTGGAATCAGGGTTGTCCAGTGCTCGAGATTGGTCCGCATCGTCTGCGCGGGTACACCCAGCAGCACCGTATCCGCGCCGGCGAGCGCCTCTGCCGCGTCGGCGGTGGCCCGGATCCCCGGCGGCAGCAACGTACCGGGCAGGTAGTCGGGGTTGTATCGGCTGTCGTTGATCTGGTTGGCAACGTCGGCGCGCCGGGCCCACAGCTTGACCTCGCCCCCGGCATCGGCCAACACCTTGGCCAGGGCGGTGCCCCAGGCACCGGCTCCCATCACCGTGACGGTTCCCGTGCTGGCCATCCCCACACCCCTATTTGTCCCATTTGTCGTTTGCGACGGCACCGGTAGCCGCTACACAGTAGACCCCGGCAGGGGCCGCCGTCACGCTGTTGCGGCGGGGGTCACTGCGGCAGGCGCCAGCCCAGTGAAAGCGGGCGGCGGCGGGGTGGCAGCTGGGTAGCACCGAAACCAGCGCTGGCAGGATGGCCTTCATGAGCGGCATACGGGCCGACGGTACGGGTGATGTCGGCCTGATCATCGCCGTCAAGCGATTGGGTGCGGCCAAGACGAGATTGGCCCCGGTGTTCTCCGCGGCGGCCCGGGAAAGTGTGGTGCTGGCCATGCTGATGGACACTTTGACCGCCGCGGCGCGGGTAGGCGACCTGCGCTCGATCACCGTCATCACACCGGACGAATCCGCCGCGGCCGCGGCAACCGAGCTCGGCGCCGAGGTGTTGGCCGACCCGACTCGCCAAGGTGATCCCGACCCGCTGAACAACGCCATCCTCACCGCCGAACAGGTGGTATCCGGTTCCGTGCCAAATATTGTTGTGCTGCAAGGCGATCTGCCTGCGATGCAGACCCAGGAGCTCGCCGATGCGATCTGCGCCGCACGCGCTCACCAGCGCAGCTTCGTCGCCGATCGGCTCGGCACCGGCACCGCGGCCCTGTGCGCCTTCGGAAGCGCACTCGATCCCCAGTTCGGGCCGGATTCCAGCGCCCGACATCGCCGTTCCGGGGCCGTCGAGCTGACCGGCGCGTGGCCCGGCCTGCGTTGCGACGTCGACACTCCGGCGGACTTGGCGGCCGCCCGCAGCCTCGGGGTCGGACCGGCCACTGCACGAGTCGTCGCCCACCATCGCTAGCCCGCATGGCGGCTGTGCGGGGATGAACGGAACAAAAACAGCAAACGGATGTCGGTTCAGCGCTGGCAACGTCACTCGGTGATAGGCAATGATCGCTGGGTGACCGAAATCGAAACCGGCCCAGTCACAGAGGCACGGCCAGACACGAACGCACGGGAGCCAGGCGACAGGACCCCGGCGGCACCGCCGGCCGCGACGCCGGCCGCGACCACCGACCAGCTGCCCGAGGACCGCTACCTCAACCGCGAACTGAGCTGGCTGGAGTTCAACGCCCGGGTGCTCGCGCTCGCCGCCGACGACTCGATGCCGTTGCTCGAACGGGCAAAGTTCCTGGCCATCTTCGCGTCCAATCTCGACGAGTTCTACATGGTTCGGGTGGCCGGTCTCAAACGCCGCGACCAGATGGGATTGTCGGCTCTGTCCGCCGACGGCCTCACCCCACGGGAGCAGCTGGGCCGCATCGGCGAGCAGACGCAGCGCATCGCCAGGCGCCATGCGCGGGTGTTTCGCGATTCGGTGTTGCCCGCGCTCGGCGAGGAAGGCATCTACGTTGTCACCTGGGCCGACCTGGATCAGGCTGAGCGCGAGCAACTGTCGACCTATTTCCACGAGCAGGTATTTCCGGTACTGACTCCGCTGGCCGTCGACCCCGCGCACCCGTTCCCGTTTGTCAGCGGGTTGAGCCTGAACCTGGCGGTCACGGTGCGCCAACCCGAAGACGGTGGCCAGCACTTCGCCCGGGTAAAGGTGCCCGACAACGTCGATCGCTTCGTCGAACTGGGCGGCACAGATACCGACGGAGCCGAAGGGGCGGCCGTACACCGTTTCCTGCCCGTGGAGGAACTCATCGCGGCCTTTCTTCCGGTGCTCTTCCCCGGGATGGAAATCGTCGAGCATCACGCGTTTCGCATCACCCGCAACGCAGACTTCGAAGTCGAGGAGGATCGCGACGAAGACCTGCTGCAGGCGCTCGAGCGGGAATTGGCTCGCCGACGGTTCGGTTCGCCGGTGCGGCTAGAAGTTGCCGACGACATGACCGAAGGCATGCTGGAGTTGCTGCCGCGTGAGCTCGACGTGCATCCCGGCGATGTCATCGAGGTGCCGGGGCTGCTGGATCTCTCATCGCTGTGGCAGATCTACGGTTTGGACCGCCCCGCCCTCAAGGATCGGACCTTCGTTCCGGCCACCCATCCCGCCTTCGCCGAGCGCGAAACGCCCAAGAGCATCTTCGCGACGCTGCGCGAGGGTGACGTCTTGGTGCACCATCCCTACTATTCGTTTTCCACCAGCGTGCAGCGGTTCATCGAACAAGCCGCCGCAGACCCCAACGTGCTGGCGATCAAACAGACGCTGTATCGCACCTCCGGGGATTCGCCGATTGTTCGGGCGCTGATCGACGCGGCCGAGGCGGGCAAACAGGTAGTGGCGCTGGTCGAGATCAAGGCCCGCTTCGACGAGCAGGCCAACATCCGCTGGGCCCGCGCGCTGGAGCAGGCGGGCGTGCACGTGGCCTACGGCATCGTCGGGCTCAAAACGCACTGCAAGACAGCACTGGTCGTGCGTCGTGAGGGCCCGGTGATCCGGCGGTACTGCCACATCGGGACGGGAAACTACAACAGCAAGACCGCGCGCCTGTATGAGGATGTCGGCCTGCTGACCGCCGCGCCCGACATTGGCGCAGACCTCACCGACCTGTTCAATTCGTTGACCGGCTACTCGCGAAAGCTGTCCTATCGCAATCTGTTGGTGGCCCCGCACGGGATTCGTGCCGGCATCATTGAACGCGTCGAACGCGAGGTGGCCGCACACCTTGAACACGGCCCCCAGGCGGGAAAGGGCCACATCCGGCTCAAGATGAACGCCCTCGTCGACGAACAGGTCATCGACGCGCTCTACCGCGCTTCGCAAGTGGGGGTCCGGATCGAGGTCGTGGTGCGTGGCATCTGCGCGCTGCGCCCCGGGGCCGAGGGGTTCTCGGAAAACATCACCGCCCGCTCGATTCTCGGCCGATTCCTAGAACATTCGCGAATCCTGCATTTCCGCGCGATTGACGAGTTCTGGATTGGCAGCGCCGACATGATGCACCGCAATCTCGATCGGCGGGTGGAGGTGATGGCTCAGGTCAAGGACCCGCGGCTGACCGCGCAGTTGGACGACTTGTTCGAGTCCGCACTCGACCCTGCCACCCGCTGCTGGGAACTGGGGCCCGACGGTCAGTGGACCGCGTCGCCTCAGGAAGGCCGTACCGTTCGCGACCATCAGGTATCACTGATGGAGCGGCACCGCCACCCCTAACACTGTGAAACTCCGGCGAGTTTTGTGCCACCTAACCGACCGCGCGCGGCCCAGGCCGAATTGACCTGCAGGAGTTAACTTGTCGATCCCCAGCTCGTCTGTCCACCGACGCGCGGGAGACCGAATCGTATATGCCGCCGGTGCGGTGCTGTGGCGCCCGGGAAAGGCCAAGAGGGCAATCGAGATTGCATTGATCCACCGCCCTCGCTATGACGACTGGTCGCTGCCCAAGGGCAAAGTGGATCCCGGCGAGACCGCAGCGGTTGCGGCCGCGCGTGAGGTGTGCGAGGAGACGGGCCAGCACGCCCACCTCGGCAGGCGACTGATCATGGTGAGCTATCCCGTCGAGCAGGGCCTCAAGAAGGTCTACTACTGGGCCGCGCGCAGCCTCGGCGGGGAGTTCACCGCCGGAAACGAGGTCGACAAGCTGATCTGGTTACCGGTCGCCGACGCGATGACCAAGCTTGACTACGCACAGGATCGAAAGGTCTTGCGGCGGTTCGGCAAAAAGCCGGCGGATACCAAGACCGTCCTGGTGGTCCGGCACGGCAGCGCCGGCAGCAAGTCACGCTTCTCCGGAGATGACACCCAACGGCCACTCGACAAGAAGGGACGAGCCCAGGCCGAGGCACTCGTGCCACAGCTACTCGCTTTCGGTGCCGACACGGTGTACGCGGCCGACCGGCTGCGCTGCCATCAGACGGTGCAGCCGCTGGTCGAGGAATTGGGAGTGGTCATCCACAACGAGCGCACCCTCACCGAAGAGGCCTACGCCAAGAACGCCAAACGCGGCCGGCAACGGCTACTGCAGATCGCTACGCGCGATGGCACACCCGTGATCTGCTCACAGGGCAAGGTGATTCCGGACCTGATCGCTTGGTGGTGCGAACGCGACGGCGTCCGCTCCGACCGATCGCGCAACCACAAAGGCAGTACGTGGGTGCTGTCGCTTTCCGGCGGCCGCGTCATCGCCGCCGACCACATCGGCGGCGCGCTGGCCGCCAACGTGCGGGCCTAACGCACGAATACCCTTCGGGGGGCATCGCTGCCACCCGAAGGGTATTTGCGTGTGAGCTGACTTACTTGCGACCGCGCCGGGTGCTCGTCGCCTTCTTGGCGGGAGCCTTGGTGGCCGGCCTCTTTGCCGCAGCCTTCTTGGCGGGTGCCTTGGTCGCAGCCTTGCGGACTGGCGCCTTGGCGGCGGTCTTCTTCACTGTTGCCTTGGTCACCTTCTTGGCCGGAGCCTTGGTGACCTTGGTCACGGCCTTCTTGGCGGGAGCCTTGGTCGCGGCCTTCTTGGCGGGAGCCTTGGTCGCGGCCTTCTTGGCGGGAGCCTTGGTCGCAGCCTTCTTGGCAGCGGTCTTGGTCGCGGCCTTCTTGGCGGGAGCCTTCTTTGCTGCCTTCTTGGCAGCGGCGCTCGCCATCACGCCACGCTTGACCGCCGGGCCCTCCGCCGGGAGACGCTGTGCGCCAGAGACAACCGCTTTGAATTGCGCGCCTGGGCGAAATGCCGGGACGGACGTCGGCTTGACCTTCACCGTCTCACCGGTACGCGGATTGCGGGCCACCCGGGCCGCACGGCGACGCTGTTCAAACACCCCAAATCCGGTAATCGTGACGCTGTCGCCCTTGTGCACGGCGCGCACAATGGTGTCGACAACATTCTCGACGGCCGCGGTTGCCTGCCTACGGTCCGAGCCCAATTTCTGTGTGAGCACGTCAATGAGCTCTGCTTTGTTCATCCAACCCTCCGAAGCTAGCGGTCCTCGTTTATGGAACCGACTAGTGGACACGGTAAACCCTCACCTGCCTGATTTCCAAGAGCCACGCGCAATTTCAGGACCCGTCGAACGCAATTTCGGCAATCCGATTGCCGCCCTTGACCGGTGGAGTGACCCCAAAATGGGTGTTGCTTGCCCACACCACAGCGGCTCACGGAAGGGAAAATTCCCCGCCCCAAGAGCCTTCAGGAGATAGGCAAAGTGCGCGGTTTCCACGCCGGATAAGCAGCCTCATATGCCTCGATTTCATCGAGTTTACGCAGCGTAAGGGCTATATCGTCAAGACCTTCAAGGAGTCGCCACGCGGTGTGGTCGTCAATCCTGAACGGCAGCACCACTGTTCCGGCAATCACATTTCGATCTTGAAGATTGACAGTGATTTCCAAACCTGGACTCTGCTCGATGAGCTTCCAAAGAAGTTCAACGCCATCTTGGTCGACTTCGGCGGCCAACAGACCCGCCTTGCCCGCGTTCCCGCGAAAAATATCGCCGAACCTCGAGGAGATGACCACCCGGAATCCGTAGTCCATGAGCGCCCAGACGGCATGCTCGCGGGAGGATCCGGTGCCGAAATCCGGCCCGGCCACCAACACCGAGCCCCGGTCAAAGGGGCTGAGGTTTAGCACGAATGACGGATCCGAGCGCCAGCTGGCGAACAACCCGTCCTCGAAACCGGTTCGCGTGACACGCTTCAGGAAAACCGCGGGAATGATCTGATCGGTGTCGACATTGGACCGGCGCAGCGGTACACCGATGCCGGTGTGGGTGTCAAAGGCTTCCATGACTCTTCCGATGTTTGTTTGAGTTCAATTCAAATCGGCAGGCGCGGATAGGGTGCCGCGAACCGCGGTTGCGGCGGCCACCGCCGGCGAGACCAAATGTGTCCGCCCGCCCTTGCCCTGGCGCCCCTCGAAGTTGCGGTTGGACGTCGCCGCACAGCGCTCCCCCGGCGCGAGCTGATCGGGGTTCATCCCTAGGCACATAGAGCATCCCGCCTGCCGCCATTCGGCGCCCGCGACCGTGAAGACCTCACCCAGGCCCTCCTTCTCGGCCTGGGCACGCACCCGCATGGAGCCGGGAACGATGAGCATTCGCACCCCTGGGGCGACCTTGCGGCCACGCAGCACTTCGGCCACGACCCGCAGATCCTCGATCCGGCCGTTGGTGCACGACCCGACGAACACGGCATCGACCGCGATCTCGCGCATGGCTTTTCCTGGCTCAAGGTCCATGTACGCCAATGCTTTCTCGGCGGCCTGGCGCTCGCCGTCATCGCCGATGAGCTCGGGATCGGGCACCGTGGCGCAAAGCGGCACGCCCTGGCCGGGATTGGTTCCCCACGTAACAAAGGGGCTCAGCTCGGCGGCGTCGAGATGGACCTCGGTGTCGAAGACGGCGCCAGGATCGGTCCGCAGTTGTTGCCAGTACCCAAGCGCGGCATCCCACTGGGCACCGGTTGGGGCGTGTGGCCGGTTTCGCAAGTACTCGTAAGTGGTCTCGTCCGGCGCCACCATCCCGGCTCGGGCGCCGGCCTCAATGCTCATGTTGCAGATCGTCATCCGGCCTTCCATGGACAGCGATTCAATGGCGCTGCCCTGGTATTCGATGACGTGCCCCTGCCCACCGCCGGTGCCGATCTTGGCGATCAGCGCAAGGATGATGTCCTTGGCCGACACTCCTGCGGGTAGTTGCCCATCCACATTGACCGCCATCGTCTTGAACGGCCGCAACGGCAGCGTCTGTGTTGCGAGCACATGCTCGACTTCGGAAGTGCCGATGCCCATCGCCAAGGCACCGAACGCGCCATGGGTCGAAGTGTGGCTGTCACCACAGACGATGGTCATTCCCGGCTGAGTGAGGCCCAACTGAGGTCCCACGACGTGCACGATGCCCTGCTCGACATCACCCATGGGGTGCAGCCGGATGCCGAATTCCGCGCAATTACGCCGCAATGTCTCCACCTGGGTCCGAGACACCGGGTCGGCGATCGGCTTATCGATATCGACGGTCGGCACATTGTGATCCTCGGTGGCGATAGTCAGATCGGGCCGTCGCACCGGGCGGCCGGCCAGGCGCAGACCATCGAATGCCTGCGGGCTGGTGACCTCATGCACCAGATGCAGATCGATGTAGATCAGGTCGGGAGCCTCGTTCCGACCGGACACCACGACGTGGTCGCCCCAGACCTTCTCAGCCAGCGTGCGCGCCTCGCGCGTCTGCAGTGCCATCTCGAATTGCCTCGATTCGTGTATCCGCGGCTCGCGATCAATGAGGGCTCCATCTCATAATACGAGACGCTAGTATCTCCTTGTGAGACAGGATAGAGGCATCGGCGTCATCGACAAAGCGGTGGGTCTGTTGCGCGCCACCGCGGAATCACCCTGCGGTTTGGCCGAACTATGCGAACGGACCGGCCTGCCCAGAGCCACCGCATACCGGCTGGCGGCGGCCCTGGAGGTCCATCGCCTGCTGGGGCGGGACGAGGACGGACGCTGGGGCCTGGGCCCCGCGATCACCGAGCTCGCGGCCCATGTCGACGATCCCCTGCTGACCGCCGGCGCGACCGTGCTGCCCCGATTGTGCGAGACCACCGGCGAAAGCGTGCAGCTGTACCGCCGCGAAGGCACGTCACGGGTGTGCGTGGCGGCGCTGGAACCACCTGCGGGCCTTCGCGATACGGTTCCGGTCGGCGCCCGGCTACCGATGACGGCGGGCTCCGGAGCCAAGGTGCTACTGGCCCACAGCGACCCGGCCACCCAGCAGGCCGTCCTACCAACCGCCAAATTCACCGACCGGGTGCTGGCCGAAGTACGCCGCCGGGGTTGGGCGCAGAGCGTGGCCGAGCGCGAACCCGGAGTAGCAAGCGTCTCGGCGCCGGTGCGCGATGGCCGCGGTGTCGTCGTCGCCGCCATATCGGTATCCGGTCCGATCGACCGGATCGGTCGACGGCCCGGGGCGCGTTGGGCCGCCGACCTGTTGGCCGCGGCCGACGAACTCGCCCGCCGGCTCTAGCGCTACCCGTTTGGCCGGCGGCCCCAATCTTGTGACACACCACCCGGTTCAGCCGCCCGCGCGTCGAGGCCTGGTGGCGATCGCCGCGCCCCTGCCTGCGGCAATCGATTCATTCCCGAAACGCCGCAGCCCCGGGCGCGCTAGGTTATTGTCGTTACCGTAATCCTGTCTGTAACCGGAACCACACGGCCGCGCTCGCCGACCGTTCGCACATTAGGTCAGGACCAATCAGATGCGCTCGATCCTCGTAGCGGCGATCCAGGATGCGGCGCCGTCTGCGCCGGAGTGCCGGCGCTGCAACGACGCTCGGGTGCGCACAATTTTGCCGAATCCGCGCTTTGGCGAAACGCGAGCGGCTTACCGGCCACGCTCACCTGACGCGGCACGGCTTGGGCGGTGAGCAATCCCCGACCGCCTCGGGCCGCAACCACCAAGCACTACCCGGCTCCACCGTCGGCAACCTGATCCGTTACCGCCGGGCACCAAGCCGCTGTCTCGTCGACATCCTCGTAGCTCGCAGAGCCAACCAATCATGGGGGAACCATGGATCTATTCGCCAAACTTGTCGCAGATCAGGATCCGCTGTTTCAACTTTCACGTGCCATCCACGGGATAGCGACATTTCCCAAGTTAGGCGGAGCCGCCGGCACGCGAATGACGTGGCGCGACGATGAATACATCATCTGGAACCTCAACAACTACCTTGGGCTGGCCGATCATCCCGAAGTCCGGGCGGCCGATGCCGAGTTCGCAGGCCGCTACGGACTGGCGACTCCATGGGCTCGAGAATGATGTCCGGCGAAACCGACGATCTCGAGCTACTCGAGAGCGAACTGGCCGACTATGCGCAAAAACCGGCAGCACTGGTCCTCAACTATGGCTATCAAGGCATGATCTCGCTGATTGACTCCCTGACCACCGAGGTGGACTGGATCGTGTCGGATGCGGAAAACCATGCCTGCATCATCGATGGGATTCGATTGCACCGTAAACGCGGTGAACGGACCCGAATGTTCGCCCACAACGACATTGACCAACTCGAGACACACCTGGCCGAAATCAACCGGGTGCGGGGCCCCGACTCCGGGGTGTTGGTGGTCACAGAGGGAGTCTTCGGAATGTCCGGCGATCAGGGCGCATTGCGCGAAATCGCGGCACTCAAGCAGCAGTACGACTTCCGGTTGCTCGTTGACGACGCACATGGATTCGGCGTTCTCGGCCCCAACGGCGGCGGCACCGGGGAACAACAGGGCGTCCAGGACGATATCGACCTCTATTTCGGCACCTTCACCAAGGCCGCCGCGGGCGCCGGAGCATTCGTCGCATCACAGGCCGATGTCATTTGGAAGCTTCGCTACACGATGCGGTCCCAGATCTTCTCCCGCGGCTTGCCCTGGCCGATCGTCGCGGGTAACCGGGTGCGTTTGGGGTTGCTGCGGCGTAGCGACGACCTGCGCCGACGAGCGCACGCGGTGGCCGGCAAACTTCAGGCCTCGCTGACCGAAGAAGGTCTCAACATCGGGAAAGCGAACTCTCTCATCACGCCGGTGTACCTGCCGATGGACCCGCTGTCGGCTCTCGCATTCTTGACCGAATTGCGCCATAAGCACGGAATATTCTGCTCAGCGGTGACCTATCCGGTGGTACCGCCCGGGATCGTTCAACTGCGCTTGATCTCAACCGCGGGCCACGACATCGCTGATGTCGAGCCGACGGTAAAAGCCATCGCGGCCGTCTACAAGGAATTGACCGGAAACCGGACCATCCCGCAGCTCGATAATGCGCCCACCTGAGCGATGTCGCCTTCGGGCACCGCGACCCGATGACGCCCTCTCGGCGGCGGACCCGCCCCAGCGCGTAGTTTCACCCGCTTTGTTCCCAGGATTCGGGCGCGAGCCGGTCCGATGAAATGCAAGAATTTACCCGCCTCGCGGCGCAATCACGGTGCCCTCATGGTCACGATGGGTTCGTCGCATAACGCGACGACCGGGCGATACCGAACGGGGGTTCAATGGTCAGCCTTTTTAGGCGAATGTGGGTGCCGATCGTGATGATCCTCGTCGCAATTGTCGGGGCATCGGTGGTAATGCGCTTGCATGGCGTCTTCGGCTCACATCGATATGTGCCGGATGCGGGCAACTCCGACGCCATTGTCGCGTTCAACCCGAAGTACGTTCGCTACGAGGTTTTTGGTCCTCCCAGGGCTCCGGCGTTGTTGATTAGCAGGCTTGTGAGCTGGGGAATTGTGGATTGAGGAGGTCTAGGCGGCGGTTGGCGGTCAAAGCGGTGATCCGGCAGGCTTCGGCGATGTTGTCGGCGCCGTTGAGGCGGTGCAGATTGATCGCGGTGTTGCGTAGCGTTGCTAGGACCTGTGCGCCGTTTCCGGTATGTGCCCTTTGACGGTCTTCGTCGAAGGTGACGTCGCGTATCCAGTGCAGGCTGTTCTCGATTCCCCAGTGTTGACGCATCCAGGTCATGATCGCGGTAGGGCGGGCGTGCTCGAACGGCAGGCTGCAGATGGCATAGACCACCTCCACGCTGCGCTGGTCGGTGGCGGTGATCAAGCGTTCACGAGTGATCCGGATGATTTGTTTTGCGTAGGGGAAGCCGATTCCTCGTGCAGCGGTGATGATTTGCAGGGTGCGGGTCTCGACACGGCCGTGGCCGCGGGAGTCGTCGGTAGCGGCTGCGGGCACCTCGGCCCAGGGCAGCGCGGTGATACGCGCAAGTATTTTGGCTTGGTTGGACTTGACGATCATCAGGTAGTGCGACTTCAAGGTGGCGCAGATCAACTTCGCGGTGACGACCTGGGTATGCATCGCATCCACGGTGACCAGCCACCGCAAGCTACCCGGCAGCAGCGTGAGCAGGGCACGTACGCAGGGAATTTCATTGCTTTTCTCGGCGACAGCGAGTTGACCGAGCACCAATCGGGCACGGTGGGCGAACACCGACACGAGATGCGTGGCTGTCGCTTTGGCGCGTAAAGCACCACGCAGCATCTTGCCGTCCAACGCGATCGGCACCAATCCACTGGGGTCGCTGCTGGCCACGTGTGCAGTGAAGTAACTGCCCATCCTGGCGTTGAGGTCGGCGGGGTCTAGCCGAGACAAAACAGCGCGGAAGGTCTTCTCACTGGGCCGCCGGAACCGGACCCCTAATTGGGCCAACACATCATCGGGAGCGGTGGCCGCCCATGTGGCAAAACCAGCATAGCCGCGCATCCCCGCGGCAGTGGCCAGAACCGCGATCGCCAACAAAGCCATCAGCGAATACCTCCGACCGCGTGGGCCCCTCGGGTCTGGCACCGAGGCCAACACATCGAGAAACTCCGATCCGATGAGCTCGCTGCGCTCACCAGGACTCCAGCGGTCGAACACCTCTGGAACCGACGACACAGGCAATACTGAAACGATAGGCACGGGCAACTCCAGACCAACGACGAACAGTAACCAACTCGATCGTTCTCCAGATAGCCCGTGCCTACACTCCGGCCCCAATAGCGCGGCACCAAAGATCATCAACCCAGCTCACAAGCCTGCTAATCAACAACGCCGGAGCCCTGTTGGTCCTCCGGGAACGGTCGTCACGGTCAATTACCTCGATGCCCAGGCCGAACCACACGAAGTCGCCAACGCCGCGATCCCGTGGTCGTTGACCATCGTGACCACACTGACCTCGGTGGTTGCCCATCTCGTGGCGCAGGGCAACAGCGCGACCCTGAGCTGTCGCATCACCGTCAACGGCGTGGTCCGCGCCGAGCGCACGGCCGATGCCCACGATGCCGCGACTAGTTGCCTAGTGAAATCTGCGTGACGCCGGCACACAGCGCGGGGCGCCCCTTTATCGCCCGGACTATCCAAAAGTTTTCGCTACCGGTCATTTTGCTCTGGATCGCGCTCACCGTCGGCGCCAACCTGCTGGCACCACAACTAGAAGAGGTCGCCAAAGAGCATTCGGTGTCGTTGAGCCCCAGTGATGCTCCGTCACCGATCGCGATGCGGCGCATCGGCAAAGACTTTCAGCAGTTCGACTCCGACAACACCACGATGATCGTGCTGGAGAGCAATGCCAAACTCGGCGACGAAGCTCACCGCTACTACGACGCACTAATTGCCAAGCTGTCGCAGGACAAGACGAACATCCAACACATCGACAATTTCTGGGGCGACAGGCTCACGGCCGCGGGTTCGCAAAGCGTCGACGGCAAGGCCACCTATGTGCAGCTGTACCTCACCGGTGGCCTGGGCAGTGCCAGAACCAACGATTCCGTTGCCGCAGTTGCGCGGATCCTCGACGATGTGCCGCCGCCGCCCGGAATCAAGGCCTACCTGACCGGCCCCGGTGCACTCGGCGCCGATCAAGACACGTCCGGCAACAGCAGTCTGCAACGGTTGACCGCGGTCACGATTGCGGTGATCACCATCGTGCTGTTGATCGCCTATCGATCGATTGCGGCCGTTGTGGTGATGCTGCTCACAGTCGGGATCGAGCTGCTTGCGGCACGCGACGTGATCGCTGCGCTGGCCGCCAACGACCTGATTGGCCTATCGACCTTCGCCATCAATGTCTTGACGGCACTGACGATCGCGGCGTCGACGGACTACATCATCTTTCTAGTCGGCCTCTACCAAGAGGCCCGGATGGCCGGCCAGGACCGAGAGCTCGCGTACTACACCATGTTCCGCGGGACAAGTCACGTCGTCTTGGGATCCGGGCTGACCGTCGCCGGAGCGATGTACTGCCTGAGCTTCACCAGGCTCCCCTACTTCCAAACCCTCGGGTCACCATGCTCGATCGGTCTGCTGGCGGTGATCCTGGCCTCATTGACCCTGGCGCCGGCAGTCATCGCCCTAACAACCAAATTCGGCGTATTCGAACCCAAACGCGCCACCACAACCCGGCGTTGGCGTCGCATCGGCACCATCGTGGTGCGCTGGCCGGGCCCGGTCCTGGTCGCCGCGGCACTGATCTCGCTGATCGGACTGCTCGCCCTGCCCAAGTACCAAACCAACTACAACGAGCGCCATTACATCCCGGCCGGCGCCCCCTCCAACATCGGCTACCGCGCATCGGACCGCCACTTCCCCCCGGCCCGCATGGAACCCGAAGTGCTGATGATCGAGGCGAACCACGATCTGCGCAATCCCACCGACATGATGCTGCTGGACCGGATCGCCAAAGGCGTGTTCCACCTTCCCGGCATCGCACGTGTCCAAGGCATCACCAGGCCACTGGGCTCACCGCTCGACCACAGCTCGATCCCGTTTCAGCTCAACATGCAAAACGCCATGACCATCGAGAACATGGGTTACCTCAAAGCCCGCGTCGCCGACATGTACACCATCACGATGAGCTGCAACACATGATCGATATCGCGGCGCGCCAACAAGAACTGACCCAACAGCTCAACGACGCCAGCCACGACATGCTCACCCACAACAAGCAGATGCAGGCCAACACCGATCAACTGCGTGATCAGATCGCCGAATTCGACGACCTGTGGCGACCCATCAGAAGCTATTTCTACTGGGAACGCCACTGTTCGGACATCCCGATCTGTTGGTCACTGCGGTCCCTGTTCGACGCGATCGACGGCGTCGACAAGCTCAGCGAAGACGTCGGCACGCTCACCGACGACCTCGATCGCATCGACGAACTCCAACCCAAACTGCTCGCCCTGCTGTCCCCGATGATCGCCACCATGCAAACCGTGAAGAGCCTCACCCAAACCACGGCCAGCACCTTCTCGGCACTGATCACCCAAACGGACGACATGACCCGCAACGCCACCGTCATGGGGCAGGCCCTCGACGCCTCCAAGAACGACGACTCCTTCTATCTGCCGCCGGAAGCCTTCGACAATCCCGACTTTCAACGGGGTCTGACCCTGTTCCTATCCCCCGACGGCACCGCGGCCCGGTTCATCATCACCCACAAGGGCGATCCCGCCACCGCCGAGGGAATCGCCCACATCGACCCGATCCTGCTGGCCGCGAGCGAGGCGGTGAAAGGAACCCCACTGGCAGCCGCCAACATCTACCTGGCCGGCACCGCGGCCACCTACAAGGACATCAGCGAGGGCAGCACCTATGACCTACTGATCGCGGTGGTGGCCACCCTGTGTCTGATCTTCGTGGTCATGCTGGCCATCACCAGAAGCGTTGTGGCCTCCGCGGTCATCGTCGGCACGGTGGCACTCTCGCTGGGCGCCGCCTTTGGACTCTCGGTCCTGTTGTGGCAGCACATCTTGCACATGCCGCTGCACTGGCTGGTGCTGCCCATGGCCGTGATCGTCATGCTGGCCGTCGGATCGGACTACAACCTGCTGCTGGTCGCCCGATTCCAGGAAGAGATCGGCGCCGGCCTCAAGACCGGCATGATCCGAGCCATGGCCAGCACCGGCCGCGTCGTCACCATCGCCGGACTGGTGTTTGCCTTCACGATGGGCTCCATGCTCACCAGCGACCTGCGCGTGGTCGGCCAGGTCGGCACCACCATCATGATCGGACTGTTGTTCGACACCCTGGTTGTCCGCTCTTTCATGATGCCCGCCATCGCGGCCCTGCTCGGCCGCTGGTTCTGGTGGCCGCGCCGGGTACCCACGCACGCCGCTTCGCCGCCGGCCGTTACGGCCAGTCCCGGTGCGGCCGCGACGTCTGTGCTGGCTTGACGTCGAACGTGCCCGCCGCCGGCGGCTAACCCGACCGGTTCAGTATCCGGGTGGCATCGCAGACCATCTCGGACACGATGTCAGCGGCGGGGCCAACTCTCGAGATCAGACCTACCGCCTCGCCAACCAGCACCGTGGCCATCTCGAAGTCCTCTGCCGCGACCGCGTTTTCGAAGGCGCCCAGCAGGTCCGGCAGTCGCCGTATCAGTTCGGATTCGTTGCCATGCCATGCCTGGCTCAACGAGTTGCTGAGCAACCGAAGATCGTATTCCGCCGGCCAATCCCGCTGCCGCACAATGTCGTAGACGCGGGTACGGATGGTGTCGTCCCCGCTGGCCTCCACCGCCCGCTGGTGGGCTCGCGGCGATACCAGCGCCTCTGGGCAAGCCCAGAATCTGGCACCCACCAGGGCGCCGTCTGCGCCCAGCGCCAGCGCTGCTGCCAGCCCGCGGCCATCGGCGATCCCCCCGGCCGCCACGACCAGCGTTTCGGCCGAGCGTTGGGCAACCAGGTCCACCACGTCGGGAACCAGCGTGAAAGTGGAGCGCACACTCATTCCGTGTCCACCTGACTCGCTGCCCTGGGCCACGATGATGTCCGGACCGACTTCCAGCACACGCAGCGCCTGCTCGCGGGTATGTATTTGGCAGATCAGCGGAATGCCGGCATCGTGGATGGGGCCGGCGAAGTTGTGTGGATCACCGAACGACAACATGATCGCCGCCGGGTTCGCGGCCAGGATCAGGTCGAGCAGCTCGGGATTGCGGGCGAGGCTCCAGGTAATGAACCCACATCCGACCCGTTGCCCCTGCGCCTGCTCCAACTGGCGCTGCAGCCACTCGGCCTCGCCATAGCCTCCACCGATCAGGCCCAGGCCACCCGCGGCGGTCACCGCCGCAGCGAGCCGGCCCCCCGACGTCATTGCCATCGGTGCCAGCAGGATCGGGTGTTGGACTCCGAGGAATTCTGTGAGACGGGTATTCAGCGACACCGCTAGCCCCCTTCAGAGAATTGTTGAGCTGCTGTTTCGGCTTTCTACCATGGCCCGCGGCCGGGGCGGTCACCGAAGTTCGCGGCACCGCGGTCGCTGCTGGCAGGCCGTCCGCCGGTAGGGATTGAGCCCGTGCCTGCCACACTGACCGAATGGGAACAAAGCAGCGCGCAGACATCGTCATGTCCGAGGCTGAAATCGCCAACTTCGTCACCACCAGTCGCACCGGCACACTGGCCACGATCGGGCCGAACGGCCAGCCCCACCTGACCGCGATGTGGTACGCCGTGGTCGACGGTGAGATCTGGCTGGAGACCAAGGCCAAGTCACAAAAGGCCGTCAATCTCAAACGGGATCCGCGGGTGAGCTTCCTGCTCGAAGACGGCAATACCTATGACACGTTGCGCGGGGTTTCCTTCGAGGGTGTCGCCGAGATAATCGACGATCCCGAGGCGCTGCACCGGGTGGGGGTCAGCGTGTGGGAACGCTACACCGGGCCCTACACCGACGACGTGAAGCCCATGGTCGACCAGATGATGAACAAACGCGTCGGCGTTCGGATCCTCAGCCACCGAACCCGATCCTGGGACCACCGCAAGCTCGGGCTGCCGCCCATGCCGGTCGGAGGCAGCACCGCGCCGGCTGTGCTGGGTACCGGTCGGACCGACCGGTAACGCACTTGTTCTGTTGTAGCCCCGATGGGATTCGAACCCACGCTACCGCCGTGAGAGGGCGGCGTCCTAGGCCGCTAGACGACGGGGCCAGAACCAATCCGAGCAGTCAGCATAGCTCACCCGGATAAGCCCACCTAATCGCTTGCACTGGTGGGCTTTTGCTGGGGTACCAGGACTCGAACCTAGAATGGCTGAACCAGAATCAGCTGTGTTGCCAATTACACCATACCCCATTTTGGCCTAAAACAGCTGGTCAGAGCGGATCTGCGAGATTTACCCGCATCGCGACCCCACTACTGCCAACCATTGTCGGCCGACGTGCACACTACCAAAGACTCAGCCGGTATTGCGCATGGCGCCTTCGATTCTCGTCACACTAGGGCGAACCGACCTGATCGCGCGCCGATCGGAGCCTGCCCAAACTACGTTCGCGGCCGAGCAGTTCCAGTGATTCACACAGCGGCGGACTAACCGTGGTGCCGGTGGCGGCAACCCGGATCGGGCCGAACGCCTTGCGCGGTTTGAGGGCCATACCCTCGATCAACGCGGTCTTGAGGGCCGCCTCGATGTCGGCAGTGGTCCAGTCGGCCGCACCGTCAAGCGCCGCGATAGCGGCGTCTAGCACTGGGCCGGCGTCGGGCCCCAGCTCCTTGGCCGCGGCTTTGGGGTCGATCGCGTACCGGTCGTCATTGAGGAACTTCAGCAATGCCCACGCATCCTCGAGTACCACGATGCGGGTCTGCACCAACTCCGCGGCGACGGCGAACGCCGCGTCGTCCAGCGCGAGCTGATGGCCGTGGGTATCCAGGTACGCGCGCAATCTGGCGGTGAAATCCGCGACGTCGAGCATCCGGATGTGCTCGGCATTGATCGCGTCAGCCTTCTTCTGATCGAAGCGCGCCGGGTTGGAATTCACGTCGGCCACATCGAACGCGGCCACCATCTCATCCAGGCTGAACAGATCGTGGTCATCGGCGATGGCCCAGCCGAGCAGCGCAAGGTAGTTGAGCAAGCCTTCGGGAATGAAGCCCCGGTCGCGGTGGGCAAACAGATTGGACTGCGGGTCCCGCTTGGAGAGCTTTTTGGTCCCATCCCCCAATACCGTTGGCAAGTGCGCGAATTCCGGAACGCGCTCGGCAATCCCGATGCGCATCAGCGCCTGGTATAGCGCGATCTGGCGCGGCGTGGACGGCAGCAGGTCCTCGCCGCGCAGCACGTGGGTGATCTTCATTAGCGCGTCGTCGCAGGGGTTGACCAAGGTGTACAACGGATCTCCGGTTGCCCGGGTCAACGCGAAGTCGGGCACCGAGCCCGCCGCGAAGGTGGTCGGCCCACGCACCAGGTCATGCCAAGCCAGATCGGTGTCGGGCATCCGCAGCCGCACCACTGGCTTACGGCCTTCGACCAGGTAGGCCGCGCGCTGGGAATCGGTCAGCTGACGGTCGAAGTTGTCGTAACCCAACTTGGGGTTGCGGCCGGCGGCGATGTGGCGGGCTTCGACCTCCTCGGGCGTCGAGAAGGCGTAATAGGCCTCACCCGCCGTCAACAGCTTGGCCACTACGTCGTGATAGATCTCGGTGCGCTGCGACTGCCGATAGGGCCCGTAGGGCCCGTCCACCTCGGGCCCCTCATCCCAGTCCAAGCCCAGCCAGCGCAACGCGTCGAGCAGGGCGAGATAGCTTTCCTCACTATCGCGTGCGGCGTCGGTGTCCTCGATGCGAAAAACAAAGGTGCCACCGGTGTGCCGGGCATAGGCCCAGTTGAACAGCGCGGTGCGAACCATTCCAACATGAGGGATACCGGTGGGCGACGGGCAGAATCGGACCCGGACGCTGGATGAAGTCACGACTTTCCTTTACGGACTACGGGGTTGGTCAGGGTGCCGATCCCCTCGATGGTGATGGAGACGGTGTCACCGTCTTCGATGGGACCGACCCCCGCGGGTGTTCCGGTGAGGATGAGATCACCGGGCAGCAATGTCATTACCGCCGAGATCCACTCCACGATGGCACCCACATCGTGGATCATCAGCGAGGTACGCGCGTGCTGCTTGACCGCACCATTGACTTCGGTGCGCAGTTCGAGGTCGGCAGGGTCGACATCGGTAACGATCCATGGCCCGACCGGACAGAATGTGTCATGGCCTTTGGCCCGGGTCCATTGCCCGTCGGATTTCTGCTGATCGCGGGCGGACACGTCATTGCCGATGGTGTAGCCGAGGATGTTGTCGACCGCCTGCGCGGCCGAGACGTCCTTACACGGCCGGCCGATCACAATCGCCAGTTCGCCTTCGAAGTGGACTGGTGATGCGTTGGCGGGCAACCGAATCGGCACGTTCGGACCGACGATCGCCGTGTTGGACTTGAGGAATATCACCGGATCCGCCGGCGTCGGACCGGTTTGGCCGCCCATCTCCGCGATGTGATCGGTGTAGTTCTTGCCGACACAGACCACCTTGCTGGCAAGTATCGGGGCCAGCAGCCGCACATCGGCCAACGGCCACGAGCGGCCGGTGAAGTTCGGCGTCCCGAAAGGGTGCTCCGCGATCTCCCGGGCGGTCATCGCACCCGGATTGTCTAACTCGCCTTCGATGCTCGCGAAGGCGACCCCGTCAGGGCTGGCAATACGTCCAAGGCGCATTCGGATGAGCCTAGCGGGGCGACGATTCGGGCTGGCACGGCCCGATGAGAAGCCCCGCAATCCCACCCAGCGGGCCTGGGCGCGCTGCGGCCCGGCGATCTTACTGGAAAGCGATTCGATGGCGCCCTGCGCCGAGTCCGCCGATCCCGCTGCGCCACCCGACAGCGCAGAGGTGTGCAAGCATTAGCTAGTGCCTGATGAGTCGAGCGCCACACAGGAACTGAGTCTTTCCGCGCGGTGGTGGATTGTGCTCGTCTCGCTGATCGTCACAGCAAGCTCATTTCTATTCATCAACGGTGTCGCCTTCCTGATCCCCCGGTTGGAAAACGCGCGCGACACCCCGCTGGCCGAGGCGGGTCTGCTGGCGTCCATGCCCAGCTGGGGCATGGTGGTAACGCTGGTCGCCTGGGGCTATGTGTTGGACCACGTCGGCGAGCAGATCGTGATGACCGTGGGCTCGGCGCTCACCGCGATCGCCGCCTATGCCGCGGCATCGGTGGATTCGCTGTTGTTGATGGGCATCTATCTGTTCCTCGGCGGCATGGCGGCCGCCAGCTGTAACAGCGCCGGCGGCCGGTTGGTGTCCGGCTGGTTTCCGCCCCATCAACGTGGGTTGGCGATGGGTATCCGTCAGACGGCGCAACCACTGGGAATCGCCCTAGGTGCGCTGGTGATCCCCGAGCTGGCCGAACACAGCATTCACAACGCGTTGATGTTTCCCGCTGCCTTTTGCACGATCGCCGCGGTAGCCAGCCTGGTCGGCGTGGTCGACCCGCCCCGCAAGTCCCGCAAAGTGGCCAGCAAGGAAGAACTTGCCAGCCCGTATCGGGGTTCGGCGGTGTTGTGGCGAATTCATGCGTCCTCGGCGCTGCTGATGATGCCCCAGACCGTGACCGTCACGTTCATGCTGGTTTGGCTGATGAATCATCACGGCTGGCCGGTTGCCACTGCCGGAATCCTGGTGACCGTCTCGCAGCTGCTGGGCGCGCTGGGCCGCATCGCGGTAGGCCGCTGGTCCGACCGCGTGGGTTCGCGGATGCGACCGGTGCGCGTCATCGCGATCGCGTCGGCTGCCGCCCTGTTCCTGCTCGCGCTCGTCGACGACGAGGGCTCCCGGTATGACGTCCTACTGATGATCACGATCACGGTGATCGCAGTGCTCGACAATGGGCTGCAGGCAACCGCGATCACGGAATACGCCGGGCCGTACTGGAGCGGACGCGCATTGGGCGTTCAAAACACCACTCAGCGCCTGATGGCGGCCGCCGGGCCTCCCATCTTCGGTGCGCTGATCACCACGGCTGCCTACCCACTGGCCTGGGGACTGTGCGGGTTGTTCCCGCTGGCAGCGATACCGCTGGTTCCCACCCGGCTACGTCCGCCCGGGTTGGAGCCTAGAGAGCGGCCGCAATCCGCTCGCCGACTGCGGCGGTGGCAAGCCGTTCGTTCCCGCGAGTTGCCAAGTAACCCTCGACCGCCCGATCCACCCGGCTAGCCGCGTCGTCCAGGCCCAGGTGGGCAAGCAGCAGCGACACCGACATGATGGCCGCGGTCGGATCGGCGATGCCCTGACCGGCGATATCGGGCGCACTTCCGTGCACCGGCTCGAACATCGACGGGTTGGTCCGGGTCGCATCGATGTTTCCGCTGGCGGCCAGGCCGATTCCACCGCACACGGCCGCCGCCAGGTCGGTGATGATGTCGCCGAACAAGTTGTCGGTGACGATCACGTCAAAGCGGCCGGGATCGGTAACCATGTGGATGGTCGCCGCATCGACGTGCTGGTAGGCCAACTCGACATCGGGATACTCTTCGCCGATCTCCTGCACGGTCCGCCACCACAGCGAGCCCGCAAAGGTCAGCACGTTGTTCTTGTGCACCAGGGTCAGGTGCTTGCGCCGCCGCATGGCTCGTTCGAAGGCGTCCCGCACCACTCTGCGCACCCCGAACGCGGTGTTCACGCTGACCTCGGTGGCAACCTCATTGGCCGTGCCGACCCGGATCGCGCCGCCGTTTCCGGTGTAAGGGCCTTCCGTTCCCTCACGCACCACCACGAAGTCGATCTCGGGATTGCCCGGCTCCAACGCCAACGGGCTCTTCACTCCCGGATACAGCCGACCCGGACGAAGATTGATGTGGTGGTCCAGCTCGAATCGAAGCCGTAGTAGCAGACCCCGCTCGAGCACGCCGCTGGGCACCGACGGGTCACCGATCGCGCCCAACAAGATGGCATCGTGCTCGCGTAACTCCGCGATCACCGAATCCGGCAATATCTCGCCGGTGGCATGAAAACGCCGTGCACCCAGGTCATAGTTCGTCTTCTCGACACCCGGCTGGACCACGTCGAGGATCTTGACCGCTTGGGCCGCCACCTCGGGACCGATCCCGTCACCGGCAACGATCGCTAATTTCATCGGTATCGCTCTCCTGCCCCCACGTCGTTTCGCTGCACGCCGTCACCGCCGCGGCTCACGAGAGATCGACAACTTCAAGCCTGTTGGCGCCCACCGCGGCGGCGATGGCCGAACGCACATCCTCAGGCACATCCTGGTCCAGGCGCAGCAGAACGGTGGCGCCCGGGCCCTCCACGTCCTCGGAGAGCTGCGCGGCATGGATGTTCACCCCGGCCGCACCCAGCAGCGTGCCGATCTTGCCCAAAGCCCCCGGCTGGTCGACGTAGTTGACGATCAGGTTGGTCCCCTCGGCCCGCAGGTCGAAGTGCCGGCCGTTGATCTGAACGATCTTGTGGGTCAACTGCGCGCCGTACAACGTGCCCGAGACGCTCACCACCGAGCCGTCCGCCCCGACGACACGCACGTCGACGACGCTGCGGTGGTTGGGGCTCTCGGAGGCCTTGCTGATCTCGACGAAAACACCGCGTTCGGCGGCCAGCGCCGGCGCATTGACGAAGGTCACCGGGCCTTCGACGACCGCCGAGAACATACCGCGCAGTGCCGACAGCTTGAGCACCTCGACGTCTTCAGACGCCAGCTCGCCACGGGCCTGAACCGACAGCGACACCGGTGGTTCATCGGACAGCGCGGCGGCCAGTACCCCGAGTTTGCAGGCCAGATCCAGCCACGGGGCCACCTCCTCGTTGACCGCACCACCGGCGATGTTCACCGCGTCGGGAACGAACTCACCGGCCAGCGCCAGCTTCACGCTGGCGGCGACGTCGGTTCCGGCCCGGTCCTGGGCCTCGGCGGTGGAGGCCCCCAAATGCGGTGTGACCACGACCTGCGGTAGCTCGAACAGCGGGCTGTCGGTGCACGGTTCGGTGGCGAACACGTCGAGCCCGGCCCCACGGACGTGGCCGCTGGTGATGGCCTCCGCCAGCGCTGACTCGTCGATCAGTCCGCCGCGTGCGGCGTTGACGATGATGACGCCGGGCTTGGTCTTGGCCAGCGCCTCCTTGCCGAGCAGGCCGGCCGTCTCGGGCGTCTTGGGCAGGTGCACCGAGATGAAGTCGGCACGGGCCAGCAGGTCGTCCAGGGGCAGCAGCTCAATGCCCAGCTGAGCCGCGCGCGCGGGCGACACGTAGGGGTCGTAGGCGACCACATGGGCACCGAACGCCTCGACCCGCTGTGCGACCAACTGCCCGATCCGGCCCAGACCCACCACCCCGACGGTCTTGCCGAAGATCTCCGCACCGGAAAACGATGACCGCTTCCAGGTGTGCTCGCGCAATGAGGCGTCGGCGGCCGGGATCTGGCGAGCGGCGGCCAGCAGCAGCGCCATCGCATGCTCGGCGGCGCTGTGAATGTTGGAGGTGGGAGCGTTGACCACCAGCACACCGCGCGTGGTAGCCGCATCCACGTCGACGTTATCCAGCCCCACGCCGGCGCGCGCGACGATCTTGAGCTTGGTCGCCGCGGCAAGTACCTCGGCGTCGACCGTGGTGGCCGAACGCACCAACAACGCGTCGGCCTCGGGCACCGCGGCCAGCAGCTTTTCCCGGTCAGGACCGTCCACCCAGCGCACCTCGACCTGGTCTCCCAGGGCAGCGACTGTTGATTGAGCAAGTTTGTCGGCTATTAACACAACAGGGAGGTTCACGCGGCCAGCGTAGTCGGCTGTAATCATGGGGTGGACGTCACCGTCGTCGGCAGCGGGCCCAACGGGTTGACCGCAGCGGTGATCTGTGCTCGCACAGGTCTAAGAGTGCAGGTCATAGAGGCCCAACAGACCTTCGGTGGCGGCTCCCGCACGGCAGCTGACTTCGAATTTCCCGGAGTCCTGCACGACGTGTGCTCAGCGGTGCACCCACTGGCGCCGGCGTCGCCGTTTTTTGTCGAGTTCGATCTGGCCGCCCGGGGCGTGCGGCTGGCCGTGCCGCACATCTCCTATGCCAACCCGCTGCCGGACCGCCCAGCGGCGATCGCCTACCGCGATCTGCGGCAAACCTGCGCCGAACTCGAGCATGGCCCATCCTGGGAGCGCTTGCTGGGCCCGCTCGTAGAGAACTGCGACGCCGCGGTCGATTTGCTACTCGGCGACAAGCGGTCGGTACCCACCGCGCTGCGCCCCGCCATGCATCTG
Source organism: Mycobacterium ulcerans subsp. shinshuense (assembly GCF_002355775.1). Classification (NCBI taxonomy): domain Bacteria; kingdom Bacillati; phylum Actinomycetota; class Actinomycetes; order Mycobacteriales; family Mycobacteriaceae; genus Mycobacterium; species Mycobacterium ulcerans. The sequence goes on along the minus strand of NZ_AP017624.1, from coordinate 1,858,460 downwards.
GGTCTACGCGTCCTGGCGCAGGGCACCCCAGCATGGCGCGGACTCGCTGGCGAAGATGCCCGCGCATTGTTCACCGGCGTTGCTGCCCACGCTATTTCGCCGCTGCCTTCGCTGGTGTCGGCCGGCGCGGGGCTGATGCTGGCCACCCTGGCCCATAGGGTCGGCTGGCCCATCCCGATCGGCGGCAGCCAGGTGATTCCCGACGCGCTGATCGCCGATCTGCGCGCGCACGGCGGCGAGATGACCGCCGGGATCGAGGTGACCGAACCGCCCCAGGGCGTCGCCGTCTTCGACACCGCACCCACGGCATTGCTGCAGGTGTATCGGGACACGATCCCCAACCGGTACGCGACCGCATTGCGCCGGTACCGATTTGGATCCGGGGTAGCCAAGGTCGACTTCGTGCTCAACGGCGACATCCCGTGGTCGGATGACCGGATCGCGACGGCCCCGACATTTCACCTCGGCGGTACGCGCGAACAGATGGCGCACGCCGAAGCAGAAATCGCCGCCGGGCGCCACGCCGATTGGCCGATGGTGCTGGCGTCCTCGCCCCACACGTCCGATCCCGGCCGCGTCGACGACGGCGGCCACCGGCCATTTTGGACCTACGCCCATGTGCCGGCGGGGTTTTCCGTCGATGCCACCGAGGCGGTGTGTCGTGTCGTCGAACGGTTCGCGCCCGGCTTCCGTGACGTCGTGGTGGCGGCTCGCAGCGTGCCCGCGGCCGCGATGGCCGCGCACAACGCCAACTACGTGGGCGGCGACATCGCAGTGGGGGCAAACTCCGTCTGGCGAGCGATGGCTGGCCCCACCCCGCGGCTAAATCCTTGGCGCACACCGATTCCGAAGGTGTACCTGTGTTCGGCCGCAACCCCACCCGGCGCCGGGGTCCATGGCATGGCCGGCTACTACTGTGCGCGCACGCTCTTGCGTCGCGAGTTTGGGATTGCCGAAATGCCTAAGCTATCGCTATGACAAAACTCGCGGTCATTTACTACTCGGCCACCGGCCACGGGACAACGATGGCGCGGCACGTCGCCGCCGCGGCCGAGTCCGCCGGCGCCGAGGTACGGGTGCGACACGTCGCCGAAACCCGCGACCCCGATTCATTCGCCCACAATCCCGCGTGGTCAGCCAACTACGAAGCGACCAAAGACCTTCCGGCTGCCACCGGAGACGACATCGTGTGGGCCGACGCGGTCATTTTCGGTTCACCCACCCATTTCGGATCGGTCGCGGCACAGCTGCGCGAGTTCCTCGACTCACTCGGCGGGCTGTGGGCCGAAGGCAAGCTGGCCGACAAGATTTACGCGGCCTACACCTCAACCAACACCGCCCACGGCGGTCAAGAGACCACCCTGCTCACGTTGTATGTCACGCTGATGCATTTCGGGGGCATCATCGTGGCGCCGGGGTACACCGACGCGCTCAAGTTCATCGACGGCAATCCCTACGGAACGAGCCTGGTGGCCACCCACGACAACATCAACGACATCGACGAGCCGACCGCCAACGCTTTGGACCACCTGGCGCGCCGCGTGGTGCACACCGCCGATCGGCTCGCCTCCGGCTAAGCCCGATCGCCGAGCGCCACGCTGGTGTGACGCTCGGCGCCGTGAGCCGCAAAGGGCTAGGCCGTCTCGGTGATCGGGCGGTCCACCCAGCTCATCAGGTCGCGCAGCTTCTTACCGGTGACCTCGATCGGGTGCTCGGCGTTCTCCTTGCGCAGCGCCTCGAGTTGCTTGTTGCCGCCCTCGACGTTGGCGACCAGCTTCTTGACGAAGTCGCCGCTCTGGATGTCGCGCAAGATGGCGCGCATCCGCTCCTTGGTGCCCGCGTCGATCACGCGCGGACCGGACAGGTAGCCACCGAACTCCGCGGTGTCCGACACCGAGTAGTTCATCCGGGCGATGCCGCCCTCGTACATCAGGTCGACGATCAGCTTGAGCTCGTGCAGCACCTCGAAGTAGGCCATCTCCGGCGGGTAGCCCGCCTCGACCATCACGTCGAAACCGGTCTTCACCAGTTCCTCTGTGCCACCGCACAACACGGCCTGTTCGCCGAACAGGTCGGTCTCGGTCTCGTCTTTGAAGGTGGTCTTGATGACGCCGGCCCGAGTGCCGCCGATCGCCTTGGCATAGGACAACGCCAGCGCCTCACCCTTGCCGGTCGGGTCCTGGTCGACCGCGATCAGACACGGCACGCCCTTGCCGTCGACGAACTGACGGCGCACCAGGTGGCCGGGCCCCTTCGGGGCCACCATGGCCACGGTGACGTCGGCCGGCGGCTTGATCAGGCCGAAGTGGACGTTGAGGCCGTGACCGAAGAACAAGGCGTCACCGGGCTTGAGGTTGGGCTCGATGTCGTTGGCAAAGATCTCGGCCTGGGCGGTGTCGGGTGCCAGCACCATGATGACGTCGGCCCACTCGGCCACCTTGGCCGGCGTATCGACCTCGATGCCCTGCTCCTCGACCTTGGCCCGCGACTTCGAGCCCTCTTTGAGCCCGACCCGCACCTGGACACCCGAGTCGCGCAGACTCAGCGAGTGCGCATGTCCCTGGCTGCCGTAGCCGATCACACCGACCTTGCGGCCCTGGATGATCGAAAGGTCGGCGTCATCGTCGTAGAACATCTCCAATGCCTGGGATGACACGTCTGCCACGTGAATATCTCCTTCTTACTTGTCTTTTCGAAACGTACGAATTTACTTGGCGGCGGTGCCGATGCCGCGCGGACCGCGGGACAACGCCACCATTCCGGACTGGGCGATTTCGCGGATGCCGAACGGCTCCAGTACTCGAAGCAACGCTTCCAGCTTGCCGCGGTCGCCAGTGGCCTCGATGGTCAGCGATTCCGGCGATACGTCAATGATCTTGCCACGGAACAGATTTACCGCTTCAATCACCTGACTGCGGGTGCCCGCATCCGCCCGAACCTTGATCAGCGCCAGTTCCCGGGCCACCGAGTGGTCGTCATCCTGCTCGATGATCTTGATGACGTTGATCAACTTGTTGAGCTGCTTGGTGATCTGCTCGAGCGGAGTCGCCTCGGCGGAGACCACGATGGTCATCCGCGACATGTCCTTCTGCTCGGTAGCACCCACAGCCAACGACTCAATGTTGAAACCACGCCGCGAGAACAGCGCCGCGACGCGCGCCAACACACCGGGCTCGTCTTCGACCAGCACCGACAAGGTGTGAGTCTTCGTGCTCATCAGGCGTGCCCTTCGCTCTCGTCGTCGAACAGCGGGCTGATGCCGCGGGCCGCCTGGATCTCGTCGTTGCTGGTTCCGGCGGCAACCATCGGCCAGACCTGCGCATCGGCACCGACGATGAAGTCGATGACCACTGGCCGATCACTGATCTCCCTGGCCTGGTTGATCACGTCGGCGACATCTTCTTCTCGCTCGCAACGCAATCCCACACAGCCCAGGGCCTCGGCCAGCTTGACGAAGTCTGGGATGCGGTGTGAGTGGGTGGCGAGGTCGGTTTGTGAGTAGCGCTCCTCGTAGAACAGATTCTGCCACTGCCGCACCATGCCCAGGTTGCCGTTGTTGATCAGTGCGACCTTGATCGGGATGCCCTCGATCGCGCAGGTGGCCAGTTCCTGATTGGTCATCTGGAAGCATCCGTCGCCGTCGATCGCCCAGACCTCGGTGTCGGGCAGCGCGATCTTGGCACCCATGGCCGCCGGGATGGCGAAGCCCATCGTGCCCAGCCCGCCGGAGTTGAGCCAGGTGCGCGGCTTCTCGTACTTGATGAACTGTGCCGCCCACATCTGGTGCTGCCCGACTCCGGCGACATAGATGGCGTCGGGGCCGGCGATCTCGCCCAGCTTCTCGATCACGTATTCCGGGCCCAGGCTGCCGTCACTTTGAGGTCCGTAGCTCAGCGGATACGTCGCCCGCACACCCTCCAGGTACGCCAGCCATTCGGACATCTCGATGTTGCCCGGAATGTCGTAGTGGCGCAGCATCGCGATCAGCTCGGTGATAACGGCCTGAACGTCACCCACGATCGGAACATCGGCGTTGCGGTTCTTGCCGATCTCGGCAGGGTCGATGTCGGCGTGGATCACCTTGGCCTCGGGGGCGAAGGAGTCGAGCTTTCCGGTGACCCGGTCGTCGAAGCGGGTGCCCAGGGCGATCAGCAGGTCGCTGCGCTGCAGGGCCGCCACCGCGGCCACCGTGCCGTGCATGCCCGGCATGCCCATGTTCTGGCGGTGGCTGTCAGGAAACGCGCCACGCGCCATCAGGGTGGTGACCACCGGAATGCCGGTCAGTTCGGCCAACTCGGCCAGCTGCTCGGTCGCCTCGCCACGAATGACGCCGCCGCCCACGTACAGCACGGGCTTGCGCGCGGCCCCGATCAGCTTGGCGGCCTCACGGATCTGCCGGTTGTGCGGCTTGGTGTTCGGCTTGTAACCCGGCAGATCCATCTGCGGCGGCCAGCTGAACGTGCACTGGGCCTGCAACACGTCCTTGGGGATGTCGACCAGCACAGCGCCGGGGCGCCCCGAGGCCGCGATGTGGAAGGCCTCGGCCAGCACCCGAGGGATGTCGTCACCGGTGCGAACCAAGAAGTTGTGCTTGGTGATCGGCATCGTGATGCCAGAGATGTCGGCTTCCTGGAAGGCGTCGGTGCCGATCAACCCGCGGCCAACCTGACCGGTGATGGCGACCACCGGGATCGAGTCCATCTGGGCGTCGGCCAGCGGAGTCACCAGGTTCGTCGCGCCCGGGCCCGAGGTCGCCATGCACACCCCGACCTTGCCGGTGGCATGCGCGTAGCCGCTGGCCGCGTGACCGGCGCCCTGTTCGTGACGGACCAGCACGTGACGTAGCTTCTGCGAGTCGAACAGCGGGTCATACACCGGCAGGACGGCACCGCCGGGAATCCCGAAGATGATCTCGACGTCGAGTTCTTCCAGCGACCGGATGACCGACTGGGCGCCGGTAAGCTGCTCCGGTGCAACATGTTTCGAGTGAACCGGCGAAGAGTTCACGCCAGCTGCCACGCCGCGCGGCTGCGGCTCTGATGTCGGGGAGTGTCGCTTGGTCGGTGCGCTCACTGTCCTTCTAGTCCTTTGTCCCGCTTCGCTGTCGAAGTCTCGTTGGTTAGGCAACAAAAAACCCCCGTCAGCTCAGCTGCTGCACGAGGGTTGCGCGTTGGTGCTCGATTGACCTAGTCAGGCAACAACGCGCCGACCAAGTACTACAAGCTTTCCGGGGGTTCCGGCGGTATCCATAGCGTCTGACGGTAGCCTTCGCACAGCTCAACCGTCAAATCCGAGGCCTCGAGCTGGTGTTCACCGTCGGCTTCGGCGCCGGTCCGCACCGGCGCCACCGCCCCGACATGGCCAGACGGACCCGATTGCGCGGCGATGGAATGATACGAGGGTGACTACTCAAACGGCGGTGGTGATCAGGGTGTCGCCCATTGCGCACCTTGCGGTTGGCTTTGCGACGCTGGGTCTGCTGATACCGGTGCTGGCCTGGCCGCCAAGCGCTCCGCTGCTCCTTCTCCCGGTGCTGGTTTCGGCGCTGATCATCCGGCTGCGGACGGTCGCCGACGAGAACGGGGTGACCGCGCGGACATTGCTGGGCAGTACCACCGTGGCCTGGGATGACATCGAAGGTTTGCGGTTTAACCGCGGTTCCTGGGCGCGGGCCCAACTCAGAAATGGCGGTGAACTGCGGTTGCCCGCGGTCACCTTCGCGACTCTGCCGCAGCTGACCGAAGCCAGCTCAGGGCGCGTCCCCAATCCGTACCGGTGAGGCCGGGCTCAGGCGACTGGATTCACCCCGTTGAGCAACACCCATATCGCGATACCGGCGGCGATGCCCGTTAGCAGGGCGACGAAGGACCCGATGAACGGCCGGTGCGCCCAGCCGCGGCCCGCGTCGAGGCCATAGCGGCCGGGACCGCTCAGGATGACGGCGACGGCCATCACAACCAGGGTGATCTGGTACTCATGGCCGTCGGGCAGGAAGTAGAAGAACTGTGAATGCGGCCGCGCCGAAACGTTGGCGAGCGTGCCGTTGATCAGGAAGGCCAGTGCGCCCGCCCCGGCCAGCGGCGTGAACAGGCCCAGAACCAGCAGCACTCCCACGACGATCTCGCCGCCGGCGCCTACGTAGGCCAGGATGTCGGCATGCTGAAAGCCCACATCTGAGAGCGAGTTCTTGAACGCGGTCACCCCGGAGCCGCCCCACCAGCCGAACAACTTCTGCAATCCATGCGCGATCAGCACCGCCCCCAGCCCAACCCGCAGGATCAGAAGGCCGAAGTTTTGGGTCCCGCGCCGGCTGGCGGCGCGTATCCGCTCGTCGTCCTCGTCCATGTCCAGAGCTGCGGGCGTCGCCGGGATGTGGCGCGCGCCCGGCTGGGGCTGGACGTAGGGCAACGGTTCCTGCGCGTCCATCAGGTTGTATCCCGAAGGCACAGCTCCCGAGTTGGTCGGGTCGTATGGCGGGATGACGGTGGTGGTTCCGGCGCTGCCAAAGTCACTCGAGTACTTCGCAGGGGTCAAGTCGTCTTCGGGGTCGACCAGGCTCGCCGTGACGGGGCGTCCCGGGATCGGTCCAGGGGAATCGTCCGGTCGTTGCCAACGTGAGTCATTCGAACTGGTCACTCGTGCCAGGGTAAGGGCAACTAGACCTGAATTGGGGATTTGAGCGGCGCTTTCGCCTGTTAAATCCGCACTTCGTACCCGACGGGTCCGCCGGTACCCTCAAATCGGCCCTCAGCCGAGGGACCGCGGTCATCCAAACCAGTGCGGTGGGCCTGCGAGCACAACCGCCTCGACGACGCACGGTGGCGGCCGGTGGCGGCGCCGCAGACAATGTCCGTAGCCTGTCGGTCATGCGGATACGGCGGCCGATTCGGTACGCGCTCGCTGCGTTGTGCGCGGTGACGTTGGTATCGAGCGGCTGCGCGCGGTTCAACGACGCCCAATCCCAGCCGTTCACCACCAACCCCGAACTGCGGCCTCAGCCGAGTTCGACGCCTCCTCCCCCGCCGCCGCTGCCTCCGACACCATTCCCCAAGGAATGCCCGGCCCCCGGAGTGATGCAGGGCTGCCTGGACAGCACCAGCGGCTTGATCATGGGCTTGGACAGCAAGTCCGCACTGGTGGCCGAGCGCACCACCGGCGCCGTCAAGGAGGTGTCGGTCAGCGCAGAACCCAAGGTGAAGGTGGTCATCCCGGTCGACCCGGCCGGCGATGGCGGCTTGATGGATATCGTGCTCTCGCCGACCTATTCGCAGGACCGGTTGATGTACGCCTACATCAGCACGCCCACCGATAACCGGGTGATCCGCATCGCCGACGGCGATGTCCCCAAGGACATCCTGGCCGGTATCCCCAAGGGCCCCACCGGCAATACCGGCGCGTTGATCTTCACCAGCCCCACCACGCTGGTCGTCATGACCGGAGACGCGGGTAGCCCAGAGATGGCCGCCGATCCCAATTCGCTGGCGGGCAAGGTGCTGCGGATCGAGCAGCCCACCACGATCGGGCAAGCCCCGCCCACCACGGCGCTGGCCGGCGTCGGCTCGGGGGGCGGCATGTGCATCGACCCCGTCGACGGCTCGCTCTACATCGCCGATCGCACGCCGACCGCGGATCGGTTGCAGCGCATTAACAAGAACTCAGAGGTTTCCACGGTGTGGACCTGGCCGGACAAACCCGGCGTGGCCGGGTGCGCGGCGATGGACGGGACCGTGCTGGTCAACCTGATTGAAACCAAGCTGACGGTGGCGGTCCGGCTCGCGGCGTCGACCGGGGCGGTCACCGGTGAGCCGGATGTGGTGCGCAAAGACACGCACGCACATGCCTGGGCATTGCGCATGTCACCGGACGGCAACGTCTGGGGCGCCACGGTCAACAGGACCGCCGGCGATGCCGAGAAGCTTGATGACGTGGTGTTTCCGCTGTTCCCGCAGGGCGGCGGATTCCCCCGCAACAACGACGACAAGACCTGACGATCGGGCCCCTACTAGGGCGCGACTAGGGATAGTCGAGGGTGAATCGCACGCCGTATCGGCGCGTCACCTCAGCGGGTTTGTGGAACCGGGTCGGCTCCTCCTGGCCGGGTTCGAAGTCCTCAATATCGAGGTCGGACAGGTAGAGCAGTTCTTCCGGGGCATCGGGAGCCCAGACAGCAATCGGCTCCAGCAGGTAGGCCACGTGGTCGCCAACGTCGCTGCGGCTCAAGATCTTGCCGACGAACCACGCGGCCGCATCGTCGAGAATCGGCATGCCGTAGGGACCGGCGCGCCACGAGCAACGTTCGAATTTGTCAGCCTCCTCGCCCGCTTGGCTACCGAAGAGTTCGGCCAGGGCCTGGTGACGACGGGCCAGCACGTGCACCGCGACACAGTCGGAGCGGCTCGCCGGCCCCACCATGCGGCTGGTGGTGGGCATCCCGATCATGAAACTTGGTGGCTGCACGCTGGTCTGGGTGGCAGAACTGACCAGGCAACCCGACGGGACCGCGTCGGCCTGGGTTGTCACCACAAACACCGGCGCGTCCAGCATCGCCATCATGTCTTCGAACGGTTCACCGACCACATCAACATCATGGATGCACAACGCCGGTTGTGACACTCTTTCTCACGATTGGTCAGCGAACACTCAGCGAAGCTAGGCCTGGCCGCAGGCCACCAGCACCAACTCCCGCACCCGAGCCGCATCGGCCTGGCCGCGGGTGGCCTTCATCACCGCCCCGACGATCGCGCCGGCGGCCGCGACCTTGCCGGCGCGAATCTTTTCCGCCACTTCCGGATTGGCGGCCAGGGCCTCATCAACCGCCGCCTGGGTCAACGAATCGTCGCGGACCAGTTCCAGGCCACGGGCGGACATCACCTGGTCGGGCTCACCTTCCCCGGCCAGCACGCCCTCCACGACCTCGCGGGCCAGTTTGTTGGACAACTTGCCCGCTTCCACCAATGCCACGACGGCCACGACCTGAGCCGGGGTGATGGCCAATTCGTCCAGGCCGATGCCGGCCTCATTGGCCTTTTGCACAAGGAAGTTGCCCCACCACGAGCGCGCCTCCTTGCTCGAAGCGCCATGCGCAATGGTCGCGGCCACCAGGTCCACCGCGCCGGCATTGACCAGATCGCGCATCACCTCGTCGGAGATGCCCCACTCTTGCTGAATTCGCTTGCGGCTCAACCACGGCAATTCCGGAATGGTGTGGCGCAATTGCTCCACCAATTCGCGGCTGGGTGCGACGGGCTCCAGGTCGGGCTCGGGGAAGTACCGATAGTCCTCCGCCGTCTCCTTGACCCGTCCCGGGCTCGTGTAGCCGGCCTCGTGAAAGTGCCGCGTCTCCTGGGTGATTTGCCCACCGGCCTCCAGGACGGCAGCTTGGCGCTGCATTTCGTAGCGGACGGCAACTTCAACGCTCTTGAGCGAGTTGACATTCTTGGTCTCGGTCCGAGTACCGAATTTCGCTGCGCCTGAAGGCTTTAGCGACACGTTCGCATCGCAGCGCATCGAACCTTGATCCATTCTCACGTCGGATACGTCCAATGCGCGCAATAGGTCTCGCAACGCCGTCACATAGGCCCGCGCGACCTGTGGCGCCCGGGCACCGGCACCTTCGATGGGCTTGGACACGATTTCGATGAGCGGCACACCGGCGCGGTTGTAGTCGATGAGCGAGGTCGTCGCTCCGTGGATACGGCCCGTCTCGCTGCCGAGGTGGGTGAGTTTGCCGGTGTCCTCTTCCATGTGGGCACGTTCGATCTCTACCCGCCAGGTGCTGCCGTCTTCGAGCGGCGCTTCAAGGTAGCCGTTGATGGCGATCGGCTCGTCGTACTGCGAAATCTGGTAGTTCTTGGGCATGTCCGGGTAGAAGTAGTTCTTCCGCGCGAAGCGGCACCAGGGAACGATCTCGCAGTTGAGCGCCAACCCGATGCGAATCGTCGACTCGACAGCGACCCGGTTGAGCACCGGCAACGATCCGGGCAGACCCAGGCAGACCGGGCAAACTTGCGTGTTGGGCTCGGCGCCGAACGTGGTCGCGCAGCCGCAGAACATCTTCGTCGCGGTGGACAGCTCCACGTGTACCTCGAGGCCTAGCACCGGATCGAAGCGTGCAATGACCTCGTCGTAATCGAGCAGCTCAGCGCTAGTGACCGTCATGTCGTTCGATCCTAGTGGTGGTTGCGAAACCGGCGAAGCCGGGCGAAGCGGGCCACCACCGACAAGCCCCGTGGTGGTCGCGAAACCGGCGAAGCCGGGCGAAGCGGGCCGGCCTCAGCCGAAGAACTCAGCGGCGTCGTCGTAGCGGCTCTGCGGTACCAGCTTGAGCTGTCGAACGGCGTCGGCCAGGGGTACACGGCCGATGTCCTGACCGCGCAGCGACACCATCTGGCCGTATTCGCCCGCATGTGCGGCGTCAGCGGCATTGACGCCGAACCGAGTGGCCAGCACCCGGTCATAGGCCGTCGGCTGTCCGCCCCGTTGCACGTGGCCCAGCACGGTCACCCGGACATCCTTGTTGATGCGCTTTTCCACTTCCCAGCCGAGCTGAGCGGCGACGCCGGTGAATCGTTCGTGACCGAATTCGTCGAGTCCGCCCTCGCGCAACTGCATCGAGCCCGAAACGGGCTTGGCGCCCTCGGCGACCACACAGATGAAGTGCGAATCGCCTCGCTGGAAGCGCTGTTTGACCAGACGGCACACCTCTTCGATGTCGAAGGGCTGCTCAGGGATGAGCGTCATGTGTGCGCCAGATGCCAGCCCGGAGTTCAGCGCGATCCAGCCCGCATGCCTACCCATCACCTCGACCAGCATCACCCGCTGGTGGGATTCCGCGGTGCTGTGCAGCCTGTCGATGGCCTCGGTTGCCACCATCAAGGCCGTGTCGTGGCCGAAAGTCACATCGGTGCAGTCGATGTCGTTGTCGATCGTCTTGGGCACGCCGACCACCGGAACGTTCTCTTCGGACAGCCAGTGCGCGGCGGTCAGCGTGCCTTCGCCGCCGATCGGGATGAGCACGTCAATGCCGTTGTCGTCTAACGTCTGTTTGATCTGGGGCAACCCGGCCCGCAGCTTGTCGGGGTGTACGCGGGCGGTGCCGAGCATCGTTCCGCCCTTGGCCAGCAGCCGGTCGTTGCGGTCGTCGTTGCGCAACTGCAGCCGCCGGTTCTCCAGCAACCCGCGCCAGCCGTCCTGAAATCCGACCACCGATGAGCCGTACCGGGCGTCGCAAGTGCGCACCACCGCCCGGATCACCGCATTCAGCCCTGGACAGTCGCCGCCTCCCGTGAGTACTCCAATCCGCATCCCTTCATCTTGCCTGGGGCGGCGACCATTGGCGCGAGCAGACGCAAAATCGGCCGAAATAGGCTGGATTGGCGCGATTCTGTGTCTGCTCGCGCGGAATCAGATGGCGCTGGGTACCGGGCCTCGGGCGGCCTCGTAGGCCGCGCCCACCCGGTAGAGCCGGTCGTCGGCCAACGCCGGCGCCATGATCTGCAGCCCCACCGGCAGCCCGTCATCCGGAGACAATCCCGACGGCACCGACATGCCGCAGTGCCCCGCCAGGTTCAGCGGCAGCGTGCACAGGTCGAACAGGTACATCGCCAGCGGATCGTCGACCTTCTCCCCGAGCGGAAACGCGGTGGTCGGGGTCGCCGGCGAAACCAACACGTCGACTGATTGATAGGCCTCGTCCAGATCGCGTGCGATCAGGGTGCGAACCTTCTGCGCCTGGTTGTAGTAGGCGTCGTAGTAGCCCGCCGACAACGCGTACGCGCCGATCATGATGCGGCGTTTGACCTCGGGCCCGAACCCGGCGGCCCGCGTCATGGCCATCACCTCTTCGGTGCTGTGGGTCCCGTCATCGCCGATCCGAAGCCCGTAGCGCATCGCGTCGAAGCGCGCCAGGTTGCTCGACACTTCCGACGGCAGGATGAGGTAGTAGGCGGCCAGCGCATGGTCGAAGTGCGGGCAGTCGACCTCGCTCACCTCGGCGCCAAGCGCGGTCAGCTGCGCTACCGCGGCCTCGAACGAGGCCAGCACTCCGGGCTGATAGCCGTCGCCCCGCAGCTGCTTGACCACCCCGATGCGCACGCCGCGCAGGTCACCGGACGCGCCGGCCTTGGCCGCGCCGACCACATCGGGTATCTCGGTTTCCAAAGAGGTGGAGTCCTTGGCGTCGTGACCGGCGATCACCTGGTGCAGCATGGCGGTGTCCAGCACGGTGCGCGCGCACGGCCCCCCTTGATCCAGGGAGGAGGCACAGGCCACCAGCCCGTATCGGGAAACGGTGCCGTAGGTGGGTTTGACACCGACGGTCGCGGTCAGCGCGGCCGGCTGGCGGATCGACCCGCCGGTGTCCGAGCCGATGGCCAGTGGAGCCTGGTAGGCGGCCAAGGCCGCGGCGCTACCACCGCCGGAGCCGCCGGGTACCCGGTCGAGGTTCCATGGGTTGCGGGTCGGGCCATAGGCGGAGTTCTCCGTCGAGGAGCCCATCGCGAACTCGTCCATGTTGGTCTTGCCCAGAATCGGGATTCCGGCCGCGCGGAGCCGCAGGGTGAGCGTGGCGTCGTACGGGGAGCGCCAGCCTTCGAGGATCTTGGACCCGCAGGTGGTGGGCATGTCGACGGTGGTGAACACGTCTTTGAGCGCCAGCGGCACCCCGGCCAGCGCCGACGGCAGCCGCTCCCCCGCGGCCAGGGCGGTATCGACGGCCGCCGCCGCAGACAGCGCCTCGTGCGCCCCGATGTGCAGGAAGGCGTGGTACCTGTCATCGGTCGCCTCGATCTGGTCCAGGCAGGCCTGAGTCAGCTCGGTCGCGGACACCTCTTTTGCGGCAATCTTGGCGGCCAGCGTGGCGGCATCGGATCGGATGAGGTCGGTCATTCGCTATCCCCCAGAATCTGCGGAACGGCGAAGCGGCCGTCAACCGCTGCAGGCGCCTCGGCCAGCGCCTCTTCCTGCGTCAGACACGGCGCCGTCTGGTCTGCGCGCATCACGTTGACGTCTTTGAGCGGATTATCGGTGGCTTCGACGCCGGTGACGTCGACGGCCTGGATCTGGCTGACGTGCGTCAGGATGGCGTCGAGTTGACCAGCGAAGCTGTCAAGCTCATCTTCGGTCAACGCCAGACGGGCAAGCCGGGCCAAGTGGGCCACCTCGTCGCGGGAGATCTGGGACACGAGCGAAAAGCCTAACCGCGCCCGTCGGGCCGGTTTCACGCCCGTCACCGAATGCGACGCGATGCCCGTCTCCCGAGCAGTTCGAGGCGGCCGTGATGCGGCCCGATCGTGTCCTGCCGAAATACCCCACGCGCATCGCTGTGCAACAGTGATGCGCGTGCCTTCGTATCTGTTGCGCATCGAACTGCTGGACCGTCCAGGCAGCCTGGGGTCGCTGGCGGTCGCACTCGGTTCGGTAGGTGCTGACATCTTGTCGCTCGACGTCGTCGAGCGCGGCTGTGGATATGCAATCGATGATCTGGTCGTCGAGCTTGCTCCGGGCGCCATGCCGGACGCATTGATCACCGCCGCGGAATCCCTCAACGGCGTCCGAGTGGACAGCGTGCGTCCGCATACCGGCCTCTTGGAAGCCCACCGTGAGCTGGAGCTTCTTGACCACGTCGCCACGGCACGGGACAACACGTCCCGGCTGCAGGTTCTGGCCAACGAGGCGCCCCGAGTGCTGCGGGTCAGCTGGTGCACGGTGCTGCGCAGCGTCGAGGGCGAGTTGCAGCGGTTGGCCGGAAGCCCGGGCGCCCCGGAGACGCGTGCCGCTTCGGCACCGTGGCTTCCGATCGAGCAAGCCAAACCGCTGGACGGAAGCGCCGAGTGGGTGCCAAAGGTCTGGCGCGATATGGACACCAGGATGGTGGCCGCGCCGCTGGGCGACCAGCACACTGCGGTGGTGCTGGGGCGGCCCGGCCCGGAATTTCGGCCCTCGGAGGTGGCTCGGCTGGGCTATCTGGCCGGGATCGTGGCCACCATGCTGCGCTAGCGCGGCGCGGCTAGTGCGATTCTTTGGCAACCACCGGGTCGTCGTCTTCCCATAGCAGCAGTTGACGAACGGCCGTGCGTGGACCGTAGGGGCGCAGCATCTGGCTGGCCGGACGGGGGCGTACCCGCAACGGCCACCAGAACCAGCGCCCAAGCAGCGTGGCGACCGACGGTGTCATGAACGAGCGCACGATCAGGGTGTCGAACAACAGGCCAAGACCGATGGTGGTTCCTATCTGACCGAGCACCTGAAAACCGCTGAACACGAAGGCGCACATGGTGACGGCGAACACCAGGCCGGCCGAGGTGACCACCGAGCCGGAGCCCGCCATGGCACGGATGATCCCGGTCTTGAGTCCGGCACCGATCTCCTCTTTGAACCGTGAGATGAGTAGCAGGTTGTAGTCGGATCCCACGGCCAAGAGCAGGATCACGGCCAGGGCAAGCACCACCCAATACAGCTTGATGCCAAAGAGGTACTCCCACACCAGCACCGACAGGCCGAATGAGGCCCCCAGTGACAGCGCAACCGTGCCTACGATGACCAGCGCGGCAACCAGGCTTCGGGTGAGAAACATCATGATCAGCAAGATCAGGCTCAGCGCCGCGATCCCGGCGATCATCAGGTCGTACTTGGCGCCGTCTTGGATGTCGTAGTAGGTGGCCGCGGTGCCGCCGAGGAAAAACTGCGCCCCGGCCAACGGGGTGCCCTTGACGGCTTCGTGGGCGGCCTTCTTGATCGGGTCGATGTGCGAGATGCCCTCGGGGGTGGCGGGATCACCTTCGTGGGTGATGATCATGCGGGCCGCCTTGCCGTCAGGCGAAAGGAAAAGCTTCAGACCGCGTTTGAAGTCGGGATTGTTGAAGACCTCGGGCGGCAGGTAGAAGGTGTCGTCGTTCTTGGCCATATCGAAAGCCCGGCCCAGTGCCGTGGCGTTTTCGATCGCTGCCGCCGTCTGCGCATAGATGCCCGACAGGGTCGCGTAGTTCGCCATCAGCAGTTCGCGATTGGTCTCCTGGCTGGCGATCTGGGGTGGGATCAAGCCCACCAGTTTGGGCTGCAGCGCGTCGAGCCGGTCCAGGGTCGCCGTGAGGTCCCCGAATTTCGATGTGAGCTGGTCGATCCCGTCGAGCGCGGCATAGATCGACCGCAGCGCAAAGCAGACCGGGATGTCATAGCAATGCTTCTCCCAATAGAAGTAGCTGCGTATCGGCCGGAAGAAGTCGTCAAAATTCGCGATCTTGTCGCGCAGCTCTTTCATCGTCGCGATGGTGTCGTGGAAGTTCTCGGCCTCGCCGTGCGTCGTGGCCGCGAGTTCCTGCTGCAGGGCGTATTGCTTGTTCAGCAGGTCGATCGTGGTCGATAGTTCGCCGGCCTGCTTGAGCAAGTCGTTCGCGCGATCTCTTTGGTAGCTGAGGTTTTCGATCTGATTGGCGCTTTGCGCGCTCATCTGAAACGCCAGCGAACTGTGATCAAGCGGGGTGCCCAACGGCCGGGTGATCGACTGCACCTGGGCGATGCCGGGTACATGAAAAACCGCCTTGGCCACCCGGTCCAGGATGAGCATGTCGGCCGGGTTGCGCAGGTCGTGATCGGTTTCGATCATCAGCAGCTCGGGCTCCAACCGGGAGCGGGAAAAGTGCCGCTCGGCGGCCGCGTATCCGACGTTGGCCGCGGCGCTGGAGGGCATGTAGGGGCGCGTGTCATAGCTGGTCTTGTATCCCGGCAGGGCCAGCAGACCCACCAGCGCCAACGCGCATGCCACCACCAGAACGGGGCCGGGCCACCGGACGATCGCGGTGCCGATCCGCCGCCAGCCGCGGGTTCGCATCGCGCGTTTGGGCTCGAAGACGCCCACCGCCGAGCCCAGCGTCAACACCGCAGGCCCCAGGGTCAGCGCGGCCAGCAGCGCAACCAGAATGCCCAGTGCGGCTGGGATACCCAGGCTGTGGAAATAGGGCAACCGGGTGAAGCTCAGACATGCCACGGCACCGGCAACGGTCAGGCCGGGGCCCAGGACGACGTGGGCGGTACCGCGAAACATCGTGTAGAACGCGGTATCTCGTTCCTCGCCGGCAGAGCGGGCCTCCTGATAGCGGCCGACCACGAAGATCGCGTAGTCGGTTCCGGCGGCGATGACCAGCAGCGTGAGCAGATTCGTTGCGTAGGTTGAGAGCCCGATGATTCCGGCATTTCCCAGCACGGCGACGATGCCGCGGGCGGCGGCCATCTCGATGAGCACGGTGAGCAGCACCAGCAGCGTGGTGAGGACGGAGCGGTAAACGAAGAACAGCATCACCGCGATCACCCCGACGGTGATCGTGGTGACCTTGGCGGTCCCCTTGCTGCCCACCTCGAACTGATCCGCGATCAGGGGCGCGGGGCCGGTGACATATGCCTTGATACCCGGCGGCGCCTGGGTGTGCTCGACGATGTCACGGACCGCGTCCACCGACTCGTTGGCCTGCGCCGAACCGAGGTTTCCCGTCAGGTAGACCTGCACGTAGGTGGCCTTGCCGTCGGTGCTCTGCGCGCCCGCCGCGGTGAGCGTGTCGCCCCAGAAGTCTTGTACATGCTCGACGTGCTTGGTGTCTTGTTCGAGCTTGTGAATCAGGATGTCGTAGAACTTGTGGGCGTCGGCGCCGAGCGGATTGTCGCCTTCGAGCACCACCATGGCCGAGCTGTCGGAGTCGAACTCACCGAACATCTTGCCGATTCGCTTGGTCGCCTGCAAGAACGGCGCATCGGGGGAATTCATCGCCACGTTGTGGGTCTTGCCGACGTCCTCCAGCTGTGGCACCGAAGCGTTGGTTATCGCGGCAAGGGCCAGCCACAGCAGCACGATGGGCACCGCGAGCCGGCGGATGGCGTGCGGGATGCGAGGCGGCGTGGGCTGCTGGTCACTCATCCGGACTTGTCCAGACAGAAGGTGTAGGCATCGGGGGTGTTGACGATCCGCTCGTCCTTGACTTCACCGTTGACCGTGATCCGGCAACCAATGGTGCCGCCGTTGCCCTGCGCCACCACGTTGCCCAGAACCGCCGGCTCCGTGGTGGTGATGGTGAAGGACCAGGGCAGCGGCGCGTCCACGACTTGCTGGGGTTGAGCGTTCACGTCGAGGTAGTTGATGGTCGCCACGGCCCCCGGGGCGCCGAACACATCCAGAACTACCTGTTTGGGGTTGAAGGGGACGATTTCATTCGAGATGCCGTTGGCGCCCGAAGCGTTGTTGTGCGACCCGAAAATCCCGTGCAAACGATAGATCACAAATCCCGCGATCACGACGACGGCCACCGCGACAATCATCATCCACCCCCTTCTGACGAGGGCTTCCATTGAAATCTCCTTCACTCGTTGGCCTTTCGACGAGGGGCCGAAGCACCCGTGCCCGGGTGGCGGTGCACTTCAAGTGAGTTTGACTGCTATGACAGTACGGTACTGGACCGTACTGCACAAGAAACGTGCCTGTATCCTCCTGGCGCGCGCCGATCTCGCCGGGGCTCAACGGTCACCCGGTGGCTTGGGTCAGGCCGGGCATGATGAAGTCGTCAACCAGAAGCTGCACCGTGTGAGGGGTCGGCGGCCGGTTGGGGATGATGGACCGGAAGATGAGATAGCCGGGCAACAGGTCCCAGAGTTCGTCGGTGATGGCCGCCTGGGTGATCTCCCCCCGGTCGACCGCCTGTTGCAGCACTTGCTGGATCAACGCCTTGCGCTGATCCACGAATTGACGCTGCAGCGCGTCACTGAGCGCGGGGTGCCGCGACACCTCGACGAGCACCGCGCGGATGGTGCTGGCTTGTTGGTGGGCCTGGCCGCAAATGCCCTCGCCGATCTTCACTAGATCGTCGCGCAGCGAGCCGGTATTCGGCGCGACGGCGACCTGTCGCACCCCCTCGATGAATGCCGCCAGCACCAATTCGGCCTTCGACGGCCAGCGCCGGTACACGGTGGCTTTGCTGGCCCGGGCGGTGTTGGCAACGGCGTCTATCGTCAACCGGTCGTAGCCATGTTCTTGCAGCAACTGCAACGTCACCGCGAGCAACTCCGCCTCACGCGGCGACCACGGTGATACCTGCGCGGACCGGTCGGCAGTCTGCGTCATAGCGCCCACGATAGAACTCGCCGGTGGTAGCCACAATCGTCGCGGCCCGGTCGTCGGGGGTTGCGACCGCTAGGTCGGCTCCCCCACTTCGACCGGGGGGCCCTGCTCCAACAACTTTCGAAACCCATCTTCGTCGAGGATGGGCACGCCGAGTTCGACCGCCTTGTCGTACTTCGAGCCGGGTGCGTCACCGGCGACGACGTAGGAGGTCTTTTTCGATACCGAACCGGCGGCTTTGCCGCCACGGGTCACGATCGCCTCCTTGGCCTCGTCCCGTGAGAATCCGGGCAACGAGCCGGTGACCACCACGGTTACCCCGGCCAGTGTGCGCGGCACACTGTCGTCGCGCTCATCGGCCATCCGCACACCGGCGGCCCGCCACTTCTCGACGATCTCGCGGTGCCAGTCGACGGTGAACCACTCCGAAACGGCGGAGGCGATCGTCGGTCCCACTCCCTCAACGGCGGCCAACTGTTCGGTGGTCGCGGCGACGATCGCATCGATGCTGCCGAACTCGGTGGCCAGTGCGCGTGCCACTGTCGGTCCGACATGGCGGATGGACAACGCCACCAGCACGCGCCATAGTGGCGCCGCCTTCGCCTTGTCCAGATTGGCCAGTAGCCGCCGGCCGTTGGCGGACAAGTCACCGGCCTTGGTGCGGAACAGGTCGGTGCGAAGCAGCTCTTCCTCGGTGAGCCCGAACAGGTCGCCTTCATCGCCGATCACCCGCGCCGAAAGCAGCGCGGCGCCAGCCTCATAGCCCAGCATCTCGATGTCGAGGGCATTGCGGCTGGAGACATGAAAAACCCGCTCCCGCAACTGCCCCGGACAGCTGCGGGTATTCGGACAGCGGATGTCGGCGTCGCCCTCCTTCTCCGGAGCCAGCGGCGTGCCGCACTCCGGACACGTTGTGGGCATGACGAATTCGCGTTCGGACCCATCACGGAGGTCGACCACCGGACCCAACACTTCGGGGATCACGTCACCGGCCTTGCGGATCACCACCGTGTCCCCGATCAGCACGCCCTTGCGCTTGACCTCCGACGCGTTGTGCAAGGTGGCTTGTGCCACCGTCGAGCCCGCGACCTTCACCGGCGTCATGAACGCAAACGGCGTAACTCGCCCGGTTCGGCCGACGTTGACCCGAATATCGAGCAGCTTGGTCTGGGCTTCCTCGGGCGGGTACTTGTACGCGATCGCCCAGCGCGGTGCCCGTGAGGTGGAACCGAGCCGCCGCTGCTGGGCGACATCGTCGACTTTGACCACCACGCCGTCGATTTCGTGGTCGACCTCGTGGCGATGCTCGCCCCAGTAGTCGATGCGCTCCTGTACCCCGGCCAGGTCGGCGACCAGCGTGGTGTGCCGAGAAACCGGCAGCCCCCAGGCCTGCAACGCCAGGTAGGCCTGGTGCAGCGTCGCCGGGCGAAAGCCTTCGGTGTGGCCCAGCCCATGGCAGATCATCCGCAATCTGCGCCGGGCCGTGACCGCCGGGTCCTTTTGCCGCAACGACCCGGCCGCGCTGTTGCGGGGGTTGGCGAACGGTGCCTTGCCCTCCTCGACCAAGCTCGCGTTGAGCGCCTGGAAATCAGCCACCCGAAAGAACACCTCACCGCGGACCTCGAGCACCTCGGGCATGCGGTGGTCCTCGCTGTGGGAAAGCCGTTCCGGAACGTCCTCGATGGTGCGGGCATTGAGCGTGACATCTTCGCCGGTGCGGCCGTCGCCCCGGGTGGAGGCCCGGGTCAGCCGCCCCCCTTCGTACACCAGCGACAGCGCCACGCCGTCAATCTTGAGCTCACACAAATAGGCCGCACTGTCGCCGACATCGGCGTGGATGCGGCCGGCCCAGGCGGTGAGTTCCTCGGTGTTGAACGCGTTGTCGAGGCTGAGCATTCTTTCCAGATGCTCGACGGGTTCGAACTCGGTCGCGAAACCGGCGCCACCGACCAGCTGAGTGGGCGAATCGGGTGTGCGTAGCTCGGGATACTGTTCTTCGAGCGCCTCCAGCCGGCGCAGCAATTCGTCGAATTCCGCGTCGGTGATCACCGGCGCGTCGCGCACGTAGTAGCGAAACTGGTGTTCACGCACCTGCTCGGCCAGTTCCTGCCACTGCCGCAACACCTCAGGAGTCATTGGCGATCAGGGGCACGACGTCCGCGCGGCGGACCCGGCGCCCCATCCCCCTTCCCATCCGTGCGTGCGGCCTCGCCGCACACGGCCTTGCGACGTCCACCCGGACCGCCGACATCTCGATTATCAGGCGCAACGCAGCCACAATACGTAGTTGCCGATCCGGGGACGTGGCGTGGCGGGGTCCTCGGGCAGCTATCGGACTGCCCGTGGGTTCTCAGTCCTGACCCGCTCGATTCCAGTCGGCCCCGGCTCGGTTGGCGCGCCAATCAGCCCGCAAGGCCCGGGATTGTCAGGTCAACGACAGCAGTTCCGACGTCTGAGGGCCGCCGGGCGGCTCGAGTGTGCCGGTGCCGTCGGCTGCCGTTTGCTCAATTCGCGCGGCGATGACGTCGTCCCATTCGTCAAGGCGCGCCAGGAAGAACTTCTCGGCCTCGTCGTAGGGCAGGTCCGGGCGTGGCGCGATGAGCGAACAGACATCGGCATAAACACGCGCGGCCTCCGGGTCCACGAAGTCCCATTCACCCAGCGGCCATTCCTCGCGTAGATAGCCCAGATCCGAATACTCCTGGTATAGGGGTGTTCCCGGATACGGGGTGATCTTGCCCATGAACTTATAGGTGGAGATGAATTTTGTGGCCCGTAGCAGCCGCGCGGTCTCGCGCAATTCGTCCGGCTGCACCGCAGGGCTCCGGCGTTGTTGATTAGCAGGCTTGTGAGCTGGGGAATTGTGGATTGAGGAGGTCTAGGCGGCGGTTGGCGGTCAAAGCGGTGATCCGGCAGGCTTCGGCGATGTTGTCGGCGCCGTTGAGGCGGTGCAGATTGATCGCGGTGTTGCGTAGCGTTGCTAGGACCTGTGCGCCGTTTCCGGTATGTGCCCTTTGACGGTCTTCGTCGAAGGTGACGTCGCGTATCCAGTGCAGGCTGTTCTCGATTCCCCAGTGTTGACGCATCCAGGTCATGATCGCGGTAGGGCGGGCGTGCTCGAACGGCAGGCTGCAGATGGCATAGACCACCTCCACGCTGCGCTGGTCGGTGGCGGTGATCAAGCGTTCACGAGTGATCCGGATGATTTGTTTTGCGTAGGGGAAGCCGATTCCTCGTGCAGCGGTGATGATTTGCAGGGTGCGGGTCTCGACACGGCCGTGGCCGCGGGAGTCGTCGGTAGCGGCTGCGGGCACCTCGGCCCAGGGCAGCGCGGTGATACGCGCAAGTATTTTGGCTTGGTTGGACTTGACGATCATCAGGTAGTGCGACTTCAAGGTGGCGCAGATCAACTTCGCGGTGACGACCTAGGTATGCATCGCATCCACGGTGACCAGCCACCGCAAGCTACCCGGCAGCAGCGTGAGCAGGGGTGGCCAGAACCGCGATCGCCAACAAAGCCATCAGCGAATACCTCCGACCGCGTGGGTCCCTCGGGTCTGGCACCGAGGCCAACACATCGAGAAACTCCGATCCGATGAGCTCGCTGCGCTCACCAGGACTCCAGCGGTCGAACACCTCTGGAACCGACGACACAGGCAATACTGAAACGGTAGGCACGGGCAACTCCAGACCAACGACGAACAGTAACCAACTCGATCGTTCTCCAGATAGCCCGTGCCTACACTCCGGCCCCAATAGCGCGGCACCAAAGATCATCAACCCAGCTCACAAGCCTGCTAATCAACAACGCCGGAGCCCTGCTTACCGCTGCAACGCACGGCGTTCTCGATGGCCGACCACGTTTCCTGTACCGAACTGTGCCCGGCAACGAGCCCGTTGACGGTGGCAATCTCGATCCCCTGGGTCTTGGCGTAAGCCTTGATCGACATCATGCCGAGGTGCTCCATCGACATGGTGGAATACACCCACGGGTCGCCAAGCTTCTGCTCGCTCAAATAGGAGCGCCCATTACGGCGGGCACCGGGAGGATTGACAAGCAATATCGTCACTTCTGGACCCCACGACCGAAATCAGCAGTTGATAACCTGATTTTCACTCACGGTCTGCATGGCCCGAACCAACAGACTTCGCGCGAGCTTAACCCACACTCGCGAAAAAAATCAGGAATGGCTTTCGGCTCGCAGAATCGCCGTTGTCTCGCGAATCGATCACTCACCCATTCCGTTCCGTATGGGATATTTCCGAACCCTACTCACGCGAACGAGTGCGGTCTGTCCGCCAATCGGATGCATACACCCGTCGACCCGCATGTCCACCAATCAGCGGAACAGGGTGAGGTCTCCGCCAGGGCCACAGGCCCCGAACATCGCACCCTCAGATGGCATCGGGATCTCGAGCCAGGCCTTCGGCGGCCTTGCGGGCGAGGCCGATCGCGGTGCGGGCCCATTGCCGCGTCGCGCCGGCCAGACCGCAGCCCGGCGCGACCCCAACATGGTCGCGCAGCACCGTGCGGCCGAAGCCAAGCCGGTCGGTCACCGCGACCACGTCGGCGGCGACCTCTTCGGCCGAAGGCCGGCGGTCGGGAACGCTGGCGGGCACGACGCCGAGCACCACCGTGCGGCCCGAGTCGATGAACGCCGCGATGCTGTCCAAGTCCGCGGCGCGCAGTGTTGCGACATCCACCGACACCGCGCTGATACCACTGCGCTGCAAAAGATCCCACGGCAGCGCCGCCGCGCAGCTATGCAGCGCCACGTCGGCGCCGGCGGCCTCGACGCAGGTATCGAGCAGCCCCAGCGCCACCGCCTCGTCGAGTGCGGCGACCGGGGCCAGCGAAGTCACGCCCGTCAGCCGCCCCTCCAGGGCCGCCGGTAGCGTCGGCTCGTCGAACTGCACCACCACCGGTGTATCGAGACGGCGCGCCAATTCCGCCCGGTGGGCGGCCACTCCCTCGCCGAGCGAGGCGGCCAGATCACGCACGGCCCCGGGGTCGATGATGGCCCGATGCCCGTTGCTCAACTCCACCCCGGCCGCCAGGGTGATCGGCCCGGGAGCCTGCACCTTGACCACCCGCCCGCCGCCCCGAAGGCCCGCGGTCTCCCAAGCTTCTTCCAGGGCGTCCATGTCCTCGTTGAGCATGCTGATGGCCCTGCGGGTCACCGCGCCGGGCCGCGACACAATGCGGTAGCCGCGCGGCACCGTGTCCAGGGCCAAGTCGACCAGCAGCGCGCCCGCCCGCCCGAGCATGTCGGCACCCACTCCCCTGGCGGGCAACTCCACCAGATAAGCCAGCGCATCCGCCAACTCGCCAACGACGACCTCGGCGGCCGGCCGCGCAAGGATGCCCGGCCAGGACCCGACGCCGGTCGCCGTTGCGAAAACACTCACTTGCCAACCGTATTCGACATCGCATCGGTGGCACACAGCCAGGGGTGTTTACCGACGGACCGCCGGGGTAGGTTGCAAGCACAAAGGGGTGGCAGATGGCCAGACTGATTCGACCGCTGTTGATGTGTTGCGCCACGCTCCTGGCAGCGGCGTGTACGCGAGTGGTGGACGGCGAAGCGCTACCCGCGTTCGGTGCGTCCGCCCCGGAGGCCCGGCAGGCCGGCGCCCTGCTATTGGACCAAACCCGGATGCGCGCGATCACCGGCGCCGGCGAGGACCTGACGATCATTCCGGCGATGGACGGCAGCTATCCGGTGGATATCGATGCCCTGGCAAAGACCGCGCCGGTGGAATGCCGGTTCATCTTCTCCGAGACCACCACCTTTGGACCCGACATCGCGGGGTTCCACAAGACCACCTTCCAAGATCCGCCAGATAGCGCTCTGATCTCCGAAGCCGCGGCGGTGTATCCGGACGCCGACATCGCCCGACGAGCCTTCGACGATCTGGTGGGCGCCGTCGGAAGTTGCGCAGACAGTTCCAGCGGCTGGTTGTTCGTCAGCAGCTGGAAAGCCGACGCCGACTCGCTGCGCATGCGCCCCGGTGACTGCGGCCGCGACTACCGGGTGCTTTCGGTGGCCCTGCTGGAAGTCACCTTCTGCGGGTTCCCGGATTCGGTCTCTGACATCGTGCTCACCAACATCGCCGCCAACGTGCCGGGCTAGGACACCGGCGAGCACGCCGAGGTTGCGGTGATGGTGGCACTGCCCAGCACCTCATCGCCGTCCGGATCGGGGCGGTACAACACCAGCGTCTGCCCCCGTGCCACCCCCCGCAGCGGGGAATGTAACCGCACCGACAGTTCGTCGCCGACCAATTCGGCTACCGCACTGGTGGTTTCACCGTGCGCACGCACTTGAACCGCACACTCGAGCGGGCCCGTCGGAGCGGTACCCGCGGTGAAGATGGGCGCCCGCCCTGTCAGCGCGTGCACCTGCAGATCGGCCACGTCACCGACCCGAACCGTGCCGGTTTCGGCGTCGATCGCCGTCACGTAGCGCGGGCGGCCGTCGGGCCCCGGCCCGGGGATCCCCAGGCCCTTTCGCTGCCCGATGGTGAAACCGTGCACGCCGTCATGGGTGGCCAGCACCGCACCGGCCGCGTCCACCACTGTGCCGCGACGAACCCCTATCCGCTCGCCCAGAAACGTCTGGGTGTTGCCCGACGGAATGAAACAGATGTCGTGGCTATCCGGCTTGTCGGCCACCGCCAGGCCGCGCCGGGACGCCTCTTCCCGAATCTGCGGCTTGGGGGTGTCCCCGATCGGGAACATCGCGTGGCGCAGCTGCTCGGCGGTCAGCACCGCCAGCACGTAGGACTGGTCCTTGTCCTGGTCCACAGCGCGGCGCAGCCGCCCCTCGGATAGCCGGGCATAGTGGCCGGTAACCACCACGTCAAAGCCCAGAGCCAACGCTTTGGCATACAGCGCCGAGAACTTGATGCGCTGATTGCAGCGAATGCAGGGGTTGGGGGTCTCACCGCGGGCGTAGGAGGACACCAAGTCGTCGATCACATCCTCTTTGAACCTCTCGGCGAAATCCCATACATAGAACGGGATTCCAAGCACATCGGCGACCCGGCGCGCGTCGGATGCGTCCTCTTTGGAGCAACAACCCCGGGAGCCGGTACGCAGCGCGCCCGGCGCGGTCGACAGCGCCAGATGCACGCCGACGACGTCGTGGCCGGCATCGACCATGCGGGCGGCCGCCACCGATGAGTCGACGCCTCCGCTCATTGCGGCTAGAACTTTCACCAGGCCGCTCCCGCGGCAGCCACGGCGGCAGAGCGGGCGCGAGCCACCGCTGCGGGCAGCACCTGCAGCGCCGCATCGACGTCCGCCTCGACTGTCGTGTGCCCCAGCGAAAGACGAAGCGAGCCGCGCGCGCTGGCCGGATCGGCGCCCATCGCGATCAGCACATGCGACGGCTGCGCGACACCGGCGGTGCAGGCGGATCCGGTCGAGCACTCGATTCCGTTGGCGTCCAGCAGCATCAGCAGCGCATCACCTTCGCAACCGCGGAAGGTGAAGTGCGCGTTGCCGGGCAGCCGTAGCGGATCGCGGGCACCATTGAGACGAACGTCGTCGATTTCGGCGAGCACCCCGGCAACGAGGCGGTCCCGCAACGTCTGCAGCCGCGCACTGTTGGCCTCCAGCCCGTCCACCGCGATCCGCGCCGCCGCCGCTATACCGACCGCACTGGCGACGTCGGGGGTGCCGGACCGGATATCGCGCT
The DNA here is from genome assembly GCF_002355775.1 of Mycobacterium ulcerans subsp. shinshuense. NCBI lineage: Bacteria > Bacillati > Actinomycetota > Actinomycetes > Mycobacteriales > Mycobacteriaceae > Mycobacterium > Mycobacterium ulcerans. The sequence continues at coordinate 1,832,660 of NZ_AP017624.1, read as the reverse complement.
CTTGGCCAACACCGTGCAGCAGCGGCACACAACTGACGTCGCGTCGCATCAGCAGCGCCCCGGCTCCGGGTGGGCCGCCGAACTTGTGTGCCGTCACACTCATCGCCGCCAGGCCGCAGGCACCGAAGTCCACCGGTATCTGGCCGACGGCCTGCACGGCGTCACTGTGCATGGGGACACCGAACTCGGCGGCAACCCCGGCCAGTTCGGCGATCGGCATGATCGTGCCGACCTCGTTGTTGGCCCACATCACCGATACCAACGCGACATCGTCATGGCTCTCCAGCGCATCGCGCAACGCGCTGGCCGACACCGAGCCATCGGCGTCGGTGGGCAGCCAGGTCACCTCGGCGCCTTCGTGCTCAACCAGCCAGTCCACCGTGTCCAAAACGGCGTGGTGCTCCACCCGAGTCGTGACGATGCGCCGACGGGCGGACTGCGCGTCTCGGCGCGCCCAGTACATTCCCTTGACGGCCAGGTTGTCGCTCTCGGTGCCCCCCGCGGTGAAAATCACCTCCGAGGGGCGTGCCCCCAGCTTGGCCGCGATCAGCTCGCGGGATTCCTCGAGGCGCCGGCGCGCAGCCCTCCCGGTGGTGTGCAGCGACGACGCGTTGCCCACGGTGGCCAGCACAGCCGTCATCGCCTCGATGGCGGTTGGATGCATCGGGGTGGTGGCGGCGTGATCGAGGTAGACCATGACTCGCCCCACGATACCGGCCAGGTCAGCGACCCCAAACTCCTGAGCCGGCGGCCGCGCTTACCACCCCATCGATCCGGGAATGCCTTTGAACGGGCCGACAATCCAGCTGGTGATCCATCCGCCGTAAAAACCGCCGGGTTGGGGCACCACCGGCTCGCCATTGACCGTGCAGCGGTCCACCTGGGCCGCCATCACCGCGATCGCACCAGCGATGGGCTGGAAGGGGTGGGTGGGGTTTGGGTAGGTCCATGCCGCGTGCGCGGCCTGTCGCGCCGGGGTTACCAGGTCGAAGTAGCTCGCTCGGCCCTTCCACTCGCACCATGAACCGCCCGCCGCCGGGCGCAACACACCGTCGCCGAACGCATCTTCGGGCAGGTAGTACGTGGGTGGGTGACTGGTCTCGAGCACGCGCCAGGCTCGGGTCGCCGACGCAATCGTCTGGCCGCCCCGCTCGATGGTGATCGAACCGGCGAACGGCTCCAACCGCGGCGGCCGGGGATAGTCCCACACCGACTCCTGGCCGCCGGCGGGCGGATCGGGTGTTGGCCATGTTGTCATGACGGCCTCCTGCACGCTGGGCTGACGGTCCCTGTCACCCATTGTCCACAGACACGTTGCCGCAGGATGAGAGGCCTTTTCAGGCCACCAGCGCGGGCCGGTGTGCCGGGTGCGCCGCCCCAGCGTGCACTGCGGACTGGCAGCGGCTGGCCAGGGCCCGGCGATCGCGGCCCGGCAGTTGCAGGGAATCGACATGCACCGACGCCACGATGCGACGCACGGCGAGCACCCGGCGAACCGAGCGCGCCAGGGTGTCGTCTCCGACGAAGGCCGGGGTGGTCGAGATGGCCCCGTTGACGTGGTGATATGTCAGCCGCAGCGGCTGCACCGGACGGCCGGCGTCAATCGCGGCCTGAAACATCGCGGGATAGAAGCTGCCCGACGCCAGCCCGCACCAGGTGGTTCCTTCCGGAAAGGCCACCACGGTCTGTCCGGCGCGCAGCCGGCGGGCGACGGTGTCGACCACGCCGGGCAGCCGGCGCAGGCTGGTCCGCTCGATCGGAATGATTTTCAGCAGTCGGGCCACAATCTCGACCCCGGGTCCGGTGAACATGTCCGCGCGTGCCACAAATGAACCTGGCAGTACCGCGCCGATGGCAAAGACGTCCAGCCAGGAGATGTGGTTGCTGACCACCAGAACCCCGCGCAGGTTGCGGATCGGGCTGCCCGACACCGTGATCCGGACACCGAAACAACGCAGGACCAGCCGGCAGTATGCGCGTTGGGCGTGGCTGCGGCCGGGCACCGGCACGCCGAGCAGCGGCAGCCCCGGCATCAGCAGCAGCGCCCAGAGGATGCGCAACGCCACCCGCAGGGTGGCCGGTACCCGGCGGGGCACCGCCGGGTGGCCGAGGCTGACGCAGCTGATGTCGCACGAGGTGCGAGGCAGCCAGGAGTGCCCGGCCTCAGTGTTCATCAGGCCGCTCCGCCCGCCAGCTCGCCCGCCATTTCCGCGGCCGCGGACACCGATCTGAGCCGCTTGAGGTAGCGGATGTCGGCGTCACGCTTGCCGAGCAGCACACAGAAATCCCCCACCCCGAAGTCCGGATCGTGGGCGGGCTCGCCGCAGGCCTGCGCGCCCAGCCGCAGATAGCCACGCAGCAACGGCGGGATCGCCGGCCGCGGCGGTGGGGCAATGTCATCCAGGCTCTTGCCGTCGATGCGCACCGGCCGGTAGGGGTCCACCCGGTAGGAAGCCGGGTGGCGCCTCAGCACGAAGTCACGCACGCCCCGCAGCTCGCGGCCCGGCGTGATGCCGTCCCGGCCGGTTGGCTCGACGATCGGCACCGACACGCAGCCGGTTACGTAGTCGTAGTCACAGCGGTCCAGGTAGGCAAGAATTCCCGCCCACATCAACAGCACCACCGCACCATTGCGGTGCCCGTCACGCACCGCGGCGCGACCCATTTCCACCAGCGACGGCCGCAGCGGGTCGAAGGCACCCACGTCGAACTCGGTAGCGGTATAGAGGCCTCCCGCGGCGATGGCCCCTGCCGGTGGCAACATCCGGTAGCACCCCACCAGCTCACCGGTGTCGTCGTCGCGGACCAGCAGGTGATCGCAGTACTCGTCGAAGCGGTCGACATCCCTGCGGTCGTCGGCCGCCGGTAGCGCGAAGCCCGGCGTGGCGGCGAACACGTCATAGCGCAGGCGCTGAGCGGCCTCGGTCAGCGCGGAATCGGTGGACAGCAATAGGGAATAGCGCGGGCCGGCACCCGCATCGGTCGCCGGGCCACGCGGTTTGTCGCTGGGTATGAGGACAGAAGCGATGCTCATGCCACCAACGTGGCCTAACCGGTCAGCTAACCGGCATCAGCGCTGTGACATGTCGGTGCACGTCAGATGACGAAATGTCGCAGCCGACGATAACGGCCGATCAGCCCTTGCGAGCCTTGACCCCCTCGGTCAATTGCGGGGCAACCTTGAACAGGTCGCCGATCACGCCGTAGTCGGCGATCTCGAAAATCGGCGCCTCTTCGTCCTTGTTGACCGCAACGATGGTCTTGGACGTCTGCATGCCCGCGCGGTGCTGGATCGCCCCGGAGATACCCAGCGCGATGTAGAGCTGCGGCGAAACCGTCTTGCCGGTCTGCCCCACCTGGAACTGACCCGGGTAGTAGCCGGAGTCGACCGCGGCACGCGAAGCACCGACCGCACCCCCCAGCGAGTCGGCCAGCGCCTCGACCACGCTGAAGTTCTCGGCACTGCCGACACCACGGCCACCGGACACCACCACCGTGGCTTCCGTCAGCTCGGGGCGGTCGCCGGCGACCGCCGGCTCACGCGAGGTGATCTTGGTGGCGTTCTCGGCAGGGGCCGGGACGTCCACGCTGACCTGCTCACCGGCGCCATCGGCCGGCTCGGCCTCGATCGCACCGGCACGCACCGAAATCACCGGGGTGTCACCGGTGGCCTGGGCCTCGACGGTGAACGCGCCACCGAAGATGGAGTGGACGGCCTTGCCACCGTCGTTGATCCCCACCACGTCGACGAGCAGACCCGACCCGATCCGGGCAGCAAGCCGCCCGGCGATCTCCTTGCCGTCGGCGGTGGCAGCCACCAGCACGGCCGCCGGGGCCGAGGATTCAGCCAGTCCCGCCAGCACGTCGACGAACGGGGTGATCAGGTACTGGTCGACGACGCCGGACTCAGCGACGTAAATCTTGGCGGCACCGGCCGCCTTCAGTCCGTCGACCAGCGGCGCGGCGGTGCCGGGGGCGCCGATCACAACGGCGGCCGGCTCACCCAACGCACGGGCGGCGGTGATCAATTCGGCGCTGACCTTCTTCAGCGCGCCTTCCGCGTGCTCAACGAGCACCAATACTTCAGCCATGGGGTTTATCGCTCTTTCGTCATTGGGCCTGAAATGCAGGGCACTCGCTAGATGATTTTCTGCGCAACCAGGTACTGCACGATCTGGTTGCCGCCTTCACCTTCGTCGGTGACCTTTTCACCGGCAGTCTTGGCAGGCTTCGGGGTCGACGACAGCACCGTCGACCCGGCGTTGGCCAGGCCCACCTCGTCGGCTTCAACCCCGATCTCGGCGAGGGTCAGCACGGTGACTTCCTTCTTCTTGGCAGCCATGATGCCCTTGAAGGACGGGAAGCGCGGCTCGTTGATCTTCTCGTTGACGCTGACCACAGCCGGAAGAGAGGCTTCCAGGGTGAACAGGCCCTCGTCGGTCTCACGCTCGCCGGTGACCTTGCCACCCTCGACCGACAGTTTGCGCACGTGGGTGAGCTGCGGCAGGCCCAGGTACTCGGCGATGATGGCCGGCACCGCGCCGCCCACGCCATCGGTGGACTCGTTGCCCGCGATCACCAGCTCGGTGCCCTCGATGGCGCCCAGCGCACGTGCCAGCGCCCACCCGGTCTGGATGACGTCCGAGCCGTGCATGCCGTCGTCCTTGAGGTGGACGGCCTTGTCCGCGCCCATGGACAGGGCCTTGCGGATCGCCTCGGTGGCGCGCTCGGGACCCGCGGTCAGCACGGTCACCGAACCCTCGCCGCCTTCGCGCTCGCGGATCTGCAGCGCTTCTTCCACCGCTCGTTCGTTGATCTCGTCCAGGACCGCATCGGCGGCCTCGCGGTCTAGCGTCCAGTCGCCCTCGGTCAGCTTGCGCTCCGACCAGGTGTCTGGGACCTGCTTGATCAGGACCACAATGTTTGTCATGGGTATGGCTCGTCCTCCTCGAAGGAGTCCCGCAGCCGTCGACTGCAGGACTTCGGTCACGCGGTTCGCAACCGCACGGCATGTTACTAGGCGGTAACTTCTCGCGGTCTGCCCTCACACCTTAGCGGGTGGCAGTTGCTCAATTGCCCGCTCACCCCCCATAACCCGCGGCTATCCCACCCCGCCAGACCCCCGCGTCGGGGGCTCGAGCATTCCTGGCATTTCTGGCTACGGTTCGCGAATCGGGCGCTAGGCACTAGCCTGCGTTAGCAATGAGCTCATTCGTCCCCGACGTTCCCGACCAGATCCCGACCGCCAGTGCGCCGCCGGTCGATGCGGTGTTGACGCTGACGGGCGAACGCACCATCCCCGATCTGGACATCGAGAACTACTGGTTCCGTCGCCACGAGGTCGTATACGAACGGCTGGCGCCTCGTTGCGAGGGCCGCGACGTGCTGGAAGCGGGCTGCGGCGAAGGCTACGGCGCCGACATGATCGCCGATGTCGCGCGCCGCGTTGTGGCCGTGGACTACGACGAGGCCGCGGTAGCGCATGTCCGCCACCGCTACCCCCGAGTCGAGGTAATGCAGGCGAACCTGGCGGACTTGCCCCTTCCCGACGCATCGATGGACGTGGTGGTCAACTTCCAGGTCATTGAGCACCTGTGGGATCAGGGCCAATTCGTCCGCGAATGCGCGCGGGTGCTGCGCCCGTCGGGCGTATTGATGGTGTCCACGCCGAACCGGATCACCTTCTCCCCCGGCCGCGACACCCCGATCAACCCCTTCCACACTCGCGAACTCAACGCCGCCGAACTCACCGAACTGCTGCTAGAAGCGGGTTTTGCCGAGGTGACGATGTACGGGTTGTTCCACGGGCCGCAGCTGCGCGCGATAGATGAACGCCATGGCGGCTCGATCATCGACGCCCAGATCGCCCGCGCGGTCGCCGACCAACCGTGGTCAGCCGAACTGACCGCCGATGTCGCGGCGGTCACCACCGCGGACTTCGACATCATCGGGGCGGGGCTGGAACCCGCCCACGAAATTGACGACAGCCTGGATCTGATTGCGATCGCGGTGCGGCATTGACCAATTGGGACAACACCAATTCGCCAGACCGGGTGCCCGGGTTGTTCACCCTGGTGCTGCACACCCATCTGCCCTGGCTTGCCCACCACGGCCGATGGCCGGTCGGCGAGGAGTGGCTCTACCAGTCCTGGTCGGCCGCCTACCTGCCGTTGTTCCGGGTGCTGCGCACCCTGGCCGACGAGGGGCGCCGCGGGCTCATCACGCTGGGGATGACTCCGGTAGTCAACGCCCAACTCGATGACCCCTATTGCCTGGACGGAATGCATCACTGGCTGGCCAACTGGCGGCTGCGCGCGGCCGAGGCCACCAGCGTCCGGTCTGCGCCCGCATCGAAGTCGGCCAAACACCTCTCCTGCACACCAGAGGCCCTACGCGACTTCGGAACCCGCGAGTGCGCCGAGGCCGATCAGGCGCTTGACGACTTCGCCGCCGCCTGGCGCCATGGCGCAAGCCCGCTGCTGCGCGCCCTGATCGACGCCGGCACGGTCGAGTTGCTCGGCGGCCCACTGGCCCACCCGTTCCAGCCGTTGCTGAATCCGCGGCTGCGGGAGTTCGCGCTGCGCGAAGGTTTGGCCGACGCACGGCTGCGGATGGCGCACAGCCCATCGGGGATCTGGGCACCCGAATGCGCATACGCCCCCGGCATGGAGCACGACTACGCGGCCGCCGCAGTCAGCCATTTCATGGTGGACGGTCCATCCCTGCACGGCGACACCGCACTGGGCCGACCGGTCGGCGACACCGACGTGGTCGCGTTCGGGCGTGATCTGCAGGTCAGCTACCGGGTGTGGTCACCGAAATCCGGCTACCCCGGGCATGCCGCATACCGCGATTTCCACACCTACGATCACCTGACCGGCCTCAAACCGGCCCGCGTCACCGGCCGCAATGTGGCATCGGAGGCCAAAGCCCCCTACGACCCGCAGCGCGCCGACCGCGCGATCGACGTCCACGTCGCCGACTTCGTCGAAGTGGTGCGCGGCCGGCTGATTGCCGAGTCACAGCGCATCGGCCGGCCCGCGCACGTGGTCGCCGCGTTCGACACCGAGTTGTTCGGCCATTGGTGGTACGAGGGGCCGACCTGGTTGCAGCGGGTGCTGCGCGCCCTGCCTGCCGCCGGCGTGCGGGTGGGAACGCTGCACGATGCCATGGCCAACGGATTCGTGGGCGCTCCGGTCGAATTGCCCCCCAGCTCTTGGGGTTCCGGCAAGGACTGGCAAGTCTGGAACGGCCCCAAGGTTTCCGATCTGGTCCAGCTCAACTCCGAAGTGGTCGACACCGCACTGACCACCGTCGATAAGGCGCTGGCCCAGACCGCGTCCCTGGATGGCCCGATCCCCCGCGATCACGTCGCCGATCAGATCCTGCGTGAGACGCTGCTGACTGTCTCGAGCGACTGGCCGTTCATGGTGAGCAAGGACTCCGCCGCCGACTATGCGCGCTATCGCGCGCACTTGCATGCGCACGCCACCCAAGAGATCGCCGGGGCGCTGGCGTCGGGCCGGCGCGACAACGCCCAGCGACTGGCCCAAGGCTGGAACCGCGCCGATGGCCTGTTCGGGGCTCTGGACGCACGAAGGCTGCCCAAGTGAGCGCGCCGGCGACCGACGAGCGTGCGCGGCTGTACAGCGACACGCCGCTACGGCCGACATTTTGTGCACGTTCGTGGAGGGGGCCACGTTCATGAAGATCCTGATGGTGTCGTGGGAGTACCCACCGGTGGTGATCGGCGGGCTCGGCCGCCATGTCCACCACCTCGCCACCGCATTGGTCGCGGCCGGCCACGAAGTCGTGGTGCTGTCCCGCCGGCCCTCGGGCACCGACCCCAGCACCCACCCATCGTCTGATCTGATCAGCGAGGGAGTCCGGGTGATCGCGGCCGCGCAGGATCCGCACGAATTCAGCTTCGGTAGCGACATGATGGCTTGGACCCTGGCCATGGGTCACGCCATGGTCCGGGCCGGCCTTACCCTCAGCGGTCCCGGCGCGGAGCAACCCTGGCAACCCGACATCGTGCACGCGCATGACTGGCTGGTGGCACATCCGGCGATTGCGCTCGCCGACTACTACGACGTGCCAATGGTTTCCACGATTCATGCGACCGAAGCCGGGCGGCATTCCGGTTGGGTTTCGGGAGATCTGAGTCGCCAGGTGCACGCGGTCGAATCCTGGCTGGTGCGTGAATCCGATTCGCTGATCACATGTTCGGGATCGATGAGCGATGAGATCACCGAGCTGTTCGGCCCAGGGCTGGCCGAAACGGCGGTGATTCGCAACGGTATCGACGCGGCGCGCTGGCCTTTTGCGGTCCGTAAACCACGCACCGGGCCACCGGAACTGCTCTACGTCGGTCGGCTGGAGTACGAGAAGGGTGTGCACAATGCCATTGCCGCACTGCCGCGGATCAGGCGCGCGCACCCAGGCACCACACTTACCATCGCCGGCGAAGGCACCCAACAGGATTGGCTGGTCGAGCAGGCACGCAAACACCGGGTGCTCAAGGCCACCAAGTTCCTGGGCCACCTCGAGCACGCCGAACTGCTGACCCTGCTACATCGGGCCGACGCCGCGGTGTTCCCCAGCCACTACGAGCCGTTCGGACTGGTCGCGCTGGAGGCCGCCGCGGCCGGAACACCGTTGGTGACGTCGAATATCGGCGGGTTGGGCGAAGCGGTGATCGACGGGGTCACCGGGGTATCGTGCCCACCCCGCGACGTGGCGGCGCTGGCCGCCGCGGTGTGCGGTGTGCTCGATGATCCGGCCGCCGCGCAGCAACGTGCCCGGGCCGCGCGGGAACGGCTCAACTCCGACTTCGATTGGCAGACCGTGGCCGAGCAGACCGCGCAGGTGTACCTGGCGGCCAAGCGCGGAGAACGGCAGCCGCTGCCCCGGTTGCCGATCGTCGAGCACGCGCTGCCTGATCGCTAGTCGATGCCGATCGCGTCCGCGCAGTACCGCCACAGCCGTTGACGGTCATCGTCGCTGTACCGGGTCCACGGCAGGTAGTGCTCCGGGCGAGTCCGACGGTCATGCCAGAAGGTGCCGCTCAGCGGTGCCGGTCTGGTGGCCGCCAACCACACCGCGGTGTCGGCGCCCTGTTCGGCGGTGCGCAGTAGCGGCCCGATGACCCCGCGAAAACCCGGCAGTGATGTGGCCACCCCCGGAGTGTCGGCCCAGCCGGGATGCATGGAGTAGACGCGGATGCGCTCGCCGCTCCAGCGCCGGGCAAGCAGCGGCGTGAATGCCACCTGCATGCGCTTGGTGCGGGCGTATGCGACCGCCCCGCGGTAGCCACCGGCACGGTATTCGGGATCCTCGATCGGCAGCGGTTGGGTGTACATGCCGCCCGAAGACATCAGGATCACTCTCGGGTCGTCGGACTCGGCCAGCATCGGAACCAGCAGTTCGGTCAGCAGTATCGGCCCCAAGACGTGGGTGGCCAGCGTGATCTCATGGCCCTCGTCGGTCTCGGCGCGGGCCGCGGGCAGCAACCCGGCATTGTGGACCAGCACGTCCAGCCGGGACACCCGGGTGCGCAGGTCTGTCGCGAAGGCCCGAACGGCACTGAGGCTGGAGACATCGCAGACCTCCACCCGCACGTCGGCGCCGGAGGCCGCGGCGATCTCGTCGCGTGCGCGCTGCCCACTGTCGCGATCGCGCACGGTCAACACAACGGTGGCTCCCAGCTCGGCCAACCCGGCGGCAATGGCCTTACCCAGGCCGCGATTTGCGCCGGTGACCATCGCGGTGCGGCCCCGCAGGGCTGCCGGTGAGGGATCGTCGAACCAGCCCGAATGGCGAAGCTGATAGCCGACACGGGTGTATCCCCCAACGATGGCGCGATCGAGTGCCCGATCCAGGGTGGTATCCAGCAAAGAACGGATGCCATCGACAACGCTCATGCTGATCACTATCCGCTATCGGGCACGCCGTCGCCGCGCGGCCACCCGCGGCGGTAACGTGCAACGATGGGCGTGGTGTATTCCAGCGTGGTCGACGCGCCACGCGATGAGGTGTTCGAGTGGCACAGCAGGCCTGGAGCATTCAGCCGACTGTCACCGCCCTGGCAACCCATGCGGTTGGTAACCGAGGCGCGATCACTCGAAGATGGTCGCGCGACGCTGGCGCTTCCCGGCGGCCTGCGCTAGTTGGCCCAGCACCAGCCCGATTCCTACGATCCCCCAAGGCGTTTCGTCGACACCATCGCAAGCGACGGGCTGGCTTCGCTGCCGGCCCGAATCGCGGTGCGGTGGCGGCACACTCACGACTTCGAGGACGCCGGCGCGGGCCGGACCCGGGTGATCGACCGTGTCGACACCCCGATACCGGCATCGGCATTGCGGCCGATGTTCGTATACCGCCACCAGCAGCTTGCCGATGATCTGGCCGCACACAAACTTGCCGCCGCTGCTGGCCTGGGCGCCACAACAATTGCGGTCACGGGGTCCTCCGGGCTGGTCGGTTCGGCGCTGACCGCCTTTTTGAGCACTGGCGGGCACCGGGTCGTGCGCTTGGTTCGTGGCACCCCACGCGGCGCCGACGAGCGGCACTGGGACCCGCACGATCCTGACCCCGAGTTACTGACGGGGATCGACGCGGTGATTCATCTGGCCGGCGCCTCAATCGCCGGGCGGTTCACCACAGCGCATCGAAACGCTATACGCGAGAGCCGAATTGGTCCGACGCGTCGGCTTCCCGAGTTACTGGGCCGCGGCGCTGACGGGCCTCGCGTGCTGATCTCGGCCTCGGCTGTCGGGTGTTACGGCTACGACCGTGCCGACGAGATACTGACCGAGGAAAGCGGTCGCGGCGAGGGGTTTCTTGCCGATGTCGTCGCCGAGTGGGAAGCGGCGACCGGCCCCGCCCGACAAGACGGCGTGCGAGTGGTGCTGGTACGCACCGGCATCGTGCAGTCTCCCCGCGGCGGCACCCTGCAGTTGCTGCGCCCCCTGTTCAGCGCCGGGCTGGGCGGCCGCCTTGGCGACGGTCGTCAGTGGCTGTCCTGGATCGGGATCGACGACCTGGTCGACATCTATCACCGCGCCTTGTGGGACACCGGGCTATCGGGTCCGGTGAACGCTGTTGCACCACAACCGGTGCGTAACGCCGAGTACACGCGCACCCTGGCCCAGGTCTTGCATCGACCCGCGGTGTTGCCGGTCCCGGCACTGGGACCGCGGCTATTGCTGGGCGATCAGGGCGCCCGCGAACTCGCGTGTGCCAATCAGCGCGTCCTGCCGGCGCGGCTGGCGCTGGCTGAGCACCGGTTCCGCCAGCCCAACCTCGACACGGCCCTGCGCCACTTGCTGGGGCGTCATCGGTGATCAGCTAGCTGCCGATCGTGCGCCCCTGCGGGGGTGGCTGCGTGGAGTCCACCGAGCGTGAATCGAGGTAGACCTGCCGCATGACCGCCGGCCAGGACTGGGCTTCGGATATCGAGCCGCGCACACCGTCGAGCAAGCCGGCGATCAAGGCGTGGTTGTCGTCGTCCAGCACGTATACGGGTGCACCAATCTCGTGCTGATCCGCGTCCATGCCGGCAATGACGAAGCGGCTCTCGGTGACGGTGTCGACGCGGCCGCAGCGTTGCCTCGCCGCGGTGGCCTCACACACCCGTGCACCGGGCTGGACCCGAAACCCTGGTTTCGACTGCAATCGAAGTCCGGTGGGCAGCAGGTCGGTAGCGGCCACTTCGGGGGCCAAGGTGATGACTTCATAGTCGACACCGGCAGCCGCACCGTCGACCGCCACTTCACTGACCGTCGCCTGGCCGGCCAGCGTCACGGCACCGACCGCATTGCCGTAGCGGTCGGTCACCATCGGATCGCCATTGCATCGACCGGCACTGAAGGCTATCCGCATCTGCGGTTCGACGAATCCAATCACGCACACCACCGAGCCCTGATGGATTTCCAATCCGGGATATGCCGTCACTCCAACGGCGGCCCGCCCCAGTGCCGGCGTCTCAACGCTCACCAGCACGAACACGACCGCGATCGCTGCGCGACACCATCGGTGATACATGATTTCCAACCGGTCACGGCAATCCAGCCGCGACCAACCCCACTTCTATTGGCAACGACATTATCCGGCGGAAACCGGTTACCCATTCTTGGCGTAGTCAAACACTACTGCTCAATCGCAGCTCGGTCGATCACCACAGTGCAAAAGCCACGCTCGATGCAGTAGTAATGACTCTACCGAAGGCCTGGTCAGCGCCTGGTCACCGGAACGGCGATTTCGTTGCGACGAAGGCATGGAATTGTCCACGGCGGATCGTAGAACCACGCCACCGGCGAACCAACCGGTTGCAGATCGGTGCCGTCGAGCAAGCCGAGTAGCTCCGTGGTGCGCGCCGCCACCGCGCCCGCGCCGCGATCACCGCTGAAGCGCAGCACCGCGTAAGTCTCCGCCGGCACCGCTACCAGGGCGACGGCGTTGTCGTTCGGCACCGGCAGGGTATCCAGGGTCCACTTGGCCGGCATGAAAAACCGTATCGTCCACGTGCCGCCGTCGCCGGCTTGCTGCGCCACCGGCGCTGTCATGGCGATGGGTTCGCCCGCGCCGGTCTGATCGCGGTGTTGGCTCACGGGAGCCGTCATCGCCAGTTTCGACTTGGCGTGGTTGGCGCCGAAAATATAGCCGGCCAGGACGCGGAATCCGCAATTTCGGGCGCCTTCCTCGGTGTCGTCGACCACGGTTTCGGCCGCAACGCGCGGACCATAACGACGGACCTCTAGGCCCTTGCCGAGTTGTTCGACGGTGTGGGCCGGTTCTTCGGTAACCCGCACCCCAACGACGAGACCGACCGCCTCCAGGAGTTGGGCCAAACGCGGCACAATGCATCCCAGCATCTGGCGATCTACCTTTCGTGTGTCTGTCGACGCTACGCCCCGGCAAGTCGAGCCCGCCGGCCCGTCAATTGTGGAACAGCCACCGACCCAACCACCACGTCGAAACCATGCGGTGCGACCACTAGCCTCGAGGGGACACAGGCAGCTGGGGCGCCAACGATCGGAGCCATGCAATGACGCCGCAAGACCGGGGCGAGTACTTTCCCTACCGCTACGACGCCCGCCTGGCCCCCATGCGGCTCCCGTTCCGGTGGCCGGGCCGCCAAGGCGTCACGCTGACCGACGACGGCCGTTTCGTGGCCCGCTATGGGCCCTTTCATGCCGAAGCGCCACTGTCGAGCGTGACCGACTCCCACGTCACCGGGCCATACCGATGGTGGACCGCGGTAGGCCCGCGACTGTCGATGGTCGACGACGGCCTTACCTTTGGCACCAATGCGCAGGCCGGGGCGTGTGTCCACTTCGAGCCGCGGATCCACCGGGTGTTGGGTTTGCGGGATCACTCGGCACTGACCGTGACCGTCGCCGATCCCGCGGGCCTGGTGGCCGCCCTGAAGAAGATCGGCCAGAGCGCGCCCTAGCGCTACGGCGAGCTCAGATCGGTCCGAAACACGCGCATCGCGGCGATAAGGGCGGTAAAGACTCGATGCGCCGCCACCAGATCCGGGTCGGCAACGCCGTCCAGCGCGGCACGGGTGTGCATTCCCAGCGGAGTGAAGAAAGACCGGGCGGTCGCCAGGCCGGGTTCGGAATACCGTAGGACGACCTTGCGACGGTCGTCGGGGTGAGTATCGCGTCGAATGTGGCCGGATTCGATGAGTCGATCCACCAAATAGGTAATCGCGGCGGCCGATAGACCCATCCGCTCCCCGAGTTGCCCCGAGGTCAGCGGCCGACCGCCGGTTTCGGCGACCATGATGTGTAGCAGCGCCCGAAAATCGTTGGGGCACACGCTGTGTGACACCGCAAACAAGTGGCCGATCTGATCGGATTCGGTCGATAACTCCCGCAGATCGGCCGAAATCGCCGACTCGAGCCCCTGGCGGCTGCAGGCCTGTTCATCCGCATCCATGGCAATGTGCAGCATATCCGCATCGGCAATTATTTCAGTTCATTAATCTTTAACCAGTTGAATTAGCTGACGGAGGCGGGCGCCGGCTCGCGAAGGCCGGTGCGGGCTCGACCATTGATCCGATCTATCGCGACTCGGCCGCGAGTTTTTCGAGCACCGCATGGGCCGCCGTGATGCGCGCGGCGTTGGGGAAGTTCTTGTTCGCCAGCATCACAATGCCGATCCGTTTGTCGGGTACGAACGCGGCATAGGCGCCGAACCCGTCGGTGGAACCGGTCTTGTTGAACAGCCTCGGGCCGGACGGGGGCACCCCGGCGACCAGGGTAACCGGGTTTGGCTGCATGGCAATGGTGTTGGAGTTGCCGGCCAGCAGCTGATCGAGGGTGACCGGGTAGGAATACTGCTCCCAGCCAAGCCCCTGGACCATGTCAGCGACATTAAAGTATCCGAGGTGGGTTGCTTGCACGGCACGGCGCATCGACGCCGGTAGGCCCTCGGGTGAGATGTTGGCCTCGACGAAGCGCAGCATGTCAGGTTCAGATGACTTGACGCCGTAGGCTTCGGCAGCAAAAACCCCCGGGTTCACCCGAACCGGTTCGTTGCTGGCGTTGTACCCCCACGCGTAGTCGTCCATCTGGGCTTGCGGCACCCGGATGAAGCTGTGGGACAGCCCCAGCTTGGGAAAGACCTGGGTTTGGACCAAATCGACAAAATCGCTGTTCATCGCCAGCGCGGTGAGGTGGCCCAGCAGCCCGATGCTCGGGTTGGAGTAGCGCCGCTGTTGGCCCGGGGCGTCATCGGGTGTCCATTGCTGAAAGTAGGCCTGCATCTGGGCGTCGTCGGTGATCTCGGGCGGAAATTGCAGGGGCAGTCCGCCAGGGGTGTAGGTACCCAAGTTCAGCAGGGTGGCCTTGTCGATGGCGCTGCCCGCGAGCTGCGGCATGTACGCGGAGGGGTGCCCCGCCAGCGATATTCTGCCGAGTTCCTGCGCGTAGCAGGCCAGCGTTGCGGTGAACGTCTTGCTCACCGAACCGATCTCGAAGATGGTGTCCGCCGTCACGGGGGCACCGCTTTGCTTGGCGGCAACTCCATAGTTGAAGTAGCGCTGTTGGCCGTTGACCGTCACCGCTACGGCCATACCGGGTATGTCGTACTGGACCAGCAGCGGTCGAAACGCGCTGTCCACGGCCGCGGACAGCGCATCGGACGCCGCTACCGCCGGGGTGGCGACAAGCGCGCACAGCGAGGCGATGGCCAGGATTAGCGGTGTGGCCGCCCTGGTGATGATGCCCAACGGAGTCCCTTCGCCGGCCCGAATGCCCTTACCGGGCATGACTGCCCGCTAAGCCGACGACACTACTGGCCAAACCCGGCGGGCAGCACCGGCGCCTCGAGCGGCGCTACCCGGCGCCGACCGGCATGCGATCAGACGATCTGAATGAATTACGCTACTCCCCATAGCTTTTGGCATTTGGTGCGGCACCAGCGGAGCACACCGGGTGCACCCTTGATTGAAAATTACTTAAACAACTGAAATACTTGCGCACGTGGTTTGGGACAGACTTGCGGCGGCGCTAGCGGCCAAGAGGTCGTGGCTGATCTCGGTGGGTGTCGTCGCACTGGCCACGGTGTTCATGGTGTTGGTAGGAGGAAACTCCGCGGCCGGGCAAGCACCGCAGTCGGTACCCGCCGACGCGGAGTCGGCGAAAGTCGAATCCGAGCTGGGCCGCTTCCCCGGCGGCGACCGGGCCCCACTGATCCTGGTCGTCACTCGCTCGGACGGGACCACGCTGGACGCCGCCGATCGCCGCGCGGCACAACAGGCAGCACAGCGCATGCAGGCCTCGGCACACCCCGGCGCGAACCCGCGACCGGCAGCTCCGTTGATCTCGGCCGACACAAAAGCGGCAATCTCGGTGGTGCCCATCAGCGCGAACCTGTCGGGCCTGGCCCTCAACGACGCTGTCAAGGCGTTACGCGAGGCGGCACACGAGGGACTGCCGGCGGACCTGGACGCCCATGTCACCGGCGGACCGGCCTTCGGCGCCGACATCGCCAATGCATTCACCAACGCAAACATCACCCTGCTGGCGGTGACGGCATCGGTGGTAGCGCTGCTGCTCATCCTCACCTACCGCTCGTCGGTGCTATGGCTGCTGCCATTGCTGGTGATCGCCTTCGCCGATCGGGTCGCGACCACAGTCGGGACCGCGGTCGCCGCCCTGACCGGGCTGAACTTCGACGGATCCACCTCGGGGATCACCAGTGTGCTGGTCTTCGGCGCCGGGACCAACTACGCGCTGCTGCTGATTTCTCGATACCGGCAGGAACTTCCGGTTCACCGCGATCACCGCGACGCGCTGGCCCGGGCGGTGCGCAGGGCCGGACCGCCGATCGCCGCCAGCAATGCCACCGTGGTGCTGGCGCTGCTCACGCTGGTCTTCGCGGCAACCCCCAGCAACCGCAGTCTGGGCGCCCTGGCGGCGTGCGGGCTGGTCGTCGCGGCGGTATCGGTGCTAGTGGTGCTGCCACCGCTGCTGGCGCTGTGTGGGCGAAGACTGTTCTGGCCCTTCATTCCCCGCGCCGAGGACACCACGGCGCTCGATTCCGGCTTTTGGCATGCGGTCGCCCAACGGGTGGCTCGCCGACCCGCTCCGGTCGCCCTGGTCACCGTCGCCCTGTTGATCGGGTTGGCGACCGGGCTACTCGGCACCCGGATCGGGCTGTCTCAGACCGAGCAGTTCCGGGTCAAAGCTGATTCGGTTTCCGGCTACGACGTCGTGGCCCAGCACTTCCCCGCGGGCCTGGTTAACCCCACACTGGTGGTAGCCCCCTCGGCGCAGGCGACGCAAGTGCGGCAAGCCATTGGCGCAACACCGGGCGTGGTCTCGGTTACCGAGTCGGGCCGCTCCGGCAAGTTCGGGGCCGGACTGACCAAGTGGTCGGTGGTGATCGACGCCCCACCATCCTCCGAACGGGCGTTCACAACGATTGCAGCGCTTCGACATTCGGCCAGCCAAGCATCCCCCTCCGCGTTGGTCGGCGGGCCGGATGCGCAGGCACTTGACGTACGCGACGCGGCCGAGCACGACCGTGCCCTGCTGATTCCGGCCATCCTTGCCGTCATCTTGGTGGCGCTCTACGCGCTGCTGCGCTCCGCATTGGCTCCGCTGATCCTGCTGGCCGCCACCATTCTCGGCGCGCTGGCCGCGTTGGGACTCGGCGGCTGGGCCAGCATCCACGTATTCGGCTTTCCCGCCCTGGACAACAGCACCCCACTGTTCGCGTTCCTGTTCCTGGCCGCCCTCGGGGTGGACTACACGATATTCCTGGTCACCCGAGCCCGTGAGGAGTCGGCACGAAATGGCGCGCGCGCCGGGATGGTCCGGGCGGTGTCCGCCACCGGCGGGGTCATCACCAGCGCGGGAATCGTTCTGGCCGCCGTCTTCTGCGTGCTCGCTGTGCTGCCCCTGATCGTGCTGACCCAGTTGGGCATCATCGTCGGCCTGGGAATTCTGTTGGACACCTTCGTCGTACGTACCCTGGTAATTCCGGCGCTGTTCACCTTGATCGGCGATCGCATCTGGTGGCCCAGTGATCCCAAAACCACTGCTCACCAACCTGATTTAGCGTATTCGCACGCGGACGGAGGATCAGAATGAACAAATCGACACTGGCCGGCACCGCGCTTGCGGTCACCGCGGCGGCCGGTAGCGGAAGCATTGCCAGCCCGCCACGAACCTCAGACTGGTACGCGCGACTGCGCAAACCGTCCTACCAGCCACCTTCGGTCGCCTTCCCCAT
Organism: Mycobacterium ulcerans subsp. shinshuense; assembly: GCF_002355775.1. Lineage (NCBI taxonomy): Bacteria > Bacillati > Actinomycetota > Actinomycetes > Mycobacteriales > Mycobacteriaceae > Mycobacterium > Mycobacterium ulcerans. Next base: position 1,814,909 of record NZ_AP017624.1, on the reverse strand, counting down.
GGTGTGGACCACGCTCTACGGCGATATCGCCGCCAGTTCGGCAGTGGCCATCGACCGGTTGAACGCAACTGGCCAGCGCGACAAGGCACGCCGCTACATCGGCGCGTTGAGCATCAACTTGGTACTCAACGCCGGGTGGAGTTGGGTGTTGTTCCGGTTCCACCGGCTGGGAGCGTCAGCGCTCGGTGCCGCGGTCCTGGCAACCAGCAGCGCCGACCTGGTGCAGCGATCCGCTGACGCCGATCGGCGCGCCGGGCTGGCGATGCTCCCCTACGCCGTGTGGTGCGCGTTCGCCACCGTGCTGGCCACCCACGTCTGGCGACTCAACCGCTGAACCACCCAATGACAAGGGCTCTGTTGTGGTTTCGCCGCGATCTGCGGCTTGGCGATCATCCGGCACTGGCCGCTGCCGCCGATAGCGAGGAAGTGCTCGCCTGCTTCGTGGTCGACCCGCGCCTGGAAGCTTCCTCAGGCCTGCGCCGCCTGCAGTTCCTCGGCGACTCACTTCGCCAACTCAACGATGCACTGCAGGGCCGCCTACTGGTGACACGCGGTCGGCCCGAGCAGCGGATTCCGCTGATAGCCAAAGCAATCGAGGCATCATCGGTGCACGTTACCGGCGATTTCGCGCCGTTTGGGCGGCGTCGCGACGAACGGGTTGCAGCGGGGCTGGGCCGCGTGCCACTGGTAGCGACGGGCTCGCCGTATCTGGTTTCACCGGGTCGAGTCGTCAAAAACGATGGCAGCCCCTACCAGGTGTTCACCCCGTTCTTCCGCAAATGGCAGGACGCTCGATGGCGAGCACCGGCTGACACGGGGCCCGGATCGGCGTGTTGGCTGGATCCGGCGCAGACCGACATCGAGCAGTGCGAGATCCCCGATCCGGGCACTGAGCTTGACCTGGCCGCCGGTGAGGCCGCGGCCATCCGGGAATGGACAGCATTCCGCACCGCCAAGCTGGACCGCTATGAGCATGACCGCGACTGGCCGGACTTCGAGGGCACCAGCCGGATGTCGGCGCACCTGAAGTTCGGCACCATCCATCCCCGGACCATGGTCGCGGGCATGGGCCTGACCGGCACCGGAGCGCGTAGTTACCTACGTGAGTTGGCGTTCCGGGACTTTTATGGCGCCGTCCTGCACCACTGGCCGGCCAGCGCCTGGCACAACTGGAACAGCAACTTCGACGGCATCGTGACCGACACCGACGCCAACGCCAGACACCTTTTCGAGTGCTGGAAGGCCGGAGAAACCGGATATCCATTGGTCGATGCCGGGATGCGTCAGTTGCGCGAAACCGGGTTCATGCACAACCGGGTCCGGATGATCGCCGCATCCTTCCTGGTCAAAGACCTGCACCTGCCCTGGCAATGGGGGGCCGCCTGGTTCCTTGACCAACTCACCGACGGTGACCTGGCCAGCAATCAGCACGGCTGGCAGTGGTCGGCGGGATGCGGCACCGACGCCGCGCCGTACTTTCGGATCTTCAATCCGAGCGCACAAGCCGAAAAGTTCGATCCCGCGGGCGATTACATTCGACGTTGGGTCCCCGAACTGCGCGATGTCGACAACGTGCATCGGATTCAGCGGCGCGGCGGCCCATGCCCGTCAACATATCCGGCGCCGATCGTGGATCACGGCACCGAACGCGCCGAGGCGTTGCGCCGCTATCACGACATCGGCTGACCTGCGGGCGCCGGATCTCTTTGCCAAACAGTAGCGTTTGCTTGGTGTTTGGCTGATTCGCCTTTCCGGAGCTGTTTGACATGTAACTATCAGCCGATTCCCAGTTGTCGACGCCAGGGAGGCGATATGGCTCATTCGATCGTGCGGACGTTTCTGGTCTCAGGCGCCGCGGTGGGCCTGATGGCCAGCGCCGGCGCCTGTTCCTGTTCGATCGGAACCGGATCGCATTCGGTGAGCAAAAGCGATGTGGCCGAGCAGATCAAGGCCAAGATGACCGACGCTTCCGGCAACAAGCCCGAGTCGGTGACCTGCCCGGGAGATCTCCCGGCCAAGGTCGGGGCTCAGCTCAACTGCGAAATGAAGGTCAAAGACTCCACATACAACGTCAACGTCACCGCGACCAGCGTCGACGGCAAAGACGTCAAGTTCGACATGGTGGAGACCGTCGACAAGGACAAGGTCGCACACATCATCAGCAACAAGCTGTATCAGAAGGTGGGCCAACGACCCGACTCGGTGATCTGCCCCGACAACCTCAAGGGCGTGGTGGGCGCGACACTGCGGTGTCAGCTCATCGACGGCAGCAAGACCTATGGCGTCAATGTGACCGTGACCAGCATCGACGCCGGCGATGTCCGGTTCGACTTCAAGGTCGACGACCACCCCGAGTAGGACCGCGACAGCAATACTGCAGGAGTGCGCAAACATGTCGTCCTGATTCATGGCGCATGGAGCCGCGGCCGGCAGCTGGCCGGCGCCCGGTCCGCTTTCGAACACCACGGCTACACGGTCCACACTCCGACGTTGCGCCATCACGAATTGCCGTTGCCCGACGGCGCGGCCCGCATTGCCACGCTGAGCCTGCGTGACTACGCCGATGACCTGGTCGAGCTGGTGGCCTCGCTCGACTCCGCGCCCCTGCTGGTCGGACACTCCCTGGGCGGCCTGCTGGTCCAGCTGGTGGCAGCGCGAACCCGCCACATCGGCGTGGTCGCCGCCTGCCCCTCGCCGGTCGGACCCGTTGGTCTGAACCGCACAACGGCGGGCCTTTCGATGCGGCACGCGCTGCGGCCGCGGCCATGGACCAAGCCGGTAGCGCCCCCGTCGTGGCCCCGGTTTCGGACCGGTATCGCCGGAGCCCAGTCGGCCGGCGCGGCCCGCGAAATGTTCGATGATCTGGTCTGCGAGTCCGGACGCGTGTTGTTCTTCGAGCTGGCCCTGCCCTGGCTGGACCGCTCCAAGGTCGCGCGCGTCGACTACCCCGCGGTCACGGGTCCGGTTCTGGTGTTAGGCGGCGAGTACGACCGCATCGTGGGGAGCGCGATCGCACGCCAAACGGCCGGCCGGTACCGCAACGGCACCTTCGTCGAGATTCCCGGCTCCGACCATCTCGTGTTCTCGGCGCGAGTGCTACCGGCCACCATGGCTCGGATCAGCGAGTGGATCGCACACAATCATCTGTTCGCCACCGCCTGAGGCGCCAGGCGCACCGCCGACTAGTGAACCGCCTTCTTGCGCTCGATGTCGGCCAGCGCCGCGGCCAGCTCCGCGCGCTGAGCCGCCGAGGTCTCCCAGGACAGCTGGCGGTTCTTGACCACCTTGGCCGGTGATCCCACCGCGATCGAATAGTCGGGGATGTCACCACGGACCACCGCATGCGCGCCCAGCACACAACCGCGCCCCACCGACGTGCCACGCAGCACCGTCACTTTGACACCGACCCAGGTGTCAGGCCCGATCCGCACCGGCGACTTGATGATCCCCTGGTCTTTGATCGGGACGTTGATGTCGTCCATCCGGTGATCGAAGTCGCAGACGTAGCACCAATCGGCCATCAACGCCGAGTCCCCCAACTCGATGTCGAGGTAGCAGTTGATGACGTTGTCGCGGCCCAGCACCACCTTGTCGCCGAAGCGCAGCGATCCCTCGTGGGCACGAATGGTGTTCTTGTCCCCGATGTGCACCCAGCGGCCAATCTCGAGCTCCGCCAGCTCAGGTGTCGCATGGATTTCCACGCCCTTCCCGAGGAAGACCATGCCCCGGGTAATGATGTGCGGGTTGGCGAGTTTGAACTTGAGCAGCCGCCAGTACCGCACCAGGTACCACGGCGTGTACGCGCGGTTGGCCAGCACCCATTTCAGCGATGCCAGCGTCAGGAACTTGACCTGGCGGGGGTCCCGCAACCGCGACCCGTGCCAGCGGCGATGAAGCGGCGCACCCCACATGGTCGTCATGGGCGGAAAGCCTAGCGTGACGCCGATGCACGACGCACAGCGTCCCGAGGCCTGACCACCCCGAAGGACGTCGGGCAATCGCCACGAGTACACCGCCACGCGTTACCCTCACCTGTACTCGATCGCTGCTCATGCAGACGGGCCGGACCCCGTGAGCTACCGCGTAGCGGAAGGATTTGGGAACCCTGCGAAATCATCCGGTGTTTGCCCGACGTCTCCTGACGACCGCTCTCGCGGCTGCACTCACGATCGGGCTGGGCGGCTGCGGCAATACCGATTCGTGGGTGGACGCCGCACCCGCGCTAGGTTGGCCCGCACAGTACGGCGACGCCGCCAACAGCAGCTACACCACCACCGCCGGCTCCAGCAAGCTGGCGCTGAAGTGGACGCGTTCGGTCAAGGGAAGTCTGGCCGCCGGGCCGGCGTTGAGCGGGCGCGGCTACCTCGCGCTCAACTCGCAGACCCCGGCCGGGTGTTCGCTGATGGAGTGGGAGAACAACGACAACGGCCGGCAACGCTGGTGTGTTCGGCTGGTCCAGGGCGGCGGCTTCGCCGGTCCGTTGTTCGACGGATTCGACAACCTCTACGTCGGCCAGCCGGGCGCGATCGTTGCCTTCCCCGTCACCCAGTGGACGCGCTGGCGCCAACCGGTGATCGGCATGCCGTCCACCCCGCGATTTTTGGGCAACGGCCACCTACTCGTGGCCACCCATCTGGGACAGATGCTGGTGTTCGACGCCCACCGCGGCAAGATCGTAGGCAGCCCGATGGATCTGGTGGAGGGCGTCGATCCGACTGATCCGGCGCGTGGTCTGGCCGACTGCACTCCGGCACGACAGGGCTGCCCGGTGGCGGCGGCCCCGGCGTTCTCAAAGGTCAACGGCATGGTGGTGGTCGGCGTCTGGCAACCCGGAGCGCCGGCGGCGGGGCTGGTCGGGCTCAAGTACCACGCGCAGCAACTGGTTCGGGAGTGGACCAGCGACGCCGTCAAAGACGGCGTGCTTGCCAGTCCGGTGCTATCGGCCGACGGCGAAACCGTGTACGTCAACGGCCGCGACCAACGGCTGTGGGCCCTGCACGCAACGGACGGCAAGGTGAAGTGGTCGGTGCCGTTGGGATTTCTGGCTCAGACACCGCCGACGGTCACCCCGGAGGGCCTGATCGTTTCCGGCGGCGGCCCCGACACCCGGCTGGCGGCGTTTCGCGACGCGGGCGACCATGCCGACCAGGCCTGGCGCCGCGATGACGTCACGCCCCTATCGACGTCCAGCCTGGCGGCCGGAAACGTCGGCTACACGATCGTCGCGGGTCCGCCCCACGAAGGCGGACCCGGTATGTCGTTGCTGGTGTTCAACCCGGCGGACGGCCACACGATCAACAGCTATTCGCTGCCCGCGGCGACCGGATATCCGGTCGGGGTGTCGATCGCCGTCGACGGCCGCGTGGTAACTGCGACCAGCGTCGGCCAGGTATACAGCTTCGCGCCGGCCTAGCGGCCATACTTGTTGGGTGTCTACCGACGATCTCGCCCCGGTGCACACCGGCGGCGCCGGCAGCTGTCGCGCCAAGGCCCATCGAGCGGTAAATGTCACCCTCACCATCGCCCTGCTGGTCCTGCACGCCTTCTTATTCGTGGTGACGATGTTGGTGTTGGGCCTGCTCGTCATGGGTACCGACCCGTGCGGCTACCAGACCTGCGGTGATCCCTCCTGGGTCGACAAAGCGATCGGGCTGGGTTTTTGGGGCGGCATCGTGATATTTCTCGCCGATCTCATCATCAGCGTGTACCGGCTCGCACGGCACAACGTGGCCTTCGTGGTGCCGATCATCGGGTGTGTGGCCCAGCTGACGCTGGGCATCGGCGCCGCGGCGATGGAATCGCTGGCCGGCCCCGTGTGAACCTCAGATCGCCAGGGGCGGGATGGCATTGCGCGGCACCTGGGCCTGGGTAGCGCCGGCAAACGACGGCAGCAGCTCACCCTGAGCAAAATAGAAGATCACGTCGGTGTCGGTGATGGCGAAGTTCTGGTAGTGCGTCGGGTCCAGACCATTGGAGGGCAGGATCGCCACACCGAGCCCGGTCTGGTGCGCCAGCTCGCGCTGGACGATCGGGTAGATGGCGTCCAGCGGGGTGGTCCCCGGCGCGAACAAGGTGTCGAAGGTGATCGGCTGCTTGGTCCCGAGGTTGTAGTTGAAAGCCTTGTACCAGGTGAAGGGGTGTGCGCCACCGAGATCCTGGAAGAACTTCAGCACCACGCTGCGGGTGTTGTGCGGCGGCTGGCCGGCGGCGTGTTGTTCGGTGGTAGCGTCCATCTGATAGGGCTGATCACGTCGCCCGGACCCGGTCGCCACGCTGACGAACCCGTCCCGGTTCTGGGTGATGTAGTCGGTCAGCGCCTGCTGATCCGGGTAGTCCTGGGGAAACGTGATGTCCAACGTGTACGTGGACCCCGTCGCGTGGATGTGGCACATCTGAGCGCCTTCGACGTTGCCGCCGAGGCTGGCACAGGACGGCGGCTCGGCGGCAGCCGGCCAAGCCAATAGGACCGCACTGACAAGCATTGCGGCCGCAATCATTAAGCGCATCGTTGATTTTTCCTCGCAGACCAAAACGGGCGGTGGCGTTGCAAAGGGGTGACCGCCGCCAGCGTACCCGGACGCTACCGCGACGGACAGCAAACGTATGCCGTCACGTGGCTGGCGCTTCCCGTACCGATGCGCGTGATCACCACCGACAGCGCGCGGCCGCCACGCGGCCGTAGCCGCCGGCGCAGGGCGTCAGGATCGACCTGCACGCCCCGGACCAGAATCTCCAGCGCTCCGCAGTCCAGCGCGTTCAGGGCCTGACGCAGCCGCCGCTCGTCGAACGGTAGCGCCTCGAGCACCTCGAAGCCCCGTATCCCTTCTGGCAGGGTGTCGCCGGACAGATAGGCGATATTGGGATCGAGCTGCCACAGCCCGTGCCTGGCGCCGTAGTGGCGCACCAGGCCGGCCCGGACCACCGCTCCGTCGGGATCGATGATCCAGCGCCCGGCGGGACGCACGTCGCAGTCGTCGGGCTCGGAATCGGTGATCTGTTCGCCGCTGTCGAGGATGCTGGCCCGACGGCACACCCCAGCTGCGGCCAGGCCCCGCGACCACAGGCACGCCTCGCGAACCGAGCCCTGGTAGGACGTCACCTCGATTTCGCCGTCGAAACCCAGGCGACTCACCTGATCGAAATCAATCCCGGGCGCGCACTTCACCACCAGCGGCCGATCGCGGTAGACGTCGAGAACGGGCCCCAGCCCGGGCTGATAATCGCCCGGACTGAAGCGCCGGCGCCCCTTGCTGCGACGCGCCGGATCGACCAGGACGACCGTGTCCCGGGTCACCGGCCGCAGCGCGTCGGCACGGCACAACCCGACCGCGCCCCCCAGGTTGTGGCGCGCCATCGCCAGCCGTACCGGGTCGATGTCGCTGCCGATCACCGTCGCCGCCGATCGGCACAGCGCGGCCAGCTCAGTGCCGATGGAGCAGGTCGCGTCGTGCACCGTCAGATCGGCCAATCGCCTGGCCCGGTGCAGGGCCACCGCCGCCACCGTGGCCTGCTGCAAGGCGGTGTCGGTGAACAGCCAGTCCGACACCGGCGTACTCGGGCACAGCCCACCCAGTTTTGCCACGGCCCGACGTCGTAGCAGGGTCGTCTCGATCAGCATGGGGGTGCGCTCGCCGAAGCGGGCGCGCGCCGCGGTGATGTCGGCGATTCGGGTCGCGTCCCGCAGTTCCAGATCGGCGACCGCGCGAAGGGCGGCGGTACCTGCGTCGGAGCGCAGGTAGGCGACGTCGTCGACGCCGAAAACGACGCCGGTGCCCGCAGGGCTCAGGAGGGCTTAACCCCGGTGACCACCACGTTGTAGAACCAGCCTTTGGGCGCCACATGCCGCCAGACGTTGGCGTCCATCCAGCTCAGTGCCTTCCAGCCGTTGAAGGCGAACCTCGCCCAGTTCCAGCCCAGTCGCCCGGGCGGCACCGAGGATTCGAACGTGCGCACCGGCCAGCCGAACATGGCGGCACTGAACTCTTCGCTGGCCGTCTCGACCCGGATCGCCCCGGCGTTTTTCGCCATCCGTTCCAGGTCCTCGGGGGCGAAGGTATGCAGGTCGACGATGGCCTCCAGGGCCGCGGCCCGCGAGGATTCGTCGAGCTCTTCCTGCGGCCGCCGCCAGCCGCCCAGGCCGGGCAGTTTGGTGACGTTGGTGGCGATTCGCCAGGTCAGGGTGGACAGCGTGCGGGCGTACTCGTTGCCCACCGTGGTGGGCTCCCCCGCGAACACGAACCGGCCGCCCGGTTTCAACACACGCATCACTTCACGCAGCGACAACTCGACATCGGGGATGTGGTGTAGCACGGCGTGCCCGACCACCAGGTCGAACGTGTCGTCGTCGTAGGGTATGCCCTCGGCGTCGGCCACTCGGCCATCGATGTCGAGCCCCAGTGACTGCCCGTTGCGGGTGGCGACCTTGACCATGCCCGGGGATAGGTCGGTCACCGAGCCGCGCCGGGCGACCCCCGCCTGGATCAGGTTGAGCAGAAAAAACCCGGTACCACAGCCAAGCTCCAACGCCCGCTCATACGGCAGATCGGCGTGGACTTGGGCGGGCACGATGGCGTCGAAGCGGCCCCGGGCGTACTCGACGCAACGCTGGTCATACGAGATCGACCACTTCTCGTCGTAGTTCTCGGCTTCCCAATCGTGGTAGAGCACCTGGGCGAGCTTGCTGTCGTGCCGGGCGGCCTCCACCTCTTCGGCAGTGGCGTGCGGGTTGGGCGCCACGTCGGCAGGTATCTCCGAGCTCCTCGTCATGCAGGGCAGCCTAACGACCGTCTTGGTCGCCCGTGTTACCACCGCCCGGCCCACGGCCGTCAGGACCGCGCTGACCAGCGGCAAACAGCTCGACATAGCGGCGCCGTTCCGCGGCGGCCCGTTCGGTGGCTTCCAGTTCGAAGACGTCGTTGATGACCGCCTTGGCGGCGGCCAAGGCGCGCGGCGGGCATTCCAGATAGCGGCGGGCCCACGCGACGGCGGAGTCGTAGACGTCGTCGGGGGCCACCATGTCGTCGATCAGGCCCAACGCGAGGGCCTCCTCGGCGTCGAAGAATCGCCCGCTGAAAACCAGCTCCTTGGCTCTGCTGGACCCGACCACGCGGGTCAGGCGCCCCATGCCGCCGCCGCCGGGAATCAGGCCGGCGAGGATCTCGGTCGCGCCGAACTTCACGTTGTCACCGCTGACCCGCCAGTCGGCCGCCAGCGCCAGGGTCAGCCCCGCGCCCAACGCGTATCCAGTGACGGCCGCCACGGTTGGTTTCGGAATCGCCGCCACCGCATCGATGGCCTCCAGCCGGACCCGGGCGGCGGTGTCGGCCTCCGGGGCGTTGAGGGTCCGCAGTTCGGGCATGTCGTCGCCGGCGGAGAAAATCTCGTGGCCGCCGAAGAGCACAACTGCGCCGATGTCGTCGCGGCGTCCCAGCTCGTCGGCGGCCGCGACGATCTCCCGGTAGACCTGGCGGGTCATCGCATTGGTGGGTGCCCTGAACACCACCAAGGTGGCCAGTCCCTGGTCAGCCACGACGCTGACGAACTCGTTCATAACGGCCAAACGGTCGATCCGCCGGAGATCCGCGCCTGGTTGTAGCGATCGGAGTCGAAAAACTCGATCTCCCAGTTGTCGCCCTCGAGCGCGAGGTTGGGTTGCACCGGCACGATCTTGCGTTCCACGGCGAGCACATCGGCGACGGTATGGCCGGCCAGCGCGTCCAGCTGAGTCCAGGTCGGCGGCAAGAGGAAGTTTCGGCCCGCGGCGAAGTCGGCGATGGCATCACGGGGCAGCATCCACTCCGCCCGATCGGATTCGGTGTTCTCGCCGTCGGCGCGCTGCCCCTCCGGCAGGGCTCCGACGAAGAAAAAGGTGTCGTAGCGACGGGTCCGTTCCGCCTCCCGGGTAATCCAGTTCGCCCAGGGCCGCAGCAGATCGGCGCGCAGCACCAGGTTTTCGCGGCGCAGGAAGTCCGCGAAGGACAGCGTGTGGTCGGCCAGCGCCGCGCGGGACTCGCTGTATATCGAGGCGTCACCGACGATGCCGTCGGGGTCGTCGGCCGGTCCGGCGAACAACACCCCGGATTCCTCGAACGTCTCGCGCGCCGCGGCGCAGACCAGCGCCTCAGCCAGATCGGGTTGGATGCCGAAGCGCTGGGCCCACCACAACGGCGGCGGGCCGGCCCAGGCCCCCAGCCCGCCCAGGTCGGCGCTGCGGTCCCGGTCGTCGACGCCGCCGCCGGGAAACACCATCACCCCGGCAGCGAAATCCATCGCCGCGTGTCGTCGCATCAGGAATACCGAGAGTCCGGTGTCGAGCCCGGTGTCGCGGACCAGCATCACGGTTGCTGCGGGCCTGGCCTGCAATGGAACGGGGTCTGGCGGGGAATTCATTGCTGCCTCCGGTGGGCTGCGCGGGCGCGGATCCGGCGGGCGAAATATCGCCCGTCGACGAAATCGACGGCAATCTGTTGGCCGAATGCGGCCGACAGGTTTTCGGCGGTGAGCACGTCAGACAATAGGCCCGATGCCACGACGTGGCCCTCCGCCAGCAGCAGGCAGTGGCTGAAGCCGGGAGGAACCTCTTCGACATGGTGGGTGACCAGCACCAGGGCGGGCGCATCCGGGTCGGCGGCCAGATCGGCCAGCCGCGCCACCAATTCCTCGCGGCCGCCCAAGTCGAGGCCGGCCGCGGGCTCATCGAGCAGCAACAGTTCGGGGTCGGTCATCAACGCACGGGCGATCAGGACCCGCTTGCGCTCCCCCTCGGACAGGGTTCCGTAGGTGCGGTCGGCCAGATGCTCGGCACCCAGGCTCTCCAGCATGTCGACGGCCCGGCGGTAGTCGACGTCCTCGTAGCGCTCCCGCCACCTGCCCAACACCGCGTAGCCGGCCGATACGACGAGGTCTCGCACCACTTCGTCGGTGGGTATGCGCTGCGCCAGGGCCGAGGAACTCAGCCCGATGCGCGCGCGCAGCTCCGACACGTCGACCCGGCCCAGCCGTTCGCCCAGGACGAAGGCAACCCCCGAGGACGGGTGCTCGGAGGCGGCGGCCATCCGAAGCAAGGAGGTCTTGCCGGCGCCGTTGGGGCCCAGGATCACCCAACGCTCGTCGAGTTCGACGGCCCAGTCCAGCGGACCGACCAAGGTGCGTCCGCCGCGACGCAGCGAAACGTCTCTGAAGTCGATCAACAGGTCGGGATCGGCTGTATCAGGCCCAGCTTCAGACACTCGACCATCGTGCCGTACCGCGCCACCGCAACCGTTGCCGGGTCGTCTCGCCCCGCCCGGGTTCGCCGGGCCGGGCCCCGCGAGGGGCCTACACCGCACTAGAGGTCATTGCCGGCATAGGACAAATTGAAGCTCTTATTCGCCAACGGAAAGTCCGGGACGATGGTGTCGGCCATGGCGACCGGCAACGCGGGCCAGTTGAACCACGAGGGATCGACGATCTTGCATCGGGTGATGCGGCCCGCGCCGTCGACTTCGACCCGATGCAGCACCGCGCCGCGCCAGCCTTCGACGATCCCAACGCCCGATGTCAGCGCCGACCGCGCGCCGTTGGCCGCCGGCGGCGGCGCGAACCGGGTTCGACCGTGGTGGTTCTCGACCAGGTGGCAGGCCAACGCGACCGATGCGGCGAACTCGTCGCGCCGAATCGTGTAGCGAGCCAGGACGTCACCTCCGCCGGCCGCAACCGCGGTGACCGGCAGCTCGGCCGTCGGGTTATCCAGCCGGGCATCGGTAGCGATGCCGCTGGCGCGCGCAACGTAGCCGAGGCACCCGAGCGCGCGCGCATCCTCGCTGTGCAGCACCGCGGTCTCGGCGAACCGGTCGTAGACGACCGAATTTCGCAGCGTCAGCTCGCTGATCTCGGCAACCTCTGCGGCCACCGCGTGCAGCTCCGCCGGATCCGGAAGCTCCTGCAGCACAACGCCTCCAGGCGCCATCGCGGCCCTCAGCAGGCGATGTCCGGTGACCCGCCGGTTGATCCGCAACACCCGCTCGCGGATGCCCTGCGCATGGGCGTTGGCCAGGGCAAAACCCACATCGTTGGCCAGCGCACCCAGATCGGTCACGTGGTTGTAAAGCCGCTCCAATTCCACCAGCAGGACGCGCAGCCGGTGCACCGGTTCGGGCACATCCAATCCCAGCGCGTCCTCGACGGCCAGGCAGTGCGCCAGCGAATGCGCCGCCGAACTGTCTCCGCTGATTCGTTCGGCGAGTTCCACAGCCTCCCTGGCGCCCAGCGCATTTCGCCCCTCGAAGAGCTTCTCGACGCCCCGGTGTACGAACCATAGTCGCGCCTTGAGCCGCAGTATCGATTCACCGATCACCGAGAACCGGAAGTGGCCGGGCTCGATCAGGCCGGCATGGACCGGCCCGACCGGGATCTCGTAGACCCCCGGGCCCTCAACGGTCACGAATGGAAAGCGTCCCACCGCATCGAAGGGCGGCGGGTCACCGGCGTCGCGGCGCATCGGATGCCAATCCTGCGGCCAATGCGCGTGGCGCACCAGCCGTCGTGGTTGCGGATGCCCCACTGGCGAAATCCCGTACAGGTTCATCATTTCCCGCTCGAAGCGGCCCGCCGGGATGGACAACTCCGCCAGCGACGGCACCGACGGATTCGCCGCGCCGGTGCGCAGCGTCAGCTCGACTCGCCGATCCGGCTGTCCCGCCACCAGCAGGTAGACCACCCGCAGTGCGTCGCCATCGTCGTGCGCCGCGACCAACGCAAGCCGGTAGCCCTCGGCCAGTAGTTCCGCCACCGATTCGGCGAGTTCGGCATCCGAAACCGTGCGGCTGACCGTCTTGTGTGCCATCAGTTCGCTCCGAACTGACCCGCGGCCGCATCGAAAAGCCCGCCCAGCGGTCCCGCGGTGACCCCCAACGCGATGCAGGCCACGACGCCGGTCACCAGGGCCGCCGCCACCGTCGCGGGCACCGCGATCCCCGGAGCACCCTCGCTGGCGGCGCCGAGCAGCATCCGCCGCGAATTCGCCACCAGCGCAGCGAAAGCCACCACCATCAACAGCAATGTCACACCGAGCACCCAGGCCAGCCCGGAGTTGGCCAGCGACCGGGCGATCGACACCTCGCTGGCAAACATTGCAAACGGCGGCAACCCGAGCAGCACAACGACACCAACGGCAAACGAGACGCCGACCACCCGCGACCGCGACAACACCGCGGTGATGTCGGCGATGCTCGCCGAGTCATGCGCGGACTGCAGCTGCCCACCGGCCAGGAACAACACCGTCTTGCCGATGCCGTGCGCAAGCACATGCAACAGCAGGGCCGCGATCGCCAGCTTGGTTCCCGCCGCGGCCGCAATCGCGATCAGGCCCATGTTCTCCATCGAGGAGTAGGCCAGCATCCGCTTGAGATCGGTGACCACGGTGAGCAGGAAGGCCGCGATGAGCACCGTGGTGAGCCCAACCGTCAATAGCCCGGCGCGCAGGTAACCCGGCCCCACCGCGGCATCAATGACCGGCCGTAGGCGGATCAGCACCGAGAAGGCCACCGAAAGCAACACCCCGCTCATCAATGCCGAGACCGGTGCCGGGGCCTGGCTGTGCGCGTCGGCCAGCCAACCGTGAAAGGGCGCCAGGCCGACTTTGGCGCCGTACCCGATCAGCAGCAGACCACCGGCGAGCCGCGTGACGGCCGGGTTGAGGTGTGCCGCACAGGCCGTCAGGACATCGAGGTTGAGCGCGTTGGCACCGTCGGCGCCGGCGTGTTGCGCCGCGAAGTACAACAGCACCGTGCCCAGAAATGCCACCGCGATGCCGACCGAGCAGATCACCACGTACTTCCAGGTGGCTTCCAGCGCGGTGCGAGTCCTACGGTGTCCGACCAGAAACGCGGTGACAACCGTGGTGGCTTCCACCGCGACCCAGATCAACCCGATGTTGTTGGCGGACGCCGCGATCGCCATTGCCGCCAAGAACGCCGGCATCAGCGCCCCGTACAGCCGGGCATCGCGGCGATCGGGGTGGCCGTGTTCGAGTTCGGCATCGATGTAGCCGATGCTCGCCCAGGTCGCCAAGGTGCCGACGGCCCCGATGACGATCAGCATGATCACCGACAACGCGTCGACGCGCAGCAAGCCGCCCAGCACCAGGTGTGGTTGCGGCGTTGCCTGAAGACCAAGCGCAATGCCCGATCCGAGCACAGCGACCGCCGACAGCACGGTGAGCACCGCGGTTGCGCGCCGCCAGCCGCCGGCCAGTGCGAAGGCTGCCGCCACCAGTGGCGCCACGATCGGCACCAGAATCAAAGCAGTCATCAGTCCCGCAGTTCCTGTAGCCGGTCCAGGTCGGTGCCGCCGAACGTCCGCCGCAGTCGTCCGGTGAGCACACCCAGCACGATCAGCGCGAAAAGCACGTCCAGCGAAGCACCCATTTCGACAATCAGCGGCACCCCAGCCGTGAGCAGAAACGCCGTGGCCGCGATCCCGTTGTCCAACATGAGAAATCCCGCGGCCTGTGAGATGGCGTGGCGCCGGGTCACCATCACGAACAGCGCGATCAGCACCACCGCCAGACCTCCCGGTACGGCACTGACCGCCGCGCTGGAGTGCAGGTCCACGATGGGGCGGGTGACCGCCAACGCGACCACCGTCAGCACCGCCGCAATCAGTAGTGACGCGGTGGTGTTGACCAGCGGGGTCGCCTCCCGTTGCTCATGTTTCTCAGCTCCCAGCGCACGGGCCAGCAGCCACGGCAGGACCACTGCGCGCAGCGCGAACAGGGCCAGACCGATGCCAACGAGCTCCCAGTCATGGGAGTGCACACCAAGAATCATCGGGATCGCGGCCAGCGCAAGACCCTGCGCCGCCAGCAGCCACACGATCGAGCGCAGGTCGCGCCGCCACACGATCAGCACTGCGGTCAGGACCAGCCCTGCTGGGGCGAGGTCAAGCACACCGGCGTAGTTGAGATCGGTCATCGCATCACACCTGGGCCGTAAAGAAATTGGCTGACGTGACCGCCAGCAGCGCCAGCAGGAACGAGCCCGCCAGCAATTCGGGCACCCGGAACAATCGCAGCTTGGCGATGAACACCTCCACGGTAGCCAGCACACCGGCGGCAATCGCGACCTTGATACTGATCGCCGCGATGCCGACCGCAATCCCGATCAGGCTGGGATCCGCACCCGCGATCCCCCACGGCACAAAGAGATTCGCCAGCAGTGCCAGTAGCACGGTGAGCCGCATGCCGCTGGCCCACTCGATGACGCCCAGCCGTGGTCCCGCGTATTCCAGCACCATCGCCTCGTGCACCATGGTCAGCTCCAGGTGGGTGGCGGGGTTGTCGACCGAGAGCCGGCCGGTCTCCACGATGACGACGATCACCAAGGCTACGAAGGCCAGTATTCCGGCCAGTGACACCACTTCGGCCGGGTTCTCGAGGCTAAAGGCGACGATGGCGCCAAGATTGGCCGATTTCGCGGGAATGGACAGCGCGAAGACCGCTAACAGGATGGTGGGTTCAACCAAGGCGGCGATGGTGATCTCACGGCTGGCGCCCATGCCGCCGAAGGAAGTCCCGGTATCGATTCCGGCCAGGGTCAACGCGACGGTACCCAAGAACAGCAGGCCCACCACCACAAACAAGTCGCCCACCGGGTCCAGCGGTGAGCCGGTGGCGACCAGCGGTGCGATCGCCGCGATCAACAGGGTGGTTGCCGCCACCACGGCCGGTGCCACGGCAAACACCGCCGTGGTCCCCTCCGGGGTGACCTGCTGCTTGCGCAAATCGCGCCAGGGCTGCAGAATTCCCGCGCCACAGCGCCCTTCGGATCGCGCCCGGATCTGTCGCATCAGCCCGATCACCAACGGGGCACCGAGAATGACGGCGCCGATCTGCGCCGCCCCGGCCATCGCCGACATCAGGTTCATCGCGCCACCACCAGCACTATGAGCACGCCCAGGGCGCCGTAGCCCAGGTAGAGGTGCACGCTTCCGTTGTGCGCGCGACGGATCACCTGCGCACACCACGCCAGTGCCCGCAACACCGGGGCGTAGACGCGGTCTTCGATGGCATCGCTGAGATGGGCGCGATAGGCGATCTGCTCGACGTGATAGCGGGTTGCTTCCAGGTGAGTCACCTCGATGCCGGTATCGGGCCGCAGCACGTCGTCGAAGACGCGTTGCAGCGGTTGCGCAAAGGAGGTCGGCGTGCATTCCATCCGGGCGGTGAGTTCGTCTGCGCCGCATGCCCATAGCGGCGAGGTCACCGGCTCCGGGCGGTGACGTGACCCCCAGCGAGCCAGCACCAGCACCACCAGCAGGGCCGCCACCAGGGCCGCGGCCAGCAGTGCCGGTGCGATCGAGCCGTCCATCCCCGGTAGTCGCAACACCGCGCCCAGGTCGGTCAGATCGGCATTCCTGGATGCGGGCAGGGTGTCCAGCACCGATTGCAGCGGTCCCGTGACGACCGCCGGCGCGATCGCGATGACCACACACCCGAGGGCGGCGACCGCCATGCCCACGAGCATGGTGGCCGGGGCTTCCCGCGCCCGCTCGGCCGACCCCGAGCGGGGTCGCGCCAGAAACCCGGTACCGAATGCCTTCACCATGGCGGCCACCCCCAGCCCCGTCGTCAGTGCGACGGCACCGACTCCCAGTGGGGTGGCCAAACCCACGATGGTGTTGTGTTCGGGCCGGGCGTGAATCAGCGACTGCACCAGCAGCCATTCGCTGACGAAGCCGGCGCCGAGCGGCAATCCGGAAGCGCCGAGTGCGGCGATACCGAAGAATGTGGTGGTGCAGCGCATCCGATGCGCAAGGCCGCCCAGCATGTCCAGGTCGCGCTGTTGCGTCGCCACCAGAACCGAACCGGCGGCCAGGAATCCGAGACTCTTGAACGCCGCATGGGCGATCAGGTGTAGCAGGGCCGCGGTCATCGCGATGACGGCCGCCGGGCCGGCACCGGCCGCCGACAACAGCGTGGCCGCCCCCAGCCCGAGGGTCACCAGGCCCATGTTTTCAATCGTCGAATACCCGAGCAGACGCTTGAGATCGGTGGCCACCGACGCCTGCAGCACCCCGTACATGGCCGAAAAAGCGCCGATCACAAGCAGTGTCACGCCCCACCACTTGGGTCCCGGCCCGAGCAACTGCAGATCAATCCGCACCAGACCATAGATGCCGAGGTTGACCATGGCGGCACTCATCAACGCCGACACCGGACTGGGCGACTCCGGGTGTGCCCGCGGCAACCATGCATGCAACGGCAGCAAGCCCGCCTTCGATCCGAATCCGAGCAATGTCGCAACGAAAACGAAGGTGCGTACCCCCTCCGACGGCACCGCCATGTCGGCGAAGCGATCGGTACCGGCCGCGGCGGCCAGCACCATCAGTCCGAGCAGCAGTGTCGCGAAGCCCAGCTGGGTCATCATCGCGTAGTAGCCCGCCGCCGAACGAACCTGCGCGCGGCGATGATCCGTCGCAACCAGCACCAGCGAGGAAATCGCCATCAGCTCCCACGCCAGCAGGAACGTGCTCACCGATCCGGCCGCGGGCACCAGCAGCATCGCGGTGACAAACACCGGCAGCATGGTCAGCGCGACCGCACCGAGGTGCTCACGGCGCGCATACCCGATGCTGTAAATGCCGGCGACCACGGCCACCGCACCCGTGAGGGCAATGAAGAACCCACCGAGGCGCCCGATATCGAAATCGACGCCGATCAGCGGCACCAGCCAGGCAATGTGAACCTGCCGCACCACGCCGAAGACCGCGGTGAGCCCCAGGGCGGTACCGCACGCGCCGATGCCCGCCGTGGTCGCGCCGCTCAGCACCGCCCCGAAGCCGTTGCCCGACAGCGCAACCTGATGCTCGGGCGGTGCGTCCGACAGTGTCGCCGTCACCGGCCGGTCACTGATCGCAGCGCGGCAACCACCTGGTCGGGCGTGGGTGGACAGCCCGGGACTTCGACATCGACGGGGACGACCTCGCTGACCGCACCCACCACCCCATAGGCGTCGGCAAACACCCCACGGTTGAGGGCGCAGTCGCCGCACGCGATCACCACCCGCGGTTGGGGTGTGGCCGCCAAGGTGTTCTTCAAAGGTTGCGCCATGTTCCTGGTCACCACCCCGGTGACCAGCAGCGCATCCGCGTGCCGCGGCGAGGCCACCAGCCGCGCCCCAACCCGCTCGGCGTCATAGACCGGCCCGAACGCTCCGGAGATCTCCACCTCGCAGCCATTGCAGGACCCGGCATCGACGTGGCGCACCTGCAGGGACCCCCGCAACCCGGCCGGCGCCGCCACCGCCGGGGTGGATTCGTCCCCCAGCTTCTCGGCCACCAGGCCCAGCCGCATGATTCTGGCGATCCAACCCATTGCCCGCCGCCCCGCTAGTTGTCCGCGCCCGGAACGCCGGCCCGCAGATCCTCGAGCATGGCGACCTGACCGCTGAGCATCCCGGTCAACACCCGGCGCGCCACGGCCATCAGTTCGGCGATCAATGGCGAAGTGATCGAGTAGATGACCGTGTTGCCATCCTTGGTCGCGCTCACCACTCCAGCCCGGCGCAGGACGCCGAGCTGCTGAGACAGATTGGACGACTCCAGGCCCACCTCCGGCAACAGCTCGGCCACCGTATGGTCCCGCTCGGAGAGCAGTTCGAGAATCCTGACCCGGGCCGGATGCCCCAGCGTCTTGAAGAACTCGGCCTTGAGCTTGTAGACCGGCTCCGTCACCCGACCTCGCTTAAAATTCCACAATTTCAGCTTCTGTGAATTTATCAATTGAAAACTTTATCAGGTGTTCGACAGACTCGCGCGCTACCCGCTCCCCCACCCGCGAGCAGACGCAGACTCGCACAAAATCGGTGATTTTGCTGCGAGTCTGCGTCTGCTCAGCGCGATTGCGCGCGGCGGCTTAGTCCTCGGGGATCTCGACGCGGCGCATCACGCCGTCGACGTTGTCGGCGGCTTCAATCTCGCCGCGAGTCACCCCCAGCAGAAATAGCACGGTATCCAGGTATGGATGGCTCAACGACGCGTCGGCCACGGCGCGCAAGGCCGGCTTGGCGTTGAACGCGACGCCCAGGCCGGCGGCGGCCAGCATGTCGATGTCATTGGCGCCGTCGCCCACCGCGACGGTCTGTTCCATCGGAACGCCGAAGCGCCCGGCGAATTCTCGCAACGCCGCGGCCTTACCCGGCCGGTCGACGATGGAGCCGACGACCCGGCCGGTCAGTGTGCCGTCGATGATCTCCAGCTCGTTGGCGGCGACGAAGTCCAGGTTCAGCTCTTGCGCCAGTGGCTCGATGATCCGGCGGAAGCCACCGGAGACCACGCCGCAGCGAAATCCCAACCGCTGCAAGGTGCGCAGCGTGGTCCGTGCGCCGGGCATCAGTTGCAGTTGTGCGGCGACATCGTCGATGACGGTGGCCGGCAGGCCCTCCAGGGTGGCCACCCGCTGTTGCAGCGACTGCGCGAAGTCCAGTTCCCCGCACATGGCGGCCTCGGTGATCGCCGCCACGGTGCCCTCGGCACCGGCCCGGGCCGCGAGCATCTCGATGACCTCACCCTGAACCAGTGTCGAATCGACATCGAACACGATCACTCGCTTGGTCCGCCAGGCCAGCCCGTAGTCTTCGACGGCGACATCGACCCGCTCGTCGACGGCGACCTTGGTCAGGGCCGTCTGCAAGGGTCGATAGGTGCCGGGCGGCACCGAGACCCGCAGCTCCAGGCCGGTGACCGGATAGTCGGAGATGCCGCGGATGAAGTCGATGTTGACGCCCAGCGCCGCCACCTCTTTGGCCACCGCACCGAATGCCCCGGCGGTCACCGGGCGGCCCAGCACGAAGATGGTGTGCGTCGACGGTTCCCGGATGACCGGTAGGTCGTCGCTGCGCTCCACCGTTACGTCCAGGCCCACCTCATGGATCGCGGCTTCGACGTCCTCGCGCAGCGCGGCGCCGTCGGCGACTTCCGGTGCGCAGGACACCAGCACTCCCAGCGTGAGCCGGCGCCGGATGACGACCTGTTCGACGTTGAGGAGCTCCACGCCATGCTTGGAGAGCACCTCGAAGAGCACGGAGGTCACACCCGGCTGGTCGATGCCGGTGACAGTGATCAACACCGGCACTTTGGCGGGCACGCTCACTCGCGATTACCACCCAGCCACGCCGAGCACCGGCCCAGGCGGTGCGTTTCCATCAGCTCGACGTTGCCTTGGCCAACTCGTCGTGGTGACGACCCACGTGGGCCTCGGCCCGAAGACGCTCCACCATGTGCGGGTAGTGCAGCTCGAACGCCGGGCGCTCCGAACGGATGCGGGGCAGCTCGGTGAAGTTGTGCCGCGGCGGCGGGCAGCTGGTCGCCCACTCCAGCGAGTTGCCGTAGCCCCACGGGTCGTCGACGGTCACCACCTCGCCGTAGCGCCAGCTCTTGAACACGTTCCACACGAACGGGATCATCGCCACGCCCAGGATGAACGCCCCGATGGTCGAGACGATGTTCAGGCCCTGGAAGCCGTCGGTGGGCAGGTAGTCGGCGTACCGGCGAGGCATGCCCTCGTCGCCGAGCCAGTGCTGCACCAGGAACGTGGTGTGGAACCCGATGAACGTCAACCAGAAGTGCAGCTTGCCCAGCCGCTCGTCCAGCAGTCGACCGGTCATCTTGGGGAACCAGAAGTAGATCCCGGCGAAAGTGGAGAACACGATGGTGCCGAACAGCACGTAGTGGAAGTGCGCGACCACGAAATAGCTGTCGGTCACGTGGAAGTCCAGCGGCGGGCTGGCCAGCAGCACCCCACTCAGACCGCCCAGCAGGAACGTGACCGCAAAGCCCACCGAGAACAGCATCGGCGTCTCAAAGGTCAACTGCCCCTTCCACATGGTGCCGACCCAGTTGAAGAACTTGATCCCGGTCGGTACCGCGATGAGGAAGGTCATGAACGAGAAGAACGGCAGCAGCACCGCACCGGTGGCGAACATGTGGTGCGCCCACACGGCAACGGACAGGGCCGCGATCGACAAGGTCGCGTAGACCAGCGTGGTGTAGCCGAAGATCGGCTTGCGCGAGAACACCGGGAAGATCTCGGAGACCACCCCGAAGAACGGCAGCGCGAGGATGTACACCTCGGGGTGACCGAAGAACCAGAAGAGGTGTTGCCACAACAGCACCCCGCCGTTGGCCGGGTCGTAGATGTGGGCGCCCAGGTGGCGATCGGCGGCCAGCCCGAACAGCGCCGCGGTCAGCAACGGGAACGCGATCAGCACCAGGATCGATGTCACCAGGATGTTCCAGGTGAAGATCGGCATCCGGAACATCGTCATGCCGGGTGCACGCATGCACACGACGGTCGTGATCATGTTGACCGCGCCCAGGATGGTGCCCAGACCACCGACCGCGATGCCCATGATCCACAGGTCACCGCCGACGCCGGGTGAGTGGATGGCGTCGGTCAACGGGGTGTAGGCGGTCCAGCCGAAGTCGGCGGCGCCACCGGGCGTGATGAAGCCGGCCATACCCAGCGTGGCGCCGAACAGGAACAGCCAGAACGAAAAGGCGTTCAGCCGCGGGAACGCGACGTCGGGCGCCCCGATCTGCAGCGGAAGCACCAGGTTCGCGAAGCCGAACACGATCGGGGTCGCATAGAACAGCAGCATGACCGTGCCGTGCATGGTGAACAGCTGGTTGAACTGCTCATTCGACAAGAACTGCAGGCCCGGCGTGGCCAGCTCCGTACGCATCAGCAGCGCCAGCAACCCGCCGATCAGGAAAAAGATGAAGCAGGTGACGACGTACATGATGCCGATCAGCTTGTGATCGGTCGTCGTCAGCAGCTTGTAGACCAGATTCCCTTTGGGACCGGTGCGGGCCGGATACGGACGAATGGCCTCGAGTTCTCCCAAAGGGGGCGCTTCGGCTGTCAACAGCTCCTCCAAACATCCAGCGCGGACAGGGTCGCTTTACCCAACACTGATACGAATCTTAGCCCGCTATCAGCCGGCCGGCAGGCCTGGTCCTACAAACTGTCGTAATTGGGTTCCGGCGGCGCCCATCGAGCTCGGGCGGATCGCCCGCACCTGGGCAGATGTTAACGTCGAACGCGTGCAATTCGGCCGGATGCGACTGGGTCTGGTCGCGGTATCTCTGAGTGTCGCAATCGTGGTGTGCTCCGGTTGCGGGTCAAACCAACCCGCCACCAAAGCGTCGCGTTCGGTGGCCACTCCTACCACCCAGATCGCGGGCGCCGGGGTGCTGGGCAACGACCGCAAGGCCGATGAGTCGTGCGCGCGCGAGGCGGCCGCACCCGACCCGGGGCCGGCAACCCGCCCGGCGCACAACGCCGCGGGCGTCACCCCGGATGTCGCCCAGATCTCCGCCGAACCGCAGCGCATCGTGGTGCTCTCCGGCGACCAGCTCGACGCGCTGTGTGCGCTGGGACTGCAATCCCGGGTGGTCGGTGCCGCCTTCCCGGACGGTTCCAATAGCCAGCCCTCCTACCTCGGCACCGCCGTGCACGACCTGCCGGGGGTCGGCAGCCGGACCGCGCCAGATCTGAAGGCGATCGATGCGGCCCACCCGGATCTGATCCTGGGCTCAGAAGCGCTGACACCGAATTTGTATGCGCAGTTGGCGGCGATCGCCCCCACCGTGCTCACGGCGGCACCGGGGGCGGCGTGGAAGGACAATCTGCGCGGCGTCGGGGCCGCGACCGCCCGCAGCGCCGCGGTCGAGGAGCTGCTCAGCGGATTCACCCAGCGAGCCAGACAGGTGGGGACCAAACATGACGCAACCCATTTCCAAGCGTCGATCGTCCAGCTGACGCGCGACAGCATGCGGATCTATGGGTCCCGCAACTTTGCGGCCAGTGTGCTCGCCGCGGTCGGGGTGGATCGGCCCGCGTCGCAGCGGTTCACCGACAAGCCTTATCTCGAGATGGGCACCACCGACGCCGAACTTGCCAAGGTACCGGACTTTTCGGCCGCTGACGCCGACATCATCTACGTGTCCTGCGCCTCCCCCGCGGCCGCCGAACGAGCCGCTACCGTGCTGGACAGCGGTCCGTGGCGCAAGCTGTCCGCCAACCACGACAACCGGGTCCTGATCGTCAACGACGAGATATGGCAGACGGGTGAGGGTTTAGTCGCCGCTCGGGGCATTGTCGATGACCTGCGCTGGGTGAACGCACCGATCAACTGAACGCTCGACCGGTCAGACCGGACCGCGGGCCGAGTCATAGGCTGGTGAGTGAGCGCCCTCACCTGGCCCCAGAACTTTAACTTAGCTAATCTTTACAAAAAGCGATGCTCCCGAGGATTCGAAGAGGACTTCCATGAACACCGTCTCCGCATACGCCGCCCTGTCGGCCACCGAACCGCTGACCAAGACCACAATCACCCGTCGCGACCCCGGCCCGCACGATGTGGCAATCGACATCAAGTTCGCCGGCATCTGCCACTCCGACATCCACACCGTCAAAGCCGAGTGGGGCCAGCCGAACTACCCCGTGGTTCCGGGCCACGAGATCGCCGGCGTGGTGAGCGCGGTGGGTTCGCAGGTAACCAAGCACAAGGTGGACGACCACGTCGGTGTCGGCTGCTTCGTGGACTCCTGCCGCGAGTGCAGCTGTTGCGAGCGCGGCATCGAGCAATACTGCAAGCGCGGCGCGACCTTCACGTACAACTCGGTCGGCAAAGACGGCCAACCGACGCAGGGCGGCTACAGCAAGGCGATCGTCGTCGACGAGAGTTACGTGCTGCGCATCCCCGACGCACTGCCGCTGGATGCGGCCGCCCCACTGTTGTGCGCGGGCATCACGCTGTTTTCACCGCTTCGGCACTGGAACGCCGGGCCGGGCAAGCGAATTGCGGTGATCGGCCTGGGCGGGCTCGGGCACATGGGCGTGAAGCTGGCCACCGCGATGGGCGCCGAGGTGGCCGTGTTGTCGCAGTCACTCAAGAAAATGGAAGACGGGTTGCGGCTGGGCGCCAGCCACTACTACGCAACATCGGACCCGGACACCTTCCGCAAGCTGCGCGGCAGCTTCGATCTGATCCTGAACACCGTGTCGGCGAACCTGGACATGGGCCAGTACCTCAACTTGCTGGACGTGGACGGCACGCTGGTGGAGCTGGGCATCCCGGAGCACCCCATGGAGGTGCCGGCATTCGCGCTGGCGCTGATGCGGCGCAGCCTGTCCGGATCGAACATCGGCGGGATCGCCGAGACCCAGGAGATGTTGGACTTCTGCGCCGAGCACGAAGTCACGCCCGAAATCGAGCTCATCGAGCCCGATTACATCAACGAAGCCTACGAGCGGGTGCTGGCCAGCGACGTGCGCTATCGATTCGTCATCGATACATCAAGCCTGTGACGAAAGCCCTTCGGGTGTCTCGGCGTCGCCATCCTCGGTCTCGCTGAGGTCGATGCCGGCCAGCGGCCAGCCGGCGGCGGCGAGCACGCCGGCTACCCGCTGGATGTTTTCCGGTCCCGCATCGTGGTGAGTCACGTCGGTAATGAATTCCGCAATCTCGTCGCGGTTGATCACCCCGTCGGCCGTCGCGGGTGAACCCTCCGCGGTGATATCGCGCACCACCTGCCGGATTTGGTCCTCGGTCAGCGGTGTGCTGCGCAACAACGCCAACAGGGGCACCCGATCGGGCCCCGGAACGCCGTCAGGGTAGCCCACCTGCAGCCAACGAACCACTGAGCGGACGAGCCGGGGGTGAGAAGACAAGGTTTTCATCACCCCACCAGTGTCACGGTAGGCGCCTCGCCGGCGCCACCGCGGGGTCCCGTCGTGCGCACAATTCACCGGCCGTTCACGGACCGCACACATATGGCGGGGCCCGACTATGGCGCCTGGTGGCACCCTAGAAGTCCCAGTCCTCGTCTTGAGTGACCACGGCCTTGCCGATCACGTAGCTCGACCCCGAGCCGGAGAAGAAGTCGTGGTTCTCGTCGGCATTGGGCGACAGCGCCGAAAGGATCGCCGGGTTCACGTCGGTCTCATCGCGCGGGAACAGGGCCTCGTAGCCGAGGTTCATCAACGCCTTGTTTGCGTTGTAGCGCAAGAACTTCTTGACATCCTCGGTCAGCCCGACCTCGTCGTAGAGATCCTGGGTGTACTCGACTTCGTTGTCATATAGCTCGAAGAGCAGCTCGTAGGTGTAGTCCTTGAGCTCGGTACGCCGGGCCTCGTCGGCGGCCGCAAGCCCGCGCTGGAACTTGTAGCCGACGTAGTAGCCGTGCACGGCCTCATCGCGGATGATCAGCCGGATCATGTCAGCCGTGTTGGTCAGCTTGGCCCGGCTCGACCAGTACATCGGCAGGTAGAAGCCCGAGTAGAACAGGAAGCTTTCCAGCAGCGTGGAGGCCACCTTGCGCTTGAGCGGGTCATCGCCCCGGTAGTATTCGAGCACGATCTCCGCCTTGCGCTGCAGGTTGGAGTTTTCCTCCGACCAGCGGAACGCGTCGTCAATCTCGGCGGTCGAGCACAGGGTGGAGAAAATCTGGCTGTAGCTCTTGGCGTGCACCGACTCCATGAACGCGATGTTGGTCAGCACCGCCTCCTCGTGGGGAGTCAGCGCGTCGGGGATCAAGCTGACCGCACCCACGGTGCCCTGAATCGTGTCCAGCATCGTCAGACCCGTGAACACCCGCATGGTCAGCTGCTTTTCACCGGCGGTCAGCGTGCCCCAGGAGGGGATGTCGTTGGATACCGGGACCTTCTCTGGCAGCCAGAAGTTGCCGGTCAACCGGTCCCAGACCTCGGCGTCTTTCTCGTCTTGGACGCGGTTCCAGTTGATCGCGGAGACGCGGTCGATCAGCTTTGCATTTCCAGTCACCGGAACTCCACTCCTCCAGGGCGATTGGGCCAAATTGGGACGAATTGGCCAGCGCGTTGCTTAGGCCACAAACACTACCCGTAAGGGCCGACAAGGCGGCGCAACACAAGAAGTTGTGTTTGCGTGTCGCCAACCAAGCGGCCCGGAATCCAGGGCAGCCGCGCTACCAGGGCCTATCCAGAAGCTGATCAATCATGTACCGTTTGGTACATGATTACCGAACACAGTGTCGAAATCGATGCGCCACCAGAAACCGTCTGGGCGGTTTTCAGCGATGTTGAACGCTGGCCCGAATGGACCGCCTCGGTGACCTCGCTGACCGCACTGGATGGGCCCGGCCTCGCCGTGGGCAAACGGTTCGCGATCAAGCAACCGAGGATGACCAAACTCGTCTGGAAGGTCACCGAGATCGATCCGGGCGTCTCGTGGACATGGGAACAGCGCGGCCCCGGCGCCCTGGCCTACGCACGCCACGACGTCACCCCCCTGCCCGGCGGCCGGACGCTGGTGCGCCAGCAAATCGACCAGCGCGGCGCATTCGGCTCCGTGGTCGGCCGGCTGATGACCAGCATGACCAAGCGCTACCTCGACATGGAGGCCAGCGGCCTGAAGAGCAGAGCCGAGCAACTCGGGCGTGCCCGTGGCGCGCACGCCTGACCTACAGCGGCGCAGACAGCTACTGGACGCTCTGGTCGAGGACTTCGCCACGCACGGGGTCGGCGACCGATCGCTGCGCGACGTTGCGGCGGCGGTCGGCACAAGCCATCGAATGCTGCTGCACCACTTTGGATCTCGAGACAATCTACTGGTGGCCGTGGTCGAAGAGGTCGAGCGTCGACAGATGAGTCTGTTGCCCGAATTGCCGACCAGCCCGGCGGAAAGTTTCACCGCGATGTGGGCCGATGTGCGTCGGCCCGAGCTGCGCCAGCTCGAGCGTCTGTTCTTCGAGTGCTACTCCCGCGCCGCGCAGGGCGAAAAGCGATTCGCTCAGATGGTTCCCCGCGCGGTCTACGGCTGGCTGGCCGAGGCCAACGCCCTCACCGAGGGGTCGGCCGATCCCGCGCTGGTACGACTCGGGCTGGCGGTCATCCGTGGCCTGTTGCTCGACCTCGTTGCCACCGACGACGACGCCGGCGTGGACGCGGCCGCACGGGCCTTCGCCCAACTACTCAGCCGTTGACCGAGCTCTTAGCGCCGGCCTTGAAGAATTGATACTCCTCGGGTTTGACCGACCGAGTGGCCAGCCAGTACTGCCAGGTGTAGCCACACCAGAGCACGGTGTTGCGCCCGTGCTCATCGAGATACCAGCTGCTGCATCCGCCGCTGTTCCACACCGAGCCCGCCAGCCTGCGTTGCAGCTCCTCGTTGAAACGATCCTGCGCAGCCCGAGTGGGAGCCAGCGCTTGGGCACCCCGCTTGTCGCACTTGGCGATCGCATCGGCGACGTAGTGGATCTGCGATTCGATCATGAAGACCACCGAATTGTGCCCCAATCCGGTGTTCGGGCCGAGCAGGAAAAACAGGTTGGGGACATCGGCGACGGCGATGCCGCGGTGAGCGCCGATGCCCTCCCGGTTCCACCGGTCGACCAGGTCCTCGCCGTGCTGCCCCTTGATCTGAACGTAGGTATAGGAGTCGGTGACGTGAAACCCGGTGGCGTACACGATCACGTCGGTCTGATGTTCGACACCGTCGGCGGTCACGATGCCATTGCGGGTGATTCGCGCGATGCGGTCGGTGATCAGGCGCGTCTTCGGGTTCGCAACGGCCGGGTAGTAGCTCGACGAGTTCAGGATTCGCTTACAGCCGATGCGGTAATGCGGGGTGAGTTTGCGGCGCAGCTCACGATCCTTCACCGAGCGGCGGATGTTGTACTTGGCATAGGCCTCACCGACTTTGAGCACATTCGGCCGCTTGGTCATGCCGAAGGCCAACGCCTCCTGCGCCCAGTAGATCCCCAGGCGCGACAGTGCGCGCAGCCCTGGAACGTTCTCCATGGCCCGGCGCAGCGCCGGCGGAATCTCCGGATTGGAGCGCGGTACCACCCACGGCGGGGTGCGCTGGTAGAGCTGCAGTTCGCCGACCTGCTCGACGATCTCGGGAACGATCTGGATCGCGCTGGCGCCGGTGCCGATGATCGCCACCCGCTTGCCGGTCAGATCCACGCTGTGGTCCCACTCGGCTGAATGGAACGCCGGTCCCGCGAATTCTTCGCGGCCCTCGATCTCGGGCAAGGAAGGAATGTGCAGCGCACCGGCCCCCGAGATGAGGAACTGGGCGACATATTCGCGCCCATCGCTGGTGAACACATGCCAACGGCACTCTTCGTCATCCCAATAGGCGCGGTCGATCAGGGAGTTGAACTCGACGTAGCGGCGCAGCCCGTATTTCTCGGTAACCCCTTTGAGGTAGTCCCAGATCTCGGGTTGATAGGAGAACGGGTTGCGCCAGTCCGGCTTGGGCTCGAACGAGAACGAGTACAGGTGTGAAGGGATATCGCAGGCACAACCTGGATAGCTGTTGTCACGCCAGGTTCCACCCACGTCATCGGATTTCTCCAAGATGACGAAGTCAACGCCTTGTTTTTGGAGCGCGATGGCCGTGCCGAGACCGGAGAACCCGGTGCCGATGATGACCGAGCGGGTCTTGACTGGCGGTGTGGGCGCCTGCGGTTCCCCGGATGCTGTTGTTTCTGTGCTGGGGATCACGACATCGGTCATGGCGGTCTTTCCTGTTGTGTGAGTACGCGCAGTTACGACGATAGGCGTCTACCTGAACGCGAATACCCGGTACCCCCGGTATCGGATAACGCGAGTGTTATCGATAGCCGCAACGATGTCAACGGCGGTCGGCAGTCGGCGCAGGTACCGCGTCGTGAATCGGCTTGTCGGGGTCCATCGCAATGCCGAGCGCTTCCGCGGTGCCCACGATGACGCCCATCATGATCGTGGTCAGATGCGCGACGAACTGATCGTGCGGCATGCGCCGCGGACTGTCCGGTTCCGGCCCCAACCACCATTCGGTGGCCGACGCCGCCGACCCGAAGGCGGCGAAGGCGGCGAGTTCGAAGGCCGCACGGTTCAGCTCCATCTCGCGCAGCTCGTTGTTGAACATCTCCGCGAAGGTCAGCGTGATCTCTCGGCCTTCGTTGAGGGTCCGCACCGTCGCCTCGGATTGGGTCGCGAAGCGACCCTGGATGAACACGCGCAGCACGTTGGGATGTTTGTCGACCAGGCTGACGTACTCTTCGACACTGCGCCGGATCACCTCGCGGGCCGAGTCGGTGGCCAGGTTGATCGACGGGAAGATCGACGTCCACAACATGTCGCGCAGACGCTCCCTGATCGCGACGAAGAGATCGGACTTGTCGGTGAAGTGCCGGTAGATCTTGGGCTTGGCGGTGCCGGCTTCCTCAGCGATTTCGCGGACACTGAGTTCGGGCCCCAACCGGTCGATGGCACGAAAGGCCGCTTCGACGATCTCGTTGCGGACCTTCTTGCGGTGCTCGCGCCACCGTTCACTGCGTGCGTCGACTTTCACCCCCGCGTCTGCATTGGGGTGGGCTCGGCTTATTCTCCGCACGTCAAATACCTTACCGTGTAGCAGTTGCTGACCTGGGCAGACATGACATGCCGCCAGGGCGGATCGCGCGGCTCGAGACGCCTCGAACCCGCGGTCGACTTACCTTCTGCGGGCCTAGAGCATGCAGGACACGCAGCCGGCGACCTCGGTTCCCTCCAACGCCATCTGCCGCAGCCTGATGTAGTACAGGGTTTTGATCCCTTTGCGCCAGGCGTAAATCTGCGCCTTGTTGACGTCGCGGGTGGTGGCGGTGTCCTTGAAGAACAACGTCAACGAAAGCCCTTGGTCCACATGCTCAGTGGCGGCCGCATAGGTGTCGATGATCTTCTCGTAGCCGATTTCATAGGCATCCTGGTAGTAGTCCAGGTTCTCGTTGGTCATGTAGGGCGCCGGGTAGTAGACGCGACCGATCTTGCCTTCTTTGCGGATCTCGACCTTGGAGACGATGGGGTGGATCGACGAGGTCGAGTGGTTGATGTAGGAAATCGACCCGGTCGGCGGCACCGCTTGCAGGTTCTGGTTGTAGATGCCGTGAGCTTGCACGGACTCCTTCAACCGCTGCCAGTCGTCCTGGTTGGGAATGCGGATGCCCGCGTCGGCGAAGAGCTGGCGCACCTTCTCGGTTTTCGGCTCCCAAACCCGTTCGGTGTACTTGTCGAAGAACTCCCCCGATGCGTACTTGGATTGGTCGAAACCCTTGAAGCGCGTGCCGCGTTCGACCGCGATTCGGTTGGACGCCCGCAGCGCGTGGTAGAGCACCGCATAGAAGTAGATGTTGGTGAAGTCAACGCCTTCTTCGGAGCCGTAGAAGATGTGTTCGCGGGCCAGGTAGCCGTGCAGGTTCATCTGTCCCAGACCGATGGCGTGGGAGTCGTTGTTCCCCTGCTCGATTGAGGGCACCGAGGTGATGTGCGTCTGGTCGCTGACCGCCGTCAGCGACCGGATCGCCACCTCGATGGTCTGGGCGAAGTCCGGGGAATCCATGGTCCTGGCGATGTTCAGTGAGCCCAGGTTGCAGGAAATGTCCTTGCCCACCTTGGCGTACGACAAGTCGTCGTTGAACAACGACGGCGTGGACACCTGCAGGATCTCCGAGCACAGGTTGCTGTGGGTGATCTTGCCTTCAATGGGGTTGGCCCGGTTCACCGTGTCTTCGAACATGATGTAGGGGTAGCCGGACTCGAACTGCAGCTCGGCCAGCGTCTGAAAGAACTCTCGCGCTTTGATCTTGGTCTTGCGGATGCGCGAGTCGTCGACCATCTCGTAGTACTTCTCGGTCACCGAGATGTCGGCGAACGGCACACCGTAGACGCGTTCGACGTCGTAGGGCGAGAAGAGGTACATGTCGTCGTTGCGCTTGGCCAACTCGAAGGTGATGTCCGGGATCACCACCCCCAGGCTCAGGGTCTTGATCCGGATCTTCTCGTCGGCGTTCTCGCGCTTGGTGTCCAGGAAGCGGTAGATGTCGGGATGGTGCGCGTGCAGGTACACCGCGCCGGCACCCTGACGCGCCCCCAACTGATTGGCGTAGGAGAACGAGTCCTCGAGCAGCTTCATGATCGGGATGACGCCCGACGACTGATTCTCGATGTTTTTGATCGGCGCACCATGCTCGCGGATGTTGGTCAGCAGCAGCGCTACTCCCCCACCCCGCTTGGACAGCTGCAACGCGGAGTTGATCGATCGTCCGATCGACTCCATGTTGTCCTCGATGCGCAGCAGAAAGCAGCTCACCGGCTCGCCGCGCTGCTTCTTGCCGGAGTTCAAAAAGGTCGGCGTGGCCGGCTGGAACCGACCGTCGATGATTTCGTCGACGAGCTTCTCGGCCAACGTCGCGTCACCGGAGGCCAGCGTCAGCGCCACCATGACCACGCGGTCCTCGAAGCGTTCCAGGTAGCGCTTGCCGTCGAAGGTCTTCAACGTGTAGGAGGTGTAGTACTTGAACGCCCCCAAGAACGTCGGGAACCGGAACTTCTTTGCATAGGCGCGATCGAGCAGCGTCTTGACGAAGTTGCGCGAGTACTGATCGAGCACCTCACGCTCGTAGTAGTTCTCGCGGATCAGATAGTCGAGCTTCTCGTCCTGGTTATGGAAGAAGACCGTGTTCTGGTTGACGTGCTGCAGGAAAAACTGACGTGCGGCAAGAACGTCCCTGTCGAACTGAATCTTGCCGTCCGCGTCGTACAGATTCAGCATCGCGTTGAGCGCGTGGTAGTCCGTTTCCCCCGGCAGCGCGTGCGCGCTGGTGGTTACAGGCTCTGCAGTGACGGTTGGTGACACGTCTGTTCCTTCCAGAAATCGGCAAGTCCCGCGCGGACGGCGGCGACGTCGTCCGCGGTACCCATCAGTTCGAAGCGGTAGAGATACGGAACACCGCATTTGCGGGACACCACGTTGCCCGCATAGGCGAATTCGGCACCGAAGTTGTTGTTGCCGGCGGCGATCACGCCCCGGATCAGCGACCGGTTGTGTTCGTTGTTCAAAAAGGCGATGACCTGTTTGGGGACATAGCCGCCGGCGTTGGAGCCCAGACCGAGGTCCGGGTTAGCCCGGCCGCCCCCGTAGGTGGGCAGTATCAGCACGTACGGCTCGTCGACCTCGATACGGCCGTGCAGGGGTATCCGCGTGGCGGGAAGACCTAGCTTCTGCACGAAGCGGTGGGTGTTCTCCGAGACGCTGGAGAAATAGACCAGGTTGCACGGCTCCACCACAGCCTCCTTCGCTATCGTCTGCCCCGCTCTGCGCTCGGCGCCGCTATGCGCTCAGCGCCGACTTGGCGAGCGCCTTGATGCGGTCGGGCCGAAAACCGGACCAGTGGTCGTCGCCGGCCACCACGACGGGCGCCTGCAGGTAGCCCAGCGCCATCACGTAGTCGCGCGCCTCCGGGTCCAGGCTGATGTCGACCTTGTCGTAGTCGATGCCCTGCTTGTCCAGCGCCTTGTAGGTGGCGCTGCACTGGACGCATGCGGGCTTGGTGTACACGGTGATGGTCATGGGTGTACCGCTCCTTTCCGGAAGTCGGGGAGTCTGGCCTGTTGGGACTGGCAACGATTTGGGTTGTGCATCTTCGCTATGTTTCAGCGGCCCGGCAAGCCCCCAGATACCCGTTGCGCGGCCGCCATGTCCGTCGACCTGGCGATGCCGATCCCGGGAAGTTCCTCGAATCCCGTGAATCTGCTGGGAACCGGTGAACCTGGGTTCTGTCGGTCCTCGAAACACTACACCTAGGGGGTGACAACGAGAAGAGATACAAGATGTTCGGAATGACATTTTTGAAATTCCCTGGTCGTGAGGCTGTGTCGGACGTCGGCACGGCGTGTCGCAGATCACAAATCCGCCGGCCGCGTCGTCCACGAATGGTGTACCACCGACCACCGACAGCGGCGCGGTCCAGTCGCACCGATCCGACCAGCAGCAAACGCGCCGATGTGCCGTCCGGCGGCGCTGCGCTCGTAGCCCCTGGCGCCCGGGCCACCGGCGCAAACGCCGGCCGCGCTACGTGCGACTAGGGACCGGTCCCCCTGAAGAAGAAGCCGGAGAGTCTGGTTCCGGCGTTGGCGACCCCGGAGACGAAGGCCGGCGTCACCGAGCCCGTGTTGCCGAACCCGGAGATAGTACTGCCCAGGTTCAAGGTGCCCGACTGCAGTGCGCCGACATTGAGTAGGCCGGAGCTGCCCGCACCGGTAACCGAGGCGAAGTTCAGGAAGCCTGAATTGCCGACGCCGTAGTTGCCCACCCCGGACTCGCTGCCCTCCCCCGAGTTGAGCAGACCAGACGATGGGTTGGTGTTCGAGTTGAAGAAGCCCGGAGTCCCGTCGATCAGACCTTGGTGGTCGCCATCGACGAAGAAGCCGTTGCTGTAGTTGCCGGAAATGAACGCGCCGGTGTTGACGTCGCCGCTGTTGGCCAGGCCGGTGTTGTAGTCGCCCGAGTTGAGGTAACCGGTGTTGTGATCACCGGAGTTGAAGCTGCCGGTGTTGGTGCTGCCCGTGTTGAAGCCGCCGGAGTTGTAGTTGCCCGCGTTGCCCACACCGGTGTTGACCAGGCCCGTGTTGAACAGGCCGGTGTTGGTGGCGCCCGCGTTGCCGATGCCGGTGTTGTAGTCACCGGAGTTGCCGAACCCGAAGCTGCCGGTGCCCGAGTTGAACAACCCGATGTTGTCGGTGCCCGAGTTGAACAACCCGATGTTGTCGGTGCCCGAGTTGAACAACCCGATGTTGCCGGCGCCCGAGTTCAGCGCCCCGAACCCGACCTGCCCATCCCCGCTGAGCCCAATCCCGATGTTGTTGCTGCCGGTATTGGCGAAACCGAAATTGTTGAAGCCGGCGTTGCCCACACCCACGTTGTGGTCACCCGCATTGCCGAAACCAACATTCGAGTCACCCAGGTTCCCCAGGCCGATGTTGTAGTCACCCAGGTTGCCCGGACCGATGTTGTGGTCGCCCAGGTTCCCGAAGCCAAGGTTGAGGCTGCCCACATTGCCGCCACCGACGTTGCCGAAACCGATGTTTCCGCTGCCAATGTTTGCACTGCCGAAGTTTGCGCCGCCCAGGTTGAGGTCGCCGATGTTTGCGCTACCCAGGTTTGCAAAACCAAGGTTCGCGAAGCCCAAGTTATGAATCCTGCTGGCCCCGCGGAACACGCCCGCTAGGTCGACGCCCGTATTTGCGATACCCGAAACATTGGCCACCGCTGTCGGATCCAGCGTGGTCGAGTTGTATATGCCGGATATGGTATTGCCCACGTTGGCCATGCCGGACTGCAGTGCGCCATCGTTGATCAAGCCGGAGTTTCCGAGGCCGCCGATACCGGTGTTTGCGAAGCCGGAGCTATTGGCTCCGAGGTTGATCAGACCCGAGAGGTTGCCCGCACCGGAGTTGAAAAAGCCCGAGGTAGGACCGGTTCCGGAGTTGAAGAAGCCCGACGAGGGGCTGGTGGTCGAGTTGGCGAATCCGGGGCCGGGGAAGCTGAACAGCGGAATTTCGTAGGGACCGAACGTTCTGGGACCCACTTCGTAGTGATAGAGCTGATCCCAAACAAAATTCAGCGCAATGGGGTCGGTGGTGGTCTCATCGACGGTGATCGGGCCAAAATCATAGAAAATCGGGATGGGGGTTCCGTTGATATATACCAACGCATCCAGGGGCAAACTGGGAATCGTGAACTCTTGTATGGTGATGGGTCCGATGGCGCCGGTGAATGGTATGTACACGGGAATATCGAGGGTGCCGTATGCGGGGAACTCGGACACCGTGATCGAGTAGGACCAACCGACCAAGTTCTGATAATCGCCTCTGGCGAAGAATCCGTTGCTGTAATTTCCGGAGATGAATGCGCCCGTGTTGACGTCACCGGCATTGACAAAACCGGTGTTGTAGTCGCCCGAGTTGAGGTAACCGGTGTTGTAGTCACCCTGGTTGAGCCCGCCGGTGTTGTAGTCGCCCGGGTTGAAGCTGCCGGTGTTGGTGCTGCCCGTGTTGAAGCCGCCGGAGTTGTAGTTGCCCGCGTTGCCCACACCGGTGTTGACCAGGCCCGCATTCAACAGGCCGGTGTTGGTGGCGCCCGCGTTGCCGATGCCGGTGTTGTAGTCACCGGAGTCGCCGATCCCGAAGTTGCCCGTCCCCGAATTGAACAACCCGATGTTGTCGGTCCCGGAGTTGAACAACCCGATATTGCCGGTGCCCGAGTTCAGTGCCCCGAACCTGACCTGCTCATCCCCACTGAGCCCAATCCCGATGTTGTTGCTGCCCGTATTGGCGAAACCGAAATTGTTGAAGCCGGCATTGGCCACACCCACGTTGTGGTCACCCGCATTGCCGAAACCAATACTCGAGTCACCCAGGCTCCCCAGGCAGGGCTCCGGCGTTGTTGATTAGCAGGCTTGTGAGCTGGGGAATTGTGGATTGAGGAGGTCTAGGCGGCGGTTGGCGGTCAAAGCGGTGATCCGGCAGGCTTCGGCGATGTTGTCGGCGCCGTTGAGGCGGTGCAGATTGATCGCGGTGTTGCGTAGCGTTGCTAGGACCTGTGCGCCGTTTCCGGTATGTGCCCTTTGACGGTCTTCGTCGAAGGTGACGTGGCGTATCCAGTGCAGGCTGTTCTCGATTCCCCAGTGTTGACGCATCCAGGTCATGATCGCGGTAGGGCGGGCGTGCTCGAACGGCAGGCTGCAGATGGCATAGACCACCTCCACGCTGCGCTGGTCGGTGGCGGTGATCAAGCGTTCACGAGTGATCCGGATGATTTGTTTTGCGTAGGGGAAGCCGATTCCTCGTGCAGCGGTGATGATTTGCAGGGTGCGGGTCTCGACACGGCCGTGGCCGCGGGAGTCGTCGGTAGCGGCTGCGGGCACCTCGGCCCAGGGCAGCGCGGTGATACGCGCAAGTATTTTGGCTTGGTTGGACTTGACGATCATCAGGTAGTGCGACTTCAAGGTGGCGCAGATCAACTTCGCGGTGACGACCTGGGCATGCATCGCATCCACGGTGACCAGCCACCGCAAGCTACCCGGCAGCAGCGTGAGCAGGGCACGTACGCAGGGAATTTCATTGCTTTTCTCGGCGACAGCGAGTTGACCGAGCACCAATCGGGCACGGTGGGCGAACACCGACACGAGATGCGTGGCTGTCGCTTTGGCGCGTAAAGCACCACGCAGCATCTTGCCGTCCAACGCGATCGGCACCAATCCACTGGGGTCGCTGCTGGCCACGTGTGCAGTGAAGTAACTGCCCATCCTGGCGTTGAGGTCGGCGGGGTCTAGCCGAGACAAAACAGCGCGGAAGGTCTTCTCACTGGGCCGCCGGAACCGGACCCCTAATTGGGCCAACACATCATCGGGAGCGGTGGCCGCCCATGTGGCAAAACCAGCATAGCCGCGCATCCCCGCGGCAGTGGCCAGAACCGCGATCGCCAACAAAGCCATCAGCGAATACCTCCGACCGCGTGGGCCCCTCGGGTCTGGCACCGAGGCCAACACATCGAAAAACTTCGATCCGATGAGCTCGCTGCGCTCACCAGGACTCCAGCGGTCGAACACCTCTGGAACCGACGACACAGGCAATACTGAAACGGTAGGCACGGGCAACTCCAGACCAACGACGAACAGTAACCAACTCGATCGTTCTCCAGATAGCCCGTGCCTACACTCCGGCCCCAATAGCCCGGCACCAAAGATCATCAACCCAGCTCACAAGCCTGCTAATCAACAACGCCGGAGCCCTGGAACCTCGACGGGCCCAATTTCACCGGTGGCATGCAGGCGCAATGTGGCAGGACCGATTTCGAAAGAAAGTACGGGGCCCGTAATGTTGATCTGCGGGATGGTGATCGGGCCCAGATACAGCAAGTCGATTCCGATCACGGTGACCGATTGCCGGGGAATGACAAAGCTTGCAATGGACCTGGGTCCGATGTCTTCGGTAAACGGTATGTCCAGACTATAAGTCTCGTTGATATTGATCGGAATCGCTGGGATCGTGACCGAGTAAGAAATTCCGGCGCCCTGGTGGTCGCCGCGCCAGAAGGCGCCGTTGCTGTAATTGCCGGAGATGAACGCGCCGGTGTTGACGTCGCCGCTGTTGGCCAGACCGGTGTTGTAGTTACCCGGGTTGAGGTAGCCGGTGTTGTAGTCACCGGAATTGAAGCTGCCGGTGTTGGTGTGCCCGGCGTTAAAGCCACCGGAGTTGTAGTTGCCCGCGTTGCCCACACCGGTGTTGACCAGGCCCGCATTCAACAGGCCGGTGTTGGTGGCGCCCGCGTTGCCGATGCCGGTGTTGTAGTCACCGGAGTTGCCGATCCCGAAGTTGCCCGTCCCCGAATTGAACAACCCGATGTTGTCGGTGCCCGAGTTGAACAACCCGATGTTGCCGGCGCCCGAGTTCAGCGCCCCGAACCCG
Source organism: Mycobacterium ulcerans subsp. shinshuense (assembly GCF_002355775.1). Classification (NCBI taxonomy): domain Bacteria; kingdom Bacillati; phylum Actinomycetota; class Actinomycetes; order Mycobacteriales; family Mycobacteriaceae; genus Mycobacterium; species Mycobacterium ulcerans. Next base: position 1,777,612 of record NZ_AP017624.1, on the reverse strand, counting down.
ACCTGCCCATCCCCGCTGAGCCCAATCCCGATGTTGTTGCTGCCGGTATTGGCGAAACCGAAATTGTTGAAGCCGGCGTTGCCCACACCCACGTTGTGGTCACCCGCATTGCCGAAACCAACACTGGAATCACCCAGGTTGCCCAGGCCGATGTTGTAATCACCCAGGTTGCCCGGACCGATGTTGTAGCTGCCGCGGTTGCCCGAGCCCACATTGATGCCGCCGATATTGTCGCTACCGACGTTGCCGGAACCGATATTGCCCAAGCCCAGATTGAAATCGCCGATATTTGCCAAGCCCACATTTCCCTGGCCGGCGTTTGCGAAGCCCACATTGAAGCTGATCGACCTGGCGACCGAACCAAGAGCCGCGGCGGGAGCCGCCAGGCCCGCCAGGGTTTGGGTTGGCCAGCTCAACGGGGTCAGCGCGGCGGCAACCGACGAGGCCCCGGCATGGTAATCAAGCATCGCCACCACGTCCTGGGCCCACATCTGCTCATACTGAGCTTCAGCGGTTGCGATGGCCGGGGCGTTTTGCCCGAACAGGTTGGAGCCAACCAACGACACGATCTGAGCGCGGTTGGCAGCCACCAGCCCCGGCTGGACCGTCACAGCCCGCGCGGCCTCGAACACTTGCGCCGCGGTTTTGGCCTGTTCGGCCGCCTGTTCGGCGTGCGCCCCGGACGCACTCAGCCATCCGACATAGGAAGCGGCCACGTCCGACATCACCGCCGCCGCCGGCCCCCGCCACGAATTGCCCGTCAGGCCCGATGTCACCGCCAAGAACGCTGCTGCCGCCGAGCGCAACTCGGCGGCCAACCCGGTCCAGGCGGTCGCAGCAGCCAGCACCGGCCCGGACCCCGCGCCGCTAAATAATCGCGCCGAGTTGATCTCCGGCGGCAGCACCGCAAAATTCATTCGTCACCCGGTCCGTGGTCGACCGGAACCATCCCAGTGGCCAGACTAATCGCGTTGCGTCGATCCGAGGCGCTCTTGCGCGTAGCCCGCCGCGCCACCTCGGCCGGCGACCAAAGCCGTGATGCAAGTGGCCACCTGCCGCTGACCGCTTTGCTGGCCGCGCATCTCAAGCCCCCGCCTCCTCGCAATCGCTCCAGTCTCAACCCGGCAGCTGCCGAGCCGGAGGTGGTTTGCGGAGGACTCTACGACAGGCCGTGCGCGGATGGTGAATATCCGCGAAGCCGCCTCTGGACGACTTCCAGAAACCACCCCTGGGAGCAATCTTGCCACACCCAAAAGAGGTCACCTGACACAATCATTCACATTGGCTGCGGCAGGCAAAGTGGCTAGCGCACAATAGAATCCGATTCTAGAGCGCGGCTCGGTCGGTGGGGTGCGAGTCGGCGTTCGGGCCCAGTCCGCTAATCCCACCGACCGCCAGGTCAGCCGACTTCGGCCGCGAGCTTGGCAATGATGTCACGTACGTTCGCCGTTACCTCGGAGTTGTCTGCGGGCGGGTTTCCCTCCAACGTCAGGAACGGCACCGAGAGTTTGATCGCGTCGCTGACGCGAGCACCGGCGATGCCAAATGATTTGCGGGTGTCGTCATGTGCCCATACCCCGCCGTACCGGCCGAAGGCCCCTCCGATGACCGCCAATGGCTTGTCCTTCAACGCGCCGTCGCCGAACGGCCGGGACAGCCAGTCGATCGCATTCTTGATGACTGCGGGGATGCTGCCGTTGTATTCCGGCGTGACCACCAGCGCGGCATCGGACTGCGCGGCCACCTCGCGTAACGCGGATACCGGCGCGGGCACCTGGTCGGGCGTATCGATGTCTTCGTTGTAGAAGGGCAAGTCCCCCAGGCCTTCGAAGACCGTGACGCTGACGCCGTCGGGTGCAACGTCGGCCGCGAGTTGAGCGATCTGGCGGTTGATAGACGCCACACGCAGGCTGCCCACTAGCGCCAAGACTTTGATGTCGGACGTTGTCTGTGCCACTGGCCCGTTCCCTTCACTGGTTGGTCTTCATTGTTGCAATATCTAAACGGACTATGGTCCGATTTATTCCAACCAAGCTACAGTGCTGGGGTGAGCGGCGTCGAGGGGCTGGGAGAGCTGCCCGTATCCGCTCGCCAGGAACGCGGTGACGCGGCGCGCAATCGTGAGCTGTTGCTGCAAGCGGCACGCCGCCTGGTCGCCAAGCGCGGCGCGGAAGCCGTCACCACCGATGACATCGCCGCCGAGGCGGGCGTCGGCAAGGGCACCCTGTTTCGCCGGTTCGGCAGTCGCGCCGGCCTGATGATGGTGCTGCTCGACGAAGACGAGCGCGCCAGTCAGCAGGCGTTCCTGTTCGGTCCGCCACCGCTGGGCCCCGAGGCCGCACCACTGGACCGCCTCATCGCGTTCGGTCGCGAGCGGATCTGCTTCGTTCACGCTCACCACGAGCTGCTCTCGGAAGCCAATCGCAATCCGCTGACCCGCTACGGCGCGGCGGCCTCGGTGCACCGTAGACACGTGCGGGTGCTCTTGGAGTCGGCAGACACCACGGGTGATCTTGATGTCCAAACCGATGCCCTGCTGGCCCTACTCGACGTCGACTATGTCGAACATCAGCTCAACGATCGCGGCCACACCCTGCGCACGCTCGGTGACGCATGGGAGGACCTGGCTCGCAAGCTGTGCGGCCGATGACCAGCGGCTCAGCATTGCGACGCAGGCTCGCGACGACAGGTCACTCGCGCTGCGGCAGGGCCACCGGTTTGGGTTTGAGCGCGCGCGTGAAGATCACGTTGACCTGGCGCATCGCCACGCTGTACGGCCACCATGCGAGCCGCTTGAACGCGTAAAGCGCGCGGATATCAGCCGAGGTGTAGACCAGATACCTGTTTCTGGCGACCCCGGCCAGGATCTTCTCGGCGGCCTTTTCCGGCGAAACGGCATGGCCGCTGAAGCGGTTCACCCAGCGGTTCACCTGCGGGTCTTCGCGGTCGACGCCGGCGATTTCGACCGTATCGACCAATGGGGTGTCCACCGCACCCGGCACCACGACCGACACACCGATCCGATGGCGCGCCAGGTCGAAGCGCAGCACTTCAGACAGTCCGCGCAGACCGTACTTGCTGGCGCTGTAGGCGGCGTGCCAGGGCAGCGCGACCAGCCCCGCCGCCGAGGACACGTTGACCAAATGCCCGCCCCGACCAGCCGCAACCATCGGCGGGACGAAAGTCTCGATCACATGGATCGGACCCATCAGATTGACGGCGACCATCTTGCTCCAGTGTTCGTGTGACAGCCGGTCCACGGTCCCCCACGCCGAAATGCCGGCGATGTTGAGCACCACGTCCATGCTGGGGTGGCTGGCGTGGATGTCGGCCGCGAAGGCGGCCACCTCGTCGTAGTCGGAGATATCCAGAACGCGATGCTCGGGCACCTGCGCACCGAGCGCGCGGGCCGCCGACACGGTCTGCGCCAAACCGTCACCGTCGCGATCGGTCAAATACAGTTCGGCGCCCTGCTCAGCAAGCCGCAAAGCGGTAGCGCGGCCGATACCGCTGGCCGCCCCCGTGACAAGACACCGCTTTCCCGCGAAATACCGCCGCTGCGCCATGGCGGTGACGATACCGGCGGTAACGGCGCGCGCCGCTCGGCCCAGACCACCGGGATCCTTCCGACCGCCCCGTCAGGTCCGGATCGGACCACCCCAGAGCGCGTTGAGCCACATCTGCTCGAGCACCCGCACCCTGCGCTCCAAGTCACTGTCGCGACCCACCAACAGCGCGTCCCCGGTCAACATCAGTGCGGTGGTGGCCGTCAGCGTGCGAATCAGCGTCGGCAGGTCTTCACTGATCGGGTTCGCGGTGCCGGCCCGCATCTCGGCATCGATGACACCGACAATTTCGCGCAACACCACGTCGAATTGCTGATCGAGAATGTCGCGAATCTCAATGTCGGCGTGTCTCGCGGCATTGCAGGCCATCATCACCGGGTCGTTGTGCGTGTAGACGATCGCCGCACTACCAACCATCCGCTTGGCGAACTCCTGCGGCGACTCACCGGGCTGGCGGGGCGCAAAATACTGCGTGCGCTCTTCGAGTTCCTCAACCGCCTCCGCCATGAGCTGCGCGAGCACCGAGTACTTGGAATCGAAATAGAAGTAGAAGCCTGAGCGGGCCACGCCGGCGCGGTTACTGATCGTGGCGACCGACAACTCCGCGAACGGCCGCTCCTCGAGGAGTTCGCGCACCGCCTGCAAGATCGCCTGTCGCTGCTTGTCGCCTCGTCGTCGCAACGTCGGCCCACGCTGCTTCTCATCGGCGGCCTGGCCGTTCACCATTCGATCACCCTCCGACCATGCACCAAGCCGCACGAAAAGGAAACTTGACAGCCGTCAAGTTCGTCCTGAGGATAGGTGGAAGTGACGGCTGCCACAACGAAGGAGCGCCAGTGGCCACTATCAGTACCCCGGCATACCTCCTCGACCAAGCCCAGCGTCGGCTGACCCCGTCGTTCAACAATTTCCCCGGCATGGGCATGGTCGAGCGCTGGCTACTCAAGACGCAATTTCCCGAAACCACGCTCGCCGATCCCCCACCGGGCAGTGACCTCAAGCCGGTTGTCGGTGATGCAGGATTGCCCATCCTGGGGCACCTCATCGAGATGTTGCGCGGCGGACCCGACTACTTGATGTTCCTGTACCGAACCAAGGGCCCGGTTGTATTCGGCGACTCGCCGGTGCTGCCGGCCGTCGTCGCCCTGGGGCCCGACGCCGCCCAGGTCATCTACTCCAACCGCAACAAGGACTATTCGCAACAAGGCTGGGTCCCGGTGATCGGGCCGTTCTTTCGCCGCGGGCTGATGCTGCTGGACTTCGAAGAACACATGTTCCACCGCCGGATCATGCAGGAGGCATTCGTCCGGTCCCGGCTGGTTGGCTACGTCGAGCACATGGACGAGGTGGCATCGCGAGCCATCGCCGGAGAGTGGGCCACCAACGACGCGCGCTTCCTGCTCTATCCCGCGATGAAGAAGCTGACCCTTGACATCGCGTCCATGGTCTTCATGGGCCACGAACCGGGCACCGACCACGAGCTGGTGACCAAGGTGAACCGGGCGTTCACCACGACGACCCGCGCGGGCAACGCGGTGATCCGCACCAGCGTGCCACCGTTCACCTGGTGGCGAGGGATACGGGCGAGGCAGCTTCTGGAAAACTACTTCGCCGCCCGGGTCACCGAACGGCGCGGCCAGGAGGGCAACGACCTACTCACGGTGCTGTGCCATACCGCCGACGAGGACGGCAACCGGTTCTCCGACCAGGACATCGTCAACCACATGATCTTCTTGATGATGGCGGCCCATGACACGTCGACGTCGACGGCCACGACGATGGCCTACCACCTGGCCGCCCATCCGGAGTGGCAGCAGCGCTGCCGGGACGAATCGGACCGCCTCGGTGACGGACCACTCGACATCGAGGCGCTGGAAAAGCTGGAGTCCCTCGATCTGGTGATGAACGAGTCGATCCGCTTGGTGACCCCGGTCCAATGGGCGATGCGGCAGACCGTGCGGGATACGGAGCTGCTGGGCTACTACCTACCCAAAGGCACCAACGTCATCGCATACCCGGGGATGAACCATCGCCTGCCCGAATTCTGGACGGATCCAATGACATTCGACCCGGATCGGTTCGCCGAGCCGCGCAACGAACACAAGCGGCACCGCTACGCGTTCACACCGTTTGGCGGCGGCGCGCACAAATGCCTCGGCATGGTGTTCGGTCAATTGGAGATCAAGACGATCCTGCACCGATTGCTGCGCCGCTACCGCCTGGAGCTCGCCCGGCCGGACTACCGTGCGTGCTGGGACTACGGAGGTATGCCCGCCCCCAAGGACGGGATGCCGATCGTGTTGCGTCCGCTCTGATCACCCGCCCACCAGCCGAGCCGGACATCAGTCGAGCAGCCGGTTGGCGCAGGCGATCAGCGCACGCAGCGCGGATTGAGTCGGGTCCTGCGACCAGCCCATAGCCCACTGGGAGCGCACCCCGTTGGTTCCGCAGATGAACGTCGCGGTGTGTGGGCCGGATTGCACCTGATGGAATTTCAGCGTCTCGACCATGATCGCGCGGTCGTGCAGCATCGCGGTCAGGGCCGCCATCGGGCCGCCCGCGGCGGCAGTCGAGGTGTTCATCTGATCCCCGACGGCGATCATCGCGCGGAAGCTGCGGGCCTGCGGCCCCAGCCGCCCGGATGGCCGATCCGCGTCGGTGCACTCCCAGTGCCCCAACCGGACCGGACCGCCGGTGCGACCATAGGTCGCGACAAAGCGATCCCATGACATCGTGGCGGCCTGCTCGCGCAGTCCGCGCGGCAAATCGACGCCGAAGATTCCCGCGAAATGTGCTCGCGCGCCGGGCTTGCGCGCCGAACCGTCGATCGGTTCGGGGTCGAGGTCCAGATCGAAAGTGGTGAGCAGAGTCATGGTGGCGGTCTTCTCTGATTCGCAGGAACGACCGACGGCAGTAGCTTCCGACCCACAGCGGGGGGTCGGTCTGGATCAGACCCCGCTGCGGGTGCTGGCTACTACGGCACGCTCGAGAAGAAGCACGAACGGTGACACTAGACGGGGTCGGCGACCGGCGCAAGCGGGTTTTGTCTGCAGCGGCCGCGCGCTGGCGCAACCGGGCCGCCCAAAGATCCGAAAACCGCTCGCGTCGCCAAACGATGGCGTTAGCATCGGCTTGCGATACAAATCGCAGGTTGTGGGGATTGGGGCTAGTGGAAGGCGCGGTAATGAGCGCGAGGAAAACCAGCAAGGGCATGCAGGCAATCCGGATGGTGGTCGTGGTACTGGCCGCGGCGTTCGCCGTGGCGTCGGCGGGTTGCTCAACCCAACGCGAGTCACCCGTGGAGCCGGTCGTCCCAACATATCCAGAAGAACAGTAGGGCTGGTTCGCCTGGCTGCCGGCCCGCAGGTATGCGGGCCGCTATCCGGTCTGGCCTCGCATCGGATCAAGGCGTAGGTAGGCCTGGATGGTGGTGCCGCTTGCCGAGGTATGCGTGCGGACCAAATCCGCCATGGCGTTGACCAGGAACAGTCCGCGGCTGGCAGTTCCGCTGCCGCCGGGGATGTGACGTCCGGCCATCTGGTCACCGAGTTCCCCGCCGTCGCGCGCCTCACACACCAGATGCTCATCGTGACGCCAAAATGCCAGCTGGCAGCCACCGTCGGCGTATTGCAGGCTGTTGGTGGCCAACTCCGTGGCGATCAACTGCAGATCGGTGAGCCCTTCCTGCGACAAACCGACCCAACCCGCGTAGTCGACGGCGAACGAGCGCGCGGGCCGCAGGTCGGTGCTCTCGCGCACCAGGTAGGTAACGGCGCCCGGATGAAGTGGTAGCGGCCGATTGCGCCGGGCCAGGACCTCAGCCGGCGCGTAGTCGGCGCTGCGCTGCGGCGACCCGCATTTCCACAGCAACGGATGGGTGGCGCGGGCGTCGGCGAGCACCTCCTCCTCCATTCGTTCGGCGTCGTAGAGGCACAGCGCCGTCACGCTGTCGTTTTCCAGCGCCGCATTGACCAGCGCCTCGTGCTGCATGCAGGCCAGACACTCGTCCACGGTGCGCCCCGGCCAGACAAGTTGGCTGACAATGTGGACCCGCCGACCGCGGTGTCGCGCCACGAACGCATTCTGGAGGGCCAGCAGCCGGCTCGGGTTGCGGGCGGCCTCGGCGATGTCGATCATTTGCAGCTCGGCCGTGGCTCCACCGCGCAGCCGGCTACCCAGCAGCGCCAGCCGGTCGGTGGGCACCGCGACCAGGACCGGCTCATCTAGCACCATCGCCTCGCGAACGAAGCGTTGCACCGATTCCAGATACTCATGCTGGGAGTGGTACAGCAGCGCGGAATGGACAAAGTTTCGTTGTCCGGTCACCGTGCTAGTGGCCATCTCAACGCTCCCGCCTGCGCCGGCACCCCGCTGGACCGGCCTCTCGCTTGGCTATCGGCATACCCGTCGAGAGGCGTTGCTATGCACGGGCTCTATGGGTTTGTCAGATCCCCGGCACAGGACTAGAGGCACCAGGACGCCGCAGCATCAAGGTGACGGCGGATGCGGTAGCGGGCCAGGCTGTCATCGCCGGCGATGACAGCCTCGCGAATCCGCTGATGCGCATGTTCGACGGCGCCGACATCGTTGAACGTCGGCTGCTGGTGTTCGGTGCTGGACCAGTGCCGTTGAAACAATTCGACGATTATCCGCAGAAACAAGTCCAATAGTGCGTTGCCCGCCAGCTGAGCCAGACCGACATGAAAGCCGAACTCCTCGACGGCGACCTTGCGGGCGGCGTCTGCGGCGTCCTCGAACGCGAAGTCGCTGGCCACAACCAGCTCGTCGAGGACCGAAGCAACCTCGGGCCGGGCGCGCTGCTCCACGACTTTGGCTACGTTTGCGACCTCGATGGCGTCACGAACACAACGCAGGTCCTCGCGGCTGGGCTGGCGGTACTGCAGGTAGAGCGCAATGGTGTCGATGCTGGCCTGCGACTGTGGTTTGGTGACCACCAGCCCACCACCGGGACCGCGGCGCATGCGCGCCACCGAGTGATACTCCAGTAACCGCACGGCTTCCCGCAGCGCCGCACGGCTCACCCGATAGCGCTGCAGCAAAGCTGTTTCGGTCCCGAAGACCGAATCGAGCTGCCAGCCGCTGGCGGCGATGTCGTCGGCGATCGTGGCGGCCAACACTTCGGCGAGCTTGCCGGGCGGGGTCTCGGAGTCCAGCCGCAGTGACCGGCGCGGCACGTGCGCCAGCTTGGCATCCCCACCAGGTTGATGCTGTTGCAGCCAACCGGTCACCCGTTGCACGTGCTGCTCGCTGAGCGTCTTGGCACGCGCCGAATCCCCCGCCGTGACGGCTGCAGCGATGGCCGCGTGGTCGTTGTGCATCTGGTCGACAGCCTCAAACGCCTCGGCCACCGTATCTGTGCGCGAAGTGAGCGCGTAGCGGCGGGTCAACCTCATCAGGATTTCGATAAAGAGTTGCAGGACTGGATTTTTCGACTGCCGCGCCAGCGCCACATGGAACTCGTCACGCGCAGCCGGCAGCCCCGGCTTGCGCTGTTCCTCCGCGCGTAACACCGCTCGCAGCCGGTCGATCCCGGCTTCGTCGATGTGCTCGGCGGCAAGCGAGGCCGCCAGCGGCTCGAACACCAGCCGCGCGTCGAGCAATTCCCCCAGGGTGATGCCGAGATATTCGAGGTAGATGACGACGGCCCGGGTCGCAGGTCCGGCATCGGGCGCGCAGATAAGCAGCCCACCGTTGGGTCCGCGACGCATCCTGGCGACCTGATGGTGCTCGACGAACCGAACCGCTTCACGCAGCACCGACCTACTTACGCCATACCGCTGTTGCAGAGCGCCCTCGGAACCCAGCGACGCCCCCACTGTCCACCCGCGGCGCACGATCTCGGCCTCAATGTGGCGGGCGACTCTTGCGGCTCGCTTGTCCGCCCGGATCACATCCGGCTCAACGCTCAACTGCCCCACCCCACCAGCTGATTCAACACGTCAACAACATGCATCCGGCAATCGGTCCTCCGCCCACAGAAACCACCCCGACCTCTGGGCGGCGCGGCACCTGCCGCTGCCCCGCATCCCCGCGCAACTGTAGACAGCCTTCATGCAGTGCCCAGTAGCCATGCATGCGTCTCGCCGATAGCTGGCCACCGTAGGTGTTGAGCGGCAACTTCCCGTCACGCGCTATTCGCGCTCCGCCCTCGACAAACGGGCCGGCTTCGCCGTCGGCGCAAATGCCCAGGGCTTCCAGCCAGGCCAGGGTCAGAAACGTAAAGCCGTCATATAGCTGCGCGACCTCGAGATCGGCTGGTTTCAACGCGGTGCGCGACCACATCTGCGCCGCGGCGTCCGACATCGCCATCTTGGGATAGTCGGCGCGGTGAAACCAGCCGCCGGACCCATCGGATCCCCCAATCGCCTCGACCCGGACAGCGCGGTGCGGACAATCACGCGCGTATTCGGCGGTCGAGACCAGCACCGCGACGCAGCCGTCGATGGGCACATCGCAATCCAGCAAGCCCAATGGTGTGGACACCGGGCGCGCCCCCAAGTAGTCAGCCATGGTCATGGGTTCGCGATAGACGGCAAGCGGATTCAACGCCGCGTTGCGCCTCCCGTTGAGGGCGACCCAGCCCAGCTGCTCCCTTGTGGTGCCATACAGCTCCATGTGGCGGCGGCAGTTCAGCGCCAGCCAGTTCGCCGCCGAGTAGGCATGCGCCGCAATGAGATCGGTGATGTCATCCATCGGCCCCACCGCCGGGCGCGGGGCACCCTCGGCAACATCGAACATGCGGGCCAGCGGCGGAGCGGGAGCGTCCTGCTCCGGTTGGAGCGCAACGGTGCCGCCCAGCATCTGAATGGTCCGGTAAACGATCACATGACGGGCGCGCCGCTCGGCGACGGCACGGCAGGCCGACATCACCGGGCTCAACAACCCGCCGGTACCGAAGCCGGTTCCGCAGTCCGGGGCGTCGATCTGCAGTTCGGCGTTGACGTCGGCGGCCGGGGTGTCACCCAGCGTCGCGATGCCGTCGACATCAGCGGGGGTCAGGCCGGCGTCGGCAACGGCGGCCCGCACCGCCTCCATGGTCAGTTCGAGCCCGGGGATGCCGGTTCGACGGCCGATCCGCGAAATCCCGATACCGGATAGGATCGCGTCTTTCTCGAAGTGCTTCATCTGCAACCGTCCGAAGGCCCCGCGTACACGAATTAATAAAGTGTACTGTATTGAGCGTGTCCGCCGAGCCGATCTTCTCGCTGCTCATCGAGCACTGCGATACTTGCGCTCGCTGGGTACACCCGGCAACCGGACGGTGCGATGACTGCGACGCCGCGCTGGTGCCACGTCCGGTATCCGGGCGCGGCACGGTGTTTACCTACACGGTCAACCACCACCGGTACCACCCGGACATCCCGACGCCCTACATCATCGCCCTGGTAGAACTCAGCGAGCAAGCCGGGCTGCGAGTGGCCGCCAATATCGTTGATTGCGAACCCGATTCGGTGACCTGTGGCATGCCGGTCACTATCCGGCCGGAGCGGGGCACCGGCGGGGCGCCGCTTTTCGCACCGGCCGGGCGCTGATCACCGCTTGCGCGCGGTGACCAGCAGGTACTCCCATTCCATCGCCGAGCTGCCGGCCAGATACCGGTCGCCGAGTGCGGCCAGCTCCGCGTCCAGCGCCGCGACACGATCGGGTTCGGCCGCTATCGCCCGATAGGCCGCAATGGTGGGCCCGTAGTTCGCTTTGAAGTAGTCACGGAAGGGCGCACCGTCGGCGAACTCGTCCACCAGCAACGCACCGCGGCGAACGGCAAAGTCGGTGACCCGATCCGCGAACAACTCACGGACGTGGCCTTCGGTTCCCCACAGCGGCGCCGGCTGGGCGCCCGGTAGCGGAGGGGCCAGGTAGGGCTTCATGGTCGTGAACATCTCACCGATGAATCCGCCTGGGGTCCAGCTGATCAAACCGATCACCCCGCCGGGCCGGCACACTCGAACCAGCTCGTCGGCGCAGGGCTGGTGATACGGCGCGAACATGACGCCGACGCAGGAAACCACGGCGTCGAACTCATCGGTGTCGAACGGCAAGGCTTGGGCGTTGGCCTCCACCCAGCGCAGGCTGGCACCACGGGCGGCCGCCAGCCCCCGGCCGCACTCGAGCAGGTTCGGGCACAGGTCGCTGGCAATGACGTCAGCCCCGGCCAGCGCGGCCGGTATCGCCACGTTGCCAGATCCGGCCGCGACATCCAGCACCCGGTCACCGGCGCTGATTCGAGTGGCTTCCAACAGGATTGGGCCAAGTGGCGACACCAGATCGGTGGCCACGGCCGGATAGTCGCCCAATGCCCACAGGGCGCGATGCTTGCTTTCGTAACCGCGATCGGTCGGTTCGGTCCGGGCCAGGGTCGTCATGACGAGTTACCTTTCTGGGCTGTTCTGATGACTGATCACCATCGTCGGGCCGGCGCTGAATCACTTCCAGTGACAGATGTGAACCTGCGGCGGTACACAGTCTGTACTAGTCAATTCGATCGCCACAGCGTCTACTGGACACAGTCGACTGGAGGGTCTTGCGCGATGTCCACATACAGCCAGTTCTGCCCGGTCGCCAAGGCGATGGAGTTGCTCGACGAACGATGGACACTGCTGGTGGTTCGGGAGCTGCTGCTGGGCAGCACGCATTTCAACGACCTGCGCCGCGGGGTACCCAAGATGTCACCGGCGTTGTTGTCCAAGCGACTCAACTCGTTGACCAAGGCCGCTGTCGTTGAACGCAACGATATCGAGGGGCGCACCTCGTACTCGCTGACAACCTGCGGTCGCGAGCTCGCCACGGTGGTGGATGCACTCGGTGAGTGGGGCATTCGCTGGATACCTGAGCTCGGCGACGAAGACCTCGATCCGCACCTGTTGATGTGGGATATCCGGCACACCGTACCCATCGACGCGTGGCCGCGGGCCCGCACGGTCCTGGCGTTCCGGTTGGCTGGTGTGGCACCCAAAGCCGCACGCTGGTGGCTGCTGGTGTCCGAGGGAGAGGCCGACGTGTGCGATTTCGACCCCGGCTATCAGGTTGCCGCGACCGTCGAGACCAGCCTGCTCACGCTGACTCAGCTCTGGCGCGGGGACCAGTCCTGGTCGCGGGCGATGCTCAACGGCGGGGTGCGCATCGACGGGCCGGCGCAGGTGCGCCGGTCGGTGCCCGCCTGGCTCGGCCAATCGCGCCTGGCGGCGGTCCCCCGCCCGGCCTGAGCCCGCGAGGCGGATGACCCCGAGCCGCGGGCGCTAGTTGATCAAAGGATCACGCGGCATGCCGAGGATCCGCTCGGCGATCTGGTTGCGGGTCACCTCCGAGGTGCCGCCCGCGATCGCCATGCCGCGAGCGCCCATCACCATCCGGCCGATCACCGCACCGGGGCCATCTAGCAGGGCGATCTCGGGGCCCAGCAAGGCCGCCGAGATGGCCGCGCCCTCCACCATGTGTTCGGCCAGCTTGAGCTTGGTGACGTTGCCCTCCGGCCCCGGACCGGCACCTTCGACGCTGCGCGCGGCCCGGCGCAGGTTGAGCAGCCGCAGCGCGTGGTCTTCGACTAGGAAGTACCCGACCCGAATCTCGGCGCCGGCCAATCGATCCGCCCCGTTCTGGGCCAGCTTGACCAGCTTGGCGGCCAGGCCCTCGTAGTAGCCACCGCTGCCGCCGATGCTGACCCGCTCGTTGCCCAATGTCGCCCGCGCGACCGTCCAGCCGGAGTTGGGCGTGCCGACGACATCTTCGTCGGGAACGAACACGTCGTTGAAGAACACCTCGTTGAATTCCGAACCACCGGTGATCTGACGCAGCGGGCGGACCTCGACCCCGGGCGACTTCATATCGATGATCACCGTGGTGATGCCCGCGTGTTTGGGCACGTCAGGATCGGTGCGTACGGTGGCCAGACCGCGGGCGCAGTACTGCGCGCCGCTGGTCCACACCTTCTGGCCGTTGATCTTCCAGCCGCCATCGACCCGGGTGGCGCGGGTCTTGACCGAGGCCGCATCCGATCCGGCCTCCGGCTCGGAGAACAGCTGGCACCAGATCTCCTCCTGCCGCAGCGCCTTCTCCACGAATCGCTCGATCTGCCAAGCGGTCCCGTGCTGAATCAGCGTCAGGATCACCCAGCCGGTGATCGAATAGTCCGGGCGTTTGATGGCCGCCTTGCGGAACTCCTCCTCGATCACCAGCTGCTCCACCGCATCCGCCGCGCGCCCCCACGGCTTGGGCCAGTGCGGCATCACATAACCGGTCTCGATCAGCTTGTCGAGTTGGGCAGCCTTGTCGAGGGCAGCGATCTCGACGGCGTCGGCCCGGATCTGGGTACGCAATTCTTCGGCCTCGGCGGGCAGGTCCAGGCTGTTCTCTCGCGTCGCTCCGGCGGCGGTGCGCTCGAAAACATCACGAGCCGGCACTTCCGCGCCCAACAGGGCCGCATCCACCAGCGCCCGGCGTAGATGCAGATGCGCGTCATGCTCCCAGGTGAATCCGATCCCGCCGTGCACCTGGATGTTGAGTTCGGCGTTGCGCGCGTAGGCCGGGAACGCCAGCAGCGCGGCCACTGCGGCGATGAGCTGGAACTGTTCTTCGTCCTCGGTGGCTGCCCGCGCGGCATCCCATACCGCGGCGATCCCAGACTCGGCCGCCACCAGCATGTTTGCGCAATGGTGTTTCACCGCTTGGAAAGTGGCGATGGTGCGACCGAATTGCTGGCGCACCTTGGCGTAGGCGACAGCGGCGTCGACGCAGTCGGCCGCGCCGCCGACCGCCTCGGCGGCCAGCACGGTCCGGGCCCGGGCCAGCGCCGCGGCCCGGGCGCCGGACAAGAGGTCCTGCGCGCTGACCTTCACCTCGTGCAACCGCACCCGCCCCGAGCGCCGCGTGGGATCGAAGTTGTCCGGAACCTCCACCGACACACCGCTGCGGCCGCGGTCCAGCACCAGCACGTCGTCCCCCGCGGCGACCAGCAGCAGCTCGGCCAGTCCCGCGCCCAGCACGATCCCGGCATCACCGCTGGCGACCCCGTTCTCGACCCGTACGTTGCCGTCGAGGCCGATGCCAGCGGTGACGGTGCCGTCGATCAGGCCCGGCAGCAGCCGCGTTTGCTGCTCGTCGCTGCCCTCCTTGGCGAGCACCGCCGAAGCGATAACGGTGGGCACAAAGGGGCCGGGCGCCACCGCACGGCCGAGTTCTTCGACTACCACGACAAGTTCAGGCAATCCGTAGCCGGAGCCGCCGTGACGCTCGTCGATGTGCAAGCCGAGCCAACCGAGCTCGACCATGTCCTGCCAGAAGGGTGGTCGCGACTCATCGGGTGAATCGAGCAGCGAACGCGCCGCCCAGCGCGCCTTCTGCGAGGTCAAGAACGCGCGGGCTACCTCGGCAAGCTCGCGATGGTCGTCGGTCAATGCGATACCCATCAGGGCCCTCCTCGCGGCACTGTCAAGCTCGCCTCGTTACGGGCCCGGCCGATCACCTAAAGAGTGTACTCAAATATGTGCGGTGCGATCGGCGGGGTTTGTGGGGTCACTCACTTGGGCGCGAACCGCTGTCCCGCATCCAGTCGCAGGCACTGCCCGTTGAGCATCGGGTTGTCCACGATTGCCGCGACCAGCTTGGCGTATTCCTCGGGCCGGCCCATCCGCTTCGGGAAGGCGGCGTCCTTGACCAGCTGGGCGGCCATCTCGTCGGGGACCATCGCAGTCAGCCCGGTGAGGAACAGGCTCGGCGCAATAGCCAGCACCCGGATCCCCATCGAGCCCAGATCGCGGGCCATGGTCAAACACATGCCGGCGATTCCAGCCTTGGCGGCCGTGTAGGCGACCTGCCCAATCTGGCCCTCGAAGGCCGCGATGGATGCGGTGTTGATGATGACGCCGCGCTCGTCGTCCTCCGGCTCGTTGTTGGCCATGTGCGCGGCGGCGAGCCGGCTGATGTTGAAGGTTGCAATGAGGTTGAGATCCACCACGGAGCGGAAGGATTCCAGGTCGTGCGGACCGGACTTGGTCAGGGTCCGCTTGGCGATACCACCGCCGGCGGTGGTCACGATGACGTGCAGACCGCCGAGACGATCAACCGCGGTCTGCAGGATCTCTTCGGTGCCGGCGAAGTCGGTGACATCGACCGGGTAGAACGCCGCGCCGATCGCCTCGGCAACACTCTTGCCGTCGGACCCCTCGCGGTCCAGTATCGCCACGTCAGCACCGCGTTTTGCCAGTAATTCGGCGGTGGCACGACCCATCCCCGACGCGCCGCCGATAACGACGGCCTTCTTGCCGCTGATCTCCATCCGGACCTCCCGATGCCTTGTCAGAATCATGACAATTTGTAACGTTATCTCGGAACGCTAGCGCGTCTACCGTGCATTGATGTCGGCGACTCATGCCAAGCTCGAAACGTGCTCCTCATCGACATAGCAAGCACTTCGCTTAATGTGGGCGGCACCTCGTCTCGGCTGGCCAAGGTCGCACGGATTGCCGAGCTGTTACGCGCGGCCGCACCCCAGGGCTCCGGCGTTGTTGATTAGCAGGCTTGTGAGCTGGGGAATTGTGGATTGAGGAGGTCTAGGCGGCGGTTGGCGGTCAAAGCGGTGATCCGGCAGGCTTCGGCGATGTTGTCGGCGCCGTTGAGGCGGTACAGATTGATCGCGGTGTTGCGTAGCCTTGCTAGGACCTGTGCGCCGTTTCCGGTATGTGCCCTTTGACGGTCTTCGTCGAAGGTGACGTCGCGTATCCAGTGCAGGCTGTTCTCGATTCCCCAGTGTTGACGCATCCAGGTCATGATCGCGGTAGGGCGGGCGTGCTCGAACGGCAGGCTGCAGATGGCATAGACCACCTCCACGCTGCGCTGGTCGGTGGCGGTGATCAAGCGTTCACGAGTGATCCGGATGATTTGTTTTGCGTAGGGGAAGCCGATTCCTCGTGCAGCGGTGATGATTTGCAGGGTGCGGGTCTCGACACGGCCGTGGCCGCGGGAGTCGTCGGTAGCGGCTGCGGGCACCTCGGCCCAGGGCAGCGCGGTGATACGCGCAAGTATTTTGGCTTGGTTGGACTTGACGATCATCAGGTAGTGCGACTTCAAGGTGGCGCAGATCAACTTCGCGGTGACGACCTGGGTATGCATCGCATCCACGGTGACCAGCCACCGCAAGCTACCCGGCAGCAGCGTGAGCAGGGCACGTACACAGGGAATTTCATTGCTTTTCTCGGCGACAGCGAGTTGACCGAGCACCAATCGGGCACGGTGGGCGAACACCGACACGAGATGCGTGGCTGTCGCTTTGGCGCGTAAAGCACCACGCAGCATCTTGCCGTCCAACGCGATCGGCACCAATCCACTGGGGTCGCTGCTGGCCACGTGTGCAGTGAAGTAACTGCCCATCCTGGCGTTGAGGTCGGCGGGGTCTAGCCGAGACAAAACAGCGCGGAAGGTCTTCTCACTGGGCCGCCGGAACCGGACCCCTAATTGGGCCAACACATCATCGGGAGCGGTGGCCGCCCATGTGGCAAAACCAGCATAGCCGCGCATCCCCGCGGCAGTGGCCAGAACCGCGATCGCCAACAAAGCCATCAGCGAATATCTCCGACCGCGTGGGTCCCTCGGGTCTGGCACCGAGGCCAACACATCGAGAAACTCCGATCCGATGAGCCCGCTGCGCCCACCAGGACTCCAGCGGTCGAACACCTCTGGAACCGACGACACAGGCAATACTGAAACGGTAGGCACGGGCAACTCCAGACCAACGACGAACAGTAACCAACTCGATCGTTCTCCAGATAGCCCGTGCCTACACTCCGGCCCCAATAGCGCGGCACCAAAGATCATCAACCCAGCTCACAAGCCTGCTAATCAACAACGCCGGAGCCCTGGGCCGCACCCGACCCGGAGCTGGTCGCGATCGTCGTGGCGTGGCTCTCCGGCGAGCTGCGGCAGCGCCAGATCGGCGTGGGCTGGGCCACGTTGCGGTCGCTGCCCGCGGCCGCGGGTAGCCCGGCGCTCACCGTCACCGGTACCGACGCGGCGTTCAGCGAGATCGGCGCGGTGTCGGGTAAGGGGTCTGCGGCCCGCCGCCGCGAACTCATCACTCGGTTGTTCGCCGCTTCGACCGAAACCGAGCAGGCCTTTCTGGTGCGGCTGCTCAGCGGCGAACTGCGCCAGGGCGCGCTGGCCGGGATCATGGTCGACGCCGTCGCCAGGGCGGCCGAAGTCCCCGCTACGGCGGTGCAACGAGCCGCCATGCTGGGCGGGGATTTACCGACGGTGGCGGCGGCGTGCCTGGCGGCCGGGTCATCGGGCGCGGCCGGCGCGCTGGATTCGTTCACGCTGCGGGTGGGCAGACCGATCGGGCCGATGCTGGCGCAGAGCGCCGGCAGCATCACCGATGCCCTCGAACGCCATGGCGGTGCAACAATTTTCGAGGCAAAGTTGGATGGCGCCCGGGTTCAGATCCACCGAACCGGTGATGAGGTCACCGTCTATACCCGAAGCCTCGACGACGTCACGGCCCGCCTGCCGGAGGTGGTTCAGGCAACGCTGGCGCTGCCGGTCAGCGACCTTGTTGCCGACGGCGAGGCGATTGCCCTGCAACCAGACGGCCGGCCGCATCGCTTCCAGGTCACCGCATCACGATTTGGCCGGTCGGTGAATGTCGCTGCCGCCCAAGCCAAACAGCCACTGTCGGTGTTCTTCTTCGACATCTTGCATCGGGATGGACGCGACCTACTCGATGCGCCGACCACCGACCGGCTGGCAGCCCTGGACGCCGTGGTGCCGGCCCGGCACCGAGTCGATCGGCTGACCACCGCAGACGCGGCCGCGGCGACCGATTTTCTGCGGGCAACACTGGCCGCCGGCCACGAAGGCGTGATGGCCAAATCCCCCACCGCGCCCTACCTGGCCGGCCGCCGCGGCGCCGGATGGCTGAAGGTCAAACCGGTGCACACGCTGGACCTGGTGGTGCTCGCGGTGGAGTGGGGGTCAGGACGACGACGCGGCAAGCTGTCCAATATTCACCTCGGCGCCCGCGATGCCGCCACCGGCGAATTCGTGATGCTGGGCAAGACGTTCAAAGGCATGACCGATGCCATGCTGGACTGGCAGACCGCGCGATTCACCGAACTTGCCGTGGGGGGCACCGACGGCTATGTGGTCGCGCTGCGCCCCGAGCAGGTGGTCGAGGTGGCCTTCGACGGCGTGCAGGCGTCCTCGCGTTATCCCGGCGGGCTGGCGTTGCGCTTCGCCCGGGTGGTGCGCTACCGCGACGACAAGGGGCCGGCCGACGCAGACACCATCGACACCGTGCGGGCGCTGTATTGACGCGCTAGCGGTTCGCCGGTTTGAGCAGGAGCAGGCCAAGCGCCGCCCCGTAGATCAGGTGCTGGACGGCAAAGGGGCCGTAACCGGCCGCAGCCGCCATGTTGCGCACCGGATCCCCGCCGCCGAACAGCGCCGCCGAAACGGGCAGGGCAATCCAGGTGCTGACCGCGAAAACCGCCAGGCCCCAGACCAGCGCCGCGCCGACCAGGGCAACGCCGCGCAGTCGCACCCGGTCCACAATCAGCCCGAAGACCGCGCCATACCCCGCGCCCACCATCATGTGCACGAGCGCGCCCAGCACCGCCGGCGCGGCGATGAAGGTGAACAGTTGTCCCGCCGTGGCCGCCCGCATCGACTGCACCATCGCGTCGGGGCCGACGAACGTAGCGGCGATGCGATAGAGCGGGGTGAAGAACCCGCTGTGCAGCAGCGTGGCGCCGGCCAGCATCGCGAACATCGCCATCACCAGCGAGGCGAGCACACCCGCTCCCCCGCCCATAAGCAGGCCTCGCACGGCCTGGCGGGATATTGTCGATGCCTCCGAGCCAGATGAAGCAGCAGTTGCCATTTCGAATACCTCCGTACGTCGGCGCATGAGAAGCGGCGCCGCTGACACTCAATCCGCTAGACCTTGCGCACACCGCGGAAATGTCATCAGGATTACAGGAATCTAGGAGGGCACGACGATGAGCGAACGCCGCGGATCGGGATTTCGAGAGGCGGTCACCCTTTTCACCGGTGGCGCGCAACCCAGTGAGTCGCCAGTCCGCCACGCCGCGTGGGTGGCCCGCTGCGTCGGGCGGGGAGCGGCAGCGCCGCTGCATCCCAACGACCTCACGGCTCTCGCCGGAACCCTTAGTCAACGTCAGGTCACCTCCGGGGCAGTACTTTTCAATCTCGGCCAAGATCCGACCGGGGTGTGGATTGTGCGACAGGGACAGATCGAGCTCGCGGTAGGTTCGGGGCGGCGGCGCGCAGTCGTCGATGTGCTGCGCGGCGGCGATGTCGACGGAGACATTCCGCTGTTGCTGGAGATGCCGATGGCCTATACCGCCCGCGCGCTCGAGGACAGCACTTGCCTCTATCTGGACCGGGCGAACTTCGAGAGCCTACTGGCAGGCCACCCCAACATCGCGCGGCGCTGGCTGTCATCGGTCGCACAGCGCGTCTCAGCCGGGCAAGCCCGGCTCATTGCCCTGCTGGGCCGACCGCTTCCGGGTCAGGTTGCCCAGCTACTGCTCGACGAATCATCGGAAGGATCAATACAACTCGCGCAACGCACGCTATCGGCAATGCTCGGTGTGCAGCGACCGTCTCTGAACAAGATCCTCAAGGGCTTTGAACGTGACGGGTTGATCGCCGTCGGCTACGCCGAGATATCGATCGTTGACGTCAACGGGCTCAGCGCCAGAGCACGCTAGGCCGGCAGCCCGAACTAGGTGGCCGGCTCATTTGGGTCAGGCGGAGGCCACGAAGGACTGCGCCCCAGATCCGAGTCCCGCGTCACGTCGGCGCGGGCTTGATCACGGGCGTTAGACGGCAACGACGTATCCGTACACCACCATGCGTCGCAGATTTTCGCCCACCACAGCGGCACGGGCAACGACCCGGCGCCGCACGACACCACTCCGTAGGAGTTGGGGTCGCCGTTGCCGGGCGTGGACGCCACGAACTGATCCACCTGCGCGACAATGTGGTTGTCCACATCGATTTCGCAGTGCACATTGCCCGAGTACGGCCAAGGGATACTTACTTGCATCCCCGCTTTCGCCGGATCGGCCAGCATCGTAGTGGTGGTGAATTCGCGGCCGGTCGCGCTCAACGGGGCGGTTGCCGTGTAGGTGTCGTTGACCATGTAGATGGCCCGTCCGCTGGAGATCGGGGCATCCACCTTCGCGATGTAGGTGATTGTGTGCGCGCCTGGTGGATCCGCTCGCGCAACATCCGGTGCGAGTCCAGGGCCGACGGCGGCGGCCAGCACCGCCGCGATCGACACCCATGCGTACACCGCAACTCGCATGGCTTCGTATCGTACGCCGGGCATCCCATGGCTGCCATCTCGAAATCGTCGGGCAGATCTGTTGGCGTGGCTAGTGCTCATCCGTATCAACGGCAGCCGAAACTCTGGGGTTTGCCCTGATCCTAGAAGCCAGAGCCAAGTCCGAATCACATTCTGATCAAATGCTTTTGAAAGGCGCCGCGCCATTCGTCGGCTCCTAGCCGGATCGTAGTGACCTCCCATCTGCAATCTCTGTGCCGGAGTGCCTATGGCGCAGGCTCGTCGGGCATGGGGCGCACCTCCGGCGGTGCCGGCAGTGGGGCCAGCGGCAGACCACCCCCATAGGATGCCTGTCGCACGCCGACCACCAAGGTAAGCACGAAGGTGGGCGGAGTATCGGGCGGGAAGCCCAGCACCCTTACATCTTCGGGAATCGGTTCGGGGCGAAGGCATATCGTCGCCAGGCCCCTGCCCGCCCAATAGTCGTCGGGGGCACCGGTCTCGAGTCGGTACTCGAACACACTGAGGGTCGAGCTGCCCAACACTCGCTTGTCGAACGGGATGTAGACCCCCGGAAGTTCATAGGGGTTGGCCGACTCCCTCATGCGGTTTGGGTTGGGAACAATACGCTGACCGACCAGTTGCACCGGCACACGCTGATGGCGCGGCGGACCGTCGGGGTACCAGGAACCGCTGATCTCGGCCCAGTCCCAGCCTGGGCTCGGCTGACACTCCGGTTCTCCGTAGGGAATCCAGTGCACCGGGGTGCTGGGAAGCTGTACTTCCAGCATTGCACCCTTGGGCACCAGTTGCGGAGTCCAGGTGCGGTTCCACCAACTCAGATTGTCCCGATGCTGCTGGGTGAAGACATAGCGACCCTCGTTGTGCAGCGGCAACTGGGCATCTTCGGGCTCGGCCACCGCGGGACCGACGGCAAACACCAGAGCGGCGATGAATGCGGCCAGCAGCGGGCGGCGCAGCCTCACGGTGCCCCCTTCGGATACCGCCCTGGGGATCGACGAGCAAGATGCCCATCATTCCCCTGTCTTCGTGGGGCAGGATGTGACAGTGATAGACGGTCTTGCCGGTCACGTCCGGACGGAAGTAGGTCCGCAACGTATACCTGCGGTATGGCGGTAGGCGGAATGTGTCCCACCAGATGTCGGGCTCGTAGGCCGCCGCCCAACTGGTGTCACCTGCTGGGATCCCTTGGACGTCGACAACCTGGAACGGGTTTATGTGGATATGCAAGGGGTGCTGGAAGACGTCCTCATTGACTATCGTCCACTCCTCGACCGTGCCACCCTCGACCTCCTGATCAATCCGGTCCATATTCATCTCCTTACCGTCGATGAGGAACTGGATTCCCATACCGGTCCGCCCGCTGATATCGCCGGAGAACACCAGAACCCGGCGCCGCGACACCGGCAGGTTCGGCATCCGTGGCGGCTCCACCAGGGTCTTCGGCATCGGTGTGTCGGTCGGTTTGCCGCGCACCACCAGGGTGGCCAGCGGCAGATAAGGGCGGGGGCCACCGGGGTGTCCCTGGTCGTAGGCTTCGGCGTAGATCCGGTAGCGCCCGGGCTCGCCCGCTTTGATGATGAACTCGGCCCGGTTGGCCGAGGCCAAGAAAATGTGCTGGCGCGTGCGCGGGGCGGCGTAGGGCGTCCCATCGGTTCCGATCTGCTCGAGTGAATGCCCTTCCACGTGCAGCCATATCGACCGATGCGGGCACGCGTTGAGCACCCGAAAGCGCTGGGCTTCACCCGGTTGCATGGTGATGTCTGGGATGAGTTGGCCGTTGACGGTGTAGTACATGCTCGACGGCACTGAGGGAAAGGAGGCGAACGGCACATCGCCCGCGATGGGCGCCACCACGGTGAACGAAACCTCACCGCTGTCATCGGCGATCCACAGCTCGTTGATCACGATGGTGCGCTCACGCATGGCGGCGATCTCGGGCACCGCGTCAATGTCGCCCTCGACGATGATTGCGCCGGAGAGCCCGTTCCAGCCCTGATGTGCGGTCGCCGTGTGGAAATGGGGGTGGTACCAATACAAGCCAGCCGGCTGATCCTTTGGGATGTCGTAGCTGTATTGGTGATCGTTTAGCGGGCCGATCTGCAGAAAGACGTTGTCCGCGGGGTCTTCTGGGCTCACTTGGAGGCCATGGGTGTGCAAGTTGATGTCGACATCCTCTTGCGCGAGCGTTTGCCGTCTCTCCCACTTGTTCCACAGGTCGTGGACACAGGCCCGCCGGGTGTCATAACGCGCGTCGTTGGACTTGGAGGCGCAATAGGGCAGCATGAATACGTTGTTGGTGGGGATCCCGACCGGGACAATCCGGTTCTTGAGCAAGACCCGCAGATTGTCACCCGGCCGGATTCGCAGGATGGGCCCGGGTAGCTAGCCGTTGAACGTCTCCAAGGTCAGTTGACGGCCATCGAGTTCGACAACATTGGTGACGGCGCTCAACTCTGTATCCAAAACACCGTTTGCGCTTGAGAATTCGGGAAGGTCACGAAGCTCGTCACCGCCCGCGTGTGCTGGCGCCGATGCGCCTCTTATCGCGCCGGCCGCGCCAGTTGCCGCCATAAGAGCCAGGAACGCCCTGCGATTCACAGTCGCCAACCGCCAAGTCCCTACTGTGCTTTCCGATTCGTCAACGGGAGCTTAGCCAAGAATGCGCCATTTCGCGCGGCCAAATTCAGCATGACCAGCGCGGGCAATTGTGTCATCCAAATGACAATCTGGATGATATCCGGGCGCATTCATATTTCGCGCTACGCAATGCCGTTAAAGGCCGCCTCTTGTATTGGCCCGAAGGAATTTTCGAGATCTGCATATTTGGAGACGATGTGCCGGCCGAGGACCCAGGGCAGTGGCCGACAGACGACGGGGCGCCACAGTGGCGTATGCCGCTCTCGGGTTCCGCACATCCCCCTCATGGTGCAAGGATCACCGGGAACAACGACCACCTGTCAGCAAGGGAGGCGCCGGTGGCCCAGTCGACCCCGCCGGATCGAATCGAAGACCGCTCCGCGGACGTCAGCTATATCCGCACCGACGCCGATCTACCGCCGGTCGCGATCGTGGACCGCTCCCCGATCACCTTCCGGCACAAGATCGTCTTCGGGGTGATCGCCGCCGTTGGTGCCGTCGCCTGGGCGATGATCGCCTTCGCCCGGGGTGAGACGGTCAACGCCATTTGGCTTGTCGCCGCGGCTGGGTGCACTTACATCATCGCCTTTCGTTTTTATGCGCGGTTGGTCGAAATGAAGATCGTCCGCCCCCGCGACGATCACGCCACCCCGGCCGAATATCTCGACGACGGCATGGACTACACGCCCACCGACCGTCGGGTGGTGTTCGGCCACCATTTCACCGCCATCGCCGGAGCCGGTCCGCTGGTCGGTCCGGTTTTGGCCACCCAGATGGGTTATTTGCCCGGCACCATATGGATTGTGGCCGGAGCGGTATTCGCCGGCTGCGTGCACGACTACCTGGTGTTGTGGATCTCCACTCGGCGGCGCGGGCGCTCGCTCGGGCAGATGGTGCGCGACGAACTCGGCGCGACAGCCGGGGTGGCCGCGCTCATCGGGGTGCCGGTGATCATCACGATCATCATCGCGGTGCTGGCGCTGGTGGCGGTGCGGGCGCTGTCGCAAAGCCCGTGGGGTGTCTTCTCGATCGCGATGACCATTCCGATTGCCCTGTTCATGGGCTGCTATCTGCGGTTCCTGCGGCCCGGGCGGGTCGCCGAGGTGTCGGTGATCGGGATCGGGTTGCTGCTGTTGGCCGTGGTCTCCGGCGGCTGGGTTGCCGAAACATCATGGGGTGCATCCTGGTTCAGCCTGTCGCCGGTCACCCTGTCATGGCTGCTGATCATCTACGGCTTCACGGCGTCGGTGCTGCCGGTGTGGTTGCTGCTGGCACCGCGTGACTACCTTTCTACGTTCATGAAAGTCGGCACCATCGCGCTGCTGGCCGTCAGCGTGCTGGTTGTTCGGCCCGACATCATGGCCCCGGCCGTTTCCCGATTCGCCATGACCGGTGACGGGCCGGTGTTCGCCGGCGCGTTGTTTCCGTTTCTGTTCATCACCATCGCCTGCGGCGCGCTGTCCGGATTCCACGCGCTGATCTCCTCGGGCACCACGCCGAAAAATGCTGGAGAAGGAAGGCCAGATGCGCCTGATCGGCTATGGCGGGATGCTGACCGAGTCCTTCGTGGCGATCATCGCACTGCTCACCGCATCGATCCTGGACCAGCACTTGTATTTCGTGCTCAATGCCCCCGCCGCCAAGACCGGCGGCACGGCGGCCAGCGCCGCGGACTACGTCAACGGACTCGGGTTATCGGGAAATCCGGCCAGCGCAGACCAGATCACCCAGGCTGCCGCGGGCGTGGGCGAACACTCGATCGTGTCGCGCACCGGCGGCGCACCAACGCTGGCATTCGGCATGTCGGAGATCATGAACCGCGCCCTTGCCGGCATCGGCCTCAAAGCATTTTGGTACCACTTCGCGATCATGTTCGAGGCGCTGTTCATCCTGACCACCGTCGACGCCGGCACCCGGGCCGCACGCTTCATGGTGTCCGATGCGCTGAGCAACCTCGGCGGGCCGCTGCGCAAGCTGCAGAATCCGAGCTGGCGCCCGGGCGCATGGTTGGCCACCATACTGGTGGTTGCGGAATGGGGCGGCACCTTGCTGTTGGGCGTCACCGACCCATTGGGCGGGATCAACACGCTGTTCCCGCTGTTCGGTATCGCCAACCAGCTACTGGCCGCGATCTCACTCACGGTCATCACCGTCATCGTGATCAAGAAGGGTCACCTGAAGTGGGCCTGGATACCGGGCGTCCCACTGCTGTGGGACCTCATCGTCACTTTGACGGCGTCATGGCAAAAGATCTTCTCCGGTGACCCCGCCGTCGGCTACTGGACCCAGCACTTTCGGTACCAGGAGGCCAAGGACGCCGGCAAGACGGCGTTCGGTTCGGCCGCCAATGTCGACCAGCTCGACGACGTCATCCGCAACACGTTGGTGCAGGGGATCCTGTCCATCGTCTTCGCCGGCATTGTCATCATCATTGTGATCGCTGGAATAGCAATGTGTTACAAGGCACTTCGCGGAAGCGCTCGCCCGCTGACCGAAGACGAGCCAATGCCGTCGAAGCTGTTCGCCCCCGCCGGCCTGGTTCCCACCGCCGTCGAACGTGAGGTAGCGCAGCAGTCGTCAGCGCTGGCCGACACGCAAGGTGGGCGACCATCATGACCGCCCGCTGATCAATCCGGTATCGGCGCGCCGGAAATCAGGTAGTGCCCAACTGCGTTGTAGCGCCCTAGAATTGTGCGCAATGAGAGTCGGTATCGACTTCGGCACCACCCACACCGTGGCTGCGGTCGTCGACAGAGGCAACTATCCCGTCGTGTCCTTCGACGGAGTGGACGCATGGCCTTCGGCCATCGCCGCCAACGCGGCCGGTGAGCTGCGCTTCGGTTTGGACGCAACCGCGGTGCGCCGCGATCCCGGCTGGTCGGTGCTGCGTTCGTTCAAACGTCTGCTCAACGACGCCGGACCGCACACCGAAGTCAGCCTGGCCGGCCGCAGCTACCGGCTGACCGAGCTGCTGGCCCGCTTCCTCGAACAGCTCAAAGACGATCTGCAACACCGGTCAAACGCCGGCCTGCCACCCGGCGAGCCGGTCGAGGCCGCGATCAGCGTGCCGGCGAATGCGTCTAGCGCACAACGCTTCCTGACGCTGGATGCCTTCGTGGCGGCGGGTTTCCAAGTAGTCGCGTTGTTGAACGAACCGTCTGCGGCCAGCCTGGAATACGCACATCGTTACCGCTCTACCATCACCGCCAAGCGCGAGTACGTCGTGATCTACGACCTCGGCGGCGGCACCTTCGATGCCTCACTGCTGAAGATGACCGGCCACGTCAACGACGTCGTCCGCAGCGAGGGCATCCAGCGGCTCGGCGGCGACGACTTCGACGAGGCGATACTGCAACTCGTTGCCGCACGGCTGCCCGAGATCGCGGAGCTGGCCGCAACCGACGTCACCGGATACGACGTGCTGAGGGAGGAATGCGCCGCGCGCAAAGAAGCCGTCGGGCCACAGACGCGCCGCTTCCTGATGGACCTCACCGGGATCGGGGGCGACCGGCCACCATTTTCCTGCGATATCGATGACGTGTATTCCGCATGTGCACCGCTGGTCGACGACACGATCGGGGTACTGTCGCGCGTCTTGCGTGATCCGGCGCCCGGCGGTGACGGTGTGGCCTGGTCGGAAGTCGCGGGCATCTACCTGGCCGGTGGGGCGGGGAGCTTCCCACTGATCTCGCGCATGCTGCGCGCGACCTTCGGCGACAAGCGGGTGAAACGCTCGCCGCACGCGTTTGCGGCCACCGCCATCGGGCTGGCCGTCTTCCTCGACCACGAAGCGAGTTTCGAGCTTTCCGAACATTTCTCGCGACACTTCGGGGTCTTTCGCGAGGCCCAAGCCGGTGCCGACGTCGTCTTTGACCCCATCGTGGCAAAAGACTCCCCACTTCCCCGCGACGGAAGTTCGCCGCTGGTCATCCGGCGCACCTACCGGGCCGCGCACAACATCGGCCATTTCCGGTTCGTGGAGTGCAGCCGCCTGGTCAACGGCCGCCCCGACGGTGACGTCACGCCCTACGATCCGGTCTACTTCCCGTTCGACCCGGCCCTTCGTGACCGGCAAGACCTCGGGCATCAGCCGGTCGGCCGCTGGGACGAGGGGCCCGATGTCGAGGAGCGCTACGTCATCGCCCCCAGCGGCGCGGTCGAAGTGACCCTCACCACGCATCCGGCCGGCTTCAACCGCACCTTCCGGCTGCAACGGCACGTCCCAGCACGATCCTGACCTATAGCCAAGGAGGCTTTCACCGTGTCCACCTGGCTCATCACCGGCTGTTCCACCGGGCTGGGCCGCGCCCTGGCCGAAGCCGTCATCGACGCCGGTCACCACACCGTCGCCACCGCGCGCAGCGTCGGCGGCGTTGCCGACTTGGCCCAGCGGTCCCCCGAACGGGTCTTGCCCCTCGCTTTGGACATCACCGAGCCCGACCAGATCACTGCGGCGATGCAGGCGACGCAGCAGCGTTTCGGCGGCATCGATGTACTCGTCAACAACGCCGGCTACGGATACCGTGCGGCGGTCGAAGAGGGCGCCGACGCCGAGGTCCGCGACCTGTTCGAGACACACTTCTTCGGCACCGTGGCACTGATCATAGCCGTCCTTCCCGACATGCGGGCCCCCCGCAGCGGTGCGATCGTGAACATCTCATCGATCGCGGTGGCGCTGACGCCGGTGGGATCGGGTTACTACGCGGCGGCCAAGGCCGCCATGGAGGGGATGAGCGGCGCATCGCACGGGGAGCTCGCGCCGCTGGGCATATCGGTCACCGTCGTCGAGCCCGGCGCCTTCCGTACCGATTTCGCCGGCCGCTCCCTGGTGCAATCGACCAGGATGATCAATGACTACGCCGCCACGGCAGGGCAACGGCGCAAGGAGAACGACACCATGCACGGCAACCAGCCCGGTGATCCCGCCAAGGCTGCCGCCGCGATCATCACCGCCGTCGAATCACCCGCCCCGCCGGCATTTCTGCTGCTGGGGCCCGACGCGCTGATGGCCTACCGCCACATCGCGCAACGGCGCGATGTGGAGATCACCGATTGGGAACAACTCACGGCCGGCACCAACCTCACCCCGTAACTGCCAGGTCCCGAACTTGACCTAAATTGTGCGGTCAGCGACCTATCGGCCACTCCCCACGACGCGGCGAACGCCCTAACGTGCCCGGTATGCAATCAGTTCCAGAGCTCGTCGACACCACCGTCGCCCAAGCGGCACTGCGGCTGTCCCGTTCCACCGAGTCGCCCGCGGTGTTCAACCACAGCGTGCGCAGTTACCTGTTCGGCGAACTACTTGCCGCACACGACGGCATGCGCCACGGAGTCGACTACGACAGCCAGATCTTGTTTTTGGGCTGCGTGCTTCATGACTTGGGCGCCGGGTCCGCCGCCCCCGGCAAGGCCCGCTTCGAGGTCGAGGGCGCGGACCTCGCCGCAGCGCTGTTGGGCGAACACGGCTGCGACAACGAGGTCGTGGACACCGTCTGGGAAGCCATCGCCTTGCACACTTGCTTCGGGATCGCCAAGCGGCGCGGACCGATCTGCTATCTGGTCCACGCCGGGGTGGGCATGGATTTCGGCCGCAACGCCGAATTCGTTGACGACCGGACCGCCGCACTGATCCACGATCAGTACCCACGGCTGTCCATGGCCACCACCCTGGTCGACGCGATCACCACCCACGCGCAGCGCAGCCCCGAGGCGGCGCCGCCCTACACGGCGCCCGGAGGCCTGCTCCTGGAACGCCGCACCAATGGCATCACCGCCCTGGAACAGCTGGAGTCGCTGGGTAGGTGGGGTGAATAGGCCTGGGTAGACCCCAGCCGACCCTTCATGTACATTTGTACATGTACATTTGTACACGAGGAGGGTTCATGGCTTACCTACTGTTGTTGGGCGCGATCGCCATGGAGGTGATGGCGACCAGCTTCCTGAAGAGCACCGAGGGCTTCACCCGACTGTGGCCCACGGTGATCTGCTTGACGGTCTATGGCTTCTCCCTCGCGATGCTGGCGATGTCGATCGCGCGCGGCATGCAAACCGACGTCGCATACGCGCTGTGGTCGGCCATCAGCACCGGCACCATCGTCCTCATCGCCGTGCTCTTCCTCGGCTCACACTTGTCGCTGACCAAGGTCCTCGGAGTGGGGCTGATCATCGGCGGCGTGCTCACGCTGAACCTGACCGGCGCCCATTGACCCGGGAAGTCGAGCGTCGCCCTCGAGACCCCGCGGGTCGCAGGCAGACGATCATCGAGGCGGCCGGGAGGCTGATCGCCCGCCACGGACTGGGCGACCTCACCCATCGCCGGGTTGCCACCGAAGCCAACGTACCGGTCGGGTCGACCACCTACTACTTCAGCGATCTTGGCGAACTAAGGGAAGCTGCCCTCGCTCACGTCGCGACCAGCGCAACCGACTGGCTCGAGCATTGGGAGCGCGACCTCGATGAGAGCACCGATATTCCGGCGACCCTGGCCCGGCTCACCGCCGACTACCTGACCGACCCTGATCGGCACCGCACCCTCAACGAGCTCTACGTTGCGGCAAGTCATCAGCCCGAACTGCAATCGCTGGCCCAGTTGTGGTCAGAAGGCCTAGTCGCGCTGCTGGAGCCGCGTATCGGGCCCCGCGCCGCTCGCGTCGTCAGCATTTTCCTCGACGGCGCCACCCTGCACGCCATGATCAGCGACACCCCCCTGGACGCTCCGGCGCTCACCGACGCGATCGCCAGACTGGTCGGCAACGACACCGGGACGCCCGGCAGTCGGTAGGCCGCCGAAGGCCATCGTGAACTCGCGGTGCACATCGCCGTCATCCCGGTGACGACCGATACCGACGTGGCCAGAAACGAGGATTGCTCGCACAAAGTTCGTTGTGAGTTTCGCGCAGGGGGTTGCGGCTGGGGCCGCACGGGGAACCCTGGAGGGATGAGCACACCAACGGAAGTGGAGGAACTAATCGACGCCCTCGCCTACGACGTTTACGACATCTACTACGGAATCGAGCACGACGGCCCGCAGTACAACAAGGAGCAGCGAGTGGTCGCGGCGCGATATCTGGCCCGCCGGCTGCTCCGGCGTCACTGGCGCAAGACCGCCACCCGCGCCTTGCCACGTTGCCCGCACGGAACGGTGACCTGCTTCGACCCGTCGCCGCACACCCGTTGCGAAATATAGGGCAGCAACTACCGAGAGCGCAGTTTCCCAAGAATCCACCAAGCCTGACGGCGCAGTCTGACCTCACTACGAAGACCCACTGGAAGGTGACTGCCGTGTCGAACTCCACAGCGCGCGCGCAGGCCGCGCTGGATTCTTTTCCCGGCCCGGTCACCATGCAGCAACCCAGGTGGGTGACCCGACTCGGACTCCCGGTGGGCGTGGCGCTTACCTTTACCTTCCTTTGGTTCGTCTTCGTCGGAGTCGGTGACTCCGACCCCCACTTTCCCCGCGCGGCACAGGCATTCTTCGGGACGTTGGTGTTCGGAACCTCGGGCGTGTTGGCCCTCGCGCTCTCCATCAGCGACCTGCGCAACCCGCCCGAACTGGTCCTGGACAAGCGGGGATTCGGGATCATCAAGGCCCACGATGCCCAGAACTTCCGCTGGAGCGCCGTCGAGAACTTCCGGATCAAGTCGGTTCGCGTCCATGGCCATGTGATACAGCGGGTCTGTTTTGACGAAGTCGAGACCGACCGCACCGGCGGCCAACGCCGCGACATGGTGTCCTTCCCGAACACTTACGGGCTGTCCAGGGAGTCGTTCTGCTCGATGATGCAGGCCTGGCGTACCGCGGTACTGAACACAAATCGTCCCCAGTCCGGATAGGTTCACCGCAGCGCCTTCGGCTACAAATTAGGGTCATGGAGCAGACCAGTCCCAGCCCCTTCATCGTCTCGAATCACCGCGATCACCTCAGCGCGCTCCCTTTTGGCGACACGCAGGATTTCACCGCCGCCGATCGCGGTTTCATCGCCAAGTTGTCACCGTGCGTGGTGACCGCCGCCGACGGCCGGGTGGTCTGGGATAACGATTCCTACTCCTTCCTCGACGAGGATGCCCCGCCGTCGGTGCATCCCAGCCTGTGGCGTCAGTCGCAGCTCTGCGCCAAGCAGGGCCTTTACCAGGTGGTCGAGGGCATCTACCAGGTGCGCGGACTGGACCTGTCCAACATCAGCTTCATCGAAGGCGACGCCGGTGTCATCGTCATCGACCCGCTGGTCTGCACCGAGACGGCGGCGGCCGCGCTGGCCCTGTACCGCGAATACCGCGGTGACCGAGCGGTGAGCGCCGTCATTTATACCCACAGCCACGTGGACCACTTCGGGGGCGTGTTCGGGGTGACCACCCAGGCCGACGTCGATGCCGGCAAGGTCGCGGTGCTGGCGCCCGAAGGATTCGTCGAACACGCGGTGCAAGAGAACGTCTATGCCGGCACCGCGATGGCCCGCCGGGCGGCGTACATGTACGGAGCGGTCCTGCCGCGTGGTCCGCAAGGTCAGGTGGGATGCGGCCTGGGACAGACCCCTTCCCTGGGTGAGGTCGGGTTGATCGTGCCGACGATCGACATCACCAGCACCGGCGAGATCCACACCATCGACGGTGTCGACATCGATTCCAGATGGCTCCCGGCACCGAGGCGCCGGCAGAGATGCACTTCTACTTCCCCAAGTTCCGGGCGCTGTGCATGGCCGAGAACGCCACCCACAACCTGCACAACCTGTTGACCCTGCGCGTCGCGCTGGTGCGCGATCCGCACGCGTGGTCGGGCTACCTCACCGAGGCCATCGACACCTTCGCCGATCGCACCGACGTCGTATTCGCCTCACACCACTGGCCGACCTGGGGCCGCGAGGGCATCGTGGAATTCCTCTCGCTGCAACGGGATCTATACGCCTACCTGCACGATCAGACGCTGCGCCTGCTCAACCAGGGATACACCGGTATCGAGATCGCGGAAAACTTCCGGATGCCCCCGGCGCTGGAGAAGGCCTGGCACACCCATGGCTACTACGGATCGGTCAACCACAACGTCAAGGCCGTCTACCAGCGTTACATGGGCTGGTTCGACGGCAATCCCGCCCGGCTCTGGCAGCACCCGCCCGAAGCGATCGGGCCCCGATACGTCGAGGCCATCGGCGGCATCGACCGCACCCTCGAACTGGCCCAGAAGGCCTACGACACCGGCGACTACCGTTGGGCTGCAACACTTCTTGATCACATTGTGTTCACCGACGAGCAGCACGCCGGCGCGCGCAAGCTGTACGCGGACACCCTGACGCAGTTGGCCTACGGGGCGGAGTGCGCCACCTGGCGAAACTTCTTCCTGTCCGGAGCCACCGAGCTGGCGGCGGGCAACATGGGAACGCCTACTCAGGCCGCCTCGTCGGCCTCGTTGCTCGGCCAACTCACGCCCGAGCAGATGTTCGACGTCCTGGCAATCAGCGTGAACGGTCCGAAGGCGTGGGATCTCTCGTTGGCACTTGATGTTTCGTTCAACGACCTGGCAGTCAATTACCGGCTCACGCTGCGCAACGGGGTATTGGTCTATCGCAAGGCCAGCACCGATGCGTCAACCGCGAATGCCACGATCAAACTCGCGGGCAAGCTGAGGTTGGTCACCCTGGCAGCCGGGGATCAGACCTCCCCCGGCGTCGAGATCAGTGGCGACCCGCAAGCCCTGCAATCCCTTGTCAGTGTGCTCGACAGGCCCAAACCCCGACTTCAACATCGTGACGCCGTAGTACCTCTCCACGCACCCTAGCTGTCGGTTCCCCGAACTCCCCGATACAGACGCCCGACCAGGCGGCCGAGGATCCGGGTTCGCCGCGCCGAGTACGGGTACATGTGGACGTCGCGACGCCCGTGGAAGCGGGAAATGAGCAGCGCCTGCTGGCGACAGTACTTGCGGATGCCACCCGGGCCGTGGCGATAGCCAACCCCGGAGCCCGGCTTGGCTCCGCCCATCGGTAGCTCCAGCGCGGTGTAGTTCAACAGCGCGTCGTTGACGGTGACCGCACCCGAATTGACGCGTCGCGCCACGGCCTCGGCGTGCGCCAGATCGCGGGAGAACACCGCGGCGCACAGTCCGTACTCCGAGTCGTTGGCCAGCCGAATCGCCTCTTCGGCGTCGGCGACCTTCATGATCGGCAACGTCGGCCCGAAGGTCTCCTCGCGCATGCAGGCCATGTCGTGGTTGACGTCGACCAGCACCGTCGGTTCATACCAGTACCCCTTCGTCCGGCCGCGATGACCGCCGGTGAGCACCTTCGCGCCACGTTCAACCGCTTCCTCGACGTGGCGCTGCACCGTTTCGACTTGCGGTGGGAAGGTCAGTGACCCGACGTCGACGCTGCCGGGGCCGGCGGGTACGCCCTGGCGGATCGCACGCACCTTTTCGGTGACCTTCGCGACGAACTCGTCGTAGACCGGCGCCTCCACGTAGCAGCGCTCGATAGAGATGCACGTTTGACCGCAGTTGGACATCGAATAGTAGGCGGCGTGGTTGGCTGCCCGCTCGATGTCGGCATCGGCGAGCACGATCATCGGGTCCTTGCCACCGAGCTCGAGCGATGCCGGTATCAGGCGCTCGGCGGCGCGGACCGCGACCTTGCGCCCGGTGGCGGTGGAACCGGTGAACATGATCATGTCGACCTCGTCGATGACGGCCGCACCGGTGCCGCCCCGGCCGGTTGCCACCGCGAACACGCCGTCAGGCAAACCGGATTCGGCCAGTCCCTGCGCCAGTAGCAGCGAAGTCAGCGGCGTGACCTCCGAAGGTTTGAGAATCACGCTGTTTCCGGCCGCGAGTGCGGGAATGCAGTCGCCGAAGGAGTTGGTCAGCGGGTAGTTCCACGGGCCGATGACTCCGATGAGCCCCATTGGCCGGTAGCGCAGCACCAGCTGCTTGCCCTTGACGAATACCGACGATGAGTGGATCCGCTCGTCGGCGAGGTAGCGCGGGGCTTTGTCTGCCCAGAACCCGAATGCCGCTGCGCCGTATATGAGTTCGGCGATCTGCGCGTCCTCGTAGGTCTTGCCGGTTTCGGAGCAGATCGTCGCGATCACCTGATCTGCGTTGTCGACGAGCCAGCGTCGCATCCGCTTCAGCACGACGGCTCTGCCCTCGTAGCCCAGCGCCTCCCAGCCCGGTTGGGCGGCCCGGCCCCGCCAGGCCAGCTCGGCGATCTGCGCCGCACTCATGTCGGGAACATGCCCGATGACCTCACCCGTCGCGGGGTTCTCAACCGGGATCTGAGGCTGGCCATCATCCTTTTGCAATGTTGGTTCGGTTGCGATGCTTGACATTTCAATCTCCTCAGGATCTCAGCGCAGCGTGTCGATAGCGGCTTGGCCGCCGCCGCGCCCGGACGGGATATGGGTCATTACGTGCCCGGTCATCACTGCTGCGCCGGGCTAGCCTGGGGAACGGTGATGTCGCGTTTGAGGATCTTGCCGGTAGGCCCCTTGGGCAGTTCATCGACGAACCAGATCCGACGGGGATACTTGTAAGCGGCGACGCGTTCTTTGACGAAGTCCGAAAGCGCTGCGGCGTCTGACGTGGCGCCCGGTATCAGCACAATCGCGGCGCCCACCTCCTCCCCGAGCATGTCGTCGGGAACGGCGACCACCGCCGCCTCGCGGACCTCGGGATGCTCGTAGAGCACCTCCTCGATCTCGCGCGGGTAGACGTTGTAGCCGCCCCGGATGATCATGTCCTTGGACCGGTCCACGATGAAGTAGTAGCCGTCCTCATCGATGCGCGCCAGATCCCCGGTGCGAAACCAGCCCTCGGCGTCGATCACGGCCGCGGTGGCATCGGGCCGGTTCCAGTAGCCCTTCATCACGTTGTGCCCGCGGATGGCGATCTCGCCGATGCCGTGCGTGTCGACTTCGAGAAGTTTCATCTGGACCCCAGCGATCGGCGTGCCGATCGACCCCGGCTTGCGCTCCCGATCGGGATGGTTGAACGACGCCGTCGGCGAGGTTTCGCTCAGGCCGTACCCCTCGAGCACCATGGTGCCGAAGGCCTGCTCGAAGCCGCGCATCACTTCGACCGGCATCGCGGCCCCACCGGACACGCACAGCCGCAACGATCCGGTGTCCGGGCGCTCGGTGCTGTGCAGCATCGCGGCGAACATGGTGGGCACGCCCTCAAAAACAGTGACCCGGTCTCGCTCGATAATCTGCAACGCCTTCTCCGGCGAGAAGCGCGGGATCAGGGTCAGGCATGCGCCGGCGGCGACTGCGGCGTTGAGCCCGGCGGTCTGCCCGAACGCGTGGAACACGGGCAGGGCGCCCAGGATCACATCATCGGGCCCCACCTGCAGCATCTGCACGATCACCTCGACGTTGCGGCGCAGATTGGCGTGGGTGAGCTCGGCGCCCTTGGGCTTTCCGGTGGTGCCCGAGGTGTAGAGGATCACCGCGGTGTCGTCGTCCTCGCGCACGGCCGCCTCTTCGAGCGGCTCGGCCGCTTGGATGAGTTCCTCGAATTCGCCCGGCTTGACCAAGATGCACGCGGCGCCAGCCTCATCGGCACCCGCTTGAGCTGCGGGAGCAAACTCGTGCCAGGCGATGATCGCCTTGGCTTCGGAGTCGGTGAGATAAAAGCTGGTTTCCCGCTCCTTGAGCAACACGTTCATCGGCACCACCACCCCGCCCGCACGCAGCACGCCATAGTAGGCAACCGCGAAGTAGGGGACGTTGGGCAGCATGACACCCACCCGGTCGCCGGGTCGTAATCCGCGCTGGATCAGCAGGCCGGCGAGCCGCGCACTGGCGGTATCAAGTGCGCCGTAAGGTATTTCGATTTCGTCGAGACGCAACGCGATTCGGTTCGGGTGGCGGCGAGCGCCCTCGATCAGGTTGCCGGCCAGACTGGTCACTTCGGATCCTCCTTGGGTTGCGTTCTCGCGGTGCGAGTTCGAGTCTTGCGCTTTGGGCGCGGAATCACCAGAGCAGACAGCTCTGCCAGCTCCGCCTTGATGTCTTCGATGAATGGCCACGCGTCCTCGACGAGGTCACGATCGGCGATCACGCCGATGTCGAGTGAGTCGCGGTAGCTCAACACCGTGAGGTTGACCCCGACGCCGTCGATGACGATCGACACCGGGAATTGGGCTTGCAGCCGGGCGCCGGCCAGATACAACGGCGTCGGTGAGCCCGGAACGTTGGAAACCACGACGTTGACCGGCGGCGCCAGTGGGTCGCTGACCGACAGCTGGCCGACGACCCGGGATGCCCGCGCCAGCAATGCCGGTGGAATGAATTGGTTGGCGTCTTGCATCAGCGTGGCCGGGATGGCGCGGTGACGCTGCTTGGCCGAGCGCATGACGTCATTGACCCGCGCGACTCGCCGCCGAGCGTCGGGTTCGTCGGTGGGCAGCGGCACGATCATCGTCGAGACGCGGTTACCGAAGGTCCCGGCTTGCTCGGGGGTGCGCACCGACACCGGGACCATGGCCAGCAACGGCTCGGTCGGCAGATCGCCGGCGGCGGCCAGCCGCCGACGCAATACCCCGGCGCTCAATGCGAGCACGACATCGTTGACGGTGACGCCCATCGCGTTCTTGACCGCCTTGACATCGGCCAACGGCACCGAGGCGAACGCGAACCGGCGGTGCGGACCGATACGCCGGTTGAATCGTGTTCGAGGTGCCCGCAGGTTGGTCCGCTCCAGCACGCCACCGTCGCGGCGCCGCGCGCCGGTCAGCAGAGCGCTGCCGGCCGCCAGCGCCCGCACCCCGGGCAACATCCGCACGGTGGGCACTTGGTCCAGATGTGGCAGCGTGCGCGGTGTCGCGGCGAGCGCGCGCAGCGGCGCCGGGCCAAACCGAGCAGACCGCGCAGCAGTAGCCCCACTTGACCCGGAACCGGGTCGCCGCGCCGAGGAGGGCGCTGCGCCGGTTCGAGGCGCTCGAGTGTGCGGGGGTTCGGGTCGGGATCCAACAACACGCTGAGCAACTCGCCGCCCGACACCCCGTCGACGGCGGCGTGGTGGATCTTGGTCATGATCGCGACTCCCCCCCCCCGACAAGCCCTGGATGAGATAGAGCTCCCACAGTGGACGCCCGCGGTCCAGCGGGCGCGAGTGCAGGCGCGCCACCTGCTCGGCGAGCTGGCGGTCGTCACCCGGGGCGGGCAATGCCAGCTCACGGATGTGAAACTCGAGATCGAAGACCGGATCGTCGAACCAATAGGGGTGGTCGAGGTTCAGCGGCACAGGCGCCAATCGCCACCGAAACGGCGCCAGTGAGTCGATCCGCGTCGCGACGAGGTCGCGCACAGCCTCGAGGGTAAGCCTCGCCCCGGGCGCGGTCGAAGGATCGTAGATGCCCAACGCGCTGACGTGGCCGTGCGTGCGACCGTCTTCAGCGGCGAGAAACTGCGCGTCAAGACTGGTGAGCTGGTGCATCGCAGCTCAGCCGAACACCGGGAAGCTGCGGCGCTTGGCCAGCCGGTCCATCCCGTCCTGGATCGCGCTTTGTACTTCCCGGTAGATCTTGTCCACGTACTCGGTGTCGTCGGCGCGCGCCGGGTCGGTATCGACGTAAACCGGATCGAGGAACTCGGTGCGGATCTTGGCCGGCAACGTCAGATGTGCGGGCAGGATCTCGACGGCCAGCGGGAACGGGAAGCCCGCGATGATCGGTATCGTCGCGCCGCGCAACCGCTTACCCAGACCCGTCCAGCGAGCAATGAACCGGCCCTCGGACAGCACAAACACGGTGTCGTGGCCACCGACCGTGGCCACCGGCACAATCGGCACACCGGAACGGATCGCCTGGCGCACAAATCCCTTGCGGCCGGCCAAGATCGCCTTGTCCCGCTGGCGCCAGTTGCGCATCGCATCCTGCTCGCCTCCCGGCCAGACGACCACATCGTGGCCCGCCGCCAGGGCATCGGTGACCCCCTTGCGGGACGCCGGAATCACCCCGAGGGCCTTGAAATAGTCGCCCAGCAGCGGCGCGGCCATCAACACGTCGTGCGCGGTGCCGTTCAAGATCCGCCGTCCCGCGAACCGCCGATACCAGGAATGCACCAGCGTCCACGCGTCCATTGTCAGCGAGCCGCCCGAATGGATGCCGATCAGCAACGACGGTTCGTCAGGGATGCGGTGCCAGCCATCGATCTTCACCCGAAAGCAATTGTCGCACAGGAAATTCCAGATCGGATTCTGCACGTATCGCATGAACTGCTGGTTGGGGGCCGCGGCGGACATCGCCCCGGCAATGCGACGTGCCATGAATTTCTCCAGCCGCCCCTGGGACGCTTGCCTGGTATTGATGGGGGTGACGGTCGCGGTCGTCATGAATGTTCCTCCTTACGCGTTTCACGCCGAGCGAGCGCTCGACGGGATGGCATCAGCTGCCCTTGACTGTCATTGACTGAACGGATCGCCCGGACCATGGCTGCGCGATGGGGTGGAACGGAATCCGACGTCTCCAAAATTACGGCTCCCAGAACTCGGAAACGAGGTCGTCAGGCAACCAACTCCGCAGGCAGTCTTTGTCTCTCGAGAACAAACCTCTTCGCGCCGGGCGAACCCGCGAATCACTTCGCCGGCCCGCCGCCGCGTCATAGAGTCTGGGCATGGCCGCAGACCGCCAGCAAGACTCCGTCGACACCTGGGCGGTCGAAATCGTCACGCGGCTCGGTGACCTGATGACTTCGCTTGTCGACACGGTCGAAGCCGAGGTGGTCAGCGAAGTCGGCGAACTGCGCGAGGACGCGTTGCTGACGAGACTGTTGCATGACAGCATCAGGGCGAATATCGAGACGGTCTTCTCCGCCATCCGCCACGGGATCCGAATCGAAAACGTCGAGCCGCCAACAGCCGCACTCGAGCACGCACGGCGCCTGGCACAACGCGAGGTGTCGGTGAACTGGCTGGTGCGCTCCTATCGGCTGGGACACAAGGCGGTACTCGACGTCGCACGCGGACAAGTCCGCGCCTTGAAGCTGGACCAGGGCCTGAGCCTGGACGTATTCGGCCGCATCGAGCAGGTCACCTTCGGCTACGTCGATCACATCACCCAAGAAGTGGTGAATACCTATCAGAGTGAGCACGACCGTTGGACCGAGAACCGAAACAGTCTGCGCGCGTTGCGAGTACGTGAAGTACTCGACGGAGCCCAGCTCGACGTCGATGCCATGACGACCGAGATTCGCTATCCACTCAACCTCATCCACCTGGCCACCGTGATGTGGTTCGACGGGCCCGCCCTCGGCAACGAACTCGCGATCATGCAACGGGTTATCCGCCAATTCGGACAGTCGGTTGGCGCGAGCGCGAGCCCGTTGTTCATCCCGGTGGACCGACTGACCGGATGGGCATGGGTCCCGTTGACGACCGACACCGCGCGAAACGCGGTGACAGAGATCCGCGAATTCGCCCGGGAGCGAACCGACATCCCGTGGATCGCGGTTGGCGATCCCCTGCCACATGTAGCCGGCTTCCGCCGCTCGCACTGGCAGGCGCGGGACGCTCGTTCGGTAGCAATCGTGTTGGGCTCCAATGCGCATCGGGTCACCGCCGCCGGCGATCCTGGGCTCTCCATGGCGGGTCTACTCGGCCGCAACATCGAGGACGCGGCGGCCTGGGTCGGCCAGATACTCGGCCCGTTGGCCTCTCAAACCGATAGCGACGAGCGGCTACGGGAGACGCTGCGCGCGTTCCTGCGCAGCGGATCGAGCTTCAAAGCGGCCGCCGAGGAGCTTCACCTGCAT
This sequence comes from Mycobacterium ulcerans subsp. shinshuense, assembly GCF_002355775.1. Classification (NCBI taxonomy): domain Bacteria; kingdom Bacillati; phylum Actinomycetota; class Actinomycetes; order Mycobacteriales; family Mycobacteriaceae; genus Mycobacterium; species Mycobacterium ulcerans. The sequence goes on along the minus strand of NZ_AP017624.1, from coordinate 1,737,328 downwards.
CACAACTCCGTCAACTATCGAGTGCAGCGCGCGATCAAGCGTCGGGGCCGACCGCTCACCGATGACCGCCTCGACGTTGAAGTCGCACTCCTGCTTTGCCATTGGTACGGGGCCGCAGTTCTGGGCTGATGTCGGTCAGCCCAGAACTGCCGTGGTTGTCCACGTCAGGCGTTCCCCCGCCAGGCACGGCGATCGCAGCGATGGCTTCCGCGGTGCGATGTGCCAGAGCCATTGTTGAGATCATCGGATTGGCACCGCTGGCACTCGGCAGTGCGCTCGCGTCACCGATGAAGACCCCGGGCGTGTCGTGCAGCTCGCCCCACTCGTTCGCAACCGAGGTGGCCGGATCCGAACCCATCCGGCAGCTGCTCATCTGGTGGGCGGAGAACAGCCGATGCCCGCCCGCGCCAAGCGGGATTCGCTGCATCTCGGCGATGAACGCCTAGAGGTCGTCGCCGGCGCGCCAGCGGGCGCCGGTTGCGGCGAACGACACGATCTCCCGAGCCCCACCCGCGGCATGGATGCGGATCTGAGCTTCGATCGACTGGTGCGCGATGCGCATGTCGAGTTCGTCGGTCGGATCGTAGTGAACCACCGCCTCCCCGGCGTCGTCGATCGTGACGGTCCCGTGCCCGCGGTCGCGGGCCAGCCCGATCAACCAGGCCGCGTTCCCCAGCCGCGCCATCGTTTCCTTGTGCTCCTCGAAGGTCGCACGCGCCATGCCGCCGGCAATGATCGATGTCGCCCATTGGGCACCTTCGATCAGGAAGCCGTAGCCGTCTTCGATATCGGAGAACTCGTCGACCAGTGCGGTCATCGGGCCGCCCCACCACGCCTGCTGCGGCTCGTCGTGTAGCGCGAGCATGGCGACCACCGGATGCAGGTGCAGATACCGGCCGACCGCCGGACCGTCGATACCCGAGCGCAGCAGCAGCGCGGGAGACTCGAGCGAGCCGCATGCGGCGACCACGCGCGGCGCATTGACCTGCAACGGCACACTCGCCCCAGTGCGCGGGTCCACGAAACTGGCCTGCACCCCGGTGGCCCGCCCGTCCCGCGTCAGCACCCGCTCGGCGCGACAGCGTGCGATTACCCGGGCACCGCTGTGCACCGCGTCGCGCAGGTAGGTGCGACGCACATCGAGCTTGGCTCCGGAGCGGTCACCCAAGCCGATGTAGCCCGCGGTGTCCGGTGAATACGCGGCCGGATCCGCGTTGCGGAACAGGGTTTTGAAGGACCAGCCCAGCTCTTGGGCGCCGTCACGCATGCGTTCGTGGGGGCCGTTGAGGTCCGAGCAATCCGGGTTGACCCCGAGGCGCTCCCATACCGCGTCCAGGTGGCGGTCGAACTCGGGTCCGTCCACATCTTTGAGGCCAAACTCCTGCGCCCATTGTTCGCGCACTTGCGCCGGGGTGCGCAAGCAGTTCGACCAGTTGATCGTCGGGCCGCCACCGAGCGTCGCCCTGGCCAGCAGGGTGACGTTGAAATCGGCCGTCGGGGTGGGGCCGCCGCGCCAGAACATCTGCTGGAAAGCGGGCAACTCGAGCCCGCTGAAGTCGGGCTCATTGAAGTTCCCACCCGCCTCGAGCACCACGACATCGAGCCCGGCCTGCGCCAACACGCCCGCGATCAGACCGCCCCGGCCCCCGACCCGACCACACAGACATCGGCGCTGAGCTCGGGCCCGTCGGGAACAAACGGCACGGGGGCCTCGTCGCCGCCCGGCTCGATACGCGGCGCGCCCGGGTAACCGAAACCTTCCCACATGGGGTTGCTAGCAGTCTGCGGATCGGGCCCCGCGTAGGCGACCGCAAGGGTCAGCGATACCAGCGCGTTCATCGCCGCCGCCGGCTGCGGACCCAGCTGGGCAAAGTCACCGATGAGCCGCTCGCGCGCCGATTGCGAGGCGGCGACGAATCCCTGCGCATGCAGCCCGTCGAGCAGTGCGAGCATGCCCGCGCGCTGTTGCTCGGGAAGTTCCACGAGGGTGAATCCGACCGCGACATCCGCGTGCAGGTCACTGCCGCCCAGCGACCAGAACCGGGTTGGGTCATCGGAGCGATCCAACGAAGGCACGACGGTGTCCGCCAGCGCTGCCAAGACCGCGCGGTGCGTATCGGTGACGGGGGAATTCATTGGTGCCTCCTACAGGCTGGTGGGATCTTGACTCCGTTGCGGGGAGGTAGCGAAATCGCGACGCGTGCCCTCCGCGCGGTCGCAATAAGAATTGCCGAGACGACGAGTGTGCGTCGACGTTGCCGGGTGACGAAACTCTTGATGCGGCCTTGTCGTCGGGAGACAAGTCAGCCGGACAACCGTCGGCCGCTATTGCCCCCGTCGCTGGCATCCGGATCCCACCGCGTCCGCGGCCAACTCCGCTTCTTCGCCGGCGCCGTGGACGATTGACCGGGCACGTCACCATCTGCGGAATTCGGCCCCCGAATTGCGGCGACGCTGATACGGTCGGCGGCACCTGGGAATCGGTGACGATGAAATGGGGATCGAATATGTCGTTGGTGATGGTGGTGCCGGAATGTTTGAACCAGGCGGCCGGACAATTGGAAAACATCGGCACGGCGTTGGGTGCGGCCAATGCGGCGGCGGCGCCGCCCACCACTGGGATAGCGGCCGCAGCCGGTGACGAGGTGTCGGCGGCGGTGGCGTCGCTGTTCGCGGAGCACGGGCAAGGTTTCCAGCACCTCTGCGGTGAAGCGGCGGCATTTCACTCCCGGTTTGTGCAGGCCTTGGGTGGGGCTGGGTCCGCCTTTGCGGCCAGTGAAGCCACCAACGCAGCACTGATGTCGGCCTCGGCGGCAGCGGCCTCGGCCTCGGCCGCGACGATCCCCGTACCCCCACTCCCCCCGCTTCCGCCCATCATCAACGAGCTCATCAATTGGGCGTTCGACGTCGTGAACTGGGCAATTGACTGGGCGGTCTCGTGGATCAACTGGGGGATCCAATTGGTGAACTCGGTAATCAATTGGGCGCTCAGTTTCATCCCGTCACTTGGTTGGATCAACTCGTGGATCAATTACGGGATCAATTGGGTGAACTCCCTCATCAACTGGGCGTTCGGTTTCATCCCGCCGATCCCTGTCCCATAGTCGCTAGTCCAGTCGGGGAATCAGTCATCAACCCGAACTCGTGGACGATCATTCGAAGAGGACAGCGTGCCGCCGGGACCGTTGAGTCGGTCACCAAGTATCGCGGTTACGCGGTCTGCACCACTGAGGTGGATGGGGGTGCGGGAGGTGCACTGGGGGCGGTGGGGACTTTGCTGGGCAGACTTAGCGGAGTCAGCGTGCCGTACTGTGGGCAATAGGCCTGAATTGCGGCTCCGGTGAAATAGGCAGCGTCGAGCGCCGGCCAGTCGGTGGCTTTGGTCACCTTGGCGATCAGGTCCGCGTTGCTGGCATTGGGATTGTCGTGCAGCGAGCCGCACACGATGGTTTTCGCGACTTGGATTGCCTTGTCTGGGGATCCGAAATCCATGCCGGAGGTGTTGAGGTTGGTCAGGAATGCATCGTCGGTGGAGTCTGCAGCGGCCGGCGCGGCCAATCCGACCGCAAGGACCATCAGCGCTACGCCTTTCGCCACCATGGCGTGCCCCTCCTTGCTCGGATGTCGCGTGTTGGGCGCCCCGGGCTGTCACGACGCGATTGCTAGGGATATTAGCGAATACCCCGATGCGCCGCTGGCGTTGCGATTGGCCGCATCCAGCGCCGAGCCGTTCATCGGTGCTTGCACGCGGCGGCGTAGCGGGCGGGCGGCAGGTGCCCGAGCACGGCGTGGCGACGGCGATGGTTGTAGTCGTGTTTCCAGTCATTGATGGCTATCCGGGCCTGGTTCAGCGACCAGAAGCTGTTGATGTTGAGACATTCGTCGCGGATGCGCGAGTTGAACCACTCCACGTAATTGTTGCGCCGAGGTTCACTGGGCGGGATGAAGTGCAGACCTGCGTGTTCGGTGGCCCATTCGGACATTGCGGCACAGGCTAATTCGGGTCCATTGTGACAGCGCACCACATCCGGGTAGGTTCCGCGGCTGGCCGCGAGTCTCTCGAGTACAGCGATCAGGCCTTCGCCGGTGATGCTGCGGACAATCAGCCCACCCAAGCATTCGCGGGTGTGCTCATCGACAATCGACATGATCTTGATCGGCCGTCCGTCGATAGTGGCACCGGACAGGAAGACCGCCGCCCATATCCGGTTTGGCCTGTCGGCTGTCATCCCGCTTGGCGAAATCGAGCTGGCCTGGCGCTCGCCGCGCCGACTCTGCGCCACCCGCAGGCCTTCCTCGCGCCAGAGTCGCTGCACCTTCTTGTGATTGACCACCCAGCCTTCAACGACGGCGTCGCGATAGGCCGGCCGGAAACCCGCGACCTGGATGCTCCTTCGCGTAGCTACGCAGCCAGGCCCGCAACGCCGCATCGGGGTCGGTTGTCGTGGCTGCGGGCTGGTGTCGCTGAGTCGCACGGGGCTGCCCGGTAACCCGGCAGGCGAATCGCTCGCTGACCCCCAGCTCCTGCTGGAGATGACGAACGGCCGCCCGCCGACGTTCCGGGCCTAGAAGTTTCCCTTCCCGATCTCCTTAAGGGCGATCTTCTCCAGCTCGGCATCTGCCAACAGCCGCTTGAGCTTGGCGTTTTCCCGCTCGAGCTTCTTGAGGCGCTTAGCGTCGTCAGCCTTCAAACCACCAAACTGGTTGCGCCACCGGTGATATGTCGCCTGCGAGATACCCAGCTCGCGGCACACCGCCGCCGTGTCCAGCCCCTCAGCCAGCAGCCGATCGGCCGTCACCAACTTGCGTACAACCTGTTCGGGGCTGTGCCTCTTCCTCGTCGCCACGATCCTATCGAGCCTCCGCGCTGGCGTGCTGCTGCTGGACTGACCCCAATCGAGTGAGCCAGGGTGTATGAGAGTTCTTTGGTCCACGATGGGCACCATCCAATCGAGAACTGTCAGCCAAGACCGGCGTCGCGAATGCGCCGACGGGTGGCTGCAGGTTGGGTGTTTTCTCGGCGAGGCGGACCCACAGGTGCCAACCTGTAAGGGCAGCCTCGATGTCTTCGACATCTACCCCGGCGCGGCCGATGGCCACGACGCGGTGGATGTCGGGTCAATGTTTGGCGATGCCAGCGATATTGACCCGCGTCGGTGTGCCGGGCATTTCGGCGGGACCGTAGCCGACAGGGCCCGCCCGGCGTTGTCGGGCGAAGCCAGGTTCAGTGCAAGGTCGCTGTGCATGGCGTGTCTGTCCGATGTCAGCGACTGGCGACCCTGGCCCATTGGGCGCGCTGATGGTGGATGCCATCAATGACACTTTCAAGCGCTGTACCGATACGCACGCGGTCACCGGTGGCGAGAAAGTCGAACTGCAGACCGCGCAGTTGCGCCAGCAACAGCGTGGCAAAGGTGTCGGCCTCGTCGCTGGGGCACCCGGCTAGCAGTGCGTGGTAGCGGATGATTTCGATCCATCCGGTCACCACGCGGTCCAGGAACGCGCGGTACTCATCTGGGCTGCGCACCGCGTGTGCGTAGGCCTCAAACACAAGTCGAGACCTGCGGTCAGACTGTGGCTCGGTCCATCGCTGCCACATCTTCCTGACTAGCGACTCGACATCATCAGCACCAAAGTGATCCGGGATCTGTACCCGTGCGCCGATCACGCCAAAGATTTCGACTAGCAGTTCGTCCTTTGTGCCGAAGTGGTGGCGCAACGTTATGTGCGACACGCCTGCCGCTACCGCAAGAGTGCGAAACGACATCCCGCTAATCCCGTGCTCCAACAGATGGGCCATGACCGCGTCGAGGATTTCGCCGCGCAGGTCCCGGTAGCGCAGCCGCCGGCCATCCACACGCTCACCGCTGTGATCGTTGGACACCATCGCCATTGCCCTCACTTCCAACTTCGTGCTGGCGTCACACTTGATCTACCAATCGGTAGATCAAGTCGCCGTATTAGCTGTACCAGACGGTCGATCAACATGTCAAAGAGGGGTTGTTGGTGAGCACCACCTCGGCTTGCCTCTCGGCACAAATTCGGCGAGCCGGCCGCCCTCACGCAACACCAGGCCCCCGCCCGAGCGGGAAAGCCCGCACCGTGCGTTCGGGCTCGTGCCTCGTTTTGACCTGTAACCATCGAGTCGATTCGGGAGCGGCCGTCGTCAAGACCAGTCCGGCCCGTGCCAGTTCGCGGCGCAGCGTTGCGAGGGTGATTCGCCGCATCGTCTGCCGCTGGCACCATTGCTGGTCGTCGACAGCAACAACCAACTCAGCGTCGATGACACCGCCTCGGTTGGAGTGGATGGCCAAGCTCATCGTCACTCCCGCCTTGACATGGGTTCCGGTCCAGCCCGTCGGCCGCTCGGCAAAGTAGGACGGTAGCGACCACTCGATGATGGCCTTTCCGGCCGGCGCAAGATGGTGGGTGACCGAGGCCAACATCGACCTGAGCAGTTGAGTGTCCGGATAGTTGATCAGGTTGGATATCAGCAGAACTGCGTCGAACCTCTCGGCCAATCGCAGGTTCTCGATTCGCGCCTGAACCGTGCACGCACAACGGACATGCTCAAGCATCTCGGCCGAGTCGTCGACCGCGGTGACCCGATGCCCCAACGCCGTTAGCGCGTTGGCGATACGGCCGGTTCCGGCGCCGAGGTCCAGCACCGAACTGCGCGGCGGGAGTAGCGAATGGATGCGTTCAACTTCGCCCAGCGATGGCATTCGGCGGTAGATTTCGACCACGCTGCCGTCGCCGGTCACTGCGCTGACGGCTCCCGGTGGATTGCCGTGAGGCATGGTGGTGACGTAGTTAGGCATCGAGGCTGCTTTCCGCACTAAGCCGAGCGGTTACGTACGGGCTCGGCGGTGTTGCATCACCCAGCTCGACGGGTGCGCTGCGGTGATAGCGGGCCAAGAGGCGCTCCGCGGTCAACACAGAAGCGCGCCAACCACGCCCGCGTAGCCAGTCGGCGACGTCTGAGCGTCCTTCGGCGAGATCCCACAACTCGGTAACGTTGGAAAGCCCGGCCAGCGTGGTCGCGGTGACTCGCATCCGCCGTATGCGAGCACGCTGGCGCGCCACCGTCGTTGGCTTGAGGAACTCGCTACCCAATGCCTCAGCGGCAAGCCAGCTTCCAGGCACGCTGAGCTTGTGGACGTCCCCAAAAAGCAGATCCTGGGCCGCGACAGAAAGGAACGGCAGGAGACCTTCGACCAGCCAGGCGGTCGGTGCGGCAGGGTCGAATCCGGCCAGACACAGTGATCGCGGCCAGCATCGATGTAGATCCACCGGGACGTCGACGTATTTCGCCGCCGGCGTTGCGCCGTTGTCCCGCAACGTAGACAACTTGAATTCCAGCACGTTGGGCTGTTCGAGTTCATACACGGTGACAGCGTCAGGCCAGCTCAGACGCCACGCTCGGGTGTCAAGACCGGCCCCCAGACTCACCACCTGGCGGATGCCCGCGTCAGCCGCTGCAGGAACGAATTCGTCGAAAAACTTGGTGCGCGATGCGATGTGCCCCAGCGAGGTTTGCACTACCGCCGCCAAAGCCGGATCGGCACTGGCAAGTTCATCGCGCGCCGCGCCACTGGCCACCATGCTCCACAAGTCCTGACCGGCCGCATCGACGAATAGTTGCGCGAACGGATCGACGATCAGCGGCCGCTGCCGCCGGGTCTCTGCCGCACGCGCGGCGGCCACACCGAGCGCGGTGGCCGCCACTTCCTCGGCCCCTTCCCGGGGGGCGTTATTGGTGATGGACATGATGAACCTTTCCAGAGTTGGGTTTTGACGCCGCGGACCCTTCGTCTGCGGCCGCAGTCTTTGTCGTCGAGGCCCGCCGAGAAGCGAGCTTGGCCGCTCTCCACCGGTGGCTACGGCGGCGCCGGCAATGCCCGTACCCAGGCGTGGCCGAACGCCCTGATCGCAGCCGATATCACGCCGGCGCGGCGGGCCGCCTCGCACAGCTTTGCGGCCGCCCCGACCCGGGAATTGCCCTGCCGCGACGTGCGGCAGGACTGCTCTGATGAAATGCGTTGAGGCGGAAAGGCACCGCGACGGGCGGGTGCGCTGTCAGGCAATGCGCGTTCGGGGCCACCCGCCCGACTGCCGATCACAGCCGGTGCAGGTGGGCTCGACCCCCGAATTCGTCGCGATTCGTGTCATTGCACACGACTACTTCCTGCGTTGGCGGTCGAGCTCCGCCAGAAAGAATCAGCTTGCCGGATGATTGTTCCCTCGGTACGACTTCCGTTGTCGCTTCCAACTCCGGGAGGCCTGCACATTGAGCAACGACGTTTGTTCGTCACTAGCCGAACTTTCAACCGGTTCCACAAGCAGCTCTCAGAAGGTAACGATTGCGTTCAAACCAGTGCACCTCCCCGGGGCGATTTATAACGTTTCCATTAAATAAGCATGCAGATGCTAGACAGCCATTTCTGTGATGCGACTAATTGATAGCTAACAATTTGCTGAGACCTCGCGATGCTCGGGCTTGAACAAGGCATCACTGCTGGTGTTGTGCCTTATTTTCACTGCCGCAAACTACAACAGCGTCCGGCGGCCGGACTAGAAATAACCAGCTGCCCCCAATTAATTGGGCCGGGGTGTATGAGAGTCTTGTCGAAAATAATTGTCAAATGCCCTACCGATATTGCGCGGACGGCGGGTGATGGCACGCGGGCCGAGGCAGGTTCGGGCCGAGCGCAACGCCGCGCATCCGGGCGCAGGTAGTGCCGTAAGGTCCCGTAGCGCTGGTGATATCGACATGGCAGTGCACTCGTGTCGTTGGCACACAGGCGTGCGAGCCACGGGATATCGAGGCGACGTCGCCCCAGATGTCCAAGCACCCTTGTCGCCAGCCCTGCCGGGCAAACGCGCCGCATCCGGCCAGTCTCAGCGACCATTCTCGGAAAACCTCTCATACACCCCGGCTCAAGCAATTGGGGCCGACCAGGCATTCCTGGCATAAACTTTCCTATCCCCCATTCGGCTATCGACTAACTCCCCCACCGAGGCAGGTGCGTAGCAGCAGCTCACGGTCGAAAATTACGTTGCCGACAGTTATCGGCTCAATTGCTAACTTCCGATCTTCGCCTTGACCAGGTCTAGAGTGCGCCTGGCTTCGCAAACGGCAATGAAAGTCAAATCGAATAAGCGGTCGTTGTGAGAAGCGGCTCCATCAGTCAACGGAAACGCGGGTGTCGCCCGCGTTGTTCGGATCGATGGTTTGGATGACGTCGCTATCGCTGGGACCCACGCGAGGCCGGCGCGAAGCATCAGACCGGCGCCGATACCAGTCGCGGCAACACGATCGTCGGTCGAACAACACGAGCTCGTGTGGGTGGTGGTAGGAATTCGCTGGCCGATCCCTCAAGCACTTTGCGATCTCCGGCACCGACGCGAAACGCTAAACCGGCCGAACCCAGGGCTCCGGCGTTGTTGATTAGCAGGCTTGTGAGCTGGGGAATTGTGGATTGAGGAGGTCTAGGCGGCGGTTGGCGGTCAAAGCGGTGATCCGGCAGGCTTCGGCGATGTTGTCGGCGCCGTTGAGGCGGTGCAGATTGATCGCGGTGTTGCGTAGCGTTGCTAGGACCTGTGCGCCGTTTCCGGTATGTGCCCTTTGACGGTCTTCGTCGAAGGTGACGTCGCGTATCCAGTGCAGGCTGTTCTCGATTCCCCAGTGTTGACGCATCCAGGTCATGATCGCGGTAGGGCGGGCGTGCTCGAACGGCAGGCTGCAGATGGCATAGACCACCTCCACGCTGCGCTGGTCGGTGGCGGTGATCAAGCGTTCACGAGTGATCCGGATGATTTGTTTTGCGTAGGGGAAGCCGATTCCTCGTGCAGCGGTGATGATTTGCAGGGTGCGGGTCTCGACACGGCCGTGGCCGCGGGAGTCGTCGGTAGCGGCTGCGGGCACCTCGGCCCAGGGCAGCGCGGTGATACGCGCAAGTATTTTGGCTTGGTTGGACTTGACGATCATCAGGTAGTGCGACTTCAAGGTGGCGCAGATCAACTTCGCGGTGACGACCTGGGTATGCATCGCATCCACGGTGACCAGCCACCGCAAGCTACCCGGCAGCAGCGTGAGCAGGGCACGTACGCAGGGAATTTCATTGCTTTTCTCGGCGACAGCGAGTTGACCGAGCACCAATCGGGCACGGTGGGCGAACACCGACACGAGATGCTTGGCTGTCGCTTTGGCGCGTAAAGCACCACGCCGCATCTTGCCGTCCAACGCGATCGGCACCAATCCACTGGGGTCGCTGCTGGCCACGTGTGCAGTGAAGTAACTGCCCATCCTGGCGTTGAGGTCGGCGGGGTCTAGCCGAGACAAAACAGCACGGAAGGTCTTCTCACTGGGCCGCCGGAACCGGACCCCTAATTGGGCCAACACATCATCGGGAGCGGTGGCCGCCCATGTGGCAAAACCAGCATAGCCGCGCATCCCCGCGGCAGTGGCCAGAACCGCGATCGCCAACAAAGCCATCAGCGAATACCTCCGACCGCGTGGGCCCCTCGGGTCTGGCACCGAGGCCAACACATCGAGAAACTCCGATCCGATGAGCTCGCTGCGCCCACCAGGACTCCAGCGGTCGAACACCTCTGGAACCGACGACACAGGCAATACTGAAACGGTAGGCACGGGCAACTCCAGACCAACGACGAACAGTAACCAACTCGATCGTTCTCCAGATAGCCCGTGCCTACACTCCGGCCCCAATAGCGCGGCACCAAAGATCATCAACCCAGCTCACAAGCCTGCTAATCAACAACGCCGGAGCCCTGCGGCCGAACCGATTACCAGGCGCTCGCCCAGATGTACGAGCCGACGTACGTCGCGACCCACTGCACGCAGAGGCCGACTGTTGGCTGCCTGGGCGCTCTGCCGGTGCAGAATTCGCCGATCCGCACCAACAGTCCCAGGATTGGTGCGCAACCATGCCTCGCCTCCGGCCGACCGCCGATCATGAGGTCCGCATGAACACCAAATGACACTGCCGATTTCGTGATCGCGGCCAACCACCACGACATGATTGGTGTTCGGCACCTTGAGCATCTCGAGTCGCGTCGCGCATCCTGCCCGATCTTCGGGTTCCCGACCATGACGTCGGGTTATCCTCTGCCCCAACACTTTTGTTGACCGTGACGAGGCTAGGAATGCTTCGGTCCAACGTGTGCGGTTGGCACTTGGTCGATGTCGTGTCCCGCAGAGTCGTCCCATCCGAACGTCGCGTGACCGAGTCGCACAAAGGCTGGACCACAACGACGGGCTCACCTTGGTAATCTCTCCAAAGCGAACCTACGCCAGTAGGCCGCCTACCTATTTTCTTTCCCAATACCAACCGCATCAATTCTGGCTGCGGGTGCACTGCCGTCACCGAGCGTGTTTTGAAGCTGCCCTGTGTCGTACATGTCTATCTCACCGGAAATCGTCTCATCGGCCGCAGGTGAATTGGCGAACATCGGATCGACGGTCAGCGCGGCCAACGCGGCGGCTGCCGTCGCCACGACAGAGTTGTTAGCTGCTGGCTCTGACGAGGTATCGACGCGCATCGCAGCGCTCTTTGGCGCCAACGGCGTCGAGTATCAGGCCATCAGCGCACAGATAGCGTCGTTTCACGACCGGTTCGTTGCGGCTTTGAACACTGGGACGAGTTCGTATGTGTGGGCTGAGGCGACCAACGTTTAGCAGAATCTGCTGAACGCGGTCAACGCGCCGGTCCAGACTCTGCTCGGGCGCCCGTTGATCGGCAACGGTGCCAATGCGACAACCCCCGGTGGTGCGGGCGGCGACGGTGGGCTGCTCTACGGCAGTGGCGGCAACGGCGCGGCCGGTGCGCCCGGGCAGGCCGGCGGGGCCGGCGGATCCGCGGGCCTATGGGGCAACGGTGGCTCTGGCGGCTCCGGCGGAATAGGCGGCGGCACCGGCGGCAACAGCGGCAGCGGCGGGTGGCTGCTTGGCCGCGGTGGCATCGGCGGTGCGGGCGGCACTGGTGGCGGTAGCGGGGGTAGCGGTGGAGGTGCGTGGCTGTTTGGCGACGGCGGCGCAGGCGGGATGGGCGGCACCGGCGGCTCCGGTGGCGGCTTCGGCGGCACCGGCGGGCACGGCGGGCTGCTGTATGGCAACGGCGGCGCTGGCGGTGCCGGTGCAACTGGGCAGACCGGCAGGTCCGGCGGATGGGCGGCGCTGTGGGGCCGCGGTGGGGCTGGTGGGGCTGGCGGCGACAACGGTGGGTTCGCCGGTGGCGACGGCGGCCACGGCGGCCTGTTGTGCGGCGCCGGCGGTGACGGCGGCCTCGGGGGCAGCGATGGTGGCAATGCCGGGTGGTTGTTGGGCTTCGGCGGGCACGGCGGCACCGGCGGCATCGGCGGCGGCACGGGCGGGGCGGGCGGCGCAGGCGGCCTGGTGATGGGCTTCGGCGGACACGGCGGCACCGGCGGCATCGGCGGCGGTGCAGGCGGGGCGGGCGGTCAGGCCGCGCTGCTCTTCGGGCACGGCGGCGGTGGTGGCGCCGGCGGAGTCGGCACTGCCGGCGGCGGCGGGGGTGCCGGCGGCGACGGCGGCAACCCCGGATGGCTGTTGGGCCGAGCTGGCTCCGGCGGAGACGGCGGGGCCGGCGGGGCTGCTACCACAGTCGGCGCCACCGGAGGCGTGGTTGGCCACGGCGGGGCCGGCGGACGCGGCGGCGTCTTGATGGGTGGCGGTGCCGGCGGGGACGGCGGGGCCGGCGGAGCTGGTGCTGATGGCATCAACGGTGTCGGCGACGGAGGCAACGGCGCCACTGGTGGCGGTGGCGGTGTTGGCGGCGACGGCGGCGCCGGCGGTCAAGCCGCGCTGTTGTTCGGCTGCGGTGGGACCGGGGGCCACGCCGGTGCTGGCGGCGCCGGTGGCGGCGGCGGCACGGGCGCAGACAGTCTTACCGGTATCGGCGGTGCTGGCGGGGACGGCGGGATCGGCGGTGCCAGCGGCCAAGCCGGAGCAGCGCCGGCGCCCAAGGCGCCACCGGAGGCACCGGCGGCGCAGGCGGAACCGGTGGAACGGGCGGCGCAGCCGGAACCGGCACCGGCGGTATCCAAGGCGCCGGCGGCAAGGCGGCACCGGCGGAACCGGAGGCACGGGCGGTATCGGCGGCACCGGCACCGACAGCACCGACCCGTCGCAAATCGCGCAAGCCGGTGGCCAAGGCGGCACCGGCGGGACCGGCGGAGCCGCAGGCAGCGGCGGCACCGGATCAGTGACCGGCACTGACGGCACCGCCGGCGACGGCGGCACCGGCGGACTCGGCGGCGATGGCGGCGCGGGCGCCGACAACACCACCGCGGTCAGCGCCGGCGCCCAAGGCGCCACCGGAGGCACCGGCGGCGCAGGCGGCCAAGGTGGAACCGGCGGCGCAGCCGGAACCGGCACCGGTGGCATCCAAGGCGCCGGAGGCCAAGGCGGCACCGGCGGAACCGGAGGCACGGGCGGTATCGGAGGCATCGGCACCGACAGCACCGACCCAACCCTCGTCGGCCAAGCCGGCGGCCAAGGCGGAACCGGAGGAACCGGCGGAGCGGCCGGTCAAGGCGGCACCGGATCAGTGACCGGCACTGAGGGCTCCTCCGGTGACGGCGGCACCGGAGGACTCGGCGGCGACGGCGGCGCAGGCGCCGACAACACCACCACGGTCAGCGCCGGCGCCCAAGGCGCCACCGGAGGCACCGGCGGCGCAGACGGAACCGGCGGAACGGGCGGCGCAGCCGGAACCGGCACCGGTGGTACCCAAGGCGCCGGAGGCCAAGGCGGCACCGGCGGAACCGGAGGCACGGGCGGTATCGGCGGCACCGGCACCGACAGCACCGACCCATCGCAAATCGCGCAAGCCGGCGGCCAAGGCGGAACCGGCGGCACTGGTGGCGCAGCCGGTCAAGGCGGCACCGGATCCACCAGCGGGTCCGAGGGCTCCTCCGGTGACGGCGGCACCGGAGGACTCGGCGGCGACGGCGGCGCAGGCGCCGACAACACCACCACGGTCAGCACCGGCGCCCAAGGCGCCACCGGAGGCACCGGCGGCGCAGGCGGCCAAGGCGGAACCGGCGGTGCAGCCGGAACCGGCATCGGTGGCATCCAAGGTGCCGGCGGCCAGGGCGGCACCGGCGGAACCGGAGGCCAAGGCGACACCGGCGGAGACGGCACCGACAACAGCACCACCCCAGGAGCAGCCGGCGGCGCTGGCGGCCAAGGCGGCACCGGCGGGACCGGCGGAGCCGCAGGCAGCGGCGGCACCGGATCCACCATGGGCGCCGCGGGCTCCTCCGGCGACGGCGGCACCGGCGGACTCGGCGGCGACGGCGGCGAAGGCGGCCAAGGCACCACCGGAACGGCGGGCGCCGGCACCGGAGGCCAAGGCGCATCAGGCGGCGCAGGCGGAACCGGCGGAACCGGCGGCGCAGCCGGAACCGGCACCGGCGGCGTCCAAGGCGCCGGCGGCCAGGGCGGCACCGGCGGCACAGGAGGCCAAGGCGGCACCGGAGGCGACGGCACCGACAGCACCGACCCATCGCAAGCCGCGCAAGCCGGCGGCCAGGGCGGCGTCGGCGGGACCGGCGGCGCAGCCGGTCAAGGTGGCACCGGATCAGTGACCGGTGCCGAGGGCTCCTCCGGCGACGGCGGCACCGGCGGACTCGGCGGCGACGGCGGCGAAGGCGGCCAAGGCGGCCAAGGCACCACCGGAACGGCGGGCGCCGGCACCGGAGGCCAAGGCGGCGTTGGCGGCACCGGGGGCATCGGTGGGGCTGGCGGCGCGGCCGGAACCGGCACGGGCGGAATCCAGGGCGCCGGAGGCCAAGGCGGCAACGGCGGCACTGGAGGCCAAGGCGGCACCGGAGGCGCCGGTACCGATAGCACCGATCCTTTGTTGTCCGGCGGCATCGGCGGTACGGGCGGTGTCGGCGGTACCGGTGGTGCAGCGGGTGCTGGCGGCGCCGGGTCCACCATGGGCTCTGATGGCAGCTCCGGCGACGGCGGGGTCGGCGACACCGGCGGCAGCGGCGGCCAAGGCGGCCAAGGCACCGCGGGGGCTGCCGACGCCGGCACCGGCGGCCAAGACGGGGTCGGCGGCATCGGCGGCTCCGGCGGCACGGGCGGCGCAGCCGGAACCGGCACCGGTGGCATCCAAGGCGCCGGCGGCCAAGGCGGCACCGGTGGCATTGGCGGAGCAGCAGGCACCGGCGGCACCGGATCCACCACGGGTGCCGACGGCAACTCCGGCGACGGCGGCACCGGCGGCACCGGCGGGACCGGCGGGGCCGGCGGCCAAGGCACCAACGGGACTTCCGGCGGCGGTATCGGCGGCCAGGGTGCATCAGGTGGTGCCGGCGGCCAAGGCGGAACGGGCGGCGCAGCCGGAACCGGCAGCGGCGGCATCCAAGGCGCCGGCGGCCAAGGCGGCGGCGGCGGCGACGGTGGCGGCACCGGCGGGGATGGCGGTAGCGGCGGCAAAGGCGGCACCGGCGGCCTCGGTCCGTGGGACAGTGACCACCCCGGCGGCGACGGCGGGACGGGCGGCATCGGCGGCACTGGCGGCACCGGCGGGGCCGGCATCGGCGCTACCGGCGGCGGCACCGGCGGCGGAGGTGGCACCGGCGGCGGAGGTGGCACCGGCGGCGGTGGCGGCACCGGCGGTCAGGGCGGCGAGCTCGGCGGCGACGGCGGGGCCGGCGGTGCGGCCGGTGATGGCGGCGTCGGCGGTACAGGCGGGATCGGTGGCGGTCACGGAGGGACCGGCGGCCTCGGTGGCGATGGCGGCACCGGCGGCCTCGGCGACCCCCGAACCGGCACCATTACCACCAACGGGGGCGCTGGCGGTATCGGCGGCGCGGCCGGTGCCGGGGGCGCCGGCGGCACGGCTGGCGCCGGCGGCAACGGCGATGGGGGCACCGGAGGCACTGGGGGCACTGGGGGCACCGGCGGCAACGGCGGTGTCGCCGCGGCGCTTCCCGACGGGACTCTCGGGACCGGCGGCGCAGGCGGCGACGGCGGCACCGGCGGCGCAGCCGGTGCAGGCGGCAGCGGCACGGGCACGGGCGCTGACGGCAGTTCCGGCAACGGCGGGACGGGCGGCGACGGCGGCGACGCCGGCGGCGGCAGCAGTGGCACCAGAGCCGCCCTCCCCCCAGGCCTCGACGGCGGCGACGGCGGTGTCGGCGGAGCCGGCGGGACCGGCGGCGCGGGAATCGGTGGAGTCGGCGGCGGCGACGGCGGAAACGGTGGCGGCGGCGGCGGCAACGGCGGCAACGGGCGGCAGGGCTCGGCCGGACAGGTCGGCGGAGACGGTGGATCTGGCGGGACCGGCGGTGCCGGTGGTGCTGCCGGCGCGGGCGGCGCGGGCGGCGGGGCTAGCGGCGCCGCTGGAGACGGCGGAGCGGGAGGAAACGGCGGGAAGGGCGGGCTTGGCGGCGCGCCCACCGCTAATAACGGCCAAGCCGGCCAAACTGGCGGCGTAGGAGGCAGGGGTGGTGACGGCGGTGCGGGCGGCGCCGGCATTGGCGCTAGTGGCGGCGGCGACGGCGGAGCCGGGGGCCACGGGGGCAACGGCGGCACCGGCGGCAGGGGCCAAGGCGGCGATGCCTCCACTGGCCCCGGTGGCAATGGCGGTACAGGTGGGGCCGCTGGTGATGGCGGCAACGGTGGCGCGGGTGGTGCTGGCGACGGTGGTAGCGGCGGCGCCGGTGGTAACGGCGGCGCAGCCCGGTCCACCGGTAGCGGTGCGGGCGGTGTGGGCGGCGCGGGTGGCGCCGCCGGCAACGGCGGCACCGGCGGCGATGCTGGGGCCGGCGGAAACGACAGCGGAGGCGACGGCGGCAACGCCGGCGGCGGCGGGTCCGGCGGCACAGGCGGAGCAGCCGCACTAGCCGCCGTGGGTGGTGACGGCGGTGTCGGCGCCGCTGGAGGCACCGGCGGTGACGGCGGCGCCGCTGCCGGTACGGGTACCAACGGCACCAACGGCGACGGCGGCGATGGAGGCCAGGGCGACGGCGGCGGCCAAGGCGGTGTTGGCGCGTTCGACACCGGTACCGACAATGCCGGCACCGGCGGCACCGGCGGCAATGGCGGCCAGGGTGGAGCCGGCGGCACGGCCGGTGCCGGACCCGGCACACCGGGCACCGGGGGCACGGCCGGCCTCGGCGGTCAAGGCGGAAAGGGCGGCACCGGCGGCGTCTCCACTTTCAGTGGTAACAGCGGCGGTCAAGGCGGCCAAGGCGGCACCGGAGCAAACGGAGTCATCAGCGGCATCAACGGCGGCGCCGGAGCCCAAGGCGGCCAGGACGGTCCAGGCGGCAGCGGCGGATCCAGCAGCGCCGGCCCCGGCGGCACCGGCGGCGAGGGCGGTCAAGGTGGCAGCGGCGGCACCGGAGGCACCGGTGCGGTCACCGGAGGCAGCGGCGGCACCGGAGGCAGCGGCGGTGACGGCGGCACCGGCGTCGTCGGTGCCGGTAACGCCGGAGGCACGGGTAACGCCGGCAACGCCGGCAGTGGCTCCTCCGGTGCGGCCGGCGGCCCTGGAGGCACCGGGGGCACCGGCGGTGACGGCGGTGACGGAGGTGCGGGCTAGAGCGTCACCGCCACCGTCTCCGTCGGCAACGGACCGTTTGGGGTGGCGCGGTCAGCCCCACCGGCCCCGAAGCCGGCGACATCTACGTCACCAACAGGGGCGGCGACACGGTGTCGGTGATCGCCCCCACCACCAACGCCGTCATAGACACGATCTCCGTCGGTACCAAGCCGATCGAGGTGGCGGTCAGCCCGACCGGCGCCGAAGCCGGCGACGTCTATGTCGCAAATAAGGGTGACGACACCGTGTCGGTGATCAGCTAAGGGCCGGCCGACGCGCAACACACTCCCGCATCACCGCAAGCTGCTGGCTGGACAAGGGCTTCAAAGACGGTCCGAACGGGCTCATCGCGCTCCAAGCCGTGGCCGTGGCCATGGCCAAGGTCAGTAGGAAGCTCGGCGGGTAACCGTCGGACACTTTGCCCGCGGTTTGGGAACGGCGGAGCGACTCGACCTTCGCTTCCAACGCCTCGGGGTACCCGAGTGGCCTGCGAGTGCAGGGCCTTGGCCACTCAGTCGGCCGGTGTTCGAGCCCGCTTTCAGCGTGCGGACGAACACGGTCGTCAACCCACTCCTGACCACTCAAATCCCGCGTAGAAATACGCAAAATGCCCAGTCAAATCGAGTGGAGCTAAGGGGACTCGAACCCCTGACCCCCACACTGCCAGTGTGGTGCGCTACCAGCTGCGCCATAGCCCCGCGAAGTCGTGCTCATCGAAGCTACACCACTAGCATCACGGGTTCAAAGTCGCTGGCCGCAACAACTACCCGATCACCTGATTCACCACTTCGCGCCCGGTTTTCTGTACCTCGGCCAGATGCGCGGGCCCGTTGAAGGACTCTGCATAGATCTTGTAGACGTCTTCGGTGCCCGACGGACGCGCCGCGAACCACGCGTTGGCGGTGGTCACCTTGAGCCCACCCAGCGATGCCCCGTTTCCCGGCGCCTGGGTCAGCTTGGCGATGATCGGCTCACCAGCGAGTTCGGTGGCGCTGACCTGGTCGGGCGACAGCTTGGCCAGGCGGGCCTTCTGGTCCCGATTTGCGGGCGCGTCTACCCAGGCATACGTGGGGGCGTCATATTGATCAGCCAGCGCGCGGTACCGCTGCGAAGGCGTGGCGCCGGTGACGGCCAGGATCTCCGCGGCCAGCAGCGCCATGATGATGCCGTCTTTGTCGGTGGTCCAGACCGATCCGTCGCGCCGCAGGAACGAGGCGCCCGCCGACTCCTCGCCGCCGAACCCGATGGTGCCGCCGATCAGGCCGTCGACGAACCACTTGAACCCGACCGGCACTTCCACAAGCTCACGGCCGATTCCTGCGACGACCCGGTCAATGATCGACGAACTGACGGCGGTCTTGCCCACGGCAATGCCTGCCGGCCACGACGGCCGGTGCGTGTACAGATAGTCGATGGCCACCGCCAGATAGTGATTCGGGTTCAGCAGCCCCTCATCAGGGGTGACGATGCCGTGTCGATCTGCGTCGGCGTCGTTGCCGGTCGCGATCTGGTAATGGTCCCGGTTGGCGATCAGCGAGGCCATCGCATCCGGTGAGCTGCAGTCCATCCGGATCTTGCCGTCGTGATCGAGCGTCATTAACCGCCAGGTCGCGTCGACCAGCGGGTTGACCACGCTGAGCGCCAGACCGTGCCGACTGGCGATTTCACCCCAATAGCCCACACTGGCCCCGCCCAGCGGATCGGCACCGATGCGAACCCCAGCCTCGCGGATGGCAGCGATATCGACCACGTTGGGCAAGTCGTCCACGTAGTTGCCCAGGTAGTCATGCCGCTGCGCGGAACGTAGCGCTCGGGCCAATGGCATCCGCGCCACGCCTGCCCCGTCCCGCAGAATTTCGTTGGCGCGCTTGGCTATTGCGTTGGTGGCGCCGGTGTCGGCCGGGCCCCCGTTGGGGGGGTTGTATTTGAAGCCACCGTCCGGCGGCGAGTTGTGCGATGGCGTGACCACAATGCCGTCAGCCAGCGCCTCGGTGCGGCCGCGGTTGTAGGTCAAGATCGCGTGGCTGACCGCCGGCGTCGGTGTGTAGCGGTCCGCCGAGTCGATCATGGTGACCACGTTGTTGCCGGCGAGCACTTCCAGCGCCGACACCCAGGCCGGTTCCGAAAGACCATGTGTGTCACGGCCGATGAACAGCGGTCGGGTGGTGCCACGTGCGGCGCGGTACTCGACGATGGCCTGGGTTATGGCCAGAATGTGGGCCTCGTTGAACGCTGCGTTCAGCGCGGAGCCGCGATGACCCGAAGTGCCGAACACCACCTGCTGGGCGACGTCGTCCGGATCGGGTTCAATGGTGTAATAGGCCGTCACCAGGTGGGACAGATCGACCAGGTCTTCGGGCTGGGCCGGCTGTCCGGCCCGCGGGTTGGCAACCATGAGTACCAATTCTGCCTCCCCCTACCACTCGGGAACTTCCCAGGTATTCCCCAGGGTTTACCCACTTGCAAGTCCCCACCTAGGCTGCTAATGGACACGAACTTGTACCGCGGGAGGGAAGCGACTGGTGGCACGCCCCGACTACCGAGAACTGGCCGCGATTTTCGCCGGCGGAGCCCTGGGCGCCCTGGCCCGCGCGGCATTGAGCACTCTGGCGGTCCCCGACCCGACCAAGTGGCCCTGGCCCACCTTCACCGTGAACATCGTCGGCGCCTTCTTGGTGGGTTACTTCACCACCCGCCTGCTGGGGCGGTTGCCGTTGTCTAGCTACCGACGCCCACTGTTGGGAACCGGATTGTGTGGCGGCCTAACCACTTTCTCTACGATGCAAGTCGAGACGCTGAAGATGATCGAGTACGGCCATTGGGCACTGGCCCTCGTCTACACGCTCGTGAGCGTTAATTTCGGGCTGCCTGCGGTCAAACTGGCGACGGTCGCGGTTCGCCGCGTGCGGGTGCGCTGATGACCGCAGGCACCGTGGTGGTCTGGATGGGCGTCATGGTCATTGGGGGCCTCGGTTCGACGCTGCGCTTTCTGGTGGACCGCACGATCGCGCGCAGAATGGCCAGGACGTTTCCGTTTGGCATCTTCGCCGTAAACGTCAGCGGCGCAGCACTACTCGGATTCCTTGCCGGCCTGGCACTGTCCCGGGACGCGGCCCTGTTGGCGGGCACCGCGTTTGTGGGCGCCTACACCACCTTCTCCACTTGGATGCTGGAAACCCAACGGCTGAGCGAGGAACGGCAAATGTGGGTCGCGCTGGCCAATATTGGGCTCAGCGTGCTCGCCGGCCTCGGGGCGGCGTTGTTGGGGCACTGGATCGCGCAGCTGCTATGAGCGCGCAGAGCCTCAAGTTGACCGCGTACTTCGGTGAGCGGCATCGCGTTGTGGGTACCAATCGGTTCCTGGCCGATGCGATGCTGGATCTGTTCGGCAACCGTGGCATCGCCACGAGCGTAATGCTGCGCGGTACCACCGGTTTCGGCCTCAAGCACGAGCTGCGCAGCGATCAGTCGCTGAGCCTGTCCGAGGACCCTCCGGTGACAGTCGTCGCCGTCGATGTCGAGTCCAAGATCCGCTCGCTGGTCGACGAAGTGACGGCGATGACCGGCCGGGCGCTGTTGACACTCGAGCGCGCTCGACTGGTGACCCGGAACAACGGCGTCGAAGCATTGAACGACATCGAGCAGCAAACCGCGGACGCCGCAAAGCTGACCGTCTATGTCGGCCGCCAGGTCCGGGTTGGCGGATCCCCCGCCGCCTATGCCGTCTGCGAGTTGCTATGGCAGCATGGATTTGCCGGGGCCACGGTACTTCTTGGTGTGGACGGCACAGCAGATGGCGAACGATTCCGGGCCCGCTTTTTTGGCCGCAATGTCAACGCTCCGCTCATGATCATCGGCATCGGAACGGCCGCGCAGGTGTCCGCCGCCGCCACCAAACTCGCCGCCGTACTGACCAACCCGCTGTTGACCATCGAACGGGTGCGGCTGTGCAAGAACGACGGCAGATTGTTCGCCCGCCCCCAACAGCTGCCGCCGACCGATGACCAAGGACGCCACCTGTGGCAGAAGCTGATGGTGCACACCTCCGAAGCCAGTCACCACGAGGGGGTGCCCATCCACCGTGCCCTGGTGCATCGACTGATGCAGTCCGGGGCGGCGCGCGGAGCGACCGCCCTACGCGGCATCTGGGGGTTTCATGGCGACCGCAGAACACACGGAGACAAGCTGTTTCGGATCACCCGCGATGTGCCGGTAACCACGATCATCATCGACACACCCGAGGCGATCGCGCGCAGCTTCGAGATTGTCGAGGACCTGACCACCCGTCACGGGCTGGTGACCAGCGAAATGATTCCTGCCGCAATGTCGTTCAGCGAGTCGTTGGACTGGACGCAGCGCACCTGCGAACCCCCGATGGCTCGCTACGACTACTGAAGCGAACCTTCAGCTGCGTAGTCCGGGCACGTCGTCGAGAGTGCGCGGTAGCACGTAGAGCGCCACGCGACGATCCGGCAGGTCATGTTCGCCCAGGAATGTGCAGCCACCGTTCTCGCAGAATCGGCGGGTGCCCCTGCTGCGATAGTCCGGGGAAAAGACGATCCGGCGGCATTGCGGTTCGGCATTGAGTACGCTGGCCACGAAGTGCGGCAGCAAGAGTTGGGCATTTCCCAGGCCAACGAACTTCGGTTCAGCCGTTGCGGCGTGGATGCCAAGATCATAGGGGTCAGACTCATATAGCGTTGATATGAGATCTTTTGCAGCCCTATACAATTCGAGGTATCCATAGTCCAGGCCATCTAAGCTGCCGATGTAGGGTCGCGAGTAGTCGCCCTCGAGTTGTGCCTGCAGGTAGCGGTACCACCGCGACGCCGGCCATGCGGCATCCCAGGCCCTGAGCAGGTGCGGCCGGCGCATCCAGTCAGCGATCTTCTCGGCGTCGGCGTCGGGATCAGCCAGCCGGAACGCGTACGGGCTGGGGACCTCCGGCGCCGGCGGCGGCGGAACGCTGCGGACCTCGTCGTCGAGGTCGGTCAGTTCCCTCGGGAACAGCGTGTCGGCTTCACTCATGTCAACGGGGAGCCTACCTAACCCACACTGTGGACAGCCATCTTTCTGCCAGCGCCGAAACCCAGTTTTGCGCCGCATCGGCGGCCTCGGGCGGCGTCTCAACCAGCACTAACTCATCGATCCCCAGCTCGGCCAGCGCATCGACGTCGCACGACTGGGGGCAGCGCAGGGCGACGGACAACCGCAGCTCATCACGGTTGCGGCCCGACTCGGCACACAGCCGGTCGAGCGTGCCAACCCGCTCGCGGACGGCGCCAACGCCGTCGAGGTTGAAGCCGTACCAGCCATCCGCCCAGGCCGCGACGCGGCGCAGCGCCGCATCGCTGTTGCCCCCGACCATGACCGGGACCCGTCGGTCGCGCACGGGCTTGGGATTCACCCGAACCGAATCGAACCGGACGAACTCCCCGGTGAACGAGGCGAGATCGTCGCGCCACAGGGTGCGCATCGCGGCGACGTATTCGGCCGTACGACCAGCACGATCCTGAAACGGGACACCCAGCGCCGCGAACTCCTCGCGAGACCAGCCGACGCCCACGCCAAGCGTCAACCGTCCCCCGCTCAACCGGTCCAGACTTGCCGCCTGCTTGGCCACCACTACCGGGTTGTGCTCCGGCAGCAGCAGCACCCCGGTCGCCACGGTGATACGGGAGGAGGCGGCGGCGGCGAAGCTCAGCGCAATCATCGGGTCCAGCCAGTCCGCCTGGGGCGGGATCGCTATGACGCCGTCCTCGGAGTACGGGTAGCGCGATGTGTGCCGGTCGACCATCACGACATGCTCGCCGGCCCACAATGTGGCAAACCCGGCATCATCGGCCGCGCAGGCCACGGCGTCGATCATCGAGCGGTCGGCCCCGGCACCGATTCCCAGCGCATGCAATCCCAGCTGCACCCGGAGATCGTCTCACGCAGCGCACCCCCGAGCGACGAATCTCAGCGGGCTTTCAGCAGATTCGCCAGAACGGCCACGTGACTTCCAGCTACCTCTCGGGTAGCGGTGACCAGCGTGACCACACCGCCCTGGGCCAGCGTGTGCAGTTCGGCCAGCGCCGCGCTGCCAGACAGCTCCGCCTCATAGCGCGCCGCGAACTCGTCGAATCGCTCAGGTTGGTGGTGGTACCACTGACGCAACTCGGTAGACGGGGCGACGCCCTTGCACCAGATGCCGACCCTGGGGTCGTCCTTGCGAATGCCTCGCGGCCAGATGCGGTCGACCAGGACGCGCTGGCCGTCGTCGGGTTCGACGTCGTCATAGATCCGAGCCACCCGGATCCGGGCCTCGCGGCTCATCCAGCCAGCGTATCGGGGGCTGTCGTCCAGTCAGTGGAACCTGCTAGAATCGAACCCATGTTCGAATCCTTGGCGACTGTCGATCCCGCCACCGACCAAGCCGCGCTGGTCGAGCGCATTGCTGAGCTGGAGAGGGTCAAATCGGCGGCCGCAGCAGGCCAGGCTCGCGCGGCGGCCGCCTTGGACACGGCACGCCGAGCTGCCGAATCAGCTGCCGGCGTGCCAGCCGCCCGGCGTGGACGTGGTCTGGCCAATGAGATCGCGCTGGCGCGACGAGACTCGCCCGCCCGGGGCAGCCGCCACCTGGGATTCGCCAAGGCACTAGTGCATGAAATGCCGCACACACTGGCGGCGCTGGAATGCGGGTTGCTGTCGGAGTGGCGGGCCACCCTGATCGTTCGCGAGAGCGCTTGTCTGGACATCGAGCACCGGCGCGAATTGGATGCCGAATTGTGTGGCGACCCGTCCGGCCTTGAGGGGATGGGTGATGCTCGGGTCGCCGCGGCGGCCAAAGCGATCGCCTACCGGCTGGACCCACATGCTGTCGTCGACCGGGCGGCCAAGGCCGAGAGGGAACGGACAGTCACCATCCGCCCGGCTCCCGACACCATGACCTATCTGACCGCGCTATTGCCGGTGGCCCAGGGCATATCGGTGTACGCGGCGCTGCGCCGTGCGGCAGACACCCGGTGTGAGACGGGCGCTCCCGCGGGCAGGTGATGGCGGACACCCTGGTCGAGCGGGTCACCGGGCGCGACGCGGCGGTCTCGACTCCGATCGCGGTCAACCTGGTGCTGACGGATGAATCACTGCTGGGAGCCGATAGCGCACCCGCGAATGTCTGCGGCTATGGCCCAATCCCCGCGGCGGTCGCCCGTACGATGGTCGCCGACGCTGTCGCCGACGGACGTTCGCGGGCGACGCTGCGCAGGCTCTACGCCCATCCCCGAGCCGGGGCGCTGGTAGCGATGGAATCACGAGCGCGGCTATTTCCCCGCGGCCTGGCCGCCTTCATCGAGTTGCGGGATCAGCGGTGTCGCACTCCCTACTGCGACGCCCCGATCCGACACCGCGATCACGCGCGGCCTTGGGCCAAAGGCGGCCCCACCACAGCGGACAACGGCCTGGGATCGTGCGAGCGCTGCAACTACGCGAAGGAGGCGTACGGTTGGCGAGTCGAGACGAGTATGCACGAAACCCACACGCACACAGCTGAATTCACCACGCCAACGGGAACAAGCTATCGATCCGGCGCCCCGCCGCGGGTGCAGACCGTCACGGCCAGCGAACTCGAGGTCAGGGTAGGCATTTCACTCGCCCGGCACGCCGCCTAGCCCGTCACAACCTAGTAGTGACTAGTAGTGATAGGTGTCGGTTGGCGCGGGTGAGTGCACCGGCTCGTCCTCGAAGTCAGAGGCCTCGATGCCGTAGGCACGCGCCAGATCCAGGATCTTGGTTGCGCGGGCAATACGCGGCAGGTCGGAGCCGTTTCGGATCTCTCCCCCATCGCGTTCGAACTCGGCGAAAAACTCTTTCGCCCAGCCGATCTCATCTTGCGACGGGGACAGCCCCTCATTCACCACCGCGCACTGCTCCGGCGACAAACAGATCTTGCCCGTCATCCCGAACTCCACCGAGACCGCGCTGGCCTCGATGAGTTTGAGCGGGTTGGAACCGATGGTCGGCCCGTCGATCGCACTCGGCAGGCCGGCCGCCTTGGCCGCGATGGTAAATCGTGACCGCGCGTACGCCAGCGTGGTGGCGTCTTCGCCAAAGCCGGTATCCCGGCGGAAGTCACCGATGCCGAAAGCCAGCCGGAAGGTGCCCTTGGCCGACGCGATTTCGGTGATGCGCTCCAGGCCACGGGCCGTCTCGACCAATGCCACGATCGGCACGTTGGGCAGCCTCCTGGTGGTCTCGGTGACATGGTCAACCGATTCCACCATCGCCAACATGACACCACCGACCGAGCTGCCAGCCAGGATGGCTATGTCGTCGGCCCACCACGGGGTGCCGAAGCCATTGATGCGAACCCAGTCGGCATTGCCGTCACCGAGCCAATGCACCACATTGTCGCGAGCGCTGCCCTTGTCTTTGGGGGCGACCGCATCCTCGATGTCGAGCACGACGATGTCGGCGCGAGAATGCGACGCGGCCTGGAATCGGTCGGCATGCGTGCCGCTGACCAGCAACCAGCTCCGGGCCAGCACTGGGTCGATGCGTGAACCCACGTCGGCAGGATCCACGACGTAGCTATTGACCTGTTCGTACATTGCTTGTTCTGCCGCCATCTTCGTTCTATTAGTCGGGCGTATTACCTAAACCGTAGCGGTAACGCCACCGATTGCCTCCAACGACCTGTACCCACGGCGCCGGCACCCTCACCGCTCGGGGCCGAGCACCACCGCGCCGAACCACTGGCAGACCAGTAGCACCATCTCGACGTCGAGCCGCTCGTCGTCGATCGGCCGGCCCCGACGCTCGACCGCCCGGGCAACCCGGTACTTGACCGAGTTGTAGTGCAGGTGCAGGCGCTCGGCCGCCGCCTTGTAACTACCCCCTTCGCGCAGGAAGACCCGAAGCGTCTCGCGCAGCACGGCATCGTTGTCCGAATCGGTGGACAACGGGCCCAGGGTCTCGCGCACCCAGGCCCCGGCGTCCGGCAGATCCGCACCCATCAATGCGGCCGCGGACAGTCCCTCGTCGCTGACCGCCATGACCGCCGGCGCGGATGCACCCACCGCGACACCAACACGGTGTGCGTTTCGCGCCTGACGGTGCGCCCGCCGGAACCCTTCGACGCCCGGCAACGCCTGGCCCAATGCGACGTGCGACGCATCGGTGTGGCCCGCGACGAAGCGACGGACCCGCCCGGTCAGGCCAGCATCATTGGCCCGCAACGGGATCCACCCCCACCCGGTGATCCGATCCGCGGCCACGAACAGCGCATTGCCCGTACCCAGGTGCTCGGCAAGTTCGTCCAAGAACCGCTCCAGCCTCTCGAACTCGTTACCGTCGGTCGCGTCATCGGGGAACCACAAGACGAGCGCGAGATGCACCTTTCGCAACGGGTAGCGAATCGACTTGGTCATCGCGTCGGTGTCGATGTCGCCGCCATCGAGAATCTCCGCGATCCGGACATTGCGGACTCGGCTGCGGTTTTCCAGCCACCGGTCGCGTTCGGCCTCGTAGGCCGCCACGACCTGTTGCGAGATCCAGTCGATGTAGTTGAAGGTGACCTCGGAGATCCGGTTGAACACATCAAGGCTCAGCGCGGGATCGGCGCCCGCTTCCTGGACCCCATCGATGATTCGCTCCAGCATCTCTTTGTGACCAAGCCGGTAGGCACGCACCAGCGCATTGACCGGCACCCCCCGCTGCGCCAACCTCCTGGCGTACTCCAGCGCCGCTGTCGGAGACTCAACGCGCTCGATCGGAATGTCGTAGTGGATCGCGTTGAGCACCGCGGCCACGTTTCCCTCGACGCTGGCGTGGAGAAGGTCCAGCAGTTGCACGTCACCGCGCAGCTCGACGATTTCGCGTTCCAGGGTGCCTTGAATCGATGCGGTCGCCTCGGCTAATTGGGCGCTAAGGCGGTACACGACCTCGACCACGATTTTGCCGACCACCGCGTCGTCGGTGCGGTTTCGTTCCGCCATGAACCGACACTAGACGTCTTGACGGGTCCGACAGAACCGGGTCTTAGCGGTGCTTTTGTCCTCCCAGGACAGTGCGAACAAGCAATTTCATCCGGTCGAGACGGTGTGGGCCACATCACCTGATTCGTACGGTGTCCCGATCCACCTTCGACCTGACCAAACAAGTTTCAATGAATCAAGGAGCCACTGCGATGGGATTCTTCAAACCACGCTTTCCCGACGTTGATCCGGACACATTCCTGCGCAAACCGCTGATGGAGCGGGGGCGCATCCTCGCCCAGAGCTGGGTGGAATACGGGTTCCCGTCGCCGCGGATGGTGCATGCCATCTACATCCTGAAGCTCATCTTCGGCTACGCGCTCGGCGGGGTCATCGTTGCCACGTTGACCTCAGGGCTGCCGGCCTTCTGGCACGTGGCCGCGTGGTAGAACCAACCGATTGTGTACCAGAAGGTCATCCTGTGGACGGTGCTGCTGGAATCCATTGGCGTCGCCGGTTCCTGGGGCCCCTCGCCGGCAAGATCAAGCCGATGACCGGCGGCATTCGTTTCTGGACCCGCCCCGGCACCATCCGGCTGCGGCCATGGAAATGGGTGCCGTTCACCAAGGGCGACCGGCGCACTCTGTTGGACGTTGCGCTCTATGTCGCCCTGCTGGTCAGTGTGGCGGTTGCGCTGTTTTCGCCCGGCGTGCCCAGTGACTCGCTGTCGGCGGCGCTTCCCGGAAACACATCCGGCCTGGTCAGTCCCGCACTGCTGATCGCGCCGATGGTGCTGCTGGTCCTGGTGGGACTGCGCGACAAGACGATCTTCCTGGGCGCCCGCGGCGAGCAGTATCTGCCGGCGATGTTTTTCTTCGCGGTGCTGGGATTCGCGAACTTCGCGGACATGATCATCGCGCTCAAGCTACTGATCGTTGTCGTATGGGTGGGCGCCGGCGCATCCAAGTTCGGCAAGCATTTCGCCAACGTCATCCCCCCGATGGTGAGCAACAGCCCGGCCATTGCGTTCAGGTGGCTCAAGCGGGCCCACTACCGCAATTTTCCGCGGGACCTGCGCCCGTCTCGGCTTGCCGAGCTGATGGCCCACGCCGCCGGCACCACGGTAGAAGTCCTCGCCCCGCTGACGCTGTTGTTCTCCACCAACAAGTGGCTGACCCTGGCGGCCGCCGCCTTGATGGTGTCGTTCCACCTGTTCATCATTTCGACGTTCCCGCTGGCGGTCCCGCTGGAATGGAACGTGCTGTTCGCCTACGCCACGATCTTTCTGTTCCTGGGCTTCCCGGCCTGGCAGGGCTACGGCGTGACCTCCATGTCGTCGCCATGGCTGTTGGCCGCCATCGTCGCCGCACTGCTGTTCTTCCCGATCCTGGGCAACTTCCGGCCCGACAAGGTCTCCTTCCTGCCGTCCATGCGCCAATACGCCGGCAACTGGGCCTCCGCGGTATGGGCCTTCGCTCCGGGCACCGAGCACAAACTCAACAAGGTCACCCGGTCGTCGAAGAACCAGCTCGACCAGTTCATCGACTTCGGTTATGAGCCGCAGTGGGCGGAGATCACGATGCAGCACTCGATCGCCTGGCGCAGCATGCACAGCCAGGGCCGCGGCCTGTTCTCGGTGCTGCTGAAGAACCTGCCCGACATCGACACCCGCACCGTGCGGGAAGGCGAGTTCATCTGCAACTCGTTGATCGGGTTCAACTTCGGCGACGGTCACCTGCACAACG
This sequence comes from Mycobacterium ulcerans subsp. shinshuense, assembly GCF_002355775.1. Taxonomy (NCBI): domain Bacteria; kingdom Bacillati; phylum Actinomycetota; class Actinomycetes; order Mycobacteriales; family Mycobacteriaceae; genus Mycobacterium; species Mycobacterium ulcerans. The sequence continues at coordinate 1,708,021 of NZ_AP017624.1, read as the reverse complement.
AAGATCTGATCGCGGCGATGCAGACACAGGCCGCGTTCGAGCCCGGTGAACTCGTCGTCGTATGGGTGGAGTCGCAGGCCTGGGGCAGCAAGGTGCAGCACTACGAGGTCATCGACGCGGCCCTGGGCGTGCTCGAGCGCGGCACCTGGAAGGTTGCCGATGCGGTGGCCGAGCAACCGTGGCTGCCTAACGGCCCGATCCCAACGCAGGTGACCTGGTCGCTCGGCGGCAGGCGGGAACGGATCCGCGACGGGCAGGACCGCGAGCATGGGGCGCTGGCATGAAAGGTGCATCGCAGACCGCGATCGTGGCTGGTGGCGGGCCCAATGGGCTCGCCGCCGCCATCACCCTGGCCAAAGCCGGACTGCAGGTCACCGTTCTCGAGGCCGCCGAGGAGGTGGGCGGCGGTGCCCGCAGCAGCGAGGCCATCGTGCCCGACCTGGTGCATGACCACTGTTCGGCCATCCATCCGATGGCCGTCGGCTCGGAGTTCCTCGCCGGCCTGGACCTGGACCGCCACGGCCTGAGCTGGCTGCTGCCCGATATCGACTGCGTGCATCCGCTCGATGACGGCAGCGCGGGCGTGCTGCACCGTTCGGTAGGCCAGACGGCCGACGGGTTGGGCGTCGATGGTCGCCGATGGCGGGCCCTGTTCGATTGGACTTCGCAACGATTCGACATGCTGGCCGAGGACATCATGGGTCCGCTGCTGAGCATTCCCGGGCACCCGATCACATTGGCCCGGTTCGGTGCACCGACGGTGCTTCCCGCCTCGGTGCTGGCCAGGCTGTTTCGCACCGACCAGGGCCGGGCATTGTTCGGAGGCGTTGCCGCGCATGCGTTTCGGCCACTGCACTACCCGATGACCTCAGCCATCGGCCTGGGCATCATCACCGCAGGCCACCGGCACGGCTGGCCAGTAGCGGCCGGCGGTTCGCAGTCAATCACCAACGCGCTGGTGGCAACGTTGGACGAGCTGGGCGGCAAGATCGAAACGGGCGTACGGGTACAGACGGCATCGCAGCTGCCACCGGCGGACGTGACCATGTTCGACCTCGCGCCGGACGCCGTCGCCGGCATCCTCGGCGACCGGAAGCCCGGGCGGATTGCCCGCGCCTACAACAAATTTCGGCGCGGGCCAGGCGCATTCAAAGTCGACTTCGCCATCGAGGGCGCCGTACCATGGACCAACCCGCAGGCCCGCCGGGCGGGGACGGTGCATCTGGGAGGCCCCTACGCCGAGCTCGCCGCCGCCGAACGCGAGGTCCATGCCGGACGGATGCCACAACGACCATTCGTTCTGGTCGGGCAGCAGTACCTGGCCGATCCTGAGCGCTCGGTCGGCAATATCCATCCGCTGTGGACCTACGCACACGTCCCCAACGGCTACACCGGCGACGCCACCGCCGCGATCATCGCGCAGATCGAGCGTTTCGCACCGGATTCCGGGAGCACATCGTCGGGCAGACCGTCCGCAGCACCACCGAGATGTCCAGATATAACCCGAATTACGTCGGCGGCGACATCATGACGGGCGCCAAAGATATCCGCCAGCTGACCTTTGGACCGCGGGTGACATTGTCGCCCTATCGAACCGGGGTGCCGGGCACCTACATCTGCTCGGCCGCGACGCCGCCGGGGCCGGGCGCCCATGGCATGTGTGGCGCCAATGCGGCGAAACTAGCTCTAGCGGAACTGAAATAGCCGACGGCCGCCGATTTCGTTGATTTGTACCGCTGGGGTGAGCCCGTGGAGCAAGCTGGCCATATGTCCGAGGGCCCCACGCATCCGATCACTGTCTTCCCGGCCCGCAAGGTGCTGACGATGACGCCCTCACTACCGGAGGCCTCCGCGGTCGCGGTGGCCGACGGCCGGATTGTCGCCGTCGGTTCGCTGGACTCGATGCGCCCCTGGCTGAATCGCCACGAATACGTGGTCGACGAGCGGCTGTCCGACAAGGTGGCGCTTCCCGGCTTCATCGACCCGCACGTGCACCCCTCATTGCCTGCGGTGCTTACTCAGTTTCCGTTCCTCGCTCCCGAGGATTGGAACCTGCCGACCGGACGTTTTGCCGGCGCAACGACCCCGGACGCGTTCCGCACGCGGTTGCGGGAACTGGTCGACGCCCACCCGGACTGGAGCGTGCCGTTCGTGGCCTGGGGCTACCACCCGCTCTGGCACGGGCCGATCGGGCGCCCCGAGCTGACCGCGATGTTCGGAACCCGGCCCGTCATCCTCTGGCACCGGTCGTTCCATGAATTGATCGCCAACGATGGCGCGATCGACTGGATGGGGCTCAGCGAGCAGCAGTTCGCCGATCTTCCCGAGGTGGACTGGGAGCGCGGACGCTTCTGGGAGAACGGCGCAATGGCCCTGGTCGGCGCCAGCCGCCTGCCGCAACTCCTGTTCGAACCCGCCCGGTATGGGGAAGGCATGGCCAACTTCTTCCGCATGGTCCACCTAGCCGGCGTCACGACCTGTCTGGACATGGGCGTCGGCAGCATGGGCAATCCGGAAAACGAGATCCGGCTGATCAACAGGATCTCGCGGGAGATCGACGCACCGTCCAGGATCGTGCTCACCCCGTTGATCTCTGATTTCCTGGCCCGCGGTGTCACCCCGCAGGAGGCCGTGGCCGTTGTCGCGGAGTGGGCGCAAATGACCTCCGGACGAGTCGGGTTTGACCACCACTTCAAACTCATGATGGACGGTGCGATCTTCAGCGGAATGGCCCAGTTCGGGTATCCCGGCTACCTCGACGGCCACACCGGGATGTGGATGGCCCCGCTGCAAGTCACGCGGACCTGGGCCGAGGTCTTTTGGCGGGAGGGCTACCAACTGCACGCCCACACCGTCGGCGACCTCAGTGCCGAGGCCTTGATCGACCTGGTACGCCACCTGCAGTGGATCCATCCCCGGATCGGTCACCGCACCGTCCTGGAACACTTCGGCTACACCACCGAGGAACAGAACCTGCAGATGCGGGAGCTGGGCATGGTGGTCTCCGCCAATCCCTACTACCACTACCTACTCAGCGATATCTACAGTTCGGAATGGCTCGGCAGCGACCGCGGCGCCGAGCTGGTGCGCCTGGGATCACTCGAACGCCTCGGCGTCCCGTTCGGCCTGCATTCCGATTGCCCCATGGCGCCACTGGCCCCGCTGACCCTCGCCTGGGTCGCGGCCCGACGGATCACGATCAACGGCAACCTCAACTGCGCGCAGGAGCGGATAAGCCTGCACGCCGCACTGCGGGCCATCACCATCGACGCCGCCTGGATCATGCGCAAAGAAAACGACCTCGGATCGATCCGCGCCGGCAAGTACGCGGACTTCACCGTCCTCGACGACGACCCCTACCAGGTCGGCGTCGACGGCCTCAAAGACCTCCCCATTTGGGGAACGGTGTTCGAGGGGCAGGTCCGATCACTGCCATCGTGACCCCGCGCCGCCGCATCGCCGACCCGGCCGGGCAACGGCGGCCGCGTCCCGCGTCGAGGACGCGAACATACCAACTTGGCGCGCGAGCCTGCCGCATAGTGTTGGATGGCTGAGTGGCAGATATCAGCCGTAGCCGGACCATAGTGGCCGAGCCGCAGGCGATTTGGAACGTACTCGCCGACTTCGGCGCCCTGAGCACGTGGGCTGACGGCATCGACCATTCGTGCGTGTTGAATGAGGGCCCCGACGGGGAGCCGGTGGGCACCACCCGCCGCGTACAGGTGGGCCGCAACACCCTGGTGGAACGCATAACCGCGTTCGACCCGCCCACCTCGCTGGCTTATGACATCGAGGGCCTACCCAACCGCCTCCGCAAGGTCGCCAACCACTGGAGGTTGCGCCGAAGCGGTAACGCCACCATCGTGGATCTCACGAGCACGGTAGAGGTCGGGACCGGCCGGCTGGCTCAGATGGCGGAGCGGGTTGCGCTGCGCGTGCTGGCCAAGCAGTCCGACGCGATGCTTGCCGGATTGGCGAGCCGATTGGAGAAAACGCATGCCTGAGGGCCCCGACATCGTCATCATCATGACCGACGAGGAGCGCGCGGTTCCCCCTTACGAGTCGGCCGACGTCCTGGCTTGGCGGCAGCGCACCCTCACCGGCCGTCGCTGGTTCGACGAACACGGGGTGAGTTTCGCCCGGCACTACACAGGATCGCTGGCCTGTGTGCCGAGTCGCCCGACGATCTTCACCGGCCAGTACCCCGACCTGCACGGTGTCACGCAAACCGATGGCATCGGCAAACGGTTCGACGACTCCCGGCTGCGCTGGCTGCGGGCGGGCGAGGTACCGACTCTGGGCAACTGGTTCCGCGCGGCGGGATATGACACCCACTACGACGGCAAATGGCACATCTCGCATGCCGATTTGGAAGACCCCGACACCGGCCTCTCGCTGGCCACCAACGACGACGACGGCGAGATCGACCCGGCGGCCGTACAGCGCTACCTCGACGCCGACCCGCTCGGCCCGTACGGCTTTTCCGGCTGGGTGGGCCCCGAGCCGCATGGCGCGGGCAACGCGAACAGCGGTTTCCGTCGTGACCCGCTGATCGCCGATCGAGTTGTTGCGTGGCTCGAGGACCGCTATGCGCGCCGCCGTGCCGGCGACGAAGCGACGCTGCGTCCGTTCTTGCTGGTGGCCAGCTTCATCAACCCGCACGACGTGGTGCTGTTCCCGGCCTGGGTGCGATTCGGCCCGTTGAAGCCGTCGCACCTAGACCCCCCACATGTGCCGGCACCACCCACCGCCGACGAGGACCTGAGAACAAAGCCGGCCGCACAGATCGCATTCCGGCAGGCGTACTACACCGGATACGGCGTGGCACCGGCGATCAAGCGCACCTACCAGCGCAACGCGCAGCGCTACCGCGATCTTTACTACCGCTTGCACGCCGAGAACGACGGGCCGATTGACCGGGTCCGCCGCGCGGTGACCGAGGGCGGATCCGACAACGCCGTCCTGGTCCGCACATCCGACCACGGTGATCTGCTCGGGGCTCATGGCGGGCTGCATCAGAAGTGGTTCAACCTCTACGACGAGGCCACCCGGGTTCCGTTCGTCATCGCCCGAGTCGGCAATGAGGCGACCACGGCACGCACCGTTTCGGCCCCAACATCGCACGTCGACCTGGTGCCGACGCTGCTTAGCGCGGCCGGCATCGACACCGAGGCCGTCGCCGCAAACCTTGCCGAATCATTCACCGAGGTGCACCCGCTGCCCGGTCGGGATCTGATGGCGGTGGTCGACGGGGCCCCCGCCGACGAAGATCGAGCGATCTACCTGATGACACGCGACAACGTGCTCGAAGGCGACACCGGCGCATCGCTGCTGTCCCGACAGCTGGGACGCACGGTCAATCCCCCAGCGCCGCTGCGCATCAAGCTGCCCGCGCACGTGGCCGCCAACTTCGAAGGGCTGGTGGTGCGGGTCGAGGACTCCGACGCCCCCGGAGGCGCCGGCCACTTGTGGAAGCTGGTGCGCACCTTTGACGACCCGGCAACCTGGACCGAGCCCGGGGTACGTCACCTGGCCAGCAACGGTGTGGGCGGCGAGACCTATCGCACCGACCCGGTGGACGACCAGTGGGAACTCTACGATCTGACTGCCGATCCAATCGAGACCGACAATCGTTGGACCGACCCCGAGTTGCATGAGCTGCGTCAGCATCTGCGGATGCAGCTCAAACAGCAGCGGGCCTCGTCGGTGCCGGAGCGCAACCAGCCGTGGCCCTATGCCAATCGACAGCCGGAGACCGGTGAGTCGCAGGGCCCGATTCGTCGGCTGCTGGGCCGAATCGGGAGCTAGCCAACGGCTCCACTGCGCGGGCTACGGCTGCTCTTCCCCCAGCAGGGCACGGGCCAGGTCGATGGGCTCGATCTCGACTCCCGCGAGATCGGCGTTGTAGTCGGGGCCCAGCATCTCGCCGCTCTGGTGCATGTGCTGAAGCGGCCCGGCCAGGAACTGGTCCAGCTCCAACGCCGCCGGCTCGTATGCCGCCCACGCCCCTGTGGCGTGCTGGCGCGCATAGGCTGCAGCCGAATAGACCAGATGCACGGGGATGGGCTCGTCGTCCTCGGTCACGTAGTGGTTCGATTCGACCCACGCTCCCCGCGCCTCGGGTCCAATCAGCACCCAGAGTTCGCCTGATGTGCGCACCCTTTCGACGAAGCGGTGATAGCGGGCTTGCAGGTCCGCGTTCAAGTGGAGATTCACGCCACCACCCTAGCTCGCCGATCCCGACGAAAGTCAAGCAATATAAGCACAATTCAGCATGAATGACCGAAATTACGCAAATTACAATAATTTTCGGCGCATCACGGCTACAGATCCCGTCCAGATCCGGGTATCGGCACGAAATCTGAATAACCACAACCACTTTGCGCAGAAAGAGGCCTGCCCCCACACTTGACTGGGTTGCGGTCTTATCCCAACTGGACCAGTTCGGATTCCATCTGGTCAAGATATCGCAACGTCTGGTCGCGAGGCTCGGTCGGCAATCCCAGCAGGACTCGTTCGACCCCCAGCGGCAGGTAACCCTCGAGGTCGCTGACCTTCGTCTCATCCGACAGGCACACCGTCACCGCCACGTCCTCACCGGCCAGCGAGCGCAGTTCTTCGAGCGGACCGGCCAACAGCTGCGGCGACGGGCTAATCGCGATCCATCCGGCACCTAGGCGGGCGATGCGGCCAAAGCTTGCCGGCCCTCCCCCGATGTACAGCGGCGGATGGGGCTTGGTCACCGGCTTCGGCCAGCAGCAAATTGGGTCGAAATCGACATATTTCCCGTGATATTCGGCGTTGTCCTGGGTCCAGATCTCGATCATCGCGCCCAGCCGCTCATCGGTGACCCGTCCTCGCACCGCCGGATCAACACCGTGATTGGCGACTTCTTCTCGCAGCCACCCCACACCCACACCGAAGCAGAACCTCCCGGCGGACACCACGTCCAGCGATGCCACCTCTTTGGCCGTCACGATCGAATCCCGCTCGGGGATCAACGCGATGCCGGTGCCCAAGACGAGTGACTCGGTCGCCACCGCCGCCGCCGTCAACGCCACGAACGGATCCAGCGTGCGGTAATACTTGCGCGGAATTGGCCCGCCGGGCGGATACGGGCTCTGATTGTTTACCGGGATGTGAGTGTGCTCGGCGAGGAACAGCGACTCGAACCCACGCTCTTCGAGTGCCGCGCCCAGCTCCGCAGGGCCGATGCCTTCATCGGTGACAAACCTCAGGACTCCGACACGCATGCTTGCTCCTACCCGAGTTGGGACGCACTGGCTTCGGTGGCCGGCCGCGCGGCACCCCAGAGCCCCACTCCGATACCGACGACTGCGCCGCCGAGGGCGACGATCTGCTGTAGCCGTTTCAGCTCGTCATGCACGCTGATCCCGCCGAGCAGGTCGGCTGCGTCCGCGCCAGCCGAAGCCAGGAACCAGCCACGGGTGTTCTTGCCGCGCACCGCAGCTGTCGCCAGCAGCCCTCCGATGAGGGCGTCGCGATAGCCCATCGACCGCAACAGCAGCCGCGCCGTCGGCGACGACTCCTGCGCACCCGCACCCCAAAGCCGGTTCGCCCGTACCGGGTCGACGAGAAATGAGATACCGGAGGCACAACGCAGACTGCCCGCAACCAGCGCGGCACGATCGATCGACATGGCACGCAAGCCTAGGAGGTAATCATCCGACAGGGAATGGACACGCCCGAGTGGCTGACCCGTCCGTAGGCTTGGTGTGATGAGCGCTGCACCGGATCTAACCATCGCTCTGCAAAGCCACTTCTTGCGGGACTTGCCGGAGCTGGCCGTTCGCTGGCAGGCCGAGGTGCCGCCAGACGCGCGGCTGCTGGTGCTCAACGAACCGTTGGCGGGCGAGCTCAAACTCGACTCCACGTGGTTGCGCAGTTCCGAAGGAGTCCGGTTCCTGGTCGGCAGTCTGCTACCCAGCGGAGCGGTTCCGGTGGCGCAGGCCTACGCCGGGCACCAGTTCGGCGGGTTCGTCCCGCGGTTGGGCGACGGCCGCGCCCTGCTTCTCGGCGAGATCGCCGATACCGATGGGCGCCTGTAGGACATTCACCTCAAAGGCTCCGGGCGCACCCCGTTCGCCCGCGGTGGCGACGGCCTGGCCGTGGTTGGGCCGATGTTGCGCGAATACATCGTCAGCGAGGCGATGCACGCGTTGGGCATCCCGACAACGCGGTCCCTGGCCGTCGTGGGTACCGGGCGCCAGGTTCAGCGCGAGACACCACTGCCCGGCGCCTTGCTTGTCCGGGTCGCCCGTAGCCACCTGCGGGTGGGCAGCTTCCAGTACGCGGCCGCTACCGGCGACGTCGAGTTGCTGTGGCGCCTCGCCGACTACGCCATCGCCCGCCACTACCCCGGCGCCGCGGATGCCGAGCGCCCCTACCTCGCGCTGTTCGAAGAGGTGGTCGCGGTCCAGGCCGCACTGCTGGCGCGCTGGATGTTGATCGGGTTCGTGCACGGGGTGATGAACACCGACAACATGACCATCTCGGGCGAAACCATTGACTACGGGCCGTGCGCCTTCATGGAGGCCTACGACCCCGAAACGGTGTTCAGCTCGATCGACCACTGGGGCCGCTACGCCTACGCCAACCAGCCCGTCGTCGCGGGCTGGAACCTGGCCCGCTTTGCCGAGGCCCTGCTGCCGCTGCTCGCCGACGACATGCAGGAGGGCATCGCCCTCGCCGAGAAGTCCTTCGGGGTATTCCGCACCCGCTACGACGCCGTCTGGTGCTCCGGTATGCGAGCCAAACTCGGCTTGCCGGCGGTGACCGAGGCCGAGGTGGTCAAGCCCCTGGCCGACGAGCTGCTGCAGCTCCTGCGGCAGGGCCAGGTCGACTACACCTCGTTCTTCCGGCACCTGGCGGCAGCGGCCCGTGGAGATGGCGGCGCGGCCCGCGCAATGTTTGACGCCCCAAGCGGATTCGACGACTGGCTGTCACGCTGGCAGAACCTGGGGCCGGATGCCGAATTGATGGACGGAGTCAATCCGATCTACATCCCCCGCAACCATCTCGTCGAGGAGGCTCTGACCGCGGCGACCGACGGCAACCTCGATCCGTTCCGCCGGCTCTTGGATGCGGTCACGGACCCCTATGTCGAAAGGCCTGGGCTCGAGCGCTACGCCGGCCCGGCGCCCGAGGATTTCGGCGCCTACCGGACCTACTGCGGCACCTGAAGCCCGCCGCGGACGCCACATTCTCGGGCGTTGCACCCGGCCAGGTCGCGCCAACGCCTAGTCTGCACGTACCCGGCCGCACCTGGCTGGGCCTGGCTGAACCCAACTGAGCAATGCCGCGCCCGATCGGCATCACCCGAGCGGGAGAAGGAGCGTAGGGATGACGTGGGAGATCGTGATGTTGACCATGTGCTTGATCGGCGCCGCCGTGGCGGCGTTGCTGTGGAAGTTCGCCAGCAATGACAAAGCGCGCCTACGCGGCAAGATCGTGACCCTCGGCGCCCTTGGGGCGGCGGTCCTGTTCTTCCTGATGGGCTGCTTCACCATCGTCGGGACCCGGCAGATCGCGATCGTCACCACCTTCGGCCGCCCCAACGGGGTGAGCCTGAACAACGGCTTCCACGGCAAATGGCCCTGGCAGATGACCCACCAAATGGACGGCGCGGTGCAGATCGACAAGTACGTCAAGGAAGGCAACAGCGACCAGCGCATCACCGTGCGGCTGGGCAACCAATCCACGGCCCTGGCCGACGTCAGTATCCGCTGGCAGCTCAAGCAGTCGGCCGCACCCGAACTCTTCCAGCAGTACAAAACCTTCGACAACGTGCGGGTCAACCTCATCGAGCGGAATCTGTCGGTTGCCCTCAACGAGGTGTTCGCCGCATTCAACCCACTGGACCCGCAAAACCTGGACGTGTCCCCTCTGCCCAACCTGGCCAAGCGAGCCGCCGACATCATGCGCCAGGACGTGGGCGGCCAAGTCGACATCTTCGACGTCAACGTTCCGACCATCCAGTACGACCAGGGCACCGAGGACAAGATCAACCAGCTCAACCAGCAGCGCGCGCAGACCTCGATCGCCGTGGAGGCGCAGCGCACCGCCGAGGCTCAGGCCAAGGCCAACGAGATCTTGTCCCGCTCAATCAGCAACGACCCCAACGTTGTGGTGCAGAACTGCATTACGGCCGCGATCAACAAGGGCATCAGCCCGCTGGGCTGCTGGCCGGGCAGCTCGGCTCTGCCGACCGTCTCGGTGCCCCCCGGGCGGTAGCCATGCGCAGATGATCGCCATGAGAGGGTTGATCTGATGCACATTCCGTTCGCCGAGTTGATAGGCAGCCGTTTTGCTCGCCGTCACGCCGCACTGGACCTGGTCGACAAGATCGATGCCGAGACTCAGGACATCGATGATTCCCTCGACACCGTCGATCTCCCATCGGCCGAGCCGGCCCAGCTGCTGCAAAAGATGGAAAGCAGGCTGATCCGGCAGCACCTGGCCAACCCGGGCGTGTTGAGCGACGAGGAGCTGCGCAAGCTGCGCTACATCCTCAACTTCGCCAGACTCGCCGACTTCGAACCGGGAGCCGCGGGTCCGGGCGGCAGCCGCGGACGCGGTGACATCTCGGTGGGCGCCGAAGTCGCTCCGTGGCGGTCCCGGGTCAGCGACACCCTGTATGGACCGCTGCGCGAAGAGCCAGATCCGATCACCGCGCTCAAGGCCGCACGCACCGCGCTCGACGGTTTGTCCGCCGACCAAGACGACCAACGGCGAGTGCTGATCGAACGCCACGGCAGCGACTTCTCTGCGGCCGAACTGGACTCCGAAGTCGGCTACAAGAAGCTCGTCACCATCCTCGGCGGCGGGGGCGGCGCGGGGTTCGTCTACATCGGCGGCATCCAGCGCCTCCTGGAGGCCGGCCAAACGCCTGACTACATGATCGGGTCGTCGTTCGGGTCGATCATCGGCAGTCTGGTGGCGCGTTGCCTGCCGGTGCCGATCGACGACTATGTGGAATGGGCCAAGACGGTGTCTTATCGCGCCATTCTGGGCCCCGAGCGGTTGCGCCGCCGCCACGGCTTGGCCGGGATGTTCGCCCTGCGCTTCGACCAATTCGCGCTATCGCTGCTCAGCCGTGAAGACAACATCCGGCTCCGCATGTCAGATCTGACGATTCCGTTCGATGTCGTGGTCTCCGGCGTGCGAAAGCAACCGTATTCCGCACTGCCATCCCGGTTTCGCCGTCCGGAACTGGCGGCGCTGCAACTGCGCTCACTGCCCTTCCAGCCCATCGGCATCGGCCCGCTGGTCGCAGCCCGAATGTGGCAGGTTTCCGCCTTCATCGACTTGCGGGTGGTCAAACCGATCGTGGTCAGCGGCGATGACCCCGATCGCGACTTCGACGTCGTCGACGCGGCGTCGTTTTCGTCTGCCGTTCCCGGCGTGCTGCACCACGAAACCAGTGATGACCGCATGCTCGACATGCTCGATGCCCTCTGCGCCGACCAAGACATCGCGGCGATCGTCGACGGCTGCGCGGCCAGCAACGTGCCGGTCGAATTGGCGTGGAAGCGGGTGCGTGACGGAAAGCTCGGCACCCGCAACGCGTGCTACCTGGCCTTTGATTGCTTCCATCCGCAGTGGGACTCCCGGCACATGTGGCTGGCCCCGATTACCCAGGCGATCCAGCTGCAGATGGTGCGCAATTTGCCGTATGCCGACCACCTGGTCAGGTTCCAGCCGACGCTGTCACCGATCAACCTGGCCCCCTCGGCCGGCGCCATCGACCGTGCCTACGAGTGGGGCCGCAGCAGCGTCGAGGACGCGATTCCGGTGACGACGGCACTATTGCGGCCGACGTGGTGGGAGGGTGATGGACCGCCGGTCGCCGAGCCCGCCGAGCACGCGAGTTCGGTGGCTTCATCGATGAGCTCGGTGATGGCGGCGATACACGCACCGACGGGCCGATTCGCCAGGTGGCGTGACCGTCACCTCACATAAAGCGGGCGCCCGCCGTTGGCCCACATCGGGTGACGGAGTCGATGGCTACCATGGCCCTCATGGCCGAGCCGGTCCCGGCTTCCGACAAGACCGCCGCACTCGACGGCGACAAGACGGCAGCCGTCCCCAGTCCCGCACCCACCGACACGGTCGAGACGGCCTGGTCGCGCGGACAGGACGTCAGCGACGTCCGCGACCCCGGCCCAGACCTGCCCGATGTCCCGGACATCCCCGATGGTCGCGGCGAGGAGCTTGCTGCTGAACCGGCGTCGCTCGTCCAGTCCTGGCGCACCACCTTGGCCAGGGCCGCGGCCCTACTGTTGCTCGGTCTCGGGTTTGCGGCGGTGATCGTGATCGGTGGCTGGGCCCTGTCCACGGAGAGCTCGCCGGGCAAGGCCTCGAAGCCGCGGTCGGTCACCCAGATTGCGCCAACGCCGACGGCCGCCCCAACCACCACGACGACGATCGCCTCAACTCCTGAGCAGGACAGCGCCTACATCGCAGCGCTCAACGACCGGGGTATCTCCTTCGCCAATCCCAACGCAGCGATCTACAACGGCAAGTTGGTGTGCGAGAACTTCCGTCGTGGGCTCACTGTGGACGAGATCGTCGCGGCATTTCGTTCGAGCAATCCGGCCCTCAGCAACCACGCTGGCGACTACGTCGACATCTCGATGCGCACATATTGCCCGTAAAAGGCGGCTCATCCCCCTCACCCACAATGCACTGCCGCGCAGGTAGCTAACACATGTCCGACATTGCAGCGACGATGAAATGTCGGCTGCGGGTGTCCCGGAAGCGCCTGGTGGGTACCTACGGATCTATGACGCATCCGAACAACCCGGGCACCCGCCGCCAGGCGGACCTGAGTAGCCGGCTTACGCGGCGCCGACACAAGCTTGCTCCGGATCCTGGCATTCGGCGTGCCATCCTGGTCGCCGCGTCGATGTCGGTTCGCGAACATGGGGTTCGTGGACTTAGCGTCGCGACCGTCCTGGACCGGGCCCAACTCAGCACCCGGGCGTTCTACCGGCATTTCGAGTCGAAAGACCAACTGGTAGCCGCGATGTTCCTCGAGGTCGCCCGGGTCGAAGCGGTGCGGCTCAGAACGCTCATGGCCAAAGCGACAAATCCAATCGAAGGAGTGGCTGCCTGGATCGACGGCCGCCTCGACTTGGCTTTCGGCGACGCGGTCAAGGCAGACCTGCGTCACCTGTCCATGGATGCTCAATCACATCTGCTCAACGCCCCCGAGCTGGTCGAACCCGCATACGCCGAAACGCTTGAGCCGCTCATCGAGCAGCTTCACCTCGGCGTGGCCCAGGAAGTGTTCCACGACGTCGACCCGCACAGCGAGGCGCGCTCCATTCAGGGCGTGGTGTGGGCCAACACGGAACAGCAGTGGGCCTCCGGGGATTGCCGACGCGACGAGGTTCGCGAGAGCACGGTGCGATTTTGCCTGCGCGGACTGGGCGTTGCGCCGGACACCATTGCGCAGATCACCGCGCCAGACTGACATGTGAGGCGCCCGCCCGCAGAGGAGATGCGATGGACCTGGGCTTCAGCGGTTCCAAGGCCGTCGTCACCGGAGGCAGCAAAGGCATGGGCCTGGCCATCGCCGAGACCCTGGCCGCCGAAGGAGCCAGCGTGGCGGTGATCGCCCGTGGCAAGCGGGCACTGGACAGCGCCGTGGAAAGGCTAAGTCAGGCCGGCGCTCCCGACGCGATGGCGATCAGCGCGGACATGGCCGACGCCGCATCGATCACCAGCGCCTTCGCCGCCGTCTCCGAACGCTGGGGGCAACTCAATTGCCTGGTGCACACGATCGGACCGGGCGACGGGTACTTCGAGGAACTCGACGACGCCGCTTGGGATGCCGCGTTCACGCTGGGCACGATGTCGGGGGTCCGGGCGATTCGCGCCGCGTTGCCCTTGCTGCGCGCCGCGGACTGGGCCCGCGTTGTGACGCTGTCCGCGCACTCGATTCAGCGACAGAACCCACGCCTGGTCGCCTACACGGCCTCGAAGGCGGCCCTGTCCAGCGTGACCAAGAACCTGTCGAAGAGCCTGGCCAAGGACGGCATCCTGGTGAACTGCGTGTGCCCGGGAACCATCGTCACGGCCAGCTTTACCGAACAGCTCAAAGACCTGCTGGCCGCCGACGGACTCGATGCCACCAACCCGTACGACGTCATGGCCTGGATTGACAAATACTTTCACCAGCCGTGCGATCTGGGCCGCGCCGGCCTTCCCGAGGAGGTCGCTTCCATCACCGCCTACCTGGTGTCGCGGCGCAACGGCTATGTGACCGGCGCGACGGTGAATGCCGACGGCGGCTCGGACTTCATTTGACGGCGCACGCCGGCGCCTAACCCACCCGACGAAACGGCAGCAGGTGCACGAGCGTGACCGCTACTGCCCCGACAATCAGTCCGAGCGCCGCCGACACGCCGGTATTGACCAGCCAGGCCACGACGGTACCTAGGGACCCGACCGCGTGGCGCACCTGTTCATCGAGATGATGCACCAAGCCGTATGGGGTGTGCCAACCGATCTGATCGCTGCCCACCAACAGGATGTGGCCACCCACCCACAGCATCGCAACCGTTCCGACCGCCGCGATCATGAACAACAACCTGGGCGTCCCAGCGACCAGGGCGCGACCGAGCCGCTGCCCGACCCGAGACGACGTCTCGGCCAGCCGCAGCCCAACATCGTCCATCTTGACGATCGCCGCCACCACCCCATACACCGCGCCAGTGATCACCAGCGCAACGACGATCAAGACGACAAGCCTTGGCAGAAAAGCCAAGTCGGCCACTTCGCTGAGCGCGATCACCATGATCTCGGCGGAGAGGATGACGTCGGTCCGGATCGCCCCGGTCACCACTTGCTGTTCGTCTTTCGGCCTCCTGGCCTGGGAACCGTTGCCGCGCAGCGCACTCCACAGCTTCTCCGCGCCTTCGTAACACAGGTATGTGGCGCCGAGCATCAGGATTGGACTCAACAGCCACGGGACGAACTGGCTAAGCAGCATCGCGCCGGGAAGGATGAACACCAACTTGTTGCGCAGCGAGCCGAGCGCAATGCGTTTGATGATCGGCAGTTCGCGCTCGGCGGTGATGCCGTGCACGATTGTGGCGTTACCGCGGTGTCATCGACCACTACGCCTGCCGCCTTGGCGGTCGCGCGAGCCGCGGCCGAACCGACGTCGTCCACCGAGGCCGCGGCCAGCCGCGCCAGGGCAGCGACGTCATCGAGCAGCCCGAACAGGCCTGCGCTCATCGGCTCTCCCCCATGGCGACCGAGGTTACCGCGTGTTGCCGAAGTCGTCGGTGCGGGCAATCGACCCCTCTGACCGGCGAGTGCGGCCTCAAAGTGCGGCGCGAAATGGCCCAACGCCGCACCTACCATGCCTCTCGCGGGGCTTTTATCTGCTTACCGGGAAATTTTTCGAGGAATCGCCACACGGGACTTGTGCGGCATAGGTGATGGGGTTTACAGTCAGGGCTCCGGCGTTGTTGATTAGCAGGCTTGTGAGCTGGGGAATTGTGGATTGAGGAGGTCTAGGCGGCAGGGCTCCGGCGTTGTTGATTAGCAGGCTTGTGAGCTGGGGAATTGTGGATTGAGGAGGTCTAGGCGGCGGTTGGCGGTCAAAGCGGTGATCCGGCAGGCTTCGGCGATGTTGTCGGCGCCGTTGAGGCGGTGCAGATTGATCGCGGTGTTGCGTAGCGTTGCTAGGACCTGTGCGCCGTTTCCGGTATGTGCCCTTTGACGGTCTTCGTCGAAGGTGACGTCGCGTATCCAGTGCAGGCTGTTCTCGATTCCCCAGTGTTGACGCATCCAGGTCATGATCGCGGTAGGGCGGGCGTGCTCGAACGGCAGGCTGCAGATGGCATAGACCACCTTCACGCTGCGCTGGTCGGTGGCGGTGATCAAGCGTTCACGAGTGATCCGGATGATTTGTTTTGCGTAGGGGAAGCCGATTCCTCGTGCAGCGGTGATGATTTGCAGGGTGCGGGTCTCGACACGGCCGTGGCCGCGGGAGTCGTCGGTAGCGGCTGCGGGCACCTCGGCCCAGGGCAGCGCGGTGATACGCGCAAGTATTTTGGCTTGGTTGGACTTGACGATCATCAGGTAGTGCGACTTCAAGGTGGCGCAGATCAACTTCGCGGTGACGACCTGGGTATGCATCGCATCCACGGTGACCAGCCACCGCAAGCTACCCGGCAGCAGCGTGAGCAGGGCAAGTACGCAGGGAATTTCATTGCTTTTCTCGGCGACAGCGAGTTGACCGAGTACCAATCGGGCACGGTGGGCGAACACCGACACGAGATGCGTGGCTGTCGCTTTGGCGCGTAAAGCACCACGCAGCATCTTGCCGTCCAACGCGATCGGCACCAATCCACTGGGGTCGCTGCTGGCCACGTGTGCAGTGAAGTAACTGCCCATCCTGGCGTTGAGGTCGGCGGGGTCTAGCCGAGACAAAACAGCGCGGAAGGTCTTCTCACTGGGCCGCCGGAACCGGACCCCTAATTGGGCCAACACATCATCGGGAGCGGTGGCCGCCCATGTGGCAAAACCAGCATAGCCGCGCATCCCCGCGGCAGTGGCCAGAACCGCGATCGCCAACAAAGCCATCAGCGAATACCTCCGACCACGTGGGTCCCTAGGGTCTGGCACCGAGGCCAACACATCGAGAAACTCCGATCCGATGAGCTCGCTGCGCTCACCAGGACTCCAGCGGTCGAACACCTCTGGAACCGACGACACAGGCAATACTGAAACGGTAGGCACGGGCAACTCCAGACCAACGACGAACAGTAACCAACTCGATCGTTCTCCAGATAGCCCGTGCCTACACTCCGGCCCCAATAGCGCGGCACCAAAGATCATCAACCCAGCTCACAAGCCTGCTAATCAACAACGCCGGAGCCCTGCGCTGCACGAGGAATCGGCTTCCCCTACGCAAAACAAATCATCCGGATCACTCGTGAACGCTTGATCACCGCCACCGACCAGCGCAGCGTGGAGGTGGTCTATGCCATCTGCAGCCTGCCGTTCGAGCACGCCCGCCCTACCGCGATCATGACCTGGATGCGTCAACACTGGGGAATCGAGAACAGCCTGCACTGGATACGCGACGTCACCTTCGACGAAGACCGTCAAAGGGCACATACCGGAAACGGCGCACAGGTCCTAGCAACGCTACGCAACACTGCGATCAATCTGCACCGCCTCAACGGCGCCGACAACATCGCCGAAGCCTGCCGGATCACCGCTTTGACCGCCAACCGCCGCCTAGACCTCCTCAATCCACAATTCCCCAGCTCACAAGCCTGCTAATCAACAACGCCGGAGCCCTGTCGTGCAGCGGTGATGATTTGCAGGGTGCGGGTCTCGACACGGCCGTGGCCGCGGGAGTCGTCGGTAGCGGCTGCGGGCACCTCGGCCCAGGGCAGCGCGGTGATACGCGCAAGTATTTTGGCTTGGTTGGACTTGACGATCATCAGGTAGTGCGACTTCAAGGTGGCGCAGATCAACTTCGCGGTGACGACCTGGGTATGCATCGCATCCACGGTGACCAGCCACCGCAAGCTACCCGGCAGCAGCGTGAGCAGGGCACGTACGCAGGGAATTTCATTGCTTTTCTCGGCGACAGCGAGTTGACCGAGCACCAATCGGGCACGGTGGGCGAACACCGACACGAGATGCGTGGCTGTCGCTTTGGCGCGTAAAGCACCACGCAGCATCTTGCCGTCCAACGCGATCGGCACCAATCCACTGGGGTCGCTGCTGGCCACGTGTGCAGTGAAGTAACTGCCCATCCTGGCGTTGAGGTCGGCGGGGTCTAGCCGAGACAAAACAGCGCGGAAGGTCTTCTCACTGGGCCGCCGGAACCGGACCCCTAATTGGGCCAACACATCATCGGGAGCGGTGGCCGCCCATGTGGCAAAACCAGCATAGCCGCGCATCCCCGCGGCAGTGGCCAGAACCGCGATCGCCAACAAAGCCATCAGCGAATACCTCCGACCGCGTGGGCCCCTCGGGTCTGGCACCGAGGCCAACACATCGAGAAACTCCGATCCGATGAGCTCGCTGCGCTCACCAGGACTCCAGCGGTCGAACACCTCTGGAACCGACGACACAGGCAATACTGAAACGGTAGGCACGGGCAACTCCAGACCAACGACGAACAGTAACCAACTCGATCGTTCTCCAGATAGCCCGTGCCTACACTCCGGCCCCAATAGCGCGGCACCAAAGATCATCAACCCAGCTCACAAGCCTGCTAATCAACAACGCCGGAGCCCTGGGTTTACAGTACTTACCAGCACCACTTCTCAGAGATTCAAATCGAAGTGGATCCGCAGCTCCCTTAAAAGGAGTCCCGGACTCAGCAAAACCCGCACCCCCCTCAAAAGGAGGCTCGGAAAGTTTTGCATGGGCTATATCTCGCCGTGGCTTGTCGAATTCCCCTTTCCTGGGGAATTCGATTAGTCCAATTTCGGCTATGCCTTGTTCCGATCCTTTTGGGCGTGCGATGGAAATGTCGCCCCTCCAGTCGAGAAATTGCCGGAAGAATCGTGACTCAAGACCACATTGTGACTGAGCGGCCACCTGCGACCAGGAATGATACCGCGGGCAACGCAACCGCCCGCACGTATGAAGTCCGCACTCTCGGCTGCTTGATGAACGCTCACGACTCCGAGCGCATGGCGGGTTTGCTTGAAGACGCCGGGTACATCAAAGCCGACCCGGGCGCGCCTGCAGACCTGGTGATATTCAACACCTGCGCGGTGCGTGAAAACGCCGACAACAAGCTCTACGGCTCGCTAGCGCACCTGGCTCCGATCAAGGCGAGCCGGCCCGGCATGCAAATCGCGGTCGGCGGATGCCTGGCCCAAAAAGACCGCCACATCGTGCTCGACCGGGCACCATGGGTTGACGTCGTCTTCGGCACACACAACATCGGCTCACTGCCGGTGCTCTTGGAACGCTCTCGGCACAACCAAGACGCGCAAGTCGAGATTCTCGAATCACTGCGGACATTCCCTTCGGCGCTGCCCGCGGCACGGGATTCAGCCTATGCCGCGTGGGTGTCGATCTCGGTGGGCTGCAACAACAGCTGCACCTTCTGCATCGTCCCGTCGCTACGCGGCAAGGAAGCCGACCGCCGCCCCGGCGACATCCTCGCCGAGGTGCAGGCCCTGGTAGAGCAGGGCGTGCTGGAAGTAACCCTGCTCGGCCAAAACGTCAACTCCTACGGCGTCAATTTCGCAGACCCGGACCCTTCGACGGGCGAGGCACCACTGTCTAGGGATCGAGGTGCGTTTGCGCAGCTGCTACGCGCTTGCGGCCGGATCGAGGGTCTAGAGCGCATCCGGTTCACCTCACCGCACCCGGCCGAATTGACCGACGACGTGATCCTGGCGATGGCCGAAACTCCGGCTGTGTGCCCGCATCTACACATGCCGCTGCAATCGGGTTCGGACCAGATCCTCAAGGCCATGCGCCGCTCCTACCGGCGCGATCGCTACCTGGGCATCATCGATAAGGTCCGTGCCGCGATACCGCACGCGGCCATCACCACCGACATGATAGTCGGCTTTCCCGGCGAAACCGAACATGACTTCGAGCAGACCCTCGACGTGGTACAAAAAGCGCGGTTCACAAGCGCATTCACCTTCCAATACTCGCCTCGGCCGGGCACACCCGCGGCGGACATGCCCGACCAGATTCCCAAGAACGTCGTCCAGCAGCGCTTCGAGCGGCTGGTGGCGCTGCAAGAGCGAATCTCCTTGGAGGGCAACCGATCCCTGGTCGGGACCCGGCAGGAACTGCTGGTGGTCGCAGGAGAGGGCCGCAAAAACGCCACCACGGCGCGAATCAGCGGGCGGGCGCCCGCGACGGCCGACTCGTCCACTTCCGTCCGGACAGCGCCGACGGTTCGGTCCGGCCGGGTGACTTGGTGGATGTCGAAATCACCGATGCCGCACCGCACCATCTGATCGCAGACGGGCCGCTGCTGCAGCATCGCAGGACCCCCGCAGGTGATGCCAGCGAACGCGGCCAGACCCCGACAACGCGTGGCGTCGGGCTGGGGGTACCCCGAATCACGGTTGCCCAAGCCCAAATCCCCAGTTCCGGTACGCATCCCGACACCGCGTGCCGTTAGCGGCGGGGGCCCACCGATGAAGCTCCTGGCCTTTACCGCACCTACGCCGCTTTCTCCCCCGCTACCCGTGCGGCCGCAGCGGTGGACAACCACGGACGGCGACTGTGCAAAGTCACTGCCGCATCGAAGTCCTTGCGCAGCCAACAGCAGTGGGCGATTGGCATTTTCAAGTGAGGGAGGGTGATCGACTTGAGTACTGGTGAGATAGTAACCGGCTTGAGTGAAGCGCGGCGGATGTCCATTGCCGCGCTCTACAACCGGAAGACCCGCGATTGCGACGGGCTCAACGCAATGCTCGCGTCGCGCGATGGATTGTTTTTCAATCACAACGGCATCGACCTGCCGGACGGTCCGGCGCCGATGCAGGAGAAGGCTCGACTGGACTGGTTGCACCGCTCCGAGGCCGAGCTGGTCAGCTTTGGCCTGAAGTTCCTCGGTAAACCGCCTTCGGATGGCACCGTGCTAGATGCCGGCTGTGGGGCCGGGGACGGCGCGATCATGATTCACCAGCGATTCGGGTGTGCCGTGGAAGGCGTGACAGTGTCGCCTGAGCAGGCGCGGTTCGCCGCCGCAACGGCCCTGGTGCGCGGCGTGGAAGACCAGGTCAGGTTCAGGGTCGGCGACATGCTCGAGGTTGACCGCCGCTTGGGTTCCGGCCAGATCCGACACCGCTATCAAGCCGTGTGGGCGTGCGAAAGCACTGAGCACGTCGATGATCTGGGGTTGATGTTCACCACGTTTGGCCGAGTGCTGGTCGCGGGTGGGCAAATCGTAGTGATCGCGTGGTGCGCGGGCCGGGGTCGGGCCGCCGAAAGCGTCAAGCAGCGCGTCGATGACCAATACTGCACGAACATTCACGAGCCGACCGACTACCGGCGAGCGGCAGACGAGGCCGGGTTGATCACTTGTCGGCAGGTGGATTTGACCGGACTCACCGTCCCATACTGGAAGACACGGCTGGAGTCGGCGCACGTGACCGGCACCGAAGAGTTGATGCATTCGGCATTTGCGCAGCGGCTGATGACATACGAGTTGTTTTCGTTCAAGACGCCAGGCGAACCGTGACCGATCACGACTGTCCATCCCGGCTGGGATCAACGCCATCGCGTAGGCAACCGGCCCCGCCCTACGGAATGTGACAGACACCATGTTGGCCCGTTTCGACCCACACGATCAGCAGCTGCGCGACGATCCGTACGCGGTGTACGCGACCTATCGTCAGGCGGATCCGGTGCATTGGGGACAACCGTTCAAACCCGGCGACAACGGATGCTGGTACCTGTTTCGACACGATCATGTCGTTGCGATGCTGAGGGACCCTCGATTTCGCCGCAAATTGGTTCCGGCCGATCCTCTGGCATCCGGGCGAGTGTTTGGCGCGCCCCGCGGTTTCGCCGAGTTGTCGGGTCGGCTGTTGCTGTCACTGGATCCGCCCCATCATGGGCGTCTGCGTTCCATCGTGGCGCCCACGTTCACACCTTCGGCAATCGAGTCTTACCGGATGATCGCGGCCAAGGCCGCGGATCGGCTGATCGACGGGCTCGACGAGGCGACTGCGTTCGACGTGATCGACAACTATGCCGTTCCTCTGTCAATGACATTGATAGCAGCGATGCTGGGCTTGACCGCCGACGAGTTGCATCCGGACCTTCCGGTGTGGGTCTCTCGGTTTGGCGATGGGTTCGATCTGCGCAAGGAACCTGCGGCCATAGCGAGAGCCGACGATGCCGCCGCGAACATGTTGTGGTTCTTCGAGACCGCCGCGGCCAGCCACGATCGGTTACGACCGGGGCTGATCAGCGCCCTGATCGCGGCCCGCGAGGCCGGTCAGCTGACGCACGAAGAACTGCTGGCCCTTTGTGTGCAGCTCATGTTCGCCGCACACGGGACGACGGTTGCGCAGATCGGCAACATGATCGCGGATCTGTGGACGCGCCCTGACCAGCTGGCATTACTGCGGGCGCATCCGGAGCTGATGGCAGCTGCGGTCAACGAGAGTTTGCGTTTCAACGGCTCGGTTCAGTCCACGGCTGCACGCAAGCCCATCGAAGACGTCACGCTCGGCGGCGCGCACATTCGTGCGGGGCAACCGGTGATCGCCTTCGTAGGCGCAGCCAACCGGGATCCGAAGGTGTTCGAGGAGCCGGACCGATTCGACATCACCCGTGCCCGAGGCGCAGCGGTCATGTTCGGCGCTGGAATTCATTACTGCCTTGGGGCACGCTTGGCCCGCCTCGAATGCCAGATCGCAGTGGGAACTCTGATGCGTCGGCTACCACGGCTGACATTGACCGAGAGGACCCAACTGCACCGCCACACCAACATCGTGTTGCCCGCGCTGTTGCACCTGAAGGCAGTGACGGCGGCGTGATCCCGTCAGCGAACCGCTTGCGCTTGTTCTCCTGGCCGCGGGGCAAGGCGCTGCACAGCTGCCTGTACGCGGAGGTGCAGCAGTTTTACGCACGGCAGATGAGGCTACTGGACCTGCGCGACATCGGCTCCCACGCAAAGACGTTCACCAAGGACGCCACGTTCGAGCACATCCCCGGTGCCGGCCCGGTCTCGACACGCGCAGCAATCGAGAAAGCCCTGCTGAAGTGGGATAGCAGAGCTGGGGATGCGATTCAACGACGGCACTGGTTGTCGATGATCGACTTGGCGTCGCGTAGTGCCGGCGTGATCGAGGCATCTGCCTATCTGATCGAAATCAACACTCGTCCCGGTACCAAGCCGGCGATCGCCCAAAGTTGCATGATCCACGACAAGTTGACCCGCGTCAGCGGACAACTTCTGATCAGTTCGAGGAAGGTACTGGAGGACGGTCTGTGACTCGAGACCTGCCGGCACAACGCACGGCCAGCCGAATCTACGACCTGCACAGCGGCGGCTCCCTGCTGGACGCCGACGAATCCGCGCGGGTGACCGGATTGCTCGAGGAGGCGGGATTCGTTGACGCTGGGCCCAGACCTGCCTGGCGCGCTCGGACCGATGGCCGTCCGACGATTTGCGTCTACTGCGCTTCCGGCGGCGACAACCCCGCCGACCTGAGCCTGGCCGCCGCCGTGGGCACCGAAATCGGTAGACGCGGATGGCGATTGATCTCTGGAGGCGGCACCATCGCCATGATGGGCGCGGTGGCCCGCGCGGCCAGAACCGCCGGAGCCCACACCACAGGCGTAATCCCGAGAATTCTCCTGCAATCCGAACTTGCTGACCTCGGTGCCGATGAGCTGATCGTCACCGACACACTCACCCAACGCAAACACCTCATGGGCGAACGCGCTGACGGGTTCCTGACGCTGCCCGGCGGTCTGGGCACCCTCGAAGAGCTGCTCGAATGCTGGACCGCGGCCAGCCTCGGCATACATCACAAGCCCGTAGTCCTGCTGGACCCCGCCGGACACTACCGCGGACTGCTCGACTGGCTCGAAGAACTGCGGCAGCAAGGCTTCGTGCGCACCGCCGCGATCGATCGGCTCATAGTCACGACCGACGTCGACAGCGCATTCAGCAACCTCTGCCCATCAACTCGGTCGGCGTTCGCGTCGTCTGGGGAGGCCAGCGTCTCAGAGCGGACCCATGCGCATTATTAGGCCATTTGACTGATCCCAGCGCGGCCGCCGAACGCAACCCTTGTGGTGTCACCGCTAGCAAGCAGGACCACCGCCGGGGAGCACGGGATGGCACGCATGTCGACATCGATTCGCCCCACTGCTGACCCTCCGACAGGCGCTGTTGAGGCGAGATAGCAGGCAGAGGATATGAGACCACTAACGATCATCGGACCAACGGGAACCGGCAAGTCAGACTTAGCGATCGAGATTGCGGACCGACTCAGCGGCAAGATCGCCGTGGAGATCGTGAACGCCGACGCGTACCAGCTCTACCGCGGCATGGATATCGGCACCGGCAAGGTGCCGCTGGCCCAGCGCCGCGGCATACCGCATCACCAACTCGACGTGCTCGACGTCACCGAAACCGCCACTGTCGCGGGCTACCAGCGTTCGGCTGCAGCTGACATCGAAGCGATCGCCTCACGCGGAGCGCTGCCGCTGCTGGTCGGGGGCTCGATGCTCTACGTCCAGTCGCTGCTCGATGACTGGGCCTTTCCGGCGAAAGACCCAGCGATCCGAGCCCGCTGGGAGCGACGTCTCGCTCAGGTCGGGCCGGCCAGGTTGCATGCCGAGCTGGTCCGCCGCGACCCTGCCGCGGCCGCAGTCATCCCGCTCAACGACGCCCGCCGTACGGTGCGTGCGCTGGAAGTGGTC
The DNA here is from genome assembly GCF_002355775.1 of Mycobacterium ulcerans subsp. shinshuense. Classification (NCBI taxonomy): domain Bacteria; kingdom Bacillati; phylum Actinomycetota; class Actinomycetes; order Mycobacteriales; family Mycobacteriaceae; genus Mycobacterium; species Mycobacterium ulcerans. The sequence continues at coordinate 1,683,592 of NZ_AP017624.1, read as the reverse complement.
GAAATCACCGGTCGCCCGTATGCCGCCTCCGCTCCACGTATCGGCAGCCCTCGCTGGGATAGCGCGATCATCGGATTAGATTGCGAGACAAAGGTTCTTGATGAACGGCTAGCGGCACGAACCAAAGCCATGTTCGATCGAGGCCTGATCGAAGAGGTGATCTCGCTACTCCCCTGCGGCCTGGCCAGGGGGGTCACCGCTTCACGCGCGTTGGGGTACGCCCAAGTCATGGAGGCGCTCAAGGCCGGCGCAGACACTCAAGCCCTGGATCGCGCGCGCCAACAAACCTGTCTGGCCACTCGACGCTATGTCCGACGGCAGCGGTCGTGGTTTCGGCGAGACCGCAGGGTGCGTTGGCTCGATGCCACGGTGTCCACCGCGGCCCACCGCACGGCCATCATCGAAGCGGTGTTGGGCGCCTGGCGGCGGGCATCATGAGGCTCCCCGACGCGGGTTGAATCAGCGCCAACTGCAATGGCCGCGACGGCTGCCATGTCACCGTCGAACGCGTAGCCGGCTGTGTGATGACTGTCGTACTGATTGACCCGCATTATTTGCTGGTACCAATGGAAGCCCTCGAAGTGCTGCGGCAGCAGGTGCAGTACACCGAGGAAATACCGGCCGCGTTGACTCGGCTGCTGCCCGCGGCGCGCCCCGTGCGCGCCGGAAGCCACGCCACCGTGTTGTTGTCCTCCGATCCAACACATCCTGCGGTTACGGCACGGTTGGTCGCCGGTGACCGGCTGATCTCCATACCGCACCCACAGTGCGGTGAGCGCCTGATCGATGCCGTTGCGGCAGTGGACGAACTACGCACAGCTGGGTCGTGGGAAGCCGCGCAGACCCACGTCTCGGTTAGCCGCTATTTGCTGAGCCAAACCTATGCGCTGCTGGATGCGCTGCGTAGCGCAGATGCCGGCCAGCTACGCGAAGAACTCGGCGCCTTGCTCCTGCAGGTACTTTTCCAGGCTCGGATCGCGCAGGACGCGCCGCGACGCCCCTTCGCCATCGATGACGTGGCCGACACCCTGATACGCAAGCTGGGCAACCGGCGCCGCGGAGTGCTGGCGGGCAATTCGCCCTCATTCCAGGAGCACGTGGCGCAGTGGGAGAAGGGCAAAAAGGCAGACAAACGGGCGGGCTCGGTGATGCACGACCTGTTTCATGGTCAGCCCGCGTTGGCTCTGGCCCAGAAGCTGATCGAACGCGCAGTCAGGGCTGGCCTGCCGATGGACCTGGTCCCGGCGACGCTCACCTCCGTCGTGGTGTCACCTGACATCGATTCGGAAGGCGTGCTGCGGGCGGCGGTCCTGGAGTTCATGGACTCGGTGCGCCGTGCCGAGGACACGATCGCCGCCAGGCGCCGCGCGCCCGATGCCACCGAAGAACCCGACCGCACGGCGCTCGGCGGAATCACCGAGCGGGAGTGGCGTATGTGCTGGCCTTCCGTGGGCGCCCACACCCAATCCGGGGTCCGAGTCGCCAAACCCCGCGATGACGCCTAGTTTGCGAATTAGGTATACCGGCACAAGCAACTGATGGCCGGGTGTGCGGGAGGGAAGGTAGGCCCGTGGGTGATCGCATCGACGCGTCCGCGTTGGTTCTCGGGCACGGAGATGACGTCCGGCGCCGGCTCACGCGTTCAGTCGCGGTGTTGCGGCAAATGGTCGAAGCCGGCTGGTTTGCCGGCCACGAGGACACCATCGGCATGGAGGTGGAACTCGACCTGGTGGACCCGCTGGGCCGGCCGCGACTGGTCAACGACGCGGTTCTACAGGCCTTGGACCGAACCGATATGCAGCACGAGCTTGGCCAGTTCAATGTCGAGTTGAACCTGCCGCCCCACCCGCTAACGGGCCACGTGCTCCGGGACAGCGAACAACTTCTTGCCGACGTGCTCGACGGGTCCGGCGCGCGGATCGAAAGCCTGGGCACCCGCCTGATCGCGGTTGGCATGCTTCCCACCCTGAGCGCCGACCACATGACCGCCGAACGGCTCTCCACCAACCCGCGCTACGAGCTGCTGAGCCGCCGCATCCGCACCGCTCGCCACCGGCCGTTCCGGGTGCACATCAGCGACGCACCCGAGCCGGTCGAATTCACCACCGACTCGGTCGCGCCCGAAGCCTCCGCAACCAGCCTGCAGCTGCACTTGCGGGCGCACCGGGACCGATTTGCGGCCTATTTCAACGCGGCCCAACTGATCGCCGGAGCGCAGGTCGCGGTGGCCGCCAATTCCCCGTTCTTGCTCGGCCGGCACGCCTGGCAGGAGACCCGAATCACGCTGGTGGAGCAGCTACTCGATTCCCGCCGCCCCAGCGAGGTCAAGGCCAACGCACCGGCGCGCGTCCGGCTCGGGGAGGGGTGGATCAGCGACCCCGTGGACCTCTTCGACCACCTGGTGCGCGAGTACCCGCCCCTGTTCCCAACCCTGGAGGCAGAAGATCCCGACGCTGCCCTCGAGGCCGGGCAAGCTCCGGTGCTCCATGAGCTTCGGCTGCACAACGGCACGGTGGGGCAGTGGAACCGCCCCGTTTACGACGTCCAGGGCGGCAGCCCGCAGCTGCGAATCGAGAACCGGGTGCTGCCCAGCGGGCCCACCGCAGTCGACATGGTCGCCAATGCCGCCTTCTACTACGGACTGGTGCGCGCAATCGCTGACAGTGACCGCACTCCGTGGGAACAGACCCCTTTCGCGGTGGCCGAGCGAGACCTGCACCGCGCGGCACGCGACGGGCTGGCGGCGCAATTGAGTTGGCAGGGCACCGACCAGCCCGCAGCACAGCTCACCCGCGACGTCCTGCTGCCGGCCGCCGCGTCCGGACTCGACGCGTGGGGCGTGGACGCCCACGACCGCGACCGGTACCTCGGTGTCATCGAAGCGCGGGTTCGCAGCGGCCGCACCGGCGCGGCCTGGCAGACGGAAACGGTGCGCCACCTCGAAGAACGCGGACTGGAACGCATCTCGGCGCTGCACGAGATGACCCGGCGATACGTCGAGCACGCGCGCAGCGGGGCCCCAGTCCATGAATGGCCGCTATCGTGACGGTCCGATCCGTCCGAATCGCTAGCGCAGGGCGAGCACGAGTTTGCCGGTGTTCTCACCCCGAAACAGCGCCAACAGCACCTCAGGAAAGTCGCCGACATCGCCCGCAACCACCTGCTCGCGGGCGCGCAACTCACCGCTAGCCAGCCAATTCGCCAGCTGCCCAACGGCTTCGCCATATCGATCCGCGTAGTCGAAGACCACGAACCCGGTCATCGAGGCGCGTGCGACCAGCAACTGCATGTAGTTGGCCGGCCCGTGCAGCTCCCCGGCGGCGTTGTACTGGGAGATGGCTCCGCAAATTACGACACGCGCTCCGCGGGCCAGACGTGACAACCCCGCCTCGAGCACCTCTCCCCCGACGTTGTCGAAAAAGACGTCAATGCCATTGGGGGCATGCATCTTCAGCTGACGGCGCAGATCCCCGGCTTGGTAGTCGATGGCGGCGTCGAAGCCAAGCTCTTCTACCAGCCAACGACATTTCTGCTCACCGCCGGCGATGCCGATCGCCCGGCAACCCACAATCCGGGCTACCTGTCCGACGATGCTGCCCACCGAACCGGCGGCTCCGGAGACGACGACGGTCTGACCGGGTTGCGGGCGACCGACGTCGAGGAGCCCGAAGTAGGCCGTTATACCGCTGATGCCCAGGGCGCCCAGATGCACCGGGGCCGGCGCGAGGGTGGTGTCCACGCGCGTCACACCGCTACCGTCGGAATGCGCGTAACGCTGCACCCCGAACATTCCGTACACCTCGTCGCCGGCCGCGAAATCCGGGTGGCGAGAATCGATCACGCGCCCGATGCCGCCCGCGCGCATCACCTCGCCGATCTGCACCGGCGCCACGTAGGACCGCCCCGCGTTCATCCACGTCCGCATCGCCGGATCGACCGACAGATACTCAACGCGCACCAAAAACTCCCCATCGGCCGGACCGCCAACGGGTTCGTCGGCGACCTCCCAGTCCGATGGCTTGGGCAATCCGATCGGGCGCGCGGCCAGCCGGCACACGGTATTGACCAGCGTCACGATTCACTCTTCCTCGACAGTGCGTTCAGCGTTGCCCGGCCCGCCGGATCTTCGGCAGTGCAGGGCACCAGTGCCAGGCAGTCCGCGCCGGCCTCTTCGTAGTCCCGCAGCCGGGCGGCGACTCGCTCGGCGGTGCCCAATGCCCCCACCTGCTCGAGCAGTTCGACGGGGATGGCGGCAGCCAACTCTCGACGGCTCGCCCCGGCGCGCGCCGCGCCGACGAGGCGGTCAAAGCCCAGTGCACTGAACATTTCGCCGTAGCCGGGCGGGCCGAGATAGACCGCCAGCTGCGCCGCCAGCTGAGCGTGCGCGGCGGCACCGGGATCAACGGCAACGGGCACCCATACCGTCAGCCGCGGTGCGGCGCGACCTGCCGCTGCGGCGGCCGCGGAGTCGATGGCGTGACGAACCTCCGCCACCCGAGCCGGCGATGCGAGGTTGAGCACCACCTCATCGGCGTGCCTTGCCGCCAGGCGAATCATGCCAGGGCCGAAGGCCCCCAACGCAATTCGAGTCTCCGGCTGCGGGTTGCGCAGCCGAAAGCCGTGGCTGGCGACATGGCGCCCGTGGTAGTCGACGCGCGCCCCACCCAGTATCGACCGCAGGCATTCCATGGTTTCCCGCATCACCGGCACGTGGTGTGCCCACGGCCGATCATGCCAACCGGCCACTATCGCCGGGCTGGAGGCGCCCAGGGCGATATCGACCCGGCTACCGGTGAGAGAGGCGACCGAATTGACGCCCAACGCCAGCCCCACCGGGCCACGAACGGCGACGGCCAGCGGTCCGATCTTCAAGCCCATTCCGGGTGCACCCAGCCCTATCGCGGTGGCAAGGGCAAACGCGTCGTAGGTGGCCATTTCCCCAACCCACAGCACGTCGAAACCGGCGTTCGACGCCGCCAGCGCCACCTCCATCGCCTCGTCGTCGGGCCGGTCCAGCCAAAACGGTAGGGCGACTTCTAAATCGGTCACAGCATCGAGGTATCGCAGTGCTGGCCGAGCAAGACGCGCCCCGGCAGTTCGCGGGATGCCTCGTTGACCTGGAAATGGGCGGTGGCGGTAAACGCGTCGCGAAACCAGCGTTGCAGTGGTGAGCCATCGTAGATCGCGCTGCTCCCGGCCAGGTCATACATGGTGCGCACGACGTCGGCAGAGGTCCGCGCCGCGTGGGTGGCCGCCAGCCGTAGCCGGTTGCGCAGCGCCACCGGCACCGGCACCGGCACCGGCACCGGGATTGTGGCTGGCTTGCCAGGCCGAGTCGATCGCCTCGTAAAACAGTGCGCGCGCCGCACCAAGTGCCGCCTCGGCCGTCGCGACCGCCGTTTGGGTGGCCGACCGTTCGGCCAAGGTGCGCTTGGCCCCCAGCCCTTTCTTGTCGCCGGCCAACTCGACCAAGTCGTCAATCGCAGCGCGCGCGTTGCCCAGCGCCGCCGCGCCGATCGAAAGCGCAAAGAAGCCGAACACCGGGAAGCGATACAGCGGCCTGTCAATGGTGGGGCCGTCGAACACCGAGAACACTCGATCGGCGGGGACGAAGACCTCCTCGGCAACGCAATCGTGACTGCCGGTACCGCGCAGCCCCAGGGTGTGCCAGGTGTCCAAGGCGCGCAGATCGTCTTTGGGTAGCGCCACCACCGATGGCACCGGCTGGCCCTCCACGAAGCAACCGGCGAACATCATGTCCGCGTGGTTGATCCCGCTGCAGAACGGCCAGCGCCCGGACACCACAACACCGCCGTCGACCGACTTCGCCTTACCTCGCGGTGCCCACACACCCGCGGCGACACTTCGCCCGGCACCGAACATTTCGTCGCGACTGGACGCCGGTAGATAGGCGACCAACAACGCGCTGGTGATCGCGATCGACACGCACCATCCCGCTGAAGCATCGCCGCGCGCCACCGCTTCGGCACACCGCAGCGCCGGTCCGGGGGCCAGCCCTGCCGCCTGTACCTCGCGCGGCATCGTGGCGCGCAGCAATCCTGCCTCGCCAAGCCGCGCCACCAATTCGTCGGGCAGTCTGCGATCGCGGTCGATCTCCGCCGACATCTCCCGCGCCATCAGGGCGATCTTCTCGGCGAGGTTCTCCATCTCGCTATCTGCTCTGCGCAGTGGTGCGGCGCTCAGGTCCGGCTGATTCATCAGGACTCCTGGTAATGACGGCGGTTCCGTCAAGTTACCACCATGGTTCGGAAATTGAACCGGGTACAGTTGTTGAACCATGGGCGCCGCCGATCTGTCCCACCGCTTCGAAGGGGAGTCGGTTGGCCGTGCCCTCGAGCTGGTCGGCGAGCGCTGGACCCTATTGATCCTGCGCGAGGCGTTCTTCGGCGTGCACCGCTTCGGCCAGCTCGCCCGCAACCTCAACATTCCGCGCCCCACCCTGTCATCGCGGCTGCGGATGCTCGTCAATGCGGGCCTGCTGGACCGGGTGCCTTACTCCCAGGATCCGGAGCGCCACGAGTACCGGCTGACCGACACCGGCCACGAACTGTTCGCCGCGATCGTCGTCCTCATGCAGTGGGGCGACAAGCACTTGCCGAACCCCGACGGCCCACCGATTGTGTTGCGTCACCATTGCAGCCAGTTCGTCGAGCCGCGCCTGATCTGCGCCCACTGCGGCGAAGAGATCACCGCACGCAATGTCACACCCGAAGCCGGGCCCGGCTTCGGGTACGCGGTAGCCGCGCCAAACTAAGCGCGCAGACGCGCGGCACCACAGAGTCTCCCGAGACGTCTTCGACAAGACGCTCAAGCCATCCTACACAGTGCGCTCGGCCAGTGTGGCACAAGACAATCCACAGCGTTGCGCCGAGACTTCACCCCGCCGGCCGGGTAGCCTGGATGGTGTTCAGGAGATAACAATTTGCAATCCCAGGTTGTTGCGAATCGATAAGCATGCCTAGACACGTCAGCGCGCAAGACCGGACAGATCGCCCGCGAAATTATCGTCACTTGGTGCAACGTCGAACGGCTCTCAAACTGCCGCTGCTGCTGGCGGCCGGCGCCGCGCTGGCCCAGACCCCCCGCGCCACCGCTGTGGCAGGCCGGTGGCCGGCTGAGCGCGCCAACACCTGGTACCAGACCCAAGGCTGGATCGTCGGCGCCAACTACATCACCGCCAACGCCATCAATCAGCTCGAGATGTTTCAGCCCGCCACCTACGATCCGCGGCGCATCGACAGAGAGCTGGGCTTGGCCCGGTTGATCGGGTTCAACAGCATGCGAGTCTTCCTGCACGATCAGTTGTGGGCCTCGGATCAAAGGGGCTTTCAGACTCGGCTGGCACAATTCGTCGCCATCGCGGCGCGCCACGGCATCAAACCTCTTTTCGTCTTGTTCGACTCCTGTTGGGACCCGTTCCCCAAGCTGGGTCAGCAGCGTGCACCAAGGCCCGGCGTGCACAACTCGGGTTGGGTGCAAAGCCCCGGCGCCGAACACCTCGGCGACCCCAGCTACCAGGCCGTTCTGCACGGCTACGTGACTGGAGTGTTGAACCAGTTCCGCAACGACAACCGCGTATTGGGCTGGGACTTGTGGAATGAGCCCGACAATCCGGCGAAGGTGTACCGAAAGGTGGAGAGAAAGGACAAGCTGGAGCGGGTCGCGGAGCTACTCCCCCAGGTGTTTCAGTGGGCGCGCGAGGTCGATCCCAGCCAGCCCTTGACAAGCGGTGTCTGGCAGGGAAATTGGTCGGATCCGGGCAAGCGCTCCACCATCGCCAGCATCCAGCTCGACAATGCCGACGTCATCACATTTCACAGCTACGCGGCACCGGCCGGCTTTGAGGCCCGTATCGACGAACTTGCGCCGCTGGGGCGGCCGATCATCTGCACCGAGTACCTGGCGCGCTCCCAGGGCAGCAGTGTGGAGGGGGTGCTACCAATCGCCAAGCGTCGCAACGTCGGCGCCTTCAATTGGGGTTTGGTCGCCGGTAAGACTCAGACCTACCTACCGTGGGATTCCTGGGATCATCCGTACACCAAGCCCCCGAAGGTATGGTTCAGCGATCTTCTGCAACCCGACGGACGGCCCTACCGGGAGAGCGAAATACAGACCATCCAGTCGCTGACCGGCGCCCGAACCCAGGACTGACGACAGGCGTGGGTCACCAAGCCGGCGCCGAGTCCAACATCGCGACGTGGTCGCCCTTCCACTCGTACCTCACCGTCGTGATCGGTCCGGGGCACGCCGTGCAGACGTCTCTGCCGTCTTTGTAGTCGAGGGCCACCGTGTCATCGGTTGTCTTCGCCGCATTCAGCGTCGTAAACGAATACGCCTTTGTGGTGGCAATACCGGCGGAGGTGCCGTTGTGAAAAAGCAGAACGAGGTCCGGTGAGCTGCCCGTCGCGCCTTCAACGCTGATGATGACCGCCGACAGTGTGGAACACGGGTTGTAGTTGCTACTCGGATCGAAGCTGCGCGGATTGGTGTCCCACGGGTAGCTCTGCGGCAGGGTTGGCAATGACTTGATCGCTGCCTGGATCTCTGGGGCATTGAGGTTGACCCCACAGGTCGGTTCCGCTTGTGCCGGTGGCGCCAGCGGATTCAAGGCGGCCAGGACAGCGACCGTCGCTGCCCAACCAACTATTCGCATGGAAGCACTGCCTCCTCTCCCCGGAATGCGTTGTCGCAGACCTCATCGCGGCCGATCTCCGGGCATTCGATGAGCCCTGACCTCACCGAGTACACAGGCGATTACACGGGCCGACAAGGGCGGGACGAGGGAATGTCGCAGATCTGAGTCGAAGTTGGTATGCAGCTGATAGCTGGCTAGTCAGAAGGTGCGGCGCCGCCGAACGGTCAATCCAGGGCAAGTGTTGGGCAAAGGGTGTTGTGCGCCTCGTCGATCCACGTGTCGGCCAGCCGGGCGGCCTCAGGCACGCTCAGTCCCGTCTGGTCGATGTCGTTTGCGTGTTCGGCGACGTCGACAATCTGGGTGCGTGGCCAGCCTTGCGCCAGAGCCAGGCATATCGTTTGTTCGGCTTGCTCCTGGTGATTGGGCCAGTCGGGCTCGAACATGACCGGTTCGGCCTGGGCCGTGGCGATAATGCCCGGAAGTGCGGCTGGACCAGCCAGCGCGATCACCAGCGACAGGGCTGGCAGCAACGTCTTCATGGCGCCAGGGTACCGATCGAGCCGTCAGCCGCCGCCTGGTCTGACCCATTTCGGCCATCGTCGGCTTACTGTGGTGGTGCGAGCCGTCGCCGCGCAGGGCTGGCCGCCGTTGGTGCCAGCGGGAAAAGGACGAGTGCCAATGAGCATTGATGACGAAGCCGTCACAACCTTGGAAGACCTCAAGGGCGATCTGGCGCACCGCTACAAATGGACGCCAAGCGGCGGAAGCTCGGTCGACAGCGCGACCATCGAGGCCGACATGGCGGCCCTCGACCGCGACGGCTACGTCATCTGGGAGAACCTGCTCAGTGCCGAGCAGTGCCGGCTGATCCAAGAGGTCGTACGACCCTGGCTCGAGCACACCGGACGTAACTCGTTTGAGGGCCGGCGCACCCAACGCATCTACAGCGTGTTGAGCAGGACGCGAGTGTGCGACCGGCTTGCCGATCATCCACGGGTGCTGGCGGTGCTCGATCGGATATTGATGCCCAACTACCTGCTTTCGGCATTGCAGGCGATCAACATTCTGCCCGGAGAAGACGCGCAGCTACCTCACCATGACGACGGGTTCTACCCGATTCCGCGGCCCAGGGCACCATTGGCGGCGGCGACGATCTGGGCGATCGACGACTTCACCGCCGACAATGGCGCCACGGTGGTCATCCCCGGCAGCCATCGTTGGGGCAGACGTCCGCCGGGCCCGGACGATCAGGTGCTGCCCGTCGTGATGCCTGCCGGCTCGTGCGTCTTCTTCGTCGGCACCCTCTGGCATGGTGGTGGCGCCAATACCAGCACCAGCGAGCGTCTGGCCGTCACCGCCCAGTACTGCGAACCGTGGCTGCGCCCGATGGAGGCCTACACCCTGTCAATATCGCGCGAAATTGCCCGAGCGGTCTCCGACGACATTCGCCGGATGCTCGGCTACAGCATCCATCCCCCGTTCGTTGGCGCGGTTGATGGCCTGCACCCATTGCGACTGTTGGAGTCCGGGCCTGATTCCTAGGTTTGGATGCGTTGTTGGGATTGGTAGCCGCGAGCGAATGCAAATATTTCGCGAATCATCCGAACCGTCTTCGGCCTGACTACCGCGAAGGACCGCAAATGAACACGTCCCCGCCCTGACGCGAAACACTGGTCACGGGCGTCGCGCAAACCGCGGCATCCGAGCCCGGCCGACGCCACCGCGTCGACGATGCGGTCGAGCTTTTCTCTTCAAAGGCGGCAACATGCCGCCAAGTCAGTCATTAAAATTACGCTTTCAAATAGCGCCACGGTGACAACGAACAATTGCCCCCGACGCTGAGAAGGCACTGGTACGAGGACGACAGTGATGAACTTTTCGGTGTTGCCGCCAGAGATCAATTCGCTACGGATATTCGCTGGCACGGGGTCCGGGCCAATGCTGGCGGCCGCAGCCGCCTGGGACGGGTTGGCCGACGAGTTGAGCACGGCGGCGGCCGCGTTTTCGTCGGTGACGTCGGGGCTGACGGGCGGGTCGTGGCAGGGCCCCGCGGCGGCGGCGATGGCCGCCGCGGCCGCTCCCTATGCGGGCTGGCTGGGTTTAGCGGCCGCCCGCGCCGGTGATGTGTCCGCGCAGGCCAAGGTGGTGGCAGCAGCGTTCGAGGCGGTCCGAGCGGCCACGGTGCATCCGATGCTGGTGGCGGCCAACCGCGCCCAGCTGGTGTCGCCGGTGCGGTCGAATCTGTTGGGGCTGAACGCGCCGGCAATCGCGACCACCGAGGCCGAATATGAGGCGATGTGGGCCGCCGACGTGGCCGCGATGGTGGGTTATCACGGCGGCGCGTCGGCGGCGGCCGCGCAGTTGGCACCATGGCAGCAGTGGCTGCAGAGCCTGCCCGGCCTGCCGGGGCAACTGGCTGGCTCAGCCACCGCCGCTGCGGCCGCGAATGGTTGGCCCAACCTGGGCATCAACAACACCGATAGCAACGTGGGCAGTGGCGACGTCGGCACCCAAAACCTGGGCAGCGGCAACACCGGCAACACCAACCTGGGTCGCGGCAACACCGGCAACGGCAATCTCGGTAGCGGCAACCGCGGTGACAGCAACGTCGGCAGCGGAAATCTCGGAAACTCCAACTGGGGCAGCGGCAACACCGGCAACTACAACCAGGGCAGCGGAAATCACGGCGATAACAACGTGGGCTTCGGAAACGCGGGGCTGGGGGGAACCGCGGGCAACGACAACTTCGGCAACGGGAACCTGGGCAGCGGCAATACCGGCAGCGGCAACATCGGCAACCAAAACCAGGGTTGGGGAAATCAGGGCGACAACAATGTGGGCCTGGCAAACCGCGGCAGCGACAACATGGGCTTCGGGAACACCGGCAACAACAACGTCGGCTTCGGCAACACCGGTTCGGGAAACATCGGCATCGGCCTTACCGGCAACAATCAGATGGGGTTTGGGGGGCTGAATTCCGGCAGCGGCAATCTCGGCTTCGGCAACTCCGGCACCGGCAATGTTGGTTTCTTCAACTCCGGGGTCGGGAACTGGGGCATCGGAAACTCGGGTGCCATCGATACCGGCTTTGGCAACTCGGACTTCATCGACACTGGCATCGGGAATTCCGGCGCGCTCAATACTGGCATCGGGAACTCGGGCCTCAACGCGGGCTCGGGGTTCAACGTGGGATTCGGCAACTCGGGAATCAACAATTTCGGCGTGGGAAACTCGGGCAGCTTCAATGCGGGCAGCTTCAACTCGAGCACCAGCAACCTGGGTAGCTTCAACTCGGGCAACTTCGTCTTGGGCGGGTTCAACGTGGGCAGCTTCAACTCGGGCGCGCACAATACGGGCGCCTTCAACGCGGGCGGCTACAACACTGGTTTCTGGAATGCGGGCGATATCAACACCGGCATGTGGAACTCGGGTGATCTCAACACCGGCTTGGGCAGTGCGATCACCCAAACCGTCGCGAACTCGGGCTTCTTCAACGTGGGCAGCGGCGGCTACAACTCGGGATTCTTCAACTTGGGGGCCGGCGGGAGCAACGCGGGCTTCTTCAACTCGGGCGCCGGTGGCGGCAACACCGGCTTGTTGAACCTTGGCAACGGCGGAAACAACACGGGATTCTTCAACGTCGGTAACGGCGGCTACAACACCGGCTTCGTCAACGCGGGCAGCGATGGCAGCAACGCGGGCTTCTTCACCTTGGGCGGCTACAACTCGGGTGTGCTGGACATCGGTTCGTTGAACTCCGGTGTCCTCAATTCCGGCACCGCCAATTCCGGTGTCCCCCTGATACTGCTGCTTTCCCTGCTGTCGTTCGTCCCGTTGCTGTAGCAGGTCACCACGACCGACGCTGCCCGCCGAGCCGCCGCCCGGTGATGGTTGTGGGCACAATCCGAAGCCAGACGTTGTGGATGCCGAGCGCCCACGGCTTGGGGAAGTGGCCATCCATCTCTCGCAGTAGCGCCGGAATCCGTTCCATGTCGACCTCTGCCCCGGGACCGCGCACCAGGACACTCCATGCCGACTGCTGGCCCTCGTCGACATGGTCGACCTCGAAAGCGAGCATCGGTTGGGCCATCGCCGCTTGTTTCGCGCCGCCCTCAACTCGGACGACGATGTCGTGTCCGGCCATCGCGTAGTTGACGGGAACGGCGACCGGTCCGAGGTCGTCTTGGTACACCAGTCGGCCAACCCGCCCGGTAGCGAGCAGCTCAAAGCATTCGGCGTCGGAGAGTTCTTCGAGCTCGCGTTGGGCCATCACGCGATTCTCGTCGGCACGCACCGGTCACCGCCACGGCCGAAGGTCCCCATCTCGGCACTGCTCGCGGTTTGGGCGGCCGAGCCGAGTCCCCTATTCGTCTTCCTCGCCGGGAACGTTGAACAGCCCGAGTTGCAGGGTGTCTGCGATCTGGGCCACAGCGGCTTGGGCGCGAACGCTGTTGCCCACCTTGTCCAGCGGCGGCGAGAAGGCCGCTATCGCCAGCTGCCCCGGCGCGACGGCGACCAGCCCGCCGCCCACGCCGCTCTTGGCGGGCAACCCGACCGTATAGGCCCAGTCGCCCGAGCGGGTGTAGACACCTTCCATCGTCATCTCGGCGAGCACATGCGGAACATTCTTGCGTGCGATCACTCGCTTGCCGGTGATCGGATTCGTCCCGCCGTTGGCCAGCGTCGCCCCCATCACAGCCAGGTCCGCCGTCGTGACCAACGTCGAGCACTGGCGGGTGTAGATGTCGCAGGCTTCCATCGGATCGCAGTAGATGTATCCGCTGCCGCGCAGCAGCCAGGCGATGGCGCGATTGTGAAAGTTGGTGGCCTGCTCGGAGGCGTTGATCTCCTCGCTGATCGAGATCTGACGTCCCGCGAAATCGCTTTGCGCCCCGACGATCTGGCGCCAGCGGTCCTCGGGACCAACGGCGTCCACCAGGCTGGTCGTCGATATCGCGCCGGCATTGACAAGCGGCGACATCGGTTTGTCGTTGTGCAGCTCGAGCGCCAGCACCGAGTTGAACGCCTCACCGGTTGGGTCCGCGCCAACCTTGAGGCGCAGCTCTCGGGGACCGCGTTGTTCGATCACCAGCGCAAGAGTGAAGATCTTCGAGATCGATTCCAGCGCAAACTCGTACCCCGCATCACCCGCGGTGAAGACCTGTCCGTCGACGGTAGCGACGGACACTCCGAATAGGGTCGAGGGCACCTGCGCCAGAATCGGAATGTAGTCGGCGTTCTTGCCGCCGTGCTTGTTCTTCTGCTTCTCGTGTGCGTCGAGGACTGCCTTCTCGATCCGGGCGTTCGACACCGAAGTGGGAGCCATGGGTTCAATTCTGTTCGATGGCGCCGGCATCAGCGGCGGCGACAGCAGTCAACGGCGCATCCCGCATTCAGGCCGCGATGCCGAGTTCCTGGTTGATCTGCGCGAGGTATCTCGGACCGTCCAGCGTCAGCAACACCCAGTCGTGAATCTGGCCATGGGCCAACACGAAGTTGAACGGGGCTCCGATGGCTGCGGCTTCTTGCTACAGGACGAGCACGTCCGGGGCGAGGATTTCCTGCGACCCCGCGTAGACGTAGGTGGGCGGAAGTCCACTCAGCGACCCGTATAGCGGACTCACCATCGGGTCGGTCACGGCGAGATTGCCCGCCCACGCCTTGCCGATCTGTTGTGCGGGCCCGAACGGGAGGAGCGGGTCCTGGACGAAAGCAATATTTGGATTGGTCATCCCAAGGTCCAGCCATGGCGACAGCAAAACCATCGACGACGGCACTTGGCTCCCCTGGCTCGCCATGTATTCGACCGCGCTCAGCGCCAGGTTGCCGCCCGCGGAGTCGCCGATCACGCTGACGTTGGCGGCACCATGTTGCATGATCTGGTTTGAGATGAGGCCGGCCATCGCCGGTACCACGGTGCCGGCCGTACCCCCTTCCTGCAGCAACGGGTAGATCGGCACCTGAACGGTCGCGCCGGTCTGGTGGGCCATCACCCAGGGCTCCGGCGTTGTTGATTAGCAGGCTTGTGAGCTGGGTTGATGATCTTTGGTGCCGCGCTATTGGGGCCGGAGTGTAGGCACGGGCTATCTGGAGAACGATCGAGTTGGTTACTGTTCGTCGTTGGTCTGGAGTTGCCCGTGCCTACCGTTTCAGTATTGCCTGTGTCGTCGGTTCCAGAGGTGTTCGACCGCTGGAGTCCTGGTGAGCGCAGCGAGCTCATCGGATCGGAGTTTCTCGATGTGTTGGCCTCGGTGCCAGACCCGAGGGGCCCACGCGGTCGGAGGTATTCGCTGATGGCTTTGTTGGCGATCGCGGTTCTGGCCACTGCCGCGGGGATGCGCGGCTATGCTGATTTTGCCACATGGGCGGCCACCGCTCCCGATGATGTGTTGGCCCAATTAGGGGTCCGGTTCCGGCGGCCCAGTGAGAAGACCTTCCGCGCTGTTTTGTCTCGGCTAGACCCCGCCGACCTCAACGCCAGGATGGGCAGTTACTTCACTGCATACGTGGCCAGCAGCGACCCCAGTGGATTGGTGCCGATCGCGTTGGACGGCAAGATGCTGCGTGGTGCTTTACGCGCCAAAGCGACAGCCACGCATCTCGTGTCGGTGTTCGCCCACCGTGCCCGATTGGTGCTCGGTCAACTCGCTGTCGCCGAGAAAAGCAATGAAATTCCCTGCGTACGTGCCCTGCTCACGCTGCTGCCGGGTAGCTTGCGGTGGCTGGTCACCGTGGATGCGATCCATACCCAGGTCGTCACCGCGAAGTTGATCTGCGCCACCTTGAAGTCGCACTACCTGATGATCGTCAAGTCCAACCAAGCCAAAATACTTGCGCGTATCACCGCGCTGCCCTGGGCCGAGGTGCCCGCAGCCGCTACCGACGACTCCCGCGGCCACGGCCGTGTCGAGACCCGCACCCTGCAAATCATCACCACTGCACGAGGAATCGGCTTCCCCTACGCAAAACAAATCATCCGGATCACTCGTGAACGCTTGATCACCACCACCGACCAGCGCAGCGTGGAGGTGGTCTATGCCATCTGCAGCCTGCCGTTCGAGCACGCCCGCCCTACCGCGATCATGACCTGGATGCGTCAACACTGGGGAATCGAGAACAGCCTGCACTGGATACGCGACGTCACCTTCGACGAAGACCGTCAAAGGGCACATACCGGAAACGGCGCACAGGTCCTAGCAACGCTACGCAACACCGCGATCAATCTGCACCGCCTCAACGGCGCCGACAACATCGCCGAAGCCTGCCGGATCACCGCTTTGACCGCCAACCGCCACCTAGACCTCCTCAATCCACAATTCCCCAGCTCACAATCCTGCTAATCAACAACGCCGGAGCCCTGGGCCATCACCGAATAATTGATCCAGTGCAGAAAAGAGGGCGGAAAGATAAATGCGCCACCGTGAATGGCGACCACGTAGTCCCCGGTTGGTTGAGCCGGCGTGATCTGCACGACGCTCATCCCGTCATATGTGCTGTACTGCACCGTTTCGCCCAGTAGCAAGTTCAACAGCGGCGGCGGGGAATTGCCGATAAACCACGACAGCGGCGGGATGTCGCTGGCAACCAACGCCAGCAGCGGGTTGCCGGGAACCGCAATTTGACTGTCGAGCCCGGACACACTCAGCAGTGGCTTTAGCGGCAACAGCGCAGTATTTTCAAATCTGGTTATCAGCGACGGGGTGCCGGTAAATGTCCCGGTCTGCGATGCCGCGAAGGGAGGATCGGCCGGCGCCCCAAAGATCGTGGTGAACAGCGTGTTGGACACCTGGGTGAATTCGGTGGCCAATGTTGTGGCGGCCTGTTCGATCTCCTGCTCGACCAGGACAAGACCGTTGTCCAGGGCTCGGGCGAATTCGCCTGGCAGATTCTCCAGCGCTCGGGCCCACGGCCCCAGCGCCGCGACCGTCGCCGACGCGCTGGAGTAGTAGCCACCCATCGCCGCGACATCCTGAGCCCACATCTGTTCATACGCGGCCTCAGCGGCCGCGATCGCCGGCGCATTCTGGCCGAACAGGTTCGAGAACACCAGCGACACCAGCTACCCGCGGTTGGCCACGATCAATCCGGGGTCCACGATGGTTGCCAGTGCCGCCTCATATGCGACGGCCGCCGCCCGGGCTTGGGTTGCCGACTGCTCGGCCTGAGCGGCGGTGCCCCCCAGCCAATCCAGGTATCGGACCGCCGCGGCCCACATCGACGCCGATGCCGGGCCTTGCCAGGCCTGGCCAGCCAGCTCTGAGGTCACCGAGCCAAATGCGGAGGCCGCGGCGCTCACCTCGGTACCGATCCCGTCCCAGGCGGCGGCCGCTTCCAGCATCGGCCCCGGCCCCGGCCCATCAAGCAGCAGCACCGAATTCACCTCGGGCGGCCACATCCAGAAACTCACTAGCGGTCCCCCTCGATCAGCACTTCAGCGGCCCCTTTGCAGCAACGTACATCTTCGACGCCTTCGAGAGGGCTCTAATGCGCAGGCGCGAGGGGACACCGGGGGGCTACCGGCCGGCGCGGAACACGCTGCGGGGTGCTCATATTGAATACGCTCCGACCGGCGAGAATTCAACTAAATTCGGACAAGACAAATCTGACTCAAAAAATTCGTAAAAGGAATTTACAGGGTGATTGCAACCCGTTAGAACCGCGCCAGAAACATCGCCTCGATAACCGCCACAGGTAACGTTGAATCGACCAGCCGAATCCTGCTCAACCGTTTAATCAAACCCAGACGGTCATCATTTAGCAGGAGTTCAGTGATTAGTGATCCGATCAGGAGTTCCGTCGTGCCCCTACGACTCATCGCACTATCTATCGCAGTAGCCATCTTCCCGCTCGTGTGCAATGCGCCAAAAGCGGGAGCCGCACCCCAGGGTTCCGTTCCTTGTGCAGTGCCTGATCAAATTCGCAATATTCTCGACAACCAAGTGTCGCCCGGAATCAACGAGACACGCAGGATTATCAGTTCGCCGTACTTATCCGGCGGATGGCAGCGGCGGGACGCCACAGGACAGCTAAACACAATGCGTCAAGGTATTTTGCGCCTTCAGGATCTCAATGCCGACCACAACGTCCCCGGTTTAGAACCTCTTCTCGGCAGGCTGGACCGTGCTTCAAACAATCTGCAGAAATCGGTCGAAGGGCCAGGGCTCCGGCGTTGTTGATTAGCAGGCTTGTGAGCTGGGGAATTGTGGATTGAGGAGGTCTAAGCGGCGGTTGGCGGTCAAAGCGGTGATCCGGCAGGCTTCGGCGATGTTGTCGGCGCCGTTGAGGCGGTGCAGATTGATCGCGGTGTTGCGTAGCGTTGCTAGGACCTGTGCGCCGTTTCCGGTATGTGCCCTTTGACGGTCTTCGTCGAAGGTGACGTCGCGTATCCAGTGCAGGCTGTTCTCGATTCCCCAGTGTTGACGCATCCAGGTCATGATCGCGGTAGGGCGGGCGTGCTCGAACGGCAGGCTGCAGATGGCATAGACCACCTCCACGCTGCGCTGGTCGGTGGCGGTGATCAAGCGTTCACGAGTGATCCGGATGATTTGTTTTGCGTAGGGGAAGCCGATTCCTCGTGCAGCGGCGATGATTTGCAGGGTGCGGGTCTCGACACGGCCGTGGCCGCGGGAGTCGTCGGTAGCGGCTGCGGGCACCTCGGCCCAGGGCAGCGCGGTGATACGCGCAAGTATTTTGGCTTGGTTGGACTTGACGATCATCAGGTAGTGCGACTTCAAGGTGGCGCAGATCAACTTCGCGGTGACGACCTGGGTATGCATCGCATCCACGGTGACCAGCCACCGCAAGCTACCCGGCAGCAGCGTGAGCAGGGCACGTACGCAGGGAATTTCATTGCTTTTCTCGGCGACAGCGAGTTGACCGAGCACCAATCGGGCACGGTGGGCGAACACCGACACGAGATGCGTGGCTGTCGCTTTGGCGCGTAAAGCACCACGCAGCATCTTGCCGTCCAACGCGATCGGCACCAATCCACTGGGGTCGCTGCTGGCCACGTGTGCAGTGAAGTAACTGCCCATCCTGGCGTTGAGGTCGGCGGGGTCTAGCCGAGACAAAACAGCACGGAAGGTCTTCTCACTGGGCCGCCGGAACCGGACCCCTAATTGGGCCAACACATCATCGGGAGCGGTGGCCGCCCATGTGGCAAAACCAGCATAGCCGCGCATCCCCGCGGCAGTGGCCAGAACCGCGATCGCCAACAAAGCCATCAGCGAATACCTCCGACCGCGTGGGTTCCTCGGGTCTGGCACCGAGGCCAACACATCGAGAAACTCCGATCCGATGAGCTCGCTGCGCTCACCAGGACTCCAGCGGTCGAACACCTCTGGAACCGACGACACAGGCAATACTGAAACGGTAGGCACGGGCAACTCCAGACCAACGACGAACAGTAACCAACTCGATCGTTCTCCAGATAGCCCGTGCCTACACTCCGGCCCCAATAGCGCGGCACCAAAGATCATCAACCCAGCTCACAAGCCTGCTAATCAACAACGCCGGAGCCCTGGTCGAAGGACTCTACTGGTTGGATGACGGCTCGACCAGCCTGGCTTGGCCAGAGGCGGGCACTTGGGGCAGCTTCGATTACATGGAAGAGCAGACAAATGCCGTATATGGGTTGGCAAATGATCTGTCTGGTAAATGTTCCTGATGTCCCCTGACCTGTGCCGCGGACCATTGATGGCGCGCGGGGCGGGTCAGGCCCGTTCGAAGTACGTCATGAGTTTGAGTGCCACCCAGGGCCGCCGGCCACCGGTCAGCCACAGACCGCGGCGGACGGCGGCGAACTGCCCGATGCGTTGATAGAGCAGCTGAGTCATGGTCGACGCGGGTGCCCGCAACACCGCGTCGGGGCGGTCCTCAGGCCGGCGTTCGCGCATCTCGGCGGTTCCGTCGTGAATATGGATGAGATACGGGCGCGCCGCGGGGACCTGGAAGGCCACACAAATATCGACGTTGGCGCCCACCCCAGGGCGTAGGTAGATGGGCACCATCTCCCTTGCCCCCCGCAGTATCAGCGCCATGTCGCGTTCGGGTAGGTCCCAGGGCAGCTTTACCGCTTGCGCGACATCCTGGCCGTGCAGGAGGAATTCACCCAACAAGTTGGTCTGCGCGGTGTTGGTCGACATGAAGCCGCAGCCATGAAACGGGATGGCCAGCCGGTCGTCGCTGTTCGCGTCGAAGAAGGCGTCGATCTCCGGAAGCAGTGCCTGAAGCTGATCGGCGAGTTCGAACACCGGGGCCAGCACCGCCTCCAGCTCGGACTGATTGAGTGCGGCGACAGCACTTGCGCTGCCCGCGTGCCGATAGTCACGCCCCCGCGCGATCTGGTGATAGCGGTGCGCCAGTGTCAGCACATGGGCCGCGATCTGCTGCACTGTCCAATCGTGGCCCGGCGGTCGGGCCAGCGGGTCCGCGGTGCGAATGAGGCGATCAAATCGCCTGTGTGCCAGCGAAATTCGATCTCGTAACTCATCCCGGGAGGTGTCGACAAGGGCGATGCACTCGGCTGCGTTCATCACGATCTCCTTGCGGGAGGGCGTTGCTGCATAGTGCAGTATTACTTGCTGCATCATGCGGTACTGTCAATAGCATGACGCCTCAACCAACTGCCAGTTCTTTCGCAGTCCTCGGATTGCTGGGCGTGCAACCCTGGACGGCATACGAGCTGGTAGCCCAGTCGAAGCGGAGTCTGCACTGGTTTTGGCCCCGGTCGGAGCGACATCTGTACGCGGAGCTCAAGCGTCTGGTCGAACGCGGACACGCCGAAGCGCACGTGGAGGGCGGGCGGCGGCGGCGCACCCGCTACACGATCACTCCCGCTGGCCGCGCCGCGCTACAGGCCTGGCTCGGCACGGAGCCGGCACCCCCGACGCTCGAAATCGAGGGACTGCTTCGGGTCATGCTCGCCGACCAAGGAAACATGGACGATCTACGCGCCGCCGTCGAAGCGACAGCACGGCAAGCGCGCACGGTACGCGCCGAAGGTCTACCGCTCGTGGCGGAGCTGCTCGCGACGGGAGGACCGTTCCCGCAGCGACTGCACCTCAACGAACGCCTCGTGTCCTTCTACTCCGACTTCAACAATCTGCTATTGCGTTGGTGCGAAGAGACTCTGGCCGATGTCGAGACCTGGCAAGGCACTCAGGACATCGGGCTCACCCCCAGCGGCCGGCAACGACTGGTGCGGGCAATTAGCGAACACCCCTAGGTCGTGGCTTCGCATTGAGGTTCAGCGGGTACAACTACGGATATGAACTTCCCTCACCAGTTCGGCTTGGCGCAGATCGTGCTGGCGGGCATCGCCGTCGCCGCCGTGGTGATGTTGCTGTCGTCGGTGGTCGGACGACGCCGGAAGGTGCATTCCGGCGACCGCTCGGGAGCGGCGGCGCGCGGGCGCCGACTGCGATTCCGGCCCGGGCGAGCGGTCACCGGCGTTGCGCTGCTGGTTGTTTCGCTACTGATGCTCTGGTTTGCCACGCTGGTGCAGACGTATTTGGGGTTGACCGGCGAAGTCAAGGCCGCCCACGTGGTGGCGACGCAGGTCAGCAACTCCGCGCATGAACTCAACGTGGATCTCACCCTCTACGACCTCTACGACGATGCCGGCAAGGCCTATAGCCGCCACACCTATCAGCTCGAAGGCGACATGTGGGTGCTGCAAGCCGACATCGTCGAGCTTCACCATTGGGTCAATATCTTGGGCATGCATTCCGGTTACAAGGTGACCCGCCTGTTTGGTGAGCGTCTCGACGGTGTTTCACCGACACGGCACCAGATCTTCCTCAACGGCGGTGAGGGGAGCTTCTTCGCCGAAATGCGCGGCGGCAAGTGGTGGACCAAGCCATTCGTGCGCTCGGCCTACGGCAACGCCGTCATCGCCGCACCGGTCGAATTCGACGTCTACATATCCCAAGACGCGATCAAGGCCCGCGAGAGCGGCGGTTAGCGGGCCCTACCCCGCCGGGCCAACCCGGCGGATCGAGCATTCAGGACGATCAGGCATGCTGGGCATGTGTTCGACGCGCTCGACCACGTCATCCTCGCCGTGCGCGACCTCGACAACGCCACGCGGCGCTACGCCACGCTGTTGTCCCGCAGCCCGTCGTGGCGCGGAGATCATCCCGGCTGGGGCACAGCGAATACGCTGTTCCGGCTGGACAACACCTACCTCGAGCTGATCACGCCGCGCGGCGATGGGCCCTTCGGGCAGCGGATCACCGCGCAGCTCGATGAACGCGGCGAGGGCCCGATCGGGCTCGCATTCGCGACGGCCGATCTCGACACGGCGCATGCGCGGCTCGCCGCAAACGGGCTCGAGCCCTCGCCGGTGTCCCCCGGTCTCGGCCGCGACTCCGAAACCGGACAGGTGCGGCGCTGGCGCAGCGCGCTGTTACCGGAGACCCGCACCCGGGCGGTGTTGATGATCGCGATCGAGCACGAGTCGCCGGATCGCCTTGCCGAGGCCGCACTAGTCGGATCCCCGGATGCGGTGGTCACCGGGATCGATCACGTCGTGGTCAAGACATCCGACGCCGATGCGGCAATCACGCTCTACCGCGACCAGCTCGGCCTGCGTCTCGCGCTGGACCGCAGCTTTGCCGACTGGGGCATGCGGCTGGTGTTCCTGCGCGTGGGCGGAGTCACCATCGAGATCGCGCAGCCACTGGGCGACGCGCGGCTTCCAGCCCGAACCGATCAGGTGTGGGGGCTGTCCTGGCGCGTCCCCGACGCCGATGCCGCGCGAAGGCGCCTCGCCGAAGCCGGGTTCGACGTCTCCGACGTTCGGGTCGGACGCAAGCCGGGCACCCGCGTGGTCAGCGTGAAGGACGGTACGTGCGACGTACCGACACTTCTGATCGAGCCCGCCGCACCGGCGTAGTAAGGGCTCCGAGGACCACCGACCCGAATCGGCCGGGATGCGATCAGACGGCCTTGGTGGAGCCGACGTAGGACAGCACCACGTCGGATTCATCGGTAATCCGGGTCAGGGTCGCGTACGAGCGGACGAACGATTGACCAACGCACCCATCGATTTTGAGATAGAAGGCGCTGATCATGATCCAGGGATTTGCCCCCTTGAACTCTTTTCTGACCACTGGCACCACGACGACGAACCCGGGCTTGAGCCCCACACTGACCACGTTGTTGTATTGCCCGGTTATCAGCGGAATGAGAATCGGCGGCTGGCCGGGCCCCAGGGGTAGTTCGGCGCCGATCGAGGGGGCAACACCGCCGCTATTGGCCATGACGAAGCCGTTGGAGGTGCTCATGTCGATGCCGCAGCCAATCTCGTAGCCGACCTCGAGGATGCCCCGCGGGGTTTCCGGCCCGGTTAGCGAAGCGCCGAAGATCCCGCTGGAGAGGTACTCCCGAGACGAGATCGCGGTGGTCATCGGCGCCACCGGAACGTGTTTCTCGTTTTTCGCGCCGAGCGCCAGGACCCAGCCGTCAGGGGTGGTGATCTTGGCGGGTGTGCCAGGCGGCACCGCCCCGTCATCCGGTGGCACGGCACCGGGCGGGGGTTGGGCGTCCGGTTGTGCACCTGCCGACGGCGCGGAAATCGATACGACTAGGCACACAGCGAGAACCGCGGCACGACGAATCACCGCGGAAATCGGCATCACAGCCGATACGCTAGGCACCGCCCGATTCGCCTCACGGCTTTGCTGGTTGAAGAAATCAGAGTTGTTTCCCGTTTGTAGCTGGTTCGCGACGCAGACACGTCACTCTGGACACGACCCGGTCGGTTTGTGGAGCTACCCACCAGAGCCGTCAGCGCAATCAGGATTGCCGACACTGCGTGAGCGATTCTCCGAAGGGGCATTGATCAACCTCTCTGCCGCCTGCCACGAATTTCTGGCTAAGTGTGAAGTTTAGTCGCCAAGCGCAGCCATTAGCGATCCGGCAAACCAAGTAAGTACACGAATTGCACAACCACCCAGCGCGATCGCCAACGCGGACCCAGAAGATGCGACTCCCCCGATAATCGACGATTTGCTCATCCTCACCCGCCCCCCGCCCAGGATCCACGCGCGTTGCATCAGAGCCATCCGGAGGGCGCCTTGGAAGGCCAAGGCCGGATCGGAATGGTCTGTCAGAATCACAATGTGAGATGCCAGAAGATGGGCTTCTAGGCTTCACTATCGGCGTTCAACGCGTCGACCACACCCCGGTCAGGGGCACAAAAACGAAATGGGCGGGCACCGCACCGCGTCCGGCGGAAGTGGCCCCTCCGCGTAGACCCCACCGGATACCTGGTGAAAGTCATGGCAGACGTTCATGTCCCAGGTTTGGGCCAGCTCCCGCACCGCCCACGGCACCGGTTCGCCTGGGCACCAAGTGCCGTGACAGATCGGGTCACATCTCGAATCGGCCCGGGCCGTCCCCGCGCCTAGCGCCAAACCGGCAAGCCCCAGACCGATATAGACGAACACCGTCATTGCCGAGCCGACGACTAGTGGTCTCAGCCGTGACACCGCACCCACCAGGGCAGTCGCCTGCTTGCTGGAAGCCGAAGATTCACACATCGTGGAACTTCTTTCGCTCAAATCCACTGACGCCATTGTCTGGCGTCGTCACGCGAAAAGTAGCGGCGCGGATCCGCTACCGATCCCAAACAGCAGGATTGTTCGTCTTAGCTGTCCGGGGTGCAGCGACCGCGAATCCCAACCCGACGTTCAAATCAGAGACAATCACTGTCATGGACTCCGAAACCCCGCCGCCGGCCCCGGCAAAACCTCCGCGGGTGCGCGTCACGCCCGAGGATCTGGACAGGTTCGGCGATGAGGATCTGATCCGGCGGGCGTCAAACGACGAATGGCTGCGCAACGAGGCACCACCGCACCACGGTTGAGGCGTGCGCCGATCAAACCGTCCGCCAAAGAAGATGCCGTCGGCGTAGCATCACCCCCACCTGGGAGGTGCGGCATGGCCAACACCTGCGTGTGTGCGCGGTGTGCAATCGCGCCGGATCCCAATGCCGGCCGTCGTCTACGCCGCACAACACCACCTTTGCCCGGACACACCGCATTGAAATTGGGGCACTCGGAAACGACGAAGAGCGCCGACTGTCTCGGAATCACTGGGGATACCTCGACGAGACAGCCGGGGACGTGGACAACCATGACAGGAAGGGGGTTGGCGTGGCGCAACTGAGCGTGGCCCCACCGTGGTTGGTATCGGCAGCGCAGGATCTACAAAGCATCGGTTCGACTCTTGCAGCGGCCAATGGGGCCGCTGCCGGCCCAACCACCGTTCTCGCAACCGCTGCCGCCGACGAAGTATCAACGGCAATTGCGGCGCTATTTGCGGGGCACGCGCGCGAATATCATTCCCTGAGTGGGCATTTCGGCGCTTTCAACCAGCAGTGCGTGCAAGCGCTGAACTCGGCGTCCGGCGCATATGCCTCCGCTGAGGCACAGAGCGCGTCGCTGTTGCAGACGGTCGGACGCGACGTGCTGGGAGCCATCAATGCACCCACTGAATTCCTGCTCGGGCGCCCGCTCATCGGCAACGGCGCCGACGGCACCGCAGCCAACCCCAATGGCGGCGCTGGCGGTCTGCTCATCGGCAACGGCGGATCCGGGGGTGCCGGAGGACCCAACGCGGCGGGCGGACCAGGAGGCCTCGGCGGCTGGCTATACGGCAACAACGGGCCCGCTGGCACTGGGTCACGGGTCAACGCATCTGTCCCGCTATACCTCGACAACAACTTTCCGGCGGTAAATGTCTCCATTAACGGCGGGCCCAGTGTGCCTGTGCTGCTTGACATCGGATCTGCTGGTCTTGTCGTCCCCATCTGGGACATCGGATTACAAAACCTTGGCCTGCCCACCGGATTCGATGTGATTCGGTACGGCAACGGGGTCAACATCCTCTACGCCGATTTCAACACAACAGTGGACTTCGGCAGTGGGGCTGTCACTGCCCCGACCAGCGTTCAGGTCGGCATCCTCCCGTTCCCGACATCTCTGCAAGGCCTGACCCTGATTGCGATGGGGAACGGCTTCGGCCCGACGGGGCACGGCGTACTGGGCATCGGACCGAATATCAACGCCGCCGCAGGAGGGCACGGCAACGTCGTGACCACGGCGCTGCCGGGTCAACTCAATGAGGGCGAACTGATTAACATTCCTCAGGGATACATGCAGTTCGGGCCCAACACAGGCACACCCATAACCTCGGTGAGCGGAGTACCGATCACCACCCTGGATGTCCAGTTCGGCGGTTATGACCCACTCGGCACCTATTATCCGGTCACCTCGATTGTTGATTCCGGCGGAAACCACGGGACGATTCCCGGGATCATTCTCGGGACCGGA
Organism: Mycobacterium ulcerans subsp. shinshuense; assembly: GCF_002355775.1. NCBI lineage: Bacteria > Bacillati > Actinomycetota > Actinomycetes > Mycobacteriales > Mycobacteriaceae > Mycobacterium > Mycobacterium ulcerans. Next base: position 1,657,597 of record NZ_AP017624.1, on the reverse strand, counting down.
CAGACATCCGGAGTCGTCCCTCCGGGAACGGTTATCTCCATCTCCACGAACGACAATCAAACGCTGCTGTACTCCTACACGACGACCGCCACCGACAGCCCGGTAGTCACCGGAAACATTCCAATGAATACCGGGCTTCTGCCCTTCGCATTGGGCCCGGTGTACATCTCGAACAGTCCGAGCGGTGTTGGGACGGTGGTATTCAACTACCCGCCGCCGTGACCGGGTGCTTGCGCAGGTTCAGTTGCCACGACAATGCGCGGGTGGCGTCGACACCAACTACCCTGCGGGTCCGGCCACAGCCATGACCGGCAACCGATTTGGGAATCAGGCATGGTTCGTACGCGATAGTTATGGCGTACGACCCGCCATTCAGTTGTGGAGCTGCCGGGAATCGAACCCGGGTCCTACGGCATTCCCTCAAGGCTTCTCCGTGCGCAGTCCGCTATGTCTCTGCTCGGATCTCCTGGTCACGCGAACTAGCCAGGATGACGATCCCAGTCGCTGTTGATGTCCCGATGAGCCCCGCGACCGAACTCATCGGTTGATCCCTCTAGCTGATGCCGGGGTCCGGGGCGAGGGCGTTCCCGGTCCGACAGACTAGCCGTCGCTTAGGCAGCGAGAGCGTAGTCGCGCTGATGTGAATCGGCGCTTATCTAGTTGCATCGACGCTTACGGTGGTCTCTTGCCTGCACCGGCACGCTTCCCTTGATTCGATGCGCGAAGTCGAAACCGTTCAGCCCCTCGCATCCCTGCCGATCTTCGGCAGGACAACCCATGGTACGCCCTGAAAAACCAGCGGCAACCGAATTATGTTCCCGATCAGATCACGAAGTTGAGACGCTCGACGATGTGGGCGGCCAGGTCCTTGTCGCCGCCGAATTCGATGTCCTGGCTGCGCGCCGGACTCTTCGGGCGACCACCGGCGAGCCGAGTGAACTGCAGGCCGTCGATCCGGATCGTCGCGGTCGGTTCTTGTCCCCCGAAGTCGTCGACGACCTGCGCACGACCCTCGACGTTGACGCGGATCTCGCGGGTCAGCGGTCCGGTCAGCTCGAATAGGACGCGTGAGCCCTCTGGAGCTTTGGCCAGCTTGCCGACCACAAACCCCATCGAGGTCGAGATCTCGTCGAGGGACAGGCGCGAAGCCGGCCCCGCAAGCTGCTCGTCGGACGATTCCTGCTGCAGCGCGTGGCGGATGTCCTGCTCGTGCATCCAGCAGTCGAAGACACGGATCCGCATGAACCGCCCGTAGCTGTCGGGTCCGGCCGGCGTGGTGGTCGCGGCATTCCATTCTTCGTTGGAAAGGTCGGTGAGAGCCTTGCGCCGTTTCTCGGTCACGTTGCGGAAACGTTCCAGCAGGCTGGCACCGGACTCCCCGCACAGGTGGCGCACCCAGTACTCGTTCATCACCCCGATGGGGTTGCGCACGTGCCCCAGCGCGGAAACGTCGACGTCGGGCTCGGGCGCGGCGACGCCCATCAGGAAAGACTCGGTCCCGATCAGGTGCGCCGCGACGGCCTTGACATCCCAACCCGGCAGCGGGCTCTTAGCCTGCCAATCGGCCTCGGGCAGCCCGTCCAGCAGCGCGTCGATGGAGTCCCACACGGCGAACAACCCAGCCAATACGTCGGATTTATCGAGTTCAGTAAGGGGTCGGGAGGCCATGGTCGGATACTAGGCCGGTCAGCTTCAGTAGCTGAGGCCGACCCAGAACAACAGCAGCCCGCTCAATATCAGCAGGCCGCACACCGGGATGATGCCGGCGGGCCAGGCCAAGATGGCGGCAATCGCCCCGACCAGCACTGCCAGTAGCGCGTGCAGCACCCGGAGATAGGTCAGGCGCTGTTCGCGCAACGCCGAAGCCAGTACCCGACGGGGCGCCGAGCGCAGCATCCAGATGAACCCGACGATCAGCACCCCGGTGAGAATTCCGGTGACCACCCGCAGCCCCGCCGTCGATTGCGCCTTGGCGTTCAGCTTCAGCACCATGGCGGCGAAGAACGCGAGCACCCCGGCAACCACCGTCACCCCGCGAAACACCCGTTCCAGGACCACACCGATGTTCCGGCGGGCCACCGCACCTATGGCCGGGTCGGTGCCTGCCGCATCGAGAAACCCGCGCAGCGCGTGCGCAAATTTGCGCCGACGAAGCCGGTTGATAGCCAGATTGTTGAGCGCCTCGGCGTTGCCTGGGTCCAGCGCCAATGCGGCTCGATACGCCTCGGTGGATTCCTCGATTCGGCGCAGGTCGTGCAAGATCGAGCCGCGCAGAACGTGTGCGTCGACGTTGCCGGGATCGAGCCGTAACGCTTGGTCGATGGCATAGAGCGCGTTGGGCAATTGCCAGGCCTTCTGCAATAAGCTCGCGTACGTTCGATGCGCCAGGGGCTCATTGGGATGAGCCAGCACCGCCCGCCACGCCATGCACAGGGCGTCCCAGCTGCGCCCCAGCTGATCGAGGGATACCGCGTAGAGCCGCATGGCGAATTCCGATTCGGGCGCGGCCGCCAACGCGCTGTATGCGCTCCACGCGGCATTGTCGTAGTTGCCCAGCAGGTATTCAGCCCGAGACAGATGCGCCAACAGGTTCGGGTCATTGGGGTTTTGCGCCAACGAACTGCGCAAGACCTCTCGGGCGCGTTCGTAATTCCCAGTGTCGCAGTGGATGCTGGCGATGTGGATGGCTTCGTCGCGCTGATCGGCGGCGGGGCCTGGCATCACCGAATCTTTCTACGGCGCAGATACTTTGCCAGGTCGTCGTAGGTTCCGTCGTTGTTGGCGAACTCGACGACATTGCGCGCGGTCTCGAACCAGGGCCCAGTGCTGGGGCGGATCTGTGCGGCAGCCGCGTCGATGTCTGCCATCATCACCGGACGAACCTGTCCGGCACGCATCGATTCGGCCATCGCTATCTGGGTTGCGCTGTCACAGATGTGCGCCAGATCTGCGCCGGAAAACCCTTCAGTGCGGTTGGCGATCGCCCGGGGATCGATCCCCGCGACCGGCCGATCCCGCAGATGAACGCGGACGATGCCCGCCCTGGCTTCGGCGTCGGGCAGGCCGACAAAAATCATCCGATCGAAACGGCCGGGCCGACGCAGCGCCGGGTCGACGTCCCAGGGCGCATTGGTCGCCCCGAGCACGTAGACGCCATCGTTGGAGGACGCCGCCGAGTCGAGTTCTTCGAGAATGGAGTTGACCACCGTGCGCAAACCCGCACTGCCGCTGAGCGCGGAACGCCGATGCCCCAACGCGTCCACTTCGTCGAAGAACAGCACACACGGAGCGTTGCGGCGGGCATTGTCGAAGACCGCGCGGATGCTGCGTTCACTGTCCCCGAACCAGCGATGCAACACATCTGCGATTCCCACCTGGTAGAAGCTGGCGCCCAGCTCCCCCGAAACGGCCTTGGCCAGATAGCTTTTCCCACACCCGGGCGGGCCGTATAACAACAGGCCACCGCGTGCGGAGACCTTGTACGCCTTCATCAGCTCGGGGTTGCGTAGCGGCCCAAGCAGTGAAAGCTCCAGTTGCTGTTTGGCATCGGCCATACCGGCGATATCGGCCAACCGGACCTGGCTGCGCTGCACCACGTCGAAATCGCCCTCGCCGACGACGTCCGGGGGCGCCTCCACGAATGCGGGCTCGATGATGTCGGCGACCTGTTTTTCCGCCTTGGACCAGTCAAAGCCGGCAGTGTCGGGAGCGTGCTGTTGCTGTTGCGCCGGCACCACCTCGACAGGCGCTGCCAACGCCGCGCTGCAACGCTGCAACAAGCTCAGCGCCTCCGCATTGGCGGTGTCCTTGGCAAGTAGCGCACTGCAATGCCCCAGCGCCTCCGCGTGGCGTCCCCTGTCAGCCAACAGCGCGGCCAGATGCAGCCGAAGTTCGACAACCTCGGGGCTGCGCTCCACCGCCGCGGACAACTCCCGAATCACAGGGTCTTCAGTCACCGCCATCTCCCGTACGTACCGCAGCTTGCGCGTGCGCGCCAGTCAGCCCATGCCTTGTCCATGTTCGCCCACCTCGATAGCGACCGACAACGAGATCCAGGTCTCTGTGTTGTCTATTGGGGTTGTCTCTTGGGCCGATGGTGTCAGGTCGACCCGGCCGGAGCGAAATGCGCCCGTAGCGCCGCACGACCGGCCATCGCCAAGCGAATTGACCACCCGGCTCGCGACAGTATCCTGTGTCCCCGGGCCGAGAAGGGACGGCGATGCTGATCAATTCGGGTTTGTTCCATTCCGAGCGCACGAACCAATCCCAGCGCGCGGACAGCCACGCTCGAGGTGGGGCAATGCAGCTTAGGTACATAAGCGTCCCGGCGCTAGTCGCCTATGCCGGAGGTGATCCCTGGGCGATCAACCAAAGCCTCCAGGCTGGTCGCCCAGCTCAGATTTCCGACTTGGCAACCGCGTTTCACGCTGCGGGACGCAGCCCTGCCGAGTCGAACGTTACGTTTGAGCAAGCCCGCCGACGCTTTGAAGCGGCCTGGAATCACCAGAACGGCGAGAACCCCATCAACGATTCCGCCGAGGTGCAGCGCACAGCCCAGGCGCTGGGCGCTCAATCCGAGCAGTTGCCCCAGATCGGAGCCCATCTGGAGGAGGTCGCCGCAGCGCTGGCTGAGGCGCAAAAAGGCGCTGCCGGAAGAATCGCCACCCTCGAAATTCAGTTGCAGGACCTTGATGACCTGATCGCGCAGGCGATGGAGATGGAAAAGGACCCCCACCTCAGCGCGGCGGATAGAAACGCACTCGATGCCATCATCACGGCGTGTGAAGACGATGCAATCCGCGACACAGAGGACGCCCTGAGACGACTGCACTCAATCCGAAACTGCTACTCAGACATTCTGCAAAAAGGACAGACCAACCTCGCCGCCGATGGATACGACCCGGCTCGGGTTCGGGGGGCCGACGGCCATGAGGCAGAGACGCCCCGCCAGGCCGAGCGAGACGTACATGACGCGCTTGCCGGTGACCTGGGAGCGGCCGCTCGCGTCAGCGGGGTGCTGGGTTCCATCACCCCGGATCAGCTGGCCGGAAAGACGCCACTAAACGCGGAGCAGGCATCGGTGTTGAGCCAGCTACAAGCTCAAGAGCATGGCATGTCTGTCGATGCGCTCAAGACCGCCGAACAACGCCTGGGAGTCGAGCGAGCCATCATCGGCGACTCGTGGCAGTTGATGAGCAACCCGAACATCAATTTCCCCAAGACCGATACCAAAGTAGGAGCCCAAGAGGGTTCGGAAACGACGCAGGGCGGGTTTAATCAACTGCCGCAAAGTTTGCAGAACGCACTCACATTCAACGAACCCTCGCACCCGAATTCGGCCAACGACATCGCGGAGATCGCCAAGGTCGCCGGTGATGGCAGCCCAAGACTGCAGCACGGCACGGAGCTGGACAAGGCCATGCTTGACTGGGGCACGCGAGAACTCCACGAAGAAATGCCACACGGGCAAATCGTGGACCATAGTTTGCTCCATGGCGCCCAGCGGAGCACCCTCGACGATGTATTCCGGGTGGCCGGGCGCGATCACGTGAGGGTGACCGACCTGCTTACCGGCAGTGGCCACGATCAGTTCTTGTTCGATGTGACCCACAATCGGTGGGACGACGGCGGCAAGGGCATCGGCTCATTGTTCAGCTGGACGCAAAACCCTGGGGGCCTGAAGCCGAGCTCGCGGGGAAAACCGCACATGCATACGCAAGCTACTTGGGCCAACACCCCGGTGACTTACTGAACTTGCCGAACGGATTCAGCACCACCACGCTGGGCGAAGCAAATCCCGAGCTGGTCCAATCTTTCGCACACGGCCTGGCGCCATACATACCCAACATCGCAGGCGAGCACAATGAATTTTCCCAGTTTTTTGCCACCCCAGATTCGGCCGAGAACCAAGAAAACGAATCCTGGCCGGCGGCGAAAGGGATCTTCTCGGTGCTGAGTACCGATAAGTCGGCTTCGGATTATTTCAATGGCGCGGCCGACCGCAATATCATCCAGGCTGAAAAGCATTTCGCTCAATCCGCGGCCAACCAGGTTCCCGACCTGATCAATCACGACGAAGATCTCAAGTACGCGGCCAGATTGAAGGGGCTCATCGACGTCGCAGGGCTCCGGCGTTGTTGATTAGCAGGCTTGTGAGCTGGGGAATTGTGGATTGAGGAGGTCTAGGCGGCGGTTGGCGGTCAAAGCGGTGATCCGGCAGGCTTCGGCGATGTTGTCGGCGCCGTTGAGGCGGTGCAGATTGATCGCGGTGTTGCGTAGCGTTGCTAGGACCTGTGCGCCGTTTCCGGTATGTGCCCTTTGACGGTCTTCGTCGAAGGTGACGTCGCGTATCCAGTGCAGGCTGTTCTCGATTCCCCAGTGTTGACGCATCCAGGTCATGATCGCGGTAGGGCGGGCGTGCTCGAACGGCAGGCTGCAGATGGCATAGACCACCTCCACGCTGCGCTGGTCGGTGGCGGTGATCAAGCGTTCACGAGTGATCCGGATGATTTGTTTTGCGTAGGGGAAGCCGATTCCTCGTGCAGCGGCGATGATTTGCAGGGTGCGGGTCTCGACACGGCCGTGGCCGCGGGAGTCGTCGGTAGCGGCTGCGGGCACCTCGGCCCAGGGCAGCGCGGTGATACGCGCAAGTATTTTGGCTTGGTTGGACTTGACGATCATCAGGTAGTGCGACTTCAAGGTGGCGCAGATCAACTTCGCGGTGACGACCTGGGTATGCATCGCATCCACGGTGACCAGCCACCGCAAGCTACCCGGCAGCAGCGTGAGCAGGGCACGTACGCAGGGAATTTCATTGCTTTTCTCGGCGACAGCGAGTTGACCGAGCACCAATCGGGCACGGTGGGCGAACACCGACACGAGATGCGTGGCTGTCGCTTTGGCGCGTAAAGCACCACGCAGCATCTTGCCGTCCAACGCGATCGGCACCAATCCACTGGGGTCGCTGCTGGCCACGTGTGCAGTGAAGTAACTGCCCATCCTGGCGTTGAGGTCGGCGGGGTCTAGCCGAGACAAAACAGCACGGAAGGTCTTCTCACTGGGCCGCCGGAACCGGACCCCTAATTGGGCCAACACATCATCGGGAGCGGTGGCCGCCCATGTGGCAAAACCAGCATAGCCGCGCATCCCCGCGGCAGTGGCCAGAACCGCGATCGCCAACAAAGCCATCAGCGAATACCTCCGACCGCGTGGGTCCCTCGGGTCTGGCACCGAGGCCAACACATCGAGAAACTCCGATCCGATGAGCTCGCTGCGCTCACCAGGACTCCAGCGGTCGAACACCTCTGGAACCGACGACACAGGCAATACTGAAACGGTAGGCACGGGCAACTCCAGACCAACGACGAACAGTAACCAACTCGATCGTTCTCCAGATAGCCCGTGCCTACACTCCGGCCCCAATAGCGCGGCACCAAAGATCATCAACCCAGCTCACAAGCCTGCTAATCAACAACGCCGGAGCCCTGATCGACGTCGGCACCTACAACGCTTCCAACGCCGATCTGACGGCCGCATACAACCTGAAGAAATCAGCCTACGAAAGTCTCCTCAAGGGCGGCACCTTCGGCGTCGGCACTCTGCCGATCCCCGGAGCGGGAATCGTAGGCGGCGGAACAAATCTCATCGGCACGGCCATAGAGCACGACATCGTCGGTCCCGCGCCGACCACGACGTCGATTCCGGACATGCCCCACACCACCCCACCGCGGCTGGTGCTCGACGGATTTCTGGCGTCCGGCCAACCGCTGTCTGGATTGGAACCGGAGCTATATCGCCCAGTCGATCCGCAGCATCCTGACGGCCCGATGCGAATTGCCACCTATGCCGAGATGAACGAGGATTGGCGCAAGAGGAATACTCCGCAAGCCTACGACAGCGTACTTTCAAGCGCGCTAAGCCAGACACTCGGCAACGACACGGTGACACGGATCGACTCCGATATTTCGACCTACTACAACAATGTTGTGCACAACCCACAACCATGGAAAAAATGAGCGCAACACGTCGCGTATCCCGAGCACTGGCCACGCTACCCGTTGTCATGATGGCAGCCATCGGCTGCAGTCACTCGGAACCCGCGCCGCCGCTATCAAAGGTCCCCTGGACCGGACTGCTGGCACAAGAACGAGAAATGTGGAGCGCGGAACCGGGAATCGACCTTGTGACCGGACCTGCGGTAGTCATCCGCGCGTACCTGGAGTCGCGCTCACTTGCCAGCCAGATGGGCGACATCGACTACGTCTACCCCGGGTTCAAACACGCGGTCGCACCCAACGACCCAGCCGAGCCCGACTATTCGCTGAACCCACCCCCCATCACCCAAGACCTCTGGCCTGAGCCACGCCCCGACAGCAGTTCGCTCCCGTATCCAGCCGTAGGTACGGGCCGCTCCCACATCCTGCGTATCGACACCTCCGGCCGCCAGGTCACCGCCGTGGTCTGCGGATGGGACTACGGGACCGCCTACGACATCGGAGATGGCCGATACAGCAACGATCCGACCAACCCTCTGGGCACTCACAATCCCGACGGCGGCATTTTCGCGCAATGGGTCGCAATGACCGCCCCCGCACCCGACACAAGCCCGCCGTTGCCACCTCAGCGGGGGCCGGCCCCCGCACCGACAACAGATGTGTTCGACCGCTGGCGGATCGTCGGCTACGCCATCCACGGACCGACCGACACCCTGCGGCTTGCCCCACCGCAATGGCCAACCAGGCAAGCCGACACCAACGCGTGTGTCACCAAAGCACCCGACCCACCCCAGCGGCGCGTGTTTCTAGCCGATGGAGTCCACCCGCGCTCCGATTTCCCGACGCAACACCCCTACCCCGGCTGGCCAATCGCAAACCCGGCGTGAGCCCAAACGCGACGCTTACGGTCGCACCGCCAGTCAGCCCATGCCCTTGGCCCGGCGACCCAGTTCGCGAATCACCTCACGCTGGGCATCACGCCGGGCCAGGTCCTGACGCTTGTCGTGGGCGCGCTTACCGCGCGCCAACGCGAGTTCGACCTTGACCTTGCCGTCGAGGAAATACATCGACAGCGGAACCAGCGCGAAATTGCCTTCGCGAATCTTGCCGAACAGGGTGTCGATCTGGCGGCGATGCAACAGCAGCTTGCGGTTGCGCCGCGGTTCGTGGTTGGTCCAGGTGCCGTGCAGGTACTCCGGGATGTGCAGGTTGCGCAGCCAGATTTCGCCGTCGTCGACGGTGGCGAAGGCGTCGACCAGCGACGCGTGCCCCTCCCGCAGGCTCTTCACCTCGGTCCCCTGCAGTGCGACACCGGCCTCGAACACCTCGATGATCGAGTAGTTGTGCCGAGCCTTGCGATTGGTGGCGATGATCTTCTTGCCACCCTGCTTGCCGGACGGTTTCGCCTGCTTCGACTGCGCTGCCATCGCTACCGCCGCACGTATAGCCGTAACGTCACGTACGCCGTGGCCCCGGCCATCGCAACGCCCAGCGCCAATAGGGCCGGGGAAATGAAGAAGATGTCGGCATAGTCGATACGGGCGATCAAATTGGCCTGGTAGAACTGGTTCAACGCGTTTTCCAGGAACATCGCCCGCACGACTATCAGGCCGCCGATGGCGATGACGACCCCGAGCGTCGCGGCCAGCATCGCCTCCATCAGAAACGGCAGCTGGGTATACCAGCGGCTGGCCCCCACCAATCGCATGATGCCGATTTCGGTGCGCCGCGTATACGCGGCGACTTGGACCATGTTGGCGATCAGCAAGATCGCACCGACGGCCTGGACCAATGCCACGGCAAACGCGGCGTTACTCAAGCCGTCCAGCACCGCGAACAACCGGTCGATCAGATCCTTCTGGTTGAGCACCGAGAGCACCCCGGGCTGGCCCTGCATGGCGGAGTCGAAGTCCTTGTGCTGCTCCGGGTTCTCCAGCTTCACGATGAACGATGCCGGGAATGAATCCTTGCCCGCAACGTCCTTGTACTGCGGAAACTTGCGGATGGCATCGTCGTAGGCCTGCGCGCGGTTGAGGAATCGCACCGCTTTGACGTCTTTGCGCTTTTCGATCTTCTCGCGCAACGCCTTGCACGGGTCGGAATCGCAGTTGGGATCGTTGGCCGATACGTCGTCGGTGAGGAACACCTGGGTTTCGACGCGGTCCAGATAGATGGCACGCGAGTTCTCCGCCAGGCGGACCACCAGCAGACCACCGCCGAACAGGCCGATCGAGATCGCGGTCGTCAAGATCATGGCGACCGTCATGGTGACATTGCGACGAAGTCCGGTCAGGACCTCGTTGAGCAGGAAGCCGAAGCGCACTTAGCGATCCATCCCGTAGACACCGCGCTGTTCATCACGAACCAGCCTGCCCAGCGACAACTCGACCACCCGCTGCCGCATCGAGTCAACGATGTGGTGGTCGTGCGTTGCCATCAGCACCGTCGTCCCGGTGCGGTTGATTCGCTCCAACAAATCCATGATGTCCTTACTGGTATCTGGGTCCAGGTTGCCGGTGGGCTCGTCGGCCAGCAGCACCAGCGGCCGGTTGACAAAGGCGCGGGCGATCGCGACCCGCTGTTGCTCGCCGCCGGACAGCTCGTGCGGCAGGCGGTTGGCTTTGCCCGACAAGCCGACCGTCTCGAGCACATCGGGCACCACCCGATTGATCGCGTCCGCACGCTTGCCGATCACCTCAAGGGCGAACGCGACGTTTTCGTACACCGTCTTTTGTTGCAGCAACCGGAAGTCCTGGAAAACGCAACCGATCACCTGCCGCAGTTTGGGCACATTGCGACCACGCAGCTTGTTGACGTGGAACTTCGACACCCGCACATCTCCGGATGTCGGCGTCTCCGCCGCCAGCAACAACCGCATGAACGTCGACTTGCCCGAACCCGACGGACCGATCAGGAAGACGAACTCACCCTTGTCGATCTTGACATTGATGTCATCCAACGCCGGGCGCGCCGACGATTTGTACTGCTTGCTGACATGGTCCAGGGTGATCATCACGGCACGCCAGTGTAGCGGTGCGCTTCGCCTGCAGGCGAAAATTAGCTGGCCGGTGGTGTCGGAGTCGGCCCCGACGATACCGGCCCCGGCTCCGGCTCAGGGGTCTGCGACGGTGACGGAACCGGTGTTGGCGGGATCGTAGTGGCGGGACAGAACGGCGGCGGCAGCAGACACGGCGGCGCCGAGGGGCCGGGAACCGGAGTTGACGTGGTCGGCGTCGGAGTCGGCGTCGGCGATGTGGTGGTGGGCGTGGGCCGGGTGGCCGTGGTCGGTGGCTGCACCCTGGTGCGCGGCACCCAGGTGTAGTTCGGATCGGGCACCAAGCCCGGCGGTACCACCTGGCTGGGGGGTGTGGTCTTTCCAGCCGAGTGCTGCGGGTTGTAGGTGTCATAGAGCCACCACACCGCCAAGAAAGCCACCATCAGTACCACCGTTGACAGACGGATCCGGCCGCCGAACAACTGACGGGGCGTACCGCGCTTGCGGTTGCCGTTCGACTGACCGCTGCGCCGCAAGCGGGTAGGAACAAATGTGATTTTCATCGCTACCGCTGCTGCTCCGCTCCCGCAGGTGCGTCCGCTGCCCCACTAACGGTGGCCGGGTGAGCCATGACCCCCACCGCGGCCTGGGCGTCGGCCGGGGTGATGATCCCGGCGCCGGTGAGCGCGCGGATCACCAACACCCGCAACTGCCGGCCCGCCGCGAACTGCTTTCCGGGCAGCGTGCGCGCCACCAGCCGCAGCGTGACGGTGTCCATTTCGAGTTTCTCCACGCCCATTTCCGTGGGCTCATCCAGCAACAGGTCGCCGAGGATGGCGTCTTCGCGCGCATGTTGGCATTCCCGGTGCAAGACCTCGTTGACGCGGTTGAGGTCGGCGCCGGTCGGGACCGGGATGTCGATGACCGCGCGCGCCCAGTCCTTGGACAGGTTGATCGACTTGACGATGTTGCCGTTGGGAAGGGTGTACACCTCACCGTCGCTGGATCGCAGCTTGGTCACACGCAGCGTGACCTCCTCCACCGTGCCGGCCGCATTCTCCGGTGACCCGACCATGCTGAGCTCCACCAGGTCGCCGAACCCGTATTGCTTCTCGACGATGATGAAGAACCCCGCGAGCAGGTCCTGCACCAGGCGCTGGGCGCCGAAGCCCAGCGCCGCACCCAGCACCGCGGCCGGCCCTACCAACGACCCGACCGGAAACGGCAGAATGTCGACGATCTCGTACAGGACGATGACGTAAATCAGGACGATCGAGACCCAGGAGATCACCGACGCCACCGCCTGGCGGTGCTTGGAGACCTCCGATCGCACGAGCGCGTCGCTTTCGGTGAACCCCAGGTCGAGGCGCTGAGTCACTCGCTTGGCAACCCAGGTCACGAAGCGCGCGGCCAGTACCGCCGCGATCAGCACCATGACGATGCGCAGACCGCGGGTGATGATCCATTCGCCGATCTGCCCGCGCCAGAAGTCGTGCCAATACTGGGCCGGCGAGAATGTTGCCAGGGCAAAAGCTGTGGTGTTAGTCGTCATCTTTCCGGTTGCGCCACCGGATCCCTGCTTCCAGGAATCCGTCAATGTCTCCGTCTAGCACGGTCGCCGGATTACCAACCTCGTACTCGGTTCGCAGATCCTTGACCATCTGGTAGGGGTGCAGCACGTAGGAGCGCATTTGGTTGCCCCACGAGCTACCGCCGTCGCCTTTCAATGCGTCGAGCTCAGCGCGTTCTTCTATACGCTTGCGCTCCAACAACTTTGCCTGAAGAACCCGCATCGCCGCCACCTTGTTCTGCAGCTGCGACTTCTCGTTCTGGCAGGTGACCACGATGCCGGTCGGGATGTGGGTCAGTCGAACCGCCGAGTCGGTGGTGTTCACCGACTGCCCGCCCGGGCCACTGGACCGGTAGACATCGACCCGCACATCGCCTTCGGGGATGTCGATGTGATCGGTGGTCTCCACCACCGGCAGCACTTCGACCTCGGCGAACGACGTCTGTCTGCGGCTCTGATTGTCGAACGGGCTGATCCGCACCAGCCGGTGGGTGCCCTGCTCGACCGACAGCGTGCCGTAGGCAAACGGCGCATGCACGGCGAACGTGGCGCTTTTGATCCCGGCTTCCTCGGCGTAGGAGGTGTCGAACACCTCAACGGGGTACTTGTGCTGCTCGGCCCACCGGACATACATCCGCATCAACATTTCGGCCCAGTCCGCGGCGTCGACTCCCCCTGCACCGGAGCGAATGGTGACCAGCGCCTCACGCTCGTCGTACTCGCCGGAAAGCAGGGTGCGCACCTCGGTGGCCTCGATGTCGGCACGCAACGCCTTGAACTCGGCGTCCGCCTCGGCCAGCGCTTCTCCGGCCGCGGCGCCCTCTTCCTCGGCGGCGAGCTCGTAGAGCACCGGCAGGTCCTCGAGACGCCTTCGCAGCTCCTCGACCCGCCGCAACTCCCCCTGGGCGTGAGACAACTCACTGGTCACACGCTGGGCTCGGGTTTGGTCGTCCCAGAGCTTCGGGTCGGACGCCTCGTGCTCGAGCTTCTCGATGCGACTGCGCAGACCTTCGACGTCGAGCACCCGCTCCACCGTGGTCAGAACGGAGTCAAGGGCAGCGATCTCGGCTTGACGGTCGGGTTCCACAGCCGACAAGGCTACCGGTAGTCGCTGGCATCAGCGTCTAGCATCAGGAGACGATCATGTGCACCGCGCGACTGCGACGCTGTCAGCCCATGTACCCCCTGCGCGCAGCCGGGCACGAACAGAGGGCAGAACCATGCCGCAAAACCAACGTCCGTACCACGTCGCCGTCGCCGGTTCCGGGCCGTCGGGGTTCTTCGCCGCAGCGTCGCTGCTGAAGGCAGCCGACTCCTCCGACGAGATCGAGGTGGCCGTCGACATACTCGAGATGCTGCCGACCCCGTGGGGACTGGTGCGTTCCGGCGTCGCCCCCGACCACCCCAAGATCAAGTCGATCAGCAAACAGTTCGAGAAGACCGCCGAAGACCCTCGCGTCCGATTCTTCGGCAACGTGGTGGTGGGCGAACACGTCACCACCGCCGAGCTGACCGAACGCTATGACGCCGTCATCTACGCCATCGGGGCCCAATCCGACAAGCCGCTCAACATCCCCGGGGAGAACCTGCCCGGCAGCGTGGCCGCCGTCGATTTCGTCGGCTGGTACAACGCGCATCCGAACTTCGAACACTCGACACCGGATCTGTCGGGCCGTCGCGCCGTCGTCATCGGCAACGGCAACGTCGCGATCGACGTAGCCAGGATCCTGGTCACCGATCCCGAAGTGTTGGCCCTCACCGACATCGCCGACCACGCACTGGACTCACTGCGCCCGCGCGGGGTCGAGGAAGTGGTGATCATCGGTCGGCGCGGGCCGCTGCAGGCCGCATTCACGACTCTGGAGTTGCGCGAGCTCGGTGAGCTCGAAGGGGTCGACGTGGTGGTTGACCCGACCCAGCTGGAGGGCATCAGCGACGCGGATGCGGAGGCGGCCGGCAAGGGGATCAAGCAGAACATCAAGGTGTTGCGCGGCTACACCGAGCGCGCACCACGTCCAGGTCACCGCCGAATCGTGTTCAAGTTCATGACTTCGCCGGTCGAAATCAAAGGCACCGACCGGGTGGAGCAGATCGTGCTCGGCCACAACGAACTCGTTACCGATGAGGACGGGTGGGTGTCAACCAAGGACACCGGAGAGCGAGAGGAACTGCCGGTTCAGCTGGTCGTGCGATCGGTTGGCTACCGCGGGGTGCCCACCCCCGGGCTGCCGTTTGACCAGAAACGCGGGATCATCCCCAACACCGCCGGCCGGGTGCAAGGCAGCAGCAACGAGTACGTCGTGGGCTGGATCAAGCGCGGACCGACCGGGGTGATCGGGACCAACAAGAAAGATTCCCAGGACACCGTCGACACCTTGATGGCCGACCTGACGGCCGCCGAGCTCAACACGTTCCCCAGCAGCCACACCGCCGACCTTGCCGACTGGCTGAGTTCACGCCAGCCGGAGCTGATCACCGCCGAGCACTGGAAATCCATTGACCACTTCGAACGAGCCGCCGGCGAGGCCCTCGGACGTCCGCGCGTGAAACTGCCGAACGTGACCGAGATGCTGCGCATCGGGCACGCCTGATCAACGGTCGAGAAGCACCCCGGGGTTGAGAATCCCGGCCGGGTCCAGTGCGGTCTTGGCCGCGCGCAACGCCGCCATAAAGGGATCGGGGCGCTGCCGGTCATACCAGGGCCGGTGATCGCGGCCGACGGCGTGGTGGTGGGTGATGGTGCCGCCGGTCGTGCTGATCGCTTCCAAAACGGCTGCCTTGATCTCGTCCCATTGCGCATCCAGGGATCCCCAGCGCCCCGCCGCGTAGACGCCGTAATAGGGGGCCGGACCATCCGGATAGACGTGGGTGAAGCGGCAGGTCACCAACCCGACGCCACAGACCCGCTCGATCGCCGCGCGGGCCGCGTCGGTGACGGCGGCGTGCAGGGCGTCGAATCCGTCCCAGGTGCATGCGGTTTCGAAGGTTTCGGCGATCACACTGCGCCGGGCCAGAGCGTCGCGCTGGTAGGGCATCCGCAGGAACGCCGAACGCCATGCCTGAGAGACGTCAGAGCCACTCTGCGCCGCGGCGGCTTGGCGGGTCTCGCGTCCACGCCGTGCGGTCACGGTGCCGCCGTAGCCGGCGGCTATCTCCACCGCCCGGTCCAGCCACGGGTCGATCGGATGATCGGCCGATTCAAAAGCCAGCACCAGCAGGCCGCCGCTGACCGCGGTACCGGTGTTGAGGAACGCCTCGGCCGGATCCAGCAGCCGGCAGTTCGTCGGATAGAGGCCCGCTTGCGCGATGGCGCGGGTCGCGGTGACCGCCCCCGCCCAATCGTCGAACTCGACCGATGCGGTGAGCTGCCATCGCGGGCGGTCCTGCAACCGCATCCACGCCTCGGTGATGATGCCCAGGGTGCCCTCGGAACCGAGGAACATCCGGTCCGGAGAGGGCCCCGCACCCGAGCCCGGCAGCCGCCGCGACTCGCCAACTCCCGCCGGACTGACCACCCGCATGGATTCGGTCAAGTCGTCGATGTGGGTGTAGAGCGTCGCGAAGTGCCCGCCCGCGCGAGTGGCAAGCCAGCCGCCCAGGCTGGAGAATCCGAAGGACTGCGGGAAATGGCGCAACGTGAGACCGTGCGGGCGGAGCTGATCTTCGATCGAGGGCCCCAGCGCGCCCGCCTGGATCCGTGCCGCCCGACTCACCCTGTCGATCTCGAGCACCGCACCCAGTGCACCAATGTCCACCGTGACCGCCGGCTGGTCGAAGCGCGGCTCGACACCGCCGACCACCGAGCTGCCACCACCGTATGGGATCGCCGGAATCTGTTCTCGGGTACACCAATCCAGCACATCGACAACGTCCTGTTCGCTGCGCGGCCGCGCGATCAGGTCGGGCACATGGTCGAGGTGGCCCAGCAGGTTGCGGGTGACGTCGCGAAAAGCCTTGCCGCGCGCATGACCCGCACGATCTATCGGATCGGACGAGCAGATCCCCGCCAGCGATTCCGGCGGGCTGACCCGGGCCGCGGGCAGCGCGAGCGCGGCCGGGTCCGGCGGCTGATGATCGGAAAGGTCATGGCCGGGAAGCAACGCCGATACGCGCGATAACAACGCGTGCGTCTCCGCCTCGGTCAGAGCATCCTCGACGTTGCCCCAACCCCACCATGACCGCATCGTGGCGCGATCAGCGTTTGCGGACCACGACGGCAACACCGACGACCAGCACCACCAGGGCCGCGGCGATTGCCCAACCGGCACCAGCCAGCCACCAGATGACAGCCAACAGTGCCAGCGCCGGCGACAACACGAACAGCACCATTGCGGGGTGCTGCTTGATCACCGCCAGCGCGCTCGTCGCGCGGACCCGATCGATTTCCTTGCCTGCCATGGGTTCAGCATGCCAGACAACGGCGCGATCAACCCCCCTCTTCGCCTTCGTCGGCTGCGCTGTCGCGGAGCAGTTTTTCGGGGTGGTGGTAGGTGTTGGTTCTTGGCTGTCCATGGTCGAGGTGCGGCGGTGGCAGCCATTCGGTATCACCGTGGGCGTTCTTGCGGGTGCGCCAGCCCTGCTCGAGCAGTTTGTGGTCAGGCCCGCAGGCCAGAGTGAGTTGATCGATGTCGGTGCGCCCGCTGGTGGCCCACGCGGCGACATGATGCACCTCGCATTGATAGCCCGGCACATCACAGCCCGGACGGGTGCAACCACGGTCTTTGGCATACAACACCAGGCGTGCCCCGCAGTGGTCAGCCGTTTGGCGTGATACAGCCCCACCGCCTTGCCCCGATCAAACACAGCCAGATAGTGATGCGCGTGACGGGCCAACCGGATCACATCCGATATCGGCAACACGGTGCCGCCCCCGGTCAGCCCCTGACCGCAGGCCTTTTGCAGCTCACCGTGGGTGGTCGTCACGATGATGGAGGCAGGTAACCCGTTGTGCTGGCCCAAGTCTCCTGAGGCCAACAACGCCCGCACCGCAGCGTTGAGCCCATCATGGTGACGCTGCCCAACCGAACGCCGATCACGACTCACGGCGTCCGCACCGGCCGGGGCTTGCACCACCGGACTCTCGTCATCGGGGTTGCACATCCCCGGGGCCGCCAGCTTGGCCAGCACCGCATCCAACCCCGCCCGCGCTTCCGGGGTCAGCCAGCCGCTGATCCGCGACATCCCGTCGCGTCCCTGCCGCCCCAGCGTCAAGCCGCGTCGCCGCGCCCGATCCTCATCGCTATAGCGACCATCGGGATTCACACAATCCATCAACCGCTGCGCCAATTTGGCCAACTGATCGGGGCGGAACTGCCCCGCCAACCGCGCCAGATGCGCTTCGGCGCGCTCGCGGGTCTCTAGGTCCACCTCGGCGGGCACCTGGCCACAGAACTCCCGGATCACCCGCACATGACCCGCACCGATACGCCCCTGACGCACCGCGGAGGCGGTCGCACTCAATAACGGCGCCAGCTGTTCGCCCGTCAACGCCCGGCGCGGACCCAGATCAGCGGCCTCCCCCAGCCGCCGACTGGCTTCCCCGCGACTGACCCGTAACCGACCGGCCAACACCGCCGCCAGTTTCCCACCCAACTCTTGCTCACCGGCCTGCTCCCCCAGCTGATTGATCAGCGGATGCTCGATGCTGGGCAACCGACGCCGCGCAACCACCTCACAACGCTGCAACAACGCCAACCGCTCCGGCGTCGTCAACCCGTCAAAACACAAGTCCTGCAGCCGCGTCATCACCGCATCGAGCGCGTCGAAAGCCGCAACAACCTCTTCCCGGTTAATCGCACTCATGTTCGAATAATACGAGCGGCCACCGACAGAATCAGAGCCCGAGCGAGCAGCAACTCCACCCTGAACGCACAGTGGCACAAGGTATTTGCGCTGAATGACGAATGACCCTAGCCAGCCGCTCCAGGCCGTCCGTAGCCTCGAGGGTGTGGACATGGAGGTGCTCAAAACCGCAGTGCTGCTGGCCTGCCGGGCGCCATCGGTACACAACAGCCAACCGTGGCGGTGGGTGGCCGACCGCGACCGCGATTCCGGTTCCGAGGTCGTGGCTGTTCACCTGTTCGCCGATCGCGGCCGAACCGTTCCCGCCACAGACCATTCCGGCCGGGAAACCCTCATCAGCTGCGGGGCGGTGCTCGACCATCTGGGCGTAGCCATGACGGCGGCGGGCTGGCAACCCAGCATCACCCGCTTCCCCACCCCCGATGACCCCAACCATCTGGCCACGGTCGACTTCCGCCCCATCGAGGAAGTCACCGAGACCGAACTCAAACGGGCCGAGTCGATCCTGCAACGGCGCACCGATCGACTTGCGTTTGACCGTCCCCGCTACTGGGACCTGTTTGAAGGGGTGTTAAGGAACACCATCGACAACGACATCCCGATGCTCGACGCGCTCACCGCCGAGCAACGGCCACAACTGGTGCAAGCGTCGCACCTCAGCGCGGCGCTACGGCGCGATGACTTGTCCTATCATGCCGAACTGGATTGGTGGACTTCACCGTTCGTGCTGGCCGATGGCGTGCCACCGCTGGCGCTCGCTTCCGATACCGAGCGCCAGCGGGTAGACCTGAGCCGCGATTTTCCGGTTCGCAGTCACCAGGACCGCCGGCCCGAAATCACCTCGGACTGGTCGAAAATCCTTGTTCTATCCACCCCCGGCGACACTCGGGCCGACGTATTGCGGTGCGGTGAGGTGTTGTCCAGCGTTCTGCTCGAATGCACCATCGCCGGAATGGCAACGTGCACCTTGACGCATCTGATCGAGTCGAACGAAAGCCGCGACATCGTCGCCGACCTGATCGGCC
This sequence comes from Mycobacterium ulcerans subsp. shinshuense, assembly GCF_002355775.1. Taxonomy (NCBI): domain Bacteria; kingdom Bacillati; phylum Actinomycetota; class Actinomycetes; order Mycobacteriales; family Mycobacteriaceae; genus Mycobacterium; species Mycobacterium ulcerans. The sequence goes on along the minus strand of NZ_AP017624.1, from coordinate 1,638,211 downwards.
GACGCGGCCAGCCGCAAGTCTTGATCCGCGCTGGGATCACTCCGCTGATCGAAGAAATTCCCGCTCCGACGCCGCGGCGAGGACTAGACAGTATTTTTGAAGTTCGCCAGAAGCCCGAGAAAGGTTGAAACGATGCCCGACCGACCAGTCACGTTTCTGTCTGACGATCAAAGCTGGAAGCTGCTGAGCAGCGCGGCGCTGGGCCGGTTGGTCACCAGCATCGCCGGCGAGCCGGAGATCTTCCCGGTCAACTACGTGGTGCAGGATCGCACCGTGCTGTTCCGCACCGCCGAGGGCACCAAACTGTTTCTCGCCGTGACGAGTAGCCCGGTCGCCTTTGAAGCTGACGATCACAGCGACACCGAAGGCTGGAGTGTGATCGTCAAGGGTCGCGCTCAGGTACTGAGAACCGACGCGGAGGTGCAAAAAGCAGAGCGCGCCAAACTGTCACCGTGGATCCCGACCTTGAAGTTGCACTACGTGCGGGTGATCCCGACCGGAATCACCGGACGGCACTTCAAGTTCGACCCGGAGCCAGACCGCAACGACACCTTCGCCTGACCCCCTTCTGCGCCGAGCGTCACGCCAGCGTGGCGTTCGGCATGGAGCGTCACTCTGGCGTGACGCTCGGGGGGGGCGTGACCTCAGCGGCCGACGAGTGCGTCGAGTTCGAGGGCATCCACTCCGTTGAGCCGGCGATGCATCGCCCAGGCGATCCTGGCGGCCTGAACTTTCGCATGCTCGGCCACCGGCCCGCGATACATCGCATCGACGGTGTCATTCCAAATGGTCAGCCACCGGACGAAATGGCGGGCGCGCAGCGGGGTCTGGCGGTGTAGATCCCGGTGGGCCGTCAGCGCGCTACCACGATAACGACCGGCACGGAACAACACCGTCTCCCAGAAGTCGCACATGACCGGAAGGTGCGAGTCCAGTCCGCTCGACCGCAGTTCGGTAAACGGCTCCGCCAACACCTCGTCGTCCAAGGCTCGACCGTAGAACCGGCGCAACAGTGCCGCGACATCGGTGCGGTTTGCCAGGTCGCTAGCAGAATCGCCCATCCTCACACCACCAGTGACAACGGTCCGCGAGCGCGACGGGCCTTGCGCCGCTTGCTGATCGCCACCAGCCGGGCCACCGCGGCTTCGATCCCCCGCGCCAGCTGATCCACATCTGCAACCGCGTTGTAGTCGGTGAGAATGCCGAAGTACAGGTCGTCGGAGTAGCTGAGCATCGCGACGCCGGTGCGCAGGTGCATCGCCAGCGGCGGCACCGGGAATACCGCGGCCACTGGCCGACCCATGATCTGCAGTGGTTGGCGTGGCCCGGGCACATTCGTCGCCACCGTTGCGACTCCGCGTTGCGGTAGCCGCATCAAGACGCCAACGGTCCAGGCGGTCAGTGCAAACGGGATGCGATCAGCCAGAGATAGGAACAGGTTTCCGGCTTGGGGCTGGCCGCTGGCCTTGGTTTGCCCCAACCGGGCATGCACCTTGCGCAACCGCTGAACCGGATCCTCCTCGTCCACGGGCAAGTTCGGCAACATCGCCGAGACCCGATTGTCGGTCTTGTCGAAGGCGTTGTCGGCCCGCACCGAAACCGGCACCAGTGTTCGCAACGAACCCTGCTGCGGCTGCTGGCCCCGCGCCAGCAGCACGTTGCGGTAACTCTCGGTAATGGCAGCCAGCGCAACGTCGTTGATGGTGACGTCGAATGTCTCACAAACCAGTTCGAGGTCGGCCATCGGCACCCGAGCCCCGCTGAACCGGCGCAGGTCGCTGAGCGGCCCGGTCAGCGCCGACGCCGCCGGGGTCAGCAGGCCGGTGACAAGTTCGCCCGACCCTTGGGCCAGGCGGACCACCCCTGAAGCGATCGCGGCGGGCGCATTCCACAGCCCACTCAGCCCGCTGCGGGGGCGGGCGGCGGCCGTTTTCGGCCGCTGCGCGGCGCGGCAGCGGGCCGAACCGTCAGCCGCGCCGCCACCATCGCGGTCGCATAGCCCGGTAAGTATGTGGGTTGCCGCGATCCCGTCGGCCATGCAGTGGTGCACCTTTGTCAGCATCGCCCACCGCTCTCCGGCGAGGCCCTCGATAACCCAGAGTTCCCACAGCGGCCGATCGCGGTCCAGGCGCCGCGCCATCACGTCGGCAACCAGCCGGTACAGCGCATCATCATCGCCGGGGTGGGGCAGCGCCACGCGCCGCACGTGCCGGGCGATGTCGAAGTCGGGGTCATCCACCCACTGTGGTGCGCCGAGGTCGAACGGGTACCGACGCAGTCGTTGGGCAAACCGCGGACAGGCGCGGATCCGCTCGGAGAACACCGACACCAGGTCATGCTGCTCGGGTACCGGCCCCTCGATGACGGCCAGGCCACCGATCGCCAGACTCACCCGCGGGTCCACATCTTCGGCCTTGAGGAACCCGCTATCGAGCGTCGTCAGATGGTTCATGAGCGCTCTTCCCAACCTCCCGCGGTTTATCTGCAACCCGCAGTACCACTATTCCGGTGCGGCCACGGCCCGGAGCAGGGCCAAAGGTCCCTCGTTGCCGGTGGCTTCATCCTCTGCCACGATCAGAGGTCGCACACCGATCCTTGACGTATGACAGCGATGGGACGGCTTGTCTGACCGGAAAGGCAGCGATGAACGCCCAATTTCCAGACGTGGGCACCCTGCGAACGGTCCTCACGCTGGCCACCCGCGCACCGTCCATTCACAACACGCAGCCGTGGCGCTGGCAGGTCACCTCGAGAAGTTTGGAGCTCTTCTCCGAACCGGATATGCAGCTGCACAGCACCGACCCGGACGGCCGCGACCTGATCATCAGCTGCGGCGTCGCACTGCATCACTGCGTCGTCGCCCTGGCGTCGATGGGCTGGCAAGCCACGGTGACCCGCATTCCCGACCCGGACAACTCCCGTCATCTGGCGAGCCTCGAGCTGCAGGCGAAGCCACCGGATCAGGGCGACATCGCGCTTGCGGCGGCCATCCCGCGGCGGCGAACGGACCGGCGGGCCTACAGTTCCTGGCCAGTGGCCGCCGGCGACATCGCCCAGATGGCGGCCCGGGTAGCCCGCTGCGACGTAGCGCTGCGCCAGGTCGAAGCGCTGGACCAGATGCGCGAAGTTGTGGCGCAGGCGGTCTGGGACCACGCCACCAATGACGAGTACATGCGCGAACTCACCACGTGGAGTGGACGATACGGCGCGGTAGCCGGAGTTCCGGCCCGCAATACGCCCCCGTCGGATCAGGACGCCCCGATTCCCGGACGCCTTTTCGCTGGGCCGGGGCTGGCCCAGCCGTCGGGGGTCTCACCGGCCGCCGACAGCACCGTGATCCTGGCGCTGGGCACCGAGGAAGATGATCGGGCATCAAGACTTCGCGCGGGCGAGGCGACCAGCGCTGTCCTGTTGACCGCGACGGCGATGGGGTTGGCCTCCTGTCCCATCACCGAACCGCTGGAGGTCCACAAGACCCGCCAAGCGATTCGCAAGGATGTGTTCGGCGGCAGTGCCTACCCGCAAATGCTGCTGCGAGTCGGTTGGGCACCGATCAATGCCGATCCACTGCCGGCGACGCCGCGTCGCAACCTTTCCCGGGTGGTCGAATGGCCCGAACAACTATTGGATGAGCGGGGCTGACCAGCGCAACAACGTTCCGCCGCCGGCGGCCGGGCTTTCGATGGTGAACTGGCCGCCAGCCTCCTGGGCGCGCCGCCGCAGATTCGTCAGCCCGCTACTGGTGTACGTCTTGGGCATCCCGCGCCCGTTGTCACTGACCTCGATGCACAAGTCGTCGTCGACCTTGACCCGAACGGTCAAGGTGGTGGCCTGCGCGTGCCGGACCGCGTTGCTGACCGCTTCCCTGACCACCGCCTCGGCGTGGTCGGCGAGCACGTTGTCAACCACCGACAGCGGCCCGATGAATTGGACGGTGGTGCGCAATCCCGAGCTGCCGAACGCAGCGACGGCGGCATCGATTCGCTGCCGTAACCGAGTGACGCCCTGCGATGACCCATGCAGGTCGAAGATGGTCGTTCTGATTTCCTGGATCACCCCCTGCAGGTCATCGATCACTTCTGAAAGCCGTTGCTGCACTTTTGGTTCACGCGTTCGCGGCACACTGCCCTGCAACGCCAGACCGATGGCGAACAACCGCTGGATCACGTGATCGTGGAGGTCGCGTGCGATGCGATCACGCTCGGTCATCACGTCAAGTTCGCGCATTCGCCGCTGCGAGGTGGCGAGCTGCAGGGCCAGCGCGGCCTGGTCGACAAAGGCGGCCATCATCTCCAGCTGCTCTTCGGTGACCGACTCCGGACTGCTGGGATGCAGCAGCACCACGACACCTGCCACGGCATCGGTGGCGCGCAGCGGCAGGACCAGCGCCGGACCCATGTCGCCCAGTTCGTCCACATCCTCGACAGCGATCTTGTCGACTTGCCGTGGAGCGCTGTCGAGCAAGACCTCCGCCAGGGCGGTACCTGCTACCGCGATGGTGCACCCCTCGGCCGCAGCCACCGCATTGCCAACCGTTTCAATCACCAGTAGCTGTGCCACCTCGGAAGCGGGCACATCCTCATCGACGGGAATGGCCACCAGCGCGGCGTCGGCCGACGTGAGCTTGAGCGCCTCCTCGGCGACGAGCCGAAACACACTCGCCGGTTCGGTGCCGGACAACAGTTCGGTGGCGATGTCACGGGTGGCCCCGATCCACGCCTGTCGCGCTTTGGCCTGTTCGTAGAGGCGCGCGTTGGCGATTGCGATACCGGCCGCCGCCGCCAGTGCCTGTACCAGCAATTCGTCGTCGTCGCTGAACGGTTGCCCGTTGGTCTTGTCGGTCAGGTACAGGGTGCCCAGCGACACGTCGCGCACCCGAACCGGAACCCCGAGGAAGGTCCGCATCGGCGGGTGATGCGACGGAAAGCCGATCGAGGCCGGGTGCTGGGAAATATCTTCCAGCCGTAGGGGTTTGGGCTCATCGATGAGAAGACCGATGATGCCCAGGCCCTCGGGCAGGTGGCCGATACAGGCAACCGTGTCCTCGTCGATGCCCTCATAGACGAACTGCAACACGCGCTTATCCCGATCGTGCACCTCCAGGGCGCAATATCGAGCGTCGACAAGATTGGTGGCCGAGTGCACGATCGTGCGCAAGGTGGCGTCCAACTCCAGGCCCGAGGTGACCACGAGCATGGCCTCCACCAGTCCGTCGAGACGGTCGCGGCCCTCGACGATCTGCTCGACCCGTTCCTGCACCTCGACCAGCAGCTCACGCAGCCGCAGCTGAGACAGCGTGAGGCGCAACGGACGTAGACCGTCACCTGAGGGCACGCCCAGGGATGGGCCTGCATCCTGCGGATGTGGTTCGTCGGTCATGGCCGCGCCGCCTATCGATGGCCTGCCGAGCGCGCGCGCTTCAACTCCGCGGCGAACACCGCGGCCTGCGTCCGGCGCTCCATCCCCAGTTTGGCCAGCAGCCGCGAAACGTAGTTCTTCACCGTCTTCTCGGCCAGGAACATCCGGTCGGCGATCTGCTTGTTGGTGAGCCCCTCGCTGAGCAACCCCAGCAACGTCCGCTCCTGATCGGTAAGGCCGGACAGCGGGTCCGGCCTCTCGACAACGCCGCGCAATCGGGACATCAGTGCGGCCGCGGCACGGTTGTCCAACAGCGAGCGCCCCGCACCGACCTCTTTGATGGCTCGAGCCAATTCCATCCCCTTGATGTCCTTGACAACATATCCGCTGGCTCCCGCCAGGATGGCATCCAGCATCGCCTCATCGGAGGTGTAGGACGTGAGGATCAGACAGCGCAGATTCGGCATGCGAGACAACAGGTCACGGCACAGTTCGATGCCGTCTCCGTCGGGCAACCTGACGTCGAGCACCGCGACGTCGGGATTGGCCGCGGGAATCCTGGCCATCGCCTCCGACACCGAACCCGCCTCACCGACGACGTCAAGTTGGGGATCGGCGTCGAGCAGGTCGATCAGGCCGCGCCGCACCACCTCATGATCATCGACCAAGAAGACCGTTACCAACGGACCACTCCCCGCTCTGCTGCCTACAGGTTGCCGCTACGGACCGTCAGGACCGAGCATCCAGCGCCGTACACGCTGCACACCTGGGCTGCGTGCGAATCCGTGACGTACAGTTCGTCCGGCTTGGCATTGGCAGCCATGTAGCGGCAGGCATGTCCGGCGATGATCGCCGACTCCACCCGAACATCGGGGTATAGCCGTGTCCATCGGGTCAGCCGCCGGGTCAGTTGCGCTGTCGCCAAACGGTTTCCGTCCTCACTCCCGTGACCTGTGGCAACGCGTGAGGAGATGGCCCGTAATGGGACATTGCGCAGCCTGGCCTCCTCGAATGCATGCCGTAGCACCGAGCCGTTGTCCACTTCCGCGACGACTTCGCCGACCTTGGGCGACCCCGCAGCACCCGCGGGTGACTGAATGACGGCCACCGGGCACAACGCCGAACCGGCCAGAGTTCCCGCCACCGAGCCCTCGCCCCGGCGTGCGTGGTTGAGTCCGATCGACCCGACACAGACCATTACCGCCGTGCGAGACTCCTCCAGCAGCTTGGTAAGCGGCCGTCCCCACAGAATCTCGGTTTCGATCTTGACCGGTTGTCCGGTTGCCTCGACAGCGCGCTGAACGTCGAACAGCGCCGCGCGCGCGGCGCTTTGCCGGCCATCTCGATCACCGGCAGGAGCCTGCGCGGGATCGATGATGTACACCAAGCGCACGGGGATATCGCGGCTGACCGCCTCATCGACTGCCCACACAGCCGCATGGGTGGACGCCCGCGATCCATCGATACCGACGACGATTGCCGGGGCTGCCTGGTTGCTCATCGTGGCCTCCTCTACTGGGCCGCTCGGCTAGTCAATACGTTATCGGCGGCGGGCCAGAGTTCCCAGAGGCGTTGGTCCCGATTCCAGTGCCATTGGTCCCTACGAATCCGGCCGTAGTGAGAACACAGCTACTAAAGCGACAACAGACGAATTGGGGGTTCCCGTGTCTCATCCACGCACGAGCGCTCCACAGACACCCGAGAATTACGTTCATCGCCAACTGGCGGAACGCAATGACGGTGCAATCACGCGGCAATAAACATCGCCTGGTGACTTCCGGTACACAAGCATGCATCACGGCCCGGTAGGTTGGCAATGGGTCAGTTCCCAACACCGACCCAACCGCGATGGCGGGGCACGCCCGGGGGCTGTGCGTGCCCGCTGCGAGTTCGACATCCGCTGGGCCCGCCCGGCCCAGTGGAGCTGGGCTTTCCGCCTCCCCGTTCGTCGATGCGGCCCGACTCGGCCAAGCGCGCGGCAACGGGCAGCAAACAGCCCTGGGCCCCAGCTAGCCGGCACGGCAAACCGGAACCATGCGCCGGAGACAAGCCGGCCGGCAAACGTCGCATGATCGTTTAGATTCAACGTGACCAAAAGTCAACAAACGACTCAGGGCCAACGCAGCGAATACCCAATAGCGCCCTTTAATAGCCGCTATACAGCTATCCCACAGTGCAATTTCAGGTGCAAGCGGCGCCTGTCCCGCAAATTGTCGCGCACTGGCGCGACCGCCGGCCGGTTGTAAGCTCGGCGCGACGCTAGCCAGCTCCCACTCGGACGCGAATTCAGCGTTTCGCACCCCGGCAGTTGCTTAGCGCTTGTGACCCTCCCGAGAGCCAGTGTCGGCTCGGAACGCCCACCCACGTCCAACGCACGTACAACCCACGCACACATACCGCCACATACGGCCACAACCAGTCAAAGGGGCTGTGGAGCAATGAACTACGCATTCTTGTTGCCGCCCGAAGTTAACTCAGCGCGGATGTACAGCGGCCCCGGTTCTGCGTCGCTACTGGCCGCCGCGGCAAGCTGGGACATGGTCGCGATCGAGTTGGCATCGGCGGCCGAGGGCTACCGCTCGGTGATCTCAACCCTCAGCGGTATGTACTGGTGGGGCCCCGCCTCTGCGGCAATGCTGGCCGCGACCGGTCCGTTTATCGACTGGCTGGAGATAACCGGCGCGCTGGCCAGCGAAACCGCCAACCAGGCCGCCGCGGCGGCCGCGGCCTACGAACAGGCCTACGCGATGACGGTTCCGCCGATCGTTGTTGCGGCAAATCGCGCCCTGCTGGTAGCACTGGTCGCTTCAAACTTCTTCGGGCAGAACACCGCAGCGATCGAGGCTACCGAGTCAGAGTATGCCGAGATGTGGGCCCAAGACGCCGGAGCAATGTATGACTATGCCGCCACCTCGGCCATGGCTACCGCGTTGGTGCCGTTCTCCGCTCCCGGGCAGGACACCAACCCCGCCGGGTTGGCCGCCCAAAGCGCCGCGGTCAGCCAAGCCGCCGGCAACGCCCCGGCCAGCGCCCAGTCCGTGTGGTCGCAGTTGACCTCGCTGGTGCCCGACGCGCTGCCGTCATTGAGCAACTGGCCAAACATCCTGCCCGACGACTTCAGCATTCTCGACGGCATCTTCGCGATGTACGCGACGGTCGGCGTCACCCAGGATGTCGAATCGTTGTGCGCCGGAATCATCGGCGCCGAGAACAATCTGGGTCTGCTCGGCGCCGCTTCGGAGAACCCCGCCGAGGTGACTCCTGGTGCCCTCGGACTCGGCGCGATGTTCTCCTCCGCCGAGCGCAGCGCCGTCGGGGGCGCGACCAATGCGGTGACCGTCAGCATGAGCCGGGCGGGTTCCATCGGCCAGTTGTCGGTGCCCCCGTCTTGGGCCGCCCCTTCGTCGGGCTCCGCCTCGGCGTTGTCGGTCAGCGGATTGACCACGATCCCGGGCGCCGAAGTGGCCGAGCAGGGCGCACCGGGCATGCCGGGTATGCCGGTGGGAACTGGAAAGCGAGCCACCAGCGTCATACCCCGATACGGAGTCCGGCTCACGGTCATGGCGCGCCCGCCCGCGGCCGGCTGACACCCCGCGGGCACTCGAACCCGAATAGCCGGATTGCGCTGAGCCACTCCGGCTGGTGAGACGGCCAGTAGCAGAAAGCAATTCCGCCTTTCGGCGATTGTTGAACGGCTGGCTGGATCGCCGGACTTTAGCTATCGCCGGCAGCGGCGCGGAATTCACTGGACTATTACCAGGAATTTACTCAAACGGTATGCGCCGTCACCCGCACCTTTGCGACTTTTAGGGCAAGCCTGAACCGAAGGTCGCCCGCATGCCACGCGCACGAGGCCCGCCGCCGATTGGCGGACGTCACCCGCCCTGGCGGCGACTGGCGCCTGATTGCGCCTGGTTAAGCCCGTCACGACGCCCAACTGCCGCGGGCGCGCCAACCCACCGCGGGTGGCATTTCACGTGATTCGCACATTTTGCGTCAATCCCCCACCGCAATTGCGGAAATTCTAGATATTTGAGTAACCCCCGCCCACCACAACGGCCGCCGACGACGCCGCCGCCGATCGCGAAGGGTTCAACACTCACATCAACTAAGGAGCTGTGTACCAATGGATTTCTCGCTATTACCGCCGGAAGTAAACTCCGCCCGCATGTACACCGGCCCTGGTTCGGGCTCCCTGCTGGCGGCCGCGGCCAGCTGGGATGCGCTGGCAGCCGAGCTGGGTACCACGGCCGAAACATGTGGGTCGATCCTGACGGGTCTGACCGACTTGAGTTGGCGTGGCCCGGCATCGGAATCGATGGCGGCCAGCGCCGCCCCCTATGTCGGCTGGCTGTATCGGACGGCCGAGCAGACGCAGCAGGCCGCAATCCAGGCCAGGACGGCAGCGTTGGCCTTCGAGCAGGCATACGCCATGACCGTGCCGCCACCCCTGGTCGCGGCCAACCGCGCGCAGTTGCTGGTGCTGATCGCGACGAACTTCTTCGGACAGAACACCTCGGCGATCGCGGCTAACGAGGCGCAGTATGCGGAGATGTGGGCCCAGGACGCCGCGGCGATGTACGGCTATGCCACCACCTCGGCGGCAGCGGGCATGCTGACGCCGTTCTCTTCTCCGAACCAGGCAACCAGCCCGGCTGGGCTTGCCGCGCAAAGCACCGCGGTCACCCAAGCCAATGCCACCGCCGCCGCCACAGATCCGATTACCCAACTGGTTTCGTCGCTGACTCAGTCGCTGGGGGCAATACAGGCGATACCGAGCATCCTCCCAGGGCTCCGGCGTTGTTGATTAGCAGGCTTGTGAGCTGGGTTGATGATCTTTGGTGCCGCGCTATTGGGGCCGGAGTGTAGGCACGGGCTATCTGGAGAACGATCGAGTTGGTTACTGTTCGTCGTTGGTCTGGAGTTGCCCGTGCCTACCGTTTCAGTATTGCCTGTGTCGTCGGTTCCAGAGGTGTTCGACCGCTGGAGTCCTGGTGAGCGCAGCGAGCTCATCGGATCGGAGTTTCTCGATGTGTTGGCCTCGGTGCCAGACCCGAGGGACCCACGCGGTCGGAGGTATTCGCTGATGGCTTTGTTGGCGATCGCGGTTCTGGCCACCCCTGCTCACGCTGCTGCCGGGTAGCTTGCGGTGGCTGGTCACCGTGGATGCGATGCATACCTAGGTCGTCACCGCGAAGTTGATCTGCGCCACCTTGAAGTCGCACTACCTGATGATCGTCAAGTCCAACCAAGCCAAAATACTTGCGCGTATCACCGCGCTGCCCTGGGCCGAGGTGCCCGCAGCCGCTACCGACGACTCCCGCGGCCACGGCCGTGTCGAGACCCGCACCCTGCAAATCATCACCGCTGCACGAGGAATCGGCTTCCCCTACGCAAAACAAATCATCCGGATCACTCGTGAACGCTTGATCACCGCCACCGACCAGCGCAGCGTGGAGGTGGTCTATGCCATCTGCAGCCTGCCGTTCGAGCACGCCCGCCCTACCGCGATCATGACCTGGATGCGTCAACACTGGGGAATCGAGAACAGCCTGCACTGGATACGCGACGTCACCTTCGACGAAGACCGTCAAAGGGCACATACCGGAAACGGCGCACAGGTCCTAGCAACGCTACGCAACACCGCGATCAATCTGCACCGCCTCAACGGCGCCGACAACATCGCCGAAGCCTGCCGGATCACCGCTTTGACCGCCAACCGCCGCCTAGACCTCCTCAATCCACAATTCCCCAGCTCACAAGCCTGCTAATCAACAACGCCGGAGCCCTGAGCATCCTCCCCGATGACTTCACGATCCTCGACGGCGTCTTCAGCGCCTATGCGACGGTCGGCGTCACGCAGGACATCGAGTCGTTCTGCGCCGGGGTCATCGGCGCCGAGAACAACTTGGGCTTGATCGGCACATCAGAAAATCCTGCCGAGGTAACGCCCAGCGATTTTGGGCTCGGCTCGCTGATTTCGTCAACCGCTCCCGCCAGCGCCGCCTCCGGCGGCGGGCTGGGCAGTGCGGTGGCCGCCAGCGTCGGACGGTCGGGCTCGATCGGCCAATTGTCGGTTCCACCCAGCTGGTCCGCGCCGTCGGCGCGGATGGTCTCGGCGCTGTCGCCGTCCGGGCTGACCACGATCCCGGGGACCGAGGAGGCTGCCGCCGCGGGTTCACCGGGCTTTCCGGGCATGGTCGCGCCGCCCGCAACACGGGCCTCGGGCGTGCTGCCCCGCTACGGCGTCCGGCTCACCGCGATGGCACACCCCCCGGCGGCCGGGTGAGATCGCGTGCCAAGCCCGCTAGTCCTCGGGCGGTTCTTCGAGCGCGAAGTTCCAATTGCCGGGGTTCTTGGGGGAATACACGACCGGCAGCACCTGCCCGGTGGACGGCCACTGATCTACGTCAACGGCCATCCGCCCATACACCGTGTATTCGTTGACGGTTGGCCCGTTGATGACGCCGGTGATGGTCACGTACTGCTCGCCGACGGCGTCGTCTGGCCGCGGGCTCACTCCGGTCACCAACAAGGTGCCGCTGGCCAGGGCACCGCGGGGACCACGAGGAAGGAACCGCGGGGCAAGAAACGCCAAGAGCACCGCGACCAATATGAGCAACACGCCGAATTCCCATCCCACGCCGCCATGGTAGGACTGCTGGCATGAGTGAGCAGGATCTGCACCTTGCGCTGGCACTCGCCGACCGTGCCGACGCAGTGACGCGCGCCCGATTCCAGGCGCTCGACCTGCGGGTGGACACCAAACCGGACCTGACCCCGGTCACCGACGCAGACCGGGCGGTCGAGACTGAAATACGTGCGGCGCTGCAACGTGAGCGCCCCGGCGACAGCGTCTTGGGCGAGGAATACGGCGGTACCACGACCCTGCGCGGACGCCAGTGGATCATCGACCCGATAGACGGCACCAAGAACTTCGTCCGCGGGGTGCCGGTGTGGGCCAGCCTGATCGCGTTGCTCGAAGACGGCGTCCCATCCATCGGGGTGGTCAGCGCCCCCGCATTGCAGCGACAATGGTGGGCCGGACGGGGTCAGGGCGCCTTCACCGCGGTCCAGGGTGGACCGCCGCGCCGGATAGCGGTTTCTTCTGTGGCAGAACTGAATTCGGCCAGTCTCTCCTTCTCCAGCCTGTCCGGGTGGGCCCAACTCGGATTGCGCGGACAATTCGTCGACCTGACCGATGCGGTATGGCGCGTGCGCGCCTACGGCGACTTCTTCTCTTACTGCCTGCTCGCTGAAGGGGCCATCGACATCGCCGCCGAACCGGAGGTGTCGGTGTGGGATCTGGCCCCGCTGGACATTTTGGTGCGTGAGGCCGGCGGGCAATTCAGCAGCCTGGACGGCACCCCCGGCCCGCACGGCGGCAGCGCCGTGGCGAGCAACGGCCTGCTGCACGAACAGGTCCTCAACCGGCTTCGCAGCGACCGGGTGTGAATTAACTAACAGGCCCCTATCTATCTTACTCAGGAGTAATATACGGTTATCGCACTGCCCCAACGACAGAGGCTTGCTGACATGACCGAAACACTTCCCGCCCCTTCCGCCAAGCGCTCTCGCTCACGCGACGACCGCCAAACCTCGCTGGGGATGCAACCCCACAAACGAACCGGAATCGACGTGGCACTGGCATTCCTTACCCCGATCATCGGCCAGGAATTTCTGGACAAGTACAACCTGCGCGATCCGCTGAACCGGGGCCTGCGCTACGGGGTGAAGACCATGTTCTCCACCTCCGGCAAGGCGAACCGTCAATTCCAGCGGGTACAGAACCTGCGCGGCGGCGGCCCGGTCCGGCTCAAGTCCAGCGGCAAGGACTACTTCGACCTCACGCCCGACGACGACCAGAAGATGATCGTCGAGACGGTGCAGGAGTTCGCCGCTGAGATCCTGCGTCCGGCCGCTCACGACGCCGACGAAGCCATCAGCTATCCCGCCGATCTCATCGCCAAGGCCGCCGAATTGGGCATCACCGCGATCAACATTCCCGAGGACTTCGACGGGATCGTCGAGCAGCGCTCCACGGTGACCAACGCGTTGGTGGCCGAGGCCCTGGCCTACGGCGACATGGGGCTGGCGCTGCCGATCCTGGCGCCCGGCGGCGTGGCATCGGCACTGACCCATTGGGGCAGCGCCGACCAGCAGGCCACCTACCTCAGCGAGTTCGCCGGCGACAATGTCCCGCAGGCCTGCGTGGCCATCGCCGAGCCGCAACCGCTGTTCGATCCCACCCGGCTGAAGACCACCGCGGTGCGCACCCCGTCCGGTTACCGCCTCGATGGCGTGAAGTCCTTGGTTCCCGCTGCGGCCGACGCCGAATTGTTCATCGTCGCCGCCCAGCTCGACGGCAAGCCGGCACTGTTCATCGTGGAGTCCTCGGCCGCCGGACTGATCGTCAAGGCGGACCCGAGCATGGGCATTCGCGCCGCCGCCTTGGGCCAGATCGAACTCTCCAAGGTTTCGGTACCGCTGAGCGCCCGGCTGGGTGAGGATCAGGCCACCGACGCCGACTACTCGGAGGCCATCGCCCTGGCCAGGCTGGGCTGGGCCGCGCTGGCCGTCGGCACCTCGCACGCGGTGCTCGACTACGTCATCCCCTACGTCAAGGAGCGCGAAGCCTTCGGCGAGCCAATCGCGCGTCGTCAAGCCGTTGCGTTCATGTGCGCCAACATCGCCATCGAGCTCGACGGTCTGCGGTTGATCACCTGGCGCGGCGCGTCACGGGCTGAGCAGGGTCGGTCGTTCGACCGCGAGGCCGCACTGGCCAAGCGGCTCGGTTCCGACAAGGGCATGCAGATCGGCCTGGACGGCGTGCAGCTGCTGGGCGGGCACGGCTACACCAAGGAGCACCCGGTCGAGCGCTGGTACCGCGACCTGCGGGCCATCGGCGTCGCCGAGGGCGTAGTCGTCATCTAGTCCACAACCAGTCGTCAACCAAGACTTTCCGGCCTTTCAAGCGAAAGATCAATCATGGCAATCAATTTAGAAATCCCGCGCAAGCTACAAGCGATCATCACCAAGACCCACCAGGGCACGGCGGAGCTGATTCGACCGATCGCGCGCAAGTACGACCTCAAGGAACACGCGTACCCGGTCGAGCTGGACACCCTCATCACGTTGTTTGAGGGAGCCTCGGAGTCCTACAACTTCGCCGGAGCCGACGCGCTGCGCGGCTCCGAAGACGGCAAGGACGAGAACCACAACGGCGCCAACATGGCGGCCCTGGTGCAGACCATGGAAGCCAGCTGGGCCGACGTCGCGATGATGCTCTCGATTCCCTACCAGGGCCTGGGCAATGCCGCGATCTCGGCGGTGGCCACCGACGAGCAACTGGAGCGCCTCGGCAAGGTGTGGGCGGCGATGGCCATCACCGAGCCGGCCTTCGGCTCCGACTCGGCCGCCGTGTCGACCACGGCCACCCTCGACGGCGACGAGTACGTGATCAACGGCGAGAAGATCTTTGTCACCGCGGGATCGCGCGCTACTCACATCGTGGTCTGGGCCACCCTCGACAAGTCGAAGGGCCGGGCGGCGATCAAGTCGTTCATCGTGGCACGCGAACATCCCGGCGTCATCGTCGAACGGCTCGAGCACAAACTCGGCATCAAGGGTTCTGACACCGCCGTAATCCGCTTTGACAACGCGCGCATCCCCAAAGACAACCTGTTGGGCAAGCCGGAAATCGAAGTGGGCAAGGGTTTCTCCGGGGTCATGGAAACCTTTGACAACACTCGCCCGATCGTGGCCGCCATGGCTGTCGGCATTGGCCGCGCCGCCTTGGAGGAGATCCGCAAGATCCTCACCGATGCCGGCATCGACATCGACTACGACCGGCCCGCGTACACCCAGAGTGCCGCCGCGGCCGAGTTCCTGCGGATGGAAGCCGATTGGGAAGCCAGCTACCTGCTTTCGCTGCGCGCGGCATGGCAGGCGGACAACAAGATCCCCAACTCCAAGGAAGCCTCGATCAGTAAGGCCAAGGCTGGCCGGATGGCCAGTGACGTCACCCTCAAGGTGGTCGAGCTGGCCGGCACCACTGGCTATTCCGAGCAGCTGCTGTTGGAGAAGTGGGGCCGCGACTCCAAGATCCTGGACATCTTCGAGGGCACCCAACAGATCCAGCAGCTGGTTGTCGCTCGTCGACTGCTGGGCATGTCGTCCGCCGAGCTCAAGTAGCCCGGGGATTCAGTCGAGCACCCCGTCATGCAGGTCGGCAAACAGTTCGATGTTGCGGCTGTAGTCGACGGGCACATCGATGAGCGTGACGCCGGGTTCGGCCAGCGACATCCGGAACACTTCGGCGAACTGGTCCATGCTGTGGATCCGGATTCCCTTGGCTCCAAAGGCTTTGGCGTAGTGGACCACGTCGTAGTCGGCTAGCTCGACACCCGATGTGCGGCCGTATTTGAGCACTTCCTGGAAACCAACCATGTCGTAGCTGTTGTCGCGCATGATGACGTGGGTGAGATCTAGCCCCAGCCGGGTTGCGGTCTCCAGCTCCTGCGCGCTGAACGGGAAGCCGCCGTCACCGGACACTGACACCACTTGGGTGCCGGGGCGCACCATCGCGGCGGCCATGGCGCGCGGGAGTGCGACTCCGAGCGTCTGCTGTCCATCGGAGAACAACAGCCGGCGTGGTTGATACACCCGGACGTGCCGAGCCATATAGATATAGTGCGACCCCACGTCGCATGCGATGGTGGCGTCATCATCAACCAGGTCACGGATCTTGAGGACCACGGCCGCCGGGTTCAGACCTTGTGCACCGTCGGGATGGTTGCGGGCTTGCTCATCGGTACGGCGCAGCGCCGCACGCTGGTCGGCCTGGGCGGCGTTCGCCTCATCCGAGGATCGCAGGCCATCGACTCGCCGAGTCAACTCGGTCAGGGTCGCGGCGATGTTGCCGCGCAGCTCCAGCGTTGGCTGATAGTGGTTGTCGACCTCGGCGGGCACTTCATCGATGTGGATGAGCGTCCTGGTCGGATCGGTGTTCCACAGCCGCGGGTCGTATTCGACGGGGTCGAAGCCGATGGTCACCAGCACATCGGCATGCCCCATCAGGATGTCGCCCGGCTGATTGCGGAAGAGTCCGACGCGGCCGACAAAACGATTCTCGAGTTCGCGCGATACCACCCCGGCGGCCTGGAATGTCTCCACGACGGGCAGATCGGTGGCGGCCAGCAAGGCACGCAACGCCGCACACGGTGCCGGGTCGCCGACCCGAAGTCCGACAAACAGCACCGGCCGCTCGGCGGCACGAATCAGCTTGGCCGCCTCCGCGATTGATTCGGGCGGCGCCGCGCCAAGTGTGGCCACCCGAGTGGGGCGCACGATGGCGGCGGTGGTCGGCGCGCTGGACACGTCGGCGGGCAACACCACCGCCGCCGCGCCGCGCGGAACCGTCACCGCCGCCCGGATCGCGTTGGCGACGGTTTCGGGCACGTTGTCAGGGTCGGTGACCTCGCCGGTGTACTTGGTGAAGGGCTTGAGCGCCGCGACGGCATCCATCGACTGATGGGTGCGCTTGAGTCGGTCGGCGCGGGTAACGGCACCGCAGATCGCGACCATCGGATCCTGCTCGGTGGTCGCGGTGACCAGGCCGGTGGCCAGATTGGTGGTGCCCGGCCCCGAGGTCACCAGCGCGGCCCCCGGGGTGCCGGTCAGCCGACCGACAGCGGCCGCCATGAACGCTGCGTTCTGTTCGTGGCGACAGACCACCACCTCGAGTTCGCTGTCGCGCAACGCATCGAATACCGAGTCGATCTTGGCCCCGGGCACACCGAAGAGGTATCGGACCCCGTAGGCGCTCAATGTCTCGACCACCCGTTGCGCCGAGCGCACACCGCCGTCGCTCATGCTCAATCGCCCTCCGTCCGCCGGATCTGTCCATCCAGATCGTCCTGGTCGAGTTCCGCGTTGAGAAACGCCGGGGTGTGCTGCAAGCTCAGATGCAGTTCGGATTGGATACCGATTTCCACGGTCCCGGCCATCAGCCGATAGTCGAGGGTGTGCCCGCCGTGGCGGCGCTCGCTGTCGATGAAGTGTGAGTGATAGCCGGCCACCGAAATGCCCTGTTCGTAGTCCGGCATCCGGAATCCCGCCAGCGTGCCACTGACGTCGGTGAACGTCACCTCGCGCTGGTCTTGGGTAGCTTCGGTGAAGGGGCGAAAGGGTGGCCGCTGCTCGCTGACGGTACGGGTGCGGATGGAGCTGAACTGGCCGCTAACCCGCACGGCCACCATCAGATTCGCGCTTTCCAGGGCCGCGTCGATGACCGACTTCAGGGCGGCGCGATCACACGGAGCCGAAACGTCGATCGTGTGGTCGGGGCGAAACCAGGTCACCGCGGCAAACGGCGTGCGTTCGTCCAGATCGGCTACGGTGGCGCTGCCGTCGCTGCGGAGCTGGTAGCAGACTCCGTCGAGCACCAGCATCTCGCCGTCCAGCCGGTTGAAAGTGCCCAGACCGAAGTCACCGTGGCGCAATAGCTCACCGATGGTGACATCACCCTCATAAACCCCGCTGAGCAACGCTCCCATGGTCGAT
Organism: Mycobacterium ulcerans subsp. shinshuense; assembly: GCF_002355775.1. Lineage (NCBI taxonomy): Bacteria > Bacillati > Actinomycetota > Actinomycetes > Mycobacteriales > Mycobacteriaceae > Mycobacterium > Mycobacterium ulcerans. The sequence continues at coordinate 1,620,289 of NZ_AP017624.1, read as the reverse complement.
GTCTGGTAGATCTCACCGTCGCGACGCCGGTTCAGGATCGCCTGGGCCCAACGGCGCAAGGCGCCAAGCTCGCTGTCAAAGGCCGGCATCTTTTCGGGTCTCCTTCCAGACGAGCAGGCAGCGGCAACCCTAACCCATCATGGCGCACCGTGGGCCAACGGCTCGGCCGGCCCGACCAGATCCAGAGCGATATCGACGAGCAAGTCCTCTTGCCCGCCGATCAGGCCGCTGCGACCGGCCTCCTCGAGCAGACTGCGCGCGTCCATCCCGTAACGCCCGGCGGTGATTTCGGCGTGCCGCAGGAAGCTCGAATATACGCCGGCGTAGCCCAGCGTCAGCGTCTCGCGGTCGATGCGCACCGGCCGGTCCTGCAGCGGCCGTACCAGGTCGTCGGCGGCGTCTTCCAGGGCGTTCAGCTCGCATCCGTGCGTCCAGCCCAGCCGATTCACCACGGCGATGAGCACTTCCAGGGGCGCGTTTCCCGCCCCGGCACCCATGCCCGCCAGCGAGGCGTCGATGCGGCGGGCACCATGCTCGACGGCCACCACCGAGTTCGCCACGCCCAGCGACAGATTGTGGTGCGCATGGATGCCCAATTCTGTTGCCGGATCCAAGTTCTGGCGCAGCGCGTCAAATCGCTGCGCAACGGCCGCGCCGGTCATCGCACCTCCGCAGTCGACGACGTACACGCAGGACGCCCCATAGCCCTCCAGCAGTTTGGCCTGTTCGGCCAACAATTTCGGGATGGTCAGGTGGCTGATCATCAGGAATCCGACGGCGTCCATACCGAGGTCACGGGCGGCCCCGAGGTAGCGAGCAGCCAGATCGGCTTCGGTGCAGTGGGTACCCACCCGAACCACGCTCGCGCCGGCGCGGTGCGCGTCTTCGAGGTGGGCGACGCCGCCAATCCCGGGCAGCAGCAATGTCGCCACCCTGGCGCGATCGACAGCGCCGGCGACAGCTTCGATCCATTCCAGGTCGGTGTGCGCGCCGAAGCCGTAACAGCAGCTCGACCCGCCCAGCCCGTCACCGTGGGCGACCTCGATGGAGTCGACCCCCGCATCGTCGAGGGCCCTGGCAATCGCCACGGCTTGGGCGATGCCGTACTGGTGACGCACCGCGTGCATGCCGTCGCGCAAGGTGACGTCGCTGATGTACAGATCGCCAATCATATTTTCGCCTTTAGCGTTTGAGCGTGGCGTTCGACGATCGCCTCGGCGGTGGCCTTGGCCGCCGACGTCACGATCGCGACGTTTCCGGCGCAGGCTGGCAGGTAGCCCCCGGCAGCGGTGATCTCGAGCAGAACGGTGATCCGAGTGCCACCGAACTCCCCCGTCCCCGGAATGTAGAGCGTGTTGCCGCTGCCCAACCGCTCCAATTGCACGCGATGCTTGAGCCGGTAGCCGGGCAGCAAGGCTTGGACTCCGTCGACCACGGCCAGTACGTCCGCCTCGATCCGAGCCACCTCGTCAGCTTGGTCAACCAGGCAGAAGACGGTGGTGCGCATCGGCATCGGTGGATCGGCGGGGTTGACGATCGTGAGCGTCTTGGCCCGGCGCGCGCCACCGAGCTCTTGGACCGCGGTCGTGGTTAGTTCGGCGAATTCATCGAGGGTCACCCGCTCAGCCGGCCCCAGGGCCTGCGAGGCGATGGCAGAAACAACTTCGGCATAGCGCACCACCCCGTGCCGGCGCACCGCGGCGACGATGGGCGCCGCCGCCTGTGCGCTGCAGGTCGCCATGCTCAGGTTCGGCGCGTCGAGCTGGGCATCGAGATTGACTGCCGGCACGCAGCATGGGCCGATCGCGGACGCGGTGAGGTCGAGCATCCGTACGCCGGTATCGGCCAGCCGCGCCCAATTGCTCTGGTGTGCGCCGGGGTTGGTGGTGTCGAAAACCAGGCGGATATCCGCAAACTCGGGCATGCTCAGCAGCCCGTCAACCAGGGCTCCGGCGTTGTTGATTAGCAGGCTTGTGAGCTGGGTTGATGATCTTTGGTGCCGCGCTATTGGGGCCGGAGTGTAGGCACGGGCTATCTGGAGAACGATCGAGTTGGTTACTGTTCGTCGTTGGTCTGGAGTTGCCCGTGCCTACCGTTTCAGTATTGCCTGTGTCGTCGGTTCCAGAGGCAGGGCTCCGGCGTTGTTGATTAGCAGGCTTGTGAGCTGGGTTGATGATCTTTGGTGCCGCGCTATTGGGGCCGGAGTGTAGGCACGGACTATCTGGAGAACGACCGAGTTGGTTACTGTTCGTCGTTGGTCTGGAGTTGCCCGTGCCTACCGTTTCAGTATTGCCTGTGTCGTCGGTTCCAGAGGTGTTCGACCGCTGGAGTCCTGGTGAGCGCAGCGAGCTCATCGGATCGGAGTTTCTCGATGTGTTGGCCTCGGTGCCAGACCCGAGGGACCCACGTGGTCGGAGGTATTCGCTGATGGCTTTGTTGGCGATCGCGGTTCTGGCCACTGCCGCGGGGATGCGCGGCTATGCTGGTTTTGCCACATGGGCGGCCACCGCTCCCGATGATGTGTTGGCCCAATTAGGGGTCCGGTTCCGGCGGCCCAGTGAGAAGACCTTCCGCGCTGTTTTGTCTCGGCTAGACCCCGCCGACCTCAACGCCAGGATGGGCAGTTACTTCACTGCACACGTGGCCAGCAGCGACCCCAGTGGATTGGTGCCGATCGCGTTGGACGGCAAGATGCTGCGTGGTGCTTTACGCGCCAAAGCGACAGCCACGCATCTCGTGTCGGTGTTCGCCCCAGGGCTCCGGCGTTGTTGATTAGCAGGCTTGTGAGCTGGGGAATTGTGGATTGAGGAGGTCTAGGCGGCGGTTGGCGGTCAAAGCGGTGATCCGGCAGGCTTCGGCGATGTTGTCGGCGCCGTTGAGGCGGTGCAGATTGATCGCGGTGTTGCGTAGCGTTGCTAGGACCTGTGCGCCGTTTCCGGTATGTGCCCTTTGACGGTCTTCGTCGAAGGTGACGTCGCGTATCCAGTGCAGGCTGTTCTCGATTCCCCAGTGTTGACGCATCCAGGTCATGATCGCGGTAGGGCGGGCGTGCTCGAACGGCAGGCTGCAGATGGCATAGACCACCTCCACGCTGCGCTGGTCGGTGGCGGTGATCAAGCGTTCACGAGTGATCCGGATGATTTGTTTTGCGTAGGGGAAGCCGATTCCTCGTGCAGCGCAGGGCTCCGGCGTTGTTGATTAGCAGGCTTGTGAGCTGGGTTGATGATCTTTGGTGCCGCGCTATTGGGGCCGGAGTGTAGGCACGGGCTATCTGGAGAACGATCGAGTTGGTTACTGTTCGTCGTTGGTCTGGAGTTGCCCGTGCCTACCGTTTCAGTATTGCCTGTGTCGTCGGTTCCAGAGGTGTTCGACCGCTGGAGTCCTGGTGAGCGCAGCGAGCTCATCGGATCGGAGTTTCTCGATGTGTTGGCCTCGGTGCCAGACCCGAGGAACCCACGCGGTCGGAGGTATTCGCTGATGGCTTTGTTGGCGATCGCGGTTCTGGCCACTGCCGCGGGGATGCGCGGCTATGCTGGTTTTGCCACATGGGCGGCCACCGCTCCCGATGATGTGTTGGCCCAATTAGGGGTCCGGTTCCGGCGGCCCAGTGAGAAGACCTTCCGCGCTGTTTTGTCTCGGCTAGACCCCGCCGACCTCAACGCCAGGATGGGCAGTTACTTCACTGCACACGTGGCCAGCAGCGATCCCAGTGGATTGGTGCCGATCGCGTTGGACGGCAAGATGCTGCGTGGTGCTTTACGCGCCAAAGCGACAGCCACGCATCTCGTGTCGGTGTTCGCCCACCGTGCCCGATTGGTGCTCGGTCAACTCGCTGTCGCCGAGAAAAGCAATGAAATTCCCTGCGTACGTGCCCTGCTCACGCTGCTGCCGGGTAGCTTGCGGTGGCTGGTCACCGTGGATGCGATGCATACCCAGGTCGTCACCGCGAAGTTGATCTGCGCCACCTTGAAGTCGCACTACCTGATGATCGTCAAGTCCAACCAAGCCAAAATACTTGCGCGTATCACCGCGCTGCCCTGGGCCGAGGTGCCCGCAGCCGCTACCGACGACTCCCGCGGCCACGGCCGTGTCGAGACCCGCACCCTGCAAATCATCACCGCTGCACGAGGAATCGGCTTCCCCTACGCAAAACAAATCATCCGGATCACTCGTGAACGCTTGATCACCGCCACCGACCAGCGCAGCGTGGAGGTGGTCTATGCCATCTGCAGCCTGCCGTTCGAGCACGCCCGCCCTACCGCGATCATGACCTGGATGCGTCAACACTGGGGAATCGAGAACAGCCTGCACTGGATACGCGACGTCACCTTCGACGAAGACCGTCAAAGGGCACATACCGGAAACGGCGCACAGGTCCTAGCAACGCTACGCAACACCGCGATCAATCTGCACCGCCTCAACGGCGCCGACAACATCGCCGAAGCCTGCCGGATCACCGCTTTGACCGCCAACCGCCGCCTACACCTCCTCAATCCACAATTCCCCAGCTCACAAGCCTGCTAATCAACAACGCCGGAGCCCTGCCGCCTAGACCTCCTCAATCCACAATTCCCCAGCTCACAAGCCTGCTAATCAACAACGCCGGAGCCCTGGCCCCGGACCGAAGGATTCGAGCCGAATTTGCCTCCGGCGATAGCACGGCAAAATTCACCTAACCCACCTCGTTCATCCGGATCGAGCAGGACCAGCAATACGCAAGCGTATGGCGCGAACGTTAGCCCAGGCGGCCGAATGACGTTCACGTTTCAGCCCAATGTCGCAGGCGCAATTGCGGTCGCACAGACATCGAAATGCGCAGGCATTTCGAAATTGAACGTTTTCAGCCGATCGACCGGCGCCCTGATGGTGCGGCGTTGCCGAGGCCGGCCCCCGACTCGCGCGAAGCTGCGCGCAGGGCCCTTGTTCACCACCAAAAGAGAAAGTAATGTCACTTTAAGTTTTGTATCCGACGAGTCCCGGAGCACCCATGGAATCGTTCGTTCACCTGCGCAAAGGCAGGACACCGCGGCGCCTGCACGCCGACCTCGACGGGCTCAAGGACGACGAGCTCGGCCGCGGCGGGTTCACCGGCCGCACCGCGAACCTCTACCGTCGCCATGACCCCACCGCCTACCGCGCGGTGGGACCGTTGCGCCCCGTCGACGTGCTGGCCGACCAGCTCGAGCCCAGCGATGCCACCGACGCCAACGGCGGCCCGCTGCTGATGTTCAGCAACGCCGACTGCCGCATCCTGCTCAGTCGCCGCCACCAAGTGATGCCGTTCTACAACCGCCATGTCGACGGCGACCTGCTGTGCTTCGTGCACGACGGCGCCGGGCTGCTGGAAACCGAGTTCGGGCCGCTGCGTTACCGCACCGACGACTGCGTGTATATCCCGAAGGCGACCACCTGGCGCCAGCTGCCGGACACCGAGACGACGCTGCTCATGGTGGAGGCCACCGACGAGTTCCGCGTCCCCGCCCCGGACGCGCTCGGCCGGCACTTCCCCTTCGACCCATCCCAAGCCGTGATCCCCGAACCGGCCCCCGTCGATAACCCGCCGGGGTTGGGGGCGCGCGACGAATACCAAGTCCGGCTCGTACATGAGGGTGGCCCGACAACGCTTTTCTACCAACATAATCCGATCGACGTCGAAGGCTGGCGGGGCGACAACTTCGCCTTCACCTTCAACATCGCCGACTACAACGTGATCACCTCCGACAGTGTGCACCTGCCCCCGACGGTGCACCTGTTCATGCAGGCCACCGGCGTATGCGTGATGAACTTCCTGCCCAAACCCGCCGAAGGAGTTCCGGGGACCGAGCGCACACCCTGGTATCACCGCAACGTCGACTATGACGAGATCGCGTTTTTCCATGGCGGCTCGCTCTACGGCATCCCGATGCCGCCGGGGCTGATTTCCTATGCACCGCAAGGGGTTCATCACGGCGCACCCGAACGTGCCCGGGAACGGGCCCGGCGCAAGTTCGCCGAATATTCCCGCATCGACTGGCAGGTCATCGCCGTCGACACCCGCCGGCGCCTGACACCCTCGCCCGCGGTGCTGGCCCACGACCTGGGGCAACACTGACCATGGCGACCCGACACGAATACGATCGAATCCCCTATCTCGTTGCCTTCCAGAACAATTCCGGGGTCCGCGATGTTTATGGCGGACTCGCCGAGATCACCGTCCTGGAGGGCTATCTGCTCAAGCCGAAGGACAAACCGTCGGAGACCGTGCTGGTATTCATGCACCCGATCGGCGGCGGCGCATATCTGCCGATGATCAACGCACTGGCCCGCGCCGGCCACCACGTCATCTACTGCAACAGCCGGTTCCGCGGCACCGACTCGGCGCTGCTGATGGAGAAGGTGGTCGAAGATCTCGGCGAATGCATCAAGGACGCGAAGAAGCGGCTGGGCTACTCCAAGGTGGTACTGGCCGCAGGGCTCCGGCGTTGTTGATTAGCAGGCTTGTGAGCTGGGGAATTGTGGATTGAGGAGGTCTAAGCGGCGGTTGGCGGTCAAAGCGGTGATCCGGCAGGCTTCGGCGATGTTGTCGGCGCCGTTGAGGCGGTGCAGATTGATCGCGGTGTTGCGTAGCGTTGCTAGGACCTGTGCGCCGTTTCCGGTATGTGCCCTTTGACGGTCTTCGTCGAAGGTGACGTCGCGTATCCAGTGCAGGCTGTTCTCGATTCCCCAGTGTTGACGCATCCAGGTCATGATCGCGGTAGGGCGGGCGTGCTCGAACGGCAGGCTGCAGATGGCATAGACCACCTCCACGCTGCGCTGGTCGGTGGCGGTGATCAAGCGTTCACGAGTGATCCGGATGATTTGTTTTGCGTAGGGGAAGCCGATTCCTCGTGCAGCGGTGATGATTTGCAGGGTGCGGGTCTCGACACGGCCGTGGCCGCGGGAGTCGTCGGTAGCGGCTGCGGGCACCTCGGCCCAGGGCAGCGCGGTGATACGCGCAAGTATTTTGGCTTGGTTGGACTTGACGATCATCAGGTAGTGCGACTTCAAGGTGGCGCAGATCAACTTCGCGGTGACGACCTGGGTATGCATCGCATCCACGGTGACCAGCCACCGCAAGCTACCCGGCAGCAGCGTGAGCAGGGCACGTACGCAGGGAATTTCATTGCTTTTCTCGGCGACAGCGAGTTGACCGAGCACCAATCGGGCACGGTGGGCGAACACCGACACGAGATGCGTGGCTGTCGCTTTGGCGCGTAAAGCACCACGCAGCATCTTGCCGTCCAACGCGATCGGCACCAATCCACTGGGGTCGCTGCTGGCCACGTGTGCAGTGAAGTAACTGCCCATCCTGGCGTTGAGGTCGGCGGGGTCTAGCCGAGACAAAACAGCGCGGAAGGTCTTCTCACTGGGCCGCCGGAACCGGACCCCTAATTGGGCCAACACATCATCGGGAGCGGTGGCCGCCCATGTGGCAAAACCAGCATAGCCGCGCATCCCCGCGGCAGTGGCCAGAACCGCGATCGCCAACAAAGCCATCAGCGAATACCTCCGACCGCGTGGGTCCCTCGGGTCTGGCACCGAGGCCAACACATCGAGAAACTCCGATCCGATGAGCTCGCTGCGCTCACCAGGACTCCAGCGGTCGAACACCTCTGGAACCGACGACACAGGCAATACTGAAACGGTAGGCACGGGCAACTCCAGACCAACGACGAACAGTAACCAACTCGATCGTTCTCCAGATAGTCCGTGCCTACACTCCGGCCCCAATAGCGCGGCACCAAAGATCATCAACCCAGCTCACAAACCCGCTAATCAACAACGCCGGAGCCCTGGTACTGGCCGGATGGAGCGGCGGCGGCTCGCTGTCGGTGCTCTACCAGCAGCAGGCCCAGCGGCCGACACTGACGGCCAGCCCCTCCGGCGACGGCCCCGACCTGACCCAGCTGGACCTGCCCGCCGCCGACGCCATCATGTTGCTCGCCGCGCACATCAGCCGCCACGGCACGCTCACCGAATGGCTGGACGCCTCGATCATCGACGAATCCGATCCGAGCAAACGCGATCCCGACCTGGATCTCTACGACCCGAACAACCCCAACCAACCGCCCTACAGCGCACAGTTCCTCACCCGCTACCGGCAGGCTCAGATCGACCGCAACCGGCGCATTACCGCCTGGGTGAAAGACAAGCTGGCCGAACTCGAGGCCAGCGGGCGCCCCGACTCCGATGTTGCGGAGTTCTGCTTCGTGGTGCACGGCACCATGGCCGACCCGCGCTGGCTCGATCCCAGCGTCGACCCCAACGAGCGCACGCCCGGCACCTGCTATCTGGGTGATCCGCAGGTGGTGAACATGAGCCCGGTCGGGCTTGCACGCTTCTGCACGCTGCGCAGCTGGTTGTCGCAATGGAGCTACGACGATGCGCGGGGCGACGGCGTGGTATGCGGCCGGGATCTTGCCGTCCCGGCACTGGTCATCGGTAATCTGGCCGATGACGCTTGCACGCCCAGCCACACCCGACGACTCTTCGAGGCCATCGGGCATGCCGACAAGGAGATGTACGAAATCCCTGGTGCTACTCACTATTACGCGGGCCCCGACCAGCGCGACAAGCTAGGTCAGGCCGTCGACATTGTCACCGACTGTCTGCTGCGACACGACTTTGCGAGCAGGCCATGACCGAACCCGGGGCACTGGACGGTATCCGGGTGCTCGAACTGGGCACCCTGATCGCCGGCCCCTTCGCCGGCCGGCTCCTCGGCGACATGGGTGCCGACGTCATCAAGGTGGAAGCGCCCGGCGCCCCCGACCCGCTGCGGACCTGGGTCCAGGCCGAAGTCGACGGACACCACGTGTTCTGGACGGTGCATGCCCGCAACAAACGGGCCATCACGCTCGACCTGCGCCGGCCGCAGGGCCGGGAGCTGTTCCTGGAGCTGGTCGACAAGTCCGACATCGTGGTGGAGAACTTCCGGCCGGGCACGCTGGAGAAGTGGGACCTGGGCTACGACGTACTGCGCGAACGCAACCCCGGCATCATCCTGGTGCGGGTATCGGGTTACGGGCAGACCGGCCCTGATGCCCACAAGGCCGGTTACGCGTCGGTAGCCGAGGCGGCCAGCGGGTTGCGCCATCTCAACGGCTTCCCCGGCGGACCCCCGCCCCGGCTGGCCCTGTCCCTGGGCGACAGCCTGGCCGGGATGTTCGGCGCCCAAGGTGCGCTGGCCGCCCTGTACCGCCGCAGCGTCACCGGGACGGGCCAGGTGGTCGATGTCGCGCTGACCGAATCCTGTTTGGCTCTGCAGGAGTCCACCATTTCGGACTACGACGTGGGCGGAGTGGTGCGTGGGCCGTCCGGTACCAGGCTGAATGGTATCGCGCCGTCCAATATCTATCGCAGTGCCGACGAATCGTGGGTGGTGATCGCGGCGAACCAGGACACCGCGTTCACGCGGCTGTGCCAAGCGATGGGATGTCCGGAGTTGGCCACCGATGACCGCTTCGCCACCCACCGCGCCCGCGGCCGCAACCAGGACGAACTGGACAAGATCATCGGCGCGTGGGCCGCGCAGCGCCAACCCGATGAGATCATCGAAACGCTTTCGGCCGCGGGGGTGATCGCCGGGCCGATCAATACCGTCGCCGAAGTGGTCAAGGATCGGCAACTGCGGGCCCGCGGCATGCTGGTCGAGCACTACGACGAACGAATCGGGCGCAACGTGCTGGGCCCCGGGATTGTGCCGGCGCTCTCCGAATCCCCCGGCCAGGTGCGTAGCGCCGGGCCTGCGCGGCCGGGGCAGCACAATGACGACGTCTACATCGGCTTGCTGGGCAAGAGCATCGAAGAGCTCGAGCAGCTGCGCGCCGAGGAGGTGCTATGACGACCCACGTCACCATTCGCGAGGTAGCGCTACGCGACGGATTGCAGATCGAGAAGCCGGTGCCGTTGTCCGCCAAGCTGGAGCTGCTGGCAGCGGTGGCCGCAACCGGAGTCCGTGAAGTCGAGGCGACGGCGTTCGTGTCGCCGTCGAAAGTGCCGTCGATGGCCGACGCCGCCGAACTCGCCGCGGAGCTGCACAGCTACCCCGACATCGAGTTCTCCGCGTTGGTAGCCAGTCCCAACGGGGCCAGGCGGGCGATTGCCGCGGGCTTGCACGCGATCGAATACGTGGTGGCGGCCAGCAATTCGTTCAGCATGGCCAATGTCGGACGGAGCACCGCCGACGCGACCGATCAGATCAGCGAGATCCTCGCCATCGGCCGCGACGGCGAGGTCACCGTCGAGGTGATCGTGGCCACCGCTTGGGACTGTCCGTTCGACGGGGCCGTCGCGCCACAGCAAGTTCTCGACATCGCGGCCACCGCCGTTGACCAAGGGGTGGACCGGTTCTCGATCGCCGACACCATCGGCACCGCCACGCCCGGCCGGGTCAGTGCGCTCATCGCGCAGCTGGGGCCGGTGCTCGGCGACATGCCGCTGGGCGCGCACTTCCACAACACCCGCGGCTCCGGGCTGGCCAGTGCCTATGCGGCGGTGTGCTCCGGTGTCACCCGGCTGGACGCCTCGGTCGGCGGGCTCGGCGGTTGCCCCTTTGCACCCGGGGCCACCGGAAACATCGCCACCGAGGACCTGGTGTACCTGCTGGCCGACAGCGGCTTTGCCGTCGATGTCGACTTGGCCGCCGCCATCGCCGCGGCCGAGGTGGCCAAGGCGGTTGTTGGCCATGACCTGCCAGGCGCACTCTTGCGCGCAGGAGACCGGATTCGCAGCTGATGCCCGCCCGGCAAGAGTCACGAGAACTCAGCTCCAAAGGCCGCCAGACCCGGCAGGCCATCGAGCAGGCCGCGCGCAAGCTGTTCGCCGAGCGAGGATTCCACGGAACCACGCTGGCCGACATCACCTCCGCCGCGGGCAAGTCCTCAGCGGTGTTCTACCGATACTTCACCGACAAGGAAGACCTACTGGCCGCCCTGGCGCAGTCGTTCTTACACGATGTGGTGACTCCCTCCGGGGTCAGCCTGCAACTGCCGGACTCTCCCGACGATGACACGTTCTTCACCGCGGTGGTGACCGGCTACTGGAACATCTTCAAACAGAACATCGGCATCATGATCGCCGTCGACCAACTGGCCGCCACCCAGCAACGCTTTGCCGCGGTGCAGAACCAATTCCGGCGCTTCGGCATGGACATCATCGCCGCCTCGGTACGGCACGCGCAGGATCAGGGCTACGGAACCGAACTCAACCCGGACCACACCGCGGTGGCCATCGCGTTGTTGTTCGAGAACTTCACCTCGGTCCTGGTCGGCACCTCGGGATCCTCGGGACCCGGCGGCCTGGGTGTCACCATCACCGACGAGGACGCCATCACCACGCTGTCGCGGATCTGGAAGAAGACTCTATACGGTTTCTAGCGGCACGACAGGAGGAGATTCAACGTGGAATTCACTCTGCCAGAACATCTTCAGAGCCTACTGGCCCAGATGGACGATTTCATCGAGGCCGAGATCAAACCGCTGGAACACGAACACATTCAATACTTCGACCATCGTCGCGAGCACGCCCGCACCGACTGGGACAACGATGGTGTCCCGCGCCGGGAATGGGAAGAACTGCTAGCCGAGATGCGCAGGCGCGCCGACCAGGCGGGCTGGCTGCGCTACGGGCTGCCGGCCCGGTTCGGCGGTCGCGACGGGACCAACCTGGACATGGCCGCCATCCGCGAACATCTGGCGCACAAAGGCCTTGGCCTGCACAACGACCTGCAAAACGAGTCCTCCATCGTCGGCAACTTCCCGCAGGTCATCATGATAGATCGCTTTGGCACCGACGCTCAGAAAAGCGAATGGACCGAGGCGCTCATCACCGGCGAGCGGTCGATGGCGTTCGGGCTGACCGAGCCGCTGCACGGGTCGGATGCCACCTGGATGCAGACCCGGGCCGAGCACGCCGGTGACAGCTGGATCATCAACGGCGCCAAGCGGTTCAACACCGGTGTGCATCGCGCGACCCACGACCTGGTGTTCACCCGAACCTCGGGCGAGCCGGGGCAGGCCCGGGGCATCACCGCGTTCCTGGTCCCAACCGACACCGCGGGATTCAACGTCCCGTACTACTGGTGGACGCTGAACATGCCCACCGATCACGGCGAGGTCGAGCTCACCAACGTGCGCGTCCCCGATGACGCGGTGCTGGGCGAGGTCGATCGGGGCCTCGAGGTGGGCCAGACTTTTCTGCACGAGAACAGGATTCGCCAGGCGGCCAGCAGCCTGGGCGCGGCCCAATACTGTATCGACCGGGCCGTCGGCTACGCCGGCGAACGCCGCGTGTTCGGCAAGCCGCTGTCGGTGAACCAGGCCATCCAGTGGCCGCTTGTCGAACTGCAGACCGAGGCGCAGATGGTGCGGCTGCTGGTGTACTACGCGGCCTGGCATCTGGACCGAAATCACCATATGGAGGTGTCCGACAAGGTCTCGATGGCCAACTACCGCGCAAACCGACTGGTGTGCGAGGCCGCCGACCGGGCCATGCAGGTGTTCGGCGGCGTCGGCTACAGCCGGCACGAACCATTCGAGCACATCTATCGCCACCACCGCCGATACCGGATCACCGAGGGCGCCGAGGAAATTCAGATTCGCCGGGTCGCGCAGCGGCTGTTCAAGTTTGGCCAGAAGTGACCGAGTTGGCCGACCGCCTGGCCACCGTGTTGCGCCCGATGCTGGGCACCGAGGTGGCCATCGACAAGCTGCGCGCACTGACCGGCGGAGCCAGCAGGACCACCTGGGCATTCGACGCCGTTACCGGCCACCGACGCCGATCGCTGATCCTGCGCACCGGGCCGCCCGACGATGTGCACGCCGGCATGGAGCTCGAAGCCCGCGTTCAGGCCGCCGCCGCGGCCGCCGGTGCACCGGTCCCCCACGTGCTGGTCGCCGACGACTCCCCCGCCGCACTCGGCAATCCGTTCCTGATCTGCGACGAGGTCGGCGGCGAAACCATCGTCCGGCGCATCCAACGCCAGCTCGACGACGCGGGCCGGCAGCGGCTACTGGGTGAATGCGCGCAGGCGCTGGCCGCGATTCACCGCGCCGACGCCGGCGACGCCGGCCTTGTCCACGAAGACCCGGTGGCGCACTGGCGTGAACGGCTCGACGCGATGGGTGAGTCCACCGCCACCTTCGAATGGGCGTTCCGCTGGCTCGATGCCCATCGGCCGGCCGAGTCGGCACCGGTTCTGGTGCACGGCGACTACCGGATGGGGAATCTGATCGTCGAGGGATCCAGGCTTGCCGCCGTACTGGATTGGGAGCTGGTGCACGTCGGTGCGGGATACGAGGACCTGGCCTGGTTCTGCGTGCGGGCCTGGCGGTTCGGGGCTCCGGCCAGCTACGGCGCCGGCGGGCTGGGCAGCATCGAGGACTTCATGCGGGCCTACGAGCGAGCCGGCGGCACCGCCGTCGACCGAGGCGCTTTTCACTGGTGGCTGGTGTTGGCCACGCTGCGTTGGGGCGTGATCTGCCAATACCAGGCATGGCGCCATTTGAGCGGGCAGGCCCGCTCGGTGGAGTTGGCGACGATCGGCCGACGGGTATGCGAGAACGAATGGGATCTGCTGGACCTATTGGAGGGGGCCTGATGCGCACCGGCGACTACGGGCGTCCAACCGCGGCCGAGCTCGTGGCCGCCGTCGCCGAGTTCCTGGAGGGCGATGTCCGGGCGGCGACCGACGGCCAGGTCAACTTTCATGCCAGGGTGGCCGCCAATGCCCTGCGCATCGTCGAGCGAGAGCTGCTCGGCCCCGGTGACGCCGAGGTGCGGACCGCGCTGGGCGAGTTGGGCTTCGCCGACGAGGCCGCTCTGGTCGCGGCCATCCGGGCCGGCGAACTCGACGGTCGCGCCGAGGTGGTCATCGGGTGCCTGCGCACACTGGTGCGACATCGATTGGCAGTTGCCCACCCCGGATATGACAGCGAATAGGAGCCCGGCGCATGCCCCCACCGCCCCTATCCAGCACCGAGGCTATCACTAAGATAGCCGACCGATTGTTCACCGCGATCGAGAACGGCGACCGGGCCGAAGTCGACCGGATGTGGAGCCCCGACATTGCGGTCTGGCGGGTCGGCGCGCGCCGGGACAACGACAAGGCGCGCGCGCTGCGGGTGATCGATTGGTTCCTCTCGGCGACCACCGAGCGCCGCTATGAAATCCTGGACCGTCGGGTGTTCAGCGACGAATCAGCCAGCGGCTTCGTCCAACAACACACGTTGCACGCGACCGGCCGAGCCGGCCAGGTGATCGCGATGCGGGTCCGCATCGTGATCAAGCTGGACAGAGATGGTGTGATCAACCGTATCGACGAATACTTCGACCCCTCCGAACTCGCGCCCCTGCTCGACTAGGGCGCCGACGAGCTCGACAACCGCGAGGAGCGATGATGACGACCCTGGAAGCTCTGCTGAGCGATCCCGACGCCCAAGGCCCATGGCATCTCGTCGCCGACCGCTCGACCATCACCTTCAAGATCAAGAACATGTGGGGTCTGCTGACCGTCAAGGGCGAATTCACCAACTTCGGCGGCTACGGCGAGTTGGCCGACCACGGCGCAGTCTCCGGTTATCTGGAGATCGAAACGGCCTCGGTGCGCACCGGCATCGGCAGCCGGGACAAGCATCTGCGCTCGGCCGACTTCTTCGATGTCGAGCGTTTCCCGCAGATCCGCGTGGTGGTCACCGGACTGCAGCCGACCAACGGCCGCGGGGCCGACCTGCGGGCGAACTTCACCATCAAAGGCGTCGGCGACCCGGTACCGCTGCCGGTGACAATCACCGAGTTCGGCGACGGCTCGGTGCGGATCTGCGGCGAGGCCGAAATCGATCGCGCGCAGTTTGGCCTGGACTGGAACAAGTTCGGGGTGATGGCCAGGACGGCGACCGTGTCGGCGGTGTTGGTCTTCGCCCCGGCGCGGGTCGTCTGATTCAACGCGGGTCCAGCACACTTGCCGTGGTGCCACCCGGCGCCGGGCAACCGGAGACCAGTAGCATCTGCACCGTGGCCGACTCCAGCGAAGACCTGCGGATCCTCGTCTACAGCGACAATGTCCAGACCCGCGAACAGGTAGTGCGGGCGCTGGGCAAACGGCTACATCCGGACTTGCCCGCGCTGACCTACGTCGAGGTGGCGACGGGCCCCATGGTTTTGCGGCGAATGGACGAAGGCGGCATCGACCTGGCCATTCTCGATGGTGAGGCGACACCCACCGGGGGCATGGGAATCACCAAGCAGCTCAAGGACGAACTGGATAACTGCCCGCCGCTGGTGGTGCTCACCGGCCGCCCCGACGACGCCTGGCTGGCCAGCTGGTCGCGGGCCGAGGCCGCGGTGCCTCACCCCATCGACCCGATTGTGCTGGGCCGAACGGTGCTGGGTCTGCTCCGCGCGCCCGCGCTGTAGCCCAAGCGCTTGGTCCGGCCCGGTGTGGCCGACCGGTCAGCAAGGCCCGCTGGGGATCCCGCGGGCGGGGGTGGTTTCCTGCGACGGCAGGGACTGTGGGAACGGCACCCGATAGGGATTTCCCTGCGGGGAGCCGGTGTAGGGATTCGGGTTCACCCCACCGTGCCCAACCACACGTTGGGAATGCACTGCGGCAGCTTGGGCAGGGCGGCCAATCCCGGATGACTCAGGCTGGGCCGCGACGGGTTGGGCGGGACGGCGAAGTTGAATGCCGAGGTCATGTCGCCCACCGTGCTGTCGCGCCAGGGGGTGAGATTGGGGATCGGTACCGAAAACCGCTTGCTGATCAACTTCAGCTGCGAGGTGTGGTCGAGCACGTCGTGGACCATCAAGCCGCCGCGGCTAAACGGCGAGATGACAATGCCGGGGACGCGATAGCCCAAGCCGATCGGCCCGCGTATGCCACCGGCCCCCGAGACCGAATTGATGTCCGGCACGGTGAGGTATTCGCTGGGAATTCCCTCCGGCGCGGTAGGCGGAACGACGTGATCGAAAAAGCCGCCATTTTCGTCGTAACCGACGATCAGCGCCGTCTTCTCCCATACCGCCGGATTGGATAGCAAGATCCTGAGCAGGTTCACGATGGCGACGGCTCCGACGGCCGGCGGGAAGGCGGGGTGTTCGGATTGAGGGGTGTTGGGGACCACCCAGGAAACCTGCGGCAGCCTATTGGCCTTGACGTCGGCCATGAATTCGAAGGGGTAGGTGGGGGCCATTCCGAAGCGAGCCAACTCTGAGCGCGGGTCCTGCGCTTGCTTGAAGAACATCACTATGTCGTCGTAGGTGTAGTTGAAGTACTGGTTGAGGACCGGCCCCAGGGTCTTGTTTCGATACAGCTTCCAGCTGATGCCCCCGGCGCTGAGATTCTCCGGCATCGTGGTCCAACTGAACCGGCCGATCGGGTCGGTCGGAGGGCTGGTCAGCTGCGGGCCACCCTGGGTGCCGTCGGCACCGAGGCTGGCGCTCAACCAGTACAGCCGGTTGGGCAGGGTGGGACCGAGCACCGAGGAAAAGTACCGATCGCACACCGTGAACGTGTCCGCGAGCAGGTAGTGGATCGGGATGTCTTTGCGGGTGAGATAGCCCATCGTCACCGGGACGTTGCCGCCGTTGGGCACCGGACTGTGGCCGACCTGCGCCGGCAACCAGTTGTCGTTAGCCCCGCCGTTCCAGGACTTGTGCATCGCTTCCCAGGAATGATCGGGGTCGCTGAGGCATTCGCCGTCGACGAACGGTCCCCGCGTGGTGTCGAAGCGGTAGGGCATCGTGATGCCCGCGGGGTCAATTGTCTGGGCCTGCGGGTTCCAGCCTTTCTGCTGGAAAAGTGGTGAGCCGCTGTCGAAACCGTCGGTGGCCGAAAGTGTGCCGAAATAATGATCGAAGAACCGGTTTTCCATCAGGAAAAACACAAAGTGTTCTATGTCGCTCAAGTGACCGGAGCAGGGCCCGGCCCCGTAAGCTTTTTCTATCACCGGTCCAGCGAAGGACATTAGCGCTCCAGCGCCGTCAGCAGCGGCTTTGGCCAAAACCTTGCGACGCGACATACCGCCGAGTTTGTTCATCTCCCCTCCCACGTATTTCACGTCAAGTTAGGGGAACGCGGGCATAAAGCGCCGCAGCGACATAGTCACGTGTCGCAGTGCACGAATTTGTTTACCGAGTAGCCACCCCAGGGCTCCGGCGTTGTTGATTAGCAGGCTTGTGAGCTGGGGAATTGTGGATTGAGGAGGTCTAGGCGGCGGTTGGCGGTCAGGGCTCCGGCGTTGTTGATTAGCAGGCTTGTGAGCTGGGGAATTGTGGATTGAGGAGGTCTAGGCGGCGGTTGGCGGTCAAAGCGGTGATCCGGCAGGCTTCGGCGATGTTGTCGGCGCCGTTGAGGCGGTGCAGATTGATCGCGGTGTTGCGTAGCGTTGCTAGGACCTGTGCGCCGTTTCCGGTATGTGCCCTTTGACGGTCTTCGTCGAAGGTGACGTCGCGTATCCAGTGCAGGCTGTTCTCGATTCCCCAGTGTTGACGCATCCAGGTCATGATCGCGGTAGGGCGGGCGTGCTCGAACGGCAGGCTGCAGATGGCATAGACCACCTTCACGCTGCGCTGGTCGGTGGCGGTGATCAAGCGTTCACGAGTGATCCGGATGATTTGTTTTGCGTAGGGGAAGCCGATTCCTCGTGCAGCGGTGATGATTTGCAGGGTGCGGGTCTCGACACGGCCGTGGCCGCGGGAGTCGTCGGTAGCGGCTGCGGGCACCTCGGCCCAGGGCAGCGCGGTGATACGCGCAAGTATTTTGGCTTGGTTGGACTTGACGATCATCAGGTAGTGCGACTTCAAGGTGGCGCAGATCAACTTCGCGGTGACGACCTGGGTATGCATCGCATCCACGGTGACCAGCCACCGCAAGCTACCCGGCAGCAGCGTGAGCAGGGCACGTACGCAGGGAATTTCATTGCTTTTCTCGGCGACAGCGAGTTGACCGAGCACCAATCGGGCACGGTGGGCGAACACCGACACGAGATGCGTGGCTGTCGCTTTGGCGCGTAAAGCACCACGCAGCATCTTGCCGTCCAACGCGATCGGCACCAATCCACTGGGGTCGCTGCTGGCCACGTGTGCAGTGAAGTAACTGCCCATCCTGGCGTTGAGGTCGGCGGGGTCTAGCCGAGACAAAACAGCGCGGAAGGTCTTCTCACTGGGCCGCCGGAACCGGACCCCTAATTGGGCCAACACATCATCGGGAGCGGTGGCCGCCCATGTGGCAAAACCAGCATAGCCGCGCATCCCCGCGGCAGTGGCCAGAACCGCGATCGCCAACAAAGCCATCAGCGAATACCTCCGACCGCGTGGGCCCCTCGGGTCTGGCACCGAGGCCAACACATCGAGAAACTCCGATCCGATGAGCTCGCTGCGCTCACCAGGACTCCAGCGGTCGAACACCTCTGGAACCGACGACACAGGCAATACTGAAACGGTAGGCACGGGCAACTCCAGACCAACGACGAACAGTAACCAACTCGATCGTTCTCCAGATAGCCCGTGCCTACACTCCGGCCCCAATAGCGCGGCACCAAAGATCATCAACCCAGCTCACAAGCCTGCTAATCAACAACGCCGGAGCCCTGGGTTGGCGGTCAAAGCGGTGATCCGGCAGGCTTCGGCGATGTTGTCGACGCCGTTGAGGCGGTGCAGATTGATCGCGGTGTTGCGTAACGTTGCTAGGACCTGTGCGCCGTTTCCGGTATGTGCCCTTTGACGGTCTTCGTCGAAGGTGACGTCGCGTATCCAGTGCAGGCTGTTCTCGATTCCCCAGTGTTGACGCATCCAGGTCATGATCGCGGTAGGGCGGGCGTGCTCGAACGGCAGGCTGCAGATGGCATAGACCACCTCCACGCTGCGCTGGTCGGTGGCGGTGATCAAGCGTTCACGAGTGATCCGGATGATTTGTTTTGCGTAGGGGAAGCCGATTCCTCGTGCAGCGGTGATGATTTGCAGGGTGCGGGTCTCGACACAGCCGTGGCCGCGGGAGTCGTCGGTAGCGGCTGCGGGCACCTCGGCCCAGGGCAGCGCGGTGATACGCGCAAGTATTTTGGCTTGGTTGGACTTGACGATCATCAGGTAGTGCGACTTCAAGGTGGCGCAGATCAACTTCGCGGTGACGACCTGGGTATGCATCGCATCCACGGTGACCAGCCACCGCAAGCTACCCGGCAGCAGCGTGAGCAGGGCACGTACGCAGGGAATTTCATTGCTTTTCTCGGCGACAGCGAGTTGACCGAGCACCAATCGGGCACGGTGGGCGAACACCGACACGAGATGCGTGGCTGTCGCTTTGGCGCGTAAAGCACCACGCAGCATCTTGCCGTCCAACGCGATCGGCACCAATCCACTGGGGTCGCTGCTGGCCACGTGTGCAGTGAAGTAACTGCCCATCCTGGCGTTGAGGTCGGCGGGGTCTAGCCGAGACAAAACAGCGCGGAAGGTCTTCTCACTGGGCCGCCGGAACCGGACCCCTAATTGGGCCAACACATCATCGGGAGCGGTGGCCGCCCATGTGGCAAAACCAGCATAGCCGCGCATCCCCGCGGCAGTGGCCAGAACCGCGATCGCCAACAAAGCCATCAGCGAATACCTCCGACCGCGTGGGTCCCTCGGGTCTGGCACCGAGGCCAACACATCGAGAAACTCCGATCCGATGAGCTCGCTGCGCTCACCAGGACTCCAGCGGTCGAACACCTCTGGAACCGACGACACAGGCAATACTGAAACGGTAGGCACGGGCAACTCCAGACCAACGACGAACAGTAACCAACTCGATCGTTCTCCAGATAGCCCGTGCCTACACTCCGGCCCCAATAGCGCGGCACCAAAGATCATCAACCCAGCTCACAAGCCTGCTAATCAACAACGCCGGAGCCCTGTCATGCCACCCGGCCGACAGTTAAAGTTTGCGCAAAGCCCGGAGGACGGGCTTTCGCGGGTGAGCGCGCTCGGGCGCCGGCTTCTCAGCCACCCCGCATTTGAATGCCGGACGGTTCCTGCACGCGAGAGCGCAATTCCCCGGCCACCGCCTCCGGCCGCAACGG
Organism: Mycobacterium ulcerans subsp. shinshuense; assembly: GCF_002355775.1. Taxonomy (NCBI): domain Bacteria; kingdom Bacillati; phylum Actinomycetota; class Actinomycetes; order Mycobacteriales; family Mycobacteriaceae; genus Mycobacterium; species Mycobacterium ulcerans. The sequence continues at coordinate 1,600,220 of NZ_AP017624.1, read as the reverse complement.
CACCACGGTGTCCTCGGCAGCTGTCTGTTCGGCACCATCTTGTTGATCCTGCGTTGGCGCCGACCGCTTCGATTCCGTTCCGGCCGGCGAAGAACGCAGCGGCGACGCGGGAATTCCGGTAGTACCGGTGGCCCGCGTTGCCTGAGACTTCGATCCCGGTGCGGCCGCCGCGGCAATGCCGGGATCCGCCGTCGGCAAAACCGCCATTTGCGGTACCGGCGCTTCGACTTCCTCCGGCGCCGGAGCCGCTGCCTCGGGTTCTGGAGCCGCGGGGGCGGTCTCTCGGACCGGCGGGCCGGCGTTCACCGGCCCGGATTGACCACCACCGGCCGCCATCGCGGCGCGGGCGGCAGCCATGCCAGCGATCGGCATGGCCATGGCTCCCATCCCGGGAGTCGCCGCGCCGGCACTGGCGGCCATTCCGCCACCGCCACCGCCGACACCGCTACTCGCGCCATCGACGGCACCGCCCGGGGCCCCCATCGCACCGGAATCTGCGCCGCCCCCACCACTGGCGTAACCGCCCGCACCAACCAAACCGGCACCTCCGGCACCGCCACCAGCAACAACGCTGGAGCTGGCGTCACCACCAGCATTGGCGCCGGCGGTGTCGCTGCCCGCACCCGCGCCACCTTGGCTCCCAGGGCTCCCAGCGGCGCCGCCCACCATCCCGGACCCGCCGGCAAAACCACTACCGGCACCGGCGCCGCCCGCCAGGCCGGAGGCAAGCCCCGGCAAGCCCTTCAGCACGGATTGCCACGGCACCACTTGCGCCGCCACCGCCGACACCCCGGAGTAGTACCCGGACATCGCCGCAACGTCGGCGGCCCACATCTCTTCGTAGATGGACTCGGCAGCCGCTATCGCCGGTGCGTTCTGACCGAACAGATTCGACATCACCAGCTGCACGAATGCATTGCGGTTGGCCGATATCGATGTCGGAAGCACCGTTGCGGCCTGCGCCGCCTCGAACATGCTTGCCACGGCCCGGGCGTTGCCCGCCGCTCCAGCCGATTGCGCCGCGGCCGCGGCCAACCAGCCCGCGTACGGCGCCGCCGCCGAGGCCATCGCCATCGCCGCCGAACCCTGCCAGGCCTGACCCGCCAACCCTGCGGTCACCGAAGCAAACGATTGCGCCGCGGTGCTCAGCTCCTCGGCAAGCCCCTGCCAGGCCGCGGCCGCCTCCAGCATCGGCGCTGTGCCAGCACCAATAAACATTCGCAGAGAATTGATCTCCGGTGGCAGCACAAAGAAACTCACGGCATCAATCCTCCCAGATCGCGGGGCAGTATTGCACTGCCTTTCGCGAACTCCCCAGCGACAACCCGCCAGCAGCAAACATTAGCAACAAGTGGTGCCAGTTATCCGACGGTTTACCTGACTTTCATAGGAATCCGCACCGGCACTCGACGGCAACCAGCTACGTCAATCGGCGGCAATCGCCGATGCCGCGACCCCGCGCTGACCCTGGCCGCTCATCACCGTGACCAGCAAGCCAGGCGCGACGCGGCCGCGCATCCTGGGGATGTCCACCAGGTTGACCCCCGGCATGTAGCCCCGCCGAAGCGCGACTATGTTGAAGGTCACTGTGACGGTCCACGCGCCCGGTCCGTCACAGCAGCCCAGTCAGCTGCCCGGCCGCCGTGTTGGCGGCCCGTACGACGGATCATGGAGCGACTTGAACGCTTACATACCCATCCTGGTACTGGCGACGCTCGCCGCCGGCTTCGCCGTGGTCTCGGTTGTGATCGCAAGCCTGGTCGGACCGACCCGCTTCAACCGGTCGAAACTTGCCGCCTACGAATGCGGAATCGAACCCACCGAGGCGCAAGCCGGGGCCAGCGGCCGCGAAACGGCGAGCGGGCAGCGGTTCCCGGTGAAGTATTACCTGACCGCAATGTTGTTTATCGTCTTCGACATCGAAATCGTGTTCCTCTATCCATGGGCGGTCAGCTTCGATGCGCTGGGGACGTTTGCTCTAGTTGAGATGGCGATATTCATGCTCACGGTGTTCGTGGCGTACGCATACGTGTGGCGCCGCGGGGGCCTGACGTGGGATTGAGGTAGGTCGTGGGACTGGAAGAACAGCTACCCGGCGGAATCCTGTTGTCGACAGTCGAGAAAGTAGCGGGCTATGTCCGCAAGAACTCACTGTGGCCGGCAACGTTCGGGCTGGCATGCTGCGCAATCGAGATGATGGCAACCGCGGGGCCGAGGTTCGACATCGCCCGGTTTGGGATGGAGCGGTTTTCGGCGACGCCACGCCAAGCGGACCTGATGATTGTGGCGGGGCGGGTCAGCCAGAAGATGGCGCCGGTGCTGCGCCAGATCTACGACCAGATGGCCGAGCCGAAATGGGTTCTGGCCATGGGCGTGTGCGCATCGTCGGGCGGGATGTTCAACAACTACGCGATCGTGCAAGGCGTGGACCACGTTGTTCCGGTCGACATCTACCTGCCCGGCTGTCCACCCCGTCCGGAAATGCTGTTGCACGCAATCCTCAAGCTGCACGAGAAGATTCAGGAAATGCCGCTGGGCGTCAACCGGGAACGCGCCATCGCCGAAGCCGAAGAGGCGGCGATGTTGGCCAGGCCCACTATCGAGATGCGTGGATTGCTGCGATGAGCTCGCCAGACCAGAACCCATCAGACGCAGCGGGCCAAACCGGCTCCTCCAATGAAGAAGTGGTCGACGTGCGTCGCGGCATGTTCGGCGTCAAAGGCACCGGCGACACCTCCGGATACGGGCGACTGGTGCGCGAGATCGTGCTGCCGGGCAGTAGCCCCCGCCCGTACGGCTTCTACTTCGACGAGATCGCCGATCGCTTGGCCGAGGCGCTGAACCGCGACGGCGTCGAATTCGAGGATGCCATAGAGAAAGTCGTGGTCTATCGCAACGAGTTGACCCTGCACGTTCGCCGCGAGGCCCTACTGCGAGTCGCACAGTCCCTCCGCGACGAGCCGGAATTGCGCTTTGAGCTGTGCCTGGGAGTCAACGGGGTGCACTACCCGCATGAGACCGGCCGCGAACTACACGCGGTTTACCCGCTGCAATCGATCACCCACAACCGTCGCCTGCGGCTGGAAGTGTCTGCCCCCGACAGCGATCCGCATATCCCGTCGCTATACGCCGTCTACCCGACCAACGATTGGCACGAGCGCGAGACATACGACTTCTTCGGCATCATCTTCGACGGGCATCCCTCGCTGACGCGAATCGAGATGCCTGACGACTGGCAGGGGCACCCACAGCGCAAGGACTATCCACTCGGCGGCATCCCGGTCGAATACAAGGGCGCGCAGATACCCCCGCCCGACGAGCGAAGGGGTTACAACTGATGACGAAACAAGAAGAGAAATGACCGACACCGAAACCGTGCTGGTCGCGGGCGGACAGGACTGGAACGAGATCGTCGAGGCCGCCCGCGGCGCCGACCCCGGGGAACGCATCGTCGTCAACATGGGGCCCCAGCACCCTTCCACCCATGGGGTGCTTCGGCTGATCCTCGAGATCGAGGGTGAAACCGTCACCGAGGCCCGGTGCGGAATCGGCTACCTGCACACCGGAATCGAGAAGAACCTCGAATACCGGTACTGGACTCAGGGCGTCACCTTCGTGACCCGGATGGACTACCTGTCGCCGTTCTTCAACGAGACCGCCTACTGTCTGGGTGTCGAGAAACTCCTGGGCATCACCGACGAGATTCCCGAGCGGGTCAACGTCATCCGGGTGATGATGATGGAGCTCAACCGGATCTCCTCGCACTTCGTCGCATTGGCCACCGGCGGCATGGAATTGGGTGCCATGACACCGATGTTTGTCGGTTTCCGGGCCCGCGAGATCATTCTCAGCCTGTTCGAGTCGATCACCGGCCTGCGGATGAACAGCGCCTACATCCGGCCCGGCGGTGTGGCACAGGACCTGCCACCGGATGGGCCTACCGAGATCGCCAAAGCCATTGCGGATCTTCGCCAGCCGCTGCGCGAGATGGGGGATCTGCTCAACGAAAACGCCATCTGGAAGGCGCGCACCCAGGACGTCGGCTACCTGGATCTGGCCGGATGCATGGCCCTGGGCATCACCGGCCCGATCCTGCGATCCACGGGGCTGCCCCACGATCTGCGCAAGAGCGAGCCCTATTGCGGCTATGAGAACTACGAGTTCGACGTGATCACCGCTGACGGTTGCGATGCCTACGGCCGCTACATGATTCGTGTCAAAGAGATGTGGGAATCGATCAAGATCGTCGAGCAGTGTCTGGACAGGCTGCGGCCCGGGCCGACCATGATCGAGGACCGCAAACTGGCGTGGCCGGCCGATTTGAAGGTGGGGCCCGACGGCATGGGCAACTCACCCGAACACATCGCCAAGATCATGGGTAGTTCGATGGAAGCCCTGATCCACCACTTCAAGCTGGTCACCGAGGGGATCCGGGTGCCGGCCGGTCAGGTGTATGTGGCCGTGGAATCACCGCGCGGCGAGCTCGGCGTGCACATGGTCAGCGATGGCGGCACCCGCCCCTACCGCGTGCACTACCGCGACCCCTCATTCACCAACCTGCAAGCGGTTGCAGCAATGTCCGAAGGCGGGATGGTTGCCGACTTGATTACCGCGGTCGCCAGCATCGATCCCGTGATGGGAGGGGTGGATCGGTGAACGCGCCACAGAGTCAGCCGGTATTCGTCCGGCTCGGACCGCCACCCGAGGAGCCCAACCAATTCACGGTTGAGGGCGCCCCGCAGGCCTACCCGCCGGATGCGCTGGCACGACTGGAGATCGAAGCCAAGGAGATCATCGGCCGCTATCCCGACCAGCGCTCCGCGCTGCTGCCGTTGCTGCACCTGGTGCAGGGCGAGGACTCCTACCTGACCCCCGCGGGCCTGCAGTTCTGCGCAAATCAGTTGGGCCTGACCGGAGCCGAGGTTTCGGCGGTGGCCAGCTTCTACACCATGTATCGCCGTGGGCCGACCGGCGAATACCTGGTCGGCGTCTGCACCAACACCCTGTGCGCGGTGATGGGCGGCGACGCAATCTTTGAGACCCTCAAAGACCACCTCGGCGTCGGCAACGACGAGACCACCTCCGATGGCTCGGTCACCTTGGGGCACATCGAATGCAACGCGGCCTGCGACTACGCGCCGGTGGTGATGGTCAACTGGGAATTCTTTGACAACCAGACACCGGAATCGGCGCGCGAACTCGTTGACTCGCTGCGCTCGGGCGAACCGATCGCGCCTACCCGGGGCGCTCCGCTGTGCGGCTTCCGCCAGACATCGCGCATTCTGGCCGGCTTGCCCGACACCCGGCCCGACCAGGGCCAGGGCGGTGCGGGAGCCGCGACATTAGCCGGACTGCGGGTGGCGCAAGACAACGACATGCAGGCACCGCCGGCACCTGGAGGGCAGTGATGACTTCCCAGGCAACACCTTTGACGCCGGTCATCAGTCGTTACTGGGACGACCCCGAGTCGTGGACGCTGGCCACCTACCGTCGCCACGACGGGTACCGGGCGTTGGAGAAGGCCCTGGCCATGGGGCCCGACGCGGTGATCGGGACGGTGAAGGACTCGGGTCTGCGCGGACGCGGCGGCGCCGGCTTCTCCACCGGCACCAAGTGGTCGTTCATTCCGCAGGGCGATGCCGGTCCCGCGGCCAAGCCCCACTATTTGGTGGTCAACGCCGACGAGTCCGAACCCGGCACGTGCAAAGACATTCCGCTGATGCTGGCCACACCGCACGTGCTCGTCGAGGGCGTCATCATCGCCGCCTACGCGATCCGGGCCAGCCACGCGTTCATCTACGTGCGTGGCGAGGTGCTGCCGGTGTTGCGCCGCCTGCAGAACGCGGTGGCCGAGGCATACGCCGCGGGCCTGTTGGGCCGCAACATCAATGGCTCCGGATTCGATCTGGAACTGGTGGTCCACGCCGGCGCGGGTGCCTACATCTGCGGCGAGGAGACCGCGCTGCTGGATTCGCTCGAGGGCCGGCGCGGTCAGCCACGCCTGCGGCCCCCCTTCCCCGCGGTTGCCGGGCTCTACGGCTGCCCGACGGTGATCAACAACGTCGAAACGATCGCCAGCGTCCCGACCATCATCCTCAACGGCGTCGACTGGTTCCGCTCGATGGGCAGCGAGAAGTCGCCCGGCTTCACCCTGTATTCGCTGTCCGGCCATGTCACCCGGCCCGGACAGTACGAGGCCCCGCTGGGGATTACCCTGCGCGAATTGCTCGACTACGCCGGCGGGATACGGGCCGGGCACCAACTGAAGTTCTGGACGCCGGGCGGATCGTCGACCCCATTGCTCACCGACGAGCACCTCGATGTGCCGCTGGACTACGAGGGCGTCGGCGGCGTGGGGTCCATGCTGGGCACCAAAGCGTTGGAGATCTTCGACGAGACCACCTGTGTGGTCCGTGCGGTGCGGCGCTGGACCGAGTTCTACAAGCACGAATCATGCGGCAAATGCACCCCGTGCCGAGAAGGCACGTTCTGGCTGGACAAGATCTACGCGCGCCTCGAAACGGGCAAGGGCACCCTCGAGGATATCGACAAGTTGCTCGACATCTCGGATTCCATCTTGGGAAAGTCGTTCTGCGCCCTGGGTGACGGAGCTGCCAGCCCGGTGATGTCCTCGATCAAGCACTTCCAAGACGAGTACATCGCCCACGTCGAACAGGGCGGTTGCCCCTTCGATCCCCGGGACTCCATGCTCACAGCAGGCCGGAATACCGCGAAAGGGACTGGGCCACAATGACAAGTGCGGCCAATACCAAGACCGGCGACGGGGTGAGCCAGCCGGAGCTGGTGACGCTGACTATCGACGGTGCCGAAATCAGCGTTCCCAAAGGAACTTTGGTTATTCGGGCCGCCGAGCTCATGGGTATACAGATCCCACGGTTCTGTGATCACCCGCTGCTCGAGCCGGTCGGCGCGTGTCGGCAATGCCTGGTCGAGGTGGAGGGGCAGCGCAAGCCGTTGGCGTCGTGCACCACCGTCGCCACCGACGATATGGTGGTTCGCACCCAGCTCACGTCCGAGGCCGCCGACAAGGCACAGCACGGCGTGATGGAATTGCTGCTGATCAACCACCCCTTGGACTGCCCGATGTGCGACAAGGGTGGTGAATGCCCGCTGCAGAACCAGGCCATGTCCAACGGGCAGCCCGAGTCGCGGTTCACCGACGTCAAGCGCACCTTCGCCAAGCCGATCAACATCTCCGCGCAGGTGTTGCTGGACCGCGAACGCTGCATCCTGTGCGCCCGGTGCACCCGGTTCTCCAACCAGATTGCCGGGGACCCGTTCATCGACATGCAGGAGCGCGGCGCCCTGCAGCAAGTCGGCATCTATGCCGACGAACCGTTCGACTCCTACTTCTCGAGCAACACCGTGCAGATCTGCCCGGTGGGTGCGCTGACCGGGACCGCCTACCGGTTCCGGGCGCGCCCATTCGATCTGGTCTCGAGCCCCAGCGTCTGCGAGCACTGCGCATCGGGGTGTGCGCAACGCACCGACCATCGCCGCGGCAAAGTGCTGCGCCGGCTCGCCGGTGATGACCCTGAAGTCAACGAAGAGTGGAACTGCGACAAGGGCCGCTGGGCGTTCACCTACGCGACCCAGCCGGACGTCATCACCACTCCCCTGATCCGCGACACCGACGGCAACCTGGTCCCGGCATCGTGGTCGCACGCCATCGTGGCAGCGGCCCGGGGCCTGCAGGAAGCCCGCGGCCGCACCGGTGTGCTGGTCGGCGGCCGGGCCACCTGGGAGGATGCCTACGCCTACGCCAAGTTCGCGCGAATCGCCCTGGACAGCAATGACATCGACTTCCGGGCCCGGCCGCACTCGGCCGAGGAGGCCGACTTCCTGGCCGCACGTATCGCGGGACGGCCAGTAACCGTCAGCTACGCCGACCTGGAATCCGCGCCGGTGGTGTTGCTGGTCGGGTTCGAGCCGGAAGACGAGTCGCCGATCGTGTTCTTGCGGCTGCGTAAGGCGGCGCGCAAAAACGGTCTTCCCGTTTACGCTCTCGCCCCGTTCGCCACCCGCGGCCTGCAGAAGATGTCGGGCCGGCTGATCAAGACCACTCCCGGCGCCGAGCCCGCGGCGCTGGACGCCCTGGCCACCGGCGAGCTAGGTGACCTGCTGGCGACGCCGGGCGCGGTCATCATGGTCGGCGAGCGCATGGCCACGGTGCCCGGTGGATTGTCCGCCGCGGCACGGTTGGCCGACAGCACCGGCGCCCGGCTGGCCTGGGTACCACGGCGGGCCGGGGAACGTGGCGCGCTGGAAGCCGGCGCGCTGCCCACACTGCTGCCCGGCGGCCGTCCGCTGGCCGATGACACCGCCCGCTCGCAGGTTCGTGCGGCGTGGCACGTTTCCGACTTGCCGACCGCCCCTGGACGTGACGCGGCCGGCATCCTGGCCGCCGCCACCGACGGGGACCTGGACACCCTCCTGGTGGGAGGCTTGGAGCCCGACGACTTCGCGGACCCTGACGCGGTGCTGGCCGCGCTGGACGCCGCCGGGTTCGTGGTCAGCCTGGAACTGCGGCACAGCCCCGTCACCGAGCGCGCCGACGTGGTGTTCCCGGTCGCGCCGACCACGCAGAAGTCCGGAGCGTTCGTCAACTGGGAGGGCCGCTACCGGGAATTCGAACCGTCGCTGCGGGGCAGCACCCAGCAAGCCGGCCAGTCAGATCACCGGGTCCTCGACGCGCTGGCCGATGAGATGGGCGTCTATCTAGGGATGTCGTCGGTCGAGTCGGCGCGCGAAGAGCTCGCGGCGCTGGGCAACTGGGATGGCAAGCACGCCGCCAGCCCCCATGTCACTGCCGCCGGTGCGGCCCAACCCGCGGCGGGTGAGGCCATCCTGACGGGCTGGCGGATGCTGCTCGACGCGGGGCGGTTGCAGGACGGCGAACCCCATCTGTCCGGCACCGCACGCCCACCGGTGGTGCGTCTGGCGGCAGAAACTGCCGCCGAGATCGGCGCCGCCTACGGCGACGCGGTGACCGTCAGCTCGTCACGTGGCTCGATCACCTTGCCGCTGAACATCACTGACATGCCCGAACGGGTGGTGTGGCTGCCCCTCAACTCGCCTGGTTCGGCGGTGTATCGCCAGCTGGGCGCGGGGATCGGCAGCGTCGTACGAATCGGCGCCGGCTCATGACCCGCACCAGCGACGATGCAGAGCGAAGCGATGAACAGGAGTGGCGCCCATGACCGATTTCGGACATGACGTCTGGTGGCTGGTCGTCGCCAAGGCGATCGCCATCTTCGTGTTTCTCATGCTGACGGTGCTGGTGGCGATCTTGGCCGAACGCAAGTTGCTGGGCCGGATGCAATTGCGCCCCGGCCCAAACCGGGTGGGGCCCAAGGGCTCGCTGCAAAGCCTGGCCGACGGAATCAAGCTGGCGCTCAAAGAGAGCATCACCCCCGGCGGCATCGATCGATTCGTTTACTTTGTCGCCCCGATCATCTCGGTGATTCCCGCGTTCACCGCGTTCGCGTTCATCCCGTTCGGTCCGGTGGTGTCGGTGTTCGGGCATCGCACGCCGCTGCAGTTGACCGATCTGCCGGTGGCGGTGCTGTTCATCCTGGGCCTGTCGGCGATCGGGGTGTACGGCATCGTGCTCGGCGGCTGGGCATCCGGATCCACCTACCCGCTGCTGGGTGGGGTGCGTTCGACGGCACAGGTCATCTCCTACGAGGTGGCCATGGGGCTGTCGTTCGCGGCCGTGTTCCTCTATGCCGGCAGCATGTCGACCTCGCAGATCATCGCCGCACAGGATCGCGTCTGGTACATCTTCCTGCTGCTGCCGTCGTTCGTGATCTACCTCATCTCGATGGTGGGCGAGACCAACCGGGCCCCCTTCGACCTGCCCGAGGCCGAGGGTGAGCTGGTGGCCGGTTTCCACACCGAGTACTCGTCGCTGAAGTTCGCGATGTTCATGCTCGCCGAATACGTCAACATGACAACGGTTTCGGCGCTGGCGGCCACGTTGTTCCTGGGCGGCTGGCACGCGCCATGGCCGTTGAACCTGTGGCACGGGGCCAACGCGGGCTGGTGGCCGGTGCTTTGGTTCACCGCCAAGGTGTGGGGATTTTTGTTCATGTACTTCTGGCTGCGCGCCACGCTCCCTCGGCTGCGCTACGACCAGTTCATGGCGCTGGGCTGGAAGCTGCTGATTCCCGTCTCGCTGGTGTGGGTGCTGATCGCGGCGGTGATCCGGACCCTGCGCAACCAGGGCTACCAATACTGGACACCGGCGCTGGTGGTCAGCAGCATCGTCGTGGCCGCAATCCTGGTGATGTCGCTACGAAAACCGTTCAGCACGCCCAACGCCGTGACAAAGGCCCGGCGGCGCGGCAAGCAGCCGGCCGCCGGCCCCGACGAGCAAGGCGCCTTGGAACCGCTGTTCCCGACGCCGCCGCTGCCCATGAAGCCGCTGGCTCAGCCAGTTGGTGCGAGCAAGGAGAACGCCCGTGGCTAAATTCCTGGACTCCATTGCCGGATTCGGCGTGACCTTCGGGTCGATGTTCAAAAAGACGGTCACCGAGGAGTACCCGGAGAAGCCGGGTCCGGTAGCTCCCCGGTATCACGGCCGCCATCAGCTCAACCGCTACCCCGACGGCCTGGAGAAATGTATCGGTTGCGAGTTGTGCGCCTGGGCCTGCCCGGCTGACGCGATCTACGTCGAGGGCGCGGACAACACCGACGAGCAACGGTTTTCCCCGGGTGAACGCTACGGCCGGGTGTACCAGATCAACTACCTGCGCTGCATCGGTTGCGGTCTGTGCATCGAGGCTTGTCCGACCCGGGCGCTGACCATGACCAATGACTACGAGTTGGCCGACGACAACCGTGCCGACCTGATCTATGAGAAGGACCGGCTGCTGGCCCCGCTGCAGCCCGAGATGACCGCGCCGCCGCATCCCAGGGCTGTCGGCGCCACCGACAAGGACTACTACCTGGGCAACGTGACCGCCGAAGGCTTGCGCGAAACACAGAAAACCGGAGAGTCGCGGTGACTTCGACCCTGGCTTCCAGTCTGGCCGCGGACACCATCACCGTTACCTCGACCGGTGAGGCGGTGACCTTCTGGATTCTGGGTGCGCTGGCGCTGGTCGGCGCGCTCGGGGTGGTGATGGCCGTCAATGCCGTGTACTCGGCGATGTTCTTGGCGATGACGATGATCATTTTGGCCGTGTTCTACATGATCCAGGACGCGCTGTTCCTGGGGGTGGTCCAGGTCGTCGTCTACACCGGCGCGGTGATGATGCTGTTCTTGTTCGTGCTGATGCTCATCGGTGTGGACTCCGCGGAGTCGCTCAAAGAGACGCTGCGCGGGCAGCGGGTCGCCGCGCTGGTGATCGGGGTCGGATTCGGTGTCCTGTTGATCGCCGCCATCGGCAATGTGGCGGCCGGAGGCTTCGCGGGGTTGACGGCCGCCAACGCCAACGGCAACGTCGAGGGCTTGGCGGCGCTGATCTTCTCGCGCTACCTGTGGGCCTTCGAGTTGACCAGCGCACTGCTGATCACCGCGGCCATCGGCGCGATGGTGCTGGCCCACCGGGAGCGCTTCGAGCGCCGCAAGTCCCAACGCGAACTCTCCCAGGGGCGCTTCCGCCCCGGCGGTCACCCCACACCGCTGCCGAACCCCGGCGTCTACGCACGCCACAACGCGGTCGATGTGGCCGCGCTGCTGCCCGACGGCTCCTACTCCGAGTTGTCGGTCCCGGGGATCCTGCAGCCCCGCGGGGCGGATGGACTCCAGACGCCTTCGCCCGAGGCCATCACAGGTGGTGCGTCATGAATCCCGCCAACTATCTGTATCTTTCGGCGCTGCTGTTCACCATGGGCGCCTCCGGGGTGTTGTTGCGCCGCAATGCGATAGTCATGTTCATGTGTGTCGAGCTGATGCTCAACGCCGTCAACCTCGCGTTTGTCACGTTCGCCCGAATGCACGGGCATCTGGACGGACAAATGATCGCGTTCTTCACGATGGTGGTCGCAGCCTGCGAAGTCGTCGTCGGTCTGGCCATCATCATGACGATTTTCCGTACCCGCAAATCGGCGTCGGTCGACGACGCGAACCTACTCAAAGGCTGATAGCGCCACAGTGACGAACTTTCTGGGGACTCAACACACCTGGCTGCTGGTGGCGCTGCCGCTGGCGGGTGCCGCGATCTTGCTGTTCGGCGGTAGGCGGACCGACGCGTGGGGACACTGGTTGGGTTGTGCGGCGGCCCTTGCCTCATTCGGCGTTGGCGCGACCATGCTCGCCGACCTCGTGGGGCGCTCCGTCGACGATCGGCTCATCCACCAAACGGTCTTCACCTGGATGCCGGTGAGCCAGCTGCAGGTGGACTTCGGACTGCAAATCGATCAGCTGTCCATTTGTTTCGTGCTGCTGATCACCGGAGTCGGATCGCTGATCCACATCTACTCGGTCGCCTACATGGCCGAAGACCCCGATCGCCGTAGGTTCTTCGGCTACCTCAACCTGTTCTTGGCCTCGATGCTGCTGCTGGTGGTCGCCGACAACTACGTGTTGCTCTACGTCGGGTGGGAAGGCGTGGGCCTGGCGTCCTACCTGCTGATCGGCTTCTGGTACCACAAGCCGTCGGCCGCCACGGCGGCCAAGAAGGCGTTCGTGATGAACCGGGTTGGCGACGCCGGGCTGGCTTTGGGCATGTTCGTCATGTTCAGCACCTTCGGCACGCTGTCCTACGCCGGGGTCTTTGCCGGTGCGCCGGCCGCCAGCCGGGGAACGCTGACCGCGATGGGTTTGCTGCTGCTGCTGGGGGCGTGCGCCAAGTCCGCCCAGGTGCCGCTGCAGGCCTGGTTGGGCGACGCGATGGAGGGCCCCACCCCGGTATCCGCCCTGATCCACGCCGCCACCATGGTGACCGCCGGGGTGTACCTGATCGTGCGGTCCAACCCGCTCTACAACCTGGCGCCGGACGCGCAGCTGGCCGTGGTCGTGGTGGGTACCGTCACGCTGCTGCTGGGGGCGGTCATCGGGTGCGCCAAGGACGACATCAAACGCGCGCTGGCCGCCTCAACGATGAGCCAGATCGGCTACATGGTGCTGGCCGCCGGCCTGGGCCCGGCCGGCTACGCGTTCGCGATCATGCACCTGCTCACCCACGGTTTCTTCAAGGCCGGACTGTTCCTGGGATCCGGATCGGTCATCCACGCGATGCATGAGGAACAGGACATGCGCCGGTACGGGGCGCTGCGCGCCGCCCTGCCCGTCACCTTCGTCACCTTCGGGCTGGGCTACCTGGCGATCATCGGTGTGCCACCCTTCGCGGGCTTCTTCTCCAAGGACGCGATCATCGAGGCAGCGCTGGGCGCCGGCGACACCCGCGGCTATGTGCTCGGCGGTGCGGCCCTGCTGGGAGCGGGGGTCACCGCGTTCTACATGACCCGGGTGATGCTGATGACCTTCTTCGGTGAGAAGCGGTGGGCGCCGGGAGCCCACCCGCACGAGGCTCCGGCCCTGATGACCTGGCCGATGATCCTGCTGGCCTTCGGCTCCGTCTTCTCCGGTGGTCTGCTGGCGATGGGCGGCACGCTGCAGCGTTGGATCGAGCCCGTCGTCGGAGCCCATGAGGAAGCCACCCATGCGCTCCCGACCTGGGTCAGCACCACGGTGGCGCTCGGTGTCGTCGCCGTCGGTATCGCGGTCGCCTACCGGATGTACGGCACCGCTGCCATCCCCCGGGTGGCCCCCGTCCGGGTTTCGGTGCTGACGACGGCCGCGCGCGCCGACATGTATGCCGATGCCTTCAACGAGGAGGTGTTCATGCGCCCTGGCGCGCAACTGACCGACGCGGTGGTCGAGGTCGACAACGCGGGTGTGGACGGCTCGGTCAACGCTTTGGCCGGATTGGTGAGCATGACGTCGAATCGGTTGCGACGAATGCAAACCGGCTTCGCCCGCAACTACGCGTTGTCGATGCTGGCCGGTGCGGTCCTGGTGGCCGCGGTGCTCTTGGCGGTGCAGCTGTGGTGAACTCACACGTACCGTGGCTGACGCTGCTGTGGCTGGTCCCGCTGGCCGCTTCGGTGCTCATCATCTTGCTGCCCCCGGGGCTGCGCCAGCTCGCCAAGTGGACCGGCCTGATCGCCAGCGTCGTGACGCTGGCGGTGTCGGTTGTCGTCGCTACCGGGTTCAAGCCGAGCGGCGAGCACTACCAGTTCGTCGAAAACCGCTCCTGGATCCCGGCGTTCGGCGCCAGCTACACGCTCGGGGTGGATGGCATCGCGGTGGTGCTGGTGCTGCTGACCACGGTGCTGATCCCGCTGCTGCAGATCGCCGGCTGGAATGACGGCGGCGAACGCACCAGGGGTGTGCACGCCTACGTCGCGTTGACGCTGGCCATCGAGTCGATGGTGCTGATCTCGGTGGTCGCGCTGGACGTCTTGCTGTTCTACGTGTTCTTCGAGGCCATGCTCATTCCGATGTACTTCCTCATCGGGGGTTTCGGGCAGGGCCGCGCGCGCTCCGGGGCCGCGGTGAAGTTCCTGCTGTACAACCTGTTCGGCGGGCTGATCATGCTGGCAGCGGTCATCGGGCTCTATGTGGTGACCGCCCAAAACGGGTCTGGAACTTTCGACTTCCGCGACATCGTGGCCGGCGTGCAGGGCGGGCATTACGGCGAACATCCGGCGGTCTTCAAAGCCTTGTTCCTCGGATTCATGTTTGCGTTCGCCATCAAGGCCCCGCTGTGGCCCTTCCACCGCTGGTTGCCCGATGCGGCGGTGGAGTCCACGCCGGCGACCGCGGTGCTGATGATGGCGGTGATGGACAAGGTCGGCACGTTCGGCATGCTGCGCTATTGCCTGCAGCTGTTCCCGGACGCCTCAACCTATTTCCGCCCGTTGATCGTGACGCTGGCCATCATCGGCGTGATCTACGGCGCAGTCGTGGCGATCGGTCAGACCGACATCATGCGACTGATCGCCTACACGTCGATCTCGCACTTCGGGTTCATCATCGCGGGGATCTTCGTGATGACCACCCAGGGCCAGAGCGGTTCGACGCTGTACATGCTCAACCACGGACTGTCGACGGCCGCGGTCTTCCTGATCGCCGGCTTCCTGATCTCGCGCCACGGCAGCCGGGCGATCGCCGACTACGGCGGTGTGCAGAAGGTGGCTCCGGTGCTGGCCGGCACCTTCCTGGTTTCGGCCATGGCCACCCTGTCCTTGCCCGGCCTGGCCCCATTCATCAGTGAATTCCTGGTCCTGCTTGGCACTTTCAACCGCTACTGGCTGGCCGCAGCCTTTGGCGTCACCGCGCTGGCGCTTTCCGCCATCTACATGTTGTGGCTGTACCAACGCGTGATGACCGGACCGCTGGCCAAGGGCAACGAGCGCATCGGTGACCTGGTGCCACGCGAAATGATCGTGGTCGCGCCGCTGATCGCGATGCTGCTGATCCTCGGGGTCTATCCCAAACCCGTGCTCGATGTCATCAACCCGGCGGTCGAGCACACCATGAGCACCATCGGCCAGCACGATCCCGCGCCCAAGGTGCCACACCCGGTTTCGGGCGTGAGCGCCCGCCGGACAGCCGAAGGACCACACGAATGATTTTGCCCAGCCCAAGCATCGAATACTTCCTGCTGTGTCCGATGCTCATCGTTTTCGGCATCGCCGTCGTCGGCGTGCTGGCCGAGGCGTTCCTGCCGCGCCGGCTGCGATACGGCGCGCAGGTGACACTGGCCCTGAGCGGGTTGGTGGCCGCATTCGTCGCGGTCATCGTGGTGGCCCGGTCGATTCCGGTGACTGGCCGCCGCGCCGTGCTCGGGTCGATGGCAGTGGATCGGCCAACGCTGTTCTTGCAGGGCACGGTGTTGCTGGTGGCGGTGATGGCGGTCATCTTCATCGCTGAACGCAGCGCCCACCGGGTGGCCGCCCAGACCAAGACGGCGGTCGCCGCGGGCAGCGGCGGACTCGACTCCTTCACGCCGCAGGCTTCGGCCGTGCCCGGCAGCGACGCCGAACGCGAGGCGCAACGTGCGGGGGCAGCGCAAACCGAAATCTTCCCGCTGCTCACGCTTTCCGTCGGCGGCATGATGGTATTTCCCGCGGCCAACGACCTGTTGACCATGTTTGTCGCGCTCGAAGTGCTCTCCCTGCCGCTGTATCTGATGTGCGGACTGGCGCGACACCGCCGGTTGCTGTCGCAGGAATCGGCGCTGAAGTACTTCCTGCTGGGCGCGTTCTCTTCGGCATTCTTTCTCTATGGTGTCGCGTTGCTCTATGGCGCTACCGGCTCGCTGACCCTGACCGGTATCCGGGATTCGCTGGCGGCACGCAGCGATATGTCCATGGCCTTGGTGGGCGTCGGTCTGCTGTCGGTCGGTCTGCTGTTCAAGGTTGGCGCCGTCCCCTTCCACTCGTGGATTCCCGATGTGTACCAAGGCGCACCCACGCCGATCACCGGGTTCATGGCGGCGGCCACCAAGGTTGCCGCTTTCGGCGCCCTACTTCGGGTGGTCTACGTGGCGCTGCCCCCGCTGCACGATCAGTGGCGGCCGGTGCTGTGGGCGATTTCGATATTGACCATGGCGGTTGGCGCCATCACCGCGGTGAACCAGACCAATGTCAAACGGATGCTTGCCTATTCGTCGGTCGCACACGTCGGCTTCATCCTGACCGGCGTGATCGCCGACAACTCGGCGGGTCTGTCGGCGACGCTGTTCTACCTGGTTGCCTACAGCTTCAGCACGGTGGGCGCATTCGCCATCGTCGGCTTGGTCCGCGACGCGGACGGGGTCGAGGACGCCAACCTGTCCCATTGGGCGGGGCTGGGTCAGCGCTCCCCGATTGTGGGCGTGATGCTGTCGATGTTCCTGCTGGCCTTCGCCGGCATCCCGCTGACGAGCGGGTTCATCAGCAAGTTCTCCGTGTTCAAGGCCGCCGCCGAGGGCGGTGCGGCGCCGTTGGTGGTCATCGGTGTCATCTCCAGCGGAGTGGCCGCCTACTTCTACGTCCGGGTGATCGTGTTGATGTTCTTCACCGAAGAGTCCAGCGACACACCGCAAGTGGTGGCGCCGGGCATCTTGAGCAAGGCGGCGATCGCGGTTTGTGCGGCGGTCACTGTGCTGCTGGGGATCCTGCCGCAACCGGTGCTCGACCTCGCCAACCAGGCCGCCCACTTGCTGCACTGAACCAGCTGTGGGGTGACCCGGCTGGTGACTCACGGGGGTAATCGCCCCTACCAGCGGGCTAGAGGTGGAAGAACCCCGACTGGTTGTCCATGGTGTTGAAGAAGCCCGAAGTGAAGGCTCCTGAGCTGAAGACGCCCGCGGTGAACGAAATGGTGATGAACGGCGCCACGTACACATAACCGTTGTCACCGGAGTTTGCGATACCGATGTTCAGAAAGCCGTTGTTGAACAGCCCCCTGTTGAGGCCGCCCCCGGAGTTACCGATGCCCGCGGTGCCGGGGCCCATGTTGAAAAAGCCCGATGTCCCCTGGTTGAAATGAATGGGGATCGGCGGCGCCGGCGGCGGAAGCGTCTTGGTGGTTTCGTACTGGGCGTTTTGGATACCGGAGGTATCGACACCGGAGTTGTTGAAGCCGGAGAGTCCGGTACCGGTATTGCCGAAGCCCGAGTTCGGGCCAGCCTGGGTGGCGGAGCTCGCGATGGACGTGTTCAGGTTGCCCGAATTGAACAGACCGGTATTGATGTCCCCCGAATTCCCCCATCCGGTGTTGGTGCTGCCCGAGTTGAAGTCACCGGTGTTGACGTCGCCAGCGTTGAAGCTGCCGGTGTTCGACAGGCCCGAGTTTCCGAAGCCGAAGTTGCCGCCGCCACCGTTGCCGAAACCGAAATTGCCGCCTCCCGCGTTCCAGGCGCCGAAGTTGGCGGCACCAGCGTTCTGAACACCCGTATTGCCGCTGCCGGAATTTTCGAATCCCGTGTTGGTATCACCGGAGTTCAAGCAGGGCTCCGGCGTTGTTGATTAGCAGGCTTGTGAGCTGGGGAATTGTGGATTGAGGAGGTCTAGGCGGCGGTTGGCGGTCAAAGCGGTGATCCGGCAGGCTTCGGCGATGTTGTCGGCGCCGTTGAGGCGGTGCAGATTGATCGCGGTGTTGCGTAGCGTTGCTAGGACCTGTGCGCCGTTTCCGGTATGTGCCCTTTGACGGTCTTCGTCGAAGGTGACGTCGCGTATCCAGTGCAGGCTGTTCTCGATTCCCCAGTGTTGACGCATCCAGGTCATGATCGCGGTAGGGCGGGCGTGCTCGAACGGCAGGCTGCAGATGGCATAGACCACCTTCACGCTGCGCTGGTCGGTGGCGGTGATCAAGCGTTCACGAGTGATCCGGATGATTTGTTTTGCGTAGGGGAAGCCGATTCCTCGTGCAGCGGTGATGATTTGCAGGGTGCGGGTCTCGACACGGCCGTGGCCGCGGGAGTCGTCGGTAGCGACTGCGGGCACCTCGGCCCAGGGCAGCGCGGTGATACGCGCAAGTATTTTGGCTTGGTTGGACTTGACGATCATCAGGTAGTGCGACTTCAAGGTGGCGCAGATCAACTTCGCGGTGACGACCTGGGTATGCATCGCATCCACGGTGACCAGCCACCGCAAGCTACCCGGCAGCAGCGTGAGCAGGGCACGTACGCAGGGAATTTCATTGCTTTTCTCGGCGACAGCGAGTTGACCGAGCACCAATCGGGCACGGTGGGCGAACACCGACACGAGATGCGTGGCTGTCGCTTTGGCGCGTAAAGCACCACGCAGCATCTTGCCGTCCAACGCGATCGGCACCAATCCACTGGGGTCGCTGCTGGCCACGTGTGCAGTGAAGTAACTGCCCATCCTGGCGTTGAGGTCGGCGGGGTCTAGCCGAGACAAAACAGCGCGGAAGGTCTTCTCACTGGGCCGCCGGAACCCGACCCCTAATTGGGCCAACACATCATCGGGAGCGGTGGCCGCCCATGTGGCAAAACCAGCATAGCCGCGCATCCCCGCGGCAGTGGCCAGAACCGCGATCGCCAACAAAGCCATCAGCGAATACCTCCGACCGCGTGGGTCCCTCGGGTCTGGCACCGAGGCCAACACATCGAGAAACTCCGATCCGATGAGCTCGCTGCGCTCACCAGGACTCCAGCGGTCGAACACCTCTGGAACCGACGACACAGGCAATACTGAAACGGTAGGCACGGGCAACTCCAGACCAACGACGAACAGTAACCAACTCGGTCGTTCTCCAGATAGCCCGTGCCTACACTCCGGCCCCAATAGCGCGGCACCAAAGATCATCAACCCAGCTCACAAGCCTGCTAATCAACAACGCCGGAGCCCTGGGAGTTCAAGAAGCCGTAGTTACCGTTGCCCGAGTTGAAGAAGCCCACGTTGTGGTCACCAGAGTTGAAGAACCCGATGTTGTTGCTTCGCGAGTTGCCAAAACCCGTGTTGGCGAGTCCGGTGTTCAACGCGCCAATGCCCATCTGGTTGTCGCCGGTGAGCCCAAAGCCAATGTTGTTGTTACCGGCGTTGGCAAACCCCACGTTGCCATCTCCGAGATTGGCGAAACCAAAGTTGTTGCTGCCAAGGTTGGCAAAGCCGCGGTTGGTGTCGCCGATATTTCCGCTGCCGATGTTACTGCTGCCGGTATTACCGTTGCCGAAGTTGTGACTGCCGAGGTTGCCACTGCCGACATTACTGTCACTGCCGACCGATGAGAGCACCCCGTTTCCGCTACCCAGATTCGAATTGCCGTAGTTGCCGCTGCCCAGGTTTCCGTCGCCGTAGTTGCCACTGCCGACGTTGGAGCCGCCGGTGTTTCCGCTCCCGAGGTTGAGGTTGCCGATGTTGCCGCTGCCCAGGTTGTTATCCCCGGTGTTGCCGTTGCCCAGGTTGAAGTCGCCAATATTGCCCAGCCCCAGGTTGAAAGCGGGAATTGCCGATGCGGCGGCCTGTAGCTGAGCTACCCCCGGTAGGCCCGAGATCCATTGCTGTAGCCCCGCCTCCCAGGACGGAAATGCAGCCGCTGCCGCCGACGCCCCACCGTGATAGCCCACCATCGCCGCCACATCCGCGGCCCACATCTGCTCATAGGCGCCTGCGGTCGCAGCTTTCGCCGGCGCATTCTGCCCAAACAGATTCGACATCACCAACTGCACAAACACATTGCGATTGGCCGCCACCGCCACCGGATGCACCATCGCCGAGCGCGCTGCCTCAAAAACCTCGGCAACCGCCCTGGCCTGGGCCGAAGCCCCCACCGCACGCGCCGCCGCCGCGCTCAACCAACCCGTATAGGGCGCCGCCGCAGCCGCCATCGCCGCGGCCGCCGCACCCTGCCAGACCTGACCGGCCAGCCCCGAAGTCACCGACTCAAACGACCGCGCCGCGGTCCCCAATTCCTCAGCCAGCCCACCCCAGGCCACCGCGGCATCCAGCATCGGCGCAGCCCCAGCACCGGCAAACATTCGCACCGAATTGATCTCCGGCGGCAGCAGCAAGAAGCTCATCACTCAGTCCTTCCGTGAACCACACCAAGCGTCTGTCCGCGGCGGTTCGCCATGACGCGTGGCCATGCGCTCCGCTCGACCAGTAGCAATAGACTGTAGGCAAAACTTGCCGCTTTGCCAGCGGTTCTGTCAAATTCCGTCGGTTTCTGGGCAATTGCACGAGAAATTGCTGGAATCCGGCTGCCGATCGTGCACACAATTCCAGAATGCTATTTCAATTTATCGCGCGCATTGGCACGGCCCCCCAGGGCTCCGGCGTTGTTGATTAGCAGGCTTGTGAGCTGGGGAATTGTGGATTGAGGAGGTCTAGGCGGCGGTTGGCGGTCAAAGCGGTGATCCGGCAGGCTTCGGCGATGTTGTCGGCGCCGTTGAGGCGGTGCAGATTGATCGCGGTGTTGCGTAGCGTTGCTAGGACCTGTGCGCCGTTTCCGGTATGTGCCCTTTGACGGCCCGGTCGCGATTTCGTATCGTCGCGCCAGCATCGGACGCAGATGCCGGTCCCAGTCCGCCCGGGTGGATTCCGACCTACGGATCGTGGTCTCGGTACCCGACAGCCAGCGACGCAGTCCGTCGCCCACGTCATCGGGGTCCGTCTCCGCCGGCGGCGCCATTGCGTGCCCCACCACTCGACGAATGTTGAGCAGCACCAGGGCGACGGCCACCCCCGAGGCCGCCAGGACCAGTCGGTGGTCACGCACGGCCAGCGTCAGCAGCTCCACCGCGACAATGAGCAATACGCCCAGCACAATAAGCCTTTTCACATTTCATCGCCTCGGCCGGTCGAGGCACCCACGGGCGCCGCGAGTTCGTCGAGCACTAGCCGCAGAACGCGCACCGCCAACTCGCGGTGGCCCTCGTTCATGACATGCGTGCTGAACCGCGCTTCAGCGAACAGGTTCACCAGCTGTACGGCGTTATCGGCCTGCAGCGCATGATGTTGCACTGCGCGCGCCAACACCTCGGTTGGGGTGTCGAAGTCGCGCGGCGCGGCCGCGGGGACATTGGCCAGTTCGCGTTCCATGGCCGCATAGCAGGCGATGATCGCCTCGCGTGGATCGCGCTCGAGGTCGGCCATCTCGGCCAGTCCGACTTTGGCCGCCCGCACCAGCAGTTGCGAACGTTGCGGCGGCTCCGGGGATTCGCCGGCAACGTCGGTGTGGGTATTGGAGGTCTCGGCACGCCATCGGCGCCGCCACAGAACCGCCACCGCAGCCAGGATGGTCAGGAGCAACGGCGCTGTTGCTGCGAGCAGAATTTCGAGGGTATTGATGTTGTCGTCGGAAGGCTGTTGTGGTTGTTGCGGCCTGGGCGCACCGTCGCCGGTCGGCGCCGGCACGCCGGGATCGGAAGCGGGCGCCGACGGCGCGACTTCGTCCGGGGTAAACAGGCGCGACAGCAGCAGCGTGAGCAGCAGATAGGCGGCAATCACCGCGAGTCCGATCAGCAATACCCGCCAACTGGTTCGTCGGTGTCCGCCGCCAAGCATTTGGGCGAGGTCCCCCGCGCTGGGCGCCACTGCGCGCGGATCCCGCAGCCGCGCAATGATGGCGAATGCCATCAAGGCGACACTGCCGCTCAAGACCGCTATGACGAATACCAGCGCCGGACGGCTGGTAGCCGGTTCGGTGTGCGAGGTGCCATCGTCGTCCGGGAGATAGCCGCGCAGGGCAGCGGCAACCAGAATCAGCAACACGATCAGCGCAACAACGCGTCCCGTCGGCTTGTCAATTCCGGGCATCGGCACACACCTGCCTGCCGCCATCTGCGGCATGGTCTTTGTTCATAGTTGCACGTCAGGAGTCCGCGCCGCCAGGAACACGCACACTATCGCTGGCCGCCTCGGCGCCCTGGGCGCTAGTCGCGCCCGAACGCCCGAAAGCTACCGTCGAGGACTTCGTGATGGCCGATGGTGCGCCCGGTAACCAGGTCGGCGTCCACCGACGCCAGCACCACGGCCGCCCGTGCGAATTCCTCCGCCGAAGCGGTGTCATCGAATTCGCGTGCGTAATAGGACAGCCCCGGGGTCGGAATCGGCTTCGAAGGCGCCAGCGCGTTCACCGCAATGTGGTGGTCGGCGAGATCGAAAGCCGCACATTGGGTCAGGTGTTCGAGCACGGCTTTGGAGCCGCCGTATCCGGGCAGGACGCCGCCGCTGCGGTCAGGATAGGGCCCGTCGCCGGGTAGCCGGGATGCCACCGAAGTGATGTTGATGATCGAGCCGGCCCCCGCCGCGATCATGTCGGGGCAGCTCAGTTGCATCAACTCGTATGCGGCAAAAACCGAAGTCTCGAAGTGCCGGCGGTACGCCGCCAACGGGACGCTGACGAATCCGGGCCAGCCCGGCTTGCCGACCGCGGCTCTGCTGGATTTGGCGCGCGGTGCCGCACCGGGCACCGGTGGCCGTCCGGGGGCGGTGAACGCGGCGTTGTTCACCAGAATTGTGATGGGGCCCAGGCTGTCCCGGGCCGCCGTCACCAGCGCCGCGACGTCGTCGCGGTCGGTCAGATCGGCGCGCACCGCTACCGCACGTCCCCCTGCCGCCTCGATCTGGGCGACGGTGTCACCGATGGTTCCGGGCAAGCGGCTGTCCCACACCTGCTCGGTACGCGGGGCCACGACAACGGCGGCCCCTGCGGCGGCCAAGGCAAGCGCAATGGCGCGCCCCAGCCCACGGCTGGCGCCGGTGACGATGGCCGCCCGCCCGGCGAGCGCACCCGTCACCGGGTCACACCATGCACGAGTATCGCGGTGGTCTGATCCACCCATGCCTCGTCGAGCATCTGGTCCGGATACAGCAGTACCCGCAGCATCGTGGCTCCCCCGATCAATTCGATCATCCGGTTCGGATCCACGTCGGGATGCGCCTCGCCACGGTCGACGGCCTCCTGCAGCCGGATACGCACCGTGGCGAACAACTCGGTGAAACGCGACAGCACCCGGGCGTTGAGGTCGGCGTCCGCGGTCATGTCGGCGACCAGCCCCGGCAATGCGGCTCGAACCACCGGGGTGGTGAAGACATCGCGCGTCGCCGCGACCATCATCCTGATATCTCCGGCGAAGTCGCCGGCCGGAGCCGACAGCACGCTGGGCGTCACCGGAAACGCGGCCTCATGGACCAGCTCGGCCTTGCTCGACCACCGCCGGTACAACGCAGACTTGGTGGTGCCCGCCCGCTCCGCGACAGCAGCCAGGCTGAGGTTGGAATAGCCGATTTGCACAAGCAGTTCCATGGTCGCGCTCAAAATGGCAAAGTCGATGCGGGGATCCCGCGGCCGCCCGACGCCGGGGGCCTTGTCAAGGGAAGAGGGGTCTGCTTTCATAACGCTACCTACCGTATCGTAATTGCCTCTTGAAGGAAGCAGCTGTGGCCAACGAAACGCCGGTCGAAGATGTAGCCCACCTACAGCGCTCCAGCCGCGACATGACGACTTTGCCGGCAATGATGGCACGGTGGCTGGCGGGCGTGCTGCCCGGCAACGCGGCACCCGAGGTGACCGTGGAAAGCGGTGTCGACTCGACGGGGATGTCTTCGGAAACGATCATCCTGACCGCACGTTGGCACGAGGATCACCGGCCTGTGCAGCAGAAGCTGGTGGCCCGGGTGGCGCCGGCCGCCGGAGATGTGCCCGTGTTCCCCAGCTACCGACTCGACCACCAATTCGAAGTCATCAAGCTGGTGGGTGAACTCAGGGACGTCCCAATGCCCCGAGTGCGCTGGATGGAACCCACCGGAGAAATGCTGGGGACGCCGTTTTTTCTGATGGACTACGTCGAGGGCGTGGTACCGCCCGACGTGATGCCCTACACGTTCGGCAACAACTGGTTCGTCGATGCGCCGGCCGAGCGGCAGCGTGAGCTACAGGACGCCACCGTCGGACTGTTGGCCATGCTGCATTCAATACCGAAGCCGCAAGACACATTTGGCTTCCTGTCCGACGGGCCGTCCGGTGACACCGCGCTGCGCCGGCATTTCGACTGGGTGCGCTCGTGGTACGACTTCGCGGTTCCTGGCATCGGCAACTCCGCGCTGATAGAGCGGACCTTCCAGTGGCTGCAAGAGCACTGGCCCAGCGAGGTGGCCGCACGCGAACCCGTGCTGCTTTGGGGCGACGCCCGGGTGGGCAACGTCTTGTACCGCGACTTTCGGCCCGTGGCGGTACTGGACTGGGAGATGGTCACGTTGGGACCCCGCGAACTCGATGTCGCGTGGATGATATTTGCGCACATGGTTTTTGAAGAACTTGCCGGATTGGCGACGTTGCCCGGGCTGCCCACGGTGATGCGCGAGGACGACGTACGCCGCACCTACCAGCGACTCACCGGTACCCAACTTGGTGACCTGCACTGGTTTTACGTCTATTCCGGAGTCATGTGGGCCTGCGTCTTCATGCGCACCGGGGCGCGTCGGGTGCATTTCGGTGAGGTGGAAAAGCCCGACGATGTCGAATCACTTTTCTACCACGCTGGATTGATGAAACGTCTGATCGGAGATGAGCGCTGATGCCGCAACCACTTGGCCCCCTCGACGAGTACCCGGTACATCAACTTCCCCAACCGATCGCCTGGCCCGGCTCCTCCGACCGCAATTTCTACGACCGCTCCTACTTCAACGCCCATGACCGCACCGGAAACATCTTTGTGATCAGAGGTATCGGCTACTACCCCAACCTCGGCGTCAAGGACGCGTTCCTGCTGATCAGGCGCGGGGATACCCAAACCGCGGTGCACCTTTCGGACGCGATCGATCAGGACCGGCTGCACCAGCATGTCAACGGCTACCGGATCGACGTGATAGAGCCGCTGCGCAAGCTGCGCCTGGTGCTGGACGAAACCGAAGGCGTGTCAGCCGATCTCACCTGGGAGGGGTTGTTCGACGTCGTTGCGGAGCAGCCGCATCTGCTGCGGTCCGGCAACCGGGTGACCCTGGATGCGCAGCGCTTCGCCCAGCTCGGCACCTGGAGCGGCCAAATCCAGGGCGACGGGCAGCAGATCGACGTCGACCCGGCGACCTGGATCGGTAGTCGGGACCGATCGTGGGGCATCCGGCCGGTCGGCGAGCCCGAGCCGGCTGGGCGACCCGCGGACCCGCCGTTTGAGGGCATGTGGTGGCTGTATGTCCCCATGGCGTTCGACGACTTCGCGATCGTGCTGATCATTCAAGAGGAGCCCAGCGGATTCCGCTCGCTCAATGACTGCACCCGGATCTGGCGTGATGGCCGCGTCGAACAGCTGGGCTGGCCGCGGGTCAAGATTCACTACCGCTCGGGCACCCGCATCCCGACCGGGGCAACCATCGACGCCACCAGACCCGATGGCACGCCGGTGCACTTCGATGTGGAATCCAAGCTGGCGGTTCCGATTCATGTCGGCGGTGGCTACGGCGGCGATTCGGACTGGCTGCACGGCATGTGGAAGGGCGAGAAGTTCGTCGAGCGGCTGACCTACGGCATGACCGATCCGGCGATCATCGCGCGGTCCGGCTTCGGCGTCATCGACCACGTGGGCCGCGCGGTATGCCGTGACGGCGACACGGATCCGGTGGAAGGCTGGGGCCTCTACGAGCACGGGGCGCTGGGACGCCACGATCCGTCGGGATTCTCCGACTGGCTCACGGTTGCGCCCTGACCGCACCGCGCGTTGCTCGACGCCCGGCGTACGCGATCAGAGCGCCAAGAACCTGGTATTTCACACCGCATCCGCAGTAGGCTCCAGTTTGCCGAGCGTATCGATGGAGATCCGAGCCGCAGCCCGGGTGTAACGACCCAGCGGAGGTGTGACATGACGCTTGTTGACGTGGTGCCCGGCATGGTGCAGGCCGCGGCAAACGATCTGGCAGGCCTGAATACGACCCTCAATGCGGCCACTGCGGCCGCCGCTACCCAGATAACAACGGTCGTGGCCGCGGCCCAAGACGAGGTGTCGGCGGCGATCGCGGCGCTGTTTTCCGGCCATGGCCTGGCCTACCAGCAACTCAGTACCCAGGTGGGGGTCTTTTCCGACCAGTTCGTGGCGGCCCTGAGCGCCAGCGCCAGCGGCTATTCCGCCGCGGAAGCGGCCAACACCGGCCCGCTGCAGCAGCTGTTGACCCTCATCAACGCGCCGTTGCTGGCGGCCACGGGACGCCCGCTGATCGGCAACGGCGCCAACGGGGCCCCGGGGACCGGAGCCAACGGTGGCGATGGCGGCTGGTTGCTCGGTGACGGCGGGATCGGCGGCTCGGGGACACCGGGCACCGTCGCCAACCCGACCGGCGGGGTCGGCGGGGTTGGCGGGGCGGCGGGACTCTTGGGCTCGGGAGGCGCCGGCGGAGCCGGCGGGAGCTCGGCGTTCGGCGACGGAGGTGCCGGCGGAGTCGGCGGAGCCGGCGGATGGTTGTGGGTAACGCCGGGGCCGGCGGGGCCGGCGGGCCCGGCTTGTTCGGCTTCAACGGCGGCGCCGGTGGGGCCGGCGGGGCCGGCGGGGCCGGCGGACTGTTGGGTGCCGGGGGTCTCGGTGGCGCCGGCGGGTACGGCCCCGGCGGGGTCGGCGGGACCGGTGGGGCCGGTGGCGCCGGCGGGCTGCTGGCCGGGCTGGTCGGTGCCGGCGGCGGCCATGGCGGGACCGGCGGGTTCGGCGCCGGTGGGACCGGGGGCGATGGCGGGGCGGGCGGCAACGCCGGACTGTTCGGTGGCCCGGGTGGGGCCGGCGGCACGGGCGGAGTCGGTACCGGCGGGGACGGGGGCAATGGTGGGGCCGGCGGCAACGCCGGCGCGCTGTTCGGCACGGGCGGGGCCGGTGGGGCCGGTGGCAGCGGAGTTGCCGGCGCCGGTGGGGTCGGCGGGGCCGGCGGCAACGCCGGGTTGCTGTTCTCGGCCGGCGGCGTCGGCGGGGCCGGCGGGTACGGCTCCTCCGACGGCGGCACGGGCGGGGCCGGCGGCAACGGCGGGCTGCTGTACTCCAACGGCGGGGTCGGCGGGACCGGCGGCTACGGCGCTGCCGCCGCCGGTGGTGTCGGCGGGGCCGGCGGCAGCGCCGGCCTGGCGATCGGCGGCGGTGCCGGCGGCGAGGGCGCCACCACCGGCGGGGACGGTGGCGCGGGGGCACTGGGGTGCTCATCGGCAACGGCGGCAATGCCGGTGTCGGCGGGACCGGCCCGGCGGCCGGCGCGACGGGGGTCGGCGGGACCAGCGGGCTGTTGCTGGGGCTGGACGGATTCAACGCGCCAGCCAGCACCTCGCCACTGCATACCTTCCAACAACAAGCACTGGGCGCGGTCAACGCGCCCGTCCAGACCCTCACCGGGCGCCCGCTGATCGGCAACGGCACCCCCGGGGCCGCGGGCAGCGGCGCCGCCGGGACCGCGGGCGGATGGGTGTTCGGAGACGGCGGGCCCGACGGGTCCGGCGCGATGAGCACCGGTGCCGATGGCGGGGCTGGCGGTGCGGCCGGCACCGGTGGGGCCGGCGGTTCCGGCGGATACTCATCGACCGCGGATGGCGGCGTCGGCGGGGCCGGCGGCGCCGGCGGGCTGTGGGGCGGCGGAGGGATCGGCGGGGCTGGCGGCTTCGGCGCGTTGAACGGCGCGGCCGGTGGTGTTGGCGGAGCCGGCGGGCTGCTGGGTGGGCTGGTCGGAGCCGGCGGCGGTGACGGTGGGGCCGGTGGTTACGGCCTTACCGGTGCTGGTGGCGCCGGCGGGGCCGGCGGCAATTCCGGGCTGCTCAGCGGCCCGGGTGGTTCCGGCGGAACGGGCGGAGCGGGCGCCGTCGCCGACGGCGCTGTCGGTGGGGCCGGCGGCAGCGCCGGGTTGCTGTTCGGCAGCGGCCGGATCGGCGGCGACGGCGGGTTCGGCAGCAACACCGGCGGTGCCGGTGGGGCCGGCGGCAATGCCGGGTTGTTGTTCTCCAGCGCCGGGGCCGGTGGCTTCGGCGGATTCGGTGTCGCCAACGGCGGCGGTTCCGGTGGGGCCGGCGGCAATGCCGGCTTGCTCGGTTGCGGTGGGGCCGGCGGGGCCGGCGGGCTCGGTATCGCCGGCTCCGGCGGCTCCGGCGGGGCCGGCGGCACCGGCGGAATACTGCTGGGTACCGGCGGGGCCGGCGGTTCCGGCGCAGAATCGTTGGGTGTCGGCGATAGCGGCGGGGCCGGTGGCATGGGCGGTAACGCCGTGCTGATCGGCACCGGCGGCAACGGCGGTGTGGCCGCCGGCACCGGCACTCGCGGTGCCGGCGGCTCCGGTGGGCTGCTGCTCGGCCAAGACGGAAGCGACGGCCTGCCCTAGCCGATGCACCCGCCCCGAAGACATCAGGGCCCCGAAGCGCCTGACAGGCAACCCAATTGGTTCAGCGCAGCTCGTCGATGATCGCAGCGAGCGTGCGAAGCCCAATGGGTGCGGCCTGATACAGGCACACGGTGTCAGAGATCCCATCCACCCGATCGCGGATGTGCGCCGCAACGTCGGCGGGTGTGCCGCAGGCCGCCAAGGTGTGCATCATGGTGTCGTCGATCAGCGCGCCCATTTCCTGCCAGCGCCCCTGCTTGGACAGGGCATTGAGTTCGGGCTGCAAGCCTTCCCAGCCGTGCGCCGCCAGCACCGGCCGGTAGGCGGGGGTAGACCCGTAGAAGGCCAGCAGCCGTCTGGTGCCCGCGGCGGCTTGTTCCCGGTCGGCCTCGGTGTCGCCGGCCGACACAATGATCTCCGGAATTATCGTGAATTCGCCGGCCTGACGCCCGCCGGCACGCAGCCCCTAGTGTACCGCCGGCATCGTGTTGGCATGCAGAAAACGCTTGGAGCCAAACGGCATTACCAGCAGACCGTCGGCATGCTGGGCGACGGCCCGGGTCAGCCTGGGCCCGAGCGCACCGACGTATATCGGGGGCGGGCCGAAGGGAATTGGGCCGGGGTTGAAAGTCGGTGTCATCAGCGTGTGCCGGTAGAACTGTCCGCGAAAGTTCAACCGGTCACCGCAATTCCAGGCAGCAAAGATTGCCCGCAAGGCAGCGATCAGCTCGGTCATCCGGGCCACCGGGTGGTCGAACGCGGCGCCGAACCGATTCTCGATCTGGGCGCGCACCTGGGTGCCAAGGCCCAGGATGAATCGGCCGCCGCTGAGCAGCTGGTGGTCATAGGCCTGATGGGCCAGGTGTATCGGATTGCGTGGAAAAGCGATCGCCACGTTGGTCATCAGATCCAGGCCGCCTACCGTGGCGGCGAGGGTCAGTGGAGCGAATACGTCGTGTGGGCCCTCAAAGGTGGCTACCCCACTCGCACCGGCGTCCCGCAGCTCCCGCGCCCGCTCGGCGGCGTCGGCTAACCCGTACAACGCGGTGAAGACCCTCAACGCACCTGCCTGTCGACAATGTGGGCAGCGCCGCCGCCCGCCGGAATTTCGGGCAATCGAAATTTAGCGTACGGATGGGCTGAGATGCTGTTCACTGGAGGGCGTGACAAACCCATCGTGGATTGTCGACGTGGTGATAGTGGGCGCCGGCTTTGCCGGTCTAGCCGTAGCCCGCGACCTGGCGCGTCAAGGTCATGATGTGCTGGTACTAGAAGGTCGCGATCGCGTTGGCGGCCGCTCTTTCACCGGCTCCATCGCCGGATTGCCGGCGGATATGGGCGGCTCGTTCGTTGGCCCCACCCAGGACGCAGTCCTGGGTGGGGCCAACGAGTTGGGTGTTCCCACCGTTCCGACCTTCCACGACGGCAAGAACGTGATCCGCTGGCGCGGCGGGGTCCGCCCCTACAGCGGCACCATTCCCAGACTTTCGCTGACGGGGCTGCTCGACATCGCGCGGCTACGCTGGCAATTCGAGAGGCTTGCCCGCAGCATCCCGATATCGGCTCCCTGGGCTGCGAACCGGGCCGCCGACCTCGACGGTGTCTCGCTGCGGCAATGGCTGAGATCGGTTCGCGCTTCTGCGTCCTCACACGACCTGATGGCGATCATGACCCGGGTGACCTGGGAGTGCGAGCCCGACGACGTGTCCATGCTGCACGCGGCCCGCTACGTGCGGGCCGCCGGCGGGCTGGACCGGTTGCTCGATGTGGAAAACGGGGCCCAGCAGGAGCTCATCCCCGGCGGCACCCAGCAGATCGCCGAACTGGCCGCGGCCGAACTGGGCACCCATGTCGTGCTGGACGCACCCGTTCGTCGCATCGACCGACACGGTGCCGGTGTGACCGTCTCCTCCGATCAAGGCCAGGCCGAGGCGGGCTTTGTCATTGTCGCGATTCCGCCCGCGCATCGCGCCGCCATCGAGTTCAACCCCCCGCTGCCCACCGGGTACCAGGAACTCGCCGACAACTGGCCGCAGGGCCGGTTGAGCAAGGCCTACGCGGCGTATTCGACGCCATTTTGGCGCATCAACGGCTTCACCGGGCAGTCGTTGTCAGACATGGGCCCCGTTTTCATCACCTTCGACGCCAGTCCGCACGACGACGGTCCCGGCATTCTGATGGGCTTCGTCGACGCCCGTGAATTCGACTCGCTATCTGCCGACCAGCGTCGCGACCGGACGCTGCGCTGTTTCGCCTCGCTGTTCGGAGATGACGCGCTCGAGCCCCTCGACTACGCCGATTACTGCTGGGGCACAGAACAATTCGCGCCAGGCGGACCCACCGCCGCGGTACCGCCAGGGTCGTGGACCAGATACGGCCAGTTATTGCGAAAACCGGTCGGGTCGATTCACTGGGCCGGTACCGAGACCGCGGACGAATGGACCGGCTACTTCGACGGGGCGGTCAGGTCGGGCCAACGCGCTGCCGCGGAGGTCGCCGCCCTGCTATGAGCTGATGCGGGCCCGAGAGTGGCCGCCGACCGAATCGACGAGTGTCCGCAAGTGCCGGTTCACCTCGTGGTGCTGTTCCAGCATCGAGCAATGCCCGCCCGGCAATTCGACCAAATCGAAGACGTTGGGCGCAGTGCTTGCGATCTTGCGGGTCTGGCTGATCGGCGTGAGCCGATCACGCTCACTGCCGATCACCAGCGTCGGTACCGTCAAACCGTCCAGACTGATGTGGCGCGATCCGACCTCGCCGACCAGCATCCGCGCGCAGCCGCCACGGCCCGCCGCCGACGTCTGCGCGAACAGTTCGTAGAGCAGGCGTGCCGCGGTTGGATGGGCGTCGGCCCCGACCGCCATCATCGCGATCAAGTACTGGGTGGGAATCCGGACTGCGCTCGGGAGCGGAAACCCGCCGAACGCGTTGATCAGACCCCGGCCGGCAAAGTCTCGAGCCGCCGACAATTCCCCCGGCACCGACAGCATTCTGATCTTGCGCAGCAAGTCGCCGGTGGCGGTGTTGATCAATGCGACGGCGTCGGCACGCCGATGCACCTTGTGCCGGTAGCGCTCGGACCAAGCGGAGATAGCGATGCCGCCCATCGAATGTCCGGCAATCAGCGCCCGCTCGTGCGGGGCCAACGTCGCATCCAATACCGAATCCAGGTCGGAGGCAAGGTGTTCGAGGGTGTAGCCGCCGCGCCGCGGGATGCCGCTGCGCCCGTGACCACGATGATCGAATGCAATCACCCGGTAGTCGGTCGCCAGGTCGGCGATCTGGTAGGCCCAGGCCCGGATGGAGCAGACGAAACCATGCGTCAACACGATCGGGTAGCCATCGGCCGGCCCGAAGACCTGGGTGTGCAGTGCGGTGCCGTCCGCCGCGCGGACGGTAAGGCTGCGGCTCGGGGGTAGAACGTCCGGCAATGCAGCGGGCGCCTTGGTATGCGCCTTGCCGTCGGTGGCCTTCCGAGCACTCATCGCCGCTCCCCCTTCAACGCGGCCCCGTTGCCGCCTTCTGGATGGGCGCAAGTTTACATGAGCCCAATGTGCCGCCGATCACAATCCCCGAACACGGTCCGATAACGACCCCCGGGCCGCGGACCAGCCGCGATCGGGTGAAATATGAGACGCTGACGACGTGTCCCGGGTACCCCGCAGGAAATTCTTGGCGGCGACAGCGGGCCTGAGCTGCGGCGCCGCTGCCGAGTTGGGCGCCGGATGCGCGTCGAATCACGCAGCGCGGCCGAGCGCCCCCGCAACGCCGGCGGATAAGACGGATACGCGGTCGATTCTGGTCATCGGCGCCGGGATGGCCGGCCTGGGCGCCGCGCGTGCACTTGCCGATGCCGGATGGCCGGTGCGGCTGATCGAGGCCCGCGATCGGGTCGGCGGCCGGGTCAATACCGTCCGGGACTGGGACGTGCCGCTGGAAATGGGCGCCTCCTGGATCCTCGGCACGACCGACAATCCGCTCGTCGAGCTGGCCGGCCAAGTCGAGGCACGGCTTGCGCCAACCGACTATGACACCCCGGCCAAGCTGGCGGTTGACCCGCGCCTCGAGCCGATCAGCTACGACGACGACACCTGGCGACGGCTGGTGGCCCAAGCTCGCCGCGATGTCGACGACGGGAGTCTGGCCGCGGCGCTGGACGCTCAGGCCCCCCGTGACGACCTGTCCGACCGGGAGCGCGCCGAGTTGGCCTACTACGTCAACACCGTGATCGAAGACGAGTACGCCGCGGACGCGGATCAGCTCTCCGCGACGACTTACGACCAGGGCACGTATTCGAGCGGGCCGCAGGTCGTTATCACCAGCGGCTACGACGCATTGCCGCGGCGCCTCGCCGACGGGCTGCCGATCGTCTTCGGCACGAAGGTCGATTCCATGGTGCACAAGGATGACTCGGTGTTGGTGCGGGCGGCGGGCCGAACCTTCCAGGGGCCCGCGGCAATAGTCACCGCCCCACTGGGCGTCCTGAAAGCCGGCGCCATCACCTTTGATCCTCCCCTGCCCGATGACCACCGTCGCGCCATAGCCGCGTTGGGATTTGGAGTCCTGCCCAAGAGCTACTTCCGGTTCGACAGACGCACCTGGGATGCCGACAACGCCTTCTACCAGTTCCTCGGACCCCCGGGCAGCATGTGGTCACAGTGGCTTACCCTGCCGGCCGCCGCGGGCCCAATTGTGCTGGCCTTCAACGCCGGCCGTCGTGGCCGGCACGTGGAGTCCTGCTCCCCCAGTGAGTTGATGTCTGGCGCGCTACCGGTCGCCCGGCAGCTGTTCGGCAAAGACATCGCCCCCGCCGAGGTCCGATCGTCGGGTTGGAGCACCGATCCCCTTGCCCTCGGCTCGTATTCCTTCCACGCACCGGGATCCGGCCTCGACGATCGCCGCCAGCTGCAGGAACCGATCAGCGATCGCCTCTACCTGGCCGGTGAGGCCGTGGGGGTCGACAATCCCGCCACCGTGCACGGAGCGCTGATCAGCGGCCGATCCGCGGCCGCCGAGTTGATGCGCCAGCTGCAGTGACGACGCCGCGCTAGGCCCAAAACCTGGCGCTTTCAGCGGGTTTCGCGTCAACCATGTGGAGTTCTGCGATCTGTCCGCGCACGACCCGCAATAAGTGGGCCGCGTAGTTGTGCAGGTCTTGGAGCTGGTCACTGTCGCCTTTACGGGCACGGACCTCGACCATGACCAGGACACGATCGGTATCGACGGGCTGGGGCGGCTGGGTCAACTCGACCCGGAACTGCGCCGCATCCAGATCCATTGCCTCGATGCGGCGCAGGTAGTCTTCGCGTCCGTTGACGACGTCCGCACCGCCATCGGCGTTGGTGATGTGCGCAATCAGGTCGGCGGCGAGCAGATGTCGCATCGCGCCAAAGTCCGCCGCCGAGAACGCCGCAATGAAGTCCCGGGCGACCGTCGCAGGTTCAGGCCTCATCCACCACCGCCCGATCGGTGGTCGCTGGCGCGCGCATCAGGCCGTCGCGGTGCTACCGGACGGGGCCGATCAGTAGTCTTCGAGCGCGGCCACATTGCGCCAACTCGGCCATGTTGTCTCCCAGATTCGGTGGATGCGGCCGTCTCGGTATGCGGCGATGAGAAACTTCGATTCGCGTCGGCTTTTCCCCGGGCCGCGATGTGGTGATCCACACGCGTCCGGCGACCCGGTCGGGGGATTGCACCCACGCGTCCTCGTCGTATTCGATCGCGTAGCTGATGGCGCTCGCATAGATCTTGCGGTGCCCCTCGCTGAACTCGGCGAATTCCTGGCGCAGCCCCTCGGAATACATCACGAAGTCAGGGTCGTAGTAATGCCCGATCAACTCGGCGTTCTTGGCAACGACCATCTTCTCGAACATCTCACGAAGCAGCGCAATCGACACCCCGTGATCCTAGCCAGGCTCGGGTGGGCTTACGACGGCGGCGCCACGTCAGGCCGCCGGCAGTCCCTCGGCTCGGCCGCGATCGAGGTTGCGGAAGCCCGCGCACGCCTGCTTGGCGCCCAGGATGAATGGCAGCGACTTCAGCTCGAACTTGAACATCTCCGAAAACAGGCTCACGAAACCGCGTTCGGGCACCACGGGACGCACCTCGGCGGTGGCCAGATCGATTTAGTACGTCGGCGTTTGACCAATGCCTTCGAAATCGTGGGTCAGCGGCATCGAGAGCCCGCGTATCGACTCATCAAGGCATTCCGCAACGGACTCGGTCATCAGCACGTACTCCGACACCGGCACCGAGTTTTTCAGCATCCGGTGCACCAGGATGACGTCGACCCCGGCCAATTCAAGTCGGCGCTTGACCTTTTGCTCGGCAACCTCGCCCTCGTGCGCGACGAACTCCAGCGACAGATCATCGAGCTGTGCGCAGCTCTTGCAGTCGCAGGAGATGTCCTTCTTGATCCGTTCCCGTCGTTCCATAAAGGCTTGCCGCATGGCCGCGATACGTTCACAAACAACGACTTTCGCGTCTCCGCCGGGGGCCCAGAAGAATGCCGCGTCCCCCTCCAGCTTGGCCAGCTTGAGGCCTTTGCCGGCGTCGGTGACCGCCTCGAGCAGTTCGGCGACCGCCCACTGCGCGTGGGCCAGGTGCATCCGGTTCCAATTCATGTAATTGGTGTATCCGCCGATGTCGGCGATGGCGAGCACAGCGCGACGAATGGCCATGAACTCCGGAGTCTAGTGACTCAATCCCGGTCGAGGTAGGGGCACTGGCAATCGGGTGATAACGGCGCCGTCACGACGCCTTGCCGTATCGGTGAACCAATTGATCCTCGCCACAGGTGCTCACGTGCTGCAGACCCCGCTCGTCGCTGCCGAAAAATGTCCAGCGCTGCGGACTTCGCTGCGGTTCGCTGATCAGCTTGACCAGGAATGGAAGATGTTCGTCGTCCATGGTGCCGATGGTGTCACCGATCCGAATCTCGGATGGATGAACCTGTGGTGCATCACACCTGTCCTGCATGGCCATAACACCCATCCTTTTCTCACTGCGCGCCAAAGGTGACGCGTTGCCGATACGGTCGCTCGGATTGGGCGGACCGGAGTTTGTGGTACCCGCACGTAAGCTCGCCGACGTCCCGGGGTTCGGGCGGATTGATCAATCGGGAATCGCTGGAGCAGCGGGGTCAGGTTCGCAATCGGGCGGATGTTGCCCACCCAAGGCGCTCTGTGCACGCGCGGCCCGCACCACGTCGTCGCTGGTCCGGAATTCCTGGGTTTCGCGTTCGATGGGCATGATGGGCAGCCGCGCGGCCGTGCGCAGGATCATCTTCGCCAGGGCGACCGAGGTTCGGCACGGTACGACCAGCAGGTTTGCCAAGGCCCGGCTACCCGTGATCATCATCAGCCGCTGGCGCCCGGCGGGCCGAGCGGGTTCACCACTTCTGAGCGGGTTCAGCGCGTCGAGATCCGGTGAGCCGTCCAGCGAAGACCAGTTGACGCTGATCTCGATGATCTTGCCCAGGCGCGAGGACAGGGCGTCGACCAACTCGGGCAGCTCCTGGGATATCGAGGCTGTACGTGGCCACCATGCCCCGTCAAGGACCGCACCCAGATCGATCGCCACGGCAACCCGCACCGGACTAGCCAAGCGCCGAGCAGCCGCAGTTGCGCTCATGGCGTCAACAACATCGCGCCGGCGACAGCACGCTTTGTGCCGTCAAGACCTTGGCGCCCAATTTGCCGCGGCGAGATTGGCGGCGCAGGAACGGGTACCGCCTCCCGTTGGCCCGGCCAAGACACTTGGCGATCCATCCGCGATCCCTTCGCTTCGGGTAGACCCGGCACACGCATGTGAGGATCGACAAACAAAACCACGCACGGCCTGGCGTCTCAGTTATGAACAAGCACTCCGGTCAGCCCTGGCCAATGGATTCATGACCGACGTTACACCGTCGCCAGCTGCCACGGCGCCGGATCCCGTATTGATTGACATCGTCCGGCGCCCCGGCGGGCAGCCGCTCGCGGCCCAACGTCTCTATCGGGCGAACTTCAGCGTGCGTTGGGCCGGACCCACATATTCGCTGAGCGGACGGATCAACTTGTTGGACGCGGTCTGTTCCATAATGTGTGCGGTCCACCCGGTAATACGGCTCATCACGAAGATCGGGGTAAAGGAGCCGATATCGAATCCCATCAAGTGGTAGGCGGGACCGGTGGGAAAGTCCAGATTCGGCCTGATTCCCGTGGCGGCCAGCATCTCCCGCTCCAAGACCTGGTAGATGTCCAGCCACCGCTGGCCATCACGCACGGCAGCCACCCGGTCGAGGGCCCGTTTCATGGTCGGGACCCGGGAATCGCCGTTGCGATACACCCGATGGCCAAAGCCCATCACCTTTTCCTTGCGAGCCAGCTTGCGCCGCAACCATTTCGATGTCTGGTCCGCCGAACCGATCTCGAGCATGTCGCGCATCACCGCTTCGTTTGCCCCGCCGTGCAGCGCCCCCTTGAGCGCACCGATCGCCGCCGCTACCGCGCTGTAGATGTCGGATTGGGTGGATGTGACGACCCGGGCGGCGAACGTGGAAGCGTTGAAGCTGTGTTCGGCGTAGAGCACCAGGGATTGCTCGAAGGCATCCACAACCGCGCTCTCGGGGACATCGCCGAAGCACATGTGCAAGAAGTTCTGCGCGTAACTCATGTGGCTGTGGGGCGCGATGGGTGCCAAGCCGCGCCGACGCCGCATATCGGCCGCAACGATGGTGGGCAGTACCGCAAACATCCGCAGCGACTTGGCGTAGTTGGACCTCGGGCTGCTGTCGTCCTCGTCGGGGTCTTCGGCCCCCAGGTAGCTGATCAATGTCCGCACCACGTCCATCGGGTGGCAGGTATCGGGCAGTTTCGCCAACAGCGACAACATGGATCGGTTCAACCGGCGGGCGGCGCGCTCGCGCTGCATGAACAATGCCAGCTGCTGGTCGTCGGGAAGCTCGCCGTGCCACAACAAGTAGGCCACCTGCTCGAAGCTGCAGTGCGCGGCGAGGTCCTCAACCGGATACCCGCGATAGGTGAGCGAGTTGGTCTCGGCAACAACCTTGGAGATGGCGGTGTTGTCGACCACGACGCCGGCCAGGCCCTTACAGATTCGAGGTGTGTCGTCGAGGGTGCTCATGGCCGATCTCCTTGGCGGACGAAGTTGTAGATGCTGGAGTCGAACTGCTGGTAGTCGGCGTAGCGCAATAGCTCGTAGAGCCGGCTACGCTGCTGCATGCGGTTCAGAAGTCCGGATTGGGTTCCCGCATCGGCGATTTCGCGAAGACCGGCCTCGACAGCGTACATGGCTAGTCGCAGGGTGGTCACCGGATAGATCACCACGTTGTAGCCGATCCCGCGGAGCTCATCGGCGCTCAGCAGCCCAGACTTTCCGAACTCGGTCATGTTGGCCAGCAACGGTGTATCCACCGCCGCGCGAAACTGTTCGAACTCCGCGGGGGTGCGCAGCGCCTCGGTGAAGATCAGGTCGGCGCCCGCGTCGGCGTAGGCCTTGGCCCGATCGATCGCAGCGGAGGGCCCTTCGACCGCCGCGGCGTCGGTGCGAGCGCAGACGATGAAATTGGGGTCGCGCCGCGCCGATACCGCGGCCCGCAGCCGACTGACCATCACGCCGACGGGCACCACCGCCTTGCCGTCCAGGTGCCCACACCGCTTGGGGTTGACTTGATCTTCCAGGTGGCAGCCGGCCAGCCCGGCATCTTCGAGCACGGCCACCGTGCGGGCCGCGCTCATCGGTTCACCGAAACCGGTGTCGGCATCGATGAAAGTGGGCAGCTCGCTGGCGGCCGCGATCTGCGCTCCCCGCGCGCTGACCTCGGTCAGGGTGGTCAAGCCGATGTCGGGCAACCCCAGGTCGGCCGAGAGCGCAGCACCGGATACGTACACCCCGTCGAAGCCGATCTCGGCGACCAATCGGGCCACGAGCGGCGAATAGGCTCCCGGGAATCGCAGCAGCCGGCCACTTTCCAGCGCAGCGCGAAACCCGGTGCGCTTCTCGGTCGCCGACACCGCGGTGCCCAACACCGTTTTCATCACAAGATCCCGGGCGGAATCGTCGGGGACCGGTCCAGCACCCCCGCATCGGCGATCGGGTTGAGCCCACCCAGCGAGCCCGCCGGCAGGCTCGACAGGCCCTCGACCGTCGAGAGGAACCGTCGCTGCTCGGTTTCACCGATCACCCCGTCGGACAGGCCGAGGAACTTGGCCACGTACTGCTTGCGCTCAAAAGGACGGGCCCCCAGCGGATGAGCGTCCGCGACGGCCAGCTCGTCGACGATCACCTGGCCAGTGTTGAGGGTGATTTCCGCGCGCGCACCGAATGCCTTTTCCGCCGGATCGGCGCTGTGGTAGCGCCGGGTCCACTCCGGATCTTCGACCGTGGAGATCTTGTGCCACAGCGCCACCGTGTCCGGTCGGTGCGCCCGCTGCGGCGAGTAGGAGCGCACGTGATGCCAGCTGCCGTCCTGCAGGGCGACCGCAAAGATGTACATCACCGAGTGGTCGAGGGTCTCCCGCGAGGCATCCGGGTCGAACTTCTGCGGGTCGTTGGAGCCGGTGCCTATCACCACGTGCGTGTGATGGCTGGTGTGCAGCACGATGGTCTCGATCTGGTCTGAGTCACCGATGCGCCCGCGCATCCGCCGGGCCAGATCGATGAGGGCCTGGCTCTGATATTCGGCCGAATGCTCTTTGGTGTAGCTGTCCAGAATGGCCCGCTTTGGTTCACCGCGGCCGGGCAGTGCGACGTGGTAGGTGTGCTCGGGGCCCGACAGTAGCCAGGCGATCACGCCGTCCTCGCCCTCCCAGATCGGCGCCGGCGCCCCTTCCCCACGCATCGCGCGGTCAACCGCTTCGATGGCGACCTTGCCCGCCCAGGCGGGTGCGAACGCCTTCCAGCTGGAGATCAATCCCTTGCGCGACTGCCGGGTGGACGTCGTCAGGTGCAGGGCCTGGCCGACCGCGGAGTAGATGGTGTCGGGGTCCAGCCCGAGCATGGTGCCCAGACCGGCCGCCACCGATGGGCCCAGGTGTGCCACGTGGTCGACCTTGTGCTCGTGCAAGCAGATTCCGCGGACCAGGGCCATCTGGATCTCGTAGCCGGTGGCGATGCCTCGGATCAGGTCGGTGCCATCCAGGCCGAGGTGCTGGGCGACGGCGACCAAGGGTGCGATGTTGTCGCCCGGGTGGGAGTATTCGGCAGCCAGAAAGGTGTCATGAAAATCCAACTCGCGCACCGCGACTCCGTTGGCCCAGGCCGCCCACTCCGGCGCATGGTTCCCAGTGATGCCGAAAACCTTTGCGCCCCTGTCTGACCGCGGATACGCCCGTGCCTGCGCCCGGGCCACGGCCACCGGGCGGCGGGTGAGCGAAGCTGCCGACACCGCAGCGTTGTCGATGATCCGGTTGATCACCATCGCCGCGGTTTCGGCGGGCACCGCGACCGGGTCCGCCGCCACCTCGGCGATCTGGTACGCCAGGTGTTCACGGCGTGGGAAGTCCTCGGCGCTGCGTCTGGTTCGAACGTCGTGCATCCGCATAAACCGCACAGTACGCAGCCACACATTCGGGGTAAATGCCCTATAAGGGCGTAATTTTGTGTCCTCACCGGCGCGATTTTGCAAATCTTGTGAAAGGCGGTGCGCGTAGGGTGTCACACGTGCCAAAGACCTTCGCCGGGGCGCGGCTGAGGCGACTCCGCGAGGACCACGGGCTGACCCAGGTGGCGCTGGCACGCGCGCTGGGCCTGTCGACCAGCTACGTCAATCAGCTGGAAAACGACCAGCGCCCGATCACGGTCTCGGTGCTGCTCGCTCTTGCCGAACGTTTCGACTTGCCGACCCACTATTTCGCGCCGGACTCCGATGCACGGCTGGTCTCGGACTTGCGTGAGGTCTTCGCCGAGGGGCCCGCCACCCCGGCGCAGATCGAGGAACTGGTGGCCCGGATGCCCGCGGTGGGACAGACGCTGGTCAACCTGCATCGACGGCTCTACGACGCCACCGCCGAGCTCGAAGCGCTGCACAGCCGCGCCACCGCCGACGTTTCGGCGGTGTCCGGGCAGCCGATGCCCTTCGAAGAAGTCCGCGACTTCTTCTATGACCGAAAGAACTACATCGGCGAATTGGACATCGCCGCGGAGCAGATGTTCGGCCGCCACGGCCTGCACCTCGGGGGGCTTGACGCGCAATTGGCGCGGCTACTCGGCGACAACCTCGGCATCACCGTGGTGCTCGACGATGGGCAGTCGCTAAACCCCAACTCCAAGCGCATGTTTCAGCCAGAGTCCAAGACGCTCTACCTGGCCCGCTGGCTCAACCGCGGCCAGCGCACCTTTCAGCTGGCCACTCAGATCGCGCTGCTGACCCAGGCCGACCTGATCACCGGCATCATCGCCGGTGACGATCAGCTCAGCGATGAGGCGCGGGGGGTGGCCCGCATCGGTCTGGCCAACTACTTCGCCGGAGCGTTGCTGCTGCCCTACCGGCCGTTTCTGGACGCGGCCGCAAGCACGCGCTATGACATCGATCAACTGGCGCGCCGATTCGAGGTCGGCTTCGAGACCATCTGTCACCGGCTGTCCACCCTGCAGCGCCCCAACGCCCGCGGGGTCCCGTTCATCTTCGTCCGCACCGACAGTGCCGGAAACATCTCCAAGCGCCAATCCGCCACGGCATTTCACTTCTCCCGAGTCGGCGGGAACTGTCCGCTGTGGGTGATTCACCAAGCGTTCGCCCGGCCCGGTCAGTTCCTGACCCAGGTGGCCCAGATGCCCGATGAGCGAACCTATTTCTGGATCGCCCGAACCACCACCGCCGAGCCCAGCCGCTACCTCGGACCCGGGAAGAGCTTTGCCATCGGCCTGGGATGCGACCTGGCCCACGCCGACAAGCTGATCTACTCCGCCGGGGTCGACCTGACCGACACCGAGGCGATCGCCGCCATCGGCGCGGGCTGCAAGATCTGCGATCGCCCCTCCTGCCCGCAACGCGCCTTCCCCTACCTGGGCCGCCCGGTGCGGGTAGATCCGCACACCAGCACCGATCTGCCTTATCCGCCGGCGATCAGCACAGAGCGCTAGGGCGCCCTCTCGGCTGAGGCGACGAACGTTGGGCCCCAGCGCAAGTGGCCTCAGCCGCCGGTGGCGGCGCGCACCGCTTCGACGACGGCGCTGATGTCACGTTCGCGGTTTTCCGGCGCGAGTGGCCAGTGGGTCATCCTCAGCTCGGTGACGCCCGCGTCCCGCAGCGTTTTTGCCCGCTCGGCCACGTCGGCCAGGTCGGGTCGGCCATCCGCATCAGCTTTGACCCGCAGCGCGCCCGCTACGCCGAAACCGTTCGGGTCGCCACCGGCATGTGCCACCGCCGCGCGCATCCGCGCGATTCCCGCGGCGACATCGCGCGCGTCGGGACCCCAGGGAATCCAGCCCGCTCCGAAGCGCGCCAGCCGGCGGGCGACCGCCCGGTTGACCGTCCCACTCACCCAGATCGGCACTCCCCCCGGCTGCGCGGGCTTGGGCATCTGATGGATCCGCTCGAAATTCAGCCCCGCAGACTCAAAGCTGACCTCGTTCTCCCGCCACAAGCGCTGACACACTTCCAGGGTCTGATCCAGGACCGCCCCGCGGCGGTCGAAGTCGACACCAGCGGCCTCGTATTCCTCGCGCTGCCAGCCCACGCCCACACCGATGTCGATGCGCCCACCTGACAGCACATCCATGGTGGCCAGGGTTTTCGCCAACACCGCCGCGGGCCGCAGCGCGGCGAGCAGGATGTTGGTGCCCAACCGGATTCGTTCGGTGCGAGCGACAAGATAAGTCAGTGTGGTCAGCGGCTCCAACCAGTGGCCGTCCGGGCCGGTGGGCTGGCGGCCACCGGCGGTTCCCCCCGTCGCGGGATTTGCGTAGGCGTCCATGTGCGCGCCGAACGCGATGTGCTCGGAAACCAGCACTCGATCAAACCCACAGCCCTCGAGAAGTTGGGCCCAGTCGGTCAGGTGTTCCCAGCTCGGTGGCGGCTCGGCCGAAAATGAGGGGATCCCCATCGACAGTTGCACCGAGGTCATGCCCCGCCTTCGGTGATCGACACGGGACGGTCCTCGGTGGCATCGATGGCGACGGTGCGGTGCGAGATCCGCCACGCCCCGTCGCCGCCGAGCAGATACCGGTCCAGGTAGCGGATGTACATCACGTGGTTACGCCAGGCACCTTGCTTCTCACTGAAATGGTTGGCGGTGCAATAGACTTCGCCGCTGGCCGTCTTCCCTTCGATGACGTAGAGGCTTTGCGCCACCAGGTG
Organism: Mycobacterium ulcerans subsp. shinshuense; assembly: GCF_002355775.1. Classification (NCBI taxonomy): domain Bacteria; kingdom Bacillati; phylum Actinomycetota; class Actinomycetes; order Mycobacteriales; family Mycobacteriaceae; genus Mycobacterium; species Mycobacterium ulcerans. The sequence continues at coordinate 1,557,160 of NZ_AP017624.1, read as the reverse complement.
TACGGTGCGCGGGAAGCGCGCCACGATGGTGATGATCCCCGCTAGCTCGCTGTGACCGGTGAGCAGTGCGGGTTCGCGTCCGGGGCGGTGGATTCGCATCGTCGCATCGGGGGTGAACACCTCGATGAGGGCAGCACTGTCTCGGTGATCGACCGCTGCCGCGTATCGGCGGGACAGCGCTTCGAGCTCGGGACTGGAAATTGCCGTCGAGATATCCATCTGCATGCCAAAGCCAACCGGGAAAGGGACGCCGTCGACAATACCGGCCAGGCCTGCGGGCCGTGGCGGGCTCCGCAACAGTCGCGCCGGAGTGGCCGCATCGGCCGGCGGATCAGCGCAACTGGATGGTCACCTGCTCGATCGTGGCGTTGAACACGAAGGTGCCTTCGTAGGTGTCTGCGGCCGGGGTTCCGCAGTCCATGCCGATGTCGACGCCCTCGTCGGCGCTGAAGCCCAGCGGCACGGTCCGTTCGATGCGAGATTGCCCGACGTCGCGTCCGTTGAGCAGCAGTCTGACCAGTCCCCCTTTGCCCAGACCGCCGCCGTCGTAGTCGAATTCCATCGCCACGGTGGCTTTGCCGGCGGGCAGGGCCTCGGTGGCCGCGACGGTGGTGTAGGTCGACCCGAAATAGTTGTAGGTGAACTTGGGGATCCCGTGCTGCACATACAGCGACAAGCCGGCGAAGTATCCCCCGGCCGCCAGCAGCACCCCTTCGACCGTGCTGCCGCCGGGGGTGCCGATGACTGCGGTGATCGAATACGACCGATTGAAGGCGCTGCGAATGATGTCTTCGGGGATGCGGGTGGCGCCTTGGCGGAATGAGATCGAGGTCCGCGATCCCAAGATCGTGGGCCGGGGCTCCAGCGCGCGGGCGAGGCGGCCCCGGTCATCGAGCGGAAAGACGTTGTTCTTCACGCCTTCGGCGTCAAACAGCGCCTTGAGTTGCTCGAGCTTGTCGGGGAATTGCGCCGAAAGGTCCACGACCTGGCTGTAGTCGCGGGACAGGTCATAGAACTCCCAGCGATCGTCGGAGAACGCGGGCAGCGCCCCCGGTCGCCACAGGATGCGACCGTGGTAGGTGCAGGCCATCCAGTCCTCGTGGTAGATCCCGCGCAGACCGCCGATCTCGAAGTATTGGGTGCGGCGACGATCGGCGGCCTCCGCGTCGTCGAACGTGTACATCAGGCTGATCCCGTCGTGGGGCTTTTGCGCCACCCCGTTGACGATCTCGGGTGCGGGGATACCCGCGGCCTCCAAGATGGTGGGTGCGATGTCCACGACGTGGTGAAACTGCGAACGCAGCCCGCCGCGGTCGGTGATCCGCGCGGGCCAGCTCACGATCATCGGGTTGCGGGTGCCGCCGAAATGGCTGGCGAACTGCTTGGTGAACTGAAACGGCGTGCACATGGCCCAGGCGAATCCGACCGGATACTCGTTGCTGGCCCTCGGCCCGCCGATCTCGTCCATCTTCGACAGCACCACATCGACGTCCTCCTGGAGTCCGTTGAGGGTGACCATTTCGTTGAAGACGCCACCGAGCCCGCCCCCGGGGGCGGCGCCGTTGTCACCGATGATGTAGATGAACAGCGTGTTGTCCCATACGTCAATCTCTTTGAGGGCGTCCATGATTCGCCCGACCTCATGGTCGGTGTGGGCCAGAAACCCGGCATACACCTCCATCAGTCGCGATGCGATGCGCTGGCGCTGCTCGGGCAGCGAGTCCCACGCGGGAAGCGACTCGTGGCGCTCGGTCAGCTCGGCATCGGCGGGAATCACCCCCAACCGCTTCTGCCGGGCGAAGATCTCCTCGCGCAGCACGTCCCAGCCCTGGTCGAAGCGGCCCCGGAACGGATCGCTCCACTCCGGCGCCACATGGTGGGGCGCGTGGGTCGCGCCGGGCGCCCAGTAGGCAAAGAATGGCCGGTCCGGCGCCATGGCCCGCTGCCGGTGGACCCACTCGATCATGCGATCGGCGAGATCGGTGCTCAGGTGATAGTCCTCGGCGTCTTCGGGTCGTTCGATCGGCGTGGTGACGTGATACAGACCCGGGTTGTACTGGTGGGCTTCACCCCCCATGAATCCGTAGAACTCTTCGAAGCCCATCCCAGTGGGCCACCGATCGAACGGTCCGGCCGCGCTGACTTCCCATACCGGAGTGTTGTGCCATTTACCGAAAGCCGCTGTGCTGTAGCCGTTCTGTCGCAACGTCTCGGCTACGGTCGCCGCCGATTTCGGGATGATGCAGTTGTAGCCGTCGTAGCCGGTGGCAAACTCGGTGATGGTTCCGGTGTTGACGACGTGGTGGTTGCGGCCGGTCAGCAACGCGGCCCGGGTGGGCGAACACAGCGCCGTGGTGTGGAAACCGTTGTACCGCAGCCCTTCCTGGGCCAACGCGTCACCGGCCGGGGTTTCAACCGGCCCACCAAATGTTGCGGTGGCGCCGAAGCCGACGTCGTCGAGCAGCACGATCACCACGTTCGGCGCCTCCTGCGGGGGCCGGATGGGGGTGATGGTCGCCATCTTCGACTCGGCGACCGTCTTGCCGGAATGGCCGCCGGTCGGTGTATCCGGCAGCGGTAGTCGGGTTCGGTCCAGGTTTTCGCCCGGGTCATGCGCGGTCGCGTCATGCGCCATCGCGGCCCTCCACTTCACCCTCGATCGAGCTGATGACCTACGCGCCACTCACGCCCGCCGGCGCTCTTGGAACATGCCGTCGGCGGGCTTGGGCAATTGTAGGTAGTGGCCGCGCCGCTGCGGGGTCAGGCGCGCTCGCCGGCGCGAATGCACCGGGGTCACGCTCGCAGAACGCATGAAGATGGCCCCCGGAGTCTCTCCGAGGGCCATCTTCGCTGGTAGCGGGGACCGAATTTCGAACCTGCGGCCGCTGGGCTAGCGGCCAGAGGTTGTCGAATGTTCGCCTGGTCTCATTTGCTATCTGACATCGAGCAGGTCCACCACGAAGATCAGCGACTCGCCGGGCTTGATGACGCCTCCGGCGCCACGGTCGCCGTAAGCGAGGTGGGCGGGGATATGCAGCTGTCGGCGGCCGCCGACCTTCATGCCCTGCACGCCTTGATCCCAACCCTGGATGACCTGGCCGACGCCGAGTTTGAACATCAACGGGTCACCGCGGTTGTAGGAAGCGTCGAACTCCTCGCCGGTGGAGTGGGCCACCCCGACGTAGTGCACGACCAGCGTCTTGCCGGAGGTAGCCTCCGCACCGTCACCCTCCACGACGTCGGTGATGACCAGGTCGGTGGGCGGCTACCCGCCGGGAAAGTCGATCTCAGGCTTCTTTGCAGTCATGCCCACCACACTGGCAGATGGTCGCCGGTGGACTTGCCGGCGGGTGCCGTCGCGAGTTGCTCTGGCGCGGGAAGACGCGTGGTTGCACTCGCTCAATATGTAAACAAGCTGATCAAACGCATCGGCTGCGGCTTCACCAGCTACCGCATCCGAGCACTTCTACGCCGGCAAAATCAACCGGCCCGTCCTCACATCCATCGTCGTCCGATGGACGCCAATGAAAATGACCCCCGGAGTCTCCTCCGAGGGCCATTTCCGCTGGTAGCGGGGACAGGATTCGAACCTGCGACCTCTGGGTTATGAGCCCAGCGAGCTACCGAGCTGCTCCACCCCGCGTTGGTGAATGCAAGGTTACCGAACACGTACGGGGCTCTCCAAATCGCACGCTCAGCGGCCCGCGCGGCCCGAAAACGCCTGGAAACGCGGCGCCGTCGGCGCCCGACACCGAACAAACAATCCGGCCCGCGGCAAGACGACCCAACAGCGGCGCTCAACTGGACGTTTTGGGCACTACCGCCCGCGGAGGCATCGCCAGCGACGGCTTCGCGGGCATACTGTGACGGCGTGCACATCGATGTGATGACGATCCCGCAACCATTGGCTCAGATCGGCGATCTGGCCCGTCGCACCCAGGCCGCGGGGTTCTCCGGTCTACTGTTCACCGAAACCGGCCGCACGGCCTATCTCAACGCCGCTATCGCCTCACAGGCCGCGCCCGGCCTGGAGCTGTCCACCGGCGTGGCGGTGGCCTTTCCCCGCAGTCCGTTCGTTACCGCGGCCACGGCCTGGGAGCTGCAGGAGGCGACGGGCGGAAAGTTCCGGCTCGGTCTGGGCACCCAGGTACGCACCCACGTGGTGCGGCGCTACGGCATGGCTTTTGAACGCCCCGGCCCGCGCCTGCGCGATTGCGTGCTCGCCGTCAAGGCGTGTTTCTCCGCCTTCCGCACGGGGACGCTGGACCACCATGGCGAGTTCTACGATCTCGACTTCATCACCCCCCAATGGAGCGCGGGCCCCATCGATGCCCCCGACCCCAAAGTCGATATCGCAGCGGTGAATCCGTGGATGCTGCGGATGGCGGGCGAGCTGGCCGACGGGGTACACATCCATCCGCTCGGCGAGCTTGGCTACCTCACCCGCCATGTCGTGCCCAACGTCGCCAAGGGCGCCGCGAAAGCCGGGCGCTCACCGGCGGACATCGCCGTCATCCTGCCGGTGATGACCATCGTCGGCGACAGCGACGAGGAGCGTGCGATCGAACGCGAGTCGGTGCGCGCCAGCATGGCCTTCTACGGAAGCACGCCCAATTACGCGTTCATCTGGGACGAGGCCGGGTTCGAGGGGACCACCGCGCGGATTCGGGAAAAGCAGAAAGCCGGGGATTTCCCCGCCATGATGGCCCAGATCTCCGATGAGCACATCGATGCCTTTGCCACCGAGTCCAGCTGGGATGGGCTGGCCGATGCGCTGACCGACAAATACGGGGGCATCGCCACCCGCCTGGTGATGTACAACGCCCTGGGCGACCCTGGGCGATTCGAGCGCTACGGCGAAGTGGCCCGCCGCATGCACGGGTAACGACAACCACCACGTCGGCCACGGCCAGCACCAGCGTGCGCAAAATGCCGGCCCAAGCGGCGTGTCAGTGCACAGACACGCACGCTCGCGGCGGCAAGGGCGACAAGAGCAACAAGGGCGACAAGAGCAGCAAGGGCGACAAGAGCAGCAAGGGCGACAAGAGCAGCAAGGGCGACAAGAGCAGCAAGGGCGACAAGGGCAAGCCCCAGCCCGCCCCTACTGGGTGTTGTTGAACTTCGTGATCGCGTCGTCCAACCGTTGCAGCGCTGCCCCGTAGGCGGCGAAGTCGCCCTTCTTCTGCGCATCACGCGCCGCGCCGATGGCCGACTGAATCTCTTTCATGGCCGCGGCCTTGGCCGGTGACAGCGTCACCGACGCCTCGGGAGCCGGCGGCACCGCTGTGGGCGGTGATGGCGGCGTTCCCGGTAGCGCCTCCGGCGAGGGCGCGTTGTTGGGCGGAACATTGGCGGGTGCTCCGCCCTCGGTGGGCTGGATTCCGGTGGCGGCATCACCGGCACCCGGCCCGAACAGCCCGTTGAGCGCATCGCGCACGGTGGGGCCGTAGCCGATCTTGTCGTTGTACATCATCGCCACCCGGATCAGGCGCGGGTACGAAGAGGCCGCGTCGCTGGCACCCGGGGATGCATACACCGGTTCGACGTAGAGCAGCCCGCCCTGGCCCACCGGAAGAGTCAGCAAGTTGCCCCAGCGGATGCGGTTCTGGTTATCTCGCCCGATCACACCCAGGTCCTGGGACACCGCCGGATCGGTGGTGATCGCGTTATTGGCCAGTTTGGGACCGTTGACCTGCCCCGGGATGGTCAATACGGTGATCTTTCCGTACGTCGCGGGATCCGAGCTGGCGCTGATATAGGCGGCCAGATAGTCGCGCTTGAACCTGTTCATCGCGCTGATCAGCTGATATGACGCCGAATTGTCATTCTTCGCAATGTTTTTCGCGACGATGTAGTACGGCGGCTGATAGCTGCTGGCGGTCGGGTTCGGGTCCAGCGGCACGTCCCAGAAATCCGAGGTGGAGAAGAAGGTCACCGGGTCATTGACGTGGTACTTGGCCAGCAGCATGCGCTGCACCTTGAACAGGTCTTCGGGGTAGCGCAGGTGTGCGGCGAGCTCCGGGCTGATGTCACCCTTGGGCTTGACCGTCCCGGGGAAGATCTGCATCCAGGCTTTGAGCACCGGATCCTGCTCGTCCTGCTGGTACAGCGTGACGGTGCCGTCGTAGGCGTCGACGGTGGCCTTCACCGAGTTGCGGATGTAGGAGACCTGCTTGTCCGGGAGCAGCCGGTTGAAGGCGACCTCGTTGGAGTCCGCGGTCGCCGACGACAGCGAGGTCAGCTGCGAGTACGGGTAGTTGTCCAAGGTGGTGTAGCCGTCGAGGATCCAAACCATCCGCTTGTTGACGATCGCCGGGTAGACCGCGCTGTCGGTGGTCAGCCACGGCGCCACCGCCTCCACCCGCTGCGCGGGATCACGGTTGAACAGGATCTTGCTGTTGGAGCCGATCACGTTGGAGAACAGGAAGTTACGCTCGGCGAACTTGGCCGCGAACACGGTGCGGGAGATCCAGCTGCCGACCGACACTCCCCCGCTACCGGTGTAGGTGTAGTTCTTGGTGTCCGCACTGGTCTCGTAGTCGTATTCCCGGTCGGCACCGGTCTTGCCCACGATCGCGTAGTCGGCGGGGGTGTTGGAGATGACCGGCCCGTAGTAGATCCGCGGCTGATCCAGCGGCGCCGGACCGTCGGACACGACGGTGCCGTTGGCGCCCACGACGTTGACCAGGAACTCGGGGTAACCGCCGTTTTGGCTCGGGTCGTTGGCGATGCCCCGAACGGTGTTGGCCGGCGAGGCGATGAATCCGTTGCCGTGGGTGTACACGGTGTGCCGGTTGATCCAGTCCCGCTGGTTGTCGATCAGCCGGTCCGGGTTGAGTTCGCGAGCCGCGACCACGTAGTCACGCAGGTTGTTGTTGCGGTCGAAGTAGCGGTCGATCGACAACTGGTCGGGGAAATAGTAGAAGTTCTTGCCCTGCTGGAACTGGGTGAATGCCGGGCTGACGATCGTCGGGTCGAGCAGCCGGATGTTGGAGGTGGTGGCGCGGTCGGCGGCGACTTGCTGTGCGGTCGCTTCGCCGTCGCCGGTGTAGTTGCGATACGTCACCACATTTGAGGTCAGCCCATAGGCTTGCCGCGTCGCCGTGATACTTCGGCTGATGTACTCGCTTTCCTTCTGCGCCGCATTGGGTTTGACGCTGATCTGCTCGACGATCATCGGCCAGGCGGCGCCGACGATCAGCGACGAGAGCAGCAACAGCACCAAACCGATGGCGGGAATCCGCAAGTCGCGCAGAACGATCGCCGAGAACACCGCCGCCGCGCAGATGACGGCGATGGCCATCAGAATCAGCTTCGCCGGCAACACGGCATTGATGTCGGTGTATCCGGCGCCGGTGAACGGTTTGCCGCCGCGGGTGTGTGACAGCAGCTCATAGCGGTCCAACCAGTAGGCGACCGCTTTGAGCAGCACCAGCACCCCGACCAGGCTGACCAACTGAATGCGCGCCGAGCGGCTCAGGGCGCCGCTGCGGCCGGTCAACCGGATGCCGCCGAACAGGTAGTGCGACACCACGTTGGCCACGAACGCCAGGAAGATCGCGACAAACAAGTAGCTGAGCAGCAGCCGGTAGAAGGGCAACTCGAAGGCGTAGAAGCGGAGGTCCTTGCCGAACTGCGGGTCGGTGATCCCGAAGTCACCGCCATGCAAGAACAGCTGGATCCGAACCCAGTAGCTCTGGGCGACAATGCCGGCCAACAGGCCGATCGCCGCCGGAATCCCGATCCCGAACAGCCGCAGCCGAGCCAGCACGACGGTGCGATAGCGCGCCACCGGATCGTTGTCGTTGTTCGGCACGAAAACCGGGCGGGTGCGGTAGGCCAGCGCCAGCCCGGCGAAGACAATGCCGCCGACCAGCACTCCTGCCACCAGAAAAACCAGGAATCGGGTGACCAGCACGGTGGTAAACACCGAGCGATAGCCAAGCTCGCCGAACCACAGCCAGTCCACGTATGCGTCGATCAGACGCGGACCCGCCAACAACAGGGCGATCACACCCAAAGCGATCAAGATCAAAACCCGGCTGCGCCGAGTCAGCTTCGGCATCCTTGCGGTGGGCCGCATCCCCACTAGCTACGCTCCCTGCTCGGTTTGGCTGGCGCCGTTTTGAAGGCCGTCGTTCCACGAGACGTTTCCCGACCGGCTGCTAGAGATTTGTCTAGACGGTCACAACTCTACGCATCCCCTGGTGCTAGCAACTCGGCGTCGCTGTCCCCGAGGTCATGGCGTGCAATGCGTCCACCGCTTGGCCCAGCGTTTCGACCTTCACCAACCGAAGGCCGCTGGGCGTATCGGAGGCCGCCTCGTAGCAGTTTTTGGCCGGCACCAGGAATACCGAGGCGCCGGCGGCCCGGGCCGCCGCCATCTTGTGGGTGATGCCGCCGATGGGGCCGACCTTGCCGTCGGCGGTGATCGTTCCGGTGCCGGCCACAAAGGTCGAACCGACCAGATCGCCGGTGGTCAGTTTGTCCACCACGGCGAGACTGAACATCAACCCGGCCGAGGGGCCGCCCACGTTGGCGAGGTGGAAATCGACCACGAACGGCGCCCACGGCGCATCGAGCACCGCGACGCCCATGAAGCCGTAGTCGCGATCCTTGTTGGTGCCCAGCGTGATCTGCGCGACGCCGGGCGCCTCGTTCTTTCGGCGGAAGTCGATCACCACGACGTCGCCGGGCTTGGTGTCCTTCAAGATCGAGGTGAACTGCTCGACATTGGCCACCGCGGTGCCGTTGACCGCGTCGATGGCATCACCGGCCTTCAACTTGCCCGCGGACGGACCGGGCTCGCTCACGGTGGCCACCGTCACCGCGTCGGGGTACTTCAGGTACTCCAGGGCCGCGTACTCGGCGCTTTCCTCGGAGTTCTTGAAATCCGCACTGTTGGCGTTGTCGACCTCTTCGCGCGACTTACCCGGCGGATACACCAGGTCGCGCGGCACCAGCTGCTCTTGCCCGGACAACCACAGGGTCAGGGCCTCACCCAGGCTCAGCCCATCGCGTTGAGACACGGTCGTCATATTGAGGTGACCCGTTGTCGGGTGCGTTTGGGTACCTTCGATCTGGACAACCTGCTTGCCGTCGACCTCACCGAGGGTGTCGAAGGTGGGGCCGGGGCCCAGTGACACAAACGGCACCGTCACCACCGCTAGCAGCACCCCGAACACCACAATCGGTACCAGCGCCACCATCAACGTCAATATCCGCCTGTTCACGCCGCATACACTAGACGGACTTAGCAGGTGCCGGTTCAGCTACAAGCATGACGGTGCCTCGCGCTTTCTGTTCCCCCGGTGGGTACCGTTGGGGTTATGGCTGACCTGCCTTTCGGCTTCTCCTCCGGAGACGACCCCCGCGACGATCGATCTGGGCGCGACAAGCCCGGTAACAACGATCCCGAGTCTGGGTCGGACGCCAACCCGCTGGGCGCGTTCGGCATCGGCGGGGATTTCGGCATGGCCGATCTGGGCCAGATCTTCACCCGCCTGGGCGAAATGTTCGGCGGCGTCGGCAGCGCCATGACCTCGGGCCAGAGCTCGGGCCCGGTCAACTACCAGTTGGCCCGGCAAGTCGCCGCCAGCTCGATCGGCTTCATCGCGCCCATCCCCGACGCGACCAACTCCGCCATCTCCGACGCGGTGCACCTGGCTGAGACCTGGCTCGACGGGGCGACCTCGCTGCCCGCCGGCACCGCCAAGGCGGTGGGCTGGAGCCCCACCGACTGGGTCGACAACACCATGGACGTCTGGAAGCGGCTGTGCGATCCCATGGCCCAGCAGATCTCGTCGGTGTGGGCATCCTCGCTGCCGGAGGAAGCCAAGAGCATGGCCGGACCGCTGCTGTCGATGATGTCGCAGATACGCGGCATGGCGTTCGGTTCGCAGCTGGGCCAGGCGTTGGGCCGGCTGTCCCGTGAGGTGCTGACCTCCACCGACATCGGTCTGCCGTTGGGCCCCAAAGGCGTGGCGGCGATCCTTCCCGAGGCCGTCGAATCGTTTGCCTCCGGCCTCGAACAGCCGCGCAGCGAGATCATGACCTTCCTGGCCGCCCGGGAGGCGGCGCATCATCGTCTGTTCAGCCATGTTCCCTGGCTGTCCAGCCAGTTGCTGGGCGCGGTCGAGGCCTACGCGGCGGGCATGAAGATCGACATGAGCGGCATCGAGGAGCTGGCCCGCGACTTCAACCCGGCCACGCTGGGCGATCCGGCGGCCATGGAGCAGTTGTTGAGCCAAGGGGTGTTCGAGCCGCAGGCAACCCCGGCGCAGATCCAGGCGCTCGAGCGTCTGGAAACACTGCTGGCCCTGATCGAAGGCTGGGTCCAGACCGTGGTGACCGATGCACTCGGTGACCGGATTCCGGGCACCGCCGCGCTCAGCGAGACACTTCGTCGCCGCCGGGCCAGTGGCGGGCCCGCCGAGCAGACCTTCACGACACTGGTCGGTTTGGAACTTCGGCCCCGCAAACTGCGCGAGGCCGCGGCCCTATGGGGCCGGCTGACTCAGGGCGCCGGTATCGACGCGCGCGACGCGGTCTGGCAGCACCCCGACCTGCTGCCCTCCATCGAGGACCTCGATGACCCGGCGGCGTTCATCGATCGGACCATCGGGGGCGACACCTCCGGTATCGACGAGGCACTGTCCGACCTGAAAGCCGAGCTCGACCGCGACATGCGCAACCGGGAGGACCCGGGCGCCGGTCCTGTGGATAACTGAGCGGGGTCTGCCCGGCCGGCCTGGCACAGTCTCGGGTCATGCCCGCCTTGTACTCGCTGGATCCGGCGATGCCGGTGCTGCTGCGTCCCGACGGTGCGGTGCAGGTGGGCTGGGATCCGCAACGGGCCGTGCTGATCCGCCCGCCAGAGGGGCTGACGACGACGGCGGTCGCCGAACTGCTGCGGTCCATGCAATCACCGATACCGATCACCGAACTGCAACGCCACGCCACCGGCCGCGGATGGGTGCCCGGTGACGTGGCCAACCTGGTCAGCCAACTGGTCGGCGCCGGCGTCGCGACCCGCCGGCACCGGGATCGGACCGGCCGAACGGCGTCAATCCGGATCCACGGCCGCGGGCCGTTGTCCGACCTGCTGGTGCAGGCGCTGCGTTGCTCGGGGGCACGAATCGGCCAAAGCAGTCAGCCACACGCGGCGGTCACCCGCAGCGCCGTGGATCTGGTGGTGTTGTCCGACAACCTGGTGGCCGAGCCGCGCCTGGTGCGCGACCTGCAAAGGGAGGGCATCGCGCACCTGCCGGTTCGGGTTCGCGACGGCACCGGGCTGGTCGGACCGTTGGTGATTCCCGGCGTGACCAGCTGCCTGCGGTGCGCCGACTTACACCGCAGCGACCGCGACCCGGCCTGGCCGGCCATCGCGGCGCAGCTTCGTGACACCGTGGGGGTGGCCGATCGGGCCACCGTGCTGGCGACGGCGGCGCTGGCGCTGCGCCAAATCAACGGTGTGATCGCCGCGGTCCGAGATCAGGAAAACCCGTCCGATCCGCCGTCGGCGCTGAATGCCACGTTGGAATTCGACCTCCAGGCGGGCTCCGTCGTGGCGCGGTATTGGGCCAGGCACCCGTTGTGCTCGTGCTGACGCCGGCCCCGCGGGCCCGCTAGCCCAGGCGACCCTGCTCGGGAACGTTGGTGGAGATCGCCGCGTACGCCCTGGCCAAGTCGTCCAGTACGCCCTCGGTCAAGGTGCAATCTTTGCGGTGCTTGTCCAACGTTTCGATGATCGCCCTGAACAGGGCATCTGCGGCCTCGTGCTGCGTCTGTTTTGCTGACATGGCTTCTCGGGGTCCACCCTCCGGACGTGGGTTTCGATGAGTCACACCATTGCGACCTGCAAGAGATTACATATGCGCTGCTGATCGCGCCGGTCTCGACGCAACGTCAGCGCTGGGACGGCCGCACCAATTGCGATTGAATCAATTGAAATCAGTTGTAGCCAGATCAATACCCTGCGCACAGGTCCGTAATGGATGATGGGGGTGTGTCGGACATCAAACGCGGCCGGGCCGCGCGCAACGCAAAGCTGGCCAGCATTCCGGTCGGCTTTGCTGGCAGGGCAGCGCTAGGGGTCGGCAAGCGACTGGCCGGCAAGTCAAAAGACGAGGTCAACGCCGAGCTGATGGAGAAGGCGGCCAACCAGCTCTTCACGGTCTTGGGTGAGCTCAAGGGCGGAGCGATGAAAGTCGGACAGGCGTTGTCCGTGATGGAAGCGGCCATTCCCGAGCAATTTGGCGAACCGTACCGCGAGGCACTGACCAAGCTACAAAAAGACGCACCACCGTTGCCGGCGGCCAAGGTGCATCGAGTGCTGGACGCGCAGCTAGGCACCAAATGGCGCGATCGATTCGGCTCGTTCGACGACACCCCGGTCGCTTCGGCGAGCATCGGCCAGGTGCACAAGGCGATCTGGTCGGATGGCCGGGAAGTGGCGGTCAAGATCCAATACCCCGGCGCCGATGAGGCGTTGAAGGCCGATCTGAAGACGATGCAGCGAATGGTCGGTGTCTTCAAGCAACTTTCGCCGGGTGCCGACGTGCAGGGCGTCGTCGACGAGCTGATCGAGCGGACCGAAATGGAGCTCGACTACCGGCTCGAAGCCGATAACCAGCGTGCCTTCGCCAAGGCCTACGCGGGTCACCCACGCTTCCTGGTACCGCACATCGTGGCCAGTGCGCCAAAGGTGGTGATCCAGGAGTGGATCGACGGCGTGCCGATGTCGCAGATCATCCGCAACGGGACCCAGCAGGAGCGCGACCTCATGGGCACGCTGCTGCTCGAGCTCACCTTCGACGCGCCGCGGCGGCTGGAGATGCTGCACGGCGATGCGCACCCGGGAAACTTCATGCTGCTGCCAGACGGGCGGATGGGCGTCATCGACTTCGGCGCGGTGGCGCCGATGCCCGGCGGCTACCCCATCGAGCTCGGGATGACCATTCGGTTGGCTCGTGACAAGAACTATGACCTGCTGTTGCCGACGATGGAGAAAGCCGGGCTCATCCAGCGGGGGCAACAGGTCTCGGTGCGAGAGATCGACGAGATGCTGCGCCAGTACGTCGAACCCATCCAAGTCGAGGTCTTCCACTACACGCGTAGGTGGCTACAGCGGATGACCGTGAGCCAGATTGACCGCTCGGTCGCGCAGATCAAAGCGGCTCGGCAAATGGATCTACCGCCCAAGCTGGCCATTCCGATGCGTGTGATCGCGTCGGTGGCCGCCATTTTGTGCCAGCTGGATGCGCATGTGCCGATCAAGGCGCTGTCCGAAGAGCTGATCCCCGGTTTTGCCGAGCCCGATACCGCCGCTGTCTGAGCGGGCGCCCGGGCCGCGGGATCCGGGTTCCGCGTAAGGATCGCCAGGGTGCGGCCATCGAGAATCGGTGCGATGGCCGCGCCCCGGCGATTCGGGCGGTTACTAGGCGGCAACCTTGGGCGGACGCCCGCGCGGGCGCTTGCGGTTCACTATCGAGCCACGCTCGAAGATCTCGCCACCCCATACTCCCCACGGCTCGGCGCGTTCAAGCGCAGCAGCCAAGCACTGGGGGCGAATCGGGCAGCTCGCGCAGAGTTCCTTGGCCTGCTCGAGATCGGCCGGGGTCTCGGCGAACCACAAGTCCGGATTACCGACATGACAGGGCAACACCGGCAGCGTCTGTCTAGGGACGGTCAGTGCCGACATGTCCATGCTCACCTGTTTCCTGGTCTAGGGGCTTTCGTTCGAAGTGATCCGGACCAGGCGGCGGGCGGTTGACCCAAAAAAAAATTGGCCACGGATCCTGGTGACTGAGGTCCGTGGCCATTTGGGCGAAAATCGGGCTTTACGTAGTGCCTACGTTGGGCTCCGATCCACGGACGAGTCAGTCGCGGCGGCGACGCGGTGCTTACCCGCTGCCGCCGGGATGGCGGTGCGGGCGGCATGACGGGCGGCCGGGTACCACACGGCGGCAGCCACGCCTACACCGAACGTATTCATGTTCATCATCGTGGCCGCCTCCTTTCGTGTTGCTCGCCGCCGTGCCAGCGTTCAGCGCCGGCACCTATAAGCCTGTTAGAGGTTAAACGGTCGCGACCGAACATCACAACCGATTTTTTGACCAGCGGTTTTGCCGCTTACCGTGCTTGGCGCACCAGCTCGAGCACATCGGCCCCGTACTGCTCCAGCTTTCGGGCGCCAATGCCTGGTATCGCGATCAGGGATGCATCATCGGCGGGACGCAGCTCGGCGATCGCGATGAGCGTGTTGTCGGTGAAGACGACGTAGGCGGGCACGTTCTGTTCCTTGGCGGTGTTGAGCCGCCAGGACTTGAGCTGCAGCAGCAATTCCTCATTGACGTCGCCGGCACACGTTTCGCACCGGCGCAGCATCACGGCCGCCGGCGTGGTCAGCTCCTTGTTGCAGATCCGGCAGCGCACTGGGCCGCGGTTGCGCCGGTTCTTGGCCGGCCCCGGATCGGCACGTGTCTGCGGCGCAATGCCGTTGAGAAAGCGCGACGGCTTGCGGCCCTGACGCCCGCCCGGAGACCGGGCCAGCGCCCAGGTCAGCGCCAAATGCACTCGGGCCCTGGTGACTCCGACATAAAGCAGCCGGCGTTCCTCTTCGACCTGTTCACTCTCGGGGCCATGCGCCAACGCGCGCGAGATCGGCAGCGTGCCGTCGGCCAAGCCGACGAGGAACACCGCGTCCCACTCCAGACCCTTGGCCGCGTGCAGTGAGGCGAGGGTGACACCCTGCACCACCGGTGGATGGCGTGCGTCGGCGCGCGCTCGAAGCTCGGCGAGCAATCCGGCAAGCTGCAGGTGCGGTCGCTGCGCCACCTCGTCGTCGACTAGTTGCGCCAATGCGCTCAGCGCCTCCCAGCGCTCCCGGGCCCGGGTCCCGGCGGGTTCTTCGGCGGTCAGCCCGAGGGGTTCTAGGACCGTGCGGACCACATCGGGCAACGCTGCCTCGATATCGCGCTCCGCCGCACGCTGCAGGGCCACCATCGCCTGCTTGACCTCTTGGCGGTTGAAGAATCCCTCGCCGCCACGCACCTGGTAGGCGATACCGGCCTCGGTCAAGGCTTCTTCGTAGACCTCGGACTGCGCGTTGACGCGGTAGAGGATGGCGATCTCGGATGCGGGCGTTCCGGATTGGATCAGCCGGGCGATCGACGCCGCCACCGCGGTGGCTTCGGCGACCTCGTCGGGATATTCATCAAACGACGGAGCCGGGCCGGGCTCGCGCTGGCCGGTCAGCTGCAGCCGGCTACCGGCAACCCGGCCGCGGGCCGCCGCGATCACCCGGTTGGCCAACGAGACCACCTGCGGAGTGGACCGGTAGTCGCGCTCCAGACGCACCAGGGTGGCGTCGGGAAATCGGCGGGAAAAGTCGAGCAGGAATCGAGGCGATGCCCCGGTGAACGAATAGATGGTCTGGTTGGCGTCACCGACGACTGTCAGGTCGTCGCGATCTCCCAACCAGGCCAACAGGACTCGTTGCTGCAGCGGAGTGACATCCTGGTATTCGTCGACGACAAAGCAGCGGTACCGGTCCCGGAATTCCTGGGCCACCGCGGCGTCGTTTTCGATGGCGGCCGCGGTATGCAGCAGCAGATCGTCGAAATCGAGCAGGGTGAGGCTCTCATCGCGCACCTTGAGTGACTCGTATTCGGCGTAGACGGCCGCGATCTGCGCGGCGTCCAGCGGAGTATCTCGGGATGCGACGGCCACCGCCGCCGGGTATTGCTCGGGGGTGATCAGCGATGCCTTGGCCCACTCGATCTCGCCGGCCAGGTCGCGCACGTTATCACTGCTGGCGTTGAGCCTGGCACGGCCGGCCGCGCGGGCAACGACGGCAAACTTGCTGTCCAATAGCTGCCAGCCGATATCGCCGACGACGCGCGGCCAGAAGTATCGCAGCTGGCGGTGGGCGGCCGCGTGAAACGTCAGCGCCCGGACGGCACCGACACCGGAGCTTGTCTGTGCCGCGGCATCCAGCCCTCGCAACCGGGCGCGCATCTCCCCCGCCGCCCGCTGAGTGAATGTCACCGCGAGTACCTGCCCGGCGGCGACGTGGCCGCTAGCGACCAACTGAGCGATCCGATGCGTGATGGTGCGCGTCTTGCCGGTTCCGGCCCCGGCGAGCACGCAGACGGGTCCGCGGGGCGCGAACACGGCTTCGCGTTGCTCGTCGTCCAGCCCGGCGATCAGTGGCTGAGCGAGCGTCGGCATGGTCTCCATCTTGACAGTGCGGGCTGACAATCCGGGGGCCCCGCCACGCCGCCAGACGCGGCCGGCACCCTGCCGGACGCCTCTACCCTAAGCCGTCCGCCGCTGATCAGCCCTGCCGCGCGCAGCCCCCGATCACCGGGCTACGTTTACGTCCCATGACCAATGCTGCGCTCACCATCTACACAACTTCATGGTGTGGTTATTGTCTTCGGCTCAAGACGGCCCTAAAAGCCGAAGGAATCGCCTACGATGAGATCGACATTGAACGCGAACCTGCCGCAGGGGATTTCGTAGGCTCGGTCAACGGGGGCGACCGGACCGTTCCGACAGTGAAGTTCGCAGACGGCTCGACGCTGACTAACCCCAGCGCCCGGGAGGTCAAGAAAAAAATGGCCGACATTGGCGGCTAGCTAATTGGGGACCGCGCACTCACGGCGCGTTTCCGACACAGCTTGTCGCCCAATGCATGGGTGCCCAACAAAGAATGCAGCCGCCCGTACCATGGCCATTCTGTCCAGGGCTCCGGCGTTGTTGATTAGCAGGCTTGTGAGCTGGGGAATTGTGGATTGAGGAGGTCTAGGCGGCGGTTGGCGGTCAAAGCGGTGATCCGGCAGGCTTCGGCGATGTTGTCGGCGCCGTTGAGGCGGTGCAGATTGATCGCGGTGTTGCGTAGCGTTGCTAGGACCTGTGCGCCGTTTCCGGTATGTGCCCTTTGACGGTCTTCGTCGAAGGTGACGTCGCGTATCCAGTGCAGGCTGTTCTCGATTCCCCAGTGTTGACGCATCCAGGTCATGATCGCGGTAGGGCGGGCGTGCTCGAACGGCAGGCTGCAGATGGCATAGACCACCTTCACGCTGCGCTGGTCGGTGGCGGTGATCAAGCGTTCACGAGTGATCCGGATGATTTGTTTTGCGTAGGGGAAGCCGATTCCTCGTGCAGCGGTGATGATTTGCAGGGTGCGGGTCTCGACACGGCCGTGGCCGCGGGAGTCGTCGGTAGCGGCTGCGGGCACCTCGGCCCAGGGCAGCGCGGTGATACGCGCAAGTATTTTGGCTTGGTTGGACTTGACGATCATCAGGTAGTGCGACTTCAAGGTGGCGCAGATCAACTTCGCGGTGACGACCTGGGTATGCATCGCATCCACGGTGACCAGCCACCGCAAGCTACCCGGCAGCAGCGTGAGCAGGGCACGTACGCAGGGAATTTCATTGCTTTTCTCGGCGACAGCGAGTTGACCGAGCACCAATCGGGCACGGTGGGCGAACACCGACACGAGATGCGTGGCTGTCGCTTTGGCGCGTAAAGCACCACGCAGCATCTTGCCGTCCAACGCGATCGGCACCAATCCGCTGGGGTCGCTGCTGGCCACGTGTGCAGTGAAGTAACTGCCCATCCTGGCGTTGAGGTCGGCGGGGTCTAGCCGAGACAAAACAGCGCGGAAGGTCTTCTCACTGGGCCGCCGGAACCGGACCCCTAATTGGGCCAACACATCATCGGGAGCGGTGGCCGCCCATGTGGCAAAACCAGCATAGCCGCGCATCCCCGCGGCAGTGGCCAGAACCGCGATCGCCAACAAAGCCATCAGCGAATACCTCCGACCGCGTGGGTCCCTCGGGTCTGGCACCGAGGCCAACACATCGAGAAACTCCGATCCGATGAGCTCGCTGCGCTCACCAGGACTCCAGCGGTCGAACACCTCTGGAACCGACGACACAGGCAATACTGAAACGGTAGGCACGGGCAACTCCAGACCAACGACGAACAGTAACCAACTCGATCGTTCTCCAGATAGCCCGTGCCTACACTCCGGCCCCAATAGCGCGGCACCAAAGATCATCAACCCAGCTCACAAGCCTGCTAATCAACAACGCCGGAGCCCTGCCATTATGTCGTCGAGTACCGGTGACTCGCCGGTACAGCAACGCCAACTCCGACCGCGGACAGCAGTCCGCAGAAAACGGCTATCAACGATGAGGCCAGACGGCTCAACCCGAACGACAACGATGCGTTTCGCAGGCTGGCGCAAGTGGCAGATGGTCTTTCGTGCCGCGTCTAGCCGTCGCAACAGGTCGGCTTTCATCGTCTGCATTGCGGTGTTGGCGATTTCAGCCTGCTCGCATCAGAGCACCACAGCCAAGCCCAGCACCACCACTTCTACACCTCCCAGCGGCGCCGACGCATTGATCATCAGCGTCGAAGAAGTGCGTCGCATTGCTAACTACGAAGAACTGACCGCACACGCGCACGCAGACTTGCGCCATCCACCGCCGGGTGACCTGAGCGCGCCGGGCCCCTGCCGGGCGGCCGGAACCAGTGACCTCACCTTTGCCAGTGGATGGCTGGAATTTCGTAGCGCGGGCTACAGCGGGGTCACCGACGACATCGATCCCGGCGGAAAGGCCTTGATTGACTCGGTCAGTCAGGCGGTAGCCATCTACCCGGACGAGCACGTCGCTCGCAATGCACTCGATCAGCTCGAAACGTCCCTGACGACGTGTGTGGCAATGCACGACCCCAATTACGATTTCGATGTGGACAAGTCGGATCCCACCACGCTGAGGATCACCGACGCGGGATGGAGCCACCTGTATCGGGCCAAGAATTCGGTTCTAATATCCGTTGGCGTATTGGGCATCGAACCCGCCGAGCGGATCGCGAATGCGGTGCTCGAAGCCATTTGTGATCGAGTCAAATAGCGCTTAGTCGCGCGCTGCCGCCCAAGATTCAATGATCACGCGGGCGATCGAAATCGATCCCGGCAGCAGCAATTTTGCGTCCGATGCACTCGTCCAATCACCGACCGCAAGGGCGGCTCGCACCTCATCGCGGGTAAACCAGGCCGCCTCGGCGATCTCGCCGTCATTAAAGGAAAAGTCTTCATCTGGGTCACCCACCGCATGGAAACCGACCATCAGCGAGCGCGGTAAGGGCCAGGGCTGGCTGCCCAGATAACGCACATCGCGCACCGTCAGACCGATTTCCTCACGAATCTCCCGGGCGACACAGACTTCGAACGATTCGCCGGCCTCCACAAACCCGGCCAGCAGCGAGAACATCCGGTGCGGCCAGATTGCCTGGCGGGCCAGCACCACCCGGTCGCCGCCATCGTGCACCAAGCAGATCACCGCGGGGTCGATGCGCGGGAACTCCTCGTGGCCGGTCAGGGAGTTCACTCGCGACCAGCCGGCCCTGGCCGGTTTGGTCGGACTGCCGTCGACTGGGCTGAACCGCGAACCGTCGTGCCAGTTCAATAAGGCCATGGCAGATGCCACCAGCTGGCTGCTGGTGTCATCGATGATGCTGCCGAGTTTGCGCAGGTCGGCCACCCCGGACTGAGCTCCAGGATCCTCGGGAGCTTCCAGCGCGGCTCGGACTGCCCAGACATGGCGACCGCCCTCGAGACAGCCCAAAAACACCGCCTCCGGCGGCGGCTTCTCGGCGAAATCGGCGGCCGGGCTGAGCACCACCCGGCCGTCGGCCACCAATACCCGATTACGAGAATCCACCCTCATCAGCGCCGCATCGGCCCACCCCGCGGCCGCCGCTTCGACGTCGGTTCGCAAGTGGTCGGCCCGGTCTGCGCCGATGCGGGACAACAACGGAACCTCGCGCAGCTGGAAGTCCACGCTAGCTCTCACCCCCCTGGCGACCCGGCTGCGCCGAGCTTACGATCGCCCCGCCGCCACCTTGGTGGCGACCCGCTGCCCCCGGCTGCGCCGCGCTTGCGATCGCCACGCCGCCACCTTGGTGGCGACCCGCTGCCCCCGGCTGCGCCGCGCTTGCGATCGCCACGCCGCCACCTTGGTGGCGACCCGCTGCCCCCGGCTGCGCCACGCTTCCGATCGCCACTAGTGCCCCCGTGTTGCGGATGTAGAGCAGGCGGTCGTTGGCCTCAATGGCGTCCACTTCGGGGGCGCCGATGCGCAGCAACTGGCCACCACGAACGACACCGAGCACGATGTCGCGCAAATGACGCGGAGATCCACCGATCTCGCTTTGTTCCACCTCGCGTTCGGCGATGGCCAGCCCGGCATCCGGAGTGAGCAGATCTTCGATCATCTGGACGACACTGGGTGTGGTGGTGGCCAGCCCCAGCAGCCGGCCGGCGGTTTCGGAAGAAACCACCACCGAGTCGGCTCCCGACTGCTCGAGTAGGTGCTGGTTCTCAGCCTCTCGGATGGATGCCACGATCTGCGACTTGGGCGAAATCTCGCGAGCCGTCAACGTGACCAGCGCCGCGGTGTCATCGCGACTGGCGGCCACGATGATCGAGGCCGCGTGCTGTGCACCGGCCAACCGCAGCACATCGGATTTGGTGGCGTCACCGTGCACGGTGACCAACCCGGCCGCGGCGGCGCGGTCGAGGGCGCCCCGGTCGGTGTCGACAACAACGATCTCACCGGGAACGGCCTCGTCGCCGAGCATTGCGCTGATTGCCGTCTTGCCCTTGGTGCCATAGCCGATGACCACGGTGTGGTTACGCACTCTGCTCCTCCAACGCTGGATCTTCAGTGCCTGACGCGACGTTTCGGTGACAACCTCGAGCGTCGTCCCGACCAGCAAAATCAGAAACGCAATCCTCAGCGGTGTGATGATCAGGACGTTCGCCGCGCGCGCCAGTTCGGAAATCGCTGTGATGTCGCCATACCCGGTGGTCGACAGGGTCACCGCCGAGTAATACAGGCAGTCCACGAAGGACAGTTCATCACCCTGCGAATCGTGATACCCATCGCGATCCAGATAGACCATGATGGCACCCGCCAGCAGCGCCGCCAAGGCGATCGTCACCCTGCGCGTAATGATGCGAGCAGGACTGGCCTGCCCTTGAGGAATACGCAGCACGCCGATAAGCGCGTAACTGGGCTGAGCGGTCAGTCTCTCGTCGAGACGCCTCAGCCGCCGCCAACTACCTTTCGCCACGGAAATCCGTCATCGGCTAACCCCAATGCACGACACAGGCACGAGAAACATGTAACCACGATTAGCAACTGCAAGGCGGATCGGAGTCGGCGAGCAACTCGGCCAACACCATCCCATCAGGCAGCTCATCGGGGATGACGGTGACTCCGGTGCGCACATAGTGAAAGGCGGTACGCACCGACGATTCGGGGCATCCGCGCAGGGCAGCCCACGCCATCCGGTACACAGCCAGCTGAACGGCGGCTTGCCGCATGGCTTCGGGCCCACGCGGCGGCTCACCGGTCTTCCAGTCGACGACGGTTGCGCCGCCATCGGGGTCTTCGAATACCGCGTCGATGCGGCCCCTCACCACGGTGTCGCCGACCGGCATTTCGAATGGCACCTCGACGGCGATCGGCGTGCGCGCCGCCCAAGGAGATCCGGCGAAGGCCTCCTGCAACGGCGCAAGATCCTCGACTTGGCCCACATCGGAGTCGGCAGCACCCGGGAGGTCCCCCAAGTCGAACAGCAGCTCCGCGCCGTAGAACTGCTGTACCCATGTGTGAAAGGCATTGCCCAGCTGGGCATGCGGATCCGGCCGAGTCGGTAAGCGATGCACCAACCGTTGCCTGGCCCCCACCGGGTCGCGGGCCAGCTCGACGAGCCCGCTCACCGTCAACTGGTTCGGCAACGCTCGCGTCGGCGGCCCCACGGCACGCGCCCGCTCGGCCAACAGCGCATCGACGTCGGCTGTCCAGCCCTCGATATCGGCGACCGCGGCACCGCCAGCGGGGGCCTCGACACCGGCATCGGCAGAGATCGCCTCCGCGACCAACCTGGCCCCACGTTCGACATCGCCGCGCCGCGTGGCCAACGGATCAGTTGGCCAAACCGCTTCGACAACGTCGTCCAGCAGCGGGTTCCGTTCACCAGCGACCGGTGCCCGATCCCACTGATCCACCATCCCGCAGGGATCGCCGGCCGCGGCCGACCGCTCGATGATGTCCTTGAGTTCACACAAGAAGTCCGATGGTCCGCGCGGCTTCAGCCCGGTGGCCCCCCAGTGGTGACCCGATACCAGCACGGTGTCCTCGGCCCGGGTAACGCCGACGTAGAGCAACCGGCGCTCCTCATCGACGCGCCGCTGATCTAGCTGCTCCCGATGCGCGGAAATGGTGTCCGACAACTGCTTTCGGTTTGTCACCGCCGAGGTATCTAGCACCGGGATGCCCAGCGCGCCCACCGACGCCCGGTCCCCCCGAAGCAACGGCGGTAACTCGCCCGGATCGGTGAGCCAACTGCTTCGCGACGCGGTCGACGGGAAAACACCTGCCGATAGATGTGCCACCGCCACCACCTGCCATTCCAGGCCCTTCGCGGCATGCACGGTGAGCACTTGAACTCGGTCCCGTGCCACCGTCAACTGGGCCGGCGGTAACCCGTTCTCTACCTCCGCCGCGACATCGAGATAGGCGAGCAGACCGTCCACCGATGCCTTGGTGGACAGGGTGCTACCAGCCGAGATGGCGGCCCGCTCGGCGTAGTCGGCGACCACGTCGGCAAACGCATCGAGGTGCTCGGCACCGGCCCATGCCCCCGAAGCCGTCGCCGCGGCACGGACATCGCAATCCAGCCCAAGCACGCGTCGCACCTCGGCGACAAGATCCGGCAGCCAATGACCAAGATGCCCACGCAGGGCGTTCAATTCCGCTGCCAGCGCACCGATGCGCTCGTAGCCCGCCGACGAGTACCAGTCGGCGGGGCCCGGGTCGCAGATGGCATCGGCCAGACACGCCGTATCGGTGTCCGGACCCGCCGCCGCCGCGACGGCGCCGGGAGAGACCGATGCGCCCACCTGAAGACCGCCCACCAACGCGACCGCCCGTCGCCAAAGTGCGGCGACGTCGCTGCCGCCCAACCGCCAGCGCGGACCGGTCAACACTCGCATCGCCGCGGCCCCGGCCGTCGGGTCACCCACCAGTCGCAGCATCGCTACCAGGTCGGCCACCTCCGGAATGGACAACAGGCCGGCCAGCCCGACAACCTCAACCGGGATTCCCCGCGCAACCAGTGCATCGGCGATGGGTGCGGCGTCGGCGTTGCGGCGCACCAGCACCGCTGCCGTCGGCGGGCTAACCCCGTCGGCCGCCGCGCGCTGATAGTGACCCTGCAATTGGTCTGCGATCCAGTCCCGTTCGGCCTGCACATCGGCGAGTAGCGCACAACAAACCGCCCCGGCCGGCGCATCCGGGCGCGAACGCAGTGCATGTACGGCCACCGACCGCCGGCGGGGCTCCGCCGAGATCGCGTTTGCCAGGTGCAGTACGCGCGGCGGGTTGCGCCAGCTGGTCCGCAGCTCCAGAACCGGTGCCGGGGCACCGTCGGACAGCGCGAAATCCGTGCTGAACCGGGGCAAGTTCGTCGCCGAGGCACCACGCCAGCCGTAGATCGACTGAATCGGATCACCGACTGCCGTCAACGCCAACCCGTCATCGACGCCGCCACCAAACAGTGCCGACAGCGCGATGCGCTGGGAGTGTCCGGTGTCCTGGTACTCGTCGAGCAACACGACGCGGTACCGGCTGCGCAGCTCCCCGCCGACCTGCGGGCACGTCGCTGCCAGCCGTGCGGCGGCGGCCATCTGCATTCCGAAGTCCATCACCTTGGCGGCGCGCATCCGCTCATGCAACGCGTCGAGCAAGGGCACCAGCTCGGCCCGCTCGGTCTGGGTGGCCAGCATCCGCAACAGCCACTGATTCGGGCCGCTATCGCGCTGGTTTGGGCCCGCCGGCAGGGCGTGCACGAGTCGTTCCAGCTCGATGTCGGTATCGCGAAGCTGCCGGGTGTCAACCAGGTGCTCGGCGAGCTGGCCCCACAGCCGCAGCACCGTGGCGGTGACCGCCGCCGGGGTCTTCTGGGTGCACAGCTCACCGCGATATCCGTTGACGACCTCGAACGCCAGCTGCCACAGCTCTGTCTCGCTGAGCAACCGGGTGTCGGGCTCGATGGGCAGCAACAAGCCGTGGTCACGCAGCAGTGAGCCGGCAAATGCGTGATAAGTGCTGACCGTGGGCGCACCCGCTGCTTCGCCGACGGCGACACCCACGGCGGTACCTGCCAATCGGGCCAGCCGCGACCGGACACGGCGCAGCAATTGGCCGGCAGCCTTGCGGGTGAACGTCAAGCCCAACACCTGGCCTGGTTCGGCGTAGCCGTTGGCGACCAGCCAAACCACCCGGGCGGCCATCGTCTCGGTCTTGCCCGCTCCCGCGCCCGCGATGACAACCAACGGACCCGGAGGGGCGGCGATAACGGCGGCCTGCTCGTCGGTGGGCGGGAAAATTCCTAGCGCACTTGCTATCTCATCCGGGCTGTAGCGCGGGTTCATCGCGGCGACCGGTCGGTGTGGGCCGGACACGACGGCCGGATCGGGCAGTGCGAGCAGCCATCGTTGCGCCGAGCGATGAAGTGCGGCCCGGCCGCTGCCTCGGCAGCCTGACGGACCAGATTGCGCCACTGGTCACGAGCGGCCGGCGTCAGTGGATCCTGATCCCGTTGGGCGGCACCGGCGGCCGCGCTCTTGCCCGGATAGACCAGTCGCGCACCACCGGGCTCGGCACCGGCCTCCACCATCCCCTCGGCCACCGCAAGCTGATACATGGCCAGCTGGGCATTTTGCTGTGCGTCGTCCTTGCTGACTGGTGTCTTTGCGGTCTTGATGTCGACGATCACCAATCGCCCCGCACCGTCGCGCTCGAGCCGATCGACCCGTCCCCGCAGACGAATTGCGCCGCCGTCGTCGCGGGCCGCGTCCAGGACTCCATCGATGTCGATCTCGACTCCCACTTCGGTCAGTTCACTGCGCGTCTGGCCCCGCCACTCGACAAACGCCTGGATCATCGCTCGGTGCCGGGCAAGCTCGTTGCTCGAAAACCAATCCGCCTCGAACGGCAGGAGCTTCCACACCCGGGCCAGCTCGGCCAGCAGTTGCTCTTCACTTGCGCCCGGCTCGGCGATCAGCGCATGCAGCACCGAACCGATGGTGGCTCGCAGGTCACGCGGGTTGGTCCCACCATGACGTTCGGCCAGCCAACGCAGCGGACAGTCGTTGAGGGTCTGCAGGGTGGAGGGCGTCAGCGTGACAACATCGCCGGCGCCGTAGAGCGCAGCAGTCGTGCTCACCGGGATCAGCCCGTGCCATCCCGCGGGATCGGCCCCCGCCACGCCGGCCTTGGCCAACCGAGCCAATTGTGTTGCTGCACATTGCCGGGCAGCGTCGTCAACCGCGCCGTCCGGCGCGCACACCACGCCGCGCAATCTGCCCACCACCGCCGCGGCCGACAGCACGCGCGGCGCCGAAACCGGCGGCGCTGCGACGGCTTGGCTGTCCCCGTTGGCCCACTGCGCGATCTCGAAGAAGAATTCCGACGGAAGCGCGGCCTGCTGGCCACCCCCGCTCGTGTCGCCGTCGACGGCAGTCACCAGTAGTTGCCGCCGCGCCCGGCCCATTGCCGCCAGCAACAGCCGGCGTTCCTCGGCCAGTAGCGGTGCCCGCGCCGAGGCATTGCCGCTGACGCCGTCGAGTTCATCAAGCAGGCGCTGCGTGGCCAGCACTCCCCCGCGCGGAATCGTGTTGGGCCACAAGCCGTCCTGCAATCCGGCGATGACCACCAGGTCCCATTCATGACCGAGCGCCGCGTGCGCGCTGAGCACCCGGACCTGCTCGTTCTGTGCTACCGGCTCCTCGCTGACTCGAGGCAACTGCAGGGCCGCAACGTGCTCGAGGAGTCCGCTCAGTGATGCGCCCGACGTGCGCGAGACGTACTGGTCGGTGATGTCGAACAAGGCCGTTACCGCTTCAAGGTTGCGGGTCGCCTGGACACCGGCCGGGCCGCCGCGATCGATGGCTGCGAGCCAGCGATTCTGCAGACCCGACCGATGCCATGCGGCCCACAGGATGTAGCGCGGGTCTTGGCCCGCACGGTGGCATCGCGTTGCCGCGGCCAGCACGGCACGCACCCGCCGTAGCGGCCCAAACTGTGGCCCTGGCGGCTGGTTTGACCCCGCTGACCCGACTGCAGGGCGCCCATCCTCGGACAACGTCGCAACCAGCAAGTCCCCGAAATCCTCTGGCGAACGACCGGCGACGGCGCGCCGCAGGGTGCGGCGCAGCTGCCGCAGCCTGACGGGGTCCACGCGGCCGATGGGTCCGCTGATCAGTGCCAGCGCCTGATCGGCGTTGAGCCCTTCGGCGGTCGCAGCCAGAACCGTAAGCAGCGCGCCTACCGCGGGTTCCTCGGCCAGTGACCCCCCGATCGGGGGTATCGACACCGGAACACCCGCGGCCGCCAGTGCCCGCGGCAGCCGCGCGGCGACCCGGGGTACCGACCTGACGATCACCGCCATCTGCGACCACGGAACTCCGTCGACCAGATGTGCCCGTCGCAGCGCATCGGCGATCGCCGCCGCCTCCGCATGCGCCGTGGCGGCCAGGCGCACGGTGACCGGCCCGTCCTCGGTTCCGGTGCCATCGATGTGGCGACCGGCACTGCCGCCCGGCAGCCGGCGGGCGATGCCGCTGACGGCGCGCGCCACGGCGGGGGCACAGCGATGCGACATCGTCAAGGTCACCGCCGGACCGCCGTCCAGCGGGCCGCCCAGCAATCCGGCGGGCTCACCGCCGCGAAAACCGAACACCGCCTGGTTGGGGTCGCCAGCGATCAAGGCGAACTCGGCACCGGCCGCCAGCACCTCAACCAGCCTTGCCGCCTGCGGATCGAGTTGCTGAGCGTCGTCAACCAGCAAGAACCGCAGCCGCGCACGTTCGGCGGCCAGCAATTCGGGATCGCTGGCGAAGGCCTCCAGTGCGCTCCCGACCAGTTCGACGGCACCCAATGCCGGTGCGGTGGCTTGTGGCGTCGCCGTCCCGACCGCCGCGCGCAACAACATCACCTGCTCGTACTGTCGGGCGAATCGGCCGGCAGCGGCCCATTCGGGGCGTCCGCTGCGACGGCCCAGCCGCTCCAACTCCATTGGGTCTACCCCGCGTTCGGCGCAGCGTGCCAGGAGGTTTCGGAGCTCGGTCGCGAATCCCGCGGTCGTCAGGGCGGGCAGCAGGTGTCGCGGCCAGGCCGACCTGGCACTCGGTCCGTCTTCGAGGTCCCCGGCAAGCAGTTCCCGAATGATGGCGTCCTGTTCGGCGCTGGTCAGCAGCCGCGGCGGCGCATCGCCGGTGCGTTCGGCCGCCCGCCGCAGCACCGCGTAGGCGTAACTGTGCACGCTACGCACCAACGGCTCACGGACCGCGGCGCGGCCGGTCCCGGTGGTGTGTGAGCGCAGTAGCGCCGTGGTCAACGAGCTGCGCGCCCGCATCCCCATCCGGCCGGAACCGGTAAGCAGCAGAACCGATTCCGGATCGGCACCCGCGGCGATATGAGCGATTGCCGCCTGTACCAGCAAGGCGCTCTTCCCGGTGCCGGGACCACCCAGGACCCGCACCAGTCCCCGTGACCCCGGCGTCAGCAGCTCCCGCGCCTCGGCACCCCAGCTCAGTGACATGACGGCATGCAATCACAGGGGTCTGACAAGGTTGGCCCGGCTGATGGCGGCCAAGGCGCCAGATCGGACCAAATTCGCTAGTGCATAGGTGGTTTCAGGTACAAAGCTGGCCGCGGTGCGGCCAAGCCGACTCGGCAGGGCTCGGCTAGCGCCGCTCGAACGCCGCCTGCAGCAGCCCCGCGTCGAACCCGCTCGGCGCCTGGCCGGAAACGGCGTACTGGTAAACCGCAACGCGGAAGATCTGGCCCAGCGCACCCGAGATCAACGAGACGACAATGATGCAGGCGACCGCGATCGCCACCACGGCGGCAGCCAGCACCGGCTGATTGACCGCAAGTAGCGCGACGGCACCCCCCACGCCGGTGAGCACGATCATGATGCTGACCAGCCAGATGATCACCGTGATGGTGGCGGACCCGGTTGCGCTTTCACCCCACCGCGCCTTGACGACGGTCGCCGAACGTTTCAGGGATTCGATCGGCCCGCTGCCCTCGAGCGCCACGACTGGGATCACGAAAAACGTTGCGATGGCCCAAGCGGCTCCGGTCAGCCAGACCGCGATCTTGCCCAACAGCGGCATCCGTTCTTCAAGGGCCCACAGGATCAGCCCAACCGTGGTGGCCACCAGAGTCCAACCCAGGATCGGGCCGATGCGGTGCATGGCGGCCCTGACCCCATCGCTGACCTTGGTGTCCTCACCGCGCATGGAACGCGCCGCGCAAGCGGCCAGTGCCACGTTGAAGAAGATGGCGATGAAAGTGGACACGTACGCCGTTGCCAAGCCGGCAATGTAGAAGACCGGGTCATGCTCGTCGATGTATTGGCCGTCAAACACTCCCCGCAGGATCAGCGTGGGCGCCCAGATGGCGACCACGGCCAGGAACGCGAAAAGCGTGGAAAGAAGTGGGAACAGCATCAGCGACAGGTCGCCTTTGAGGATCCGCCAGCTCTGCCCGGTCAGCGCCCAACCGCGCTTGATGCTGTCCATTGCTGCTCCCGGTGGATTTCGGCCCGCTCCACGCCGTCAAACGTGAAAAGTTCGCTGGCGCGCACTGTGAACGGCTATCGTAGCCCGCGGCAACAGCAACGGCGACGGGCATCAGGTCAGGCCGATTAAGCTGGCTTGATGCCGGATGTCTACGGCAGGAGTATCGATCATGAACAATGCCGACAACAATGCCGAAGTAGTAGGTACACCCGATCCCGTGCCTGAAGGTGATGCCGCCGAACAGAGCATTCCGGCCGGTTACGACGAAGAGCCGGGGTTGGACACCGAGTACCTGAGCGACGCCGGGGACCGCGATGCCAACGAAGCCGATGTGATCGATCAGGCCTACATCGTCGCGACCTCCGACGACGACTTGGGCGCTGACCGCTGATCGGTGTTTTTGCCGCGCACCTCCCTCGAGGGGCGACGGGTGCTCGACCTGGCGCCATCGACACGTGAGCACCGACCTGCACGTGCACCGCTATGGCCCCGAGGAACCCGTGCGGGTGCTGACCATCCATGGCGTCACCGAGCATGGGCAATCCTGGGAATACCTGGCCGGCTACTTGCCCGAAGTCAACATCGCCGCACCGGATTTGCTGGGCCACGGCAGATCGTCGTGGGCCGCGCCCTGGAGCATCGATGCCAACGTTTCGGCATTGGCCGCATTGCTCAAGGACCAAGCCGACGGGCCGGTAGTGGTGGTGGGGCACTCCTTTGGCGGGGCGGTGGCGCTGCAACTGGCCGCGGCGCATCCGGACCTGGTCGCAGCGCTGATACTGCTGGATCCCGCGATCGGTTTGGATGGTTCACGGGTGCGCGAGGTGGTCGACGCCATGGTGGCCTTCCCCGACTACACCGACCCGGCCGAGGCGCGAATGGAGCGGGCATACGGCGCGTGGGCGGACGTGGATCCCGCGGTGCTCGACGCCGAACTCGACGAGCACCTCATCACCCTGCCGAACGGGCGGTACAGCTGGCGAATCAGCCTGCCCGCCATGGTATGCTACTGGAGTGAGCTCGCCCGCGACGCCGCGCTGCCTCCCCCGGGAATCGCGACCACGCTGGTGCGGGCGGTGCGTGCCGATCCGCAGTACGTCAGCGGCGAACTCATCGCGGCCCTGCGGGAACGGCTGGGAGCCGACTTCGCCCTGCGGGAATTCGAGTGCGGACACATGGTTCCCCAGGCCAAACCCACTGAAGTCGCCACACTGATCCGCGAACAGCTGAAAACACCCTGACCATGGCCCCCGTCACCGACGAGCAGGTCGAGCGGGTCCGCCGGCTGGTCGCAGCGATTCCGTCGGGCAGGGTAGCCACCTATGGTGATATCGCCTCTGCCGCCGGGCTTTCCAGCCCCCGCATCGCCGGCTGGATCATGCGTACCGACTCGGTCGATCTGCACCGGGTGATCACTGCCTCCGGGCGTCCGGCCCGGCACCTGACCAGCCGCCAACTCGAGCTGCTGCGCGCCGAAGGGGTGCTCAGCGTGGACGGCAAGATCGCGCTGGATCAGGTGCGTTACGAATTCCCGCCCGGTTGCTAGAGCAACATCCGGATCAGCCCAGCGGTGCGGGCCAGACCCGGAAATGCCTCACTCGTAGAGCGGGGATGCAGCGCATGCACAGCCAGACGGAACATCAAGGCACGCAATAGCATTTGCGGCCATTCCGGCAGAGCACCCCACCGTTCGATGAGTCCGTCGTCGGCATCGCCCCAGGCCAGCGCGTCGATGACAACCACTCCGGCGGCCCAGGACGCGGGCCGCCAATACGGTGTGATGTCGGTGATCCCCGGCGGAGCCGTTCCGGCGAACAGCACGGTGCCGTAGAGGTCCCCATGCACCACCTGATTGGGGCTGCGCGTCGGTTTGCGAAGCGTCGCGAGGTGATTGACGAGTTCGATCGACTGCTCTGCGTCCTCGGTCATCTGGGTCGGGCGGGCCCCCGGCGGGATCGATTGCAAGGGTCGCTCCTCCCACGCGGCGCGGTCGGCGACGATGAAAACGTCGACCTCCGCCCACGGCGTGGCGGGCCCCTGGGTCAAAAACCGCGGCCGTTCCAGCTTGCTGGTGGCCTCGTGCAGTCGCACCGCCGCCGAAACGACCTCATCGTGGCGCGGCTCCGGTGTTCCGGCCACGAATGTATCTGCCCGCCAGCCGGAAACCACGTACCGCCCGTCGGTGGAACGGACCGGTCGGGCCAGGCGCACGCCGTCGACGAAGAGGGTCTCGCGTACCCGGGCCGACCAGGCCGCCCGGGCATTCTCTGCCACCATCGACAACACGACTTCACCGCACCGCCAGCCGCCTTCCCAGCTGGCGCCCAAAGAGGCGGGCTCCACACCGGTCAAACCAAATGCCGCCAACACGTGCTCGGGCGGTGGCTCGACACTCACGGCAGTCAGCCTAGTGGAGGCCCCGCGGGGCGCTGGGCCTGTATCCGGCTTAGAAGACATCCGGCTTAGTACATCACCATGTCGGGCTGCATCTGATTGGCCCAGGCCACGATCCCGCCCTGCAGGTGGACCGCATCGGCGAAACCGGCCTTCTTCAACGCGGCCAACGCCTCGGCCGACCGCACGCCGGTTTTGCAGTACAGCACCGTGGTGCGGTCTTGGGGCAGCTTCGCCAGACCCTCACCGGTGCTGATCAACGACTTGGGGATCAGTTGAGCTCCGTCGATGTGCACGATGTCCCACTCCACTTGCTCGCGCACGTCGATCAGGGCCAGCTTCTTGCCGGAGTCGATCATCGCGCGCAGTTCTTGCGGGGTGATGGTGGAGTCGCTGGCGGCCCTGGCGACGTCGTCGGAGACCACGCCACAGAACTGCTCGTAGTCGATCAGCGCGGTGATCTTCGGCGTCGCCGGATCCTTGCGAATCCTGATCGTGCGGTAGGTCATCTCCAACGCGTCATAGATCATCAGCCGGCCCAGCAGTGTCTCTCCGATCCCGGTGATCAGCTTCACCGCCTCAGTGCCCATAACCGACGCGATGGAGGCGCAGATGATGCCCAGCACCCCGCCTTCGGCACAGGAAGGCACCATTCCCGGCGGCGGCGGTTCGGGGTAGAGGTCTCGGTAATTGAGCCCCAGCCCGCCCGGGGCGTCCTCCCAGAACACCGATACCTGGCCCTCAAACCGGTAGATGGAACCCCACACATAGGGTTTTCCGGCCAGTACCGCGGCATCGTTGACCAGATAGCGGGTGGCGAAGTTGTCGGTGCCATCGATGATCAGGTCGTAGTGGCCAAACAGGTCGACCGCATTGTCGGATTCCAGCCGGAACTCGTGCAACCGGACCTCGATCAGGGGGTTGATCGCGACGATCGAGTCACGCGCCGACTGGGCTTTGGAGCGCCCGACGTCGGCGACGCCGTGAATGATCTGGCGCTGCAGGTTCGACTCGTCGACGACGTCGAAGTCGACGATGCCGATGGTGCCCACACCCGCGGCAGCCAGGTACAACAACGTGGGCGAACCCAGCCCTCCGGCACCGATCACCAGGACCCGCGCGTTCTTGAGTCGCTTCTGCCCGTCAACGCCCAGATCGGGGATGATCAGGTGGCGACTGTAGCGGGCCACCTCTTCGCGGCTCAGCGTTGCGGCGGGCGCAACCAGGGGCGGCAATGCTGTCGTGGACACCGAACATCTCCTCGGCAATCATGGCGGTTCAACGCCGATACACGTTGCCCAACCAATCACAGCAGGTACGCGGATAGGCGGCAACGATGCGCAACAGTGTTCAACAGCCAAACTGTCGGCGCAATTTCGGCACGCGGATCGGCGCCGAAGGACGGTGACGCCCCGCCGCTCTCAGGCGATCGGGTAGGGCCAGGGATTGAAATGACAGGTCTTGCCATCTGCCTTGACGAATTCGGGATCGAACGGCGCGGCCTCGTCATCCGACGTCGAGAAGGTCTGCTGCATCATCACCGGGGCCAGGCCGCCCGGCTTCTCGCAGGCCTCGTGCCGCAGGTACCCGATGGCGTGACCGACCTCGTGATTGATCACGTACTGCCGGTAGGAACCGATATCGCCCTCGAACGGTACGGCGCCGCGCACCCAGCGGGCTTCGTTGATGATGACCCTGGCCTGCCGGTCCGGGCCGTAGGACGGGTTGTAGCAGGATGTTTCCAGCGGGAATTCGTAGCCACATCCTTCGCGCACCCTGACCGGGGACACCAGCGAAATGCGGAAGTCGGGCTTTCCGGTATCAATCCGCATGAACGCAAATTGCGGATCGTGCGTCCACCCCTTGGGATTGGCCAGCGTCTGGTCAATCATCTGGGCGAACGCATCGTCGCCGCCGTACATCGTCGGGTCCAGGCCGTTCTCGACTTCGACGGTGTACTTGAACACCTTGCCGGTGCCCTGCCCCACCTGCGGTGTCGTACCCGGAACCACCCGCCAAGTCTTGTCCCCCGCCTGGGTATAGGGACCGCCCGCCGGCAGCGTGCCGGCGGGCAGATTCGCGTCGAATGTGGCCAGACCACGTGGCGGCGTGTCGATGATGGAAGTGCCGACCGAACCAATGTTGGGCGTGTCATGAACGGCCTCGGCCGCCGCCGGCTTCGGCGACGTGGTCCCGGTGACCGCCTGATAGCCGACGACCACGGTGAGCACCATCAGAACGGGTAAGGCATAAGCCCGCCACCCGTAGGTCGACACAAAGCGCCCCAGCCAGCTTTGTTTGCGCCACTGGCGCGGCCGGTCCCGATCGACGCGGGCCCGCCCGGTCGCCTGGCCGAGGGGGTCACGTTGGGCCCGTAAGGGCTCTCGCCACTCATCACGCAGCACAGGTACCTGACCGGAGCTGCGCGACGGGCGCGGATGCGTCATTTTCCCAGGATGGCACAGCCATCGCTGAGTAGACCCCTGGCACGCCCGAATGGACCGTCCGACTACTATCCACCGGCACCGATAGCGTCCAGTAAGGATCGACCCGGCGGCGCGGGTAGTAATGTCGTTGCGACAAACAGTGCGGCCGCGGGGTTGGCAAGTGGCCGACAAGCAGATGAGGACCGATGAGCGATCTCGCCAAGGCGGCGCAGCACCGCGCCGTCAGATCAGCCGACCGCGTGCGGTCGACTGAGGGCGCGACCCCCAAAGCGCGCGGTAACCGACTGCCCCGAGACGAGCGACGCGGCCAGCTGCTCATCGTCGCCAGCGACGTTTTCGTCGATCGCGGCTACCACGCCGCCGGCATGGACGAGATCGCCGAACGGGCGGGCGTCAGTAAACCTGTTCTTTACCAACACTTTTCGAGCAAGCTCGAACTCTATCTGGCGGTATTGAATCGGCACGTGGACAAGCTGGTGGCCGGGGTACAGCAAGCTCTGCGCACGACCACCGACAACCGGGGACGGCTGTATGCCGCGGTTCAGGCGTTCTTCGACTTCATCGAGCACGACAGCCAGGGTTACCGGCTGATCTTCGAAAACGACTACGTCACCGAACCCGAGGTCGCCGCGCAAGTGCGGGTTGCCACCGAATCCTGCATCGACGCGGTGTTCGCCCTGATCAGCGCCGATTCCGGGCTGGACCCGCACCGAGCGCGGATGATCGCGGTAGCCCTGGTCAGCATGAGCGTCGACTGCGCCCGATACTGGCTGGACTCCGACAGGCCGATCTCCAAGTCGGATGCCATCGAAGGCACCGTGCAGTTCGCCTGGGGCGGACTGTCGCACGTGCCGCTGGCTCGGTCTTAGCTGCGCGCCGCTTCCGCACCGACCCCGAAGCCAACCCGACGGGCGTCGGCCACTCCGATCTCGACATAGGCGATCTTGGCGGCGGCGACCAAGAACCGACGGCCCCGCTCGTCGTCCAAGCTCAACAAGCCCGAGTCATCACGCAGCGCTGCGCTGACGAGTTCTTCGACCTCGCCGGGCGTCTGCGCGCTGCCGAACACCAGCTCGCGCGGACTGTCCGTGATTCCGATCTTGACCTCCACGGGGGCCCCTTCCGTTGCTACTCCGTCGTCGACGTATCAGCAGCAGGCTAGTAGACGCGTTCGAGGCGCCGCACATCGGCCTGTCGGCCCGTACCAGCAGGTCACGGCTAGCAGATTGGTTCATCACAATTGGGTCTAACCTGGCCCGACACGCCATCGCAGCCCTGAAGCGGCACCGTCGCGTAGATACCATCGGCCCCATCAGCAACTCAGCTCACACCCAGTACGACACCGTCCGGGACGTCGAGGACTACCCGGACGATGAGAGCTATGGCGGCTACAGCGACTACGGCTACCAAGACAGCCAAGACGACCAAGACGAATACCCAGACAGCTATGCGGACCTCGCCTGGCCGGCGGATCGCCGGTGGCGCCCCGTCGCCGCGGTGCTGGGCGTCGTGGTGGCCCTGGGCGCCATCACGACCGCGCTCGTGATCAATAGTGGCGACAGCGCGACCACCAAGGGCAAGGTTGGCGTTCCGACGCCGCGGACAGTCATCTCTACGACACCGCGCACCACTGCGCCATCAGCGCCACCGCGGACGGCTCCCTATCCCAGCACCAGCACCAGGCCAGGCCCCGGCACCTCCGCGTCCCAACTCCCCCCGAAAACCTTCACAACGGTGACACCACCGGGCGCAGCGCCGACGTGGCCACCCACCGCCGTGGCGCCGCTGCCGGGCATGCAGCCGCTACCCGCCGAACCCCCCTCGGCCGCGCTGAATCCGCGCACCGTCATCTATCGCGTGACCGGAACCAAGCAACTCCTGGACATGGTGAACATCGTCTACACCGACGCACGCGGCTTCCCCGTCACCGAGTTCAATGTGGCCCTGCCCTGGACCAAGATGGTGGTCTTGAACCCGGGCGTGCAGACCGAGTCGGTGGTCGCGACCAGCATCTACGGCCGTTTGAACTGCGCGATTGTCAACGCGCAGGGACAGCTGGTGGTGGCATCCACCAACACGTCGATCATCGCGACGTGCACCCGCTAGCGCCGAGGGCAGTCAGCCGAGGCCGAGCTCACTCATCCGCTTGTCATGCGTCTACTGCAGACGTTCGAAGAACGTGCCGAGCTGGCTGAGACCACCGGTACCGGCGACCACCAGGTCGACCAGCTCGTCGTGGTCGGCCAGCAGGAACTGGGCCTGCGTGATGGCCTCGCCCAACAGACGACGCGACCACAGCGCCAGCCGACTGCGCTGTTTCCCGCTGGTTGTCACCGCGGCACGCACCTCAGCGATAACGAACTGAGAGTGGCCGGTCTCGGCCAACGCCGCCCGGACCACGTCCGCAACTTCATCGGGCAGCCCGCCCGCGATCTGCAGGTAGAGATCGGCGGCCAGTGCGTCACCCACATAGGTCTTCACCAAGGCTTCCAGCCACGTACTCGGCGTGGTCAGCCGGTGGTAATTCTCCAGCGGCGAGACGTACTTGGACATGGCCGGCACCACATCGACACCGCGCCGTTCCAGCGCGTCCCGCAACAGCTCGTAATGCCCCATCTCAGCCGACGCAATGCTCGCCATCGAAACACGTCCCCACAGGTCCGGGGCCATCCGCGCCTCGTCGGTCAGCCGGTAGAAGGCGGCCACCTCGCCATAGGCCAGCAATGCGAACAACTCGTTGACGCCGGGTGATCCGCCGATAGCTGTGGCCCGGTCGAATCGGCCACCTGATCGGCGGATGAGGGCGAAGTCATGGCAACACTCTAGTCGGCGAGAACGACGGAAAGCCGGTGGCCGTGAGCCGACCAGCTATGATGAAGGTTAGGTAGCGGCCGTATGTTTGTGCTGCCGCTACCAGTGCAATGTGCGTGCACGTAGCTGGCCCCGCCCAGGCGAGCGGTGGGCCGGCGACTCGGCGACGTATCGGAGTCGGAAACTCGTGCGCGCGATGAACCGCGATTGAGATGACCGACCAATAAATACCGATACTGTCACCGAAAGGCTCTTCACTCCCGTATGACTGCGCTGAAAAGCACAACCGAAACAACCCCAAAAACATTTGCTGAACTTGGAGTTCGCGACGAAATAGTACGCGCACTGGGCGAACGGGACATCGAGTGTCCTTTCGCCATCCAAGAACTCACCCTGCCGCTGGCACTGGCCGGAGACGATCTGATCGGCCAGGCCCGCACGGGCATGGGCAAGACCTTCGCGTTCGGCGTGCCGCTGCTGCATCGGGTCAGCTCCGGAACCGGCGTGCGACCGCTGACCGGCGCCCCCCGCGCCTTGGTCGTGGTCCCCACTCGCGAGCTGTGCTTGCAGGTCACCGAGGACCTGGCGGTGGCCGCCAAGTACCTCACCGCCACCACCGAGACCGGCGACCAGCGCCCGCTGTCGGTGGTCTCGATCTATGGCGGACGCGCCTACGAGCCGCAGATCGAGGCCCTGCGGGCCGGCGCTGACGTCGTGGTCGGCACCCCCGGCCGGCTGCTCGACCTGAGCCAGCAGGGCCATCTACAGCTGGGCGGATTGTCCGTGCTGGCCCTCGACGAAGCGGACGAGATGCTCGACTTGGGCTTCCTGCCCGATATCGAGCGCATCCTGCGCCAGATTCCCGCGGACCGGCAGTCGATGCTGTTCTCGGCGACCATGCCAGACCCGATCATCACGCTGGCGCGGACCTTCATGATCCAGCCCACCCACATCCGGGCCGAGGCGCCGCACTCGCTGGCGGTGCACGACACCACTGAGCAGTTCGTCTACCGCGCCCACGTCCTGGACAAGGTCGAGCTGGTCACCCGGGTGCTGCAGGCTCGGGAGCGGGGCGCGACGATGATCTTCACCCGCACCAAGCGCACCGCGCAGAAGGTTGCCGACGAGCTGAACGAGCGCGGTTTCGCGGTGGGCGCCGTGCACGGTGACCTCGGACAGGTGGCCCGCGAGAAGGCCCTCAAGTCCTTCCGCAGCGGCAGCGTCAACGTGCTGGTGGCCACCGATGTCGCCGCGCGCGGTATCGACATCGACGACGTCACCCACGTCATCAACTACCAGTGCCCCGAGGACGAGAAGATGTACGTCCACCGCATCGGGCGCACCGGCCGGGCCGGCCGCACCGGCGTCGCCGTCACGCTGGTGGATTGGGATGAACTGCCCCGCTGGACGATGATCGACAAGGCATTGGGCCTGGGCTCACCCGACCCGGCCGAGACGTACTCCAGCTCGCCGCATCTCTACACCGAGCTGTCGATCCCGACCGATGCCGCTGGCACCGTCGGCCCGCCGAGCAAGTCCGGGTCCAAGCCCCGTACGACGGAAAAACAGGACGACCAGCAGGGCGAGAAGTCGGGGCGCGCGCGCTCGGACGCTGGGCGCCGGCGGCGCACCCGCGGCGGCAAGCCGGTCACCGGACATCCCGCCACCACGCCGGTGGCCAGTGGCGAGACGGCCACCGAGACGGGGTCGGGTTTCGGTGCGAGCTCTCCGTCCGGCAACGCCGGGGCCACCCGGCGCCGTCGCCGCCGCCGCAAGCCTGCCGGCGTCCAAGACAACGCCGCCGCATCGGCTAACTGAACCTGCACCCGCGCATGGTGAAGCCGGAACGGCGCACCAGGGGTGACATCCTGGCCGCCGCAGCGATCGTGGTGGTCATCGCGCTCGTCACGTTGCTGATCTGGTGGACCAGTGATGCGCGGGCGACCGTCAGCCGGCCGGCCGCCGCTCCGGCACCCAACCCGAGCCCCGCCCGGGAGGTGCCGGGCACGCTCAAGCAGCTCTGGACGGCTAACAGCCCGGCCACCCGCGTGCCGATGGTGGCGGGCGGGACCGTGGCCACCGGCGCGGGACGCCTGGTGGAAGGGCGGAACCCGACCACCGGTGAGACGCTGTGGAGCTACTCGCGCGACACCGACCTGTGCGGCGTGAGCTGGGTGTATCGCTATGCCGTCGCGGCGTACCGCGATGATCGTGGTTGCGGCCAGGTGAGCACCATCGACGGATCGACCGGTCGTCGCGGCCCCGCCCGCAGCAGCTACGCGGACCCAAAGGTGCGGCTGTCCTCCGATGGCACCACGGTGCTGTCGGCCGGCAGCACCCGCCTGGAACTGTGGCGGTCCGACATGGTTCGGATGCTGTCCTACGGCGAGACCGACGCTCGGGTGAAACCGGCAAACCGGGGCCTGCACTCCGGATGCACGCTGGAGTCGGCCGCGGCGAGCTCTTCGGCGGTCTCGGTGCTCGAAGCCTGCCAGGACCAGGCGGACCTGCGGCTGGTGCTGCTGCGCCCCGGCAAGGAAGAAGACGAACCCGAGCAACGGATCGTGCCCGAGCCCGGGATTCGCGCCGGGTCGGGCGCACGCGTGCTGATCGTCTCGCAGAACAACACCGCGGTGTACCTTCCATCGCCGCAACCCCACGTCGAGGTGATCGACGAAACCGGAACCACCACGGCAAGCACCCTGCTGCCCAAACCCCCGTCACCGGCGGCCGTGGTGTCTCAGACCGGCAACCTGGTGACCTGGTGGACCGGCGATGCGTTGCTGGTCTTCAACACCGGAAAATTGACCCAGCGGTACACCATCGCCGCCGGTGACACGGCCGCGCCCCTGGGCCCGGGGGTGATGATGGCCGGCCAGCTGCTGGTACCGGTCACCGGCGCCTTGGGTGTCTACGACCCGGTCAGCGGCGCCAGCATTCGCTACATCCCGGTGGACCGACAGCCGAACACCTCGGCGGTGATCCCGGTCGTGGTGGGTTCCACGGTGATCGAGCAACGCGGCGACGCCGTGGTGGCGCTCGGCTGAGTGTCGGGGTGCCCGGGCGCGGCTAGGGCTCGACCGTGAAGGTGGGCAGGGGCTTGCCGGTCTTCCAGTGTTTGCGCAGTGCCTGCGCCAGCTCGCGATAGGCCAGCGCGCCCTTGTTCTTGCGTCCGGCCAGCACCGACGAACCCGACGCGGTGGCTTCGGCGAATCGCACGGTGCGTGGGATCGGTGGCGCCAGCACCGCCAGGCTGTACCGATCGGCGACGTCAAGCAGCACGTCGCGGGTGTGGGTGGTACGCGGGTCGTACAGCGTCGGCAAGGCGCCCAGCAACCGTAGGTCTGGATTGGTGATCTGCTGCACGTCGGAGACCGTGCGCAGGAACTGTCCCACGCCGCGGTGCGCCAGCGTCTCGCATTGCAGCGGGACGATGACCTCGTCGGCGGCCGTCAACCCGTTGAGCGTGAGCACACCCAGCGACGGCGGGCAGTCGATGATGACGACGTCGAACTCGTCCGACAATTTGGCCAGCGCCCGTTTGAGCGCGTACTCACGACCGGCCCGCATCAACAACATCGCCTCGGCGCCGGCCAAGTCGATGTTGGCCGGCAGCAGCGTCATTCCCTCCAGCGTCGTCACCAACGCGGCGCTCGGCTCGACTTCCCCGAGCAACACCTCATGCACGGACACCGCCAGTTTGTCGGGGTCGTGGCCCAGCGAGAAGGTCAAGCACCCCTGCGGATCCAAATCGACCAGCAGCACCCGCCGTCCCTTGTCCACCATTGCCGCACCGAGGGAGGCCACCGTCGTCGTCTTGGCCACTCCGCCCTTCTGGTTGGCCACCGCCAGTACCCGGATCTCTGTCACAGTGTCATCCTGGCATGTACTCGTCAGTCTGGCTGGGGCGATGGGTCCGGCATGTCGTCCGGCACAATCGTTCGGCATGGGCGTGCACAACCACCGACTCCTGCTGCTCCGCCACGGCGACACCGAATGGTCGAAATCGGGCAAGCACACGGGTCGAACCGACATCGAGCTGACCGAAACCGGCCGCGCGCAAGCGGAGCTGGCTGGGCGGGCGCTCAACGAGCTCGAACTCGACAATCCGCTGGTGATCAGCAGTCCCCGCAAGCGAACCCTGGCCACCGCCGAGTTGGCCGGGCTGACCGTCGATACGGTCTCCGAACTGGTCGCCGAGTGGGATTACGGTTCCTACGAAGGCCTGATCACGCCGCAGATCCGCGAATTCGAGCCGAATTGGCTGGTCTGGACGCACGGATGCCCCGGCGGGGAATCCGTGCAGCAGGTCACTGAGCGCGCCGACCGGGCCATCGCACTTGCGCTGGAACACATGACTTCACGTGATGTGGTGTTCGCCAGCCACAGCCACTTCTCCCGGTCGGTGACAACGCGTTGGGTCGAATTGGCATTGGTCGAAGGCAGCCGGTTCTACATGCCCACCGCTTCCATCGCCATTTGCGGATTCGAGCACGGGGTGCGTCAGCTGAGCGCGCTCGGATTGAAAGGGTTTTCGGACAGTTGAGAGCCAGCGAACCGCCGTTCGCACTGTGCGGGCCCCGGGGAAATCTGATTGCCGAAGGGGTGCGTACCAGTTACTCCGAAATTGCGGCGGCCCAGGCCGCACTGCGCTCAGGATCAGCACCAATATTGTTGGGCGCGTTGCCTTTCGACGTAAGCCAACCAGCGGCGCTGATGGTGCCGACGTCGGTGCGACGCGTGACGGGGCTGCCCGACTGGCCCACCGAAGCGCCGCCCAGGGTGCGCATCAGCGCCGCGGTGCCGCCACTTGCCGAACACCGCGCCCGGATCACCCGCGCGCGAGATCAGCTGGCCGCACCGCAGGGCTTGCTGCACAAGGTGGTGCTGGCGCGGGCCCTGCAGTTGACCGCGGAGACCGCTCTGGACCCTCGAGTCGTCCTGCGCAGGCTGATGGCGACCAACCCCACGTCCTACGGCTATCTGGTCGACCTGACCGCGGCTGGAGACTGCTACACCGGAGCGGCCCTGGTGGGCGCCAGCCCCGAGCTGCTGGTCGCCCGATTCGGCGATCAGGTCACCTGCCAACCCTTCGCCGGCTCCGCGCCACGCTCCGCGGATCCGGAGATCGACGCCGCCAACGCGACGGCGTTGGCCGGTTCGGCCAAGAACCGACACGAGCATCAACTGGTGATCGACACCATGCGCGAGGCGCTGGAGCCGCTCTGCGACAAGCTGAAAATCGCACCGGAGCCCGAACTGACCGGTACCGCCGCGGTCTGGCATCTGTGCACTCCAGTCATTGGTAAACTGCGCGATACCGCTACTACGGCAATCGATCTGGCATTGGCACTGCACCCCACCCCCGCGGTGGGCGGTGTGCCGACGAACGCCGCCAGCGAGCTCATCGCCTCGCTGGAGGGCGACCGCGGTTTCTACGCGGGAACAGTCGGCTGGTGCGACGCGGGCGGTGACGGCTACTGGGTGGTGTCCATTCGCTGCGCACAGTTGTCAGCCGACCGGCGCACCGCGCTGGCGCACGCCGGTGGCGGCATTGTCGCCGAATCCAATCCCGATGACGAAGTCGACGAGACCACAACGAAATTCGCCACAATATTGACCGCTCTAGGAGTCAAACAATGACCGAGAACATCCGCCGGGCCAAGCCGGAAGACACCGCTGAAATTACCGCCATGATCCGCGAGCTCGCCGAGTTCGAGCGCGCCGCCGACCAATGCACGGTCAGCGAAAAGCAGATATTCACAGCACTTTTCGGAGCTCTGCCGACGGTGCGGGGACACATCGTCGAGATCGACGGTCAGATCGCGGCGATGGCGCTGTGGTTTCTGAACTTCTCCACCTGGGACGGCGCCGCCGGGATCTACTTGGAAGACCTTTACGTGCGGCCGCAATTCCGCCGGCGTGGGCTGGCCCGAAGGCTGCTGGCGACGCTGGCCGCCGAATGCCTGGACAACGGTTACACGCGGCTGTCCTGGGCGGTGCTGAACTGGAACTCCAATGCCATTGCGGTCTACGACGCCGTCGGCGGGCAGCCGCAGAACGAATGGACCACCTACCGGCTGTCTGGCCCGGATTTGGTGGCACTGGCCGGACCCCGCTGATCCCCGGCGCCGGCCCAGCGCAGCGATGGGGGGCTGAACAGCAGCAGCAACACGGTCAGTGCCACGGCCCCCAGCGGAATGCCGAACACCGGCTGGTGCGAATCAGCGGTCAGATACCAGGCAACCGGCAACAGCAGTAGCTGGGTGACCACGGCCAGCCCCCGACCCCAGCGCCTACCGGCCACCAGAGCACATCCAGCGGCCAGCACCGCGGCACCGATGAGGACAAACCACACCGCGGTGCCCAGGCCGTTGACCTGGCGCTGATCGGCCCCTGCGAGCCCGCGCACTGCCAACACCGCCGCCACGATCAGCCCTGCGGTCCCCTGCACCGCCACGACCACTCCAGCGCCGCGGATGGGGGTCGGGGCTGGCACAGTCACAGCCTCAGCGTAGTCGTGGGGCCACGCCGAGGCGCACTCACGGCGCCGGGGCGTCCGATGGCGCGGCTAACCCGAAACAGACGACACCGACGCAGCAGGTTTACACGGCCTAGGCTCATGCCTCATGCGCGCCGTGTTGATCGTCAACCCAACCGCCACCTCCATCACACCGGCGGATCGCGAACTGGTGGTCAACGCGCTCAAGGGCCGCCTGGATCTCGACATCGAACACACCAAACATCGTGGCCACGCCACCGAGCTGGGCGAAGCGGCCGCCGCCGCCAGCGTGGACCTGGTGGTTGTGCACGGCGGCGACGGCACGGTAAGCGGAGTGATCAACGGAGTCCTGGGCCGCCCCGCAGGGCTCCGGCGTTGTTGATTAGCAGGCTTGTGAGCTGGGGAATTGTGGATTGAGGAGGTCTAGGCGGCGGTTGGCGGTCAAAGCGGTGATCCGGCAGGCTTCGGCGATGTTGTCGGCGCCGTTGAGGCGGTGCAGATTGATCGCGGTGTTGCGTAGCGTTGCTAGGACCTGTGCGCCGTTTCCGGTATGTGCCCTTTGACGGTCTTCGTCGAAGGTGACGTCGCGTATCCAGTGCAGGCTGTTCTCGATTCCCCAGTGTTGACGCATCCAGGTCATGATCGC
The DNA here is from genome assembly GCF_002355775.1 of Mycobacterium ulcerans subsp. shinshuense. Lineage (NCBI taxonomy): Bacteria > Bacillati > Actinomycetota > Actinomycetes > Mycobacteriales > Mycobacteriaceae > Mycobacterium > Mycobacterium ulcerans. The sequence goes on along the minus strand of NZ_AP017624.1, from coordinate 1,513,682 downwards.
GGTAGGGCGGGCGTGCTCGAACGGCAGGCTGCAGATGGCATAGACCACCTCCACGCTGCGCTGGTCGGTGGCGGTGATCAAGCGTTCACGAGTGATCCGGATGATTTGTTTTGCGTAGGGGAAGCCGATTCCTCGTGCAGCGGTGATGATTTGCAGGGTGTGGGTCTCGACACGGCCGTGGCCGCGGGAGTCGTCGGTAGCGGCTGCGGGCACCTCGGCCCAGGGCAGCGCGGTGATACGCGCAAGTATTTTGGCTTGGTTGGACTTGACGATCATCAGGTAGTGCGACTTCAAGGTGGCGCAGATCAACTTCGCGGTGACGACCTGGGTATGCATCGCATCCACGGTGACCAGCCACCGCAAGCTACCCGGCAGCAGCGTGAGCAGGGCACGTACGCAGGGAATTTCATTGCTTTTCTCGGCGACAGCGAGTTGACCGAGCACCAATCGGGCACGGTGGGCGAACACCGACACGAGATGCGTGGCTGTCGCTTTGGCGCGTAAAGCACCACGCAGCATCTTGCCGTCCAACGCGATCGGCACCAATCCACTGGGGTCGCTGCTGGCCACGTGTGCAGTGAAGTAACTGCCCATCCTGGCGTTGAGGTCGGCGGGGTCTAGCCGAGACAAAACAGCGCGGAAGGTCTTCTCACTGGGCCGCCGGAACCGGACCCCTAATTGGGCCAACACATCATCGGGAGCGGTGGCCGCCCATGTGGCAAAACCAGCATAGCCGCGCATCCCCGCGGCAGTGGCCAGAACCGCGATCGCCAACAAAGCCATCAGCGAATACCTCCGACCGCGTGGGTCCCTCGGGTCTGGCACCGAGGCCAACACATCGAGAAACTCCGATCCGATGAGCTCGCTGCGCTCACCAGGACTCCAGCGGTCGAACACCTCTGGAACCGACGACACAGGCAATACTGAAACGGTAGGCACGGGCAACTCCAGACCAACGACGAACAGTAACCAACTCGATCGTTCTCCAGATAGCCCGTGCCTACACTCCGGCCCCAATAGCGCGGCACCAAAGATCATCAACCCAGCTCACAAGCCTGCTAATCAACAACGCCGGAGCCCTGGGCCGCCCCGACTCAACCCCGACCGGCCCGCTGCCGGCCATCGCGGTCATTCCCGGCGGCTCGGCAAACGTCCTGGCCAGGTCGCTCGGGATCTCGCACGGCCCCGTTGCCGCCACCAACCAGCTGCTTCAGCTGCTCGATGACTACCGCCGCCGCCCGCAGTGGCGTCGAATCGGACTGATCGACTGCGGCGAGCGCTGGGCCGCCTTCAACACCGGCATGGGCGTGGACGCCGAGGTGGTCGCCGCGGTAGAAGCCGAGCGCGACGGCGGCAGGAAAGTCACTCCCTGGCGCTATGTCCGCGCGACGGTGCCCGCCATGCTGTCCAACGCCGGCCGCGAACCCGCACTCAAGCTGGAGATTCCGGGCCGTGAATCGGTCACGGAGGTGAGCTTTGTCTTCGTGTCCAACGCCAGTCCCTGGACCTTCGTGGACAACCGGCCGGTGTGGACCAATCCGGGCTGCACCTTCGAAACGGGCCTCGGAGTGTTTGCCATGAGGAACATGAAGACGATCCCGACGCTGCGGCTGCTGCGGCAGATGCTGGCCAAACGACGGAAGTTCGACAGCAAACGCCTCGTCCGCGACGACGACGTCCCAAGCCTGCGTGTTACCAGCACAGCCGCGCCGGTGGCCTGTCAGTTCGACGGGGACTACCTTGGGGTGCGCCAAACCATGACGTTCAGGGCCGTTCCGGAAGCGGTGGCGGTGGTCGCCCCTCCCTCCAAAAATCCCTGCTGAGCTGGGAAAAACCAAGTCGTGACAAGGTTGCGACAGCCAATCTACCCTCAACCGACGGGGCAGTGTAGTACAACTGTATAAGGGCTTTGGTAAGAGATCACCAAAGTGAGATAGCCCACGCGCTCACGTAACACTATTGACATCTGCGAAGCCTGTGAAACGATCAAAAGGTTGCATGCGAAGACATGTAGGGCTACAGAAACCTTTTCTTGTGCACATCGTTAACCGCCAAGGAAAAATCGGCTGTGCGCATTGCCGCGCACTTAGTGAGGACACTTAGTGAGGAGTAGTGACTAATGGATTGGCGCCACAAGGCGGTCTGCCGTGACGAAGATCCGGAGCTGTTCTTCCCGGTTGGGAACAGCGGTCCGGCAATCGCGCAGATCGCTGACGCGAAACTGGTCTGTAATCGGTGCCCTGTGACCACCGATTGCCTCAGCTGGGCCCTGAACACGGGCCAGGACTCGGGCGTCTGGGGCGGTATGAGCGAAGACGAGCGACGCGCCCTAAAGCGCCGCAACGCACGGACCAAGGCCCGCAGCGGAGTCTGACAACTCGGTACGCAGCTGTACGGCCCCGACAACGCGTCGGGGCCGTATTGTTGCGCGCTGCATTAGGCCAGCAGCCGGCCCCGGCGACCGATTGGCACTCGAAGCACCACGTCGGTACCTCGCCCGGGCGCTTCTCGCATCCCCAGCGAGCCATCCAGCTCCGCTGACACCAGGGTGCGCACAATCTGCAGGCCCAGGCTGTCGGACTTCTCCAAGCTGAAACCGGAGGGAAGGCCACGTCCATCGTCGTGCACCACAACATCGAGCCAGCGCGCCGAGCGCTCGGCCCGAATGGTCACCGCCCCCTGAGCCGCGGGATCAAATGCATGCTCGATCGCGTTCTGAACCAACTCGGTGATCACCATGATCAGGGCGGTCGCGCGATCGGAGTCCAGCACGCCGAGGTCACCGACGCGGTTGATCCGGATCGGCCTATCCACTGACGCCACATCGTTCATGATCGGCAAGATCCGGTCGATGACCTCATCGAGGTTGACCTGCTCATCGACGGACATCGACAGCGCGTCGTGCACCAACGCGATCGACGAAACCCGGCGCACCGACTCGATCAGCGCCTCTCGCCCCTCGGCATTGGTGGTGCGTCGGGCCTGCAACCGCAGTAACGCAGCAACGGTCTGCAGGTTGTTTTTCACCCTGTGGTGAATTTCGCGGATTGTCGCGTCCTTGGAGATCAGGGCCCGGTCCCGGCGCTTCACCTCGGTGACGTCACGAATGAGAATGGCGGCTCCGGCGCTGACACCGCCCACCACCAAGGGCAAAGTACGCAGCAGTACCGTCGCGCCTCCGGCGTCGACCTCCATCCGCATACTTCTGCCACCGACCAGCAGATCTCGGACGTGCTCAGCCACTTCTTCGGCCTCAAACGGATCCGAAATCAGCGGCCGCGTCACTTCGATCAGCTCGTGGCCCTCCAACTCGGTGGTCAAACCCATCCGGTGGTAGGCCGACAACGCGTTGGGGCTGGCGTAGATGGCGACACCGTCGACATCGAGGCGGATGAAGCCGTCACCGGCCCGCGGCGTCGAACGCGACATGGCGACGTCACCGACATCGGGGAAGGTGCCCTCGGCCAACATCTGCAGCAGGTCGGTGGCGCAGTCCCGGTAGGCGCTCTCCAAGTGTCCGGACGCGCGTTCGGCGGCGACCGCGGTTTGATGCTGCGTCAACACCGCGACCACCTGATCGCCGTAGCGCACCGGGGAGGCCTCGATGCTCGGCCCAGGCAGCTGGCCCAAGTGTTGTTGGTCGGCATCGCTGTCACGCCGGGCGCTACCGGAGGCGAACGTCTCGGCGACCAGCGGCAGCCGATCGGCTTCGACGACGCTGCCCACCGCGTCGGTCTGCAGAACCGTCGGCGCTGTGTTGGGCCGGCATTGCGCCACACAGACCAGGGCGCCATCGTCTCGGGCAACCCACATCAGGTAGTCGGCAAAGGACAAGTCGGCGAGCAGTTGCCACTCCCCCACCACCGCATGGAGGTGGTCCACCGCATTGCCGGGCAGCATCGTGTTTTCGGCCAGCAAATTACCGAGAGTGGACATCAACAGGCTCCAGAGTCGCTCCCGGACGCGGGGTTTTTGGGTTCAAGGGCTAACTGATCACCGCGATGAGGTCGCCGGCCTGGATAACGTCACCCACGGCCACACTCACTTTGCTCACGGTGCCGCCGATTTCAGCCAGGACCGGGATCTCCATCTTCATCGACTCCAGCAGCACGACTATGTCGCCTTTGCCGATCTGGTCACCTTCACTGACAACGACTTCGAGCACGCTGGCCACGATCTCGGCGCGAACATCCTCGGACATCTTCACCCCACTCGGTTCGGCCATTGCACATGCCGGCTGCTGGTCTATCGGCTCATGTATATCGAACCATAAGGCCACCCGGGGTCGCGGCGCGCGGGCTAGTGCGGTGGCACTGACTCCCGCGTGAGACACTTGCGACAACCCGGGCGGAACCTGGCCGCCCTGCATCGACCAACTACGGAGGTTCATCATGGCCAAGCGTGGCCGTAAGAAGCGCGACCGCAAGCACAGCAAGGCCAACCACGGCAAGCGGCCAAACGCCTAGCTCAGCGGCATAACCGCCCGCCCGCCCAGCCAAGCAAGCCGAAGGCTACCCGCCCCGCGGCCAGCCCGCTGAGCGGGCGGTTTTGTCGATCGCTCGTTACTCGCCGCCCCGGATGATGGTGGTGCAGCTGATCTGTAGGCGTACCCGCTCCCGCAGCCCCTCCGGGGCCTTCTCGCCCTGACACTTGGTGGCAATCAGTAGCTTGATCCGCTCCTCGAGCCCGTAATGCTTCAGGCATCCGGGGCATGCCTCGAGGTGCTTGCGCAGCTTCTGGCGCGTTTCCGGGGTGCACTCGCCATCAAGCAAGGTCCACACCTCGGCGATCACCTCCGCACAGCCAAAGTAGCCGTGCGAATCCTCATTGTCCGGCAACGAGTCGGGTGAGCCGGGAACTTCGCTCATGAAGACACCTCCTGGTGGGCCTGCTCACCGCGGACGAAGCCACGTTCCTTGGCCACATCCGCCAACAGGGTGCGCAGCTGCCGTCTGCCCCGGTGTAGCCGCGACATCACAGTCCCGATCGGCGTGTCCATGATCTCGGCGATCTCCTTGTAGGGAAAACCCTCCACGTCGGCGTAGTAGACCGCCATCCGGAATTCTTCCGGCAATGCCTGCAGCGCCTCGTTTATCTCAGTGTCCGGCAACGCCTCGAGGGCCTCGACCTCGGCCGAACGCAGCCCGGTCGAGGAATGCTCGGCGTTGGATGCCAGCTGCCAATCGGTGATCTCGTCGGTGGGATATTCCGCGGGCTGTCGCTGCTTCTTGCGATAGCTGTTGATGTAGGTATTGGTCAGAATCCGGTACAGCCACGCTTTGAGATTGGTGCCCTCCCGGAAAGAACGAAAACCCGCGTAGGCCTTGACCATGGTCTCCTGCAGCAGATCCTCGGCATCGGCCGGATTGCGCGTCATCCGCAGCGCGCCGCCGTACAGCTGGTCCAACAGGGGAATCGCGTCGCGCTCGAAGCGCGCAGTCAGCTGCTCGTCAGTCTCCTCAGGCGGCTCCGGGTCGGGCGCCTCAGCCAGGGTCACACCATCGATGTCGGCCATCTTGATAAACACGGTCCCTTCGGTCGAGGTGCCACCGGACAGCGTCGCTACCGACGCCGGACTCGCAGGGAAGCGCCCCAACCGCTCCTCGCCCAGCAGGCTCGTCGAGGTCGACACCAAGCTCCCTCCTCCCAATCTAAAGGCCACGACTGACAATGTCCGCGTCAGTCCGCCCTTTCCTTCGGCTCCCTCATCCCACCAACGCCCACGGTTGATGAGACCGCAATCAATCAACGGCATTTTCTCGCCCGCTATTTCCCGACCGATCCGCGATCCCGCAAACCTCGCTGATCCAGGGTGGCGTTAGTGTGACGCCATGTCCCTTAACGGCAAGACCATGTTCATCTCCGGCGCCAGCCGCGGTATCGGCCTGGCGATCGCCAAGCGGGCCGCACAAGACGGTGCGAACATCGCACTGATCGCCAAGACCGCCGAACCCCACCCGAAGCTTCCGGGCACCGTATACACGGCAGCCAAAGAGCTCGAGGAAGCCGGCGGTCAGGCACTGCCGATCGTCGGGGACGTCCGCGACCCGGACTCCGTCAGCGCCGCCGTTGCCAAGACGGTGGAACAGTTCGGCGGCATCGACATCTGCGTCAACAATGCCTCCGCCATCAACCTCGGGTCCATCACCGAAGTGCCAATGAAGCGGTTCGACCTGATGAACGGCATCCAGGTGCGCGGCACCTATGCGGTGTCGCAGGCGTGCATCCCGCACCTGAAGGGCCGGGAAAACCCGCACATCTTGACGCTTTCTCCGCCGGTGCAGCTGGACAAGAAGTGGCTGAAGCCGACCGCATACATGATGGCCAAGTTCGGTATGACGCTGTGCGCGTTGGGAATCGCCGAGGAGATGCGCGACGAGGGCATCGCCTCGAACACGCTGTGGCCCCGCACCCTGGTGGCAACCGCCGCGGTGCAGAACCTGCTCGGCGGCGACGAGGCGATGGGACGGGCCCGCAAACCCGATGTCTATGCCGATGCGGCCTACGTCATCCTCAACAAGAACTCCCGCGAGTACACCGGCAACTCGGCGCTGTGCGAGGACGTGCTGCTCGAGTCGGGAGTGAGCGACCTTTCGATCTACAACTGCGTGCCCGGAACCAAGCTGGGCGTGGACCTGTGGGTGGAAGAGGTCAACCCGCCGGGGTACACGCAGCCCTGAGGTGCACCAGCGTGGCCAGGGCCGCAACACCGGGGGTCGCCGCGCTCATCAAAGCCGGTGTGACACACGAACTCTTGCACTTCGAGGCTGTCACGGACCTCTCGGACCGCACAGATATCGCGCCCGAGCAGGTGTTCAAGACTCTGGTCATCGCGCTACCCGGCGAGTTTGCGGTCGCGGTCGTGCCGGTGCCGTCGCGGTTGTCGTTGAAGGCCGCCGCCTCGGCGTTGGGGGCGGCCAAGGCCAGCATGGCCGAGCCCGCCGACGCCGAACGGACAACCGGATACGTGGTCGGCGGCATCTCGCCGTTTGGTCAGCGTAGGAAACTTCGGACGGTGGTAGACAGCTCGGCCCTCACGTGGGACCGGGTGCTGTGCAGCGCCGGGAAGCGGCATTGGGACGTCGCGGTCCCTCCGGCGGATCTGGTCAGATTGACCGACGCGCTCACCGCCGACATCCGGGCCTAGCGCACGAACCGCGCGGTGCCGTCCGTCATCCGCAGGCCGCGAGCTTCGGGTTCAGGGCGGCGTGCAGCAGCCCGCTGAGGTGTTTCCAGTACAGCCAGTCGGCGATGGCGGCCCGCGAATCGGCCGGTTCGGCGAGGGAATGCGCCTGGTCGAGGGCGAACCGTTGCGCGTGTTCGGCAAAGGTCAGAAACGCCCGCAGATGCGCCGCCTCGCGGTCGACGGCGTTGCTGGCCATCGGCTTCATCACTTCGAGCCACAACATCGGGCGGCGATCCCCCGGCGGTGGGGCAGCTAGCTGAACTGAGGACCCCAGGTCGGGCAACCGCAGGTTGAAGGTGGCTGCCAGTCTTTCCGCCGTAGCGGCCACCGCCTCGGAATTCATTGTCTCCGAGGTGGCGCGAGTAGCGCGTCCATCCGCGTGCGCAGGGTCAACCGCCGACGCCGGCGGCAGCAGATCGGTCAAACCGGCATCGCTGGTGTCCGCCAGCCATTGCGCGGCTTCGGGATTGACCACCTGCAGCCGGTGCCGGCCGGTCATCTTTCCGCTGGCCGGGATGTCTTCTGGGTCCAGGACAATTCTGGCCACGCCCGGGTCGGAATCGGCGAACTGTTGCTCGGTGGCGATTACCGCTCGCAGTGTCTTGCCCTGACATGCCGCCCAGCGCTGCACGGCCCGCACTGGTCGAGTGGCCCAGCAGGCCCGCTCGGTGACGGAAATGGCCTCATCCGCACTGGCCATCTGCACCGGCTCGGGCAACTGCACCCCATCGGGAATGTAGGCCAACCCGTAGCTGTTGGCCACCACGATGGTGGCGTCGGTGGTCACCGCGGTCACCCAGAAGAATCCGAGATCGCCTTGCCCGCCACCGCCCGGTGCATTCAATGCCGCGGCAATGCGGCGCGCCAGTTGCAGCGGATCGGCCCCATTGCGACGGGCCGCGTCAGCGGTGGACGCCTCGGCGATGGCGACGCGTTCGGCACGCGCCGCCGACACCGGGATGAGCGGCTCCATTACCGCCCCGGCATTGACCGCGGCGGTGCGATCGGTGGCATCCAGGCCGATGGTCGGCCCGGTCTTTGCGGCGGCCCGGGTGGTCGCCGCCGCCGGCCTGATGGGCGCACTTGAAGGCTTCTGGCCCACGGGTGCGGCCGCTCCGGCTCGCGGACCCGCGGCGGCACCGACCGGCCCCGCCGAAGCGTGCTCGGTCGCCTTGTCCTGCTCACGCAGGGGCTCCGAAGGCTGCGACGGTGCCGGCGCCGGCGGGTTGCCACGCCCGCCGGCACCTGGCGCGGACCGGGCCGCCGCGGCCCTCAACACCGGGCCCTGTGCCCCGCCATCGGCGGCAGCCGGTGCCGGCGACGCGGGCCCGGCAACGGATCCGGGAACAGGATGCGCCGGCGACGAAGGCATCATCGGTGGGCCCACCGGCGACATTGCCGCCGGTGCGGGCGGGATCCACCCCGGCTCGGCGGCACCGGGTGTTGACTGCTCGGCTTCCGGAACTATCACCGGGGTGACCGGCACCGGTTGTGCAGGCGCCGGCGGCGCCGGTTCTTGCTCGATCGGCTGCCCGGTCTGAACGTCACGGCGCTGCGGGGGTGCGGCCGGTGGCGGTGTCCGCTGGTTGAGCAAGTCTTCCAGCGCATTACGCGGGGGGGTCCACGTCCTGCTCGCGAGAATCTGCTCGGTGGTGTCGGCGACCACGGCGACATTGGCCCCGTGCGTAGCGACGACCAAGCTTTCGATCGCAATGGCTCGCTCGGCGGCGGTGAGGCCGGGTTCGTTCTGCAGAACGAGGATCTGTTGGTGTGCGACCTCCGCGTTTGTATCAATGGCCAACTTGGCTAGCACAACCAAACCGGCAACATATTTGTGCCACGTAATCGCGGTGGCAAGGTCGTTCTGCAGGGTCATCAGGTGACCGATATTGGTGCCGAGTTCGCCGTTGGCGGCATCGGCGGCACCACCCGACCAGACACCGTCGTCGAAAACTTGAGTCCGACGCTGTTGACAACTCTCCAGCACTTCGGTGACTTGCCGCAAGACCTGCGTAAATTCCTGCGCCCGTTCATAAAAGGCGTCCTCATCGATCTCTGGCCATCCGCCCGGCTCCAATAGCTGGTCGAAATACCCACCCGTCGGCCTTAGCATGCTCATCGTTATTCCCCGCAATATTCGACACGACATATCAATCCGTACCTGCCGGCAACTTCGCCGCGGCCGCTGGCATCGTCAGCCCTGACCCGCTGATCGACGCTTGGGTCGGCCTTGCGGCAATCAGCGATTTGCCGGATGACACACGCCGACACCCGAATAGACGTTGTTCGTTACGTGATGCCCAGCCCCTTCTGGAGCTCACTGGAAATTCCGGCAAGCGACTCGAGGAACTGCTGCTGGCGGGCCTCGATGCCCGCGGACGCGACGGCATCCGTATCTTGGAGCGCCTCGTTGATTCGCTGCTCGACGGCTTCAGCGCCCAGCCGTAGCAGACCTTCTTCGATATGCAGGTCGGTGAGCCACTGGCGTCCGTTCAGAGTCACGTCGACGGTCTTGGCTTCGTCGGTTCCGGCGAAGGATCCGCTGTTGGTCCGGTGCATCTGGTCTTCACACGCGGACTGGAACTGCTGCGCCTGGCGCAATGCCTCAGCCACCTGCGGGTGCATCTGGGTGCTCATTTGGAGTCCTTACTGTTGGAGCCGGCCTTGCTGTCGGGCCCGGCTTTGCTATCGGGGGCGGCACTCGCGTCCGGGCCGGCGACCTCGGCGGCGGATTTACGTGGGCGTTTGCCGATGAGGCCCTCGGTCCACGGCCGCTCTTCGGTGTAGAGCAACTCGTCCCCCGGCTCCGCGCGCTTGCCCTTACCGGTCTGCCCAGGGGCCTGTCCGGCGCCGGGGGCTCCCATGGGCGCCATGCCCGCACCGCCCGACCCCATCGCGGCCCCCGGCGCGGCGCCAGCCCCCAACAGATCGCGGCCACCGAGCTGCGATGAGATGGAGTCCGGTCCTATGGGAGGCCGCATCGACGCAGCTCCAGCTCCTCCGAACGAGGCCGGTTTGAGTTTCGGCGCCCCCGCCGAAAGACCCGTCCCGCCGCCGCGACCGGCAAAGGAATCGGCCAAGGTATTGCCCGGCAGCTGGGGGCTGCCGGCGAACGGCACGACGGGCATGTCAGTGGGGTTGGGCAGGGCCTCGTCCACTGGCCAGTCATCAGCCGGGGCGGGCACCGGATCGGGCCCGGGCGGCACCACGATCTGCTCGGGCGGCTTGGCCTGCGCGGGCGGATCGATTTTGACCTCATTGGCTTTGGGAGGCTTGGTTGGCTGCACGGGCGGCAATGGAAAATTCGCCGCCCGTTCGTATTCCGCCAGCTCCTCATCCGATGTTTGCTGCAGCACCGCATAGATCGCAAGGATCTGGTTCCGCATATTCGTGACATCAGCCTTGGGGACGCTGCAGTACAGGTCGTCGAGGTCTCTCAGATCCGCGAATCGAACCGTCTTTCCCTGGAACTGGATATGGCTGGCATGAAGCTGGCGTTGCGCGGCCGCAACCGTTTGGGCCTGACTCGCCATGGTGCTACACAAGTCCGCCATCTGCCGCAGCCACGCGATCTGCCTGTCAAAATGGTCCTCGACGGCCGCCGCCGCTTCACCGTCCCAACGCTGAAAGGGTCCGAAGCGGTCGGTGGCCTCCAGCAGCTTCAGCCGATAGTCCAGCCACGTCCTCGCGAAGTTTTCGAATGAATTGCCGTTGTCGGCCCACTCGATGGTCAATGCCCTGACCTTGAGATCTGCGTAGTCGTCAAGGCGGTGGTCAGCTGCCATTGTGGAGACCCCGGCGTCGTCGAATGCCTCCGTTTCCGGCTCCGCGCCTGCGGGGCCGGGGGTCGCCGCCGACACCGAGGCGCTGCCCGTGTCGAGGTCGGCCGCAGCGTGCTCGTCGACTTCCTCGTAGGCCTTGGCCGCGTTCCTCAACGACTGCGCCAGCCGCGCCCGCTCCGTGTCGAAATAGCCCAGATACTTGCGCATTTCACCGGCGGAGCGCGCAAGCTCTGCGGCAGCTTCCTTAGCCGGTGCGAAGTCGCACGGGGGCTGGGGATCTTCCGTCGGCAGTCCGGGTATCGGAGCCTCCAGCCGGACCGCTCTGGCCAAGAGCTCCTCGCCTTCCACGGCGAGCACCTGTGCTAGCGTCACGCGAATCCTCCTCCTAGGGGCTATTGAAAATCGTGAAATTCACCGTCAGTGGCTGATAGACGCTGATAGACAATGAATTCAGTGTTCGAGCTGCAGAACGGGTCCGTCTTCGGCGGGTTCGGGCGCGGTCCCCGGGCCCTGCTGGGCCATCGACGCAACCCCCTGCAGCTGCCCCATGGTCTGGTTGACCAGGTTCGCGTACTGAGAAGCGTGTCCCGATAGCGTCGCGGCCTGCCCCGGCAGCGAACCCATCTGGGCCATGGTGGGCAAGGTGAACCTCGATGCGATCGGTATCTCGGGTCCAGCCGCCAAGCCATATCCGAGGGCCGCACTGCCCGCCATCAAGGCGTTGCCGCGAGCGGCATACTCGGACGTCGTTGCGGCGGAACGGAATTGGAACTGGCCCAATTGTTCTCCGAGCGACTGGTCGGCTTCCGCATAGATCGCGGCGGCGGCGACGAAATTGGACCCCGTCTTCGTCAGGGCGGAGTTGACGACGGGCAACGAGTCGGCCACCGGCGACTCGATAATCGGCAAGATTGCGTTGATGGCTGCCGACGCGGAATCCAGTCCGGTCGAAACGATCGGCGGCGGGGGCGTCGGCAAAGTCGGCTCCGCCAAATCGATTCCAGCAATCTTCAGGCGGGAAGAATCGATGACCAGCTCCTTAGCCATGTCCAATCCCCTTACATGTGTTGCTATTTGAGCTAAGGCGGCCCGCGGCCGCCGCGCCTGTCTTCGTGGGGTGGGCCACAAAACGCCTGAATCCGCACCTAGCGCAGGCGTTGCGGCCCTGGGATCACCGTCGATCCGGTCAGAGTTACGAATCTCGCGATCGTCGGCTCGGGTTGCATCCGCTACGCGGCCGAGGCGTCGAAATCTGCAGCAGTTCCTCAGCTATCGGTATCGGGTGGAGAAAACCTCTGCTTGTTTTGCGGTGGCCTGTTCTTCGGACATCAAACCCATGGTGTTCTCCATGAAGTCACGCAATACCTCGCGCTCGTCAGTGCCCATCTCCGCCACGGGTTCCCACTCGGAATAGCTTCCCAACATATAGCTGTGCTGGGCCGCCAACCCGTTTTGTCGAGCCAGGGCCACGATTACCAGTACCTCCTCGGCGAGCTCGGCTTCACTCATGCTGGTCACCTTTGCCGACAGAGTGACTCGATGGATCCGGCCGTCCATCAGCGCCGACACCGACACCGCCCCAGGGGGGGTTGACGACCGTGAACAGCGGGGCGCCATTCGAGTCGACGCCTTCCTCGGCACCCGCCGTCTCGGCGGCACCGTGGGGCTCTTCGATCTGCAATGGGGCGGTGTCGGGATCGGTGTCTTCGTCTTCGACCTCGCCAGGCATGAACTGATCCATCGCATCGATGTCCGGTACTGGGTGTGTCGGGTCATCGGTGGCAAAGCCATCCAGGGCATCCGACTCCGCGCCGTCTTCGCAAACCTCCTCGGCGACAAAGAAATCCAGGGCGTCGAGATCATCGTGGTCGTGGTAGAGCGACATGGTGTCCCTTCTTTCTGCATCTGAAGCGCTAATGGTCGACCCCGGCGCGGTAACCATGCCCACCAGCGGGTTCCGACCCGATCAGCGCTCAATGATCTGTTTGTCGAGGCTTTCGCCGGCCTGCTCGTCGACTCCCTGGTATGCGCTGCTGGCGGTGCGTAGCTTGGCGGCGAGCTTGCTAGAAGTCGTGTTCATGCTGTTGGCCGCCGCGCGGCGGGCAGCCTCGGCATTGGCAAATGAGGTGTTGGAGGCTCCACTGATCACACCGTGAGACACCCAGACCTCATTCTTGAGATTCGTGGACGCGGCACCCGCAGATGCTGCCGTGGCCGCCGCTTGGGTCTGTGTGGCGGCCAGTGTCTGTAGGTATTGCGGTGTGACAACCAAGTTCGCCATGGATCTATCTCCTCGTCATATCGTTTCTGTGCGCTATCGCATCGGCCTGCAGCGGCTTCGACTCGACGGCGAGCGTCACACGACCTGCTGCGCAAAGATCGGCTGCTGCGCCGGTGGGGTGTCAGCAGCGGCCGCTTCGATCGGTGCACGCCCGGCAGCTGCGCCGGCCGAGTCCGCCCCGGCGCCCTCGACATCTTCAACAGTGGTGGCCTCGGCCTGCGCGGTGTCCTCGGCGGGAGCAGTCCCCTTGCCCTGTTGGGCCATCGATGCGACCTGCTGGCCCTGTCCCATCGCCTGGTTGGCCAGGTTCGCGTGCTGAGAGACATGCCCCGAGAACTTTGCGCCTAGCCCCGAAATCGCCATCAGTTGGGCCAGGGTGGGCATGGTGAACGCCGACGTCGCCGACGGCGTATCTTCGAGCGGCACAGCCTCATCGGCGGCAGCGCTGTAGAACGCGGATTCGTCCGCGGCGCCGCTGGCGCGGCCGAGCGACCCGGCCGCCTCAGCTGTGAACGCCGTGCCCGACGCCGCAAAGCTCGAGATCGTCGACTCGGCCGACGCGGGCATATTGGCCGCCACCGGCATACTCGGGTCCGCTCCTTGGTACGGATCCGGAGTCAAATCTTGGTAATTGGCGGTCAAGACGTCCGCCTTCTTGGAGTTCTCAACCGAATAGGTGAGCACGGTGGAAAGCAGGCCCATGGCGATGGCGATGCCAAGCCCACTCACCGTGAATCCGAAAGACCGGGCCATGGCTGGGCCGGCCGGTACCGCAAACATCAAGGCCATCTCAACCGCGAAAGTCGCCAGAAGTAGGTTCTTGAGAATCGCAATCCCCAGGCGCCCATGGGTCACCCATTCGGCCTGATCTTTTACCAGGGCCGCGAACTTGACGTCGAGCTCGGCGAGCGCTTGTCCGCGATTCTGCAGTGCCGTGTTCTGGCTGGCATAGGCATAGGATGCCGAGCCCTGCCAACTGTTATCCGGAAGGGCCGACCCCAACTGTGCCTGAGCCTTGGCGAACTGCGTCGAGCCGACCAGGAGTTCATCTCCTTCGGCTGGCGGCCCGAACCCCATCAACGTCTCCAACACTTCGCCGATGTTGATCGTCCAGAGGATGGCACTGGCCCCTTGCGCCGCTTTTGAACTGGCAAGACTGGTCAACCGAGAGTGACCTACGCGCTTGCTGCGCCTGCGGCACCCAAGTTTGTCCGAAAACAGCGGTCAGCCCGTCCGCGGCCATGCCGGTCGCACTCGCCGCGAGATATTCAGGGTTAGTGAACTTTGGATCATTAACTCCGACGAATTGTTGACCAAAACTGCCGAGGTTGACGATGGTCCTAACCGCAGCGGCGATTAGTCCTGCAGGCATAGAGACGTCCTTACTGTTCGTTCTTGGCGATTCGGCGCCGTACGGGTGCCCCCGCGGGGCGACCCACTTCCATCACATCGTCGTGAGGCAACGCGGCGAACTGAATTGGCTTCGCACGCGCCGCCACACGCGCGGCCCGCCGGCCGACGCGGCTGGTGATCCAATTGCCCTCGCCAGGAACGGTTCACACACGAACCGAACGTGGCTCGAGACGGCAAATCCAGTGCGAGGTGTCCGGGCAACGTACGTTGTCGCGCCAGACGTCGGCAGGCTCCCCCGACCGCGTGCCACTGGACGCAGCTGGCTGCGGCATGGGTGAATACCGGGCGACCGGTTGGGATTCGGCGCGGACATCACTGCTGGGATTGATATTCCAGTGTCCGAGCACCGCGCGGTGCGGCAACAACGCGAGGGCGCCAGGCATCATCGGGGCAACCTCGCCGGGACGCGGACACGGCTGGCCAAAGCCCATGGATGAACACCACCGGTGTCCACGTACACTGCATTCGCTGCTCCTTGCCCTAGTCCCGCTTCATGGCGGTGACATGCCAAGGGTTGCACCTGGCGAACCGGGCGGCATCGGTCAGATGACTCAATTGCGTGAGGTAATCGGAATCAGCCGATACGGCTGCGCACCAACGGTGCGTTGCGATAGACGCAGCTTTGCACCGATCTACTCGTTTGTCAGGCGTTTTGCCACAAGTGCGGCCCGTCATGGTCGGCAACCGCACCGCGTTCGGGCCGCTTGGAGACGTCGGTGGTTGCGCTGGCCGGCGGATGGAATCAATCAGATTTGATCGGGTGCCGCATGGATGGCGTCGAGGGCGTCATGCAATCCGGCCCGGTTTGTGACCCCCAGTTTGGGGAACAACCGATACAGATGTGCACCGACGGTGCGCGGCGACAGGCATAGCCGTGCGGCTATCTCCTTGTTCGACAGGCCTTTGGCGGCCAATTCGGCCACCAGACGTTCCTGCGCGGTGAGCGGAGCGGGACCCACCGCGGCCGAGTGGCGTACCGCGGTACCCGCGGCACGCAGTTCATTGCGCGCCCGCTGGGTCCACGGTTCGGCGCCCAGACCGGCAAAGATCTCCGCGGCTGCACGAAGCACAACGCGGGCGTTGCGATAGCGGCGCAGCCGGCGGAGGCGCATTCCGTACGCCAGCCGAATACGGGCGTGCTCGAATGGAAATGAAGCGACCGCCGGATGGCCAAGTACCTTCTCGAACAACGCTGGAGCCCGCTCGTCCGAGGCACACAAGGCCTCCGCAGCACCGGTTGCGATGGCCAGTCGCGGCGGGGCGTCGGCGAATTGCAGGCGCTTGGCCGCCCGAACGTGCCGGCGCGCCTCGTTGAGTCGATCCGCATGAACCGCAGCCTCGACGAGATCGAACAGGGTGCGGGTGGCGTGCAACGCGAACGGCGGGAACTCCCCCGGCGCCGTGATCGCGGTGGCCTGCAGGTAGGCCGATTCGTAGTCGCCTTCGGCAAAGCTACACAGGATTGCGATCTGCGCGACGGCCCCGGTGAGGAAGCCGACCCGCCGCGGCTCGACCCATACCCGCACTTGGGCGGCGAGCTCACGGGCCCGCACCACATCGCCGCGGCAGGCCGATATAACACCCAAATAACCTCTGAGCTGATAGCCAAACAGCTCGTAGTGGTGCTGACTACACAACGCCACGCCGCGCTGACTGGTATCGACCGCCTCGGCCCACTGACCGCTGGCCAGCTGATAGGCCGTGACCAACGCGAGCGTCGCAAGCGCAATGGTGGCCGCGCCGCCCTCGATTTCGCGGTCAGCCAGCGGAACCAGTACCGAACGAAAGTCGTCGATCAGGTCCACGTAATAGCCGGCCAGGGCAACGCGCATCACATCCCATGGCTCCAGCTCCCCCAACCGATCCAGTTGCTCCTTCAGCCGCTGCGTCACGGTGCGGCCGCGGCGGGCCGCATCGGCCCAGGCGTCGCGGTAGATGACGCTCAGCTCGCCCAGCCGGTCGGCTAGCGAGTCGACCAGGCCATCGGTGATCTGCCACAGCGCGGGGTCCGCGGCAAACATGCTGACCGCGAGCAACAGGTTGACCATCCGGGTCAGGGTTTCGCCGTCGAGGTCATCGGCCGATTGCAGCCGCTCAACCAGGCGACGATGTGTCGCGGTGACATCTCCATAGCGGTATAGCGAAATGAAAGACGAGATCAACAGCGCACTTGCCGACGCGCCGCCACCCAAACCCGCATCGGCCAGAAGTCGCTCGGCCTCGTCGAGTTGCGCCGCCTGCAACGCAACAAAGGCCGCGCTGGCCAGCAACTGTTCGCGACGCCGTGGTCGGTCGCTCAATTCACCCGCGCGCCGCAGCAACTCGATCGCCTGACAGGCATCGCCGCGGCGGATCGTCAGCTCGGCCGCCGCGGCGAGGGTATCGACAACCGCCGGATCGGGATCGACGGTGGCATGAGCGAAATAGGCGGCCCGGCGCACCACGTCATCGGGATACAGGTGGGCCAACTGCGCGTAGGCATGGCGCCGCTGCCCGGCGGTTGAGGTCTGGATCACTGCCGCACGGACCAATGGATGCCGGAAGACCAGCTCACCGCGGTCGACCACCAGCACGCCGTGTTCGATGGCGGCGTCGACTCCCTGCATCACATACCGCGTTCGCGGCGGCGCCGATGCCACACCACCCGTCGCGGCCCCATCCAGTGCGCCGCGCAGCAGTTGCGCCTTGACCGACTCGTCGAGTTTGTTCAGCCGATCACCGAAGATGGCCACCAGTCGCTGAGTCAGCGGCAACGGCGCGTCAGGCGCCCAGCTGTTCTCCAACGCGCACCGCGACAGCTCGGCCAGCGCCAACGGATTTCCGGCGGCCTGCTCGAGCACCCCAACGCGCGCGGAGTGCGGCAGGTCGACGTCGAGTTGATCCAGAAACCGCTCGGCCTGCTCCGGGCCGAGCGGAGCCAGCACCATCTGCGGCCATCCCCCGTCCGCCAACGCATTGGGGACCTCATTACGGCACGCAGCCAGAAACCGCACCGCCGCACCGTCGAGCCGCCGTCCGGCCATCGCGATGACCCGTGCGCTGACGTCGTCGAACCAATGTGCGTCATCGATAACCACCAGCAGCGACGTCACCTCACTCGCCAACGCCAACAGGTTGAGCAAGGCAAAGGTCAGCGCGGTAACTGTCGGCACCCGGTCGGGTACCGCACCCAGCACCGCCGCCAAGGTGCGCTGATCATCGGCGCCCAGTTGGGCGATGAACTCCCGCAGCGGGTAAACGAGTTGGCTCAGCCCGGCCAGCACGAAGGCCGCCTCGGCTTCTACCCCGCTGCACCGCAGCACCCGCCTGCCCGGTACCGCAGCCCGCTCCGACAATGCTTGGACCAGCATGGACTTGCCGACACCGGAGTCGCCTCGCAACGCCAGGCAACCGTCAGCGGTCCCACCGTTAACAAACGACTCCAGCGCGGCTAGTTCATCGACCCTTTCGATAAGACGACAACCACCCAAGTCCACAAATTCATTTCAGCAACCAAAGACCGATGATCCGCGAGTACGGCACCGACTTGCCAGTGAACTGACAGCTACCTGCCAGCAAGCGCGCGCATCGGGCCAGGTGGAGCGGCCCGCGTGACCGCCCAGGACTGGCAGCTTCCGTCAGCCCTGGACAGGACTGCGGCCGGGCGGATGGTCGAAAGCGGCCGCCGGAGAGTTCGCAGGCAGGTCCGCAAACTCTGCGTCGCGTTCGATCACCGGGTAGGGCCGCTACCCGATCACCCGGACCGGCACCCAATTCGGCAAAGACCGACTGTAAGTCATTACAACGCAAGGTAATACGCTCCGGATGGCGATCTATTGATGCGACGAGGTTGGCGCTCAGGGCGGGCACGGGCCCTTTTCAGGATTGGCCGGGCGCGCTGACCATGGTGGTGCCGCCGATGGGTTTGGGTTCGTCTCCAGACAACAAGTCTGGACCCAAAGTTGGTCGCTTGACGACATCGCAGCGCGCTCGGACTGCAATTAACTTACGTACCGAGCGCAACGGTGCGCATTCGAATAACCCACAGCCACAAACTAATTCCGCCCCACTGCGTCCTAGATCGGTGGCGCGGAGAAATGTGAGTAGATCATGACCGTCATCCTGCCGTACCTGACCATCGCCGGAATGCTTGCTCTTGTCTTGTTCCCGCTGATCGTGCCGGCTTTGATCACGCTGGTGCACACCGTCACCGACCCGGGCTCGCGGGCAGCCCGGTACCTGCGTCGCACCCGGTCTCAGGGGCTGGCCGTTCCCGAGGCCGGATAGCGCGGCCCGGCCGTCCTGGCCTACTTCGACTGCAAGACCGAGCCGCCGTACCAGTGACACACCAGCAGCGCGAGTTCGACATCAAGGCGGTCGCTACCGATCGCCCGGCCACGCCGGGCGACGGCGCGGCCGACGCGATACTTCACCGTGTTGAAATGCATGTTGAGCCGCTGCGCGGCGAGCTTGTAGCTCGACCCGCACGCCAGGTAGCCGCGCAGGGTATCGCGCAGCCGCGCGTCGCTATCTCCGTCGCGCGCCAGCTCGCCCAGGACTTGGGCCACCCACTCTCGGGTGTCGGCCAGGTCACCACCAAAACGCGCCACCACCGACAACCCGGGTTCACCGGCGCTGATCATCAGCGGCGGGCGGCGATCGCACAGGATCCCAACGCTGCGAGCTTCGGCCGCCTCCCGGTGCGATCGGCGAAAGCCGTCCACCCCACTGGCCGGTGTTCCGATCGCCACGTTCGGTGAATCCGGGCGAGACCGTACGAAGTCAGCGACCGCCGCCACGGCGCGCTCCGGCGCCGCCCGGTACGGCAGCCGCCCCATCCGCAGCTCGGGTCAGCGGCCACGAACAACGGGCTGGCGTCGACTCCGGCGGCTTCGCCCAGTTCCCGCAGGAAGCGTTGCAGCCTGGGCAGTTCGTCGACTTCCGAGCCTTGGTCGGGATACCACATGACAAGGGCGAGATGGTGCCATCGCAGCGGATGGCGCACCGAAGTGATCGCCGCGTCGGCGTCGATCTCCTTGTCTGCGGCCAGGATCTCGCGCACCCGCACGCCACGAAGACTGTTCTGGTTTTCCAGCCAGCGTTCGCGCTCGTCTTCGTAGACGACGACGACCTGCTGCGACATCCAATCGATGTACTCGAACATCGCGACACTGATCGCTTCGATAACCGGCACCCGCATCGACTCCGGGATGTCGGTGGCCCGCAACTCGTCGAAGATCAGCTCGTTCATCAGGCGCTGACCCAGCCGATACGCCCGCACCAACGCGTTGACCGGCACGCCATGCTGCGCCAGTCGGCGCGCGTACTCCAATGCCGTGGTGGGCGCCTCGACTCGCTCGACGGCGATGTCGTAGCGCAGCGCATGCAGCATCGTGTCCACGTTGGCCTCGATGCTGGTGCCCAGCAATTCCTCGATGCGAAGGTCGCCGCCGAGTTCGGGAATGGTGCGCTCCAACGAGCGCCGAATGTGGGAAGCCACCTCGCCCAACCGGTCGTGCAGTCGCACGGCGACAGCGGCGACGTAACGGCTCACCCCGACCTCACCATCGAGGTGCGGATTCTCCACGTCCTCGACGTTAGCCCTTGCCGTCACGTTTCGGTGCCAGCAAGACGGTCCCGGATTCGCGCAGCTACGTATCCGAGGAATTCGGGTAGGTGTAGAAACCTTCGCCGGTCTTGACACCGAGCTTGCCCGCGTCAACGTAGGACCGCAGCAAGTCCCGCACGTTTGTCGGCAGGTACGGAAACTCGTCGGCATAGTGGTTTTCGATGTCGAGCACGACGTCCAGACCGACCTGGTCCATCAGCTGGAACGGCCCGGCCGGTACCCGCCAATTGACCTTGAACATCCCGTCGACGTCCTCTGGGCGGGCCACTCCCTCGGCGACCACGGCCAGCGACTCACGTTTGATGGCGGCCCAGACCCGATTGAAGATGAAGCCGGTGCACTCCCGACGCGCCTCGAAAGGATGCACGCCGAATTTGGGCAAAACGGTCAGCAGGGTATCCAGGAGACCACGATCGGTCTCGCCGTCGGACATCAGGTCCAGCGCATTGAACTGAGGCGGCATGTAGAAATGCGTGTTGCACAACCGGGTCTTGTCGCGCACGTTGTCGGCCATCAGCCGGGACGGGAAGGACGACGAGTTGGTCGCGAAGATGGTGTCCGGCGGCGCCGCCTGATCGATCTGGCCCCACAGCGCAGTCTTGATCTCCAGCTTCTCGGGAACGGACTCGACCGCCAGCCATGCACCCTCTAGTGCGGTCGCCAGGCAATCCGTGGCCATGACACTACCGACTTCACCGAAACCTCTGTCCTGCAGCAGCTTCGGCAGATTGTCTGCCACATACTGCGTTGCCTGGGCCCGCTGTTCGGCGCGGCGCGCATAGATTCGCACGGTCCCGCCACGGCTGGCGAACATCAACGCGATACGGCGCCCCAAAGTGCCCGCGCCGATCACCGCCACCGGGCGGCTACGGATGTCTGCAAAGGTGTACGTGTATGCGCCAGTCACACCCGCATGCTAGGTCCGCGCGGGGTGCTCGGGCAGTGTCGCGAAAGCACAAAGATCGACAGCTTGTTGTCTTGCCGAGACAGCCCGTACCGGCGCGCTAGAGCAGCGTGATCTGTTCGGGCTGCGGCTTGGCCGGCTCCAGCAGCTCCGGCCCGTTATTGCGCACGCTGTTGACCAGCGTGGACACCTCACGAAACGCCATGTCGCGCACATCGGGCGGATGGGACAACAGCGCCGGGTCCAGCGGTGCATCCGGGTTGAGCCAGGCGTCCCAGTCGCCTTCGTACAGCATCAGCGGCATCCGGTCGTGGATCCCGGCCAGTTCGCCCGCGGCATCGGTGGTGATGATCGTGGCGCTCAACAACGGGGCGGCCGCGTTATTCGGCTTCCACACCGACCACAGCCCGGCCATGCACACCGTGTTGCCGTCAGCGCGATGGATGAAGAAGGGCGTCTTGGCAACCTTCTTGCTCCCTGCGCCGCTGAGAACGTCGGGGTTGGCCCGCCATTCGTACCAGCCGTCCATCGGCACCAGACAACGCTTGTGCTGCGCAGCGCCACGAAACGCCGGCGACGTGGCGACCGTCTCCGCGCGGGCGTTGATCAGCAGCGGCCCCTTGCCCTCCGGTGCGCCCTGAGGCCCCGGTTTGGCCCACGACGGCACAAATCCCCAGCGCATCATCCGGACGCGGCGAGTCGGCTCGTCATCGGGCTCGCTGTGGCGGGTCACGACGGTGGCGATCATGTCGGTTGGGGCCACGTTGTAGTTGGGGGCGAAGCCATCGGAGGCCGCGCCGCTGGCTTCGTCGATGGCGTTGATCTTCTCGGCCAGCAAGGCCGGATCGGTGGTGACCGCAAACCGTCCACACATGACTCCCATGGTGCCTGGTATCCACGACACCCGCCGACACGGCAGGATGAAGCGGTGAGCAGCATCGAGCCATGGCCAGCCCCATTCGCACCGACACCCGTGCACGCGACCGTGACCGTCCCGGGCTCGAAGTCGCAGACCAACCGGACGCTGGTGCTTGCGGCGCTGGCCGCGGCACAGGGCCAAGGCTCCTCGACCATCACCGGCGCGCTGCGCAGCCGCGATACCGATCTGATGATCGAGGCGTTGCAGACGTTGGGCTTGCGGGTCGACGGGACTGGTTCCGAGCTGACGGTCAGTGGCCGCATCCGGCCCGGCCCCGAGGCCCGGGTCGACTGCGGCCTGGCCGGCACGGTGTTGCGGTTCGTTCCCCCGCTGGCGGCGCTGAGCGCCGCCCCGATCACCTTCGATGGGGATGAGCAGGCCCGGGCCCGCCCCATCGCACCGCTGCTGGATGCGCTGCGCGGCCTGGGTGTGCCCGCCGATGGTGCCGGCCTTCCGTTCCGGGTTCAAGGCACCGGGTCGGTCGCGGGCGGCACGGTGGCCATCGATGCATCCGCGTCGTCACAGTTCGTCTCCGGCCTACTGCTGTCCGGCGCGTCGTTCACCGATGGCCTAACGGTGCAACACACCGGTTCGGAGCTGCCGTCCGCACCGCACATCGCGATGACGGTGCAGATGCTGCGCCAAGCCGGCGTCGATGTCGACGACTCGATACCCAACCGCTGGCTGGTCCGGCCCGGCGCCCTCAGGCCTCGGCATTGGGACGTCGAGCCGGATCTGACCAATGCGGTCGCATTTCTGGCGGCGGCCGTGGTCACCGGCGGGACGGTGACCATCACCGGCTGGCCGGCGGACAGCGTGCAACCCGCCAAGAACATTCTCGACATTCTGCAGACACTGAATTCCACGGTCCGACATATTGATTCATGCCTTCAGGTGCAGGGTCCGCAGACCTACCGCGGATTCGACGTCGACCTGCGCGATGTCGGCGAACTCACCCCATCGGTGGCGGCACTGGCGGCGCTGGCGAGCCCCGGATCGGTGTCCCGGCTGGCTGGCATCGCGCATCTGCGCGGCCACGAGACCGATCGGCTGGCCGCCTTGAGCACCGAAATCAACCGCCTCGGCGGCAACTGCGAACAAACCTCCGACGGTCTGGTGATCACCGCTACGCCGCTGCGTCCGGGCAGCTGGCGCGCCTACGCCGATCATCGGATGGCGATGGCCGGCGCGATCGTCGGACTCCGGGTGGCCGGGGTCGAGGTGGACGACATCGGGGCTACCAGCAAGACGTTGCCGGAGTTCCCACAGCTGTGGACCGAGATGGTCGAGGGGTCCAGCGGTTGAGGCCAGGCGACTACGACGAATCCGACGTCAAGATCCGTTCGGGTCGCGGCTCACGTCCGCGTACCAAGACCCGTCCGGAACACGCTGACGCCGAAGCCGCCATGGTGGTCGCCGTTGACCGCGGCCGCTGGGGATGCGTGCTCGGCGGGGACCCGCTGCGTCGGGTCACCGCGATGCGGGCCCGCGAGCTCGGACGCACCCCGATCGTGGTCGGCGACGACGTCGACCTGGTCGGGGATCTGTCCGGACGCCCCGACACCCTGGCCCGCATCGTGCGCAGGGGGCCACGCCGAACGGTGCTGCGTCGCACCGCCGATGACACCGACCCCACCGAACGGGTCGTGGTCGCCAACGCGGATCAGTTGTTGATGGTGGTGGCGTTGGCCGACCCGCCACCGCGCAGCGGATTGGTGGACCGGGCCTTGATCGCCGCCTACACGGGCGGTCTGACCCCCATACTCTGCCTGACCAAGACCGACCTGGCCCCGCCCGAACCTTTCGCCGAGCAGTTCCTCGAACTGGACCTTCAGGTGGTTGCGGCGGGCCGCGACGATCCGCTCCTCGCGGTGGCCGACCTACTCGACGGCAAGACGACCGTACTGCTCGGGCATTCCGGCGTCGGCAAGTCGACTCTGGTGAATCGCCTGGTCCCTGAGGCCGATCGGGCCGTCGGCGAGGTCACCGAGATCGGCAGGGGCCGGCACACGTCGACGCAGTCGGTCGCGCTGCCTCTCGAGACGTACGGGCAGGGCGGCGGGTGGGTGATCGACACTCCCGGAATCCGCTCGTTCGGCTTGGCCCACATCCAGCCAGACGACGTGCTGCTGGCCTTTACCGACCTGGCCGAGGCGATCGGCGATTGCCCGCGCGGCTGCGGGCACATGGGGCCGCCGGCCGATCCCGAATGCGTACTGGACAGTTTGTCCGGAACCGCGGTGCGCCGCGTGGCAGCGGCCCGCCGGCTGCTGACCGCCCTCAGGGAGACCTGACCAACCGCATACCGAGTTCGTCGGCGGGCACCAAGTGCCCTTTGGCACATCGAATTTCAACCTGCGCCTGCGCCCCACAGCCCAGGTGGGTCAGTTGCAGGCGATCGCCGCCGGGCAGGTGGCGCTTGCCCCACTGAAACAGGGAAAAGACCACCGGCATGAAATCAAGCCCGGCCTCGGTGAGCACATACTCATCGCGGCTGCGCTGCCCCGGCTCGCGATACGGCCGCCGCGCCAGCAGTTTGAGGCTGACCAATTCGGCCAGCCGCGCCGAGGTCGCGGGCTTGGTGATACCCACCCGGCGGGCGAAGTCATCAAAACGGGTGGTGCCGTAGTAGGCCTCCCGCATGATCAGCATCGCGGATTTGGTACCGACGACGGCCATGGTCTTCTCAATCGGACACTCGCCCACCGCCGAACAGCCATCACGGTCGGCCAGTGGGCCCTCAAGCATTGTCACGAAGATCACCCTCCGCTCCAGGTTGCGTTGAGTATACCCAGCTGTTTATAGCTGAGTATAGTTACCGATACTCAGCTCAAGGAGGAGCCATGTCCCAGAGTCGCGACGCCGTCATCGTCGGCGCCGTCCGCACCCCCATCGGCAAGGGCAAGGCCAACGGCGCACTGCACCAGGTACTACCCGCCGACCTGCTGGCGCATAGCCTGCGCGAACTGGCGGCCCGAACCGGCGTCGACCCGGTACAAGTCGACGATGTGATCGCCGGCGCGGTGACCCAGGTCGGCGATCAGGCGGTCAACATCGCGCGCAATGCGCTGCTGGGTGCCGGATTCCCGGAATCGGTTCCCGGGGTCACCATCGACCGGCAATGCGGCAGCAGCCAGCAGGCCATCAGCTTTGCCGCCCAGGGCGTGCTGGCCGGTGCTTACGATCTGGTGATCGCCGGCGGCGTTGAATCGATGAGCCGCGTCCCGATGGGCACCTCGGTGCTGCCCGGAAGCAACCCGTTCGGCGCGGACATGAACAACCGCTACCCCGACGGGCTGGTCCCCCAGGGCATCAGCGCCGAGCTGATTGCGGCACGGTGGGGCTTGTCGCGCACCCAACTCGACGAGTTCTCCGCAGCCAGCCATGACAAGGCCGCCCGCGCCACCAAGGACGGACTCTTCGACAACGAGCTGATCCCGATCGCCGGGCTCACCCACGACGAGATCATCCGCCCCGGCGCCACCGTCGATACGCTCGCCGCGCTGCGGCCGGCGTTCTACAGCGATGCGATCAAAGAGCGCTTCCCGCAGATCAACTGGTCGATCACCCCGGGTAATTCGTCACCGTTGTCCGACGGCAGCGCCGCGGTCATGATCACCAGCAGCGACGTCGCCCGGAAGCTGGTCCTGCGCCCGTTGGCGCGCATTCACACCACCACGGTGGTGGGTTCGGATCCGCTCTACATGCTGACCGGGGTCATCGCGGCCACCGAAAAGGCGCTACGCCGCGCCGGGTTGGCCCTGCGCGACATCGACCTGTTCGAGGTCAACGAGGCCTTCGCCCCGGTCGTGCTGGCCTGGGCGAAGGACACCGGGGCGGATCTGGCCAAGACCAACGTCAACGGCGGCGCAATCGCCATCGGCCACCCGTTGGGCGCCAGCGGTGCGCGCATCATGACCACGCTGGTCAACGCTTTGGAGCAGCGCGGTGGCCGCTACGGCCTGCAGACCATGTGCGAGGGCGGCGGCATGGCCAACGCGACCATCATCGAGCGACTGGGGTAGCCGCAGCGCGCGCCGACGGCCGCCGCCACCGCCGAGGCTAGGCCGCCAGACCGTCGGTGCCGCCGGCCTTCTTGGCCTTGCCGGGCTTGGCGCGCCGCCAGGCGCGTACCGCGGTTATCGCGGCCTTGAGGCCGCGACGACGGCCGGTCATCGGATCGGTTCCCGCGAAGCCCGCCTCCAGACCGGCGAACATGCGCTCGCTGCGGGTCTCCGGAGCATCGTCGGCGTTGTCACGCAGGTACTTGTTCGGCAGCGACAGCTTGGCTAGGGTCCGCCAAGTCTTGCCGTACTGCACCAGGAACGAGCCTGTGGTGTAAGGCAAGTCGTACTTATCGCAGATCTCGCGCACCCGCACCGAAACCTCGGCCAGCCGATTGCTCGGCAAGTCCGGATAGAGATGGTGCTCGATTTGATGACACAGGTTGCCACTCATGAACCGCAGCGCGGGCCCGGCTTCGAAGTTGGCGCTACCCAGCATCTGCCGCAGGTACCACTGGCCCTGGGTCTCGTCTACCAAATCAGTCTTGGTGAATTTCTCTGCGCCGTCCGGGAAATGCCCACAGAAAATAACGGCGTTGGACCAGACGTTGCGGATCACATTGGCAAACGCGTTGGCGGTCAAGGTAGACCGGTAGGTCGCGGCAGGCGACACCGACGTCAACGCCGGGAACGCCACGTAGTCCTTGAACACCTGGCGACCGGCCTTGCGGGAAAACTCGCGCACCCGGGTCTTGGCGGTGTCGCGGTCCAGCCGCCCCTTGAGGAGCTTGCCGATCTCCAAATGCTGCAACGCGACTCCCCATTCGAAGCCGAGCGCCAGCAAGGTGTTCCACACCAAGTTGAAAATGTTGTAGCGCTTCCAGCGCTGATCGCGGGTGACGCGAAGCATGCCGTAGCCGACATCGTCGTCCATGCCCAAGATGTTGGTGTACTTGTGGTGCACGAAGTTGTGGGTGTAGCGCCAATGCTTGGACGCGCCGGTGATGTCCCACTCCCACGACGAGGAGTGAATCTCCGGATCGTTCATCCAGTCCCATTGGCCGTGCATGACATTGTGGCCAATCTCCATGTTCTCGACGATCTTGGCCACCCCGAGGGTCAATGCCCCCGCCCACCACGCCGAACGGCGCGAGCTGGCGGCCAGCATCAGGCGGCCACTCACCTCCAACGCGCGCTGCGCCGCGATGGTGCGGCGGATATAGCGGGCGTCGCGCTCACCGCGAGAGTCTTCAATGTCTTGTCGTATGGCATCGAGCTCAATCGCCAGATTCTCGATATCGACGTCCGTCAGATGCGCGAATACGTCGACGTCGGTAATCGCCATCGTCTTCTCCCTGCGTCGTACGGTCCCAAATCTGCTACGAACCTACGCAATCGTAATCTACGCCTCCGTAAGTTACCAGTGGGTAGCTTTAGACGTCGATCACACAATCGCCGGACGCTGCCGTGACACAGGTCTGCACCCGGCTCCCGGGATCGTGCTCCTGGCCCGTGCGCAGGTCACGAACGTGCCCCTGCACCAGATCGACCACACACGACTGGCAGATACCCATCCGGCAACCGAACGGCATTTGCACACCGGCGCGCTCGCCGGCATCCATCACCGAGGTCGCCGCGTCGACGTCGACACTGCGCCCACTGCGGGCGAACGTGACCGTCCCACCGGCGCCCGCGGGGGCCGCCTTGGACACCGCGAACCGCTCCAAGTGCAGTCGGTCGCCGATCCCGGCCGCGGACCACACCTTTTCCGCCTGGTTGAGCATGCTCTCGGGCCCACACGCCCAGGTCTGTCGCTCACGCCAATCCGGCACCTGCTCGCCGATCCGGGAAAGATCGAGACGACCCTGGGAGCGCGTCGCGCGCACCGAAAGCCGGTAGCCCGGGTGCTGGGCGGCCACCCCGGCAAGCTCATCACCAAACATCACGTCCGCTTCGGTAGGCACCGAATGCAGGTGGGTGATGTCAGTGATCTGGTTGCGGCGCAGCAGCGTTCGCAGCATCGACATCACCGGCGTGATCCCCGACCCGGCGGTGAGAAACAGAATCGACGGCGGGGCGGGGTCGGGCAAAACGAAATTGCCCTGGGGTGCGACCAGTCGCACGATGGTCCCCGGCGCGACACCGGCCACCAAATGCGTGGACAGGAAGCCTTCGGGCATCGCCTTGACAGTGATCGTCACCGTCCGCGCCGACCCCGGCCCGGACTTCCCACCAACCGGGCTCGACGTCAGTGAATACGATCGCCACCGCCAACGCCCATCCACCAGCAGCCCGATCCCGATGTACTGGCCCGGCTGATAGTCGAAGCTAAAGCCCCAGCCGGGTTTGATGACCAGCGTGGCGGAATCCTCGGTCTCCCGGCGAACCTCGAGAATGCGGCCGCGCAATTCGCGCGCCGACCACAATGGGTTGGCCAGCTGAAGGTAGTCATCGGGCAACAGCGGCGTGGTGATACGTGAGGCGATCTTGCGCAGCGCGTGCCAGCCCGGGTGTTTGTCCGCACCGACGATGCTCCGCAGCTTGGTATCGATGATCTGGGCGCTCAGTGCCGCGTTCTTCTTGACCATAAAAAGCTCCTGCTCGCGGCGTGGAGTCGGTAGCCGCCCGGGTTTGGGCGGCAGCACGCCCTTGCGATAAAGCTATGGTAGCGTAGGTTACGGTTGCGTAGCTAGACCCCGGCGGTGCTGATTACCTCACATCCGCGGGGTTACAGCAGGTCGAGCAGGAACGGCAATTCCTGGTTCGCGTACCACGCCAGGTCGTGATCCTGCGCGTCGCCGACGACCAAGTCGGCGTCCTCGTCACCGAGGTCGGCGGCATCTATGACGGCGATGGCCGCGCTGACGGCCGGTTCGGCGGCAACGTTGTCGACGTAGGCGGCGACGACCTGATCCATGGCAATCGGAGCGCTCAGCCGGACGACGGCATCGTCGAGATCCGGCCGGTAGATGGCGTCGTCCACCTCCGCGGTAAGCACCGCCCGCCGCGGCAGCAGCTTCTCGTCCTCATCGTTTGCCAGCAGCCGCAGCGACGCCAGCGCGGCCTCTTGAAGTGCCACTTCGGCCAGCTCATCGTCGTTGCCTTGCGCGTAGGCCTCACGCAACGTCGGAGTCACCGCGAACACCGTGCCATTGACCGGCCACAACGAGCCATCAGCCACCAGTTGCTGCAACATGGCCAGCGTCGCGGGCACATAGACCTGGATCATCGGCCGACCACCTGTTGGCACGGTTGTCTGCACCAGCACCGGCCCGCCGCATTTGGGATCGTCATTCAGCGCCCGATCAACGTCGACGCGTAGTCCTCGACATACTTGGACAATTCGCGTGGTGGACGCTTGTAGTTGCCGGTGACGATCGGCTGGTCGGGCAGATTGACCTTGGGCATCTCCACCGGGCGGTAGTCGATCGTCGACAACAGATGCGCCATGTTGTTCAGCCGCGCATGCTTCTTGATATCGGATTCGACGACGTACCACGGGCTCACCGGGGTATCGGTGTGGACCATCATCTCGTCCTTGGCACGCGAATAGTCCTCCCACCGATAGGCCGATTCCAGGTCCATGGGGCTGAGTTTCCACTGCCGGACCGGGTCGGTCTGGCGCGCCTTGAACCGGTGCAACTGTTCCTCATCGGAGACCGCGAACCAATACTTGCGCAGCAAGATCCCATCATCGATGAGCATCTGTTCGAAGATCGGCGTCTGCCGCAGGAACAGCGCATGTTCTTGGGGCGTACAGAATCCCATCACCTTCTCGATACCTGCGCGGTTGTACCAGGACCGATCGAAGAAAACGATTTCCCCTTTCGCGGGCAGATGGGCGATATAGCGCTGGTAATACCACTGCCCGCGTTCCCGATCGTTGGGCACCGGCAACGCGGCAACGTAGGCGTGTCGTGGGCTGAGGTACTCGGTGATCCGTTTGATCGCGCCACCCTTGCCGGCGGCATCTCGACCTTCGAAGATGACCACCACACGCGCGCCCGCGTGCCGGACCCACTCCTGCAGCGTCACGAATTCGGTTTGTAGCCGGAATAATTCGGCTTCGTAGACGCCTTTGGAAATCTTGTGTCTGCCGGCCCCGGCTGACTTCTTCTTCTTTTTCTTCGCCTTCGCCGGCGCGCCGTCATTCGTCGCGGTGCTCACATCAACGAATGCTATCTCTAAGCAGCACCTTTGCCCCGGCGACTACCGAGAAGCTTCCAGCAGCTCCTCGAGCGATTGAGCCAGCAGCGCCGGCAGCAGCTCGACGTCGCTCATCGCGTCGCGGTCGGCGTTGATGCCGAAGTAGAGCATGCCGTTGTAGGAGGTCACGCTGATGGCCAGGGCCTGATTGTGCAGTAGCGGCGGCACCGCATAGGCCTCCAACAACTTGGCGCCGGCCACATACATCTGCGACTGGGCTCCGGGGGCATTGGTAATCAACAAGTTGAACGTCCGCTTGGAAAAGCTGGGAAAACTGGTGGCGACCCGGATACCCATCGCGTGCAGGGTGGGCGGCGCAAAGCCGGACAGCGTGACGATGGTGCGGGCATCGACCAGGCTGGCCGCCGTCGGGTTCGATTCGGTGGCGTGAGCGACTTGCGACAGCCGCACCACGGCGTTGCGCTCCCCCACCGGCAGGTCGATCAGGAACGGCGTCACCTGGCTGATCTGCTGACCGGGCCCGGACGAGTCGAGTTGGTCCTCCACATAGACCGACAGCGGCGCCATCGCACGCACCGTTGCCGTCTGGGAAACCGTCTCACCGCGCGACATCAGCCAGTTGCCCAGGGCGCCGGCTATCACGGCCAGCACCACGTCGTGGACGTCGCAGTCGTAGCGGGCCCGCACCGTCCGGTAGTCCTCCAGGCGTCCGCTGGCAACCGTCAACCTTCGATTCCGCGAAACGGGCGCATTGAGCGGACTGCTGGGGGCGGTGCCGCGCGCGACGTTACGCGCGACATCGAGGATCCGACGGCCGGCGTTGACGAGCTGACTCTGATTGGTCGCCAACCCGGCGATCGCCGATCCGACCGCCTGCAACTGCGCGCCGGGTCCCACCACCCAATCGCCGATGGCCCCCATCACCAACCTGGTGTTGCCCGGATCGCGCTCGGGAATCCAGATGTCTTCCGGGAACGGCGGTGGGCGCTGGGTCCGGTCAGCGATGACGTGTCCGAGCGACAGTGCTGTCACCCCATTGATCAAGGCCTGGTGCGTCTTGGTGTAGAGGGCGACGCGACCCTTTTCCAGCCCCTCGATGAGATACATCTCCCACAGCGGGCGCGACTTGTCCAAGGGCCGCGCGGCCAGCCGCGCAATCAGCTCATGCAGTTGCTCGTCACTGCCCGGCGACGGCAGCGCCGACCGCCTGACGTGATAGGTGATGTCGAAGTCCGGATCGTCGATCCACATCGGCCGGGCCATGCCGATCCGCACCTCACGGACCTTCTGCCGGTAGCGCGGGATCTGAGCCAACCGCTGCTCGACCGTGGCCAGCAGCGCCTCATAGCTCAACCCGGCACGCGGACGGCGCAGGATCATCAGCGACCCGACGTACATCGGGGTAGCGGTGTTCTCCAACCGATAGAAAGACGCATCGGTGTTGGACAACCGGGTCACCATTACGGCCCTGTCCTCCTTGTCGACTGGTTGCGTCAACCGATGTGGGTCACCGTAACCGCTGGTGTGGCCACCTGCGGGCGCGGGTACGCGCCGCCGTCATTTGTGCGATGATGGCCCGCAGTTTGTCTGCCACTCTCCAGCGGGCACTCGCACCCGATCTTTGGGTCGGTTGTTGGTTTGCGCCATTACGAGTTGGAGAGTGCCACTTGAGTATTGGTCCTGATGCCGCCGCGCCCCGTCGGGCGGCCTTCGCCGTCATCCCGGTAGTCGAATACGAACCTGCGAGCCGCACCGTCGAGCGGTGCCGGCCCTCGTCGCACGCACCGGCGCGGCCACGCCTTGCCCGCACCGGCGGTCCCGCCCGCGGCGAACAGCCAGCCGCCACAGCGACCGATGCCATGTCCGCGCCGATGCGCCAGGCGGCCGCGTTCACCGACGCGGCACTGCGCCGCGTTCTGGAGGTCATCGACCGCCGCCGTCCGGCGGGGCAGCTCCGGTCGCTGCTGACGCCCGGCCTGGTCGATTCGGTGCTGTCGGCCAGTCAATCGATGGCCGGGCGCAACGGCACCGCTGCGCTGCGCCGGCTCGGGCTTCAGCCCGTCGCGTGCGCTGGCCGTGACACCGCGGCCGAGGTTTTTGGAACCTACAGCCGCGCAGACCGGATTCACGCGATCGCCTGCCGGGTGGAGCGGGTCGCCGCGTTGGGCACACCGCGCTGGGTGGTCGTCGCCCTGCATATCGGTTGAGTGCCACCCGAGACCGGTCAGGCGGTGGTTGCCACCGGCCCGCCGGTATAGCGGGCTAGCACCGGTCCGGCGACCGCCATGATGAAGACATACGCGGTCGCCAACGCCGCTACGGCGGGGATCGACGCGCCGACCAGTCCGATGATGATCAATGAGAACTCGCCTCTGGCGATGAGGGCGGTACCCGCACGCAGCTGTCCGCGGCGGGCCACTCCGTCGCGTCGAGCGGCGAACATTCCGGTGAGCACCTTGGTTGCCGCGGTGACGACGGCCAGCAAGATGGCCACCGGGAGCGCCGGAATCAACTCTTTGGGGGCGACCGACAGGCCGATGCCCAGGAAGAAGATCGCCGCGAACAGATCGCGCAGCGGCCCCAGCACCCTGCGGGCCCGCTCAGCGGTCTCGCCGGTGAGGGTCAGGCCCACCAGGAACGCGCCCACCGCCGCCGAGGCGTGCAACGTCTCAGCCAGCGCCGCAACCATCAGGGTGATGCCCAATACCCGCAGCAACAACTGCTCCGAATCCGGGTGCGCGAACAGCCGGCCGAAGTGATGGCCCAAGTAGAAGGACGCCGCAAAGGCCCCGAGCAGGGCTGCGATCGCGGCCAGCGTTCCACCGAGCGCATGGAGCCAATCGCCGTGCAGGGCCAGCACCGTGAACAAGGGCAGATAGCCGGCCATGGCGAAGTCTTCGAGCACCAGCACCGACAACACCGCCGGTGTTTCGCGGTTACCGAGCCGGCGCAGGTCTTCCAGCAGCCGCGCCACCACGCCCGACGACGAGATGTAGGTGACCCCGGCCAGCGCGAGGATCGCCACACCGTCCAACCCCAGCAGCCAGCCGGCCACCGCCCCTGGCGTGGCATTGAGGACGATATCGACCATGGCAGAGGGCATGTGGTGGCGCAGACTGCTGGCAAATTCGGTCGCGGAGAACTCGAGACCCAACGTCAGCAGCAGCAGCACAATGCCGATGGGCGCGCCGGTGGCGACGAAATCGTCGGCGGCGGCCACCGGCAGGACGCCGCCCTTGCCCAACGAGAGGCCGGCCAGCAGATAGACCGGGATCGGGGACAACGCGAATCTGCGCGCGATGGCACCAAGCAGGGCAAGCGTTGTCAGGAGTGCGCCGACCTCAAAAAGCAGTGCCCTCGAAACCTCCACCGATTCAGCCCTTGTCGACGATCTGCTCGACTCCGGCAATGCCCTCTTCGGTACCGATCACGATAAGGACGTCGCGCTCGCGCAACAGCTCCGCCGGGTTCGGCGATGCGACCACCTCTTGGCCACGCACGATTGCCACGATCGACGCGCCGGTGCGGGTGCGGGCATGGGTCTCCCCGAGCGGCCGGTCAACGAACGGGCTCTGTGGCGCGATGATGATGTGGCCCGCCTCGAGCCCGGGCACCTCACGGGTCAGCTCGGTGAACCGCTCGGCGATCCGTGGTGCACCCAGGATCTGAGCCAACGCATCAGCCTCTTCATCGGTCAGGCAGAAGACCGGTCGCGCCGCATCCGGGTCGTTGGCGGCGTATACGACGACCTCGAAATCGCCGGTGCGCCGGGCAATAATGCCGATCCGCTCGCCTTTCTGGCTAGTGAACTCGTAGCGGAGACCGACGCCAGGCAGCAGCACCTCCTTGACATCCATACCCCAATACTTAACGAAATGCCGTCAAGATCACAGTGGCAACGACCAAACTCATAGCCGGCGGCCGGACATCGGGCTGCCCGCGCGGCACCGGCCGGGTGGCCGAAAATCAGTGCTGACCAACCGTTTTACCCGAGCCGCGGTGCGGTACCGGCAGCAACATCGGTACCGAGCCAGGGCTCCGGCGTTGTTGATTAGCAGGCGTGTGAGCTGGGTTGATGATCTTTGGTGCCGCGCTATTGGGGCCGGAGTGTAGGCACGGGCTATCTGGAGAACGATCGAGTTGGTTACTGTTCGTCGTTGGTCTGGAGTTGCCCGTGCCTACCGTTTCAGTATTGCCTGTGTCGTCGGTTCCAGAGGTGTTCGACCGCTGGAGTCCTGGTGAGCGCAGCGAGCTCATCGGATCGGAGTTTCTCGATGTGTTGGCCTCGGTGCCAGACCCGAGGGGCCCACGCGGTCGGAGGTATTCGCTGATGGCTTTGTTGGCGATCGCGGTTCTGGCCACTGCCGCGGGGATGCGCGGCTATGCTGATTTTGCCACATGGGCGGCCACCGCTCCCGATGATGTGTTGGCCCAATTAGGGGTCCGGTTCCGGCGGCCCAGTGAGAAGACCTTCCGCGCTGTTTTGTCTCGGCTAGACCCCGCCGACCTCAACGCCAGGATGGGCAGTTACTTCACTGCACACGTGGCCAGCAGCGACCCCAGCGGATTGGTGCCGATCGCGTTGGACGGCAAGATGCTGCGTGGTGCTTTACGCGCCAAAGCGACAGCCACGCATCTCGTGTCGGTGTTCGCCCACCGTGCCCGATTGGTGCTCGGTCAACTCGCTGTCGCCGAGAAAAGCAATGAAATTCCCTGCGTACGTGCCCTGCTCACGCTGCTGCCGGGTAGCTTGCGGTGGCTGGTCACCGTGGATGCGATGCATACCCAGGTCGTCACCGCGAAGTTGATCTGCGCCACCTTGAAGTCGCACTACCTGATGATCGTCAAGTCCAACCAAGCCAAAATACTTGCGCGTATCACCGCGCTGCCCTGGGCCGAGGTGCCCGCAGCCGCTACCGACGACTCCCGCGGCCACGGCCGTGTCGAGACCCGCACCCTGCAAATCATCACCGCTGCACGAGGAATCGGCTTCCCCTACGCAAAACAAATCATCCGGATCACTCGTGAACGCTTGATCACCGCCACCGACCAGCGCAGCGTGGAGGTGGTCTATGCCATCTGCAGCCTGCCGTTCGAGCACGCCCGCCCTACCGCGATCATGACCTGGATGCGTCAACACTGGGGAATCGAGAACAGCCTGCACTGGATACGCGACGTCACCTTCGACGAAGACCGTCAAAGGGCACATACCGGAAACGGCGCACAGGTCCTAGCAACGCTACGCAACACCGCGATCAATCTGCACCGCCTCAACGGCGCCGACAACATCGCCGAAGCCTGCCGGATCACCGCTTTGACCGCCAACCGCCGCCTAGACCTCCTCAATCCACAATTCCCCAGCTCACAAGCCTGCTAATCAACAACGCCGGAGCCCTGGGTACCGAGCGCTGGTAATCGCGGTACTGATCCCCCAGCGCGGCCACCAAGTCGCGCTCTTCCAGGGGCAGGGCGACCAATACGTAGGCCGTTGTAACAATGGCAAACAGCAAATGCCCCGCCGTCATTGTGGGCGTTGCCCAGAACGCGATGATAAAGCCCGGCATGAGCGGATGGCGCACCACCCGGTAGAAGACATTGACGCGAAAATTTATTTCGGTATAGGGCTTTTCACGCCAGGCCAGATACACCTGGCGCAGACCGAGCAGGTCGAAATGGCTGACCATGAACGACGAGGCAAACACGACCACCCACCCCAGCCCGAACAGCCCCCACAGCACCACCCGGGCGGGCGGATACTGCACGTCCCAGATGACGGCCGGCATCGTGCGCCACTGCCAGAACAGCAGCAGCAGTATCGCGCTTGCCAGCAATACGTAGGTGCTGCGCTCAACCGTCTTCGGCAAGAATCGCGTCCACCAACGTTTGAAACCCGGTCGCGCCATAACGCTGTGCTGAATACCGAACAGGCCCAGCAGCGCCACGTTGACCAGCACCGCCAACCATATGGGACCGTCGATTCCGTGATCGATGTTGCGCGGCACCACAATTGCACCTACGAAGCCGATAGCGTACAAAGTGGCAACCAAAAACAACAGGTAGCCCGCCGCTCCATACCCGATGATCAGATAACGCTTCATTACTCGATTGTGCTCCCCGCAGTAGCAATTGCACCCACAATTTCCGGTGTCGCCGCCTAACGCCGCTGATTCAGCAGCGCCATGATCTGCGGCATCGACTCTCGGGCGGCGGCACGTCCCGCTTCGCGAGCGACATCGATCTGGTGGAATTCCAGCAGCCCAACGGCGGAAGTGTCGGGACGGATCACGACCTGCGCGAGGCCCAACGCGACATCGGCCCCGCGCTGGCTGCCGATCGTCATGGTGCGGATCAAGGTGTCGCCGATTCCAGGCACCCGGGGCGGGCCGTCGGGCTGCAGCGGGGCGCCAGGCACCTCGCCTGAGGCCAGACTCACCGCGATCAACGGGCCGTCCGACGTTGCCAGGGTGGACACGGGCAGGTTGTCCAGCACGCCACCATCCACATGCAACCGACCCTGGTAGACCTGCGGCGGATAGATTCCAGGCAACCGTAGCGAACATCCAACCACATCAACGAGCCTGCCCCGGCGGTGCACGACGGGTTGCCGAGCAATCAGATCCACGCTGACACAACGGAATTCCTTCGGAAGCTCTTCCACCAGCCGATCTCCGAACGCAGCTTCGAGCAGCGTCAGGGTCCGCCGGCCACGAACCAGCCCCTTGATCGGTACCGCGTAGTCACGCAGCGGATTGTTCCGAATGAAGTACTCGTAGGCGTACGCGTCCGCGGTGGCGGCGTCCAAGCCGCTGGCTCCCAGCGACGCGATGACCGCCCCCATGCTGGTACCAGCGAAGCGGTCGATCGCGACCCCGGCCTGCTCCAGCTCTTCGAGTATTCCGAGGTGGGCAAAGCCCCGCGCACCGCCGCCGCCGAGGACCAGCCCGATCGATCGGCCGGCCAGGCGCGCGGCAAGTGGCCGCAGGTCCTGAACCACGCGCCGGTAGTGCACCGCGTGCACCGATCGCGGCGTGATCAGCTCCTCCCAGCTGCGCCGTTGTTCGCGGCTGGCGGTCGGCCCGGCCAGGACGAGGTCCGCACCCTGGGCTCGTGCCGGCAGTGCGGCCGCGCCCGGGTCCGGATCCCCGGTCACCAGCACGATCCGATCCGCGACCCGCAGGCAGAAATCGCGCCAGTCCGTATCCTGGGCGCCAGCGTGCAGGAGCACCTTGTCGGCACCGCGCTCGGCGCGGTCCAGACCGTCGATGTCGACCCGGCCGGGATCCACCACCCGCAGCTGCTTCGACAAGGCCGTCAGCAGTCCAGCCGCGACCGACTGCACGGGGGCGTCGGCCCCTACCCCGACAACCGACACCACCACCCCGGGCGAGGTGGTGTGAACGGCGGGCGGTGGCGCCTCGCGCAGCCGGGTGGCCAGCACCCTGACCAGCGCCGCCAGCACGCCACGGTTGGCGATCTGATCGAACTGGGCCTTGGTGAGCCGAACCAGCCTGGAGTCACGCAACGCCCGCACCGATGCGGAGCGGGGCGCGTCGATCAGCAGCCCAAGCTCGCCGAGGACCTCACCGCGGCCCAGCTCCTTGATCACGATGTCGCCGTGTAGCACCTGCACGCGGCCCCTGCGGATCACGTAGAGCGAGTCGGACGCGTCGCCGGCAAGAAACAGATACGAACCCGCCTGCAGTTCAACTTCTTCGACTCGATCGGCGAGTTCGGCCAGGGCGGCCGCATCCAGCCCGGCGAACAGTGGCAGATTTCCCAGCAGGTCCGCCTCATCGGTGGCCCGGTTGGCGATCAGTGCCGCCGCCGGCTCCGTCGTGGTGGGCGCCGCGCGCGCCGCGGCCGCCGACTCGGGTTCGAGCTCCTGACCGGGCTTGCTGTTGGTGCGGCCCAACAACACCGCGGCGATCGCCACCACGACAAAGCACATCGCCGCCATCGCCCATCCCCGCCGCAGCGCGTCTGCGGCGGCACCATGCTCGGGCTTGCCGATCAGGATCACCAGGGCCGCCACGCCGATCACCGCGCCGAGCTGACGCGTCGTGCTGACCACCGCCGAGGTGGTGGCATAGCTGCCGCCCTTGGCCACCCCGGTGAGGGCGGCGCTGCTGAGCACCGGCAATGTCGCACCGACACCGATACCTTGCAGCAGTTGGCCCGGCAACCACCTGCGCAGGAAATCCGGTTCGGTGCCGACCCGCTGTAGGTACCAGAACAGGCTCCCGGCCCAGACGAGAGCACCGAGGGTGACGATGAGCCGGTGCCCGTGGCGGTCGGCGACCCGGCCGAGCAGCGCGGCTACCACCGCCGCGACCAGCGCGGCCGGCGCGATCGCGAACCCCGCCTTCAGCAGCGAGTAGCCCCACACGTAGTTCAGATACAGCACGTGGGTCAGTACGTAGCAGTAGAAGCCGGCCGCGGCGACCAGCGTGAGCACGTTGCCCACCACGAACGGCCGGCTGCGCAGATACGCCGGCTCGACCAGCGGCACCGGCGCGGCCATCGAACTCAGCACGAAGCCGACCAGGGTGATCGCGCTGGCCGCGAACACGGCCAGGGTGGGCACGCTCACCCAGCCCCAATCCGGGCCCTTGACCAGTGCCAGGGTAAGCAGCCCCAGCGCTCCGGCCAGCAGCGTCGCACCACGCAGGTCGGGTTTGCGCCGGCGCCCCGCGGCGCGGCTTTCGACCAGCGCCCGACTGGTTGCCAGCACCGCGACGACGCCCAGGGGAATGTTGACCAGAAACACCCATCACCAGCTTGCCCAGTCGACCAGCATGCCGCCGATGGGCGGGCCCAAACCGGACGCGATGGCCGCGGCCGCCCCCCACAGACCCATCGCGTGTGCTCGGCGCGCCGGCTCGAAACCCTCGACGACCAGCGCCAGGGATGCCGGGACCAGCACCGCC
The DNA here is from genome assembly GCF_002355775.1 of Mycobacterium ulcerans subsp. shinshuense. Classification (NCBI taxonomy): domain Bacteria; kingdom Bacillati; phylum Actinomycetota; class Actinomycetes; order Mycobacteriales; family Mycobacteriaceae; genus Mycobacterium; species Mycobacterium ulcerans. Next base: position 1,474,491 of record NZ_AP017624.1, on the reverse strand, counting down.
GCCCCGATGCCCTGCAGCACCCGGAAGGCCACCAACCACTCGCCACTGCCGGCCACCGCGCACAGCCCGGAGGCGATGGTGAATATCACCACTCCGAACGTGAATGTTCTTCTGCGGCCCAGCAAATCGGCCATCCGGCCCGCAGCGACCAGGAAAGCGGCGAAGACGATGTTGTAGGCGTTGAGGATCCAGGACAGACTGCCGAGATCATAGGAGGGGAACGATTTCTGGATATCGGGGAACGCGATGTTCACGATCGTCGAGTCCAGGAAGGCTAGGAAGGCGCCAAATGCGGCCACCAGCAGAACCGCCGCCGACGAGGGCTGCCGGCGGTGGGTCAGATTGGCGAACCCCTTGCGCGCATGACCGGCCAGATGGGTTCGCGCGGGCGTCGCGCCGGGGCGTTTGCTGTGACGGGAGGTGACCTTCTCGAACGAAGAAATCGACACACCGCTCATCGTGCAAGCTCCTGTTGGCGACACTGCGCAGCTGGTGAGGGTGCCTACTGTAGCCGATCACCAATGCCGCGGGTAGCTAGCACATCAGCGCTTTTTGACCGACTTCGGCGGCTTGGCGCCGCGGCCCTGCCGACGCGCGGCCTCACGTCGCTCACGCCGGCTGCCACCCGCGGGTACTCCGGCCGGGGTCTTGGCCGCGCCACCACCATTGCGCTGCACCTGCGCCGAGCCGTCCTCGGACGGTCCGGAATATGTCAGAGCGGGCGACTCGTCCTCAATCCCCTTGGCGCGCAACCTACTCGGCGCTTCTTCGCGCGCCGCCGCAGTCTTGCGGCCAGCGCCCCCCTCCTGGGCCGCGGCCGCGGCCGCGGTGGCAAATTCGGCCAGGTCTTCGGGCTCGGCGACGGGAGCGACCTCAACCTGCGGGGCCGGGACCGCCTCGACACTGACGTTGAACAGGAATCCGACCGATTCCTCTTTCATGCCGTCAAGCATGGCCATGAACATGTCGTAGCCTTCGCGCTGGTACTCGACCAGCGGATCGCGCTGCGCCATCGCGCGCAGGCCGATGCCCTCCTTGAGGTAGTCCATCTCGTAGAGGTGCTCACGCCACTTGCGGTCGATGACATTGAGCAAAACGTTGCGTTCCAGCTGGCGCATCGCGCCCTCGCCGGCCAGCTCCTCGAGCTCGGCTTCTCGTGCCGCATAGGCCTGGTCCGCGTCTTGCAGCAGGGCTTCGAGCAGTTCATCACGAGTCAGGTCGTCGCGATCGGAGTCTTGGTCGCGCCGCATCAAGGTGTCGGTTTTGATGCCCACCGGGTACAGCGTCTTCAGCGCCGTCCACAGCGCGTCAAGGTCCCAGTCCTCGGCGTAGCCTTCGACGGTCGCACCGTCAACGTAGGCGGTGATGACGTCGGTGAGCATGTCCTTGGCCTGCTGCTGCAAATTCTCGCCCTCGAGAATGCGGCGGCGCTCGGCGTAGATGACCTTGCGCTGCTGGTTCATCACCTCGTCGTACTTGAGGACGTTCTTGCGCACCTCGAAGTTCTGCTGCTCGACCTGGGTCTGGGCGCTCTTGATGGCCCGGGTGACCATCTTGGCTTCGATCGGGACATCGTCGGGCAGGTTCAGCCGGGTCAGCAGCGACTCCAGCGCGGCGCCGTTGAACCGGCGCATGAGCTCGTCGCCCAACGACAAGTAGAAGCGCGACTCCCCGGGGTCACCCTGGCGGCCGGAACGGCCGCGCAGCTGGTTGTCGATGCGCCGCGACTCGTGACGTTCGGTGCCCAGCACGTACAGGCCGCCGGCCTCGATCACCTCGGTGGCCTCGTCGCGGGCCTCCTCCTTGACCTTGGGCAGTTCTTGGTGCCAGGCCTGCTCATACTCGTCGGGGGTCTCCACCGGATCCAGACCGTTGTCGCGCAGCCGCTTGTCGGTCAGAAAGTCGACGTTTCCGCCCAGCACGATGTCGGTACCGCGGCCGGCCATGTTGGTGGCGACCGTGATCGCTCCGCGCCGGCCCGCCTCGGCGATGATGCCGGCCTCCTGCTCGTGGTACTTGGCGTTGAGCACGTTGTGCGGGATGCGCCGTTTGGTGAACTGCCGGGACAGGTACTCCGAGCGCTCCACGCTGGTGGTGCCGATCAGCACCGGTTGGCCCTTTTCGTAGCGCTCGGCGACATCGTCGACCACCGCGATGTACTTGGCTTCCTCGGTCTTGTAGATGAGATCCGACTGGTCTTCGCGGACCATCGGCCTGTTGGTCGGGATGGGGACCACACCCAGCTTGTAGATCTCGTGCAGCTCGGCCGCCTCGGTCTGGGCGGTACCGGTCATGCCGGCATGCTTGTTGTAGAGGCGGAAGTAGTTCTGCAGCGTGATGGTCGCCAGCGTCTGGTTCTCGGCCTTGATCTCGACGTGCTCCTTGGCCTCGATCGCCTGGTGCATGCCTTCGTTGTAGCGCCGGCCGATCAGCACCCGGCCGGTGAACTCGTCGACGATGAGCACTTCACCGTTGCGGACGATGTAGTCCTTGTCGCGGTTGAACAGCTCCTTGGCCTTCAGGGCGTTGTTGAGGTAGCTGACCAACGGCGAGTTGACGGCCTCGTAGAGGTTGTCGATGCCGAGCTGGTCTTCGACGAACTCCACCCCGAGCTCATGCACCCCGACGGTGCGTTTACGCAGGTCGACCTCGTAATGGGTGTCTTTTTCCATCAGCGGTGCGAGCCGGGCGAACTCGGTGTACCAGTTCGAGCTGCCGTCGGCGGGACCCGAGATGATCAGCGGGGTGCGGGCCTCGTCGATCAGGATGGAGTCGACCTCGTCGACAATGACGAAGTTGTGCCCGCGCTGGACGCAGTCGTCGAGCGTGTGGGCCATGTTGTCGCGCAGATAGTCGAAGCCGAACTCGTTGTTGGTCCCATAGGTGATGTCGGCGTTGTAGGCGACACGACGTTCCTCCGGCGTCATCTGGGCCAGGATCACGCCCACGTCCAGCCCCAGGAAGCGGTGCACCCGGCCCATCCACTCGCTGTCACGTTTGGCCAGATAGTCGTTGACGGTGACGATGTGCACGCCCTTGCCGCCGATGCCGTTGAGGTAGGCCGGCAACACCGAGGTCAGGGTCTTGCCCTCACCGGTCTTCATCTCGGCGACGTTGCCCAGGTGCAACGCGGCCGCACCCATCAACTGGACCTCGAACGGGCGCTGGTCGAGCACTCGCCATGCGGCTTCGCGCGCCACCGCGAAGGCTTCAGGCAGCAACTCGTCGAGGCTCTCGCCTTCGGCGTGCCGCTTCTTGAATTCGTCGGTCTTGGCCCTCAGTTCGGCGTCGGTAAGCTTCTCGACGTCTCCGGACAATGATTCGACATAGTCAGCGACCTTTTTGAGGCGCTTGACCATGCGACCTTCACCAACGCGCAGCAACTTCGACAGCACAGCAATGTCCCTTGTGGGTAGGAGTCTTCTTCGGTTAGGCGACTCCCATCGTAGGTGACGACGCGGTAATGGCCGGTGATCGTCAGTCGAGCCCGGTCACGACAGTCGGATCAACCCGTAGTCATAGCCGTGCCGGCGGTACACCACGGTTGGCCGCTCGGTCTCCTGGTCGAAGAACAAGAAGAAGTCGTGTCCGACGAGTTCCATCTCGTAGAGCGCATCATCGACCGACATCGGCTTGGCCGGGTGTTCCTTGGTGCGCACGACCCGCCCGGGCTGGTGGTCCAACACCGCCCCATCATGTTCGTGCGGCTCGGCCGGCTCCGCGGCGAAAGCCATTTCGGGCGCTGTCACCGTCGCGGTCGCCTCGGCTACCGAAACCGGGGTCTTGTCGCCGTAGTGAACCTTGCGCCGGTCCTTGGTGCGCCGCAGCCGGCTCTCAACCTTGACCACCGCAGATTCCAGGGCGGCGTAGAAGCTGTCGGCGCAGGCCTCGCCGCGCACAACCGGCCCCCGGCCGCGCGCGGTGATCTCCACCCGCTGACAAGACTTGCGCTGGCGACGGTTGCGTTCGTGGTCGAGTTCGACGTCGAACAGGTAGATGGTTCGGTCGAACCGCTCCAAGCGGGAGAGTTTCTGCGAAACGTAGGTACGGAAGTGGTCGGGAATCTCGACGTTGCGGCCTTTGAAGACGATCTCGGCGGTCGCTTGCGGTTCCTCCGGTTGACCGGATTGTGCCGGCGCCTGGTCCAGAACCTGGTCGGAATCCACAGTTAGCCTTGTCATTCGTGACAACTCGTTTCTCTTTTCACGTCGCACGCGCCCTGCGTGCCCGGCTTTCTGATACGCGCCGACGGGGGTTGGAGCGGTTTGGAGCAAGCACCGCCGCAGGCTGCCCGCCGGAGCAAGATGTCGAGTAGCTCACCTCCTACCGCGGGTATTGCTGGAACCTAGGAGAATCGACCGTGAGTCTTCTCATTGAGTCTGAAATCTGCTCTCGACGTTAGCTGGTGTTTGCCCTACCGTGCCACCTAATTGGCACACGTGTTGTGTGTTCTTCACCGTCTCTTGGCAGATTCATCGGGTTGCGCGGATGCGTTGACATTCACGGCTTTCGATTCGCCCCATCACGCCGCCGCGATGGTCAGCACGGCGGCCACCCGAACCCCGGCGGCCCGCAGCACCCGAACCGACTCCCGCACCGTCGCCCCGGTCGTCACGACGTCGTCGACGACGACGATTTCGGTGCCCAGTCGCTGTCCCTTCAGCATCAGCACGCGGCCCGCGGCGTTGCGTTCCCGGGCCGAGCTACCCAGGCCCACCGAGTCGCGAGCCAGTGCTCTCATCCGCAGCGCCTGGACTACGGCGATGTCAGGGTGAGCCGCCACCGCCGCGTCCGCGATCCGGGTGATGGGGTCCCCGCCCCGGCGCCGCGCCGCGGCACGCCTGGTCGGTGCGGGCACGAGCGTCAGCGGGGTGCCGACGATGCCCCAGCACAGCAGCCGATGGACACCGACGGCCAGCGCCCGGGCCAACGGCGCCACGAGGTCGCCGCGACCGCGTTCCTTCAGGGCCAGGATCGCGTGGCGCCGCGCACCCGCGTAGCGACCCAACGCGAACACCGGCACCTGCGGGTCGGCCCGGGGGCTGACCACATGCGGGCGGGTGGCGGCCACCGCGAGCTCGGTGGCGCAGGCAGCGCACCACCGCGTCGATGGGGCTCCGCAGCCGCCGCATTCCAGCGGCAAGACGAGGTCGAGCACGAAAGAAGTGTCGCCGCTCGGGGTGACATCCGAGGCCGGCGTTCAGTCCGAGCCGCGCAACAGGGAGGGCCAACTGAAGCTGAGCGCTCCCTGGCTCAGCCGGGTGATCAGGTCCTCTAGGTGCCGCAGCGGCAACTCCATGCGCCACTCGGGCAGCAGCGCAGACAGCTGCAGTGCATCCAGTCCGAGGTTGACGTGGGTGATCAGCAATCCGTGCGGCAGTGGCGGCAGCGGTACCTGGTAGGCGGGCATCCGGGCCGGCAAAGACCAGCGTCGGCGTCCGGTCATCACGGCGCGGGGTCGCAGCCACAGCGTCGTCCCCACCACGTCGGCGTCCACCTCCAGTCCGCCCCACTCGGGCCGGCGCGACCAGCGCAGTCGGGCGGTCCCATCCTCGGACAGCTCGCTGCGCAGCTGCGGAGCCACCTGCTGCAGCACCTCGTCGAAGATCGCCGCCGGCAGCACCGAGGACAACTCGACCGGTGCCGCCACCACCATCGGTGGTACCCCCGGGCGGATGTGCACGTTGCGCAGGACCGCGACCGCGCTCTGCAGCCGCTGCTCATCCCAGCTGACATCCCGGGCGGCCACCCGGACCTCGCCGAGCTGCCCGACGGCAAGGCCCTGCGGGTCCAGCGCGGAGTCCAACTCGGTGACGGTGAGCACCACGTCCTGGTCGCCCATGCGCACGGTGACTTCCTTGCCGACAAGCAGTTGCTGCAGCGTCATGAACAGCGTCCGGTATGGCATGGCGACGACCTGGGCGGCTCCCGCGGTCACCGACTGCAAACCGGTTGATGACCATAGCGAGCCCAGCATTTCCAGCGCGCGGAACGGATCATCCCAACGCAGGAAAGGAACTTTGGGCGACATCGGAAAGCGACTCCTCACTACGAGGGTAGTTGGCCCGCCCGGCCCGGCGCAGCCCAGCGGTTATCCCGGCAACACCGGCGCCGCCCCGGCCACCATCAGGCCGGGCACTTCCGCCCAGCTCTGTTGGCCTTCGGCGGATGAGGCCGAGTACATTATCACCCCTTGCGGTCCGGCGACGTACACCGTCGAGGGGTTGGCCGCGATGGCGAACAGCGGAATCTGCAGACCGCGCGCCGGCGCATCGGAATTCACTCCGTCCAGGTTCACATACGACACCGGATGGCCGACGTCGTTACGGGTCACCACGATGTCATCGCCGGTTCGCCAGGACAACGAGACCACCGAGGTACCAAGCCCAAAACCCAGCCGCCGCGGGTAGGTCAGGGCGAACTGGCCGGCCTGGGTCTGCTCGACGCTGGACAGAATCACCCGCCCGTCAATCACCATCGCCGCGCGGGTGCCGTCCCGGGAGAGCTGCAGATCGGTGATCGCCCCGGGGAAGCGACTGGACACCGCGGTGGAGTCGACGGGAATCCGGGCCGGCTGTCCGGACGCAGGTTCTTGGATCGCGCGCAGCACATTGTTGGTGTCGACCACCACCCAGACCGCGTCGTCGAGCGACCAGCTGGGCCGCGACAGATTGTGGCCGTCGGCGGCTTGCACCGCCTCGGCGCCGAGCTCACCAATCCACAGTGAGGCGGCCACGTCGGGGGCGCCGCGCCGCAGCGTCACCACCGAGGCCACCAGGCGACCGGTGCGTGACAACGCCGCACCGGTCTGGTCCCCCATCCGACCGAAGGCTCCCCCGACGGTAGTGATCCGCTGTCCGTCCAGCGCCACGAGTGACCCCCCCACCAGGGCGTGCAGTCCCGCCCCGGCTCCGTCGGCTACCCCCGGGTCGGTGGCGGCGACATCGGAGGTGGTCCACCCTTCGGCGAACCGGTCATCCAGCGGGGCACCGTCGGCGTTGATCACATAGGGCCCTCGGATGTCCGCTCGGGCCAACGCCCAAATGATCTGCGCGGCCAGCAATTGCCGGCTGTGCGGATCGGTGGTGGACAGCTTCTCCAGGTCGATGCGCGCGCCACCGTATCCCTTGCCGATGCCGCTCTTGCCGCCATCGGCCCGCGTCACCGGACCGCGCAGCCGCAACGGCGGCGCCAGCAGGTTGCGCACCGAATGCGCCATCTCCGGACGTGGGCCGGCCAGCAGCTTGGACACCAGCTCGGTGGCCAGCTGGTCATGGTCGGACACGGCAACATAGCGTGGGTCGGGAACCACCGTCTTGCCGGTCGGGTCCGCGAAATACAGCGTGTTGCGCTTGTAGGTGGATTGGAATTGCTGCCAGTCCAGGAAGACTCCGTTGGGCAGCCGATCGATGCGCCAGCCGCCGGAGGTCTTGACCAACTCGATCGGCCCCGGGTCGGGTAACTCGCCTTCGGCGGTCTCGAAGACTCCCATATCGGACAGTGAGCCCAGGATGTCTGCCCGCATGGTCGCCGAAACCCGTTCGGCGCCACGGGTTTCCACGAAGACCACGTGGTCGATCAGCAGGGCGCTACCGGCATCGTCCCACGCGTTGGAAGCCGACTGGGTGAGGAACTGCCGCGCCGCCAGATGCCGGTTGGCCGGATCGGCCGTGGCTTTGAGGAATTCCCGCAGCAGCACGTCAGGATCCATGCCCGGGATCGGCTCGGGCAGATTCGACGGCGCCGGACGCTCCACGGTGCCGATGGCTTGTGGAGCTGATGAACTCGGCACGCTCGCGCAGCCACCGAGCAGCACAGCCGCGAACACCAGGGCAAATACCGACCGAACCATCGTCGGAAACTCCCGCATCAGCCGCTCCACTCCGCGTGCTCACGGGGGCGCAGGCGGTCGGTGTGCTCCAGCGCATTCGGTTGCGCCGCCGGTTGCGGGATCGGCTTCATGGGCAGCGGGCTGGTAGTGACCTTGTGGCCCCGAACCAGCGGCAAGGTCAGCCGGAAGCAGGCACCCTGGCCGGGTTCGCCCCAGGCTTCCAGCCGGCCCTGGTGCAGCCGCGCGTCCTCGACGCTGATGGCCAGACCCAGCCCGGTGCCGCCGGACCGGCGCACCCGGGACGGATCCGCCCGCCAGAAGCGGCTGAACACCAACTTCTCCTCGCCGGGCCGCAGTCCCACGCCGTAGTCGCGGACGGTGACCGCGACGGTATCTTCGTCGGCGCCCATCCGAATCCGCACCGGCTTGTGCTCGGCGTGATCGATGGCGTTGGCAATCAGATTGCGCAGTATCCGTTCCACCCGGCGCGCATCGACCTCGGCGATCACCTCGCTGTCCGGCATCTCCACCAACAACTCGATGCCGGCCTCCTCGGCCAGGTGACCCACGTTGCCGAGCGCGCTGTTGACGGTGGTGCGCAGGTCGACCGCCTCAACCGACAGCTCGGCCACACCGGCGTCGTGGCGCGAGATCTCGAGGAGGTCGTTGAGCAAGGACTCGAACCGGTCCAGTTCGTTGACCATCAACTCGGTGGAGCGCCGCAGCGTCGGATCCAGGTCGGCGCTGTGGTCATAGATCAGGTCGGCGGCCATCCGGACCGTGGTCAGCGGGGTGCGCAGCTCATGACTGACATCGGAGGTGAACCGACGCTGCAGGTTGCCGAACTCCTCGAGCTGGGTGATCTGACGAGACAGGCTTTCGGCCATGTCGTTGAACGACAGCGCCAACCGCGCCATGTCATCCTCACCACGCACCGGCATCCGTTCGGACAGGTGTCCCTCGGCGAAGCGCTCGGCGATCCGCGATGCGGACCGGACCGGGACCACGACTTGACGCGAGACCAGCAACGCGATACCGGCCAGCAGGACCAGCAGTACCAGGCTGCCGGTGGCCATCGTGCCGCGCACCAGCGTGATCGTGGCCTGCTCATTGGCCAGCGGAAAGATCAGGTACAGCTCGAGATTGGCCACCCGCGACGACGTCGGGGTGCCGACGATGAGCGCCGGCCCGGAGAAGCCATCGGTATGCACGGTGGCGTACTGATATGCGGCCTGCCCCGCCTTGACGAAGCCGCGCAATGCGCTGGGCACCTGGTCGACAGGGCCGGCCGCGGAGGCAGCGCGCGGACCGTCACCCGGCACCATCAGCACCGCATCAAACGCACCGGCCTGACCGGCACCCGAGGCCGGATCGGTCTTCGAGGTCAAAGTGTTGCGGGCAAGCTGAAGACTGCTGTCCAGCGAGCGGGTCTCCTCGCCGTTGACTATTCCGCTAACGGTGTTGCGGGCCCGCTCGATCTGGTCGATGGCGGCTTTGACCTTGATATCGAGCACGCGGTTGGTGACCTGACTGGTCAGCACGAAGCCCAGCGCCATGACGACAGCCAGCGAAAGCCCCAGCGTCAGCGCCACCACGCGCAGTTGCAGCGACCGACGCCACGCAACGCCAACGGCTCGGCTCAACGCGCTCAACCCGCGCGTCATCGGACCGGAACGCCCCCAGCGACCCCGCATGCGCCGTCGCGAGCCCCAGATCACTGGCACCGATCCTCAGCATCGCCGCGCTCTGCATCGTCGCCGGTGCAGATCACGGAGGTCCGGCCTTGTAACCCACTCCTCGAACGGTCAATACCACGGTCGGGTTCTCAGGGTCTTTCTCAACCTTGGCCCGCAGACGCTGGACATGCACGTTCACCAGGCGGGTATCCGCCGGGTGCCGGTACCCCCACACCTGTTCGAGCAGCACATCACGAGTAAACACCTGGCGCGGTTTGCGTGCCAACGCAACGAGCAGGTCGAACTCCAGCGGCGTGAGCGAGATCTGCTCGCCGTTGCGAGTGACCTTGTGCGCCGGCACGTCGATGTCGACGTCGGCGATGGACAGCATCTCGGCGGGCTCGTCGTCGTTGCGGCGCAGCCGCGCCCGCACCCGGGCCACCAGCTCCTTGGGCTTGAACGGCTTCATGATGTAGTCGTCAGCGCCAGACTCCAGGCCGAGAACCACATCGACGGTGTCGGTCTTGGCGGTCAGCATCACGATCGGCACCCCGGAATCGGCGCGCAGCACCCGGCACACGTCGATCCCGTTCATCCCGGGCAACATCAAATCCAACAGCACCAAGTCCGGGCGCAACTCGCGCACCGCAGTCAGGGCCTGAGTACCGTCGCCGATGACCGCGGTATCGAAACCCTCCCCACGCAACACAATGGTGAGCATCTCCGCCAACGAAGCGTCGTCGTCGACAACCAGAATCCTTTGCCTCATGGTGTCCATGGTGGCACCAGATTGGGACAAAACTGGCGCACCACACGGGCGTTTCGCGCTTGATTAGGGCAAATACCCCTCAATTTCCCCCCTCTGGGGCCGTCGGCGACATCAATGTCGCCGCCAGAGCCCCCGGATCGACGTCCGCGTCGACAACCAGCCACCGACCACCCCAGCCCGCGGCGGCCAGCTCGGCGTACACCGAGCCGGTGCGCTGCTGCAGCCCATCGTCGCGTTCGTAGCTGTCGCGGGGCCGGCCCGGGTCGCTGCGGGCCCGCCCACGCGACCTCTCGCCGGCCAGCTCGACGGGCACCGCGAGCAGTACCTGCCAGTCCGGTTCGGGCAGCCCGAACCGCTCATACTCCATCCGCCCCACCCAGGCCACAGCTTCCCCCGCCGAGTCCTGATGCAGGCGCGCCGCGCTGTAGGCGGCGTTGGACGCCACGTAGCGGTCCAGAATCACCACCTCGTAGGCCAGACACAAGCCGTGGATCTCGTCGACCGCGGCGGCGCGGTCCAGCGCGAACAGCGTCGCCATCGCGAACACCGAGGACGCGAGATCGCCGTGCTCGCCGTGTAGCGCCTCGGCCGCGATATCGGCCGTGACCGAGTTTCCGTAGCGCGGGAAGGCCAGCGTGGCCACCGATCTTCCGGCGGCTTCGAACTCCTTGCGCAGACCCTCGGACAAAGTTCGCTTGCCCGCGCCGTCAACGCCTTCGATCGCGATCAGCACGGCATCAGCCTATTGCGCGCCGTGCGGCACTTCTGCGGAGCATGTCGGTGCCCATCCGCACGGTCAGTGAATCGGCCCTGACTTGACGTTCTAGGCGTTGAACAAGCCTGATACCTGGTTACCCAGGTTCCCGAACCCCGAATTGAAGGTCTCCAACAACCCCGGGGTGAAGGTGCCCGCATTGAAGAAGCCGGAGATGAACGTCCCGGAACTGTTGACGAAGCCCGACATGAAGCCGGGGTTGATGCCCTCGGGGCCGGTGTTGCGAAAGCCCGAACTAAACGAACCGGCATTCAGGAAACCGGATCCGAAGTTTCCGTGGTTCTCGAAGCCCGAAGAGCTCACGGTGCCGCCCTTTATGTTGTCGCCGGAATCGAAGCCCGAGTTACCGACGCCCTGGTTAAAGGCGCCCGATTGGTTGACGCCCCCTTTACCGAATGGGCCATCGAAATCATTGGAGAAGCCCGAGTTCACCACCGGCTGATCAAAGGGACTGAACGCGCCGGTATTGAGGTTGCCCGCATTGAGGATGCCGGTATTCGTGCCGCCGGAATTTGCGTAGCCCGTATTGATGCTGCCCGAGTTCCAGTCGCCGGTGTTGGTGCTGCCGCCGTTGAAGCTACCGAAGTTGGCGGTGCCGGCGTTGAAGAAGCCGGTGTTGGTGTCACCGGAGTTGAACAGACCGGTGTTGGTGTCATTGAACAGGCCGGTGCTGGTGTCACCGGAGTTGAACAGGCCCGTGTTGGTGTGACCCGCGTTGAAGTAGCCCGTGTTGGTGGAACCCGAGTTTCCCCAGCCGGTGTTGAGTGTCCCCGAGCTCCCGACACCCGAATTGAACTCCCCCGAGGTGAAAAATTCCGTGCTCAGCGGCCCAACTCCCAAGCCCGAGTTCGCGATGCCGATGTTCTTGTCGCCGGAGTTGAAGAAACCGACATTGTCGTTGCCGGAGTTGAACAGGCCGATATTTCCGTGGCCACTGTTCAGGGCTCCGGCGTTGTTGATTAGCAGGCTTGTGAGCTGGGTTGATGATCTTTGGTGCCGCGCTATTGGGGCCGGAGTGTAGGCACGGGCTATCTGGAGAACGATCGAGTTGGTTACTGTTCGTCGTTGGTCTGGAGTTGCCCGTGCCTACCGTTTCAGTATTGCCTGTGTCGTCGGTTCCAGAGGTGTTCGACCGCTGGAGTCCTGGTGGGCGCAGCGAGCTCATCGGATCGGAGTTTCTCGATGTGTTGGCCTCGGTGCCAGACCCGAGGGGCCCACGCGGTCGGAGGTATTCGCTGATGGCTTTGTTGGCGATCGCGGTTCTGGCCACTGCCGCGGGGATGCGCGGCTATGCTGGTTTTGCCACATGGGCGGCCACCGCTCCCGATGATGTGTTGGCCCAATTAGGGGTCCGGTTCCGGCGGCCCAGTGAGAAGACCTTCCGCGCTGTTTTGTCTCGGCTAGACCCCGCCGACCTCAACGCCAGGATGGGCAGTTACTTCACTGCACACGTGGCCAGCAGCGACCCCAGTGGATTGGTGCCGATCGCGTTGGACGGCAAGATGCTGCGTGGTGCTTTACGTGCCAAAGCGACAGCCACGCATCTCGTGTCGGTGTTCGCCCACCGTGCCCGATTGGTGCTCGGTCAACTCGCTGTCGCCGAGAAAAGCAATGAAATTCCCTGCGTACGTGCCCTGCTCACGCTGCTGCCGGGTAGCTTGCGGTGGCTGGTCACCGTGGATGCGATGCATACCCAGGTCGTCACCGCGAAGTTGATCTGCGCCACCTTGAAGTCGCACTACCTGATGATCGTCAAGTCCAACCAAGCCAAAATACTTGCGCGTATCACCGCGCTGCCCTGGGCCGAGGTGCCCGCAGCCGCTACCGACGACTCCCGCGGCCACGGCCGTGTCGAGACCCGCACCCTGCAAATCATCACCGCTGCACGAGGAATCGGCTTCCCCTACGCAAAACAAATCATCCGGATCACTCGTGAACGCTTGATCACCGCCACCGACCAGCGCAGCGTGGAGGTGGTCTATGCCATCTGCAGCCTGTCGTTCGAGCACGCCCGCCCTACCGCGATCATGACCTGGATGCGTCAACACTGGGGAATCGAGAACAGCCTGCACTGGATACGCGACGTCACCTTCGACGAAGACCGTCAAAGGGCACATACCGGAAACGGCGCACAGGTCCTAGCAACGCTACGCAACACCGCGATCAATCTGCACCGCCTCAACGGCGCCGACAACATCGCCGAAGCCTGCCGGATCACCGCTTTGACCGCCAACCGCCGCCTAGACCTCCTCAATCCACAATTCCCCAGCTCACAAGCCTGCTAATCAACAACGCCGGAGCCCTGGGCCACTGTTGAGCGCACCGAAGTTGATGCCGATCTGGTTGTCGCCGGTCAGCCCGATACCAATGTTGTTGCTGCCGTTGTTTCCGAAGCCGAGGTTATGGCTACCCAGGTTCCCCCAGCCGACGTTGGCGTCACCGAGGTTGCCGCTGCCGAAGTTTGCCGATCCCGTGTTCCCGCTGCCGAGGTTGGTGCTGCCGGTGTTGCCCAAACCGAAGTTGGAGTTGCCGGTGTTTCCGCTACCCAAGTTGGCGCTGCCGCTGTTCCCGGAGCCGAAGTTGTGGCTGCCGATGTTCCCGCTACCCAGGTTGAGCTCGCCGAAGTTGCCCAGACCCAGATTGCCCGGTCCCGTGTTGCCGCTGCCCAGGTTGAGGTCGCCGACGTTACCGATACCCAGGTTGAGGGAGCCGATGTTGCCCGGGGTGAAGTTGAGGACGCCAATATGGTCGGGCAACGGTATGACGATGCCCTCCGACGTCAGCTCCCAGGGGGTCAACTGCGCGACCGCCGCCGAGGCGCCGGTGTAGTAGCCAGACATCGCAGACACGTCCTGGGCCCACATCTCCTCGTAGTTGGCCTCGACCGCGGCAATCGCCGGTGCGTTCTGACCGAACAGATTCGATACCACCAACGACACCAGCTGGGTGCGGTTGGCCGCCACCTGAAGCGGATGCACGATCGCAGCCCGCGCCGCATCGAACACCGCGGCAACACCATTGGCTTGCGCCGACACCTGCCCAGCTTGTGCGGCCGTCGCGGATAGATGCGCCGCGTACGCCTGCGCCACACCCGTCATCGCCTGCGCCGCCGCGCCCTGCCAGAACTGACCCGTGAGCCCCGAGGTCAGCGAAGCAAAGCCGGCCGCCGCCGACTGCAGTTCCGCGGACAACTCGCTCCACCCTCGAGCCGCCGGCAGCATCGGCTCGGAGCCCGCACCGGCGAACATCAACACCGAATTGATCTCACGTGCCATGACAGGGCTCCGGCGTTGTTGATTAGCAGGCTTGTGAGCTGGGTTGATGATCTTTGGTGCCGCGCTATTGGGGCCGGAGTGTAGGCACGGGCTATCTGGAGAACGATCGAGTTGGTTACTGTTCGTCGTTGGTCTGGAGTTGCCCGTGCCTACCGTTTCAGTATTGCCTGTGTCGTCGGTTCCAGAGGTGTTCGACCGCTGGAGTCCTGGTGTGCGCAGCGAGCTCATCGGATCGGAGTTTCTCGATGTGTTGGCCTCGGTGCCAGACCCGAGGGACCCACGCGGTCGGAGGTATTCGCTGATGGCTTTGTTGGCGATCGCGGTTCTGGCCACTGCCGCGGGGATGCGCGGCTATGCTGGTTTTGCCACATGGGCGGCCACCGCTCCCGATGATGTGTTGGCCCAATTAGGGGTCCGGTTCCGGCGGCCCAGTGAGAAGACCTTCCGCGCTGTTTTGTCTCGGCTAGACCCCGCCGACCTCAACGCCAGGATGGGCAGTTACTTCACTGCACACGTGGCCAGCAGCGACCCCAGTGGATTGGTGCCGATCGCGTTGGACGGCAAGATGCTGCGTGGTGCTTTACGCGCCAAAGCGACAGCCACGCATCTCGTGTCGGTGTTCGCCCACCGTGCCCGATTGGTGCTCGGTCAACTCGCTGTCGCCGAGAAAAGCAATGAAATTCCCTGCGTACGTGCCCTGCTCACGCTGCTGCCGGGTAGCTTGCGGTGGCTGGTCACCGTGGATGCGATGCATACCCAGGTCGTCACCGCGAAGTTGATCTGCGCCACCTTGAAGTCGCACTATCTGATGATCGTCAAGTCCAACCAAGCCAAAATACTTGCGCGTATCACCGCGCTGCCCTGGGCCGAGGTGCCCGCAGCCGCTACCGACGACTCCCGCGGCCACGGCCGTGTCGAGACCCGCACCCTGCAAATCATCGCCGCTGCACGAGGAATCGGCTTCCCCTACGCAAAACAAATCATCCGGATCACTCGTGAACGCTTGATCACCGCCACCGACCAGCGCAGCGTGGAGGTGGTCTATGCCATCTGCAGCCTGCCGTTCGAGCACGCCCGCCCTACCGCGATCATGACCTGGATGCGTCAACACTGGGGAATCGAGAACAGCCTGCACTGGATACGCGACGTCACCTTCGACGAAGACCGTCAAAGGGCACATACCGGAAACGGCGCACAGGTCCTAGCAACGCTACGCAACACCGCGATCAATCTGCACCGCCTCAACGGCGCCGACAACATCGCCGAAGCCTGCCGGATCACCGCTTTGACCGCCAACCGCCGCCTAGACCTCCTCAATCCACAATTCCCCAGCTCACAAGCCTGCTAATCAACAACGCCGGAGCCCTGGGTGGCATGACCGAAAAATTCATCACAACATCCCCTTCCGGCCGCAACCATCGGCGACCGCCCGCCCAGTTATTGCGACGGAGTCTACATAGATGTCGATTATCGGGAATGACTTTGAGCACTTGATAATTCATAGTTGGATGAGATATTCAACGACCTGCTAGAAGCGAAATAGATTGTCGCTTAGATTATTTCATAACGCGATGAAATGTCGCCAACACTCCATTTGGTGAAATTAACTGGAGTTCTTGATAATTCATGGTGCGTTGAAATACGCACACGGTGCGGACGCTACCGATTGCCAAGGCGGCGCACCGGCGACGCCGGTGGTCACTTCGGGTTGGGCATGCACACGACACGATGGCGACAGTCCGCCCGGTCGACATCAGCGGAAATCGGGTGGGCGCTCGGCAACCTGCGTGTCAGTTGTGAAAGATGGTGGTCCCGACGCCGCTGGGGCTGTTCGAGATGTATATCGCCTGCTGCCCGAAGGGGAGATATCCGGTATTCATCGAGGTTCCCGAGGTCACCGTTGGGCCGTTGGTCGCCGTCGTCGTGTACGAGTACAGCAGTGTGGAGCCGTCACTGGTATACACCGAAATGGCTGTCCCGGCTGGCACGGTTCCAGAGACCTGACCGGTTCCGAGCACCGATGACGAAATAGTCCCGTCCACACCACCGGAGTCGATGACCGCGGTAATGGGTTGCAGCGGACCGCCATTGACCTGTACCAGCAGCGGGGTAATCGGCGCACCCGGAACCGAGATGCCCGAGGGTAGTGAATTGGGGCCGAACTGCAGCTCACCCTGGGGCGCGTTGAAGAGCACGCCCTCGTCGAGTTGGCCCGGCAACGCCGTAGTAGGACTGCTGATCCCCGGGCCCCCGGCGTTGGGCCCAACGCCCAGCGTGCCATGTGCCAAACCGAACATGCCCACGCCGAAAACGGGTTGTAGGACTGGGCTCAGGGCAATGATCAGTAGGCTGTTCAGAGTCGTCGGGAAGGGTAGGACGGCGACCTCAATCGGCGTCGGCGCGCTAACGGCGCCGTTGCCGAAATCCACCGTCGTGTTGAACCCGATGGTGACGAAGTCCAGACCCGAGGCGTAGCTAGCGATGCCAATGCCGGTGGGCCAGCCCAGATTCTGGAATCCGACCGCCCAGAACGGGATGACGAGGCCCCTGGATTCGGTGTCAACCAGCACGGACACGCTCGGTCCCCCGTTCACCGAGACGTTGACGTTCGGCGAAGTCAGACCGTAACCTTCGGCGACGTCCAACGGGACGGTGACGTTCACCGGTGAACCAACACCAGCCGCCCCGTTCTGCCCAAACAACCAGCCGCCGAGGCCTCCTGCCCCACCGGCCGCGTTGGTGCCGCCGGCACCCCCATCGCCGCCATTGCCGATCAGGACCGCCCTGCCTCCCGGCCCACCGACGGTAGCGGGCCCGCTTCCTGCGGCTCCCGCCTGCCCACCGTGCCCGCCGTCACCGATCAGCCAGCCGCCGCGACCGCCGGCCCCGCCATTTGCGCCAGCACCGCCGGCACCACCGTCGCCCCCGTTGCCGATCAGCCCCGCCGCGCCGCCGGCCCCACCGGCGACCCCTGCCGTCGTCTGCGAATAACCAGTTCCACCGTCGCCGATCAGCAGCCCGCCCGCCCCGCCGTTGGGATCGGCGGCCGTCCCATTTGTTCCATTGCCGATCAGCGGGCGCCCCAAGAGGGCTCGAGTCGGCGCATTGATCGCGCCCAACAGGTCTTGCTCGACGGCCTGCAGCGGCGCGGCATCCACCTGCGCGCTGATCGCCTGATAGTCCCGGACATAGCCGACCGCAACCGCCTCAGCCTCCGCATACGCCCCCGCCCCGGCCCCCAACGCCCGCGCGAACCGCTGCTCAAACTCCGCCCACTGCCCACACACCGCCTGATACTCGCGACCAAACCCCCCAAACACCGCCGCAATCGCCACCGACACCTCATCACCGGCAGCCGCCGTCACCGACGTCGTCGCCCCCGCCGCCGCCGCATTAGCCGCACCCACCACCGACCCAATCCCGGCCACATCGGTTGCCGCCGCCGCCACCCACTCCGGAACCACACTCACAAACGACACAACACCCACCGCCCATCCACCCAAAGGCCAACAGAGTTCGACCCGGACCCAACCGGTCCAAACACGCTATATCCGCAGGTCAGCGATGCATCCGTAGAAAAATCAGATCGTCAAAAGTTGAGTAGCACCGCTCCCGCACGCCGCCCACCAGCGTCTTAGCCACCCCAACCCAAACTGCACAAACAACCACCGGCAGCCACCAAACCCGTCTCAACACCGAGACAGACCCACAAACACCCCAACCATCACCCGCGCCCCGGTCCCACCACACCCCAACTCATGCACTCGGGTGTCTGGGGTTGCGGTCTTCGATGATGTCGCCACTCGGATCAGCGGCCGCCTATGGGGGCTTCGGGGGAACGGGCAGTCCCGCGGTGGCCGTCATGGCGATCGCCGCTACCGACACTTGGGTCGCGCGTCCGCTCACGACCGCCTAACGGTCGAAGCCACAACAGCGCGATTGCAGCGGGCACTTGCCGTACCCGCCAAAAGCGGAAGCCACGCGGGCAGCGGTGCAGCTACCAGCGTGGCTTCCGTTGAGTGTCAGTAGCGGTAGTGGTCGGGCTTGTAGGGGCCTTCGACGTCCACGCCGAGGTATTCGGCCTGGTCCTTGGTGAGCTTGGTCAGGCGACCGCCAAGGGCTTCGACGTGGATGCGCGCCACCTTCTCGTCGAGGTGCTTGGGCAGCCGGTAGACCTCGTTGTCGTATTCGTCGTTCTTGGTCCACAGCTCGATCTGGGCGATCGTCTGGTTGGCGAAGCTGTTGCTCATCACGAAGGAGGGGTGCCCGGTGGCGTTGCCCAGGTTCAGCAGACGGCCCTCGGACAGCACGATGATCGAGCGACCGGTGTCGCCGAAGGTCCACAGATCGACCTGCGGCTTGATGTTGGTACGCGTGGCTCCGGAACGCTCCAGGCCGGCCATGTCGATCTCGTTGTCGAAGTGGCCGATGTTGCCCAGGATCGAATGATCCTTCATCGCCTTGATGTGCTCGAGCATGATGATATCTTTGTTACCGGTCGATGTGACGACGATGTCGGCGTCGCCGATGGCGTCCTCGACGGTAACCACGTCGAAGCCCTCCATCATGGCCTGCAACGCGTTGATCGGGTCGATCTCGGTGACCGAGACGCGGGCACCCTGGCCCTTCATCGCCTCCGCACAACCCTTGCCGACGTCACCGTAACCACAGATCAACACCTTCTTGCCACCGATCAGCGCATCGGTGCCGCGGTTGATGCCGTCGATCAACGAGTGCCGGGTGCCGTACTTGTTGTCGAACTTGGACTTGGTGACCGAGTCGTTGACGTTGATCGCCGGGAAGGCCAGATCCCCGGCCGCGGCGAATTGGTAAAGCCGCAGCACGCCGGTGGTGGTCTCCTCGGTGACGCCCTTGACCGACTCCGCGATCTTGGTCCACTTGCCCTTGTCGGTCTCGAAGCGGCTGCGCAGCAGGCCCAGGAAGACCTTCCACTCGGCCGAGTCGTCTTCCTCGGCCGGAGGCACCACACCGGCCTTCTCGTACTGCATCCCGCGCAGCACCAGCATGGTGGCATCGCCACCGTCGTCGAGGATCATGTTCGCCGGCTTGTCCGAGTCGGGCCACGTCAGCATCTGCTCGGCGCACCACCAGTACTCTTCAAGCGATTCGCCCTTCCAGGCGAACACCGGGACGCCCTTGGGCTCCTCGGGGGTGCCATGCGGGCCGACGACAACGGCGGCCGCCGCATGGTCTTGGGTCGAGAAGATGTTGCATGACGCCCAACGAACTTCGGCGCCTAGCGCGGTGAGGGTTTCAATCAACACCGCGGTCTGGACGGTCATGTGCAGCGAACCCGAGATACGGGCACCTTTGAGAGGTTGCACCTCGGCGTACTCGCGGCGCAGCGACATCAGGCCGGGCATCTCGTGCTCAGCGATCCGCAGTTCTTTGCGCCCGAAATCCGCTAGCGACAAATCGGCAATCTTGAAATCGATGCCGTTCTTCGTGTCGGCAGATAGCGAAGTTTCGGTAGTCGTCATACGGGTTACATCCTTACTTAGGGGACCTATGAAAAACTGAGCAGACTATTTTGGCTATAAATGCTCTCGCGCCACTGTATCCCTCGGCCCCCAAGCCGCGCAGGTCAGGGGACGTTAATCACACCATGACGCTCGGCGAACGGGGTCATCAGCCTAGCCAGATCCGCCGCCACATTGTGGTCGGCCTCCGGCGGCATCGACACATAACTCAACGACAGACGTACGATCGCCCGCGCCAGCACATTGGCGTCGTCGTCGCTGGTCGCCACCCAGGTCTGGGTGAAGGCCGTCGCCAGTCGAGCCGAGGCACGCGTGATGATCGGCGCGCTGTCGGTGGTGATGAGCTGTAGCAGGTCGGGCTTGGCCACCCCGGTCAGCAGCGAGATCACCAGCGGGTCGGCCGCCGACTCACCGAAGAATGACCGAAAGCCCTGCAGGAACGCCTCGCAGATGTTGCCGACGTTGGCGTCCAGGGCGGCATGCACCTTGTCGACCAGGCGGTCGGCCAGACGCAATGCGTAGCCCTGCGCAAGGCCTTGCCGCGAGCCGAACTCGTTGTAGATGGTCTGGCGGCTGATGCCCGCGGACCGGGCAACGTCGGACAAGGTGATCGCCGACCAGTCGCGGGTCAACAGCAGATCACGCATGGCATCCAGGACCGAATCACGCAGCAGGACGCGGGAGGCTTCGGCGTAGGGAACGCGCTTCACAGGGCCGACGATATCTCTTTTGGCGAAGGAGTTGGTGTCGATCACGGTCGAGCCACCTCCACCATCACGAAGTCCGCCTTTGCCGCACCGCAGTCGGGGCAACTCCAGTCCTCCGGGATGTCGTCCCATCTGGTGCCGGGTGCGATACCGTCTTCCGGCCAGCCCAGCGCTTCGTCGTACTCGAAGCCGCATTGGACGCACTGATACAACTTGTAGTCACTCACTTACTTGCCTCCCATCCTTTCGAAATCAACTTTCTCGCGCACTGAGCAGTCCGGACAGCACCAGTCGTCGGGAATCTGGTCCCACCGGGTGCCGGCCGGAAAACCTTCCCGCGGATCGCCTTTGCCCTCGTCATAGGTGTAATCGCAGACGGGACACCGGTAGGCGGTCATCACCCAATGCCTTGGTGCGAAGCCCCGTAGCGGGCCAGCATCTTGTCCCGCGCCCGGGGGTGCAGGTTGACCTTGGTGATGTCACCGCCGTAGTGCTCGAGCACACGGTGGTCCATCACTTTGCGCCACAGCGGCGGGAAGTAGGTGAGCGAGATCATCGACGCGTACCCGCTGGGCAGGTTGGAAGCGCCGTCCATGCTGCGCAGCGTTTGGTACCGACGGGTGGGGTTGGCGTGGTGGTCGCTGTGTCGCTGCAGGTGGTAGAGGAACAGGTCGGTGACGATGTGGTCGGAGTTCCAGCTGTGCACCGGCGCGCAACGCTCATAACGGCCGTTGGAAGTCGGCTGCCGCAGCAGCCCGTAGTGCTCGAGGTAGTTGACCGCTTCCAGCAGGCAGAAGCCGAACACCGCCTGGATGATCACGAAGGGAATCAGCCCCAGCCCGAAGACCGCGATCAGCACGCCCCACAGCAGCACTGACATCGCCCAGGCGTTGAGCACGTCGTTGGACGGATAGGTCTTGGGGTTCCAGGGGCTGCGCCCCTGCCGGCGCAGCCGTTGTGCCTCCAGCCCGATCGCCGAACGGAGGCTGCCGAAAACGCTGCGGGGCAGAAATTCCCAGAAGGTCTCCCCGAAGCGCGCCGATGCCGGGTCTTCCGGTGTGGAGACGCGCACGTGGTGGCCCCGGTTGTGCTCGATGTAGAAGTGGCCGTAGCCGGTCTGCGCCAGGGTGATCTTGGACAGCCAGCGTTCCAGCGAATCCTTCTTGTGCCCCATCTCGTGGGCGGTGTTGATGCCGACGCCGCCGAGAACCCCGACCGACAACGCCACACCGATCTTCCCCAACCAGTTCAAGCCGCCGTCAAAACCAAGCCAGCCGAGGTCCGAGGCGGTGAACAGGTAGGCCCCCAGCACCACGCTGAGGTACTGGAACGGGATGTAGATGTAGGTGCAGTAGCGGTAGTACTTGTCGTTTTCCAGCCGCTCCATCACCTCGTCCGGCGGGTTCTGCCCGTCGGGCCCGAACCCCAGGTCGAGCAGCGGCAGCAGGATGTAGACGAGCATGGGGCCCACCCACAGGGGCACCTGGGCGGCGAGGTGCCAGCCAAAGTGATTCAGCCCCCAGACGATCGGCAAGACCACGAACAGCGCGGTGGGGGCGATGAGCCCCATGAGCCAGAGATAGCGCTTCTTGTCTCGCCATTCGGTTTCCGGCGCATCAGGTACGTCGGACCTGAACTGTGTGGTCATATGCCAAACCTCCTCGTGAGTCACACCACGTAGGTTTGGACAATACGCACCTATTCGTCAGCCGTCTAGACACAGCTGCCTATTTTGTCCAGTTAATTATCAAACGATCATTATTTGTCCATCGCGGCTTCGGCCAGCTGCCGACGACCCACCATCGAGTGCTTGCGCCCGTACCCGACGTAGATCACGGTGCCCACCAACAACCAGACGCCGAATCGGATCCATGTCAGGGCCGTCAGGTTCAGCATCAACCAAAGGCACGCGCAGAGCGAGGCGATGGGCAGCACTGGCACCCAGGGCGCGCGGAACCCACGCTCCAGGTCAGGCCGTTTCTTGCGCAATACGATCACGCCGGCCGAAACGAGGACGAACGCAAACAGCGTGCCGACGTTGACCATCTCTTCAAGCTTGGTGATCGGGAACACCGATGCCGTCGCACCCACCACCACCGCCACCAGCACGGTGATCCGAACCGGGGTGCCGCGTGCCCCGGTCTTGGCCAACTGGCGCGGCAACAGTCCGTCGCGCGCCATCGCGAACAACACCCGGCACTGCCCCAACATCAGCACCATCACCACGGTGGTCAATCCGGCCAGCGCACCCACCGAGATGATGCCGCTGGCCCAATACACACCGTTGGCCTTGAATGCCGTGGCCAAGTTCGCGTGTCCGCCGCCGGAGACCGTGCGTAGCTGGGTATAGGAGACCATTCCGGACAATACGATCGAAACGGCCACGTACAGCAGGGTGACAACACCGAGCGACACCAGAATTCCCCGCGGGACATCGCGTTGGGGATGTTTGGTCTCCTCTGCCATGGTGGCCACGATGTCGAAACCGATGAACGCGAAGAAGACGATCGAGGCCCCGGCCAACACGCCATACCAGCCGTAATGACTGCCCGGAGCACCGGTCAGCAGTGACAGCAAAGACTGATCGGCGCCTCTGCCCTCTGGCCCGGCCTCGGGTTCAGGAATGAACGGCGAATAGTTGGCGGCCTTGACGTAGAACGCCCCGACCACCGCGACCAAGATCACGACCGCCATCTTGATGGTGGTGACCACGGCGGAAAACCTCGAGGACAATTTGGTGCCGTAGGCAACCAGCAGCGACACGATGGAAACGATCAGCAACGCACCCCAGTCGAGGCGTATCGATCCGAAATCGGCGGTGCCACCGGAGAATCCGAATACGGTGCCGAGGTAGCTGGACCAGCCCTTGGCGACCACCGCCGCGCCGATGGCCAATTCCAGCACCAGGTTCCAGCCGATCACCCACGCCAAAAACTCACCGAAAGTGGCGTAGGAGAACGTATAAGCGCTCCCCGCCACCGGCAGCGTCGAGGCGAATTCGGCATAGCACAGGGCCGCCAGCGCGCAGGTGCCCGCGGCGATCAGAAACGATATCCAGATGGCCGGGCCGGTGATGTCACCCGCGGTCGACGCCGTAACCGTGAAAATACCCGCCCCGATCACCACCGAGACACCAAAGACCACCAAATCACGCCAGGTGAGGTCCTTGCGCAGCCGTGTCTCCGGCTCGTCGGTGTCGGCGATTGACTGTTCTACCGACTTCGTGCGCAAACGACCGGCCATCAATTTGTCCCTCTCATCAACGGATGTGAACGCACAGTACTGGGTACGCTTCCGGGATGGGCGCGAGCGTAGAGAAGCGCGCCGTAAATCCCGCCGAACACGCGACCGTAATCGGCGCCAGTATCGGTGGTTTGTGCGCCGCGCGGGTGCTATCCGATTTCTATTCCAAGGTCATTGTCTGCGAACGCGACGACTTACCGAGCACGCCATCCGGGCGCGGCACGGTTCCTCAGGACCAGCACCTACACCTGCTGATGGCCCGCGGCGCGGCGGAGTTGGACACCCTGTTTCCGGGACTGCTGACCGACCTGGTGGCCGCGGGGGTGCCCATGCTCGACAACCGTCCGGATTGCATCTATCTCGGTGCCGCGGGCCATGTCCTGGGCACCGGCGCAAAGCTGCGCAAGCAATACACCGCCTATCTGCCGAGCCGGCCGCACCTGGAATGGCAGCTGCGACGACGGGTGCTTGCCCTCGGCAACGTCGAAATCCGGCAGCGCAAGGTTCGTGAGCCGCACTTCGATCCGGTACGCCAGCGGGTTACCGGACTGCTGCTCGATGACCACGACGGCGATCCAGAACTGATCGCCAGCGGCCTGGTAATCGACGCGGCCGGACGCGGCACCCGGTTGCCGGTGTGGTTGACCCAATGGGGATATCAGCGCCCACCGGAGGAAACCGTGGACATCGCCATCAACTACGCCAGCCAGCGGCTCCGTATCCCGGACGGCCTGATGCGGGAAAGGATCGTGGTCACCGGTGTCGGCCCAGGACAATCACTGGGGTTGGGCATGTTGTGCAACGAGGACGGCAGCTGGATCTTGACGACCTTCGGGGTGGCCAAGGTCAAGCCGCCCTCGACGTTCGGCGAGATGCGCGAACTCGCCTACCGGCTGCTCCCCAGCAGATTCGTTGCCGCGCTGGCGGCGGCCGGACCCATCGGCGAACCGGTGTTTCACGCATTTTCGGCCAGCAGATGGCGCCGCTACGACAAGCTGAGCCGCTTCCCGGCCGGAATCGTGGCGTTGGGGGATGCGGTGGCCAGCTTCAACCCCACCTTCGGGCAGGGCATGACCATGGCGTCGCTGCAAGCCGGTCATCTGCGCCGGGCCCTGCAATCCCACCCCGCCGAACCGGCGAACGAATTCAACCGGGCGACCGCCAAGACCATCCGACCGGTGTGGACGATGAACGCACTCACCGACCTTTGCTTCCAACACGCCGAGGGACGGATGCCGCGGTGGTACCGGCCGGTCGGGGGGCTCTACGACCAATTCCTCGGTGCCGCCGAAACCGATCCCGTTCTCGCCGAATGGTTCTTGCGCCGGATCTCGCTGCTCGACAGTCTCTACATGGTGCCGCCGCCACTGATCATCGGCCGCGCCGTCGCACACAACGCGCGGATGTGGCTTCGGCAGCGCCGGCCGAAACCATCGGCCACATCACGGTAGTAACGGCATGGCAATGGGTACCCTGCGCAGATGAGGGGGACCTTGAGCACTTCGAATAACCATGCGCTGGTCATCGGGGCAAGCATCGCGGGGCTCTGCGCGGCACGGGTGCTCTCGGATTTTTTCCACCGAGTGACTCTCATCGAGCGCGACGAGTTACCCAGCGTGCCACACGGTCGTGCGACCGTTCCGCAGGACCGCCACCTGCACATGTTGATGGCCCGTGGGGCAAACGAATTCGAGAACCTGTTCCCCGGCCTGCTGACCGACATGGTGGCCGCGGGCGTGCCCATGTTGGAGAACCGGCCGGACTGCATCTACTTCGCCGCCGCGGGCCACGCCCTGGGCACGGGTCACACCCTGCGCAAAGAATTCACCGCCTACGTACCCAGTCGGCCACATCTGGGGTGGCAGCTGCGCCGGCGAGTGATCGAACTCGACAACATCGAAATCGTGCGGGGACTTGTCATCGAGCCCCGTTTCGAACCGACGACCCAGACAGTGAGCGGGGTGCTGGTCGCACCCCCGACGACGACGATGGTGCTGAGCCACAGTTTCTGGCCGCCGACCTCGTGGTCGACGCGGCAGGCCGGGGTACCCGCCTACCGGTTTGGTTGAGCAAGTGGGGGTATCAGCGCCCCGCCGAACAAAGCATGGACATCGGCATCAACTACGCGAGTCAACAGCTACGCATCCCCGACGGCCTGATCCAGGAAAAAGTGGTGGTAGCCGGTGTCGCACATGACCGCTCGCTTGGGCTTGGGATGCTGTGCTACGAGGACGGCACCTGGGTCATGACCACCTTCGGAGTCGCCGGCGCCAAGCCACCGCCGACCTTCGGCGAGATGCGCGCGCTCGCCGAGCGGCTGCTCCCGGCCCGATTCAACGCCGCGCTGGCACAGTCCGAACCCATCGGGGCCCCGATGTTTCACGCCTTCCCCGCCAGCAAGTGGCGCCGCTACGACAAACTGGACCGCTTCCCGGCCGGGATAGTGCCGTTCGGTGACGCGGTGGCCAGTTTCAATCCCACTTTCGGGCAGGGCATGACGATGACATCGCTACAAGCCGGTCATCTGCGCCGCGCGCTGCAATCCCCGCACGGTGACCTGGCCACCCAACTGAATCGGGCCACCGCCAAAACGACCTACCCGGTGTGGACGATGAACGCTATCAGCGACATCAGCTTCCACCATGGCCTCACGCAGTCGCCACCGGCCTGGTGGCGGCCGGCCGGGGCCCTGTTCGATCAGTTCCTCGGGGCCGCCGAAACCGATCCCGTTCTCGCCGAATGGTTTCTGCGCAGGTTCTCATTGCTGGACAGCCTCTACATCGTCCCGCCACCGCGGCTGATCGGTCGCACCATCGCCCACAATGTAGGACTGTGGTTGCGCGAACGCCGGCAATCGGCCAGCAGCCGCGGCCGAACCCTCACAGCCCCACGGTCGCCCTGAACAGCTTGGTGGGCTCCTGGGCAAGCAACCGGATCGGGCCGTCGTCAGCCGCCACCCAAGCGGCATTACCGTGTTCGAGCGTCAGCGACTGAGACTTCCCATGCACCACCGTGGAACCCTCGGTGCACAACAAGATCTGCGGTCCCTCGTGGCTCGAGGATGCGTCGATCTCATGGCCGAGGTAGTCGCCGTCGAGCACCAGCAGCGCGACGGCGAACTCGTCGGTCGGGGTCTCATACACCAGTTCCGGGCCTTCCCGGCGAACCGGCGACCGCAGGTCGGAAGCGGCAGTCGGAGCGAAGTCGAGCACTCGCAGCAGTTCCGGGACATCCACGTGCTTCGGAGTCAGTCCGCCGCGTAATACGTTGTCGGAGTTGGCCATTACCTCAAGCGCAAAACCGCGAAGGTACGCATGCAGATTGCCGGCCGGCAAGAAGATGGCCTCCCCGGGTGCCAGGCTGATGCGGTTGAGCAGCAACGCCGCCAGCACTCCGGCGTCACCGGGATAACGCTCACCGAGTTCGAGCACCGTCTTGGCTTCGGCAACGAATTCTGTCGCGCCGGAGCTGACGTAGTGGATGGCGCCGTCGAGCACGGCCGGCACCAGCACGTCGATGTCGGGCTGGGGAGCGGTGATCCAAGTGGTGAACAGGGCACGCAGGCCATCGGCGTCGGACTGGTCAAAGAGCAAGTCGATAAACGGGTCGAGGTCCGACACCGCCAGCGCCTGCAGGAGTTCGCGGGTACGGGCCGCTTGACGGAATCCGGCCAACGCCTCAAAGGGCTGCAACGCCACCAGCAGTTCCGGCTTGTGGCTGGTGTCGCGGTAGTTGCGCACGGGTGAGGACACCGGGATGCCCATTCGTTCCTCACGCAGATATCCCTCGACGGCTTGCTCGGCACTCGGGTGGGCCTGCAGCGACAGCGGTTCGTCGGCGGCCAGCACCTTGACCAGAAACGGGAGCACGTCACCGAACCGGGCTCGTGCGCCGGGCCCAAGCTGTCCCTCCGGATCTGCGGACAGCGTCTCGAGCAGCGAGCTCTCGCCGCCATCGGTTTCCAGCCAGGCCGGGTCTCCGGGGTGCGCGCCGAACCAGAGTTCGGCCTCAGGATGAGCGGCCGGTACCGGCCGACCGGTGAACTCGGCGATGGCGGTGCGCGATCCCCACGCGTATGTCCGTAACGCTCCGCGTAGTAGTTCCACCTTCTACCTATCCCCGCACGAGTCGCAAATACACCGCAGCCATCTCCAGGCGAACGGCCAATACTGCCAGTTGTTGTTCGGCACGGGGTGCGGCGGTCGGAGCCGGCGCACGGTCCGAGCCGGCGGGCCCGCCGGGTCCCCCTGGAACCTGCGCCGCATCCTCGGCCGCAATCAGGTCGATGTTGTCGAGCCCGGCGACCCGCGCGCCGACCACCGTGCGCTCGGCGGCCAGCGTCAATGCCAGCACTCGCATCTGCTCCGGCCGCGGGCCGTCTATCTCCTCGTCGTGGAACAACGCGTCCACACCGTCGTCGTACCCGGAAGCCGCCCCGGCACGCAGCGCGACAACCGCGTCGGCCAGCCAGGTGGCAGCGGTGACCTGGTGCGCGATCCTCAGCAGCACGGAACTGCCGTGGCGGGCCAGGGCCAATGTCGCGGCACCATCGGCGGCCAGCACAATCCGGCGACCGGAGATGCGCGCGGCAAGTGCCTTGGCCGGGTTGGTGAATACCTCGCGACCGGCGCTGTTGCACAACGTCTCGGCGTCCAGGTCGTCGGCCAGCGCCGCCAGGTCGATGCGCAGCTTGGGATCCACGGTGCGCAGCACGGCCAGCCCCGCGGCCAGGTAGCGGCACAGCCCGAATTCGTCGGGAACCGACAACCGCGGTGCCAGCACCGCGGCCCGACCCGCCGCGCAATCGCGCAGTGGCCCCTCGTTGGGGGCCGCGACCACAACCCGCGCACCTCGACGCACTCCCATCGCCGCCGCTCCCACCAGCGCGGGATCTCCGGGGTCGTCGCCGGCGACGACCATCACGTCGAGCGGGCCCACCCACGGCGGCGCCTCAGTGGCGATCGTGATCGGCGCACCAACCGTCGCCCCCAGCGTTGCGGCGAGCATGTCCCCGGCGGTCTGGGCGGTGCCCCGGCCGGCCACCCAGATAACCGTACGTGGTCGGTCATCGATGTTCAGTGAGTCCAGTTCGCCTTCGTCGGACGCGGCAGCGATGGCGCGCACCTGCGCGCCGGCCGTCGATGCGGCCCGCAACAGGCCGTCTCGATCAGCAGCAATCAGGCCATCGGCATCTTCCAGATCGATCGCCTGGGTGGCCTTCACGGTCCCGCCTCTCCCCGGGGTGACTGGGCAGCGATTTCCGCGCTGACCTGTTGGACCACCGCGTCGACATCCTCGGCGCTGCGGGCTTCCACATTGAGCCGCAGCAGCGGCTCGGTGTTGGAGCTGCGCAGGTTGAACCAGCTGTCGTCACCCAAATCCACCGTCACCCCATCCAGGTGGTCGATGGACACAATCCTGCTACCAAATGACTTCAAGACGCCCTCGACACACGCCGGCGCGTCAGCCACGGTGAAATTGATCTCGCCCGAGGATGCATAGCGCTGATAGTCGGCGGTCAACTCCGACAATGGTCGGCTCTGCTCACCGAGGGCCGCCAGCACGTACAGCGCGGCCAGCATTCCCGAGTCGGCGCCCCAGAAGTCGCGGAAGTAGTAGTGCGCCGAATGCTCGCCGCCGAATATCGCGCCGGTGTCGGCCATCAGGGCCTTGATGTAGGAGTGGCCGACCCGCGAACGCAGCGGCGTGCCGCCGCGCTCGACGACCAGCTCGGGCACCGCGCGCGAGGTGATCACGTTGTGGATCACGGTGGCGCCGATCTCCCGACTGAGCTCGCGCGCCGCCACCAGGCTGGTCACCGTCGATGGAGAGACCGGCTCCCCACGCTCGTCCACCACGAAGCAGCGGTCGGCATCCCCGTCGAAGGCCAGCCCGATGTCGGCACCGGTTGCCACCACGAACTTCTGCAGGTCCAGCAGATTCGCCGGGTCCAGCGGGTTGGCTTCATGGTTGGGGAAGGTGCCGTCGAGCTCAAAATACAACGGCAACAGCGTGACCGAATCGATCGCACCGAGCACGGCCGGCGCGGTGTGCCCGGCCATCCCGTTACCGGCGTCCACGGCCACGCGCAGCGGTCGCAGATCCGCGGTGTTGACCAGCGAGCGCAGAAACACCCCGTAGTCCCCGAGCACATCCTTGTCGGCGATTGTTCCGGCGGTCTCGGCCACGGCGATCGCCACCGGATTGACCAGGTCCTCGCGAATGGCGTTGAGCCCGGTGTTCGCACCGACCGGCTTGGCGCCGGCCCGGCACAGCTTGATGCCGTTGTAGGCCGCCGGGTTGTGGCTGGCAGTGAACATCGCGCCCGGACAATCGAGCTGCCCGGCGGCGAAATACAGCTGGTCGGTGGATCCCAGACCGATGCGCACCACGTCGAGGCCTTGCGCGACCACCCCACTGGCGAAGGCCGCGGCCAGCGCCGGCGAGCTGTCGCGCATGTCGTAGCCAATCACCACCTGCCGCGCCCCCTCGCCGCGCATCAACCGCGCGAACGCGGCGCCGATATCGGCGCACAGGGCTTCGGTGATCTCTTCGCCTACCAGCCCTCGGACGTCATAAGCCTTGATGACACGATTGATAACCGCGGCGGGCCAAGACATGGCGGGGGGCTCCTGACGACCTAGATTGGTTGGACTCTTGGCCGCCAGCCTATCGGCCCGCCGAATCAGCCGGGGACCCGAACGGTGTCGAGTTGCCGGGGCCGCCGACAGCGACCGACCGGGGCTGGGCCGAAGTCGGGCCCAGAACTAATCGGAGGGGTCGGGCAACACCCTCAGGTGTCCACGGCGCCGGCCGGAGCGATGTTCGGGTGAAGCCAGCACGCCACCGCTCGGCGCGGTGGCATGCGCTCCGGCATGACGCATCACCTGGTCAGAGAATCCGTTGTGTGCCGCACCTGTTGCACCCGCGCAGGATGCATCCGCGGTTGGGCCCTGTTCGCGCACGGCGTCAGCGAGTGCGACCAGGTCATCCTCATCCGGGTGGGTAGGCAGTGGGCCCGCATGGCGCACGAGTTCCCACCCGCGCGGGGCGGTAATTCGGCCAGCGTGACCAACACACAAGTCCCAGGAGTGTGGTTCCCGCGCGGTAGCGAGCGGACCTATTACCGCAGTCGAGTCCGAGTAGACGAACGTCAACGTGGCCACTGCATAGTGCGGACACCCGGGCCGGCAGCAGCGACGGGGTACGTTCACGAGGCAAAGGCTATCGTGCGGAAACGCCGCCGAAGGGGCGGACACGCGCATCCGCTCTAGCCACGATGTCCAACCGTTACTATCGGCGCGTGAGCGATTACCGCGGCTTCGAGCGAAGCGGTCGGCCCAGCGGCAGGCCCGCGTCGCGCCGAGCCAGACGCCGGGGTCGCGATTTGCGCGGCCCGCTGCTGCCGCCCACGGTGCCCGGCTGGCGCAGCCGCGCCGAGCGATTCGACATGGCGGTGCTGGAGGCATACGAACCCATCGAGCGTCGTTGGCAAGATCGGTTGTCCGAACTGGACATCGCGGTCGACGAGATCCCCCGCATCGCAGCCAAGGATCCGCACAGTGTGCAGTGGCCGCCCGAAGTGATCGCCGACGGCCCCATTGCGCTTGCCCGGCTGATTCCGGCAGGAGTGGACGTCCGCGGCAACTCCACGCGGGCGCGAATTGTCTTGTTCCGCAAGCCAATAGAGCGACGGGCTAAAGACACCATCGAGCTTGGCGAACTACTGCATGAGATCTTGGTGGCCCAGGTGGCCATTCATTTGGACGTTGAACCCTCGGTCATCGATCCGACCATCGGCGACGACTAGATCGACGGTTGGCCCAGTCGCATCCGCAGTGGATCAGATCTGGACCCTATCCGACTCAGCTCTGATCAGATGATGCCGCGCTTGAGGCGGCGGCGTTCGCGCTCGGACAGGCCGCCCCAGATGCCGAAGCGTTCGTCGTGGGCCAGTGCGTACTCCAGGCACTCGTGCCGCACCTCGCAGCCCAGACAAATCTTCTTGGCCTCCCGGGTGGAGCCACCCTTCTCCGGGAAGAAAGCCTCGGGATCGGTTTGCGCGCAAAGGGCGCGGTCCTGCCACTGGTCGGCGGGCGGGTCTACCGGCTCCGGCAGCGGTTCAGGCTCGAATGCGGCAGACGCATCGGGAACCAAACTCAAATGCGGCCGGGCAATTTCCATCGGCGACACCGTCACCGAACCGGCCGTGGTGTGCGGTGTGCCTCCCATTACGCCCCGAAGGTGCTCATAGGGCATGCCTCCGCCTCCTCACCTAATAGATAATGAATGGTTTCCCACTGTTTTGATGTACAGCCAACCCAATTCGAACTAGTGATCGAATCTCGGTCTGCGACACCGAAACCGGCCGGCCAACCGGGAAATGACACTGATGTGATTAGACACGGGTTGGGCAGCCTGGTCAAGCACTACGGCGCATTTCCATATCATCTCGTGATGAAAATTCGGCGTTTCTGTTTCAGTTGCGGTCCCGGCGTGTCGAATGGAACTCGTCACAGTACTTGCCGAAAGTCCTTCCTGGCTCGGTCACGGGTCGGTCACGATGTGCGCCGACAGACTACCCGCCCGACTAATCCCGCGTACCTGACCCCGCCCGACCCTGCCTTAGCCAACAGGTACTGTCCTGCGTTGTGAAGCTCACCGTTCTCGTCGGCGGAGTGGGCGGCGCCCGCTTCCTACTCGGGGCGCAGCGTCTGCTCGGCCTGGGCCAGTTTGCCACACCCGACGACAACGCGCGCCACGAACTGACCGCAGTGGTCAACATCGGCGATGACGCCTGGATCCACGGGCTGCGCATCTGCCCAGACCTGGACACCTGCATGTACACCCTCGGCGGCGGCGTGGACCCCCAGCGCGGCTGGGGCCATCGAGACGAAACCTGGCATGCCAAAGAGGAACTCGCACGTTACGGCGTCCAGCCCGACTGGTTCCAGCTGGGTGATCGAGACCTGGCAACCCATTTGGTGCGCACCCAGATGCTGCGGGCCGGCTACCCGCTGGCACAGATCACCACGGCACTGTGCGATCGCTGGCAACCGGGCGCGACGTTGCTACCAGTGAGCAACGATCGTTGCGAGACACACGTTGTGGTCACCGATCCGACCGACCAGCAACAGCGGGCGATCCATTTCCAGGAATGGTGGGTGCGCTATCGCGCCGAACTGCCAACACATAGCTTTGCCTTCATCGGCACCGAAACAGCCAGCGCCACAACAGAAGTCACGGCAGCGATTGCCGATGCAGATGTCGTCATGCTGGCGCCGTCGAACCCGGTGGTCAGCATCGGGGCCATCCTTGCGGTTCCCGGCATCCGCGCCGCGCTGCGGGCCACCCGCGCCCCGATCATCGGCTACTCCCCCATCATCGCCGGAAAGCCGGTGCGCGGCATGGCCGATGCCTGCCTTTCGGTGATCGGTGTGGACACCACCGCGGAGGCGGTCGGCCGGCACTACGGCGCCCGCGCCGCCACCGGTGTACTCGACTACTGGCTGGTCGCCGAGGGCGATCAGGCCGAAATCGACTCGGTCACGGTGCGATCGATACCGCTGCTAATGAGTGACCCGGAAGCGACGGCACAGATGGTGCGGGCCGGTCTCGAGCTTGCAGGCGTGACGGTGTGAGCGGTCCTGCGCTACCGCCGACGGGCGAACACGGCACGGCATCGGCCATCGAGATCTTGCCGGTCGAGGGCCTGCCCGAATTCCGCCCCGGTGATGAGCTCAGCGCGGCCATCGCCACGGCCGCACCGTGGTTGCGCGACGGCGACGTAGTCGTGGTCACCAGCAAAGTGGTGTCCAAGTGCGAGGGCCGGTTGGTGACCGCACCTGCCGATGAAGAAGCCCGAGATCAGCTGCGCCGCAAGTTGGTCGACGACGAAGCGGTGCGGGTACTCGCACGCAAGGGCCGCACCCTGATCACCGAGAGCCGGCTCGGACTGGTCCAGGCTGCCGCCGGCGTGGACGGCTCCAACGTGGATCGATCTGAATTGGCATTGCTGCCAGTCGATCCCGACGCCAGTGCGGCGGCTCTGCGGACCGGCCTGCGGGAGCGGCTCGGTGTCACCGTCGCCGTGGTCATCACCGACACCATGGGCCGCGCCTGGCGCAACGGCCAGATCGACGCCGCGGTCGGCGCCGCCGGCGTCTCGGTACTGCACAACTATTCGGGCGCCACCGACCGGCATGGCAACGAGTTGATTGTCACCGAGATCGCGGTCGCCGACGAAATCGCCGCCGCGGCGGATCTGGTCAAGGGCAAACTGACCGCGATGCCAGTGGCCGTGGTGCGCGGGCTGCCGGTGCGCGACGACGGCTCAACCGCCCGGAATCTGGTGCGGCCGGGCGAGGAAGACTTGTTCTGGCTGGGCACCGCCGAAGCCATCGAGCTGGGCCACCAACAAGCCCAACTGATGCGCCGGTCGATCCGGCAGTTCGCCGACGAGCCGGTCCCTCCGCAGCTGCTGGAGGCCGCCGTCGCAGAGGCGCTTACCGCTCCGGCGCCACACCACACCCGCCCGGTGCGGTTCGTCTGGCTGCAATCCCATGCCACCCGAATTGCGCTGCTCGACGCCATGAAAGACAAGTGGCGCCACGACCTCGCCGGCGACGGCAGGTCGGCTGATTCGATCGAACGCCGAGTCACGCGCGGTCAGATTCTCTACGATGCGCCCGAGGTCGTGATTCCGATGCTGGTCCCCGACGGCGCGCACACCTACCCCGACGGGGCCCGCACCCAAGCCGAGCACACCATGTTCACCGTCGCGGTGGGAGCGGCCGTGCAGACCCTGCTGGTGGCTTTGGCGGTGCGCGGGCTGGGCAGTTGCTGGATCGGCTCCACGATCTTTGCCGCCGACCTGGTACGCGCACAGTTGCAGCTGCCTGCCGACTGGGAGCCATTGGGCGCCATCGCGATCGGCTACGCGCAGCAGCCGGCCGAGTTACGCGACCCGGTGCACCCCGGGGACCTGCTGATCCGCAAGTGAGCCGACGGCTGCGACGATACTTGGAGCTATGAAGACGTTCGCGGGCAAGACCGCCGCGTCTGCCGACAAGGTCCGCGGCGGCTACTACACCCCGGCGCCGGTAGCCCGATTTCTGGCGCGCTGGGTCGGCCGGGCCGGGACGAAGATCCTGGAGCCATCGTGCGGCGACGGCCGGATCCTGGCCGAGCTGGCCGCGGCCAGTGGCAGCGCCCGGGGTGTGGAGCTCATCGCAGACGAAGCGGCCAAGGCTCGACGGTTCGCGCCCGTCGACAATACGAACCTGTTCACCTGGCTGGACGAGTCAGCGACCGGCCGCTGGGACGGGGTGGCCGGCAACCCGCCCTACATCAGGTTCGGAAACTGGCCGGCCGACCAACGCGACCCGGCTTTGGAACTCATGCGACAGGTCGGACTGAACCCCACCAGATTGACCAACGCATGGGTACCGTTCGTTGTGGCGAGCACCATCGTGGTGCGCGACGGCGGACGAGTGGGTCTGGTGCTACCCGCCGAACTGCTTCAGGTCGGCTACGCCGGTCAATTACGCGAATTCTTGCTGAACCGGTTCCGGGAAATCACCTTGGTGACCTTCGACCGGTTGGTATTCGACGGAGTCTTGCAGGAAGTTGTTTTGTTCTGTGGTGTCGTCGGCAGTGACGCCGCGCAGATCCGCACGGTCAACCTCGGCGACGCCGACGCGCTTGCGACCGCTGATCTTGAAGTCGAGCCCGCGGCCGCGCTGCGTCACGAAAATGAGAAGTGGACAAAATACTTTCTTGACCCCCGTCAAATACAGACAATGCGCGCGCTCAAACAATGCGATGCGATGATCCGGCTGGGCGCGGTGGCCGATGTGAATGTGGGAATCGTGACGGGCCGCAACAGCTTCTTCACCTTCACCGACACCGTGGCCCGCCAATTGGGGCTGGCGGCACATTGCGTGCCGCTGGTTTCGCGCAGCGCGCAGTTGCGTGGTCTGGTCTACGACCCGGACTGCCGGGCAAGCGATATCGCCGCCGATCATCGGACCTGGTTGCTCGACGCTCCCGCCGATCCGGCCGACCCAGCGCTGATCGCGCACATCGACGCCGGCGAGGCGGCTGGTGTCCACCTGGGCTACAAGTGCTCGATCCGCAAGCCGTGGTGGAGCACACCGTCGCTGTGGGTCCCAGATTTGTTCATGCTGCGCCAAATCCATCGGACGCCGCGTCTGAGCGTCAATTCCGCGGCGGCAACCAGCACCGACACGGTGCATCGGGTCCGGATCAAGACGGCAGGGCCCCGGGTCGACCCGACGGCCCTGGCCGTGGCGTTCCACAACAGCGTGACGTTCGCCTTCGCCGAGATCATGGGCCGCAGTTACGGAGGAGGCATCTTGGAACTGGAACCCCGTGAGGCCGAGCTACTTCCGATTCCCCCGCCCACCCGTACGGGTGCCGAGCTGGCCACCGATGTGGACCTGCTGCTCAAGGCCGATGAGATCGACAAGGCGCTGGACCTGGTGGACCGACATGTGCTGATCGGCGAACTGGGCATGGCTCCAGACGCCGTGGCGCGATGCCGCTCGGCCTGGATGACGCTGCGTGATCGCCGGATCAAACGGGGATCACGATGAAGGTTGCCCCCGTCGGTGTTCGAGAGTCCGCGATCGCGATGCTGTCGCAGTGGCGGGCCCCGGACCCGGCCCAGGACTCGCTACGTCATGCCGTGCTGGCCTTCCTGCACGCCCGCGCCGATGCGTGTCTGCGCGAGTGCGAAGCCGGTCATATCACCGCGTCGACGCTGGTGCTCGACGAGCGTGGCCACGTGCTGCTCACCCTGCATCCGCGGCTGGGCCGTTGGGTGCAGCTGGGCGGGCACTGCGAGGACGACCATGACATCGTCGCCGCGGCATTGCGGGAAGCGACCGAAGAATCCGGCATCGACAACCTGCTCATCGACCCCGAATTGGTGGCCGTGCATGTCCACCCGGTGACCTGTTCACTGGGCGTGCCGACACGTCATCTCGACCTGCAGTTCGTGGCGCGTGCGCCGGCCGGGGCGCAAATAACGGTCAGCGAGGAATCCGACGATCTGCAGTGGTGGCCGCCGGATGCGTTGCCGCCGGGCACCGATCACGCGCTGCGATACCTGGTCGACCGCGCGGCACAGAGGGCCTGACACCGACCGCAGCCTGGGCGGCCGGCGATCACACGTCCGACGAGTAGCGGATGCCGCCGTCGGGAATGGAGACGCCGGGCCAGACGCGGGCACCGCGCAGCAACTCGCAGCGCGCGCCGATGTCGGCGCCATCGCCGATCACGCCGTCGCGGACCAGCGCACGGGGGCCGATGCGCGCACCGAAGCCGATGATCGATCGTTCGATCACACTGCCCGCTTCGACCTTGACGCCGTCGAAGATGACGGCGCCGTCCAGCCGGACACCGGGTCCGATCTCGGCGCCTCGGCCCACCACGGTGCCGCCGATCAGTACCGCGCCGGGAGCAATCGCCGCGCCGTCGTGTACCAGTTGTTCGCCACGCTGGCCCTGTAGCGCCGGGGAAGGCGCGATCCCGCGCACCAGATCCGCCGAGCCGCGCACGAAGTCCTCCGGCGTGCCCATGTCCCGCCAATAGGTGGCATCGACGTAGCCGTAGATCTTGATGTCGGGGTCGGACAGCAGCGAGGGGAACACCTCGCGTTCCACCGATACCTCACGGCCCCGGGGAATCCGGTCGATGATCTCGCGCTTGAAGACATAGCAGCCGGCGTTGATCTGGTCGGTGGGCGGATCCTGTGTCTTTTCCAAGAACGCCGTGACCCGGCCGTCCTCGGTGGGCACGCAGCCGAATGCCCGGGGGTCGCCCACCCGCACCAGGTGCAGGGTGACGTGGGCCTGGTTCTGGTGGTGATAGTCGAGCAGCTGGCCCAAATCCGCACCGGAGAGCACGTCGCCGTTGAACACCATCACGGTGTCGTGGTGCAGCTTGCCGGCGACGTTGACGATGCCGCCACCGGTCCCCAACGGCTTGTCTTCGGTGACGTAGTCGATCTGCAGGCCCAGCTTGGATCCGTCGCCGAACTCGGCCTCGAACACCCCGGCCTGATACGACGTGCTCAACACCACGTGTTCGATCCCCGCCGCGGCGATGCGCGAGAGCAGGTGGGTGAGAAACGGCAGCCCAGCCGTGGGCAGCATGGGCTTGGGTGCGGACAATGTGAGCGGGCGCAGCCTGGTGCCCTTACCACCAACCAGGACCACCGCGTCGACGCCGTTGGTTGCCAAGTCAGTGCCGCCCTTCTACCAGCTTTCGGCGCGAACTGCGCACCATCAGACGGGAGCGTACCGCCAGCGATCCCCGCAAAGTCCAGCGCAATGGGGCCCGCCACCAGCCGGCATAGCGATCCGCCAGGAAAATGTAGGTGCTTCGGTGGTGTGCCGCCAGGTGATTGGCCGGATCGCGTCCGGTGGAGTGGCCTTTGTGGTGCAGCACTTCCGCCGACGGCACATAGACGCTGAGCCAGCCGGCCTGGCCCAGCCGGTCGCCGAGGTCCGCGTCTTCCATATACATGAAGTAGCGCTCGTCGAAACCGCCGATCTGGCTGAACGCGGAGCGGCGCACCAACAGGCACGAACCCGATAGCCAGCCCACCGGCCGTTCGCTGGGCTCGAGGTGTTCCTGGCGATAGGCCTTGGTCCAGGGATTGCGGGGCCATACCGGCCCGAGCACCGCGTGCATACCGCCGCGGACCAGGCTGGGCAGATGGCGCGCCGAGGGGTACACCGATCCATCGGGATCGCGGATCAGCGGGCCCAACGCCCCGGCCTGGGGCCAGCGCTCGACGGCCTCGAGCAGCGCGTCGATGCTGCCCGGACCCCACTGCACGTCCGGGTTGGCCACGATCAGCCAGTCGTCTGGCTCCGGTTGTTCGGTGAGCTGGGCGACGGCCCGGTTCACCGCGGTGCCGTACCCGAGGTTGGCCCCGGTGTCGAAGATCCGCACGTTGGGGTAGCGCTCGACGGCCGCCTGAGGTGTTCCGTCGGTGGAGCCGTTGTCGGCCAGCAGCACACTCACCGGACGGTCGGTGGCCAGCGACAAAGACGCCAAGAAGCGCTCCAAGTGGGGGCCCGGCGAGTAGGTCACCGCCACGACCGGCAGGACGTCAGTCACTCGTCGAGGGTACCGGTCGACCGGCCAACGCCCGGTCCGAAGCCGCGGCCAACGCGGCGACCAGGGCACTGCGCCACGGACGCAGCGGAGTCAGGCCTGCTGCGGCCCACTGCCGCCCGCCCAGCGCGGAGTAGCCCGGCCGCACCGCCGGCCGGGGGAACTGTGCGGTGCTGACCGGGCGCACCCGCTGCGGATCGGTGCCGCATTCCTCGAACACCGCGCGGGCCAACCCGAACCGCGAGACCGCGCCCCCGTTGGCGGCGTGCAGCAGGCGCCCGCGCACGCCGGCATCGGCCACCTCCAGCAGCGCGGCCGCCAAGTCAGCGACATAGGTCGGTGACCCGGTTTGGTCGTCCACCACATCCACCGGGCCCTCTCCAGCGGCCAGTCGGCGCATGATGGCGACGAAATCGCTGCCCGTCCCGCCGGTATAGACCCAGGCCGACCGCACCACGACGGCATCGGGCAGGGCCGCCAGCACCGCCCGCTCACCGGCGAACTTGCTGCGCGCGTACACGCCCTGTGGCGCCGTTTTGTCGCCGGGCTCGTAGGGTTGCGGCTGCGCCCCGTCGGGCAGATCAGCGTGATCACCATCGAATACGTAGTCGGTGGAGACGTGAATCAACGCCGCACCGGCGCGCGCACAGGCCTTGGCGAGATTTTCCGGGCCGGTGGCGTTGACGGCGTAGGCGCGAGCCTCGTCACTTTCCGCGCTGTCGACGTCGGTGTAGGCCGCGCAGTTGATCACGACATCACCGGTTCCGATGATCTCCTCGGTGGCCGCGGCGTCGGTGATGTCCCATTCCGATGACGTTTTTGCCAACACATCACGGCCCGCACGCACCGCCTGGGCAGCCAAAACACCGCCGAGCTGCCCCGCTGCGCCGGTGATAACCAGCCTCTCCGACCTGCCAACCATGCGTTCGAGTCTGGCACGCCGGAGCGGGCTAACAGGAAAGCGGCTGTTACACAAATAACCTACAGTGATGCCTGTGCAACGTGTGGTTCGTGCGGTCGCTACCGCATTGGCCGTCGTGGTCGTCCTGGGCACCGGTTTGGCGTGGACCAACGTCCGGTCCTTCGAAGGCGGCATCTTCCACATGTCCGCACCCTCGCTGGGACACGGCGCCGACGACGGAGCGATCGACATTCTGTTGGTCGGCCTCGACAGCCGTACCGATGCCCACGGCAACCCGCTGACGCCCGAGGAATTGGCGACCCTGCGGGCCGGCGACGAGGAAGCCACCAACACCGACACGATCATCCTGGTCCGGATCCCCAACAACGGGAGGTCGGCCACCGCGATATCGATCCCGCGCGATTCCTATGTCCAGGCCCCCGGCCTGGGCAAGACCAAGATCAACGGCGTCTATGGCCAGACCAGGGAGACCAAGCGGGCCGGCCTGGTCCAGGCCGGCGCGTCGGCGGCGGAAGCCGCGGCCGCGGGTACCGAGGCCGGGCGTGAGGCGCTGATCAAGACCGTTGCCGACCTCACCGGTGTCACCGTCGATCACTACGCCGAGATCGGCCTGCTGGGTTTCGCGTTGATCACCGATGCGCTCGGTGGCGTCGATGTCTGCCTCAACGGGCCCGTCTACGAACCGCTTTCGGGAGCGGATTTTCCGGCCGGGCGACAGAAACTCACCGGTCCGCAGGCACTGGCCTTCGTGCGTCAGCGCCACGAGCTGCCCCGAGGCGACCTGGACCGGGTGGTGCGTCAGCAAGCGGTGATGGCCTCACTGGCCCACCGCGTCATCTCCGGCAAGACACTGTCCAGCCCGACGACGGTGCGGCGCCTGGAGCAGGCCGTGCAGCGCTCGGTGGTGCTGTCTTCCGGCTGGAACATCATTGACTTCGTCCAACAGCTACAACAGCTGACCGGCGGCAACGTCGCCTTCGCCACCATCCCGGTGCTCGACGGGTCCGGCTGGAGTGACGACGGCATGCAAAGCGTGGTCGGCGTCGACCCGCACCAGGTTGCCGACTGGGTCGGCAGCCTGCTCAACGAGCAGAACGAAGGCAAGACCGCGGAACTCGCGTACGCGCCCGCCAAGACCACCGCCGACGTGGTCAACGACACCGACATCAACGGACTGGCGGCAGCGGTGTCAGACGTGTTGAGCGCAAAAGGGTTTACCACCGGTTCGGTCGGCAACAACGAGGCCGGCCATGTCAAGCTCAGCCAGGTTCGCGCCGCCACCACCGACGATCTGGGAGCACAGC
Organism: Mycobacterium ulcerans subsp. shinshuense; assembly: GCF_002355775.1. Classification (NCBI taxonomy): domain Bacteria; kingdom Bacillati; phylum Actinomycetota; class Actinomycetes; order Mycobacteriales; family Mycobacteriaceae; genus Mycobacterium; species Mycobacterium ulcerans. The sequence continues at coordinate 1,433,338 of NZ_AP017624.1, read as the reverse complement.
AGGTCGCCAAGGAACTGGGCGGCCTACCGGTGGTCGCCGACACGTCGATACCGAGTGGATCCGTTCGGGTGGTGCTGTCCAACGACTACAGCGGCCCGGGCTCCGGGCTGGGCGGCGCGATGGCTCCCGCGCATGCGTCCAACCCCGGGTACTCCGACACCGCTCCCCCGCCGTCGCCGATCCTGACCGCCGGATCAGATCAGCCGGAGTGCATCAACTGAGCACGCTCAGCGCGGCGATCCTCGACCCGATGCTGCGGGCCGATCCCGTCGGCCCCCGAATCACCTATTACGACGATGCCACCGGCGAGCGCATCGAACTGTCGGCGGTGACACTGGCCAACTGGGCCGCCAAGACCGCCAACCTGCTGCGCGACGAACTGGCCGCCGGGCCGCAAAGCCGGGTCGCGATTCTGCTGCCGGCCCATTGGCAGACCGCTGCGGTGCTGTTCGGGGTGTGGTGGATCGGGGCCGAAGTGGTGTTCGACGGTGCGGCCGACGTCGCGCTGTGCACCGCGGGGCGCCTCGATGAAGCCGACAGTGCCGTGCAGGACGCGGCCGGCGAGGTGGCGGTGCTGTCACTGGACCCGTTCGGCCGCCCCGCTCCCGACCTACCGGTGGGCGTCACCGACTACGCGACCTCGGTGCGGGTGCACGGCGACCAGATCAGTCCCGAACGGCTGCCCGGACCGGCGCTGGCCGGCCGATCGGTCGAACAAGTGCTGCGAGAGTGCGCCGAGTCGGCGGCGGCGCGGCACCTGACGGCGGCCGACCGGGTGCTGTCCACCGGTACCTGGACCAGCCCCGGTGAGTTGGTGGATCACCTGCTGGCAATTCTGTCCGTGGGCGCGTCGTTGGTGCAGGTAGCCAACCCCGATCCGGCGGCCATGCAGCGCCGGATCGAGATGGAAAAGGTGTCGCGCGTCTTGTGATCCGGCGCGTGATCAGCGCCGCACTCGGCACGCCCAATACATGTTGATATCGCGATATTTAGATGTTAGCGTCGAGGGCCCAAGGCGAGAACACGACGGAAGGTAGGTTCAGGTAATGGTGGCGTACGGATTGTTCGCGAAGCTAGGCACACTCGTGGTCCACGGTGTGGTCGGGGCGGCAGCCTATGGCGTGGTCCGCAAGGCCGCGAAGAAGGCACCACTGCGCCAGACCGCGGTGTCGGCAGCGGAGCTGAGCTTGCGCGGAACCCGCAAGGCCGAAGAGGCCGCGGAGTCGGCCCGGCTCAAGATTTCCGACGTGATGTCCGAGGCCCGCGAACGCATTGGCGAAGAGGCGCCCACCCCCGCCGTCGGCGCGCACGACCACGACCACTGATCCGGCGACATGACCCTAGCGATCGTTAAAGAGGTCCCAGCAGGTGCGGACGGTGACGACACCACCGACCTGGTCGTACTTTCCGACGCGGCCGGACGCATGCGCGTCCGGGCGGACTGGGTACGCGGCAATTCCCGGCGCGCGGTAGCCGTCGAAGAGGCCGTCGCCAAGCAGGACGGGGTACGGGTCGTCCACGCCTACCCGCGCACCGGGTCGGTCGTGGTGTGGTACTCACCGCGACGTTGTGATCGCGCCGCGGTACTGGAAGCGATCGGCGGCGCCAAGCACGTTGCCGCCGAACTGATCCCGGCGCGCGCACCCCACTCGACCGAGATCCGCAACACCGATGTGCTGCGCATGGTGATCGGTGGAGCGGCACTGGCCCTGCTGGGCGTTCGCCGGTATGTGTTCGCGCGCCCACCACTGCTGGGGCCGAGCGGGAGGATGGTGGCCACCGGTGTCACCATCTTCACCGGCTATCCCTTCCTGCGCGGCGCCCTGCGCTCCTTGCGCTCCGGCAAGGCCGGCACCGACGCGCTGGTCTCGGCGGCCACGATCGCCAGCCTCATCCTGCGGGAAAACGTCGTCGCGCTCACCGTGCTGTGGCTGCTCAATATCGGTGAGTACCTGCAGGATCTGACCCTGCGCCGGACCCGGCGCGCCATCTCGGAGCTACTGCGCGGCAACCAGGACACCGCCTGGATCCGGCTGACCGACGGCCCCGAAGCAGGAACCGAGGTCCAGGTACCGATCGACAGTGTGCAGATCGGCGACGAGGTCGTCGTACACGATCACGTTGCCATCCCGGTCGACGGTGAAGTGGTCGACGGTGAGGCCATCGTCAACCAGTCGGCGATCACCGGGGAAAACCTGCCGGTCAGCGTCGTGGCCGGCGCGACCGTGCACGCCGGATCCGTCGTGGTACGCGGGCGCCTGGTGGTGCGTGCGCAGGCGGTCGGCAACCAGACCACGATCGGGCGGATCATCACCAGAGTCGAAGAAGCCCAGAACGACCGGGCACCGATTCAAACGGTGGGCGAGAACTTCTCTCGCCGCTTCGTGCCCACCTCGTTCATCGTCTCAGCCATCACCTTGTTGGTCACCGGGGATGTCCGGCGCGCGATGACGATGCTGTTGATCGCGTGCCCATGCGCGGTAGGCCTGTCCACCCCGACCGCGATCAGCGCCGCCATCGGCAACGGCGCCCGGCGCGGCATCCTGATCAAGGACGGATCGCACCTCGAGCAGGCCGGCCGGGTCGACGCAATCGTGTTCGACAAGACCGGAACGCTCACCGTGGGACGTCCGGTGGTCACCAACATTATTGCGATGCACAAGGATTGGGAGCCCGAGCAGGTTCTGGCCTACGCCGCCAGCTCGGAAATCCACTCCCGTCACCCACTGGCCGAGGCGGTGATCCGTTCGACCGAGGAACGCCGCATCAGCATCCCGCCGCACGAGGAGTGCGAGGTCCTGGTGGGTCTGGGCATGCGAACCTGGGCCGACGGCCGGACCCTGCTGCTCGGCAGCCCATCGCTGCTCGAGTCGGAGCAGGTCAAGGTATCCAAGAAGGCATCGGAATGGGTCGGCAAGCTGCGACAACAGGCCGAAACACCGCTGCTGCTCGCCGTGGACGGCACGCTGGTCGGGCTGATCAGCCTGCGCGACGAAGTGCGGCCCGAGGCCGCCGAAGTGCTGACCAAGTTGCGGGACAACGGAGTTCGCCGGATCGTCATGCTCACCGGGGATCACCCCGACATCGCCAAAGTCGTCGCCGAAGAGCTGGGGATCGACGAATGGCGCGCCGAGGTGATGCCCGAGGACAAGCTCGAAGTGGTGCGGGACCTGCAGGACGAGGGCTACGTGGTCGGCATGGTCGGTGACGGCATCAACGATGCCCCGGCATTGGCCGCCGCCGATATCGGAATCGCGATGGGCCTGGCCGGAACCGACGTCGCCGTGGAGACCGCCGATGTGGCGCTGGCCAACGACGATCTGCATCGGCTGCTCGACGTCCGCGATCTCGGTGGGCGGGCAGTCGACGTGATCCGGCAGAACTACGGTATGTCGATCGCCGTCAATGCCGCCGGTCTGCTGATCGGTGCGGGCGGTGCGCTCTCACCGGTGCTGGCCGCGATCCTGCACAACGCGTCCTCAGTGGCGGTGGTAGCCAACAGCTCCCGGCTGATCCGGTACCGCCTGGAGTGAGGCCTCGATGCTCGAGTAGGGCCTCGGATCGGCGAGGCCTTACTCAGCAGCCGCAGTCCTGGCCGCGCCAGGCTCTGACACCCTGCCAGACGGCTATGCCGGCGATGACGAGCCCGATCACCGGGTCGATCCACCAACCGCCGGGCCAGGCCGCGGTGATCGCAAGCCCAAGCAACACCCCGGCGGCTTGGCCCGCGCACAGATAATTCTGGGTGCCTTCACCTTCGGTGGCCCCGGACTGCAAGAGCACACCCAGCTTGTGATTGGCCCGGCCGAGGATGGGCATGACGACCAAAGCGAAGACCGTCAACCCGATTCCGATCACCGAGGTGCCAACCTCGTGCTTGTCGGTGAGGTGGCGAATGGATTCCGCGGCAACCAGCGGCGCAACCAACCAGAAAGACACGGCGACGCCACGTTGGGCGCGGCGCTCGGCGGTCTCCGACAACGTGCGGGAACCGGTGAACCGCCACAACACCATTGCGCTGGCCAGCCCTTCGGATGCGCCACCGAGGGCCCATCCGGTCAATGCGACGGACCCGACGGCAACGCCCTCCCGCACCCCGACAGCACCCTCGGTGACCAATACGGCCAAGCTGATCCAGGCCAGTCGGCGCGCCCATCGAACGCCCTGTTGCCAGGCCGCATCGCCGGAGTGCCCGGTATGCGCAGCTGTTGTGGACACATCGCAGCAGGCGTCGCCGGCCAAGTCACCTACCTTGCCGACCGAACTGGAAGTGTTCATCAGGCGATGGTAGGTCAAGGTTCTGTGACCCTCGGACAGGTTGGCGCGCGGCGCGGTTGAGCTGGGCGGTAGTAATTCTCAGGCTGGGGCGTTGTCGCCGAAGCTGGTGACCGGCACCCGCAACCGTGCCGGCCGGTCCACTCCCCAGTGCAGGGTGCAGCGCGCCGGCGGGCTGGGCGCGTACAGGGCGGGAAAACTTCCGTAGAGCGGATTGCGCGGGGCAAGCTGGCGACCGGCGATGACCAGCCGGATGCGATCGCCGTGGTGAAAGGCGGTTGCTGATGGGCCCAATGCGAGTTCGACGGGAACAACCTCACCCGGCGACAGCGGCTGGGAGTGTGCGAAAGTGTGCACCGGCTCGTACGGCGTCGACTGCTCGACATCGAGTTCTCGCAGCGATACGCGTTGCCACCCGGTGGTGATCCGGTCCCGGCCGTAACCGTAGGACCCTTCAAACGAAACCCATTTGTTGCCAACCCATTTCTCAACGCCGGCAAACAACGCGACATCGTCGGCGCCCTCGACTGACACCCACAGCGCCAAACTCATCGGACCGGTGAGCTCGAGATCTGCCACCACGGGAAGGGTGAATGCCGCTGCGCGCCTGCGAGTGTGGAAGGTGACCGATCCCTCGGCTGCCGAGGGCTCATGGTCCAACACACCGTCGTCGGCCAGGTAGAGGTCGCGCCAGTCGGTGTTTTCCAGTGGCCATTGCCGCTCGGCGCGAGTCTCCGCGATGACGTCGCCCCGCTCGCGCACCTCGAGCCGAACCCGGGGCGGTTTGGGCACATCAAGGTGTTTGAGATAGCGGTCGAAGAAGGCGAGCTGGGCCTGGCGGGCCTCGGGGCTGTAGAAGGTCGTCCACTTGCCGCCCCGGTGGGTGTAGGCGAACTTGTCTTCGGCACCGACCTTTTCGAATGCCCGAAAAGAACCGCGCCCATGCAGGTTGTTATCCGAAAAGCTGGCGCAGACCAGCATCGGGACCTCGATCCGGCCGAGGTCGGGTACCAGGGACTGCCACCACTGATCACGCAGCGGGTGCACCCGGCGCTGCGCGCCGATGTCCTCGGTCACCCGCATCACATGCTTGGTGCCGGTCTGCCAGACTCGCGAGAAGCCCTTTTCCGCCACTCCCCCGGGGTTGAACATGTCCCGGTACGCATCGGTGAACCCCTCCCAGGGGCAAATCGCCTTGAGGCTCGGCGGTCTTAACGCGGCGGCCTTGAACTGTGCCATCGCCAGGTAGGACACGCCCGCCATGCCGACGCCGCCACTGGACCAAGGCGCGGCGCCGGCCCACTCGATCAGGTCGTAGACGTCCTCGGCTTATTGGTCGGACATCAACGCCCCGGCGCCATCGGATGTCCCGGCGCCGCGGATGTCGGCGTTGACAACGGCATAGCCATGGGCCAGCCACCAGACCGGATCGGGCGCCTCCCAGCTGGTCTCGCTCGAGATCTCCACCTGGCCGGGCTGGCGCAGGATCCTGAACTGCGGATTGATGCCCCAGCCCCACCATCTGCGCTTGGGCAGCCGGTCCTTGCCGTAGGGATGGGCCGCCAGGATGACGGGAAACGGCCCCGAACCGGGGGGCCGGTATACGTTGACCCGCAGCACCACGCCATCGCGCATCCGAACCGAAACGTCGCGGTCCACCACCAGGTCCGACGGCGCCGCCGACACCCTCACCGGCGGCCGCAGGATTGCCCGTACCCGAGCCGCCGCGTAGCGGACAACCCCGGCCCGCCGCCATGGACGGTCGTAGATTGGATTTCGCGTCGGCACGATAACTCCTGTTCACGCACATACTTGAGTGGCACTCAATCCTGATTGAGTTACAATCTAGCACGCTGAAGTATGCTGACTTCGATGGAAAGAAAGCGGCAGCGAAATAAAACCCGGGTACGCGAAGCGGGGGCCGCGTCGCGCGCGCAGACCCGTCACCTGCTGCTCACGGCCGCCGCCGAAGAATTCGCTCGTGTCGGATACGTCGCCTCGACGGTCAGCCGGATCGCCGAGGGAGCCGGGGTGACCGTGCAAACGCTCTACCTCGCCTGGGGCAGCAAACGCGCGCTGCTCCGCGGCTATCTCGAGAGCACCCTCGCCCCCGACGCCGCGCCATCGGGACAGCACTTTGCCGCTCAACTTCAACCCGATAGCCCCGCCGGGACCCTGGCCCAGGTTTCGGCGTTGGTCTGCGACGCGGCACGGCGCTCGGCGATAGCGTGGCGCGCCTACCGCGACGGATCCGGCGTCGACAGCGCCATCGCAGCGGAGTGGCATCAGATCCAGATGCTGCGCCGGGAAACGATGCGGGCACTGCTGGTGACCATTCCCGACGACGCCCTGCGATTGCCCCGTCAAGACGCGGTGGATACCGCCTGGGCCATCACCAGTCCAGCCAGCCACGAGATCATGGTTACCCACGGCGGGTTCACCTTGCAGCGCTTTGAAGCCTGGCTCACCACCACCTTGCAAAACGCCATCCTGCGCGATCCGGAGGGCAGCGGGTGAGCCACGTCGTGCCGCGCCGCCCCGGCGGCTCGTCAACCGGGCTGAGCAGTGGCCGATCTTGATGTCCCACTTGACAGCTTGAGTTTTCGGGGCGAACGTCACGATGTCGCGACTCGTCCAACCGAGCGCGCCGAGCCGGTCGCCTGGTGACACGCGCCGCAGGGAAGGATTTGCCGATGCCCGAGGGCAACCCCGCCAAACCACTCGATGGGTTTCGGGTGCTCGATTTCACCCAGAACGTTGCCGGGCCGCTGGCCGGACAGGTCCTGGCCGACCTGGGCGCCGAGGTGATCAAGGTTGAGGCCCCCGGCGGTGAGGCGGCGCGGCACATCACCGCCGTGCTGCCGCACCGCCCGCCGCTAGCGACCTATTTCCTACCGAACAACAGGGGCAAGAAGTCGGTGTCGGTGGATCTGTCCACCGACACGGCTCGCCGGCAGATCCTGCGGCTCGCCGACACCGCCGACGTGGTGCTGGAGGGGTTTCGGCCCGGCGTGATGGAGCGAATGGGCCTTGGCCCCGAGGACCTGCGCGCCCGCAACCCCAAACTGATCTATGCCCGGTTGTCGGCATTCGGCAGCAACGGTCCGCACGGCACTCGACCGGGCGTCGATCTGATGATCGCCGCCGAGGCGGGAATGACCACCGGAATGCCCACCCCCGACGGCAAGCCACAGATCATCCCGTTTCAGTTGGTCGATAATGCCAGCGGGCATGTGCTGGCCCAGGCGGTCCTGGCCGCGCTGCTCAACCGCGAGCGGCACGGGGTGGCCGACACCGTCCGGGTGGCGATGTACGACGTCGCGGTGGGGCTGCAGGCCAACCAGCTCACCATGCACCTCAATCGTCCCAGTTCGGACGCGCCGAAAAGGCCCGAGCAGACACCCGCGGGCGCGCGCCGCAAACGGGTTGCCTTTGCGACCCAGCCATCGGATGCCTTCCGCGCCGCCGACGGCTACCTGCTGATCAGCGCCTACGTGCCCAAGCACTGGCAGCGGCTGTGCGAGATCATCGGCCAGCCCGATCTCCTCGACGACGAGCGCTTCATCGACCAACGCGCGCGGGCGATCAACTACGCGGAATTGACCGAAGAACTGGAATCGGCCCTGGCCGCCAAGACCGCCGCGCAATGGGTCGAACTGCTGCACGAAGGCGGGTTGATGGCCTGCCTGGCCTACACCTGGAAACAGGTCGTCACAACGCCGTTGTTCGCCGAGAACGAGCTGGCATTGCAGGTCGGCAGTGGCGATGACGCCGTCACGGTGATCCGGACGCCCGCGCGCTACTCGAGCTTTAGCGCGGTGCTCGCCGATCCCCCGCCGGCCACCGGCGAGCACAACGAAACACTTCTGGGCGAATCCTAATTTTCGCGGTCAGCACCGGAAACTTTCTTGTGAGTTGTCAATGAATCAGTGCGGGGGTTTGCCGCACGGGCCGGTGAAGCGTGGAGGATTTTGGATATAAAACCTGCCGACTCATAGATTTGCTGCGCACAAATATGAACTGCCTCACACGCACCTACGACGCTCGGCGGACACTTGATTTGACAGACCACATTCCAGCCGGTGTCGAAGGGGTGTCAGGTCTCGATTGCCGGCCCGCCCGGGATGGCCTCTTTGACCGGCTTTGAGGAGTCAACAAATGAGCACCGCAGTCAAGAACTCCGCCGAGGCACCCGAATCTCGATCCCAGTGGATGCGGGCCAACTTGCGCCATGACTTCCCCGCGTCGCTCGTCGTCTTCCTGGTAGCGCTGCCCCTGTCGCTGGGGATCGCCATTGCCTCCGGTGCTCCGTTGATGGCCGGTTTGATTGCCGCGGTGGTGGGTGGCATTGTCGCCGGACTGCTCGGCGGGTCGTCGGTTCAGGTGAGCGGCCCGGCCGCCGGCCTCACCGTGGTGGTCGCCGGATTGATCGAACAGGTCGGTTGGCAGATGTTGTGCCTGATGACCCTCGGCGCGGGCGTCCTGCAGATCATCTTCGGGCTGAGCCGGATGGCACGCGCCGCGCTGGCCATTGCACCGGTGGTGGTGCACGCCATGCTGGCCGGCATCGGCGTGACCATCGTGCTGCAACAGATCCATGTCCTGATGGGCGGCTCGGCGCACAGCTCGGCGTGGCGCAACATTGCGGCGTTGCCCAACGGCATCCTTCATCACGAGCTACACGAAGTGATCGTCGGCGGAACGGTGATCGCAATATTGTTGGTGTGGTCACGGTTGCCCGCCATGGTGCGGATGGTTCCGGGCCCCCTGGTGGCCATCGCCGGAGCCACCGCACTGTCGCTGATGGTGAATCTAGATGTGGAGCGCATCAACCTTTCGGGCAACTTCTTCGAGGCCATCTCGCTGCCCCGGCTGCCCGAGCTGACCCCCGACGGTCAGCCCTGGAGCAATGACATCAGCATCATCGCCGTCGGCGTGTTGACCATCGCCCTGATCGCCAGCGTCGAATCGCTGCTGTGCGCGGTCGGTGTGGACAAGTTGCACCATGGCCCGCGGACCAACTTCAACAGAGAAATGCTCGGGCAGGGCAGCGCCAACGTCCTCTCCGGGCTGCTCGGCGGTCTTCCCGTCACCGGCGTCATCGTGCGCAGTTCGGCCAATGTGGCAGCCGGAGCCCGCACCCGCACCTCAGCGGTGCTGCACGGGGTGTGGATCTTGCTGTTCGCCTCGCTGTTCACCGGCCTGGTGGAACTCATCCCCAAAGCGGCGCTCGCCGGGCTCCTGATTGTGGTCGGCGCCCAGCTCATCCAGCTGGCACACATCCAGATTGCGTGGCGGACCGGCAATTTTGCGATCTACGTCATCACCATCCTGGGCGTCATATTCCTCAACCTGCTCGAGGGCGTGGTCATTGGACTCGGTGTTGCGATTGCCTTCTTGTTGATCAGGGTCATCCGCGCCCCGATCGAGGCCAGGCTGGTGAGCGAAGAGGCGAAGCGCTGGCGGGTCGACATCGATGGCACGTTGAGTTTCCTGCTCTTGCCGCGGCTGACCAACGTGCTCTCCGAGCTGCCAGAGGGCAGCGACATCACGCTGAACCTGAATGCCGACTACATCGACCACTCCGTCTCCGAAGCCATTTCCGACTGGAAGACCGCTCACGAAGCAACCGGCGGCGAAGTCACCATCATCGAGACGTCGCCGGCCAACCTGGTCAGCGCGCACACCAGTCCGCCGAAACGCCACTTCATGTCTCGAGCGCTGCGGGAACCCTGGACATCGAGGCGCGACAGCCATCCCGATGCCGAACCCTCGATTCGGCACGGTGTCGAGGAATACCATCGCAACGGCATCGGCACGCTGCACCACCATGTGCGGGAACTGATGGATCCGGCCAACCCGGACACGGTCTTTCTCACCTGCGCCGACTCCCGGATCCTGCCCGACGTCATCACGGCCAGCAAACCGGGCGACCTGTATATCGTCCGCAACGTCGGCAACCTGGTACCGATCGATCCAACCGAACGCTCGGTGGATGCCGCCCTGGACTTCGCGGTCAACCAACTCGGTGTGAGTTCGGTTGTCGTATGCGGACACTCGTCGTGCCGGTCAATGCAGGCGTTGCTGGACAACGGCGCGAGTGACGTCGACCGCCCGATGAACCACTGGCTTGAACACGCACACGATAGTTTGGCCGCGTTCCGAGACGGTCATCCGGCACGGGCGAGCGCGGCGTCCGTCGGGTTCGGCGAACTCGACCAGCTAGCTGTGGTCAATGTGGCGGTTCAGCTGGAAAGGCTTGCGCACAACCAGGTCTTGGCTCCCGCGATAGCCTCCGGTGCGATACAGATCGTCGGTATGTTCTTCGATTTCTCGACCGTCCACGTACACGAGGTCGACCAACTCGGGATCGTGGCGTCCAACCAGCCTGTCGGAAAACCTTGAGCCGCGGCGCTACTCAGCTTTGCGGAAGCCGAACCACCTGAAGAAAGAACTCGTCGATCTGCCGGACGGCGGTCATGAATTGGTCGAGATCGACCGGCTTGGTGACGTAGGCGTTCGCATGCAGGTTGTAGCTACGCAGAATGTCCGCCTCGGCCGAGGACGTGGTCAGTACCACCACCGGGATACGACAAAGCTCGGAGTCGGACTTGATCTTCTCCAGCAACTGCCGACCGTCGTACTTCGGTAGGTTCAAGTCGAGCAGGATCAGATCGGGCCGGCGCGCCTGCTGGTACTTGCCCCGCTGATAAAGGTAATCCAGCCCCTCCTCGCCATCGTGGGCGACGTGCAGCCGGTTGTTGACCTTGTTGTGCTCGAACGCCTCCCGGGTGATGAGTTCATCCCCGGGATCGTCTTCGATGAGCAGGATGTCAATGGGTCGACCCGGTGCTGTCATTCGGCTATCCCTTCGGCAGGTTCGAGGTGTTCTGGGTCCGCGGTCGCGGGCGCGGCGACGGGCAAGGTGAACTGGAAGCGAGTCCCATCGGTGTACGAGGAGTCAATCCACACCGTGCCGCCGTGGTGCTCGACGATCTTTCGGCACAGCGCAAGGCCCAAACCGGTTCCGCCGTAGGAATCGCGACCATGCAGGCGCTGGAAGATGATGAAGACCTTGTCGGCGAACTCCTGCGCAATGCCGATACCGTTGTCCGACACGCTCAACAGCCACAGGCCCTGGTGATCTCCCGAGCCGAGCTGGCAATCGATGACCACCCGGGGCGGCAGGTCTTCGCGCCGGAATTTGACCGCGTTGCCAATCAGGTTCTGCCACAACATCGTCAGCAGGGTCGGATCTCCAACAACCGGTGGGAAGCCGTGCTCGAGGCGCACGATCTCGGCGTCTGATTCCTCGATGGCCGCGCCGAGATTGGCCACGGCAGCATCGAGGGTCGCGCCGAGTTCGACCTCGACGCTGGTGGCACCCAGCCGGCCGACCCGGGAGAAACTGAGCAGGTCGTTGATCAGGACCTGCATGCGTTTGGCGCCGTCGACCGCGAAGCCGATGTACTCGATGCCGCGTTCGTCGAGCTGATCCGCATAACGCCGCTCCAGTAACTGGCAGAATGCGGCGACCTTGCGCAGCGGCTCCTGCAGATCGTGGGACGCGACGTAGGCGAACTGCTCGAGCTCGGCATTGGACCGTCGCAATTCCTCTGCCTGTTCGTCCAATTGAGCTCGGGCGCAACGTGAGGTGTCGAGCTCTTCGACCATTCGCTGGCGCATGTTCTCGACGTCGATCGCGATACCCCGGATGTCTCTGGGCCGGCGCGGCGCAACGATGCGTTCGCCGAAGTTGCCTTCGGTGACCCGGCGGCAGGCCGCAGCCAGCGCGGCCAGCGGAATGGTGACCGCACGCCTGGTCAGGATTCCCAGTAGCGCTGCCGTCGCGAAGAACAACAGCACCATTGCGGCCAGCACCCGGTCACGCCAGTCGTCCATTCGTTGCAGGCGCTCGGCGGCCTGCGCGCGGGCGGCACCCAGATGCCGGTTTTGGTCCTCGAAAAGGGTTCGTAGCTGGTCGAACTGGGCCTTACCGATCGCGGTTGCCGCGCCGTTGAGCATGACCGGAGCATTCGAGTTGACCTGTGCGATGAGCGGCTCGGCGTAGCTGGCCCGCCACGCGCGCGCCGCCTTCTCGATCGCGTCCAGGTCGGCAAGCAGGTCACCCCGGCGCCCCAGTAGTCGCCGGATATTTTGGGCCGCAGCCTCTTCGGTGCGCCGGCCGTCGTAATAGGGGCTGAGGAACTGGCTGTCGGAGGAAATCACATAGCCTCTGATCCCCGATTCCTGCTCGCGCAAGGCCGACTGCAGCTGGAAAGCCGCGACCCGTGCGGGCTCGATGTTGTCGCTGAGTTCCCGCGATACACCGTCGGTGCGATTGAGCAGGACCGCGCCGGCGACGGTGCCGGCGAGCACCATCACGCCCATGATCGACAGCACCAGGGCTTGCCATCCCCGCACCGTGAGCGCGATACGGCGCCGCGTGCGGGGCCGGATGGGCGGTTCCGGAGTCATGCAGGCGTGCGTTCCACTCGCAGCACCGCTATGTCGTCGGTGAGCCCGCCGAGTGATTGAGCGCGTTGCTGCGCACCGTCGATGAGTGCGTCGACGAACGCCGGACCCGACAAGCCAGCGTGTGAACGGGCCAGCGACAGCAGCCCATGCTCGCCCAGCCGTTCCCGACGGTGCCCCGAATACCCCTCGAAGAGCCCGTCGGTAAGCAGCAGTAGCCCGTGGTCCACCGGCAGCTCCACCTCATGCTGGCACCAGTTGCCCAAATTCAGCCCCAGCGCCGGCCCGGCCGGCGGCTCGAGCCAGTGCACGGTGCCACCGCCGTGCAGCAGCATCCCGGGATGTCCGGCACGGATCACCTGGATGTGAGCGCCGTCGGCCGAGCCGGCGGGCTGGGGCGGAATGGCCAGGCTGAGCACCGTCGCAAAGATCCCCTCGCCGGTGCGTTCGGCGCGCAGCACCCGGTCGAGCTGGCGCATCAGCTCGCCGCCGTGCACGCCGGCCAGCGTCAGGGCCCGAAACGCGATGCGCAGCGCCGCGCCCAGCGCGGCCTCATTGGGGCCGTGCCCCGCGACGTCACCGATCAACACGTGGACCACCCGGTCGGCCGTTTGCACGACGTCATAGAAGTCGCCGCACAGCAACGCGTCTTCGCGGCTGGGCCGGTACCGGGCGACGATGTCGACTCCCGGCGAGTCGAGCAGCAGCGGCGAGGGCAGCAGGCCGCGTTCCAGCAGCGCATTCTCGCGGGCTCGGAGCTGGGTTGCGTGCAGGTCGGCGGCGATCAGCTCGGCACGTTTGCGCTCAATCGCGTACAGCATCGCGCGCCGCAGCATCTCCGGATCGACGCGACCCTTGACCAGATAGTCCTGTGCACCGGCGGCGACCGCCGTCGCGCCGAAGTACTCGTCATTCAGCCCGGTCAGCACCACCACCGGGACGGTGGCATCGCGGTTGGCGATGCGGTCCAGCGCGTCGATGCCGCTGGCGTCGGGAAGGTTGAGGTCCAACAGCACGCAATCGGGCCGGGCCGCGCTCAATTCGCGCTCGGCGTGAGCCATCGAGCGCGCCCACACCACCTGGATGTCGACGGCCGCGTCCGCGATCAGCTCCTCGACCAGCATTGCGTCGGCCCGATCGTCCTCGACCAGCAGCAGCGACAACATCTGCCACTGAGCCCGCTGGCCGGTGCTGGGACCAAGCCCCGCAGTCAGATCATGCTCATGTGGTACGCGCACAGGTAACCACGTCCTCTACCTCACACCCCCTGGCCGCGGATAACCCGTTTGCTCGAGTCAGACGAAGGCCGACGATACTCGGCGCGCCAGCTTATTTCGGCCACCTGCCTGCCCACCCGATTGATTGGCGGTGCCGTGACCTTGACTGTACGGGCGGATCGGATGCGATGAAGCGAATCTGCGGTTCGGTACCTCAGCGCAGCAATGCCCGCGACATCACGACGCGCTGAATCTGGTTGGTGCCCTCGTAGATCTGGGTGATCTTGGCGTCGCGCATCATCCGCTCGACCGGGAAGTCAACCGTGTATCCGGCGCCACCGAACAGCTGCACCGCGTCGGTGGTGACCTCCATCGCCACGTCGGAGGCCAGGCACTTCGACGCGGCGGAGATGAATCCGAGGTTGGATTCGCCACGCTCGGCGCGCGCGGCGGCGGAGTAGACCATCAGCCGCGCGGACTCCACCTTCATCGCCATGTCGGCGAGCATGAACTGCACCGCCTGAAAATCGCTGATCGACTTCCCAAACTGCTTGCGGTCCTTGGTGTAGGCGATTGCGGCATCCAGGGCGCCCTGAGCGATGCCCACCGCTTGGGCACCGATGGTCGGGCGGGTGTGGTCCAGCGTCGCCAGGGCGGTCTTGAAGCCGGTGCCGGGCTCCCCGATCATCCGGTCGCCGGGAACCCGACAGTTCTCGAAGTACAACTCCGTGGTCGGTGAGCCCTTGATCCCCAGCTTGCGCTCCTTGGGGCCCACGACGAAGCCTTCGTCGTCCTTGTGCACCATGAACGCCGATATCCCGTTGGCACCTTTTTCGGGGTCGGTCACGGCCATCACCGTGTACCAGGAGGACTTGCCGCCGTTGGTGATCCAGCACTTGGTGCCGTTGAGAATCCAGTCGTCACCGTCGGCCTTGGCCCGGGTGCGCATCGCTCCGGCGTCCGAACCGGCCTCGCGCTCGCTGAGCGCGTAGGAGGCCATCGCGGCGCCATCGGCGAGCGACGGCAACACCTGCTTCTTCAGATCGTCGGAACCGCGCAGGATCAGGCCCATGGTGCCCAACTTGTTGACCGCCGGGATCAACGAGGCTGAGGCGTCGACGCGAGCGACCTCCTCGATGACGATGCAGGCCGCCACCGAGTCGGCCCCCTGGCCGCCGTACTCCTCGGGGACGTGCAACGCATTGAACCCGGAAGCGTTGAGCACATCAAGGGCCTCCTGCGGAAACCGGGAATTCTCATCCACGTCCGCGGCGTGCGGCGCGATCTCCTTTTCCGCCAGCGCGCGTATCGCCGCCCGCAACTCCTGGTGTTCCTCCGGAAGCTGGAACAAATCAAAAGACGGGTTTCCGGCCCAACCAGCCATCTTGCGAGCCCTCCTAGTCGGCTTCTAGTCGCGGGTTAACTTACCCGCAAGTTTCTGAAGTTCCGCATCCTTGGCCTGCACGGTCTGCGCCAGCTGGTCTTGGAAAGCGGCGATCCGCGCGCGCAGCGCAGGATCGGATGATCCCAGCATCCGCACCGCCAGCAGGCCGGCATTGCGGGCGCCTCCGATGGACACGGTAGCCACCGGCACCCCGGCCGGCATCTGAACGATCGACAACAGCGAGTCCAGTCCGTCGAGGCGGGCCAGCGGCACCGGCACCCCGATCACCGGCAGCGGGGTGGCCGAGGCCACCATTCCGGGTAGGTGCGCGGCTCCGCCGGCGCCGGCGATGATCACCTCGATGCCACGACCGGCCGCGTCGCGCGCGTAGTCGAACATCACCTGCGGGGTGCGATGCGCCGAGACCACGCGCACCTCCATCGCGATGTCGAATTCGGCCAGCGCCTTGGCGGCGTCAGCCATTACCGACCAGTCACTGTCGCTGCCCATGATCACCGCGACCCGGGGCTGTTCAGCCATGGGGATCCCATCCGTCCGTCCACTGTCCGTGTGACAACCAGTGTGCCGCCAACTCGGCCCGCTCTCGCAGCCCGGCAACGGCCGCCGGGTCGAAACCGAGGAAATTGATATGTCCCACCTTGCGGCCGGGACGCTCGTCCTTGCCGTAGAGGTGCACCCGGGCATCGGGCATCCGGGCGAAAAGGTGGTGCAGCCGCTCGTCCAGGCTCATCGCCGGTTGCGCGGCCGCCCCCAACACGTTGGTCATCACGGTCACCGGCGCGATCGCCTCGGTATCGCCGAGCGGGTAGTCCAACACCGCGCGTAAGTGCTGCTCGAACTGGCTGGTGCGCGATCCGTCCATGGTCCAGTGCCCGGAATTGTGCGGCCGCATCGCGAGCTCGTTGACCACCAAAGCGCCGTCGGTGGTCTCGAAGAGTTCCACGGCGAGCACCCCGACCACGCCCAGTTCGGCGGCCAACCGCAGCGCTAGCTGTTGCGCATCGGCGCCAGCTTGCGCGGACAGCGCCGGCGCGGGCGCGATCACCGCGACGCAGATGCCGTCCTGCTGCCCCGTCTCGACCACCGGCCACGCCGCCCCCTGGCCGAACGGCGAGCGTGCCACCAGCGCCGAGAGCTCTCGATGCAACTGGACCCGCTCCTCGACCAGCACCGGAACACCCCCGGCCAGGTAGCCGCTGGCGATGTCGCGAGCATCGGCCAGATCGCGCGCCATCTGCACACCGCGGCCGTCGTAACCACCCCGGACCGCCTTGACCACCAGCGGCGCGTCCAGCTCGCGGGCAAACGCGTCCAGCTCACCGAGTTCCTCGAGCTGGTGGATGCCCAGGTAGCGCGGCACCGGGACGTCGAGTGCCTGCAGCCGCCGGCGCATCACCAGCTTGTCCTGCGCGTGCACCAGAGCCTGTGGCGGCGGCGCCAGCACGACTCCCTCGGCCACCAGCTTGTCCAGCAGCTCGGCGGGAACGTGCTCGTGGTCGAAGGTCACCACGTCGGCTCCGGCCGCGATGCGGCGCAGGTCGTCCAGATCGGTGTGCGATCCGATCACCACATTGGGTGTCACCTGCGCCGCCGGGTCATCGGCGGAGTTAACCAACACACGCAGGTTCTGACCCAGGGCGATAGCGGCCTGATGGGTCATCCGGGCGAGCTGGCCACCACCGACCATGGCAACCTGGGGGGTGCGAGAACTTGGCACGGCCATCATGGTGTCATGGCCCATGACCGGCGTGTTTGGCGGCTGCAACACCAAATCGTTATGTATCATTTTGCGTCTATTTCGTGTCAATCCGTACACTGACTTGTTGTGTCCTTTGCCGATGCCACAATCGCGCGCCTTCCCAGGGTGGTTCAGCCCTTTGCGCAGCGTCATCATGAACTGATCAAATTTGCCATCGTCGGCGGCACTACTTTTATCATCGACTCGGCAATTTTCTACACGCTGAAGTTGACGATTCTGGAACCCAAGCCGGTGACGGCCAAGGTGATCGCCGGAATCGTCGCTGTCATCGCGTCCTATGTGCTCAACCGGGAATGGAGCTTCCGCGACCGTGGCGGCCGGGAGCGCCACCACGAGGCGCTGCTGTTCTTCGCGTTCAGCGGCGTGGGTGTGCTGCTGAGCATGGCCCCGCTGTGGTTCTCCAGCTATGTCTTGCAGTTACGGGTGCCGATGGTCTCGCTGACCGTGGAGAACCTGGCCGACTTTGTCTCGGCCTACATCATCGGAAATCTGCTGCAGATGGCCTTCCGGTTCTGGGCGTTCCGCCGCTGGGTGTTCCCCGACGAGTTCGCACGCAACCCGGACAAGGCGCTGGAGTCGGCACTGACCGCGGGCGGTATCGCCGAAGTCTTCGAAGACGAGATCGAGGGCGGCAACGTCACCCTGCTGCGCTCCCGGCGCAACAAGTCCGCCAGGGCCAACCGCTCAGATGCGCGATCGGCCGCTCAGCTGGGGGCTTCCTCGGAGCCCAGGGTGTCGAAAACCTCGTGATAGAGCAGCGCGTGCACTTCTCGCAGGCGCGGAATGTTGTAGAACTCCAACGGATCCTGTGACGCCGATTCGATAATCAGCGTCCCGGTGCGAAGCATTCGCTCGAATATCCGGTCCCGGAATTCCACGCTGTTGATCCGGGCCAACGGGATGTCGATCCCGCTGCGGGTCAGCACGCCCTGGCGATACATCACCCGGCGGTTGGTGACCACGAAATGTGTGGTCAGCCAGCTCAGGAACGGCCATAGTGTGAGCCAGCCGACAATCACCAGCCAGATCCCCCAGATGACGCCATGGATGATGTTCTTGGCCAGCTGCTGCCATTGCGTCGAGTTGACGAACCCCGAGCCCAGCGCGGCCAGCCCGGTGATCAGGATCAACACCACGACCGGCCAGACCAGCCGGGTCCAGTGCGGGTGACGATGCAGGACGACCTGCTCGCCTGCGGCCATGGCATTGTCCGGATAGCCCATGGTGGCGACCCTATCCCCCGTTGGCTGCTGTTTGCTGAAGTTGGACGGATGGCCGCGCCGCACTAGCGCAGATGCACCACGTCACCCGCGGCGACCACGACCGTCTCGCCGGACTTGCCCGCCTCGTCGGGCGTAGTCTGCAGGCGCAATCGCCCCTGCTCATCAATGTCGCGGGCGATCCCGACGATCTCGCGCCCGCCGGGGAGTTGCGCACGCACGCGCGAACCGATGGTCAGATTGCGGGCCCGGTAGTCCGCCGATAGCCGCGCGTGAGCGCGTCTGAACTCATCGATCCGCGCCGCAAGCTCGCGCAACAGGCGGGCAGCCAGTTCGTTGCGATCCGGTGCCGGCACCCCGAGGTCCAGCAGCGAGGTCGCTGCGGGCCCCGCAATTTCGTCGGGCGCCTGGGTGACATTGAGCCCGATGCCGATCACCGCGTAGGGCATCGCCACCTCGGCGAGAATGCCCGCCAGCTTGCCCAGCGATCCGGGCAGACCGGCCAGCACATCGTTGGGCCACTTCAAACCCGCTTGCGCCGCCGTGCCGTCAAGCAACGGGGTCACCGTGTCCACCACGGCCAACCCGGTGGCCAGCGACAGCCAGCCCCAGGTGGCGGTGGGGACGCCGTCCACCCGCACCCCGACCGACATGGTGATCTGCGCTCGCGCCGTGGCCGACCAGCCGCGCCCCAGCCGCCCCCGTCCGGCCGTCTGGTGTTCGGCGATCAGCACCGCCCCTTCGATATCGGCCCCGGCAGCGGCCCGGGCCAGCAGATCGGCGTTGGTGGAGCCGGTCTCATCGACGACGTCGAGCTGGCGCCATCCCGAGTCGATCGCCTCACTACGCAGCTTGCTGGCGTCCAACGGCAACCTGAGCTGATCGCGGTCCGTCACGGCACAAGCCTAGAGAACGCCGGGCCGGCCGTGGGAGATCAATTGTCGGACGGTTCGCCGCGGCGCACATCGGCAATCCCCGCGCGACCGTCGGGTGCTCAGGCACGCCCGGGCCAACCGATGCGGGTCCGGCCGATACCATCAACTCCCATGACCAGCGTTACCGACCACACTGCTGAGCCCGCTGCCGAGCACACCATCGATATCCACACCACCGCGGGCAAGCTCGCAGAGCTACACAAGCGCCGCGCCGAGTCGCTGCATCCGGTCGGCGAGGGCGCCATCGAGAAGGTGCACGCCAAAGGCAAGCTGACCGCACGCGAACGGATCTATGCGCTGCTCGACGAGGACTCGTTCGTGGAGCTGGACGCGCTGGCAAAGCACCGCAGCACCAACTTCGGCCTGGAGAGCAACCGCCCGGTCGGCGACGGTGTGGTCACCGGCTACGGCACCATCGACGGCCGCGACGTGTGCATCTTCAGCCAGGACGCCACCGTGTTCGGCGGCAGCCTGGGTGAGGTGTACGGCGAGAAGATCGTCAAGGTTCAGGAATTGGCAGTCAAGACCGGACGACCGTTGATCGGCATCAATGACGGCGCCGGCGCGCGCATCCAGGAAGGTGTCGTCTCCCTGGGCCTGTACAGCCGGATCTTCCGCAACAACATCCTGGCCTCGGGCGTCATCCCGCAGATCTCGCTGATCATGGGAGCCGCCGCGGGCGGGCACGTCTACTCCCCGGCACTGACCGACTTCGTGGTCATGGTCGACCAGACCAGTCAGATGTTCATCACCGGACCCGACGTCATCAAGACCGTCACCGGCGAGGACGTCACCATGGAGGAGCTCGGCGGTGCCCACACCCACATGGTCAAGTCGGGTACCGCCCACTATGTCGCGTCCGGCGAGCAGGACGCCTTCGAATATGTGCGCGAGCTGCTGAGCTATCTGCCGCCCAACAACGCCACCGACGCACCGCGCTACCCCGCTCCCGCCCCCGAGGGGCCCATCGAGGAGAACCTCACCGACGAGGACCTGGAGCTGGACACGCTGATCCCGGACTCGCCCAACCAGCCCTACGACATGCATGAGGTCATCACCCGGATCCTCGATGAGGACGAGTTCCTCGAGATCCAGGCCGGCTATGCGCAGAACATCGTGGTCGGGTTCGGGCGCATCGAGAGCCGGCCGGTGGGCATCGTCGCCAACCAGCCGACCCACTTCGCCGGCTGCCTGGACATCGATGCCTCCGAGAAAGCGGCCCGCTTCGTGCGGACCTGCGACTGCTTCAACATCCCGATCGTGATGCTGGTGGACGTTCCGGGCTTCCTGCCCGGAACCGGCCAGGAGTACAACGGCATCATCCGCCGCGGCGCCAAGCTGCTCTACGCCTACGGCGAGGCCACCGTCCCGAAGGTCACCGTCATCACCCGCAAGGCCTACGGCGGCGCGTACTGCGTGATGGGTTCCAAAGACATGGGCTGCGACGTCAACCTGGCCTGGCCGACAGCGCAGATCGCGGTGATGGGCGCGTCCGGGGCGGTCGGCTTCGTGTATCGCCAGCAGCTCAAGAAAGCGGCCGAGGCCGGCAAGGATGTCGACGCGCTCCTGCTGCAGCTGCAGCAGGAGTACGAGGACACCCTGGTCAATCCCTACATCGCCGCCGAACGCGGGTACGTCGACGCGGTGATCCCGCCGTCGTACACCCGCGGGTACATCGGAACCGCGTTGCGTCTGCTGGAACGCAAGATCGCCCAGCAGCCCCCCAAGAAGCATGGGAACATCCCCCTGTGAGCGACGTGAACAACGGCAACCAGCCGATCGATCAACAGCCCGAGACCAGCGACGCCACCGAGGCCAGCGAGGGCGGCGAGGGTACGGTGACCGCGCCGGCGCATGACCCGCTGGAACCGCACATCCACGTGCTCAAGGGAGCGCCGACCGAACAGGAGCTCGCGGCGCTGGTCGCGGTGCTGGGCAGCCTGCGCAGCGCAGCCCCGGCCGCAGCGCCCGAGCCATCCCGGTGGGGGTTGTCGGTAGACAGATTGCGCTACCCCGTCTTCAGTTGGCAGCGCATCACGTTGCAGGAAATGACGCACATGCGGCGATGACCCGACTGGTACTGGGCTCGGCCTCATCGGGTCGGCTCAAGGTGCTTCAACAGGCTGGCGTTGATCCGCTGGTGGTGGTCTCCGGAGTCGACGAGGACGCCATCATGGCCGGGCTGGGTCCGGCCGCAACACCGGCGGATGTGGTGCGTGTGCTGGCACGCGCAAAGGCCGAACAGGTAGCGACCACCCTGACCGGGCAGCAGGCTTCCGTCGCCGCGGACTGCCTTGTCATCGGCTGCGATTCGATGCTCTACATTGACGGCCGGCTGTGCGGAAAGCCCGAGACCGTCGACGGCGCCCGGCAATTGTGGCGCTCGATGGCCGGTCGCTGCGGGCACCTGTACACCGGGCACAGCGTCGTACGGTTGACCGAGCAACGCGTCACGCACCGCGACGACGAGACCTCGACCACCACGGTCCACTTCGCGGCCCCCTCGGACGACGACCTGGAGGCCTATCTGGCCACCGGGGAGTCGTTGAAGGTGGCCGGCGGGTTCACCCTGGACGGCTTGGGCGGCTGGTTCATCACCGGCGTCGAGGGCGATCCGTCCGCCGTGGTGGGAATTGGGCTGCCGCTGACGCGGGACCTGATCAGCCGCGCCGGTATATCCATAGCCGCACTTTGGGCGTCGAATCCGCTCCCCTGATGCTGCTTGACCTGATAGTGCGATGGGTAGGCTGACACCGTGCCGTTGCCCCCAGACCCAAATCCCACCCTGTCGGCCTACGCCCACCCCGAACGCCTGGTGACCACCGACTGGCTGTCCGCACACATGGGCGTTCCCGGCCTGGCAATCGTGGAGTCCGACGAAAATGTCCTGCTCTACGACATCGGCCACATCCCGGGCGCCGTCAAGATCGACTGGCATACCGACCTCAACGATCCGCGCGTGCGCGACTACATCAACGGTGCGCAATTTGCCGAGTCGATGGACCGCAAGGGCATCAGCCGCGATGACACCGTGGTGATCTACGGCGACAAGAGCAACTGGTGGGCGGCCTACGCCCTGTGGGTGTTCACCCTGTTCGGCCACCCCGACGTGCGCTTGCTCAACGGGGGCCGCGACCTGTGGATCGCAGAGGGCCGGGACACCTCGCTGACCGTGCCCGCCAAGACCTCCGCGGGCTATCCGATCGTGGAGCGAAACGACGCCCCCATCCGGGCCTACAAGGACGACGTGCTGGCCACATTGGGCACCCAGCCGCTGATCGACGTGCGCTCCCCCGACGAGTACACCGGCAAGCGCACGCATATGCCCGACTACCCGGAGGAAGGCGTGTTGCGGGGCGGCCACATCCCCACGGCGCAGTCCATTCCGTGGGCCAAGGCGGTCGACGAGAGCGGGCGGTTCCGCGGCCGCGCCGAGCTTGACGAGCTTTACGGCTTCCTGGACCCCGATGACAAGACCATCGTGTACTGCCGCATCGGCGAGCGCTCCAGCCACACCTGGTTCGTGCTCACCCATCTGTTGGGCAAGCCCGGGGTGCGCAACTACGACGGATCCTGGACCGAGTGGGGCAATACCGTGCGGGTGCCGATCGTCGGGGGCGAGAGCCCCGGATCCGCCGATGGACTTGCGTCGCCGCGATGAGCATGCCCGCTCCGCTGGCGGAGGTGGTGTCCGACTTTGGCGAAGTCCAGGGCCAGGACAAGCTCGCCTTGCTGTTGGAATTCGCCAACGAGCTACCGCCGCTGCCGTCCGACCTCGCCGAGGCCGCCATGGAGCCCGTGCCCGAGTGCCAGTCCCCCCTGTTCCTGCATGTCGACGCGCAAGACCCGGACCGGGTGCGGCTGTACTTCAGCGCCCCGGCGCAGGCGCCGACCACCCGTGGCTTTGCCGCGATCCTGGCCGCCGGCCTCGACGAGCAACCCGCATCCGAGATCTTGGCCGTGCCTGAGGACTTCTACAGCGAACTGGGCCTGGCGGATCTGATCAGCCCGTTACGGCTGCGCGGGATGTCGGCGATGCTCGCCCGAATCAAGCGGCGGCTGCGCGAGACCGTGTGAAAGGGGAACCGCGTGACCGAGCTTCCGGCGCGCCGCTTAAACTTCCCCGGACAAGACTTGTAAGAAATTCTCTTAAAGACGAAGAGACTTCCAGCCCTACAGGAGGCGCAGTGGCCAGTCACGCCAGCTCCAGGATCTCCAAGGTTCTCGTGGCCAATCGCGGCGAGATCGCAGTCCGAGTGATCCGGGCGGCCCGGGACGCGGGCCTGGCCAGCGTGGCGGTCTACGCCGAACCCGACGCCGAGGCCCCGCACGTCAGCCTGGCTGACGAGGCGTTCGCCCTGGGCGGCCAGACTTCCGCCGAGTCCTACCTGGACTTTGAGAAGCTCCTCGACGCGGCGGCGGAGTCCGGAGCCAACGCGATCCACCCCGGCTACGGCTTCCTGTCGGAGAACGCCGACTTCGCCCAGGCCGTGATCGACGCCGGCTTGATCTGGATCGGTCCCAGCCCGCAGTCCATCCGCGACCTCGGCGACAAGGTCACCGCCCGCCACATCGCCGCCCGCGCCAAGGCGCCCCTGGTGCCCGGCACTCCCGACCCGGTCAAGAACGCCGAAGAAGTGGTCGCCTTCGCCCAGGAGTACGGGCTGCCGATCGCCATCAAGGCGGCCTTCGGTGGTGGCGGGCGCGGCATGAAGGTCGCCCGCACCATGGAAGAGATTCCCGAGCTCTACGATTCGGCGGTGCGCGAGGCCACCGCGGCATTCGGCCACGGCGAGTGCTTTGTCGAGCGCTACCTGGACAAGCCGCGCCACGTCGAGGCGCAGGTGATCGCCGACCAGCACGGCAACGTCGTGGTCGCCGGTACCCGCGACTGCTCGCTGCAGCGCCGCTACCAGAAGCTGGTCGAAGAGGCTCCGGCGCCGTTCCTCTCCGACGCCCAGCGCAAGGAGATCCACGAGTCGGCCAAGCGGATCTGCAAAGAGGCCCACTACTACGGCGCCGGCACGGTCGAATACCTGGTCGGCCAGGACGGCCTGATCTCCTTCCTGGAGGTCAACACCCGTCTTCAGGTCGAACACCCGGTCACCGAGGAGACCGCGGGGATCGACCTGGTCCGCGAGCAGTTCCGCATCGCCAACGGCGAGAAGCTGGACCTGACCGAAGACCCCACCCCGCGGGGACACGCAATCGAGTTCCGGATCAACGGCGAGGACGCCGGCCGCGGCTTCCTACCGGCTCCCGGTCCGGTCACCAAGTTCCACCCGCCGGCCGGTCCTGGCGTGCGGATGGACTCCGGTGTGGAGACCGGCTCGGTGATCGGCGGCCAATTCGACTCGATGCTGGCCAAGCTGATCGTGTACGGCGCCAACCGCACCGAGGCGCTGGAGCGAGCTCGACGCGCTCTGGCCGAGTTCCAGGTCGAGGGCCTGGCCACCGTCATCCCGTTCCACCGCGCGGTGGTCTCCGACCCGGCATTCATCGGCGACGAGCACGGTTTCTCGGTGCACACGCGCTGGATCGAGACGGAATGGAACAACACGATCGAACCGTTCACCGCCGGTGAACCGCTCGACGACGAAGACTTCCGCCCACGCCAAACCGTGGTCGTCGAAATCGATGGTCGCCGCGTCGAGGTCTCGCTGCCCGCCGATCTGGCGATGTCCAACGGCTCCGGCGCCGATGCGGGTGTCATCCGGCGCAAGCCCAAGCCGCGCAAGCGCGGTGCCCACACCGGTGCCGCCGCCTCCGGCGACGCCGTGACTGCGCCGATGCAGGGCACCGTGGTGAAGGTGGCGGTCGAAGAAGGCCAGGAGGTCGTCGTCGGCGAGCTCGTCGTGGTCCTCGAGGCGATGAAGATGGAGAACCCGGTCACCGCTCACAAAGACGGTGTCATCACCGGGCTTGCGGTCGAGGCCGGCGCGGCCATCACCCAGGGAACGGTGCTCGCCGAGATCAAGTAGGGCCGCCCCCGGCCACAGATTTCACCCGGTGCCCGCCGGCGTCAGCGTCGACGTCAGCGACTGCACGGTGGCACCGTCGAGGAGTTCGGCAAGGGGCGGATCGCACTTGAATTCGGTGGCGATGTGCTCACCGATGACCAAAGCGTCGATGGAGTCGCCGCCGCAATCGCGCACCGAATCCGTACCGACCACGGGATGGCCCAGAACCCGCTCCCAGATCCGCTCCAGCTGCCTGCGGGTGACTTCCTGGGGGTTGGCCGCCACGTGTGGCGCCACCAGACCCGTCGGGCGAAGGAAGTTCAACTCCGTCTCGTGCCGAAACACCGGAAGTCGAGCTGATCCACCATCGGCGATGGCTTCGATGGCATCCAGATAGGCGGCGACAATCGCGTCGAACTGTTCGTCGGAAACCAGCCGCGGATCGTATTCGATGCCGATGCCGAGGGCGCCATACTCGCGGGCGAATATGGTGACCAACGGCAGATTGGTGTGGGCGATCATCTTGCGCCGCAAGGTTCTCGAATCCCTGGCACCCGCGGAACCCGGTGTGCGCTCTCTGGCACCGGCCTTGTCGAAGCTGACGAAGTTAAACGCCGTCTCGAACAATCCGCCGATGCCGATGTCACGCTGGATTGCCCGCAACGACACCCGACGATGCGGCAACAGGTCGCGCTCGGCGGCGAACGCCTGGTCGACCAGCCCGGCGTAGTCCGGTGCCGTCATCTTGATCCGCAACGGGACCGTGTTCAAGAACATCCCCAGGGCGCTGGCCGAGTCGTCGGTTTCGGGCCTGCCGTTGACGACAACCCCGCTCAGGACGTCGTCGGTGGCGCCGAGACGGCCGTTGACCGCCAGGTGGGCGGCCAGCAGCGTGCTTTTCAGCGGTACGTGTCGACTGCGAGCCATCCGCACCAGGCCCGCCTCGATGCGCTCGGGCAGCTCGATCCACCGGAACTTGGGGCGGACGTGCTGCAGGCGGTCACCCGCGAAGCGCAGCGTTTGGAAGCCCTGTAGCCGATCGAGCCAGAAGGCCCTCGACGGGCTGGCCTCGGCTTCGCTCTCGAGCATGACAAATTCCCGAAAATGGTTCTGCAGCCGCGGTCGGGCCGGGGGCGCGCCGGTGGTCCGCAATGCGTCGTAGCTGACGAGCAGGTCACGCTGAAGTTCGGCCACGCTCCACCCATCCAGAAGCGCATGGTGGACCGTCAGCCCCAGTTCGAAGCGTTCGCCATCGCGCAC
Organism: Mycobacterium ulcerans subsp. shinshuense; assembly: GCF_002355775.1. Classification (NCBI taxonomy): domain Bacteria; kingdom Bacillati; phylum Actinomycetota; class Actinomycetes; order Mycobacteriales; family Mycobacteriaceae; genus Mycobacterium; species Mycobacterium ulcerans. Next base: position 1,406,832 of record NZ_AP017624.1, on the reverse strand, counting down.
GTGGATCACCACCCCGAACGGAGTCTGGGTTTGCCACTGCATGGCCGCACTCGATTCGGCTTCCATCCAGGCCGCCACGGTGGCCTCCTGTTCGGCGGCGCTCTGCCCGGACAGGTCGATCACCGTCAGTGGGGTGCACACCTCTTCACGCACCACCTGTAGCGGTCGCGAATAGCCGGACAGATCAAAGGTCGTCCGCAGGATCGGGTGCCGGGCGGTGACCACGTCGACGGCGGCGCGGAACGCGATCTCGTCCCACGGGGCGTCTACCAGATAGCTGAACACGTCGTGATAGATGCACGGCCCATCGACTCGGCTGTGCAGCAGCATCCCGGCTTGTAGGGCGGCCAGGGGGTAGGCATCCTCCACACTCGGCGGCAGATCGCTGGGTTGCGGACCCTCGACCATCGGCGTTCGCGGCTCCGATTGCAGCGCCGCACCGGCCGAACCGGTGCGGATCATGCCGGCCGCGAGTTGCTCGGGCGTCTGGCACTGGAAGAGATCTTGAACCTCCACCGCCAGCCCCAACGCTCTGGCCTTCGCCGAGAGCTGCACCGCGTACATCGAGTCGCCGCCGATATCGAAGAAGTTGTCGTCAGCACCGACCGAGGGAAGTCCCAGGACCTCGGCGAACACCTGCCGGATCTGGTCAACCGTCGAGGCGGCGAGATTCCGGGTGGAGTCGGTGGTCTCACTCGGCGTTGCGCTGGGCGCCCCGGCCGCCACCATCGGTGCCGGCAACGCCCGCTGATCGATCTTGCCGTTCGCGGTCAGTGGCAGGGATTCGACGATGACGATCGCTGACGGGAGCATGTAGCCGGGAAGGCGGGCGGCCAACTTCTGGCGGCTGGAATTGATCGGCAGTTGCTCGCCGGTCGAGGTCACCACGTAGGCCACCAACCGGGGTTTGGCGTCGTCGTGGCGCACCATCGCATGACAGGCCACCACCTCTTCCAGCCCCGAGACGGCGTTTTCGACCTCTCCGAGCTCGATCCGAAAACCGTGCAATTGGACTTGGTGATCGAGGCGGCCGAAGTACTCGATCTCGCCCGACGGCAGTCGCCGTCCGACGTCGCCGCTTCGGTACAGCCGCTCCCGAGGGCGAAACGGGTGTGGAACAAAGCGTTGACCGGCCAGTTCCGGCTGCCCCAGGTAGCCCTTTGCCAGCCCGGGACCGGCCACGCAGATCTCGCCGCGCACACCGAGCGGGACCAGGTTGCCGGCAGCGTCGGTGAGCAGGCACTCGAGGTCGGGTATCGGGCGTCCGATCCGCGAACCCCGCCCGCCCAGCACATCCTCGCGGCGCAATCGACGAAACGTCACATGCACCGTCGTCTCGGTGATGCCGTACATGTTGATCAGGTCGGGATGGGAATCGCCGTGTGCCTCGATCCAGGGGATCAGGTCCGAGGACGTCAGCCTTTCGCCGCCAAAGATCACGTAGCGCAAATACAGCGGTGTGTCGGCCTCGGCGTCAGCGTCGCGCAGCAGTCGAAACGCGGACGGCGTCTGGTTGAGTACGGTGATCCGCTCACGTGACAGCAATTCGCGAAACGCGCGCGGGGTCCGGGTCTCCAGATATGGCACCATCACCACGCATCCGCCGTACAGAAGCGGTCCCCACAGCTCCCAAACCGAGAAGTCGAAGGCGATGGAGTGGAACATCGTCCAACGGTCCGCGCTGGTGAACTCGAAGAGCCCCTCGGTCGCGCTGAACAGCCGCATCACATTGGCGTGGGTAACCTCGACACCCTTGGGGCGGCCGGTCGAGCCCGAGGTGTAGATGACATAGGAGACGTCGTCGTCGTTCACCTCGATGTCGACCCCGGTCCCGGGCTGGTCGGAGAGGTCCAGCGCATCCAGCTGCAGGATCGGCGCGTCATGGTCGGCCACCACGTGTTGAAGCGCGGTCTCGGTGAGGATTGCCGTCGGGGCGCAGTCGCACAGCACGAGTTCGGCTCGTTGCGGTGGCCAGCTGGGGTCCAGCGGCACATAGGCGGCGCCGGTCTTGATGATGGCCAGTACCGCAATGGGTATCAGCGGGGTGCGTTCGAGCAGCATCGCGACCTTGTCACCGGGGCGCACGCCACCGGCGATCAGTAACCTGGCCAGCCGGTTCGACTCGGCGTCCAGCTGGGCATAGGTCAGCCCACGCCCCAGGAACCGGACGGCTTCGGCGTCCGGATCAACTCGCGCCCGGTCCTCGAACCATCGGTGCAGCGCAGGGTGTGCGGGCCGAATCTCGCGGCGTCCATCCAGAGCCCGCAACTGGTCGGTCTCGCCCTGGGTGAGCATGGAGAACTCGGCCAACGTGGTGTCGGGTTGGGTGAGGCCCGCGGCCAGCAGTGTCACCAGATGAGCGGCCATCCGCGCGATGCTCTGTGCGTCCCACAACGCATCGCGGTATTCGAACACCAGCCGCAATGCGGTCCCGTCGGACTGCAAGGACAGCGAAAGCCAGAACAGCGAACGGCCGGGGTCGTGTGGCACCGGGGTGACGTCGAGCCCGTCCAGCGTCGGCCGATAGGAGCCGGGGACCTCCGGAACGAACGCCGCCTCGATCAGCGACGCGGCCTTGTCCCGCGCCGCGAACCGCTCCCGCAGCTCTTCGAAGGGCACGTCGGCGTGGGCTGTCGTCGCGGCCAGCCGCTCGGCGGTCGCGGTCGTCAGCGACCACAAGGTGAGCGCCGGCGAGAAATCCGCGCGCACCGGCAGGAGGTTTGCGAAATATCCGATCGCGGCCTCGGACACCCCGGCGGGGCGGGCCGGGAACGGCAGCCCAACCAGCAACGCGTCTTGCTGGGAGTGGCGGTGCAGCAGGTACTGCCACATCGCCAGCACCACCGTGGACCGCTGCACCTGGATCTGCGCCGCGAACCGGTCCAGCCGCTCGAGCACATCATCGGGCAGCGGCGATTCGAACCTGGCCCCGGAAAACGACGCCACCGACGGCGCCGGGAAATCAGTGGGAAGCTCCAGGCGACCCGGGAGGCCGGAGAGCATCTCGTCCCAGAACGGCAGGTCGGTTTCCTCCAGCCGATGGCGGGGTTGGGCGGACTCGGCCAGGGCCAGCTGCCCCATGGTCGGCGCGACGGGGGGTTCATCATCGAGCGGCCCGTCGCCCAGGGCGCCGTAGAGCCGGGACAGTTCGGCCAAGATCGTCGCCCCGGCCCAATCATCGGCAACGATTTGGTGGTAGTTGAGTCCGAGCACCACCCGGTCGTCGGCCAGCCGAAGAATGAGCGCACGCAGCGGAGAGTCGGTGGTGATGTCGATCGGTCTGGCGGCATCCGCGCAGACCAGCTCTCGCAGTAGCGATTCCTGATCGCTTGGGTCATGGCCGCGCAGATCGCGGACTTGCACCGGCTCGGCATCCCCGATTATCTGGACCGGCCCGGTCGCGCGTTCGGGGAATCTGGTCCGCAGCACGGGGTGGCGCTGTGCAAGGAGCTCCAGGGCGTCGTGCAACCGCTCGACGTCAACCTTGCCGCGCAGGTCGAAATACCGCTGCGCACACAGTTCCGGGCCGCCCGCGTTCCTCCGGTCGAGCAGCCAGATCCGCAGCTGGGCATGGGTCAGCGGGGCTGGGGTGACCGCAACGAAGGCCCCACCGCCCACGGCGTAGTCCTCGATGCGGCATTCGGGTGTTCGGGTGAGCGAACCGATGGTCGCGACCAGCTCGGCCGCCAGCCGTTCGGCCGTGGCCGCTTTGAACAGCTCGCGGTCGTATTCCAGGAAACCGCCCAGCGTTTTCCCGTCGTCGGCAAACGACGCCACCAAGTCGAATTTGGCCGACCCCGGGTCGACCGCCACGTGACTGACCTCGGCACCCTCGATGCGCACCGGGGCGATATCGCCGTCGAACAACGTGACCACGGCCTGGAAGATCGGGTTGCGGGTACCAGCGCGCTCCGCGCGGACCACATTGACGATGTCGGGGAATGCCAAAGCACTGTGGTCGACCATGGCTTGGACCTCATCGCGGGCGCGGACGACCAGGTCGGCGAACGTGGGGTTGTCGCGCAGCCGGCAGCGCAACGGCAGGGTGCTGGCGAAGTTGCCGATCACGTTCTCGATGCCGGAATGCTCACGCCCGGCGGTCACGCCGCCGATCACGATGTCGCGCTGGCGGCCACGGCTGGCGATCCACGCCATGAAGGCCGCGACCAGCACGCTGTACGGGGTCGCGCCATGCTCGCGAGCCAGTGCTCGCACCGCCGCCCGGTCGTCGTCGTCGTCGATCACGATCGGCACTCGCGCCCCGCGGAAGCTACCCCGCAGCGGGCGCGGGAAATCCCTGGGCAGATCGATCGCCGGCGGCGCATCGCGCAGATGCTCACTCCAATAGCCCTCCAGCGCCGCGCGGTCGCCGGAGGTGATTTGCCCGGCCACCCAGTGGTGGTAATCGATTGGTTGCAGGCTTAGCTGGGGCAGCCGCGCTGCCCTACCCAGCGCCGCGTAGGCCTTGCTCAGCTCGGCGTTGAGCAGTCCGGCGGCCGACCACCCGTCGGCGGCGATGTGGTGCACGCTCCAGGCCAGGTAGTGGTCATCGGCGCCGAGCGCGATGAGCAGCACTCGGATGGGTAGATCCTTTTGCAGGACGAATGGGCGCGCCCCCAGTTCGGCGATGAGCTCGTGGGCGCGGGCATCGCCGTCGTCTTGGCCGCCGCCGCAAAGGTCGGCATGTTCGATCGGCGCGGCGCCGCCGGGTGCCAGCACAACCTGGACCGGCTGCCCCTGCTGATAGGGGAAGATCGTCCGCAGCGCCTCGTGCCGCTCGATCACCGCGGCGAACGCGGCTTCCAAGCGTCGAGTGTCCACCTCGCCACGAATGTGCACGGCCTCGACGATGTTGTAGGCCGACATCGTCGGTGCCAGCTGCTGCAGGTACCACAGATTGGCCTGCATGGGTGCCAGCGGCAGGGGCGCCCGCCGGTCCACGGGCGCCGGTTCAAGCATCTCGACCTCGGCGGCGGTAGCGACCTGTCGCAGTTTCTGCTCGATGAGGTCTTGCAGGCCGGTCAGGGTCCCGGCCGAAACGAAGTCGCGCATCTGCAGGACCACGCCCATCCGTTCACGCACCCGCATGATCACCCGCAACACGGCAAGGGAATGCCCACCGATGCGGAAGAAGTCCGCATTGGGATCGAGGACGGGCCGGCCGAGGATCTCTTCCCAGATTCTGGCCAGTCCGATCAGTCGCTGCGGCACATCGCGCACATCGGCGTCAGCATCGGCAGCACCGACAGCACCGGCGAAGGGAACGGCTGGTAGCGCGGCCATATCCACCTTGCCGGTCGAGGTGCGGGGAAGCGAGTCCAGCACCATCACCGCGGCCGGAACCATCGTGGCGGGCAACTTGGTGCGGCAGGTCTTGAGCACGGCCTCCAGATCCAGCTCCATGTTCGGGGAGTCGGAAATGAGATAGGCGGCCAGGGCCTTGTCGCCGGGCGCGCGCTCTTTGACGGTGACCACCGCATGCTGCACACCCGGGTGCTCACACAGGGTTCGCTCGATCTCTGCCGGTTCTATCCGCACGCCATGCACCTTGAGCTGCCGGTCCATCCGACCGAGGAACTCCAGCGTCCCGTCGGGTCTTTGGCGTACCCGATCACCGGTGCGATAGACCCGGGCACCGGGATGCGCGCAGCGGACGTCGCGGCGGAAACGCTGCGCGGTGATGGCCGGCGAGCCGAGGTAGCCCATCGTGACACCGGCACCGCCGATCCACAGCTCGCCTTCGCCCCCCGGGGCGGCCAGCGCGCCCTCCGGATCGACAACGTAGAGGCACGCGTTGGCGATCGGACGTCCGATAGGCGCCCAGGATGCCTCGTCGGCGACTTCGACACGCCAGAAGGTCGCATCGATGGTCGTCTCGGTCGGTCCGTACAGATTCACCAGCTCGGCGTGGGGCAACACGGCGGCAAACCGCCGGCACAGCGCCAACGACAACGGTTCACCACCGCAGAACACGTAGCGCAAGGTCATGCACTGGCCAAGATCGGGCTCCTCGAGCAGCACATCCAGCTGCGAGGGAACGATCTGCAGCATCGTGATGCTCGACTGCCTGACGCGTTGGACGATAGAGTGCGGATCCCACTCCCCCCGGGTTGAACACCAGCCGGGCACCGGCCACCAGCGGGCCGAAGATCTCCCACATGAAGATGTCGAATGTGGGTGCGGCCGTCTGCAGCAACGCATCATCGCCGCCAAGGCCGAATTCGTCGCGCCGCCACAGCAGCTGATTGCAGAATGCACGGTGCGAACTGGTCACCGCTTTGGGGTGGCCGGTAGAACCCGACGTGAAGTTGAGGTAGGCCGGCTCAGCAGGATCGAGCTGGGGCGGCGGCATCGACGCGACCGCTGCGCCGGCGCGGTCGGCCGCGATCAGCTCGGGTGCGTTGACCGGAACCAATGGCCGGGTCTGATCGTCGACGACAACGCGACTGACACCGGCATCGGTGATCATGTCCGCGACCCGCGCGCTCGGATGGGTTGGGTTCACCACCACCACCGCCCCGGATCGCGCGATCGCCAGCGCCGCGACGGCCAGGTGAACGCTGCGCCCGAGGAAGACGCCGATGGCATCACCGGGTCGGACCCCCGCCGCGGCTAGGTGTTCGGCGAACGCGTCGACCCGCTCGCCCAGCTCGGCATAGGTGACCGTGGCCCCGTGAACGTCTTCAATGGCGATGGCCTGGGGGGTGCGCTCGATCTGGGCGGCAACGAGTTCGTGAATGCTGTGATCCCCGCCCGGCCGCCGGGGACCGGCGATCGGTTCAGCCTCCCGCCGGCGAAGCGGATGCAGGGCCGGGTCAACCTCGGCGTCGCCGGCGAGAAATTCATCAAGCGTGCCGACCGCATCGGCGTAGGCAGGTAGCGCCTGTTCGTAGCCGCTGGCGTGCTCGTTTCGCCCGCCCACCTTGGTCCGTTCGAGACGCCAACCCCGCTCGATGAGCGCCTGCGCCGCCAACCCTTGCGGTGCCACCGCCGCAAGGATCGCCCAGCCCCCAAGCCGGCCCAGGTCGTGAAAATTGTTGACCGAGGTATCGGCAGCGAGTTCGTCCACGATTTCCCGCAGCCGGTTTGCCGCATCGCGGCCTGAGCCGCGGCTGGCCATCCAGTCATAGACGGTGTCCGATCGCGCGGCCAAGCGAGCGCCCAGTTCGGTCAGCAGGGCTTCCGAAGGCCCCTCCCCGATCCGCAGGAACCGGACGTCTCGCATCAATGCGGCGACCCGGTTGCGCTCCACGTAGCCGCGCCATCCCAGCGTCTGCATCGCGTTGTCGGTGGCGTGATAGGCGAACTCGGAGGCGGCGACCTTGAGCGTCAGGAAGATCTCTTGCGGGGTGTCGGGCTCGGTCGCGACGACGCCGAGCAGGGCCTCGATCGATTCGATCTCTGCGGCGATGCGCGCCGTGCGGCGCTGGACAACCGGGTCGGTGATGAGCAGGCCGGTGCTCACCTCCCGTTGTGACGCGAAGCGGTAGATCAACTGCGCGCATCGCTTCATCACGCCCAGGCCAATCGCGCCGGCGCTAGCGCGGCCGATCCGCAGGCCCTGGTCGATCACCTCGAGCCCATCGCCAATCCCGCCGAGGATCTGCCAGGGCGCTACCCGCACCCCATCGAAGCGGATGCCCGACACCGGAACGGACCGCAATCCGAAGGTTCTCTCAGGGGGCAGCACGCTGACCCCCGGACTGTCAGCCGGGATCGCCACCGCGGTCAACGCGGTGCCACCGTCGACGGCGAACGGCACCAGAGTCACGAACACGCCGGTGCATCCCGCACCGGTAATGCAGGATTTCGCGGCGCTGATCACCCAGTCGGAGCCGTCGGGGATCGCTGTGCTGACCAGTTCACGCAGGTTGGAACCGGACACGCTGGGCTCGGTGATCGCCAGGGAACCCAGCAGCCGGGCGGTGCGCATCGGATCGATGAATCGCTGACGGGCTTGGCTGCTGCCATGGAGCAAGACGGTCTGCATCGCACCGTGATGTACCGCGAGCAGGGCCGCATGGCCGACATCGATGCCACCGACGCGCTCCACGATCGCACTGAGCTCGGCGAGATCGACCGCGGATCCGTCGGCTCCGGCACTGATGTGTCCGAAGTGTCCCGCGTCGGCGAGTTCATGCAACGACCGATCAAGGGTCAACGATGCCGAAGCCGCTACCCACCGGGCTGCCTGGTCCCCGTCGTCCTCACCAGGGCATTGCGAGACCGTCGGGGTACCAGCCGTCATATGAAACTCCTCAGCTCATTCGCCACGGCTACCTGCCACGCGACACAAGGGCGGCGCGCATTCCCTGCCCAGGGGGACCACAAGACCGCGCGATGCGGTCACGCCCCGTTAGGTACATGGCTATGTTGTCATTGTCAACGTGAAATATTGACATTGCCAACTTGACATTGGCTACACGGCTCGGCGTGAAGTTAGCTGAATGTTCCGATTGGCGAGGCGGCAGACGGCGGGCTGCCGCGACACAGAGCCAGAACGATCAATTACTAGCAGGTCATAGCTTTTTGCTCGCGGCGTCGGTATTCAATAGAGGATTCGACGCAACGCCGCTGATCGGCAAACGTAGTTAGCCTGCGACGTCCGTAACACAGCGGATCTTCCGGCAAGAGCCACGATCAGCGCGTCAGAACGAGACAAGCAGGCGTTAGTCAGCAAACTTTGATGAGCCACCGGTATCGGTAGCCGAACGGCGTCCCGACGCTGCGGAACTGCGGCACGCCAACGTCGATAAGCTGGGCCGAATCTCCCGCCACGGGTTGGCCTACCTGTCGACCGAAGGGCCGGACCCGCCTCGTTGATTTACCATGAGCTAACGCGTGGCAGCTCAGGGCCAACTCGTACGATGCTCGAATGAGTGAACGCTCGCAGTATCACCATGGCGGTCTGCGCGACGCGATCCTGACCGAAGCGGCCACCCTGGTCGCCGAGCGCGGAGTTGGCGCCGTGTCGGTGCGTGAGCTGGCCCGCCGCGCTGGCGTGTCACACAATGCCTATGGCCACCACTTCACCGACCGGCGCGGATTGTTCACCGCACTAGCGGCGCAAGGCTTCATGTTGCTTGCCGAAGCACTGCGTGAGGCCCGCGGAAACTTCCTCGACGGTGCCCGCGCCTACGTCCGCTTTGCGATCGAGCATCCGGGCCACTACGCGGTGATGTTCGACTGGTCCCTGATCGACCGCACGGATAGCAATCTGGCCGCCGCGCACGCGGCCGCCGCGATGGAGCTCGCCCGGGGCGCCTCACTGCTCCAAGATCCAAAAGCCGTGGCGGATCGCCACGGCGCCGAACTCGCGGCTTGGTCGCTCATCCATGGCTTCTCGATGCTGTGGCTCAACGGCGTGCTGCCGTCGGACCCGGGCGAATGCACGGATCCGATCGCAACTGCGGAGCGGGTCGCGCTCATGCTGTTCGAGACGTGACATCGGTCAACGGACACTAGGGCGCGCGAAAACCGGCCGCGAACGGGACGCGCGGCCGCGCTTACTCGAGCTGATCGCGCAGCCGCGCCAGGGATTTGGCCAGCAGCCGCGAGACGTGCATCTGTGAGATGCCCACCCGTTCGGCGATCTGCGTTTGTGTCATCGAGTCGAAAAACCTCAGCACCAGCACCGTTCGCTCCCGCTCGGGCAGCGCCTCGAGCAAGGGACGAAGCGACTCGCGATCTTCGATCCGATCCAAACCGGCGTCCATGTCACCCAACGTGTCCGCGATAGCGCGGGCGTCGTCGTCCTCGCTACCGCTACCGCTGTCAATGGACAAGGTGTTGTAGGAGCTGCCCGCTACCAAGCCCTCGACTACCTCGGCTCGGTCCATCTCGAGCTCGGCGGCAAGTTCGGTCGCGGTGGGCGCCCTGCCCAGCCGCTGCGACAGCTCGGCGGTGGCCGCGCCCAATCGCAGATGCAGTTCCTTCAGCCGCCGCGGAACCTTGACCGACCAACTGTTGTCTCGGAAATGCCGCCGGACCTCGCCCATGATGGTGGGCACCGCGAACGAGACGAAATCCGAACCCGTCTCGACATCGAAGCGGACCACCGCGTTGACCAGCCCGACCCTCGCGACCTGAACCAGGTCATCGCGTGGTTCGCCACGTCCCTCGAACCGCCGGGCGATGTGATCGGCCAACGGCAAGCAGCGCTCGACGATCGTGTCGCGGTGGCGCTGGAAATTCGGTGAGTCGGCATCGAAGGTGGCCAACTCACGAAACATCTCCGGGACATCGGCGTATTCGTTGGGTCGTGAAGAGGAACCGCCGGCAGTTCGGGAGGTCACCTGCCGGAGGCCACCCTTCGAGCCGTCAACATGATGCCGAACACGCTGCCGGCTGCCTCAGGTGGGCGGCCATCGTGAAATGTCTGAACATCGTCGGCCAGCGATGTCAGCACATGCCAGCTGAAACTTCCCGGCGCCACCACGTCGTGCGTACTGCACGCGGCAGAGGCCTGGACCACAAGTTCGTCGTCGCGCGGGTCCACCACCAGGGTCAGCGTGGCGTCCGGTGTGGCCGAACGGATCAGCCGAGTACACACCTCGTCGACGGCCAGCCGCAGGTCTGCCACAGCGTCGAAATCCAAGTCTTCAAACGTGCCGATGACACCAACCAGGGTGCGCAGCATCGACAGGTTCTCCAAGCGCGCAGCAACGTTGAGTTCGACGGCACGGTGGCCGCGTTCGCGCTTGTTGATGCGCGGATCCGCATCGGTCATCTGGCCTCCCGGCAATTTTGCACCGACAGTACTCTCGCTTTGAGTCCCGCTTTGGGCCCAGCGTTGCAGCCGGTTGGTCATGATCGCCACCGGGTATTCAACCAGCTACCGGCGAGGCGGGCGGGACCGACACAGTCCGGACGCGCCGGCTCGAGCAAATCGCGATGTTTGCCGGGATGACGTCGGTCGTCGTGATCGTGGTCGCAGTGGAAATCTAGGTCGGTGCTTTGGCGATTTTGTCCCCCATGATGGGGTGACAACGCGGACGCAACAATGCCGGTACTCATCATGGTTTAGACCTGATACCCAGTCGCTACCGCCGGTAAAACCGCGAATCGATTTTCGATTGCATGTTTCTTCGCGCACCGGGTACCGCCGAGATGCCCCACCCCCGCAGCCGCGACAAACACCAACAAGCACCGACGCGGCAGGGGGGCGGACTCCGCAGCCGCCAAGCGACGACGGGGTGCTCACCAATGGCGTCTAGCTGGCCAGCCGCTGTCGACGGACTTCGGGGTGTTCGCTGTACCAGCGATCGGCAATCCTGCGAACCCGTCGATGCTCGAACGCCAGCCAGATCAAACCGACCACGGCGACAGTGAGCGCGACCACGCCGGAAGCCATGCCCTCGGAGTGATGCCCGGTACCGAAGGCCGCCAGCGACCCGACGCCGCCGATTACGCCCGCCACGACCAAGAGGTACCCAGGCCAGTGCAGCACGTCGATCAGCGACTCGCCTGCGAGTGGCCGCGTCGTCCGCAAGTGGTCGACGGGGTCACGATAGGTGTCCCCCATGGCTCCTCCTCTGCTATCCCGTTCTATCCCGCGATTGCTGCCATTACCAGGCATTACCTTCAACGGTAGAACTCCCCGAATAGGATGTGGAGTGATCAGGGCAAATTATTTGTCAAAGTGCCAGTACCGGACCCGCAATTGACGGAACGCCCAGGGAAAGAGCCACCACCATCAGCGTCAGCAAAAACCAGTCGGCGCCGTGCCACCCCCACCAGGTGCCCCCGTCACGCCACACGCGATAGGTGCGCACGAAGGCCCATATCCCGCTGGCGAACAGGATCGCCGGCGCCCCGAGCGCGAGCAAGGTGCGCTCGGGCATGCCACACGCCGCGGTGTCGACTCCTGCGCGTCCGCCGCACGTACTGACCCATAACGCCGCCATAATGAGGAAGCCGACGCCAGCGCTGGCCGCCAGGGCCGCAAAGCGGATAGCAGCTCGGACCTCTTCGTCATCCTGTCCGAGGCGATCACCGTCCGATCGCTCATGCACCCTTTGCATCCTGAACCCCAATCCTGCGTTCTGCGGATACACAGCAAACCGAATACCCCGCCGGGAGCTGGGATAAACAGCGCGCGGCTCAGGTCATAGCCGATAATGCGCTACGCACGGCCGCAATTGCCAGATCGATTTCGTCGCGACCGACGGTGAGCGCGGGACGAAATCGCACACTGACCTTACCGGCCGGCAACGCAATGACCGCCCGCTGCCACAGACGCTGAATCAATTCGTCGCGATCGGCGGTGGTCGGCAGGTCGAAGGCGCACATCAGGCCACGCCCACGGGGATGCAGAACCACCGCCGGCAGGTCCTTGGCTAGCTCGTCGAATTGGGCACGCAGGTAGCGACCCTGCTCGGCCGCGTTATCGACCAATCCTTCGGCCTCGATCACTTCCAGAATGCGGCGGGCGCGCACCATGTCGGTGAGATTGCCGCCCCAGGTCGAGTTGAGCCGCGACGAGACGGCAAACACGTTGTCGACGATCTCGTCGACCCGGCCGCCGGCCATCACCCCGCACACCTGGGTCTTCTTGCCGAACGCCACCACATCGGGTTTCACCCCGAGCTGCTGGTAAGCCCAGGGGGTACCGGTCATTGCGCAACCCGTCTGGACCTCGTCGAAGATCAGCAGCGCATCGTGCTCGTCGCAGAGCCGTCGCATCGCCGCGAAGAACTCGGGCCGGAAATGCCGGTCACCACCTTCACCTTGAATGGGTTCGGCGATAAAGCAGGCAATGTCGTGCGGGTGCGCCTCGAACGCGGCGCGGGCCTGAGCCAAGGACTCCGCCTCCACGGCATCCATGTTGGCATCCGGCCGAATGTATGGAGCATCGATGCGCGGCCAGTCGAACGTCGGGAAGCGGGCGACATTGACCGGCTTGGTGTTGGTCAGCGACAACGTGTAGCCGCTGCGGCCGTGAAACGCCCCGCGCAGGTGCAACACCTTGGTGCCCAGCCCCGCATCGATACCGAGTGCCTGGTTGTGCCGGCGCTTCCAGTCGAAAGCCACCTTCAGCGCGTTTTCGACAGCCAATGCGCCACCGTCGACGAAGAACAGGTGCGGCAATGCCGGGTCGCCCAGCACTCGCACGAAGGTCTGGACGAAGCGCGCCATCGGCACCGAGTACACGTCGGCGTTGCTGGGCTTGTTCAGCGCCGCCTCGAGTAGTTCGGCGCGGAACTGCTCGTCCTCGGCCAACCCCGGGTGGTTCATCCCCAATGCCGACGAGGCGAAGAAAGTGAACATGTCCAGGTAGCGCCGACCGGTTCGGGCGTCGACCAGATACGAGCCGGCGGATTGGGACAGATCGAGCACCAGGTCGAAGCCATCGACCAGCATGCTGCGCCCCAGCACCTCCTGGACGTCATCTGCTTCTATTTGCTGGCATGCAGGCACGGTGGATCTCACGGCGGCGGTCATGCCGACCATGCTAGCGTGTTATTTACGAAAACATGACCCTTGGGCCGGAAAGATTATGGTATGAACTGCCGATCACTGTAAAAAGTGTTCAAAATGATGGTGCTTCGCGTGCGCACGTTAGCGGTTGCCCGGATCCGTTGCAGCAGGTCCTCCAGCGCCCGCGCGGAGACAACCCGCACCAGCAGGACATAGCTCTCTTCACCGGCCACCGAATGACACGACTCAACCTCATGGATGTGTTCCAGACGGGCGGGCGAATCATCGGGTTGGGAAGGATCAAGAGGAGTAATCGCCACGAACGCCGATAGAAAGTGCCCCACCGCCTCGGGGTCGACGCGCGCTGAGTACCCGGTCACCACACCGCGTGACTCCAATCTGCGCACCCGCGACTGGACCGCCGAGACCGAAAGACCGGCACTGGCCGCCAGCTCCGCAAGAGTCGCACGCCCGTCGGAGACCAGCTGGCGCACCAGGATCCGGTCGATGTCGTCGAGCGTCTCACCCATGGGCGCAGACTATCGCAGCAGCCAGGGCACACCATGAGTTCGACGAATAAGCTGGCGACCTGGGAACTGCGGGCCCGCTTCGCCGCGGGACTGTCGGCCATGTACGCCGGCGAAGTCCCCGCATACAGCACGCTGGTGGACGTCACCGCAGAGGTGAACCGTGACTGTGTGGCAGCGCACTCCGGCGCCGAACGGCTGGGATCACTGCAGCGGGTCACCGCCGAGCGCCACGGCGCCATCCGGGTGGGCAGCCCCGCCGAACTTGCCGCCGTCGCCGACCTGTTCGCCGCGTTCGGCATGTTCGCGGTGGGCTTCTACGACCTGCGCTCGGCCCGGTCGCCGATTCCCGTGGTATCCACCGCATTCCGCCCAATCGACGCCGAAGAATTGGCGAACAACCCCTTTCGGGTGTTCACCTCGATGCTGGCCACCGGCGACAGCCGGTTCTTCGATTCCGGGCTGCGCGCGCGAGTGCTGACATTTCTGGGCCGCCGGCAGCTGTTCGACCCCGCGCTGCTGGCCCAGGCCCGGGTGATCGCCGCCGAAGGCGGCTGCGACGCCGCGCAGGCACCGGACTTCGTCGCCAAAGCCGTGGCGGCGTTCGCGCTCTCGCGCGAGCCGATCGACAAGGCGTGGTACGACGAGCTCTCGCGGGTATCGGCGGTGGCGGCCGACATCGCGGAGGTCGGCTCGACCCACATCAACCACCTCACGCCACGCGTGCTCGACATCGACGACCTCTACGCGAGGATGACCGGGCGCGGCATCACCATGATCGAGGCGATCCAGGGTCCGCCGCGCACCGTCGGACCCGCGGCGCTGTTGCGCCAGACGTCGTTTCGCGCATTGGCCGAGCCGCGACTGTTCCGCGGTGCCGATGGCACCGTCACCGAAGGCAGCCTGCGGGTGCGGTTCGGCGAGGTCGAGGCGCGCGGCGTCGCGCTGACGCGACGCGGACGGGAGCGCTACGACGCCGCGATGGCACGGCTCGCCGGCGCCGGGGACCCAGCCACGATCTGGAGCGACCACTTTCCGACGACCGATGCCGAAATGGCGGCGCAGGGTCTGGCCTATTACCGCGGCGGTGACCCGTCGTCGCCTATCGTCTATGAGGACTTCCTGCCCGCCTCGGCGGCCGGCATCTTCCGCTCCAACCTGGACGGCGATACCCGCACCGGGCAGGCGGCCGGCGCCGTGGACAGCGACCCCGATTACCACGTGGGGTGGCTGGCCGGGGCCATCGACCGCGACATTTACGACCCGTACTCGCTCTACCATGCACTCGCCACCGAGCGGGCGCGATGACGGTGCACGGCGCAGCGACAATCGGCAACAAGCAGCCACAGACAGCGACAAACAGTGAAAAGGAGCGAGCGGGGCCAATGACCCACTCAGATGAGCTACGTAACCGGGTACGCAAGGCGTTCGAGGCGATCGGCGTGACCGCCAGCCTCGACGAGCCAGGCGGACACGGGATGCCGTCGAGCACGCCTATCACCTGCGAGACGCTGTTCACCCTGACCGCCACCACTGCCGAACAGACCGAGCGCAGCATCGCCGACGCGCAGGCCGCGTTCACCCAATGGCGAAGCACGCCGGCGCCGGTGCGCGGCGCATTGGTGGCCCGCCTCGGTGAGTTGATCAGCGCACACAAGCACGACCTGGCCGAGCTGGTGACGATCGAAGTCGGCAAGACCGGCTCCGAGGCGCTGGGCGAAGTGCAGGAAATGATCGATATCTGCGAGTTCGCGGTCGGCCTGTCCCGCCAGCTCTACGGTCTCACCATCGCCTCCGAGCGCCCCGGGCACCGGCTCATGGAGACCTGGCATCCGCTCGGTGTGGTCGGCGTGATCACCGCGTTCAACTTCCCGGTTGCGGTTTGGGCATGGAACACCGCGGTGGCGCTGGTGTGCGGCGACACCGTGCTGTGGAAGCCCTCGGAGCTGGCGCCATTGACGGCGCTGGCCTGCCAGGCACTGCTGACCCGGGCCGCGGCCGACGTCGGCGCGCCGCCGTCGGTGGGCGCTGTGGTGCTGGGTGGGGCCGAGCTGGGCGAACAACTCGTCGATGACCCGCGCATCGCGTTGCTGTCCGCGACGGGTTCGGTGCGCATGGGCCAGCAGGTGGGGCCCCGGGTCGCCCGGCGATTCGGCCGGGTACTGCTGGAACTGGGCGGCAACAACGCGGTCATTGTGACGCCATCGGCCGACCTGGACCTGGCGGTGCGGGGCATCGTGTTCGCCGCCGCCGGTACCGCCGGGCAGCGCTGCACCAGCCTGCGCCGCCTGATCGTGCACAGCTCCGTGGCCGACGATGTGGTGGCGCACGTCGTCGCCGCCTGCCGCACGCTGCCCGTCGGCGACCCGTGCGATCCGGCGACCCTGATCGGCCCGCTGATCCATGAGACCGCCTACCGCGACATGCTGGGCGCGCTGGACCAGGCGCGCGCCGAGGGCGGCGAGGTGATCGACCCCAACCCGCGCCGCGACGGCCCCGCGGGCGGCTATTACGTCGCACCGGCGGTGGTCCGGATGCCGGCGCAGACCGCCATTGTGGCGACCGAAACCTTCGCCCCCATCCTCTATGTCCTCACCTACGACGATCTAGATGACGCGATCGCGCTCAACAATGCTGTACCGCAGGGACTCTCGTCGGCGATCTTCACCAACGACCTGCGTGAGGCCGAGCGCTTCCTGGCCGCATCCGACTGCGGGATCGCCAACGTCAACATCGGGACATCGGGCGCGGAGATCGGCGGGGCGTTCGGCGGCGAGAAGCAGACCGGCGGCGGCCGCGAGTCCGGTTCGGATGCCTGGAAGGCGTATATGCGCCGCGCCACCAACACCATCAACTACTCCACCGAGCTGCCGCTGGCCCAGAGCGTCCAGTTTGGGTGAGCCTGCGCGCTAGCGGAGGGCGTTGGCCGCGTGAGTAGTATCTTCCCCATGGCGACAGCCAGAAGGCGGTTATCCCCCGAGGATCGACGCGCTGAACTGCTCGCCCTGGGGGCGGAAGTTTTCGGCAAGCGACCTTACGACGAGGTCCGCATCGATGAGATTGCGGAGCGCGCCGGGGTTTCGCGCGCGCTGATGTATCACTACTTCCCGGACAAACGGGCGTTCTTCGCGGCGGTCGTCAAGGACGAGGCGGATCGGCTCTACGAGGCCACCAGCATCGAGTCCCCCGTCGGAATGACGATGTTCGAGGAGATCCGCCTCGGCGTGCTGGCCTACATGGCCTACCACCAACAGAACCCGGAGGCCGCCTGGGCCGCCTACGTGGGCCTGGGACGCTCCGATCCGGTTCTGCTGGGCATCGATGACGAGGCCAAGAACCGCCAGATGGAACACATCATGACCCGGATCGGCCAAGTCGTGAGCGGCATTCCGGGCGGCACCGCGCTGGACCAGCATGTCGAGCGTGACCTGCGGGTGATCATCTACGGCTGGTTGGCGTTCACCTTCGAAATCTGCCGCCAGCGGATCATGGACCCCGGCACCGACGCCGACCGCCTCGCCGACGCCTGTGCCCACACGCTGCTGGACGCGATCGCGCGGGTGCCCGAGATTCCCGGCGAGCTCGCCGAGGCGATGGCGACCGCCCGACACACGCCGCAATAGTTTTTGTCGGTGCCCGTTGGCACCATGGCTAGGTGAGCACCGCGCGCCCCGAACCCCTGGGCCCCGAACCCCTGGGGCGGTTCAGCGCGATCACTCGCGAATGGTTCACCAACACCTTCGCCGCGCCCACCCCAGCACAGGCCAGCGCCTGGGCCGCCATCGCGGCCGGCGACAACACGTTGGTGATCGCCCCGACCGGCTCGGGTAAGACGCTCGCCGCGTTCCTGTGGGCCCTGGACAGCCTGGCCCGTTGCCCCGACCGCACGGCCGGCACCCGGGTGCTCTACGTGTCGCCGCTGAAGGCCCTGGCGGTCGATGTGGAGCGCAACCTGCGCACGCCGCTGGCCGGGCTCACCCGGCTTGCCGAACGCCGGGGTCTGCCCCCGCCGCAGATCAGCGTCGGGGTCCGCTCCGGGGACACACCGCCGGCGGTGCGCCGCCAACTCATCACGCGACCGCCCGACGTGCTGATCACCACCCCGGAGTCGCTGTTTCTGATGTTGACCTCGGCCGCACGCGAGACGTTGGCCGGGGTGCAGACCGTCATCGTCGACGAGATCCACGCGATCGCGGCCACCAAGCGCGGAGCGCACCTGGCGCTATCCCTGGAGCGACTCGACCAACTGGCCCCCGATCGCCGCGTCGGGCCCCCCGCGCAGCGCATCGGGCTATCGGCGACCGTACGACCGCCCGAGGAACTCGCCCGGTTCCTGTCCGGATCGGCGCCGCCCACCATCGTCGCCCCGCATTCGGCCAAGACCTTCGACCTCACGGTGCAGGTTCCGGTGGCTGACATGGCCAACTTGGCGAACAACACCATCTGGCCCGATGTGGAGTCTCGGTTGGTCGACCTCATCGAGTCGCACAACTCGACCATCGTGTTTGCCAATTCGCGGCGACTAGCCGAACGGCTCACCGCACGGCTCAACGAGATTCACGCGGAGCGGTCCGGCATGACGCTCCCGTCGGAGGCCAACACGCAGGTCGCCGGCGGCGCCCCGGCCCAGATCATGGCCAGTGGGCAGACCTTCGGCGCTGCGCCCCTGCTGGCCCGGGCCCACCACGGTTCGGTCAGCAAGGAACAGCGCGCCCAGGTCGAGGAGGACCTCAAACGCGGAGCGCTCAAGGCGGTGGTGGCAACCTCGAGCCTGGAACTCGGGATCGACATGGGGGCTGTCGATCTGGTGATTCAGGTGGAAGCACCGCCGTCGGTGGCCAGCGGCCTGCAACGCATCGGGCGGGCCGGCCACCAGGTCGGCGAGGTTTCCCGCGGGGTGCTGTTCCCCAAGCACCGCACCGACCTACTCGGCTGCGCGATCAGCGTGCAGCGCATGCGCACCGGCCAGATCGAGACCATGCGGGTGCCGGCCAACCCGCTGGACATCCTGGCCCAGCACACGGTCGCCGCCGCCGCCCTGGAGCCGCTCGACGCCGATCAATGGTTCGACACCGTGCGCCGCAGCGCTTCCTTCGCCACCCTGCCGCGCAGCGTCTTCGAGGCCACGCTGGATCTGCTGTCGGGCAAGTATCCGTCCACCGAATTCGTCGAGTTGCGCCCACGACTGGTCTACGACCGCGGAACCGGAACGCTGACCGCACGCCCCGGGGCGCAGCGCCTGGCCGTCACCTCCGGCGGCGCCATCCCCGACCGCGGCCTGTTCACCGTCTACCTGGCCAGCGAACCGGAAAAGCCCTCTCGGGTAGGCGAACTCGACGAGGAGATGGTCTACGAGTCCCGGCCGGGTGACGTGATCTCGCTGGGTGCCACCAGCTGGAGAATCACCGAGATCACCCACGACCGGGTGCTGGTGATACCCGCTCCGGGCGAACCCGCTCGGCTGCCCTTCTGGCGCGGTGACGATGTCGGCCGCCCCGCCGAACTGGGCGCCGCACTGGGCGCGCTCACCGGCGAGTTGGCCCGGCTAGACCGCGCGGAATTTGACAAGCGTTGTGCGGGGTTGGGTTTCGACGATTTCGCGACGGACAACCTGTGGGGACTGCTCGACGACCAGAAGACCGCGACCCGGGTGGTACCCACCGACACCACGCTGCTGGTCGAGCGCTTCCGCGACGAGCTCGGCGACTGGCGGGTAATCCTGCACTCGCCCTACGGCCTGCGGGTGCACGGCCCACTAGCGCTGGCAGTCGGCCGGCGACTGCGTGATCGCTACGGCCTCGACGAGAAGCCAACGGCCTCCGATGACGGCATCGTGGTTCGATTGCCCGACACCATTTCCGACACCGGCACCGAAACGCCCCCGGGTGCCGAGCTGTTCCTTTTCGACGCCGACGAGGTCGACGCGATCGTGACCGCCGAAGTGGGCGCTTCGGCGTTGTTCGCCTCCCGATTCCGGGAGTCGGCGGCCCGGGCGCTGCTGCTCCCCCGCCGCCATCCCGGCCGCCGGTCACCGTTGTGGCACCAGCGCCAGCGCGCCGCGCAGCTGCTGGATGTGGCGCGCAAGTACCCCGACTTCCCGATGGTGCTGGAAACGGTGCGCGAGTGTCTGCAGGATGTCTATGACGTTCCGACGCTGACCACCCTGATGACCGACATCGCCCAGCGTCGGGTTCGGGTGGCCGAGACCGAAACCACCAAGCCCTCGCCGTTCGCGGCGTCGCTGCTGTTCGGCTACGTCGGCGCGTTCATGTACGAGGGCGATGTGCCGCTGGCCGAGCGCCGCGCCGCGGCACTGTCACTGGACAGCACGCTGCTGGCCGAGTTGCTCGGCCGCGTCGAGCTGCGCGAGCTGCTGGACCCCGAGGTGATCGCCGCGACCGGCCGCCAATTGCAGCACCTGTGCGCCGATCGGGCCGCCCGCGACGCGGAAGGGGTGGCGGATCTGCTGCGTCTGCTGGGTCCACTAACCGAGGAAGAGGTCGCGGCGCGGTCCGACACCACCGGCGGCACCGACATCGGCGGCTGGCTAGAGGGCCTGCGTGCCGCGCGGCGCGCGCTGTAGGTGTCCTACGCGGGCCGCAGCTGGTGGGTGGCTGTCGAGGACATCGGCCGGCTGCGCGACGGCGTCGGCGCGGCGGTTCCGGTGGGCTTACCGACCGCCTTTACCGAGGCGGTGGCCGACCCGTTGGCCGAGCTGCTGGGCCGCTATGCACGCACCCACCCGCCGTTCACCACCGCCGAGGCCGCGGGCAGGTTCGGCTTGGGGCTGCGGGTGACCGCCGATGTACTGGGCCGGCTGGCCAGCGACGGGCGCTTGGTGCGCGGCGATTTCGTCGCCACCGGGGTCTTTGGCGGCGCGGGGTCCGAGCAGTGGTGCGATGCCGAGGTATTGCGCATCTTGCGGCGCCGTTCGTTGGCCGCGCTGCGGGCCCAGGTTGAGCCGATCAGCACCGCTGCCTACGGGCGTTTCCTACCGGAGTGGCACCAGGTGGGCGGCGCCGACTCGGGCCACGGCGGCATTGACCGGCTGGCATCGGTGATCGATCAGCTCGCCGGCGTGCGGATCCCCGCGTCCGCGCTGGAACCGCTGGTGCTGGCCCCGCGGGTGCGCGACTATTACCCGGCGATGCTCGACGAGCTGCTTGCCACCGGCGAAGTCACCTGGGCGGGCGCCGGATCCATTTCGGGCAGTGACGGTTGGGTGACGCTGCACCTTGCCGATTCGGCTCCGTTGACCCTGGCCGCACCCGCCGAGATCGAGTTCGGCGAAGCCCACCGGGCGATCCTGGACACGCTGGCCGGCGGAGGTGCCTACTTCTTCCGCCAGCTCATCGGCGACATACCGGATGAGGCGGCGATCAAGGCCGCCCTGTGGGAACTGATCTGGGCCGGCCGGGTCTGCGGCGACACGTTCGTGCCGGTGCGGGCATTGCTCGGTGGCGGCGGCCCGGGGAGCCGAAAACGCTCCGCCCCCGCGCATCGCGGACACCGCCCACCCCGGCTCAGCCGATACAGCGTCGCCCATGCCCAGCCCCGTTCCGTCGACCCGACCGTGGCCGGCCGCTGGTCGCTGCTGCCGCCGCCGGAGCCGGACTCGACGGTGCGGGCCCACTACCAAGCCGAGCTGCTGCTGAACCGACACGGTGCGCTGACCAAGGGTACGGTGGCCTCCGAAGGTGTTCCGGGCGGATTCGCGACCCTCTACAAGGTGTTGAGCGCGTTTGAGGATGCCGGGCGATGCCAACGCGGCTACTTCGTCGAGTCGCTCGGTGGTGCGCAATTCGCCGTCGCGGCCACCGTCGACAGATTACGCAGCTACCTCGACGATCCGAGCGCTTTCACCGACAGCCGGCGTCCGCAGTATCAGGCCGTGCTGCTGGCCGCCGCCGACCCGGCCAACCCCTATGGCGCCGCGCTGCCGTGGCCCACTTCGGACGACGACGGTTCCAACGTCGGGGCCCGCCCAGGCCGCAAGGCCGGGGCACTGGTCGTGCTGGTGGATGGCGCCCTGGCCTGGTTCCTCGAACGAGGCGGGCGAACACTGCTGACCTTCACCGACGACCCCGAGGCCAACGCTGCGGCGGCCATCGCGCTGGCCGACCTGGTCGCCACCCGGCGGGTCGGGTCACTATTGGTCGAGCGAATCAACGGAGTGCCGGTGCTACAGGCCGGGGCCGGCCATGCGAGCCTGGCGGTCACCGCCCTGGCCGATGCCGGCTTCCTACGCACGCCTCGCGGTCTGCGGCTTCGGTGAGCCATGCCCGAGGGTGACACCGTCTGGCACACCGCAGCCAGGCTGCGTCAATACCTGGCCGGAAAAACGCTGACCCGCTGTGATATTCGGGTGCCGCGGTTCGCGACCGTGGACCTGACCGGGCAAGTGGTGGAGGAGGTGCAAAGCCGCGGCAAGCATCTGTTCATCCGGACCGCTCTGGTCAGCATTCACTCCCATCTGAAGATGGACGGCAGCTGGCGAGTCGGCGACCGGCCGCCGCGGGTAGACCACCACGCACGAATCATCCTGGAAGCCAACGATATCCGGGCAGTGGGCGTTGACCTGGGCGTGCTGGAGCTGCTGGAGCGCGACAACGAGGGCGCCGTCGTCGCGCATCTGGGGCCCGATCTGCTGGGTGAGGACTGGGATCCACACATCGCGGCCGCCAACCTGGCCGCCGACCCGCATCGTTGCATCGCCGAGGCACTGCTCGATCAACGGGTGCTGGCCGGGATCGGCAACGTTTACTGCAACGAGCTGTGCTTCGTCAGCGGACACCTGCCAACCGCGCCGGTCAGCGACGTTGCCAAGCCGCTGCGCCTGGTTACCCGCGCTCGAGAAATGCTGTGGGCCAACCGGCTGCGCTGGAACCGTACCACCACCGGCGACACCCGCGCCGGTCGGCAGTTGTGGGTCTACGGCAGGGCCGGTCAGCCATGCCGGCGCTGCGCGACCGGCATCGAGCGCCAAGGGCCTGACGGCTCCAGCGAGCGGGTGCGGTACTGGTGCCCGGCCTGCCAACGCTGAGCCGGCGATCCCAGCTACTCGCGGGCGTGGGTCACGAAGAATTGGACAATCGCCTCCGACCCGTCGAATGCGCGGGTGGTGGCCCCGATGACCGGCTTGGGCAGGTACTGCCTGCTGCCCGGCCAGGTGTGCCCGCCGTTGCCGATCTGGTAGAAGATCACTTCCGTGCCGGGGGCGCACGCGGTGGAATCGAAGCGCAGCACCACCGTTGAATCCCCGGCTTCGGGCAACTCTGCTACCGCTGGTTTGCCTTGGCACTCATCGACTGCCCGCCAGCGCTCGATCATGCTCGCGGCCGAGATGGCGCGGCTCAGCCCGCCGCGCCCGCGCACCTTGCCTCCCTTGAAGGGCACCACCCGATCTCCGGTACCGTGCGCCGCCAACACCGACACCGGGCGGGACGGATTGCACGGCACACCCACGCCCAGCGTGCCGGCGATCGGAGCGATCGCCGCGAATACGTCCGCGCGGTCACACGCCAGGCGGTTGGACATGAATCCCCCGTTGGACATCCCGGTGGCGAAGACGTGCCCGGCCGGCACCCCAAAGTCCTTCTGTACCTTGCCCACTAGGGCCACCAGGAAGCCGATGTCATCGAGGTGGCGCCGGTCGGCCGGTGCGGCCCCCCGCCCGTCGGCCCAGCTCTTGTCGTAGCCGTTGGGATACACCACCAGCAAGTTGTTCGCGTCGGCCGCGGAGTCGAAGTCGGTGAGGCGTTGCTGTCCGGCGCCGCTGGAGCCGCCACCATGCAGATTGAGTACCAGCCCAGTCGGCGGACCGGGCGGCACGTGCAGGATGTAGGTCCGCTTGAGACCGCCGAACGCAAACATTCCGGCCTCGTTTCGCGCGCGGGGCACCGAGGTTTGTTGTTCACCGCACCCCACCAGGCATAGCGCCAGAACCAGCAGTGATAGCCAGCGCACCGCGAGCATGACGCAAAGTTACCGTCCGCTGCCCCAACGTGCTTGACGGCCTCCCCGCCGTTCAGCCCGCCGATGGCGGTCGGGGCATGAACGTCCCCTTGAGTTCCAGGCCGTATTCGAGGTCTTCGTACTTCTGCTGCTTGCGCTTGCGCCAACCGCTGCCCGCCGAGATCGGCGGTGGCATCAGCGGTGGCAGCATCGGAAACCCGGACTCCGCGGTCCCGAGCGGTGATGCCACCGACGCGAGTTGCACCGGCGTCTGGGCGGCTGGCAACAGCCCGGCCGCAGCGGGTGGTGCGGTGAGGTTGCCTATCGGCATGCCGACCCCCAACGCGGCCGTCGGCGCCGCCGCGGCGCCGACACCTTCCACCGCGCTGGACAAGGTGGCCGCCGACTCCCCCAGCGCCGACTCACCTTCCGACAGTCCCTCGGCGATGTCGGGGGCCACCGACGTCAACGCCTGCGCCGAGGTGTTCTGTGCCAGGTAGCTGAGCAGGTTGACCGGAAAACCGGACGACACAAATTGATTGGCATAGGTGTTCGCCAATCCAAACCAGCCGCTGTTGGGATCGATAGAGGTCAGCGACTGCAATACATCAAGCGGGGAGGCGGCCGAAACGGGAGCCGCGGCCGCCGCGGCCACGTTGGCTCGAGTGGCCGGGCCGGTCAGATCGGGCGTCGACAGCGGCGAAGAGAACTGCGGTAATGCGACAGCTTGTACCGAGGCCGCCTCGTAGCGACACATGGCCGCAGAGTTGTTCACCCACATGCCCTCGTACTGGGCTTCGGTCTCGACGATGGCCGCAAGGTTTCGGCCCAGTCGGTTGGTGGCCAACAACTGCGCCAGCGCAATCCGGTTGGCCCTGACCTCCGAGGGGTGCACCACGGTCGCCAGCGTGGAGCCAAATGCGGCCGCGGCGACCTGCGCCGATGCCGCCAGTTGCTGGCCCTGTTGGGCGGTGGCTCGCAGCCAGGTGAGATACGGGCTGATGGCCCCAACCATCGCCGCCGAGGACGGGCCGCGCCAGACATCGGTCAACACGGACAACACCGGATCGTGAGCGCGAACGGATTCCTCCAAATCGGCGCCCAGCCGCTGCCACGCATCGGCGGCCTCAATCAGTGATTCGGGACCGGGCCCCGAGTGGATCAACGCCGAGGTCATCTCCGGGGGCATCGCGATGAAGTCCATGACATCACCTTGACTACGCGAGAAAATTTTCCGGAACATCGCGTAGACGACGGCGGGAAATGCCTTGGAACATTGCGCGTCACCGTCAGGCGATGGCACTGACGGCGCGCGACAATCGCGACTTGAATTCGTCGGGAATCGGCACGTATCCGGTGCCCGCAAGGGCATTCTGGCCGGCACCGACCGAGCTCTGCAGAAACGCTTTGACAGCCATTGCGACCTGCGCATCGGGGTACTTCGAGCACACGATCTCATAGGTCGCCAGCACGATCGGGTAAGCGCCCGGTTGGTTTGGCCGGTAGAACGAGAGGGTATCGAAAGCCAGATCGTTGTCCTCCCCGACAAACCAGGCAGCCGAAATCGTCTTTCCCACCGACTCTTCGCTGATCGCTACCGGAGCGGGCCCGGCCGAGGTGATGATCTTGGCCATGTCGAGATGCTGCTCACGAGCGAACGACCATTCCACATAGCTGACCGCCCCTTCGGTGCTGCTGACGACGGCGGCGGCGCCGGCGTTGCCCTTGGCGCCCTCCCCCACGCCGCCGTTGAAATGCTTGCCGGCACGCTTGCCCCACCCACCGTTGGAAGCGCTATCGAAGTATCGCTGGAAGTTGTCCGTGGTGCCGGACCCGTCGCTGCGGAAGACGACGCGAATGGGTTCGGTGGGCAGGTCGGCGCCCGGATTGAGTGCTTCGATCGCGGGATCGTGCCAGTTGGTGATGCTGCCGTTGAAGATCCTGGCCGCGGTGGGGCCGTCCAGGTTCAGCGATGTCAGACCGTTGACCCGGTAGGCGATGGCAATCGGGCCGAACACCAGTGGCAGATTCCAGACGGGCGAGCCGCAGCGTTGCTCGGCCTGGGTGTGCTCGTCGCTGTTCAGCGGCGAATCCGAGCCCCCGAAATCGGTCTGGCCGCGGATGAATTCGCTAATCCCGGCGCTTGAGCCGTCGGCCGTGTAGTTCAACGACTGACCGGGGCAGGCTTGCTCGAAGGAACGGACAAACCGGATCATGGCGTTTTCCTGGGCGGTGGAACCACTGGCCGCCAGAGTCCGCTTGCCGCCGCAGGTCACTTGCGCCGAAGTGGTTCCCGGCGCCGCGCTTTTGCCGGCGACGTTGTTGTCACCCGAACATCCCGAAAGTATCGATGCGCCGAGGGCCAATACGCTCACCGCGGCGCCAAATCGATTGAATCTCACTTCAATTCCTTGCAACGATGAAATGATCGCCGTCGGCATGGTCGCGGCCAGCCAGACACATCGTAACAAGATCTCCGATGCAAAGATCGGCTCCGGCGAAGCCGCAACGGGGCCGCATTCGCAAATTCAGCCACAGTTTGCGACCGGTACACGCTCCCGAAAGACGGCCGACATCACCGCGCCCGGATGGCCAACTACAACCTGTTGCGGGTATGGCGGCCGAGGGCCGAAGGGCTCTTCTCGGCGGGGAGGTTCCAGCAATGAGGAGCAGCAGAACGCGTGCCCTGGTCTTGGTGGTCGCGCTGGTCGGGCTCACGGAGTTGGCCACCGCGACCGCGCACGCCGATGCGGTGGATGACGCCTTCTTGAACGCCGTGAGGTCCCACGGCATCAACTTCGCATCGCCACAAGCCGCGATCATGGCCGGTCACCAGGTGTGCAATGCGCTCGATTCCGGCAGGCAGAAGTCCGATGTCGCTGGTGACGTGGCGGCCAGCAGCAGCCTGGACGGCTACCGTGCCGGCTACTTCGTCGGCGTGAGCATTGCCGCGTACTGCCCCAGGCATCACTCCCAGGCCTAAGCGTCGGGCGAGCGTCTCGGGCTAGCCGGCAGCACCCTGACCCACGGCTTGGATCGAGGCATGCTCATGCAACGCCTTCTCCGCGTCAGGATGGACGGGTTTGAGGTCGAAGACGACCTCTTTTACCGTGCCTCTGAACATGTACAGCGCCTTGTCCTCGTAGTCCCGGTCGACGACCAGGCCGTTGTCGCGACCGACATCCAGCCCGGCATAGGACGTGAAGGCCAGCGTCACGGTTTGCGGCAACTCGCCCTCGCCGATCAGACGGTCGTTGGCCCACAACGTCACCCGGCCACCGGAGCCGACCACGGGCGCTTCGGATTCGAACAACATCCGGACCGTGACATCGCCGGTGGGGACGGGTTCGGTGGACACCTGCCGGTGGGTCTCGATGCCGAGGAACGAATAGGTGTGGTGCAACCGCCGCTGTTCGTCTACCCATAACGCGAACCCACCCATGAAGTCGGCGTTGGCCACGATCACCCCTTCGGCACCGCCATCGGGGATGTGCAGCCGTGCTTCGATCGCGTAGGAGCGCCCGAAGACGCGCGGCACCATGCCACGCTGGATGTTCTGCACGCCGCCCTGGAAGGCGAACCGGGTGATGGTGGGCAGCGGCGGTAGCTCGCCGTACATCACCGCGAGCCCGCCGAGCAGCGGCAGCACCCGATTGCGTTCGGCTTCCTGCCACCACAGCTCACGTAGCTCGGCCAGTTTGTCCGGATGCTCGGCCGCCACATTTCTGGCCTGAGAGAAATCGTCGGGCAGGTAGTAGAGCTCCCAGACATCCTTCTCCGGGTCGTAGTTGCCGGGCGAAAAGCGCGCCATGGTCTGCGGAGACAGGTCCCACGGCGCCTTGTCCAACCGGGCACACGCCCACCAGCCGTCCTGGTAGATGGAGCGGCTGCCGAAGTTTTCGAAGTACTGCACGGTATGACGTTCTTCGGCCTGCGCGTCATCGAAGGTGTGCACGAAGCTGGTGCCGTCCATCGGTTCCTGCTCGAAGCCATCGACACTGGTGGGCTCCGGTAAGCCGATGGCCTGCAACACAGTTGGCGCGATATCGATGCAGTGGGTGAACTGGCTTCGAATACCGCCTTCGCGCGGGATCCGGCTGGGCCAGCAGACCACCATCGGGTCCCGGGTGCCGCCGAGGTGGCTGGCCATCTGCTTGCCCCACTGGAACGGCGTGTTGTTGGCGTGCGCCCACGCGCTGGCGAAATGCGGTGCGGTGAACTCGTCGCCGAGCGCCTCGATGCCACCGTATTGTTCGATGAGCTCCAGCTGCCGCTCGGCATCGAGATCCAGGCCGTTGAGGAACGTCACCTCGTTGAACGATCCGGTGTTGGTGCCCTCCATGCTGGCGCCGTTGTCGCCCCAGATGTAGAAGACCAGCGTGTTGTCCGATTCACCGAGACCGTCGATCGCGTCGAGCAGCCTGCCCACGTTCCAGTCCGCGTTCTCGGAGAACCCGGCGAACACTTCCATCTGTCGGGCGAAGAGCTTCTGTTGCGCCTCCGACAAGCTGTCCCAGGCCGGGAACAGGTCGGGACGCTCGGTCAGTTCGGCGTCGGGCGGAATGATCCCGAGCTCCTTCTGGCGCTCGAATGTCTTTTGCCGATACACATCCCAGCCCTCGTCGAACTGGCCCTGGTATTTGTCGGCCCACTCTTTGAACACGTGGTGCGGTGCATGTGTGGCGCCGGTCGAGTAGTACAACAGCCACGGCTTGGTCGCGTTCTGCGCCCGTACGGTGTGCAGCCACTCGATGGCCTTGTCGGTGAGGTCGTCGGGGAAGAAATAGGGCTTCCCGTCGTCCCCCTGCGGTATGCCCAGCACGGAGTTGTCCTGGGTGATGATCGGGTCATACTGGCCGGCCGCACCCGACGGGAATCCCCAGAAATGGTCAAACCCCCAACCCAGCGGCCAGTTGTCGAATGGACCCGCCGCTCCCTGAACGTTGTCCGGGGTCAGATGCCATTTACCGAAAGCGCCGGTCACATAACCGTTGTCGCGCAGGATACGCGGTAGCGCTGCGCAGCTGCGCGGCTTGACCGTCGAATAGCCGGGGTAGGGGCCGGGCAACTCGCACACCGATCCAAAGCCGACCCGATGATGGTTGCGGCCGGTCAGTAGCGCGGCACGAGTCGGCGAGCAGATCGCGGTGAGATGAAAGCGGTTGTAGGCCAGACCATTGTTCGCCACCCGCGACAGCGTCGGAGTTCTGATGCCGCCTCCGAAGGTATCCGGTCCCCCGAATCCGGCGTCGTCGATGAGCACGATGAGCACGTTGGGTGCATCGTCGGGGGCGTTGGCGCCCGCGACGATCGTCCAGTGGCCGACCGACTCCGCCATGGTGCGGCCGATGGTGCCACCGAAGCTGCGCTGCGGGATCGGCAGTTTGGTGCGGTCCGGATTGAACTTGCCCATCGCTTCCTGCAGCGCCGCACCCAGGCTCCGCATCGTCGACCGGCTCAATTCGGCAACCGATTTCATCGGCGAGCCCGACAACGTCTGCTCCACCGGCAACCGGCCCTGCGCCGGCGTCACGGCGATGACCACCGCGCTGCCCGCCGACAACGCCTGCCCGATCTTGTCGGCCAGGCCGCTCTTGACCCGGTGCTGGATGAAGGTGCCCGCCAGCGCGCCGGCCGCCGCACCCACCGCCGTCGACGCCAGCAGCGCCGGCGAGAAGAGGCCGACCGCCAGCCCCGCGCCGGCCCCCCAGGCGGCCCCACGGCGGCCGAGACGGTTGCCGGTATCGATCAGGACGGGATTGCCCTCATTGTCCTTGCCGACCAGCACCGCGCCTTGCAGCGGCAGAGTCTTGGCGTTGGCCCGACCGGTCAGATTCTCGAAATCGTGTTGAGTCGCATCCAGATCCTGGTACCCGGCGACGATGACCAGTGTGTTTTCTTCACTCATGAGGCACTCCCGGTGGTTGGCTCATATTTCTCGGGGACTGACGGACTCGCGGCGCGAGCCGGACAGCGGATCCTCGAACTCGATGCGCTGAGCCACCAGGCTCAGCGGCGAGCTGAAGTCGCTAAGGTCATGTGGCTACTCGGGTATCACGTTGGGGTACAGGGGATCCCCGAAGATCGGCAGGCCAAGCGAGGCCATGTGCACCCGCAGCTGGTGGGTGCGCCCGGTCCGCGGGGTCAACCGGTACAGGCCCTCGGGTGAGATCAGCTCCACCAGCGTTTCCGCATTGGGCTCACCGGGCTCGCAGACCGCCTGCAAGTGGCCCCGCCGCTTGACGATGCGGCTGCGGATAACCCGCGGGAATGCCAGGTCAGCATCGACCGCGGCCCGGGCCAGGTAGGTCTTGCGTACCGCACCCCGGGCAAACAGCGTCTGATATCGCCCGCGCAACTCGCGCCGGGTGGTGAACAGCAACACCCCGGCCGTCAGCCGATCGAGCCGGTGCGCCGGGCTCAGCTCGGGCAACCCGAGCTCGCAGCGCAACCGCACCAGCGCGGTTTGCGCGACGTGGCGACCCCGCGGCATGGTTGCCAGAAAGTGCGGCTTGTCGGCGACCACGATGTCCTCCTCCTGGTGGAGCACCGGCATCTCGAAGGGCACCGGCACTTCTTCGGGAAGATCACGGTAGAGGTACACATGCGATCCGGGCTCCGCCACCGTCGCGGTATCGACGATGGCGCCTGCCGCGTCGACCACCTCGCCGGCCAGCACCTTTGCGCGGGCGGCCGCGCCGAACCGTTCGCTCAGCTCGGCCAGCACCGGCCCACCGTGCAGTCGTACCCGCGCCGGCCCCAAAGCGTCGCGGACGCGCAGCCGTGCGGGCTTCACAGCGGTCCTCCTAGCCGGGTGGCGACGTCGCCGGTGGGAGACTACCGACCCAGCCGAGCATAGGGGCCCTAACGGCAAAGTTTGCGCCGTCGCGTCCGGGGTTGGCGCTGCGGACTCCTTGGGTTCATTCACCCAAATGCCGGACGGACTGGTGCTGGGCGCGCCCTTGAACGCAAAACACCATGTCCCGCATGTGATTCGGGATCAGAGCCAGTCGCGACGGCGGAACATCACGTAGAGCAACGCCATCAGGACCACGATCACGTTGGTACTGGCGAGGAAACCCGCTAGCGTTCCGAAGCCCGGGTAGGGAACGTTCTGGCCGTAGAAGCCCGTGATCGCGGTTGGCACCGCGATGATGGCCGCCCATCCGGTCAGCTTCTTCATGACGGCGTTGAGCCGGGCGTCCTGCAGCGAGAGGTTGGTTTCGAAAATGGTTGAGATCATGTCGCGTAACGACTCTGTCCACTCCGAAACCCGAAGCACGTGGTCATACAGATCGGCGTAGAGCGGGTCGAGTTCCCGGGCGGCCTCAACGTGCAGGCGGTGATGCTGCAGGGAGTTGACCACTTCGCGCATCGGTAGCGCGATGCGCCGCAGGTTGACCAGGTCTCTGCGGATCTGAAAGGTTCGGCGCTGAAAGCTCCCCCGTGGCGAGTTGTTTTCGAACAATTCGTCTTCAATCGCCTCGATGCAGTCATCGAGGGCTTCCACCGCCGCGAAGTGACTGTCGACCACCACGTCAAGCAAACCGTGCACCAATGCACCCACGCCGTACTGTTGCCCGCCGATCTCATCCCAGCGCCGGGTGACTTGGGTGATGTCGAAATCCGGCGTCAGCCGCACGGTGATCAACCCCTGACCGAGCACGAACGCCGAAATCCGGCGCATCGACAACATCGGCGCAGTGTCTTCGCCCAGGCCGCCGACCACACCGGCGTCTTAGACGGTGAAGAAGGTGTGGGTCACATAGGCGGTCGACTTGACCCGCTCCGCCGCCGCCACCGCGTCTTCGACGGCCCAGTGGTTCAGGCGGAGTTTTTCGGCCAGGTCGCTCAACGTGTCATGGTCCGGATTGCACAAATCGGCCCAGACCAGGGTGTTCTCCTCGCTGAGGTACTCAGCGATCTTGTCGAAATCGAACTCATCCTGGAGCTGCCCAGACCGCCACACGCGGCCCCGGACACTCGGCGCTACCTGCACGAGGTCATCTTGTCAGCCCAGAGCAGATGCGGCGCGCCGACCTAATACGTGGATATCTCGTCCTCGGAAGGCAGTACCCCGGTGACCATGAAGATGACGCGGCGCCCGACCTCCACCGCATGGTCGGCGAAGCGTTCGTAGAAACGGGCCAACAGTGCGGTTTCCACACCCGTGGCGACCCCGTATTTCCATTTCTGGTCAATCAGCACACCGAGCAGGCGCCGATGCAGATCGTCCATCGCATCATCTTGGTCGTGCAGCAACGCGGCCTTCTTCGGGTCACGGGTCAGCAGCACCTGTTTTGCGCTGTCCCCCAACGCGATTGCCACCTTGGCCATCTCGGCGAAGCAGCCGCGGACTCCCTCGGGAAGCACCTGCTTGGGATACTCCACCTGGGCGATCTTGGCGATGTGTACCGCCAGCGCACCCATCCGCTCGGTATCGGCGATGATCTGCGCGGCGCTGAAGACCGACCGCAACTCGCTGACCACCGGCTGCTGCAACGCCAGCAACGCCAACGCGTCTTTTTCGATTTTCGCGCGCATCGCCACGATCTGCTCGTGGTCGGCGATCACCTGGTCGGCGGCCACCGCATCGGCCTCCAACAGGGCTTGGGTCGCACGCTTCATCGCCAACCCGGCCATGCCACACATCTCTCCTAGTCGCGCGGCCAGATCGGCGAGCTGCTCGTGGTAGGCGGTCCGCATGGGTAGAACCTCTCTAGGCGTGAATTTCCGGGTAGTGCCACCGCGGAGTCGACAGGGCCATCATGGACCAGGCGGCGCCCGCAGACATGAGATTGCGAGCCAAATTTTTCAACCCGCGCGGTCACCGTCGCGCGACTTGCGCTAGTGACGAAAGACCCGCGGATCCGGGCCTGAATGGCTCCTGCGCATGTCGTCGCGCCCGACTAGTGTTCCCAGTGAGAGCAGCGGCGCTAACGCATTCGAGTGTGGTGCGACCGGGGAGGCTGCCAGACCGCTCGGAAGTTCTTGACAGACCAATCGGGAATCGGTGCTAGGTAACGTGAACAACTCGATCACGCGGTATCTGCCCGGTTTCGGCCTGGTGACGGCGCCGCTGCGGGCGGGAGCCCTGCTGGCGGCCACCGCCGGCAGCACGGCTCTGCTGGGCGGCAACGTTGCGGCCAGCATCGGAAAGTCCTTGGCCCGCGCCACCCCCGATGTGCCGGCCTTGGCCCGGGCGGCGGCGGGCGTGGCGGTCGAGGCGATGGGCGGCCCACCGGCACGGCGCTGCAGCACCAATGGTCGGCGCCGCTGGATCGAGGTGCGCGGCTTGAGCGGCGACGACGCCGCGGCCATCGCCGGCGACGTACTGGCGGCCGTGCGCCAGACACCGGGCGTGCACACCGCATTCCTCAATCGCACCCTGGCACGGCTGGTGGTCACGTTGGATGCCGAGGCCGAGGGGCCCTCGACGGCGCAACTGTGCCGGATCGTCGCCGCTGCCGAGCGGCGCCATCGGACCCGGACAACCGGGCAGCAGCCGACCGGCCTGCCGGGCGACGACGTGGTGCTGATGGGCCGCATGATCGCGGCCGGGGCCGCCACCATGGGCCTTGGCCTTTCGCTGACCGGCAGCCTGCTGCGGCTGCCCCGATTGCCCGACTTGGTCGCGGTACCCCCGACGCTGATCGACCACCTGCCCCGGCTACGGCGTGAACCGGAAAAGCGG
Source organism: Mycobacterium ulcerans subsp. shinshuense (assembly GCF_002355775.1). NCBI lineage: Bacteria > Bacillati > Actinomycetota > Actinomycetes > Mycobacteriales > Mycobacteriaceae > Mycobacterium > Mycobacterium ulcerans. The sequence continues at coordinate 1,373,238 of NZ_AP017624.1, read as the reverse complement.
CTCGGGCCGGAGGGCACCGACGTCCTGTTCGGCGTCGTCAATGCCACCACGGCCGCATTGACGCTGTCGCCGACGGCCGCCGCCGCCGAAGCCGCCACCCGGGCGATGCTCGCCGCCGAGGCGTGGAACGGCCGGTCCACCTGGTTTCGGCACGAGCCGCGCCTGGGCAGCTACGCCACCCCGGACGCTACCGCGGCAACACCAAAGCGCATCTCGAGTCCGCCCGATGCACCCGCGGAACGCTACGCCAACCGGATCGGTTTGACCGGTCTCGGCGCCGCCGCCGTGGTCGGGTTGTTGTCACGTAACCCGGACGCGGCCGGCGCCGCCGCCCTGGCCGCGGTCCCAAAGCCGTTGCGCACCGTGCGCGAAGCGTTCGGCTACGCATTGAGCAACGGCCTGACCTCCCAGCACGACGCGCTGGTGCTGCGCCCCCGCGCCCTGCGGGCACTCGACCGGGTCGACGCGATCATGATCGATCCGCGCGCCCTCTACACCGACGAGTTGACGGTCAGCCGCGTCTTGGGAGTACAGAATTCGGCGCGCGGCAAGGCCTGGGAGGCGGTCGCGGCCGCCCTCGACGACCAACGGCTGGCCCCCGGATGGCACCACCTGGCTGACATCCCGGGAGCCGGGCGGACCGGCCGGGCCCTGATCAGCCCCGTTCGCGACCCATACGCGGCCGCGGTGACCACCGAAGCACGCCGCGCGCGCCCTCGGGTCTTTTCCCTGGAGGATGACGGATTACGTTCTCTGGCGCAAGGATTCGACCACCTTTATCCCTCGGCCGAGTCGATCGACGATGCGATGGCGGCCGCGCTTGCCGAGCTGAAAGCCGGTGGGGCCACGGTGGCGCTGTTGACCACCTCGGCGCTGCAGGCCGAGCACCGGTCCGACGTCACCATCGGGGTGCTCCGGGCGCGCCATCCGCCGCCGTGGGGCGCCGATGTCCTGGTTTCGGACCTGACCGGCGCCTGGCGGGTGCTGCACGCGCTGCCGGCGGCGCGCACCGCCACCGACAGCGCCATCCGCCTGTCGGCGTCGGCTTCGGCGATCGGCGCGCTGATGCTGATTCCCAGTGTGCCGGGGCGCGGTTCGGCGTCGGTCAATGTCGGCATGGCGGTCAGCCTGTATCTGGGATTCCGCTCGGGCACCAAGGTTTTTCACGATACGGTGCCGGAGCCCGAAGCCGGCCACGACTGGCACAGCCTGCCCATCGCGGAGGTGCGGCGGCTGCTGCCGCGTCCGGCCGAAGAAGACCGTCGTGACGCGGAGAACCGATGGGAGAAGTTGCCGCCGATTCGGATGGTGCACCGCGGCACCGCCGCATCGTTGCGCCTGGTTCGTGATTTCGCCGCCGAGATGCGCGACGATCTGTCCGATCCGATCACCCCGATGCTGGCCACCGGCGCCGCCGCCAGCGCATTGCTGGGTTCTCCGCTGGATGCCTTCCTGGTCAGCAGTGTGCTGTTGCTCAATGCCGCGCTGTCGGCCGAGCAGCAACTGCACGCCGAGCGCATCCTGAATCGCTTACTGGCAGTGCAGGATCCACCCGCGCGGCGACGACTTGGCCCGCTCGACGACCAGCGCCGCGAGAAGGTTCCGGCCAAGCGGCTGCGTCCGGGCGACATCATCGAAGTCCACACCGACGAGGTGGTGCCCGCCGACGCCCGGCTGTTGCACGCATCCAGTGTCGAGGTCGATGAGTCGACGTTGACCGGCGAGTCGCTGCCGGTCTCCAAGCAGACCGAGCCCACCCCGGGCGCCCCGCTGGCCGAGCGGGCCTGCATGCTCTATGCCGGCACCACGATGGTGGCGGGCACGCCGGTGGCCGTGGTCACCGCAGTCGGTTCGCGTTCGGAGATGCGCCGGGCGCTGGCGATGGCCCCGCGCAAGTCCCGGGAAATCGGCCTGCAGCGGCAGTTGAGCCGAATCACCCGGCGCGCGTTGCCGTTCAGCGTCGCCAGCGGGGGCCTGGTCGGGCTGCTCAGCATGTCGCGCGGCACTCCGCTGCGAGAGGCGGTGGCCAGTGCGGTCACCCTGGTCGTCGCGGCAGTGCCGGAAGGCTTGACGCTGGTGGTGACGCTGGCCCAGCTCGCTGCGGCGCGCCGGCTCACCGGCGAATCCGTGCTGATCCGCAATGCCCACTCGATCGAAGCGCTCGCCCGGTTGAACGTGGTGTGCTTCGACAAAACCGGAACGCTGAGCGAGAACCGGCTGAAGGTCAAAACGGTGCGCCCGGCGCCGGGTTTCACCCCGGGGCAGGTGTTGGATGCCGCGCTGAGCACCACCTACTCCAGGCACACCCACCGGGTTGAGCATGCCACCGACGACGCGATATTCCAGGCCGCCGACGACCCCGCGGTTCGCGGCGACGGTTCCCAGCCGCAACCGCGGCTCTCCCGTGACGCGTTCCTGCCGTTCCAGTCGGGCCGCCCGTTTGCCGCCGCCCTGGCCGGGACCCGACTGACCATCAAGGGCTCACCGGAGGTGCTCTCGGCGGCGCTGCGGCGGGCCCCCGAGGCCGCCGCGGACCCCTTCACCAAGCAGATCGACGAGATGGCCACCGGTGGCCTGCGGGTGCTGGCGGTGGCCGAGCGTCAGCTGCGCCCCGAGCAAGCCACCGCGGCCGCCGCCGATCCCGATCTGCTGGAATCCCTGTGCCAGTCCGAACTCACGCCGGTCGGTCTGCTGGGCCTGGCCGACACTCCCCGGCCGACGGCCCAGTCCGTGCTCAATGGGCTCGCCGACCGCGATATCGGGGTCCGCCTGATCACCGGCGACCACCCCGCCACCGCCACCGCAACCGCCCAGGAGCTCGGACTGGACGTCACCGACTCCGAGGTGATCACCGGCGCCGAATGGGAAGCGCTGTCGGCCGACCAGCGGGCCACGGTGGTCGCATCACGGCTGGTCTTTGCCCGGATGTCGCCCGAACACAAGGTGGAGGTGGTGCAGGCTCTCGAGCGCGCCGGGCTGGTTACCGCGATGGTCGGCGACGGGGTCAACGACGCCGCCGCGATCCGAGCGGCCAGCGTGGGTATCGGGATGGCCGCCCGCGGCAGCGATGCGGCCCGGACGGCGGCCGATGTGGTGCTGTTGGACGGACGGATCGACGCGCTGCTGGAGGCTCTCGACGAAGGCCAACAGCTGTGGCGTCGCGTGCATTCGGCGGTCTCGGTGCTGTTGGGCTGCAACCTCGGCGAGGTGTCGTTCGCGCTGATCACCACGCTGCTGACCGGCTGCTCGGTGTTCAATGCGCGGCAGATGCTGCTGGTCAACATGCTTACCGATGCGCTGCCGGCGGCGGCGTTGGCCGTCAGTCCCCAAACCAGCAACGTCGAGGTGGAACGCGACGAGGCGGCCATGTGGCGAGCGATCGGGATACGCGGCGCCTCCACCACGACCGGCGCCATGCTGGCGTGGCTGATGGCCAGCGCGACCGGCACCCGGCGCCGGGCGGCGACGGTCGCGCTGATCGGTTTGGTCGGCACGCAACTCACGCAGACCGTGGCCGACTCGCACGGCCCGCTGGTGGTGCTGACCACGGTCGGGTCCTTCGGGGTGCTCGTGGTGGTGGTGACCACCCCGGGCCTCAGTCACCTGTTCGGTTGCACCCCGGTGGGCCCGTTGGCCTGGGGTCAGGCGCTGCTGGCCGCCGCGGTGGCGGGTTCGGCGTCGGTCATCGCACCCGAACTGCTCATGCGGGTGTCGCGGCAAGCTCAGCGCCTAATCAGCGTCACCGCCGATGGGCAGGCAACGGTGCAGGAACGCGAAGCCGGGGCGCCCACGTAACCAAATGTTCGTTCAGCCGCTACCCCGACGTCGAGCTTTCGAGTCGCAGGGCGTTCCCTACGCCCGTAGTTTTTGATTCGGGGTCCGACGGGTTGGCTGACAACCCGCACAGTCAACCGACGGGTGGTTGGGATGGAGCGCGAAACTCGCTTGCAGCTGAGATCATTTCGGCCTGCTTTGGAACATGTCGATGGCGCGTGGTGGCCGCGGTCGAGGCAGTTGGTGGACGAGCTGCCGGGCCTGGTTGCCTCGATTACCGAACGCCTGGGACCGATCGTGATGGTCAGCTACCACCGCAATGGGTGTGAACAGACCCCGACGGTGGCCGAGATCGCCGGTCACACTGTCGAATTGCTGGGCTTCAGCAGCGACGACCCGGCCAGTCTCATCCTGATCGGCCAAGACCGGTCACCATCTGACGCTGCGGGTGATCTCACCGGATGCCAGCGACCAGAGTGCGCAGCGGACCCTCGATGAGGTGCGGGTCGATACCGGCGCCGGCAGCCCGCCCGCGGGCCGCTCCCTGGTGGAGCGCAACGTAGCCGACGTCGCCGACAAGCTGGCCCGCCACGAGGGGCTCGACGACGATCAGCGGACCGCCCAGATCAACCGGTGGTGTGAAGAGGCCGCAGCACAGTTCGTCGATGCGCCGGTGCAAACGTTCGTTCCGATCCTGGTCGAGCACATCGTGCGCAATCGCATGATCGAATCCCGTGGTGCGACGCGCTCGCCGCTGCTGGAACGCTCACCCGAGCCGGCGAACAGCCGCTGAACCGTCCCTATCGGGGCGGGCTCGCCTTGGTCATCAGAGCCGTGATCGCCGCCACGTCAGCGGGGCTGGGTATGCCCCAACCGGGCTGGTAGCCGAACAAGTCGTCGACCTGCACCGTCTGCAGATCCACGTCGAGAAGCTCGATCGCCTGCAACGGGACGAGGGCGGGGTGTACGTAGCCGCAGGCCCGGGCCAAAGACAGCAACTCGAAGCGCAGCGTGGCCAGATAGTTGGCACAGCGCACCGCTTTGAGGGCCGGGTCCAGACCGTGCTGCAACCACGCCGACTGGGTGGCCACGCCGGACGGGCATCGGCCGGTGTGGCAGCGCTGAGCCTGGATGCAACCGATGGCGAACATGGCGGTCCGTCCGACGTTGATCATGTCGGCGCCCATCGCCAGGGCCAGCAGCGCGTTCTCGGGGATACCGAGCTTGGCGGAGCCAATGAACACCACGTCGTGGTGCAGGTCCTCTTCGGCGAAGGCGCGAAACACCCTGGGGAAGGCCCATTTGAAGGGCAGGGCGACATGGTCGCTGAAGACCAGCGGGGCCGCGCCGGTGCCGCCCTCTCCGCCGTCGACGGTCACGAAATCGACACCGCGACCGGTGCGTGCCATCCGCGCGGCAAGCTGGGGCCAAAACAACCCTTCGCCGACGGCGGACTTGATGCCGACGGGAAGACCCGTCGCATCGGCGATGGTCTCCACCAGCTCGAGCATCCCGTCGATGTCAGCGAACGCGGAGTGTCCGGCGGGGCTCTTGCAGTCCACTCCGACCGGAATCCCCCTGATGGCAGCGATATCCGCGGTGACTTTGGCGCCGGGCGGCATGCCGCCCAGCCCCGGCTTGGCGCCTTGGCTCAGCTTGATTTCGATCGCGCGTATCGAGGGCGTGGCGGCCACCCGATCGATCAGCCGCGACAGGCTGAACGTCCCGTCGTCGCTGCGGCAGCCGAAGTATCCGGTGCCGATCTGCCATACCAGGTCGCCACCGTTGAGGTGATAGGGCGACACCGCGCCCTCACCGGTGGTGTGCAGGGCGCCCGCGATCCCCGCGCCCTGATTCAGCGCGCTGATGGCCGCGCCACCGAGCGCGCCATAGCTCATCCCGGAAATCTTGACCAAAGACGAGGGCCGGAAGGCTTTGGCACGCCCGCGGGCGCCACCAAGCACCTTTGCCGCCGGCAGCGCGACGGCGGGATCCGGATGAGCGGGCTCGCCGTCCGGGGCCGATACCGGAAATGCCGCGTGCTTGATGATGGGGTAGTTGTGGGCCCGCTCCAGGTCGTTGTCGGTGCCGAATCCGAAGTATCGGTTGGTAAATTTAGATGACGTGTACACCCAGCGCCGCTGGTCACGGCTGAAGGGCCGCTCTTCGTTGTTGTCGGTGACGATGTATTGGCGCAACTCCGGTCCAACGGCTTCGAGCAGAAAGCGCAGATGGCCGATGATCGGGAAGTTGCGCAGGATGGCGTGCCGGCGCTGCCAGAGATCCCAGCCCGCTACCCCGGCCATACCGCCGCCGAGCACCGCCGCCACCGATCGCGGCTTCATGCCGAACCCGGGTTCGTCGTCATCACCATGTTTGCCCCTTGCTGATCCCCAGGAGAAATTTGTTCACGTGGATTTGACGCGCAAATGTCGGATTTGACGTCACCGATGAATAACGTGATCTACCAGCGGCCGGGTGACGGTTCGACGGCGAACCGGGGCCGCTGGCCTTAAATCCCGGGCCGCAGGTGTCCTCTTCCCACGAAGGAGGCCAATGGTGTCGTTGCCCGATCACATCAACATGCGGCCCGACGGTGTGCGAGCCGCGGCCGTTCTGACAGCGCGATCTCGCGAGGCGGTGCGCTCGGCGTTGGCGGCGGTCGCCAGCAAGCTGACCCCGGCCGCCAGCGATGAGGACGACCCGATGCTCATGGCTCGCGGCGCCGAGCGGTGTTGAGGTCCAGCTAGTTTCAATTCAGCGGCACCGGCTCGAGGATCTCGGCACGCGCCTCGGGTGCGCTGGCCCGCAACATGTCCGCCGATACGTCGTCGGGCTGGGCCTGCGACAAGACCTCCGCTTCCACCCGCGCCTTGTAGTTCGCGACTTCTCGCTCGATGTCCTCGACGGCCCACCCGAGCACCGGTGCGACCACGTCGGCCACCTCACGGGCGCAATCGACACCTCGGTGCGGGTACTCGATGGAGACTCGCATGCGGCGGGCCAGGATGTCTTCCAGATGCAGCGCGCCCTCGGCGGTGACGGCGTAGAGGGCCTCCACCTTGAGGTAGCCAGGAGCCTCCTTGATGGGCGTCAGCAGGTCCGGATCGTCGGCCGCCAGTTCCAGCACCTCGTTGATCAGCGATCCGTAGCGGTCCAATAGGTGACGCACTCGGTAGGGGTGCAGGCCGACCATCTCGCCGACGTGTTCCACCTGGTTGACCAGCGCAAAGTAACCGTCGGCGCCCAGCAGGCTGACCTTCTCGGTGATCGACGGCGCCACCCGGGCCGGAACGAACTGCACGGCGGCGTCGATCGCGTCGGCCGCCATCACCCGGTAGGTGGTGTACTTGCCGCCGGCGATGGCCACCAGCCCTGCCGCCGGTACCGCCACAGCGTGCTCGCGCGACAGCTTGGACGTGTCGTCGCTCTCCCCGGCCAGCAGCGGCCGCAGACCGGCGTACACGCCGTCGATGTCGGCATGCGTCAGGGGCGTGGCCAGCACCGCATTGACCGTTCCCAGGATGTAGTCGATGTCGGCCTTGGTGGCCGCGGGGTGGGCCAGGTCCAGGTTCCAGTCGGTGTCGGTAGTCCCGATGATCCAGTGGCTTCCCCACGGAATGATGAACATGACCGACTTCTCGGTGCGCAGGATCATCGCGACGTCGCTGACGATGCGGTCCCGGGGCACCACCACGTGCACACCCTTGGACGCTCGAACCTGGAATCGCCCGCGTTGCTTGGACAGCGCCTGAATCTCGTCGGTCCAGACCCCGGTGGCATTGACCACCACGTGCCCGCGGACCTCGGTGATCGAGCCGTCCTCGGAATCGCGCACCCGCACCCCGACCACCCGGTCGCCCTCGCGCAGCAGCGCTACCACCTGGGTGGAACAACGGACGACCGCCCCGTAGTGCGACGCGGTACGAGCGACCGTCATGGTGTGCCTGGCATCGTCGACGACGGTGTCGTAGTAGCGGATACCGCCGATCAGGGAGCTGCGTTTGAGGCCCGGGCTCAGCCGCAACGCGCCGGCACGGGTCAAATGCTTCTGCGCGGGAACCGATTTCGCGCCGCCGAGGCGGTCGTAGAGGAAGATCCCGGCGGCAATGTAGGGACGTTCCCAGCCACGCTTGGTGAGCGGGAACAGAAACGGCAGGGGCTTGACCAGATGCGGCGCCAACGTGGTCAGCGACAGCTCCCGCTCGAAAAGGGCTTCGCGCACCAGGCCGAATTCCAGTTGTTCGAGGTAACGCAGTCCACCGTGGAACATCTTCGACGAACGGCTCGACGTGCCAGAGGCCAGATCGCGGGCTTCGATCAGGGCCACCTTCAGCCCGCGGGTGGCGGCGTCCAGCGCACACCCGGAGCCCACTACCCCGCCGCCGATAACCACCACATCGAACTGCTCGGCACCGAGCCGCTCCCAGGCCAACGCGCGCTGCTCGGGCCCCAGCGAATCGGCGGGCCCGGTCTGGTCACGCTGCGATGCGTCGGTCGGATTGCTCACGACAATGAACTCCTGTCGGTTGCTTGTCAGTAGGCGTTAGGTGCACCACAAGGCTAATTGGTGGGGCGTGGCAGTAGTTGGGCTTCAGTCCAGATCATCGTGGGCCATCAGGCGGCGAGCGGCCTCGGTGATCGAACCCGATAACGACGGGTAGACGGCCAGTGTCTGGGCCAGCTCGTTGACCGTGATCCGGTTCTGCACCGCCACCGCGATCGGCAGGATCAGCTCGGATGCGATCGGCGCCACCACCACGCCGCCGATGACCACACCGGTGGACCGCCGGCAGAAGACCTTGACGAAACCGTGCCGCACCTCCGACATCTTGGCCCGGGCGTTGCTCCGCAACGGCAACATGATGGTGCGGGCAAGCACCGAACCGTTGTCGATCGCCGACTGCGGCACGCCGACGGCGGCGATCTCGGGCCTGGTGAACACCGTCGCCGCAACCGTGCGCAAACGGATCGGGCTCACGCCCTCGCCCAGCGCGTGGTACATCGCGATGCGGCCCTGCATCGCGGCGACCGAGGCCAGCGGCAGCAGGCCGGTGCAGTCACCCGCGGCGTAAATGCCGGGCACCGACGTGCGCGACACCCGGTCCACGTTCAGATAGTTGCCCGGGCCGAGCTCGATACCAACGCGCTCCAGGCCGAGGCCGCTGGTGTTGGGGATCGACCCGATCGTCATCAGCGCGTGGCTGCCCTCGACGGTGCGGCCGTCGGTCATGGTCACCAGAACCCCGTTTTCGGTGCGGGTGACGGACTGGGCGCGGGCGTTCTTGAACAGTCGGACGCCACGTTCGGCGAACGACTCCTCCAAGACCAGTGCGGCGTCGGCGTCCTCGTAGGGCAACACGTGATCCTGGCTGGCCACCACCGTGACCCGCACACCCAGCTCGGTGTAGGCGTCGACGAACTCCGCGCCCGTCACCCCCGAGCCCACCACGATCAGGTGCTGCGGCAACGCGTCCAGGTCGTAGAGCTGCCGCCAGGTCTGGATGCGCTCGCCGTCCGGTCGCGCCGACGGCAGGATCCGCGGGCTCGCTCCGGTGGCGATCAACACGACGTCGGCGTCGTGCTCGCTGGTGGTGCCGTCGGCGGCCGTCGCCTTGACGCGGTGGCGCAGGCCGGGTGCGGGGTCGAGCAGCTCGCCCTTGCCGGCGATCACGTGCACGCCCACGCTGAGCAGCTGGGCGGTGATGTCCGCCGACTGCGCCGCGGCCAGCTCCTTGACCCGGGCGTGGATCTTGGGCAACGAGATTTTCGCCTCGTCGAAGTCGATGAGGAAGCCCAGGTGAGGCGCTCTTCGCAGCTCGGTGCGCAGGCCGGTGGACGCGATGAACGTCTTGGACGGCACACAGTCGTCCAGAACGGCGGCACCACCGATACCGTCGGAGTCGATCACTGTGACTTGGGCTGATTCGGGGTGTGAGGTGGCGGCCACCAGCGCAGCTTCGTAACCGGCTGGGCCTCCACCGAGGATCACGATGCGGGTCACCACACGCAATAACCTAGCTTGAGGGGCTCAGAACTGCCTCGCGTGCCGCCGCGAGAGCCCGACCGGGCGCGCCTGAGCATGAAGAGCCAAGCATCACACCCAGGGATGAGCCGCATCCGTTTACGTGACGTTTAAGATTTCTGCGTGCCGCTCTACGCCGCGTACGGATCGAACATGCATCCCGATCAGATGCTCATGCGTGCACCCCACTCCCCGATGGCCGGAACCGGCTGGTTGCCCGGGTGGCGGCTGACCTTCGGCGGCGAGGACATCGGCTGGGAAGGAGCCCTGGCCACCGTCGTCGAGGATCCCGACTCCAAGGTGTTCGTGGTGCTCTACGACATGACACCGGCCGACGAGAAGAACCTCGACCACTGGGAGGGCTCGGAGTTCGGCATCCACCAGAAGATCCGCTGCCGGGTGGAGCGATTGTCCTCGGACACCACCACCGATCCCGTCCTGGCCTGGCTGTATGTGCTCGACGCCTGGGAGGGCGGTCTGCCGTCGGCGCGCTACCTGGGCGTGATGGCCGATGCCGCCGAGATCGCGGGCGCACCAAGCGATTATGTGCACGATTTGCGTACCCGGCCGGCCCGCAACATCGGCCCGGGGACCGGAACCTAGCCGGGGGTTGCGTCACCCTCTGCCGCGAGGGTGCGTGTCTGCACGCCGACACGCCGTTGCGGCCGGCAATTTGGGCACCCTCGCGAGCCCATCAGGCGGCCTGAGCCCGGGCCAGCGCCCCGGCCAGCCGCTGAACAAGTTCGGCCGGCCGATGCCTGACATCGCCGGCCACGATGGGCACTATCACCCACCCCACCTCCTGCAGCGCCGCACTGCGCCGTCGATCCCGCAGGAACGCTTGCGGCCCGCTATGCCAGTCGACGCCGTCGTACTCTGCCGCGACCCGCAGACCCGGCCACGCGAAATCCAGTCGCCAGCGCCGGCCGTCGGAGCCGACCAGCTCGTATTGCAGCACTGGCGCGGGTAGTCCGCCTTCGATCATCACCAGCCGGGTCTCGCTCTCCATCGGCGACTCCGCCAGCGGACTCGCCAAGGCGAGCAACTCGCGCACGGCCACGACGCCGCGCCGGCCGGATTGCAGACAGACCGCTCGGTCGAGGTCGTCACGGTCGCATGTCCCGCTGCGCAGGGCGGCGTCCAGTGTCGCCAACGCTCGCGGCCGACGCAGCCCCCGGGCGACCTCTATCGCCGTCCACGCCGGCGTCCTGAGTTCTCGCCCCGCGAGGCGAGTCAACGGTGCACCGGCGCGCCGGTGCACGGTCAGGCCGTCGGTGGATCGCAATTGCCGCCCCTCGGGATTGAGCACATGCAGATCCCCGGTTTGCTCGGTGTCAAAGCCGTAGGCCGCGGCGGCGGTCCCCAGGCATGCGGCGACCGGTGTGCCGACTACCAGGTCCACTCCGCGCAGCCGCAGCCCACTGGTCAACTCACCGCGGCCATAAATGCCATGCCAAACTCTGCTCAGTACCCCGCTTTTCAGGTCGGCTTCCAGCCCGCGCCGGGTCAGGAACGTCAGTACCTGGGCGGACGTCGCCACCCCGCCTTGGGCGTCGAGCAACCGGGCGAGCTCTGCGTGCATGGGGCCATCGTCGAGGCGCAACTGACGGGCCCACAATTCACCACGACGAGCGTGCGCATAATGCCGGCAATACCGGCGTGTCGTTGTCCAGACACGCACCCTCGCGAGCGGTTAGAACGCCGCAGCCTGCTCGATGATGTTGACCATCACGCGCACGCCGATCCCCAGTGCCCGCTCATCGAGGTCAAACGTCGACTGATGTAGGTCCAGCTGCGGTCCGTCGCCGGACCAAACTCCCAGACGCCCCATGGCACCCGGGACCTCTTCGAGGTACCAGGAGAAGTCCTCGCCGCCGCCTGACTGGCGGGTATCGGCCAGCGCATCCGGGCTGACGGCTTCGATGGCGTGGGTGAGGATGTGGGTCGAGACTTCCTCGTTGACCACAGGTGGAACGCCGCGCCGGTATTGCAGCGTGTGCTCGATCGCCAAGGGCGACAGCAGCGCAGTGATGGACTCACGGATGATCTCTTCCAGATCGATCCAGGTCTGCCGGCTGGCGGTGCGAACGGTGCCGGCCAACACGCCGGTTTGCGGAATGGCGTTGGCCGCCACGCCCGCGTTGACCGTCCCCCAGACCAGGACGGTGCTGTTACGGGGGTCGACGCGCCGCGACAGCACGCCGGGCAGCCCGGTGATCAGCGTGCCCAGCCCGTAGACCAGGTCGGCGGTCAGGTGTGGCCGCGACGTGTGCCCACCGGGTGAATACAGCGTGATCTCGATATGGTCGGCCGCCGAGGTGATAGGCCCCTGCCGCACCGCAACCCTGCCCACCTCGAGCCGGGGATCGCAGTGCAGGGCAAAGATCCGTGACACCCCGGTCAGTGCTCCGGCCGCGATCGCGTCGATGGCGCCGCCGGGCATCAGCTCCTCGGCGGCCTGGAATATCAGACGCACCCCGACCGGCAGCTCCGGCACCGTCGCCAACGCCAGCGCGGTACCCAGCAGAATCGCGGTGTGGCCGTCGTGCCCGCAGGCGTGGGCGATGTTGGGCATCGTCGAGGCGTACGGCGCACCGATGCGCTCGGCCATCGGCAGCGCGTCCATGTCGGCACGCAGCGCGATCCTGGGCTGATGCTCGGGACCGAAATCGCAGGTCAGTCCCGTCCCGCCGGGCAATATCTTGGGGTTGAGCCCAGCGTCGGCCAGCCGTTCGGCGACAAACTGGGTGGTGGCGAACTCCTGGCGGCCCAGCTCCGGATAGCGATGGATGTGCCGGCGCCAGCCGACCAGGTCGTCATAGTGCGCGGCCAGCCAGGATTCAGCGGTGTCGACAAGGCTCATGACGCCGCCCTGCGCTGCTGGGCGGCCAGCACTCGGTCCCGCTGGTCCGGATTCTCGGCCAGCGCGACCGCGGTGCGTGCCAGCATGATTGCGCCGTCGACGACCGCTTGGTCAGCGCTGTGACCGGCCGCGGCGGCCGCGAAGGCGCGCTGGTGCACCGTGGCCCCGCCGGCGTCGACACCGATCACCGGATGGATGCCCGGCAGCACCTGTGTCACGTTGCCCATGTCGGTGCTGCCCAGCGGCAGCCCCTCCTCGACGCTGGCCGGCACCGGGGTGCGCCCAAGCCGAAGCATCTCTTCTCGACACACCTCGACCAGCCAGTGGTCGGGTTTCAATTCCGCATATGCGGGTGCGGCCGCATCGATGTCGTATTCACATCCGGCGGCCAGCGCCCCCGCCGCAAAGCAAGCAAACATCCTGCCCTCCAAGTCGCGCAGCGATTCCGACTCGACCGCGCGCATCGCGTACTGCATCATCGCGTGTCCGGGAATTACGTTGACCGCCTGACCTGCGTCGATAACGATTCCATGGGTCATCTGCCCCGGCGCCAGTTGCTGCCGCAGCAATCCGATTGCCACCTGCGCAATGGTTAGGGCGTCGGCAGCATTGACCCCCAGGTGCGGCGCCACGGCGGCGTGTGATTCCTTACCCCGGTAACGCACGGTGACCTCGGACAACGCCAGGGATCGAGCGCCGGCGATGTCCGTGGGCCCCGGATGCACCATCAGGGCCAGCGTGATGTCGTCGAATACCCCGGCGTCCAACATCAGTGCCTTGCCACCGCCGGACTCCTCGGCCGGCGTGCCCAGCAATGCGACCGTCAGACCGAGATCGTCGGCGACTTCCGCCAGGGCCAGCGCGGTCCCCACCGCCGATGCCGCAATGATGTTGTGCCCGCAGGCGTGCCCGATTTCGGGCAGCGCGTCATATTCGGCGCAAATTCCCACCACCAGCGGTCCATCGCCGAAATCGGCCCGAAATGCGGTGTCCAGCCCCGCGGCGGCCCGGGTGATCTCGAAGCCGCGTTCGGCCACCAGCGCCTGTGTCTTGGCACAGCTGCGGTGCTCGGCGAAGGCCAACTCCGGCTCGGCGTGGATCGCGTGGGAGAGCTCGACCAGATCACCGGCACGCCGTCGCACCAACTCTTCGACGGTGTCCAAGACGAGTGCGGGCATTCTGGCAGTATCTCATCGACGCGCGCCCGGCCCCGCACAACAGCCATCTCAACGCCCGGCCACACTCGCTAGGCTCCCCAGTGTGACTGGCCCCCAGCCCGATCCCGACGAACTCGCACGCCGCGCGGCCCAGGTCATCGGCGAGCGCACCGGGATCGCTGAGCATGACGTCGCGGTAGTTCTCGGATCCGGATGGTCGGCGGCCATCGCCGCGCTGGGATCCCCGACCGCCGTGCTGGCGCAGACCGAAGTTCCCGGGTTCACCCCGCCGAGCGCGGCCGGGCACGCGGGCGAGCTGCTGTCGGTGCCCGTCGGCGATCACCGGGTGCTGGTACTGGCGGGCCGCATTCACGCCTACGAGGGGCATGACCTGCGCCATGTGGTGCACCCGGTGCGAACGGCGTGCGCGGCGGGCGCGCGGACCGTGGTGCTGACCAACGCGGCCGGCGGGTTGCGACCGGACATGCAGGTCGGCCAGCCGGTGTTGATCAGCGACCACCTGAACCTGACCGCGCGATCGCCACTGGTCGGGGCGCAGTTCGTGGATCTGACCGACGCCTACTCGGCGCGGCTGCGCGCGGTCGCCCGGCAAGCCGACCCCGAGTTGGCCGAAGGCGTGTACGCCGGCCTGCCGGGGCCGCATTACGAGACACCCGCCGAGATCCGCATGCTGCGGGTGTTGGGCGCCGACCTGGTCGGCATGTCGACGGTGCACGAGACCATTGCCGCCCGCGCGGCGGGGGCCGAGGTGCTCGGTGTTTCGCTGGTGACCAACCTGGCCGCCGGGATCACCGGTGAGCCGCTGAGCCACGCCGAGGTGCTTGCGGCGGGCGCCGCGTCGGCGTCGCGGATCGGCTCACTGCTAGCCACCGTCATCGCCGAGTTACGCAACAGTGACGCCTGAGGAGTGGATCGCGCACGATCCTGACCCGGTGACCGCCGCCGAGCTGGCGGCCTGTGACGCCCAAGAACTTGCCGCACGGTTCGCCCGGCCGCTGGCCTTCGGCACTGCCGGGCTGCGCGGACCGGTGCGCGGCGGGCCGGACGCGATGAACCTCGCGGTGGTGTTGCGCGCCACCTGGGCGGTGGCACGGGTGCTCGCCGAGCAGACCCCGGCGGGGCCCGCGACAGTGATCGTCGGACGTGATGCTCGTCACGGCTCGGCGTCTTTCGCCACTGCGACAGCCGAAGTACTTGCCGCCGAAGGATTCCAGGTGGTGCTGCTGCCCGAGCCGCTACCCACACCGATAGTCGCGTTCGCCGTACGTCACAGCGGCGCGGTGGCCGGCATCCAAATCACGGCGTCACACAACCCGGTCACCGATAATGGCTACAAGGTCTACCTCGATGGCGGAATCCAGATCATCTCCCCCACCGACCGCAAGATCGAGGCCGCGATGGCCGCCGCTCCGCCGGCCGACCAGATCGCCCGCAAACCCGTCACACCCGCTCGCACCGATCTGGTTGAGCACTACATCGCGCGTGCGGCCGGGATCCGCCGTTGCGCCGGTTCGGTGCGAGTCGCCCTGACCCCGATGCACGGGGTGGGCGGCACGGTTGCCGTGGCGACGCTGCGTCGGGCCGGCTTCACCGACGTGCATACCGTCGCGACACAGTTCGAGCCCGATCCGGACTTTCCCACCGTCGCATTCCCGAACCCGGAGGAGCCGGGCGCGACCGATGCGCTGTTGGAGCTGGCCGCCGGCGTGCGGGCGGACGTGGCAATCGCGCTGGACCCCGACGCCGACCGATGCGCGGTCGCGATACCGACGTCCTCCGGCTGGCGAATGCTATCGGGCGATGAAACCGGTTGGCTGCTGGGCGATTACATCCTCTCGAAGCAACCGCCTGGCGACTGGATCGTGGCCAGCACGCTGGTCTCGTCGCGGATGCTGGCCGCTATCGCCGCGGACTACGACGTGGTCCACGTGCAGACCCTCACCGGCTTCAAATGGCTGGCCCGCGCCGATGCCGACCGGCCCGGCACCCTGGTGTACGCCTACGAGGAGGCGATCGGGCACTGTGTGGACCCCACCGCCGTGCGGGACAAAGACGGCATCAGCGCCGCCGTCTTGACGTGCGATCTGGTGGCCAGCCTCGAGCGGCAGGGCCGATCGGTTCCCGATGTCCTCGACGACCTCGCCCACCGGTACGGAGTCCACGAGGTTGGCGCGGTAGCGCGCCGGGTTGCCGATGCCGACCAGGCCGCGGCACTGATGCGTCGGCTGCGTGAATCCCCGCCGGAACGGCTCGCCGGTTTCACCGCAACCGTGACCGACATCACCGACGCGCTGATCTTCGCCGGCGGGGACGACCGCACCTCGGTGCGAGTGGTCGTGCGGCCGTCGGGCACCGAACCGAAACTGAAGTGCTACATCGAAGTTCGGTGCGAAGTAGCCGGCGACTTGGCGGCCACCCGTCAACGGGCCCAGGAGCTGCGTCGTGAGCTGGCTTCCACGGTCAGCGGTTGGTAGTTCAGCGCGGACCGAATTGGCGGTCGCCGGCATCGCCGAGCCCGGGCACGATATACGCCTCCTCGTTGAGCCCGTCATCGATGGCTACCGTGAACAGCCGCGCGTTCGGTGCCGCCTTCTCGAGCGCCGAGACGCCTTGCGGCGCCGCCACCACGCACAGCACCGTGATGTCCGTCGCACCGCGGGACAACAACAAGTCGACGGTAAAGGTCATCGATCCGCCGGTGGCCAGCATCGGGTCCAACACCATTACGGGTAGCCCGGACAAGTCGTCGGGCAGCGATTCAAGATATGGGACGGGCTGGTGGGTCTGCTCATTGCGGGCGATACCGACAAAGCCGACCCGCGCCTCCGGCAGCGCCGCATGCGCTTCGTCGACCATGCCCAGTCCGGCGCGCAGCACCGGAACCAGAAGCGGGGGGTTGGCCAGTCTTAGGCCTGTCGTGGCCGCAAGCGGTGTACGGATAGCGACGGATTCGGTGGGCGCTGCGCGGGTCGCCTCATAGACCAGTACCAGTGTCAGCTCACGCAAGGCCTGGCGGAAAGCAGCGTTTCCGGTGCGTTCGTCACGCAGCGCGGTCAGGCGGGCCGCCGCCAGCGGGTGATCAATGACGTGGACTTCCACATGGGTGACCCTATATAACAATCGGATTCAAGCCGCTGACACGCTCCCCCTCCTCGCGGCGCCGAGGCCGAGCCGCCCATATACTCCGGGCGTGTGTGGCCTGAAACAGCGTTTTACCAGTACATTTCGAGCTCTGGCGGTGCTCGGCGCGGTGGCGGTATCCCTACCGGCCCACGGTAGCGACGCTCCCCCGCGTATCGACCTGACCGCCACTGCGTTGCCGGCGTTCTCACATGTGGTGGTCGTGGTGGAGGAGAACCATTCGCAGGCCAACATCATTGGCAACAAGGCGGCCCCGTTCATCAATGCGCTGGCCGCCAATGGCGCGATGATGTCGCAGTCGTTCGCCGAAACGCACCCCAGCGAACCCAACTACCTGGCCTTGTTCGCCGGTACCACCTTCGGCTTGAAGAAGAACACGTGTCCGGTCAATGCGGGCAGCACGCCCAACCTGGCTTCGGAGTTGCTCGCCGCGGGCCACACGTTCGTAGGTTTCGCCGAGAGCCTGCCCGAAGTCGGTTCGACGGTCTGCAGCGCCGGAAAGTACGGGCGCAAGCATGCGCCTTGGGTGAACTTCAGCAATGTTCCGGCCACGCTGTCGATGCCCTTCTCCGCGTTTCCGACGCCGGCGGACTACGCCAGGCTGCCCACGGTGTCCTTCGTCATCCCCAACGGGGATAACAACATGCACGACGGCACCATCGCGGCAGCTGACGAGTGGTTGAACCGTCAACTGTCGCCGTACGCCAACTGGGCCCGATCCAACAACAGCCTGCTGATCGTGACGTGGGATGAGGACGACGGCGGCAGCCGCAACCAGATTCCCACGGTGTTCTACGGCGCACACGTACGGCCGGGCACTTACAACCAGACCATCAGCCACTACAACGTGCTTTCCACGCTGGAGCAGATGTACGGCTTGCCCAAGACGGGTTTCGCGGCGAACGCCCCGGTCATCGCTGATATCTGGGGCGGCTAACCACTACCGGGCCGGGCCCGCCGGCGGGCCGTCGCTATTCTGTGCCGCATGGCTGCTGACCTCGTGCCCATTCGCCTGAGCCTGCCCGATGGTGACCACTACACGCTGTGGGCACCGCGCTGGCGTGACTCCGGGGACGAGTGGGAGGCGTTCCTGGGCAAGGACGAGGACCTCTACGTCTTCGACAGCGTCGCGGACCTCGTCGCATTCGTACGCACCGACACCGACAACGACCTGGTTGATCACCCGGGGTGGCAGGACCTGACGGAGGCCCACGCCCACAACTTCGATCCGGCCGACGACAAGAAGTTCGATCTGGTCATCGTCGAGGAGCTGGTGGCCGAAAAGCCGACCGAGCAATCGGTGAACGCGATGGCCGCAACCCTGGCGATCGTGTCGTCGATCGGATCGGTCTGCGAGCTGACGGCGGTTTCGAAGTTCTTCAACGGCAATCCCACGCTGGGCACCGTGTCGGGCGGCATCGATTACTTCTCCGGTAAAGCCGGCCAGAAACGCTGGAACGCGATCGCCGAGATCATCGCTCGCAGCTGGGACGACGTGCTCAAGGCGATCGAAGAAGTCGTCAGTACCCCTGAGGTTGACGAAAAGCTATCCGCCAAGGCCGCCGAGGAATTGGAAGAGGAGCCCGAGGAGCCCGAAGAGGACGAGGGCGCAGCCGGCGAGGACGACGAGGCCAGCGCTGACTCCGCGGATGAGGACGACGAGGACGAGGCCGCCGAGGACGAAGACGAGGAAGACGAGGAAGACGAGGAAGACGAGGAAGACTCCGTCGAAGAAGACCGCGCCGCCGGCGACACCGTCGTGCTGGGCGGCGACGAGGATTTCTGGCTGAAGGTGGGGATTGACCCGATCCGGATCATGACCGGCGCGGGCAACCTCTACACGCTTCGTTGCTACCTGGACGATCGCCCGATCTTCCTGGGCCGCAACGGCCGGATCAGCGTCTTCAGCTCCGAGCGGGCGCTCGCGCGCTATCTTGCCGACGAGCATGATCACGATCTGTCGGATTTGGCCACCTACGACGACATCCGCACCGCCGCCACGGACGGCTCACTGGCGGTGGATGTGACCGACGAAAACATCTATGTGTTGACCGGGCTGGCCGACGATTTCGCCGACGGACCCGAGGCGGTGGATCATGACCAGCTCGACCTGGCCGTCGAATTGCTCCGCGACATCGGCGACTACTCCGAGGAAGGCACCGTCGACAAGGCGCTCAACCCGGCCAAGCCGCTGGGCAAGTTGGTGGCCTACGTGTTGGACCCCGATTCGGGCAGCAAGCCGGCGGCTCCGTATGCGAAAGCGGTGCGCGAGTGGGAACAGTTGGAGCGGTTCGTGGAGTCGCGGCTAAGGCGCGAATAGCGCCGCCAGCCGGCGACGACATATAACCAAAGCGTCGCGGCTAAGGCGCGAACAGCGTCGCGAGCTCAGATGTCGGCGGCGCAGGCAGCGAAAATCGCATCCCAGTCCTCGACGTTGAAATGGCCCTTGCCGGCGGCCCAATGCAACTCGACGTTGGGGATCACACGCTCGAGGTACTCCCCCATCTCGCGCGGCACGAAGCTGTCGTGGGTGCCCAGCCAGATATGGGTGGGCACGTCCACCTCACTGGGGTCGAACTCCCACGGCCGATACTCGAGAAACGCTTCGTATGCGGCACCCCGGCTGCCTTGCCGAAACGCCTCGAGCTGCACCGCCTGGAAGTGTTGGACGAAGCGTTTGTCACGCATCCGGTGCTTGTCGACCGCGGGTACCGAAGCGGTTATCAGCTTGGTGAACAGTCCGGGTGCGTACTTTGCACACCAACCGAGCGGGGCGAACAGGGCGTGAAACAACCGCGGCCCATGTTGGGCCAGACGGGCGTAGGACCGGTCCGCCAAATTGAGGCTACCCATGATTTCCGGCGTCGCCAGCGGCCCCCAGGGGCCGAGTGCGCCGATGAACGCCAGACGCGAGAGGGCAATCCGGGCACCGCAGGCGAACAGGTGCGGTCCCGCCCCCGAATGACCCACCACGCCGAACTTGTCCAACCCCAACGCGTCGGCCAAAGCGCAGACGTCTGCCGGCCAGTCCCGCAATGTGCGGCCCTCTTGGAACGTCGATCGCCCGTAGCCGGGCCGGTCGACGGCGATGAGCCGAAACCGGGCACGCCGCGCGGCGCCGTCGGCGAAGGCTCCTTCCAGCCGCGAGCTGGGTGTGCCGTGAAAGTAGAACGTCGGGTATCCGGTGGGGTCGCCCCATTCGAGGCAGGCAAGTTCGCGCCCATCGGGCAAGGTGACCACGTTGGCCTCGTCGGCGCGAATGTCTTCCGACAAGGTCTGCATCAGGCGCGCGCCGCCCCGGCGGGGGCGGTGACCCGGTTGCGCAGCACACGAGCGATGGTAGGCCGCGATGTGCGTGCTCAGGCGCTGCGCCCCACGGTGTCGGTGGACCAGCATATGATCGAATATGTGTTCGATACTGACGATTCCGCGCCCCTGACTCGGATCACCGCTGCCGCGCGGGCCGAGGCCCGGGCTGCCGCGGAACGCCTGGCGGCCATCGGCGATCTGTTCCGGTTGCGGCTGTCCCAGCACGGCAACCGCGAGGATTGGGTGGCCGACACCTGCGACGCGGTAGCGGCTGAGGTCGCCGCAGCGCTAAACACCAGCGTGGCGATGGGGCACAGCAACCTGCGTTATGCGCGGGCGATGCGTGAGCGGCTACCGCAGTTGGGTGCGGAGTTCCGGGCCGGCGGCATCGACTTTCGGCTGTTCCGCACGATTGTGTTTCGCATCGATCTGATCACCGACTCTGACGCCCTGGCGGCCGTGGACGCTCGACTGGCCATCAAGGCGCCCCGCTGGCCATCGATGACCAGTTGGAAGCTCGCGACAGAGGTCGATCGCGTGGTTGCAAAATTCGATCGCGACGCGGTACGCCGCTCGCGACGCGATGCCGCCGACCGGCATGTGGACTGCGCCCCGCTCGAGCCCGGGATGGCCTTGGTCAACGGCCAGGTCTTCTCGGCGACGGCCGAGGCGCTAGCGCGTCGCCTCGATGAACTCGCCAAGACAGTCTGTGCCGATGATCCGCGTACCGTCGTACAGCGGCGTGCGGACGCACTGGGCACGTTGGCCGCCGGTCAGGACCGGCTGATATGCGACTGCGGCAGGACGGACTGCCCGGCCGCGGGCGCTCCGCAACAACCCAGCCGAGTGGTGATTCACGTTGTTGCGGGTCGCGAGACGGTGGACGGGGCGGGCGAGGCGCCGGGAGTTCTTCCGGGCGACGGGATCATCCCCGCCGAGATCGTGCGCGAACTGGCCAAATCAGCCAAGCTCCAACCATTGTCGACGCCGATACTGGCCGAAACCGGATATGTACCGTCCCCGGCACTGATGGACTTTGTTCGCGCCCGCGACCTGACCTGCCGGGCTCCCGGCTGCGATCGACCCGCAACCCAGTGCGATGTCGATCACACAATCCCGTACAGCGACGGCGGAGCGACGCACCCGTCGAACCTGAAATGCCTCTGCCGCAAACATCATCTGCTCAAGACATTTTGGGGCTGGCACGACGAGCAGCTACCGGATGCAACTGTCATCTGGTCGTTGCCCGATGGGCAGACCTACGTCACCACGCCGGGCAGCGCATGGCTTCTCCCGGGACTATTCGCGCCCAGCCCAGAGCTGCCGCCCCCCGCTCGGAAGCCACAGGATCACTGCGGAAGCCGCGACGCGATGATGCCCAAACGCGCCCGAACTCGCGCCCAAAGCTCGGCCGCACGCATTGCGGCCGAACGCAACCACAACATGACTAGCCGCGAAGCCCGGCGACGGCGTTGGGAAGAGTGCTATTTCGGGCCGCGCGACGCATCGGCATCCGATGACGAGGAACCGCCACCCTTCTAACGCTGGACCCATCCGCCTCACGCGCAATAGGCACATAGCCCGCGCGAAATGTGACGGCAATACCTTGGAAATAGTGTCATGGGTTCATCGACGCCCGACGGAAGAGCCATGATCGACACCACCGCACCGCACAGTCCAGTGCATTCGCCAAGCCATGGAGCCGGACCCGCCAACATCAAGCCCGATTATCACCCTCGGCTGACCAACGACGACCTGGCGCCGCTGCGCGAGCAGACGTGGGGCACCTACAACATCTTCGCTTTCTGGATGTCAGACATGCACAGCGTCGGGGGCTACGTGACGGCGGGGAGCCTGTTCGCGCTGGGACTGGCCAGCTGGCAGGTGTTGGTCTCACTGGTCATCGCGATCACCATCGTCTACTTCCTGTGCAACCTGGTGGCGCGGCCCAGTCAGGCAACCGGCGTGCCGTATCCCGTCATCTGCCGGACCGCATTCGGCGTTCTCGGCGCGAACATCCCGGCAATCATCCGCGGGCTGATCGCGGTGGCTTGGTACGGAATCCAGACATACCTTGCTTCGGCCGCACTCGATGTGGTCATGATCAAGCTGTTTCCCGGCCTGGCCCGCTACGCCGTCGTCGAGGACTACGGATTCCTGGGGTTGCCGGCACTGGGCTGGGCCAGCTACTTGATTCTGTGGGTTCTGCAGGCATGCGTGTTCTGGCGCGGCATGGAGGCCATTCGCAAGTTCATCGACTTCTGCGGTCCTGCGGTATACGTCGTGATATTCGCGCTGTCCGGATATCTCATCAGCAAGGCCGGTTGGGCTGCCATCGATTTGAATCTCGGCGACGTGAGGTACTCCGGATGGGATGCGATACCGGTGATGTTGGGGGCCATCGCGCTGGTGGTGTCCTACTTCTCCGGCCCGATGCTCAATTTCGGCGACTTCTCCCGCTACGGACGCTCGTTCGGCGCGGTACGCAAGGGAAATTTCCTGGGGCTGCCGCTCAACTTCCTGCTGTTCTCGCTTCTGGTGGTGGTCACGGCCTCGCTCACCGTTCCGGTGTTCGGCGAACTGATCACCGACCCGGTGCAGACGGTGGCACGCATCGACTCCACCTTCGCGATCATTCTGGGCGCTTCGACATTCACCATCGCGACCATCGGCATCAATATCGTAGCCAACTTCATCTCCCCTGCGTTCGACTTCTCCAACGTCAACCCGCAGCGGATCAGCTGGCGAACCGGCGGGATGATCGCGGCGGTGGGGTCGGCGCTGATCACGCCGTGGAATCTGTACAACCACCCTGATGTCATCCACTACACGCTCGAGACCCTTGGCGCCTTCATCGGCCCACTGTTCGGCGTGCTGATCGCGGACTACTACCTGGTGCGCAAGCAACACGTCGTCGTCGACTACCTGTTCAGCCTCTCGCACGACGGAACCTACTGGTACCGCAAGGGATACAACCCCGCCGCGGTCATCGCCACGGCCGTGTCAGCGGCGATTGCCATGGTCCCGGTGTTGGCCAGCGATGTCTACGGCATGTACACCGCCGCGGAGTACAGCTGGTTCATCGGCTGCGGTGTCGCGCTAGTCGTCTACTACCTGTTGGCTACCCGCGGCCGGCTCGCCATAGCGCCGCCCTATCACCCGGTTGGCGCCGGATGAACCTCGCGCCAGTGCTCGGCGATCTCGACGCGCCGGGCCAGCCACACCCGATCGTGGGACCGCACATGGTCGAGGAAGCGCTGCAGGGCAGCCGTTCTGGCCGGGCGGCCGACCAGCCTGCAATGCAAACCGACGGATAGCATCTTCGGGCTGCCCGCACGCCCCTCGGCATACAGCACATCGAACGCGTCGCGCAGATGGGCGAAGAACTCATCGCCGTTGGAGAACCCCGCCGGTGAGGCGAATCGCATGTCGTTGGTATCCAGGGTGTACGGCACGACCAGGTGATCGCTGGCGCCGACCCGCACCCAGTACGGCAGGTCGTCGGCATACGAATCGGAGTCATAGAGGAAACCACCGTGTTCGACCACCAGCTCGCGGGTGTGCGGTGAGTCGCGACCGCCGTACCAACCGCGCGGCGCGGACCCGGTGAGCTCATGGTGGATTCGCACCGCCTCGGACAGGTGGGCCCGCTCGGTATCCCGGTCGATCTCTTGGTAGGACTTCCAACGCAGCCCATGGCAAGCAATTTCATGACCGAGCTCACGAAAAACCTTTGCCACCTCTGGGTTTCGCTGCATCGCCTGGGCGACGGCGAAAATGGTCAGCGGCACGCCGGATTGCTCGCAGACCCGCAGCACCCGCCACACGCCCGCCCGAGATCCGTATTCGTAGAGCGACTCCATGCTCATGTGCCGGTTCGGAAATGACTGTGCGGGCACGATCTCGGACAAGAAGGTCTCTGACCCCGAGTCGCCGTCGAGGACGCTGCTTTCGGCCCCCTCTTCGTAGTTCAGCACGAATTGCACCGCGATCAGCGCACCGCCGGGCCACTGGGGATCGGGCGGCGTGCGACCATACCCGGTCATATCCCGCGGATACCCCGTCACGCCAGGTCCCCGAACAGCCGCAGCCGCGATAGCCCGCCATCCGGATAGATCTCCAAACGAGCCTGATCCACCACATCTTTGGTGCTGACCAGAAACCGGTGCCGGGTGTCGGGCAAGAGGTTGGTGCGCGGTAGCAGCTCGATCCATTCGCCAGTGGGCTGCCGACCAACCACCGCCGCCGCGCCCGGACTATTCCCGACGAAATACGACGTGTCGATTTCGACCAGCCGCACCACGCCGGGGCCGGCCAGCTTGATCAGCACCCAGTCGTTGCCATCGTCACGACGCCGGGCAGTCTCCCAACCGTCACCCATGACTCGCGCCAGGCCCGGGAAGATGACGTGCTGCGGCGAGCTGTAGAAGCGGTTCGAGCAGTCCAGCACCAGCCCGCCATTTTCCAGCGCGGCCAGATCCAGCGGGCCGGCACCTAGGAACCGACGGTCGGGACGTCCCTCTCCGTGTACCCGCAACCGCGCCACGCCGCCGTCCGGATAGATGCTGAGCCGCACATGGGTCCAACGCTTTTCGGAGCTGACCACAAAGGGATTGTCGGCGTCACCGACCACCTTGGCACGGGCCACGATCGTTACCCAGCCACCGTCGCTGGCCAGCTGCTCGGCCGGCGGATAACCGTCGACCGCTAACGCCTCGATCGAGACTTCGGGCGGGTAGTTGCCCTTGAACCACGCGGTGTCGACCACCACACCGCAGATCACACCCGGGACACCGAGTCGCACGATCGCCTGGTCGTGACCAGGCTCACGGCGACGGCGGGTCTCCCATCCGTCATAGACCTGGCCCTTGTGCCCAAAGGAAGCCCGGCGATAGCTTGCGGGGCCCGGATTGATCAGGTTCTCTTTTTCGGCGAACGACTCATCGTTGGCCCAAATCACCGCGCCGCCAAGCGGTCGCAGCGCCAGATCGGGCAGCCAGGTGAAGTCCGGGGTATCTGTCATGAAGGGTTGTACTCCTGCGGTATTCGCATTTTTAGGGCTCGCAGCACTGACTCAGTGGCGCCAGGTGCGGCGTCGCGCACCTGGTCGGCACTGAAGGCTCCACAATCAAGGCCACGCAGCACGACCGCCGCCAGTGCCTCCGCGGTGGCCGGCTCGTCGATGACACCACCACCGGCGCGCTCGAGATAAGCCTGCAGCCGCGGGGCGGCAACGCCCAGCGCCGCCCGGAAAAAGGTGAAGGTGGCAAGCCATCGGGTGACCAGGTGGCCGGGATGCATGTCCCATCCCTGGTAATAACCGCGTTCCAGCGACCGGGTGACCAACCGGTAGTGACTCCGAAACGCCTGCACCACTTGCTCTTCGGTTCCCTCAGGCACCACGTTGGTGGATCCGTCGGAGACCCGGACACCGGTCTGCGCGGCCGCGGCAAGCATCACCGCCTTGGCGTGGTCGGCCACCGGGTGATCGAGCGCCTGGTGCTGAGGTGCGATCCCGCACGCGGCACTGTAGTCGTAGGTGCCGTAGTGCAGGCCGGTGCAGCGGCGCTGCGACATGTGGATCGCTCGTGCGAGGATAGCGGCGCCGTCCGGGCCGATGACTGCCTGCGGGCTCTCGATCTGCAATTCGAACTTCAGAGCGCCCGTCGGCAAGCCGTGCGCTGTTTCCAGGGCCTCACACAATTGCACCGCCGCGCCGACCTGGTCCCCGGCGCGAAGCTTGGGCACGGTGAAGACGAAACCGTCCGGAACGCCACCCGCACCGTCGAGCACCAGCTCCAGTGTGCGTAGCGCCCGACGCCACTCGGAGCTGGTCAAGCCCTTGATCCGGACGCCGCAGACAGGCAGTCCCAGCGACCGCAACGTCTGTCCGGCGCGCACGGCGTCGTCGTCCTCCACGTCGTCACCGCGTATCCCGTACCCGTCCTCCAAGTCCAGCCGTAGGTCCTCGATGGGGCCGGCGGCCAGACGTCGCTGGACCAACCCAAGTGCCGCATCGTCGCCAAGTTCGCTCAATAGGTCGACATGGCGCTGCAGCAACGCGGCGGCGGCGGCACCCCACTGGGAAGGCGTCTGGGAGGTAGCTTCGGCGGCGCTGACGTACACGGTGTGGACCGGTTGCACGCCGGGGCCGTCGCCCGGGTAGCGAGCCGCCAACTCCTGGTCAACCTGCGCCAATACCGCATCGATGTGTGCGAGAGCCGGCGAGTCGACGGGTCTAGACCCCGATTTGGGGTTTTCGGTCGCTGCTGCCACCCGCCCATCATCACAGATGCCCCGCACCCGGCTGACAGCCAATGGCGGGCAAGCACGACGGGGCGTCCATGAATTGGACGGGGCTTCAGCAAATCATATGAATCACAATCGAAACGCCCGGATGCCAACATGCGCTGTCGATCTTGTTGATGGGGAATCCGACTTGGAGGGCAGCGATGGCGTTTGTGTTGGTGGCTCCGGAGATGGTGACGGCCGCGGCGTCGGATTTGGCGAATATCCAGGGCTCCGGCGTTGTTGATTAGCAGGCTTGTGAGCTGGGGAATTGTGGATTGAGGAGGTCTAGGCGGCGGTTGGCGGTCAAAGCGGTGATCCGGCAGGCTTCGGCGATGTTGTCGGCGCCGTTGAGGCGGTGCAGATTGATCGCGGTGTTGCGTAGCGTTGCTAGGACCTGTGCGCCGTTTCCGGTATGTGCCCTTTGACGGTCTTCGTCGAAGGTGACGTCGCGTATCCAGTGCAGGCTGTTCTCGATTCCCCAGTGTTGACGCATCCAGGTCATGATCGCGGTAGGGCGGGCGTGCTCGAACGGCAGGCTGCAGATGGCATAGACCACCTCCACGCTGCGCTGGTCGGTGGCGGTGATCAAGCGTTCACGAGTGATCCGGATGATTTGTTTTGCGTAGGGGAAGCCGATTCCTCGTGCAGCGGTGATGATTTGCAGGGTGCGGGTCTCGACACGGCCGTGGCCGCGGGAGTCGTCGGTAGCGGCTGCGGGCACCTCGGCCCAGGGCAGCGCGGTGATACGCGCAAGTATTTTGGCTTGGTTGGACTTGACGATCATCAGGTAGTGCGACTTCAAGGTGGCGCAGATCAACTTCGCGGTGACGACCTGGGTATGCATCGCATCCACGGTGACCAGCCACCGCAAGCTACCCGGCAGCAGCGTGAGCAGGGCACGTACGCAGGGAATTTCATTGCTTTTCTCGGCGACAGCGAGTTGACCGAGCACCAATCGGGCACGGTGGGCGAACACCGACACGAGATGCGTGGCTGTCGCTTTGGCGCGTAAAGCACCACGCCGCATCTTGCCGTCCAACGCGATCGGCACCAATCCGCTGGGGTCGCTGCTGGCCACGTGTGCAGTGAAGTAACTGCCCATCCTGGCGTTGAGGTCGGCGGGGTCTAGCCGAGACAAAACAGCGCGGAAGGTCTTCTCACTGGGCCGCCGGAACCGGACCCCTAATTGGGCCAACACATCATCGGGAGCGGTGGCCGCCCATGTGGCAAAACCAGCATAGCCGCGCATCCCCGCGGCAGTGGCCAGAACCGCGATCGCCAACAAAGCCATCAGCGAATACCTCCGACCGCGTGGGTCCCTCGGGTCTGGCATCGAGGCCAACACATCGAGAAACTCCGATCCGATGAGCTCGCTGCGCTCACCAGGACTCCAGCGGTCGAACACCTCTGGAACCGACGACACAGGCAATACTGAAACGGTAGGCACGGGCAACTCCAGACCAACGACGAACAGTAACCAACTCGATCGTTCTCCAGATAGCCCGTGCCTACACTCCGGCCCCAATAGCGCGGCACCAAAGATCATCAACCCAGCTCACAAGCCTGCTAATCAACAACGACGGAGCCCTGGGCGAATATCGGCTCGGCGATCAACACGGCCAATACCGCGGTCGCGGCACCCACCGCGGAGCTGCTGGCCGCCGGGACCGATGAGGTCTCCGAAGCCATCGCCTCGCTGTTTTCCGGCCACGCCCTGGACTATCAGAACCTCGGCGCCCGGATGACAGCGTTTCACGATCAATTCGTGGCGGCCCTGACCGCGGGTGGCGGCCTGTACTCCAGCGCCGAGGCCGTCGCCGCCACGCCATTGCAAGACCTGCTCAATGTCGTCAACGCCCCCACCCAAGCACTGTTGGGGCGCCCGCTGATCGGCGACGGCGCCGACGGAACCGCGCCAGGGCAGGCCGGCGGAGCCGGTGGACTGCTCTACGGCAACGGCGGTAACGGCGCCGCGGGCACCAACGCCGGAGTGGCCGGCGGGGCCGGCGGGGCGGCCGGGTTAATCGGCAACGGCGGTGCCGGCGGGATCGGCGGCGCCGGTGGCTCCGGCGGTGCCGGCGGGACCGGGGGCTGGCTCTACGGCAACGGCGGCGCCGGTGGCGCCGGCGGGGCCGGCGGGACCGGGGGCTGGCTCTACGGCAACGGCGGCGGCAACGGCGGCAACGGCGGCGCGGCCGGCTGGTGGGGCACTGGCGGGGCCGGCGGCGCCGGGATCGGGACGGGGGGCTTGGGCAGCAACGGCGGTAATGGCGGCACCGGCGGCATCGGCGGGCTGATCGGCAATGGTGGCGCCGGTGGCGCCGGCGGCGCCGGCAGCGCCTCCGGCCCCTCGGGCTACAGCGGCGGCAACGGCGGCAACGGCGGCAACGGCGGGGCGGCACAGCTGATCGGTGCCGGCGGCGGCGGAGTGGCCGGGGTCGGCGGGGCTGGCGGAACCGGGGCCGCGGCGGGGGTGACCGGAAGCGCGGGCGCCAGCGGCGTGGGCGGACGGTTGTACTCGGGCAACGGGATCCCCGACATCTTTGGCCACCCACTAATCGGCGACGGCGCCGACGGGGCACCGGGCACCGGGCAAGCCGGCGGCGACGGCGGCTGGCTCTACGGCAACGCCGGCAACGGCGGCTCCGGCGCCGCCGGGCAAGCCGGAGGGGCCGGAGGTGCAGCCGGGTTGATCGGCAACGGCGGCGCCGGTGGCACCGGCGGAGCGGCGACCGACCCCTTGGTAGGCGGTAGCACTGGCGGCAGCGGGGGCGCCGGCGGCAATGGCGGGACCGCCGGACTGTTCGGCGCCGGCGGAACCGCCGGGGCGGGCATCGCCGTCGGCAGCAACGGCGGCCACGGCGGCCAGGGCGGCTGGCTGGGCGGCAGCGGAGGCGCCGGCGGCACCGGCGGCACCGGCGGTTCGGGTGATATCTACGGCGGAACCGGGGGTAGCGGCGGAGCCGCAAGACTATTCGGGACCGGTGGAACCGGCGGCGCCGGCGGAGTTGGTGGAGCAAGCCAGGGCTCCGGCGTTGTTGATTAGCAGGCTTGTGAACTGGGTTGATGATCTTTGGTGCCGCGCTATTGGGGCCGGAGTGTAGGCACGGGCTATCTGGAGAACGATCGAGTTGGTTACTGTTCGTCGTTGGTCTGGAGTTGCTCGTGCCTACCGTTTCAGTATTGCCTGTGTCGTCGGTTCCAGAGGTGTTCGACCGCTGGAGTCCTGGTGAGCGCAGCGAGCTCATCGGATCGGAGTTTCTCGATGTGTTGGCCTCGGTGCCAGACCCGAGGGGCCCACGCGGTCGGAGGTATTCGCTGATGGCTTTGTTGGCGATCGCGGTTCTGGCCACTGCCGCGGGGATGCGCGGCTATGCTGGTTTTGCCACATGGGCGGCCACCGCTCCCGATGATGTGTTGGCCCAATTAGGGGTCCGGTTCCGGCGGCCCAGTGAGAAGACCTTCCGCGCTGTTTTGTCTCGGCTAGACCCCGCCGACCTCAACGCCAGGATGGGCAGTTACTTCACTGCATACGTGGCCAGCAGCGACCCCAGTGGATTGGTGCCGATCGCGTTGGACGGCAAGATGCTGCGTGGTGCTTTACGCGCCAAAGCGACAGCCACGCATCTCGTGTCGGTGTTCGCCCACCGTGCCCGATTGGTGCTCGGTCAACTCGCTGTCGCCGAGAAAAGCAATGAAATTCCCTGCGTACGTGCCCTGCTCACGCTGCTGCCGGGTAGCTTGCGGTGGCTGGTCACCGTGGATGCGATGCATACCCAGGTCGTCACCGCGAAGTTGATCTGCGCCACCTTGAAGTCGCACTACCTGATGATCGTCAAGTCCAACCAAGCCAAAATACTTGCGCGTATCACCGCGCTGCCCTGGGCCGAGGTGCCCGCAGCCGCTACCGACGACTCCCGCGGCCACGGCCGTGTCGAGACCCGCACCCTGCAAATCATCACCGCTGCACGAGGAATCGGCTTCCCCTACGCAAAACAAATCATCCGGATCACTCGTGAACGCTTGATCACCGCCACCGACCAGCGCAGCGTGGAGGTGGTCTATGCCATCTGCAGCCTGCCGTTCGAGCACGCCCGCCCTACCGCGATCATGACCTGGATGCGTCAACACTGGGGAATCGAGAACAGCCTGCACTGGATACGCGACGTCACCTTCGACGAAGACCGTCAAAGAGCACATACCGGAAACGGCGCACAGGTCCTAGCAACGCTACGCAACACCGCGATCAATCTGCACCGCCTCAACGGCGCCGACAACATCGCCGAAGCCTGCCGGATCACCGCTTTGACCGCCAACCGCCGCCTAGACCTCCTCAATCCACAATTCCCCAGCTCACAAGCCTGCTAATCAACAACGCCGGAGCCCTGCCGGCGGGCCCGACGATCCGCCCAACAACATCCCGGCCGGAACCGACGGACAGGACGGAGCCGGCGGCGCCGGCGGGTCCGGCGGACTGGTGTTCGGCGATTCCGGCGGATAGGCACCTCGCCACCCGATCTGCACCAATCATGTTGGGAGCCAACGGCGCAATGCTTCTTCGCGCCGCAACAAACCGGAGCGTTAGGACCTGGCAATCCGCGCAATCGCCACCCGACCAATTTCATTTCGCCACAAATGGATTCAAATTAATCCTGCGCTAATCCGATGCGACATATGAAATTCGGCCAAAAGACCGATAGGCAACGCATTCAGCCTTTAGCGTAAACGCCTGCCGATTTTACTGATTTATTTCTGGCTTGGAGGGCAGCGATGGCGTTTGTGTTGGTGGCTCCGGAGATGGTGACGGCCGCGGCGTCGGATTTGGCGAATATCGGCTCGGCGATCAACACGGCCAATACCGCGGTCGCGGCACCCACCGCGGAGCTGCTGGCCGCCGGGACCGATGAGGTCTCCGAAGCCATCGCCTCGCTGTTTTCCGGCCACGCCCTGGACTATCAGAGCCTCGGCGCCCGGATGACAGCGTTTCACGATCAATTCGTGGCGGCCCTGACCGCGGGTGGCGGCCTGTACTCCAGCGCCGAGGCCGCCGCCGCCACGCCATTGCAAGACCTGCTCAATGTCGTCAACGCCCCCACCCAAGCACTGTTGGGGCGCCCGCTGATCGGCGACGGCGCCGACGGAACCGCGCCAGGGCAGGCCGGCGGAGCCGGTGGACTGCTCTACGGCAACGGCGGTAACTGCGCCGCGGGCACCAACCCCGGAGTGGCCGGCGGGGCCGGCGGGGCGGCCGGGTTGATCGGCAACGGCGGTGCCGGCGGGATCGGCGGCGCCGGTGGCTCCGGCGGTGCCGGCGGGACCGGGGGCTGGCTCTACGGCAACGGCGGCGCCGGTGGCGCCGGTGGGGCCGGCGCGCCGGGGCCGGTGAGCTTCAACGGCAACAACGGTGGCAACGGCGGCAACGGTGGCGCGGCCGGCTGGTGGGGCACTGGTGGGGCCGGCGGCGCGGGCGGCGAGGGCGGGGCCGCCGGCGGCGACCCGGCCGATATCGCATACGGCCAAACGGGCGGGGCCGGTGGCAACGGCGGCAGCGGCGGCAACGGCGGATGGTTCGCCAGCAACGCCGGGGCCGGCGGCAACGGCGGAGTCGGCGGAGACGGCAACGCCGCCGACCATGGCCTGGTTGCCGGTGCCGGCGGGGTCGGTGGGGCCGGGGGCGCCGCCGGGCTCTTCGGCGACGGCGGAGCCGGCGGACAAGGCGGCGACGGCGGACCGGCGGGATTAGTCGGCGCGAGCGACGGCGGCGCCGGTGGCGATGGTGGGCGCGCCGGGTGGCTCAGTGGTAACGCCGGGGCCGGCGGGGCCGGCGGGGCCGGCGGGGTCCTGGACAGTACCAGCCCCGTCTTTCCCGGCAACGGCGGCGCGGGTGGCAGCGGTGGTGCCGCCGGATTGTTCGGCGCCGGCGCCGCCGGTGGCGCCGGCGGGGCCGGCGGGGCAAGCCAGACGTTTACCGGCGACGGCGGGGCCGGCGGGACCGGTGGCGCTGGCGGGTGGCTCTACGGCAACGGCGGCGCCGGCGGCAGCGGCGGTAATGGCGGCACCGGCGGCATCGGCGGGCTGATCGGCAATGGTGGCGCCGGCGGCGCCGGCGGCGCCGGCAATACCAACCAAGTCTCGGGCTACAGCGGCAACGACGGCAACGGCGGCAACGGCGGGGCGGCACAGCTGATCGGTGCCGGCGGTGGCGGCGGGGAGGGCGGGGTCGGCGGAACCGGGGCCGCGGGGGTGACCGGAAGCGCCGGCGCCAGCGGCGTGGGCGGACGACTGTACTCGGGCAACGGGATCCCCGACATCTTTGGCCGCCCACTAATCGGCGACGGCGCCGACGGGGCACCGGGCAAGCCGGCGGCGACGGCGGCTGGCTCTACGGCAACGGCGGCGCCGGCGGCTCCGGCGCCGCCGGGCAAGCCGGGGGGGCCGGAGGTGCAGCCGGGTTGATCGGCAACGGCGGCGCCGGTGGCAACGGCGGCGCCGGTGGCTGGCTGTTCGGCAACGGCGGAACCGGCGGAACCGGCGGAGACGCCGTCGCCGGCTTGCCCGGTGTCAACGGCGGTAACGGCGGCAACGGCGGAGCCGGCGGAGCCGCCGGCTGGTGGGGCCGCGGGGGCATCGGCGGCCAAGGCGGCACCGGCGGAGAAGCGGGTGGCGGGACTGGAATCCATGCCGGAAATGGCGGCACCGGTGGCAACGGCGGAGGCGGCGGCTGGCTGTCCGGCGACGCCGGGGCCGGCGGGCAAGGCGGCGCCAGGGTGGCGTCAAACTACATCGCCGGCGGTGGCGGGGCGGGAGGCAATGGCGGTGCCGCCGGATTGTTCCGAGCCGGCGGGGCTGGTGGGACCGGCGGAACCGGCGGCAATGGCAACGCCCCCGCCGGTGGCGACGCCGGTCACGGTGGCCAGGGCGGCTACGGCGGTTGGTTGGCCGGCAGCGGAGGTGCCGGCGGGACCGGTGGTGTCGGCGGGTTGGGGGATTCCGCAAGCGGGACCGGTGGTAGTGGCGGTGGCGGCGGGGCCGCAAGGCTATTCGGCGACGGCGGAAGCGGCGGAAACGGCGGAGTAGGGGGGGGGGCGGCACCGTAGTGTTCGCCGGCGGCGGCGGCAGCGGCGGCACCGGCGGCGCCGCCGGATGGTTGATCGGCAACGGCGGGGCCGGCGGACAAGGTGGAGTATCGGGTACCCCGGATGGGGTCGACGGTCTGCTCAGAGGCACTGGCGGAGCCGGCGGCACCGGCGGCACGGCCGGATGGCTCTACGGCTCCGGCGGCAGCGGCGGCGCGGGCGGAGCCGGAACGGCCAGCTTTTACCCGGGTAGCACCGGCGGAAACGGCGGAAACGGCGGAGCCGCACAGGTCATCGGCTCCGGCGGCTCCGGCGGAGCGGCGGGGACCGGCGGGGCCGGCGGGCCCGACAGTCCGCCCGACATCCCGGCCGGAAACGACGGACAGGACGGAGTCGGCGGTGCCGGCGGGTCCGGCGGACTGGTGTTCGGCAATTCCGGCGGGTAGCCGCCCGGCTAGCCGATCAGCACCGCGAACCGCGGCTTGATCACCTCGTCGATGATCTCCAGGCGCTCGTCAAAAGCAATGAACGCCGACTTCATGGCATTGATCGTGAAGCGTTGGATATCGCTCCACCCGTAGCCGAACGTCTCCACCAGGCGGTACATCTCCTGGCTCATCGATGTGTCGCTCATCAACCGGTTATCGGTGTTGACGGTGACCCGGAATCGGCTGCGGGCCAACAGGTCAAAGGGGTGCTCGGCGATGCTGGCCACCGCTCCGGTCTGGACGTTGGAGCTGGGGCACAGCTCCAACGGAATCCGCTTGTCCCGCAGGATTGCCGCCAGCCGGCCCAACTTCACATCGCCGTCGGGACCCACCTCGATGTCGTCGACGATCCGCACCCCATGACCCAACCGGTCCGCTCCGCAAAACGCGATCGCCTCGTGGATGGACGGCAGACCGAACGCCTCACCAGCATGAATCGTGAAGCGCGCGTTGTTGTCCCGCATGTACTCGAATGCGTCCAAGTGCCTCGACGGCGGGTAGCCGGCTTCCGCGCCGGCGATGTCGAAGCCCACTACCCCTTTGTCGCGGAACCGGATCGCCAGCTCGGCAATCTCGCGCGACATGGCCGCGTGTCGCATCGCGGTGACCAGCAGGCGCACCTTGATGGGACACCCGGCACCGGCACAGGCCCGTTCGCCGGCGGCAAAGCCCGCCAACACCGCGTCGACGATCTCGTCGAAGGTCAATCCCTGATTGATGTGTAGTTCTGGCGCAAAACGAATCTCGGCATAGACCACCGCGTCGGCGGCCAGATCTTCCACACACTCGTAGGAGACCCGATACAGCGCTTCGGGCGTCTGCATCACCGCGACGGTGTGCGAGAACGGCTCCAGGTAGCGCTCCAGCGAGCCGCTGTGCGACTGCGTGCGAAACCAACTCGCCAGCTCCCCGGCATCGGTGGAGGGCAAGCCGTCGTACCCGACCTGGCCGGCTATGTCGAGCACGGTTTCCGGACGTAACCCGCCGTCGAGGTGGTCATGCAGCAGGGCCTTGGGCGCCTGCCGGATTGCGTCTAGCGTCGGCATGTCTGTCATCGGCTGATCCGATCAATGATGAGAGGCCGAGTGGTCGGCGCGCTGTCAGCGACGCTGAAGCCGGCGGCCAGCTCGGCTACCGCGGCGCCGAACCGCTCGGGGGTGTCGGTATAGAGCGTGAACAAGGGCTCACCGGCCGCCACCGGCTCCCCCGGTCGCCGATGGATCCGAATGCCAGCGCCGTGCTGGACCCGTGCGCCGGGGCGGGACCTGCCCGCGCCGAGCCGCCATGCCGCCAACCCCACCGCCATCGCATCGATGTCGCCCATTGTGCCGCCGCGGCCGGCCCGGACGGTTTCCGAATGCGCACCAATCGGCAACGGTTTGGCCAACTCTCCCCCCTGGGCCGCGATCAGCCGGCGAAACCGGTCCATCGCGGAGCCGTCGCGCAGCGTCTCGGCCGGGTCGCGGCCATCGATCCCAACCAGGTCGAGCATCTCGGCTGCCAACCGCACCGTCAGTTCCACCACGTCGGGCGGCCCACCGCCGTCGAGCACCTCCAGCGCCTCGGCCACCTCGAGCGCATTGCCGACGGTCGAGCCCAACGGACAGTTCATGTCGGTCAGCAGCGCTCGGGTGGGCACGCCGTGTGCCGCGCCCAGCTCGACCATGGTGTGTGCCAATTCACGTGATTGGGTTTCGGATTTCAGAAACGCTCCCGAGCCGACCTTCACGTCCAGCACCAGCGCGCCCGCCCCCTCGGCCAGCTTCTTGCTCATGATCGAGCTGGCAATCAACGGCAGCGATTCCACGGTGCCGGTGATGTCGCGCAGCGCGTACAGCTTGGCATCGGCGGGCGCCAGCTCACCAGCGGCGAAGATCGCGGCGCCGACATCGCAAAGCTGTTCACGCACCTGCTGGTTGGACAGCGTCGCGGTGAATCCACTGATGGATTCCAGTTTGTCCAGGGTGCCGCCGGTGTGGCCGAGCCCACGACCCGACGCCTGCGGGACAGTGCCCCCACAGGCGACGACGACAGGCACCAGCGGCAGCGTGATCTTGTCCCCCACCCCGCCGGTGGAGTGCTTGTCCACGGTCACCAACGGCGCACCGCCCGCGCGCAGATCGGAGAAGTCCAACCGCGGGCCCGACGCCAGCATCGCCGATGTCCACCGGGCGGTCTCACCTCGGTCCATGCCCTGCAAGACAATCGCCATCAGCAGCGCCGACATCTGTTCGGGCGCGACCCGGCCCTCGGTGTAGGCGTCGATCACCCAGTCGATAGCGGCATCGGACAGCCGACCGCCGTCACGCTTGATGCGGATCACCGTCGGTGCATCGAACTCGAAGTCGGTCAAGTTGGTTCCCCGGTGAGGTCGGCGTGGAAAGGTTCGGGCAGCAGATCGCCGAGCCGGCGAGGCCCGGCGAGATGGTCGACGAGCAGCTCCGGGCCGCCGTGCTCGAACAACAGCTGGCGACACCGGCCGCACGGCATCAGCGGTGCTCCGCGGCCGTCGACACATGCCAGCGCGACCAGCCGACCCCCACCCGTGGCATGCAGGGCGCACACCACACCGCATTCCGCGCACAGGGCAAGCCCGTATGAGACATTTTCCACATTGCACCCGGTAACGACCCTGCCGTCGTCGACCAGCGCGGCGGCACCGACCGGGAACCGCGAATAGGGTGCATAAGCCCCGGCCGCAACCTGGGTTGCTTTGTCGCGCAATTGTTTCCAATCAATATCGGGCATTCCCAACCCCGCTCGACGATGGCCTGTTTCAGGTAAGTCACCCTAACTCCCGGTAGCCGACACATGATCTGGATCGCAGAGTGCGGTATCGCGCGCATCGCGGTCAAGATAAGCTCGATTGCCCGACAAGAGCTGTTCGACCGTGGTTTTGAGGGGCTTTTAGGGGTGCTTGAAGGGCTTGGAAGGGGTCAGTAAAAGGTGAGCACAACGGCGACAAGCGTGGATCCGGCCGCCGCGAAAAAGGCGCCGGGATCTTCCCGTAAAAGGCGACCGCCACGCACCCTGTATCGGGGCGATCCCGCAATGTGGTCGTGGGTGCTGCACCGCATCACCGGCGCCGCCATTTTCTTTTTCTTGTTTGTCCACGTTCTGGACACCGCCCTGGTGCGGGTGAGCCCACAGGCTTACAACTCGGTAATCGACACTTACAAGACACCGATCGTCGGCCTGATGGAATTCGGGCTGGTGATCGCGGTCTCCTACCACGCACTGAACGGGATCCGGATCATCTTGATCGACTTCTGGTCAGAGGGGCCGCGCTATCAGCGGCTGATGTTGGCGGTCATCGGCGTGGCCTGGCTGCTGATCCTGGTGCCGTCGGCGGTGGTGCTGGGCATTCACATGGCGGAGCACTTCCTATGAGCGCCCCAGACCACCAGCTCGGCCGGGGCGAGCACGCTCCGGTGTTGCAGCGCAGCCACGACCGGCCCGCCAGCCTGGACAATCCACGTTCGCCGCGTCGCCGCGCCGGCATGCCCAACTTCGAGAAATACGCCTGGCTGTTCATGCGATTCTCCGGCGTAGTGCTGGTGTTCCTGGCGCTGGGGCACTTGTTCATCGGGCTGATGTGGGAAAACGGGGTCTACCGAATCGACTTCAACTACGTGGCGCAGCGCTGGTCGTCCCCGTTCTGGCAGACCTGGGATCTGCTGCTGTTGTGGCTGGCACAGTTGCACGGCGGCAACGGGCTGCGAGTCATCATCGACGACTACAGCCGCAAGGATTCCACTCGATTCTGGCTGAATTCGCTGCTGGTGGTGTCGATCGTGTTCACGCTGGCCCTAGGCAGCTACGTGCTGTTGACGTTCGACGCGAACATCTCCTGAAAGTCCAGAAAGTCCGGAAAGGCAAGCCTTGATCCAGCAACACCGATACGACGTGGTGATCGTCGGCGCGGGCGGTGCCGGCATGCGTGCGGCGGTAGAAGCGGGTCCGCGGGTCCGCACCGCGGTGCTGACCAAGCTGTATCCGACCCGCAGTCACACCGGCGCGGCCCAGGGCGGCATGTGCGCCGCGCTGGCCAACGTCGAAGACGACAACTGGGAATGGCACACGTTCGACACCGTCAAGGGCGGCGACTACCTCGCCGACCAGGACGCCGTCGAGATCATGTGCAAAGAGGCCATCGACGCGGTGCTCGACCTGGAAAAGATGGGGATGCCGTTCAACCGCACCCCCGAGGGCCGCATCGACCAGCGCCGCTTCGGCGGGCACACGCGCGACCACGGTAAGGCTCCGGTGCGTCGGGCCTGCTACGCCGCCGACCGCACCGGGCACATGATCCTGCAGACGCTGTACCAAAACTGCGTCAAGCACGACGTGGAGTTCTTCAACGAGTTCTATGCGCTCGATCTCGCGCTCACCGAGACCCCGAGCGGTCCGGTCGCCACCGGAGTCATCGCCTACGAGCTGGCGACCGGCGACATTCACATCTTCCACGCCAAGGCCATCGTCCTGGCGACCGGCGGTTCGGGCCGGATGTACAAGACCACCTCGAACGCGCACACGCTGACCGGTGATGGCATCGGCATCGTCTTCCGCAAGGGACTCCCGTTGGAGGACATGGAGTTCCATCAGTTCCACCCGACCGGCCTGGCCGGCCTGGGCATCCTGATCTCCGAGGCGGTACGAGGCGAGGGCGGCCGGCTGCTCAACGGCGAAGGCGAGCGCTTCATGGAGCGCTACGCCCCCACCATCGTCGACCTGGCGCCCCGCGACATCGTCGCCCGCTCGATGGTGCTGGAAGTGTTGGAGGGCCGCGGCGCCGGTCCGCACAAGGACTACGTCTACATCGACGTCCGCCACCTGGGCGAGGACGTGCTGGAGGCCAAGCTGCCCGACATCACCGAGTTCGCCCGCACCTATCTGGGGGTGGACCCGGTGCACGAGCTGGTGCCGGTCTATCCGACCTGCCACTACGTGATGGGCGGCATCCCCACCACCGTCACCGGACAGGTACTGCGGGACAACACTCACGTCGTTCCCGGCCTGTTCGCCGCGGGTGAGTGCGCCTGCGTCTCGGTGCACGGCGCCAACCGGCTGGGCACCAACTCGCTGCTGGACATCAATGTGTTCGGCCGCCGGGCCGGTATCGCCGCGGCTCGCTACGCGCGCGGGCACGACTTTGTGGACATGCCGGCGGAGCCGGCCT
Source organism: Mycobacterium ulcerans subsp. shinshuense (assembly GCF_002355775.1). Classification (NCBI taxonomy): domain Bacteria; kingdom Bacillati; phylum Actinomycetota; class Actinomycetes; order Mycobacteriales; family Mycobacteriaceae; genus Mycobacterium; species Mycobacterium ulcerans. Next base: position 1,333,914 of record NZ_AP017624.1, on the reverse strand, counting down.
CGATGGTGGTCAGCTGGGTAGCCGACATCCTGTCCGAGCACGGCAACGAGCCCGTCGCCGACATCCGCGGTGCCCTGCAGCAGACCATGGACAACAATGCCGCGGTGTTCCGCACCGAGGAAACCCTCAAACAGGCACTCACCGACATCCACGCGCTCAAGGAGCGGTATTCCCGCATCACCTTGCACGACAAGGGGAAGCGGTTCAACAGCGATCTACTGGAAGCCATCGAACTGGGCTTTTTGCTGGAGCTGGCCGAAGTCACCGTGGTCGGCGCATTGAACCGCAAGGAGTCCCGCGGCGGGCACGCCCGCGAGGACTACCCCAACCGCGATGACGTCAACTACATGCGCCACACCATGGCCTACAAAGAAGGCACCGACCTGCTCAGCGACATCCGGCTGGACTTCAAACCCGTCGTGCAGACCCGCTACGAACCCAAGGAACGGAAGTACTGATGTCTTTGGACACTGAGAGGGCCTCCTCCGACGACGTCACCGACTCGCTGGCCCCACCGTTGCCGCCGGTTCCGGACGGTGCGGTGATGGTGACGGTGAAGATCGCGCGGTTCAACCCGGATGACCCCGAGGCCTTCGCATCGACCGGCGGCTGGCAGAGCTTCCGGGTGCCGTGCCTGCCCAGTGACCGGCTGCTGAACCTGCTCATCTACATCAAGGGCTACCTGGACGGCACCCTGACCTTCCGACGTTCCTGCGCACACGGAGTGTGTGGCTCCGACGCCATGCGGATCAACGGCGTGAACCGGCTGGCCTGCAAGGTGCTGATGCGTGACCTGCTGCCCAAGAAATCGGGCAAACAGCTCACCCTCACCGTCGAACCGATCCGCGGGCTGCCGGTGGAAAAAGACCTGGTGGTCGACATGGAGCCGTTCTTCGACGCGTATCGCGCGGTGAAGCCCTATCTGATCACCAGCGGCAACCCGCCCACCCGGGAGCGCATTCAGAGCCCCACCGACCGCGCCCGCTACGACGACACCACCAAGTGCATCCTGTGCGCGTGCTGCACCACCAGCTGCCCGGTGTTCTGGAACGAGGGCAGCTACTTCGGCCCGGCGGCGATCGTCAACGCGCACCGCTTCATTTTCGACAGCCGTGACGAGGCGGCCGCCGAGCGACTCGACATCCTCAACGAGGTCGACGGCGTGTGGCGCTGCCGCACCACGTTCAACTGCACCGAGGCCTGCCCGCGCGGCATCGAGGTGACCAAGGCGATCCAGGAAGTCAAGCGGGCGCTGCTGTTCTCCCGCTGAGCCGGTCCGTCTCAAGATAGGGAGATGCCGAAGCCACCGGCACCGCCGCCGCCGCCATCGATGCCATTGGCAGCGCCGCCGTATTCGCCTTGCGCACCCGGAATGACCCCCAGAGCACCAGCATTACCACCGTTCCCGCCGCTACCGGCCAGGTAGTCGCCACTCCCAAATGGGGGCGGAACCCCTGGTAGGCCGGTGCCGCCGGCACCGCCCCTACCGCCATCGCCCGAGTGGACGTTGCTGGCCCCGCCGACCCCGCCGTTTCCGCCATTTCCGGCGTTGTGGCCGGCATAGGCGTCGCCGCCCCGGCCGCCGTCGCCGCCGTCGCCCGCTGTCCCGTACAGGCTGTCACCGCCACGACCCCCACGTCCGCCGGCCTCGCCGCCGGCGCCGTCGGCGCCGTTTCCGCCGTTCTTACCGTTGCCCCAGGTACCCGCCGCGCCGGTAGCACCGTTGGCACTTGTGGCTCCGTTACTGTCAGCGCCGCCACTCCCGCCCGCACCCCCTGCACCGGAGGCGCCAGCGTTACCGCCACTAGCGCCGTGGATGTAGCCACCCGTTTGCCCGTTGGCGCCGTTGCCGCCGTCGCCGCCCTGGCCGCCGGTTCCACCGACCCCGCCGGCACCCAAGCTGCCCGCGTCGCCGACCGGTGCCGCACCCGCGGCCCCGCCGGAGCCCCCATCACCTGCGAGGCTTCCGCCCATACCACCGTTGCCACCGGCACCGCCGATCCCGCCGGTGCCGCCGTCTTCGCCGTTCGTTGGGCGACCGACGGAGCCATCCGCGCCCGCAGCGCCGGCCACGCCGCTGGCGCCGTTACCTCCGTTTCCACCGTCGCCGCCGTCGCCAACCAGGCCGCCGTTGCCACCAGCGCCGCCCGCGCCACCGGCGGCCCCGGCGGTAGTGGCGGTTGCGCCGTTGCCGCCGTTGCCGCCGTTGCCGCCGTGATCGGCGGCGGCGCCTGAGACGCCGGACGCACCTCTCACGGAGCCCGCGCCTCCCTTGCCGAGAGCACCACCGGCGCCGGGATCGCCGCCGTTACCACCGGCCCCACCGGCTTGGCCCGGGTTGACGGCATTGGCGCCGTCGCCCCCGTTGCCGGCGATGCCACCGGTCCCGCCGTCACCTCCCACCCCACCGTGGCCCTGTTCGCCGGCATGACCTGCTGCCGCGGTGCCCCCTTTCCCGCCAGCTCCGCCAGCCCCGCCGGTCCCGTCGTCACCGCCAGTTCCGCCGCCGATATCGTTCGACAGCGCGTTGCCGACCGTCCCGTCGGCGCCAGTGCCGCCAACACCGCCGTCGCCGCCGGCCCCGCCCGCCCCGCCGTTACCGCCGTTGCCGAACTCGGAACCGCCCTTGCCGCCGGCGCCACCGGAACCGCCGGTCCCGCCGGCCTGACCAGCGCCGCCGCTATCGCCCGCGGCGAGCCCGCCGCTGCCCTCGGCACCGACCCTCCCGGCTCCACCGGCCCCACCGGTGCCGCCGTTGCCGAGCCGCCCGCCATCGCCACCTACCCCGCCGTCACCGCCGTTGGGGGAACTGGCCGACCATCCGGAATCAGCGCCCGCCCCGCCGTTGCCGCCGTTGCCACTGCCTGCAGTGAGCGTGGTCGAGCCGCTGAAACTGATGCCGGAACCGGTTCCGCCCGCGCCGCCGGCCCCGTTATACCCGGAGTCACCGCCGGAGCCGCCGGCGCCGCCCGTGAGGTCGACACCATATGTCCCCCCTCCGGATCCGTCTCCCCCGCCGATCAGCCTCGAGTCATAGGTACCGGTGGCACCGTCTCCGCCGTCACCAGCAGTCCCGGCCAGTCCACCGTTACCACCGTTGCCGCCATGACCCTGGGTGCCCGCCGCCGCCGTGCCGCCGTTGCCGCCCTTGCCGCCGGCGCCACCAGCGCCGCTGTCTCCACCGTTACCGCCCGCGCCGTTGTGGACCGACATCAACTTGCCGTCAGCGCCGTCCCCGCCGTTGCCGCCGGCCGCTCCGTTGCCGCCGACCCCGCCATCGCCGCCGTTGCCGGCACCGGCGCCGCCCTTGCCGCCGTCCCCGCCGGCACCACCGCTGCCGCCAGCACTGCCATCGCCGCCGGATCCGCCGACAACGGTGGCATCCGCACCCGAAGTTCCCGCCATACCGTCACCACCGGCACCGCCGGCACCGCCAGACCCAATGCGCCCGCCATCGCCGCCGGCCCCACCAGCGCCGCCGGCACCACCGGCCACGGTCGCGTCGGCACCTCGACCTCCAGCCCCACCATTACCGCTGATGCCGCGGGTTCCGGTGCCGTCATCACCGGCGGTGGCACCGCTAGCGGCATGGGTGCCGTTGCCGCTGTCACCGCCAATGCCCCCCTTGCCGCCCGCGCCGGGATCACCACCGGCGCCACCAGCGCCACCGGCGCCACCAGCGCCACCGGCGCCATCGTTGACCGCCGCGCTACCGGCGGCCCCGGCACCACCGTCACCGGCGGCCCCGCCCAGCGCCGTCACCGCCAACGCCGCCCGCGCCATGACCGCCGGAGACATAGCCAGCCGCTACCGCACCGCCGCCAGCCCCACCGGCACCGCCGGAACCACCAGCACCGCCGACGCCACCATCGTCACCATCGTCTCCATTGGCACCGGCCTGCGTACCGGCAGCACCGGTGGCGCCGTGCCCGCCAAGACCGCCGGCCCCGCCCTTGCCGCCGATGCCACCATCTCCGCCGTTGCCGGCATGCGTGCCGCCACTGCCGCCGTCCCCGCCGGCACCACCGCCGCCGCCGGCCCCGCCGGCACCACCGGTCGCACCGGCGACGGTGGCATCCGCACCCGAAGTTCCCGCCATGCCGTCACCACCGGCGCCGCCGGCACCGCCCAGACCCAATGCGCCCGCCATCGCCGCCGGCCCCACCAGCGCCGCCGGCACCACCGGCCACGGTCGCGTCGGCACCTCGACCTCCAGCCCCGCCATTACCGCTGATGCCGCGGGTTCCGGTGCCGTCATCACCGGCGGTGGCACCGCTAGCGGCATGGGTGCCGTTGCCGCTGTCACCGCCAATGCCCCCCTTGCCGCCCGCGCCGGGATCGCCACCGGCACCGCCGGCACCACCGTCACCGCCCGTCGGTCCCGCGGCGCCGTTGCCGCCGGAGCCACCATCACCAGCAGCCCCGCCCAGGGCACCGTCACCACCGATACCACCGGCACCGGCACTGCCGTGCAGCCCGAACAGTCCGCGCGCACCCCCACGACCACCGGCACCGCCCGCACCACCGCGGCCAAGCATCAACCCGCCGTTGCCCCCGCCGCCACCGTCACCGTCCACACCACCAACACCGCCGGCACCGCCCTGACCGATCAACCAACCACCGTTGCCACCGCGCCCCCCAGCGACTCCATCGACGTCGGAATCCCCACCCTGGCCGCCACCGTTGTACAGTCCCGCGGCGCTGCCCCCGTCACCCCCATTGGCGCCGCCGGCGCCACCATTGCCGATCAGCCAGCCACCGTTGCCGCCGGCACCACCCGCACCGGCCGCCCCGCTGAGCCAGTTCCCGCCGTTTCCGCCCAATCCGCCGTTGCCGAACAGTCCGGCGTTTCCACCGGCCCCGGCGTTTCCGCCGATACCGGTGACGCTGTTCCCGCCCCACCCGCCGGACCCTCCGGAGCCGTAGAGCCACCCGCCGGAGCCACCGGCACCGCCGGCACCGCCGTTGCCGATCAGTCCCGCGCCACCACCCCTACCACCGGCTAGCCCACCCTCGGTTTGGCTGTAGCCGTTTCCGCCGTTGCCATAGAGCAGCCCGCCGGCCTGGCCGTTCGGGCTGGCCGCTGTCCCGTCGGCGCCATTGCCGATCAATGGGCGCCCGATCATGGCCTCGGTTTGCGCGTTGACCGCTCCCAGCAGAGTCTGCAGTGGCGACGCGTTGGCGACCTCGGTGGCCGAATACCACTCGGCAGCCGCGTTCACGGCCTGAACAAACTCGGCGTGAAACCCAGCCGCCTGTGCGCTGATGGCCTGATAGTCACGGGCGTAGGCGCCAAACAGCTCCGCAATGGCTTCCGATACCTCGTCGGCGGCCGCCGACAGCACCGAAACGGTCGGGGTTGTCGCGGCCGCGTTGGCCGCCTGAAGCATCGGCCCGATGTTTGCCAGATCAGACGCGGCGACCGACAAAATTTCCGGCGCGGCAACCACATACCCCATTTGGGACCTCCAGGACGTCTTAGCTACTCACCGGAGTCATCCGGTCACTTTGTTGATTAATCAGTAGAGTAGACGGCGGCGGTCTCGCCCACAGTACATTTTAGAATTTCATTCTAGAATGCTTGGGATGGCGCGGCCAACGGGCAAGTGACGCAACTGGCCCCGGGGTATCGGAGCCGCTCCGGCACGCACCAACGCACGGCGCTGGTTACCTCATGCGTTCGACGTTTCAGACCTTAGGACGTCCCCGTCACACTCGCGCACCAACTCGTCGACCACCGACTGCCACCCCGGGCCGTCGATGCAGAGTTGGCTGGCGGTGAGCACCAACCGCTCGGGTGCCCCGGGAAGTAGCGACGCAGCGAACAGCCGGCCGGTGCACATGTCGAAGCTGGACCGATGCCGTGCGACCACCTCTGCCACCGCCGCGCCCGGGGGTTCCACCGCCCAACCCCAGCCGCCGCCGGGCCGAGACGTCCAGGTATCCACCCGGGGTTCGAACATGGTGCCGAGGGCGGGATGAGCGTCGAAGACCGTGTCGACCGCGGCTCGTATGCGCGACTGATCCACCCGCGAGTGTGCGACCAACACGTTGGTGTGTGCGCTGGGCTCGATGTCCTCGAGCCGGGGCAGCTCCGCGAAATACGAGTACGACATGACCCGAGGCTCCGGCACAGTCCTCGATGAATTCTTGGCAGATTCTTGGAGCGCCGCCGCGCCGGCCTGTCACATTCGGGCGGCCCGTCTCGTCTGAGGGGTATGACACAGAAAACCCGTATCGAACCCTTGCCCCCAAAGCGAGCCGGCCTGCTGGTCGGCGCCCTTTATCGGATAGCCAAACGGCGCCGCGGCGAAGTTCCCGAGCCATTCAGCGTGGTGGCACAGCACCGGCGTCTGCTGGTTGCCAATGCCGTGCACGAAACCATGGTCGAGCGAGCGTCACGGACGCTGCCGGCCGGCGTGCGAGAACTGGCCGTGTTCTGGACCGCGCGCCAAATCGGCTGCTCATGGTGTGTTGACTTCGGATCGATGCTGCAGCGCCTCGACGGCCTGGACGTGCACCGACTCGAGGACATCGACGAGTACGCGACGTCACCGCTGTTCAGCGACGACGAGCGCGCCGCTATCGCCTATGCCGAGGCGATAACCACCGACCCGCACACCGTCACCGACGAGCAGGTGGCCGAGCTGCGGAGCCGCTTCGGTGACGCCGGAGTGGTCGAGCTGACCTATCAGATCGGCTTGGAGAACATGCGGGCGCGGATGAACGCCGCGCTGGGCATCACCGAGCAGGGCTTCAATTTCGGTGACGCCTGCCGCGTGCCATGGGCCACCGCCGAGCCGCAGTTCGGGAGGTAAGCGCAGTCAGACGCCGGCGGCACCCGGTGCGCCGGGGCTGCCGCCGCGCTGCCCGCCGTCCCCGCCGGCCCCGCCGGCCGCGCCGGTGCCACCGGGACTTCCGCCATCGCCACCGGCTCCCCCGCTGCCGCCATCTCCGGTCAGCTCGGCGTCCCCGCCGGCCCCACCCGCCCCGCCATTACCCCCGGTACCGCCGGAAAGCGCGCTACCACCGTCGCCACCGGCGCCACCCGCACCACCAGTGCCGTTGAGCAAACCACCATCACCGCCGGCCCCGCCGCCGCCACCGGCTCCGCTCTGCAGCCCGACGCTGTCCCCACCGCCGCCGCCTGACCCGCCGGCTCCGCCCAAACCGAACAGACCGGCATCCCCGCCGGACCCGCCGACACCACCATTTCCAGCGTTACCGCCCGCAAGAGGACTGATGTCCCCGCCGTTGCCGCCGGCCCCACCGGCGCCGCCGTTACCGCCAGCCCCGTTCAGCAGGCCCCCGAGGGCGCCGGCACCGCCGGCGCCGCTGGCCCCGCCATTTGCGTTCCCGCCCGAGCTGGACCCGCCGGCCCCGCCAGCCCCGCCAGCCCCGGACAGCAATCCGGCTGCGCCACCAGCGCCGCCGCGTCCGCCGATGCCGCTGTCGGCGCCGTAGCTGTCACCACCGACCCCGCCGGCTCCACCATTTCCGCCGGCACCGAACCACCCGGCAGCACCGCCGGCACCGCCCCCCCCCGTAGCCTCCATTCCCGGCATCTTGATCGTTTGGTTGACCGCCGGAGCCGCCGTCGCCACCGGCCCCACCATTCCCGCCGGCGCCGTACAGCCGCCCGCCGGCCCCACCGGTGCCGCCGGCTCCGCCGGCGGGAGCGTCGGCACCCTGACCGTGGCCGTTGCCCCCGGCTCCGCCGGTGCCGCCGGTGCCGATCAACCCGGCGGCCCCGCCGTCACCGCCGCTAGCACTACCCACTTGGCTGCCAAAACTGTCGCCACCGGCACCGCCCGCACCGCCGTCGCCGTACAGCGACCCGCCGGCCCCGCCGGCCCCACCGGCCCCGCCCGACTGCACAGTCGCACTTGTCGGTCCACGACCGCCGGCCCCACCGGCCCCACCATCGCCGATCAGCCCCGCTGAGCCGCCGGCACCACCGATGCCGCCGGCGTGCTGGGCAGTGGCGTACCCGCCGGCCCCACCAGCACCACCGTCGCCATACAACGACCCGCCGTGGCCGCCCGCACCGCCGGCCCCGCCGGGCCCGGACACGTTGCCGGTCGAACCTTGGGCGTTCCCACCGGCCCCGCCGGACCCGCCGGCGCCCCATAGCCCGGCGTCTCCCCCGGCACCGGCGGTGCCGCCGCCGCCTCTGTTGCTAAGCCCGCCATCGCCCCCAGCGCCGCCATTGCCATGCACCCAGCCGCCGTGGCCGCCCGCCCCGCCGGCGCCACCGTCGCCGGTTTGGCCGCCGCCGGTCATGGCCCCGCCGGCACCACCGGCCCCTCCTGAGCCCCACAACCCCGCGGCCCCGCCCGCTCCGCCGGCACCTGCGACCACGCCTGCGGAAATTGCGGCGCCCGATCCGCCATCGCCGCCGGCACCGCCGCTGCCGTACAACCAGCCGCCGTGGCCGCCGTATCCGCCGGCCGCCCGCGCCCCACCGCCGCCGCCGGTCCCGCCGTTGCCGATCAGCCCCGCGGCGCCGCCATTGCCGCCGGCCACCTCGGCGGTCGTTGAGGAATAGCCGTTGCCGCCGTTGCCGTACAACAACCCGCCCGCCCCGCCATTCGGATTGGCGGCCGTCCCGTCGGCACCGTTGCCAATCAGCGGGCGCCCCAACAGCGCTTGGGTCGGCGCATTGATCACAGCCAGCAGGTCCTCCTGCACGGTGGCCAACGGCGACGCGGCGGCCGCCTCGGCGGCCGCATAGGCGCTTCCGGCATTGCTCAGCGCCGACACAAACCGGCTCTGAAACTGCGTCGCCTCGGCGCTGAGCGCTTGATAGTCCTGGGCATGGGCAGAAAACACCGCCGCGACCGCCGCCGACACCTCATCGCCACCCGCGGCCAGCACCCCTGCGGTCGGGACCGCCGCCGTCAGGTTTGCTGCGTCCAGCGCCGCGCCGATTCCCCGCACATCCCTGGCCGCTGAGGTCAGCGCGTCGGGAATCGTTAGAACGTATGACATCGCCGACCTCCGCGCAGGCACTGTTGGCTAGGTACAGAAAGCTCAGGCTAGCCAGCGGTTTGGCGAAGTTTCGGCTTTCAGCCAAGCCTTTACGCGCGCGAAAAATCGGCTGCCATGCCGGTCAGGCGGGGCGCGCCGCCGCGACTAGCCGACGAGGTCACGCAGGGGTGAACCGCTGAACTTGTCCGGGTTGGCGATATCCCAAAGGGCGCATACCTTTCCGTCGCGCACTGTCATCGCGGTGATGCGCGGCAACATCGCCCAATGCCCGCCGTCGCCGGCCGTGCCCAGTGTGTAGGAACCCAATTCGCCGTTGACCAAGGCCAACTGATTCGCCGTGTAGAACGCTGGGCCGTAGCGCCGAGCCAGGCCGAGCATGAACCGGGCCACCTTGTCCGCGCCGCAGATCACCCGAGCCGCGGTGGGGGCGCGGCCATTTGCGTCACCGGTGAAGGTCACATCCGGATGCAGCAGCGACAACACCGAATGCAGGTCACCGGAGGCCATGGCCGCCATGAGCCGACCAACCACCTCGTCGTGGGTGGGGTCGGGCTGAGGCGGGGGCGCCGCCGCCACGGCCTTGCGCGCCCGCGATGCCAGTTGGCGCGCGGCGGCCTCACTGGCCCCGATCACCCCGGCCACCTCGGCGAACGGCATGGCGAACCCGTCGTGCAACACGAACGCGACCCGCTGATCCGGGCTGAGCCGCTCCAACACCACCATGACCGCAAAGCGGGCATCCTCGGCCGCGACCACCGCCGACAGCGGATCAGCGCCCCCCGCGTCCCCGAGCCCGGTGACCACCGGTTCGGGCAGCCAATGCCCGGTGTAGGTCTCGCGCCGCCGGGCCGCCGAACGCAACTTGTCCAGGCCAAGCCGGCTGACCACGGTGGTCAGCCAAGCACGCAGGTCGGCCACGTCGTCGCGGCCCGGTGCCGCGTCCCAGCGCAACCAGGCTTCCTGCACGATGTCCTCGACGTCGGCGACGGTTCCAGTCAGCCGATAGGCGACCGACATGAGATGCGGTCGCAGCGACTCGAATGTCGACGCCGCCTGCGCCCCAAGCACAGCCATCACCCGAGCGTAACGCTCCCAGAACCCCGGCACTGGGCACCGCAACGGCCAGCTTCGGCCTGTTTGCCAGCCGCGCAATAGCCGGGCCCTGCTGCCCCGCGGAGGGACATTGCGGTAGGCGCGAGCCGCCTCGCCGAGGACGAAGTCCGCACCGTGGTCCAGACGAAAAAAGGATCAAGACAATGACTTTGCCGATAGCCACGATCGGCGGCCCGGTCCGCTCTAGGGTGCTAATTAACGAAGATGTCACCGGTGACCGGCCGTTTGCTCGGTGGTGCTGACCCTGTCGGAGGTTTCGGGAATGTCGTTTGTGATCGCAGTACCTGAAGTGGTGGGCTCGGCCGCCAGCGAGGTGGCCGGGATCGGCTCGGCGCTGGGTGAGGCCACCGCGGCCGCGGCCGCCCCGACCGTACAGGTCCTGGCCGCGGCGCGAGATGAGGTATCCCAAGCGATCGCGGCGGTGTTTTCCACCCACGCGCAGGCCTACCAGGCCGCCAGCGCCCAGGCTCAGTCGCTTGGGCAGCGATTCGCCCAGGCCCTGGCCGCCGGGGCGGGCTCTTATTCCAGCGCCGAGGCCGCCGCGGCGGCGGTGTTGGCCAATCCAGCCCAGGTGGTGTCTGGGGATCTGCTCGCGGCGAGCAACGCACCCGTGTTGTCGTTGACCGGACGCCCGTTGATTGGCAACGGCGCCAACGGCGCCCCGGGCACCGGGGCTAACGGCGCCGCGGGCGGCTGGCTGCTCGGTGACGGCGGAGCCGGCGGCTCGGGAGCACCCGGCATGGCCGGAGGCAACGGCGGGGCGGCCGGGCTATGGGGTACCGGCGGCGCCGGCGGAGCCGGCGGCCGAACCTTCAACGGGGACGGCGGAAACGGGGGCGCCGGTGGGGCCGGAGGCTGGCTGATGGGGACCGGCGGAGCCGGCGGAGCCGGCGGGTTCTCGGGCGCCGGGGATGGCGGGTCCGGCGGAGCCGGTGGCGCCGGCGGACTGTTGGGCGGTGGCGGAGTAGGCGGCGCTGGCGGACTTTCCAACGGCGGGACTGGCGGTGTGGGAGGAACCGGCGGGGCCGGCGGGGTGCTGTCCGGTGTCGTCGGTGCCGGTGGCGGCCATGGCGGTACCGGTGGGTACGGAGCGTTTGATGGTGGCGCTGGTGGAGTCGGCGGCCATGCCGGGTTGCTCGGCGGGCCGGGGGGCGCCGGTGGGGACACCTTCGGCGGTGGCTCCGGGGGCGCGGGAGGCGCCGGTGGTGATGGCGGGTGGGCATTCGGCAGCGGCGGCACCGGCGGCACCGGCGGGTACGGCGGTGCCGGTGGTGCGGGTGGGTCCGGTGGGGATGCGGGACTGTTGTTCTCCAACGGAGGCGCCGGCGGTACCGGCGGCTTCGGCGAGACCGGGGGCGAGGGTGGTGCGGGGGGTGGTGCGGGCTGGCTGGGCGACGGCGGCGCCGGGGGCACCGGGGGAGCCGCCAACATCGGGAGTGGCGGTGACGGTGGTGGCGGCGGCACCGGCGGGACACTGCTCGGCAATGGCGGTGCCGGCGGCGCAGGCGGGCACGGCCCCACTGACGGAGGTGCCGGTGGCACCGGTGGCAATGCCGTGGTAGTCGGCAATGGCGGCAACGGCGGCATCGGAGGAATCGGCCCCACCACCGGCACTACCGGCGCCGGAGGCATCGGCGGGCTGCTATTGGGGCTGGACGGATACAACGCCCCCACCAGCACCTCACCCATCCATGTCGCCCAGCAGCAGGCGCTGGTGGCGATCAACTCCCCCGTCCAGGACCTGACCGGACGGCCGCTAATCGGCAACGGCACCCCCGCACCCGCCGACAGCGGCGCCGACGGCACCCCCGGCGGCTGGCTGCTCGGCGACGGCGGAGCGGGCGGCTCCGCCGTAGCAGGCTCGGACGGGGCCGGCGGCTCGGGCGGCGCCGCCGGACTATGGGGCACCGGCGGCACCGGCGGGGCCGGTGCGCGATCCACCACCGGTAATGGCGGAGCCGGCGGAGCCGGCGGCTGGCTATCCGGAGACGGCGGCACCGGCGGCACCGGCGGCGCCGCCACCTTCAACGGAGCTACGGGCGGCAACGGCGGGGACGCGGGCAACGGCGGGCTGTTCGGGGCCGGCGGGAACGGCGGCGCCGGCGGGGCCGGCTTGGGCAATCCCGGGTTCGGGGGGGCCGGCGGGAACGGCGGGGCAGGCGGGCTGTTGTCCGGGCTGGTCGGCGCCGGTGGAGGCCACGGTGGCGCCGGCGGACTCGGCGTAAGTCCTTCCACACCTGCCGCTCTCGCTGGCGGGGGGATTGGCGGCGCCGGCGGGGACGCCGGATTGCTCGGTGGGGCCGGCGGAGCCGGTGGCACCGGTGGATCTGATGCTTTCGACGTCACATCCACGGGCGGAACGGGCGGGGCCGGCGGGAATGCCGGATTCTTGTTCGGTAGCGGCGGGATCGGCGGGCCCGGCGGGTTCGCCGTCGCCGCGAGCGGGAACGGGGGGCAGGGGGGTCACGCCGGGCTGCTGTGGTCCAGCGGCGGGGCCGGCGGAGCTGGCGCGTTTAGCGTCAGCGGCCCCGCCGGTGCCAGTGACATGGTGGTGACGCCGGCTGGCTAGGCAACGGCGGCGCCGGGGGCACCGGCGGGATCTCCCGCAACGGCAACGGGGGGGATGGCGGGGCCGGCGGCAGCGGTGGAGAACTGTTGGGCGTCGGCGGAGCCGGCGGCCAGGGCGGCCAAGCCAATGCCGGCGGCGGCACAGGCACCGGTGGCGAGGGCGGCGACGCAGGCCTGATCGGTGACGGAGGCAACGGCGGTAACGCCGGCACCGACACCGACGGCACACCCACCGGCGACCCCGGCACCGGTGGCACCGGCGGCACCCTGCTGGGCGCCAATGGAAACGCCGGGCTGGGCTAGCAACCCCGCCACTGCCCCATCTACTCCCAGAACCGCAGCTTGCTCACCAGCCGGCCCCGATGTTTGGGAAGGCGCGCATCGACAACCTGCGTGACCACCTCGAGGGCGGTCTTCACCTGCTCGGCGTTTTCCTTCGTGGCGGTGCACAGGTAGCGGTTGAGGGCATCACAGAGCACCGTGAGCGCCGAAGCCAACACCCGATCGGTTGCCCGGTCGCGATGAACGGTCAACGCCGACCAGACGTCGTCGAGTTCCGGGTCGAGTTCGGCGCCGTCGCTACCGATGCCCATCTCCACCCGCCGCAGCAGATCCCGCAGCGAGGGCACCGGAGCAGACTCCGCGGTGGGCATCGGGGCGGCGGCCGGCAAGACCATCGGCGGGCCGGCAGCCCCGCCGCGGGCAACGGCGGCGGCCGCCCCGACGAAGCCGCCAGTGACCGGCGCCCACCCGGACGGCAGCTCGACGGGCTGCATGACCTCGGCGATCGGCCCGGCCTCGGACCGTTCGGGGTCGATGGCCACGAACGCGGTGAACCGCGACAACACCCCGAACCGGATGGAGTGCGCGACCAGCCGCTGTTCCAGCTCGTCGGTGCCGCGACCGCAGGCGTAGGCGTCCTCCAGATCGCGGACCACCGAGCGAGCCCAGATCGTCTGTACCGCACGGGCATCCGTCACCGGCCTGGCGGTCACCGTCGCGGTGTAGCGACCAGTGGCCCCGTCGGCTTCCACGTGCAGCACGGCGTCGGCGGCGGGCCCGCGATAGCGCCCGGAGATCACGCATGGCACGCCGGCGAAGGCGTCGGGAACCCGGTCTGGGGTGACGGTGTCCTCGATGGCCTCGATTCCTTCGGCGCGCACCCTGATCGAGGTCAGCGCCGGGCGCCCGATGGTGCGAGCCAGTCGGGCCATCACCTCGTCCAGGCGGTCTTCGGACTCGACCAGCTCGGCTCGACCGCTGCCCAATCCGGCCAGCCGCTCCAGGAAGCCGGCGTTGACGGCACGGTCGACACCCACGCAGTAGATCCGGGTTCGCCCCACCGCGGGCGCCAGCGACCGCAACAGGTGGTCTTCCCCGCTGATCTGGCCGTCAGTCACCAAGACCACGCTGGCCTGCCGGTCTTCGCCAGAGTCGGCGAGCATCTCGACGGCATTGGTGAGGGGTTGCGCCATGACGGTGCCGCCGCGGCTGCGCAACGAACCCAGCCACGAGGACGCGGCGAACCGGTTGCGGTCACTGGCTGGCACCAGCCCATCCGGCATCGCCGGCGGCGTTTCGATCCGGTCGTCGAAGGCCAGCACACAAAACCGGTCACCGGCATCGAGCATGTCGACGATGCGCCCGGCCGCGCGCCGGGCGGCGACCATCTTCCAGCCGCCCATCGATCCGGAGCGATCCAGCACCACCACCACATCGCGTGGGGCGCTGGACGGTTCGGCCGGCGGCACCAGGGTCAGCGACCAGGTGCCTTCTTCGGCATCGGTGGCATCCGCACCGGCCGCGTCCGCAACCAGCAGCGCCGACGACGACAGCCGGCCCTGGTCCAGGCGGAAACGCAGCACGAAATCGCGGTCGGCCCGCGCACCCGACTCGACGCGCAGCCGGGCCAGGCCGTCGGCCGCGGGCGCCAGCACGGCGGTCGGCAGCGAGGCCCGCAGGTCCGAGACGGGCAGGCCAGCACCGTCCACCGATAGGGAAATCTGCAGATCGGGACGTTCGTCGGCGTCGGTGAGCAGCGGCGGTGTCACCCGCGATGCGTCCGGTACGGCATCGGTGTCGCGGGCCACCCCGGAACCGGTCTGGTCCCCGCCCACCGGGTGGCCGGTGGTGTAGCGCGGCGCGACCACAAGCGGGAATCGGTAGGTGGCCTCGCCGTCCTCGAAGGCCAGCGGGCCGGTCAGGCACATCTCGATGGTGGCCTGCTCGCCCGGCCCGAGATTGCCGACCCGCACCGAAAAGACATCCGGGCGGTCCTCTTCCACGATCGCCGCGCGCTGCCCGGCGGCCAGCGCCTGCTCGTAGTCTTCGCGCGCCTGACCGCGTTCCTCGAGGACGCCGACCACGCGCCGTCCCGCCAGATCGGCGACAAAGTCGGTGACACCCGCGCGCGCCGGCAGCGGGAACACATAGGTGGCCTCGATCGCGGTATCGCCGGTGTTCACGAAGCGCTGGCGCACGGTTGACGTCGCGGTCATGCCGACCACGGCGGTCTGCACACTCACCGCCTTCAGCGGCAGCCGGCGGCCATCGGCCGCGCTGAGCTCACCGCAGGTGGGTGCACCCGTGGCAGCGGGCGCCGCGGGTTCGGAGGTGATCAGTGGCAGTAACTCAACGCTCATGGCGAATCCTTTCCTGGGCGTCGTTGGTGGCACCGTCGGCGCCGTTGGTGGCGGCGGTAAGCAGATCCAGCAGCGGAGCGGCCGCGCGACGCAGACTCTCCAACTCGGGCAACGGGTACGCATGGCCGTCGATCAGCAATGTGACGGTGTCGGAGAGCCGGATGGCCCGCAGATCGGTGACGCTCGGATGCTCGGCCGACCCGTCGGCGACGGCTTGGATGGCGATGGGTTCGGGGACCTCTCGCCAGAATCGGCCGGCGGCGCGGCTGGACTCGGTGGTCGTCTCCGGGTCGCCCAGGCCGGGCGGCATCGCGCTGGGTGGGATAGCCGCCAGCGACTCCAGCTCCGCCGGTGACAGCGCCTCCAGACGCTCGGCGATCTCCCCGAGCGACAGGCCCTGGCCCTGCAACCGCTTGATCGCCACCAGCCGCAACAGGTGAGTCCGGCCATAGGCGAGCGCGCGTCCGCGGGTTCCGGGACGGGGCAGCAACCCGCGCGCGGTGTAGTAGCGGATCATCCGTTCCGCCGGTATCGGCTTGGCCTGGCGATTGTCGGGCACGGCGCCAGATGCCTGCACGGCCAAGCCAGCCGCCGCGGCGAATTCGGAGAGAGTCAGTAACGATTCCATGGTTATTTGACAGTGTCATACCATTTTCTGACACTGTCAAATAACTATTTATAACTTCCGCCACATCCGTAACAGCGCGGCTCCCCCGAATCGAGGCGGCGATCGCCTAATCTGCACAACGATGTACCTATTACGCGCCGCATCGTGCCTGGCCGCAGCCGTTTTCATGGCGGCCGGGCCGGCTGTGGTGGGCATGCCCGCCGCCCTGCCGTCGGCGTCGGCCGAGCCCAATGCCGAAGCGAACGGCGGAGCCCAGGAGTGCCCATATCGGGTCACCACCCCGCCCGCGGTGGACTCGTCGGAGGTCCCCCAGGCCGGCGAACCTCCCCTGCCGCTGGCGGTGCCCTCGGCGCCGGTCGGCGGCAACGCGCTGGGAGGCTGCGGGATCATCGCGGCGCCGGACACCCCGCCGGTACCCGGCGATGTCTCCGCCGAAGCCTGGCTGGTGGGAGATCTGGATAGCGGCGCCATCATCGCCGCCCGCGATCCGCACGCCCGGCACCGCCCGGCCAGCATCATCAAGGTCCTGGTCGTGATGGTCTCCATCAAGGAGCTGAACCAAAACAAGGCCGTGCCCGGAACCAACGACGACTCGGCGGCCGAAGGCACCAAGGTCGGCGTCAACGCCGGCGGCATGTACACCGTCAACCAGTTGCTGCACGGTCTGCTGATGCATTCGGGCAACGACGCCGCACACGCGCTGGCCATCCAACTCGGCGGCATGCAGACGGCGCTGGAAAAGATCAACATGCTGGCCGCCAAGCTGGGTGGCCGCGACACCCGCGTCGCCACCCCATCAGGCTTGGACGGGCCCGGCATGAGCACCTCGGCCTATGACATCGGCCTGTTCTACCGATACGCCTGGCAGAACCCGATCTTCGCCGACATCGTCGCGACCCGCACCTTCGACTTCCCCGGCCATGGCGAACATCCCGGCTACGAGCTGGAGAACGACAACCACCTGCTGTACAATTACCCGGGCGCGCTGGGCGGCAAGACCGGCTACACCGATGACGCCGGCCAGACCTTCGTTGGTGCGGCAAACCACAACGGCCGGCGCCTGTTCGCGGTGCTGCTACACGGAACTCGCCAGCCGATCGCCCCCTGGGAACAGGCCGCGCACCTGCTGGACTACGGGTTCAGCACCGCCCAGGGCACCCAGATCGGTTCGCTGATCGAACCCGATCCCAGCCTGGTGGCCCCCAAGGAAACTCCCGAAGCGCGCCGCCTCGCCGACGCTCAGGCCGCCGGGCTGGTGTCATCGGCCGACGCCCTGCCGGTGCGAGTCGGTGTCGCGGTGATCGGTGCCATCATCGTGTTCGGTTTGATGCTGGTCGCGCGCTCGCTGAACAACCGGCCGCAACACTGAAATTCACGGCCGACGGGTTGTTGATTAGCCCCGGCTGCTGTGTCACGGTATCGGGATGACTGCCCTTTGCGAGGATGCCGGCTCAAGCCGGGATGGCGAAGCAATCCGCACCGGCCGCCGCCAATTCGGCTTTGCTTTCACCGATCCGGGCAGCGTTGCTGAGCCGCCCACGGTCCAGGCCACAGCCGGCTGAGCACGGACGTGCAACGGGGCATCCTGGTCGCGCTGACCGCGGCCAGCGTCGGGCTCATCTACGGATACGACCTATCCATCATCGCCGGCGCGCAGCTGTTCATCACCGAAGAATTCGGCCTGAGCACCCACCAGCAGGAGCTGCTGACCACGATGGTGGTGATCGGTCAGATCGTGGGAGCGCTGGGCGCCGGCGTACTGGCCAATGCGATCGGGCGCAAAAAGTCGGTGGTGATGCTGCTCGTCGCCTACACGATGTTCGCGGTGCTGGGCGCGCTGTCGGTGTCGCTACCGATGCTGTTGGCGGCGCGCTTCTTGCTGGGTCTGGCCGTCGGCGTCTCGATTGTCGTGGTGCCGGTCTATGTCGCGGAATCCGCTCCGGCCGCGGTGCGCGGATCGCTGCTCACGGTCTACCAACTCACCACCGTCAGCGGACTCATCGTCGGCTATCTCACCGGGTACCTGCTGGCCGGTACGCACAGCTGGCGCTGGATGCTGGGACTGGCCACCGTCCCCGCAATGCTGTTGCTGCCCTTGTTGATCCGCATGCCCGACACGCCCCGGTGGTATGTGATGAAGGGCCGCATCCAGGAGGCCCGCGCGGCGCTGCTGCGGGTGGACCCCGCCGCCGATGTCGAGGAAGAACTGGCCGAGATCGGCACCGCGTTGAGTGAAGGTAGCGGCGGCGTGTCCGAAATGCTGCGACCGCCCTTTCTGCGCGCCACCATCTTTGTGATCACGCTGGGCTTCTTGATCCAGATCACCGGGATCAACGCCATCATCTACTACAGTCCGCGGATCTTCGAAGCCATGGGCTTCACTGGCGATTTCGCCCTCCTGGGATTGCCGGCGCTGGTTCAGATCGCCGGTGTGGCGGCCGTGATCACCTCCCTGCTGCTGGTGGACCGCGTGGGCCGTCGGCCAATCCTGTTGTCGGGCATCGCCATCATGATCGTTGCCGACGTCGCGCTGATGGCCGTGTTCGCCCGCGGACAGGGCGCAGCGATACTGGGGTTCGCAGGCATCTTGCTGTTCATCATCGGCTACACGATGGGCTTTGGCTCCCTGGGCTGGGTCTACGCCAGCGAAAGCTTCCCCACCCGGCTACGTTCCATCGGGTCGAGCACCATGCTGACCGCCAACCTCATCGCGAACGCGATCGTTGCCGCCGTCTTCCTCACCATGTTGCATTCACTCGGTGGTTCGGGAGCGTTCGCCGTATTCGGGGTGCTCGCGCTGGTGGCGTTCGGCGTCGTCTACCGCTACGCCCCGGAAACCAAGGGCCGCCAGCTCGAGGAAATTCGGCACTTCTGGGAGAACGGCGGACGCTGGCCGGAGAAGCTGACGGAAGCTCCGTGACCCTCATCTGTGCCGGGTCTGTGGTCATCGACGGAGAACTTTGCCGACCCGGCTGGATACGGACGGCGGGCCACAAAATCGCGAATTGCGGCACCGGCACAGCGCCTTTGGCCGACTTCGACTTCCCGGACTCGATCGTGGTGCCGGGGTTCGTCGACATCCACGTGCACGGCGGAGCGGGCGCGTCGTTCGCCGACGCCGACGCCGGTGGCCGGGCCTTGATCCAAGCCAGCGAGTTTCACCTGCGCCACGGCACCACCACGATGCTGGCCAGCCTGGTCACCGCCGCACCCGCGCAACTGCTTTCGGCGGTGGCCAAGCTGGCCGAAGCCATCAGCTCGGGCCGCTCGGGCACCATCGCAGGCATCCATCTGGAGGGCCCGTGGCTGAGCCCCGCACGGTGCGGCGCGCACGACCACACCCAAGTGCGTGCGCCGGACCCCGCCGAAATCGATGCGCTGCTGGCGGCCGCCAACGGCACCATCCGCATGGTGACGCTGGCCCCGGAATTGCCCGGATCCGCCGACACGATAAGGCGCTTCTTGGCCGCCGGTGTGGTGGTGGCCCTCGGGCACACCGATGCGACCTACGAGCAGACCTGCCAGGCCATCGGCCACGGTGCCACCGTCGCCACTCACCTGTTCAACGCGATGGCGCCCCTGGGCCACCGCGAGCCCGGGCCCGCCCTGGCATTGCTGAAGGACCCGGCGGTGACGCTCGAATTGATCGCCGACGGGGTACACGTCCATCCCGCCGTGGTGGCGGCCGTGATCGAGGCCGTCGGCCCCGACCGGGTCGCGTTGGTCACCGACGCGATAGCCGCGGCCGGATGTGGCGATGGCACATATCGTCTGGGATCGGTGCCGATTGAGGTCGAGTCGAACGTGGCGCGGGTGTGTAGCACCCCGACGATCGCGGGCAGCACGGCCACCATGGACCGACTCTTTCGCGCCGCATTTCGGGCTCGGGCGGGGGCCGCACTCGATGCCGGGGCGCTGGCCGCCGCGGTGCAGATGACCTCGGCGACCCCGGCGCGCGCCGTCGGGCTGGCACGACGGGGCAGCCTGCGGGCCGGCTTTGACGCCAATCTCGTTGTGCTCGATCGCGATCTGCGCGTGGCCGCGGTGATGGCCAACGGCGAGTGGCAGGCCGTCGAGGATTAGCGGCGCCGGCGGAACAGCCGCGATATCGTCAGCGCTCCAACGGCGCCCGCGATCAGCGCGGCCACCGTCTGCCGCACCCCCAGGCCTTCCTCGACCTGTATGCGCGGGCTGATGATCGCGGGGTCGGGTGGCTCAATATGTTCGGAATATGGATCTTTGGTGGCCGCCCACGCGGTGGCGAAGAGCACCAGATAGGCGGTGACATTGGCAAACACCATCAACCCCAACACCGGCCCGAACGCGGCGCCGGCCGGGCTGCGCAGCACCGTTCGCAGGTAGATCGACGCCACCTGTTTGAACAGTTCGAATCCGATGGCGGCCATCAGACCGGCCTGCATCGAGGTGCCCAGACGGCCCGGCTGCCGCGGCAGCCGGGCGATCATCCAGGTGAACATCAACCAAGCCACCAGCACCGATATCAGTATCGAAATCAGTCGGAAGACCACGTTGAAGATCGCAAGCTCAGGTATCCCAAACCAGCTCAGCACCGTGGCCATCGGCCTGAGGTGGCCCAGTGCGGTGAGCGCGATTGTCAGCATGGTCACCAGGAATGTGCCGATCATCGCGGTCAGATCGGAGAGCTTGGTGCGCACGTAGCCCACCCGCTGGACCGGATGAGCCCACATCTCACTGAGCGCCACCCGCAGGTGCGACATCCAGGTCAAGCCCGCCCATGACGCGCTCGCCAGGCCGATCAGGCCGACGGATGCCCGCGCATCGATCGCCGAATTCATCAGCCCGACCAGCTGTTGACTCAAGGCCCCTGAGACCGACTCCCGGATCTTGCCGTCAATCGTCTTGAGCAGGTCGGGATGGCTGGCCAGCACGAAGCCGAATACGGCGAAACCGACCATCAGCAAAGGAAACAACGCGAAAATCGTGTAGTAGGTCAGACCTCCGGCGAAGAAGCCGCCGCGCTGCTTATTGAATCGCTTGGCGGCGCGCATCGCGTGGTCGAACCACCCATACCGGGCTCGCAGCCTATCCAAAGTTCCTGGTTTGGCCGGCTCAGTCGTCGTGGTCAAACACTTACCCCCGTTGCGGAAGAAAACCCAACCGATCGTAGACACGCTGCACGGTCTTGCTCGCGATGTCGTGGGCCCGTTCGGCTCCTGCCGCGAGCACCGTCTCGAGTTCGCTGAGATCAGCAGTGAGTTCGTC
Source organism: Mycobacterium ulcerans subsp. shinshuense (assembly GCF_002355775.1). Classification (NCBI taxonomy): domain Bacteria; kingdom Bacillati; phylum Actinomycetota; class Actinomycetes; order Mycobacteriales; family Mycobacteriaceae; genus Mycobacterium; species Mycobacterium ulcerans. The sequence continues at coordinate 1,312,728 of NZ_AP017624.1, read as the reverse complement.
GACACGGGCTTTGATCGGGCTGACGTAGGCGCCGACGGCCTCGGCGGTGTCCTTTTTCAGATCGCCGTAGCCCCGTCCCGCGTAGCCGTCCACCAGGGTGTCGATACTGACGCCGCTGACCGCGGACTGAATGCTCAGCAGGTTCGAAACGCCGGGTTTGGCCTCGGGGTCGTAGCGGATTTCGCGTTCGCTGTCGGTCACCGCCGAGCGAATCTTCTTGGCCGACACCGCCGGCGCGTCGAGCAGGCTGATCAACCCGGCGTCGGTGCTGGCCGACTTGCTCATCTTCGACGTCGGATCCTGCAGGTCGTAGATCTTGGCGGTGATCTTGGGGATGAGGACGTCGGGCACCACGAAGGTGTCCGGGAAGCGCCCGTTGAACCGCTGCGCGATGTCGCGCGCCAGTTCCAGGTGCTGACGTTGGTCCTCCCCCACCGGCACCAGCTCCGCGTCGTAGGCCAGCACATCAGCGGCCTGCAGCACCGGGTAGGTAAACAGGCCGACCGTCGCGGAATCGGCGCCCTGGCGCGTCGACTTGTCTTTGAACTGCGTCATCCGAGACGCCTGTCCGAAACCGGTGAAGCAGCCCAGCACCCAGGCCAGCTGACTGTGGGCCGGCACGTGGCTTTGCACAAAGATGGTGGCGCGAGCGGGATCGATACCCAGCGCCAGGTATTGCGCGGCGGTGACCAGCGTGCGGCGCCGCAGCGCCTCGGGATCCTGCGGGAGGGTGATCGCATGCAGGTCGACGACGCAGAAGAACGCGTCGTGGTCGTCCTGCAGCGCAACCCACTGGGTGACGGCGCCCAGCGCATTACCGAGGTGAAGTGAGTCAGAAGTTGGCTGCACGCCGGAGAAAATCCGGCGGGATCCGGTCGGGGTGCTCATGGTGTCCCCGATCCTTTCATGCGCAAATTTCGGCGATTCGCAGACACTTGCGATACCGCCGGTACCACCTTGTACTGTCGGTGATATGAGACGTCTGCTTGGCCCTTCACCCTCGGCGCCGACCCGTGCGCCGATCCACTTGGGCTCAGGAGAACCGGTGCTGCTGCTGCACCCCTTCCTGCTGTCCCAGGCGGTGTGGGAGCAAGTGGCCCAGAGATTGGCCGACACCGGCCGCTACGAGGTGTTTGCCCCGACCATGGCCAGCCACAACGGCGGGCCGCGGGCCGGTACCTGGTTCCTGTCGTCGGCGGTGCTGGCCGATCACGTCGAGCGTCAGATGGACGAATTGGGCTGGGACAGCGCCCACATCGTCGGCAATTCACTGGGCGGCTGGGTCGCATTCGAACTCGAGCGCCGGGGGCGCGCGCGCAGTGTCACCGGCATCGCACCCGCCGGTGGCTGGACGCGGTGGAGCCCGGCCAAGTTCGAGGTGATCATCAAGTTCGTCATGGGCATCCCGCTGCTAGCGCTGGCTTGGCTGCTCGGGCCGCGGGTGATGCGCCTGCCGTTTAGCCGCCGGTTGGCGACCTACGCGATCAGCGCGTCGCCCGACGGCGTCAGCGACGCCGAACTGCTCGGCTGCATCGATGACGTCGCGCACTGCCCCGCCTACCTTCAGCTGCTGGTCAAGGCGCTACTGCTGCGCGGTCTGCGCGAGCTCGCCGAAAATGCCGTCCCGGCGCATCTGGTGATCTGCGGGAAGGACCGCATCATTCCCGCTCCCCGGTACAGCCGCCATTTCACCACCCATCTACCCGACGACCACCGGGTCACCGTGCTCGACAATGTGGGACACGTCCCGATGTTCGAGGCGCCGGCCCGCGTCACCGCGCTGATCAGCGGCTTCATCGAAGAGTGCTGCCCGCACCTGCGCTCCGCCGAACCGCCGGCCAGCTAGCCGTTGCCGGTCAGCCCAGCTTCTTCGCCAAATTCTCGGCGATCGCTTCGAGGAACTCCTCGCTGTTGAGCCAGGCCTGCTGGGGACCGATCAGGATCGCCAGATCCTTGGTCATCTTTCCGCTCTCCACGGTCTTGATGACGACGTCTTCCAGCGTCTGCGCGAATTGAACGACCTCGGGGGTGTTGTCCAGTTTGCCGCGGTGCGCCAGGCCACGCGCCCAGGCGAAGATCGAGGCGATCGGATTGGTGGAGGTCGGCTGGCCGGCCTGGTACTGGCGGTAGTGGCGCGTGACGGTGCCGTGGGCGACCTCGGCCTCCACGGTCTTGCCGTCGGCCGTCATCAGCACCGACGTCATCAGTCCCAGCGATCCGTAGCCCTGCGCCACCGTGTCTGACTGGACGTCGCCGTCGTAGTTCTTACAGGCCCAGACGTAGCCGTCCTCCCATTTGAGGCAGGCAGCAACCATGTCGTCGATCAAGCGATGCTCGTAGGTCAGGCCTTCGGCATCGAACCGCTCCTTGAACTCCTCTTCGTAGATTCGCTGGAATTCGTCTTTGAACATGCCGTCATAGGCCTTCAGGATGGTGTTCTTGGTGGACAAGTACACCGGCCATTTGGCGTTTAGGCCATAGGAAAAAGACGCCCGAGCGAAGTCCTGAATGGATTTTCTGAAGTTGTACATGCCCATCACCACCCCGCCGTCCTCGGGGATGGACACCATTTCGTGCACGATCGGCTCGCTGCCGTCAGCGGGTGTGAACGTCAGCGTCACGGTGCCCGGCCGGTCGACTTTGAAGTTCGTCGCGCGGTATTGGTCGCCGAATGCGTGGCGGCCGATGACGATTGGCTTGGTCCAGCCCGGAACCAGCCGCGGAACGTTGGAGATCACGATGGGCTCACGGAAAATCGTGCCCCCAATATGTTTCGGATCGTCCCGTTCGGCGACAGCCACATCTTCTTGAGGTTGAATTCCCGGACCCTGGCCTCGTCGGGGGTGATGGTCGCGCACTTGACGCCCACACCGTGCTTCTTGATCGCATACGCCGCGTCGATGGTCACCTGGTCGTTGGTGCGGTCCCGGTGCTCGATACCCAAGTCGTAGTAGAGCAGCTTCACGTCCAGATGCGGGAGAATCAGCCGGTCTTTGATGAGCTTCCAGATAACGCGAGTCATCTCGTCGCCGTCGAGTTCCACGACCGGGCCGCTGACCGTGATCTTGGGTTCACCAGACATCTGAGCCCAATTCCTCCCGCGCTGTGAGTTTGGGCGAGCGGTTGCTCATCAGCCCAGATTACAAGGGCTGTTCGCAGGCTCGGGGCATGCGACGGCGATGCCGCCCGCCCAGAGAGTTGGCACGAGCAAGCCGCGATACGGTAGGCTTCAGATCGGTCATGAGCGCCAGCGTCAAGCCCCGGCTTGCTGGCCGGCAACCCTCCAACCGCGGTGGGGTGCCCCGGGTGATGACCAGGTTGAGTAGCCACAGTCGGCTACACGGCAAGCGCGGGTCCGCCATGACGGGCCCCTGAGCAGACAGGGAAAGTAGCCTCATGAGCGCCGAAAACACCAGCACTGACGCAGATCCGACCGCGCATTGGTCATTTGAAACCAAGCAGATCCACGCCGGCCAGCAGCCCGATTCCGCCACCAACGCGCGGGCGCTGCCGATCTACCAAACCACCTCGTACACCTTCGAAAACACGGCGCACGCTGCCGCTTTGTTCGGCCTGGAGGTTCCCGGCAACATCTACACGCGGCTGGGCAACCCCACTACCGATGTGGTCGAGCAGCGCATCGCCGCGCTCGAAGGTGGGGTCGCCGCGCTGTTCCTGTCCTCCGGTCAGGCCGCGGAAACCTTCGCCATCCTCAACCTGGCCGGCGCGGGCGATCACATCGTGTCCAGCCCCCGCCTCTACGGCGGCACCTACAACCTGTTCCATTACTCGCTAGCAAAGCTGGGGATCGAGGTCAGCTTCGTCGACGACCCCGACAACCTGGACTCGTGGCAGGCGGCGGTGCGGCCCAACACCAAGGCGTTTTTTGGTGAGACCATCTCCAACCCGCAGATCGACTTGCTCGACACCCCCGGGGTTGCTGAAGTCGCCCACCGCAACGGGATACCGCTGATCGTCGACAACACCATCGCCACGCCGTACCTGATTCGGCCGTTCACGCAGGGCGCCGACATCGTCGTGCACTCGGCCACCAAGTACCTGGGCGGGCACGGCGCCGCGATCGCGGGTGTGATCGTCGATGGCGGCACATTCGACTGGACGCAGGGCCGTTTTCCCGAATTCACCACACCGGACCCCAGCTACCACGGCGTGGTGTTTGCCGAGTTGGGCGCGCCGGCCTATGCCCTCAAGGCACGCGTCCAGCTGCTGCGCGACTTGGGGTCGGCGGCCTCGCCGTTCAACGCCTTCCTGGTGGCCCAGGGCCTGGAAACTCTGAGCCTGCGGATCGAACGGCACGTTTCCAACGCGCAGCGCGTCGCAGAGTTCCTGGCCGACCGCGAGGACGTCGTCACGGTCAACTACGCCGGACTACCCGGTTCGCCGTGGCATGAGCGGGCAAAGAAGCTGTCCCCCAAGGGAACCGGGGCGGTGCTGTCGTTCGAGTTGGCCGGCGGCGTCGAGGCCGGTAAAGCATTCGTGAATGCGCTCAAACTGCACAGCCACGTCGCCAACATCGGCGATGTGCGCTCGCTGGTGATCCATCCGGCATCGACCACCCACGCCCAGCTGAGCCCGGCCGAGCAGCTGTCCACCGGCGTCAGTCCGGGACTGGTGCGTTTAGCAGTGGGCATCGAGGGTATAGAAGACATCCTGGCCGACCTGGAGCTCGGGTTCGCCGCGGCACGCGAGTTAAGCGGCGATTCACAGGCAGTAGCAGCCATCTGAGGAGCACCGACGTGACGATCTCCGACGTGCCCACCCAAACACTGCCCGCCGAAGGCGAAGTGCGCCTGGTCGATATCGGGTCACTGCGCCTGGAAAGCGGTGCGGTCATCGACAACGTCTGCATCGCGTTGCAGCGCTGGGGCGAGTTGTCCCCCACCCGCGACAACGTGGTGATGGTGTTGCACGCGCTCACCGGTGATTCGCACGTCACCGGCCCCGCCGGCCCCGGGCATTCCACCCCGGGCTGGTGGGACGGGATGGTCGGCCCGGGCGCGCCGATCGACACCAACCGTTGGTGCGCGGTAGCCACCAACGTGCTGGGTGGTTGCCGCGGCTCCACCGGCCCCAGCTCACTTGCCCGGGACGGAAAACCCTGGGGCTCGAGATTTCCCTTGATCTCGGTGCGCGACCAGGTGGAAGCCGACATGGCCGCCCTGGCGGCGCTGGGCATCACCCAGGTTGCCGCCGTGGTCGGCGGATCCATGGGCGGCGCCCGCGCGCTGGAGTGGATTGTCGGCCATCCCGATCGGGTGCGCTCGGCGCTGCTGCTGGCGGTGGGTGCGCGCGCCACCGCTGACCAGATCGGCACTCAGACAACGCAAATCGCAGCCATCAAGGCTGACCCGAATTGGCGAAACGGCGACTATCACGAGACCGGCTGCAAGCCCGAAGCCGGGCTGAAGGTCGCCCGCCGTTTCGCACACCTGACCTACCGCGGCGAGATCGAACTCGACAGCCGGTTCGCCAACGACGGTCAGGGCGGCGAGGATCCCGCGGACGGCGGGCGCTACGCGATCCAGAGCTACCTGGAACATCAGGGCGACAAGCTGCTGGCCCGCTTCGATGCCGGTAGTTATGTGATCCTGACCGAGGCTCTCAACAGACACGATGTCGGCCGCGGCAGGGACGGGATACACGCTGCGCTGCGGGGGTGCCCGGTCCCGGTGGTCGTCGGTGGCATCACCTCCGATCGCCTCTACCCACTGCGGTTGCAGCAGGAGCTGGCCGATCTGTTGCCCGGATGCGCCGGGCTGGAGGTCGTCGATTCCATCCGTGGCCACGACGGGTTTCTGATGGAGTCCGAGGCCGTCGGTGAATTGATCCACAAGACACTGCGATTGGCCGAAGACCGAAGCTCGCGTCCATGGTGAGCGGGTCCGCCCAGGACCCATCGCTGTCGTTCGGTTCGGCGGCGGCCGCATACGAGCGGGGCCGCCCGTCTTATCCACCCGAAGCGATCGACTGGCTGCTGCCGGCAGGGGCGCGCGACGTTCTCGATCTTGGTGCGGGGACCGGCAAGTTGACGACCCGCCTGGTCGAACGCGGACTCGATGTGGTCGCCGTAGACCCCATTCCCGAGATGCTCGAGGTGCTGCGCGCGTCGCTGCCGAGAACGCTGGCGCTGCTGGGTACCGCCGAAGAGATACCGTTGGAAGACAACAGCGTTGATGCCGTTCTGGTCGCCCAGGCCTGGCATTGGGTGGATCCGGCGCGGGCGATCCCCGAGGTGGCCCGGGTGCTGCGGCCCGGCGGCCGGCTGGGACTGGTGTGGAACACCCGCGACGAGCGGCTCGGCTGGGTACGCGAGTTGGGCCGGATCATCGGGCGCGACAGCGACCCGGTGCGCGACAAAGTCACGCTGCCCGAACCGTTCACGGGTGTGGCGCGCCATCACGTGGAGTGGACCAATTACCTGACCCCGCAAGCGTTGATCGACTTGGTCGCATCGCGCAGCTACTGCATCACCTCACCGGCCGAGGTCCGCACCAAGACCCTCGATCAGGTGCGTGAGCTGTTGGCCACGCATCCGGCGCTGGCCAACTCGGCCGGTCTGGCATTGCCGTACGTCACGGTGTGCGTGAGCGCGACCCTGGCCGCCTAGCCAGGCAGCACCGACACGAAGATCCCGGCCGCCTCCTCCGGCCGGCCTCGCGACCAGCATGGGACTTTCGGCCCTCGTCAGGCAGCTGGTCTGCGCGATGAACTTGATCGCAGTGCTCGACAAACCCGAGGAGGCAGCCATGTCGCTCGCAGCCCCTACCGGATACCGCACGATCGCGGTTGGGATCGCAACCGGGGCGCTGGGCGCCGCGATGCTGCTGGGCAGCGCGGCGATCGCCGTCGCCGATCCCCCACCCAACTGCACGACCGCCGACCTGGCCGGCATTTCCGCCGGCGTTGCCGCCGCGACCTCGACCTATCTGTTCACCCATCCCGATGTCAACGAATTCTTCACCGGGCTCAGGGGGCAGGAACGCGATGCAATGCGTGAGAACGTGCAGAATTACCTCAATGCCAACCCGGACGTGAAAGCCGACCTGGACGGCATCCGTCAGCCCGTGGTCGACTTCAAGGACCGGTGCCAGTAAGCCGAGTCGCCCGTCGTCGCGAGCCGGCACCCCAGCCCGGCCCCGTCGGAAGGAAACCGCCATGCAACTCAGGCGTATCTATCTCTGCACCATCCTCGCGGCTGCCGCCGCTGGTGTGGCGGCGACCCTGGCCGCCTTTCCCGCCAGCTCACCGCACATCCAACCGAGCTCGGCCCCGATCCATGACCTGCCCCTCGATGACCTCGGCATCCCGGGCGTGTCGGTGGACATCGACGCCAAGGTGCCAAACCTCAACTCGGTCGAACAAGTCGTGCCCAACGTCAGCGTGCCGAACATCAACCTGCCCAACGTCAAGGTGAACCCGGGGCATGTCGGTCTGCCGGGGCGTGGGCGCTAGCGTCAGCGGAGTTCCCAAGCCGCGCAATGGCCCCGCCCGCTAACAGTCGATCTCCGCATTCAGACCGAATTCGGCGAAGGTACGTGAAACGACCTCGCGCAGCTCATCTTTGGTGTTGGAATGACCGACAAGATACGCAGAGATTCCGATCCACATCTTGCCGCGGCCCCGCCCCGAAGCCAGCAGCATTCGTCCACCGGTGCCCTCGAGCACGCTTTTGGCGATATCGGGCTCGACCAGTCTGATGTAGGCGAAGTCGGCATCGGTGCCGTCGGGCCGGTTGGCGGCCGGAGGCACGTCACCGACATTGGAGCAAGTGACGGGGAGAGTGGGGCCACCCGCTGCCATCCCAACCAGCCTCCTGGCCACCCACCTCGGGGTTATCGCCGCCAGTGGCAGCGGCGCCAAGAACTCGTTGTCGAGATCCTCCATCCCTTCCAGGATTGCCCGGGTGATCTTGGCGTGCATCTCCCTGAGGTCTGTCGCCGCGTGTGCCGGGTCGACCGCGACGTCAACGGCCGTCAGTGCGTTGCCACGGGTGTCGTCTTGGGTGCGAAGCGACACCACAATGCGCAGGGTGACCGTTCCGTCGCCCTGAACCCGCCCAACCCTCGCCGCCAGTCTGCAGGCAACCCCTCCCACAAGCGAGTTACTCTTCGCACCAAGCCTTTTGGCGCACGCATCCCAGTCCGCCAGGTCGATGTAGGCGGTCACGGCAGGCACCTCGACGGAATGGTCGCCACCGGCCATCCGCGGCGGCGGCGGGGCCGCTTTGATCGAGGATTGCAGTTCCTGGCGATCGCGGCGAAGCCGACGAACCACACCGCCGAACGCGTGCGCGATCTTGGGCAGCTCATTGACGGTTTGCCGGAGATCCTCGCGCAGCGCCCGCCGGAGGATGCGCGACCCCGCAGCCGGATAACCCAGATCCTGGGTCCTCCCCTCGGCCGCATTGACCACCGCCTGGCCGAAAGCGATCGCGTCGGCGATCGTGTGCGAAGCCACCAGGCTCACCGCGGTGCCGCCGTCATCGAGTCCAACGACGCCAAGATGCCAGCCCGGCCCCCACTCCGGATCGATGGGCAGGCGCGCCCGCTCATCGGCCCATGCGCCCACGTCTGCGCGCCGTCGTGGCGTTGTGGCGAAGTCGATCTTCTGCGACACCGGAGCCGAGACCCAGCGATCACGCGCGAACGGCAACGGAGACCGCTCGATCCGGCGTCCCAACAACCCGCATCCGAGATTGCGGTGGAAACGCCGCAACCCCTCTACATCGACGGCCCGGTCGTAGATCCAAATCATCTGGATCAGCGAGCCGTAGCCCGCCCGCAGCCCGAGGAATGCCGCTTGATCCAGGTAGGCGAGCCTATCGTCGGCCGGCTCGGCGGCACGCTTGCCGACCTGAGCCGCCGCGGCCGCGGGCACCGCGGCGACGCTGAGCAGGTCGGCCAGGTGGACGGCAACGCTGGCGGGGCTGGGGTGGTCGAAGATGAGAGTGGCCGGCAGGTCCACTCCGGATTGGGCCAACAGGGCTCCGCGCAGTTCCAGCGCGCTGAGCGAGTCGATACCGAGGTCTTTGAACGGCTGGTCCGGATCCATGGCGGCCGGGTCCGGGTGTGCCAGCACCGCCGCGGTGGCGGTGAGGACCAGTTTGGTCAGCATGGCGTGTTGTTGCTCGGGGGTCAGTCCCACCAGCCGGGCGCCGAGCGCGCGTGAGTCGGCCACGGCGGCTTGGGGCCGGGTGCTGATCAGCGCCGAGAAGATCGGGGGCAGGCTGCTCTCGCGGGCCAGGGCCGCCAGCGCTCGGGTGCTCAGCGGGGCCGGGATCAGATTGGGGTGCTGCACGCCAAGGGCAGCGTCGAAGAGAGCCAGACCCGCGCTGGTGGTGATCGGGACCATGCCGCTGCGGGTCAGGCGGGCTTGATCGCGGGCATCGAGGTGGCCGGTCATCCCCGAGGAGGGCTGCCAATACCCCCAGGCCAGACTGGTGGCTCCTGGCCCGCGCTCGCGGGCCAGGGCGTCCAGGACGGCGTTGGCCGCGACGTAGTTGGCCTGTCCCGGGGCCCCCAGGACCCCGGCGGCAGAGGAGAACAACACGAACGCGGCCAGCTCGGTGTTGGCGGTTAACTGGTGTAGGCGCCAGGCGCTATCGGCTTTGGCGGCCAGCACGGTGTCGAGCTGCTGTGCGGTGAGTTGGCTCGTCACCGCGTCGTCGAGCACTCCGGCAGCATGGATGACCGCGGTCAGCGGGTGCTCGGTGGGAATCGAGTCGATCAGGGCCGCCAACTGGGCGGGGTCGGCACAGTCGCAGGCGCTGATGGTGACCTGGGCACCCAACCCATTCAGGCGCTCCGCAAGCTCGGCCGCCCCGACGCCGCTGGGGCCGCGTCGGGACGTCAACAGCAGCCGGCGCACACCGTAGTGAGTGAGCAGGTGTTCGGCGAACAGGCCGCCGAGCATGCCGGTGCCCCCGGTGATCAACACGGTGCCCGCCGGGTCGAGTGCCGCAGGGGCGATGAGCACGATTTTCCCGGTAGGCCGGGCCTCGCTGATATCCCGAAACGCTTGGCGAGCGCGCAGCAGCCCGTAGGCCGTCACGGGCGGGGGCTCGATGACCGCGGCATTGATCAGCTCGCTCACCGCGGCCCAGGTGCGTTGCAGCCGTTCGGGCGTGGCCGTGCTGATGTCGTAGACGACGTATCTCAGGCCGGGATGGGTTTGTGCGACGTCGGTGGCTTCCCGGATGTCGCGTCTGGCGATCTCGACAAAGCACCCGGGCGCGGCCAGTAGCCGCAGCGACGCATCGACAAGATCGCCGCGCAGATCGTTCAAGACCACGTCCATCCCGCGCCCGCCGGTGGCCGCGGCCAAGGTGTCGCCGAAGTCCCGGGCGCGGGAGGAAGCGATGTGATCCTCGGGAATGCCCAACCCGCGCAGGATGTGCTGCTCGGCGGGATCGGCGGTCGCGAACACCTCGGCACCCAGGTGCTGCGCAATGCGGATCGCGGCCCGGCCAACCGCACCGGCGCCGGAGTGGATGAGCACCCGCTGTCCGGCGCGGAGCGCCGCGATATCGATCAGAGCGCTGTATGCGGTCACAAACGCGACCGGGACCGAGGCCGCTTGGGGGCAGGACCAGCCCGGCGGGATCGCCACCACAGCGCGGTGATCGGTGGCCGCGGTGGGGGCGAATGCGTTATTGGGGAAGATCCCCATCACCGCATCCCCCGGCGCGAAGTCGTCGACATCGCCGGCGGTGTCGATGACGATCCCGGTGGCTTCCACCCCAAGCCCTTGGTGGTCTTGTTGGCCCTCACCACCAGCGTCGCGGTGGCTGGTCGCGGCTGACGCGACCGCCACATCATCGGAGTTCAAGCCCGCAGCGCGGATCTGCACTCGGATCTCGCTGGGCCCCAGTTCTGCTGGTGCGGGGGTGGGGGCCAGGGTCAGGTCGGCCAAATCCCCGCTACCGCTGGTGATTAGCCGCCAGTGCGGGGTGGGGGGGGTGGGGTCAACGCCCGGGCCGGGGCCAGCCGGGGCATGTGAGCGACACCGGCGCGCAGGGCCAGCTGGGGTTCACCGCCCGTACCCGTGCAGCTGCCCAGCAGTTGTAGCAGCGTGTCGGTACTGCTGGCGGCGTGGTCGGTGTCGACCAACCGGATCCGGCCCGGGTGCTCGCTTTGGGCGCTGTGCAGCAGCGCCCACACCGCTGCCTGAGCCGGATTCGGCGCCCGCTCATAGGCGTTGATCGCCACCGCGCGACAGGTCAGAACCACCAGCACCGTCTCGGCCGTGTCGGGGCGGGCCAACCAGGCCGCAACCGCGGCCAACGCGTGTCGGGTCAGCGAATGCATGCTCGACACGACGGCATCGTCATCGCCGCGAAGATCCGGCGGGGACAAGGACCAAATCACCACCGGGGGACATGGCCGCACAGCATCCAAATCGGGGCTCCTGACGCCGTTGCGCAGACCAGCCGAGACGGCATCGGGATCTTCGGCAACCACCACCCACGCCGGCGGCTCGGCCACGGCGGCGGCACCGGGCGCGCCGGCCGAGGACAGCGGTGGCCAGGCCAGCTCCCACAAGCCCCGCCCGGATGACGTCGCCGTCGTGGGTGGGGTGAGAGTCGCCAGGTCGGGTAGGGCCCGCACAACAACCGTGTCGATGCTGATCACCGGCGCGCCGGCGGGATCGCTGGCGTACAGGGTGAAGGTGTCGGCACTGCTGCGGGTCAGCCACACCTGCAGCCGGGTGGCCGCGGTCGCATGCAGGGTGACCCCGCTCAAGACGAACGGAAGCCGGACCGCCGCCGATTCCGAGTCCGCCCCGGCGCCCAGGGCGGCGGCCATCGGATGCAGCGCGGCGTCCAGCAGAGCCGGGTGGATTCCGTAGCCGGTGATGTCGGTTCCGGCGGGCAGGGCCACCTCGGCGTAGATGTGGTCGGGGTCTGCCGGCTCGTGGCCGATCCCGAGCACCGAGCAGAACGGAGGGCCATAGTGCAGACCGCGGTCGGCCAGCCGCTGGTAGAAGTCCGCGACATCGAATTCCGTCACCGGCAAGGCCGCCATGGGAGGTTGGCCGGCAGCGGCTGGTCCGGCGGCCAGGATTACGCTGGCATGTAACACCCACCCCGTCTCGCCGCGGTGGCCGGTACCGGTGCGGGCATGGACGTTGAACACGCGCCGTGCACCCCCATCGGCGCCGGCCACGCCGATCTGGATATCGGTCGGCGTGTCTTCGGCAAGCACCAGGGGGGCGTGCAACACCAGTTCGGCAACGGCCGGGCACCCCACGTAATCCCCGACCGCCAACGCCATGTCGACGAAGGCGGTGCCCGGCAGCACCACCACATCGCCCACCCGGTGAGCGCCAAGCCAGCCCTGCACACCAAGAGCCAACCGGCCAGTGGCGATCACCTCGTCTCGGTCCGCCAACGCGGTGATCGCCCCCAACAATGGATGCCCGACGCGATCCAGACCAAGACCAGCCGCGTCATTGCCCGGTCCCGTTGTGAGCCAATACCGATGGTGCTGGAACGGATACGTCGGCAGCGGCACCGGGCGGGCGTGCGGATACACCACCGGCCAGGCCGGGCTACGACCATGAACCTGCAACCGCGCCAGCGTCGTAGTCAGGGCGTCCAGGTCGGGTCGCTCGCGATGCAGGGTCAGAATCACCACCGAGCCGGGGCGTCGCCCGTTGCTGGCGGCCAAGGTGTCGGTGATGGCCGGGGCCAGCACCGGGTGCGGGGATATTTCCACAAACACCTGCTCGGCAGCGGCCAGCAGAACTTTGATGCTGTCGTAGAAGCGGACCGGTTGTCGCAGGTTGGCGTACCAGTAGTCGGCGGTCATCGTGGTGGTGTCCAACGGCTGGTCCGACGTGACGCCATGCACGGTGGAATACAAGGCAATCCGTCCCGGCGCCGGGGTCAACCCGGCCAACTCGCCGAGTAGGCGCTCGCGCGCAGGCTCGACCTGTCCGCAGTGTGAGGCGTAATCGACGGTGATGGAACGGATCTGGATGCCATCGACCTCACCGGCGGCGACGAACGCCTCAATCGCGGGGGGATCACCGCTGATGATGGTGTGGGTGGGGCCGTTGACCGCAGCGACCGTCAGCGCGTCACCGTAAGGCCGCAGCCGCGCCGCCACTTCGTCAGCGCCGAGCAACACCGACGCCATCCCCCCGGTCCCGGACAGATCCGCGAGGGCGGCACTGCGCAGTGCCACGATATTGGCGGCCTGCTCGAGGGTGAACACCCCGGCGACATAGGCCGCGGCAATCTCGCCCTGGGAATGTCCGATCACCGCGTCCGGTTCGATCCCGTAGCTGATCAGGGTGCGGGCCAAAGACACCATGACCGCGAACAACACCGGTTGGACCACATCGACCCGCTCCAGCGCCATGGCGCTGGGCTCACCGCGCACCACGGCACCTACCGACCAGCCTGTCCAGCCGAACAAAGCCTGATCACACTCGTCAAGCGCACGGGAGAACACCTGGTGACGGCGGTATAGCTCGGCGGCCATGCCCGGGTATTGGCCGCCCTGGCCGGGGAAGACGAATACGGTCTTTCCCGCCGATGTCGACCGTAGGTGGTGTTGGACGAGTTGAGGGTGCGGGTCGCCGGCGGCCAACGCCTGCAGTGCCGCCAACAGCTCAGCCCGGGGATCGGGGCTCGCGGCCGGCACCGTAACGACAGCCCGGTGCGGGTGGTGGGTGCGGGTGCAGCCCAGGCTGTAGCCCACGTCGGTGAGATCGAGGTCCCGATGGCGGAGCAGGTGTTGGTGCAGCCGTTCGGCCTGGGCAGCCAACCCTGCCGGGGTTCGCGCCGAAACGGGCCACATGGGCAGCCCGAGTTCGGCACCGTGCTGGGGCCGACCGGCCGGCTCAGGCGACCCGCTCGACGGGGTGGGGGCCTGTTGCAGGATCAGATGTGCGTTGGTGCCGCTGATTCCAAACGAGGACACCGCCGCGGTACGGGGATGATCGGTGACCGGCCAGGGCACCGGCTCGGTGAGGACGCGGACGGTGCCGGCCGACCAGTCGACGTGCGGGCTGGGGCGATCAACGTTGAGGGTCGGCGGCAGACTGTCGTGGTTGAGGGCCGCGATCATCTTGATCAGTCCGGCGACACCAGCTGCGGCTTGGGTGTGGCCGATGTTCGATTTAATCGACCCCAGCCACAGTGGATGGTCTGGGTGATGTGCAGCGCCGTAAGTGGCGATCAAGGCTCCGGCCTCGATCGGGTCGCCCAGCGTGGTGCCGGTGCCGTGGGCCTCCACGGCATCAACCTCATCGAGCCCGACACCCGCGTTGGCGACGGCCTGGGTGATGACCCGTTGTTGAGCGGGCCCGCTGGGGGCGGTCAAACCGTTTGAGGCGCCATCTTGGTTGATCGCCGATCCGGCGATGACCGCCAACACCGGGTGGCCGTTGCGATTTGCATCGCTGAGCCGTTCCAGCACCAGCACCGCGGCCCCTTCGCCCCAGCCGGTGCCATCGGCGGCGGCGGAAAACGCTTTGCAGCGCCCATCTGCGGCCAGCCCGCGCTGCCGGGCGAACTCGGTGAACACCGCCGGCGCGGTCATCACGGTGACGCCCCCGGCGAGGGCAAGAGTCGACTCTCCGGTGTGCAAGGACTGACACGCCAAATGCGCGGCCACCAGCGACGAAGAGCACGCCGTGTCGATGGTGATGGCGGGCCCCTGCAAACCCAGCGCATAGGCGACACGACCGGAAGCCACGCTGGTGGACAGACCGGTCAAGCCGTATCCCTCCGCGCCTTCGGACCCACCGCCGTATTGCTGTGACCACGCTCCGACGAACACCCCGGTCTTCGAGCGCAGCAACGCGGCCGGATCAATCTGGGCGGTTTCCAACGCTTCCCAACACACTTCCAGCAGCAACCGCTGCTGGGGATCCATGGTTTGGGCTTCCCGCGCCGAGATACCGAAGAATTCGGCGTCAAATCCGGCGACGTCGGCCACAAACGATCCAGCGCGGGCGTAGGTCTTGCCCACCACATCCGGATCGGGATCAAACAACTCCGCCAGGTTCCAGCCCCGGTCCGCCGGAAACTCCCCCACCGCCTCGGTGCCGCCGGCGACCAGATCCCATAGCGCCGCAGCCGAATCCACGCCGCCCGGGAACCGACACGCCATCCCCACCACGGCCACCGGCTCATCGGTGCTCACCCGAGGCTGCACCGGCGCGGCCACCGCAACCGATCCGCTCAACAGCTGGCCCAGGTGGGTGGCCAAGGCGACCGGCGTGGGGTAGTCGAAAGCCAAGGTTGGCGGCAATGTCAGCTCGGTGACCGTTTGCAGACGGTCAAGCAATTCGGTGGCTTTCACCGAATCGAATCCCAGGTCCTGGAACGCCCACTCGGGGTCGATGTCGTTGGGGCTGGGATAGTCCAAAACCGTCGCCGCCTGCGCGCACACCACCACCACCAGCAGGTCATGTTGCTGGTGGCGCAGCAGTCGCAGCCGTTGCACCAACCCTGAGTCGGCCCCGGCGTCCGCATCCGCAGCCGCGGCATCGGCCACCCGCGGCCCGGGTTCGCGGAGCTGCCCGTCCAAGCGGGTGAACTCGTCGTACAGATACCGCTGCAGGCACTCCCGTCGTCTGACCTTGCCGCTTGTGGTCAGGGGAATCGAACCGGGCGGCACCAGAACGAGATCCGCCACATTGAGACCGTGTGTCTTCGATATCGCGGCGATGACGTCACGGCGGACGACGCCCATTCGGTGCATCGTGGCCTCGTGCGACGTCTCCCGCGTCTTGAATTCGACAATGACAACCAGCTTCTCGACGCCGCCGTCATCGGGAACCGCTATCGCCACGCAGCGGCCCCGAGTGACCTCCTGGATCGTCGCCTCGATGTCGTCGGGTGAGTGGTTGCGCCCGTAGATGATCAGCAGATCCTTGATGCGGCCGATGATGAACAGCTCTCCTTCGGAGAAGACGCCCAAATCTCCGGTTCTCAGCCAAGGTCCCGGTGGTGTGCCCGGCGACGGGCCGACAAGCGTTGCGCCGAAGGTGCGTTCGGTCTCTTGGGGCCGGTGCCAGTAGCCGGCCGCGACGTTGTCGCCGTGCACCCAGATCTCGCCGACCACGCCGGCCGGACACTCGGTGGCGGTCTGCGGGTCGACGATGCGTACCGTCGGCGATTGCGCTGCGCCGTAACTGATCAGCGCCGTACCGGTCCCGGTTGTGCACCGCTTCGCGTGGCCGGCGGTCAGTTCGTCGGAGTCGAAGTAAACGGTCACCGGCGGTTGGCCCCATTCGCGGATTGCCACGAACACGGTGGCTTCCGCGAGCCCGTATGACGGCCGTAGTGCCCTGGGATGAAGGTGGAAGCGGGCGAACCGCTGCGCGAAGCGCGCCAGCGTCGCGGGTTGTACCCACTCGGCACCACTGAGAATGTTGCGCACGCCGCCGAGGTCAAGCCCGGCCAGGTCGTCGTCTGATGTCTTTCGTGCCGCCAATTCGAAAGCGATGTTCGGTGCTGCCGAAAACACCTGACAGTTGCTGGCCAGCAACTGCATCCACCGGGCCGGGCGCTGCAAGAACGATATCGGGCTGGTGAGCACGCTGTGGAATCCCTCCAGCAGCGGCATGATGATTCCGAACATCAAGCCCATGTCGTGAAAAAACGGCAGCCACGACACCACGGTCGTGTCGGGCGGGGCAGCGCGCCCGTGGTCGCCGAAATAGGCGGACATGCCCTGTTCGACATTGGCCAGAAGGTTTCTGTGCGAGACCACGACGCCCGCCGGCGTCCGGGTCGACCCGGAGGTGTACTGCAGATACGCAATGTCTGACCCGCTGTCGGACTCGGCGGCGGGTCCTTGCCCGGAGTCGGGGTCCAGCAGGTCAACCTCGATGACTGAGGGCGCGCGCTCCCCCGGCGTCAACGTGATGCACTCGGCGACGTCGCCGGCGATCGGGGACGTGGTGAGAATGGCCGAGGGCAACGCGTCGCGCAACACCGAACCAACGCGCTCGTCGCTGGCCCCGCCCAGCGGAGCCGAGAGCGGAACCGCGATCTGACCGGCCTGCAGTGCGCCGAGAAACGCAACGATGTAGTCAAGTCCCTGCGGCGCCAGCACCACGGCGCGGTCCCCGGTCGCCCCGCAGGCTTTGAGCTCCCGCGCGACGTTGCACGTCCGCCGATGCAGTTGTGGCCACGTCAGAGTTTCCGCAATCCCCGCCCAGTCCCGTTCGTAATCGATGAAGGTGAATGCGGTCTCGCTGGGCCGCAGACTGGCACGTTCCCGCAACACTGCGGAAATCGAGTGGTCGAGCACAGCTAAGACGTTAGGGGATGATCCGACGGGTGGATAGACCGTTCGGAGAACCAAATCGGCCCAGCGAAAGCCGCCCGCGCACCGGGCGTGGCGCGCACCGCAGGCCGGGCGTACGGCCACGACTGGCAAACCGCACCCAGCCAACCTCTACGGCTTCGCCGGTGAAACCCGTCCCCCCACCGGCGGCTACTGGGTCACCAACCCCGTCTGCTGCCCCCCGAGCGGCCCGATCCCGAGGGGGTAGCCGTCAGAAGTTGAGTCCGGAGTACATCAACCGGCTGGGGTCGTATCGCTGGCGGATTTGGGTCAACCGAGACAGATTCGACCCGAAGTATCGCGAGGGCGCGGTGTTGGCTTCCAGATAGTTGACGTAGCCGCCGACCGAGAACTGTTGCACCGCTTGGTGTGCGGAGTTGATCCATTTGGTGGCAGCGGCCGTTTGCCCACTGCTGGGCGTCTCGACATACCACTGCACGACCGCCGACTGACGCCGCCATGGGAAGGCGGTAGCGGTCGGTTCGATGTCACCCACCGCTCCGGTAAGCGTGTCGACCAGCGCCGACGCCCGCCCCGACGCCGGCGGCCATTTCCCCACCGCCGCGACAATTGCTTGTGCTGCAGCGGAATTCACGGTGCCGATGACATCGGATCCGGCCACGAAGCCACGCGGTGAACTCGCGGAGCTGCCGCCGGCCAGGTACTTCACCAATTCCATGTGGTTGAACGTCTTGGTCTCGATGCCGGTGGGCTGCGCACCGACAGCGGACTTGATCGCGTCGGCCACTCCCCGCCCCGCACCCGCCGGACATGTCGCCAGCACATGGCAATTGGCCTGTGCGGCACTTACCGACATGTCGACCAGGCCCCAGGTGTCGCGGTCGGCCGCTGCCAGCCAGGTCTGCCAGCCGGCCAGCACCTGCGCCGCCGACGAAGGAGTGAAGTCGACGCGCACCACATCGGAGTCGGCGACCGGGAACGTCTCGAACGTCATCGCCGTGGTAACCCCGAAGTTCCCTCCCCCACCACCGCGCAACGCCCAGAACAAATCGGGATGATCCTCCGCGGAGGCGGTCACCGTTTCTCCGCTGGGCAACACGACGGTAGCCGACCGCAGCGCATCGCAGGTAAGGCCGGCGTGGCGGGAGTCGGCGCCCATTCCGCCGCCGAGCGCCAAGCCGCCCACACCCACGGTCGGGCAGCTGCCGGTCGGAATTGCCCGGCCGGCGCCGGCCAGCACCTGGTGCACGTCGGTCAGACTCACCCCGGCGGGCACCGTGACGGTTCCGCTGCCGGCATCGAAATTCACTCCGCCCGGCAGCCCACGCAGGTCGATCACCATCGCACCGACGGCGGTCGACGCGCCAATGTAGGAGTGTCCGCCGCCGCGCGGGGCGATCTTGAGCTTGTTGGCGGCCGCGAACGCGACCGCCTTCTCCACGTCGGCCTGCGACGTGACTGTCACCACCGCCGCCGGGTTCGAGTTGTTGTAGAGCGAGTTGAAAACCTGCTTGCCGGAAGTAAATGAGGCGCCGTTGCTCGGCAGCAGCACCCGGCCCCCGATGGAGGACGCCAGAGCGCTCCAACCACTGACCGGTTCGGCCACAGCACGTGCGGATCCGAATAGGGCCGAACCCAACCCGGCCGCCGTCGCTGCGGCGGCGCCGCGAAGAAACGTCTGGCGAGAAATCATGGGCCGCATTGTTATACACCGCGCGGCCAACCGCACTGCCGCATCACGTGTTGCGTCACGCCGTGACGGGATCGTGTCGTTGCAACACCATCACCTACCGGAAGGCTGGGATACCGGCCGAGATCCAATACACATAGAGCGCAAACTTTTACGGCATCGTGTTCGAAATGTGACAACGAGCGAGCAAGGTTCCTGAGGTTGCTTGAGTGTGCCCGGATGGCCCTGGTGCGCTCCAAATCCGATGGGAGCAAGCATGAGGGCATGGCGCTACCAACCATTGACCGTTCGGCTGCTGGCGGGGGCCGCGGGCTTGCTGACCGCTTCTGCCGCGCTCGCGGCGCCGGCTGAGGCCGACTCCGTCGACGACGTGTTCATCAACGCGTTGAACGCGGCCGGGGTCAACTACGGCGACGCGGGAGGTGCGGAGGCATTGGGCCGAAGTGTGTGCCCGGTCCTGTCCGAGCCGGGTGGATCCTTCAATTCGGCGGCGTCGAAGGTCGTCGCCGGCGGTAGCGGCATGTCTCCGGAGATGGCGGCTACCTTCACCAGTATCGCGATTTCCATGTACTGCCCGTCGGTGATGGCCAATGTGACCAGCGGCAATCTCCCCCTGCAGGGCATTCCGGGGGTGCCGGCCATACCCAGCGTACCGGGCGTACCGGGGTTCTAGGGCTCAGCCGGTACCAAGCGGATCGATCGTGGACGCGATGTAGACCATCGCGGCGCCGACCGAGGTCATGGTGATGAAGTCGGTCGCTTTGCTGCGCACCGTCAGCAGGCCGGCCCGGTCGTCGAACAACACCAACCGCAGCGCGGCGGCCACACCCACACCGATTCCGATCAACAACGAACCTCGGCGCCAGAAGTTTGCCCCGGCCAGCGCGAACGCCACCGCGAAGATCAGCCCGACCAGCAGGATTGGCCATTGAGCGCGCAGCGCGCGCCCGGCGAAATCCCGCACGGTCATCGCTGTTCGGCCAGCTCTACGACGTTGGTCAACAGAAACGCCCGGGTCAACGGTCCGACGCCGCCGGGATTGGGCGAGACGTGGCCGGCGACCTCCCATACGTCGGGATGCACATCACCGGTCAGTTTGCCGTCGACTCGGCTCACGCCCACGTCGACGACCGCGGCACCGGGGCGCACCATGTCGGCGGTCAACATGTGGGGCACCCCGACCGCGGCGACGATGATGTCGGCCTGCCTGGTCAGTGTGGGCAAATCGCGGGTTCCGGTATGGCACAGGGTGACCGTGGCGTTCTCCGAGCGGCGGGTGAGCAGCAGCCCCAAGGGGCGCCCGACCGTCACGCCCCGGCCGATCACCACCACATGTGCCCCCGCAATCGGGACGTCGTAGCGGCGCAGCAGGTGCACGATGCCGCGCGGGGTGCAGGGCAGCGGGGCCGGTGTGTTGAGCACCAGCCGGCCCAGGTTAGTGGGGTGCAGGCCGTCCGCGTCCTTGCCCGGGTCGATGCGCTCCAGTGCGGCGTTCTCGTCCAGATGCTTCGGCAGCGGCAACTGCACGATGTAGCCCGTGCAGTCCGGGTTGGCGTTGAGTTCGTCGATCGTCTCGTTGAGCGTGGCGGTCGAGATGTCGGCCGGCAGGTCGCGGCGGATCGATGTGATGCCCACCTTGGCGCAGTCGGAGTGTTTGCCGCGCACATAGGCCTGTGACCCCGGGTCCTCACCGACCAAGATGGTGGCCAGCCCGGGTGTGCGGCCCGATGCGTTCAGTTCCGAGACCCGCTGTTTGAGATCGACGAAGATCTCGTCGCGGGTGGCCTTGCCATCCAGCGTTATTGCGCCCACGCCAGACAGTCTGGCATGAGCGCATCGGGGCCCGGTCAGGCTGACCCCGCGCCACCCGGCCGGCAAACCCGGGTGCGGCGCTTGCGATCGCCATTACGCTCGCCCTTATGTCCCCCACGCCGGACGTGCTCAGCCCCGCCCAGCTCGGCCCGCTGACGCTGCGCAATCGCGTCATCAAAGCGGCGACCTTCGAGGCCCGGACACCCAATGCGCTGGTGACCGACGATCTGATCGAATATCACCGCCAACCCGCCGCGGGCGGGATCGCCATGACCACCGCCGCCTATTGCGCGGTCTCCCCCGGCGGGCGCACCAGCGGGGAACAGATCTGGATGCGCCGGGAAGCGGTGCCGGGGCTGCGCCGACTCACCGAGGCGATCCACGCCGAGGGCGCGGCGGTGAGCGCCCAGATCGGGCACGCCGGCCCGGTGGCCGACGCCCGTTCCAACAAGGCGACCGCCCTGGCCCCGGTGCGATTCTTCAATCCGATCGCGATGCGGTTTGCCAAGAGGGCGACCCGCGATGACATCGACGACGTGCTGGCCGCGCACGCCAACGCCGCCCGGTTGGCGGTCGAGGCGGGTTTCGACGCCGTGGAAATCCATTTGGGCCATAACTACCTGGCCAGTTCCTTTCTTTCTCCGCTGATCAACCGACGCGCGGACGAGTTCGGTGGTTCGCTGGAGAACCGGGCCAAGGTCGCGCGTGGATTGGTGCGGGCCGTCCGCGGCGCCCTGGACAAGGACGGGATCAGCCATGTCGCGGTGACCGCCAAGCTCAACATGGCCGACGGGGTTCGCGGCGGCATCAGCACCGAGGAGTCGCTGAGAACCGCCAAATGGCTCGAAGAAGACGGTGGGCTGGACGCGATCGAGCTGACCGCGGGCAGTTCGCTGGTCAACCCCATGTACCTGTTCCGCGGCGATGCGCCGGTCAAGGAGTTCGCCGCCGCTTTCAAACCCCCGATGCGCTGGGGGGTGCGCATGATGGGCAAGAAGTTCCTGCGGGAGTACCCCTATCGGGACGCCTATCTGCTGCGGGATGCGCTGCTGTTTCGCTCTGAGTTGTCGATGCCGTTGATCTTGCTGGGCGGCATCACCAACCGCGAGACCATGGATCTGGCCATGGCGGAGGGATTCGAGTTCGTCGCGATGGCACGTGCCCTGCTGGCCGAGCCGGATCTGATCAACCGGATCGCCGCCGAAGGCAACCGGGTGCATTCGGCTTGCACGCACTACAACCAGTGCATGCCGACCATCTACAGCCGCACCCGCTGTGTGGTCACCGGGGCGCCGGACTGAGCCGATGACCCGATCCGTGTCGGGTGCCGGCAAGGAAATCGGTGCTGCTCGCCCTACCCGCCGATCAACAGCCCACCGGCACCGACAATGCCCGCATTCCCATCTTCCCCGGGGCTTCCCGGCGGATTGCCGGCACTGGCGCCGCCGGTGCCGCCGATGAGACTGCCCGGCATGGGTGTGCCACCGCCGCTGCCGAACAACAAGCCGCCCTGTCCACCGCTGCCCGTCGAGGGTTGCGGTGAGCAAAGCGGCCAGGCGCCGGAAGGCTCGGTCGGCCGGCGACAACCCGTATCAGGCCCATTGCGGCGCGGATGCTGGTGTTTCCGGTGAGCGCGGCGGAGCAGGGTAACAAGGGAGCTTGGCTAAAGTTGATGCGATGCCTCAGCCTGCGCCGCCGGCGCTGACCGTTCGCTGCGACGGATCAGAACGCACCTTCGCAGCGGGCCACGACGTGGTGGTCGGACGAGACCTGCGCGCCGATATGCGGATCACCCATCCGCTGATCTCGCGTGCTCATCTCCTCCTGCGTTTCGACCAGGGCCGATGGCTGGCGATCGACAACAATTCGTTGAACGTGACGTTCATCAACGGCCGTCGCGTACCCATGGTCGAGATCTATGATGGCCAGAGCCTGAACATCGGAAACCCCGACGGTCCGCTCCTGAGCTTCGAGGTGGGGCGGCACGTGGGGATGGCGGGACGCCCACCCCAAACCGATTCGATGCGGGTCACCCCTTCGATGGTCCGCCCCTCCGGTCAGCACCCCGTTGCGCTTGGGCCGACATCGACCGGAAGCCATACCAGCCACGAGGCGCCGCCGACCGCGCGGTTTCACCCCGGGGCTGCACCGCCCGGTCCGGCCAGAACGGGCCAGCCCATGTACCCGAGTAGCTCGACCCCGTGGCGCCCCACCGGGTATCCCGCCAGCCCGGCACCCCCACCACCGTCGAACTTCCCCCCGCCACCACCGCGTCCCGGACCGCAACCGCCGCAGCAGGCCACCAAGCCTCCCGAGGTGGCCAACCTCGCGACCAAGATGTTCCATGCGCTGCTACCCAGGTCCGGAGGCGCCGAGCGGCCGGCCGGCTCGGTCACCATTGGCCGGGCCACCGATAACGACATCGTCATCCCGGACGTTCTGGCGTCGCGACATCACGCATTCCTGACCCTGACACCGTTGGGCACCGAGATCCGTGACGCGCACAGCGTCAACGGCACCTTCGTCAACGGGGTCCGGGTGGGTTCGGCGGTCTTGAGCGACGGCGACGTCGTCACCATCGGCAACGTCGACCTGGTGTTCACCGGCGGCACCCTGATCCGCCGCACCGAGGCGGCCACCCGCAGCGGCGGCCTGGAGGTCAAATCGGTCTGTTTCACCGTCGACGGCGGAAAACAGCTGCTCGACCACATCTCGCTGACCGCGCGCCCCGGCACGCTGACCGCCATCATCGGTGGGTCCGGGGCCGGCAAGACCACACTGTCGCGGCTGATCGCCGGGTATACCAGTCCCAGCTCGGGCACGGTGACTTTCGAAGGCCACAACATCCATGCCGAATACGCGTCCATGCGCAGCCGGATCGGAATGGTTCCGCAAGACGATGTGGTGCATCGCCAGCTGACCGTCAGCCAGGCACTCGGCTACGCGGCCGAACTACGGCTTCCCCCCGACACCAGCAAAGAGGACCGCGCCCAGGTGGTCGCCCAGGTTCTCGAAGAGCTCGAACTGACCAAGCACGCCGAAACCCGCGTCGACAAACTCTCCGGCGGCCAGCGCAAGCGTGCGTCGGTGGCACTGGAACTGCTCACTGGACCGTCACTGCTGATTCTCGACGAGCCGACCACCGGCTTGGACCCCGCACTGGACCGGCAGGTGATGTTGATGCTGCGCCAGTTGGCCGATGCCGGTCGGGTGGTACTCATCGTGACGCACTCGGTTGCCTACCTCGACGTGTGCGACCAGCTTCTGCTGGTGGCACCGGGGGGCAAGACGGCCTTTCTGGGCCCGCCCAGCGAAATCAGCCAGGCCATGGGCACCGCCAACTGGGCCGACATCTTCACCAACGTGGGCGCCGACCCCGACGAAGCCAACCGCCGTTCCTGGAACAGAAGCAGGAGCAGCCGGCCTTTCCGTCCGAGGCCAGCCCGGCGGTCGACTTGGGCGAACCGGTGCACACCGACGTGCTGCACCAGTTCTCCACGGTGGCCCGTCGCCAGATTCGGCTGGTGATCTCCGACCGGGGTTACACGGTGTTCTTGGCGCTGTTGCCCTTCCTGATCGGCACACTGACCCTCACCGTGCGCGGCAAGACCGGGTACGGCATGTCGGACCCGATGGGCATCAATCCCGCCCAGCCCGACCAGATTCTGGTGATGCTCAATGTCGGCGCGGTGTTCATGGGTACCGCGCTGACCATCCGTGACCTCATCGGAGAGCGTCCCATCTTCCGACGAGAGCAGGCTGTCGGCTTGTCGACGGCGGCCTACATGGGCGCCAAGATCGTGGTCTTCTGCGCCTTTGCGGTCACTCAGGCGGCGATCGCCACCACGATTTCGGTGGTCGGCTGGGGCAAACCGCTGTCGGACGCGGTGCTGCTGGGTGATGTCAGATTCGAGCTGTTCGTCACCGTCGCCGCCACGTGCGTCGCTTCGGCGCTGCTCGGTATGGCCCTGTCGTCGCTGGCCCAGTCCCAGGACCAGATCATGCCGATGCTGGTGGTGTCGATCATGTCTCAGCTGGTGTTCTCCGGCGGCATGATCTGGGTGACCAACCGCTTCCTGCTCGACCAGTTGTCCTGGCTCACGCCCGCCCGGTGGGGTTTTGCGGCGTCGGCGTCGACGATCGAACCCACCGGCTGGTGCCGGGCCCGACCGACCCGAAGGACCAGCACTGGGACCACAAGGCCAGCGCATGGCTGTTCGACATGGCCATGCTCGCGGTGTTGTCGATCGCCTATACCGCCATCGTGTGGTGGAAGATTCGGCTCAAGCGGCGCTGACACCCGCACAACTAGGGTGAAGTGATGACGCGAGCTCAGCGGCCGGTGCTGACGGTCCGGTCGGGCCCGTCGCAGCGCAGCTTTGCCGCCGGCCCCGACGTGATCGTCGGAAGTGATCTGCACGCCGACCTGCGTGTCGCGCATCCGCTCATCGACCGCGCGCACCTGCTGCTGCGCTTCGAGCAGGGCAGCTGGGTCCCGATCGACAACAATTCGCAAAGCGGGATATATGTGGACGGACGTCGGGTCCCGCTGATCGACATCCGTGACGGGCTGGCCATGAACCTGGGCCGAGCCGACGGGCCGCGCATCACGTTCGAGGTGGGACATCACCAGGGGGTGATCGGGCTACTGCCGCCGCCGGAGACCATGCCTGCACTCGCCCCAGCCGACCGGCCGCCGTCGGGCGGCCCATCCCCCTCGGGGCCTGGGTACCGGCCGGGGCCGCCCAGCTATCCCAGCCGTCCCAGCTGGCCGTCCCCGCCGCCCGACCGTCCACCCGACCCGGTCGCCAGCGCCCAGCTCACCAGCGCCATACCGCTGCTCCCGCCGCCCGCCCGCCCAGGTGCGCACACCACCGCCTCGCACTACCCGGACCGAACGGTCGACGTCCTGGGCGCCGACTCGGGCCTTGCGCCCGCGCTTGCCGACACCATCTCGATCGGCCGCGCTGCCAGCAACGACATCGTCGTCTCCGACGTGCTGGCGTCGCGCCATCACGCGTTTTTGACACCGACCCGGATCGGCACCGAGATCCGCGACGCGCACAGCATCAACGGCACCTTCGTGAACGGAATCCGCGTCGGGTCAGCGATCCTCAGCGACGGCGACATCGTCACCATCGGCAACGTCGACCTCGCGTTCACCGGGGGCACCCTGGCGCGCCACACCCAGGTGGCCACCCGCGCCGGCGGACTCGAAGTCAACGCGGTCAACTTCAGCATCAACGGCAACGGGCTGCTCGAAAACATTTCGTTGACCGCCCGACCCGGTACCTTGACCGCCGTGATCGGCGGCTCCGGGGCCGGCAAGACCACCCTGTCGCGGCTCATCGCCGGCTACACCAGCCCCAGCTCTGGCACGGTCACCTTCGAGGGCCACAACATCCACGCCGACTACGCGTCCTTGCGCAGCCGGATCGGGATGGTCCCCCAGGACGACGTCGTGCACCGAAAGCTCACGGTCAACCAGGCCCTCGGTTATGCCGCCGAGCTTCGGTTGCCACCCGACACCAGCAAAGAGGACCGCGCCCAGGTCGTCGCCGGTGTGCTCGACGAATTGGAGCTCACCCAGCACGCCGACACCCGAGTCGACAAGCTGTCCGGCGGACAGCGCAAGCGCGCGTCGGTGGCACTCGAGCTGCTCACCGGACCATCGCTACTGATCCTTGACGAGCCGACCTCCGGCCTGGACCCGGCACTGGACCTGCAAGTCATGATGATGCTGCGGCAACTGGCCGACGCCGGGCGGGTGGTGCTGGTGGTCACGCACTCGCTGACCTATCTCGATATCTGCGATCAGGTGCTGCTGATGGCGCCCGGGGGCAAGACGGCGTTTCTCGGTCCGCCCGATCAGATCGGCCCAGCCATGGGCACCACCAACTGGGCCCACATCTTCGCCAAGGTGGGCGCCGATCCGGACGAGGCCAATCGCCGCTTCCTGGCCCAGCACCGCGCCGCAGCACCCGCGCAGCCGCAGACGCCCACCGACCTCGGTGCGCCCGCCCACACCAGCGTGCGGCGCCAGTTCTCCACCATCACCCGCCGACAGGTTCGGTTGGTGATCGCCGACCGCGCCTACTTCGCCTTCCTCGCTATCCTGCCGTTCATTCTGGGTGCGCTGTCGCTGACGGTTCCGGGTGACACCGGGTTCGGCATTGCCGACGCGACCAGTCAGACACCCGACGAAGCCGCCCAAATTCTGAATCTGCTCAGCATTGCCGCGGTCTTCATGGGTACCGCGCTGACCATCCGCGACCTGATCGGTGAACGCGCCATCTTCCGTCGCGAGCAGGCCGTGGGTTTGCCGACGTGGGCCTACCTCAGCGCCAAGGTGTCGGTGTTCTGTGCGTTTGCCGTCGCCCAGGCGGCGATCGCGACCGACATCGTGTTGCTGGGCAAGGGCGCGCCGACGCAACCGGCGGTACTGCTCGGCAATCCGAGTTTCGAGCTGTTCACCGCCGTCGCGGCGACCTGCATGGCATCAGCGATTCTCGGACTGCTGCTGTCCCCGATCGCGCGCTCGAACGAGCAGATCATGCCGCTGCTGGTGGTGTCGCTGATGCTCCAGTTGGTCCTCGCCGGCGGTGTCGTGCCGGTGACCGATCGGATCTTTCTTGACCAGCTGTCGTGGCTGACACCCGCCCGCTGGGGCTACGCCGCGTCGGCGGCCACGGTGAATCTGCGGGAACTGGTGCCCGGCTCGATGAGCCCCGAGGACAGCCACTGGACGCACTCGACGACGGCATGGCTGTTCGATATGGCGATGCTTGCCGCGTTGTCGGTGGTCTACTCGGCCGTGGTGTGGTGGCGCATCCGGCTCAAGCGGTGAGCAGCACAGTCGCCTAGTGCATCAGCCCATCCGATGCAGATCCTCATCGGCGCAACTGCTTGATGGCCAGATCCGCCGCCATCTTTCCGGACAGGCACGCCGCGCCGGCGTGTTCGCCGGCGGGACCGACTGAGGTACCGATGAAATAGGTGTCGCGCGCCGCGTCGTAGCTGGGTAGGCCGGCAAAGCCGGTGGGCGGGACAAAGGGGCTCGGCGCACTGTGCAGGCCGAGTCGGCTCGCGTACTCGACTGGGCTCAGGAACCGCTGATACATCAGCGCGTCCTTGAATCCGGGCAGATCTTTGTCGATCGTTGCCACGGCATGGGCGGACAAGTCCTGGCGTCGCCGCGCGGATGGATCACCCTCACCCCGTGGTAGTGAAATGAAGGCGTTGATCGTGTAGTGGTCGCGCGGTTGCGGCAGATCGGATCGAAAGATGTGAAAGCTTGGCCGCGAAATGGGTTGCCCGGCATCGAGTTTGCGGAGTTCTTCGCCGATGTCCTGCTGCAGCCAGGCGATGGTGTGATAACCCCGGGGATAGGTAAAGCCTTTGCGAACCGCAAAAAGCAGCACCGCGAACTCCATCCCGGCCTTGGTGGTTTTCGGGAACTCGCTCCAACGCCCGGCACTGGATAGGACGACTCGCGCAGGGACCAAGGCGTCCGAGGTATGAACGCGCTTTTCGGCCCCGACGCGCTCGACTTGCGTGCTGTGACAACCAAGCCACAGCTCGCCTCCGAGCGCCTCGAAGCGTTGGACCATGGCCGCGATCATCGCGGCCGGTCCGCCGACCGGGGTATAGCTCTTCTGGTAGCGGTAGCCGAGTTGTTTGGAGTAGGCCTGGCCCACCTGCTCGACCGTCAGGTCATCGGGGGAACGCAGCAGCGCATACGCGGGGATAGCAGCGGCCGCCATCAGAAGCCGTCTTGAACTGCGCCGTCGATCAGTTGGCCAAGCGTTTGGCCCGGGCCCTTGCGTACGGTTCGGAATGCCGAGAAAAGCGCGGGCAGGCGCCGGGCCACCGTTGCCAGGGTTGGCAGGGTTGGCGGCATTTCAATGCGGTGTTCGCCGAGATGGAATCGCGCCGCGGGCGTGCGGAACTCCGTGACGACGCCCAGCTCCTCGAGGTGGCGGACCAATCCTCCACCGAAGTCGTTGCAACCGGTGACGAACTCATATCCGTCCAGGGTGAACGTCCCGCACAGCCCGCCGGGCAGGGCTC
The DNA here is from genome assembly GCF_002355775.1 of Mycobacterium ulcerans subsp. shinshuense. Lineage (NCBI taxonomy): Bacteria > Bacillati > Actinomycetota > Actinomycetes > Mycobacteriales > Mycobacteriaceae > Mycobacterium > Mycobacterium ulcerans. Next base: position 1,283,865 of record NZ_AP017624.1, on the reverse strand, counting down.
CGGCGTTGTTGAGTAGCAGGCTTGTGAGCTGGGGAATTGTGGATTGAGGAGGTCTAGGCGGCGGTTGGCGGTCAAAGCGGTGATCCGGCAGGCTTCGGCGATGTTGTCGGCGCCGTTGAGGCGGTGCAGATTGATCGCGGTGTTGCGTAGCGTTGCTAGGACCTGTGCGCCGTTTCCGGTATGTGCCCTTTGACGGTCTTCGTCGAAGGTGACGTCGCGTATCCAGTGCAGGCTGTTCTCGATTCCCCAGTGTTGACGCATCCAGGTCATGATCGCGGTAGGGCGGGCGTGCTCGAACGGCAGGCTGCAGATGGCATAGACCACCTCCACGCTGCGCTGGTCGGTGGCGGTGATCAAGCGTTCACGAGTGATCCGGATGATTTGTTTTGCGTAGGGGAAGCCGATTCCTCGTGCAGCGGTGATGATTTGCAGGGTGCGGGTCTCGACACGGCCGTGGCCGCGGGAGTCGTCGGTAGCGGCTGCGGGCACCTCGGCCCAGGGCAGCGCGGTGATACGCGCAAGTATTTTGGCTTGGTTGGACTTGACGATCATCAGGTAGTGCGACTTCAAGGTGGCGCAGATCAACTTCGCGGTGACGACCTGGGTATGCATCGCATCCACGGTGACCAGCCACCGCAAGCTACCCGGCAGCAGCGTGAGCAGGGCACGTACGCAGGGAATTTCATTGCTTTTCTCGGCGACAGCGAGTTGACCGAGCACCAATCGGGCACGGTGGGCGAACACCGACACGAGATGCTTGGCTGTCGCTTTGGCGCGTAAAGCACCACGCCGCATCTTGCCGTCCAACGCGATCGGCACCAATCCACTGGGGTCGCTGCTGGCCACGTGTGCAGTGAAGTAACTGCCCGTCCTGGCGTTGAGGTCGGCGGGGTCTAGCCGAGACAAAACAGCGCGGAAGGTCTTCTCACTGGGCCGCCGGAACCGGACCCCTAATTGGGCCAACACATCATCGGGAGCGGTGGCCGCCCATGTGGCAAAACCAGCATAGCCGCGCATCCCCGCGGCAGTGGCCAGAACCGCGATCGCCAACAAAGCCATCAGCGAATACCTCCGACCGCGTGGGTCCCTCGGGTCTGGCACCGAGGCCAACACATCGAGAAACTCCGATCCGATGAGCTCGCTGCGCTCACCAGGACTCCAGCGGTCGAACACCTCTGGAACCGACGACACAGGCAATACTGAAACGGTAGGCACGAGCAACTCCAGACCAACGACGAACAGTAACCAACTCGATCGTTCTCCAGATAGCCCGTGCCTACACTCCGGCCCCAATAGCGCGGCACCAAAGATCATCAACCCAGCTCACAAGCCTGCTAATCAACAACGCCGGAGCCCTGCTGGTGCCCGACAACTCGAAGATTGCTATGCACAGGAGATTTCCAGCAGATTGCACCAGTTCGCCCAGGCAGGCCGCCGGCGCTTCGGGCCCCGGAGTCTGGCACGGCGGCTTTGGAATCCGGGCGTGAGCGGGTCGGGCACGAAGCTCCGTATCTGGTGTGTGCGGTCTACCTGGTACTGCTTGCCATCGCCGGACTGGGTGCGGCGCTGTTCATGGACAACCTGACCCACGTCATCGAGGTAGCCCACGTCCGCTCGGTACTCGAGGTGTCCGATTCGTGGGGCATCGCGCTGCTCTATTTGTGCTGTTCGGGTTCGTTCTTGGGTATCGCGTTCGCTTTCGGCGAGGTGCTTGGGCACAACTTCGCTGCCGCGGGAGAATCCCATGCGCAAGCCTCGCTGCATGCCGCAGAGATCGCGTTCATCGGGTCGTTGTCGGTGCTCGTGCCACCGTAGGCGCCGTCGGTCGCAGCAACGGCCGCCGTGTTCTACCTACCGTTAGCCACTGCTACGGCTGAATCGGCGATATCGAGTCTGTAGGTCAAGGTCGTCTCTGCATGCAAGTGGGCCGGGTGTCCTCGGTACAACGGACCGGAGTTGGTTTCCCAAGGCTTACAACACTTCTGTGCGAATAGGACCGGGATGGTCTACATCCGGCCGCCTCAAAAGTAGGCTGGAATCGGTAAACGGGGACTCGCCAGACTCGCTTTTGGTCATGATCACTCGGACGTGGGTGATACAGGCGTTATGAAAAATCTATGAGTGAATAGCGTTTGCCCAGGAAGGCTTGCGCCGGCTTCGGATGGCATAGGTAACGTCCACGCTGGAAGTGTCGTGAAGCTTTCGGGCCAACGCTGGTCGGTGCAGGCGCGAGAGGTGCTTCGCGGGTGATTGGTATCGCCGATGGTCCTGGCGTGGTGTCGAACGGCACATGAATAACGTTGCAAAGCACAGGAATTGATGGCGCTGGTCAAGCTGGACGCAATGAGAATGATGTCGCCGGCCGTGCCGGCCGATCGGTTAGGGGTCGACGGCGACGATCATTTGAGCACCAGCCGATGTAGATGCGGAGGCAGGGCGCGTATCGCTTGAGTAAATGGTCTCTGCGGCGTTGCTGGACCGAATCACGGGTCCTGCGTTGGGTGTAGAAATGCGACGACGAGTAGTTCCAGGAGGGCTTTGATGACGGCGTCTGTTTGGATGGCTTCGCCGCCGGAGCAGGGCTCCGGCGTTGTTGATTAGCAGGCTTGTGAGCTGGGTTGATGATCTTTGGTGCCGCGCTATTGGGGCCGGAGTGTAGGCACGGGCTATCTGGAGAACGATCGAGTTGGTTACTGTTCGTCGTTGGTCTGGAGTTGCCCGTGCCTACCGTTTCAGTATTGCCTGTGTCGTCGGTTCCAGAGGTGTTCGACCGCTGGAGTCCTGGTGAGCGCAGCGAGCTCATCGGATCGGAGTTTCTCGATGTGTTGGCCTCGGTGCCAGACCCGAGGGACCCACGCGGTCGGAGGTATTCGCTGATGGCTTTGTTGGCGATCGCGGTTCTGGCCACTGCCGCGGGGATGCGCGGCTATGCTGGTTTTGCCACATGGGCGGCCACCGCTCCCGATGATGTGTTGGCCCAATTAGGGGTCCGGTTCCGGCGGCCCAGTGAGAAGACCTTCCGCGCTGTTTTGTCTCGGCTAGACCCCGCCGACCTCAACGCCAGGATGGGCAGTTACTTCACTGCACACGTGGCCAGCAACGACCCCAGCGGATTGGTGCCGATCGCGTTGGACGGCAAGATGCTGCGTGGTGCTTTACGCGCCAAAGCGACAGCCAAGCATCTCGTGTCGGTGTTCGCCCACCGTGCCCGATTGGTGCTCGGTCAACTCGCTGTCGCCGAGAAAAGCAATGAAATTCCCTGCGTACGTGCCCTGCTCACGCTGCTGCCGGGTAGCTTGCGGTGGCTGGTCACCGTGGATGCGATGCATACCCAGGTCGTCACCGCGAAGTTGATCTGCGCCACCTTGAAGTCGCACTACCTGATGATCGTCAAGTCCAACCAAGCCAAAATACTTGCGCGTATCACCGCGCTGCCCTGGGCCGAGGTGCCCGCAGCCGCTACCGACGACTCCCGCGGCCACGGCCGTGTCGAGACCCGCACCCTGCAAATCATCACCGCTGCACGAGGAATCGGCTTCCCCTACGCAAAACAAATCATCCGGATCACTCGTGAACGCTTGATCACCGCCACCGACCAGCGCAGCGTGGAGGTGGTCTATGCCATCTGCAGCCTGCCGTTCGAGCACGCCCGCCCTACCGCGATCATGACCTGGATGCGTCAACACTGGGGAATCGAGAACAGCCTGCACTGGATACGCGACGTCACCTTCGACGAAGACCGTCAAAGGGCGCATACCGGAAACGGCGCACAGGTCCTAGCAACGCTACGCAACACCGCGATCAATCTGCACCGCCTCAACGGCGCCGACAACATCGCCGAAGCCTGCCGGATCACCGCTTTGACCGCCAACCGCCGCCTACACCTCCTCAATCCACAATTCCCCAGCTCACAAGCCTGCTAATCAACAACGCCGGAGCCCTGGTCGCCGGAGGTGCATTCGGCGTTGTTGAGCGCGGGCCCGGGCCGCGGCCCATTGTATGAGGCCGCGACGGCATGGACGGCACTTTCTGCCGAACACGCCTCGGTAGCAGAGGAGCTCACCACCTTGCTGGGTGGAGCGGCCGCCGCGTGGGAAGGCACAAGCGCGCAGAGCTATGTCGATGCGCACGCGCCGTATTTGGCGTGGCTGACCACCACCAGCGCCGACTACGCGGCGACGGCGGCCGAGCACGAGGTGGCGGCCGGGGCCTACACCAGTGCGCTGGCTGCGATGCCGACACTGGCGGAGCTGGCCATCAACCACACCACCCACACGGCGCTGTTAGCGACCAATTTCTTTGGGCTCAACACCATCCCCATCGCGGTCAACGAAGCCGACTACGTGCAGATGTGGATCCGTCGTCTCGGGCACGACACTAGCCTCGATGCCCCACACCACACCAGTCCCGCCCATACTCAAAGCCCAGATCGGCACAACCAGCGCTCTGGCGGCGACCGGCCAACCCGGCATACTCTCGCTTTTTTGGGATGGCATTCTGCTGCTCTTGCAAGTTCCTGGCGAACTTCTCGCCCTCCTTCTGGCGGGACAATTTCTGCCGGCCCTGGTGCTTGCCCTGCTGGCCGTGGGTGCAATCTTTCTGCTTCCGGTTGCGCTTGTCTTGGACATTCTCGCAGCCTTTCCCATTTTGGTTCAGATACTGGCTTGGCTGATAGCGTTGTCCGTCGCGCTTGCCGTGCTGCTCTCTCCTTTGATCGCGGTTTTAGCGGCACTGTCCGCGGTTTTAGCGCCACCGGTTTCGGCGGTGCTTCTTGCGTCGGGGATTGCCACGGCTGTGGCGTTGACCGGCACTGAGCGCGGCTTATCGGCTGCGTTCGATACTGATATCGCCCGAAACCTCCCATTGCTGCCAAGCTTGTACGCGCAGCCAGCAACTTTGCCCACCGGGCCCGCCAACGCGGGACTGGCAACAGCGAGTGCCGCCCCCGTTGCTGCACATACCGCGACAGCCTCGTCGGCGAATCAGCCTTCTGCAATGGAACCGACGGGCAATCGACCGTCGGGCACCATGCCGGAAACCCTGCTGACATCGGCGCCAGCTGCCGCATCGCTAAGCCCGGTAGCTGCGGCGATGTTCGGTGAACACCAGGTGCGGACACTGGGCTTCGCGGGAACCTCCCCTACGGAGTCTCTTCAATCCCCAGCCGGGATAGCGGTTCTCGAACCCAGCCATCACGGCGGAGACCCACAACTGCCGATGCTGCCCACCACCTGGGGCCCCAGCTAAACCAACGGCTGGTCCTGCCCTAATGGCGATGCCAACCCGTGGTTCACCGACCTGGCCCCGGCCGAGGAGCGCCGCGCTCAAGCCGTCCACCCGGCCAGTTATTTCGGAATCTGCCGACCGGAGCCCCGATTGCGTTGTGGTCGTGTGACATACGGAACTACTTGGCTCAGCGAAGTGGAGCTACCATCTACGTCTGGGCGCCTTGGACATCTTCTCGCGCTACGTCGTGGGCTTGTGTCGTGCTTCCGGCCCCGGAGTCTGGCACGCCGGCGTTGGAATCCGGACTCGTGCAGGAGAACAGAACTCGGGCTGGGAGGTCAATCATATCTGGCCATGAATTGGCCCGGCGGCCTCTCGGAGAATCAGGGTGTGAGCGGGTGCATACGGTCGCTGGATGTACCGATCCAGTCTGCTGGAAATCTCCTGTGCATGCGCCGTATCGAGTTGCTGAGCGCCCCGAATTCGGTTTGACTAGTTGGACCAGCTAGCAATCTTTTTTCGACCCAAGATGGCGGTGGGGCTCGCCATAACCGCGCGTCGATTATCGACGGTCAACGGTCCCTGCGGAACAGATCAATATTCGGCTTGCCAAACATGCGGGCCACATGTAACGCGGAGGATGGCAAGTGTTCTTACAGTTTTCGTCAACATGTGCTGACGGGTTGTTTAGGCCGGCCTCGGGCGCGGCCGGATCATCGGCGGGACTCCCCGCGGCGACGGCCCGGTATGCTTGGACGCGCCCGAAGCGGCATCCGGCGGTCCAAGAACAGCCCTCGTGTCGGTACATCTCCACGCGCTGTGTGCGGGCAAGCCCGGTGTGGTGGCGAAATGGCAACAACTCCAGCGGTTTTCGATGAAGAGACCGACTCCCCGATACGCCCTGCGTTGGACTCCCGGGCAACTAGTAGTGATTCGATGATTCACCCGACGTCGTCTGTGAAAGGTAACTACCGCATGGCGCCTACCCATCGCATCGCAGATTGGGATCCTGAGGACGTATCGGCCTGGAATGCCGGCAATAGTGTCATCGCTAGGCGAAATCTCATCTGGGCCAACGTGACCGCACATGTGGGCTTCTCGATCTGGTATCTGTGGTCGGTCATGATGCTGTTCATGCCGCAGTCGGTCTACGGTTTCTCGACCGGGGACAAGCTGCTGCTGGGCGCCACAGCCACGTTGGTCGGAGCGCTGGCGCGTATTCCCTATGCGATGGCAACCACGAGATTCGGTGGCCGCAGCTGGGCTGTGTTCTCGTCAGCCGTGTTGTTCATCCCCACCATCGGGGCGGTAGTGCTACTGGCCAACCCGGGTCTGCCGTTGTGGCCGTATCTGGTGTGTGCGGCGCTTACCGGCCTGGGGGGTGGCAACTATGCCGCCTCGCTATCGCACGCTGAAGCGTTCTACCCTCAGCGTCTGAAGGGGTTCGCCTTGGGGCTTACCGGTGGCTTATCCAACCTGGGGTCGGCGGCCATTCAGGCGGTGGGCCTTGTGGTCTTGGCCACCGCCGGGCACGAAGCTCCGTATCTGGTGTGTGCGGTCTACCTGGTACTGCTTGCCATCGCCGGACTGGGTGCGGCGCTGTTCATGGACAATCTGACCCACGTCATCGAGTTAGCCCACGTCCGCTCGGTACTCAAGGTACCCGATTCATGGGGCATCGCGCTGCTCTATTTGTGCTGTTCGGGTTCGTTCTTGGGTTTCGCGTTCGCTTTCGGCCAGGTGCTTCAGCACAACTTCGCTGCCGCTGGAGAATCCCATGCGCAAGCCTCGCTGCATGCCGCAGAGATCGCGTTCATCGGGCCGCTGCTCGGGTCGTTGTCGCGCATCTTCGGCGGCAGGCTGGGGGACCGGGTAGGAGGTGGTCGTGTCACCTTCGCGGCGTTGGCGGCGATGATCGTGGCCGGCGGATTCCTGGTCGCGGTCAGCACCCACGACGATCTCACCCGTGGCCCCAACGGCCAGGTGACGGGCACCACAATGATCGGCTACATCTGTGGCTTCATCGCGCTGTTCATCTTCTGCGGCGTCGGTAAGGGGTCGGTCTTCAAGTTGATCCCCTCGGTGTTTCGGAAGCGCAGTCGTTCGATGAATCTCGACGGGGCTCAACGCCGCCACTGGGAGCGCGTGATGTCGGGTGCGCTGATCGGATTCGCCGGCTCCCTCGGGGCGCTGGGGGCAATGGCGATCAACCTGGTGTTGCGCCAGTCCTACGTGAGTACGGGCACGGAGACACCCGCGTTCTGGATCTTCTTGCTGTGCTACATCGCCGCCGCAGCACTGACCTGGGTTCGGTATGCGCGTCCGCGCGGGGTGTTGTTGCCAGCCGCTGCGCTACTGCCGGCCGCGGCTGAGGTTCCCGTCACGTAAAAGCCCGCGTCCGAACCGGTTTGGATCAATGATGTGGTGGCCACTCGTTTGCAAGACCGCTTGATTCAGCGGGTCTGGTCCGCTGATCGTCGGTAACGGCCGCGGCCCCGCCCCCAGATGGAGGCGGGGCCGCGGCGTTACCCGGCGACGGGGCTGTGGGAGGCTATGCCTCCTCGAGGAAGCGCCCCGTGACGTCAGAACCCGTCGACCGCATGGTGATCGACAGGTTTAGCAACTTGTCCTTGGCCTGCTTTGGCGGCAACTCGATAGAGCGGGTGGTCGCAGAGTCGTACTTGGCCGACCCATACCGCTGCAGGATGAGATCTTTTTGCTCTTCCGTGGTGGAGATCGCCAGGAGTTTCATGCCGGCAAATGCTTCCTCGGCCAATTGCGCCATCCCCGCCTACTCTAGCAGGGCTCCGGCGTTGTTGATTAGCAGGCTTGTGGGCTGGGGAATTGTGGATTGAGGAGGTCTAGGCGGCGGTTGGCGGTCAAAGCGGTGATCCGGCAGGCTTCGGCGATGTTGTCGGCGCCGTTGAGGCGGTGCAGATTGATCGCGGTGTTGCGTAGCGTTGCTAGGACCTGTGCGCCGTTTCCGGTATGTGCCCTTTGACGGTCTTCGTCGAAGGTGACGTCGCGTATCCAGTGCAGGCTGTTCTCGATTCCCCAGTGTTGACGCATCCAGGTCATGATCGCGGTAGGGCGGGCGTGCTCGAACGGCAGGCTGCAGATGGCATAGACCACCTCCACGCTGCGCTGGTCGGTGGCGGTGATCAAGCGTTCACGAGTGATCCGGATGATTTGTTTTGCGTAGGGGAAGCCGATTCCTCGTGCAGCGGTGATGATTTGCAGGGTGCGGGTCTCGACACGGCCGTGGCCGCGGGAGTCGTCGGTAGCGGCTGCGGGCACCTCGGCCCAGGGCAGCGCGGTGATACGCACAAGTATTTTGGCTTGGTTGGACTTGACGATCATCAGGTAGTGCGACTTCAAGGTGGCGCAGATCAACTTCGCGGTGACGACCTGGGTATGCATCGCATCCACGGTGACCAGCCACCGCAAGCTACCCGGCAGCAGCGTGAGCAGGGCACGTACGCAGGGAATTTCATTGCTTTTCTCGGCGACAGCGAGTTGACCGAGCACCAATCGGGCACGGTGGGCGAACACCGACACGAGATGCGTGGCTGTCGCTTTGGCGCGTAAAGCACCACGCAGCATCTTGCCGTCCAACGCGATCGGCACCAATCCACTGGGGTCGCTGCTGGCCACGTGTGCAGTGAAGTAACTGCCCATCCTGGCGTTGAGGTCGGCGGGGTCTAGCCGAGACAAAACAGCGCGGAAGGTCTTCTCACTGGGCCGCCGGAACCGGACCCCTAATTGGGCCAACACATCATCGGGAGCGGTGGCCGCCCATGTGGCAAAACCAGCATAGCCGCGCATCCCCGCGGCAGTGGCCAGAACCGCGATCGCCAACAAAGCCATCAGCGAATACCTCCGACCGCGTGGGTCCCTCGGGTCTGGCACCGAGGCCAACACATCGAGAAACTCCGATCCGATGAGCTCGCTGCGCTCACCAGGACTCCAGCGGTCGAACACCTCTGGAACCGACGACACAGGCAATACTGAAACGATAGGCACGGGCAACTCCAGACCAACGACGAACAGTAACCAACTCGATCGTTCTCCAGATAGCCCGTGCCTACACTCCGGCCCCAATAGCGCGGCACCAAAGATCATCAACCCAGCCCACAAGCCTGCTAATCAACAACGCCGGAGCCCTGAATACCCATGAAGCTGAATATAGGGGGGTAATCTCCGCGACATGACCCTCAACCTGTCCGTCGACGAAGTCCTGACCACGACCCGCTCGGTCCGCAAGCGACTCGATTTCGACAAGCCGGTGTCGCGCGAAGTGTTGATGGAATGCCTCGATCTGGCGCTGCAGGCGCCCACCGGTTCCAACTCGCAGGGTTGGCAGTGGGTGTTTGTCGAAGATGCGGACAAGAAGAAGGCGATCGCCGACGTCTACCTGGCCCGGGCCCTCAGCTACCTGAGCATGCCGGCACCCGAGTACGCCGAGGGTGACACTCGGGGTGAGCGGATGGGCAAGGTCAGGGACTCCGCGACCTACCTCGCCGAGCACATGCATGAGGCGCCGGTCCTGATGATCCCGTGCATCCAGGGCCGGGAAGACAAATCGCCGTTGGGCGGAGTGTCCTTCTGGGCCTCGCTGTTTCCGGCGGTCTGGAGCTTTTGTCTGGCGCTACGGTCCCGCGGATTGGGCTCATGCTGGACAACACTGCATCTGCTGGCCGACGGTGAGCGGCAGGTAGCCGACGTCCTTGGCATCCCCTACGACGACTACAGCCAGGGCGGGCTGTTCCCGATCGCCTACACCAAAGGCACCGACTTCCGCCCGGCCAAGCGGCTGCCCGCCGACCGCCTGACGCACTGGAACAGCTGGTAGTCGGCGCCGCGTCAGCCCGGGTTGCCGTCGGCGCCGCGGGCGCCGTCGAAGGCGGGGCCCCCGAGGCCGTCGGCACCGCGGTTGCCATCAGACCCTTGACCGCCACCGGTGCCCGGATCGCCGCCCGCGCCTAAGGCGCCATGCAGACCGCCGTCACCGCCGGTACCGCCGTCACCGGCGGTTCCGGTGACGCCCTGTGCGCCGCTCAGTAGCCCGCCGCGGCCACCGCTGGCTCCCTGGCCGCCGTTGCCGCCGTCGCCACCCGTGCCGCCATGACCGGCATCGCCGCCCGCCCCGCCATCGCCACCGAATGCCGCTACCGCGCTCGTGGCGTTGCCGCCATGGGCGCCGGCGACGCCGGAACCCCCCGCGCCACCGGTGCCGCCCATGCCGCCGACACCGCCCTGTCCGCCAGCACCGCCGTCGCCGATCAACCATCCGCCGTCGCCGCCGACGCCGCCGGCGCCACCGTCACCGTCACCGCCGGCTCCGCCATGCCCACCGGTGCCGCCGGCACCGCCATCACCGCCGGTGCCGCCGTGGGCCCCGTACAAGGTGGAGGCCGCGCTGTCGTTGTTGGAGCCGGTAAAGCCGGCGGGTCCGCCGTCGCCACCGATGGCACCGGCACCACCGGCACCACCGGCACCGCCGGCGCCACCGGCACCACCGGCACCGCCGGCGCCACCGGCACCGCCGCTGCCGATCAGCCAGCCGCCGCGTCCTCCCGCGCCACCAGAACCGCCCCCGCTGCCGGCTAGGCCGTCCGTACCGGTGCCGCCGGTGCCGCCGTTGCCTCCGTTGCCCCCGATGGCGACACCGTTGTAGGAGGCGGCGACGCCGGCGACACCACTGGTGCCACCGTCGGCACCGCCCTGGCCGCCTTGCGCGCCGTTGCCGCCGTCACTGGCGGTCGCGGTAAGGCTGGTGACGGGTTGGGAGGCGGAGCCGTCGGCCCCGCCATTTCCACCGGTGACACCGGCTCCGCCGGGAGTGCCGTCGGTGCCCGGGGTCGCGGAGACGGTGTTGGTGGCGGCGTCGTAGATGTTGCTGTCGCCGTCGGCGCCGTTGAGGGCCGTGTCATGGGTGGGGGTGGGGTTGACGCCGCTGTTGCCGGCTAGGCCGCTGCCGCCGTGTCCACCGGCGCCGCCGTTGCCCCATAGTCCGGCGGCGCCGCCGGCGCCGCCGTTGCCTCCGGTGCCGCCGGCGACCAGGGCGTTGCCTCCGGTGCCGCCGCCACCGCCGCTTCCGTAGAGCCAGCCGCCGTTGCCGCCGGTTCCCCCGGCCGCGCCGCCACCGCCGTTGCCGCCGGCCCCGCCGTTGCCGATCAGTCCGGCGTTGCCGCCGTTGCCGCCGGCGGCTCCGGCGGTGGCGCCGTTGTTGAAGCCGGCACCGCCGTTGCCGTAGAGCAGGCCGCCGGCGCCGCCGTTGGGGTTGGTGGCGGTGCCGGCGGCGCCGTCACCGATCAGGGGGCGGCCGAGCAAGGTTTGGGTGGGCGCGTTGATCAGGCCCAGGGCGTTTTGTTCCACGGTCTGCAGGGGTGAGGCGTTGGTTGCCTCGGCGCCGGTGTAGGCGCTCGCGCCGGCGGTGAGCGCTTGGGCGAATTGGTCGTGAAAGGCCATCAGCTGGTTGGCGAGCCGTTGATAGGCCTGGCCGTGGCCGGAGAACAGGGATGCCACCGCCGTCGATATCTCGTCGGTGCCGGCGGCCAGCAGGTTGGTGGTGGGAACCGTTGCGGCCGCATTTGCCGCGCTCAGCGCCCGGCCGATGTTTGCTACGTCAGCCGCCGCAGCCGATACCGCCTCGGGGAATACCGCTATTGACGACATTGCTGTCCTTTCGGGACGTCACATCCGGAGCCGGAAATTTCCCGCACGGTAAGGCGGTTGGGGGCACCCGATTTCCCTTACGGGATTTCTGCAGCTGATTGGCAGAAAACTCACAGGTCGGCGGATGGCGGAGCGTCGAAATCCGGCCGGTTGCAGCCCGGTCTGCCTCGTGACGTGCCGCTAGAGCGCTCCCGGGTAGCCGTGCTGCCGCCACGCCTCATACACCGCGACGGCCGCGGCGTTGGCCAAATTCAGCGAGCGCCGGCCCGCCAGCATGGGGATACGCACCTGTTGGGTGATATGCGCGTCGGCCAGCGTCGCCGCGTCCAGGCCGGTGGGCTCGGGCCCGAACATCAGCACATCGCCGGGCCGGAAGTCGACGTCGGAGAACGTGACGCTGGCCCCGGCGGTGAAGGCGAACACCCGCGCCGGTAGCAGTGCGTCCCACGCCTGCGTGAGGGAGCCGTGGACGGTGACTGAGGCCAAGTCGTGATAGTCGAGCCCGGCTCGCCGGAGTTTGGGCTCGGACAGATCGAAGCCCAGCGGTTCTACCAAATGCAGCTCACAGCCGGTCGCGGCCGCGGTCCGGATGGCGTTGCCCGTGTTGGGGGCGATGCGAGGCGAGTAGAACAGCAGCTTGAACACAACACGCCATCCTTCCGCTAAGCCGGCCGCCCACGCCCAGCGCCCGCACCCGGGCGATAATGCTCGCATGGTCGAGCAGAGCATCTGGATGCAGAAGGTTGCTGCCGATCCCGGACATTCGCGCTGGTATATCGAGCGGTTCCGGGCCATGGCCCGCGCGGGCGAAGACCTGGTCGGCGAGGCACGCCTGGTGGACTCGATCGCGCCGCGCGGTGCCCACATTCTTGACGCGGGCTGCGGCCCCGGCCGGTTGGGTCGTCATCTGGCCGCGGCCGGTCACCGGGTGGTCGGCGTGGACGTCGATCCGGCGCTCATCGAAGCGGCCGAGCAGGATTATCCCGGCCCGCAGTGGCTCGTCGGCGACCTCGCCGAGCTTGACTTGCCCGCGCGCGGCATTGCCGAGCCGTTCGACTTAATCGTCTCCGCCGGCAACGTGATGACATTCCTGGCCCCGAGCACCCGGGCTCGAGTGCTCGGCCGGCTACGTGCGCACCTGTGCAGCGACGGCCGAGCGGTGATCGGCTTCGGCGCGGGCCGCGACTACGCGTTCGCCGACTTCCTCGACGACGCGCAAGCCGCCGGGTTGGTGCCCGATCTGCTGCTATCCACCTGGGATCTGCGACCGTTCACCGATGACTGCGACTTCCTGGTCGCGCTGCTTCGCCCGGCCTAGGCTCCGGCGGCCCGCGGGCCTGTTGCGGCCGAGGTTATCTGCTCGGTAACAATTATGGAGACCACGGCTCTGGGCTGTCATACTCGTCGAATTGCCAGGCGTTGCTTGGCGCCCAGCTGTTCGGGCGGGCGAAATTAAGCGGGAAGTTTGCATGGTTCTCTGGTTTGTGCGAGCAGGACACATCGGGGCTGCGGCCGGTAGCACGGCCGTAATCCCATGACAATGTTTGCCCGCCCGACCACACCGGTCGAGGCGGCCCCCGGCGCACCCGTTGCCAGCGGCGCCGAATCTGCTCCACCCAAACGCCCGCCCGCCTGGTCGTTGGGCAACTGGCCGGTGGGGTGGAAGGTCGTCGCCATCGCGGTGGTGCCGCTGCTGCTGGCGATGGTGTTGGGTGGATTGCGGATCCATGGCGGGATGGCCAACTCCAGCGGTCTGCGGCTGGCGGATGCTCGTGCCGACGTCATACCGGCCATCACCAAGTACATGTCGGCACTCGATGTCGCGTTGCTGGCCAGTTCCACCGGACGCGATGTCGAGGGACCCAAGAAGAACTTCGCGGCCCGCAAAAACGAGCTACAGACCAGGTTGGCGAACACCAACGTGCTCAGCGACGTTCGCTCCGGGGTCAACTCCGTGCTGAACGGCGGGCAGGCGCTGCTGGACCAGACGCTGGCCAACACCAGCAGTTTGCGCGATCGCGTCACGGCCTATGTGCCGCTGCTGCTGACGGCAGAGGACGCCATCAACGCCTCGGTACGCGTCGACAACGAGCAGATCCGGGCCGAAGTTCAGGGTTTGAGCAGGGCCGTCGGCGCCCGCGGGCAGATGACCCTGCAAGAAATCCTGGTGACTCGCGGCGCTGAAGCTCCCGAGGCGCAGTTGCGCAACTCGATGATCACCCTCGCCGGCACCGAACCTTCGACGCTGTTCGGAATGACCGAGGTGCTCGGCGTCGGTTCACCGGACGCCAAGACCCTGCACCAGCAGATGGTGACCCGGATGGCGATCATCTCAGATCCGGACAGCGTGCTGGCGGGTAACCCCCAGCTGCTGCAGTCGATCCAGATAACCCGCGGGATCGCCGAGCAGGTCATCAACGACGCCACCGAGTCGGTCACCAAGGCGGTGCAGGCCAGGGCCAGCGCTCGGCGTGACGCCGCGATTCGCGACACCGTGTTGGTGTTGGGCGCCATCCTGGTCGCGGTGGTCGTGGTCCTCCTGGTGGCGCGTGCGTTGGTCCGGCCGCTGCGCCAGCTGCGCGACGGTGCGTTGAAGGTCGCTCACACCGACCTCGAGGGTGAGATCGCGAAGGTGCGGGAGGGCGCCGAGCCGATTCCGGAGCCACTGCCGGTCTACACCACCGAGGAGATCGGTCAGGTCGCGCACGCGGTCGATGAGCTGCACGCCCAGGTCTTGGTGCTGGCGGGGGACGAGGCGCGACTGCGATCGCTAGTCAACGACATGTTCGAGACCATGTCGCGGCGCAGCCGGTCCCTGGTGGATCAGCAGTTGTCGCTCATCGACGGGCTGGAGCGCAACGAGGAGGATCCCGACCGCCTCGACACCCTGTTCCGGCTGGATCACCTGGCCGCTCGGCTGCGTCGCAACAGTGCGAACCTGCTGGTGCTGGCGGGTGCGCAGATTTCGCGTGACCACCGTGAGCCGGTGCCGCTGTTGACAGTGATCAGCGCCGCCGTCTCCGAGGTCGAGGACTACCGGCGCGTCGAAACCGGGGGAGTGGCCGACTGCACGGTGATCGGTGCTGCGGCGGGTGCCGTGATTCATCTTCTCGCCGAGTTGATCGACAACGCGCTGAACTATTCGCCGCCGACCGCGCCGGTTCGAGTATCGGCGGTGCGTGGCAGTGAGGGAGGGGTCCTGCTGCGGATCGCGGACTCCGGGCTGGGCATGACCGAGTCGGATCGGCGCATGGCCAACATGCGACTGCACTCCGGTGGCGAGGTGACTCCCGCCAACGCTCGACACATGGGCCTTTTTGTGGTGGGCCGGTTGGCTGCGCGGCACGGGATTCGGGTGGGGTTGCGCGGCCCGTCAACCGGGGAGGCCGGCGGCGGCACCACTGCCGAGGTCTACCTGCCGCGGACCGTCTTGGTGGACGGCCAGCGGCCGGGATCCGCGGCCGGTCAGCCGCCGCAGCGGAGCGCGTTTGTGGTCAGACCTCAGAGTTCGGAGCCTGCCCCCGCGCCGGATGCCGCCGGGTCCGCGCCCACCGGCGACAGCACCGCCGTCCCACCGCTTCCCCCGGTCAGTTTGCTGCCGCGGCGCAATCCCGGATCTAGTGGCATTGCCGACGTCCCCGGCCAGCAGCCCGAACAACAGCAGCCGCCACGGCGCCGCCGTGAGCTGAAGACACCCTGGTGGGAAACCGCGCAACCCGCGGGGCGACCGGAACAAGCGGCGCCGCAACAATCCGACGCCGCCGCATTTTTTGCCAGGCGATCGCCGGCCGCCGGCGCGGGGCCCGATGAACCGGCACCTTCGGTCAAACCCGGGCCGCCGTCGGCACCGGCCGACCCCGTCCGGGACGACTCGATCTACCAAAAAATGTTGTCCGAGATGACCAGTGATCCGCATGAGCTGGCCAATAGCGCCGACCTGGATTGGCGGTCGGTATGGGACCGCGGCTGGTCGGCGGCCGCCGAGGCCCAGGAAACACCGGTGCAGTCCCGGACGGATCACGGCCTGCCGGTGCGTACCCCGGGTGCTCGGCTGGTGCCGGGTGCCGCCGACTCCGACGAGCCCACTCAGGACGAGGCGGATCGGCCGCCGGCGTCCGACCGCGGACTACCACCCGATCAGCCCGCCCAGCACACGGCCGCCATGCGTGACCCCAATGCGGTTCGGGCATCCATGAGCAGTCATTTCGGCGGTGTGCACACTGGACGGGCACATGCCCATAGAGCCAGTCAGGAACCGGATCAACAATGAACACCCGTTTGTCGGACAGCCCGCTGGATTGGCTGGTGTCCAAGTTCGCCCGTGAGGTTCCCGGGGTGGCACACGCCTTGTTGGTGTCGGTCGACGGTCTTCCCGTCGCCGCCAGCGAGTACTTGCCGCGCGCGCGCCGACCAGCTGGCCGCGGTGGCTTCCGGGCTGTCCAGCCTGGCCAGCGGCGCCGCCCAGCTGTTCGAGGGCGGACAGGTGCTGCAATCGGTGGTCGAGATGCAGAACGGCTTTCTGTTGCTGATGCGCGTCGGTGACGGCTCGCATCTGGCGGCGCTGGCGGTGACCGGATGCGACATCGGCCAGATCGGATACGAAATGGCGCTGCTGGCCGAGCGGGTCGGCAGCGTCGTGCAGTCCTCCCGCCGCGCGAGGCCCGCGCCGCAATGGACAGACGCGACCCGCCGCTAGCCGCGCCGGAAGCCGCGCGGGAGGCCAGCCTGGTCCGCCCGTACGCGCTGACGGCCGGCCGTACCGGAACCGACATCGACCTTCCGTTGGAAGCGCCGGTGCAGACATCGCGCGCGGGTCTGGCGGCCCCGGTGGCAACCCAGCGACGTGCGGGGCAGGATTGTCCAGTTGTGCCTCACCAGTCCTTCGGTGGCGGAAATCTCCGCCCGTCTGGATCTGCCAGTGGGTGTCGCGCGAGTCTTGGTGGGTGATTTGGTCACCTCCGATTACCTTCGGGTGCATGCGACCTTGACCGAGCGTTCGACCCGCGATGAGCGCCACGAACTCATAGGAAGGACCCTGCGTGGCCTTAAAGCACTCTGAGGCGCACTCTGCGGCGCGCGGCACCGCATCGACGAAGATCGTCGTTGCGGGCGGATTCGGGTCCGGCAAGACCACGTTCGTCGGCGCGGTTTCGGAGATCATGCCGCTGCGCACCGAGGCGATGGTTACCGATGCGTCGGTCGGTGTCGACATGCTCGAGGCCACCCCGGACAAACGGACCACGACAGTCGCCATGGACTTCGGCCGCATCACCCTGGGCGAGGACCTGGTGCTCTACCTGTTCGGGACCCCGGGCCAGCGCCGGTTCTGGTTCATGTGGGACGACCTGGTGCGCGGCGCTATCGGCGCGATTGTCCTGGTCGACTGTCGTCGGCTGCAGGACAGCTTCGCCGCAGTGGACTTCTCCGAGCACCGCAACCTGCCATTCCTGATTGCGATCAACGAATTCGACGGTGCGCAAAAGTATCCCGTTGCCGAGGTGCGCAAAGCGCTGATGTTGCGGGCCGAGGTACCGGTGATCACCGTCGACGCCTGCGACCGCAGGTCAGCCACCGACGCGCTGATCGCGCTGAGCGAATACGCATTGGCCAGCCTGACAGCAGCAGGCGGCCAGCGTCCTTGAAACCGCAAGTGGAGCATTGGGTCGACTGCGAATTCACCGGCCGGGACTTTCGCGACGAGGATCTGAGCCGGCTGCGCACCGAACGAGTTGTGTTCAGCGAATGCAACTTCGGCGGAGTCAATCTCACCGAATCCGAACACCGAGGGTCAGCGTTTCGCAACTGCAGCTTTGAGCGCACCACGCTGTGGCACAGCACATTTGCCCAATGCAGCATGCTGGGCTCGGTGTTCGTCAGCTGCCGGATGCGGCCGTTGGTTCTCGACGAGGTCGACTTCACCCTGGCGGTGCTCGGCGGTAACGACCTGCGGGACGTCGATTTGAGTGGCTGCCGGTTGCGCGAGGCCAGCCTGGTCGAGACCGACTTGCGCAAGAGTGTGCTGCGCGGCGCCGACCTACGTGGGGCACGCACCAACGGCACCAAGCTTGACGACGCGGATCTGCGCGGTGCGAACCTGGACCCGTCGTTGTGGCGAAGCGCCTCGTTGGCGGGTGCGCGTATCGACGTGCCGCAAGCGTTGTCCTTCGCCTTGGCGCACGGCCTTCGCCTGGCCTCGTGACCTCACGGGACGGCCCGGGGCCGTCCTTGGGGCGAGCGCACGAAACGCCAATGGGTGCGAGTCGCCACTGCCGGACACCGGTTCATCTCAATTTTGAGACGTGCTCCGGCCGCCCGGATGTGAAACATGGTTGTCCGCAGCGAAAGTCTGACCATTACGAGGACGCGGAGACCGTGGCGCAACGTGCGGGATCTTCAAGTTCTTTCACATCGCTTGACAGTGTCAATCCTGGTGCGGTTAATTCCATACGCATGGGGATTGGGGTCGTTGCAGGTTTGTTCGGGAGCTGCTGGAATGCATTCTCCCGTAGTGCCTTTGGGCTTTACCACCGGGTGTTGGCGTGGGCGATTCACGATGGCGGTTTCGCCCCGGCGTGGATACGGGGCCCCGCGCACCACTGATCCGAATCGCGGCACCCGCAATTCGACTCAACGGGGCGTGCTGATGTGTTGCCCACCCTACGGGCACTGCCCGCTCGCCTGGCCTAGCCGGAAACGCCGCCAGACATTTCGCCGAAATCGGTTGTCGCCCAGACCCGATCGGCTCCGGCGCGGTGGTTCGGAAATCTCGTGATCTCGAGCGTAGAGCCGCTCGAAGGTAGTGCTGGCGGCGCCACACTCCAACCGCAGAGAAATGAGCAGATATGTCGAGACCGACAGCCAAAGATCGGACGGCCGCCGAGGCCGTCATGTGCGCCATACAGGCCAACCCGGCCACCGACGCGGTGCGCTTTTTGCCCCGAGGCGAGGGGCCCGGCACGGTGATCGGCTAGGAAGGGCTGCACGCGCGCGCCGCCCATCTGGCGGCGGTGCTGCAGGCGCGGGGGGCGCAAGGCGAGCGGGTGATCCTGGCCAGTCGCGACAACATCGAGATGACAGTGGGGCTGGTCGCCTGCCTGTACAGCGGCGCGGTAGCGGTGCCGGTGCCGGTTCCGAATATGAACAAGTCGGGGCCGGCATTGCTGCGACTGCAGGCCATTGCGCGAGATGCGCAGGCGCGCGTCTTCTTGACCGACCTGCCGTCGGTGGACTCTCAATAAAACGTGCGCACTCTGCCCGACGGGCTTTCGGAGCTGACCTGGCTGAACACCGACGACGCCAGCGCCGACCGGGCCGACTGGCAACCCCCGCGGTATGCGCCCGAGAGCGCGGCGCTGCTGCAGTACACCTCTGGCTCGACCGGGCAGCCCAAAGGGGTGATGCTCACCCAGGCCAACTTGCTGTCCAATGCCCACCAGATCGAGCGGCATTGGGAACAAGACCAAAATGAGTTGCTTGTCTCCTGGCTCCCTCAGTATCACGACTTTGGGCTGATCTTCATGGCGCTACAAGCGCTCTATCTGGGGGCCACGTTGGTTTCGATGCCCCCCTCCGCCTTTGTGCAGGACCCGCTGCGTTGGCTTCGCTGCCTCACCCAGTACCGCGGTACCAACAGCGGCGCGCCCAACTTCGCCTTCGATCTCTGCGTGGAGCAAAGCACGCCGGCTCAGCGCGAGGGGCTGGACCTGCGTAACGTCAAGGCGTTGAACTGCGGCGCTGAGCCGGTGCGGGCGGAGACGATGCGCCGTTTCCTGGCCGCGTTTGCCCCGTTCGGGCTGCGGCCGGATGCCCTTCGGCCCGGTTACGGTCTGGCCGAAGCCACGGTGTTCGTGACCGGCTGGCGCGGGCCCGCAGTCAAGACATTGACGCTGGACCAGCGCCAGCTCAACGAGGGCCGGGTCGTGGAATGTGACGTTGCCGCAACGCCTTTGACGGAGGTCGTTTGCTGCGGTCCGGCGGGCCCCGAAGTGGAGCTGGCCATTGTCTCGACGCAGACCCAACCGCCATGCGCTGCCGACGAAGTGGGCGAGATCTGGGTGCGGGGGCCCAATATCAGCCGGGGCTACTTCAACGGTGCCGGCGCAAGCCAAGACTGCTTCGGCAACGTCGCGGGCCAAGGACAGTACTTGCGTACGGGCGACCTGGGTTTTGTGCAAGATGGCGACCTGTACGTGACGGGTCGGCTGAAGGACCTGGTGATCGTGCGCGGAGTCAACCACTACCCGCAAGACATCGAATTCTCGGTCGAGCAATCCCACCCCGCGATCCGGCCCGGATACTGCGCCGCCTTCACGCTGGAGGTCGATGGTGAAGAGCGACTGGGCGTCGCCGCGGAAATCGCGGCAGACGATCCGGCGCAAGACACCCTGGAAAGTGCGATGGACTCGATTCTTCAGGCCATTATCAGCCACCACGAGGTGGTGCCCTACCGGCTGGTTCTCTTGGCCCGCGGCGCCATTCCCAAGACCTCCAGTGGCAAGATCCAGCGGCAACTGTGCAAACAGCTGCTGTTGATCGATCAGCTGCCGATTCTCGGCGACCGTGTCAGTACCGCGACGATATCGCCGACGCCGCAGCAACCTGATGGTGGCGCGCGATCGCCAAAGTATCGCGCGATGGAGCAGTACCTCCTCGAGCTGTTGAATCTGAGTCCCGAAGAACTGGAGAGCGGCAACAATCTAGCCGCCTATCAGGGCTCAGGCGTTGTTGATTAGCAGGCTTGTGAGCTGGGTTGATGATCTTTGGTGCCGCGCTATTGGGGCCGGAGTGTAGGCACGGGCTATCTGGAGAACGATCGAGTTGGTTACTGTTCGTCGTTGGTCTGGAGTTGCCCGTGCCTACCGTTTCAGTATTGCCTGTGTCGTCGGTTCCAGAGGTGTTCGACCGCTGGAGTCCTGGTGAGCGCAGCGGGCTCATCGGATCGGAGTTTCTCGATGTGTTGGCCTCGGTGCCAGACCCGAGGGACCCACGCGGTCGGAGGTATTCGCTGATGGCTTTGTTGGCGATCGCGGTTCTGGCCACTGCCGCGGGGATGCGCGGCTATGCTGGTTTTGCCACATGGGCGGCCACCGCTCCCGATGATGTGTTGGCCCAATTAGGGGTCCGGTTCCGGCGGCCCAGTGAGAAGACCTTCCGCGCTGTTTTGTCTCGGCTAGACCCCGCCGACCTCAACGCCAGGATGGGCAGTTACTTCACTGCACACGTGGCCAGCAGCGACCCCAGCGGATTGGTGCCGATCGCGTTGGACGGCAAGATGCTGCGTGGTGCTTTACGCGCCAAAGCGACAGCCACGCATCTCGTGTCGGTGTTCGCCCACCGTGCCCGATTGGTGCTCGGTCAACTCGCTGTCGCCGAGAAAAGCAATGAAATTCCCTGCGTACGTGCCCTGCTCACGCTGCTGCCGGGTAGCTTGCGGTGGCTGGTCACCGTGGATGCGATGCATACCCAGGTCGTCACCGCGAAGTTGATCTGCGCCACCTTGAAGTCGCACTACCTGATGATCGTCAAGTCCAACCAAGCCAAAATACTTGTGCGTATCACCGCGCTGCCCTGGGCCGAGGTGCCCGCAGCCGCTACCGACGACTCCCGCGGCCACGGCCGTGTCGAGACCCGCACCCTGCAAATCATCACCGCTGCACGAGGAATCGGCTTCCCCTACGCAAAACAAATCATCCGGATCACTCGTGAACGCTTGATCACCGCCACCGACCAGCGCAGCGTGGAGGTGGTCTATGCCATCTGCAGCCTGCCGTTCGAGCACGCCCGCCCTACCGCGATCATGACCTGGATGCGTCAACACTGGGGAATCGAGAACAGCCTGCACTGGATACGCGACGTCACCTTCGACGAAGACCGTCAAAGGGCACATACCGGAAACGGCGCACAGGTCCTAGCAACGCTACGCAACACCGCGATCAATCTGCACCGCCTCAACGGCGCCGACAACATCACCGAAGCCTGCCGGATCACCGCTTTGACCGCCAACCGCCGCCTAGACCTCCTCAATCCACAATTCCCCAGCTCACAAGCCTGCTACTCAACAACGCCGGAGCCCTGTCCTGAACCCTAAGTTGAGCAGCTATGAATACAATGAATGAATTGACAACATTCAACGAAAAAATCATCATGTGGCGAATTAATTAGACTGAAAAACTTTGGTCATATGAATTTTCCGTTAATGGCAGTGCGGACGTCTTGATTGTGGATAAGCTGCAGCAGTCCGGGCCATCAAGACACTCGGGGGCTGGCTCGAACAGACAAACGTTTGCGGAGGTGTTGGATGTCTTTCGTATTCGCAGTGCCAGAAACTATGGCGGCGGTGACCTCGGAATTGGCGACCATTGGGTCAAACCTCGAGATGGCCAACGCGGCGGCGGCCCTGCCCACGACCGGCCTGCTGGCAGCCGGCGCCGACGAAGTGTCAGCCGCCATCGCGGCGCTGTTCGACGAGCATGCCCTGGGGTATCAGACAATCAGCGCGCAGGCTTCGGCCTTCCATGCCCGGTTCATGTCGGCGCTCAACACCGGGGCCGGGGCGTATGCGGCCGCCGAGGCCGCCAATTCATCTCCATTGCAGGCCCTACAAGACCTGACGCTCAACGCGATCAATGCGCCCGCGCAGTCGCTGTTCGGCCGGCCGCTGATCGGTGACGGCGCCAACGCCACGACGCCGGGCGGTAACGGTGGTGCCGACGGAATCCTGTGGGGTAACGGCGGGGCCGGCGCGACCGCGGCCGCCGGGCAGACCGGCGGCAATGGCGGCGCCGCCGGGTTCATCGGCAACGGTGGGGCCGGTGGGGCCGGCGGCGCGGGTGCCACCGGCGGCGTCGGCGGAGACGGCGGGATGCTGTTCGGCAATGGTGGTGCGGGCGGAAACGGCGGGACCGCGATGGTGGTCGGCGGCACCGGCGGCAACGGCGGGGCGGGCGGCAGCGCCGGACTGTTCGGCGCCGGTGGCGCCGGCGGGCAGGGCGGACAGGGTGCACAAGGTCCCGACGCCGTCAATCCCGGCCCGGTATCCCCGACCGGTCAGGCAACCTCGGGCACGGGCGGCGAGGTAGGAGAAAACGGCGGTCCGGGTGATTCAAGCACCGTGACCGGGGTAGAGGGCGGCGACGGCGGCTCCGGCGGCCAGGGCAGCCCCGGCACATCGACGGCATCGGGAGGTACCGGCGGCGACGGTGGCCTCGCCGGAGACGGCGGCCCCGGCGCGCTCGGCGGCACCGGCGGCGGTGGCGGCAATGGCGGCGCCGGTGCCAACAACTTTTCGGGTGGGTCCGCAACATCGGGGGGCGCCGGCGGTGACGGCAATAACGGTGGCGCCGGCGGCGACGGCGCGGCCGGCGGCGACGGCGGCAACGGCGGCAACGGCGGTAACGGCGGCACCACCACGTCCAAGATCTCCAACGCCGGCTCGGGCGCCAACGGCGGCGACGGCGGCGACGGCGGTGGGCGGTACCGGCAGCAACGGCGGCAAAGGCGGCGACAGCGGTAGTGGTGGCTTCTTCACTCCCAGCCCCGGCACTGGCGGTGCCGGCGGCGACGGTGGCCATGGCGGTTCCGGCAGCAACGGGCAAGCGGGCGGTAGCGGTGGCCAGGGCGGAGCCGGCGGGAACGGCGGACTGCTGGCCGGCGATGGCGGCGCCGGCGGCGCCGGCGGCCTGGGCGGCCAAGGCGGAGCGGCCGCAGCTGGTGCCAATGGCGGCGTAGCGGGCAACGGCGGCAACGGCGGCCACGGCCCATTCGGCGAGAAGATTCCCGCGGGAGGTAGCGGCGGCGATGGCGGCACCGGGGGCATCGGCGGTGACGGCGGGCTGGGTGGTGACGGTGGCGCCGGCGGACAGGGCGGTGCAGGCGGCCGCGCCGGTCTGCTGGCCGGTCTTGGCTGCGCCGGCGGCGACGGCGGCCTCGGTGGGACCGGCGGGGTGGGCGGCGACGGCGCACAAGGCGGTCTCGGCGGCAACGGCGGCGTGCGCAACAGCGACAACCTGTCCTACGACGGCATTATTGGCAACGGCGGAACCGGCGGCAACGGCGGAGTCGGCGGCCACGGTGGCGATGGCGGCGCCGGCGGCGAGGGCGGTTCGGGCAGCCTGCTAGGCGCCGCCGGTAGCGCTGGCAGCAACGCCGCCGGGGGCTCCGGCGGAACTGGTGGCCTGCGCGGGCAGGGGGGTGACCCCGGATCGAGCGGGCGTGCGGGCACCGGAAGTGCGGGCGCCGACGGCATGAACGGGACCGACGGGGACCCCGGTGATCCCCGCGGCATGGCCTGATACCTGCCGAGCGCGCACCCCGCATAGTGGTTGATCAGGGTGCCGATGCCCGCAGTCGCGGGCTCGGGACCGCTGGGCGCCCGAACCAGGCGGTAAGCGCATCGAAGAGTCCACGGTCGGTGAGGTCATCTCCTACCCAGGCGACATACCCGTCGGGTCGAATCAACACCGCATCCGGAGCAGCGATCGCGCCTAGTACCGGAAGCTCCCAGACACCAGCATATTTCGCGTCAATCGGCAGGACTCGATGCTGCCATCCCGCGATGTCGAAGCGGCCGGGCTCAGCGAGGTTGAGCAGCACCGGCCGGGCCGCATGCAGGTAGGTGAAGACCCGCCGCGGGCCATCGGAGGTAGCCAGGTCCAGATCGGGCATGCGGCGACCGAGTAGCGGGTGTCCCCCACCGAGGTCATAACGAATGTCTAGCCCGGACATCATCGCGGCAAACCTTTTTCGCGGCTCCTCCATCATGAGGAGCTCGGAAATGGTGTCGCTCAACGCTTTTTTGCGGTCGTCCATACGACGCAGCGCGACTTGGGCCATCGCGGTGCGTAGCACGCGGGCGACGATCGGATGGCGTTCGGCATGGTAGGTGTCGAGAAGGCTTTCCGGCGACCTGCGATTGACCACTTGGGCCAGCTTCCATCCCAAATTCACCGCATCCTCGACGCCCGTGTTGAGGCCCTGCCCGCCGACTGGATCATGCACGTGTGCGGCATCGCCGGCGATCAGGACGCGTCCCTGTCGGTACGTCGCGGCCTGCCGCGTCAGATCGGTGAATCTGGAAATCCAAGTGGGACTGTGAATCCCGTAGTCGGTACCGTACACGGCGGTGAGCGCCGCGCTGAGATCGCCCAGGCTGGGTTCCCCGCCGGCATCGAGCTGCCGCTCGGTCACCACCACCCGTAGCGGACCACCGTCCGGCAACCTGGTGAAGCCGTGGACGCCGAGGGCGTCGTGGCGGACCTGGCCGAGGTTCGGGCCCGATTCGGACCCGACTGCCACCTCGACTTCGGCGATCAGCGCGCTCGTTGTCGGATCCCAGCCAGGGAAGTCGATACCAACCGCCCTGCGGACCAGGCTACGTCCTCCGTCGCACCCACGACGTATTCCGCACGCAATGGCGGGCCATCAGACAGCGTGATGTCGACTCCGTTGTCGTCCTGGGTGATATCAGTGACTTCACATCCGCGATAAATCCGAACCCGCAGCTCGGCAACCCATTCGGCGAGGATCCGCTCAATGCGGTTTTGCCACAACGCCAGGCCATAGTTGTGTCGGGTGGGAAAGTCGCTGATGTCCAACGGGATTGCGGCAAATCGGGCGACCTGCGTGGCAGTACCTTGCGCGAGGAACCGGTCGGCGATGCCGCGCTGATCAAGAAGCTCGATGGTGCGTGAATGCAGGCCGCCGGCACGCGAGCCAACCAGATCCTGGCTGACCCGTCGCTCGACGACGGCAACGTCAACCCCTGCCAACGCCAACTCACCTGCCAACATCAGCCCTGTCGGTCCTGCACCGACAACCACCACCGCATGGTCAGCCATCGGTTCGAGCCCGTTTCGCGATCGATCCGGCGACGACGGCTTTGGCATTTCGCAACCCCCAATTCCCACAGATCCCGTTCTTGGCCAGCGATTTTGCGCCCCACCCCCGGTCTTGCCGCAAGCCCCCCAGTGCCCTATAAATTGAGAGTGGGGGGCAACTAGGGCTTGCCACTTTCCCTTGCCGTCAGTCGCGTCCAGCGGGTCATCGGGTAGCGGTGCCAACAAATGGGCGGGCCCGGGAGCGTCTCCACGGCCGGCGGCCGCCACGATGCGTGCCGATTGCCAGTGACCCGCACACACCGCTGGCTAGGGTAGGCTCTCCTGGAGCCGCGCCAGGATCTTGAATCGAGGAGCTTCGCCGGTACCTGGCGGGTCTATCAGCAGCAAGCGTTGGACGCGTTTGACGCTGACGTCGCCAGCGGGGACAACCGGTGCTATCTGGTCCTGCCGCCAGGTGCTGGGAAGACAATGATCGGACTGGAAGCGGCGCGCCGGCTGGGCCGGCGCACCCTGGTGTTGGTGCCCAACACGGCGGTACAGGCACAGTGGGCCGCCACCTGGGATGGACGCTTTCCCTCGACGGACCCGTCCGCGGCCAGGTGTGGAACCGAGCGCGACCTGGCGTCGGCGATGAACGTGCTGACCTACCAGTCCCTTGCGGTCATCGACGACGAAACGGATTCGGCCGTCCGGCGAGAAGTGCTGCGTAGCCGTGACCAGCAGGCCTTATTGGAGCTGTTGCACCCGAACGGCAGGGCGTTGATCGAGCGGGCGGCAACGTTGGGCCCTTGGACGCTGGTGCTCGACGAATGCCATCACCTGCTGGCCACTTGGGGTGCGCTTGTCGCCGCGCTCGGGTCGGTCCTGGGCCCGCAAACCGCACTGATCGGGCTCACCGCAACCCCGGTAACAGAACTCACCGCCTGGCAGCACACCTTGCATGACGAGTTATTCGGCGCCGCCGACTTCGCGGTTCCAACACCCGCTCTGGTCAAGGAGGGCGACCTCGCGCCCTATCAGGAGCTGATCTATCTCACCGAACCGACGCCGGAGGAACAGGCCTGGGTGGCAACCCATCGGGCTCGCTTCGCCGAGCTCATGCTGGCACTCATCGACCAACAGGTGGGCAGCATGTCGCTGGCCTCCTGGCTGCGTACCCGGATCGTGGACAGATCAACACGTGACGGCAATCAGATCGCCTGGTCGACGTTCGAACGCGCCGAGCCCGATCTCGCCTGCAGCGGTCTGCGCTTCGCCTACGACGGTCTGATTCCCTTGCCCGACGGTGCCCGCCTGCGCGAACAACACCGGGTTCCCCCCGATGCCCAAGATTGGGTCAATGTCTTGACCGACTTCAGCGTCGGGCACCTGCAGCAAAGCGACGATCCACGCGACGCGCAGGCACTTGCCGCGATCAAGCGGGTGCTACCCAGCTTGGGCTACCGGCTGACCAGTCGCGGCGTACGAGTGGCCACCTCCCCGGTAGATCGGGTGTGCGCACTGTCGGAGTCGAAGATCGCCGCCACCACACACATCCTCGACACCGAAGACGCCGTCCCGGGATCGGGACTGCGGGCGCTGGTGTTGTGCGACTTCGAATCGATGTCAGGCACCCTCCCGACGTCGCTGAAGGGTGCGCCGCTGAGCAACCAGTCGGGTTCGGCCCAGCTGGTCACCGCCATGCTCGCGGCGTCCGACAGCCGGCGGAACAGCCCCCTCAACGCGCTTTTGGTGACCGGCCAAACCTTCGCCTGCCCGGCCGCGATCGCAACACAGCTGGTCGACTTCTGCGCCGAGCGCGGCCTGCTCGTGACCGCCGAGCCACTCGACACCCAACCCGCCCTGCGGACGCTGCGCGGTGGCGGCACCTTCACGCCCCGAACCTGGGTGGCGCTGGCTACCGAATACTTCCTGGCCGGACATTCCCGCGTCATGATCGGCACCCGCGCGCTGCTCGGAGAGGGATGGGATTGCGCGGCGGTCAACGTCAACATCGACCTGACGAGTGCAACCACCCAAGCTGCGATCACGCAGATGCGGGGCCGGGCAATTCGCAAGGACCCCAACGACGCTCAGAAAGTCGCCAACAACTGGTCGGTCTGCTGCTTCACCACCGAACATCCGCGGGGGGACGCCGACTACCTGCGGCTGGTCCGCAAGCACGACTGGCACTACGCGGCCAGCCCACAGGGGCTCATCGAATCCGGGGTAACGCATTGCGACCCGGCGTTGTCCCCATACAGTCCACCGGCCGCCGATGCCCAGGCCATCACCGCGCGCGCCCTGCAACGCGCCAGCCAACGGTCCGAAGCGAGGACCTGGTGGCGGATCGGCGAGCCCTATGAAGGTATCGATGTCGCGACCATCCGAGTAAGAGCCGCGCACCCGTTTGGCGTCGCCGCACCCCGCATCGCGGCCTCGGCATTGACCCCGCCGGTACCGGGTCACCCCAGTCCGGCGCGGTTTGCCAGGGGTGCGCTTGCCGGCGTCTCGGCCATCGGTGCCAGTGCCGGCGCCGCCGTCACCGCGGTCAACTTCGGTCCGCTGGCGGGGGCCACCACCGCGGGCGGCATCATCGCAGCGGGCGCCGCACTGTTGGCGACGGCCGCCGCCGCCGAAAGTCGCCGCCTCGCCCACGCACCCAACGCTCTCGAACAACTCGCCGCCGCCGTCGCCGATGGGCTCAACGCGGCAGGCGGCGCCGAAAGGGGGTTCGAAGCGCTGCGGATGACTTCGGATCAGGACGGATGGATCCGGTGCGAGCTGGGCGATGTGCCCACCGGGCAGTCTCGCCGGTTTACCGAAGCCCTCGATGAGCTGCTCGCGCCGCTGACCGAACCGCGCTACCTGATCGGGCGCAAGATCCTCACACCGCCGTCCGGGCGTTTCGCCCGGGGAATCTTCGCCGCCCGCGCCGCCATGGGGCTTCCGCTGCCCGGGGCGATCGCCTGGCACGCGGTACCGAGGTGGTTTGCCCGACGCAAAGATCGCAGGCAAAGCCTGGCCCAGTCGTGGCGACGTCACATCGGCCCGCCCCGACAGCTGCCGGCGGATTCACCGGAGGGCCAGGCGATTCTCGATCTGTTCCGCGGCGACAACCCGCTGTCGGTGACCACGCAGCTGCGCACGACCTGGCGGTGAGCCGGCGCCGTTGTCAGATCTTGTCAGATCGAGCGCGCCCGATCACCGTGATTACGGGTGCGGTCACGGCTCGCCCAGCCGCCGTACCGCGGCGGCGATCCGCTCCTTGGTGGCGGTCAACGCCACCCGCACGTGTTGGGCCCCCGCCGGACCGTAGAACTCACCGGGGGCAACCAGAATGCCGCGCTCGGCCAGCCAGGCAACCGTGTCCCGGCATCCTTCGCCGCGCGTCGCCCAGAGGTACAGGCCAGCCTCGGAATGGTCGACGCTGAACCCCGCGGAGGTCAACGCCGGCAGCAGCACCGCACGTCGTTGCGCATATCGCTCCCGCTGCTGCTTTTCGTGATCGTCATCGTCCAGGGCTGCGACCATGGCGGCCTGCACCGGCGTCGGCACCATCATCCCGGCATGTCTGCGCACCGCCAACAGCTCGGCGATCAGTTCCGGATCCCCGGCGACAAAACCCGCGCGGTACCCGGCCAACGACGAACTCTTCGACAGCGAGTGCACTGCCAGCAACCCGGTGTGATCGCCACCGCACACCGCCGGATGCAGCACCGACAGCGGCTGGGCATCCCAGGCCAAGCCCAGATAGCACTCGTCAGAGGCCACGATGACGCCCCGTCCGCGCGCCCACTCGACTACCTTCTGCAGGTGCTCCATGCCCAGCACACGGCCGGTGGGGTTGCTCGGAGAGTTCAAATACAGCAGGGCCGGCGATTGCGGGCCCAACTGAGTCAACGAGTCAGCCCGCTGCACCCGCGCGCCCGCCAGCCGCGCACCCACCTCATAGGTCGGGTACGCCAGCTCCGGAACCACCACCGCATCCGCGGACCCCAGACCCAGCAGTGTCGGCAACCAGGCGATGAACTCCTTGGTGCCGATCACCGGCAGGACCGCCGACTCGGCCAGCTCGGTGATGCCGTACCGGCGAGCCAAGGCGGCCACTGCGGATTCCCTCAGGCCAGCGGTGCCCGCGGTGGCGGGATAGCCCGGCGAGAAGGCGGCGGCCGTCAGCGCTTCTTGGACCAGCGGCGCGACGGGATCCACCGGGGTACCGACGGAGAGGTCGACGATGCCGTCCGGATGCGCCCCGGCCCGCGCTTTCGCCTCGGCCAACGTGTCCCAGGGGAATTCCGGTAGTGACGCTGAAACGCGCAAGCTGCGGCTCCGGGGATCTAGTGGCCCGCTCAGTCTTCTTCGCCCTGCGGCGGCAGATCCTTGACCACCTGGGGGTCGTTCTCGGTCATACCGACCTTGGCGGCGCCGCCGGGAGAGCCAAGTTTTGCGAAGAAATCTGCGTTGATCTGCGTGTACTGGCTCCACTGCTCAGGCACATCGTCTTCGTAGTAGATCGCTTCGACGGGACAGACCGGTTCGCAGGCTCCACAGTCGACGCATTCGTCGGGGTGGATGTAGAGCATCCGGGCACCTTCATAGATGCAGTCGACCGGGCATTCTTCGATGCATGCCTTGTCCTTGATGTCGACGCAAGGCTCGGCGATCGTGTACGTCACGGACGTCTCCTCAACGTGTCCTTTGAGTACTGCTTGATGTGGGCTGTTACTCGCCTGGACCCGGGCTTCTTCCGAGCCACGGTTAGGCCGAGCGTTCGGTTACTGATACTAGACGTTGCATATACAACACAACTAATTGGCACGCTCGTCGGGGTCCGCCGCCTATATGCACCTAGTTGCATAGCACCCCGGGGTGCGATCTATGCTGCGCGGGTGGCACTACCACACGCGATATTGGTATCGCTGTCCGAACAGGCCGGCTCGGGCTATGAACTGGCCCACCGATTCGATCGTTCCATCGGACACTTCTGGACCGCCACCCACCAGCAGATCTATCGCACATTGCGGTTGATGGAGAGCAACGGCTGGGTGCATGCCAAGCCCGTGGTCCAGCACGGCCGACCCGATAAGAAGGTCTATTCGGTATCCGACAATGGCCGCCAGGAGTTGGCCCGCTGGATCGCTGAGCCACCCAGCCCGACCCGTCCTGGCCGCGCGAGCGCGCTGACCGACAGCAGCACTCGTGACATCGCGGTCAAGCTGCGCGGTGCCGTCTATGGCGATAGGGAAACGCTGCGCAGCCAAGTCGCCGCGCTGCGCGCCGAACGTGTCCAGGCGCTAGACACCTACCGCGGAATCGAAAAGCACAGCTTTCCGGATCCGTCGGCACTCAGTGGCGCCGCGTTGCATCAGTACGTCGTGCTGCGCGGCGGAATCCGGGCCGAAGAAAGTGCCATCGAATGGCTCGGCGAGGTAGCTCAAGCACTCGAGGAGAAATGATGACCAGTCCCTACCCAAATCTGTTGTCTCCGTTGGATCTCGGGTTCACCACACTGCGTAACCGCGTGGTCATGGGTTCGATGCACACCGGATTGGAGGACCGGCCCAAGGACACCGACCGACTCGCCGAGTACTTCGCCGAGCGGGCCCGCGGCGGCGTCGGAATGCTGATCACCGGCGGGTACGCACCCAATCGCACCGGTTGGCTCTACCCGTTCGCCTCCGAACTGGTGACGCCGGCCGAGGCCCGGCGGCACCGGCACATCACCGGTGCGGTGCACGACGCGGACGCCAAGATCCTGCTGCAGGTCCTGCACGCGGGACGCTATGCGTATCACCCCCTTTCGGTCAGCGCTTCCTCGATCAAGGCCCCGATCAATCCGTTTCGGCCGCGCAAACTGACCTCGCGCGGCGTGGAAGCCACCATCGCGGACTTCGCGCGATGCGCACAGCTGGCCCAAGAAGCGGGCTACGACGGGGTCGAAATCATGGGCAGCGAAGGGTATCTGCTCAACCAGTTTCTGGCGCCCCGAACCAACCAGCGCACCGACTCGTGGGGCGGGACACCGGCCAAACGCCGCCGATTCCCCGTCGAGATCGTCCGGCGCACCCGCGCCGCGGTCGGCCCCGACTTCATCATCTGCTACCGGATGTCGATGGCCGATTATGTCGAGGGCGGCCAGAGCTGGGACGAAATCGTGGCGTTGGCAACCGAACTGGAATCAGCCGGTGCCACGATCATCAACTCCGGTTTCGGGTGGCACGAGGCGCGAATTCCAACGATCGTCACCTCGGTGCCCAGCGGCGCGTTCGTCGACATCAGCAATGCGGTAGCCGAGCAGGTCAGCATCCCGGTGATGACATCCAACCGGATCAACATGCCTCAGGCCGCCGAGCAGATCCTGGCCGACACCGACGTGGCGCTGATATCGATGGCCAGACCGATGCTGAGCGACCCGGAATGGGTGCTCAAAGCGCAGTCCGGCCGGGTCGACGAGATCAACACCTGCATCGCGTGCAATCAGGCCTGCCTTGATCATGTCTTCGTCAAGAAGAAGGTGTCCTGTCTGCTCAACCCCCGAGCCGGACACGAAACGCTGTTGACGATGTCCCCCACCCAACGTGCCCGCACCGTGGCCGTCGTCGGGGCCGGCCCGGCCGGCCTGGCGGCGGCGGTCGCCGCCGCCCAGCGGGGCCACCGGGTGACATTGTTTGAGGCCAACGACTTCATCGGCGGCCAGTTCGACCTGGCCCGTCGCATTCCGGGTAAGGAGGAATTCAACGAAACCATTCGGTATTTCTCCACGATGTTGGCCAAGCACGGCGTCGACGTACGGCTGGCTACCCGGGCCACGGCCGACGAGCTGACCGGCTACGACGAGGTGGTGCTGGCCACCGGCGTGGCACCCCGGATACCGGCCATCCCCGGCATTGCGCACGCCAAGGTATTGACCTACACCGAGGCGATCACCGGCGCCAAGCCGGTCGGGCCGAGCGTGGCTGTCGTCGGCGCGGGCGGCATCGGGTTTGACGTCACCGAACTCCTGATCACCGAATCGTCGCCCACCCTGAACCTCAAGGAATGGAAGGCCGAGTGGGGCGTTGTCGATCCACAGGAGGCCCGCGGCGCCCTGACCACGGCGCTGCCGACTCCGGCGGCCCGTGAGGTGTATCTGCTGCAGCGCACCAAGGGGCCACAGGGAAAGCGCCTGGGCAAGACCAGCGGCTGGGTGCACCGCGCTTCGGTCAAGGCAAAAGGGGTTCACCAGCTCTCCGGGGTGAACTACGAGCGGATCAGCGACGACGGCCTGCACATCAGTTTTGGCCCGGACCGGCAGCGGCCGCAGCTGCTTGCGGTGGACAGCGTGGTGATTTGCGCGGGCCAGGAACCGGTGCGCGACCTGGAGACCGACCTGCGCAGCAACGGCGTTGACCCACACATCATCGGCGGTGCGGCACTGGCCGCGGAGTTGGACGCCAAACGCGCCATCAAACAGGGCACCGAGCTTGCCGCCCGCCTGTGATGGCTACCCGGCTACCCCATTTCGCCTACGGTGAAACTGCCCCAACCACGGCTCTGAACTGCGGATAGTTATAGCCGGAGAGAGTCCTCCGATACAAAGTTTGATAGGAGCAAACCCGCGGGGCCTGCTAGTCTTG
This sequence comes from Mycobacterium ulcerans subsp. shinshuense, assembly GCF_002355775.1. Classification (NCBI taxonomy): domain Bacteria; kingdom Bacillati; phylum Actinomycetota; class Actinomycetes; order Mycobacteriales; family Mycobacteriaceae; genus Mycobacterium; species Mycobacterium ulcerans. Next base: position 1,250,528 of record NZ_AP017624.1, on the reverse strand, counting down.
ATTCAAAGGCGGCAACCGCTGGGCAGATGTCGTCGCCGCGTTGGCGGTGCAATAGCTGGGGAAGGTGTCCACAAAATGGGGCTGTCGTTAACGGGACTGGGTGTCGCCGCTGGTGCTTTCGCGTTGTCGTTGAGCGTCGGCGCGGGGGTCGCATCCGCAAGCCCACTGGATACGGTCATCAACACAACCTGCAACTACGGCCAGGTGATGGCGGCGCTGAACGCCACCGACCCTGGGGCCGCCGCGCAGTTCAACGCCTCGCCGGTGGCGCAGGGTTGGCTGCATTCGTTCCTGGCGTCGCCGCCGCCGCGGCGCGCGCAGATGGCCGCGCAGCTGCAGGCCATGCCTGGGGCGTCGCAGTACGTCGGGCTGGTCGAGTCAGTCGCCTCGTCCTGCAACAACTACTGAGCGGATTAGGCGCCTCCCACGTTTCGGGGGCCGCACACCACGTCACCTAGCGCTCGCGAGGGCTTCCGCGTTTATCGCTGACGTCTGAGCGCTAGGTGCCGCGCTGTTTTTGGGCAGCCGTAGCCGTTCTCATCGCGCCGTCGCCGCTGCGACCTCTCGTCAGCGTGATTGCGGATCTCATCCGGCGCCTGCGCAGTGCCGGGGTCGGGTCAGTCCAAAGCGGCCTGCTCGGCGGCGGCATCCTCCCCGAACTCATCGAAGATCTCGCTGAAATCCCACGCCTGTTGGCTCACTCCGCTGCTGGTATTCGACAGCTGCCCCACCGCTCCCGGGAAATCGCGATTTGCCGACCACATGGATAGCCCGCCGAGGTTGTTCTCATCGGCGAAAGCAGCCAGCTTTTCGGCGTCGGCGAGGGTAAAGACCTCGCTCGGATCGTCGTTGACGCCGATCATGGGTGTCACCTTGATCATCGCCCACGCGTCCTCGCTGGACATCGACGGATACAGCGTCATCAACTGGCCGTGGACGCTCTCGGCGGCTTGAATTGCGTAGTCACCCATCCTGCCCTCGTACTGCAGGCTGGGGTCGAAGTAGTCCATGGTCATGATGTTCACGCGGCCAACATCCACGCCATTGTCGATGGCGATCTGCAGTGCTTGCACCCCGTTGGAGGTCAGACCCGTCGGCATCACGGGAAGGGTGTAGGAAACCTGGACCGGGGTCCCGGCAGCGGCCTGCTCCGCCTGCAGCATGGCGATCGCCTGGGCCTGGTTGGTCAGTGCTGGAACGTTATACAACGCCGCACCCTCAATGTCGAAGTCCAACTTATAGATTCCGTAGGTGTCGGTGACCAATTTGTAGTCCGACGCTAGCGCGGTCGCGTTGGGAGCCGAAACAGCGAGCGGCTGGTTGGCTGCGCCACCGAAGGAGATGGTTGGGTCGATACCGTTTTGCTGCATCTCGGCGATCGCGGAGGTAATCCACGGGTCGTCCAGCGAATAGAAAGTGCCCCAGGACGGATTGCCATCGGCACCGGTGACGATGAAACCCAGTGTGACGTCATCGATTCCCGCGTTGGCTGCACTCGCATAGTCGAACTTCGGCCAAAGGGTCATATCGACGTATGGAGAAAACTCACCCACCGTGGCACCGCCGATGCTAGTGCCGGTGCCGCTACCGGTACTGGTGCCACCACCGGTACCGGTGCCGCGGCCGCTGGCAGGTTGTCCGTTAACCAGAACATTCGTCGGTTCGGAATAGGCGCCAGTGTGCATCGCTTGGAAGCCCACCACGACCGAACCACCTGGCTCGATCGTTTGCGTCCAGGACTCCGGAGTCAGGGTGTAGTGCGTGCCAGTCTGCGTGAGCTGCCCGCTCCACCCGCTGGTAATGGATTCGTTTGCAGGCAAATCGAATTCGACCTGCCAGTCAGTCAGCGCGGTATCCCCGGAATTGCTGATCGTGTAGTTCGCAACGAACCCGTTGTCCCACTGCGATGTCACCGTGTACGTTGCGGCAACCTCTCCGTCGCCGACCGTGCCGCCGGTACCACTTCCACCAGTGTCACCACCATCGCCAGTCCCGGTGCCGTCACCGGTGCCGGTGCCGGTGCCGCCCGTGTCACCGGTGCCGCCCGTGTCACCGGTTCCGGTTCCGGTTCCCCCGGTATCACCAGTACCGCTCCCCGTACCACCCGCGTCATCGGTTCCGGTTCCGTTGCCCCCGGTATCACCAGTACCACTCCCCGTACCACCCGTGTCACCGGTACCACTTCCGGTGCCCCCGGTATCACCAGTACCGCTCCCCGTACCACCCGTATCACCGGTCCCGCCGCTCCCGCTGCCAGTACCGCCGGTGCCAGTGCCACCGCCCTCCCCGGAACCCCCGCCGCCAACGGATACTCCGTTGACGATGAGATTCGTAGGCTCCGAGTAAGACCCAGTCTGCGCGCCCTGGAAGCCAACGGTGACCGACCCGCCCGGCTCGATCGTCTGTGTCCACGACTCAGGCGTCACCGTGTAGTGCGTGCCAGACTGGACGAGCTGCCCATTCCACACATTGGTAATGGATTCGTCTGCAGGCAAATCGAATTCGACCTGCCAGTCGCTCGCCGCAGTATCCGCCGAGTTCGTGATCGTATAGCGCCCGATGAAACCGCTGTCCCATTGCGATGTCAGCGAGTACGCCGCCGCCACGCCGCCGTCTCCGGTGCTGGCGCTACTGACCGCGGCGGTGGTAGCGGCTGCGCTACTCAGCGCGGCGACGCCACCACTTCCACCAAGTTCGCCACTGCCGGTCGCGGCAGCGGTCGTCGCACCGCTGGCGCCACCACTGCCGGCAGCACCACCACCACTGATGGTCCCGCCGTTGCCGGTTCCTCCGCTCATCACAGCGCTGCCGGTCGTGGTGTTGGTCGCACCAGCAGCGATGGAATTCGGGCTCACCGCCCCACCACTGGCGGCGGCTTGCCCGCTACTTGCGCCCTCGGCCGCCTGATCGGTGTTGCCGCCGCCACCGGTTTGCGCAGCCGAATCACCCTGCGCGCCAACACCACCCATCAGTTATCGAAGGATGCCAGATATCGAGGAGATGTTGGCCGCTTCGGCGTGCTCATAGGATGCCGCACTCGCCGCCAAGGTCTGCAGGAAGCGCTCGTGAAACGCCCCCGCTTGAGCGGTCGCCGTTTGATACTCCTGGGCAAACCCGCCGAACCAAGATGCGACGGCTCCCGAAACCTCGTCGGCAGCCATTGCGGCCACCTTCTCCGTCCAACTCACCGCCGAATTGGCTGCATTCACCGCCGAGCCAACAGCCTCCAAATTCGCTGCTGCCCTGATAAATAACTCGGGAGTTGCGATCAAAAAAGACATAATCCGTCCTTGCCGATCGGTGTGCCACGACCCAGCTAGGTATTGAGAAGTGTTGAAGCGTCAATTGTTAACATCGACATTCTCAGCCGACAAGGCCCGGCGCACTTTTGTCGGTTATTCGACAAACTCGGCACATTGCCCGGGTTTACCAACACGACAACCGCCCGCGAGTGCCCCGACTCCGCGCTGCGCTAGCAGCCACCCTGGCAAGCATCGCGCCAATCGGGGCAAACACTCAAACTTCCTGCACGGCAATGCCATCTACCTGCGGACGCCCGCCGCAGTCCAGTCGATCAGTTCCCATGAGGGAGATGAGTGCCGTTCCTGAGTGCGGTGCGCGCGAACACACATCGGCGACAGATGACACCGCACGCGATTGCGCTTACTTCCGCCGAGCTCGTGATTGCCCAGCCGCGATGCCCGCTACGCGCGTTCGGCGCAGCGGCGTGCAAATGTCCGACGATATCCGCGGACAACTCTAATAGCTTGCGCGGCAGTATAACTCCACAGCAGTCGGCGCGGCGCCCATTAACGTAATCTCCGGAGGAAACCACCGGGTGCCGGCGACTCGCTAGGCGGCCAACGAAGCGTACGTTGTGGTGCGCTGGCGCGCCGGCCGACCGATCCCCGCGGCGATAGCCGCAAGTTCGGCAGCGGTCTTTGCCGATCCGTGTTCGGAACCGGCCATCCGCGAAATCGTCTCCTCCATCAGCGTCCCGCCCAAGTCGTTCGCGCCGCCGCTGAGCATCACTCGAGTGCGCTCGACACCAAGTTTGACCCAGCTGGTCTGGATGTGGGGAATGCGGCCGTGCAGCATGATCCGCGCCAGGGCATGCACCGCGCGGTTGTCGCGATGAGTGGGGCCCGGCCTGGCCGCGCCAGCCAGGTACAACGGCGAGTTCTGGTGCACGAACGGCAACGGCACGAATTCCGTGAACCCGCCGGTGCAGTCTTGGATATCGCGCAGCACATTGAGGTGGGCAATCCAGTGCCGCGGGCTGTCGACGTGGCCGTACATCATGGTCGATGACGACCGCAGCCCCACCTCGTGCGCGGTACTCACGATCTCGATCCACAGCGACGTCGGCAACTTGCCCTTGGTGAGCACCCAACGCACCTCGTCGTCCAGAATCTCGGCGGCGGTGCCTGGGATGGTGCCCAGACCGGCCTCACGCAGAGCGGTCAGCCACTCGCGGATGCTCAGCCCACTCTTGGTCACACCGTTGGCGATCTCCATCGGAGAGAACGCGTGCACGTGCATCGAGGGCACCCGAGCCTTGACCGCGCGCACCAGGTCGGCGTAGCCGGTAACCGGAAGTTCGGGATCGATGCCCCCCTGCATGCACACCTCGGTCGCTCCGGCCACGTGGGCTTCCCAGGCGCGATCGGCGACCTCGTCCGCCGACAGTGAATAGGCGTCGGCGTCGCCCTTGCGCTGTGCGAACGCGCAGAATCGGCAGCCGGTGTAACAAACGTTGGTGAAGTTGATGTTGCGGTTGACCACAAAGGTCACGTCGTCACCGACCGCATCGCGTCGCAGCGAATCCGCAAGCGCGGCAACAGCTTCCAAGGCAGGCCCGTCAGCGGTGGCCAGCGCAAGATATTCCTCGTCGGAACAGCCCGCGGGAGAACGCTCGGCGGAACGCAGAGCGGCCAGGACATCGGTGTCGATGCGTTCGGGATTACGGGCGGCCAGCTCGTGCACGTGTGAACGGACCGCATCCCAGTCACCGAAAGTGCTGTCGAGGTCGCTACGCGCCTCGGTGCAGCGTCCCTCTGTGTCGATCGCCGCATTGAGATCCACCCGACCCGACGACGCGACATCGTCAGGCTCCTGCCACGGCAGACCCACCGGGTTGACCTCACGTGCGAAACCAGTCGCCGGATCAGCCAGCGCCACAACATGTCTGCGCACCCGCGGGTCAATCCAGGCGCCCCCCGCCTGCACGTACTTGGGTTGCGCGGTCAACCGCTGCACCAGTTCGTAGCCCTCTCCCGAAGTCACGGCGGCCAGGTCGTCCAATGCGGGCCACGGCCGCTCGGGGTTGACGTGGTCGGGCGTCAGCGGCGACACACCACCCCAGTCGTCGACACCGGCACCGATCAGCGCCACACATTCGTCTTGGGAAACCAGATTCGGTGGCGCCTGAATGCGCATTCCCGGGCCGAGCACCAGCCGGGCGACCGCGACCGTCGCCAGGTAATCCTCGATTCCGGCGTCGGGAACCGCTGCCATTGCGGTGTGTTCCTTGGCCCGGAAGCTTTGCACGATCACTTCCTGGACGTGGCCAAACTCTTTGTGCAACTTACGAATCGCATGCAGCGTGTCAGCCCGCTCGGCCAGCGTCTCACCGATACCGACCAGCAGACCGGTGGTAAACGGTATGGAAAGCCGACCGGCGTCGGTCAGAGTGCGCAACCGCACCGCCGGGTCTTTGTCCGGGCTGCCATAGTGCGCGAGGCCTTTGGTTTCGAACAGCCGCCGCGACGTCGTCTCCAGCATCATGCCCATCGACGGCGCCACCGGTTTGAGCAGCGACATCTCCGACCAGCTCATCACCCCCGGATTCAAGTGCGGCAAGAGCCCGGTCTCTTCGAGCACCCGGATCGCCATGGCCCGCACATAGGCCAGCGTGGTGTCATACCCGCGCTCACTCAACCACTCCTTCGCCTCTGGCCAACGTTGCTCGGGACGATCCCCAAGGGTGAACAGGGCCTCTTTGCAGCCGAGTTGGGCCCCCCGCCGTGCGATATCGAGGATCTCGTCGGGCTCCAGATACATTCCGGCGCCCTGGGCCCGCAGCTTGCCCGGGACGGTGACGAACGTGCAGTAGTGGCAGTTGTCACGGCATAGATGGGTGACCGGGATGAATACCTTGCGCGAATAGGTGATCGGCAGACCACCGCCCGTGCCGTGGCGTCCGGCCGATTCCAGACCAGCGTCACGCACTCGGGCCGCGCTGGCACACAGCTCAGCCAGCTGGTCGCCGCGCGCCGACATCGCGACGGCGGCCTCGTCGATGTTGAGCGCAACACCGTCTCGCGCGCGCCGTAGTACCCGCCGCAGCGCCGATGCATTGGGCTTGGGCGGAACGACGGGGCTGGGCAGGGCGGTGGGCTCCTGGCGCGAGGTCAGCGGCACGTTGGTGTAACTTCCCCACGCCCCGATTTCATCCGTGCGTCCACAATTCGAGCCTTGGCGGGTGCCATATGCGCAACAGTAGCGGCAGGGCCGGGCCGGCACTCGACGGACCAGCACGCGCCATGTGTTTGGTGAGTCCGGGGCGAACCGCCGCCGATCGCGATACGCTAGCAGCCAAGTAGGTACAGCAGGGGGTGTTACGCCATGTCGTATGTGGCCGCCGTGCCGGAGGCGCTGACGGCAGCCGCTTCGAATGTAGCCGGTATTGGTACAACCATCAGCTCGGCCAACGCCGCAGCGTCGGCTCCGACGACCGGAGTGCTCGCAGCCGCCGGCAACCAGGTATCAGCCCAGGTCGCGGCTCTGTTCTCGTCACATGGCGAGATCTACCAGCGGCTCAGTTCGCAGCTCTCGACCTTTCACGACCAATTCGCCGCGGCGTTGAACACCAGCGCCAACTCCTATGCATCCGCCGAGGCCAACGCCGCCAAGACCCTGCTGAGTGCGGTGAACAGCCCCGCCGAGAAGCTGCTCGGGCAGCCGCTGATGGGCCAGGGCGGCATCGTGGCCAACGCGGTGAGCCAGGTCCAGAGTGTTTTCGCGGGCGCCGGCTCCAACGCGCTGGGCGCCAACGCCAGCATGTTGGCGCTGGCGCCGACGGGCGGCGCCGCCACCGCGGCGGCCTCGGGCTCGCTGCTGGGACCGATCGCCAGCGCCGCCGCCGCGCCGGCAGCAATCCTGCCCGTGTCGGTGGCCACCGCCATCCAGAACTTCTACCTCGCCGTCGAGCCGTGGGTGCAGTACGGCTTCAACCTCGCCTCGTGGGCGGTGGGCTGGGTGCCATGGATCGGCATCCTGGCGCCTCAGATCAATTTCTTCTACTACCTTTTTGAGCCGATAGTGCAAAGTGGCCTGTTCAATACGCTCGACTGGCTAGACGGCACCATCACGTTCAGTCAGGGGCTGAGCAACTTCTGGTCGGCGACCACGGCGTCGGTCAACCAATTCATCCAAACCGAGATCAACTGGATACGGAACTTCTTCCCGCCGTTCCCGCCGCTGCCGTTCTGAGCAGCTGAGCACCGCCTCGGTCCGCGCGGCTAGGCGCCGTTGGGGCGGTCGCGGACTTGGCACCGCCAGAGCACCCATCCCGGCGGCAGGGCCCCCAGCACGATCAGGATCAGCGCGCCGTAGGCCATCACTCCACGCCCACCGAGCACCACGTCGTCGCCGGGCCCACCGAAGCTCAGCACCGCCACGGTCGCCAGCCATGTCCACAACGGCAGCGCCGCCACCCGATGCGATGTGGTCCATCGCTCGGCCGCCCAAACCAGCGCGGCGTTGACCAGTCCGCTGATCAGTGCACTGATCGGAAAGGGCACCGAACACAAGTAGGTCGGCAGCAGCAGAGCCCCCATCAATGCAGACAGGACGCCGTCCACGGCCAACAACGTTGGCACTACGGCACGTATCGCGGGACCGATTGCGCCGGCCTCTTCACTCGAGACGACGCGCGATTGGGTTGCGGTCAGGTCGGGACGCTATCGATCTGGGACAGGATCGAACCGATGACCCACTGCAGACTGTCCAGCCTGTCCTGCCAATGCTGCAAGTTGGGGTCCAGGTCGGGGTCCATACGGGTTTCCTTCCATGGCTGCCTGATTGGCAGCCTACGTGCCAAACCCGGTGAAGCCCAGACCAGCAAGCAGATCTGTTTCCCAGCCACGTTCGTCGCGGGCCCCCGCCCTACCAGCGACAAGCTGATAGTGCTCATCGGCCAGAATCGGCAACGCCATGTTGTTGGACAGCGCACACGCGCGTCCGGACGGGCCGACGGTGACCTGGGTCGCGTGCGCCGCAAGCGCGGCGATCTTGGCCGCCCGCGCGTCCGAATCGCCGGTCACGACGGCGTCGATGCGCTCGTCCGGGTAGATAAAGGGGATGTCTTCGGGCGGTAGCACCCACTCCGGCAGTAGATCGTCGGGCGTCAGCGCCTGCCGGCCCGCCAGGAACGCGTTCACCCCCAAGACGGTCCAGTAGAACTTCGGCACCACCCAGGGGTCACCCGGGTAATCGCAGTCGCCCACCGAGCCCGCCGCGGCCACCGCGGCAGTGGTGACGACGTGTGCCTGGACGTGGTCAGGGTGGCCATAGCCGCCGTCGGGGTCATAGGTCACCACGACGTGCGGGCGCAGCTCCCGAATGATCGCGACGAGCGCCCCGACCGCCTCCCGGTCGTCGGCGTCGACGAATCTGCGCCGACTCCGCTGCTCGGTGCCAGCCATGCCCGAGTCCCGCCAGCGGCCCGCACCACCAAGGTAGATGGGCGCATCGACCCCCAGCCGCTGCAATGCCGCGGTGAGTTCACCGATGCGGTAGCCGCCGAGTTGGTCGGCGTGATCGACCGCAAGTTGGGCCCATCGGTCGCCGATAACCTCACCCTCTTCACCCAGGGTGCAGGTGACGACGTGGACCTGCGCCCCGCGCGCGGCGTAATGGGCGATCGTCGCGCCGTTGCTGAGGCTCTCATCGTCGGGGTGTGCATGGACGAACAGCAGGCGCGGTGTCTCAGGCATGGATTCCTTCCCCACCTTCCCTACCCGCCACACACACACGGCCGCGGCCCATTCCGGCCACGCGGCCCGTCCAGAAACGCGTAGGCCGCTTGTAATATTTGCAGTGACAAGCGTCAACAACGCAATTGCGTTCGATTCCGAGAAATAAGAGACGCTAACGGCTACTATTGAATGATGGCGCAGCTGTCCGAACCCACGCTAACCCCCTACCGGAGCCGGCGACGCGGCGAGGTACTCGAACGGGCCTTGTATTCGGCCACCCTGGCCGAGCTCATCGCAGTCGGCTACGGCAGGCTGACCATGGAAGGGATCGCGGCGCGCGCCCAGACCGGCAAGGCCGCGCTGTATCGGCGTTGGGCGAGCAAACATGACCTGGTCCAGGCCGCGCTGCAATATGCGGTGCCGCCACCCCCGGAACCGCGCCCCGGCCGGTCAGCTCGAGAGAACCTGCTGACCGTCTTCACCGCACACCGCGATGTCCTCGCCGGCAAGACCGAGTTCCCGGGCCTGGTGGCCATCGGCCAGCTGATACACGAGCCCGAACTGCGTGCCATCTTCGCCAACTCCGTGGTCCATCCGCGACTCAAGATCATCGATTCGGTTCTGCGGGCCGCCATCCGCGAAGGTGACCTGGATCCCGACACCGTTACCCCGTTTACCGCACGCATCGGGCCCGCGTTGATGAACCAGCACTTCATCCTCACCGGGACGCCGCCGAATCGGCGGGAATTGGCACTCATCGTCGACACGGTCATCCCCCCCAAGCGCCCCGCGCCGTCGGACAGCTGAACGAACGCACACAACCGCGGGGTTGTACCTATGCGCCAGTGATCAAGCCGACCAAGTCGGCGCCCATCACCAAGCTCTGATCGAAGGCGCCCACCAGACCGCCGATCTCGCCGCTATTGAAGACCTGAGCGGAACTGCCGAGCAGCAGGCTAGAGGTGAAGTTTGCCGGCACCTGCGCACCAACGAGGGTGTTTGCGGCCTGCTCGCCCGTTCCAATGAGCAGGTTGGCGACATTGAAGCCGCGGTTGAGCGCACCATTGAGGGCACTATCAGTACCGACGACACTCTGCTCCCACGCCACTTCGTTGGCGACCAGGGCGTGGTTGAAGCTGAGCTGATTATTCACCATTGCGGTGTTGAAGCCAATCTGAGCCGCTTCCAGCTGCTCCATGAAATCACCTACCGGACTTGCTGACAGCGCCTGTGCAGCGGCCGGGAACACACTTGACGCCGACGGCAGCAGCGACCCACTGCCCGCGAAGATGCCAACCAAGTCGGTGGGAACCATCAGGCTCTGGTCGAAGGCGCCGAGCAGGCCGCCGATCTGGCCGTCGTTGAACACCTGAGCCGAACTGCCCAGCAGCAGACTGGAGGTGAAGTTCGTTGGCACCGGAGCACCCAGGAGGGTGTTGATGGTTTGCTCGCCGGTTCCCAACAACAGATTGCCCGCGTTGAAGCCCCGGTTGAGTGCCCCATTGAGAGCACTGTCGGTACCAAAGATTAGTTTCTCGAGCGCGACCTCGTTGGTGACCAGCGCATGGTTGAACGCGAGCTCGTTGTTGACCAGGGACGTGTTGAAGCTGATCTGCAGCTGCTCGAGTTGCTCCAAGGGGCTCGAGGACGCCGCGGCTGCAGCCACTGTCCGCAGTGGCGAGGCATTGGCCGATTCCGCGCCGGCATAGGCTTGCGCACCCGCGTTCAAGGTTCGCACGAACTGATCGTGAAACTCCGAAAGCTGCGCGCTGAGCCGTTGATAGGCCTGGCCATGCGCATCGAACAACGCGGCGATTGCCGTCGACACTTCGTCGGCGGCCGCCGGTAACACTCTCGTCGTCGCCACCGCCGCCGCTGTGCCGGCCGCATTGATCGTCGAACCAATACCCGCCAAATCTGTTGCGGCCGAGGTCAGTACTTGCGGAGCGGTTGTCAAGACCGACATCGTGCATCACCACCGGTTCAAGCGCACGACCACTGAGCGCACAGCCCGGTCGTGCGGCTAGTGCGAATGCACAGAGCCTAGCCCCGCTCCGGTGCAGACATGCCGGGTTTTCACCAATTGATCCAGAAATATTCACATCTGACGCACATCAACGTTGGTGCCGCCACGATAGCGCCCCTAGCGATAGCTACTCAGGAATTTCACCACCGACCTCGGTCCCTACCTCAACACCACCCGAGGCGGAGCCGGTCAGCTGACCGATCAGCTCCGGCAGGTGGCCGTCGAGTGTCACCTGGATCGGAACACCGAAGACGCTCAGGAAGGCCCCATCCATCAGGAATTTCTGCTCCACCGCACCGAGCAAGCCACCGGTCGTCACGCCACCGAAGGCATCGGCCGAACCACTGGCCAGCAGGCTGCCGGTGAAGTCCGCGGGCACCGGGACACCCAAGAGCGCGTCGACGGTCTGTTGTCCCGCACCCAGAGTGAAGTTGACCATGTTGAAGGCGTGGTTCACCGCGCCATTGAGGGCACTGTCGGTGCCGAAAATCGCCTGCTGCAAAGCCATCTCATTGGTGACCAGTGATTCGTTGAAGGCCAGTTGACCGCTGAGCACATCAGCATTGAAAGCCGCTTGGGCTTGGCCGAATTGGCTCAACCACGACGCATCGACCAGTGCTGGGCCTCCCAAAGCCGCGTTGAGCAACAGCAACTGGTGCGCCACACCAGGCAGACCACCGGTCGGTATGTCGCCCTCGAGCGAGCCGCCGACGAGCAGGCTGCCGGTAAAGCTGGCCGGCGTCGGGGCACCCAGCACGGCAATGACGGCTTGCTCTCCCGTACCCACCAGTAGGTTCACCGCGTTGAACCCGTGGTTGACCGCGCCGTTGAGCGCCGCATCGGTGCCGAACAAGGCCTGTTGCAGCGCAACCTCATTGGCAACCAAGGACTGGTTGAACGCGAGCTGGCCGTCGACAAAACCGCCCAATACCCCGTTTTGGGCTTGACCCAGTTGCGCGAGCACCGCACCGGGCAGGCCTGACACGGTGTCCACCAGTACCGGGAACCCGGAGAAGTCACCGGTCAATCCCGCCGCGACGGCGGCATTGAACTGAGCGCCCACAGCGGACAGCTCACCACCCAAGTTGCCCAGCACGTCAACACCGCCCATGAACCCGGTGAGTCCGGTGCCGAAACCACCCGCCAGCGACTCACCGGTCTGGATCAGCGCGGCAAGCCCCGGTAACCCACCACCCAGGCCGCCCGACAACATCCCACTCACCTGGGTGCCCAACGTGCCAAGCGCAGCGTTGAAGCCGCCGGCCAGTGATTCACCGGTTTGGATCAGCGCAGAGAGGCCGGGCACTGCCGTACCCAAACTCCCGGACAAGGCCGCGCTCAATTGAGCGCCCAAACCCGAAAGGGCAGTGCCAACACCGCCCATCAGCACCGCCCCGGCTTGCACCAGCCCGGACAAGTCTGGAAGCTCCCCGCCGACGGCGCCCGACAGGACACCGGCCACCCGAGAACCCAGCCCGCCGACGGCGTCGTTGAAGCTGCCGGCCAGCACCTGCCCCGTCTGCACCAGCCCGGAAACACTGGGCAGTCCTGCGCTCAAGTCGCCCGACAGCCCAGCGCCGAGCTGGGCCCCCAGGCTCGACAGGTCCGGGAGCCCAGCACTGAGGCTCCCGCTCAAAGCGGCGCTCAGCTGAGTTCCCATGCCCGAGAGCGCAGCGTTGAAACTGCCGGCCAGCGACTGGCCGGTCTGCACCACTCCAGAGAGGCCGGCACCGATCTGAGCACCGGGCACCTGTCCACCGAGCAGCAAGCTGGTGCTCAGACTCGCCGGAATCTGCGCCCCCACAAGGGTGTTCACGAATTGTTGGCCGGTACCCACCACCAAGTTGGTGGCGTTGAAGCCGCCGTAGATCACCCCTCCGACCAAGCTGTTGGCGCCGCCAACCGCATCAATCACGGCCGCCTCGTTGGCGACCAGCGCCTGATTGAACGCGAGCTCGCCGCTGACCAGGTTGGCGGTGAAGCCAGCCTGCACCCGGCCAACCTGTTCAAAGAGCCCGCCCGGCCCGGCCGCCAGCACCGCTTGCGCATTGGCGACTTCGCTGCTCGCATAAGCGTCCGCGCCGGCACTGAGCACTCGGACAAACTCATCGTGAAACAGCGCCGCCCGGGCGCTGAGCTCCTGATATGCCTGGCCGTGTGCACCGAACAAGGCCGCGATGCCCGCCGACACCTCATCGAGACCTGCCGGGATCACACCGGTGGTCGCCAACGCTGCGGCGCTGCCCGCCGCGTCTATCGTCGAGCCAATACTTGCCAAATCGGTTGCTGCCGCACTCAAATTCTGCGGTTCCGCAAATACAAAAGACATTTCGGGCCTCCCCACCACGGCTTCAATGGCTTCGCTAGCTTGATTGCTGGCCATCCCCGGCCCGATCAGGGCAGCCCTGAGCGGAGCGTATCGCGATGTGGGCGGCGACTGCGCGGTTTCTGCACAATCCGTTGATGATTGGCCCAATAGAGCGCAGAAAGAAAGCGAAAATGGCCATTTCCATAGCCTTACGGGAGCAACGGCGGAAGCTAGGGGCCGGTCTTCACCCACTGGCCGGCGTCACCGACGATGCCGACCGGCACCGAGCCAGACAAGCTGACATTCCGAACGCTAGGGCCGACCGCAACGATGGTGGTGTCCTGCAGGATCGGCAACACGGTCCACATGTTCCACAGCCGCGGCTCGACCGCGGTGATCACGTCGTTGATGTTCTTGGTGCCGTTGAGTGCGGCATCGATGTTCGACTGGATGCTGGGGTCGCAAATGCCGGTGAGGTTCGACGGCGCCCGAAACAGTGCGTTCGGGCCGGGTGGCTCGCTGGGCGCGGGCGGCACCGGTGTGACGGCGCTGGGCACCGCAGACGGCATCGAACCCGTGGTTGCTGCGGGTGTGTTCGCCGGTATCGTCGGCTCCCAGACCTCCGTGGTCTGCAACGCCGGGCAGCCATAGCGCGACGCCAGCAATGTCGCGAGGTTTCCGCCGGCCTGATGCCAGCCCACGATCGCGTCGACCCGGTTGTCGTTGAGGGCGTCGCCGTAGAGCGTGACCGGGTCCAACGCCAGTACGGAGGCCGCGATCCCCACGTTGCGCAACTGGTCGGCCGCCGTGTTGGCGACAGCCACGGACGTCGGGTCGTTGGCCGCCACCCCGATGACCAGCGTCAGCTGTCTGCCGTCCTTGCTGATGCCGCCGCGGATGACTTCCGGCGGCCCCGTGCTGACCGGCGTGGTGGTGGACCCCGGCCCCGGCGGCGCCGGCGAAACCGAGGTGTTGCTCTCGATCTGGTAACCGGCTCCTTCAAGAAGCGCCAATGCTGCGGAGGTACTCAGCGCCGGCGGTGCGGTCGGTACATAGCCCGGGTCACTCGGTGAACGGACCTGGGCCTGGTCCGAGGTGACGGTGTTGTCGCTGCCAGCCCCCACAGCGGCGAGCAGGTCAACATCGAGCAAACCCAAAATCGCCTTGCGCACCTGCGCTTCGGCCAGCTTGGGCTGATTTGCCCGGAGCGTGAGCTCCATGACCCGCGGGGTCACGATCCGGGCGGTCCGCACGTCGGGAATGGCCGACAACTGGGCGAACGCGGCCGACCCACCGTGAACTTGGGCCACCTGCGTGTCGCCGTTGCGCACCGAGTCGGCCAGCGCCGCAGGCGCCCCGGCACGGCGAAACAGGATCAGGGAAGGTTTGGCCGGAGGCCCCCAATAGCGGTCGTTGCGGGCGATCAAGATCTCGTCGCGCTGCGGGTCGATGTTTTCCACCCGGAACTGCCCGCCCGTGACGGGCAAGGTGCGCGCCAGCCCCGCGGCGAAACCGCCCGGAACGTCCTTGACGATGTGCGCTGGCAGCAGGTTGTCAAACAGCTCTCGCCAGGCCGGGTAGGGCTGCGCGAAGGTGACGACGGCCTGCTTGCCCCCCTCCAGTGATTGGACGGCGGTGATCAGGTCGTAGCCGGCCGGATCAACGACACCAGGCTGGCTGACCATCTGCCGCCACAAGTACCAGAAGTCGTCGGCAGCGATCGGCGCGTTGTCAGTCCATTGCGCTTCCGGACGGATCTTGTAGGTGACCGTGAAGGGCGATTGGCCGGTCACCTCCGCGGACACCAGCAAGGTGGGATCCATATCCCAGCGCGAGCCGGTCGGCGAGTTCGGATCCGGCACCGGCCGGAACGCACTGGGCAGCACCAACGCGCTGATCGCCGCGTTCACCGGCGACAGATCGGACAGCAGGTGCGGGTTGAACCCCGCGCCGATCGAGTCGATGCCCATGATGATCTGGGTCGGATGCGGCGGCGGCGGTGGGGTGTTGTGGGTCGTGTCGGTGCTCTGCGGCGCCGGAGGCGGACTCACCGTACAACCAGACAGCGCCACACCTAGCGCTGTGATCAGCACACCGACCGTCAGGCAAACGCGGCGTACTGGGCTGAACACACCCACCAGGGTATCGAGGCGGTCCTCGCGCGTGATGCAGCTGCGAAAAACCGAACCGGATTTCGCACTGGCGTCACGCTCACGTTCGCGGGGCGCCCCCAAGCTAACCTCGGGCCTTGGCCCGGGACCGGCTGCGAGCCCGCGAGGTGGCGTCCAGCTCGACCTTGCGAACCCGGATGGCCTCCGGTGTCACCTCGACGCATTCGTCGGGCGCGCAGAACTCTATGGCCCGCTCCAGGTCGAGCTCGAGCGGCTTGGCCAGCGTCTCTATCACGTCCGCGGTCGATGACCGCATGTTGGTCAGCTTCTTCTCGCGGGTGACGTTGATGTCGAGGTCCTCGGCCCGCGGGTTGATGCCGACGACCATGCCCTCGTAGGTGTCCTCGCCGGGCTCCACGAAGAACTGACCTCGATCGGCAAGCTGGAGCAGCGCGAAGGGGGTGATGACCCCGGAACGATCCGACACCAGCGACCCGGTGTGCCGGGCCCGGATCTCCCCCGCCCACGGCCGGTAACCGTCGAACACGGCGTTGGCGATGCCGGTCCCCCGCGTCAGGGTGAGGAAATCGGTGCGAAAGCCGATCAACCCGCGGCTGGGCACGATGAAGTCCATCCGGACCCAACCGGCGGCATGATTCGTCATCTCTTCCATGCGGCCCTTGCGCCCGGCCATCAGCTGGGTGATGGCTCCGACGAATTCGTCCGGACAGTCGATGGTCATCGCCTCGAAGGGCTCGTGCAGCTGGCCGTCGATCGTCTTGGTGACCACCTGCGGCTTGCCTACCGTGAGTTCGAAGCCCTCCCGGCGCATCGTCTCAACCAGCACGGCCAATGCAAGTTCACCGCGCCCCTGCACTTCCCAGGCATCCGGGCGCCCGATGTCGACGACCCGGATCGAGACGTTGCCGATCAGTTCGGTGTCCAGGCGGCCTCGGACCATGCGGGCCGTCAGCTTGTGCCCGGAGACCTTCCCGGCCAGCGGCGAGGTATTGGTGCCGACCGTCACCGAGATGGCCGGTTCGTCGACGGTGATGCGCGGCAGGGCATGCGCATGGTCCGGGTCGGCCAGCGTGTCGCCGATCATGATCTCCGGCAACCCCGCCACAGCGACGATGTCCCCGGCAACCGCCTCGTCGGTGGTGCTGCGCTCGACACCCTCAGTGGCCAGCAATTCGGTGATCTTGGCGCTCGTGACCACGGGCACCCCGTCCACCTCGCGTAGCCAAGCCACCTGCTGGCCCTTGCGCAGCTTGCCGTTGTAGATGCGGACCAGGGCGAGCCGGCCGAGGAAGGTCGACGCGTCCAGGTTGGTGACCAGGGCCTGCAGCGGAGCCTCGGAGTCGCCTTGCGGCGGCGGAACGTGCTCGAGCAGGACGTCGAACAACGGATCCAGGTTGGTGCCGTCGGGCGCCTGACCATCGGCCGGCTCGATGGTGCTCGCGATGCCCGCGCGCCCCGATGCGTACAGCGTCGGCAGCCCCAGCGCATGCTCAGCCGCCGCGGCCGCCTCGTCATCGAGATCGGACGCGACATCGAGCAGCAGGTCGTGGCTGGCCTCGACCACCTCTTTGATGCGGGCATCAGGCCGGTCGGTCTTGTTGACCACCAGGATCACCGGCAGATGCGCGCTCAGCGCCTTGCGCAGCACGAACCGGGTCTGTGGCAGCGGGCCCTCGGACGCGTCGACCAACAGCAGCACCCCGTCCACCATGGACAACCCGCGCTCGACCTCGCCGCCGAAGTCGGCGTGGCCCGGGGTGTCGATGACGTTGATCACCGTCACCGTTCCATCCGGATGGTGTCGGTGCACGGCGGTGTTCTTGGCCAGGATGGTGATGCCCTTTTCCCTTTCCAGGTCACCGCTGTCCATGACACGTTCCTGGACTTCACCGCGTTCGGTAAGGGCACCGGATTGCCGCAACATCGCGTCAACCAGGGTGGTTTTGCCGTGGTCGACGTGAGCGACGATGGCGACATTGCGGAATAGCACGTCGGTGATTGTGGCAGCGCAGGCAGCGGAAGGCGAACTGGGCCGGTGAGTCGACCCGTTGATCGAGCCCCCGGTTCGGGCTGTCGCGCTCGGCGTGTCGCCCCCGGTGAGCCCCGGGAATCGGCCAAAAAGGGCCTACCACCCGCGCGGTAGCGACACCGAACCACTTCGCGCGGCCACATCGGGCACCGACCGGCTACGGGTCACAGCGTGAGCAACACCATCCCGATCAGGGCGTGGCAGGCGGCCGATTAACCCGTCGGCGGGGCTGGCCGCAGCGCCCGGTCCAGGTCGGCAAGCCAGCACCGATCGGCCGGTACCCAGTCGACATCGTCTAGTTGATCGGCCGTCACCCAGCGCAACGCACGGTGGTCGCGCGCGCATGGGTGCCCGCGCAGCAAACGCACCCGGTATGCCCGCAATACGGTCTTTTCATCCAGCACAACGTCGGCCCCCAACCGCTCGCCGACCGCGACATCGTCGACGCCGAGTCCGAGTTCTTCGACCAGCTCGCGAGCCAGCGCGGCAGGCTCGGTCTCGCCGCCAGCAACCTTTCCGCCGGGAAGCTCCCATCGACCGGCCAGCTCCGGCGGCCGGACCCGCTGCGCCACCAATACGGTGGCGCCGCAGATGAAGGCTCCGGCAACGACGATCTGATTCGGCTGATTCGGCATCGCCAGTGACGGTATCTCGCCGAGTCGACCCGGCAGCGCCACTTCCCAGATCCGGCGGACTGCGATCCGACCGAAGCCGTGTTGCCCCAACACCCCCCAGCCCTGCGCCACCGCAGCCTTGACTGCGCGCCAAGCCGGCTTGGGCAAGCCAAACATGATGGCGCGCAACGACGAACTGACACACCGATCCCGATGCCGCAGAACCCGGATGGGCTAGGCAGCACCCATGAACCCACGGCGTACCGTTGGCCACATGGCTGTGTTAACGGATGAGCAAGTAGACGCCGAACTGCCCGGCCTCAACGGCTGGCAACGGGCCGATGGAGCGCTGCGCCGATCCATCAAGTTTGCAACTTTTCTCGATGCGATCGATGCCGTGCGCCGGGTGGCCGAGCACGCGGAAAGCAAGGACCATCACCCGGACATCGATATCCGTTGGCGGACAGTTACTTTCGCACTCGTTACGCACTCGGCGGGCGGCATCACGCAAAACGACATCGACATGGCCCGCGACATCAACGGCATCGTCGGCGACTGACCAGCACCTCGCCACGCGACCGGGACTAGCGCGCCCGCTGACGCGTCATCGCAATCCAGCCGAGGGTCGCCAGCGTTGCCACCACATAGACCAGTCCGGCCCACGCCAGGTACCAGGGTCGGCCGATCTGCCAGATGGTCGGCTGGGCGAAACTCAGCAACCACGGCACGCCGATGACGGTGAGCGCCAACCAACCCCAACCCAGGATCCGCGCGCCGAGCCGATCGCGCAGCGGGCCGCTGAGAAGCCAGATCATCAACGGCACCAACCACACCCAATGGTGGGTCCACGAGATCGGCGAGAGCAGCAAACCAAAAAGTTCGACTACCAGTAGCTTGCCCAGGTGATCGGCGGGCTCGAGCGCTCGCCAGGCCAGGACCGCCAGCACCGCCGTGACAGCGATGGCGGCCAACACCAGCGGGCCAAAGCCCGCGTCATGGCCGAGGATTCGCGAGATTGCGCCGCGCCAGGACTGGTTGAACGACGTCGCAATGGGCCCGACCCGGTGCGCGTCTCCAAGCAAATCGGTGAAGTAGTAGCGAGCCTGACCACCCACGATCAGCAACGACACACCGACGGACACAAGGAACAC
Organism: Mycobacterium ulcerans subsp. shinshuense; assembly: GCF_002355775.1. Taxonomy (NCBI): domain Bacteria; kingdom Bacillati; phylum Actinomycetota; class Actinomycetes; order Mycobacteriales; family Mycobacteriaceae; genus Mycobacterium; species Mycobacterium ulcerans. Next base: position 1,231,287 of record NZ_AP017624.1, on the reverse strand, counting down.
GATCGCCGAACACACCGCGGCACGCCAGCGCCGGACGCCGGCCAGATAGACGGCGGTGATCGCCGGCGTCAGTTTGATGCCCGCCGCCACGCCAACCAACAGGCCCGATAACCACCATCGCGTGGTGTAAACCGCCCACAGCGCCGCAAGCATCAGCAGGACGTTGATCTGCCCGTAGTCGAAGGTGCTGCGCAGCGGCTCAATCCAGATGGCGACCGCCGTCCACACCATCGCGGCGCGGTGACCGCCCTCGGCCGGCACGCCGATCAGACGCTGGCTGATCCGGACCGCGCCGTACAACGCGGTGATGGTAGCGAGCTGCCACAGGAATGCGACCAGCCCGAAAGGCAGCAGATGCAGCGGGTAGAAGACGACCGCCGCAAACGGCGGATACGTGAAGGGCAGCGGAAAGTCAGGCGTCTGATCTGCGTAAACGTAGCTGTACAGGCTGCCGGGATGGCCAAGGGCCGCCGCTCCGCCGACATAGACATGCAGGTCGACAAAGTTCGCTCCGTTGGACGTCAGGTAGGTCCAGGCGAGTCGCGCGGCGACGCTGAACACCAGCAGCAACGGCGCGCCACGGCGCCCCCAGACCTTCGGCGATACCGCCTTGTGCCGAGTGGTGCTTGCCGCCGGGGCGGCCGAGGTCGTGTCGATGCGACCGACTCTAGTGCCGACCCAATTGCCCAGGTGACCGGTCACCGCTATCGCTCATATCCATAACGATCAAATAAATGCCACACGTGTCACTTGAGTCACATCCGTACCGCGATAGCTTCGGCAACCGGGACCTGTCACTACCAACCATCACCCGGGACCTGTCACTAATAACCAGGGAGAGTCATGCCAACCATCTGGACGTACGTACGCGCCGCCGCCGTCTTGGTCGGTTCGTCCGCTGCACTACTGACGGGCGGAATCGCCCATGCAGACCCGGCGCCGGCGCCGGCTCCTGCTCCCAACATCCCGCAGCAGCTGATCAGCTCGGCCGCTAATGCGCCCCAAATCCTGCAGAACCTGGCGACGGCCCTGGGCACCACGCCGTTGCTCGGCGCCCCGCAGGCTCCGCAGCCGGTGCCCGCAGCACCCGGCCTCGGCTCGGTGCTGCCCGGGCTGGCCCCGGCCGCCCCGGCGACCGCCCCGGCGGTCACCCCGGCGATTCCCGGCGTGAACACCCCGATTCCGGGGATTACCGCGCCGGCCGCGCCGGTTGCGCCGTCCCCCGCGACGGCGGTAACGCCGTCCATCCCCGGGGTGAACGCCCCGATCCCGGGGCTCACCGCACCGGCACCCGCCGCTCCGGCGGCACCAGCGGCCGCACTTCCGGGGTTGGCGTCGGCAATTCCCGGTCTGGCTCAGGCCGCTCTGCCGGGGCTGACCGGGGGCGCCATTCCGGGACTCCCGGCCCCCGGCGCTGCGCCGGCCGCACCTGCAAACCAGCCCCAGACGTTGCTCGCGGCCCTGCCCTGAGCGTCTCGTCCGACGGCTAAAACCATCATCTAGGACCGGGAGAAATTACGTGGCAAGCACTTGGAGTCTGTCCAAAGGTTTGGCCGCCGTCGTCGTCACCTCGGCTGCCGCGTTCGGGCTTTGCCCGCGCGCGGCAGCCGACCCGGCGGCGCCGCAGCCCAACCCCAACCCACAGCTACCGGGTCTGCCCGCGTTGGCTCAACTGAGTCCGATAATCCAGCAAGCGGCCGGCAATCCCGAGCAGGCGACGCAGTTGCTGATGGCAGCTGCGCAGGCATTTGCGCACAACCCGGCGGCCCCGACCGAATCCCGCAACGTCGCGTCGTCGGTCAACCAGTTCGTCCAGGAGCCGGTGAACCCGGCCCCCGGATCACCTCCGCTAGGCGTGCCGGCTCCGGCCGCCGCCCCGGTTGAGGTCGCCTCGCCGGCCAGTGCCCCGGTGCCGCATGTGCCGGCCCCGGGCGCCGAGCCTGGGACACTCGCACATCTGCCCGCGGGTATCGATCCCGCGCATGCAGCGGGTCCAGCACCGGTAGCGGCGCCGGCCGGCGCACCGCCCGCGTCCGCGCCGGCACCCGCGGCCGCAGCTCCCGCGTCGGCGCCTGGCACCGCGCCAGCACCCGCGGCGGCACCGGGACCAGCACCCGCGGCACCCGCACCAGCACCGGCCGCGGCCGCGGCCGCACCAGCGCCGGCACCTGCCCCCGCCGCACCGCCGGCCGCACCCGTGGCCGCACCCATGGCCGCACCTGCGCCCGTTCCGGCTCCTGCCCCCGCCGCCGCTCCCGCACCCGAAGCGGCCGCACCCGCACCGGCACCCGCGCCGGCACCGGCCGCGGCACCGGGCTTTGGCCCTGACGCCCCGCCCACGCAGGACTTCATGTACCCCTCGATCGGCACGAACTGCCTGGCGGACGGTAGCAACATCATCGCCACCGCCCTCTCGGTTGCGGGCCCGGCCACCATCCCGACGCCCGGCCCCGGGCCCGGCCAGACCGCCTATGTGTTCACCGCGGTCGGCACCCCCGGCCCCGCCGAGGTGCAGCGGCTGCCGTTGAACGTCACCTGGGTGAACCTGACCACCGGCAAATCCGGAAGCGTGACGCTCAAGCCGCGCTCCGACATCAATCCGGAGGGGCCCACAACGTTGACCGGGATTGCCGACACCGGTTCGGGCAGCATCATGTCGACGATCTTCGGGCAGGTCACCACCAAAGAACGGCAATGCCAGTTCATGCCCACCATCGGCTCAACGGTGGTGCCCTAGCACCACCGTTGAGTCGGCCGAGACGCGAGCCTCAGTACGCCATGAACAGGATCGCGTCTCGGTCGTATTCGAGACCCGGGTGAACGCTGGCGAGGTGGGCCTGCGTGAGCTCGACCAACTCGTCCTCGTCCTTTCCGACGATGGCTTCGCCGCACGGACACGTTATGTGTGTCTTCACGTTGTCGCCCTTCCCTCCTACTACCTACTGCTTTGCCGCCTTGGCCGCTGCCTTCATCTGTTTCTTGTGCGATCGCACCTGACCAAGCGAACGGGCGTCGACAACGTCGGCCACCGACATGTGGGTGCCGGGCTGGCCGTAGTCACCGGCCGCCGCCTGCCAGCCCTCGGGCGTCACGCCGTACTGCTTGCCCAGTAACGCCAGAAAGATCCGCGCCTTTTGTTCACCGAACCCGGGTAGCCCCTTGAGCCTGCCCAGCAATTCTTTGCCATCGGGCTCACCGGCGGTCCATATCGCGGCCGCATCCCCGCCGTAGCGGTCCACCACGATCTGGGCCAGCGTCTGGACGCGTTTGGCCATCGATCCCGGAAAGCGATGTATTGCAGGCTTTTCCGAACACAATGCGGCGAACTTGTCCGGGTCGTAATCGGCGATGTCGCCGGCATCCAGACCACCCATCCGATCGGCGATCTTCTTGGGGCCGGCAAAGGCCGTTTCCATCGGAACCTGCTGATCCAGGGCTCCGGCGTTGTTGATTAGCAGGCTTGTGAGCTGGGGAATTGTGGATTGAGGAGGTCTAGGCGGCGGTTGGCGGTCAAAGCGGTGATCCGGCAGGCTTCGGCGATGTTGTCGGCGCCGTTGAGGCGGTGCAGATTGATCGCGGTGTTGCGTAGCGTTGCTAGGACCTGTGCGCCGTTTCCGGTATGTGCCCTTTGACGGTCTTCGTCGAAGGTGACGTCGCGTATCCAGTGCAGGCTGTTCTCGATTCCCCAGTGTTGACGCATCCAGGTCATGATCGCGGTAGGGCGGGCGTGCTCGAACGGCAGGCTGCAGATGGCATAGACCACCTCCACGCTGCGCTGGTCGGTGGCGGTGATCAAGCGTTCACGAGTGATCCGGATGATTTGTTTTGCGTAGGGGAAGCCGATTCCTCGTGCAGCGGTGATGATTTGCAGGGTGCGGGTCTCGACACGGCCGTGGCCGCGGGAGTCGTCGGTAGCGGCTGCGGGCACCTCGGCCCAGGGCAGCGCGGTGATACGCACAAGTATTTTGGCTTGGTTGGACTTGACGATCATCAGGTAGTGCGACTTCAAGGTGGCGCAGATCAACTTCGCGGTGACGACCTGGGTATGCATCGCATCCACGGTGACCAGCCACCGCAAGCTACCCGGCAGCAGCGTGAGCAGGGCACGTACGCAGGGAATTTCATTGCTTTTCTCGGCGACAGCGAGTTGACCGAGCACCAATCGGGCACGGTGGGCGAACACCGACACGAGATGCGTGGCTGTCGCTTTGGCGCGTAAAGCACCACGCAGCATCTTGCCGTCCAACGCGATCGGCACCAATCCACTGGGGTCGCTGCTGGCCACGTGTGCAGTGAAGTAACTGCCCATCCTGGCGTTGAGGTCGGCGGGGTCTAGCCGAGACAAAACAGCGCGGAAGGTCTTCTCACTGGGCCGCCGGAACCGGACCCCTAATTGGGCCAACACATCATCGGGAGCGGTGGCCGCCCATGTGGCAAAACCAGCATAGCCGCGCATCCCCGCGGCAGTGGCCAGAACCGCGATCGCCAACAAAGCCATCAGCGAATACCTCCGACCGCGTGGGTCCCTCGGGTCTGGCACCGAGGCCAACACATCGAGAAACTCCGATCCGATGAGCTCGCTGCGCTCACCAGGACTCCAGCGGTCGAACACCTCTGGAACCGACGACACAGGCAATACTGAAACGGTAGGCACGGGCAACTCCAGACCAACGACGAACAGTAACCAACTCGATCGTTCTCCAGATAGCCCGTGCCTACACTCCGGCCCCAATAGCGCGGCACCAAAGATCATCAACCCAGCTCACAAGCCTGCTAATCAACAACGCCGGAGCCCTGCCTGCTGGTCGAGCAACATCACAACCAGCAGTGCGAACGGGTTGTTGGATAAGAGTTCATCGGCCTCGGGGTCCTGCGCTAGGCAGAGGTTCACACGTCGACTGTAGGACAACCCCTAGATCGGAGGACACCCTGGACAGCGACGAGTGGCGCCAAAGACGGTTGCTACTTCCGAGTGCAGCATGCCCTGCTAGACGAACCGGCCGGAAAGATGGCCAGGGACGAGATGTCGATCATCGCCAAACGGTAGTGGGCAAGTTCCTTCACCACACCCACCAACCGATCCAGCCGACGAGCTGATTGCGCACGGCGCGTCGCTCACATCGGACTTAGCACGGTCCCTATCGTGAAATGATGTCGACCTCGGCGACCCAGGATGAGCCAACACCACATTGGGCTTACGGCTATGGAATAGTCCCGGAAGAGACGGCTAAGGATCGGTTAAGTTCCTACGAGGCGCTGAAAAAATTCCTGGATCTATTTGACACATTACGCGATCCAAGTCGTGAACAAGACAAAGATCCATTGACGACAAAACTCGTTTCGATTTTCGATCTTACAACGAGCCTCGCGATTCGAAATCTCGCAAGCGCGCTCTTACGCCTGCTATTTGAGAGCCCAGTGAAACATGTTTCTGGGCCGGCGAAACAAGAGCAAATAAACTACCTCGTGATGTAGATTGACGATGCCTCGATAAGAGAATTTCGAGAGCATTTGGGATATTTTTGAATTGCGCATCAAATGGCGATAAATGTCCAACAAAGAAAGACCTGATAAATTTCCCAATTGCGTGGACGAGTCGCATGCGCGGCGGGGTCTCAATGAATACCTTCGATCCAAATATGGACCCGAAACTCAGCCAAGCTATGCGCGCCTGGTCGGACGAATTGCAGATAGCGGCCAACGATTTTTCACAGGCCCTAGCCGCCGGGACCGCCGTTGAGATTGCGAAGGAGGCAGCCGCAGTGGCAATACGGGCAAGCAAACTGGCCGAAGAAGCGGCCGGACTTGGTGGGGCAGCCACGCTGAGTGCTCACTTCAAGGGACTGGCCGATAAGGACGGAAAGTCCGCAACCCGGTGGACTTTACTTGCAATTGGCCGCTTGTTTGCGACGATCGGATCGGGAATGTTCATCATTGTCTCTCCAGTTTCAGCTCAATGGCAAGACACGCTATTTCGATTCGCATTGACACTCCCATTGATAGGAATCGCCGCATACGCCGCCCGAATATATACCCACTATCGACTTCTCAGCCGTTGGGCAAAAGTGTCCTTCATGCAGATAATTTCCGTTTGAGCGTTCGCCGAGAATATACCCACCCCTGAAGGACGCAAAGACTTGATACTCTTTGCGGGTCGAACAGTGTTCGGGCCGCCCGTCTTTGCCGATGAGTCGAAAACGGGTAACGTCTCTGGAATTCCACCTGAGCTACTTGAGCTATTTAAAGACGTCGTCCGCAGAGAGACTAGGTGAAACCGCAACCTTTTTCACTATACGGCCAATCTGGCGAGTCTCACGCCCCAGCTTTGTCAAGAGCTCGGCGCGAAATGTTTGCAGGGAGGAAGAAGAGCGCGTTGGCTCCAAGTCGGTAGCAAACCCTGAAACTGGGATGGTCGATATTTGCGAACCAGTTGCCCTGTAAGCGGGTGAACGCCCACACTCGTAGCTGGGTCTAACGACTTGTCATGCCACCTCGGCAATGTCGTTCGACCTCGAACTGTAGGTTGCTGGGACAGGGCTCCGGCGTTGTTGATTAGCAGGCTTGTGAGCTGGGTTGATGATCTTTGGTGCCGCGCTATTGGGGCCGGAGTGTAGGCACGGGCTATCTGGAGAACGATCGAGTTGGTTACTGTTCGTCGTTGGTCTGGAGTTGCCCGTGCCTACCGTTTCAGTATTGCCTGTGTCGTCGGTTCCAGAGGTGTTCGACCGCTGGAGTCCTGGTGAGCGCAGCGGGCTCATCGGATCGGAGTTTCTCGATGTGTTGGCCTCGGTGCCAGACCCGAGGGACCCACGCGGTCGGAGGTATTCGCTGATGGCTTTGTTGGCGATCGCGGTTCTGGCCACTGCCGCGGGGATGCGCGGCTATGCTGGTTTTGCCACATGGGCGGCCACCGCTCCCGATGATGTGTTGGCCCAATTAGGGGTCCGGTTCCGGCGGCCCAGTGAGAAGACCTTCCGCGCTGTTTTGTCTCGGCTAGACCCCGCCAACCTCAACGCCAGGATGGGCAGTTACTTCACTGCACACGTGGCCAGCAGCGACCCCAGTGGATTGGTGCCGATCGCGTTGGACGGCAAGATGCTGCGTGGTGCTTTACGCGCCAAAGCGACAGCCACGCATCTCGTGTCGGTGTTCGCCCACCGCGCCCGATTGGTGCTCGGTCAACTCGCTGTCGCCGAGAAAAGCAATGAAATTCCCTGCGTACGTGCCCTGCTCACGCTGCTGCCGGGTAGCTTGCGGTGGCTGGTCACCGTGGATGCGATGCATACCCAGGTCGTCACCGCGAAGTTGATCTGCGCCACCTTGAAGTCGCACTACCTGATGATCGTCAAGTCCAACCAAGCCAAAATACTTGCGCGTATCACCGCGCTGCCCTGGGCCGAGGTGCCCGCAGCCGCTACCGACGACTCCCGCGGCCACGGCCGTGTCGAGACCCGCACCCTGCAAATCATCACCGCTGCACGAGGAATCGGCTTCCCCTACGCAAAACAAATCATCCGGATCACTCGTGAACGCTTGATCACCACCACCGACCAGCGCAGCGTGGAGGTGGTCTATGCCATCTGCAGCCTGCCGTTCGAGCACGCCCGCCCTACCGCGATCATGACCTGGATGCGTCAACACTGGGGAATCGAGAACAGCCTGCACTGAATACGCGACGTCACCTTCGACGAAGACCGTCAAAGGGCACATACCGGAAACGGCGCACAGGTCCTAGCAACGCTACGCAACACCGCGATCAATCTGCACCGCCTCAACGGCGCCGACAACATCGCCGAAGCCTGCCGGATCACCGCTTTGACCGCCAACCGCCGCCTAGACCTCCTCAATCCACAATTCCCCAGCTCACAAGCCTGCTAATCAACAACGCGGGAGCCCTGGTTGCTGGGACCTTCGGGAGAAGGAGCAGAAATGACCGCGCCCCTACCCGCGCCGGGTTGGTATCCCGACCCATCGAACCCTGAGAAACAGATCTACTGGGACGGCACCGCATGGAGCGGGCCGCCCGCTTCAGGAGCTGCCGATAAGCACAAGAAAACTGCGGTTGCGATCGGCGTCTGTGTGCTTGTCCTCGTTGGGCTCGTGATGTCGATGCAGTCAGTCAGCCTCATGTCCGGTTCGGGTCCAGTCTGGACCGGGGTCGGTGTCGTGGCAGCAGGCACGGCTGTTGCATTCTTCTTGCGCGCTGCAACATGGGTCCGTGTCGTGGCTGCCCTGGTCTTGGCAGTTTCTCTCGCGAATGCCCTCTATATAGAGAACGAGATCGCCAAGAAGCGCGAAGAACTGACGCACATATTCGACCGCTAGGGTCCTTACTTGCTGGCCACTCTTGGTCAGCGTCTCACCACACGCTGTTCAGGTCGAACTTCTCGACAACAACCAGACCGGGGTTTATGACTTCTGTCTCCGCCCAATCGTCTAGATGAACGATCCGGATCATAGCTGCTTTGGCGCGGCCATCGGCGATCATCCTGTCGGCCAGCCAAGGCGGAAGCGCTACCACCTTCCCGCAAGCGGTTACCTGGACTGATTTTGGCAAGGTGCCGGAGGCGGTTCATTTGGATGTGGTCATCTGACCGCCCGTTCGGCCATGTTCCGGATCATCCAATCCCCAACGGAGACACCCGCTGCGTGCAGCATCGGGTTAGCCCGTTGGTCACCGCGAAGAAGGCGGTTCGAAGCCACCATGTAGTCGTGTGGTGCGTTGGGGCAGTGCCAGTTGTCGACTCCTTCTGCTTGCGTCGGGTGATCTGTTGAGCAAGAGAAGCCCCGCAGAATCCAACGCCGAGCATCGGGTTGGTCGATGCGGTCGGCGTTCGCTGACCGATCTTTCGAAGCCCGGCCGCCTCCTGTAACTGCTTCCACGTATCAGCCTACGAATGTCGCAGGCGCAGCGTATGGGCTCTCCGCGTCGAAGCGCCCAAGCCGCCGAACTCGGGACGATGGCCCGGGTAACCGTAGCGGTACCCGGCACGAAGTGGTTGTGGATGATCAGCCGGTCTGAGTCGGCAGGCATGAACTAACCCTCCCGCGGAACGCCGTCCACAGACGGAAAGAAGACGTCCTCACAGTCCAGACCAACCTCGTCGGGGCGTCGAAGTAAGGGCGCACGACGGCCCGCCGTTGTGCCGGTGGTCCATAACTGGACGAAGCTGTCGAATGCTGCTCGCGCCTGATCGTGTGGAATACCAGCAACCCTTGACATAGACGAACACGTCGTGTGCGTTTGACGCTACGCGTGTCCTGGTCACAGGTGCTGAGCAGAATGCGTAGCGCAGTTGTCAAGGTCTACTGCTGGTCGAGCAGCATCCCCACGAGCAACTCGAATGGATTCGATTCCAACAGCGCGTCGGCGGCCGGATCTTGGACAAGCTACAGCTTCGGCACCCGGCCAGTCTACGACTGGGTCGCGGCGAGGCGCCCAAGTCCGGCATTTGGTGCCAGTTTGCCGGGGCTGCGGCTATCCGCTCTTGCGCCGAAATTCCCGGCGGTTCTCCACGGGCCCATGCACCCGCGGCTTCTTGCCACCGCCGTCTTTGTGGTCGGTCGCCCCCGAGGACTTCGCCATCTTGCGTTCGAGGGCTTCCCGGAACTTGCGCTTGTTGTCGTCGTCCGGGGCGGAGCTTTCCGGGGACTTCGATGCAGCCATACCGGCAGCTTATCCCGGCCGGTTACCGCTTACCTGGGGGCAGGCCATATACGTGCGAGATGGGTAGCGTCAGCAGCACCCGTCGATCGGTGACCATCGCTTCGCGGTACTCGTCCCAATCCGGATGCTCCCCAGCGATGTTGCGGTACAAGGCAATTAGCGCCTCAACGGTTTCGTCATCGGGTGCCGCGGCGGGAGGCGCCAGCTCTGCGGTGCCTTCCGCGACCGCGTAGGACCGCCCGTCATCGGCGTCCACCAGGATCGAGGCACGTGGGTCGCGACGCAGGTTACGGGTCTTGGCCCGCGGCTCGGTGATCGATACCTGCACCACCAATTTGCGGGCGTCGAAGTAGTACTGCACGTTGGACAGCTGCGGACGTCCGTCATGTTTGATGGTGGCCAGCACTCCGATGGAGTTACCGCTAATTACAGCCAACAGCTTGTCGTCGAAGACCTGGCGTCCCATGCCCGAAAGCCTACGTTGCCGTGCGCGGTTCCCTAACGGCCTGGTGCAATCGAATCATGACCCAATTCGCGGCCTTCCTGCGCGGCGTCAACGTCGGGGGCGTCAACCTGAAAATGGCCGAGGTGACCGCCGCCCTGACCGATGCCGGATTTACGAATGTGCGCACCATCCTGGCCAGCGGCAATGTGCTATTGGAGGCACCCGGTGATGCCACGACGGTGCGGCAGAGCGCGGAGAGCACGCTGCGCAACAAGTTCGGCTACGACGCCTGGGTGCTTGTCTACGACATCGAGACGGTACGCACCATCAACGAGGCGTATCCGTTCGAACGAGAAGTCGACGGGTTGCAGTCCTACGTGACGTTCGTGTCCGACGACTCGGTGCTTGATGAACTGGCCGCGCTGACCGCCGGCGCCAATGAGAAGATCCACCGCGGCGATGGCGTCATCTACTGGCAGGTGCCCAAGGGCGCCACGCTGGACAGCACCATCGGCCGCACCATGGGCAAGAAGCGCTACAAGGCCTCGACCACCACCCGCAACCTGCGCACGCTGGACAAGGTCTTGCGGTAGGTAGGTTTGCTCCAATGACCCCTGCCGACGAATTCGCCCAACAAAAGGTCGCCCTCACCGGCGTCTCGGAGACCGCCCTGCTGACGCTCAACGCCAGGGCCGCAGAGGCGCGCCGCCGTGACCCGATCATCGAGGATCCGATGGCAGTCAGGCTGGTCGACTCCATCGACTTTGACTTCGCGAAATTCGGCCCTACCCGCCAAGACATCGCACTGCGGGCCCTGGCCTTCGATACTCGAGCGCTGGCCTACCTGAATAAGCACCCCTCGGCCACCGTGGTGGCGCTGGCCGAGGGCCTGCAGACCAGTTTCTGGCGTTTGGATTCAGCCCTTCCCGGCAAGAAATTCCGTTGGCTGACAGTCGATTTGCCGCCGATCATCGACATCCGAAAGCGGTTGCTACCCAATTCACCACGGGTATCGGTGTGCGCGCAGTCCGCGTTGGACTACGGCTGGATGGACTCCGTCGACACCTCCGGTGGGGTGTTCATCACCGCCGAGGGACTGCTGATGTATCTGGAGCCGGATCAGGCGCTGGATCTGATCGCCCAGTGCGCCAAGCAGATTTCCCGGCGCTCAGATGCTCTTTGATCTGCCGCCGCGCTGGTTCTCCTTGTTCACCCGCCTGGGCATGCGGACCTCGATCCGCTACAAGATCCCGCCAATGCCGTTCAGCCTGTCCGTGGCTCAAGCCGCGGACCTGGTGAACACGATTCCAGGCATTCGGGCGGTCCGGGACGTGCAGCTGCCTGCTGGGCGCGGCCTGATGTTCAACGCCGCGCTGTCGATGGTCTACCGGTTGCCGGCCCTGGACTCGTTGCGCCCGTGCCTGACTCTGCTGGAGTTCGGCTAGCGAACGCCGTTAGTCGTCGGGCACGGCGGTGAGGTTGCGAATCGCATCGGACTTGGTCAGCCCCAGCGCGCGGGCCACTTCCACGTATTCCTTGGCCGCGGCCGCCATCGCCGCGTCGGTCGGGTCGAACCGAGAGATGAAGGTGCCGAAGCGGCCCCGTGTTTCGACAATTGCGGCCGACTCGAGCTCTCGATACGCGCGGGCCACCGTGTTGGCGGCAACACCAAGCTGCCCGACCAGATCGCGCACCGTCGGGAGGCGGGTGCCGGGCGGCAGCGCGCCCGCTCGCACACCGTCGATAACCTGGGTTCTGAGTTGATCGAATAGCGGTTTGCCCGCCTTCACGTCGACCCGTAGCCAATCCCGAAGCTCCACAATCCCAGTATCACCCAGTATTGCCCAGTATCCGGTCAAGCACGGCTATCTTTGTGGGATGCGAGTGACGGTGCTCAGCGGCGCGGGCATCTCCGCGGAAAGCGGAGTACCGACGTTCCGTGACGACAAGAACGGGTTGTGGGCCCGCTTCGACCCGTACGACCTGTCCAGCACACAGGGCTGGGAACGCAACCCCGAGCGGGTGTGGGGCTGGTATCTGTGGCGGCATTATCTGGTGGCCGACGTCGCACCCAACCCCGGCCACCAAGCGATCGCCGAGTGGCAAGATCACGCCGAAGTCAGTGTTGTCACGCAAAATGTCGACGATCTGCATGAACGCGCCGGCAGCACACCGGTACACCACCTGCACGGCAGTCTTTTTGAATTCCGTTGCGCCCGTTGCAATAAGCCTTACACGGACTCGTTGCCCCAGATGCCTGAGCCCGCACTGGAAGTCGAACCGCCGGTCTGCGGCTGCGGCGGACTGATCCGCCCCGACATCGTGTGGTTCGGCGAGCCGCTGCCGGAGGGGCCGTGGCACTGTGCCGTCGAGGCAACCGAGGCTGCCGATATGATGGTGGTGGTGGGCACGTCTGCGATCGTCTACCCCGCGGCCGGTCTACCGGAGTTGGCTTTGGCGCGCGGCAAGATCGTGATCGAGGTCAACCCAGAGCCCACGCCGCTGTCGCGAAGCGCGACGCTTTGTGTACGCGAGTCGGCGAGTCAAGCGTTGCCCGGACTGCTGGAGCGGCTGCCCGCGCTGCTGCGCGATTGAGCTACACCCGCGGCGCGGTCGGTTCACAAATTCACGCCATAGCCGCTGAATCGGCCTGTTGAGCCAGTGCGCCCTCACACATGGCAAGGCGCAGTCACGGCACCCGATCAGGGACGGCGGGCCCGGCCCAACACCAACTCGGCCATCGGGACCGGCGCCCACGTCGGCAATGTCCACTCCCGTCGCGTGCTCTCCACGTCGAATCCGGCAGCCTTGATCACGCGCTCGGTGTCACGATGCGTGTGGCAGTTTCCGGCAATCCGGGGCCAGAAGGTCGCGTCGACAAATTGCTGCAGCCGCCCACGGGCGCCGGCACTGGCAATGTGTTCGAGGTAGCGCAACTCCCCGCCCGGGCGCAGCAGCGAACGCAGGTGCTGCAACACCCCGAGCTGGTCGGTGACCGAGCACAGCACCAGCGAGCAAACCACCGCGTCAAACGGGTCCTGATCGCTGAACTGCTCGGCCGTATCAGCGGTCACGGTAACCGGAATAGGCGCATCTTCGCCGGCCGCGCGGGCCCTAAGCGCCAGGTGGGGCTCCGGCTCCACGGCAACCACCTCGGTCACCGTCTGCGGGTAGAACGCAAAGTTTGTCCCCATACCGGCGCCGATCTCGAGGACCCGCCCAGATAGGCCGGCCAGATTCTCTCGGCGTAACGCACGCACCGGCTCGGCCTCGTGCGCGACGATGAACGGCCAAATCCGGGCGAAAAATGGGTGATCTATGTTCTTGGCGAGCGATGTCATGCGCGTGACTCCTCCGACGGGCGATGCTGCACGACCCAATCCATGAGGTCGCGAGACGTGGCCTGCGGGCCGACTAGACCCGCCACCATGTGGCCACACAGGACTGCGCCCAGCACGCGGTCGGCAAAGGTCGCGACATCGCCGAACGGCAGGTGTGGCTTGGCAATCAACAGGGCCGCCACCCCGTGCGCGGCCGTCCACAATTCCAGCGCGATGGTGGTGGGGTCGTCGGCGCGGTAGATGCCTTCGTCCATCATCGCCTGCACCGAGGCGCACATATGCCGGAAAGCCGAGCTGTCCAGGGCGCTATCCACGTTGCTGCCCGAGCGCCACTCACCCATGGTGGCCAACCGATACAACTCCGGGGTCTGCAGAGCGAACCGCACATAGGCCAGGCCCTGGGCTCGCAGCACCTCCACCACGCAGGTGTGGCCCATCGCCGCCCGCTCCATTTCCTCATCGAGTCGTGCCAGATAGCGGGCGCACACCGCATCCAACAGCGCACCTTTGTCTTGAAAATGCAGGTAAATGGACGGCGGTGTGACCCCGACCCGCTCGGCTACAGACCGGATGGACACGGCCCTGGCCTGGCGCGTCTGCAGCAATAACTCGGTGGCCGCATCCAGGATCTCGTGGCGCAGCAGGTCACCTGATCCACGCGGCGCACGTGCACGTCGCAAGCGTCCCATCGACACGCTATCCACGACCACTCAGCGCCGCCGGGATGGTCGGCCGGTCGCGGTGGTCCGCCGCCTCGGTGGCGGCGGCGTCAGCATCCCCAACCGCGCCGGTCTCGCTGATACCGAATCGCTGGTGCAGCCACACCAGGGGTTTGGGAGCCCACCAATTCCACCTGCCCATCACATGCATGAACGCGGGCACCAGAACCATCCGGACCAGCGTCGCGTCGGCAGCCACGGCGAGCGTCAGTCCCAAGCCGAACATTCGCATGAAGGACACGTGCGCGGCGATCAGCGCGGCGAACGACATCGACATGACCAACGCGGCCGCGGTGATCACCCGCCCGGTGCGTGCCAATCCAAGCGCCACACTCTCGTCGTTGGCGGCGTGGGCTTGGGCCGGGCTCGGGGTCGCCGGACGTGCGGCCCCCGAAGCCAGCCAGTACTCCCGAATTCGCGCGACCAGGAACACCTCGTAGTCCATGGACAGCCCGAACGCGATGCAGAACAACAACACGGGCATGTTGGCCACCAGGGTCCCGCTCGGGGTCGTGCCCAGTGCCCCCAGATGACCGTCTTGGAAGATCCAGACCAGCGCACCGAACGCCGCGGTCAGCGAGAGCACGTTGCAGATCAGCGCCTTGGCGGGCAGCACGACACTACCGGTGAGCAGGAATAACAGGACAAAGGTGATGGCGGCCATCAGACCCAGCACCAGCGGCAGTCGTTCGGTCACCGCGTCCACGCTGTCCCGGTTGACCTGCGCCACACCGGCCATCTCGACGGTCCGGCCGGCCGGGCCGGTCACCTGGTGCAACCGTTTGAGCTGGATGTCTGAGGCGTGGGAAAACAGCGGCGCGGTGCTGTCCACGGTCAGAAAGGCACTGCCATCGGAAAATCCGGTAGCACCCGCCGGCGGCCCCACCCGACTTCCGTTGACGAACGTCCCGCTGGGGGCGGTCACAGATGCCACGTCGGGCACTCGCGACAGGTCGGCGGCGTAGCCGTCCAGGTCGGCTGGGACCAGACCGTGCACGTCAGGCACGACCACCGGAACGGCCATCGCGAGATCGTGTGCGAAGTTGGTGCGCAACTCGTCACCGACCTGATGCGAGGACGCCGTGGCAGGCAGCACCCGATCATCCGGGAAGCCCCACTTCACCGAGAAGAACGGAAGTCCCAATATCACCAGCACCGCAACAACAGCCAAGCCGACCGGAAGCGCCCGGCGCATCACGAATTTGGTCGACCGATACCAGAACAGTTGATCTACCGGCTTGTGCTGGGGTTCCGGACGGCCCAACATCCGGCGCGCCAGCCGGCGCACATTCAAGGCATCCAGCCGCGGCCCCAGCAACACGATCGCGGCCGGTGTCACCACGATCGACGCCGTCGCGACAAAGGCCACCGTGGCCACGCCGGCGTAGGCGAACGATTTCAAGAAGTACATGGGAAAAGCCACGGTCGCCGACATCGACAGCGCGACGGTGACCGCCGAGAACAACACCGTGCGGCCGGAAGTCGCCATGGTCCGGACCAGAGCTTCCTCGCGTGAGCTGCCCTCGGCGAGCTCGTCACGATAGCGACTGATGATCAGCAGCGTGTAGTCGATGGCCAACGCCAACCCCAGCGCCGTGCTGAGGTTGAGGGCAAAGATCGAGACGTCCGTCGTGAACGTCACCAGCCTCAAGACCGACATCGAACCGACGACGGCCAGCGCACCCAGCGCCATCGGCAACGCGGCCGCCAGCAGCCCGCCGAATACCCAGACCAGCACCAGGAAGCTGAGCGGAATCGCGATCAACTCCATGACCAGCAGGTCGTCCTGATTCTGCTTGTTGATCTGCGCGTACTCCATCGCCGAACCACCGGCGCGGACGGTGACGCCGTCGCGATCGTGAACGATCTCGTCGGCGAGGGTCTGCGCATTTTTCTGCGCGTTGCTTTCGCCGCCTTTGATGTTGACCACAATCAGCCCGGACTTGCCGTCCTTGCTCACCAAGTCGGGAGCACTCTTGGGATCAGCCGACGGCCCCGTCCAGGGCGAGGACACGTTGAATACCAGTGGGGAGTGGTTCAACTCGGCGACAATGTCGGTGCCCACCGCGCGCGCCCGCTCCGTGCCGACGCCGCCGGGAGCGGTCACCAGAATCAGCATTTGCTGACCGCTCTGGCCGAACTTGTCGGCGAGCACCTTGATGGCGCGAGCCGACTCGGCGTTGGGATCTTGGAAACCGCCGGGAGACAGACTGTTGGCGACTGGGATGCCGAAGACCGCTGCTGCGATAAAAACCAGCAACGCCACCCCGATGATTCGAACCGGCGCTGCTATGGCAAGTCGAGCGATCCCCTGCAACATCGTGCGTCCCCTCCACCGCGAGTGCAGCCGTCCCGGGCGGCTGCACCATATCCGCGGTAACTTATCAGCGATAACTTAAGGGCGTCAAACAACATCTGCCGTAGTCACGAGGCCCGACGCCCCGACCGTTCACCGCGCTGCGGACAAACCGAGATGCGGACAAACCGCGATACGCCCGGCGACGCCACCGGTAGCGACACATTTGCTTCCCGATGTTTCTCGACCGCTGGCCAGGCCACCGAGTTACGGCATACCGTCGGGCCTGCCCAAAGCGGCTGGCGAGCACTTCGGCATCGGCACCCTACCCACCGGTAAGAATTGCCACGATTTTCCGAATCGTGACTCAATGATTCCTTAATGGCGACTTCTACGCTCAGTGTCATGTGGATCGACGACTCGAGTGCCGATGTCATCAAGGCCGACTTCGAGGCTCTCTACCACGGCGACATGCTGGTGGAGGGCGAGACCTCGGAGCAGGTTGAAGAGTGGCACCCCCTCCCTACGGCGAGCTGAGCACACCATGGGCATGCTTGCACGGTTACTAATTGCCGAACCAGCCGTCAGCCGTTGGTTCCGTCGATAACCAATTCGCGTCTATTGATGAAAGCCCCCCGCCTGTGCGGGGGGCTTTCATCGTTATTAACGGCCCTTAGCGCGGCGCCATCCGGATCGCGCCATCCAAACGAATGACCTCCCCGTTGAGCATCGGGTTTTCAATGATGTGCACAGCCAGCGCCCCGTATTCGTCGGGGTTTCCCAGCCGGGACGGGTGCGGCACCTGCTTACCCAGCGACGCCCTGGCCTCCTCGGGCAAAGACGCCAGCAGCGGGGTATCGAACAGTCCGGGCGCGATGGTCATCACCCGGATGCGATGACTGGCCAGATCGCGGGCGATCGGCAGGGTCATACCAACCACGCCGCCCTTGGACGCCGAATACGCAGCCTGGCCAATCTGGCCATCGAATGCAGCCACCGAGGCGGTGTTGATGATGACGCCGCGCTCTTCCGCATTGGGGCCGACGGGTTCGGTTTTGGCGATTCGCTCGGCGGCCAGCCGCAGCACGTTAAAACTCCCGACCAGGTTGATGTCCACAATCTTGCGGAACGCCGCCAACGAGAAGACGCCGTCGCGGCTCAGCACGCGTATCGCGTTACCGGTCCCGGCGCAATTGACGACGATGCGCAGCGTGCCCATCGTTTCGGCCAGATCCAGCGCACTGGCGACGGCGGCCTCGTCGGTCACATCCGCCGCCGCGAACCGTGCCCGGTCGCCCAAATCAGCAACCACGTCTTCACCCCGGATGTCGAGCACCACAACCTGAGCCCCGGCGTCCAGCAGCCGCTTGGTGGTCGCCAGGCCCAGCCCCGACGCGCCCCCGGTGACGACGGCAACGGCGTCCCTGATCTCCATGCGAATCCTTCCTCGATTGCTCCGCTCAAAATCAACCAACCTACTGGTTGGTTGGGACTATGCCCAGTCGCTCAAGACGGCTTCGACGTCCGTCAGCGGTGCGGCCGGTGGGCGCGGCCGGCTCGGCACGGTGCGTGAGAACCGCGGCGCCGGCATCGGCTGCGACCCGCCGTCATCGCCTTCGTAGAAGGTGTTCCGCTCGGCGATATGCGGTTCGGTGTGCACCTCCCCGAACGACAGCACCGGGGTCACGCAGGCGTCCGAATCGGCGAACACCTTGGCCCAATGATCGCGGTCGTACCTGCCGAACGCCTCGGTCAGCACCGCCCGCAGTTCCGGCCAGCGGGCGACGTCGTTTTGCGGGGGCAGGTTCACCGCATCCAAACCCAGCCCGGCCAGCATCGCCGCGTAGAACTGCGGCTCGATGGCGCCGACGGCGACATAGCCGCCGTCGGCGCATTCATAGGTGTCGTAGTAGGGCGCGCCGCCGTCGAGCATGTTGGTGCCCCGCACGTCGCTCCATATGCCGATCCCCCGCATCGCCCACATCATCTGCACCAGCACGCTGGACCCCTCGACCATCGCGGCGTCGATCAC
Organism: Mycobacterium ulcerans subsp. shinshuense; assembly: GCF_002355775.1. Lineage (NCBI taxonomy): Bacteria > Bacillati > Actinomycetota > Actinomycetes > Mycobacteriales > Mycobacteriaceae > Mycobacterium > Mycobacterium ulcerans. The sequence continues at coordinate 1,212,787 of NZ_AP017624.1, read as the reverse complement.
CTGGCCCTTGCCCGAGTTGTGCCGCTCCCACAGTGCCGCCAAGATGCCGACCAGCAAGAACATCGAACCGCCCCCGAAGTCGCCGACCAGGTTCAGCGGTGGCACCGGCCGCTCGCCGACCCGGCCGATCGCGTGCAGGATGCCGTTGAGCGAGATGTAGTTGATGTCGTGACCGGCTTGCTGGCTGCGCGGGCCGGCTTGACCCCAACCCGTCATCCGGGCATAGATCAGCCGGTCATTCACCTTGGCGCAGTCTTGCGGGCCGAGGCCCAGCCGCTCGGTGACCCCGGGCCGGTAGCCCTCGATCAAGACATCGGCCTTGGCGACGAGCTTCAAGACAAGTTCGCGCCCCTGGTCGGACTTCAGGTCGGCGGTCACGATCCGTCGGTTGCGCAGCATGGCGTCCTTCACGCCGCCCCCGCGCCCCCCGGCAAAGGACGATGGACGGTCGATGCGCACCACGTCGGCGCCGAGATCCCCGAGAATCATCGCGGCGTGTGGGCCCGGTCCGATCCCAGCCAGTTCAACGACCCGCAATCCGTTCAGCGGTCCCGACATGATGTACCGACCTTTCGTCCACTCTGACGATCTCGCCCGGGCCGAACACCCGATAAATGCCATCTTCGCAGGCCGCGGAAATCCACCCCGTCCGGCCCACCTCGCCCACCAACGCCGTCTCGGCCACGCCCCCGGTGACCTAGGGTGAGCCCCATGCCGGATACCAGGATCGAAACCCTGGCGCCAGTCGCCGGCCTCGAGGTCAAGCCGCGCGGCGGGGTGCTGTCGGTGACGATCGACCGTCCCGAAAGCCTGAATTCGTTGACACCTGAGGTGATGGCCGGGATCGCTGACGCGATGGAGGCCGCGGCTACCGATTCGCGAGTGCGAGTGGTGCGCCTGGGTGGAACGGGTCGCGGGTTCAGCTCCGGGGCCGGGATGAGCGCCCAGGATATGGGCCGCAAGACCAGCACTTCCAGCCTCACCGAGATCAACCGGGCGGTGCGGGCAATCACGGCGTTGCCGCATCCGGTTGTCGCCGTGGTCCACGGACCCGCCGCCGGGGTCGGTGTCTCACTAGCCCTGGCGTGCGATCTGGTGCTGGCCTCCGAGAGCGCCTATTTTCTGCTCGCGTTCACCAAGATCGGATTGATGCCCGACGGCGGAGCCTCGGCATTGATCGCCGCTGCGATCGGCCGGATTCGGGCGATGCGGATGGCCCTGCTGCCCGAGCGGTTGCCGGCCACCGAGGCGCTGTCCTACGGCCTGGTCAGCGCGGTCTATCCCGTCGCGGACTTCCAAAACGAAGTGGATGCGGTGATCTCGAGATTGCTGTCCGGCCCGGCGGTGGCGTTTGCCAAGACCAAGGACTCCATCAACGCGGCCACACTCACCGAGTTGGATCGCACCCTCGATCGCGAATTCCAGGGCCAGTCGGCGCTGCTGCGATCACCCGACTTCGCCGAGGGCGCCCGCGCATTCCAGCAGCGCCGCACCCCAACCTTCACCGACTCCTGATCCGTTGAGCTGAATCGGCAATCCTCAGCAACACCGGATCCGAATAAGACATGGGGACAGAATGGAGATCCGATGTCGGCTGGACAGGTGAACTGCCTGGTAACCGGGGCGACCGGCTACATCGGCGCCCGGCTGGTTCCACGACTGCTCGACGAGGGCCACCGGGTGCGAGCGTTGGCCCGCGATCCGGGCAAGTTGGCGGACGTTCCGTGGCGGGACCGGGCAGAGGTGGTGCGCGGCGATCTGGGCGACACCGACTCGCTGGAGGCGGCCTTCGCCGGGATGGACGTTGTCTACTATCTGGTCCATTCGATGGGCTCGGCAAAGCATTTCGCCGACGAGGAAGCCCGCGCTGCCCACAACGTGGTACTCGCCGCGCGGCGCAGCGGAGTGCGCCGGGTGGTGTACCTGAGCGGGCTACATCCAGAGCAGAGCAAGCTTTCGCCGCACCTTCAATCACGCAAGGCCGTTGGCGATGTGCTGATTGGTTCCGGCATCGAGACAATCGTGCTGCAAGCCGGGGTGGTGGTCGGATCCGGATCGGCATCCTTCGAAATGATCCGGCACCTCACCGACCGGTTGCCGGTGATGACCACACCCAAGTGGGTGCACAACCGGATTCAGCCGATCGCCATTCGTGACGTGCTGCACTACCTGGTCGCCGCGGCCACGGCCACGGTGCCCGACACCGCCAGGGCCCGAACGTGGGACGTCGGCGGCCCCGACGTGCTCGAGTACGGCGACATGATGCGGGTGTACGCGGAGGTCGCCGGGCTGCATCGGCGCTACCTGATCGTGCTGCCGTTTCTGACGCCGACGATCGCCAGCTTGTGGGTTGGCACGGTGACCCCCATTCCTCCGGGCCTGGCCCGGCCGCTGATCGAATCGCTCGAATGTGACGCGGTGATGCGCAACTCCGACATCGACACCATCATCGCGCCACCGGCGGGGGGCCTGACCAATTACCGTCGTGCGGTCGAATTGGCACTGAACCGTGCCGCGCACGGGCTTCCCGACGCCACATGGGCCTCCCTGCAGTCGGAACCGGCCGAGCCACTGCCCAGCGACCCGCGGTGGGCCGGCGAAATCGTGTACACCGATGTCCGCGACGCGACGACAACTGCTGCACCCGAAGCTGTTTGGAAAGCGACCGAGCGCGCCATCAATAGCCGGAGGTGGTACTCGCTGGCGCTCGCACCACGGCGTCGGCACCGCGCACCGCGGTGGCGGGTCGCGCAGCGCACGCCAACCACACTGCGACTGGGCGCGGGCACCCGCGTGCCCGGGCCAACGTGGTTGGAGGTGACGCTCACACCGCGAGGCACCGCCGGCAGCAGCTACCACCAGCGGGCGATCTTCTTTCCCCGCGGGATTCCCGGCCGGCTGTCCTGGCTGGTGCTGCGCCACCTCCACGCCGCCGCGCTGCGCGCACTGGCACGCGACGTCACCGCCGCCGACCGATAACGGGGTCAGACCCCAAACAACGGTGGCAGCGCGAGCACCATGATGAACCCCCAGACCAGGTGGGTGAGGATCGGTGCCAGCACTCCGCCGGTAGAGCGCCGTTCCCACGCACACACACCGCCGAGGATGACAGCGGCAAAGCCGAGCATCAGGTTGGCGCTGGCCATGATGGCCCCGATGTATACGACGGTCGAAACGGCCACCGGATAGAACCGACCCAACGCGGTGTAGAGCGCGCCGCGAAAGAACATCTCTTCGGCGATCCCGTTGATCAGGGTGATCACCACGACCAGGAACAACGATCCCTGGCTGGCAAACTGCAGCACGCGGACTATCAGCTCGGTGGCGGCCGGAATCTTACGGACAACCAAGGCACCCAACACAAAGATGCCGCCCAGCAGCAGACCGATGGTGGTCCCGGTGATCACCGGGCGCTGGTTGCGACCGCGCCAGCGAATGCCACCCAGATGCAGGGGGCCGGAGGCCAGCGCGCCCAGCGCCCATACCGCGGCCAGGGTCAGCGTCAGCCAGTAGAAGGTCGACTCCCCCGGCTGGCGCCTCATCGACAGTCCCATCACCACCGCGCCGATCACCAGGACGACACCGACGACGATGCGGCGCCGTAGCACCACCGAAGGCGCCTCATGGTGTGGCACGGCCACATTCGTGATGGCGCGGCGAATGTCGTCGATGGCGCTGAATTGGGGCGCTGTTGATTGGCTCATGCGAACAGAACTTTCGGAGTCAGGGCGATCAGGATGTCGAGGCTGCTTCGTAACGCACCGGCCAGTGGACCCGGGACGATGTTCACCCATCGCAAAGTGGGACGTGCGATGGGCGGCGTCATCGTCTCGGCGATCCGGCGAATTCGCAGCGCGTCACCGCCGGCCCACACCGGATCGGTGGCTGCGAGTTGGTGGGGATCTGTCAGGGCGTCGACGGGCAACGGGGGCCCGTTCGCGTGGCCGGCCAGCGCCAACGTAATGGCATCTTCGATACTCAGTAGTCCTCCTGGTGGCTCGGGGACCTTGTCTTGCAGGCCGGCCCCGGATGCCCGCACCGGGTGATCCAGCGATTCCACCAGGTCTGCGACCAGACCATGCGGGACCGGCAGGGTGACCGCCGTGATCCGGGACGCTACCGCGGTATCGAGCCTGCCGACCGGCAATGCGGCATGCCATCTGCCGCGGATGCGCGCATACGTCTTGAGTAGCTCGCGGTACGACGTGGTGTCGGGGCCGCAGATGTCGTAGGCACCGGCAGGTACCTGGTCGACGTCGGCGGCGGCCACCAGATAGTGCAGAACGTCTCGGATGGAGATCGGATCGATCGGGTTGTACATCCAGTCCGGCATCGGCAGGACGGGGAATCGATCCCCGACGTAGCGCAGCATCTCAAACGACGTGGAGCCGGCTCCGATGATCATTGCCGCGCCCAGCCACACCAGTTCCGCGCCATCGTCGACGGCCAGTGCCTCGGCGACCTCGGCCCGACTGGACAGGTGTTGGGATAGCGCTTCACATTCGGGGACGAATCCGCCCAGGTAAACGATGCGCCGCACCCCGGTGTCACGGGCAGCGACGGCCAGGTTGGCGGCGGCGGTTTTGTCCCGGTCGCGAAAATCCGGTTGGCCTATGCCGTGGACCAGGTAGTAGACCACGTCGATCTGACCCGCGGCATTCATCGCGGCTTGCGCCGAGGCCCGGTCCGTCGCGTCGAGGATTACCGGGGTGACGTCGTCGAACCAAGCTAAGCGACTGAGTCGCGCCATGTTTCGGGTGGCCGCCAACACTTCATGGCCGTCGGCCAGCAGCGCGGTAACCAAGCGGGATCCCACGTAGCCGGTGGCGCCGGTCACCAGAATCCGCATGGTTTCGACACTAGACCCGAGACGGTGGGGCCGCGGGGAAGCCGGGCCATCCGGCAGGAGCCGGTCTGAACCGATCCGGAAGCGACAACGTGACTGACCACATGAACACATTCACCGGGGGTAGATCATCGTGCTTCAACTTGCAGCGGCCAGCGGGCACGCAGACCTCGAAGACAGATCCGCATGTGGCGGGGGTGGCCGTGAAGTTCCCGCCGAACCGCTACCACCAGGCCGAGGCGATCGGGGCGCTCACCGAGTTCGCCGGTCCGGAGTTTCGCCGGTTCGCGCTCAGCAGCGGGGTTGAGGCCCGCCACACCGCATTGCCGCTGGAACGCTATGCCGAGCTCAGCGGTTTTACCGAGGCCAACGACGCCTTCGTCGACGTCGCTATCGACTTGGGCGAGCAGGCCCTGCGGGCGGCGCTGGACGAAGCAAAGGTCAGGCCCTCCGAAGTCGATGTCATTTTCTCCACCACCGTCACTGGTCTTGCCGTACCCACCCTGGAGGCGCGACTGGCTCACCGATTGGGGTTGCGCGAAGACGTCAAACGCATCCCGTTGTTCGGTCTGGGCTGTGTGGCCGGTGCCGCCGGGGTGGCCCGCATGCATGACTACCTGCGCGGATTCCCCGATCAGGTGGGCGCTCTGCTCGCGGTGGAACTCTGTTCACTGACGATTCAGCGCCACGACAACTCGGTGGCAAATCTGGTTGCCTCCAGCCTGTTCGGCGACGCCGCCGCGGCCGTGGTCACCAAGGGGGCGCACCGAGTTCGGGGGGCCGGTGCGGCGTCAAACGGATATGCCGACCCTCGAGTGCTGGCCACCCGCAGCCGGATCTACCCCAACACCGAGAACGTCATGGGCTGGAAGATCGGCACCAGCGGCTTTCAAATCGTTTTGTCGGTCGACGTCGCCACTGTCACCGAGAAGTACCTGGGCGAGGACGTCCGCAGTTTCCTGGCCGACCACGGGTTGACCCCCGAGGATGTGACGACGTGGGTCTGCCATCCTGGCGGGCCCCGCGTGATCGAGGCCGTTGAGACCGTGCTGGGGCTACCCGAAGATGCCCTCGCTCACACACGAAACTCGCTACGCAACAACGGAAATCTTTCTTCGGTGTCCATTTTGGATGTATTGCGGGCCAACCTGGCCGACCCGCCGCCGGCCGGTTCGATCGGACTGATGATCGCGATGGGCCCCGCGTTCTGTTCTGAACTAGTGTTGCTGACGTGGTAAGTCCGTATTACCTGCTGATTCTGGCGATCGTCGTCGAACGCTTGGCCGAGCTGGTGATAGCCCAGCGCAATGCGCGCTGGTCTTTTGCCCAGGGCGGCAAGGAGTTTGGCCAACCACACTACGTGGTGATGGTTGTCTTGCACTCGCTGCTGCTGGTGGGCTGCGTCATCGAACCCTGGGCCCTGCATCGGCCGTTCATCCCATGGCTCGGCTGGCCGATGGTGGCCGTGCTGGTGCTCAGCCAGGGTCTGCGCTGGTGGTGTGTGACGTCGCTGGGGCGACGCTGGAACACCCGGGTGATCGTGCTGCCCGACGAACCGCTGGTGCAAAAAGGGCCCTACCGGTTCCTGCACCACCCGAACTATGTTGCAGTGGTGGCCGAAGGGTTTGCCCTGCCGCTGGTGAACACCGCGTGGGTGACCGCGCTGAGCTTCACCGTGGCCAACGCCATCTTGCTGACCGTGCGGTTGCGGGTGGAGAACTCCGTGCTGGGCTACTCATGACGACCTACGACACCGACGTGCTGGTCGTCGGCGGTGGCCACGGCGGACTCGCCACCGCATTGAACGCACGAAAACGGGGGCTCTCGGTCATCGTCGCAGACCCGCGGGAGAGCCCGATCGACAAGGCGTGCGGCGAGGGACTGATGCCGGGTGGTCTGGCGGAGCTGAAGTCCCTCGATGTGGACCCAGCCGGCGTCCCGTTCCAGGGCATCGCGTATGTAAGCCAGCAGCGCCGGGCCGAGGCGCGGTTTCGCACCGGGCCGGGCCGGGGCGTGCGCCGCACCACATTGCACGCAACGCTGGCGGCCCGCGCCAAAGAGCAAGATGCGGAATGGATCAGAACGCGGGTAACCGATGTCGTCCAAGACGCGCACGGCGTGACCGCCGCGGGTGTGCGCGCCAAATGGTTGGTGGCAGCCGATGGCCTGCATTCCGCGGTACGACGCGCGGTCGGAATAACGGCGACGGCCGGTACTCCACGACGCTACGGCGTGCGCCGGCACTACCGTGTGCCGGCTTGGTCGGAGTTCGTCGAAGTGCACTGCTCTCCGTGGGGCGAGGCGTACGTCACCCCGGTAGAACCGGATCTGGTCGGGGTGGCGATCTTGTCCCGTCAGCGACCTGAAATCGATTGGTTCCCATGGCTTGCACAGCAGCTACGGGGCGCCAGTCCCGGGGCCGCGAGGGGCTGCGCCCCGCTGCGACAAGTGGTCTCGCGCCGCGTCGCCGGACGCGTGCTGCTGGTCGGCGATGCCGCCGGCTACGAAGACGCGCTGACCGGTGAGGGCATCAGCCTGGCCGTCAAGCAAGCGGCCGCCGCGGTGCGCGCCATCGCCGACAATGACCCGGCGTCGTATGAGGCTGCGTGGCATCGGGTTACGCGCAGCTACCGCTGGCTCACGCGCGGGCTGGTGCTGGCCAGTGCGCCACGCCCGGCGCGCCGTGCCATCGTGCCAGCATGCGCACTGTTACCCCCGGTGTTCCGGTATGGGGTAAACATCCTGGCAAGCTGACGGCCCGGTCGGGCGGACACCAGGCCGACGCTGCGCACCCCGGCCACCGGTCATTCCGGCGCCACCAAAGCCATCGTTGCCCGCCCGAATCCAGATCGGGCCGATCTCCTCGGCAGCTCACTGTCAGCCGTCCGCGCCGGGGGTGCCGTTATTGCCATCGGCGCCCGCGGCCCCATTACCTAATTGGCCATATCCGCCCGCGCCGCCGGAGGCAGCCCCACCGCCGGCGCCTCCGGGCCCGCCAGGCTGACCGTTCCCGCCGTCGCCACCGTCGCCACCGTCGCCCCCGGCACCGCCGTCACCTCCGTTTCCAGGCGAAAGAGGCACACTGCAATCGCCGCCGACCCCACCCGCGCCGCCATCGCCACCAATCCCGCCGCTCCCGCCGAGACCGCTGGTGCCGGTACCGCCGACCCCTCCGAAACCACCGACACCGCCGGCGCCGCCGGCACCACCGAAGTTGGCCGACTGGATGCTGCGGGTCAGATTCTGTGCACCTGCGCCGCCCGCACCGGCAGCCCCTCCGCTACCACCGTCGCCGCCGATCTGCCCGTTGCCACCAATACCGCCATTGCCGCCGACGCCACCTACGCCTCCGGCACCGCCGACAGATCTCGATGTGGTGGGAGAATCGCTCACGCCTCCGACGCCACCGGTGCCGCCGCCACCGCCACTACCGGCGGCACCGCCCGTGCCCAATGCAGCAAAGCCGCCATTGCCGCCAACACCGCCAGCGCCGCCAGCACCGCCAGCACCGCCATAGCCATTGGTTGCAGAGTTGCCGGTGGTGCCGATGCCGCCGGTTCCGCCGCTGCCACCGTCGCCGCCGACGCCACCCACGCCACCGACGGAGCGGGCGACGCCACCCAAGCCGCCGGCACCTCCGACCCCGCCGTCGCCGGCCAACGCGGGTGTAGACGCGCCGCGCATTACGCCAATGCCAGCATTGCCGCCGGTCCCACCATTGCCGCCGGCACCTCCTGCCCCGCCGGCTGCCGCACCGATGGCGCCACTGCCGCCCGCCCCGCCGCTGCCCCCCAAGCCGCCGTTACCGGCCGCGGCGCCAGCTGCCGGAACACCGTTTCCACCGGCACCAGCATTTCCGCCTTTGCCACCAATGCCACCGGAACCGGCGGTGCCGCCAGAACCTTCACCGTCGCCGGCGAAGCCGCCGGCCCCACCTGCCCCACCACGCCCGCCATTCCCGCCGTCCCCAGCGTGATGTAGCAGGCTGCCATTGGCGCCATTGCCGGCATCGCCAGCGTTCCCGCCGATACCGCCGTTGCCGCCGTTACCGTTGACGCCCCCGGCCGCGGCGGAACCACCGTTGCCGCCGATTCCGCCGACGCCCCCGTGACCGCCGCTGCCACCGAAGAGACCGCCCGAACGAGTGGTCCCGTAGCCGCCGCGGCCGCCAGCACCACCGTCGCCCCCGTTTCCGCCAACACCCGCAGCGCCGTACTCGCCGCCTTCGCCCGCGCCGGCGGCTCCCCCAAAGCCAGCCCTGCCACCGGAACCCCCTTGCCCCCCCTGCACCACCGGAGCGACCGGTGCCGTCGATCCCGCCGCCGGGGGCGCCGTTGGCCCCGTCCCCGCCTCTGCCACCGACACCACCGACACCACCGTTACCGCCGACACCGCCGTCACCGGCCACACCACCGTTGGCGGCCCCGCCCTGCCCGCCAGCACCGCCCGCGGCCGCCAGCCCACCCGGAGCCTCCTGCCCCGCCGCCGTCGGCCCCGGCGACACCCGCGTCACCGGCGCCGCCATTACCACCTACACCGCCGGTGCCGCCGACACCGGCGGCGCCCACGGCACCACCACCACCCTGGCCGGCCGCACCTCCAGCGCCGGCGGCACCACCAACACCGCCGACACCTCCGGCACCCCCGACCCTCTGATAGCGCACCGCGCTACCCCCGTCGCCACCTGGACCGCCGAGTCCTCCGTTGCCGCCTTGGCCGCCGGCGCCGGCGCTGCCGCCGGTGACGCCGGCACCGCCTTGACCGCCCGCACCGCCTGCACCGCCGCCACCGCCAACGGCGCCATCACCACCGGCGACACCAGCGGCGCCCCTGACTCCGTTGCCACCGTTACCGCCGTCGCCACCAAGACCACCGACCCCGCCGGCACCGGCCGCGGTGGCCCCCGCACCGGCCGCCCCGCCGGCCCCCGCAGCCCCGCCCTGGCCACCGACACCACCAGCACCACCGGTAGCCACGCCCAAACCACCGTTGCCACCGCTACCACCGACACCACCGCTACCGCCAGCACCGCCACCGACACCACCCGCACCACCGGCACCTCCGAAGCCGCCACCGCCGCCGGCCCCGCCCACCTCGCCGGGACTACCACCAACATCCCCACCAGTACCGGCCGCACCACCGCTACCGCCCTGGGCGCCCGCACCACCGATCCCGGAGAGGCCCCCACCTCCACCGATACCGCCCGCACCGCCATCACCACCACGCCCACCTGCCGCCGCGTAGCTATCGATCCCCCTGCCACCAGCACCGCCGGCACCACCAGACCCGGCCGCACCGCCCACACCGCCGCCGCCTACGCCGCCACCGGCACTCCCGCCATCCCCGCCCCGGCCGCCGCCACCAACGGCACCAGCCACGGTCGTGCTCGAACCACCAGCGCCACCGCGACCGCCCAGACCACCGGCACCGCCGGCACCACCGGTCCCGCCGTCACCACCGGCACCCAGGCCACCAGCACCGGATCCAGCCCCACCCCCGGCACCGCCGGTGCCACCAGCGCCACCGGCCCCGCCGGGCCTCGACGCCAACCCACTATCAGCACCCACACCGCCAACACCACCGGCACCGCCAGTACCGCCGGCACCGTTGCTCCCACCAACGCCAGCCGCGCCACCGATCCCGCCGGCACCGCCGGCGCCGCCGTCATAGCCGAACAAGCCCGGCCCATCAGCCGCACCGCCCGCACCGCCAGCCCCGCCAACGCCACCCGCGCCACCAACTCCGGCATTGCCCACGCCGCCGCCGCTACCACCGACACCGGTCACGCCCCCAGCCCCGGCATCGCCTCCGGCGCCACCCACACCACCTCGACCACCGTCGGTGCGATCCCCACCAGCGCCGGCGCCACCAGCACCACCGGTCCCGCCGTCGCCACCGGCACCACCAACACCGTTGACACCCCCCACGCCCGAAGCGCCCCCAGCACCACCAGCGCCACCAGCACCCCCGGCAAAACCAACGCCCCCGGGATCGCCCGGGGTGCTCGCAGCCACACCGGTATCCCCGGCCCCGCCATTACCCCCGGTACCACCGGTACCACCGGTACCCGCCGCACCAACCACGCCGCCACTGCCGGCGCCGGCGGCACCTCCGACTCCGGCCGCACCACCGGCACCACCATCACCACCCGCACCACCGGCAAGCTGATGGCCCACACCGCCAGCCCCGTCACCACCAGCACCACCACGCCCACCGGTGCCACCAACACCACCATCACCAGCTGTGCCATCCAACCCGGCCGCACCACCTTGGCCGCCTGCACCACCAGCACCCCCGACAGCGCCGGCCGTACCCGGGCGCCCTCCGACCCCGTGCCCGTTGCTGCCTTGAGCTCCGATGCCCCCGGTTCCGCCTTGCCCACCGGTGCCGCCGGTACCGCCGGCGCCAGCCAGTCCCTGGGCCCCGGCCTCACCGCCAGCCCCGGCTGCCCCTCCGGCGCCACCTTCGCCACCTTGGCCGCCGACGTCACCCGACTGGTACCCGTCGCCGCCGGTCCCGCCGATACCCCCGGAGCCGCCGCTACCGCCATGACCTCCCACCCCGCCTGGGCCGTCGCCGGCCGTGCCACCCTGGCCGCCCGCGCCGCCCGCACCGCCAGCCCCGCCTACGAGGGCGACTGCGCTGGCGCCGCCGGCGCCGCCGGCGCCTCCGTTACCACCGCTACCGGCGGCTCCGGCAAGCCCGCCGACGGCGGCCCCACCCTGGCCACCTTGACCGCCGTCACCACCAACACCGCCGGCGTAACCAAGGTTTGAGCCCAATTCACGACCCGAGGCGCCACCAGCACCGCCATCGCCGCCGCTACCGCCACTACCGGCACTACCGGCGGCGCCGCCTGAACCGGCCCCCGCGCCACCGGCTGAACCGGCCGCGCCACCGGCCCCGCCGATCCCGCCGGCACCGCCAGTGCTGTAGGTGTCGCCGTTACCGCCGCCGCCGCCGGTTCCACCGGCGCCACCGATTCCGCCATCGCCGCCGGTTCCGGCTTTTCCACCCCCAATGCCCCCGCCGCCGCTCCCACCGGCTCCGGCCGCACCCCCGGCCCCGCCATCACCGCCAGCACCACCACCGACAACACCTGCACCTGCAGCCCCTTCGGCACCCACACCACCGGCGCCACCATCACCACCGGCGCCGCCAACACCCGCAGTACCACCAGCAGCGGCCGCACCCCCGGCGCCGCCAGCACCGCCGGCGCCACCGGCCCACCCGGTGCCCCCGGCACCGCCCGGGACGCTCGCAGCCGCACCGAAGTCCCCGGCACCACCATCACCACCTACACCACCAGTGCCACCAACACCTGCAGCGCCAACCGTGCCGCCACGTCCCTGGCCGGCCGCACCTCCAGCACCGGTCGCACCACCGGCACCACCCGCGCCACCCGCACCGCCAGCAAGCTGATGGCCCACACCACTAGCCCCGACACCATCGCCACCACCAACGCCACCAACACCTCCAACACCACCATCACCGGCGGTACCCAGCCCGCCAGCGCCACCACCAGAGCCTCCGGCCCCGCCAGCCCCACCAGATCCACCGACACCGCCGACACCACCGGGAACAACCGCATCCCCACCGCTAGTACCCGCGCCGCCCACACCACCGGCGCCTCCTGCGCCACCCTCCCCAAACAAGCCACCGCCACCACCGAAGCCACCAGCACCACCGTCACCGCCAGCAAAGCCACCCGGCAAACCAGCAAAACCCGCCCCACCATCGCCACCAATTCCACCCGCACCGATCAACCACCCACCATTGCCACCGGACCCGCCCGTCCCACCGCCAAACAACCCCGCGCTACCTCCGGCACCGCCGATAGCACCCACTCCACCAGCACCGCCAGCGCCACCCACACCGGCCAACCACCCACCACTACCTCCCACACCACCCGCACCACCCGCACCACCACGGTCACCAGCGCCACCCGCACCGATCAGACCCGCCGAGCCGCCCGCACCACCCACAGCACCGGGATTAGTACTCACCCCACCCACGCCACCATTGCCCCACAACAACCCACCAGCCCCACCCGACTGCCCCACCCCACCCACAGTGCCCCCGCCGGCACCATCACCAATCAGCGGTCGCCCCAACAACATCTGCGTAGGAGCGTTGACCATCCCCCAGACATCGCGCTGCAAACCCTGCAACGACAGCACACCTGAGGACTCAGCCCACCCATAGGAATCTGCCCCCGCACCCAACAGCGCCGCGACCCGAGCGTGAAATCCCGCCGCCCCAACAGCGATCCGCTGATAGTCACGCCCGTACATGCCGAACAACTCCGCGATCGCCGCCGACACCTCGTCACCACCAGCAGCCAGTAACTCGGTAGTGGCCGCCGCCGCAGCAGTGTTCACCGCACCCACCGCCGACCCGATACCGGCCACATCGGCCGCAGCCGCACTCACCAACTCCGGACTCACCCACACAAACGACACCTCACAACCGCCTTCCCCAAGCGACAGAGACCCAGCAAGGCGATCCAACAACCGCGACCTCAATACATTCACAACAAAACCGCGCGATCACCCGCCACAAGCCGCAGGGACCCGCAGACGACTAGCGGACCCCCAACCGCCCACCCACCGACAAAGTCCGAGCCGAAACACTAAACAGGACAACCGGTCTGGCGTCACACAGATCGCACACACCGAGGTACCGAACGCACCAGAACATCAAACCGGGGCCGCTTCACCTGTAGAAGTCACACGGCCAGGGCTGAGACGAAATCCCGATCAAGCCATGGCGGTGCGCCCGGGCAAACGGGGCGCCGCGACTAGCCCACCCCGTAGAGATTCACTCGACACACGGACCCAAAGCGGCCCAGCCAAACCCGTCCGGCCGCATCCGATGTCGTCGCGCGCTTCAGCGCGCCTTCCAGACCGGCTCCCGCTTCTGCGCAAACGCCAGCGGCCCCTCTTTGGCGTCTTCGGATCGAATCAGGGATCACATCTCGCGCATAGTGCGTTCCCAACCCCGTTCTTCATCGGCGACAACTCCGTCGTCGACCCCGTAGGCGATGCGCTTGCTCGCCCGCACCGACAGCGGCGCGTTCACGGTGACCCGGGCGGCCAATGCCAGGGCCGCATCCAGCACCGCCCCCTGCTTGACGACCTGGTTGATCAGGCCCCACTCATAGGCGTCGGATGCCGTGATCGGCTCGCCGGTCAACAACATCTCCATCGCCACCTTGCGGGGCAGCTGGTTCACGATCCGAAAGACTCCCCCGGCGGCCGCGATCAACCCCCGTTTGACCTCGGGCAGTCCGAACTTGGCGCGTTCGTCGGCCACCACCAGGTCGCTGGCAAGCGCCAGCTCGGTGCCGCCGCATAGGGCGGTGCCGTTGACTGCCGCGATGGTGGGCTTGTCGATGAAATGATGGACGTAGCCCGCGAAACCCCACTCGTTGTGGTCGGGGTGGTAGATGTTCTCCCGCCGCGAGATGGCCAACAAGTCAGCTCCGGCACAAAACGACTTATCGCCGGCGCCGGTGATCACCACGGCGCGGACCTCGGGGTCATTTTGCGCCGATTCCAGCGCATCTCCGACCGCGACGCTGACCGCCCCGTTGATGGCGTTACGGGCTTCGGGCCGGTTGATCGTTATGACCATGACATTGCCGCGGTGTTCGACCAGCCCGGCGGGCTGGTCGTCACCGGCGTCTGTCACAAGAGCTCCAAGACAGTGGCGTTGGCTTGACCACCACCCTCGCACATCGTCTGTAAACCATAGCGAATTCCGTTGTCCCGCATGTGGTACAGCAGCGTGGTCATCAGCCGAGCACCCGATCCTCCCAGCGGGTGACCCAACGCAATCGCACCCCCGTTGGGGTTGAGCCGGTTCTCGTCGGCGCCGATGTCACGCAGCCAGGCCAGCGGAACCGGAGCGAATGCCTCGTTGACCTCGTATGCCCCGATGTCGCCAATACTGAGCCCGGATCGCTTGAGCACCTTCTGGGTTGCCGGGATCGGCGCGGTCAGCATGATCACCGGGTCGGCCCCCGCAAGTACCGCGGTGTGTACCTTGGCAATCGGCTTCATCCCCAGCGACTTAGCCTTTTCGGCGGACATGAACAACAGTGCCGCCGAACCATCGGAAATCTGCGACGAGTTACCGGCATGGATCACGCCGTCTTCCTTGAACGCCGGCTTCAGCGCCGCCATCTTTTCCATCGGCGTTCCGCGCCGGATACCTTCATCCTTGAGTACGGGGTTGCCATCCTGGTCCTTGATGCCGACGATCTGATCATCGAATGCCCCGGAATCTTGTGCGGCAGCTGCCTTTTCGTGCGACATCAAGGAGAACTCGTCGAGCATGGTTCGGCTCAATCCCCACTGCTCGGCAATCATCTCGGCACCAAGGCCCTGGTTAGGGATGCGGCCGTCATAGCGTTCCAGGAAGGTCTGCGAATACGGCCGCCCACCATTGGCCAGCGAAGAACCCATAGGGGTTCGCGACATCGACTCCACCCCGCCGGCGACGACGACGTCATAGTGCCCGGCCACCACGCCAGCCGCGGCGAAGTGCACCGACTGCTGACTCGAACCGCACTGGCGGTCGACCGTCACGCCCGGGACCGTTTCGGGCCAGCCGGCCGTCAGCAGCGAGGTGCGGGCGATATCGAGCGCCTGCTCCCCAGCTTGCATGACGCAGCCCCAGATGACGTCATCCACGTTCTCCGGGTCGATGCCGGCCTTGTCAGCCAGTCCGTTGAGAACCTGCGCAGATAGATCCGCGGGGTGTACGCCGGATAGCGCGCCATTGCGCTTGCCGACCGGTGAGCGCACCGCTTCTACGATGACGGCTTCAGCCATGATGATGTCTCCTTTGACATTTTCCGTACGTCAGGCACTTCAGGAACACATTGAACTTCAATCTATTGAAGCCCAGGCGGGTGGACGGCGCCCGACCGGGGTAGTTCAGCCTGCGCACCGCGACGGCACCGAACTCCCTTGCACCACGTCATCGGGCGAGCAGCCCCTGGGGCAATTGGTCTCGGACGCGCGCGTCGAGTCGCGCAAAATCTCACAGGCTTCGCCCGCGGCGATACAAAGATAGGCGCTTTGGCGAAAACGCAAATGTCGTCCCGCAATTGTCATAGTGTCTTGTCTGCCAACGCGCATAAGGTGTGACGGGATTGGCCCGATGTCGTATGCGGGCGAGACTGCAGTTTCTGCGGCCCCACCCGCAATGGCCGCCAGCCGCAACCTAATCCGGCTATGGGAGGTCGCGGTGTGCTTGGCAGACAGGGGACGGACGATTGAGATGCGCGCGAGGCAGCTTGCGGGATTTGTGATTTCGCGAACATATCGGCCGTCTCCGAGTGTGCGGCCAGCGGAGAAGGGAAGACCTGATGAACTTCATGATGTTGCCTCCGGAGGTCAACTCGGCGCCGATGTTCACCGGCGCCGGATCAGCCCCAACGCTGGCGGCCGCCACGGCCTGGGACGGACTGGCCGCCGAGCTGGGCGAGGCAGCTGAGGCATTTTCGTCGGTCACCTCGGGGTTAGCGAGCGGATCCTGGCAGGGGCCCGCTGCCGCCCCGATGGCGGCAGCGGCCGCACCGTATGCCGGTTGGCTGAGCGCGGCAGCAACTCGGGCGCTGGGCGCTGCCACGCAGGCCAAGGCGGCCGCGGCGGTATTTGAGTCGGCGCAAGCGGCCACCGTGCACCCGGAGTTGGTGCTGGCCAACCGCAATCAGCTGGTGTCGGTGGTGCTCTCCAACCTGTTTGGCCAGAACGCGCCGGCGATCGCCGCCACCGAATCTACCTATGAAGAGCTATGGGCCCAGGACGTGGCAGCGATGGTGGGCTACCACGGCGGTGCGTCGGCCGTGGCCGCGCAACTGGCACCGTGGCAGCAGGCAATACAGGCTCTACCGGGCCGGGTCGCCGCAATGGCCACAACTCGACCGGCCGCGTCAGCGGCAGCTGCACTCGCGTCCGGCCCGGCCGCGGCGCTGGGCATTGGCAACAACGGCAGCGGGAACTTCTTGAGCATCGGCAATATCGGCAACAACAACTTGGGCAGCGGAAACACTGGCTCAGCCAACCTGGGCGGCGGGAATATCGGCAACGGGAACCTGGGCAGCGGCAACACCGGCAACGTAAATCTGGGTAACGGAAACAACGGTTTCTTCAATTTCGGTAACGGGAACTTGGGCGATACCAACTTCGGTTCGGGAAACTCAGGAAATCTCAACCTCGGTAGCGGCAACCGCTTCGGCAGTGGAAACATCGGTTTCGGGAACCGCTTCGGCGATGGGAACTTCGGTAGCGGCAACGCCGGCAGCTACAACTTTGGCACCGGGAACAACGGTTCCTTCAATATCGGCAGCGGCAACAACGGTGACTCCAACATCGGCTTCGGCAACTTCGGCACCAACAACCTGGGCTTCGGCAACAACGGCAGCAACAACATCGGGTTTGGGCTCAGCGGCAGCAATCAGATCGGCATCGGCGGCCTGAACGCCGGCATAGGCAACATGGGCTTCGGGAACGCGGGCGACAACAACGTCGGCTTCTTCAACTCGGGCAGCAATAACATCAGCTTCTTCAACTCAGGCGACGGCAACTTCGGCTTCGCAAACGCGGGTTCCACCAACACCGGATTCTGGAACTCCGGCGGCACCAATACGGGCTTCGGGAACGGGGGCAGCCTCAACTTCGGCTTCGGCAATGGTGGCGTGGAAAACATGGGGCACGGCAACGCAGGTAGCTTCAACATGGGCTTTGGGAACGGTGGAGGCGGCAACACGGGCTTCTACAACTCGGGCACCTACAACACGGGCTTCTCCAACGCGGCTGAGACCAATACGGGCTGGGAAAACTCGGGCAACGCCAACACGGGTGGCTACAACTCGGGCGGCTTGAACACCGGCATCGGCAGTCCCGACACACAAGCCGGACCGAACTCCGGCTTTGGCCACTCCGGAAGCGGCAACTCCGGCTTCTTCAACTCTGGTGACGGCAACTCCGGCTTCCAGAACAGCAACACCGGCGTCTCTGCGAACGGCCACTCTGGAGTGCGCAATTCCGGTGACGCTACCAACGTCGGGTTCAGCAACTCAGGCAGCAATAACACAGGAATATTCAATACCGGGACCTTCAACACGGGGATAGCCAACTCGGGCAGCGACAGCTCGGGCCTACTGATTTCGGGTACCAACAGCTCGGGCGCCCTGAACTCTGGAGACGATCAGTCCGGTTTCAACAACTAGCCATCGTCACTTCGCCCTAAATCAGATTCCAATTCCAGTATTTGCCACCGAGAGATCCGCCCGCCTACTCGGCACCACACCGGGCGCGCCGGACTTACGCGCAACGACGCCATTACCCCTGCCCAGACTGCGTGCGGGATCTCCGCACACCCCATCGAAGGCCTCGAACATAAAGCGAGAATAGAACTCTAGTTTATTAGTTTATCGAAACTAGAATTACTTTCCATTAATTGCACCCCTCACTTACACAGTAAGAAATCGGCGAAAAGCCAAAAATCACGACGGACTTCGTATTACGTTGCCAATACCGCGTGGCTTACACACGGGGCTACGAGCACAGCGCTATTGGCAGAAGGCACGCCGGATAGCCCAGGGCTCCGGCGTTGTTGATTAGCAGGCTTGTGGGCTGGGGAATTGTGGATTGAGGAGGTCTAGGCGGCGGTTGGCGGTCAAAGCGGTGATCCGGCAGGCTTCGGCGATGTTGTCGGCGCCGTTGAGGCGGTGCAGATTGATCGCGGTGTTGCGTAGCGTTGCTAGGACCTGTGCGCCGTTTCCGGTATGTGCCCTTTGACGGTCTTCGTCGAAGGTGACGTCGCGTATCCAGTGCAGGCTGTTCTCGATTCCCCAGTGTTGACGCATCCAGGTCATGATCGCGGTAGGGCGGGCGTGCTCGAACGGCAGGCTGCAGATGGCATAGACCACCTCCACGCTGCGCTGGTCGGTGGCGGTGATCAAGCGTTCACGAGTGATCCGGATGATTTGTTTTGCGTAGGGGAAGCCGATTCCTCGTGCAGCGGTGATGATTTGCAGGGTGCGGGTCTCGACACGGCCGTGGCCGCGGGAGTCGTCGGTAGCGGCTGCGGGCACCTCGGCCCAGGGCAGCGCGGTGATACGCGCAAGTATTTTGGCTTGGTTGGACTTGACGATCATCAGGTAGTGCGACTTCAAGGTGGCGCAGATCAACTTCGCGGTGACGACCTGGGTATGCATCGCATCCACGGTGACCAGCCACCGCAAGCTACCCGGCAGCAGCGTGAGCAGGGCACGTACGCAGGGAATTTCATTGCTTTTCTCGGCGACAGCGAGTTGACCGAGCACCAATCGGGCACGGTGGGCGAACACCGACACGAGATGCGTGGCTGTCGCTTTGGCGCGTAAAGCACCACGCAGCATCTTGCCGTCCAACGCGATCGGCACCAATCCACTGGGGTCGCTGCTGGCCACGTGTGCAGTGAAGTAACTGCCCATCCTGGCGTTGAGGTCGGCGGGGTCTAGCCGAGACAAAACAGCGCGGAAGGTCTTCTCACTGGGCCGCCGGAACCGGACCCCTAATTGGGCCAACACATCATCGGGAGCGGTGGCCGCCCATGTGGCAAAACCAGCATAGCCGCGCATCCCCGCGGCAGTGGCCAGAACCGCGATCGCCAACAAAGCCATCAGCGAATACCTCCGACCGCGTGGGTCCCTCGGGTCTGGCACCGAGGCCAACACATCGAGAAACTCCGATCCGATGAGCTCGCTGCGCTCACCAGGACTCCAGCGGTCGAACACCTCTGGAACCGACGACACAGGCAATACTGAAACGGTAGGCACGGGCAACTCCAGACCAACGACGAACAGTAACCAACTCGATCGTTCTCCAGATAGCCCGTGCCTACACTCCGGCCCCAATAGCGCGGCACCAAAGATCATCAACCCAGCTCACAAGCCTGCTAATCAACAACGCCGGAGCCCTGCCGGATAGCCGCATTCCGGGCTGTGGACGGTTGGGGAGACGCAGGGCCGGCCGCTGCTGGTTTCCGTTGCCGACGTCGGCCTGGATCAACACCGAAGGGGTGTCGTGATGAACTTTATGATGTTGCCGCCCGAGATCAATTCGGCACGAATATTCGCCGGCGCCGGGGTCGGCCCAACACTGGCCGCCGCGGCGGCGTGGGACGCGCTGGCCGCCGACCTGGCTTCAGCAGCCCAGTCATTCTCCGCGATCACCGTGGGACTCGTGGGCGAGGCGTGGCAGGGCGCAGCGGCGACGGCGATGGCCGCTGCGGCCAGACCTTATGCGAGCTGGCTGGGTACCGCAGCGGCGCGCGCCGCGGTGACGGCCGCCCAGGCTAACGCGGCCGCTGCCGTCTTTGAAGCGGCGCAAGCGGCGACGGCACATCCCGAGCTAGTGGCGGCCAACCGCAATCAGTTGGTCTCGCTGGTCGTGTCAAACCTGTTCGGCCAGAACGCCCCTGCCATCGCCTCGACCGAGGCCGCATACGATCAGCTGTGGGCCCAGGACGTGGCAGCGATGGCGGGCTATCACAGTGGAGCCTCAGCGGTGGCCGCGCAGCTGGCACCGTGGCAGCAGGCGTTGCGCACCCTGCAGAACCGGGTGGCCGGGGCCACGACGGCACTGCCTCCGCCCGGGCCCGCGGCCGCCGCAGCGCTGCCCGGCGCGGCCGCGGTTGGGTTCCCGGTTCTGCACATCGGCAACATCGGTTTCGCGAACCTAAGTGTCGGCAACATCGGCGACTACAACCTGGGCAGCGGCAACACCGGATCGTTCAACCTGGGCAGCGGAAATATCGGCGACGCCAGCCTGGGCAGCGGAAATGCGGGCAACGCGAACCTGGGCAGCGGGAACCAGGGCTTCTTCAACCTCGGCAGCGGCAACACCGGCAACATCAACTTCGGCAGCGGAAACCGCTTGGGCAGCCTCGACTTTGGCTTCGGCAATGCAGTGGGCGACGCGAACTTCGGCTGGGGCAACGCCGGTAGTTCAAACCTGGACCTCGGAAACTTCGGCTCCCTCAACTGGGGTAGCGGGAACAACGGCAGCACGAACTTCGGCAGCGGCAACACTGGCTCACTAAACCTGGGCAGCGGAAACGCGGGCGACTCCAATGTGGGCTTCGGCAACTTCGGCAGCAACAACGTTGGACTCGGCAATAACGGGAACAACAACATCGGCATCGGCCTCAACGGCGATGATCTGATCGGCATCGGCGCACTCAACTCGGGTGCCGGGAACCTCGGTTTTGGAAACTCCGGCACCAACAACATTGGCTTCTTCAACTCCGGCGACAACAACATCGGATTTTTCAACTCCGGAAGCGGAAATTTTGGGTTCGAGAACGCTGGCGATATCAATACCGGCTTCTGGAACGGGCGCGATACCAACACCGGTTTCGGGAACTCCGGCCTGAGCAACTTTGGTTTCGGCAATTCTGGCGTCAACAGCGTGGGCGCCGGAAACGGCGGCTCTTCGAATGTGGGCCAGGGCTCCGGCGTTGTTGATTAGCAGGCTTGTGAGCTGGGGAATTGTGGATTGAGGAGGTCTAGGCGGCGGTTGGCGGTCAAAGCGGTGATCCGGCAGGCTTCGGCGATGTTGTCGGCGCCGTTGAGGCGGTGCAGATTGATCGCGGTGTTGCGTAGCCTTGCTAGGACCTGTGCGCCGTTTCCGGTATGTGCCCTTTGACGGTCTTCGTCGAAGGTGACGTCGCGTATCCAGTGCAGGCTGTTCTCGATTCCCCAGTGTTGACGCATCCAGGTCATGATCGCGGTAGGGCGGGCGTGCTCGAACGGCAGGCCGCAGATGGCATAGACCACCTCCACGCTGCGCTGGTCGGTGGCGGTGATCAAGCGTTCACGAGTGATCCGGATGATTTGTTTTGCGTAGGGGAAGCCGATTCCTCGTGCAGCGGTGATGATTTGCAGGGTGCGGGTCTCGACACGGCCGTGGCCGCGGGAGTCGTCGGTAGCGGCTGCGGGCACCTCGGCCCAGGGCGGCGCGGTGATACGCGCAAGTATTTTGGCTTGGTTGGACTTGACGATCATCAGGTAGTGCGACTTCAAGGTGGCGCAGATCAACTTCGCGGTGACGACCTGGGTATGCATCGCATCCACGGTGACCAGCCACCGCAAGCTACCCGGCAGCAGCGTGAGCAGGGCACGTACGCAGGGAATTTCATTGCTTTTCTCGGCGACAGCGAGTTGACCGAGCACCAATCGGGCACGGTGGGCGAACACCGACACGAGATGCGTGGCTGTCGCTTTGGCGCGTAAAGCACCACGCAGCATCTTGCCGTCCAACGCGATCGGCACCAATCCACTGGGGTCGCTGTTGGCCACGTGTGCAGTGAAGTAACTGCCCATCCTGGCGTTGAGGTCGGCGGGGTCTAGCCGAGACAAAACAGCGCGGAAGGTCTTCTCACTGGGCCGCCGGAACCGGACCCCTAATTGGGCCAACACATCATCGGGAGCGGTGGCCGCCCATGTGGCAAAACCAGCATAGCCGCGCATCCCCGCGGCAGTGGCCAGAACCGCGATCGCCAACAAAGCCATCAGCGAATACCTCCGACCGCGTGGGCCCCTCGGGTCTGGCACCGAGGCCAACACATCGAGAAACTCCGATCCGATGAGCTCGCTGCGCTCACCAGGACTCCAGCGGTCGAACACCTCTGGAACCGACGACACAGGCAATACTGAAACGATAGGCACGGGCAACTCCAGACCAACGACGAACAGTAACCAACTCGATCGTTCTCCAGATAGCCCGTGCCTACACTCCGGCCCCAATAGCGCGGCACCAAAGATCATCAACCCAGCTCACAAGCCTGCTAATCAACAACGCCGGAGCCCTGGAATGTGGGCCTCGGGAACGCGGGCCTGCTCAATACGGGAAGTTTCAATTCGGGCAACTTCAATACTGGCGACTTCAATTCCGGCAGCATGAATACCGGATACTTTAAGTCGAGCGGCCACAACACCGGACTGGGCAACTCGGGTTTCACCAATACGGGTTTCTTCAACTCTGGTGACCTCAATACAGGAATGGGAAGTCCGGCGGACCAGTCCGTAGCGAACTCGGGATTCCGGAATGCCGGTTCCGGAAATTCGGGCTTCAATAATGCCGGCAGCTTCAGTTCCGGGTTCTTCAACAGCACCAACAGCAATTCCGGATTCCTGAACGCGGGCGGGACCGTTAACTCCGGTATCAACAATTCAGGCAATACCAACGCGGGCATCGGCAACTTGGGCGACGACAACTTCGGTCTGTTCAACAACGGGACATTCAACACCGGAGCGGGGAACTCCAGCGGCGGCGCCGTGTTCCCCTACACCTCGGGACTGTTCAACTCCGGCAACGGCAGCTCGGGTGTATTCAACGCCGGCGACGAGCAGTCCGGCTTCTTCGGCACCTCTGGTCTTGTGCTCACCGGCACGGACGGCCTGGCCGCCGCGACGACGTCAGAGTTGCCCGCATTAGACCTACCGGCTCCCAACTTGGGCATCGGCAATGCCGGCGTGGGCAACCTCGTTTTGGGCAACATCGGCGATTACAACCTGGGCAGTGGCAACACCGGCGACGCCAACTTCGGATTCGGCAATATCGGACAGGCCAACCTGGGCAGCGGCAACGCCGGAAACACGAACCTGGGCAGCGGAAACACCGGCTCCACCAACTTCGGTAGCCGCAACATCGGAGCACTCAACCTGGGCAGCGGAAACCACGGTGACGCAAACCTCGGGTTCGGAAACTTAGGGAACGGCAACATCGGCAGCTGGAACCACGGTGCCGGCAACTTCGGCAGCGGAAACACCGGAAGCAGAAACCTGGGCAGCGGAAACGCCGGCTCCACCAACTTCGGTAGCGGCAACCACGGCAACTCAAATGTCGGGTTGGGCAATTTCGGCAACAACAATCTTGGCCTGGGCAACAACGGCAGCAACAACATCGGCTTCGCGCTCACCGGCGACAACCTGGTCGGCATCGGCGCGCTGAACTGGGGTGCCGGAAACCTCGGTTTCGGCAATACCGGTGACAACAACATCGGGTTGTTCAACTCGGGCGACAACAATGTTGGCTTCTTCAACTCCGGCGACGCTAACTTCGGCCTGGCGAACTCCGGTGACACCAACACCGGTTTGTGGAACGCCGGATCCACGAATACCGGCTTTGGCAATGCCGGCAGCGCCGACTTCGGCTTTGGCAACGCCGGCGACCGCAACATGGGCTTCGGAAACGCGGGCGCGGCAAACATGCGCGCCGGAAACTCCGGCTCCTACAACACCGGCAGCTTCAACTCAGGCACCCTGAACACCGGCGACTTCAACGGGGGCGACCACAACACCGGGTGGGGCAACTCCGGCAACACCAACACCGACGGGATCAACTCGGGCGACCTCAACACGGGGTTCGGCAGCTCGGCCGACCAGGCCGTCACAAACTCCGGTTTCGGAAACAACGGAAGCGGCAATTCAGGATTCAACAACACCGGCGACACGAACTCCGGTTTCCACAACGCCAACACGAGCGCGCTGTTCAGAGGTCACTCGGGTCTGCTCAACGCTGGCGGCAGCCAAAGCGTGGGAATCAACAACACCGACAGCTTCAACACCGGCCTGTTCAACACCGGTTTCCGGACCGCGGGCATCGCCAACTCGGCCACAAACGGCCTCCTTACCGCGACTTCGGGCGTGGCCAACTCGGGCAACAACAGCTCCGGAGGATTCAATGCCAACCCCGACCAATCGGGGTTCTTCAACTAGCCCCCCGGGCCGCGCGCCGCCGCTACGCCACGGCAACCCTGCGATGGTGCGGGATCTCCCGCGGGTCAGGGAAGCGGATGTGGTGTGCCGAACAGGATCGTGTCGAGTGCGTACGAGATGACTATCAACTGGAATCCGCCGGCAAGTGTGATCAGTCCCGTGCTGGCGGCGATCGGATTGCCGATCGCGTTGATCAGTCCCTCTATGGGCTGGCCGTTGATTGCCTGGATCACTCCGTCCAGGAACAGGTTGAGGTTGTAGCTGGGCAGAGTGAATACAAGCTCACTGGCGATATCCGTGGTCGGCAGCAATGTCGCGTAGGCCGTCGAGAGCGTCTTGACGAAGCCACGCGAGATCGAGCTATTCGCCGCCTGCACCGCCAAGATGAAGTCCTCGATTGATGAGGCCGGAGATGTCGAAGGCGGCAACGCCGGCGTACCTGCCCATGGCGGATTCGCCGTCAATGTGTGCGCTATGTCCGATAGCGGAATGCTGGGCGGCCCCTGGGCTTGGAGCGCAGCGCCCGAGTTGACGATTCCCTGCTTGCGTGGTGCTTTACGCGCCAAAGCGACAGCCACGCATCTCGTGTCGGTGTTCGCCCACCGTGCCCGATTGGTGCTCGGTCAACTCGCTGTCGCCGAGAAAAGCAATGAAATTCCCTGCGTACGTGCCCTGCTCACGCTGCTGCCGGGTAGCTTGCGGTGGCTGGTCACCGTGGATGCGATGCATACCCAGGTCGTCACCGCGAAGTTGATCTGCGCCACCTTGAAGTCGCACTACCTGATGATCGTCAAGTCCAACCAAGCCAAAATACTTGCGCGTATCACCGCGCTGCCCTGGGCCGAGGTGCCCGCAGCCGCTACCGACGACTCCCGCGGCCACGGCCGTGTCGAGACCCGCACCCTGCAAATCATCACCGCTGCACGAGGAATCGGCTTCCCCTACGCAAAACAAATCATCCGGATCACTCGTGAACGCTTGATCACCGCCACCGACCAGCGCAGCGTGGAGGTGGTCTATGCCATCTGCAGCCTGCCGTTCGAGCACGCCCGCCCTACCGCGATCATGACCTGGATGCGTCAACACTGGGGAATCGAGAACAGCCTGCACTGGATACGCGACGTCACCTTCGACGAAGACCGTCAAAGGGCACATACCGGAAACGGCGCACAGGTCCTAGCAACGCTACGCAACACCGCGATCAATCTGCACCGCCTCAACGGCGCCGACAACATCGCCGAAGCCTGCCGGATCACCGCTTTGACCGCCAACCGCCGCCTAGACCTCCTCAATCCACAATTCCCCAGCTCACAAGCCTGCTAATCAACAACGCCGGAGCCCTGGGTGTAGACGTCGCTGATGTAGCTTGCCGAAGGTGTCGGCACACCACTTTCACTCAGGATCAACGCGGCCTCAACGGGTTTCAGAGGAGCCCCTGACAGCAACGCCGTCGCTGATGCCGCCACACTTTCCGGGCCGCTGAGCACCGGCGCGAACAGGTTCGCGACTGGTTCGGTGAGCCCCGCAAGCGCCTTCACGGCCGCCGCCTCGGCGCGCACATACGAGTCGCTGGCCGCGAACAACGTCTGCGCAAACGCATCGTGAAACGCCGCCGCTTGCCGGCTGCCCGCCTGGTACCCCTGGGCGTAGTTGTCGAACAGCGTCGCTATGGCCTCAGACACCTCGTCGGCGGCCGCCGCAGCCAGGCCGGTTGTTGGCCCTGCCACCGCCAGATCAGCTTGATTGATCGCCAAACCTATTTCAGCCACTTCCGTAGCCGTTGCGGTCATCGCCTGTGGGCTCGCGAGCAGATCGATCACTGCCAATCCTTCCGTAACTCTGGAACTGGGCATAGCACGCCGGACACGGTCACAAGCTGAGCAGCGCTGCGGATCTCAACTTCTTCCGGCGCCACGAGACCACGAACGCCCCGCCCCGCATGCAGGTCCGCATACGTGGTTACGTCCTTGGCCAAAAGCCTGACTCGCAGTCGAACATCAATATTCAAGAGTTCTCGTTGTGGGTACTGATCCGTCTTCCGCCGGTGTCCCTCCCCGGCCGATGTCAGGGTTTGGTTGTCGTTCTCGCGTCGACAACCGGACCGACCCGATCGACGTCCATCGCCGTCAGTCGGTTCGTCCTTTCCGTGGTCATGGCGGGGCACCGTGCATCGATTAAACAGCCAAGCCCTCTATGAATTCTCAACACTGCTTGAATTGGCCTAGATGCCGCGGCTATTGGCGCGAGACCGGCCACCCGTGGCCTGGAG
Organism: Mycobacterium ulcerans subsp. shinshuense; assembly: GCF_002355775.1. Classification (NCBI taxonomy): domain Bacteria; kingdom Bacillati; phylum Actinomycetota; class Actinomycetes; order Mycobacteriales; family Mycobacteriaceae; genus Mycobacterium; species Mycobacterium ulcerans. The sequence continues at coordinate 1,185,892 of NZ_AP017624.1, read as the reverse complement.
AGCTGCCGGCCGATGCGATCCTCTAGAACGGACCGCAATCGCTCCTCCCTATCCGGCCGGGTAGCCCAGCGATTTGATCTGGGTGTACTGGTCGAATCCAGCGACACCGTTTTGACGACCCACGCCACTGTCTTTGTATCCGCCGAACGGTGTATCGGCCCCGTAGGGGGCGCCACCGTTGACGCCGATGAAGCCGGCCCGCAGCCGCCGGGCTACCGCCAGCGAATGCTCCAACGAACCCGACATCACGTTGCCGGCCAATCCGTACACGCTGTCGTTGGCGATCCGGATCGCGTCCTCTTCGGTGTCGAACGGGATCACCGACAGCACCGGGCCGAAGATCTCCTCCTGGGCGATGGTCATAGAGTTGTCGACGTCGACGAAAAGCGTTGGCCTCACATAAAATCCCCGGTCGAATCCGGTCGGGGCATCCGGCCCGCCGACCAGGCAGGTGGCTCCTTCCTCGACACCTTTGTTGAGGTATCCAAGCACGCGTTTGCGTTGCTTGTCCGAGATCACCGGGCCGCACAGCGTGGCGGGGTCCTGCGGATCTCCCGGCATAACGTTGTCGTAGATGCTCTTGAGGATCGCCACCCCCTCGTCGTAGCGCGATCGCGGCAGCAGCATCCGGGTCGGGTTGGCACAGCCCTGCCCGGCGTGCATGCAGGGTGCGATACCGATCGCGCATGCCAAGCCGAATTCGGCGTCTTCCAAAACGATGGTGGCCGACTTACCGCCCAGCTCCAAGAACAGCCGCTTCATGGTGGCCGCGCCCTTTTCCATGATCCGTTTCCCGACGCCGGTCGAGCCGGTGAACGAGATCAGGTCCACCTTGGGCGAGAGGGTGAGCTCCTTCCCCACCAGGTGGTCCGAGGCGGTAACCACGCTGACGACTCCCGGTGGTATGTCGGTCTTCTCGGCGATCAGTCGGCCCAGGCGGGTCGCGTTGAACGGGGTGTCGGGCGCCGGTTTGAGTACCACGGTGTTACCGGTGCCCAGCGCCTGGCCGAGTTTGTTGATGGTGACCTCGAACGGGAAATTCCACGGCACAATCGCACCGACCACCCCGACCGGCTCCCGCCAGACTTTGCGGGTGGTCATTTGGCCCGTGATACTGACCAGCACGTCACCCAGGTCGGTTTCCCACGGGTATTCGTCGATCAGCTTGACGGGATAGCGCAGCGCGTCGGCTAGCGGCGCATCCAGCTGAGGTCCGAAGGTAATCGCGCGAGGCGCCCCGGCCTCGAGGATGAGTTCTTCACGTAGCTCTTCCCGTTCGGCCTCGATGTCCTCCTGGAGTTGTTCGAAACAGCGCTTGCGCAACGCACGGTTGGTTGACCAGTCGGTCTCATCGAACGCCCGCCGGGCGGCATCGATGGCCCGGTGCATATCGGTCTTCGACGCGTCGGCGACTTCCCCTAGCGGCTCCTCGGTGGCCGGGTTGATGGTGGTGAAGGTGCCGGCCTGGCCATCGACGAGCTTGCCGTCGATCATCATCTTGGACTCGAACCGAACTTCGACAGCCTCGGTGGTGTCAGCCATGTTTGTCGCTCTCTATAGGTGGGGCGCTCCGCGAAGCGCCGGGAGGCGGGATGCTCAGCGATAGCCTCGCCACCCTATAGAAAGCCTTACCGCAAAGCAGCCGGTTGGCAACCACGAACATGCGGGCGTCCGGGCCTACCGCGTGTCCCGCAGACCGGCATCGATGAAACCGGACCGCTATTTCTCCAGATCAAATCCCCGTGACGGCCGGGCATACTCGCAGCCTACGAGCCGCGATAGCCGAGGCCAGCAGGCCCAAGCGCGTCAGACGATCCGAACTCAATGGGGTCGCCAATCAATTGGTCGCTCGTCGTCGTTTCCAGCCCGACGTCCTGATTGACCAAATATCTGTTCCGAGGTAAGCATCCAGTCCGGGCGTATTCAATGCACGGCCAGAAACGGCGGAGCTACTGGGGACTCCGTTGGGGAAACCGCGATCGAGACCGGCCCAGTCCACGTTCGGCCGGCTACCCATCGGGACTTCTCCGTGGCCGCCGACAGAAACGAAGAAGCGGCCATATCGGAGCGAAGTTCATTGCTCGGGAACGGCATCTGCTGGGACACCTGCACAACAAGGCGTCCTGGCAGTCAGCCAAACTGGGCGCTGGCCTGCTCGATGAGTCGATCAACGGTGATGCACGCGGCTTCTAGCTGCGCCAATTGCCCTGCCAGGCGAATTCCCATCGCCGTCTCGGCATGGGTCGGCTGCTGTGGGTAGGTTGCGGTGAAGACCTGCCGCAGCCGCTCTGCGTCGCGGTCGACATGACGTTGACGGCCGGCATTGCGGAGCAGGTGGCGCAGCCTGCTAGTTGTCAGCGCGGCGGCCCGGTTCGGGTTCGGTGCGACGGATAGGAGCATGCGAGCATCGCGACGGACCAGCCCGCCTTGGAGGGGGTCAGCGAAGGCGGCGATGGCGGCTGGGTAGAAGTCCATGAGCAGGTCGACGATCCGATTCTCAAGCTGCTGACGCAGCCATACCGCGTTTTGTAGGTCTCGAGCCAGCGCTCCAAGAGCATCAGGCGGCCCGGTATAAGGCGGTAGCGGCCGGAGGGCGGCCTGGTTGGTGCGCACAATGTTCGCGAGCAGCACCGGGCCGCTGTTGGCGGATTTGGCTGCCGACACTGCGTGACTTGTGTGATATCGCGCGGACGCCAGCGCATCGATGGAGTAGATGGGACGGCCGGCGGAGCGCAGAGCTCTCACCCATAACCTGCGGTCGACTTCGGCCGCTAGGGGTATCGGATGGTGTGGACTGTCACCGGCTCGAGCTAGCAGCGTCAACAAATGGGTGAGTCCCGCAGGGTCGCTCTGAACCCGTTTCCGCAGCACTATTCGTCCAACGTCATCGACCGCCCCAACGTCGTGAACTTCCGCGCCCCAAACGATTCCACAATACAAGTGCGCGCTATCATATGAACGAATTTCAGGCACAGGGAAATCCTTTATGACTATGCATTCCAGTTCAGCGACTGGACGAGCTGAATAGTCAGGGTTGGCATCGTGTTGGCCAGTGCGTTCTTCATCATGAGTGTGCCATAGCCGGCCAGGACCGAGCCGTTCTTGACCGTGCGCTTCCGGCGGTGGCCGTGGTCACGGGAATAGGTGCACGAGCATGGTTAAACATGTCTTACGCTCGACGTCGGCGCCAAAGGCGAAACGTTGCAGCCCTATCAACAGATAGCCCTTCGCAAGTTGTTTGCGAGGTGTTTCGAGGGCTGTCGTAAGGCCCTGATCACCCCAATCGGCGGGTATGGATATCCCTGCGCCACGCTGGGACGGCTCCCTCGGAATGGCCGCCCGCTGGCGAATCGACCGCTGATTGAGAATTGCGACATTGATCGTTGGTTAAAGTTCCGGTCGAACGCAAGGGGCGCGTTCGACATTCGAATCTTATTGATTGCTCCTTTTGCGGAGACCAAGCGACGGAGCAAAGTCATTGGCTGATTCCCGGCGAGACCAGCGCCATCAGCCTGGGGCGGACCATAGTTCAGGGCTCCGGCGTTGTTGATTAGCAGGCTTGTGAGCTGGGTTGATGATCTTTGGTGCCGGGCTATTGGGGCCGGAGTGTAGGCACGGGCTATCTGGAGAACGATCGAGTTGGTTACTGTTCGTCGTTGGTCTGGAGTTGCCCGTGCCTACCGTTTCAGTATTGCCTGTGTCGTCGGTTCCAGAGGTGTTCGACCGCTGGAGTCCTGGTGAGCGCAGCGGGCTCATCGGATCGGAGTTTCTCGATGTGTTGGCCTCGGTGCCAGACCCGAGGGACCCACGCGGTCGGAGGTATTCGCTGATGGCTTTGTTGGCGATCGCGGTTCTGGCCACTGCCGCGGGGATGCGCGGCTATGCTGGTTTTGCCACATGGGCGGCCACCGCTCCCGATGATGTGTTGGCCCAATTAGGGGTCCGGTTCCGGCGGCCCAGTGAGAAGACCTTCCGCGCTGTTTTGTCTCGGCTAGACCCCGCCGACCTCAACGCCAGGATGGGCAGTTACTTCACTGCACACGTGGCCAGCAGCGACCCCAGTGGATTGGTGCCGATCGCGTTGGACGGCAAGATGCTGCGTGGTGCTTTACGCGCCAAAGCGACAGCCACGCATCTCGTGTCGGTGTTCGCCCACCGTGCCCGATTGGTGCTCGGTCAACTCGCTGTCGCCGAGAAAAGCAATGAAATTCCCTGCGTACGTGCCCTGCTCACGCTGCTGCCGGGTAGCTTGCGGTGGCTGGTCACCGTGGATGCGATGCATACCCAGGTCGTCACCGCGAAGTTGATCTGCGCCACCTTGAAGTCGCACTACCTGATGATCGTCAAGTCCAACCAAGCCAAAATACTTGCGCGTATCACCGCGCTGCCCTGGGCCGAGGTGCCCGCAGCCGCTACCGACGACTCCCGCGGCCACGGCCGTGTCGAGACCCGCACCCTGCAAATCATCACCGCTGCACGAGGAATCGGCTTCCCCTACGCAAAACAAATCATCCGGATCACTCGTGAACGCTTGATCACCGCCACCGACCAGCGCAGCGTGGAGGTGGTCTATGCCATCTGCAGCCTGCCGTTCGAGCACGCCCGCCCTACCGCGATCATGACCTGGATGCGTCAACACTGGGGAATCGAGAACAGCCTGCACTGGATACGCGACGTCACCTTCGACGAAGACCGTCAAAGGGCACATACCGGAAACGGCGCACAGGTCCTAGCAACGCTACGCAACACCGCGATCAATCTGCACCGCCTCAACGGCGCCGACAACATCGCCGAAGCCTGCCGGATCACCGCTTTGACCGCCAACCGCCGCCTAGACCTCCTCAATCCACAATTCCCCAGCTCACAAGCCTGCTAATCAACAACGCCGGAGCCCTGGGACCATAGTGGATCACACCTCGGCCGCATGGTGCGGCGTCACCATGACACCGGCCGGCACCCGCCACAAGACCTACGCCGATCACTGCATGCCCGCCCCGTGATCGCCCGCAGACTCAGCCCCGACTGGCGCAGATCGGCCATCTCGATCCGCTCGTCCCGAGACAGGTATCGCGAGCTGACTTGCCGGACCGGCAGACGATCCAGCGGCGGGACGAACCCGACAGCGACGCCGCTGCGGCAAGTCTTGCAACCCCGCGTCCGGTTCGTCGCTGCGGACCGGGAAACACCGACTACGCGGGCCGCAGCACGCACGCTCCAGCCGCGAGCCCCCAACTCCATGAACCGCTGATGCTTGACCGACTGCGGACGACGTTCCGGCCCCATTTTCACCCGACGCGATGATGCCGGCACAACCTCTAGAACCTAGAAAAGTGTTGCGACCACGCCTAGCCTGGATTTTTCGTGAAACGTTGCGAGTTTCGGGGTGTAGATTTGCGAAAGTTCCTGTCGTGCAAGGGATGATGAAATTCTCTACGCTTCAAAGATTCTGACAGGAAGGCACTTCACAGGTGGAGCGACACAAGGTCGCATGTGAAGTTGGCATCAGTCGCTCGACGAGCCGGAACTGGCGCAACGGCATCAGGGTGCACCGAAAAGACGGCAGGTACGGGTCGCGCCCCCTGGCCCCTGACCACCACGGTCATCTCTTCACGGTTTGTGTCCGAGACCGAACGCATCGAGATCGCCGAGTTCGACCGACATCACCCTCGACGAAAAATTGAGGCCAGACCTCGACTCCGAAAACTCCGATTGGATCGGCGCGCTATCCGATTCCCGTCCTGGGCACCACGCTAGGCCGGGACTGTATTGGGTTCGGGCTGGCACCGCCTCGGCCCAGCATTCCACCGGGCATCCCGCCACCGGCACCGGCACCCGCACCCATCGACATCGGCATCATCGGCATTCCGGCGGGTCGTCCCGCCGCGGCCATCTCAGCCTCATTGGCGACACCGGCCGCGCCCAACCCCGACATCGCCGAGCTAGCCATCCGCGTGAGCATCGATCCCTCCCAGGTCGGCGGAACCGATACCGCGCCGACCATCCGCGCTTTGCCCAACCCGGCCGAAATCGATGAACCCAGCCCCGCCCCGCCCATCGCCTTCACGCCACTAACCGGCGCGTCCACCAACTTCGCTGCGCGCGCGGGGATTCCGGCGGCGGTTGCGCCGGCCACCCCGGCGGTCGACCCGCGCAGCGAACTACTCATCAGGTTCATCAGCGGTGACATCGCCATGCTGAACGGGTACATCAGCATCGACGCATCCTGCAGTGGCAATGACTGCAGCGTCGTCAGCGCCGTCGGAACGGCCGCCATGACGCTTTGCACCGGTGTGGCGAGCGCCGAGGACGCGGATGTGACCATCCCGAACGTCTGCGTTCCGATCTGGGATGCCAATCCAGCCAGGTCCACGGGCGGCAGACTGAACGGCACCAGGGCGGCGGCCACCGACGACGCCCCACCGTGATAACCCACCATGGCCGCAACATCCTGGGCCCACATCTCCAGGTAGTCGAATTCGTTGGCCGCAATCGCGGGTGTGTTCTGGCCCAAAATATTGGTTGCCACCAACGACACCAACGACATCCGGTTGGCGGTGACGGCAGCCGGATGCACGGTCGCCGACAGTGCGGCTTCAAACGCCGTCGCCGCCGTCCGAGCCTGATTGGCCGCCGACTCGGCCTGGCCCGCCGCTCCGCTCAGCCAGCCCACATACAGCGCCGCGGCGGCCGCCATCGACACCGACGCCGGACCAGACCAAGACCCACTGGACAGCCCCGAGACGACCGAATCAAATGATGACGCCGACGCATACAGATCCTGCGCCAACCCTTCCCAGGCCGACGCCGCGGCGAACAACGGCCCCGAGCCCGCGCCGGAGAATATCCGAGTCGAATTTATCTCTGGCGGTAACCAAGCAAAGTCCAACATCATCACACCCCAAACCGTTCAGCCGCCCCAACGCCCCGGACAACTCGCCTGTCGACAACCTCCGCAACTGCATTTGACCCCTGAGGCAACAGTCGCCATTCGGCGACAATTGCCAATACGGCCAGATGCTAGGACGGGGTCGGCGCCGGCGTCCGGGCTTTCACATGGGACCCTGCTGTCAATAGCCTGCCAAGCCGCTGTCAGCTCGGCCGGGGCCCTCTCACCGGGCGTGCGCCGGCTACGCCGCGCCAGCGCAGTCAGCAAGATCGAACCACGGGCCGGGCCGCCCCTGGCGCAAGTCGCTGCAAGCCGATCGCGCAGCCAACCGGCAGTTCGACAGGACCGGGCAGCCGGCCCGCACCGGCACGCTCGTGACCACTGCCCGAGCACCCAGTCTGCTAGATTTAACAAAAATTTGGTTGGCAGGAGGGACGAAGGCATATGTTTGCTAGGTCGCAATTCTGCCGACCCATACACCGGTAGCCTATGGCGAAGGTCAATGCAGCGGCGAAAAGCCGGTGGATGGCTGATCACCGAGATCAGGCCGGGACGGACGACTCCGGGACGCGCCGGACCGAGATTCTCCAGACCGCAGCGGCGTTGATAGCCTCGTCGGGTTTGCGGACGTCGCTGCAGGAAATCGCTGACGCCGCAGGCATTCTGCCGGGCAGCCTCTATCACCATTTCGAGTCCAAAGAGGCGATCCTGATCGAACTGATCCGCCGCTATCAGGACGACTTACATCAGATCGGGCAAAGCTGGCAAGCGAAGCTGGACCAACCCGATTCGCGAACCGTGGCCGAGAAGATCACCCAACTGGGAGCCGCGATCGCCAACTGTGCGGTAGCGCATCGGGCCGCGCTTCAGATGTCGTTCTACGAGGGCCCCAGCGCGGTTCCCGAACTGATGAAGCTGACGTCGCAACGTCCGCTAGCGATACAAGAAGCCATGCTGCAAACGCTGCGCGCGGGGCGGTGGAGCGGCTACATCAGGACCGAAATCGACCTCCCCACGTTGGCCGACCGGATCTGTCAAACAATGCTGCAAGTAGGTCTGGACATGATGCGTCGCAACGCATCCGCCGACCAGGTCTCCGGGTTGATGTGCCGAACCATTCTGCAAGCCTTGGCAAGCCACGCACCAACCGACGTGGATCTGGACGGTTCCAATGCGCTGTCCGCAGCAAACGACGTGATCGCGACATGGATCGACGAAAAGGACGCCGATCCCAGTGACAAGGCCGCCCACGTTCGGGCGGTGGCACGAATGGAGTTCGGGCGCAAGGGTTACGAAGTCACCACGATCAGAAACATCGCATCTGCGTCCGGACTTGGCACCGGGACTGTGTACCGGGTGATCGGATCCAAAGACAAGCTGCTGGCGTCAATCATGCGTTCGTTCGGACAGAAGGTCGAAGCGGGCTGGGTCGCCGTGCTGCGCTCGAACGCGACGCCGATCGAGAAGCTGGACGCGCTTAGCTGGGTGAATATCAATGCGCTGGATCAGTTTTCCGACGAGTTCCGGATTCAGCTTGCGTGGATGAGACAGTCGCCACCGGATACTCCCAACCCGGGGTGGCTCTACGCCGCGCGGCTGCGACAGATGAAATCGCTTCTGTCCGAAGGTCTGCGGTCCGAAGAAATACAGATCGAACCGCCGTCCATCACGATGCTGGCCCGATGCGTCATCGGTTTGCAGTGGATACCGGAGAACATCTTGCACTTCGTCGGCACCCGTGCGGCGCTCATTCACGCCCGTGACACGGTGTTGCGTGGCGTCGCCGTGCGCGGCCAGTAGCGGCACCGCTTTCTCCGGCGCGATTGAACCAACTGCGCTATTGAACCAAATATATGTTCCCCTTAGAGTGAGGCGGGTAACCGGGGCCGGGCAAAGGGACCTTGATGACAGTTGTGGATCGGTTGCGGTACGACGGCAAACGAGCGCTGATCGTCGGCGGCGCCACCGGGATGGGCGCCGCGGCCGCCAAGTCAGCGGCCGAACTCGGCGCCGAAGTCATCGTGATGGACTACGCGCCGGTGGGTTATGACGCCGCCCAGACGCTGAGCGTTGATCTGCGCGACCCGGCATCCATCGACTCCGCTGTCGAGCGGCTGGGCGGGCCGGTCCATGCGGTGTTCTCCGCGGCCGGTGTCGCAGACGGACCAGACCTGATGAAGATCAATTTCATCGGCCACCGCCATCTGATCGACCGCCTGCTGGCCAATGACCAGCTTCCTTCGGGATCGGCGGTCTGTTTCATCTCGTCGGTCGCGGGCATGGGCTGGGAGAACGACCTGCCGCGGCTGACCGAGTTCCTGGCCACTCCTGACTATGGAGCGGCCCAGGACTGGGTATCGGCGCATGAAGCCGAGGGCATCATTCACTACGGCTTCAGCAAGAAAGCCATCAATGCCTACGTGGCGACCAGGGCCTATCCCCTGCTGAAAAGGGGGATCCGCATCAACGCCATCTGCCCAGGCCCCACCGATACCCCGTTGGCGCAAGCCAATGCCGACCTGTGGCTCACCTTCGCGCAGGACTACCGCGACGAGACCGGCTCCAAAGTGCACACCCCGGAGCAGATGGGCGACGTGATGGTGTTCCTCAACAGCGCGGCCGCCTTCGGGATCAGCGGGATCACGCTATTGGTGGACTACGGGCACACCATGTCGTCACTGACCGGCGCCTACCCGCCAGGCAAGCCCATCATCGACCTCATCATGGGCCGCGTCCCGATGCCCTAGCGGTAGCGTCGCTGCTATGACGCGTGTTGTTGTCTTTGGTGGCCACGGCAAGGTCGCTCTGCTACTGGGGCACATCCTGGCCGACCGGGGCGACCAGGTGAGCTCGGTCTTCCGCAACCCCGACCACCGCGATGACATCGCCGCAACGGGCGCCACACCGGTGCAAGCCGATATCGAAGGGCTAGATACCGCCGCGCTGGCCGGGCACGATGCGGTGGTGTTCTCCGCCGGCGCGGGCGGCGGCAATCCAGCGCGCACCTATGCCGTCGACCGCGACGCCGCCATCAGAGTCATCGATGCCGCGACGCGGGCGGGTGTGCAGCGGTTTGTGATGGTCTCCTATTTCGGCGCCGGCCCTAATCATGGTGTATCGGTTGATGATTCGTTCTTCCCGTATGCGCAGGCGAAGGCGGCCGCGGACGCCCATTTGCGTGCCAGCAACCTGGACTGGACCGTGCTGGGGCCGAGCCGGCTCACCATGGAACCGGCGACCGGGCGGATCTCAATTGGCACGGGCAAGAGCGGCAAAGCCACGGTCTCGCGCGTCGATGTCGCGCGGGTGATCGCCGCCACGCTCAACGACGACTCAACCATCGGCCGGACCATCGACTTCAACAACGGCGATGTGCCCATCGCCACGGCATTGGCAGACTAACCGGCCAGTACGCGACCGCGGGGCGGCAGAGTAACCTGGACCACGCAGCTGGTCTGCCGTCATCGCCCCACGCGGTGTCGGCATCGAGCGAGGCATCAACGATGCGTCGTAAGAGGGAATCCGGTGAGAATCCGGAACTGTCCCGCAGCGGTATGCAGGAACGACCGCCGTCATGAACGAAACAAGCACTGGTCCTTCACGACTGGGAAGCGACGGCCACTAGGAGCACCACCGGGTGCGCGCCTGCGAGTCCGAAGACCTGCCAGTTGTGCCGGGCGCGCCGCGCCCGGCGGCTCATCGCCTCGTGGAATGGGCGTTCGGCCGAAGCGGTTGTGCTCGTGCGGTCAAAGCATGGCGCAGTCGGGTCGGTTGTGCGTCCGAGGGCGGTGATCACCCCGTCAATTGAAGGACGCGCTGTGACTCAGCTAGTAAGCCAGCAACCATTTTTCGCAACCATTACCGGCTCTCCCCGTATTGGTCCGCGCCGCGAACTCAAGCGCGCAACCGAGGGCTATTGGGCGGGACGCACCAACCGAGCAGAGTTGGAGTCCGTCGCCGCCACCCTGCGTCGCGACACCTGGACCGACCTGGCCGCGGCCGGTCTGGACTCAGTTCCGGTGAACACCTTCTCCTACTACGACCAGATGCTTGACACCGCAGTTCTGTTGGGCGCCTTGCCCACCCGAGTAGCCGGGATCTGCGACGACCTGGACCGCTACTTCGCCGCGGCGCGGGGCAATGCTGAGGTCTCGCCCTTGGAGATGACCAAGTGGTTCGACACCAACTACCACTACCTGGTCCCCGAGATCGGGCCGGACACCCGGTTTGGGCTGCATCCCGACAAGGTGCTCGCCGAATTGAAAGAGGCGCAGGAGCTCGGCATCCCGGCACGGCCCGTGGCCATCGGCCCGGTCACCTTCCTGCTGCTCAGCAAGGCCGTCGACGGCGCATCCGCGCCGATAGGACGGCTCGAGGAGCTGATGCCGATCTATTCGGAGCTATTGTCACTGCTCGCCGATAGCGGTGCCCAATGGGTACAGCTGGATGAACCGGCGCTGGTGACCGACATCTGCCCCGACGCGCCCGCGCTTGCCGAACGGATGTACACCGCGCTGGGGTCACTGGCCAACCGGCCGGCCATCCATGTCGCTACCTACTTCGGCGACCCGGGCGCCGCGCTGGGGGCGCTGGCCCGTACCCCCATCGAGGCGATCGGCGTCGACCTGGTTGCCGGTGCGCACACCGCGATCGCGTCCATCGTCGCAGCTCCTGAGCTGGCCGACAAAACGCTGGTAGCCGGCATCGTCGACGGTCGCAACATCTGGCGCACCGACTTGCAGGCGGCGTTGAGCCGGCTGGCGACCCTGCTTGGTTCGGCAGCCAGCATCGCGGTGTCCACGTCGTGTTCGACCCTGCATGTGCCGTACTCGTTGGAGCCCGAGACCGACCTGGACGCTAGCCTGCGCAGCTGGCTGGCATTTGGCGCGGAGAAGGTGGCCGAGGTCGCGGTTCTGGCCCGCGCTCTGCGCGAGGGGCGCGAGGCGGTCGCCGCTGAGATCGCGGCGTCCAACGAAGCGGTGGCCTCCCGCAAGAAGGATCCACGGCTGCACAACGGGCAGGTGCGGGCCCGCATCCATGCCATCCTCGCCTCGGGTGTGCATCGGGGCGATGCCGCCACACGCCGACTCAGCCAGGAGGCACGGCTACAGCTGCCGCCGCTACCCACCACGACGATCGGCTCCTATCCGCAGACCACGGCGATCCGAACCGCCCGTGCGGCACTGCGCGCCGACGAGATCGACGAGGCGGAGTACGCGCGCCGGATGGAGAAAGAGATCGCCGACGTCATCGCCCTACAGGAAGAGCTGGGACTCGACGTGCTGGTACACGGTGAGCCGGAACGAAACGACATGGTGCAGTACTTCGCCGAGCAGTTGGACGGCTTCTTCGCCACTCAGAATGGCTGGGTCCAGTCCTACGGCAGCCGCTGCGTGCGTCCGCCGATTCTCTACGGTGACGTCGCGCGCTCCCATCCGATGACGGTCGACTGGATCAGCTACGCGCAGTCGCTGACCGCCAAGCCGGTCAAGGGCATGCTGACCGGCCCGGTCACCATCCTGGCGTGGTCTTTCGTGCGTGACGATCAGGCGCTGCCCGATACCGCCAATCAGGTGGCGCTGGCCATTCGTGATGAGACCGTGGATCTGCAGTCGGCCGGCATCGCGGTGATCCAGGTCGACGAGCCGGCGCTGCGCGAATTGTTGCCACTGCGGCGCAGCGAGCAGGATGTGTACTTGCGTTGGGCGGTAGCCGCTTTCCGCTTGGCGACGTCCGGAGTTGCCGACTCGACCCAGATCCACACTCACCTGTGCTACTCGGAATTTGGTGAGGTGATCGGGGCCATCGCGGACCTTGATGCCGACGTCACCTCCATCGAGGCGGCACGCTCCCACATGGAGGTGCTCGACGATCTGAATGCGATCGGTTTTGCCAACAGTGTGGGCCCCGGCGTCTACGACATTCACTCACCACGAGTGCCCAGCGCCGAGGAGATGGCGGATTCGCTACGTGCCGCCTTGAAAGCCGTTCCGGCTGGGCGGCTCTGGGCCAATCCCGACTGCGGGCTCAAGACCCGCAACGTTGATGAGGTGACGGCGTCCCTGCAGAACATGGTCGCCGCCGCACAGAAAGTACGACCCGAGGCGTAGGGGTCTGTCGAGTGTGACGCCACTGCGAGTTTCGCGATGAAATCTCGCAGTGGCGTCACACTCGACGCTCGACGGCCTTACTCCGACTGCACCTGGACTGGTACGTCGTCGGCCCAGGGCTGCCGCGTCACCATGTCCGAGACCCGCACCCATCCCCGCTCGAATTCGCCGGTGGCCGCATCCACCAGGCGGTAGGCCTGAGTCTGCTTGTGGATCGGTTGCGCGTCGAGCAGCACGATACGCACCTCCCCCGGCTCGAAGTTGCAGCGCTGCTGCATCGCGGCGATGAGTTGCTCGTTATGCATGTGTCCGTCGCCGAAATTCCAGCCGGCGGCGGTGCTGCAGATCCGCTCCCCGTCGGTGATGACATAGTCGTCTTCGTCCTGGCCGGCCATTGCCCGGTGGGCCAAGGTGAACAGCGCCCTGCCGTGAGTGTTCATGGCGCGGAACGCGTATCCGAGATACATCAGGATCTGCGCCCGGTCCTTGCCGTAGAAGCGCTCCAGCTGAGCCTGCGGCATGCTGGCGATTGCGACGATCCCCCGCTTGATCTTGGCGTCAGCCGAGGGTTTGATGCACCACAACGTGGTGTCCCAGTTGCCGGCGTAATAACGCATCCCGGGCAGAAACGAGATCTTGCGCGGGAACAAGTTGCCCAAGATGACAATTCCTGCCACCACGGCAAACAGAATCGCTACCGGCACAGGGCTTTTCACATCGGTTAGGCCGAGGTCAGCATGGCCGACGAACAGCGCCAACACGCCGAAGATCATGAATACGTTCCACTCCACCGGTACCCCCATCGGAATCGCCGTCAGAATTCCCAGGTGGAAGCAGACCATCGCGATCGCCGCCGCGGTGGTCGGCCAGCCGCCGTGCGACAGGAACAACGCCACGGGAACGAACATTTCGATGAAAGTGCTGAGGTGCGCGAGCATGCGTGACAGCAATCCGGGCCGCGGATCGTCGGGAAACTTTGCAAAGAACATCCGCTTGATGAAGCGCGGCCGGAACAAGGGGTTGTTGGACATCATCGTGGAGATCACGAATGGGAAGTGCCGGTTGAGCTTGGAGGTCGCCGCACCCATCCAGATCACCAGGAACACCAGCTTGGCGGCCACGATCATGTCTATCCCGCCGAGCAGAAAGGTGACCGTCAGCGTCCCGTAGACCTCACCGCGGGCGGCCAGGAAGATCACCTTGTCGCGCAGCCCCACCATCGCCAGGAGCAGCAGGATCATCACGATCTCCCACATCGGCAGCAGCCCCACCTTGCTGCCCAGCTCCGGCATCGGGCCGGAGCCATCGGTGAACAGCGCCGTCACCAACATGATCAACAACAGCGCATAGAGCGCGACATCCACCGGCTTGCGTTTGGTCCCCGCGGTCCACGGGACGCGCTCGGGCCAGGGTGGCAGCCGGATGGTGCCGAATCGTAGCCAGTACAAGCTCGAGCCCATGGGCGGGAAGAACCGGTTGTTCAGCGGGCCGAACCCGCAGCCCAGCCCGACGACCTCGAACAGCATCGTGTAGAGCACGACCTTCTGGAACACGATCGGCTCGGTGTACCACGACTTGACGTCGGTGAATCCTTCGATTCCTTTGGTGCTGAACACGATCAGCCAGCCCACCAGGATGTAGAGCAGGATCTTGCCGACGTAGAAAAGGTGCATCACGACCGGAGTGCCAAAGCCGACCTCGGCCCAATGGCGGGCCATCGGGCGGGTCTTTTCACTGCGGGTGCCCTTGCCCCATTCGACAATGTCGACCTGCGGCAGCACGGGCTTGAGAAATCCCATGGTTTCACACACTAGAACGTGTTCTAGTGTTTCGCCGCGCAGCCACGGCAAGCCGGGTTTGCGCCCGTCGGCTATCCGGCCTGCCGAGCCGGCGGCCGGTAAAAGATCAGCAACTGGCCGAAGGCCCCGGCCAGCCCAAGCCCAAGCGATGCCACCAACCCCGGCCAGCCATTGAGCCAGTTGTTCCCGAATATCACCCAGTCCAGGCTCAGTTTTCCAGCACCGATCGTGGCCACCGCGACGGCGCTGAGGGCGAGCACCAGGTTGTACTCCCAGCCCTCTTTGACGATGAAAAATCCGTTGGGTCGGTGCACGGTCCAGGCCGCGACGAACATCAGCGAGACAAAGCCCGCCGCCGGGATCGGAGTGAGCAGGCCGGCCGCAAGTCCCAAGCCCGCGGATACCTCGGTGATCGCGGCCACCGTGGCGTAAAACTTTCCGGGCTTCATGCCGATGCTTTCAAACCATCGTGCCGTGCCCGGAATCCGGCCGCCGCCGAAGAACTTGTTGAATCCGTGCGCGGCCATTGTGAGGCCCAGCACCAGCCGAAGGATCAGTAATCCGACATCGTAGGGAGCCATGAGTGCAAACCTAGATCATTCGGCGCATCCCACAACAGCAGCGCCGAGCCGCGGACGCTACTGAACCGTGTGGAAACATAGCGAGCGTTCTGGGAGTTTGCCGAAGACCACAAGGGGGTGCACCACGACTCGTTTCTCACGAGCCGGGGGCATCCCGTTCACCGGCCCCGCCGTGGTGTTACTGGACGGCCGCGCACATCAGCCTCGGGAGGTCCTGGGCAACAAGGGCCACTGTATCGACTCAATGCGCCGGAACAATCTGCCGGTGCCGCCTGCCTTCTGCATCACCAGCGAAGTGGGCGTGCGCTACCTGGCGGATCCAGCACCAACACTGGACGCGATCTGGGACGACGTCGTGGACCGGATCAGGTGGCTGGAGGCCGAGACGGGACGCACCTTCGGCAGCGGGCCGCATCCGCTGCTGGTCAGTGTGCGCTCGGGAGCCAACCAGTCGATGCCCGGCATGATGGACACAATTTTGGACCTGGGCATGAACGACACCGTCGAGCAGGCCCTGGCCTCCCCCGGCACCGGCGACTTCGCGCGCGACACCAGGCGCCGGTTCACCCGCACGTATCGGCGAATCGTGGCGGGAAGCGATCCCCCCGACGACCCCTACGAGCAGCTACGTGCTGGCATCGGCGCCGTGTTCGCCTCCTGGAACTCTCCGCGCGCCATCGCCTACCGCAACCACTACAGTCTCGACGACCAGGGCGGCACCGCTGTCGTGGTTCAGGCGATGGTGTTCGGCAACCGCAGCGCCGATTCCGGCGCCGGGGTGCTGTCGTCGCGCAATCCGATCACCGGCGCCAGCGAACCGTTCGGCGAATGGCTACCCGGCGGTCAGGGTGATGACGTCGTCTCGGGTCTGCTCAAGGTAGAACCGATCACCGCCCTGCGCGACCGACTGCCGAAGATCTACCTCGAATTGTTGGATGCCGCGCGCGGCCTGGAACGGCTCGCGGCCGAGGTGCAAGAAGTCGAGTTCACCGTCGAAAGCGGAAAGCTGTGGCTGCTGCAGACGCGATCCGCCGAGCGGTCCGCGCAGGCTGCGGTGCGATTGGCGCTGCAACTGCGCGGTGCCGGCCTGATCGACGATGCCGAGACGCTGCGCAGAATCACCCCCACCCACGTGGAGACCCTCTTGCTGCCCACGCTGCAGCCGGAAGAGCGTTTGGCCGCATCGCTTTTGGCAAAGGGCCTGCCGGCGTGCCCGGGAGTGGCCGCGGGCCTGGCCTACACCGACGTGGACGAGGCGCTGGACGCCGCCGACCGGGGCGAGCAGGTGATCCTGGTGCGTGACCACACCAGGCCCGAAGACGTCTCGGGGATGCTTGCCGCGCAGGGCATCGTCACCGAGATCGGTGGCGCTGCCAGCCACGCTGCGGTGGTCAGCCGTGAGCTCGGCCGGGTGGCGGTGGTCGGTTGTGGTGACGGGGTTGCGGCCTCGTTGGCCGGCAAGCGGATTACCGTCGACGGCTACACGGGCGAAGTGCGCGAGGGCATTTTGGCGCCGTCCGCGTGGTCGGAGGACGACACACCCGAGCTACGCGATCTCACGACGATCGCGCTGAAGATCAGCCCGCTGCGCGCGCATGCGAGCGGCGACTACCCCAAGCTCGACGATCCTTCCGAGGCTGGGGTGCTGACCGCGATGGCCGCCGGCTACACCGATGTCGTCTCGGACGCACCGCTGATCACCATGTTGAACGCGCTACGTGTGCAGGACGGTCTATGACGGAATTGGTGATACTGCAAGCAATCAGGTTGAAGGGGCGGGTGAGCCCGCCCGACCTTGCCGAGACGGTGAGCCTGGACCTGGCCGAAGTCGCGGACACGGTCGCGCGGCTGACCGCGGCAAACCTGTTGGTCGGCGACACCACATTGCGCATCAGTCCCGAGGGCCGGGTCCGGCTCAGCGAATTGCTGACCGAGGAACGCAACGCGGCGGACGCGACCACACTGGCCAACGTCTACAGCGACTTTCGTTCCGTGAATGCCGATTTCAAGGCTCTGGTGACAGAGTGGCAGCTCCGAGGCGGCAAACCGAACAGCCATGACGACGCCGACTATGACGCCGCAATCCTGGCCCAGCTTGATGATGTGCACCAGCGGGTGGAGCCGATCATTGCGACCGCGGCGACACAGCTGCCGCGGCTGCATGCTTACTCGAGAAAGTTGAGTGCGGCGCTGGGCAGGGTCAAGGCCGGCGAGACCGCCTGGTTGACCCGCCCGTTCATCGACTCCTACCACACGGTGTGGTTCGAATTGCACGAAGAATTAATCCTGGCCGTCGGGCTGACCCGCGAGCAGGCGGCTAGATCCGGTGACGCCCAGTAGTTTTCGCTACAAAGCCTGGTCAAGGAGTTCCAGGTAGGAGTCGATGTCGGCCACCGCTGACTGTGCCGCGTGGACGCTGACCGCAATGGTGTCGCCGATGCCGTGCACGCCATGGGTCAGCCCCATCACCGGTGACAGCGCCGGATACCCGGCCGTGAGCACCACCGCAGCTTCCCCGAAGCTCAGATCGGCAGCGCCGCGGTGCACGCTGGACACCACCGTGTTTCCGGCCACCTGATCCGGCCGCATGTCCGCATCGAATTGGCTTACCCCCCAGCGCAACAATGCGGCGGGGACCCTCGCAAAGGCGAGATCGGACGCGCTGGCCGCCGGATGCTGCATGCGACGACGGGCGTTGGCCAGATCGGCGGCGATTCGATGCATCCGCTCGCCGCGTTCGAGCTGCGGATACAACCCGACAACGATGTTGCCGAAGTGGTTGTTTGCTTGCCGCAGTCCCGGTTTGGCCATCGGGACTTCGGCGCCCAACTGTTCGGCGTTCCCGTCAGGTAGCCGTGACAGTGCGGCCGAAACCGCGGCCAGCACCGCGACCGTGACTGTCGGACCGCAGATCTGGGAGCGATGTTGCACCAATGTGCGCAGCTCGCGGGCGCCCTCGGGCCTGGCGTTGGTGCTGCGCAGCGGCCGCGATCCGGCGCCGGGTGCCAACAATCCGGCTTCGGTGTCACGTACCAGACGGCGGTGCGTACAGACCGCATCGGCGGCCACCCTGGGCAGAAAGCCCCGCCGCCGGGGCTCCGCCGAGGGGATGGGAGCGCGGCGCCCAAACAGCCGGGCCGCCAATGCCGAGGCGCGCACGCCGTCGCCGAGGGCGTGGGCGACCTGCACGACGACAACGGTGCCCGGTGCCTGGACGCCCGGAATCCCGCTAACGGGGGCAAATACATGTGCCCGCCACGACATCAGCCGAATATCCAGCTGCTCGCGCGCCAGCCCGACCACCGCCGCGAGGCAACCGTGCCAGCTGTCGTCGTCAAGGTTGTGCCGGACCACCTGTTCGGACCCGACGTCGGTGGCTAGCCACCGCGGATAGGTCAACACAGCGCCGTCGTGGACGCGCATCCGCAGCTCCGGACACGCGCGGGCCCGGCGGACGAGCTGATCGATGGCGCACTCTGGTTCGGCCGGTCGACCGTCGAATGCATACAACAGGAATTGATCGTTGGGCATTTTCGCCGACATCCAATAGAACTGCGCATCGACGGCCGCCATCGGGTGCGCCGCCACCGGTTCAGCCCGGCGGGGCAATGAACGGCAGGATCAGCTTGGCCACCGCTTCGGGCTGTTCGAGCTGCAGGAAGTGACCGGGTTGTTCGACGACCGCCACCTCACTGCCCGGCGGCAGCACCCTTTCCGTCCAGTGCGTGAAAGCCACTGCGGCACAGCCATCGTCACGACCGTGTAGGTAGAGCACCGGCAATTGAGGCGCCTCGGTCCACCAACGGTTCAATTCCGCGTAGCGGGCCGGCGGCCGGGTGTTGCGAATGGTTGCCCGGTAGGGACCCAACGCCGCGCGCCACCCCTCCGCCGTCCCGATGGCAGCGTCGACGTGGCGCAGATCCTCCTCGGCGTAATAGGTGGGCGACCATCGTCGCCACAGCAGCCGGGGCACCCACGACGCCGACCGCTCGGGCAACCAGGGCAGCTGGAAGTAGAGGATGTACCAGCTCCGTAAGAGCTGGTGGGGCAGTTCGCGGGCCAGACGGCCGCGGTCGGGCACCCGGCCCAGCGGGCGAAACGCGGCCGCCGGTGGCACCGACATGATGACGGCCCGGGAAAACGGTCTGTCGGGCATTGCCGCCAAGCCGGCCGCGGCGATGGCGCCCCAGTCGTGGCCGATCAGCACGTCACCCTCGGTAGCGCCAGCAGCGGATCGCACCCGCAGTGCGTCATCCATCAGCGCACCAACGTGATAGCTCCCGTCGGCGGGAATCGCCGACGGCGCATAGCCCCGCATGAACGGTGCAACGACCCGCCACCCCGAGTCGACCAGAATCGGGGCGAGCTTGCGCCAGCCGTAGGCCGTGTCGGGAAAGCCGTGCAGGCACAACGCCATCGGCGCCTCGGGGCGACCCCAGGTCAAGGCTTTCAGATCACCGTTGGGCCCGGGCACATCGATCCAGCGCGGCTCAGGCATCACGGGCCTTGTCGTGGTCATCCGCGGCGCCGGCACAACCTTCGAGGGCTGGCTCGATGGGCCCGCTGACCCACCGAGCGGCATCGTCTTGCATGTTGACTCCTGTTCGCCACGTGCAACCCGTATGCACCAACGTAACTGGCGCCGAATGAGGACAACACCACCGATCGGAGACACCGCCGTCGTCTCCCGGCACGGTCGCTGAGCCTACGCACTTGCTCGACGCGACGGCGAGATCGCGGCCCGCAGGCGGATCCAAGTCGATGGTGTTCGCCACGTTACCCCAGGGGACGGCGCGAACCGGATGCATGTCCGTGACCGCCCAAAGGCACGCCAGGCCGCTCCGATACCGGGTCTGGCCGGGGTGGCGCTGCGCGACGCGCCGGCCGCGATACAGCCAGATTGTCTGGCACCTATCCGGGGGCCGTTTGGGGCCGAACTCGCTGGGCATGCGCATTCGAGCCCACACCGAGCCCGCCTGCATCCCAAACCGCCGGGCTGACATGCGATGAATTTCTTCGCACGACGATGATCCAGCGGCTAATTTCTAGATATGTCGACCGACTCGCACGGGCGCCGCTGGGCCAAAACAGACGCCACCCAGCGCCGGATCCTCGACGCAGCGACCGAGGTGTTCGCCACCAGAGGCTTCAACCCGGCCACCATGGCCGAAGTGGTGGCTAGCTCCGGGGCCAGTATCGGCAGCATCTATCACCACTTCGGCGGTAAGACCGAACTGTTTCTGGCGATCTTCGAGCAGATGGCCAGCGCCGTCGAAGGCAAGATCGAGGAAGCACTTCAGCAGGCCGGCGACGAAACCGACCGGCGTCGCATCTTCGAACTGGGTGTACGGGCTTACCTCGATGGGCTCTGGGAGCATCGGCGGGTAGCCAGATTGCTCGCCTCCGGAGATCGACCGACCGACTTCGGAATCACTCGTCGCGATCGCATGACGTCTGCTTTTCGCAGCTGGATGGCGGTGCTAGAACTCGACTCGTCGCTGCATGGACAATTCCTCAGCCGCGCTCTGCTGGCGATCATGGAGGAATCGTCACTGATGGTTGCGGCATGCGAGGAGCCCGAACAAGTCAAACCGGTCATCGACGCCACGATCGAATGGATTGGCCGACTCACCGAGTGAGCTCACCCCGCGGCGTTCACCGCCTCTTCCAGCTCGGCGACCACAATCTTGTGCATGCCGAGCATCGCGATGGTTGCGGCTGCCGCCCGTGCCGGGTCCGGATCGTTCAGCAGCTCATACAGCCGGTCGGGAACGATCTGCCAGCTCAGGCCGAACCGGTCCTTGCACCAACCGCACTGCGATTCCGTACCGCCCTGGGTTAACCGATCCCAGTAGTAGTCGACCTCATCTTGGTCCTTGCAGTTGGCCGTGAACGAGACCGCCTCGGTGAACGGGAACTGTGGACCGCCGTTGATTCCAATGAACCGGACCCCGTCGAGGACGAAGGTTCCCGATATCACCGTGCCGGGTTCACCCGGCCCCGCCTCGGTATGCCGGTTGAATCCCTCGATCTGCGAGTTCGGGAACACCGACGTGTAGAACTGTGCGGCTTCCGCCAGATTGTGGTCGAACCACAGCGAGGGCGTGATAGCTGGCATTGGCGGCTCCTGGTCGTTGGGATCTCGTCATTTCAATAGACCCCGGCTGGGCAGCAAACTCATCGCGACCGCGCTATCGGCCCCGCAACAGCGGGTGCTTAAAGCAGCTAGGTAACGTCAGAACGCGTGAGCGCCATGAGCAACAACCCCCGAACGGTCGAGTTTTCCGGTACTGAGGGGATTACCCTGGTCGCCGACGAATGGAACCGCGACACCGCCGCGTCCGGTCGCCCCACCATCCTGATGTTGCACGGTGGCGGCCAAAACCGGTTTTCCTGGAAGAACACCGGCCAGATTCTGGCCGATACGGGCCTCCACGTGATCGCGCTCGACACCCGCGGACACGGCGACAGCGACCGGGCGCCGGACGCGGACTACGCGATCGAAACCTTGACCTCTGACATCCTGCACGTCCTCGACGCCATCGGACGCCCGGTCGTGCTGATCGGCGCCAGCATGGGCGGGCTGACCGGCATCCTCGTCGCGGACAGCGCTGGCCCCGACCGGGTGACCGGGTTGGTGCTGGTCGACGTGGTGCCGAAATACGAAAAGGACGGCAGCGCCCGCATCCGCGACTTCATGTTCACCAACCTCCACGGGTTCGCCACGCTCGAGGAGGCCGCTGACGCCGTCGCCACCTATCTGCCGCATCGGACCAAGCAGCGCAGCCCCGAAGGGCTGAAGAAGAACCTGCGCCTGCGCGACGGCCGCTGGTACTGGCACTGGGATCCGGCGATGATGACCGCACCTGGGGACGACCCGGAGTTGCGCACCGAAAACTTCGAGCGCGCCGCGATGAACCTGACGATCCCGATCTTGCTGATTCGCGGGAAGCTCTCCGATGTGGTCAGCTCCGAGGGCGTCCAGGATTTTCTGGACAAAGTGCCGCACGCCGAATTCGTCGAACTGTCCAACGCCGGCCACACCGCGGCCGGCGATGACAACGACGCCTTCACCGAAGTGGTGGTCGACTTCGTCAAGCGGAGGGCGGCGACCGGCTAGTTGACCGGCTTTTCCGCGTGGCCACCGAACTGCTTGCGCATCGCCGATAGCGCCTTGTTGGCAAAATCATCGAGGTCACGCGAGGCAAAGCGCGACTGCAGCGCGGTGGTGAGGACCGGCGTAGGCACACCTTCGTCGATCGCCGCGATGGAAGTCCACCGCCCCTCGCCAGAGTCGGAAACCCGTCCCGAGAACTCTTGCAGCTCGGGAGATTCGTGTAGCGCGATCGCGGTCAGATCCAGCAGCCAGGAGCCGATCACGCTCCCCCGGCGCCACACCTCGGCCACCTCGGGGATGTCGATGTCGTACTGGTAATACTCCGGGTTGGCCAGCGGCGCGGTTTCGGCGTCACCCTGCTGCACCCGGGTGCCGACATCGGCGTTGCGCAGGATGTTGAGGCCCTCCGCCAACGACGCCATCATCCCGTACTCAATTCCGTTGTGCACCATCTTGACGAAGTGCCCGGCGCCCGTCGGCCCGCAATGCAGGTAACCCTTTTCGGCCTCCGCGACCTCACCATCGCGGCCCGGCGTTCGCGGTGCCGCCTGCACCCCGGGTGCGACGGTGGCCAAGATCGGCTCGGCATGCGCAAACGCGTCCGGCTCCCCGCCGACCATCAGACAGTAGCCGCGGTCAAGTCCCCACACACCGCCGCTGGTACCACAATCCAGCATGTGAATGCCTTTGCCAGATAACAGCTTTGCGTGCTTGATGTCGTCACGGTAGTAGGTGTTGCCACCGTCGATCACGATGTCTCCCGCGTCGAGTGTGGTGGCCAGCTCCTCGATGACGCCGGTGGTGATGGTCCCGGCGGGCACCATCACCCAGATGACCCGCGGGGCGGAAAGTTTGTCACGCAACTCGCTCAGCGAGGACACCCCGGTGGTGTTGTTCTCCCCCGCCATCGCCTTGACGGCGTCGGGATTGTGGTCGTACACCACGCACTCGTGTCCGCCGTTGACCACTCGGCGCACGATGTTCGCACCCATCCGGCCCAGCCCGATCATCCCTAGCTGCATATCTGTTCGTCTCCTTACTGTCGTGCCTCGGCACTGCGGGGTAGCCACGGCTGTTGCCAATTGCGGTGGCCACGCAGCAGCGTCTGTGCTGCCTCGGGCCCCCAGGAGCCGCGATCGTACGGGTGGAGATTTCCCCCGGGTCGTCAAGAACCGGTTGCACGATCCGCCACGTCTGCTCGATAGCGTCCTCGCGAGCGAAAAGCTGGCGATCGCCGATCAATCCGGCATACAGCAGTCGTTCATAGGGCCGGATCGGTTCACCGAGGTCTTCGGCGAACGAGGAGTCCAGGTGAACGCCCTGCCACGAGTCGCCGGTTTGCGCGGATATCTGCAGGCGCATGCCCGGATCTGGGTCGATGCGCAGCACAATCTGGTTCGGCTCGGCCGGCCTGCGGTTGGGCAGGAAAGCCAACCCGGGAACATGGTGCAGGAACATCCGCACCTCAGTCACCCGCTCTGGCAGAGCTTTTCCGGCCCGCAAGAAGACCGGCACCCCGGCCCAGCGCCAGTTGTCGATCTCGGTCCTGAGTGCGACATAGGTCTCGGTCTGCGAGTCCTTGGCCACCCCCGGGACATCGCCGTAACCCTGGTACTGGCCCCGCACGTAGTGCGCCGTCTGCAGCGCCGGCATGGCACGGAACACCTCGGCCTTCTTGTCGTTGAGGTCGTCGGCACCCGGACCCACCGGAGGCTCCATCGCCACCAGCGCCAGCACCTGCAGCAGGTGATTTTGCACGACGTCTCGCAGGGCGCCCACCGCGTCATAGAACTTGCCACGGTCCTCGACGCCGAAGTTCTCGGCCATGGTGACGTGAATCTCGGAAACGCTCTTCCGATCCCACAATTCGGCCAGGTCGCGATTGGCGAAGCGCAAATACTGCAACTCCACGACGGGTTGCTTGCCCAAGAAGTGATCGACGCGCAGGATCTGATCTTCGTTGAGCACGGCACGTAGCCGGGAGTTGAGTTCCCGCGCGGAGTCCAGGCCATGGCCAAATGGCTTCTCCACCGCAACGCGCGCGCCGCGCAGCAAGTCTGCCTTGGCAAGATTCTCGACGATTGGGGGGCGAACAGCGCGGGCGGCATCTCCAGGTAGTACAAGGCGTGGCGGTCATGACCGATCTGCTTGGCCAGCGCCGTGTACAGGGCGGGGTCGGTAACGTCACCGGGCAGATAGGACCACCGACTGGCGAATCGCTCGAATACCGCTTCGTCGAACGGCTCGCTGGACCCTCGAATGACCTCCCGCGCCCGATCGACCAACTGCTCTACCGACATGTCGTCACTGGCGACGCCCACGATCGGACAATCCAGCAGTCCCCTGCGTTCCAGCCTGTACAACGCGCGAAAAGTCATCTTGCGAGCCAGATCGCCGGTAATTCCAAAGATCACCAATAGATCTGAGGCCTGACCTCCGCCGTTGGCCAATCCCCCACCTCCAGGACGTCATCTGGGCTAAAGCCGCTGGTCGGCTTACTTGAGATCTGCTTCCCTGCGGGGGCTGAACTCAACCCTAGACATTGCCCGATAGCCCGACAAGGCAGGCTTGGGCCGGTACTGAAAGGATGGGCGGGTGTCAGGCATGACCGATGCACTGCACATCGCGGTCTACGTGCTGGCCGGCGTCGCCGCCCTGGAAGCCGCCGCCCTGATCGCGCTATGGCGATTGCTGGCCCGCGCTCGTCAGGAAAACGATGAGTTGCGCCAGCGCGCCGACTCCCGCAACTGGCTGCTGACCGGGGGGCGCGAGGCCGTCAAGACGGTTTGGCAGACCGCGAACCTGATGCGCAAAGAGGGCTTTGGCGCCGCGGTTCGCAGCTCGATCGAGGACCTCGCGGACTGGGCCGAGGTGGAACGGCCGGACCTGGCGCGAGTCACCCCCGACGGCCGGGTGGTGATTCTGTTCTCCGACATCGAAGAGTCCACGGCGCTCAACGAGCGGATCGGGAATCGTGCGTGGGTGAAGCTGATTGGCGCGCACGACAAGATGGTTCACGAGTTCGTGCACCGCCACGGCGGACACGTGGTCAAGAGTCAAGGCGACGGATTCATGATCGCCTTCGCTCGTGCCGAACAGGCGGTGCGATGCGGTTTGGATATCCAGCGCGCGCTAAGTCGAGAGGCAAAAAGGAAACCGCGCAACGGCATTCGGGTACGGATCGGGATCCATATGGGCCGCTCGGTGCGCCGCGGCGATGATCTGTTCGGCCGCAATGTAGCGATGGCGGCCCGGGTTGCGGGTCAGGCCGTCGGCGGCCAGATCCTGGTGAGTGAACCGGTTCGCGACGCGGTCCGCGACTGCGGAGACATCCGTGTGGACGACGGCCGCGACGTCGAGCTCAAGGGATTTTCCGGCAGCTATCGGTTGTTCGGCGTCGAAACCGCCCCCGAGTGCGAGCCGGACTAGTCGCCCTGCGTCTCAGATTCGTCCAACCGCTGATGCAACCGAGCCCGGACCTCATCGGCCGAATAGGAACGGCGTTTCCGTTGGTCGCGTACCACCAACGCGCCACCGGCGACGACGCCGGCGACACCGGCCAGTCCAAGCCACTTCCACACGCTGCGCATGACGACAGGCTATCTCTGCCTATGGTGCTGGGGTGGAATCAAACAGCCTGACCTTGGACCAAGCGCTCAATGAGACCCGCACTGGCGACCTCTGGCTGTTCCGCGGCCGCTCCCGCCCCGACCGCGCCATCCAGACCTTGACCAATAGTCCGGTGAACCACGTCGGCATGACGGTGGCCATCGATGACTTGCCGCCGCTGATCTGGCACGCCGAGCTGGGCGACAAGCTGGTCGACATGTGGACGGGCACTCACCACCGCGGCGTACAGCTCAACGATGCGCGCGACGCGGTCCGGCAATGGACCGAGCGTTACCACCAGCGCTGCTGGCTGCGACAGCTGACCCCGTACGCCAGTCGCGAACAAGAGAACCAACTGTTGCGAGTCATCGCACGCATGGACGGCACTCCGTTTCCCGCCACCGCACGCCTCACCGGACGTTGGCTACGCGGCCGGCTTCCCACCGCCTACGACTGGACCAGAGGACTGCCGTGGGTGGACAAGAAGATCCGCGAGTCCACCCAGCGACGCAAGGAACGCCAAAAGGTCGGCCTGGAAGCGGCGTACTGCGCGGAGACGGTGGCAATCACCTATGAGGAAATGGGTTTGATGGCCACCGAAAAGTACTCGAACTGGTTTGACCCGGGCTCCTTCTGGAGTGGCGATACGCTTCCACTCACCCCGGGCTATCGATTGGGTAGCGAAATCGCGGTCACCGTCGGTCAGGCCGACTAGCCGACCGAACGGCGGCAATCGCCTCGGCCCGGCCACCGGCTACAGACTCCGGGGCCGGGAGCCACCATCGGAATAAACGGCTTTCGGTCGCGGGGCCTACGACTCGTCGACCGACATCTCCCCCATGGCCGACCACCCGGTCGCGTCGAGGGTCTGACTGATGATCTTGGGCGTAGCCGCGAGGGCCTGGGGCAACTCCTGCATCGCCCGCTTGAAGTGATCGCTGTTGACGTGGACACTTCCGGCATCACCGTCGCGAAAGGCCTCGACCAAGACGTACTCGGTCGGGTTGTCCAGACTGCGCGACCACTCGAACCAGAGGTTGCCGTCCTCGGCGCGCGTGGCCGCGGTGAACGACGCGACGAACTCCGGCCAGCGCTCGCTCCACTCGGGTTTGGTTTCGAACTTGGCGACAATGAAGATCATTTGCGGTCCCCGCCCCTCTCGCTGACTTGATCATCGACCTCGGAGAGCAGGGTCAGGATACCCAGCACGCGTGGGTCAGGCGATCTCCACCCGGGTGTGCACCGGAGTTGGGTTACGCGTCAGATCGAGCACTGGGCAGTGCGCGTCGACCGCCGCCTGCAATTGGCGGTAGCGCTCCGCCGGTTCCGGCCCGGTCACCGTGATCACCACCCGCACCTGCTGGAATCCGCAGCGAACGTCGTCGGCGAATCCGAAGAAGCCCTGCACGTCGAGATCGCCCTCTGCGGTCGCGGAGATGTCATCGACCGAGATTCCCAGCTTCGCGGCCCAGAAACGCCATGTCACGATCTGGCACGAAAGCAGCGAGGCCAAGTAGTACTCGACGGGGTTCGGAGCCTTGGCATCCCCACCGAGGGGCGCCGGCTCATCGACCTCGACCAGGTAGCGGCCGAGGCTGACCGTGCTGGCAACAGCGTCATGCCCGGTGGCCGAAGCCTGGAACACCACGCGCGCCTGGGCCGGATCCGTGGTTACCGCGCGCCGATTTGCCGCGATGATGCCGCTCAGGTGATTCGTCGACTCGGTGGTTGTCAAGGCAAAGCTCCTTCCATCGGGAGAAATGGTATGGAGCGCCGTCATGCAGAGTCGACCTTCTAGCTCAGCGTGAACCGAATGCGAATCGCATCCGCGTATACCACGACATACCGCCTGCAATGGCGTCCGGGAACGGTCCGGATGAATAGTCCAGCGCAGATTTGATGCTCAAATAGTTATTGCAGCCACACCCGAACCGAATTGTGATCCAGCACACAATGCATGGTCCGGGGTGGCCGCAAGGTATCAATGCACCCGGCAATATGATCCAGGTCGCAGCGTCTTTCTTTGGCCGACTTACTTACCGCAAATTGTTATGTATTAGAAATTTCGAGATCGTCGACGGGTCCCGGGTCTTCGGGCGGCGGCGGTAATTCATCCGTATTCACGACATCCTCAACCGCAGGAGGGTCCTCGGGCGCGGGCAGGCCAACGTCAACCATGTCCTCAATCCATCGAGAGATACATGTGGTGAGTGAATTGCACCTGGTAGGCGCCCCCGCCACCGACCCGGACGCCACCCCCTTCACCGCTGGACACCGAGGTGCCGCCAGGCAATGTGACCGCGGTATGGCGACCATTCCAACCGATTACCAAAGCATTGGGGGCGGTGCCATGTTGGAACCCGCGAGCAGCTAGCGCGGCCTCCTCATTACCCGTCTTAAATCGATCTCCGAAAATGAGCCTATCCGTTGCTGCATTAGATACCCAGGAAGCCAAACCCGAGCAGTCGGTCCCGGCGGGCGAATCGCCGCCGACAATATACGGCGTACCGGAAACCTGATTGATAAGCGTCAACAGTGTTGCGAGAGCAATCATGAGGACGGACGCTACCGACAATATCCATAGGAAATCAAAATTTGTGGCACTTATCACGATTAATCGAATAACGCCCTGACCTGCATATACAGCGTCCAGGTCACGCGATAATCTACATATTGAAACAGAAGTGACTACTGAGTAATCAGCAAACAATCAGCAATCGCTCGAACCACTTTGATGAGGTGGTTGACCTGCGAAAATGCCGACCGACGAGATTGCGTCCGATTAGCGGTGCAACTGTGCATTTGCGTATCGGAGACCGATCGGAGACCACCCGCGGTCGAATTGGGCCGCGCCAGAGGCTGATCAGCCGGTGTTTCCCGGGCCAACGCGTGGCCTGGCTCACACGAGCGCCTGGTGGTTGCGGTGTGCTCGCCAAAATGCTGGCGGGCGGCGCCCCGGTGACCGGGGCAGCCTCGGATCGGTCACTTATCGGCCGGTAGGCACCGACGCCGGGTAGTCGCCGGTGTGACGTCGGGCAGGGCCCGAGTGGCCGCCGATTCGGCGCTGACCGCGGCCGGATCCATCGCCACGGTGGGTTTGTCAAGCAAGCCGGCCAGCAGCGGTGTGCGCGCCGACAAGCCGCCTGCGCCGGGCAGCGAATCCGCCCGCATCAGTCCCGCCCCGGCACTGGGACCCGAGCCACCGGCCAACGGATGGTGGGACAGCGGACTGGCCCCCAACAAACCGATCTGCACGCCCTCGCCCTGGTCCAGTCCCGCGCCAGTGCCGCCGGGATGGCCAAACAGCGACGTTACCTGCGCCGGCTGCGGTATCGAGCAGCCCATACCCGAGCTCTGGGTCGGCGTTTGCCGGATCGCTTCTTTGGCGGGCAGGGCCACGTTGCGGGCAATCGTGGCGACCCGATCCAGCCCGTTGGCCAGGCCCCAGACACCAAGATTGGTCTTGATCGAGTCCGGCTCGCCGAAACGCGTGTTGACGGCCGTTTGCGCCTGGTAAGCATCCATTGCCGCGGCGGCCTGATTCCACATCCGGGTGAAATAGTCCGTTTCGCTCAGCGCTATCAGCGCCGTACTCATACCCAGAAAGTTGGTAGCCGTAACGACCGCGGCCGTGATGGGGTTCATCGCGATCTCGGGCAGCGGTGGGGTGGCCGCCAGCGCGTCGGCGTGCGCGGCGGCTTGTGCCAACGCCTGCGTGGCACGCGCCTTCGCCCGCGCTGAGGCTGTGGCCAACCAACTCACCATTGGCACGGCCGCGGCAATCGCTCGGTCGCCGCTTTCCCCGCTGCACACCTCACCCGCGGATTTCAGCCGTGCCGACACCTCGATGGCCTGCGCGTCCAGGGCCGCTGCCCAGTCCTTCCACCCCGTGGCGACTGCCAGCATCGAAGTTGACCCCGCCCCGGCCATCAACCGCGCGGTGTTGAGTTCCGGTGGCATCGCGTGCCACAGCATGATGACCCCTGTCTTCTAATGTATCTGGAACGGACAGGCCACCCCGCACTGGCCGGCAGCGCCGTCGCGCACGTTGCCGACCCGCGCCGCCGGCGCCGGGACCGGCCAGGGCTCCGGCGTTGTTGATTAGCAGGCTTGTGAGCTGGGTTGATGATCTTTGGTGCCGCGCTATTGGGGCCGGAGTGTAGGCACGGGCTATCTGGAGAACGATCGAGTTGGTTACTGTTCGTCGTTGGTCTGGAGTTGCCCGTGCCTACCGTTTCAGTATTGCCTGTGTCGTCGGTTCCAGAGGTGTTCGACCGCTGGAGTCCTGGTGAGCGCAGCGAGCTCATCGGATCGGAGTTTCTCGATGTGTTGGCCTCGGTGCCAGACCCGAGGGACCCACGCGGTCGGAGGTATTCGCTGATGGCTTTGTTGGCGATCGCGGTTCTGGCCACTGCCGCGGGGATGCGCGGCTATGCTGGTTTTGCCACATGGGCGGCCACCGCTCCCGATGATGTGTTGGCCCAATTAGGGGTCCGGTTCCGGCGGCCCAGTGAGAAGACCTTCCGCGCTGTTTTGTCTCGGCTAGACCCCGCCGACCTCAACGCCAGGATGGGCAGTTACTTCACTGCACACGTGGCCAGCAGCGACCCCAGCGGATTGGTGCCGATCGCGTTGGACGGCAAGATGCTGCGTGGTGCTTTACGCGCCAAAGCGACAGCCACGCATCTCGTGTCGGTGTTCGCCCACCGTGCCCGATTGGTGCTCGGTCAACTCGCTGTCGCCGAGAAAAGCAATGAAATTCCCTGCGTACGTGCCCTGCTCACGCTGCTGCCGGGTAGCTTGCGGTGGCTGGTCACCGTGGATGCGATGCATACCCAGGTCGTCACCGCGAAGTTGATCTGCGCCACCTTGAAGTCGCACTACCTGATGATCGTCAAGTCCAACCAAGCCAAAATACTTGCGCGTATCACCGCGCCGCCCTGGGCCGAGGTGCCCGCAGCCGCTACCGACGACTCCCGCGGCCACGGCCGTGTCGAGACCCGCACCCTGCAAATCATCACCGCTGCACGAGGAATCGGCTTCCCCTACGCAAAACAAATCATCCGGATCACTCGTGAACGCTTGATCACCGCCACCGACCAGCGCAGCGTGGAGGTGGTCTATGCCATCTGCAGCCTGCCGTTCGAGCACGCCCGCCCTACCGCGATCATGACCTGGATGCGTCAACACTGGGGAATCGAGAACAGCCTGCACTGGATACGCGACGTCACCTTCGACGAAGACCGTCAAAGGGCACATACCGGAAACGGCGCACAGGTCCTAGCAACGCTACGCAACACCGCGATCAATCTGCACCGCCTCAACGGCGCCGACAACATCGCCGAAGCCTGCCGGATCACCGCTTTGACCGCCAACCGCCGCCTAGACCTCCTCAATCCACAATTCCCCAGCTCACAAGCCTGCTAATCAACAACGCCGGAGCCCTGAGTGCTACCCGACTTCACCGATCTCAAGGCGGCCGCAAACAAAATCCACAACAAAGGCGACCAAGGCAAATCGCTGCTGCACTTTGCGGACGAATGGACCACGTACGCCCAAACGATTCGGGACTCCTTTTCCCGGTTCCGGGAATTCGAAGACTGGGACGGCGACGCGGCCGAGACCGTTCAGGACGCACTCCTTCAGCACTGGGACTGGCTGAGCAGCATGGCGGAATTGAGTATCAAAATAGCCAAGCAGGCCTCAGATCTCGCGCAGGTGCAGCACTCCGCCGTACAAAAACACCCCACACTCCACGATGTCGTCGTCCTTGAAAGAGAAATCTGCGTCGCGTACGACGCGACCAAATACGACATCACTGGTACCGCGGTGGCGACTCTGTTGATTCTCAAGTCGAAATACACAAAGAAGCACGAGACGTCGGCAGAGGTGCTTTCCGACTTCTCCGAGAAGTCAACCATCGACCCACTGCATCCGAGCAGCCCGCCGCACGCCCCCACCCCAACCGACCCGCAACCCCACGGCGATATCCCGGTAATCCCTGGCGGTGGGCTGCCGAGCACCCCCACGATGCCCACGATGCCGACCCTGCCGACAATGCCCTTCACCGGGTCACCGGGCGGCGCCGACATGGGGGCCACGGCCGATGCGCTACGCCGCGCATCCAGGTTGGCCCCCGGCACGGAGGTCAAGCCGGCGTCCACCGGCGGAGGCGTTGGCGGCGGTGCGCTGGCACCACCGCCGGCCAACGGAATCGATGCCAGATCCGTACCGACCGGCGCGGCGGGCAGTGCGGGAAGCCTGGGCCGGGGGAACGTGCCCCGCGGCCCCCTGATGGGCGGCGGCATGCCGATGGGCGCACCCGGGCAGGGCCAAGGAAACGCCAAAACCAAGTCCTCGCAACAAGAACAGGAAGTGCTTTACGCCGAGAACCGAGCCTGGACCGAGGGACTCATCGGAATCAGCCCGCTCGAAGACAGCAAGGAGCAGTGACCATGAAATTGGACCCCACGGCGGCCCGGGCGCTGACCTTGATGTCGCAGTTTCAATCCACCCTGCAGGGGCGGTTCCACCACATGAACAACGGGGTTTTCAAAGCCTCCGACGAGACCAAGTCCGTGCAGGTGACGCTCAATGGCTACCAGTGGCTCACCGGCATCCGCATCGAAAACGGTCTGCTGAAAGAGGTGGGCGCGCAGGGGGTCAGGGCTCCGGCGTTGTTGATTAGCAGGCTTGTGAGCTGGGGAATTGTGGATTGAGGAGGTGTAGGCGGCGGTTGACGGTCAAAGCGGTGATCCGGCAGGCTTCGGCGATGTTGTCGGCGCCGTTGAGGCGGTGCAGATTGATCGCGGTGTTGCGTAGCGTTGCTAGGACCTGTGCGCCGTTTCCGGTATGTGCCCTTTGACGGTCTTCGTCGAAGGTGACGTCGCGTATCCAGTGCAGGCTGTTCTCGATTCCCCAGTGTTGACGCATCCAGGTCATGATCGCGGTAGGGCGGGCGTGCTCGAACGGCAGGCTGCAGATGGCATAGACCACCTCCACGCTGCGCTGGTCGGTGGCGGTGATCAAGCGTTCACGAGTGATCCGGATGATTTGTTTTGCGTAGGGGAAGCCGATTCCTCGTGCAGCGGTGATGATTTGCAGGGTGCGGGTCTCGACACGGCCGTGGCCGCGGGAGTCGTCGGTAGCGGCTGCGGGCACCTCGGCCCAGGGCAGCGCGGTGATACGCGCAAGTATTTTGGCTTGGTTGGACTTGACGATCATCAGGTAGTGCGACTTCAAGGTGGCGCAGATCAACTTCGCGGTGACGACCTGGGTATGCATCGCATCCACGGTGACCAGCCACCGCAAGCTACCCGGCAGCAGCGTGAGCAGGGCACGTACGCAGGGAATTTCATTGCTTTTCTCGGCGACAGCGAGTTGACCGAGCACCAATCGGGCACGGTGGGCGAACACCGACACGAGATGCGTGGCTGTCGCTTTGGCGCGTAAAGCACCACGCAGCATCTTGCCGTCCAACGCGATCGGCACCAATCCACTGGGGTCGCTGCTGGCCACGTGTGCAGTGAAGTAACTGCCCATCCTGGCGTTGAGGTCGGCGGGGTCTAGCCG
The DNA here is from genome assembly GCF_002355775.1 of Mycobacterium ulcerans subsp. shinshuense. NCBI lineage: Bacteria > Bacillati > Actinomycetota > Actinomycetes > Mycobacteriales > Mycobacteriaceae > Mycobacterium > Mycobacterium ulcerans. The sequence continues at coordinate 1,152,218 of NZ_AP017624.1, read as the reverse complement.
AGACAAAACAGCGCGGAAGGTCTTCTCACTGGGCCGCCGGAACCGGACCCCTAATTGGGCCAACACATCATCGGGAGCGGTGGCCGCCCATGTGGCAAAACCAGCATAGCCGCGCATCCCCGCGGCAGTGGCCAGAACCGCGATCGCCAACAAAGCCATCAGCGAATACCTCCGACCGCGTGGGTCCCTCGGGTCTGGCACCGAGGCCAACACATCGAGAAACTCCGATCCGATGAGCTCGCTGCGCTCACCAGGACTCCAGCGGTCGAACACCTCTGGAACCGACGACACAGGCAATACTGAAACGGTAGGCACGGGCAACTCCAGACCAACGACGAACAGTAACCAACTCGATCGTTCTCCAGATAGCCCGTGCCTACACTCCGGCCCCAATAGCGCGGCACCAAAGATCATCAACCCAGCTCACAAGCCTGCTAATCAACAACGCCGGAGCCCTGCGCAGGGGGTCACTGAGCGGGTCAACGAGGCGCTGCAGAACGCGCAGCGAGCGGTGAGCGTCTTTGACGAACAGTCGGGCCAAACGCTTGTCGACACACTCGCCACCATTTCCGCTGCGATCAGCCAGCCGCCGGCCTGACCGGCAACACCCCCGAAGCGGCCACCGGCCCACAACAACGCCCCTACCCGTCAAACCGAGAGGAATAGCTCAACCCATGAACGAAATCCTGACCCTGCAGCCCGATGTCATCAGCAGACTGTCGCAAGGGCACGACGCTACGGTCACCGGTCTGCAGGCCGCGACGGCGGCGCCCGCCGGGATCAGCGCGAATGTTGCCACCACCCACGGCACGTTCACGTCGGAGTACAACAATGCGCTCAGCGAATTCGAAGCCGTCCGCGCCCGCGCCGGTCAGGCTCTGCAAGGGGTCGCAACCGGACTTTCCAAGAACCTGAACAAGGCGCTCACCGCGTACGTCAACACCGACCGAGCCGGCGCCGAGATCGTCGACCAACAGGTTTATCGCTGATCATGCCCGGTGGCTCGCTGCGAAATGGCACGGGCCCACGCTGCCAGCTGGCGCCCGGTGAGGGGCTCCAAACAGCTTTCACCACGCCCGCCAATGCACCTCAGAAAGGCACCTCACAATGGTCCAGCCCAGATCAAATGCCCACAGCAATCTGGACGCCCTGAAATTCTCGCGCACCGCCGACAACAAGGAATCAGCAATTGACGCGTTGCGCGCTTTCGCGCCGACTCAACCCGAGGAAGCCGATGTTGATTTGAGGGCCCTCCATAAGCCGGCAAAGGACGACAAAGCAGAGGAATGCGACCTGTTCACGGTGGCCAATCCGCAGGGAACCGTGTCGGTGTCGGCCGTGTTGGGCGACAAAATCCGCCGGGTCGAACTGTCGGAGGAAGTCACCACCATGGCTGAACCAAACCTTGCCGCAGAGATATATGTGATTTCCGACCTGGCCCGGCAGAAAGCGCGGGCAGCTCAGCACACCCTCATGGTGCAAAGCATGAAGGACATCGAGAGCGAAGAACACCGCGCCAAGCTGCGTGAATTCCTCGGCACCATGTTGAACCTACCGACGCCAGAGCAGGCCGCCGCAGCACAGAAAGAGGTTTTCGCCACCCGATACGGTCGCGAATCCGCCCGAAAATCTCGCGGCAATGGCCTAGACGGCGTTCCGGTATTCGCGAGGAGAGTAAGCGATGTGCATCGCGAAGCCGACTGGTGAACATGTCGGGCTGATGCTCGACCCGGGTGGGTGGCCGGAGGCCGATGAGGACATCTTTTATGTCCGGGCCCAGCAGTACAGCCAGACATTGCGCCAAATCACCCATGTCTTGGACACGTGTCGGCAGCAGCGGCTCCACGTCTTCGAAGGCGGTGTCTGGTCGGGGGGTGCCGCTAATGCCGCCAACGGCGCGCTGGGCGCAAACATTGATCAACTGATGACGGTGCAGGATCATCTCGCGACGGTGATTGCCTGGCATCGGTACCAGGGCTCCGGCGTTGTTGATTAGCAGGCTTGTGAGCTGGGGAATTGTGGATTGAGGAGGTCTAGGCGGCGGTTGGCGGTCAAAGCGGTGATCCGGCAGGCTTCGGCGATGTTGTCGGCGCCGTTGAGGCGGTGCAGATTGATCGCGGCGTTGCGTAGCGTTGCTAGGACCTGTGCGCCGTTTCCGGTATGTGCCCTTTGACGGTCTTCGTCGAAGGTGACGTCGCGCATCCAGTGCAGGCTGTTCTCGATTCCCCAGTGTTGACGCATCCAGGCCATGATCGCGGTAGGGCGGGCATGCTCGAACGGCAGGCTGCAGATGGCATAGACCACCTCCACGCTGCGCTGGTCGATGGCGGTGATCAAGCGTTCACGAGTGATCCGGATGATTTGTTTTGCGTAGGGGAAGCCGATTCCTCGTGCAGCGGTGATGATTTGCAGGGTGCGGGTCTCGACACGGCCGTGGCCGCGGGAGTCGTCGGTAGCGGCTGCGGGCACCTCGGCCCAGGGCAGCGCGGTGATACGCGCAAGTATTTTGGCTTGGTTGGACTTGACGATCATCAGGTAGTGCGACTTCAAGGTGGCGCAGATCAACTTCGCGGTGACGACCTGGGTATGCATCGCATCCACGGTGACCAGCCACCGCAAGCTACCCGGCAGCAGCGTGAGCAGGGCACGTACGCAGGGAATTTCATTGCTTTTCTCGGCGACAGCGAGTTGACCGAGCACCAATCGGGCACGGTGGGCGAACACCGACACGAGATGCGTGGCTGTCGCTTTGGCGCGTAAAGCACCACGCAGCATCTTGCCGTCCAACGCGATCGGCACCAATCCACTGGGGTCGCTGCTGGCCACGTGTGCAGTGAAGTAACTGCCCATCCTGGCGTTGAGGTCGGCGGGGTCTAGCCGAGACAAAACAGCGCGGAAGGTCTTCTCACTGGGCCGCCGGAACCGGACCCCTAATTGGGCCAACACATCATCGGGAGCGGTGGCCGCCCATGTGGCAAAACCAGCATAGCCGCGCATCCCCGCGGCAGTGGCCAGAACCGCGATCGCCAACAAAGCCATCAGCGAATACCTCCGACCGCGTGGGTCCCTCGGGTCTGGCACCGAGGCCAACACATCGAGAAACTCCGATCCGATGAGCTCGCTGCGCCCACCAGGACTCCAGCGGTCGAACACCTCTGGAACCGACGACACAGGCAATACTGAAACGGTAGGCACGGGCAACTCCAGACCAACGACGAACAGTAACCAACTCGATCGTTCTCCAGATAGCCCGTGCCTACACTCCGGCCCCAATAGCGCGGCACCAAAGATCATCAACCCAGCTCACAAGCCTGCTAATCAACAACGCCGGAGCCCTGGCATCGGTACGTAGCCGATTTGATTGGGCAAGCCAAGTCGGAAATCGGTAACCATGTCGATGCTGCTCAACGAGAAATCAACATCGTGGAGCGGGATCAGACCCTCGACGCCGAACAGAAGACCGCCGCGATCGATTCGCTGATCAGTGTGGCGCATGCGGCCAATGTCGGCGTCGTTTCCAGCACCGCTGAGCAGGTGCTGGAGTTCAAGCATTGGAAGGCGCCGAAGAACGCCCTCGAACAGCTGCTGGATCAGAAGACGCCACCACCACTGCCGGACACACCGCCAGTGAGTGCGCTCCCGGATACACCGCCACTGGGCGCCCCGGCACCGACGGAACCGCCGCTGGTCACCCCCGGTATCGGAGCGAACCCGGCACCGGAAGGGGCTGCGAGTCCGGTCCGGCCGGTCGCGCCGGTCAGACCCGGTACTGCGGGACCGCCTACCTTGGGGGCGGTACCGATCGCGGCGTCACCGATCCCCGCAGCCACCCCGCGTCCGGCTCCGAGCCGGCAGGCCGTACCGGCAGCTGCGCTCAGACCTGCGACGTCGACCGATCAGACGCCCGTCACGGGTGGGCTTACCGATCAGCCGGCGCAGGCAGATCCGTCACAGTCCGGCGAGCAATCGGGGGTGGGTGTTGCGCCCGCCGCAATGACCGGCATGGCGCCCGCGCGGGTGGCCGGCGCAGCACCGAGCGGGGCCGGATTTGGCTCGACCGCGGATTCGGGCAGCGCAGGCCCGGCCACGGGGTGGGGCGCGCGGTCACGAGTTCCGGCTGGAACACCCCGGTTGGGTGGGTCGGTCCGGGGGCGCGCAGCGGCCCCCCCGAGCGTCCGCGTATGGCGCGTCAGCCGCAGGGTCGTGGGCGACCGATCACACCAATGGCACCGATCAGCGCGAGTCAAACGATGCGCCCATGGCGGGACCGATGGTCCCGGTTGCGGCGGCCCGGGCGGCGCGCGATGCCGTGGCCGCAGGCTTCACCACCCGCGGTAAGGACCGGGATGATGCGCTGCGCTCGGCGCGCCGGATCGCGGCGGCGCTCAACGCGCCCGGTGGTGGCGCCGACTACGATTTCGGGTTCTTCTGGATCACCGCGGTGACCGTCGACGGCCAGATCGCGGTAGCCAACAGCTATGGGCTGGCCTTTATCCCGGACCGGGTCGAACTGCCCGACGTCGTGCAGATGGCCAGCGCCGATCACGCCATCCCCGCCGGCGAGCGGGCGCGCTGTGCTACCTATCCGCTACTGGCCGTGCAGGCCTGGGCAACCCACGATGACACCACGCTGCGGGCGGTGATCGGCACCGCGGAGCAGCTGGCCGACTGCGATCCCGGGGTCGCCAAAATCATCCTGGAGCCCGACGACATCCCGGAGAGCGGCAAAATGACCGGCCGGTCCCGGCTGGAGGTGGTCAATCCTGCCGCCGCGGCTCGGCTGTCCGACACCAAAGATCCGAATTTGATCAAGCTGTTGCCGCCGGCCCCGGTTGCCGCGGATGTCCCGGCAGATCAGGACGGGATGTTGTGGTTCGAGGTGATGGCCCCCATGGCCAGCAGCGCCGCTGGCCGCGAGGCCGCACACCTGAGGGCCTTCCACGCCTATGCCGCGCACGCGCAAGAACTCGCCCTGCACCTGGCACACTGCGCAGCCGATCCCGACACCGCGCGTGCCGCCATCGCCGACTGGCTGTACTGGCAACACGTCGCCGGGCTACTCGGCAGCGCCCTGTGCAACGCGGCGTGACACCGACCGCGAAGCTCAGAGCACCGTGACGTCGGGACCTGCCGACTGATTGTCGGCGGTCGTGCCGGTTCCGCCCTCGATCGGGGCACCACCCAGAGTCTGGGAGCCGGGTGCCGCGCCAGCGTCGTCCGCCCCGGCCTTGGCGTCGCGCTCGTCGTCGGCGTCATCGGCTTTCATGTCGTCGACCAGCAACCCGTGTTGCGCCGGTGCGGCACCGCCGGCCTGCGATGCCGTCGAGACGATTTGTTGCGTACTTTGACCGATGGATTGCGCCATCGGAGACGCATACTGCGCTACGAAAGCGGCTTGCGACCCCAGTTGAGCCAGTTGCGGGCCGGCCTCGGCGACCTGTGCGGCCACCTCGGAAATCTGTGGTGACAGCTGACGATCAGCGTCTCTACGCCCTGCCGTGCGCGGTCCGCCCACTGCCAAGCAGACGTGGCCATCGACTGAACGAACTGACCTGCCTGATCTGTGACCGTGCTGCCGGTCAGGATTGGGGCCGAGCCGCGGAATTGATGCTGGCTTAGATTTTCGCCGAGCGACTCATCGACCTTCGTGTAAATGTCGACCGCGGTGGCCATGCTCGACGCAGTATTTGCCATGTCAGCTTTTGCGCTGGGCAGTAAGTCGGTCACCGAAGATTCGATGTTGGGCATCGCCGTATTGATCGCGACCGATAGCGCATCCGTTCCAGCCTCGACAATCAGCGCCGGCGGCGTCGGAAAAACGAGGCCGCGCAGTCTTGTCCCCGCAGCACCTAAGCCAGCCGGATCGACGGCCAGTGGTTCAGCCATTGCCGAATCCCTTCTGTACGTTCGCTACCGAGCGAATTCCGTCCAATGCGACGGCGCGCCAATCACGCCGATATTCACGACCGGGTGTGACCACTCACGGCGCAAACCGAACGGTGCTCTGATCGCAAGAATCAAAATCGAATGGCTCGGTCGATATCATCGATGTCCGCGATCATAGTAGCAGCAATAATTGAATCGACACCGCGCCAAACAATTTCAGAATCGCATTTCATAATTGCCGACGCCCGACAAATATGCGACGCTGCGCCCGCCAAGAAAAAGCATGATCGCGGCTACCTTTGGGCAAATCCCCGGTTGCGTCCGGTCACAGTGCGGTGCAGAAAATCGCGTCGACCGGACCGCACCCGAACAGTCATCCGAGCGCGCCTGTCCTGCCACGAGCACACCGACCGGCGCCGGATTCCTAACCTCGGATCTTCGGACCGAATCCGCGCTAGCGCCCTGCTGCCTTACCGCCGGAGCTGGTCTGGAAACGGAACTCGACCACGTCGCCATCGGCCATGACGTAGTCCTTGCCCTCCATCCGGACCTTGCCGGCGGCTTTGGCCGCGGCCATCGACCCGGCGGCCAACAGGTCGTCGAAGGAAACGATCTCCGCCTTGATGAAGCCCTTTTCAAAGTCGGTATGGATCACCCCGGCCGCCTTGGGCGCGGTGTCGCCACGGTGGATGGTCCAGGCCCTGGCCTCCTTGGGCCCCACCGTCAGGTAGGTCTGCAGGTTGAGGGTGTGGAAGCCGGCGCGGGCCAGCGCGTCCAGGCCACGCTCGGTTTGTCCGATCGACTCCAGCAGTTCGGCGGCTGATTCCTCGTCGAGCTCGACCAGCTCCGCCTCGATCGCCGCGTCCAGGAAGACGGCGTCCGCCGGCGCGACCAGTTCACGCAGCTGGGCGACCCGCGCGGCATCGGTGAGCACCGACTCGTCGGCGTTGAACACGTACAGGAACGGTTTGGTGGTCAGCAGGTTCAGTTCACGCAGCAAGGAGGTGTCCACCCCGGCGGCGAACAGTGTCTTTCCACTGTCGAGCACCTCCTGGGCCGCCAGCGCCGCTTCGTGGACGGGCTTGCGCTCCTTGTTGTTGCGAGCTTCCTTCTCCAGCCTGGGCACGGCACGTTCGAGGGTTTGCATGTCGGCCAGGATCAACTCGGTCTCGACGACTTCGATATCGGAGCGGGGATCGACCCGGCCGGACACGTGGGTCACGTCGTCGTCGTGGAACACCCGCACCACCTGACAGATCGCGTCGCACTCGCGAATGTGCGCCAGGAACTTGTTGCCCAGTCCGGCGCCCTTCGACGCTCCCTTGACCAGTCCGGCGATGTCGACGAAGGTCACCGGTGCCGCGACGATACGTTCCGATCCGAAAAGCTCCGCCAACTTGTCAAGTCGCGGGTCCGGCAGCAAAACGACCCCCTCGTTGGGCTCGATGGTGGCGAACGGATAGTTGGCTGCCAACACGTCGTTGCGTGTCAGCGCGTTGAAGAGTGTCGACTTGCCCACATTTGGCAGGCCCACGATTCCCAGGCTCAAGCTCACAGGGAGCCAAGTCTAAGGTGCCGCGATCTAGGCTTATGGGCGCCCATCCCCGTAGCGGATGCCGGGGGCACGCCCGTGACTACTGTCCAGGTATTTACGGGCCTTTGGGCGCATTGCCGGTACGGTCTAGATGTGTCAGCGGACCGGGCGAGAACAGCGGTGCCACCAAGCCACCGCTCAATCGTTCCCAATATTCCAGGTGCTCCGTGGTGGGGCGCGGTTCTCATCGCCGTCAGCACGACGGCACTCGGGTACGCGTTCGACGCCGGCCACAAGGATCTGACACACGTTTTCGCCGGCTTCTACATCGTGGGCTGCATCGCCGCGGTGCTGGCGGTCCGCCAATCGGGCGTGTTCACCGCGGTCATCCAGCCGCCGTTGATCCTCTTCATCACGGTGCCCGGTGCCTACTGGTTGTTCCACTCCGCCAAGATCGGCAAGTTCAAGGACCTCCTGATCAATTGCGGCTATCCGCTGATCGAACGTTTCCCATTGATGCTGGGCACCGCCGGTACGGTGCTGCTGATCGGCCTGATCAGGTGGTACATCGGGATGGTGCAACGAACGAGCGCGCTGGCCACCGGTGACGACGGCGAACCCACCACCGCCGCACGAACGCCGATTTTGCACAGCCTCGCCGAAAAATTGAGTGCCCTGCTGGGCGGTGACTCCGACGACCCCGACGACGTGGCCGATGCGGCCCCGCCAGCACCCGAAGCGGGCAGGCGGTCATCGCGAAGCGGCCGCAGCTCCACGGGCGGTCGGTCCACCACCCGGCGCACCGACCGCACCCGTGCGCGACGCACCCGCCCACCGGTAGAAGATCAGCCGGACCCGGGTGCCGAACGTCCGCGGCGCCGCCGTCCGACACCCCCTCCCGACAACGACGCGGCCGAACCGCCCCGGCGGGCGCGTCGCCGGCCCCGCCCACCGGGTGACTCGGACTTGCGCGCCACGCCGCCGCGCCAGCCGCGGCGTGATCCGCACACGCGGCGCAACCCGTACGAGTCCTACGGGCGGCCCGCGCCCCGCACCAGTCGCTTCGATCCCTACAGCGGATACGAGCCACCCGAGGCCCCGGAGTCCTTCGATCGGTATGAACGCCGGGCCGGCCGCTACGAGCCGTATGAGCCCTATGAGCCGTTTGAACCCTTCGAGCCCCCCCGCCGGCGCGGCAGCACCGGCGGGCCCAACAACGCCAACCCGAAACACCACCCGATCTCGCAGGTCCGCTATCGCGGGGCGGCGCCCCGCGACGAGGGCCGCGATCAATACCGCGACGAGCCTCGCCCGGATCGCCGGGGTCGTCCCCGCGCACCGCGCCGGCCCCAGGCCGAATCCTGGGAGTACGACGTCTGACGCCGTAACGCGGCGGAATCGCTAGCGCGCCGGCCGGATTTCCCGGGGCAGGGCGAATACCAATGTCTCGTTGGCCGTGGTCACCGGCTGCACCATGTCATAACCGCTCTCGGCCAGCCGTTCCAGCACACCACGTACCAGCACCTCGGGGACCGAAGCCCCCGACGTCACGCCGACCGTGGTGACACCTTGCAGCCACGACTGATCGATGTCGTCGGCCCAGTCCACCAGGTAGGCGGCTTGGGCGCCCGCACCCAACGCCACCTCGACCAGCCGTACCGAGTTCGACGAATTGCGCGAGCCGACGACCAGCACAAGGTCGCATTCGGGTGCCATCGCCTTGACCGCGACCTGGCGGTTCTGGGTCGCATAGCAGATGTCGTCGCTGGGCGGATCCTGCAGCTTGGGGAAGCGTTGGCGCAGTCGTGCGACGATCTCCATGGTCTCGTCCACCGACAACGTGGTTTGCGAGAGCCAGACCACCTTGTCTTCGTCGCGGATCGTCACCCGCTCGGCGCCGTCGAGCCCGTCGACGAGCTGTACGTGTTCGGGAGCCTCCCCGGCAGTTCCGACGACCTCCTCATGGCCCTCATGACCAATCAGCAGGATGTCGTAGTCGTTACGGGCGAACCGCCTGGCCTCGTTGTGCACCTTGGTGACCAGCGGGCAGGTGGCGTCGATGGTCTGCAGGTTGCGTTCGGCGGCGGCCGCGTAGACCGTCGGGGCGACGCCGTGGGCAGAGAACACCACGATGGCTCCCTCGGGAACCTGATCGGTCTCCTCGACGAATACCGCACCCGCCTTGGCCAGGGTGTCCACCACGTGGCGGTTGTGCACGATCTCGTGACGCACGTAGACAGGCGGACCGTGCTTTTCCAGCGCTCGCTCGACCGTCTCCACGGCGCGATCCACGCCCGCACAGTAACCTCGCGGCTCGGCCAATAGCACCCGTCTACGGGTCGGGACGTGCGCTACCGAACTCGAGGCACCGGGAATTCCCATGTCGATAGTCGGCACCATGCCATTCAGGGTACTTTCTGCCGCCACGGCTAGGCCATTCCCGACCATTTGCGCTCATGCCACCGCGGCTAGCTTGGACTTCGCCGCCGCTTGAGGCAGTCTTGGACCCATGGCAACTGCACCGTATGGGGTTCGGCTAATTGTCGGCGCGGCAACAGTCGCCGTCGAGGAGACCATGAAGCTGCCGCGGACCATCCTGATGTACCCGATAACATTGGCCAGCCAGGCGGCGCACCTGGTGATGCTGTTTCAACAGAACCTGGCCGAGTTGGTCATCAAGGGCGATTCCACCCTGGAGTCACTGTTTCCGCCGAAGGACGAACAGGCCGCGTGGGCGACCTTCGACGAGGACTTGCCGGATGATGCAAACGCCTTGGAAGGGTCCGCCACGGCATTGGCCGACAGCATGGACGCCGATCGTCGCACCGAGGGACGGTTCGCGTTGTATTCGGTGTCGGACCCCGCCGAATCCCGGGAAACCAGCTCGCCGGTCCGCAAGGCCCCGGCCAGGCAGCCGAAGTCGGCCGCCAAGCCGAGCACCGAGATACCTGCAGTCGCCGGCAAACTCGATTATGCGTCGCTGACCCTGGCCCAGCTTCGGGCCCGGCTTGCGTCGCTCAGTGTCGAGGACCTGGAGGCCCTGCTGGCCTATGAGCAGGCCACCAAGGCTCGTGCCCCGTTCCAGACGCTGCTCGCCAACAGGATCACCCGCGCGACCGCCAAGTGAGCCCAGCCGCAGCATCGAATTCGGCCGAGAACCCGTTCCCGGTACGCGCGGTGGCCATCCGGGTCGCCGGCTGGATCGACAGGTTGGGAACGGTCTGGGTTGAGGGGCAACTAGCCCAGATCACGATACGACCCAACTCCAAGACGGTGTTCATGGTGCTGCGCGACCCCGCGGCGGACATGTCGCTGACCGTCACATGCCCGCGCGACCTGGTACTGAGCGCACCGGTGAAATTGACCGAAGGCACCCAGGTGGTAGTCTGCGGAAAGCCCTCGTTCTATACCGGGCGTGGCACATTTTCGCTGCGACTCAACGAGATTCGCGCTGTCGGGGTGGGTGAGCTGCTGGCCCGGATCGAACGGCTGCGCCGGCTGCTGGACGCCGAAGGACTCTTCGATCCGCGCCTCAAGCGGCCAATTCCCTTCTTGCCCAACACTGTCGGCCTGATCACCGGCAGAGCCAGCGCCGCCGAGCGTGACGTGACGACGGTTGCCGCGACGCGCTGGCCCGCAGTGCGATTCGCCGTCCGCAACACCGCCGTGCAGGGGCCCAAGGCCGTCGCTCAGATCGTCGAAGCACTGCGTGAGCTCGATTCAGACCTGGAAGTCGATGTAATCGTGGTGGCCCGCGGTGGCGGCAGCGTCGAGGATCTCCTGCCGTTTTCCGACGAGACACTGTGCCGCGCGATCGCGGCGTGCCGCACACCCGTGATCAGTGCGGTCGGCCACGAACCCGATAATCCGCTGTGCGACCTGGTCGCCGATCTGCGCGCGGCCACCCCGACCGACGCGGCCAAGAAGGCAGTCCCCGACACTGCCGCCGAGCAACGCCTGGTCGCGGACCTGCGCCGGCGCAGTGCACAAGCGCTGCGCAATTGGGTTTCTCGGGAGCAGCGGGCGTTGACCCAGTTGCGCAGCCGCCCCGTTCTTGCCGACCCGCTCAAGGCGCTGATCACCCGCTCCGATGAAATCCAGCGGGCCCGGTCAGCGCTTCGGCGTGATGTCAGCCGGCTGATCAGCACCGAAACCGAAAACATCGGCCACCTGGGTGCGCGGCTGGCCACCTTGGGTCCGGCGGCCACACTGGCCCGCGGATACGCGGTGGTGCAGACGGTTTCGACCGCCGGTCAACCAATGGAAGTGCTGCGGTCGGTCGACGGCGCGCCCGCGGGCACCAGACTACGAGTGCGGGTAGGCGACGGTGCCGTTACCGCGGTAAGCGAGGGACGTGTTGATGGAGCTTGACGACCACAACGGGGAAACCGACTCGGTTACACCCATTAGCCAGCTCGGCTACGAGGCGTGTCGCGACGAACTGATCGAAGTCGTGCGCCTCCTCGAACAGGGCGGACTGGACCTCGATACATCGCTGAAGCTATGGGAAAGAGGCGAGGTACTCGCAAAAAGGTGCGAGGAACACTTAGCTGGCGCACGTCAGCGGGTGGCTGATGCGCTGGCCGCCAGCGAGGCCGAGCAGGACTGATCTTGGCCAGTATTGGGTATCGAACCATATTCCAAACTGGAACACGTTTTAGTTATGCTTCGGCCCATGGGTGATGCATCGCTGACAACCGAACTCGGCCGTGTCCTGGTTACCGGTGGCTCAGGATTTGTCGGGTCCAACCTGGTGACCACGCTGCTCGACCGTGGACATCACGTGCGTTCGTTCGACCGCGCGCCCTCGCCACTGCCCCCGCATCCGCAGTTGGAGGTGCTACAGGGGGACATCACCGATGCGGCCACCTGCGCCACAGCGGTCGACGTTGTCGACACGGTCTTTCACACCGCGGCCATCATCGAGCTGATGGGCGGCGCATCGGTGACCGACGAGTACCGCAAGCGCAGTTTCTCGGTCAACGTCGGCGGTACCGAGAATCTGGTGCGCGAGGGGCAGCAGGCCGGAGTGAAGCGGTTCGTCTACACCTCCTCGAACAGCGTGGTGATGGGCGGGCAAATCATCGCCGGCGGCGACGAAACGCTGCCCTATACCAATCGGTTCAATGACCTCTACACCGAAACCAAGGTGGTTGCAGAGAAATTCGTGTTGTCGCAGAACGGCAACAATGAAATGCTCACCTGCGCAATCCGTCCTAGCGGCATCTGGGGAACCGGCGATCAGCTGATGTTCCGCAAGTTGTTCGAAAGCGTGATCAAGGGCCACGTCAAGGTGCTGGTTGGGCCCAAGTCAGCACTGCTGGATAACTCCTACGTAGGCAACCTGATTCACGGTTTCATTCTGGCGGCCCAGCATTTGGTGCCCGGCGGTAGCGCGCCCGGCCAGGCCTACTTCATCAACGACGCAGAGCCGATCAACATGTTCGAGTTCGCCCGGCCCGTGGTGGAAGCATGCGGGGAAAAATGGCCCCGAGTAAGGGTTTCCGGCCCGATGGTGCACCGGGCGATGACTGGTTGGCAACGACTGCACTTCCGGTTCGGATTGCCCGCGCCGCTGCTGGAGCCGCTGGCCGTCGAACGGCTGTACCTGGACAACTATTTCTCAGTCGACAAGGCCCGCCGCGACCTCGGTTATGAACCCAAGTTCACCACCGAACAGGCGCTCAAAGAATGCCTGCCCTATTACGTGGACCTGTTCCGCCAGATGAAAAGCGAAGTCAAAGCCGGCGGCCGGTGAACTAGCCGGCGGCCAGCAAGTCACGTTAACACTGGGGGGCGGCGCGACCGTGGCGATGATTCACCAGAGGCGGGGCTGACCAACCACCACGTGATCGATCGACACCAACCCGGCGCAGGTTTGACCACCGCCAGGCTCGGGCATCCTGGATGGGAGTCCTGTCATGCCAAGGAGGTGATCATGCCGAACCCCTCGATCAAGAACGAGAAGCTATACCGGGATCTGCGCAAAGAAGGCAGCTCCAAGGAAAGGGCAGCGCGGATTTCCAATGCGGCAGCTGCCCAGGGCACTTCCTCGGTGGGCCGCAAAGGCGGCAAGGCCCGGTCCTATCCGGACTGGACGGTGCCAGAACTGAAGAAACGGGCCAAAGAGCTTGGCATGTCCAGGTATTCGTGCCTGACAAAAGACGAGTTGATCAGCAAGCTGCGCAACCACTGAGCCCCATCGGGGCTGTCCGCCGAGAAACGTGGCGCCGGGATGATGGCAGGTGCTCTCCGAGCGGAGGGGCACCTGCCATCGTTGAGCACCCGGATCAACCAGCCATGAATTCGTGGTAGGCCGACTCGAGATCCGGCGGCAGCGCCGCCACATCGCACTGGCGCTCGGTATCAGCGATTGGCGCCAGAATGGCACGCAGGTCCTGGTACTCCTGCGGATGCGCCGTGAAATAGCTGCGCAAGCTGGCAGCTGCTGGTGCATACGGTTGCCCATAGGCAGCCATGACTATCTGGTTGGCACCTTCGTGGGCCGCCAAATATTGACGCGCCGAAGCGGTCACCGACGACACGGTGGCAGACACGCCTTGCGGACTGCAGTCAGCGGCTGCGGCCGCTTGGGGCGCACCCAGGAATCCGATGGCCAGTTCCCCGAGGAGGCAACCCGCACTGATGGACACCACTTGCCGGCGCGCACGAATACCGATGATTTTCTTCATCACTTGATTCCTTCGGATTGGCGAATCAATCGTTGAAGGTTCCCGAATACCCGGGATCCAAGGTAGCGGAGGAATTTGGCCCAGGTCGGTGACCGGGTTCGCTCATTCGACCGCTTCCCGGTGATCTGCCGGGCAAGCGTGGTGACTGTGCGAAGCAAGCGACCAGAGTGACGCGCGAAGTCTGAAAGTCTCGGAAAAGACGGATCGGTTCTTATCGAATCGTGACACGGACCGTGACCAAACCGTAGTCATCAGCGCCGGCGGAAACGCATCAATCCACGACGTCTACGGACACAGGTCGACAAGTTCTGGTCGACCAGGCCCCGAGGGGATGGTCCAGGTAACGACATTGGTATCGCCTGCAAAAGCGAGGCCGCTGTTGCCCGGCATGCCGGGTAGCTCGGCGCCGGTATCGTCAGCCAGCGCCCCCGGCCCGGTCCGAATTACCCGTACCCAACTCAACATCGGCCTGCGCCGCATCGCGGTCACCCGGATTCGCCTCGGCGGCCCTGTCTCGCACGCCGCCTTGCCAACACCGTCTTCGGTCATCGGCACATCGACCGACAAAATCCGTCAAACCACTTGCCAACCGGTAGCGGCTTGGCATAGGAGAAATTCATAGTAGGAAGCAACAAGATGCGGTGTCTTTTCCGGCCGTCATTTCTGGTTGTTCCGCATGGGAGGCGCCCGGTGTCGTTTGTGATCGCTGAGCCCGAGTTGCTCGCTGCCACCGCTACCCACCTGTCCTCGCTCAGGACGACACTCGTTGCGGCCAACGCAGCTGCGGCAGTTCCGACCACGGGGCTCCTGGCTGCAGCCGATGACGAGGTGTCGGTGGCCATCGCCGCAGGTTTTCGCGCGTACGGCCAGGCATATCAAGCGCTGAGCACTCGAGCCGCGGATGTTCATGCGCGATTCGTACAAGCGTTGGCTGCTGGCGCCGATCGGTATGCCAGCGCCGAAGCCGCCAATGCCGGGCAGCAACTGCTCGACATCATCAACGCCCCCACCCAGGCATTGATTGGCCGCCCGCTGATCGGCAATGGCACCAACGGAGCACCGGGAACCGGCCAAGACGGCGGGCCGGGTGGACTATTGATCGGCAACGGCGGGTCCGGGGGCTCCGGCGCTGCGGGCACCAACGGCGGCAACGGTGGCGCCGCAGGATTGTTGGGCGCCGGTGGTGCCGGTGGTGTGGGCGGCTTCGGGCTGCCTGGGGGTGCGGGCGGCAACGGCGGAGCAGGCGGAGCCGGCGGCCTGTTCGGCAACGGCGGCAACGGCGGCACCGGCGGGGGCTCCTTGGACGGCAACGGCGGCAGCGGCGGGGCAGGCGGCGCGGGCGGCTTCTTGGATTCGGGCGGCAAAGGCGGGGTTGGAGGCGTCAGCGCGCACCAGGTCGGCGGCACGGGTGGTCCCGGTGGGACCGGTGGACTACTGGGCGCGGGCGGCGCCGGTGGTGATGGCGGGCAAGCCGATGACGCCATCGGCGGAACCGGAGGCACCGGCGGAAGCGGCGGCACGCTCTACGGATCCGGCGGGCTCGGCGGCAATGGCGGCAACGGCGGCCACCAGGGGGGCCTGGGTGGAGCGGGTGGCTCGGGCGGGCTGTTCGGCGACGGCGGCTCCGGCGGCGACGGCGGAACCGGCGGCACCAATGGCGCAGCCGGTGGAGCAGGCGGTCGTGGCGGCTTGCTCTATGGATCCGGTGGCGACGGTGGTGACGGCGGCAACGGGCAACCGGCCGATGGCGGCGCGGGCGGCGCGGGCGGCGCCGGCGGCCTGCTGGGCGCCGGCGGTAACGGTGGCGACGGCGGGGTTGGCCACGACAACGGCGGGGCAGGCGGCGCCGGCGGCCGAGCCGGCCCGCTAGTAGGAGCGGGGGACAACGGGGGCGACGGTGGCGCCGCGGGTCTCCACGGTGGCCAGGGAGGGGGCGGCGGCAACGCGGGCATCCTGCTCGGCAATGGCGGTGCCGGCGGCACCGGCGGCTGGGGCGGCTTCAGCGTGCCTGGTCAGGGCGGGACCGGTGGAGCCGGAGGACATGCTGGGCTGATCGGCAACGGCGGTAACGGTGGCGCCGGCGGGATCACCTCGGTCGCCGGTGGCACCGGCGGCGACGGGGGCAAAGGTGGCGATGCATGGGTGATCGGCAACGGCGGCAATGGCGGCAGCGACGGCACCGGCACCCAACCGGGCGGCCCGGGTGTGGGGGGATCCGGGGGTTCACTGATCGGCCAGCATGGGTTGAACGGGTAGCGAACGACACGGGGACCCCGCACGACACCTCGACATCACCAGTCCGACCGTCCAGCGATGGCTCGACCGGTCCCGCTCGCGCGGCAGCCGCGCGGCGCCCGAGAGGACAACCGGCACGCCGACCGTCACCACCACGTCAAGATTTGTGACGCCGCATTGGGTGTCTTCGGCCCGCATTGCGCACACCGCGCGGCAAAGAACGGAGCAGCGTCCCGCCTTCGTCGTCTGCCCACCTGTGACGAACGTGAAACAGACACCCCATGGTCCGCCTACCGGAAACCCACGACCTCCCGGCCCCAGGCGGCGCGAATGGGTGCGTCGATATCGCGCGCAACCCTGTCGGACTTGTCGATGACCAGGCAAGCGCGGTCGCCGTCCTGGTAAGCCGGCCAGTCCGGTTCACCGGCGGGGCCCGCGGGATTGTCCTGGGTAGCAAAGTTGATCCACCGGGTCCGCATCCTCTTGGAGACGGTCTTGGCGGTTTTCGCGCCACCGAGTCGCAAGGTGGGGTCCTGCGGTCCCCCGAGATTGCCCCAGACGTAGGGCAGCTCGGTCGCGTGAGCAGCCCGGACCAGCAACAGCTTCACCAGCGGCGTGGAGTAGTCGAAGCGGTACAAGTACACCGGCGCCACCCTGCTGTGGCCCTCGGCCAGCCATACCGATGGCATCCGAAAGCCGACGTCGGTGGCGATGCTGAGCGGCCTGGCCCTGCGCCGCAGCCGGGAATAGGCCAGCCCGATCTCCTCTTCGGTCGGCAATTGCAGGTCGGGCTGCTCGGCGGCGATCTGGGTGAACATGGACGTGATCGCGCGCGGCGTGATCGGCATCAGCGGCGATCGCATCAGCCGGAACAGCGCGGCTTCATGCTTGTTGGTGCCGATCAGCAATGGGACCGGGTGCGAGCGGCCCTCCTGAGCGACCTTCACCGGATAGTCGGTGAGCACATCGCCGTCGACGATCGGGACGAACGCCAACGTGCCGGGGTTACGCACCGGCACTTCGTTGAATACTTCTGTCGAGGCGGCAACGATCGCCGCGGTGGGCAGCTGCGTCAGTTTGTCCACGTCGCTAGCGGCGATTCCCAGCTTGTCGAGCAGGTGCACCGCGACACGCTGCGCCCTTTCCCGGTCGTATACCGAGGTAGCCGGCGAGCTTTGGGCGATCGCGCGGGAGAACAAGCCCCGAGCCGCCGGGGTCACCAGCAGCGTCGTCACCAGCCCCGCACCGGCGGATTCACCGAACAGCGTGATGTTGGCGGGATCGCCGCCGAACGCCGCGATGTTCTCGCGTACCCAATGCAATGCAGCCAGCACATCACGCAGCCCGACGTTGGAATCAAAACTCCGTCCGGCATGGCTCAACGACGACAGGTCCAGGAAGCCCAGAGCGCCGAGCCGATAGTTCACCGTCACCACGATGACCTCACCGCTGCTGGCCAACCTCCGGCCGTCATAGAGGGCCTGACTTGCCGAGCCCAGCATGTATGCGCCACCGTGCAACCACACCATCACCGGTTTCGCGGCACCGGGTGCGGTGTTCGCTGGCGCCCAGATGTTCAGCCGTAGACAGTCTTCGTCCTGCGGCGCGCCGAGGTCGATAGGCATGTTGGCCAGCACCGGCTGAGGGCAGACCGGCCCGAAAGCGGTGGCATCGGCGATCTCGGTCCATGGTTGGGGTGGCTGTGGGGCCCGGAACCGCAGCTCGCCCACGGGCGGCGCTCCATACCGGATGCCCTTCCACGATTTAGTCCGAACCCCGCTACCGGCCGCTGCAATGCCGTCTTCGGCGCCCCGGACCGGCCCGTAGGCGGTTTCGACCACATAGCCGTCACTCGCCATTCGTCTGATGTCACTGGTCATAATTGTGAAAACTCCTGTTCCCCTTGGCTCAGGTTAACGACTGGCAATCGCACAGCTGCCGAAAGGGCCACACCCAGCGGTCAATGGCACCGGAGTGCTCAGGGCGCACGGGATAAGCGCCCGAACAACAACACTGTCTGCGGCTAAGGTTGCGCTCAACACCGACGCGGAGGGCGGGCCCCGGTCCAGTGAACACCGAATTCACGCTCAGTCAGAAACGCGCTCTGGCGATTGTCACGCTGGCCGCCCTGCTATTCGGCGCCTACTTCCTGCGCAGCTATTTCGTGCTGATTGTGGTGGCCGGCGTCGGCGCATATCTGTTCACACCGCTGTTCAATTGGTTCAACAAGCGGCTGAACGCGGGCCTGTCGGCGACCCTCACCCTCAGGGCTCCGGCGTTGTTGATTAGCAGGCTTGTGAGCTGGGGAATTGTGGATTGAGGAGGTCTAGGCGGCGGTTGGCGGTCAAAGCGGTGATCCGGCAGGCTTCGGCGATGTTGTCGGCGCCGTTGAGGCGGTGCAGATTGATCGCGGTGTTGCGTAGCGTTGCTAGGACCTGTGCGCCGTTTCCGGTATGTGCCCTTTGACGGTCTTCGTCGAAGGTGACGTCGCGTATCCAGTGCAGGCTGTTCTCGATTCCCCAGTGTTGACGCATCCAGGTCATGATCGCGGTAGGGCGGGCGTGCTCGAACGGCAGGCTGCAGATGGCATAGACCACCTCCACGCTGCGCTGGTCGGTGGCGGTGATCAAGCGTTCACGAGTGATCCGGATGATTTGTTTTGCGTAGGGGAAGCCGATTCCTCGTGCAGCGGTGATGATTTGCAGGGTGCGGGTCTCGACACGGCCGTGGCCGCGGGAGTCGTCGGTAGCGGCTGCGGGCACCTCGGCCCAGGGCAGCGCGGTGATACGCGCAAGTATTTTGGCTTGGTTGGACTTGACGATCATCAGGTAGTGCGACTTCAAGGTGGCGCAGATCAACTTCGCGGTGACGACCTGGGTATGCATCGCATCCACGGTGACCAGCCACCGCAAGCTACCCGGCAGCAGCGTGAGCAGGGCACGTACGCAGGGAATTTCATTGCTTTTCTCGGCGACAGCGAGTTGACCGAGCACCAATCGGGCACGGTGGGCGAACACCGACACGAGATGCGTGGCTGTCGCTTTGGCGCGTAAAGCACCACGCAGCATCTTGCCGTCCAACGCGATCGGCACCAATCCACTGGGGTCGCTGCTGGCCACGTGTGCAGTGAAGTAACTGCCCATCCTGGCGTTGAGGTCGGCGGGGTCTAGCCGAGACAAAACAGCGCGGAAGGTCTTCTCACTGGGCCGCCGGAACCGGACCCCTAATTGGGCCAACACATCATCGGGAGCGGTGGCCGCCCATGTGGCAAAACCAGCATAGCCGCGCATCCCCGCGGCAGTGGCCAGAACCGCGATCGCCAACAAAGCCATCAGCGAATACCTCCGACCGCGTGGGTCCCTCGGGTCTGGCACCGAGGCCAACACATCGAGAAACTCCGATCCGATGAGCCCGCTGCGCTCACCAGGACTCCAGCGGTCGAACACCTCTGGAACCGACGACACAGGCAATACTGAAACGGTAGGCACGGGCAACTCCAGGCCAACGACGAACAGTAACCAACTCGATCGTTCTCCAGATAGCCCGTGCCTACACTCCGGCCCCAATAGCGCGGCACCAAAGATCATCAACCCAGCTCACAAGCCTGCTAATCAACAACGCCGGAGCCCTGCCCTCACCCTGTTGACGGCATTGGTGGTGGTCATCGTCCCGGTTGGGCTGCTGTTCGGCCTGGCGGTCGTCCAGATTGCCCGGATGGTGGAGAACATTGCCGGCTGGGTCAAGACAACCGACCTGAGCAGTCTCGGCGACAAGGCCCTGCAGCTGGTCAATGAGCTCCTGGCCCGAGTGCCGTTCTTGCATGTCACCGTGACGGCGGAGGCACTGCGCAAAATGATGATCTCGGTGGCTCAAAACGTCGGCCAGTGGCTGCTGCACTTTCTGCAGAATGCGGCCGGCAGCCTGGCCGGCGCGGTTACCTCGGGAATCATCTTTCTGTACGTGTTCATGGCACTGCTGCTCAACCGCGAGAAACTGCGGACACTGATCGGTCAGCTCAACCCGCTGGGTGAAGAAGTCACAGATTTGTACTTGCGCAAGATGGGCTCGATGGTGCGCGGCACCGTGATCGGTCAGTTCGTCATCGCGCTGTGTCAAGGCGTTGCCGGTGCCGCGTCCATCTACGTCGCCGGATTTCACCACGGGTTCTTCATTTTCGCGATCCTGCTCACCGCAATGTCCATCATTCCGCTCGGCGGCGGAATCGTGACAATTCCATTCGGTATCGGGATGGCGTCCTATGGCAATATCGGCGGCGGCGCGTTCGTCGTCTTGTGGCACTTGCTGGTGGTCACCAATATCGACAACTTCTTGCGACCGATTCTGGTTCCACGCGATGCCCGGCTCAATTCGGCGCTCATGCTGACGTCGGTATTCGCCGGCATCGGCATGTTCGGCCCGTGGGGGGATCATCATCGGTCCGGTGCTGATGATCCTCATCGTCACCACGATCGACGTCTATCTGGCCGTGTACAAGGGCGTCGGACTCAAGGACCGCAGCGCCAAGCCCGCCCGCCGCAACTGGTTGCCCCGCAGAACCGGGAATGCGCCGGCAAACGCGGCTACTGACTCAACCGCTCAGTGAGGAACTCGACCACGCGCTTACGGGCCTCATACGCCGGATGGCCATCCACCTCACGAACCTCTTCGGTGAGTACCGAATGCGCCATCCGGCCAAAGCCGTCCGGGTTGCCCGGGCCGGAATCGATCTCGATCACCTCAAACGCGTCACCCAGACGCGCCTTGAGCGTACTGAACCGCTCACGCGGCGCCGTCTTGTCCTCGCTGAAGCGCAAACCGATGGCGCACAGCCCCTCATTCGCACAACGATCGGCGACCACCTGGAGCTCGGACTCACTTAGCCCGGGGTCACTGCGCTGCGCGGACGTCAGCGGCAGCGGCACCGACGGCTGACTGAGCACCGGGGCGAGCACGCTGTCATCGACGGCGGCGGCCAACGCAAAACCGCCGGTGAAGCATTGCCCGATCACCCCCACCCCCTTGCCCGGTGTGGACGCGTTGAGATCACGCGCCAGCGCGCGCAGAAAGATCGATACCGGCCGCTCCTTGTTGGTGGCCATCGCCGCGAACTCCTTGGCCACACATCCGCGGGAGATTTCGAGCGCCACATAACCGATCGACACCGCCTTGCCCGGCTTGCCGAACAACGACGGAATGGCCACCGTGAATCCGTTGTCCACCAGGTGGTTTCCCAGCGCCAGCACGCCGGGATGGATGCCCGGCATCTCCGGGATCAGCACCACTCCGGGGCCTGAGCCTTTGCGAAAGACGTCGTGGGTGTAGCCGCCGCCGGTGAACGGTGCCGCCGACCATCCGGCCAAGTCCGCTTCGGGTCCGCTCACGATCAGTCCCTTCTGCCGGCTTGCCGGCTAATTCTTGGTCGGCAGCGGCGCCTGCGATTGCGTAGCCAGCGCCAGCGTACGGAATTCGTCGGCGCTTCCGGCGCCGGTGATTGCGACCTGGGCGGGACCCTGCGGGCTGGTAAGCCGGGTGGTCCACACCGGCTCGGTGGAGCCGTTGCTATCGGTGCCTTCGTAGACAACCCAGCTGGTGTCGACCACATCCACGGTGCCAGTCGGATACATGTCCGGATGGATCGATCGGACCAGCTTGTCCTCGTCGGCATTGCTCTGGGTCAGGCTCAGGTACATCCCCGATGGGCTGATGTATCCCACCTTCGAGGTGGTCGCGCGCAGCAGCTGACCGTTAGCCGGATCGGTGCGCCCATTCTCGATGCCGCCACGACCGCCCGAGTTGGCTTTCCATCCATCCGGCAGGACTGGCAGCCGAATCGGGAATCCCAGGGCGGCCGCGTCGGCCTTCAGAGCCGCCGCGGCGTCGTAGGACGGGACATTTCCTCGATTGGTCGCGCCCGGTTGGAAGGAACACATCCCTACCAGGCCTGCCAGCAGGATGCAGCCAACCACCAGCGGGGCAAGCGACCAGAACATGTCGCGCCCATCCTGCAGCAACCGTGGTTTGGCCGGCTTCGGGCCCGGCTGCGGCTCACCAGTCACCTGGCCAGTATCGCAGGCCAGTATCCCAGCTCCAGCCCGGTGATCTGCTTCTGGGACAATCACCAACCATGACAGCTCAGGGATCCGGTTCGTCGCCAACCGCGGTCGCGGGGCGCGACCCATCGCTGCCACGGCCGCCACGTGGCGAAGCCCCCGACCGCAACCTGGCGATGGAACTCGTGCGAGTCACCGAGGCCGGTGCCATGGCCGCGGGCCGCTGGGTGGGGCGCGGCGACAAGGAGGGTGGCGACGCCGCCGCTGTCGACGCGATTCGCGAGCTGGTGAACTCGGTGTCGATGCGTGGCGTCGTGGTCATCGGCGAGGGCGAGAAAGACGACGCCCCGATGTTGTACAACGGCGAAGACGTCGGAAATGGCGACGGGCCAGAGTGCGACTTCGCTGTCGACCCGATTGATGGCACCACACTGATGAGCAAGGGCATGCCCAACGCCATCTCGGTGCTGGCGGTAGCCGATCGCGGTGCGATGTTCGATCCGTCGGCGGTGTTCTACATGAACAAGATCGCCGTCGGCCCCGAGGCCGCGCACGTGCTCGACATCACCGCACCCATTGCCGAGAACGTTCGGGCGGTGGCCCGGGTCAAGGCATTGTCGGCGCGGGACATGACGGTATGCATCCTGGACCGGCCACGACACGCCCAGTTGATCGAAGACGTTCGGGCCACCGGCGCCCGGATCCGGCTGATCACCGATGGCGACGTCGCCGGCGCCATCTCGGCATGCCGACCGGAATCGGGCACCGACATGCTGGCCGGGATCGGCGGCACGCCGGAGGGCATCATCGCCGCCGCCGCGATTCGCTGCATGGGCGGAGCCATCCAGGCGCAACTGGCCCCCAAGGACGAGGCCGAGCGCCGCAAGGCGCTCGACGCCGGCTACGACCTCGATCAGGTGCTGACCACCGAGGACTTGGTGTCCGGGGAAAACGTCTTCTTCTGTGCCACCGGGGTCACCGACGGTGACCTGCTCAAGGGTGTTCGCTACTACCCGGGCGGCTGCACCACGCAGTCGATCGTGATGCGGTCCAAGTCGGGCACCGTGCGGATGATCGAGGCCTACCACCGACTTTCCAAACTCAACGAATACTCGGCGATCGACTTCACCGGCGACAGCACCGCCGCCTATCCCCTGCCGTAACACCCCTCCCGCAAACCCGACCAGCAAGGACCCGCCAATGGCCCACAGCGCCCACGACGATGCCGACAACGACACCGAATACCGCATCGAGCACGACACCATGGGCGAGGTCCGGGTGCCGGCAAAGGCACTATGGCGCGCCCAAACCCAGCGGGCGGTGGAAAACTTCCCCATCTCGGGCCGCGGTCTCGAGCGCGCCCAGATCCGCGCCTTGGGCCTGCTCAAGGGCGCTTGCGCGCAGGTGAACATGGACCTCGGGCTGCTGGCACCGGAGAAGGCCCAAGCGATCATCGCTGCCGCCGCCGAGATCGCCGACGGCCAACATGACGACCAGTTCCCGATCGATGTCTTCCAGACCGGCTCGGGCACTAGCTCCAACATGAACACCAACGAGGTGATCGCCAGCATCGCCCGCGCCAATGGCGTGGCGGTACACCCCAACGACGACGTCAACATGTCGCAGTCGTCGAACGACACCTTCCCAACCGCCACTCACATCGCGGCCACCGAGGCCGCCGTCAGCCACCTCATCCCCGCCCTGGAGATCTTGCAGGACGCCCTGGCCACGAAGGCTCTCGAGTGGCAGTCGGTGGTCAAGTCGGGCCGGACCCACTTGATGGACGCGGTTCCGGTCACGCTGGGCCAGGAGTTCAGCGGGTATGCCCGCCAGATCGAGGCCGGCATCGAGCGCGTCCGCGCCACGTTGCCCCGACTCGGCGAACTGGCCATCGGCGGTACCGCGGTCGGTACCGGACTCAACGCCCCCGAGGGCTTCGGCGTCAAGGTGGTGTCGGTGCTGGTGCCCCAGACCGGGCTGCCCCAATTGCGAACGGCGGCGAACTCTTTCGAAGCCCAAGCCGCACGGGACGGATTGGTCGAGGCCTCCGGGGCGCTGCGCACCATCGCGGTGTCGCTGACCAAGATTGCCAACGACATCCGCTGGATGGGCTCCGGTCCGTTGACCGGTTTGGCCGAAATCCAGCTGCCGGACCTGCAGCCCGGCAGCTCCATCATGCCGGGCAAGGTGAATCCGGTTCTCCCCGAGGCTGTTACGCAGATCGCGGCGCAGGTGATCGGCAACGACGCGGCGGTGGCCTGGGGCGGCGCCAATGGCGCCTTCGAGCTCAACGTCTACATCCCGATGATGGCCCGCAACATCCTCGAGTCATTCACGTTGCTGACCAACGTCTCAAAGCTGTTCGCGCAGCGCTGCATTGCCGGGTTGACCGCCAACGCCGAGCACCTGCGTGAACTCGCGGAGTCCTCACCGTCGATCGTGACACCGCTGAACTCGGCGATCGGCTACGAGGAGGCGGCCGCGGTCGCCAAGCAAGCGCTCAAGGAACGCAAGACGATCCGCCAGACCGTCATCGATCGCGGCTTGATCGGCGACAAGCTCTCGCTCGAGGAACTCGACCGCCGTCTCGACGTGCTTGCGATGGCCAAGGTCGAAGCGACCGACGACTAGGCCGACCTAGGTCCGTGCCGGGCGACTGGCTACGCCCGCGCGGTTGCGCGACCCCCTCAACCGAGGCGGTTCAAGGAAACGAGGATGGTTAGGCGTATGACGACTCCTCCCGGTGGGCCCTATGGCCAGGATCCGGCCGGCTACAACCCGTATGGTCAGGCCCCCTACGGGTACGGCCAGCCCCAGGCCGGCGGCCAATACCCGTACCCACCGACCGGGCCGTACACCAACCCGCAGGGCGGTGCGCCTTCCTACGGGCCGGGCACCTATCCACCCCAGCAATTCCCCCAGGCCGGTCAGCCGTATGGCACCGGCCCCGGCTGGCCAACCGGGCCGTACTCACCCGGACCGCCGCCGAAAGGACCGGGCTCGAAGGCGCCGTGGCTGATCATCGCCGGTGTCGCCGTGCTGGGCGTACTGGCGCTGGTAGTGGTGCTGGTCTTTACGCTCGGCGGCAACAAATCGAACAACGCCGGCCCCTCGGGCACCCCCGCGACCAGCGGCGCTTCGACTTCGGAGCCGGACAACTCCGAGCAGAACGCGACCGGCTGCACCCCCAACATGTCCGCCGGTGAGCGGCCACTCGGGGAGATCATCAGTGCCGGCAAGTTGTCGTTCCCGATCAGCGCGGCACCGGGCTGGTCGGTATTCGGCGACGATCAGAGCCCCAACCTGATTGGAGCGTTGGGGGTCGGCCAGGAGGTACCCGACGCCAGCCAGTGGATGATGCAGGCCGAGGTCGCCGTCACCAACTTCGTGGCCAGCATGGATGTCAGCGAGCAGGCATCGAAGCTGATGCAATGTGTGGTCGACGGCCCCGGCTACGTGCAGTCGTCGCCCACCCTGGGCCCCACCAAGAAGTCCTCGACCACCGTCGACGGGGTCAAGGCGGCTCGAGTTGACGCCGACATCACGATCGCCGACACCTCACGCAACGTCAAGGGTGACTCCGTGGTCATCATCGCCGTCGACACCAAACCGGTCACCATCTTCCTGGGCGCCACACCCATCGGCGATGCCGCCTCGGCGGCCACGATCAGCAAGGTCATTGCGGCACTCAAGGTCGACAAGTCCTGAAAACCGACAAGTACCGAGCCGAACCCGCGCTAGCCGGCCTCGGCCGGGGCACAGACGTGCGTGGCTTCGGAGCGGCCGCGCAGCACCGTGGAATAGCACTGGATCCAGCGACGGCACTCGGCCTCATGGGCGCGGTCAAGCGCCGCCGCCGAACACAGAATCCGCCGCTCGGAGGTCTTGGCGAGGTCGGCCAGCCGTGCGGCCTCATTGACCGCGTCGCCGATGACCGTGTATTCGTAGCGGTTTTCCGCACCGATGTTGCCGGCAAAAACCCGCCCCGCCGAAACACCGACACCGAAATCCACCGCCGGTAGGCCACGCAGCTGGGTGCCCAACGCGCGCGCCGTCGCCAACGCGGCCGACGCCGGATCACCGGTTCGCAGCGGCGCTCCGAAGACGGCCAGCGCAGCGTCACCTTCGAATTTGTTGATCAGCCCCTGATCCTCATCGACGGCGACGACGACTATCCGGAAGAAGTCGTTGAGCACTTCGGCTACCTCTTGCGGCGGGCGGTTTTCGGCCAGCTGCGTGGAGCCCACCAGGTCGATGTAGAGAACCGCCGCCTCCACCACTTCGCCCGGCGACCCGGAGCCCTCTTCGAGGGCGCGGCGTGCGACATCGGTGCCGACATGGCGGCCGAACAGGTCCCGGAGGCGTTCCCGCTCTTCCAGGCCGGCCACCATGCGGTTGAACCCCGTTTGCAGGCGCCCAATTTGGGAGCGCTCGTAGGAACCGACGTAGGTGCCGATGTGGCCGTGCTCGACCTGCCCCATGGCGTCGACGATCTCATCGAGTGGATCGGAGATGGATCGCGAGGTCAGGATCATCGTCGGCAGCCCGAGCAGCAGGGCGGCCAACGATACGACCAGGATCGGCACATCCAGCGACGCGGACTGTTCAATGACCCACCCGTAGGACCGCAACACGATGAAGGTCCCGATGACCCCGATGGGCAAGGCGCTGCACAGGAACCAGAGCAGGACCAGCCGGGCGAACACGCCGGGGACCGCCAGTCGCGGCTGGCCGCCCCGGGTGGCCACCCCCACGATGGGCCGCAGGGTGCGTTGCGCCAGCAGCATGCCGGTGCCCGCGGCGGCGGGTCCCCCCAGCACCACACCGAGCAGAATCGGCAGCATGATCTTGGTGCCGTCCGCGTGGTTGAGCAGCATCAGGACTGCCCCGGATGCGGCCCAGGCTCCGACCAGGATCAGCGACTGGCGACCACCGAGCCGCAGCGCGGCTTCTCGCTGCGCCTTGGTGGGCGGGTGCCCCGGGACGAACCACTGCAGGGTGGGGGCCAGGGTCAGTACTCCGGCAACCGCGACGCTGATGATCCCCAGCACCACCAGGACCGACACCACCGGCAGGTTTCGTTGGGCGAAGTCGACGTAGGTGTGACCGCGCAGTGGGATCAAGATCGCCGATGCATCAACGACGGCGATGAAGTAGGCCAGGGCGAGGTCGAACGCGTATTGCAGTAAAAGCCTGCGGGCGGTCTTCGGCTGCGCTTGGCCTGCCGAAGCGCTGGTGCTAGGCACCGTTATTGGGCCCGCCTGAGTTCTGACCCGCTATGTCGGTGATCGGGAAGTTCGGCATGGGTTTGGGCGACGGGGTGTTGGGCAACGGCGGGATGTCGCTGGGCGGAATGTCGCGCAGTTCGTCGACGGGCGGGCCGTTGTCCCGGCTGCCGTAGCTGCTGCCGGGCGCCCGCGGCCCGAGCAGCTCGCTGACCGTCACCAGGCGATAGCCATTTGCCTTGAGCACCGGAATGAACTGGTAGACCAGGTCGACGGTGCTCGAGTAGGTGTCATGAAACAACACCACCGAACCCGGCTTGATCTGCCTCATCAGCATGTAGCGCGTGGCCGCGGTGTTGGAGTCGTTGGCCCAGTCGAAGGGGATGACATCCCAGAGGATTTCGGCTTGGCCGTATTTTGCGGCGGTCTGGCGCACCGCCGCGTTGGACAGTCCCCCGGCGGGACGATAGAGCGTGGGTGTGCGACCCGTCGCGGCTTTGATCGCGTCGTTGGCCCGGGAAAACTGGCCGGCGATGTCCGCTTCGGGGATGGTCGTCATGTTGGGGTGTTCCCAGGTGTGGCTGCCGATCTCCATGCCCGCTTCGGCGATGCGTTTCGCTGCCGCGGGGTTGGCCGCCACCTTGTTGCCGATCAGGAAGAACGTGGCCTTGGCGTCGTTGTCCTTCAGGATTTGCAGCAGACGATCCGTGAACGGGCTTGGACCGTCATCGAAGGTCAGCGCGACACATTTGACCACCGCGCAACTCTGGTCATCGGCACGCGTGACATGGCCGGTCAGGCTGCCGATCACCAGCACGGCCACCGCCGCAACGACCCCGACGACCATGCGCCAATACCGCCAGGCCTGGTTGTCGGGTCGTTTGCGCACCTTGGCAGCCTACCTGGCGCTGGGCACCCGATCCCGCCATCGCGGGGTCTCGCGCCCTGGTCAGGGGCCGATCAGTGCGGCCCGGCGATCTCTTCGAGCATCTCGGTGACCAGCGCGGCGATCGGGGACCGTTCACTACGCAGCAGCGTGATGTGCGCAAACAGCGGATGTCCCTTGAGTTTCTCGATCACCGCGACAATGCCGTCGTGGCGGCCGACTCGCAGGTTGTCGCGCTGCGCGATGTCGTGCGTCAACACCACCCGGGACCCGGTACCCAGCCGCGACAGCACGGTCAAGAGCACGTTGCGTTCCAGCGATTGGGCTTCGTCGACGATGACGAACGAGTCATGCAACGAGCGGCCCCGGATGTGGGTGAGCGGCAGCACCTCGAGCATGCCCCGGGAGAGAACCTCCTCGAGCACCGCCGGGCTGGCCAAACCTTCGAGCGTGTCGAAGACGGCTTGGGCCCATGGCCCCATCTTGTCGCTCTCGCTGCCGGGTAGGTAGCCCAGCTCCTGGCCGCCCACCGCATAGAGCGGGCGGAAAACGCCCACCTTGCGGTGAGTGCGGCGCTCGAGCACCGCTTCCAGGCCGGCACACAGCGCCAGCGCCGACTTTCCGGTTCCGGCTTTGCCGCCCATCGACACGATGCCCACCGACTCGTCGAGCAGCAGGTCCAGCGCTACCCGCTGTTCGGCCGAGCGACCCCGCAAACCGAAAACCTCGCGGTCACCGCGGACTAGCTGCACACGTTTGGCCGCGGTGACCCGGCCCAGCGCATGTGAACTTCCGCCCAGCAGCCGGACCCCGGTGTGGCAGGGCAGATCGCGGGCTTCGGCCAGGTCGATCTCTCCGTCGGCGAATAGGGCATCGATATCCCCTGCAGCCGTTTCGATTTCGTGCATCCCGGACCAGCCGGAGGCTACGACGTCCTGCGCGTGGTACTCGTCAGCCGCCAAGCCCACCGCAGCGGCCTTGACTCGAAGCGGAATGTCCTTGCTGACCAACGTAACTCGTCTGCCCTCGGCGGCAAGGTTGGCCGCGCAACTCAAGATGCGAGAGTCGTTGCTGTCGGTACGGAATCCCGCGGGCAGCACCGAAGGGTCGGTGTGGTTGAGCTCGACGTGCAACGAACCACCTTGTTTACCAACCGGAATGGGCTGATCCAGCCGCCCGTGTTCCAGTCGAAGATCGTCGAACAACCGCAATGCCTGCCGGGCGAACCAACCCAACTCATGGTGATGCCGCTTGGCTTCGAGCTCACTGATTACCACCAGTGGAACCACCACTTCGTGCTCGGCGAACCGGCTGCAGGCCCAGGGGTCGGACAGCAACACGGAGGTGTCCAGCACGTAAGTCCGAATATCGGTCACAGAGCGCTCCTCGAGCGATTGCCGCTCGGGCGGACCCGCACGAGCGTGTCGACGCGGGCCGCGGCACCAGGACCGGGGCCGGTCCTGCCGTTGTAGTGACGGAAGGTGCCGCCCTGGCAGCTGAGCAAGTCGCTGACCATCACCTGCGACGCTACTCCGGTGAGCACACCCACGCCGGGCAGGCGCGCCGAGGCAAGCACACCTTGACGACGACGGACCGCGCGGTCGCGCCGCGCAGGAGCTGAGCGGTCAAGCCCAACAGACGAAAACGATGCACTGCACCAGGCGCAGTGCATCGTTTTGTCGAAGTCGATCTAGCCCGTCACGAACTGCTTGAGCGCAGGCTCCTCAGCCAATCCCCATTCGGTGATGCGGCCCGAAACAACCTGCTTGAGCTGGTCCGCGCCAAAGAGTCCGGCCTCGGCAACGTCGCGCAGTTTGTCCTGGTAGGCGTCGATGTCGGCACCGGGGGCCTGCACATCGCCGGCCCGGGCGGCAATCGCGGCGATCGTCTCGTCGCGGCGGGTGGCCAGGCAGTGGTCCACAAGATTGGCAAAGAACAACTCGTGACGCGCTTCGTCACGGCCGATCCGGTCGATCATGCCGGCCAGGACGGGTTCCTCGATCTGGGCAGCCAGGTTGCGGCAGAAGGCGACCAGGGAGCGCTCGTAGAAGGCCATGTACACGAGAGTTTCGACCTGCGTGTACTTCTCGGCCCGGTACCCCTTCATCACGTACTGGACGCGGACGTCTTCGTTGAGGACCGGGTCGACCTCGCGAGTCACCACCAGGTATTCGCGCAGAGCGATGGCGTGCAGGTGCTCCTCAGCGGTCCATCTACCCAGCCAACGACCCCACCAGTCCTCGAGAATGAAGTGCTCGACGAGTTCACGGTGACGGCCGGCCAGGTTGTCCTTGAGGATCAACAGGATCTCGCAGGCATCGGTGATCAGCCTGGGCAGCGTCGTCTGGGAGGGATCCCAGTCACGTCCACCGAGGAAGGCGAAGTTCTCGCCCTGGTCGAAGGGGACGAAGTCGTGGGCGAACCAAATGTCCTCGGTGTCGAGGTGGCGAGCCATGTTCTGTTCGACCACGGGCTCAAGTTCGAGGGTCAGCGCATTAGCGACAGGTTTCTGTGCCATGCGGTAACTGTAACCCTCATACACAGGATAATTAAAATCGACCCCCCGTGTCGCCGTCAGCGATCTACGAGATTCCACTCCTCGAGGCCCTCGTAGAGGGGAAAATCCCTGGCCAAACGGGTTACCCTGGCCCGCAGCGCGGCCACATCGGCCGAGCGCCCGGCCGCGAGGGCGCCCGCGATCACGTCGGCGACCTCACTGAATTCGGCATCGCCGAACCCGCGGGTGGCCAATGCGGGAGTCCCGATCCGCAAGCCCGAGGTCACCATCGGTGGCCGCGGATCGTTGGGGACAGCGTTGCGGTTGACCGTGATTCCCGCCTCGTGCAGCAGGTCTTCGGCCGCCTGGCCATCGAGCGGGGAATCACGCAAATCGACCAGTACCAGGTGCACGTCGGTGCCGCCGCTGACCACCGAGACCCCCGCCTTGGCGACGTCGGAAGCCATCAGCCGATCGGCGACAATCCGGGCACCCGCCAGCGTGCGCCGCTGCCGATCGGCGAATTCGGGCGTGCCGGCGATCTTGAGTGCCACCGCCTTGCCCGCGATGACATGCATGAGCGGACCGCCCTGCTGGCCAGGGAAAACCGCCGAATTGATGGCCTTGGCGAATTCCTGCTTGCCCAGGATCATGCCCGACCGGCCGCCACCGAGCGTCTTGTGAATTGTGGTGGAGACCACATCCGCATGCGGCACCGGGGACGGATGCAATCCGGCAGCCACCAACCCGGCGAAGTGGGCCATGTCGACAAACAACTGGGCGCCAACCTCATCGGCGATGGAGCGGAAGGCCGCGAAGTCGAGCACCCGGGGATAGGCCGACCAGCCGGCGATGATCACCTTCGGACGGAACTCGAGCGCCTTGGCCCGCACCGCGTCCATGTCGATCAGGTGCGTCGTCGGGTCGACGCCGTAGAAGCCGTTCTCGTACAACTTGCCGGAGAAGTTCAGCCGCATGCCGTGGGTCAGGTGGCCCCCATTGGCCAGATCCAGCCCCAGCAGCCGCTCCCCCGGCGACATGAGCGCATGCAACAC
Source organism: Mycobacterium ulcerans subsp. shinshuense (assembly GCF_002355775.1). Lineage (NCBI taxonomy): Bacteria > Bacillati > Actinomycetota > Actinomycetes > Mycobacteriales > Mycobacteriaceae > Mycobacterium > Mycobacterium ulcerans. The sequence continues at coordinate 1,120,158 of NZ_AP017624.1, read as the reverse complement.
CGCGGCGTTGGCCTGGGCGCCCGAATGCGGCTGCACGTTGGCGAAATCGGCGCCGAACAGCGCCTTAGCCCGGTCGCGGGCAATGTTTTCCACCACATCGACGTGCTCGCAACCGCCGTAGTAACGCCGGCCCGGCAGGCCCTCGGCGTACTTGTTGGTCAAGACACTGCCCTGGGCCTGCAATACCGCTCGCGGGACGAAGTTCTCCGAGGCGATCATCTCCAGCGTGTCCCGCTGCCTACCGAGTTCCTTGCCCAGCAGCGCTGCGATGTCGGGGTCCACCTCAGCGAGCGGAGCCTCCATCACAGAAGCATTTCTCGGCGCGGATTTTGGGGCGGAAGTGCGAGCGTCAGGTGCGGCAGTCACGGCCGCCAGTGTATCCAGTGGTGCCGTTGCGGGCCCGATCTCCCAGTACCGCTGGCCCCAGGCGACAAGCATGCCCTCGCCCCTGTAAGACTTATGCCATGTCACGGCTTAGCGAGCCGAGCCCCTATGTGGAGTTCGACCGAAGGCAGTGGCGCGCGCTGCGAATGTCGACACCGCTGGCTCTCACCGAAGCCGAACTGATCGGCCTGCGCGGCCTCGGGGAACAGATCGACCTGCTCGAGGTCGAAGAGGTCTTCCTGCCCCTGGCCCGGTTGCTTCATCTTCAGGTCGCGGCCCGTCAACGACTGTTCGCCGCTACCGCGGAATTCCTGGGTGAGCCACAGCAGAACCCTGACCGGCCGGTGCCGTTCATCATCGGCGTGGCCGGCAGCGTGGCAGTCGGCAAGTCGACCACCGCCCGCGTGCTTCAGGCCCTCTTGGCGCGCTGGGATCACCATCCCCGGGTGGACCTGGTCACCACAGACGGATTTCTCTACCCCAACGCCGAGTTGGAGCGACGAAATCTGATGCACCGCAAGGGCTTTCCAGAAAGCTACAACCGCAGGGCGCTGATGCGGTTCGTCACGTCGGTGAAGTCCGGGTCCGACTATGCCTGCGCACCGGTGTATTCACACCTGCACTACAACATCATCCCCGGAGCCAAACAAGTCGTCCGCCATCCCGACATCTTGATCTTGGAGGGACTCAACGTACTTCAGACGGGCCCGACGCTGATGGTGTCGGATCTGTTCGATTTCTCGCTGTATGTGGACGCCCGAATCGAAGACATCGAGCAGTGGTACGTGTCGCGGTTCCTGGCCATGCGCAGCACCGCGTTTGCCAACCCGGAGTCACACTTCCACCACTACTCGGCGCTGCCCGACCCGGAAGCTGTGGTCGCCGCGCGCGAGATCTGGCGAACGATCAACCGACGCAACCTCGTTGAAAACATCCTGCCGACTCGGCCGCGGGCAACATTGGTGCTGCGCAAGGATGCCGACCACTCCATCAAGCGGCTGCGGCTACGCAAACTGTAGGCCGCGGCGCCGCTAGGTTGATCCGGCGCCGAGTCAGCCCGGGGCCTGACTTAAAGGCCGCTCGCCCCATTCGCACCCCACAGTGACCCGCCGGTGCCTCCGGCACCGCCGCTGCCCACCGACCCGTCGGCAAAGCCGGACCCGCCGGTGCCGGCCGCGCCGCGCTCACCGCCGGCGCCGCCATTGCCGATGTGCTGGGCGTCGCCGCCGGCGCCGCCATCACCGCCGTCACCCCAATCGCCGCCAATGTATTGGTCGTGAGTCGTTCCGCCTGGGCCGCCGCTACCGCCGGCCCCGCCCGCACCGCCGTCGCCGTATAACCAGCCACCGGTGCCACCACCGCCGCCGTTGCCGCCATTGCCGCCGGTGCCCCCGCTGCCGCCGAACCCGTTCGGGTATCCCGAGATGCCAGCGCCGCCGGTACCGGCAGCCCCACCGGCACCTCCAGCCCCCCACATGCCGGCGGAGCCGCCCAGGCCGCCGTCGCCCGCCTCGCCGCCATTGCCGCCGCCTCGGGGAGCATTGCCGGAGGTGACATAACCGCCACCGTCCCCGCCATTGCCGCCGGCGCCGCCGGCCCCACCGTTGCCCAACAACGCCCCGCCGGCTCCGCCGACCCCGGCGTCACCGCCGGCCCCCCCGTCCCCGCCGGTGGACTGTGTGCCACCCAGGAAGTCGGCCGTGCCTCCCGTTCCCCCGCCCCCGCCGCTGCCGCCAGAGCCGCCATTGCCGACCAGCCCAGCCGCACCGCCGCTCCCGCCACCACCACCCGGGTCGGGGAACTCGCCACCGCCGGCCCCACACCCCCGTGCCCGCCGCTCCCGCCGGAGCCACCGTCTCCGCACAACCACCCGCCGCGTCCACCGGTGCCGCCGTCACCGCCGAGCGCGCCGACGCCGCCGGTGCCACCGACACCGCCCGCCCCGCCGGCACCCAACAAGAAGGCGTTACCCCCGCCGCCCCCATTCGCCCCGACACCGCCGGCGCCGCCGGCACCGCCATTGCCATATAGCCAGCCACCGACACCACCGGTGCCGCCGGGCGCCAGCGCCCCGCCGCTGCCCCCGGTCCCGCCGTTGCCGAGCAGCCCCGCATCACCGCCGTTACCGCCGGCAGCCCCACCGGTGGTGCTGTTCCAGCCGTTGCCACCGTTGCCGATCAACAATCCGCCCGCGCCTCCGTTGGGATTGGCGGCGGTGCCGTTGGTGCCGTTGCCGATCAGCGGACGTCCCAACAGCGCCTGGGTAGGCGCATTGATCAACCCCAGCAGATCCTGCAGTGGCGACACGTTGGCCGCCTCGGCGGCCGCATAGGCGCCGCTGGCTCCGCGCAACCCCTCGAGGAACTGCTGGTGAAACGCCGCGACCTGCCCGCCGAGTGACTGATAGGCCTGGGCATGCCCGGCAAATAGCGAGGCCACCGCCGCCGAGACGTCATCTGCGCCGGCGGCCAGCACCCCCGTCGTCGGGACAGCGGCGGCCGCGTTGGCCGCGGTGAGGGCCGAACCGATGCTCGACAGTTCCGTTGTGGCATGCGCCATCAGGTCTGGGGCGGCTATCAAATATGACATCACTGTCCTCTAGAGGTTTACCCTCGCCGAACAGCCGGATCGTATCTCGGATCACCCATCGATCCGAGCCGATTTGAGCATTCCAACCTCATCGTCAGTCACCGCCGGCTCTCCCGGGCCGCGGAACCCGCCACCGCCCGACATGGCTGGTGCGGGGCACCCACCTCAGCTATCGAGGGCGCCCCGCACCAGCGGGAAGGGGAGTTCAGGCCGTGATACGACGCACTCCCAGGTACTGCAGCCCGGCAAATGCCGCTGTGAACACGCCGCTGGCCACTGTCGCGGCCACCCCGATGCCAGTCATCGGCACTAGTTCGGCGGCGACGATCGCGCCCACGGTGTAGACGAGGTTGCCGACGACCACCCCTATCCCGGCGCGACGCAGGTTGGGTATCGCGGCGAGGCCGAACACCAACAGGCCGTAGAGCACGAAGAAGGCGCCGATGCTGTATTCCTGAGCGGATGTCAGGCCGGTCAGCGACGAGATCGGGTCGGCGGCCGCGGCGAGGGCCAGGCCCATGAGTCCGGTCAATGTGGCGTCCGCGCGCATCGCGAAACGCAGCAGTGCGTCCGTCGAATCGGAGAGGGGCCAAGTTGTCGGGCCCGAGATTGCGGTCATTGCATTACTCCTTGGGGCTGTGCGAGAAGGCGGTCGGTGGAACAGTTTTGAGACTGCCGCCTGCGCACTGCCAGATCGACGCATGGCACTGCCAACTGCTGCCATAGGCCCCGTGACCAGGTCGTTCTCCCCGCCGTCAGGCAGTTGCGGGCAGTGCCGTCAACGCCCGCCGGGCGGGGGCCGGCAAGACTAGTCGCTGGCCACCGTGATGCGCCCGCGCAAATCGGCCGCGATCAGCCGAGCAGCCGCGTTCTGCCAGTTGTGCAGTGACCGCTGCGGGACCTCGGTCACCAGCCATTGCCAGGCCTGCCGGGCGATGGGATCCAAACCCGCCGCGGTGGCATTCTGCGCGTAGGCGCGCACACCGACGACGTAGGGAAAATACAGCGAGTTGTAATAACGCCACTGTTCGGTGGTTCCGAAATCACCACCCTCACGCGGCTTGAGTCGCTTGATGCCGTCGGCCAGGACGGCCTTGAGTTCGTTGGCCCGTTCCAGCGGCTGGTCGGGAACCCCACGGGTGGCCAGCCGCTGATCGACCACGGGCAACACGGTCAACGGGCTGGCGACGAGCTTGGCCAGGTCACCGTAGTGCCCCAGCGCTCTGCGGGTCAGCCTGACAAAGGTCTCGTCATCGATGCCGGCAAGCGGATCCGCCGACCGCAGCGGTAGCGCCGCACCGGTGTGGCGCAGTGCCGCGCGGTCGGCGCGCAGTGCCGGCGATTTCGAAAACGCCAGCCGGTCCAGTACCCCGGCCAGTGGGTCGGCCAACACCTGCACGGCGATGGCGATCGACAGGCTGGTGAACAGCAGCACCGTCAGCACGGTCGAAGCGGTGGGCTCATCGCGGATCAAGGCCAACCCGATCAGCGCCTGACCGCCCAACACACCCGCGACCGCCATCGCGCCCGCAAACGAGCGCAGCATGTCCGCGCGCAACGCCTGGCCTTCGTCGAAGGCGTCCCATACCGCCACGGCCACGCCGAGCAACAACACGTCGAATCCCGTTGAGGCCAGGGCCAGCCAACTGGGCACCAGCCCCAGCGGAATCACCAGGATGGCATTGCCCAGCGCGAAGAACAGCGTCGCGACGATGACCACGCCGACCACCGGCATCGGCTGCGCCGGCCGCACCAACACGGCCACCATGGCGCCCAGCGTTGCCGCCGAGATCACCGCAAACATCAGCCAGTGACCGGGCCGCAGTGGCCCTGCCACGCTGCCCGCGATGGTCGCACCCAGCAGGGCCAGCGCGCCGACGGCCGCGATCAGCAGCAACTCGGCTTTGCGTGCCCAAGGGCGCTCGGGCGCCACCGACAACTCGAGCAGAACGCCGAACCATGCCACGCCCGGCACGGCGACCAGGTAGATCTCCAGCTGACCGAGCAACTGGGCGTGGGCCATGCTGGTGTTGCGCACCGCATCCAACGCCAAGACAAGGGCAAACCCGCATAGCCCAATGGCGGCCAATATCAGCACCGGCTTGCGCGGGTCGCGGGCCAGCAGGTAGAGGCCCAGCCAACCGCTGAGCGTGAACACCACCGCCGACAGCGCAGCCATGCGCCCAGTGTTCCACGCCAGCGCCTCGCCGTACCGCCGATGCGGCCTCGCCGGTGGCCACGCCGTCGGAGAAGGAATCGATGGTTGAACCAGATCATGAACTCCTGCTGGTTGTCCCCCGGTTCTGCCCCAATTGCAGTCGGAGGTTGGCGCCCACCGAGTCGGTCGAGCCGGTGCCGCAGCGCCAGCCCTGGTAGATCGAGGGGCATCCCAGCGGCGGGCTCAGTGCCGCACGCGATTACTTGCCGTACCGGCGATGGCGCATGCTGTAGTCGCGCAATGCGCGCAGAAAATCGACCCGCCGAAACGCTGGCCAGTGCGCCTCGGTGAACCACATCTCCGAGTAGGCGCTCTGCCATAACAGAAACCCGGACAGCCGCTGCTCGCCGGACGTGCGGATGACCAGATCAGGGTCGGGTTGCCCCGAGGTGTAGAGGTTCTCCGAAATGCCCTCAACGCTCACCGCGTCGATAAGCTCCTCGGCGGTCGCACCGTTGGCGAGTTCCTTGCTCAGCAGCGCCCGCACCGCGTCGACGATCTCGCGACGCCCGCCGTAGCCGACTGCCACGTTCACATGGAACTGCGCGGTGGCCGGCGTGGATTCCACGGCCTCGCGCAGCCGGCGCGCCGGTTCATCGCCGAGCAGCTCCAAGTCGCCGACGGTGCGCACACTCCAGCGGTTGGCCGGGGCACAGATCTCTTCGACGACGTCGGTGATGATCTCGATCAGCGCCGCCAGCTCGTCGGCGTCGCGCTGCAGGTTTTCAGTGGACAGCAGGTAGACGGTGGTCATCTCGATGCCGGCTTCCTGGCACCACCGCAACATCTCGGCGATCTTGGCGGCACCCATCCGGTAGCCGTAGCTGACGTCGTCGTAACCCGCATCGCGGGCCCAACGGCGATTGCCGTCGCACAGCACCGCGATGTGCCGCGGCAACTCGGAACTCGTGGCTGCCAGGCCTTGCCGCAGCCGCAGCTCATACAGCCGATACAACGGCTCCTTGAGCCGCGGCGGGATGATCTCCACGAGGATCCAGACTACTGTGACGCGCACCAAATTCCGGCCTTGATTCGCCGCAAGATCACGCCAAGTCGTAAGCCCACTCACGCTCGGGGCGACTACTGTGATCGGTGACCGATATCCGGCGATCACCAGACGGGGCAATGGGCGAAATGAGCAGCCAGGCCAGCATGGCCAGCACCGCAGAACCCGAACCACAGGGTCTAGCCGTTCCCAACGCTGCGCATCACCTCGTCGAGGGGGTCGCACGGGCGCTCACCAAGCCGCGCTTCCGCGGCTGGATCCACGTCTATTCGGCCGGCACCGCTGTTTTGGCGGGCGCATCGCTGGTTGCGGTCTCCTGGGCGGTGGGCTCCACCGAAGCCGGCCTGGCCACGCTGGCCTACATTGCGGCCACCGTGGTGATGTTCACCGTCAGCGCCACCTATCACCGAGTCAACTGGGCGTCCGCGACCACGCACAAGTGGATGAAGCGGGCCGATCACTCGATGATCTTCGTGTTCATCGCCGGTAGCTACACCCCGTTCGCCCTGCTGGCATTGCCGGGCCATGACGGGCGAGTGGTGTTATCGATCGTGTGGGGCGGTGCGATCGCCGGGATTCTGCTCAAGATGTGCTGGCCGACCGCGCCGCGCTGGGTCGGTGTCCCGCTCTACCTGCTGCTGGGTTGGGTCGCGGTCTGGTACACCGCGACGATTCTGCACAACGCCGGGGTGACGGCGCTGGTGCTGCTGTTTGTCGGCGGCGCCTTGTACAGCATCGGCGGCATTCTCTACGCCGTGCGCTGGCCGGATCCGTGGCCCTCGACGTTCGGCTACCACGAGTTCTTCCACGCCTGCACCGCGGTCGCGGCGATCTGCCACTACATCGCGATGTGGTTCGTGGTGTTCTGAGCGCTACAGCAGCGCCTCACGTGGCTACAAATGAATCACGTCGACCGCTGACCAATACGCCTTCATCGCGGCCACTTTGCCGGAGCGATCGAACGCCATGACCTCGATGGGCTCCACCCGCATCTTGCTGTCGCCGCTGGTCACGGTCAGCCGGAACTGAAAAACCGCCTCGTTGCCGCACACCCGCAGCGACACCAACTCGCACTCGCGCGTCAGGCCCGCGATCGCCGAATAGAAGCCGTGGATGGCTCGCGTACCGATGTGCACCTCTCCCCCGACCGGATCCTCGAGGGTCGCGTCGTCGGCGTAGAAGCCGACCAGATCGTCGGCGCCGCCGTCGGCCAGCACCGACATGTATCGGTTGACCGTTTCGGTAATCGCTTGGGACCTCTGAGCGGAATTCGGCATGTGACGCACGCTACTACCCGGGCACTGGCAGAGCTGCGGCCAGTTCGTCGGTACCGGTCACCGGCAGGTCGCAGACCCGTCCCCGGCAGACATAGGCGGCGTCCGCACCCGCCACCCGATCCCGTCCGATCAGCAACGGTGCCGAGTCCAGCCGACCGCCGACGACGATGGCTCCGCCCGGCGCCAGCCGGCGGGCGGCGGCCAGTAGCTCTGACTGCGGATCGTCGCAGGCAACCGCGATCTGCAGCGGTCCCCGCACCGCCGCCTCCGCGACGGACAGCCAGTGCCCGGCCGACCTCGGTGCGTGTGCCAGCAAGACCGAATGTTCGCGCAACGTTTCCGTGGCGGCTTGCAGGTAGCGCGGGGCGCGGTCGTCGGCGACCAGGTGTGCGGCGGTCAGCAGGGCTTCGGCGATCGAAGACGCACCCGAAGGCGTGGCCCCGTCGAGCGGGTCGCCCGGGCGCAGCATCAGCCGCTCGGCGTCGTCGGCGGTGTCGAACCAGCGACCGGGCCACTGCGGATCGCCGAAGTGCGCCAATGCGGTATCCAGCAAATCGCAGGCCGAGGTCAGCCAACCCGGTTCGGAAGTCAACTGATAGAGCGCCAACAGGCCGGTGGCCAGCATGGCATGGTCCTCGAGGATGGCCGCGCTGTCGCCGACCACACCGCCCAGGCTGGCGCGGCGCAACCGGCCGTCGACCACGTGCAAGTCCAGCAACACGCGTGCGCAACACCGCGCGGCTTGCGCCAATTCGGGCTGCTGCAGGGCAATGCTGGCCTCTACCAGCGCCGTGATTGCCAACCCGTTCCAGGAGGTGACGACCTTGTCATCGCGACCGGGTTGCGCGCGCCCGCGCCGGGCCGCCGACAGTGCGCCGCTGACCCGCTGCAGCCGCTCGGCGTCGTGCGGATCCGAGGGCAGCTGCAACACCGACGCGCCGTGTTCGAAGGTGCCGGCCGCGGTCACCGCGTAAACCTCTGCGGCCCAACGGCCGTCGTCCTCACCTAGGAGCTCGATCAGCTGTTCGGGAGTCCAGACATAGGTCGAACCCTCGCGGCCGTCGGTGTCGGCATCCAGCGAGGAGGTGAACATGCCGCCAGCGGCCAGCCCGTCCAGCAGAAACCCCGCGGTCTGGGCCGCGACGCGGCGCGCCAACTCATCGCCGGTCCGCCGGGCCCAGTGCGCATAAGCCCGCAACAGCAGCGCGTTGTCGTACAATATCTTCTCGAAATGCGGTACCACCCAGGCCTTGTCGACGCTGTATCGGGCGAAGCCGCCGGCAAGTTGGTCATAGATGCCGCCGCGGGCCATCGCGGCGCCGGTGCGCGACACCGCAGCCAGTGCGGCCGGGGAGCCGGTGCGCTCGTAGTGCCGCAGCAACGCTTCCAGCAGCGCCGACGGCGGGAACTTGGGCGCGGTGCCCCAGCCACCATGAACCGTGTCCTGCTCACCCAAGACGACCGCGACGGCATGGTCACACAGCTCCGGCGCCACGTCGGGACCGCCGCCGGGCGGTCCGGACGCCATCGAACGCAACTCACCGGCAATGTGGTCGGAGGCCTCCTCCACCTCGCCGCGACGTTCCCGCCAGGTCTCCGATACGGCCGAAAGCAGCTGCAGAAAACCCGCTTTCGGGTAGTAGGTACCGCAGTAGAAGGGCCGCCCATCAGGGGTCAGGAAGCACGTCATCGGCCAGCCGCCCTGCCCGGTGAGGGCAACGGTGGCGTTCATGTAGACCGCGTCGATATCGGGCCGTTCCTCGCGATCCACCTTGATGTTGACGAAGCCCGCGTTCATCACCGCCGCCACCTCGTCGTCCTCGAACGATTCGTGGGCCATGACGTGACACCAGTGACACGCGGCGTATCCGATCGACAACAGAATCGGCACGTCGCGCGCGGCGGCGTCAGCCAGCGCCTGCGGTGTCCATTGCTGCCAATGCACGGGGTTGTCGGCGTGCTGGCGCAAGTACGGACTGGTCGCCTGCGCGAGGGTATTGGTTCCGGAGAAACCGGCCGATGAATCAGCCGGGGTCATCGGCCGGCCCCGGCGATCGCGTGGTGGCGCCACCGTCCGCGGCGGGCGGTTCCTCGACGTCCACCACATCCGTGCCCTCGTCGGCCGCCTGATCCGGCTCGGGGTGCGCACGATCGAAGGATTCCGGGACCTTCCTGAGTTGCCGGTTCATCGATCGCAGCAGAAACAACGTGGCGATGACCAAGACCACGACGACGAGCAGCCCCAACGGACTGGCCTTGCCGAAATCGGGTCCGGTATTGCGCGGTGCATCGTCAGCAATCACAGTGAGCAGAAACTGGTTCATTGGCTCGACTCGATTCCGGCGAACAACTCGGTCTCAGGCAGACCGATGGGGATGCGCGAGCGGGCCAACTCGAATTCCTCGGTCGGCCAGAGTTCACGCTGCCACGACAGCGGCGCCGCGAAGAATTCGGCGTTGGGGTCGATCTGGGTCGCATGCGCTCGCAAGGCGTCGTCGCGTTGGGCGAAATAGCCCGAGCACTCAACGCGGGTGGTGACTCGGTTGGCAAACGGATCGTGGTCGGGATGCCAGTGCTCGAGCCACTTGTCGAACGGACCTTCCTGGCCGCGCTTGATGAACTCGTCTTGCAGAATCCGCATGCGCTCCCGCAGGAAGCCGTGGATGTAGTAGAGCTTGGACACCGTCCAGGGCTCACCGGCATCCGGGAACCGCAGATAGTCGGCAGCGGCCTCGTAGGCGCCGATGGAAACCTGGTGGCAGCGGATGTGGTCGGGGTGCGGGTAGCCGCCGTTCTCGTCGTAGGTCGTCATCACGTGGGGCCGGAACTCCCGCACCACACGTACCAGCGCTTCGATGGAATCTTCCAAGGGCACCAGGGCGAAACACCCCTCGGGCAGCGGGGGCGGCGGATCCCCCTTCGGCAGTCCGGAGTCGACGAACCCAAGCCAGGTGTGCTCCACACCGAGAATCTCGGCCGCCTTCGCCATCTCGTCGCGGCGAATTTCGGAGATGTGCCCGTGCACGTCGGGCAGGTCCATCGCCGGGTTGAGAATCTCGCCGCGCTCGCCCCCGGTCAACGTCACCACCAGCACGCGATGACCCTCGTCCGCGTACCGGGCAAGAGTGGCGGCGCCCTTACTGGACTCGTCGTCGGGGTGGGCATGCACCGCCATCAACCGCAGTTTGCTCACGTGCTCCCTTGTCCGTCTGCTGGTCGGGCCGTCTGCTCGCCGGCCGATTGCGCCACTATAATTTCAGTTCTCAATCGTTCCATCTTGTCGTCCGGCGCCTGACGCCCGCCCACAGCCCTTCCCCGATCCGCCAAGCCAGGCATGAATCCAGCACCCATATCCCGTCCCGAAGCCCGCTATGGGCGGTCTCGACTCTCCGGTAGGTCGCGGCGCTACATCCTCATCGCTCTGGCGGTGTTGGTGGTGGTGGCCGGGACCGTGCTTGCCGTGATCGGCTACCAGCGGATCGTCACCAACGCCGTCACCGGCAAATTGGCCGGCTACCGCGTGATCGATGAGCAGACGGCATCGGTGACGATCAGCGTGACGCGGTCAGACCCGTCACGGCCGGTCGATTGCATCGTGCACGTCCGGGCCAAGGACGGTAGCGAGACCGGCCGGCGAGAGGTCCTGGTGCCGCCCTCGGACCAAACCACCGTGCAGGTGACGACGACCCTGAAATCGAGCAAGCCGCCGTTGATGGCGGACGTATACGGTTGCGGCACAGATGTGCCCGCTTACTTGCGCTCACCTTGACCGCGCAACAAACCCCGAACTGCGCATATGCAGTCACCGACTGTTAGCGCGGTGGTAACATGGCTAGATACACGGTCCTGACCGGGACCGTGTATTGCTGCAGTAAAGGCCGTGAGCAGAAGCGGAGTGGCAGCGACCGGGGTGGGGGCCCGCGTACGCCCGATACCGGGTTGATGCGGGATCAGCAACTTGCGCGCATGCGCCAAAAGACAACACAAGGAGCGCCACGAGATGACGGATACTCAGGTGACCTGGTTAACCCAGGAGTCACATGACCGACTCAAGGCCGAGCTCGATCACTTGATCGCCAATCGTCCGATCATCGCCGCCGAAATCAATGACCGCCGCGAAGAGGGCGACCTGCGCGAGAACGGCGGCTACCACGCCGCCCGCGAAGAACAGGGCCAGCAAGAGGCCCGCATCCGCCAGCTGCAGGACCTGCTCAACAACGCCAAGGTCGGCGAAGCGCCCAAGCAGTCCGGTATCGCCCTGCCCGGTTCCGTGGTGAAGGTCTACTACAACGGCGACCAGTCCGATAGCGAGACATTCCTCATCGCCACCCGCCAAGAAGGCGTCAACGACGGCAAGCTCGAGGTGTACTCGCCGAATTCCCCGCTCGGTGGCGCCCTGATCGACGCCAAGGTCGGTGAGACCCGTAGCTACACCGTGCCCAACGGCAGCGTCATCGAGGTCACGCTGATCAGCGCCGAGCCCTACCACTCCTGACCTGACGAGCAGACACAGAATCGCACCCAGCGCGCGCTGCGCGTGCGATTCTGCGTCTGCTCGCGGGCTGCTCGCGCCGGGGTTAGCCCAGCGCCTGTTTGAGGTCGTCGAGGAGATCGGCAACGTCTTCGATACCGACCGACAGCCGCACCAGGTCATCGGGCACTTCCAGCTGCGAACCCGCGGTCGACGCGTGAGTCATCGCGCTGGGATGCTCGATCAGCGACTCCACACCGCCTAGCGATTCGGCCAGGATGAAGATGTTCGTCTTGGCGCACAGCTGTTCGGCGGCGGTGCGGCCGGCTCGCATCCGCACCGAAACCATGCCGCCAAACCCGCGCATCTGCCGCGCCGCCACGGCATGGCCGGGGTGACTGGGCAGCCCTGGGTACAACACGGTGCTGATCGCGGGATGTTCGGCGAGGAATTCCGCCACGGCAGCGGCATTTTCACTATGCCGCTGCATGCGCAGGACCAGGGTTTTCAGGCCGCGCATGGTCAGGTACGCGTCGAACGGGCCCGGCACCGCGCCCGCCCCGTTCTGCAAGAAGGCAAAAGACTGGTCCAGCTCTTCGTCATTGGTCACCAGTGCGCCACCCACCACATCGGAGTGACCACCGATGTATTTGGTGGTGGAATGCAGCACCACGTCGGCGCCCAGCGATAGCGGCTGCTGCAGCGCCGGAGATGCGAAGGTGTTGTCCACCAGAACTTTCGCCGAGCTGTCCGCACCCAGCTGGGCGATGCCGGCGATGTCGGCGATCGACAGCAACGGATTGGTCGGTGTTTCCACCCAAATCAGTCGGGTGGTTGGCCTTATCGCCGCACGCACCGCATCCAGATCCGCCAGGGCTACCGGTGTGTACTCGACGTTCCACCCGGTGAAGACCTTGTCAATCAACCGGAAGGTGCCGCCGTAGGCGTCGTCGGGGATGACGACATGGTCACCCGGTCGCAGCATTGCCCGCAGCGCGCAGTCGGCGGCGGCCATGCCGGAACTGAACGCACGCCCGAACGCCGCGTCTTCAACCGCGGCAAGCGCGGCTTCCAAGGCGGTGCGAGTCGGATTGCCGGTTCGCGCATACTCATAGCCGCCCCGAAGCCCGCCGACACCATCCTGGGCGAAGGTGCTGCTGGCATAGATCGGAGCGTTGACGGCTCCGGTCGCCGGGTCCGGGCGATAGCCGGAATGAATGGCTCGTGTTGCGAGTCCGGCGAACCGGTGCTGCGCCTTGTGATCGTCCTTCATCGATGACCAGCCTAATAGCGAACGCCACCCCGGCCGTAATCGCACGGCCGAGGTGGCGCTTTGCTAATCACTCACTGACACAAGTGAGTTGCGTTGCACTCAGAGCGGTAGGCAAACCGTCGTCATGATCTTGTCGGCAAGCGTCTGCCGCTTGGCGTCCCACAGCGGGAACAGGAACCCGATGTAGCAGATGATCGCGTCGACGATGTGCGCAAGCTGGCGCACCACCGACATTCCGAAGCCCAACGGCTCCCCCGTGGTTTCGCTGACCACCTTGAACTTCATGATCGACTTACCGATGCTCGAACCGGTGGTGCCTTGGCGGTAGCCGTAGTCCCATACCAGGTAGGCCAACCCCACCAGGGACAACAACCACTGCGCCAGCTGACCGATCATCGACGGCTGGGATACGCAGTACTGGCCAATGTCGTACTGACTGATGTCGGTCACGCACGACGAGGTCGTGGTCACCATCATGATCAGCCAGCCGATGCCGGTAACCACAACGTAGGGCGCGAAGTCGATGAGCGCGGCCAGCACGCGAGTGATCCACGGCGTGTAGGACTCCGCCGGCAGTGCACGAATCGCCGGCCCCGGTGGGGGCGGTGCGTATCCACCCGCCGACGGTGGTGGCGGCGGCGGGTAGCCACCTTCCAGCGGTGGTGGTGGCGGAGGCGGCGGATAAGCGCTGCCGCCGGGCGCCGACGGCGGCGGCGGGGGCGGCGGATAACCGCTGGTGCTGGGCGACGGGGGCGGTGGCGGCGGCGGGTAGCCGCCCCCGCTGGGCGCCGAGGGAGGCGGTGGTGCTTGGTACCCACCAGCGGGCGGCTCCAACCCACCGGAGGATCCGGGAGGCGGAGGCGGTGGGGGGTAAGACCCGCCGGGAGGCGGCTGATCGGTCATGGGCAACCTTCCACTCGGAATTAGCTGAAGTAGGCGGCCTTACAGTACCTGAGGTTGGCGGTCTGCGGAGAGATCAGGCTAGAGCTGCGCCCGAGCCGCGATTCACGCCATTACCAGCATGGTTGGGCACCGTCGGGGAGGTAGCTACCAGCCGATTTTGTTCCTAGCCGACCTAAGTTGTGGCGCCACGGCGGACTAGCGCCGCAACGCCCCTTCGGAAAGGAATCCCAACAAGTCATACCGGGTGATGACCCCGACCGGCTTGCCCTCCTCGACGACCATCAAGGCATCCCAGTCCCGCAATGCCTTGCCTGCCACACCGACCAATTCACCGGCGCCGATCAGCTTCAGCGGCGGGCTCATGTGCTGGGAGACGGCGTCGGCCAGCTTGGCCTTGCCCGAGAATACAGCCGAGAGCAGTTCGCGTTCGGAAACGCTGCCGGCAACTTCACCGGCCATCACCGGCGGCTCGGCGCCGACCACCGGCATCTGCGACACGCCATATTCCCGCAGGATTCCAATGGCATCGCGCACCGTCTCGGAGGGGTGGGTGTGGACCAGAGCCGGCAACGCACCGGACTTGCGCCGCAACACATCACCAACCGTGGACGCATCGGTCCTGCCGTCGAGGCGGCTGCGCAAGAAGCCGTACGACGACATCCACGCGTCGTTGAAGATCTTCGACATGTAACCGCGCCCGCCGTCGGGCAGCAGCACGACAACCAGCGCGTCGGGCCCTGCTTGTTCGGCGACCCGCAGGGCGGCCACCACCGCCATCCCGCAGGATCCGCCCACCAGCATCGCCTCTTCTCGGGCCAGCCGCCGGGTCATGTCAAAGGAGTCGGAGTCCGACACCGCGATGATCTCGTCGGGCACCGCGTGGTCGTAGGCCGCCGGCCAGAAGTCCTCGCCCACCCCCTCGACCAGGTAGGGCCGCCCGGTCCCGCCGGAATACACCGACCCCTCCGGGTCGGCGCCGATGACGCGGACTTTGCCGCCCGACACCTCCTTGAGGTAGCACCCCGCGCCGGTGATCGTTCCACCGGTGCCGATGCCGGCAACGAAATGCGTGATCTTGCCATCGGTATCGGCCCAGATCTCCGGGCCGGTGGTCGCGTAGTGGCTGGCCGGGCCTTCGGGGTTGGCGTACTGGTCGGGCTTCCACGCACCGTCGATTTCTCTGACCAGCCGGTCAGAGACGCTGTAGTAGCTGTCCGGATCCTCCGGCGGCACCGCCGTCGGGCACACCACCACCTCAGCGCCATAGGCCCGCAAGACGTTTCGTTTGTCCTCGCTGACCTTGTCGGGGCAGACGAATACGCACTTGTAGCCCCGGTGCTGGGCGACCAGGGCCAAACCCACCCCGGTATTGCCCGACGTCGGCTCGACGATGGTGCCGCCGGGTCGCAGCGCTCCACTGGCCTCGGCCGCGTCGATCATCTTGATCGCGATCCGGTCCTTGGAGCTGCCGCCAGGGTTGAGATATTCGACCTTCGCCGCCACCGTGCCGATCCCGGCCGGAACGACCGCGTTCAGGCGAACCAGTGGTGTGCCGCCGATGAGATCACTGATGTGCTGGGCGATCCGCATGGGCTTCATCGTGTCAGGCCGGTCCCGGCGAACCACACTCCGGGTACGGCGCGACCCCCTAGCCGGTTGCCTCGCGGATGTAGTCGCCGATCTGACGCAGGGAGCGGGTCGCCTCGGGCAACAACGGCCCGGCGACCTGAAAGTCGTGCACCTGTCCCGGCCAGACACGCACCTCGGCGGGCACCCCGACCGCCGCCAACTTGCGCGCCGCCAGCTGGGCGTCGTGCAACAGCACCTCGGATCCCGACACGTGAATCAGGGTCCGCGGGAGACCCGGGCGGATGTGCTCGAGCGGCTCGTAGAGTTCCTCGGGTTTGCCGTCGACTTTGTTTTTAGCGGCCGCGCTAGCAACCAATTCACCAAGCGCGTCGAAAGCCTTAGGCGGGAACATCGCATCCCGCTTAATGTTGGGATGAGCCTTTTTCTGCTCCTTTGCTAGCTGCAACAGTGGCGAGATCGCGACAAGGGCGGCCGGCTCCTCGCCTTCCTCCTGCAGCCGCTGCGCGAGAGTCAGCGCGAGATAGCCGCCGGCGGAGTCTCCGGCCAACACGATCTGTTCCGGGTCGTAGCCCAACAACCTCAGCCAGCGGTAGCCGTCGTGGCAGTCATCGAGCGCCATACCGATCGAGTGTTTGGGCATCAGCCGATAGTTGACGATCAGAACGGGCGAGTCAGCAAACTTTGAGAGCAGCTCGACCAACCGCCCGTGCGAGTTTGCTCCACAGGTCAGGAAGGCACCGCCGTGGAGATAGAGGACCACGCGCCGGGTCCCGTCGGCGGGCAGCACGCCCGGCGCCCGAACCAGTTGCGCTGCTGCATTTGGGCAGCTCAACGCGGCCCTAACGGTGGCAGACGCCGGGACCAAAGCCTTCGCGGCGTGATCGATGAGGCCCCATGGCCAAGGTAGATGCGGCACGTGGCTACCGACCGCCAACACCGGCCGAATGGTCAGCCGCGAGGCAAGCGTCGCGACCCGCGCAGCAACGCTCGGGCCCGACTCGACAACCTCGACCGGAGCGCCATCACTGATGGCGAATCTGCGTGCCTCAAGTCTACGTGTCTTGAGTACGTCTCGTGGGCGAATGGCATGGATAGGGTTACTGGGGACCCTGCTAGGTGCGGTCATGCGCAACACTTCCTACGTCGTTGTAGTCCGATAAGGCATGTGATGGAGCGGCCAAGCGTTCGGATTGAACCTGCTCCCCCGAGCGATTTGCCAACTCCTCCGAATTAGCTTGACAGCTTACTTCTTAAACAACGCTTAATGAGTCTGATTCGATACCACAATTGATCCACAACGTAATTCACCTGTTTTGTCAGGTAGACCCGCAAACAGAGAAGCCGATCTAAACTGATCGCGTGGGCATACGCGTGCCGCGGCGTTCGACGATCGCTCTGGCCACAGCGGGTGCACTCGCCTCGACAGGTACGGCCTATCTGGGCGCACGCAACTTGCTGGTCGGTCAGGCTACGCACGCGCGCACCATCATCCCCAAAGCCTGGGACGTACCTCCCCGTGCCGATGGGGTCTACTCCCGCGGCGGTGGGCCGGTGCAGCGCTGGCGCCGCGGAACCCCCTTTGACCTTCACCTGATGATGTTCGGCGACTCCACGGCGTGCGGATACGGCTGTGGCAGCCCCGAGGAAGTGCCGGGCGTGGTGATGGCACGCAAGCTCGTCGAGCAGACCGGCAAGCGGGTGCGGTTGAGCACCAAAGCCCTGGTCGGCGCCACCTCAAAAGGCGTGTGCGGTCAGGTCGACGCGATGTTTGTGGCCGGACCGCCACCGGACGCCGCGATCATCATCATCGGCGCCAACGACATAACAGCACTCAACGGGATCGGCCCCTCCGCGGAACGGCTTGGCTCGGTGGTACGCAAGCTGCGCGCCCGCGGCGCAATCGTGGTGGTCGGCACGTGCCCGGACTTCAGTGTCATCACCGCAATACCGCAACCGTTGCGGTCCCTGGCTCACACGCGGGGAAGCCAGCTCGCCCGCGCTCAGACCGCCGCCGTCAAGGCGGCCGGCGGGGTGCCGATTCCGCTCGCCAATCTGCTGGCACGCCAATTCCGGGCCGAACCCGAACGGATGTTCTCCGCCGACCGATATCACCCATCCGCAACGGCGTACGCCCTGGCGGCCGATCAGCTGCTCCTCAGTCTGCGCGATGCGTTACGCGAAAAGATCGGGAGCGCAATGCTTCCCGTGCCGTCGCGGCCTAGCTTCCGCACCAGCAGCCAGGAGCGTTCCCGGGGCGCCATCGTCACCCGGCTGTGGCGGCGCCCGGTCCCGGTGGTTGGTGGACCCGTCGCGATCCCGGCTAGCGGCTAGTCGGGCAACGGGCCGCTGCACGACCCGAATCGTCACCAGGCTCGTCGTCAGGCTAGATTCGGCTTCGCCACACCCCAATGGAGGGAGCTGTTATGCCAGAAGCCGTCATCGTCTCAACAGCCCGCTCGCCGATCGGCCGCGCCATGAAAGGGTCGCTGGTCAGCATGCGCCCCGACGACTTGGCCGTGCAGATGGTGCGCGCCGCGTTGGACAAAGTACCCGCGTTGAACCCGCACCAGATCGACGATCTGATCATGGGCTGCGGCCTCCCGGGAGGTGAGTCCGGCTTCAATATCGGGCGCGTCGTCGCCGTGGCGCTGGGCTACGACTTTCTGCCGGGGACCACGGTCAACCGGTACTGCTCGTCTTCACTGCAGACCACCCGGATGGCGTTTCATGCGATCAAGGCCGGCGAGGGCGACGCGTTCATCTCCGCGGGCGTAGAGACCGTGTCCCGGTTCGGCAAGGGCAACTCCGACTCGCTGCCCGACACCAAGAACCCCCTCTTCGATGAGGCCCAGGAACGCACCGCCGCCGCGGCCGCGGGTGCCGAGGAATGGCATGACCCGCGCGCTGACGGAAATCTGCCTGACGTCTACATCGCCATGGGTCAGACCGCTGAAAACGTCGCGATCATTTCGGGCATCAGCCGCGAAGACCAAGACCACTGGGGTGTGCGCAGCCAAAACCGTGCCGAAGAGGCGATCAAGAGCGGCTTTTTCGAACGGGAGATCTCCCCGGTGACGCTTCCCGACGGCACCACGGTCAGCACCGATGATGGCCCGCGCGCGGGTACCACCTACGAAAAGGTCAGCCAACTCAAGCCGGTGTTTCGGCCCAACGGCACAGTGACCGCCGGCAACGCCTGTCCACTCAACGACGGCGCCGCGGCAGTGGTGATCACCAGCGACACCAAGGCCAAGGAGCTGGGCCTGACGCCGTTGGCGCGCATCGTGTCCACCGGCGTGAGCGGTCTGTCCCCGGAGATCATGGGCCTTGGCCCCATCGAGGCTTGCAAGAAGGCGCTACAGCGGGCGGGTATGTCCATCAGCGACATCGACTTGGTCGAGATCAATGAAGCGTTCGCGGTGCAGGTGCTGGGCTCGGCCCGGGAGTTGGGCATCGACGAGGACAAGCTGAACGTCTCTGGCGGAGCGATCGCCCTGGGACACCCGTTCGGCATGACCGGCGCCCGCATCACCACCACCTTGCTCAACAATCTGCAGACCCACGACAAGACGTTCGGCCTGGAGACCATGTGCGTCGGTGGCGGCCAGGGCATGGCCATGGTGATCGAGCGGCTGAGCTAGCGCCTCAGGCACCGACGTCGAGCGTGCGCCCAGGGGGCGGTGAGTGTGCGCCCTGGGCTGCGAAACTCGGGTCAGCCCGCCACCAGCACACGCTCGGGGCCACCACCGCACACTCAAGAGACCAAGCGGACACACGAAAAAGCCGGCACATATGTGCCGGCTTTTCTCGTCGAGCCGAGACTAGTCGTTCTGCAGATAACTCAGCAGACGCAGGATCTCGATGTAGAGCCAGACCAGCGTCACGGTCAGGCCCAGCGCGATACCCCACGCCGCCTTCTCCGGCGCTCCGGCCCGGATCATCTGGTCAGCGGCGTCGAAGTCGATCAGGAAGCTGAACGCCGCGATACCGATGACCACCAGTGAGAACAGGATCGCCAGCGGTCCACCGCTGCGCAGGCCCAGGCCCTCGCCGCCGCCGACACCGAACATCCCCAGCAGGAAGTTGCCGAGCATGAGGGCCAGCGCCCCGAACATGGCGGCCACGATCATGCGAGTAAACCGAGGCGTGACTCGGATAGCCCCGGTCTTGTAGACGACCAGCATTCCGAAGAACACGCCGAGCGTGCCCAGGACCGCCTCCCCGATGAGCACTCCCGCGTTGGCGGACCCCACCGTGTAGGCGGCCAAAACGAACGAAACGGCGCCAAGGAACAGACCCTCCAGCGCGGCGTAGCTGAGCACGATCGCCGGGTTGTCTTGTTTGCGACCGAAGGTCGCGACCAGCACCAGCGCCAGCCCGCCGAGCGCGCCGACCAGGGTCAGCGGCATCGCCAGCGCGATGTTCTGGGCAACCAGGAAGTAGGAAACGACTGCCGTCGCGGACAGCATGGCCAGCGTCAGGCCAGTCTTGGTCACGACGTCGTCGATGGTCAGTGGCCGGGTCGTCCCAGCGTCACGAGTCTCCTGGTAGGGAGCCATGTAGGGGTCGCCGGCATATCCCGCCCCTGCTCCCGTACCGAATTGCGCGTATCCGCCCCGCTGCTTCGGCAGCGAGCGGAATACCGGGTTACTTGTCTCCCGCACCGTCGGATCCTCTCTTATGGCTATGGGTTCGAGCTGTGCGAACAACTGCTCAACGATCAGTGGCCCGCGCGGGTTCCCAACGCACCTGCCGGTTTTCTGTTTTCCGGACTCGTGCCCAACCGCGCCGCTGTCGTCCGGCTAACGATAAACCTTAGCCCCGGGGCCACCCAGGAGCGAGTCACGATCTAGATTGCTGGTCAAACTCTTGGACGATTCCCTGGAGGGGAGATCTAGCGTGATCGAAGCCGTGACCGGCGAGTCCGACGAAGTTCTGACCCGCGTCGACGGCGGTGTCGGCTTTATTACCCTCAACCGCCCCAAAGCGATCAACTCGCTGAACCAGACAATGGTGGACCTGCTGAGCACGGTGCTCACCCGCTGGGAGCGCGACGGCGAGGTACGCGCGGTGGTGGTCTCCGGAGCCGGCGAACGCGGATTGTGTGCCGGCGGTGATGTGGTGGCCGTCTATCACAGTGCCCGCAAGGACGGGGCCGAAGCGCGGCGGTTCTGGCGCGACGAGTATCTGATGAACGGCCAGATCGGCCGGTTCAGCAAGCCGTATGTGGCCTTGATGGACGGCATCGTGATGGGCGGCGGCGTGGGCGTGAGCGCCCACGGCGACATCCGGGTGGTGACCGATACCTCCAAGGTCGCGATGCCCGAGGTCGGTATCGGGTTCATTCCCGACGTCGGCGGGGCGTACCTGCTGTCGCGGGCCCCCGGCGCCCTGGGGTTGCACGCGGCACTCACCGGAGCACCCTTCTCCGGTGCCGACGCCATCGCACTGGGGTTCGCCGACCACTTCGTGCCGCACGCCGAACTCGGCGCCTTCAGCGCGGCCATCGCCTCCGACGGAATCGAGAGCGCGCTGGCCCACCACGCCGTCGAACCGCCACCCAGCGGTCTCGCCGCCCAACGCGGCTGGATCGACGAGTGCTATGCGGGTGATACGGTCGCCGACATCATCGCCGCACTGCGCGGCCACGATGCCGGCCCGGCCAACGACGCCGCCAATGTGATTGCCAGCCGCTCCCCCATCGCACTGTCGGTGACGTTGGAGGCGGTGCGCCGTGCAGCCAAGCTGGAAACGCTCGAAGACGTCTTGGTCCAGGACTATCGGGTGTCCTCGGCGTCGTTGCGCTCACACGACCTGGTGGAGGGCATCCGCGCACAGTTGATCGATAAGGACCGCAATCCGAAATGGTCGCCGGCGACGTTCGCCGAGATCACCGAGTCCGACGTCGCAGCGTATTTCGCGCCGGTCGACGACGACTTGAGTTTCTAGAAAGGCAGGTCATGAGCTACGAAACCATCCTGGTCGAGCGCGACCAGCGAGTCGGCATCATCACCCTGAACCGGCCACAGGCCCTCAACGCGCTCAACAGCCAGGTGATGAACGAAGTCACCAGCGCTGCGGCCGAGCTGGACAACGATCCCGGCATCGGGGCGATCATCATCACCGGCTCAGCCAAGGCATTTGCCGCCGGAGCCGACATCAAGGAAATGGCGGACCTGACGTTCTCCGAAGCGTTCGACGCCGACTTCTTCGCCGCCTGGGGCAAACTGGCCGCCGTCCGCACCCCGACCATCGCCGCGGTGGCCGGGTACGCGCTCGGTGGCGGTTGCGAGGTAGCCATGATGTGCGACCTGATCATCGCCGCCGATACCGCGAAGTTCGGCCAACCCGAGATCAAACTCGGCGTCCTGCCGGGGATGGGCGGCTCACAGCGGTTGACCCGGGCGATCGGCAAGGCCAAAGCCATGGATCTGATCCTGACCGGACGCACCATCGACGCCGCCGAAGCGGAGCGCAGTGGTCTGGTGTCACGGGTGGTGCCGGCCGACGACCTGCTCACCGAGGCAAAGGCGGTGGCCACCACCATTTCGCAGATGTCGCGGTCAGCGGCCCGAATGGCCAAGGAAGCCGTGAACCGCACGTTCGAAGCAACCCTGGCCGAGGGACTTCTCTACGAACGTCGCCTCATCCACTCCGCCTTCGCGACAGCCGATCAGTCCGAAGGGATGGCGGCGTTCATCGAGAAGCGCCCGCCCAATTTCACCCACCGATAGGTGACGCACCGATGAGCGACATGGATTCCGCAACCAGTACCGACGCCAGCGACGAAGCGGCACCGGCGGCCGACGAATCGGTTGAGACTTCCGGCAGCGGGGAAACCGCCGCGCCGAAGACGACTCGCAACGCCTGGTGGGTTCGCCACTACACCTTTACCGGCGGCGCGGTCGGCTTGATTTTTCTGTGGTTTTCCATGGCGCCATCGCTGCTGCCCCGCGGCCCACTGTTTCAGGGTCTGGTCAGCGGCATCTCCGGGGCAATCGGATACGGCCTGGGTGTTTCGCCGTCTGGCTGGTCCGATACATGCGCTCCCAAGACGACAGCCCACCGCCGCCCCGCTGGGTGTGGCCGCCGCTCATCGCGGTCGGCGGGGTTGGCATCGTGCTCATGGCGATCTAGTTCCACTTCTGGCAGGACGATGTGCGCGACCTGATGGGCGTTGTACACCTGAAGTGGTACGACTACCCGTTGACCGCGGTGGTATCGCTGATCGTGCTGTTCGCGTTCGTCGAAGTCGGTCAGTTCATCCGCCGGCTGTTCAGTTTTCTGGTTCGCCAGCTCGACCGGATCGCACCATTTCGCCTGTCGGCGACCATCGTGGTGGTGCTGCTGGTAACTCTGACGATCACGGTGCTCAACGGTGTGGTGCTCAAGTTCGCGATGCATTCCATGAACAGCACCTTCGCCTCGGTCAACGACGAGTTGGATCCCAATAGCGCACCGCCGAATACCGCACTGCGATCCGGAGGACCGCAGTCATTGGTTTCGTGGGAATCCCTGGGGCATCAGGGCCGGGTCTTCGTCGAGGGTGGGCCAAGCCGGGCCGATCTCACCGCGTTCAACGGTTCCCCCGCCACCGAGCCGATCCGGGCCTATGCCGGGTTGAACTCGGCGAACGGGATCATCGCGACCGCGGAGCTGGCGGCGCGGGAGTTGCAGCGCACCGGTGGTCTGCAGCGCGCGGTGGTCGCGGTCGCGACGACCACCGGAACCGGCTGGATCAACGAGGCGGAAGCCTCCGCGCTCGAGTACATGTACAACGGCAATACCGCGATCGTGAGGATGCAGTATTCCTATCTGCCGAGCTGGCTGTCGTTCCTGGTGGACAAGGAGAACGCCCGACAGGCCGGCCAGGCCCTGTTCGAGGCCGTGGACAAGCTGATCCGGCAGATGCCGGAGTTTCAGCGCCCCAAGCTCGTCGTATTCGGCGAGAGTTTGGGTTCCTTCGGCGGCGAAGCACCGTTCATGAACCTCAACAACATCCTCGCCCGCACCGACGGGGCGTTGTTCAGCGGACCGACGTTCAACAACACCGTCTGGACCGAGCTGACCGCCAACCGCGATCCCGGTTCCCCGGAGTGGTTGCCCATCTACGACGACGGCTACAACGTGCGGTTCATCGCCCGCGCCAGTGATCTGCAGCGCCCGGACGCGCCGTGGGGCAAACCGCGGGTGGTGTATCTGCAGCACGCCTCCGACCCCATCGCGTGGTGGACGCCGGACCTGCTCTTCAGCGAGCCGGACTGGCTACGCGAGAAACGCGGCTATGACGTACTGCCCCAAACGCGGTGGATCCCGTTGGTGACCTTCCTGCAAGTGTCTGCGGACATGGCGGTGGCCGTGGACGTTCCCGACGGGCATGGACACCGCTACGTCAGCAACGTCGCCAACGGCTGGGCCGCGGTCTTGTCGCCGCCGGGCTGGACCCCCGAGAAAACCGAGCGGCTACGACCGCTG
Source organism: Mycobacterium ulcerans subsp. shinshuense (assembly GCF_002355775.1). Taxonomy (NCBI): domain Bacteria; kingdom Bacillati; phylum Actinomycetota; class Actinomycetes; order Mycobacteriales; family Mycobacteriaceae; genus Mycobacterium; species Mycobacterium ulcerans. The sequence goes on along the minus strand of NZ_AP017624.1, from coordinate 1,095,972 downwards.
CTGCGCGCCGACTAGCGGCTGCGGCGTAGGACGCCGATCGGGCCGTCCCAGCATCGTCTCGCGGTGAGACGCGACCAGTGGCCGCAGGGTGTCGTCGCCGCTGGTCGCGCCACCCGTGGTGAGACAACCGCACGCCCGGGGTTAGAGGGTCCCCACTCAACTTTTCACGATGCCACCCATTCCGCACATACGGCCCTGACCTGTAGATTAACGTGGCCCAGTTCGTCTGGGACTTCTCCGCAATGGGTTGATTAGGTGGGTGGGCTGTGTCGTTTGTGAATGTGACTCCCGAGGCGGTCGCTGCGGCGGCGTCGGATTTGACGGGGATCGGGTCGGTACTTGGTGAGGCCAATGCGGTCGCGACGAGGGCGACGACGACGGTGCTGGCCGCGGGCGGAGATGAGGTGTCGGCGGCGAGCGCCGCGCTGTTTTCCTTCCACGGTCAGAGCTATCAGACACTCGGCGCGCAAGCCGAGGCGTTTCATGCCCAGTTTGCGCAACTGATGGCCAACGGCGCGGGGACCTACGCCAGCGCCGAGGCCGCCAACGCCGCGCCATTTCAGGGTCTGCTCGGCGCCGTCAATGCGCCCGTGCAAACCCTGACCGGACGGCCGCTGATCGGCAACGGCGCCAACGGCGCCCCCGGTACCGGAGCCAACGGTGGCGCGGGCGGCTGGCTGATCGGTAACGGCGGGGCCGGGGGCTCGGGTGCGCCCGGGCTAAACGGCGGTGCCGGCGGGGCGGCCGGGTTGATTGGTACCGGAGGCGCCGGCGGGGCCGGCGGGAGTTCATCGACGGTCAACGGTGGAGTCGGCGGAACCGGCGGGGCCGGCGGTTGGCTGTTGGGCAATGGCGGCGCGGGCGGTGCGGGTGGCGCCAGCGCGATCCCGCTCGGCCCGGACCTCATCGGCAAGGGTGGCGCCGGAGAGGCCGGCGGGTCCGGCGGGTTGTTCGGTGCTGCGGGGCGGGCGGGGCCGGCGGGTTCGGCGGTAGCGCCGGTGGCGCCGGGGGTCAGGGCGGGGCTGGCGGGCTGTTGTCCGGTTTGGTTGGTGCTGGCGGCGGCCACGGCGGTACCGGCGGGTACGGCGGCGGTGCTGGCGGGGCCGGCGGCAACGCGGGCCTGCTGGCCGGTACCGGCGGGGCCGGCGGGTCCGGTGGGGCCGGCGGGCAGCTGGGCGCTGGCGGAACCGGCGGAACCGGCGCGATCGGAGGATTCAGCGGGCTATTGGCATCCGGTGACGGCGGTGCCGGCGGGGCTGGCGGGGCTGGCGGGGCCGGCGGGGCCGGCGGGCTGCTGGGCGGCCTGGTCGGTGCCGGTGGCGGCGACGGCGGGGCCGGCGGCACCGGCGGATTCCACGGGGATGCCGTGACTGGGACTGCCGGGGCCGGCGGGACCGGTGGGGCCGGCGGCGACGCCGGACTGCTCGGCGGTCCCGGCGGGGCGGGCGGCACCGGTGGGACCGGAGGTCCCAACATCGACGCTGGCGGGGTATTGGGTGCACCCGGAAATAGCGGCGCCGGCGGGGCCGGCGGCAACGCCGGGACGCTGTTCGGCAGTGGCGGTGTCGGTGGTGACGGCGGCAGCGGCCACGGCACTGGTGGAGACGGTGGCGGGGGCGGCAACGCGGGGTCTGTTGTTCTCCGACGCCGGTGGCGGCGGGTTCGGCGGGTTCGGCCTGGCCGGCGGCGGCGGGACCGGTGGGTCTGGTGGCGATGCCGGCTGGCTGGGCAGCGGCGGGGCCGGCGGAGCCGGTGGAATCAACGTCAACGGCGACGCGGGCGCCGGTGGGGCCGGTGGTACCAGCGGCCAGTTATTGGGCGACGGCGGCGCCGGCGGCGCGGGCGGTGAGGCCGAGCTGGCCGCAGGTGGCGCTGGAGGATCAGGCGGGGTTGGCGGCGACGCGGTACTGATCGGGGCGGGCGGCAACGGCGGCAACGGCGGACCGGGCACCGCCAAGGGCGACCCGGGATCCGGCGGGGCCGGCGGGCTGCTCGGCGTGGACGGGCTCAACGGCTTGTCCTGAGGCCGCGCGGCGGTACGCGCCGCAACCTGGATGCGGCGCCGAGCTCGGGCGGCTCCATACACCAACGGGCCGATGTAATCCCCCACGACCGTCACGATTCGTGCTGACCAATTCGGTGGAAACACCGCGTTCCTCATTGCCATTGTGGTCGACTTTGCCCAGCACAGGTGTTGGCGAGCGCCGGTCGGGTAGTCGGTCGACGCGGTTGGGAGGTCTCCCATGTCGTATGTGATCGCAGTGCCGGACCTGGTGGCCGGTGCGGCATCGGAGCTGGCCGGGGTGGGCTCGACACTGAGCACCGCCACCACGGCCGCGGCCGCTCAGACGACAGGGGTGCTGGCCGCCGCTGGAGATGAGGTCTCCGCGGCCATCGCGGCGGTGTTTTCCGCCCACGGCCAGAGCTATCAAACCCTCAGCGTACAAGCCGAGACGTTTCATGCCCAGTTCGTGCAGGCGCTGAGCGCCGGCGCGAGCGCCTACACCCAGGCCGAGGCCGCCAGCGCCTCACCGCTGGCGGGTCTGCTGGCCGCGATCAACGCACCGGTTCAGTCGTTGACCGGGCGCCCGCTGATCGGCAACGGCGCCAACGGGACCCCCGGGACGGGGGCCGATGGAGCCCCGGGCGGCTGGCTACTCGGTGACGACGGCGCCGGCGGATCCGGCGCACCCGGGCTAAACGGCGGCGCCGGCGGGGCCGCGGGCCTGTTGGATTCCGGGGGTGCCGGCGGCGCCGGCGGCAGCTCTACATCCGCCAACGGGGGTCCCGGTGGTGCCGGCGGGGCCGGCGGCTGGCTCTCGGGCAACGCCGGAGTCGGCGGGGCCGGCGGGGCCTCGACCGTCGCCAACGGTGGTGCCGGCGGCGCCGGTGGTGCCGGCGGGTTGTTGGGCGGCGGCGGGCTCGGCGGGGCCGGCGGGGCCAGCACTAGCGCTACCGCCAGCGGCGGGGCCGGCGGCCAAGGCGGGGCGGCCGGGCTGCTGTCCGGGTTCGTCGGCGCCGATGGAGGCCACGGCGGCGCCGGCCCCGCCGTCGGCGATGGCGGGCCGCTGGCCGGGGCCGGCGGCTCCGGCGGCACCGGGGGTAGCGGTAATGCGGGCGGGGGAGCCGGCGGCGCCGGCGGCAACGCGGGCCTGCTGTTCGGTGATGGCGGCGTCGGCGGCACCGGCGGCACCAGCGGTCAGGGCGTAGGTGGGATCGGCGGCGATGGCGGTAGCGCGGGGTTGCTGTTCTCCAACGGCGGTGCCGGCGGCGCCGGCGGCAATGGCGGCGGCACCGGCGGGGCAGGTGGTGCCGCCGGTAGCGGGGTGTTGATCGGCAACGGCGGCAACGGCGGTATCGGCGGGGCCGGCCCGACTCCGGGCGGCAACGGTATCGGCGGGACCAGCGGGCTGCTGCTGGGGCTGGACGGCTTCAACGCCCCGACCAGCACCTCACCAATTCACACCCTGCAACAACAGGCCCTCAATGCGATCAACGCACCCATCCAGGCCGCGACCGGACGCCCGCTGATCGGCAACGGCACCCCCGGGGACGCTGGTAGCGGAACCGACGGAACACCCGGCGAATGGCTACTCGGCGACGGCGGCGCCGGCGGATCCGGTGGCACCGGCCTCGACGGCGGCGATGGCGGGGCCGCCGGCCTGATGGGCACCGGCGGCACCGGCGGTGCCGGTGGATGGGGTGGAACCGATGAAATCACCGGCGGCACCGGCGGCGCCGGCGGCACCGGCGGCGCAGGCGGGTGGCTCTCAGGCAGCGGCGGGATCGGCGGTGGGGGCGGCGCCGGCGGGTACGGCGGCGCCATCACCCCGGGCAACGGGGGTGCCGGCGGCTCCGCCGGCGCGGGCGGGGCCGGTGGGCTGTTCGGCGGCGGTGGAACCGGCGGGGCCGGCGGAACCGGCGGACCGGCCGGACTCGGCGTGTTCGTCGGCGTGCCCACCTTCGGCGATGGGGGCGGTGGCGGGGCCGGCGGGGCCGGAGGGGCTGGCGGCCTGCTCAGCGGCCTCGTCGGCGCTGGCGGCGGCGACGGCGGCGCCGGCGGCCAAGGTGGGATTGGGTTCGGAGGATCCGGCGGGTCCGGCGGAGGCGGCGGGGTCGGCGGCAACGCCGGACTCCTCGGCGGCCCCGGCGGGGCCGGCGGGTCAGGCGGGGCCGCAGGACCCGCGCTATTCGGGGGCGCGGTTGATGGAACTGCCGGAGTCGGCGGCGCCGGCGGCAATGCCGGGCTGCTGTTCGGCAGCGGCGGCGCCGGCGGCGACGGCGGATTCGGCCCCGGGGCCGGCGGGACCGGCGGCCGGGGCGGCAACGCCGGGCTGCTGTTCTCCAGCGCCGGAGCCGGCGGATTCGGCGGATACGGCAATACCGGCAGCGGCGGCACCGGCGGTGCCGGCGGCGCCGGCGGAATCACCATCGGTGGCACTGGCGGCACCGGCGGGGCCGGCGGCACCGGCGGGGCCGGCGGCACCGGCGGTCAGCTGCTGGGCGCCGGCGGGGCAGGCGGCGCCGGCGGCCAAACCGACCCGCTCGGAGGCAGCACCGGCGGATCCGGCGGAGTTGGCGGCAACGCCGTGCTGATCGGCACCGGCGGCAACGGCGGCAACGGCGGAACCGGCACCGCCAAGGGCACCCCCGGAACCGGCGGAACCGGCGGGCTGATCGGTGTCGACGGGCTCAGCGGGGCGTCGTAACCGACCACGACCGCATTAGACCCCGCAGGCTCCTAGCCGCTCAGCGCGGTCAGCACCCCGGCGGCCACCAGCGCGTGATAGCCACCCACCACGTCAGTTGACCGGTGCAACCCGAGGTCCAGCAGTGCCGCCGCCGCGAGGCTCGAGGTGTACCCCTCCGAACACAGGATCACCCACTCGACATCGTCATCGACCGCCTGCGGCAACCGCGCGTCGCTGGTGGGATCGCAGCGCCATTCCAAGACGTCGCGTTCGATCACCAACGCCGCGGGCACCTCGCCCTCCCGGGCGCGCTGGGCCTGCGGCCGGATGTCGACCAGCACCGCACCGCGGCGCAGCGCGTCCGGCACCTGGTCGGCGGGCAGCCGCGGATAGCGGTTGCGGGCGTCGTCGAGTATCCGGTCGATTCGGCTCATCAGTGCTTCTCGGGGTGGTCGGTCAATTCGGTGCGCTTGCGGCGCAACGTATTGCGGTCGGTGACTTCGTAGTAAGACATGGCCGTCAGCGGCGGCGAATACGCGTGCACGCTCAGGGTGGGCGGCAGCGGCGCCGCGATCGGCTCGGCGGCCGGGCGCGGCGCCCAGACCACGTCGTGCACCCAGCCCAGCGGGAATCCGGCCTGATCCCCGGCGTCAAGGCGGCGGCGGCGTAACCGCGTGCCGTCCCACCGAAATTCATTGAGCGATCCGGACAGCACGGTCAGCGCCCCGAGCGAGCCGCCATGGTCGTGCAATTTCGTCGCGTGACCGGGCACCCAGCTGATCAGCCAAACGTCGAGTTCGTCGTCGCCATGGACGCGGGTGAACCAGCGCCCGTCGTCGGGCACGCCCCCCTCCGGCAAAAGGTGATCGCAGCGACCGCTGAGCACGTCATCGGCGACCTGGTCGGTCGCGTGCAACAGGTCGGGCACCCGAAGCCGCGTGGGTCCCGGTGCCGGGGACGTGACGGTCTGGGGGCGAGAAGACGTGACAGAGGACTGGCGAAGAGGCATGGCCACGGAAGGAGTTCTCCAGAGTGTGAAGTGGATCGGGCAAGCGGCGGCACGTCAGGGCCGACAACACTCCAAACATCCGAGGCACTTCATCACGCCGCACAGTGTTGCATAAATTGGCACCATGCGCCCACACCGTCTCTTTTCCCGACCGCGCCACCAGTGCTGGGAGGTGTGCGCACCACTCATCGTCGCGGCGGGCGTCTCGGCCCTCGCGGGCTGCTCCACCGATGCCAGCAACGGCACGGCCACCACGTCATCCGGGCCGTCCGCCAAGACCACCGCACCGCCGGTTAGTTCGCTGGCGCCCGGCGCCGTCGGCGTCTCACCGACCGGCGTGACGACTCGCGTCGACGTCCCCGCAGAGTCGACCGAAGAGGAATATTTCCAGGCCTGCCATGCCGCGAAGGTGTGGATGGACGCCCAACCAGCCACCGAGCAGCCGCGGATCGAGCCCTACCTGGCCATGGTTCAGGCATCCGAATCCGGCGTTGCCGGCACCTGGAATATGCGGTGGGCGGATCTGAGCCTGCTGCGCCAGGCGGCGGTGATCGTCGCGGCGGCGGCGGCCGCCAACAACGAATGCGGATAGCGGCCGCTACCGCCGATTCGAAGCGCTGCGCAATTGCGATCAGCGATGCACGAAACTCCCGTCCGATTCGATCCCCTCGGGTAGGCCGCGCAGAATGAAGGGATGACCGGGCCAATCGCCGTGCGCACGCACGGATCATCGTCGACCCGGGTGGCCTTGGCGCTCGGCAGCGGCGGCGCGCGCGGCTATGCGCACATCGGGGTGATCGAGGCGTTGCGCGAGCGGGGCTATGAGATCGCCGGGATCGCCGGTTCGTCGATGGGCGCCGTGGTCGGCGGACTGCAGGCGGCCGGGCGCCTCGGGGAGTTCAGCGACTGGGCCAAGTCCCTGAATCAGCGCACCATTCTGCGGCTGCTCGATCCGTCGATCACCGCGGCGGGGGTGCTGCGAGCCGAGAAGATTCTGGACGCCGTACGCGACATCCTCGGACCGGTCACCATCGAACAACTGCCGGTCCCCTACACGGCGGTGGCGACCGACATTCTGGCGGGCAAATCGGTCTGGTTTCAGCGCGGCCCGCTCGACGAAGCCATTCGCGCTTCCATCGCCATCCCGGGAATCATCGCCCCCCATGAGGTCGACGGCCGTTTGCTCGCCGACGGCGGCATCCTGGATCCGCTGCCCATGGCACCGATCGCCGGAGTCAACGCCGACCTGACCATCGCGGTGAGCCTCAACGGCAGCGAAAGCGGCCCCAGCCGAGAAAGCGAGCCCGGTGTCACCACCGAGTGGTTGAACCGCATGGTGCGCACCACCTCCTCGATATTCGACGCCACGGCCGCCCGGTCGCTGCTGGACCGGCCGACGCGGGCGGTGCTGAACCGCTTCGGCGCCGGGTCCCCGGACCAGGACTCCTGGCCGGAAGACGCCCAGATCGAGGCCCCCGTGCCGGAGCGCGATGACGGCGGCTACACACCCGGACTGCCCAAAATGGGCAGTTTTGAGGTGATGAACCGGACCATCGACATCGCCCAGTCCGCACTGGCGCGCCATACGCTGGCGGCCTACCCCGCCGATCTGTTGATCGAGGTGCCGCGCTCGACCTGCCGCAGCCTGGAATTTCATCGGGCAAGCGAGGTGATCGCGGTGGGCCGGGCGCTGGCTAACCGCGCCCTGGACGCACTCGAGTCCGCGGACCAACCCGCGACGCCGGCCATCGAGGGCTGATCACAGCCCCAAAAACGCCGCGACGGCGGACGCCTCGCGCCGGCCCTGCGCCCGCCCGGCCAGCGCCGAAGCCTTGCGGCAACACGGATCCAGCGGATTGGCCCCGAAGGCGGCCAGCGAGTCGTCGTCAGCAAAGACGCCCAGCGACGTCCCGGCGAATTCCGCCACCTCCGCGGCGGACCCGCCGCCGAACGGCGACGGCGCGTCGGCCCCCGTGGGCACCAACACCACCGCCACACCGCAATCGTCGGCCACACCGAGGTTGACCAGACTGGCCACCCCGCCATCCATGTAGCGCCGGCCCGCAATGGTCACCGGCGGCCACGCCCCCGGGACCGCGCAACTGGCCGCCACCGCATCGACGAGTTCGACCCCGGAGTCACGATCGAATGCCACCAGCTCGCCGGTGGACACATCGATCGCGGTGACCCGCAGCGCGCGGTCCGGCCAATCGTGGCAGGGCAGACGCGCAGCGATCACCTCGCGGCGAACGGACTCGGACACGGTTTCGGTGGCCAGCGCCACCGCCCCGATTCGCTGCAGTCGCAGCCGTATCTTGTCGACGCCGGGGATTCGCGGCTCGCGCAGGGCGTCCAGGAAAAGTTCAGTGATGACGTCGATGTCGACGCCCGGATCAAGCTCGGCCGACTGCTCGGCGATCTGCCGGTCGAACAGCGCATCGAGGCTGGTGCCGCTGCTGATCTGCGCGGCCACCGCCGAACCGGCCGAGGTACCCACCAGCACGTCCGAATCCAACAGCAACCGTGCCGCCGCCGGCGACTCGTCGGCGATGCCGAGCAGAACACCTGTCTCCCAGGCGATTCCCGCCAGTCCTCCGCCAGCCAATACCAGTGCGCGTTTGGGTGCCACGCCCAGTCAGTCTGCCAGCCCAGTCAGGCCGGCGGGTGCAGCGCCTCTTGGACCTCCGGACCCAAGTCGGCGAGCCGCAGCCGATGCCGGGGTGGGTCGGGCAGCGCCAGGCTTCGGGTGATCCGCAGGTCGACGTCGACGTGTACCAACTCCCCCGGGTCCAGCAGGCGCCAGCGCGGGTCGTCGTCCATCGGCTGGCTGGCGAACACCACCGACGGCCGGGTGCGCAGGTGCTCGGAACGCGCGCGAATCCGCTTGGTGCGCAAGTGGAACTCGCGCCTGGAGGCCGCCGCACCATTACGCCGGTCCAGGATGTAGAGGTTGTGCGACTCCGGGTAACGCAGCGCCCACATCCCGGTGGCGGTGCTGAGCAAGACATTGACCGCATAGATCGGCACGTTGGCGGCCAGCCACCCCATCGCGTCGAGCAGACCGGCGGACACGCCGCCGTCATGGGTGCGGATCGCGGCCGTGATCAGCGCGAAAACCCGCCCGGAGTCGGTCTGCCCCTGCACCAGACCGGCGGTGCCCACCTCCCGCAACCGGGTGTCGAGCAATTCGAGATCCCCCATCGTCCCGTTGTGCGCGAAGATCCGGCCGTCCTGCAGAAACGGGTGGGTGTTGACCACCGAGTGCGATCCGGCGGTGGCATAGCGCACGTGAGCGATGAAGGTCGTGCCCGTCATCTCGTGCGCCTCGGCGGCAAAGTCGGCGTCCTGCCACGCCGCTATCGGCTGCTTGTGCAGTTCGGGCCGGCCCCGGTCGTCGAACACGCCCAGACCCGTCCCGTCGGGGTTTCGCTTGCTTTGGGCGGCAAGGCTATCCGGGGCGTTGAGCAACCAAAACGTGGCGGTGACGCAGTCCCGTCCCGCGTGCAGGCCAAAGAGTCGGCACATGACGTCGACGGTAGCTGGAGCTAGACGCGTGCTCAGCGCGTCAGCAGCGCGGACAGGTTACGTAGCGCCCGACGGGCGTAGCCCTTCCACAACATCCCGAACACCGGTAGCGCCGGCGCGGCCAACGCAGACTTCGGATGAATGGTCCAGCGCCAGGTGATCTCGGTACCGCCGTCCGCCGGAGTGAAGATCCATGCACCCACCACCTGGCCGACCAGCAACGCCATCGGGCCTTTGATGTCGGAGAGCCGGTAGCCGAATGATCGGGGCGAGTCGAGGCTGGTCAACTCCTCGTGCACACTGCCGCCGCCGACCATGAAAAGTTTGCGTGTCTGGCCCGCGGCGTCCCAATCACCGGTTTGGTCGCGGACCTCTTTGATCGGTGGGATGGGCCCATACCAGTGGTTGAAGACTTCCGGCAGCGGCGCCGGCAGCGTGCCGCGGAACGCTTGGTCGCCGCGGACCGGGATGACCAGCGATTGCTCGACGACGATAGGTGTTGCCATTGGTAGTCGGGGTCACCGGCCCGATTGGCCGGCTTGCCCCTGCCCCCCTTCGCTGCGTCGGGTCGGCCGTGACGTGATCGATGAACTTCCGGCTCTACGCAGGGCGGCGCTGCACCGCCGATCCCGCGGCGCCGCTGTCCCTGCCTGGCTACAGCGCGCTGCTGGCGCCGGAGCCGCCGGCCTTGCCTTCGGCCCCGTGCTCACCTGGGATGCCGCCGGAGGCGCTGGGGGCGCCGCCGCCACCGCCCTGGCCGCCGCCGCCACCACCCCCGTTGGATCCGCCGTCCCCGGCGCCTTCCCCACCGTTGCCGCCGTCACCACCGGTGCCACCGACACCGCCAGTTCCCCCGGTGCTGCCGTTGCCGCCGTTGCCGCCGCCGGTGCCGAAGAAGCCGCCTTCACCGCCGTGCCCACCGTCACCACCGGCACCGCTCTGGCCGCCGACGCCACCGGTGCCCCCGCCGGTGCCTCCGATGCCGCCCTGGCCACCGGTGCCGGCGCTGCCGCCGTGCCCACCGCCGCCGCCGATGCCGCCCGGGCCAGACGCGCCACCGGCCCCGCCTGTACCGGCCGCGCCGCCGGCTCCGCCGACACCGCCGCTACCCACGGCACTCCCGCCTTCGCCGCCACCGCCGCCTTCGCCGCCGATGCCGCCCTTGCCGCCGCCACCCGCCGCACCACCATCGCCCACATTGCCGCCGGCCCCGCCCGTGCCGGCGGCACCACCAGCTCCCCCGGTACCGCCGACCCCGCCGCCGTCACCACCGACCCCGCCGACACCGCCCTTGCCGCCGGTGCCGCCTTGGGCGCCGACACCCCCGGTGCCGGAATCTCCATCGTCAGCACCGGCACCGCCCGTTCCGCCGCCACCACCGGCCCCGCCGGTGCCACCGGCACCCCCGCCGACACCGAGGAAGCCATCGCCACCGTTGCCGCCGGCGCCGCCGTCGCCGCCGGTGCCACCCTGCTGGGCCGCGATGGCCGGTTCAGTGGGGCTGCCCACCTTGCCGATACTGCCGACGTTGCCGTCACCATCGGCGCCGCCTTGTCCGCCCGCACCACCAAGTCCGTTGCCGCCCGCCGCGCCGCCGTCGGTTCCGGCGCCAGCAGCACCCGCGTGTCCGCCGGTGCCCCCGGCCCCGCCGTCGGCGCCGTCGCCGCCGGTGCCGGTGTTCTGCCCGCCCGCCCCGCCCACTCCGCCGACACCGCCAGTGCCACCGTTGCCGCCTTGGCCGCCGCCCACACCGCCGATACCAGCACCGCCGGCGCCGCCCTGGCCGCCGCCGCCGCCATCGCCACCCTTGCCACCGTCGGTGGGGGTAGCCGAGTCGGTGCCAGCTACGCCAGCACCACCGGCACCGCCCGTGCCGCCGGCACCGCCCGCTCCAGCGGAGCCACCTACCCCGTCGGCGCCGCCGCCGATGCCGCCGGTACCTCCGTCGCCTCCGACATAGCCGACGCCGCTGCCCGTCGAATCGACGTCCCCGACCCCACCGCTACCCCCGACGCCACCGCCACCGCCGGCCCCCGCGTGACCGGCCGTGCCCAGCAAACCGGCCGCACCACCAGCCCCCGATGCGCCCCCGTCACCACCCAGACCGCCGTCCCCACCAGCGCTATTCCCACCCGCGCCGCCGACACCACCGGCCCCGCCGGTGCCGCCATCCCCACCGGCTCCGCCCGCGCCGAGCAGGAAGTGATGAGCTCCACCGGCACCGCCGAGCCCACCAACACCGCCGGTGAAACCCATCTCACCGGCGGCGCCGGTGTCACCGGTGCCGCCGCATCCGCCGGCGCCACCCCTTCCACCGACCCCACCGAACAAGGAGTTGTTGGCCCCGCCGACACCGCCGGCTCCGCCAGCGCCACCGTCCGTACCGAAGCCCACGCCGGTGCCACCCTCGCCGCCCGCACCACCGGCCCCGGGCCCAAACCACCAGCGCGTTGAGCTGCCACCGTTGCCGCCGATCCCCCCAGCGCCCCCACCGGCACCACCGACACCACCGGCGCCGCCCACCCCGCCCGCACCGAACAACCACCCGCCGCTACCGCCGGCCCCGCCGTTGCCGCCCACGCCACCGGCCGCCCCCGCACCACCGGCTGCACCGGCACCACCGCTACCGAACAGCCCCGCCGAACCCCCGGCCCCGCCCGTACCGCCGACCGCACCCGACCCGCCATTGCCGCCATTGCCGATCAGGATCCCCCCGTCCCCGCCGGCCGCCCCGGTCCCCGCCGCACCGTTGGCGCCGTTGCCGATCAGTGCCCGCCCGAACAACGCCATGGGGGGCGCGTTGATCAGACCCAGCAGATCTGTTTCCAAGGACTGCAACGATGACGCACCGGCGGCCTCGGCGGCGCCGTAGGCGCCCGCTCCCGCACGCAATGCCTGGACAAACCGCTCGTGAAATTCCGCCGCCTGCACGCCGAACGCCTGGTAGTCGCGGCCGTAAGCACCGAAAACCCGCGCGATGGCCAGCGACACCTCATCTCCCGCTGCCGCCATCAGATCGGTTGTCGAAGCCGCCGCCGCCGCCGTGTTGGCCGACCCGACCAGCGCCCCGATGTCGTTCAACTCCCCGGCGGCCACCGCCATCAGCTCGTGCGCGGCGAATACGTACGACATCGGTGAACCTCCAAACGGCCCATGCCTGCGACATGGGTCCTGTGGTGCGGCAGGTGCCGTACGGGCGATGCTCTGCAACAACGGCAATTGCAATCACAAAACGCCTGAAAGCGACGTTTTAAAATCGCGTCTTTTCCCTCCAACTACACCGGAATTCAAAGGCAGTGTCAAGCCTCCCGGAATTCATTTTCGGATTAATTAGGAATTCAGTTTTCGGCGAATTGTTCACCCCGGTAGGTCGCTGCAGCGCAAGGCACACCCCATCACCATCACGTTGCGAAACCAGCCCGCTAAGCCGCCACCGTAGCGTGGTCATATTTGTAGCGCGACGACGGGATTCACCCGAGCAGCAGCATCGTTGCACCTCGGCGGCAGCGCCTCGCCCCGGCCCACAAAGCGGCAAAGTCGCATTGTCATCTTTGTGCCCGAATTCCAGCCTACGCCAACCGGGGCGGCCATTCCTTCTGCCGCCACTTTGCAGGCATCATTTTCACTTTCAGAGCCGGATTCTTGCCATTTCCAACCCGCGACTGGCCGCCATTCCCAAAAGACGGTGTCGCCCAGTCGCGTCCTACGCAGCGAAATCCAATGTGGCTCATGCCCGTATCGATCGGCTGTGGGCGGCGAGCGGCCGGCCGGTAGCGACGGCAATAGCTGTCGGCACACAGGAACGAGCCGCCCTTGACGACCTTGCGCGGCACCCGGAACTGGGGTTGTTGGGGGTCATAGCTATCGGCCTCGGCGGCGGGCCGGGCCGAGGGGGTGTCGATGTACCAGTCCACGGTCCATTCCCAGACGTTGCCGGCCATATCGAATAGGCCATAGCCGTTGGGCTCGAAACTGCCCACCGGGCTGGTGCGCCCGTAGCCGGGTTCGGGTCGCCACGGGAAGTCGCCATGCCAGAAGTTCGCCAACCGCTGCCCCGGCCGCTCCGATTCTTCACCCCAGGTATAGGCCGCACCGGTCAGCCCGCCGCGGGCGGCGACTTCCCATTCGGCCTCGCTGGGCAGCGCCAGCCCCGCCCATCCGGCGTAGGCGTGCGCGTCCTCGTAGGCGACGTGCACCACCGGATGATCGGCCCGTTTGGCGATCGACGAATGCGGGCCCGCGGGATGGCGCCAAGAGGCGCCGGGAGTCCACGTCCACCACAAGCTGAGGTGGCGCAGGTCGACGGGGCCAGCGGTGCGGGTGAACACCATGGAGCCCGGTTGCAGGTTCTCCGGCGGCGCGCCCGGATAGTCCGCCGGGTCCAGCGGTCGCTCGGCGACGGTGAGATAACCTGTGGCGTCGACGAATTCGGCGAATTGAGTATTGGTCACCTGGTGCGCTTGGATCCGGAAGGCGTTGACGTCGACCTGTCGCAGCGGGCTCTCCTCGGGGTAGTGCGCCTCGGACCCCAGCACAGCGGTCTGGGCGGGGATCCGGATCAGATCGTCAGTCACCGAAGACGGTCGCCCAGTCATTTTTGATGCTGGACACCACCCAGCCCGACGCGGCGGCCTGGTCGAGTGCCCGTTCGGCCCCTGCGGTGTAATCGAATTCGCGCTCCGTGTCATCGTGGCGAACCAGCAGCCGCAGCGCGGATCCGCCAGGTGTGTCGGCAAATTCGAGCATTTCGATATCCCCGTTGGAGTTGCCGGCAGCGAAAATCGGACGGCGCCCGATTCGGCTCCATAACCGCACCGGTTTCATCGGACCGTCGTCGAGGAATTCCGGCTGCGCGGTGGTGAACAGGCTGCCGTCGCGATAGATCAGCCCCACTGAGCTGCCCACCACCCGCTCCGGCGGAATGTCGTAGAGCGCACCGGTGATCGGGCGCATGAAGTCCCGGCCACCTCCGGAGACGATGTAGTTGGTGAATCCGTTGCCGGCCAGGTACTGCAATAACTCCACCATCGGCAGGTACCCGCATTCCCGATAGGGACGGCCCAGAGTCGGGTGTGTCGCCTCGGCGAAGAATGCCCGCACCCGGCTGGCGTGTTCCTCGACAGTAATCGCCTCATGCGCGGAAAGTATTGCCCCAACAAGAGGTTTCAGGTCGGTGTCATCACCTTGGTAATACTTGGTGACGGCGTCACCGATCCAGCGCAGGTCATCCTCGTACACCGCCTTGTAGGGCTGGCGCTCCCGCAACGACGGGTCAGCCGCAACCTGCTCGGCGAACCGGCGGACCAGGAAGTCCAGCTGGATATACATCGGCTTCTCACACCACAGTGTCCCGTCGTTGTCGAACACCGCGATACGTGCCTCGGGCTCCACCTCAGCGACGGTCTGATCGACAAAATCGACGATCGCCGCCTTGGTGGGGCCGTCGTTCCAATGCACGAGCATCTAGTCCTTTACGATCGCCTGCAGCTTCTCCACGGCCTGATCGATCGTGAAGCTGGCCGGTGGATGCCGCGGCGGAAACTCCTTGAATGTCTCGAGGAATTGCGTGCATATCGCGGTGCCGTAGAAGGCGATGAAATCGTGGTCGAGGAACCAGTCGTAGTAGGTGTTGGATGTAATGTCAGCCCGCTCAAAAGGATCGGTGCGAAGATTGAAGATCTTGGGCACCCGCAGCGGAACGAATGGTTCGGCCCAGACCTGCAGCGTCCCCTGGCAGCGCTGTTCTTGGAAGACGATCTTCCAGTTGTGGAAACGGATACCCAGTACATCGCAGTCGTCGGAGAAGTAAATGAACCCCTGGCGCGGACTCTCTTCGACCTCACCGGTCAGATACGGCAGCAGGTTGAAGGCATCGAGGTGGACCTTGAACTCCTTGTCGTCTCCCCTGACGCTGATCTTGTGGCCCTTCTTCAACTTTTCGATGATGTCGGGCTCGCCGGCGGCCGCCAAGAAGGTGGGCAACCAGTCGTGATGCTGGATGATCTCGTTGGAGACCACGCCCGCGGAGATCTTGCCCGGCCAGCGAATCATCTCCGGAATGCGGAATGCGCCTTCCCAGTTGGTGTTCTTCTCACTGCGGAAGGGGGTTGTTGCGCCGTCGGGCCAGGTGTTGGCGTGTGGGCCGTTGTCGGTGCTGTAGATGACGATGGTGTCCTGCGCGATGCCCAGTTCGTCCAGAGCATCAAGGAGCTGACCGACGTTTCGGTCGTGGTCGATCATGGTGTCGTGGTAGGGCGACTGCCACACCCCGGCCTGGCCCACGCTTTCCGGCTTGGTGTGAGTGCGCAGGTGCATGTGGGTCATGTTCATCCACACAAAGAACGGCGTGTCCGCCGCGTCCTGCCGTTTGATGAAATCCACACAGGCCTCGGTGGTTTCGTCATCGATGGTCTCCATGCGCTGTTTGGTCAGCGGGCCGGTGTCCACGATGCGTTGCTTGCCCACCGGCCCGTATTTCGGGTCGTCGGGCTCGTCGGAAACCTCCTCGGTGGCCCAACACCGGAGAACGCCGCGCGGCCGGTTCAACTCGGCTAGCACCGGAAATCGATCGCTTTTGGGATAGTCCGGCAGCTCTGGCTCTTCCTCGGCATTGAGGTGGTAGAGGTTTCCGAAGAATTCGTCGAACCCGTGCACGGTCGGCAGGTGCTTGTTGCGGTCGCCGAGGTGATTCTTGCCGAACTGCCCGGTGGCATAGCCAAGTGGTTTGAGCAGGTCGGCGATGGTTGGGTCCTGGCCCGACCAGCCGATGTCGGAGCCCGGCATTCCAACCTTGCTCATGCCGGTGCGGTACACGCTCTGCCCACTGATAAACGCCGCACGGCCTGCGGTGCAGCTCTGCTCCCCGTAGGCGTCGGTGAACCGCATGCCTTCGTTGGCGATCCGATCGATGTGCGGCGTGCGATATCCCATCAAACCGTCGCTGTAGCAGGGCTCCGGCGTTGTTGATTAGCAGGCTTGTGAGCTGGGGAATTGTGGATTGAGGAGGTCTAGGCGGCGGTTGGCGGTCAAAGCGGTGATCCGGCAGGCTTCGGCGATGTTGTCGGCGCCGTTGAGGCGGTGCAGATTGATCGCGGTGTTGCGTAGCGTTGCTAGGACCTGTGCGCCGTTTCCGGTATGTGCCCTTTGACGGTCTTCGTCGAAGGTGACGTCGCGCATCCAGTGCAGGCTGTTCTCGATTCCCCAGTGTTGACGCATCCAGGCCATGATCGCGGTAGGGCGGGCGTGCTCGAACGGCAGGCTGCAGATGGCATAGACCACCTCCACGCTGCGCTGGTCGATGGCGGTGATCAAGCGTTCACGAGTGATCCGGATGATTTGTTTTGCGTAGGGGAAGCCGATTCCTCGTGCAGCGGTGATGATTTGCAGGGTGCGGGTCTCGACACGGCCGTGGCCGCGGGAGTCGTCGGTAGCGGCTGCGGGCACCTCGGCCCAGGGCAGCGCGGTGATACGCGCAAGTATTTTGGCTTGGTTGGACTTGACGATCATCAGATAGTGCGACTTCAAGGTGGCGCAGATCAACTTCGCGGTGACGACCTGGGTATGCATCGCATCCACGGTGACCAGCCACCGCAAGCTACCCGGCAGCAGCGTGAGCAGGGCACGTACGCAGGGAATTTCATTGCTTTTCTCGGCGACAGCGAGTTGACCGAGCACCAATCGGGCACGGTGGGCGAACACCGACACGAGATGCGTGGCTGTCGCTTTGGCGCGTAAAGCACCACGCAGCATCTTGCCGTCCAACGCGATCGGCACCAATCCACTGGGATCGCTGCTGGCCACGTGTGCAGTGAAGTAACTGCCCATCCTGGCGTTGAGGTCGGCGGGGTCTAGCCGAGACAAAACAGCGCGGAAGGTCTTCTCACTGGGCCGCCGGAACCGGACCCCTAATTGGGCCAACACATCATCGGGAGCGGTGGGCGCCCATGTGGCAAAACCAGCATAGCCGCGCATCCCCGCGGCAGTGGCCAGAACCGCGATCGCCAACAAAGCCATCAGCGAATACCTCCGACCGCGCGGGTCCCTCGGGTCTGGCACCGAGGCCAACACATCGAGAAACTCCGATCCGATGAGCTCGCTGCGCACACCAGGACTCCAGCGGTCGAACACCTCTGGAACCGACGACACAGGCAATACTGAAACGGTAGGCACGGGCAACTCCAGACCAACGACGAACAGTAACCAACTCGATCGTTCTCCAGATAGCCCGTGCCTACACTCCGGCCCCAATAGCGCGGCACCAAAGATCATCAACCCAGCTCACAAGCCTGCTAATCAACAACGCCGGAGCCCTGGTCGCTGTAGCAGCTGAGATTGGTGATGCCGATGTCGTCGCCCCAAATGACAAGGATGTTGGGTTTTCCGTTGGCCATGAATCGCAGCCTACGTAAATCCGTGGCGCAATGGCACCCCTCGCGGGCGTGTCGACACGGGTCGGCTCACCCGTCATGCCCGAGGCCGACGAGCGCCCCCCGCGGCGACCGATCAGCCAGACAGCTCGGGTGCGGCCCGGCCGGTGATCAGCGGCAAGTCGAAGAAGCTTTGGATGCCCGCCGGTGCCGCGCAGGTCGCCGGGACGGCGTTAACGCAGTGCGCCGCCGTGGCGACGATTCCCGGGTTGCTCTGCAAACCCGCGGCCACACTGTCGGGCTGCTACCCCTTGATGGTGACAAAGGCGTCGGGATGTCCGCGCACCTCGATCTCGTAGCGCTCCCCGGCGGGGCCGAAAGACCGTGGAGGGTCTAGGTTTTCCTCACCCATCAGCCAGTTCACGGTGATCTCGACGACCGCCGTGTCGCCAACCACGGCCTCCCAGTGGAAGCGGCGCCCCGCCACCTGGCCCGGCTCGATCACTCCGATCGGCGATTCGATCGGCGCGGTTGCCACCGCCACCTCTTGCGAGGTGCGGATCTGCGGGTCGGCGGCAAAGCCGAGGCGGTCCACGCAGAGCCGGACCGACTGCATGAAGCCGCCGTCGAGCAGCTTTTGCATCGGCCCGGTCAGCGCACTGTCCGGGCTGCCCCCGAAACCCATCACATAGCGCAGCACGTCCGGCGCACCGTAGGTGCGTAAGTCGGAAAACTCCTCGGAGCGAACGAAAGTCGCGCCGGTGGACATCACCGACAGCAACAGCGGGAACAGTTCGGTGGCCGCGCCCGGGCCGATGCCGGCACCGTGCAACGTGACGTTGCCGGACTGCGCAGCGACTTCGAGTGGGGCAGCTTCCTTTTCGGTCGGGTAGAACCAGCCCAGCGGCGTGACCACGTTCTTGCCCGAATGCAGCAGAGCCGCAACCACATCGACGCTGGGCATCAGCGGCGCATAGATCACCGCGTCGGCGTCGAGTGCGAGAATCTCGTCGACGCTGTTGGTCGTGATCACGCCCAACGGCGGCGTCCCGATGATCTCACCGACGTCGACGCCGCTCTTGGCCTCCGAGTACACCCAGCAGCCGACGAGTTCGAGTTCGGGATGCTCGAGAACACCTTTGATTGCGGCAACACCGACCGACCCGGTTGCCCACTGCACGACTCGCAGGCCCATGACCCCACCTTCCTCGCGCTTCGTTGCGCTGGCTCGCTGCCTCTGGCGAGCAGACACAGAATCGCACGATTGGCGCCGAGGCTATGCGAGTCTGTGTCTGCTCGCGCTCAGTTGTGCACCTCGGTGACCTGGTAGACGCCCTCCGCATAACCGGCCCTGATGGTCTTCTTGTCGTACTTACCCACACTGGTGCGCGGAACCTGATCGGCAAATGCCCACCGTTCGGGCAGCCACCATCGAACAACCCGGTCCGCAAGGAACTTTCGCAACTCCGCGGCGCTGACCGTGGCCCCCTCGCGGCGAACCACGACGGCCAGCGGCCGCTCCTGCCAGCGCTCGTCGGGGACGCCCACCACCGCGGCCTCGACCACATCGGGATGAGCGATCAGACAGTTCTCCAACTCCACCGAGGAGATCCATTCCCCGCCGGACTTGATGACATCCTTGGCCCGGTCGGTCAACGTGATGAAGCCCAGCTCATCGATGCGCCCGACATCGCCGGTGCGCAGCCAGCCGGAATCGAACTTGGACTGGTCATAGCCCAGGTAGTAGGCGCCGGTGATCCACGGGCCGCGGACCTCTACCTCACCCACGGCCTGGCCGTCGTTGGGCAGCGCCTCGCCGTTGTCGTCGACGATCCTGGTTTCCACGCCGCACACCGGCTGGCCCTGCGTGGACCGGATCGCCCAGTGCCGATCCGGCGGGGTTCCCGGCGGCGGCCAGGCCATGGTGGCCAACGGCGACGTTTCCGTCATCCCCCACAACTGCCGGATTTGGACGCCGTACTTTTCTTCGAACGTCCGCATCAGCGATTCCGGAACCGCCGAGCCACCGCAGGCCACCAGCCCCAACGAGGACACGTCGTGGCCGGGATTTTTCTCCAGGTAGTGCATGACGTCGTTCCAGATGGTCGGCACCGCGCCGGCCCGGGTGGGGCGCAGGTTCTCCACCATGTGGACCAGCGACCTGGCGTCGAGATGGCGGTCGGGTAGCACCAGATCCGCGCCGGCCATCAGTGCGGCGTAGGGCAGCCCCCAGGCGTTGGCATGAAACATCGGCACGATCGGCAGCACCCGATCGCTGGATCCCACGCCGATACCGTTTGCGGTACAGGTCGCCATCGAGTGCAAAAAGCTTGAACGATGGCTGTATACAACACCTTTCGGGTGTCCGGTGGTACCGCTGGTGTAACACATGGCGGCGGCGGAGTTCTCGTCGATGTGCGGCCAATCGAACTCGGTCGATTGGCCGTCGAGCAGCTCGTCGTAGCGCAGCACGGTCTTGCCCGACTCTTCCAGCGCCGCGGTGTCCCCCTCCCCGACCGCGATCACCGTGTGCACGGTGTCGAGGTTGGGCAGCACTGGAGCCAGCAGGTTGGTCAAGGACAGGTCGACCAGGACCACCTGGTCTTCGGCCTCGTTGGCGACGTAGGCGATCTGCTCGGCGAACAGTCGGATATTGAGGGTGTGCAGTACCGCCCCCATCGACGGCACCGCCAGGTAGGTCACCAGGTGTTCGGCGTTGTTCCACATGAACGTGGCCACCCGTTGGTCACCGGAAATGCCCAGTCCGCGCAGCGCGTTTGCCAGTTGGGCGGCACGCTGTCCAACTTCGCGATAGGTGGTCTGACGGTAGGCGTCACCGGTCGCGGTGATCACCTGCCGCGACCCGTGAACGCCACAGCCGTGGCGCATGATCGCGGTGATCGTCAGAGGAAAATCCTGCATCGTGCTGTACATCGATGTACCGCCTTACGGGTCCCGGCGCAGCACCGCCTCGTGTCGGCCTCCGGCGAATGCTATCGCCGAGCACCACCATAAGAAACGGGCTCCCCCGCAGAACCGCGTCCAGTAGGGGGCGCTAGGCCAGCGCCGCCTCGAACTGCAGCAGCTCAGGCATGACCCAATCGGCCGACAGACCCTGGCACAGGGCGTTGTCGATGGCTGACACGCCCAGATCAACCAACGTCATGGTGACCGTTCCGGAATAGTCAGCGACGTACAGGCGGTCGCCGCCCGGGCTTTCGATCGCGGCGGACGGCTGGTTGACCCGGACGGTGCCGATGACATCCTGCGAGCGCGCGCTGAGCACGGTGACACGGTCCTCGCTCACCAGGTAGGCACGCTCGCCGTTGCCGCCGATGGAAAGCCGGGTGATCAGACCGCCGATCTCCTCGATCTTGCGGGTGCCGGTGATCTTGCGGGTGCGGGTGTCGACAACGTCGATCACCGCGCCGAAGTCGGCGCCGCAACTGGCGACGTAGGCGGTGGTGCCGTCGGGGCTGATCACGACATCACGAACCGAAGAGCCGATCTCAATCGTGTCGATGATGCGCAGATCGCGCGGGAACTGCTGCACGACAGATCCGGCCACGCCCTGGCCATTCCTGCCCCGCGAGCGTGCGCGTCCGCCCCGGACCGGATTGAGTTCGGACTCCGCATGCGTTGCCACGACGATGAGCTGACCGCCGGACGGTCCGTTGGCGCCGACGTAAACGCGGTTGCCGTCGGCGCTGACGCGGACACATTCGGTGGTGAGGCCAGGCTTGGTAGCGATGTCGACCACATCGACGCGGCCCGTTGCGGTGTCAAGAACAGCGATGTCGGCACCGCGAGCGCCGTTACGGCCGGCGTAGACGTACTTTCCATCCGAGCTGGCCGCCAGGTCACTGACGCTGAGCGCCAGCGGGTGGGTGGAGACGACGGCGTTGGTAGCGACATCGATGACGGCAATGGCGTCATACGCCGTCGAAACGGTGCTCACGTAGGCGCGGTTGGCGGCTGGGCCGCCCGCGGTGACCGCGAAAGCCTCATCGAGGCCGGTGATGGTCTCCACCACCCGGCAGGTGTCGGTGTCGATCACCGACACGCTGTTGTCGCCGTAGTTGGTCACCATCAGGCGACTGCCGTCGGGACTGATGCCGATGTCACCGATGGGCCCGTTGGCCACCGCAATCTCGACGGAGGTCGGGAAATCGGGTGCGGTACCCAACTCGAAGACCTGGACATCCCCGCCATCGCGATCATTCCAGCCGGTCTGCTGGCCGTTCACGTCGCTCACGTTGGCACCGCCTTTGCTGTTTTGAAAACTCCATGCGGGCGCCGCATATCGCGACAACCCTGTGCGATCCTCGCCGCCCGATCCAAACCGGATTTCAGCACCAAAAAGGCGCTGATCGACTGCTTTCGCCCGAGTCTAGCTCCTTAATTCTGGGTAAATAGATTTCAATTTTATTGCTGTTACCTATGTCACTCGGCCGCCTCAGCCGGCGCTCAGAATGCAATTCTGAATCATTTACACAGGGAATTCGCAGCAAACGTCCAAGAATAGCTTGATCTGCCCTTTTGGCACGTGTCGCCAACAGTCCAAATGCCCTGGTCGCGGACGTCAAATAAGAATCTCTTATATTCCAACACCGGGAGAGGCAAATCTCACACCGTGTTTATGCTCAAACCTAGCCAAAGTGCGTACGGGGCCGGGATAGGTTGACACCGTCGACGCTAATGTCAAGTTTTTCGTTGTAAAACGCCACCAACCCGGCGATTGCGGCGACGGCGGGCAACGGGTAGTGGTAGGTCCACGCCAGGTCCGGATGCACGCTGTCGCCCACCCGCACCGACCAATAGCCGGTGGTCGTCCCCTTGTAGGGGCACAACGTCTGGGTCGCGCTCGGTTCCAGATGCTCGAAGGCGACGTCGGTTGGATCGATGTAGTACCTGGTGGGCAGTCCGGTCTCGAACAGCAGCACGGGAGCGCCGGTATCGGCAAGCACGACACCGTCGAGTTCGACCCGGACATGTCGTTGCGAGCGCAGCGCGTCGACGCGCGAGTAGGGATTGCGCGGATGGCCATAGATCTGTTCGTCTTCCTCGAACCACCGCAGCACGTCCCAGTCGAACCGCACGGTGCCCGCTACCGGACTCGCACCGTCGGCGTCGAACACCCGCGCGGCCGACGGATGGGTCTGCGTCGCCCCGGAGCCGACGACGGAGTACAGATGCGAGGCACCCAACTGGACCCGCTGCGCATGGTTCTCGTCCCTGAGGAACTCCGCTCGGACGTCGGCCAATGGCACGTAGTACGCGGGGTAGTACGGCACTTTCCACACGTAGCGAGCCTGTGTGGTGTCGAAGACCAGTTCGTGGCCTAGATAGCCGCGCACCCGGCGCGGCGCTGGCTGGATCCGTCCGCGGGCGGCCGCCATCTGGGGATAGTCGCGGTCTCCCATGTCGCTTGTCATGAGTTGTCCTTGATCATCGCAACGCTCCTTGCCTGCGGAGGACTCGACGCATCCGACCCATTCAACCTACGACGCCATAACCGCCGCGAACCCCCACAAACCCCAATGTGGGCTCCGCTCCGATCGATTACTGTGCTACTCGTGGCGTTTCGCAGGTACAGCCCGCGGCGCGGGCGACGGTTGCGACTCGATGAGGCGCTGCTGGAGCGCGTCCTGATGACCCGGGTGGGCTACGTCGTCATGCTCCGCGTTGCCCCACCCATCGACAAGGCGCTGATCCCACGGACCGGCGGCCGGCTGAGCTTCGGGGGCTTGAACAAAGTAGGCCTGCTCACCTCGACGGGCACCAAGTCCGGCCAGCCCCGGGTGCATCCCCTGGCGTTGATCGAGGACTCCGACGGACTGTTGGCCATCGGGTCCAACTACGGGCGTCCCAACCATCCCGCGTGGAGTGCCAACTTGCTGGCACACCCCGAGTGCACGGTGCAGTTCAAAGGGCCGCCCGGGCCGTACCGGGCCGAACTGCTCACCGGCGATGCGCGCGCGGCGGCGTGGGCCAGCGCCACGGACTTCTACGCCGGCTACGAGGGTTATCGCAGCAGCTGCGCGCCCCGCGAGATCCGGGTTTTTCGCCTTCGCCCGGTGGCGGGCTGAGCGCTCCGGTCCACCGCGCTCAACCGACCCTGATGGAGACCGTCACCGATTCGGTTTTCGCCGGCAGCTGGGTCGTGTCGACGATGAGAATCTCGCCATTGTCTTGGGAGCCGTTGGGCAACATCTTGGGCTCGAGCCGCATGGGCGGCGTGTCCGAGGCCAACCCGGCCAGCCCGAAATCGCTGTCATTTGCCATGATCAGCGTCTTGCCGCCGTCCGGGCTGATCAGGCCTTCGATCTTGTCGTGCCCGAAGAAGTCACCGTTGGGACTCAGCGTGCGCACCAGGGCTCCGAGATCGAGTTTGAGGGTCTTGGACGCCACCGTGATGCCGGCGGCCTTGAGCTTGGCGACGGCGTCGGCGTCGGTGCTGACGCCCACCGCGGTTTCGATCGGAACACCGTCGATGAGCAAGCCGCCGGCGTCCGCCTGATACACCGCACCGGGCACCGTCGAGCGGGGTCCGACGTCGGTGGCGTCGGCGGTATCCACCAGGTAGATCTTCTTGTTTCCCTTGGGCGCCGGCTCGTTGTCGCGCTCGTCGACCAGGAACGTGGTGGCGCTCAGCGCGGTGATATCGGAGACAGCGACCTTCGTCTGCTGGGGATTGTCCAGCGGATACAGGTATTCGTGGACGTTTCTGGGGTCAATGAGGTTGACGGTCACGATGCGCACGATCGGGACCGACTTGGCCGGGCCGGCCAGCTCGGGCGTCTGGATGGCCGACTGCATGATCCCCACCAGCGTGGAGCCGTCCGGGGTGATGGTTAGACCCTCGATGCCGCGGTTGGGGCTGCGCAGTGACAGCTCCCGGGGCAGCGTCCCGTCAAACGGTGAAAAGCGTTCCAGCTCTTTGCCGTTGTCGTCGAAGTGGATGAGGTAGGGACCGTACTCGTCGGATACCCAGAAGCTGCCGTCGTACATGGCGACCAGACCCTCGGGGTCCACGCCGTAATCGGAAGGCGGCAGCGGCGTTGCGTTGAGGTCTACCAAGGCCTCCCCGGTATTCGCCTGCGGGGACACCAGTCCGAGCATCGGACGTCCGGCCGGACCGTGCAGCGTGATGATTCGCTCCACCGTTGCCACGCCATCGGCGAGTTTGAGCTTGGCGATGTGCGGATGGAATTCGGGTACCGGGAGCACCTTTTCATTCGGGGTACGCCCGTCGACGTTGGGACCGCGGTCGGTGATGCCATAGATTTCATCAGCACTGCCCGGCACCGCGGCGATTCCCGATCCGTGTGCGCTGGCCTTGATCGCGACGCCGCCGACGGTGGCCAGCGGCAGTTGGTCCTCGGCGAAGAGCTTGACCGCGTGGCTGACCGTGACGGCGAGTTCATCGGTACCGGTGAAGCCCGGGTCGGGGGTGTAGATCATGGCACCGTTTTCGCCGTAGGCGATGCGGCCGTGCGCGGGTTTGCCGAACGCCACCGGTGTCACGCCGTGGGTGGCCGCCAACATCCGGCCCGGTGAGATCGCCAACGCTGTGCCGGTTGCGGTACTCAAGTCCATGTTGCCCGCGTACGCGGCGGTGGGATCTGAGGTGCTCGACGAGCAGGCTGTCAGCGCAATCGACAACCCAACCGTCGCTACCCATCGTCTCGCCATAAATGCCATACGCATGATTTAGCAGGAAAAGTTGTAGTGCGGGTGTACGGAAGCAGGCGCTAGCGCCGCTTGTCACGCACTTTATAGGTTGAGGGCCAGGATTTGCGCGCCTCGTCGCCGGTCAGGGGTGTCCCCATCCCGCCGACCTTCACGTTGTAGGCCTCCTTACCCGGACCGACTTCCCGGTTGGCGTGTTCTTGGGCAAGGTAGTACAGCTCGTCGATGGTCGCTTCGTCGTAAGCGACGAACGAGGTCTCCCGGACAACGTCGTCGATGCCGGCAAGCATCCGGGTGGGCAGCAACTGAGAAGCCAGCGCCGCCAAACCCAGCAGCGACACCGGAATGACCCATTAGCACATGAACGACACCGGGGTCTTGGTGTCAAGGATGGTGGCGTCACTTTCCACGACCGGCGGAACCAGTGATGAGAGCGTCATACCGGCGAACGCGGCAACCCAGATCCAGGTCAGGATCATCGTCATTCGCTTGAACAACTCGGTGTTGACCACGTCGGAGGGCAATTCGGCGGCCGCGTATTCGCGCACAAGCGGTTTGCCCATCAGCAATCCGAGAACAGCGACCAGGAAGATGCCGAAGTTACTCACCGCCACGATCCATCGCGCCAGAAACGCCTCGCTGAGTGCGAATGTCAGCACGGTCAGCACCGAAAATGTTGCGACAGAACATATTTCGACGGTGCGACCGGGCCTTTGAGCGGAGCGCCCTACCGCCAGCACCGCCAGGGCAATCAACAGTGCGACCGCGACCGCCGTCTCGAAAGGGACATTGCCGACCAACACCCAGTAGACCAGCCACGGCGAAAACCCGAAGAGCATACCCACGATGGCCCAGTGTATGGCCGCACGAGCGCACCACCGCGGTGCGCCGCCGCGCGCGACACGGGGAAGTTACCGGCGGCTCAGACAAACACCCACACCGCGTCGGGCGGGGACGCGACAATCGCCGGCAGCACGAAGGTCCGGACATAGCGACGGACCGTCGCAGGGTCATCCGACCCCGGTATCACGTTCATCAGCAGCGAAAGCGCTACCCCGAGGACGTATCGCCCGACATCACCGGGCTCCAAGCCCACTCGCAACCGGTCCCGGAATAGGACGAACACCTGCTCGTAGAGGCCGGCCACCTTCCCACACAACACCGGGGAGTTGGCCAGCAAACTGGCGACGCCGTGCTCGGCTCCCATGGACAGCAACTCGAGCAGGGGATCACGACTGACCACCGTGGTCACAAAAACCAATGACTCGGTGATCAGGGCGGCAACGTCGTCCGTGGGCATCAGGTCATCAACCACTCGTGCGACATAGCGATCCATCACCTGAACCGCAACCGCGACCACCAACTCATCACGCCCACCGAAATGCCGATAGAGCACAGCGCGTGAGACGCCCGCCCGCTTGGCAACCTCCGCCATGGTCATATCCAGACCATTTTCGGCAAAGCAACGCTCGGCCGTTTGCACCAGCAGACGACGCGCCTGCTCCGGGGTATTGCCGCCCCCCGCGGGCCGGCCGCGTCGCCGCACGCCGGATGCTCCGGCTGGAATTTTAGTTGACATCGATTACAGTATGTCTATTATTTGGTAGATGGCTATCCCGTCCACAACGGCACGGTACGGGCAGATGCGGACCGGTGTTCGCGCACTGGGCCACGTGTTCGGCCTTCGGTTCAATCACGACCAGGTATTCGAAGCCGTGATCGCCTTCGGCTACCCGACCCTGCAGCGCGAGTTCGACAAACGCGCCCGACTCCCGCAGGGACGCCGGCTGCTCGAGACAAAGCCCGACCTGATGGCGCGACTCGGTGACGACGACTACCTGGCTACGTTGCCGCCGGGCTCACTCGGCGCCGCCTATCGCGATTTCCTGCGTCAACACCGCCTCGATGCGGGGGTATTCGATGCCCGCGACGTCATCGAGCCGGTCATCGAACGCAATGGCTGGGACCCCGACTTCGGCTACATGATCAAGCGGGGCACCGTCTTGCATGACATGTTCCACGTGCTGGGCGGCTACGGACCCGACCTGGGCGGCGAGATCGGCAACCTGGGCCTGCATCACGGCCAGCTTGGAAAGTGCCGAGCCACAGCGATTTTCGGATTCATCGCGTGCGCGGTGGTACGCGGCGGCTCATGGCGGCGCAAACGCGAGTTCTGGCGCCAGGCGGTAGCACGCGGGCGGGCCGCGCAGAACCTGATGGCGGCCCCGTACGAAGAGCTCCTGGACCGACCGCTGGCCGAGGTCCGCGCGGCGCTGGGCATCGCGGCATCGGAGAGCGCACATCCGGCCGTCCACTTCTTCACCAGATGGCAGCCACCTACCGGCACCGCCTCCGCCCCCTTCGATCCCTGGGACTATCAGACCGCGGCGGTCGGCGCCGCGCGCCATTGATCGATTCGCAACCCCAACCGGTAAGCCTCCGCTAGCCGCACCGGGGTGCAAGCCCCTGCTCACCAGCATTTTTTGGACAACCCGGAGACGGCTGGGGCCAGCCAATGCCGCGGCCCCGCCCGCGCCGTTTCCGGGTCCCTTCGTGTCCGCTTGACAGCGGCCGCGCCAGACCTCACCATGTTGCGCATTACAAAACTTGTTCCGCATTACGGAACACAGTGCAAGTGGGTGGCGTTATGGGACCGAAGATCGTCATCGTGGGTGCCGGCATCGTTGGGGCTTCGCTCGCCGACGAGCTGACCGCCCGGGGGGGTCATCGATGTCACGGTGGTCGACCGCGGGCCCTTGTTCACCACCGGCGGATCCACGTCGCATGCCCCCGGCCTGGTGTTTGCGACCAACCCGTCGAAAACCATGAGCGCATTCGCTCGCTACACCGTGGACAAATTCTCCGGACTGCACCATCGCGATGGGGCGGTGTTCAACCGGGTGGGCGGGCTCGAGGTCGCCACCACCGCCGAGCGCTGGGCGGACCTGCATCGCAAGGCGGGTTGGGCGCAGGCCTGGGGAGTGCCGGGGCGGCTGGTCGGCCCGGACCAGTGCGTCGAGCTGCACCCACTGTTGGACCGCGCGGGAATCCTGGGCGGCTTTCACACCCCGAGCGACGGCCTGGCCTCGGCGGTACGCGCGGTCGAAGCGCAAGCTCGGCGGGCGATCGCGCGGGGCGCGGTCTTCCTGGCCGAGACCGAGGTGCAGCAGGTGGCCGATCACAACGGCCGGGTCACCGGAGTCCACACGAGTCGCGGTGTCATCGAGGCCGACATCGTGGTCTGCGCGGCGGGATTCTGGGGCGCACAGCTGGCCAAACAGGTGGGCCTGGTGCTGCCGCTGGTGCCGATGGCGCACCAGTACGCCAAGACCGGCCAGGTCGCACCGCTGGTCGGGCGCAACACCGAAGACGCCCCGGCGAGCCTGCCGATCCTGCGCCACCAAGACGCCGGCCTTTATTTTCGCGAACACGTCGACCGCCTTGGCATCGGCTCCTACGGGCACCAGCCGATGCCCGTGGACATGTCCACGTTGCTGGCCGACACCGCCGGTGAACCGATGCCCTCGATGCTCCCTTTCACCGAGGAGGACTTCGAACCGGCCTGGCGTGACTGCGTGCGACTGCTGCCTGCGCTCGGGGACACCAAGGTTGACGAGGGCTTCAACGGCATCTTCTCGTTCACGCCCGACGGGTATTCGCTGCTCGGCGAGCACCGGGAGTTGGGCGGGTTCTGGGTTGCCGAGGCGGTGTGGGTGACCCATTCGGCCGGGGTGGCCAAAGCGGTCGCGGAGTGGATCGTCGACGGCACCCCGTCGATCGACGTGCACGAATGCGACCTGTACCGGTTCGAGGACTTTGCGCGCAGCCCACGATTCATCGACGAGACCTGCGAGCAGGCCTTCGTCGAGGTCTACGACATCGTTCATCCCCACCAGTACCGCAGCGCGCTGCGCGGCCTGCGCACCAGCCCATTCCACCACCGCCAGCGCGAACTGGGCGCCTACTTCTACGAGGGCGGTGGCTGGGAGCGACCCGCATGGTTTCAAGCCAATGCCGAGCTGGTTCGGGAGCTCGCCGGCCGCAATGTGGCGTTTCCCGAGCGTGACGACTGGGCGGCACGCTACTGGTCGCCCATCGCGATCGCCGAGGCGCAGTGGACGCGTGAACGCGTCGCCCTCTACGACATGACACCGCTGACCCGCTACGAAGTCAGCGGTGCCGGTGCGGTCGACCTGCTGCAGCGGCTGACTACCAACGACATCGACAAGGGCGTCGGATCGGTCACCTACACCTTGATGCTCGATGAGACGGGCGGCGTCCGCAGCGATCTCACCGTCGCCCGACTCGGCACGACCCGTTTTCAGGTCGGCGCCAATGGGCCCCAGGACTTCGACTGGCTGAGTCGTCATCTGCCCCAAGACGGCAGCGTCACGCTGCGCGATATCACCGGAGGCACCTGCTGCATCGGGGTGTGGGGGCCGGCCGCGCGGGACCTCGTGCAGCCGTTGTGCCGAGACGATCTGTCACACCAAGCGTTCCCATACTTCCGGTTGCTGCAGACCTATCTGGAGCCCATCCCGGTAACCATGCTGCGGGTGTCTTATGTCGGCGAGCTGGGCTGGGAGATCTATACCGAAGCCAGCTACGGCGGCGCCCTGTGGGACCTGTTGTGGGCGGCTGGCGCCGGCCACCAGGCCATTGCCGCCGGACGCATCGCGTTCAACAGCCTGCGCATGGAGAAGGGCTACCGCGCGTGGGGCACCGACATGACCGCCGAGCACCGCCCGGATGAGGCCGGCCTGGGCTTCGCGGTTCGGATGTCCAAAGACTTCATCGGCAAGGCCGCGCTGGTGGACGCCGCTGCGCGAAAGGTACTGCAGTGCATTGTCTTCGACGATCCCGCCGCGGCGGCACTGGGCAAGGAGCCGGTGTTTGCCGGCGATGTCTGCATTGGATTCGTGACCAGTGCCGGGTATTCGCCCACGATTGGCCGCACCATCGCCTACACCTGGCTGCCGGCCGAATCGTCGATTGGTGACACCGTCACCGTCGACCACCGCGGCCGGCGCTACCCGGCGAGCGTCCACCAGCAACCGGCGGTCGATCCAGAGTCCACCCGGATACGGAGGTAACTCGTCATGGCGACAACGGGTTACGACGTGATTGTGATCGGACTGGGCGGCATGGGAAGCGCGGCCGCCTATCATCTGGCCGCCCGGGGCCGCCGAGTGCTCGGCCTGGAGCGTCATCAACCGGCCCACAATAAGGGATCCAGCCACGGCGGCTCCCGGATCATCCGCCAGTCCTACTTCGAGGATCCCGGTTACGTGCCACTGCTGCTGCGGTCCTATGAGCTGTGGGAGAGGCTGGCCATCGATGCCCAGAGCGACATCTACCGACTCACCGGCGGCCTGTTCATCGGACCGCCGGACTGCGCGACCGTAGCCGGCAGCCTGCGGGCCAGCCGCGAGTGGAATCTGCCGCACGAGGTGCTCGACGCCCCGCAGATCGCGGCCCGCTTCCCGAATTTCACCCCGCAGCCCACAGACATCGCGCTCTACGAAGCCAAGGCGGGTTTGGCTCGCCCTGAACTGACGGTGCGTGCACACCTGGAGCTGGCAAAGCGATCGGGGGCAACACTGCAATTCGAGGAGCCGGTGCTGAACTGGACCACGACCACCAGCGGCGTGCGGGTCACCACCGGCCGCGGCACCTACACCGCCGAACAGCTGGTGGTCTGCCCCGGCGCCTGGGCACCGGAGCTGCTGAGCCAATTGGGCATTCCGATCACGGTGCAACGCCAGGTGATGTACTGGCTGGACCCGGTTGGCGGCACGGCCGGGTTCCGGGATCACCCGATCTTCATCGCCGAGAATGATTCCGGCGCACAGATTTACGGCTTCCCCGCCATCGACGGACCACGCGGCGGGGTCAAGGTCGCGTTCTTCCGCAAAGGGATCGCCTGCACCCCGGACACCATCGACCGGGTGGTTGGGCCGCAGGAGATCCACGAGATGATCACCCGGGTCGGCGAATTATTGCCGGCGCTCGCCGGCACCTGCCTGCAAGCGGCGACCTGCATGTACTCCAACACACCCGATCAGCATTTCGCCATCGCACGACATCCGTACTGTCCTGCGGTGACCGTGGCCTGTGGATTCTCCGGGCACGGCTTCAAGTTCGTGCCGGTTGTCGGCGAGATTCTTGCCGACCTGGTGACCGAGGGCGCTACCAGCCAACCGATTTCGCTGTTCGACCCACAGAGGCTGGTGACCGTATGACCGCTGTCCGGCAACCCTCGGCTTTGCTGCCCACCCTGGGCGGGGCCTACTACACCAGTGCCGCCGTGTTTGCCGCCGAGCAACAGCACGTGTTCGAAAGCATGTGGTTTTGCGTCGTGCGCGCGGCCGACCTGAACGAGCCAGGGCAATTCAAGGCCGTACAGGTGGGACGCGAAAGCGTGCTGCTGGTGCGGGGGCGGGATCGACGGCTGCGCGCCTTTCTCAACATCTGCCGGCATCGAGGTGCGCTGCTGTGCACCGAGCCCGAGGGACAGGTGCACCGGAATCTGCGCTGCCCCTATCACTCCTGGACCTACGGATTGGACGGCACCCTGATCGCCGCCCCCAATATCGCGGAACTGACCGACACCGACGGAGCGAGCATCGACCGGCACCGCTATGGCCTGGTCGCGGTGGCATTGCGGGAGTGGCTGGGCTATGCGTGGGTCTGCCTGGCCGAGGATCCGCCGTCGTTCGAAGACGACGTCGTCGGGTCGGTCACGGCGCGACTCGGCGACGTGAGCGCCATAGACACGTACCGGATCGAGGCGTTGCAGGTCGGGCGGCGTGTCAGCTACGACGTCGCGGCGAACTGGAAGTTGATCGTCGAGAACTTCATGGAGTGCTACCACTGCGCCACTATCCACCCCGAGCTGACCAGAGTGATACCGGAATTCGCACGCGGCCAGGCGGCTCAGCGATCGGTGGGACGCGGCGCCGAATTCGGCTCGGCGGTAGCAGGTTTCACCGTGGACGGCCGGGCAGGCTTCACCGCCCTACCCGGAATCAGGCCGGAGCAGGACCGACGCTACTTCGCCATCACCGTCAAACCGACGGTGTTCATCAACCTGGTCCCCGATCACGCGATCATCCACCGGATGTTCCCGATCGCCGCCGACCGAACCATCGTCGAATGTGACTGGCTTTATGCCCCCGAGGTGGCCGCGGGCGGCGACATTGCGCACTCGGTTGAACTGTTCCATCGCGTCAACGAGCAGGACTTCGACGCCTGCCAGCGGACCCAGCCCGCGATGTCGTCACGCGCCTACCGCACCGGCGGTGTGCTGGTTCCCGCCGAGCACCACATCGCCGAATTCCATCAGTGGGTGGTCGCACGCATCGGCATCCCCGCGGTGTCGGGGTAACCGAGGTGCCCGTGAGCAGCGGTATATCGTCGATGATCATGGGGACAGGCAACGACGGCGGTGCCTCCGAGTCAGACCCTGCCCCCGCCGTTCAATCGGTCGACCGTGCCCTGCTGGTGCTCGAACTGTTGGCGGACATGGGCAAAGCGGGGGTGACCGAGGTCGCCGATGAGCTCGGGGTACACAAATCAACCGCGTCGCGGCTGATCACCGCGCTGGAAGCACGCGGCTACGTCGAACAGCTCTCCGATCGCGGCAAGTACCAGCTCGGAATCGGGGTGTCGCGACTGGCCCGCGCCCGCAGCGGTCACTCGGACCTGGTGAAGCTGAGCCAGGACGCGTGCGACAAGCTGGCGGCGGACTTGGGTGAAACGGCCAACCTGGCAATCCTCGACGAAAACCGCGCCGTCAACATCGTCGAGGCGGTAAGCAGCGCCGAAATCGCACTGCAAACCTGGGTGGGCCAGAGCTGCCCAGTGCACGCCACCTCGTCCGGCAAGGTGTTGCTGGCCGGTCTGGAGGCAGATGAGGTACGCCACCGGGTCGGCGCGACATTGGACAGCTTCACCGAGAACACCATCGTCACCATCGATGCGTTGGAGGCCCAACTCGCGGCCACCCGCGCGGCCGGCTGGGCCAGCGCACGTGAGGAGCTCGAAATCGGCCTCAATGCGGTCGCCGCGCCGGTCTACGACAGCACCGGACGGGTTGCCGCGGCGCTGAGCGTCTCCGGACCGGCCTACCGGCTACCGGCCGCCGACTTCGAAGAGGTCGCCCAACCGACCATCGCCGCGGCTGACGCGGTGAGTCGAGGGCTGGGCTGGACGGACCGCATCTCCTGACACCGAGGCCGCCGCTCACGGGCGGTGACAGGTAGCTTCCAGGGCTTTCGCGGCTTCCAAGGTTTCTTCATGAATCCCGGAAGGCCCCGGGTGGATCTTTTTCTCACGGAACCCACCGCGCCGCCGAGGCGGCCGACGAGAAGCCCACGAGGAAAGGAGCTCATCGTGTCGAAGACCTTCATGAACCGAGTCGCCACCGCAGCGCGTACCGCCACCGCGGCGGCCTTCATCGGCGCCGCCGCGGCCGGGGCGTTCGCCGCCCCCGCGCTGGCCAGCCCCGCTCCCCAGACCGAATCCACCGGCGCGCTGTACGGCCACCCAGACACGGCCGCTCAGTACTGGCAGATGCAGCACCTGCCCGACAACCGCGTGCTGATGTCGGTCGCCGACGTGGTCGGCGAAGTAACTGGAAAGCTGCCGTCCGAGGAGCAGATCGTTCGCCTGGCCGAAAGCACGCCGAGTTCGATGCATCCCGGGTCGATCTACATCCGCCCCACCCCCACCCAAACCTGGGGCACCGACCCCAGCGATGTGGTGGTCCTGCTGGCCCAGTTCGGCATCAAGGATGCCATCACCAATGCCTCCACCGAAGAGCAAACCGGTGTTCCCACCGGACTTTCGGCGATCGAGCGCTACCTCGGCGATGGCCACAAGGTGATCGCCACCGTCAACGTCGAAACCATCTGGGACAACCCGGACGGCGACCACAGCGCCCCGGACCACTCCCTGGTCATCACCGGCGTGGACACCCGCACCGGCGTCGTGCACCTCAACGACCCCGCCTATCCGTCGGGCGCCGACAAGCAGGTGCCGATCGACACCTTCATGCAGGCCTGGCAGGCCAGCGACTACCAGATGGTGGTAACGGTCAACGACAACTAGAACGTGGTCGTGACAGGATCTCGCCAAACCGAAATCGATTTAGCTCCAGCAGCTCTGACGGCACCGTCGCGGCGCACGTCAGTCTTTGACGCAGTCCATGATGACCAGGAAAGGATTGTCGAGTAGGTAGTCCCAGTAGTCGCCCTCCTCACCCGCTTCGGGCGCAGGCTCCAGATCGGGAATGTGGACGGCGAAGTCGTGGAAACCGGCGTGCCGGAACGCGCGAGCATAGGCCTCGATCGGCAGGTAGTAGTTCCGGACTCGCAGTCTGGAATCGGCGAGATTGACCGTGATGTCGATCGGCGCGCCGTCGCAGACGTGATCGGCCAGTTGCAGCTCGAATCCATACTTACGGTAGTCAGGCCGAAACGAATACACCCCCGGATTGGTGTTCACGGTGACGAACCGGCCGCCCGGCTTGACCCGGCACGCCAGGCCGCGACACATCTGCGCGAGCTCCGCCCGGTTTTGCGCGTACACCAGCAGCCACGCACTCACAACCACGTCGTAATCCTGTTGCGCAACGGTCGAACGGGCGTCCGCCACGACGTAGTCGATGCCCAACGGCTGCTGCTTTTCCTGCGCGCGGGCCAGGGCGATCATCCGTTCGGAGATGTCGAGTCCGACCACCTGCCCGGCGCCGGCGCGGCGCAACAAGCGGGTGAAATGCCCTTCGCCGCACGCGACGTCCAGCACCTTCTTGCCGCTGACGTCACCGATGTGCTTGAGAAAGGAGTAGGTCTCGATGCGTTCTCGCCAAGGCTGCGTCTTCGCCTGTTGATACTGCTCGGCGATGTGCCCCTGGTTGTAGTCGATTGCCACACCGGCCGCCTTTCCCCAAGCAGCAACCCGATCCCGCTATCGCGCAGCTCTACCTCCCAACCTAGCCCCGATCGGTGGATGCGGAAGGCGAGCGTAGCGAAACCTGGGCGCGGTATTCGGCGGGTGAGGACCCATGAACGGCCTTGAAGAGGCGGGAGAAATGCGATGCGTTGACCAGCCCCCAACGCGCGGCGATAGAGCTCACCGGCACCTCCGCAAGGCGGTGATCTTCCAGGTCGCGACGGCAATGTTCGATGCGGCGGTCTCGGATCCAGCCGGTGACTGTCTGACCCTGCGACTCGAACAGCTTCTGCAGGTACCGCACCGAAACATGATGCGCGGCAGCGATCGTTGAAACATCCAGACCCGGGTCACAGAGCCGACTTTCGATGAAGGCGCGAATCCGCAGCGCCAGGCCTCGCGTACCTCGAGCCACATTGCCGCCGGTCTCGTCGGAGAGTTGCGCGGCGAACGATGCCGCCAGCATGTCCAGCACCGCGTCGGCTAGATAGAGGGTGCCGGCGGTGTTCGCATCGTCGAGCCGGTTGCCCATCTCGGTCAGGAAGGCCGACACCGACGCTCCCAAGCCATCGCGCCCGTTCAGCCGCCGAGCCGTTAATCGCGTCAATTCGGCCGAGGACAGCCGCATCTGGTCGCGCGGAAACATGACGACCAGCGCCCGGTAGACACCGCTGAAAGCCAGGCTGTAGGGCCGGGTCGTGTCGTACACCGCGAAATCTCGCGGAGCCAACGTCTCTTCGTGGCCGTCCTGGGTCACAACGCACTTACCGTTCAGCGGCATCGCGACCTTGAGGTAGTCCGGGGCGCTGTGGTTTATCAGCTTGGCCGTGCGGCGCACCAGCACGTCACTTCCGACCCGGACATCGGACACTCGGACCGTGCCCAGACTCGCCGAGCGCACCTGGCCACGAAAAGTTCCGACGTCATCGACGCATAACGCAAGCGGCACGAATGTCTGGGAGATGGCGTGCTGGAAGGCTTCAAAACGTTCGTTTCGCCGTGCGGACGTGGCGGCACAGCGCTGGCCGGGTCGGCTGGGATTCACCATGGTGCCTCCAACTCGTCGGCGAGCCATCCCGGGTTTGGCCGCAACCTGCTCAGCCGACGTCATCGCGCGGTACGGCGCCCACCCCCGTGACGGATGCTGAGCACCTCATTCGACGGTACCTGCGCGGCGCCCGAAGCGGCGCTGCGCCGCGAGTTCACCCGAAGCATTCGCGCAAGCTCAAGATCCGTGCGCCGGTGTGCAAGCGCGCCCCGTCCCGCGCGACCAACACTGGGTGAGACATCGCGTCATCGTGATCGGCGCCGCCACTGATCCCCGCGACCGCAAACCAAAAGACCACCGGATACCGAACCGCCCCGATGCAGAATCGAGAAATCACATGTGCTCCGACCCCATCGCGGCGCGGTATGACTTCGTGGTCTGCGGATCCGGTTCGGCAGGGTCGGTACTGGCGCGGCGACTATCCGAGAACAGCAACGTCGCCGTGCTGTTGCTGGAGGCCGGCGGCACCGACGACGTTGCGGAGGTGATGGATCCCGCCCAATGGCCACTCAACCTGGGCAGCGCACGCGATTGGGGCTTTGCGTCGGCTCCGAGCGCCCACCTGAACGGACGATCCATCCCGCTCTCCATGGGCAAGGTGCTCGGCGGAGGATCGAGCATCAACGTGATGGCTTGGGCGCGCGGTCACCGCAACGACTGGGCCCATTTCGCCGCGGCGGCCGGCGACCCGAGCTGGGGCTATGAATCGGTCCTGGACATTTACCGCCGCATCGAAGACTGGCACGGCCGCTGCGACGGCGATCGGCGGGGAGTCGGAGGCCCGGTGTTCGCCCAAACCGCGCCCGACCCCAATCCGATTGCCACGGCCGTCGTCGATGGTGCGGGCGCAATCGGGATTCCCGTGTATGACAGCAACAACGGCATCATGATGGAGGGACCGGGCGGCGCATCGCTATTGGACCTGCAACTGCGAAATGGACTCCGCGAGTCGGTGTTCCGCAGCTATGTGCACCCCCACCTGCAACAACGCAACCTCACCGTCCTTACCGGTGCGACGGTCCGGCGGCTGACGTTCAGCGGGAGTCGTGTCACCGGCGTGCAGTTCTCACATGCCAACGCGATCCGCACCGTCTCCGCCACCCAAGAGGTGGTCGTCTCACTCGGCGCCATCAACACCCCCAAAGTGCTCATGCAGTCTGGCATCGGGGATGCAAATGAACTGCGCGGCTTCGGCATTCCGGTCATCACGCATCTTCGCGGAGTGGGACACAACTATCAGGATCACCCTCGGATTGACTGTGTATGGGAATCGCATGAGGCGCTGGCACCGCGCAACAACGGGGCGGAGGTCACGGTCTTCTGGAAGAGCCACCCGACGCTGGCCACCCCGGACCTACAGATCTGTGTCGCGGAGTTTCCGTTGTCCAGCCCGGAGAACGCAGCACGCTACGGGCTGCCGGCACACGGCTGGACCATGTGTGTCGGCGTGGTCAGACCACAAAGTCGCGGTCGGGTGCGGCTCAGCGGGCCGCACCCCGGCGACCCTGTGCTGATCGAGGCCGAGATGCTCGCCCACCCTGACGATATGAAGGCCGCCGCGGCCGGGTTGCAACTCTGCCGCGAGATCGGAAATACGGCACCACTTCGCCCCTTCGTGAAGCGCGAGGTGATGCCGGGCGGTTTCGCGGGTGCCGAGCTCGAACGTTTCATTCGCGATGGCGCTTCGACCTATTGGCATCAGTCCGGCACCGCCAAGATGGGGCGAGACGACATGTCGGTGGTTGACGCCAAGTTGAAAGTCCATGGAATGGAAAATCTTCGGGTCGCCGATAGTTTGATCATGCCGCGGATCACCACCGGCAACACCATGGCTCCTTGCGTCGTGATCGGTGAGCGTGCCGCGGAGATCGTCAAAGCAGACTATGGCCTGTGATTCAGCTCGACTGGGCGAGCCGCTGAACCGCGGCCGCGATCTCCTCTGGAAAATCCTCTTGAAGAAAGTGCTTGGCCGGTAGCGTGGTCACCCGCTGCGTCCCGACCAGCTGCCGGGCCTCGGCGCCGTAGCGGCGCCAACTCAGCATCGTGTCTCGAACACCCCATACGATTTGCACCGGATAGCGCGTGTCCTGGACCGCCGCGATGTAGCTGTGCTGTTTTTCTGGTGTCAGTTCGAAGCCCCGCATGATCTCGAGGAATGCCCGGCCTCCGTCATCCCCGAACAAAAGCGGCTTCCAACAAGCGATCTCGGCGCTCGGGACCCGACTGCTCACGCCCACCAGACGCATTATCGACTCGAACGCACCCGGAACGCGCAACAAGGCAAGCCACATTTCGCCGACCGCTCGATGAGCGAACGGCTCCATCGGCCAGGGGCGGTGAAAGCGCTCCACCGCGATGATGGTGTTGAGCAGCGTCATCGACAGCACACGATCGGGTGCCGCGTTGGCGACGTCGAATCCGATCGGTCCACCGATGTCGTGGACGACCAGGTGAAAGCGGCCGATACCCAGCGCATCGATCGCCGCGCCCAGCCAACGTCCCAGACCGCTCCAGGTGTAGTCGGCGTCGCCGGGGCGTTCGGCAAGGCCGAGACCGGGCAGATCGATCGCAATCCCCCGCAGACCACGCTGGGCCAGGGCCGCCACGACCTTGCGGTAGAGGAATGACGACGCTGGCACGCCGTGCACGCAGATCACCGGCGGTGCGTCTCGGGCGCCGCTATCCAAGACGAAGGACTCGATGCCGGCCGCGGTGAATCGGCGCCCCGATGCCCGGTGCTGTTCGAGCAGGCGCGCGACCTGCGCCCGAGTCATGGCGCCGCCCCGCGTACCGATAGCTCCACCACACCATGGTGGCCGAAAACGACGGCGGATGCTTGCACACGGCCGCACTGAGCTTGCTCTAGCCTCAACGATCGGAAAACAGCAGGTCCAAGCCCCGCGACAAACCCGAACCGGAAAAGTGACCTACGTCAGGTTGATCGACGAGTCCAGCGTCTCGGCTGTGAACGTCTCGGCCAACCGCCGCACCGCCGTCTTGTCCCCGGCTGGCGCCTGCATGGTCTTGGTCACAAGACACTCCTTCTGTCCGCCCCAACAGCGGTCCGCTGATGGACCACCCCGGACCTACGCAGATGGAATGACGCACCCTCCAAATCGAACACCAGCGAACCTGACCCACGCCACACAACTTGACTCAAAAATCCGGCTTCGCCGGATCTAGCCATCTAGCGTATGGCGCCTGTTCGCATCGGCCACCAGAACCAGCGGCCCAACTGCGCGGCTACTGCGGGCGTCATGAACGACCGGACAATCAAGGTATCGAACAGCAGGCCCAGGGCAATCGTAGTTCCCACCTGGCCGATAACTCGCAAGTCGCTGACGACCATCGATGCCATGGTGACGGCAAATACCAGGCCCGCGTTCGTCACGACCTTTCCGGTACCGCCCATCGAGCGGATGATTCCGGTATTCAGTCCGGCGCCCAATTCCTGTTTGAACCGGGCCACCAACAGCAGGTTGTAGTCAGATCCCACCGCCAAGAGGGCGATAACAGACATCGTCAGCACCATGTAGTGCAAGGGAACGCCGAGAATATGCTGCCATAGCAGCACGGATAGCCCAAAGGAAGCGCCCAGCGACAGCACTACCGTCCCCACGATCACAGCGGCAGCAATAAGGGCGCGGGTGAGGATCAGCACGCTGATAAAAATCAGGCACATGGCCGAAATTCCCACAATCAGAAGGTCCCAGCCGGCGCCCTCGCCGATATCTTTGACCACAGCTGCCGCGCCAGTCAGATATATCTTGGCGTCCTCCAATGGGGTCCCCTTGAGCGACTCTTCCGCCGCCGTCCGGACCGCATTAACGCTTGCCATGCCGTCGGGCGTCTGGGGGTCGCCTCGGTGCAAAATGATGAAGCGGGCCGCGTGTCCGTCCGCCGACAGAAACGAGTCCATTGCGCGCTGAAAACGCTTGTTTTGGAAAATCTCCGGCGGCAAATAGAAAGAGTCATCGTTCTTGGCGGTGTCGAACGCCTTGCCCATGGCGTTCGCATTTTCGCTCATCTCATCCATCTGGTCGAAAATGCCCACCATGGTGCTGTGCTTGGTCAGCATCATGGTGCGCGTGCTTTCGATGGTCTCGATCATCGGCGGGAACGTCGCGAGCATCTGGGGTAGCAGCGCGTCCAGGGTCTGGACGTCACTCACGAGCGCGCCGATTTTCTCGTCTATCTCGTCCACACCATCCAGCGCGTCGAATACCGATCGGAACGACCAGCAGATCGGAATGTCGTAGCAGTGCTTTTCCCAGTAGAAATAGCTGCGGATTGGCCGCCAGAAGTCATCGAAGTCGGCGATGTGGTCGCGCACCTCACTGGTGATTTGCTCCATCTCGACGAAGTCATTAGCCATTCGGTGGGTATTGTCGGAAAGCTTCGCCATGGCGTCGTACCTGCGACGCATCGCAACGGCCATTTGGCCCATTTCCTCGGCTTGCGCGAGCATGTCCTTCATCCGGTCACGCTGAAATTTGAGCGTCGGCACTTGAATGGCGTTCTGCATGCTGATCAAATACGGTATCGTCGTGTTCGCCAGTGTAGTTCCGTCGGGCCTGGTTATCGCCTGGACCCGCGAGATTCCGGGAACGCGGAAGATTCCCTTGGCCAGTTTGTCCAAAATCAAGAAGTCGGTCGGGTTTCGCATGTCGTGATCCGCCTCGATCATCAAGATCTCGGGCTTCATCCGGGCCGGGGCGAAATGGCGATCTGCCGCCGCGTACCCCTGGTTCGCAGGGATGCCGGCGGGTAGATAGATCCGGTCGTTGTAGTTGATTCGAAGTCCGGGCAGAGCCAGCAGTCCGACGAGGGCAATAGCCAGTGTTGCGGTGAGGACGGGCACAGGCCATCGCACTACCACCGTGCCGACTCGTCTCCAGCTCCGGACGTCGAGCCGCCGTTTGGGGTTGAACAGACCGTAGCGGCTGCCGACAACCAGCACGGCCGGCGTCAGCGTCAGCGCGACCGCCACAGTAACCAGCGTCCCCACCGCGCAGGGGATGGCCAGAGTCTGGAAGGAAGGCGGCCGGGCGAACAGGAGGCAGAGGGTCGCGGCGGCGATAGTCAAGCCAGTGCCCAAAATGACGTGGGTAGTGCCCAGGGCACCGGCGTTGTTGATTAGCAGGCTTGTGAGCTGGGGAATTGTGGATTGAGGAGGTCTAGGCGGCGGTTGGCGGTCAAAGCGGTGATCCGGCAGGCTTCGGCGATGTTGTCGGCGCCGTTGAGGCGGTGCAGATTGATCGCGGTGTTGCGTAGCGTTGCTAGGACCTGTGCGCCGTTTCCGGTATGTGCCCTTTGACGGTCTTCGTCGAAGGTGACGTCGCGTATCCAGTGCAGGCTGTTCTCGATTCCCCAGTGTTGACGCATCCAGGCCATGATCGCGGTAGGGCGGGCGTGCTCGAACGGCAGGCTGCAGATGGCATAGACCACCTCCACGCTGCGCTGGTCGGTGGCGGTGATCAAGCGTTCACGAGTGATCCGGATGATTTGTTTTGCGTAGGGGAAGCCGATTCCTCGTGCAGCGGTGATGATTTGCAGGGTGCGGGTCTCGACACGGCCGTGGCCGCGGGAGTCGTCGGTAGCGGCTGCGGGCACCTCGGCCCAGGGCAGCGCGGTGATACGCGCAAGTATTTTGGCTTGGTTGGACTTGACGATCATCAGGTAGTGCGACTTCAAGGTGGCGCAGATCAACTTCGCGGTGACGACCTGGGTATGCATCGCATCCACGGTGACCAGCCACCGCAAGCTACCCGGCAGCAGCGTGAGCAGGGCACGTACGCAGGGAATTTCATTGCTTTTCTCGGCGACAGCGAGTTGACCGAGCACCAATCGGGCACGGTGGGCGAACACCGACACGAGATGCGTGGCTGTCGCTTTGGCGCGTAAAGCACCACGCAGCATCTTGCCGTCCAACGCGATCGGCACCAATCCACTGGGGTCGCTGCTGGCCACGTGTGCAGTGAAGTAACTGCCCATCCTGGCGTTGAGGTCGGCGGGGTCTAGCCGAGACAAAACAGCACGGAAGGTCTTCTCACTGGGCCGCCGGAACCGGACCCCTAATTGGGCCAACACATCATCGGGAGCGGTGGCCGCCCATGTGGCAAAACCAGCAT
This sequence comes from Mycobacterium ulcerans subsp. shinshuense, assembly GCF_002355775.1. NCBI lineage: Bacteria > Bacillati > Actinomycetota > Actinomycetes > Mycobacteriales > Mycobacteriaceae > Mycobacterium > Mycobacterium ulcerans. The sequence continues at coordinate 1,053,556 of NZ_AP017624.1, read as the reverse complement.
AGCCGCGCATCCCCGCGGCAGTGGCCAGAACCGCGATCGCCAACAAAGCCATCAGCGAATACCTCCGACCGCGTGGGTCCCTCGGGTCTGGCACCGAGGCCAACACATCGAGAAACTCCGATCCGATGAGCTCGCTGCGCTCACCAGGACTCCAGCGGTCGAACACCTCTGGAACCGACGACACAGGCAATACTGAAACGGTAGGCACGGGCAACTCCAGACCAACGACGAACAGTAACCAACTCGATCGTTCTCCAGATAGCCCGTGCCTACACTCCGGCCCCAATAGCGCGGCACCAAAGATCATCAACCCAGCTCACAAGCCTGCTAATCAACAACGCCGGAGCCCTGCCGATCAGGCGCGCTTCGTGGTACCGGCCAAAGTCGAAAATGCCGTAGTCCGTGCCGGCCGCGATTGTTAACGACGTGAGCAACGTGACCGCAAACGTGGTGAGTCCGATACCCCCGCTGTGCCCGATGAGGGCGACAATTCCCCGCGACGCTGTCAATGCAACGCCGACCATGGACAGCAAGGCAATAACGGTGCTGACCGAACGATAGACGAGTAGCAACATGAAAAAAATGACTGTGACAGTCGTCAGCGTGATTTTCAGCATGGACTTGTCACCGCTGCGCTGCATATCCACCATGAGCGCCGATGGCCCCGTGACGTACGTTTTTATCCCGGGCGGAGCGGGCGTCTCCGCAACGATCTTGCGGACGGCTTCGACGGATTCATTGGCCAGCGACTCACCTCGATTGCCCCCCAAACTCAATTGGACAGTCACGGCTTTGCCGTCGTCGCTTTGCGCGCCCGCCGCCGTGAGAGGATCGCCCCAGAAGTCTTGCACGTGCTCTACGTGCTTTTTATCGGCATTCAACTTGCGCAACAAAGCGGCGTAATACTTATGGACCGCGTCGTCGAGCGGTTGATCGCCCTCCAACACGATCATCGCTGAACTGTCGGAATTTCCTTCGTGGAACACCTGGCCGATGCGCTTGACCGCTTGGAAGGACGGCGCGTCCTGAGGACTCAGTGAAACTGCACGCTGTTGTTCGACCTTTTCCAGCGATGGCACGAACACGGTGAGTGCGACGCAAATAGCCAGCCAGCCCAAGATGATTGGCACCGCGAACGCATGAATCTTCCTCGCGATCAGCGGCCTTTCGGTGTCGGAGTCGTTCGCGTAATTGACAGTCATGCGGATTTCACCCGGTAGTACTTGTAGGCGCTATTAGAACGTGATTGCGGTGCAGTCGACCATTGTTGCTTCGACAGCGAAATACAACGACGGACCGCGCGTTTACTGCCACTCACAGAGGCATCGATCTGAGCCCGCCTCCTCAGTGGCGAGGTCCTTCTTCCACCGCCGGAACGTGTTGTCGGTGTGTGCGCTCCGCCAGTACCAAGAGATCGACGACGTTTACTTCGCGTCCACGCCCCGTTCTTTGCGGATATACGGGCGCAGGTTGGCCGCGCCGACGCGATGCGCGCGGCCTGACGTCGGATCTGCTCGTCGGTGTTGTCACCTGAGGCAGCCAACGACGCGGCCAACGCCACTCCAAAAGCCGCCGTGACGCCAATCGCGGGCGCCCCCCTGATAAGCGAAGTCGCGATCGCCGCGATGAGTTCGTCGGCCGTCGCAATCCGCAGTTGGCGCGGCTCGTGCGGCTGCGCACGCTGGTCACCCGCTACCAACGCCCCCTCCACCCAGGCGATCGAGTTGTCGATCATGCGTGAAAATTCCCGGTCGGATTTCAAACTGATTGTGCTACAGCAGAATGCCCATCCTCAGACGCATATGCGGTGCGGGCACCAGCCGGACGGCTGCGTACCACGATGCGCCCGCCATGGCCCGGCGCGTTGGTGATACCGCGAGAACGGATCGGATCGGCGGGAGCATCGGTCGGAACAAGTTCGAACTTGCGCAGGAGGGTTCGCAGGACGGTTGTCATCTCCATGTTCGCAAAGGCGGCGCCGATACACCGATGTATGCCGCCGCCGAAAGGTATCCACGCATAGCTCTCTGGTGGTCCATCGGCGAAACGGGTCGGGTCAAACCGTTCTGGGTCCTTGAAACTGCTCGACGCGTGTTGAGCAGCCCAAACATCGCCAACGATCATATGACCCTTCGGAAGCACCCATGGGCCCAGTCGTAGCTGCGTTTCGACTCGCCGAGCGATGAAATCCAATACCGGCCGGGTACGTTGCACCTCCCAGACCGTAGCCTGCATCAGCGCGGCTCCGCCGCTGTCGATCTCATCGACGAGTTGCGCCACGAAACTGGGGCTGCGACGTAAACGCTCGATGGCCCATGCCAGCGTGGTGGCCGTCGTTTCGCGTCCGGCCACGATCATCGTCAGCATTTCATCGCTGATGTGAGCGTCGGTGATGGGTGAGCCGTCGTCATAGCGCGCCTGCAGCATCATCGCCAGCATGTCGGTCCGTGTCTCAAAGTTCGGATCTGCCCGTGCTTCAGCGATCAGCTGGGCGACCAGTTCGTCAAATCGGCTTCGAGCCGCTTGAATCTTGCCCCATGGACTCCAGGGGCCAAGATCACGCCGCAACCACTCTGGTAAGGCAATCATGCTAGCGGCGAGCACAATTGTCCGTGGCCCCAAGTACTGGAGCTCTTCGAAGATCGCCCCGTGCGCACCCAGGATCGTGCGCAAGACTATGCTGCCGGTAATATTCACCAACGCTTGCAGGGATTCGAATTCTGGTTCCTCAGGCCAGGTTTGAGCCTCACGCAGGAACTCCTCTTCGACGATCTTGACGTACGCGTCGATGCGCCTACCGTTAAATGGTGGCACCATTAGCTTGCGACGCTGACGATGCTCGACGCCGATCATGCTGAGTATCGAGCCCGGCCCCAGCAGCTTGCCGAGAGTTGTTGGCCGAGTGACTAAATCGTTGCCAGAAGTGAAAAGTTGCTTCAACATCGCCGGATCGCTGATGACTAGCGTGGGGCCGTATTTTGGTAGATTGAGGGAGTACCCAGAGCCATACCGGTTGGTCAACCGCGTCCGGGCGCGCGCCTTGGCGAAAACGTATACCAATGTCTGAGTCAGCTTCGACGCATTCGGCCCCGGCGGCAGCCGAATCGGGTCAGTTGTGGCTTCCGCCATTGCAATGTCCTCTCTTGACAGGTGATAGAGATGTCAGATCTCTGCGGTGTTGACGGTCCATCGCGGCGCGGCGGCCAGCCTCGTGCCGTAGATCGTCGCCGGGGCCACCACCGTTTGCGGGATGTCCAGATGCGCCAGGAACGCGTCGGTATCCGAAGCCGGGACGGCGACAAACAGCGCCGGGTTGCCATGCTTAGCGGCCAACGGCAGCGCGGACTGCAGCAGTGCGGCTCCACACGCCGGGTTGCGGTAGGCGAAGTCGGACAGATGCGCGCTGCGCAGCTCACCGTCCTCAGTGAGCAAGCGTTTGGCCTGGCGGGTGTCTTCCAGCAGCCCGCACGCCGAGTCGTCGGGCAGCAGGAGTGTGGTTGGGGTTAGCTCGGAGCGTAACGTCGCGTCGCCCGCGGGCACCGCGTAGTGGCCCTGCGTCCAGCGCCGGTAGGCCTGCGCGGCCGCTGCCGGGGGCACCAGGTAGGCGGTGTGTGCCGCGGTGGCATCGGAGCCTTGGCAGGTGGGGATGCGCAGCACGCTGATGTGGCCGACCTCGGTACCGTTGGGAAATCCCAGCCTCCCGGAATACTCCGACGGCGTTTTGGCGGTGCCATCCATCACCACGCCGAACCCTCTGCTCTCGGCGTGGCTATGCTTTCTTGCTTCTTTCAGAAAGGCGATGCCAAGCCTCAAATGGTCCGTCCGCCCTGCTCGGCCGGCAGGATCTTCAAGTCCCCGATGTAGGCGCTGTGCTGCTCGCGCCCCTCGGGGGTCCGCAGTGGTCGCACTGCAGCCGCCACTGTGCCCATCACCTGGCCGTCGCGCTCGGCCACGAACACCCTGGCCACCTCGCCCATCGCCCGGTAGAACCGCATGTAGTCGGCGCCATGGGAGATGCGGAAGCTACGGCCGGGCCCCAGCGGGTAGGTGAACTGCTGCTCGAAAGTCTCCAAGGCTCGCGCCAGGCCGGAAGGCGGCGGGCCCTGAAGCATGTGGACGGTTGTCACTCCTGGCTCAGCCGCCGAGCTGATACAGGTCGGTGTACAGGCGGTTAAACACGTATCCGCCGAGTCGCAGGCCGCGGTCTACCGCACAGCTGGTGCGCGAGTCGTCGCAGGTGTCCTCGACGAGGACGAAGAAGTCCTCAGCGTGTTGCTCGTCGATCTCGGCATGCAACGCGTAGTGCACCAGATCGTCTTGGGCGACCCAACCCCGCTCCACCACCGCGGAACCGATCGTTGCCGAGATGCCGGCGAAAGCATGCTCGATGATGCCCAGACAACTGATCCCCACCGCCATGTCCTCCATCGTGCAGACGGAGGTCAGAACGCTGTTGAAGGCATCCACCTGGGGGGCTGGCGCCAGGGCGTCCAGTCGCTCGGCATCGCTGCCGATGCTGGCTAGGAACTGCCGGAAGGTCGCGTGGTGGAAGAAATGAGGTTTGAAGTCGCCATGCTCCTCGACGATGTTGCTCAAGATGCCGAGCCGCTGGCCGGGTAGATCCATCCGGGAAATCAGTGAGGCCATCGGCCGGGCGAAGTAGGTGACGGCGAAGCCGAACTGCTCCTGGCTGGCGCGGAAGCGCTCCAGCGGCATGCTGCCGTCGGTTAGTGTGGTGAGGTACGGGTTAGCCATGATCCCGATGCCGTCAAGAATCTGCTCGGCCCTTTTCGTGACACGCGCGGCCTTGGTGAGGCATACGGTAGTAGACATCGTGCTCCAATCGGGGTGGTGGATGAAGAGAAGTTGATTCGGTAGCGATCAGGGCTTGACACCGACGTGCAAGGCTCGATAGAAGAAGCTGCGGTCCCGGCTATGTAGTTCGTCCGCAGCCGGATCCCATCGGAAATCCGGGCCGCAGCCGCGCACATCCAACGTTGAGTTCAGCTGGCGCACAACGACAATGCCGCCCGGCCGCAGGGCGTGGTAAGCACGCGCCAGCGTGATAAGAGCCTCCTCGGGAGTGAGCCAATCAAGGATGTTCGACAGGTGAACGATGTCGAACCCGCCGCGCGGCAGGACTCCGAGGGCCGCGTCCATTGTGTTTTGCGTGAATGTGATCTCCGGTAAGTCGACTACTGGCGCCTTGTGGGCAAGCCAAGGCACCGTGACGCCGGGGTATCGCCCGGCCAATAGTTGCCACAGGTAGGGATTGTCGGCCGCGGGTTGGGTCGCGAGCACGTGTCGGGTCCGGCGGGCGAAGTGCCGGGCGAACGGTTCGACACGGTTGGCCGTCGCCCCGTCACCGAACAAATTCACCAGGATGTCCAGGTCGAAGGCCGCATCGAAGGCGCGATCCAACGCCGCACCGAGAGCCGTGCCACGAGCAACCCTTCGCGACTGCTCTGCCGGATTCCGCAGTCCTAGAACACCATTCAATTCGTATTGCCAGTCCGCAAGCTCATGACGCAACGCGGCGAACAGCCACTCGTAGCGACCGCAGAAATCCGGGCCCCAGGTAGCAACCTCCGGTACCGGGCCCACTGCGTCCGGTGCGATGTTCAATGCCGCAAAGACCGGCTCCAATGCGGCGTGACGTTCCGACGCAGGCATCCACTCGTGTCCCAGCAAACACATCCGCTCTGGGCTACCGACCGTCTCCAGCAGGTGCAACTTGAGCCGCGTCAACGCCAGTTGCGCCGGATTGGCGTCGATCAGATGCAGCAAACCCACACCCGCAGTCGCCGCCAAGGCAGCGGCGGTACACCCACCGGAGGCCATCAACGCGACGCGCAACGGCCTACCCCGCGTCCGGTATTGCCGCGACGCAAGCCACACGTCCTGCAACGCGTCCTCACGGACCTGAGCAAATCCCACCGACAAATGGTGCGCCTGCGCCAACAATTCCAGCCGCTGCGCCGCCACCTCAGAAATGATGAATTCTTCAATCTCAGAAATAATTGATTCCTCAACCTCAATTCTTGCTAGCACGTAACACCCATGTCGGCTCCAAACCACCTCGACTCCGAGGGGGGAGTTCGAACATATCGTCTACCACAAGGGGTTTGAGCTGTGCAAATTTAGAATCATAAAGAAATTTTAACGGTCAATAACCCATATCTATGATTGCATGCTGCGTCGTTGTAGGGGTGCTATCCGCACGTCCGCTGTCCCGTCACGAAGATCTTTTGTCCCCCGATTAGGCGACAAGAGATGTCCCCTAGCCATCGGAACCCTTAGATTTCCCATTGCCATAAGTTGACGCGGATGCTTCCCAGGGCTCCGGCGTTGTTGATTAGCAGGCTTGTGAGCTGGGTTGATGATCTTTGGTGCCGCGCTATTGGGGCCGGAGTGTAGGCACGGGCTATCTGGAGAACGATCGAGTTGGTTACTGTTCGTCGTTGGTCTGGAGTTGCCCGTGCCTACCGTTTCAGTATTGCCTGTGTCGTCGGTTCCAGAGGTGTTCGACCGCTGGAGTCCTGGTGGGCGCAGCGAGCTCATCGGATCGGAGTTTCTCGATGTGTTGGCCTCGGTGCCAGACCCGAGGGACCCACGCGGTCGGAGGTATTCGCTGATGGCTTTGTTGGCGATCGCGGTTCTGGCCACTGCCGCGGGGATGCGCGGCTATGCTGGTTTTGCCACATGGGCGGCCACCGCTCCCGATGATGTGTTGGCCCAATTAGGGGTCCGGTTCCGGCGGCCCAGTGAGAAGACCTTCCGCGCTGTTTTGTCTCGGCTAGACCCCGCCGACCTCAACGCCAGGATGGGCAGTTACTTCACTGCACACGTGGCCAGCAGCGACCCCAGCGGATTGGTGCCGATCGCGTTGGACGGCAAGATGCTGCGTGGTGCTTTACGCGCCAAAGCGACAGCCACGCATCTCGTGTCGGTGTTCGCCCACCGTGCCCGATTGGTGCTCGGTCAACTCGCTGTCGCCGAGAAAAGCAATGAAATTCCCTGCGTACGTGCCCTGCTCACGCTGCTGCCGGGTAGCTTGCGGTGGCTGGTCACCGTGGATGCGATGCATACCCAGGTCGTCACCGCGAAGTTGATCTGCGCCACCTTGAAGTCGCACTACCTGATGATCGTCAAGTCCAACCAAGCCAAAATACTTGCGCGTATCACCGCGCCGCCCTGGGCCGAGGTGCCCGCAGCCGCTACCGACGACTCCCGCGGCCACGGCCGTGTCGAGACCCGCACCCTGCAAATCATCACCGCTGCACGAGGAATCGGCTTCCCCTACGCAAAACAAATCATCCGGATCACTCGTGAACGCTTGATCACCGCCACCGACCAGCGCAGCGTGGAGGTGGTCTATGCCATCTGCAGCCTGCCGTTCGAGCACGCCCGCCCTACCGCGATCATGACCTGGATGCGTCAACACTGGGGAATCGAGAACAGCCTGCACTGGATACGCGACGTCACCTTCGACGAAGACCGTCAAAGGGCACATACCGGAAACGGCGCACAGGTCCTAGCAACGCTACGCAACACTGCGATCAATCTGCACCGCCTCAACGGCGCCGACAACATCGCCGAAGCCTGCCGGATCACCGCTTTGACCGCCAACCGCCGCCTAGACCTCCTCAATCCACAATTCCCCAGCTCACAAGCCTGCTAATCAACAACGCCGGAGCCCTGGGATACTTCCGATGAGACCAATACGCAACAGCGCCGACTTTCGGTGGCTACGGACCAATGCACGGCCAGCATTGCTCGCAATGTGGGCGGCCATGAGCTACGGATGTTGGGCTGCCGTCACGCACTATCGCTCCGGCGTGATCGTCGCCCTGCACGCCGGCTTGACCCAAGCGGCACTCAGCCTGTCTGCGACTCTCGTGCTGGCACTGACGCTCGAACGATTATTCCGCTGGCCAGCAAACCCCCGACGGGGCTTTTGGATGGCCGCGGTGGTGAATTCCATGCTCACGGCATCCTGGCTGGTCATCGGCCACCTGATAGCGGGCACATCGAATATCCTGGTGACAATCGCACCGAGTCTTATCATTGGCATCGCAAGCAACTTCGCCTATAGCCGCATACTGTTCGTCGAGGCCAGGCGCAACGGTACTAGTCGCCCGCGTGGGGATGACCCCGCTTCGAAGAACTGTGTCGAAGTATCGACCTAACCGAATGTTTCGTCATACCAACGTATTAGGAGTGTCAGCAACTAGCCCCAATTTCGGTTTCATTGCCGATGTTGCCAATGCTTCAATGGGGCCCAGCCGGGGGCCGAAATGAGATCGGACATGGCCAATACGGCTCTTCAGGCACTAGCCTCGATTCTTCGCGGGATGCCGATGCATCTGGGTGTTGAAGCGCGAAAGTGCCTGTCCTGTAGAGAATGATTGGACTTCTCTACGGTTCAACCATCTCGACTGGAAGGCGCCTCGCGGGCGAAAGTATCGGCGGACGGCCATGGTGTGGTGCCGCATTCCGGGATGGGGCTGTTGCGCGAGCTCGCCGATCAGACCGGGTTGTCTGAGCAGGTCACCGCGGCATTGGCCGACACCTACAAGGGGCCGTGAGTGTATGCCCCGGGTGCGGTGTTCACCGAACTGGCCGCGGCGGTAGCCGACGGAGCGGACTGCCCACCGGCCCCGGGAAAGCCCGCCCAACCCGGGCGCCACGGGGCAGTCAAACACACCCCAAACCCAAAATCGCTATCACTGAGCGATTTTCATGATCCAACACCACCGAACCCCGCCGGCACGAAGAATCGAGGCTAGTACGTATTCCCCAAACTGCCTGACGCAGACTCTTGGCCCGCCAGTTCACGGGCTTTATTCGCACCCAATTCCATTGCCGTCTCGATCAAGGCCGTAGATGTCGCGTCCGATGACAATTACCGGGCCCTCCACATAGGCCGGACCATTTCCGCTACCGCCAGCGCAGTCGACATCACTGGCGATCGGGACGCAGGCACCGGAGTAGTTCGGGTCACACGATGAGCTTGGTTGTCGCGGGATCGGCGCAACGCCCGGTTCGGCGTTTACTGCTGGCGCGAAGAGAAGCCCCATTACACACGTAATTGCCAGCACCCGAAACTGAACCACGCCCGCGTTAGACAACACTTCGCACACCGCCAGCCACTCCAAGCACGGCACCAAATCGCGCGTCAGGTAGACATCGCGTAGTAAAAAGATGTACTCCTCAAGTGGCACGTTCGGTAGGAATCTCCGATATTTCCGCTAGGCCGTTCGCGATTTCACCGCTCCTGTCCCGCACCATTCGATTCGGTAAAAGGAATGCGCGGTGTCGTCATCGTCGAAAGAGGGTGCTTGGCGCTGCCCGCCTCGGGTATCGCCCCCGCGGATCGACGGGCATCGGGCCGGGCTGTTTCGGCGCAGACCACCGTCGGCCGTTGTGTCACGATGAGCAACATGGCCGAAGGTGCTTCCGCGAGGGCGAAAAGCGGCGAGGACGCCGCCGAACTGCGCAAGGAGAGCTACACGATGGCCCTGTATGTGGCCGTCTGCCTGCTTGCCGCGCTGTTGGCGCTGCCCGAGGCCGCCCGCCACCACCTGATCGGTCTCATCTGGGGCATCACCATCGGGCTGGCTGCCGCCCACTTCTTCGCCTTCAAAATCTCGGCGCGCCTCATCGGGGCCGGCAAAGTCCAGGCTCGCGACATCGAGGCGGCCGGCGCACAATTGGTCGGCGCCGCCGTGGTCGCCGCCCTGGCGTCGGTCACCATCCTCGTGTTGCCAGCTCATCTGGAGTACCACGCCGCCGAGTTCGGCCTGTCCGGGTTAATCGCGGTCAGCGGCTACGCGGTAGCGCGCCGCGGCGGCGCGGGCCGCCTCCGGGCAACCGTCTACGGACTGGTGGTGCTCATTCTCGCGACCGCCATCGCGGTGGTGAAGAACGTTCTGGCCGGACACTGAAAGCGCGAACCCACCCCTGCCCGACTTGGCGTCGCGTTCACACTGCGACAGCCTGCCGTAGCTTCGCGCTGGTGGTGTTCGCTCAACAGGACGGGGCTGGAAGAAGATCTGGACGGGCCGGATCACCTCCCCCGAATCACAGACCACTCAGGCCACAATGGCCCCATGGCCCAACCCTCCGAGACCCCGCCACCCGCTGACGAAGCGCGCCCCGAGTCGGTGCCCGCGGCCGATGCGCCAGCGGCAACACCGGCGACATCGCGCCCGAAACAACAGTGGGGCCACACCCTGGCCCAGCAGGCGGCGACGGTGTCGGCCAAGCTCAGCCCAGTCGTGCGCCGAGCCGGAGATCGGGTGGCCGCAGCATCTCCCACCACGCTGCTGCTCACGCTGCTCTCGGTGTTGTTGGCATCGAGCATCGTCGCCGCGCTGACCTTCAAGGGCTCGCTCGGCGTGGCGTCCATAGTGGTGTTCATCCCGATGCTGTCGGCCGCGATCGGCGCCACCACCATGCGGTTCCTGGCCGATCGTCGCAAGTCCCAGGCGCAGCGCGAAAATGCCCGCGAGGAGACGAGAGCGCTGCACCAGATCGAGTACACGCTGGATTACGTCGACGCCAAGCTCACCACCGCGTTGACACAGTTCGGCACGGACCGACACAACGAGGCCGTCATCGGAATGTTTCAGGCCAAGGCCGCCACGGAGCTCTACCTCGGACAGGCCCCCCGGTCCGAGCGGCGCTCATCGCCCGAAGCCGCGCCGGAGCAAATCGATCTGGTGAGCCAGTACGGGCTGGACGAACTACTCACCCCCCGCGGCATCGGCAGTCAGTCGGCCCCGGCGGCAACATCAAACCGCTCCTGCGCGTAAGCGTTGGTGCGATTGTGCGAGTTACGGAGACTTGTGCACACATCCGCTTTCCGTATCGACGTGGCCGATAATACGTTCTGTAGTAACGGAATTGGCGGACCTCGATGGTGAGGCGACAGACCCTGATATGCCCGCTGCTTAGTGGGTGAGGTCAGCCCGCATGTCGCTCTCTTGGTGAAGGCCGAACACCTGGATGGCGGCCGATTTTCCTTTCAGCACATGCAGTCCACGGTCGATGAGTCCAGCGGGGCGTGACCCCTGCGCATCGACGCACTGCTGGGTGAGAAGGATCGCGTCACCGGTGGCCTTGGTCAGTTGCTCGACCCGAGCTGCGACGTTGACGGTGTCACCGATGAGGGTGAACTCGAGTTTGCCGCCGCCGCCGATGGTTCCGGCGATCACAACCCCGGTATTGATTCCGATGCCGATGCGAAACTCCTCGCCGAATCGCTCAACGACACGGCGGTGAATCAGAACAGCGGCGGCGACAGCGGCATCGGCGTGGTCCGCAAGGTCGTTGGGGGCGCCAAAGACGGCCACCGCCCCGTCACCGAGGAACTTGTTGACGTGCCCCCCAGCGTCCACGACGTTGGGGGGCACGATCTCGAACAACTCGTTGAGGCGCGAGACGGTGTCCTCGGCGGTGTGGGCTTCGGCGAACAGGGTGAAGTCACGCACATCGACGAACATCACGGTGACCTGGCGGCGCTCACCGGTGAAGACATCGTCGCCTTGCTCCAGTAGCCGCGCCGCCAGACCGGGATCGACATACGTCCCGAATGCTGCCTGAAGTCGTTGCCGCTCAACCAAACCGGCCTGCATGTGGTTGAACGACGCGGCCAGCGCGCCGAGGTCATCGTCTTGAACCACCGGGAGGCGCCGGCTGTAGTCACCGGCCCCGACACGTTCGGTCCCGGCGGCAAGATCCCTAATCGGCTGCATCGACGGCGAGAACGACGGAGCAACGATGACCGGCACTCCAAAGACAACCGCCATACCGGCACCGATCACCAGAGAAACGAGCGGCACCGTATGCGCCTGGCTGATCAGACCCGCCAACATGGCGCCCACAATGGCGAAATTGAACGCGACTCCAAACACGGACAGGTTCGACCACGCCGCGAAAGTGGGGCGAGAACGAGGCAGCGAGTCGCCGATCGCCGTATCCCCGATGATCGCCACCCGGACGGGGCGCAGCGCCGCCTCAACGAAACTGTGAATAGCGATCAGCTGGATTCCAATCCCGGTGGCGGCGCCCACGATCCCGTACTGAACCAGCCGCCACCCACTTGCTCCGGCGACGGCGCCGACAGCGACCAGGTTGAATGCTCCCAAGACAACATTGCTGCCCAGCCCCCGGACCACCGCACCCCGGCCGTACACATAGGTCGCTTCCAATGCGCTGAGCCGATCGACGTCATGATCGGCGGCCCACTTCTCTGGGAGGCGGCGCCGCACGACGCTGGGAAGAAAGATCACCCACAATCCGAGCGATACGACGGCAACGGTGACCACCGCCGCCTCAATGTAGTGACCCGAGTTCTCGAAGGCGACGACCCAAAAAGACAGCAAAAGATAAACCGGCAGCGCCACGGCGAACGTGACTACACAAATCGCCCACGAATATCTTGCCCCGCACCGATCCCAGGCCCACTGCCAAACGCGTTCCATAGCGGGACAGTAGACGCAACGCCCACCGACCTGCGGATATTTGCCCGATCGGAGCCATCGCTAGCGGGTAAGGGCAGGCAGCGTTGCGCCTAGGCGAGCCGCAATCCTGATCAACGCAGTGTCAATCGCAAAAATGGCCGCCACTGGCCATACGGGCCTGTGCCCCCAGTCGGACTCGAACCGACACTTGACGGATTTTAAGTCCGCTGCCTCTGCCAATTGGGCTATGGGGGCCCGCCGGCGAATCTATCGCGTACCCGCCGGGCTCGAGACGCCCCCCCTGTGGAAATCGCCCCCAACACCGACGTGCGTCCCAGCCGTGATGCGCGTAACATCCGCGCGCCGCGCGCCAGACTACTGTGTCGCCCGTCTGAGGCCAGATGACACGACTATGTCGGCCGACAAGAGCTTGTAAAAACTGTCGGCGCCTTCGTTAAAAAGCCGTAAACGAGCTATCACCCTACGTCATTCAATCGCGAATGTGGACACGTGGGTGGCTAGCGTTACGCCAACACACAGGGGCCCTTATGCCTACCCACAGATTCAGTTCGGGTGGCCAGGGGCGGGGAGCTCATAAGCAAGGAGCATTGGATGTCATTCCTTAAAACAGTGCCTGAAGAGTTGACGGCCGCGGCCGCGCAGCTGGGGACCATCGGTAGCTCTATGTCGGCGCAAAATGCCGCCGCGGCAGCTCCGACCACCGTAATCGCTCCGGCCGCCCTCGATGAAGTATCGGCACTGCAGGCCGCACTCTTCACCGCGTATGGCACCTACTACCAGCAGGTCAGCGCGGATGCACAGGCCATGCACGACATGTTCGTGAACACCCTGGGGGCCAGCGCCGGGACGTACGGCGCAACCGAAAACCTCAACTCCGCAGCGGCCGCTTCACCTCTGGACGGCATTACCTCGGGAATCAGCGGCTTCATCCAAAACACCGGCTCGATAATTCCCGACTCCTGGTCGAGCAACATCGGCAACCTCACCAACATCGGCGTTGGGAACTGGGCCTCGGCCTCATCCACTCTGATCGGTCTGGCGGGTGGCGGTCTGCTTCCCGCCGAGGAAGCCGCCGAAGCCGACGTCAGCCTGGGAGCAGAAGCCGGGCTGGGTGCGCTCAGTGAGCTCGGAGGAGCCGAGGCCGCCCTGGGTGCGCCCATCGCCGCTGGCATTGGCGGGGCATCCGCGGTCGGCATGCTCTCGGTGCCCCCGACCTGGGCCGGATCGGCCACCTTGGTATCGAGCACGACCCCGCTGGCCGGCGCCGGCTGGACAGCCGCCGCGCCGACGGCCGCCCCGGGAACGTTCATGGGCGTGCCGGCCGGGTTGGGTTCGGCCGCACGCAACAGCGCCGGATTTGGTGCGCCACGCTACGGCGTCAAGCCAATCGTCATCCCAAAGCCGGCCGCGGTCTAGGCGCCATTGGGCAACACGTCTCCCACATCGATAAAACGCCACAACTTTCACTAAAAGAGGGATACAGCAATGGATTTTGGCGCCTTACCTCCTGAAATCAACTCCGCACGCATGTACGCCGGTGCCGGGGCAGGCCCCATGATGGCCGCCTCCGCCGCATGGAATGGCCTAGCCGTCGAGTTGGGCACAACGGCCGCCTCCTACGAATCGGTGATCACCCGATTGACCACCGAGTCTTGGATGGGCCCGGCGTCGATGGCGATGATCGCCGCCGCTCAGCCGTATCTGGCGTGGTTGACCTACACCTCGGAAGCGGCGATGCACGCCGGGGCGCAAGCCGCGGCATCGGCGGCCGCCTACGAGGCAGCGTTCGCGATGACGGTGCCGCCGCCGGTGGTCGCCGCCAACCGATCGCTGCTGGCGGCACTGGTTGCGACGAACTTCCTGGGCATCAACACCCCGGCGATCATGGCAACCGAGGCGCTCTACGCCGAGATGTGGGCGCAGGACGCCGGGGCGATGTACGGCTACGCGGCCGCTTCCTCGACCTCGGGATCCCTGCAGCCGCTGAGTACACCGCAGCAGACCACCAACCCGGGCGGGCTCGCCGCACAGTCGGCGGCGGTTAGTCAGGCCGCCGCATCCGCCGCGGCAACCGACGGCATCACCAGCCTGCTGAGCAACCTACCCAACACCATCATGGGACTCGCTTCGCCGATAACGTCGGCTATCGACGCGACGGGACTGGGCGGAATCATTCAGGACATCGAGGACTTCCTTGGCATTCCGTTTGTCGCCAACGTCATTAACGGTGCGGTTAACACCGCGGCTTGGTACACCACGGCCACTATTCCCACCGCGATTTTCCTGGCAAACGCTCTCGATACCGGTGCACCGGTAATTGCTGCCGAAGGCGCCATCGAGGCTGCCGAAGGTGCGGCTGCCGCCACCGCAGGGCTGGCGAACACGGTGACGCCCACCGGCGTTGGCGCGGCTTTGGGCGAGGCGACCCTGGTCGGCAAGCTGGCCGTACCCACCAGCTGGTCGAGTGCCCTTCCGGAGACAGCTGCGACCACCGGTGCGCTGGGCGGAAGCGGCTGGACGGTTCCCGAGGAAGCTGCCCCGGTTTCCGGAGTGGCCGGGGTGCCGGGCATGGCCGCAGCCGCCAAGGGCGCCGGTGCGTATGCGGGACCGCGTTACGGCTTCAAGCCGATCGTCATGCCCAAACAGGTCGTCGTGTGACGCCGGAAAAAAGGGGGAACATGTCACTCGTTTGAGGCCAGCAATTAACCGGCGGGTCGTAATCTATCCGCGATTCGGCTACCACCGAAACTGTCCAGGTGCTAGAAATCATACAAATGCGGACTTCAACATAAGGAGACAGGAATCATGGCCACACGCTTTATGACCGACCCGCACGCGATGCGGGACATGGCGGGCCGTTTCGAAATGCACGCCCAGACGGTTGAGGACGAGGCCCGCAAGATGTGGGCGTCCTCGCAGAACATCGCCGGCGCGGGCTGGAGCGGTATGGCTTCGGCAACCTCGCTGGACACCATGGGCCAGATGAACACCGCTTTCCGCAACATCGTCAACATGCTGCACGGGGTGCGCGACGGGCTCGTTCGCGACGCGAACAACTACGAGCAGCAAGAGCAGGCCTCCCAGCAGATCCTCAGCAGCTAGTACCGGCCCGACACTTTCGACTCAGGAGGACAAAACCAATGACCATCAATTACCAGTTCGGCGATGTCGACGCCCACGGCGCGCTCATCCGCGCGCAGGCCGCCTCCTTGGAGGCCGAGCACCAGGCCATCGTTCGCGATGTGCTGGCCGCCGGTGACTTCTGGGGTGGCGCCGGTTCGGTGGCTTGCCAGGAGTTCATCACCCAGTTGGGTCGCAACTTCCAGGTGATCTACGAGCAGGCCAACTCGCACGGCCAGAAGGTTCAGGCCGCCGGCAACAACATGGCGCAGACCGACAGCGCCGTCGGCTCCAGCTGGGCCTGATACAAGAGCAGGACAACAGTGGCCGCGCACCGCAAGGTGCGCGGCCACTGCGCTTTGCGCCGGTCCGTGCTGTGCACCAATAGCGGGGCAGCGACCTCTGCCCCCTAATCGCTTGCGGACCAAAACAACTCAATCGTGCGCGGTCAGACCACAGCACCCAGCAACAAGCGGTCATAGCCGGGGCCGCACTTCACGGTTACATTTGAGGTTGATATGAGGTCCCTGACGACTGCATATGCGCCGGGAGGTGTGTAGGACCATTGAAAGCAATGACCGGATCCACGCGCACTCAACGTCCACGGCAGGCGATTTTGGGGCAGCTGCCCCGAATTCACCGTGCCGACGGATCACCCATTCGGGTGCTCCTTGTCGACGACGAACCTGCGCTGACCAATCTGGTCAAAATGGCCCTGCACTACGAAGGCTGGGACGTCGAGATCGCCCACAACGGGCGCGAGGCCATATCCAAGTTCGACAAGATCAGTCCTGACGTGTTGGTCCTCGACATCATGCTGCCCGACGTCGACGGCCTGCAGATCCTGCAGCGGGTGCGCGACTCCGACGCATACACACCCACGCTGTTCCTCACGGCACGCGATTCGGTGATGGACCGTGTCACCGGACTGACGGCCGGCGCCGACGACTACATGACCAAGCCGTTCAGCCTCGAAGAGCTGGTGGCGCGGCTGCGCGGACTGTTGCGCCGCTCCAGTCATCTGGCGCCGCCCGCCGACGAGTCCCTGAAGGTTGGTGACCTCAAGCTCGACGCAGCCAGCCGGGAAGTCACTCGCGGCGGCACCCCGATCTCGCTTTCCTCGACCGAGTTCGAGCTACTTCGATTCCTGATGCGCAACCCGCGCCGCGCGCTGAGCCGCACCGAGATCCTCGACCGGGTCTGGAACTACGACTTCGCCGGGCGCACCAGCATCGTCGACCTCTACATCTCGTACTTGAGAAAGAAAATCGACGGGGACCGAGAGCCGATGATTCACACGGTCCGCGGGATTGGATACATGCTACGACCAGCGGAATGAGCCCGAAATGACGGGCCACCGGAACACCCCTCGCTGGCTTCCTCGTTCGTTGCGCTGGCAGCTGCTGCTTGGCGTGCTGGCCGTGGTGACGATCGTGCTGGTCGCGGTGGGCGGGGTCTCGGTGCTCAGCCTACGCGGCTACGTGACCGCGATGAACGACGCCGAAGTCGTCGAGTCCATGCATGCGTTCAGCCACGCCTATGCCCGCTACCGCAACGGCGAACACACCTCGATCCACACCGGCACTCCCCCGGTGTCCCAAGCCCTGCTCGAGTTCACCGGCCAGACGCCCGGGAACCTCATCGCGGTGATGCGCGATGGTGTCGTCATCGGTTCGGCGGTCTTTTCCGAAGACGCGCCCCGCCCGGCACCACCGGATGTCATCCACGCCATCGAGACCCAACACTGGACCGACGAACCGTCACGTGTCGAAACGCTGGGCAGCCTGGGTTCCTATCAAGTCGACAGCCGCGCCGCCGGATCCGACCGCCTGATCGTCGGGGTTTCGCTGAGCATCGCGGACCGCATCATCACCCGAAAACAAATCACGACCAGCGTGCTTGTCGCGACCGCACTGGTGATCACGGCGGCCCTGACCGTGTGGGTGGTCGGTATTACCCTGCGCCCGCTGCGGCGGGTCGCCGCAACCGCCGCGACCGTCGCCGCGATGCCACTCGCCGGCGACGACCACCAGATCAGCGTGCGGGTTCGCCCCGAGGACACCGACCCCGACAACGAAGTCGGCATCGTGGGGCACACGCTGAACCGGTTGCTGGACAACGTCGACAGCGCGCTGCAACATCGGGTGGCTTCCGATCTGCGGATGCGGCAATTCATCACCGACGCCAGCCATGAGCTGCGCACCCCGCTTGCGGCCATTCAGGGGTATGCCGAACTCACCCGCCAGGACAGCTCGGACCTACCGCCGACTACCGAATACGCGCTCGCCCGCATCGAGTCAGAAGCGCGGCGGATGGCCTCCCTGGTTGACGAATTGTTGCTGCTGTCACGCCTGGGTGAAGGCGAGGACCTGGAGACCGAACACCTCGACTTGACCGACCTGGTGATGAACGCCGTGAACGACGCCGCCGTGGCAGCGCCCACCCACCGTTGGATCAAGGACCTGCCCGACGAACCGGTGTGGGTCAACGGTGACCACGCCCGTCTGCACCAGCTGGTCAGCAACCTGCTCACCAATGCCTGGGTGCACACGCCGCCCGGCGTCACGGTGAAGACCGGGATCACCAACTACCCCGACGACCCCAACGGTCCCTACACCGAGCTGACGGTCAGCAACGACGGCCCCGACATCGACCCCGAGGTCTTGCCTCATTTGTTCGAGCGATTTGTCCGTTCCAGCAAGTCGCGATCCAGCGCGCCGGGCCACGGATTGGGCCTGGCCATCGTCAATTCGATCGTGAAAGCTCATGACGGCTCGGTGACCGCCGAATCCGCCGCTGGCCAAACCGTATTCCGGATCAGGCTGCCGCTGATCGACGCGCCGCTCAATGCATCCGCCCCCGGCCGGCCGAGGCAGCCGAGCGACTACTGAACGCACAGCTAGGGCGGCTCGCCCCGATAGGTCCGGGATGCGCATCACCCCTATCCGGTGCCTTGGTGCAAGATTGGCTGTGCTCCGTATCTGGGTGATCAACCCGAACACCACCGAATCAATGACCACCGCGATCGGCCGCTGCGCGCGGGCGGTGGCCGGCCCCGGCACCGAAATCACGGCGGTGACCTCCCCGATTGGTCCGCCGTCGATTGAAAGTCACTACGACGAGGCCATGAGCGTCCCCGGCCTACTGCAGGCCATCGAGCAAGGTGAGCATTCGGGAGCTGACGGCTACGTGATCGCCTGCTTCGGCGACCCCGGCCTCGACGCCGCTCGGGAGCTGGCTCGGGGGCCTGTGATTGGGATCGCCGAAGCGGCCATGCATACCGCCAGCCATCTCGGCCGGGGATTCTCGGTGGTCACCACCCTGGCTCGCACCACGGGACGCGCCGCGGAGCTCGCCGAACGCTACGGCATGGACCGGTTCTGCCTGGGCGTCCACGCCTGCGAAATCCCGGTGCTCGACCTCGAGACGGACTCACGGGCGCGCGCGATCGTCACCGACGCGTGTCGCACCGCCATCAAGGTGGATCGCTCCGACAGCATCGTGCTGGGCTGCGCGGGAATGGCCGACATATGCCACTCGATCTCCGAGGAGATCGGCGTTCCCGTGGTGGACGGGGTCAGCGCCGCCACGGTGCTGGTGCAGTCACTCGTGACATTGGGTTTGCGTACGGCCAAGCACGGTGAATACGCAAGCCCGCCAAAGAAATAACCGGAGCCGACGTGGCTACCGCCTGCAGGCGTACGCCACTTCTGCCACAAGAGTCACCGCTTGAGGCAACACAATTTTTGCCCGCCTCACAGCGACAGCCTGGCTGCCGCGCGCAAAGCCAGCACCCGCCGGTGGATCCGGTGTTCGGTCCCCCGCGGAATTTCGGCCGGTCCATAGCGACCGCGTCCGAGTCGGCGCACCCTGCCGCGTCCGATTTCCCAGCGCAACGCATCTGACAGCGCCTTGGATGCCCTGCCGCGGACCGAAAAGTGGTGCCAGTCCAGCGCGTCGATCATTTCGGCGATGGTCGCTGGCCCGTGTTGGGACAACTGCATAGTCAGCACGTATCGAAGCTCGATGCCGGCAAGTAGGTAGCTCATTGCCGAACGGTCGCACGCGGGTATGACATCAACCGAGCTTGTCGCTGCGAGGCGGGCAAAAGAGTGCCACTCGCCCGCCGGGACCGGTGTGGCAGATGTGACCTAGTCGCAGAGCGCCAGGGCGATGCCGTCCAGGATGTCGTGCTCGCTGACGGTCAGCTCGTCGATGCCGGCGCGGCTGCGCAACTCGCGAGCCAGTTCTTCGACCACGATCGCGCCGCCGCCGATCACGTCGATCCGGCCCTCATGCATCGGTGGGAGTGCGGCACGCTGCTCGCGCGTCATCGCTATCAGCCGGTCACACACCGCGTGCAGATCAGCGCCGGCGACTCGCGAAAGATGAATGGCCGCAGCATCATAGGTAGTCATGTTGTGGGCCAGGGCGGACAACGTGGTCATCGTTCCGGCCAGGCCGACCCAAGTCCGAGCCTCCTCGACGGGGACCGCACGCAACGCGGGTTCCAGCTCTTCGCGCACCACCAGGCGGGCGGCGGCCACCTCATCGGGCGTCGGCGGATCGGAGTGCAGGCAGCGTTCGGTCAGCCGAACACAGCCGATGTTGGCCGAGTAACTCGCGGTGACTTCGTTGCCCGCCTTGCCGAGCACGATCTCGGCGGATCCGCCGCCGAGATCGACGACCACGAAAGGCGCTCCGGCGCTGTCCAGTTCGCCGACCGCGCCGGAAAACGACAGCTCCGCCTCTTCGGCCCCGGTGATCACCTCGGCGATCGCGCCGGGCAGCACCGCACCGAGCACCTCGGCGGTCATGGCAAAGAAGCTGTCCCGGTTGGCGGCGTCGCGGGTGGCCGACGTGGCGACCATCCGTACCCGTTCGACGCCGTGCACCTTCAGCAGGGCCGCGCAATCAGTCAACGCGGCCCGGGTCCGGGCAATCGCTTCCGGCGCAAACTGACCGGTCGCGTCGACACCCTGGCCCAACCTGACTATCCGCGTTTCTCGGTGCACGTCATTGAGCTGCCCACCGCCGGCGTCGGCGATGAGCAACCGAATCGAATTGGTACCGCAGTCGATCGCGGCGACCCGGCTCATCACGTCCCCATCGTCCCCTTCAAAGCCACTGTCCCGCCACCAGGTTCGCCGCCGCGCCCGGCTCGGCGGCCAGCAACGCCACCGCCTCATCGCCAAACGGGTTAACCCCGGGCCCCTTGGCCAACGAATGCGCGATCAACACATGCAGGCACTTGACCCGATCGGGCATGCCGCCAGCCGAAACCTTGGTTCCCAGTGGATCGATCGCGTCACGCTCGGCCAGATAGGACTCGTGCGCCCGCCGATACGCCGCGGCCAGTTCGGGATCGTCGCCCAGCCGCTCGGTCATCTCGCGCATCAGACCGGTGGTCTCGAGCCTGCTGGCGGCCGCCGTGAGCTCCGGATGCGTCAGGTAGTAGAGCGTGGGAAACGGTGTGCCGTCGGGCAGTCTGGGCGCGGTCTTGACCACGCCGGGTTCGCCGTTGGGGCATCGGTAGGCGATCTCCAGCACCCCACGCGGCTCGCGGCCGAGCTGACGCGCCACCGCCTCCAGGTCCGCGGGATCAACCACCGGGGGCCGTCGGCTCGGGCGGTACGGGTGCGGGCAGTCCGGGCTCAGGTTCGGGCTCCGGGGCGGGAGGTTCAGCGGCGGCGGGCGGAAGGTGCTGCGCGTCGGCAATGGTGTGCCAAAGCGACGTATACCAAGGGTCACCCTTCGTGGGCATGGCGGCATCGGTGCCCGGTTGCGGGGCCACCACCGCCCCGGGCGGCAGCTGGACCTGAAATGGAATGTCCCCCGGCATCACAAAGCCAAGGCGCTCACGGGCCTGCGCCGCAATGTAGGCCGGGTCGGCCAGTTGGCCCTTGCGCTGCTCGAGATCGGCGATCTGGCGGCGCAGCGCCGCTTCGGTTGCGGACAATTGCTCCATTTCGGTGCGCTGGGCGAAGTAGGTCCGAACCGGCCCGGCGATGGTCAGGGTCAACACGCAGACGACCGCGGCCAGCACGGCCGCACGCCGGGCGGTGAAACCCAAACGTTGGTCGGATCGCTGCTCCACCGATTCGGTGAATGAGCGCTTGATGGGTTCGACGACATGTTCACGCAGCGTTCGGGCGGTGTTGCGACTGGCGGCCGGCCCGGTGTTGGCCGCTTGTGTGGGCCTGGACACCGAAGTGGTGCGACGCCCGCGCGCCGACTCGCCGGCTTTACCCGGGCGCGATGCCGGGGATCGGCGCTTCGGATCGGGACGTTTCGCGTCGGCCATGAAGCTTCAGCCACGTTTCCGTCGGCCGTCGGCCTATTTCGGGTCCGCAACGAATCGGGGGAAGGCCAGATCGCCGGCGTAGCGAGCCGCGTCACCGAGAGCCTCTTCGATCCGAAGCAGCTGGTTGTACTTGGCCACACGCTCGCTGCGGGCGGGTGCGCCCGTCTTGATCTGGCCGCTGCCGACGGCCACCGCCAGGTCGGCAATGATGGTGTCCTCCGTCTCACCGCTGCGGTGGCTGATCATCGTGCGGTAGCCGCTGTGGTGTGCCAGCGCGACCGCGTCGAGCGTCTCGGTCAGCGTCCCGATCTGATTCACCTTGACCAGCAGCGCATTGGCCACGCCCCGGTCGATGCCCTCTTCGAGCCGCTCGGGATTGGTGACGAACACGTCGTCGCCGACGATCTGTACCCGGTCACCGATCTCGGCCGTCAGTGCGGCCCACCCGTCCCAATCGTTCTCGTAGAGCGGATCTTCGATGGAGACCACCGGATAGGAGCCGAGCAGCCCGGCGTAGAACTCCGTCATCTGCGCGGCGGTGCGGGGCGTGCCCTCGAAGGTGTAGCTGCCGTCGGCGTGGAATTCGTTGGCGGCCGCGTCGAGCGCCAAAGCCACGTCCACACCGGGCTTGAAACCCGCCGCCTCGATGGCCTGGCTGATCAGATCGAGTGCCGCGGTGGTGCTGGCCACATCGGGAGCAAAACCACCCTCGTCGCCCAAACCGGTGGACAGCCCGGCCTTCTTGAGCACCGCCTTGAGCGCGTGGTACACCTCCGCGCCCCAGCGCAATGCCTCACTGAAGCTGGGCGCACCGATCGGGGCCACCATGAACTCCTGAATGTCCACGCCCGTGTCCGCGTGTGCGCCGCCGTTGAGGATGTTCATCATCGGCACCGGAAGGATGTGGGCGTTGGGCCCGCCGATGTAGCGGAACAGCGGCAGTTCGGCCGATTCCGAAGCCGCCTTGGCCACCGCCAGCGAGACGCCGAGGATCGAGTTGCCCCCCAACCGGGACTTGTCAGGCGTGCCATCGAGATCAACCAGGGCCTGATCGACCAAGCGCTGGTCGTCGGCGTTGAGTCCGATGACCGCCGGGCCGATCTCATCGAGCACGGCTTCCACTGCCTTCTTGACGCCCTTGCCGCCGTAGCGATCGCCACCGTCGCGCAGTTCGACGGCCTCATGCTCACCGGTCGACGCGCCCGACGGCACCGCGGCCCGGGCAAAGGTTCCGTCGATCAGAGCCACCTCGACCTCGACGGTCGGGTTGCCGCGGGAATCGAGGATCTCGCGGGCCCCGACCTGCTCGATTATCGGCACTGGGTTCTCCTTTGTGTCCTGGCGTTCGTTGAGGTCCCCGGCAGCCTTTAGCGTAAAGCCTGGGTCAGCGTTCCATCTTTCTACAGCGGGTGGCCCGCCGCGTAAGCGGTCACCCAGTCGCGCACCGCCCGAGCGTAGACGCCGGAGTTGTTGTAGGCGCGCAAAGCGGTGATCCATCCCCGCGCAGTCGCGAGATCTTTACCGCGCCAGCATAAATACCCGGCCGCCGAAAGCGCGGCGTCGTCGATGTTGTCCGGACTGACGATGCCGTCATTGTTGGCATCCACCCCGTAGAGCCGCCAGGTTTCGGAGATGAACTGCATCGGCCCCATCGCACGCTCCACGCCGTCGTCACCGTCGAGGTTGGCACGCTCGCTATCGACGATGCGCAGGGTGCCGCCGGTTCCGTCCAGGCGCACGCCGCGAATGGGAGGCCGCACGTCCCCATTGGGCGCTATGGTCGCGCCCCGATAGGTGCCGTTGTGACTTTCCACCTGCCCGATGCCCGCCAGCGTGGTCCACGCGATATGGCACTTCGGGTTCTCGACCTCCGCAACCCGAGCGGCGTAGGCGTAGGCCTCCAGCGCAATCACCGGCATCTCCAGCGCCGGGGCGCGTTGCTCGGCCCATTCCCACAGCTGATCGGCGGGCCGACCGCTGGCGTAGGTGTCCACCGGCGGCACCGGATCACCCGGTGGCGGCGGCACCCCTTCGGGGATGAACAAGCTGAGCTGCCAGGTGCAACTTGACGCCAAGAGCATCGCGGTCGCGCCAATAACGGCGGCCGCGCGCAACCAACGTCTTGGCGACACAATCCTCCCTTTGGCTACTGCTGGCGCTCTACGCGTCCGTTGGGCCACTTCGCCGTCCGCGCGCTCACGTTCCGACTTGGCGGCCGCTACGACCTAAATCATCGTCCCATGGGTTTGAGAGTTACCCCGTCGCAGTTCTCATCCAGCACACGGCCAGGAGTGCATCCTGGTACGGGAATTGGTTAGCCGACGATCAGGCCAGCAAGCGAAATTTTTACCTTCTATCTGGAAAAAAGCTATTTCAGCAAACCTCATAAAGGTGGCTCTATATGGAGCGGCTCTGAGTCCCCGCAAAGTTGGCGAGAACCGGCTCAAGCGCCTCCGAAGTCCCCGCTAGTGCGCGGACGACTCGTCCTAGCGCCTGCCCTTCCGCTTCTTGCTGCCGCCGCGGGATTCCCGGGATTCTTTGGGGGTCTCGCCTTCGGCAGGCGCCTCGACTTGTTCTTCGGGCTCTGCTGGTTCTTGCGGCGGTTCTTCGTCGACCACGGGCTCCGGCGCCACATCGGCCCCCGCGCTGCCAGACGGCCAGTGCACCAGCCACTCCTGCTCGGTGATCGTCCCGACCGGCGCCATGTCGAGTTCCTCTGCCACGGCGTCGCCGCGCCGGGCGGCCACAATCGCCCGCTCGGCGCGGCGGACGTTATCCGAGAAGTCCAAAACCGCGGCGCGCAAGCAGTTTTCCGCGTCGATATCCGCCGACACGGCAATCGAGGTGATTTCGGCGGGGATCAGCTGCACCGGCAGGCCGGCATTGCAGACCCGCGCAATCACCTTCTGCGCCAACGCTAACGCGGGCTGACCGGTGGGAACGTCGTCCAATACCGACTCGCGTGGATTGCACGCCTTTTCCGCCGCCTTGCCTTCCTCCCACTGGGCCATCTGCTCTTGCAGCGAAATCGATTCTCCGGCAAGTACTCCCGGTGCCCGGTTGCCGAGCTTGCGCATCAGCGTGTCGGCGACGTCATCGATGGTGAACGGAAGCAATGCCGCATCTTCAGCGATGCGGGCATGGAAAAGCACCTGAAGCAGCAGGTCCCCAAGCTCCTCGCGCAACTGGTCGACGCTGCCACTGTGTACCGCGTCGAGCAGCTCGTAGGTCTCTTCGAGCAGGTAGCGCCGCAACGAGTCGTGGGTCTGCTCACTTTCCCACGGCCCGTCGGTGCGCAGTTTGTCCATCATCGCCACGGCATCGAGCAGGCGTTCCCCGCGCCGGCGATCCGGCGCCGCGATCAGCCTGGCCCCTGCCGCCAGCCTCGCCACCACCGCGGGGTGGTTCGGGTCGGACGACAACAGCACCGGCGCCTCCTCGCCCACGTGCACCGGATGCGCGTCGGGCAGTGACCAGGGCACCGCGATCGGCATCTCCTCAGTGTATTGCACGGTGCCCCCGAGCAGCTCGATGGCTTCGACAGGCACCAGCGACGGACGGCGGGGGTCGACCAGGACGACAATCATCGCGCTTGCCGCTCCTTACCCGACGCGGTGGCGCCCGCATCGTCTTCGGACAAACTGGTTCTACCAATATCTTGTTGCGGCTTGCCTGCCAATGCCGTCACCAGATTGGCCACCATCTGCACCAATTCCACATCCCGGATGCGCGGCGCACCGACGCCACCGTCACGCGGGATGGGTACCTGCACGGTGGACGTCGTAGCCCGGTAGTGGCCTCCCGGATACATCCGCTTGAGCCGCACCTGGGCGGAATCGGGTAGATCCATCGGCGCCAGCCGAACTGTCGCCGAAGACGGCGCCGACACGTCGGTGATGCCCGAGGCCCGGCACAGCAGCCGCAACCGCGCCACCGCGACCAGCCGCAGTGCCGGCTCCGGCAAAGCCCCGTAGCGGTCGATGAGTTCGTCCACCACGGCCGCGACGCCACTGTCGGAGGTGGCGGTGGCGAGCCGCCGGTAGGCCTCCAACCGCAGGCGATCGCTGCCGATGTAGTCCGGTGGCAGGTGGGCGTCGACCGGCAGGTCGATCCGCACACCCTTGGGCTCCTCGGGAGTGGTCACCATCTTGCCGTCGGCGGCGGCCCGATACGCCTCGACGGCCTCGCCCACCAACCGCACATAGAGGTCGAAGCCGACTCCGGCGACGTGCCCCGACTGCTCGACGCCGAGCACGTTGCCCGCGCCGCGGATCTCCAGGTCCTTGAGCGCGACCGCCATGCCCGCGCCAAGCTCGTTGTTTTGCGCGATGGTCGCCAACCGGTCGTAGGCGGTCTCGGTCAGCGGCGCCTGCGGCGGGTACAAGAAGTAGGCGTAACCGCGCTCACGGCTACGGCCCACTCGGCCGCGCAGCTGGTGCAGCTGAGACAACCCGAAGGTGTCGGCCCGTTCGACGATCAGCGTGTTGGCGTTGGAGATGTCCAAGCCGGTCTCCACGATCGTGGTGCAGACCAAGATGTCGAATTCACGCTGCCAGAATCCCTGGACGGTGCGTTCCAGCAGATCCTCGGGCATCTGCCCATGCGCGACGACCACCCGCGCCTCGGGCACGAGTTTGCGAATCCGCGCGGCGGTGTCGTCGATGGAACTGACCCGGTTGTGCACATAGAACGCCTGCCCGTCGCGCAGCAGCTCGCGCCGCAGCGCCGCGGCGACCTGCTTGTCGTCATGGGGTCCCACGTAGGTCAGCACCGGGTAGCGCTCCTCGGGGGGCGTCAGGATGGTCGACATCTCCCGAATACCGGCCAGGCTCATCTCCAGCGTGCGCGGAATGGGGGTGGCGCTCATCGTCAAGACGTCGACGTGGCTGCGCAACGACTTGATGTGCTCCTTGTGCTCGACACCGAACCGCTGTTCCTCGTCGACCACGACCAAGCCCAGGTCTTTCCAGCGCACGCCGGTCTGCAGCAGCCGGTGCGTGCCGATCACCACGTCGACCGATCCGTCGGCCATGCCCTCGATCACCGTGCGTGACTCGGCGGGGTCGGTGAAGCGGGACAGACCCTTGACCGTGACCGGGAACCCGGCCATCCGGTCGGTGAAGGTTTGCAGATGCTGGTCGGCCAACAGCGTGGTGGGCACCAGCACGGCAACCTGTTTGCCGTCCTGAACGGCCTTGAACGCCGCCCGCACCGCGATTTCGGTCTTGCCGTAGCCGACATCACCGCAGATCACCCGGTCCATCGGGATGGACTTTTCCATGTCGCCCTTGACCTCGGTGATCGCGGTGAGCTGGTCGACGGTTTCGGTGAAACCGAACGCGTCCTCCATCTCGGCCTGCCACGGTGTGTCAGGGGCGAACGCATGCCCGGGGCTGGCCTGCCGCTTGGCGTAGAGCGCCACCAGTTCGCCGGCGATTTCCCGCACCGCCTTGCGCGCCTTGGTCTTGGTGTTGGTCCAGTCACTGCCGCCGAGCCGGCTCAGTGCTGGCGCCTGCCCACCGACATATCGCGACAACTGGTCCAGCGAATCCATCGGGACATACAGCTTGTCGGAACCACCGCCCCGCTTGGCGGAGGCGTATTCGAGCACCAGGTACTCGCGCCGGGCACCCCCGACGGTGCGCTCGACCATCTCCACGAACCGGCCGATGCCGTGCTGATCGTGCACCACCAGATCGCCGGCCGTCAGGGCCAGTGGATCGGCGGTGTTTCGCCGCTTGGCCGCCAGGCGCTTGCCCTCGACCGCCGTGGCCCGGTTGCCGGTCAGATTCGTCTCGGTGACCACGACCAAGTTGGCGCCGGGGACGATGACGCCGTCGCGCAGCGGCCCCTTGAGCACGCCCACCACGCCCAACTTGGGTGCGGCGCCGGGTTCCAGCATGGCGGCGGGAATGTCGGATTCGGCCAGCCGCTCCACCATGCGATGGGCGGTGCCGGTCCCGGGCTCCACCATCACCGCGTGCCCGCCGGTCGAGACGTGCGCGCGCAGCATCGCAAAGATGTCGTCGATATCCTTCTGGTGCCCACGAGCCGAGGGCGCCGCGCGGACCTCCAGCTCCGTCGCCGATTCCTCGGACAGCTGGCTCAACGTCCACCACGGGTGCCCGGAACTGCTCGCCGCGGTCTGCACCTGCTCCAGCTCGGCAAAGCCGGACCCACCCAGGGCTTCGACGTCGACGGGCGCGTCGGTTCCCATCGCCGCGACCGACCATGAGGCCTCGAGGAACTCGCGGCCCGTCTTGATCAAATCGGCGGCCCGGGTGCGCACCTTCTCCGGGTCGCACACCAGCACCGGAGTGCCCTCGGCAAGCTGATCGGTCAACAGTGCATGGTCATCGGGGCGCAACACCGGCAGCAGCGCTTCCATCCCATCGGTTGGGATGCCCTCGGCCAGTTTGGCCAGCATGTCGATGACGCTGCCGGTCACGGTGTTCTCCGAAGCCGGGTGCTGGGCGGCCAGCGCCGCGGCTCGCGCCCGTACGTCTTCAGTCAGAAGCAGCTCCCGGCAGGCCACCGCGACCAGCGTGCTGACCTCGATCTCGGGAATGGAGCGCTGGTCGGCGACCGAGAACATGCGCATTTCGGTGATCTCGTCGCCCCAGAATTCGACCCGCACCGGGTGCTCGGCGGTCGGCGCGAAGAGGTCCAGAATGCCCCCGCGGACGGCGAACTCGCCCCGCCGGCCCACCATGTCGACCCGGGTGTAGGCCAGCTCGACCAGCCGGGCGATGACTTCATCGAATCCGATTTCTTGTCCGACACTCAGACTGACCGGTTCCTGCCGGCCCAGTTGCGGCGTCATCGGCTGCAACAGCGAGCGCACCGCGGTCACCACCACGCGCAACGGCGGGCCCAGCCGGGTGTCGTCGGGATGAGCCAGCCGGCGCAGCAGCAGCAGCCGGGCGCCGACCGTGTCGACACCGGGTGAGAGCCGCTCGTGCGGAAGGGTCTCCCAGGACGGGAACAACGCCACGGCTTCGCCGAAGACTCCCCGCAGTTCCGCGGTTACGTCGTCGGCCTCACGCCCGGTGGCGGTGACCACGAGCAGCGGTCCCTGTTGGGCCAGTGCGCTGGCGACGAAGGAGCGCGCGCTGGCCGGGCCGACCAACGTCAATTCATCAGGGCGATCGGAGGCACGCGCGATGAGTTGCTGGAAAGTCGGCGCGGTAAGCGCCAAGTCGACGAGCCCCGCGATCGGGGTATCTGGGCTAGCAGCCCCCGGTGCGGTCATGATGCGGCCATTCTAGGGCGCGGTCGTTTCTCGATATCGAGCCCGGCGGCCGATGGGCGGATCGGACTACTCGTCTTGCAGCTGCGGATCGGCTTCCAAGTGGGTCAGCCCATTCCAGACCAGGTTGACCAGGTGCGCGGCGACGACTTCCTTTTTGGGTTCGCGGGCGTCGAGCCACCACTGCGCGGTCATCGACACCGAACCCACCAAGGCCTGGGCATACAGCGGGGCCAGCTCGGAGTCCAGACCCCTGCGGGCGAAGTCGCCGGCCAAGATCGAGCTGACCTGGCTGACGGCGTCGTTGAGCAGGCTGGAATAGGTTCCGGAGCTGATCGACGCCGGTGAGTCGCGGATCATGATGCGAAAGCCGTCGGTGCGTTCTTCGACATAGGTGAGCAACGCCAGGGCGACCCGCTCGACGCGCACTCGCGATCGGTTGTTGGTCAACGACGAGGTGATGCCGTCCAGCAGGGCCGACATTTCGCGGTCGACCACCACCGCGTACAGGCCCTCTTTGCCGCCAAAATGCTCGTAGACCACCGGCTTGGAGACGTTGGCACGCTGGGCGATCTCCTCGATCGAGGTCCCGTCGTAGCCGCGTTCGGCGAACAACGATCGCGCGATGCCGATCAGCTGATGCCGGCGTTCGCTGCCCGTCATCCGGGCGCGCGGCGCCTTTGCCTCTTTTTCCGGCATTTTCTCCGGCCCTGCCACGCCAACAGGGTATCTGTTTTCCGGCCCGCGGCGCCCAGCGTGTGGGCCGGGCGCCGACTGTGTCTCCAGTGCGCTTCGGTGGCGATATTCGCGCCCCACACGCACGCTGGGCGCCCGGATTGCACCGTGGATGGGGCGCCGACGATGTCGGCGGGATATGGCGGGCTCGGGAATCGGCCCACCCACCCGTTAGAGTTTCATAGTGGCGAGCGGGCGAAATGCTCGCCGTCGACCGGCAGTCCGTCGTGGTGTAATCGGCAGCACCTCTGATTTTGGTTCAGATAGTTCAGGTTCGAGTCCTGGCGACGGAGCTTGTTTGGGTGGCACCATCTAGCCCACCTCCACGTGAAATGACACCCTGGAGGGCGTGTCATCACGCCGACCCCTAGCTTGCGTGAGAAAAAGCCAATAAAGGAGAGTCGATGACGTTTCGTGGTGACACTGCAGTCGTGGTCTTGGCGGCTGGGGCTGGCACCCGGATGCGATCAGACACCCCCAAGGTGCTGCACACCCTGGCCGGGCGCAGCATGCTGTCCCACTCACTGCACGCGATGGCCAAGCTCGCACCGCAGCACCTGGTGGTGGTGCTCGGCCACTGCCACGAACGTATCTCCCCGCTGGTCGACGAGCTGGCCGAATCCCTCGGTCGCACCATCAACGTGACGTTGCAGGATCGGCCGCTGGGCACCGGGGACGCGGTGCGCTGCGGCCTGTCGGCGCTTCCCGCCGACTACTCCGGCATCGTGGTCGTCACCGCGGGCGACACCCCGCTGTTGGACGCCGAAACGCTGGCCGACCTGATCGAGACCCACAGCGCGACGTCGTCCGCCGTCACGGTGCTGACCACCACGTTGAGCGACCCGCACGGCTACGGCCGCATCCTGCGCACCCAGGACAACGCCGTGATGGCCATTGTCGAGCAGACCGATGCGACGCCCTCACAGCGCGAAATCCGCGAGGTCAACGCCGGCGTCTACGCCTTCGAAATCACCGCACTGCAATCCGCGTTGAGCAGGCTGAGCTCGGACAACGCCCAGCAGGAGCTCTACCTGCCCGATGTCATCGCCATCCTGCGCCGCGACGGGCAAACCGTCAGCGCCCGCCACATCGACGACAGCGCGCTGGTGGCCGGCGTCAACGATCGGGTCCAGCTGGCCCAGCTGGGCGCCGAGCTGAACCGCCGGATAGTGGCCGCCCACCAGATGGCCGGCGTCACCGTGATCGACCCGGCAACCACCTGGATCGACGTGGACGTGGCGATCGGACGCGACACCGTTATCCAGCCGGGGACCCAGTTGCTGGGCCATACCCAGATCGGCGACCGCTGCGAAATCGGGCCCGACACGACGCTGACCGACGTCACCGTCGGGGACAACGCCTCGGTGGTACGCACCCACGGCAGCTCGTCATCGATCGGCGCAGCGGCCGCGGTCGGCCCCTTCACCTACTTGCGGCCCGGCACGGTGCTGGGCACCGGCGGCAAGCTGGGCGCCTTCGTGGAGACCAAGAACTCGACCATTGGCGCCGGCACCAAGGTGCCGCACCTGACCTACGTCGGCGACGCCGACATCGGCGACGACAGCAACATCGGTGCGGGCAGCGTGTTCGTCAACTACGACGGCATGACCAAGAACCGCGCCACCATCGGCTCGCACGTGCGCAGCGGGGCCGGCACCAGGTTCGTGGCACCGGTGAATGTCGGCGACGGCGCATACACCGGGGCCGGCACCGTGATCCGCGACGATGTTCCACCGGGCGCGCTCGCGGTGTCCGGCGGGCCGCAGCGCAATATCGAAGACTGGGTGCAGCAGAAGCGTCCGGGAACCCCGTCCGCTGAGGCCGCCCGCAAGGCCTCGGCCGAACAATCCACACCGCCGCCCGACGCCGATCAGACACCGTGAATTCGCTTCTCGGCTACCCGGCGACATGTGCAGGCCCTTCGCTACGTACGATGAGGCGTTCAATTTCCCATTCAGATCCCACTTTTGATCCCGAAACGGCGAGGACAGCGCGTTGAGCCACGACTGGACCGATAACCGCAAGAACCTGATGCTCTTCAGCGGGCGCGCCCATCCGGAGCTGGCCGAACAGGTGGCCAAAGAACTCGACGTTCACGTGACCGCGCAGACCGCGCGTGAGTTTGCCAACGGCGAGATCTTCGTGCGCTTCCAGGAGTCGGTGCGTGGATGTGACGCCTTTGTTCTGCAGTCCTGCCCGGCACCGGTGAACACCTGGCTGATGGAACAGCTGATCATGATCGACGCGCTCAAGCGCGGCAGCGCCAAGCGGATCACCGCGGTCATGCCGTTCTACCCCTATGCCCGGCAGGACAAGAAGCACCGCGGCCGCGAACCGATCTCGGCGCGGCTGATGGCCGATCTACTCAAGACCGCCGGTGCCGACCGAATCGTGACCGTCGACCTGCACACCGATCAGATCCAGGGCTTCTTCGACGGACCCGTCGACCACATGCGCGGGCAGAACCTGCTGACCGGCTACATCAGGGACAACTACTCCGACAACAACATGGTCGTGGTCTCCCCCGACTCGGGCCGGGTGCGCATCGCCGAGAAATGGGCCGACGCGCTGGGCGGCGTTCCGCTGGCCTTCATCCACAAGACCCGCGACCCGCGAATGCCCAACCAGGTGGTCTCCAACCGCGTGGTGGGCGACGTCGCCGGCCGGACCTGCGTGCTGATCGACGACATGATTGACACCGGCGGCACGATTGCGGGTGCGGTGCAGTTGCTGCGCAACGACGGCGCCGGCGACGTGATCATCGCGGCGACCCACGGTGTGTTGTCTGACCCCGCCGCCGAGCGGCTGGCCGCATGCGGTGCCCGCGAGGTGATCGTCACCAACACCCTCCCGATTACCGAGGCCAAGCGCTTTCCGCAGCTCACGGTCTTGTCCATCGCTCCGCTGCTGGCCAGCACCATCCGCGCCGTATTCGAAAACGGCTCAGTCACAGGACTATTCGACGGAGACGCGTAGATGGCCGCCGGAACCGCGGGGACCACACCCGAGGCCGTCATCTACCACAATCCCAAGTGCAGCACGTCGCGCAAGACCCTGGAATTGCTGCGTGAGCAGGGCCTGGAGCCGACCGTCGTCCAGTATCTGAAGACACCACCGACGCGGGACGAGTTGGTGCGCATGATCGGCGATGCCGGCATCGAGGTGCGCACCGCCGTGCGCAAACGCGACCGGCTGTACGAGGAGCTGAACCTCGCCGACGCGACCGATGCGCAACTGCTCGACGCGATGGCCGAGCACCCCGTGCTCATCGAACGGCCGTTTGTGGTCACCCCGAAGGGCACCCGGCTGGCTCGGCCGGTCGAGGCCGTTCGCGAGATCCTGTGACAGCTCGCCGGATCGCAGCGGCCGTCGTTTCACTCGCGGTCACGATGCCGGCGGTTGCCTGCAGCACACCCGAGCCCCCTGACTACAAATCCATCTGGACCACGAGCGCAACAACCAGCACCACCGCCACCACCGCCCCGCCCGTGCCGCTGTCGCAGTACCTGGAAAGCATCGGGGTCAGCGGAAAGCAGATCGCGCCGAGCGACCTCAAAGGCCTTACCGTGTCGATCCCGACACCACCGGGCTGGTCCCCCTACGAGGGCCCGAAGATCAACCCGGAAACGGTGATCATCTCCAAGGGCGGCCACTACCCCACGGCCAGACTGGTCGTGTTCTTGCTGCGCGGGAACTTCGACCCCGCCGACGTCGCCAGGCGCGGCAACGACGACGCGCAACTGTTCGAGAACTTCAAACAGCTGGACGCCTCATCGGCAGACTTTCACGGTTTTCCCTCGTCGATGATGCAGGGCAGCTACGACCTCGAGGGTGCCCGCATGCACAGCTGGAATCGGATCGTCATTCCCACCGGGCCGCCGCCGGACAACCAGCGGTATCTGGTCCAACTGACCATCACCAGCCTGGCCAGTCAGGCCGCCGGCAGCGCATCCGACATCGAGTCGATCATCAACGGATTCGTGGTTGCGGTGAAGTGATGGCCTACTGGACCGCCGCGGATCTACCGTCGTTCACCGGGCGCACGGTCATCGTGACCGGCGCAAACAGCGGGCTGGGCGCCGTCACCGCGCGCGAGCTGGCCCGCCATGGCGCCAGGGTCATCCTGGCCGTGCGCAACACGAGCAAGGGCGAGGCCGCCGCACAACAGATGACCGGCCCCAATGCCGGCCCGGTCGAGGTCCGCCGCCTCGATCTGCAAGATCTGTCATCGGTTCGCGAATTCGCGGCCGGCGTCGACAAGTCCGACCTGCTGATCAACAACGCCGGCATCATGGCCACGCCCTACTCGCTGACCGCGGACGGCTTCGAGAGCCAGATCGGCACCAACCACCTCGGCCATTTCGCGCTCACCAACCTGTTGCTGCCCAAACTCACCGACCGGGTGGTCACGGTGTCGTCCATGGCGCACTGGACGGGCCGGATCAACTTGGCCGACCTGAACTACCAGTCCCGGCGGTACTCCCCCTGGCTGGCCTACGGCCAGTCCAAACTCGCCAACCTGCTGTTCACCAGCGAGCTGCAAAAGCGCCTGGACGCGGCCGGCTCGCCGCTGCGTGCGCTGGCCGCCCATCCGGGGTTCTCCCACACCAACCTGCAGGGGGCCTCGGGCCGCAAGCTCGGCGATGCGGTCGTGTCGTTCGGCACCAGGCTGATCGCCACCGACGCCAATTTCGGGGCCCGCCAGACTTTGTACGCCGCCTCTCAGGATCTGCCGGGCAACACCTATGTCGGGCCCAGATTCGGCTACGTCGGTCCCACCCGATCGGTGGGCCGCAGCCGGCGCGCCAAGAACGCAGTCACGGCCGCCGCGCTGTTGGAGCTGTCCGAGCAGCTCACGGGGGCCGAATTTCCGTTCTGAGCGCCACCACACCGGCCCAGCCCCACCAGTCGCTGGGGTAGCCGGCGGGCACCCCCGCCCGCCGCGAATTTCCACTCCGAGGTGCGGATGCGCTAACCTTGCCGGGTGTCACGGCGAGGGTGGCTGACGGGTATGTGCCGATCAGAGCACCGTTATCGACGGAGGCCGACGGTTGTCGCGATCCTCGCCCGTGCCATGAACCAGGCACCAAGCCCAGAGGAGCGACACAATGGCCAAAGCTGCAGTCAACCAACTAGTGGTTACCGTACGCACCGAGACCGGCAAGGGGGCCTCCCGGCGAGCCCGCCGTGAGGGCAAGGTTCCGGCCGTGATGTACGGCCACGGCGCCGAGCCGCAGCACTTGGAGCTACCCGCCCACGACTACGCGGCGGTCCTTCGAAACTCCGGCACCAATGCGGTGCTCACCCTCGACATCGCGGGCGAGGAGCAGCTGGCGCTGACCACGGCGCTGGACATCCACCCGATCCGCCGCACCATCCAGCACGCCGACTTGGTGGTGGTGCGCCGCGGCGAGAAGGTCGTCGTCGAGGTCTCGGTTGCCGTCGAAGGCGACGCCGCGCCCGGCACCCTGGTTACCCAGGAGGCCAACACCATCGAAATCGAGGCCGAGGCCATGTCGATTCCCGAGCAGCTGACGGTGTCGATCGAAGGCGCGGAGCCTGGCACCCAGTTCACCGCGGGGCAGATCGAGCTGCCTGCCGGCGTCGGTCTGATTTCCGACCCCGAGATGCTGGTCGTCAACGTGGTGACCGCACCGACCGCCGAGGACCTCGAGCAAGCGGGTGGCGAAGAAAGCGCCGAGTCCGCGGCAGCCGAGGACGAGGGCGGTCAAGCCGAAGCCGAGTCCGAGTAAGCGGTTCGCAGTATGGCCGAGCCGTTATTGGTCGTCGGCCTGGGCAACCCGGGGGAAAACTACGCCCGTACCCGGCACAACCTCGGGTTCATGGTTGCCGACCTCCTTGCTGCCAGGCTGGGCGCAAAGTTCAAGGTGCACAAACGCTCCGGCGCCGAAGTGCTGACGGGTCGATTGGCGCAGCGCTCGGTGGTCCTGGCCAAACCGCGCTGCTACATGAACGAGTCGGGCCGCCAGGTGGCACCTCTGGCGAAGTTTTACTCGGTGCCACCGGCGGACCTCATCGTCATTCACGACGAGCTCGACCTCGATTTCGGCCGCATCAGGCTCAAATTCGGGGGCGGCGAAGGCGGGCACAACGGATTGCGCTCGGTGGCCGCGGCGCTGGGCACCAAGGACTTCCAGCGGGTGCGCATCGGCATTGGCCGCCCGCCCGGCCGCAAGGATCCGGCCACATTCGTGCTGGAGAATTTCAGCTCACCGGAGCGTCCGGAAGTACCCACGATCTGCGAACAGGCCGCTGACGCCACCGAGTTGCTCGTCGAAATGGGCCTGGAGCCGGCCCAAAACCGGGTCCACGCCTGGTGAGGCCGGTGTGGGTTTAGCGCTTGGCCGCCGCGTCTTCGGCGATGGCGTGGATGGCCTGCGATAGCTGCTGTCCCACCTCGGCGCGACCGGGGTCGATGGCGGTGAGCAGCGGAGCTGGATCGAAGTAGCTGATGTGCGCCGGACCGCGGGCGTCCGCCCAAACATGGACCCGCACCGGAACCACCGCACCGATCGCTTGAGTGGTACCGAACAGCGTCTTGCCGATCTGTGGATCACCCACGAAGAAGCTGTATGAACGCTGTAGCTGCATTCCGATCGCTTCCAGCCTGGACGCTTGATTCACATCACCGAGAATCACCATCCCGTTCTGGTCGGCCGCCGAGTGCAACGCATCAATGCTCGCCTCGAAAGCGGTCGATGTGTCGACCGTGACGAACCTGGTCTCCACCTTGGTTTCCTGAGGTGTGCCGCCGCCCGCGGCCGCGGCCGCGGCGATGGTGCGGATTGCTTGCGAGATCTTCTGACCGGCGTCGGCCAGGCCCGGATCGACGGCGGTGAACTCCGGCGCCGGGTCGATGTAGCTGATATGCGCCGGGCCATCGCCATCCACCCAGACGTGCACCCGTACCGGAACCACCGTGCCGATCGCTTGAGTCGCATCGAAAAACGTCTTACCGATCTGCGGGTTACCAACAAAAAAGCTATGCGCGCCCGGCAACCGCAGGCCGTTGGCCGCCAGCTCAGCATCCTGGTTGATGTCACCGACGATGAGCATCCCGTTGTCGGCGGCGGCGGCGC
Organism: Mycobacterium ulcerans subsp. shinshuense; assembly: GCF_002355775.1. Lineage (NCBI taxonomy): Bacteria > Bacillati > Actinomycetota > Actinomycetes > Mycobacteriales > Mycobacteriaceae > Mycobacterium > Mycobacterium ulcerans. The sequence goes on along the minus strand of NZ_AP017624.1, from coordinate 1,016,560 downwards.
GCAGCGCATCGGCGGTGGCTTCGAACGGCTGGCTCGAGGTGTAGGTGATGTAGGTCGTCGAAACGGTTCGCTGCCCGTTTGCTGCACCGGTGGTCACCGAAGCGCTGGGCGATTCGGTAGCGATCTTGTTGCCGCCGCTACAGCCGGTCACGGAAAAGGCCACGACAACGGCAACGACAGAAAGGCGTGCGGCGACTCGCGCCGCTAGGGATCGTGATCCGCGAAACATCAGGTACTGCTCCCTTCGACACCGCGATGGGGCCGGCTGTTCGGCTAGCAAAGCCGTGGCAGCGGTCACTTTGGCAAGAACATTCCACCATTGCTTCGCTGCCCAGAGAACACCGTGATCAGTCGGCCAGGCGTGCATGTCCTGGCAGCAGCCAACGCGCCAGCATAAGCGCGCGCGCCAGTAGGGGCCGGATGCCCTTGTGGTACCGACGATGTCGCCCGGGGCGGCAGTCCGACGGGTCTCCACAATGCGGCTCTGTACAAGAGAGGGAATCGCCATGTCGTTTGTGCTCGTAACGCCCGAAGCATTGTCCGCGGCGGCCACGGACACGGCCCGAATTGGGTCGGCCATCAACGCGGCCACCACGGCAGCGGCGGCCCAGACCACATCCGTGGTGGCGGCCGCGGGCGATGAGGTATCGGCGGCGGTCGCGACGTTGTTCGGCACCTATGGTCAGACATATCAGGCGGTGGCGGCTCAGGCCTCGGGGCTTCACCAGCAGTTCGAAAACGCCCTGGCAGCGGCCGGCAGCTCATATGCGGGCGCGGAGGCCGCCAGCGCCGCACCCCTGCAACAGACGCAGGCCGCGTTCAGCGCCGTCGAGCAGAACGTGTTGTCCGCGGTCAACGCGCCCTCTCTCGCGCTCACCGGGCGCCCGCTCATCGGCAACGGGGCCGACGGCGGACCGGGCCAGGCCGGCGGTGCCGGCGGGTGGCTCTACGGCAACGGCGGGAACGGCGGCAACGGCGGGGCGGGCCAGGCCGGCGGTGGCGGCGGGAGCGCTGGGCTGTTGGGCAACGGCGGTAGCGGCGGTAACGGCGGTCCCGGCATCCCCGGTGGGCCCGGGCCAACCGGCGGCAACGGCGGCAACGGCGGGCTGCTGTTTGGCAATGGTGGAGCCGGCGGCAACGGCGGAGACGCCTACGTGTTCGGCAATGGCCAACCCGGTGGTAGTGGCGGCGCCGGCGGCGACGCCTACCTGTTGGGTACCGGCGGCGCCGGCGGACACGGGGGTCTCGGCTCTGTCGGCGCGGCCGGTACCAACCCCTCCGCGCCCTACCTTCAGGCCGCGAGCGGCACCGATGGCCTCAGCGGCCCCGCAGCCCAGACCGGTGGAGCTGGTGCCGACGACAACCCCGGCCAACAAGGGGGCACGGGCGGCACCGGTGGCGCCAGCAGCGTCGCCGCAGCCGCCGGCGGCACCGGCGGTACCGGGGGCGTCGGCGCCCCGGGCGGCACCGGCGGCACCGGCGGCATCAGCACCTCCCCTAACCAAGCTGGCGGCGGCGGCATCGGCGGCACCGGCGGCATCGGTGCCCCAGGCGGCGCCGGCGGCCACGGCGGCGATGGCGGTGCCGGTGGTCGGGGTGGGCTGCTGTTCGGGGTCGGCGGGGCCGGCGGTGCCGGCGGCGACGGCCTCGATGGCGGCCCCGGCGCGATGGGCCTTACCGGCGGCACCGGCGGCCATGGCGGCGATAACACCAGTTCCGTGACCAGGCCGGGGGTCGGCGGTGCCGGCGGCAACGGCGGCACCGGCGGCAACGGCGGCAACGGCGGCAACGGCGGCGCCGGGGGCGCCGGGGGCCTGTTTGGTCAGTCCGGGGCCGCGGGTGCCGGGGGCACCGCGGGGGCGGGCGGTGCCGGCGGCACCGGCGGCACCGGCGGCACCGGCGGGGTTGGCGGCACCGGGGGTACGGGTGCTGGTGGAGGGGGCAGGACCGGAGGGGTTGGTGGCGACGGCGTAACCGGTGCTACCGGTGCGTCCGGGCAACCCGGCGCATCCGGCTGACCTGGCTGCGCGCGCAACAGGTAGAGGCCCCCGCCAGCGGCGGGGGCCTCTACCTGTTTCTTGCCTTTATCCGTCTCTTCGCGGCGGCTACGTGACCAGAGTCAGTGAGTTGGACCGACGCAGCTTGCCCGACGGGGTCTTCGGGATGGTGCCCGGACCCAGCACCACAACATTGCGCGGACGCACGTCGACCTCGGCGACCACCTCATGGGCCACCTGGTGCTCGATGCGGCGCACTTCGGCGGGATCCTCGAAGGCATTCGACTCGACGGCCACGGCGAAGGTCTCGCGCGAGTGCCCGGCGTCGAGGCGCACCGCTACCGCGCAACCCGGACGCACCCCTTCGACGCGGCCCGCGGCCCGTTCGATGTCGGTGGGATAGATGTTGCGACCCGCCATGATGATGACGTCCTTGACCCGCCCGCACACGACGACGTGGCCGTTTTCCATCTGGTAGCCCAGGTCGCCGGTCTCATACCAGCCGAGCTGGTCCTGAGCCGGGATGAATCCGCCCATGGTGAGGTAACCGGGCGTGACGGACTCGCCGCGCAACTCGATCACTCCGACACCCCGGGAGGGCAACACGTTGCCGTCCGCATCGACGATGCGGGCCTCGATGCCCTGCAATAGCGGGCCCAGCGAGGCCAGCCGGCGGGTGTTGCCCTTGGCGGCAGGAACCGCCCGCCGCAACGCAGCAATCAGGTCGGCGTCAACCTCGTCGACCACCAGACCGGCGCCGCACTCGGAGAAGGCCACCGCGAGGGTGATTTCGGCCATCCCGTAGGCCGGCAGGATCGCCTGCGGCCGCAGACCGAACGGTGCGCCGGCTTCACACAGGTCTTCGACATCGGACGGCTCTACCGGCTCGGCACCGGAGAGCGCGAAACGCAGACTGGACAGGTCGAACTGGCCCGGCTTGGCTTGTTTGCGCAGCCGCTTGGCGAACAGCGAGTAGGCGAAGTTGGGGGCGGCCGTCATCGTGCCCTTGTACTTGTCGATCAGCTTGGCCCACAGCAGCGTGTCCCGCATGAAGTCCATCGGGGTGACCTTGACCAGCTCACCGGCGAAGTACATCGGCACGGTCAGGAACCCGATCATGCCCATGTCATGGAACAGCGGCAGCCAGCTGACCATCACGTCGGTTTCCGCGTCGTACTCGGCGCTGATGTACATCGCCTCGAGGTTTGCGAACAGGTTGCGGTGGGTGATCTGCACGGCTTTGGGCGAACCCGTGGATCCCGATGTCAGCTGCATCAGCGCCAGCTCGTCTTCGCCGACTTCGACGGGGTCGATGGGCTCGGATGCCAGCAGCTGCTCGAAGGTGAGCACCCTGATGCCGCGCTCCTCGAGCACCGGAGCCGCGGCCATGAACGGGTCGGAGATGACGACGGCCTTGGCCTCGATCATGTCGACGACGGTCGTGGTGTCCTCGGCCCACAGCGCCAGGTCGGTGCGCGGGGTGGGCTGGTGCAGCATGGTCAGGCTGGCGCCGCGGATCCACAGCCCTTGGGCGGTGGGAGCGATCTCCACCGGGGCTCCGGCCAGCACGCCGACCGCGTCGCCGGGGCCGACGCCCGCGGCGGCAAGCCCTCCGGCGATCTGACGGGCCCGCTCGTGCACCTCGCCCCAGGTGTGCCGAACCGGGGTGTGCGGCTCACCGGTCACCATGCCCTTGGTGGTCTCGCGAGCGTTGCGGAACATCTTTTCGGTAAACCTGCTCAAAGCAACCTCCTCGGTTCGGGCCCCAGGGTCCGGGTTTTCATGTTCCGCCTGCTTGATGTCACATTGCGACAGGCGCGCGCACACAATTGGGGAGCGGTTAGGTCTCGAATCAGTGATGAATCCTCGACCCGATACCGGGTCGCGTGATGGGCAAGGGCAAGGCTCGGCGAGCCGAGCCGGCGGTGACTAGGCGTCCGCCCAGCGCTGCGCTGGGCGGACAAAAATCTCGCGCCATCTTGCTCATCACTACTCGTCACCGCGGATTATCTTAAGCAGTTCTTAAAGAACTGCCAAACCCTCACGCGTATTGAGGCAGATTTCACAATCCGCTTCTCAGACGGTGCTCTGCGAACTATCGTGCCCGGCTACTCCGGGGTTCCCGGCGTCGGCACCACCCGGACTCCCGGCACCGGTCCGGTGGCGATTCGAACGGTACGACAGACGCCCGCTCCCGACAGCTGCGCGCTGACATCCAGCGCGGACTCGGCCGTGCGGCACAGGAAGGCACACGTCGGACCGGAGCCCGAGACGATGCCGGCGAGGGCGCCGGCCTCCACCCCGGCACGCAGCGCCCGGCGCAGCGCCGGGTCCAGGCTCACCGCGGCGGCCTGCATCTCGTTACCCAGCAGGGGCGCCAGCTGCTCGGGATCGCCGGCCGCCAGAGCCGCCAGCACCGGCCCGGGCTCGGCGAGCCGAGGTGGACTCCCCACGTCCCTGAGCCGGTCCAGCTCGGTGAACACCGCCGGGGTGGACAGGCCACTGCGTGCGAACGCCAGCACCCAGTGGAAGGTATTCCGGGACAAGACCGTCGCCAGTTCCTCGCCGCGGCCCGTGCCCAGCGCGGTACCGCCGTGCAGCGCAAAGGGCACATCACTGCCCAGCTGCGCGGCCAGCATGCGCAGGTCACGCCGGGGCAGGTTGAGCTCCCACAGCGAATTCATCGCCACCAGTACCGCGGCCGCGTCGGCGCTGCCCCCGGCCATGCCGCCGGCCACCGGAATCGACTTGTCGATGAAGATCGACACGTCCGGTGCGCGGCCGACGTGTTCGGCCATCAGCTCGGCCGCCTGCCAGGCGAGGTTGCGTTTGTCGGTGGGCAGTTTGTCGGCGCCCTCGCCGACGACCTCCAGCGACAGCAGGTCGGCGTTGCGCACCGTCACCTCGTCGACCAGGGAGACCGCGTGAAACACCGTGGTCAACTCGTGATAGCCGTCATCGCGGCGATCGCCGACCGCCAGGTACAGGTTGACCTTGCCGGGGACCCTTACGGTCGCCGACCCGGTAGGCACCCACAACTCAGCGGTGTTTCCGTCCGACGTCCTCGACACCGCAGCAGACTATCGCTGCAACCTGCGAACACACCTACCGGCGTGCGTCCACCACCGATCAGGTCGCCGAAACCGGCCCCGGCAACTGCCCCTCATCGCCTGCCACACCGGCGTCGGGCGGCCCACCGGAGGTGTCGGCAGAGCGGGTGAGCAATCGCACGAAGTCCTCGATGGACAGCGTCTCACCACGACGAGCTGGGTCGATACTGGCCGCGAGCAACCGATTGGCCGATTCGTTGCCCGAGCCCGCCCACTCCAGGAACGCGTTTCGCGATGTCTTGCGCCGTTGTGCGAAGGCGATGTCCACCAATTCGAACACCTGCCGGCGGAAGTTCTCGTCGGTGGGCCAGGGCGTGGTCTCGTGGCGGTCGATGCGGACCAAGCCGGAGTAGACGCGCGGGATCGGCCAGAACACCGTGGGCGACACCATGCCGCAGCGGCGCACCCGTCCGTAGAAGCCGACTTTGACGCTGGGCACGCCGTATTCCTTGCCACCTGGTTCGGCGGCAAGCCGTTCGGCGACCTCAGCCTGGACCATCACGGTCACGACCCGGATGGACGGGAACTCGGCGAGTAGATGCAGCAACGCGGGAACCGCGACGTTGTAGGGCAGATTGGCGACCACCGCGGTCGGCTGGTCGGCCACGTCCTGCCTGCGCAGCGTCAAGATGTCATGATGGACGACGGTCAAGCGCCCGATCTCGCTATCGGAGTGCTCGGCCACGGTTTGGGGTAGCCGAGCCGCAAGCACCGGGTCGATCTCGACGGCCGTCACGGCGGCGCCGCGCTCCAGCAGGGCCAGCGTCAGCGAGCCCAGCCCGGGACCAACTTCGAGCACCTGGTCAGACCGGGTGATACCGGAGACAGCAACGACCTTGCGCACGGTGTTGGCGTCGTGGACGAAGTTCTGTCCAAGGGATTTGCGTGGCCGGATATCGAGTTCTTTGGCCAGCCGCCGGATCTCGGTACGCCCGAGCAGCCGGATGGTCAGTGTGCCCCCGCTCGCCCACTACACACGGGCCAGGCGCCCCAGCCCTGCCGTTGGCGGGTCACCTCGGCCACCGCGATCTGTTCTTCGCGGGTGGCCAGGTCAGCCCGCTCGGCGTACCGCAGCCCGCCGTTAGCCACCCAGGTGCCCTGATCGAACTGCACGCCGCCGTAGTAGCCGTTCCCGGTGTTGATCGCCCAGTTGCCGCCGGCCTCACAACCCGCGATGGCATCCCAGACGGATCCGTCGATCACCACGGGCACTTCGGTGCCCGGCTTGGTGCCCACCCGGACCACCGCTTCGCGCGCCGGAGTGATCACCACGTTGGCGACCGGCAGCTTGCCGGTCACCACGCCGTTGACCTCGGCGACCGCGAAGGTCACGTCCTGGGTTCCCGGCGCACCCGGGTCCTCCACCACTTCCCGGCTGATATTCATCTCGGGGTCCTCGATGCGCCGCGCCGGCGGGGGCAGCTCCACCCGCTCGGTGACCCGCTCGATGCGGTTACGCGTCACCTCGATCTGCATGCCGTCGACGATCGGAGTCGCCGCACTGGGCGCCACCTGGTCGTTGCCCTGCAACGGGGCGCCGGCCGCGCTCAGCAACGCCGCGACGTTGGCGGCCGGCAAGTGCACGCTGCGCACCACACCGCCGTCGTTGATCTGCACGTTCTTGGCGCTGACGACGGGCAATGCCATCCCCGCCAGCGGCACCCGGCTGCCACGAGAGGCCGTGGCCGGAGCCGTGTCGGTCATCGCGAGTTGGGCCAGCGCCTCATCCACGGTGGAGGCCGTGGTCCACACCTTCTTGACCTGGTGGCCGTCCAGCGAGATCTCCAGCGGGCGGCTGCGCCGCAGCACGATGGTCTCCGCGTTGTGCACCGCCACTTCGGCGGCCGGATACAGGTCGTCACCGCCTCCGACGGAGTAGCCGTTCTCCTGAACGATGTCGATCACCCGCGACTTCATCGTCGTCACCCGCATCGCGGTTCCATCGACGGTCAATGTCACGGTCTTGGACGCAGAAACTGCGTAGCCGCCGGCCAGGGCCAGTCCCACCAGCAGAGCGCCAACCACAGCGCGCAACATGGGCGATTCAGTTTGATGAAGTTTCGTAATCAGATTCAACGTCCGTCTATCCCCGACCTCAGCAACAACCCAACGACCTTTTCAGCTGAAAATGACAAAATGGGCCCAGAGGCCCACCTGTTCGATAACAAGACGGTAACGAACCGTCCAATGTTGAGCAACTCCGGCGGCGGGGTGTTACAACCGCGGACCGGGAATCGTCTGTAGGCCTAGCCTAGTCCATACACTCGCCGAGCATTGCTGGCCGTTACCTGGGCCAATTCCTCAGCACTACCATTGAGCAGCTCAGCGAGCGCCCGAACGGTGTAGGGCAGGCAATACGGTTCGTTCGCTGCACCGCGGTAGGGGTGCGGGGTCAAAAAAGGTGCATCGGTTTCGACCAGAAGCTGGTCCAGCGGTATCAGCGGGACCGCTTCGCGCAGCTCGCGGGCGTTGCGGAAGCTCACCGTCCCGGACAGGCTCAGCAACCATCCGGCCGCCACACACTCGCGAGCCATCGCAGCGTCCGACGAGAAGCAGTGGAAGATCACGGTGTCGGGAGCGCCCTCGGCGCGCAGCACGTCGAGCACCTCGCGATCGGCCTGCCGGTTGTGGATCATCAGCGGCTTGCCGGTCCGCTTGGCCAGGTCGATGTGCCAGGCAAAAGCCTCCCGCTGCACGTCGGGGTCCGCACATCCTTCCAGTCGGCCCGGCCAATACATGTCCATACCGGTCTCCCCCACCGCCACTACCCGCCGATGAGCTACCAGTTCTTCGATTTCACGGCGCGCGGCCTCGGTCAGCGCGTCGGTCCGGGTCGGGTGCAGCGCCACCGCGGCGTAGACCCGCGGATCCCACTCGGCCGCACGGGTCACCCATAGCGCCGATTCCAGATCGTCAGCGATGGTCACCACCGCCTCCACCCCGACCGCCGCGGCACGGTCGACGATGGCGATCACTCCCGCGGCATCGGCGGCGCCGCAGGCATCGAGATGGGTATGCGCGTCGATCAACGGTGCCAGGGGCTGCGGGGCGGGCGGTGCTTCTCGTTTGACGGCGCGGTTGGAGCTCACGCGCACACAATAGGACTAACCAATAAGGTGGGTTCTGAGATGAAGCCCTATTACGTCACCACTGCGATCGCGTATCCCAACGCCGCACCGCACGTGGGTCATGCATACGAATACATCGCCACCGACGCGATTGCCCGGTTCAAGCGGCTCGACGGCTTCGACGTCCGCTTCTTGACCGGGACCGACGAGCACGGGCTGAAGGTGGCGCAAGCCGCCGCGGCCGCGGACATCCCGACCGCGCAGCTGGCCCGGCGCAATTCGGATGTGTTCCAGCGCATGCAGGAAGCGTTGAACATCTCCTTCGACCGGTTCATTCGCACCACCGATTCCGACCACTACGAGGCCTCCCAGGAGATCTGGCGGCGCATGGATGCTGCCGGCGACATCTATCTGGACAGCTATTCCGGCTGGTACTCGGTGCGCGATGAAAGGTTCTTCGTCGAGTCGGAGACCCAAGTTGTCGACGGCACCCGGATAGCCACCGAAACCGGAACCCCGGTGACCTGGACCGAGGAGCAGACCTACTTCTTCCGGCTGTCGGCCTACGCCGACAAACTGCTGGCGCACTACGAAGCCAACCCGGATTTCATCGCGCCCGAGGTGCGGCGCAGCGAGGTGGTCAGCTTCGTCTCCGGTGGGCTCAAAGACCTATCGGTCTCCCGCACGTCGTTCAACTGGGGCGTTCCGGTACCCGGACATCCCGACCACGTCATGTACGTGTGGGTCGACGCGCTGACCAACTATCTGACCGGGGCCGGCTACCCGGATACCGGCTCGGAGGCCTTCCTGCGCTACTGGCCGGCTGATCTGCACATGATCGGCAAGGACATCATCCGGTTCCACGCCGTCTACTGGCCGGCATTCTTGATGTCGGCCGGCATCGAGCTGCCGCGCCGGGTTTTCGCGCACGGGTTCTTGCACAACCGCGGCGAAAAGATGAGCAAGTCGCTGGGCAACACCATCGACCCGATGGGCCTGATCGAAACGTATGGAGTGGACCAGGTTCGCTACTTCTTACTGCGCGAGGTCCCATTCGGGCAGGACGGCAGCTACAGCGAAGAAGCCATCATCAACCGGATCAACACCGATCTGGCCAACGAGCTGGGAAACCTGGCCCAGCGGTCGTTGTCGATGATCGCCAAGAACCTGGGCGGGGCGGTACCCGAGCCCGGCGAATTCTCCGCCGCCGACAGGGAGCTGCTGGCGATCGCCGACGGGCTGCTGGAACGGGTGCGCGAACACTTCGACAATCAGTCGATGCACCTTGCTCTGGAAGCGATTTGGCTGATGCTCGGCCATGCGAACAAATACTTTTCCGACCAGCAGCCGTGGGTGCTGCGCAAGAGCGGGTCCGAGACCGACCAAGCCCGGTTCCGCACGACGCTCTACACCACATGTGAGGCCGTGCGCATCGCGGCGCTACTGGTTGCGCCGGTCATGCCGGAGTCGGCCGTCAAGTTGTTGGACCTGCTGGGCCAGCGGCCAGATCAGCGGTCGTTCAACGCCATCGGCGCCCGCCTGGTCCCGGGCACCGCGATGCCGTCGCCCGCCGGTGTATTCCCGCGCTACCAGCCGCCGCCTTCCGAAACCGGGTAAGCGTTACCAGCGCGGCCGATCGCCTGTACCGCTGCGGCAGTAGTGCGGTTGAGCGAACCACTTTTGGGAGCCCACCCCACTGCCGCACTTTCGGCTTGGCCGGTCGACGCCGTGGCGCCAAGGACGCTTCCCGCGCAACGGTTTTGCCGGGCATGCTTTCAAGGTGAGCAGGGGGTTTCAACGCCAAGACTCCGGATTTGTCCAGACTCCCGGGCTCGCAGAGCGAACGGCCAGGCGCCAGGCTAGATCCCGGCATCAAGCGGACCAATAGGATGTTTCCGCAGTGATCGAGAATCGCAAGGACCTGGAGTCATACCTGGCCGCGGATCTACACGCCTACGGCCTGAATCGCTGGCGACTCCGGCACCGGATCTTGCAGCGCCCCACGCATTTTCAGCGTTTGCTACGCAAGTCCGAGTGTTGGACGAATTCGGCTCGGACGCCGGCCGGCCGACTCCTTGCCGGGTATCTTCGGCTACGAACCAAGTTCCTCGGCGAACGCCTCGGCTTCGACATCCCGCGCAACGTATTCGGCCCGGGCCTCTCGATCGCCCATATCGGCTCGATTGTCGTGAACTGCAACGCCAAAGTCGGCTCGAATTGCCGAATCCACCATGGCGTGACAATAGGTGAAGGACGCGCCGGCGAATACCCGACGATCGGCGATGACGTTTTCATCTCGGTCGGAGCCGCGGTGCTCGGCGCCGATGTCGGCAGCCGTGTGGTCATCTACGCGAGCGCGGTCGTCATCAAGCCGGTACCTGACGATGTCGAGGTCGCCGGCATTCCCGCCCGAGTCGTCAGGGACCGTCGTCCGGGCGGCCTGCGCCCCCAGAGGCCGGGCTCCTAGGTCCGGCACCCAGATCGCCGACCGGCACAGGAAACTCGTTCAGCACAACGTCAACAAACCTACGGTGTCATTGATCGCTGACCGAGGTCTGCGCGTCGCGGGGCACATCGAGTGCTGCAATGGCGTAAAAGCCGGAATCGTCGCGGCCGTCCCGAGCCAGCAGCATGGGCGGATAGTCCACCAGGTGCGAACCATTCGGTTTGTGCTGTTGCCAATCGATCGCAGCCCGTAGCGTGTAGTGACCGGCCGGCAGGCCAGTCAGATCGATACGTACCGTCTCGGTTGCCGACGCCGGTATCGGCGCAATGGCATTGCGATCGCCGGGCGCCTCGGGAACCAGAGATTTGAGGTCCACGCTCGATGGCAGCGTGCGAATCGTCTGTCCGGTGAAGTCCACCAACCGGAAGCCGGGTACCCATTTCTCGGTCGCAGCGGCGGAGCCGGAGTTGGTCCAGACCACCGAGATGGTCGCCGCCTTGCCGTCCATCCCTTGGGATCCGGGTTTGGCTTCGACCGAATAGCGATATCCCGCGGTCGCATTGGCCTGGGCCCACAGCAAGTACAGCTTGGGATCCATCGGTGAGCGCGAGTCCTCGTCGGGGAAGTTGATGCTCGATGTCATCGAGACGTGGTATCTCATGACGTCGCGCAGGCCCTTCTCGTAGTAGGCCTGCCGCGTGGTGCCCTCGGGCAATTGGCGCCATTCGGTGATCACCGGCGCCGTGGCCAGTCGTTGCCGCAGCTGCCCGACCACGGGATCTTGGGTCTGCACGTAGTGAGCGCCATTGCCGTCCGCCCAGGCCGGCATTGGCGCATAGACCCCAAGGCAGTCCGACCGGATACCGACCGGCGCGGAAAGCTTCTTGGTGACGTCGTCAGCAAGAAGTTCGCGAACGATCTCCGGGTTGGCCGGACTGGTCACCAATTGGGTTCGGGGGAAGGCGCTGACGTTCGCCCCGACCAGCTGCCGAATGGAATCGGTGGTGATGTTCTGGTCGCGGAACTGGCTGTAGTAACCAAGGGCGGCGGCGCTGGCATCGGGGGCCGGACCGGGCGCACCTAGCGAGTCACGCAGATAGGCGATGTGGTTTTCGCTGAAGTCTCCGTATCCGGAGAACTCGAACACGCTGAGCCGTTCGTCGCCGTCGTAGCGGCGGCCCAGCGCTGCCAGCAACTCGCCGAAGCTGCGCAGATAAGTGGGATCGTTGAAGTTCGGCACCACCTGCGTCACTCCGGCACCCACGCCGTGGGCCGGCCCCGGATAGCTGGTGGTGGTTCCCGGAATCGCGCGCAACCAGTCGGGCACGGCGATGTTGGTGTTGTTCGGGTAGGAGTCGTTGCAGCAGGAGTTGTAGGCGTAGATGCGCAGGGTCAAGCGCATGCGACGATCGGCCAGCTTGCTCAGCGCGTCGTCGATCAGGCCGAAGTCGTACTTGAGTTCATCGGGAGGGTTGGGCCCCAGCGTGGCCGGATCCACCGGCTGCAGCTGGCGCCACGGGAGACGCAAGCTGGCGTCGAACGACGCCGGCCAAGCCGGGTACCGCTGCTGGGCGGGATCGCGTTGCGGGAACAGCGGTTCCAAGAGGTCTTCGTACTGGCCGCGCAGCGGGTTGGGGAGCTCCTGGGAAGCTGCCGGAATCGCGGGACTGACTATCGCGGCCAGTGGGCTGTTGTTTTCGTGGCTTCTGCTGCAGCCGTCGAGTGCCCCGCCCAGTAGAAGAACCACGCACGCAACAACGATCGATGTGTGTTTCTTAATTGTCCGAACCATTCTCACATTCGAGCCAGATCGCGCCGAGCATCGACGCCTCGCGGTCGGCGAGCAACAGCATCGGCATCCAACGAGCGGATAACAACGCCGCCAACGCGTTGCTGACTACCTTCAGTTGACGAGCGGCCTGTTCGAGCCCAGATTTTCGAATGCACGCCAGTGCGCATTGATAAACCCCAGTTCGCCTGGTTTTCCGCCGGGTCTACCGGGAAAGTCACGGCTCGATTCTAGTTAAGCGAGCCTAACACGCACGCCCCGGTCCAGCCGGGCCGCCGAGCCGGCGCGCGACGGCCCAATGCGGTGACGATGCGCCCGGTCAGCTAACCGGAGGTGGTTGGCGCAAGCAGGCCCGGCCGTGGGACCGGGCGTGCCGAAAGTGAGACAGCTCACAATCGGGGCCCTTACTGTCACGGCAGGCCGGTCTGCGGTGTCTTGAGGGCACAAGTCCGTTGCGTTCCCCAAGAGTCCGCAACAACGGCAACAACACGGAGGCAGCAGATGAGCGAGATGACCGAGGACCGCAACCATGTCGTCGTGATCGGCGGCGGCTACGCCGGAATCATGGCCGCCAACCACTTGAGGTCGCGTGCGGACCTGGAGATCACCGTGGTGAACCCGCGTCCTGTCTTTGTCGAGCGGATTCGGTTGCACCAGTTGGCCGCGGGCAGCGGCACCGCCACCGTCGACTACGACTCGATGCTCGGCGACGGCATTCACCTGGTGGTCGACGCCGTCGACCGGATCGACGCCGATGAACACCGGTTGCTACTGACATCGGGATCCGAGCTGGGCTACGACTACCTGATCTACGCCGTCGGCAGCACCGCGGCGATGCCCGCCGTGGCAGGCGCCGCCGAGTTCGCATTTTCGGTGGCCGACCTCGACGGCGCGACACGGCTGCGGCACGCGATGGCCGATCTGCCCGCCGACGCCGCCATCACCGTGGTCGGCGGCGGATTGACCGGCATCGAGGCCGCGGCCGAGCTTGCCGAGCGTGGCCGCCGCGTCACGTTGGTCTGCGGCGGCAGGCTGGGGCCGTCATTGAGCAACCGCGGCCGCCGCTCGGTGGCCAGGCAACTGGGCAAACTCGGGGTGAACGTGCTGGAATCGGCGGCCGTCAGCGAAGTCCGGTGGAATGCGGTGGTGCTGGCCGATGACACGGTGCTCGCCAGCGCCGCCACCGTGTGGACGGCGGGATTCGGTGTCCCGGATCTGGCCGCCCGCAGCGGGCTCCGCACCGACGATCTGGGCCGATTGCTCACCGATGAGACGCTGACCAGCGTCAGCGATGACCGCATCGTTGCCGCCGGCGACGCCGTCGCGCCGTCGGGCCAGCCCTTGCGGATGAGCTGCCAAGCCGCCGGGCCGCTGGGGGCCCAGGCGGCAAACACGGTGCTGAGCCGGATCGCTGGAGATCAACCCGTCGCGCTGAACCAGGCGTTCGTCGGACAATGCATCAGCGTGGGCCGCAGCTACGGCACGATTCAACTCGCGCACACCGACGACACCCCGGTGAACGTGATCATCGGCGGCCGTGCCGGCGCGGCAGTCAAGGAAGCCATCTGCAAGGGCACCCTGTGGGCGCTGCGGCGCGAGGCCGCCAAACCCGGCTCGTACTTCTGGCTGAAGGGCGGCAGCCGACCCGTCCAACCGTCGGCCGAGCAACCGGTTGTGCTCCCATGACACCACCGTCGCACAGTGACGAGCATGCCGAACGGTTCACCCTGCTGCGCCCGCTGTTGTTCACCATTGCGTACGAAATCCTGGGCTCAGCAACCGAATCCGACGACGTGCTGCAGGAGAGCTATTTGCGGTGGGCGGCGGTCGACTTGTCGGCCGTCCGCGACACCAAGTCCTACCTGGCCCAACTGGTAACTCGCCAGTCGCTTAACGCATTGCGGGCCGGCGCTCGCCGCCGCGAGGAGTACGTGGGGCCGTGGCTCCCCGAGCCGCTGCTACTCGACGAGAGCGACCCGTCGGCTGATCTGGTACTCGCGGAATCGGTGTCGATGGCCATGCTGGTCCTGCTGGAGACCCTGACCCCCGACGAGCGCGCGGTGTTCGTACTGCGCGAGGTGTTCGGATTCGACTATGAGGAGATCGCCGACGCGGTGGGAAAGCCCGCTCCGACGGTGCGCCAGGTCGCTCACCGGGCCCGCGCGCACATCCAGGCGCGGCGCAAGAAGTACGGCGATGTCGACCCGCAACGCAATGCGCAGCTCACCGCCCAGTTTCTGCAGACCGCTGCCAGCGGCGACGTGGAAGCGTTGATGGCGATGCTGGCACCGGATGCGACCTGGCTGGCCGACAGTGGCGGCAAGGTGTCTGCGGCCCGCAAGCCGGTGGTCGGCGCCGAACGGGTGGCCAGGGCCATCACCGGGCTCATCCGCAAAGCAGCAACCGAACTGCAGGTCGAGCTGGTGACGTGCAACATTGCTCCCGCGGTCCTGTTCTATCTCGGCGGGCAGTTGGAGGGAGTGATCACGCTGGAAATCGTCGGCGACAAGATCACCAATTTCTATGTGATGCGTAATCCGGACAAGCTGACGGCGGTGGCGCGGGCCCACGAAATCAGCCGCGGCTAGGCGTCGCGGCCCGGCCGCTCACCGGCACCGCCGCACCGCCTGCCGTCGCCGGGCTGGACTCGTGGCGTGCGAAAACCCATCGTTCTGTCAAGCTAAAGCGGTGTTAATCGACCGGCTCGGCGATCTTGGCAGCGCCCCCCAGGTGCTGCGCGCCGTCGGCCATGCCACCCGGCAACTGGATCTGCCGCCGCCGGCCGCCCTCACTGGCGAATGGTTCGGCGCGCTGGCAGTCATCGCCCCCAGTGTGTCGGTGCGGCCGGTGACCAGCACAGATACCTTCCCGATCCGGCGCGGCGCCGATACCGCGGCGGCGTCGGTGCCGGGCGCGGTCGGTGGCGGCTGGGTGGGCTATCTGTCCTATCCAGACCCTGGCGCCGACGGACACGGTGGCCGAATCCCGGAAGCGGCCGGCGGCTGGACCGACAGCGTGCTGCGCCGGGACCGCGACGGGCAGTGGTGGTACGAAAACCTGTCCGGTGCGCCCATGCCGGACTGGCTGGGCAACGCGCTATCAGCAACCCCGGGGCTATCCGCCCGCCCGGCGGCGACCTGCCTGATCGACTGGGGAACGGCCGACCGGCACGCACACCGCGAAGGCGTGCTGGCCTGCTTGGATGCGATCGCGGCCGGCGAGGTCTACCAGGCGTGCGTATGCACCCAGTTCACCGGAACGGTGGCCGGGGACCCACTGGATTTCTTCATCGACGGAGTCGCGCGCACTTCCCCGGCCCGGGCCGCCTATGTCGCCGGCGATTGGGGCACGATCGCATCGCTGTCCCCCGAGCTTTTCCTGCAGCGTCGCGGCGACACGGTGACATCCAGCCCGATCAAGGGGACCCTGCCCCTGGACGCCTGGCCGTCGGCGTTGCGGGCATCGCCCAAAGAGGTGGCCGAAAACATCATGATCGTGGACTTGGTCCGCAACGACCTTGGCCGGGTTGCGATTACCGGCACCGTGACGGTGCCCGAACTGCTGGTGGTGCGGCGCGCCCCTGGGGTGTGGCACCTGGTGTCCACGGTGTCGGCCCAGGTCCCGGTCGAGTTGCCGACCTCGGCGCTCCTGGACGCCACCTTCCCACCCGCCTCGGTCACCGGAACACCCAAACTCCGTGCCCGCCAATTGATTTCGCAATGGGAACAGCGCCGTCGTGGAATTTACTGCGGCACAGTTGGTTTGGCCTCTCCAATCGCCGGTTGCGAGCTCAACGTCGCCATCCGCACCGTGGAATTCGACACGATAGGCAACGCGGTACTGGGCGTGGGAGGCGGCATCACCGCCGACTCCGATCCCGGCACCGAATGGGAAGAATGCCTGCATAAGGCCGCGCCCGTCGTTGGCTTGCCGGCGCCCACAACCGCCACCAGGGTGGGCTAGTCAGCAAACCGGGCCCCGATAACCAACGAATTTCGGCCAACGCCCACGCAATGGGCCGCTGACGCCTAAGCTCCTAAGGATCGACCCGTGTGCGCGCCGCGGTCGAATGCGAGAGGGGACCTTCATGAGAGTCGGTGTCGTTGGCGTTGCCGCCGCGGCCATGGTGGGCGGGACGGTGGCGGTTTCGCCACTGACCATGTCCGGGCCGATGCACGCGCCTAACCAGGGGACATGCACCGCGGGGTAGCAATGCGACCGGCTGGCATCGGTCCTGATACCGAAGCCGCCCGGAGAGGCAGCACAGCCCGCCGGACCGGCGGAGATAACCCCCGCCGAGGCACCGCAGGCCATGCTGCCGGGCTTGGAGCAGCCACCCGCGGTCCCTGCAGCAGCTCGCATTCCCGGCGGATCGGGCCTACCGGGCGGCCTGGACGCGGGCGGCTCGGCCCTGACCGCGTTGCCGCGCCCTGCCGGCGTCCCTGACGTCGGCATTCCCGGCGTTGGCATCCCCGGTGTCGGTCTTCCCAGCGTGGGTGTTCCGACGGTTGGTTTCCCCACGATCGGTGTGCCCTCGGTGCCGAACGTGGTCGGCTCGGTGCTGGGCATCACCGGCTCAGTGACGAGCGCCGTGACTTCCGGCGCACTGGCAGTCACCTACGTCATGCTCGCCTACAACACCCTGCGCTCGGCAGGAATCCTGCCGGACCTCAGCGTACCGATCAGCTCCGTGACCAATATGCTGCTGCCCTCCACGGCGACGGCATCATCGCTGCTGCCCACCTTGGCCGCGCCGGGCCTGGCCGCCTTGCCCGGCCTGACCCCCGCAGGTCTGGTCACGCTGGCGTCAATGGGCGGAATACCGGGTCTTAGCCTGCCCGCCCTGTCGGGAGTGTCTCCAGCAACTCTGCTGACCGAGGCGGCCAATGCCTTGCCGGGTCTGGCGAGCGTGTCAACCACCGACCTGCTGGCGGTGGCCGTGATGGGCGGAGCGCCGCAGCTGGCCTCCATGCTGCCCATGCTTCAGGCCGCGCTGCCGGGCATGTCGGCCACCGATGTGATGGCGATGGTGACGGGCGGACTGCCGCAGCTGCCGGGCGGCCTGCCAAACCTTCAGGCCATTCTGCCCGGGGGCGATCCGACGATGCTGGCAGCGGCGCTGCCGGCACTGGCAGCGGGCGGTCTGCCGGCCCTGGCAGCGGGCGGTCTGCCGGCCCTGCCGGCCGCGGGCCTCCCCGCCCTGCCGGCCGCGGGCCTACCCGCGCTCCCGGCCGCGGGCCTACCCGCCCTGCCGGCCGGTTTGCCCGCGCCCAAGGTCGGTCTACCGTCATTGGGCGGTCCACCGGCGCCGCCACAGCTGCCACAGCTGCCGGCGCTGCCGGCACCGGCCCCTCCGAAGATCTCGCCTCCGAAGATCTCGCCCCCGCGCCTGTGTACGCCGACAATCGGCCCCATCGGGAGCACCTGCACACCCAACTGATCGGCAGCTACGGCGCCGCATCCGTTTCGCGGCGCGCCAGCTGGACCGCATCGTAGAGTTCGCGCGTACGGATGCCCTGGTGCCCCGTAGCCACCTCACTGCAGGCGTCTTTGACCCGAATGCCGCCCGCGACGAGGTTCTCCACCTCCGCCACCAGCGACTGCAGGTCGACGTGCAACGGGGCAGCACCGGCCAGTACCACGGTGATTTCGCCGAGCACGCCGTCGGCCGCCCAGTCGGCAAGTTCGCCGAGCGATCCGCGTCGCACCTCCTCGTGCACCTTCGTCAGTTCCCGGCAGACCGCGGCGGGGCGCGAACCCCCGAGCTGCTCGACGGCATCGCGCAGGCACGCCGCCAGCCTGCGCGGTGACTCGAAGAACACGCAGGTGCGCGGCTCTTCGGCCAGCGAGGCCAGCCAGGCCCGGCGCGCCCCGCTCTTGCGTGGCGCAAACCCCTCGAAGCAGAACTTGTCCGACGCCAAACCGGATACCACCAGTGCCGTCGTTACCGCGGACGGCCCGGGCAGGCAAGTCACCGAGATCCCGGCCTCGATACACGCCGCCACCAATCGATAGCCGGGGTCGTTGATGATCGGCATTCCGGCGTCGCTGACCACCAACACCGTCGCGCCGGCTTCAATCGCCTCGACCAGGGCGCCCACCCGCAAGGCCTCAACCCGATCGAACAGGCTGACCACGCGGCCGCCAATCGAGATGTCGAGCGCCTTGGCCAGGGTTCGCACGCGGCGCGTGTCCTCGGCCGCCACCACATCGGCACTGGTGAGCGCATCGATCAGGCGCGCGGACGCATCCGAGGGCTGGCCCAATGGGGTTGCCCCGAGCAGCAGACGACCAACGGTCATGACCGACAGCCTACGATCGACACCGATGACCGCACCGCCTCAAGAAACCTCCGTCGTCGCCGGGGAACGCGCGGTACCCGTTGTCAGTCCCGGACCGCTGGTGCCGATCGCGGATTTCGGGCCGGTCGACCGGTTGCGCGGCTGGGTGGTGACCGGCGTAATCACGCTGCTCGCCGCGGTGACCCGGTTCCTGAACCTGGGTTCGCCGACCGATGCCGGCACGCCGATCTTCGACGAGAAACACTACGCACCGCAAGCCTGGCAGGTGCTCAACAACCACGGCATCGAAGACAACCCGGGGTTCGGCCTGGTCGTTCATCCTCCCGTCGGCAAACAGATGATTGCGATCGGTGAGGCCCTGTTCGGGTACACCGGATTGGGGTGGCGATTCAGCGGCGCGCTGCTGGGCGTGGTCATGGTGGCGCTGGTGGTGCGGATAGTGCGCCGCATCACCCGGTCAACCCTGGTCGGAGCCATTGCCGGACTACTGCTCATCTGTGACGGTGTCAGCTTCGTGGCCGCCCGCACCGCGCTGCTCGACAGCTTCCTGACGTTTTTCGTGGTGGCCGCCTTCGGCGCGCTCATCGTCGATCGCGATCAGGTGCGGGCGCGCATGCACGTCGCCATGCTGCAGGGACGTATCGGCGAGACGGCCTGGGGCCCGCGGCTGGGGGTGCGGTGGTGGCGCTTCGGTGCCGGGGTGCTGCTGGGCCTGGCCTTCGCCACCAAGTGGTCTGGTCTGTATTTCATCGCGTTCTTCGGCGCCATGTCGCTGGCGTTCGACGTGGCGGCGCGGCGTCAGTATCGGGTGCCCCGGCCATGGCTGGGAATGTTGCGTCGCGACCTCATCCCCACCGGATATGCGCTGGCACTCATCCCGTTCGGGGTCTACCTGGCCTCCTATGCGGGGTGGTTCGCGTCGGAGACTGCGATTGACCGCCACCAGGTGGGCCTGACCATCGGTCCCGATAGCGTGGTTCCGCTGCCCGACGCCATTCGGTCGCTCTGGTACTACACCGCCAAGGCGTTTCACTTCCACGCCACCCTGACGAATTCCGCCGGCAATCACCACCCATGGGAGTCCAAGCCGTGGAGCTGGCCGATGTCGTTGCGCCCGGTGCTTTATGCCATCGATCAGCAGAACGTTCCCGGCTGCGGTCCACAGTCCTGTGTCAAGGCCGAGATGCTGGTCGGCACGCCCGCAATGTGGTGGCTGGCCGTGCCGGTGTTGCTCTACGCGGCGTGGCGAATGTTTGTGCGCCGGGACTGGCGTTACGCGGTCGTCCTGGTTGGCTACTGCGCCGGGTGGTTGCCCTGGTTCGCCGACATCGATCGACAGATGTACTTCTTCTATGCGGCGACCATGGCCCCATTTTTGGTGATGGCCATCGCGTTGATTCTCGGTGACATCCTCCACCAGCCCGGCCAGGGCAAGGAGCGGCACACCTTGGGGCTGATCTTCGTCTGCTGCTACATCGCGTTGGTGGCGACAAACTTCGCGTGGTTGTTTCCGGTGCTCACCGGCCTGCCGATCTCACAGCAGACCTGGGACATGCAGATGTGGCTCCCCAGCTGGCGCTAGGGCAAGGGGTCTCGGGCGACCGGGCATGACATGCACCGCGGCCCGCCCCGGCCGGTACCCAACTCGGATCCGCCGATGGCGAGCACTTCGATGCCCGCCGCCTCGAGGCGCGCGTTGGTCTGGGCATTGCGCTCGTAGGCGACGACGACACCCGGCGCCAACGCCAGTGTGTTGTTTCCGTCGTCCCACTGCTCACGTTCGGCGACAACGGGATCGATACCGGTCCCGATGACCTGCAGCTTTTCGATGCCCATCGCACGGGCGGCCGCCTCCACGAACGGAGCCGCATCGCTGATGGTGACGCCATCGGGCTGGCGCTCGATGGTGAAGGCCGTGAGCTCATCGACGACGTTCGCGTACATCACCACCTTGTCGACGTCGACCATCGTGCACACAGTATCCAAATGCATTTGGGCACGCCGCTGAGCGATCGGCACGGCCAGCACCGTGTGGGCGAGGTCGTCATCAAAAAGGCTCCGCGCCAATGCTTCCGCACCGGCCGGCGTGGTTCGCTCCCCCACCCCGACGGCAACCACGCCGGGAGCCAGTAGCAGCACGTCACCGCCCTCGACGGGAGCGGTGCGCGACTCGTAGGCGCGGCGTATTCCGGTGAAGCGCGGGTGATGGGCGTAGATGATGTCGGTCAGCGACGCCTCGCGTACGCGCGCCCGCATCGCCAGCGACGGGATGACAAACCGCGGCCCGATCCATATCGACGAGTCGCGGGTGAACAGCAGATTCGGCAGGGGCTCGATGACAAAGTCCGCGTCGTGGTGCATCCGAACCACCAGCGACACGTCGGTGCGGGCATCGACCGGAAGCTCGTTGAACGTCATCCCGGCGGTCAGGACATGCGACAGCCGAACCGGGTCCAGACCACGCAGGTAAGCGGAAAGCTCTTGCGCCAAGGGTATTCCAAGCCGACGCGAATCCACGGCGGCCGCGACCCCCTGCATGCGGGCGGCGCCGCTGTGCAGCGCCTCGGTCAGTAGCTCGGAAAGCAACAGCACTTCCACACCACGAGAGCGCAGCAGCTCGGCGAATTGGTCATGCTCCTCCTGCGCCCGCGATACCCACGGCAGCCCATCAAAGAGCAGCTGGTCGCTGTTGCGCGGGGTGAGCCTGCGCAATTCGGTTCCCGGGCGGTGCAGGATGACGACCTTCAGCGTTCCCACTTCGGAATTGGAGCCCAACTCATCAACCACAACTCAAACCGTAGCGGTGCCGGCTTCACCGGTCGCGCCGTACGTCGCCATCGAACTGATGTGCGATAAGCTCGGTGCCGTGGCGTTCGCGGTACAGGGCTCGCTATTCGAGCACAACGAGCGAAGACAACTCGGCGACGGCGCCTTCATCGATATCCGCGCGAACTGGCTCAGAGCCGGCGATGACCTGCTGGAGGCGTTGATATCGCGCGTTCCTTGGCGATCCGAGCGGCGCCAGATGTATGACCGGGTGGTGGAGGTGCCCCGGCTGGTCAGTTTTCATGACCTGATGATCGAAGAGCCGCCGCACCCCGAGCTCGCCCGGATGCGGCGGCGGCTCAACGACATCTACGGTGGCGAACTGGGCGAGCCCTTCACCACCGTCGGACTGTGTTGCTATCGAGACGGTTCCGACAGCGTCGCCTGGCACGGCGACACGATCGGCCGCAGCAGCACCGAGGACACCATGGTCGCGATCGTCAGCCTTGGCGCCACCCGCATCTTCGCGCTGCGCCCGCGCGGCGGCGGAGCGTCGTTGCGGCTTCCACTGGCGCATGGGGATCTGCTGGTGATGGGCGGATCATGTCAGCGCACCTGGGAGCATTCGGTACCCAAGACATCAACCCCGGCGGGCCCGCGGGTCAGCATCCAGTTTCGGCCGCGCGGCGTGTGCTAGCGGCGCCGGCGAAACCTCAACAACCTCAACGACGCACCGCTTGCACCGCTTTGACGAGTAGGTCGCGGGCGCGGTGGGTGTCTACCGGCGCCACGTTCTGGCCCGGGACGACGAGCGGATTGGCGATGACGTTGAGCTGATAGTCACCGAATTGCGCGGAGAAATCGTAAAGCTCGCCGGTGTGCGCCGATCCGTCCACCAGGGCCTGAAGCACGCGATGCACACCGAGTGTGTGCACCCCCTCGATGTGCGGGGCTTCGACCACCTCAATGCCGCCGCGTACCCCGGCACCGGAGAAAGCGATCTTGGCGCACTCCTTACCCGGGTCATTGGTCGGCAGGATCTGCGAGGTCTCCACCGCGATGACGACGAATCGATTGCCATTGCCTTCGGCGGTGACAGCGGCCATATTGCCCTGCAAACCGGGTGGCAGCGGTGGCCCCACGGCCGCTGTCGCGCAGATGGCCGGATCGAAGGTCAGTCCGTCGGGCAATTTGCGGGCGGCAAAGAACTGCGGATCGATAGCCCGGGGCGGGATCTCGCTGACTTTGAAGTCCGGTCCGAAACTCGATTTGAGTTCCGTAACTCGGGAGATGTCGGCGGTCATCGAAGGCGCGGCTCCGTGCGAACACCCGACAAGCAAGCACACCAATCCGAGCGCCAGCGCCACCTTCGACATCGTGGCTACCCTACCCAACGCGAAAAGTCAGCTTCGTAACATTGCCACCGTTTTGACCAGCAGATCCGCGGCGAACTGCGGCGGCAGCGGCGGCAGCACCGAACCCGGGTCGGTGGTCACTGCGGTGAACGCATAGTAGTCGCCCAGATAGGCGGTGAACGTGTATGTCTGCGAGTCGATTTCGGTGCCGGCTTCCACCGGTGTCCGAACCCTGGCAACCATGCCCAGCGTTCGGGCGCCCTCGATGCGGGGAGCTTCGACCAGCTCGACGTTGGCCCGGGTGCTCCCGTCGGACATGGTCCATTGCGCACACTCAGCGACCACGCTGTCGTCCACGATCACCGGGCCCGACGGCACCGAAACCACCACCGCATTGACGATGCCGCCAGCGCCCGAACCGGACACCCCCTGGGCGAACTGGTCGCGCCCATCGCCCGGATCGGCAAGCGTCGCGCATCGCGCCGGCGTGGCGGTCGCACCGGCCCCCAGATGCCAGAGCGCGCGCGGTGGCGCGCCTTCGGGGACATCACTGCCCACTTCGTAGCCGGGCGGCAGTTCGCGGGCGACCCGCTTGATGTTGGCCGGGTTGATGACGGCGGAGCGCGCCGCCGGGGAGGATCGCACCGGCACGATCACCGACGCCGGGGACCGCGCGCATGAGCCCACCAGCAGGATGGCCAGCAGACCGATCCAGAGCGGGCGCATGACCGTTCATATCACGCCGCGTGGGCCCCGTCAGGGGGTTCGGCGGTGCTTGAGTCCGCACCGGCCCCCGATCAGCTCACCGCCTCGATCACCTGGCGCGCGACGCGCCTGATCTGGCCGGCCATCTCGCGCCCGAAGCCCAGATCGCGCGGGCCGGGCACATCGATGACCGTGGTGATGACCCCGACGTCCTCGCGCTGCCAGACCGCGCCGTGGCGATCCATGATGGTTCGCATCGGCAGGTTGTCGGCGAGCATCCGCGCGGAGAACCTGGCCACACCGTCGACGCGGGCGGCCACCGCTAGGGCGCCGATCAGAAAGCTGCCGATGCCCTTGCCCTGGTAGGCGTCGGCGACGGTGAAGGCGATCTCGGCAACGGCCGGATCGACGCTGTCGCGGATGAAGCGTGCGTCGGCCACCGGATCACTGCCGTCGACCATCACCCAGACGAAGTGGTCCACGTAGTCGACCTCGGATAGGTAGTGCATCATCGCCAAATCGGGCACCCGGGCCGACATGAATCGCCGGTAGATCGTCTCGCTGGAGAAATGAACGTGCCCGTGCACGGTGCGTTCACTGTCGCCGGGCAGGACTGGGCGCAACATCAGCTGCGTGCCATCGCGCAATGGCACCGGGATCGGGGTGATGAAGGCGGCCAATCGCTGGCGGACGGTGCGCACCAACCGATCCATGATGCCGGGTATGTGAACCATCAGGTCAAAGGCGTCGGTGCCGCCGATCCAGCCGGTCAGCGGCTCGACCGTGGTGACGGTCGCGGTGCGCGGGACGTTACGCAACAGCGCGATTTCGCCGACGATCATGCCTGGCAACGCCTGCTCGACGATCACCACGCCGTCGTCGCCAACGTGGATGACCTCGGCGCTGCCCGACGAGATGAGCAGGAATGAAACCGCCTGCTCACCCTGGCGCATCAGGATCTGCCCGGCCGCCGCCCGCAGCGGCGCAAGGCGGGCCGCCAAGGGCATGAGATCCTGCGCTGCGCATCCGGCAAAGATGTCCATGCCCGCGAGTTCTCCTACCCACGCGCCGGTCACTTCGGCCATACCGTCCAATCCGCCACAGCGCCAAGCAGGGCTCGCCGTCCGCTCCGACCCAGGTTATGGCGTTGCGTGCCACCGCGGCAATACGCCACCGGCGCCCTTTGGCCCGACACCGGCGAGTCGGGCCGGACTCGGCATCAGAATGGGCAGATGGACCAGACACCAGGGCACCGGCTATGAGTGCCACCCCAGATCCGCGCGAGGTGACCCGCGGCCTGCTCACCGAGCCCGGCGATCTACGGCACGGCTTCCTCGACGTGCTGGGTGAATCCACCAGTTCACCCGTTCCCACGGTTGCCCAACGGGCCATGAACAGTCGCTTCGTCGCGACCGTGTACGAGCGGTTGTGGCGTCCGGCGGCCTTCTACCTCGCCAGCGGCGTCACCACACGAGGCGAGCAACACCGGGCGGCGGCAGCGTTGCATCTGTCGACCGCCCACCGCCTACTCGACGTCGCCTGCGGCCCAGGAAATTTCACCGCCCCGTTGGTCAAGCAGCTGCCGGCCGGAAGCCTGGCGGTGGGGCTCGATATTTCCGAGCCGATGTTGACTCGGGCGGTGCTGGACAACAGCGGACCACAGACCTGTTACGTGCGCGGCGACGCCCGCATGTTGCCGTTCGACGACGAAACGTTTGACGCTGTTTGCTGTTTCGGCGCGCTGTACCTGATGCCCGAGCCGTTCCGGATCGCCCGCGAGATGGTCCGGGTGCTAGGCCCCGGCGGCCGCATCGCGATTCTCACCACCTACTCCGGGCAGCGGGCACCGATCCGCCATGCGCTCGATGCCGCGACCGGCGCCATCGGGCTCACCATGTTCGACCAGGACAGCTTCGTCGACCTGTTCTCCTCAGCCGGTCTGGTCGACATCGACCAGCAGACCCAACGTGGGCTGCAGTTCGTGGTCGCCGCGAAACCGAAGTAGGCCCGACGCACGGTGGCGGACCAGGCCGGCCCGCACTACGAGGCGACCTGGCAAACACCGAGCAGCCGCGCCACCGGGGCGCCGGCCTCGTATTCCAGAATCCAGGGATCGCTGCCACCTGGCCGCTCGGAGGTGAGCTTGATCATCACGGGCTGCCCGGTGCGCCGGGACATCTGGGTGCAATCGACCTGGAACAAGCGGTAGTCGCCGCGGTGCTCGACGGCCAGCGAAAAACCCGGCTCCACGGATTCAACGGGCACCATCTGCAGGTAGTACTTCGTGCTCATGCCAGCGACCCTAGGACCGATGCGATCCTGAGCCGCCCGGCAAAACACCGTCTTAGCAAATGCTCAGCTGAATTTTGGATCATCATCAGACTTGGCGCCCGGGCCGTGTCGTGACTACGACGAGGGCGGCGACAGCACGTGGATGACGTCGCGCAGCGGCTCAGGGGAAGTCGCCAACGCGCCCGTGAACGGATGGCCGAGCTCCAGTAGCAAGAACAGGTTCACCGCCACCAGGACCCCCACGGTAGCGACCAAGGTGTAGTGAATGCGGGGCTGTTCGACGCCGAAGACGATCGAGCAGCCCAACACCAACCCACTGGTCAACAGGATGACCGACCACAACAGCCAGGACGGCCCCTCGTCGGTGCGAGCTTGAATCACCCGTTCCACCCGGGCCTGGTACATCTTTTCCAGGTTTCTGAAAGATGCGGCGAGAAAAATCTTTTGGGTGTCATCGCGCGGTTGCACCTGCTGGTAGGCGGCGTAGAGATCCTGCAGAGTGGAGTCCGCCTGCGGGTAGTCGGATCCGCTTGCGGCGATGGGCCATTCCGCCACGGCGGCGCGCTCGTACTGGAGTAGGGCGAGCCGGATCCGGTCGCGGTCGGCGGTGTCGAAAACGGTGAGGTCTCGCGCCAGCTGGATCGCCGCCGCCCCCTCGCTGCGGGCCTGAGAATCCTCGTTGTTGATCTGGCCCCAGAGCGCCGACACCATGAATCCCACAAAGAAGGCGTAGACGAATCCGATTACGCCGTAAGCGAATCGGGTGGCATCATTGTGTGCGTCCTGGATTAGTTTCGGGAACCGGCGCCGCACGATCATCTGGATCAGCACCGCCCCGCCCGCCACCAGGATGACCAAGGCGACCAGCAGCAGCCATGCCGGGATGTTGATCACTACCCAACGACTCACCATCGCAGGCCTCCGAGAACGACACAGGGTGGACACCCAGGCAGGCATTTCGACTTCATGCGCGGATCACCAGTAGCGTTCATCATCATGCTCGACATCTTGGACATTCGGTGACAGTCGCCGCGTTTGTCCTCGGCATCGTCGCGACCGTACTGGCGGTGGCGTCGATTACCTGGCAGGCGATGTTGCTACGGGGCGCACGACCGAGGTTGACGCCGATAGTCGGCCTGCTGACACCCGACGGTTTGGTGACCAACGATGCCGGCTGCGACGTCCGCGAATCCTTGGCGTCCGCCGCGGAGAAACTGCACTCCGGCCCGTTTTTCATCGGCGTCAAGGTGGTCAACAGCGCGCGAACACCATGCCTGGTAACCGGCTGGGCGATACGCGCCGATCCTAGCGGCACATCATTGGTGCCGGTCGATCCACCGATCGGCGGTACCGAAGTGCCGCACGAGATTCCACCCGGCGCCAGCGCCATCTTCCTCACCGAGCTGCACCGCGCACACCGCTTCGCGGCGGCCACCGAACGTGTCGAGGATCAACCCCCGCGCATCGCGCTTACCGTGTCGGCCGGTGGACGTACCTATGCGACCCGGCCGGTCGCGCCCGCCTTGTTATCGCTCAGCGCGCAGACAACGCCTTGACCGCCCCGACCCGTTCTCGCGCCGTCCGCTCGAACAGCCTGGCGGTGACATAGCACACACAGCGGGTTTCGCAAAAACTAGTTAATTTTTTGGTTGATCCGATATTCCGAGCGCAGAAATTTACGGGCGTGACTAACAGACCGTACCTGGACGCCGACGGCCAGACTGGATCATACACCGCGCCCGCCTCGCGTCGGAAGGGATGGGCAGGGGGTCACGCCATCACGACCATCACAAATCCAGCTGCGCCGCCAGCGCCGCTGCTAACAGCCTCACGATTCGAATCGCACCCAGCGGCCACGAGCTGAGGCATGAAGTGATTGACTTTGGCGCCCTGCCGCCGGAGATCAACTCCGCGCGGATCTACACCGGGCCCGGCCCCGGATCGCTGTCGGCGGCCGCGGCGAACTGGGCGAGCCTGGCCGCCGAATTGCAGACCGCCGCGGGCTACTACCAATCGGTGGTCTCGGGACTCACCAATGGCGGCTGGCTGGGACCGGCATCGCTCTCCATGGCATCTGCCTTCTGGCCGTATGTGACGTGGACGTCCATGGTGGCCACCCAGGCCGGCGAGGCCGCCAGCCAGGCCACGCTGGCCGTGGGAGCCTACGAGACCGCCCTGGCAATGACCGTGCCACCACCGGTGGTGGCCGCCAACCGGGTCCAGCTGGCAACACTGACCGCCACCAACTTCTTCGGTCAGAATTCGCCGGCAATCGCGGCCACCGAGGCCGCATACAACGAGATGTGGGCGCAAGACGCGTTGGCGATGTATGACTACGCGGCAAACTCGGCAAGCGCGTGCGCGCTGACGGTGCTGAACTCGCCGCCGGAGGTCGTCAATCCGGCTGGGGCGGCCACCCAAACCACCGCGGTCACCCACGCAACCGCCGCCTCGGGAGCCCAGGCCGCCGCGGTCACGGGAACAGACCAGTTATCGCTGGCCGGAATGGTTTCCGCGGTTCCCACCATGCTCGGCGGGCTCGCATCACCCACCTCCGCGCTTACCGCGACGACGTCGTCGCTACTCCCCGAACTCGGCACCACCCCGATCTACGCCCTGCCGAGCTATTTCATGGCGGCCGGCACCCCGCTGTATGCGATGTCGTCCATCCTGGGAATGGCACAGACCGCACAGGGCTTGGCGAACGGAGCTGCCGCGGCCGTGCAGGGGGCGGCGGCGGGGGCGGCCAGCTCGGGGGCGAGCGCGCTCGGATCGTTGGGATCGGGCGTGGTGGGCGGCCTGGGCAACGCCGCCTCACTGGGCCCGTTGTCGGTACCGGCCAACTGGACCAGCGTCATCCCAACGCTGAACGGGGGCGCGATTTCCGGGCTACCCAACGCCGGGCTCGACGCCGCCAACGCGGCGCCAACAGTCCTTGGTGCGGCGCCGCGGGGAGCGTTGGCCGGCGCGCCCAGATCACCCGGGCCCCGATACGGCGTGGTCCCCACGATCATGTCGCGGCCGCCCTCTGACGGATACGCGTAAGCCCCGCCATGAGCAGCGGGCGGCTGACTTCCCGGATTCCGTCGGGGATGGTGCACGCGGTGACCGCAATCGCACGGTGCCGGTCGCCGCACCCCGTTCCGGAAGGAGCGGCGAGTGACACTCGATGCCACCGCGGGCGCGGTCGCAATAGCCGCACCCCTGCCGGGCGAGACGGGAAGCGCGAGAACATGAACCAGGGCATCCGGTCTGCGTCCGCGGTGCGAATGGCCGTCAGCGGCACCATCGTCGAGCGCCACGAGTTCGATGAGGTGCTGTCGATCATCGCGTCACGCCTGCAATCCACCTCCCAGGGGTGCCTCTCGGTGGGCTCGGTGCATCTCGACCACCTCTTCCATTTCCGCAAAATCGCGGCCGCGCCCCGCGGCCGGCTGGAATGGCTGCTGCTGGCCGACGGCATGCCGATCGCATGGCGGGGCAAGCTGCTCACGGGCGAGCCATGGCCCCGGATCACCGGGGCCGACCTACTCCCCAGCCTGTTGGAGTTGGCCGAGCGCTCGGGTCAGCGCGTCGGCTTTTTTGGCGGCAGCGCCGGGACCCATCGGCTGCTCGCCGAGTCCTTGGCGACGCGACACCCGACACTGGCAATTTCGGGCATGTGGGCGCCGACCCCCGACGACATCGAATCATCGTCAGAACACCTGGCGGCCGCTATCCGCAACGCACGCACCGACATCCTGATCGTCAGCTTGGGCAAACCTCGCCAGGAACGGTGGGTCGACCAGCACGGCTGCGCGACCGGGGCCCGGGTTTTCCTGCCGTGCGGCGGTGCCATCGACTTCCTGGCCGGCGCCACCAACCGAGCCCCCAATTGGATGCAGAAGGCCGGCCTGGAATGGCTGTACCGGTTGGCCAGCGAGCCCCGCCGGTTGGCCCGCCATTATCTGTTGCAGGGCCCCATTGCCTTGCTCCGCGCGGCGCGCGCGCAGTTGATCTACTACCCCCACACCTACTGCGGGGGCCCGCCATCGAGTGATCATGTCGACATCCCAGCCTCCGTCCGCGACACCACCCAGCCCGAACCTGCGACTGCGTAAGGGAAAGCGGGCCAGCGTGACCTCGTTGCTGCACGGGCGAACCGGTGATTGTCCGGCAACTCCGGATCCCATGGGCTCGCCCAATCGCGACACGGTGCGGCGCTGGCGGCTGCAGTATTCACGCCGTCTGCGCATCACCGACTCGGCGATCGTCTTCGCGGCGGTCATGCTCGCGCAATACGTGCGCTTCGGCGATTCACCGAACAGATCGGGCTACCCGGGCCCGGTTATGACGCTGTTCTCGGTTCTCTTCGCGGCGCTGTGGCTGTCGTGTCTGGCGATCTTCAACACGAGATCACAGCACGTCATCGGGGTGGGAATCGACGAATACCGCCGAATCAGCAGCGCATCATTCTGGACATTCGGGGCCATCGCAATGGTCACCCTGCTCGCCAAGATCGACCTGGCCCGCGGCTATCTGGCGGTCGTCCTGCCGGTCGGCACCATCGCATTGCTGGCGAGTCGCAACGGGTGGCGCAAGTATGTCGGCCGCAAACGCGCTCGGGGCCAATGCCAGACGATCGCACTGGCTATCGGTGACCGGCAAGGGGTTTCGCGCCTCATCCAGGAACTGGTCCGCAATCCGCGCGACGGCTACTCCGTGGTCGGGGTCTGCATACCGGGCTACGGGTCCCCGCGCGGCGACGTGCTGCAGGTCGAAGGCCGCCAAGTCCCGATCCTGGGCGACGAATCGCACGCGATGGCGGCGATCGACGAGTGCGGCGCGGACACGGTGGTGGTGACCCAGACCGAGCAGTTCGGCGTGCACGCGATCAGGAACCTGATCTGGCGGCTGGAGACGCTGGATGTGGACCTGGTGGTGTCGCCGGGGGTGATGGACATCGCGCAGGCCCGACTGACCCTGCGCCCCGTGGCCGGCTTCCCACTGCTGCATGTCGAAAAGCCGCAGTATTCAGGGGCGCAACGGTTTCAGAAGCGGGCCTTCGACTTCCGCTTCGCACTGACAGCTCTGATCGCCGCATCGCCACTGCTCATCGCCGCCGCCGTCGCTATCAAGCTGACCAGCAAGGGGCCGGTCTGCTACCGCGCCGAACGCATAGGCATCAACGGCCAACCCTTCACCATGTTGAAACTTCGAACGATGGTGGTGGGTGCCGACAGCCAAATCGACCACCTGGTTTCCCGGAATGAGGGCGCCGGCGGCATTCTGTTCAAGATGCGCGACGATCCGCGGGTGACACCGATCGGCCGAATCCTTCGCAGATTCAGCGTCGATGAGATTCCGCAGTTCATCAACGTGGTCAAGCGGGACATGAGCGTGGTCGGGCCCCGGCCGCCGCTGAGTCGAGAAGTCGACAGCTACGACGGGGATGTCCGGCGGCGGCTGCTGGTGAAGCCGGGCGTTACCGGGATATGGCAAGTCAGCGGCCGGTCCCAACTTTCCTGGGAAGAATCGGTCCGGCTGGATCTTTCCTATGTCGACAACTGGTCGATGACAGGTGATCTCATGATCATCGCCAAAACCGTGAAGGCCGTTCTGGCCAGCCGCGGCGCCTACTAGGTGGCCCGCGAACCATGACCGAACCGACGGCGCCCAGCCCGGTTGTGCCATCGGTGCCGGTAGCACGGTTGGCGCAGGCGTTCTCGATCCAGCTCATCTGCCGGATACTCGGGATGCTGGCCTCGGTGGTCTCGGTGATGCTGACCGCGCGCTATCTCGGGCCCGGCCGTTACGGCCAGCTCACCATTGCGGTGGCGTTCATCGGAATGTGGGCGAGCCTGGTGGATCTCGGTATCGGCCGGGTCATCGTGCGCCGCGTCACCTCATCCCCCGACGATCTGGAACGCCTGGTCCGGATCTACAACGGCCTGTCCCTGGTCTATTGCATTCCGCTGACCCTGGTGGCGGCGGGATCTGGATTGCTGGTGTATCACGACCACGAGGTGCGAGGCATGCTCGTGGTGCTCTCGTGCCAGCTGCTCATCGTGACGATGCTGACGCGACTGGAACCGGTGTTCCTGGTCACCGTGCGGTTCACCGCCGTGGCCGTCTCCGACGTCGTCGGCCGGTTGGCGACGCTGGGCGTGATCAGCTTTCTGGTGGCCAGCCGAGCCGATGTCATCTGGTTCGCGGTACCGCAACTCATTCAGACGGCGCTGCAGTTGCTGATCCAGAGCCGCGCGGCGTCCCAGCGGGTCCGGCTGCGCCCCATCCTCGCGCTGCGCGAGGCCGCAGATCTCTTGCGGGAGAGCCTTTTTCCAATGGGCGTCACGGTCATCACCGTGCTGTACTGGAGCGTGGACGGGGTGATCCTGTCCCTGCTGAACACCCATTCCGAGGTCGGCGTTTACGGGTTGGCCTCCTCGATCGCACTCAACACCCTGGTCTTGTCGGTGTTCTTCCTCAAGTCCACGCTCTCCACCGCGACCGAACTGTATTCCCGCGACCTGGCGGCATTCGCCGGTTTCATCCGCCGCAGCGTCGAGCTGATGTATTTCCTTGCCGTGCCGATCGCCGTGGTCGGCGTGCTGGTGGCGCAACCCCTGATCCGGCTCCTGAGCAGCCAGGCGTTCGTCAGCCGCGGTACGCCCACGCTGGCCTTGCTGTTCATCGCGGTGGGGCTACGCCTCATCGCTACCACCCTCGGCGAGGGTCTGTTCGCCAGCCACAGTCAGCGGTTCTGGTTCTGGCTGTCGGTCGCCACCCTCACACTCAACATCGTCCTCAATCTCGCCCTGGATGGGCGCTTGGGCGCCGTGGGAGCCGGGAACGCGCTGGTGTGTACCGAGTTGTTCAACATGACGATCGCCAGTTGGTGGCTGCATCGTCAGTGCGGCTACCACACACCGGTGCTGTTCTTGCTGCGGTTATCGGTCCCGACGGCGGCCAGCGTCGCGGTGGTCCTACCCCTGGCCGGTCACCACGTCATCGTCGTGCTGGCCGCCGCCGCGGTCGCCTATCTGGCGATCAACGCGGCCATCGGCCCGCTCACCTGGTCGACTATGGCCTCGTTACGGCCCAATGCGCAGCCCGAGCAGCTCACGCCATGACCGACGAGATGGACCGCGCGCATCTGCGGCACCCGGTCGGCGACCCGGCCCCGCTACCCGCCGACCGCTCGCTGGCGGTCCTGATCGTGATCGAGAACGGCCACGACCCGGTGCAGAGCTGCCTGCACAGCGTCGCGGAGCAGCTGCCCGGGCTCCCGGTCTACGTGTACGACAACAATGCTCAGGGATATCCCGGCCGGCAAGAACTAGCCGCCGGCCACCCAGCGGTGCACTGGATCTCGGGTCCGGCCGACGTCGGCTTCGCCGCGGCCTGCAACGCGTTGGCGCGGCAGTCGCCCGGCGATAGCGATCTCCTGTTACTCAAGGCCGATGCCCGGCTGCGGGGGCCGTTGACCCGCACCAGACAGTTGCTGCGCCAACCGGGAGTGGCAGCGGTCTCGCCGCTGGTGCGCGACGAGGCGGCACCGGATCGGCCGCCATGGGACATCGCGACCCAGCGGTTGACACTGGTCCGGGGCGTGGTCGAAGCGACCGGACTGTCTAGCTCGCTGCGGGCCACCCCCATCTCGCCCCTCTACCCCCAACGGCCCCGCGAATCACAAAGCGTCAGCGGCTATTTGAAGGCGACCGGCCTGGCCATCAGCCGTGCCGCGTGGAACGCCGTCGGCGGCTTCGACGAGGAGTACTTCAGCCACGGCGCCCCGGCCGATTGGCAAGCGCGTGCCCGCGCGGCGGGCTGGCGGGTGCTGCTGGCCGACGAACTCGGCGCCCAGCAGGGCGGCGCGCCGCCCACCGGGGCCGAAACCGGCCCGACCGTGACGGCCGGCGAACGCCGCCGCACTCGAGACGTGATCCGCGCCAACGACGCGCTACTGCTCGAGCATCAGTGCAGCGTGCATCACGCGGACGCGTACTTGGCCACCACCAAGGTGCTGCAGCGGCTGCGCCGGGCCCAGCGCCGCGCGATCCGCAATACGGATGCCGGCAAGCGCCGCCCGGCGATCGTGATCGCCACCAACCGATTGGTCTACGGCGGCGCCGAGCGGCAAAAGGCATTGCTGGCAGCGGAATTGGACCGCCGCGGCTACCCCGTCACCATCGTGTGCGTGCAGCGGTTCGGCCCGCTGATCAAGGAGATCCCGGACACCGTCCGCGTGGTGCGCCAACCCTGGTGGGCACCGATCGTCGACGTTGGGCCGGGTCCGGCCGCGCTGATCAGCGGTGACACCAACACCGAGACCGGCTTCGCCACGCTGTGGCGCGCGGCCGGCCGCCGGCGGCGCTGGCTGGTCGCGGCCCACATCCCGCCACTCGAGGATGGGCCCATCTATTCCCGGCCGCTGACCGCCGCGATGCGCCGTGCGGACGGTTTCATCGTGCTGGCACAACGCCATTGGGACATGTTGACCCCCTACCATCGCCTTGGCGGACCACGGTTCGTCGCACCCAACGGCGTCGCGGTGACCGACCGCCCGGCCGGTCGCAGCAGGCCGGCCGGCGCACCGCCGCATCTGGTCATGCTTTCGCGCATCGTCGAGCACAAGAACCCGCATCTGCTGATCGAAGCGCTCAGCGGGATTACCGAACTACCTTGGACTCTTTCCATTTTCGGTGACGGACCGGACCGCGAGCGGTTGCAGGCCCACACTCCCGAACGGCTGCGTGATCGCGTCCATTGGCGCGGCTGGTCACCCGGGCCCGGGCCGGCTCTTGCCGATGCCGACCTGCTCTGCGTACCGCAGCCGCTCAGAGGCGTTCCCACTGGTAATTCTCGAAGCGATGGCACGGGCGGTACCGGTCGCGGCGTCCGCGATTTGCCCCGTCCCGGAGATGCTGGATTTCGGCGTGGCGGGCTTTGTCGTCGAGCCGGTGACGGTGTCGGCCTGGCAAGAGCGGCTGGCCCAGATCCTGGCTGACCCCGGCGGGCTGCCCGCCGTCGGACAACGCGGTTTCGCGCGCATGCGCAAGCACTACACGGTGGCCGCGATGACCGACGCCTACCTGGACGCCATCCACGCGGTGCTATGAACTCGCTTCGTCTGCTTTGGCTTTCACCGTGGATGCGGCCGCTGGCACGAATCCAGGCGGAGGCGCTGCGCAGCCGCGGGATCGACGTATTGCTGGTGACCACCGACCAACATCCCGAGTCGGACGCGGCCCGCGACTACGAGGTAGTGCTTGATCCGCGGTTGCGTGCGGCCGCCAGCTGGCCCGCGGGCGTCGCGGCCGGGCGCCGAGTGCGCGGGTACCGCCCGCACGTGGTGATCGCCGAGTTGGTTCGCGATCCGCGCTGGATCGCACTGGCCGGGCCGGCTCCACGCATTCAGCTGGTGCACGACGACCGCCCGCACGACACGGCCGAACACCGGCGCGCCTACGAAAGGGCGATATTCGACCGCTGGGGCGCCCGTTCGGCGGCAACCATCACCTACAGCGACTATGTCGCCGGAGCGGTCGCCACGCGCCGTGATGTCGCCGACACGCCGGTGCACGTGGTGCCCCTCACCAGTGACCTGGACCCCACACTGGTTCCGCCACTCGTGGGACCCGAGGACCGTCACGACTTCGTCATGATCGGCCGGCTGCACCCCTACAAGAACGCCGATGTGGTCTCGAGGCTTGGCAACGCCATGTCGGCGGAAACGGCTGGCGCGGCGACGATCTGCTGCTCATCGGTGGACCATTCGATGCCCGCGCCCTGCCCGAGCACACCCGCTGGCTGCCCGGCGACTACCGCTACTGCGACGTTGTCGCGACCCTGGCCGCCGCGAAGGCCTCGGTTGCCCACTACCGTCGCGCGTCGCAAAGCGGCGTACAGGTGCTTTCAATGCAGCTGGACGTCACACCCATCGTGTCGAACGCCGGCGGCCTGCCCGAATACCAGCCGCCCGGCTGCCCGCCAGTCGGCATCGACGATGTCCGCGGCCTCGCCGCCGCCTTCGACACGCTCGCCGAGCCGCTCACCGCGGCGCGCCACGGTGCCACCGCGGCGCGCTACTACCAGCAGCGCTTCGCCGTCGACCGGGCCGCGCAAGCGTTGCTGGCCGTCATCGAGGAAGTGGCCACCCGGCGGCCCTCGAGCGGGCCGCGATCTCATTTCTCGGCCACCACCGAAATGGTGCCCGAGAAAACACCCAGCTTGCAGAGCATGTTTGCACAAAGACGGCGCAGCCAGTGGGCGCGCAACCCGCACAACACCTTCTCCACGAATAGCACCATCCGCAGAAACAGGACTCCCACCCGCTCGGGTTCGGCGAACTTCCTTGCCCCCACAGCGACGAGCAGAAGCCGGAACCTTCGAGGCACAAATCCGTAGCGCACCGCGCTGAAGCCGGCCCGCTTCGTGACCTCAACGATTTCGCGGCAGTCATATTCTTTGAGGTGCATTCCCTCCGGCTCAGCGCGTTTGAACACGCGCGAGACGTCGTGCGGCCCGGTGTATTTACTGGGCGTGTTGAATATGTAGCGCCCACCCGTCTTCAATATGCGATGGACGCTGTGCAGGTGGGTCTGCAGGTCATCGGGATGTAGGTGCTCGATCACCTGATCCGAGACCACCACATCGTAGGTCTGCGCGGGCTCGAACCGATCCAGATGGACTCCGTCGGATACTCCCCAGGACAGGTTCTCGTGCGAGTCCGAGAGCAGCGCGGGTCCACGTTCGCGGGTGATCTCCGTGGCCTTGCAGTCATAGCCGTTGAGGGCCAGGAACGAGATGAGACCGGCTTTGCCCGAACCGATTTCGTATATCGACTGCGGCGGTGGCCCGATGAGTTCCAGCCATCTTCCGAATCGCTCTTGTGCAGATGCTGATGATGCGGTGTCGGAGAACTCGTTGAGCCACGTCAACTCGGTGTATAGACGCGTGTAGCACCGGTCGAACGTTTCCCATCGGGTTTCGGGATCCGATTGCAGCAGCTCGCGCGTGAGCCGCTTCTCCAAGTTCCAATGCTCCAGGATCATGAGTTCGGTGATATCCGCCTCGGCCGCAATGCCGTACGTTTGCTTGTAGCGCGCGATTAACTTGTCGCCCCGCGGTTCCACAAAAGCTATTCCCTTGCTATCCGGGCTATCTGAGCTATCTGGGCTATCCGGGCTATCTGCACCGCAGGGGGCCGCGCCGGCTACGGAACAGGATCACCCCGGCGCCGACGACGGCCGCAACAAGCCAGGCGCCACCAAACCACCAAATCCATCCCGAGCCGGAACGCTGCTCGGATGTCGCGTCGTCCACCGAACCCGCGTTCGGACGTTCCACCACAACCGGGTCTTGCCCGGGCATGGCCACCAGCGCCACGCCCCTGATCCCGGGCCAGCGGGCGCTGTCGCCATCGAGCCACCCGAGAAGCCCGTCGAGCTGTTCGGGGGCGCCATTGGACGTCGCCACCAGCAGCGACCGGCCGTGCTGGAAAACCGTTTGCAGAGAAGCAAATCGCAGTGCGGGGTCCAGGGTCAAGGTGGCCGGTTTGCCGTCCGACTTGACCCCGTTGATGGTGATCGGCCCGCCGGGTCCGGCCGAGACCGGAAGCACGATATCGGCGTGGTTCCATCCGTCGGCCGCAATCAATATCGCCGACTTCGACGAATCGATCGCTTGCTGCACGCTGGTCACGGTGGTCTGCAGCGGCACCGAACTGGTTCGCTGCAGACCAACCACAATCCTGACGGCGCGAGCGGTGTCGTCAAAGGAGTGCTCTTCGATGCCCACCTGGATCTGCGGCATCAGCGCTTGGGGCACCGATCGCAGTCCGTCGGGCACCGGTGGCGCCGCCGGGCTGCTCTGCACGGCGGTGTCGCCGTCGATGGTCAGGGTAAGTACGTGATCTCCCGCCCCGGCGGTGTAGAAATCTCCGCAGCGCCCAACGTTGCCCGACACATCCAGCGTCAGGTCAACGCCGGTCCACCCTTGCAGGAGCCGATCCGGAACGTCCACCCAGCGGTCGATGACACCACTGCTATCGGTTGGCCAGCGGTCGATGGTCTCCACGCCGATCGTTGCGACGATCTGACCGGCCATACTCGGCGGTATCGGCGAGTATGAGCCTTGTAGATGCACCCGCATCGAGTGCACCGATCTCGCGAACCGAGTCTGGTCCAGCCCGATGGTCACCCGCGGCTGCAGTCCAACGGAGTTCAGGCCGGGCTGCCCGAGTTCGCGCAGCGTGGTGGTGTCACCGGGCAGGTGCAGGCTGGGCTTGAACGATCCCACCACGGCCTTGGAAGCCAGAGCCAGCTGGGACAGGCTGCTGAACAGCAACGTTATCGATGATTCCGCGGCCGAATCCAGCGGCCCGGAGATCAGCAGCCAGGGCACACCGGTGGCCCCCCGAAGGGAAAGCCCCTCGTCCTGCCCCTCTTTGATGACGACTTGGCGTTCCAGCGATCGCGGCGGCGCCGGCGGGGCGAGCTCCCCCTCGGGCAACCGGACCACCGCGATTTCCGGGGCTTGTTTGCCGTAGTGGGCCGCCGCGGCGGCGGCCAACTGGACCACCGCGTCGGACTCGGCCACCGACGGCGATGGCGGCACGAAGATGCTCAGCCGCCGCAGCACCGGCGGCAGGAAATGGGCCACCGTGACGGGCGGCCGCTCCACGCCGACGAAGCTGACCGAGCCGTTGACCAGGCTAAACGGGCTCCACGGGTAAACGCACAAGTCCTCCAATGGCACCAGGTAGGCCCGCAAGATCACGGTCACCGCGTCATCGACCACCGTTGCGTCGGCCAGCGGAATGACAATGGGCGATTGGTCCGCCGCGGGCAGGTTCACCCTCGCGATTTCGCGGTCGTTTTGGGTGACCGTGATCAAGCCGGAGCGCAGATTGACCGGCAGTACGGCGGTCGCGTTCAACGCAGTCGGTTTGAGCCCGTGCGGAGCGGGAATGGTCAGCTGCTGGGTGCCCTGCAGACCATAGAACGACAAGACGGAGTTGTATCCGAGACTGCTCAACGTCATGGTCGGCGCGTCCACGAGCGTGGTATCGGTCTCCTCGGGCGCACCCCAGGACGCCGGCGCGCTCAAGGCCAGGAATCCGACCACGCTGGCCAGCGCCAGAGCCATGCGAGCTATGCGCACAGAATTGCGGTACATCAATATGCCTCAATACGTTCCAGGAAATCCGGCCTGATCAACTTCCGCAGACACCAAAGATGTGCTGCCTCAAGGAAAATCGACGTCGCACAGCAAGCCGAAATGGTAATAGAGCACCCCTCACAGGTGCACACTACTACAGATCGGCGCCGAACCTGTGGGTAACGTTCGACCTGGTCACGCGGCCGGCGAGGCACTCACGCGGTGTCGCTGACCCGCCTGAGCCAACCAACAAGCCGCGCCGCTGTTTGGTTGGCGCCACCGCGGATGGTTAAGGTGACGGCGTGGCCAAGCGCAGCGATCAACGGCCAACGCCGCGCGGCCACCGCCGTCGCTGCCAATACCGTCGCGACAAGCCCCAATTCACGAGGGCGCAGCAAACATACAGACATTCGGCGGTGCTCGATTGACCGGCGGGTTGCGAGACATCCTGTCCCCGTCGCGGCTCACCCACATCGTTGATGTCGGGGCCAGCCGAAGCTGCGGCGACTGGCCGTACACGGCCATGCTCAACGCAGGCCTGTGCCACCTCACCGGCTTCAAGCCGGGGCCCGAAGCGTTGCTCGAGTTGCAGCGCACGCGCGGCCCCAACGAGTCCTACCTGCCCTACGCCCTCGGCGACGGCACGCCACAGACTTTGCAGGTCTGCCCGCCACCGGGGGGAATGACCAGCCTGCTCGAACCCGACCCGACAACGCAGGGGTTGTTCACGCTCTTCGATCCGTTCGGCAAGGTGATCGAGCGCCTCCCGATCCAGACTCATCGCCTCGACGACATCGGTGAAATCGAACATCTTGATCTCTTGAAAATCGATATCCAAGGCGGCAAACTGGCTGTTTTTCAGAACGGCCGGGAAAAACTGGCCGAAGCGGTGGCAGTTCAGACCGAGGTCTCATTCATAACCTTGTATCGGGATCAGCCGCGCTTCGGGGATGTCGACCTGGAACTACGCAGTCAGGGGTTTGTCCCGCACTGCATCCCCAACGCGGTGAGGAGATGGGTGATCGGCGACTTTGTCGTCGGCGGGAGTCCAAGCCGCCCACTGAACCAGATCCTGGAAACCGACATCGTCTACGTCCGGGACTTCTTTGACCCCGACGCGATGACCGCCGAACAGCTCAAGCACCTGGCAATGATTTCGCATCATTGCTATGGCTCGTTCGACCTGGCCTTCCGGTGCGTGCAGCTGCTGCAGGCCAGGGGCGCGGTGGGCCCCGCAAGCGCGCAACGCTACCTGGATATTTACCGGCGCGCGGTTCGCCACAAATCAGCGCTCTGGCGCGCGCAAAACGCCGCTAGCCGGCTAAAGCATCGACTGCGGGCGAGCGCCGCGAAGTGGACCCGTTCACCCGGTCGGGGTCGTTGAACTCTGGCCGAACCCGGCGGCGCGGTGCACGGCGTTGGCGGACTTGACCGGCTCCGCCTTGCGGATCACGTAGGTGAGGTTATTGTGCCGCCAGGCCAGAACACCAAACGACAAGGCCCACAGCGCTTTTGCGTATGCCCGAACGATCCGGACCCGTAAGCCTTTGCCCCGGACGTAATAGGTGTGCTCGCGCTCTTCGACAATCGTGCACTCGTGGTTGTCGCAGAACGCCCGTATGCCGTGCCGGGAGATGACCGGCGCATGGTAGGTGCGAAACGGCGGATGGCCGGGCTTCCCGGCGTCGGGGTAACCCACGAAGTAGCGGTAGTAGGCCAGATGGGCCGAAAACGGTGTGTGCCGCGTGGTCCAGCCGTAGACCGCGTCGCGGTCCGGGATACGCAGCAGCAGCGGCCCGCCAGGTTTGAGCCCGTCGAGCATCAACGCGAGCGCGGCCTCGGCGTCGTGGATGTGCTCGAGCACGAACGAGCTGTAGATGACGTCGTAGCGCCCGGGCGGGATCGTTCCCTTGACGGTCAAATCACCCAGAATCGCCTCGTCGAGGTCTCCGACCTTCTCAACACGCCTTTGCAGCGCATCAGCATTGAGGTCGATACCGGTCAACCGATAATCGATGCCATCCAGATTGATTAGCCATTCGAGCCCACATCCGGCTTCGAGTATCTCCAGCGGACCGCCGAGACTTTTGATGACCGAGGAACACAGCGCCACTTCGTCGCTCCAGCTGTCGACGGTCTTCAAGTCCGTTCGACTGCTCATCTAGTCCCCTTAACGCTGGCCCGGTGCGACGGTAAACGCACAATTTCAGTATGTCGGCTCCGCCCGGTTGGGGCCCCGCCGGTGCCGCGGCCGCCGTTACCTATCCGTCGTGGTCGGTTTTGATGGCGACCAGCGATTTGATCAGCCCGGCGAATCGTTCGTACCAAATCAACGATGACGGGAAGTATCGGCGCATCTGTGCAATACCGATCAAGTCGAGCTCATCGACCTGCTCTTGTGCCTCTTCGCGAGTATGCGTCCGAATGTAACCGCAATTCCAGCGCATCGATATCTGCACCCGCGCCTCGTAAGGCAACCACTGGATGCCCGGGAACAACCAGTGCGGCTCGATCGGAAAATAGCGGTAGGGGGTTTGCACCCAGTGCCGGTCGGCCAGCCGGTGCACATTGTCGGCCAAGCGTTGCCGCCGCACATGGCCGCCGACATGTTCCAGTAGCGAATTGGAGAACACCAGGTCGAAGTGGTCGTTCGCGATCGTGCTGGGCAGCAAACATGCGTCGCCTTGGATCGCGGTGATGCCCGTGATCTGCGATTCGATGGGCAGCAGGTTGACCGTGGTGACCGCGGTGGGCCGCACTGGGGCCAACCGCCACGACTCCGGTGTTCCGCCCAGATCGAGCACTCGCATTTCGGCGAACGACGGAAAAACCTCGATGAGGTGCCGCCATCGTCTCGCGTGGGCGCGCCCAGAAAGGGATCGCCGCGAATTGATGTCCGTGGCGGTGTCGCGCAACCAGTTCGACATTTATCCCTAGTCTTTGACGTCGGCCCGATGACATCGGAATCTCCGGTGTGGCGTTTCGAGCCGGATCCTGCCAGCGACCGCCGCATAACGAAACTAATGGCTGCCGGTGAGCACCGCAAGAAAACGCCCCGCTGCGGAAAACGCGGCGTTCGGCGAGAATGCACCAGGTGAAGACGGAGTTGGTGGTTGCCGTCGCACAGCCACGAACCGTGATGGGCGCGGTGGCCGCGAATGTCGATGCCCACGCGGCCCTGATCCAACGGGCCAACGCACGCCTGGTGGTGTTTCCGGAGCTTTCGCTCACGGGCTACCAACTAGAGGTGGCACCGGTCGATGTCGCCGGCCCAGTCGTTGATCGGTTCGTATTGGCATGTGCGGCAACGGGTTGCAGTGCCTTGGTCGGCGCACCCGTCGAAGACCGCGGGCGGCGCTACATCGCGATGGTGCTGGTCGACTCCTCGGGCGCTGAGGTCGTCTACCGCAAGACGCACCTGGGCGCCGCCGAAAAGGCGCGGTTCCGGCCAGGTCCCGGCCCCCGAACGATCGACCTTGACGGGTGGCGCATTGGGTTGGGGATATGTCGTGACACTGGTGTGCCCGAGCACGTGCGGGGCACCGCGCGGCTCGGGGTGGACCTGTATGCCTGCGGTGTCGTTCATCATGACGGGGAACTCGGCGAGCAACGGCACCGTGCTCGCACCATTGCCGCGACGTGTACCGCGCCGGTTGCCATGGCAAGCTTCGCCGGGCCCACCGGAGGTGGCTACCTACACACAGCCGGCCATTCGGCTATCTGGTCGGCGACGTCGACGCTGGTAGCCGAGGCCGGCGCCGGACCAGACCAGATCGCACACGCCACGATCGGCCGGACCCCGCCGGGTCGGGCCGGCGACGATCACACCCCGAAGACGGCATAGATGCTGACGGTGGTGAACCTGTCGAAGCGCCGCCAGTGCCGGCGCGCCCTCTCCAATGCGGGCAGCAACCGCTTGGCGCCCCGGTTGTAGCCGATGTCGAGCTGTCGCAGTCCGCTGTTGTCGAACGCCGCCCGGAACTGATCGGGGGTGTTGCCGTTGAGGCCGATGTCCAACAGCGAGCCCACCGGATGGCCGTATTTGCGTGCTGCGGCCGCAAACACCAGCCGTTTCGGCAGGATCGCGTGCGCCCAGGGCACCTTCAAGCCGGTGCGCCCATGGTCGCCGAAGGGGCTGTAATACAGCGGGCTGAATCCCGCGTAGCTGCGCCCGCCGGGCCGGGTCAACCGTTCGCCGAGGGCCAAAAACAACGACGCCACGTCGGCAACATGCTCGGCGGTGTCCTTGGAAACGATCACGTCGAACGGTTCGTCCACCGGAAGCGACCGCACATCGACCGCCCGAAACCTCACCCGATCGGCCAGCTCGGGAAATCGCTGCGCCAGGTTGCGATTGGCGAACGCGACGCGCCCTTCATCCAGATCCACGCCGAGCACGCTGGCGCCGGCTTGGGCGATGTCGATCGACAACGCGCCATGGCCGCAGCCGACGTCGAGGACCCGCTTGCCCGCCCAGTCGGGGACAACCCCGAACCGACGCCAATACTCGTTGTTGGACTCCGCCTGCTCATCGAAGTACTGCCGGGCGTACTCTTCGCTCTCGGTCAACGCCACCCGACCCATCCGTGTGTCGGCATGGCATCGCCGCCGGCCACCGTGCCTGTCGTCATCGTCGTACCTTATGAGAACACCGTCGGGGATGGTTGGTTGACATCGTCATCGCCGGGACGGGTGCGGATCGCTGGCCAGGCTTGCCCACAACCGCGTCAGCTGCTGATACCAGCGGTCGAGCCCGAACTCACCGGCCCGCTCTCGGGCGGCCCCGCCCAGGCGGGCGCGCAGGTTCTCATCGGTCACCAGGGCGCCGAGCGCGTGCGCGAGCTGATCGGCGTGGGCGGGCCCAACGAGCAGGCCGTTGACGCCATCGGTGACCACTTCGCCGATGCTGCCCGCCGTTGTCGTCACCGGGGCCAGCCCGTTCGCCATCGCCTCGAGCAACGCCATGGGCAGGCCCTCGTTGCGGCTGGGCAACACGAAAATTTGTGCACGGCACAGCAACTCGTCGCGCGCCATCGGATCGAGCCAGCCCACCACGTCGATCGTCTCGCCCAGACCGGCCTTGGCGACCGCCGCACGCACCTGGGCGACGTCGCCGTCCCCGGCGAGCGTGGCCAGCAGCCGGTTGCGCACCGTCTCATCGAGCGCCACTACCGCGTCGATCAGGTCATAGCTGCCCTTGCGCACGCCCAGCCGCCCCAGGGCCACCGCATGCACGCGCTGGACCCCCAGCTGATTCACCGGGGTGTTCGGAATTCGAACCGCGTTGGGTAGCACGCTGATCCGGTTGGTGGGCAACCGCAGCCGGCTGGCGTACTCCTGGACATGGCGCTCCCCCAGCACCACCCAGTGATCGGCGGCCAGCATCCGGCGCACCGC
The DNA here is from genome assembly GCF_002355775.1 of Mycobacterium ulcerans subsp. shinshuense. Taxonomy (NCBI): domain Bacteria; kingdom Bacillati; phylum Actinomycetota; class Actinomycetes; order Mycobacteriales; family Mycobacteriaceae; genus Mycobacterium; species Mycobacterium ulcerans. The sequence continues at coordinate 972,190 of NZ_AP017624.1, read as the reverse complement.
CGCCCGAGCTGGCGGCGCGAGCTGATCGAACCAGCCGCCGAAGTCGTAGCTGTGGGCATGCACAATCGCCGGTGTACCGGTCAGTCGCGCCGCTAACAGCGGCAGGGCTTTGCGAATCACGCTGCCGCCGTGGGCCAGATGAACATGCAGGACATCGGTGCGCTTGCGCAGCACCAGCCAGGTGGCGCGCAGCATTCCGCGGACACCGAGCATCAGCCGCGGCCATAGCGGGCCGTCGATGAACGTGGGCACCGCCGTGATGTGGATGTGTGGGTCAGGATGGGCCGCCATCAGCGCGATCACCGTGGCCATACCGCCCCGGCTGGTCGCCGCGGCCGGGGCCGGGCCGACCACCAGCACGCGCAGCCGGCCCTGCGGCGTCGGCACCCCGACCGAGTTCACTCGGGCGTGCCCGCCGGCGCCAGCGCCGCGTCGGTATCCGCGGCCTGGGCATCGGCGCCGCCGCGTCGCTGCGTGGCAAATCCCATCGTCAACCCCAAGACCAGACCCAAGCCCAGGGCGTCCACCGGCATCTCCGGCAATGGCCAGACGGCGGAGATGGCCAGCAAGCCGATGCTGGTGGCCGCAGCGATCTTGGCGCGGTCCGACCCGCGGCGCAGCGCCCCGAACAGCGGGGTGAGGGCGAAGATCGCAAACACCGCCATGCCCACCGCCCCGGCCTTGGCCAGCCACCAGAGATAGAAGTTGTGCGAGAAGGTCGGGTAGAGCTTCATCGTGAAGTCGTCGGGGTCGTCTCCGTACGGTTGCCGATAGGCGTAGCCCAGGCCGTGGCCGAACACCGGGGCTTCCGCGATCGCGCGGTCGAGGCTGTCGATTTCGCGCAGCCGATCTTGCGTCGATTCGTCGACGGCGAGCGCGCCGCCCGAAAGGCCATGCAGCACACGCTGGTGCAATGCGGTGAACTGATCGGCGAGCCACGCCCCGGCCCTGGACTGCTGCAGCAGAAACAATGAGGTCGGCACCACAAACGCGACAACCGCGGTGCCGACCAGGAAAAGCGTGGCGGTCCGGCGCAGCGCCGGCCAGCTGGAGGTGGCCAGCAACGCGACGACGGCGGCCACCGCCAGCGAGATCAGCACATGGCGGGCGAAGGCCAGCAACACGATGATCAACGCGGGCAGGCCCAGCGCGAAAAAGAAGGCCGGCCTGACCCGCCCGACGATCACCGCGGCGACCAATGCGCTCAGCACGGCGGTGGCCGGTGTTTGCGCGGACAAGATGATCCGCAGGGCCTGGTCGGCTCCCGTCGTCTCGGCAAGGCTTTCCGCCCGGCCGGCCAGCCGGATCGCATGCACCGAACCGACAATGGCCATGCCCGCCGAGAACCACAGCGTCACGACCATCGTGACAATCGCCATCCGCAGGTAATTGCCGTACACCACCAACAGCGCCAAGACGAACCCGCCGGCCATCTCCAACAGGTTTTGCGCCGACCGCATCACCACCCAGTCGGGGTGTCCAAGCGCCAGCCCGACCACCGCATACAGCAGCACCGCCACCGCGAAGATGCCGGGCAGCACGAAATCGGAGACCCGCGGTCGCACCAGTGGAATCAGGTAGCAGATCGCCAGCACCAACGCCACCTGATAGGCGTAGATCACGCCCGGGCCGACGACCTTGCCCACGTGCAGGCTTGCCGGCAGCGCCGCGAACGCCAAGAACAGCGCGATCCCTACCATCGCTTCGGGTTTCGCCCAATACACGACCAGGCTGAACATCCCGGCGATCAGCATCACACCTTGGCCGGTGTGACGCACCGACAGCACGCCGAAAACGAAACATCCGAACAAGAACGCCGCGAGCAGTGCCGCACCCATCGCCAAGCGATAGCGGCGCGGCAGGTAGAGGATCACGACAGCCCGCTTAGCTTTCCGCGGTAGATCCGGGCGGCGGCGCTGGTGTGGCGCGAAATTCGGGCGTCGGTCAATACGGTGCCGACGACGTTCGCCCCGGCCGCGCGCAGCGCCGACAGCGCGTCGTTGACTTCATCGACGGTGGTGCGTCCCGCGCGCACCACCAGCACCGTGGCTTGCACGGCCCCGGCCAGCAAGCCGGTATCGGCGGTGGCCAGCACCGGCGGGCCGTCGATCACCAATCGGGAAAAGCGTGCCGAAAGATCCATCAGCACGCTGTCAATCACTTCCGGCAGGTAAGCGTTGGCCGACGCGGTCTCGCGGCGGACACTTCGCGACGCCAGAATGAACAGCTTCGAGATCCGGGTGGGCTTGACGACTTCCAGCGCGATCTCGGGGTTAGCCAGCGCGTTGGCCAACCCTTCGCGGGATTCCACCTTCAGCAAGCCGGCAATCACGGGCCGACGGGTGTCACCCTCGACCAAAAGTACGTCTTCACCGAGTTCGGCCAAGGACAGTGAGAGATTCAGCGCGGTGGTCGTGGTTCCCTCGCCGGCGAACGGCGCCGCCACCACCAGGCGCCGGGCCTGCGGCCCCATCGCCCGCAGCAGGCGGGTACGCAGGCCGCGCACCGCGTCGTCGATGGCGACGTCGGTACCGAACTGCGGCACGCCGCCGCGCCGGCCGGGAAGCTCGGCCAACGTCGGCAGACCCGAAAGCTGGTCGAGTTGCCGGCGGCTATGCACGGTGCGATCACTGGCCTCACGGGCCAGCGCCACCGCGATCCCGAGCAGCAACCCGGCCGCAAGCCCCATCACCAAGTTGCGCTTGGGCAGCGGTCGGCTGGGACTAACGGGCACCTCGGCCCGCTTGACCACCGTCACCCTGGCCATCGGGGCGGTGGGCGGCGCCTGCTGCTGCGGTTCGGCCCCGAGTGCGCGCGGGGCCGAACCGAGCGTCCCAACCAGCGTGGCGAACGAATCGGCCATGCCCCCGGCGAGCAACGCGGCACGCTTTGGATCGGTGTCGGAAACCGCGATGGTGAACAGCATTGATTTCGGCGCGTATTTCACCTGGGTCTGCTGCACCAGAGCTTCGGGGCTGATCGGCAGCTGCAGCTGACTGATGGCGCGTTGCGCCACCTCACGGCCCCCGGCGATCTCGGCATATGACGACAACAGGTCTTGTGCGGCCTGCCCGCCCCAGTACACGTCGTTGACGTCGGTCTGCCCGGATACCGAGATGAAGATGGTGGCCGAGGATTGATAGACCTTGGTCTGAAATGCGGTGACGGCTGTCGCGCCGGCCAGACACGCGAGCAGCGCGCCGACCACAAGTTTCCAGCGCTTGGCGAGGGTCTGAACAAAGGTGCGGAAATCCATCCATTACCCCCTCTGAGCCGGCGCCACACAAAGAGGGCCGATCGCGTTCCCTGGGCACCCGCACTGGGAATTCCTCTGGAATTATGCAGCATTCTCGCCGTCGCGCAGGAGATACGGCGGTCCTTGCCCCCGGACCCGGCACCGACATCCGGACCAGCCCCGACCAGCCCCGACACCGCGCGGTGGCCCCCAAGCGCGCAGCGCTGACCACGCCGGTTCGCGTAGCGTGTCACCGACAAGCCGCGGCGCAAACGCGTTCTAACCCGGCAATGGCTTGGCCGTAGGAGATGCCGATGCGACGCCAGGCTCACGATCGCGAGGGAAGACTGCCGCCGATGACAGCCGCGGCCCGGATCAAACGGTGGCTCGCTCCGGTGGTCCGAACCGTCGCGCCGGGTCTTTTCTGGCAACGCAAGTACCGGGTGCTGCAACGCCTCGGGGAATCCCGCGCCGATGTCCGGCTGGCCGCGTCGCTGTGCGATCCGGATCGCATCTCGGTGGACATCGGGGCCGACGTCGGCGAGTTCACCATCGCGATGCTGGCCTCGTCACGCTCGGTCGTCGCGTTCGAGCCCCGGCCCGCCCAGGCGCGCGAGCTGGCCTCGATGTTCGACGCGGTCGGCGCCGCGGTGCGGGTGGAAGCGGTGGCGCTATCCGACAAGCCCGGTTGCCTGTCCATGCGCGTCGTGGAGTCCGAACCGGGCCGCAGCACGATAGACACCGACAACGCCCTGGGCGATGTGGCTGGCCGAATCCGAAGCATCGACGTAGCGGTCAAGCGCCTCGACGATCTGCAATTGAGCGACGTCGGCCTGATCAAGGTCGACGTGGAAGGCCACGAACTGGCGGTGTTGCGGGGCGCCACCGACACTCTCATGCGCAACCGGCCGACGATTCTGGTGGAAGCCGAGGAACGCCATCGCCCCAACGCCGTGGCCGAGATCACCACCCTGTTGGGCGGACTCGGGTACCGGGGCTTCTTCGAACTCGGCGACGAGCGGCGCCCGATCGCCGAGTTCGACGTCGCCCGGCATCAGAACCCGGCGAACATCGGCGGCCACCGGGATGGCTGGGCGCCCCGGGGCGTCTACGTCAACAATTTCGTCTTCGCCCCCTAGACCGGGCCATCACCCGGCAACCGCCGGCCGAACGAAAAAACCCCAGCCAACGGCCGGGGCATCCGCCACGCGACTCGGCGCTCACTTGTGAACCGAGTCTGCGAATCTGTGGAGCTAGGGAGAATCGAACTCCCGACCTACTCGATGCGAACGAGTCGCGCTACCAACTGCGCCATAGCCCCTGAACGCTATGCAGGCTACCAGCCGCGGCCGCAACGGCCGAACCGCCTGCCCCTACTGGCCCACCGCGCGCGGCAAGTCCCGCGGCCAGCCGTAGCCGCGCACCGGGCCGGCGTAGTCCAGATGCTCGAAGATCGGGTCCTCGTCGTCGATCTCGAGCACCACCGCGCCGGGACGCCGCAGCCGCGACGGCACCACGTCGTAGTCGCGGTCGTGGGTGTTTTCCACCCCGAGCCGCGCCCGGGCCTGTCGTTGCATCCGGCGCCGCCGCACCTTGGCCTCAATGCGGGTCTGGCGGCGCAAATACGCCAGGTAGAGCATCGTCACCACGGTGGCTGCCGAGCAGAGCCACCACGCGGCAGCCGTCACTTCGAAGGCGGCAATGGCCGAGCCGACCAGCACCACTGCCATCGCCACCAGCATGCGTTTACGGAACGCGTACTTGCGAGCGCTGACCGCTGCGGCGGTCTTGGTGTCGTATCGGCGCCGCCGCGAGGCGCCGGAGGTGTACCTCGGCGTCGGCTCGTAGCCCTCTTCGTCGTCGGCTTGCGCCTCCAAACCGGAAGTGTCGTCCATGTATTCGTAGTCGTCTTCGGCGTGCTCGTGGTTGGCCGCGCGCGCCGCGAAGAGCTCCGCGGTGTCGAGTTCGGAGTCGTCGGCCAATTCCGGCTCATCACCTAGCTGCGACTCGTCAACGGGCTCTTCTTCACCGTCGAGTTCGGCCTCCGGCACCGCCGTGCCGGCCGCCCGCGCCATCGGCTGCTCCTGCGCCGATCGAGCGCCGGGGCCCAGGCAGAGCACACCCGAGTCTTCCTCGACGACATCGACATCGAGGTAGTCGGGCTCGTCAACCGCGGTGTCGCGAGTGGCCGCCACCTTCATGATGACCGCACCCTGGCTGCCCGTGTCCTGGGCTACCTCCTCATCGCCGTGCGCCAACTCCGGGATTTGGTCGGTTTCCGGCTCGGCGTCGTCCTCGTCGTCGTCATCGTCGTGGGCCTCGTGGTCCCACTCTCGCTGGCGTTTCCAGTCGGGGTCGCTGCGATGACCGGCGGCCGGACCGCCGCGCTTGACCAGTCGCGAGCTCGCGCCCCCGTTGAGCACCCTGGTAGCCAAGGCGACGTCGCTGGTGCGACGGACCGCTTCGCGTTTGCTGATCAGCATGGGTACCAGCACAAACAGCCACAGCACCACCAGCGATATCCACAACAACGACTGCGGGATGCTTGGCATAGTGACCTGCTCTCTTCGGTTCCGATCCCCGCGAGGCACATCAGTGGCCAACGCGGCCGGGTCAAAAGCGCCCAAGGGCAATTACACACCTGTAATTTGCCTCCCACAAGCACCACACGCCACACGTGTCGCGATAGCCCCAATTTTCCCTAGGGCTCCCGCCAGCGGGATTTCGCCATTCGCACCGGCCGGTTTGCCGCCGGCGCTCAGAGCCGGCTGGCTTGCCCCGCGCGAACCAGCGTCGAGACCACCGACCCTTCGACCTCTTCGACGGTGAGGCCAACCAGCAGGTGATCGCGCCATGCCCGGTCCACCTCGAGGTAGCGGCGCAACAGCCCCTCCTCGCGGAACCCGACCTTCGCCAGCACCGCTCGGCTGGCCGCGTTCTCCGGGCGCACCGTGGCTTCCACCCGGTGCAGCCCCACCGGCCCGAAGCAGTGGTCCAGCCCCAGTGCCACCGCACCGGTGGCGATTCCCCCACCGGTCTGCGAGCTGGCGACCCAATAGCCGATCCAGGCCGAACGCAGCGCCCCGTGCACCACGTTGCCGACGGTCAGCTGGCCACAGAACCTGCCGTCCAGCTCGATCACATACGGCAGCATCCGGCCCTTACGCGCCTCCGAACGTAGCCCCGAACACACCGCCGGCCAGGCCGCGACCGAATGCCGGATGGTCCAGTCGCCCTCCGCGCTGGGCTCCCACGGTTCCAGGTGAGCGCGGTCGGCCAGCCGGGTCCGGCTCCACTGCGCGCCGTCGCGCATTCGAACCGGGCGCAGCCGGATCACGCCGGCACGAACCCGCAGCGGACCGACATCCATCGGCCAACCGGGATGGCGCTGCCCAGCGCGCATGAGGTTCACGAAGATCTTGCCGTGGGTCGCTCTACCCGTGCTGCGCCAGGAAGGCGACGTCAACGATCTCGCCGGTACGGATCTGTTCGGCTCCGGTGGGTACCACAACCAGACAGTTTGCCTCGGCCAGCGTCGCCAGCAAGTGCGAGGATGCCCCCGGAGCCCCGCCCAGCGCCTGAACCAGGTATTCGCCGCTCTCCTGATCCCGCATGAGCTGGCCGCGCAGGTAGCCCTTGCGGCCGGCCACCGAGGTGATCGGCGACAGCGTGCGGGCCTGCACGATCCTGCGCATCGGTTGGCGTTTGCCCAGGGAGAGCCGGATGAGCGGACGAACCATCACCTCGAACACCACCAAGGCGCTGACCGGGTTGGCGGGCAGCAGAAACGTCGGGACCCGATCGCGGCCGAGTTGGCCGAACCCCTGAACGGATCCCGGATGCATCGCGATGCGAACCACTTCCATATCGCCGAGCTCGGAAAGCACCGAGCGGACCGCCTCGGCGGCCGCGCCGCCCACCCCGCCGGCGATCACCACCACCTCAGCCCGGTTGATCTGGCCCTCGACGATCTCGCCGAGTTGCTTGGGGTCGTTGCTGACGATGCCGACCCGGTTCACCTCGGCGCCGGCGTCCCGGCCGGCGGCCGCCAGCGCGTAGGAGTTGACGTCATACACCTGCCCATTGCCCGGCGTGCGGGAGATGTCCACCAGCTCCCCGCCCACCGCCATGACCGACAGCCGCGGCCGCGGGTGCACCAGCACCCGTTCGCGCCCCACCGCGGCCAGCAGCCCCACCTGGGCGGCCCCGATGATGGTGCCGGAGCGCACCGCGACGTCACCGGGCTGCACATCGTCACCGGCATGGCGCACATAGGCGCCCGACGGCGCCCCGCGCAGCACCCGAACCCGATTCATTCCGCCATCGGTCCACCGCAGCGGCAGGACCGCGTCGGCCAGCGTCGGTAGCGGGGCCCCGGTCTGCACCCGAACCGCCTGCTTGGGCTGCAACCTGGTGGGTGTGCGAGCACCGGCTTCGATGGTGCCCATCACCGGCAGCGTGACCGCATCACGGCTGGTAGCGCTGCCGTCGTCGACAAAGAACTCGGCGGCGCCGGAGGCGAGGTCTTGCCCGACCCCCACCACGTCGACGCTGCGCACCGCATACCCGTCGATGGCGGCCTGATCAAAACCCGGAAGGGGACGTTCGGTGACCACTTCTTCGGCGCACATCAGGCCCTGCGCCTCGGCGATGGCAACACGGATCGGCCTCGGGGCCACCGCGGCGGCCGATATTCGGGCCTGCTGCTCCTCTACAGAACGCACAGCGCGCCTTTCCGTCGAGCCAAGTGGGCGAGCTGGGCCCAACCCGCTCGGCTACTGCTCGGTCAGGCCCAATCGCGCCACCAACCATCGCCGCAAATCCGGGCCGTAGTCGTCACGATCCAACGCAAAGTCAACCGCAGCCTTGAGGTAGCCGCCGGGATTTCCCAAGTCGTGTCGGGATCCGCGGTGCACCACGACATGGACCGGATGCCCCTCGGCGATCAGCAGCGCGATCGCGTCGGTGAGCTGAACTTCACCCCCGGCGCCGCGCTCGATCCGGCGCAGCGCATCGAAGATGGCGCGGTCGAGCACATAGCGCCCCGCGGCCGCGAACATCGACGGCGCGTCTTGGGTCTTGGGCTTTTCGACCATGCCCTTGACCTTGAGAACATTGGGATTTGCCGCCCATTCCCCGCCCGGCACCGGCTCGACATCGAACACGCCGTAGGCGCTGATCTCGTCGGGGGATACCTCGATGGCACACAACACCGTGCCGCCCAGCCGGGCCCGCACCTTCGACATCGTCTCCAGCACGCCGGTCGGCAGCACCAGGTCGTCGGGCAAGAGCACCGATACGGCGTCCTCATCATCGGACAGCGTCGGCTCGACACAGCTGATGGCATGCCCCAGTCCGAGCGGCTCGGCCTGCACCACGGACTCGACCTTGATCAGTGCCGGGGCCCGGCGAACCTTGGCCAGCATGGCCGTCTTGCCGCGGGCCTCCAACGTGCCCTCGAGCACCAAGTCCTCGACAAAGTGCGCGACAACCCCGTCCTTGCCCTCCGAAGTGACGATCACCAGCCGCTCGGCACCGGCGGCGGCCGCCTCGGCGGCCACCAGCTCGATACCGGGCGTGTCGACGACCGGCAGCAGCTCCTTGGGCACCGTCTTAGTCGCAGGTAGGAACCGCGTACCCAGGCCGGCAGCGGGAACGATCGCCGTAAAGGGGATCGCAACTTCTTGTGACATCGTTCAAACGATAACCTCGCCAGGAATCGCCGAGTCGGTCCGGCCGGTAGAAATCGTGACCTGTCATCGTTGAGGCCATGACGTCGGTGAACAAGGCGGCGATGCGGGCGCGGCTGCGGCAGGCCCGGCGCGTGGTCCCCGACGACGTTCACGCCGCCGAAGCCCTGCTCCTCAATGCGCACTTGGCGCAGGTCATCGACGGTGGCGCCACCGTCTGCGGATACGTTCCGGTCGGCACCGAGCCGGGCTCGATCACCATGCTCGACGTGTTGTTGCAGCATGGGGCGCGGGTGCTGCTGCCGGTCGCCCGCACCACCGACGGCGACGGCCCATTGCCGCTGATGTGGGGCGAGTATCGGCCCGGTGAGCTGGTGCGCGGCCGCTGGGGACTGCTGGAACCGCCGGCGCCCTGGCTGCCGGAGTCAGCCGTGGGCCAGGCCAGCCTGGTGCTGCTGCCCGCCCTGGCCGTCGACCTCGAGGGTGTCCGGCTCGGCAAGGGGCTGGGCTTTTACGACCGGTCCCTGACCAACCGCAACCCGCAAGCCCGCCTGCTGGCGATCGTGCGCGACGAGGAGGTGGTCGACCGGTTGCCCTCGGAGCCGCACGACGTGCGGATGACGCACGCGATTACCCCCCAGCGCGGGATCATTTCCTTTCCACACCGGGAATGATCGAGCTCACGTGGCGGTTCTAGCACTTGAAACGGTAGAGTGCTAACCCAGACTGACCAAATCCGGAGGTTTCTGTGCCGACCTACAGCTACGAGTGCACTGAGTGCAGCAACCGCTTCGACGTTGTGCAGTCGTTCACCGACGACTCGCTCACCACGTGCGAGGAATGCTTCGGTCGGCTGCGCAAGCTGTTCCACGCAGTTGGCGTCGTGTTCAAGGGCAGCGGTTTCTACCGCACCGATAGCCGCGAAGCGACAAAGAAATCGAAGAGCTCCAGCGGCGGGTCGTCGTCGAGCGAATCTTCCAGCAGCTCCGGGTCGAGCGACGCCAAGACGTCGAGCACGTCGTCGAGCTCCAGGGAGAAGTCGACAAGCAGCGCCGCCCCGGCCGCAGCCAGCACCTCGAGCTAGCGGGTTATCCACAGGGAGCCGTCTGACCGGCACCCGCCGCCCCGCCACCCGCCTACCGTTTGCACCGTGGCGGATCCCTCGCTGAACCCAACCCTGCTCAGCCGCATAGCGGTGTCGGTGCGTCCCGAGTGGACCCGGACCGTCCTGGCCCGCCGCGTTGTCGCGGGCGTTCTGGTCGTGCTGGCCGCCGTCGCCGCCCTGTGGCCCAGCCCTGACACCAACCTCTGCGAGGTGGTGGTTGCCGCGCGTGACCTGTCGCCGGGCACACCGTTGACCATCGCGGACGTCCGCCTGGAAACGCGTTCGGCCGCAACCCTTCCCGACGGATCCCAAACCGATGTGGGCGCATTGGTCGGGGCGACACTGGCCAGCCCCACCCGGCGCGGCGAGGTGCTCACCGACGTCCGAATCCTGGGCAGCCGGCTGGCCGAGTCCACCGCCGGCCCCGGCGCCCGGGTCGTGCCGCTGCATCTGGCCGACAGTGCGCTGATCGATCTGATCCGGGTCGGCGACGTCGTGGACGTCCTGGCCGCGCCGCCCACCGACGCGCCGGCGGCCAATCAGCCCTCCCCACCGGCCGCGAAGGTCGTGGCCACCGACGCCGTCGTCGTGCTGGTGTCGGCCAAGCAGGAGCTACAAACGCACGCTCACCGCGTAGTGTTGGTTGCGCTGCCGGCTCGCCTGGCGAACATGGTGGCGGGCTCTGCGCTTGGGCAGACTCTCACCCTGACCCTGCACTGAGCAGCTCGCCGCCGTTGGACAGGTGATCGACAGCAAACGCGGTCCAGTCTCGGTCCATTCCTGAAGGGACATCCCAATGCTCAAAGGGTTCAAGGAGTTTCTCTCGCGGGGCAATATCGTCGACCTGGCCGTCGCCGTGGTCATCGGTACGGCATTCACGGCGCTGGTCACCAGGTTCACCGACAGCATCATCACGCCGCTGATCAACCGGGTGGGCGTCAACGAGCAGTCCGATCTGGGCATCTTGAAGATCGGCATCGGCCGCCGCCAGAGCATCGACTTGAACGTATTGCTGTCGGCCACCATCAACTTCATCCTGGTCGCCGGGGTGGTCTATTTCCTGGTGGTGGTGCCCTACAACACGTTGCGCAAGAAGGGTGAGGTCGAGCAGGCCGACGACGCCCAAATCGTCCTGCTCACCGAAATCCGCGACTTGCTCGCACAGACGAACTCCAACTCGTCCGGCCGGCACGAGGCCCCGGGGACAGCCGGGACGCCCCCGCCGAACTACGGACCCCGCGCGGACACCTGACCCGTCACCGGGCCCGGGCCTAGATCTCCAGACTCGACAGTTGGCCGATGATGTGGGCGGCCAACGGATTCAGCGTCGCCATCCCATCCCGCACGGCATAGCGGGACCCGGCCAGGTTGATCACCAACGTGCTCCCGGATACCCCGGCCAAGCCACGTGAGAGCCCGGCGTCGGTGATTCCGGCGGACAATCCCGAGGCCCGGATGGCCTCGGCAATACCCAGAATTTCGCGGTCCAGAATCTCGCGGGTGGCCTCCGGGGTGACGTCACGCGGCGTCACACCGGTGCCGCCCACCGATACCACCAGGTCCACCCCGCCAATCACCGCGGTGTTCAACGCGTTTCGGATGTCGACCTCGTCGGCCTCAACCGCAACCACCCCGTCGACGACGAAACCGGCCTCGGTGAGCAGCTCGGTGACCAGCGGCCCGCTGTGATCCTCATCGCCGTGCGCGGTGCGGTCGTCCACGACGACGACGAGTGCCCGGCCGACTACTAACTCCGCACCCTGTTCCATGGGTGCAACGCTATATCCGAGGTCGGACAGCTGTGCATCGGCGTTCACTGTTCCGCCTTGCCGAGGGTGACTTGCACGGTACGAGTACTGCCGTCGGGATCCTGGAAGGTCAGCGACACCTTGTCACCCGGCGCCTTGGACCGCACCGCGGCGACCAGCGCGTCGGCGCTGGTGATCGCCCGGTCATCGACCTTGGTGACGACAACGCCCTTGGGCAACCCGGCGGTCGCGGCCGCACCGCCCTGCACCACCTCGACAACCTTGGCGCCGGGTACCCCCTTGTCGGTGGTCACCTGCACACCCAGCGAGGCGTGTGATGCCTTGCCGGTGCTGATCAACTCGTCGGCGATGCGCTTGGCCTGGTCGACCGGAATCGCGAAGCCCAGGCCGATGGAACCACTTTGGGCATCGCCGGAGTCCGCACCCAGCGTGGCGATGGCCGAGTTGATGCCCACCAGTTGAGCGTTCATGTTGACCAGCGCGCCACCGGAGTTACCCGGGTTGATCGCGGCGTCGGTCTGGATGGCATCCAGCACGGTGTTCTGGTTACCCGACTCACCGGTGGTGGACACCGGACGGTTGAGGGCGCTGACGATTCCCGTGGTCACGGTGCCGGCCAGGCCCAGCGGGGATCCGATCGCCAGCAACGGCTGGCCGACCCGCAGGTCCGCCGACGATCCCAGCGCAATCGGGGTCAGGCCACTGACCCCGGACACCCGGACGACGGCGATATCGCTGGTGGGGTCGGCCCCGACCACGGTGAACGACGCGGTACGCCCGTCATAGAGCGTGACCGTGGTCTTGGGCTCCGGCGCACCGGCGGGCGGCTTGGCGGCGGCGGCCACCACGTGGTTGTTGGTCATGACCAATCCGTCGGCCGACAAGATGATGCCCGAACCCTCTTCGGACTGGCGGCCCACGTCGGTTTCCAGCATCACGACGCTGGGCAGCACTTTGGCGGCCACCTGCTCCACCGAACCCGGCGGCATGTTTGCTGCGGGGACACTCGGAGCCCCGCTGGCGACCATTTCACGACCGCTGCTCGTTGCCGGCGAGCGGTTGAGTTCGATGATCGATGCGGCCGCACCGCCGATACCGGCGGACACCACCGCGATCACCACCGCACCCATGACCAACATTCCGGCCCGGGGCCGACGTTCGCGAATTACGTTGGGAGGGGGCGCCATCGGTGGCAGCATGCCGGGAATCGGCCCCGGCCCCGTGCCGCCGGGGATCGGGCCCGGCCCGGTGTCGGGCGGGATCGGTCCCGGACCGGTGGCGGGCGGCAGTAGGCCCGGCCCGGTACCGCTCACACCCTCGTAGGGCGGGCGCGGCTGCGGGCGGGACTGGTGATAGCGCCAGTCGAACTGCGGGTTGTAATTTTGCTGCGGCCCCTGGGCATAAGCGGGCGGCACTGGCTGGTTAGGCGCGGTACGATATCCCGGCTGCTGCGGCGGTGGCGAATACCTCGGGTGATTCGTCATGTCGCTAAGTCGCTCTTCCTCTGCTCGGGCTTTGTTTGGCCCTCGATTTTCCAGCCATGCGCTGCTTGCATGGGCTTGATGGTCAACAGTAACTGCACAACTACCTTGCGCGCGCGGACTGAGAATCCACTGAGATAACGTTCGCCGAACCCCGAGAGTTCGCGCCATTGGCGCCGCGGGTGTCTACGGGCTCGGTTTTTTTGTCATCGGGGGCCGCCGGGTAGGCCGAACCCGGCATCGGGCGCCCAGGCAACAGCATGCAGATTGCTGTTCCGGGCGGCTGACCGCCCGGGACGGTGTCTTCGATGCGCAGCGATCCCCCGTGATTGAGCACCACCTGCTTGACGATGGCCAGCCCCAGGCCCGAGCCCGGCATCGCCCGCGCCGAAGTGGACCGGTAGAACCTCTCGAAGACCAGACGACGCTCCTGCGGGGAAATGCCCGGCCCGTTGTCGGACACCACCAGCTCCGCGTGCGATGGATCAAGCTGGCGCAGCCGGATGCCCACCCGGCCGCCCGGCGGACTCCATTTGGCGGCGTTATCCATCAAATTCAGTGCCGCCCGCGACAACCCGGCCACATCGCCGTAGACCTGCCAACCGACGACATCGACGTCGAAGTGGATGTCGTTGCGACGGCGCCGGACTCGCTCCAGGCTGCGGTCGACCACCTCGGCCATGTCGACGGGTTCGTGCACCACGACACCGGCATCGCCACGGGTCAGGTCGACTAGGTCGCCCACCAGAGTGGACAATTCCTCGATCTGGGCGACCACATCCTCGCGCAAGCCAACCATCTCCTGCTCCGGCAGGCGTGGCGCGCCGGGCTCCATCGACGCCATCAGCAGCTCGACATTGGTGCGCAGCGAAGTCAGCGGGGTACGCAACTCGTGGCCGGCGTCGGAGACCAGCCGCGCCTGCCGTTCCCGGGACTCGGCCAGCGCTCGCAGCATCAAGTTGAATGCCTCGGTAAGCCTGGCCAACTCGTCGCTGCCGAAAACCGGGATGGGCCGCAGGTCGTCGGTGCGGGCGACCCGCTCGGCCGCTTCGGTAAGCCGACCCACCGGGCGCAACCCGGCCCTGGTCACCATTCCACCGGCCACGGCGGCGACCGCGACGCCAACGCCACCAACGATCAGCAGCACGGCGCGCAGCTTTGTCATGACCGCTTCGGTCGGTTTCAAACTCTTGGAGATCAGCAGCGAGCTGCCGTTGGGCAGATGGATCGCAAGCACGCGCTGATCGGACACGGTGCGCCGGGACAAGAACAGATCCCCGTGGATCACCGCTTTCTCCGGCGCCCCGACCGGCAGGGTCTGCCCCGGCTGGTTGGCCGTGTAGATCGACCGGCCCGGGTTCACCAGCATCGCGTTCACATCCGAGTAGGCGGTGCCCTCGATGGCTTTGCCCGGATCGGCGGCCAGCGAGCCGCTGGCGATCAACAACTGCGCCCGGCTCTGCAGCTGGTTGTCGATGTCGCTGTAAAGGGCGGCGGAGATCACCGCATAGACGGCGAAGGACATCAGCACCACGACCATCGCCACCATGGACATCGCCAGCAGCATCACCCGCCAGCGCAGCGACAGCGAGCTGGTGGCACGCAGCGGTGCGCGCGGTCCGCGACGGAATCCCACCATCAGGGTGGCGTTTCGCGTAGCACGTAACCCACCCCGCGCACGGTGTGGATCAGCCGCGGCTCGCCCTCGGCCTCGGTTTTACGCCGCAGGTAGCCCACGTAGACCTCGAGCGCGTTGCCGGACGTGGGAAAGTCGAAGCCCCACACCTCTTCGAGGATGCGGCTGCGGGTCAGCACCCGTCGCGGGTTGGCGATCAGCATCTCCAGCAGGGCGAACTCGGTTCGGGTGAGGCTGATGCGCCGCGCCCCGCGGGTCACCTCCCGGGTCACCGGGTCCAGGCTCAGGTCGGAGAACGTCATGGCTACCGAATCGGCGGCTTCGTCGTCTTCGGGCTTGGTGCGGCGCAGCAACGCGCGCATCCGCGCCAACAGCTCTTCCAGCGCGAACGGCTTCGGCAGGTAGTCATCCGCGCCGGCATCGAGCCCCGCGACCCGTTCGGAGACGGAATCCCGGGCGGTCAGCACGAGAATGGGCAGATCATCACCGGTGCTGCGAAGTTGACGGCATACCTCCAAGCCATCCAGTCGCGGCATCATGACGTCCAGCACCAACGCGTCAGGCCGATCACTGGCAATCATCTCGAGAGCTTCCACACCATCGTGTGCCAGCTCAACCGTGTAGCCATTGAAGGAAAGCGACCTGCGCAGCGACTCGCGCACCGCGCGATCGTCGTCGACGACAAGTATCCGCACGGACATTAGTTTCGTCCTAACGCCTGAGAGCGGCCTGAGAGGCGCGCCGAAATGACGACAGCGTCACAATTTGATCGGGATCAAGAACCAACGGTTTGCCAGCGCCGCCAGGCAGCCGGCATCGATGCACCGCGCGGCCGTCATGCCGCGCCGTATCACAACCGCCACATTGGCCCCACTAGGAAGGGGCCGGGTTGCGCCCACTCAGCAGCGACGGCAGTCGCCGCTAAGAGGACAGAGACACCCAGGCGCGATGGCCCAGGGTAATCGGGCTATCGACGGTCGAGATCGATGAGACCGAGCCGGGCCGCCTTGAGCAGCCGGCGAGGCACCTTGTGCTTCTGACCGCCAACGGTGACGCCGACGAGTTCGGCCTTGGTGGCCTTCCACTGCGAGCGCCGGCTTCGAGTATTCGCGCGCGACATCCTGCGCTTTGGTGTGGCCATGGTCGGACCTAACTCCTCGGTCGGGGTTTCGGGTTCAATATGTCGCACGGCATGGCCAATCGGCACAGCGGCGACGAATGACGTCAACGATAGTCGGTGACCTGCTGGTTGCCAAAACCGGGCACCGCCGGATCCGCCGTGTTCGCGCACCGAGTGAGGCGGGTATCACACCGTGGCAGGAGTCCCGCTATGCTGACCTACCGGTTGGTTGGTTCACGCACCGGCAAACCCTGCCCACCGGTAACCCCGATGAAGGAGGACGCGGATGGCGTCTCGTTCTGATGCGTCCGGCGCCGTACGCATCGCGAACTGTTCCGGTTTCTACGGGGACCGTCTCTCGGCGATGCGCGAAATGCTCACCGGCGGCGAGGTGGACTACCTCACCGGCGACTACCTGGCCGAACTGACCATGCTGATCCTGGGCCGCGACCGGATGAAGAACCCCGAGCGCGGCTACGCCAAGACCTTCCTGGCCCAGCTCGAAGACTGCCTGGGACTGGCCCACGATCGCGGAGTGCGCATCGTCGCCAACGCCGGCGGCCTCAATCCCGCCGGGCTGGCCGATGCGATCAGGGCCCTAGCCGAGCGCCTGGGCATCGGCGCCCGCATCGCCCACGTGGAAGGCGACGATCTGGCGCCCCGCGCGGCCGAACTCGGCCTGGGCACATCGCTGACAGCCAACGCCTACCTGGGCGCGTGGGGCATCGTCGATTGCCTCAACAGCGGGGCCGACGTCGTGGTCACCGGCCGGGTCACCGACGCCTCGGTGATCGTCGGATCCGCGGCGGCGCACTTCGGCTGGGGCCGCACCGACTACAACCAGCTGGCCGGCGCCGTGGTGGCCGGCCATGTCATCGAATGCGGGGTCCAGGCCACCGGCGGCAACTACGCCTTCTTCACCGAGGTCCCCGATCTGACCTACGCCGGCTTCCCGCTGGCCGAGGTCAGCGCCGACGGCACCTCGGTGATCACCAAACACCCCGGCACCGGTGGGCTGGTCAGCCCAGACACCGTCACCGCACAACTGCTCTACGAGATATCCGGCGCCCGCTACGCCAATCCGGACGTGACGGCCCGGATGGACACCATCCAGCTGTCCAGCGATGGCCCGGATCGGGTGCGCATCGGCGGCGTGATCGGCGAAGCGCCCCCACAGACCCTGAAGGTGTCGCTGAACAGCATCGGCGGGTTCCGCAACGCCATGACGTTCGTCTTGACGGGTCTGAACATCGAGGCCAAGGCCGAGCTCGTGCAACGCCAGCTCGAGGCCACCCTGACCGTCAAACCCGCCGAACTGGAATGGACCCTGGCCCGCACCGACCACGTCGACGCCGACACCGAGGAAGCCGCCAGCGCCCTGCTGCACTGCGTGGTCCGTGACCCCGACCCCGCCAATGTGGGCCGCAAATTCTCCTCGGCCGCGGTGGAATTGGCGTTGGCCAGCTACCCCGGATTCACCTCGACCGCGCCCCCGGGCGACGGCCAGGTGTATGGGGTGTTCGTGCCCGGCTACGTGGACGCCAAGCTGGTGCCACACATCGCCGTGCACGCCGACGGCACGCGCACCGATATCCCCTGCGCCACCGAGACCCTGGAACTGGAATCGGTCGATCCCCCGGCCTTGCCCGATCCGCTGCCCACCGGCCCGACCCGACGGGTACCGCTGGGCCTGATTGCCGGCGCCCGCAGCGGGGACAAGGGCGGGTCGGCCAACGTCGGACTATGGGTGCGCACCGACGAGCAGTGGCGCTGGCTGGCCAACACGTTGACCGTGAAACTGCTCAAGGAACTGCTGCCCGAGGCGGCCGATCTGCAAGTCACCCGCTACGCGTTGCCCAACCTGCGGGCGCTGAACTTCGTCATCGAGGGGATTCTCGGTCAAGGCGTGGCCTATCAGGCGCGATTCGACCCGCAAGCCAAAGGGCTGGGCGAATGGCTGCGCAGCCGCCACCTCGATATCCCGGAGAGCCTCCTATGAGCATCTGGAACACCCCCGAGCGCGAAGAGTTGCGCAAGTCGGTGCGCTCATTCGCCGAGCGGGAAGTGCTACCGCACATCGACGAATGGGAACGCACCGGCGAGTTGCCCCGTGACCTGCATCGCCGCGCCGGGGCGGCCGGCCTGTTGGGCGCCGGACTGCCCGAATCCGCTGGCGGGGGCGGCGGCGACGGCGCCGACTCGGTGATCATCTGCGAACAGATGCACCAATCGGGTGTCCCGGGTGGGGTTTTCGCATCGCTGTTCACCTGCGGTATCGCGGTGCCGCACATGATTGCCTCGGGCGATGAGCGACTGATCGAGGAGTTCGTTCGGCCCACGCTGGCCGGGAACAAAATCGGCGCGCTTGCCATCACCGAACCCGGCGGCGGCTCGGATGTGGGGCATCTGCGGACCAGCGCGGTGCGCGAAGGTGACCACTTCATCGTCAACGGCGCCAAGACCTACATCACCTCCGGAGTACGCGCTGACTTCGTGGTCACCGCGGTCCGCACCGGAGGCCCCGGAGCCGGTGGGGTTTCGCTGTTGGTCGTGGAAAAGGGCACCCCGGGGTTCGTTGTCAGCCGCAAGCTGGACAAGATGGGCTGGCGCTCCTCGGACACCGCCGAGCTGTCCTACACCGATGCGCGGGTTCCCGCGGCCAACCTCGTCGGCGCCGAGAACAGCGGCTTCGCCCAGATCGCGCAGGCGTTTGTCTCCGAGCGCATCGCGCTTGCCGCACAGGCGTATTCGAGCGCGCAGCGATGCCTGAACATCACCGTGCAATGGTGCCGCGACCGGGAAACATTCGGCCGCCCACTGATCTCGCGCCAATCGGTGCAGAACACGCTGGCCGAGATGGCCCGCCGCATCGACGTCGCCCGGGTCTACTCGCGCAGCGTGGTGGAGCGCCAACTCGCCGGCGAGCACGACCTGATCCCGCAGGTCTGCTTCGCCAAGAACACCGCCGTCGAGGCCGGCGAATGGGTAGCCAATCAAGCCGTTCAGCTGTTCGGCGGCATGGGCTACATGGCCGAATCCGAAATCGAACGCCAATACCGGGACATGCGAATCCTGGGCATTGGCGGTGGCACCACCGAAATCCTGACCGCACTGGCCGCCAAACTCCTGGGGTATCAATCATGATTGCAACACCAGTTCGCCACCGGTTCGCCCGCCACCGCAGGCGGTGCGCGTGACCGTATTGCGCTCCACACTCGACCCGAACGGGGCCGCCTTCAGCGAGGCGGCTTCGGCCGCAACCACGAAGCTCGATGAGATCGACGCCGAACTCGCCAACGCGCTGGCGGGCGGCGGGCCCAAGTACGTTGACCGCCACCATGCCCGCGGCAAGCTGACTCCCCGGGAACGCATCGAGTTGCTCGTCGACCCGGATTCCCCTTTTCTGGAGCTCAGCCCCCTGGCCGCCTGGGGCAGCGCGTTCAAGGTCGGCGCCAGCACCGTTACCGGCATCGGGGTGGTGGCGGGGGTCGAGTGCATGATCGTCGCCAACGACCCGACGGTCAAAGGAGGCACCAGCAATCCGTGGACGTTGAAGAAGATCCTGCGGGCCAACCAGATCGCCTTCGAGAACCGGCTTCCCGTCGTCTCGCTGGTGGAATCCGGCGGGGCGGACCTGCCCACCCAGAAGGAGATCTTTATCCCCGGCGGGCGGATGTTTCGCGATCTGACCCGGCTGTCCGCGGCCGGGATTCCCACGATTGCACTGGTATTCGGAAACTCGACGGCTGGTGGCGCCTACGTGCCCGGGATGTCCGATCACGTGGTGATGATCAAGGAGCGGTCCAAGGTGTTCTTGGCCGGTCCCCCGCTGGTGAAGATGGCCACCGGCGAGGAGTCCGACGATGAGTCGCTCGGTGGCGCCGAAATGCACGCCCGCATATCTGGTTTGGCCGATTACTTTGCCGTCGACGAGCTCGACGCGATCCGCATTGGGCGCCGCATCGTGGCTCGGCTGAACTGGGTCAAACAGGGCCCAGCCCCCGCGCCGGTGACCGAGCCGCTCTTCGATGCCGAGGAGCTGATCGGCATCGTGCCCTCGGATCTGCGCGTCCCCTTCGATCCCCGTGAAGTGATCGCCCGCATCGTCGACGGCTCCGAATTCGACGAATTCAAGCCGCTGTACGGGTCGTCGCTGGTCACCGGCTGGGCCCGGCTGCACGGCTACCCGGTGGGCATCCTGGCCAACGCCCGCGGCGTGCTGTTCAGCGAGGAGTCACAGAAGGCCACCCAGTTCATCCAGCTGGCCAACCGCGCCGACACGCCACTGCTGTTCTTGCACAACACCACCGGCTACATGGTGGGCAAGGACTACGAAGAAGGCGGCATGATCAAGCACGGCTCGATGATGATCAACGCCGTGTCCAACTCGAAGGTCCCGCACATCTCCCTGCTACTCGGCGCCTCCTACGGTGCCGGTCACTACGGCATGTGTGGGCGCGCCTATGACCCGCGCTTCCTGTTCGCCTGGCCCAGTGCCAAATCCGCGGTCATGGGCGGTGCGCAGCTCTCGGGCGTCCTGTCGATCGTGGCGCGAGCGGCCGCGGAGGCTCGCGGCCAGCAGGTCGACGAGGCCGCCGACGCCGCGATGCGCGCGGCCGTCGAGGGCCAGATCGAAGCGGAGTCGCTGCCGCTAGTGCTGTCCGGAATGCTTTATGACGATGGGGTGATCGACCCGCGCGACACCCGCACCGTACTGGGAATGTGTTTGTCCGCCATTGCCAATGGCCCGATCAAGGGAACGTCGAACTTCGGCGTCTTCCGGATGTGATGCCGATGTCTATCACTCGAGTGCTAGTTGCCAACCGCGGCGAGATCGCTCGGCGGGTGTTCGCCACCTGCCGCCGGCTCGGCCTGGGCACCGTCGCCGTCTATACCGACCCGGATGCGGCCGCGCCGCATGTCGCCGAGTCCGACGCCCGGGTGCGGCTGGCGCAGACCAACGACTATCTCAACGCCGAGGCCATCATCGCCGCCGCCCGTGCGGCGGGCGCCGACGCGATCCACCCCGGCTACGGATTCCTTTCGGAGAATCCCGAGTTCGCCGCCGCCGTCACCGCGGCGGGCCTGACCTGGATCGGGCCGCCGGTGGACGCGGTGCGCGCGATGGGCTCCAAGATCGAGTCCAAGAAGCTGATGGCCGCCGCCGGTGTGCCGGTGCTCGACGAACTCGACCCCGAGACCGTCACCGCGGCACAGCTGCCGGTGCTCGTCAAGGCTTCAGCCGGCGGCGGTGGTCGCGGCATGCGTGTGGTCCGCGAATTGTCGGCCCTGCCCGCCGAAGTCGAGGCCGCCCGCCGCGAGGCGCAGTCCGCATTCGGTTACCCGACCGTGTTCTGCGAGCGTTACCTACCCACCGGGCACCACATCGAGGTTCAGGTGATGGCCGACACCCACGGCACCGTGTGGGCCGTCGGGGAACGCGAATGCTCCATTCAGCGTCGCCACCAGAAGATCATCGAAGAGGCACCCTCCCCCTTGGTGCAGCGCATCCCGGGGATGCGGGCCAAGCTGTTCGACGCGGCCCGGCTGGCCGCGGAAGCCATCGGCTACACCGGCGCCGGCACCGTGGAGTTCCTCGCCGACGATGCGGGCGAGTTCTACTTCCTGGAGATGAACACCCGACTGCAGGTCGAGCATCCGGTCACCGAGGAGACCACCGGCCTGGATCTGGTTGAACTGCAGCTCGCGGTGGCCGACGGTGGCCGTCTCGAAGCGGAACCTCCGCCCGCCCATGGTCATTCCATCGAGGCCCGCCTCTACGCCGAGGATCCCGCGCAGGGCTGGCAGCCGCAGGCGGGCGCGATGCACACCATCGAGGTGCCGTCGGTCCGAGCCGAATTCGCCACGCTGGGACAGCGCACCGGAATTCGGCTGGATTCCGGGATTGTCGACGGCTCGGTGGTGTCCATCCATTACGACCCCATGCTGGCCAAGGTCATCTCCTACGCCCCCACGCGCCGGCAGTCCGCACTGGTACTCGCCGATGCGCTGGCCCGCGCCCACCTGCATGGGCTGCGCACCAACCGTGAGCTGTTGGTGAACGTGCTGCGGCATCCGGCGTTTCTCGACGGCGCTACTGACACAGCGTTCTTCGACACCCACGGGTTGGCCGAACTGGCCGCGCCGCTGGCCGACGCGGACAACATCCGCTTGTCGGCGATCGCCGCGGCCCTCGCCGACGCCGCCCACAACCGGGCAACCGCGACGGTGTTCGGATCCATTCCCAGCGGCTGGCGCAACGTGGCGTCGGGCTATCAGGTCAAGACCTGCCGCGACGGCGGTGACGTCGAGTACCGCATCGAATACCGATTCACCAGAACGGGACTCCAGATTGTCGGTGACGACTCGGTGCGGCTGGTATCGGCGACACCCAACGAGGTGGTGCTGGCCGGCGAAAACGGGGTGGCCCGACGCTTCACGGTCGCGAGCTACGGCCAGGACGTCTTCGTCGATTCCCCCAGCGGCCCGGTGCACCTGGTTGCGCTGCCCCGCTTCCCGGAGCCGGGTTCGGCCGTCGAACAAGGATCGCTGGTGGCACCCATGCCGGGCAACGTCATCCGGTTGGGCGCCGATGTTGGCGATACCGTCACCGCCGGTCAGCCACTGATCTGGTTGGAAGCGATGAAGATGGAGCACACCATCAGCGCCCCGACCGATGGCGTACTTACCCAGCTCAACGTCCAAATCGGCCAACAAGTCGACGTCGGCGCCGTCCTAGCCAGAGTGGAAGCGCCTGAAGCAGAAGGAGATTCGTGATGACCGACACCAGCTTCATCGAGAATGAGGACCGCCGGGCGCTACGCAAGGCGGTATCGGAATGGGCGTCCAACTACGGCCACGAGTACTACCTGAAGAAGGCTCGTGCTCACGAGCACACCACCGAGCTGTGGTCGGAGGCCGGCAAACTCGGCTTCATCGGGGTGAACCTGCCCGAGGAGTACGGCGGCGGCGGCGCCGGCATGTACGAGCTGTCGATGGTGATGGAGGAAATGGCCGCGGCCGGCTCCGCCCTGTTGCTGATGGTGGTCTCGCCGGCCATCAACGGCACCATCATCAGCAAGTTCGGCACCGACGAGCAGAAGCAGCGCTGGCTTCCCGGCATCGCGGACGGGACCCTGACGATGGCCTTCGCCATCACCGAGCCCGAAGCCGGATCCAACTCGCACAAGATCACCACCACCGCCCGCCGTGACGGCAGCGACTGGATCATCAAGGGGCAGAAGGTCTACATCTCCGGTATTGACCAAGCCCAGGCGGTGCTGGTGGTGGGACGCACCGAGGAAGCCAAGACCGGGAAGCTGCGTCCGGCGCTGTTCGTGGTCCCCACCGACACCCCCGGCTTCACCTACACGGCGATCGACATGGAACTGGTCAGCCCCGAACGGCAGTTCCAGGTTTTCCTCGATGATGTGCGGCTGCCCGCCGACGCGCTGGTCGGAGCCCAGGACGCGACCATCGCCCAGCTTTTCGCCGGGCTGAATCCCGAGCGCATCATGGGTGCGGCCAGCGCGGTCGGCATGGGACGGTTCGCACTGAACCGGGCCGTCGACTACGTCAAGACGCGCCAGGTGTGGTCCACCCCGATCGGCGCCCACCAGGGGTTGGCGCATCCCTTGGCGCAATGCCACATCGAAGTCGAGCTCGCCAAGCTGATGATGCAAAAGGCCGCGACGCTGTATGACCACGGCGATGACGGCGGAGCGGCCGAGGCCGCCAACATGGCCAAGTACGCGGCGGCGGAGGCGTCGGCCCGCTCGGTCGATCAGGCCGTGCAGTCGATGGGCGGCAACGGGCTGACCCAGGAGTACGGCGTCGCGGCCATGCTGACCTCGTCGCGCTTGGCCCGGATTGCCCCGATCAGCCGTGAAATGGTGCTCAACTTCGTCGCGCAGACGTCGCTGGGCCTGCCCCGAAGCTACTGAAGCCCCACCGATGGCTGATCGTCTCGTCGAGTACGTGCGTGACGGCGTGGTTGCCCGTCTGACGCTGAACTCCCCGCACAACCGCAACGCCCTGTCCACCACCCTGGTCACCCAGCTGCATGAGGGGCTGCGGGATGCCGCAGCCGATCCGGGCGTTCGGGTCGTCGTGCTCGGGCACACCGGCGGCACCTTCTGCGCAGGCGCGGATTTGAGCGAGGCCGGCTCCGGCGACCCCTATGACCTGGCTGTCGCGCGGGCCCGGGAAATGACCACGGTGCTGCGCGCCATTGTGGAGTCGCCACGACCGGTGATCGGCGCCATCAACGGGCACGTGCGCGCCGGAGGCTTCGGCCTGGTCGGTGCCTGCGACATCGTGGTCGCCGGCCCGGCGTGCACCTTTGCGCTGACCGAAGCCCGGATCGGGGTCGCCCCGGCAATCATCTCGCTGACATTGCTGCCGAAGCTGTCGGCGCGGGCGGCCGCCCGCTACTACCTGACCGGAGCGAAGTTCGGCGCCGACGAGGCGGCGGAGATGGGTTTGGTCACCATCGCCGCCGACGACATGGAGGCCGCGGTGGCCGCGCTGATCGCCGATGTCGGGCGCGGTTCGCCGCAGGGCCTTGCGGCGTCGAAGGCACTGACCACCGCGGCCGTCCTGGCCGGTTTCGACCGTGATGCGGAACGCCTCACCGAGGAATCGGCGCGGCTGTTCGTCTCGGAGGAAGCCCGCGAAGGCATGCTCGCGTTCTTGCAGAAACGCCAACCCAGCTGGGCCTCCGACTGAACCTCCGGCAGCCGAAGCCGCCGGACAGGCTGCCGCCCCGGGCCCGGGGCTGGTGACGCACAGCGATCGAACATACATTGACCAAACTCCATGTATGCTCGCTCGAATCTCGATAGCCGGAACCCACCGCGACCGACTCGAGCTGGCCCGCGCTGAGCTCAAACCAGCTTTAGCGGCAGCGGCGGCAACGGTGGAGCCGGCGGCACCGGCGCATCCGCCGGAACCGGTGGTACCCCGGGCAACGGCGGCCTACTCTTCGGCGCATCCGCCACACTGGGGTAGCCGGCGTGCCCCGCCGTTGCCATCACAAATCACCATCCCCGCGCGGCCCGGTCGCCGGATCTCACGCCCCGTAGAAACGCGCACTTCGCACCGGGTCACCAGAGCCCACCGGCCGCGCGAACGTTGCAGTTTAGCCAACACCTCTTGCAGCAAAATCGCGAAGTCGTAGGCTCGTGGGTGATGAGCAATCCAGCCCGACGTGACGCACAGGACACGCGCGACGATTCGTCGCTCGCTGCGGATACCGATCGGATCCAGATCGCACAGCTGCTGGCATACGCAGCCGAGCAGGGACGACTGCAGCTCAACGAGTATGAAGACCGATTGACCAGGGCCTACGCCGCAACCACGTATCAGGAGCTGGACCAGCTGAGCGCCGATCTGCCCGGCGCCGCGGTAAGTCCGCGCCGCGGCGGCAACTGCAACCCGGCACCTTCGACTCTGCTGCTGGCCTTGCTGAGCGGGTTCGAGCGTCGCGGCCGGTGGAACGTGCCCAAGAAGCTGACCACCTTGACCCTGTGGGGCAGCGGAGTATTGGATCTGCGCTACGCCGACTTCACCTCAACCGAAGTCGAAATTCACGCCTACTCGATCATGGGCGTGCAGACCATCCTGTTGCCGCCCGAGATCAACGTCGAGATCGACGGCCGCGGAATCATGGGCAACTTTGACCGGGAAGTCGCGGGCGAGGGCAGTCGCGGGGCCCCCAACGTCAAGATTCAGGGCTTCTCGTTCTGGGGCGGGGTGGGCATCAAACGCAAACCACGCAAGGCGCGCAAGTAGACCCATCAGTCGGTCAAACGCACGGCCCTAGCGCCTGCGCCGAGACCTCAGGTAGTCGCCGACCAAGGCCGCACCGAGTCCGTCGAGATCGGGTTCGACGACACGTCCCTCGACCCGACGCGCGACTTGATCAATGAACCGGGCCAGGCCCCGGTCACTGCCCAACCGGAAGATGGTGATTTGGGCGCCCAGCCGCGCCATGTCATCGAACCCGCGCACGGTGTGGGCAATGGTGCGCGGATGCGGCGGGTAGTCGAAGAACACCGCAGAACCCGCTCCCTCGCCGGAAAAGTCCTCGAGATGGGCGGTGGGTTCCCCATCGGTCACCACCAAGACGACCGGCTGCGCGTTCGGGTGGCGTCTGAGATGTCGCCCGGCCAGCGCCAGCGCGTGGTGCAGGTTGGTGCCCTGCTCGTAGACGCCCTCCAAACCGGTCAGCTCCGCGGCCGTCACGGTCCGCGCATAGTGGCCGAACGCGATGATCTGCAGCGCATCCGAGCGGAACCGCGTGCACACGAGGTGGTTGAGCGCCAACGCCGTGCGCTTCATCGGCAGCCACCGATTCGCCATCACCATCGAAAACGAGGTGTCCACCAGGAGCGCAACCGCGGCCTGAGTTCGGGTCTCAGTCTCGGAGACTTCGACGTCATCGACGGTGATCCGGATCGGGCCGGCGCCGCCGCCAGGAGGCGCCGTACCGGCCTGGCGCAGCACCGCGTTGGTCAGCGTGCGCGAGATGTGCCACGGTTCGGTGTCACCGAACTGCCAGGGCCGGGTCGCGCCGGTCAGCTCACCGGCCGCCCCCGCGCGCCGGTGATCCCGCTCACCGCGGCGTCCGGAAAGTTGTTGCACCACATCGCGCAATGCGGTCTCACCCAGCCTGCGCATGGCCTTGGGTGACAGCCGCCATTGGCCGTCGGATCCTCGGTCGAAGAAACCCTGATTCACCAAGGCCCGTTCCAGTTCGGCGAGCGTGCGGGCATCGATGGCGGCCTGGTCGCCGAGTTGACGGGCCAGCGCGTCGAGGTCGACGTCATCCATGGTGGCGCCCGGATAAGCCTGCGAGAGCTGCTCGGCCAGCTGCTCGAGTTCGGCGATGTCGGCCAGCGCCTGGGTGCCTTCACCCATGCCGAACGGGTTGTCGCCGGAGAACTGCTGCTGGCCGGTCCAGTCCTCGCCCGGACGCGCCTCCTGCAGATGGGCGTCGAGGCGGTTGAGTGCCTGCATCAGCGAAGGCGATCCGAAAGCCTGCTGCGCCAACGCATCCAGCTCATCACGCTGCTCCTGGGACAGGCTGTTGCGGAACCGCTGCGCGGCGGCGGCCCGCTTGGCCAGCGAGTCCAGCAGCTCCTCGACATTGCTCGGGTTCTCCGGGAAGAACTCGCCGTGCTTGTCCATGAAGTCTTGGAAGTCTTGCCGGGTGTCCTGTCCCCTGGCGTGCTTGTCCAGCAGGTTGTTGAGGTCGTCGAGCATCTCGTTCACGCGCTGGCGATCCTCGTCGGTGGCGCCTTCCAGCGCCTGCTTCATGCCGGCGAAGCGTTGGTCGAGTAGCTCGCGGCCCAGCAGATCCTTGATCTGGTCGTACTTTTCGCGGCCCTCGCCACTGCGCCAGTCGTACTCGGAGAGTTCCTGTACGGCTTTGGCCGGCGACGGCGGCAATGCCTCCAACTGCAATTCGGAGAATCGAGCGTCATCGTCTAGCGCCCGGGCCAATTCTTTGCGCTCGGCCAGCACCGCCTCGTCCAGCAGCTTCTTGATCTCCTGCAGGGTGCCGTCCAAGTTGTTGCGGCGCAGTAGCTCGCGGCGGCGGCGGTTCGCCTCGGACGCCAACCTGTCGGCGCCGGGCATGGACTTGGTGCCGCGCCGCAGCAGCTCGGACAGCGCCCGGCGCGGTGAGGTGCCCGCCATGACGTCCTGACCGATCTGCTCCAGCGCCTCGCGCAGGTCTACCGGCGGAGCCAGCGGATCAGGTCCGCCGGTGTACGCCGAGTACCGCGTCGAGTGCCCCTTCGCCCGGTCAGCCATAAACGGTTTGGCCCTCCCCGGACACTTTGTCGACTCGCTTGGCCAGGTACAGCGCCTCCAGGGCCAGCTCCAGGGCTGCGGCGCGCTCCCCTTCGGATTCGGCGTTGAGTTTGCGTGCGATGATCTCCACCACCGGCAGTCCTGGAACGGCCGCCAGCACATCCTTGGCCGATACCCGCTCACCGGTCGTCACCGCCGAACCTCCCTCGACGGCTGACATCAGTGTGCCGACGTCGATGCCACCCAGCGCCCGGGACGCGGTATCCGCGGTGGCCCGGCGCAATAGGTGTTCGAGCACCGCCTGCTCGCGCCCCTCCTCACCGGACTCAAACTCGAGCTTGCCGCGCAGCACGTCGATCACGGTGCCCAGATCGACCACCCGGGCGACCGGGTCGGTCTCGCCCAGCACCGCCCCGCGGTGGCGGGCGGCGGCCGCCACGGTCTCCGCCGCCGCGATGGCGAAGCGCGCCGACACCCCGGAGCGCTGGTCGACCGAACTGGACTCGCGCAGGTAGCGGGCGAACCGCGCGATCACCTGCAACAGATAATCGGGCACCTGAGCGCTCAGATGCGCCTCCTGCGCGATGACACCCATCTCCGCCTCCAGCTCCAGCGGGTAGTGAGTGCGGATCTCGGCGCCGAACCTGTCTTTGAGCGGGGTGATGATGCGCCCCCGGTTGGTGTAGTCCTCGGGGTTGGCACTGGCGACCACCAACACGTCCAGCGGCAGGCGCAGGGTGTAGCCGCGGACCTGGATGTCGCGCTCCTCCATCACATTGAGCATGGACACTTGGATCCGCTCGGCCAGGTCGGGCAGCTCGTTGACGGCCACGATGCCGCGGTGTGCGCGCGGAATCAGCCCGTAGGCGATGGTTTCGGGGTCTCCGAGACTGCGACCCTCGGCCACCTTGATCGGGTCGATGTCACCGACCAGGTCGGCAACACTGGTGTCGGGGGTGGCCAGTTTTTCGGTGTAACGCTCGCTGCGATGCTTCCATGCCACCGGCAGATCGTCTTTTAGCTGCGCGGCCCGGCGGATCGACTCCGGCGTGATCGGCCGGTAAGGATGCTCGGGAAGTTCGGCACCGGCGATCACCGGTGTCCACTCGTCGAGCAATCCGGTCAGCGCGCGCAGCAGCCGAGTCTTGCCTTGCCCGCGCTCGCCCAGCAGCACAAAGTCGTGGCCCGCGATCAGGGCCCGCTCGAGCTGGGGAATCACGGTGTCGTCGAAGCCCACGATGCCCGGCCAGACGGCCGCGTTATCCGGCCCATCGGCCAGCGCGGTCAACAGATTCTCCCGGATTTCCTGCTTAACCCCCCGCTCGCGATGACCGGAGGCACGCAGCTCGCCGACGGTGCGAGGCAGATTGCTCGGTGAAGTCACCACTCCACGCTACGACGAGTCAGGGACAGGCGCCTGGGAACGGGGCCTAGCCAGGCACAAATGCGCCCACACCGGCCCCCTAATGCGCGAAGTGGCGCGAACCGGTGAGGTACAAGGTGATGCCCGCCTTGGCAGCCGCCGCGGTGACTTCCTCGTCGCGCACCGACCCTCCCGGGTGCACGATCGCCTTGACCCCAGCGGCCGTCAACGTCTCGAGGCCGTCGGGGAACGGGAAGAACGCATCGGAGGCAGCGACGGCGCCGTTGACGCGTTCGCCGCCGCGCTCCACCGCCAACCGTGCGGCATCGACGCGGTTGACTTGGCCCATCCCGATGCCGATGGTGGCGCCGTCGGCCACGATGACGATCGCGTTGGACTTGACCGCACGACAGCTGCGCCAAGCGAAGACCAGGTCGGTCAGCGTCGCCGGATCGGCGGGCGAGCCGGTGGCCAGGGTCCAGTTGGCCGGGTTGTCACCGGCGGCATCGAGCTGGTCACGCTGCTGCATGAGCAGTCCCCCGCTGATCGGACGCAGCTCGGCGCCGCCGTCTTGGGGCTCGGATGCCACCAACACCCGAATGTTCTTCTTCTTCGTCAACTGATCAAGGGCGGCGGGAGCGTAGGCCGGTGCGACGATCACCTCGGTGAAGATGGTGCTGACGTACTCCGCCATCTCTGGGCTGACCTCGGTGTTGCAGGCAATCACGCCGCCGTAGGCACTGAGTGGGTCGCAGGCGTGGGCCTTGCGATGCGCGTCGGCGACCGAAACCTCCGAGATGGCAATGCCGCACGGGTTGGCGTGCTTGATGATTGCCACGCATTTCTGCTCGTGGTCAAAGGCAGCCCGCCAGGCCGCGTCGGCATCGGTGAAGTTGTTGTAGGACATCTCTTTTCCGCGCAGCTGCTCGGCCTGAGCCAATCCCGGCCAAGCGCCGGGGTCGGCGTAGAGCGCGGCCTGCTGATGCGGGTTCTCGCCGTAGCGCAGCATCGCCTGACGCCGCCAATTTCTGCCGAACCAGCGCGGAAAGTCGGTTTCGGGCTGCTCGGGCGCCACCGTGGACTGTATCCAGCTCGCGACCGCGATGTCGTATTCGGCGGTGTGCTGAAAGGCCAGCGAGGCCAGCTTCTTGCGTTCGGCGAAGGTGAATCCGCCGCTACGCACCGCGGCCAGCACGCCGTCGTATCCCTGCGGGTCGGTGACCACGGCCACACTGGGATGGTTCTTGGCCGCCGCCCGCACCATGGAGGGGCCGCCGATGTCGATCTGTTCGACGCATTCGTCGACGCTGGCACCGGATTCCACGGTCTGGCTGAACGGGTACAGGTTGACCACGACCAGCTCGAATGCCTCGACTCCGAGCTCGGCCAGCGCCGCCTCGTGCTCGGGGTTTCGCAGATCGGCCAGCAGGCCGGCATGCACGCGCGGATGCAGCGTCTTGACCCGCCCGTCGAGTACCTCGGGGAATCCCGTCAGCTCCTCCACCCGGGTCACCGGAATCCCTTTGCTGGCAATGGTCTTCGCGGTTGATCCGGTCGAGACGATCTCGACACCGGCCGCGGTCAGCCCCTGCGCCAGGTCAACCAGCCCGGTCTTGTCATACACACTGATCAACGCGCGGCGGATCGGCCGTCTTATGTGGTCGGTGCTCATCCTATGGTCGCCTTTCGTCCAATCATCGCTTTTCGTCCGATCACCGTCACGCCGCCGGTGGCAATCCCGGCCACCACGTCCACCAGAAGCTTGCGCTCCACTACCTTGATCCGTTCGTGCAAGGTTGCTTCGTCGTCGCCGTCGAGCACCGCAATGGCTTGCTGCGCCAGTATCGGTCCCGTGTCCATCCCGGCGTCCACCAGGTGCACCGTACAACCGGTGACCTTCACGCCGTAGGCCAGCGCATCTGCTACCCCATGGGCACCGGGAAACGCCGGCAGGAGTGCCGGATGGGTGTTGAGGATCCGTTGGTGGAATTTCGAAAGGAATTGCGGCCCAAGAATTCTCATGAATCCGGCGGATACCACCAGGTCAGGCGAGTGGGCGGCGGTGGCGGCGGTGATGGCGGCGTTCCAAGCATCGCGGCTGGGGTGATCGGAGACGCGGACGGTGAAGGCGGGCACCGACGCCTGCGCGGCGACCTCAGTGGCCCGGCAATCCCGATCGACCCCAACGGCGACGATTCGCGCCGGGTAGTCGGCCACGGCGGCGTCCAGCAATGAGTTCAGCAATGACCCCGTGCCCGACGCGAGCACCACAAGCCGCGCCGGTGCACTCGGGGGTACCCGGACCGGTTCCTGCACACGGCGAGCCTAGTCGGGCTACCCGGCCGCAGCGGCGGGCGGGCATTCGCTGTCAGGTCAAATGTTCGGGCGGATGGCTGGTGTCAGGCCCGTCCTGCCGGTCTGGCCCATCTGACCCCTCGACCTCGTCGGGTGCGGCAGGGGGGACGTCGGCGTCGTCGCCACCGGGCGCAACGGGTTCGCGCGAAGTCACATCATCCAGCGGGGCGTCCTGATCGAAAAGTGGGACAAAGGGCTCATCAACGGGCTCATGAATGGGCTCGTAAACGTCTGCTTCAGCGGGTGGGACCCGCCGCGGTTTGGGCCGCCTGGGACGCCGTCTGATTCCACCCGCCATCACCAGCGTGGCACCCCCGACCACGGCGAACCAGAAGAACACGCCGACCAGCAGTGCTCCCTCGTCGACGCCAACGGCGCCGAAGTTGCCTAGCTTCCCGCTCCCCCCGTAACCGAGCAGCGCCATCGCCAATGCCCCCAACAGGGCCGCGGCCAACAGTTTGCCCATAGCCGGCAGGGGCGGCAGCGGACGGCGCGCACACTGTTGCCCGACCGCCACTCCGGAGGACGCCCCGATGATCAGCAGGGCTACCCACACCGGCCCCAGCGGCGGGGTGGGAGCCGCTGCCAGGATCGGCACAGCGGGGATGTCGCCGCCAAAGACCGTGAACGCACTGAACGTCGCGAAGCCGATGTGCGCACTGGCCCCGACAGCGATCGCCGCGGCGCCAACGACGACGTTAGGCACATAGAGCACCGACAGCACGGTGAGACTGAACTGGCCGAACGCGGAATCGGTGATGCCGTATAGCTCCTGCATCGTCGCCCAGTGCACGACCAGCGACCCCGCGGTCACCAGGCCGGAGAGCCCGAGCAGTGCCAGCACCCCGGCGGCGGCGGCCCGCAGCGAGTCGCCCAGCCAGTTCGGCAGCGGTGAAACCGCCAGAGCCCGTCTGCCCACCCGCGACCAGACCCCCAGGCCCGCACCGATGGCATGAACCGCCAGCACGCTGACAAACGCACGCAACGCACTGGGCGTCTGCAACTCGGTGATGACCGACGACGCATCGTGGATCACCGCCAGGCAGATCGCCGCGATCAGCAGCGGCCCGCCCAACGCCGATGCGATAACCCACCGAACAACCAGCCACGACGAGTACGGCGAGGTCGCCAGCGCCGTCGTGCGGGCCGTGCCCCACACCATCAACATGGCCGGGAACAGGGGCATTACG
Organism: Mycobacterium ulcerans subsp. shinshuense; assembly: GCF_002355775.1. Taxonomy (NCBI): domain Bacteria; kingdom Bacillati; phylum Actinomycetota; class Actinomycetes; order Mycobacteriales; family Mycobacteriaceae; genus Mycobacterium; species Mycobacterium ulcerans. The sequence goes on along the minus strand of NZ_AP017624.1, from coordinate 939,429 downwards.
CCCAGTTCACGGCCACCGATCGAGATCGGCACCTGGTGCACACCCAGCCACATGCTGGCGATCGCACCCAGCGCGCCCGTCATGTCGCTGTTTGCGATCACCAGCTGAATCAGCGTGACCGCCGCGATGATGACCAGCGCCACCACAGCCGGGGCGAACGCGACCTTGACCAGGTCGCGAGCCTGGCGAGCACCCGCTGCTCGACTGTCCTCCACCCGTGTCAATCTCCGCGCACGTGTCCTACTAGGCGCGAGAGCGCCCGGTTAGACCGGCGCCGACCCGGGTGACGAAGATTGCTGACCCTGGCCGTAATTCTGCTGCGCGCCGCCGGGATTGGCGTAGTTGACCGGAGCCGAACCACCCTGGGATCCCGTCCCGGCACTAACGGACGGCGGCGGGCTGAAGCTGGGGAATCCAGTGGGCGGAGTGGACGGGGTCTGGTGCATCGGCTGGGGGGCCGACTGTGCTTGCGGGGCGCTGAATCCACCGCTGGACGGGTTGGAACCCTGGCTGGAGGTAAAGCCGCCGAACTGCGACCCGTACCCGGACGGCTGCTGCGGCGACTGCTGCGGATTGGGCACGGACTGCTGTGCACCCGGTTGACCGTAGTACCCGCCCGGCTGGCCGCCGTACTGCCCGTACTGGCCATAGGGATCGAATTTCTGCCTCGGCGCCGGCGCCGACACCACGCCGGTCTCCAGCAACAGCGCGCCGACTGCGGCGACAGCCTGAAACACAATGCACACCAGGACAATCCACAGTGCCCAACCGGTCGAAAAGGCGCTCGGCTTGTTGAAGGTCGACGAAATCATCAGGAATACGCCCAGTATCGAGACGACCGCGACGACGGCCCCGTAGCTCTTGACCTTGGGGAGCAGGCTCACTCCGGCAAGCAGCCCGGCCAGCAACGCCATCCCGACGGCCAGCACGGTGTCGCCGGAAGCTTCGCTGCTGCCGCCGCCGAGTTCCGAGCTGATCGTGAACATCGGCCCGAAGCTGGCGAGATATGCGAGAAAACCGAGCACCGCCACCGCAACGTTCAGGTACATCGGGAGCTTGCTCGCCGCGTCGTCGGCTTGAGCGAAAGACGGTGTGGCGCCTCCGTAGGAGCCGCCCGACTGCGCGGGCGGATATCCGGGGCTACCCGGCGTGTAGGTCATGGCTCCTCCTGTTACTTGCGCGCCGTCGCGGCGCCGCTGCTGCATTGCGACGCTTGGTCCCTGCGACGCGATTCGAACAATCACGCTAGCGCACGTTCCGGTGCTCGCGCCGCGGCGACCTGCCCCCGCTCGACCAGCGCCATCACCTCCGTCGATCCCGCCAAGCCGATTGGCGCGGGGGGCGCTTGCCCGGCCGAGGTAGAACACGTTCTAATTCTGTTATGGACTATGGGCTTGTGCTTTTCACCAGCGACCGCGGCATCGCTCCGGCGGCGGCGAGACTCGCTGACGACCACGGCTTTCACACCTTCTATGTGCCTGAGCACACCCATATCCCAATCAAGCGAGAAGCCGCTCATCCAACGACGGGCGATTCCTCGCTTCCCGACGATCGTTATATGCGCACGCTGGACCCCTGGGTGAGTTTGGGCGCGGCATCGGCGGTGACCTCGCGGGTACGGCTGTCGACTGCGGTGGCGCTGCCCGTCGAGCATGACCCGATCACCCTGGCCAAGAGCATTGCCACGCTGGATCATCTGTCCGGCGGACGGGTCAGCCTCGGCGTGGGGTTCGGTTGGAACACCGACGAACTCGCCGACCATGGCGTTCCACCCGGACGGCGCCGCACGATGTTGCGTGAATACCTCGAGGCGATGCGGGCGCTGTGGACGCAGGAGGAAGCCGCCTACGACGGCGAGTTCGTCAAGTTCGGCCCCAGCTGGGCCTGGCCCAAGCCGGTGCAGTCCCACATTCCGGTGCTCGTGGGCGCCGCTGGCACCGAGAAGAACTTCAAATGGATAGCGCGTAGCGCCGATGGCTGGATCACCACACCGCGTGACTTCGACGTCGACGCGCCGGTCAAGTTGTTACAGGACACCTGGGCGGCCGCCGGCCGCGACGGGGCCCCACAGATCGTGGCGCTGGACTTCAAGCCGGTCCCCGAGAAGCTGGCCCGCTGGGCCGAGCTTGGGGTCACCGAGGTGCTGTTCGGACTACCGGATCGCCCCGAGGATGAGATCGCCGCGTACGTAGAACGGCTGGCCGGCAAGCTGGCCGCCATGGTCTAGGCGCGAGCTAGAGAACGCAGCGGTTGCCGTAGTCGAACGAGCGCACCCGGATCGCTTGCCCCAGCGGGTCGCCGTCGGTCAGCAACCCGATCAGCTCGTCGTCTTCGGTGCTCGCCAGGAAGCGGCGGCCGTCGGCAGCCAGCCGGCCGATGGCGATCCCGGTGAGACGCCCACCGTCATGGCGGACCGTGTACGTCTCGATCGTGGCGGGGCCGTCGGCCTGCTCGGTAACCGGTCGGCTGGCCCCGCTGTCGATTTGTGTTTGCAGCTCGGCGCTGCGGTCCGGCTGCCATTGCGCCGGGGCAGTGGAATAGACCCCGACCGAGTACTTGCTCATGCTCCCGCCGTTGACGCCGACGAGCCCGAACCGTCCCGGCTCGCTACGCATTCGGGCTACGGTCTCGGCCACCGCATGCATCGAGTAGTTGTTTCCCGCCCCGCCGAAGAACGGCAGCCCACCGGTGAGCGTCAAACCGCGCGGGTCATCGGTCGCAATCCCCAGACCGTCGCAGATGTTGAACACCGGCACCGGAAAGCAGCTGTACAGGTCGAAGGTGGCGATGTCGTCGACACCGACACCGGCCACCCGGAGCGCCTCGCGCGCCGCCAGCACGGCTGACGGGGCGTGCCCAAGATCGGGGCGCTGCAGCAGGGCCTGCTCTTGCAGGTCGGCATGCCCGCGAAGGTAGACCCACTTTTCCTCGGGAACCCCGAGCCGGCGTGCGGCCGCAACCGACATCACCAGCGCGGCCGCGCCCTGGTTCACCTGATCGCGCGCGACCAGCAGCCGGGGGTAGGGCTCGGCGATCATCCGATTACGGTCGGTGACCGTGATCAGCTCCTCGACGGTGCGCTCGATTGGCGCCGCGGCAAAAGGATTGCCGGCCGCGATCTTGGTGAACGGCGCGAACAGCTCGCCCATCCGCCGCAGGTAGTCGGCCGGGCCGAGGCCCGTTGCGGCCCGGCGGGCATTCTCCAGCAAGCCGTATTGGGTGGGCGCATCCACCAGGCCGTGAATGATCGTGTAGCGCGTGATCAGGCCGTCGATGCCAGGGCCGCGGTCTTGCAGCTCCCCGTCGACGATTTCCGTGAAGTCCGGTTTGTCGGCACGCCCAGCGAAGTGACGACTGGTCGACGTCGCATCAGAGCCGAACACCATCGCGACTTCGGAGCTGCCTGCCGCGATCGCGCCGGCCAGCTCGGTGATCAGGTGCTGGGGCCCCTGGCCGCCGACGATCTCGAGGATCGCGCGGGCCGGATCCGCCCCGATCCGCTGGGCCACCGAGCGCGGATAGTTGTTGGACCGGCCTAACGGGGCCTTGGGGACGGGCCCGGAGATCTCGAACTGTCGGACGCCCGCGACGGTGTCGATGGCCGCGGCCACGTCGGCAGCACAGTCTTCGAGAGCGGCCTGGGCAGCGGCGGCGGCCAGCTCAACGGCCGACATCCCCTGGTAGTCGGGGTCATCGATGCGTTCGACAGCCTGTCCGACACCGACAATGACCGGCGTACCCGGATCAAGATCCATAGGATCACTATCTACCTAGCCGAATCACACGTCTGCGCCGGGGCGTCGCGGGGGCACATTCACGCCCGAGATATCGCCCGGAACTGGGATAACACCGCCGGTGGGCGCGTACGATTAGCAGTCCGGAATGTATCTGTCATTCCCTGCGCCGTGGAGGTCGCAGATGTCTTTTCTCACCACAGCGCCCGAGTTTGTCAACGCGGCAGCGTCGGATCTGGCGAGCATCGGCACGGCAGTCAGTCAGGCCAACGCGGCCGCCCTTGCCCCGACGACGGGGGTGCTGGCCGCCGGCGCCGACGAGGTGTCGGCCGCCATCACGGCACTGTTCGGGGCACACGCGCAGACCTATCAGGCCCTGAGCGCTCAGGCGGCGACTTTTCATGCCCAGTTCGCACAGCTCATGGCGGCAAGCGCCGGACGGTATGCGACCGCCGAAGCCGCCGCCGCGTCGCCTCTGCAAACCCTGGAGCAGCAGCTTCTCGGTGTGATCAATGCCCCCACCAACGCCCTGCTGGGACGCCCGCTGATCGGCAACGGGGCTGACGGGGCACCCGGGGCAGACGGCCAAGCGGGCGGGCTGCTGATCGGAAATGGCGGCGCCGGCGGCGGGGGCACCGCCGCACATCCCGCCGGCGGCAACGGCGACGCGGCGGGGTTGTTTGGCAACGGCGGAGCCGGCGGGCCCGCCAAGCCCAGCAGCAACCAGGCCGCTGGCGGCAACGGCGGGGCCGGCGGGTTGCTGTTCGGCAACGGCGGAGCCGGCGGCACCGGAGGGTCCGGCCTCGGCGGTGTCGGCGGTAACGGGACCGGGACCACCACCACCGGTGGCACCGGCGGGATCGGTGGCCACGGCGGTTTCTTCAACGGCAATGGCGGTACCGGCGGCGCCGGCGGATTCGGCCCCACCGGAGGGGCTGGCGGGGCCGGCGGGGCCGGCGGCACACTGTCCGGCTCCGGTGAGGACGGCGGCATCGGCGGGTACGGCGCCGGTGGAGACGGCGGCGGTGCCCGCGGGGCCGGCGGTGACGCGGGCTTGTTGATCGGCGACAGCGGGGCCGGCGGCTCGGGAGGACCCAACGGCGGCACTGATCCCGGCGGCACCGGCGGCAACGGCGGGCGTGCCGCGTTGCTCATCGGTTTCGGCGGGAACGGCGGCAACGGCGGGGTGGGGACGGCGACCACCGGCACCGGCGGCCAGGGCGGCGACGGCGGTCAGCTGATTGGCGTGCCAGGCAACCCCGGCCTGCCGTAGCCGCCGAACACGGGGCGCGACAAGTGCCCGAGCAGACGCAAAATGGCACGCTTCCAGACGGAAGCGTGCCATTTTGCGTCTGCTCGGCGTCTAGAGACCCTTCAGGATCTCCCGGGCCAGCACCGCGGTCTCCGACGGGGTCTTGCCGACCTGTACCCCGGCGGCCTCCAGGGCTCCTTTCTTGGCCGCCGCGGTGCCCGAGGAGCCGGACACGATGGCACCCGCGTGCCCCATGGTCTTGCCCTCCGGCGCGGTGAATCCCGCCACGTAACCGACAACCGGCTTGGACACGTTGGCCTTGATGAAGTCGGCCGCTCGCTCCTCGGCGTCCCCACCGATCTCACCGATCATCACGATCAGCTTGGTGTCGGGATCCTTCTCGAACGCCTCGATGGCATCGATGTGGGTGGTGCCGATCACTGGGTCGCCACCGATACCGATCGAGGTGGTGAAACCGAAATCGCGCAGCTCGAACATCGTCTGGTAGGTCAGCGTGCCGGACTTGGAGACCAGCCCGACCGGGCCGGCGCCGGTGATGTTGGCCGGGGTGATGCCAACCAGCGCCTGCCCCGGGGTGATGATGCCCGGGCAGTTGGGCCCGATGATGCGGGTCTTGCCGCCCTTGCCCAGGTTGTAGGCCCAGGCATAGGCGGTGTCTTGCACCGGGATCCCCTCGGTGATGACCACCAGCAGCGGAATCTCGGCGTCAATGGCCTCGATGATCGCGTCCTTGGCGAACTTCGGCGGCACGAAGATGATCGAGACGTCGGCGCCGGTCTTTTCCATCGCCTCGGCGACACCGCCGAATACCGGCAGCTTGATTACCCGGCCACCCTTGTCCTCGTGCGTCACGGTGGTGCCCGCCTTGCGCGCGTTCACCCCGCCGACGATTTGGGTGCCGGCCTTGAGCATGCGCGCAGTGTGGACGGTCGCCTCGCTGCCGGTGATGCCCTGGACGATGACCTTGTTGTCCTTGTTCAAGAAGATCGACATCGTTCAAAGTCCTTTCAGGCGCTGGCCAGCTCAGCGGCCTTGTCGGCAGCCTCGTCCATCGTCGGCACCAGCGTCACCAGCGGGTGGTTGGCGTCGGTCAGGATGCGGCGGCCCTCCTCCACGTTGTTGCCGTCGAGCCGGACCACCAGCGGCTTGTTCGCCTCGGCACCGAGGATTTCCAGCGCCTTGACGATCCCGGTGGCCACCGCATCGCATGAGGTGATGCCGCCGAACACGTTCACGAACACGCTCTTGACCTGTGAATCGCCCAGCACGACATCCAGGCCGGCGGCCATCACCTCGGCCGAGGCGCCGCCACCGATGTCGAGGAAGTTGGCAGGCTTGACCCCACCGTGCTTCTCACCGGCGTAGGCAACCACGTCCAGGGTCGACATCACCAGGCCAGCACCGTTACCGATGATGCCGACCTGGCCGTCGAGCTTGACGTAGTTGAGGTCGTGTTCCTTGGCCTTGAGTTCCAGCGGATCGGCGGCCGCACGGTCTTCGAACTCGACGTGATCGGGGTGCCGGAAGTCGGCGTTGGCATCCAGGGTGACCTTGCCGTCCAACGCCAGGATCTGGTCGTCGGGGGTACGCACCAGCGGGTTGACCTCAACCAGGGTGGCGTCCTCGCCGACGAACAGGTCCCACAGCTTGGAGATGGTTACCGCGGCAGCGTCGAGCACCTCGGCCGGCAGGTGGCCCTGTTCGGCGATGGAGCGGGCGAATGCCAGGTCAACCCCCTTGGCCGCATCCACCGGGACCTTGGCCAACCGATCGGGCTTGGTGGCGGCCACCTCCTCGATCTCCATGCCGCCCTCTACCGAGCACATCGCCAGGTAGGTGCGGTTGGCACGATCGAGCAAGAACGAGATGTAGTACTCCTCGGCGATGTCGCTAGCCTCAGCGACCAGCAACTTCTTGACCACGTGGCCCTTGATGTCCAAGCCGAGGATGTTGTTGGCGTGTTCGTAGGCGTCGTCGGGCGTGGCAGCGTACTTGACGCCACCGGCTTTGCCGCGACCACCGATCTTGACCTGCGCTTTGACCATTACTGGATGACCGATTTCGGTGGCAATAGCCCGCGCGCCCTCGGCGGTGTCAGTCACCCGCCCCAGCGTAGTAGGTACATTGTGCTTGGCGAACAGTTCCTTCGCTTGATACTCGAATAGATCCATGGGCTCACTGTCTTCGCTCGACTTGCTAGACCAATAGGGAGGCGATACCAAGATTCGGCAATTCGCACGGTTGCAAACTGTATCTAGGCGCCAAATGAGCCCGGCGATCACATCCACCGGTGTGGCGCAGGTCACCGAAAATCCGCGGATCTAAACGTGATCCAACTCACATTTTAGGCAGGTTCCCAAACTGAGGTTGCCAGCCACCTCCGAGAGCGGATACCGTCTCAGGGTCCAGATAACGTTATGGTCACAATACGAGGACATTTCAGCATTGTCCCAGCACCGATACGCCCGCACTGCCGTCGTTGGCGACCCTCGCACATCCCGCGATCGTTGGCTCCAGCACCATCGCAACGAAGTCACCGAGATCATCCCACTGGATGGTTTCGACGAGCTTGACGAGCTAGAGCTCGCCGATCTCGACGACTTGGACTTTGGTGATCCCGAGTTCGACACCGGTCGGCAGCTCCTTCAAGCGCCCGAGCTTGACGATCTCGACGAGATCGACAATCTGATTCCGGCGTGGTTGGCAACCCCCAGCCCGGTACTGGTCGACGCGACCAGCGAGGCTCTCCCCGAGCCAAGCGCTGCTGTCCCCACGGCCGCGAACGTCGCCCCGGCACCCCGCCGTGGTGGCCAGCACAGCAAGCAGTCCACCAGTGCAGCAAAGGGTCGACTCCTGATTGGGTCCATGGCCGCCGGTGCAGCCGCCGCCGCAGCGCATACCGTGACCCACCAATCCGACGTCACCAGCATGGACACCGTGCTGACCGCGAACGCATCGGCCCTTATCGGAGGCTCGGACAGCAACGAGGCCCGCGGGGTTCAGGTCATCGCCGCACAACCGGCGACCAATGTCGAGGCACACAAGGCCGAGTTCGCTCGCGGTGTGGCCTTTGCCCAGGAACGCGCCCAGCGCGAGGCTCGACTGCAACAGCCTCTGTACGTCATGCCCACCAAAGGCATTTTCACCTCCAACTTCGGCTACCGCTGGGGTGTGCTGCACGCCGGGATCGACCTCGCCAACTCCATCGGAACCCCGATCTACGCGGTATCGGACGGCCTGGTGATCGACGCGGGCCCCACCGCCGGCTACGGCATGTGGGTGAAAATCCGCCACGCTGAAGGCACCGTGACGCTCTACGGGCACGTCAACACCACGCTGGTCAATGTTGGACAGCGGGTGATGGCCGGCGATCAGATCGCGACGATGGGCAACCGGGGCTTCTCCACGGGCCCGCATCTGCACTTCGAAGTGCTCCAGGGCGGCACTGAGCGGATAGACCCGGTGCCCTGGCTCGCCAAGCGCGGCCTGAATGTCGGCAACTACGCCGGCTGACCGTTGACCGCACCGGGCGACCCCGCTGCGAGCGAGACCCCACCCGATCCGTCCCCGTCCGCCGACGAGCCACGGACCCGCATCATTCGGCGCGCGCCGACGGGACCACAACCGGTGACGACGGACTCCGCGACCGCCAAGATTTCGCACCGCCCAACCTCCCTTGACGAGACTGCGCGGGCAGACCGGCTACCGCCGTTGCCCGACGGGCTGCCCGTCGAGCCAAGCTCGCGGACGGCGGTCGCAACCGCGGCCGTCAGCATCGTCAACGGATGGGCCACCTCGGTGGTTGCCACCGACCTGATCACCGGCTGGTGGCGCAGCGACCGCCTGTTCTGCATCGCGGTGGGATTTCCGGCGCTGGTCTTCGCGAGCTCCACCACCGCCGGGGTGATCATGCTGTTCCTACGCCGCCCTTTCGGGCGCTACCTGATCGTGGTGGGCGCCGTGGTTGCGGTATTGACATACGGTGGCGTGTTCATCGCCGGCGCTCTCGTCGCTTGGATCGTGCACGCCTTTCCGGTGTTGCCGATCGCGAGCGCGGTGCTGGCGCTGCATCCCCAGACCAGGCGCTGGCTTTTCGACTAGCCGGCTCCGGCCGAATGTGTTCTCACTGCGACGATTTCGCAACTTTTTCGCAACGAGTTCAGGTTCGGCGAGTAGCCGCTAAAGCTTGGCGACCGGGGCGTGGTTATGCATCAGCTTCACCCGTCCCGAGCTACCGAAGTCGATCAGCGACATCGCCGATTCGCCGACACCGGATACTTCCTCGACGCGGCCCAGACCGTACTTGTCGTGTGTGACGCGATCGCCGGGCTGCAGCACCAACAGCGGCCGCTTGCTCGTGCCCGTGCGGACGGGTGCTGACCGCGCAGTGCCAAACCGGCCGGCTCCACTCACAGGCGCGCTGAACGACGGCTTGGGCGCAAGGCGGCGCCAGTTGAGGAGTTCCTGAGGTATCTCCCGCAGGAACCGGGATTCGGGGTTGAGCATCGGCTGCCCCCAGGAAGACCGGACGATGGCCCTACTCAGGTAGAGCCGTTGCCGGGCCCGGGTGATGCCGACGTAGGCCAGTCGCCGTTCTTCGGAGAGTTCGTTCGGATCATCCAGTGCCCGCATGTGCGGGAACATCCCGTCCTCCCACCCGGTCACGAACACCACCGGGAACTCCAGACCTTTGGCGGTGTGCAGGGTCATCAGGGTGACCACGCCCGCGCCATGCTCGGGAATATCGTCGGTGTCGGCGACCAGCGACACCCGTTCCAGAAAGGCCGCCAGCATGCCGGTGTCCGGCACATCCTCGGCATCCGGTTCGGGCTCGGCGGCATTTGCCAGGTCGGTGCTGAATTCGTGGGCAACGCTGACGAGTTCGTTGAGGTTGTCCAGCCGGGCCAGCTCCTGCGGATCGGTGGAGGACTCCAGTTCGCGGCGGTATCCGGTGCGTTCCAGCACCGCCTCCACCAACTCACCGAGATCCCCCTCGGATGAGTCGAGGCGTCCTCGCAACTCGTCGAGCAACTCGACAAAGCCCGCGATCGCCTTCTCCGCACGGCTATTGAGCATCGGCACCTTGCCCTCGGCGGCGGCCACCAGAGCGTCGGAGAAGCCGGCGCCGGTGTTCTCCGCGTACACCGCCACACAGGCCTCGGCACGATCGCCGATGCCGCGGCGCGGCGTGTTGAGGATGCGCCGCATGCTGACCGCATCGCCGGGGTTGTCCAGCACCCGCAGGTAGGCGACGATGTCACGAATCTCCTTGCGCTCGTAGAAGCGCACGCCGCCGACGACCTTGTAGGGAATGCCGGCGCGGATGAACACCTCTTCCAGCGACCGCGACGAATTGTTGGTGCGATAGAAGACCGCGACGTCGTTGTAGGTGATCTCGTCCCGCTCGGCCAGTGCGTCGATCTCTTCGGCGACGAACCTCGCCTCGTCGTGTTCGTTGTCGGCGACGTAGCCGACGATCAACTCCCCCGCGCCAGCATCGGTCCACAGCCGCTTCTCGCGACGTCCGGAGTTGCGCGAGATCACCGAGTTGGCCGCCGACAGGATGTTCTGTGTCGAGCGGTAATTCTGTTCCAGCAGAATCGTTGTGGCATCGGGATAGTCGCGTTCGAAGTCGTCGATGTTGCGAATGGTGGCGCCGCGAAACGCATAGATCGACTGATCGGCGTCGCCGACTACGCACAACTGCGCCGGGGGCACGTCCCCGGGCTCGTCTTCGCTGCCGCGACCAACCAGTTCCCGCACCAGGACGTATTGCGCGTGGTTGGTGTCTTGGTATTCGTCGACCAGAACGTGCCGAAACCGGCGCCGATAGTGCCCGGCGATGTCGGGAAAAGCTTGCAGAATGCCCACCGTCTCGCCGATGAGATCGTCAAAGTCCAGCGCATTGGCGGCCCGCAGGCGGCGCTGATATTCCGCGTAGACCGATGCGACGGTGCGCGCCAAGTCATCGGAATCCTCCGACAGATCCGACACCGCCCGATCCGGGTCGATCAATTCGTTTTTCAGATTGGAGATGGCATTGGCCAGCAAGCGCGGCGAGTATCGCTTGATGTCCAAGCCCATATCGCGCCCGATCATCTGCAGCAGCCGCCGTGAATCGTCTGCGTCATAGATCGAGAAGTTCGAGTTGAGGCCCTTGATCAGCGCCGCCTGGTTGCGCAGGATGCGCACGCAGGTCGAGTGGAAGGTGGACACCCACATGTACTTGGCCCGGCCGCCGACCAGGCTCACCACCCGCTCCCGCATCTCGGCGGCGGCCTTGTTGGTGAAGGTGATGGCCAGGATCTGACCGACCCCAACACCGCGGGCCGCGATCAGGTAGGCGATCCGCCTGGTCAGCACCGCCGTCTTGCCCGAGCCCGCGCCCGCGACAATCAGCAGCGGCGAGCCTTCGTGCACCACGGCCTGGCGCTGTTGTGGGTTGAGACCTTCCAGCAGTTGGTCGGCATCGGGCGCTTGAACAGTCATGTCCGCCCAAACTTACCGCCGCCCGCCGACGACTTGGCGCCGACGGGGTCCAACGCCCAGGCGAGCGTCTGGATTCGGGGTCAGTTCCCGAAGCCCGATTGCTGGTCACCCTTGTTGAGGCCGCCGGAGCTGCTGGTGCCCGAGTTGGCGAAGCCCGAGTTGGCGGTTCCGGTCTGGATGAAACCGGAGTTGTCCGTGCCGGTGTTCATGACGCCCACGTTTCCGGCCCCGGTGCTATTCCAGAATCCGATGTTGAGGTTGGCCGAATTCCCGACTCCCACATCATTGGTGCCCGTGTTGAAGAAGCCGGTATTGGTGCCGCCGGTGTTCTGGAAACCCGTTTGGTTATTGCCCACATTTCCGAAACCCTCGCTTGAGGTGCCGGTGTTCTGGAAGCCCGAGTTGTCGTTGCCGTCGCAGGGCTCCGGCGTTGTTGATTAGCAGGCTTGTGAGCTGGGGAATTGTGGATTGAGGAGGTCTAGGCGGCGGTTGGCGGTCAAAGCGGTGATCCGGCAGGCTTCGGCGATGTTGTCGGCGCCGTTGAGGCGGTGCAGATTGATCGCAGTGTTGCGTAGCGTTGCTAGGACCTGTGCGCCGTTTCCGGTATGTGCCCTTTGACGGTCTTCGTCGAAGGTGACGTCGCGTATCCAGTGCAGGCTGTTCTCGATTCCCCAGTGTTGACGCATCCAGGTCATGATCGCGGTAGGGCGGGCGTGCTCGAACGGCAGGCTGCAGATGGCATAGACCACCTCCACGCTGCGCTGGTCGGTGGCGGTGATCAAGCGTTCACGAGTGATCCGGATGATTTGTTTTGCGTAGGGGAAGCCGATTCCTCGTGCAGCGGTGATGATTTGCAGGGTGCGGGTCTCGACACGGCCGTGGCCGCGGGAGTCGTCGGTAGCGGCTGCGGGCACCTCGGCCCAGGGCAGCGCGGTGATACGCGCAAGTATTTTGGCTTGGTTGGACTTGACGATCATCAGGTAGTGCGACTTCAAGGTGGCGCAGATCAACTTCGCGGTGACGACCTGGGTATGCATCGCATCCACGGTGACCAGCCACCGCAAGCTACCCGGCAGCAGCGTGAGCAGGGCACGTACGCAGGGAATTTCATTGCTTTTCTCGGCGACAGCGAGTTGACCGAGCACCAATCGGGCACGGTGGGCGAACACCGACACGAGATGCGTGGCTGTCGCTTTGGCGCGTAAAGCACCACGCAGCATCTTGCCGTCCAACGCGATCGGCACCAATCCACTGGGGTCGCTGCTGGCCACGTGTGCAGTGAAGTAACTGCCCATCCTGGCGTTGAGGTCGGCGGGGTCTAGCCGAGACAAAACAGCACGGAAGGTCTTCTCACTGGGCCGCCGGAACCGGACCCCTAATTGGGCCAACACATCATCGGGAGCGGTGGCCGCCCATGTGGCAAAACCAGCATAGCCGCGCATCCCCGCGGCAGTGGCCAGAACCGCGATCGCCAACAAAGCCATCAGCGAATACCTCCGACCGCGTGGGTCCCTCGGGTCTGGCACCGAGGCCAACACATCGAGAAACTCCGATCCGATGAGCTCGCTGCGCTCACCAGGACTCCAGCGGTCGAACACCTCTGGAACCGACGACACAGGCAATACTGAAACGGTAGGCACGGGCAACTCCAGACCAACGACGAACAGTAACCAACTCGATCGTTCTCCAGATAGCCCGTGCCTACACTCCGGCCCCAATAGCGCGGCACCAAAGATCATCAACCCAGCTCACAAGCCTGCTAATCAACAACGCCGGAGCCCTGGTTGCCGTCGTTGTTGAACCCCGAGTTTCCGCTGCCGGTATTCCCGAAGCCGGAGTTGGTCGCACCACTGTCGGTTGCGATACCGAAGCCGGTATTGACCTCACCGGAATTGCCGGCGCCGGTGTTCGTGCTGCCCGAGTTGAGGAACCCGGTGTTCACGCTGCCCGAGTTGAGGAACCCGGTGTTGTCCGAACCCGAGTTGCCGAAGCCCACGTTGGCACCGTCGGCGTTCTCATAGCCGACGTTTCCGGATCCCGCGTTGCCGAAGCCCATGTTGAAGCTGCCGGCGTTGCCGAGCCCGACATTGTCGTGACCGGCGTTCATGAAGCCGACGTCGCCGGCGCCGGAGTTGCCGACGCCCAAGCAGGTGTTGGCCGAGTTCGCCATGCCGGTGTTGAGCGAGGCGGCGTTGACGAATCCGGTGTTGAAACTACCGGAGTTGCCAATGCCGGTGTTGGTGTCACCCGAGTTCCCTATGCCCCAGTTTCCGTCACCGGAGTTGAAGAAGCCGACGTTGTTGTTGCCCGAGTTGAACACGCCGATGTTTCCGCTTCCGCCATTGAGTCCGTTGAAGTTGATGCCAACCTGATCGTTGCCGCTCAGCCCGATCCCAAAGTTGTTGTTGCCGGTGTTTCCGAAGCCCACGTTGCCACTGCCAAGGTTTCCGAAGCCCACGTTGTTGGCGCCCAGGTTGCCGAAACCCACGTTGCCGCTCTTGGTGTTGCCGAAACCGAAGTTGTTGCTGCCGCGGTTCCCGTCACCAAAGTTGAAGCTCCCGAAATTTCCGCTACCGATGTTGTAGTTTCCGGTGTTACCGAATCCCTTGTTGCCACTGCCACTGTTCCCGCCGCCGATATTTGCGCCGCCGGTGCTTTGGTAGTTCCCGAAGCCGATATTTCCGTTTCCGCGGTTACCGCTGCCGAAGTTGTTCGACCCGATGTTCCCGCCGCCCAGATTGAAAAAGCCGTTATTGCCGTTGCCGAAGTTGACGTTGCCGCCCCGGTTTCCGCTGCCGAAGTTGAAGTTTCCGATGTTGCCGCCGCCGAAGTTGAGGTTGCCCGTGTTCCCGTTGCCCAGGTTCGCGATTCCGGTGTTGCCGAATCCGAGATTCCCGGCGCCGAGGTTGCCGATTGCCGCCAGCGGGCTCAGGGCAGGGACATTCTGCAGCAGCTGTTCCCACGGTGACAGCGCCGCCGCCACCGCCGACGCCCCCGAGTGGTAGCCGAACATGGCCGCGACGTCCTGCGCCCACATTTCCTCATAGGCGGCTTCGGCGGCCGCAATGGCCGGCGCGTTTTGACCGAAGATGTTCGACATCACCATCTGCACCAACGCATTTCGATTGGCCACCACCGCGGCCGGCAGCACCATCGCCGCCCGCGCCGCCTCGAACGCGCTCGCCACCATCTTGGCCGCACCGGCCGCACCGACCGCCTGCGCCGCCGCCGCACTCAGCCAACTCGTGTAGGGCGCGACCGCAGCCGCCATTGCCGCCGATGCCGGGCCCTGCCACGCCTGCCCAACCAGCCCGGAGGTCACCGATGCGAACGAGGCCGCCGCCGACCCCAGCTCGCCGGCCAGGCCTTCCCACGCCGCCGCGGCCTGAAGCATCGGGGCAGAACCGACGCCGGTAAACATTCGCAGGGAGTTGATCTCGGGAGGAAAAATCGAAAAGTTCATTGCCGCAGCCCTTCCCAATAGCGGTCTTAGCCAGGCTTCGAAGCTGAGCCGCCGCCTCCCGGCCGCACCGAATTCGGAGCCTGCGAATATCCAAGCTCCTGGATCCGGGATCCGTGCGCTTTCCAGCAACCGGGCCATGATTCACAGGCGGTTCCCAGCAAGCGCGATCGCCGCAAACCGCGTGCGATTCGGCCACCGCCCCGGGCCCACAACCCATACCCCTTTTTGCGCAGGTGCGGCCGTTAATGGCACACTCTCCTGGTGCTCAACACGCAGCGTCGATTTTTCTACGGGTACCCGCCTGCAGTACCCGAGGCGTAGCTGCTTTCGCAGAGCCCCGTGGTCCGCTTCGGCGATCGGGGCTCGTCTCTCGCGTGAGGCCTGATGCCGGATGAGACCAGAACCCCCACCTCACGAGAACGCGGAGTTAGAAATGAACACCGAAACTATCGACACTGAAGATCTCCCCAGCATTGACGAGCTGCGCGAAGAGATCGACCGGTTGGACCGCGAGATCCTGGCCGCGGTCAAGCGGCGCGCCGAGGTGTCTCAGGCGATCGGCAAGGCCCGGATGGCCTCCGGCGGCACCCGACTGGTGCACAACCGCGAGATGAAGGTCATCGAGCGCTACAGCGAGCTGGGACCCGAGGGTAAAGACCTGGCAATTCTGCTTTTGCGGTTGGGTAGAGGTCGACTCGGCCACTAAACGGTCACTAACGCGGCTCTTTGCCGCAGATTGCGGCAATGCTGCGGTACATTTCCGCCGAAATGGATGCAGCAAAGCCGGCTGGGATTTCACGGGCGCGCCGTCTGACGTGGATGTCCGCGGCCGCCCTGCTAGTCCTGCTCGTCGCGCTGTCCTCGACTTCGGCAACCTCATCCGCGTGGTCACACCACGGCCAACCCATCGAGTATCTGACCGTCCCGTCGCCGGCGATGCACCGCCAGGTGAAGGTGGAGTTCCAGCGCGGCGGCCCACACGCGGTGTACTTGCTCGACGGCATGCTCGCCCGCGACGACTACAACGGCTGGGACATCAACACCCCGGTGTCCGACTGGTTCGATCAGTCGGGATTGTCCGTCGTGATGCCCACGGGTGGAATGGCCAGCTTCTACTCCAACTGGTACCGGCCTGCGGTCGGCAACGGCGGCACCTGGACCTACAAGTGGGAAACGTTCCTCACCGAGGAACTGCCCGCCTGGCTGGAGAACAACAAGGGCGTCAGCCAGATGGCCAACGCGGTGGTGGGCGCGTCGATGGCCGGATCCGCGTCGCTGATCCTGGCGGCCCGCCAGCCCAGCAACTTCGTCTACGCCTCGTCCATGTCGGGCTTTCTGAACTTGTCCGCGGGCAAGTGGCCGTCGCTGGTCAGTGTCGCGCAACTGGGTGCGGGTGGCTTTCACTCCGATGCCATGTGGGACCCTGCGGAGGATCCCGCATGGGCGCAAAACGATCCGACGGTCAATGCCGCAAAGCTGGTCGCCAACAACATCCGCATCTGGGTCTATTCCGGCAACGGCACCCCCTCGGCAGAACTGGGCGGGGACAAGCCCGGGGCCAGTCTGCTGGAAAACGCCACCCGAGTGAGCAACAAGGCATTCCAGAGCAAATACAAACCGGCCGGCGGCTACAACGGCGTATTCAATTTTCCCGACAACGGGCTACACACGTGGCAGTACTGGGGCGCGCAGTTACAGGCCATCCTGCCGGATCTACGACGTGTGCTGGGCGCGGGCTAGACGCCCCTACTAGCGCGAATCCGACCGCATTAGGGTCGAACCATGACCTCCGAGCAATCAATCCCTGACATCACCGCCACCCCGGCGTGGGAAGCCCTGCGCAAGCATCACGATCAGATCGGAGAAACCCACCTTCGGCAGATCTTCGCCGACGATCCCAATCGCGGCCACGATCTCACGGTCACCGTCGGCGACCTCTACATCGACTACAGCAAGCACCGGATCACTCGCGACACAATAAGTTTGCTGGTCGATCTGGCGCGTACGGCAAATCTGGAAGCACACCGTGACCAGATGTTCGCGGGTGCCCACATCAACGCCTCAGAGGACCGGGCGGTTCTGCACACGGCGCTGCGGCTGCCCCGTGACGCCGAGTTGATCGTGGATGGCCGCAACGTGGTTGAGGACGTGCACGCGGTGCTGGACGCGATGGGCGACTTCACCGACCGGTTGCGCAGTGGGGAGTGGACCGGCGCCACCGGGAAGCGGATCAGCACCGTCGTCAACATCGGCATCGGCGGATCAGATCTGGGCCCGGTCATGGTCTACCAAGCGCTGCGCCACTACGCCGACGCCGGGATTTCAGCCCGTTTCGTCTCCAACGTCGACCCGGCCGACCTCATCGCCACGCTGGCCGACTTGGACCCGGCCACAACACTTTTCATTGTCGCGTCGAAGACGTTTTCCACCCTCGAGACGCTGACCAACGCGACCGCCGCACGGCGTTGGCTAACCGACGCACTCGGCGATGCGGCGGTGTCGCAACACTTCGTTGCGGTCTCCACCAACCGGCGTCTGGTCGACGACTTCGGGATCAACACCGACAATATGTTCGGATTCTGGGACTGGGTCGGTGGACGCTATTCGGTCGACTCCGCGATCGGACTCTCGGTGATGGCCGCGATCGGCCGGGAGGCCTTCGCCGACTTCCTATCCGGATTCCACATCGTCGACGAGCACTTCAGGACCGCTCCGCCGGAGTCTAACGCGCCTGCGCTGCTTGGGCTTATCGGGCTGTGGTACTCCAACTTCCTGGGTGCGCAGTCGCGCGCCGTGTTGCCCTACTCCAATGACCTGGCGCGATTCGCCGCCTATCTGCAGCAGTTGACCATGGAGTCCAACGGAAAATCGACCCGCGCCGACGGTACAGCGGTCACCACCGATACTGGTGAAATCTATTGGGGCGAGCCAGGAACCAACGGTCAACACGCCTTCTACCAGTTGCTGCATCAAGGCACCCGGCTGGTGCCGGCAGACTTCATCGGTTTCAGTCAGCCCATCGATGACCTGCCGACCGTCGAGGGCACCGGCAGCATGCACGACCTGTTGATGAGCAACTTCTTCGCCCAGACCCAGGTGCTGGCGTTCGGCAAGACCGCCGAGGAGATCGCCGCCGAGGGCACCCCCGCCGCGGTGGTGCCGCACAAGGTGATGCCCGGCAACCGGCCGTCGACTTCCATTCTGGCCAAACGGCTTACGCCGTCGGTGTTGGGACAGCTGATCGCCGTCTACGAACATCAGGTGTTCACCGAAGGCGTGGTGTGGGGTATCGACTCGTTCGATCAGTGGGGCGTGGAATTGGGCAAGACTCAGGCAAAGGCGTTGCTTCCGGTGATCACCAGCGATGGCTCACCGCAGCGGCAGTCGGACAGCTCCACCGACGCGTTGGTACGTCGATACCGAACCCAACGCGGACGCACCGGCTAGAGCGGTGGCGCGAGCGTGCGCAATTGTGCACAAGCGAACGGCGTGTCGCGCACAGACACGCACGCTCGCGCACCTAGGCACTAGGGGCGCGAGCAGGCGCTAGGCGAACTTCTTGGCTAGCGGCGGCGGCAGCACCCGCATCAACTGCACCAGCGGCGCCCACGGCCACCAGGGCACCGCGGCCCGGCCAGGTTCGCGTTCAATGGCGGAGACCAGCGCGTTGACACCGGTTTCGTTGTCCACCATCAACATTGTGCTGCCCGATTTCGCCGTCATCTCGGACTCGATGTAGCCCGGTTCCATCACCGAGACGGTGATCGGGCCCTTGTCGTACTCGGCGCGCAAGGACTCGCCCAACGAGCTCAGGCCAGCTTTGCTCGCTGCGTAGGCGGCTTTCACGCCCGGCACTCCCTTGCTGGCGAGCACCGAGGAGATGAGCACCAGGTGGCCAGAACCGCTCTTGTGAAACATCTCCAGCGCCGTTTCGATCTGCACCAGCGCCGCCACCAGGTTGGTCTCGATCGTCGCCTTGTTCGCCCACAGTTTGCCCGAGCCCAACGGTGCACCCTTGCCGATGCCGGCGTTGACGATGACGCGATCGATGCCGCCCAGTTCATCGCGCAACTCGGCAAATACCTTGGGCACTTGGTCGTGGTCGTTGACGTCCAGCTCGGCTATCGCGATCGTGATTTCTGGATGTTTTTGCGCGAGTTCGCTTTTCAATTCTTCGAGACGATTGGTGCGTCGCGCGCACAACGCTAGGTCGCGGCCTCGGGCAGCGAAAGCGCGGGCCATGCCCGCACCCAGCCCGGAACTGGCGCCGGTGATGAGAATTTTCTGGCGGGTCATTCGCGCAGCATATCGGCTGCCCGCCCAGCGTCGAGTTGTCGGGCCGACGGGCGGTTACCCTGCGCAGCGCCGCGATGCTCGAGCGCCACTACTTGAGTAGCCGCGACATGCGCCGGTCGGCCAGCACTTTGCCGCCGGTCTGGCAGGTCGCGCAATATTGAAATGACTTGTCCGCGAACGAAACCTCTCGCACGGTGTCCCCGCACACCGGGCACGGCAGGCCGGTGCGCGCGTGCACCCGCAGGCCGGAACGCTTCTCCCCTTTGAGCGTGGCGGCGCCCTGGCCGACGGAACGGCTGACCGCGTCGGTGAGAACGGAAACCACCGCGTCGTGCAAGGCGGCAAGTTGTTCTTCGGACAGTTTTGCGGCCGTGGCGAACGGCGAGATCTTCGCGACGTGCAGGATTTCGTCGCTGTAGGCGTTGCCGATGCCCGCGATCACCTTCTGATCGGTGATGACCGTCTTGATCCGGCCGGTGTGGGGGCCCAAGACGCCGGCCAGCTCCTCGGGCCCGAGTTCGAGCGCATCCGGTCCGAGCGTGGCGATGCCGGGCACCTGCCGCGGATCCTCGACCAGCCAGACTGCCAGGCGCTTCTGGGTCCCGGCTTCGGTGAGATCGAAGCCGGGTGCCACCCCGGGGGTGCCGAGATGGACGCGCAACGCGATCGGGCCTTTGCCTGGGCGCAATGGGGCCGCCGCCAGCTTGTCCGACTAGCGCAACCAGCCCGCCCGCGAGAGGTGCGCGATCAACCACAGCGGCCCCGCCTGCACCCCCAGGTATTTTCCCACCGGCCCGCACCGGTCACGGTCTGGCCGTGCAGGGCATTGATCGGCGGGTCGAAGGTTTTCAGCACCGACAGCGCGGCCACATCGACGCGGCCGATGGTGGTCCCGACGGCGTGCCGGCGCAGGTGGTCGACCAGCGCTTCGATCTCCGGGAGTTCGGGCACCTGTTCAGTGTGCCGATGGTCGCAACGGGGTGTCCATCCGCGCCAGGTTACCTACCCGGACCGTCGGCCCCGGCCTTGCCGAACAGCAATCCACCGTTGCCGCCAAGACCATGGAAGCCGAATGCGGCCGCGGCACCACCGTTGCCCCCGTTGCCGATCAGAAACGCAATCCCGCCATCGCCGCCATCACCCTCGCCCGCGATGCCGAGCGAGCCGAATGACGACTGACCTGCGCCGGGGCTACCGGCGTCGGCACCGTTGCCACCGTCGCCGTAGAAAAATCCTCCGTTGCCGCCGTCGCCACCGCTACCGGCGCCGCCGCCGCTCCCGTCACTACCCACGCCATTTCCGCCGTCGCCACCGAGCGCCCCAGCACCGCCGCCGCCGAACAGCCCCGCGGAGCCGCCGGAACCGCCATCGCCCCCGGCCCCGCCGTTGGTGCTCTGACCCGTACCCACCGTGCCGCCGTTGCCGCCCAACCCTCCAGCCGCGCCGTTTCCGGCAACCCCTTGCAGCAAGCCGGCGTTGCCACCGTTACCGCCGTTACCGCCGGCCTGGCCGGGGTGGCCCGGTCCGCCTTGGACACCTTCACCACCGAGGCCTCCGTTACCGCCGTTGCCCCAGAGGCCGGCGGAGCCGCCATTGCCGCCCTTCTGGCCGACGCCGCCGGAACCGCCCCTGCCGCCGCTGCCGATCAACCAGCCGCCGTCGCCGCCGTTCTGCCCGGTTCCCGCCGCGCCGCCGGCGCCGTTGCCGATCAGCGGACGCCCGGTCAGCGCCTGCGACGGCGCATTCACCGCGTCCAGTACCGGTTGCAGCGGGGAAGCATTTGCCGCCTCGGCGCCGGTGTAGGCGCTGGCGCCGGAGTTCAGCAGCTGCACGAACTGTGCGTGAAACAGGTCCGCCTGGGTGCTCAGCGCCTGATATGCCTGAGCGTGTGCGGCGAACATTCCGGCAATGGCCGTAGACACCTCGTCGCTGCCGGCGGCCAGTATCCCCGTCGTCGGCGCGGCCGCGGCAACGCTGGCCGCATTGATCGACGAACCGATACTGGCCAAATCGGTGGCCGCAGCGGCCACGAAATCGGGTGCGGCGTAGAGAAAGGACACTTAAAGACCTCCTGTGAGATCCCGACATATCCGCGGGATTTTTCGCATTGCAGCCCGAGTCAGACGCTGCGGGCTGGGCCCGACATCGGGCTCGGCAAATACTCGTGTGTGTGGCGGGCTATGCGGGCCCCTCCAACCCGGGCAGGCCCAAGAGCAATCCGCCCGTTCCACCGGTGCCGCCGGTGCCACCCTGGTCGCTACCGGCACCGGCACCGCCGTTGCCACCGTTGCCGATCAGGAAGGCGTCGCCGCCGTCACCACCGATACCGTTGAGCGAAGGCGCCATGAAGCCGGCGGGCACATTCCCGGCCGCACCACCGTTGGCGCCGTTGCCCAAGAAGATGCCTCCCTGACCGCAGTCGCCGCCATTGCTGGTCAGGTACACGGTCCCGGTGCCGCCGCCGCTGAGCGTCCCGGGGGCCCCGGTGTTTCCGCCGTTGGCGCCGTTGCCGCCGTTGCCGAACAGCAGCGCGTCGCCGCCATGGCCGCCGAACCCGCCGGGACCGGCGTCGCCGTTTTCGGTGCCGCCGCTCCCGCCGGCACCACCGCTGCCGCCGGCTCCCCCGGTGCCGCCGTTGCCGATCAGACCCGCCTGGCCGCCGGCGCCGCCCCAGCCGCCCATGCCGCCGGCACCGTTGACGGCAGATGACGTGCCGGAGTTGTCTCCGCCATTGGCGCCGTTTCCGCCGAAGCCGCCATTGCCGCCGTTGCCGTAGAAGAAGCCCGCCTTGCCACCGTTGCCGCCCTGCGCGCCATCGCCACCTATGCCGCCCTGGCTATCGTCGCCGCTCGCGGCCTGGCCGAGTCCGCCGTTGCCGCCGTTGCCGCCGCTGCCTCCGTTGCCGAACAGCCCGGAATTGCCGCCGTTACCGGCAGAGGCGGCGAAACCACCGCCTTGCGCGCCGCTGAGGACGGAGCCCCCGGCGCTCTCGAAGGTGCCACCGCTACCGCTGTTTCCGCCGTCCCCACCATTGCCGTACAGCCACCCGCTCTGACCGCCATTGCCGCCGTTGCCACCCGAGCCCGCGAGGCCGCCACTGAATGTGGCGCTGCCGCCGGTGGCGTCGCCACCGTCGCCTCCCTGACCACCAACTCCACCGTTGCCGAAGAGCAGTCCGCCCGCGCCGGCCAGGCCGCCGTTACCACCATTGCCGCCGTCGGTGCCGGTTCCGGTGGCCGCGCCGCCGTCGCCGCCGTGGCCACCGATCCCGCCATTGCCGCCGAGGCCGTACAGAAATCGTCCCGCGCCCCCGATTCCCCCGTTGCCGCCGGTCAGGCCACTGTCGCCGGCGGCCCCGGACGCACCGGCGCCACCGGCACCGCCGGCACCGCCGTTGCCCAACAGCCCGGCCGACCCGCCGTTCCCGCCGGCCTGACCCGCCGCGCCGGACCCGCCCTTGCCGCCGTTGCCGAGTAGCCAGCCGCCATCACCGCCGCTTTGCCCCGTCCCGTTGATCCCGTCGGCGCCGTTGCCGATCAGCGGGCGGCCGGTCAGTTGTTGTACCGGCGCATTGAGAGCGTCAAGGGCTTGTTGCAGCGGCGACACATTCGCCGCCTCGGCGCCGGTGTAGGCGCTGGCGCCGGAGTTCAGCAGCTTCACGAACTGTGCGTGAAATGTGTCCGCCTGCTGGCTGAGGGCCTGATAGGCCTGCGCGTGTGCGGCGAACATTCCCGCCACGGCTGCAGAAATCTCATCCGCCCCGGCGGCCAGTACCCCCGTCGTCGGTGCCGCCGCGGCAACGCTGGCCGCGTTGATCGACGAACCGATGCCCGCCAAATCCGTTGCTGCAGAAGCAACTAACTCGGGCGCAGCGAAGAGGTAAGACATCGATGGCTCCTCTGACGGCTACCAAGGGTTTCAATCGCGATCCGGATGGGGCGGCACCCGCCTGGCAATCGGCGGCTACGCCGGTCCGGGCGCCCCAGCCGTGCCGAACAGCTTTCCGCCGGAACCGCCCAAGCCACCGATACCGCCCTGGGCGGCGGGGGCACCGGCCCCTCCGTCCCCACCGTTGCCGATAAGCCCGGCGTCACCGCCAGTACCGCCGATGCCGTTCTCGCTGGGAGCCATGAAGCCTGCCGGGATGCTGCCCGCCGCGCCACCCTTGCCTCCGTTACCGAAGAAGAAGCCGCCGTCACCGCCACCACCGCCGTCACTGGTCTGGTAGACGCTGCCGGTACCGGTGCCATCGCTGTAGGTGCCGGGCGTCCCGGTAGCACCGCCATCTCCGCCGGCGCCGCCGTTGCCGAACAGCAGCGCGCTGCCACCTTGGCCGCCGAGCGCGCCCGGACCGGCATCGGCACCATTGCGCGCACCCCCGCCGCCGTCGCCGCCGTTACCGCCGCTGCCACCGTTACCGCCGTTACCGAACAGACCGCCTTGGCCGCCGGTACCGCCGAAGCCGCCGAAGCCGCCAGCGCCGGCATACGACTGGAAGTTGTTGGTGCCCGCTCCGCCGGCCGCACCGTCCCCGGCGTCGCCGCCGACGCCCCCGTTGCCCCAGATGAACCCGCCGTTGCCGCCGTTACCGCCGAAGGCGCCGTCACCACCAGCGCCGGCAAAGGTCAGGTCGCCGGCGGCGGCCTGACCTGCCCCACCGTTGCCGCCGTTACCACCGGCGCCGCCCATGCCGAACAGCCCGGAGTCGCCGCCATTACCGCCGGTTACCGCAAAGTTTCCACCTCCGGCACCGGACAAGATGGTGTCGGCGCTGGCCTGGAATGTCCCACCGTTGCCGGTATTGCCGCCGTTACCGCCGTTGCCGTACAACCATCCGCTGTGGCCGCCGTCGCCGCCGTTGCCGGCGGAGCCCGCGGTGCCGCCGGTACCTGATGCGTTGGTGGAGCCGGTGGCGTCGCCACCGTCGCCGCCCTGACCCCCTAGCCCGCCATCACCAAATAAGAATCCGCCGCGCCCGCCCAGGCCGCCGTCGCCGCCGGCGCCACCATTGGTGCCGGCCGTGGTGGCGGCGCCACCGTTGCCGCCAAGGCCACCCATACCGCCGGTGCCGCCCAGGCCGTACAGCAACCCACCGCTGCCACCCATACCGCCGCTACCACCGGCCTGGCCGGATACCCCCGAGGCACCCGCGGCGCCCGCTCCGCCGGCGCCGCCGTTTCCGCCATTGCCCAACAGCCCGGCCGACCCACCGTTACCACCGGCCTGGCCCGCCGCGCCCGAGCCGCCGTTGCCGCCGTTGCCGTACAGCCAGCCGCCATCACCCCCGGCCGCCCCGGTGCCCGCGGCTCCGTTGGCACCATTGCCGATCAACGGACGCCCGGTCAGACCCAGCACCGGTGCATTTACCAGGTTCTCGACCTGTTGCATCGGCGTCACGTTGGCCGCCTCGGCGGCGGCATACTCCGTGGCACCGCCGCTCATCAGCTGGACGAACTGCTGGTGGAACGACGCAGCCTGCGCACTGAGCGCCTGGTAGGCCTGGGCGTGCGCACCGAACAAGAACGAAATCGCAGCCGACACCTCGTCGGCGCCTGCGGGCAACACCGTGGTGATCGGTGCCAACGCGGCCGCGTTGGCCTGAGCAAGAGTCGAATCGATACCCCCGAGATCGTTGGCCGCTGCTGCCACATACTCGGGCGCTGCGATCACCCACGACATTGAAAAACCTCCCGACCCCACGACAGCGCAACTGCCAAAACGTGACCTTCGACACAAGTTGAGTAGGACGCCGATGCTAGCGCGATCTAGCGCCCGATACTGGCGCTTAAACCAAATCCTTAATTCATCATTGAGCCAGTGCAGTTCAGCGCGCTCGCCTACGCAAGCCCTTAATAAGTTCGAATTAGATAGGTATCCATGATCCAGCCGTGGCGCGCTCGAGCCTCGGCACGCAATGCCGCGATGCGCTCGCCGACTTCGCCGACCGTGCCCGCAACGAGCAGTTCGTCTCCGGTGCCCAGATAGGCGCCCCACCAAATGCGAGTCTGCGGCGGGCAGGCCCGAAACGAGCAATCGGCGTCGAGCATGACTACCGCCGTGCGGGCGACTTGGCGGGCGCGCAATTGCCGGCCCGTGGTGATGACGACGGGCGCGCCCACGTCGTTGAGCGGAATTCGATGCCGGGCCGTTAACGCCTGAACTGCCGTGATGCCCGGGATGACGTCGTAGCTGAAGTCCACCTCGGCGGACACCGCATCCAGGATGCGCAGGGTGCTGTCATAGAGCGAGGGGTCGCCCCAGGCCAGAAAAGCCCCCACCCCACCGGGCCCCAGTTCGGTGCTGATGGCCCTCGCCCAGATCCGCGCCCGCTGCGCGTGCCACTGCGAAACCGCGTCCTCGTAATGGGCATCCACCGCACGCTTGGGGTCGGGCAACTCGACGAAGCGATATCTCGGCTCGCGGATAAATCGTGCGCATATCGCACGGCGCAACTCCACTAGCTCACTTTTGGCCTCGCCTTTGTCCATCGCGAAAAACACTTGCGTGTCATTGAGCGCGTTGATCGCCTGGACGGTCACATAGTCGGGATCACCGGCGCCGATACCGATGACGTGAATATGCCGACTCACCATGGCGTCCTTCCGGGAGGTCGTCGGGGTCTTGCAACACAACGTAATTGAGATCGCGAAATACCTATCCGTTACCAGCGATACCCAGTACCATGGGTATTGACTATCGAGTGTGATCTCCCTAACGTCTGAAGCACCTAATGAAGGGACGCCAAGCGATGACCACTGCGGTGAAACCAAGTGGGCCGGGTCGTGAAGAGTTCTCCGAACGCCTACTCAGAGGCTCGGTCAAAAAGTCCTACGAACCCATCGTCGACATCGACTGGGATGCCCCGCTGGACCCGGACAAGTTCTACCTGCCCCCCAGGCTGGTGTCGCTATACGGCACCGAGATGTGGGACGAAATGACCCGCGAGCAGCAGATCGAGCTGTCCCGCCAAGAGCTGGTCAATACGCTCTCGGCCGGGATCTGGTTCGAGAACATGCTCAACCAATCGCTGTTGCGCACCATCCTGCACGAGGACCCGACCAGCCGCTCGACGCATTACAAGCTGACCGAGCTGGGCGACGAGACCCGCCACATGGTCATGTTCGGCAAAGCCATCGAGCGCATCGGCGCCAAGCCGGTACGCCCACGGCGATTGCATCGGATGGTCATCAACACCCTTCCGCTGGCCTTTCAGCGGGGTTCGATGCTATGGGTGGCCGCGCTGATCGGCGAGGAGATCTTCGATTCGCTGCAGCGCCAGATGATGGACGATCCGGAACTGCAGCCAATCATCCAGCGGCTCATGCGGATTCACGTGACCGAGGAGGCGCGCCACATCCAATTCGCGCGGGATGGCGCACGCAAGCGGGTGGGCGAGATGCCTCGGGTCAACCGGTGGTTCATGGCCAACATCAACGGGCTCGGCGGGTACTTCTTCAACTATCTGTTCAGCAATCCGATCCCGTACGCACGGGCGGGCCTGGACCCCAAGCGGGCCCGCCGGATCGCGCGCAGCAGCCCACATCGGCGCGAAATACAGATCGCCGGCTTCGCACCGCTGGCCACTTTTCTGACCGAGGTGGGCCTGCTCGGACCGATCGCGCGGCGCGGCTGGAAGCGCAGCAGGTTCTTGTGACCCACACCCCCGGTGTCGCGCGGGCCCCCCGCGACTGCCACGACTGTCACGACGTAGTCATCATCGGGGCGGGGTTCCGTGGCCGGAGTGTGCATGCGGCACTGCTGGCGGCCGGCGTCTGCGACGTCGTCATCCTCGACCACGCCCCCGGCCTGCCCGCCAACTCGCAGCTGCGACCCGGCCGGGTCATCGGCGCGGCCTTCGACGACGACACCGACACCTGGGCGCTGCGCACGGCCGATGGCGCCACCGTGTGCGGCCGCGTGGTCGTGGCAGCCTGTCCGCCGGTGTACGTCCCCTGGACACCCGACTTTGCCGGGCGTAACGATTTCCGGGGCGAGTCGTTTCACGCGGGCGCACCCGACCCGGCTTTCCGTCCGGCGGGCAAACGCATTGCGGTGCTGGGCACCGACTCCAACGTCGCTCATTGGATCGATGAGTGGGCGGACTCCGCGGCATCGGTCACCGTGTTCGCCCAGGGACCACGGCGCGTGGTCACTGACCTGGCACGCCACCCACCCCAGGCCAAGCGATGGCTACTCGGCCGCATCGGCGCCAAGCGACCGCGGCGGGCGCCCACGATCGCAGCATCAGCCATCGCGGCGCTCACCCCGTCGGGCATCCGGACCAACGATGGCATCGAGCGCCCCGTCGACGCCGTCATCTACGGCACCGGATTCACCATCCCTGAGCAGACCGTTGAACCGACACTGGTGGGCACGCGCGGACTGACCATCCAACAGGCCTGGTACCCGGGCATGGAGGCCTTCCTGGGTGTTGCCGTGCACGGGTTTCCCAACTATTTCTTCATCTGCGGTCCCGACGTCGCCGCGCAGATCAGCTACGTCGCCGAGTGCGTGGACCTGCTGCAACGCACCGCCAGCACCCGCATCGAGGTGCTGCGCAGCAGCCAGCAAGTGTTCAACGAGCGCGCCCAGCTAAGGCCGGTGCAGCCATACCAGCCGCTTCGGGCGTTCGACCTGTCCGCCGGGGCGCCCGAAGACACTGGCATTCCCAATATCCCCAACATTTATGACGGGGCGGCCACGTTGGAGATTGGCGGCGTCCGCCATGCGGTGCATGTGCGCCTTGCCGGCCACCTCAACCCGATCGACGGCAATTACCACTGGCAGGGAACGGTCCTTGATCCGCTTCCGCGGGACACGCTCAAGCAGGCCAGGGCGGGCACCCTGACCGTAGGTGAACGAAGCGCCGCGGTACGTGTCATCGAGCAAACGCCGTGGGGCACCCATTCGGTCGCGGGACTGGGCGCACCCCCCTATGCGGACAGCGGCCGGTAGGCGTCGCTGCGTCGGCCGTCGGGCGCGTAGTCGTCGCGCTTGTCCGATCCAAGCCCGATAGGCTTGACCCATCCCAGCCTTGGGTTGGCCGCGCACGTGTGTGGGTAACCATCCTGGGTGGCTCGTGCGGTGGCGGACGACGACACAAGCGAGAACGGCATGGTCTGCGATAGCGGTCGGCAGTTCAGGCGGGCGCGGTGGCAGGATCCGCCCGGCCCGCCCTTGGCATGCTGCACGGATTTGCCGGCCGCGCCGATCTACCCGGTCCGGGTACGAACCATCGATAGCCGACGAAATTTCCCGTCTCTTGGCCATGGGCGAGACAGATGGCACCCGATGTACCCAAAGCGTCCGCATTGGCCGAAAATGGAAGTTTGCGCCACCGATGTAGTCGGTGTCCTCTAACGATTCACGGGCGGGAGTTCGAGGAGCACGACATGGAACCGGAGGACAGGATGCAGCTGGCATACCGGTTCGGGATGTCTGCAGATCGGCTAGCCAGGCACCGGCCGCCGGTCGGGGCGATGATCAGCTCGCGGAAGCGGGAGCGGGTCCAGTGAACGCGACGGCGAAGTCTCCCAACGCCTTGGCCATCGACACGCGCAGCGAAGACTCGCTGGTGGTCCTTTCGGTCGAGGGCGCCATCGACTCCACCAACTGCGCGGCGCTGCGCGATGCCATCATCAAGGCCACGCTCGACGAGCCGTCCGCCGTCGTCGTCAACGTCAGCGCCCTGCAGGTACCCGACGAAGCGTCCTGGTCCATCTTTGTCAGCGCACGCTGGCAGGTCGATACCCCGCAGCATGTCCCCATCTTGCTGGTGTGCGCGAGTCGCGCCGGCCGGGAACTGATCACCCGAACCGGAGTTACCCGTTTCATGCCGGTGTACCCCACCGAGAAAGGCGCCATCAAGGCCGTCGGCCGGCTCGCGCGACGCGAGGTGCGGTATGCCCAGCTGCAATTGCCCGCCAACCTGGGCAGCCTTCGCGAGTCCCGCAAGCTGGTCCGCGAGTGGCTCACGTCGTGGTCGAAACCCGGGCTGATACCGGTCGCCTTGGTGATCGTCAACGTGTTCGTCGAGAACGTGCTGGAGCACACCGGAAGCGCCCCAGTGATCAAGGTCCAGTGCGACGGCACCGCGGCCACCATCGCCGTCTCCGACGGCAGGAATGCCCCGGCTATCCGGTTGCAGACTCCGCCAAAAGGCATCGACGTGTCCGGCCTGGCCATCGTGGAAGCGCTGTGCCGCGCGTGGGGCAGCACTCCCACCGCGACCGGCAAGACGGTGTGGGCGATCATCGGCCCGGAGAACCAGCTCTAGCCGGCGACGGTGTGAGCCGGGCCCTCATCCCGCGTGCTTGCTGGGCGCCGGCCGAGTAGCCGCGGTTGTCCGGACTCGCCGCGATTGCACTAGAACACGTTCTAGTATCGATCTGGATGCCCGCTCACAGAAGGGAGGGATGACGTGCGGTTCAGCTACGCCGAGGCGATGACCGACCCGTCGTTTTATGTCCCGCTGGCACAGGCCGCCGAGGCGGCCGGCTACCACAGCATGACGATCGCCGACAGCCTCGCCTATCCCTACGAGTCCGACTCGAAGTATCCGTACACACCCGACGGCAATCGCGAGTTTCTCGACGGCAAGGAGATCATTGAAACCTTCGTCCTGACCGCGGCATTGGGCGCGGTCACCAAGACACTGCGGTTCAACTTCTTCGTCCTCAAACTCCCCGTCCGGCCCCCCGCCCTGGTCGCCAAGCAAGCCGGTTCATTGGCCGCGCTGATCGGCAATCGGGTAGGGCTGGGCGTGGGCACCAGTCCATGGCCGGAAGACTACGAGCTGATGGGTGTGCCCTTTGCCAAGCGCGGCAAGAGGATTGACGAATGCATCGAAATCGTCAAAGGACGCACCACCGGTGAATATTTCGAGTTCCACGGCGAGTTCTACGACATTCCCAAGACGAAGATGAGCCCGGCCCCGACCGCGCCGATCCCGATCCTGGTCGGCGGCCATGCCGATGCCGCACTTCGGCGCGCGGCGCGCCTGGATGGCTGGATGCATGGCGGCGGCACCGATCCCGACGAACTCGACCGCCTGATCAGCAAACTTCAGCACTTTCGCGAGGAAGAGGGGCACACCGGCCCGTTCGAAATCCATGTGATCTCAATGGATGCCTACACCGTCGACGGCATCAAGCGGCTGCAGGACAAAGGAGTCACCGACGTCATCGTGGGCTTCCGGATGCCCTACATCAAGGGTCCCGACACCGAGCCGCTACAGACCAAGATCGCCCACCTGGAAAAGTTCGCCGAGAAGATTATCTCGAAAGTTTAGACGCTACAGCGAATCCCATGCCGGCGGACGTTTCTCCTGATGCGCGCGGGCGGCCTCGGCCGGGTTGTTGGTGAAGCCGCTGATAATCTGGGTACGGTTCCCGATTTCCTTGGCATGCTGCAGGCTGGGGGCATCCAGCGCCGCGTTGAGCCCAATCTTGGCCTGCCACACGCCATACGCATTGTTCTCGGCGATCGATCCGGCCAGCTTCTGCGCCGCAGTCAACAATTCGTCCGCTACCACCACCTCGTGCACCAGCCTGATCCGATAGGCCTCCACAGCGTCGATGATGCGGCCGGTCAGCATGAGTTCGCGCGCCACCCCGGCACCGACGATTCTAAGCAGCAGATAACTGGTGCCCATGTCCATCGACGAGAACCCGGCCTTGATGAACACCGATCCGAACCTGGCGTCTTCGGCAGCGATCCGGATATCGCAATGCAGCGCAAAGGCCAGCCCGCCACCGACCGCGACGCCGTTGACCGCCGCGATCACGGGAATGGGCAGCTCGTAGAGCCGGGTCAATTGGTCGGCCAGTCTGACCTGGGCATCGTAGGTGGCCTTGAACGGCGGGGTGGTGGGTGTGGCCTTCGTCCAAGGCTGTCCGGTGCCGCTCAAATCCGCTCCGGCACAAAACCCGCGCCCGGCGTCGGTCAGGATCGCGGCCCGAAACTCGCCCCCGCTCAGCGCGTCGAGGGCGTCGTCCATCGCGTCGAGCAGCGATCCGTCGATGGCGTTCAACCGGGTCGGCCGGTTCAAGGTGACGCAAGCAATGTTGTGCTGAAGAGTTTGCAATTCCACTGCAGCCATACCCGAACGGTAGGCGACGTGACCGTTTACCGACACGGCCTACGGTGGATTGACGCCTGCCCAAGTCGAAGGAGAAGAAGATGGCACGAACCGAGGGCGATAGCTGGGACCTGGCCAACAGTGTGGGCGCCACCGCCACCATGGTCGCCGCGGCGCGGGCCGCCGCAACCCGGCGGTCACGGCCGATCATCGCCGACCCGTTTGCCGAGCCGCTGGTCCGCGCCGTGGGGCTGGACTTGTTCACCCGGGCGGCCTCCGGCGAGGTTGATCTCGACGAGGTTGCAGCCGGTCTCGGATTTGCGCGCATGGTGGACACGTTCGCCGCCCGTGCACTGTTTTTCGACAAGTTCTTTGCCGATGCGATCGCCGCGGGACTGCGCCAGGTGGTGATCGTGGCCTCCGGCCTTGACGCGCGGCCCTACCGGCTGCCCTGGCCGACCGGAATGAGGGTGTACGAAATCGACCAGCCGGAGGTGATCGAATTCAAGACCACCACGCTGGCTCGACTCGGTGCATCCCCAACCGCCGACCACCATCCGGTGGGCATCGACCTGCGCGACGACTGGCCGTCCGCGCTGCGGGCAGCGGGTTTCGACGCCGCCCGCCCGACCGCCTGGCTGGCCGAAGGGGTGCTCATCGGTTTCCTTCCTCCGGAGGCCGAAACTCGATTGCTGGACAATGTCATTGAGCTCAGCGCCGTCGGCAGCCGGCTAGCCGCCGACTACGGAACCATCAATGGGTCATCGGCGGAGTCCCAGCAACTGGCGCAGCAGATGACCGAGGGATGGCGAGCCCATGGACTCGACATGGATATCGCCGGCTTGACCTATCCCGGTGAGCACACCGACGTCGCGGCCTATCTGCGATCACACGACTGGAAGACGGCCACCGCCGACCATGACGATCTGGTCCTGGCCGCCGGGCTTGCGGAACTGACCGCGGCCGACCGGCAGAGCCCGGCCAGCACGATCGGCTTCGTGACCGCGGTCCGCTCCACCGACTAGCAACAGCACGACATCCAGAAAGCAAGTCCGACAACGATACTCGCAGAACACGACGACGCAGTTCGGTATCGCGATACGCTGCACTTTCCCGCCTACTCACCAGAACACAAGGGACAAACATGTCGTATGTGATGGCAGTGCCGGAACTGTTGGCTTCCGCGGCGGCTGACCTGGAAGGAATTGGCTCGGCCCTGAGCACCGCCAATGCTTTGGCACTGCCCTCGACCAGCGAGATCCTGGCCGCGGGTACCGACGAGATATCGACCGCGGTGGCGTCGCTATTTGCCGACCATGCCCAGGACTATCGAACAATCAGTTTAGAAGCCAACGCATTTCACCAGCAGTTCTGGCGATCGTTGAGCGGTGCGGCGGCCTCCTATTCCGGCGCCGAAGCCGCCAACGCATCCCCGCTGCAGGAACTGCTGAACGTGATCAACCAGCAGAGCACGGCCTTGCTGGGGCGCCCGCTGATCGGTAACGGTGCTGACGGTGCCGCGCCTGGGCAAAGCGGCGACGGCGGCGGGCTGCTGTTCGGCAACGACGGCAACGGCGCGCCCGGCACGAACCAGGGTGTGGCCGGCGGTAACGGCGGAAGCGCCGGGCTGATCGGCAACGGCGGGGCAGGCGGGCTTGGCGGGCCGGGCGGCGCCGGCGGGGCCGGCGGGCACGGCGGAATGCTGTTCGGCGACGGCGGCGCCGGTGGAGGCGGCGGGGATAGCCCGTTGTTCGTGATCGGCGGCGGTGCCGGCGGCAACGGCGGCAACGCGGGGCTGTTCGGCAATGCCGGCGCGGGTGGTGCCGGCGGCGCGGGACAGCAGTTCTTTTTCAATGGTGGGGCCGGCGGAGACGGCGGGAGCGTGGGTCTGATCGGCAATGGCGGTGCCGGTGGCGACGGCGCCAATGGCGCGGCCGGCGGTGCCGGTCGGCCGGCAAGTTTCAACAGTAATGGCGGGCCGGGCGGCAACGGCGGCAACGGGGGCTCCGCCGGGCTCTGGGGCAACGGCGGCACCGGCGGGGCCGGCGGTGGTCCTGGAACCCAAGGCTCTGATAATTCCGGCTCGGGAGGCAACGGCGGTAACGGCGGCAACGCCGGATTGTTTTCCGGTATCGCGGGCAGCGGCGGCGATGGCGGACAGGGCGGCGAGGCCGACCGGACTGGCGGAGTCGGCGGCATGGGTGGGGCCGGCGGGGCGGCCGGGTTGTTCGGCACCGGCGGCACCGGCGGTACCGGAGGCACCGGCGGCGCCGCCAACCCCTTCGGTGCCGCGGGCGGATCCGGCGGATCCGGTGGGGCCGGCGGGGCCGGCGGGCTGCTGCGAGACATGGGCGGGGCCGGAGGCACCGGGGGCGCCGCCGGGTTGATCGGCGTCGGCGGCTCCGGGGGCGCCGGGGGCGATGGCCTGCTGTTCTCCGACGCGGGAGTGGGCGGCAGCGGTGGCACCGGCGGAGCCGGCGGATGGTTCTACGGTA
This sequence comes from Mycobacterium ulcerans subsp. shinshuense, assembly GCF_002355775.1. Lineage (NCBI taxonomy): Bacteria > Bacillati > Actinomycetota > Actinomycetes > Mycobacteriales > Mycobacteriaceae > Mycobacterium > Mycobacterium ulcerans. The sequence continues at coordinate 905,600 of NZ_AP017624.1, read as the reverse complement.
CGGGCGGTGGAGGGGGCGCGGGCGGCGTCAGTGCCACCACGGGCAATGGCGGCAACGCCGGTCTGATCGGGGACGGCGGTGCCGGCGGCGCCGGCGCGATCCCGGGTGCCGGTAGCGCCGGCGGCCGGATATTCGGCGCACTCGGGTTACCCGGCTAGCCCGCTAGACGCGCTTGGCCGCCCACTCGGCCTGCATGACCAGCAGCGCCAATCGCTCTACCTCCGGGGTGTGGGGATCGAGTTCGCGGTAGCGCTGATAGATGTTGACCACGATCCGCTCGGAGTCCAGCCACGCCGCATACTCTCCAAGCTCGACGGTCTCGATTGCCTCGGCGAAGGACAGACCCTTGCGGTAGGCAGCCTCGGCCTGTTCGTTCACGTGCTCGAAATAGCCGCGGACGGCCCGGATTCCATCCGGGTCGGTGACTGGGCCATGGCCGGGGACCACGATGGGCGCGTCCAGCGCGATCATCGCGTCGCAGGCCGCTATCCAGTTCGCGATCGGCCCGTTCCAGACGATCGGCGTGCAGCCGATGAACAGCAGATCCCCGGCGAACAGCACGCCGGCATCGGGCACATGCACCACCGAGTCCGCGGCGGTGTGCGCGGGACCGAGGTTGATCAGATCGACCCGCCTGCCACCAACATCGATCGTCAGCTCGTGGTCGAATGTCTGATCCGCGTTGCACAGCCTTATTCCGCTGAAATCGAAGTGCCCGAAGCGATCCCGCATGAATCTCGTCGCGACCGGCCCGAGGTCGATGGTCTGCATCGCCGTCAGCAAGGTGGGACCGGTGTCTTCGGCAATCTCCTCGGCGGTGCCTTTGGCCGCGATGATGCGCACCGAAGGGCTCAACAATTGGTTGCCATGGGTGTGGTCACCGTTGGAATGGGTGATCAGCGCATCGGTGATGGGCGCCGCATCGGTGATCGGCCGCATCGCGTCCAGCATCTCGCGCGTGAGCGCCAGATCGAACAGCGTGTCGACCAACAGCGAGGCACCGTCTCCGGCGACCAGCCCGGCGTTGCTCCAGCCAAATCCGCCGTCCGGCAATGTCCACGCCCACACCCGATCGGCGACCTGGTGCAGCCCACGGGTGTAGGGCACCAGCGGCGGCGCCGGGTTGACCCGGGCGGCCTCTGGCGCGGCGTTGGGATCAACGCGAGGTGCCAAAGGCTGCGGTGGCGGGGTCGCACATACCCGCTGCCGCGTCTGCCCCAACCCCTCGACCTCGAGGGTGACGACGTCGCCGTCATGTAGCCAGCCGGGAAACGAGTCGGGGTTGGTCAGGTGCTCGACGAGGGTGCAGGTGGGCACGGTGCCGGAGCCGATCACATCGCCCGGCGCCAGCATCACCCCGCGCGAGACATAGGAGATGACTTCCCCGAAGGTCCAATCCATCGTCGCGGTGGATCCCGAGCCGATGACCGTGTCATTGACCAGCGCGCTCACCTGCAGACTCAGCTTCCCGTCGCGGCGATAGGCCTGCAGCTCATCGGCGGTAACCAGATACGGGCCCAAGGTGACTCCGCTGTCTTTGCCCTTGGCCTGCCCGATGCGCAGCTGGCCTTCCAGTTGCTGCAAGTCACGTGCCGACCAGTCGTTGAAGATCGTGTAGCCGATGATGGACTGCTCGGCCTGCTCGACGGACAGATCCTGGCCGCCGGTTCCGATCACCGCCGCGATCTCCAATTCGAAGTCCTGCCAGGCGCTTCCGGGGGCCATGGGCGCGTCGTCGTAGGGCCCGAGCACGGTGGCCGGACAGGCAAAGTAGAACGCCGGGATGCGATACCAGGTATCCATCAGCACCCGGCCGCCTCCCACCGCTTCCTGACAGTTGCGCATGTGGTCCAAGAAGCACAGTGAGTCGCGGATCGATGGCGGGCGCGGTATCGGCGCCGCCAACGTCACCTCGTCGAGAGCCACCACCTCACTCGGTGAGCGCAAGACGTTTTCACCGGCTTCGCGTAATCCGTCGGCGCCGCGCTTGATCAGATCGAGCAGGGCGACTCCCGGCGCCATCGCGTAGATCGAACCGTCGGACAACACCCCGACACGCTCACCGTCCGCACTTCGATACGTCACCCATTTCATTCGCGCACCACCTCACTCGGGTTTTTGTCCGGGCGCAACCCACGCCAGCTGGATTGCCGCAATCGGTCATCGGGGGTCCACTCGCTATAGCGCACCTCCCCGACCAGCGTCGGGGCGACGAACGTAACACCCTTGGCCTCGCGCGCCAGAAGCGCAGCGTCGAATGGGGATTCGTCGGTATGCAGCGGCGCCAGCGTCTTCTTGAGGTTGGCCAGGTCACGTTCGGTGAAGCCGGTTCCAACACGGCCGGCGAAGTGCAAACCGCTCGGGCCGGGAATGCCCATGAGCAACGATCCAATCCCGCTGCTGCGCCCACCCTCCCCAACTCGCCAACCGCCGATGACGACTTCCTGGGTGTTCCAGTGTTTGTCCTTGATCCACGCCGACGAGCGCCGCCCGGGTTGATAGCCGGAGTCGCGGCGCTTGGCAATGACTCCCTCCCAACCGCGCTTTTGCGAGTAGGCCAGCGCCTCGGCGCCGTCACCGGGCAACAACTCCGGAACGATCAGATTGCCCGCACTGCCCAGGGTTTCCAGTAGCTTGCGCCGGTCGCGGTATCTGGCCCACAGTAGCGAGCGACCGTCCAGAAAGAGCAAGTCGAACGCCCAGAACTCGATGCGGGTGGCGCGCACCCGGTTCTGCATCTCGTTGAAGCTGGGCACTCCGGAGGAGTCGAGGGCCACCAATTCACCGTCGAGCACCACGTGGTGATCAGCGAGATCGGCGGCCAATGAACGTAATTGGGGGTATTCCGCGGTGACGTCACGTCCGCTGCGGGAGCGCAGTCGCAGCGCGCCATGGTCGGCTTCGACCAGCAGCCGGTAGCCGTCCCACTTGCCTTCGAACGCCCACTGACCCGACTCGAGACCTGCCACCGAACCGTGGGAGGTGAGCATGGGCGCGAGGGTGTCGAAATCGAAGGCCGTCTGGTCCTTCATGCGATGCGCCAGCCATTGGTCCCCGTTGGTCTGAATCAGCGCGTACCGCCCCGAGATTCGACTGCCGTGCAGGTTGACAATCACCTCCCCCTTTTCCGCACCGTTTCTCGAGTCGTCGCGGAACTTCTCGGTGTCATAGGTGCCGGAATCCCAGATGATCACCTTGCCGGCGCCGTACTCCCCTTTCGGGATGTTGCCCTCGAACGTCGCGTATTCCAGCGGATGATCTTCGGTGTGCACGGCCAGGTGGTTCACCGACGTGGTTTCCGGCAGGTTTTTCGGCACCGCCCATAACACCAGTATCCCATCACGCTCCAGCCTGAAGTCGTAATGCAGACGGCGCGCGTGATGCTCTTGGATCACGAAGGTATTACCCTGCCCGACAACGGGTCTGGCTCGGGGCACCGGCTCCGGCGTTTTCGACGCGTTGCGCATGCTGCGATATTTGAGCAGCCGGTCGTCGCCGGGGAGGTCCGCGTCCAGCGCCGCAATCAGATCGCCATCGCGGGTGAGGCGGGCAAGCACCTCGTCGTAGGTCACCTGGCGCAGCCCCGGGTCGTCGAGCTCCTCCCAGCTGCGTGGTGCGGCGACGGTCGGTTGTTCGCGCCCACGCAGCGAATACGGCGCGATGGTGGTCTTCGAACCGCTGTTTTGGCTCCAGTCCAGGAACACTTTCCCGGCCCGCAGACTCTTGGTCATGGTCGCGGTGACCAACGCCGGCATCACCGTTTCCAGTTGCTGCGCGACCCGTTTGGCCAACACCGTGGCGCCCTTGCTGCTCACCGGCTCGTCGAGCGGGGTGTAGAGGTGCAGGCCCTTGCTACCGCTGGTGAGCGGGAGGGTACTCAGGCCGATGTCGGCGAGCAGATCGCGCACCGCCCGCGCCACCTGCGCGAGTTGGGCCATCGTCACGCCCTCGCCCGGGTCCAGATCGAACACCAATCGGGTGGCCGGCCCGGGCGTGAGGATTTCGCCTTTGGACGTCCACTCGGCAACGAACCGCCACTGCGGGACGTGCACCTCGAGGGCGGCCTGTTGTGCGATCCAGGCCAGCCCGGTGGCGCTGTCGATGATCGGATAGGTCGTCGTTCCCGACCGGTGCACCACGCTGGCACGCGGCAGCCAGTCCGGCGCCGACGACGCCAGCTGCTTTTCGAAAAAGGACGCCTGATCGACGCCGTTAGGCCAGCGCTTGCGAGTCGCCGGGCGCCCGGCGATATGCGGGATCATCACCTCGGCGATGCCGGTGTAGTAACCGAAGACGTCAGACTTGGTGGTTCCGGTAGCCGGGTACAGCACCTTGTCCGCGTTGGTCAGCGTCACCTGCGGACCATTCGCCTGTCCAGGAGGCCAGGCCTGCGCCGAACCCATATGGCCAACGTAACCTATCGCCATGGCACGTGGGCTGGTGATCGGTGAAGCCCTGATCGACATCGTCGATGGGCCGGACCCGGCCGAGTACGTCGGGGGCAGCCCCCTCAACGTCGCGGTCGGACTGGCCAGATTGGGCCGCGACGTCGATCTGCTGACCCACATCGGCCGCGACGCCCGCGGACGACGGATCGCCGAGTACATTGAATCCTCAGGTGTACAACTTGTTTCGGGAAACCAGACGGCTGATCGGACGCCCACCGCGACGGCCAGGATCGGCCCCGACGGCTCGGCCACCTACGCGTTCGACCTGGAATGGCAGATACCCGACACACCCCCCGTGGCGCCGCCGCTTCTCGTGCACACCGGTTCCATCGCCGCCGCGCGGGAACCAGGATGCTTGGCGGTCGCGGCGCTGCTCGACGCCTATCGGGCCGCGGCCACGGTGAGCTTCGATCCCAATGTGCGTCCGTCGCTGAGGGCTGACCCGGACCTGACTCGGGAACGCATCCAACGCCTCGTCGAGCGCAGCGACATCATCAAGGCCAGTGCCGAAGACTTGCACTGGATCGACCCCACCCAGCCTCCGGAGCAGACCGCGCGGGCCTGGCTGGCCTGCGGCCCGGCGATTGTCGCGCTGACGTTGGGCGATCAGGGCGCAGTGGCGTTCTGCGCGGCCGGCCCGGCAAGTATGCCCGCCCAGCCGGTTCGCGTGGTCGATACCGTCGGCGCCGGAGACGCGTTCATGGCCGGTCTGCTCGACACGCTGTGGGAGCAGGGATTGTTAGGTGCCGACCGGCGCACCGAGTTGCGCAAGATCGGGGTGTCGGCGCTGACCTCTGCACTCGAAGTCGCGGCCCTGACCTCGGCGTTGACCGTTGCCCGTGCCGGCGCCGACCTGCCCTATCGGGCCGACCTGCGGCAGTCGCGATGACCACCGCACGCCCACAATCGGGCCCGGCGAGGGTGCACGAAATGCCGCGTGATGCGGCGTGTCGCCGTGCCGACACGCACGCTCGCGAGCTGACCGGGGCTGGGGCAGGCAGCAGGACTCCGGTGCCGCGGCGCACTGTTAACCGACCCGGGTTCTGGGCATACTGACTCCATGCGCTCCATCTGAAAGGGTTCAATCGCTTTCGGGCTGGTGAATGTGCCGGTCAAGGTGTACAGCGCCACTCAGGACCACGACATCAAGTTCCATCAGGTGCACGCCAAGGACAACGGACGCATCCGGTACAAGCGGGTATGCGAGGTCTGTGGCGAGGTGGTCGAATACTCCGACCTGGCCCGCGCCTTCGAATCCGACGATGGCCAGATGGTGATCATCAACGACGACGACCTCGCCACGTTGCCCGAAGATCGCAGCCGCGAAATCGAGGTGCTGGAATTCGTCCCAGCCGAAGAAGTCGATCCGATGATGATTGACCGCAGCTACTTCCTGGAGCCCGACTCGAAGTCCTCTAAATCGTATGTGCTGCTGGCCAAGACGCTCGCCGAGACGGAGCGGATGGCGATCGTGCATTTCACGCTGCGCAGCAAGACGCGGCTGGCGGCGTTGCGGGTCAAGGACTTCGGCAAGCGCGAGGTCATGGTGGTGCATACCCTGTTGTGGCCAGACGAGATCCGCGACCCGGATTTCCCGGTGCTGGACAAGGAGGTGGAGATCAAACCCGCGGAGCTCAAGATGGCCGGCCAAGTGGTGGAGTCGATGGCAGACGACTTCAACCCGGACCGCTACCGCGACACCTATCAGGAGCAACTGCAGGAGCTGATCGACGCCAAACTCGAAGGCGGGGAAGCATTTACCGCCGAAGAACAACCCGCAGAGCTGGACGAGACCGAAGATGTCTCCGTCCTGCCGGCCAAGCTGGAGGCGAGCGTGAAAGCGCGTTCGGGTGACGGGAAGTCAGCGGCGAAGAAGAGCACCGCCGAAAAGGCGCCGGCCAAGAAGGCCCGGGCCAAACAAGCTGCCAAGTCCTGACCAGCGCCCGACTTGTTCACATATGCTCGTCGTGCCGCCGAGAGGAGTTTTTGCGTGAAGTCCAACCGATCTGGCGTCGTGCTCAGCCTGCTGCTCGCCAGCACATTGGCGTTGTCGGCATGCGGAGGCCATTCCAGCAATACCTCGTCGTCGACCGGATCCAGCACGCCATTGGTGCCGGTGGATTGCGACGGTAAGAAGAAGCTGCTGGCCGCGGGCTCCACCGCACAAAAGAATGCGATGGAACAGTTCGTCTACGCCTATATCCATGCCTGCCCGGGCCACACGCTGGACTACAACGCAAATGGATCCGGCGCCGGAATGAAGCTGTTCCTGGGGAATCAGACCGACTTCGCGGGGTCGGACACGCCGATGAACCCGGCGAAGAACGAGCCCCAGAAGGCCTCCGAGCGTTGCGGATCGGAAGCCTGGGACCTGCCGGTCGTGTTCGGTCCGATTGCGGTCACCTACAACCTCAAAGGCGTGAGCGCACTCAGCCTGGACGGCCCGACGCTGGCCAAGATCTTCAACGGCACCATCGCCAAGTGGGACGATCCGGCGATCAAGGCGCTCAACACCAGCATCAACCTGCCGCCGACGCCCATCCACGTGGTCTTTCGCAGCGACCAGTCCGGAACCACAGCCAACTTCCAGCAGTATCTCGACGCGGCGTCGGACGGAGCGTGGGGCAAGGGGGTCGGCCAGACCTTCAACGGTGGCGTCGGCGGGGGTGCTGCCGGCAATGACGGCACGTCGCAGGCGCTGAAGCGAACCGACGGATCGATCACCTACAACGAATGGTCGTACGCGGTGGGCCATCAATTGAACATGGCCCAGATCATCACGTCAGCGGGCCCGGAGCCGGTGACCATCACCGCCGAGTCGGTGGGCAAGACGATCGCCGGAGCCACCTTCAAGGGGAAGGGCAACGACCTGGTGGTGGACACCTCGTCGTTCTACCGGCCCACCCAGGACGGCGCCTATCCGATAGTGCTGGTGACCTACGAGATCGTCTGCTCGAAGTACCCGGACGCGCCGACCGGCACCGCCGTTAAAGCCCTCATGCAAGCGACAATTGGTGACGGCCAGGTTGGTTTGGATGAGTACGGATACATCCCGCTTCCGGAGTCGTTTCGCTCGAAATTGATCCCGGTGGTCAACGCCATCGCGTAACCGTCTCCGGCGCCGCGGACCATTCGAATCCTCAAGAGTCCGATCTAGTTTCACCGGCCTCAGCGCTACTGGCTCAGCCCCCTTCGGGCCGTTTCGGGCCCGTTGCGGGGCTCTCTCGCGCACGAATCGGTCCGCTCACATCTTCGTCTCAGGATACAGAAATCGCTGTGAGTAACCGGTTTTTGTTGTCTGCTCACTCTCCGACGATTTACCGTGTGTTAACCACCGGTTTCGGCGCACCAGCACCACGGGCGTCGGTAGCGTGAATATGTAGGGTCGGCCCCGGTGGAATGGGTGCCCACGCGAAGGGAGCGTTGACCGTGAGCGAGACCGGGCCGGGTTCACGGGTTGGGTCGCGCTTTGGGCCCTACGAGTTGGTGCGGTTGATCGGCCGTGGCGGCATGGGCGAGGTCTACGAAGCCGAAGACACCCGCAATCGCCGGGTGGTCGCGCTCAAGCTGATTTCGACGCAGTACTCCGGCAATCCCACGTTTTGCGCGCGGATGCAACGCGAAGCCGACACCGCGGGACGGCTGACCGAGCCCCACATCGTGCCGATCCACGACTACGGCGAGATCGACGACCAGTTCTTCGTGGAGATGAGACTGATCGACGGTGTCTCGCTGCGCGCCATGCTGACGCAGTTCGGCCCACTGACCCCGGCCCGGGCGGTGGCCATTGTGCGCCAGATCGCCGCGGCGCTGGACGCCGCGCATTCCAACGGCGTCACCCACCGCGACGTGAAGCCGGAGAACATTCTGGTCGCCGACAATGACTTCGCGTATCTGGTGGATTTCGGTATCGCCAGGGCCGCCGCCGATCCCGGACTGACCCAGGGCGGGATGGCCGTGGGGACCTACAACTACATGGCCCCGGAACGATTCACCGGCAACGACGTCACCTACCGTGCCGACATCTATGCGCTGGCGTGCGTGCTGGGGGAATGTTTGACCGGTGCACCGCCCTATCGCGCAGACAGCGTGGAACGATTGATTGCCGCGCACCTGATGGAACCTCCCCCGCGGCCCAGTCAGCTCCGTCCCGGACGGGTTCCAGCCGCGTTGGATGAGGTGATCGCCAAAGGCATGGCCAAGAATCCCGACGAGCGCTACATGAGCGCCGGGGACCTGGCCATCGCCGCGCACGAGGCGCTCACCACCCCCGAGCAGCGCCAGGAAGCAACCATCCTGCGTCAGGGCGACAACATGGCCCTCATGACTCCAGCCGTTGACCCTGGCGCGGGAGGAAGCTGGACCAACTACAGCGGATCGGGCGCCCAGCCACCGGCGCCGCAGCCCGTTGCGCCGCCGCCGCAATATCCGATGGGCGATGAGACGGTGGCTCGGCCGGTGCCGGCAAGCACCACCGGATGGCGCTCCCGCCCAGACGTATCCGACCAGCGCACGCAGGCCGCGCCCGTCATCACCGGCACAAGCTGGCCCAGCCAGTCCGGGATCCGACCCGCCGTCGGCACCGGATCCAGTCCGAGCGCGACACCGCCGGCCAGTCAGCCGGCCACCGCGCCGCCGGCGAGCCCGAAAAAGAGCCGGAAGAACTGGATAATCGGCACCGCCCGGTGCTGCTCGTCGTCGCCGGCGCCACCGCATTCGTGCTCGCCAAACCCAAAGGCTCAACCGAGCCGCGAGGGCAAGTAGTGCTGCCGTTTACCGGTCTCAACTTCCGCTTCGCCCCCGGCGGGGTTGCCGTGGACGCCAACGGCGCCGTGTATGTCACCAACCAGACCATGTACGGGCGGGTGGTGGCCTTGCCCGCGGGGTCCAGCACGCCGACGGTGAAGCCGTTCAACGGACTCTACGAACCCCAGGGCGTGGCCGTGGACACCTCCGGCAAGATCTACGTCACCGACTTCAACAACCGGGTGGTGGCCCTGGCCGCCGGGTCGAACAACCAGGTTGAGCTGCCGTTCAACGGCCTCAATTACCCCGAGGGAATCGCCGTGGACGCCCAGGGCAATGTGTACGTCGCTGACCGGGGCAACAACCGGGTGGTGAAGATGCCGGCCGGCTCCACCAGCCAGGTCGTGCTGCCGTTCAACGGGCTCAAGAACCCCGACGGGGTGGCAGTGGACAGCGACGGCAACGTCTACGTCACCGAACACGACAACAATGCGGTGGCCAAGCTGGCGGCCGGGGCCACCACCTCCACCGAGTTACCCTTCACCGGCCTCAACACCCCCTGTCGGTGGCGGTGGACAAGAAGGGCAACGTCTACGTCGCCGATCGCGGTAACGGCAGGGTGCTGAAACTGGCCCAAGGATCCTGAGCGGGGGCTATCGCCTTCGAGTGGCCAGGAACCGGATCCCCCCGGCGATGAGGTTGATCGCGGCCACGATGATGATCAACGTCAGCGCCGCTCCCCACACGCGCAAGAAACCGGCATGCTCGGGGTTGGTGAGCTCGGTGTAGATCAGCAGCGGCAAGGACGCCATGTTGCCGTGCAACACGTCGAAGTTGATCGAACGGCTGTAGCCGACCAACACCAGCACCGGTGCGGTTTCGCCGATGACACGCGCCACCGACAACAGCACACCGGACACGATGCCGGGCATGGCGATCGGGACGACGATGCGCACGATCGTCTTCCACTTGGGTACGCCCAACGCGAAGCTGGCCTCGCGCAGTTCGTCGGGCACCAGCCTGAGCATCTCCTCGGTGGAGCGCACCACTACCGGCAGCATCAGCAGAACCAATGCCAACGACACCGCCAGGGCGCTCTGCTGGAATCCCAGGGTGGCGATCCACAGGCTGAAGATGAACAGCGCCGCCACGATGGAGGGCACCCCGGCGAGCACGTCGACCATGAACGTGGTCAGCCGGGCCAATCGTCCCGATCCGTATTCGACCAGATAGATCGCGGTCATCAAGCCCAGCGGTACGGCCAGCAGGGCCGCGATTCCGGCCTGCACCAATGTTCCGTACAACGCGTGATAGACGCCGCCGGCAAACTCCTCGGGCAACACCCCGCGAAGGGAGTGCGTCCACCAGTCCGGCTGGACGACGGCGTACCAGCCGCGTTCGATCACCACCCACAGCAGCCACACCAGCGGCACCAACGCGACGGCGAACGAGGCGAAGAGCAGCACCGTCGCCACGCTGTTCTTGATCCGCCGCACCAGGCTCAGTGGCCGAAACACCACCACTTTGACCGGCTGATCGAGCGCGTTGGTGGTCATCCGTTGACCTTCCCGCCGGCGACGGCGCGGGCGAGGGCGTTGACCACGAAGGTCAGGACGAACAACGCGAACCCCGCGGAAATATACGCACCGGTCGGCAGCGGTTCGCTGAACTCGGAAGCCGCAGAAGCAATTTTGGAGGCGAACGTGTACCCGCCGTCGAACAGTGACCAGTTCCCCGGTTTGGCCGCCGAACGCAGGATGATCAACACCGCCACGGTTTCACCCAGGGCACGCCCCAGGCCCAGCATCGACGCCGCAATGACACCGCTGCGACCGAAGGGCAGCACGGTCATCCGCACCACTTCCCATTTCGTCGCCCCGAGCGCTTGGGCTGCTTCGATCTGAATCTGTGGGGTCTGGCGGAACACCTCGTGCGATACCGAGGTGATGATCGGCAGGATCATCGCCGAGAGCACGATGCCCGCGGTGAAGATCGTGCCGCCGCCGGCTAACGAGACGTTGCCCGTCTTGAACAAGAACAGCCATCCCAGGTTGCGATTGAGGAATTCGGCGATGCGCTCGAGCTTGGGGGCCAGCACGAAGATGCCCCACAAGCCGAAAATGATCGACGGCACCGCGGCCAGCAGGTCCACGATCGCGCCCAACGGACGCGAGAGCCGCTTGGGCGCGTACTGGGTGAGAAACACCGCGATTCCCACGGCAATCGGCACCGCCAGTGCCAGTGCGCAGATCGAACTCAGCATCGTGACCATGAATAGATCGCGGATGCCGAACGCCAACTTCTCGTCGTCGGAGGTGTCGAACACCGAACTGGTGAAGAAATTGGCGTGATTCGCGCGCAACGACGGGATGGCGCGGATCAACAAGAATACCGCGATCAGCGCGATGGAGACGACGATGGTCATCCCCGCCGTGGACGCGAAGAGCTTGAACAGCCGGTCGGCTCGTCGCGATGAACTCGCGTCGACCGCCGCTAGATCAGGCTTGGCCGGCCGGCCTTGGACCACGTCGACCTCAGATCAGGCGATGGCGTTGACTGCGGTCGACAACCTTGACTTGAACTCGTCCGGAATCGGGATATACCCGTTGTCCGCCAAGCCATTCTGCCCAGCACCGATGGTGGACTGCAGGAACGCCCGCACCGCGGTACCCACTTGAGAATCGGGATACTTCGAGCACACGATCTCGTAGGTCGCGAGCACGATGGGGTAGGAACCGGGCTTGGTGGGCTTGTAGAACGAAACCGTGTCCAGCACCAGGTCGTTGCCCTGGCCCATGATCGCAGCGCCGGCGATCGTCTTTCCGACCGATTCGGTGCTGATCGCCACGGGTTCCGGGCCGGCAGAGGTGATGACCTTCGCCATGTTCAGGTGCTGCGCCTGCGCGAACGACCATTCGTTGTAGGTGATCGACCCCTCGGTGTTCTTGATCGCCGCCGACGTGCCGTCGTTGCCCTTCGCGCCCTCGCCGACACCGCCCTTGAACGACTTGCCGGCGCCCTTGCCCCAGGCGCCGTCGGAAGCCGCGTCAAGGTAACGCTGGAAGTTGTCGGTGGTTCCGGACTCGTCGCTGCGGAACACCACGTGAATCGGGGTGTCGGGCAGGCTGGTACCCGAGTTGAGCGCGGCGACCGCGGGATCGTTCCACGTGGTGATGGTGCCGTTGAAGATCTTGGCCAGCGTGGTGCCGTCCAGGTTGAGCGAACTGACGCCGCTGATGTTGTAGGTGACGGCGATCGGGCCGAACACCACCGGCAGGTTCCACGCCGGCGAACCGCCGCAGCGCTGCTCGGCCGTCGCCGCCTCATCATTGCTAAGCGGTGAATCGGAACCACCGAAATCGGTTTGGTTGCCGTTGAATTCGCTAATGCCGGCGCCGGAGCCGTTGCCCGTGTAGTTGAGGGTCTGTCCTGGGCAGGCTTCCTCGAAGGCTTTGACGAAGCGGGTCATGGCATTGGCCTGGGCGGTCGATCCGCTGGCCTTGAGGGTCTTCTTCCCCCCGCAGCTCACGTTGCTCGATTGGCCGGCCGGCGAACTTCCCCCGCTTGCGTTGTTGTCGCTACCGCACGCTGATAAAACCAAAGCGCCCGAGGCCAGGACACTCAGCGCGGCGCCAACTCGGTTGAGTTTCAATTCAGTTCCTAACGGTAGAGATGAAACACACTCCCGCCGCAACCCTCGGGCGCGACACGTCAACCAGCTTTCTTCGCAGCCTGCAGGCTACATTAGCAACAGGGAACCTTCGATTACAGGACGTTGAACACTCGCCCCTGGGCAGGCAGCATTTCGTCGCGATTTCAGCCACGGCCGGGGCTGCGGTAGGCGAGGTTGTCGCGGAGGTTCCACTTCGCGGGGGTCGTTACAATTCGGCGCCGCTATGCCAAACTAGAACCTGTTCCAGAAACTGCCCCACCCGAAACGGCGAGGGTTGCTGCCGTCTCGGTCGACAATTGAAGCGAGGCCGCAGTGATCCTCGACAGGTTCCGTCTCGACGACCAAGTTGCCGTTATCACCGGGGGTGGCCGCGGCCTCGGTGCGGCTATTGCGCTGGCCTTTGCCGAGGCTGGTGCGGATGTGGTGATCGCCTCCCGAACGCAGTCCCAACTGGACGAGGTCGCCGACACGGTCCGCTCAATCGGGCGTCGCGCGCACGTCGTCGCCGCCGATCTGGCCCATCCGGAGGCCACCGCGGAGCTGGCCGGGCAGGCCGTCGAGGCGTTCGGAAGACTAGACATCGTTGTCAACAACGTCGGCGGAACGATGCCCAATACGCTGCTGACCACCCCGACGAAGGACCTCAAGGACGCATTCACCTTCAACGTGGCAACCGCCCACGCGTTGACCGTCGCGGCGGTTCCGTTGATGCTCGAGCACTCCGGCGGCGGCGGCATCATCAACATCACCTCGACCATGGGCCGGGTGGCGGGACGAGGGTTCGCCGCCTACGGCACCGCAAAAGCCGCCCTGGCGCACTACACGCGGCTGGCCGCACTGGACTTGTGCCCACGGATCCGGGTCAATGCGATCGCTCCCGGATCCATCCTCACCTCCGCACTGGAAGTGGTGGCCGCCAACGACGAACTGCGCGCACCGATGGAGCAGGCGACACCGCTGCGCCGCCTCGGCGATCCCGTCGACATTGCCGCCGCCGCAGTGTATTTGGCGTCCCCGGCGGGCAGTTTCCTGACCGGCAAGACATTGGAGGTCGACGGCGTCCTCACCCATCCGAACCTCGACATACCAGTTCCCGACCTGTGAATCCGCACTCCTTAAGGAACCAGCCATGGCAATACCCGTCGTGCAGCTCGGCACCGGCAACGTCGGCCTTCACTCGCTGCGTGCGCTCATCACCAACCCCGAGTTCGAGCTCACCGGAGTGTGGGTGTCATCGGACGCCAAAGCCGGCAAAGACGCCGCCGAGCTGGCCGGATTCGCCGAATCCACCGGAGTGAAGGCCAGCACCGATCTGGATGCCGTACTGGCCAGCGGGCCGCAGTGCGCCGTCTACAACGCGATGGCCGACAACCGGCTGCCCGAGGCACTCGATGACTATCGGCGCGTCTTGGCGGCCGGCGTCAATATCGTCGGCAGCGGCCCGGTCTTTCTGCAGTATCCGTGGCAGGTACTGCCCGACGAACTCGTCAAGCCGCTCGAAGATGCTGCCCGCAAAGGCAACTCGAGCCTCTATGTCAGCGGTATCGATCCGGGCTTCGCCAACGACCTGCTTCCGATGGCACTCGCGGGTACCTGTCAGAGCATCGAGCAGATCCGCTGCATGGAGATCGTCGACTACGCCACCTACGACAGCGCCGTCGTCATGTTCGACGTCATGGGATTCGGCAAGCCGCTCGACGAGATCCCCATGCTGCTACAGCCCGGGGTGCTCAGTTTGGCCTGGGGTTCGGTGGTCCGCCAGCTTGCGGCGGGTCTTGGCCTTTCCCTCGACGTGGTCGAGGAGATGTACGTGCGCGAACCCGCCCCGCACGCCTTCGACATCGCCCCGGTCACATTCCCCAGGGCAGCGCCGCCGCGCTGCGCTTCGAAGTCCTCGGATTGGTCGACGGAGCTCCTGTCGTGGTGCTCGAACACGTCACCCGGCTACGCGAGGATCTGTGCCCCGATTGGCCCCAGCCCGCCCAGCCCGGCGGGTCCTACCGGATCGAGATCACCGGTGAACCGTCCTACGCCATGGACCTCTGCCTGAGCAGCCGCCGCGGCGACCACAACCATGCCGGATTGGTCGCCACCGCGATGCGGGTGGTCAACGCGATCCCTGCGGTGGTGGTCGCCCCGCCCGGCATCCGCACGACCCTCGAGCTGCCGCTGGTTACCGGCAAGGGCCTGTACCTACCGCCGGCAGGGGCCGCCTAGCCCGCATTTTCCAACGCGCCAAGCCGCGGAATCGACTCCTGCCTGGACTACGATCACGGCCGTCGGCGACAACCGACGCCGGACTGCGACGACGACGATAGGCAGGTTGGCATGACGGCGACTTCCGAGGACAGTGCTGCGGTTCCACGATTCGACTGCCTGCGCGCCCTGTTCATCAACACAACCCTGAAGCGCTCCCCGGACCTCAGCCACACCGAGGGGCTGATCGCGCGTAGTTCGCAGATCATGCGCGAGCACGGTGTCGAGGTGGACAGCTTCCGTGCCATCGACCACAACATCGCGACCGGCGTGTGGCCGGACATGACCGAACACGGCTGGGAGGCCGACGAGTGGCCCGACCTGTATCAGCGGGTCCTGCGGGCGAACATCCTGGTGCTGTGCGGACCGATCTGGCTGGGCGACAACAGTTCGGTGATGAAGCTGGTGATCGAGCGTCTCTACTCGTGCTCAGGCCTGCTCAACGAGAACGGACAGTACGCGTACTACGGCCGGGTGGGCGGTTGTCTCTTCACGGGCAACGAGGACGGGGTCAAGCACTGCGCGATGAACGTACTTTACAGCCTGCAGCATCTGGGTTACACCATCCCCCCGCAGGCCGATGCGGGCTGGATCGGCGAGGCCGGCCCCGGTCCGTCGTATCTCGACCCCGGTTCGGGCGGGCCGCAAAATGACTTCACCAACCGCAACACCACGTTTATGACCTTCAACTTGATGCACCTGGCGCAGATGTTGCAGCGCGCCGGTGGTGTCCCGGCATACGGGAACCAACGCACCGAGTGGGACGCCGGGTGCCGCCCGGACTTCGCCAATCCCGATTACCGCTAAGCGGCCTGCCGGCGGCGCGCCGAGTTGTTTCGGCTAGCCTCACTTTGTTGTTCGGTGGTGCTGATCGAAGGCCGGTGAATTGGCGCAAGACACGCAGACCTCGTTCAAGACGAGTTGGTATCTGCTCGGACCGGCTTTCGTAGCGGCGATCGCCTACGTCGATCCCGGCAATGTCGCGGCCAATGTCAGCTCCGGCGCCCAGTTCGGCTACCTGCTGTTGTGGGTCATCGTGGTGGCCAATGTCATGGCCGGCCTGGTGCAGTACCTTTCGGCAAAGCTGGGGCTGGTCACCGGACATTCGCTGCCGGAACAAATCGGCAAGCGAATGGGGCGCCCGGCCCGGCTGACCTATTGGGTGCAGGCCGAGATCGTCGCAATCACTACAGACGTGGCCGAAGTCGTGGGCGGCGCCATCGCCCTGCGCATCCTGTTCGGCCTGCCACTACCGATCGGCGGGATCATCACCGGGGTGATTTCGCTGCTGCTGCTGCTCATCCAGGACCGCCGCGGCCAACTCCTGTTCGAGCGAGTCATCACCGGACTGCTGCTGATCATTGCCGTCGGCTTCACGGCCAGCTTCTTCGTCGCAACACCTCCCCCCGATGCGATGTTCACCGGACTGGTGCCGCACTTTCAGGGCACCGAAAGCGTGCTGCTGGCCGCCGCGATCCTGGGGGCCACGGTGATGCCGCACGCGGTGTATCTGCACTCGGGCCTGGCCCGTGACCGCCACGGCCATCCCGAGCCCGGGCCATACCGGCGCCGGCTGTTGCGCGTCACCCGCTGGGACGTGGGTCTGGCAATGATCGTCGCGGGCGGGGTCAACGCCGCGATGTTGCTGGTTGCCGCCCTCAACTTGCAGGGCCGAGAGGACACCGCCTCGATCGAAGGCGCCTACGCTGCCGTGCACGACACGCTGGGCGCGACCATCGCGGTCCTGTTCGCGATCGGATTGCTGGCCTCCGGTTTGGCGTCGACGTCGGTGGGCGCCTACGCCGGCGCCATGATCATGCAGGGATTGCTGCATTGGTCGGTCCCCATGGCGGTGCGGCGTTTGGTCACGTTGTGCCCCGCCGTGGCGATCTTGGCGCTGGGCCTGGACCCGACCCGCACCCTGGTGCTCTCACAGGTCGTGCTGTCCTTCGGCATACCGTTCGCGGTACTTCCGCTGGTCAGGCTCACCAGCAATCCCGAGGTGATGGGTAGCGGCACCAACCATCGCTTGACCACCTGGATCGGCTGGGGGGTGGCGGTGCTGATCAGCGTGCTCAACGTGGCGCTGATCTACCTGACGCTGACCGGCTGACGGCTTCCCGACACCCGCCAAACCGCGAACAATGGGTGCTTGACGGGCCAGGACTCGCAAACCGCCGGTGCCCGGCCTCCCGGTTGGGATCGGTAGCGAATCCGAGCTTGTGTACTTGCCGCGACTACGCCTGGCCAAGCGGGGCATGACCAGAGGAAGCTCACCATGAACACCACCGCAAACCTGAAGCGGATGATCACCGCCGCGCTGGTGTCCGGGGGTGTCGCGGTAGCCGGGTTCGGGTTGACCGCGGGCACCGCACACGCCGGGCCCGGAGCCCATGGACCCGTGCCGCAAGCGCCGCGAGGCCCTTACCAATGGTGCCCCGGGGAACCGGTGCCGGCGGGCGGTGTCAACTGGGACATGAACGTCTGCCACACCTGGTATTGGGTGGACTACGGATTCCAGGCCAATCGCGGCGGATTTGTCTATGAAGGCGACACGCCCCCGTCGGATCTGGGCTGTATCCCGCTGCTGTGCCTGCCCGGGCTGTGAGCGCGGCGACGATACGGCAGGATGGATTGCGTCGTCGTCCGTGCTGGCTCGCGGGGAGTTGGTTTGCGTCAAAAAACACCGCGTCGAAATCTGCCGAGCCGATGGTGACCCGCTAAATGCTCACCGGCCGGCATCTGTACTTCGCATACGGTTCCAACCTGTGCGTACGGCAGATGTCGGTGCGATGCCCCGACGCGAGCGACCCGCGTCCGGCGGTCCTGTCCGATCACGACTGGTTGATCAACGAACGTGGGGTGGCCACCGTTGAGCCGCTCACCGGCGGCCAGGTGCACGGTGTGCTCTGGCAGATCTCCGATCGGGACCTGGCCACGCTGGACAGCGCCGAGGGGGTTCCGGTCCGCTATCGGCGTGACCTGCTGTGCGTGCGCACCCACGACGGACGGACGACGGCCTGGGTGTACATCGACCACCGGATCACCCCGGGTCCGCCCCGGCCGGAATACCTCAATCGCGTCATCGACGGCGCGCTGCATCACGGGCTACCGCAACGCTGGATCGACTTTCTGCACCGCTGGGATCCGGTGCATTGGCTCCAGCCTGTATCCGCGGCGGCTTCCGGCGCTGGGCCACAATCGCTTTCGGCATTGTTGAGCGAGCCCGGCCTGAGCGAGATCAGCCAGCTACGGTCGCGCTTCGGCTTCCTCGCCATCCACGGCGGCGGCCTGGAGAAGATGACCGACGTCATCGCCGAGCGAGCCGCCGATGCCGCTGGCGCATCGGTGTACGTGCTGCGACATCCCGACCGCTACCCCCACCACCTGCCATCGTCGCGGTTCGACCCCGGCGAGTCGCCGCGGCTCGCGGAGTTCCTCGACCACGTCGACGTCGCGGTCTCACTGCACGGCTACGGCCGCATCGGCCGTGGCACCCAGCTGCTGGCCGGCGGCCGCAACCGCGAGCTGGCCGACCACCTGGCGCGCCACCTTGAACTGCCTGGTTACCAGGTGGTCACCGATCTGGACGCCATCCCGGCGGAGCTACGCGGGCTGCATCCGGACAACCCGGTCAACCGGGTCCGCGGCGGTGGGGCGCAATTGGAACTGTCCATCCGGGTGCGAGGGCTCAGCCCCGCAGCCCCCTGCCCGGCGACGACGGTTTGTCGCCGGTCACCGCCTCCCTGGTACAAGGCCTGGTGGCTGCCGCGCGTGCTTGGTAAGTGTCGATGGTGGAACGGAGATTGTTGGTGGCCAAAGATTTTCGCTTCGGGTTGAGCGTCCGCTTCATCAAATCGCGCGCAGCGCTGCAAGAGCTGGCCAAACAGGCCGAAGATCTCGGGTTCGACATTCTCTGCGTGCCCGATCATCTCGGTGCCGCGGCGCCGTTTCCCACCCTGACCGCCGCCGCGATGGTCACCACGAAGATGCGGTTGAGCATGTATGTGCTCAACGCCGCCTTCTACAAGCCGGCCCTGCTGAGCCGCGACGCCGAGGCCCTGGATCTGCTCAGCGAAGGTCGTCTCGAGCTCGGGCTGGGCACCGGCTACGTCCGGGAAGAGTTCGATGCCGCCGAGCTGCCCTACCCCAGCGCCGGAGCCCGCGTCGACTATCCCGAACACATGACGGCCTACGTGAAGCAGCATCACCCGACGGTGCCGATCCTGATCGCCGGCAACGGCAACCGGGTGATGACGTTGGCGGCCCAGCAGGCCAACATCGTCGGGCTGACCGGGTCCAACGTCCACGGGGCAGATGATCCGCTGGCCGAACGTGTGGACTTTGTCCGCCGGGCCGCCGGAGACCGGTTTGACGCGCTCGAGCTCAACCTGGCGATCACCGCCCTGCCCAACGAAGGCGAAACCGCGCCCGACCTGGCGATGACCCGCCGGTACGCGCCAGAGCTGTCCGACGAACAGATACTGGCGCTGCACTCGGTGCTCGGCGGGTCACCGCGCGAGATTGCCGACACCTTGGCCGGCTACCGCGATATCTATGGGGTGACGTCGTTCACCGTGCAGGACAATCACCTGGATAACTTCGCAAAGGTGATCGCCGAGCTGCGCTGAGTCGCCCCCGGTAAGCTCAGCGAAGCCGCCCCCGTAGCTCAGGGGATAGAGCACGGCTCTCCTAAAGCCGGTGTCGCAGGTTCGAATCCTGCCGGGGGCACCATGTGGTTTGTATTGCGTCGGGTGATTGCTGACGTTTCTGTTCCGGTTGATGCCTGACGGTGTTTCGGTTGATCTTTGGCACTCCCTAGACGAGGGAGTTGAGCATGGCTGAGCTAGCCGTCGGGTGGCGACCACCGATGTGGTCTGTGTGGGCTGGCAGCAGGTCTGCGTAGGCGCCCATCATGCCGGTGCGCGCTGCGATGTCCACCTCGATGGCGAGCTGCTGCGCTCGCTTCATCGGCGGGTGGCTTGCCGCCGCAGCAACTTGCTCGCGGAATCAGCAAGGCGCCGACGCAGCGGAATCGCTGGCACCCAGCATCCGGTTGACGTCAAACGGCCACGCGCACGGTGGCATGGCAACTGCTGATTTGAATCAGGCGCACGTGTCGGGGAGACCCGCGCCTCTCGGGCGTGATCAGCCGTCAACGGCGGTTCGTCGCGAGGCCCCGGCGGCCTCCGGAAGCATGGCTAGTTGGCGGCTTTGGACCACGACCTGACCGGTGGCGTCGCGGATGACGTGGTCCTGCTCGAACCAGCTATCACCGATGACGGTCGAGCTGGCCATGACGCGCATCCAGCCGGGGGCGGGGCGGCGCCGCAGGTAGGTGGTGAGTTGGACGGTGGGGGTCCAGCCGAAGATGCCGCAGTTCACGGTGACGCGCGAGGCGATGTCGCCGGCCATGATCGCAAACAGCGTTGCGGCGGCGGGGTCGGCTTCGTCAGAGGCGAACGGGCGGACCCACATCCGGCTGATCGGTGCTCCGCGTTGCCCGACGAGGAAGCCGGTGGTGGCGGAATCCATCGCGAGCTCGCATCCTTGGCTCACATGGAGGATCTGGGCCAGGGGATGTTCGGCTGAGACGGGTATGGCATCAGCAGGGGGCTGGACCGGCATCTGCGACACGGGCAGTGGTGCGCTGTGTCGTGGCGGCTTTGTGTCGACGGACCCCAGGGTGACCGAGCAGGTTACCGCGGTGCGGCTGTCCTGCGACAGTTCCACATCGACGAGACATACCTGCCGTCCGCGCCGGCGGACCTTCGTGGTGAGCTGCACCTCGCCCGGGTTTGGAGCGCTGATGTAGTTGGCGCTCAGGGCAACTGGCGCCAGGTCGACCGCATCGCCGATCGTCCGATGCGCGGCCGCTGCGCAGACCGCCATCATGCAGCCACCGTGCACCTTGGGGCCGATGGTCCAGATGGGATCGATGGTGGCGCTATACGCTCCGTCACCGAGGTCATGGGCGGTGGTGAGGTCGGTGAAGGGTCGGCTACTGCTCATGGTTTCGGCTGCATTCCGATTCTGGGTGAGTGGGTCTGTGCTGGCGGGCATGATCGGTCATCTGTTTTCCTGCGCGGTATCGAATCCTACGAAGGCCATCCACCGGTGGCCGGTTGGCGACGGGACAGCTTCTGGTGCAGGCGATTTGGGCCGCCAGGACCACCGGCCACGCGGTAGGGGTGTTCAGCAGATCGATCCGATCGTGACTCCAATTTCACCGTGTTACCTCCGCGCCGTCCAGACTAAGCCGCCCGATCCCTCAGCACCTACGCAGCGTGTCGCCTTCGCTTCCGCCCAGCCAGCGTCACAACTACGTCGCGGATGGCCAGCGCGTCCCGGACGCTTCCCCGCCGGCATCGCGGTATCACCGATACCGCCGTGATACTTCACCCGGTTGCCGTTGTGGGCGCCACCATTCCGTGGATATCGCCCCCCACAGCCGCAGCCGCGGAGTGGCTCGGCGCTAACCGGACTGGCCCTGGCCGCCTTGTGCGGTGGCGCTGAATTCGTAGGCAGTGGCGCCATGCCCACCCACGCCGGCAGCATCGCCGCCTGGGCCGCCGTTCGCCCCTAATCCGAAGTCGCCGCCGAGTCCGCCGTGGCCGCCTTTGAAGCCATCTTCACCGGGAGTTCCATCGTTCGAGAGATTTGGTTGTGCAAATCCGCCGCCGCCACCACCACCGACGCCCCCGGGCGCCCCGGCCCCGACCCCGGCGGCACCGCCGGTCCCGCTGAAGCCCGCGGCGAAGGCGTTACCGCCAACCCCGCCGTTTCCGGCCGTACCGCCTGGGCCGCCGGCGGCACCACCGCCACCACCACCACCGCCTACTGCGAAACTAGCGGCGGCGCCGCCGGCACCACCACCACCGCCACCACCACCGCCACCGCCGCCGGTGCCGCCACCGCCAATGCTTCCGGTGGTGGGACTTACCGCGGTTCCTCCGAACCCGCCGTCGCCTCCGGTGCCACCCTGGCCACCGGAGGCACCGCCACCGCCGCCGTTGCCGCCGTGGCCCCCGGCACCACCACCCCCACCGCCACCGCCGAATCCGGGTGACGTGCTGGTGCCGGAGCTGTTCGTGCCGCCGGAGCCGCCGTTGCCACCCTTGCCGCCATTACCTCCCATGCCACCCGTGGTGCTGCCGGCACCGGGTGTCCCACCGTCGCCGCCAGCTCCGCCGGTACCGCCGAGGCCACCGGCCGCGCTGCTCCCGGGTCCGGTACCGGTGTAGGCGCCGCCTATGCCTCCGTTGTGCCGCCAGCACCACCCTGGCCGCCCTGGCCGCCGGCACCACCACCGACCCCACCAATGCCGGCACCACCGTCGCCACCGGTGCCGCCCGCACCACCCTGGCCGCCTGGTCCACCAACGGCAGGCGTTATCCCGGATGCGTCGGCAACGCCGGTGCCGCCGGACCCACCCTCGCCTCCGGTGCCGCCAACCCCGCCGGTGCCGATACTGCCCGCCGCGCCACCATCGACCCCCACACCGGCCGCACCCGCGGTGCCACCCGTGCCACCCTTACCTCCGTCAGCGCCGACCCCGCCGGTGCTGGCGGTATTGCTACCACCGGTGCCACCGGTGCCACCGGATCCGCCGACGCCGCCGTGGCCTCCGGCACCACCGCCGACCCCGCCGATGCCGGACCCGCCGTCACCGCCCTGACCGCCTTGACCGCCCTGGCCGCCTCCGCCATCGCCGGTCGGGTTGGTGCCGTCGGCGCCGAGGGTGCCGGCGCCGCCGGACCCACCGTCGCCGCCCTGGCCGCCGACGCCGCCGGTGCCGATGCTGCCCGCCGCGCCGCCGTCGACCCCCACACCGGCCGCACCCGCGGTGCCACCCGTGCCACCCTTACCTCCGTCAGCACCGACCCGCCGGTGCTACCGGTGTTGTTGCCGCCGTTGCTACCGGCGCCACCGGATCCGCCGCCGTCACCGCCCTGACCGCCTTGACCGCCCTGGCCGCCCGCGGTGGGCGCGGTACCCGAGGTGCCATTGACGTCATTGTCGGCGCCGGCGCCGCCATTGCCGCCTTGGCCACCAACCCCGCCGGTGCCGATGCTGCCCACAGCGCCGCCGTCGACCCCCACACCGGCCGCACCCGCGGTGCCACCCGTGCCACCCTTACCTCCGGTAGCATCGACCCCGCCGGTGCTACCGGTGTTGTTGCCGCCGTTGCTACCGGCGCCACCGGCTCCGCCGATACCACCGTGGCCGCCGGCGCCACCGCCGACCCCGCCGATGCCGGACCCGCCGTCACCGCCCTGACCGCCTTGACCGCCCTGGCCGCCCTGGCCACCCGCGGTGGGCGCAATACCCGAGGTGCCATTGACGTCATTGTCGGCGCCGGCGCCGCCATTGCCGCCCGTGCCGCCAACTCCGCCGGTGCCGATGCTGCCCGCCGCGCCGCCGTCGACCCCCACACCGGCCGCACCCGCGGTGCCACCCGTGCCGCCCTTACCGCCGTCGACACCGGGCACCCCGGTGGTGCTGGGGACCCCGCCCCCCTGAGCGCCGGCGCCGCTGTCTAGCGCACTGGCGATACCGCCCGTGCCGCCCGGACCACCGCCCTGGCCGCCGGTGCCGCCGGCACCGCCGACACCGCCCTTGCCGCCGGCACCACCACCGACCCCGCCGATGCCCGCCCCGCCGTCACCGCCTTTGCCGCCCATACCGCCCTGCCCACCCTGATGACCCGCGGTCGGACTGACCTGGTCGTCGGTGCCCGCGATGCCGGTTCCGCCGGCACCGCCGTCACCGCCAGTATCACCGACCCCGCCGGTGCCATTGGCCCCCGCCGCGCCGCCGTCGGTGCCCATACCGCCCGCACCCGCGGCACCGCCCGTGCCACCCTTACCACCGTCGGCACCCATGCCGCCGGTGGCGCCGGTGTTCGCACCGCCCTGACCCCCGGTGCCGCCGGCACCGCCGACACCGCCCTCGCCGCCGGCACCACCACCGACCCCGCCGATGCCCGCCCCGCCGTCACCGCCCTTGCCGCCCATACCGCCCTGCCCACCCTGATAGCCCGTGGTCGGACTGACCAGGTCGCCGGTGCCCGCAATGCCGGTTCCGCCGGCACCGCCTGCCCCACCCGGGGTAGCGCCGGCCCCACCGGCGCCCCCTGCCCCACCGGCACCCCAGAGGCCCGCCGAGCCGCCAGCCCCACCGTTCGCCCCGGCGCCTCCGGCCCCGCCGGTGCCGCCGTTGCCCAACAGACCAGCGGCGCCACCGGCCCCGCCCGCTTGGCCGACGGCACTTGGCGCCCCGTTACCGCCGTTGCCGATTAGCAGCCCGCCCGCCCCGCCAGCCTGCCCGGGCGCAGTGCCGTTGGCACCATCGCCGATCAACCCGCGTCCGAACAACACCTGTGTCGGTGCATTCACCGCGCCGAGCAGGTCTTGCTCGATGGTCTGCAATGGCGTGACGTTGGCGGCCTCGGCACTCGCATACGACCCGCTGGCACCCGCCAGGGCGTTCATGAACCGATCGTGAAATGCCGCCATCTGTGCGCTGAGTGCCTGATAGCTCTGCGCGTGTTCCGAGAACAATGTCGCGATCGCGGTGGACACCTCGTCACCGGCCGCCGCAACAAGGCTCGTCGTCGAGGGCGCCGCCGCCGCGGTGGCCGCCCGCAGCACTTCCCCGATCCCCGTCAAATCTCCCGCCGCGGCGGCCAACGCCTCAGGCGCTGCGGTCACGTAAGACAACATCTGGGACCCCTTAACTCGTAAACGATTTCTTCTCGGAGACCAAGCGGGTGCCCGCAGACGCGCCGCGCGGCCGAGCAAGACGCCCGCACAAACTCTTCGTGGAACACCGGCACCCGCGCACTGAGCGCCGGATATTCAGCCCGTAGCTCCCGAAGGTCCCGGTGATCGCCACGTTGCAGCACAACGACTTTCGCGGCTATTGCGGCCTTCGCGTCATGAACGACGCCCCTTGCCCTCGGCGCCTCAGGTCGCCAGTGGCCATAGCGGTGTTGGTCGCCCATCAGCGCCCCAAAGCCCGGCGTTGCGATGAGAAACGACATGCGCTGTCCCCAATTGGCCATCGAATAGCAGACAGCCCGAGCAGCTTGAAGCAGCTCGCGCCGACGGTAGGTAAAGTCTCGTCGCCGAAACTCCTGCTGGGATGAGTCATATGACCTAACCGGTCCGGCGAGCTCGCGCCAGCTCCCCATCTGCACCAACTGGCCGCCGACAGCCACCCACGGCCACGGTGATCATTGCGTTGCTGGCAAATCTGAACGCGATCCAGGAAGCGGCCGCAGCGCGCGGCGCGTGAATCCGATTAGCGCACTGGATGCGGCACTAATCGAAAACATGGTGGTTGGGCAATTGATTGCATCCGTTGAGCTGCGCGAAGTGGTGTCATTTTCTATTCCACTGCGGTGGATCGGGTCACTCGCAGGTGGCGAGAACACCATGGGGCAGGTCTGCGCCGAGCTCGGTACCGAGTTGATCGAGTTCAACGGCGAAGCCGACCACATGCACCCACTCGTCGGCTACCCACCCAACTTGGCGATCTCCACACCCGTCCAGCTAGTCGAGGGCCGCACCGCCGACGCCGTGCGCCGCTAATACACCGAAGCCGGTGTGCCCGCCGCTCGGACGCCTCTGGTCGCCGTCCTACTTCGCCGGCTGCTGCGGAGGCGTACCACTGCACACAGCCCAGCCGAACGACGTGTCGCGTTTGCTCCGCTCGTTATCGTGTAGCGAATATCTCTGCCGGTGCCGCGTACCGCACGGCCCAATCGCTCCAGGCCAAATCAGTCGGCCCAATGGCGCTATCAACACGAGTCCAGCGTTGATTGGCATCGCCGCCGCTGGCCTGGAATAGGCCCGCATAGGTATCGGTCTTGAGCCCGTTGGCGGACGCATCCGCGAATGGGGTAGCGCTGTAGTCCAGTTTGCCCCCATCGCCAGCGACGATCTGGCCATACAGGAACGCCCACGTTCCGGAAGCGTTCAGGCGCCTGACGTTGAGACCGACTGGAATGCCAAGCTGCGTTGAGATGTCCGAAATTGCAAGCTCAACGATTCGGTGCTCTACGGGAGAGGAAATATCCTGCGCTGGAGAGGTGCTGATTGGCTTGGTGGCGTGTTCATGTCGATCGCACGCTGCTGTGCCGATAGCCAGCGACAATGAGACTGCGACGATGAAGCGAGGTATCCACACATTTGCGTCACGCACCTCCTCACCGTACACGCAACTATGGTCGCGGCGGACAAGGGGATCTGGCTGAAAGACGCTACAAGACAACGGGTTCCAGTAGGAACCCAGGCAGGACGGCCGAGCGATGATGGCTACTGGTTGGACCGTGCCCGAGGTTGTGCCACTGGGGAGTCATTACTAGGTCCAGGACAAGTAGGCGGGTGGGTGCTGGATGGGTCGGCGTTGTGGCCGCGCCAGTCACACTGAGACGGTGACGAAGCAGTGGCCGTAGCACGGCCAACAAGCCGCCATCAAAGCCGATCACTTCGACCAACTCAGATCCCACGACGACGGCAACACCGGCACCCGCAGGCCCCCGGACTCAGCACCCAACATCGACAAGCCCGATGGCTCCCCTCTCACTGAACCCGACGTCCCGACAAACCCCCACGACTGCACATCCCCCACACCCACCGATCCTGCCAACCCATGCCTCACAGAATCTTGATCGATACCCGCCACGGCATCATTCGGCCCAGGCACCGACTGAACACCGGCAAGACCTCCCAGTTGCGTTGGAGTGTCAATGTTTTGCGTTAGCGACGACACACTCACACTCCGCAAACCAGCGTCTGCCACGCCCACACCGAGGTCCGATGAACCCCCGACATACGCGTCAATGCCCAACGGCAATGCGATCGGCAATGCGATTGGCACAGCGATCGCGGCGGCAAGTGGCACGGCAACGGCGCTTAGCACCATCGCGGTCACTGCAAAATCCAGCGCGAGCACGCTGGCGAGAGCTAGCGAGATCGCCACGGCCTCGGACACGCTGTGCGCCACGAGAAGCCCAGCCACCGCGTCAGACACAGCTCCATACGCGAAGCCCCCAAAAAAGCCGATGACCCCCGCTATCAAGAAGCCGATGGGGTCACCCAGGTACTCGCCGATATCCATGCCGAGCAATGCTATGGAATCCCAGGCATAAGTGAAGATATCGAAGAAGTTGTACACGAATTCTTCCCAAAAATCCGACCAGCTGCCCAGCACGTTTGCAGCCTGTGGCAACACATTCGGGGCGTCGTCGCCAAGGGAGCGGATCAGTCGTGGAGCAGGGGTCGTTTGTGGCGCTCGCGCCGCAAACACGGTTGAGGCCGCGTCATAAGCGGACATGGTAGTTGCGGCTTGGACCCACATGCGCGCGTAGTCGGCCTCGTTGACGGCGATCGGAACGGTATTGATGCCAAAGAAGTTAGTCCCGAGCAACACGCCGTGAGTGAGGTGATTCTCGGCCAACTCGCCCATCGTGGGCATCGCCGCCAGCGCTGCACAGTACGCGGCGGCCATCGCCTCATGCTCGGCCGCCATCGCCTCGGCTTCGGCTCCGTTTCTCATCAACCATGCCACATACGGCTGGTGCGCAGCCGCATAACTCGCGGCACCCATCCCCTCCCACGTCTCGGCTTCACCAACGACCACCACGGCGGTGAGTTCGTCAGCCGCCGAGGAATACGCGGCGCCGAGCGACGTCCACGCCGACGCCGACACCTGCAACGACGCCGCACCCGGACCCGAACTCAGCAACGCCGAATGCACCTCTGGCGGTGAACCCATCCATACCGGCGATGTCATGATCGATCACCTGCGAGCTGGACGTCGCGGCCACCACGAGGGATGCCGACCGATCGCAGGCGACCACGTAGACCCACCAGCCGCTGACCAGCCACAACGTCGACCGTTACTCGGCTGGATGTGCGCGCGGGTGGCATGTGACGAAAACTGCTACACAACAGACGCTTACCTTTCTCTCAAGGAAGTCGCGGGCGGCCGAGGCGTCCCACTCGGGAGCTTCGGCGGTGCCGCGGGCGACCATGGTCATGGCGTTCGATTCATGGATGTCGACCGCCGACTGAAAAGCCCAGATGACACGGGCACGTCAACCCGGGGTCACCCTTGTCCAAGCCTTGGACAAGCACGGCCTATGCACTACAAGCTATCATCCACCAACACACTTAGGTGTTTCACCATGCCCGGGACTGGCTGTGCGGCAACCATTGTGGGGCGCCTCACAGCCCTCGATCGCAGCCGGGGCCACGCTCGTTGCGGATCCCGAAATCGAACGCCGATCTGCGCTCGGTGCTCGGCGGGTGAACCTGCAAACCGGCATGGTTTCCCGCGGTACCGATTGGCGCATATCTCCGGTTCAGGACCTCATTCGCGACCAATACCAGGTGAGCTTGCAGGCTCCCCCAAAGCCGGTGTCGCAGGGGTGATCTTTGACACTCCTTAGATGAGGGGGGTGGGCATGGCCGCGCGGCGGTATCAGTCCGTTATTGCCAGTGGTTTGTCGATTCGTTCGAGTCGACCTGAAAAGTTCGACCGTCCGATGCCGGGCACGGGCCCGGCCGGAGACGGACATGGCCCGCTTGTCCGCGGGCAGGCTGGCATTCCGGTCTGCGATACTGTCGCCGATACGGGGCAGGCCACGACAGCAAACCGATCATCCACTGCATCCATGCCTGGCGAGAGGAACTTGCGGCTGGGTGCGAGTCGGGGAGCAGCTTCCGCGCATGCAATCCTGTCGGCATGGATGACGTGTCACAACGTCCGATGGCCGCCAGTTGGCGCAGCCTGAATCTGGCGAATTGGGAGTCGCGCGTGCCGCTGCACACCGGGCCCAATGGATACGACCTCGACAGCTTCGACGATCCCGATTTTCTGTCTGCAGAAGTTCGATATGACCTGCCGAGGCTCGGACGACTCGATGGCCTCGATATCGCCCATCTGCAGTGTCACATTGGCACCGATACGGTCTCGCTGTCTCGGCTGGGGCCACGATCAACGGTGGGCTTGGACTTCTCCCCTGCCGCGCTGCAAGCCGCCCGGGACCTGGCGATGCGCGCCCGGGCCGATGTCGGTTTCGTCGAGGCCGACGTCTATGACGCGGTCCAAGCACTCGGTGGTGAGCGTTTCGATCTCGTCTACACCGGCCTTGGGGCGTTGTGCTGGATTCCTAGCATCAGCCGCTGGGCCGATGTTGTCGCAAGCCTGCTCCGGCCCGGTGGAAGGCTGTTCATGCGCGAGGGCCATCCGTTCTTGTGGTCGCTCAGCGATCCGCGGCCCGACGGGCTTGTCGTCGTTGAATACCCATACTTTGAAACTAGTGGCATCCCGTTCGTCGAGCATGAAACCTATGCCGGTAACGGAACTGTCGCCTCACCCCAGATCATCCATTTCAATCATGGGCTCGGCGAGATCTTCACCGCGCTCACCGCCGCCGGGCTGATGGTTACCGGCCTTGAAGAGCATCGCGAAGTCCCATGGAATCCGTTGGGAGATGCGATGATCCCCAGCCCAGATTACGACGGCGAATTCATCCTCGCCGAAGATCGCGACCGGATTCCGATGACCTACACCGTTCAAGCAATCAAGCGTTAACCATTTCGACGCAAGACCCTCGGCTCCGCGACGACCTGTCTCAACACCTGCACAATGGGTCATGCACTGCTGCCAGCCGGTTCGCCTTGGCGCTATGTCGACGCCCACGACTGTACTCACGCTTCCAGCGTCGGGGTCGTGACCACAACCCGTACTGGTGGAACCCGCGCCGAAACCGCCACGATCGGTCAAATCACCGCTGGCCCGACTGCGGCCGCTGCCGGGCTGGACGCAACCGACCACGCCGAGAGCACGCGGACTCGCATGCAACGATGACTAGCGTACCCAATCCCAGCCGCGCCAACGACGACCAGGATGCGCGCGGGACGAGGAAACCCCAGTACAGCGCGGCGTTCTACGCAGCGATGTCCGGGCTAGCGTTGGTCCTGTTCGTGATCAATGTGTGCAGTCACGGCTCGGCCCTAGGTCTGATCAGTACCGGAGGACTCGCGGTCTTGATGGTCTGCCGAGCCTGGTCCGCCAAGCGCCACAGGAACCACCAATAGGGCCGGCATTGCAGTCTGGCGCCCGCCTTACCCGGCCCGCGCGACCAACGAACCGTCGACACCCACTCGAACAACCCGCGATAGCCCACCCCTTTAGCGCCGCCCCGGCGGACAGCCCAGCGATTCTCCCCCGCGATCTCATAACGATTTCGACAATGGCTTGGCGCACTGCCTTTTCGGAGTCCGCGACCTCCAGCATGTGATCTAACGCACAGTTCGTTCCCGTTAGTGGCCAGATCAATGCGGCATACCTAACTTCAAAGGCATGAGGAGCCCACAAACCTTCGACATGATTGACGACCGCGACGAATCAACGGCGGTGCAGACACTGCCGGACTGGGCTCGAAGTCTGGACTTATCCCCCCACCCCGAGGGCGGCTGGTTCCGCGAAACTTGGCGTAGTGCACTGACACTCGGTCAGTCCTCGTTGCCAGCCGAATACGACGGCCCACGCAGCGCCGGCACCGCGATCCTGTTCCTGCTGATGCCAAACCAGCACTCCGCTAGGCACCGCGTGACCAGCGCCGAGCTGTGGTTCTTCCATCGCGGCAGCCCACTGGCGGTGGACATGGGAGACGAAAAATCAACTGCGACAAGACATGTAATTGGCCAAGACATCGGAGCCGGACAACGTCCGCAGCTTCTCATTCCACCCGGACATTGGCAACGCGCCTGGCCCCTCGGCGACGAACCTACCCTGGTCAGTTGTGTGGTGGTGCCGGGCTTTGACTTTGCCGACTTCACGCTAGACCCATCGTGATACGCATCAGCCAGTCCGATCACGACCACTAGAGGACGGAGCCACTGCGAGGTCCGGCTCGATGCCCCGCTCCGCCAGGGGCACCTCCAGTAGGTCGATGAGCTGGACCGACTGGCGGTGGAAAATCTTCGGATGCGGTCGGATACAGGCCACGGCGCCCGTCCACGGCGCGGTCCTGCAATGTTGCCGATAGCGAAAATGCCCACCGACAACTGTCATTCATCCCCATCGATGCCGGAGTCGTGCCAGCTGCCGCAAAAGAGCGCTGTGCAGCATGATCCACATCGAGAAAGGCAGCCTTTCAACAGTACGCGACGCATGCCACGAATTAGGTTGCAAGCCAGTCAAGTTCAGCCATCACGCACTCCATGCGCGCGCAACCTACCCGGACCGTTCTCGCTTCGCGCCCACGGTACCCGGATTGGTTGCGCTTTGCGGACGCAAGATCCGCCACGTCGCGGCGCTGTTCCCGAAGGAGCATCAGAGCAGGAGCTAGCCATCGCGGCCGCGCGGCCCGGCTCGTCACCCGGAGATTTGCTTGGTCGACGGCGTTGTGTACGATCCAGATGTCGAACGCCCACACGCAAGCGATAACGAATTATTGAATCTTTTTGCAGCGCTTCCGATCCCAGCACGCCTTGCATCTCGGGCTGCCCGAATGTCACAACTGTTGAGCGCCGCAATCACGATCCCGCTGCCCGCTGCGGGCCTGGTTGGGTGTGCCCCCCAGACCGCCTCACCGCCGACGACAGCCGCCTCCTCCTCGACGAGCGAGACGGCGACGACGTCGCCAACCACCGCCGCGGCCGCCGGCGCGAAGTCCGGGGTGTCCAACGGCGAGACCTACGAGGTGACAATGGTCTCGGTTACCGGCGCCACCCCCGACAATCTGGGCCGATGGGATGTGAGCATCGGTCAGCTCGCCGGCGGCGATGCCGGCGTCAGAGACGCCTTCAACCAGGCCAGCGACGCGTCGGGGCATCAGCAACTCGATCAGATGCGCGCCGAGACGGGCCCCGATACCCAGTGGGACTTCGAATCACATTCGGCGGTCACATTCCGCCCCGTCGCCATCGCAGAAGTCATCACCGGCGTTCACTCGGCCAAAGAGGCCGCGCACCCGAACAACTACGTCAACACCATCGTTATCGATAGCCGAAGCGCCAAGCCCATCACCCTTGCCGACCTGTTCGCAAACGAACAGGCGGGATTGGAGCGGCTTTCCGAGCAAACAAGGCTGATCTTTCCGAAGGTGTGGGGCGGCGGCCCGAGCCCAATGCTCGACGAGCCCGGCAACAGGCCCATCGCGGAGAACTTCGCCAACTGGATTCCGACATCGCAGGGCATCGAGCTGCATTTCTTCGACTACCAGTTTGGCCACGGGCTTCCGGTGATCACGGTGCCCTGGTCGGCGCTCACCGATGTGCTGGCGCCCGACATGGTGGCACTGGCGCACGACTAGGGGCCCAATCCACCGCCGCGGAGGCTTTGCTGTGGACGCACCTCGCGTGCCCAACCCAGCGTGCGACGACGCCACATCGACCTGTGCCGGACGCACCGAGAGCAGAATTCTTCGAATCCAATAACGATCGAGGCCAAACCCGGGCCCGTCGCGCACCAGAGCAAGTACCCTGCAGCCAGGGAGTTGCTTTGCTGTCCGGGTTCTCAACCATGGAAGATGGCGTGGCTTCAGACCAGCGGCTTTGGCGCTTCTGATGGGACCGGTGGGAACTGGCGGCTGGTCGGAGATGGGCGATGGGAGTTGGGAGGACCTGGTGAGCTTTGTCGTCACCCAACCGGAGCGGCTAGCGGCGGCGGCTGGGAGTTTGCAGGAGGTCGGTTCGGCGGTCAGCGCGCAGAGCGCGGCCGCCGTCGCTCCCACCACCAGCGTGGCGCCAGCGGCGGCCGACCAGGTGTCCGCGTTGACCGCCGCGCGGTTCAGCGCACATGCCCAGCTCTATCAAATGGTGAGCGCCCAGGCCGTGGCGATTCACGACAGGTTTGTCGCCGCCCTGGCCGCCGGCGCCCAGTCCTACGAGGCCGCCGAGGCCGCGAACGTGATTGCGGCTGGCTAAGGAAGGTGTTGGCAACGGACTTCGGGGCTTTACCACCTGAGGTTAACTCGGGCCTGTTGTATGCGGGCCCGGGGGCAGCGCCCATGCTGACCGCGGCCACCGCCTGGGATGGGCTTGCCACGGTATTGAATTCCGCCGCCGCGTCCTATGCCTCGGTGGTCTCGGGACTCACGCTCGAATCGTGGATGGGTCCGGCATCGGCGTCGATGGCGGCCGCGGCCGCACCGTATGCGACCTGGTTAGCCGTTGCCAACGAGCAGGCTCGCCAAACCGCCGCTCAGGCCCGGGCGGCGGCGACGGCATTTGAGACGGCGTTTGCGGTCGTTGTGCCACCGCCGCTGATCGCAGCCAATCGCAGCCAGGTGGCGTCATTGGTGGTTGCCAACGTCCTCGGACAGAACACTCCGGCAATCGAGACGCTGCAGGCCGAGTACGCCGAGATGTGGGCCCAGGACGCCGCGGTCATGTACCAGTACTCGGCGGCATCGGAGGCCGCGTCGACGTTGGCCGCGTTCACCTCCCCCGTACAGTCGACCGACCCAAGCCGCGCGCAGGCGAGCACGGCAGCGGGCGCCGCGACCGCCGGCACAACCGCGCAAACCACCGCGAGCCAGCCGACGACCGCGGCTACCGATACGGCCCAGGGACTCGCGGCGGAGGTACCCACAATCCCGGCCGGTTCGGACCTGGCGGCACCGGCCGCGATCTCCATCCCCACCCCGGTCGGCGAACTGGACCTGTTGGCCGCCTACATCGCGGTCGCCGCGACAGCCAGCTTGAGCCTTTCCGCCGTGAATACCGCCAGGCCCTGGAGCTACAGCACCAACAATGACCACGCCCAACCGAACGGCGGTGGGGTTGCACCGACACAGGGCAACACCCTGGGTACGGAGCGGCCCGGCGCCGAGGTGTTGGTGTCCGCGCCCAACGTCGTGCCCACCTCGGCGTTCGTGGGACATGCGGCATTGATCGGTGCCCTGTCGGTGCCGCACAGCTGGGCCATGGCCGCCCCCGAGATCAGGTTGGCCGTCGAGTCGCTGCCCAGCGCGGGCGGGCTGAGCGCGCCTGCCGGTCCCGACATGGGCGGCGTGGCTCCGACCGGCCTGCTCAGTGGGATGGCGTTGGCGAGTCTGGCCGGACGCGGCGCGACCGGCGCGGGCAGTCGTAACCCCAGCGAGTCCGCGACCAACGAAGACGAACAGCCACAGCGCAAGCCGACGGTGGTGGTTATCCAGAAACCGCCGCCGGCCGGGGGGCCACCGGCCGCCCGCCCCTGACCGATCCCAGCCATCGATTCCCCCCAATCCAAGCCGGGTTCGCCGAACATGTTTGTCATCGGCCGCGGATGGCAATGTTTCCCCCAAAGGGGGGCGTATCGGCCGGCCTATACGCCTACCTAGGTCCCGTCGGTTCAGCCCGAGAGCCGACGGGACCGACTTTTTCCGGCCTATTCCCGACGCTTTTGCGGTCCTCGACACGGCTCTCGGGATATGAAGGAGCACGCACGCCGACCAGGAGTACCGTGCCGCTTATGGACGGCACAACGGGTGTGTGGATTCTGGGCGGCTATCAAAGCGACTTCGCCCGCAACCTCACCAAGGAAAACCGCGACTTTGCGGACCTAACCGCTGAGGTGGTCCCGAGCACGCTGGCCGCGGCCCAGATTGAGGCCGCCGACATCGGGGTCGTACATGTCGCCAATGCCTTCGGCGAGATGTTTGCTGGGCAGGGCCATCTGGGTGCGATGCCCGCGACGGTGTCCGATGGCCTCTGGGATACCCCGGCCGCCCGTCATGAAGCGGCATGCGCGTCGGGCAGCGTGGCAACGTTGGCCGCGATCACCGACCTGCGATCGGGTTTCTACAACAGCGCGCTCGTCGTCGGGCTCGAGCTGGAGAAGACGGTGCCCGGCGATACCGCGGCACAGTATCTGGGCGCGGCGGGCTGGACCGGACACGAGGGTGCCGAGGCGCGTTACCTGTGGCCGTCGGTGTTCACGCAGGTTGCCGACGAATATGACCGACGCTACGGCCTGGACGACACGCACCTGCGCAGCATCGCCCAACTCAACTACGCCAACGCGCGCCGCAACCCCAACGCCCAAACTCGGGGATGGACGATCCCGGATCCAATCACCGACGACGATGCCACCAATCCCATCACCGAAGGCCGGCTGCGGCGGTTGGATTGCAGTCAAATGACCGACGGTGGCGCGGGTTTGGTCCTGGTCAACGATGCCTATCTGCGCGACCATCCGGGTGCGCGCCCGATCGGCCGCATCGACGACTGGGGGCATTGCACCGTGGGGCTGGGTCTGCAACAGGAACTCGACCGCCCGGCCCAAGGTGAGTCGGGTAAATACGTGCTGCCGCATGTGCGGAAAGCGGCGCTCGACGCCTTGCGCCGCGCACACGTGAGCCTCGATGACCTCGGCGGGTTCGAGGTGCATGACTGCTTTACCCCCAGCGAGTACCTCGCCATCGACCACATCGGGCTGACCGGCCCGGGGGAATCGTGGAAGGCCATCGAAAACGGTGAGATCGAGATCGGCGGACGTCTGCCCATCAACCCGAGCGGAGGACTGATCGGTGGCGGCCACCCGGTCGGAGCTTCCGGCGTACGAATGCTGCTCGATGCGGCCAAGCAGGTCAGCGGCGCGGCCGGCGACTATCAGGTTGAGAACGCGACCAAGTTCGGCACGCTGAACTTCGGCGGCAGCACCGCCACCACCGTCAGTTTCGTTGTCAGCACAACCAAGGACGCATGACATGGATGTCGAGATCGTCGGTAAGTATCTGTCCACTCTTCCCGAAGACGACGACCACCCATATCGCACCGGGCCGTGGCGGCCGCAAACCACCGAATGGAACGCTGACGACCTGACCGTGGTCGAGGGCGAGATCCCCCATGACCTCGACGGCGTCTACCTGCGCAACACCGAGAATCCACTGCATCCGGCATTCAAGACCTATCAGCCGTTTGACGGAGACGGCATGCTGCACGTGGTCGGCTTTCGTGACGGAAAGGCCTTCTACCGCAACCGTTTTATCCAGACGGACGGTTTCCGGGCGGAAAACGACGCCGGCGAACCGCTGTGGCCCGGACTGGCCGAGCCGATACAACTGGCCAAGCGTGACCAGGGCTGGGGTGCTCGCACGCTGATGAAGGACGCGTCCAGTACCGACGTCATCGTGCACCGGGGCATCGCACTAACCAGCTTCTACCAGTGTGGGGACCTCTACCGGGTGGATCCGTCGTCGGCCACCACGCTGGGCAAAGAGACCTGGAGCGGACACTTCCCGTTCGACTGGGGCGTATCCGCGCATCCCAAGGTCGACGGCAAGACCGGCGAGCTGCTCTTCTTCAACTACAGCAAGCAAGAACCGTACATGCGCTACGGCGTTGTCGACCAGGACAACGAGCTGGCGCACTACGTCGACATCCCGCTGCCCGGGCCCAGGCTGCCGCATGACATGGCCTTCACCGAGAACTACGCCATCCTCAACGACTTCCCCCTTTTCTGGGATCCGCAGCTGCTCGAACACAACCTTCATCTGCCGCGCTTCTACCCGGACATGCCGTCGCGCTTCGCGGTGATCCCCCGCCGGGGCAGCACTGCCGACATCCGGTGGTTCGAGGCGGTTCCGACCTTCGTCCTGCATTTCACCAACGCTTACGAGGAAGGCGACGAGATCGTGCTCGACGGCTTCTTCGAGGGCGCGCCCCACCCCCTCGAAACCAGCGCCAGCAGCACCAAGTGGGAAAAGCTCTTCCGCTTCCTGGCGCTGGATCGCCTGCAGACCCGATTGCACCGATGGCGGCTCAACCTGGTCACCGGCGCGGTCAAGGAAGAACGGCTGTCCGAGTCCATCACCGAGTTCGGGACCATCAATTCCGACTATGCCGCCCGCCAATATCGCTACGCCTACCCGGCCACCGGCAAACCGGGCTGGTTCCTGTTCGACGGTTTGGTCAAACATGACCTGTTGACCGGCAATCAGGAAGGCATTTCGTCTGGGGAAGGTGTCTATGGCAGTGAGACCCAGATGGCTCCACGGGTGGGCAGTTCGGCCGAAGATGACGGCTACCTGGTAACCCTGACCACCGACATGAACGACGACGCCTCGTATTGCCTGGTCTTCGACGCCGCCCGAATCGCCGACGGCCCGGTGTGCAAACTGGAACTGCCGGAACGCATTTCCAGCGGAACCCATTCAACATGGGTGCCGGGTAATGAATTGCGCCGCTGGCACCATGCCGACTCGGCGCCCAGCGCTATCGGGCTCTAACCGCCAAGGAACGGACATGAAGCGACGCCGGCACACCCATTGGCCCCATGAACTTGCCTCGATCGGCGCCATGCGGTTTGCTCGCCGCTCGTCGAACTTCGAAGAGACCGTCCGGTTTTACCGCGAACTGGTGGGCCTTCCGCTCTTCGAGACGTTCGGGGACAGTTTCGGCAGCAACGGCGCGATATTCGGGCTACCCAGCTGGAATCTGACGCTCGAGATCGTCGAGTCGGTCGACACCGTCGCGGTCGATCACCACGAACAGCTATGCCTGTACTTCCCCGACCAGCCCGCACAGCAAGCGGCTATCGCACGCCTCAGGGAGGCGGCGATCGAACCAGTCCAGCAGCACCCGTACTGGGAAGCCGTGGGAGCGGTCACCTTCCGTGATCCGGATGGACGCGAGGTGGTGTTCGCGCCCTTCGTGTACGGAGTCAACGAACCCGGTGAAAGCGCCGCGTCGGGAACTCACGAATTCCCTTCCGGCTGAGGCCTTCAGCGCGTCGATCGACCGCCGAACGCGGCGGCGGCCACCGCCCACAGCGAGCATGCCACCGCGCACACCGCACTGCCGATACCAACATAGAGCCCGTACTCCGCCGACACCGGTGGATTGACGTTGAGTTTGTAGTACCACGCCGCGAGCGCCACGATGAGCAAGGAAATAACCAGGGCAGCAATCGAAGAGAGCCTGACCGACAGACCGCGGCCCACCATGGCGCCGGCCACCAGTAGCGTCGAGGACAGCAACACGATCAGCTGGCCGGCGCCGAAGCCGGTCGGTAGTTCCAGGTTGCCGTGCGCAACGCCGATGGCATTCGCCCAACCCCCGCCACCAACCGCCGTGGTTAGCCACGGCATCCAGGCGCTGGCTCCCATGACCGCGGCAAACAGGGCGACCAGCCAACCAGGGCGCAAGCGGCGAGTCATGATTGCGAGATTAGCCGAATGCCACCCGGGCCCGGGCAACCGACCGCCGGGCCAGCGTGGTGTCGTCGGGCTAGGCCCGCAGTGACGAGAGGTTGAAGTTCGCCCCGGTCGGATCGCTGGCCGCGGCCAGCCGGCCGTAGGGCGTGTCTTCGGCGCCGCGCACCACCGCTCCACCGTTGTCGGCGATCATCTGCAGCGTTTTGTCGACATCCTCGGCACCGAAGAAGATACTCCACTGCGATGGCACCCCCTCGCGCAGCAGCCTGGCGCCGTCCATGACCCCGAGGAGCTGTTCACCGTTGAAGGACGCGGTGGTGTAGCGGAATTCGTCGGTGTCACCGACTTGTTCGGCTTGCCACCCGAAAAGTCGGCGGTAAAAGCCGATCGCGGGGTGGTAGTCACGGGTCGTCAATTGATGCCAGACCGCAGCGCCCGCCTCACCGATGATCTCGAATCCACGGTGCCCAAGCGGCTGCCACAGCCCAAAGAACGCGCCGGCCGGGTCGGTCGCCATGCACATGAAGCCCTTGGCGGGTATCTCCATGGGGTCCACGCATCTGGAGCCGCCCGCTGCGGTCACCGCGGCGGCCGCCGCGTTGATGTCAGCGGTGTGGAAGTAGGTGGTCCAATTATCCGGCGCCTGCCATTCGGGATTGTTGGCCATCAGGCCGGCGACCGGATGGCCGTTGCGGGCGGCATTGACGTAGCCCCCGTATTCGGGTCCCGCCGACTCGAACGTCCAGCCGAAAACCGTGCCGTAGAAGTCTTGGGCGCGGTCGATGTCTGATGTCGTCAGGTCGATTCAGCAGGGGGCGCCTAGCGGCGCGGCGTTACGGATGGGCACGATGACCTCCCTAGTGTGTGGGCCCGGATGCGGCTTCACAGATATGGACCACGACCGATCCAGAAACTCATCGGCAGTCGTGAAGTTTAACCCGATCCGCCATCGATGAGGGGCCGTCATCACCCACCCCTGATCACCGAATGACGTTCTAGTACTTACGCATCCGTGCTGACCAGCTTGACCCAGGCCACCCTGACGAGCATTCTCTTCGATAACGCGCCGCGGTGGTCCTATCCCCCTGGCAGGCGACCGGAAGGGCAACCCGTGGACATTTGGCAGATCTTGTGCGATCTGGCGCAGGAAACGTGGCTGGAGCATTCGCGGGAGTTGGCTGAGTGGCTACTCGAACGAGAAAAGTCGGTAGCAAGCTCCGCGGAGGGCCGGCGCGGATCCAGCGTTTGCGGTTGGACTATGCGATTGATGACCGCTCTGGAGCTATCGCTTGGCGACGGGACCCCGGACAACGGCGATCGCTTGGCGGCCAGCGGCGCCAAGTTCGATGAACTCAGTGCCCAAATCGCCGCTCTTGGCCCCGACGACGGCTGGCAGGGCCTGGCGGCGCAGGCCTACCTAGCCCAAAACCTCGCACAGTCACAGCGCGTGAAGCTGATGGGCGATCTCAACCATGAAACCAGCCAGCTGGTTTCCGCCCAAGCCAAAGCGATTGAAAGGGTTCGCGATGTCCTGATCGTAGAGAGAATCGCGCTCATCGGTACGTTCGCGCTTTGCCTTTGGTATGAACTGATGGATGGCCCCGAAGGCCAAGCTCTTTCGATGGAAGTCGCGATAGCCGCATGCGCGGTTGCGTTGATCGTCCTGAGCGGCTTCCTGGTCGATCTGTGCAACACCACATCCCAGGACCACAGTGAATTGCATTCCGCGACACAAAAATTGACCGACATGCTGGCGACCTTGCCAACTCTGTCCGACCCGGGCCCCGGGCTGGCGGGTGCGCCCCTCCCGCCGTCACAATCCGATCCGGAATTCAACGTCGCCGGTCTGTTTGACCGCACCGGGCAGCTCCCCGAGGCAGCTGAGATCTCGGTGGCTTTGGCCGACTTGCCCGGCTCTGTTGAATTCAGCGTGCCCACGCTGCCGGGCCCCGGCTTTCCCGACTTCGGTGCACCCGACTTGCCCGTCCCCGGCTTGGCCGGATTGCCGACACTGCCCGAACCGGCCGCCTTGGCCACGCCACCCGCGATGGCTCAGCTAGCCGCACCCTTGCGCCGGCTCACCGGGCTCTCGGGGACAACCGGAGCGCTCGCCAAACTCACCAACACAGCCAGCCAACAGGCACAGTTGATCGCCGCACTGACCCACGACAAACCCGGCACCGCGGAGGGCCCCACCGACGCACCGCGCGCTCCTGTGGGCGCCAGGGTCGGGCACCCAGGAGGGCCCCAGCAGCGCGTCCAATAACGCACCTGAGCAGTCGAAGTTGCCTTCCGCCGGCCCCGACGGAACGGATTTCGGCCTCCGCGTCAACAAGGTGGCTACGCGCCAGCCACGTGCGGCCGGAGCCGCCTCGGCTTAGCCGGCAGCCGGCGGGGCGAATACGGTGACGAAGTTCCGCAGCGATGCGTTGATATCGCTGCGCAGCGCCGCGGCGACGACCATGCCGATCGGACCGAACAGAGCCGGCCCACCAAGGTGCACGTCGAAGCTGACGATCGAGCCTTCTTCTCCGGCTGCAACCTTGGCCATCAGCTTGACCTTGACGCCGCCGACCCCGTCACCGTTGAGGGTCATGCCTTCCGGCGGCTGGTAGCGCACGATGGTCCATTTGATGCGGTTGTGCATGCCCTTGACCTGCACGATTGATTCGACGACCGCACCCTTTTCGAGGGTTTCGGGCAACGTGCTGCGCCACACTCGGTGGATCGTCAGCCACTCCTTGAAGCGGGAGAGATCGGATGCGTGCATCCATGCCTCGTCCGGAGACAGCGGCACGTCGATCGACCCGGAAAGTTTCGCCATGTGATCAGTTCTGCTGCTCGCCCGCGGCGCCGGGACCAGCGACTTTCTTGGCCCCCTGTTGCACCTTGTGGATGGTGTCGGAGTACTTCCCTTCGGTCTTCTCGTCGACGAATTCGCCGGCCTTGTCGATCACCGTCTCGACCTTGTTGGCGTTCTGCGCCAGCAGGTCTTTCACCTTGTCCAGGATTCCCATGTGCAACCGTCCGTTTCTCTCGGGGATGGTCAGCGTCTGCCCGGAAACCCTACTTGTCAGAGTCAGCGATGTGACCGTTGACTACCGCACTCGACAGCCGGCTAGGGCACGGAGCCCTCGAGGAAAAGACCGGACAGTTGACTGCCGACATTCCCGATACCGTAGATAACGCCTGCTATCGCCAGGCCAAGGTCGCTGGTGTTGCCGACGCCAGAGGTTGCGCCACCCAGGTTGGTGATACCCGAGAGGAGGCTGCCGCCATAGTTCTGCAGTCCGGAGGCATAGTAGCCGAAGTTCCACACTCCGGAGAGGGTGTCGCCGACGTTGCCGAAGCCCGATACACCCCCGGGACCCGAGTTGAAGAATCCCGACGACGGGCTATCGGTCGCGTTGCCGAAGCCAGGCGCCGTCGGCAGATCGAGAATCGGAATGGAGATGGGGCCGATGCCCGCGCCGATCGCGGTATTGAGCGAGGTGGAGTCGCTGCCCAGCGAAAGAACGATGGGGATTCGGCTGATGGGGATGTCCGGAACCACAATGGGACGCACCTCGGAGTCAAGCGGCAGATCCAACGTGATCGGTAGCCCGTCCACGTGGACGTCGAAGCTGACATCCGTATTCGGGATGTGGACGCTGACCGTCGCCCCTCCGGACTCTCCATCGACATTGAGGTGCAAATTCACCGGTATCGGTGTGGCGGCGCTCCCGACCCCGTGCACTGTGAAGGACTGCACGGTGAGGCCGGTGGCGCCGGTGATGGGGATGTTGAGAATTCCGCCTCCACCGGTGGTCAGCGGGATCTGCGGGATGGTGATGGTGTAGTCGGCGCCGATCAGGCCTTGGCCGGTGCCGCGCCAGAAGAAGCCGTTGTTCATGTCCCCGGAGACAAACGCCCCGGTATTGATGTTGCCGCTGTTACCCAGCCCGGTGTTGGTGTCCCCGGTGTTAAACCAGCCGGTGTTCACATGACCCGGGTTAAACGAACCCGTGTTGTAGGCACCGGCGTTGAACCCACCAGAGTTGTAGGCACCCGCATTACCCCACCCCGTGTTGGCCAGCCCCCAGGGCTCCGGCGTTGTTGATTAGCAGGCTTGTGAGCTGGGGAATTGTGGATTGAGGAGGTCTAGGCGGCGGTTGGCGGTCAAAGCGGTGATCCGGCAGGCTTCGGCGATGTTGTCGGCGCCGTTGAGGCGGTGCAGATTGATCGCGGTGTTGCGTAGCGTTGCTAGGACCTGTGCGCCGTTTCCGGTATGTGCCCTTTGACGGTCTTCGTCGAAGGTGACGTCGCGTATCCAGTGCAGGCTGTTCTCGATTCCCCAGTGTTGACGCATCCAGGTCATGATCGCGGTAGGGCGGGCGTGCTCGAACGGCAGGCTGCAGATGGCATAGACCACCTCCACGCTGCGCTGGTCGGTGGCGGTGATCAAGCGTTCACGAGTGATCCGGATGATTTGTTTTGCGTAGGGGAAGCCGATTCCTCGTGCAGCGGTGATGATTTGCAGGGTGCGGGTCTCGACACGGCCGTGGCCGCGGGAGTCGTCGGTAGCGGCTGCGGGCACCTCGGCCCAGGGCAGCGCGGTGATACGCGCAAGTATTTTGGCTTGGTTGGACTTGACGATCATCAGGTAGTGCGACTTCAAGGTGGCGCAGATCAACTTCGCGGTGACGACCTGGGTATGCATCGCATCCACGGTGACCAGCCACCGCAAGCTACCCGGCAGCAGCGTGAGCAGGGCACGTACGCAGGGAATTTCATTGCTTTTCTCGGCGACAGCGAGTTGACCGAGCACCAATCGGGCACGGTGGGCGAACACCGACACGAGATGCGTGGCTGTCGCTTTGGCGCGTAAAGCACCACGCAGCATCTTGCCGTCCAACGCGATCGGCACCAATCCACTGGGGTCGCTGCTGGCCACGTGTGCAGTGAAGTAACTGCCCATCCTGGCGTTGAGGTCGGCGGGGTCTAGCCGAGACAAAACAGCACGGAAGGTCTTCTCACTGGGCCGCCGGAACCGGACCCCTAATTGGGCCAACACATCATCGGGAGCGGTGGCCGCCCATGTGGCAAAACCAGCATAGCCGCGCATCCCCGCGGCAGTGGCCAGAACCGCGATCGCCAACAAAGCCATCAGCGAATACCTCCGACCGCGTGGGTCCCTCGGGTCTGGCACCGAGGCCAACACATCGAGAAACTCCGATCCGATGAGCTCGCTGCGCTCACCAGGACTCCAGCGGTCGAACACCTCTGGAACCGACGACACAGGCAATACTGAAACGGTAGGCACGGGCAACTCCAGACCAACGACGAACAGTAACCAACTCGATCGTTCTCCAGATAGCCCGTGCCTACACTCCGGCCCCAATAGCGCGGCACCAAAGATCATCAACCCAGCTCACAAGCCTGCTAATCAACAACGCCGGAGCCCTGGGCCAGCCCCGAGTTGAACCAGCCCGTGTTGGTCAAACCCGCATTCGCGATCCCGGTGTTGAAACTGCCCGAGTTAGCAATCCCGAAGTTGCCCGACCCAGAGTTGAAGAACCCGATATTGCCGTCACCGGAGTTGAACAACCCCACATTCCCGCTCCCGGAGTTCCACCCACCAAACCCAACCTGATGATCCCCGCTCAGCCCAATCCCAATGTTGCCCGACCCTGATTCCCAAACCCGAAATTACCCACACCCGTGTTACCCCACCCGATGTTCCCCCCACCGGTATTCCCCCACCCCCAGTTACCATCCCCGGTATTCGCCCCACCCACATTGGCACCACCCACATTGGCGCCACCCACATTGCCATCACCCACATTGGCCACACCCACATTGCCATCACCCACATTGCCGCCACCCACATTGGCGCTACCCACATTCGCACTACCCAGGTTCGCATCACCCACATTGGCGCTACCCACATTCAGCCCACCATGGTTAGCCACACCGAGACCAAACACGCTGATCTTGTCGGTCCCCTGCGAGAACAACCCCGCCAAACCATCACCCACATTGCCCACACCCGAACCCATACTCGGAATCGTGTTCACCCACCCCGACACCCCAGCACCAAGGTTGAACACCCCCGAACCCAACGCCCCCACATTGCCCACACCCGAATACCCCACACCCCCAGACGCAAAGTTCCACCACCCCGAACCACCACCCACATTCCCAAAACCAGACGAACTACCCGTACCGCTATTGAAGAACCCCGACGACGGCGCACTAGTCGTATTCCCAAACCCCGCCACCGCCGGCACATGCGCCACCGGAATCACCACCG
The DNA here is from genome assembly GCF_002355775.1 of Mycobacterium ulcerans subsp. shinshuense. NCBI lineage: Bacteria > Bacillati > Actinomycetota > Actinomycetes > Mycobacteriales > Mycobacteriaceae > Mycobacterium > Mycobacterium ulcerans. The sequence goes on along the minus strand of NZ_AP017624.1, from coordinate 861,021 downwards.
GACCCACACCCGGACCCGACAACGCCAACTGCAACGACTCCCCCGAACCCCCCACCATCAAATCCACCTGCGGACCCGTAATCGTGATCGGATCCACCACAATCGGCCCAATCGTCCCGGTCAGGCTGTTTCCGTCGACCGGATTGAGGTGTATCGGGGGCAGCATGAATTCGCTCAGTCTGATCTCGCCAAGATGGCCGGATAGCGGGATGTCCAGCGGCACTTGGACGTTAAAGCCCACTGCGATCTCGGGGATGGTGATGGTGTAGTCGAAGCCGATTTGGCCTTGAGCGTCCCCGCGCCAGAAGAACCCGTTGTTCTGACTGCCCTGGTTGAACCCGCCGGTATTGAGGTGACCGCTATTGCCGAACCCGGTGTTGAGGTTCCCGGTGTTGGCCCACCCCGTGTTGGTATCACCCGCATTGAGATCCCCGGTATTGGAGGCACCCGTGTTGAAACTGCCCGAGTTGTAATCACCCGCATTACCCACCCCGGTGTTCAGCACACCCAAGTTGAACACCCCGGTGTTGTAGCGCCCCGCGTTGAACAACCCCGTATCAAACTCACCCGAGTTACCCACACCCCAGTTACCGGTCCCGGAGTTGAACAACCCCACATTCCCACTCCCGGAGTTCCAGCCCCCAAACCCCACCTGACCACTACCGGTCAGCCCGATCCCCAGATTATTGCTCCCACTATTCCCAAACCCGATATTCCCCAACCCACTATTACCCAAACCAACGTTATAGTCACCCGCATTACCAAACCCAATATTGTACGAACCCAAGTTCCCCGGCCCGAAATTATACGAACTAATATTCCCCGAACCTAGGTTGAATCCACCCCAATTCCCAGAACCAAAGTTCAGGCCACCAACATTCCCAAACCCAACAATCCCATCACCCACACTCGCAGGGCTCCGGCGTTGTTGATTAGCAGGCTTGTGAGCTGGGTTGATGATCTTTGGTGCCGCGCTATTGGGGCCGGAGTGTAGGCACGGGCTATCTGGAGAACGATCGAGTTGGTTACTGTTCGTCGTTGGTCTGGAGTTGCCCGTGCCTACCGTTTCAGTATTGCCTGTGTCGTCGGTTCCAGAGGTGTTCGACCGCTGGAGTCCTGGTGAGCGCAGCGAGCTCATCGGATCGGAGTTTCTCGATGTGTTGGCCTCGGTGCCAGACCCGAGGGGCCCACGCGGTCGGAGGTATTCGCTGATGGCTTTGTTGGCGATCGCGGTTCTGGCCACTGCCGCGGGGATGCGCGGCTATGCTGGTTTTGCCACATGGGCGGCCACCGCTCCCGATGATGTGTTGGCCCAATTAGGGGTCCGGTTCCGGCGGCCCAGTGAGAAGACCTTCCGTGCTGTTTTGTCTCGGCTAGACCCCGCCGACCTCAACGCCAGGATGGGCAGTTACTTCACTGCACACGTGGCCAGCAGCGACCCCAGTGGATTGGTGCCGATCGCGTTGGACGGCAAGATGCTGCGTGGTGCTTTACGCGCCAAAGCGACAGCCACGCATCTTGTGTCGGTGTTCGCCCACCGTGCCCGATTGGTGCTCGGTCAACTCGCTGTCGCCGAGAAAAGCAATGAAATTCCCTGTGTACGTGCCCTGCTCACGCTGCTGCCGGGTAGCTTGCGGTGGCTGGTCACCGTGGATGCGATGCATACCCAGGTCGTCACCGCGAAGTTGATCTGCGCCACCTTGAAGTCGCACTACCTGATGATCGTCAAGTCCAACCAAGCCAAAATACTTGCGCGTATCACCGCGCTGCCCTGGGCCGAGGTGCCCGCAGCCGCTACCGACGACTCCCGCGGCCACGGCCGTGTCGAGACCCGCACCCTGCAAATCATCACCGCTGCACGAGGAATCGGCTTCCCCTACGCAAAACAAATCATCCGGATCACTCGTGAACGCTTGATCACCGCCACCGACCAGCGCAGCGTGGAGGTGGTCTATGCCATCTGCAGCCTGCCGTTCGAGCACGCCCGCCCTACCGCGATCATGACCTGTATGCGTCAACACTGGGGAATCGAGAACAGCCTGCACTGGATACGCGACGTCACCTTCGACGAAGACCGTCAAAGGGCACATACCGGAAACGGCGCACAGGTCCTAGCAACGCTACGCAACACCGCGATCAATCTGCACCGCCTCAACGGCGCCGACAACATCGCCGAAGCCTGCCGGATCACCGCTTTGACCGCCAACCGCCGCCTAGACCTCCTCAATCCACAATTCCCCAGCTCACAAGCCTGCTAATCAACAACGCCGAAGCCCTGCGGCTAGACCCCGCCGACCTCAACGCCAGGATGGGCAGTTACTTCACTGCACACGTGGCCAGCAGCGACCCCAGTGGATTGGTGCCGATCGCGTTGGACGGCAAGATGCTGCGTGGTGCTTTACGCGCCAAAGCGACAGCCACGCATCTCGTGTCGGTGTTCGCCCACCGTGCCCGATTGGTGCTCGGTCAACTCGCTGTCGCCGAGAAAAGCAATGAAATTCCCTGCGTACGTGCCCTGCTCACGCTGCTGCCGGGTAGCTTGCGGTGGCTGGTCACCGTGGATGCGATGCATACCCAGGTCGTCACCGCGAAGTTGATCTGCGCCACCTTGAAGTCGCACTACCTGATGATCGTCAAGTCCAACCAAGCCAAAATACTTGCGCGTATCACCGCGCTGCCCTGGGCCGAGGTGCCCGCAGCCGCTACCGACGACTCCCGCGGCCACGGCCGTGTCGAGACCCGCACCCTGCAAATCATCACCGCTGCACGAGGAATCGGCTTCCCCTACGCAAAACAAATCATCCGGATCACTCGTGAACGCTTGATCACCGCCACCGACCAGCGCAGCGTGGAGGTGGTCTATGCCATCTGCAGCCTGCCGTTCGAGCACGCCCGCCCTACCGCGATCATGACCTGGATGCGTCAACACTGGGGAATCGAGAACAGCCTGCACTGGATACGCGACGTCACCTTCGACGAAGACCGTCAAAGGGCACATACCGGAAACGGCGCACAGGTCCTAGCAACGCTACGCAACACCGCGATCAATCTGCACCGCCTCAACGGCGCCGACAACATCGCCGAAGCCTGCCGGATCACCGCTTTGACCGCCAACCGCCGCCTAGACCTCCTCAATCCACAATTCCCCAGCTCACAAGCCTGCTAATCAACAACGCCGGAGCCCTGGCTCTGGCCCGCAGCCACCACATGGCCTCGATCAGCGCGGCCCCGAGCAGACCGATCCCCAAAGCGATCGAAGTCGTGGCCAGATTGGAGGGATCCAGAAAGAACTTCCGCTGCGCCAGCGGGAGGCTGAAGATCGCCACATAGGCTAGGCCACAAGCGATTACGAGACCCAGTCGCCACCAGCGATAGGGCCGGGCCACCACCGCCAGTACCCACAACGCGGTTACCAGCAGAGTTATCAGGGCGGCGGTTGAGGCTTGCGTCTGCTCCTGCCACGTCGAATGTCGCCCAGGATAGGCGGTCAGGTAGGAGACGAAAGTCGCGACGCCGACCACCAGTCCAGATGGCAGCGCAGAGGTGAGGACCCGCCGTACGAAGCCTGGATAGGCCCGCTCGTCGTTGGGCGCCAGCGACAAAATAAAAGACGGAATTCCGATCGTGAACCACGCCGCGATCGTGACGTGTATTGGCTGAAACGGATACAGCAATGGATCTGCGCCCAATGGCTTGGCGAACAAGCATTCGATACCCACCAGCAACGCCAACAACGCCGAATACACGGTCTTGGTCAGAAATAGATTAGCGACGCGCTCGATATTGCCGATAACCCGCCGACCCTCGCCGACGACGTAAGGCAACGTGGCAAACCTGTTGTCAAGCAGGACTATCTGCGCCACCGCGCGCGACGCGGGACTACCGGTTCCCATCGCCACGCCGATATCGGCATCCTTGAGGGCCAGTACATCGTTGACCCCGTCGCCGGTCATCGCCACCGTGTGCCCATGGGACTGCAGCGCATGCACTATGGCGCGCTTCTGGTCCGGCCGCACCCGCCCAAAAGTGGTGTAGGTATCCAGGACGTCGGCCAACTCGGGCTGCTCCGATGGCAGCTGTCGCGCATCCATGGTTTGGCCCTGCAACCCGAGCTTGGCGGCGACCGCGCCGACCGATACCGCGTTGTCCCCAGAGATGACCTTGACCGAAACATTCTGAGCGGCAAAGTACTCCATCGTTTCGCGCGCATCGGGCCGTACTTTCTGCTCCAGAATCACCAAGGCGGCCGGAGTTACCTGGCCCGGTGCGCAAGGATCGTCCACCGCCACGTCTGCGACTCCCAGAAGCAGGATTCGCAGCCCCTGTGCCCCAATCCGTTCCGCCTCCCGGGCGGCCTCGGACGCCGAATCCAGCAGCACATCGGGTGCACCGATCACCCAGTTTCCGTGGTCGCGAAATGATATGCCGCTCCACTTGGTTGCCGATTTGAACGGCGCCGTTGCGGTGGGGGTCCAGTCCGGTGGTGACGGAAAGGCCTGCGCAATGGCCTGCATGCTGGCGTTGGGCCGAGCATCGGCGGCAGCCAGGAAGGCCAGCACGTCGGCGACGGCCCAATGCTGGTCGGCGATGAGTTCGTCGACATCGGACACGCGCATACCGGTTTCGGTCAGCGTGCCGGTCTTGTCGGCGCACACCACGTCGACCCGGGCCAGTCCTTCGATGGCGGGCAATTCCTGTACCAGGCACTGGCGTTGCCCCAACCTGACGACGCCGACAGCGAACGCTATCGAGGTCATCAGCACCAGGCCCTCTGGGACCATCGGCACCAACGCGCCCACCGTTCGCAGCACCGAGTCTCGCCAACCCGCGTGGGTGGTAAACAGCTGGGTATAGATGGTCAGCAACCCGGCAGGTATCAACAGATAGGTGATGAATTGCAGAATCTTGTTGATGCCGCTGCGCAATTCGGATTTCACCAGGGTGAACTTGCTCGCCTCTGCGGCAAGCTTGGCAGCGTATGCCTCGTGCCCCACCTTGGTCGCACGGTATGCCCCGCTACCTGCAACCACGAAGCTGCCTGACATGACTTGTTCGCCAACGTGTTTGGCGATCGAATCGGCCTCACCGGTGAGCAGGGATTCGTCGATCTCGAGGTTGTCCTGCTCGAGGACTTCGCCATCAACGACGACCTGATCGCCAGGTCCGAGTTCGATGACGTCGTCGAGCACCACCTCGCTGGGCGACATTGTGCGGGTGCCGGATTGCCGCCGAACCAACGGTTTCGCCTGGCCGAGGATTGCCAGGTTGTCCAGTGTCTGTTTTGCCCGCAGCTCCTGGATCATTCCGATGATGCTGTTGGCGATGATCAGCAGGCCGAACATCCCGTTGATCACCGAACCGGTCGCCAGGACGATCAGCAGCAGCACGCCCAGAATCGCATTGATCCTGGTGAATACGTTGGCCCGAACGATTTGGGCCACACTGCGAGTCGCCCGCTCGGGAATGTCATTGCTCTTACCTTCGGCTAACCGAGCCGCCACTTCGGCATCGGTCAAGCCGATGGCAGTCATCGCGTGAACGTTCCGAGCTTGTTCGAATCGAAATACTCGAGATTGAGCGTGTCACCGGCGAAGGTCGCCTTCGAAATCGAACCGGGCAAAGCGTTCTCCGTTGACAGGGGGAACGTGAAAGTGTCGCCGTCCCAATGCGTCAGGTCAAACGTCTGGTTCTTTGGCCCCATCGACAACTGCAGCTGGCCATCGTGCTCCGTCACGGTGGCGGGGCCCCAATAATCGTTGGCGTATACCCCGACGTAGTCGCTTGGCGGCCGGGCCGGTTCAGGGTTGACCGGGGGCTGCTTGCCGACCAGAGATCCTTCCGGGGTATTGATGGGGCTCATTTGCTGTCGGTATAGGTTCGTCCAGTCTTCGCGGACTTCGCCGTATTGCACCAGATCCATGAATTGGGCGGTGAGCGCTTCGGGTATGCCGTAGGGCGCGGCATTGGTCAGCGCGACGATGGCGACGTCTTCGGAGGGTAGGACCACAAAGTTGGTAGCGGCCCCGAGCCCGAACGCCCCGGAGTGGCCGTACTGGGTGCGGCCCGCGGAACTCACCGACACGGTGAACCCATGGCCGTAGAAGCCGGCGCGAGCTTTCGGTGAGCGCGCCGCCGACGAGATGACCTGCGGTGTGATGGCGGGGAGCAACGCCTCCGGTGACACGATTTGCTGACCGTTGTACTCGCCGTTGGCCAGCACCATGGTCAGCCAGTGGGCCATGTCATTGAGCGACGAACTCACCCCGCCCGCCGGCGTTTGAGCATCCGGGTCCCGTTGGAACCGGGCCTCCCACCGGTCCCCCACCTTGATGTGGTTGACCGCGTGATTGGGCCGGGCCAGGAAGTCGGCGAATCGGGAACTGGTAGAGGTCATCCCCAGCGGGCGATAGAGCACCTCCTCGGACAGGTCCGGCCAGGCCTTGCCGGCTGCTGTCGCGACCGCATCGGCCGCGGCGGTCACACCGAAGTTGGTGTATGCATAGCTGATTCGAAAGGGGTCCAACGGCAGGTACTTCAACCGTTCGAGCACCTGCGTTGTGTCGTAGCCCAGATCTTCGAGCGCATCCCCGGCGTGGTCGGGCAACCCGGACCGGTGCGAATACAGGTCAGCGATCGTGGCGTGGTCGGTGACGTAGGGATCGCTGAGGGCAAACTCCGGTAGCTTCGAAACGACGGGCGTGTCCCAAGAAACGACATTGGTGCTGACCTCGTGCGCGACCACGGTCGCCCCGATGGGCTTGGACATCGAGGCCAGCTGAAAGACCGTGTCAGTGTCGACCTTGTTGTCCTGACCGTCGCCCTTGCTGACGTCCCGCACCCCGAATCCCTTGGCATACAGCGTCTTTCCACCGTGGACAATCGCAACCGCCATGCCGGGTATACCAGTGCTTTTCATCAGCTCGGCCACTAAGCCGTCAACCTTTGTGACCGCTTCGTCGATCCGGCCCGGGGGAATGTCGATACCGGAGACCTCATTGGGCGGGAGCTGCGACGGCGTCGATGGCGGGTTGGAATTTGATTGTTTGGGAGCACATCCCACCAACGCCAGGAACATCATCACCACTGCTGTCGTCGCCGCGCGTTTGGTCATTGCCTCACTCTAGCCGGGCAACGTCGCCCTCCCGGGTAGGCCCCATGCCACGCGCCGCCAGCACCGCTGGTGACCAGCGGGCATGCGGTCATGACAGTTCGCTGCGGCGTTCATGTCCCCGATGTCCGACGAGGATATCCCCTTGCCGTCCCTTACTGCGGTGGGACGCAAACATCACCACCGCCACGGTTGCGGCGCCGATACCGCTCGCATGAAGCCGGTTTCGGCATCGCCTCGATCAGAGCCGCCACCAGGGGTTGAATCGCAACGGCCCGGCAGGGTCGACGCCCTGACCGGGCAGCGGCACGGCCACCTGGACCTGGTCTGATTCAGCGGCTTTGAGCAGTCGCTCTACCGGTTCCGCCCACGGGTGCGGCGCCAACCGGAAAGTCCCCCAGTGAATCGGCACCAACAGCCCCGAACCCGTGTCACTGACATCCAGGTGCGCCCGGACCGCCTCCTCGGGATTCATATGGATGTCCGGCCACCCAGTGTTGTAGGCGCCGATGGGCATCAAGGTCAGGTCGAACGGACCATGATCGGACCCGATCTCGGCAAAACTCTTTGTGTAGCCGGTGTCCCCGCCGAAGTAGGCGCGATGCGTCGGTCCTACGAAGGCCCACGACGCCCACAGGGTGTTGTTGCGGCTCATGAAGCGCCCGGAAAAGTGCCGTGCCGGCATGCAGATCACGCTGAGCTCGCCGACCTGGGCGCTCTGGTGCCAGTCGAGTTCGATGATGCGATCCTCGGGGACGCCCCACGACCGCAGATGTGCCCCCACCCCCAACGGCACAAAAAACGGCGCCCGCTGACTACGGACCAGCGCGATCACGGTGTCGATGTCGAGATGGTCGTAGTGGTCATGGCTGATCACCACCGCGTCTACGGCGGGCAACCCGTCGAGCTGGACCGGCGGCGGATGCAGCCGCTGTGGGCCGACCAGATCCGAGGGCGAGCACCGGTCGCTCCACACCGGGTCGGTCAACACCCGGTAGCCGTCGATCTCGACCATCGCCGTGGAGTGGCCGAACCAGCTCACCGCCAACCGGCTCGCGTCGCCCTGGTACACCTGCGGAGCAGCCAGCGGGATCGGCTTGGCCGGGCGGCTCCCACCTCGATTCGCGAGTAGCTCCCAAGCAAGGAGCCGCATTTCTTCACGATTCAGGGTGAACACCGAGGCGGGGTCGAGGTTGACGAATACACCGTCGCGATAGTTCGGCGATCCATCCGAGGCGGCCTCGATCGCCGCAGGATCGGCACCCAACGCAGCTGGCGCTCCGCGCAGCGCCCGCATCAGCCATCCGCCGGCCGCTAGCGAAGCGGTGCCGGCGGCCAGTCTTAGTGCCCGGCCGACCATGTTGGATTACGCCCCCTGGAACTTCGGTGGCCGCTTCTCCACCCGAGCGACCTGCGCCTCGATGACGTCCTGGCTTCCCCAGGCCTTGTCGAACAGCTCCTTGTGCTCCGGCCACGGTTGCTCGATGGAACCGTCGTCATTGAGCACCCGCTTGGCATGCTGGATCGCCAACGGCGCCAGACCGGCGATCTCGGCGGCCCAGGACTGTGCATCGGCCAACGTGCCGATGCGGTTGGCCATCCCGGTGTACAGTGCCGTCTCGGCGGTCAACTTCTCCGCGGTCAGCAGCATCGCGCGCGCCCGTCCGTGCCCTACCAGCGACGACAGTCGGCGGATGCTCCAGTTATCCAGGGCCAGGCCATATTTAGACGTAGGGAACTGGAAAAACACTTCGGGACCCACGACCCGCAGGTCACACTGCATGGCCAGCTGCAAACCGGCGCCGATGGCAGGTCCATTCACGGCACCGATAACCGGCATCGGGGCTGCGTCCATCACGCGGTGCAGCTCGATGAGCCGATCGGGATAGTCAGCGGCAAACGCATCACCGGATAGATCCGCTCCCGCGCAGAACGCGGTGCCCTGGCCAGTGAGTACGACCGCGCGAACCGACCCGTCGCCGGCTTTCTGGATGGCCTCCCGCAGCTCCTCGACCAGCTGCGAGTTCAGGGCGTTGCGACGCTCCGGGCGCTGCAATTCGATGGTCATAACGGCTTCGACCTGGGAGATACCGATCATGGGGCAAGCCTATATAGCCTCATCGAGTGAGTCGTATCACCACCAACCAACTGCGCGACGCCGTCCTGGACGAGGACTCTTTCATCAGCTGGGATACGCCCCCGCTAGAGGTCCCGATATCGGAGTCCTACGCGCGCGATCTGGCCGACGTCCGAGCCGCCACCGGCCGTGACGAATCGGTGCTGACCGGCGAGGGCCGCGTGTTGGGGCGCCGGGTCGCGGTGGTGGTGTGCGAATTCGACTTTCTCGCCGGCTCGATCGGCGTGGCGGCCGCGGAGCGAATCACCGCGGCCGTGGAACGCGCCACCAGCCAGCGGTTGCCGCTGCTGGCCTCGCCCAGCTCCGGGGGCACGCGCATGCAGGAGGGCACGGTCGCGTTCCTGCAGATGGTGAAGATCGCCGCGGCTGTCCGGCTGCACAAGCAGGCCCACCTTCCCTACCTGGTCTATTTGCGCCATCCGACCACGGGCGGGGTGTTCGCGTCATGGGGTTCGCTGGGCCACGTGACGGTGGCCGAACCGGGGGCCCTGATCGGCTTCCTGGGTCCCCGGGTCTACGAGCTGCTCTACGACGAACCGTTTCCCGCTGGCGTCCAGACCGCGGAGAACCTGCAGCGCCATGGTGTCATCGACGGCGTGGTCACGCTAGACGAGCTACGACGCACACTGGATCGCGCATTGACGGTACTCACCGACGCGCCAGCGCCAGCGCCAGCGGCGCCAGCTCCCACTGCGATACCGGATGTTGCGGCGTGGACTTCGGTGCTGGCATCGCGACGACCCGACCGGCCGGGGGTGGAACACCTGCTGCGTTACGGGGCCACCGACCGAGTGCTGCTCTCCGGGACCGGTTACGGCGACGCGGCGACCACGCTGCTCGCGCTGGCCCGCATGGCTGGTCAGCCAATGGTGGTGCTTGGCCAGCAAGGGATCGGTGGCGGGATCATCGGACCGGCGTCGCTGCGCGAGGCTCGCCGCGGCATGGCACTGGCCGCCGAGCTGCGGCTGCCGCTGGTCCTGGTCATCGACACCGCCGGCCCCGCATTGTCCGCCGATGCCGAGCAGGGTGGGCTGGCCGGCCAGATCGCCCAATGTCTGGCCGAGTTGGTGACGCTGGGCACCCCGACGGTGTCGGTGCTGTTAGGGCAGGGCAGCGGCGGGCCGGCGCTGGCGATGGTGCCCGCAGACCGGGTATTGGCCGCCCAACACGGCTGGCTAGCTCCACTTCCGCCGGAGGGCGCCAGCGCGATCGTCTTCCGCGACACCACCCACGCCGCCGAGCTCGCCGCAGCGCAAGGCATTCGATCGGCGGACCTGCTGGCCGCCGGGATCGTCGACGTCATAGTTCCCGAACTCCCCGACGCCGCAGCTGAGCCGGTCGAGTTCGCCCAACGACTTTCGATCGCCATCGCGACCGAGGTAGCCGCGCTGCGTGAGATACCCGACGCCCAACGCATGACGGCTCGACTCGCGCGGTACCGCAGCATCGGGCTCCCGCGCGACCGCTGACCTGCGGCGGTGCCGTTTAGCGGTCGGGCTTCGGCCCCACTGCGGCGATTTTGGTGTGGCAGGTTAGCCAGGATCGAATGCGTGGCGGAGGGACGGGAGAATCAGCAAGGCCGGTTCGGTAATGTGATGCTGGGTCTGCGCAGCTCGCTCGATTCTCCCGTCAGCACCGCCTGCCCCGCACGGCAGGAATCATTCTGAGCTGCCGCGAGAGTCCAATTCGAATTCAATTTCTCTTACAACAGCCTCTTTTTACCGACCAGGATCTGGCTAGCACCCGTGAGAGAGCTCGGTGATCGATTTTTAGACCCACGGCCGTTACCGCAGAGATTGCACCATTCCGCCAACGTGCGCAGGTCACTACGGAGGTGCAGCCGCATCGCCGCCGCCCGGCGAGAGACCGGCTCCATGAGACAAACTTGTCCAATCCTGTTCCTTTACATCTCTTTTGAGACATGCATGTTAAATCTCAGACTGAGGATCGTAAGGAACATTCCCCTTTTGAATAAGAAGCGAACGCCTAATATGGACACCGTCAAGTTTCAGCAGTACGGTCAGCTACGTGCCCCACGACCATCCAGCGAGCCCGCTCTCGCATCGGCTTGCCGAAGCGGGATCGGTTGCCGCCGTGGCCAATCGGGGCCGCCACCCCGAACGGCGCCGCGTTCACTGCAAGCTGCGCAGCTGGCCACCATCGGATTCCCCACAACGAGCGGATGTCATGACGGCGCGCCGGCAACATTGCGCACACCGGCCCTTACGGATGGCATGGTGCAGCAACACCGTTCACCTCCACACCGCCATCGCCGGCAAACCCATTGGCGCCCGCACCCATCCTGAGCTGGTGTTTCATGCAGTTCGATGGCGATCCCATACACCAAATCGCGCTATTGCGACCGTCTCGAGACGAGAGTCGGCGCCGCAGCCCATGGAAGCGGCAACGCGCTCGATCCCGAGAAATTTTTGCGAGTTTGTAGTTAGATCAACTACACAGGGGTCTGTGATGGCTTCAGCCGGCGGGTGCGGTTGAGGATCGTTGGTTCGGGTTGAATGGGCGCGCGGGTGCGGGGAGTGGTATTGGTTACGGGTAGAGTGCGGGCGTTGGCGGTGGGGCTTACCGCGGGATTTATTGTTTACCTGGATACAACGGCATTACTTGTAGCTTTTGGTGCTATTTCGGCAAGTTTTCCGGAGGCATCCTCGTCCGCCCGGACGTGGGTGCTTGACGCGTATTTCATTGTGTTTGCCGCGTTGATGGTGCCGGGCGGGCGTTGGGCAGATCAGTTCGGTAGCCGCAACGTCTTCGCCATCGGTGTCAGCACGTTCATTCTGTCGTCTGTGGGTTGCGCGGTCGCGCCCACGTTGGGCGCGCTGGTTGCGGCTCGAGCGGCACAAGCGGTGGGTGCCGCGCTGATGGGGCCGGCTTCGCTTGCGCTGATTCTTCCTTATTTTGGTCGGGGTTCTCGAGCCACTGCGGTGTCGCTATGGGGTACCTCGGCGGCGTTGGCGGCGGCACTGGGGCCACCCCTCGGGGGGTTTCTCGCCGATACCGTGGGCTGGCGCGGGATTTTCCTCATCAACGTGCCGATCGGGTTGGCCGTGCTTGCCGGGTTGCGCAATGTCGACAACCGCGGCGATGCCGTGGCGGGGCAGCTGGTGAACACGAGCGCGATCGTGCTGATCGCTTCGGGTGTGGGGGCGCTGACGGCGGGCATCCTTGAAGGCCCGTCCTGGGGCTGGGGCCAGCGCCGGACACTGCTGTTGCTGATTGCGGGTGCCATCCTGCTGGCCGCGGCGATGGTGGGGGTGGCACGCCACCACCGCCGCGCGGAGCCGATACACGATTTCGACAAGGGCCGCTTCTTCGCCGCCAATGCGGCGACCGCGATCTTCGGGGCCGGCTTCTATGGGTTGTTACTTGCCGTCGTGTTCTTTCTGACGTCGCACTGGCACTATTCCACTTTCGAGGCGGGACTGGCCATGATGCCGATCTTTGTTGCGGCCGCGCTTGCGGCTATCCCGGCCGGAAGGATCGCAGATGCGCGGGGACACCGATGGGCGGTGATCCCCGGTTACTGGGTTTTCGCTCTCGGCGTTTTCCTGTTCTGGTTACTGACAACGAGCCGAGCCGACTATGCGTCACGGTGGCTGCCCGGATCGATCCTCTGCGGGATTGGCATCGGGTATGTCATGCCGGTTCTCGCAAGCGCTGCGATCGATGCGATGCCCGGCCAGCTCCTCGGCACCGCCAATGCACTCAATTCCATGTTGCGGCAATTCGGCGCGGCCCTGGGCACCGCCGCGGTGGGCACGTTGCTTGTTGAGCGTTCCGGGCACTCGCCCATCGACGTGGGCAGCTTCCGGATCGTATGGGCATTTCTGGGGACTTTGGCCATCGCCACGATTCCGTTTGCGCTGCGCCTGATACGACCGGCGTGGCAACGACCGGTCGAGGAACCCCAACCGGCAGTCGCAGAATGCGCATCGCCACCCTAGCCGTCTCACGGAGCACTTTCAGGAAGAAACACCTCAGGGCAAACGATCAATGACAGGGATTAGGGGCACAAATCATGGATCTCTTCGATAAATTTGTTGCGGTAGACGAGCCGCTGCTACACATTTCTCGTGCCACACATGGCATAGCGACATATCCCAAGCTGGATGGGCCCGTCGGCGCCCACATGAGGTGGCAAGACCGCGAGCAGATCGTATGGAGCATCAACAACTATCTCGGAATCGCCAATCTTCCTGAAGTACGGGAAGCCGATGTCGAGTTCGCTCGACTCTACGGATTCGCAAGACCCATGGGCTCACGAATGATGTGCGGCGAGACGGACATCCTCGAGCAGTTGGAAGAGGAGCTGGCCAATTATGTGAAGAAGCCGGCGGCGCTCTTTCTCAACTATGGGTATCAAGGCATGGCCTCACTCATCGACTCACTCACCACCTCCTCAGACTGGATCGTCCTGGACTCGCAATACCACGCGTGCATCATCGACGGGGTCCGGCTGAAGAAGAAGGGCGGCCTCGACCAGACATGTACGTTCTCGCACAACAACATTGACGAACTCCAAGCATGCCTGGCCGAGATCGATCGGGTGCGCAGTGCCGACGCCGGCGTATTTGTGATCACCGAAGGGGTTTTCGACATGTCCGGCGACCAGGGTGCACTACGTGAGATCGTCGAACTCAAGAAGACCTACGATTTCCGATTGCTCGTTGACGACGCACACGGGTTCGGCGCCCTGGGCGCAACCGGCAGCGGAGCCGGGGAAGAACAGGGCGTCCAAGATGGTCTCGACCTATATTTCAGCACCTTCGCCAAAGCGGCCGCCGGCACTGGGGCATTCGTCGCATCAGAGGCCAACGTAATTTGGAAGCTGCGCTACACAATGCGCTCACAGATCTTCAGCAGAGGCCTACCCCTGCCGATCATCGCCGGAAACCTGTTCCGCTTCGAGTTGCTGCACACCCGCCACGATCTGCGCCAGCGAGCTCATGCCATCGCACATGAGCTTCAAACATCGTTGACCGACAAGGGATTTGACACCGGCAACACCCAGAGTCTGGTCACACCGGTATTCCTGCAGATGGACCCGTTGCTAACCCTCGAATTTCTGAACCGAATGCGCCACGAGCACAACGTATTCTGCTCGGGCGTGATGTACCCGGTGGTCCCCCGGGGGTTGACCAGCTACGACTGGTGTCCACCGCATCACACGACACCGCCGACGTGGAACCGACAGTAAACGCCATCGCGTCGCTCTACGACGAGCTAGTCCCCAACCGGGATCGTGACCTATCACCGGCACCTGAGCTCGGCGCGGTCTAACACCAGAATCCTATTGGGCGGACACGATGACAACTCACAGCCTCGCCGAATCACCATCTCGCCATCACAACCACTGGCCCCCAACCACACGATGTAGTAACGGGCCAGCTGTGATCGTCGACCTTCGCACCCGAAGAAGACCCGCACCCGCAGCGCCGACCAGCGAGCGCACCCGATGACCCGCTACGACTCACTGCTGGCCACCTTGGGCGATACGCCCCTGGTTGGCTTACCACGACTCTCACCAGGCTGGGACAACAGTCCGCACGTGCGGTTGTGGGCCAAACTCGACGACCGCAACCCCACCGGGTCGATCAAAGATCGCCCAGCGCTGCGGATGATCGAGCAAGCCGAGGCCGACGGTTGGCTGCGGCCGGGCGCGACGATCCTGGAGGCCACCAGCGGCAACACCGGCATCTCCCTGGCGATGGCCGCCAAGCTGAAGGGGTATCGGCTCATCTGCGTGATACCGGAAAACACCTCGATCGAGCGCCGTCGGTTGCTCGAGCTCTACGGGACCGAGATCATATTTTCCCCCGCCGAGGGCGGATCCAACACCGCGGTAGCGCTCGCCAAACAACTGGCCGCCGAACACCCCGAATGGGTCCTGCTCTACCAGTACGGCAACCCCGCCAACTCCGACTCCCACTACCGCGGCACCGGCCCGGAACTGCTCGCCGACCTGCCCGAGATCACCCACTTCGTCGCCGGCCTGGGCTCCTCGGGCACTCTGATGGGCGCCGGCCGATTCCTGCGCGAACACGTCGCCAACATCAAGATCGTGGCCGTCGAACCCCGCCACAACGAAAAATTCTGTGGGATGCGCAATCTCGACGAAGGATTTGTGCCCGAACTGTATGACCCCACGCTGGGGGCCGTGCGCTACCCGGTCGCCACCGCCGATGCCGAGCACCGCATCCGCGAACTCGCACACACCGAGGGCGTCCTGGCAGGCCTGTCCACGGGCGCGGCCCTACACGCCGCATTGGAGATCGGCACTCAAGCTCTGCGAGCAGGCGAGCGTGCCGATATCGCGTTCGTCGTCGCCGACGCCGCGTGGAAATACCTCTCCTCCGGCGTCTATGAACACCCGGCACCTAGCAAGTTGCTGGCCCCATGACGCCACGATGCGAGCCCGCAAGTACGACGCGAACACCCAGAACCGCACCATCGGATTTCTTCCTCATATCGAATCAAACGAAATTCGGCAGGAGGGTGAACCCAGGGCTCCGGCGTTGTTGATTAGCAGGCTTGTGAGCTGGGTTGATGATCTTTGGTGCCGCGCTATTGGGGCCGGAGTGTAGGCACGGGCTATCTGGAGAACGATCGAGTTGGTTACTGTTCGTCGTTGGCCTGGAGTTGCCCGTGCCTACCGTTTCAGTATTGCCTGTGTCGTCGGTTCCAGAGGTGTTCGACCGCTGGAGTCCTGGTGAGCGCAGCGAGCTCATCGGATCGGAGTTTCTCGATGTGTTGGCCTCGGTGCCAGACCCGAGGGACCCACGCGGTCGGAGGTATTCGCTGATGGCTTTGTTGGCGATCGCGGTTCTGGCCACTGCCGCGGGGATGCGCGGCTATGCTGGTTTTGCCACATGGGCGGCCACCGCTCCCGATGATGTGTTGGCCCAATTAGGGGTCCGGTTCCGGCGGCCCAGTGAGAAGACCTTCCGCGCTGTTTTGTCTCGGCTAGACCCCGCCGACCTCAACGCCAGGATGGGCAGTTACTTCACTGCACACGTGGCCAGCAGCGACCCCAGTGGATTGGTGCCGATCGCGTTGGACGGCAAGATGCTGCGTGGTGCTTTACGCGCCAAAGCGACAGCCACGCATCTCGTGTCGGTGTTCGCCCACCGTGCCCGATTGGTGCTCGGTCAACTCGCTGTCGCCGAGAAAAGCAATGAAATTCCCTGCGTACGTGCCCTGCTCACGCTGCTGCCGGGTAGCTTGCGGTGGCTGGTCACCGTGGATGCGATGCATACCCAGGTCGTCACCGCGAAGTTGATCTGCGCCACCTTGAAGTCGCACTACCTGATGATCGTCAAGTCCAACCAAGCCAAAATACTTGCGCGTATCACCGCGCTGCCCTGGGCCGAGGTGCCCGCAGCCGCTACCGACGACTCCCGCGGCCACGGCCGTGTCGAGACCCGCACCCTGCAAATCATCACCGCTGCACGAGGAATCGGCTTCCCCTACGCAAAACAAATCATCCGGATCACTCGTGAACGCTTGATCACCGCCACCGACCAGCGCAGCGTGGAGGTGGTCTATGCCATCTGCAGCCTGCCGTTCGAGCACGCCCGCCCTACCGCGATCATGACCTGGATGCGTCAACACTGGGGAATCGAGAACAGCCTGCACTGGATACGCGACGTCACCTTCGACGAAGACCGTCAAAGGGCACATACCGGAAACGGCGCACAGGTCCTAGCAACGCTACGCAACACCGCGATCAATCTGCACCGCCTCAACGGCGCCGACAACATCGCCGAAGCCTGCCGGATCACCGCTTTGACCGCCAACCGCCGCCTAGACCTCCTCAATCCACAATTCCCCAGCTCACAAGCCTGCTAATCAACAACGCCGGAACCCTGCATCTACACCTACGTCGCGCCCTGGCATCTTTCCCCACACCAGTGGTACACGTGGGTTATCGCGGTCCTGGGCCTAGACCTCATCTACTGCGTCGATCACCGCATCGCCCACCGAGTCCGGCTGATCTGGGCCGCACATCAGCCACACCACTCCGGCGAATACTTCAACCTGGCCACCGCGGTACGCGTGGAATGGAACAAGAGTGGCGAGATCATCATGTTCGCCATACTGCCGCTGTTGGGAGTTCCTCCGTGGGTGGTGTTCTTCAGCTGGTCAATAAACCTGACCTACCAGTTCTGGGTCCACACCGAACGGATCGGCAAACTACCGCGCTGGTACGAATACCTCTTCAACACACCGTCACACCACCGGGTGCACCACGGTATGGATCAAATGTATCTAGACAAGAATTTCGGCGGAATTCTCATCATCTGGGATCGCATGCTGGGCACATTCCAGGCCAAAGAATCCCGCCCACACTACGGACTCACAAAACCGGTCCACACCTTCAACATCTGGAAGCTACAAACCAACGAATACGCGGCGATAGTCCGAGACTGGCGCTCAGCAACTCGGCTACGCGATCGACTCGGCTACGTCTTCGGACCGCCGGGCTGGAAACCACAGACACCCGCCAACCAGGAAACCGGCAGGCTGGCCAAGTCCGCTTGACCCCCAAGCCATCGAATTGGCAATCCGCCTCAGCCGACCCGCGCAGCACCGCCAGGCCTCAGCGGATCAACACCACGCCAAGAAGTTGACTGAGCCAAGCTCGTGCCGCGTCCTGGTCGCCGTCCAGTAGAAGTTGAATGCTGACCCCGTCATAGGCGGCGACCACGGCGCGGGCGGCGTCGGCAACGCTGCCGATCGCTGCGGGTAGTTCGACATCGCTGCCAGCAAGCCGGTCTTCCACTGCGGCACGCAGCTGCGCCCGGTGGGCCGCCAGGCGTTGGGCGAGATCCGGGTGGCGGGCGGCGTGCATCAGGAAGTCAGTCTTGATGAGCAGCCAGTCGCGGTCGAGCAACAAGGTGCTGGCGATCCGATCCACTGTCCCGGGCACGTCGGTGGGATCGTCGACGCTTGCCATGGCGGTGCCGACCTGTTCGGAGATCAAGGTGGCGCGCTGGTCATAGAGGGTGAAGAAGAGTTCCTCAAGGCTGTCGAACTGCGAGTAGAACGCCCCCCCGGGTGTAGCCGGCCGCCGCACACACATCCTCGATGCGCACGTGCCCGAACCCTTTGTCTGCGAACACCCTGAACGCCGCATCGACCAGCCGGGCCCGAGTCTCGGCGCGCCGCTTGGTCACGCGCGCCGGCGTGGCAGTGTTGGCTGGCGGTGTCATCTACATCACACTCCGATATATCAACGCATCCGATGCATTTATGTATCCGATGCGTGGGCGTAGGGCATGCCCACACATAACTCTAGGAAGGCTGTCGGATGGACGCTGATGTCATCGTCGTCGGTGCAGGTTTGGCCGGGCTGGTCCCCACTCACGAACTCACCCGCCGGGGTAAGAAGGTCGCGGTGGTCGATCAGGAGAACGAGAAGAACCTCGGCGTTTAGGCCTTTTGGTCGTTCGGCGGACTCTTCCTGGTGGACAGCCCCGAACAGCGCCACCTCAGAATCAAAGATTCCCTGGAGTTGGCGTGGAACGACTGGTCCGGCAGCGCGGCGTTCGACCGGCCCGACGATGAAGACTTCTGGGCCACCAAGTGGGCGCGCGCCTACATGGAGTTCGCCGCCGGCGAGAAGCGCTCTTATCTGACCGACCTCGGAATCCGGTTCATGCCCACCGTGGGATGGGCCGAGCGCGGCGACCTGCGCGCCGAGGGCCACGGCAACTCCGTTCCCCGTTTCCACATCGCCTGGGGCACCGGCACCGGCGTCGTGGAACCGTTTGTCGACTCCGCTCTACAGAGCGCCAAGGACAAGCTGGTGACCTTCTACCATCGGCACCGCGTTGACGAGTTGGTCATCACCGACGGCGTTGCCACCGGGATCAAAGGCACCGTGTTGGCGCCCGATGACGCGGAGCGCGCCACTCCGTCCAACCGCGACGAGGTAGGCGAGTTCGAACTGTCGGCGCAGGCGGTCATCATCACCACCGGCGGGATCTGCGGCAACCACGACATGGTGCGGCGATACTGGCCGGACCGGATGGGCACCCCGCCGGCCTCGATGATCACCGGCGTGCCCGCCTATGTCGATGGCCGGATGCTCGACATCGCCAACGACAGCGGGGTACGCCTGGTCAACCGCGACCGGATGTGGCACTACACCGAAGGCGTCAACAACTGGGACCCCATCTGGCCCAAGCACGCCATCCGCGTCATCCCCGGCCCGTCGTCGATGTGGTTCGACGCACTGGGGCGCCGGCTACCGGCCCCCCTACCTGCCCGGCTACGACACCTTGGGCACCCTGCGCCACCTGCGCACCACCCCCGAGATCGCCAAGTACGACCACTCCTGGTTCATCTTGAACCAGAAGATCATCAAGAAAGAGTTCGCCCTCTCGGGTTCCGAGCAGAACCCCGACATCACCGGCAAGAGCCACAAAGCCGTTCTGCAAGAACGGTTTTTAAACAAGGACGCGACCGGTCCGGTCGAGGCGTTCAAGCGCCACTGCGCCGACTTCGTGGTCGCCAACAGCCTGGAAGAACTCGTCGAGAAGATGAACGGCCTGACCGACGAACCGCTGCTGGATCCGGCCGCGATCCGCAGGCAGATCGAAGCGCGGGATCTGCAGGTCGCCAACCCATTCTGCAAGGACGTTCAAGTTCAGGGGATCCGCAATGCGCGACGCGCCCTTGGCGACCGGCTCGGCCGCGTCGCGGCGCCACACCGCATCCTCGACCCCAAGGCGGGGCCGCTGATCGCGACGAAACTGCACATCCTGACCCGAAAAACATTGGGCGGCATCCAAACCGATCTGTCGACGCGGGCGATAGGCAGCAACGGCGAACCGATCGCGGGCCTGTATGCGGCGGGAGAGGTCGCGGGGTTCGGCGGCGGCGGCGTGCACGGTTATAACGCGCTGGTAGGCACGTTCCTGGGCGGCTGCATTTTCTCCGGGCGCGCCGCTGGCCGTGCTGCCGCCGACGCCGTCTGAGCGGGTCGCTGACCCTCGCGAGCAGACGTGGAATCGCACAAGATCTGCGATCTTGATGCGATTCCACGTCTGCTCGCGCCAGTGGCTCCCAAATAGCTAGCCGCGACCCGGCGCCTACCCTCCCACCGCCATAGCCGGCAATCAGGCAAAATGGGCGGCATGGACACTGGTGCGAACTCACCTCGGGTCTTGGTGGTCGACGACGATTCCGATGTGCTCGCCTCGCTGGAGCGCGGTCTGCGGCTGTCCGGATTCGAAGTATCGACCGCCGTCGACGGTGCCGAGGCCTTGCGCAGCGCCACCGAGACCCGGCCGGACGCGATCGTGCTCGACATCAACATGCCCGTGCTGGACGGCGTCAGTGTCGTTACCGCACTGCGTGCCATGGACAACGACGTCCCGGTCTGCGTGCTGTCCGCGCGCAGCTCGGTCGATGACCGAGTGGCCGGTCTGGAGGCCGGCGCCGATGACTATCTGGTCAAGCCATTCGTGCTGGCCGAATTGGTGGCCCGGGTCAAAGCGCTGCTGCGCCGCCGCGGGGCCACCGCGACATCTTCATCGGAAATCATCACGGTGGGCCCGCTGGAAGTAGACATCCCCGGCCGACGGGCCCGGGTCAACGGTGTCGACGTCGACCTCACCAAGCGCGAGTTCGACCTGCTCGCGGTCCTGGCCGAGCACAAGACGGCGGTGCTGTCGCGGGCACAACTACTCGAACTGGTGTGGGGCTATGACTTCGCCGCCGACACCAACGTCGTGGACGTATTCATCGGCTACCTACGCCGCAAGTTGGAGGCCAACGGCGGCCCGCGGCTACTGCACACGGTCCGCGGGGTCGGATTCGTACTCAGGATGCAATGAGTGCAATGACAGTGATGAACATCTTGTCGCGAATTTTCGCCCGTACGCCCTCGCTGCGCACCCGGGTGGTGGTCGCGACGGCCATCGGCGCCGCGATTCCGGTGCTCATCGTCGGAACCGTGGTCTGGGTCGGGATCACCAACGACCGCAAGGAACGGCTGGACCGCCGGCTGGACGAGGCCGCGGGTTTCGCCATCCCGTTCGTGCCGCGTGGCCTCGACGAGATACCGCGCTCCCCCAATGACCAGGACGCACTGATCACGGTCCGCCGCGGCGACCTGGTCAAGTCGAACTCCGACATCACGCTGCCCAAGCTGCAAAAGGACTACGCCGACACCTACATCCGGGGGGTGCGTTACCGGGTGCGGACGGTCGAGATCCCCGGACCGGAGCCAACATCGGTCGCGGTGGGCGCGACCTACGACGCGACCATCGCCGAGACCAACAACCTGCACCGCCGGGTGCTGTTGATCTGTACGTTCGCCATCGGCGCGGCAACGGTATTCGCCTGGCTGCTGGCCGTATTCGCGGTGCGGCCCTTCAAACAGCTCGCCGAGCAAACCCGCTCGATCGATGCCGGAGACGAGGCTCCGCGGGTCGAAGTGCACGGCGCCAGCGAGGCCATCGAGATCGCCGAGGCCATGCGAGGCATGCTGCAGCGCATCTGGAATGAGCAGATTCGAACCAAGGAGGCGCTGGCCTCGGCGCGCGACTTCGCCGCGGTGTCCTCCCACGAACTGCGCACTCCCCTGACCGCCATGCGAACAAACCTCGAGGTGCTTTCCACCCTGGATCTTCCCGACGACCAGCGCAAAGAAGTGCTCAACGACGTGATTCGGACACAATCGCGAATCGAGGCCACCCTGGGTGCCCTGGAGCGGTTGGCCCAGGGCGAACTGTCGACATCCGAAGACCATGTGCCGGTTGACATCACCGAGTTGCTCGACCGTGCCGCCCACGACGCGATGCGCATTTACCCCGACCTCGATGTGTCGCTGGTGCCCTCGCCGACCTGCATCATCGTCGGCTTGCCGGCGGGGTTGCGGCTGGCCGTGGACAACGCCATCGCCAATGCGGTCAAACATGGCGGGTCCACCCGGGTCCAGCTGTCCGCGGTCAGTTCACGGGCCGGGGTCGAGATCGCCGTCGACGACAACGGCAGCGGTGTCCCCGAAGCCGAGCGCCAGATGGTGTTCGAGCGGTTCTCCCGAGGGTCGACGGCGTCGCATTCGGGCTCCGGCCTCGGGTTGGCCCTGGTGGCCCAGCAGGCCCACTTGCATGGCGGGACCGCGTCACTGCAGAACAGCCCACTCGGCGGCGCGCGACTGCTACTGAAACTTCCCGGCCCCAGCTAGTCCGATAGCGCGAACAGCGTCACTTCCGGTGCGTGCTCTTGCTCCACGCGGTGAAGAATGCCCGCGCGGCGGCCGCTTCGTCCTGAAACCAGACCTGAGCACACGTCGTCTCGTACGACGAGTCCTCGGGGGTGTAGTGGTGGCGGGTGTCGGTGCGCCCCTTCACGACCCAGCCCTGGGGCCCAGTGCCGTCGGCATCGGCTCGGGCCGAACCCGGGCCGTACGGGGCAAACCGCCCCGGCGCCAGCTGGGCAGCCGAGGACTCCTCGGTAACAGCGGTCTTTTCGGTCGGTGCCCTCTTGGCCCGCGCAACCTTTTTCTTCGGAACCCGCTTGGCCCCCACCATGCGCTTCACTGGGCGCTTCCTGGCCCCAGCAATCTTGCGCGCGGCGGCCTTTTTCGCGGCGGCGGTCTTCTTCTTCGCGCCGGGAACCTTCTTCTTGGGCACGTCCTCGCCTGCGGCAGCCTTCTTTTCGCGTGGCTCGGCGGTCGCCGTCTTCATCGCCGGGGGCTTGGTCTCGGCGTCTGCGGCGTCGGCTCCGGCCCCCGAAGCAGCGGCTGCCACTTGGTATTTGGTGGATCGGACCATCAGGGCGCAGGTAAATACCAGTCCGAGTAGGAACGACAGGATTATCAACCACCAGTGCACATGGGCCATCACTGCGCCACCTCGGTCTGGTGGGACGCGGCTGGATCCGGCTCCTCGGCCTGCACGGTTTGCTCGGTTTGCTCGGTTTGCTCGGTCTGCTCGGTCTGCTCGGTCTGCTCGGCCTCTACCGCCTCCGCTGTGGTGGCGACCGGTTTGATCGACACCGTGACAATCCCCCAGGCAACGGCCGAGCCCACAACGAAGGCAGCCAGGTAGTACAACCACTGGATCACGAAATCCACGCTGGATTCTCCTTAGCTGACCACGATTTCGACACGGCGGTTCTTGATGCGGCCCTCGGCCGTGTCATTGCTGGCGATCGGGTTCGCCGAGCCGAGACCCTTGGCGGTGATGTGATCGGTGGCAACGCCGTGGGCCACGAGAAAGTCGGCCACCGTCTGGGCACGCTGAGCGCTCAACGGAATGTTGAGGCCTTCGCTGCCGCTGTTGTCCGTGTAGCCGTTGACCGTCACCTTGGCATCCGGACACGCCCTCAACTTGTCCACCACCTGAGTCAGGACCTTATTGCTGTCCGGGGTCAGGCTCACCCCATCGTTCCCGAAGGCGATCGCCCCACCGGTCAGCGCCGTGACGGCCGCCTGCAGGTCGGCACATGCGCCGGTGGCCGCGGGACCCGTCGGAGGGGTGCTGCCAGCAGGCTGCCCCTTGACCTCGATCTGGTTTTCCACGTTCACGTCGGGCCAAACGCTCGTTGCCGCGCTTCTGACCGCATCCTTCTGGTCCGGCGATGCGGCGGTTCCGGTCAAGGTGATGGTGTCCCGTTCCACCTTGAGGGTGAAATCCGGAATCGGCCCGCTGGCGGAGAAAACAGGTTCGGCGTTGGAGAAATCAAGCGCGCGGACCTTGGGATCGATCTGGATCTGATCGACCACGGTGACATTTTGACTCAGCAGGCCCTTGAGCGACGTCATCAGCGCCGCTTTGGCATCTTCATTGGGAAAATCGCCGATTAGCGTCAGGGTATTGCCACTGCGGCTCACCGACAGCAATGACAACGACAACTCGGGCCGATCTGGCTTAGCGGAACTCGCCGTAACGGTCGGCAGCTCACCGGTCGGCCCGTTGACCGACGTCGGACGCTGGTAGGCGCCGTAACCGAGCGCCGCCAACAGCAATGGAATAACCACCACGCCGATTAGCCAGGAAACGCCCAGCGGGCGCCGTTCGAATTTCGGTTCCTTCGGCGCCTCGGTGGGTGCGGGCGCCTCGTCCAAGCCCGCGTCGGTACCCACCCGTACTTCTCCTTAACGTCAGTTGGTTGCACAGCCCTCGCGGTGCCCCTGGCGATATGCAGCCTACCGACTCCCCGCCAGAGCAATTACCGATGTCAGGCACACTGGAGCAATGGCTAATGGGAGGAAACCGACGGACAGTGAAACCCTGGCCCATATCCGCGACCTTGTCGCCGAGGAGAAGGCATTGCGTGAGCGGCTTGTGCACCGCGAAATCTCCGAGTCAGAGGAGCATGAACGACTGCGCCTCATCGAAATCGAACTCGACCAGTGCTGGGATCTGCTGCGCCAGCGCCGGGCGCTGCGGGAGACCGGCGGCGACCCGCGGGAGGCAAGCGTGCGTCCCGCCGGCCAGGTCGAGGGATACTCCGGCTGACACGACCCCGCACTGACACCAGAATGAAAGAATTCGATGTCGTCGTTGTCGGCGGCGGCCACAATGGCCTGGTCGCGGCCGCGTACCTGGCACGGGCGGGTCTGCGCGTGCGGGTGCTCGAGCGCCTGGGACACGTCGGCGGGGCAGCAGTCTCGATCCAGGCGTTCGACGGCGTCGAGGTTCGTCTATCCCGGTATTCCTACCTGGTCAGCCTGCTGCCGCCGCAGATCATCAAAGACCTGGGTGCCCCGGTCCGGCTAGCCCGGCGCCAGTTTTCGTCCTATACCCCCCAACCTGACACGCACGGACGCTCCGGCCTGCTGATCGGGACCGCCGGCGACGACACCTTTGCCGCGGTCGGCGCGGCCGGCGATGAGCCCGGGTTTGCCGCGTTCTATCGGCGCTGCCGGCTGGTGACCGAACGCCTGTGGCCGACGCTGCTCGAGCCGCTACGCACCCGCGACCAGGCCCGCCGCACCGTGGTGGACTGTGGCGCCCCCGAGGCACTCGGCGCCTGGCACGCCATGATCGAGGAACCGATCGGACGCGCCATCACCGCCGCGGTGCACGATGACCTGGTTCGTGGCGTGATCGCTACCGACGCGCCGATCGGCACCTTCGCCGGGCTCGACGAGCCGTCTTTGACCCAGAACATCTGCTTCCTCTATCACCTGCTCGGCGGCGGCACCGGTGACTGGGACGTCCCGATCGGTGGCACGGGTTCGGTGACCGCGGGGCTGGCCGCCGCCGCCACCGGATACGGCGCCGAAATAGTGACCGGCGCGGAAGCTGTCGCGGTCACCCCGAACGGTGACGTGCGCTATCGCGCTGGCGACGACGAACACCTGGTTCGCGGGCGCTTTGTGCTGGCCGGCGTCACCCCAGCGGTCCTGGCAAAGCTGCTCGGCGATACCGAACCATCCTTGGCCCCGGGCGCACAGGTCAAGGTGAACATGGTGCTGCGGCGACTACCCCGGTTGCGTGATGCCGTCGTCACACCCGAACAAGCATTCGCCGGGACATTCCACGCCAACGAAACCTGGACCCAGCTGGAAGCCGCGCACCAGCGCGCGGCCGCCGGGCATCTGCCGGATCCGTTGCCGTGCGAGGCGTACTGCCATTCGCTGAGCGATCCGAGCATCCTGTCGCCCGCGTTACGTGACGTCGGCGCGCAGACCATGACGGTGTTCGGCCTGCACACGCCGCACTCGGTGTTCGGAAACGCCGACCCCGACGTGCTGCGGACCAACTCACCGCAGCGGTGCTGGCCTCACTGAACTCGGTCCTGGCCGAGCCGATTCAGGACGTGCTGCTGACCGACGCGGATGGTCGGCCGTGCATCGAGACCACGACCACCGCAGACCTACAGCACACGCTGCACATGACCGCCGGAAACATTTTCCATGGCGCGCTATCGTGGCCATTCGCCGAAAACGACGACACCCTGGCCACCCCCGCCCAGCAATGGGGGGTGGCCACCAACCACGACCGCATCATGCTGTGCGGCTCGGGCGCCCGGCGGGGCGGCGCGGTGTCGGGTATTGGCGGGCACAACGCCGCTATGGCGGTGTTGGCCTACCTGCGGCAAGACCGCTGACCGACTACCGCCCGTCCATCGCGACGTAGTCGCGCTCGGTGTAACCGGTGTAGATCTGGCGCGGACGCCCGATCTTACTGTCGCCCTCGTCGTGCATTTCGCGCCAGTGCGCGATCCAGCCCGGCAGCCGGCCCAGCGCAAACAGCACGGTGAACATCCGGGTGGGGAAGCCGAGGGCACGGTAGATCAGGCCGGTGTAGAAGTCGACGTTGGGGTAGAGCTTGCGCTCGATGAAGTAGTCGTCGGTCAACGCCGCCTCTTCAACCTCCTTCGCGATACCCAGCAGGGAGTCATCGCCGCCGAGCTTGGACAGGATCTTGTCGGCCTGTTCCTTGACGATCCTGGCGCGGGGGTCGTAGTTCTTGTAGACGCGGTGGCCAAAGCCCATCAGCTTGACGCCGGCTTCGCGGTTCTTCACCTTGCGGACGAACTCGCTCACGTCGTCGCCGCTGTCGCGGATCTGCTCGAGCATCTCGAGCACCGCCTGGTTGGCACCGCCGTGCAGCGGGCCCCAGAGGGCGTTGATGCCGCCCGAGATCGAGGTGAACAGGTTGGCCCGGGAGGAACCCACCAGCCGCACCGTGGAGGTCGAGCAGTTCTGCTCGTGGTCGGCGTGCAGGATGAACAGCATGTCCAGCGCCCGCACCACCTCAGGGTCGGGGTGGTAGGGCTCGGCGGGGAAGCCGAACGTCATCCGCAAGAAGTTCTCGACCAGCGTCAGGGAGTTCTCCGGGTAGAGGAACGGCTGGCCAACCGACTTCTTGTAGGCGTAGGCGGCGATGGTCGGCAGCTTGGCCAGCAACCGGATCGTCGAGAGCTCAACCTGCTCGCTGTCCATCGGGTCCAGCGCGTCCTGGTAGTACGCCGAGAGCGCATTGACCACGCTGGACAGCACCGGCATCGGGTGGGCGTTGCGGGGGAAACCGTCGAAGAACCGCTTGAGGTCCTCGTGCAGCATGGTGTGGCGCTGGATCCGGCCGGTGAACTGGGCGAGCTGGTCGGTGTTGGGCAACTCGCCGTAGATCAGCAGGTAGCAGACCTCGATGAAGGTCGACTTCTCCGCCAGCTGGTCGATCGGGTATCCGCGGTAGCGCAGAATGCCGGCGTCACCGTCGATGTAGGTGATTGAGCTTTTGCACGACGCGGTATTGACGAAGCCGTTGTCGAACGTGGTGTGTCCGGTCTTGGACAGCAGCGGGCCGAGCGCAATGCCGTCAGCACCCTCGGTGGCATGGGTGATCTGCAGGTCGATCTCGCCCCCCGGGTACTTCAGAGTTGCGGTGTCGTCGGTGTCGGACACGAGAACCCCTTTGCGTTCTGGCTGATATGACTGCCCCACTCGGTGCGTATAGCTGAAGGTAGTCGTTGACACGATGGCGCGCCTGCCCGGGGTCGTATCTGCTGGTCCGGTCGATCTCCGCGACCCTGCTGCCCGGTGGCCATGACGGGCCACCGTGGCATGCCCCGACAAACCCTTTGCATATTCCGTGCGGAAGCCGGATGAACGGTCAGAAAAGTGAATGCGCGCGATCGAGCGGATTGCCGACCGTGCCACACCCCGCTCATCCGCCCCTCGCGAGTCATTGATATTCAGCGACAAATATTTCCGCGGGAACTATTTCACAACGTTAAATCACACGGTCCACCGGTGCACCGATCGAAGCGCCGGAAATCGCGCGTGGCCCGGCTACCAGGCCAGGACCTCGGGCCGGCGACGCAAGTGATACTGATCGAGGTCGGGATTGGCGAACATGGCCCGATGCTCGGCCGGCGCGAATGGCCACACCTCCGGCACCCAATCATCGTTCAGATACCAGCTGCTCCAACCCGTCGTCCACACCGTCTTGGGCATCGCAGCCCGCAGCTTGGCATTGAATTCATCGGTTGCCCACGACGTCGGCTCGACCGTGTCGAACTCGCTGCTGCGCCACCGCTGTATCCAGCGCAATATGTGATCGGCCTGCGATTCGGCAATGCCGATCAACGGGTAATTCCCCACCGGACTATGCGGACCCAGCATCATGAAAAAGTTCGGAAAGCCCGGCATTGCCACCGTCTGATACGCATATGGGCCGCCGCGCCATAGCTCGTCGATCTCGACACCGTCGCGGCCGATCAGCTTCATCGGCCGGAAGAACGCGTGCGAGTCGAATCCGGTGGCGAGCACGATGACGTCCACCTCGCGCAGCACCCCGTCGTCGGTCACGATGCCCGCGTTTTCAATGCGGTCGATGCCCGTGGTGACCAGCTCGACATCGTCACGCTGGATGGCACGGTAGAACCCCGAGGACATCACCAGCCGCTTACACATCGGCTGGTAGTCCGGAGTCAAAGCCTGGCGCAGGTGTGGATCCCGGACCAGGCGCAGGCTGGCACGGCACGTCATCCCCGTTACGCGGCCATGCCAGCCCGGCCTGGTCAGCGCCGCGGTGAATTGCTCGAAGGCCCGGCCCCATATCTTGTAGGCCAACGATTCGAGCCACGGCGCCCCGCGGTAGCAGGCACGACTCACCTTTGAGTACTGCCTGTTAGGCCACGGCAGGATCCACTGCGGGGTGCGCTGGAACATGGTGACCTTGGCCGCCACACCCGCCAGGGCGGAGACGAGTTGCACGCCGGTTGATCCGCTACCGATCACCGCCACGCGCCGCCCCTGCACCGCGACCCGCTGATCCCACCGGGCCGAGTGAAAGGCGCTGCCTCCGAAGTCGTCCAAACCTGCGATCGCCGGCACCCGCGGGTGGTGCAGCAAGCCGGTGGCCACGATCAAGAAGTCGACCGCCGTCTCTTCGCCGCTATCCGTCACCACCGACCCAGGGCTCCGGCGTTGTTGATTAGCAGGCTTGTGAGCTGGGGAATTGTGGATTGAGGAGGTCTAGGCGGCGGTTGGCGGTCAAAGCGGTGATCCGGCAGGCTTCGGCGATGTTGTCGGCGCCGTTGAGGCGGTGCAGATTGATCGCGGTGTTGCGTAGCGTTGCTAGGACCTGTGCGCCGTTTCCGGTATGTGCCCTTTGACGGTCTTCGTCGAAGGTGACGTCGCGTATCCAGTGCAGGCTGTTCTCGATTCCCCAGTGTTGACGCATCCAGGTCATGATCGCGGTAGGGCGGGCGTGCTCGAACGGCAGGCTGCAGATGGCATAGACCACCTCCACGCTGCGCTGGTCGGTGGCGGTGATCAAGCGTTCACGAGTGATCCGGATGATTTGTTTTGCGTAGGGGAAGCCGATTCCTCGTGCAGCGGTGATGATTTGCAGGGTGCGGGTCTCGACACGGCCGTGGCCGCGGGAGTCGTCGGTAGCGGCTGCGGGCACCTCGGCCCAGGGCAGCGCGGTGATACGCGCAAGTATTTTGGCTTGGTTGGACTTGACGATCATCAGGTAGTGCGACTTCAAGGTGGCGCAGATCAACTTCGCGGTGACGACCTGGGTATGCATCGCATCCACGGTGACCAGCCACCGCAAGCTACCCGGCAGCAGCGTGAGCAGGGCACGTACGCAGGGAATTTCATTGCTTTTCTCGGCGACAGCGAGTTGACCGAGCACCAATCGGGCACGGTGGGCGAACACCGACACGAGATGCGTGGCTGTCGCTTTGGCGCGTAAAGCACCACGCAGCATCTTGCCGTCCAACGCGATCGGCACCAATCCACTGGGGTCGCTGCTGGCCACGTGTGCAGTGAAGTAACTGCCCATCCTGGCGTTGAGGTCGGCGGGGTCTAGCCGAGACAAAACAGCACGGAAGGTCTTCTCACTGGGCCGCCGGAACCGGACCCCTAATTGGGCCAACACATCATCGGGAGCGGTGGCCGCCCATGTGGCAAAACCAGCATAGCCGCGCATCCCCGCGGCAGTGGCCAGAACCGCGATCGCCAACAAAGCCATCAGCGAATACCTCCAGGGCTCCGGCGTTGTTGATTAGCAGGCTTGTGAGCTGGGGAATTGTGGATTGAGGAGGTCTAGGCGGCGGTTGGCGGTCAAAGCGGTGATCCGGCAGGCTTCGGCGATGTTGTCGGCGCCGTTGAGGCGGTGCAGATTGATCGCGGTGTTGCGTAGCGTTGCTAGGACCTGTGCGCCGTTTCCGGTATGTGCCCTTTGACGGTCTTCGTCGAAGGTGACGTCGCGTATCCAGTGCAGGCTGTTCTCGATTCCCCAGTGTTGACGCATCCAGGTCATGATCGCGGTAGGGCGGGCGTGCTCGAACGGCAGGCTGCAGATGGCATAGACCACCTCCACGCTGCGCTGGTCGGTGGCGGTGATCAAGCGTTCACGAGTGATCCGAATGATTTGTTTTGCGTAGGGGAAGCCGATTCCTCGTGCAGCGGTGATGATTTGCAGGGTGCGGGTCTCGACACGGCCGTGGCCGCGGGAGTCGTCGGTAGCGGCTGCGGGCACCTCGGCCCAGGGCAGCGCGGTGATATGCGCAAGTATTTTGGCTTGGTTGGACTTGACGATCATCAGGTAGTGCGACTTCAAGGTGGCGCAGATCAACTTCGCGGTGACGACCTGGGTATGCATCGCATCCACGGTGACCAGCCACCGCAAGCTACCCGGCAGCAGCGTGAGCAGGGCACGTACGCAGGGAATTTCATTGCTTTTCTCGGCGACAGCGAGTTGACCGAGCACCAATCGGGCACGGTGGGCGAACACCGACACGAGATGCGTGGCTGTCGCTTTGGCGCGTAAAGCACCACGCCGCATCTTGCCGTCCAACGCGATCGGCACCAATCCACTGGGGTCGCTGCTGGCCACGTGTGCAGTGAAGTAACTGCCCATCCTGGCGTTGAGGTCGGCGGGGTCTAGCCGAGACAAAACAGCGCGGAAGGTCTTCTCACTGGGCCGCCGGAACCGGACCCCTAATTGGGCCAACACATCATCGGGAGCGGTGGCCGCCCATGTGGCAAAACCAGCATAGCCGCGCATCCCCGCGGCAGTGGCCAGAACCGCGATCGCCAACAAAGCCATCAGCGAATACCTCCGACCGCGTGGGTCCCTCGGGTCTGGCACCGAGGCCAACACATCGAGAAACTCCGATCCGATGAGCTCGCTGCGCTCACCAGGACTCCAGCGGTCGAACACCTCTGGAACCGACGACACAGGCAATACTGAAACGGTAGGCACGGGCAACTCCAGACCAACGACGAACAGTAACCAACTCGATCGTTCTCCAGATAGCCCGTGCCTACACTCCGGCCCCAATAGCGCGGCACCAAAGATCATCAACCCAGCTCACAAGCCTGCTAATCAACAACGCCTGAGCCCTGGACTGGCATCCTTTTCGGGTGACCCATATTCCATCCGCATCGCGGCCAGGCGCTGCTCGTTTGGCCCTGTCATTGCGCCAACGCTACCGGTGGGGCTACTAGGCGGTAGTTTCCGCCCCGAGGTGGAGTGCAAGAATTTGGCTATGACTGTGGTCCCGGAAGATTTTGTCCCTGGCCTCAATGGCGTAGTCGCCTTCACCACCGAGATCGCGGAGCCGGATAAAGACGGTGGCGCGCTGCGCTATCGCGGCGTCGATATCGAAGATCTCGTTAGTCTGCGGGTGACTTTCGGCGATGTGTGGGCGCTGCTGGTCGACGGGGAATTCGGCCGCGGGCTGCCGCCCGCCGAGCCATTCCCGCTGCCGATCCACACCGGCGATGTACGAGTCGATGTTCAGGCTGGGCTGGCGATGCTGGCGCCCATCTGGGGCTACGCCCCACTGCTGGACATCGATGACGCCACGGCCCGCGAACAGTTGGCGCGTGCGTCGGTGATGGCGCTGTCGTACGTCGCTCAATCGGCACGCGGCATCTATCAGCCGGCCGTGCCTCAACGAGTTATCGATGAATGTTCAACGGTAACAGCGCGTTTCATGACCCGATGGCAAGGCGAACCGGACCCCAGGCACATCGAAGCCATTGACGCCTACTGGGTGTCGGCCGCCGAACACGGCATGAACGCCTCGACGTTCACCGCCCGCGTCATCGCCTCTACCGGCGCGGACGTCGCAGCGGCACTCTCGGGCGCGATCGGTGCGATGAGCGGGCCGCTGCACGGCGGTGCACCGGCCCGAGTCCTCCCCATGATCGAGCAGGTCGAGCGCACCGGAGACGCCCGCGGCCTGGTCAAGGGCATTCTGGACCGCGGCGAGAAGCTGATGGGCTTCGGGCATCGGGTCTACCGCGCGGAGGACCCGCGGGCGCGGGTGCTGCGCGCCACCGCCGAGCGGCTGGCGGCACCCCGGTACGAAGTCGCGGCGGCCTTGGAACAGGCGGCCCTGGCCGAGTTGCGTGAGCGCCGTCCCGACCGAGCCATCGAGACCAATGTCGAGTTCTGGGCCGCGGTCATTCTGGACTTCGCCGGCGTCCCGGCCAACATGATGCCGGCGATGTTCACCTGCGGGCGGACCGCCGGCTGGTGTGCCCACATTCTCGAGCAGAAGCGGCTGGGCAAGCTGGTCCGCCCCTCCGCGATCTACGTGGGGCCGGCGCCACGCACCCCGGAGTCGGTCGCGGGCTGGGACCGGGTGCTGACCACCGCATAGCACGCGCCCGGACAGGTCGAATCGAGCACCAAATGCCAAGCGCTACAAACTAGTTCGGGTAAGAGACGTTGGTGGTCTCGTAGTGGAAGGCAACCGCCGGAGGGCTGTGGTCCGACAACGGTTGCCCGTTGGAATTGTTGAAGTTGGGCGTCTCATTGCTGTAGGCGGTGGCCTGCAGCGTCACTCCCGTGCCACTGCGATAGAAGATCTTGTCGAGCAATTCGCATTCGTTGCCGACCATGCAGTCCGGCGCGAACGGCGGCGTGGTGGGGCCGTGCTCGACCTCCACCCAGGCGTCGGTGAGCCCGATGGAACCGGCGAAGTCGAGCAGGCCGGCTTGGTCCTCGGAGTACAGCGCGTTGAAGTCGCCGGTGACGATCACCGCGCGGCCCGCGGAGTTCTGCAGGATGTAGTTGGCAAGCTGCCTGAGGTTGGCGTTGGTAAGCACCCCACCACCGGTGTTGGCATGCAGGTTGTAGAGGTCCATGGTGTTTCCGCCCGACAGTTGCAGCTGGGAGTAGCTAAAACCCTTCGGGGTGAGGCAGTTGTCGGCATCGCATTGAAACCACGTCTGCCGGTCGAGCCTTTTCACCTTGAACACGGCGAGGCTATTGAGCCCGTCGGAGAAGGGCACACCGATCGGCCACAGCAAGGTGGGCGGGCTGGGCGGTGTCTGGCTGGGCATCCTGGACTTCTTGATCAGGAATTCGTGGTAGCTGAAATCCTCCTGGACGTTGGACACCGAGAAGTTGTTGAGCCGCTTCCCGATCTCCTTGGTGTAGAGAAAGCGCGGCAGCATCGCGCTGGAGAGCGGGAACGGCAGCCCGGCGATGTTGTACGTCAACATGCTGAAGTCGCCGCTGATCGTGTCGGTCGGGATGTTGCCAACGAAGATCGTCACGGTGGCGACGTCGTCGTGGCCGTGAAACGGGCCCAAGTATCCGGCTAGCCCGTGCACGTGCAGGCTGGTGTCATCGCTGACCGCAACGGTGAACGTGTCGATGCCAACGAAATTCGGCTCGGGTGTGTAGACGAAGGCGGCCCTGCTCTCGTCGATGTTCACCATGCCGTGCTGAGGCCCACCAGGGGTGCCGCGGGGATTGACCTTGAAGGTCATCCTGTTGCCATCCGGGTCGTAGGCCGAAAACGGAACCAGGCCCGTCGAGCCGTTGTCGTCGATCTTGAGTTGTTGGGGCATGGCCACCGGCGTGCGGTTTTCGAGGATCGGCACCACTCCATTGCGGATTGAGGCCAGGAAATTGATCACGGCGTTGAGCAAGTCATCGGGGATGTTGCTGGGATCAAGCTGTGGCGTACCCACCCCTGGCGATGCCGCACCCGGCAGAGCCGTACCGGGCAGTGCCGCTCCCGGCTGCGCCGCACCGGGCACCGCACCCGGCTGTGCCGCCCCCGGCAGCAGAGACGCTGCGGTGTTCTCGCCGCCCGGCGGCGCGGGGACGTCGGCCCACGATTCACCATTGGAGGCGTCCGAATCAGTTGGTGCGGCATGGCCGATCGCCTGATCGGTTGCCACCGCAGCACCCACCA
Source organism: Mycobacterium ulcerans subsp. shinshuense (assembly GCF_002355775.1). Taxonomy (NCBI): domain Bacteria; kingdom Bacillati; phylum Actinomycetota; class Actinomycetes; order Mycobacteriales; family Mycobacteriaceae; genus Mycobacterium; species Mycobacterium ulcerans. The sequence goes on along the minus strand of NZ_AP017624.1, from coordinate 826,612 downwards.
CCAGAACGAACACCAGCGCCCCGACCCGGACCGCATGGCTGGCGTAACCCATAAATTCTCCTTGTGCCTCCACCGGGAAAGTGGATTCGTCGGATGACGCTTTGCCGGTCGATGAGCAAGCTCGCGGTGGCTCGCCGGGCAAGCTCGATGCGAGCCAGGCCCAGCAAAGCCAACGGCCCGTCCGACGGCATCGACTGACAAAGTGGCGGTATTGAGGTGTCGCGCTGCTCACCAGGATGTTCGAGGTGGGCAACCGGGAGGTCCGTAACGTGCAGCGAAGTCTGCTGCCCCACCAGAGCTATTGTCAATACCGATCTTTGGAGCCGGAAGCCGCGGTCGAGCCCGCCCGAGTAACCCGCGTCCGGACATGCAGGACCGCCTCACCCGACGCATCATTAGCGCCCGCCCTGGCTCGACCGAATGCTCAAACACCCTGAATTCCAATTAAATTAATCCAGATCACCAGCCCATACCCTGGCCATCCCGATGATCCGCCGAGGGGAGCAAAAAGGCAGCAAGAAGGCCCTGCCAGTGGCGACCGTTGCAGCGACGTTCTGTCGTGAGTGAATTGATCTTGCCAGCCGGATAGCGCACAAGAAACGCGATCGAAGTGGCCATAGTCATTGCAAGACAGCACTTATCACCTATACGCAGCCATCTCGAGTCAGCGCAGTTCAAGGTTTCTCCGCTGCCGCCCGACGCCTTTCGATGAGACAATCGGTGAGCGATGCCATCAGCATCCTCGTTTCGCCCAGGCTTCTGACTTCGGCGGATTTTCGGGTCGACCTATATGCCAACATATTTCGTACATGACGAACCTGCGCGTCAGTCGCTTTCACCCTCTCGGCCAACATTCGCATCCGACGCCGGAGCCCGGACACCAAAGCGACGCCAGTCCGCGATCGTGGATGTTCGGCCACCAAGGGTTGACATAACGCCAGGAAGTGCTAGAGGGGCACAATTCCCTCGCAAATCCCGTCAAAATCAGCGTGTTTCGTGACGTAATAGTACCCGTGTCGCGATCCAATCGTATTCGCGCCGATACCGAAAAGTGCTCTCGCAGAATTGAAATCGTAGTCAACGGCGCCGTGTCTAGCGCTTTGGCGTCCACCAGGTCACTTGACGATCACTCGCCCATCACGGTCAGACAGTCACGGTGGACGCATCACAACATCGGCCCGCGGCCGGGAGCCGGCCGCAGCCAGCAACCGGGGGGCGAACCAGGGGCGGTCGGGAACCGAGGCGAACCGCACCGAGCGACGGCCACCGTCCGTCGCCTCATCCGCGCCTCATCCGCGCCTGACCTGCGCCTGATCTGCGCCTGATACAAGAGTCCCGCACAGGCGGCCAGCGCCCGTCCGGCCACAAGCCACCGGGGCTTGTCGGTGCCCCGCGGTTAAATGACGAACGCAGCGATGAGTTTGTGTCGCGGCTTGGGTCAGTACCGGTGAGCCCATTCGGGAAACCAACAGCAAGGAGACTTTCATGACAATCAACGTCGAACCCGCCCTGTCCCCCCACCTCGTCGTTCACGACGCCGCGGCCGCCATCGACTTCTACGTCAAGGCCTTCGGGGCCGAGGAGTTGGGCCGGGTGCCCGGTCCGGACGGCAGGCTGGTCCACGCCGCGCTTCGGATCAACGGCTCTACCGTGATGCTCAACGACGACTTTCCCGAGATGTGCGGGGGCAAGTCGATGACACCGGTATCCCTGGACGGAACACCGGTCACTATCCATCTGACCGTCACCGATGTGGACGCGAAGTTCCAGCGGGCACTGGATGCCGGAGCCACGGTTGTGGCGCCGTTGGACGACCAATTCTGGGGAGACCGCTACGGAGTTATCGCCGATCCTTTTGGCCACCACTGGTCGCTGGGCCAGCCGGTACGCGAGGTCAGCATGGAGGAGATCCAAGCAGCCATGTCCGCACAGGCGAGCAACTAACGCAGATCAACCCTGCCGTTGCGCAGGCGTCGCCGTACCGCGGCGCGTGCGCAACGGCGCGGCCTGACGACTTCGCTTACCTGCCGAGGATCGCCGCGAGCAAGCCACGAGACGGGCGCACCGGTGCCCCCGAGGCGGCGGCACCCAGCATGTCGGCCACATCGGTGAAATTGTTGCGCGGACGCCCCTCGGCGTTACCGCGTGCAATCTCGGCCGCGTCGATGGCAAACCATCCCGCGGAGTCGATGACGTCGGGTTCGCGGGTATGCACCAGCTTGGCCAACGCGGCCGGTTTGCACACCGGATCGCCCAGCTTGCCCGCGTTGAAGTCGGCGACCAGCGCCGCAACCGTCTGCAGCGAGCAGGACTTGTTGGTGCCGATGAACCCGGAGGGCCCGCGCTTGATCCAGCCCGCGACATAGACACCTGGCACCGGGGCGCCGCGAACCGGGTCCACGACTCGGCCACCGTCATTGGGGACAACCGCCGCATTGTCGTCAAACGGCAGATCGCCAATCTTCGTGCCGCGATACCCGATCGACGTCAGCACCAGCCCCGCATCGAGGGTGCGCATTTCGTCGGTACCGGTCACCGAAAACTCCACGCCGCTGGCTCGCTGCTCACCACGCACCGATCGGGGGGTGAGTTGGTATGCCAGCCGGATGCGCGGGCCCGATGCCGCCGAGCCCTCCCCCAGCGTTGCCAAGATCTCCAGCTTGCGCTTGGTCAGTTGGTCAGAGACGGTTGCCAAATCGTCAAGGACCCGCTGACGATCGGCCGCGTCGAGAACCACCTCGGCGCAACCCGTGAGCCCGATCAGCTCGGGCAGAGTGAACGCCGAGTGGGCGGGTCCGCGGCGGGCGGCGATCACCACCTCGCGAACCGCCGAGTTGCGCAGTGCGCGCAGCGCCGGGTCAGCGATATCGGTGCGAGCCAGGTCGTCCGGATTCGCGGTGAGCATGCGTGCCACGTCGAGGGCGACATTTCCGTTGCCGATGATCACCGCGCGCTCGTGGCTCAGGTCGACAGGTAGGTCAGTGAAGTCTGGATGCCCGTTTATCCATGCGACCAACTCGGTCGCGGTACCGGTGCCCGGCAAGCCCATCCCATCGATGCGCAGACGACGATCATCGGGCGCGCCGACCGCATACACCACAGCGTGATGGTGGGCCAACAAATCCGCGTGACTCAGCTGCCTGCCGATCTCCACGTTGAGGTAGAACCGAAACCGGCGATGGCGTGCCACCCGGTCGAACAATCGGGTGACCCGCTTGGTGTTCTGATGATCCGGCGCCACACCGGCGCGCACCAAGCCGTAGGGCGTGGGCAGCTTCTCAAAGACGTTGACGCGCACGCCATGCTGAACCAGCAACTCGTCGGCGGCATACATCGCCGCGGGCCCGGACCCGACGATGGCGACGGTGAGGGGCTGGCTGCGCGGCCGAACCTGGGCAGCGGGGATCACCGGTGCCAGCTTTGACGTTGGCGGTAGCTTCTCGCCGCCCTGACGCTGCGGATAGTACGACGCATTGATTTCCACGAACGGCAGTTGCTTGGAGTCCAGCCGCGAGTCGGGCGCAATCGCCCCCACCGGGCAGGCGCTCACACATGCACCACAGTCCACGCAGGCCACCGGATCGATATAGAGCATTTCCGACGTCGCGAAGCCGGGCTCGTCAGGTGTCGGGTGGATGCAATTGACCGGGCAGGCGAACACACAGGACCCGTCGTTGCAGCACGACTGGGTAATAACGTGCGGCATAGAACAGCTCGTAACGGCCTATGCGGCGGGCGAAGCGGCCAAGTGCTGGCGCTGCGGCTCGCTGCGATACCGAGACGGCTCCCCATCGATCTTGCAGATACGCCACATCAACCGCGCCGAGCGAGTCTGCATCAGACCGGTGTCGTGGGCCAGCATCCGCACGTCGGCGAACATGTCGCGCAACCACTTTCGCGACTCTGGCGATCTGAAGAACAGCTCCTTTTTGACCTCACGCGGGATGTCGAACTCCGCCCAGAACTCCTTCGGCGGCACCAGGATCGCATTGGCCAGCGACCGCATCGTCAGCGGCAAGTACAGCGAGATCCAGAACCGCTGCCGCTTGGTGAGCTTCGGCAAGCGTTTGCGGAGGAATTCGTGCGCAAACGAGATGTGCCGGGCTTCCTCGGCGACATGGATGGCCATCACCCGTTCCATGACCGGATGGAGCAACTTACCTTCGCGCAACACGTTCTTTTGGGTGTGGTCGATGGGCTCCTCGCCGGCGAGCACACCAATGAAGAACGCCACCGGCAGCGGGCCGGCCACCAATGGGACCAACGGCGAAATCCAACGCAACCGCCGGGGCATCCCGGGCACGTCGGCGCCGACACGGTTGACCATCTCCTGGAACATCATGGTGTGGTTGCACTCTTCGACCGATTCGTGCAGGCAGTACCGATACTCCGGTGATCCGTTGGGCATCCAGAAGGTGTAGTTCATCAGGCCCCTGACCAGGATGGACTCAAAATGCAGCCCAACCTTGGCCACGTTGGCCTGCCGCCACATCCCGATCTTGATCTTGCGTTCTTCGGATTGAGCCTGGTACCAGGGATGGCGCCCCAACGGGTCCGTTGCCGGGAGGATCCACCGGGGATCGTTGTCAGTGACAGCGAACTCCGGTGACTCCCAATCGATATCGGTGTACGGGTTGAAATTCCGCCGCACAGACCCCTCGGACAGTGTGGCGAGCATTTCCACGTACTCGGCGTCGTCGCGCACTTCCATATTGCGGCGCCACCGCCGAACCATTCGCGTCCTGGCCATTACAGCCCTCCTCGATGAGGTTTACATTCGGACGTGTGATGAACACGGTACCGCTGGTACCGGGAATTATCCAGACCCTCGAAAGGGAGAGTGGCCCAAGCCCCAGCGGGCGGTCAACTGTGGGCTCGCTCACATCGGATCGCGCTGCCAGGCATTTTTCGGCCCGCTTGGTCACCACCGCGCCACCTCTCATTACCCTGATTACCATGGCTGACCAGCTCGCGACTTCCCTCGACATTCCCGCCAACCTCAAGCCCAGCGACGGGCGCTTCGGATGCGGCCCGTCCAAGGTCCGGCCCGCCCAATTGCAGGCCCTGGCCAGCACCGCAGCCGAGCTGTTCGGCACCTCCCACCGTCAGGCACCGATCAAGAATCTGGTCGGCCAGGTGCGGTCGGGGCTGACCGACCTCTTTTCGTTGCCCGACGGCTACGAGGTCATTCTGGGCAACGGCGGCGCGACGGCGTTCTGGGACGCCGCGGCCTTCGGCTTGATCGACAAACGGTCGTTGCACCTGACCTACGGCGAGTTCAGCTCGAAGTTCGCCTCGGCCGTCGCCAAGAACCCGTTCATCGGCGACCCGATCATCATCAAGGCCGACCCGGGCAGCGCACCCGAACCTCAGGCCGACCCCTCCGTGGATGTCGTTGCCTGGGCCCACAACGAGACATCGACCGGTGTGGCGGTGCCGGTGCATCGTCCGGCCGGCTCAGGCGAAGCGTTGGTTGTCATCGACGCCACCTCGGGCGCCGGCGGCCTGCCGGTGGACATCACCGAGGTCGACGCCTACTACTTCGCGCCACAGAAGAACTTCGCCAGCGACGGCGGCCTCTGGCTGGCCATCATGAGCCCGGCCGCGCTGGCGCGCGTCGAGGCCATCGCCGCGTCCGGCCGGTGGGTCCCCGACTTCTTGTCGCTGCCGATAGCGATCGAGAACAGCCTGAAGAACCAGACCTACAACACTCCGGCGATCGCCACCCTGGTGCTGCTGGCCGAACAGCTCGACTGGCTGCTCGGCAATGGCGGGCTGGACTGGGCCGTCAAGCGCACCGTCGACTCGTCGCAGCGGTTGTACTCGTGGGCGCAGGAACGTCCCTACACCACCCCGTTCGTCAGCGATCCCGCCCTGCGCTCACAGGTGGTGGGCACGATCGACTTCGTTGACGACGTGGATGCCGCCGCCGTGGCCAAGACCCTGCGGGCAAACGGCATCGTCGACACCGAGCCGTACCGCAAGCTGGGCCGCAACCAGCTGCGGGTCGCGATGTTCCCCGCGGTGGAACCCGACGACATTAGCGCACTCACCCAGTGCATCGACTGGGTTGTCGAGCGTCTTTAACCTCGCCGTTATCAACCGGCAACCGTCCAGCGTGTCAGCGCGGCGGCAGCCTTTCGCTGCTGTAAAGTTCGCAACGTAACAGGTCCGGTGCCGACCTGCACGGAGCCTGCGAGGAGAAGCCATGCGGGAACTGAGAGTGGTTGGGCTCGACGCCGACGGCAAATACATTCTCTGCGAGGGTGTCGACTCAACCGAGAAATACAAGCTGCCCGCCGATGACCGGCTGCGGGCCGCGTTGAAGCGCCAACCGATACCGCCCGAGCAACCACAACTCGACATAGAAGTCACCAACATGCTCAGTCCCAAGGAAATTCAAGCTCGCATCCGCGCCGGGGCATCTGTCGAACAGGTCGCCACCGCGTCAGGCTCAGACATCGCGCGCATCCAACGCTTCGCCCACCCGGTGTTGCTGGAACGCTCGCGCGCCGCCGAACTGGCGACGGCCGCGCACCCCATGCTCGCCGACGGCCCCGCGGTTCTGACGCTGCTTGAAACCATCACCGCAGCGCTGGTGACCCGTGGCCTCAACCCCGAACGGCTCGACTGGGACGCCTGGCGCAACGAAGACGGCCGCTGGACGGTACAGCTGGCCTGGAAGGCCGGCCGCTCGGACAACCTCGCGCATTTCCGTTTCGCCCCGGGAGCCCACGGCGGCACGGTCACCGCGATCGACGACGCGGCCAGCGAACTAATCGACCCGGAGTACAAGGCACCGCTACGGCCCCTGGCACCGGTCTCGCACCTGGCCTTCGACGAACCCGCAAAGCCGGCCAAGCAGGCAAAGCCCGCCAAACCGGCGAAGCAGACCCCGCCCGCTCCGGCCGAACAACCGGCCAGCAGCCGCCGTGGCAAGCCGGCCATCCCGGCCTGGGAGGACGTGCTGCTCGGGGTGCGTTCGAGCGGCCAGCGCTAGCGGCTGCCCAATCCGGCGAGGCCGATCAGCGCCAACCACGCCACGGCCACACCCACCCCCGCTCCCAGCACAAACCAGCGCAGCACCGGGGTGTTCCGCCAGCCCCAGAGCGACGGTGCCAGCCCGCCGACCGCCACGATGTTGAGACCGACCGCCAGCAGCGGATGCACGCGAATGAGCCCGATGCTGAGCACCGCATCGCCAACCCCTACCACCGCTGCGACAAAGGCGGCCACCGCCAAACCCGCAGCCCAGGGGACAAATTCACCGCGTTCGTCAGTCACTGGCCGAGCCTAGCCCAATCATAGAAGGCCAAAGCGGCCGCCGTCGCCACGTTGAGCGAGTCGGTGCCCCGCGACATGGGGATGCGCACCCGCAGGTCGCTGATCCGCAGCGCAGCCGCCGTCAGTCCCGGTCCCTCCGCGCCCACCAGCAAGGCAACCGGTTGATCGCCCACGGCGTCCATCGCCTCGGGCAGCGCACGAGCGTCGCCCTTGGGTGTCAGCGCCAAGAGCCGAAATCCGCGTTCTTTCAGTGCGACAAGCTCCGCGGGCCAATCGGTTGCGCGCGCGTAGGGCACCAGCAACGCGTGCCCCATGGAGACACGCACCGCGCGGCGGTACAGCGGATCGGCGCAGCCGCTGCCGAAAATCACCGCGTGCACGCCCAGGCCGGCCGCGTTGCGAAAGATCGAGCTCAGATTCTCGTGGTCATTGACACCTTCGAGAACAGCGATGGTGCGGGCGCCATCCACGACTTGCCCAACGCTGGGCTCGACCACCCGGCTCGCGGCGGCCAACACGCCACGATTGAGGTGAAACCCGACCACCTGCGCCATGACGTCCGGGGAGACCCGGTAGTAAGGTGCCCCAACGCCGGCCAGGTCTTCTTTCAGCTCGAGCAATCTGCGATCGGTCCCCAGCAACGCGCGCGGCGAAAACCGCGACGCCAGCATGCGCTGGACGACCAACACGCCCTCGGCGATCACCAGCCCTTTGCCCGACGGCAGGTCGGGCCGGCGGTCGATGCTGTTGAGGTCGCGGAAATCATCGAGGCACGGGTCGTCGGGATCGCTGACATCTCGCACATCGACGTCGCGAACATGGCTGTGCGCGGTCACGGGCTTTCGTCGACCAGCGCCATCATGATGTCGGCGGCGTTGCGCAGAATGTCGCGCTTGTCGCCGTCCAGCGTCGCCAAGCGCTCGGCCAGCCATTCCTGGCGGGCCCGCCGCGCCGCTTTGACCAGCTCCGCACCCGCTTCGGACACCGAGACCAGCACCTGGCGGCCGTCAACGGGGTGCGGCGTGCGATCCACCAGACCCATGTCGGCCAGGGAAGCGATCACCCGAGTCATCGACGGTGGGCGGACTCGCTCGCGGATCGCCAACGCGCCGGGTGTCATCGCGCCCTCATTGGCCAACGTGGTCAATGCCGACAACTGAGACAACGACACCGGCGACGAGGGGTTCCGAAATCGAAGTTGGCGGGCCAACCGCATAACTGCCAACGACAAGTCGCTAGCCAGCCGCCCATCGCTGTCAGGCACAGCGCGAGGTTACATCGGAACGCAATGGCGCGGGTTCAGAACGGCAAACCCATGCCCGCCGTGTCCGACGGTCAGGATTCGGCGCGACCGCCCGCGACCGCTTTGGCACACCGCTTACCGAAGCCTGGCCGCGCCCGGGGCGGCCTGGGCCGATGGGGCGCTCGCGGACACGAGAACGACCCCGCCGTCGGCGCGAGGGCAAACCCACCTACATCCGTACGGCCGCCTGGATGGCGACTTGGCTATCTTGGAGACACGATGAGTATCGAGCCCGACCAAAGCCCCGAACCGCCTCCGCTACCGGCGGTCCTGCTCGAGGTGTGGCCGGTCATCTTGGTCGGAGCGCTCGCCTGGTTGGGCGCGGCCATGGCGGCGTTCCTGGTCCCCAGTCTGCAGGGCTGGCGTCCAGTGACGGTGGCCGGACTGGTGGTGGGATTGTTCGGTACCTGCCTTTTCGTCTGGCAGCTTGCCGCTGCCCGCCGCGGTGCGCGCGGCGCTCAGGCCGGACTCGAGACCTACCTCGACCAGCAAATCGACTAGTAATTGCCTACCCGGGAGGACCCATGGCATCTCCGCTGTTGCAAACGCACATTGATATCGACGCGCCACCCTCGAAGGTCTGGACGTTGATATCCGATCTGCGACGGATGCCCGAGTGGAGCCCGCAGTGCCGCTGGATGCACCAATTCGGCCCGTTGCGCCAGGGCACCCGCACCCTGAACTTCAACCGCCGCAACCGCCTGTTCTGGCCCACCAGCTCCCGAATCGTGGAGGTCATCCCCGAGCAGAAGCTGGCATTCCGGGTCGATACCAACCGCACGATCTGGAGCTACGAGCTGGCGCCGCACGGCGCGGGAACCCGGCTGACCGAGAGCCGTCACGCCGAAAACGGCGTCAGCGCATTCTCGAGCATGTCGGTGAATGCCCTGCTCGGCGGCAACACGAACTTTGAACGTGAGCTGGTCGAAGGCATGAACACCTCGCTGGCCAGGATCAAGGCTGCCGCCGAAGCAGGCTAGTCCGACGACTCGGCCGGCTTCTCCACGACATCGAGCACTCCGTCGTCATACGGCTCGTACATCGGTGAGCCGGTGCCCGCCGGAGCGGGGGTATCCGAGTGCGCGCCGCAACCGTACTGCTTGTCGACAACGCGTCCGTCGGCCGCCAGTTCGTTACCGCATACCCCGAACATCACGCCCAGCGATCCGGCCAGCGGTAGGAAGAACCCACAGTCTCGACACACTCGCTTGGTCGATCGCGCCATCGGCGAGTCGGGGCCGCAGTCTCCGTCGTGCCATCGTTGCGCCGCCTCGGCACGGCCCCAACCGCTCATCACCCAGCGCCGGCCGAGCCCGACCTCTGCCGCGGTCTCATCGACCTGAGCGTCACCGCTGGCGGCGTAACCCGGCACCAGCCGTGGATCGTCCTTCGCCGGCGCCAGCAGGTCTCCCGGGCTTAGATCCCCCGGCCGTACCCGCTGCTCCCACGGCACCCAGGCCGGCGCCAGCAGCGCGGTTGGGCCCGGGACCAGCACCACCTCACTGACGGTGACCCGATCGGCACCGACGTAGCTGGCCACCACTGCGGCCCACTGCCAGCCCTGGTAGCCGGGCAGATGCGCCAGGAATCGGTGGGTGGCGGCATTGGGATCTTCGTAGCTGACGCCCAGGTAATCTCCGACAGCCTCGGCGCCGCTGAACTCCTCGACAGCCTCCCTGGCCAGCGCAACCGCACCCGTGAGCGTCGGCGCCAGCTCTTCGGGCCACTCGGCCACGGCCGTCGCGGAGGATTCCGTCGAGTCCTCAAAGGGTCCGGTCACATTCCCTTTCCTTTCTGCAAGCGACTCCCATACTGCCGGAAGACACGGGAGGCGAGCCACACCCGGTTGCCTACACGGGGCGGCGAGATAGGACAGAATTGATTTGTGTCTGGATGGCGGCGTGATCACCAGGGCCGAATGGCCGCGTCCCCGGGCCGCCGCACCCGAAACGGATCGGTCAGTGAGCACCCGGGGATGGCGAACTACCCCACCGACGGCCCCGGCAACCGTCGCACGCGCCGTCCACCGCCCATGCCAAGCGCCAACCGCTACCTCCCGCCGCTGGACCGGGAGCCGGAATCCGAAGACGACGCGGAGGGGAACGAGGCGCCCCCACCACCCCCGCGCGGTCTCAGCAGCGGTGAACGGATCACCGTCACCCGCGCCGCGGCAATGCGCAGCCGGGAGATGGGTTCGCGGATGTACTGGATGGTCCAGCGCGCCGCGACCGCCGACGGCGCCGACAAGTCGGGGTTGACCGCGCTGACGTGGCCGACGATGGCTAACTTCGCGGTCGACTCCTCGATGGCTGTGGCACTGGCCAACACCTTGTTATTCGCGGCGGCCAGCGGCGAGAGCAAATCCAAGGTGGCCCTCTACCTGCTGATCACGATTGCTCCGTTCGCCGTGGTCGCCCCGTTGATCGGTCCCGCGCTGGACAAACTGCAGCACGGCCGGCGCGTCGCGTTGGCGCTCTCGTTCGGACTTCGCACGGTGTTGGCCTTGGTGCTGATCATGAACTACGACGGGGCCAGCGGAAGCTTCCCGTCCTGGGTGCTCTATCCCTGCGCACTGGCCATGATGGTGTTGTCGAAGTCCTTCAGCGTGCTGCGCAGTGCCATGACGCCCCGGGTGATGCCGCCGTCCATCGACTTGGTGCGAGTCAACTCCCGCCTGACGGTATTCGGCCTGCTCGGCGGGACCATGGCCGGCGGTGCCGTCGCGGCGGGGGTCGAGTTCGCCTGCACCCGCCTGTTCGAGTTGCCGGGAGCGCTGTTCGTCGTTGTCGCGGTCACCGTGGCCGGTGCGCTGCTGTCCATGCGCATTCCGCGCTGGGTCGAGGTGACCGCGGGCGAGGTTCCCGCGACACTGAGCTACCACCGCGACCGTGGCAGGCAACGCCGAAGCTGGCCCGAAGAAGTCAAGAATCTCAGCGGAGCATTGCGACAACCCTTGGGCCGCAACATCATTACCTCGCTGTGGGGTAACTGCACCATCAAGGTGATGGTCGGCTTCCTGTTCTTGTACCCGGCGTTTGTCGCCAAGGCCCACGATGCCAACGGGTGGGTTCAGCTGGGGATGCTGGGCTTGATCGGCGCGGCGGCCGCAATCGGCAATTTCGCCGGAAACTTCGCTAGCGCTCGCCTACAGCTGGGTAGGCCGGCGGTGCTGGTAGTGCGCTGCACCGTGGTGGTCACCGCTTTCGCGCTGGCGGCCGCGGTGGCCGGCAACCTCGTGACTGCCGTCATCGCCACCTTGGTCACGTCGGGCTCGAGTGCGATCGCCAAGGCCTCACTGGATGCGTCGTTGCAACACGACCTCCCGGAGGAATCGCGGGCATCGGGCTTTGGCCGCTCGGAGTCGACCCTGCAGCTGGCATGGGTCCTGGGCGGGGCGGTCGGCGTGCTGATCTACACCGACCTGTGGATCGGCTTCACCACGGTCAGCGCGCTGCTGATCCTGGGTCTGGCACAAACAATTGTCAGCTTTCGGGGCGACTCGCTGATACCCGGCCTCGGGGGCAACCGTCCCGTCATGGCCGAGCAGGAGACCACGCGCCGGGGGACCGCAACGGCGGGAGTGGGACCGCAGTGAAACGCTGGATGACTGCGCTGATCGCAGTCGTGGTGCTGGGGTTGTCGGCGAGCGCGGGCGTCGGCGCCTGGCTACTGGCACGCAATTCCGATCCACAACGGCCCGAGATCAGCCTGTACTCACACGGGCACCTGACCCGGGTAGGTCCATACACGTACTGCGACGTGCTCAGGCTCGACGAGTGCCAGACGCCGCAGACTCAGGGCGAACTGCCGGTGACCGAACGCTATCCGGTCCAGCTGTCGGTCCCGCAGGTCATTTCCCGGGCACCGTGGCGGCTGCTGCAGCTCTACGACGACCCGACCAATACCACCGCCGTCATCTTCCGGCCGAACAGTCGGTTGGCTGTCACCATCCCCACCGTCGACCCGCAACGCGGGCGGCTCACCGGGGTGGTCGTGCAGTTGCTGACGTTGGTGGTCGATCCCTCCGGTGAACTGCGGGAGGCACCGCACGCGGAATGGTCGATGCGCGTGGTCTTCTAGCCACCTCATCGGCTCACCGGGCGGCGCGCCGTCGGCAGATCTTCGCGGGACCCCCAACAACTCGACATTCGCTCGGACGTGTCGGTACGGCCAGGCACCGTGTCGGCATGGAGATTTTGGACTGGCCGTTCCGGGGCACTGAAGCACTAGCCGCCGGAGCCGTCACACCACACCGGTTGCGGACCCAGTTCGAGATGGTTCACCGCAACGTGTACATCCCCCGCGGGAAGAAGCTGACGGCGGTGACGCGGGCCATCGCCGCGTGGTTGTGGTCGGGGCGGTCCGCAACGGCGGTGGGCCTGTCCCCCGCGGCGCTGCACCGCACGGGATGGATCGACGATTGGCTACCGGCCGAACCCAACCGACGGGGCCGGGACAAGGCGCGCGGCATCATTTCCCACAGCGCCTGCCTCGATGAGGACGAGGTATGCGTGCGCGACGGCATCGCCCTGACCACTCCGGCGCGCACGGCATTCGACCTCGGAAGGCGAAAAGGACTGACCACAGCGGTGATTCGACTCGATGCACTGACGCGTGCCACCGAGCTGAAGGTGGCCGACGTCGAGATGCTCGCCGAGCGACATCGCGGTGCTCGCGGGTTGATCCAGCTACGTCAGGCACTACCGCTGGTCGACGCCGGCGCCGATTCGCCCTATGAGACGCGAATTCGCTTGCTAATCATTCGATCTGGCCTGCCAGCGCCCCAAACCGAAATCAAGGTACTCGACGATTGGGGCGCGGTGGCGGCCCGGATCGGCATGGGCTGGCCGGAATGCAAAGTCGGCGTCGAATTTGACAGCGCAGGTCAGTGGAATAACGCGGCGCGCAGCGACGCTTTCGATCGATCGGCCGAACTCGAAGCGCGCGGGTGGACGATTGTTCGAGTCAACGCGCAGACACTGAAAAACCGGCCTGACATCGTCGTGACGCAGGTTCGACACGCGCTCGTGCGCAGAACCTAGGCTCCGTGACCGGCCGGGACCCGCTCCCCTGCGACCGGCGGCCCGGGCGGCGTGCCATCACCGAAGGGCCTGCCGCCCAGCGCTTCCCGTCCGTGCGGCGCCAACCAGCCAGCCAGATCGGGGCCTTTGGGAACAATCCCGGTGGGGTTGATGTCGGCGTGCACGATGTAGTAGTGCTGCTTGATTTGGACAAAGTCCACGGTATCGCCGAATCCCGGGGTCTGGAACAGATCACGAGCGTACGCCCACAACACGGGCATCTCGCTGAGCTTGTACCAATTGCACTTGAAATGACCGTGGTACACCGGATCGAAACGGGCCAGCGTGGTGAACAGCCGCACGTCGGCCTCGGTGATGGTGTCCCCCACCAGATAGCGTCGACTCGCCAGACGATCGCTCAACCAGTCCAATGCGCCGAACAGCCGATCGAAAGCGGCCTCGTACGCCTGCTGTGAGCCGGCAAAGCCACAGCGGTACACGCCGTTGTTCACTTCGGTGTAGATCCGCTGACTCACCTCGTCGATCTCGAGTCGCAACCGTGACGGGTACAGCTGCGGGGCGCCGTCGCGATGGTAGGCGGCCCACTGCGTGGACAAGTCCAAGGTCATCTGCGCGAAGTCGTTGGTGACCACCGCGCCGGTCGGTACATCGACGATCGCCGGAACGGTGATGCCCTTGGGGTACTCCGGGAAGCGCTTGAAGTAGGCGTCCTGTAGTCGCGGGATCTGCAACACCGGGTCCAGACCTTCGGGATCAAGGTCGAAGGTCCAGCTGCGCGCGTCATGGGTGGGTCCGCAAAAGCCTATGGAAAGAACGGGTTCCAAACCCAGCAGGCGGCGCACGATGATGGCGCGGTTGGCCCACGGACAAGCCCGGGCAACGATGAGGCGATAGCGACCGGGCTGCACCGCATAGCCGTCGCGCCCGTCGGCGGTGATGCGGGTGGTGATGTAGTTGGTGTCGCGGCTGAATTCACCGGCGCCGGCAACATATGATCCCATGGGTGGACAGCCTTACAGCTTCGCCTCGGCTGACGTCGAGTCAGGCAGGAAGCGCCGAGCCACATTCGGCTGCGTGGACGGCCCGGGCTCCCAATGCGCAATCCAGGGTCCGGTGCCCTCGGAAGGATCGATGATTCCATCCTCCAGCCAGGCATACCGACCCTCCAACACGTCGTTGGTCAGGCGGACATCGCCGACATCGGTGTTGGTCCACAACCCGTGGAACAGCGCTTCCACCCGCAGAGTCGCCTGTCCGCAGAATGCCTCCGCCAGCTCGTAGGCCTGCCGTCCGACGATCGGATCAGCGACCCGTTGGGCTTCGGCCCGCACGCATACCGCGGACATGGCGAACAATTCCGCACCGATGTCGACGATGCGACCGAGAAAGCCCTGCTTTTGTTCCAGCTTGGCCTGCCAGCGGGCCATCCCGTAGAAGGTGTTTCGGGCCAGCTTGCGAGTCGAGCGTTCGATGAATCGCAGATGAGCGGCCAGCGGGCCGAACTCGTGATACGCCTTGGGCCGCTGTCCCTCACCAAATACCAGCTGCGGCAACCATTTTGCATAGAACCCGCTGGCGCCAACCGCGGCTGCCGCCTTCTTCCGAAGATCGGTGTTGGGTTTGGCCAGATCCCCAGCGGCGGTCAGGTGCGCGTCTACCGCTTCGCGGGCAATGAGCAACCGCATGATCTCGCTGGATCCCTCGAAGATCCGGTTGATCCGAACATCACGCAACGACTGCTCCACCGGTGCCGCACGCTCACCCCGCGCAGCCAGTGACTCGGCGGTCTCATAGCCACGCCCGCCCCGGATCTGCAACAGCTCATCGGCGACCTGGCACGCCATCTCACTGGACCACAGCTTGGCCAGCGCCGCCTCGATGCGGATATCGTTGCGGCCCTCATCAGCCATCTGACCCGATATCTCCACCACCGCTTCAAGCGCGTACGTGGTGGCGGCGATGAACGAGATCTTGCCGGCGACCGCCTCGTGCTTGCCCAGCGGCTTGCCCCATTGCACTCGCTCGCCGGACCACTCACGCGCAATTTTCAGCGACCATTTGGCCACCCCCGTCACCATCGCGGGTATCGCCAGCCGCCCGGCGTTGAGGGTGGTCAGCGCGATCCGCAGACCATCCCCCTCCCGACCGATCAGATTCTCCTTGGGCACCCGCACGCGGTGCAGCCTGGTTACGCCGTTCTCGATGCCGCGCAGTCCCATGAATTTGTTGCGCCGTTCGACGGTGATTCCGGGTGAATCGGCCTCGACCACGAATGCGCTGATTCCACCCCGGTGCCCCTCACTCTTGGGCACCCGGGCCATCACCACCAGCAATTCGGCAACCACACCGTTGGTGGTCCACAGTTTGATCCCCTCGAGTTCGTAGGCCTGACCGTCGTCGATCGGTGTGGCCGTCGAGGCCAGCCGGGCCGGATCGGATCCGACGTCGGGCTCGGTGAGCAGGAAGGCCGAGATGGCACCGGCGGCGCACCGCGGCAAGAATTTCTTCTTCTGCTCGGGGCTTCCGGCGAGTTTCAGTGGCTCAGGCACACCGATCGATTGGTGCGCCGACAGCAGCGCGCCCAGGCTGGTGTGGACCGTCGATGCCAGCATCAGCGCGCGGTTGTAGGCAACCTGCGACATGCTCAATCCGCCATATTCGGACGGAATTTTCATGCCGAAGCAACCCAGTTCGGCCAGGCCCTTGACGTATTCATCGGGAATCTGGGCGTCTCGCTCGATGACGCTGCCGTCAATGGTGCCGAGAAACTCCTGCAGCCGGCACAGAAACGCCGCGGTGCGCGCCTCCTCGGCGTCCGACGGCCGGGGGAAGGGATTTATCAGCTCCAGCGGAAAGCGTCCGAGGAATAGCTCCTTCGCGAAAGATGGCTTATTCCAGCCACTTTCACGGGATTCCTCGGCAAGAGCTCGCGCTTGCTCCTCGGTGACCTGCGCCTGCTGTGCCATCGTTGCCTCCGCGCTACGACTTCACCGCGATAGGAAAAACCTGGTGCCGTACACAGGCAATACTACGGCGCACAACGGCAAGCGGAAGTGCCCGACGATGACGAACGCGGCCAGCGGGCCAGCCACTTTGAAAAAGCCCTGACGTCAACCCGATTCGATGCCCGAGCGGACGTATTGCGCCAACGGTTAAGCGTCGAGCTCCCGCGCCACGGCCTTGACCACCTCGGAGACCCGCCGGGCGGTCTTGCGGTCCGGGTAGCGCCCCTTGCGCAGCTCTGGCTGCACGGTGCTCTCCAGCAGCGTGATCATGTCCTCGACCATGCCGTGTAGCTCGTCGGGGCTGTGCTTGTGCTCAACGGCCTCGCGGCGGGTGCGGGTGAGGCTCGGTGGCGGGTCGAGCAATTTGAGGCTCAACGCCTGCGGTCCGCGCCGCCCGGACGCGATACCGAATTCCACCCGCTGCCCCGCTTTAAGCCCCTCGACGCCTGCCGGCAACGCAGAGGAACGAACGTAGACGTCCTCGCCCTCCTCCTGCGACAGGAAGCCGAACCCCTTGTCGGAGTCGTACCACTTCACCTTGCCGGTCGGCACTGCTCTCACCTGCTTGTCTGACGGATCACTGGGTTTACAACAAAAAGATGCGTCCCGCATGCGCAGGACGCGAGGACGATCACAGATCCTACTCGGATGCTGGCCCGCCAAGCATCCCTGTTTATCCGGCACTCGGTAGGCTGGCACCACTGCTGGAGGAGATATGCGCCTAATACTGAACGTTATCTGGCTGGTGTTCGGCGGCCTTTGGCTGGCCCTGGGTTACCTGGTCGCGGCGCTGATCTGCTTTCTGCTCATCGTGACCATTCCGTTCGGCTTCGCGGCGTTGCGGATCGCGTCCTACGCGTTGTGGCCGTTCGGCAGAACGATCGTCGAAAAGCCCAGCGCTGGAACCGGCGCCCTGATCGGCAACGTCATCTGGATCCTGCTGTTCGGGCTTTGGCTGGCCATCGGGCACCTGGTCAGCGCGGTGGCGATGGCGATAACGATCATCGGGATCCCGCTGGCGCTGGCCAACCTCAAGCTGATCCCGGTGTCACTGGTTCCGCTGGGCAAGGAGATTGTTTCCGCCGACTGGCCGACCCGATACGAGCGGGTGGCCCGATGACGGTGACCGCGCTGGGCGTCCCGACGGTGCGTGGCCGGTCGGAAGGCTCGGCGATCGCATCCGACGCACCGGGCGATGGTCCGCTGCTGGATCGCTTTGGCCGGTCCGCCACCGACTTGCGGGTGTCACTAACCGACCGCTGCAATCTGCGCTGCGGTTACTGCATGCCCGCGGAAGGCCTGAACTGGCTGCCCGGCGAGCAGCTGCTTGGACCGGCGGAGCTGGCCAGGCTGCTCCGCATCGCGGTTACCCGGCTCGGGATCACCAGCGTGCGGTTCACCGGCGGCGAGCCGCTGTTGGCCCGGCATCTCGAAGAGGTGGTCGCGGCGGCGGCCCAACTGCGGCCCCGCCCGGAAATCTCGTTGACGACCAATGGTGTGGGTCTGGCGAAGCGGGCAGCGGCATTGGCGGAGGCGGGTTTGGACCGGGTCAACGTGTCGCTGGACACCGTGGACCGCGCCCACTTCGCGGCCGTCACCCGCCGGGACCGGTTGACCGATGTGCTGGACGGCCTGGCCGGCGCCAGGGCTGCCGGTTTGACTCCGGTCAAGGTCAACGCCGTGCTGGACCCCGAGACGGGCCGCCAAGACGTCGTCGAGTTGCTGAGATTCTGTTTGGAGCAAGGCTACCAGCTGCGGGTCATCGAGCAGATGCCACTCGACGCCGGACATCAGTGGCGGCGCAACGCGCTGCTGGGCTCCGACGATGTGTTGGCGGCGCTGCAACCCCATTTCCGGCTTCGGCCTGATCCAGCGCCACGCGGCTCGGCTCCTGCCGAGCTCTGGCTGGTCGACGCCGGTCCTGACACGCCCGCCGGTAAGTTCGGGGTCATCGCCTCGGTTTCGCACGCGTTCTGCTCGACGTGTGACCGCACCCGGCTGACCGCCGACGGTCAGGTCCGCAGCTGCCTGTTCTCCACCGAGGAAACCGACCTTCGCGGGTTGCTGCGCGCCGGCGCCGGCGACGAGGCGATCGAAGCGGCGTGGCGCGGCGCGATGTGGGCCAAACCGGCCGGCCACGGGATCAACAACCCGGATTTCGTCCAGCCCCAGCGCCCCATGAGCGCGATCGGTGGCTAGCCCGAAGGCGCCCGTGCCCGATCAGCCCGCCGGGATCGAGGTCACCGTTCGTTACTTCGCCGCCGCACGGGCGGCGGCGGGGATCGAGTGCGAAACGGTCGGGTTGCGGCCTGACGCCACCGTTGCCGAGTTGGTCGACACGCTGGCCGGCCGGAGCACGCGGCTGGCGACGGTGTTGGGCCGATGCTCTTACCTCAGGGACGGAATTGCTGTCCGAAATGACGCCACCGCGTTATCCACCGGCGACACGGTTGACGTACTCCCGCCATTCGCCGGCGGCTAAGCCCTGTGAATTGCCTCACGTAACGGAACGATAACGACCGGGACACGAGGTGATGTCGGGACGCTATGAGCTGCGGAAACAGTGGTCTTTCCTGGCGTTTTAGCCCACGGTTGCGCGGAAAACACCTCATTACTTCGTGCGTGACGAGAACGCCTGAAACCGCTACCGTCTCTCAGGGCTGGTCAACCGAACCCAACTGACTTGCCTGCCCTCCCTACAACGCGCCGAGCTCCATCCGGTAGGCGGGGGATTCCGACCCACGGATGGAGGCGGGGGACCCACCAGGTCCACCGAGATCGGACCGGGCCCTTCACAGCCCTTGGGGTGAAGCCGACGTCGTCCCACAGATGTAGTACGACGCCGGCCGGGTAACCTCTCCAACCCGAACCCGACAGCTGACCTCGCAGGCGTGTACCGAGAGGAATTACTGAACGTATGAGTGGACGTCACCGTAAGCCCACTACCTCGAACGTCAGCGTCGCCAAGATCGCCTTCACCGGCGCGGTGCTCGGCGGCGGTGGTATCGCCCTTGCCGGCCACGCGGCCGCGGCCACCGACGGCGAATGGGACCAGGTGGCCCGTTGCGAGTCTGGCGGCAACTGGGCGATCAACACCGGCAACGGCTACTACGGCGGCGTCCAATTCGCGCAGAGCACCTGGGCCTCCCACGGTGGCGGCGAATATGCGCCATCCGCGCAGCTGGCCAGTCGCGAAGAGCAGATCGCGGTCGCCGAGCGCGTCCTGGCCACTCAGGGCCGCGGAGCCTGGCCGGTATGCGGACACGGCCTGTCGGCCGCCACTCCCCGCCACGTCCCCGCTCCGGCCGCGCTGGATGCCCCGCTCGACGCCCCCGGAATCAACGGCGAGCCGGCACCGCTGGCCCCGCCCCCCGGAGATGACGTCCCGCCCCCGGCTGACCCGGCACCCCCGGTAGAGCTGGCGGCCAACGACGTGCCCGCGCCGGCCGACCTGCCGCCCGCTCCGGAAGACCTGCCGCCGGCCCCCGAAGACCTGGCACCCCCGGCCCCGGCCGACCTGCCCCCCGCCCCAGAAGACCTGCCGCCCGCGCCGCAGGACCTCCCCCCTGCGCCTGAGGATGTGGCCGCGCCCGCGCCGGCCGACTTGCCGCCGGCGCCGGAGGACGTGGCGCCCCCGGTGGAGCTGGTGGGCAACGACGTGCCCGCCCCGGCCGACCTGCCGCCGACCCCCGAAGACCTGGCACCGCCGGCCCCGGCCGACCTGCCGCCGACCCCCGAAGACCTGGCACCGCCGGCCCCGGCCGACCTGCCGCCGACCCCCGAAGACCTGGCACCGCCGGCCCCGGCCGACCTGCCGCCGGCCCCCGAAGACCTGGCACCGCCGGCCCCGGCCGACCTGCCGCCGGCCCCGGCCGACCTGCCGCCGGCCCCGGCCGACCTGCCGCCGGCCCCCGAAGACCTGGCACCGCCGGTGGACGTCCACGAGGCTTCGACCGTCGCCTACACCAAGAAGTTGTGGCAGGCGATCGTGGGACAGAACATCAGCGGCAACGACGCGCTCGACGCGCTCGCGCAGCCGGCCGTCTTCGCCTGAGACAGGGTCACCCCTAAACCGACGGGCGCGGAAAGCCGAGCGGGTTAGGCGGAACCCACCCATTCTTCGGAACCATCACCGAAGAACTGGTGCTTCCACACCGGAAGCCGCGCCTTGATCGTGTCGACCAACTTCGCGCACGTGGTGAACGCGGCCTCGCGATGATCGGCAGCCACGGCGGCCACCAAGGCTGCATCGCCCACGTGCAGGACCCCGATTCGGTGGCTGGCCGCGACCGCGCGCACACCGGCGGCGTGTTGGGCGACATCGGCCACCACCTCGGCTAGCACCTGGCCGGCCGACGGGTGCGCGGAGTACTCCAGCCGCAACACTTCCCGGCCACCATCGTGGTTGCGCACCACCCCGACGAAACCGACGACAGCTCCCGCCGACGGCCGGCCCACCAGTTCCTCGTGTTCGGCCAGAGAGATCGGCTGGTCGGTCAGCAGGGCCCGCACAACCTGCGTCATCGCCGGTGGTCTTGGCCAGCGATTTGATCGAGCGCGTGGTGCACGACGTCGGCGAGCACATCCAACCCGTCCCGAACGCCGCCAGGTGAACCAGGCAGGTTGACGATCAAGGTTTGGCCGGCCACACCACACACCCCTCGGGACAACACCGAGGTCGGAACCTTCGGCAGGCCGGCGCGCCGGATGGCGTCGGCCAATCCCGGGATCACAAAGTCCAGCACCGCCACGGTCTGCTCCGGGGTCGAGTCGGTAGGCGAAATCCCCGTGCCGCCCGAGGTGATGATCAGGTCCACCTGGGCCTCGACCGCGTCCTGCAGCGCCTCGCCGACCGGGTTACCGTCGGCGACCACCTTGGATTCCAGCGGCGAAAAGCCGCGTTGCTCAAGCCATTCAGCGATAATCGGCCCGCATTCATCGGTGTACACACCGGATGCCGCACGCGTTGAAGCGATGATGATTTGGGCCGAGCGAGCCGTGCTCACCTCGACCAGCTTCCGCTGCGCCCGCCCTGTTTGCTGAGCACCCGGACATCGTCGATACGAGCGGCTGGGTCGACCGCTTTGATCATGTCGTAGAGCGTAAGGGCCGCGACGCTGACAGCGGTCAGTGCCTCCATCTCGACACCGGTTCGGTCGGTGCTGCCCACCGTCGCGGTGATCTCGACATCCGCCTCAGCCATGGTGAAATCAACGTCGACACCGGTCAGGGCGAGCTGATGACACAGCGGGATCAAGTCACTGGTGCGTTTGGCCGCCAGAATTCCCGCCACCCGCGCGGTGGCCAGCGCATCCCCCTTGGGCAGGCCGCCGCTCGAGATCAGCGCCACCACCTCCGTCGAGGTGCGCAGAAAGCCCGCAGCAATAGCCGTGCGTCTGGTGGCCCCCTTCTCGGTGACGTCGACCATGTGCGCGGCTCCCCGCTCATCCAGATGCGATAGCCCACCTGAGGGATAAGAGCCTGCCCCGGGTGTCGCCGATGCCGCGGGGGCCTTGGATGCGTTGGGGGGCTCGGCCATCCCAACGACTACCTGTTGACGACTGTCACCGGGTGCAGGTAGGGCAGATCGTCTGCGGCCAGCGGAAACACCACCTCACCGAACGGAGACAGCGCCCCTGTTCGGTCGGTCACCAGCTCGCTCACGGCGTGGTCATCCGGATCCGTGGTCGGCCAGCCGTTGTCCACGTACTTGCTCTTACCCGCCTTGCCTTCAGCAATGTCAGCCACGGCGTCCATTCTGACAGGTTTACCTGCCGTCCGCGGCGCAAGGTCACCGGTCGGGCCTACGCTGATCAGCAATGACCGAACACACCCCGGAAATCCCGCTGGGGTCCTGGCTGGCCGAATTGCCCGACGAGCGGCTGATCACGCTACTCGAGCTGCGGCCGGACCTTGCCCAGCCGCCACCTGGCAGCATCGCCGCGCTGGCCGCGCGGGCCCAGGCCCGTCAATCGGTCAAGGCTGCGACCGAACAACTCGACTTCCTGCGGTTGGCGGTGCTCGATGCGTTGCTGGTGCTGCTGGCCGACACCGAGCCGGTGCCGATCGCAAAGCTGGTGTCGCTGATCGGTGAGCGCGCCACCCAGGCCGAACTGACCGAGGCGCTCACCGACCTCAAACTGCGCGCCCTGGCCTGGGGCGACACCACCGTTCGGATCGCCGCCGATGCCGGCACCGCGCTGCCCTGGCACCCGGGGCAGGCAACTCTCGAGGACAACTCACGAACCGGCGAGCAAATTGCCGAACTGATCGCCGGGCTGGACCAGCCGCAACGCGACGTGCTGGACAAACTGCTCGAGGGGTCGCCGATGGGCCGCACCCGCGACGCCGCACCCGGTGCCGCCCCGGACCGCCCGGTGCCGCAGCTCTTGACGATGGGACTGCTGCGGCGCATCGACGCCGACACCGTGATCTTGCCCCGCCACGTCGGCCAGGTGCTCCGCGGCGAACGGCCCGGTCCGATGCAGCTCAGTGCACCCGACCCGGTGGTTTCCACCACCACCCCCGAGGACGTCGACGCGGCGGCCGCCGGAGCGGTGATCGACCTGCTGCGTGAGGTGGAAGCACTGCTGGAGAACCTCGGCACCATGCCGGTTGTCGAGCTGCGCAGCGGTGGACTCGGGGTGCGTGAGATCAAGCGGATCGCCAAGGCGGTCGGAATCGACGAGGCGCGCCTAGGCCTGATCCTCGAGGTGGCGGCGGCGGCCGGACTGATCGCCAGCGGCATGCCCGATCCGCTGCCCGACCACGGTGACGGACCGTACTGGGCGCCGACCGCCACCGCCGACCGGTTCACCACGATGTCACCGGCCGAGCGGTGGCAGCTACTGGCCACCGCGTGGCTCGATCTGCCCGGCCGCCCGGCGTTGATCGGCAGCCGGGGCCCCGACGCCAAGCCCTATAGCGCCTTGTCTGATTCGCTGTTCTCGACTGCAGCGCCATTGGATCGCCGGCTGCTGCTGGGCATGCTCGCTGAGCTACCCGCCGGCGCCGGTGTCGATCCGGTGACGGCTTCGGCCGCTTTGATCTGGCAGCGCCCGCGATGGAGCCGAAGACTGCAGCCGGAGCCGATCTCGGATCTGTTGGCCGAGAGCGAGGCCCTGGGGCTGGTCGGGCGCGGCGCGATCAGCAAGCCCGGGCGCACCCTGCTGGAACACGGCGGCGACCCCGCCGCCGTGATTGCCGCAATGGCCGCGGCGCTGCCGAAGCCGATCGACCATTTTCTGGTCCAAGCGGACCTGACCGTCGTGGTACCCGGTCCGCTGCAGCGCGACCTCGCCGATGAACTGGCAACCGTTGCGACCATCGAATCGGCCGGTGCGGCGATGGTGTACCGGGTCAGCGAACAATCCATCCGGCATGCGCTCGACATCGGCAAGACCCGCGGCTGGATGCACACGTTTTTCGCGGACCACTCCAAGACACCGGTCCCGCAGGGGCTCACCTACCTCATCGACGACGTGGCGCGCCGGCACGGCCAACTCCGCATCGGCATGGCCACCTCGTTCGTGCGCTGCGAAGACCCCGCGTTGCTAGCCCAAGCCGTAGCGGCACCCGCCGCCGAGGCGGTGCAGCTGCGCGCCCTGGCCCCGACCGTGGCGGTCTCACCCGCCCCGATCGGCGAGGTCCTCGTCGCCCTGCGCAGTGCGGGCTTCGCCCCCGCTGCCGAGGACTCCACCGGCGCGATTGTCGACGTCCGGCCCCGCGGCGCCCGGGTTCCCGCGCCCAACCAACGCCGGCCCTATCGGCCCCCGGCGCGGCCCAGCGGTGAGACGCTGAACGGCATCATCGAGGTGCTGCGCACGGTGACCTCGGCACCATTCGGCAATATCCGCATCGATCCGGCCGTCGCGATGTCGCTGCTGCAGCGCGCCGCAAAGGACCAGGCCACCCTGGTAATCGGCTACCTCGACGCCGCGGGCGTGGCCACCCAGCGAGTGGTGTCCCCCATCGTCATCCGGGGCGGTCAGTTGACCGCCATCGATTCCACCTCGGGAAAGCTGCGTGACTTCGCTGTGCACCGCATCACGTCGGTCGTCTCGGCCGACGGCCAATAATGGATCCCATGATCCACTTCGGTGACCACCCAGATGGCGATGCGGTGCGGCTAGCACCCTGCTGTGACGAAGGGCGGCACGCATGACCGACGGACCCCTGATCGTGCAATCCGACAAGACGGTTCTGCTCGAGGTCGACCACGAGCAGGCCGGCGCCGCACGCGCGGCCATCGCGCCGTTCGCCGAGCTCGAGCGCGCACCGGAACACGTGCACACCTACCGGATCACACCGCTGGCCCTATGGAACGCCCGGGCGGCCGGCCACGACGCCGAGCAGGTGGTCGACGCGCTGGTCACCCACTCGCGCTACGCGGTACCCCAGCCACTACTCGTCGACATCGTCGACACCATGGCCCGCTATGGCCGGCTGCAACTGGTCAAGCACCCCGCGCATGGGTTGACGCTGATCAGCCTGGATCGGGCCGTGCTCGAAGAAGTGCTGCGCAACAAGAAGATTGCGCCGATGCTGGGCGCCCGCATCGACGACGACACCGTAATCGTCCACCCCAGCGAGCGAGGCCGGGTCAAGCAGCTGCTGCTCAAGATCGGTTGGCCCGCAGATGATCTCGCCGGCTACGTGAACGGCGAGGCGCATCCGATCAGCCTGCAGCCCGACGGGTGGGAGCTGCGCGACTACCAACAGCTGGCCACCGACTCCTTCTGGGCCGGCGGTTCCGGCGTGGTGGTGCTGCCGTGTGGGGCGGGCAAGACACTGGTCGGCGCGGCCGCAATGGCCAAGGCCCAGGCGACCACGCTGATCCTGGTCACCAACATCGTCGCCGCGCGGCAGTGGAAACGCGAACTGGTGGCCCGCACTTCGCTCACCGAGGAAGAGATCGGCGAGTACTCCGGAGAACGCAAGGAAATTCGGCCGGTCACGATCTCGACCTACCAGATGATCACCCGCCGCTCCAAGGGCGAGTACCGCCACCTCGAGCTCTTCGACAGCCGCGACTGGGGCCTGATCATCTACGACGAGGTGCATCTGCTGCCGGCACCGGTGTTCCGGATGACCGCCGACCTGCAGTCCAAGCGGCGACTGGGCCTGACCGCGACGCTGATCCGCGAAGATGGCCGCGAGGGCAACGTCTTCTCCCTCATCGGCCCCAAGCGCTACGACGCGCCATGGAAGGACATCGAAGCGCAGGGCTGGATCGCCCCGGCGGAGTGTGTCGAAGTCCGGGTCACCATGACCGACAGCGAACGCATGACGTACGCCACCGCCGAGCCCGAGGAACGCTACCGGCTGTGCTCGACGGTGCACACCAAGATCGCTGTGGTGAAGTCGATTCTGCAGAGGCACCCCGGCGAGCAGACCCTGGTGATCGGGGCCTACCTGGATCAACTCGAAGAGCTGGGCACCGAACTTGATGCTCCGGTCATCCAGGGAGCGACAAAAACTCGGGAAAGAGAGGCGCTGTTCGACGCCTTCCGGCGTGGCGAGATAGCCACCCTGGTGGTGTCGAAGGTGGCCAACTTCTCCATCGACTTGCCGGAGGCCTCTGTGGCGGTGCAGGTTTCGGGGACCTTTGGCTCGCGTCAGGAGGAAGCACAGCGGTTGGGCCGGTTGCTGCGCCCCAAGTCCGACGGCGGTGGCGCAATGTTTTATTCGGTGGTTGCCCGCGACAGCCTGGACTCCGAATACGCCGCACACCGGCAACGATTCCTGGCCGAACAGGGCTATGGCTACATCATCCGCGACGCCGACGACCTGCTGGGCCCGGCGATCTAGCCTGGCGAGCAGACGCAAAATCGCACCAACGGAGCCCCGTTTGGTGCGATTTTGCGTCTGCTCGCGCCGGGGTAGGTAGAACACACACCTGACTTTGCTCGTTTTCACAGCTCAGGGCATTGGCCGCCCAAGAGTCGTGTTGTACATTCGGGCGTTTATGAGCACCCGCAGCGATCGGCGCATCCAGCGATGGCAGTCAGCCATCGTGGTTGCCGCGGCGCTGAGTGTGTTTGTTGCGTTGATCGCAGGTTGGGCGTTGCGCCCCAAGTTCTCTGCGGCCTCGCTGCCCGAACCGATGACATGGTCACACGGGATTTCAGTCCACAGCCCGCATTCCGGGGCCCTCGGGTCAACACAACTACATGCCGATTCCCCGGCCGTGAGCCATGTTGACAACGCCACGGCATCAGGCTCGGTACCAACCCACACCAAGCCGTTCCACAGCATGTGGATGACGCGTGGTCGGCCGCCGAACTGGATTCCTCTATCACCGAACTTGGTCTGGTCGCCGCAGCCGGCATCGCTTTTCGCAATGGAATTGGCGCCCAACCTCACCCATACCGCCAAGCCCGCCAATGCTGCGGGCGGTCAAGATTCGCTAATGCGGCTCTGCGTGGCCCGTTGCTGATGGCGCAGCGCTAATCGCGCCGCTGTGACGTAGCACCGCATACCCACCGCCGCTCAGGCCCGCCGCTTCGGCGCGACCATCGCACCTCTGTCCCCCTGGCCGCCCGGCACCGTTCGCCGGGACCGCCCTCACAACCACCAGCGCCATCTCGCCCGTAGGCAGTTCTGGCGTTTCCCACACCAACTCGCCCGGGCCGTGCCGGCCCCGAAAGGAGAGTCTTCATGTCCTTCCCGAATGCGCGCGCTCTGCCCCTGGGATCACTCAACCAAAAGTCCACCGCCCTGGTCGCGAAACTACTTGTCGGCGCTGCCATCGCTGTCGGTTTCGGTGTGAGCGCAGCGGCATCGGCCAGCGCGGCTGACTGCGTTGCCGGAACCGCGCCTGCCGGCGCCGACGCCAGCCCGTTGCAGAGCCTGAGCAACGGTTGTACCGAACTGCCAGTTCACATTCCGAGCGCGACGGAACGAGAGATCGATCGCGGACTGCACGACGGCTATGTCGAGGGCACGGTGCGCGGCCCGGCTTCGATCCCGAATCAGTAGACCGGGGCCCAGCAGCCGCGGTGGCCGCTAGCT
Source organism: Mycobacterium ulcerans subsp. shinshuense (assembly GCF_002355775.1). Lineage (NCBI taxonomy): Bacteria > Bacillati > Actinomycetota > Actinomycetes > Mycobacteriales > Mycobacteriaceae > Mycobacterium > Mycobacterium ulcerans. The sequence continues at coordinate 798,965 of NZ_AP017624.1, read as the reverse complement.
CAGCGCGGGAATCACTTCACGCTCGAACAACTCGATGCCGGAGCGGTCATACGCGGCTTCCGGGAAATAGCAGATCGCGTATTCGCACCCAAGGTCGCGAATCTGCGCCAGTCGCTCGATGACCTGTTCGGGCGTGCCCGTCGCCGAATCCGGCAGGCCGCCAACCATCGAATCGGCCACGGCCTCGGGCACGTAGCCGACCAGACGGTCACGGACTCGCCCCAGCCGATCTTTGACGTCGGCTTCCGAGGTACCCAAGACGGCGGTGAAGTTGGCCGATCGCACTATGGCGTCGAATTCGGTGCCCAGTTTGCGGCAATGCTCCGCCAACACCTGCGACTTGTGCGCGAACTGTTCGGGCTGGGGCGTGAAGTTAGTGTACTGCGCGTACTGTGCGGCGATACGTAACGTCACCTTCTCCCCGCCACCGGCAACCCACAATGGAATTCCATTGTTCTGCAACGGCTTCGGCGCGACGATCGCGCCGTCGACCTGATAGTGCTTGCCGTCAAAACTGACCTTGCCGTCGCGCCAGGCGTCCCGCATGATCTGCACGCCTTCGTCCAGCCGGCCCAACCGCACCCCGGCCGAAGGGAATCCGTAGCCGTAGGCACGCCACTCGTGTTCGTACCAGCCACCGCCGATCCCCATCTGGATGCGCCCGCCGGAGATGATGTCGGCGGTGGCCGCCACCTTGGCGAGATATACTGGATTGCGGTAGCTCATCGCGGTGCACATTTGGCCGAGCTTGATCCTCGAGGTCACCGCCGCGTAGGCCGCCATCAGCGACCAGGCCTCATGGGTGGCCTCGTCACTGGGCAATGGCACGGTATGGAAGTGGTCATAGACCCACAGTGAGTCCCAGGCGCTGGCATCGGCGTAGGTAGCCAGGTCACGCATCACCGCCCAGTGCTGCTCGGGCGCGATGCCGACGAGATCCATTCGCCAGCCTTGCGGAATGAAGAGACCAAAGCGCATAGCTGGGACTATATGCCCGGCGGCCTCCGAATTTGGAGCGGGCACCAAGCACCCGCCCCGAGCCCGGCGTCAAACACCAAGCGCGGCCAACGCCGCCTCCACCGAGTACTGCCGCAGTTGCGCATAGGGCTCGTCCGGAAACTGCATGCAACAGTCCTGCAATCCACCAAATGCCAGCACCGCCCGGGTCGCCTGACCGAGCGTCGGCGCCGCGCCGAACACCAGCCGACCGAGCCGCTCCCGCCAGGCCAGCACGGTGTCGATCAGACCGAGGTCGGACAGCAACGTCAGTTCGACCACCACCAGCATCAGGTCCTGACGATGCCGGTAGTGGAAATCGAAGTACCCCTCGAGCAGGCCGCGGACATTGCCGTCGGCAAGCCGCTCACGCTCCGCGACAAATCGCTCGCCCTCTTCGATCAACGGCACCACGATGCTGCGCACCAGGTCTTCGCGTGACGCGAAGTGGTAGTACAGCGCCGGCTTGGCGATCCCCAGCCGGTCTGCGATGTCCTGCAAGCTGGTGCCCCGCACACCTTGGCGCAGAAATAGTTCGCGAGCGACTTCCTGGATCCGCCGCCTGGTGTCCGACCTGGGCTTGGCCACCACACGAGGCTATCTGACCTACCGTTAGGTAAGCACCCCATGTTCGCCTTACCGAACGTTAAGTAAGTAGGAGGCCGACGTGCGGATCTTGATTTCGGGCGCCAGCATCTCCGGTTCGGTACTGGCATTTTGGCTGAGCCGCTATGGATTCGATGTCACCGTCGTCGAGCGGGCGCCACAATTGCGCAAGGCCGGCGGCCATGCCGTTGACCTGTTCCGGCCGTCCATGGAGATCTCGGCGAAGATGGGCGTGCTATCGAAGATCGAAGCGCTGGCCACCGGGACCGAAACCCTGACCTGGTATCGCGAGGGCGCGCGGCGGCCAGTTCGCGTCAATCTCGCCAAGATCTTCGGCGCCACGTCCGACCAGCATGTCGAGATCATGCGCGACGATCTCAGTGAGATCTACTACGAGGCCAGCCGCCATGACACCGAATACCTGTTCGGCGACTCGATCACAGCCATCTCGCCGGACGGACGGGTGAGCTTCGAGCAGGCCGCGCCACGCTGCTTCGACATCGTGGTCGGTGCCGACGGGCTGCACTCCAACGTGCGGCGCCTGGTCTTCGGCGAAGACGCCGGACACACTCAATTCCTCGGCGGGTACCTCGCGGTGGTGTCGGTGCCGAAAGGACTGGCACACGACGGCGAGATGGTCGGTCACGTCGGGCCCGGCCGGATGGCAGCGGTCTACACCGCAGCGCCCCTCAACGACGCGCGCCTGCTGTTCCTGTTCCGCACCCAGGAGGAACTGCGATACCACTACCGAGATGTCTTGCGGCAAAAGGAATTATTGCGTGAAGCGATCGCCGGAATGCATCCGCAGGTGGACCTTTGGCTCGAAGAGCTGGACCGCACACCAGCGTTCTACTTCGACTCGATCACCCAGTTGCAGCTCGACACCTGGTCGCGCGGGCGGGTAACACTGGTCGGCGACGCCGGCTACTGCCCGGGGCCCGCGGTCGGCGGCAGCACCAGCCTGTCGGTGCTCGGCGCCTACATACTGGCCGGGGAACCGGCCCAAGCGGGCGGCGACTACGCGCGAGCGTTCGCCGCCTACGAGCGAGAGATGGCCGATCCGGTAAGTCGCAGCCGCACCTTTGCCAGCGGGGTCGCCGTGAGCCTCATTCCGCGATCGAAAGCCGGAGTGTGGGCGCTGACCCACGGTGCGCAGCTGGTTTCAATGCTGCCCGGTGGCCTCACCAAAGCGGTCGCGAAGCTGAACACCAAGGGTGTGCGGCTCTACGACTCAATGCGGTTCAAGGAATACGCCCCACCACGGCCCGGATAGGCACGAGCAGACGCGGAATCGCATTGCGACCGTGGGTCGCACGCGATTCCGCGTCTGCTCGCCAAGCCTGACGCTTAGGTCAGCGAGTCCGGCGGCAGGAAGCGGTCGCCGTACTTGGCGGCCAGCTCGCGGGCGCGGGCCACGAAGGCCTCTTTGCCCCGGCCGAGCGCACCCTCGTAGCCGACGATGTACTGCGCGCTACCACCGGTCCACGGCGGGAAGCCGATACCCATGATGGATCCGATGTTGGCGTCGGCCGTCGACATCAGCACGTTCTCGTCGAGGCACTTCTGGGTTTCCAGCGCCTCGGCGAACAACATCCGGTCGATCATGTCCTGCAGCGGCGGCTCCGAGGTGCCCGACTTGAACGTCTCCCGCAGGCCCGGCCACAGGCCGGCACGCTTGCCCTCGGGGTACTCGTAGAAGCCCGCGCCCTTGAGCCGACCGGACCGACCAACCTCGATCATCTTCTCGACAACCGCTTCGGCCGGGTGCGGCTCGTAGGTGCCACCGGCGTCCTCGACACCCTTGCGGGTAGCGGTAGCGATCTTGTGCATCAGCTCCAGGTTGAGCTCGTCGGACAGCTGCAGCGGCGGGGCCGGGTAGCCGGCCTGCGATCCCGCCTGCTCGATCGACGACGGCTCGACACCCTCACCGAGCATCGCCAGCGCCTCGTTGACGAAGGTGCCGATGACCCGCGAGGTGAAGAAGCCGCGGCTGTCGTTCACCACGATCGGGGTCTTGCCGATTGCCAGGGTGTAGTCGAACACCCGGGCCAGGGCCTCGTCGGAGGTCTTCTCACCCTTGATGATCTCGACCAGCGGCATCTTGTCGACCGGGGAGAAGAAGTGGACACCGATGAAGTCCTCTTGGCGCTTGACCCCGGTGGCCAGACCGGTGATCGGCAACGTGGAGGTGTTCGATCCCAGCACCGCGTTGGGCTCGACGATGTCCTCGATCTCCTGGAACACCTTGTGCTTGAGTTCCTGGTTTTCGAACACGGCCTCGATGACGAAGTCCACGCCCTTAAGGTCGGCCGAGTCCGAGGTCGGGGTGATGCGAGCCAGCAGCGCGTCGCCCTTCTCCTGGGTGATGCGACCGCGCTCGAGTGCCTTGGCCACCAGCTTCTCGGAGTAGCCCTTGCCCTTGGCGGCGGCCTCCGCGCTGACGTCCTTGAGCACCACGTCGTAGCCGGCCTTGGCCGAGACGTAGGCGATGCCCGCGCCCATCATGCCGGCACCGAGCACACCGATCTTGGTGATCGGGGTCTTGCCGATGCCGTCCGGCCGCGACTTGCCGGCGTTGATGGCCTGCAGGTCGAAGAAGAACGCCTGAATCATGTTCTTGGCGACCTGGCCGGTGACCAGCGAGGCGAAGTAGCGGCTCTCGATGCGGCTGGCGGTGTCGAAATCGACCTGCGCACCCTCGACCGCGGCGGCCAGAATGGCCTTCGGGGCCGGCATCGGAGCGCCCTTGAGCTGTTTGCGCAGCAAGGCCGGGAACGACGGCAGGATGGAAGCCAACCCCGGCGACGACGGAGTGCCGCCCGGGATCTTGTAACCCTTCTTGTCCCAGGGCTGCTCGTGGGAATCCGGGTTGGCCTTGATCCACGCCTTGGCGGCGGGCACCAGCTCCTCGACCGTCGGCAGCACCTCGTCGACCAGCCCGATCTCCTTGGCCTTGGCCGGCTTGAACCGGGTGCCCTGGGACAGGATGCTCACGAAGGCGTTCTGGATACCGAACATGCGCACGGTGCGGGTCACCCCGCCGCCACCGGGCAGCAGGCCCAGGGTCACCTCGGGCAGACCCAGCTCGCTGCCCTTGGCGTCGGCCGCGATGCGGTGATGGCAGGCCAGCGCAATCTCGAGGCCACCGCCGAGTGCCGCACCGTTGATCGCGGCGACGACGGGCTTGCCCAGCGTCTCCAGGGTTCGCAGCTGCCGCTTGACCGTCTCGACCGTGTCGAAGGACTGCCCGGCGTCTTCCGGACCGGCCTGGATCATGGATGTGAGGTCACCACCGGCGAAGAAGGTCTTCTTGGCGCTGGTGATCACCACTCCGGTAATCGAATCCTTTTCGGCAACAAGGCGATCCACCGCCTTGCCCATCGACTCGATGTAGGTCTCGTTCATGACGTTGGCCGACCCCGACGGGTCGTCCATGGTCAGCGTGACGATGCCGTCGGCATCCTTGTCCCACTGAATTGTGTTGTCGGCCATTTACTTAAACCCTCTCGATGATCGTCGCGACACCCATGCCGCCACCAATACAAAGCGTGACCAATGCGCGCCGGGCGTTGCGGCGCTCCAGCTCGTCGACCATGGTGCCCAGGATCATCGCGCCGGTCGCCCCCAGCGGGTGACCCATCGCGATGGCCCCACCGTTGACGTTGAGCTTCTCGTCGGGGATGTTGAGGTCCTTCTGGAACTTCAGCACCACCGACGCGAACGCCTCGTTCAGCTCGAACAGATCGATGTCATCAACCGTCAGGCCGGCGCGGTCGAGCACCTTGCGGGCGGCAGGGGTCGGGCCGGTCAGCATGATGACCGGGTCGGCGCCACTGGTCGCGGTGGCGACGATGCGGGCGCGCGGGGTCGCGTTGATCGCTGCCCCCGCCTTTTCGCTGCCGACCATCACGATCGCGGCGCCATCGACGATGCCGGAGCTGTTGCCGCCGGTGTGCACGTGGTTGATCTTTTCCACCCAGTGGTACTTCTGCAGCGCGACGTCGTCGAAACCGCCCATCGCCGCCAGGCCCTCGAAGGCCGACTTGAGCTTGTCCAGGCCTTCCTTGGTGGTCTCGGGCCGCATGTGCTCATCGTGGTCGAGGATCAGCAGACCGTTTTGGTCGCGGACCGGCACCACGGACTTGGCGAAGTAGCCGCCCGACCACGCCTCGGCGGCCTTCTCCTGGCTACGCAGCGCATAGGCGTCGACGTCGTCGCGGGAGAAGCCCTCGATGGTGGCAATCAGGTCGGCGCCGATGCCCTGCGGAACAAACATGACGTCGTAGTTGGTGACCGGGTCAAGCCCCATGGCGCCGCCGTCGGCACCCATCGGCACCCGGCTCATCGACTCCACACCACCGGCCAGCACCAGGTCATCCCAGCCGGAACGCACCTTCTGGGCGGCCATGTTCACCGCTTCCAGACCCGATGCGCAGAACCGGTTGAGCTGCACGCCACCGGAGGTGACCGGCATCCCGGAGGCCAGCACCGCGGCGCGGGCGATGTCGCCGCCCTGGTCACCGACGGGCGACACGCAGCCCAGGATGACGTCGCTGATCAGGTTCGCGTCGAGGTCAGGGTTGCGCTTGCGCAGCTCCTCGATCAGGCCAACGACCAGGCTTATCGGCTTGACCTCGTTTAGCGATCCGTTCTTTTGCTTGCCACGCGGCGTGCGGATGGCCTCATAAATGAAGGCTTCTTCGGACATGTCGACTTCCTGTTCACAAAAATTGGGGTTCGGATCCGTCATCAAGACTAGGTCCAGTACAGGCACACTAACAGGGGCCTCGGCCAACCTGTTGGTTGGGCCGAGGTTGCTGGACCGGTCCGCGCCGCTGATCACCGCCCGCGGCAGCGTGCGCCCCACGCCGCGCGACGGCGCGCATCGCCGCTCGGGCTAGGCTCGACCGACATGACGGTGTCGCGGCTACAGCCCTACGCGACGACGGTGTTCGCCGAAATGTCGGCATTGGCCGCGCGCATTGGTGCGGTCAATCTTGGCCAAGGCTTTCCCGACGAGGACGGACCGCCGGCGATGTTGAAGGCCGCCCAAGAGGCCATCGCCGCGGGCGCCAACCAGTATCCGCCGGGAATGGGCATCCCGGCCCTGCGCCAGGCCATCGCCGCCCAGCGTCGACGACGCTTCGGTGTCGAATACGACCCGGATACCGAGGTGCTGGTCACGGTCGGCGCCACCGAGGCCATCGCGGCCGCGGTCCGCGGACTGGTCGAACCCGGCTCGGAAGTGCTGTTGATCGAACCGTTCTATGACTCCTATGCACCGGTGATAGCAATGGCCGGCGCGAAGCGAGTTGCCGTGCCGCTGGTACCCGACGGCCGCGGCTTCGCGCTGGATGCCGATGCGCTGCGACGCGCCGTGACACCCAAGACCCGCGCACTGATCGTCAACTCCCCGCACAATCCCACCGGCGCGGTGCTCAGCCGTGCCGAGCTCGCGGCAATAGCAGAGATTGCGGTGGCCGCAGACCTATTGGTGATCACCGATGAGGTGTACGAGCATCTGGTGTTCACCTCGCCAACCGGGCACCAACACCTGCCCCTGGCCGGGTTTGACGGGATGGCGCAGCGCACGGTCACGATCTCGAGCGTGGCCAAGATGTTCAACTGCACCGGATGGAAGATCGGATGGGCTTGCGGCCCAAAAGAACTCATCGCCGGGGTGCGCGCGGCAAAGCAGTACATGAGCTATGTCGGCGGGGCGCCGCTGCAGCCCGCGGTGGCGCTGGCATTGGATTCCGAGGATGCCTGGGTCGTAGCGCTGCGGACTTCGTTACAGGCCAGACGCGATCGGCTGGCCGCGGGCCTGAGTGAGACCGGATTCGGGGTACACGACAGCCACGGCACCTACTTCTTGTGCGCCGACCCGCGGCCGCTCGGCTACGACGACAGCACGGCGTTTTGCGCCGCGCTGCCCGAGAGGGTGGGGGTTGCCGCCATCCCGATGTCGACCTTCTGCGATCCGGTGGCCGAGCATGCTTCAACCCAAGCCGATATCTGGAATCATTTGGTGCGCTTTACCTTCTGCAAACGCGAAGACACCCTGGACGAGGCGATCAAGCGGCTGGCCGCACTGCGTGACGCGGCCTAGTCAGCCGTACCCATCACACGCTTGCGCAATCCCTCCAGCGCGGAGTGCAGGATCTTTCGGCGCGCACGATTAACCCAGAACTCGGGTAGCGGAGCTGAGGGTTCCACCGTGATGCTGAAGCGCACTCGCGTCTTGTTGTCCGCTTCGCGGCGCAGGTTGTACTCGCCGTGCTGACCGTGTTGCTGGACGGTCCTCTGGGCATCCCAGACCATCCAGTCCGGCCCCCAGTGATATTCGAGCAGTTCGGTGTCGGCGATCCCGGTGACCTTGATGGTGACCCGCACGTGGTGAGGTCGGCCGTCCGGATAATGGTCAACGACCTCGACACGCTTGTGCACCACCGACCACGACGGCACCGCGCCCATGTCGGCTAGCGCCTCCATGATCACCTCAGGGGGCGCATCAATGACGATCTCACCCGACGCTTGTATGGCCACTGCCACCAAACTAGCAACCAAAATCTAGGTTTCAGGTGAGACGAAGCTACTTGGCCTGATCCGTTGCGTCGCGATTGGCGACCAGCTCACTGAGCCCCTTCGCCGCGGCGTCGAGCACGTGCTCGCTAGCCCGCTTGACGATGAATCCCGGGATCGGCCCTGACGGTTCGACGGTGATGTCAAACCGCACCCGCGATTTGTCGAGTCCCTCGGGCCGGACCGTGTACTCGACGTGCTGACCGCACTGCTGGAAGGTCTGATCCGCGTCCCAGCACACCCAATCCGGGCCCCAGTGGTACTCCAGGATCTCTTTGTCCACGAGCCCGAGAATCTTGATGGTGGCCTTCACGTGATGCGGACGGCCATCCGGGTAGTAGTCGATGACTTCCACACTCTTGTGCAGGGGTGACCAGGAGACCAAGACGCCGACGTCTGTCAGCGCCTCCATGACCACTTCCGGGGGCGCATCAATAACGAATTCCCGCGCTGCTTTTACGGCCACCAAGTTCAAGCTAGCAACGCTGCCCGGGCCACGAACCGGGTTCGGTGCAAATAACTAGTTACCAGTTGATTTCGCCGATCGGCGTGGTCGTGGCGGGCGGTGGCCCCACCGGCCCGGCCGGCGTTCGGGAGAACCGCGGCGCCGGCGCGGCCTGCTCCACGCCGTGCGCGGAAATCACCGTCGAGCGCGCCCGCAGATGATCACTAGCTGCCGCTTCACTCCACGTCAGCACCGGGGTCACGCATGCGTCGGTGCCGGCGAAGACCGCGGCCCATTCGTCACGGGTTCGGCTGGCGAACCGCTCCGAAAACATTTCGCACATCTTGGGGTAGGCGGCGATGTCGAGCTGAGACGGCACCTCGGCGGCCGACAGACCAAGTCCGGCCAGCAACGCCGCGAAGAATTGCGGCTCGATGGCCCCCACTGCCATGTGTTTGCCATCAGAAGTCTCGTAACAGCGGTAGAACGGGGCACCCCCATCAAGGAGAAAGGACTCGCGCTCGTCGCGCAGACTGCCAATTCCCTTCATGGTCCACATCATCTGAGCCAGTACGCTGACCCCGTCGACCATCGCGGCGTCGATGACCTGCCCCTTGCCCGACCGCTCCCGCTCGTAGAGCGCGGCCATGATGCCAAGCAGCACCAGCATCGAACCGCCGCCGAAGTCGGCAACCAGATTCAGCGGGGGCGTGGGTGGCCGGTCCCGATAGCCCAGCGCCGACAACGCACCGGTCTGCGACAGATAGTTGATGTCGTGGCCGGCCGTCGGCGCCAGCGGGCCGTCCTGCCCCCAGCCGGTGATGCGCGCGAAGATCAATCGCGGGTTTACCGCGGCGCAGTCATCGGGCCCGATTCCCAGGCGTTCACAGGTGCCCGGCCGAAAACAATCCAGCAGCACGTCGGCCTTGGCGGCCAACTCCAACAAGGCCTGCGGCTGGCTTTTGACGTCCAGGTCGACGATCCGTTTTCCGCGATGCAGCAGATCGCGGTCCTCGGCCGGCATCTGCAGACCCCCGGGCCGGCGCACCCGCACCACGTCAGCACCCAGGTCGGCGAGCACCATCCCGGCATGTGGGCCGGGGCCGATGCCCCCCAACTCGATGACCTTCACCCCCGCCAGGGGTCCCCCACCCGCCACCGTGGCTACTCAGCCCTTCTTCACCTTCAGCACCTGCTTGCGCAGCTCATCGAGGCCGGACTCCACCGTGCCCTTCACCGCACGCTTGAGCACGAATCCCGGCAGCGGCACCACCGCGTCGACGGCCAGCTCGAGCTTTACCCGGGTCTTGTCGCCCTCCGGCGTCAAGAGGTAGCTCCCCTCCTGGGAACGCTGCTGGCCCGAACTGACGAGCGACCAGTTCACCTTGTTGTCGCCCCAGCTGTAGGCCACCACTTGCTCGTCGGTGATACCCGCGGTCTTGACCTTCATCTTCACCTGGCTGGGCCGACCATCGGCTCCGGTCTCGAAAATTTCGGCGCTCTGATGCGGCGAAGACCATTCGGGCATCGCTTCGAAGTCAGCAATGACGTCCAAGATCTCCTGGGGGCTGGCTTCGATGACGATGTCGCGGGTTTCTTTGATTGCCATGGCCCGCACGATAGCGAAGCGGCGGCCCAACCGGAATAGTTTCAACGGCGTAGCGTCGTCGTCGTGACCCTGCTCGAAAATGATGCCGCCACTGACCCCGTCTACACCGTCGGCGACTACCTGCTCGACCGTCTGGCCGAACTCGGTGTCTCGGAGATCTTCGGGGTTCCCGGCGACTACAACCTGGAATTCCTGGACCACATCGTCGCCCATCCGATCATCCGCTGGGTGGGCAGCGCCAATGAGCTCAACGCCGGCTACGCCGCCGACGGATACGGACGGCTACGTGGAATGTCGGCGGTGGTAACGACTTTCGGAGTCGGCGAGCTTTCCGCGACCAACGCCATCGCGGGCAGCTACGCCGAACACGTACCGGTGGTGCACATCGTGGGCGGACCCTCCAAGGACGCCCAGGGCGCCCGCCGGGCGTTGCACCACTCGCTCGGCGATGGCGACTTCGAGCACTTCCTCCGAATCAGCCGCGAAATCACCTGCGCGCAAGCCAATCTCATGCCAGCGACGGCATGCCGGGAGATCGACCGAGTGCTCTGCGAGGTGCGCGAGCAAAAACGGCCCGGGTACCTACTACTGTCCACCGACGTGGCGCGGTTCCCCACCGAACCGCCCGGCGCCCCGTTGCCTCCGCTGGCCGGCGGAACCAGCCCACGCGCGCTGTCGCTGTTCACCCGCGCTGCCGCCGACCTGATCGGTGACCACCAGCTGACCGTCCTGGCCGACCTGTTGGTCCATCGCCTGCAAGCGATCAAGGAGCTAGAGGCATTGCTGTCCGCCGACGTGGTACCCCACGCGACCTTGATGTGGGGAAAGAGCCTGCTCGACGAGAGTTCAGCCAACTTCCTCGGCATCTACGCCGGGGCCGCCAGCGCCGAGCCGGTGCGCAAGGCCATCGAGCAGGCGCCCGTGCTGGTCACGGCCGGGGTGGTATTCACCGACATGGTGAGCGGATTCTTCAGCCAGCGGATTGACCCGGCCCGCACCATCGATATCGGGCGGTACCAAAGCAGCGTGGCGGACCAGGTGTTCGCACCACTGGAGATGGGCGCCGCGCTGCAGGCCGTGGCCACAATCCTGACCAAGCGCGGGATCAGCTCTCCCCCGGTGGCGGTACCCCCGGCCGAGCCGGGCCCGCCCACCCCGGGGCGCGACGAGCCACTCAACCAAGAGATGCTGTGGAACCGGCTCTGCGAAGCCCTGACACCGGGCAACGTGGTGCTGGCAGATCAGGGCACGTCGTTCTACGGCATGGCCGACCACCGATTGCCGCAGGGCGTCACCTTCATCGGTCAACCCCTCTGGGGCTCAATCGGTTACACGCTGCCCGCAGCGCTGGGAGCGGCGGTGGCCCATCCCGATCGCCGGACGGTGTTATTGATCGGCGACGGGGCCGCACAGTTAACCGTGCAGGAACTCGGGATTTTCTCCCGGGAGGGCCTGTCGCCGGTCATCGTGGTGGTCAACAATGACGGCTACACCGTCGAACGGGCGATTCACGGCGAGACCGCTACGTACAACGACATTGTCAGCTGGAGATGGACCGATGTCCCCGGTGCGCTGGGAGTCACCAACCACCTGGCGATGCGGGCCGAAAACTACGGCGAGCTCGACGATGCACTCACCGCGGCCGCCGAGCAGCAGGACCGCATGGTCGTCGTCGAGGCGGTATTGCCTCGGCTCGACGTTCCACCGCTGCTCGACGAACTCGTCGGATCGCTATCACCGCCCGAGTGCGGCGGACGCAGCTGACGAGCACCGACAGGTTAGGTCGGGTGGGCCGCCCGATCGCCACTTGACGAGGCGATGATCGCCCGAACGGTGCGACGGCAGCGCCCACAGTCCGCGCCCGCTCCGCAGGCTCGCGCGACCTCCCGGGTAGTCGTGGCGCCGGCGACAACGGCATCGGCCACCATCTGACTGGTGACGCCGTTGCACAGGCACACGAACATTGCGGCGATCAACTCACTGCGGATCGATCCGCATCATCTCGGAGAGCCGGCCCACGAACAGCGGTGGGTATGCGCCTATCCCGGCACCCCGAAGCCATTGGGCCACGGCGTCGGGGTGATCGATCCACTCGCGGGCCCGCTGCTCGTCGGGAAACTCCTGCAGGATCAGCACTTCGTGGCTGTCGTCGAAAGCCTGAAAGACCCAGGTCTTTCGGATACCGGCGGCAACAAAGCGCTCCATCGCCGGGGCGACTTCGGCGATCAGCGTCGCCACGTCGTCGACCGAGGCGATCGCGGCCACCACGACTCCCGGGGCCGCCGCTGCCCCGGACCCCGACGCCCCGACGACAAACCTGTCCACGATCTCACCGGCAAAGACCGCCGGAATGTCGTCGACGCCTACCGCGTCGAACCAGTCGAAGAAGACCCGCGAACGAAGTAGCTCGACGACGGGCTCGCGGCTGTGCACCCCGATCATCACCAGGACGCGGCCGTAGTCATGTGTTGAGGCGTACACGAGAACGTGGTGTGCACCGATATCGGCGAGCGCGGACTTGTTGCGTTCCAGCAGCGGCCACACCCTGGTTGGATCGGGCACGCGATAGTCCGATGCGATCACCATCGAGTGGATGTCGTTCGTCATCGCCGAGTTCCCGTCACCAGCAGCATCCCCTACACCGGTTCCAGACCTAACCTAGACCGGATCAAACGATGATTTCCATTAGCTTTCGTCAGCTTGACCAGGACGCTGCTGGAAGTCAATGCCGGTTCGGGACGATCTGCGCTCTGGGTGGTTTGGTTGACGAACAGCAGTACCACCGCCGAGTCCGGGTGCAACTCGGAAATGGCGGCGCGAAGCACCACCGCACTGGTCCTCACCGACTTCCGCTTGGCCGCCGGTGCGACGATCTGCTGCGTGAATTGGTCGTAGTAGGACAAGAATTCGCCGGTGAGGTGCGACCTGGCCGAGGAGAAATCGCGGTCGAGGGTGTCCGGAGAATAGGACAGGATGGCGATCGCCCCGTCGCTGGCGGCCGAGACGGCGGCCCCGGCGGCCTGGGCATCGACTTCGCGATCTGGCCGGTAGGAGAACACGAACAGCGCCGCCAGCAACCCCAGTGCGGCCGCCACCAGCAGCCCCACCACGGCAACGACGACTTTGCCCGGCGTCAGCTTGTGCAACCAGGCCCGACGGCGCTCGAGCGGCTCCGGCCCCGGATCCTCGTCAGGCTTCTGTTGTTCGCCCGAGGTCTGCTCTGCGGTCACGGCACAAACTCGACTTTCGACATCTTGAGCTGATCACCGTCTCGGGTGATGGTCACGATCAGCCGGTACTTGCGGAGATCCTTCTTGGCCCCGGCGGCATTGGTGACTTCCGATGTCGAGGCGACCAGCACCACCGCCGAGTCATCGGTCATGGAGTTCCTGTCGACGGCGACGGCTTGGACCGTTCCCTGCTCGACCACCTGCGCCTGTTGCACCACCTGGATGAAGTCGTCGGAGGACTTGAGGAGTTCGTCTTTGAACGAGCCGGTGGAGTTGTCGAGGATGCGCCCTATCCCCTGCTTGGCGTCCTGGAAGTCCAGCGATGTCAGGGTGATAACGCCCTGCCTGGCCGCTGCGGCGAATTCGGCCACTCGTTCACGCTGCCGGGTCGCATCGCGATGCTGCAGCACCATGGCCGCGCTGCCGGCCAGCGCGGCGAGAATGACGAGCACGGCGAGCGCAGCGGTGAGGGTGGACAGTTTGGGGCGCCTCACCAGACCTCGCCGTGACCGCTCGGACTCATCGGCAAGCTCGTCGGCCTCGGACTCATCGGCCTTGGCCGAGCCGGCGGCTACCGGCTCGTCGTCATCGGCGCGCAGCTCTTCGGTTTCGGCGACGTCGTCGGACTCGAGGACATCGGCCGAATTCCCAGTCGGCTCTTCAGCACCGTTGCGCGAAGCGGTCGCCTGCCCATCCGCCGCGCCTTCATGGGTGGCTTCGCAAGCAGCGTCAACTTCCGCTGCGGCCTCGGCGCGTTCGGCGCGACGTCTTAGTTGCAGGGCGCGCGCACGGGCACCGGCGGCGGCCGCCAGGGCCTCCGCTTCTGCGGCTTCGGCCTCAGCCTCGTCGGCCAACGCCCGCATTTCGGCAGCGGTGCCGCCGATTTCGTCCTCGTCCACCGGGGCGGATCTCGGATCAGCCGCGCCGTTTCCGATGCCGGTGCTCACACCACACCCGGCCGACAGCAGCGCTGTGTGCATCGCTGGATGCGCAACTGCGCCACCCCGAATCGGTCATCGGCAGAGTCGAGCCCGGCCCCCGGATTCGATACCGCCGGCGCGCAACGACGGATTCCGCTGCTGCGCAACTTCACATCTCGCGGCATCGACCCCTCGTCTCGACGAACCTTGGAGAGCCACGTTGTCGTTTGGCCCCCCAAGGCCGCTCCTAGTCCAAAGCTACACCAAAGACAAAAGTAGCTTTTACTTGCGGAAATATGCTTCTCGACGCGCAGCATATCGCGAAGCCACGCCCTAGCGGAGCAGGTCCTTGACCACCTTTCCGGTCGCATTCAGCGGCAACGCATCGACAAAGCGCACCGAACGCGGGACCTTGAATCCCGCCATCCGTTCCCGGCACCAACCCAGCAAATCCTCAGCGCTGAGCGCACTTTTGCCGCTCTGGCGAACCACGAACGCCTTACCGACCTGTCCGAGCCGCTCGTCGGGAACGCCGATGACGGCCACCTGTGCGACCGCCTCGTGCTCCATCAGAAAGCCCTCGATCTCGGCCGGGTAGGCATTGAAGCCGCCGACGATGAACATGTCCTTCTTGCGGCCGACCACGCGCAGCCGGCCGGTTTCGTCGATGGTGCCGAGGTCTCCGGTATGTAGCCAGCCCTCGCCGTCGATGGCTTCGGCGGTGGCAACCGGATCGTCGAGGTAGCCCTTCATGGCGTTGTATCCGCGCACCAAGATCTCGCCGTCGTCGGCGGTCGCCAGCTCGATGCCGTCGCACGCGAGACCCGCGGTGGTGGCGATGTCCTCGAACGAATCCTCCGGCTTGGACAGGGTGACCGTTCCGGCCTCGGTAGGGCCGTAGCCGGTCATGATGGTCTGGAACGGCAACTCGGTGCGCACCCGCCGAATCAGTTCCACCGGGATATCCGCGGCGCCGGTCACCCCCGCCCGCAGTGACGACAGGTCCCGCCGACCTCGAGCGGACAGTAGCGAGTGGTACAGCGTCGGAGGCCCAGGAAGCATCGTAATTCGCTCGTGTTCAATCAATTCCAGC
This sequence comes from Mycobacterium ulcerans subsp. shinshuense, assembly GCF_002355775.1. NCBI lineage: Bacteria > Bacillati > Actinomycetota > Actinomycetes > Mycobacteriales > Mycobacteriaceae > Mycobacterium > Mycobacterium ulcerans. The sequence goes on along the minus strand of NZ_AP017624.1, from coordinate 783,484 downwards.
ACGTTGTCGAGGACGAAGACACGTACCGGAATGATGGTGGCGCCCCTGATCAGCGACGCGATGCAGCCGGCCTTGTACCCGAAGATGTGGAAGAACGGGTTGACGATCAGGTAGCGGTCGCCGATGCGCAGATCCGCGCGATCACACCAATGGGCGTAGTGGCGCAATGTTTGCGCGTGATCCATCATCACGCCCTTGGGCCGCCCGGTGGTACCCGATGTGTAGACGATGTCCGCGATGTCGGATCCACTGACCGCACGCTCGAACGGCTTGCCGCACTCCAGGAAGCCGGAGCGCAGATCGATCGCCGTGATGCCGTTTGGAACGGTGAAATCCATTCCCAAGAATCCTTTTTCGAAAAGCACCGCCCTGGCCCCGCTGCGCCGGATGATGTCGGCGGCCTCGTCCGTCTTGAAGCGCGTGTTGACCGGGACCAGCACCGCTCCAGCGGTCAGCAGCCCGAAGGCGGCGATGATCCACTCGGCCGAATTGGGCGCCCAGACGGCAACGCGGTCCCCCCTGTCGATGCCCATCGCCGCGCACGCACCTGCGGCGCGGCGCACCCGATCGGTCAGCTCGGTGAAGGTGATCCGCAACGACCCGTCGACGATGGCTTCCGCATCGCCGAAACGCTCACCCGCGCTCAAGACCATCTCGGGGATGGTCTGCCATTCGTTCACACCGACATCAACCGAGCGAGGTTGCCTCCCATGATCTTTGCCTGGTCATCGATGCTGAGGTCCTGCAGCGCGTCGGCGTAGTGCCGGGGTTGCGCGAGCCCCTCCGGGTGCGGATAGTCCGAGCCGTAGAGCACCCGGTCGGTACCGATCAGCTTGATCAGATCCGCGATGCCGTCCTCGTAGAACGGGCTGATGTGGATGCGGTTCTTGATCTCTTCGACCGGGTCGCCGCCGGGGAAGCTTTCCGGAGTCTTCTTGTAAACATCAGCCAGCTGATCGAGCAACGGGAACAGCCATTTCGAGCCAGCCTCGATGACCGCGACCTTGAGCCGCGGAACGCGGTACAACGCGCCGTGAATCACCCACGACGCGACGGCGTCCTGGACCGGGCGCCACTCGTTGAGCATGGAGAACGCATTGGTCTGGAAGGGCAGCATCTCCTTGTCGCCGCCATCCCACTCGGCGGTGTAGCGGGCGTACCCGGAGTCCGAGGAATGCATGGCGACCAGCACGTCGTGCTCGACGCAGCGGTGCCAGAACGGATCGAACTCCGGCAACGCAAACGACCGCGGGCCGCGATATCCGGGCACCGGAGCCGGGCGCACCAAGACCGCGCGGGCACCCCGCTCGGCCACCCAGTCCAGTTCTTCGATGGCCTTCTCCACGATCGGCAGGCTGACCACCGGCACGGTGAAGATCCGGTCCTGGTAGCGAAAGCCCCATTCCTCGTGCAGCCATTCGTTGAGTGCGTGCACCACTATGTGGATGAGCAGCGGATCGTCGCGCATCCGCTCCTCGATGAGGCTGGCCAGGGTGGGGAACATCAACGATCGGTCGACGCCCAGTTCGTTCATCAGCTCCAACCGCGGGCCAGGTTCGCGGAACGCCGGAATCGAGCGCATCGGCTCGCCGAAGATCTCCCGCCGGCTCTTCCCATCCGGGTTGCCGATCCGGAAGTACTCCTCCATCGCCCCCGGGCCTGGCCACCACCTCGAAGGTGGGGTTGGGGATGTAATCGCTTATCTGGCCGCGTATGGCGATCTTCGCGCGCCCGTTGACCTGGACGTACTGGATCACGCCCCGGTACTGCTTGGGCAGGTACTTGGTCAGCGACTCCTCGGTTTCGTAGAGGTGGTTGTCCGCGTCGAAGAGCGGATATGACAGAGCAGCCGACGACATGGAATCCTCCTTCGCTACTCAGGAGAATACTATTCTCATATCTTGGCGGCCGCAACGGGCGTCACTGCGCGTGCTACCCGCAATTGCGCCCGGTCAGCAGTTGACGCTGATCCGAAATGCGGCCGTCGTGGGCTCGGCGGGCTTGTCCGTGTTGTACCCGTCGGCGTTCCCGGTGATGGTGAATCGGCCATCGCTGAAGTGCAGGCCCGCGTCGCCGCCGTCGCCCTGGGCGTACATCCCGGTGAAGCCCCCCAGATTGGTGATGCGAACCGACTTCGCGATCATCGGCCGCGCCCCCTGGTCGATCAGGACCCTGACCCCGGAGGCTTGGTCTCCGATCTGGATGGTCCGGTACCACTCGATCTGGGTGCACCGCACCACGCGTGGCTGCACGTCGGCGCCGTTGACGGTCATCGACGCCGTGCTGGCCAGCTGCGAGCCCGACGACGAGCCGCAGCCGGTCAGACCGGCTGACGCGAGCAGACACACGAACGCCAGCTTGATCGGATTGCGCACCCGGCCACCTCGATTCCGCGCGACGCGCCTTCTGGACCTGCACCGAGGATGCTATTCTCCGTTGAAGAGAATGCCTATACCGGCGGGCAGTTATCCGAGCACTGATTTTGCTCTTTGATGGCGCGTTCAGGAGCATTGACCACATGGTGGACTTGGAATTTGATGAGCTCGACACCGGGCTAGCCGTACTGACCATCGATCGCCCCCACGCACGCAATGCCATCGGTTTGGAGACCATGGCACAGCTGCAGGATGCACTCGACGCGGCAGCGGGAGCACAGGCCCTGGTGATCAAGGGCGCCGGCGATCGAGCTTTCGTCTCCGGCGGCGACCTCAAGGAATTGAGCGCGCTGCGCACCCTGGAAGACGCCTCGGCAATGGCGAAGCGGATGCGGTCCATCTGCGATCAGATCGCCACGTTTCCGGCACCGGTGATCGCCGCCCTCAACGGACACGCATTCGGGGGTGGAGCCGAGGTCGCCGTCGCGGCCGATATCCGGGTGGCCGCCGACGATATCAAGATCGCCTTCAATCAGGTGCTGCTGGAGATCATGCCGGCGTGGGGCGGCGCCGAGCGGTTGGCCGCGGTGGTCGGCAAGAGCAAGGCGCTGCTGTTGGCGGGCAGTGGGATTGCACTCGATGCCGTTGAGGCCGAGCGAATTGGCTTGGTGGATCTGGTGTTCCCGCGTGCGTCCTTCGACTCGACCGACGGCGGCTGGCGGTCGCTGGCCAGATCGCTGGCACGGCGTCCGGCGGCCGAGGTCAAACGCGTAATCAACGGAACTTCACCAGATGAGGCGATAGCGTCCTTTGCCCGGCTATGGGTTGAGGATGCGCACTGGCAAGCCGCAGAGCAGGTGATGAACCGTACCCCCAACCGTGGACCGGTAGCCGAAGGAGCGACATGACCAGCAACAGGCAACCGGTCCTGCGATCGGTTACGGTCGCCGCGATTGCAACCATGACTGGTGCACTTGCCGACGCGCCCAAGTCATACGCGGACGACCCGCCCATGCATCAGGTCACCTACACCGTCTCCGCCAAGAGCCCCATCTACGCCGACATCTATTACGGGGACCAAGACCCCGCAGTCTTCTCCGACTACAGCCACAACAACTATCAGTTCACCCCGAACATCCAGGCCGATATCGCACCAGGGAAGCCGTGGACCATGCAGGTCATGCTGGCCAACCCCGACCAATGGGCGGTGGTCACCGCGAGCACCGGCAGGCAACAGGGCACGCCGCAGTTTCACTGCGACCTGGCGGTGGACGGGGTGGTCAAGGTGTCCAAAGACGGACCCCGCGGCGTCCTCTGTTCGCTACGAATCTGGTGAACCTAGGGCTCGCCCTCTAACCGGCGCAGGTAGCTTTCCACCAACTCGATCGTTTCGGCGTGACCACCAGACATGCCAAGTGCCTTCTCCAGCACCAGAAAGCGCGACAGGCTGGCCATCAGAACCGTCCACACCACCGGCGGAACGTCCTGGCTGTCCACGCCGTAGCGCTGCAGTGCCGCGGTGATCACCCGTCGCTGTTCATCACGGAACCGCTCCGCGTAGTGGGCGATTTCGGCCCGCAACGCCTTGCGGTGATTGGCCAAGGCCATGAACTCCATCGAAATACGCGCAAAAGCCGGATCGCTGCCCAGTCTCCACAACGCCCACAGCGGTTTCGGTGACTGCAGCGCTTGGGCCTGCGCACGCAGACCCGCTTCGGCGCGGCGGCGGAACAGCTCGAGGAACAGCTCCTCCATCGTGCGGAAGTAATAGTGCACCAGCTGGGGCTTGAGTCCGGCCTCACTCGCCACCCGGCGCGACGTCACCGCCGCGTAGCCCTCTTCGATCATGAGTTGTTCGGCCGTGTCGAGGAGCACGCCACGATTCTTCGCGTCAGGCGCCCCGATCCGACGGGCCGATGTCATGCCTTTGCTCCGTACTCTCCACAAGAAACCGGACGGCTCGCCACGATCGTATCGCCGCGCGCACCCTTGACCGTGACATACCGCCATGCTAAGCAGGTGCTCAGCGCAGCGGAAATGAGATTCTCCGGCGGCGCCAGCCGGCCATGGGAGGCACGCACGCAATGAGCAGCTACGAATCCATCGACTTCTTCACTGACCCGTCCCTGATCCCGGACCCACATCCCTACTTCGACTACCTGCGACGCCAAAGCCCGGTACTGCGGCTACCTCAGTACGGCGTCGTCGCGGTCACCGGTTACGAGGAGGCGACCGCGGTATACAAGGACACCGACTCCTTTTCCAACTGCGTCGCGCTCGGTGGCCCGTTCCCGCCGCTGCCCTTCACACCCAACGGTGACGACGTCAACGCCCAGATCGACGCCCATCGCGAACAGTTTCCGATGTACGAGCACATGGTCACCATGGACCCACCGGAGCACAGTCGGGCGCGGTCGATTCTGAGCCGGCTACTGACCCCCAGCCGGCTCAAACAGAACGAGGAGTTCATGTGGAGGCTGGCCGATCGCCAGCTTGATGAGTTTCTCGGCGCCGGCGAATGCGAGTTCATCAGTGAATACGCCAAGCCCTTTGCCACTTTGGTGATCGCCGACCTGCTCGGCGTACCCGAGGACGACCGCAAGGACTTCCGTGTTGTGCTGGGCGCTGACCGGATGGGTCGAGTCGGCGCACTCGACCATGAATCGGTGGGCGTCAACCCACTGCAGTGGCTCGACGACAAGTTCAGTGCCTACATCGAGGACCGGCGGCGCCAACCGCGCAACGACGTATTGACAGCGTTGGCCACCGCGACCTACCCGGACGGTTCGACGCCGGAGATCATCGACGTGGTTCGATGGGCCACCTTCCTGTTCGCGGCCGGCCAGGAAACCACCGCCAAGCAGCTGACCGCCGCCATGCGCGTACTCGGCGACCGGCCGGACATCCAGCGCCAGCTACGCGAAAACCGCAGCCTCATACCAAACTTCATCGAGGAATCACTGCGGATGGATAGCCCCGTCAAGAGCGACTCCCGGCTGGCTCGCAAGAGAACCACAGTGGGTGGGCTCGATATCGCCGCCGGCACCGTCGTGATGGTATTGCCCGGCGCTGCCAACCGCGACCCACGCCGGTTCGAGGACCCCCATGAATTTGGTTTGGATCGCCCGAATGTTCGCGAGCACATGGCTTTCGCCCGCGGAGTGCACTCCTGCCCGGGAGGGCCACTGGCACGCGTGGAGGGTCGCGTCTCGCTGGAGCGCATTCTGGACCGGATGCTCGACATCGCCATCAACGAAGACCGGCACGGCCCCGCCGACGACCGTCGGTATACCTACGAGCCGACCTACATACTGCGTGGACTCACCGAACTCCACATCACTTTCACTCCCGCGGGCTAGCGCTCGATTCCGTCCGGGCTACCCGAGCGCCAGCCCTACGGCGTAGCTCCCGAACAGGCTGATGCCGATCAGAATCACCCACGCGTCGGTTAGCCGGCGCAGCAGTTTCGGGGCCTGACGCACCTCCATGAACTCCCGAAAAATGATGCGCACCTTGACAAGGGCGATCACGATCACGCTTGCCGTGAGCACCCTGCTGGGACTTGGCGATCCGGGGTCGATGTAGCGGTCCATCCACAGATAGGACAGCGTGAGCGACGCCAGAATCACCCAGACGACCAACAGCCTGGTATTGAATTTCTGCCCCACCGATCACCTCACCACGTACAGCAGCGCAAAAATGAGCACCCAGAGGTAGTCCACGGTGTGCCAGTAGGTGACACAGGTTTCCACCAGCTCCTGGGTTCGCCGCGATCTCGTTGCCGGACCACGTAGTTCAAACACGATGATGCCCAGGACTACGAAGCCGATCAATAGGTGGACAAAGTGGATTCCAGTGAGAAAGTAGTAGTACGTGAAGAAATCGCTACCGGCCAGTCCGTTTCCCAGCGGGGCCGCTTTGGCCCACTCGGCCACCTTGGACACCATGAACACCAGACCGAGACACGCCGTGAGCAAGGCGTCCCGCAACCCCCGTCGGTATGCGCCGGCCCGAGCCGCCTGAACGCATCGCGCTACCGACCACGAACTGAGCAACAACACCAGGGTGTTGAAGGTGCCGATGCGCAGGTCCAGCTGCGCCTGGGCGCTCGAGAACAGTTCAGGACTTCGCCCCCGATAGAACAGATAGAACCCGAAAAACGCCGTGAATACCAGCGTTTCGAACAGTACAAACGCCCACATGTCGGGCTGGCCCGGCACGAACGTGGGTTGCCTGTCCGCATCCTGCCGCGTGCCGGTACCGGAAAGCGCGGTCATCGCTACGCCGGCTCTCGCACCGGGAGATCCGGCAGCGGCCCGGTGCCGAAGTCCTCACGCTGGATCATCCGCCTCAGCAGAACGATGAAAACCCCGGTATAGATGCCGAATACCACCATGTCGAGCCACCAGGCGATCTGACCGTTCCACGCCAATACCCCGCCGCGGAAGATCCACTCCGGCGACACGACGATCTCGGTGAGTGCGTTGCACAGGTTGAGATATCCGAACCACTTTGGGAACACCCGGTTGCGGTCGATGAGAATCGCCAGCATCCACACCAGCGAGCCGATCAGGAACACGCCCATGGTGCCGACGAACGACAGGAAGGCGAAGTCGTAGATCCAGTGGGTCAGCCTCGGGTCACGGCCGGGGCGCATCGCTGCGACCGTCAGCGCGATGCACATCAGCAGCATGCCCGGGATCGCGCTGAGCGAGTACAGGATCGGGTAGGAATACGCGAACGCCCGGCTGATGGACATCCGGCGCATCGAATAGGCGATCAGGGCGTTGCTCATCGTCGTCATGGCGGTGATGACGAACATCACGGCAAACCCGGCCAGGATCCCAAAGTGGTTGTCCTGGAACCACTGCGCGACCCGGGAGTCATCCCACCCGGGATCCGGCGGCGGCTGGGTTCGGGTGACGAGGAAGAACACCACGAAAAAGATGTTGTAGAAGACAACCAGTGTCCCCCAGGCCAGCCACAGCTCGCGCTTCGGGTTGTGCCGACACTGCCAGACGATCCGGCGTGGCAGTGGCCCCGCGGGACCCCCGGCTGGCGCCCCCAGCCGGTCACCGGTTGACATCCTCACTGCCGGCATCTCGCTTGTTCCCGGTAGAGGCACCGGCCCAACACCACGCCCATCACCACGATCCACACCACGATGGCAATGTTCTTCAGCCAGAACGACAACGCCCCGTCCCACGCCAGCGGACCGGTCAATGCCAGCCCAACGAATGCCGCCGGGGTCAGCGCGGCCGCGACAACGATGTTGAAATGCGCCACCCAGCGCCCCAACACCGGATGCGCGGGGTCATCGAAGTAGATCGCCAGGGCCAGGATCACGCTCTGTCCGATGAGGAAAGGGACCACGGTGGTGAAGGTGATCCAGGCAAAATCGTTGAGCAGCTGCGTCAGCTGCGGTTCCCGTTCCGGACGAAAGGCGGCCAGCAGCCAACAGACGTTGGCGATGAGGAAAAGTGTTGGGCCGCCTGCCACGCAGCCGAGCATGCAGTAGGAGAAGATCGGCGTGCGATGAGCCATCCTGCGGATCTGCAACACGAGCAGGATCAGGATCGGGATGAGGCAGACGCCGAACCAGTTGAACAGGATCATGCTGTAGCGGATGCGTGGCAGGTTCGCCGGATCGCGGTAGAACGCGGCCACCCAGATGACCGACGCGGCGGGCAAGGTCCACAACAGAATCAGCTCGCCGTCGGTGCGTCTGCGCACCCCCCGCGCATCTACCTGGCTTTCGCCGACCTCGCCCACCGGTGACTCCTTCCCGGCCCGCTAGTCAGCGAAACTAGGCGATCGGCTACTTTCGGTCAATAGCCGATCGGCTAGGCTCCCGGTGTGGTGTCCTCCCAGTCCCGCAACCAGTTTCGTGTCATCACACGCAGCGCCGCGCAGGTGCGCATATTGGACGCCGCGCTGGGCTTGATCGCCGAGCACGGCGTGGGCGGGACCTCGCTGCAAATGATCGCCGACGCCGTCGGCGTCACCAAGGCGGCCGTCTATCACCAGTTCAAGACGAAGGAACAGATCGTCATCGCGCTCACCGAACGCGAACTCGGCGGCTTGGAAGAGACTTTGGAAGCCGCCGAGGCGCACGACCATCCTTCCCAGGCGCGTGAGTTGCTGCTGGATCGCGTCATCGAGCTGGCCGTCGAGCGTCGCGGCGCCGCCAGCACCCTGCAGTTCGATCCGGTCATCGTCCGGCTGCTGGCCGAGCAACAGCCGTTTCAGCGGTTCATCGAGCGGCTCTATGGCGTCCTGATTGGCGATGCGGGCCAAGACACCCGCGTGCTGGCGGCCATGTTGTCCGGCGCCGTAGCCGTCGGCGTGTTGCACCCGTTGGTCGCCGATGTCGACGACGCGACGCTGCGTACCCAGCTACGGCGCATCACAAGTCGGCTGATGGATACCGGCGAAGGCTAGTCCGCGCCCTACGGATCGCCGTCCCCCTCACCGTCCCCGTTATCCAGCAGCGCCCCGGGGTGATGAGTCCCACTGCCGCCCCAAATCGCCTACACCACAGCGCTACAGGTGAATTCGAATCCAGCTAGTCCCGGTCATCAACCGGAGTCAACCGACAACGGCCCCCAACGGGAACGCCTTTTCCGGTAACGTTTCCACCATGAGCAAAGTCGCTCGCACGGTCGCCGCGACGACCATGGTGCTCACCGGGTTCGGGCTCATCGGTGTGGGCGCTGCAGCCAGGGCCCACGCGGACGATCCGCCCTGGCCGTTTGTGGGATACCACTGGTGTCCGGGCCAGCCGTTCGACCCGGCCTGGGGACCGCAATGGGATCCCGCCACTTGCCATGACGCTCATCACCGCGACATGGACGGCACGTTGCACGACCGCGACTACTTCGGGCCGAGCCCCTTCCAAGATTGGCCCGAGATCCCGAACATGCTGCCCTAGCTTCGGCCGTGCACCGCTCGCACGGATTAGGTGTCGCCGCGCTCCCAGGCTTGTCTGCCGTCGTGGGCAACACACACCAGGAACAGCCCATCTGGCGCTTGCGCAACATAATACTCCGGGAAATCGGTACACGAGGAGTTCTCGTCCTTGATGCCGGCCATTGGCGGCGACCGGAACCACCGGGGCTCATATCTTCTGGGCGAGCCGCAAAACATCAGCCGCCCCGGCTGTGTGGCGAACGACACGTAATAGTCGGCAGTCCCGAATACGTAGTAGGTGGTGCTGTCACACGACGCACCGAGCACAACGTGCGGCCTAATACCTGGTGTGCAATCCGGGTAGTCGCACGTGCTCGGCTCGGCGACGGCCAACGGCGCCACCGGCAGGCCCGCCCACATTGCTGAACCCAGCACTGCGGCGACCGATGCCACAATGAATCGCACAAAATCACTTTGCCACAGCGGCGACTGAAATTGGGAAGGAAATTCTGTTTCACGGAGAGCCACTGATTCACCGGCGGTAGCAATCGCTCCAGACCTCTTATTTGCCAGTGATAATGTGGCTCTCCGATAGGTGCGGACCAGGAGGTGATCCATGCCGCCGCGCGAGCTTCCAGCACAGACGCTCGATACCGAGGATCCGGAGGCAGGGGTCACCGGCGCAGCCGACGCGGCTGCCGAAGCAGACCTACTCGCGCGGGCACAGGCCCGCGCCGATTCCGATGCCAGCGCCGCCCCCGACGAACAGGAACCCACGAGAACACCAACGCGCCGCGGGCGAGGACGTCGCCACAGCCGAAAGGCCTTCGCGGCCGCGGGCGCGCTTGTGGTCATCTGCGCCTCGTTGAGTGCCAGCGGGTTTCTACTGTGGCACCACCACAACGCCGTCGCGCAACGCGAGCGCGTCGCAGCGTATTCGGCCGCGGCCCGGAACGCGGTCCTGACAATGATGTCGATTGACTCGAGCAAGGCCAGAGACGACGTGCAGCGCTTCGTCGACAGCACTACCGGGATATTCAAGGCCGGCATATTGATGAGCGCCGAGGACTTCGTCAAGGCGGTCGAGCAGTCCAAAGTCCATATCAAAGGCGCCGTCCAAGCTGTCGCCGTCGAGTCCATGACCGACGACTCAGCAATCGTGCTGATTGCGGCTAAGTCTGACATCGTCAAGCCCGATCAGACGAAGCCCGAAACACGGTCTTGGCGCATCGTCGTCAACGTCGAACGCGACGGCACCCAGCTCAAGATCTCCAAAGTTGAATTCGTCCCGTGAAAGTCGCCGGTGCCGCAACAGTTAAGCGCTGGACGCGTCGTTGCCTGCGGCCTTGGCGCGCAATCCTGCTGACAACATCACTGGTGGCGGCAGTCGCTTTCGGCGCCGGCTACTTCTACTTCGTCTACCGAGTGGATCTACAGACCGATGATGCGGCGGCACAAGAGGTTGTCACCGCGGCCAGCGACGGCGCTGTGGCTCTGTTGTCCTACTCCCCCGACACCCTCGACCATGATTTCGCCAACGCCAGATCCCGCCTCACCGACAACTATTTGACGTATTACCGACAGTTCGCAGATCAGGTCGTCGGCCCCGCCGCGCAGCGCGGCCGAGTCACCACCACGGCCAGCGTGGTCCGGGCGGCGGTGGCTGAGCTGCACCCGAATTCGGCTGTCGTGCTGGTATTTGTCAAACAGAAGACCGCCAGCAAGCAGAAGCCGGAACCGATTGTGACGTCGAGCAGCATTCGGGTAACGCTGACAAAGGTCAATAGTTCTTGGCTTATCGAGAGATTCGATCCTATGTGATTGCCATGTCTGGATGCTCTGCCATACCGTCGGATGCACGTACGGTGTTAGTCTTTGAATCTCACTCGAAATCGGCGAAATAGCGCATCGAGAAGCAAGTGATGCGTTCCATGGGCGTAGCGATAAGCGCAACACTGATACTCGGCGGCGTGGGTTCGGCACCTTCGGCATGGGCCTACGATCCCGCCATCAATGGCACCTATACCGCCACGGTGATCGGTGACTGGGCCAGAACCAATACCGTCTATCACGACGAGCCGGTGGTACGCAGCACCTGGACCATCACCTCTTCATGCAGCACCGCCCAGGATTGCAGTGGCCAGGTCACCAGCGATCAGGGCTGGACCGCACCGCTGACCATGCATGACGGCCAATTGTGGACCGTCAAACGAGACCTGCCGAATTGGGAAACGTGTCCCGACGGAACAAGTTTCACCGGCCACGATGTCATCTACTTCTATCCCGCCAACCCCGACACCGGTGAAACCCAACTTGGTTCGCCGGTTCTGGCCGGTCGCGAGAAGACCACCGGCCCCAGCGGCGCGTGCGGCAATAACGCCCCGCTGTATGTCGAACAGCCGTTCCGCCTGGACAAGATCGGCTGACCGGCGTGCCCGGCGGCTAAGCCGCGCAACGGACTTCAGGTGGGAAGCATGTCCTTCCACGTTCTGGTCGCTTTGGGCGTGTCGGGAACAATCAGATCCGTCTGGCGGTACACCTGACCATCGGGGGCGACGTAACTACCGGTGTGCGGGTCGTATTGGGCAAAAGCCACGGATGGGCCGGGCCGTGCCGCAGCCCGGCCGAGTCCGCTCGGTGCAGCCTACGGCACGTCGATGGGTGCGGGAGGCGGGGTGGACGGCACGTCGATGGGCGCAATCGGCGAAACCTCCCCCATCGGTGATGGCGGGCCCAGCGGTCCCGGCGGCATCACCGTTTCCTCCGGCGGGCCCACGCCCGGAGGCAGCGGCGTGCCCTCCACGGGACCGAAGATTCTCTCGCGGTTCCAGTTGGCCCGGTCGTCGGGCGGGATCCCCTGCGCGATCAGGTTGGGATCCAACGGACAGGTACCGAAGGTGTGCTGGCGCATCGCCAGTGGCTCGAATGGTTGGTCGCTCTCGCAGATTTCGACGGTCGGCGCCCGCTTTCCGGGCTGACCCATACACGGGTAGTTGCGGGCGCCGCGCACTCCGATGGGGGAGTCCTGCGGCAATTTGCAGTACAGCCCGTCCGGGGTGTCAACGATGGTGGTGTCGGCCGGGTTACGCCACTGACTCGGCGGCAGGAAGCCGACCGTGCACGCGGGCGGATCGCTGATGATGAGGTTGAACGCACCAGTGGCCAAGCCGACCGGGCTCTTGGTGCCCAGGAAAGACTGAATCGCGGCGGTGAACGGCGGCAGCAGCACCAGGATCTGTTCGACCGAGGCATGGTAGGTCACCGCGATCTGACCGACGGTGGCAGATTGGCAAGTAGCACCGGCAGCGTCGGCTTAATCTGATCCAGCAATTTTGATGCCTCGTTGAAGGCACCCGGGCCACGCTCCAACAGGGTGCGTATCTGCGGGTCGTTGGTGGCCAGCTGGCCGCTGACCCCGGCAAGGCTGCGTGCCCACAACCGAATTGAATCGGTGGTTTGCGCCTGCGCGTCCAGAAATGGCCCGCTGTCTTCGGTGAGGGTCCGGGTACGATCGGCGATGCCATTGAGGTCACCCGACAGCTGTGCTGAAGAGTCGAACAGCGATCCGAAATCGTAACCGGCCCCGTTGAATGCGTTGAACGACTCGTCGAGCAACGTGCTGAGCTTACCCTTGGGAATGCTGTTGATCAGGGCGCTGGTCTGATCGAGCACCGGGCCAATCGGCTGGCCAATCACGGCGCGGTCCCTGGCGATCACCGAGCCATCATGCAAGTAGGGCGGGGAGTCGGTTCGAGGACGCAGATCCACGTAGTACTCGCCCACCGCCGAGATGCTGCGCACCTCGGCTTTCAGATCCGCCGGGATCTTCGGCGAAGCATCCAGAGCCAGAGTGGCTTTCGCGCCGCTGGAGGTCAGGCCGAGCGCGGTGACCTTGCCGATCTGCACGCCACGGTAGGTCACGTTGCTGAAGCGATAGAGGCCACCGGTGGCCGGCAGTTCCAGCGTCACAGTCATTTTGCCGATACCGAGCAGCGTCGGGGCCTGGATGTACCAGACCGCCATCACCGCCACACCTACCATTCCCACAATCGCGAAGATCGCCAACTGGATGCGCACGAACCGGGTCAACATCTAGGGACCCCCGTCCGTCGGCGCGGCCTCGGCCGGAGTCGCGCCCGGAATCGGAACCGCCGAATCGGGCGGGGGGCCGGGCGCGGGGTCCCCGGGCGGTGGCGCGTCCGCCGGTGGCGGGCCAGGCGGTATCGGAGCTCCGAACTTGAACTGCAGGTATTCCGGATCCCCCGGAGCCGGTACGCCCTCGGCGCCCAACCGGCCCCAGTGCGTACCCAGCAGGATGCTCTTGCGCAGCCCCGCATTCGTCAAGTCGATGATGAAGTAGCCGTTGACGTAGTCGCCCCGGATATAGCGATCGATGAAGCCCTGGGTGAACGGGAACGTCGGCACGTACGCGATGGCGGCGTCGAGGTCCGGTCCGATGTCGGCAAGAGCACTTATCGTCGGCCCCAGGTTCTGCAGGTTCTGCACCAAGTCGGATCCGGCGTCGTTGACCAGTCTGGTGGCGGTGTCGCTGAACGTCCCGAGCTTGTCGAGCGCCGCCGTGAACCGCGGCCGCTCCCGGATGAGAACATCCAGCGCCGGCGGAATCTTCTGCAGCGCCTGGGTGATCACGTCGCGCTGGCCGGCCAGCGTACCGGCGAGCCGATTCAGTGCCTGGATCGACGCCACCAGGTTGTCGCGCTGTTCGTCGAATGTGCCGACGAATCTGTCCAGACGCACCAGCAGATCACGAATATCACTGGTACGACCGGATAGCGCCGCGGTGAAATTGTGAATGATGTCCCCGATTTGCCCCAGCCCACCGGCGTTGAGGATCACCGACAGCGAGGACAACGTCTGCTCGGTCGACGGATAGGTCGACGACCGACTCAGCGGGATGGTGGAGCCCGGTTGCAGCCGTTGGTCAGACACCTGGCCTAACGGCGAATTCAAGGCCAGGTGCATGGATCCCAGTAGGCTGGTCTGGCCGACGCTAGCCACCGCATTGTCCGGGATCACCGCTCCGCGCCGTACCGAGATCTCCACGTCGGCGTGCCAACCCCGCACCGTCATCTTGCTGATACTGCCGACGATGACGTCGTTGAGCATCACCGGCGAATTTGCTTCCAGGGTGCCCACGTTGGCGATCTCAACGTGGTAGACGCTGGCTCCCGGCCCACGCCCCACCGCACCCGGCAACGGCAACGGCAACGGCAACGGCAACGGCAACGGCAACGAGTTGAGCCCGTTGAACGCGCATCCGGTCACCGCCAGCATGACGCAGCATCCGATGACGAACAGCCGCCGTAGCGCCGGCGTCGCGGTTGACGCCGTCATGGCTGCAGCCCTTCCGCCGGAAGCAGCATGTCCGATAAGTTCGCCGGGGGCGGCGACGGTTCGGCCGGCACGCTCGGCGGCGACGGCTCCGGCATCGCGGCCCCCGGTATCCGCGCCGGCGGCGGCGGGGGCGGTGGCGCCTCCGGAGTGTCGCCCGGCAACCCGGTGTAGGCCGACACCGCGGGCGGCAACTCGGGCGCTATGGGCTTCGGCCCCTCGCCGCCGGGGGCCAGCCGCTGCTCGGTGTACACGACGTTTTGCAGGTCGAAGGCCGGGGCCAGGATCGGGTTGATCGGAATCGGGAAATAGTTGAAGTTGAAGTACATCAACGGGTTGAACACCTTCAACGCCGGGCTCAGATACAGGCCGCACAGCTTGCCCGACTCGACCGACGTGACGTTCTCCATGGCGCCGAGTTGTGAGCAGATGGAGAACACCGGGTTGGTGAGGTTCTGGATCCCGACCCCGCCTCGCACATTCCCGACATCCGGGTCGTAGTCGTTGTAGGCGTTGGCAAGCGCGTTCGGCGTGACGTGCAGAACGTTTTTCAGCGCCATCTTGTTATCGACCAGAATCTGCGTGAGGTCGGCCAACCGCGTGATCTGCTCGGCGGTCGCATCACGACTGCCCGCGATGAATCGCTGCACCTCGCCGACCGCGCTGGACAGGTCGGTCAACGCCGCGTCCAAGTCGGACTTGTTGTCGTCGAGCACGCTGGTGAGCGAGGCCAGCCGATCGTTGAATTGGACAATCTGAACGTTGCTGTCCCGCAGGGCCCCAATAAACGTCTGCAGGTTCTTGATGATGTCGACGATGTTTCCGCTGCCGTTGGCCAGGATGCGCCCCACCCCGGACAGTTCGGCCAGCGTCTGGCGTAGCTTGTCGCCGTTGCCGTTGCCCAGCGCGTCGGCGGCGCTGTCGATGAACCGCGATATCGATGGGCTGGAAACCTTGCTGTTGGGCCCCAACTCGGTGGCCAGGCGCATCAGTTGGTCTTTCACCTCGTCCCATTCGACGGGTACCGCCGTGCGCTCGAGCGGTATCAGGGCGCCGTCAGCCATGACGGGGCCGCTCGACCGGTAGGCCGGGGTGAGCTGGACATAGCGGGCAGCCACCAGGTTCTGGGCGACGATCACCGCTTTCGCGTCCGCCGGAATCTGCACGTTGTGGTCGACGTGCAGAATCATCTTCGCTTTGGTCCCGTCGGGGCGGATAGCGGTGATGGTGCCGACCTTCATGCCCGAGACGCGCACATCATCGCCGGGATAGATCGCGGTGGCGGTGGGGAAATAGGCGGTGATCGTGGTGGGACGAAACAAGGTGTTGCGCAGCGCAACTCCGGTACCAACGACGACTAGCCCGACCAGGGCCACCGCAAGCACAGCTTTAACCTTGCTGCGCGCAGCGCCTTCGAGCCGCATCATCGCGACCCACCCGGGTTTAGGTTGAAGGGGAAGGGGAACAAGGCACGCGGCCCGGCATTGTCCGGCGGCTGACCGGGGGCACCGTGGGCACGGAAGCCGAACGCATAGTCGATGAACCACTGGAAGACTTGAATTGTGAACAAGTTTGGGATGAACGGGTTGTAGTAGAAGCCGCTGGAGACGGTCTCCCCTTGGGTCAGCTCGTACTTTGCCAGTCCCGGCAACGCCTTGGCGAGGTTGTCCCGGTTCTTCTCCAGCATCGCGGTCACGGCGTTCAGCCGCTCCAGTGTCGGTGCGAGCTTGCTTTCGTTGTCGTGGACCAACCCCGACAGCTGTTTGGCCACCGCAGATGTGCTGGCCAGCAGCCGCACAATCGCTTGCCGCCGGGCCACCAGCATGGACAGCAGGTCATCGGCGTTGAGGATCAGCGTGTTGAGCTGCTGACTGCGTTGCGACAGGATGCCGCTGACGTCAGCGGCTCCTTTGAGCAGCTCGCCCAGCGTCTGGTTGCGGCCGTTGAGGGCTTGCGACAGTCTGGTCAGCCCGTCGAACGAGGGGCCCAGCTGCGGCGCAATCTGATTCAGCGTCTCCGACAAGGTGTCAAGGGACTGGTTGAGCGCATCGGTGTTGGTGCCGGCGATGTCGGTCGCCGCGTCGCTGACGGCTTCCGACAGCGAATAGGGCGATGATGTGCGCGATACCGGGATCACAGCCATCGGACGCAGCGTGTGGCCGCCCGCGGATTCAACGGTGAGCACCCGCTGGCCTAGCAGCGAGCCCGTCCTGATGTGCGCGGTGCTGTCTGCCCCGAGCTCAACACCGCCGTTGACGGTGAATGTCACCAGAACATCGCCACGCTGCAACGACATTCCCGACACGGTGCCAACCTTGATACCCGATACCGTCACATCGTTGCCGACGGCGAGGCCGCCGGCATCAGAAAACAGCGCCTGGTAGCGCACGGCGGTGGCTCGTTGTAGCAGCTGTTCGGGGTTCAGCCCGACGGCGATGACCAGCACTATCAGCACCGCGCCGATGAATCCGGCCCGGATGAGACCTGCTCCGCGATACTTAAGCATCCGGTTCCGCGCACCTCCCGGTGACCTGGTGGGTGATGCCCACTTCCACCGTCCGGTACTGCAGATCGGAGACCCGCAGCGCTAGTCCGCACAAGTAGTACGGGAACCAGGCGCCGTAGGAACCGAGCCTCGTCAGCTTTCGGTAGTTGTCCGGCAGCTTCTGCAGCGAAATATCAATGAGGTTCTTGTCGTTATCCAGCAAGGGGGCCAACCGATTCAGTTGATCCACGGTGCCGGCCAACGGCGCGCGGGCGCGGCCAAGCAAATCGGCGATCGATGTGGTGCCGTTGTCCAGCGCGGTGATCGCGGCACCGATGGTGTCGCGGTCCTGCGACAGCGCGCTGATCAACCGCTCCAGGCGGTAGATAGCGCCGGAGAACTTGGTGCCTTCCCTGTTGACGGTGTCTACCACGACGTTGAGATTGTCGATCAGCGCCTGCACCGTTTCGTTGTTGTCCGCCAGCGCATTGGTGAACGAAGACGTCTTGGACAGCAGTGATTCCAGTGTTCAGCCCTCGCCCTGGAAAATCTGAATCAGTGACGCGCTGAGCGCATTGGCGTCTTGCGGATTGAGTCCCTGGGTAACGGGTTTCAGTCCGCCCAAGAGCAGATCGAGATCGAGGGCACCGGCGGTGCGCTCAATCGGGATCTGTGATCCGGCGGGCAGCGTTTTCGTGGAGCCAGGGCCATCGACCAGTTCGAGATAGCGGTCACCGACCAGGTTCAGATAGCGCACCACGGCGCGGGTGCCGGTGGTGAGCACGATGTTGCGGTCAGCATCGAATTTCACCAGGACCTTCTTGTCTGTCCGCAGCGAGACGCTGTTGACCGTGCCCACCCGGACTCCGGCGATCCGCACGGTTTCGCCGGGCTTGAGCCGTGAAACGTCGTTGAACAGGGCCGAATAACCGTTTGTCGAGCCGGTTCGGTACTGCCCGAAGATGAAGAACAGAAAGACCGTCAGCACGATCATCACCGCGGCGAACGCCCCGAACTTGATGATCATCGCGCGTGAGCCGGTCATCCGGGTTGCCCGATCTGCATGGTGTTGCGTGGTGGACCATCGATCGGGCCGTACAACAGTTGCTTGAGCGCGTCGGAGTTCAGGAGCAGTTGCGGGTTGCCGTACTGCATCGGGTTGGCGCCGACATCGGCCACCACGAACGGTGGCACCTTGTCGAAGGGCACCAAGGGCAGGTCATAACACTGAGGCCCACCGGTGGCGGCCACCTTGGGCAGGTTCGACGGGTACCGGTAGCGTTCGGCGCCGAAGCCCAGGTAGACCAAGACCTTGATCATGGGCTCGGGTAGTGGCGGGGCATGAAGATTCACCAGGGAACCGGAAATGCCGCACCACAACGCTTGGCGGTACTCGTAGAGCAGATCGTTGGTCGGCACCAATAGATCGAGGACATCGGTCAGCGCCTGCCGGTTGCCGCCCACCACGTCGTTGCCCACGTCAGCCAAACCGATCGAGCTGATCAGGAACGCGTCCAAGTTCTGCTGCTCGTCGACGATCGACTTGCTGATCCTGATCGCGTTCTCGGCCGTGTTGACAAGATCCTGTGCCGCGTCCGCGTAGGCGTTGCTCACCACGGGCAGGACTACGAGGTCGTGGCTCAGTGCGGGAAGACTCGGATCTTGCTTGGCCGGATCGATCGCCGACAACAGCGATGTGAGTTGTTGGAATACCGTGTTGACTTCCACGGTGACGTGCTTGCCTTCGAGCACCTGGTGAGGTTGCAGGCTCTCCGATGAAGGCTGCTCGGGCGGAACCAGTTCGACGAACTTGGCGCCGAAGACGCTTGTCGAAGCGATATCGACGAGCACATTGCTCGGAATGAGCCTGATCTGCGATGGGTCCATCGCCAGGTGCAAGACCGCGTCACCGTTGGACCGCACATCGATGGCGGCAACCTTGCCCACTTCCACACCGCGCATCTTCACCTTGGCGTCCGGGTTCATCACCAGCCCGGCACGGGGCGAGACCACGGTCACCGGCACGCTCTGGGTGAAGTCACCGCGGAACAAGCCCACCGCGACGGCCACGATCAAAGCGATCACCAATACCGTCGCCAACCCGGCCAAGGGGCGTGCGTAGGAGCTGACGCCAAAGTGCCGACCGGGCGACGCCGCGACAGGGGTTGCAACGCTGGCGGTTTCCGAACGGTGCATCGGGTTGGGACCGAGGTTGCGCGACATTGTCTTTTGTTCGCCTCCCCTAACCCGACAAGTGGAAGTTGCCGTTGGAGCCGTACACCGACAGCGACACCAGCAGCGTCACCGATACCACCACGATCAGCGAGGTACGCACCGCGTTGCCGGTCGCGACCCCGACACCCGCGGGACCACCCGAAGCGAAGTAACCGAAATAGGTATGGATCAGCAAGATCGTGATCGCCATCAACACGGCCTGCACAAAGGACCACAACAGATCGATCGGGTTGAGAAAGGTTGTGAAGTAGTGCTGATACAGGCCCCCCGACTGGCCGAACAGGATCACCGTGGTGAACTGGCTGGCCAGAAACGACAGGATGACGGCGATGGAATACAGCGGGGTGATCGCCATCATCCCCGCGACGATCCTGGTGCTGACCAGATACGAAACCGGCCGGATCGCCATCGATTCCAGTGCGTCGATCTCTTCGTTGATCCGCATCGCACCCAGCTGCGCGGTGACACCGGCGCCGAAGGTCGCGGCCAAACCGATCCCGGCGACTATGGGCGCGGCAATCCGGACATTGATGAATGAGGCCAGGAAGCCGGTGAGCGCCTCGATGCCGATATTGCCCAACGAGCTATAGCCCTGAACGGCCAGGGTTCCACCGGCGGCCAGGGTCAGGAAGCCGGCGATCACCAGTGTCCCGCCGATCATCGCCAGAGTCCCCGCACCCATGCTGATTTCGGCGACCAGGCGAATGATCTCCCGCCGGTAGTGGGTGGCCGCAAAAGGAGCGCCAGCAATCGCCTTGCCGTAGAACAGTGTGTGGTCACCGATGCGGCTCAGCGTGCCGACCAGCTTTTCGAGTTGTCGCGTCATATGCGGATAGACCGCTCTAAGCGCCACAGGGTGTCTTTGCGCCTCCTTTGGGATCCTTGGCCTTCGCAGCTACTTCGCCGACATTCGGATGCCGATCGCGGTTACGACCACATTGACGACGAAGAGCGACATGAATGCATAGACCACCGTTTCGTTAACCGCATTTCCGACGGCCTTGGCTCCGCCGCCGGATATGGTCAGGCCGCGGTAGCAGGCGACCAGTCCGGCGATCAGACCGAAAAGCGCCGCCTTGACGCAGGAGATGATGACTTCGGGCACACCGGTCAGCAGCGTGATGCCGGCGGCGAATGCGCCGGGGTTCACATCCTGGACGAATACCGAGAAGACGTAGCCGCCCACGATGCCGTTGATCACCACCAGACTGTTCAGCAGCAGCGCGACCAGCCCGGAGGCCAGCATCCGCGGCGTCACCAGGCGCTGCACCGGATTGATGCCCAAAACCTCCATCGCATCGATCTCTTCGCGGGTCGTTCGTGAACCCAGATCGGCGCACATCGCCGTGGCACCGGCACCCGCCACGATCAGCACCGTCACCAGCGGGCCGACCTGAGTGACCGCTCCGAACGCGGCACCGGCGCCGGACAGATCCGCTGCACCCAACTCCCGCAACAAAATGATGAGGGTGAAGCTGACCAAGACGGTGAATGGGATGGCCACCAACAGCGTCGGCAGCATGGCCACGCGCGCGACAAACCATGACTGCTCCAGGAACTCACGCCACTGGAACGGACGGCGGAAGGCGAATTTGATGGCGTCGGCCGACATCGCGAACAGCCCGCCGACGGCTTGCATTGGTTTGGAGCCGCGCCCGAACGTGATGCCCGGGGTCCAAAGGTCGGCCGCCCTATTCGCCATGGGTCCACGGCCCTTCGCCGAGCGGACAGCCAAATACGCTGCGTACCAAGTTGATATGGGCGACCCGTAGCTGCGATCGCCCCGGAGGGCATGCCGTTTCGCCGTGTACAGCGGCTACCACCCTCACGCCAGTCCTCCGTTCTGTTGCGTGAGTTGGCGCTTGCAAGCGATGCGGACCCGACCCAGTCCCATGTCTTGCCGCGTTCGGCGATTATTGCTCATCGCGCGCCCACGTGGAACCGAAAACGCACAACCGTTATCCGACAAGACGGGTAGACCGGCGGCGTTGGCGGCGTTGGGAATGTGGGCTCCGGATTCTAGGTGACGGCACCGGCCGTCTTGAGTTCGATGATGCGGTCCCAGTCGAATCCGAGTTCCAGCAAGATGTCGTCGGTCTGCTCGGCGAACCCGGGCGACGGTCCGGTCTGCGGCGCGGTTACGTCGAATTGCACTGGGTTGGCGACGAGTTCGAGTTCGCCTGCGCGAACCACATACTCGTTGGCCCGGACTTGCGCGTCGTCGGCCGCTTGCAGGGTGTCCTGCACCGGCGCCCAAGGTCCCGCGAGCGTCGCAAAGCGTTCGCTCCACTCGGCAAGCGTGCGGGCTGAGATGGCTTTGGTCAAGATCTCCACCGCATCCGCCGTGTGGGCGGCGATCTTCTCGACGGTGGCAAAGCGCGGATCCTCGGCTAGGTCCGGTCGGTCGATATGGCGACACACATCGGCCCAGAACTTGGTCGGCTGCATCATCACCAACGAGATGTAGCGACCGTCCGATGTCGCGTACACCCCGACCAGAGGGTTGATCGGCGATCCGTGGATCCCTGGTGGTGGCGCTTCCAGTCGCTGCCCCAGATGGCGGGTCAGCGCCACCGTGTGTCCCAACGACCACAGCCCACTGCCCAGCAGCGATACGTCTACAACCGACGGTTCACCGGTCCGTTCCCGTTTGAGCAGGGCTGCCGCGATACCACCGGCCAGGTTGGTGCCGGAGATGGTGTCGCCGTACGCCGGCCCCGGCGGATTGATCACCCCCTGGTAGCCCATCGGTGTGATGGTGGCGGCCGTTCCGGCCCGGCACCAGAAGGCCGTCATGTCGTAGCCGCCCTTGGTCGCTTCCTCCCCGCGCGGCCCCAGCGCGCTGCCGCGGGCATAGATGATGGACGGATTCACGGCTCGAATGTCTTCGAGATCGATGCCGAACTTGCGCCGCGCGCCCGGCAGAAAACTCGTCAGGAAAACATCTGACCGACGCGCTAACTCGTGCAGCACCTCCTTGCCCTCGGATATCGACATGTCCAGCCCGAGACTGCGCTTCCCGCGGTTGGCATGCTCGATATTGGGGTTGGGATCGCCTTCCACCCGCAACATGCCGGTCTGCCGAAGCCCCCGCTGCGGGTCACCGGTCACCGCGTGTTCGACCTTGATCACGTCGGCGCCCCACTCGGCGAGTACCGCGCCCGCCGACGGGACGAAGCCGTACATGGCGACTTCCAGAACCCGGATGCCTTCCAACGGCTTCATGCCCGGGCCTCCCCGGCCGGTACGGCCGGCATCACGGGCACCGCGAAAGTCTTGCGCTCCAGAAACTCTTCGAGGCCGGCGACGCCCATCTCCCGGCCGACACCCGACTGCTTGAAGCCGCCGAAGGGACTGTCTGCGCCGAAGTAGTTGCCACCGTTGGTCGAGAACGATCCGGTGCGGATGCGGCGGGCGAGGGCCAGGGCGCGCTCCTGGTCGCGACTGAAAACGGCGCCGGCCAGTCCGTAGATCGAGTTATTGGCGATGCGCACCGCGTCGTCGTCATCGTCGAACGCAATCACCACGAGCACCGGCCCGAACACCTCGTCTTGAGCGATCTCGCTGTCCGGGTCGACATTGGTGAGCAGCGTGGGCGCATAGAAGAAGCCCGGATCCAGGCGTTTGCCGCCTGTGACCAGCGTCGCGCCCGCGGCGACGGCCCGACCCACCATCGCGTCGACCTTGTCGCGCTGGCGTTCGTTGATCAGCGGGCCCATATAGGTTTTCGGATCAGCCGGGTCACCGTGGCGCACTCTGGCAAAGTTCTGCGCGATCAACTCCACGATCTCGTCGTGGAGGGCCCTGGGCACCAGCAGCCGCGATGTCAGCGCGCAGCCCTGACCCGCGTGGGTGACCATGCTGAAGGCCGCGAACATCGCGGCGCCGGCAAAGTCGGCGTCGTCGAGCATGATCACCGCCGACTTGCCACCTAGCTCCAGGAAGACCCGCTTGACCGTCTGACTTGCCGCGGCCATGATTCGCCGGCCGGTCGCGGTGGACCCGGTGAAGGTCACGACATCGACGTCGGGGCTTGTGGTGAGCACCTCCCCCACCGCGGGATCTCACGAGCTGAGCACGTTGACCACACCGGCCGGAATATCGGTGTGGTTGGCGATCAGTTCACCCAGCGCCAACGTGACCAGTGGGGTGTCCGGCGCGCCTTTGAGCACCACCGTGCAGCCCGCGGCCAGGGCGGGAGCCAGCTTGGCCAACGCGAGCTGGTTCGGATAGTTGTAGGCGATGATGGCCGCCACCACGCCCGTTGCTTCCTTCTCCACCCAGCGGTGGTGGCGCATCCCCCTCGATTCCTTCTCGCCAAGGTCTTCGGAGAACTCGTAGCGCGACAACAAGTCGGCGTAAAAGCGCACGATGCCGATCGGTTCGTCGAGCTGGGCGCCCTGGGTCAGCGCGTGGGTCGCCCCCACTTCGGCGATAGTGAGCTCCCGTAGTTCCTCGGCATGGTCGACCAGGGCCCGGTGCAGCTGGTCCAGGCACCGGATGCGCAACTCGACGTCGGTCGACCACTCGGTCGTGTCAAAGGCGCGCCGGGCCGCCGCAACCGCCGCCTCGGCTTCGGGGACGCCGGCATCCGGGGCATACCCCAGCACCGCACCGGTGGCGGGATTGACAGACGGGAACGTCCGATCGGTGCTGATGAGCCGCCCGCCAATCAACAGTCGGCGCTGCGCCCGCGAGGCGGCCGGGGCCTCGGCAACCCCTGATCGCGCATCCGCGACGGTCTGCGCCGTGTCCTGCGATGACATTCTGCCGCCCCCTGGCGTGATGACAGTCACGAAAATTTGATTCTCATCTCAGGCGAGTCTTACATTCGCCCCCGAGAGTTCAAGAAAGTCGCCCGACCGGATTGCACCGTCGATCGGCTAAGCGATCGCTCAGCGTCCACCGCCGAGTGGCCATTGCCGCTGGCCACACCCCGTTTCGCGGCTAGCTTGCGAGCCGCTTTCGTCCGAGAGTAGGGTTCTCATAATTGCAAGGGAGATTCTTTATGATTGAGATTGCGACGGCCCCACCAGCGCCTCGGATATTGGCGGAATGAAAACCGCGGTCGTTACCGGTGGCGCATCCGGGATTGGGCTGGCCATCGCACGGCGGCTGCGCGCCGACGGTATCGATGTCGCCACCCTCGACCTCAAAACCCCCGACGGTGGGCTTGCCTTCTCCGCCGATGTCACCAACCGCTCGCAGGTCGATGCCGCGTTGGCGGCGATTCGCCAGCGGCTGGGCCCGGTCACAATTCTGGTCAACGCCGCGGGTTTGGACGGGTTCAAGCGGTTCAGCAACATCACCTTCGAGGACTGGCAGCGAGTGATCGACGTCAACCTCAATGGGGTTTTCCACACGATCCAGGCGGTGCTGCCCGACATGGTGGCGGCGGGATGGGGCCGAATCGTCAACATCTCATCGTCGAGCACGCATTCGGGCACTCCGTATATGACCCACTATGTGGCGGCGAAGTCCGCCGTCAACGGACTCACCAAGGCATTGGCGCTCGAGTACGGGCCCAGCGGTATCACCGTCAATGTGGTGCCGCCGGGGTTCATCGACACCCCCATGCTGCGCAACGCCGCCGCGCAGGGGCACCTCGGTGACATCGAACAGAACATCGCCCGCACCCCGGTGCGCCGGATCGGCAAGCCGGAAGACATCGCGGCGGCATGCGCCTTTCTGGTGTCCGAGGAAGCCGGCTACATCACGGGTCAGATCCTCGGTGTCAACGGCGGCCGGAACACCTGAGCGTGGAGGTGGGAAGCGTGGAAGGTCAGGCACCGCGCCGTCCGGTGCCCCAGGCGCTACGACAACAAGAGCAACAAGAGGTGCAGTCCCATGATGGGAGGAGGCACGGTGAAGGTCTGGGTTGATCCACAACGATGCCAGGGGCACACCCTGTGCGCGATGATCGCTCCGGATTCGTTCCAGCTCAGCGATATCGACGGCAGTTCGTCGGCAATCAGCGAGACGGTTCCTGCCGATCAGTGGGACCTGGTCCGGGAGGCCGCTCATTCCTGTCCTGAGCAGGCCATCGTCATCACCGACGAAACATAAAGGGAGACAGCACGTTGAGTGTCGACGATGTAGTGAGCGACAACGATCACCAGAAGAACCGGTACCAATTCGACCGGCACTCTCCCGAGTACCGATCGCAGTTCAAGGCAATTACCGAGGAGATGCACACCACCTACCCCATGGCGTGGAGCGATACCTATGGCGGCCACTGGGTAGCCGCTGGCAGCCATGAGGTATTCGAGCTGGCCCGCTGCCCGGCGGTGTCCAACGATCACGACGTCAACAACCAACGTCGCGGCTACAAGGGAATCTCGATCCCGACGGCGAGCCGCATCAACGGCGTGCGGGGCGGCTTCTTGGAGATGGACGACCCCGAGCATCGCATTTATCGCACCGTGCTGAACCCATATCTATCGCCGGCCGCGGTCAAACGCTGGGAGCCGTTCATCGACGAAGTGACGCGCGCCTGCCTGGACGAGAGGATCGAACAGGGCAGCATCGACTTCGTCGACGATCTGGCCAACATCGTTCCGGCCGTGCTGACCCTGGCCATCTTGGGCATCCCGCTCGAGAAGTGGAACCTCTACAGTGAGCCAGTCCATGCGGCGGTGTACACGCCGGAACATTCCCCTGACATTCAGCGGGTGACCGAGATGCACCGACAGATGGGGCTCGACATGGTGACTAACATGATCGAGATTCGCGATAACCCCCGGCCCGGTCTGGTGAATGCCCTGGTCCGGATGCGTATTGACGGCCAACCCGCACCCGATTTGGAGATCCTCGGCAATCTCGGCCTGGTCATCGGCGGCGGATTCGACACCACCACCGCGCTGACCGCCCATGCGCTGGAATGGCTTTCCGAGCATCACGACGAGCGCGAGCGACTGTGGCGCAACCGCGATACCCTGATCGATTCCGCCACCGAGGAGTTCCTCCGCTACTTCACCCCCGCCCCCGGCGATGGCAGAACCTTTTCCGATGACGTCGAATTTGACGGCATCCATTTCAAAGAGGGTGAACGGCTGTGGATTTCGTGGGCGATGGCCAACCGCGACCCGCAGGTCTTCCCAGACCCGGACGAGCTCGTCTTGGACCGTAGGGGAAACCGGCACTTCAGTTTCGGCATCGGCGTACACCGCTGCAACGGATCCAACGTGGCGCGCACGGTGTTCAAGTCGATGCTGAGCGCCGTCGCCGACCGGATGCCCGACTACCGGTGTGACCCCGACGGGGCGGTCCACTACGAGACCATCGGCGTCATCCAGGGCATGCGCAAGCTGCCCGCAACGTTCACCCCGGGCCGCAAGGTCGGCGCGGGCCTGGACGAGACTCTCGCGAAGCTGCAACGCATCTGCGACGAACAGGAACTCGCGCGGCCCGTCACCGAGCGCAAACAAGCCGCGGTCATCGACTGACGCCCCTCCGGCGAGCAGACACAAAATCGCATCAGGTAGCGGGCGATGATGCGATTTCGCGTCTGCTCGCCAGGAAAAGGGGGCCGCGCGGCACGGGGGATCAGCCGCGGGGTAGCCCCAGTACCCGCTGGGCGATGATGTTGCGCTGAATCTCCGAGGTGCCCCCAGCAATGGTGCCGGAAAAGCTGCGGGCGTATCGCTCGAACCAGCTGGCGAAGTAGTGATCCAAATTCATCGGCGCATACGGCCCGGTCAGTGCGGGGTGAATCAGCCCGTCGGATCCCGCGGCAGCCAAAGCATGTTCACTGGCCCGCAGTTCGGCTTCCGAACCGAGCAGCTTGAGCACCGAGATTGCGGACGTGTCGTCCTCACCTCGGGAAGCGCGCGCCAGCGCCACCGAACCCAAGAGCCGCAGGGCCTGCTTGTCCATCACCATGGTGGCGTATCGGTCATGGTCGAGTTCGGTGACCGGATGCAAGTCTGCGATCAGATTGTCCAACCGGTCGGCGAATCCCAGCCACATCATGGTGCGCTCGTGCCCCAGCGATCCACTGGCCACCCGCCATCCCCCGTTGAGCGCCCCAACCAGATTCGCGGCGGGCACCCTCACGTCGCTGAAAAACACCTCGTTGAAGTCCAGGTCATCGGCGGAGCAGATGGACGGGAAGGGCCGGCGCACCACACCGGCGGTATCGGTGGGTATCAGTAATGCACTGATCCCCTTGTGCTTTGGCGCGTCGGGGTCGGTGCGCACGAAGGTCAGTAGGACGTCCGCGTCATGGGCCCCCGAGGTCCATACCTTCTGGCCGTTGACCACGAAGTGATCGCCGTCGAGCACGGCGCGAGTGCGCAGCGACGCCAGGTCGGAGCCGGCGCTGGGCTCGCTCATGCCTAGCGAAGCGGTGATCTGCGCCCGCAGTATCGGCACCGCCCACCGCAGCTTCTGCTCGTCGGTTCCAAACGACAGTATCGACGCGGCAACGATATTAACGCCCTGCGGGTTGAGGCTGTGATAGATCCGCCGGCGGCACAGTTCCTCGAGATGTACGAACTGCTGAACCACCGTCGCGTTGCGCCCGCCGAACTCTGGGGGCTGGCCCGGCAGCAGCCAGCCGTTGTCGAACAGCAGTCGCTGCCAGCGACGTGCCCACTGGGGCAGATGCGAAACCGACCTGGGGCGCTCTACCGTTTCACTCGCCGGCGGAAGGTGTTCGTCGAGGAAGGTGGCAAACTCGGTCCGGAACGCCTCGACGTCGGGATCAAAAGTCAGCTGCACGGTATTCCTCAGCGATCTGGGCTCGATGCTGCGCCGCACCACCGAGCATGAGTTCGCCCGCTTTGGCCCGTTTGAGCGCAAACTGTAGGTCGTTCTCCCAGGTGAATCCCATTGCGCTAAAAAGCTGTAGCCCATGGCGGAACACCAGTGACTGGCACTCGCCCGTCGATGCCTTGGCCATCGCCGCGGCCAGGCGCCGGCGCGGATCATCGGCGGAGATGGTCAGCGCGGCAAAATACGCCAGGGCCCGGGCCCGCTGCACCGCGACATGCATGTCCGCCGCCTTGTGCTGGACGGCCTGGAAGGAGCCGATCGGCACACCGAATTGGTGACGGCTGCGCACATGTTCGAGCACCAGATCGAGAATGCGCTGGCAGGCGCCGACCATCGTGATGGCCATGCCAGTCAGGGCGATGTGGCGAGCCCGCTCGGCGTCGACGCCCACTCGGGCGTTCTCCGGCACCCTGACCTCGCGAAAGGACAGGTCCGCGACGTGTAGCACCGGGTCAAAGACGGATTCACGTCGAGCCGAAACCTGGCTGGCCGCCACGATGAACACCCCAGCGTCGGTCACCACCGCCAACCGGTCTGCGCGGTCCCCTTCCAGGACATGGCGTGCCGTCCCGTCCAACAGCAACCCCTGCGCGTCCCGGCGCACCGTTATCCCGTTGTACACGGCGGTGCCCGATTGATGAGGGTCGAAGCAACCGGCGGCCAGCGGCGCGAACTGACTCATCGTCGCCAAGAAGGGAGTGGGATCGGTCGCGTGGCCCAACTCCTCGAGCACAATCGCCAACTCCACCGCGCTAGCCGGATCGTTCAACTCGGTCCAGCCGAGGTCTACGTACACCTTCCACAGCGGATCGGAGTCGGCACCATTCTCGGCGACGCTGCGGACCAGCGACGGCGGGCATTGCTTGGTGACCACGTCGCGCATCGTCGCCTGCCAGAGCCGCTGATCAGCATCGAACTCCAACAGCATGCGGACCGCCTCCCGTCGTGCGCTCTCTGGCGAGAATAGCATTCTCAGTATCGGAAGCGATAATCTTACTACAGGGCTGTGGGGTGCAGGAAGGGACGGTAATGCTGGACGCCGCAACGACACTGTGGGAGATCGAGGCGATCAAGCAGCTCAAGGCCCGATACTGCCGCTACCTGGACACCAAACGATGGGACGACTGGCGGACGCTGTTCACCGACGATTTCCTCAGCGACACCTCACGCTGCGGCGGGAAGGTAATCGACGGCGCCGACGAGTTCGTGGCCTACGTTCGCGCCACCTTGGGAAGGCCCTCGCGCCCCACCGTGCATCAGGTGCACGCGCCGGAAATCACGCTGAGCTCGCCGACGACGGCGACCGGTGTCTGGGCGCTGCAGGATGTGGTGCGGTTGGGCCCCGGGGTCAACCTCGACGGGCGTGGTCACTACCACGAAACCTACGAGAAGCTCGATGGCGCGTGGCTCATCAAGAGTTCCACCTTGACCAGGTTGCGCGAGGACGTCTTCAATCCCCCTTTTTCCGTGCCGATCTCACCTCGGCTCCGCGACGCGGCGGCGGCGCTGCTGCACCGACTGGGCCGGTAACCGATGACGTCGGAGACCGTGCTCGTTACCGGCGCCTTCGGACAGATCGGCAAGCGCTGCACCGAGATCCTTTTGCGCCGTGGGCACACCGTGGTCGCAATGGACCTCCGTGGCGGCTCATCGGCTCCAAGTACGGCGATGAAGCGCTGGCCACCACCGCACACTTGGTCGATTAACTCCCAAGCCCCGGAAAGGCCGGCCGGTCCCAGCGATCCAGATTGACAACGTCGGAAAGCGGCCGCCGACGCAGTGGCCCGTGTTTGTCCTGGGGCCAACCGATGACGATATGACCGGCCAACAGCCAATCCTCGGGTACGCCGACGGCCTCGCGCAGCAACCGTTCCCCGCCGTAGGAAGCCCAGCTGGTCATACAGGCGCCCAAGCCCTGAGCCCGGGCGGCCAGCAGGAAGTTCTGCATGGCGGGAAAGATCGATCCGCCGAGCAGCAGTTCGGACGCCGTCGGGTAATGCTGCTGGGCGAACAAGACTGACGTGAATTCGCCTGCCCGATCGTGCAACTCGTAGGTGGCCCGGTAGGTGCGAGCACGCCGGCTGTCATCGTCGGCCGCCGGCCTGCGCATTCCGTAGACCGGCTCGATCACCGCCAGCGCGCGCGCCGCCGCCGCGGCCACCACCGCCCGTTGTTCGGGCGATCGCAGCACCACGAAGCGCCAGCCTTGAGCATTGGCCCCGGACGGCGCCCACGTGGCCGCCTCCAGACACCGGGCAAGGGTGGCGTCGTCGACCGGCCGGTCGGTGAAGCGGCGGACCGTCCGGGCGGTCGACATCACCTCCCAGATGTCACCGGTCGCGCCGCCGCTGGGGCTGGCTGCCTCGGGCACCTCAACGTCATATCAGTATTGCCACCAAACCGATAGCGTTCGAGTTTGATTTCGAGGGGCGGGCGCTTTCCGAACCGGATCAACTCCGCGGAGCGTGGACGAATTCGGCTCTGCGCCAAGGAACGAATTTGCTTTACGCCAGCAAATTCCCCAAGCGACACATCCGTTGACATTTCGGGGCAGGTCGGCATCCGAAAGATACAGTTTCCACCTGTGCAGAAGGATGCGTGATGACATGGGCTGACGCGGTCGACAAGATGTCGCGGCGTGAGTTTTTGGCTAAGTTGGCCGTCGCCACCAGTACCGGAGCACTCATGTCATTGGCCGGGCCGGTGATCGAAAAAGCCTACGGCGCGGGGCCGTGCTCCGGACATTTGACCGACATCGAGCACATCGTGCTGTTAATGCAGGAAAATCGGTCGTTCGATCACTACTTTGGCACGCTGTCGGACGTCGAGGGCTTCGACACCCCGACGCCATTGTTTGCGCAAAAGGGCTGGAACCCACGGACGCAGGCGCCGGACCCGGCTAGCACCACCCTGCCGTTCCGCCTCGACACCACCAGACCCCCGTTGCTCAATGGCGCGTGTGTCAATGACCCCGACCATGGTTGGGCCACCTTGCACGATTCGTGGAACGGCGGAGCCAACGACAACTGGCTACCGGCGCAGGCACGGACCCGTTCGGCGGCCAACATCCCCGCGACGCTGGGCTATCACACCCGCGATGATCTCCCGATTCATTTTCTGCTGGCCGACACATTCACGGTCTGCGACCACTACTTTTGCTCGGTGATCGGGCCCACGTTTCCCAACCGGCTGTACTGGGTGAGCGCCTGGCTCGATCCCGACGGCGCCAACGGCGGGCCCCTGGTTGAGACCATCCCGACCCCGCCGATCGGCAAGTTCAGCTGGCCCATCATGCCGCAGCATCTCAGCGATGCGGGAGTCAGCTGGAAAATGTACTACGGCAAGCGATCCGGGCCCGCGGTGAACAGCTACGTGGGTTACGGCGAGATTGTGCGATGGTTCACCCAAGCCCAAGACCCAAGGTCGGATCTGGTTCGCTTCGGGGCCACGCCCCGCTACCCCCGGGACTTCGCCACCGACGTCAAAGCCAATCGCCTGCCCCAGGTTTCCTGGTTGATTCCGAACTTTTTGGAGTCCGAACACCCCGCGATGCCGAACGCGGGCGGGGCCATCGCGTTCATGGACGTGCTGCGGATTCTGCTGTCGAATCCGGCGGTGTGGGAAAAGACAGCGCTGATCGTCAGCTACGACGAAAACGGCGGGTTCTTCGACCACGTGGTGCCGCCCACCCCACCGGACGGGACGCCGGGCGAATATCTGACCGTCCCTGACATCGACAAGGTCCGCGGGTCCGGCGGTATACGCGGCCCGATCGGTTTGGGCTATCGCGTTCCCGGCCTGGTTATCTCCCCATTCAGCCGCGGCGGGCTGGTGGCCCACGACGTGTTCGACCACACGTCACAGTTGCGATTGATCGAGACACGCTTCGGCGTTCCGGTACCCAACCTCACCGCGTGGCGCAGAAGCGTCACCGGGGACATGACGTCGGCCTTCAACTTCGGCGTGCCGCCGAACCCGTCGCGCCCCAACCTGAACCAGTCCAAACGCGTCCTGCCTCAGCTGGCGCAATGCGGGCTCGGGGTCGAAGCGGTGACGGGAATATTTGAGCTGAATCCGCCCTACCGGGTTCCCTACCCGCAAGCGATGCCCGCCCAGGAGACCACGCCCGCCAGGGGGATTCCCAGCGGCCTGTGCTGAGCCGCCGGCCACCGTTGAGCCATCGTTGGCCGCACCGGCCGCAACTATTGACCGGGACCGGGCGCCACGCCGGACGGGGTTGCGCCGTAACCGATTTCAGAACATCAGGCGGGTGCACTCGGCGCATGTACCCTGGAAAGAAGTTGTTACAAACACGTAAACTGGGAGGAGATCGTGAAGCCGGACCGGAGGCAGAGGATAGCTGCGATACGGCACCGTTGGATCGCGGTTGCGATCGCCGGCGCGGTTGCTGTGGCCGCGCTGATCGTGACGATGGTTCAGCCATTTGGCCCACCTCCACACCGGGCCCTCGCGCATAGCGACAAGAGTTCGCCCGTTGCCATGCCACCCATCCCGCCCATCCCTCCGATTGCCCCCCGGTACGGCGCGATCGCCGTTGCCGACAACGGCGCGGTGGGCAAAACGTGGGGCCACCGCAAGCGCGCACAGGCCGAGATTCACGCACTGACCACCTGCGGACACCCCAGCTGCAACGTGCTCAGCGTCTTCACTCGGTGCGGCGCCATAGCCCATGACGGCCAGAATTTCCACGGCGGACTCGGCCGGTCCCACCAGGCGGCCGGACACGATGCCGAGGCCAGGCTTGGCGGCGGCTGGGTCTTAACCTCGGCGTGCAACTGAGGCCATGGCCGCCGCGGCGGCGATCACGCGAAAGGCCGGCGACAGAAGTCGGTAGCGCACCGCAGCAACGCCCGCCCACGGAGATTGTGCTCCACAACCAGCTAATGAGAATGTTATTATCGCCAGTGCAGAACATGACTTGCGTCGGCGTCCATAATTACATTTTCTAGCAGGACAAACGATTAACCGAAATGCTTACCGCAAAGACGTTGATCGGCGGTAGCGAAGAATGTTAGCTTCGCTAGCAGATACCCCGGCCGCGCTTGTGATGTTCGCCGGAGCTGGAGGGTGCCTTGGTGATTGAACATGCCGACGGGACGCGCATGCCAGTGATCGATGCCAGCGTGCACATCTTCTTTCCGTCCAACAAAGATCTGCGCAGCTTCCTGCGTGAGCCCTTCAAGAGCCGGGGTTTCCCCGACTACGAGATGGACTGGTACGGAGCCCCCGGTAGTGAATACGCGCCGAATACCGAGGGGCCGGACCGCCAATATCCCGGTTCAGACCCGAAATTCGTTGCCGATGAGTTGTTTTCACGACGTGGTGTCGATGTGGCGGTACTGCATCCGATGGGCCGCGGGATCATGCCGGATCGGCACCTCGGCAGCGCGCTACACGCCGCGCACAACGAGATGATGGTGTCGCGCTGGCTGGAACACGACGAATTCGACGATCGCTTCCGCGGCACCATCCGGGTGAACCCCGACGACATTGCCGGCGCCGTACGAAAAGTCGCGAACTGGCGTGCTCACCCGCGCGTGGTACAGATCGGTGTGCCGCTGCAGTCCCGCGAGCTATACGGCAAGCCACAGTTCTGGCCGTTGTGGGAAGCCGCGGTCGAGGCAGGTCTTCCGGTAGTCGTGCACATCGAATCGGGCGAGGGCATCGGATTTCCGCCAACGCCGTCCGGGCACACGCGCACCTACGAGCAGTACGTCAGCTTCATGGCGCTGAACTACCTGTATCACCTGATGAACATGATCGCCGAAGGGGTGTTCGAACGCTTCGCGGAGCTGAAGTTCGTCTGGGCCGACGGCGCAGCGGACTTCGTCACGCCATTCATCTGGCGGATGGATACCTTCGACCGGCCGCATCTTGAACAGACCCCGTGGGCCCCACGGATACCCAGCGACTATTTGCCGGGCCACGTCTACTTCATCCAGGGCGGTCTGGACGGTCCCGGTGACGTCGAGTTCGCCGATGAGTGGCTGAGCTTCACCGGCAAGGAAGACATGGTGATGTTCGGCTCCAGCTATCCCCATTGGCAGTGCTACGACCTCCGCGATGTCCGCAACCTACCCACCGCGCTGACGGCCGATCAGCGCGAGAAATTGTGCTGGTGCAACGCGGCCTTGCTGTACGGGATCGATATTTCTGCCGAGCTCACTAGTGGCTAGCCGGAGGCCGTCGCAGAATAGAGACGAGGGACGTTGAGGAGATCGACATGACGCTGACTCATATGCACGAACGGGTTCCCGCAGCCGAGCGCATCGCCGTCCGGTGTGTCGACTCCGACATTCATCCGGTGCCCAAGCGCGGTGAGATCAGCCCGTACATCCCCGAGCCTTGGCGCAGCAAATTTTTCCTCGACCACAAGGTCGGTGAGCTGATCTACTACGACGCGCCCGACTACGCACACAGCTTCGCGATGCGGGTGGATACCTTCCCGGCCGATGGCGAGTTCCCCGGCAGCGATCCGGACATGGCGTTTCGCCAGCTGATCATGGAAGCCGGCTCCGACATCGCGATCCTCGAACCCGGTGGGCGCACACCGCGCCTGCCCGAGGCGCATCAGGCGTACTCGACCGCGCTGAATCGCTGGCAGGCCAATCACTGGCTCGACAGCCACAACAACTGGCACCAACGCTGGCGAGGTTCCATCTGCGCGGCGGTCGAGGATCCGGAAGGGGCCGCGCGTGAGATCGAGGAGTGGGCCGGACACCCTTACATGGCACAGGTTTTGATCAAGGCCGAACCCCGCCCCTGCTGGGGCCACCCGATGTACAACCCCATCTGGGCGGCCGCGACCAAGCATGACATCACGGTGAGCTGTCACCTTTCCCGCAGCAATTTCGAGATGCTGCCAACGCCACCGGTGGGCTACCCCAGCTACAACCACGACTTCATGGTCACCTACTCGCTACTGGCGGCCAACCAGGTGATGAGTTTGATCTTCGACGGTGTCTTCGACCGATTCCCGACACTGCGGATCGTGCTCGTCGAGCATGCGTTCACCTGGATCCTGCCGCTGATGTGGCGCATGGACGCGCTCTATGACGCCCGCAAGTCTCGGATGGACATCAAGCGCAAGCCGTCGGAGTACGTCAAGGAGCACATCAAGTTCACCACGCAGCCCCTGGACTACCCGGAAGACAAGACGGAGCTGACCCGGGCGATCGACTGGATGGAGGGTGACAAGATCTTGCTCTACTCCTCGGACTACCCACATTGGACCTTCGACGACCCCCGCTGGCTGGTGAAACATCTGCCCAAAGCGGCCCGGGACGCGGTGATGTACAAGAACGGCATCGCGACCTACCACCTGCCGGACACGGTGCCGGTTCTCGAAGGCCAGACCCGGGTGTTCTGAATTGGGCGAGAAGATAACGCGGCCACGGCTGGCTCAGGGGCGCGAACACATCGTTGCGACGGTGGACGAGATTCCGCCGGGAACCCACAAACTGGTGCCGATCGGCCGGCACGGTGTGGGTGTCTACAACGTCAACGGGACCTTCTACGCGATAGCCAATTATCGCCCGCACCAGGCGGTCCGCTGTGTTCGGGCCGTGCCCGGGGACGCACCATGGTCGACGAGAGCGCACCCGATGACGCCGTGATGGTGCGCGATCTCGAGTTCATCTACTGCCCTTGGCATCAGTGGGGTTTCGAACTGGCAACCGGGACCACCGCGGTCAAACCGGAGTAGAGCATTCGCACCTACCCGGTCCGGGTTATCGGTAGAGATGTGCTGGTGATGGCATGACATTGCAGGACAATCGCGTATCCTCCGTCGAGGTTAACGGCGGTCGGGTGGTTTACGAAATCCTGGGCGATTCAGGAGATCTCATTGTTCTGGCCCCGGGCGGTCGATTCGGCAAGGACATCCCCGGCCTGCGGCCGCTCGCCCTGGCTTTGGTCGACGGCGGCTATCGGGTGCTGCTGTGGGATCGTCCGAACTGCGGCGCGTCCGATGTGCAGTTCTACGGGCAAAGCGAATCGCACATGCGCGCCGAGACGTTGCACGGCTTGTTGGCCGCCCTCGGAGTCCAGCAGTGCATCATCGCCGGCGGCTCCGGCGGGGCGCGGGATTCCATCCTGGCCACCATTCTCTTTCCCGAGCTGGTCAGCAAACTAGTGGTGTGGAATATCGTCGGTGGCATCTACGGCACCTTCGTGATAGGTTCCTACTACCTGGTCCCCAGCATTTTGGCGGTGCGCGGCACCGGAATTGAGGCGCTGCTCAAGGTGCCCGAGTGGCGCGAGCGCATCGAAGCAAACCCCACCAACAGACAACGGTTCCTCGACCTGGACCGCGACGAGTTCTTGAAAGTCATGTTGCGCTGGCTCAACGCCTTCGTGTCCAAACCGGGGCAGACCATTCCCGGCGTCGAGGACGAAATGTTCGATCGCATCAAGGTTCCCACGCTGATCATCCGCGGCGGCGAGAACGATTGGGATCATCCCAAACGGACCTCATTGGAGGTCAGCTGCCTGATCAAGGGATCCGAGCTGATCGACCCACCCTGGCCGGAAGACGCTTGGGAGCGTGCCGCCGAGGATCGCGCGGCAGGAAGGGTGAAGCACTTCAACATGTTTGACACCTGGGTGCTGGCAGCACCCGCGATCCTGAAGTTCTTGGACTCGTGACTGCTCACAATGGGCTACCCGGTGCGGATATGGACCTCGCAATCGAGCGACGCTTCCAGCGCCGTGTGAATTCGGCTTTCCGGGACACGTTCGAGGTCGGCTTCGCGCAGCGTGACGTAGACAATGTCATAGCCGTCGTCCCCGGGTTCGCGAAGGATCTCGCCGACGAGCCCAAAGGCCGACAGCACACCGTGGGCATCGTCGTCGGTTCCCCTGCTGATGAAGGTGACCACGCCGACCACCGGTCGTACCCTGAAAGCGCCGGCGCACAACTCAATTGCCGCCGCCTTGGCCTCATCAACGTCGTCACCGGCGATAAGCAATTCCACCTCCCGACGGCCGACCGGCCGCGACTCGAGGTCGTTGTCGACCACACCGGCGCCAGCCTCGTCGGCACGCGTGCGGAGCGCAGCCATGCCCGCGCGTAACTGGGCCGCGGTCAACGACCCGGCCGGGTCGACATTGACCCGCACCACCGCAGTCCGCATGCGGACTACCCTAGCGCGCAATCACCGACCGGCGACGATAGCGGGCTGATTGATGGAAGCACTCGACATCGCATTCAAGGCGACCGCCTGGCCGGGCTGCCCGCCGCGGTTACTGCGCGTGGCGGGCGGCCACGCGGACCAACAGGACCACGAAGACGTTGCGGCGTACCGGGCCCAAGGCGGGTACCGCCCGCTTGGCGACGCCGACAAGTTGCTGCGCGAGATCGACGCGAGCGGACTCCTCGGCCGCGGTGGGGCCGCATTCCCGCTCGCGGTGAAAATGCTTGCGGTGCGCGACAACTGCCGCCGTGGCGGGCCGGCGGGCGGCGCTGTGGTCATCGCCAACGGCGAGGAGGGAGAGCCGGCCTCTTTCAAAGACCGATGGCTGCTGCGCAACCGCCCGCACCTGGTTCTGGATGGGCTGCGCCTGGCCGCGGCGCTGGTGGCCGCCACGCGCGCCTATGTCTATGTGTCCGACCCGGAATCCGCGCGCAGCGTCGAACGCGCCCTGACACAGCTGGATCCCGACGCATTCGGTGGTATCGCCGTCAGTGTCTGGGCCGTACCACCCGGGTACGTGGCCGGCGAGGAGACCGCCGCGGTCCGCGCGATCAACGGCGGCCCGGTCAAACCAACCGACAAGCCGCGGCGCCCCTTCGAATACGGCGTCAGCGGCCGGCCCACCCTGGTCAGCAACGTCGAGACGCTGGCCAATCTGCCGTACCTGCACCGCCACGGGGCGAGCGAGTATCGCGCGCTGGGTACGCCATCGTCGCCGGGGACATTTCTGGCCACCATCACCGGAGCCGGCCGAGCACCCGTGCTCTACGAACTCCCCTACGGTTTACCGTTTTCCGAACTGCTGGCACTGCATGCGGTTGCGCCCACAAAGATCCGTGGAGTCTTGATGGGCGGCTACTTCGCCGGCTTGCTCAACCGTGGGGTACTCGGCACCACACTCGATCACGAGACGATGCGACGGCTGGGCAGCGGTCTGGGCTGCGGCGCAATCTCGGTGATCACCGACGACTGCCCGGTCGCGGTCGCGGCTTCGGTGTTGTCTTACTTCGACCGCGAAAACGCCGGGCAGTGCGGGTCCTGTTTCAACGGAACCGCAGCCATGGCCGCCGTTGGCGGCGCACTTCGGGATTTCGCTGCAACCAGCGAAGACATCGATCGACTGCGCCGCTGGTCGGTGGTGTTACGCGGGCGCGGCGCCTGCGCGACCCTGGACGCGGCGACCAATGCGGCCGCCACCCTGCTGAGCCAATTTCCCGACGAGGTGGCAAGCCATCTCGAAGGCGCCTGCCAAGACTGCTCGAGCAGAACCGGCGGAGCGTTTCGCGCCGAACGCCCCTACCAGGCCACGGCACCGGTGAGGCAACCATGAGAATTCGTCTCGATCGCACCGTTTGCGACGGCTTCGGCCTGTGCACCAAGCAAGCGCCCGGCTACTTCACGCTCGACGATTGGGGATACGCCTGCCTGAGCGGGGACGGCACGGTGCGGGAGGAAGACCGCGATGCGGTGCTGCGGGCGCTGATGGACTGCCCGGCGCATGCCATCACCGAAATCGGAGAACGCCAGCCAGATGTGGTGCAGCACTCCCCGGCCAGCGCCGAAGATCCCGCTGAGCACCTCAAAACCGAGTCGAACGAGGCGCAGTGGGGTTTTACCCGGTGACCGGCTGGGCTCGGTGCCCGCGCAAGTCCGTGGCAAGACGTCTCGAAACTGCCCAGCCCAAGCTGATAACGTAATTCTCGTATTCGCATAATGCTCCTTCCGCTCACGCCGGGGCGCTCAACTTGCGGAGGTGAAGTGTCAGCAGCACCGGGACGTCCGCTGCCCCTGATCACCGACGAGAACGAGTTCTTCTGGACTTCGGGCGCCGACGGCAAGCTACGCCTGCAGGCATGCGCCGCCTGCGCATCGTTGATCCATCCGCCCGCACCGGTGTGCCGATACTGCCGATCCCGCGATATGGGTGTGCGGGCCGTCTCCGGTGCGGCAACACTCACCGGATTCACCGTCAACCACCGGTTCAGCCTGCCCGGCCTGCCTGCCCCCTATGTGATCGCCCAAGTGGCAATCGCCGAGGACCCCAGGGTCCGGCTGACCACCAACATCGTGGAGTGCGACCCGGATCGGATCGAACTCGGCCAGACCGTGGAGGTGGTGTTCGAGCGCATCGAGGACGTGTGGCTACCGCTGTTTCGTCCGCGCACCGACGCGCAACCGCGCCCGTTGCCCGTCGATGAGATCGCGCCGCAGCGCTTCGGTGAACATGTGCGCCCCATGCTCACCACGCAGAAATTCGAGGACAAGGTGGCGCTCACCGGGATCGGCATGTCCACCATTGGCCGCCGGCTGATGGTTGCGCCGCTGTCGCTGACGGTAGACGCCTGCGAGGCGGCAGTCGCCAATGCCGGGCTGACGTTCGACGACATCGACGGTCTGTCCACCTACCCCGGTGGCGGCAATCTCGGCGGTTTCGGTGAGGGCGGCGTCACCGCGCTGGAGGCAGCGCTGGGCATCCGGCCGGTCTGGCACAACGGCGGCATCGAGACGTTCGGGCCGGGCGGATCGGTGATCGCCGCGATGCTCGCCGTCGCCGGCGGGCTGGCGCGTCACGTGTTGTGTTTCCACACGCTCTGGGAAGCCACCTACAACGAGCTGATGAAGCGGGGCAAGATCGCCCCGCCCGGCGGCCGGACCACCAGCTGGCAATACTCATTCGGCGCGACGTCGGCGGCACACACCCTGGCGATCAACGCGCAGCGCCACTTTCACCGCTACGGCACCACCAAAGAGACGCTGGGGTGGATCGCGCTGAACCAACGCGCGAACGCCGAGTTGAACCCCACCGCCGTCTATCGCTCACCGATGACGATGGACGACTACCTGAACGCCCGGCCCATCACCACCCCGTTCGGTCTTTTCGACTGCGACGTGCCCTGCGACGCAGCGATAGCCGTCATCGTCTCCGCCGTCGACGCCGCGCGCGATCTGGCCAAACCACCCGTCCTGGTGGAGGCCGTGGGCACGCAGATCATCGAGCGGATCGACTGGGACCAAAGCACGCTCACCCATGAACCGCAGGTGCTAGGCCAAGCGGCACACGTGTGGACCCGCACCACGCTGCGCCCCGCCGACGTCGACGTCGCCGAACTCTATGACGGATTCACGATGAATTGCCTGTCCTGGATCGAGGCACTGGGGTTCTGCGGGATCGGCGAGGCGAAGGAATTTCTCGACGGCGGTAAGAACATCGCCCGCGACGGCCTGATACCGCTCAATACGCACGGCGGTCAACTGTCACACGGGCGCACGCACGGCATGGGTCTGCTGCACGAAGCCGTAACCCAGCTCCGCGGTGAGGCGGACGCACGCCAGGTCGCCGGCGCCCGGGTCGGCGTGGTCAGCAGCGGCGGCCTGACTCCCAGCGGCGTGATCCTGCTGCGGGCCGACACATGAACCAAGCCCTGGTCCGGCCGCGGGTGGTGATCGTCGACGGCGTGCCGATGTCGGGCCTGCTCGCCGAGGCCGCAGACCCCACGGGTCCCAAAGCCACCGTCGTGGCACTGCACGGCGGCGGCACCTCATCGTCGTACTTCGACTGTCCCGGACACCCGCAACTGTCGCTGCTGCGACTCGGCGCGACTCTGGGCTTCACCGTCGTCGCCCTCGACCGGCCCGGCCACGGCAGTTCCGCACCCTATCCGGAGGCGATGCAACACCCCGAGCAGCGCGTCGATCTCGCATTCGGCGCCATCGATCGCATGCTCGACCAGCGGCCCCGCGGGGCGGGCCTATTCCTGATGGGCCATTCGGGCGGCTGCGAGTTGGTGCTGCGGATGGCAACCAGCCCGCGCGCCGCCGATCTGCTGGGCGTCGAACTGGGGGGCACCGGACGGCGCTACCACCCTGCCGCCAAGGAAGTCATGCGGTTGGCCGCGCTACAGGATCGCCCACCCGGGGTGCGCGAGCTGTTGTGGGAGCCGATGCACCTGTACCCGGACGACATTCGGCGGGGTATCACGAACTCCTCGACAGCTCCCCGTTACGAACGCACGGTGGCCCTCAATTGGCCGAACCAGGACTTTCCGGCGCTCGCACCGGGCGTGCGGGTGCCGGTGCGGTTCACCCTCGGCGAGCACGACAATGTATTCCGGGCCGACCCGAGCGCACTGGCCGAAATTGCCGATATGTTGTCGGCCACAAAGCATTTCGTTAACAGTCGACACCCTGGGGCCGGGCACAATCTCAGCCTCGGACACACCGCCGCCGACTACCACCGCCAGGTGTTGTCCTTCGTCGAGGACTGTACGTCCGCACGCCCCCCGGACGGCGACGCTGCCGCGGCGGCCGGTTGATGCGGATCGGATCCGCCGGGCCGGTCCGGTCCTTTTCGACGCGCGACGAAAGCGCTACCGTTAGCGTTAGCGTTAGCGTTAGCGTTGAGCATTCCGGCGTAACGCCCGCAGCCCGCACTTCGCCGTCGAGGAGTACGCAATGACCACATCGAAGGTCGTCTTCGATCCGTTCTCCGAGGAGTTTTTCAACGGACCATGGGAGACCTACCGGCGGATGCAAGCCGAAGCCCCGGTGTACTACAGCGAGCAGTACGACTTCTACGCGTTGACGCGCCATGCGGATGTGGCGGCGGGGCTGAAGAACTTCGAGAGGTATTCGTCCGCCTACGGCATTGACTTGTCGATGGTGCGCTCCGGCCAGAAGCCGCCGCAGTCGATCATCTTCATGGATCCGCCCGACCACCGACACATGCGCAGCCTGCTCAACAAGGTCTTCACGCCGCGCGCGATTCAGGCCCAACGCCAGACGGTCATCGACAAGATCGACAAGTACCTCGGCGCGCTGGACCCCGAGGGCTTCGATGCGGTGCAGGAGTTTTCCGGCCCATTCCCGGTTGAGGTGATCACCACCATGCTGGGCGTGCCCGAACGGCACGCCCAGCAGGTGCGCCATTGGATCGACGAATCACTGACCCGCGAGCCCGGCCAGGTCGAAGTCGGTGAACAGGGGATGCAAGCCAACATCAACACCGCGATGCTCTACTACGACCTGGTCAAGCAGCGGCGCGACGACCCGCGTGATGATCTGTTCACCAAGTTGATCAACGCCGAGATCGAGCGCGAAGACGGGCAGGTGACCAACCTTGACGATCTCGAAATCGCCGGATTCGCCACCCTTTTGGGCGGAGCCGGCGCCGAGACGGTGACCAAGCTGGTCGGCAATGCGGCCGTGGTGTTCGCTCGAAATCCCGAGCAGTGGCAAAAGCTGCTCGACGATCGCAGCAAGGTCCCCGCCGCGGTCGAAGAACTGCTGCGCTATGAGGCACCATCGCAATATCAGGTCCGGCGCGCCATGGAAGATGTTGAGCTGCACGGCGTCACGATTCCGGCCGGCAAGCCGGTGTTTCTCATCAATGGTGCGGCCAACCGCGACCCGTACGCCTGGACCGATCCGGGCAAGTTCGACATCGACCGCGACCCGCACGAAGCCACCAACCTCGGTTTCGGCTACGGGATTCACAGCTGCCTGGGCGCGGCGTTGGCCCGGATGGAAAGTGCGATCGCGCTGGAGAAGTTGCTCGATTTCATGCCTGCCTTCGAGGTGGACTGGGCGGGCTGCAAACGTGTTCACATGCAAAATGTCGCCGGCTGGCAGAGCGTGCCGGTGCGGGTACTGCGGTAGGGGTGCTGCCATGAGGATCGAAATCGACTGGGACCTGTGCGAAAGCAACGGCATATGCATGGGCGTCGTCGCGGAGGTGTTCCAACTCGGCGACGACGACATGTTGACCGTTCTGCAGCCAGAAGTCACGCCCGAGAACGAGGAGCTGGTGCGCGAAGCGGTGCGCCAATGCCCGCGGCAGGCCATCTCGATCACGCGGTAATACCGGCGCGCCCTCCCGATGCCCACCATCCTCCATGGGCACCGGAGGCGACGTCGATCGGCCAGCAGCGCAGTAGCTAGCGGCGGCGAATAACTGCAGGTCGAAAACCGAATGCGGCGCACAACACGGGTGCTAGCGTGAGCTACTCGCTTGGCCATGGGCGGGTCGCCGCCGGGGCCATCAGTCTCCGATCGAAGGATGCGAACATGTCGTTTGTCGCGGTCGCGCCGGACCTATTAGCCACGGCAACAATGGATTTGGATCGTATCGGGATGGCTATCAATGCCGGCAGCACCGCGGCCGCAGCCTCGACCACCGAGGTAGCCGCCGCGGCTGCCGATGAGATCTCGACAGCGGTTGCGGAGCTCTTCGGCGCCTACGCGCGCGGCTATCAGATCATCGGCGCCCAAGCCGCGATGTTTCATGCCGAGTTCGTCAGGGCCTTGGACATCGGCGCGGGCACCTATTGGGCCACCGAAGTCGCCAACGCCTCGCCGCTGCAAAGCCTTGAACAACAGCTACTCGCGGCGATCAACGCCCCCACCCAAACGCTGCTGGGGCGCCCGCTGATCGGCAACGGCGCCGACGGCGCGGCCGGCACCGGCGCAGACGGCGGCGCCGGCGGGCTGCTCTACGGCAACGGCGGGGCCCGCGGATCCGGCGGCACCGCCCACCCCACCGGCGGGCGCGGTGGGAATGCCGGCCTGTTCGGCAGCGGCGGCATCGGCGGGTCCGGTGCCGCTGGCGCGGCCGGCGGCACCGGCGGTAACGGCGGGTTGCTCTACGGTGCCGGCGGCAACGGCGGCGCCGGCGGCAATGCCGTCATTCCCGGCGGCGACGGCGGTATGGGCGGAGCCGGCGGGGCCGCCGGGCTCATCGGCCAGGGCGGCAACGGTGGAGTCGGCGGCCTGGGTGCCACCGGCGCCGCCGGCGTCACCCCAGCCCGCTACCCGCCGGCACACCGGCTGCCGCCGGAACCCCCGGCGGCTCCGATCTCGGCCAGCCCGGCGCACCCGGCGGGCCCGGGGACTACGGAGTCAGCACCGCGACCGTCGGCCAGCCCGGCGGTGAGGGCGGTGCCGGCGGCGACGGCAACTACGTGGGAGGTGTCGGCGGCACCGGGGGCGCGGGCGGGGTGGGTGCCGTGGGCGGCGACGGCGGCCGCGGCGGTGACAGCACCACCGGCACGGTGGCAAAGCTTGGCGTCGGCGGCACCGGGGGTACCGGAGGAGCCGGAGGCGCCG
Source organism: Mycobacterium ulcerans subsp. shinshuense (assembly GCF_002355775.1). Taxonomy (NCBI): domain Bacteria; kingdom Bacillati; phylum Actinomycetota; class Actinomycetes; order Mycobacteriales; family Mycobacteriaceae; genus Mycobacterium; species Mycobacterium ulcerans. The sequence continues at coordinate 739,037 of NZ_AP017624.1, read as the reverse complement.
GCGCCGCGGGGGGTAACGGCGGAGACGGCGGGTCGGCCATTGCGGACAGCAATGAAGGCGGGACCGGGGGCACCGGAGGAACCGGCGGAACCGGCGGAACCGGCGCCGTCGGCGGAAACGGCGGTACCGGCGGCAATGGGTTCGTCGGCGGCGCGGGCGGCAGCGGCGGTAGCGGCGGCGTGGGCGCCGCCGGCGACGGGGGCGGTGCCGGCGGCGTCGGCGGCGCGGGCGGCCACGGTGGACTGTTGTTCGGCGATGGCGGCACGGGCGGCAGCGGCGGGGGCGGCGCCATGGGCGGTGCCGGCGCCGCCGGCGGTCAGGGCGATACCGGCGGCACTGGTGGAGATAGCAGCGCCATCGATGACCGGCTTGCCGGCAATGGTGGAAACGGGGGCACCGGGGGAGACGGCGGTGCGGGCGGCGACGGCGGCGACGGCGGCGACGGCGGCGACGGCGGCAACGGCGGTGCCGGCGGGCTCTTCGGCCACACCGGGGCCAGCGGTGCGGGCGGGTCCGCGGGAACCGGCGGGGCAGGTGGTACCCCCGGCGCCGGAGGCGACGGCGGATCTGCTGTCATCATGCCGGGCATTTCCGGCGCTGACGGGCGCCTCGGTGACGCCGGCGCGGACGGCGTCGCCGGTCTTTCCGGCTGAACCGGGGACAAGCTACCGGGGCGCGGGCTCTTCGCCGCTGGGCACCATCAGCTCTCGCTGATCGCCTGCTCCGGGCAGCATTGGATGGCCTCGCGGACCGCTTCCTCCAATTCCATTGGGACATCGGATGTTATCGCCACCGCGTAACCGTCATCGGTCAGGCTGAACACCTCCGGGCACAAGGTCAGGCACATGCCGTGGCCCCGACAGCGTTGATCGTCCACCCGGACCTTCATGCGGGCGTGAAATCCAAATGCAGCTCGGTCAGGCCGCGCAGGATGTAGGTCGGAACATATTGGAAGCGACGGTCATTCGCCGGTCCGTGCACCCGCTCGCTGATCGTGAGGTCAGCCGTTCGGTCCAGCAGGCGCTCGATGGCGACCCGGGTTTCGGCGCGCGCCAAGGGCGCACCCGGGCAGCTGTGGATCCCCCGCCCGAACGAGAGGTGCTGGCGGGCATTCTTGCGCGCGGGATCGAACGTCGCGGGCTCGACGAATCGTCGGGGATCCCGATTGGCCGCGGCTTGCAGCACCATCACCGTGGTGCCCGCGGGCAGGTCGACTTCGCCCACGGTGGTCGGGACCCGGGACAACCGGAAGTCTCCCTTGACCGGGCTCTCGATGCGCAGGGCCTCTTCGATGAAGTTCGGGATCAAGCTGCGGTCCCTGCGCAGCTGCTGCTGAATGTCCGCACGCTCACCGATGATCTGCAGGGCGGCGCCCAGTAGCCGCACGGTGGTCTCCTGGCCCGCCGAAAAGACGTTGCAGGCAACGCGAGCCACGTCCTCGACATCGGGGACGGTGCCGTCCGGGAAGGTCGCGGTGGCCAGGCCGGTCAGCACGTCCTCGCGTGGTTCGCGTCGACGGTCGCGCACGTAGTCGGCGAAGGCTCCGTAAAGGAATTCCAGCGGGTTGTGCGCCAAGGCCTCTTTGCCGGTGCCCCCGACACCGCCACCGGCGTGGTGGTGGATGTTATTGACAAAGGTTTGCCGATCTTCGGGCGGCACGCCCAAGATTTCGGCAATCACCAGCAGCGTGAACGGGCTCGCAAAGCCTTTGATGAACTCGCCCTCCCCCGCGGCCAGATAGTCGTCGAGCACCCGGTCGGCGAGCACCCACATGGCGTCTTCGTTTTCCTTGAGCCGCTTCGGGGTGATCAGCCGCATCAACAGGGCGCGATGGTTGGTGTGGGTCGGCGGGTCCAACGTCGGCAACTGGTCGCTGAACGGCAACTCGCTGCGGTGCCGCTCGATCAGCTCGGTGACATCGTCGCCTTCCAGCGGTACCGGGAAACCGGGAAACGGCCCGGTCACCGAGATGCACGAGGAAAACGTCTCGGCGTCGTTCAAGACGCTGACGGCTTCGTCCCAGCCGGTCACCATGGTCACCCCGTGGTGGCCCTCGCCGGTGACCGGGCAACGCTGGCGGAGAGTCTCGTAATAGGGGTAGGGGTTCTCGACGAGCCCGCTGTCGCGGAAGAAATCCGGCTCGGCACAATCATTCATGAGAACCTTCCTCTCAAAGATGATTATGACATTTCCATAGCGGGTCCGTCGGCGTCAATGCACCCAACCACCGAGCGCGCGGTGACTACACCGGCACGAACTCGCAGCTCAGGCCGGAACCAAATCGGCGGCGACCGAGTCCCGCGCCACCAGTCCGCTGCGGAATATCTCGCTGCCGGCGACCGCACCCGGTGCCGCCGCGGCGGCGGCCAGCGCGGCGGCCTTGAAGGTCCGGGCGGCCGCGCTCAGCGGATGCAGCACGCGGCTAACGCTGGCCTCCAGCTCGGCCGGCCAGGATTCCCCCCACAGCGTCACCTCGGTGACGCCATGATCGATGGCTTGCAGCACACCGCGCCGCACTCGTGGGTCGCAACCAAATAGATCCGCCCCGGCCGCCAATGCCTGCGGACGCGGCCGGGTTGCCACCGACGCCAGCGCACATTCGAGGTCCAGCGTCTGGGCTCCGAGAATGTGCAGCGGCCGATCATCGAGGTGGTCGGCGACCAGCACGGTGACATCCCACCCGGCCATGGCCCGGTCGAAAACCAGCCGCCGGCATATCGCACCACGTCGATGACCGTGGAGGCGACGACGTCGAGTCGATATCTCATGTCGTGCTCGGCAGGGAAAAGTCGCGCGCGAGTGCCTCGGCGTACTCCTTGAACACCTCGGTCAGCGGTATCGAAGGATCGAGCAACCATGTCATTTCCATTCCGTGGATGAAGGCAAGGATCTCCACTGCTTTGACGGTCGGATCTAGGTCGGCGCGATATCGGCCAGCCTCCTGACCACGACGGATGGCCTCGGCGACGATCTCGCACGCGTCGCGCTGGCGGGACACCAGGCGGTCATGTAGCGGGGCATCGGGGTCGATGTTCTCGGCCAGCAGCACGGTGAAGGTACCGACCAGTTCGGGCCCCCGGGTGAAGCGATCGGCGACCTGGGCAATCTCGCCGATCAGGTCACCCAAGCGATCGGCATGCGCGTCGTCATCGAGGTCACGCACATCCAGCACCGCATGCAACAGCTGTTCTTTGGACTCGAAGTGATGCAGCAGACCCGCAGGGGTCACGCCCGCTTCCCCGGCGATCTGAGCCAAGGTCGTGTTGCGCCAGCCGTTGCGCGATAGCAGTCGCTGCGCGACGCCCAGGATGTGCTGTTTGCGATCCTCGCCTTTGGCGAGAAGCGTGTCGTACGGCCGTACTTCAGGCACTGGATTCCCTCTGAACCGCGTGGGCTAACCAACCTAGTGAATACACAGTAGGTTGGTTTGCGCCGCGATGGCAAGGGCGTCATTTTTGCCTTGTCGGCTGCGCCTAGCTGAGTAGCTCGACCAGGGTGGCGTTGGCGGTACCCCCGCCTTCACACGTGGTCTGTAGCCCATAACGAATGCCGTTGTCGCGCATGTGATGCACCATCCGCGTCATCAGCACCGCGCCCGAGGCACCCAGCGGGTGTCCGAGCGCGATGGCGCCACCCAGCGGATTCAGCCGCCCCGGGTCCGCCCCGGTTTCCGCGAGCCAAGCCAGCGGTACCGGCGCAAAGGCTTCGTTCACCTCGAAAACCCCGACCTCATTCAGCGAGACTCCGGACTTGCCGAGCACCTTCTCGGTCGCCGGAATCGGGCCGGTCAGCATCAGCACCGGGTCGGCGCCGGTGACCGCGCCGGCGCGGTACCGCACGATCGGCGTCAAGCCGAGCTCCAGCGCCATTTCCGAGGTGGTCACCAGTAGCGCCGCGCAACCATCGGAGATCTGTGAGGAGTTGCCGGCGTGGATCAACCCATCCTCGACGAACGCCGGCTTGAGGCCGGCCAGCTTCTCCACGGTGGTCCCCCGTCGAACCCCCTCGTCGGTATCGACAACGGTGGCGGCTGCGGGAAACACGGGCACAATTTGGTCGGTGAAGGCGCCGCGATCCTGGGCGGCGGCGGCCCGTTGGTGCGACAGGGCGGAGTACTCGTCGAGCCGATCCCGGGAAAATCCCCACTTCTTGGCGATCAGCTCGGCCGACAAACCCTGGTTGAACGAGAAATTGTCATACCGAGCCAATACTTTCGGGCCATAGGGCATCCCGGTCGCCCTGGCCGCTCCAAGAGGAACCCGGCTCATCACCTCGACGCCGCCGGCAACCACGACGTCTTGCTGGCCCGACATCACCGCCTGCGCCGCGAAATCGAGGGCCTGCTGGCTTGATCCGCAGGCCCGGTTGACGGTGGTACCGGGAATGGTCTCCGGCCAGCCCGCGGCCAAGACCGCGTAGCGGCCGATGTTGCTGGACTGGTCGCCGACCTGCGAGACGCAGCCCCAAATCACGTCATCGACGATCTCCGGACCGACACCAGCGCGTTCCAGTAATTCGTTGAGGACGACGGCCGACAAATCGGCGGCGTGCATGCCGGACAGTCCTCCGTTGCGCTTCCCCACCGCCGTGCGCACGGCCTCGACAATGACTGTCTCACGGCCTGTTCCACCCATGTCCGGCTCCCATCACCCGTTGATCGCCGAGCGTGCCCTGAGCGCGAAAAAGTCGCGGTACGTGCACGTTCGACGCGCAGCAAGCCTAGTTGGTCTCAGTAGCTGCGCGGCAGCCTCAACACATGTGAACCAAGGAAGTTCAAGATCATCTCCTGACTGACCGGCGCGATCTTCATCAACCTCGCCTCCCGGAAGTACCGCGCAACGTGATACTCCTCCGCGTAGCCCATGCCGCCGTGGGTCTGCAGGGCTCGGTCCGCGGCGGCGAACCCCGCATCCGCGCACAGGTACTTGGCCGTATTGGCCTCACGTCCACAGGGTTTGCCGTTGTCGTAGAGCCAGGTGGCCTTGCGCAGCATCAGCTCGGCAGCGTCCAGCCGGGCCAGCGAGTCCGCGAGCGGGAACTGCAGGCCCTGGTTCATGCCGATCGGCCGGCCGAATACCTCCCGCTCGTTGCCGTATTTGACCGCCTTGTCCAGCGCCACCCGGCCGATCCCGAGCGCCTCGGCCGCGATCAGCATCCGCTCGGGGTTCAGCCCGTCCAGGATGTACTGAAACCCGTTGCCTTCCTCGCCAATTCGATCCTCGACGGGGATCTCCAGGTTGTCAATGAACAGTTCGTTGGAGCTCACGGCATTGCGGCCCATCTTGCGGATCGGCCGCACCTCCACCCGGCTGCGGTCGAGGTCGGTGATGAACAGGGTCATCCCGTCGGTCTTCTTCTTGACCTCGTCATAGCTTTGGGTACGAGTCAGCAGCAGAATCTTGTCGGACTCCACCGCCTTGGAGATCCACACCTTTCGCCCGTTGACCACGTAGCGGTCGCCGTCCCGCTTGGCGAAGGTGGTGATGCGCGACGTGTCCAGCCCCGCACCGGGCTCGGTCACCCCGAAGCAGACGTGGGTTTCCCCGGTCGCCACCGACGGCAGGGTGCGCGCCTTGAGTTCGTCTGAACCGTGCACGACGACCGGCTGCATGCCGAAGATCGCCAGTGAATCGAGCTGGCGGCGTTCATCGCGCCACCGGACTTGGCGACCTCCTCGAGCAGGATCGTGGCCTCGGTGATGCCCAGCCCGTGGCCGCCGTACTCGGTCGGGATCGTCATGCCCAGCCAACCGCCGTCGGCGATGGCACGGTAGAACTCGGCCGGAAATTCGTGCGCCTGATCTTTTTCCATCCAGTAGTGGTCGTCGAACCTCGACGCCAACTCGGCGACCGATCGCCGGATCAGCTCCTGGTCCTCGGTCAGCTCGAAATCCATTCCACCGCTCCCTATCCACTGCCCCCTATCCACCGCGAGCAGACGCAAAATCACGCAGTCACCACCCAAAGTATGCGATTTTGTGTCTGCTCGCCGGGCAGTGGCGGGCCTCAGTCCTTGTTTCCGGTCAACGCCTTCGCGTCGGCGGTGAACTCGGCCACCGACGAGCCCGACCGCGCATCCTTGTGATGACTCAGCGCCCGCACGGACACGTCGTGCCCTTCGGCGGCCTTGCGCAATGCGCCCACCGTCGCCTGCTCGCGAGTGATGTGGCTGAACGGGTCGAACGAGTACCAGCGCATCGCGTTCTCGTAGGTCATCTTGTTGATCTCGCCATCGGGGACATCGTTCACCGACAGGACATCCCACAGTTCCTCCGGCGCGCCCGGCCACATCGAGTCGCTGTGCGGGTAGTCGGCCTCCCAGGCGATGTTGTCGATGCCGATCATGTTGCGTAGCGCCACGCCCACCTTGTCGCTGATGAAGCAGGTGAGGAAGTGCTCACGGAACACCTCGCTGGGGATCTTGCCGCCGAAGTTCTGGTGCGTCCACGTCGAGTGCATCTCGAAAGTCCGGTCCGCGCGCTCCAGGAAGTACGGGATCCACCCGGTGCCACCTTCGGAGAGCGCGATCTTGAGGTCCGGGTACTCCTTGATCGGCCGCGACCACAACAGGTCCGCGGCGGCCTGCACGATGTTCATCGGCTGCAGCGTGATCATCACATCCATCGGCGCGTCGGGCGCGGTGATCGCCAGCCGGCCCGAGGACCCGATGTGGATATTCATCACCGTGTTGGTGTCGCACAATGCTTTCCACAGCGGGTTCCAGTACTCATTGTGAAAACTCGGGTACCCCATCGCGGCGGGGTTCTCGGTGAAGGTCAGCGCGTGCACACCCTTCTTCGCGACGCGGCGCACCTCGGCGGCGCACGCCTCGGCGTCCCAGATCACCGGAATGGCCATCGGGATGAATCGCGCCGGGTAGGCCCCACACCACTCGTCGATGTGCCAGTCGTTGTAGGCCTGCACCAGCGCGACCGAGAAGTCCGGGTCTTCGGTGGCGAACAGCCGCCCGGCAAAGCCCGGAAACGACGGGAAGCAAATCGACGCCAGGATGCCCCCGGCGTTCATGTCCTTGATTCGTTCGTCGACGTTGTAGCAACCGGGCCGAATCTCGTCGAGGCCCTGCGGTTCCAGCCCGTACTCCTCCTTGGGCCGGCCAGCTACCGCATTGAGCGCCACATTCGGGATGACGGTGTCGCGGAACTTCCACATGCCCGAACCGTCGGGGTTGTGCACCAGCCGGGGAGCATCGTCGAGGTACTTGGCCGACAGGTGGTTCTTGAACATGTTCGGCGGCTCCACGGTGTGGTCGTCGACACTGATCAAGATCATGTCCTCTTTGTTCATAGCCGTACCTCTTTCCGCAGTCTTCCTGCCGTCTCCCTGAAGCTCCCGAATATCGGATGCGCGGCCACCGAACGGGCATCGGCGAGCTGCCACCTGCCTCCAGGCCCTCTGGCTGAAAACTATCTTCTCGCGATTCGAGAATCAACATTCAGCAGTTCGCCGCAAGACCCGACCTGCCGCGCCAGACCCGGGGCGGCGACGGCAGGCAGCGGCGCCCGCGTGAGCATTGACCGGCAAGACGAATTGTGCAAGTCTATTAGTAATCAATGCGAATGTAATTCTCATAAGTCGAGAGGGCACTGGGACAACGCCGAGAGGCGCCGGCCGGATGCGCCTGCCGCCGCTGCCCGCCGATCAGTGGGACGAGGCTGTCCAGCGCTCACTGTCGGTGATCTTGCCCGCGCAACGCTGCAATCCGCGCGACGCCGGAAACGCGCTGTCGACGTTTGCCAACCACCCCGCGCTGGCCAAGGCGTTTCTGCGGTTCAACACCCACTTGCTGTTCGCCTCCACCCTGCCCGCCCGGGTTCGCGAACTCGCCATCCTGCGGGTCGCGCATCGCCGCGCTTGCGCCTATGAGTGGACCCACCATCTGGCCCTGGCCGAACAGGCCGGCATCAGCGGTGACGAGATAGCCGCGGTTCGCCGGGGCGAGGCCACCGACGACTTCGAACGCGCCGTCTTGACCGGGGTCGACGAACTCGACGAGAACTCCGAACTGTCCGACCAAACCTGGGCGGCACTCGGCAAACACCTCGATGACCGCCAACGCATGGACTACGTCTTCACGGTCGGCTGCTACGCGCTACTGGCCATGGCTTTCAACACTTTTGGCGTGCAGTTCGAAGAGCTGGAACAAGATCGCGCAGAGAGGTAGCAGGACCTTGCCGCACTTCACCAAACCGGCTGCCGGGAGCTGGACGCAAAACTATCCGGAGCTGGGCACCGCGCCGGTCGACTACACGGACTCCATCGACCCGCAGTACTTTGCCGACGAACAGCGGGCGATCTTTCGGCGCACCTGGCTCAACGTCGGCCGCATCGAACGCCTCCCCCGCACCGGTAGCTACTTCACCAAGGAGCTGCCGTCCACCGGAGCCGGCATGTCGGTGATCGTCGTCAAGGGCAAGGACGGCGTTATCCGGGCCTTCCACAACATCTGCCGGCATCGGGGCAACAAGTTGGTGTGGAACGACTTTCCGCATGAGGAGACCGCCGGCACCTACCGGCAGTTCACCTGCAAATACCACGCTTGGCGCTACGGTCTCGACGGCGAACTGACCTTCATTCAGCAGGAGGACGAGTTCTTCGACGTCGACAAGAGCCAATACGGCCTCAAGTCGGTGCGTTGCGAGGTATGGGAAGGCTTCATCTTCATCAACCTCGACCCAGCCGCAGCACCGCTGTCCGAATACCTGGGTTCGATGGCCAAGGGCCTGCAGGGCTATCCCTTCCACGAAATGACCGAGGTCTATTCCTACCGAGCCGAAGTCGGCAGCAACTGGAAGCTGTTCATCGACGCGTTCGCCGAGTTCTACCACGCCCCGGTGCTGCATCAGGGGCAGTACACCAAAGAGGAAGCCGCCAAGATCATGAAGTACGGGTTCGAGGCCCTGCATTACGAGCTGGCGGGCCCGCACGCGATGATCTCGGTTTGGGGCGGCCAGTCGCCGCCCGCGGACCTGAAGATGGTCAAGCCGATGGACCGGGTGCTGCGCAGCGGCTTGTTCGGTCCGTGGGACCGCCCCGCCCCGATCACCGACCTCGAGGAATTGCCGCCCGGCATCAACCCGACCAAAGCCAAGCAGTGGGGCATCGATTCGTTCCTGTTCTTTCCGAACTTCATGCTGCTGATCTGGGAGCCGGGCTGGTATCTGACCTATCACTACTGGCCGACGACGGTTGACAAACACAGCTTCGAGACCACGCTGTATTTCGTGCCCCCCAGAAACGCGCGGGAACGATTGGCCCAGGAGTTGGCGGCGGTGACGTTCAAGGAATACGCGCTGCAGGACTCCAACACCTTGGAGGCCACCCAAACGATGATCGGTACCGGGGTCGTCAAGGACTTTCCACTGTGCGATCAGGAAATCCTGCTCCGACATCTACACAAGATGACCGGCGACTACGTAAAGGAATACCGCAACAATGGCCACGCCAAATAAGCTGCCCGCCCAGTTCGCCGACCTCGAGCCGTACCTGGATTGGGACCTGGCCACCGAGCCGCAACGTTATGCCAAGCGCCTGGCCTCATCCATGTCGCAGATGCAGGGCTTCTACGACACCGCCTTTCCCCGGCTGGAAGACGTGATCGCCTACTGCGACCAGTTCCCGTTGGACGAATTGCCGGAGGACGCGCGAACACTCATGCACATGATGCAATCGCTGGTCATGGTGTCGTTTCCGGTAGAGGCGTGGAAGCAGCCCCGGGTCCCCGACAGCGGCGCCGCCTGGGTCGAGCTGATCAGGGAACCGATGGTTTGACCGGTGCTCACGCTCAAGGCTGCCGGACTGCTTGACGTCGACGCCGGCGAAATCCTGGCGCCGGCCGTCGTGCGCGTCGAAGGCGACCGGATTGCCGGTGTCGGCGGGGACCCCGAGGGCGACGTAATCGACCTCGGCGACCAGATCCTGTTACCCGGGCTGATGGACATGGAGGTCAACCTGCTGATGGGCGGGCGCGGCGAGAAGCCCGGCCTGTCCCAGGTCCAGGATGACCCGCCGACTCGGATGCTGCGCGCCGTCGGAAACGCCCGCCGCACGCTACGCGCCGGGTTCACCACGGTGCGCAACCTGGGGCTATTCGTCAAGACCGGCGGCTACCTCCTCGATGTCGCGCTGGGCAAGGCCATCGATGCCGGCTGGATCGACGGCCCACGAATCGTGCCGGCCGGACACGCCATCACCCCTACCGGCGGGCATCTGGACCCCACCATGTTCGCCGCGTTCGCCCCACATGTGCTGGAGCTGACGATCGAGGAAGGCATCGCCAACGGCGTTGACGAGATCCGCAAGGCGGTGCGATACCAGATCAAACACGGCGCCCAGCTGATCAAGGTGTGCTGTTCGGGCGGGGTGATGTCGCTAACGGGACCGCCAGGTGCACAACACTATTCCGACGAAGAACTACGCGCCATCGTCGACGAAGCACACCGGCGGGGGTTGCGCGTCGCCGCGCACACGCACGGCGCCGACGCCGTCAAGCACGCGGTCATCGCCGGCATCGACTGCATCGAGCACGGATTCCTGGTCGACGACGAGGCGATCGCGATGATGGTCGAGCACGGCACGTTCCTGGTGAGCACCAGGCGCCTGGCCGATGCCGATGCGATGGACATCTCGCACGCTCCACCCGAGCTGCAGGCCAAGGCGGCCGAGATGTTCCCGAGGTCGCGTGAGTCGATACTGGCCGCCTATCAAGCCGGCGTGAAGATCGCGATCGGTACCGATGCTCCGGCAATACCGCACGGGCGCAACGCCGACGAGCTCGTCACGCTTGTCCATTGGGGGATGTCGGCGCTGGCCGTGCTGCGGGCGGCCACAGTGACCGCGGCAGAGCTGATCAACGTCACCGATCGCGGTCGGCTCGCGGCGGGCCAGCTCGCCGACATCATCGCCGTTGCGGGAAATCCGTTGGATGACATCACAGTTACCCGCAACGTCGGCTTTGTCATGAAAGGCGGCAAGGTTTATGTCCACCAAGACTGACGACCTGGTCGAGATTCAGCAGTTGTTGGCCCGGTACGCGGTGACCATCACCCAGAACGATATCGAGGGCCTGGTAGCCGTTTTCACCCCGGACGGAACCTACAGCGCCTTCGGCGACACCTATGGCCTCGATCGGTTCCCGGACCTGGTGGCCGCCGTGCCAAAAGGATTGTTTCTCACGGCAACCGCGGTCGTCGAGCTAGCCGGTGATTCGGCCACCGGCACCCAACCACTTTGCTTCATCGAACATGCCACCCATGACATGCGTATCGGTTACTACCGCGACACGTATGCCCGCACCGCCGATGGCTGGCGGCTGAAAACCCGGGCAATGACCTTCATTCGCCGCAGCGGCGTGCACGATTCGGGACGTCCGCATGCCGTCGGCCGTCCGCAACCGTGACCGTCGATATCGGGCGGTTCCGGGCGGATCTGCGCACCTGGCTCGACGATAATGACTTGACCCCCGGACCCGACCATTCGTTGCGGGGCCACATGCAGCAATTGGCCCGAGTGCACGGCGCGCTGTATGAAGCCGGCTGGATGCGTTACGGCTCGCCCACCGAAGTCGGCGGGCTCGGTGGACCGGCGCTGCTGCGCGCGATCGTCGGTGAGGAGGTGGTCGGGCGCCGGCTGGCCGAACCCGGCCCCTACTCCATGGCCGAGGTGCTGGCACCGACGCTGATCGACTACGCACCCAAAGGGTTGGCGGCGGACATGGTGCCGCGGCTGCTCAGCGGTCGCGAGCAATGGTGTCAGGGATTCTCCGAACCGGGGTCGGGCAGCGACCTGGCATCGCTGTCCACCCGCGCGACCCCTCGCGGCGACGATTGGATCATCAACGGGCAGAAGGTGTGGACCAGCTTCGCGCAGTTCTGCACGCGTTGCATTCTGCTCACCCGTACCGCGCCTGGGCATGACGGGATCACCGCGTTCTTTGTCGATCTGGACACGCCGGGGATCACCGTACGGCCGTTGCGCACCATGCACGGGGTCGACGAATTCTGCGAGGTGTACTACGACGACGTGGTGATCCCGTCCGGCCGGATGCTCGGCCGGCCCGGTGATGGCTGGCGGCTGGCAATGGACCTGCTCCCCTATGAACGCTCCACCTGCTTTTGGCAGCGCATCGCCTATCTGTATTCCCGGCTCGACGAACTCATCACCGACACCGCTGCCACCACCTCTGCACTCGACGAGTTCGACCTTGGTGCGGCATATCTGGGACTGCATACCCTGCGCTGCCGTTCCCGTGACACACAGCACCGCCTGGCCGGCGGCTCGCGACTCGGGCCGGAGACTTCGATAGACAAGGCGCTCTTGGCGACCGCCGAGCAACGCCTCTACGACACCGTCCGCGACCTGCTGCCGGCAACGCTGGAACTCGACGACACCCCGTGGCGCCCGGAATACCTCTATTCACGTGCGGCCACCATCTATGGCGGGACCGCCGAAATCCAGCGCAACATCATCGCGCGGCGGCTGCTCGGATTGGGCAGCGAGAGATGGGCGCGAGATAGCGAGGACCAGTGGATCTCACCGACCCCGAATCGCTGCGACTGCTGGCGGACTCGCTGAAAACCGTAGTCACACAGAACCCGTCGGCGTCGGGCGCCGGGCTGGATGCGGCGTTGCAGGCCCTCGGCTGGCTCGACATGCTCGACGAGATTCCCGGCACTGCCGTTCCCTTGGTGTTCGCCATGCTCGGCGAGAATGGTGTGCATGCGTCGCTCGTCAATGACGTCGTGGCGCGCGCCGCCGGCTGCCCGGGTGGCGGCACCGTGCCGCTACCGTTTGCGGACGGATCCTGGGTGCTCTGGTCGCGCGGCGATCAGGCCGGTTCCGTTTTGGATGGTGAACTACCGATACTCCGGGTGGAACCGGCCGATCCGCTGCCACCCGCCGCACTGGCCGCGGGCCGAAGCGCGGTGGGCTGGTGGCTGGCCGGCGCCAGCCGGGCCATGCCGGAGCTGGCCCGCCGGCATGCACTGGACCGAAACCAGTTCGGGCACCCCATCGCCGCGTTTCAGGCGGTCCGGCACCGGCTGGCCGAGGCGCTGGTCGCGATCGAAGGCGCCGAAGCGACCCTTCGGGCCGCCACGGACCAGCCTGACGAATTGGCCTGTCTGCTGGCCAAAGCCGCGGCCGGCCAGGCCGCACTGACCACCGCCCGCCATTGCCAGCAGGTGCTTGCCGGCATCGGCTTCACCGCGGAACATCAGCTGCATCACCACGTCAAGCGGTCCCTGGTGCTCGATGGGCTGCTCGGCAGTTCGCGCGAGCTCACCCGCGAGGCGGGTGCGGTCTTGCGGACCAAGGGATTTGCTCCCCGGCTAGCTCAACTCTGATTTCTCCGACAGCAACCGCGATGCCGAGCTACCAACGTTACGGCTGGTCAGTGGAATCGGCTTAGGTGGCAGCAGCGGCGATCACCGGCTGTGGCCCGACCCCGGGCCCACCCCACGACTGGCCCCGCCCCTAGTGTTCTGCGCCGAACTGTCCGGACAGTCGGCCGTGGCGCTCTGCCGAATCCTGGTTCAGGCCAATGATTTCGACGCATCGGCCCTTGGCGTGGTATTTGGTGATGATGGCGTCGAGTGCGGCCACGGTGGAGGCATCCCAGATGTGGGACTGCGACATGTCGATCACCACGTTGTCCGGGTCGTCGACGTAATTGAATTGGTAAACCAAGTCGTTGCTCGAGGCGAAGAACAATTCGCCGCTGACTCGGTAGACCACCGTCTCAGCGGCACTGCCGGTGTCTGATTCGACGATTCTTTCCACCGTCATGAAGTGAGCAACACGCCGCGCAAAGAGCACCATCGCGGTCAAGACACCGGCAACGACGCCGTAAGCGAGGTTGTGGGTTGCCACGGTGACCACCACGGTGGCGAGCATGACCAGCGTTTCGCTGCGCGGCATCCGCCGTAGCGTCGCGGGGGCAATGCTGTGCCAGTCCATCGTGCCGACCGAGACCATGATCATCACCGCGACCAGTGCCGCCATCGGAATGAGCGCGACCACGTCGCCGAGGCCGACGACAAGGCCCAACAGGAACAGGCCGGCGAGGAAGGCGGAGATCCGGGTGCGAGCACCGGAGACCTTCACGTTGATCATGGTCTGGCCGATCATTGCGCAGCCGCCCATTCCGCCGAAGAAGCCCGTGACAACGTTGGCAACGCCCTGCCCCCAGGCCTCCCGGGTCTTGTTGCTGTGGGTGTCGGTGATGTCGTCAACGAGCTTGGCCGTCAGCAACGATTCCAGCAACCCGACCAATGCCATTGCCAGCGCATACGGGCCGATGATGGACAGGGTTTCCAGTGCGAACGGGACGTGGGGCACCAATAGGGTCGGCAGGCTGGACGGCAACTGGCCTTCGTCGCCGACGTTGGGAATCTCGACGGAGAACGCGACCGCGGCGGCCGTCAAGACCACGATCGCGACCAAAGGAGCTGGGACAACGGTGGTCAGTTTTGGCAGGAACACCATCAACAGCAAACCAACGATGACAAATGGATAGACCACCGCCGGCACCCCCAGTAGGTGGGGCACCTGTGAGAGGAATATCAAGATCGCGAGCGCATTGACGAAGCCGACCATCACGCTGCGTGGGATGAACCGCATCAACCGAGCGACCCCCAGCAAGCTGAGCGTGATCTGCACAAGGCCCGCCAAGATCACCGCGGCGATGAAGTAGTCGGCCCCGTGTTCACGCGCCAGCGGCGCGATCACCAACGCAATGGCGCCGGTGGCCGCGGAAATCATGGCCGGGCGCCCGCCCACCACAGCGATGGTCACCGCCATGGTGAAAGAGGCGAAAAGCCCCACCCGAGGGTCCACCCCGGCGATGATCGAAAAGGAGATTGCTTCAGGGATCAGCGCCAGCGCAACCACCAAACCGACGAGCACCTCGGTCCGCAGACGAGTCGGCGAACGCAGTGCGGCCAGCACCGCGGTACTGGGATCGCCCGCCTCGCGAATCGTTGGGACAGCCGAAACCTGTTGGGAAGACAAAGCACTCCGTTCAGCTCGCGCGTAGCCAAGGGCCCGGCGCGGCGCGAAGATCGATTTGGGCGGCAGACGCGTCGACGCACCAATGCGGACGACCGGCCGAGAGGACTCGGATCGGCCCACTGCCGGACTGGATCCTACCCTTTCCCGAGGGGAGAGTTGGAATTTCGTGGGCTAGATCACGGCGCCACCAGATCGGGCCCAGCCACCGGGTCGGCGGCTAAATCGGTTCATACACAGCTATTTTCGGGACAAACGTAGCCATGAATTCCGGCATGCCGATGTGAGGCGAGCCGATACCGCCTAACCGCGCGGCAGCCCGAGTATCCGTTCAGCGATGATGTTGCGCTGAATTTCAGAGGTGCCTCCGGCAATGGTGCCGGCGAAGCTACGCGCGTAGCGGTCGAACCAGCTGCCATAGTGGTTGTCCAGGTTCAACGCAGCGATGGGTGCCGTGATCGAGGGGTACACCAGACCGTCGCCGCCTGCCGAGTCGAGCTCATCTTCGCAGGCACGCTGCAAAGCCTCCGAGCCCAGCAGATTGAGCACCGACTGCACGGGCACATCCTCCTGTCCACGCGCCGCCGAGGCCAGTGTCGCGGACCCGAGCAGTCGCATCGCCTGGGTATCCATCACCAACGTGGCGTAGTGATCCCGTTGCAGCACGCCCGCTGGAGTGAAATCGGTTGCCAATTCGCCCAACAGGTTGGCATATCCCAGCCACAGCATCGTCCGTTCGTGCCCAAGGGAGCCGGTCGCCACCCGCCACCCGCCGTTGAGCTCACCCACCAGGTTCTCGGCCGGCGCCGCTGCGTCGGTGAAAAACACCTCATTGAAGTCGACATCGTCGTGGTCGCACACCGACGCGAATGGCCGCCGCACCACGCCGGGAGTGTCCGTCGGAATCAGCAAAGCGCTGATTCCCTTGTGCTTTGGGGCGTCAGGATCGGTACGCACGAACGTCAGCAGCACATCGGCGTCATGGGCACCTGATGTCCACACCTTCTGCCCATTGACCACAAAACGGTCACCCTCGCCGTCGCGGTAGCGCACTGCCCGCGTCTTCAACGACGCCAGATCCGAGCCCGCACCCGGCTCGATCATACCCAACGACGCGGTCATCTCCGCCCGCAGGATCGGCACTGCCCAGCGCCGCTTCTGCTCCGGCGTTCCGAACGACAGCAGCGACTCCGCAATGATGCCCACGCCTTGTGGGTTGAAACTGCGATAAAGGCGGCGCCGGGCCAACTCCTGCAGATGCACGTACTGCTGCAGCAGTGAGGCATTGCGACCACCGAACTCCGGCGGATTGCCCGGGATCAACCACCCGTTGTCGAACAACAAGCGTTGCCACCGCCGCGCCCACTCCGGCACGTGCGAGCAGGACCGCGGCCGCTCCATCCCGGCCGCCTGATCGGGCAAATTCCGGTCCAGAAACGAGATTAATTCGTCGCGGAAGGCCTCGACGTCGGCATCAAAGGTCAGCTGCACAGAACTCCTCGCCGCCCACTGAAGTTGATTCTGCTTCCCAAACACGTGCGCAAGAGAATAGTATTCTCGTGTACAGGAAGTTACAATCTCCCGTACACCGTCCGTGAGGAGGTCGAGCCCAGCGATGGCACGGCGTTCTCCGGTACAGTCCAACCATGTTTTCTCCTCGCGGCAATCATCTGAGCCGCCCGTGACGAACCCGAGCGAAGAACCCGCGTGGAAGCAGCGCGCCGTCGAGCGGTCGATCAAGACCGCGAAACTGCGAGCGGCGCAGCGCGTTCAGCGTTTCCTGGACGCCGCACAGGCCATCATCATCGAAAAGGGCAGCACAGACTTCACCGTGCAGGAAGTCGTGGACCGGTCACGGCAGTCACTGCGCAGCTTCTACCTGCAGTTCGACGGCAAACACGAGCTATTGCTGGCGCTCTTCGAGGACGCACTGAGCCGGTCCGCCGACCAGATCCGCGCCGCCATCGAAACCCACGCGGATCCGCTGGACCGACTGAAAGTGGCGGTCGAGCTCTTGTATGAGGCGTCGCGCCCCGACCCGACAGCCAAGCGACCACTGTTTACCGACTTCGCGCCGCGCCTGTTGGTAAGCCACCCGACCGAGGTCAAAGTCGCGCACGCACCGCTGGTGGCGTTGCTCACCGAGCTGATGGAGGCCGCGGCTGAGGCCGGCGAACTGCGAGAAGACCTCAACCCGAGACGGATAGCCGCCATGACCATGCAGACGGTCATGTTCATCGCACAGTCCAGCGGCGGCACCGACGACGCGACGACCCACCCCATCACCGCAGATGAGGTATGGGATTTCTGTTCACGCGGATTCGCCGCCTCCTAACACCACCCGAACAGACCTGCCCGAGTCACCGGCCCGCTTCGTCCGCCGGTGATAATGCCCGCGCGCGTTGAATCAGCCTAACGAGAACGCTATTCTCTTCATATAAGAACTGCGATTAGCTAAAACGGATTCCTCGTTGACACTCGTTGGCGGGTGATGACAGAGTTCAGGTGCAGCACGACACGTGTTGCACGGGCGAACGGGCAAGCACGTTCCTTCGGGAGGCGACATGGGTGACAGTGACCGCAGCGAGTGACGTCTACTTCGACCCGTACGACGTAGAGCTCAACGCGGACCCCTACCCAATGTTCCGCCGGCTCCGCGAAGAGGCGCCGCTGTACTACAACGCGCAGCACGGCTTCTACGCGCTGAGCAGGTTCGCCGATGTCGACCGGGCCATCGTCGACTATCAAACGTTCAGTTCGGCCAGGGGGGCAATCCTCGAGATCATCAAGGCCAACATCGACATCCCCGCGGGCGTACTCGTCTTCGAGGATCCGCCGGTCCACGACGTTCACCGTAAGTTGTTGTCGCGCATGTTCACCCCGCGCAAGATCAATGATCTAGAACCCAAAATCCGCGAATTCTGCGCGCGCAGTTTGGATCCCCTGATCGGCAGCGGCAGGTTCGACTTCGTCGCCGATCTCGGCGCCCAGATGCCGATGCGCGTCATCGGCATGCTGCTGGGCGTCCCGGAGGAGGACCAGGAAGCCGCCCGCGATTTCTCCACTGCCCAGCTACGCACCGAGGCCGGAAAACCGATGAAGGCCTCCGCCGACGGCATGGTCAGCGGCGACTTCTTCGCCCACTACATCGATTGGCGCGCCGAGCATCCCTCCAGCGACATCATGACCGAACTTCTCAACGCCGAATTCGAGGACGAGACCGGGACCGTGCGTCGACTCAGACGCGATGAACTTCTCACCTATGTCAGTGTGGTGTCCGGAGCGGGCAACGAGACCACCACCCGGCTGATCGGTTGGGCCGGCAAGGTATTGGCTGAGCATCCAGATCAGCGCCGAGCACTGGTCGAGGACCCGTCGCTGATTCCGCAGGCGGTTGAGGAACTGCTGCGCTACGAGGCACCCGCACCACACGTGGCCCGGTACGTGACCCGCGATCTACGGTACTACGGCCAATCGGTGCCCGAAGGCAGCATCATGATGATGCTGATCGGGGCGGCCAACCGCGATCATCGCCAATTCCGTCCGGACGGTGATGTTTTCAATATCCGGCGCGAGCCACACCAACACTTGACCTTCAGCGTCGGAACCCACTACTGCCTGGGCTCGGCGCTGGCACGGCTGGAAGGCCGGATCGCGCGCGAGGAGATCCTCAAGCGCTTCCCCGAATGGGATGTCGACCTTGGTAACGCCAAGCTCTCCCCGACCTCCACCGCACGAGGCTGGGAGAGCATGCCGGCCGTCTTCGATTGAGCCACCCCCACCTGAGGAAGTGAGGTATTCATGACTGAGCAGCTTGGCGGGCGGGTCGCGGGAAAAGTCGCGTTCATCACCGGAGCGGCTCGCGGCCAGGGCCGCAGCCACGCGGTACGTCTGGCGCAGGAGGGTGCCGACATCATCGCTGTCGACGTGTGTAAACCCATCGTGGAGAACACCACCATCCCGGCGTCCACCCCGGAGGACCTGGCCGAGACGGCCGATCTGGTCAAGAGACACAACCGCCGGATCTTCACCGCCGAGGCCGATGTGCGTGATTACGACGCGCTGAAAGCCGCGGTGGACGCCGGAGTGGACCAACTGGGCCGGCTGGACATCATCGTGGCCAACGCGGGCATCGGCAACGGTGGCGCCACGCTGGACAAGACCAGTGAACACGACTGGCAGGAGATGATCGACGTCAACCTGTCCGGGGTCTGGAAATCCGTCAAAGCCGCAGTGCCGCATCTGATTGCCGGGGGCAACGGGGGCTCGATCGTCTTGACAGGTTCGGTCGGCGGAATGAAGGCGTACCCGCACTGCGGCAATTACGTGGCGGCCAAACACGGCGTCGTGGCCCTGATGCGGTCCTTTGCAGTTGAGTTGGGGCAACACATGATTCGAGTCAAATCGGTACAACCCAACGCATGTCCGGACCCCCATGCTGCACAACGAGGGCACCTTCAAGATGTTTCGCCCGGACCTGGGGAATCCCGGTCCCGACGACATGGCACCGATCTGCCAGCTCTTCCACATCCTGCCGATTCCGTGGGTCGAGGCCGAAGACATCAGCAACGCCGTGCTGTTCCTGGCCTCCGACGAGTCCCACTACATAACCGGTGTCACCCTGCCCGTCGACGCAGGTGGCTGCCTGAAATAAGGTTCCGTCACATGGACGGATTTGCGGGACGCGGGGCGGTCATAACGGGTGGGGCGAGCGGCATCGGCTTGGCCACGGCTACCGAGTTCGCTCGGCGCGGGGCCAAGGTGGTGTTGGCCGACATCGACAAGCCGGGACTGGAGCGGTCCGTCGAACATCTGCGCGGGAAGGGTTTCGATGCGCACGGCGTGATGTGTGACGTCCGCCATCTGAGCGAAGTCAACCATCTCGCGGCCGAATCCGCCCGCCTGCTGGGGCAAATCGACGTGGTGTTCAGCAATGCCGGCATTGTCGTGGCGGGTCCGATCGCCGACATGACCCACGACGACTGGCGGTGGGTGATCGACATCGATCTGTGGGGCTCAATTCATACCGTCGAGGCGTTCCTGCCGAAGCTGCTGGAACACGGTGGACACATCGCGTTCACCGCGTCCTTTGCCGGACTGGTGCCCAACGCCGGGCTCGGCGCCTACGGCGTAGCCAAATACGGCGTCGTCGGCCTGGCCGAAACCCTCTCCCGCGAAATGAAAGACCGCGGAGTCGGGGTAACGGTGTTGTGCCCGATGGTCGTCGAGACCCGACTGGTCTCCAACTCGGAGCGGATCCGCGGCGCGGACTACGGACTGTCATCCGCACCGCAGGTAACCGGGGATATGGGCTCCCTGCCGGCCCAGGACGATAGCCTCAGCGTCGACGAGCTGGCACGCCTGACGGCCGACGCCATCCTGGCCAACCGCCTCTACGTGCTGCCACACGAGGGCGCCCGCACCTCGATTCAACGCAGGTTTGCCCGTATTGACCGCACATTCGACGAGCAGGCCGCCGAAGGCTGGCGACACTAGCCCGGACCCAGCCGGTATTCGCCAGTCTGCGGATCGCGGTACCAGCCCGCCGCGGCGTGGGTGCCACCGTCGACGTGAATTGTCTGGACGGTGACGTAGCGCGCCATGTCAGACGCGAGAAACACCGCGACACTTGCTATCTCATCGACATCACCGGGGCGCCCCAACGGGACCAGACTTCCGATGCGCTCCAGTGCCGCGGCGCCGCCCATCTGCGCCAGCCCCTCGGTCATCGTGATATCGGGTGCGATCGCATTCACCCGAATGCCGTGGTGCGCCAGCTCCAGTGCCGTGGTCTTGGTGTAGTTGACAACGCCCGCCTTGGCGGCGGCGTACGCCGCGTAACCAGGCGCGGCCCGCACTCCCTCGATCGAGGTGATCGCCATGATGCTGCCCGGTAGCCCCGCGGCAACCAGCCGCCGGGCCACCCGCTGGGTACACAGCAGCACATGACCTAAGTTGCTGCGGTAGAGCGCATCCCAGCCCTTCTCACTGGTCTGCAGCAGCGGCGACCAGAACACCCCGCCCACGTTGTTGACCAGGATGGTTACCTCGCCCAGTTCGGCCTGGGTTCGCTGCAGGGCGGCGTCCACCTGGTCGACGCTGCGTACGTCGGTGGCGATGCCCAGGCCGCCAAGCTCGGGTGCGGCCTGCGCGCAGGTTTGCGGGTCCCGCTCCCATATCGCCACCGAGGCGCCGAACGCCGCAAGGCCAGCGGCAACGCCACGGCCGATCCCCGATCCCGCGCCGGTCACCACCGCCAGCCGGCCGTTGAGCAGGACATCCGCGGGATCAATTGCCATGGTGCTGCTCAGGTTGCCGAGTACATTGCCGGGGCCGCCCCGATAACACCGTCAGCTTCCAGCTCAGATATCTCCGCCGCGGTCAGGCCCAGCTCGGTCAGCAACTCACGATTGTGCTGACCCAACAGGGGCGCTGGTTCGGTGTGAAATCGTCCTGGCCAACCGGACAGCCGCATCGGCACAGTGCTGAGCCTGACCGGGCCGTTCACCGGATGGTCCACCACCTCGAAGAAGCCGCGCGAAGCCAACTGGGCCAACTCCGACTGCCGATGCGGTTGCATCACCTTGGCCACCGGTACACCGGCTTGCCATAGGGTGACCACGATCTCGTCGCTGCCCCGCTGCCCGCACCACGCCGTCAAGTGGTCGTCAATGACGTCTTCGTGGGTGCGCCGGCCGGCCGCTGTGGCCAGGCGTGGTTCGGCCGCCCAAGAGGGTGATCCGAGCGCAGCACCCAGCTGCTGCCAGTGCTGGTCAGTCGAGACCGCAATGGCAACCCAGCTGTCCAGGAGGCCGAACTCGTCGATGTCAGAGCTGCGGTAGAGGTTTTGCGGCACAGCGGCGGGGCCGCGGTTGCCCGCGCGCTCCAGCAGCCGCCCGTACGCGCTGTATTCGATGACCTGCTCCGCAGCGATGTTCAGCGCGGCGTCCACCATCGCCGCTTCCACCAGCACACCCCGACCGGTGCGCCGCCGGTGCTCGAGCGCCAGCAGCAGCGCATTGGCCGCATGCACACCCGCATTGGGGTCGCCAACCGAATACGGCTCATACGGTGTGAGGTCGGGATAGCCCGTCATCCAGCTTATTCCGGCCGCGGACTCGATGACATAAGCAAACGCCGGATTGTCGCGCCACGGTCCGTCCAGGCCGAATCCAGGCATGCGTAGCAGGATGGCATCAGACCGAATCGACTGCACCGTGGTGAAATCCAGACCCAGCTGGTCCATGACGCGCGGAGTGAAGTTCTCGGCTATCACGTCACAGGTTGCGATCAACCGGTGCAATACTTCCCGACCCCGCGAATCCCCCAGGTCCAGCGTCACACCCTTCTTGTTGGTGTTCAGCGCCACGAAAATGGGCGACTTCTCCCACCATTGGTCTTCGGTCACGGGTACGCCGGCAATCAGCCGGGTACCGTCGGGACGACAGGTCGATTCGACGTGGATCACCTCGGCGCCGAGCATGGCCAACAGGTGCGTGCACGACGGGCCCGCCCAGAATGTGGTCAGGTCGAGCACGCGAATGCCACTCAGCGGCAGCCGCGTCAGAACCTTCGGCGTCGGTACCGGCCTGGGCTTCAGTTCGGCCGTCCGGTAGTGGTCGCCATGTTCCCCGAGCCGCGGCGCCGGACCGGGGCGGCGCAGGTGCACCGAACTGATCCGGTACGGATGGGCCGGTTGCAGGAACCCGTCGCGGGGGTTGCGGACAAAGGAACCTCGCGCCTGAAAATGGTCGAGCGAGGCGATGTTGGCCCCATTGGCCACCGGCGCGTTGGGAATCCGGAACGCCGTCGCGAGTTCCCGGATCTCGTCGGACGGATGGCTGCGCAGCCAGTCGTAGATCTCCTCGGCATGGAGGTTGGCTTGTTCGGTGATCGACAACGGCGATTGCTCGTCGATCCACTCCGGGTGACCGACCATCGCGCACAGGTCGAACCACTGCTGCGCGGTTCCACATCCCAGATCGACCAGCCCGTCTTGGGCACAAGCCACCCCCGGTACGGTCAACCGCCGAGCGTCACGCCATGGCCGGCCGAGCATTTCGAAATAGGTGACGGGATAGTAAGTCTGGCTGAGAATTTGGGTTTCCAGCATGGATAGGTCGATCAGTTCTCCCCATCCGTCGCTGATCCGGCGGTGCCGGGAGGCCAAGGTGGCCACGCTGGCATATGCTCCGGCCAGGTATTCGCCGACTCGCCCGCCGACGAAGACCGGCGCGCGATCGGCGAGGCCACATCCGAGCCCGATGATTGCGCCTGACCACGCCTGCAGGGTGAACTCGGTCGCGGGCCGGTCGTGCCAGGGCCCCTCCAGCCCGAACGGGGTTATCGACGTGACCGTGAGCTGCGGATGGCGCCGGTGCAGCTCTTGCGGCCCAAGGCGCGGGTGCTCAGCGACTCTGGAACCTGGCGACCACACCACCGCGTCGGCGGCGGCCAGTAGCGCCTCGACCAACGCCAGGTCGCGATCGGATTCGGGTGCCGCGACGACGCTGTGCTGGCTACCGGCCAGGAAGTTGAACAGGGCGCCGTCGTTGCCCTCGGGGATGGCGGTGCCCGAAGCCGACCACCAGCGCAACGGATCACCCTCTGGTGGCTCGACTTTGACAACGTCAGCACCGCCGTCGGCGAGCAGTTTGGTGCAATATGCGCCCGCGATACCGGTGGACAGATCCACCACCCGGTAACCGGCCAGGGGCGGCTGAACTGGCGGCGGTGTGGCCTCCACTAACCTTTTTTCTTCTTCTGCTTGGCAGGCTTGCCGGTGCCGTCTTTGGCCCGCGATTTCATGCTCAGGCGCCACCCCGGTGGGAACCGGCTGTCATTGTCGTTGACCGCATCGCCCAGACCCTGCTCGATGGCGTCATCGAGCACGAGGTCATCGGTGTCGGCCCGCACACCGCTGCCCATCGACTCGAAGAAGCCACTAAGCAGGCTGCCCATGTACTCGCCCTGGAACTGCTTCATGATTTCGAAGAAGACCTTCTGCATGAACACCGTGTCGTTAGGCCGGTTGCGCGCACAGGCCAACGCATACTTGGCCACCTCGGCTTCGAGTTCCTCGCGCGGTACCACGCTGTTGAGAAAGTTGCAGTCCTGCATCTCCGCGGCGGTGAAATCCCTTCCGGTGAACACCATTTCCTGAAACTTGCGGATGCCCATGGCCTGCGCCCACCACCACATCCGCGGACCCCAGCCGTAGTAGCGAAATGACGGATGCCCGAAGAGCGCATCATCGCTGGAGATCACCAGATCAGCGTCGGCCGCCTGATAGAAGTGCCAGCCATAGCAGTAACCCTTGACCTCCAGGATGGAGATCTTCTTGAAATCCTGCAGGCCACGAATCCCGGCGTTCGGATTGGCATACCACTGGCTGACCGATGCGCCATGACGAAAAGAGCCCAACGGCGGATACTTGACCTCCTCAGGGCCGATCCGGAATTCGGCAAGCCGCGGGCCCTGATCCGGAGAGTTCATCACCTCCATGAACTCTTCGAGATCCGCACCCGAGCCCAGATCCTCTCCCTCGCCGCGAATCACCAGTACCTTGACCTCGTCATCGATGCTGGCCCGGTGCAGCAGATCGGCGTAGCGCAGTCGCGCGGCTATCGTCGGCGCATTCAGATGGCCTGGGCGATCGAAGGTGATGGTGGCGATTCGGGTCTCGGGGTCCTTGTCATACCGGATCATCTTGTCCACCGGCGGATCCGATTTTGGCATGGCTAGGCCTGCCACATCGGGCTGGCGGTCAACACCTCGGGTCCATCGGCGTTGACCAACACCGCTTCGCGGCCAAACACTGCGCCCACCCCCGCCTCCCACACGTAACCCGTCACGGCAAGAACCATTCCCGGCTCCAATCGGTCATTGGCCGCCGTCGCGGGCAGCTGGGCGGAGATGACGGGCGGGTCGAAGCCCATTCCCAGGCCCCGCGCTACCGGCATCGGCGGGGCCGGTTCTCCGGCCTGCCGGTAGGCATTCAGCAATTCGCCGGCCCCCGCACCCGGCTGGCACGCTAAAAGCAGCCCATCCCACAGCTTCGCCCATCGTTGGTACAGCGGCGCGGCGCCCGCAACACCGTCTGCGGGCCAGGTTCGGCCCACCTCGCCGATGTATCCGCCGGCCAGGACCCCCGCGGAGAAGACCACCAAGTCCCCGGACCGGACGCGACGATCGCCGCTGGCCCGCCGCCACGGGTGCTCGCGCGAAGTCACCCACGCCACATCCTGATTGGAGGGAGTGCTGACGCCGCCGGCCAACACCGCTTCCACCAGCACGCCGGCCAGCAGCTGTTCACTGACCCCGGTTCGCAGCTCGGCTACCGCCGCGGCCAGCCCGGACTCGGCGACCGCGATGGCTGCCCGCAGCGCGACCACCTCCTCGTCCGTCTTGATCCGCCGGGCGGCGCGCATCGCGAGCTCGCCGTCGACTAGCTCCGCGTTGGGAAATGCCTGCGGCAGCAGCTGGGCGAAGACCGGTGACAGCGCGTCGGTCCCCACCCGCCGGGCGGTGGCGGCACCGTCGATGCGCTCGAGCACCGAAATGGTGTTCATCGGGTTCCACGAGATGCCATAGAGGTTCTCGTGCGGGATGTCATCGGGAACGCCTTCATCCCAGGTGCTGAGCAGATGAATGGCACCTGTCGCGCGGACCAGGACGCAGGTGGGGCCGAACGGCCTAGTCCCAGCGACCCAAAGTTGTGGAGTGCCCGAGACATAGCGGACGTTGGCCTGCCTACCGAGAACCAGGACATCGAGATCGTGGGCCGCCATCTGCTCGAGCGCACGTTGCCGGCGCCCGCAACGCAGCGCCCGATTGTCGGGCAGTACTTCAGTCGACATAAGGGTCATACGGGTAGTCGGTCAAGCGCGTCGAGCCTTCCTCGGTGATCACCAGCACCTCTTCACTGCGGTAGCCTCCGGTACCGTCTTCCCACACAACTGGCTCGAGCACCAGCACCATGCCCGGCTCCAGCACGAAGTTCTCATCGAACTCGTCACCGAGATCGGTTCCGATCATCGGCATTTCGGCCGCGTTTACACCGATTCCGTGGCCCAGATAGAAGTGCGGCAACCAGGGCCGAGCACCGCCGTTGGCCGCCGTTGCGGCCCTGGCCAACTCGGCTGCCGTCGCGCCGGCGCGGGCCACGGCGACCACGGCGCTCATGATTTCGCGCCACCTGTCGAACTGTTGCTGTTGCCGTGGCTGCGGGTCACGCCCCACGATCCAGGTCCGCCCGAAGTCTGAGCAGTAGCCCTGGTAGGTGATGCTCACGTCGGTCCACAGCACGTCGCCTGCGGCGAGTTCTCGCTCGGTGCTCAGCAGCGGCAGCGCCAAGTCGCCGTGGGTGGTCCACACACCCTCGGCCCTGCTTGCCGGCATGACCTGCCAGATCGGTTCGAGCATGCTGGCGGTGGCACCCAGTTCGAAGGCCCGGCGCAGAAAACGAGCGGATAGCTCGATCTGCCGAATCCCGGGCGCCAGCGCCTCGTGCACTTGCACCATCGCCTCATCGGTGATTCGGACGACGTTGCGGATGCACGCGAGTTCATCTGAGGTCTTGATCACCTTGGCGGCACTCACGACGGCGCTCGCATCGACGGGGGCACCGCTGGGGAACAGCAGCTTTGCGGCTCGTGCCATGGCACCGGTCAACTCGTCGACCGCGATGGTGGCTGCCGGTGGGATCAGCTCCGACAGCAGGCGCGCGAAATTCTCTACTCCTTCGTCGAATTCGAGGTAGACCGGACCGTGCAGGTGATCGGAGGGCAACTCCGACTCCTGGGATGCGCCCTCCCGAAACGGCAGGAACAGGTGCGGCCACGGGTGGCCGGCCAGCACCACCGCCACCGGGCGTTCAACGTAGGACAGCCCGGCATCTCCCAGCGGCCAACTGGCGCCGGTGGCGTAGACGACGGCGCTGTTACCCAACAAGATCATCGCGTCGACGCCGCGATCGGCCATCGCGCGGCGGAGCCTGGCCCCCGTCTCGCGCCGCATCCGGGTCAGGTCCGGCCGCTCCGGAATCTGCATCTCAGGCGAGGGCGGCCGCGCGAACGTCGTCATCAGAAATCCTCAGAGTCCTAGGAATTCGGTGATGTTGCCGCTGACTATCCGGGCGGCATGCTGCGGCCCGACCGCGTCGACGACAGCGGCCAGCGACTTCTCCGAATAGCCGTAGGTGCTCTCATTGTGCGGATAGTCCGAGGACCACATGACCTTGCCGACCCCGATGCGATCGATCAGTTCCAGTCCCAGCGGGTCAACCATGAACGATGCGCTCATGTGCTTGTCCCAGTAGTAGCGAACGTCATGCTCGAGCGGCCGATTGAACATGTGCTGATAGGACGCCACCAAATGCTCACCGTCCTGTAGTGCCCAGGGCATCCAGGCGATGCCGCCTTCGAACCAGCCGACCCGCAAACCCGGATGCTGGTCGAGGATGCCGCCGAAGATGTACTTGGAGAACGTCTCCCGGAATCCGTCGATATTGATCATCATCCCGACGACGACGCTGTTGAACTCACAGGGGCTCTTGGGCGGGGTCTCGCCGATGTGGTGGGTGATCGGCATGCCGGAAGCCTCGATCTCGTCCCAGACTGGCCGCATGGCCGCGCTCGCGTAGTCGTTAGGGTTGCCGTCGTCGTCCTTACCCGGGTTTAGCGGCATCAAAAAAGTCTTGAGTCCAAGCGATTTCAGCTCCTCTAGGGTGCGGCGGGTTCCGTCGGGGTCCCACCAGTTGATCAGCCCGGCACCGTAGAAGTGACCGGCGGAGCGCTCCTGTAGTTCGGCGATGTACTCGTTGTAGATGCGGAATGCGAGTTCCCGAAGCATCTTGTCCGGGTAGTGAAAGAGGGCGAGCACCGCGTTGGGAAACGCGAGCTCCTTGTCGACCCCGTCCTCACGAAGTTCCTGGATCCTCGCCTCGATGTTGGTGCTGGCGGCCCCGGGCAGGTCGTCGTATTGCATGAGGACCGCGCTGAAGTCGCCCGGAAGGAACGACTGGCCCTTGCGCCCGACCTGAAAAGCACCGTCTTCGTACCAGATACGCGGTGCCTTGTCCTTCAGATCGTCCGGGAAGCGCTCATAGAAGATGTCGGCGGCCAGCGATATGTGATTGTCGGCCGAGAACACCACCGTGCCCTCGGGCAGCCCCACATTGATGCCGCTGGCATGTCCCCGGCGATTCTTGGGTGCTCCAAAGCCTTCCGGCGGGTAGAGCGAGACGGAGCTGGTTGGGGCCGACATCATTGATCCTCCATTCGGATCCGGGTTGAGACAGTGGTCACCAGGTCACGGGTAGTTCATAGACCCCATAGGCCAGGCGGTCGTCTTTGAACGAGACGTCTTCGAGCGCAGTGGCCAGCGTCAACGTGGGGATGCGCTGCAAGAGAGTGCGGTAGACAATCTGCAACTCGGTGCGGGCGAGCTGTTGGCCGACGCACTGGTGCCTGCCGTAGCCGAAGGCGACGTTGCGCTCGGCGCCCGCGCGGTGCAGATATAGCCGATCCGGTTCGGTGAACGCGTGCGCATCCCAGTTCGCCGGAGCGAGATCGATGATGATGCCTTCGCCGGCGCGGATGGTTTCTCCGCCAATGTGAATGTCTTCGTGGGCGACCCGGCGCTGCCCGTTTTGAATGATGCTGAGGTAGCGCAGCAGTTCCTCGACCGCATTCGCGACGATCTTGGGGTCGTGGGCATCCCGCAGAATCCCAGCCTGGTCGGGGTTCACCAGCAACGCGAGCACGCCAAGACCGATCATGTTTGCGGTGGTCTCGTGTCCGGCGATCAGCAAGCCGGTGCCCAACTGGGCGGCCTCCTTGACGCTGAGCTCACCGGCCTTGACCCGCTCGGCCAGATCGGAGACCGCGTCTTCGGCCGGGTTCGCCATTTTGGCTTCGACCAGCTCAGCCAGATACTTGTGCAGGCTCATCGCGCCTTTGACGGTGTCCGCACCGGTCGCGTACCGGGCCAGCCCGACATTGGCGTGGTGCTGAAACATCTCGGCGTCCTCGTAGGGCACCCCCAGCAGTTGGCTGATCACCAACGACGGCACCGGCAGGGCCAGTTTGGCGACAAGGTCGGCTGGCTGCGGGCCGGCCAGCATCGCATCGATGTGCTCGTCGATGATCTGCTGGATGGTGGGGCGCAGTGCTTCCACCCTCTTGAAGGTGAACGGTTTCGACAGCATCCGCCGAAATCGGGTGTGCTCCTCTCCGTCGGCGGTGAACACCGACCGGGGACGCTTGTGAACGGTCGACAACATGCCCGCATTCCAGTGCGGGAAGCCCGGCAGCCGATCATCAACGCTTACCCGTGAGTCGGAAAACAGCTCGCGCACTTGCTCATATCCCGTGGTGAGCCACGGTGTGCTGCCGTCCCAGATGCGCACCCTGGTTAGCGGCTTAGCTGCCGCCAGGGACATGACTCCTGGCGGCGGGGCGAACGGACAGCCCGCGGACCGCGACATCGGATAGTCCGGGATTCCCGCCGCCGTCTCGGGGCTGGGGCTTGCGAGCGTGTCGGACACGGTCACTCCTCGATCTTGATTGCCATCGCCGGGCAGGACGCGGCCGCCCTGCGGGCACCTTCGGCGAGCTCAGCGGGCGGATTCGCGTTGAGCAGGACGACCACACCGTCCTCGTCCCGCTGGTCGAATATCTCGGGTGCATTCATCACGCAGTTGCCCGACGATGCGCAGATGTTTTCATCGACAATCACTTTCATCTGCGCCCCTTCTCACTCGCGCGCTGTCACAGGCGCCAGCCATAGGCCAGTTATCGCGTCGATCAGTCCGGTCGCGGCCTCGCGCCAGGAGGGTCGCGGCACCGAGGTGCCCGCGGCAAGCGCACGTTCGAGATCGGCACAGGTGTGCATCAAGAGGTTGCGCGCCATCAGGTTGCGTTCGTAGCGCACGTCGACCGGCAGATCCGGTAGACAGCTGTTGATGCCGTCGATGACCTGAACCAGCGACGGCGAACTCAGCGCATCTTTGACGATGATGTTGTGGTAGGCGGGATCGGTCATCGCCTGCGCGGCAAACCGTGCGTACCAAGTCGGATTACCCAGGACCGCAAGGTGTTCGGTGAGCGGGCAGACCAAACACGCCACCCAATCCCGCATCGTCGCGGCCGCCCCCTTGGCGGCGGCCGCTGCCACCATTTGCTCGCGAAGCCGCTCGATCGGTACGCGATGCTTCTGCTCGATAGCGCGAACCAGATCGGTCTTGGTGCCGAAGTGATACCCCACCGCGGCGTTGTTGCCCTGCCCCGCCGCCTCGCTGACCTGGCGGTTGGAGACCGCGAACACACCGTGCTCGGCGAACAGCCGCTCGGCCGCGACCAGGATCGCCTCTTGTGTGGAGCTGGCCCGTTCACCGCGAACGGCCCTGCCAACGGCGGTCATGATGCCTAGTAAACCGCGCATCGAGGCATTAATTCAAGCGATTGATTTAAATTGCTGGCGCCGGTCGACCCGGGAATCGTCCCGCCGCCCTACCTGCTGCGGCGAATCACCTTGCCCGCCAACGTCCCATCATCCACGGGAAGAACGGTCCCGGTGACATATCGCGACCGTTCACCGGCGAAGTACAACGCCGCTTCGGCGATGTCCTCGGGCGTGCCCTCCCGCTTCAGCGGCCGGTCCTCACGCATGGTCTGGCGAATCTGCGCGGTGAACCGCTCGACTTGCTCTTGATCCAGTCCCGCCGCCGACGAGGCCAACAGCGGGGTGGGGATGTTGCCGGGCGCGATCGCATTGACCCGAATCTCGTAGTGCGCCAGCTCGATCGCCGCCGACTTGGTGAATTGAATCACCGCCGCCTTCGACGCCCGATACGTCATCACTCCCCCGCCTGCCTGAATCCCGCCGATGGAGGTGAGATTGACGATCGATCCTCCGCCGTGGGCGGCCATGTGCCGGGCGGCATCACGGGTGCCAGCCATCACTCCCAGCACGTTGACGGCCATCACGCGGTGGAAATCGGCCAGGTCGTCATCGAGGAATCTGCGGTGCATGGCGCCGGAGACACCGGCATTGTTCACCATCACGTGCAAGCCGCCGAAGTTGTCGACGGCGGCGGCCACCACCGCCGCGACCTGTTCGGGTTGGGAGACGTCGGTCCGACAGAACATGGCATCGGCGCCCAGCGCGGCCGCCAAGGACTCCCCACGCTCCTCTTCGACGTCGGCGATCACAACCGGCGCCCCCTCGGCGATAAACCGCGCCACCGTGGCGCGCCCGATCCCGGAGGCCCCGCCGGTGACAATGGCTATTTTGCCGGCCAATTCGTCGACCACAGAACGAGTTAATCCGCGCGAGCCAGGTTAAGTCAAGCAGTTGATTTAGCTCCCATTGCTGTCACCCGGAGCCGTCATCACCCTGACGCCCCCCGGCGACCCGCGAAAACCACGGACTTTCCCTGTTTCATCGGCCCGAAAACGGAGGATGCTGGATTGAGCAGTTCCATCACGCGGACCGGGAGGGGCTTGACCATGAAGATTCTGGTTATCGGTGGCAGCGGGCTGATCGGATCGCAAGTCGTCGCCCAGTTGACCGGGCTAGCACACCAGGCCGTCGCTGCGTCGCCGCGCTCGGGCGTCAACGCGCTCACCGGCGAGGGGCTGGCCGATGCCGTTGCCGGAGCCGACGCGGTGGTCGACGTCTCCAATTCCCCCTCCTTTGCCGACGACGACGTACTGCATTTCTTCACCACATCGACCAAGAACCTGCGCGCGGCGGAGCAAACAGCGGGTGTGCGCCACCACGTCGCGCTGTCCATCGTGGGCACCGACCGGGTGCCCAACAGCGGCTACTTGCGGGCCAAGTGCGCCCAGGAGAAGCTGATCAAGGAATCGGATCTGCCGTATTCCATTGTGCGGGCCACCCAGTTCTTCGAATTCGTGCTCGGAATTGCCGATTCGGCCACCGATGGTGACACCGTGCGCCTGTCACACACCGCGGCCATCCAGCCGATCGCGGCCAGCGATGTGGCAACCGGCGTCACTCGAGCTGCGATCAGCGATCCGCTCAACGGAACCACCAACATCGCCGGCCCGGACAAGTTCGGCATGGACGACTTCGCCCGCATGGGGCTTGCCGCACATGGCGATTCCCGCCAGGTACGCACCGATCCCAACGCCCGCTACTTCGGCGCGGTGCTCGATGGGCACAGCATCGTCCCCACCGACGACGAGGATGTGACCATCTATCCCACCCACTTCAGTGACTGGCTGGCCGCTGGCTAGACCTGCACACTAGGCCACTGCGGCGGGGCCGACTCGGGGTTCCTGCGCGCGACTAGGCCGCCTGTTGGCAGAGCTGCGCCGGTGGATGACGCCGGCTCAGTCGCTCGGCGCGCGTCGCCTGCCGGTCCAGCTGATACAGGCCGGCCACCGTCGCGAGACCGATCAGAATCAATCCACCCCAGACGATTTCATCGGCGCCAAAACGGTGTGCCACGCTCATCAGCGAGCCCACCGCAAGGTTGCCGACCAGGATTCCGACGCCGACTATCGTGCTGTAGAAGCCATAGTTCGTCGCCACGAGTTTGTCTTCGGCCAGCACCACCACGGTGCGCATTTCGAAGGGAAACAACGCCGCCGAAGCGACAGCGAGCAAACTCGCAGATACCAACAGCGCCGCGACCGCGGCACCGGTGCCGAAACGTTGTGCGTTAGGCACCATCGCAAGCGGCACGAACGCCATGGCCAAGATCGCAGCCCCGACCACCAGGCTGCGACTTACCCTCCAGTGCGCCGCGAACCAGCGGGTGATGCGTAGCTGGCCGGCGATCGCGATCAGCCCGGATACCGCGAACATGGCCGCTACCAAAACAGATTGGTGGCCAGGCGCCAGTAACGATGCCTGTATCGGCAGGGCGAGGTAGACCTGGAACGACAGCACGTAGGCACCCGTCATGGCGGCCGCGAAGCCCAGGAACGAGCGGTTGCGCACAATCGCTTTCCAGCCCTGCAGAATCGACTCGTTCTTGGTGTCAGGGTCGGCCAGGTGCTGGGGCAACGCCATCAGCTGAGCGGCCGTCAAGACCGCAAAGACGGCCGAGGCCCCCAGCACCGTCATCCGGAAATCTAGCGTCAGCAAGGCCAGCCCCACCAGCGGGCCCAGCAGGATCCCGGCCTGATAGAAGATGTTGAACGTCGCAAACGCTTCGAGCTTGCGATCACCGGAGTCCGCGGCCACATAGGCACGCACCGCGGGGTTGAACAGCGCTCCGGCGAAACCCGTTGCCGCCGCGGCAATCAGCACACTAGGCAGCGACTGTGCGACCACCAGTAGCGCAAACCCACCGGTACGGATCAAACAACCGGCAACAATCAGCGGTTTGTAGCCGAACCGGTCGGCCAGCGTCCCACCCACAAAGAACATGCCCTGTTGGGAGAAGTTGCGCACGCCCATCACCAAACCCACCGCCCATGCGGCCAGACCGAGCGGTCCCGCCAGGTAGTCGGCCAGGTATGGCATCAACATATAGAAGCCGACGTTGATGCCGAACTGGTTGATCATCAGCACCCGGCTGGGCCGGTTGAAGCTGCGGAACTGCGCCAGGAAGCCCATCACGCCGCTACCTGGGTCGGGTCGATCACCGTCGCGCTACGCGTCCAACGTTGCACCACCGCGGCCGAGGGAGAGGCGATCACCTCCGGCTCGGTCGCGGGTCGCTGACCAAGCAGCCCGTGCTCGTTGCAGTAGTCGTCGCTGTAGACCGTGTCGAAGTAGCGCTGGGCACCGTCGGGAAACACCGCGGCGATAGTGATGTCCGACGGCAAGGTGCGCGCGGCCCATCCGGCGACCAGAGCGACCGCTCCGACGCTCCATCCGCCGCTGGCGTAGTGGGTAGCCGCCATGGACCGGCACGCCCAGACGGCTTCGGCGGGGGCAACCCAGTGCACTTCATTGAAGGCGCTGTAATCGACGTTGCGTGGAAAGACGCTCGACCCCAGCCCGCGCATCAGCCTGCTCGACGCGGGCTGACCAAAGATTGTGGAGCCGATGGTGTCCACACCGATCAGCCGCATGGCGGGATTGAACTCTCGGAGCACCCGCGCAACACCCGATGAATGGCCGCCAGTTCCCACCGAGCACACCAGCACGTCGACTCGGCCGAGTTGAGCCGCCATCTCGAGCGCCAGCGGCCGGTAGGCGGCGACGTTGTCGGGGTTGCTGGATTGGTTGGGATTCCAGGCACTGGGGTCAGCGGCCAACAACTGCGCAACTCGGTCCTCGCGAGCTTGTTGCCAGCCCCCGACCGGGTGCGGTTCGGTCACCATGTCGACGCGGGCGCCATAGGCGGTCATCATGCGCGTGACGATCAGTTCCTGTCCCGGATCGATGACCAGCGTGACCGGATGGCCGTAGACGGAACCGGCCAGCGCCAGGCCCAACCCCAGCGTGCCGCTCGTTGACTCGACGATGGCCGCTCCGGGGGCCAGATCACCGCGGGCGCGGGCCCGTTCCACCATGTGCATGGCTGGGCGGTCTTTCATGCCGCCGGGGTTGAAGCCTTCCAGCTTGGCCCAGAATCCACGATCGGCGCTGCCGACTGGACTCGCGTCCCCCGACACCCACAGCACCGGGGTGTTGCCGACCATGGCGCCCGGGTGCCGGTTACAACCGGGAATGGGGTGGTATCCCTCGGGAACAACACGGTACCGATCCCGAGTCGGCCGCGGCCGCATCGAGGTCGGGTGTGAGCGGCCGGGAAGCGCTGTGGGTGAAACGTTCAGATTGTCGCCAGCGGAATTTGCTGCGTTTACCAAGGGCAAATTGGGGTTCATTGTCTAGTCGCTTCTGCATTTGGCCGCGATGGCGCTGCGGCAATTTGATGTGGGTCAGCGGTCCCCGGTCCGGGTTTGTCCCCATGACCTGGCGCTGACCAGTCAGCGACGAGCGCGGCAGTACCGGGTCAGCAGATCTTGACCCGCGCGAACATAGACTGGCACCGATGGCGGGCCACGCCCGGCCGGCACCACGAGATAGGTGAGAATGCCCGGAATCCCCGCCGCGGCGGCCACCGGAGCGGATTCGAACGACATCGTGGCCGTCCGGGGCAACACCGCCGTCGCGAATTGTTCCGGGCATGGAGGGGTCGAATTGTCCACGAGGTGCGCGTGGTCGGCGCTAAGCACAAACTCACTACCCACCGATGTTGCCAAGGGGTGATCGGAATGCGCCGGCTGCAAGTGCACCTGCGGCAACCAGCACTGCGCCGCGACCACCGTGGCGGCCCACGCCAAGGCCAGCGCGACGATCGCGGATCGCGTCCACACCACGCGGCGGCCTTTCATGCGGCTCACTATATACCCCCTACTGGTATAGCGTAAAGGGTGGGCTCCGGGTTGCGGGATGCCTGATGTCCTAGCAGGGTAAACAGGGTATATGCGCACTGCCGAATCGAACGAGACGAGGAGCGGTTAATGCCGGTACTGCCAACGGGCGGCCACCCATTCGGGAGCGCACAGCTCAGTAGGCGCGGCTTCATCGGCGCCGGCATCGCCGGCGGGCTGGCGTTGGCCGGTTGCGGCCACTCGCAGACCACGCAGACCGGCGAAACGGCCATGGCCGATGCGATCGCGGCCGCCGAGCGAGCCCGTCCGCACACCGGGCGAACGGTTACCGCCAGCCTCACCCCGCAACAGGCACAGATCGATCTGGGCGGGCCGGTGGTGCAAACGTTGGCCTTCGGCAACACGGTTCCGGGACCGCTGATCCGGGCCAGCGTCGGCGACGAGGTGGTGGTCGCGGTGTCCAACCGGCTCGACCGCGCCACCTCCGTGCACTGGCACGGCATCGCGCTACGCAACGACATGGATGGCGCCGAGCCCGCGACCCCCAACATCGGCGCAGACCAGGACTTCACCTATCGGTTCTCGGTCCCGAATGCGGGCACCTACT
Organism: Mycobacterium ulcerans subsp. shinshuense; assembly: GCF_002355775.1. Taxonomy (NCBI): domain Bacteria; kingdom Bacillati; phylum Actinomycetota; class Actinomycetes; order Mycobacteriales; family Mycobacteriaceae; genus Mycobacterium; species Mycobacterium ulcerans. The sequence continues at coordinate 703,083 of NZ_AP017624.1, read as the reverse complement.
GGGCACACCCGCATGTCGGCCTCGAGGACGACCACGGCCTGTACCTGCCGTTCATCGTCGACGATCCGACCGAACCCAACCGCTACGACGCCGAATGGATTGTTGTCCTCGACGACTGGACCGACAGTGTCGGCAAGAGCCCGCAACAGCTTTTCGACGCCTTGGTGGATCCGAACAAGCCCCGCATGCAAGAACTCCCGGGGTCATCGACCGCTCCAAGCACGTCCACCAGTACGACGACCACCACGACAACTCCGACCACCAAAACCAGCACGACAACGACAACCACCGGAACCAGTAAGACATCTCCCACCACAACCACATCGGCGACGGGCAAGCCGGATGAAGAAAGCGGCGAAGTCGGGTCGAGCGACCTGCTCGGCGGAGATGCCGGGGACATCGCCTACCCGTACTACCTGGTCAACGGGCGAATTCCCGCGGCACCCACGTCGTTTAAGGCCAAGCCTGGCCAGCGAATCCGGATCCGCATCATCAACGTCGCCTCCGACACCGCGTTCCGTGTCGCATTGGCCGGGCATACGATGACCGTCACCCACACCGACGGCTACCCGGTGATTCCGACCCAGGTCGACGCGCTGCTGATTGGAATGGCCGAACGCTATGACGTGATCGTCACCGCCGCCGACGGCGTCTTTCCGCTGGTTGCCTCCGCGGAGGGAAAGAACGCGCTGGCGCGTGCCCTGCTGTCCACCGGCTCCGGCACCGCACCGGACCCACAGTTTCGGCCCGCCGAACTCAACAAGCGGGTGGGAACGGTGGAAATGTTCACCGCCACAACGGCTGTCAACCTGGGCCGGCCCGACCCCCAGATGAGCCTGCCGATCACGCTGGGCGGCACGATGGCGAAATACGACTGGACCATCAACGGGGAGCCTTACAGCAAGACGCATCCACTGACCGTGCGCCTCGGCGAACGGCCAACCCTGATGTTCGACAACCCCACGATGATGTACCACCCGATCCACCTGCACGGCCACACATTTCAGATGATCAAACCCGACGGCACGCCCGGGGCACGCAAGGACACCGTTATCGTGCTGCCGGGGCAACAACTGCGGGCGGTGCTGGTTGCGGACAACCCCGGATATTGGGTTCTGCACTGCCACAACAGCTACCACCGTGAGGCCGGCATGATGACGCTGCTGGACTACATCTTCTAAAAGCAGGCCCCGACGCGGCGCCCGGCGGGTTCAACGACTGAGAAAATCCAACATCAGCTCGTTGACGGTACCGGCCTGTTCGATCTGTGGACAGTGCCCGGCACGGTCGACAACCTGCGAGTGTCCGTTCCGGATCTGCCCGGCGATCTGCTCGCCCCAGCCGCTGGGAAGCAGCTTGTCGTTGCGCCCCTCCACCAGCATCGTGGGTACCGTGATGCGGTCATACCGGCGACTGCTGGACGGCGTAGCCGAGGGGGGTGCGCCGGGGCGACGAAAGCGGGCTGCCGCCAAGGCTTCCCACGCCCCCGGCGCGGTACTCGAATCGTATCGGCGCTGCACATAGTCCATGTCGGCCGGATAGCGGGCGTCGTGAAATAGCGCTGCCACGATGCGCCGCATTGCCGGCAGGGTCGCGTCGTAGCTCTGTAGTGCGTCAAAGTGGCTGTTCTGCTGGATCTGCCCGCCGCCGCAGATGAGCGCCATGGTCCGCACAGCCAGCATCGGCGCGTCCGAGGTCGTGTCGGTCAGCAGCATGATGGCCCCCATCGAATTGCCCACGAAGTGCGCGGAGTCAACGCCGAGCACATCGCAGAACCTCGCCACATGGCGAATGCGCATTCCGCGGCCGTCGACGAAATCAACCACCTTGGCCGACTGCCCGAAACCCAGGAGGTCGGGCGCCAGCACCCGAAACCGGCCGCCGAGCACGCCGATGTTGTGTTCCCAGGCAATTTCGGCATTGGCCCCGAACTCGCCGCCGTGCAGCAAGACCACCGGGTCCCCGTCACCGGCCTCCAGATAGCTGGTAGGCAAGCCGTCGACCGCGACCGCGCGACGATGAATCCGCACTACTTTATTGCGATCGGGTTGACCGGCGAGCCTACCGCGCCGACAAATCGCAGCGGCGGCGCAACGAGCTGGAATTCATAAACCCCGTCGGCGGCGCAATCGGCGGCCAGCGCGGTCAGGTCCCAGTACTCGCCGAGCATCAGTCCCATGTCACGCAGGCACAACAGATGCAACGGCAGAAACAGACCATCGACGCCGGATACCGGATCTTCGACTTGCAGATTGTCGGAAGCGACCGCGGCAACCTCGTGATCGTGCAGCCACTGCGCGCATCGCCAATCCAAACCCGAGTAAGGCTCGGTCTTGTTTGCGGTCATGAGAAATCTCGTCCATCAACCAGTCCGGATGAGCACGATGTCGCCGGACTCGATGGTGACGCCCTGAGAGCGCGCCACGTCGTCGAGTTCTTCGGGAGTGATCGGGTTTCCGTGCTCCAAAAAGACCTCGGCTCCGCGATGACGCACCAGGTCGAGCAACACTCCGCGCGAGGTGATGCCTTTGACATCGACCTTGTCGATACCGCAGTGATAGGCGCCCAGGCTGGTCACCGAGTCGGCGGGGAAGCCGTTGTAGAGCTGGTCGTCGTAGTACACGTGGGACAGCGCATCCCACTGGGTGGCCGCCTGTAGCGGCATGATGATCATGTCATCGTTGAAGCGGAATGGGTTGTCGACCAGATACTTGCCCATCTCCCTCGCGGTCGGGTTCTGCTCCCACCCCGGCCCGTACTGTGCCAACGAACTGGCGTCGCCGCCGTCGATCGTCATCAGATGTATTGGATTGTGCCGGAAGCCGAAAGCACCCTGAGGCCCCGATGACCCGAAGTCGACGCCGAGCGCAAACACCTTCCCGTGCCGGACCAAGCTCCCCGCCCGCTGGACCTTCTCGGCGGTGATGAAGTTCAGCGTGCCCAACTCGTCAGCGTCGCCCCACCTCCCCCAGTTGCTGAGCTCCCGTGCCACACGTCGGAACTCAGTCATATCTGCCATCAGGTCCGTCCTTCCCCGAGTTCTCCAGCGATCGATGCCGCCACGTTTCCACCGTCAACCCGTACGACCTGACCCGAAATATAGCTGGCTGCATGACCATTCAGGAACACCAAAACCGAAGCCTGTTCACCCGGAGTTGCGACCCGGCCCAGTGGCTTGGCGATATCGTCGAGAAACTCGGCTCCGTAGGCGGTTGTGAGCTGATCCAGGATCGGCGTCTCGGTCACCCCCGGCCCGGTGCAGTTGATGCGGATGCCCCGCGCACCGAGACCGACCGCACTTCGCATTGTGTAGAGGATCACCGCTTCTTTGGAGAGTTGATAGCCGGCGCCCAGCACCTCCAGGTGGCGTTTGCACCAGTCGATACCCTCGACCATCGTCGTGGTGTTCAACAGCGGCGCCACAGCGCGATGGTGTTCGCGGTAGCCGGCGGCTGCCAGTGACGACACGCTCACAATCGCCGAACCCGGGCCCATCATCGGCAGCAGTGCCTCGGTGAGATGGCGTAACCCCAGGAAGTTGATCGTGACGACCAGCAGCGGGTCACCAATTCCGGACGAAACACCGGCGATGTTGAACAACGCATCGACGGGCCCGCCGATGGCCTCGACGGCTCGATCGATCGACCCGGGGTCGGCGAGATCGATCTGGTGAAACTCGCTGATCTCATATCCGGGTTGGCGCTGGTCGAGTCCGACGACTTGCGCCCCGAGTCCGGTCAGATGATGCACGGCCCGCTCGCCGATGCCCGTTGCGCATCCGGTGACCACGGCACGACGGCCGTCATAGCGCCATAGCGGCTCGATCTGGGCCACCGGCCTTTCCCGATCCGCGTACCGTGCTGGTCGGCTACTTGCGTTGTTCCTTCAGGCGCTGCGCCGCTTGCACCCGGCCTTCGTTGATCTCCGCCATGGCCTCGGGAATCTCGCTGGCAGTGAACTTGCCACCGCGACCGGTGGGCAACCCGCCGAACGAGTAGGCCTCGTCGAACTGTGGCGCATTCGATTCCTGGCGCCGCGCCTGCACCTTCTCGATGGCAGGAGCCAGTCTCACGGCCTTGTCCGCCACCGCCTTCGCGTCGCGCTCGATGAACTCGGGCAGCACCTCCTTGCCCATCAACTCGATGGATTCCATGGTTCCCTCATGACTGCGCGGGTTGAGCAGCAGGATGATTTCGTCTACGCCGCTTTCCTCATAGCCACGCAGGAATTCGCGCACGGTGGCCGGACAGCCAATGGCGCCGCGTCCCGGGCCGTAAGCCAATGTCGGGTCCTTCTCGATCTCTTCGAGATACCGGGTCCACACTCCGGTACGCCCGGGCGTGTGAATCCCGGTCATGTAGTAGTGCATGATCCCGAAGGAGAAGAATCCGCCGCCCTGCCCCAGCCGTTGCAGTGCCTGCTCATCGGTCTTGGCCACCATCATCGACAGGTCACCGCCGATGGCCAGGATGTTGGGGTTGATCGCGGGGGTCACCGGCGTGCCGTTCTCTTCGAACTCCTTGTAGTACCCGTTGACTCGTTCGGTGAGCGGACCCGGTCCGGTGTAAGCGAAACTCAGTGCACCGATGCACTTTTGGGCGGCCATCTGCACGGTGGCCGGGCGCGTGCACGCGACCCACACTGGTGGGTGCGGCTTTTGCATCGGCTTGGGGATCACATTGCGAGCCGGCATCTGGATGTGGTCGCCGGTGAATCCGGCGAACGGCTCCTCGATCATGCACCGGATCGCCACCTCGAGGGCCCTTCCCATTGCCCACGCTTGTCGGCCGGATCGATGTTGAATCCGCCGAGTTCCCCAATCGAGGACGACTCTCCGGTGCCGAACTCGACTCGTCCGTTGGACAGCAGATCCAGGGTCGCGATGCGTTCGGCCACCCGGGCCGGGTGATTGACCGCGGGCGGCAGGTGCATGATCCCAAATCCCAGCCGGATGTTCTTGGTTCGCTGGCTGGCCGCGGCCAAGAAGATCTCCGGCGCGGTGGAATGACAGTATTCCTCGAGGAAGTGATGTTCGGTGAGCCAGACGGTGGAGAATCCGGCCTTGTCCGCGGCTTCGACCTCATCGAGGCAGTCCTGCAACATGATCCGCTCGTCGTTGGGCGCCCAAGGACGCGGTAGAGCGAATTCGTAGAACAGTGAGATTTTCATTGCTACCTTCCGTGGAAATGGGTGGTCGGTGTCGCGCGCCGCGCATCTAGCCGCGTGGCAAGGTGTTTGGCCGCCACAAAGCCAAAGGCCATTGCCGGCCCGATGGTTGCCCCCGCGCCGGCGTAGCTGCGGCCCATCACCGGGGCGGAGGTGTTACCCACCGCATAGAGTCCGCCCACCGTAGTGTCATCGGGCCGCAGCACTCGGGCATACTCGTCGGTGCGCAGACCGCCCGAGGTCCCCAGATCCCCGAAAACGATGCGAAATGCGTAGTAGGGCGGATCTCCGAGCGGATACAGGTTGGGGTTGGGCAGCGTCGGATCGCCGTAATAGTTGTCATAGACGCTGTCGCCGCGGTTGAAGTCGTCATCGTGGCCGTAGACGGCGAGTTCGTTGAACCGCTCGGCAGTCGCCTGCAGCTGCCCGCCCGGAACACCGATCTTGGTCGCCAACTCTGCCCAACTCGTTGCGGCTTTGACCACACCCGACTCCAGCCAGGCGGTTGGGATCTTGCGGCCGGTGGGTACCGGGGCCCCGGGAATCTTCGGTATCGGTAGATGACCGGCCACGACGTAGCGATTGAAGGAGCGGTGATCGGTGACCAGCCAGCACGGTATATGGGTGACACCGAATTTCTGGCCCGCGATCATGGCGTGACCGAAGTCCATGTATGGCGCCGCCTCATTGATGAAGCGCTTGCCCGCTCCGTTGACGATGAACTGAGCCGGCATCATTCGTTCGTTGAGCATGAATTGCATTCGGCCATCCGGCCATTGGATCGCCGGGAACCACCACGCCTCGTCCAGGAGGTCGGCGGCCGCACCCACCCGTTGGCCCGCGCGGATACCGTCTCCGAGTGCCGCGGGGTTGCCGAAACTCCAGTCCTGCTCCACCAGGGGTTGATGCTCTTTGCGCCAGGCCAGGTCGTGGTCAAAGCCGCCGGACGCCAGGATCACGCCGCCGCGCACTCCGATCCGTTCTCGGCCGCCCTCCGTTTGCACCACCGCACCGGTCACCGCTCCCCCGGCGTCGGTGAGCAGCTCCACCAGCGGCGCATCGAGCCACAGCGCGACACCTAGCTCCTTCATCGCCAGCCGCAGCCGTGCCGCCAGCGACTGTCCGATCGCCGCTATCTGCTCACCGAAGACTCTGGCCCGGATCATCCGGGTCACCAGTTTGAGTAGGACGGCCTTGCCTGCCCAGGACTGCCGGATGCGATAGAAGGACCGCAGTTCCTTGGGGCCCAGCCAGATTCCCCTGGGGGGCCAGCGCCAGCGGTGTGAGCAGGCGAGGTTGGTCGTCGCCCAGCTTGCGCAGATCGATGGGTGGCACGTTGATCGTGCTGCCCAGCACCGAGCCTCCCGGCAGTTCCGGATAGTAGTCGGCGTAGCCGGGCTTCCAGACGAACTCCAGCCAGGCAGACAGGCCTTCCAAGAAGTCCAACATTTGTGGGGCCGAGTAGACATACTGCCGAATGCGCGCCTCGCTCACCAAGCCATCGGTGATCCGTCGCAAATAGCCGACCACGTCATCGGGGTTGGGCGAGTAGCCCGCCCGGCGTTGCGCGGGAGCCCCGGGAACCCAGATGCCACCCCCCGACAGCGCCGTGGAACCGCCAAAGCATGAGGATTTTTCGATGACCAGGGTGTCGAGTCCGCTCGACGCCGCGGTCAGCGCGGCGGTCATGCCCCCACCACCGGATCCGACCACGAGCACGTCGACCATGCGGTCGACGTCACCCCAAGGTCCGACAGTCATGGGATCGGTACCGCCGTCCGGATGGCGAATCCGGCGATCAGGTCGGCCGCCTGCTTGTAGTAGCGGACTTTCGTCTGATACGGCCCGGCCACCGCCATGGCGGCGAACGCCGAGATCCAGGTGCGTATTTCATGCGCCGAGCTGCCGCCTTCGTGGGTGACGAACGAGTTCGACCAGCGATCGAGGTCGCTGAGGTGTCCGTTGTCGATGATTTCCAGGAAGCGCTGGTCCCAAGCCGGATTGAGCGGCTGTAGGTCACTGTTTCCCGCCGCGAAGCTCTTGGCCGCTTCCATCACGACGGTCTGCCGGGCTTGCCGCTGTGCGGGAGTCAGAGGCTGGCCGTGCACGATGCGCTCCCGGACCTGCGGATCTGCGCTGTGCAACGTCGGCACCGGCGGACTATGGGAGAGCCCGCCCGATCCGATCACCAACACCCGCAGGTCCAGGGTTGACAAGAAAGTTCCTACCGCGGTGCCCAGCGCTCGGCACCGCCGCAGTGGGCCCAGCGGGGCGGCTATCGCGTTGATGAAGATCGGTATCACCGGGCGGGCGGTCGCGGTTCCGAACAACTTTTCCAACGGCTGCACGGTCCCGTGGTCCACGTCCATGCTGGCCGATACGGCCACGTCGACATCCGCGCCGAGCACCGCCTTGGCGCAGTCCGCTGCCAGGTCGGTAGGAACATCAAGCGCACCGATGTGGGTGCCGTAGTCCCCAACCGCACTGGCGTACATACCAATACAAAACGGGGGCATCGCTCGGTAGAAGAAGCCGTTGTAGTGATCCGGGGAGAAGATGACCACCAGGTCCGGGTCGTAGGCACGCACGAACTCGGCGGCCTCCGCAATGGCGGCATGGACCTCGTCAAGTAGGTCGAGCCGCGGCCCCGGTAGATTCAGCAGCGGGCTGTGGGACATACAGCACAGAGCCAGAGCCATTTTCGGCGTCACCCCCTCCCGAAGCAAGCGAGAGGGCTGTGACCAGCGATTGGCTCAGGTCTGGGGCCAGCTGGGCAATGCAGGCGCCGGCGATGCAGCGGTCGGGACGCACGAACAACACCGATTCGTCGTGCGAGTCGAACCAGGCCTTGATTTCACTCGTACGGTCGCCGACGATCACCACGTCTGGGTCATCGTCGCCGGTCCAGTGCAGCTGGACCGCCGGGCGCGCGGCAACAAATTCGGCGCCCAACGGTTTCCACGTAGCAAATGCGGTATCCCCGAGAATCTTTCGCGGGTTGTTGTTCCAGCACAGCACGGCGAACCAGCCACCCAGCACGTCGTCCAGCAGGATGTTCTGCTGGCCGCGTGTGTCGACTCGAGGCTGGATGAACAACGTGCCGACCGGCGACCGAGGGCGCCGAGGCCGGTCATGCACGACGGCCCCAACCTCGTATCGCGGCATCGGCTTGAACCGCATCTCGAGTACGTAGCGCTTGAGCGAGGGCAGCACCGATGCGGAGCGCACCACCGCGTTGCGCACGGCCGCGATTCTGCGGTCGGTCGGCGAAATCACCCGACCCACCATGGTGGACAGGTCGATCATCGCCCGCGCCTGCTTGCGCCGCTCCAAATCGTAACTGTCGAGCAGCGCTTCGCCGGCCTGGCCCCGAACCACCGCGGCCAGTTTCCACCCCAGATTTGCCGCGTCGCGGATGCCGCTGTTGTAGCCCTGCCCTTGCCAGACCGGTATCAGATGTGCCGCGTCGCCGGCCAGCAGCAGACGCCCACTGCGGAAGGCGCCGGCGATTCGCGAATGATGGGTGTAGACGCGGCGCCGGATCACCTCGACCCGTTCGGGGTGCGGTACCAGCCGGGCCAGCATTCTGGTCAGGAAGGCCGGATCGTCGGCCTGCTCGTCAGACTCATCGGCGTGAATCATGAACTCGAACCGTCGTATCCCGTGAGCGATCGAGATCGAGGCATACGGGCGGCTCGGGTCCGCACCCACCTCGCTGTTCGGATGTCCCAGCGGGTCGTTGGCGATATCAACCACCAGCCATCGGGTAGGCGAGGTCGTGCCGTCGAAAGACACACCCATCATCCGGCGGGTGATGCTGCGGCCGCCGTCGCAGCCAACGACATAGCCGGCCCGCACCCGCCGCGATTTGCCAGAGTCGTCTGCTGCGGTACCGCACTCGACCGCTACCGCGGTTTCGGTCTGCACACATGAGGTCACCGGCCGACCCCACCACACCTCGACGTGGTCGAACCTGTCCAGACCACGGAGCAATTCCGCATCGACCAGCGGCTGCACGAATCCGTTGCGCTTCGGCCAGCCGAAACGCGCGTCCGGCGGGGCCATCTCGGCAAGGATCCGGCGCTTGGCATCGAAGCACCGCAGAATCTGGTTGGGCACCGTGTGCGGCAGGATGCCCTCGACCAGGCCGATCGACTGGAAGGTACGCAACGCCTCGTCGTCGAGCCCGACGCCGCGCGGATAGTCGATCAGCGTCGCGCGCTCCTCGATGACCAGCGTCCGGACACCCTGCAAGCCAAGGATATTGGCCAGGGTAAGGCCAACCGGTCCGGCACCGACCAGCAGAACATCAAAGTCGTTCTGTCGTCGCTTCCTAGACATCAGTGCCCCATCAGGAAGTCGAGATGGCGGTGATTGAAGGACTTGGCGTCTTCGTACTGCGGCCAATGGCCGCAACCCGACATCACCTCAAAGCGTGCGCCGGGAATCATCGATGCGATCCGGCGCCCCTCTGTCACGTCGGCCGTCGGGTCATGGCTGGTCCAGAGCACCAGCGTCGGCGCTTTGATGGCCCCGTACTCGGCCAGTCCCAGCAGGTTGCGGGCCCGGATCTGCGGATCCTGCAAGGCCATGATGTCGCGCATCGCGGCAACGAATCCCGGCTGGCGGTATATCCGTTGGCGGCTGGCCACCAGATCGTCGTAGTCCTTGGACTTGTCCGCCATCAGCCACTTGATCCGCGCCTGCACGGTCTCCCAGGTCGGATTCTCGGCGGCGGCCATCGATAACGTAACGATGCGCGCCATCACCTCGGGATCCGCCTGAGAACCACCAGCGGTATTGAGTACGAGGCGTTCAACCGCTTCGGGATGATCGACGGCCGCGCGGGCCGCTACCCAGCCGCCCAGCGACTCACCGCTGATGCTTGCGCGTTGAGCACCGATGGCACGCAGCACCGCCATCAGATGCTCGACGTAGTGGCGGATTTCCAGTGGGTGACCCGGCTTGTCGGTGTAGCCATGGCCCAGCATGTCGATTGCCCAGGTCCAGAAGTGCTCGGCGTGCGCGGCTAGATTTCGGACGTATGCCTCGGCGTGACCACCAGATCCGTGCAACAGCATCAGCAGCGGCCGGTCCGGTTCGCCGGCACGCAGGTAGCGAGTCCGAACTCCCTGCGCGGTGGTGAGGTAGCCCTGCTCGAACATGACGCCCTGCAGGTCGGTCCACACGCTCTCGAAGTCCGTCACGGTTCCTCTCCGGGCCTGCCACTAGCGGAAATAGTGTTCTCGTTTTTCAGAATCTTATTGTGCTAATATCGCACATTGATGTGCGATATATATAGCGCTTCGCTCTCGCATAGGGATGTGTCAAGACTGTGACGGGCTCGGGAGCGGGGTCGCAGACGTTGGCGCGGGGGCTCACCGCGCTGCAGTTGGTCGCCGCGTCTCCGACGGGCCTGTCGATGCAGGAAGTTGCCGATCGGGTCGGGGTGCACCGGACCATCGCCTACCGATTGCTGCTGACGTTGACCCAGTTCCGGCTGGTGGCCAAGGGCGAAGATGGGCGCTTCCGGCCGGCAGCCGGCCTCGCGGTGCTCGGCCCGTCCTTCGACCACAACGTGCGCCAGCCCAGTCTGCCAACGCTGCGCGCACTGGCCGATGATCTGGGCACCACCGTTTCATTGCTGGTTGCCGAGGGCGACGAACAGGTCGCCCTCGCGGTGATCGTCCCCACCCAGGTCGCCTATCAACTCGCCTTCCACGAGGGCAGCAGATATCCCCTGGACCGCGGCGCGGCCGGCATCGCGCTGCTAGCCAGCATGGCCGCGCGCCCCGGGGAACGGGAGCTGGTCGCCGCGACGCGCCGGCGTGGCTGGGTGACCACCTTCGGCGAGATCGAACCGAATACCTATGGGCTGGCCGTGCCGGTCAGCCGGCCGGCACCAGCCCCACCAACCTGCATCAACCTCATTTCGCATCGAGAAGACGTGGTGATGCGCGCGAAGGGCGCCGTCATCGACGCCGCGCGGCAGCTGTCCACGCAGCTGAGCTGAAGGGATACCCAATCATGTTGTGGAGTCAGACATTCGATGTCGTCGTGCTCGGCAGCGGCGGCGCCGGACTCACGGCAGCCCTGAGCGCGGCAGTCGCCGGCGCCACGGTGGCGGTGTTCGAGAAGGCGCCGACCGTCGGCGGGACCACCGCCGTCTCGGGCGGGATCGCTTGGATCCCCGCCCATCAGCGATCCCCCGACCGGGACCTCACGGTCGACGATGCGTTGCGCTACCTGCGCGCACAGTCCTTGCACTCGATGGACGACGCCCTGGTCGAAACGTTTGTCCGAACCGGGGCGGCAATGCTCGATTTCGTCGAAAAGCACAGCGGCGTGCGTTTCGAGATCGCCGCCGGCTTCCCCGACTACCGGCCCGAGTTGCCGGGCGGACAACCGGCGGGCGGCCGGTCGCTCGGCCCGGCGGCCTTTGAACCAAGCCGCCTCGGCGAATGGGCCAGCCGAATCACCTCTTTCCCCCCGGATTGGTCCAATGTCGGCTTCGACGCCGAAACCCGGGCTCGGCTGCACGCCGGCGTCGAGGAATCCGAAGACCTGTGCGTGGCCGGTACCGCTCTGGTGGCCGGGCTATTACAGGGATTGCTGGACGTCGGGGTGACACCGCGCACCGACGCCGCGGCCGAGGAACTGGTGGTCGAAGACGGGGCGGTCGTCGGGGTCCGGATTGCCCAGTCCGGCCGCAGCATCAGCGTCCGTGCCCGCCGCGGTGTTGTCCTGGCAACCGGTGGATTCGAATGGGATCCCGTCCTGGTGCGGGCCTTCCTGCGGGGCCCCATGCACGGTGCGGTCTCACCGCCCAACAACACCGGCGACGGGCTGCGGATGGCGATGGCACGCGGCGCCGAGCTGGCCAACATGGGTGAAGCCTGGTGGGTTCCCATCGTGCAGATCCCCAACGACACCATCGATGGCAAGCAGCGCAGCCGCAGCGTGCGGCTGGAGCGAACCCGCCCGCGCAGCATCATCGTGAACCCAGCCGGGCAACGCTTTGTCAACGAGGCGTGTGACTACAACTCGATGGCCGGCGCCTTCCACTACCTCGATCCCAGGGGTGGCTACGTGAACGATCACGCCTGGATCGTGTTCGACTCGGCCCATCTGCAGCGCTACGGGTTCCTCGGGATCGAACCCGGCCAACCGGTTCCGGACTGGTTCTGTGAGTCGACCGACCTCACCGAGCTGGCCACTAAGACCGGTATCGACGCCGACGGCTTGGGGCGCACGATAGCGCGATGGAACCATAACGTCGCCTCCGGTACCGATCCCGACTTCGGTCGCGGCGCCAGCGCATACGACGGCTATTGGGGTGACGACCAGGCAACCACCCTTGCCGGCAAGACACTTGGCCCCATCGACAGCGCGCCCTTCTACGCGGTGCCGATCCGGGTGGGCGCCATGGGCACCAAGGGCGGACCACGCACCGATCGCGACGGACGTGTCCGGCACGTCAGCGGAGGATCCGTACCGGGACTGTTCGCCGCCGGCAACGCTATGGCGGGAGTGACCGGGCGGGCATACGGCGGGGCGGGTGGAACAATTGGTCCGGCAATGGTTTTCGGCTATCGGGCCGGCCGCGCGGCCGCCACCGGCGAATCGGCCGATGCGCCCTAGCGCCGTTTAGCCCTTCAGCGGAATGCGTACACAAACGTGGGTGCCGGTCGGTGTATTGAGGAAGACCAGCGATCCACCGGCGGCATCGACACGGGCCCGATGCGAGGCCAGACCGATATGCCCCTGGCCGAGGCGGCGCGCCATCGTTTCTCCGCTGACGCCGACGCCGTCGTCGGCCACATCCAGCACGCACACGCCGTCGGAGATGCCCAGAGCCACCGAAACATTACGCGCCCGCGAATGCTGCACCACATTGGACAGCAACTCCCGGGCCACACCGAAGACGATGGGATCGATCTCGTCACGTATCGGATAGTCGACATCGTCGGTGATCCTGATGCCCGAACGTTGGGCGTGAAAGGAGGCCAACTGTTCGACCGCCGCACCCAGGCCGACCTGTTCGAGAACGGCCGGATGCAGCTCGAAGGTTGCCTGCCGCAGCAGATCCGACGCACTCTGCAGACCTGCCAGTGCGGTGCTCACTCGTTGGTCGTGGGGGGCGGCGGCCCGCAATTCGATCAGTTCCTGGCGCGCGGCCAGCACGTCCTGCAGCGGCCCATCGTGAATGGATTCCGAAATCCGACGTTGCAGCACTTCCGAAGCCGTCATGGTCTGTGCGAGCAACTCTTCACGTATCACGCTCAACGTCGCTACCGAACGGGCGTGCCGTTCCTCGCTGCGGACCACCATCAATGCGGTGGCACAGAGGAATGCGTAGAGCCCGAACCGAAAGATCGCCTCGGGCCAGCCATTCATCCGAATCACCACCGGATCCTGAGCCAACGCCAGGGCGAATCCAACCAGCGTCAATGCCAGCACCACCGCGGCCCGCCGCGACGAAATGTCGAGGGCAACCAGCACCGGCAACAGCGTCATGATCAGCAGCGAATAGATGCCGTCGGTGGACAGCAACTGAAAGCCGGTCAGCGCCAACACATCGACGGCGGTGAAGGCGAGCGGTTCGTATCTGGCGATGTTGGCAAATCGGTCCAGGCTGACCATCGGCCGCGACCGTCGAAACGCCAACGCCAGCGCCCACAGTGCGGCAAACGCGTAGACACAGATCAAGGCCGTCTGCGCGCCCCATTCCCGGCGCGGCGTACCGACCAACATGGCGGCAACCATGAACAACACAACCCCGATCCGAAGCACGGAGCCGATGCGGTAAGCGCGCAGCTGGTGTGTTCGGCGCACCCGAGCCAGTTCTGCGTCGCTGGTGACCACCACAGGAACACCGTACAGACGGCACGAACCGACCAGCTGGCCATAATTTGCACACGACGGGTTCGGCGACCTTTCTGTGCGCCGCTGCCCGAGGCTATGACCAGCAGATTCGTCCTGGCTCCGGCAGCTAGGAGCAAACTGTCGGCGGTCGTCTTGGCGTTGCCAGGAATTCGTCATCGATCCTGCTGAACCACCCGCTAAACTCAGGCCATGGTCGGCGCGCCATGGATGTGACTAAAACCGAGAAAGTGCGAGTGGTAGTCGGTGACGACCACCCGCTCTTTCGTGAGGGTGTGGTACGCGCGCTGTCGTTGAGCGGTTCGGTCAACGTTGTCGGCGAGGCCGATGATGGCGCGGCGGCGCTGGAACTGATCAAGACGCACTTACCCGACGTGACCTTGCTCGACTACCGGATGCCGCGGATGGACGGCGCGCAGGTCGCTGCGGCGGTGCGCAGCAATGAGCTGCCCACTCGGGTGTTGCTGATCTCGGCACACGACGAATCGGCGATCGTGTACCAGGCGCTGCAGCAGGGTGCCGCCGGTTTCTTGCTGAAAGACTCGACGCGTACCGAGATCGTCAAGGCGGTACTCGACTGCGCGAAGGGCCGCGATGTGGTGGCGCCGTCGCTGGTCGGCGGGCTTGCCGGAGAGATCCGCCAGCGTGCGGCACCCATGGCTCCGGTGCTCAGCGCCCGGGAGCGCGAGGTGCTTCATCGCATCGCCAAGGGCCAGAGCATCCCCGCGATCGCCGGCGAACTCTACGTCGCGCCGTCGACGGTCAAGACCCACGTGCAACGGCTATACGAGAAGCTCGGCGTCAGTGACCGAGCGGCCGCTGTCGCCGAGGCGATGCGGCAAGGGCTTCTCGACTAGTTGCGCCGGCGGGCGGGTGCCGATCCGGCGCCGGCGAAGGCACCGACTTCAAGGGCAGTTCGACGCACACATGGGTGCCCGCCGGGGCATCGAGAAAGACGAACGTTCCGCCAGCCGCGTCGACCCGCGCCCGATGCGAAGCCAGGCCGATATGTCCCTCACCGAGACGGCGCGCCGCGGTACCGCCCGCGATGCCCACCCCGTCGTCAGCCACGTCCAAAACGCAAGCTCCGTCGGTGATCCCAAGGCTGACCGACACATGTTTGGCCTGTGCATGGTGCACCACGTTGGACAGCAACTCGCGTGCCACACCGAACATGATCGGGTCGATCTCGTTGCGGATGGGGTAGTCGACGTCGGTGCTGACCTCGATGCCCGATCGGCGCGCAGTGAAGGTCGCCAACTGTTCCACGGCCGCACCCAGGCCAACCTGTTCGAGGACGGCCGGGTGCAGCTCAAAGGTGGCCTGCCGCAACCGTTCGGAGGCACTTTGCAGGCCGGCCAGTGCGCGCTCCACCCGATCGTCGCCGGGCCAGACGCTCTGCAACTCGACGAGTTCCTGGCGCGCGACCAGCACGTCCTGCAGCGGGCCGTCGTGAATGGACTCCGAGATCCGGCGCTGCAACACCTCCGAGGCCGTCATCGTCTGGGCCAGCAATGCCTCTCGCAACGCGCTCAAACCCGCGACCGAGCGAACACGGCGCTCCTCGGTACGGACCACCACCAATGCGGTGGCGCACAAAACGCGTAGAGCGAGAACACAAACACGGAATCGGGCCACCCCGCGTCGCCGAGCAGCACATTGTCATGAACCCCGGCGATGGTGAACCCGACAATGGTGAATGCCAGCACCACCATCGCCCGTCGTGACGAAACGTCGACGCCCACCAAAATCGGCAGCAAGGTCATCATCAATAGCGGATAGATCCCATCGGCCGACAAGAGCTGAAACGCGGTCAGCACCGCTATGTCGACGGCAGTAAAGGCCAGCGGTTCCCAGGACCGGATGGTGACCGCTCCGCTGGCCGCCACTCGCCGCGGTGAAAACGCGAGCAGCAGGGCGCCCGCCGCGGCCAGCACGTACACCACGATCAACGTGATTTGCTGGGCCCATTCGTGCTGGGGAGTGCCGATGAGCATTGCGCCGATCAGGAACACCAAGACCCCGAGGCGAAGCACCGAGACAAGCCGGTAGGAGCGCAGTTGATGCAGCTTGTGCACCCGCTCCAGCTCAAAATCGCCGGTCATCCCCACCGGAACACCGTACTCACAGCGGCAGACACCTGCCAGACTCGGAGTCGCCCAGCGCACCCCGGCTCTGCCAAGCCAGGCACGCACCGGTCCACCTCCGGACCAAAATGCGAGTCGTGCGGGCTGCGACCAGCACAGGCGGGGCCGGCGCGCCAACTGGCACTGCTGCCAGGTTTCAGCGGCGACGTCCGGTCTGCCCAGCTGGTCTGCGCGCTGCTTAACTACGCCCATCATGCCCGGGACAGGTCCCCGACTTGGCCAAGGCAACGGCGTCGGCGACCAGTTTGCGTGCCGTGCGCTCCACATCGCAGAGCTGCGCCGCATCGGCTCCACCGGCCTTCAGCCGGCCGCCGGTGAATACCAGCGGATCCAGGAAAGGTTCGGTAGCGGCCGCGTCGTAATCACCATCGAATGAGGGAAAATCGCTGCTCCGGTAGGTGATGGCGCGTACCACGGTGGGGCCGGCGCCAGCACGCGCCCGCTGCACCGCTGTGGCCACACAGCGTCGAACCGCCTGGACGTCGTGACCATCCACGGTGACGCTGGGAATCCGCTGGCACGCATCTCCGCCATGGCCGGGGGCGCCGCGCAAACGACCGGCAACACCGACACCGGGAACGCTTTCAACCACGATCACCACCGGAAGGTGCCACAGCACCGCCATGTTTGCGGCCTGGACAAACGCGCCGGAATTGACATCGTCAGGACCGGTGATGCAGAGCGTGACCCGGTCGCTGTTGTCCAGCCACTGCGAGTATGCGTGCCCGACCGCCAGCAGCGGGCACTGGTCGGCAGCACCCGATCGCTCCGGCGAGTTCAGCTGGTCAGCGTGGTCGCAGGTGCTGTCTTGGCCAATCAGCTCGGCGATCATCGGCCCCAGCGGAAGATCCACACCGACGTGCAGGGCATGTGCGCGACGGCTGGCCAGCACCAGATCACCCTCGGTCAGTGCCACCGTCGCACCGATACTCACGGCCTCCTGGTCCAACGCGGTCGATACCGGTGACTCCATCAGACCGTCGGCACGCATCTCCTCCAGCGCCATGTCGAGCAGCCGCAGCACCCACATCCGCCGATACATTTCGAGGTGGTCGGGCAGGAGCGCGGCCGGGCGTGCACTGGCATGACTCATCTGTCGGCTCCTCATTCGTCAGCGGAGGCGTCGGCGGGTCAGCGCCGAGCTCTTCGGCGCCAGCCCCGGATACGTCGCGGGCTTGGGGATGGCGGTTCGACGGCACCTCAGCGCAAGTTTGAAGCTAGCCGGGCCGGCCCGGCCGTGGTACCGCCGATCGGCCGGACAAACTGACGAACGCCGTTCCCCCGATCGGGGGAAGTCGCAACGCGGCGCCTCGCGCGTAGCGGCTCAAGCGGCTGCAGCCACAGCGGTGTATTGCGAGTCCCGGACCCCGACGTCACCGGACCTGTTCAGCGCCCGGGCCAGCGGCAGGCACAGCGCGGCCCCGGCCAAACCCACTGTCACGGTGACCACCGCGACCAAGCGATGGCCGCCGTGCGTCAGACTGCAGGAGGACACGATGGGGGCCACGACCGACGCGATGGCCAGGGTCATCGACCAGATTCCGTGGTAGCGCCCGCCACTGGCGGGCGGAGCAATTCGGTGAACTATCCCAGCCGCGATCACGAACCAGGCGATTTCCCCGGGAGCGGACGCGGCCACGGCGATGGCGAAGCCGAAAGTCGTGTGCGCGAGCGCCGCACCGGCCATGGTCAACGCCGTCCATCCGCCGGCAATCGCCAGGATGTCCAATCGCGGGTTGATGCGGGCCGCGACTTTTCGGCCCAGCCAGGGCGTTATCACCGGGGTTAGGCCGATTCCGGCGGCGGCATTGGCCACCTGGGTCCAGCCGAATTCACCCGCGCCCAGACCGCTGTCGGCCATGAGCATGGGCACGGTGGCGTATAGCCCCCGCACTGCGGTCAGCGTCGCAAGGCTGGACGCGAACAACAGCACCAGCCGACCATCCGAAAATGCCCGGCGGTAGCTGATGCGTGCGGCCCTGACATGCACAGCCGGTGCCACCGGCGGCCGATGCGCCGTTGCCGGGATGCAGCGGGCCGCCACCAGCGCAAGCAGCGCGCACGCCACGGCGTTGATCCAGAACAGCACCGGCACGCCGGACCAGGCGGCGAGCAGTCCGCCCACACCGCCGGTGATCGCTCGGCCGATGCTGACGATCCAGCCAAAACGCCAAGCATCGAGCTTGGCCCGCCGGCTCGGCTCTGGGATCAGCTCGGCGATCGCGGCACCCATCGCCGGACGGGGCGCGTCGTAGACCACGCCGGTGATCATGGCGCCGACCAGCAACGCTGCCACGCTGCGCGCTTCGGCCATTCCCACCAGCACACCCGCCGCGATGGTCATGGTCCAAACCAGCGTCGCGCGGGGGCCCAGAGAGTCCACCAGCCATCCGCAGACCAGCTGCCCCACGGCCCAGCCCACGCCGAACGCGGCCAGCACCGCGCCCACCGTGGCAGCGGCAAATCCTCGCCCTGCCACGTGAAACGCCATGAACGGATAGGCGAATCCGGCGGCACGCACCACCAGGTTTCCGCCCAGTAGCAGCCAAATGACCGCCGGGTAGCCCTCCCTGGCCGGCCGGTGCCGTCCACCAGCGCGTTCGCCCAACGGGCGGGCACCGCCAAGTGGAGCCGCCACCGCGCGAGCGCAGAGCGCCCTTGCCGACCGGGGCTTTGTGTTGGTCTTTGTGTTGGCCATGCGGGCAGCCGATCGGCTGCTGCCACGGGCTTTGGAGCGCAAAGCGGCGTTGCGGGGCCGCAGGAATTTCGTGGTGTCCCCGGCATCGGGGAGATCCGGGGAAGAACTAGAAGAGACACGCATCGCCTCGCCGGCGGCGATGGTCGCGGTAGTCGTCATCGATCCAGAGGTAAGCATGATCGCACCTGGGAGGCTCCTCCGATCAACTCACCACGCGGCAAGAATCTTGTCCGCTGATCGGGGGACACCGCCGATCGACTACAGCGGGCGAATAACCGCCCGTGGGCCGCTACTGAGCGGCGACAGCGTTGGCCGCTTCGGTCTCGGCGTAGGAACCGCCGCTGGCCTGCAAGGTGGTCACGAACATCTCGTAAATCGCTGCGCCTGCGCGCTCAGCGTTTGGTACATCGCCCCGTGGGCGGCAAAGTGGGCCGCGGTCAGCGCCGACACCTCGTCGGCGGCAGCTGGGACCACCCCGGTGATGGGGGCCATGGCGGCGGCATCGCCCGCGCTCATCCCGGCCCCAACCGAATGTAGGTTCAAAGCCGCGGCGGTCAACGCTTCGGGTGCACTGGTCACAAATGCCATGGCACAAGATTGACACTCCGCCAGGCCGTTGTCTGTCGACCGGAAAGCTATTCGCCAAGTGGAACTGCGTGTCCCCCAATTGGCGGACCTAGGGCGGCGGCGGGGCCAACAGCCGGTCCGCCGCAGCATAAGGATCCTCGAGGCCGTCGACCACCGCTTCGGCGAGCCGGTCCAGGTCGGTACGGCCGCGCAGCCGAGTCTGCGCCAGCGACAGAATCTGTGCCCGGGCGCGGGCCAACCGGCGATCGCGACTATCGCCGCGCTGATGCGCGTCGATCAGGGCCAACAGCTCACCAATGCCCTCCGACTTGACCGCGACCAGGCTGAGGATCGGGGCATTGGTTTCGGCCCGCAAGTCTCGCACGGTCTGTTCGGCACCGACGCGGTCGGCCTTGTTGACCGCCACAATGTCGGCGACTTCCAGCAGACCCGCCTTTGCCGCCTGGACCGCATCGCCGGTTCCCGGATTGAGCACGACGACGGTCGGGTCTGCCACCGCCGCCACCTCGATCTCGGACTGTCCCGCCCCGACCGTTTCCAGCAGAACGACGTCGTAACGCAGCGCCCCCAGCAGCCGGATGGCGGCGGGCACCGAGGCGGCCAGACCGCCAAGATGGCCCCGACTGGCCACCGAGCGGATCAGCACCTCGGAGTCGTTGACATGCGCGGTCATTCGGATGCGATCGCCGAGCAACGCACCACCACTGAACGGGGACGACGGGTCCACGGCTAGCACCGCCACCCGGGTTCCGCGCTCCCGGTAGGCGCCGACCAGCCCGGTGATCGTCGTCGATTTGCCCGCCCCTGGCGGCCCGGTGATGCCGATGACTCGCGCGGGCCGCTGCGACCAGTCCTCGATACCCGCCAGGACTTCATCGCGGCGGTCCCCCTCGATCAGACTGAGGAGCCGGCCCGCGGCGCCTTGAGATCCGTTGCGCGCAGCGGCAATCAGATCATCGATGCTCATTGCGTCCTATTTTGCAGCTATGGCGCCGCAACCTCGATGACCGTCGCCGATCCCATGCCGCCACCGGCGCACATCGCCGCCAGCCCAATCCCGCCGCCGCGTCGGCGCAGTTCGTGCACCAGCGTCACCAGCATCCTGGCCCCGGTCGCGGCCACCGGGTGCCCCAACGAGCATCCGCTGCCGCTCACGTTGACCCGATCGGCGTCCAGTTCCAGCAGTTTGACGGTCGCCACGCACATTGACGCGAACGCTTCGTTGATCTCGAACAGATCAACGTCGGAGATTGATAGATGGCCCCGTGCAAGCGCTTTCGGAATAGCTTCGACCGGGGCCAGGCCGGTGGCGGCCGGATCGACACCCACCGACGCCCAGCTGAGCACCCGCGCCAGCGCCGGCATGCCCAACCCCTGGGCCATCCGGTCGCTTGCGATGGTCAGCACCGCGGCGCCGTCATTGGCGCCGCAGGCGTTGCCGGCGGTGATCGAGAAGCCGTCGATCTCGGGATGCAGCGGCTTGAGCGCGGCCAGTTTCTCCATCGTCGTGTCCCGGCGCGGATGTTCGTCGACACAGAACAGGCCGTGCGGCGTCGGGATCGGAACAATCTCCTCCTTGAACCGGCCCTCGTCGATCGCGGCGACCGCGTTGCGATGCGAGCGCAGGGCCCAGGCGTCCATCTCGGCGCGACTCACTCCGGCGGCCACCGCCGCATTCCAGCCGACCGTGATCGACATGTCCATGTTCGGCGCATCCGGCCGGTCCGGGTGAGTCGGCGGGAACCAGTCGACCCACTCGCCATCGATCTGCATCCGGGGCCGCGGCGAGGTGGAGGCCGAGTTCACGCCCCCGGCGATGATGAGCTGGTCCATCCCCGCCCGTACGCTTGCGGCCGCGCCCTGCACCGCCGCCTGTCCGGCGGCACAGTGCCGATTCTGGGCAAGACCGGGCACATGACCAAGCCCCGCCGTGATGGCCGCGTGGCGGGCGATGACGCCGCCGCCGTAGAGACCTTCGCCCAGGATTACGTCGTCGATCTGCCCCGGATCCAGATCCGCGGTGGCCTCACTGACCACATGATGGGCCAGGTCGAATGCGTTGGTGTCGCGCAAGGTTCCCTTGCGGGCGGTTCCGATCGGGGTGCGCAGGGCAGCGACGATGACGGCTTCAGGCACGGGCTTTCTCCACTTCGGCGGCGCGGAGGCCAGAAGCCGACCGCACATTCACGAGAACCTGATTCTCTCAGTTTGAGAGCACCAGTTGCAACCAGGACTCCTTACACTGCTGGTGTGACACAACCGGTGGCGACAATCGCGGTCCCGGGCGGCAAGGTGTGGAGCAAGCGCGTCGGCGGCGGCTCCGGCCTTCCCCTGCTCGTGGTGCATGGCGGCCCGGGCCTGCCGCACTACTACCTGTCAGCGCTGCAACGACTGGCCGGCGAACGGGAAGTCATCTTCTGGGATCAACTTGGCTGCGGAAACTCCGAACGCCCGTCCGACGTGGATCTGTGGACAATGGGGCGCTCGGTGGCCGAGATGGACGCCGTGGTGCGCGCACTCGGGCTGGAAGCCTTTCACATCTTCGGCAATTCCTGGGGCGGAATGCTCGCCCAGCAGTATGTCCTGGACGTGCCATCGGGAGCCGTCAGCCTGACCATCTCCAACAGCACCGCGTCCATTCCCCGGTTCGCCGACAGCGTGATCCGGCTCAAGGCGGAGCTGGATCCTGGCACCCAAGCCACCATTGACCGCCACGAAGCCGCCGGCACCACACATTCGGCCGAATATCAGTCCGCAATCACGACCTGGAACGAAACGTATCTGTGCCGCACTCTCCCCTGGCCTGCCTACCTCACTGAAGCATTCCAGAATCTGGGTCCCGAGATCTTCGAAACGATGTTCGGGCCCAGCGACTTTCGGATCGTCGGGACCATTCGCGATTGGGATGTGGTCGATCGGTTGGCCGAAATCGCCCTGCCGACACTGCTGCTCGCGGGCAAGTACGACGAATGCTCGCCGGAAGACATGCGCGAGATGCATCAACGGATTGCCGGCTCACGATTCGAGTTCTTCGAGTGCAGCGCGCACATGCCCTTCATCGAAGAACCAGACCGGTTTGACCGGGTGATGCGCGACTTCCTGCGCAGCAACGACTGATTGGGTTGGCCAAGCTGGGCGGGTCCGGCTAGTTCTTCGGAGCGGTCAACCTGGTCACGATTGAGCGAAAGTCCTCGGTGGTGAACGACTGGTGCTCGGCCGACAGCGCGTAGTCCAGACTGGCGAGCACGGCCCGCTCGAGGTGAATATTGAGCACCCGTTTGGTGCTTTCGACCGCCTGCTGAGGCAATTTCATGATCCGCTGGGCGCACGCCACCGCCTCGGCCACCGGATCGGCGGCCACATGGTTGGCCAGGCCGAGCTCGACGGCGCGCTGCGCGGCAATCCGCTGACCGGTCAACGCGTATTCCTTGGCCAGCATCAGGCTGATGTGCAATGGCCAGGTCAACGGACCGCCGTCGGCGGCGACCAGACCCACTTGCACATGTGGGTCGGCAAGATAGGCATCCGGCGCGATGTCGACGATGTCACTCAGGGCGACCAGGCTGCAGCCGAGCCCCACCGCCGGGCCGTTGACCGCCGCCACCACCGGCACCCGGCAGCGGGCCATGCCCAGCACGATGTCTCGGCCATGCGCGATGGTCTTCGCCCGCAAGTCGGCGTCTTGGGCGAGTTCGGCCAGATATGCGAAATCGCCGCCGGCCGAGAAGGCTCGCCCGGCGCCCGTGAGCACCGCGGCGCGCGCGCTGCGATCCTCGCTCAACCGCCGCCACAGCCCTGCGAGCCCAACATGCAGATTGTCGTTGACCGCACTGAGCGCATCGGGCCGGTTCAGGGTGATGATGCGCAGCGCCCCCTCGGCGCGAACGTCGATTTCTGTTGGCATGTCATACATGTCAGACTCCCAATCCCAAAATGCGCGATGCGATGGTGTTCTTCTGTATCTGTGAAGTGCCTCCCATCACGCTTTGCGCACGGCTGTACAGGTAGGCGCCGAACAGCTCGGGATCATGCGTGCCACCAATGCCGAGCGCGGCATGCCCGACAGACTGTTCCACCCAGGTCATCAGCAATTTGTCCAGCGAGCCTTCGGGTCCGTGCGAGACCCCGTCGAGCTGTTCGGACAACCGGCGCCGCACGTGATGAGTCAGCATCTCGGCTTGGACCGCGGCCCAGGCAAGCTCGTCGCTGACCGGATGCCCCTGGGCATGGTTGCGCGCCAACAGCTCTGCGACGAGCATGTTGTAGCGGGCGGCGTAACCGAGGGCGGACGGTTCACGTTCGTGCCCGACCACGGTCATCGCCACCGCCCAGCCATCCCCTGGGGCGCCGACCATCCGGTCGGCCGCCACCGTGGCGCCGTCGAAGAACACCTGGCCGAACTCCTTGGTGACTCCGTTCATCATCCGCAATGGACGTTGCTGCACACCAGGCTGTTTCATGGCGACCACAAATGCCGACAAGCCTCGGTGCCGGCTAGCACCGGGTTCGGTTCGGGCCAGCAGCAGACACCAGTCGGCCACGTCGGAGTAACTGGTCCAGATCTTGTGACCATGCACCACATAATCGTCACCGACACGAGTGGCGGTGGTGGTCAGCGCGGCCAGGTCCGAACCCGCACCGGGCTCACTGAACCCCTGACACCAGCGCTCGGTCCCGTCGATGATGCCGGGCAGAAACCGTTGCCGCAGTGCGTCGCTGCCGTGTCGGCCGATGCCGAAGACCAGGTAACCGACGCTGGGGCGCGGTGGCGCACCGGCACGGGCCAACTCTTCGTCGACGATCACGTCATAGACCGGTGCCAGCTCCCTGCCCCCGTATTCGCGTGGCCACGACAGCCCGAAGAATCCCTCGCGGTAGAGGGCCTGGTGCCAGTGCGCCTGCCGGGCCCAATATTGGTCCCCCGATCCGCGAAAGTCATCGGCGTTTACCGAAAGCCAGTTTCGCAGGCGTTGCCGGAAGACCGCCTCCTGCGGTGAATCACGAAAGTCCACGACCGACCTCCTGCAAGCTCACCGGCCACAACTCGGTTGATGTCAACGCCCGGCGCAGGTAAACGTGCACCAGGCAGTCCCAGGTATTGCCGATGCCACCGTGCACCTGTACCGCGGTTTCGCAGACGGTTCGACTGGCACGCGCGCAGTACACCTTTGCCATCCGGGCGGCCTGCACGGCTTGCGCCGGCTCGAGTTCGTCCACCGCCCAAGCGGCATGGCGCAGCACGCTCACCGAACCCTCGATCAACGCCAGGTTCTCCGCCAGCAGATGAGCGATCGCTTGATGGGACCCGATCGCTTTGCCGTACTGCTCGCGAATCTTCGCGTAGTCACAGGCGAGGGCGTGCGCGCCGCGGGCGTCTCCGACCAGGTCTGCGGTGGTGGCGACCAAAGCCAGCGCATACCAGCGCTGCGCGGCATCGGCGGATACCTCACCGACCGCCACCGGCTGTCCCAGCAACCCCGCGTCCAGTCGCGTCAGGTCCGCGCCCGCTCCCGCAACATCGAGATCTGCGGACAGCACGGCGGTACCCGAGAGCACCAGTGCGCGCCGATGTCCGCGCGCATCTATCGCCCGGCCGCCGACGCCCGTCGTCGCGCGCCCGGAGTCTGAGTTCAGTTGCCGGGCCAGGTCATCGCCGAGCACGGGTCCCAGGAATGGCGCATCGGCGAGCCCGCGCCCGAATTCTTCTGCCACAATCGCTACCTCGACACCGGAGGCGCCGTCGGAACATAACGCTCTCCACCCGGACGCCTCGATCTGCCTATCCAGCTTGGCGATTCGGGCTTCGTCAGCCAGATCCTGCACAGATGCCGGACCGAGATCGTCGGCCATTTTCGCCGCCGCGTCACACAGTTGCCGTTGTTCAGCTGTCAGACGTACATCCATAGAGCTCCTTGAGCGCTCGGCGCAACACCTTTCCGGAGGGCAGTCGAGGGATATCCGGCACGAACACGATCCGCGAGAGCCGCTTGTAAGACGCGAGCGAGGCAGCCACCCGGGCACGCAACTCGGCGGCGTCGACGGGTGTTCGGGCCGCGACAGCGACAACGACCGCTTCGCCGTTGGCTCCGTCCGGCACCCCGAATACCGCACAATCCCGGACCGCGGGATGGCCGTGCAGAACCGCCTCGATCTCGGCGGGGGCAACCTGGAAACCGCGAACCTTGATCATCTCCTTGAGCCGGTCGGTGACGCGCAGCCAGCCAGCGCCATCCAGCGAGCCGATGTCTCCGGTCCGATACCAACCCTGCGACATGACCTCGGCCGTGGCGGCCGCCGGCAGATAGCCCGCCATCAGTGAATGCGATCGCGCCTGGATTTCGCCGACCTCACCGGGGCCCACCCGCTCACCGGTTTCGGTCGACACCACCCGCAGGTCCACGCCCGGCAGCACACGTCCGACGGTGTCGAGCCGGGCGCCCCGCAGCGGGCTGCAGGCGATCACGGGTAGCTCGGTGGTGCCGTAGGCGGGCACCCAGCCAATGCCGGTCCGGTTCGTCACCGTCTCGGCGATGCCCGCACTCACGGGCGTGGCGCCCCACATGATGAACCTCAGCGACGACAAATCGTAGGACTCGAGGTTGGGATGCGACGCCATCGCCAAAGCTATGGGGGCGACCGCCATTTCCACGGTAATCCGGTCGCTTTCGATGTGTGCCAGCATCTGGTCGATGTCGAACCGGCGATGCAGACGCACCCGAACGCCGGTCCGCAACGCGGTGACGATGTTGAGCAAGCCGAGGATGTGCGAGGGCGGCGTTACGATCTGAATGCGGTCGCGCTCGGTCAGCCCCAGCGCGTCACGCCAGTGGCCAATGGCCGCGTTCAGCGACGCGTGGGTGTGCCGGACCGCCTTGGGCAGGCCGGTGGTGCCCGAGCTGGACACCAACAGCGCATCGCCAGCACGGCGCGGCGCGCCCGGTAGCGGTGCCGCGGGGGTGATCGGCTCATCCAGGTGCAGCATCGGCATCAGACCGGCCAGCACCGGGTGATCCCCGGCGGCATGGGCGGGGCCGGTCAGGGCGAGGGCATGATCCACCTCGGCGCGCTTCCAGGCGGGGCTGATGAGCACCGCCGAGGCGCCCAGACACCAGATGGCGTTCAGCACGGCGACAAACTCCGGCCGGTTGGACGACATCACCGCCACACGATCGCCCGCGACGACGCCTTGCTTGCGTAGCGCCGCGGCCAGGCCGTCGGCCATCGCCCCCAGCCCGGGCAGGCTAAAGCCCCGATCCTCGAACACGAGCGCGGCCGGCTCGGTCACGTCTCGTCCTTCCCGGCGGTCACGACAGTCTGAGAATATCCTATCTCCTGATGCGAATAGTATTCTCAATAGAGAAGAACGCAAGTACATCAGTGGGGGCGCAGGAAGGGCGGTCATGGCGGAACCGGGCATGGTGACGATCTACCTCGACCGTAGGCGGGCATCGGTGCCGCTGGTGCCTGGCGAGACCCTGCTGGAAAGCGCACGACGAGCGGGGCTGGACCCGCCTTTCAACTGCGAGGCCGGCAACTGCGGGACCTGCCTGGCCCGCCTCACGGAGGGCAGCGCGACAATGCTGGTCAACGACGCTCTTGACGACAGCGAGGTGGCCGACGGCTACATCTTGACCTGTCAGGGCATACCCGATACCGCACCGATCACGGTGCGCTACGAGTAGACCCGCGCAGCACCAGGATCGGCGTGCCGCTATCGGCAGTGTTCGCCCAGGAGCGGCGCCGGCCGGTATTCGGGCCGATAACCGGACACCCGAATCGGATTACCGACGAGGCGCAATTCGCCCGCGCGCACGATCACTTGGGGATTCTCCGCGAGGGCCTCGGGCAGCGTCCGAACGGCTGCCGCGGGCACCCCCAGCGGCCGCAGCCGTCGCTCCCAACCGGCGGCGGTGTCGGTCGCCAACGCCGAGGCGACCACGGTGAGCACCTCCGCACGCCGGGACGCTCGCTCCGCCATGGTCTCGAAGCCATGGATGCCGGCCTCGGCCGCAAAGGCCTTCCAGAACCCGTCATGTGTGACGAACAGCACGAGGTAGCCGTCGGCAGTCGGAAATAGCTGCGCGGGAACGTAACACGGGTGAGCGCCATGAGGCCTGCGCTGCGGCTCGGTGCCTTCGTTAAGGTACGCGGCGGCGTGGTAGTTCAGCTGGGAGACCATGACGTCGAACAGCGACACGTCCACCTGCCCGCCACGGCCCGAGATGATCGCCGCCAACAACCCAAGCGCTGCACACATCCCGGTGGAGTTGTCCGCCGAGGAATACCCGGGCAGGGTCGGCGGACCACCGGGTTCACCGGTCAGCGCGGCACTTCCGGCGGCGGCCTGGATCACGTAGTCGAAGGCCGGATCGTCGCCGCCATGCAACCCATAACCGGTGATCGCCACGCAAACGATGCGTTCGTTGAACCGCCGCAGCGCTTCGTAGGTCAACCCCAGTCGGCGGATCGACGACGGTCGCAGGTTGACCACCAGCGCATCGGAGTCGGCCGCCAGCTCGGCGAGCCGGTGCTGTCCCACTTCGGAATTCAGATCCAGACAGAGGCCGGACTTGTTGCGGTTGAGGCTGGCGAAGTAGCTCTCACCGACCGTGCGTGAGATCTCACCGCCGGGCGGTTCGATCTTGAAGACCTTGGCGCCGAGGTCGGCGAGCAGCAATGTGGCGTAAGGGCCGGCCAGCATGGTGCCGACCTCGATGACCCGAATGCCGGTCAGCGGGCCCGCGGCGGTCACCGCACCTCCGTCGCCAGCGTGGCAATCATGTCTCGGGTGCGACGCTTGGAGGCAACCAGCTCTTCACGATTGTCGCCGATCGGCAGCAGCCGCACCGACAGGTCGGTCACACCGGCCTCGGCGAAGCGACGGAATCGAGCCAGGATCGCGTCCTCGTCGCCGGCCGCACAGATATCACCGACGTCTTTGGCATCGCCGTATCCGAGCAGTCTTTGATAGTTCGGCGAAACCTCGGCCTCCCCCAGAATCCGGTTGGCGCGATCACGCGCTACCTCGACTTCACTCGAGCCGCAAAGGCAAACGGGGATGCCGGCGACGATGCGCGGAGCCGGGCGGCCGGCATTGTCAGCGGCCTTGGAGATTCTGGGCACCACATGCTCGGCCACCGCACGTTCGTCGGCCATCCACAGCACGGTGCCGTCCGCTCGCTCGCCGGCCAGGGTCAACATCACCGGCCCGAGCGCTGCGACCAGCACCGGCAGGGGCGCCACCGCGGCCAGCTCCAGCGGGTTGTGCACCCGGAAGCTGTCGTTCTCCACGTCGACGGGCCCGGGGTTGGCCAAGGCCGCGGCCAGGACCTCGAGGTAGTCCCGGGTGTAGGCGGCGGGCCGCTGGTAGGGCAGCCCGAGCATGTCGTCGACGATCCAATGGTGCGACGGTCCGACGCCCAGCACCAGGCGACCACCGGTGGCCGCATGCACCGACAGAGCTTGCCGGGCCAACGCAATAGGGTGCTGCGTCTGCAGGGGCACTACGGCGGTACCCAGCTCGATGCGGCTGCTCCGCGTTCCCATCAGGGTCACGGCGACCAGTGCGTCAAAGTCATTGGGAATCTGGGGAATCCACGCGCTATCCAGGCCGGCTGTTTCCGCCCAGTCGATATCGGCTAGCATCCGGCCCACCTTGCGGCCCAAATCCCCGCGCTCGGGGCCGATCATCACTCCGACACGCACGGTTCCTCCATGGACGGTTGCGGTGCGGTTTGCGCGTCGCCGGTCAGCGCGCGGATGTCGCGCACCAGGTCATCCAGCGGTGTTCCGGTGGGAAACACCGCCGCCGCACCGGCGGCCAGCAGCTTGGGCACGTCGGAGTGCGGGATGGTCCCGCCGACGACGACGGCGATGTCGGCGGCATCGGCGTCGCGCAGGGCCTCGATGGTGCGTGCCGTCAGGGCCAGATGGGCACCCGACA
The DNA here is from genome assembly GCF_002355775.1 of Mycobacterium ulcerans subsp. shinshuense. Taxonomy (NCBI): domain Bacteria; kingdom Bacillati; phylum Actinomycetota; class Actinomycetes; order Mycobacteriales; family Mycobacteriaceae; genus Mycobacterium; species Mycobacterium ulcerans. The sequence goes on along the minus strand of NZ_AP017624.1, from coordinate 673,658 downwards.
AGATGCTCAAGCCGACCACGGCCACATCTTCTTGAACGGCGATCGAGGCGATGTCTTCGATACGTTGCCGAATGCCGTTGTAGATCACCTCGAAGCCGGCGTCGCGCAGCGTGCGGGCGACGATCTTGGCGCCGCGGTCATGACCGTCGAGACCGGGCTTGGCGACCAGGCTCCGGGCGGCCATCTAGAACACCACCGGTTGCTGGAATTCGCCCCACACCGCCTTGAGGGCGCAGACCATCTCACCGACCGTGCAGTATGCGTTGGCGCAGTCGATCAGCCTGTGCATCAGATTGTCGGCTCCTTCGGCGCCTCGCGCGAGCGCGGCGAGGGTGGACTGCACTGCGTCGCTGTCTCTTTCAGCCTTGACCTTGGCGAGCCGCTTGAGCTGAAGGTCACGGCCTTCGGCGTCGAGTTCGTAGGTGACGATGTCGGGTTCGGCGTCCCCGGAGACAAACCTGTTGACCCCCACGACGAGTCGAACACCCGCTTCGATGTCCTTGTGCGTTCGGAAGGCCTCGTCGGCGATCAGGCCCTGCAGATATCCATCCTCGATGGCGCTGACCATCCCGCCGTGGCGCCGCAGGTCGTCCATGATCTCGATGATCCGAGCCTCGGTGGCATCGGTGAGCGCCTCTACGAAGTAGGAGCCGCCAAGCGGGTCGGCGACGCGGGTCACGCCGCTTTCATAGGCCAGGATCTGCTGGGTGCGCAGCGCCAAAGTGGTGGACTCCCCGGTCGGCAGGGCAAACGGCTCGTCCCAGGCCGCAGTGAACATCGACTGCACCCCGCCCAACACCGCGGCCATCGCCTCGTAGGCGACGCGGATCAGGTTGTTCTGCGCTTGCGGTGCATACAGCGACGCGCCGCCGCACACGCAGCCGAACCGGAACATCGCCGCTTTGTTCGTCTTGGCGCCGTATCGCTCGCGCACCAGCGTCGCCCAGCGCCGTCGTCCCGCACGATATTTGGCGATCTCCTCGAAAAAGTCGCCGTGGGTGTAGAAGAAGAACGAGATCTGTGGGGCGAACTGATCGATGGTCATCCGACCGCGTGCAACGACGGTGTCGCAGTGGGTGATTCCGTCGGCGAGGGTGAATGCCATCTCCTGTACCGCGGTGGCCCCGGCGTCACGAAAATGGGCTCCCGCCACCGATATGGCGTTGAATTTCGGGGCCTCGGCCGCACAGACCTCGATCGTGTCGGCGATCAGCCGCAGCGAGGGCTCCGGCGGCCAGATCCAGGTCCCGCGCGACGCGTACTCCTTGAGGATGTCGTTCTGGATCGTCCCGGTGAGCTTGGCGCGCGGAACTCCCTTTCGCTCGGCGGCGGCCACGTAGAACGCCAGCAGAATCGCCGCCGTGCCATTGATGGTGAAACTGGTGCTGATCTTGTCCAGCGGGATGTCCTCGAACAGGATTTCGGCGTCGGCCAGGGTGTCGACCGCGACGCCAACGCGGCCGACTTCCTCGGCGACGTCTGGGTCGTCGGAGTCGAATCCACATTGGGTGGGCAGGTCGAGCGCCACCGATAACCCGGTCCCGCCCTGGTCCAGCAGATAGCGGTAGCGGCGGTTGGACTCCTCGGCGGTGCCGAACCCGGAGTACTGCCGAAACGTCCACAACTTGCCTCGGTATCCCGACGCGAAGTTGCCGCGGGTGAAGGGGTACTCCCCCGGAGGCGGCGGCTCCGCCGTGCGGTCCCCAGGGCCGTAGACCGGCGCAACTGGGATGCCCGATGCAGTCTGGGTCACATCATCCATCGATGAATAACGTACTTGCAAAAAAAGAGAATGCCAATACCACTCAGTTGACCAGCATAAACGGGCTCAGAGCGAGGGGGGTTCCAGAGCCGGCCGGGGTGCGCGGCTTCGACGGGGCGCGGCGGCTACACCCGGCAGAGAATTTCGCCGTTGGGAATCCCCAGGCAACCATCCGGTGCCGCGGCCCAGTCGCGCCAAGCCTGCGAAATCGCCTCCAGATCTGCGGCGCTGGCCATCCCGGAGCCCAGCAGTTGGGCAGACAGATCCGAACGCAGAATCCGATCGGCCCACATTCCGCCCCACCAGGCACGCATCTCGTCGGTCGCGTAGCACCACATGCTGCCGGTCGGCGTGATGTCAGCAAAGCCCGCCTGACAAGCCCACGACAGCAGCCGCCGGCCGGCATCGGGCTCACCGCCGTTGGCACGCGCCGCCCGCTGATAGAGCTGTAGCCAATGGTCCAGGGCCGGAAGTTGCGGGTACCAGATGAACCCCGCGTAGTCGGCGTCACGCGCGGCGACCAACCCGCCGGGCGCACCGACGCGCTTCATCTCCCGCAGCGCCTGCACCGGATCGGCCACGTGCTGCAGCACCTGGTGGGCATGGACTACGTCGAACACGTCATCGGGAAAGTCCAGGGCATGCACATCGGAGGTCACGAACGCGACATTGGACACGTCGCATCGCTGCGCCTCGGCACGGGCCACGTTCAGCGCCGCATCGGTGGGCTCCACCGCCGTCACCGTAGCGGGCGCCACGCGCGCCGCGAGGTCGACGGTGATAGTCCCGGGGCCGCAACCGATGTCGAGCACGGACAATCCCGCACGAAGATGCGGCGATAGGTAGCCGGCGGAGTTGGCCACCGTGCGCTGACGGTGCCCACGCAGCACCGACTCGTGATGCCCATGGGTATAGACGGCTCGGCGTTCGTCGTTCATGAACCGGAGCCTACCCGCCTAAATCAAAAAGTGAGACAGCCATCTCATTATATGAGACAGTCAGTCGACCGGAGCATTGAGGATCGGCCGGTCGACCCCCGCCCCCGGGCCATCGAAGTGCCACCACTCACCGGAGTACACGCTCAACCCGCCGTAGTTCATCGCGTCGCGCAGCCGTTTACGGCCGGCTTGGGCCGCCTCACTAACCCCTTCGGTGGCGAATGCCTTGGCCCGCGCCGAGAAGTCATCGAAGTCGGTGCCCATGTCGGCCAGGCAGATTCCGCTGATCTGCCGCTGGGGCGGGCATTGTGGCGACACGCTGGCATAGGTCACGTCAACCGAGCGGCCCGCCTCGTGGCTGCGGGCGTATTGACCCGGACGCGCCACCCAGGCCGGGTTCGGGACCACCTGGAACATCTTGACCTGGACATCGTGCGGTCGGTAGCAGTCCCAGAACACCAGCGCCTGCCCTTGCGGGCGCAGCGCCGCCGTGGCGGCCGTCAACCCCGGCGCCATCGATTCGTGCACCAGACATCGGGCATCGGCGGGATACAGCTGCGTGCGGGTGAAGTTATTGGTGGTCGCGTAGCGCAGGTCGATGATGGCGTCGGGAACGACACTGCGCACATCGACAAGGCCGGCCGCAGCCGCGGCGGCACTGACCGGTGGGACGGACCCGGGCGGCACGCTGGCCGTTGTCGCGACGGCCCGCACGGCCGAGGTGACCACCGGAGGCGATGGGATCGATGACCCGCCGGGACTCGTCCACACACCCGACGGCGCGGCGGTGATACCGCAGGCGACGAGGGCAGCGGCGGCGCCAACCCTTCGCAATGGGCCGCTATGGAGTGCATCGGCAATACTGCTCACCGCACCGAGGCTACGTCGGGTCAGCCCGTTCTCACGTTTATCGCCGACGGTGTTCGGCGATCAGCGGCCGATCAATGTTCGTCGTAGTGCCCATCGTGGGCGGCATGCCGGCATCCGTCATGGATGTAGTCGACGTGATCGCCGTGGGGAACGGCGACGTGGCCGCAGCCATCGCCGTGAGTGTGATCGTGCCCGTCATACACGCAGTGGCCGTCGCCGGATTCACATTCGTCAAAGTGATCGCCGTGGCGCCGGTGCAGATGACCGTCGTGCAGATAGTCGACGTGATCACCATGCGGAATCGCGACATGTCCGCAACCGTCGCCATGCGAATGGTCGTGCCCCGCGTGCTGCCGGTGCGCTATCGCGTTCATCTCTTTCTCCTTGTGATTGTTGAGCGGGCTGGGAATGTCGACATGTCGGGCGCGTCAGCGGACTTGTCGGTCGCGGTCGAGCTGTCGACACCACCATTCAATCCTCAACCAGCCATCACGGGGGACAAGAGCAGAAAGTCACCGAAAACTCTTGGATCCAGTGTCTTCGAGCCAACGGACATCGCACGCCGCCAGCCAGCCAGCCAACAACAAAGGCGCAAGATTTCGCCGGGGTTTCGGTTGGGCGAAGATACCGCAGCTTTCAAACACCGCCATTACATATGTTGCTAATCGAACTATACCGTTGGCGCGGTGTCCGACGAGAATCGCAACGAGCGCCACCGGCGCCCCGCGCTTCACGCTGTCGTCGCGGCATTTGTCCTGGTCTGCTCCGCTTTTCTCGCCACCCCCACCGCACACGCGGCAGCGATAACCGCAACGCTGGCGGTGACGTCACAATGGGACACCGGCTTCGTCGCCAACTACCGGATCGCCAATCCCGGCACGACCGAGTTGGCGGACTGGAAGCTCGAATTCGACCTGCCCGCCGAGGAATCTGTAACAAATTCGTGGAGCAGCAAGCTGGCCCAATCGGGAACGCATTACGTCCTAACACCCGAAGAGTACAACCGCACCATCGCGCCGGACCACTCCATCAGTATTGGCTTTCAGGCCACGCTAGACGGCGAATTCTCGGCCCCACAGAACTGTGTGCTCAACGGCGAGTCCTGCACCAGTGCGCCGGACCTAGCGCCGGCCACAGCCACCGCGCCCACACCGACCACCGCGCCGGCCAGCGCGCCGCCACCCCCGTCCGCCGACGATGCGGCGGCAACACTGGCGGTGATCTCACAATGGAATACCGGCTTTGTCGCCAACTACGAAATCGCCAATACCGGGTCCACAGCCCTGGATGGCTGGAAGCTCGAATTCGATCTGCCCGCAGACGAATCCGTCACCCGAGCGTGGAGCAGCAAACTCTCCAAGACCGGCACGCACTACGTCCTGACACCGGAGTCCTACAACACCACCATCGCCCCCGGCAGCTCGGTCACCGTCGGTTTCCAGGCCGCCCAGACCAGCACGTATTCGGCGCCTGCGAATTGTCAGCTCAACGGCGAATCTTGCGGCGACGGTCCGGCCCCTACCGCCAGCGTGCGCCACTGACGACGCCGGTCGCGGGCGCTAACCGGCCGGGAAGAGACGAGCCACCAGAATGGCCGCGATAAGGATCGCAAGCGACAGCGGCGCCGCTACGGTGCCAATCAGCATCCCCCCGCCCAACCTGACCGAGTTTGCCCGGGCTCTTGGCAACAACGGAGGAAATCGACAGGTAGATCAGCGACACGAGGAGTACGAAGACCGCCAGCGGCGGAACTGAGAGAACACAAAGCCAGGTCGCGAACTCCACCACCAGGATGTGGGCCAGCGCCACCGCGAAGCTGATCGGTCCATAACGGCCGGTCGCCCCGGTCAACGCAACACCAAGAAGGCGAAGGCGATGCCGCCGATCAGGACAACCCCGGCGGCGCCGGTGACGCCTAAGCCAATACCGCGCCGCTGCGAGGAACTCGAGTTGAGCAACACCGCACCGGCCCCCAGCGAAACAAGCGTCGCCAGGGCCGTCGCGGTCAGCAACAGCGTGCGTTCGCTTCGCCCGCTTTCCGTCGGAAATGCCCACTTCCCCAACAGCCACATGGCGGCAAGCAACAGCAGCAAACAGAATTGAATGACCACCGGCGCCGACCAGGTGGCCGACCGCCACGCGGTGGCATCCATGTCACGAATACGAGCTAGAAACGACATCGGCACCCCCCCCCTGACGCGTCGCGTCACTCTCCTCGATCGGCATGCGACACCACTGTCGGCAACCCCGCCCTGGCCGGCATCCGTGCGCTGGCAACCTAACCCGCCGGCACCAGCTCGAACCTGGCGCATCGCGCCGCGACTACCGGCATACCTGTCTATCAGACGTTCGGTTCATGCCGAGGGCCAACTCCGCGCCGTCAGCGCCGCCAAACCTCAGACGCACTTCATATAATTAATCATTACGTTTATGAAGCACATCGGGTAGCCTGGGTGCAGCAACATCGCCAATCAGGGATGAACCCGAGACACTCTGCACCTACGAGAGGGGTGTGCTCCGGTGTCTTCTAGCGCCCACGGCCAACGGCTGAGCGAACCTGACGAAATGGTGTCGACCAGACAGCGACCAACCCTGTCCTTGGCCACAGCCGTCGATTCACCCGATTCCGGCCGAATGGCGTCCACCGGCGACGCGGTCTCCCTCGGCGACGCAGATTGGCGCTCCCGGCTGCGCACCGCGGAACTGGCCCAGATCGCCGACTTCGTCTCTGACCGCAGCGCCAGCGCGCTTGGCGGGTCGGGGTGGGAGGTCGCCGGCGACATACTTCTGCGGTTTGTTTCCGAGGGCAAATGCCTGAGATCGACCTTCATGTACCTGGGCTGGTTGGGCGGCGCCGGTCCCAACAATGCGGCATTATCGGCCGCGGCAAGCCTGGAGCTGCTCCACGCCTTTGCGCTCCTCCAAGACGACGTGATGGACCAATCCCCGCAACGACGAGGCAGTCCAGCCGTCCATGTCCAGCTGGCCCGGTGCCACCAGCGGCGCGGGCTATCCGGTGCCGCAGCACGTTTCGGCGAATCGGCGGCCGTACTACTCGGAGACATCTGCCTGGTCTGGGCCGAGCAGATGCTGCGCGAAAGCGGGGTCGAGGACCGCCGTCTGCGGCAGGTATGGCCCCGCTACGACGCCATGCGCATCGAACTCGCGGTGGGCCAGCTTTGCGACCTGTCCAACGATATCCGCAACCTGCCGACACTGGATGCCGTCTTGGACGTGGCGCGGCGCAAGTCGGGTAACTACACGGTGCGCCGGCCGCTCGAGATGGGAGCCGCGATGGCCGATTGCGATGAGCGCACGCTGGAACAGCTCGCGCGATACGGCGACGCCGTTGGAGAAGCGTTTCAACTGCGCGACGACATGCTGGGAGTGTTTGGTACACCGGCGATCACCGGCAAACCCAGTGGCGACGATCTCCGCGAACGCAAGGCAACCAGCGTCGTGGTCGCCGCCTACGAGATGGCCGATCCGCCGACGCGTCGGCAGCTTCACTAGCTGATGCATCGGGCTGAGCTCGACGACGCTGCGGTTGATCACCGCAAACGACTGATCACCGCGACGGGAGCTGTGCAGCGAATCGAGGACACGATTGACCGCCGTGTCGATCGCGTTCGAACACTATTAGCCGACATGACGATCGGGCAGCAAACCCGAGCCGCGCTGGGCGACCTGGCAGCAGCCTGCGTGCAGCGCAGCACGTGAGATCACGCGAATTAGGGAGCCGCGATGCGAACCATTGAAGGCACTGCCGATCACGTGGTGGTGATCGGTGCGGGACTAGCGGGGTTGGCCACGGCGCTACACCTGGCGGGCCGCGGCCGCAGCGTCACGGTCGTCGAACGCGAGGCTTGGCCGGGTGGACGTGCCGGCCGACTCGACATCGATGGATACCGAATCGATACCGGCCCAACTGTTCTCACCATTCCAGACCTTATCGACGAGGTCTTTGCGGCCGTGGGTGAGACGATCTCGGATCGGCTGGAGTTGCTTCCCGTCGATCCGGCCTACACCGCCATGTTCGCCGACGGAAGTTCGATCGATGTGCACTGCGACGCGGATCGGATGGTCGCGGCGATCGAGAACTTCGCCGGTCCCGAGCAAGCTACCGGTTATCTTCGGCTGCGCGAGTGGTTGACCCGCCTGTACCGCATCGAATTCGCCGGCTTCATTGGCTCGAACTTCGATTCGCCCCTATCACTGCTCACCCCGCAGCTGGCGCGACTGGCGGCTGCCGGCGGATTTCGCAACTGGGACAGCATGGTCAAGCGCCACATCACCGACCCGAGGCTGCGTCGGGTGTTCACCTTCCAGTCCCTCTACGCCGGGGTGGCGCCGCAAGATGCACTGGCAGCCTATGCCGTTATCGCCTATATGGACACCATATCGGGGGTGTTCTTTCCGCGCGGCGGGGTTCGTGCCCTGCCTGACGCGCTGGCGGCCGCCGCGGCCTGCGCGCGCGTGCAGTTTCATTACGGTTCGCAGGTAAGCGAACTCGAGCGCGACGACGCGCAGATAACCGCTGTCCGCACCGACAGGGGCGAGCGCATTGCCTGCGATGCAGTGGTGTTGACCACCGAGTTGCCCACCACATACCGCCTACTGGGCCGAACCCCCCGCCGGCTTCGCCGGCTACGCGCGGCACCGTCGGCGGTCGTCGTGCACGCCGGCTGCCGCAGCGCCTCGACCGCGAGTGAGCCGGCGGCCCATCACACGATTCTTTTCGGACAGGCATGGGAGCAGACGTTCACCGACATCATTCGCGACGGCCGGCTGATGCGAGATCCATCGTTGTTGGTCACCCGACCGACCGCGGGCGATCCCGCCCTCGCACCGCCGGGCCGAGATCTGCTCTATCTACTCGCGCCGGCACCCAACCTGACCGCGGGCCGGGTCGATTGGGGCAGCGCCGGTGGTAGCTACGCGCAATCCATGATCGACACCGTCGCCTCCCGGCTGCTTCCGGACTTTCGCGACAGCGTGGAACTACTCGACGTCGTCACTCCCCTGGACTGGGCCCGGCAGGGCATGGCGGCAGGTACTCCGTTCGCGCTGGCGCATACGTTCGGCCAAACCGGTCCCTTCCGCCCGGCGAACACGGTGCGCGGCATCGACAACGCGGTGCTGGCGGGTTCGTCGACGGTACCTGGCGTAGGCGTTCCGACGACGTTGATCTCCGGGCGGCTGGCCGCCGACCGCATCACGGGAAACACCACCCGATCAATCCGACACCTCGACCTGAAAGCACAGTTGTCATGATTCGCAGTGAATTGGACGCCGCCGGGATCGGTGATCCCCGGTTGCGCGAGGCCTATCAGCAAAGCCGCCGAATCAACGCCGCCAGCGGGCGCACCTTCTTTTTGGCCACCAGACTGCTGGCACCGGATCAGCGACCACCCGTACACGCCCTGTACGGGTTCGCCCGGTACGCCGACGACATTCTGGACTCCTTCGATCCGCGGCTGGACCCCGACACTCGCGCCCAGCGACTGCAGCAGCTGGCACAGCAGTTCTTTTCCGGCGCCGACCATCCTGATAACCCGGTACTTGCCGCGGCCAGCCACACCGCACGCCGCTACGGCATCGGCGCCGATCTTTTCGAAGATTTCCTGGAGTCGATGCGCATGGACCTCAGCATCACCGACTACCCCGACCGGGATGCGCTCAACACCTACATGCGCGGTTCAGCGGAAGCCATTGGCCTACAGTTACTCCCGATCTTGGGCACCGTCGTTCCGGCACGAGAGGCCATGCCCTACGCGGCCGCCCTGGGACGCGCATTTCAGCTCACCAACTTCATTCGCGACGTCGACGAGGACCTGGCCCGCAACCGCATCTATCTGCCCGCCGACGAACTCGCCGCATATGGCGTTGATCGGGATGTGCTGATGTGGTGTCACCACAACCAGCGCAGCGATGGCCGGGTACGCGAAGCTCTGGCCGCCCAACACGAGATCACCAGAGAGACCTACCGGTTCGCCGCCGCCGGGATCCAACTGCTGGCGCCGCGGTCGCGGCCCTGTGTCGCGACGGCTTTGACGCTGTATTCGGAAATCCTGGACCGCATCGAAGGCGACGACTTTGCGGTGTTCGGCCGGCGCGCCACCGTCGGGACCGCCCGCCGTCTGCGGGTGGCCGGTGCCGGGCTGATACGAGCATGGCGCGCCCGAACCAGCGACGCCATCCCCGATCGCTCCGAGTACGGTGCCGCATGAGCGATCGCTGGCAATACCTGCTGGTGCTGCTCGCATGCCTGGCAATCACCGCGCCGCTGGAAGTGTTCGGCGCCGGCGTATATCGGCGCCCGCGAAGGCTGCTGCGGTCGGTACTACCGCTGGCCGCGGCATTCCTGGTCTGGGACGAGTTGGCCGTTGCCGCACGGGTGTGGACTTACGATCCGCGCTACATCAGCGGGCTGAACGTCCCGTTTCAGGTCCCGATCGAAGAGGTCCTGTTCTTTCTGGTGATCCCCATCTGCGCCCTGTTGACCCTCAACGCGGTCAGCACCATCCTCGACCGGCTCCGCCGACGATGACCGGGTTGGGGTACACCGTGCCGGCCGTGCTGGCCGTGGCCGGCGTTGGCGCCCTGGAGCTGTTGGTACTACGGACCGGGTTGTTCCGGCGTCCCGCTTACTGGCTATCGATGGTGATAGTGCTGGGCTTTCAGGTTCCGGTCGACGGCTGGCTTACCAAGCTCAGCGCTCCCATCGTCAGCTACGACGAGCGGCAGATCACCGGCCTGCGGTTCCCGTTCGACATCCCGATTGAAGACTTCCTGTTCGGCTTCGCAATGGTCACTGCCGTTCTGCTGCTGTGGGAGCGACAACGGGAACCCGGTGAGCCCGTACCGCCGAGTCAGGCGGGCTGCCACGAGAAGCACAGCCTCGAGGACAAGACATGTTGACCAGAATGGCCCGACTCTCCCTCTCCGCGCCACGGCGGGTCATCACGGTGGTAATCCTGGTCATGATCGGCACCGCCATCTTCGGCATCCCGGCGGCAAATAGCCTGGCCGCCGGGGGGTTTCTGGATCCATCGTCCGAATCCGCGCGTGCCGCGGCGGTGCTCGCCGACAAGTTCCATCGAGGCGACATGGAGATGGTGCTGCTGGTGAGTTCGGATGACGGTGTCCGCGATGGCCCGGCGCGCATCGTCGGCACCGATATCGCGCGCCAACTCGCGCAATCACCCTTCGTGGCGCAGGTGGCATCGTCTTGGGACACACCGCAACCGCCGCCGGACATGCTCAGCGCCGACGGGAAATCGGCGCTGATTCTGGTCGCGCTCAAGGGCGACGAAAACAGCGCACCCCGGCACGCGCAGGCGCTGGCGCAGCGGTTGGCGCACGACCGCGGTGGGGTGACGGTGCAGGCCGGTGGGTCCGCGATGGTCTATGCACAGGTCAACCAGCAGACCGAAAAGGACTTGCTGCGAATGGAGTTCATCGCGGTCCCGGTCAGTTTCGCCGCGCTGGTGTGGGTGTTCGGGGGCTTGCTGGCCGCGGCCCTACCGGTGGCCGTGGGCGGCTTCGCCATTCTGGGGCCCCTGGCGGTGCTGCGCGGTGTCGCGATGGTGACCGATGTGTCGATCTTCGCGCTAAATGTCACGGTTGCCCTGGGCATGGCCCTCGCGATCGACTACACCTTGCTGATCATCAGCCGGTACCGTGACGAGCTCGGCGAGGGGCGCAGCCACGAGGACGCCCTGGTTCGCACCATGACAACCGCCGGCCGCACCGTCCTGTTCTCGGCGGTGACGGTTGGGCTCTCGCTCGTCGCGATGGCGCTGTTCCCGATGTACTTCCTGAAGTCCTTCGCCTACGCCGGGGTTGCGGTCGTGGCGTTTTCGGCCCTGGCCGCGATGGTGGTCGCACCAACGGTAATCGTGCTGCTCGGCGACCGGCTCGACGCGCTCAACGTCTGGAAACTGGGCCGGCGGCTGCTTGGGCGTCCGGAACCGCCGCCGCGGCCCGTTGCGCAGAGTTTCTGGTACCGCACGGCCAAACTGGTCACCCGCCACGCGATTCCGGTGGGCCTGGCCATCATCGTGTTGTTGATCGCGCTGGGAATCCCGTTCCTCAACATCAAGTGGGGCTATCCGGACGACCGCGTGCTGCCGCCGTCCGCGTCGGCACGCATGGTCAGTGACCGAATCCGCAGCGATTTCGGCTCGAACTCGGCGAGCAGAGTCACCGTCGTCATCACCGACACCGCCGGGCTGACCAAACCGGATCTCAATCACTACGCCGCCCAATTGTCCGAGGTATCCGATGTGTCGGCGGTCTCGGCGCCGACGAGCACCTTCGTTGCCGGCGAGTTGCGGGGCCCGCCCTCCGCACCGACCGCGATGGCCGCCGGCAGCGCGTACCTGACCGTGGAGAGCACCGCGCCGCTGTACACCAAGGCCTCGGCGAACCAGCTGGATCGTCTGCACGCCGTGGCGCTGCCCGGCGACACCGCGGTGCAAATGACCGGCGTCGCACAGATGAACCGCGACTCCGTCAATGGGATTACCTCGCGGCTACCCATGGTGTTCGGCTTCATCGCGATCGTGACACTGGTGCTGCTGTTCCTGCTCACCGGCAGTGTGCTGCTACCGATCAAGGCGGTGGTGCTCAACATGCTCTCGCTTACAGCGGCTTTCGGCGCCCTGGTCTGGATCTTTCAGGACAGCCATCTGGGCGCGCTGGGTACCACACCAACCGGCACGTTGGTCGCCAATATCCCGGTGCTGATGTTCTGCATCGCCTTCGGCTTGTCGATGGATTACGAAGTCTTCCTGCTGTCCCGCATCCGCGAGTTCTGGCTTGGATCACCTCAACAAAGCGCCGACAACGATGAGAGCATCGCTCTGGGCCTGGCCCACACCGGCCGGATCATCACCGCCGCGGCGTTGCTGATGTCGATCTCGTTTGCCGGCCTGATTTCCGCAGAGGTGTCTTTCATGCGGATGTTCGGGGTGGGTCTGACCATTGCGGTGCTGGTCGACGCCACATTGGTGCGGGTGCTGCTGGTGCCCGCGTTCATGCATGTGTTTGGCGGATTGAACTGGTGGGCACCCAAACCACTGGAACGGTGGCACAGCCGCAGCGGTGCCGACCGATCCGCGGGCCAAACCGGCCCCAGCGACGGTGCCGTCGGCGGCAACTCCAGCAAATTCTACAGCAATCGCCGCGTCGACGACCACGTGCACCGGTCGCCGCGATAGGGGCGATAAGCTAGTCGCTCTATCGCCCGAAAAGGATGCAGGCAGGTGACCAAGCGCGTCGCTGTGAATCGACAGCCGAGTCGAGCCGAGCTGGAGCGGCTGTTATCGGCTGATCTGCGCTCAATCACCGCTCATTCTGACCGTGTCGGCCGCTACTACGCCCGACACAACGATCTCAGCCACGGCGACTTCCAGGCGTTGCTGCACATCATGGTCGCCGAGACCGCGGGGACACCCGTGACACCGGCCCAGCTCAGCCAGCGATTGGACGTCTCGGCCGCTGCGATCACCTATCTTGCCGATCGGATGATCCATGCCGGGCACATCCGCCGCGAAGCCGATCCGGACGACCGGCGCAAATCACACCTTCGCTTCGAGCAAAGCAGCCTGGAGCTCGCACACAAGTTTTTCATGCCGCTCGGCGACCACATGCGCGAGGCGATGGCTGATCTGTCCGACCGCGATCTGCGGGCCGCACACCGGGTGTTGACGGCGATGATGGACGGGATGGAGACCTTCGAAAAGGAGCTCTACGAGTCGCCCGCGCCGACATCGGGGCGCCCCCGCAAAACGCCGGCGCAGGCGGAAAGCCCCTAAACCGCTCGGCTACCGGATGGCTGTCACACCGATGTCGCGCAGCGACGTGAGATCCGGCGCACCGCAACAGTGCAGGCAGACTCGGAGTTCGTCGAGGAACAGCTGCAGCCAATCCTGCACCGCCGTGGCGGATTCGATCGCCGGCGCAAGCAACGGGCGGGCAATCGCGACCACATCGGCGCCCAGGGCGATCGCTTTGGCCGCATCCATTCCGGTGCGGATGCCACCGGAGGCGACCAGCGGGACAGCCGGCAACGCTTGGCGCACCTCGACAATCGCCTCAGCGGTGGGGATACCCCAGTCAGCCAATTCCGGATAGCGCAGCTCGCCGTAGCGAACCAACTGCTCCACCCGCGACCATGAGGTTCCTCCGGCGCCGGCCACGTCGATACCCGATACCGGCAGCCCGCCGGGCAGCCACAGCAGCTGCGCGACGGCCCCGGCCCCGATACCGTGGCCAACCTCCTTGAGCAGCACCGGATAGTCCAGCAGGTCGGCCGCGTCGCGCAGCCGGCCCAGCGACCCGGAGAAGTCGGTATCACCACCGTGCTGCATCGCTTCCTGCAGTGAGTTAGCGTGCACCGCAAGTGCATTCGCGCCAACCCGGCGCAGCGCGGCGGCCACCGCGGGAACCGCGGCCTTGGTCACCTGAGCCAGACCGATGTTGCCGATCAACAACACGTCGGGTGCCACCTCGCGCACCGCGAAACTCGACGCCGCCCGCTGCCCGCGGGCATCGTCGAGCATGATCCGCTGCGAGCCCAGCATCATTCCGATACCGAGGCGCTGCGCGGCGGTGGCCAAATTTCGGTTGATCATCGCGGACAGCTCGGCACCGCCGGTCATCGCGCCGATCAGGACCGGGGCACGCAATGGCGCGCCGAAAAACTCGGCCGACAAGTCGATGTCGGCGAGGCTGGTTTGGGTCAGTGCGTTGAAGGGCAGGCGGTAGCGTTCGAGCCCGGTCGTCACGCCGACGTAGTTGACCTCGTCGTTGAGGCACACGTCGATGTGCCGGCGCTTACGGCTGGAGATCTCGGCCGGGTCGTTGGTCATCGGGCAGCACCGGCCGTCGCCATCATGATCCTCGTCGCGGCAAGCAATGCGAGTCCTTCTTGGGGTTCAACGACGCCGTCACTGGTGTCACAGAGCCTACCGCGCGCGGTTTGGTCAAGTTGCCGAAATGTCACACAACGGGCAGGAATCGACCCGTGCGGCGGTCGTCGCGAGCTCGGCGGCGGCCACCAGAACCCGAGGCCAGATAGCCGCGTCGGCCAGCGCGAAGACCTGGCGCTGGCGCGCGCGAGTCCGCACATGGTCGACAGCACCATCGGTGTCCCACAACGCCAGCGCGCGACCGTTGCTGTGCGCGGCGTGGTAGTAGACACCGTGTACCGGGCGACGCGCCGGCTGATCTTCGTAGATGGCCCGTGCCCAGGCCTGAGTGCGAACCCGTGGATAGGCGCCGGTGGCCAGCGACGGCAACGCGCCAATGCGCATCGCGGCGCCCTCGGATCGCAGATCCAGCACCACGATCTCGGTGCGCGGACGCAACAGCCCGACGCGAAACCGGGGACAGACGGCGGCCTCGCCCAGGTCACCAAAGACCTCGCCCAGCGCGGTGGCCAGGGTGCCGGCAACGTAGAGCACAGATCTTCCCTCGGGACAGATCGCCGGATGAGCTGCCGGCGGCGTGTGGTGGTCGAGGCGGTGCAGCGGCCCGAAGGCGCGATGGGTGATGGCGTCCGGGGTGTGCGCGGACAGGTGATAGACCCGGCACCACTGCCAGCCGCGGGCGCTCAGCGTTTCCGGCCACTTCCACGTCCAGACCCGACCACCTGAGAGCGGACGATTCGGTTCGCCGAGGTCGGCTACCACGCCGCCGCGGTCGACTTCGCCACCACCGCGATCACATCGTCGACGCGACCGGCGGCCAGGGCATCGGCCGGTGTGATGTCACCCAGTTCCGGGTTCGGCGTGGCGGCCCACTTGCTCAAGGCGACGATTCCCCCCGGAAAGGCCTGTCGCAGTTCGGCGATTCCCGACAGAAAGCCGCGTTGTGCCCCGGCGTTGAGCTGCCACATGGGTATTCGCCACTGGCGCCCGTCCTTGAGACCGATCAGGTCGCCACCGGTGATCCGGTCAAGCACGGCCTGGCTGGAGATGTCGAGCAACTCGGCAACCTCCGCCGTCGACAGCGACATGGTCAGCAATTCTCGGCGGGCAACGAAGTCGTCCTGCAATGCCTGCAGCGCAGCGCTGCTCATCTCCTTGGCGGTTGGCGCACTACCCCACAACGATTCGTCCAGACCGCCCGTGTCCCGTGCCGCGACGGCTTCTACAAAGCCCGCTTTGACCGACGCGGGCGCCGCGTCCAACACCGCGTGCACCGCGGAACTCAGCTGTGCGGCCGACGCGCTGGCCCGCTGACGCCGTCGCGGCGCCGCCTTACGCGTCGGGGTGCGGGTGACCATACCTCGAGGTTATACCAAGATAACCAAGCAAACACGGCCTCATCGCGCCCGATCGGGCCCGGCAGTCACCGCCGGATTCCGCTATTTCTTGTCCATCGGCCCCGGATTGGCAACCACGGGAAATTCACCGATATAGCCGATACGTCTGCGCGCAATCTCCAGCACGCGGTCGCGGACCAGGAACCAACCGCCGATCAGCATCGGAATGATCAGTCCCAGGGTCGCCACCGTCCAGGTGTCGATTGGGTAGGAGAACCCCATCAGAACCAGCACCGCGAACAGGAACACAAGGTGAGATAACCGGTGTAGGGCGCGCCCCACATCCGAAACGACGGCCGGTACACGATGCCCTGCTTCGACCAGCGGAACAGCTGGATCTGGCAGCACACGATGGTTGCCCAGGACGCGAGGATGCCCAGCGCCGCGATATTGAGGACGATCTCGAAAGCCATCTCGGGCACGACGCCGTTGAGCAGCACCCCGATCAGGCCGATGGCAGCCGTCAGACAGATCCCGCCGTAGGGAACTCCTCGTTGCGACATCCGTGCGGTGAAACTCGGGGCACTGCCGTTCATCGCCATCGACCGCAGGATGCGCCCGGTCGAATACAAACCCGCGTTGAGGCTGGAGAACGCCGCGGTCATCACCACCACGTTCATGATCGAGCCGGCGCCGGTGACCCCGATCTTGTCGAAGAAGGTGACAAACGGGCTCTCACCGGCCTTGTAGTCGGTGTAGGGAGCAGCAGGCCGAGTAAGAACAGCGATCCAACGTAGAACAGGGCAATACGCGCGATCACCGAGTTGATGGCACGCGGCATCACCTTCTCCGGCTCCGCCGTCTCCCCCGCTGCCGTGCCGACCAGCTCGACCGCCGCATAGGCGAAGACCACGCCCGAGGTGACGACGACCAGCGGCAGCAGGCCGTACGGGAAGAGTCCGCCGCCGTGGGCGAGCAGGCCGAGACCGGTGGAATGACCATCGACGGGGTAACGGCCGGCCAGGAATATGATGCCCACGACCAGGAAAGTCAGCAGCGACACCACCTTGATCAGGGCCGCCCAGAACTCGATCTCACCGAACAGGGTCACCGAAATCAGGTTCATGCTCAACGCGATACCCAGCGCGAACAACGCCAGCGCCCACTGCGGGATGCCCTCGAACACCCGCCAGAAATGGAAGTAGGTGGCGATCGCTGTCGAGTCGACAATCGAGGTCATCGCCCAGTTCAGGAAATACATCCAGCCGGCGACATAGGCCGCCTTTTCGCCGAAGAATTCGCGCACATAGGAGACAAACGAGCCCGACGACGGCCGGTGCAGCACGAGTTCACCCAACGCCCGCAAGATCAGGAAGGCGAACACTCCACAGACCGCGTAGACCAGAAACAGTGCCGGACCGGCGCTGGCCAGCCGTCCACCGGCGCCAAGGAACAGGCCGGTGCCAATCGCACCGCCGATCGCGATCATCTGTAGCTGCCGCGGCTTAAGGCTCTTGTGATAGCCGGCATCTTCGCTCGCGAGAGCGATGTCATCGGGATGGGTCGGGCTCGACGGGGTTCTCAACGCTCAGATGCCTCTTTCCCAGTTCGGTCGCTGGCTGTGGGGATCAGCCGCCGGGGGCAGGTTCCGAGCCCGCGGGATCGTCCAGGCCCGGAGTGTGTGGTGGTGTCGGAATATCACGAAACGTAAAGATGAAGCCGAACGCCGCCACCGCGGCGGCGATCGCATAGCCGATGATCGAATACCAACCTACGTGCAGGTATGCGGTAACCGCGACAAGTGCCATGGCACCAAAGACCATCGACATTCCGATAAGCGG
This sequence comes from Mycobacterium ulcerans subsp. shinshuense, assembly GCF_002355775.1. Lineage (NCBI taxonomy): Bacteria > Bacillati > Actinomycetota > Actinomycetes > Mycobacteriales > Mycobacteriaceae > Mycobacterium > Mycobacterium ulcerans. The sequence continues at coordinate 655,973 of NZ_AP017624.1, read as the reverse complement.
CGTCTTGGCCTTGAAATCAACAAAGCGCATGGATAAAAACCTCGTCGGGTGGCGAACGAATGTGGACTAAGTAAACACGGTGTGGACGATCATGTCCTGTTGGGCGACCGACCCGCCAACCCACCCCTTGTGCTATAAGACCAATCCGCTGCGCCTTTGCCGCGACAATGGCCACCGATCAGTTGCGTCGTGTCCCGGCCCGCCGCGGTCGCGGGGTGGTCACGGCGCGAGCGGCGAGATCATCCGGCTGATCGTCGCGACCCGACGGTCGAGCCGGTCGGCCGGAATATCGATGAGTTGATAACCGAATTCGCGGTAGCTGTCTTCGTGGATTCGTTCGAACCTCTACGCCTCCGCCATGTCGATTCGGCGGGTCGTGGTGAGTTGGCAGAAGCCCAAGTTCCGGACGAAAAAGACCTGCCGCTGATAGGTGTGCTCGGCGGCAATCCGGTCAAGCTCGGCCGTCAGCGCCGCGCAAACGGGCAGCCCGAGATAGACGGCGAGCGCGTGGGTGCACACCGGCGAGCGGTCAAAGAAGCAAACGCCGGGGCCCGTCGGGTCGGCCGCAACTTGGCGCCGGCGCTGTGTCTCGACAACCTCGTCGATAAACGACGCTTTGGTCGCACCCGTCCAGGGTGCGTCTTCGCCGCGCGCCTGCCGACCGAGGATGACATCGGTGGCGGCCTCCGCCACGACGGCGTGTCCGAGCTGTGCGAGCCGCCGCAAGATCGACGTCTTACCCGCTCCAGGCGTGCCGGTGAGAATGTATCGGCGGGTCAATTTCGTTGGTTTCCTCGGTGTCGGTGGACGGTAATCGCCGCGGGCGCGGCTCGACGCGACCCGATGGGGTGGTGGCGTGGACGGGAGACCCCGCGGCCGGAGCCGGAAACGTTCCCGATTCAACCCCTTGAGGCAACATCTGCAAGATGTGACGATTGCCTCAATGGATGCCTCAGTGGATGCCTCGATGCAGGACCTTCAAGGCAAGGTGGCCGTGGTGACCGGCGGGGCCGGAGGCATAGTCCGAGCCCTGGGGAAGCGCTTCGGCATGGAAGGCATGAAGGTGGTGCTCGCCGACGTCCTCGCCGAACCGCTGGACCGGGCGACCCGCGCACTCACAGACGAGGGCATCGAGGCGGTCGGCGTGGTTACCGACGTTACCGACTATTCCTCGGTCGAGGCGTTGGCCAAGGAGACGTTGCACCGATTCGGCGCGGTGCACGTGGTGTGCAACAACGCCGGCACCGGCGGGGTCTCCGAGGGCTACATGTGGGAACACGACCTAGCCGACTGGCACTGGGGGATAGATGTCAACGTCGTGGGCGTCATCCACGGCATCAAAGCCTTCGTGCCCATCCTGCTCGAGCGCGGCGAGGGACACGTGGTGAACACCTGCTCGGGCAACGGCGGGTTCGCGCCGATCGCCCGGGGGGCCATGGGCGGGCCGGCCATGGCGGTCTATCCGATGACCAAGGCCGCCGTGCTCTGCCTGACCGAGAGCCTCTACACCCACCTGGAGATGACCGGGACGCGGGTGCGGGCGCATGCCCTTTTCCCCGGCGGTTTCCTCAACACCGGCATCTGGGAGTCATGGCGGCACCGGCCACAGCGCTACGCCGCGACCCAGACGCGCCGCACCCCCGAGCACACCCTGGCCGACGTCGTGGGTCGCTTCGAGGCCGCCGGCGCCCGCGTCGAGTTCACCCCGCTCGCCGCGGTCGCCGACCAAGTGGTGGAGGGAATACGAGCCGACCGGTTCTGGATGATGGGCCCGCCCACACCGGCCGATGAGGTGGTCACCCGCAAGGCGGCATCGATCGTGGCCCGCGCCGACCCCGACTACCTGGTGGATGTGCTCGGCCGCAACGCCGCCAAGGAGCCGGAAACCGAAGGAGGAAGGCGTTGATTACCAACGCAGTTCGCTATGGTCCCCGCCCACCCGAAACGCAAGTCGACCATGAGATCGATGCCACCAAGGCACCCATCGCCACCGAGGCGGTGACCGTCACCTACCTCACCGATCCGCAGATCGTCGCGGCCGTGCTGCCCAAACCGCTGCAGCCGGCCGACGAACCGCTGGTGCGGGTCCAGCTGCAGCGGGTCCAGATAGCGGGTCGCCCGCCATTCGGGTCGGCGGTGTTTGCGGTGACCGCCGGCACGGCGACCTGCAGGGCGATTACCCCCTTTTCATGCCCCAGTCCACCGAACAGTCGGTCACCGGTGGGCGCGAAACATTCGGTGAACCAAAGAAATTGGCCCACATCGAGGTCGACCATGCCGGTAGCCGCGTCAGCGCCACCGTTGACCGGATGGGCTATCGGCTGATCACCGTCAGCGGTCAGGTGAGCCGCGGCGCGCCGTTGCCGCCCGACCAGGTGAACACCGAGTTCTACTTCAAGTTCCTGCACTCCCCCGACGGCAACGGCATCACCGACCCGCACTTGGTCTACGGCGAATATCACCGCCACTACGAGCTGCTGGAGAACATCGACGGCAGCCTCGAGCTCGGCGAGTCTCCGCTGGACCCCGTGGCCGACATCGTGATTCGCCAGATCAGGTCGATCACCTGGTGCCGCCGGCGCACCATCCAGGTGGGTCGGATCGCCACCCGGGTACCCCAGGAGTGGCTGCTGTCCTATGTGCACCAGCGCTATGACGAACCCCATGACGCCCCAGCCCCGGCCACGCCCCCCAGCCCTGAGCCGGCCCGGGCATAGCCATGGACCGATACACGGTTATTTCGGCTGACTGCCACGCCGGGGCGGACCTGCTCGACTACCGCGAGTATCTCGAGGCGAAGTACCAAGACGAGTTCGACGACTGGGCCAAGACGTTTGTGAATCCGTTCGGCGACCTCAGCGAGCCGGACGCCGAACACAACTGGGACAGCGATCGTCGCAACGCGGAACTGGACTCCGATGGCGTTGCGGGAGAGGTCATCTTCCCCAATACGGTGCCGCCGTTCTTCCCGCAGGGCAGCTTGGCCGCTCCCCCACCGAGTACCGCCCGGGACCTCGAACTGCGGTGGGCCGGCCTGCGTGCGCACAATCGCTGGCTGGCGGACTTCTGCTCGTTGTCCCCCAAACGGCGCGCCGGGGTGGGCCAGATCCTGCTCGGGGACGTCGACGAGGCCGTCGCCGAAGTGGCACAGATCGCCAAGCTGGGGCTGCGCGGCGGCGTGTTGCTGCCCGGGGTTGCCCCCGGCACCGGCATCCCCGCGCTGTATGCCGAGCACTGGGAGCCGCTCTGGGCGGCGTGCGCGCAGGCGGGCCTGGTGATCAACCACCACGGCGGCAATGCCGGACCCAGCCCGATCGACGGATGGGGTAGCTCGCTGGCGGTGTGGGTGTACGAGTCGCACTGGTGGGCACATCGCGCGCTCTGGCACCTGATCTTCAGCGGCGTGCTCGATCGCTATCCGGATCTCACCGTGGTCCTGACCGAGCAAGGCACCGGGTGGATACCGGCGACCCTCGACTCACTGGACGTGGCGGCAGCCCGTTACCGGCGGCCCAATTCGGCCATCGCCCGCTTCGCCGGGCCCACCGCCGGCTCGCTGCCGCTGCAGCCCAGCCAGTACTGGGCCCGCCAGTGCTACGTCGGCGCCAGCTTCCTGCGCCCGGTCGAATGTGCACAGCGCCACCGAATCGGTGTCGACCGCATCATGTGGGGCAGCGACTACCCGCACATGGAAGGGACCGCTCCCTACAGCCGGGAAGCGCTGCGCCACACCTTCAGCGACGTCGACCCCGACGAGGTGGCGGCCATGGTGGGCGGGAATGCGGCGGCCGTCTACGGCTTCGATCTGCAGGCCCTCGCGCCGCTGGCCGCCCGCATCGGCCCAACCGTCACCGAAGTCGCCGAGCCACTGGCAGCCATCCCCGCCGACGCGAGCAGCACCGCGTTCGAGCCCGACCCCATCCGCGCCTGGTAGCGAGAGGACTCTCCATGGAAGCCCGTAAGGCCCCGAACCCCCTGGAACCGTATGTGGTCATCTCCGCGGACTGCCACGCCGAGCTGCCGACCGAGCAGTACCGCGAGTACGTCGACCCCGACTACCGCGAGGACTTCGAGGTCTACCTGGCCGAGAAGGCCGCCGCGTCGCAGGTCGGTGGGTTCATCGACGAACAGTTCGCGCAGGACTGGTTCTCCGAGCACGGCGAGGGCATCGCCGGTGGCTGGGATGTGGGCCTGCGGGACAAGGAGCTCGACAGCGACGGGGTGGTCGGCGAGGTCATCTTCCCCGACGCCGACGCCGTTTCCGGGGTCGCCGGCGCGCCCTTCGGCGCCGGTCTGGCCCAGTCGGGCTCGCTCGACCCGGGGCGGGCCATGGCCGGGGCGCGGGCCCACAACCGCTGGTTGGCCGAGCTGTGCAGCCACAGCCCCGAGCGCCGCGCGGGCGTCGCGGTGGTGCCGATCCTGGCCGACGTCGACGCGGCGGTCGCCGAGATCACCCGGGCGGCGGAGTCGGGGCTGCGGGGCGGGATCATGATTCCCGCCCTGTGGGCCAGCTACCCGCCTTACCACGACCGTCGCTATGACAAGGTCTGGGCCGCCTGCCAGGACCTGCAGATGCCGGTACACACCCACGTCGGCGCCGCCCCGCAGCAGGAGTACGGCGAGCACCTGGGCATCTATGTCACCGAGGTGCGCTGGTGGGGAGTCCGCCCGCTGTGGTTCGCGTTGTGGTCGGGGGTGTTCGAGCGCTTCCCCGGGCTGCGCTGGGGCGCCACCGAGTGTGGCGCGTTTTGGGCCAACGACCTGCTGTGGCTGATGGACACGCGGTACCTGCGGGAGCACTCGGCCAAGAAGATGAGCCATCTGCTGGAGGGCGACCTGACGATGCCCCCCTCGGCCTACTTCGACCGCAACTGTTTTATCGGGGCCACCACCACCGAGCGCCGGGAGCTGGCGCGGCGCTACGAGATCGGGGTGTCCAACATGCTGTGGGGCAACGACTTTCCGCATCCGGAAGGGACCTGGCCGCACACCCGGGAATGGCTGCGGCGATCGTTTTGGGACATCCCCATCGACGAGACCCGCCAGATCCTGGGCCTGGCGGCGGCCGAGGTGTACAACTTCGATCTGGACGCACTGGCTCCGCTGGCCGGGCGCATGGGTCCTACCCCGGCGGACCTGGGCCAAGACGATGCGGTGAGCGTCCCCAAGTGGGAGGCGGCCCGCCAGGCCGGCCGGCACTGGCTTACCGGCGCGGAGCCGCTGGCTGACCTGGTGCAGAACTAGGGCCCCTCACGGGACACCGGTTTCCGCGGTGTCGTCCAGCCATTAGTCGCCGCGCGCTGACCGGGCGCGCCTCATCGAGCGCACACGTTTTCTCATGGGTGAGACGTTGTGGGGTGTGGTTGGGGGGTGGTGGTGCAGTCGGTGGTGGGTGGGCTGCGACGGGGGGCGCGGTGGTGCGCCGGTGGGTGTTTTTCGTGTTGTGGTGATCTTGGTGATTCGTGGATAGGTCGTTGACCTGCGTCGATATCGTCGGCCGATCGGTGTTGGGTGTGGTGGGCTGAAGGGGCGGTGGGTGTGGTGTCGTTGGTCAGGGTGGCCCCGCAGGTGGTGGCCGACGGGGTGGGGAATTTAGCGCGTATCGGGTCCTCGATCGGGGTGGCCAACGCGGCCGCGGCGGCGGCGACCACCACGATGGTGCCCGCCGGTGGTGATGAGGTGTCGGTGGCGGTGGTGGGGTTGTTCCGCGGTCTGGGGCAGGACTACCAGCTCTTCGGCGCCCAGTTGGAGCAGTTCCATCAGCGTTTCGTGCAGATCCTGGATGCGGCCAGGACCGCCTATCTGGAGACCGAGACCGCCGCGGCGGCGGCGGCGGTGGCCGATGGGCAGTTTCAGGTGTTGGCGGAGCCGGTGCAAACGCTGGGGCAGGCCTGGCTGGCCAGTCCGGCGGGTGAGCTGCTCGATCCGTTGGTCAATGCGCCGTTTGAGTCGTTGACCGGCCGGGAGTTGATCGGCAACGGGGCGGCGGGGGTCGCGGGTGTCGATGGTGGTGCCGAACAGGCCGGGGGGTGGTTGTTCGGTGATGGCGGCCCGGGGGCGGCGGCCACGGCCACCAGTGCGGCCGGCCGTGGTGGGGATGCGGGGTTGATCGGTGCTGGTGGTGCCGGTGGGGCCGGGTGGGCTAACTCGGGTGTGGCCATGATGGCCGGCGGGGCCGGTGGTGATGGGGGTTTGGTGTTCGGTGATGGCGGGCCGGGTAGTCCCGGGGCGGCTTCGTTTGACCCCACCGTGGCCGGTGGCGCGGGTGGTCCGGGTGGGGATGCCCGCGGGATCGGTGACGGTGGCCGTGGCGGCGATGGTGGCCCCGGGGCCACCGGAGCGCCCGGCGGGCGGGGCAGCGATGGCGGGCCCGGCGGCAAGGGCGGCAATGCCGGGGACTACGGCAACGGCGGTACCGGCGGAACCGGCGGCATCGGCGGGGCCGGCGGCCCCGGCTCACCCGGCGGAACCCCGGGCGCGCAAGGGTTTAGGGCCGGCGATGCCGGTAATGGCGGTGTGGGCGGGATCGGCGGCGATGGCGGACACATCAAAGGCCACGGTGGTGCCGGCGGAATCGGCGGCACCGGCGGCGCCGGCGGCATCGGCGGTGACGGCCAAGCCGGGTCGGCCGGGGAGTTTCCGGGAGACCGCGGCGGTTCCGGCGGGGCCGGTGCGCGCGGCGGCAACGGCGGCGACGGCGGGGCCGGTGGCGCTGGCGGTCATGCCCTCGCCGAGGGATTCCACGACGGCGCCGCCGGTACCGGAGGTATGGGCGGCAACGGCGGCGACGGCGGCAACGGCGCCGATGGAGGTGACGGCCATTCCGGTGACCCGTCGTGGCGCTCCGGAGGGGATGGCGGTAACGCTGGGAACGGCGCCTACGGGGGCAGTGGCGGTCAGGGCGGCCTCAGCGGTGACGGCGCCACCAGGGCCGCCCACGGTGTCCAGGGAACCATGGGCGACGGCGGTGACGGCGGCGATGGCGGCAACGGCTCCACCACCAGCGATCAACCCGACATCGACGGCGGCAACGGCGGGTATGGCGGCTGGGGTTTCAACGGCGGCAACGGGGGCAACGGCGGCGACGGCGGCACCCGCCCGAAGGGCACGCTTTTCTTCAGATCCTGTGGTGACGGCGGTTTCGGCGGCTGGGGCGGTAACGGCGTGAACAGATACGGCGTGCTCAACCCCGGATGGGGCGGCGACGGCGGCAACGGTGGAGCCGGCGGTACCGCTTACACCAGCGGCGGCGTATACGCCGGTGGGCCCGTCCAACCCGGCACCGAAGGCACCGGGCCGTCCGGCGATCATGGCGGTTTCGGCGGTTCGGGCGGCATCGGCGGGCACGGCGGCCAAGCCCCGTAGATCCTGCCGGGCCGAGGTGATCTTGCTGGGGGTTTGTGCGCGCGCTCCCCCGGTTCAACGACCAGATCGAGCACGGCCGACTTCCCCCGGCGGTACCGCTCCCGAAGCCCTGGTGGGCGCACAGCGAAACAGCCGGGGGAAGTGCTACAGCTTCCGTTCGGGGAACCCAGCGAACCGTCACCGACCCGATCCGGGCCGGTCACACGGCACACCCATCGAGTGGATGAGCCGCTAAGGCTGGATTTCCCCGAAAATTTGCGAGGGGTTCCTAGACGGCGCTGACTCCTACCGCCTGGGGCCCCTTGGTACCTTGCTCAACCTCGAACTGAACCCGCTGGTTCTCCTCGAGCGAGCGATAGCCACTGCCCTGGATCTCCGAGTAGTGGACGAAGAGGTCCTTCGTGCCGTCGTCAGGAGTGATGAAGCCGAAGCCCTTTTCTCCGTTGAACCATTTCACAGTTCCCTGTGCCATTCACTTACTTCTTTCATTTAACTACCGGACGTACCAACAACGACCGGACAACTAGCGTAGCGCAAGCCGCAATCATTGAAACTGATTGCGTCCTATGACGTTTCCTGACGCATACGACCAGGCCGGGGACCCCGTCGGCGGCTGCCGGAACCCGCGGACCTCGGCCGCGGCGAACCATGCGGCGCCGCACCATTCCTCGGCGCGGCCCCCTTCTTCGGCGCGGCCCCCTTTTTCGGTGCGCCCGCCTTCTTCGGTGCCGCCACCTGCTTCGGCGCGGGAGCTTGATAGGGCGCAATGTCACCGACCAGCTCATGTACGGCGGCCGAGTCGGCGGTGACCTCTTGCGGAGTGACCCGGATTCCGGCACGACGCATCAGCGCATGAGTGTCCTTGCGCTGCTCGGGCAGCACGACGGTCACGACGTCACCCGCGTTCCCGGCCCGCGCCGTGCGGCCGGACCGGTGCAGGTAAGCCTTGTGCTCGGCGGGTGGGTCGATGTGCACCACCAATTCGATGCCGTCGACATGCACGCCGCGGGCGGCGATGTCGGTGGCGACCAGCACCCGCGCCTCACCCTTGCTGAAGACGGCGAGGTTTCGATCGCGGGCGGGTTGGGAAAGGTTGCCGTGCAGATCGACGGCCGGGACACCGGATTCGGTGAGCTGCTTGGCAAACTTGCGCGCTTGATGTTTGGTGCGCATGAACAGGATTCGGCGGCCGGTACCCGAGGCAAGGCGGTGCACCAGGTCCTTCTTGGCTGCCGCGCCCGAGACGTGGAACACGTGGTGGACCATCTGGGGCACCGGCGAATCGGAGCTATCGACCGAGTGCAGCACGGCGTCATGCAGGAATCGGTTGACCAGCTTGTCGACCCCGTTGTCCAGGGTCGCCGAGAACAGCAGTCGCTGCCCGCCGCTCGGGGTGGCCGCAAGAATGCGGGTGACCCCGGGCAGGAAACCGAGATCGGCCATGTGATCGGCTTCGTCGATCACCGTGATCTCGATCGAGTCGAGGCTGATCAATCGTTGCTTCATCAGGTCTTCCAGCCGGCCCGGGCAGGCCACGACGATGTCGACGCCGGAATTGAGCGCCGTCACCTGCCTGCCTTGCGGCACCCCACCGAAGATCGTGGTCACCCGCAGGCCATTGACCGCGGCCAAAGGTTGCAGCGTCGCGGTGATCTGGCTGGCCAACTCCCGGGTGGGGGCAAGAACCAGACCCGTGGGCCGGGCTGGGCGGCGCGGGCGCCCGGCCAGCCTGCTGACCATCGGAAGGGAGAAGGCCAGCGTCTTGCCACTGCCGGTCTTGCCGCGGCCGAGGACGTCTCGGCCGCCGAGCGTGTCGGGCAGCGTTTCGATCTGGATAGGGAAGGGATGGCTGATCCCGCGGGCGGCGAGCACCTCGATGAGCGATTCGCCCACGCCGAGATCAGCAAAGGTCGTACCAGTAGTCAATTTGATGTCTTTCAGGATCGGTTCCGCCGAGTGGGCAGCGAGATACGCGCGTTCGGTCAGTACAAGGTGGCGAAATTGCCGGTGGGCAAAATCGATCGCCGAGATACGAACTGCGCCGGCATCAGCCCCGAAAGCAGGGCGAGCACGGGGGGTGAAGAAGCGTTTCACGACGTGCTGACCATCGAATGCAACGGTCAACGTTGTTAGCAGCATAACAGCACAGCGACCTCGGACGCGCCCACCACCGCCGCCGGGTGGGCGTGAGTGCCCAACATCACTGCCCGTACAGTTATGTATGAACCGCGCTCTAGCGGTGATCGCAACTCTTCAGCGCACCACCAGGAAGACCTGCGCGCGATACGATCGTCGTCGTTCGTCCTTCTGTCGACAGGGCTAACCAGCCGACCCCTTCATTGGAAGGACACCAAGTGGACAACTCGAACCTGTTCTCCCACCCGGAGACACCGGAATACATCGCCCCGGGCGAAACCTCTGGCCAACCGGTCAGCTACCCGACGTTTTCAGACCGGCCCGACAACGGATCTGCCACCTCGGCGACGTAATCATCCGAGACGACTGGCCGCGCGCCAAGGTCACCTCGATCAAACCTATTGGCCGCCAACCGATGTAGTGATCGTTCGTGCACCGCTACCTGGTGCCACTTGTGTTTCGGGCCAGCGTGGAACCAGAAGCGTTGGCAGCGACACCTTCTGAGGTATCGGCGGCGGGATCACGCATCAGCGCAGTCTCGGCGACAATTGTGTCACTGTCCGGCGCCCAAGCTCGGGCCCGGCAAACCATGCCCCAGGAGTTGAACCGAACCGGGCCAGCGACGCGCTCGTTTGGCACCGGTGATGGTGTCCGAGCCTGGTCGGCCTCGGTGGTGATAACCGCCCGCCGAAGCTCGGACACTTAGCACAAGCAACGAACCGCCGCGTGACGACGTAGACTTTTGTGGGTCGAGAGGCGTTGCAACGGTTCGCCGGTTCCCCGCCGGTATCCGCCACGCTCGGCAGAGTCAAGGACGCCTTCCGCTACGGAGGGAATAAACGTGAGCGCCTTTGAGCCGAATATCCGCCCTGACTGCACCGACGCACTGACGGCCACCCTCGGCCAGCGGATCATGGTGATCGACGGGGCGATGGGCACGGCGATCCAGCGGGACCGCCCGGATGAGGCCGGCTATCGAGGCGAGCGGTTCAAGGACTGGCCGAGCGATCTGGTGGGCAACAACGACCTGCTCAGCCTGACGCAGCCGCAGATCATCGAGGGAATCCACCGCGAGTACCTGCAGGCGGGCGCCGACATTCTGGAGACCAACACGTTCAACGCGAACGCGGTCTCGCTCTCCGACTACGACATGGCCGAGCTGGCCTACGAACTCAACTACGCCGGCGCGGCCCTGGCGCGGGCGGCCGCCGACGAGTTCAGCACCCCGGAGAAGCCCCGTTACGTGGCCGGGGCGCTGGGGCCGACGACGCGGACCGCATCGATCTCGCCAGACGTCAACGACCCCGGAGCCCGCAACGTCTCCTACGACCAACTGGTCGCCGCCTACCTGGAAGCCGCCAACGGCCTGGTCGACGGCGGCGCCGACATAATCATCATCGAGACCATCTTCGACTCCCTGAACGCCAAGGCGGCGGTGTTCGCCGTCGAAACGCTGTTCGAGGACCGCGGACGCCGCTGGCCGGTGATCATCTCGGGCACCATCACCGACGCTTCCGGGCGAACGCTGTCCGGTCAGGTGACCGAAGCATTCTGGAACGCGATCAGGCACGCGAAGCCGATCGCGGTGGGCCTCAACTGCGCCCTGGGTGCGCCGGAGATGCGGCCCTACATCGCCGAGATGGCCCGGATCGCGGACACCTTTGTCTCCTGCTACCCGAACGCCGGTCTGCCCAATGCCTTCGGCGAGTACGACGAGACCCCCGAGCATCAGGCCGGCTACATCGCCGAGTTTGCCGACGCCGGCCTGGTCAACCTGGTCGGTGGGTGCTGCGGGACGGCGCCGCCGCACATCGCCGAGATCGCCAAGGTCGTGGAGGGCAAGGCACCCCGCGAGCTGCCGGAGATCCCGGTGGCCACCCGGCTCTCGGGCCTGGAACCACTGAACATCACCGACGACTCCCTGTTCGTGAACATCGGCGAGCGCACCAACATCACCGGATCCGCCCGGTTCCGCAACCTGATCAAGGCCGAGGACTACGACACCGCCCTGTCGGTCGCCCTGCAGCAGGTCGAGGTCGGTGCGCAGGTCATCGACATCAACATGGACGAGGGCATGATCGACGGCGTCGCCGCGATGGATCGGTTCACCAAGCTGATCGCGGCCGAGCCGGACATCAGCCGGGTCCCGGTGATGATCGACTCCTCCAAGTGGGAGGTCATCGAGGCGGGCCTGAAGAACGTGCAGGGTAAGCCGATCGTCAACTCGATCTCGATGAAGGAGGGCGAGGAGAAGTTCGTCCGCGAGGCGCGGCTGTGCCGCAAGTACGGCGCCGCCGTGGTCGTGATGGCCTTCGACGAAAAGGGCCAGGCCGACAACCTGGAGCGGCGCAAGGAGATCTGCGGGCGCGCCTACCGGATCCTGACCGAAGAGGTCGGCTTCCCGGCCGAGGACATCATCTTCGACCCGAACTGCTTCGCGCTGGCGACCGGCATCGAGGAGCACGCGACCTACGGCATCGACTTCATCGAGGCCTCCGCCTGGATCAAGGAGAACCTTCCCGGGGTACACATCTCCGGCGGTATCTCGAACGTGTCGTTCTCGTTCAGGGGAAACAACCCCGTTCGCGAGGCGATCCACGCGGTGTTCCTGTTCCACGCCATCAAGGCCGGCCTGGATATGGGCATCGTCAACGCCGGCGCGCTGGTGCCCTACGACTCGATCGACCCCGAGCTGCGGGAACGCATCGAGGACGTCGTCCTGAACCGTCGCGAGGACGCGGCCGAACGGCTGTTGGAGATCGCCGAACGGTTCAACACCAAGGGCAAGCCCGAAGACCCGGCCGCGGCCGAGTGGCGCAGCCTTCCCGTCCGCGAGCGGATCACGCACGCCCTGGTCAAGGGCATCGACGCGCACGTCGACGCCGATACCGAGGAACTGCGGGCCGAGATCGCCGCCGCGGGTTGCCGCCCGATCGAGGTGATCGAGGGTCCGCTGATGGACGGCATGAACGTGGTCGGCGACCTGTTCGGCGCGGGCAAGATGTTCCTGCCCCAAGTGGTGAAGTCGGCCCGGGTGATGAAGAAGGCGGTGGCCTACCTGCTGCCGTTCATCGAGGCGGAGAAGGCGCAGTCCGGCTCCACGGAGCAGGACAAGACCAACGGCATCATCATCATGGCGACCGTCAAGGGCGACGTCCACGACATCGGCAAGAACATCGTCGGGGTGGTGCTGCAGTGCAACAACTACACCGTGGTCGACCTCGGAGTGATGGTGCCCGCCGAGAAGATCCTGGCCGCGGCCCGGGAGTACGACGCCGACATCATTGGGCTGTCCGGCCTGATCACCCCGTCCCTGGACGAGATGGTCAACTTCGCCGCCGCAATGGAACGCGAGGGAATGCAGATCCCGCTGCTGATCGGCGGCGCGACCACCTCACACGCGCACACGGCGGTGAAGGTGGCGCCGCGTCGCAGCGGCCCGGTGGTGTGGGTCAAGGACGCCTCCCGCTCGGTGCCCGTCGCCGCCGCGTTGCTCGACGACAAGCAGCGCCCGGGCCTGCTGGAGGCCACCGCGGCCGACTACGCGGCCCTGCGCGAGCGGCACTCGCAGAAGAACGAGCGGCCGATACTGACGCTGGAGGAGGCCCGCTCCAACCGGACGCCGATCGACTGGGACGGCTACACGCCGCCGCTGCCCGCGCAAGGTCCCGGGGTGCGCGAGTTTCATGACTACGACCTGGCCGAGTTGCGCGAGTACATCGACTGGCAGCCGTTCTTCAACGCCTGGGAGATGAAGGGCCGATTCCCCGACATCCTCAACAATCCGGCCACCGGCGAGGCCGCCCGCAAGCTGTACAACGACGCTCAAGAAATGCTCGACACCCTGATCCGGGAGAAGTGGCTCACCGCCAACGGGGTGATCGGGTTCTTCCCGGCAAACGCGGTCGGTGACGACATCGAGGTGTACACCGACGAGACCCGTGCCGAGGTGCTGACCACGTTGCACAACCTGCGCCAGCAGGGTGAGCACCGGGCCGGCATTCCGAACCGGTCGCTGGGCGACTTCATCGCGCCCAAGGACACCGGTCTTGCCGACTACGTCGGCGCCTTCGCCGTCACCGCGGGGCTGGGCAGCCAGACCAAGATCGTGGAGTTCAAGGAGGCGCTCGACGACTACAGCGCGATTCTGCTGGAGTCGATCGCCGACCGGCTGGCCGAGGCGTTTGCCGAGCGGATGCACCAGCGGGTCCGCGAGGAGTTCTGGGGATACCAGCCCGACGAGCAACTGGACAACGAGGCGCTCATCGGTGAGAGGTACGTCGGCATCCGCCCGGCGCCGGGCTACCCGGCCTGCCCGGAGCACACCGAGAAGACGACGCTGTTCGAGTTGATGGACGTGACCAAGCGGACCGGCATCGAGCTGACCGAGTCGATGGCGATGTGGCCCGGTGCCGCCGTCAGCGGCTGGTATTTCTCGCACCCGCAGTCGCAGTACTTCGTGGTCGGCCGGATGGCCCAGGACCAGGTCGCCGACTACGCCAAGCGCAAGGGCTGGACCCTGCCGGAGGCCGAGCGCTGGCTGGGCCCCAACCTCGGCTACAACCCGGAAGACTGAGGGCTCCACCGAGAAGCCGCCGCTGCGCGGCCCGAGCGGCCTGGCAAGGGCGACAGATTCATTGGGAGTTTGAGCCGGACGGGAGATGACCGGACCGGTAGAGCGGGTGTGGTGGCGGCGCGGCGCTTGAGAGCGCCCTAATGCGGCCAGAGCGCCGCGCTACCGAGTCCGCCGTCTGATCCCGCGGTCCTGACGCACGATCGGGCTGGGTCGAAATGTCAGCCACTTTTGCGGCGCCGCGCGAGGTGAAGTCCGAACGCGACGATGTATGCCGCCCTTCCAACCGTCGCATTGTAGACCCAAAAGCATTTCAACTTTAGTTGTATATCTCTAACTATAGTTGCAGCACCGCTCTAACTATAGTTGCAGCACCGCTCTAACTATAGTTGAATTGCTCTAACTTTAGTTACAAGCAAGGGAGCGCCCTCGGTGCAGCTGAACCGGCCATTCGCTACGGTGACGCCGACGTTCTCGGCGTTCTGGCGACCAGCGAGGTGACGTTCACGATCACCCAGATCCAGCGCATCCTGACCACCGCGTCAGGGGAAGGCATCCGCAAAGTCCTCACCCGCCTCACCACCCAAGGTGTGGTACTCAATGATCAGGTCGGTAGAACCAACACCTACCGACTCAACACCGAACATCTTGCGGCAGAGCCGATCCTGGCGCTGTCGCGGCTGACCGCAACGTTCCTGGACCGCCTCGAAGCGCACCTCAAAGGGTGGGGAAAGACGCTCAAGTACGCCGCCGTGTTCGGCTCAGCGGCAACGGGCCGGATGACTCTCCACAGCGACATCGACCTGTTACTGGTGCGTGCCTCCTACCCCGAACACGATAGCCATCCAGAGGAACCGGAGGTGCGGGAACAACGGGTGGCCGAACTAGTACGGTCGGTCACCGCCTGGACTGGTAACGATGGCCGCGTCGTCGAGTACACCGAAGATGAGCTTCGCGCCGCAGCCGCCGCCGGTGAGCCGCTGCTAAGTGACGTGGCTAGGCAAGGCCTGACCGTCTCCGGGACACGTGCATGGCTCAATAGGCAGCTGCGTCCCATAGGCAAGGCCAAGGCGGCGAGGAGCGCCTGATGGCAGGGACGCGCGAGTGCAATTCCGTTGTCACCGCGGGGCGCCTGTCCAAGGCAGTTGAGTTCTTCGACGCCGCTGAGCATCTCGAAGATGAAATGCCCAACGCGGCGGGTGATCTGTTCGTGGACGCCGGTATCGCCGCGTCCGACGTCATCTGCTGCGTCCGACTCGGCGTGCATTCGTCAGGCGGGACTCACAGCGAAGCCATAACACTGCTTAGAACGGCCGACAGCGGATCCGAAAAATACCTGAGCACCCTCCCTCGGCCTCAAGAATAAGGCGGCCTACACACACCAGGATCTATCCACCGCCGAGTGCAAGAAGATGAACCGCGCTGCTTCCCATCTAGTCGAGACAGCCAAACGGGTCACCGCGTCAGCAAGCCACAAACCTGACACAGAAAAACAGCGGCAACCCGATCGGTGACCCCCACTGGAACAAGGCCATCAAGAAGACCGGCCTGGCGCCGCTCACGATCCACGACCTGCGCCATACCAACGCCAGCCGGCGAATGTATACAGCGATCTCTCTCAGATGAACTCGACCACGTAGCCACCAACCTCGATCGGCTCCACGACGTCGCACGAAACCAGGCGAACCGACAGGAACCGGACAAGACCACCCATCCATAGGGTGCAGTCATCGTGTCCATACAGGTCAAAGAGTGTGGCCAGGGGCGGGATCGAACCGCCGACCTTCCGCTTTTCAGGCGGACGCTCGTACCGACTGAGCTACCTGGCCCCAAGGCAGCATGTGCCTCGCCATAATCGGCGACCCTGACGGGACTCGAACCCGCGACCTCCGCCGTGACAGGGCGGCGCGCTAACCAACTGCGCCACAGGGCCTTGCTGTACTGCTTGCTCCGCGTTACCGCGTCGCGTGTACCCCCAACGGGATTCGAACCCGTGCTACCGCCGTGAAAGGGCGGCGTCCTAGGCCACTAGACGATGGGGGCCCGATCCGAATCACTCCGGGGCACTCGCAACGTGGTTCGTTGGAAGCCTCGCTAGCTTAGGTCACCACAGGGCCAATCCTCAAACGAGCCCCCATTTCGGACCCAGTATCCTTGACCTCCGCAGCCCCTATAGCTCAGTTGGTAGAGCTACGGACTTTTAATCCGCAGGTCCTAGGTTCGAGTCCTAGTGGGGGCACTCAAACGGGCCGTGAACTCGGCCGATTCCCCGCGCGGGATCGGTCGTTTCACGGAGCCGGCCGATCCCGAGGCGGGCCGCAGGCGCGAATCGGCCGGGTGCGATCCGCGGCCGATGAGAGTGGGCACGATCACTTCACGGTTTCGGCCACATCCAGCCTTGGGCGGCGTTTAGAACCCGCCAGCGCTTGGTTATGCTCCGGCTATGCTTCCCGAGATGAATCCCGATGGAGTCCAACCCAACGCACCCGTTGCTCTGGTGACCGCGGAAATTCGGCACCCGGCAACGGATTCGCTCACCGAATCAAGCAGCCGCGAGCTCAAGCACCTTCTCATCAACGACTTGCCCATCGAACGTCAAGCCCAAGACGTGAGTTGGGGCATGACGGCTCCCGGCGCCGCCCCCACGCCCGTGGCGGACCGTTTCGTGCGCTACGGCAATCGGGACAACACGGTTTCCGCGTCGCTGAAGAACCAGGCGATCGTCGTCGAGACCAGCGCTTACAGCAGTTTCGATAATTTTTGCGACATCCTGCTGCGGGTCGCGGACGCGCGGGCGCAGGTGTCGTCCATCGTCGGGGTGGAGCGCATCGGCCTGCGGTACGTCCTCGAAATCCGGGTTCCCGCCGGTGTCGATGGCCGCATCGCGTGGAGCAACTGGATCGATGAGCAGCTTCTCGGTCCCCAACGCATCGCTCCGGGCGGGCTGTCCATGGCCGAGTGGCAGGGCGCCGCGGTCTACCGCGAGGCACAGCCCGGCAAGTCGCTCATCCTGCGTTACGGCCCGGGCATGGGCCAGGCCCTCGATGCGAACTACCACCTGCGTCGCGTCACCGCGACCCAGACCGGACCGTTCTTCCTGATGGACATCGACAGCTTCTGGACGCCGCTCGGCTCGATTCCCGAGTTCAACCGGGATGCGCTCGTTTCGACCCTGCAGGACCTCTACGGTCCCGCGCGGGAGGTCTTCCAGGACCTGATCACCCCGCGCCTCAGGGATGAACTGCTGCGCTCCTAGCGCCGGCTACGCAGCCTTTAGCGCCCGAGCACCGCGCTGGTGTAGGTGATGTCGGCGAACACGGCGGCGATGTCATCGTCGGGATAGTCCAAGCCATTGGCCGCGTGTAGCTCCTCGGCGGTGTGGGACGCACTCTGCCAGCCGTCGCGGGCTAGATGGTCGATGACGTGGCTGCGCTGACCGTGGTAGACGAGGTCGTTGAAGTCGATCTCGAACCCCAGTTCGCTCATCCGGGCATGGTGCGAACGCCACCGCTCGTCGTTGAACACCGCCGTGTCGGGGACAAACTCGAAGGCCAGCCGGCTGCCCGTAGCACTGAGCGCGGTGACGTTGTCGAACAACGCGCCTTGGGCGTCATCGGGTAGGTAGACGAGCAGGCCTTCGGCGCTCCATGCCGAGGGCACGTCCTTGTCGAATCCGGCGGCCTGCAGCACGGCCGCCCAATCGTCACGCAGGTCGACCGCAACGGTGCGGCGTTCGGCGGTCGGCTCGGCCCCAAGATCGGCCAGCGTGAGGGTCTTGAACTCGATCACCTGTGGCATGTCGACCTCATAGACGACGGTGCCCGCCGGCCAGCCCAGCCGATAGGCGCGCGCATCCAGGCCGGACGCCAGGATCACCACCTGGGAAATCCCGCTTCGGGTGGCGTCCACGAAGAACTGGTCGTAGAACCTGGTCCGGCAGGCCATCGCCTCGGCCATCCGGGCCGGATCGAATCCAGACTCCACATCAACCGGAATCTGTCCGTTCACCAGCCGGGTGTAGACGTCGATGCCGACCGCACGCACCAGCGGGGCCGCGTACGGGTCATCGATCAGCGCGTACTGCGGGTCGGCAGCCAGCGCGCGCTGGGCGGCGACCATCGTCGCCGTCGCACCGACACTTGTCGCAAGGTCCCAACGATCCCGGTCGGTACGCACCATGCCGCTCCTTCGTCCCCAAACCCGGAAAAGACTATAGATAATCTAGTTAGTATCACAGGCTGCGCCGATTGCGCCCGGTCTAGGCTGACAAGTGTGACCGACTTCGCTCAGCGCGCCATCGATCTCGCCCGCCTAAACGTGGCCGAAGGCGGCCGACCATTCGCGACGGTCATCGTCAAAGACGGCCAGGTGCTCGCTGAGAGCGCCAACAAGGTGGCCCAGACCAACGACCCCACCGCCCACGCCGAGATCCTCGCCATCCGCGCAGCGTGCACCAAGCTGGGAACCGAGCAGCTGTTCGGGACCACCTTCTACGTGCTGGCGCACCCATGCCCGATGTGCCTGGGTTCGCTCTACTACTGCTCCCCCGACGAAGTCATCTTTTTGACCACCCGCGACATCTACGAGCAGTACTACGTCGACGACCGCAAGTACTTCGAGCTCGCGACCTTCTACGACGAGTTCGCCAAGGCCTGGCAGGACCGTCGCCTGCCGATGCGCTACGACCCGCGCCCCTCAGCCGTGAACGTCTACCGGTTCTGGCAGGAGCTCAACGGCGGGAAGCGCGCGGCGGCCCCCAACTCGGCCGACTAGACGTCCAACAACCGGTGATCTTGACACCACACTACCAATCTGATCTGTTATCTGCTTATGCATGCAGATAACAGATCACAGCCCTTGCCGGACGATCAGGTGGGCTTGGTGGTTGAGGTGTTTCGGATGCTTGCCGACGCCACTCGCGTGCAGGTCCTATGGTCGCTGGCCGATCGCGAGATGTCGGTGAATGAACTCGCCGAACACATCCACAAGCCCGCGCCCTCGGTCTCCCAGCACCTGGCGAAGCTGCGGATGGCGCGGCTGGTGCGCACCCGCCGGGACAAGACGACGATTTTCTACAGCCTGGAAAACGAGCACGTGCGGCAGTTGGTGATCGATGCGGTCTTCAACGCCGAGCACGCCGGCCCCGGCGTCCCCCGCCATCACCGATCCGACGGCGGGCTGCAGGCCGTAACCGACGCCTAACCGAGCCCCTCAGAACCACAACATGTTTCACACAAGAAGAAAAAGGAGAGATGAATCCATGTCCGATGAGCACACCCACCACGGGCCGCATGCGCACGAACACCGGCACGGCGAGGTGACCCACAGCCACGCCCACACCACCCATCAGCACGAACACGTCGAGCACGCACACCCGCACTCACACGATGACGGGACCGAGCACACCCATCAGCACGTGCATGAATCGGGCCTGGAAAGCGTGCACAGCCACGCGCACAGCTGACACCGCGCCGGATCAGACCTCAGGGCAGTAGTGCATGGGGTTGTCACGCTCGTCCAGCGGCGGCAGGTTGCGCGCCGGAGTCTGCACCAATGGCGCGTCGGCTGGGATACGCCCCATGGCCCGATCCCAGCCGGCGCGCCCGCGCGGATGCTTGCGCATTCGACGCGGCACCAGCGCAAAGATCAGGCGCACGAGGTCCCCGAAGCGCCGGTGTAGCCACTCATCGCGCCGCGACCACTGATAGCCCATCAGGGTTCGCACCGGTGGGTCATAAAGACCGACGGTGACCCACACAAAAAACGGGGCCAACAACTTTCGCTGCAACGCCCACAGCCGGTCCGGAACCCGTTGCGCAAATGGCGGTTTAGGCAGTTCGGTCAGATCGAGCACGGCGCGCGCGGCGAAGTTGTTCTCCAGCACGTTGCAGCACATGTGGTCCCAGTAGACCTGAAATTCCTCCCAGGACGCCGGAACGGGCCGCATGCTCATGCCATACATCCGGTACCACTGCACGTGTTCGTCGAACAGCTGGCGCTTCTGCGCTTCGGTCAACCCCCCACAGAACCGTTCGGCCACGTGAATTGTGCCGACAAAGAACGTGGCGTGCGCCCAGTAGAAGACGTCCGGATTCAGGGCGTGGTATCGGCGACCCGCCGCGTCCACCCCTTTGATGTTGACGTGATAGTCGCGGACTTCGGCGCCGGTGACCGGGGCACGGTCGCCGTCGAACACCACGCCGCCGATCGGATAGAGCGACCGCAACAGCCTGGGCCAGCGCTCGCGGAAAAACGTCGAGTGATCCTCGACGGCCGCGCCAAGTTGAGGGTGCATGTTCTGCATGGATCCCGCCCATGGCCCCTGCAACATGCCGCGCCAGTCACCGAAGTACCGCCACGTCAACGAGTCCGGCCCCAGCGGGATCGGCGGCGCCTCATAGCCCAGCGGCGAAACCGGACAACCGGTTGCTGCGGGTTGCGAATCGCCGGGCGCGGCAACCTGGCCGGCAGAGTTCGTCGACGACTTCGGCTCGGCGCTGGTCAGCGGGCAGGCCGCGGACGTATCTTGGGTCACTGGTGTCCCCCGGGCGGTTGGGTGATGTCAGCAATTTTGACTACACGCGTTGTCACTTGATTCTAGGAGGGATGTGCAGGCGGGTCAAAGACGGGGTCGCTGGACGGGCGTCCCGCTGGAAGATCGCCACGCCGTACGCCGCGACACCCTCATCGCCGCCGGCGTTCAATTGCTCGGCGAGGAAGCGGGACCGGCGCTGACCGTTCGCGCGGTCTGCCGCCAAGCGGCACTCACCGAGCGTTATTTCTATGAAAGCTTTAGCGACCGTGACCATTTCGTACGCGTAGTCTACGACGACGTTTGCACCCGAGCGATGGCGACGCTTATGTCGGCAAATACCCCCCGAGACGCCGTGGAGCGATTCGTTGCACTGATGGTCGATGATCCGGTACGCGGTCGCGTCCTGCTTTTGGCGCCGGCCGTCGAACCGGTGCTGACGCGCTCCGGCGCGGACTGGATGCCCAACTTCATCGATTTACTGCAACGCAAACTCTCTCAAATCGCCGACCCCGTTTTGCAGAAACTGGTCGCCACCAGCCTGATCGGTGCCCTTACCGGCCTTTTCACCGCATATTTGAATGGACAATTGGGAGCCACCCGCCAGCAATTTATTGACTACTGCGTGGATTTGTTGCTCGGCACCGCCGCCGCCTACGCTCCACACCGTGACCGAGGTGAAGCCGAGCACCCAGTCGCTGCCCGACAACACGACTAAGCCGATTAATATCGCAGGGCCTGCGACTCGATATTTGCGCGAAATGCGACGCCACTAGTGGCGCGCCCGATAGTGCGCAAACTTGATGCTACCGATCGACACAGATATATTGACTGCAACCCACAGACACAGATAAATCCGCAAAACCACAGATACTGGAGGGCGCCATGTCGGCCCCGCTGACCGACCTACACCTGCTGCACGAGCTTGAACCGGTCGTTGAGAAGTACCTCAACCGGCACCTCAGCATGCACAAGAACTGGAACCCGCACGACTACATCCCGTGGTCGGACGGCAAGAACTACTACGCCCTGGGCGGCCAGGAGTGGGACCCGGAGCAGAGCAAGCTTTCCGATCTCGCACAGATCGCGATGGTGCAGAACCTGGTCACCGAGGACAACCTGCCCTCCTATCACCGCGAGATCGCGATGAACATGGGCATGGACGGCGCCTGGGGTCAGTGGGTCAACCGGTGGACCGCCGAGGAGAACCGACACGGCATCGCGCTGCGTGACTACCTGGTGGTGACCCGCTCCGTCGACCCGGTCGAGCTGGAGAAGCTACGGCTCGAGGTGGTCAACCGCGGCTTCAGCCCGGGCCAGAACCACCAGGGCGACTATTTCGCCGAGAGCGTCACCGACTCGGTCATCTACGTGAGTTTCCAGGAGCTGGCCACCCGCGTTTCGCACCGCAATACCGGCAAGGCCTGCAACGACCCCATCGCCGACCAGCTGATGGCCAAGATCTCGGCCGACGAGAACCTGCACATGATCTTCTACCGCAACGTCAGCGAGGCCGCGTTCGACCTGGCCCCCAACCAGGCGATGAAGTCGCTGCACCTGATCCTGCACAACTTCAAGATGCCCGGGTTCCAGGTGCCCGAGTTCCGGCGCAAAGCGGTGATCATCGCCGTCGGGGGCGTCTACGACCCGCGCATCCACCTCGACGAGGTCGTCATGCCGGTGCTGAAGAAGTGGCGCATCTTCGAGCGCGAGGACTTCACCGGCGAGGGCGCCAAGATGCGCGACGAACTTGCCCTGCTGGTCAAGGAACTCGAGATGTCCTGCGACAAGTTCGAGGAGTCCAAGCAGCGCCAGCTCGATCGGGAAGCTCGTACCGGCAAGCGGGTGTCGGCCTTCGAACTGCACAAGACGGCCGGCAAGCTGCCGATGAGCCGGCGGTAGTTCCGGCATTGCGCATCGGCCCGATCGAGCTGGCCAGCCCGGTTGTATTGGCGCCGATGGCTGGTGTGACCAATGTCGCATTTCGCACGCTGTGTCGTGAACTAGAGCAGGCCAAGGTCGGCACGGTCAGTGGACTGTATGTCTGTGAGATGGTGACCGCGCGCGCTCTGGTCGAGCGCCATCCGGTCACCATGCACATGACCACGTTCGCCCCGGACGAATCGCCGCGGTCGCTGCAGCTCTACACCGTCGACCCCGACACCACCTACGCTGCGGCCCGCATGATCGCCGAGGAAGGCTTGGCCGATCACATCGACATGAACTTCGGCTGCCCGGTCCCCAAGGTGACCAAGCGTGGCGGTGGGGCCGCCCTGCCGTTCAAGCGACGGTTGTTCGGCCAGATCGTCGCCGCCGCGGTGCGCGGGGTCGAGGGCACCGACATACCGGTGACGGTCAAGTTCCGCATCGGCATCGACGACGCGCACCACACGCACCTCGATGCCGGCCGCATCGCCGAGGCCGAGGGCGCCGCCGCGGTCGCACTGCACGCCCGGACCGCGGCACAGCGCTACTCGGGCACGGCCGATTGGGAGCAGATCGCGCTGCTCAAGCAGCACGTGCGGACGGTCCCGGTGCTCGGCAACGGAGACATCTACGACGCCAGCGATGCGCTGGCGATGATCGCCGCCACCTGTTGCGACGGCGTTGTCATCGGCCGCGGCTGCCTGGGCCGGCCGTGGCTGTTCGCCGAATTGTCGGCGGCTTTCACCGGTAACCCGGGACCCACGCCCCCCACCCTGGGCGAGGTGACCGACATCATCCGCCGGCACGGCGAACTACTGGCCGCGCACTTCGGCGAGGACAAGGGCATGCGCGACATCCGCAAGCATGTCGCCTGGTACCTGCACGGATTTCCGGCCGGATCCGACCTGCGCCGAGCATTGGCGCTGGTCAAGACCCTAGACGAACTCGACTCTCTGCTGACGCGGTTGGACCCCGGTGTCGCTTTCCCCGAAGCCGCCAACGGCCCCAGGGGCCGGCAGGGTTCACCCTCCCGAGTCGCCCTTCCCGAGGATTGGCTGGATGACCCCGATGACTGCCGGGTGCCCGACGGCGCGGACGTCATGCACTCCGGCGGCTAGCCCCATCGACTTCGGCAGTCGAACTGAGACGCTCTCGAAATCGCGTGTGCGCCGATATGTCAGTACGATGTGGGCTTTATTGCATTGCGCGGCGCCATCACCTTGGCGCTGCGCTGTGGTATGCGCACGGACAACGCTGATGTCTTCATCAGATTTTCGGAGGCCGGTAGGACATGGGTGATGGCAAGAGGGACGCCACTCCTGGCCATCGGCGCGCGTCCGGCACCCACCGCGGTGATGAATTGATTACCCCAAACCGACAGGAAATGCGAGGCGCCGCGCCGTGGGAGCGGTTCTCGGCCGCACCTGTCGATGACGACCTCGTTCGATGGTCGAGTACACGATCCGCCGACGTGGCGCAGGCCGCCGCGGCGGTCGACACCCGCGGTGGCGCGAACCCGCGCCAAGCCCACGACGACGTCGAGCGCACCCCGAAGGTCGGCTCTCACATCGACGGCGGTGTCAGCGTCGCCGAGTTGATCGCCAAACTCGGGGCCCCCGTTCCCGCCCATCCGGCCCACCACCACAGCGCACCGGAATCCGGGCCCGACCCAGTCCCCGCGGATGCCGCCCCCGATATCGCCGACCAGGTCCACGAGCCGGCTGACGAGCAGCTGGACACCGAGGTCATCGCCATCCCGGCCTACTCGCTGCAACTGCTCTCCGAACTCCCCGACCTCGGTTCTGCCAACTATCCGCACGACGAGTCCGACCCCGAATCGCCCGGCGAGCAGCCGGCCGCACCGGCGCGGGCCCGGCGGCCGCGGTTGCGTCGCAGGTCGACCGCAAAGACTCCCCCGCCCCGCAAGGACGAGCCGAAGCCACGCCGGCGCCCGATACTGCTGGCCGGGCGGTCGCTGGCGGCGCTGTTCGCCGTGCTGGCGCTGGTGCTCACCGGCGGGGCGTAGGAATGGAGTTCGTCGAAAAACAACCGGCTCAACACGGTGAGCGCGCTCGACCCGCACTCGGGCGACATCGTCAACCCCAGCGGGCAATACGGCGACGAGAATTTCCTGATCGTCGGCATGGACACCCGTGCCGGCGCCAATTCGAATGTCGGCGCCGGTGACACCGAGGACGCCGGCGGGGCGCGGTCGGACACCGTGATGCTGGTCAACATCCCGGCGAACCGCAAACGAGTAGTGGCGGTCTCGTTCCCCCGCGACCTGGCGATCACCCCCGTCAAGTGCGAGGCCTGGAACCCCGACACCGGCAAGTACGGGCCGATCTATGACGAGACGACGGGATAGATGGGTCCCCGGATGGTCTACACCGGGACCAAACTGAACTCGTCGTTCTCCTTCGGCAGGCCCAAGTGTCTGGTGAAGGTGATCCAAAAACTCTCCGGGTTGAGCATCAACCGGTTCATCGCCATCGACTTCGTCGGCTTCGCCAAGATGGTCCAAGCGCTCGGTGGTGTCGAGGTGTGCAGCACCACGCCGCTGCGCGACTACGAAATCGGCACGGTGCTCGAACACGCTGGACGCCAGGTGATCGGCGGGACGACCGCCCTGAACTATGTGCGAGCCCGCCAGGTGACCACCGAGAGCAACGGCGACTACGGCCGCATCAAACGTCAGCAGCTGTTCTTGTCGTCGCTGCTGCGTTCGCTGATTTCCGAAGACACCCTGTTCAACCTCAACAAGCTCAACAACGTGGTCGACATGTTCATCGGCGACAGCTACGTCGACAACGTCAAGACCAAGGATCTGGTTGAGCTGGGTCAGTCGCTGCAGGGCATGGCGGCCGGACACATCACGTTCGTCACCGTGCCCACCGGTATCACCGATGAGAATGGCGACGAGCCCCCGCGAACGGCCGACATGAAGGCGCTGTTCAGCGCCATCATCGACGATGAGCCGCTGCCGCTGGAAAACGATCACAACGCCCAGACGTTGGGAAACCGGCCGACCACGACGGCACCGACCACGGCCCCCACAGCGCCGCCGGCAAGTCCTGCCGACGAGGTTCAGCACCAACAGGTGACAACCACCTCGCCGCAAGAAGTCACCGTGCAGGTCTCCAACGGAACCGGGACCACGGGTCTGGCCGCCACCGCCGCCAGCCAGCTCAAGCGCAACGGCTTCAACGTGATGGCACCCGACGACTACCCGAATTCGTTGCAGACCACGACGGTGCTTTTTGCCCCCGGCAACGAGCAAGCCGCCGCGACGGTAGCCGCCGCGTTCGGCAACAGCAAGGTTGAGCGGGTCACCGGGATCGGCGAGGTGGTGCAGGTGGTGCTCGGCGCCGACTTCAAGGCGGTGACCGCTCCCCCGCCGAGCGGCTCGTCGGTCAGCGTGCAGATCAGCCGCAATTCCACCAGCCCACCGATTAAGCTGCCGGAAGACCTAACGGTGACCAACGCCGCCGACACCACCTGCGAGTAGGCGCCCTTCGGGCGGCGCTTCGCGGCGTTTAGGCGGTCGAGAACGTAGGCTTAGCACATGCGGACGGCCTACCATGAGCAGCTCTCGGAGTTATCCGAGCGGCTCGGTGAGATGTGTGGGCTGGCAGGCATCGCGATGGAGCGGGCGACTCAGGCCCTGTTACAAGCCGATCTGCTGCTGGCCGAACAGGTGATCTCTGACCACGAGAAGATCGCGACGCTGAGCGCAAGGGCCGAGGAGAGCGCCTTCGTGCTGCTGGCTTTGCAGGCACCGGTTGCCGGTGACCTCCGGGCGATCATGAGCGCAATCCAGATGGTGGCCGACATCGACCGGATGGGGGCCCTGGCCCTGCACGTGGCCAAGATCGCCCGCCGGCGCCATCCCCAACACGCGCTACCCGAAGAGGTCAACGGCTACTTCGCCGAAATGGGCAGGGTCGCAGTCGAATTGGGGAGCAGTGCGCAAGAAGTGGTGTTGTCCCGCGACCCGGAGAAGGCGGCCCGGATCCGCGAAGAAGACGACGCGATGGACGATCTGCACCGGCATCTGTTCACCGTGCTGATGGACCGAGAATGGAAGTACGGCGTGGCGGCCGCCGTCGACGTGACGCTGCTGGGCCGCTTCTACGAACGTTTCGCCGACCACGCCGTGGAAGTGGCGCGGCGGGTGATCTTTCAGGCCACCGGGAGATTCCCCGAAGACGAATCGCCAACCCACTCGCGCTGACCGCGATCGGCCGTGGCGGCCGGGGCCACCCGGGTCAGCCGAAACGGCCCGAGATGTAGTCCTCGGTGGACTTCTCCCGCGGGTTCGAGAAGATCTTTTCGGTGTCGTCGATTTCGATCAGGCGGCCCGGTTTGCCCACGGCTTCCAGGTTGAAAAACGCTGTCTGATCGCTCACCCGGGCGGCCTGTTGCATGTTGTGGGTGACGATCACGATGGTGTATTCCTGTTTCAATTCGCTGATCAGATCCTCGATCGCCATCGTGGAGATGGGATCCAGCGCCGAACACGGCTCGTCCATCAGCAACACGTCGGGTTGTACCGCGATGGCCCGCGCGATACACAACCGCTGCTGCTGCCCACCGGACAGCCCGCCGCCGGGCCTGTCCATCCTGTCTTTGACCTCATCCCACAAGTTGGCCCCACGCAGGGAATACTCGGCCGTTTCGTCGAGCACCTTTCGATTGCGCACGCCCTGCAGCTTGAGGCCGGCAACCACGTTGTCGCGAATCGACATCGCGGGAAAGGGGTTGGGGCGCTGAAAGACCATCCCGATCGCCCGTCGCACCCCCACCGGGTCGATACCGGGACCGTAGATGTTTTCGTCGTCAAGCAGCACCGAGCCCTCGACGCGGGCACCCGGGATGACCTCGTGCATCCGGTTCAGCGTGCGCAACACCGTCGTCTTGCCGCAGCCGGAGGGGCCGATGAACGCCGTCACACTGCGGGGAAGAATCGACAGCGACACCTCAGCGACGGCGTGAAACGACCCGTAGTAGATGTTGACGTCCTTGAGGTCTAGCCTCTTGGCCACTTAGCGCTCCTGCCCTTGACTACTTGGCGACGAGGATTCTTGTGAGCACCCTGGCCCCGATATTGATGATGGCAATCACCAAGATCAGCGTCAGCGCGGCGCCCCACAACCGGTCCGTGGGTACCGGGTTCATTCCGGCACCCATCGTGGTCTGGTCATACATCATGCCGGGCAACGAGCCCATGTACCCGCTGAAGATGTCAAAGTTCATCGTCCGTGCATATCCGACCAGGATCAGCAACGGCGCCGTCTCACCCATCACCCTGGCCAATGCCAACAGGATCCCGGTGATGATGCCGGACAACCCGGTGGGAATGACGATGCGGACGATGGTCTTCCACTTCGGTAGCCCCAGCGCATAGCCGGCCTCGCGCAGATCCACCGGAACGATACGCAGCATCTCCTCGGTCGCCCGCACGATCACCGGAAGCATCAACAAGACCAGCGCCAAGGACACCGCGAACTCGGAACGGGGAAAACCCAACACCCCGACCCGCAATGCGTAGAGGAACAGCGCGGCCACGATCGACGGCACGCCCGTCAGGATGTCGACGGTGAAGGACACCAGCCTGCCCATCAGCCCGCCACCGTCGTATTCGACCAGGTAGATCGCCACCATAATGCCGATCGGAATGGACAGCGCCGCACACACCAAGCCCTGCAGCACGGTGCCGACGATCGCGTGATAGGCGCCGCCCCCGGCCACGAATGCCGTCATCCCCGCCTGCGAATGAGTCCACCACGCGCTGGAAGTCACCGCCTTGAAGCCTTTGGCGATCACCGAACCCAGTACCCAGATCAACGGCGTCAGTGCCACCAGCATCGACAGTGTCACCAGCACGGTCGCCAGGGTGTTCACCAGCCGACGGCGGCGCGCCAGTCCCGAGAACGTGCGCGCCTTGACCGGCCGGTCCAACATCGAGGTCATCGGTGCACCCTTCTGGTACCGATGAGCGCGGTGCGGGCGATGGCGTTGACCACGAGGGTGAGTAGAAAAAGCATCAGTCCCGCGGCCAGGTAGGCCCCGGCCTGATACCGGTCGTCGAGATCCGAGGCCGCGCCGGCAATCTTGGTGGCGAAGGTGGAGCCACCGTCGAACAACGACCATCCGAACGCCTGCTCGGTGCCGCGCAGGATGATCAGCAGCGCGACCGTCTCACCCAAGGCCCGGCCCAGACCCAGGATCGCGCCGCTGACGTATCCCGAGCGCCCGAACGGCAGCACGGTGGTCTTGACCGCCTCCCACCGGGTGGCGCCGAGCGTCAGCGCGGCCTCGATCTGGTCCTGGGGAGTTTGAGCGAAGACTTCCCGGGTGACGGCGGTGATCATCGGCAAGATCATCACCGCCAACACGATCCCCCCCGGTGAAGACGGTGCCGCCCTCGTCGACCGGGCCATCACCGCTGGCGAACAGGAAACACCAGCCCAGGGTGCGATTGAGCCAGGCAGCGGCCGGTTGCAGTTGCGGCGCCAGCACGTATAGACCCCATACGCCATAGACGATCGACGGCACCGCGGCCAGCAGATCCACCAGGTAGGCCAACGGGCCGGCGACCCGCCGCGGCGCGTACTGAGTCAGGAAGATCGCCACGCCCAGCGCGACCGGCATCGCCAACATCAGCGCAAACAGCGAGATGAAGACCGTGACCTCGAGCAGGTCGAGGATTCCGAAGTGCATCGCCGACGTATCGGAGGTCACCCAATTCCCGCCGTAGGTCAAGAAGTTTTCTTTGTTGCGGGCCAGTGCGGGAATCGCGCGCCACGCCAGGAATACGCCGATCGCGATGATCAGGGCGACGACCAGGACTCCGGCGCCCTGAGCCAGCCAACGAAATATCCGGTCCGCCAAACCCGGTTTGCCGTTGCCCCACGGATTGATGGAGATGACCGGCGATTCCGGCAGGGGTGCCGCGATGACCTTCCCCGCACCCACGTCGGCCGGGTCAGGTGCTATCACTGCGGTCCCATCGATGCCATCACCCTTGTGCCTACCGAGCGCTGATCCTCAGGCGGTCATTGCAGAGCGTTGATCGCGGTCACTAGGCGCTGTTTGACATTATCGGGCACCGGAACGTAACCGGCCGAGGCAAGGCCGCTCTGACCGCTGTTGACGGCGGTCGCGAGGAACGCCTTCACCGCGGCCCCGGTTTCCGCGTCATATCCGTTCGAGCACACGATCTCGTAGCTGGCCAGCATGATCGGGTAGGCGCCCGGGTCGCGCAGCCCGTAGATCGAATTCAGCTCCAGCACCAGGTCATTGCCGCTGGAGGCAAACGTCACCGCATCGACGGCACTGCGGGCCGTTTCGTTGGTCAGCGGTACGACGCTGATGCCGTTGTTGATTTGCGCGAACGGCAGGCCGGCGCTGTCGGCGAAACCCTTCTCGACATATCCGATCGAGTTCGGGGTGGACTGCACCGCGGTGATCACCCCCGCCGAGCCGCGTGCGCCCTGGCCGACACCACCGCGAAACTCCCCGCCGACCCCGTTGGTCCAGCTCTGCGGCGCCGCGGCGGTCAGATATTTCTGGAAGTTGTCGGTGGTCCCCGACGATTCCTGTCGATAGACGGGTGCGATCGGGGCGTTGGGCAGCGCCACACCGGGGTTGAGCCCAAGCAGGATCGGATCATCCCAGGTCCGAATCAGACCGCTGAAGATCTTGGCCAGTGCATCGGCATCCACGATCAACGTCTTGACGCCAGGCAAGTTGTACACCAACGCGATGGGACCGAAAACCAGTGGCAGGTCCCAGGCCGGATTGCCGCCGCAACGGTCGGCGGCCGGCCCAATCTGGTCGGCGACCAGCGGTGAGTCCGATCCCGCGAAATCGACACGCCCCGCGATGAACTGTTCGCGGCCGGCACCGGACCCGGTGGCCTTGTAGGACACGCTCTTACCCTGACAAAGCTCGCCCCACACCTGGTTGAACAGCGCCATGACGTCCTCCTGAGCGGTGGACCCCTCGGCGGTCAAGGTATTCCTGCCGCCGCACTCCACCCGTCGCGAAACCGCTCCGGAGTTCGCCGACGAGCCCCGGCGGTCATCGCCACCGCACGCGGTCAACACCCCGGCGCAAAACGTCGTTGCGGCCATCACCGTCGCCAAGGCTCTGCCCACCATGCCGAGTCTCACAAATCTCGCTTCCTGCACGCGTTCTCGACGGTTTCCGGCGGCGCTCGCCGTCTCCCAGACGGATTGCCGACCCACCCGGCCAGTATGCCCTTCGGCGCACACGCAACCGGGCCGACCACCGACGCTAGGCCAACGCCGCGTCCGGTGCCGCCAGGGCGTAGGCCGTGTCGACGCTATGGGTGGAAAAGCCCAACCACTGATAGGTCCGCACGGCGGCGATATTGTCCGACTCCACGTAGAGCATGACCGTGGATTCGTGGCCGAGATCGCGATCCCCCAACCGCTGAGCCAACGAGCGAAGACCGATCATCGTCAACGTGCGGCCCAGCCCGCGCCCCTGCGCGGCTGGATCGACACCCAGGACATAGACCTCGCCGAGGCCGGGATCATCGAGGTGAATCTTGGTCCAGTGAAAGCCGAGCAGCCTGGGCTGGCCGCTTGGGGAGTCCTCGGCGCCTTCGGAGCCTTCCAAGGCCAGAAACAGGCCAGCGGGATCGAACCATGGCTCACCTCGGCGCTCGGCCAAGTCTGCTTCGGTCCATCCGCCCTGTTCGGGGTGATAGGCGAAGGCGGCGTTGTTGACCCGCAATAACTCGGCGTCGTCTTCCGTTCCGGCATACGTGCGGATCTGCAGTCCGTTCGGGATCACCGGTTCGGGAAGCTGGCGCAGCGACCGCCGCATCTGTACCAGTTCGCGGACCGGGGTCAGCCCCAGCGCGGACGCCGTGGCCCGAGCGGGTGCCAGGGTGCCGTGCGCCCAGAACTGGTTTCGTCCGCCCGTCTTCGCCAGGGCCGCACGCACCATTCCGGTCGCGATCCCGCGCCGCCGCGCCTGCGGATGCACCACCAGCTCGGCCATCGCGGCATCGGCCCCATGGGCGGGACTGAGATTCAGATAGCCGATGGCGGATTTCCCTGGTGATTGATCCTCGACCAACAGGTGCTCGGTGCGCTGCTGGGCCAATTCCCGCAGCACCTGCTCGCCCACGGGAGCCACCCCGTCGACTTGTGTTGCCACCGTGACGAGATCACGCACCTGCCGCTGTTGATCGTCGGTCAGATGCGAGCGCCATTGCCCCGCCGTCACGGACTGCGTAACGGGTCAACCAGTGGCTCTTCGTAACCGTCGTGATCCGACTCGGCCTCTTCGTCGTCGGCATCGACGGCCACTGACCGTCCGCGCGCCGGTCGAACCGCTTTGTAACCCACGTTACGTACCGTGCCGATCAACGCCTCGTGCTCGGGGCCGAGTTTGGCCCGCAAGCGCCGCACGTGCACATCGACGGTGCGGGTGCCACCGAAGAAGTCGTACCCCCATACCTCGTGTAGCAGCTGCGCGCGGGTGAACACGCGACCGGCATGTTGCGCGAGGTATTTCAGTAGTTCGAACTCCTTATAGGTGAGGTCGAGGGGCCGGCCGCGCAGCCGGGCGGTGTAGGTGCCTTCGTCGATGACCAGCTCGCCCAGGCTGACCTTGCCGACGCTCTCCTGATCGGCCTGACCTCCGCGGCGGCCGACCACCAGACGCAGTCGGGCGTCGATCTCAGCGGGTCCGGTGCTGGGCAGCAGGATCTCGTCCAAACCCCAGTCGGCGCTAACCGCCACCAGGCCGCCCTCGTTCACCACCGCCAACACCGGCACCGACCTGCCGGCCGTGCTCAATAGACGACAAAGACCACGAGCCGCCGATAGATCGTTGCGAGCGTCAACAAGCACCGCATCCGCGTTGCCCGCTTCCAGTAGCGAAGAAGCCTCCGCTGGGGCCGTCCGTACATTGTGAGGAAGCAACGACAGTGACGGCAACACAGGGTCGGGATACAGCTCCGAGGTTAGTAGTAATAACTCCAACAAGCCCCTCCAGCGTCGTGGGAAAGGCATCTCCCAGATTCATCGCGACATGTGACGTTAGCGCCCAGCACATCTAACGATAACTTGCCACCTGGTCTTTGGCCCGACGATAAGGCGTTGCGCAAGGCAGAAACGGGTGGCCGGAGGGCCCCGCGGCGCGTCGCGCCGGCCGCCCGGGGCTGCGCCGCCCAGGATCTGCCCAGGGCACGCTCTTTGCCCGCCGTGCAGCGACAACCGCCAGCTAGCGGTCGTGCTAGCGCCCTGGCGGTTCGACTGACCGGCGGCCGCATCCTGGGCCGACCCACCCAGGTCCGTCCCGGTAACTGTGACCAAGCTGACAGTTCATGACCGGGGCGCGGCCCAGCACGACGATCCGATCGGATCAATCCGGCCGGTAGGCCACAATATGCGGATGCGCAAGGTGCTGGTCGGACTCACTGCAACCGCGATCGTCCTGGGCATCGTCATCCTCGGTGCCGTCGGCATCGACTTCGGGGCCAGCATCTACGCGGAATACCGGCTGTCGACCAGCGTACGCAAGGCTGCGCACCTGGGGTCGGACCCGTTTGTCGCCATCCTCGGCTTCCCGTTCATTCCGCAAGCGATGAGGCATCGGTACTTCGAGCTGGAGATCAAGGCCATTGCCGTCGAGCACGCCGTGGTCGGCGTGGCCACGCTCGAAGCCACCATGCATTCGATCGACCTCTCCCAGGCTTCCTGGCTGATCGAGCCGAATTCGCGGATGACGGTGCACAAGCTGGAAAGCCGCATCATCATCGACTCGATGCACCTGGGCCGCCACCTCGGCATCAGCGATCTGATGGTGCAGGCGCCCCCGCAGGAGAGCAACGACGCCACCGGAGGCACGACCGAGTCAGGGATATCGGACGGTCACGGGTTGGTGCTCAGCGGAACGCCGACATCGGCCGACTTTGATCAACGGGTCAGCGTCTCGGTGGACGTGTCCATCGCCCCCGAGGACCAGTCGACCCTGGTCATCACCCCAACCCGCGTCGTCACCGGCCCCGATACCGCCGACCAAACCGTTCCGGACGACAAACTCGGTGCGGTGCTGCGCGCCTTCAGCAGCCGGCTGCCGAACCAGAAGCTGCCGTTCGCCGTGGCCCCCAACACGGTAGGGGCCCGGGGTTCGGACATCATCATCGAAGGCATCACCAACGACGTGACGATTTCCCTCGAGGGGTTCAAGCAGTCGTGACCGCGGCGGCGTGCGCGCCGCTCTGGTGGCTCGATCACGATGTCGTTGGGTTATTGGGTAAGCTGACCGGCGTGTCAGCCCGCCTTGAGCCTCTGCTCACCAAGCGTCGCGCAGTAGATCTGTGCCGCATCGCGGGTTGTTGCTGTTGCTGTAGCTGCTGAGTAGCTGCGTCGTCTACGCAGTTCACTCGGGGCAGCCGCGGAATCTGACCGTGGCCTATCTCCCCACTTCGCCCTATATCGCTATATCGCCCGAAGTGCCCTGCATCGCCGCGCAACAGCCATTTCTAGGAGCAGTCCGTGTCCAGCACCAACACCCGCACCGCAGTCGAGCTGGTAGACGTTCGAGGACCCCGGTTCGCCGCATGGGTCACCACCGCGGTTCTGCTGGTGGTCCTGATCATCTCGGCCCTCAACCCCGCCGCCGCCGCGGTCGTGTTGGGCCTGCAGGCCACCGCGTTCGCCGTCGGTGCCTTCGCCGGACCGCGCCGGCACCCATATGGAGTGCTGTTTTCGGCATTCGTGGCACCTCGCATCGCGGCGGTTCGGGAGCGTGAGCCGGTCCCCCCGCTGAAGTTCGCCCAGCTCGTCGGGCTGGTGTTCGCGGTCTGCGGCGTCGCCGGCTTTGCCCTCGGCCCGTTCCTGGTCGGCGCGGTCGCGACCGCGCTGGCACTGGTGGCTGCCTTCCTGAATGCGGCCTTCGGCATCTGTTTGGGCTGTGAGCTCTACCCGCTGGCCGCACGCCTGCGACGCGATCCCCACCCCGCCTAACTGCTGTTCACCTGAAGAACCTGAAAGGACCGACATCATGGCACGCACCGACGTCCTGGTCTCCGCCGACTGGGCTAAGAGCAATCTTGGAAACTCCGGGGCCGCCAACGTTGTCTTCGTCGAAGTCGACGAGGACGCCAGCGCATACGATGACGGCCACATCGCCGGTGCCATCAAGCTGGACTGGCGCACCGATCTGCAGGATCCGATCAAGCGCCACTTCGTCGACGCCCAGCAGTTCTCCAAACTGCTCTCCGACCGCGGCATCTCCAACGACGACACCGTGGTCCTCTACGGCGGCAACAACAACTGGTTCGCCGCGTACGCCTACTGGTACTTCAAGCTGTACGGACACCAGAACGTCAAGCTCCTCGACGGCGGCCGCAAGAAGTGGGAGCTCGATGGGCGCCCCTTGTCCACCGCCGCCGTGAGCCGGCCGGCAACCTCCTACACCGCGGTGGCACCGGACAATTCGATCCGGGCGTTCCGCGACGAGGTGATCGCGGCCATCCACGTCAAGAACCTGGTGGACGTGCGATCCCCCGACGAATTCTCCGGCAAGATTCTCGCGCCCGCGCACCTGCCCCAGGAGCAGAGTCAGCGGCCCGGCCACGTTCCCGGCGCCATCAACGTGCCCTGGAGCAGGACCGTCAACGAGGACGGCACCTTCAGAACCGATGAGCAGCTGGCCAAGCTCTACGCCGATGCCGGTCTCGACGGCGCCAAGGAAACCATTGCGTACTGCCGCATCGGGGAACGGTCCTCACACACCTGGTTCGTCTTACACGAACTGCTCGGGCACAAGAACGTAAAGAACTACGACGGCAGTTGGACGGAATACGGCTCCCTGGTGGGCGCCCCGATCGAGTTGGGAAATTGATATGTGCACTGCGCCCAAGCATGGACTGACGTTGCCCGCCAGCGTCGACCTGGAAAAGGAAACGGTGATCACCGGTCGCGTCGTGGACCGCGACGGGCAGACCATCGGCGGCGCGTTCGTGCGGCTGCTGGACTCCTCCGACGAGTTCACCGCCGAGGTCGTGGCATCGGCGACCGGCGACTTCCGGTTTTTCGCCGCGCCGGGATCGTGGACCGTGCGCGCACTGTCCAAGGCCGGAAACGGTGACGCCGTGGTCAGACCGTCGGGGGCGGGCATCCACGAGGTGGATGTCAAGATCGCCTGAGGGTCCCCGGACCCTCCTACACTCGCCGACCCGCATGGCCGAATAGAATCATCGGCGTGGTGCTGTTCTACGAGATCTTGCTGGTCCTTGCGACCGTGGTCATCTCCTGGTTCGCGCTTTATGCACTGTATCGGCTTATCACTGACGAGTCGTGACGTCTGACGCGAGCCAGGACGGACCGGATGCAGTAGCGGGCTCGGTGATCGCGCCGTCGCCGCTGCGGCGGAACGCGCCAAGTTGACCGCCGCCCGCAATATCCCCACGTTCGACGACCTACCGCTACCCGCCGACACCGCAAACCTGCGCCACGGCGCCAACCTGCACGACGCGCTGCTGGCGCTGCTGCCGCTGGTCGGAGTGTGGCGTGGTGAGGGCGAGGGTCGCGGACCCCACGGCGACTACCGGTTCGGCCAGCAGATCGTGGTTTCCCACGATGGTGGCGACTATCTGAATTGGGAAGCCCGGTCATGGCGCCTCGACCAGGACGGGCAGTACGAGGAGCCGGGCCTGCGTGAGACCGGCTTCTGGCGCTTCGTCAGCGACCCCGAGGACGATCCGAGCGAATCGCAGGCCATCGAGCTGCTGTTGGCGCATTCGGCCGGTTACGTGGAACTGTTCTACGGCCGCCCGCTCACCCAGTCATCTTGGGAGCTGGTCACCGACGCGCTCGCCCGAAGCCGGTCCGGAGTGCTGGTCGGCGGCGCCAAGCGGCTCTACGGCATCATCGAAGGCGGCGACCTCGCCTATGTCGAGGAACGAGTGGACGCCGACGGCGGCTTGGTGCCGCACCTTTCGGCCCGCCTGTCGCGCTACGCCGGCTAGTAGCGCCCGGCGCCGGCCCGGCAAAACCAACCCCCACCTCTAGTTTCTTATTGCCTTTCGCCGACGGTTCTGCGTGTACTTGTTCCACGTTTCAAGCAGCCGCTCAGCCGCGAAGGGAGCCGGCCGATGTTGCGCAGCAGGAAAGCCGCGCCGCTGGCACGTTGGGTCCTCTCGCTGGTCGGTCTGCTCCTGATCGGCTATCTGGCCGCCGTCGCGTTACAGCCCGCCATCCTGGACCAGCTGCCGAGTCCGGTGAGCTGGTTCGGCCGGCCGGGATCGATGGCGACCATCGCAATCGTGGTGGGTGTGCTGGGCGCGGTCAGCGTGCTGACCTTCCGGTCCAGTGCCAGCCACCGGCTGGTGGGGGTGTCGTTCACCGTCATCGCGCTGCTCGTTTCGGCAAGCGCCGTGCTGGGACTCAGCGCGTATTGGAGCTGCCACGACGACAACCATCCGGCCGTCTTCACCCCGCTGATGTGGACCGCCCAATTGGTCAAAGGCGGTGTCGGTGATACCTCGCTGAGCGGACGCACCTGCCCCAATCCCACCCCGGTCGCACTCGAATTGGCCCGGTTCGCCGCACTCTCGGCGATCTTTACCGGCCTGGGCGGTGTGGTGGTCGGCATCTTCCGTTCCCGGGTGGACCGGTTGCGGGCCAACCTCGCCGATTCGGTCACCGTGATCGTGGGGGGCGACGACGACACCCAACCCATGCTCAGCGGTGTGGCGCGGGCGCTGGACCGTCACGGCACCCTGGTGCTGATCACCAACGCCGACAACGAACACGTGCAACGGGCTCGCCGGCAGGGCGCCCGCGTCGTTCTGGTGGACTTCAACGCGCCGTCCTCGCTGGCTTCGTTGCGCCTGTGGCGCCACCTGGGGCGGCTTTGTCTGATGTCGCCCGACCCGTCGACCAACCTGCTCTGGCTCGATGTGATCGGTCGCCGAGTCGCCCAGCTTGGCAACAAGCAACGGTTGCCGCTCATCGTGCGTATCGATGACCCGTGGCTGGCCGAATCCTGGCGCGCCAAGCAATTCGGCGGATCCGACACCCGTTGGGCGGCCGATGTGGTCGGCAAGTACGAGGTGACGGCCAGCCGGCTGCTCGACGGGGTCATGGCGACCGGCCGGATCACGCGCGGATTCGTCTGCGGCTCTTCACAGTTGACCCTGGCGCTGTGCGCCGAGCTGACCCGCCGCGCCCTGGAGCGTGACTTCTACACTGCACCCGGCGCGCCCCGCTGCCAGCGCTTACCCTGGTCGAGACGGACGCCGAAGATTACGTGCGCGATCACGAGTTTTACCGTCAGCAAGCCGGATTCGGGTCATCGACCGGACCGGCAGTCACTGCGGTTTCGGAGGCGCCGACGGTGCCGACCATGTGGCGGTTGATCTCCGACGCCGACCCCACCAACTGCGGGGTGATTCTGGCCGGTCCCGACGCCGCGACCCGCGGGACCAGGCTGGCCGCCCGCTTTCCCGAGATGCCCGTGTACGCCTCGGACCTCGGCACCAACATCACCGACGACTCGATCCAGGTGGTCGGATTGCTGCAGTCTTACTCCCTGGTGCTCGACACCCGGGAGGGAAGGATCCAAGACGTTTGGGACCGGGCGGCACGGCTGATCCATGAACGCAAGGTCGCGGGGATCGGCCCGACGAAATCGCGCTCACCCGCCACGATGCCGTGAGCCGAGCTCAACGAGTTCTATCGTGGGTCCACCCGGCGCCGGCTACGCAACGCGTTGTGGATGGTCAAACAGATCGCCGGACATACCTGGAACACCTGGGGCAACCCGGCCAAACCACTGTCCAGCCAAGAGATGGCCGAATCACCGCCACTGGAACAGCTTTCGCTGATGGGCTTTGACCGCCATGCGGCGCTGAGCATGGCGCGGGCAGAGCACGAAGACTGGTGTCGTTACTACCGCCGCAACGGCTGGAGCTACGGCCCCACCCGCGACGACGCCCGCAAGCTCCACGACAGGCTCGTCGACTGGGCGGTCGTCGAAGGCGATCGGGATCTGCTCAACGCCGCGTTGGGCAGCTTGGCGGACACCCTGTGGAGCCTGCGCCGGCTCGGCTACCGGTCGCGTACGCTGTGGCGACCGATTATCCGGGTCGGAACCGTCAGCGCGCAACAACGAAACGCGCCCTGGGCATGGACGTCGGATTCGGGGCGCACCAGGCACGCCGACCCCGGCGACTGGGCCGTTGCGGCGGATGGGAAGACGTGGTCGGTGCGAGACGATGTTTTCCGGGCCAGCTACGAACAAAATGGCGACGGACAGTGGCGTCGCAAGGGGCCGGTGCAAGCCCGCCCGGCGCACGCCGGGGAGGCGATCAGCACCCCGGAAGGTCCGGCTACCGCGGCCGACGGCGACTGGGTGGTGCGCGACGGCGACGGCGAACAGTGGCCGGTTCCCGGCGACGAGTTCGCACGTCGGTACCGCGAGTTCGATCCGGCGGCGCGGGCCGGCGAGCGCGGATAGCTCGGCAACTCGAGGGGTTGGGTTTCTGCGGAAATGGAGCGGCCCCCGAGCGAAGTTCCGGTTGGACAGACCGAAAGCTCGGGGGCCGGGTGGCTACGGGGATTCGCCAGCGCGCGTAACGCCAGCTCTTCCGAGCCAATGCAGCTAGCGCGTAGCCACCTCACATGTCCATGAAGTACTCAATTCGCGGACCACCTCCTTCCCTGTGTACGGCCGACCGTACCCCCGCATCGGCGTGCCCACAACAGATTTTCTGGGTTCAGCGGTCGCTGACGACGGCGGCGTCAACCAGTTCGGAGAATGCCTCGGAGATCGGGGAACGGGGCAACCGCCGACCGTTGAGGGTGTGCACGCGGGCGGCCAGGGTCATGCTCGACACCAACCAAATTCCGTGTGCGTCAGCGAGATCGTTGACGCGTAGTGCCCGATAGTCGCAGTCGTAGCCCTTGGCGCGGGCGATTTCAAACAGCGCCTGTTGCGTGGTGCCGCGCAGGATCGGGTACCACGGCGGAGGTGTGAGCAGGCACGGATTTGCGCCGGCCCCGCCGTCGCAGTCGGTGGCGATGACCACCGTCGAGCGCGGCCCCTCCAGGACGTAACCGTCCGAACTGACGAAGATGACGTCTCCGGCGCCCTGGTTGGCCGCATGACGCAGCGCAGCCATGTTGACCGCGTAGGACAGCGTCTTCGCCCCGGCCAGCAGCCAAGGCATCGCGTCGGCGCCGACGGCCGGCAGTCCGCGGTCCAGCGTGATCGCGGCGACGCCGGCGCGCCGGACCGCCGCAACGCGCTCGGGTACGGGGTTGACCATCACGTACGCGGTGGGCGCCGAACCGCTCTCCCGGCCGCGGCTGTAGATCAGGCGCAGCGATCCCTCGGCACCGGTGGATGCCACCCAGCGCCGGGCCGCCACGTCGATCGCGTGCCGCCAGCGCGCGAGATCGGGTGCGGGCAGATCCATCAATCGAGCCGAGGTGGTCAGGCGTTGTAGATGCGGCTCGACCAGACACGGCGCACCGTCGCGCACCAGCAGGGTCTCGAACACGCCGTCGCCCCGGACCGCCGCAAGATCATCGGCGTGCAGTAACGGGGTCCCGGGCTCGGGAATCTCCCCATCAAGCGTGACGACAACACCGGTCTGCCCTGTCATGTCCCAGCAGCCTAGTGGCCCGCGGCGGGCGTACTCGCGGCAGTGCCTGACGCCAGCGGACGGCCCGCCAATCGCGTCTACCCCACCCCGGGTGGGGTGGAATACGCTGGAATCGTGCGGAACTGGTACCGGCCATGAGCCACGAGCTGACCGACCAGAAACGTGCGGCGCTGAACCGGCTGAAGACGGCTCGAGGGCACCTCGACGGGATCATTCGGATGCTGGAATCCGATGCCTACTGCGTGGACGTCATGAAGCAGCTCTCCGCGGTTCAGTCCTCGCTGGAGCGGGCAAATCGGGTGATGCTGCACAACCACCTGGAGACCTGCTTTTCCGCGGCGGTGCTTGATGGGCGCGGCCAGGCGGCCATTGACGAACTGATCGACGCGGTGAAGTTCACGCCCGCCCTGACTG
This sequence comes from Mycobacterium ulcerans subsp. shinshuense, assembly GCF_002355775.1. NCBI lineage: Bacteria > Bacillati > Actinomycetota > Actinomycetes > Mycobacteriales > Mycobacteriaceae > Mycobacterium > Mycobacterium ulcerans. Next base: position 615,365 of record NZ_AP017624.1, on the reverse strand, counting down.
GCCCACAGGCGCAGCTGGGCGGCGCCGTGGTCTGCGAACCCCCTGGCGACCAACCGGCACAGAGCCCGGCATGACGATCCGCGAAGGGATCGCCGCGGTTCGCACCTAGCTGTGGCGGCCAGGCCCGGCGCCTGTCCGCAACTTGTGACGAGGCAAGACGTGAAGGGAGCGCGAGATGACGCTGTGGCATGGACTGTGGACGAAGGCGGTGCCCTCGGTGGTGACCGGCGTGGTGGGTGTCACGACCTACGAAGCGCTGGCGAAAGCTCCGTGGCGGTCGGCAACGGTGACGGCGACGGCCTGGGGCCTGCGGACCGCGCGTACCACCGAACGCAGGACCAAACAGGCAACCGAGCGGGTTCGCCTGGCGGCTGCCGATGTGCTGGCCGAAGCGGTCGAGCGGGTGGGCGCCGAAGTTGCGCCACCACCGGCCAAGGACACGCCGCCGAGCATCGTCACCAAGGCCAACAATGCTTGCCACTGAGCTGGCCTGCGCCGCCGATGCCACGGTCACCGTGGTGTCCGCGGCGGCCGGACGGATGCGGGTGCATGCCAATGGGTTTGCGATCGACGCCACCCGGGCTGCCGCGATCGAGGAGTCGGTGGGCAGGGTCGGCGGTGTGCGTGCGGTGCGCGCCTATCCGCGAACGGCATCGGTGGTGATCTGGTATTCACCCGCCCACTGCGACACCGCCGCCATCGTGTCGGCGATCGCCGAGGCCGAGCACGCGGGTGACGCATCGGCGCCCGCGCCCGCCGCCCGTGCGGCCGGCATCGCCGACGGCGGCGTCGTGGGCAGGGTCATCGGCGGGCTGGCACGAGCGCTGCTGGGCATGCGCACCGACGACAACGACGACGACCCCCCGCCGGAGATCGCGCGACTGCGCGCGGCGTTGGATCGCATCGGCTACTCGCCGGAGCAGGACACCGCGACTCAGCTGTCGCCGAGCGAGCAGGCCCGGAGCGGAATTCGCTTCTGGTCGCGGCGGGCCTTGTTGGCGTGGCCGTTGGGTCTGCTGGCCTCTGGCTTGACGATGTTCTTCGGCGCATACCCGTGGGCGGGATGGCTGGCGTTCGCCGCGACCATACCCGTGCAATTCATCGCCGGGTGGCCGTTCCTGGTGGGGGCGGTGCAGCAAGCGCGGGCCCGCTCGGCGAACATGAACACACTGATTTCGTTGGGCACGCTGACCGCGTTCATCTACTCCACCTATCAGCTGTTCGCCGGTGGCCCGCTGTTCTTTGACACCGCGGCGCTGATCATCGCGTTCGTCGTGTTGGGCCGCTATTTCGAGGCCACCGCCCACGGCAAGACCCGGGAGGCGATCAGCAAGCTGCTCGAGATGGGCGCCAAAAGAGGCCCGGCTGATCGTGGACGGCGAGGAACACCTCGTGCCGGTTGACCGGGTGCAAGTCGGAGACCTGGTGCGGGTCCGGCCCGGGGAGAAGATCCCGGTCGACGGAGAGGTGATCGACGGGCGGGCAGCCGTCGACGAGTCGATGCTGACCGGCGAATCCGTTCCGGTCGAAAAGGGAGTCGGCGACCGGGTTGCCGGCACCACCGTCAACACCGATGGGCTGCTGACCGTGCGCGCCACCGCTGTCGGCGCCGATACCGCGCTCGCGCAGATTGTGCGCTTGGTCGAGGAGGCGCAAGGCGGCAAGGCCCCCGTGCAGCGGTTGGCCGATCGGGTCTCGGCGGTGTTCGTGCCGGTGGTCGTCGGCATTGCCGCCGCAACCTTTGCCGGGTGGACGCTGCTCGCCGCCAACCCGGTGGCCGGCATGACCGCGGCCGTCTCGGTGCTGATCATCGCCTGTCCGTGCGCACTGGGCCTGGCCACGCCCACGGCGATCATTGTCGGCACCGGCCGGGGTGCGGACATGGGGATCCTGGTCAAAGGCGGCGAGGTCCTGGAGGCTTCGAAGAAGATCGACACCGTCGTGTTCGACAAGACCGGCACCCTCACCCGGGCCCAGATGGAGCTCACCGATGTCATCGCCGGAAAGCGGCGCCAACCGGATGCGGTGTTGCGCATCGCCGCCGCGGTGGAGTCGGGTTCCGAACACCCCATCGGGGCCGCGATCGTCGCCGGCGCACGTGAGCGGGAGTTGGAGGTTCCGCCCGCCACCGAGTTCACCAACCTGGCCGGGCATGGGGTCCGAGGCGAGGTTGGCGGTAAGTCCGTGCTGGTCGGGCGGCACAAGCTGGTCGACGAGCAACACCTGCGGCTGCCCGAGCAGCTGGCCGCGGCGGCCGCGGACCTGGAAGAGCGCGGCCGCACCGCGGTGTATGTCGGCCAGGATGGCCAGGTTGTGGGTGTGCTCGCGGTGGCCGACACGGTCAAGGACGACGCCGCCGACGTGGTCAGCCAGCTGCACGCCATGGGCCTGCAGGTCGCGCTGATCACCGGCGACAACGCCCGCACGGCCGCCGCGATCGCGGCTCAGGTGGGCATTGACCGGATGCTCGCCGAGGTGTTGCCGGCGGACAAAGTCAACGAGGTTCGGCGACTGCAGGACGAGGGCCGCATTGTCGCGATGGTCGGTGACGGCGTCAACGACGCCCCCGCCCTGGTGCAGGCAGACCTGGGCATTGCCATCGGCACCGGCACCGATGTGGCCATTGAAGCCTCCGACATCACCCTGATGTTGGGGCGCCTCGACGGTGTCGTTTCAGCGATTGAGCTGTCGCGGCGCACACTGCGCACGATCTACCAGAACCTGGGCTGGGCTTTCGGCTACAACACCGCCGCGATCCCACTTGCCGCACTCGGCGTACTGAATCCCGTCGTGGCCGGCGCCGCAATGGGGTTGTCCTCGGTCAGCGTGGTGACTAATTCGCTGCGGTTGCGCCGCTTCGGCCGCGACGTGTGACCGCGACTTGCATCCCCACCGATCCCGAATCAACGCATGATTCACGACCTGCCCCTGCGTTGGGTGGTGACCGTGTTGTTCGCGCTGTCCGCGGCCGAATGCGGCCTGCCGATCATCACCGTGCGCCGGCCGTGGACGCTGGTCGTCGGTCATGGGCTGCACTTCGCGATGGCCGTTGCGATGGCAACCATGGCCTGGCCCTGGGCCACCCGGCTGCCGACCACGGGGCCTGTCGCGTTTTTCCTGCTGGCAACCGTGTGGTTCGCGGTGATGGCACTGCGCGCAGCCCCAACGACTGCGGTACGGGTGCGGTATGGCTATCACGCGATCATGATGCTGGCGACAGCCTGGATGTATGCCGTCATGTCAATGCCGGGCACAGCCATGACCGCGATGAACATGCCGGCTACCAGCGGGGCACCGCTCTGGTTCAGCGCGGCCAATTGGCTGGGCACCGTCGGCTTCGCGGGCGCGGGGGCGTTCTGGATATTGCGGCGCCTGTTCGACCGGCGGCAATGCGCGCCACGGTACAGCTGGCTGGGCGACTCGGTTCAGGCGATGATGGCCGGCGGGATGGCTGTCTTGTTCTTGGCCATGCTTTTTCCGATCTAGGCCGCTCCGTAGAGTTGTGGTGTGTCCGCAGTTCCCGCTCCTGATCCTGGTCCCGACGCCGGCGCAATCTGGCACTACGGCGATCCGCTCGGCGAACAGCGCGCCACCGAAACCGGCGCCGTGCTGGTGGACCGCTCGCATCGAGCCGTGCTCACCCTCACCGGAAAAGACCGCCAGAGCTGGCTGCACAACATCTCCACGCAGCACGTCAGCGAGCTACCCGAGGGGGCCAGCACCCAGAATCTGAGCCTGGACGGGCAGGGCCGAGTCGAAGACCACTGGATCCAGACCGAGTTGGGCGCAACCACCTATCTGGATACCGAACCCTGGCGCGGCGAACCACTGTTGAACTACCTGCGCAAGATGGTGTTCTGGGCGGAGGTGACCCCCGACACCGCAGACCTGGCGGTGCTGTCGTTGATCGGGCCGCAGTTGTCCGACCAAGCGGTGCTCGACGCACTCGGTCTCGATGCGCTGCCCGCGGACCTGATGGCGGTCCCGTTGTCGGGCGGCGGCTTCGCCCGCCGGATGCCGTCGAGCGCCGGCCAGATCGAACTGGATCTGCTGGTACCGCGTGACGGCACCGCCGACTGGAAGCACCGCCTGACGCAGGCGGGGGTCCGACCGGCCGGCATCTGGACCTACGAGGCGCATCGGGTGGCGGCCAAGCGCCCGCGGCTGGGCGTCGACACCGATGAACGCACTATTCCCCATGAGGTCGGCTGGATCGGTGGCCCCGGCATCGGGGCCGTGCACCTGGACAAGGGCTGCTATCGGGGCCAGGAGACGGTCGCGCGGGTACACAACCTGGGTAAACCGCCCAGGATGCTGGTCCTGCTCCATCTGGACGGTTCCACGGACCGACCGTCCACCGGCGACTCGGTGTTAGCCGGCGGGCGTTCGGTAGGACGGGTGGGAACGGTGGTCGATCACGTGGACCTCGGACCGGTTGCCTTGGCCTTGGCCAAGCGGGGGCTGCCCGCCGACACCGCGCTGATGACCGGCGCCGAAGCCACCATCCCGGCATTGATCGATGCGCAGTCTCTGCCACCGGCGGACGAAGTGGGCGCCGGAAGGCTGGCTCTGGACCGATTACGGGGCAGTGCGCGATGATTCCCTGTGACGTCCGCCATTCTGGCCGGGCCCGCTGGCAGGGTGCCCCACGCGCGCTCGCGCGGCACGGTAAGCTGTCCGCAGGACAATAACGACACTAAGAGATCGGAGCCGCCTACTTGTTAGGCCGCTCCGTTATTTCGCGAGGGGGTTCCCCCATGGGCCGCGGCCGGGCTAAGGCAAAGCAGACCAAGGTTGCTCGAGAACTGAAATACAGCTCCCCGCAGACCGACTTCCAGCGGCTTCAGCGCGAGCTGTCGGGTGCAAGTCCCGACACATCCGACCAAGTGGACGACACCGAAGACTCGTGGGACGACGAGGAGAGCTGGCGCCGCTAGGCGCACAGGTCGGTTTCCCGCTGACATTCCAACCCTAGGGCGGAGTCGCCACCGGCTACGCCGGTGGCGACTCCGCCCTAGGGCTTGTGGTTTCTAGAATCGCGGGTGCTGGCCCACCAGCGTGGCACGTGGACCCTCTTTGCCACCCTTGCAGACGGTGCCCAGCACCCAGCAGTCCAGGTGGCGCGCGGTCAGTATGGCCAGCGCCCGGTCGGTGTCTTCAGGGGCTACCACGGCGATCATGCCGACGCCCATGTTGAAGGTCTTTTCCATCTCCTCGCGCACCACCCGGCCGCGCTGGGCAATCATCGCGAACACCGGCGCGGGTGTCCAGGTGCCGCGGTCGATCTCGGCGACCAGCCCATGCGGGATTACCCGCTCCAGGTTGCCGGCCAACCCGCCACCCGTGACGTGACAGAACGTTCGGACATGCGTCTCAGCGGTGAGCGCCAGACAGTCCTTGGCATAGATCCGGGTGGGCTCCAATAGCTCTTCACCCAACGTGCGGCCGAACTCCTCCACATAACCGGCCAGATTCATCCGGTCGATCTCCAGCAGGACGTTGCGGGCCAGCGAGTAACCGTTGGAATGCAGCCCCGACGAGCCCATCGCGATGATGACGTCGCCGGGTTTGACGCGTTCCGGCCCCAGCACATTGTCGGCTTCGACCACACCCACCCCGGTGGCCGAGATGTCGTAATGGTCGGGTGCCATCAGCCCGGGATGTTCAGCGGTCTCACCCCCCAGCAGGGCGCAGCCAGCGCGCACACAACCCTCAGCGATGCCGCTGACGATCGCGCTGACCCGTTCCGGCACGGTCCGGCCGACCGCGATGTAGTCCTGCAGGAACAGTGGCTCCGCGCCACACACCACCAGGTCGTCGACCACCATCGCGACCAGGTCAAGACCGACAGTGTCGTGCTTGTCCATCGCCTGCGCGACCGCCAGCTTGGTGCCGACCCCGTCGGTGGAGGCGGCCAGCACCGGTTCGCGGTAGTCGTTGCGCAGGGCGAACAATCCGGCAAATCCGCCGAGCCCGCCACGCACCTCGGGTCTGGTGGCCCGGGTTGCCAACGGCTTGAACAACTCCACGGCTCGGTCGCCGGCTTCGATGTCCACACCTGCCGCCGCGTACGTGACGCCTTGGCTGGCTGGGCATCTTCCGGAGCTTTCTGGACTTTTTTCGGGATCCGTCATCGCGATAAAGGCTACCGGGCGGCGCTCACCGCCGGTATCGGCAACTCTCGCGCCGCGCACATCTCAGTGCCCGATGGGTACTTCGTCGGTCGCAACGTCGCCCAGCTCGGCTCCGCGCGCCGCGTTGGCGAGCATGTGCTCGATGACGTTCTTGCCCAGGGCGGTCTCGCCGGGCAGCTCGATCGGGTACTTGCCATCGAAACAGGCGGTGCACAGCCGGGAGATCGGTTGCTCGGTGGCCGCTACCAATCCCCGCAGCGAGATGTAGCCCAGCGTGTCGGCGTTGATCACGTGACGCACGGCTTCGAGCATCTCGTTTTCGTCCTCGACGGCGTTGGCGATCAGTTCGGCCGGCGAGGGGAAGTCGATGCCGTAGAAACAGGGCCACTTCACCGGCGGCGAGGCGATTCGCACATGCACTTCGACGGCACCGGCCTCACGCAACATCCGCACCAGGGCGCGCTGCGTGTTTCCCCGCACGATGGAGTCGTCCACGACGATCAGGCGCTTGCCGCGGATCACCTCCTTGAGCGGGTTGAGCTTCAACCGAATACCGAGCTGGCGGATCGTCTGTGACGGTTGGATGAACGTGCGCCCGACGTAGGCGTTCTTCATCAGCCCTTGTCCATAGGGGATGCCGGATTCCTGCGCATAGCCAACCGCGGCAGGGGTACCCGACTCCGGCACGCCGATCACCAAATCGGCCTCGACCCCGCGCTCCTGGGCCAGCCGACGACCGATCGCCACCCGGGCGGCGTGCACGGACCGGCCGTTGAGCATGCTGTCCGGGCGTGCCAGGTAGACGTACTCGAAGACGCAACCCTTGGGGGTGGGGTTGGCGAAGCGGGTGGACCGCACCCCGTCGGCATCGATTGCCAGCAGCTCGCCCGGTTCAATGTCACGCACGAACGACGCACCGACGATGTCGAGCGCGGCCGTTTCCGATGCCACCACCCAGCCGCGATCGAGCCGGCCCAGCGACAACGGCCGCACCCCGTGCGGGCCGCGACAGGCATACAGCGTGTTTTCGTCCATGAAGGTCAGGCAGAAGGCACCACGCACCGTCGGCAACAGCTCCAAGGCGGCCTGTTCCAGACTGGAATCGGCGGCGCCGTGGGCCAGCAGTGCGCCCAGGATGTCCGAGTCCGTCGTGGCGGGCGCCGAGGATCGGTTTCCGATCAGTCCCTCGTCCCGGGCGCGCGCCGCAAGGGCGGCCGCGTTGACGAGATTGCCGTTGTGACCCAATGCAACTCCGGTGCCCGCAGCGGTATTGCGGAAGACGGGCTGGGCGTTTTCCCAGGTCGTGTCGCCGGTGGTCGAGTACCGGCAGTGCCCGATGGCGACATGCCCTTGCATGGCTGCCAGCGTCTGCTCGTCGAACACCTGACTGACCAGGCCGAGGTCCTTGAAGACCAGCACTTGCGAGCCGTCGGCGACGGCAATGCCTGCCGCCTCCTGGCCGCGATGCTGCAGCGCGTAAAGGCCGTAGTAGCTGAGTTTGGCAACATCTTCGCCCGGGGCCCAGACCCCAAATACACCGCATTCTTCACGAGGCGCGTTGAAGTCTTCTTCGGACTGCTGTGCGGTCACGGTTTGGCGACTCCCTGGGGCGCGGTTGGTGACGAGTAAGAGTCTACGGCCACCATGGCCGTGGGGCCGAATCAAACCTGCGTTTTCCTTTTGGCCATCTTCCGCGTTGAACAATAATCGCAGGTCAGGACATAAAATTCAGCCGAGATCAATCAGCGGCAGCCAGTGTCCGATTTCATCTGCCCGTGAGCCGGACAACGTCAACGCGCCGGTCGCCGTCGCCTCGGACAACCTCAACAGCCCCGTGGCCACCAATAACCACGTGCGCGGATCGGTTTCGACGACATTGGGCGGAGTGCCGCGGGTGTGTCTGGGCCCGGGAATGCACTGCACGGCGACAAAAGGTGGGATCCGGACTTCGACGGCCGCGCCGGGTGCCACCGCACCCAGCGTGCGCGCGGTGAGCCGAACCGCCGTTGCCAGCGCGGTGCGGCCCGGCGCTGGATGGGATTCGTCGCGCAGCCAGTCCGCAATCTCCAAGACAATCTGGCGGGTCTTTGCCGGATCGGTTCTATCGCGGGCGACCATACCTTAGGGTCTCAGAATCATGGACCCGCGATCGCGGCCGCCCTACAAGATCATCGGTCTAGCGGCCCTGATGGTCTTGGTGTTCTTCGGTGCGATGTTGTACTGGCAGTTTCGTGGGACGTTCATCCCCAAGACCCGATTGACCATGATTGCTCCGCGGGCCGGTTTGGTGACCGATCCGGGCGCGAAGGTCACGTTCAACGGTGTGCAGATCGGCCGGGTGTCCAGCATCACCGAGGTCACCCATGACGGCGCGCCAGCGGCCAGATTCGCGCTAGACGTCACGCCGAAGTACATCGGGTCAATTCCGGCCAATGTGTCGGCAACCATCAAGGCGACGACCGTTTTCGGCAACAAATATGTGTCCCTGACCTCGCCAACAGACCCGGCACCGCAACACATCACGCCGGCCAGCGTGATCTACGCGACCTCGGTGACCACGGAATTCAACACGCTGTTCGAGAATGTGACGGCGATCAGCGAGAAGGTCGACCCGGTCAAGCTCAACCTGACGCTGAGCGCGGCCGCGCAGGCCCTGAGCGGCCTGGGCGATCGGTTGGGCACCGCACTGGTCAACGGCAACGCCATCCTCGATGACGTGAACCCCCTGATGCCGCAGGTGCACCGCGACATCAGGGGGCTGGCGGCGCTGGGTGACATCTATGCCGACGCCTCGGCGGACCTATGGGATGCCGTCAACTCCACGGTGACCGTCGCGCGCACGGTCAACCAGCGACGTAGCGATTTGGATGCGGCGTTACTGGCATCGGTCGGTTTGGCCAACAACGGCTCGGAGGTGTTCGAGCGGGGCGGCCCCTACCTGACCCGCGGCGCCGCCGATCTGGTGCCCACCGGCCAGCTGCTCGACGAGTACAGCCCGGAGATCTTCTGCACCATCCGCAACTACGACGAGGTCGCCCCCCGGATCCGCAACGCGCTGGGCTTCAACGGCTACTCGCTGGGAGCAGCCTCATCGGGCGCCATATCGGGTGCGCCGAATCCGTATATCTATCCGGAGAATCTGCCGCGGGTGAATGCGCGGGGCGGCCCCGGCGGGCGACCGGGGTGCTGGCAGACGATCACCCGCGACTTGTGGCCCGCTCCGTATCTGGTGATGGACGTCGGCGCGAACATGGCGCCCTACAACCATCTCGAGATCGGACAACCCCTGCTCAACGAATATGTCTGGGGACGTCAGTTCGGTGAGAACACCATTAACCCCTAATGTTGCGATCACCGAAACCCACCGTGCGAGAGACGAGCGATGAGACTTTGGCCTGTGCGGGTACTTGCTGCTGCGGCGATGCTGGGGCTGGCCGGTTGTAGCGGCGGCGGCGATCATTCGGGCACCGCTTCGACCAGCTCGACCGGGACTGCCTGCCGGACGATGGCCGCCGATCCCGGATGGTACGGCGACAATCGGGACCGGATCAACGAGATGATCGGCCGGCTCGGCAGCTGCGGCAAGTCCGGTTCGGTGGCAGACGGGGCTCCGGTGGCGTTGTTCGACTGGGACAACACCATGGTGCGAAACGACATCGGCAACGCGACATTGTTCTGGATGATCCGCAATTCCAAGGTGCGCCAGCCCGCGGCCGGCGACTGGACCAGCACCAGCCCGTATCTGACCCCGCCGGCGGCCGCGGCCCTGGCCGCGGCCTGTGGCGACCTCGCGGCGCCCGGCCAGCCCTTGCCGACCGGCTCCGAAACCGGATGCGCCGACGAGCTGATTTCGGTGTACACGAACGAAAAAACACGATCCGGGGCGGCCGCATTCGCCGGGTTCAACCATCGGCGCATGCAACCCGCCGATGCCTGGGCCGCGCAGTTATTGGCCGGCTGGACCGAGGCAGAGGTCACCGGATTTGTCACCGCGGCCCGGCAGGAGAACCTGGACGCGGCCGAGAATGCCGAACAGACGGTGGGCAGCACTCAACAGATCGCCTGGGTGCGTTACTACTCGCAGATACGGGACCTGGTGGCGACCTTGCAGGCCAACGGATTCGATGTGCGGATCATCTCCGCATCGGCCGAGCCGGTGGTGCGGGTGTGGGCCGCGGACGTGGGTATCGCCGCCGACCATGTGATGGGTGTCCGCACCGAACACGACGGCGAGGTGCTCACGACGCGTCTGGCCCAGTGCGGCGGGGAGCCGTCAATCCCCTTCAACGAAGGCAAACGGTGCCGGGTCAACGAGCAGGTTTTCGGGGTTTCGGGGCCGGCCGCGTTCGACCAACTCCCCGAAGGGCGCCGCCAATCGTTCGCGGCCGGAGACTCCAACGGGGACGCCACGTTCCTCACCGACGCCACCGCGTTGCGCCTGGTGATCAACCGCAACAAGATCGAGCTGATGTGTCGCGCCTACGCGGACGCCGACGGGCGCTGGCTAGTCAATCCCATGTTCATCGACCCGCTCCCGGCACACCCGCCGTATCCCTGCGCGACCCAGGGGTTCGATGACCCGGACGGCAGCCCGGCGCCGCTGCGGCAACCCGACGGCAGCATCGTCGCCGACCAGCCGGACCGGGTGCACTGAAACAACGCCTCAACGAACCCGGCATCATAGGTCATGCCGGAAACGGCGAGGTGTCCTGCAGATGTCGGCAAAGTGCTAAATCGTCTGCGGCGCAGTATTTGTCGACGTAGCTAAGGGTACCCGGAGCCCCCCCCCCCCCCCCCCCGCCTGCCGCCGGGCTCTCTCGCACTGCGGGGGCGCCGGAAGTGTGAGATCCTCGCGGTGCCGAAATCACTCTTACCTAAGGCGGTGTTCCGATGCCCAAGATCCCTTCACGTGACGGCAGTCGGCCCGCCGCGCGCGGCCTGGCTCCCATCATCGTTACCCGGGGCGGCAAGATTGCCCGCCTGGAATCGAGCCTCACCCCCCAAGAGGCACAGATCGAGGACCTCGTCTTCCTGCGAAAGACGTTGAACCGGGCTGGCATTCCCTTCCTGCTGATTCGCAACCACAGCGGCCGCCCGATTCTTGCGGTCGACATACAGTTGCGTCCCGCCCTCGAACGCGCTCTCGCCGCGGCGTGTGCCACCGAACCGATGTACGCCAAAACGATTGATAAGAAAGGAATTTCTCCCGTTTTGCTGGCTAATGGCCACCTTTCCAGGGTGGCCGATCCGCAAATTCTGCGTTTGTATCGCCGGCGGATTGCGCCGGGCGGATTTCGTTATGGCGCAATGTTTGGTGTCGAGATCCAATTCTGGGTCTTCGAGGAAACGCTCATCCGGTGCCCCATAGAAAACTCCCTCACCCGCAAGGTATTGCCGCGCGACGAACTTTCGCCTTCGTCGGTCAAGCTATATGGATACAAATGGCCAACGCTGGATGGGATGTTCACACCTCACGCCAGCGATGTGACGTTCGACATCGATCTGGTGTTTTCCTGGGTGGACGGCAGCGACCCGGAGTTCCGGGCCCGACGCGCCACACAGATGTCGCAGCATGTGGTGGGAGAAGGCGACGACGCCGAGGCGCGGATCCGTCAGATCGACGAGCTGAAATACGCGCTGCGATCGGTAAACATGTTCGCGCCGTGGATCCGTCGCATTTTCATCGCGACGGATTCAACCCCGCCCCCGTGGCTGGCTGAGCACCCGAACGTCACGGTGGTGCGCGCCGAGGACCACTTTTCCGACCGGGCCGCATTGCCGACCTACAACTCGCATGCGGTGGAGAGTCAGCTGCACCATATCCCCGAGCTCAGCGAGCACTTTCTGTATTCCAATGACGACATGTTCTTTGGCCGGCCACTCAAGGCCGGCATGTTCTTCTCCCCTGGCGGCGTCACCCGGTTCATCGAGGCCAATACGAGGATCGGGCTCGGGGCAAACGATCCGGCCCGCAGTGGCTTTGAAAACGCGGCCCGGGTGAACCGCCAGCTGCTGTTCGCCCGATTCGGTCAGATGATCACCCGTCACCTCGAACACACCGCCGTGCCGCTGCGCAAGAGCGTGCTCATCGAGTTGGAGCGGGAGTTTCCGGAGGAATTCGCGCGGACCCAGGCCAGCGCCTTCCGGTCCGGCACCGACATCTCGGTGACGAATTCGCTGTACCACTACTACGCGCTGATGACCGGCAAGGCCGTCCAGCAAGAGAAAGCCAAGGTCCTCTACGTGGACACCACCACCCGCGCCGGGCTCGGCCTACTTCCCGAATTACGCAGGCGCCGCAACTATGACTTCTTCTGCCTCAATGACGGCAGCTTCCCCGAAGTCGGCGGCACCGAGCGGGCGGAGCGCGTGGTCAATTTCCTGGAGCGCTACTTCCCCATCCCCGCGCCATGGGAAAAGGTTGCCGCGGATATCAATCCGCAGGATTTGGCCGAACCGATGGCGTCAGCACCATCGGAGGGTGGCTGAACAGCGAGTCCCGCCGTGACGGCTCGATGAACATCCCGCTTTCGGCAATCTGACGCTTCGCCTGCGCGGGCGAGACGAAGGTGCCCACGGTTTTGCCGGTACCGATGGGAATCACCGAATGCACCACGGTGTCGGGGTACACGTGCACCAGGTTGCAGGCTTGCGCCGCGTCTCGGCCCCGGGTTCCCCCGACCTCAACGGTGAGATCCTGGGTGTAGCAGGTGGCCGAGGCCACCGAGACCGGGATCCCCACGAAGGTGGCGTTGGTCGAGTAATGCAGGTGGCCGGCCAGAATGGCCCGGACATCGCTGCCCTCGAGCACCCGCCCCAGCCGAGCTTGGTCGCGCAGTTCCACCGTTACGGCCAGGTCCAGGACGCTGGGAATCGGCGGATGATGCAGCGCCAGGATGGTGCCGTGCGGGGCGGGGGTCTTCAGCTCTTCGGCGAGCCATCTCAATTGGGAATCCCGGACCTCGCCGTAGTGATGCCCGGGCACCGAGGTGTCCAGCGTGATGATCCGCAGGCCGTCGATCATGTTTACCCGGTCCAGCGGCGCCATCGACGGGGCCTCGTCCAGCAGGAACGTGCGCAGGGCGGCCCTGTTGTCGTGGTTGCCCATCACCCAGATCAGTTCGGCGTCCAACTCGGCGGCGAAAGGTTCGACCACCGCGCGCAGCTTACGATAGGCCGCCGCTTCACCGGTATCGGCCAAGTCGCCGGTGAAAATCACCGCATCGGGGCTCACCCCCGAGTGCTTGAGCTGTTCAAGGAGTTCAGCCAGCCTGCTGTCGGCGTCTACTGCACCATAGAGAGGGTCATCCCCTCCGACAAGATGGGTGTCGCTGATGTGAACAAGAAGGTAGTCCGGCCGCGGATGCTCCGCGGCCCTAAGTCTGTGCACCTGGGGTGCCAAGCCTCTCGGTCGAGTCGTTTGCTGCGAAAAGCCAGCGTGTCAAGTATAGCGGCGCCGCGGCGTGATTTCGGCACCGTTAATCCAGCGACGCTGGACCGTCAGCGCCGCAACCGCCCCCGCCTCGTTGATTGCCAGGTGCAGCACCATCGGTGCGGCCAGGCTGCCGCTGCGCTCTGCCAGCCACCCGAATAGCCAGCCGGCCAGGCCGGTGACCAGCACCGTAGGCACCGGCGGCGCACCGGTCGCGCGCGCATCGGCGACGTGGGACAGACCGAAGGTGACCGCCTGCAGCAACCGCCCACCGACGTGACCAAAACCTCTGGTGCCCATGGTGGCCAGTGCCGCACGAAACGCCGCCTCCTCGGCCCAGACCGTCCCGAACGGAATCTGCAGCCCGAGCCAGCCCGGCACCGATGCGGGCAGGTCGCGTTCGGACATCGACAGGCGCACCATCGGCACCGGAGTCGTCGCCGCGATCGCGGTGGCCACCGGGGCGGCGGCCACCGCGCCCAGTCGCAGCCCGGCCCACAACCGGGGCGGCGTAAGCCCCAGTGGTGCGCGGGTCACCAGCACAAGTAAGCCACCCAAAACGGCCTGCAGCGCCACCCGCCACCGCGCCGGCAGCCGCGGACTGGCCAGGCTCCAGCCGACCAAGCCGGCGGCCAGAGCCAGCGCGCGCAGCCGACTTACCCGAAAAATCTCGGCAACACCGCCTCAGACGTCGCGCGCAGTTCGGCCAGCGAGACCGTGAACAAGCCCTGCACCTCGATGTCATCGGATGCCTGGTCGACAACCCCGATACGCACCGCGGGCAATCTTCGCGCTTCACACATGGCCCGTAGCCGGCTCTCTTCGGTGCGCGGCACCGCCACCAGCACCCGGCCGGCCGATTCGGAAAAGAGCATGACGAACGGGTCGGCGTCGTCGGGAAGCACAATGCGGCAGCCGGTTTCACCCGCCAATGCCGATTCGACGATGGCTTGGGCCAGTCCGCCCTCGGACAGGTCGTGCGCCGCGGAGACCAGCCCGTCCCGCGATGCCGCGCGCAGCACGTCAGCCAGCAGCTTCTCCCGCGCCAGATCGACCGCGGGGGGCGTGCCGCCCAGGTGCTCGCCGGTGACTTGTGCCCACATCGAGCCGTCCAGCTCGTCTCGGGTATCGCCCAGCAGCATCAGGGTTTCGCTGGGCTCAGCGCCCATCGCGGTGGGGATGCGACGAGTGACATCGTCGATCACGCCGAGCACCCCGACCACCGGGGTGGGCATGATCGCCGTCGACCCGGTTTGGTTATAGAAGCTGACGTTGCCGCCGGTCACCGGAATTCCCAGCGCCACACAACCATCGGCCAAGCCGCGCACTGCCTGGGCAAACTGCCACATCACGCCGGGATCCTCGGGCGAGCCGAAGTTGAGGCAGTTGGTCACCGCCACCGGGGTCGCGCCGGTCGCGGCGACGTTGCGGTAGGCCTCGGCCAGTGCCAGCTGGGCACCCGTGTAGGGGTCAAGCAGGGTGTAGCGCCCCGACGCATCGGTCGACAACGCGATACCGCGACCGGTGGCCTCGTCGATACGCAGCACGCCGCCGTCCGCATGTTCGGCGAGCACCGTGTTGCCGCGCACGTAGCGGTCGTACTGCTCGGTGATGAACGCGCGACTGCACAGGTGCGGACTGCCAAGCAGCGCAAGCAAAGTCGCGCGCAGCTCGTCGCCGGTAGCCGGGCGGGGCAGGCTCTTCGACGAATCGGCGTTGAGCGCATCCTGGGTGTCGGGGCGGGCGACCGGACGCTGGTACACCGGGCCCTCGTGGGCCACCGTGCGCGGTGGCACGTCCACGACCGTCTCCCCGTGCCAGGTGATGCGCAACCGGTCGCCCTCGGTGACCTCGCCGATAACCGTGGCCAGCACGTCCCACTTGCGGCACACCGCCATGAACGCATCCACGTTCTCCGGCGACACCACCGCGCACATCCGTTCCTGCGACTCGCTGCAGAGCACCTCGGCGGGCGTCATTTCCTTGGCGCGCAGCGGGACGGCTTCCAGGTTGATCGCCATGCCGCCATCCCCGGCGGAGGCCAACTCCGATGTGGCGCACGACAACCCTGCGCCGCCGAGGTCCTGGATGCCGATCATCAGTCCGCCCGAGTAGAGCTCGAGACAGCACTCGATGAGCACCTTTTCCATGAACGGGTCGCCCACCTGGACCGACGGCAACTTCTTGCGCGCGCCCTCGCCCTCGCCATCGGAGCTGAAGGTGTCCGAGGCCAGCACCGACACCCCGCCGATGCCGTCCAGGCCGGTCCGCGCGCCGAACAGGATGATCTTGTTTCCGGCGCCGGAGGCGAACGCCAAGTGCAAGTCCTCTTGACGCAAGACGCCCACGCACAGCGCATTGACCAAGGGGTTACCGGCATAGCACGCGTCGAAGACCGTCTCGCCGCCGATGTTCGGCAACCCCAGCGAGTTGCCGTAACCGCCGACACCGCGGACCACACCGTCGAGCACCCGGCGAGTGTCGGGGGCATCGGCGGCGCCGAAGCGCAGTTGGTCCATCACCGCGATCGGCCGCGCACCCATCGCCATGATGTCGCGGACGATGCCGCCGACACCCGTGGCCGCACCCTGGTAGGGCTCGACGTAGGAGGGGTGGTTGTGCGATTCCACCTTGAACGTGACGGCCCACCCGTCACCGATGTCGACGACGCCGGCGTTCTCGCCGATTCCGGCCAGCATCCCGGCGCGCATTTCATCGGTGGTGGTCTCGCCGAAATAGCGCAAATGGACTTTGGAGGACTTGTAGGAGCAGTGCTCGCTCCACATCACCGAGTACATGGCGAGCTCGGTGTCGGTGGGCCGACGGCCCAGGATGTCACGAATCCGCTGATACTCGTCGTCTTTGAGGCCCAGCTCGTGAAACGGTTGCGGCTGGTCGGGGGTGGTGGCGGCATGTGCGACTGTGTCAGTCTGGTGGCTGCGAGCGCTCGTCACGCAGACAGTCTAGAGTCCCGGGCCGCATCGCTCCCGCCGGAGACCCGCGGCAAGAAAACCGGCTGACAGCGGTCGGCCCGGTCAACATAATGGGGCGATGTCTCGTCACTGGCCGCTGTTCGATCTGCGGATCACTACCTCGCGCCTACAGCTGCGACTGCCCACCGAAGAGCTGTGCGACCACCTGATCGACACAATTCTGGACGGCGTGCACGAGCCGGACCGGATGCCGTTTTCCGTCCCCTGGACCCGAGCCCCTCGGGCGGAGCTGCCGTACAACACCTTGTCCTTCCTGTGGCGGGAGCTGGCGGGATTCAGCCGCGATGACTGGGCCCTGCCACTGGCCGTCGTGGTCGAGGGTCGGGCCGTCGGTGTGCAGGGCTTGCGCGCCAGCAACTTCCCGATCGCCGGCGAAGTCGAATCCGGATCCTGGCTGGGACTGCGGTACCAAGGCAACGGCCTTGGCACCGAGATGCGGGCGGCAGCATTGCATTTCGTGTTCTGTGAGCTTGGAGCCCAGGCCGCTACCTCGGCAGCGTTCGCCGACAATCCGGCCTCGATCGCGATATCCCGACGTCAGGGCTACCGGGAAAACGGCGTCGACCGAGTGGCGCGAGAGGGCGCCGCGGCACAGCAGGTGCGCTTCCGGTTGACTCGTGACGACTGGCTGCGCCAGCGCCACGTCGAGGTTCGGGTTGAGGGGTTTGACCGCTGTCGTGAGCTGTTCGGCGTTTCGCGCGCGGCCTGACCGTCGATGGCGGTGCGCTACTGGCCGACGACGCAGAAGACGTTGCCCTCGGGATCGGCCATCACCACCCACCGGAAGTTCTCCCCGAATTGGTGCCGCTGTACCTCGGTCGCTCCGGCGGCCGCCAGCCGTGACACTTCACCGTCCACGTCGGCGGCCGAAAAGTCCAGGTGCACCCGGTTTTTTTCCGGGTGTTGGATCGGGCACCTTCTGAAATCCGAGCCGCGGCCCCGCCGGACGCGTCACCGCGATGAACTCGCCGGGCAGCAATTCGTGCGCCGTCCCGCCGAAGTGCTCGGCCCACCAGCCGGCCAGCCGGGCGGGATCACTGCAGTCGAAGGTGACCATCTCGACACTGAGCGTCATGCCAACCGAGTCTATTGCCGCCCACTATTCGGGCGCGTAGAACGCCCGTAGCGCTGCCGAATACGCCGCCACGTCGGCGGCGCCCATCAGCTCGCGCGCGGAGTGCATCGCCAGCTGCGCGGCACCCACGTCCACGGTGGGGATACCGGTGCGGGCCGAGGTCATCGGCCCGATCGTCGACCCGCACGGCAGGTCGGCCCGATGCTCGTAACGTTGCAGATTCACACCGGCCTGCTGACAGGCCAGCGCAAAGGCCGCGGCTGTCCGCCCCTCGGTGGCGTAGCGCAGATTGGGGTGCACCTTGAGCACCGGCCCCGCGTTGACCGCGATCTGGTGGCTGGGCTCATGGCGCTCGGGGTAGTTGGGATGAGTGGCATGCGCCATGTCCGCGGACGCCAGCAGTGAAGCCGGTAACAGCCGCAACAGGTCTTCCCGGACCCCGCCACCGGCCAGCACGATCCTTTCCAGCACCGTGTTCAGCAGGTTGGACTGCGCGCCGTGGTCCGAGGTCGAGCCGACCTCCTCGTGGTCGAAGATCGCCAGCACGGGCAGCACCTGGTCCGATTCGGCGGCCAGTAGCGCTTCTAGTCCCGCGTAGCAACTGGCCTGGTTGTCCAGCCGCGGCGCGCTGAGCAGGTCGGCGTTGGCGCCGATGACCGCGGCCGGGGTCAGGTCATGGGTCATCAGATCGGCCGCCAGCACATCACCCTCCGCCAGGCCGACGCGCTGGGCGACGTAGCCGAGAAAGGAACCCCGCTGCGCACCGACGCCCCATACCGCGTTGACGTGCCGCTGGGGATCCAGCGTGAGCGACTTGCGATCCTCGGCCAGGTGGATGGCCAGCTGGGGTACCCGCAGGATCGGCTCATCGATCCGGACCAGCCGGTGACTGATGCCGCCGCGAACACCGGGCGCGCGCACCGAGAGCCGCCCGCTGACGCCCAGGTCGCGGTCCAGCCAGGAGTTCAGCCACGCTCCCCCGTACGGTTCGAGCGCCACCACCTGCCAGCCGGCGACCAGCCGATCCGGGTGCTGTTTGACCCGCAGGTTCGGGCTGTCCGAGTGCGCCCCGACAATCCGAAACGGTGCCTGCGCGGTCCCGACGCCGCCGCTGTCCCAGGCGACCAGCGAACCGGCTCGAACGGTGAAGTAGCGGCCCGGTTGATGCGGCCAGCGGTCTATCTCACTCAGTTCGGTGTACCCGGCATTGAGCAGACGCCGGGCCACCGTGGCGCACAGATGAAACGGGGAGGGCGACGCGTCGATGAACTCGCCGAGGCCTCGAGCGGTGGCTGAAGTTGTGGGCGCATCGGACATGCTCAACATCATGGCTGTTGGGGACTGCGGGATTCACGCTAGGGTCGGCAGGGTGCCTTCGGTTCAGCCGCAACCCATCCTCGCGCCCCTGACGCCAGCCGCAATCTTTTTGGTGGCCACCATCGACGCCGGCGGCGAGCAGACCGTGCATGACGCGCTGACCGAGATATCCGGATTGGTGCGGGCCATCGGATTCCGCGATCCCACCAAGCACCTGTCGGTGGTGGCCTCGATCGGCGCCGACGCGTGGGATCGGTTGTTCTCCGGCCCAAAGCCGGCCGAACTGCATCCGTTCGTCCCGTTGACGGGACCACGCCACAACGCGCCGGCCACACCGGGGGACCTGCTGTTGCACATCCGGGCCGAAACCATGGACGTGTGCTTCGAGCTGGCCGGCCGAATCCTCAAGGCGATGGCCCCAGCGGTCACCGTCGTCGACGAGGTGCACGGCTTCCGCTTTTTCGACAATCGCAATCTGCTGGGCTTCGTCGACGGCACCGAAAACCCCGGTGGCGCAATCGCGATCGGCGCGACCACCGTCGGCGACGAGGATCCCGACTTTGCCGGCTCCTGCTATGTGCACGTGCAGAAATATGTGCATGACATGGGGTCATGGGACTCGCTGTCGGTCACCGAGCAGGAGCGGGTGATCGGCCGGACCAAGCTGGAAGACATCGAACTCGACGAGAGCACCAAGCCGGCCAACTCGCACATCGCGCTCAACGTCATCACCGACGAGGATGGAGTCGAACTGAAGATCGTTCGACACAACATGCCGTTCGGTGAGGTCGGCAAGGGCGAATACGGCACCTATTTCATCGGGTATTCGCGCACTCCCACCGTCACCGAACGGCTGCTGCGCAACATGTTTCTCGGCGATTCGCCCGGAAATACCGATCGCGTGCTCGACTTTTCCACGGCGACAACCGGCGGGTTGTTCTTCTCGCCGACCATCGACTTCCTCGACGATCCACCGCCCTTGCCGCTGGCACCGGCGGCCGTCCCAACCGCGGACGACGGCTCACTCTCGATCGGCAGCCTGAAAGGAACCTCCGAATGAACAACCTCTACCGCGATCTGGCACCGGTCACCGAAGCCGGCTGGGCCGAAATCGAATTGGAGGCCACCCGGACATTCAAGCGCCACATCGCGGGCCGTCGGGTGGTCGACGTGAGCGACCCCGGAGGTCCGGTCACCGCGGCAGTGAGCACGGGCCGGCTGATCGATGTGAAGGCTCCTACCGACGGGGTCATCGCCCACCTGCGGGCGAGCAAGCCCCTGGTGCGCCTGCGGGTCCCATTCACCTTGTCACGCAACGAGATCGATGATGTCGAACGCGGTTCCCAGGCCTCGGATTGGGACCCGGTCAAGGCGGCCGCCAAGCAGCTGGCGTTCGTGGAGGACCGCACCATCTTCGAGGGTTACGGCGCCGCATCGATCGAGGGCATCCGCAGCTCCAGCTCCAACCCGCCGCTCACGCTGCCCGAGGACCCGCGCGAAATCCCGGACGTCATCACCCAGGCACTGTCGGAACTGCGGCTGGCCGGCGTCGACGGACCCTACTCGGTGCTGCTGGCCGCCGACGTCTACACCAAGGTCAGCGAGACCACCGAGCACGGCTATCCCATTCGTGAGCATCTGAACCGGCTGGTCGACGGTGACATCATCTGGGCGCCGGCCATCGACGGTGCGTTCGTGCTGACCACTCGCGGCGGGGACTTCGACCTGCAGTTGGGCACCGATGTCGCGATCGGGTACACCAGCCACGACGCCGACACCGTGCAGCTGTACCTGCAGGAGACGCTAACCTTCCTGTGCTACACCGCCGAAGCCTCGGTCGCGCTGAGTCCGCACTCGGGATAGCCGACGGACCGACGGCGGACCACGGGCCCGCCGTCGCCTGGGGTTTCCCAGCCAACTTGCAGCCGGCGAACAGCACCAGCTGCGACTGACTGACTATCACTGGATACAACCGCGCGGCCCGAAAACCTCCGTGGCCGGGCGCCACACCCACTACGGCTCGCCACCGATCGAGCAAGACGCTGGAAGGTAGCCAAACAGTCGTGCACCACCAACGAGAGGTACGAAGCTGACGTGCTAGGCCCGGACCAAATACCTTCGGAGAAATGGGACTTGCCGCCGACCGTCACACCCAGCGGCGAGCGCTTCGGCCCGAGACGCCGCCCGCGGCCCGGTCGTATGGACCCCGCGGGCTGGCACCCCGGCATGTCCTACGGCCGCCAGGCGTGGGATCAGTACCGGCTGGAGTCCCACCGCACCAGGGCATTGGTGGGAGCGGGCCAGTAGCAACGCGGCTGAGTCGTCGAGAAGAACAGGACGAACTCAGCCCACACTCGCCGGTAGCGCACCAGCGTGCGGGGCGTAGCGTCGCAGAGAGAGTCGACGGAAGGATCTGCGGCCGTGACCGAAGACGAACGCGCCCGGATACCGGCCGGCGAACCCGATCTTTCGTTCGACGTGATAGTGCTCGGGGCCGGACCAGTCGGGCAGAATGCCGCTGACCGCTACCAGGCTGCGGGGCTGCACGTTGCGGTGATCGAGCGTGACCTCGTCGGCGGTGAATGCTCGTACTGGGCATGTGTACCGAGTAAGGCGCTGCTACGTCCGGTGATCGCCGTTGCCGATGCCCGCCTGGTGGACGGTGCGCGCGAGGCAATCAGCGGCTCAATCAGCGCCGCAGCAGTTTTCGATCGCCGGGACCGGTACGTGAGCAACTGGGATGACGGCGGCCAGGCCGACTGGGTCAGTGGTATCGGCGCGACGCTGATCCGCGGCCATGGGCGGCTGGCGGGTCCGCGTCGAGTCAGTGTGTCCGATCACGACGGCCAGACGCTGATGATCGCGGCGCGGCATGCGGTTGTCGTCTGCACCGGAAGTCGCCCCACCTTGCCCGACCTGCCTGGCATCACCGAGGCCTGGCCGTGGACCAATCGCCAAGCCACCGAGGCCAGTTCGGCGCCCCGCCGGCTCGCGATCGTCGGCGCGGGCGGTGTGGGTGTCGAAATAGAGACCGCCTGGCAAGGATTGGGGTCGTCGGTGACCCTGCTGGCGCGATCCCGATTGCTGAGCCGGATGGAACCGTTTGTCGGCGACTTCGTCGGCCGCGGTCTCACCCGCGCGGGCGTCGATGTGCGCGTGGGGATCTCAGTGCGCGCGCTGCACCGGCCGCATCCCGATGCACCGGTTACCCTCGAACTCGATGACGATACGCGGCTCGAGGTCGACGAGGTGTTGTTCGCTACCGGCCGCGCACCACGCACCGACGACATCGGCCTGCAGACGGTCGGGCTGGCGCCGGGCAACTGGCTCGATGTCGACGACACCTGCCGCGTGAACGCCGTCGATGGCGGTTGGCTTTATGCGGCAGGCGATGTCAATCACCGCGCACTGCTCACCCATCAGGGCAAGTACCAAGCCCGCATCGCCGGTAGCGCTATCGGTGCCCGCGCCGCCGGAGACTCGCTGGACACCGCACCGTGGGGTGCGCATGCGACCACCGCCGATCATCACGCGGTGCCACAGGCTTTCTTCACCGACCCCGAAGCCGCCGCGGTGGGGCTGACGGCCGAGCAGGCGGCGCGGGCCGGTCATCGGATCAAGACGATCGACGTCGAAATCGGCGATGTCGTCACCGGGGCCAAGCTCTTCGCCGACGGCTACGCCGGCCGGGCCCGCATGGTCGTCGACGTCGACCGAGGTTGCCTCCTCGGTGTCACCATCGTCGGCCCGGGCGCCGCGGAGTTGCTGCACGCGGCCACCATCGCCATCGCCGGCCAAGTGCCCATCGACCGGCTGTGGCACGCCGTACCATGCTTTCCAACCTTCAGCGAACTGTGGCTGCGACTTCTCGAGGCCTACCGCGATTCGTTTTTCGTCCTTGTCTAGCACTCACCCAACAATCGGAGCAGCCATGGCAACCTCGGACGGATTCCATCCCGACTTCCCAGCCGAAACAGCCGCCCCGGACCGCCGTCGCGCGCAGGTACACCACATCAAGGCCTCCGAAATCAGTTCCGATACCGCGCAGTCGGAGGGATTGCGCCGGTTTGCCGCGCTTAGCGGAAGGTCGGTGGGCGCGGAGAAGATCTGGATGGGCGAGACGCATGTCCTGCCCCGGACGGTCTCGGCCAACCATCACCACGGCGACTCCGAAACCGCAATCTATGTGCGAAGCGGACGCCCGGAGTTTGTGTTTCACGACGGCGAGCAAGAGGTGCGTATCGCCACCGAACCCGGCGACTACATCTTCGTTCCGCCCTATCTGCCGCACCGGGAAGAAAATCCCGACCCGACCATGCCCGCCGAAGTGGTCATCGCGCGCAGCACCCAGGAGGCGATCGTGGTCAACCTGCCGGGGCTGTATCCGCTCTCGTAACCGACAAGCAGCAGCCACTCAGGAAATTCTCAACTGATTCTTTGGATCCGCTTTCCCTGGCTCCAAGGATCTGCATAGCCGCAGCGCGGAGCATGGATTCATGACCGAGCCACTGTGCGCAACCCTGATCGAACGCTACTTGTGCACCCGTGGAAGGCGGTATTTCCGCGGCCAGCACGGCGGCGAGTTCTTCTTCGTCACCGACGCCCATCCCCAGCGGCTGCACGTCCACCTGGAGATCTCACCGGCGCATCCGGAAGTGTTCGCGATTCGGGTCGCTCCCGCATGCTTTTTCCCCGCGGGCGACCGTGCGCTGCTGGCGCGGTTCGCCGACCGCTAGAACACCCAGCGTCGCGGAGTCACCGCGATAGTGCACAACTCGTCTGACCCACAGCGCATCGGCGTCACCGCCTACAAGTCCCAATGGATCGCCGGTCCGGTGGACTTCAGCGAATTCGCCGTATTCGTGGACCGCGCCATCGGCGCATCGATCGAGCTGTTTGGCGAGTTGAACCGGGTCGCCGAGCTGCCGCAGACGTCGCCGCTGATGCGCGACGCCGGCTGATCCGGCCGACCTCAGGCAGCCAGCACCGCGTCTAGCGCCGAATAGAACAGCCCGAGTCCGTCATCGGAGGGGCCGGTCAGCGCCTCTATCGCGTGTTCGGGGTGGGGCATGAGCCCGACCACCCGGCCATTGGCGGAGCTGATCCCGGCGATGTCACGCAGCGAGCCGTTGACATTGTCGTGGTAGCGGAACACCACCCGGTCTTCGGCTTCCAGCTCGTCGAGCACCTGTTCTGAGGCCACATAGCGGCCCTCCCCGGACTTGAGCGGCACCAACAAGTCCGCGGCCGGTTCGAAACGCGATGTCCAGGCGGTCGACGTCGACGCCACCCGTAGCCATGCGTCGCGGCAGACGAAGTGCAGCCCCACATTGCGGGTCAGCGCGCCGGGCAGCAGGCCGGCCTCGCACAACACCTGGAAACCATTGCATATCCCCAGGACCGGCATGCCTCGCCGCGCGGCGCTCACCACTTCGCCCATCACCGGGGCAAACCTGGCGATCGCACCCGCCCGCAGGTAGTCGCCGTAGGAAAAGCCGCCGGGCACCACCACGGCCTCGACGCCTTTCAGATCCGCGTCGGCATGCCAGAGATTCACCGCCTCGGCGCCCACCAGCCGGATCGCGCGGGCGGCGTCCACGTCGTCGAGCGTTCCGGGAAATGTGATGACCCCGATCCGAGCTGTCACTGCGGGTCCCGGCTTATCGTCCAATCCTCGATCACCGTGTTCGCCAACAGCGATTCCGCGATTTCAGCCAGCGTGGCATCGTCCACGCTGTCGTCGATCTCTAGCTCAAATCTCTTGCCCTGGCGGACATCCGAGATTCCGGGATGCCCGAGACGGCCCAGGGCGCCGACGATTGCCTGGCCCTGCGGGTCCAGAATCTCCGCTTTGGGCATCACATTGACGACCACCCGGGCCACCGGCATTCCTCCTCAGCTCCGATTGCTCGGCGCCAACTCTACCGGCGATGGCCTCCGGGGCGCGTCACGGGCGCGAGTCCGCTGCTGCCGGCCCGGGAGAACAACCGACCGAAGACGCGCTGTTCGCCGATCCGGTGACGGCATACCCATCGAGATCGGTGTGCGATCGCACCGGAGCCACCCGACGGTTTCGCTGCGTTGTGTCGCTTCGCCGGCGCCGGTTCACCGACGCGACGCCCGCACCCCGATGCCGGCAACCAGCTAACCCCGTTTGTTCACCAGGCGTCCGTACTGTGGCGGCGACTTGTCGGATTTCGGGAGGACTTTTATGACGGCGTCTGTTTGGATGGCCTCGCCGCCGGAAGTGCATTCGGCTTTGCTGAGCGTGGGCCCGGGCCCGGGCCCACTGCACGAGGCCGCCGCGGCATGGACGGCGCTGGCCGCCGAACACGCCTCGGCCGCAGAGGAACTCACCACCATGCTGGGTGAGTCGGCCGTGGCTCGGGAGGGGCCGAGCGCGCAGAGTTATGTCGATGCCCATGTGCCGTATCTGACGTGGTTGACCAAGACCAGCGCCGGCTACGCGGTGACGGCGGCCGAGCACGAGGCGGCGGCGGGGGCCTACGCCAGTGCGCTGGCAGCAATGCCGACACTGGCGGAGTTGACCGCCAACCGCACCACCCATGCGGCGCTCGTCGCGACCAATTTTTTGGACTCAACACCATCCCCATCACGCTCAACGAAGTCGACTACGCGCGGATGTGGATCCAAGCGGCCACCACCATGAGCGCCTATCAGGCGGTCTCAGGCACGACGCTGGCCTCGATGCCCCACACCACACCGGCCCCGCTCATACTCAAGGCCGAAATCAGCACGCCCGCCACCCAGGGCTCCGGCGTTGTTGATTAGCAGGCTTGTGAGCTGGGTTGATGATCTTTGATGCCGCGCTATTGGGGCCGGAGTGTAGGCACGGGCTATCTGGAGAACGATCGAGTTGGTTACTGTTCGTCGTTGGTCTGGAGTTGCCCGTGCCTACCGTTTCAGTATTGCCTGTGTCGTCGGTTCCAGAGGTGTTCGACCGCTGGAGTCCTGGTGAGCGCAGCGGGCTCATCGGATCGGAGTTTCTCGATGTGTTGGCCTCGGTGCCAGACCCGAGGGACCCACGCGGTCGGAGGTATTCGCTGATGGCTTTGTTGGCGATCGCGGTTCTGGCCACTGCCGCGGGGATGCGCGGCTATGCTGGTTTTGCCACATGGGCGGCCACCGCTCCCGATGATGTGTTGGCCCAATTAGGGGTCCGGTTCCGGCGGCCCAGTGAGAAGACCTTCCGCGCTGTTTTGTCTCGGCTAGACCCCGCCGACCTCAACGCCAGGATGGGCAGTTACTTCACTGCACACGTGGCCAGCAGCGACCCCAGTGGATTGGTGCCGATCGCGTTGGACGGCAAGATGCTGCGTGGTGCTTTACGCGCCAAAGCGACAGCCACGCATCTCGTGTCGGTGTTCGCCCACCGTGCCCGATTGGTGCTCGGTCAACTCGCTGTCGCCGAGAAAAGCAATGAAATTCCCTGCGTACGTGCCCTGCTCACGCTGCTGCCGGGTAGCTTGCGGTGGCTGGTCACCGTGGATGCGATGCATACCCAGGTCGTCACCGCGAAGTTGATCTGCGCCACCTTGAAGTCGCACTACCTGATGATCGTCAAGTCCAACCAAGCCAAAATACTTGCGCGTATCACCGCGCTGCCCTGGACCGAGGTGCCCGCAGCCGCTACCGACGACTCCCGCGGCCACGGCCGTGTCGAGACCCGCACCCTGCAAATCATCACCGCTGCACGAGGAATCGGCTTCCCCTACGCAAAACAAATCATCCGGATCACTCGTGAACGCTTGATCACCGCCACCGACCAGCGCAGCGTGGAGGTGGTCTATGCCATCTGCAGCCTGCCGTTCGAGCACGCCCGCCCTACCGCGATCATGACCTGGATGCGTCAACACTGGGGAATCGAGAACAGCCTGCACTGGATACGCGACGTCACCTTCGACGAAGACCGTCAAAGGGCACATACCGGAAACGGCGCACAGGTCCTAGCAACGCTACGCAACACCGCGATCAATCTGCACCGCCTCAACGGCGCCGACAACATCGCCGAAGCCTGCCGGATCACCGCTTTGACCGCCAACCGCCGCCTAGACCTCCTCAATCCACAATTCCCCAGCTCACAAGCCTGCTAATCAACAACGCCGGAGCCCTGGCCCGCCACCGCCCAGAAAATCGACATCATCGATTTAATCATGTGGCTGATCATGAATATTCTGTACTATTCGATCATCTTGGGCGTGTATTTATATGTAATCGTCTATTTGTCGATGATCATTCTGCTGGTGTTCTGGCACACATTTCTCATGGTGTATTTGTACGAAATTGCCTTGGCGGTGGGCGTCCTGGCGGGACCGGCCTTGGCCCTGGCCGGCCCAACGCTGCTGCTCATCGCAATGGCATGCGCGTTGTCCGGGACTTTGCGCGGGTTATCGGACGCGTTCAATATCGATATTGGCCCGAACCTCCCGTTTTTGCTGAGCTTGTATGCACCGCCCGCCGAGGCTGAATCTGAAATTGCGGGCGCTAAACCTGTTGCCGCGCCTTCCGCAATAGCGTCGGCGATAGCGCCCGAAGCGGAGCTGGTGTCGCCTACGGCTTCTGTTTCCGCAAGGGCGGCCGCCTTCGCGGCGGCACGTGCACAGCATGTGGAAGCACTTGGCATAGCCGCCTAGATCCCCGGTGGAACGGCGCGGTCAGCTCAGCTGCACGAGGCGATATAGGCCTCACACAGCGGCGCAACCATGGCGTCCAGGACGGTGGAATCGTTGATCACCGGCCATTCCACCTGCGCCGGTCCGGAAGTCCACAGCGTGAGCTCGCTGATGGTGCTACTCGCCGGGTGCGCAACCAGGTAGGTGTGCATGATGACCGGACCGCTGATCACCGCGGACATCCGGGTGGGTTCGTCGTCGGTCACCGACGGGGATTGCTTGGGCGCCCCCAGCTGACACGCGCGCAGCGCGGTGACCGCGGCGCCGAAGACGGTCGCGGCGATGGCTCCACCGCGGGCCGTGTCGCCCCGCCAGTGCAGTATTTGGGCCTGCAATTGCCACTGACCGTCCGGGTGAGTCACCGACGCGCGGCCCGCAACGGCCGATTTGCGGATGTCGTCCGGAAAGGCCGGTGTGGCACAGATTTCCTCGAACCGGAACCGGGGTGTCGTCCTGGTCAGGGCGGTCGCGACCGCGCCCAGCGCGGGCCAGCGATAGATTGCGTTCATGGGCACGGCGCATCGCTGGATCCACGCGGCACCGGGAATCTGGTCGCAGACCGGTGGGCAGGTTTCGGGCTCCGCCGCTGCCGGCGTGGCCACCCCTACCGTGATCACCAAGCTGCCGGCGACCAGCATTGTCGCCAGCAACAGTCGCATCGGCAGGGCTGCCATCAGGGCACAATCGTAGACATGCAACTGACGCATTTTGGGCATTCCTGTCTTCTCGCGGATTTCGGTCAAACCCGAGTGCTGTTTGATCCCGGGACCTTTGCGCACGGGTTCGAGGGGATCACTGGCCTGGCGGCGATCCTGATCACCCACCAGCACCCTGATCACGTCGACGTGAGCCGGCTGCCCGCGCTGCTAGCGGCCAACCCCGATGCCGCCCTGTATGCCGACGCGCAGACCGCAGCCGTACTTGGCACCGAATGCCGGGAGGTCCACGTCGGCGACGAACTGGCGGTCGGTGAGCTGACGATCCGGGCCGTCGGCGGACGTCACGCGGTGATTCATCCGGAAATCCCAGTCATAGAAAATATTTCGTACCTGGTCGGCGACGGCGATCATCGCGCCAGGCTGATGCATCCCGGCAACGCCCTGTTCGTCCCGGACGAACCGATGGACGTCTTGGCCACGCCGGCGGCCGCCCCGTGGATGAAGATCTCCGAGGCCGTCGACTACCTGCGATCGGTCGCGCCGGCCCGCGCCGTACCCATCCATCAGGGGATCATCGCCACCGAGGCACGTGGCATTTATTACGGCCGGCTCGCCGAGATGACCGATACCGACTTTCAGGTGTTGCCCGAAGAAAGCGCGGTCACCTTCTAACCTCGAGACACCTTGCAGCCATATCATTTTCGACTTCACCCAAGGTCTTTCGGGTCAAGATGTGCGACCCAAGCCCAGATCAGGCCAGTGCCTCCACCGCCGGTCCGTGCGTCCGCACCGCCTGTTGATGGATGAGTTCGAGTACGCGGCCGGCGACCACATTGTTACGTGCGCGGTGGTGCCGGCGAACCACGATGGTGCGCCGCGGCGTCGGTTCGGAGATGGCGACGGTGCGTACCCCGGCAGGTAGGTCGATGAGGGCAAGCCTGGGTACCACGGTGAGACCGACACCTGCGGCAACGAATCGCACCGCGGTCACGTAGTCGTGTGTTTCGACACGAAAGCACGGCGTGAATCCCGCGGCAGTGCAGGCACGCAGGAGATTCTCCCGGCAGTTGCCGCGCGCAACGTCGTTGTCGATCCACGGTTCGCCTGCGAGCTCACGCGGGGTCACCGAATCCCGTTCAGCGAGAGAGTTTCCGGCGCCGACCACGACCACGTAATCCTCGGTGACCAGGGCAGCGGTGTCGTAGTTCGATAGCTCGGTGCCGGGCATGCCGGCGACATTGATCTCGACGTCGGGCGCCGCGTCCTCGGCGTCGGCGAGTTCGACCAACCGTAGATCCAGCCGGACAGCGGGATATTCCGAGCTGATGGTCGCGATGACCGCCGGCATCCAGGCCGCCCCCGCCGACGCGAAGTAGCTCACCCGCAGGGTGCCAGCGCGGCCATGTCGAAGATCAGCGACCAGACCGTCGAGACGCGACAGCCCGTCGAAGACCGCCGCCGACTCCGCCGCGAGGGTTGCGCCTGCATCCGTGGGGGCGATTCCACGCCCGACCTTCTCCACCAGGGTGAGTCCGATCTCACGTTGCAGCACAGCGATGTGCTGACTCACCGCGGACGGTGTGCACCCCAGCGCGGCGGCAGCACCACCGATCGATCCCTCCGCGACGACGGCACGCAGGATGCGCAGGCGATGAGGATCGATCACGCGCAACGACTATACGGTGCTGCTAATCATTAATTTAGAAATATTCAATTGTGCTGAAGTGTTTTTCCGGGGACGATACCCGCCATGGCCTCCTCGACGACCTCCTCGCAACGCACCGTGAACATGCCCGCGTTGGCCATGGGGGTCACGGTCACGCTGTGGGCGTTCGCGTTTGTCGGAGTCCGGTCGGCCGGGCGCGTGTTTTCCCCCGGCGTCCTGGCGCTGAGCCGGCTCTTCATCGCGGTGATGGTGATGGCGGTGATCGCTACCATCGCGGCGACGTACACCGCCTATGCCGGTCGCGCCACGACCAGGCGTCTGCGTCCGCCGTCGGCCGCCGCGCTCACCCTTGTGATCGCCTACGGGGTGGCATGGTTCGGCGCCTATTCGATCGTGATCAGCTGGGCCGAGCAACACATCGATGCCGGAACGACGGCGCTGCTGGTCAACTTGGCCCCGATTCTGGTGGCCGTCTTCGCGGGTTTCTTTCTCGGCGAGGGCTACTCGGCGCGGCTGTTGACTGGCATTGCAATCGCTTTCGCCGGCGTTGTGCTCATCAGCGCCGGCGGGGGCGGGTCGCAGACCGACTGGCTGGGCGTCGGTCTGGGGTTGCTCGCCGCGGTGCTGTACGCCGCTGGGGTGCTGTTGCAGAAGGTGGCACTGCGGACCGTCGACGCGCTGAGTGCCACCCTCTGGGGAACGCTGGTGGGCTTCATCGTGACGCTGCCATTTCTGCCGGCAGCGGCCCGGGAACTGAGCCTGGCCTCCGCCGCCGATCTCTGGTGGCTTGTGTTTCTCGGGGCGGGCCCCAGCGCCATCGCGTTCACCACGTGGGCGTATGCCTTGGCGCGCACCAACGCGGGAGTGACGGCCGCGACCACGCTCATGGTTCCCGCGTTGGTGATCGCGTTGTCGGGACTGTTGCTCGCCGAGGTTCCCAACCCGCTAGGGCTCGCTGGCGGGGGAGCATGTTTGATCGGGGTCGCGTTGGCTCGCGGACTGCTGCGGCTGCCAGCGCGTAGTCGGCGGCGCGCCGGTACAGGTGATCAATTGCAGGGCGTTGAGAGCTTGCCGGTGGGCCTGAGCGACTATGCGGCGTCGAGCACCGCACCATCTGGGCGCCAGTTGTAAACCATCGGTGTGCAGCGGTACATAAGCGCCAGATCGATGGCATCCAACATGGCTTGGCGCGGTCCCGGCTTGCGCAGCTGACGGGCTGACACCGCGATGCGCACGACACCGCCCCGCCGAGCGACTCGGTCGGCTGACAACACCACCATCCGGCACCACCACGGTTCGGAGAGGAAACCCTCCCCGATGCCCAGTACGCGGGTCCGCACAGTCGTCTTGCGGACCAGATCCGAAATCCCGTGATAATCGGCGAGCAAGCGGAATCCGTTGCCCGGCAATGCCTTGACCACACCCGGCGAAGCAACCCAGCCCGGCGCCGCGAACAAGCGGGTACGTAGCCCGAGATGTTCGAGCACCCGGTCGGCGGCCATCACCCGCAGGTTGGCCTCATGGGCATGAAGTGTCGCGAACTCGCCCCGGCGCTTCTTGGTCGCCGCTTCGTCATACCCGTGCAGCACCAGGGCATCGCCACCATTGCGACGCCCGGCCAGCCAGTCGACGGTGTGCGGATCGCGCTCGAGCCGGTAGCCCCCCCTTGAGCCGCGGCGCGACCAACAGCGACAACGGCACCGAGCGCTCGTCCATCTGCGCACAGAACGACTCGACGTCGGCCAGGGTGCGCTCGCCTATCCCCGAAACCGAGACGATCAGTTTTCCAGCCACGCTTGCAATTTGCCGAATGCAGGTTTCGAGACGGTGAAGGACATGCAGACTTAAAACGTCTAACTAGCATGCCTGACGTGCGGATATTCCGATTACGGCCGGGTTAACCGGCAAGCCGGCGGGCCAATGGCGCATCGCCGCCGATGACATGGCGAGATATGCCTAGATATGCTCAGTACCGCCATGGGCGAGGCGCATTGCACACCGGCGGAGGTAGCACCGCCCGATACCCGCACGGGGACAAGCAGCCCCGGCGAACACGTCTACCCCGACCGGCTCGACGCGGGACTGCTGCGCATTGCCGGCGTTTGCGTGCTCGCCTCGTTGATGTCGGTACTGGACGCCACCGTCGTCGGCGTCGCACAGCGCACGTTCATCATCGAATTCGACTCCACCCAGGCTGTCGTGGCATGGACCATGACCGGCTACACGCTGGCACTGGCGACCGTGATCCCGGTGGCTGGCTGGGCAG
The DNA here is from genome assembly GCF_002355775.1 of Mycobacterium ulcerans subsp. shinshuense. Classification (NCBI taxonomy): domain Bacteria; kingdom Bacillati; phylum Actinomycetota; class Actinomycetes; order Mycobacteriales; family Mycobacteriaceae; genus Mycobacterium; species Mycobacterium ulcerans. Next base: position 583,130 of record NZ_AP017624.1, on the reverse strand, counting down.
CCGACAGGTTCGGCACCAAGCGACTGTGGATGGGCTCGGTCCTGGCCTTCGCCCTGGGGTCGCTGCTGTGCGCGCTGGCACCGAACATCCTGTCGCTCATCTTTTTTCGGGTGCTTCAAGGTGTCGGCGGTGGCATGTTGATGCCGCTGGGGTTCATCATCCTAACTCGGGCCGCGGGCCCAAAACGGCTGGGGCGCTTGATGGCAGCCATCGGCATACCGATGTTGCTAGGCCCGATCGGTGGCCCCATCCTGGGCGGCTGGTTGATCAGTTCCTTCGGCTGGCACTGGATCTTCTTGGTGAACCTGCCCATCGGCCTGGCAGCGTTCGCCTTGGCGGCGATTACCTTTCCGGCGGATCGTCCGGTGCCCTCGGAAAGTTTCGATGTCATCGGCGTGCTGCTGCTCTCGCCAGGCCTGGCGGCATTTCTGTTGGCCCTGTCATTGATTCCCGACCGGGGCACCGTGGCCGATCGCTACGTGTTGATACCGGTCATTGCCGGCTTGTCACTGATCGGCGGGTTCGCCTGACATGCGTGGCACCGTGCCGATCACCCGCTCATCGACCTGCATCTGTTCAACAACAGCGCGGTCACCCAGGCCAATCTGACGCTGCTGGCCTTCGCCGCGGCGTATTTCGGCTCTTCGCTGTTGATCCCCACCTACCTGCAACAAGTGCTGCACCAGACGCCGATGCAATCGGGGCTCTATCTGATCCCCCAGGGCCTGGGCGCCATGCTGACCATGCCCATCGCCAGTGCCTTCATGGACCGGCGCGGGCCAGGAAAGAGCGTGCTGCTCGGCATCGTCCTGAACGCCGTGGGCCTGGCCATGTTCACCTTCGAAGTCGCCACCCGGGCGCAGTACCTACCCACGCTGCTGGTCGGGCTCGCGATCATGGGCATGGGCACGGGATGCACGATGATGCCGCTCGCCGGAGCAGCGGTGCTGACCCTGAAGCCGCGGGAGATCGCGCGTGGTTCGACCCTGATCAGCGTGACCCAGCAAGTGGGCGGATCGATCGGCACCGCATTGATGGCGACGATACTGACCAACCAGTTCAATCGCAGCGACAACATCTGGGTCGCAAACAAGGTGGCCACTTTGGAACAGAACGCGGCCGCACGGGGAGTCACGGTTGACCCCTCCGGGTTACCGCCCCAGGCCCTCACCCCCGACTTCGCCGACAACGTGATGCATGATCTCTCCCACGCCTACACGGTGGTTTTCGGGGTTGTCGTGGTGCTGGTGGTGTCGACCCTCATCCCGGCGGCATTCCTGCCCAAAACGCCGGCAGCCGCTCCGGCTAGCTTTTGAACAGCATCATTGCGATACGCAATACGGTGTCCATCGGGTCTAGCGCTCGCACTTGCGCATCGAGTGCGTCGTTGAGCCACAAGGTCGAGAAGCCGTGCACCAAGGACCAGGCGGCCAACTGCGCGCCCTCCGGATCGAACCGCGCGCCCGGGTCACGCAAGGTCGCTACCCCGGCAGCCAATTCGGCAGCGGCAGCGGCCTGCGCCGCGGCCAGGTCGGCGTCATCGGCGTCATGCAACGACCGGTTGAACATGACCTGGTAGTGGCCGGGATGCTCGATCGCGAAGCGTACGTAGGCCAGGGCAGCATCGGCGAAGTGACCACGGGCCGCCACGAGGGCGGCCGCCAGCAGTTGAAATCCCTGCGTTGCCAGCGCGGTGAACAGGCCTCGCCGATCGGTGAAGTGGTGCGCGGGGGCCGCATGTGACACGCCGGCGTCGCGCGCCAGCTCCCGCATCGACACCCGGTCCGCGCCCCGCTGTGCCACCAATCGCGCCGCCTCGTCCAGGATTACGGCCCGCAGGTCACCGTGGTGATACGCCGGACGATTCATCCCGCCAGCATACAAGCCAATCTTGACAGTGAATAGTTCCGCGGGTTAGCCTAACGGTCATTCTTGTCATCGACTAGATTGTTGGGAGGCTCAGATGGCACCGATGATCACCCTGGTGCTGGGCAGCATCGTGGCCCGCATCATCGGCCAGCTCGGCGTCGCTTACCTGGACAGCTGGTCCGCCGCGATCGCGGTCGGACTGGCGGCAATGTTCACCCTGACCGGCATCGCGCATTTCGCGCCGCCGCTACGCGGCGACCTCGTCGCGATCGTGCCGCCCCGGCTGCCGGCGCCCGGGCTATTGGTCTCCATCACCGGAGCGCTGGAACTGCTGGGCGCCGCCGGCCTGCTGCTGCCGGTCACCCGGGTGGCAGCGGCACTGTGCTTGCTGATCCTGATGCTGGCGATGTTCCCCGCCAACATCTATGCCGCCCGGATGCCCAGCCCACCCAAGTCGATGACGACGCGGCTATCTGTGCGCAGCGCCGAGGAGCTCGTATTCCTAGCCGCCGCCGCTATCGTCGCAACCGGCGGCTGCCAGTAACCACGCGTATTGGAAGGCGGTTTCCTTCCAGCGTTCGTATCGCCCGCTGATACCGCCGTGCCCGGCGTTCATCTGCGTCTTCAGCAGCACCTGATTGCCGTCACCGTTGGCATGACGAAGCGCGGCAACCCATTTGGCCGGCTCCACGAAGCACACCCGGGTATCGTTGAGCGAAGTCATCGCCAAGATGGCCGGATACCGCCGGTCCGCGACGTTCTCATACGGCGAGTATGACTTCATGTAGGCATAGACTTCGCTGTCGCTCAACGGGTTTCCCCACTCGTCCCATTCGGTGACGGTAAGCGGTAGCGACGGATCCAGAATCGTGGTCAGCGGATCCACGAAGGGCACCTGGGCAAGAATTCCGGCGAAGAGTTCCGGAGCCATGTTGGCCACCGCACCCATCAGCAGCCCTCCCGCGCTGCCCCCCAATGCCACCAGACGTTCCGGCTGGGTCAGGCCCGATTCCACCAGATGCTCCGCCACCGCGATGAAGTCGGTAAAGGTGTTCTTCTTCTGCAACAACTTTCCGTGTTCGTACCACAACCGACCCATCTCGCCACCGCCACGAACGTGAGCGATGACGAACACCATTCCCCGATCCAGCAGTGACAATCGCGCGATGGAAAAGCGTGGGTCTTCACATATCTCGTAAGCGCCGTAGCCGTAGATCATTGCCGGCGCCGGAAGCTGGATGCCGCCGCGGTACACGATCGAGATCGGGATACGCGTGCCGTCTTCGGCATGAGCCCAGTCACGGCGCTCGACATAGTCTTCGCGACGATAGCCACCCAGCACCGGCTGCTCTCGCAGCAAGGTGCGCTCACCGGTGCAAAAGTCGATGTCGTAGATGCGCACCGGGGTGATGAAAGATCCTGCGCCTACTCGCAATTTGGGGCAATCCCAATTGGGATTGGCGCCCAGGCCGGCCGACATCAGCTCGGAGTCGAACACGACGTCTTCGACCTCGCCGTAATCACCGTCGGCGGTCAGCGGCCACAGCTGGATGCGGGGCAACGCCTCGATGCGGTAGCTGACCGCCAGGTGGGCGGCAAAGGCGTCCACGCCGTCCAGGCGCACGTCCTCGCGATGTGGGATGAGGGTGCGTTGCCGGGTCGGGTCGTCGACCGGTGCCTCCACCAGGGTGAAGTTCACCGCGCCGTCGTTGTGCAGGATGAGGAACCTGTCCTGCCCACCGATCACGGCGTGTTCCACCGAATACTCGACGCCCTCGCGGCGCGGCAGCACGATGGTGAATTGGGCGCTGGGGTCGGCCGAATCCGCGTAGCGCATCTCGGAGGTCACCGAGGAGCCCGCCGCGATGAAAATGTATTTGTTGCTGCGGGTACGTCCGACGCCCAGCCAGAATCGTTCGTCGGGTTCGTGGTAGACCCGTTCCGACGATCCGGGTGAGCCGAGTCGGTAGCGCCACACCGTGTCCGGGCGCCAGGCGGCGTCAACGGTGATGTAGTAGACGGTGCGGTGGTCGGCGGCCCATGTCACGCCCGCGCCGATGTCTGCGATTTCATCCGGGTAGCGCTGGCCGGTGCGTAAGTCCTTGAACCGCAAGGTGTAACGCTCGTCGCCGACCACATCTACCGAATAGACCAGCACATTGTCGTCCAGGCTGACACTGGCCGCACCCAAGGCGAAGAAATCGTGGCCTTCGGCTTCCTCGTTCTCGTCGAGCAGAACCTGTTCGCCCGGTATCTCGGTGTGCTCGTCGAATTGCGGCGGATTCCAGTCGTCCGGGTCTGCGGCCGGGCAACGACAGTGCACGCCGTACTGTCTTCCCTCGAACGTGCGGGCGTAGTACCACCAGTTGCCGCGTCGCGTCGGAACCGAGAGATCCGTTTCCTTGGTGCGGGCTTTGATCTCATCGAAGATCTTCTGCCGCAACGGCTCGAGATGCGCGGTGGTCTGATCGGTATAGGTGTTTTCGGCCTCGAGATGTGCGATGACTTCGACGCTGTCCTTGTCGCGCAGCCACTCGTAGGGGTCTACAAAGACGTCGCCGTGATGCTCCCGGCGAATCTCCACGCGCTTGGCGACGGGGGGAAGGGTGGGATCGGTCATGCGCCCGGCCCGATCCATTCACCGAAACTGAGACCCGAAATTCGTTCGTAGGCTTCGATGTAGCGCTCCCGTGTGGCTTCGATGATGTGATCCGGCAACGGGGGTGGCGGCTGATCACCGCCGCGGCCCCAACCGGATTCCGCACTGGTAAGCCAGTTGCGGACGAATTGCTTGTCGAAGCTGTTCTGGACCACCCCGGCCCGGTACTCATCGGCGGGCCAGTACCGCGACGAATCGGGGGTGAAGATCTCATCGGCCAGCAGCAGGTTACCGTCGCGGTCGGCGCCGAATTCGAACTTGGTGTCGGCGATGATGATTCCTCTGGTCAGGGCGTGGTCGGCGGCCTTGACGTAGATCTGCAGGGTGCGGTCGCGCAGCTGGTTGGCGCGTACCCCGCCAACCGTCTCGATCACTTGGGCGAAGGAAATGTTTTCATCGTGGTCACCCAGCTCGGCCTTGGTGGCCGGGGTGAACAGTGGCTCGGCGAACTTGCTGGCCTCGACCAGGCCAGGCGGCAGGGCGGTACCGCAGACCTTCCCACTCGCCTGGTAGTCCAGCAGCCCTGACCCGGTCAGGTAGCCGCGGGCCACGCATTCCACCGGAAGCATCTCCAGCTGGCGCACCACCAGCGCGCGACCAAGCACCTCGTCGGGGATCCGCGGGTCGTCCGGGGGGCCGGCCAGGTGGTTGGGGGCGTCGACCAGGCCGAAGAAAAACACGCTCATCGCGGTCAGGATGCGGCCCTTGTCCGGGATCATGCTGTCGAGCACGTAGTCGTAGGCCGAGATCCGGTCGGAGGCGACCAGCAGCAGATGCTCGTCGTCCACGCGGTATAGCTCGCGAACCTTGCCGCTGGCCAGGTGCTGGTAGTCGGACAATTGGGGGCGCATCGGGCCAGCCTATCGGGCAACCAGACCGCCCCATTCTGCCGGGAGCTGTGCTGGTATCAGTGGTATGAAATCGCGGTTCTTGCCCTACTCCACCAGGCCGCTCCGGTTGGCGATCCAATTGTTCAGCGATATCACCGTGGCCGTCTGGACCACGCTGTGGGTATTCGTCGGCATCGCCGTGCACCGCGCCATCTCGGCGATCGCCGAAGCGGGGCACCAGATCGAGACCGGCTCGCAAGGGGTCGCGGGCAACTTGGCCTCGGCGGGGCACGGCGCCCAGCACATCCCGTTGGTGGGCGATGCGGTCAGCAAGCCGATTGCCGCCGCGGCCGACGCCGCACTCGGCATCGCCGAGGCCGGACACAATCTGGATTCCACGGCGAGCTGGCTGGCGATCGTGCTCGCACTCGCGGTGGCCGCCACGCCGATCCTGGCCGTGGCCATGCCGTGGTTGTTCCTACGGTTGCGGTTCTTCCGGCGCAAGTGGACCGTGACGGCCCTGGCCGCCACGGCGGCGGGCCAGCAGCTGCTGGCCCTTCGGGCGTTGACCAACCGTCCAGCGGCCAAGCTGGCGGCCGTCAGCGCGGATCCGGTTGGTGGCTGGCGCCGCGAGGATCCGGCCATCATCCGCGGCCTGGCCGCACTTGAATTGCGGGCGGCCGGGGTCAGGCTTCGCTACCGGTAGTCGATGACGACCCGGCCGTCGATCTGGCCGCGCTCCATGCGCTCGAAGACGTGGTTGATGTCTTCGAGCGCGGCGCCTTCCACCGTGGGGTGAATCAAACCGCGGGCGTAGAAGTCCAGCGCCTCGGCCATGTCCTGGCGGGTGCCGACAATCGAACCGCGAATCGTCAGGCCCTTGAGCACGATGTCGAAGATCGGCGCCGGGAAGTCCCCCGGGGGTAGCCCGTTGAACACGATCGTTCCGCCGCGCCGCGCCAGCCCGATGGCCTGCCCAAACGCCTGCGGATGCACGGCGGTGACCAGGACGCCGTGCACCCCGCCGGTGGCTTCTTGCACCTGCGCGACGACATCGCTGGTACGGGCATTGACCACCAGTTCGGCGCCCAGCCGGGCGGCCAGCGCGAGCTTGTCGTCATCGATGTCGATGGCCACCACCCGCAAGCCCATCGCGCGGGCGTACTGCACGGCAACATGGCCGAGCCCGCCGATTCCTGAAATGGCGACCCACTGGCCCGGCCGGGTGTCGGTCACCTTGAGCCCCTTGTAGACGGTGACACCGGCGCACAGGATCGGCGCGACCTCGAGCGGGTCGGCACCGTCGGGGATGCGTGCCGCGTAGTCGGCGTTGACCAGCATGTAGGTGCCGAAGCTGCCGTTGACGGTGTAGCCGCCGTTGCGCTGGTTTTCGCACAGCGTTTCCCATCCGGTACGGCACTGTTCGCAGCTGCCGCACGCCGACCACAGCCAGGCATTGCCCACCTTGTCGCCGACCTTCAGGTCGGTGACGCCGTCCCCGAGCGCGACCACGGTGCCGCAGCCTTCATGCCCGGGAACGAACGGCGGGGCCGGCTTGACCGGCCAATCTCCATGTGCCGCATGCAGATCGGTGTGGCACACACCCGAGGTCTCGAGTTTGACAAGTGCCTCACCGTAGCCCGGGGTGGGCAACGCGAGTTCCTTGATCTGCAACGGCTCGCCGAATCCGGTGACGACCGCCGCGCGCAGGGTTTCGGTCGCCTGCGTTGCACCTGGGTTAGCCAGTGTCTGGGTCATGACGGTTCCAATCGTTGACGGTCTTATTGGTGGGTCTTTTTCGAAACGCGATCAGAAGAAGCCCTGGGCCTTGCTGCCGTAGGACACCAGCAGGTTCTTGGTCTGCTGGTAGTGGTCGAGCATCATCTTGTGGTTCTCGCGTCCGATGCCGGACTGCTTGTAGCCGCCGAACGCCGCGTGGGCGGGATAGGCGTGGTAGCAGTTCGTCCAGACGCGGCCGGCCTTGATGTCACGCCCGGCCCGATACGCGGTGTTGCCGTCACGGCTCCACACACCCGCGCCCAGCCCGTAGAGGGTGTCGTTGGCGATGCGGATCGCGTCGTCGTAATCGGTGAACGAGGTGACCGAGACCACCGGGCCGAAGATCTCCTCTTGGAAGATGCGCATGTTGTTGGTGCCTTCGAAGATGGTGGGCTGCACGTAGTAGCCGCCGTTGAGGTCGCCGCCCAGTTCGCAGCGCTCACCCCCGGTGACCACCCGCGCACCCTCCTCTTTGCCGATCTCGATGTAGGACAAGATCTTTTGCAGCTGGTCGTTGGAGGCCTGCGCGCCGATCATGGTCTCGGTGTCGAGTGGATCCCCCTGGCGCACGGCCTTGGTGCGGATCGCCGCCAGTTCCAGGAACCGGTCGTAGATGTCGGCCTGAATCAGGCCGCGGGACGGGCAGGTGCACACCTCGCCCTGGTTGAGGGCGAACATGGTGAAGCCCTCCAGCGCCTTGTCCTGGTAGTCGTCGTGGGCGGCCAGCACGTCGGAGAAGAAGATGTTGGGGCTCTTGCCGCCCAGCTCCAGCGTCACCGGGATCAGGCTCTGGCTGGCATATTGCATGATCAGCCGTCCGGTGGTGGTCTCTCCGGTGAAGGCGATCTTGGCGATTCGGTTGCTCGACGCCAGCGGCTTGCCGGCCTCGACCCCAAATCCGTTGACCACGTTGACCACACCGGCGGGTAGCAGGTCACCGATCAGACTCATCAGGTACAGGATCGAGGCCGGGGTCTGCTCGGCGGGCTTGAGCACAACGGCGTTGCCGGCGGCCAGGGCGGGGGCCAGCTTCCAGGTGGCCATCAACAGCGGGAAGTTCCACGGGATGATCTGACCCACCACGCCCAGCGGTTCATGGAAGTGATAGGCCACGGTGTCGGAGTCGATTTGGCTCAGCGAGCCTTCCTGGGCGCGGATGGCCCCGGCGAAGTACCGGAAGTGGTCGATCGCCAGCGGAATGTCGGCGTTGAGCGTCTCGCGGATCGGCTTGCCGTTGTCCCAGGACTCGGCCAGCGCGAGCGCTTCGAGGTTCGCCTCCATCCGATCGGCGATCTTGTGCAGAATCGCTGCCCGCTCGGCGGGTGCGGCCTTGCCCCAGGCGGGCGCCGCGGCGTGGGCCGCGTCGAGTGCCTTTTCGACATCGACATCGGTGGAGCGTGGCACCTCGCAGAACGGTGCGCCGGTTACCGGGGTTAGGTCCTCGAAGTACTCGCCTGCGGCCGGCGCGACCCACTCGCCGCCGATGAAGTTGTCGTAGCGGGACTCGAAAGTCATCAATGAACTGTGCGCGCCCGGACGTGCGAACACGGTCATGGTTTCACCTGCCTTAACCTGGCTTGATGGGGCTGTATGAAGTTTGTGCCACCCCGAAAATGTGTCGGTCATCACAAATCTAGGAACGTGAGGGTTGCAGCACCGTTGCACGCCCCCGCAACGGCGAAACCTCAGGCCAGATCGAAGTCCAGGCCAGCCAGGTGGCCCTGGGCCTGCGCCCGCCGTGGCGAGCCGGCCGGCGAGCGGTCGTAGAGCATTCGCCAGCCTTGCCGGTCATCGCGCGCCTCCGGCAGCCTGAGCCAATTCGCCAGGAGATCGGCATCATTGGATGCGACAACGGCGGCCCGCAAGGTGTTGCTGAGTTCGGTGCGCACCCGCGCGATGCCCGGGGACACCGATTGCGGCAGCAACGCACCGGCGTAGTGGCGCAGCGCCTCGGCCAGGTCGCCGCGACGCACGGCGTCGCAGACATCGCCGACATCGGTGGCGATCGGTTCGGTGAGCCGGTAGGGACGCGAGGCGATCAGGTGCTCCCCCACCACGCGACGCAGCCGGGACATCTCCGCGCGAATAGTCACGACATCGAGTTCGCGGTCATCGAGCAGCACGGCGAGGTGATCGGCACTGAGCCCCTCGGGGTGCCGGTCGAGCAGGACCAGGATGTCGGCGTGACGACCGGCCAACATCGTCGGGCCCATCCCCGCGACCCGCCAGGAGGGTCGCTGCGCACCCAGCACCGACAGTTGCGCCTGTCGCGACGGCTGCGGCTGCACAGCGCCGCTGCGCAGCAGGGCCAGCTGGCTTTCCACGGCGACGCCGGTGGCCCGCAACAACGCCAACGTCTGGGGTGAGGCGACGCTTTCGCCGCCGGTGAGGTCGATGGCCCCGATCAGCACACCGGTCGACGGGTCGTGCACCGGCACCGCGGTGCAGTTCCACGGTTGCACCAAGCGGGAGAAGTGTTCTGATCCGCGAATCTGAAGCTCTCGATCCAGCGCCAGCGCGGTTCCGGGAGCGTTGGTGCCGGCGCCGCGCTCACTCCAGTCGGCCCCGGGCACGAAGTCCATCGACTCGGCTTTTCGACAGGCGCGGCGGTCACCGTCCACCCACAGCAAGGTGCCGTCGGCGGACGTCACCGCAACAATGACGCCCGAGTCGGCGGCATCATCGATCAGCAGGCGGCGAATGAGGGGAAGCACCGGCGCCAGTGGGTGCGCACTGCGCAGCCGCTCCACGGTGTCGGAGAGCTGCGCGATCTGCCCGCCACCGCGGTCCGGGTCCACGCCGGTCGCCAGGCTGCGCCGCCAGCTGTCGGCGACGATACGCCGCACCGGAGTGGAATCCAGATATGCCGAATCGACCCGACCGGCAACGAACCGGTCCCGCAGGGCACGCAGCGCCGGCATCGAAAGCCGCGCTGCGGCTATCTCATTCGCAGTCCTCATCGTTGCCACCAGCAATACCTTCGCGGTGCGCTCACCTGCGACTCAGTGAGCGCGCATGACTCACGATAACCGAATCCGCGCCCACCAGGCAGGGGCCTTTGGCCCCGCCACCGAAGGCGCCGACCAGCAACGCCGACCGCCCAACCGCACCGCTTCGTCCCTACCGGGATGCGACCCTGGCCAACCCAAGTCGCGAGCGCCCTCGCACCCGCCGCGCCTCAGCCCGCGACGGTAGCCAATGCCGGCCCCCAAGTGGCCGGCAGCATCGGCATTGCCGGGCCATCGCCAACCTCGGCGCCAGCCAACGTGGTAAGCCCGCTCGGCTGCGCCACGATCCCCTTGCTGGCGGTGCTGACAAATCCCCACGGGCCGGCGCCCTGATCACTTGGCGCCACCGCCGGCACATCCACCGAAGCCACCGTCGATACCGAATCGGACAGCGGCTGGGGCGCTATCGCGTGATGTGCGCTGACCAGCACCTCCCTGGATCTCTCCGCAACCCGTTCGACCTCGGCGAGGTCGGCATTCGCCATCTGCACGTCATAGAGGTGGCGCCCCACACCGAGCGGCACGCTCACCGGCACCGCAGGGCTCCGGCGTTGTTGATTAGCAGGCTTGTGAGCTGGGTTGATGATCTTTGGTGCCGCGCTATTGGGGCCGGAGTGTAGGCACGGGCTATCTGGAGAACGATCGAGTTGGTTACTGTTCGTCGTTGGTCTGGAGTTGCCCGTGCCTACCGTTTCAGTATTGCCTGTGTCGTCGGTTCCAGAGGTGTTCGACCGCTGGAGTCCTGGTGAGCGCACAGGGCTCCGGCGTTGTTGATTAGCAGGCTTGTGAGCTGGGGAATTGTGGATTGAGGAGGTCTAGGCGGCGGTTGGCGGTCAAAGCGGTGATCCGGCAGGCTTCGGCGATGTTGTCGGCGCCGTTGAGGCGGTGCAGATTGATCGCGGTGTTGCGTAGCGTTGCTAGGACCTGTGCGCCGTTTCCGGTATGTGCCCTTTGACGGTCTTCGTCGAAGGTGACGTCGCGTATCCAGTGCAGGCTGTTCTCGATTCCCCAGTGTTGACGCATCCAGGTCATGATCGCGGTAGGGCGGGCGTGCTCGAACGGCAGGCTGCAGATGGCATAGACCACCTCCACGCTGCGCTGGTCGGTGGCGGTGATCAAGCGTTCACGAGTGATCCGGATGATTTGTTTTGCGTAGGGGAAGCCGATTCCTCGTGCAGCGGTGATGATTTGCAGGGTGCGGGTCTCGACACGGCCGTGGCCGCGGGAGTCGTCGGTAGCGGCTGCGGGCACCTCGGCCCAGGGCAGCGCGGTGATACGCGCAAGTATTTTGGCTTGGTTGGACTTGACGATCATCAGGTAGTGCGACTTCAAGGTGGCGCAGATCAACTTCGCGGTGACGACCTGGGTATGCATCGCATCCACGGTGACCAGCCACCGCAAGCTACCCGGCAGCAGCGTGAGCAGGGGTGGCCAGAACCGCGATCGTCAACAAAGCCATCAGCGAATACCTCCGACCGCGTGGGTCCCTCGGGTCTGGCACCGAGGCCAACACATCGAGAAACTCCGATCCGATGAGCTCGCTGCGCTCACCAGGACTCCAGCGGTCGAACACCTCTGGAACCGACGACACAGGCAATACTGAAACGGTAGGCACGGGCAACTCCAGACCAACGACGAACAGTAACCAACTCGATCGTTCTCCAGATAGCCCGTGCCTACACTCCGGCCCCAATAGCGCGGCACCAAAGATCATCAACCCAGCTCACAAGCCTGCTAATCAACAACGCCGGAGCCCTGGTACGCGGCCACCACCACGTCGACCAGGGCGGCCTGGCGCGCGTAATCCGCGCTGACCTGGGTCAACCACGCAAGATAGCGCTCATTGGCAGCCGCATAACTCTGCTCGGCCGGGCCCCACCACACCTGGGGCGCCGCACCCACCAAGCCAGCGAGCTCCGCTGCGGCAGAGGCGTACTCGCCGCTCAACGACTTCCATGCGGCAGCAGACGCCAGCATCGGACCGGCGCCCGGGCCACTGCTGAGCAAGCCCGAGTGCACCTCCGGCGGCGAGGCCATCCACATAATCGCCGTCATCGAATCTTCTCCCCTCAGCGGCCCATCCCAAGAGCCGCGTCGCACACTACCTACCGCGAACTATAGGTACCCAAAGCAACCTTAGGTACCCGAAGCGACCTGTCTCACTTGGGGTTTGACCTGTGACGGTGGACACCCGGCAGATGAGAATAGTAGCCGATATCGGACACTATAGCGGATGGGTAGGCCATCGCGCGAGGATGCACCACCACACATCGATGGCCGCCCGGGTAGCTCCAGGACGAGCGCGACCCATGGCGTCAGCCGGGCCGGCTACCCGATAGCGCTACCCACCAAACAGTTCTACGACCAGGTGTCGGATCCCGGTGTGCCGGTTACTGCGGGTCCATTCGACCGGCTGGCCAACCAGCACGACACCAAACCGGCCGAGCAGCTCCTCGAATAGCACGCGCAGCTCCAGCCGGGCCAGATTGGCCCCCAGACAATAGTGAACGCCTTGCCCGAATCCCAAGTGCGGGTTTGGCTTTCGCGTGATATCGAACTCGTCAGCGTGGTCGAATATCCGGGCATCGCGGTTGGCAGAGCCTTCCCAGATCTGCACCTTCTGCCCGGCCTCGATCGAGCACCCGGCCAAGGTGACGTCACGGGTGGCGGTACGCCGTTTAGACGGAGACGGCGACGTCCAGCGCACCATCTCCTCGACCGCCGTCGGTAACAAGTCGAGATCGCCACGCAGCGCGCGCAGTTGTTCTGGATGCTCGGCCAGCGCCAGCAGCCCGCCCGCCACCGCGTTGCGTGTCGTCTCCGCCCCAGCGCTGAACAGCAGGCTGAAGAACAGGTACAATTCGAGATCGGACAGGGCCGGCTCATCTCCCCCGTCCACCATTGCGTTGGCCACCACGGACAACATGTCGTCGGTGGGCGCGGCACGCTTGGATGCGAACAGCTCCTGGCCGTAGGAGTACATCCGCGACGCGGCCTCCTCGGCCGTCTGCGCGACCGACAGCTGCGAAACCGCCGCCTTGCGCGAGCCACCGAAATCGAACTGGGGTTCAATGGCCTCGAATAGCCAATGCCGTTCAGATTCAGGCACTCCCAGCAGGATGCAGATCATCTGCATCGGCAGTTCCGCGGCCACGTCCACCAGGAAGTCGAAAGGTTCACCCGGCACCACCGCGTCCAGGAGCCGCCGGGTCCGGGCACGCAGGTCGTCCTCCACCCGGCGGATCATCCGCGGTGTCAACCCGGAGCTGACCAGCCGCCGGATCTGCGCATGCCGCGGGTCATCCATCATGTTGAGCACCTGTCCCGCAATGGCCAGGTCCTGCAACAAGGTGCCACCAAAGGGACGCTGGCCGCCGGTAACCGATGAGTAGGTCACCGGATCACGAAGCACCTCGAGAGTTTCCGGGTACGTGGCCACCGACCAGAAGCCTTCTCCGTCGGGGGTGTTGTCGGTCGGCTCGTGCCAGTACACCGGTGCTTCGCGGCGATGGATCGCGAACAGCGCGTGCGGGAAACCGTCGGCAAAGTTGTCCAGATCGGTGAAGTCGATCTTGGAGAGCACGCCGGCGGATGTCACAGAATTGCCCCCGGAGCGTATTTGGCCGCCTCCGGGTAGCGACCCACCAGAGCGTCGACCTGCGCGGCCACCTGGTCAACCTGGTCGGCCGCGGCACCGGTGAATGCCGCCTTGTCGGCCAGCGCCGCGTCCAGTGCCGCGCGATCCAGCGGCAACCGCGGATCGGCGGCCAACCGGTCCAGCAAGTCGGGTTCGGACCCGTGTTCACGCATCGCCAGTGCCGTGGCCACCGCGTGTTCGCGGATCACGTGATGGGCCGACTCCCGCCCCATACCGGCGCGCACCGCCGCCATCAGCACCTTGGTGGTGGCCAGGAACGGCAAGTAGCGGTCCAGCTCACGCGCGATCACCGCCGGATAGGCTCCGAACTCGTCCAGCACCGTCAGGAATGTCTCGGTCTGACCGTCAATGGCAAAGAAGCTGTCCGGCAACACGACTCGACGCACCACCGAGCAGAACACGTCGCCCTCGTTCCACTGCGCACCGGCGAGCTCGGCGGCCATGGAGGCGTATCCGCGCAGCACCACCTGAAGCCCATTGACGCGTTCGCAACTGCGGGTGTTCATCTTGTGCGGCATCGCCGACGAACCGACCTGCCCCGGCGCGAAACCTTCGGTGACCAGCTCGTGGCCGGCCATCAGCCTGATGGTGTGTGCCAACGAGGAAGGACCCGCGCCCAGCTGCACCAGCGCGGAGACCACGTCGTGGTCCAGTGAACGCGGGTAGACCTGCCCGACACTGGTCAACACCGTCGAGAAGCCCAGGAAGTCGGCCACCCGCTGTTCGAGGTCGGTCAACTTGGCCGAGTCACCGTCCAGCAGATCGAGCATGTCCTGGGCGGTGCCCATCGGGCCCTTGATCCCGCGCAACGGGTAGCGGTCGATCAACTCCCGCAACCGGACCAGGGCAATCAGTGTCTCTTGGGCCGCCGAGGCGAATCTTTTGCCCAGCGTGGTGGCCTGCGCTGCGACGTTGTGGCTGCGCCCGGCCATCACCAGATCGCGGTAGGCCACCGCCCGCTCGGCCAGCCACGCCGCCACCGCCACCCCGTGAGCGAAGGTCAGGTCCAGCGACTGCCGGATCTGCAGCTGCTCCACGTTCTCGGTCAAGTCCCGGCTGGTCATCCCCTTGTGCACGTGCTCGTGGCCGGCCAGGGCGTTGAATTCCTCGATGCGGGCCTTCACGTCGTGGCGCAGCACCCGCTCGCGGGACGCGATCGAGTCCAGGTCCACGTCATCGATCACCCGCTCGTAGTCGCCGATCGCGTCGGCAGGAACATCGGTGCCCTTTGCGCCTAACTCCCGCTGCGCCCGCAGCACCGCCAGCCAGAGCCGCCGCTCGGCCACCACCTTGGCCTGCGGCGACCAGATCGCAACCATCTCGGCGCTGGCATAGCGGGCGGCCAGGACGTTGGGAACGCTCACTTGGTCCTCACGAAGACACAGCTTACGGTCGAGCACGCCGGGCAGGTCCAGATCCCGGATGCGGGCGACCGGTCGGCAAGGTAGGGGCACCCGGATGAGGCCGCCCTACCCTGACCAGGTGTACTTCACCGGCGTGGATCTGGCCTGGGCCGGTCGCAATCCGACCGGCGTCGCGGTGCTCGACTCGGACGGTCACCTGGTCTGCGCCGGCGCGGTCCGCGAGGATGCCGCGGTGCTCGCGGCGCTAGGGCCCTATCTGCGGGGTGCTTGCCGGGTCGCCTTCGACGCGCCGCTGGTGGTGGCCAATGCCACCGGCCAGCGGCCGGCCCAGACCGCACTCAACCGGGACTTTCGCAAGTTCGAGGCGGGCGCACATCCAGTCAACACGGGAAAGCCCGAGTTTGCCCGCGGTCCGCGGGCCGCACGCCTGGCCGACTCCCTGAGCCTTGATATCGACCCCTTCTCCCCCGCTTCCCGGCGCGCCATCGAGGTCTATCCACACGCGGCCACGGTGGCCCTGTTTCGGCTGCCACGCACCTTGAAATACAAGGCCAAACCTGGCCGCAGCGTCGATCGGCTCAGATCGGAGCTGCTGCGACTGATGGACGAGGTCGAAGCACTGCGCACCGCGCCGGTGCCGTTGCAGGTGACCGGGAACCAGGACTGGCTCTCGTTGCGCCGGCAGGTGGTGACCGCGCAGCGCAAGTGCGAGCTGCGCCGCGCCGAAGACCCGGTCGATGCCGTCGTGTGCGCCTATGTGGCGTTGTACGCCGAACGATGCCCCGCCGACATCACCGTCTACGGAGACCTCACCAGCGGTTACATCCTGACGCCGACCCTGCCGGCCGGCCTGACCCCGGCGCCTACAGCCAGGCGCTAGACCTGGACCGGCCGCTGATCGACCGGCGCCAGCACGTCGATCAGATCGACCACCGTCGCCAGCGCCGCGGCACGCGGATCCCGCCCCTCTACCAGGGCGGACACCACCGGGCCGTCGACCGCGCAGATCAATGTGCACACCAGTTCGATGCGCACGGAACGCCCGGATCGTTCGATGGCCTCGGCGACCGCCTCAGCACGCTGACGCAAGCTGCGACGCATGCTTTCGCGCAACGCCGGCAGGCGGGTACAAGCGATATTGCGCTCATATCGCGATATCAGCTGCTCAGCGAGCCCAGGACTGGAGACATCCCCCACCAGGAGGTCAACAAGCACGTCAGCGGTGGTTTCAGGGCCCCGACGCCGCCGCGACAGCGCGTTGACCCTGGCCCGTAATTGCGCCACCTCGATCATCCCGACGTGTTCGACCGCCCGGGCGATCAAATCGTCTAGGGAAGAGAAGTAGTAAGTGGTCGACGCCAGCGGCAGTCCAGCCCGCCGCGCGACCGCCCGGTGGCGCACCGCTTCGAACCCACCCTCGCCAAGCAGCTCGGCGGCGGCACTTACCAACGCATACCGCCGACGTTCTCCTTTTGGAGTAACAGCTGCCGTCACGCCCACACATGCTGCCAGCAAAAGTGGTACTGCATTGGCATTTTCGCCAAACGTCCATGGCATGATGGCCCGCATGCCAGACCTCAGCCGCCGCGCCGTGCTCGGTCTCGGCGCCAGCGCCACCCTTGGCGCGGTCGGCGCATATGCACTCGACATGGCGCTTTTGCCGCGGACTTCGCGTGCCGCGCCCGCGCCGCCGATTGGCACAAACGTTCCATTGGCTCCGGCACGGCCGCTCGATCCGCCCCCGCCCGCGCAGGCAGCTCCGACGATGACCACCGGCTCGTTTGTGTCAACGACTCGAGGCGGGATCACGACGAACTGGGCGATCGCCCGCCCGCCCGGCCAGACCCAGCCGCTGCGGCCGGTGATCGCGCTCCACGGTAAGGGCAGTGACGCGGCCACCGTGATGGCCGGCGGCGTCGAGCAGGGCCTCGCCCAGGCCGTCAACGCCGGGTTGCCGCCGTTCGCGGTGGTGGCCGTCGACGGCGGGGGTAGCTACTGGCACAAGCGAGCGTCCGGGGAGGACTCCGGGGCCATGGTGCTCGACGAACTCATCCCGATGCTGGATTCCCAGCGCCTGGACACCTCACGGGTGGCCTTCCTCGGCTGGTCGATGGGCGGCTACGGCGCATTGCTGCTGGGCGGACGGCTCGGCCCGGCCCGCACCGCGGCGATCTGTGCGGTGAGCCCGGCGCTGTGGACCTCGGCCGGCGCGGCCGCACCGGGAGCCTTCGACGGGGCCGCCGACTATGCGGCCAACTCGGTATGGGGCATGCCGGCACTCGGCTCGATCCCGATCCGAGTGGATTGTGGCGACAGCGATCCGTTCTACAGCGCGACCAAGCAGTTCATCGCTCAACTTCCGAATCCGCCCGCGGGCGGATTCTCCCCCGGCGGGCACAACGGCGGATTCTGGAGCTCGCAACTGCCCGCGGAGCTGACCTGGATGGCGCCACTGCTGGTGGCGTAGCCCCGGCGCCCGCCGGGAGCCGGCCACCTCAATTGAGCCCGCCGCAGCTACGTGCAACGATCCGGCGGTGACCTCATCTGCCGGATCCGCCTCACCCTTCGGCTGGACCTTTCCGTACGCATGGCCGCACACGCCCATCCTGGCCGCCAACGCCGTGTGCACCTCACAGCCGCTGGCCCCCCAAGCGGGTCTTCGGATGCTTGCCGAAGGCGGGAACGCCGTCGACGCCGCTATCGCCACCGCCATCACCCTCACCCTGGTGGAGCCGGTTTCCAACGGCATCGGCTCGGACGCCTTCGCCATCGTCTGGGACGGCCAACAGCTGCATGGGCTCAACGCATCCGGCCGCTCGCCTACGGCGTGGACGCCGGAATACTTCTGCGGCAAGGACGTTCCGATACTCGGCTGGAATTCGGTGACCGTGCCGGGCGCCGTATCGGCATGGGTGGACCTGCACGCCAAGTTCGGCAAGCTGCCCTTTGAACGGCTCTTCGGTCCCGCTATCACATACGGCCGCAACGGCTTGCTGGTATCACCAAAGGTATCCGCACAATGGCAGGCTCAAGTGGCCCTGTTCGCGGACCAGCCCGGATTCGCTGAGGCGTTCCTGCCCGGCGGTCGGGCGCCGAAGCCCGGCGAGCTGTTCACCTTTCCCGACCACGCGGACACACTCGAGAAGATCGCCGCCAGCACGGGGGCAGCGTTTTACCGAGGCGAGCTGGCCGACAAGCTGGAAGCGCACGCGAGGGCCAATGACGCAGCGCTGCGCGCCAGCGATTTGGCCGCGCACCGCACCGACTGGGTCGGCACCATCAGCACAAACTACCGCGACTACACCATCCACGAGATTCCACCCAACGGCCAGGGCATCGTGGCGCTAATCGCGCTCGGGATCCTCGACCAGTTCGACATGTCCTGTTATCCAGTCGATTCCGCCGACAGCGTGCACCTGCAGATCGAGGCGCTGAAGCTGGCTTTCAGCGATGCCCAGCACCAGCTGGCCGATATCGACCACATGACGGTGGGGCCCGACCAACTCCTCGACAAGGAATACCTCAGAGGGCGGGCGGCACTGATCGACCTCAAACAGGCAAAGCCAGCTTCGGCCGGGACCCCCAAAGGGGGGACCATCTATCTCACGGCAGCCGATGCCGACGGCTTGATGGTATCGATGATCCAGTCGAACTATATGGGGTTCGGTTCCGGCGTGGTGGTGCCCGGAACAGGGATATCACTGCAAAACAGGGGATCGGGTTTTGTTGCAACACCAGGACACCCGAACCAGGTCGGACCCCGAAAACGCCCCTACCACAACATCACTCCCGGTTTTGTCACCAAGGACGGCGCCCCGGTACTCAGTTTCGGCGTGATGGGCGCCCAGATGCAGCCCCAAGGACATGTACAGATGATGGTCCGCATCGCCGACTACGGCCAGAATCCGCAAGCGGCATGTGACGGTCCCCGATTCCGATGGGTCCAGGGATTGAAAGTCAGCTGTGAGAAGGGCTTTCCACCGTCGACGCTGGACGAGTTGCGCCGCCGTGGCCACGATCTGGTTACCGTCGAGGACTACAACGAGTTCGGTAGCTGCCAAGCGATTTGGCGGCTCGAGCATGGCTACCTGGCCGCCAGTGACCCACGCCCAGGGCTCCGGCGTTGTTGATTAGCAGGCTTGTGAGCTGGGGAATTGTGGATTGAGGAGGTCTAGGCGGCGGTTGGCGGTCAAAGCGGTGATCCGGCAGGCTTCGGCGATGTTGTCGGCGCCGTTGAGGCGGTGCAGATTGATCGCGGTGTTGCGTAGCGTTGCTAGGACCTGTGCGCCGTTTCCGGTATGTGCCCTTTGACGGTCTTCGTCGAAGGTGACGTCGCGTATCCAGTGCAGGCTGTTCTCGATTCCCCAGTGTTGACGCATCCAGGTCATGATCGCGGTAGGGCGGGCGTGCTCGAACGGCAGGCTGCAGATGGCATAGACCACCTCCACGCTGCGCTGGTCGGTGGCGGTGATCAAGCGTTCACGAGTGATCCGGATGATTTGTTTTGCGTAGGGGAAGCCGATTCCTCGTGCAGCGGTGATGATTTGCAGGGTGCGGGTCTCGACACGGCCGTGGCCGCGGGAGTCGTCGGTAGCGGCTGCGGGCACCTCGGCCCAGGGCAGCGCGGTGATACGCGCAAGTATTTTGGCTTGGTTGGACTTGACGATCATCAGGTAGTGCGACTTCAAGGTGGCGCAGATCAACTTCGCGGTGACGACCTGGGTATGCATCGCATCCACGGTGACCAGCCACCGCAAGCTACCCGGCAGCAGCGTGAGCAGGGCACGTACGCAGGGAATTTCATTGCTTTTCTCGGCGACAGCGAGTTGACCGAGCACCAATCGGGCACGGTGGGCGAACACCGACACGAGATGCGTGGCTGTCGCTTTGGCGCGTAAAGCACCACGCAGCATCTTGCCGTCCAACGCGATCGGCACCAATCCACTGGGGTCGCTGCTGGCCACGTGTGCAGTGAAGTAACTGCCCATCCTGGCGTTGAGGTCGGCGGGGTCTAGCCGAGACAAAACAGCGCGGAAGGTCTTCTCACTGGGCCGCCGGAACCGGACCCCTAATTGGGCCAACACATCATCGGGAGCGGTGGCCGCCCATGTGGCAAAACCAGCATAGCCGCGCATCCCCGCGGCAGTGGCCAGAACCGCGATCGCCAACAAAGCCATCAGCGAATACCTCCGACCGCGTGGGCCCCTCGGGTCTGGCACCGAGGCCAACACATCGAGAAACTCCGATCCGATGAGCTCGCTGCGCACACCAGGACTCCAGCGGTCGAACACCTCTGGAACCGACGACACAGGCAATACTGAAACGGTAGGCACGGGCAACTCCAGACCAACGACGAACAGTAACCAACTCGATCGTTCTCCAGATAGCCCGTGCCTACACTCCGGCCCCAATAGCGCGGCACCAAAGATCATCAACCCAGCCCACAAGCCTGCTAATCAACAACGCCGGAGCCCTGCTCCGAACAGGATCGACTCGGTCGGCTCAAGATCGGCGTGGTGGGCCTGAGCGTGGGGCATGCCGTCGCGCACATGCTGGCCACCCAAGGACTGTGCGGCACGCTGCGGCTCGCCGACTTCGATACCCTCGAGGTTTCCAACCTCAACCGGGTACCGGCAACGGTTTTCGACCTGGGAGTGAACAAGGCGACGGTGGCGGCTCGGCGCATCGCCGAACTCGATCCCTACCTCCCCGTGGAGGTCAACACGTCCGGGCTGTCCGCCGCGGCCATGGACGCGTTCCTGGACGGCCTCGACATACTCGTCGAGGAATGCGACTCGCTCGACATGGAGGTTGGGATCCGCCTCGCCGCCCGGGCACGACACATTCCGGTGCTGATGGCAACCAGCGACCGGGGCCTGGTGGACATCGAACGGTTCGACATGGATCCGTCGCGCCCCATCCTGCACGGACTGTTGGGCGATATCGACCTCGACGAGCTGTCGGGCTTGTCCAATCGAGAGAAGCTCCCCTATATCCTCCGGTTGTTCGACATCCAGGGACTATCCACCCGGTCCGCGGCCTCGCTGGTCGAGATCGAGCAAACCCTGGCAACCTGGCCGCAGTTGGCCAGCGAGGTCTCGCTCGGGGCGACCGCGGTCTGTGAAGCCGTGCGCCGCATCGGGTGTAACGAGCCGTTTGCATCGGGCCGGGTGCGCATCGACGTCGGGCAGGCGCTCGATCGGGTTGCCGAACCCGCCCCGCATGACGAATCCAGCCCGTCGGGCGCGGACTGTGCGATAGCCGCCGAACCACCGGAGTCAGCCGCGCACCTCATCGTCGCGGCCGCGGCCAATCGGGCGCCGTCGGCCGCCAATAATCAGCCTTGGCATATCGAGACCGACCCGAATTCGGTGACCATCGAGCTCTCGACCGAGCACGTCGCGACGTTGGACGTCGACTACCGCGCTAGCGCCGTCGCCGTCGGCGCCGCATGGTTCAACGCCCGAGTTGCCGCGGCCAAACACGGAGTACTTGGACCTGCCGACATCTCCGGGCATGGGCATCGACTGTCGGCCGTGGTCAAGCTTGCCGACGGCGGGGACCCCAACCTGGCCCGCCTCTATGAGCCGATGTGGCTGCGGGAAACCAATCGTCATCGGGGTGCCGCTGTCGCACTCGAGGACGGGGTTGCCGCGTCCCTGGAAGCGGTGGCCGCGGCCGAGGGCGCTCGGCTGCAGTTGTTGACCGGTGCAGACGAGATCGCGGACGTGGCGTCGATTTTCGCCGCCTCAGACCGCGTTCGGTACCTGACCCAGCACATGCACGCCGAGATGTTGTCGGAGATCCGTGGGCCAACCACCGATTCCATGGAGTCGGGTATCGACATGCGCAGCCTGGAGATGGACCGCTGGGAGCTGACCGGCTTCAACATCGCCAGACGCCCGGACGTGATACGTAAGCTCGCCGAGTGGGAGGCCGGTGCGGGGCTCGGCAACTACACGCGCGCCCGCATCTGTGCCAGCTCGGGCTTCGGCGTGGTGTCCATTCAAGGCGATACTCTGGCCGACTACGCGCGCGGCGGCTCGGCCATGGAGGCGGTGTGGATCACCGCGCAACACCTCGGATTGGCGGTGCAGCCCCTGGCTCCGGTGTTCCTCTACGCGCGCAACGACGACGAACTACGTGGGTTGTCACCCGATTTCGCCGCGCACCTGGGTTCCCTCCAAGAGCGGCTGCGGGCGCTGACGCACACCAGAGCCGACGAGTCACACGTGCTGTTGTTCAGGTTCTCGCATGCCCCGAAAACATCGGTGCGCAGTCTGCGGCGCAGCCTGGGCACCGTTTCGGCCGCAGCGATGACGGGCTCGGGCTAGTTTCGACCAGCGATTCTTGCGCCGGGTGCTAGCCCTGCCTGGCGACGATCACGGGTGCGCGGACCGCGTGTACCACCGCGGTGCTGACCGACCCGAGCAACATCCCGGAGAATCCTCCGCGCCCATGGCTGCCGACAACCACAAGCTGCGCGGACTCCGCGTGCTCGATCAGGTGCTGGGTGACACGGTTGACCACGACGACTCGACGGACCACCACGTCTGGATAGCGTTCCCGCCAGCCGACCAATCGCTCGGCCAGCGTTTCGTCGGCCGCCGCTTGCAGCTCCGACCACGACGTCCTGGTGGTGCCGGTCCAGTCCCGATTCGTCGCCGCGGGGATCTCGGCATCGGTCCAGGCGTGTAGCGCGACCAGTTCCGCACCCCGCCAGGAGGCCTCGTCGAAAGCGATGGCGGTGGCAAGCTCCGACGCCGGCGAGCCATCGATGCCGACTACAACCGGCCCCTCAACCGGTGGCGGGACTTCGCTGGGTACCACCGCGACCGGGCAGTGGGCGTGATGGACCAGCCCGGTGCTGACCGAGCCCAGCAGCATGCGCTTCACCAACCCCTGACCGCGACTGCCCACCACCACCAGGTCGGCTTTCCTGGACAGCTCGACGAGCGCGGGAACGGGTGACTGCGAACTGAGCTCATGGATGATGCGCAGACGATGATCGCCGGTGGCGTCCTTGACGATCTGCACCGCGTCGGCCAGAACCTGCTGGGCCCGCGTGTCCAGTTGCTGCAGAAGTTCATCGGGAGCCGGGTCACCGAACCATTCGACCTTGGGCGCAGCGTACGGCACGTAGGCCGCAGCATGCAGCACGGTCAGTGCCACGTTGCGCATCGTGGCCTCCTGGACGGCCCATTTCAGCGCCGCATCGGAGCCGGGCGAGCCGTCGATGCCGATGACGATTCCCGGATCCACTACCTCGCCGCCCATTCCGCCGCCTATCCCTTGAAAGCTCCGCTGCCTAGGTTCGACGCTAGAACCCGGTGGCGCGGTCGTCAGGAGGCATTCGTCCCAACCCTTAGGGACCAAACGACCTTTCACTTCGGCCCCGCGATGCCGGCACACCGCGTGACAACGGTGCCGCGAACCAGCGCCACGATGTTGCTCGCTGGTCGTCCGGCTGGCGGCGGCACCCGGCCATCAGGTAAGACTTTTCAATGAACCGGTGATAGCTTCATGGTAAACGAAACGTGAACTGCCTAGACTAATCCCAGGCCAGCGCTGAGCCGGCGCCGGCAACACTGCAATGGACGGCGTGATGGTTGGGTTAGTTCATCAAGACCCCGGCATCGGGTTGACTGCCGGAGAAATATTTGCCGGTTACACCATCCTCCGGTTGCTGAGTTCCGGCGGCATGGGCGAGGTCTACCTCGCCAAGCACCCACGATTGCCCCGCCACGAAGCGCTCAAGGTCCTCGGCGCCGGCGTCTGTGCCGACGACGACTATCGTCGTCGCTTCATCAGGGAGGCCGACGTTGCCGCCGCGCTGTGGCATCCGAACATCGTCCGGGTGAACGACCGGGGCGAACATGCCGGCGCTCTCTGGATCTCGATGGACTACGTCGAGGGAACCGACGCGGCGAGCCTGCTACGGGACCACTACCCGGTCGGCATGCCGGCAGATCAGGTGTCGACAATCATCGCGGCGATCGCCAACGCGCTCGACTACGCGCATCAGCACCATGATCTGCTGCACCGCGACATCAGCCCGGCGAACATCTTGCTCAGCGACCCCGGCGAAGACGGCCAGAGAATCCTGTTGGGCGACTTCGGAATAGCGCGCAACATCGGCGACGCCAGTGGTCTGACCGCCACCAACATGACCATCGGAACGTTCCCCTACGCCACGCCCGAACAGCTGACGGACGAACCGATCGACGGACGTGCCGATCAGTACGCGCTCGCCGCCACCGTCTACCACCTGCTGACCGGGACAACATTGTTCCCGCACACCAACCCGGCCGTGGTGATCAGTCGCCACCTGTCCACCCCGCCACCGGCGCTGGCCCAGACCCGCCCCGAACTCGCGGCCTTCGACCCGGTGCTGGCCGTGGCTCTGGCGAAGAATCCCGCCGATCGATACGCCCGATGCATAGATTTCGCGCACGCGTTCGCGCGGGCCGCCCGCTGTGGCCGGCACCCGAAGTCCTCGGCTTCGACCATGCCGGCACCTCTGGCGAGCAGGCCGGCCAAGGCCACCCCGGCGCCTCGAGCCTTGGCTGACCGCGAAACGCCGCAACGGCGCGGTAGGTGGCGCATCTTCGCGGCAGCATCGACGGTGCTAGCGCTCACTGCCGTCGGCGCCAGTGGCTACTCGATCTCCAATGACACCACTGCCTCTGCGCACAGGACGCTGGCCGCATCCCCGGAACAAGGCCCTCCGCCGTCGCCGATCCAACCGGTGGCACAGCACCCGCCACCGCCGCGGCCTATGCCACCCGTGCCGGCCCCGCACCGAGTCGCGCCGCCACCACAGCGGCCTGCCGAAACCCAGATCATTTCCGCGCCACCGGTTTCCAGAATTCCCGCGCCCGTTGTGGCGCCGCCGGCACCACCACATCCCCCCAGCCCCTACCAGAGTTTCCTGTCCCTGGTGTCAGACATTCCCGGTATCACCGTCACCGACCCCGCAACCGCGGCCGCCACCGGCCGTGCCGTATGCACCAGCCTGCAAAACGGGGGAACCCCCCATGATGCCGCCGCCGCGACCGTGAACAACACCGGAATCACGCCCGCACAGGCGTCCGCCGGCATCAACGCGGCGATCACCGCCTACTGCCCGCAGTACCAGGGATAGGAAAGCCGCCAAAGGGGCATCGCCCGCTCGGGAGGTGGGTTAGCCGCCGACCCTGCCCTGCGCGGCGAGCAGCCCAATGTCATTGCGGAAATGACTGCCCGGCAGACGAATCGACCCCAGAATGCGGTACGCGTCCGCGCGCGCCGCGGCCAGGTCAGCACCGGTTCCCACCGCCGAGAGCACCCTGCCCCCGGATGACACGATCGCCCCGTCGTCGCGGCGTGCCGTGCCCGCATGCAAGATCCCGTCAGCGTCGGCGCCGACGATGACGTCGCCAAGGCGGGGCCGTCCGGGATAGTTCTCCGCGGCCAGTACCACCGCCACCGCGGCACACTCGCGCCAGCGCAGTTCGCCGAATTCGGCCAGCTTTCCGCTACCGGCGGCGTGCAGCAACTGACCGAGCGGTGAGTCCAGCAACGCCAGCACTGCCTGGGTCTCCGGATCACCGAAACGGCAATTGAATTCGACCACCGCCGGCCCCTTCGCGGTGATCGCCAGGCCGGCGTAGAGCAATCCGGAGAACGGGCAACCACGCCGAACTAGCTCGGCCGCAACGGGTTCGATGATCTCGGTGACGACTTGCCGGTAGCTGTCGTCGGGCAGCCAGGGCAGCGGCGCGTAGGCGCCCATTCCTCCGGTGTTGGGGC
Organism: Mycobacterium ulcerans subsp. shinshuense; assembly: GCF_002355775.1. Taxonomy (NCBI): domain Bacteria; kingdom Bacillati; phylum Actinomycetota; class Actinomycetes; order Mycobacteriales; family Mycobacteriaceae; genus Mycobacterium; species Mycobacterium ulcerans. The sequence continues at coordinate 557,172 of NZ_AP017624.1, read as the reverse complement.
CGGTATCACCTTCTCCGACCCGCTTGAAGTCCTGCGCCGGTAGCAGCGGCACCACGGTCTCACCGTCGATCACGCAGAACAGCGATACCTCGGGGCCGTCCAGGTACGACTCCAGCAGCACCGGGTGCCCCGCTTCCAGCAGCCCGGCAGCGTGTGCCCGGGCGGCATCACGCTCCGGTGTGACCACCACACCCTTGCCCGCGGCCAGGTGGTCGTCTTTCACCACCCAGGCCGGGTCACCGGCGGGCGGCCCGAATCGATCGAGAGCGGCGTCCAAGCGCGCGGGGTTATCGACCATCTCGCTGCTGGCGGTGCGTACCCCGGCCGCGGCCATCACCTCTTTGGCGAACGCCTTGGATCCCTCGATGCGCGCCGCGTCCTTGCTGGGGCCGAAACACACGATTCCGGCCGCGCGAACGGCGTCGGCCACCCCGAGGACCAGTGGCACCTCCGGGCCGATAACCACCAGGTCGGCGCGCACCTCGCGGGCCAGCACGACGACGTCGTCACCGGAGGTGACATCGACATCGTGTTGCTCGGCCAGCCGGGCGGTGCCCGCGTTCCCGGGAGCGACAACTAGCCCGCTGACCTGCGGGTCGCGGGCGAGTGCCAGCAGTAGAGCATGTTCACGGGCACCGGAGCCGATCACCAGGACGCGCACGGGGCAAGCCTAGCGGGCTCACCCGGCCCGGTACCGTCTCAGTCCGGCTTGCCGCCCGAGTGCATCTTCAACGCGTCGTCGACGTTGCCCTTCTTGTCCTCGCCGGCGCCCTTCGCCGCGGCCTTCTTACGCCGCGCCACCACGGTGTCGACCGCACCATTGAGCCCCGAACCCAGCGGAAACCCGAGGTAGTGGGTGAGGAAGACCGCCATTTCCTTCAGTTCGGCCTCGGTGAGTTCCCCGTTGAGCAGCGCGGCGTTGATCTGGATCTCGGCCAGGTCGCGATTTCCGATCGCCGTCACCGCCGTCAGCGTCATGAGACGTCTGTCGCGCATCGACAGCCCCGGCCGCGTCCAGATCGTGCCGAAGAGGTGATCAACGGTCAGGTCGAAGTACGCGTCACCCTCGATGTTGGGCATCTCCCAGCCGTAGACCTCGTTCATCTTGTCCAGGCCCTTGCGGCGCAGTTCGTCCATTACGCGTCCTTCTGTGTGTGCGGTACCCCAAGACCGGGCGCAAGCCGCTCCAGCGCGAGCCTAGCCAGCGGCAGATCGACCGACAGCGCCTCACCCAACGCCAGCGCCAGCCCCAGATCCTTCTCACCAAGATCGCGGGCGTGCACAAATCCGTCGTACAGAAAATGGCCAGGCTCAAGGTCTTTCGTGTTATCACGGAACATGATCGACCCGGCGCCGCTGGTCAGTTTGTCCGTGTGGCGCACCACGTTGCCCAGATCCTGCAGGTTCACCCCACTTGCCTCGGCCAGCTTCCAGGCCTCGCCGACGGCCGCATAAATGGTGAAGGTCAGCATGTTGCGGGCCAGCTTCATTCGGGTGCCCGCACCGGGCGGGCCGGCATGTACCACCAGCGATGCCCAGCACGAGAACGGCTCTTTGACCCGGGCAAAGACGTCGTCGCCGGCCCCCACCATGGTGGCCAGTTGGCCCTTGCTAGCGGCTCCCGCACCACCGCTGACCGGCGCGTCAATGACGTGAATCCCGCGCGGGCGCAGTTCCCGCGCGAGTTCTTCGGCGGTGGTGTCGCTGATCGTGGAGTGAATCGCAATGATGGTGCCCGCGCGCGCGTGTGCCGCCAGACCGTTCGCACCGGTGATCACCTCACGCACCTGGGCGTCGTTGAGCACGGTCACGCTGATGATGTCGGCGCCGGCGACCTCGGCGACGCTGGCGGCGGCGCTGGCGCCGGCTTCGGCCAACGGCGTCATCGCCTCGGCCCGGACGTCGTAAACCACTAGGCCGCCGGGCCAGTCGAGCAGGCGTTTGGCCATCGGGGCACCCTGGTTGCCCAGACCGATGTACCCGAGTTTCGGGTGCTCAGACATGTGCGCCGCTCCTTGTCATCGCTTGGCTTTGCATCGTCTCCGGTGGCTACGAGCGGATGATCTGGCCGCCATCGACATTGAAGATCTGCCCGGTAATCCAGGAGGCCTGGTCGCCGAGCAAGAACAGGCACATCCCCACCAGGTCCTCGGGAGTCCCCATCCGGCTCAACGGGATCTGCTTGACCATGTCCTTGACGAACTCGCCGGGCGTGACGGTTCTGGTGGCTTCGGTGTCGATCGGTCCCGGCGCGATCGCATTGATCCGGATCTTCATTCCGCCAAGCTCACGGGAAAGCTGTTGGGTAAGCCCGTTGACCCCGACTTTGGCCAAACCATAGAAGTTCGAGTACAGCCACGCCGCCGTCGACGACTGGTTCACGATTGCCCCGCCACCGCGTTTGGCCATGTGCTTGTACACGGCGCGCGTGCACACCAGCACCCCGTCGTGGTTGACGCTCATGAACTTCTTGTAGTAATCCAACGGCACCGTCAGCAGTAGGTCGAGCTTCATGCCGCCGTAGATCGCGGCGTTGTTCACCAGGTAGTCGATGCCGCCGAACTCGCTGACCGTACGATCGGCCATCGCCCTGGCCGACTCCTCATCGGAAACATCCACGGGCACATGAATTGCCGTGCCACCGTCGGCGACAATCTGCTTTGCGGTCTTCTCGGCGGCCTCGGCATTGATGTCGGCGACGACCACGCGCGCACCCTCGCGAGCCAGGGCGTCCGCATACGCCTGGCCAATACCCTGCGCCGCCCCGGTGACGATCGCCACCTTGTTCTCGAACTGTCCCACGCGTTCTCCTCTAGTTCGCCGCAGTCGCAATCAGCTTGGTTTCCAGGTACTCCTCGAATCCGGCGAGGCCCATCTCACGCCCGATCCCGGATTGCTTGTATCCCCCGAACGGCGCATCAGCGCAATACCAAACCCCGCCGTTGACGTTCACGGTGCCCACCCGCAGCCGCGCGGCGACGTCGGCGGCTCGCTGCGGGTCACCGCCATAAACGGTGCCCGACAAGCCATACGGTGAATCGTTGGCGATGCGCACGGCGTCATCGTCACCGTCGTGGGCAAGCACCGTGAGCACCGGACCGAAGATCTCTTCGCGCGCGGGCCGGGCATCGTTGGTCAGACCCGCGATCACCGTGGGCTCGATGAAGTAACCGACCTGCCGGCCGGCCTCCCGCCGCCGCAAGCGAAGGTTCCGCCTTCGGCGATCGCCAAGTCGAGATAACCCTGTACCCGGTCCCGCTGCCGTTGCGAAATCAAAGGACCACAAACCGTTCTGGCATCATCAGGATCGCCGGGCTTGATCGACGACATGGTCCCCGCAGCTATTGCGACGGCCTCGTCGTAGCGGGCACGCGGCACCACCAGCCTGGTGGTGATCGCACACCCCTGCCCGGCATGCATGCTTGCGGTGAAGGCCGATACCGAGCTCGCCGCGGCCAGGTCGGCGTCATCGAGCACGATGAAGGCCGATTTGCCACCCAGCTCCAAGAACATTCTCTTGATGGTGGCCGCCCCATCGGCCATCACACTGCGGCCGGTCGCGGTGGATCCGGTGAACGAAACCATGTCCACGCGAGGGTCTTTGGCCAACAGAGCGCCCAGGCCGTGTTCGCTGGAGGTGACGATGTTGACGACGCCGGGTGGGATGTCGGTGCAATCGGCGATCAGTTCGCCGAGCACCGCCGCGCACCACGGTGTGTCCGGTGCCGGTTTCAGCACGACGGTATTGCCCGCGGCTAGCGCGGGGCCCACCTTGGCGAGGTTGATCTGGTGCGGGAAGTTCCACGGCGTGATGGCGCCAACGACGCCCACCGCCTCGCGAACGACGGTGCGCCGCGTCGGGATGACCATGGGCGCCGCCGCACCGAGATCCTGCTTCCAGGAATAGGATTCGGCGGTGTCGGCAGAAAAGGCCAGGTCATTGACCGGACCCTCCAATTGAGCGGCGGCGGTGAGCATCCGCGGCGCCCCGACTTCGGAGATGGTCAGCGCGCGCAGCTCCTCGATGTGTTCACGCATCGCGTCACGCAGCTGCCGCACGCATCGCACCCGCAATTCGGTTTTGCGCGACCAATCGGTGTCGTCGAATGCGCGGCGCGCGGCCTCGATCGCCCGGTCCATGTCACCCGCATCGGCATCGGCCGCCACGCCGAGCGTTTCCTCGGTGGCCGGGTTGACGGTCGCAAAAGTACCCGCCGCACCCTCGCAGCGCTTGCCATCGATGAACAGTGAGCTGACTCCGTCGGCCAACAGGGCCATCTACCGCTCCCGCCTCCGTGCTGATGAAGGACCAATCTAATGGACAGCTGTCCGATATCGATGGGCCAACCATAGCTTCAAGCGCGGCGACGGTGCAAGGTCCGGCCCCGCCGGCGACCGCCAATCCCCCCGGTTATAGGTGTTAGGACCGCATTTTCAGGCACAGGGGTTGCCCCGCCTCGTAACCATCCTCTAACTTGGACATGTGTCCAGCGATGCACTGGTTACGGTCACCGACCAGCAACAGCACGAGTCCGGAGATCGGCGGCGCAACCGTCGCCAGGAGGAGACCTTTCGCCGGGTGCTGGCAGCTGGCATGGACACCTTGCGGGCGAGCTCCTACCCGGACCTGACAGTCCGGATGGTGGCGGCCCGCGCCGGGGTGTCCCCGGCCACCGCATACATATACCTACTTTTCGTCGAAGAACCACCTGATCGCCGAGGTCTATCTCGACCTGGTGCGCAAGGTCCCCTTCTTCACCGACGTCAACGTCGCGATGCGCGATCGGGTGGTACAGGCGCTGCGGCACCTGGCCCTGGTGGTAGCGGATGAACCCGAGGTGGGGGCCGCGTGCACGGCGGTGCTACTGGGCGGCGGCGCCGACCCCGCGGTGCGCGCCGTGCGCGATCAGATCGGCGCCGAGATCCATCGCCGGATCGCCTCGGCCATCGGTCCTGGGGCGCAACCCGGCACCATCGCGGCGCTCGAAATGGCATTTTTCGGCGCGCTGGTACACGCCGGCAGTGGGGAGTTCACCTATCACGAAGTTGCCGACCGGCTGGCCGACGTCGCGGTACTGATCCTGGTCGGCGCGGGGCAGGCGGCCCCCGGCGACGATTTGGCAGAGCCAGCCGACGAGGCGGGCGAGGACGCATGAGCGTGCACGTTGGGGGGGGACCCGAGCTGGTCCTTGATCCCTATGACTACGACTTCCACGAGGATCCGTATCCGTACTATCGGCGGCTGCGCGACGAGGCCCCGCTCTATCACAACCAGGAGCTCGGGTTCTGGGCGCTGTCCCGGCACCGCGACGTGCACCAGGGATTCCGCAACAGCACCACGCTTTCCAACCGCGACGGAGTTTCGCGGGATCCGGTGTCACGCGGGCCCCATGCCACCAAGACGATGTCATTCTTGGCGATGGACGACCCGGCCCATCTACGGCTGCGCACGCTGGTCTCGAAAGGCTTTACGCCAAGGCGGATTCGCGAGCTGGAGCCGCGGGTGACCGAGCTGGCCGTGGCGCACCTGGACACCATGCTGAACATGGCCGGCGGCTCCCAGACGGTCGACTATGTGGCCGAATTCGCCGGCAAGCTGCCGATGGATGTGATCTCCGAGCTGATGAGCGTTCCGGTCGCCGATCGCGATCAGATCCGGGCGATGGCAGACGGGGTGATGCACCGCGAGGACCGTGTCACGGATGTGCCGGCGTCGGCCATCTAGGCATCGATCAACCTCATCGTCTACTACCAGCAGATGATCGCCGAGCGGCGTAAGAAGCCCTCCGACGATCTGACCTCCGCGCTGCTGGCCGCCGACGTCGACGGCGACCGCCTCACCGACGAAGAAGTGCTCGGTTTCATGTTCTTGATGGTGATCGCCGGAAATGAGACGACGACCAAACTTCTCGCCAATGCCGCGTTTTGGGGCCACAAGAACACCGATCAACTGACACCGATCTACGCCGATCTTTCTCGAGTGCCGCTGTGGGTCGAGGAAACCCTGCGCTATGACACCTCGAGCCAGATCCTGACCCGCACCGTCGTCGGTGAACTCACCCTCTACGACACCACGATCCCCGAGGGGGACGTGGTGCTCCTGTTGCCGGGCTCGGCCCACCGTGACGAGCGGGCATTCCGGGATCCCGACGAGTACCTGATCGGGCGCGAGATCGGCTCGAAGTTGCTGAGTTTCGGTAGTGGCGCGCACTTCTGTCTGGGAGCACATCTGGCTCGGATGGAAGCCCGGGTGGCACTGACCGAACTGTTCAAACGAATCCGTGGCTACCAGGTCGACGAGGGCAACGCCGTGCGGGTCCACTCCAGCAACGTCCGCGGATTCGCTCACCTGCCGATCACCGTGGAGGTCGCCTGATGCCTCGCTTCCAGCCCCACCCGGATCGCCGGCCCGCGATCGTCGCCGGCGCGTCATCGGGAATCGGCGCCGCCACCGCGGTCGAGCTGGCCGCCCATGGCTTTCCGGTTGCGCTGGGCGCGCGGCGGGTGCAGAAGTGTGAAGAGATCGTCGAGAAGATTCGCGCCGATGGCGGCGATGCCGTCGCGCTGGCCCTCGATGTCACTGACGCAGATTCGGTCAAGGATTTCGTGCATCAGGCCACCGAGCGGCTCGGCGACATCGAGGTGCTGGTCGCCGGCGCCGGCGACACCTACTTCGGTCGACTCTACGAAATCGACACCGAGACTTTCGAATCGCAGGTCCAGATCCATTTGATCGGGGCGAACCGGCTGGCCACCGCGGTTCTTCCGGGCATGCTCGAACGCCAACGCCGGGACCTGATCTTCGTGGGTTCGGATGTGGCGCTGCGCCAGCGCCCGCACATGGGTGCCTACGGCGCGGCCAAGGCCGCGCTGGTGGCAATGGTCACCAACCTGCAGATGGAATTGGAGGGCACCGGCCTGCGTGCGTCGATCGTGCATCCCGGCCCGACCAAGACGGCGATGGGCTGGAGCCTGCCGGTCGAGTCGATCGGCCCGGCACTCGAGGACTGGGCCAAATGGGGTCAGGCGCGCCACGACTACTTCCTGCGAGCATCCGATATCGCCCGGGCCATCACATTCGTGGCGGAAACACCCAGGGGTGGGTTCGTGGCCAACATGGAGTTGCAGCCGGAAGCCCCGTTGGCCGCCACCACGAACCGTCAGCAACTCAAAGTCGATGAGAAGGCCAAGGATTCATGACGACAGCGATCGTGCCGCGAGTTTCCGGCGGCGAAGAGGAACACGGACATCTCGAGGAGTTCCGCACCGATCCGATCGGGTTGATGCAGCGGGTGGGCGACGAATGTGGCGACGTTGGCTGGTTCCAGTTGGCCAACAAGCACGTTGTCCTGCTCTCTGGCGCTAAGGCCAATGAATTCTTTTTCCGCTCCAGCGATGAAGAACTCGACCAGGCCGAGGCCTACCCCTTCATGACCCCGATCTTCAGCAAAGGGGTGGTGTTCGACGCCAGCCCCGAGCGGCGCAAGGAGATGCTGCACAACTCGGCATTGCGTGGCGAGCACATGAAAGGGCATGCCACGACCATCGAACGCGAAGTGCATCGGATGATCGAGAATTGGGGCCAGGAAGGCGAAATCGACCTGCTGGAGTTCTTTGCCGAACTGACCATCTACACCTCGACCTCGTGTCTGATCGGCACGAAGTTCCGCAACCAGCTCGACTCCCGGTTCGCGCACTTCTATCACGAGCTCGAGCGCGGCACCGACCCGCTGTGCTACGTGGATCCGTATCTGCCGATCGAAAGTTTCCGTCGGCGAGACGAGACCCAAAAAGGCTTGGTGGCGTTGGTCCAGGACATCATGCACCAGCGGGTCGCCAACCCGCCGACCGACAAGCGTGACCGCGACATGCTCGACGTGCTGGTGTCGATCACCGATGAGCAAGGCAATCCGCGGTTCTGCGCCGATGAGGTGACCGGCATGTTCATCTCGTTGATGTTCGCCGGGCACCACACCAGTTCGGGTACCTCGGCCTGGACGCTGATCGAGCTGCTGCGCCACCCCGACGCGTATGCCGCCGTGATCGATGAGCTCGACGAGCTCTACGCCGACGGCCAGCCGGTGAGTTTCCACGCGCTGCGCCAGATTCCACGGCTGAAGAACGTGTTGAAGGAGACGCTGCGGCTACACCCGCCGTTGATCATCCTGATGCGGGTGGCCAAGGGCGAATTCCAGGTCGAGGGTTACCCGATTCACGAAGGTGAACTGGTTGCGGCTTCACCGGCGATCTCCAACCGGATTGCCGAGGACTTCCCCGATCCGGATGAGTTTGTGCCCGAGCGCTACCAGGAGCCGCGGCAAGAGGATTTGATCAACCGCTGGACCTGGATCCCGTTCGGCGCCGGACGGCATCGCTGCGTGGGTGCGGCATTCGCCACCATGCAAATCAAGGCGATCTTCTCGGTATTGCTGCGCGAGTACGAGTTCGAGATGGCGCAGCCCGCCGACAGCTATCGCAACGACCACTCCAAGATGGTGGTTCAGTTGGCGCGCCCCGCCAGGGTGCGCTACCGCCGCAGAAAATTGAGCGACAACCGGGGCCACTGATGAGCTACCGGATTGAGGCCGACCTGGATCTGTGCCAGGGCCACGCCATGTGCGAATTGGAGGCACCGGACTACTTCCGGGTGCCCAAGCGAGGCAAGGTCGAGATCATCGATCCCGAGCCCCCCCCGAGCAAGCCCGCCCAGAGATAGAGCAGGCGGTGCGAATGTGTCCAACCCAAGCACTATCGATCAAAGCGAAAGAAGACTGAGGACGATGGCGTCGTTCGAACGTAGCGAACTTGAACAGTGGGTGCAGTCCTGGCTTCAGGCCAACAGGGACTGCGAGGCTGCGGGCGACTGGAAGCCACTGGCCGACTTCTACGCCCCCGATGCCACCTACGGATGGAACATCGGCCCGAAGGAAGACGTGATGTGCGTCGGGATCGACGAGATCCGCGACGTCGCGCTCGGGTACGAGATGGAGGGCCTTCAGAACTGGCAGTACCCCTATCAGAAGGTCATCATCGATGACCGGCAGGGCGAGATCGTCGGCTTCTGGAAGCAGGTCGTCACCGACGGCGACGGCGGCCGACAGGAGATCTACGGCATCGGCGGCAGCTGGTTCCGGCTCAACGCGGACAAACTCATCGAGTGGCAGCGCGACTTCTTCGACTTCGGACACGTGCAGGCGCTGTACCTGGATCTGATGAAGGCCGGGAAGCTGGCCGCGGGCATGCAGCGGCGCATCGAGCGCAGCCTCGCCGGTGAGCGGCTTCCCGGCTACTACCCGCTGGGTAAGACGCCCGTCCCGATCTGGTGACCCGGGTACGGCCAGCCGCTCCATGCACCCAACCAAGCATTTGTTTTGTTGCGCGCGCTATGCTGGCCGAAAAGAGTGTCCTGTGGCACTCGTCACTACTGCCTGGGCGTCCGCGTCCGGCAGTTCTGATCAATTCAATGGCGAAATGAGGTCAGGTCCAACGTGAAGACAAAAGGCGCTCTGATCTGGGAGTTCAACCAGCCGTGGTCGGTCGAGGACATCGAAATCGGCGATCCGGTCAAAAACGAGGTCAAGATTCAGATGGAAGCGGCGGGCATGTGCCGCTCCGACAACCACCTGGTCACCGGCGGCATTCCGATGGCGGGTTTCCCGGTCCTGGGCGGACATGAGGGCGCCGGTGTCGTGACCGAGGTCGGCCCCGGTGTGGACGACATCGCCCCCGGCGACCACGTGGTGTTGTCCTTCATCCCGTCCTGCGGCAGATGCACGACCTGTCAGGCCGGCCTGCGCAATCTCTGCGACCTGGGGGCGGGGTTGCTGGCCGGCGCCGCGGTGTCCGACGGCACCTTCCGCATCCAGGCCCGCGGCCAGAACGTCTACCCCATGACCCTGTTGGGCACCTTCTCGCCGTACATGGTGGTACACCGCAGCTCGGTGGTGAAGATCGACCCGGCCATTCCTTTCGAGGTCGCCGCCCTGGTGGGTTGCGGCGTCACCACCGGCTATGGCTCGGCAGTTCGTACCGCCGACGTCCGCCCCGGCGACGACGTCGCCATCGTCGGTCTTGGCGGGGTCGGCATGGCGGCGCTGCAGGGCGCGGTGACCGCCGGCGCCCGCTACATCTTCGCCGTCGAGCCGGTGGAGTGGAAACGCGACCAGGCGCTCAAGTTCGGCGCCACCCATGTCTATCCCGACATGGAGGCGGCGCTCATGGGGATCGCCGAAGTCACCTACGGGCTGATGGCCAAGAAAGTGGTGATCACCGTCGGCGAGTTGCAGGGCTCCGACATCGACACCTACTTGGCGATCACCTCAAAGGGCGGTACCTGCGTGGTCACCGCGATCGGCAGCCTGCTGGACACTCAGGTCAACCTGAACCTGGCAATGCTGACCCTGATGCAGAAGAACTTGCAGGGCACCATCTTCGGCGGCGGTAACCCGCAATACGACATTCCGCAACTGCTGTCGATGTACAAGGCGCGCAAGCTCAACATCGACGACATGATCACCCGCCAGTACCGGCTGGAACAGATCAACGAGGGCTACCAGGACATGATTGACGGCAAGAACATTCGCGGCGTCATCCGCTTCACCGACGCCGACCGGTAGGCCGCTCGGCACGAGGCGCGTGGGCCTGGGTGACCCGCTTTCCGCACCTGTTGGCGCCGGGGCGAATCGGCGCCATGGCGCCGCGCAACCGGCCGGTGAGGTCTGCGACGGAGACGAGGTTCGACACCACCGACGGGCGGCCAGCCCAGCGCACCCGTGACTGTTTCGCGGCTCGCTCCAGAGGTGGCGTGGGTCTGATCACGGTGGGTGCCAACGGGGTTGATCACCGGCACCCCGAGACTCCCGGTGGCCTGCATCTGGCCATCGACGCGGCGGTGCACGCGCCGCGCGCGCCATTTGACGACAGGAGATAGCGATGACCCAAACCGCCCAGTCCCCCGCATTGGCGGCCTCGCAGGCGTCATGGCGCTGCGTTCAAGCCCACGACCGCCAGGGGTGGCTCGCCTTGATGGCCGACGACATCGTCATCGAGGATCCGATCGGCAAGTCCGTGACCAACCCGGACGGCACCGGGGTGCGGGGCAAAGATGGTGTGGCGAACTTCTATGACACCAACATTGCGGCCAACCAGCTGTCGATCACCTGCGAGGAGACCTTTCCGTCGAGTTCACCCAACGAGATCGCCCATATCCTGGTGCTGCGCAGCAGGTTTGACGGCGGCTTCACCAGCGAGGTCCGCGGCGTGTTCACCTATCGCGTCAACGACGAGGGGCTCATGACCAACATGCGCGGATACTGGAACCTGGAGATGATGAAGTTCGGCAACCAGGAATAACTCATCCGATACGGCCGATTCCGGTGATGTTGCCCTGCATGATCTTGTTGTCCATCAGGACCATGCAGGCCGTTTGGATCGGATCACTGAGGATGGTGGTCGATTTCGGTTGCTGTAGCAGCACTCGACCGTTGTTCGGATCGATGACGGCAAACGCGAAGACGTCCAGCGGGGTGGTGTTGTCCAGGCCGATCCGCGTGATGGTGTAGATCAGGCCGTCGGCAATAGACAGGTGGGGCAACGCCGCACTGCGAGTACTGCTGTCCCACACGGTGCGACATCCGGTGGGCTCGACGTCGACCCGAGTCATTCCCCCGACGAACGGCGCGGTCGGGGGCACCGCGGGGCCCGCGCCCGCCGGCACCGCCGGATACGGGTAGCCGTAGGTGCTGGAGATGAACATGGACGTCCCGGCGCCGATGGGCGAGTTCTCACTGCCCGGCCCGCCTTGAGTCAGCACCGGCTGCTGGCAGATCAGGTTGCCCGTTCCGGACTCGTAGATCAACGCGTGCAGCACCAGCGGGTCAGCGTTGTCGACGATGGTCAGATAGTCCGCACCGGTGGGCCCGAAATAGGTTGGGGTGGAACCGGTGCCCCAGCTGAGTTGTCCCGGCTTGCGAGCCGGGCCGCGATCGTAGGGCTGCCGCCACAGCACCTGCGGATTGCCGACGCCGTCCAGGTTGAGCTCGTAGAGAGCGGCGGTGGTGGCCACGCCGACGCGGTTGGCCGGCGAGGCCGAGATGCTGTTGGCGACTTGCTCACCGGGGTCCAACTGAACGCTGGCGACACCACCGCCCACCTTGGCCACTCCGACCACGCCGCTGCCGGTGGCGAACCACACATTTCCCAGGTAGTCGGGGACCACACCCACGGACTGATCGCCGGCCGGGATGGCACTGGACACGTCGGTGGACTCGGTGATGTTCAATTGCCAGCAGCCCTTGCTGTCCTTGGCATGAGCGATACGCAGTAGGTGGTTGGTCCCGTCGATCATCACCAGCTGGTTGTTGTTGTCCAGGTAGGCATACACGCCGCCGAGCAGACCTCCTTTGGCGATGCCGAGGCTCGCCAGCGGTATGACATGTGGAACCAGGCCGCCGGGATCGATCAGATAGACGATGGGGGCCTGGATGATGTCGTTGGCGCACAGGGCCAACACCAATCCGTCAGTCCCCTGGGTGATGCTCGGACAGGCGGCCAGCAGCGGGTAGGCAAAGATCGGCGCCAGCCGCGCACCGGGGCCGGGGAGCGGGCCCCCGTCTGCCGATCCGGCGTCATTGTGCATGGACGCCAATCCATTCGGCGCCATGAACGGGTTGGGCGGGGCCAGCGGACCGAATGCGGCGGCGGCGTGCGTGGCGGGCGGGAAGACGGCGGACAGCGCCGAAATGGCACACGCGGTAAGCAATGCCGTGGGTATGGCGAGCACTGCCGCAGGAAACCGCACGTAGGTCCCCTCCCGTGTATTGGGTCACCGAGGATCTTGACGAACGCGGAAAACGACACGGCCACATCGGGTTAACGATTTTGTCTCGAAAAGACCTGTGACCAGTAACATGATGGTTGAGTTGTCCGAAAATCACTGTGCGACTGTAATTTCGGATATTTCGACCGGGCAGGTTCGGCGCTCCGAATGCCGCGCGCCACGGCAATCCCATCAGGCCAGAACGAATGAGATGTGCCCCTTGGCGCCCTGGATCCGGCCGGGAGAGCCGATGACGCACCGACCCGATGACGGACTACAAGGCTATGAAGTCCCGGCAGTCCTGCCCAAAAGTCGGCGCCAGGGTCCGGCCTGCGAGTAACCTCATGGCCACAGATTGCGCGAGGGCCGACGATCGGCACGCCTCCCTCGTGCTCTCGAGGAGAGACCCGTGTCGTATGTCGTTGCAGCGCCCGATTTTCTGAGCACCGCGGCCGAGGATTTGGCCGCGTTGGGGTCGGCGGTCAGCACGGCCACCGCAGCGGCCGCCCGATCCACGACTCTGCTGCTGGCCGCGGGCGCCGACGAAGTCTCCACCCACATTGCGGCGTTGTTCAGCACGCACGGCCTGCAGTATCAGCTGGCCAGCGCCCAAGCGGCGGAGTTTCACGAGCGGTTCGTGCTCACCTTGGCGGCCGACGCCAACACGTATCTGACCACCGAGATCGCCAACGCGCAGCGATGTCTGGCCGGCGCGATCAACGCCCCCGCCACGGCGCTGCTCGGGCACCCGCTGCTCGGCGCCGACCCGACGGCCTCGGCCAGCACCGCAGCCACGCCCGCCGGGGGTGCCTCGATGGCGCCCGCGGCGGCAGGCACCAGGATTACGGTCCCGGGGGCCGGACCGCTTTACTATCCGAGATTCCTCACCGAGCTGCCCTATCTGGGACAGGCACTCCTGCTGGGCATTCCGGGGCAGAGTTCGGCGTCGATCCTGCAGGGATATGACTTGATCAACCATGCGAACGGAGAAAACTGGTTCCCCGACACCATCGCTTCGGTCATCAACTATCCGGCCAGCATCGGCATCCTCAGCGGCAGTCTAGCCGCCCCCGACACCAACACGGCCGTCGCCATCGGAACGCGGATGCTCCATGAGCACATCATGAGCGCGGTGACCAATGGCAGCGGGTTGCCGGTGCACGTGGCCGCACTGTCACAAGGCACCATCGTCGCCAACCGCGAGTTGGCTTACCTGGCAACCGACCCCAACGCGCCACCGGCCCATGCCCTGGAGTTCGCCTTGTTCGGCAGCCCTGAGCTCGGTTTGGCGCACATCTACTTGCCCGATGGCCTGACCGTGCCGTTGATCAACTACACGGTGCACGGCCTGTCCAACACCCAATACGACGTCAGCGTGGTCAATGGCCAATACGACTTCTGGGGCAATCCGCCCGACCGGCCATGGAATCTCCCGGCCTGGGTGAACTCCCTGTTCGGGGCCGCCTACTACCACAACACGTCATCGTTCGCCTCGCTGTCGGACGCGGTCGAAGTGTCCAGCGTGACCACCTCGCTGGGAGGCACGATCACGACGTACCTGATCCCGTCCCCGACGTTGCCGATGCTGTTACCGCTCGAGCAGATCGGTGTCCCGGCGCCGATCGTCGCGGGCCTCAACTCGGTGCTGGCACCGATCGTCAACGACGAATACTCCTCGCTGACTCCCAACGCCGGCCCCTACTTCTCGCAAGGAGCGCTGGTCGGTCTGCCCAGCGCGGCCGATGTGCTGGGGTCCTGGCCATGGCCAGCGCTGGGGTCAGTGACGGCACACATATGCTGAACCAATGGCGTCGATCTTCACCAAGATCATCAACCGTGAACTGCCCGGCCGCTTTGTCTACGAGGACGACGACGTCGTCGCGTTCTTGACGATTGAGCCGATGACCCAGGGCCACACGTTGGTGGTCCCGCGCGCCGAAATCGATCAGTGGCAGACCGTGGACGGCGCGGTATTCGGCCGGGTGATGGAAGTCAGTCAGCTGATCGGCAAGGCGGTGTGCAAGGCGTTTGGCACCGAACGCGCCGGCGTCATCATCGCCGGGTTAGAGGTCCCACACCTGCACATCCACGTGTTCCCCACCCGCCACTTGAGCGACTTCGGTTTCGCCACCGTCGACCGCAATCCGTCACCGGAATCACTGGACGAAGCGCAAGCCAAAATCAAAAAGGCGCTATCGGAGCTGACCTGAATCGGTCTAACTGACCGGCTCGGTGAGTTCCACCGCCGCCCCGCTGACGCGCGGCAGCGTGACGCGAAAGCAACAACCCTCCCCCGGCGCGGTCGTCAGCGTGACATCGCCGCCGTGCGCCTTCACCAGGGAGTGGACGATCGACAGACCAAGCCCGGTCCCACCACTGGCGCGGGCGCGCGAAGAGTCGGTCCGGTAGAACCGCTCGAATACCCTGGCCGCGTCCTCCGCGGGCATCCCGGGACCTTTGTCGGCCACTTCCAGGACCGCGTTCTCGCCAGCCGTGCCGACCCGCACGGTGACGTCGGCGCTGTCGGGCGTGTGCTGCAGCGCGTTGCCGACGAGGTTGCTGAGCACCTGGCGCAACCGGGGCTCGTCGCCGAGCACCTCCGGTGTGCCCGGGCCCTCCAGGACTTCGACGGTGATGGCGCGCTTCCGGTCGATCGCCCGCGCATCGTGCACCGCATCGGCGGCAAGAACCAGCAGGTCCACCCGGTTGCGCTCCAGCGGCCGTTGCACGTCCAGGCGGGCCAGCGTCAGTAAATCGTCCACCAGCAGGCCCATCCGGCTGGCTTCGCTCTCGATCCGCGACAGCAACATGGCCACATCGCGCGCCGCGCCCTGGCGATACAGCTCGGCGAAGCCGCGGATCGTGGTCAGCGGGGTACGTAGTTCGTGGCTGGCATCGGTGATGAAACGCCGCATCCGTTCTTCGGAACTGCGTGCCTTTTCCGCCGAATCCTCCGACGCCGCCAGCGCTACTTGGATCTGGGACAGCATTCCATTCATGGCGAGCGAAAGCTGGCCCACCTCGGTTCGGGGATCACGTTCTGGCACACGGCGATCCAGCTGACCCGAAGCGATGGCCGCGGCGGTCTGCTCGACTTCGGACAGCGGCCGCAGGCTGCGTTGCACCACCGCGAAGCCGGCCAGGCCGACCACCACAAGTACCCCGGCCCCAATGCCGATCTGCAGCCAGACCAGCGACCGCACCGTGTGCTGAACGTCGGACAGATCGATGGCCACCGTCGTCAGGCCGCCCTGCGGCCCGTGCACCGAGACCGCCCGCCACTCGATGTTCGAGCCGTTCACCGAGGGCAGCGTCGTCGGATCCGAACCCACGTCGTTGTCGGCGGGCAGCGCCGGCTCGGCGTTGCGGTCGTTGATGGCCGTCATGGCCCGACCGTCGGGACTGATGCTGCGCACGTAGAACTTCGACGGAGGCCGAGCCGGGTCGGGGCCTTCAACGCTGGGCATCGAATGCCGCCAGGAGGCTTGCGCCCAGGTGCGCGAGGCTTCCAGCAGCGTCGAGTCGATCCTGCTGACCAGGCTGTGTCGCAGGATCGAGGTGACCGCCACGCCCGAGGCCAGCAGGCCACACAACACCAGGGCGAGGGTGGCCGCGACCAGACCCACCCGGAGCGGCACTGCGCGCGGAAGACGTTCGGCCATCGCGGCGCTCCTCCCTAACCTGCCGGGCTAGGGAGCACGCTCATCGCGGCTCCCGCAGCACATAGCCGACCCCACGCAAGGTGTGCAGCAGCCGCTTGTCGCCGGTATCGATCTTGCGCCGCAGATACGACACGTAGGACTCGACGACGTTGACGTCGCCACCGAAGTCGTAGCGCCACACATGGTCGAGAATTTTCGGCTTGCTCAGCACCGTGCCCGCATTGATCACGAAATAGCGCAACAAGGTGAACTCGGTGGGCGATAGCGACACCGGCTGGCCGGCCTTCCACACTTCGCGGGTTTCCTCATCGAGCTCGATATCGGCGAACGTAAGGCGGGAATTGCGCGGCTCTGCGCTGCCCTTGCCGGCGCGGCGCAGAATTACCCGCAACCGGGCAACGACCTCTTCCAGGCTGAAGGGCTTTGTCACGTAGTCATCGCCGCCCAGGGTCAGCCCCGCGATCTTGTCCTGCACCGAGTCCCGGGCGGTCAAGAACAGTGCGGGTGCATCGATGCCGTCGGCCCGCAGCCGCCGCAGCACACCGAAGCCGTCCATCCCGGGCATCATCACATCGAGAATCACCGCGTCCGGGCGGGTTTCCCTGGCCCGATCCAACGCCTGCGCGCCGTTGGTCGCCGTGTGCACCTCGAATCCCTGAAACTTCAGACTGACCGAGAGCAGCTCGACGATGTTGTCCTCGTCGTCGACAACGAGGATGCGCGCTTCTGGTGTGGTGGCCTCGCCCGGGGTTGTGGCTGTCATGACATTAATTCCTGCAACATGCAGCTGAAAGCTTGCTTAACGTTCATTGTGTACTTCCTGAAAGCTCGTTGAGAGTCAACTGCTAATAGTCTGCCAGGAATAGTCGTGCCTGCCCGAACCCGGACGCAATTATTGCGGCGCGTCGTGAATAGACTCACAGAATGAACGTCGGCCAAAGCCTGGTGGCCTTTGCCACCGCCCCCGCCCGCGCCGGTCTCGCCGCCGCTGAGGCCAGCCTCAACCTCGCGGGAGCCGCCGTCGGCCTGGCCAAGCAAGCGCTCGGCGAAACCAGCACCGATGCCGGCAACAACGCCATGGCCAGCGTGCTCGGCATCGAGGACGCGATCGTGCGCGCCAACCGGCTGGCCAAGCTGCTCGACGAGGATGCGCCGTTGGGGCGGGCGATCGCGCCCAACGGCCCGATGGACCGGATGCTGCGCCCGGGCGGGGTGGTCGACCTGCTGACCGCGCCCGGTGGTTTGCTCGACCGCGTGACCGCCGAGGGCGGCGCGATGCATCGCGCGCTGCAGCCGGGCGGGCTGGCCGATCAACTGGTCGCCGAGGACGGCTTGATCGAGCGGGTCCTTTCCGAGGACGGGCTAGCCGAGCGGTTGCTGTCCGAAGGTGGTCTGGTCGACAAGCTCACCGCCAAGAACGGGCCCCTCGAACAGCTCGCCGATGTGGCCGACACCCTGGCCCGGCTGGCCCCCAGCATGGAGGCGCTGGAGCCGGCGATCGAGACCCTGCAAGACGCCGTCGTCGCGCTCACCATGGTGGTCAACCCGCTGAGCGGCATCGCCGAGCGCATCCCGCTGCCGGGCCGGCGTCCCGCGCGCCGTTCGACCTCACGCCCGGTGCGCTCCCAGCGAGTGGTCGACGCCGACGAGTGAGGGGTTAGGCTGGCAGCGGTCTTACCGGCCTCCTTAGCTCAGTGGTAGAGCACTCGCCTTGTAAGCGAGCGGTCGTCAGTTCAATCCTGACAGGGGGCTCCACCTGGCGCCCGGCAGCAACCGCCTTGGGGGCAGCACCAGCCTCGATGGCCGGGTAGGGTCCATTGGCGAGCGCGCCATGGCGATCCAACCCATTGCCCAGTTGTCGGCACCCAGCCGCCCGGCACCGCTTCGACGCGCGAAACGGGGCCAGCCGTCATACGGTCGACGCACGGCACCCGGAGAGCAAAGGAGGTAACACCGGTGAAAGCGGTGATCATCGGTGCGGGCATCGGCGGCATGAGTGCCGCGATTGCCTTGCGCCAGATCGGCATTGACACCGAGGTCTATGAGCGTGTCACCGAGAACAAGCCGGTCGGCGCCGCCATCTCGGCGTGGTCCAACGGGGTGAAATGCCTCAACTACCTGGGACTCGACCAACAGACGGCACGGCTGGGCGGGATCGTCGAGACGATGAGCTACGCCGAGGCCCACTCCGGCGAGACCATGTGCCGGATCTCGATGCAGCCGCTCATCGAGCAGGTCGGTCAGCGCCCGTACCCAATCGCCCGCGCCGAGCTGCAGCAAATGCTGATGGAGGCCTACGGGATCGACGAGATCCATTTCGGCATGAAGATGGTCGAGGTCGCCAACCAGGACGGCGCCGCCACCGCGACGTTCGCCGACGGCACCATCGCGAGTGCCGACATCCTCATCGGCGCCGACGGCGCAAACTCGATCACCCGGGAATACGTACTGGGCGGGCCGGTCACCCGGCGCTACGCCGGCTACGTCAACTACAACGGGCTGGTGGAGGTCGACGAAGCCATCAGCCCCGCCAACGAGTGGACCATGTATGTCGGCGACGGCAAGCGGGTGTCGGCGATGCCGGTCGCCGATGACAGGTTCTACTTCTTCTTCGACGTGGTCGAGCCCGAGGGCCTGCCCTTCGAGAAAGGCACCGCGCGAGAGGTGCTGCGCGAGCAGTTCGCCGGCTGGGCACCGGGCGTGCAGGCCTTGATCGACAAGCTCGACCCGACGACCACCAACCGCGTCGAGATCCTCGACCTGGACCCGTTCCACACCTGGGTCAAGGGGCGCGTCGCCGTGCTTGGCGATGCCGCCCACAACACCACGCCCGACATCGGGCAGGGCGGATGCTCGGCGATGGAAGACGCGGTGGCACTGCAATGGGCACTCAAGGACAACCCCACCGACGTTGCGGCCGCGCTGGCCGCCTATCAGGCCAGCCGCACCGAACGGGCCGGCGATCTGGTATTGCGGGCCCGTAAGCGCTGCGACGTCATCCACGCCAAGGACCCCGATACCACCGCAGCCTGGTATGAGGAGCTGCGAAACGAAGACGGCACCAACATCATTCGCGGGCTCGTCGCCAACATCATGGGTGGGCCGCTCACTCCGCTGAGTTGATCGCCCGCCACACTCGGGCCGCGGTCATCGGCAGCCGGGTGACCCGCGCACCGCAGGTCCGGGCGATCGCGTTGGCCAGAGCCGGCGCCACCGGGTTGTAGGGCGATTCGGCCATCGATTTCGCGCCCAGCGGACCGAGTTCGTCGAAGGTGTCGGCGAAGTACACCTCGGTGAGGGGCACGTCGACGAACTGCGGAATGTGATAGTCGCGCAGCGTCTGGGTGAGCACCCTGCCGTCGGGGCCGATCTGCAGGTCCTCATACAGCGCGGAACCGATCGCCTGCGCCACGCTGCCCTCCACCTGCCCGCGGCACTGCTCCGGGTTCAGCACCACCCCGGCGTCGGCGGCCTGAACCGACTGCAAGATCTCCACCTGGCCGGTGTCGGTGTTGACCGCGACCCGGAAGGCGTGCACGTTGAACGACACCGACCGCGGTGTCCCGTCCTGGCTTCCCTGCCCGGTCAACGGCGTCGGCAATTGCCCGAATCCGACCAGCTGCTGCCCGCACCGCACGCCGTGCGGGCCCAGCACGCAGTCGGCTGGCGACGCGCCGGCCACCTCGGCCGCGGCGGCGATGATCCGGCTGCGCAACTGTTGGGCCGCGCCCAGCGCCGCACGTCCGGCGATCACGGTTCCGGCCGAGCCGAACGCCCCGGTGTCGTGCTCGACCACGTCGGTGTCGGACTGGCGGATCACGATCCGATCGCTGGTGGTGCCCAACGCCGTGGCGGTCAGCTGCGCGTGCACGGTGGTGGTGCCGTTGCCGAACTCCGAAGTGCCGACGCACAGCGTGTAGACGCCGGCGTCGTCGACCGAGATGTCGGCGGACGCGAAATGCCCGCCCGGGGGCAGCGTCGCGATCATCGCCAGGGCCATGCCCTCTCCGACTCGCCAGCCCGCGCCGTCGGGAGCCGGTCTCCCACCGCGGCGCAACGCGTCCTGGGCCAGGTCCAGGCATTGATCCAGCCCGTAGCTGCCGAACGTCAGATCGTTCTCGCCGGCATGGGCATCGACGAACGGGTCGCCGGGCACCACCACGTTTCGGCGCCGGAACTCGAACGCGTCGATGCCCAGTCGTTGTGCCAGGTCGTCGAGTGCCGACTCCACCGCGAAGACCATCTGGCCCACGCCGTAGCCGCGGAACGCCCCCGACGGCACGTTATTGGTGTACACGGCCTCGGCGTCGATGCGCTTGTTCGCACAGCGGTACACCGACACCGACTCGCCGCAACCGTGAAACAGCACACCCCGAGTGTGGTTTCCGTACGCCCCGGCATCCATCAGGGCATCGACCGCCAGCGCGGTCAGCACCCCATCCCCGTCGGCGGCCACGGTGACGTCGATGCGGTAGGGGTGGCGGCACGTCGCCCGGACGAACTCGTCGACACGGGTGAACTCGTAGCGCACCGGCCGGCCCAGTCTCAGCACGGCCAACGTCACCAGGTCCTCGGTGAGCATCTCCTGTTTGCCGCCGAATCCGCCGCCGACCCGCTTGGTGAAAACGTGCACCTGGTCGCGGTCCAGCCCGAAGACGTGGCACAGTTCGTCGCGGACCAGAAACGGTGTCTGGGAGCTGGTGCGGATCACCAGTCGCCCGCGGCTGTCCCGCCACCCGGTGCAGCCATGGGTTTCGAGGTGGGCCGGCTGCACTCGGGCGGTCTGCCACCGTCCGCGCACCACCGCTCCGCCGGAGGCCTCCGCGGCGGCAACGCCGGCTTCGACATCGCCGGTGCCGCCATGTAATTCGGCGACCACGTTGCGCGCCGGGTCGGCGATGCGGGCCTGGCCGCCCTTGTCGGCGTGCAAGAGCACCGCGCCGGGCGCCCGGGCCTGCTCCGGATCGAACACGGCCGGCAGTTCCTCGTACTCGATCTGGATCGCCCGGCAAGCTTTTTCGGCGACCGCCACGCTGTCGGCGACCACCGCCGCAACCCGCTGTCCGATGAAGCGCACGGTGCGGTCCAACACATAGGTGTCGTCGGGGTCGTCGGTGCGCATCTCGTGGCGCGCGGTGGAGAACGCAACGGCTGAGCTGTCGTGGTGGGTGAGGATCAGGTGGACACCGGGTATCGTCGCGGCCGCCGTGGTGTCGATCGAGGTGATACGGGCGTGCGCGAGCGGGCTGCCGAGCACGGCCAGGTGCAGCAGGCCGGCCGGCGCGTGGTCTGTGGTGTAGGGCTCGGTGCCGGTCACCACCCGCAGTGCCGCCGGTGCGCCGATCGAGCGCCCGGCGTCGGATCCGCTGGGCTTCTCGACGTTGACCTTGCCCTCCAGCGCGTCCAGGATCCCCCGGTAGCCGGTGCACCGGCACAGGTTGTCCTTGAGATGCTGTGGCAGATTGGCCAATTCGTCATCGCCGAAGGTCGACGCGGTGACCACCAGACCGGCCGTGCAAAACCCGCACTGGAAGGCGGCCGCCTCGGCGAAACGGCGCTGCATCGGGTGCAGGTCATCGGGGCTGCCCAGCCCGGCCACCGTCGTGACGGTGCGGCCCGCCGCGCGAAATGCCGGGAACACGCACGAGTGCACCGCGGCGCCGTCGACCAAGACCGAGCAAGCGCCGCAGTCACCGGCATCGCAGCCCATCTTGACTTCGAAGTGGCCGTGCTCGCGCAGGAAGGTGCGCAGACATTGCCCGGCCGCCAGGGTGGCGTCCAGGTCGGCTCCGTTGACGGTGAACCTCATGCCAGCTCGGCCAGGATCTGCTCGGCCAGCACCAGGCTCACCGCTGCCCGCCAATCGGGATCGCCGTGTGCGTCGCGGGTCCAGGCGCCATCGGGTATGCCGGCGTGGGCGGCGCGCAGCTCGTCGGTGCCGGGCAAGGTGGGGAACTCGAACACGAAGGGGCGCACGGTGGCCGCCGTGATCGACAGCACGAAGCCGCCGCCGTCGGACTCGGCGCCACGGCGGCCGATCACCACGATGCCGGAGCGCCCCAGCGCGGACGGGGCGAGCTTGCGGAAGGCGGTCCGGGCCCGCAGCGCGGCGGCCGGCAGGTGAAAGGAGCGCAGCACGTCGCCGGGCACGAGCACGTTGGCGGCCTGTCCGGTGACGAACTCGGCGACCGGCAGCGTGTAGTCGTTGCCATCGGCGCACCACACCGTCACGCGCGCATCCAACGCGGACAGCAGCGAAATCATGGCGCCGGCCGGAAAGGACAGGCACACATTGCCGCCGATGGTGGCGGTGCGCCAGATCTTGGCCGACGCCAGCATTGCGGTGCAGCACTGATACAGCAGCGCACCGGCCGTCCAGTCGGCGGGCAGCCGCCCCGACAGCGTCGAGATCTCGGCAAGTGTGCACGTTGCGGCCAGGTCAATACCGTTGTCGCCGAACGCTATCGGCTGCCAGCCCAGGCCGGTGATGTCGACCAGGCGGCGGATGTGTGAGTTCGGTTCGGAGAACAGCCAGGTCCCGCCGGCGAGAATGGCGTCGGTGGGCTCCAGCGGCCAGAGTTCGTCGCGGCGGCTGGGGGTATTGACGATTTCTACGGAGTTGAGATCCATTAACTCCCCCGGTATGTCGAATACGCGTACGGCGACAACAACAGCGGCACGTGGTATTGGGCGTCGACGTCAGTGAGGTCGAAGGCGATGACGACCTCGGGGTAGAACCCGGCGGTGCCGCTCGCGGCGAAATATTCGCCGGTATCGAAGCGCAGCCGGTAGATCCCGGCGGCCAGTGTCGCACCGAGCGACTTGATCCGGCCGTCATGGTCGGTGCGGCCGCTGGCAAGAGGTGTTCCGGCAGCGTCGGTGAGTTCCACGGCGACTCCGGCCGCGGGTCGACCGCTCACGGCGTCCAGCACATGTGTCGAAAGGCTCATGGGTTCACCATGCCAGGCCGGTAGCCACGCGCGGCGCTCACGCGGGCTCACGCAGGAGCCGCTGCAGCCGCAGCCGGTTGATCTTGGCCAGTTCGCTGCGCATCACCCGGCGTTCGGTTTCCGGGTCGTTGTCGAGCCGGTCGGTGAGCGTCTCGAGCAAGTCCTCGGCGGATCGTCCGGTGGCGC
Organism: Mycobacterium ulcerans subsp. shinshuense; assembly: GCF_002355775.1. NCBI lineage: Bacteria > Bacillati > Actinomycetota > Actinomycetes > Mycobacteriales > Mycobacteriaceae > Mycobacterium > Mycobacterium ulcerans. The sequence continues at coordinate 533,557 of NZ_AP017624.1, read as the reverse complement.
ACACCAAGTAGACGTAACCGAACTTGTCCTCGTACTTGCGATTTTTTTCGGCGAGTTCGGCGCGCACGGCCTCGCCGGCTCCGGCGACTAGGGCCTGCTCACGCGCCGAGGACGCGTTGTCCGCCCTGGCACCGATGCGCGGGTGGCCGTCCAGCGCGGCGTCGATCTCGGCCTCGGGCAGCTGGGCCAGTACCCGGTCCGCGCGGTCCAGCAGCGCATCGACATCATCGAACGGCGCGCCGGCCAGCACCCGGCGCGCCCAGATCGTCGTCGAACACACGCCGAACAACAGGTGCATGCGTTGGCGATCCGTGAGGCGATTGAAGCCATCAAGGCCCAGGGCAGGCTTGGTCATCTAGTGCAGCTCGTTGAGTCGGCTGAGCCTGACCGACGCAATCGGGTTCGCGTCGGCGACCAGATCGCTGAACCGGTAGTTGGCGATCTTGGCCGCCTCGATGAGGGCGTACGCCCTCTCGGTGGCGGGGGAATTGTCCATCCGCGACCAGCCGTTCTTGAGCACTCGGTCGAACCGCTCGGTCTCGCGGGCGCAGATGATCAGCGGGAAGCCGAAGTGTTCGCGGTAGGCGCTGGCAAGCTCCACCACTACGTTGTGATCCCGCTCGTCGAGATTGGATAGCGACACGTGGTCGACGGCCAGGGCGCGTCCGGTCTCGTCCTCGGCACCCAGATCGTGAAACGCATTGAGTAGCTCCATCTGCTGCTCGGAGGACCCGGTGAGCACCGCGTCCTGGAACGCCTCGCGAAGCGCGGCGGTGCCGGCGAACGGCCGGTGCTCGTAGGCACGGTCGATCACCCAGGGGACGTCCTGCACGACATGGCCGAACACTTCGGTGAATCGCTCGCGGGTCATCGCGTTGACCTCATGGAGGGTAATCGAGCCGCCGCCGGCCACCCGTGGCCCATGCGAGCCGGTGTGAAAGAACACGATGTTGAGCACGATCGCGGCGACGGCACCGATGCTGATGCCGCTGCCGAAGATCAGGTCCACGCCCGACGGCATCGACTCGGCGATGTCGGGATAGGACGTCACCCACAACGCCAGCGCCAGGCTGGTGGTCACGATGATGAGGTTTCGGTGGTCGGTGAAGTCGACCTTGCCCAGCGTCTGGATGCCCACCACGGCGACGGTGGCAAACAGCGTCAACGCCGCCCCGCCGAGGACCGGGCTGGGGACCGCCGAGACGACCGCGGCGACCTTGGGCAGGAACCCGAGCACGATCATCACCACCCCGGCGGCGGCGACCACCCAGCGACTCTTGACCCGAGTGAGCCGCACCAGCCCGACGTTCTCGGAGAACGCGGTGTAGGGAAAGGAGTTGAAGATTCCGCCGATCACGGTGGCCAGTCCGTCGGCGCGCAGCACGTTGCCGATTTGGGCGGCCTTGATGCGCTTGCCGACGATCTCGCCGGTGGCCAGGGTCGAGCCGGTCGACTCCACCGAGGTGATCATCAGCACGATGATCATCGTCAGGCATGCAACGAAGTCGAATTTCGGCATACCGAACACGAACGGCTCGGTGAATCCGATAACCGACGCCTCGTCCACCTTGGCGAAGCTCATGTCGCCCAGGCCGTAGGCGACCACGCAGCCCACGATCAAGCCGATCAACACCCCGATGGTGGCCATGAAACCACTGAACACCCGCTGGATCGCCACGATGATCGCGATCGTTCCCAGCGCGTAGAGCAGCCAGCGAATGTTGGTCGGGTCGTGCTCGCCGGTGCGCGGATTGGTCACCGCGTCGCCGGCGCCCACCGGCACCAGGCACAGCCCGATGATGGTGATCAGCGTGCCGGTGACCACCGGGGGAAAAAATCGCAGCAGCTTGGTGAAGATCGGGGCGATCAGGATGGTGAACAAACCGGCGACGATCACCGCGCCGTAGACGTAGAGCAGGCTGGGCGTTCCGCCGCCATGGGAAAGTCCGATGGCGATAACCGGCGACACCCCGGCGAACGCCACGCCCTGCAGCAGGGGCAGCCGCACCCCCAGGGCTCCGGCGTTGTTGATTAGCAGGCTTGTGAGCTGGGGAATTGTGGATTGAGGAGGTCTAGGCGGCGGTTGGCGGTCAAAGCGGTGATCCGGCAGGCTTCGGCGATGTTGTCGGCGCCGTTGAGGCGGTGCAGATTGATCGCGGTGTTGCGTAGCGTTGCTAGGACCTGTGCGCCGTTTCCGGTATGTGCCCTTTGACGGTCTTCGTCGAAGGTGACGTCGCGTATCCAGTGCAGGCTGTTCTCGATTCCCCAGTGTTGACGCATCCAGGTCATGATCGCGGTAGGGCGGGCGTGCTCGAACGGCAGGCTGCAGATGGCATAGACCACCTCCACGCTGCGCTGGTCGGTGGCGGTGATCAAGCGTTCACGAGTGATCCGGATGATTTGTTTTGCGTAGGGGAAGCCGATTCCTCGTGCAGCGGTGATGATTTGCAGGGTGCGGGTCTCGACACGGCCGTGGCCGCGGGAGTCGTCGGTAGCGGCTGCGGGCACCTCGGCCCAGGGCAGCGCGGTGATACGCGCAAGTATTTTGGCTTGGTTGGACTTGACGATCATCAGGTAGTGCGACTTCAAGGTGGCGCAGATCAACTTCGCGGTGACGACCTGGGTATGCATCGCATCCACGGTGACCAGCCACCGCAAGCTACCCGGCAGCAGCGTGAGCAGGGCACGTACGCAGGGAATTTCATTGCTTTTCTCGGCGACAGCGAGTTGACCGAGCACCAATCGGGCACGGTGGGCGAACACCGACACGAGATGCGTGGCTGTCGCTTTGGCGCGTAAAGCACCACGCAGCATCTTGCCGTCCAACGCGATCGGCACCAATCCACTGGGGTCGCTGCTGGCCACGTGTGCAGTGAAGTAACTGCCCATCCTGGCGTTGAGGTCGGCGGGGTCTAGCCGAGACAAAACAGCGCGGAAGGTCTTCTCACTGGGCCGCCGGAACCGGACCCCTAATTGGGCCAACACATCATCGGGAGCGGTGGCCGCCCATGTGGCAAAACCAGCATAGCCGCGCATCCCCGCGGCAGTGGCCAGAACCGCGATCGCCAACAAAGCCATCAGCGAATACCTCCGACCGCGTGGGTCCCTCGGGTCTGGCACCGAGGCCAACACATCGAGAAACTCCGATCCGATGAGCTCGCTGCGCTCACCAGGACTCCAGCGGTCGAACACCTCTGGAACCGACGACACAGGCAATACTGAAACGGTAGGCACGGGCAACTCCAGACCAACGACGAACAGTAACCAACTCGATCGTTCTCCAGATAGCCCGTGCCTACACTCCGGCCCCAATAGCGCGGCACCAAAGATCATCAACCCAGCTCACAAGCCTGCTAATCAACAACGCCGGAGCCCTGGCCGCACCCCGATCTTCCAGAAGCCGACGGACTGGATGATCGAGGCGACGCCACAGGTGAACAGGTCCGCGGTGATCAGCTTGACCAGGTCCTGGTGGGGCAGGTCGATCGCGTTGGCAATGATGATCGGCACCACGACCGCCCCGGCGTAGAAGGCGACGACGTGCTGAAAGCCGTAGGTCGCCAATTTGGGGATCGGCAGTACCTCGTCGACCGGATGAACACGTCTGACCGGGCTTGTGGGGGAGCCGACATGCCTAAGACAATCCTTGAGATCCGTCGCTCGCGCACGTCGAAATGCCGGAAACCGTGCTAATTGGGGCGTCTGCGGCAGGTCACTGCTTGGCCATGGCAATGTTGAACCGGTCTTCGGCGGTGATCAGATGGTCATGGCTGCCTGCACCGAGATCGATCTGCACCCAGGCGATGGTGCCGCTGAAGGCGTTGCCGGTAGGGCCGTAGTCGGGCGAGGCGGGCGATCCGGTGTCGCACCCGACGTCACAGGCCTCATCGGCGGAAAACGCCATGGGTTGGGTGCGCTCGACCCGTCCCTGGCCCACCGCTTTGCCGTCGTAGAAAAGCGTGACATCGCCGCCCCTGCCCAACCCGCCGCCGTCGTAGCCGAATTCCATCCGGACCTGGTGCTTGCCGGTGGGGATCGGCTTGGTCGCGGCCACCATGTAGTGGTCGATGCCGAGGAAGTTGTAGCAGTACTTGAGCCTGCCCTCGTGGGCGTACAGCGTCCAGCCCCCGGCGCTGCCGCCCTGGGTGATGAGCACTCCGCTGGCCCCGCCCGTTGGCACCTCGACTTCGGCGGTCACCGAGTGCGATTTGTTCTTGATCGTCAAGACGCACCATTCGCTGACGCGCATCCCGTCGAACAGCAGCTGGCTGTTGCCCCGCACCAATTGCGGACGGCCGGCGATGTCGGGGTTGATCCGCTCGAAGCCGCGGTCATCGAGCGGCACAACGTTGTACTTGGTGGCCTCGATGAGCCAAAGCCGCTGCAGCTCGGCGAGCTTGGCCGGGTTCTGCGTGGCCAGATTGTGCGCCTGGGTCCAGTCACCGGGGGCATACAGTTCCCATACGTCGTCGTCGAACGGCGGTGGGGCGTCGGCTTTCCACGGGGTGCGGTGTTTGGTCACCGCGGTCCAGCCCTGGAAGTAGATGCCGCGGTTGCCCGTCATCTCGAAATATTGGACCTCGTGGGTTTCGGGCGCCGCGGCATCGCGCAGCGTCGACATCATGCTGACGCCTTCGAGGGGCGCCTGGGCTATTCCGTTGACCGAATGCGGTGCCGGCAAACCGGCCGCCTCCAGGATGGTCGGCGCCACGTCGATCACGTGGTGGAACTGGTTGCGCATTCCCCCTTGCTCGGTGAGGCCGTTGGGCCAGTGCACGACGGTGCCGTTGCGGGTGCCGCCCCAGTGCGAGGCGACCTGCTTGGTCCACTGGTAGGGCGCACAGAGGGCATGCGCCCAGCCGACGGCGTAGTGGCTGTAGGCGTCCGGGGTGCCGAAATCGTCGGTCTTGGACAGCAGGAACTCCGTCGTCTCGATCCCGGGCAACCCGTTGAGCGTGGTCATCTCGTTGAAGCAGCCGTTGATGGTGCCCTCGGCCGAGGCTCCGTTGTCGCCGATGATGTAGTAGATCAGCGTGTCGTCGAGGACACCGACGTCATCGATGGCACCGACGAGGCGCCCCACCTCATGGTCGGTCTGCTCGAGGAACCCGGCGTAGATCTCCATCTGCCTGGCCAGCACCGGCTTGAGTTCGTCGGGCATGTCGTCCCAGGCCGGGATCTCGTCATGGCGCTTGGTCAGCTCGGCGCCATCGGATACCACCCCGAGTTCCTTCTGCCGGTTGAGGGTCTTCTCCCGCAGCGCGTCCCAGCCGTCGTCGAACTTGCCCCGGTACTTGTCCGACCACACTTTGGGCACGTGATGCGGGGCGTGGGTCGCACCGGGTGCGAAATACATGAAGAACGGCTTGTCGGGCATCAGCGCCTTTTGCTGGCCTACCCAGGTGATCGCCCGATCCGCCAGATCCTCGGTCAGCGTGTAGCCCTGCTCCGGGGTCTTCGGCGGTTCTACCGCCGTGGTGCCCTCGTACAGACCCGGGTAGTACTGATTGGCCTCGCCGCCGACGAAGCCGTAGAAGTACTCGAACCCCGAACCCGTCGGCCACTGGTGGAACGGGCCCATCGGGGTGGCCTCCCACCCCGGCACCTCGTGACACTTACCGAACTGTGCGGTGGAGTAGCCGTTGAGCTTCAAGGTCTCGGCCAGCGGTGCCTTCTCCTTGGGCCTGATGCTGTTGTTGCCGGGCGCCGAGGTGGCCATCTCGGTGATCGCGCCCATGCCCACCGAGTGATGGTTGCGCCCGGTCAACAGCGCTTGCCGGGTTGGTGAGCACAAGGCGGTGGTGTGGAAGCGGTTGAGTTTGAGCCCGCCGGCCGCCAGCCGCTCGGCCACCGGGGTGCGACACGGTCCGCCGAACGCCGACGACGCGCCGAACCCGACATCGTCGATCAAGACGATGAGCACGTTCGGCGCCCCCTGTGGCGGGCGCAGTTGTTTGATCTGTGGGTATTTGGTGTTGGGGTCCTTGGCGTCGTAGGTGGTCAATCCCACGTGCTTGGGGTCGGGGATGGGCAGGTGCTCACGGGCCAGATGCGGCTCGCGGTGCGCGTCTGAGGCGTCCCCGGTCGACGATTTCTTGGCTGGGGTCTTCTTCGCCGCCTTGGCCATCATGACCTCCTTGTCAATTGGCTTTACTGCCTTGCTAACTCGCGCAGCCGCTGCCTCACTACCCTGCCACGCCCCCATCGAGCGGGGACTGTTATCGCCAGTTCGGTTTGCTGGGCCGTTGTGCCGGGAGCACGACGAGATTAGATTTCGTCGACATGGAGCCCAGGTGGCCACCGTTTCAAGAGCCGAGCGCTCGCCGGGTATGGCAGCAGGTGCTCAGGCCGCTAGCCGCCGAAATGCAAACGTGCGCAACCCAGCTGGCGCGTGACATCGTTGACCGATACCAGTCCGAGTTGCCGAGCATCGTTCCTGATCCGCCCGCGGTGGCCGACCAACTTGCCAGCGTCGAAGCCAGTGTCCGCCAAATCGCCGAGTGCATCGACTCCGGGGAGGGGCCGCGGCTGCTCGATCTGACGCCGGCCACCGCCGCCATCGGTCGCTCTGGAGTGCAGCGAAACATTGCGCTCAATGACCTCTTCCGCTCGGTACGGATGGCCCAGGAGCGAACGTGGCAATGGCTGTTCGACCGGATCACCGCGAGTTCGGCGGCTACCGATCACGACCGGGCGCTCGACCTGGCCACCAACTGGCTGTTCGGTTATGTCGACGTCGTCCTGATTCGGGCCGAACGGCTCTATGAAGTTGAACGCGAGGCCTGGTTGACCGGTGCGGCCGCCGCACGCGCGGCGGCGGTCGAGGACATCCTCACCGAACGTGAAGACGATGCGCAGCGGGCTTCCACCCGGCTGCGTTACGACGTCAACCGTCACCATGTCGGCGTCAGCGTGTGGCGCGACGTGACCCAGGACGCCTGCGCCGGCCCGGTGACGCTCACCGAGGCACTGACGCAGCTGACCCGTGCCATCGCGGCCCAAAGCGTCCTGGCCCATCCGGCCGGTTCGAAGGCCATTGCCGGCTGGCTGAGCCGACCGCAGGCATTCACCGCTGCGGAGCTGGATGTGGCCAACATCTGTAGCGACATCCACCTACCGCAGGACGTCCGGGTCGCCATCGGTGAACCGGGTTGGGGGATAAGCGGTTTCCGTCGCACCCATGTCGAGGCGTCGCACGCGCAACGGTTCGTCTCATTGCTCGGGGATCGCGCTGAGGTGGTGACCTGCTACCGCAACGTTGCGGTAGCAGCCCTGGCCGGCACGGACCGCGGGCACGCGGTGGCATTCGTCAGACGCGTCCTGGGCCCTTTGGCCGCCAACGATGAGGGGACGTATCGGATTGCCGCCACGCTTGCGGTGTATCTCGAGGAAAACCGCAGCCCGGCCAAAGCCGCGCAACGACTTGGGGTGCATCCCAACACGGTCAGCTATCGAGTCCACCAGGCCGAGGAATTGCTTGGCCGCACGATCGACATCGGCGCCCTTGATCTGTCGGTCGCGCTCGCACTATTGCCCGCAATGCGCGCCATGACCCAGCGCAGCGGTGGCGAACTGTGATCCTGGCCGGCTACTCCTCCGGGGCTTGCGGGCCGCTTCCTGCTTTACGGCCCTTGCGAGAGAGGAACGCCTGCATGTGCTGTTGCGGCTCACCGGTCTGGAACGCAAGGCCGAATTGCTCGATGCTGTCCTCGATCGCCGCCGGCACCGTCATGTCGGGCCACTTGGCCAGTAGGCGTTTTTGCTGACGGAGGGCCTGCGGGCCGAATCCGGCAAGTTTTGTTGCGAGTGCGGCGATCCGCAGGTCCAGCGCGGCGGGCGCGACGACCTCATGCACCAGAGCCCAGCTTGCGGCCGTGTCGGCGTCGATGGTTTCGCCCGTCAGCAGCAGCCAAGTTGTCCGCGAGGCCCCGACCAGCGCCGGCAACAACGCCGAATGGATCACCGACGGGATTCCCACCGCCACTTCGGGCATCCCGAATCGGGCGCCGGATTCGGCGATCCGCAGATCGCAGCACGCCGCGATTTCCAGGCCGCCGCCCAGACACCAACCCGCGATTCGGGCGATGACCGGGACGGGGCACTGTCGAATCGACTCGCACAGGCCCGCGAGTCGGCGGATGAAGGCCTGGGCGCTGATGCGGTCCAGGGTGACCATTTCCTTGATGTCGGCGCCACCGATGAACGCCTTCTCGCCCGCGGCGCGCAGTACGACGACCCGCACGCCGCTGTCTTGGTTGATGCTGCGAAATGCGTTGGTAAGGGCCGTGATAGCCGCGGTGCCGACAATGTTCAGCGGTCCCGAGTCGATCAGCTCGACGGTGGCCACGCCACCGTCACGACCGAGGTTGACGAACCGGCTCTCCGTCGTTTCCATGCGCTGTGGTTGTCGCGGCCCACACTCATCCGACCAGGCTGGGCACGCCGGCCGTCAGGCCGTCGGTCGCACCGCTAATGGCGTTGACGACGTCCTCGGTCACCTCGATCGGGAAGTTGATCACCGCGCCGCCGACCTCCTCGATGCCGTCGCGAACCGCGGTCAGGATGGTCGTCGGATTGCCGGTGAACAATGAATAGAAAATGTCCCAGCCCGCGTATTGCGGCGCGGTGATCAGGTTCCGCACGTCGACGAATAGCTGGGTCGGCAATGTCGCTGGTGCGACAGGAATCCCGCCCCAACTGACCATCGTCCAGCCGTTGGCGGGACTGCCCTGCACCTCGACCACGCCGGTGTTGGGCAGCGGGTGGGTGAGCAGCAGCAGTGGATCGGGGTTGTCGACGTTCATCATTGTCCCGACACCGATGGTGAATGCGCTGGAGTAGGCGACGTCGGTGATCTTGCCGTTGGCGGCTAGGACCGGGTTCGCCAGGGCGGCGCTGTACATGGTGTCCATGGCGTGGGTGAAGTCCTGGTTGAAGACCACGCCGTTGAAGTCCAGCGAGCCCGGAGTCAGCATCGGCACGATCGGGTATCCCAGCGTCCACGCCATCGGGCCGATCAGATACAGCAGGCCCGCGGGCGTGATCTGCTGTAGGCCATCGAATATGCCGGCACTGATCTCGTTGAGTCCGGACAGCGCCGGAACGTCGGTTATCCCATACAGGGCAGCCAACGGCGCGGCGGTTTGCTGTGTACGGAGCAATTCCGAGTCGAAGATCCCCGCGTAGGGGCCCTTCGCGAAAAGCTGGCCGGCAATGATGTCCGCCTGCAGGTGCCCCTCGGCTGTCAGTGGTGGGCCGGGCACGTTGGTGTCGATCAGCTCCGCCACGTTGCTCGCCGCCTGCCCGTGCCGGACGAAGTCGATCACGATCGACTGGCCGTTGCCGGGGTCAGCAACCCAGCCGGTGCCCGGCTCCCCGATGAACAGCCCGGCACGGCCACCCAGCGCGCTGCCTCCACCGGCGCCGCCGTTGCCGAAGAACAAGGCTTGGCCACCAACACCGCCGACCCCGCCGACCCCGCCGCCGCCGCCGTTGCCCATCAGCCAGCCGCCGGTACCGCCCATGCCGCCGGTGCCGCCGCCGAAGCCGTTACCGCCGAGGCCACCGTTGCCGATCAGCCCGGCATCTCCGCCGATGCCGCCCGCGACCGCGCCGATCCCGCCGGTCGGGGTGTAGCCGGGGCCGCCGTCGCCGAACAGGATCCCGCCGGCGCCACCATTGGGGTGTGCGGCCGTTCCGGCGGCACCATTGCTGATCAGGCCACGCCCGAACAGGGCTTCGGTGGGCGCATTGATGACCGGATCAACAACCTCGCCGGCCGGGCTGCTGATCCACGCCTGCCCAGCCGCGCGTATCGGACCGTAGACCGCGGTCTGAAACCCGTCCGCGACCGTCGAGCTCAAGCCGGTGACGATGGTCGCCTCGGCGCTGGCATACGACGCCCCCGCCTCACTCAGGGCACGGACAAACTGCTCGTGGAACGTCGCGGCCTGGGCCGCCGCCGCCTGATACTCCTGGGCATTCGCGCCGAACAGCGCCGCTATCGCCCCAGATACTTCATCGGCGGCCGCCGCCATCACCTCAGTAGTCGGAATCGCCGCCGCCAGATTGCCGGCACTAACGGCTGATCCGATTTGCACCACATCCGCCGCTGCCGTCGCCAACATGTCTGGCGCCACGAGCACAAAAGACATCGCCTACCCCTCGTGTTGTCGCGTACTAGACATCATGGTGGGCAACGCCGAAAAAGATGCGCACATCGAGGAAAAAATTGCGAGTGCGGATCCGGGTTTGCGGTCCACCCGCACTGAGATCGGCGCAACCCCGGCGAACAACGCGAGCAAGACCGGTAAGAACCGGTAAGAACCGGTAAGAAATTGACTGCCTTTCCCCGCCGGCCAATCGCCGCAATCATAAGATCGGCCAATGCATCTTGACGAGTACATGTCGCTGGATGCGACTGGCCTGGCCGAGCTGGTGGCGACCATGCAAGTCCGCGCTACCGAGCTACTTGCTTTGGCGCGTCAGCGCGCCGACGCGGTCAACCCGAGGTTGAACGCGATCATCCGTCGTATCGATGCCCTGGCTGAGGGACGGGGCGCGGATCCGGAGCTACGTGGACCGCTTGCCGGCGTCCCCTTCCTGATCAAGGACCTCGATCAGGAATATCGCGGCTTTCCCAGCTCGTGTGGATCTCGGTCGCTGGCCAACGACGTCGCCAAACAACACGCCCTGGTCACCCAACGATTCCTGGACGCGGGCCTGGTCGTCTTCGGCATGACCAATACACCCGAGTTCGGGGCCAAGGGCATCACCGAACCCGATTACTGGGGGCCGGCCCGCAACCCGTGGAATCCGCAGCACACCCCGGGCGGCTCCTCAGGCGGATCGGGGGCCGCGGTTGCCGCCGGGATCGTTCCGCTGGCCGGCGCCAACGACGGCGGCGGATCCATCCGCATTCCCGCGGCCTGCAACGGGCTGGTCGGGCTCAAGCTCAGCCGGGGATTGTCGCCCTATGGCCCGCAGACCGGCGAGCCGCTGTTCGGCATGGAAACCCAGGGGGTGGTTTCGCGCACCGTTCGCGACAGCGCCGCCATCTACGATGCGATCGTCGGGCCCAACCCACGCGCCGCCTACCAGGTCGCCCTTCCCGACACCACCTTCGTCGAACACATCAAGAACCGTCCGGGCGCGCTCAAGATCGGGTACTCGGCATCGTCTGCGATCAACGCCGCGCCTGACCGCGAGGCCGTCGCGGCAGTCGAGGCCGCGGCGAGCCTGCTCGAGGACCTGGGCCACCGGGTGGAGCAAGTCGATCCTCCCTACGATGACGCCGCGCTGGCCCGCGATTTCCTGACCATCTGGTTCGCGCAGCTGCACAGCCAAGTCGCCGAGATCAGAAAGCGAATCGGCGCCCGCGACAGCGACTTTGAAGCCGACACCTTGGCCATGGCCGAACTCGGCCGATCCACCGGTGTGCTGGCTCCGCTGCTTGCGCTGGACAACCGCAACAACTACATCCAGTCCCTGGCGAGTTTCCATGAGAGTTACGACTACTTCCTGACTCCCAGCCTGCCGACTCCGCCACTGACCGTTGGTGACACGACGACGTCACCACGCCTGCAGACGGCGGCGCGGCTGCTGAGCAAGTTGCGTGCCGGAAAGGTGCTCTCGCTCAGCGGGATCATGGACGATCTCATTCAAGAGAGCCTGGGCTGGGTGCCCTACACCCAGCTGGCCAATCTGACCGGACGACCCGCCATCAGCGTGCCGCTGCACTGGACACCGGCCGGCCTGCCGTTGGGTGTGCAGTTCGTCGGAGGCCTGGGCAGCGATGGCGACCTCTTGGCGCTGGCAGCCCAACTCGAAGAGGCCCGTCCCTGGGCGCACCGGCATCCGGCGACACCGCCCGCCGGCTAGGTGTCGGCGCGCCGGGCGCGTCAGTTCACCGCGGACGACGCCGCGGGTTCATCCAGCTCGTCGAGCGCTTCCCCGGTATAGACGGCAAGCCGCTGCAAATGTGGCAACGTGTCGCGGCAACCGATGAACCCGAAGTTCAGTGTCCCGGCATAACTCTGCAAGGTGACGTTGAGCGCTTGGCTGTGTGCCACCAGGGAGACCGGATAGGACGCCTCCATCCGGCTACCCCGCAGGTAGAGCACTTCCTGCGGCCCGGGAACGTTGCTGACACAAAGGTTGAAGGTGTAGGGCAACGGCGGCTTCACCCCGGTGAGGGTGCTGGCCAGCTGGATGCCATAGGGCACCATCAGGGCCGCGCTGTAGGCCAGGATCGCGTCGCGGTCCATGTTCTTCAGCTGAGCCTTTGCCATCCGGGTGGACGCGGTGACCGCTCGCAGCCGCTCCACGGGATCGGCGATGTCGGTGCCCAGCGTGGCCAGGATGGTCGCGACAGCGTTGCCGCCCCCCTCGTCGTCCTTGGGCCGCACGTTGACCGGTAACACGGCGATCAGCGACTTGTCGGGCAGCTCGCCAAGTTCGTCGAGGAAGCGCCGCAAGCCGCCCCCGATGATCGTCATCGCGACATCGTTGACCGTCGCATCATATTGAGCCCCAATCGCTTTCATCCGCGCCAGCGGGTATTGCTGGGTGGCGAACCGGCGGTTGCGGCTGATCCGGGTGTTTAGAATGCAGTGCGGAGCCTGCACCGAGCTGACCAGGTCGCGGTACTCGTTGTCGCTGCGCAGCTGGGAGTTGACCAGCGCCCTGGTGAGGTCGAGCGAGGATCGTCCCGCGCTGGCCACCGAACCGAGCACGCTACCCACCCCGCTGACCATGCCTCCCAGGCCCTTGACCACGTCGCCCAACCCGCTGAGCACATTGCCCGCCCCACCGATCAGGCCGCCGCCGGCGGACTCTTCGGTGTCGGCGGGCGCCGGGCCGGGGGTGGGGATGTTGAAGAACAACGGGTGCGTGGTGTCGTGTGGGTCGGCGGACAAACTGCGGGCCAGCATTTTCTGGCCGGTGTAGCCGTCGATCAACGAGTGATGCATCTTGATGTAGATCGCGAACCGACCGCCTTCGAGGCCTTCGATGAAGTGCATCTCCCACGGTGGACGCCTCAGGTCCAGCGCGTGACTGTGCAACCGCGACACCAGGATTCCGAGTTCACGCTCGTCGCCCGGGCTGGCCAGGGCGGAGCGCCGCACGTGGTAGTCCAGGTCAAAGTTTTCGTCGTAAACCCACGATTGGGTGGGGCTGTAGAGCAAGTCCGGGTGGCTCAGCTTCAGGTTCCACGGTTCCACAACCTCGTTGGCCTTGCTCTCATCGACGAGTTGTCGCAAGAAATCCGCGGGCGCGTCATCCGGTGGTGTGAAGGGCATCAGGGCACCGACGTGCATCATGGTGCTCGGCGACTCGGAGTAGAGAAAAACATGTCTTGCGGGCCCAGCCGCTTGGCGGTCTTGCTCACCGATTACTCCTCGCTTGGTTGGCGCTCCGGCAAGGCGAGCTGCCGAGGGCCGTCGTGATGTGTGGGCCGGTCGGATGGCCTGGCGGCGACACACAGCCTTTCCAGATTTCGACCGTAGCCCACCTGGGCGACACAAATCATCGGTGTCAGCGCACTGGCGATCAGATAATTTCGACGTTGGGTCGGCAGTTCGGCGGATACAGTGAACCGATGCGCCACCGGGTGGGTCGGTTGCCGCGCGAGCCAGAGATCGGTGCCAGCACGCACGCCGCGGGCGAGTCGCGTCTGGGCGATGACGGTCGCCCCGACGCCCATCCCGTCAGGCTGGACGCCGAACTTCTGATGACCACGGCGACGTGCCTGATGCTCCCGGTGATGGTCACCCTGGATACCACGGTCGTCAACGTGGCTCAGCGAACGTTCATCGAAGAGTTCTCGTCCACCCAGGCGGTGGTCGCGTGGACATCGACCGGCTACACCTTGTCGCTGGCCTCGGTGATCCCGCTGACCGGCTGGGCGGCGAATCGGCTCGGCACCAAACGCCTGGTCATGGGTTCGGTGCTGCTGTTCACGCTGGGATCGTTGCTGTGCGCGATGGCATCGAGCATTACCCTGCTGGTGGCCTTCCGCGCGGCGCAGGGCCTTGGCGGCGGAATACTCATACCGCTGCAGCTCATCATTCTGGCGCGCGCGGCGGGTCCGGCCCGCTTGGGCCGGGTACTGACGATCACCATGATCTCGGTGTTGATGGCCCCGATCGCCGGGCCCATTCTGGGCGGCTGGTTGATCGACGCGTTTGGCTGGCAGTGGATCTTCTTGATCAACCTGCCGATCGGAGCCCTGACCTTGATACTGGCCGGGTTGGTGCTGCCCGGTGACGATTCTCTGCCCGCGGAGTCGCTGGACCTGGTGGGCATGGCGCTGCTGTCCCCGGCGCTGGTGCTGCTGCTCTACGGGCTATCAGCGCTGCCGGCGCGCGGCACCATCGGCGACCCGCAAGTCTGGCTGCCGACAACGGTCGGCTTGATCCTGATCGGCGGTTTCGCGCTGCACGCCCTGCACCGTGGCGACCACGCGCTGATCGATCTGCGACTGCTCAAGAACCGGGCCGTCGCGGCGGCCAACGCCACCCGATTCATGTTCGCCGTCACCTTTTTCGGCAGCTGCCTGTTGTTTCCGGCGTACTTCCAGCAGGTGCTCGGAAAAACACCGCTGCAGTCCGGGCTGCTGCTCATCCCCCAGACGCTGGCCGCTGCCGCGGTGATGCCGATCGTGGGGCGGTTGATGGAGAAGCGGGGCCCGCGCGATGTGGTGTTGATGGGGACCGCGTTGACCGTGGTCGGCATGGGCATCTTTATCTATGGCATGAGCCGTGAGCACGTGCATCTTCCGGCGCTGCTGATCGGGCTCGGCACGTTCGGGGTGGGTACCGCCGCCATGATGGTTCCGGTGTCCTGGTCGGCGGTGCACATGCTGAATTCCAGCGAAGTCGCGCACGGCTCAACGCTATTCAACGTCAACCACAACATCGCGGCGTCGGTGGGCGCGGCGCTGATGTCGGTCGTACTCACCAGCCGATTCAACGGCAGCGCTGACATCGCGGCGGCCAACCGCGCGGATGAGATCCGCGAACAGGCGCTCCGGCAGCATCTGCCACTGGATGTGTCCAACCTGCCGCCGCGGATTCGAACCCCGGGGTTTGCCGAGCACCTCACCAAAGACTTGTCGCTGGCCTACGCCGGGCCCTTCTTGCTCGCAATGATCGTGGTCGCGACAACAGCCATTCCGGCGTGGTTCCTACCCAAGCGCCCCGCCCCGCGGATCGAGTTGTTGCAGGTTGAGCCATAGCGCACCACCGTGGGGCCGGCGCGGCCCGAGGGCCGGGGGAATCAGCTAGCCCCGGACTCCGGGGGCTCCGTCATTTTCAGGATTGCCGCGGCCAACGGGTAGTCAGCGCCCTCGCGCTCCTCGATGTAGCGACGTATTCGTTCATTACCGAAAAACGAGGCCCCCGCCTGTTCCATGTACTGGCGCATCTCTTCGATGTCGAGCAGGATCAACTCATCCTGCCCGCGCCAGCCGAACGCAATCTGTAGCACGCGCGAGGAGACGTCGAAGTACTCCCCCACCGCGATCAACTCCGCGTAGCTGGGGAAATCGTCAGCATCCTTACGCCGTGAATAGGTCGCCCTGGGCAAGTTGAGCGCGGAACCGATTTCACTATCTGGAACGTCCCGGTTCAACAGCCACTCTAGGACGCGGCCAAGGTCCTTACCTGCGGGATTCAACCTCGGCACCCCACCAATGTATGGCTTGTTTTGGAATGAGTCAACTTTGGCACAAATCTGAGCCCGCATTCCAACGCCAGGCAACAATTTGCCCGTTTTCGATCCTCACTTCCATTTTTGGAACCGATGTCATACAGTAGCGACGCGAGGGTCCACTGCGGCACAGAAGACCGCCACAGGAAGTGGGATCCTGAAACGACAGATAGGGGCCAATCTCATGACGGACGCCGCAGCGACCTACAGCCACCCACTGCCGGCAACGCGGTGCCTGTCCACTGGGCGGCTGTCGCGAGTCGTCGTCGGTATCGCGGCTGGAGTGACGCTGATCGCCTCTGCACCCGCATACGCGGACGCCGGTGAAACGACGGGCCCGTCCTACCGACTCGGCTACGACAAGCCCGTGAAAGACGGCCGCTTCACGATCAGCCGGATGCAGGCAATGGGGTTCCCGGCCGACTCGATCATCGTCTCCGGCCAGGTGCACAAGGTCTGCGCCAACCAGCTGGCGGCCGTGCAGCAGGTCCGGGACGTCTACGCCCCCGACTTCCTGCGTGGTTGTGCCAGCGGCGTACAGACTTTGGTCAATGCCGGCATTCCCAGCTGACTAGCCAACGAGCCCGCGGGTTCGGTGCCACACCCGTACTGGCACGAGGTCGACCAAAAGGTCGTCATTGCCACAAAAAAATAGACGGTTCGGCTGGAAAAACACCTAGGATTTTCAGAGTGGCCCTACCTGAAGCATCTGAAGCGCTCGACAGCACGCTGCGCGACCTCAAGGCCCGCATCGCTGCCTTGGAAGCGTCGCGGACCAGCTACGAGGAAATAGTCGACGCGATCAAGGCTTTTGGCTAAACCCAGCATATGCTCGCCGACGTACTCAGGGCATACGGCGGCGACATGCGTGGCACCGCCGAGGACTCCAACGAGCGCATCCGCAAGCTGGAAGCATCCGTTGCGGAGATCAAGAAGATGCTGACCCAGGGCTAGCAGGCTGACCTCATTTCCGGTCTGCCGCGGGCCTGTTGGCCAACCGCTCCCGAGTAGCCAGGGATCGATCACCCAGCGTCGAGATGGCGGCTCAGAAAGTCCAACACGGCCGCTGCGAAGATGTCGTTGCGGTCGCCGGCGACCATGTGCCCGGCGCCGCGGACATCGGTGAACTCGACATTCGGGAAGCGGGCAAGAAATTCCTCGGCTCGCTCCTGATTGACCAGGTCGCTCATTTGCCCCCGAATGAGCAACATGGGAACGCCGCCGCGCAGGATCGTGTCGACGGCGGCGTACAGCCGATGAGGCTCGGTGACTTCGATGGGGAGAAAGGCGGCGGTGCCGCTGATGAACCGCGGATCCCAGTGCCAATACCGCCGATCGCCGCGACGGCGCAGGTTGGTGGTCAGGCCCTCCAAGTCGGTCGGCCTGGGTCGGTGGGGGTTGTAGGCGGCGATCATATCGGCCACCTCATCCAGCGAGCCGAACCCCGATTCCACCCGCTCGACCATGAACGCATGTATCCGACTGGCTCCGGAGGGATCCATGTTCGGCACGATGTCCACCAGAACGACGGCACTGGCAATGCCCGGCGAAAGTTCCCCGGCCAGCAGCATCGACGTGAACCCGCCCTACGACGCGCCCACCAGAACCGATTGCGGGGGCAGGCCCCGCAGCACCTCTTGAATATCCGCGGCGAAGCTGACAACGCGATAGTCCCCGTGCGGTGACCAGTCGGATTCACCATGCCCACGCAAGTCCACGGTGACCGATTGCCAACCCCGCTCGGCCACGACGGCGGCCACTCGGCCCCACGAGCGCCGAGTCTGTCCGCCGCCGTGCAAGAACACCACGGCACGTCCTCGCGGGTCACCGCAGCGATCTGCCACGATGCGAACGCCATCGGGCCCCTGAACCGAGAACCGCTCGGGTGCAGTCGCCACCAGCTGATACTAAGACGCTCTAACGTCGAGTCCGAGTCCGAATGCGAGCTCTCGAGGCTCCCCGAGCAAGCCACACACCCACCCGCGTGACCAGGGCGGATCCCCTACAGCGCGTGAATTCCGTTGTAGAGCACCATCACACCGATCAGGATCAAGGCGGCCGCGAGCATCCCCGCGTGGTTCTTTTCCATCCATTCCTTGAGCCGATCCAGCGAATCCTCCAGACGGTCACCCGCACCCACGAAGGCCAGGATCGGACCGGCCACCGTCGATGCCGAGATGGCGACGAAAATCGCACCGCAGACCCATCTCATCGCGACACCGAGCCCACCGGTGCCGATCGCCAGTCCAGCCCCGCCAGGCAAATGATCACCACCTCGGGGCGCACCAGCACCAACACGGCCGCGGTTATCCCGGCGCGCCGTGGCGTGATGGTGGCGAACGACCGCATCCACCGTGGTGATTCGACCTCCCCGTGCCGGTTCAACCAGCGGTAGATGCCGAACAAGATGAGCAACGACCCGACGACGATCCGAGCCCAGGATGCCCAGGCGGGTGGGGACCTACGCAGACCACCGAACAGTTCCGACCCGGCGACAAACATCGCCGTCACCGCTATCAGCCCCAGCACCCAGCCACCCAGGAACGCCAGCCCCGTCGGCCGGGGGGGCGCATGTAGCACCAATACCGCCGGAATGATGGTTATTGGCGAGACCGCGATCACCAGCGCGAGGGGAACGAGGCTGGCCAGCACTGAGCCGGAATTTCCTGTCACGGGCAGCAATTTTCGCATCGACCGGACGCACCGACCATGACAACGCGCCCGGCCCCCCGATATTCACGCCAACCCTCAGGCCGGCGACAACAGAATTCGTTCAGGGAACCGGATCCTTGCTGGCCTTGAACGGCGCAGAGCTGGGCGGCAGGTTGAGCAGGTTGCCACGCAGACTCCCGCGCACGGTCCGGATAGCCACCAGCACCCAGGTGGCCAGCAGGCCGGCGTAGGCAGCGGCAGCGGCGACCCGGAATGCCGGCAAATGCGTATGGAGAGCCAGCTGCGACGTGCCGGTGACAACGGTGCCGACCGGAAAGGTCAGACTCCACCACGTCAGGGCGAACGGCATGCCCCGGCGCAGCGTGCGCACCGTCAGCGCGGTGGACAGCGCTATCCACAACATCGCGAAGCCCCACACCGGGACGCCGAAGATGATTGCGAACGCCTGCATGGTCTCCGCCAATTCGTGGTCCACCGCGCCGGTCGCGGCGGCCGCCCCCAAAAGTCCGGCGGCGGTGATGGATTGCCCCAGGGGTCCCAACACGATCCACAACGTGGGTACTCGCGCGGTGCCCGAGGTGCCGTACAACACCAGCCGGCTCCAGATCATCGCGATGATGTTCAGCGACGCCACAAACGACAATCCGAACATCGCGTAGCAGCCGTAGAGCATGGTTTCGCGGCCGGATCCGGCCGGCATATGCGGTAGCAGCAATGCGCCGGTCGCGGCCGACACCATCGGCGGGACCACCGGCATGAGCCACCCACCGAATGCCGCATCGGGCTCGACACGGTGCTGGGTGAACATCAGGAACGGAATGCTCACCGCGGTGAACAGGCCGCCGATGGTGCCCGCGGTCCACAACACCCAATCCAGGTCGACGGCGAGTCGCTCGCCGATGAGGGGCCCGCCCGCCAGCACTGCGCCGGCACCGACCGTCATGAGCGCCATGGGGGCAGCTCCGTAAAAGTGCGCCATCTGCGGATTGCGGGCGTGACTGCGCGCGACGGTGGGGTGTCGTAGCCAGTGGCCGCCGACCAGGACGATCAGCGCGAGAAGCAGCGCCGCGGCGATCACCCAGACGACTTGGGTGAAGGCCCGCAGCCCCACCACGTGGACGGGCAGGGTCGCGCCGGCGACGGCCACGATTCCGGTACCCATGACCGAGGCAAACCAGTTGGGCCCGATGTTGCCCAGCACCTCGACGCGAGTAGGCGGCGACGGCGTACCGGGCGAATTTGTAACGGCCATAGCTGAGAAACCTAGTGCCGAGTTCGCTTCGGCGCCGCGCGGCGCCGCAACTTGCGCGCCCGTGCGGCGGCGGCCGGTACGGGCGGCCAAACCGCCGGCCGGCCGGACTGCGTAGGGCAAATTGCCGCCACGACCGTGGTGCGTGAGGGTTGAGCGCGAGCCGAATACACTGCCTGCAGTGATGCTCCGGCGAAAGGTTCGCATTGAACAGAGTCCCGGTTGCGGTCTGCATTGCCGTCGTGCTTTTGGTTGCCGCGTTCGCCATGCCTATCAAGCAACGGTGCGGCGCACCGGGCCGCAGGTGCGCTACCGCAGTAGACGCACGTGGCTGTGTTCACCGTTACTACGAAGTCGAACCATTCATCATTTTTCTCATTGAACGCGCAACGGGCTCGAATATCCCCTTCTACTACACGTCGGGAGAAGAAATCGTGAGGGTCCAATAGCCCTCGCTCGAGGCTCGACGTCGGTCACGAATGCTTGCCGACCACAACGGATTCACTAGGTACAAACTTGCGACGCGAACTCCACCGTGGTGGTCGACGGTGTGTTGAATTGTGAGTCGACGGTCAGCGTGGGAACCACTAGTTGGTTTTCGATTCCCAGTCGCTTGAGGTCGAGGTTGATTTCAATGGTGTCGGGCGCGGTTCTGCGGGCATTGGTGTCTCGATCCGGCCGCATGGTCACGTCATTCCCGTTGGACGTCAGGGTGGCGGTGATGGCGAGGTCGTCGGTGTCCTCTTCGGGACCCAGCTCGACGAACTTGCGGCCGTTGTTGGCAACGCTGAATGTCAGCACATAGCCCACGAACCCGGATGCATGACTACCGCTGGGTGACTGCGGCAACGGTTCGGCGAACCGAATCACCAGCTCGAGTACGCCCGCGGTGGGATGTTCGACCTGCACCGCGGCCACGATGATCTGGTCCGGCGGCTGTAGCCCCTCCTGTATGCGGCATTCGAGATGATTGGGCAGTCGCGCCCAGTTGTCGGGCGGCGATTGCAGCCAAAACGCAACGCCGATTCCCGCCGAGATCAGCACGAAGGCGATGGGCAACAGCAACCGCAGCGCCAGCGGCATCGCCGACCATCCCCGGTGCACACCGTCGACAACGGCCACCAGCGGCGAGCGCGCTATCCCAGCGTCTGCCCGACAGTGCTCAGTCCAGCGCTCACCGTCCCAATATCGTCGTCCCCCGGAACCGCCGGGATCGGCATACCATCCCGCCGGCGGTGAAGTCGGCACCCGCACGCTTCATTCAATCGATTCAAACGTCAGGAACTGGTCAGCTCAAACCGCGTCGGCCGGCCAGATCACGGTGGCGAATCCCATGGGTCTGGCGGCGGATCAAGCATCTGCACGTGGTCACCCTGCCACTGAAACCCGACGACGGTCAGCACGCCATCCTCGCGAGCGTCACAGCTCTGCCTGGACCGATACGTGAGGACCACCAGATCGTCGGTGGATGCCGGAGCTTCCAACTGGGTGAACGGGTATGCCTCGGGTGTCGCCGTCCCGACGAACTGCCCGCGATGAAACATCAGCGCCTCGTCTGGCGAGCTGCGAGTCGCATCGACCACCGTCACCACCACCGCGGATAGCTCCGCGCAGGGGTCGTAGTCGCTGAATTCCGGGGTGGGGTTCCGCGGCCTACCGGTCTTTTTATCCGGGGGCAGCGTGGCCAGCGCCGCCGCCACCGCCGCCGCCTCATCCGGGCCGCATGACCCGGGCGGCGCGCTGGTGGGCGATGTCGCGACCGGCGTCGTGGCCGACGTCGTGGCCGGTGCGGTGGCCGCTGTGGTGGCCGGCGAACTCGCGGCCGGCTGGCGCCTGGCCGAGTACGCGATGATCGCCACCACGCCGACGCACACGGCGGCGACCAGTGCGACGACCAGCCAGATCACCCGGCCGGATCCGCCCCGCACTCCAGGTTGCGACGACGGTGGCGTGGTGTCGATGTTGTCGGACGGCTGATAGACCGGTGGCGGCCAGTTGGGGTCGATCTCGCCTGAAGCCATATTTCCCGGGGTCCCCCCCAATACCCTCCAGACACCTGTACGGTACTTCCGAGTTTGGCGAATTGTAGCCAGAACATGCAGGTAGGGGAAATGTCGCGGCCGTGAAATCAGCGCCACGCCGGGGGTGAATCTGCCCACATCAGAGCTTCTGGAGTAGGGTCCACACAGCAATCTGCCGCATACTGGACGGCATGCATCGAGCGACGTCCCCGCAAACCGCTGGCCAAGCGTCGGTCGGTGGGCCGGTAGCGGACTAAGGCTCGTAATGGGACGTACCAAAGCCCGGCATCGCGCTGTTCGAAAACCGTCACCGATCCGCCGGCGGGTGTCGCGCACCCTGATGACCCTGGTGTCGGTGGTCGCGCTGGGAATGACCGGGGCCGGATATTGGGTGGCTCACGGCGCGCTGACCGGCATCACCATCTCCCAGGCCCTGACTGCCGAGGATCCGCGATCCACCGGCAACAACATGAACATCCTGCTGATCGGGCTGGACTCACGTAAGGACCAAGAAGGCAACGACCTGCCGTGGTCGATCCTGAAGCACCTGCACGCGGGTGATTCGGATCAAGGTGGTTACAACACCAACACGCTGATCCTGGTGCATGTCAGCGCCGATGGAAAAGTTGTCGCCTTCTCGATCCCGCGTGACGACTGGGTGCCGTTCACCGGCGTTCCCGGCTACAACCACATCAAGATCAAAGAGGCTTACGGGCTCACCAAGCAGTACGTCGCGCAGGAGCTGATCGATCAGGGCGTGACCAGCCAGCGCGAACTCGAGACCCGCGGCCGCGAAGCCGGCCGGGCCGCAACTTTGCGTGCGGTGCGCGCTCTGACCGGTGTTCCCATCGACTACTTCGCCGAGGTCAATTTGGCGGGCTTCTATGACCTCGCCCAAACCCTGGGCGGCGTGGAAGTCTGCCTGAACCATGCCGTTGACGACTCCTACTCGGGAGCCGACTTCCCCGCCGGCCGCCAGCGCTTGGATGCCGCCCAGGCGCTGGCCTTTGTGCGCCAGCGCCACGGTCTGGACAACGGGGACCTGGATCGCACCCACCGCCAGCAGGCTTTCCTGTCGTCGGTCATGCGCGATCTGCAGGATTCGGGCACCTTCACCAACCTGGACCGGCTGGACAGCCTGATGGCGGTGGCACGCAAAGACCTCGTGTTGTCCGGGGGCTGGGATGAGGACCTGATTCGCCGCATGGGTGAGCTGGCCGGAGCCGACATCGAGTTCCGGACGCTGCCGGTGGTGCGGTACGACAACATCGACGGCCAGGACGTCAACATCGTCGATCCCGCGGCGATCAAGGCCGAGGTAGCAGCGGCCATCGGCAGCACATCAACCGCCGCCACGGCGACCACGACGCCGGCCAAACCCAGCCCGTCCACCGTCGTTGACGTGGTCAACGCGGGCAGCATCAGCGGGTTGGCCAGCCAGGTGTCCAACGCACTGCGCAAGCGCGGCTATACCACCGATCAGGTCCGCGACCGCAAGTCCGGAGACCCGGCGGCCACCAGGATCAAGTACGGCCCCGGTGCGCAGGCCGACGCGATGAACCTGGGCACCCTGTTGGGTATCGACGCCCCGAAGCAACCGGATGCCAGCATCGAACCCGGACATATCCAGGTAACGGTGGACACCAACTTCTCGATGCCGGCGCCCGACGATTCCGACGACGACACAACCACCTACCCCAAGCCCAACGCGTACTACAACGGGGGCGACGACAGCTCCAGCTATCCGGCGCCAGACCACGGACAGCCGATCGACGGCGGCGGAGTTCCCTGCGTCAACTAGCCCGAGTCAGGCGTGAGTTCCGCCATCGATGCGGATCTCGGTGCCGGTGATGAAGGCGCCATCCTCGGATACCAGCATCGCGATCACGCCCGCCACGACGGAGGGATCGGCCATTCCGGCGCCACTGGAGGTCTCGGTGGTCGGCAGAATCGGCATCAGCCGGGTGAACAGCGACCAATTCGCGTCCGCCGGGATGTACCCGCCGGTGGCGTCGGTGATGCCGGACTTGATGCTCCCGGGCGCCACGCACACCGCTCGTAGACCGTCTCGGGCGTACTCGAGGGCCAAGGAATGGGTGAACGCCTGGACTCCGCCTTTGCTGGCCGCGTAGGCGGCCATGTACGGATGGGCAAACGCGGCCGAGGTGGAGCTGAAGTTCACCACGGTGCTGCGCTGATTGTCGAGCAGCGCCGGCAGTGCTTCCCGGACCACCAGAAAGGTGCCGGTCAGGTTGACCGCGATGATCTGGTTCCACTGTTGGATGCTGGTTTGATGCGTGTGCGCGGCACGCAACATCCCGGCGGCGTTGACCAGCGCATCCAGACCGCCGAGCGCCTGGACCGCCGCGCCAACGCCGTCGACCACCGACTTCTCGTCAGCGACGTCGATCTGGCACGTGGTGAGTCTGGCGCCGGTCCCGGCCTCGGCTGTGCGCGCCTGGGTTCTGGATAGGCCATCCGCATCGATATCGGCGCCAACCACCGTGGCCCCCTCGTCCAGTAGCCGCAACACCGTGGCCTGGCCGATGCCGGAGCCGGCGCCGGTCACCAGGATTCGCTGTCCAACCAGTCGAGTCATGGGTCAGACCAATCCGCGCAGTGCGTCACGGCCGAACACCGGTTCCAGCATCGCCGAGAAGTCCGGGCCGCGCCGCAGCATCTGGCCGCCGTCGACATTGATGACCTGTCCGGTGACGAAGCTGGCGGCATCGCTGAGCAGAAACATCGCCATGTTGGCGACGTCCTCGACCTCACCCTGGCGGGGCAGCGGCGTGCACATCGCGTAGTCGGAGCTCAACTCCGCGGACTCGGTGATCGCTGCGACGAGGTCGGTGCGGATCAGGCCGGGGCGGATGCTGTTTACCCGGACCCACGACGCGCCGAGCTCGTCGGCGGCCAACTGCATCAGGTGATCGACCGCGGACTTGGTGACACCGTAGGCACCGAACCAGCGATGGGTATTGCTGGCCGCAATCGAGGAGATGCCGACAAACGATCCGCCGCCGCCCCGCACCATCTCTCTTGCGGCGTGTTTGAGGACGTACATGGTGCCGTTGACGTTGAGGTCGACCGTACGGCGCCACGCTTCGGAGTCGACCTGGGTGATCGGTCCGATGGTCTCCGATCCGCCCGCACAGTGCACCACTCCATGCAGCCGGCCGTGCCAGGCGGTAACCGCATCCACCGCGCGGGCGGTCTCGTCCTCGTTGGTGATGTCGGTGGGTTCGTACCGGATGGCGCCGCCGTTGGCACCTAACGCTTCGAGTTGCTGTACCGCGCCGGCGAGCTTGTCGGGGTTATGGCCGACGATCATGACCGAGGCTCCGGCCGCGACCAGCCCGGCGGCCACTCCCTTTCCGATTCCGCTACCGCCGCCGGTGACCAGGTACGTCCGGTCTTGGAACGAAAGCTGCATCTGGACCCCTCACGCCAAAACTGCAACAGGTTCTAGTCATAGAACCATGCACCATGATCGCCGCTGCGGCTCCCCCCGGCGCGCGGACCGACTACGCCGTCTCGCCCACGTGCCGGTTGACCCACCCGATCACTTCGCCCACCGTCTCGAGCGGGATTTCGGGATCTTTGAGCCGCATCTGCAGGCGGTTCTCCAAGGCCGCGACGAGTTCCATCTTGCGTGGCGAGTCATAGCCCAAGTCATCAACCAGATACGAATCGACGGTTACCGGTGCCATGTGGTCGGGCGCCAGCGACGCGATAACGGACAGAATCGCTTGATCGAGTGGATTCATGCTGGACTGACCTCTCCGAAGAGTTCTCGTGCCATGACGTGACGGATCTTGCCCGACGCGGTCTTGGGGACGTTACCCTTGCCGACCAGCAGCACCGTCGGGCTCAAGCCCGTTGCGCCGCGCACATTCTGGGCGATCTGGCGGCGCAATTCCCGGCCGTCCTCGATGGACGGGTCCGCAACGGTCTCGGCGACGATCCTGATCTCCTCGCGCCGATCGGCCAGGGTGACCCCGAACGCGACAACACCTCCGCGCCTGATGCCGTGGACCGACGCGGCCAGCCGCTCGATGTCGGCGGGAAAGATATTGCGGCCGGCGACGATGATGACGTTCTTGCGGCGCCCGCACACGACGATTTCGCCGCCCTCGGTGAGGTACCCGAGGTCGCCGGTGAAAAGCCAGCCGTCCGGGTCCACGGCGGCGACCTCTCCGTCCGTCGTGAGGTAGTGACGGGCCACGGCGTCGCCGGCGATCGCGATCTCGCCCATGCGGCGCGGCGGCAGGTTGCTGCCGTCGGCGGCGACGATCCGCACCTCGACCCCGGACATCGGGGGCCCCAGTGTCACGAACTGTTTCGTCGGCCCCCCGCAGGAGCACGCCGGTAGCGCCAGACCCCGGTTTTCCAGTTCCTCGACGCACACCGACTCGGTCGTGAGCGGATTGTCGACAGGCGAAAACGACACCGCGACGGTCGCTTCGGCCAGACCGTAGGCGGCGCCGAGCGCCGTGTGGCGCAGTCCAAAGCGCCCGGCTTGCCGCGCGAACTCCGCCATGGTCGCGGGATCGATGGGCTCCGCACCCGTGACGACGCAGCGTAGGGCACCCAGGTCGTAGGTGCCGTCCTCGATCGCGCTGAGTCGGCGGCTGATGATCGAGTACGCGAAGTTGGGCGCCGCGGTGATGGTGGCCCGCCGCTCGGTCAGGATCTGCATCCACTTGAGCGGGGACACCACAAACTCCGTCGGCGTGATGTAGACCGCGCCGTTGCCGGCGAACATCGGAGAGATCAGGTAGGCGATCAGCCCCATGTCATGTGACAGCGGAAGCCAACTCGCGGTGATGTCGACCTCGGGGTCCAAATGCACCTCCGCCGTCATGGCTGCGACGTCGGCGAACAGGTTGCCATGGGTGATCGCGACGGCCTTGGGATCTCCTGTCGATCCCGATGTGAGTTGGTAGAGCGCGACGTCGTCCTCGCCGGTCGGCTCCTCGGTGGCCGCAAGTTCGGGCCAGCTCTCACCTATCTCGATGACGCGGTATCCCGCCGCACGCAAGGTCTCGGCCGCAGCAAGGAAAGGCTCCCCGATGACCACCCAGCGGGTGTCCAGCAACGCCAGCGCGCGCAACGTACCGGCGTGCCACCCGGCCAGATCGGCCTGCGAGGTCGGTTGCTGCAGCATCGTCATCGCGGCGCCCAGCCGCCAGATGCCTTGTACGACGGGAGCGACATCCTCGGGCCCGGCGGCCAGCACGGTCACCCTGCTGCCGCGGGTGACTCCCTCCGCCGACAACCGGCCCGCAACCCGCACCGCCGTCTGATGAATGTCGCGCCAGCTGGCAAACCGCAATCCACCCGCGGCGCCGAAGTGCAAACCCCGCGGGGAATTGCTAGCGGTCGTTGCGATGGCGTCGGTAAACCTACTCATATTCCTGCCGCTTCCCATCTTGACGGACTAGCACCTGAGCGGTTATCGCGATTTCCGAAGATTGCGCGCGAACGAGCATTGTCGATTGAATTTCTTGACACCAAATTGTTAACATCAGCCAGCAATTTGACACTCAGCGATCATTTGTCTCGTGCGCCAAGCACGGCGGCGGCAATGACTTTGACCGCTCGCTCGATCTGGGCCGTCGAGTGACCCGCCGACACGCTGCACCGCATCAATGCCTCGTTCTCACCGACCGCGGGCGGAAGCGCCAGCGCGCAGAAGACACCATCGTCGAAGGCTCGGTTCCACGCGGCGATCGCTTGGCTTTCCCGCCCGATCCAAACCGACACATGCGGTGCCATCGCGCCCGAACCGTAGGCCCGGACTATCCCTCCTCGCACCTGCAAGCCCTGTGCGACCAGACCGTCGTGCAGGGCTTGGGCGTTGGCCAGGACTGCGGCGGCGCGCTGTGCCTCCTCCGGGCCGCGAATGATTTCGATCGCCGCAGCGCTTGCGGCCAACGCGGCCGGCGCGGCCGTTGCGGTGAAGATATGGGCATTGGAGTGCAACTTGAGCACATCAATCAGGTCTTGGGATCGAACGATGTGACCGCCGGTGGAGGCGATCGCTTTCGACATGCCGCCCATCAACACGTCGACATCCTTGGCACATCCGAATTCTTCGGCGATTCCGGTGCGCCGCGACCCGAAGACGCCGACGCTGTGCGCCTCGTCTACGAACAGGCCCACGTTATATTTGCTGGCCAGCGCCGCAATGCGGGCCATCGGCGCGATGTCGCCCTGCATCGAGTAAAGCCCGTCGACGACGATGAGTTTGGTGCCGCCGCGGTCAGCGGTGCGGATCAGATTGCGTTCCAGCGCATCGAGGTCATTGTGCGCAAAGAACCGCGAGCTGGCCCCGGACAGCCGGATGCCGTCCTGGATCGATGCGTGCGCTTCGCTATCGGGAAACGCCAGATCGGTGACGCCCAACAGGGCGGTGAGCGCGCCCACGTTGGTCAGGTATCCGCTGTTGTAGACCAACGCCGCCTCGGTTCCGTACCAGTCGGCCAGTAACTCTTCGAGCTCGACCTTGATCTGCAGCGTGCCGCAGAACGGAGGCGCCCCCGCACACGAGGGCCCGTAGCGCTCGGTCGCCCGATTCGCCGCCTCAACCAAGCGAGGGTCGCCACCTAGGCCCAGGGAATTGTTCGAGGCGAACATCACCCGGGGCTGTCCTTCGACGACGGTGGTCGGCCCGGGGGCGGACTCCACGGTCCGAAAGAACGGCAATTCCATGCGAGCGCCGTAGTGCCGGAAGGCGGCCAAGCGACTGTCCCGCTCTACCCGCGCGTGCAGGTTCAACCGCGACGTATTAAGCACGCGTGTAATTAGACACCAAGTTAGGCCACTTAAGGGATGCTTTCTGTCAAGTGACAGCAATGGCGCAGAATCTTGGAATTTGGTTCCGAAAAACCGGATTCAACCAGTCCGCAACGGGAACGCCCCGGGGGCCGCCTGAACATACTTTGTGGTTTGGTACCGGTTCTTGACAACCGCGTCACGGCCGGGTTCAGGGCGTATCGCGTCGAGCCACCTGGGTCGGCCCGGCCGTACGCCAGTCCTCGACGTCGGGCGGCAGACCAATCGGGTACCGGTTCTCATTGTGGGCCGCCCAGTGTGCGTGCCCCAGCTCGTGCACGTGAAACGCGTGCCGTAGCGCCTCGGTGAATCCCATCGCGTCGGAAGCCGCGTTGACCGAGTCCTTGACCAACAACGCCGCCATGGTAGGACGTTCGGCGATACGACGGGCGAACTGCAGGGTCTTGTCCGCCAGCTCATCGGCAGGGAAAACCTTGGACACCATGCCTAGCAGGTACGCCTCCTCAGCGTCTAACGAATCACCGGTCAACAACAGCTCTTTGGCTTTGCGCGGCCCGAATTCCCAAGGATGGGCATAGTATTCGACCCCGGGCATCCCCAGACGCACCGCCACCACGTCGCTGAACTTGGCATTGTCCGCGGCGACGATCAGATCGCAGGCCCAGATCAGCATCAGCGCCGCCGAGATCGCATTGCCCTGTACCTGGGCAATGGTGATCTTGCGCAGATCGCGCCAGCGGCAGGTGTTTTGGAAGTAGAAGTGCCACTCCTGCAGGTAGAGCTTCTCCATTACCGCGTCGCGGGTCCCACCGTGCGATCGGAAGGTCGGATGCTGCGCCGGCCCGGGTTTGCGTTCCAGCAGCGCCGCCTCGGACCCGAGATCGTGTCCGGCGGAGAAGTTCTTGCCACGCGCGGCAAGAATCACCACTCGCACGGTGTCGTCCGCCTCGGCTCGACCAAACGCCTCGTCCAGCTGCACCAACAGGGTGCGGTTCTGCGCGTTGTGCGCCTCGGGCCGGTTGAGCCAGATCCGGGCGATACGGCCCTCATCAAGGGTTTCGTAGGCCACCAGTTCGGCGGGGGCGACACCCTCCGCGCTGGTGTCGGCCTGCTCGGAGAGTGTCATTGCGCCCGCCTAACTTGTCCTGGGCTTGCGTGGATCTTTACAGATTACGTCCATTGTGTAAGCGGGTCATCGCTGGGTTGCCCGCCGGCCGGACGGTCGGGCGCGACTGGGGCCCCCGTGGACCCCGGTTGGCTGCCGCAACGGTCGCAGCCGATGATCGCGGGTGAACACCAGGCGGACCAGACCGAGCCCGACGACCACGGTGGTGGCCGCAACCGAGCCGAGGATCAAAAACATCACGACCGCCTGCACCAGCACGGCCTGCAGCGGTGATACACCGGCCAGGATAAGCCCGGTCATGGCGCCGGGCAGGAACACCAACCCGGTGGCCTTGGTGGTCTCGATCTGCGGCGATATCGCTGACCGCAACGAGGTCCGCAGGTAGGGGCGGCGGCCTGACGGGAGGGCTGCCCCAACGCTAGTCTCGCCTCCACCTCGTCGCGCTTGTCGCGCAGTTCGTCGACGAGGCGGCGAGCCACCAGCACCATCGCGGTCATCGAGTTGCCGATCATCATTCCGGCGATCGGCACCACGGTGCGTGCCTGCAGGGGAAACACCCCTAGCCCGAAAATCACTCCCAGGGTGAGCACCGCCGCAGCAGAAAATGCGGCGACCGCCAGCAGCGCTAGCCGCGGCACCTCCGGCGCCCTCCGGCGTGCCACATCCCCGGCGTAGCCGATCATCCCGGCGATCCACGCCCAGGACCACCACAGCGAGCGCCCCGGCTCGAACAGCAGGGTCAACGCACCCCCCACCAGCAGCAGCTGCACCGGCGCGCGGGCCGCCGCCCAGAGACCACCTGCCGCTCCAAGCCCAATCGCTGCCAAAGCGAAATAGCCGCCGCGAACGCGACCAGGGCCAGCGAAGTCGCCAGCCCTATCCACCCGATCTGACCGTTCACTAGCTCACCTGCCCGTCTGCGGGCCTGTCCACAACCGAATCGAGGCCGGTGCAGCGCCCCCGGGTGATATGCAGAATGCGGTCGGCGGCGCGCTCGGCCTGAGCCGCATCGTGGGTGACCCACAGCGCCGGAATCCCGTCGTCCGCCAGTTCCCGGACCGCGCCCTCGATCACCGCGGCCCCGTCGGCGTCGACCGCCGAGGTTGGTTCGTCGAGCAACAAGACTTGCGGTTGCACCAGCAAGGTCCGGGCCAGGCACATCCGCTGCGCCTCTCCGCCCGATAGCGCGGTGGCATCGCGATCCAGCCACGATCCCCTCAGCGCAACCCGGGCCAGGGTTTCGGCCATCTGAGCTTCGGAGGCGTCCGGCCGAGCGACCCGGAGGTTATCGGCCACGGTGCCCGCAAACGGCGTCGGACGCTGGAAGCACATGCCCACTCGGCGCCGCAGCCACAGCGGGTCACACTCAGCAATATCGTTGCCCCAGAAGAACACTCGCCCGCTCGTTGGCACCTCCAGTCGATTACACAGGCGCAACATTGTCGACTTGCCCGATCCCGATGGCCCGAACACCGCCGTCACACCCTGCGCCGGAACCGCGGCGGTGAACCCATCCAGCGCGCGAACCCGGTCGCGCTGGACGACCACATCGACCAACTCGAACACCGGGCCCTCGCCCACTACGGCACCTCCCAACGTGTGCGGGCTCTCGATCTGACCAGCCGATCATGAAGCCGGCCGCCAGACCCGGCAGTCTCGACCAACAACACTATCGAAAGCCGATATCGAAGACCGATTCCGTAGGACCCACTGGCTCACCGGTGTCCGCCTTCGGGTTTCACGGTTGAGGGAATTAGGTTTTCTCCTCCGATAAATCCCGGCGGCGCGGTGAAATCAAACAAAAACCTCACGGTGAATAGATTTGCAGACGAAGACCCCCGCTCCCCGCCGGGCGATCGAACACGGGCTTCCGCACAACTTGGAGTTACCTGAACGTCCCCCTGGGAATTTGCTGATACCCGATTGTCAAAAAGGTTGACAAAGGAGACTTACCGCCTTGTCGACACGGCGGCCAGCAACGTTTCACCGCACTTCCCGCAAAGGGCGGTGAAAAGCGGTCATACCCCAGGGCTCCGGCGTTGTTGATTAGCAGGCTTGTGAGCTGGGTTGATGATCTTTGGTGCCGCGCTATTGGGGCCGGAGTGTAGGCACGGGCTATCTGGAGAACGATCGAGTTGGTTACTGTTCGTCGTTGGTCTGGAGTTGCCCGTGCCTACCGTTTCAGTATTGCCTGTGTCGTCGGTTCCAGAGGTGTTCGACCGCTGGAGTCCTGGTGAGCGCAGCGAGCTCATCGGATCGGAGTTTCTCGATGTGTTGGCCTCGGTGCCAGACCCGAGGGACCCACGCGGTCGGAGGTATTCGCTGATGGCTTTGTTGGCGATCGCGGTTCTGGCCACTGCCGCGGGGATGCGCGGCTATGCTGGTTTTGCCACATGGGCGGCCACCGCTCCCGATGATGTGTTGGCCCAATTAGGGGTCCGGTTCCGGCGGCCCAGTGAGAAGACCTTCCGCGCTGTTTTGTCTCGGCTAGACCCCGCCGACCTCAACGCCAGGATGGGCAGTTACTTCACTGCACACGTGGCCAGCAGCGACCCCAGTGGATTGGTGCCGATCGCGTTGGACGGCAAGATGCTGCGTGGTGCTTTACGCGCCAAAGCGACAGCCACGCATCTCGTGTCGGTGTTCGCCCACCGTGCCCGATTGGTGCTCGGTCAACTCGCTGTCGCCGAGAAAAGCAATGAAATTCCCTGCGTACGTGCCCTGCTCACGCTGCTGCCGGGTAGCTTGCGGTGGCTGGTCACCGTGGATGCGATGCATACCCAGGTCGTCACCGCGAAGTTGATCTGCGCCACCTTGAAGTCGCACTACCTGATGATCGTCAAGTCCAACCAAGCCAAAATACTTGCGCGTATCACCGCGCTGCCCTGGGCCGAGGTGCCCGCAGCCGCTACCGACGACTCCCGCGGCCACGGCCGTGTCGAGACCCGCACCCTGCAAATCATCACCACTGCACGAGGAATCGGCTTCCCCTACGCAAAACAAATCATCCGGATCACTCGTGAACGCTTGATCACCACCACCGACCAGCGCAGCGTGGAGGTGGTCTATGCCATCTGCAGCCTGCCGTTCGAGCACGCCCGCCCTACCGCGATCATGACCTGGATGCGTCAACACTGGGGAATCGAGAACAGCCTGCACTGGATACGCGACGTCACCTTCGACGAAGACCGTCAAAGGGCACATACCGGAAACGGCGCACAGGTCCTAGCAACGCTACGCAACACCGCGATCAATCTGCACCGCCTCAACGGCGCCGACAACATCGCCGAAGCCTGCCGGATCACCGCTTTGACCGCCAACCGCCGCCTAGACCTCCTCAATCCACAATTCCCCAGCTCACAATCCTGCTAATCAACAACGCCGGAGCCCTGGGTCATACCCACTGGTCGAGCCGCCTGACACCAACCCAGCCGGCGGGGGAAATAGCGCGTCAGCGGGCATTTGATACGACTTGTCAATCGAATGCCGCGGCCCACATATTCCTTCGCTATACAAATAGCCGATCGCAGCCAATTTGGCTAATGAATACCGTGGCTGCCGACGGTCGATCGCGGTGGCACGGAGTCAAACTAAATACCCCCTAGTGGTACAGCTCACAAGGGTGCGCGTGGAATTCCGGTACTTTCACATCCCGTGTGGGATCGCTTTACCAAAATCACCAGTCGATACGCCGTGCTTATTGTGGGGCTCTGGATCGTCGGCGCCACCGTGGGCAACCTGTTGATCCCGCAGGCCGAAAGCACGGCCCGTTCCCACGGCCGCGGGTTCCTTCCCGCCGACGCGCCGGTATCGGTCGCGGGCGCCAGGATGGGCGAGCAGTTCCGCGACGGCAACGCCGGCAACATCAACTATCTCGTGCTGGAGAGCGATCACCGGCTCGGGCCGGCAGAGCGCGCTTTCTACGACAAGTTGTTGGCCAAACTGCGCTCCGACCCCACGAGTCTGGTGTCGGCCATGGACCTACGGTCGGACCCTTATACCGCCAAGGCGGCCGTCAGCACCGACGGCGAGGCCCAATACACGATGCTGCGACTGGCCGGGGATCTCGGTGCGGCGCAGGCGAACGCGGCGCTGGACGCGGTGCGGCGGACCGTGGCCGACCAGCCCACCCCACCGGGTTTGCGGGCTTACGTCACCGGCCCGGGCGCCACCGTCGCCGACGAATTCGGCGAGATCGATCGGCAGATGCTGCTACTGACCGGTGTGACCGTGGTTCTCATCGCCTTACTGCTGCTCGCGGTGTACCGATCCGTGATTACCGCCACGATTCCGCTGGTGGCAGTGGGACTCGGCCTGGCGGTCGGCCGTTCGATCGTTTCACTACTCGGCCAGCACAATCTTCTCGAGGTTTCCGTCTTCTCGGTCGCGTTGCTGGGTGCCATGGTGCTCGGCGGAGCTACAGACTACGCGATCTTCTTGCTCGGGCGCTATCACGAGGCGCGCCGCGACGGCGTCGAGCACGAACAAGCGCTGCTGGCCGCCAATCGCAACGTGATGCCGGTAGTCCTGGCCTCCGCGCTCACCCTCGCCGCCGCCCTGTCGTGTCTGACCTTCGCCGATGTCGGGTTGCTGCGCAGCGCCGGACTGCCCTGCGCGGTAGGCGTTCTCATCGGGATGCTCGCCTCGCTTACCCTGCTACCGGCCTTGCTGGACCTCGCGGGACGCCGTGGACTGGCGCAGCCGAGGACGGTGGACCGGCCGATCCATCGACGCTGGCGGCGTATCGGCACCATGGTGGCACGCTGGCCAGGCCCCGTTCTGGTGGCCGCGGCTCTCGTTCTGCTGATCTGCACGCTGCCCATCACCGGGTTGACCTTCGGTTTCAACGAGCCCGCCGCAGAACCGGACTCCACCCTGGCCAACCGGGGCTACCAGGCCACCGACCGGCACTTCCCGCCGAACCAACTACTTCCGGAGACCGTATCCATCGAGACCGACCACGATCTACGCAATCCCACCGGCGTGATCGCGATCGAGCGGGTGACCCGCCAGCTGATGACGATTCCCGGCATCCGGATGGTGCAGTCCGCCTCCCGCCCAGCAGGTTCGGTGCCCGACGAAGCGACGCTGGCCAACCAGGCAGGCGCCATCGGCGACCGGCTCGATCAGCGCATCGCCCAGCTGGATCACCGCTTCTCCTCGATCAATGTGATTGCGCCGACGCTATCGCGGTTCTCTGCGGCGATATCACGTCTGCAGGAACAGCTTTCCGGCAGTGCGAACGGGCTCGGCCGGGTCAACTCCGGCATCGACGCCATGGACTCCCGATTGGTTCAACTGCACGACACCGCGGCGCAGGTCTCGGGATACCTGAACCCGCTGCGCGACTACACCAACAGCGTTGCCAATTGCCCGAGCGACCCGGTGTGCGCATTGGTACTCAAGGTGATCGATCTGGCTGATTCCATTGTGGTGGAAACGAATTCGCTTGCCAAAGGAACATCACAGCTGGGCGCGGGAATGTCCGACACGGCCAAGTCCCTGACCACCGCCGATCAGTCCCTGGCCATCATGGGCGCCGACATGGCACAGCTCAGCGCGACGACCGCACAACTCGCCGACGCCGTGCACGATGCGCACACCGCGATTTCGGACATCATTGATTATCTGCGGGGCCTGCGCCAAGGCTTTCAGGGCAGCGCCGAGGGCACCTTCTACCTGCCCCAGCAGGCCTGGAATGACCCGCGCTTCCAGCGAGCGGCCAACCTGTACTTCTCCCCCGACGGACACGTGACTCGGCTGCTGGTGTTCGGCGACGGCGCGGTCTTCGGCGGGGATGGCGCCAACCGGTCTCCGCAGATCGTCGCCGCCGTCAAGGCCGCTACCAAGGAGGGCGTGCTGGCCGGAAGCACGGTGAACATCGCCGGCTTCGGCACCGCGACCGCCGAGTTGCGCGGGTACGTCCACCACGACTTTGTCTTGCTTGCCGCGGCAGCGCTGGCATTGGTGTTTCTGATCGTGCTGTTGATGCTGCGCAGCCCGGTGGCGGCGGCGGTGGTTATCGGTGCGGTGATCGTCTCGTATCTGTCGGCGCTGGGCATCAGCACGTTCATCTGGCACGACCTGCTGGGCAAGGACCTGCACTGGGCGGTGCAGTCCATGGCCTTCATTTCGTTGGTGGCGGTGGGCGCCGACTACAACCTGCTGCTCACGGTGCGGGTGCGCGAGGAGGTACTCGCCCACCCGGACCGCGGGGTCGGTCTTCGCACGGCAACGATCCGTGCCTTCGGTGGCGCCGGCGGGGTAGTCACCACCGCGGGCATCGTCTTTGCGATCACGATGTTTGCCATGGCGTCCAGCGACGTGCTCAGCATCGAGCAAGTCGGCACCACCATCGGGGCCGGGCTCATCGTCGACACGCTGGTGGTGCGCATCTTCGCGGTGCCCGCGATCATGGGCCTATTGGGTCGGTGGTTCTGGTGGTCGCCGCCGCCGTTCCTGCGCGCTTCGTTGGCGGGCCCTCGCCGCTGGGGGACCTTGGTTGCGCAAGCGCATCGCCTCGGCGCGACGCTGGCTGTCCACTTCGGTGCTGGCGGCGTCGGTTCGGTACCTCCGCAGAACCGCATCGGGCTAGCGGGAGATCCGGCCCGGCCCTCGGCCACCGCGTCATGAGCCTAGAATCGCAATCCGATATCGGTTTCGTCACTACGTGGAGGTGGTGTGAGTGCGGGAATTCCAGCGGGCGGCGGTGCGATTGCACATCCTGCATCACGCCGCCGACGATGAGGTTCACGGCGCCTGGCTGACCGAGGAGCTGAGCCGGCACGGCTACAAGGTCAGCCCCGGCACCTTGTACCCGACCCTGCATCGGTTGGAGGCCGACGGTCTGCTGCTGTCTGAGCAGCGGGTTGTCGACGGCCGCACGCGTCGCGTCTACCGGGCCACCCCCGCCGGACGGGCGGCGCTGACCGAGGATCGCCGGGCCCTGCGGGAGCTGGCTCGCGAGGTCTTGGGCAGCGACCTCTAAGCCGAGCTGAGCGCGCCAACCAGGGCGATCGCTGCAACGCAATACGGGTGTGGCCTACAGTTGTGTGATGCCTACAAAAACTGATCATGGCGATATCGGCGACGTGGAGCCACTCGCCGATAGCACCGCCAACCAGGCCAGGCGTGTCGTCGCGGCCTACGCAAACGATGCCGACGAATGCCGCGTTTTCCTATCCATGCTCGGTATTGGACCGGCGAAGCCCGAGAACTAAATGGGTCCCGGGGGACGCCAGTCCGCGGAACCTGCAAGCACGGAGGTCTTCGGGGACTCAGACTTTGTAGTTGTCGCCAACCGCCTGCCCGTCGATCAGGAGCGGCTTCCCGACGGCACCATCGTCTGGAAGCGCAGCCCCGGCGGGCTGGTCACGGCCCTCGAGCCGCTGTTGCGCCGGCGGCGGGGGGCCTGGGTCGGCTGGGCGGGTGTCGTCGAAAACGACGTGGACGTGCAGGACGAGCCGATCGTCCAAGACGAATTGCAGCTTCAGCCGGTACGGCTCAGCGCTGACGACGTCGCCCAGTACTACGAGGGTTTTTCCAACGCCACCCTGTGGCCGCTCTATCACGACGTCATCGTCCGGCCGATCTATCAGCGCGAATGGTGGGATCGCTACGTCGACGTCAATCGCCGGTTCGCCGAGGCCACCGCCCGGGCCGCCGCGCGCGGGGGGACAGTCTGGGTGCAGGACTACCAGCTGCAGTTGGTCCCCAAGATGTTGCGTGCCATGCGCCCGGATCTGACCATCGGCTTCTTCCTGCACATCCCCTTCCCGCCGGTGGAGCTGTTTATGCAGCTCCCCTGGCGCACCGAAATCATCCAGGGCCTGCTGGGCGCCGATTTGGTCGGCTTCCACCTGCCCGGCGGTGCCCAGAACTTCCTGATCCTGTCGCGCAGACTGGTCGGAGCCGACACCTCGCGCGGGACGGTTGGGGTGCGGTCGCGGTTCGGCGAGGTGATATTGGGATCGCGCACCATTCGCGTCGGCGCCTTTCCCATCTCCATCGACTCCGGCGCGCTCGACCAGACGGCCCACGACCGTAACATCAGGCGCCGATCCCGCGAGATTCGCGCCGAACTGGGCAATCCCCGCAAGATCCTGCTTGGTGTCGACCGGCTCGACTACACCAAGGGAATCGATGTCCGCCTCAAAGCCTTCTCCGAGCTGCTCGCCGAGGGCCGCGTCAAGCGGGACGACACCGTCTTGGTGCAGTTGGCGACACCAAGCCGGGAACGGGTGGAGAGCTACCAGACCCTGCGCAACGACATCGAGCGCCAAGTCGGCCACATCAACGGCGAGTACGCCGAGGTTGGCCATCCGGTGGTGCACTATCTACACCGGCCCGTTCCGCGCAACGAACTCATCGCCTTCTTCGTGGCCAGCGACGTCATGCTGGTCACCCCGCTGCGCGACGGGATGAACCTGGTGGCCAAGGAGTACGTGGCCTGCCGCAGCGATCTGGGTGGCGCCCTGGTGCTCAGTGAATTCACCGGTGCCGCCGCCGAACTCCGGCACGCCTATCTGGTCAACCCGCACGACCTGGAAGGCGTCAAGGACGGGATCGAAGAGGCGCTCAACCAGACCGAGGAAGCGGGGCGGCGCCGGATGCGGTCGATGCGACGGCAGGTACTTGCTCACGACGTGGACCGCTGGGCCCGATCCTTCCTGGACGCATTGGCCGACTCGCGCCCCAACGATTCGGCCGACGCCGCCGACTAGACCAACCCGGCCGCCAAAGCCATGGTTTTCGGGCCGAAACGCTGTGATACTCGAGAAGGCGTGCAAGGCGTTCAAGGGAGGTTCGGCGTGAAGATCCGCCATGGCCTGGCCGTCGGCGCTGGCATTGTTTCGGCCGTCGCGCTGGGGCTGACACTGGAATCGGAAAGCCCGGCACACGCGCTGGGGCCCCCACCGGACGGCGCGTACACCCTCAATGAGGCCGGGGTGTCGGGGGTGACCTGGACAATCACCGCGCTGTGCGATCAGCCGTCGGGCACTCGCAACATGAACGACTACTCCGACCCGGTGGTATGGGCCTTCAACTGTGCCCTCAACGTCGTGAGCGCGACACCGAACGCACCGATAACCCGGGCGGAAAAGCTGCAGAACTTCAGCGGCAGAGCTCGGCTATCCAGCGTGCTGTGGACCTTCACCGTCACCAAACAGGACGGCGTCGTGTGTCCGGGCGGCGGCACGGCACCGTCCACCGACACCTATGCGTTCAGCGATGAAACGATGAGCGGTACGCATACAACACTGCACGATGCCGTCTGCGGCATGCAGCCGGACATGAAAAAGGAGCCGTTCTCCCTGCAGATGGTCGGGCCTCCGCCCAGCCCGATCGAGCGTTACCCGTTGTACTGCAACGACATTGCGATGTGCTACTGACACTGCGCCGAGGGCACCAAGGACACTGCGGGTGAGCGGGAAACTCAGATCGGCGTGATGTACGCGATCAGCCACTTTCCACCGATGCGCTTGTAGTCCACCCGAAGTCGGCTGCCGTCGTAGAGCGGCTGGCGCGATTTGTCGGTCACCGTGCGGTTCAGGTAGACCATCACCGACGCGGAATTCCGTTTGGCCGCCATGACTCCGACGCCGACGACATTGGCCTGGACCACCACTTCGCGTTTCTTGGCCTCGGGGATGATCTGCGCGTTGGCGCTCTTCTCGAATTCCTCGCGATAGGCCGGGGTCAGCAACGGATAGGCGGCATTGAGGCTGCGCTCGACAGTTTGGTAGTCGTATCCGAAGACCAGGGGTATATCTTTGGCGGCCAGCCCGGGCAGCACCGCGCGCGCCGCGGCCTCCCCGCGCGCCTCCACTCGGTCCCAATAGAACCAACCGCCGAGGGCGGCCAACCCCACGATGACGACAGCCAGCATGCTTGCCGCGACAGTGATCACCCACCGCTGCCACCGCCGCAATCGCATCAGTTGCCCCCGTCCGGATACTTCAGGTCGTAGCCGGTCATCCGCCCGGTGTCGTCCTCATGCACGATGACCCGCAACCGGTAGGGCATGGAGGGCTTGTTGACCCCATCGATGTCGGCGACCGTGACCCGGACCGAGACCAGCACCGACGCGTTGTCGGTAACGGAGTCGATGTCTTCGAGCGCGGCACCGTTGATGACCGCCTCCGAGGTGGCGTTGGTGGCGCGAAACAGACCCTTGAGGTTCTCGACGTTGTTGTTCGCGCTCAGCATGCCGCGCAGCGGCCCGCTGGTGCCGTCGACGAACCGGTTGACGGCCTGGTCGATGGTGTCGGGCGTGTAGCTGAACATGTTGACCACCGTCTGGGTGGCGGTATCGACGAAGCGTTGCTGGCGGGCCTGTACGGCTTCGGCGTCGCGGTGCCCCACCATCAGGACGGCCACGCCGGTGCCCAGCGCGGCGGCCAGGACCAGCCCGGCCGCCGCAGACAGCCATCCGACCAGCTTGCGGTGGGCCGGACGCCGTGGCGGCGGCCGAACCGTCGTCAGCGACCTGGCCGGCTTGGCCGGCTTGGCCGGCCGCTTGGCAGTGCTCGGTGCGGCGGTAACCCCGACGGTGGTTTCACCCGCATCCGATTCGCCGGACTCGCTTTTCGCGGGCCCCGCGGCACGAGACGCCCGCCGACGCACCCGCTGCGTCGGCGTCTGCTTATCCGCGTCTGCCGATTCCACTACTTCCACCACATAGGCCCCCGCATCAGCGCTTACATGGTCCTTGGAGCAAGCATGAGATCCACCCAATTCTCCGCGCTGGACGCTCCGCTGATGCCACCCACGAAGATACCAGTGCCACCGGCCGGGTCCTTGAATACACCGGTGAGCGGGTCATAGGTGGTGTAGGCCGGGCCGCTGGCTTGTGGCTGCGGCCCGGGTTCGGGGCCGACGCCCACCGGCGGTGGCGGCGGCGGCAGCGTCTTGGGGTAGGGAATCTGCGGCGCCTGCGGCGGGTAGTCCGGCGGCATCCACGACGTGAACGGCAGCGGCGGCCCGTTGTCGTTGGGTGGTGGAGCGGGCTGGGCCGGCTGGTTGGGCGCCGGTGGCGGACCAGGGATCACACCGGGCGGTGGCGGCCCCACAATCGGAGTGCCCGGATCCGGATCCGAGTCCGGCGGAATGTAGGGAAACTTGTTGGGGGGCAGAATGTTGAGCCCATCGGTGACCGGCGTGTCGTAGGGCACCGGCGGACCGCGCCAGGGGTTGCGCCCAACCGGGAAGTACCCCTTCGGGTCACGACACAGCTGAATGGTGGGCGCCCGCTTGCCGGGGAACTCCTGGCAGGGGTAGTTACGCGCACCGCGCACCGTGGTGGCGTCGTTCTGCGCGACCTTGCAGTACATGTCCGGCGGAAGTTCACGCAACGTCTCGTCGGCGGGTGACCGAATCAAGGGCGGCGGCAGAAATCCCACGTTGCATGGCGGCGGGTCGTTCAGGTCGACCTTGAAGTCCAGCTTGGCACCCTCGTCCTGCGGCACACCGCCGGCGGCGGTGGTGATCGCGGCGAACAAGGCCGGAAAGACCACCAACAGTTGCTCGATTGACTTGTTATAGATCACCCCGACCCTGCCCAGGTTGGCCAGGTTTGCCGCCAGCGCCGGAAAGGACGGACGGATACCGGAAAACGCGGTGTTGGCCTCATCGATGGCATCCGGTGCGGTGGCCAACGTATTGCGAAGCCCCGGATCGGCCTGGCGCAGTTCCGCGGTGAACCGGGCCAACCCGTCGGCCAACGATTTGATGTCGCCACCGGCTCGCACCTGCGCTTGCAGGAACGGCCCGGCCTGGTCGATCAACTGCGAGACCTGCGGGTAGTCGGCGTTCGCCTCGTCGACCAGCAATCGTGCCGACTCCACCAGCCGAGCCAGCTCCGGCCCCGAGCCGTTGGTGGCCACGAAGGCCTCGTGGAGCACCTCGCGCAGCCGGGTATCACCGAGGCTGTTGACCAGCGTCTCGGCTTGGTGCAGCAGGTCGGCGACGTCCTGGCCGATCCGGGTGTTGTTGCGCTCGATCCGGGATCCGTCGTGCAGCCTGCCCGCCGACGGATCGTCGGGCGGAACCAG
Source organism: Mycobacterium ulcerans subsp. shinshuense (assembly GCF_002355775.1). NCBI lineage: Bacteria > Bacillati > Actinomycetota > Actinomycetes > Mycobacteriales > Mycobacteriaceae > Mycobacterium > Mycobacterium ulcerans. Next base: position 491,923 of record NZ_AP017624.1, on the reverse strand, counting down.
ATCGATGTACTGCTCACCGATCGCCGACACACTCTTCACGGTGGCTGTGACGTTGGACGGGATGGCGGTGCCACTGTTGAGCCGCATCTGCGCGGTCACCCCGTTGGGGTTCAGGCCAACCGATTCCACCCGCCCGACCGCGACACCCCGATAGGTGACGTTGGCGTTCTTGTACAGGCCCCCGCCCGCGACGAAGTCGGCGCTCACCTCATAGGTACCAATGCCGAACGTGGCGGGCAGCCGCAAGTAGAAGATGCCCATCACCGTCAAGGTGAGGACCGTGATGATCGCAAAGATGGACAGCTGGATCTTGGTGAGCTTGTCGATCATCGTCTCGGCCCCTACTGTGACGCCGTGCCGGCTGGAATCTTGAACGGGTCGGCCGCCTGTCCGGACAGGTTGGCCATTTCGCCGAGCAAGAAGTTGGGCGGGTTCACGATCTCGTCCATGTGCGCCATGTTCGGGTCGAAGTAGGCGGTGGTGAAGAACGTTTCACCGATCCGGCGCAAAGTCAGGTCAAAGGTGGTGAACACGTTGAGGTAGTCGCCGCGCACCGCCTGCTTGATCCCGAAGTTGGGGAACGGGAACGTCAGCAACAGCTGCAATGAGGAGACAAAGTCCTTGCGGTTGTCGTTGAGCGCCTTGACAACCGAGTACAGGCCCTTGAGGTCTTCGGCGAAATCCACCTTGGTCTTGGACAGCACGTTCGAGGTGACCATGGCCAGTCTCTTCAGCGAAGAGAACGCCTCGACGATGTTGCCGCGATTCTTGTTGAGCACCCGAAGCGCGTCGGGCAAGGTGTCCAGCGCGCGGCCTAGATTGTCCTTGTCCCTGGCCAGGATTGCGGAGAATCGGTTGAGCCCGTCCACCGCACCGATGATGTCGTCGACTTGCTTGTTGAGGCCCGCCGTCAGTTCCGCGAGCCTGGGCACGAGGTCGACGAACTGCCCTTGCCGGCCCGCGACCGCCTGGTAGACCTCATCGGTGATGTCTTCTAGCGCGCCGACATTGCCCTTGTTCACCACCACGCCCAGCGCCGAGAAGACCTCCTCGGTGGTGGGAGATCGACCGGTGTGCGATTCCGGGATCCTTGACCCGTCGGCGAGCCTGCCTTCGGCGGGTTTGTCGGTCGGTGCGGCCAGTTCGATGTGCAGTGACCCCAGCAGGGACGTCTGAGAGACCTTCGCGGTCGCGTTGGCCGGCAGCACCACGTTCTTGTCCAAGGCCAATTTGACCGCGGCATAGAAGGATCCGTCGGGTCGCTGCACCGCATTGATGCCGGAGACACTGCCGACGGTGACCTCGTCGACCATCACCGGTGAGTTCTGCGGAAGCGTCGCCACGTCCGGCATTTCCACCGTGACCGAATACGCACCGCCACCGTGGCCGGCGGTGCCGGGCATCGGCAGGGAATTCAGCCCGCCGTACTGACAGCCAGCCAGCAGCGCACTGAACGCCACAAACACGCTGCTGCGTATCCAGATTCGGCTCATCCGCCGGCCCCCTGCTCGGCGGGCAGCGGCGCCCCCGGCGCCGGGCTCGACAGGCCGGCATCCGGTCCGGCCGGGGCCGGCGCGGGCGGAGGCCCGGGCGCGGGACCGTAACCCGGCGGAGATACGGGCGTGGGCCCGGGGGCCTGGGGAACAAACAGACTCTGCAGATCGGTGGTGTTTCCCGGCGCGGGTTGCGGTGCGGGGTGAGCCGGGATCCAGGTCAGCTCCGGAACCGGTGTCTCGGCTTTGGCCTGAGTGGCCGGGGTGTCATAGATGATCTGGCCTTTGTAGGCGGTGATGGTGTTGAGCGGGTGGAACAGGAACGGCGGGTAGTTGGCCGTGAGCCGGCGCAACACCGGACCCAGCCGCTCCCGACATAGTTCGGCGCGCCGGTAGTAGTCGGGCGCCGATTTCCCGGCCGCGGTGTCAAAGGAACCACCGCAGATGAACTGAACCGGGTTGGCGAAGTTGGGTATGGAAAGCAACCCGTTGAGGGTGCCCTGTGCGGGGTCATAGATGTTGTAGAAGTTGGTGATACCGGGACCGGCCACGTGCAACACCTGCTCAATGTTGTCGCTCTGGTCACTGAGGGTCTGGGTGAGGTCGCCGAGCTGGTTGACCGTTTCGATCAGCGTCGAGTTGTTTTCGCGCAGGAAGCCTTTGATGTCCGAAAGCGCCTGGTTGAGCGTGCCCAAGGTGTTGTCGAGGTTGCGCGAGCTATCGGCGAGGACCTGCGACACCGAGGCCACATGGCCGGCGAACTGCACAATCTGTTCGTTGCTCTGCGAGAGCGCGTCGACCAGCACTTGCAGATTCTTGACCGTGCTGAAGATGTCGTTGCGCGAATCACCAAGGCGTCCAGCCACTTGCGACAGTTCCCGCAACGCGTTGTGGAACGAGTCGCCGTTGCCGTTGAGGGTGTCTGCGGCCTGGTTGATCGCGGCTCCCAGCGGGCCCTGAAGTTCGCCGGCCGCCGGACTGAGCTGGACAGCCAGTTGGGTCAGCGATTCCTTGATTTCGTCCCATTCGACCGGGATCGCGGTGCGGGACAGATCGATGCTCGCTCCGTCGGGCAGCACCGCTCCGCCGGTGTAAACCGGGGTGAGCTGAATGAACCGCGCCGCCACCAAGTTCGGCGAAACGATCAGCGCCTGGGCATCCCGCGGAATCTTGACGTCGTTGGACACCGACATCGTGATCTTGACGTCGGCCGGCCGCGGCTCGATCGAGTCGATCCGCCCGACCGGCACACCGAGGATGCGAACCTCGTCCCCGGGGTAGATGCCAACGGCGGAGGTGAAGTACGCGACGACTTTCCGGCCGCTCTCGCCCCCGGAGAACAGCACGTAGAGGCCGCCGACCAACGCCGCAACCAGCGCGACGATGGTGACCGTCCGCATACCCCGACTACTGAGACGTTGCTTCATCATGGTGACTTCGGCCTGATGATCCAGCGCTCCTGAATCAGCCCGCGCAGGTAGTCGGCAAAGCTATCCGGCAGCTTGCCCGGCTGGAACACGGTGTCGAACACCATGGCCACCATCGGTGCAGGCAGCACGCTGTAGACGTTGACGTTGAAGCCCGGGCCGGAGCCCACCACTTCGCCCAGCGTGGTCGCATAGGCGGGCAGCCGCTTGAGCGCCTCGGTGATGTAGTCGCGACGCTCGTTGAGGTTGCTCACGACCAGGTTCAGCTTGCTCAGTGCCGGCCCGAACTCTTCGCGGTTGTCGTTGACAAACCCGGAAAGCTGGACCGAAACGTCGTCGATCCCCGAGATCAGCGCGCCGAGCGCAGAACGTCGCTCATCCAGGGCCGCGAACAGCTGGTTGCCGTCCTGGATCAACTTGTTGACCTGCGCGGCACGTTCGGACAACACCCCCGTCACCGTCTTGGCATGCGCCAGCAGGCCTTGCAGCGCCTCATCGCGGGTGTTGAGGGTGCGCGACAGCGCGGTCACGCCATCAAGTGCACCGCGCAGCTGCGGGGTGGCGTCGTGCAACGTCTCGGTGAGCACCCGCAGCGCGTGCTCGAACTGCGGCTTGTCCAGGTTGCTCGCGCTGCCGCCCAGATCCTGCAGGGCGCCATTGAGCGTGTAGGGGGTGGTGGTGCGGCTCAACGGGATCGTGGTGGCATTCCCGCTGCCCGCGGGGGTCACCGCAACGGAGCGCTCGCCGAGGATGGTGTCGGTGCGGATCGCGGCCAGTGACTGGTCGCCGACCACGACGTGGCGGTCCACGCTGAAGGTGATCTTGGCGGCGTCCCCGGCCAGACTCACATCCGAGACGGTGCCGACCTTGAAGCCCGAAACGTAGACGTTGTTTCCGGGAGTGATGCCGCCGGCGTCGGAGAAGTACGCGTTGTAGGTCTTGCCCTGCGGCAGGAACGGCAGTCCGCTGTAGCCGAATGCGATGAGCACCACGCAGATCACCAGCACCACACCGAAGATGCCGGTGCGAAGCGAGTCGCGGTCGTGTTTGCTACTTGGCAAAAGCGCACCTCCCCTTGCTGGGATCGGGCTGGCCGCCCATCGGGATCAGGATGTCACTGCCGGCCGGACCGTTGATCTTGATTGTCACCGTGCAGAAGTAGATGTTGAAGAACGCCCCGTACGAGCCGAGGGCGGCCAACCTCAGGTAGTCCTCGCCCAGCTGCTCGACGTCGTTGTTGACCTCGTCCTTGCGGTTGTCGAGTTCGGTGGCCAGCGGCCGCGCGTTTTCCAACAGCCCCTGCAACGGCCGGCGCGAATTCTTCAGCAGCTCCGTGAGGTCCGTCGTCGTCGATGCCAGCGGCGGGATGGCTCCCGCGATGACGTCCTTGTTCTCGGCCAGCCCGGTGATCAGCTGCTGCAGCTGGTCGACGCTGGCCGAAAACTGTGCGCTGCGCTGGTCGACGGTGGCCAGCACCGAGTTGAGGTTGGTGATCGTGTCGCCGATGAGCTGGTCACGTCGGGCCAGCGCGGTCGAGAAGGCGCTGGTATCGGCGAGCACGTTGGCCAGCGCCCCGCCCTGGCCCTGCAGCAACTCGATGACGGCGCCGGTGACGGTGTTGACCTTGTCGGCGTCCAGGCCCTTGAGCACCGGGCGCAACCCGCCCAGCAATGCGTCCAGATCCAGCGCGGGTTGGGTGTGCTCGGCGTTGATGGTGCCGCCCGGGGGCAGCTTGCGCAGCTCGTCGGGCCCCGAGGTGATCTCCAGATACCGGTCACCAACCAGGTTTTCGTATCGGATCACCGCCCGCGTCGACGAGTACATCGTGTACGCCCTGTCGATCGCGAATGCCACGTCGATCGTGTTGTCCGGGTTGAGGTCGACGGCCTTGACCGAACCGACCGGCACCCCCGCGATTCGAACCTTCTGGCCCACCTTGAGGCGCGACGCGTTGGTGAACGTCGCGTGGTAGACGTTGGTGGGCCCAAAGCGAAAATCCCCAAATACCACGACCAAAGCGGCGGCCACCACCAACATGACCACCCCGAAAACGCTGACCTTGATCACCATCGACCGGTGCGACGGCATACCCCCGGACGCCATCAGAAGTCGTCCCGTTCCGCAAAGGTGCCGTGGAACACGAATTGCAGTGTCGAGGGCGCGTCGACCTGTACCTCGGTGAACGGCTCGTAGGGGATGTTGGCGTTGTCGGTGACCAGAAAGGGTGCCCGGTAGAACGACCCGCCGGTCTGCTTGGTCGGAATATCGGGCAGGCCACGGCAATTCGGACCGCCCGAGGCGTTCACGATCGGCAGGCTCTCCGGGTAGGTGTAGGAGGGCGAGCCCAACACGAAGCTCGACGAGGTGAACAGGCCGGCCTTGCGGACGCCGATCAACGGGGCGAATTCCTTGATTCCGCGCCCGATGCCTTTGAACAGGCAGCCGAATTCCGGCGAGTAGTCATGCGCCACCTTCACCGGGGCCCGCAACCGGTTGATGGCGGCGATGAAATCTTGCTCGGCCGGCGCCAGCGTCTCGTAACCGTTGTTGGCCAGACCGATGGTGGCCAGCAGCGTGGTGTCCAGGTCGTTCTGCTTGTCCACGACCATCTTGTTGATCGTCGGGAGGCTGTCGAACACGGTGTTGAGGTCGGGCGCCGCGTCGGCGTAGGTGTTGGTCACGATCGCCGCCTTGCGGAAGTCCTCCTGCAGCGTCGGCAATTTCGGATTGGCTTGGCGGGTAAGCGTATTCAGGCCGGACAGCAGCGCGCCCAGGTCGTCGCCGTGACCACGCAGCCCCTCCGACAGCGCGCTGAGCGTTCCGTTCAACTCGACCGGGTCGATCTTGTGCAGCAGATCTATCAGCGACTGGAACAGGGTGTTGACCTCGAGCTGAACCTCGGAGGCCGTCACCTTCGCATTGGGGTGCAGCGAGGTCGGCGACGGCGTCTTGGGCGGGATGAACTCCACCGACTTGGCGCCGAAAATGGTGTTTCCGGCGATGTGGACCGTCGCGTTCGACGGGATGAAGTGCATCTCGGCGCTTCGGATGGCCAGCTTCAGCCGCGCCTGATCGCCGCTGTAGTAGATGTCCTCGACCGTGCCCACCTGGATTCCGCGGTATTTGACCTTGGCGCCCTTCTCCATCACCAGCCCGGCCCGTGGCGAGGAGACGACCACGGTGTCGGTCGGAGTGAAGGCCGAGGTGTAGGACAGGTAGGTCAGGGCGATGCCCGCCACCAACAAGCTAGCCAGCAGCGCTGCCGCCACCCGCGCGGAGGTGCGTCGCGATCCGCCGCCTGCCATAGCCCTATCGAGTCCTTATCCAGAGAGGTTGAAATTGCCGGACGCTCCGTAAACGGCGAGCGAAATGAAAAGGGTAATGACTACGACGACAATCAGCGAGGTACGCACCGCCTGACCGACGGCGATCCCGACCCCCACCGAGCCGCCGCTGGCGTTGTAGCCGTAGTACGTATGCACCAGCATTACCGCGATCGCCATCACGATGGCTTGCAGAAATGACCACAGCAGATCGGATGGAATCAGGAAGGTATTGAAATAGTGGTCATAGAGTCCCGCGGACTGTCCGTTGATGAAAACCGTGGTGAAGCGGGCGGCGAAAAAAGCCGCCAGCACCGCAAGCGAGTACAGCGGAATGATCGCGACCAGCCCGGCGATCAACCGCGTCGACACCAGGTAGGAGACCGAGTGGACCGCCATGCACTCGACGGCATCGATCTCCTCGGACACCCGCATCGCGCCAAGCTGCGCGGTGGCACCGGCGCCGATGGTGGCCGCCAGTGCGATACCGGCGATCACCGGAGCGACGACACGCACGTTCAGGAACGCCGACAGAAAGCCGGTCAACGCCTCGATACCGATGTCGCCCAGCGATGAGTAGCCCTGCACGGCGATGACGCCGCCGGACGCCAGGGTCAGAAAGGCCGCCACTCCGACGGTCCCACCGATCATGACCAGGGCCCCCGCGCCCAGCGTCATCTCGGCTACCAGTCGGATCGTTTCCTTGCGGTAGCGCGTGATCGCGTTGGGGATGGAGCGCACGGTTTCGCCGTAGAACAGCGCCTGCTCGCCAAAGTTGTCGACCGGCCGAACCAGCCTCGACATGAACCGGTGAAAGCGGATAGTGACGTCATAGCTCATCGCCTCATCACCATCGCTTGCTATCGGTCATTTGTTACCGGGCCGAGATTCTCACGCCGATAGCGGTCATTACCACGTTGATCACGAATAGGCAGATGAACGCGTAGACCACGGTCTCATTGACCGCATTGCCCACGCCTTTGGGCCCGCCCTTGACGGTCAGGCCGCGATAGCAGCCGACCAGACCTGCCATCACCCCGAACAGCAGGGCCTTGATCTCGGCGAGGATCAACTCGCGCAGCCCGGTCAGCACGGTCAGACCGTTGATGAACGCACCGGGGTTGACGCCCTGCAGAAAGACCGAGAACGCGTAGCCACCCGACAGGCCGATCGCGCACACCAAGCCGTTGAGCAGCAGCGCAACCACAGTGGAAGCCAGGACCCGGGGCACCACCAAGCGTTGGATGGGGTCGATGCCCAGCACCCGCATCGCATCGATCTCCTCGCGGATGGTGCGAGCACCCAGATCCGCACAGATCGCGGTGGCGCCGGCACCTGCCACCACCAGCACGGTAACCACCGGCCCCAGCTGGGTGATGGTGCCAAACGCGGTCCCGGCCCCCGAAAGGTCGGCGGCACCGATCTCGCGCAACAAGATGTTCAGGGTGAATGCCACCAGCACCGTGAACGGGATGGAGACCAGCAGCGTGGGCACCAGTGATACCCGGGCCACCATCCACGTCTGGTCGAGGAACTCCCGGAATTGAAACGGCCGCCGGAAGGCGGCGCGCGCGGTGTCGATGGACATCTCGAAAAACCCGCCGACCGCCCGGGCTGGAACCGCAAGTTGTTGGATCAACTTGGTCCCCCGTCCCAGTCGGCGACGACGCCAGTGTTTCCCAAGAGCCAGCCCAGGGTCCGCACTTGCCTTCGTGTGAGCCGGCTCATACTAACTCAGAACGACTTGGGCATGTCAATGAACGGATACTCGTATAATCACGATCAATCTTGCTGGTCAGTTGCGTTGCCGCGCGGGTAAGTCCGCCACCGGCCCTAGCCGATGGCAGGCCCCGGGCAAAGTCCACTTATTCCTGCTCAAGCCATCAGCGAGCTAGCGGAAAAGTTGTGTTCGGGGTTTCGCCCAGCAAAGTAATCGTGCAATGTATCGGTTAGCTGGCCGGGCTCCCAGGCCGGGCCGTCCGCACTGAACTTGTGCTCCGCCGTCGGCGCCGCCACCAGCGTCACCTGCGGACCGTAGACGATGAACAGCTGCCCGTTGACCGCCGCGGCCGCCGGGGACGCCAGAAACTGCACCAGAGTCACCACGTGTTCCGGCGACAACGGGTCGATCTCGCCCGCCGCCACGTCGGGCGTCGCCCCGAAGACGTCGGCGGTCATGGCGGTGCGGGCCCGCGGACAGATCGCGTTGGCGCATACGCCGTAACGGCCCAACGCCCGCGCCGCGGACAGAGTGAGTGCGGTGATGCCGGCCTTGGCGGCGCCGTAGTTGGCCTGCCCGACGGGACCGACCAGCCCCGCTTCCGATGAGGTGTTGACCAGCCGCCCAAATATCGAGCCCCCGGCCGCCTTGGCTTTCTGGCGCCAATAGGTTGCCGCATTGCGGGTCAGCAGGAAGTGGCCGCGCAGGTGCACCCCGATGACCTGGTCCCAGTCCTCGTCGGTCATGTTGAACAGCATCCGGTCGCGGGTGATGCCGGCGTTGTTGACCACGACGTCGAGCCCGCCCAGCCCATCGGCGGTGGCAATCAGTTCATCGGCGGTGGCGCGCTGGCTGATGTCGCCGGCCACCGCAATCGCCTTGGCACCGACGGCGCTGATCTCATCAATGACGTCAGAGGCGTCCAAGGCCGAGCCGATGTCGTTGACCACCACGGTGGCGCCGAGCCGGGCCAGGCCGACCGCCTCGGCACGGCCCAGTCCCGCGGCCGCGCCGGTGACCACCGCGACCCTTCCGGACAGATCGGTCACGTTCGTGCTGCTAGTCAATTTATGAATACCTCTAGTTTCCGGTTACGCCATGGCGGCTACGCCATGCCGGGCACAGCGGGCCGCTGGCCTAATCCTCACGCAACAGGGCCGCACGCGGGCATTCGGCGATCGCTTGCTCGGCCAGAGCCTCCTGGTCGGGGGGGATGGGATCCGTCTTGACGACCGCATAGTCGTCGTCGTCCAAGTCGAAGATATCCGGAGCAATCCCCAGGCACACGGCGTTGTCTTCGCACCGGTCACGGTCGACTATCACTCGCACGGCGCCCTCCTTGATCTTGCCCAGAACCTGGGCCAGCCAGTGATCATTGTGTAGCACCACCCTAGGACGACCGCACCGCTGACGAAACGGTCGCTGGATTCCCAGACTAGAACGTGTTACAACCGGGGTAACGCATGGGTACCGTTGGCTGCGTGTCGGCAGGTGTGGAGATGCCTGTCATGGCCGGTTACCCAACCCAATCGGTTGACCGGAGGCGGCAGGAATGCGCATCAGTTACACACCCGAGCAGGAGGAGCTGCGCCGCGAACTGCGGTCGTATTTCACCACCCTGATGACGCCGGAGCGCCGCGAGGCGCTGAGTTCGGTCCAGGGCGAATACGGCACCGGCAACGTCTACCGCGAGACGGTTGCCCAGATGGGCAAGGACGGGTGGCTCACCCTGAACTGGCCGAAGGAATACGGCGGCCAGGACCGCTCGCCGATGGACTCGCTGATCTTCACCGACGAGGCGGCCATCGCCGGTGCCCCGGTGCCGTTCCTGACGATCAATAGCGTGGCGCCGACCATCATGGCCTTCGGCACCGACGAGCAGAAGAAGTTCTTCCTCCCCAAGATCGCCGCCGGGGATCTGCACTTCTCCATCGGCTACTCCGAGCCGGGCGCGGGCACCGACCTGGCCAACCTGCGAACCACGGCGGTTCGCGACGGCGACGACTATGTGATCAACGGCCAGAAGATGTGGACCAGCCTGATCGCCTACGCGGACTGGGTCTGGCTGGCGGTGCGCACCAACCCGGAGGCCAAGAAACACCGCGGCATCTCCATGCTGGTCGTTCCCACGACCGCCGAAGGCTTCTCGTGGACACCGGTGCACACCATGGCCGGACCCGACACCAGTGCGACCTACTACACCGACGTGCGGGTGCCGGTGACCAACCTGATCGGTGAGGAGAACGCGGGCTGGAAACTGGTGACCAACCAGCTAAACCACGAGCGGGTGGCCCTGGTCTCGTCGGCACCGATATCCATGGCCCTGCGGGAAGTCCGCGAATGGGCGCAAAACACCAAGGATGCCGGCGGCGCCCGTCTCATCGACTCGGAGTGGGTGCAGCTGAACCTGGCCCGGGTGCACGCCAAGGTCGAGGTGCTCAAGCTGATCAACTGGGAGCTGGCCTCGAACGACGCCGCCCCGTCACCGGCGGACGCATCGGCCGCCAAGGTGTTCGGCACCGAGCTGGCCACCGAGGCCTACCGGCTGCTCATGGAGGTCCTGGGCACCGCGGCCACCCTGCGTCAGGACTCCCCCGGCGCGTTGCTTCGCGGGCGCGTCGAGCGGATGCACCGGGCGTGTCTGATCCTGACCTTCGGCGGCGGCACCAACGAAGTCCAGCGCGACATCATCGGCATGGTCGCCCTGGGACTGCCCCGGGCCAACCGCTGACTTTCACACATTCTCAGAGGACGGACTTCTATGGACTTCTCGACGACTGAAGCGGCTCAGGATCTTGGCGGTCTGGTCGACACCATCGTGGACGCGGTGTGCACGCCCGAGCACCAGCGCCAGCTCGACGGGTTGGAGCAACGATTCGACCGCGAGCTGTGGCGCAAGCTGATCGACAGCGACATCCTGTCCAGTGCCGCCGCCACCCAGGTGGGCGGTGACGGTTTCGGGGTGCTCGAGCAGGTTGCGATCCTGGTCGCGCTCGGGCATCAGCTAGCCGCCGTGCCCTACCTCGAGTCGGTGGTTTTGGCCGCTGGCGCGCTGGCCCGGTTCGGCTCCGAAGAACTGCAGCAGAGCTGGGGTGCCGCGGCGGTCGGCGGTGAGAAGATCCTTGCCGTGGCCCTTGACGCGGAGATGGGCGAGGGACCGGTCCAGGCTGCGCGGTCCGGCGCGGGTTTCCGTCTCACCGGCACCCGCACTCAGGTGGGCTACGGTCCGGTCGCAGACGCCTTTCTTGTTCCCGCCGAAACCGATTCCGGCACCGTTGTTTTCCTGGTTGCCGCCGATGACCCCGGGGTCAGCGTCACCGCGCTGCAGACTACCGGCCTGGGCAGCGTCGGCCATCTGGCCCTGGACGGCACGGAGGTGGATGCCGCACGCGGGATCGGCGGATCCGATGTCACCGCCTGGCTGCGCACCGTTAATACCCTGGGCCGCAGCGCATTTCAGCTCGGGGTACTCGAACGCGGACTCCAGATGACCGCCGAATACGCGCGTACCCGCGAGCAGTTCGACCGCCCGATCGGCAGTTTCCAGGCGGTGGGACAGCGCCTGGCCGACGGCTACATCGACGTCAAGGGATTGCGACTGACACTGACCCAGGCCGCTTGGCGGGTATCGGAGGACCTGCCCGCTGAGATCGATGTGGCATCGGCGGGCTTCTGGGCGGCTGAGGCCGGCCACCGTGTCGCGCACACCATCGTGCATGTGCACGGCGGGGTCGGTGTCGACACCGATCATCCGGTGCACCGTTACTTCCTGGCCGCCAAGGAAGCCGAGTTCGCTCTGGGCGGGGCCACCACAGCGCTTCGCCAAATCGGCCGTGAACTGGCGGAGACTCCAGCGTAGGAGGCGACGGCGCTGGGCGCGGCCGCAGCTTCACGCTCGTCGAGACCAACGAAGGGGCTGAATTGAGCGCGGACCCCACCGTCCCCCAGCTGCTGGTCCCGCTCGCCGAAATCGGAGACCGGGGAATCTATTTCGAAGACTCCTTCACCAGCTGGGCAGACCACATCGGGCACGGCGCCGCGATCGCCGCGGCGCTGCGTGAGCGCCTTGACCCCACTCGCCCGCCGCATGTCGGCGTGTTGCTGCAGAACACGCCGTTCTTCTCGGCGATGCTGGCCGCAGCCGGAATGTCCGGAATCATTCCGGTAGGCCTCAATCCGGTACGCCGCGGCGCGGCACTTGCCCGCGACATCGAACACGCCGACTGCCAGATGGTGCTCGCCGACACGGCATCGGCGAGCACCCTGGACGGCATCGAGCACGTCAACGTCGACTCAGTCGAGTGGGCGGAAGTGATTGCTGCGCATCGTAATTCGGAGATCAGCTTTCAAACTGCCGCACCGGCCGATCTTTTCATGCTCATCTACACCTCCGGCACCAGCGGTGATCCCAAGGCGGTCAAGTGCAGCCACAGCAAGGTCGCGATCGCGGGCGTGACCATGACGCAGCGCTTCGGCCTCGGGCGCGACGACGTCTGTTATGTGTCGATGCCGTTGTTCCACTCCAACGCAGTCCTGGTGGGATGGGCGGTGGCGGTGGCATGCCAGGGATCAATGGCGTTGCGGCGCAAGTTCTCCGCTTCGCAGTTTCTTTCCGACGTGCGCCGCTACGGCGCCACCTATGCAAACTACGTGGGCAAGCCGTTGTCGTATGTGCTGGCCACACCCGAACGACCCGATGACGCGGACAACCCGTTGCGAGCCGTCTACGGCAACGAAGGTGTACCCGGCGATATCGAGCGTTTCGGATGTCGCTTCGGCTGCGTCGTCCAGGACGGCTTCGGTTCCACCGAGGGGGGTGTAGCCATCGCGCGAACCCCCGATACCCCGGCGGGCTCGTTGGGTCCGCTGCCGGAGAACATCGAGATTGTCGACCCCGAGACGGGCCAGCAGTGTCCGGTGGGAGCCGTCGGGGAGCTGGTGAACACCGCGGGGCCGGGCCGGTTCGAGGGCTACTACAACGACGAGGCCGCCTCGGCGCAGCGGATGTCGGGCGGCGTCTACCACAGCGGCGACCTCGCCTACCGCGATGCGGCCGGCTACGCGTACTTCGCTGGCCGCCTAGGCGATTGGATGCGGGTCGATGGTGAAAACCTCGGAACCGCACCGATCGAGCGGGTACTGCTGCGTTATCCCGACGCCATCCAAGTTGCGGTCTACGCGATACCCGATCCGGTGGTCGGAGACCAAGTGATGGCGGCGATGGTGCTCACCCCCGGTGCGAAGTTCGATGTCGACAAGTTCCGCGCATTCCTGGCCGGTCAATCCGACCTCGGCCCCAAGCAGTGGCCGTCCTACGTCCGGATCTGTTCGGCGCTGTCCCGAACCGAGACGTTCAAGGTGCTCAAACGCCAGCTCGCGGCCGACGGTGTCGACTGTGGCGATCCGGTTTGGCCCATCCGCGACCAGTCGTAGCCGAAGCCTGATCTTCGGTGAAAAACACTCAATGAATTTCGCCGATCGGGATAGCATCCGCCTCGATAGTGCCCAGGTCGTGTTTCTCAGAACCCAAGGTGCCCCGGATGTCCTACCTGATTGTCGCGCCATAGGCGATGACGGCGGCCGCCGGCGACCTGGCCGGCATCGGTTCATCAGTCGCCGCGGCTAACGCCGCGGCGGCGGGTCCCACCACCGCGATGCTGACAGCGGCCGCCGACGAGGTGTCCACCGCCATCGCCGCGTTCTTCTCCGCGCACGCCGCCGACTACCAGCGGTTGGCCGGCCAAGCGGCCGCATTGCATACCCAGTTGGAGCGGGTCCTGAGTGCGGGCGCGGTGGCCTACGCCGCCGCGGAGACAACCGGCACATCGCCGCTGCAGCTGGCCATCAACCCGGTGAGCGCACCCGCGCAGAGCCTGCTGGCCCGCCCGATCATCGGCAACGGCGCCAATGCGACGACGCTCGGAGGCAACGGCGGCGACGGCGGCTGGTTGTTCGGCAGCGGAGGCAACGGCGCGGCCGGTGCTGCCGGCCAGGCTGGCGGCAGCGGCGGATCGGCCGGCTTGTTGGGCAATGGCGGCGCGGGTGGCGCCGGCGGGACCGGCGGCGCCAGCGGTGGCAATGGAGGTAGCGGCGGGCTGCTGTTCGGCGGCGGCGGGATCGGCGGCACCGGCGCGGCCGGCGCCGGCATGGGTGGCATGGGCGGCAATGGCGGCAGTGGGTCCTGGCTCATCGGCGGCGGTGGCGCCGGCGGGGCCGGCGGTATCGGCGGGACCGGCGGCGGCACCGGCGGCGTCGGCGGCACCGGCGGCGTCGGCGGCACCGGCGGAGACGCCGGCTGGCTGGTCGGTGCCGGCGGGTCGGGTGGGTCCGGTGGCATCGGCGCCACCGGGACCGGCAGCGGCGGCGCGGCCGGGAATGGCGGCATCGGCGGCAACGGTGGCGCTGGCGGATTGTTCATGAACGGCGGCGACGGCGGGGCGGGCGGCCAAGGTGGCGACGGGGCCGCGGGCGCGGCAGCTGCGGCCGCCGGCGGCACCGGCGGCGACGGCGGTCTGGGTGGCAACGGCGGTGCCGGCGGCGCCGGTGGCGGCGGGCCGGTGCTGTTCGGCCACGCTGGCGCCGGAGGACTCGGCGGCCAAGGCGGCACCGGCGGCATCGGCGACACTGGCGGAGCGGGCACCACCAGCATCGCCGCCGGCACCGGCGGCAACGGTGGTGCCGGTGGCGCCGCGGGTGGCGGCGGCACCGCGGGCGCCGCGGGACCACTGACCAACGCCGGGTTGACCGGCGGTTTCGGCACCGGCGGGACCGGCGGCACCGGCGGTACCGGCGGTGCTGGCGCGCCCGGCATCGACGGGGCGGCCCTCGGCGAGGGCGGCACCAACGGCTACATCGGCGGCAACGGCGGCAACGGCGGTGCCGGTGGCGCCGCGCTGGGAGGCGGTGCCGCGGGCGACGGCGGTCAGGGTGGCCACGGCGGCGCTGGCGGCATGTGTGGAGCCGGGGCGGACGGAATCACCGGTGGCGGGGTGACCGGTGCGGGTGGCAGCGGCGGTGACGGCGGTCAAGGCGGCGAGCCCGGGACCGGCGGCGCCGCCGGCTCCGGCGGTGGCGGTCAGACCGGCAGCCTCGGCATCGGCGGCACCGGTGGACACGGTGGTGCGGGCGGAGACGGTACGCCCGGCGGCAACGGCGCTGCCGGCCCCACCGCGGGAACCGGCGATCCGGGCGTCGACGGCGGGCCGACGGCAACGGCGGTGCCGGCGGGCAGGGCGGCAGCAACGGCACCGGCGGCAACGGCGGTACCGGCGGCAGCGGCGCGACCGGCGGCGACGGCGGTACCGGCGGCGCCGGGACGGCTACCGACGCGGGCGGCACCGGCGGTCAGGGTGGCGTCGGCGGCGCCGGCGGGGCCCCCGGTGCGGCCCGGCTGGCCGGTACCGGCGGTCAGGCGGGCAACGAGGGCGTCGGCGGAAATGGCGCGCAGGGCGGTCACGGCGGTGCTGGCGGCAACGGAGTCGACGGCGGCGACGCCAACGTGTTCACCGGCGACAACGGCGGCGACGGTACCGCCGGCAGCAAGGGCGGCGACGGGGGTGCCGGTGGCGCCGCCGGCGCCAATGGCGGTACCGGCGGGGGCGGCGGCATCGGTGGGAGCGGCGGTGTTGGCGGCGACGGCGGCAACGGCGGTAGCGGCAGCACCGGAACGTCCTCGGCACCCGCAAGCGGTACCGGCGGAATTGGCGGCACCGGAGCCGATGGTGGAGCCGGCGGCAACGGCGGGGCCGCCGGGGGTGCCGGTGGCACCGGCGGTCAGGGTGGCACCGGGGGCGGTGCCGGCAAGGGCGGCACCGGCGGGGCGGGCGGTGCCGCCGTGACTCCCAGACTTGGCATCGGGGACGAGTCCGCAGGCGGTACCGGTGGTACCGGCGGGCACAGCGGCACCGGAGGCCACGGCGGCACCGGAGGAGCAGCCGGCAACGGCGGGGCGGGCGGTGCCGGCGGGGAGGCCGGCGGCGGCGGCAGCGGCGGCGAGGGAGGCGACGGCGGAACCGGCGCGCAGGGCACCACCGTGTCCCTCCCCGGCTCCGGCGGAAACGCCGGCAAGGGCGGCAATGCCGGCGGCGGCGGCGTGGGTGGCACCGGCGGGGCCGGCGCTACCGGGGCACCCGCCGGTGGCGGTGGCACCGGCGGCAATGGCGGCAATCCCGGCGCCGGAGGTAAGGGTGGCGCCGGCGCGTTCGGCGGGGCGGGCAGCTCCCCCGGATTCCTCAGCCCCGCAGGCGACGGCGGTGCTGGTGGTGACGCCGGCACCGCGGGAGCGGGCGGCAACGGCGGCGCCGGCGGCGCGGGTCCGAGCGGCGGCAACGGCGGGACCGGCGGCAACGGCGGCCATGGCGGCAATGGCGGCAACGGCGCCGAGGGCGCCATCGGCGCGCAGTTCGTCCCCGCCTCCAGCCTCCCGACACCGTCCGGCGGAGCCGGTGGCGATGGCGGCAACGGGAGTAACGGCGGTGCGCCGGGCACGGGCGGCAGTGCCGGCGCCGGCACCGGCGGCAGCACCGGCACCCAAGGCACCGGCGGCGACGGTGGCGACGGCGGCAACGGCGGCAACGGCGCCGACGGCGCGAACGCCGTCAACATCGCCTTCACTCCCAACGAGCCCCAGGCCACAGCCGGCAACCCTGGCGGTTCGGGGATCACCGGGGAAATCGGCGGGAGCGGCACGAATGGCAGCCCCGCAACACTGCCGACCACGCAGGTCCAGCAGGGTGGCGACGGCGGAGCCGGCGGCAACGGCACCAATGCCGCCAACAATGAAGTGGCCACCGGCGGGGAAGGCGGCACCGGCGGCACCGGCAGCGCCGGCGGTCCGGCCGGTGACGGCGGTCTCGGCGGCGACGCGTCAGAAACCGGCACCGACGGTGTGGCGGTCGGTGGGCAAGGCGGACAGGGCGGAGCCGGCGGTCAGTTCGGCGGCGGCGGCAACGGTGGGGACGGTGGGAATGTCACCGCCGGATCGGCCGGCAGCACCGCGGGTAACGGCGGCAACGGCGGCAACGCCAACAACGGCACCATCGAGGGCTCCCCCGCCGGCGGCAACGGTTCCGCGGGCGGCGACGGCGGCGACGGTGGCGACGTCGCCTCCGGGGCGACCGGCACCGCCGGTACTGGTGGTACGGGCGGTGCCGGCAATGACGGAACCATCAACGCCGGCACTGGCGGCAACGGTGGCGCCGGGGGCAGGGCCAGTAGCGGCGGCGCCAACGGCGGCAACGGGGGTACCGGCGGAACCGGCGGCGACGGCGGCAAGGGCGGTGGCGGTGCCGTCGGCGGTAGCGGTGGGGATGGCGGCGACGGCGGCGTCAATAACGGCGCCGGGGCCAACGGCAACGGAGGCGGCGGCGGCACCGGCGGCACCGGCTCCATCGGTGCGGCCGGCGGCAATGGCGGACAAGGCGGCAGTGGGGGCGCTGCGGGTTCTGGCGGCGGCACCGCGGGCAATGGCGGGGCCGGCGGGCTGGGCGGGGCGGGCGGGACCGGCGGGGTCGGCGGTGGCGGCGGCGACGGCGGAGCGGGTGCCCTGGCAGGCACCGGTGGCAGCGGCGGCGCGGCGGGCGCCGGAGGTCAGGCCTGATGATGGGCGCGCCCCGCGCCGCGCTCGAGGCAAGCTTCGAGCAGCTGTGCACCGCGCTGCCGGCGACCGCGGGTGTGGCGGTCGCGCTCCCCGACAGCGGCGAGACCTGTTCGTTGGGCTCCTGGTCGACCGGCGTCGCCTGGTCGACGGTCAAGGTGCCGTTGGCGATCGCAGCGCTGCGCAGCAACCCACGGCGCGCAGCTGCATGGGTGACCAAGGCGATCACCGAATCGGACAACGCGGCCGCCGAGCAGCTGTGGTCGCAGCTGGGCGACCCCCTCGATGCCGCCCAACAGGTGCAGGCCGTCATCGGCACGGCCGGCGATGAGTGCACCCGGGTGGAATCGCGCCGACTTCGGCGCGGTTTCACCGCATTCGGTCAAACACCATGGCGCCTGGACCGGCAAGCGCTGTTCGCCGCGGGACTGCCCGGTGTTGCGGACGCGAGCCCCGTCATCGACTTGATGCGCCAGCTCACCGAGCGCCATCGCTGGGGTCTGGCCGCCAAAGGAGTTGCCGCAAAAGGCGGCTGGGGCCCCGGCCAGGACGGCGACTATTTGGTGCGGCAGTTCGGCATCGTGCCCACCGGATCGGGCCATCTGGGTGTGGCATTGGCCGCGCAGGCAGCCAGCTTCCAAACCGGAGTCAAGGCGCTGAACAGGATCGCGGATTGGCTCCTGGGCGGCAGCGCAAAGCTATCTCCCCTTACCGGAGGCGGCGGCTAGCCCAGCAGCGATGGCACGACGGCGTCGATCAGATGCGGCCCGGGTTCATTGAAGGCGCCGCGCAGCGCGTCCGCAAATTCCTCGCAGCTACTGACCCGCCGGGCCGGAACACCCATGCCTTCCGCAATCTTGACGAAATTCATTGTGGGACGGGAGATATCAAGAAGATCCAGCGCTTTGGGACCGGGCGCCGAGCCGGCACCCACGCGCTGCAACTCCACTCGCAGAATGTCGTAGGCGCCGTTGTTGTAGATGACGGTGGTGACATCGAGGTTTTCCCGGGCCTGGGTCCACAACCCGGAGATCGTGTACATCGCCGACCCGTCGGATTGCAGGCACAGCACCGGACGTTCGGGCGCCGCGACCGCGGCACCCACCGCGGCCGGAATGCCGTAACCGATCGCCCCGCCGGTCAGCGTCAGCCAATCGTGGGCCGGCGCACCGGCGGTCGCCTGCGGCAGCAGCACACCCGAGGTGTTGGACTCGTCGACGACGATCGCACGTTCGGGCATCAGCGCGCCGATCACGTCCGCCGCTGACATCGAGGTCAGCGCACCCGTGGGCAGTTGCGGGCGCGATAGCGCGGCCAGCGGCGCACTCGTCCCGGGCGCAACCTCGTCGGCCAGTGCGATCAAGGCATCAGCCGCTCCCCGGTGCCCGGCAAGCTCGTGCACCGTGCATCCGGCGGGCACCAGATCGCTGGCCATGCCCGGGTAGGCGAAGAACGACACCGGCGATTTCGCGCCGGCCAGCACCAGATGTTTGGCCCCGTCCAGCTGTGCCGCCGCGGCCTCGGCGAAGTATCCGAGCCGTTCCACCGCGGGCACTCCAGCGCCGCGCTCCAGCCGGGTCGGGAATGTCTCGCACAGCCACCGCGCGCCGGTCGCCTCGGCGATACGAGCGGCCGCGGCCAGACCCGGCCCCCGGGTGGCGTCCCCACCGATCAAGAGCAGGGCCGGTTCCGCCGAGCGCAGCATCTTGGCGATCGAGACCACGTCGCCGGTGACCGGCGCGGGTTGCGCCGGCGGCACCATGGCCGGCTCGGCGCCGTCGGACCAGGACGCGTCCGCCGGCAGGATCAGCGTGGAAACCTGCGGCCCCTGCCGGCTGGCGGCGATGGCCTTGGCGGTGTCGGCGCCGACATCGGCGGCCGTCTCGGTCCGGTGCACCCAGCCCGAAACCGTGCCGGCCAATGCGTCGATGTCGGATTCCAATGGGGCGTCGTACTTCTTGTGGTAAGTCGCGTGGTCTCCGACGACCACAACCATCGGCACCCGGGCCCGGCGGGCGTTGTGCAGGTTGGCCAGGCCGTTGCCGAGTCCGGGGCCCAGATGCAGCAGTACCGCTGCGGGCTTGTCGGCCATGCGGGCATAGCCATCGGCCGCACCGGTGGCCACGCCCTCGAAGAGGGCGAGCACACCGCACATGTCCGCAACCGTGTCCAGTGCGGCCACGAAATGCATCTCCGAGGTACCGGGGTTGGCAAAGCACACGTCAACACCACCATCGACCAAGGTGTTGATCAGAGCCTGGGCACCGTTCACCTGCCTACTCCTTTATCTTGGGGGTCGTTGCGCGAGCCCGAAGACCCGCTCGGCGTTGCCGTGCAGAAAGTCGCGTCGAGCCTCGTCTTCCAGACCGAGTTCGTCAAGGCCCGCCAGGGCGTGCGCATGAGCGATCATCGGGAAGTTGGTGCCGAACAAGACTTTGCGTCGTCCGGTGCCAGTCTTCATGAATCGGATCAACTCGTGCGGCAGCCGCTTGATCGTGTAGGCCGACGTGTCGATGTAGACGTTTTCGTGTTTGCGCGCCACCGCGACCATCTCTTCTGTCCACGGGTAGCCGACGTGACCGCAGACGATCACCAGCTCCGGGAAGTCCAGGGCCACTTGGTCGATGTAGGGGATCGGGCGGCCGGTCTCCGATGGCCGCAGCGGGCCGGTGTGCCCGACTTGGGTGCAGAACGGAACCCCCGACTCCACGCACTCGGCGAACAGTGGGTAATAGCGGCGATCGGTGGGCGGCGCCTCCCACAACCAGGGCACCACCCGCAGACCGACGAACCCCGAAGCGACTCGGCTTCGCAGCTCGCGAACCGCGACCATCGGACGGTCCAGGTCTACCGCCGCCAGCCCGGCGAATCGCTGCGGGTGCAGATCGACCCACCCCGCAACCTCGTCGTTAGACACCAGATCCTGACCATTGGGACCACGCCACGCGCTGAGTAGACCGAACTCGACGTCGGCGGCATCCATCGATGCAATGGTCGCCTCGATGGGGATCTGGGCCTCGGGGATCGAGCTGTCGGTCCAGCGGCGCAGCGAGGCCAGCATGTCGCTGCGCAGGAATCGCTGAGTCGGATGCTGCATCCACGCGTCGATCGTCATCGCACTTCAGACTCTAACGCCCCGCGAGGGTGGGTGATTTCGACAGGTGAGGCTAGGCAGCGAGAACGGCGCGCGCCACCACATCGGTCCGCTGGACGTGGCCACCGCCGAAGAGCACCACGTGCGCCAGCAGCGGGTAAAGCTGGTGCAGTCCGATGCGGCCACGCCAGCCGGGCCGCAGCGGTCGCAGCTGCTGGTAGCCGGCGAGGATGGCTTCGTAGTGCGCGCAGCCGAACAGTGCGAGCATCGCCAGATCGGATTCGCGATGGCCGGCATGCGCGGCGGGGTCGATCAGCACCACCCCGTCGGGTGTCCACATCACGTTGCCACCCCACAGATCGCCGTGTCGCCGGGCCGGCCGATCGTCGTCGTCGAAATCACCTGCGCGACAACGTGTGATGACGGATTCGATGGTGGCGCGGGTGGGGGCGCCAAGGCGCGGCGCGGCAAGCTCGGCCATCGGCGCCAGGCGCTCCTGAGCATAAAAGTCGCCCCAGTGTTGGTGCCGCGCCAGCGACATCGGCAGTGGCTGCGACAACGGCCCGAAGAATCCCGGCCCGTCCCAGCCCTGCGGCCCCGCCCCGAACGCCGGGGCGCCCGCATCGTGGGTGATGGCCAGTCGGCGGCCAAAATCGTGCGCCGCCGCAACGCTGGGGGCCACGGATTCCAGCCGCCGCAGCGTCAGACTCGTCTGGCCCACCGAAACCACCGGCACACATGCGACACCGCCGTCGACATCGGAAAGCCATCGCAGGCCTGCCGCTTCCCACGCGAAATAACCGGCGGGCGCACCCGAGTGCTGCTTGACGAAGTCGCTCACACCGCGTCGCGCATCATGCGTTCACATGCGCGGCGTGCACATCGTCGGCGGGCCGCGCCTCGGTCTGCTCCTTGGCCCAGCGGTAGTCCGGCTTGCCCGCGGGTGAACGCTTGACCTCGTCGACGAACCAGAGGCTGCGTGGCACCTTGTATCCCGCGATCGCGCTGCGCACGAAGCCGTCCAACTCCGCCAACGACGGACGAGAGCCCGGCCGGGGCGCCA
Source organism: Mycobacterium ulcerans subsp. shinshuense (assembly GCF_002355775.1). Taxonomy (NCBI): domain Bacteria; kingdom Bacillati; phylum Actinomycetota; class Actinomycetes; order Mycobacteriales; family Mycobacteriaceae; genus Mycobacterium; species Mycobacterium ulcerans. The sequence goes on along the minus strand of NZ_AP017624.1, from coordinate 470,208 downwards.
CCACGGCCGCCACGTGCTGGCCGTAGCGCGGATCCGGCACACCGACCACCAGGGCGTCGAACACATCGGGGTGGCCCTTCAACGCCGCCTCGACCTCTTCGGGGTAGATCTTCTCGCCGCCGCTGTTGATCGACACCGAGCCGCGTCCCAGCATGGTGACCGTCCCGTCCGCCTCGACCATTGCGTAGTCGCCGGGGATCGCATAGCGAACACCGTTGATGGTCTTGAAGGTCTCGGCGGTCTTCTTCTCGTCCTTGTAGTAGCCGACCGGGATGTTGCCCTTCTTGGCGATGATGCCGCGCACCCCCGAGCCAGGTTTGACCTCGTTGCCCTCCTCGTCGAGTACCACGGTGCGATGGTCGATGGTCACCCGCGGACCACCGGTGGTGGCCTGGCCGGCTCCCACGATGCTGGTGCCGCCAAAGCCGGTCTCCGACGAACCAATTGAGTCGGTGATGACCCGATTCGGCAGCAGCTCGAGCAGCTTCTCCTTGATGCTCGGCGAGAACAGCGCCGCGGTGCTGGCCAACAGGAACAACGACGACAAGTCGTAATCGTTGTCCTTCATCAGCGCGTCGAGCAGCGGACGCGCCATCGCATCCCCGGTGAAGAACAGCAGATTGACCTTGCGGTCGCTGATGGTGCGCCACACCTGGTCCGCGTCGAATTCCGGCGCCAGCACGGTGGTTTGACCGGAGAAGATCGACATCCAGGTAGCCGACTGGGTAGCGCCGTGGATCATCGGCGGAATCGGGTAGCGGATCATCGGCGGATTCGCGGCGGCGGCTTTGGCCAGATCGTATTCGTCCTTGATGAATTCGCCGGTTGCGAAGTCGGTTCCGCCGAACAGCACCCGGTAGATGTCCTCGTGACGCCACATCACGCCCTTGGGGAAGCCAGTGGTACCCCCGGTGTAGAGGATGTAGATGTCATCGGCGCTGCGCTCCCGCTGCAGCTCGGCGAAGTCTCGCTCGGGCGAGCCGTCGGCAATGGCCGAGTAAAACTCCACACCGCCGTAACGCTGGTAGTCCTTGTCACTACCGTCCTGCACCACCAGGATCGTCTTGACGTTGGGGGTTTCCGGCAGCACGTTGGCGACTCGGTCCGCGTACTGACGCTCGTGGACCAACGCCACCATGTCGGAGTTGTCGAACAGGTACTTCAGCTCCCCCTCGACGTAGCGGAAGTTGACGTTGATCAAAATGGCGCCCGCTTTGATGATGCCGAGCATCGCGATGACAATCTCGATGCGGTTTCGGCAGTAAAGGCCGACCTTGTCGCCCTTGCGCACCCCCTGGTCGATGAGGTGGTGCGCCAGTCGATTGGCTTTTTCCTCCAGCTGGGCATAGGTCAGATGCTCATCGCCGCAGATGAGGGCTACACGGTCAGGCACAGCGTCGATGGCGTGCTCGGCTAGATCGGCAATATTCAGGGCCACGGCCACCAAACTAGAACGTGTTACATTTCTTGACAAGCGAATGGCCGATGTCATGCCAAAGGCGGTGCTCGTGGCCCCGAATACTTCCGAGACGCCAGCAAACGGGGAGTCCGGACCAGACGCGCTGGTGGAGCAGCGCGGGCACACCCTGATCGTGACGATGAATCGCCCGTCCCGACGTAACGCGCTTAGTGGCGAAATGATGCAAATCATGGTCGAGGCCTGGGATCGCGTCGACAACGATCCCGACATCCGCTGCTGCATCCTGACCGGCGCGGGCGGCTACTTCTGCGCTGGGATGGACCTCAAGGCGGCAACCAAGAAGCCGCCGGGCGACTCATTCAAGGACGGCAGCTACGACCCGTCGCGCATCGACGCGCTGTTGAAGGGCCGCCGGCTGAAAAAGCCGCTGATCGCCGCCGTCGAGGGCCCCGCGATCGCCGGCGGAACCGAGATTCTGCAAGGTACCGACATTCGCGTCGCCGCCGAGAGCGCCAAGTTCGGCATCTCGGAGGCCGAGTGGAGCCTGTACCCGATGGGCGGCTCGGCGGTGCGGCTGGTCCGCCAGATCCCCTACACGGTGGCCTGCGATCTGCTGCTGACCGGACGGCACATCACTGCCGCGGAGGCCAAGGAGATGGGGCTGGTGGGCCACGTCGTTCCCGACGGCCAGGCGCTGACCAAGGCGCTGGAAATTGCGGAGATCATCGCGGCCAACGGGCCTCTTGCGGTCCAGGCGATCCTGCGCACCATCCGCGAAACCGAGGGCATGCACAAGAACGAGGCGTTCAAGATCGACACTCGGATCGGCATCGAGGTGTTCTTGTCCGACGACGCCAAAGAAGGTCCGCAGGCGTTCGCGCAGAAGCGCAAACCCAACTTCCAGAACCGCTGATCTCCCGCTCGGCGTGCTCAGCTCAGTGGCCGGCTGGGAGTGAAGACGACCGGCATGGACTCCAAGCCGCTGACAAAGTTCGCCGGCCGCAGCGGCAACCGCGAATCCTGATCGGCCAGCCTCAAGTCAGGCAGCCGCTGCACCACCCGAGCGGTCATCAACGACAGCTCCAACCGGGCCAGCTGATTGCCCATGCAGAAGTGGGTACCGAAGCCGAAAGCCAAATGGCTGTTCGGGTTTCGCTGGATGTCGAACTTCTCCGGGTCGGTGAACACCGCCTCGTCGAAATTGGCCGACTCGAACAGCAGCATGATCTTTTCGCCCTCGCTCAACGCGGTCCCGTGAAACTCGGTGTCCGCGGTCAGCATTCGGCACATGTTTTTCACCGGCGCGGTCCAGCGCAGCATCTCTTCGATGGCGCCCGGCAGCAACTCTCGGTCGCTTTGCAGCAGGTCCCACTGGTCGCGGTTGCGCAACAGTTGCTCGCTTCCGCCGCTTAGCGTGTGCCTGGTCGTCTCGTCGCCGCCGATCAGAATCAGCAGCGTCTCCATGACCAGTTCGTCGTCGCTCAGCCGCTCACCGTCGACTTCCGAACTGACCAACACGCTGACCAGGTCGTCGGTAGGCTCGGCGCGGCGCGCGGCGATGGTCGCCCGGGTGAAGTCGTTGTAGGCGGCGAAGGCGTCGATGGTGACCTGGAAATCCTCTTGTGACACATGGGAACTGAGGAATGTCACCAGATCGTCTGACCACCTCAGGAACATCTCTCGCTGTTCGGGGAGCACCCCGAGCATGTCACCGATGACCGCCATCGGCAGCGGCGCGGCCAGGTCCCGCACGAAGTCGCATTCTCCGCGCTCACAAACCGCGTCGATTAGCGTGTCGCACAGCTGGGCGATCGAGTGCTCTTTGTCTTTGACCCGCTTGCGGGTAAAACCCGCGTTAACCAGCTTGCGCCGCAACAGATGTGCCGGGTCGTCCATGTCGATCATCATCGGCAGCGCGTCCTGATCGGGACGGATGCCGCCGGCGTTGGAGAACAGTTCGGGCTGCCGCTCGGCATCGATCACGGCCTGATAGGTGGACGCGGCAGCCAGACCGTTGCGGTCACGGAAGACGGGCTGATTGGCCCGCATCCACCGATATGCCTCTCGCGCTTGCCTACTGGCGTAGAAGTTGCCGTCGGTCAGGTCGACGTCGCGTTTGATCAACGGCTTAGTCATCGCCATTCCTCCGCATTACAGTGAGCCTTATGCCCGTCTCTCAACACATCATCGCCGGCACTGTGCTCACCATGCCGGTGCGCATCCGCACAGCCAATCTGCACTCCGCGATGTTCTCGGTTCCCGCCGTGGCCGCACAACAGCTCATCGACTACAGCGGGCTGCGGGTGTGCGAATACCTGCCCGGCAAGGCGATGGTGATGCAGATGCTGGTGCGCTATGTCGACGGAGACCTCGGCCGGTACCACGAGTACGGCACCGCGGTCATGGTGAATCCGCCGGGCGTCCAAACACGTGGACCGCGAGCGCTGGCCAAGGCCGCGGCGTTCATCCACCACCTGCCGGTCGACCAGTCGTTCACCCTCGAGGCCGGGCGCACCATCTGGGGCTTCCCGAAGATCATGGCGGACTTCAACGTCCGCGAGGGCAAGAAGTTCAGCTTCGATGTCAGCGCGGACGGGCAGCTGATCGCCGGCATCGAATTCAGCAACGGCGTTGCGGTGCCCACCCGGGGCGCGCAGGTGCTCCAGACCTACTCTCACCAGGACGGGGTCACCCGGGAGATTCCGTGGGAAATGCGAATCACCGGAATGCGCGCCCGGCTGGGCGGTGCACGTCTGCATCTGGGTGAGCACCCCTACGCCAGGGAACTTGCTTCGCTGGGGCTGCCCAAGCGTGCGCTGGTTTCCCAATCGGCAGCCAATGTGGAGATGACGTTCGGCGACGCGCACGCCATCTGAAGTCAACCCCACCGGGCCAATCTAGAACGTGTTCTAATCACCTGGCAAGAACCGCGTGGATCAGCCTCCAACAAGTCCGGCGAGCTCGCGGACCTGCTCAACGCTGCGGGCGCTGACCACCATCATGGTGACACCGGCGGCTTCCCAGACCTCGATTTGCTTACGCACGTAGTCGGCGTCGCCGACGATCACGGCGTCATCGACCAGCTCGTCGGGGATGATCTCGGCGGCCTCGTCCTTGCGGTTGGACCGGAACAATTTGGTGACGTCGTCGACCACTTCCGCGTAGCCCATCCGGCGGTAGACGTCGGCGTGGAAGTTGGTGCCCTCGGCTCCCATTCCCCCCATGTAGAGAGCCACGAACGGTTTGATGGCGGCGAACGCCGCCGGCCGGTCCTCGGTGACCACTACCTGCGCCGTCGCACAGATCTCGAAGTCCGCGCGGCTGCGCCGGGCGCCGGGGCGGGCGAATCCCTCGTCCAGCCATTCGTTGTACATGTCGGCCATCCGGGGCGTGTATGAAGATGGGCAACCAGCCGTCACAGATCTCCGCGGCCAGTGCGACGTTCTTCGGCCCCTCGGCACCCAGCATGATCGGGATATCCGCACGCAATGGGTGGGTGATGGGCTTGAGCGCCTTACCCAGGCCGGTTGTCCCGGCACCCGTCAGCGGCAGCGGGTAGTGCGGGCCGTCGCTGGTCACCACCCCTTCCCGGGCCCACACCTGGCGCAGGATGTCGACGTATTCACGGGTGCGGGCCAGTGGTTTGGGGAACCGCTGCCCATACCAGCCCTCCACCACCTGGGGACCGGACACGCCCAATCCCAGAATGTGCCTGCCACCACTGAGGTGGTCGAGGGTCAGCGCCGCCATCGCGCATGCGGTCGGAGTACGCGCGGAGAGCTGGATCACCGAGGTGCCCAGCCGCAGCCGCTGGGTCGAGGAACCCCACCAGGCCAAGGGTGTGTAGGCGTCCGAGCCCCACGCCTCGGCGGTGAAGACGGCATCGAATCCGGCTTCCTCGGCCGCGGCGACCAACTCCCCAGCGTTCTCGGGAGGCTGCGCGCCCCAATACCCCAGCTGCAATCCGAGCTTCATCGCTGCCTCTCTCAGGGCCCCAAGAAAGCCCTAGTTGAAACCGTTCTTAGAACCTGTTCTACTCGAAGGCGTGACAGCCAGTTCGAGCGGCCCGACCCTGATCGATCACCCTGAGCCGCCCCTCTCCGCGCCGTTGACGTTGTCCTTCGACTACACCCGTTCGGTAGGGCCCACCCTCGGTGAGTTCTTCACCGCGTTGCGCGAGCGCCGGATTCTGGGAGTCCGTGGATCCGACGGCAGGGTGCACGTGCCGCCGGCGGAGTATGACCCGGTCACCTACGAACCGTTGGGCGAAATGGTACCGGTGTCGGCCGTCGGCACAGTCGCGTCCTGGACCTGGCAGCCGGAGCCGCTACCGGGGCAGCCGCTGGACCGCCCGTTCGCCTGGGCGCTGATCAAGCTGGACGGCGCGGACACCCCGCTGCTGCACGCCGTCGATGCGGGCGGGCCGGACAAGATCAAGACCGGCGCCAGGGTCCACGTGCACTGGGCCGACGAGACGGTGGGCGCCATCACCGACATCGCCTATTTCAAGCTGGGCGAGGACGCCGAGCCGCCCGCAGAACCGAGTGAGCAGGATCCGGTCAAGATGATCGTCACGCCGGTGTCGCTGACGATTCAGCACACCGCCTCACACGAGGAAAGCGCCTACCTCAGGGCCATCGCCGAAGGAAAACTGCTCGGCGCGAGGACCGGCGCGAAGGGGAAGGTTTACTTCCCGCCGCACGGGGCCGATCCGGCCACCGGCCAGCCGACCACCGAGTTCGTCGAACTGCCGGACCAGGGCACGGTGACCACGTTCGCGATCATCAATATCCCGTTCCAGGGTCAGCGCATCAAGCCGCCCTACGTCGCGGCCTACGTGCTGCTCGACGGCGCCGACATTCCGTTCCTGCACCTGGTCGCCGACATCGACGCCAACGAAGTGCGGATGGGCATGCGCGTCGAGGCGGTGTGGAAGCCCCGCGAGGAGTGGGGATTCGGCATCGACAACATCGAGTATTTCCGGCCGACCGGGGAACCGGGCGCCGACTATGACACCTACAAACACCACCTGTAAAGGGCTCACCCACACATGAGTGATCGCAATGTCGCGGTCGTCGGCTTTGCCCACGCCCCGCATGTCCGCCGCACCGACGGCACCACCAACGGCGTCGAAATGCTGATGCCCTGCTTCGCGCAGCTGTATGAGGATCTGGGCATCACCCAGTCCGACATTGGCTTCTGGTGTTCGGGATCCTCGGATTACCTAGCCGGAAGAGCATTTTCGTTTATCTCTGCGATCGATTCGATCGGCGCCGTGCCGCCGATCAATGAATCCCACGTGGAGATGGATGCGGCCTGGGCGCTTTTCGAGGCTTACATCAAGATCCTGACCGGCGAGGTCGACACCGCGCTGGTCTACGGCTTCGGCAAGTCCTCGGCGGGCATCCTGCGCCAGATCCTGTCGAGGCAGACCGATCCCTACACCGTTGCGCCACTGTGGCCGGACTCGGTGTCGATGGCGGGATTGCAGGCCCGCCTCGGCCTGGATTCCGGCAAGTGGACCCACGAGCAAATGGCTCAGGTCGCCCTCGACTCGTTCGCCCGCTCGCAACGAAACGACTCCGAGAAGCCGGCCAAGAGCATCGACGAGCTGCTCGCCCGCCCGTTCTTCAACGACCCGCTGCGACGGCACGACATCGCGCCGATCACCGACGGCGCGGCCGCGATCGTCCTGGCCGCCGATGATCGCGCCTGGGAGCTACGCGAATCGCCAGCGTGGATAACGGGTTTCGAGCACCGCATCGAATCGCCGTCGCTGGGCGTGCGCGACCTGACCGTCTCGCCGTCCACCGCCGTCTCAGCCAAGGCGGCCAGCGGCGGTGACACCGGCATCGACGTCGCCGAGATCCACGCCCCGTTCACCCACCAGCATCTGATCATCGCCGAGGCGATCGGACTCACCGACAAGACGAAAGTCAACCCGTCCGGCGGAGCGCTGGCGGCCAACCCGATGTTTGTCGCCGGCCTCGAACGCATCGGCTTTGCGGCGCGACACATTTGGGACGGTGCAGCCGGTCGCGTGCTAGCACACGCCACCAGCGGGCCAGCGCTGCAACAGAACTTGGTCGCGGTCATGGAAGGGAACAACTGATGGCCGGAGCCCGAGCACAGCTGGCCGCGGTACTGGGTACCGGACAGACCAAGTATGTCGCCAAGCGCCAAGATGTCTCGATGAACGGCCTGGTGCGCGAGGCTATCGATCGGGCGCTGGAAGATTCCGGGTCGACGTTCGACGACATCGACGCCGTCGTGGTCGGTAAGGCGCCCGATTTCTTCGAGGGCGTGATGATGCCGGAGCTGTTCATGGCCGATGCCATGGGCGCCAGCGGCAAGCCGCTGATCCGGGTGCACACGGCGGGCTCGGTGGGCGGGTCCACCGGTGTGGTGGCGGCCAGCCTGGTCCAGTCCGGCAAGTATCGCCGCGTGCTGGCGATGGCGTGGGAGAAGCAGTCGGAGTCCAACGCCATGTGGGCCTTGTCGATTCCGATTCCCTTCATCAAACCGGTCGGCGCCGGTGCCGGCGGCTATTTCGCCCCACACGTGCGCGCCTACATCCGCCGCTCCGGAGCTCCGTCGAACATCGGCGCAATGGTCGCGGTGAAGGACCGGCTCAACGGCAGCCGCAACCCGCTCGCACATCTACAGCAGCCGGACATCACCCTCGACAAGGTGATGCAATCACCGATGTTGTGGGACCCGATCCGCTACGACGAGACCTGCCCGTCGTCGGACGGCGCCTGCGCCGTGGTGATCGGCAATGAGGAAATCGCCGATGCGCGCGTTGCCGATGGGCACCCGGTGGCATGGATCCACGCGACCGCACTGCGCACCGAACCGCTGGCATACTCCGGACGCGACCAAGTCAGCCCCCAGGCCGGCCGTGACGCGGCCGCGGCGCTGTGGAAAGCGGCCGGAATCACCAGTCCGATCGATGAGATCGATGCCGCCGAGATCTATGTCCCGTTCTCCTGGTTCGAACCAATGTGGTTGGAAAACCTTGGGTTTATGCCCGAGGGCGAGGGCTGGAAGCTCACCGAGGCCGGTGAGACCGCGATCGGCGGGCGGTTGCCGGTGAACCCGTCCGGCGGCGTGCTCTCATCCAACCCCATCGGCGCCTCGGGGTTGATTCGTTTCGCCGAGGCGGCTATCCAGGTGATGGGCAAGGGCGGCGATCACCAAGTGCCCAATGCCCGGAAAGCCCTGGGTCACGCATACGGCGGCGGCTCGCAGTATTACTCCATGTGGGTGGTGGGGGCCGACAAGCCATGAGTCCGATGAAATACACCGTCAGCATCGCGATGGGCCCGATCGATGAGCTGATCGGCATCGCCAAGACCGCCGAGGAAGTCGGACTCGACTCGATCGCGTTGCCGGATTCCCTGTTCTACATGGAGAAGGCCGCCGCCGACTATCCCTACACCCCCGACGGTTCGCGGATGTGGAACCAGGACACACCGTGGGTAGATCCCCTGATCGCGGCCGCCGCGATGGGGGCGGCCACTTCGAAGCTGCGCTTCTACACCAATGTGCTCAAGCTCGGGTCCCGCAATCCGCTGCTGCTGGCCCGTCAGGTCGGCTCGGTGGCCAACCTGACCAACAACCGCTTCGGCTTCGGTGTCGGGATCGGCTGGGCGCCGGAAGAGTTCGAGTGGTGCGGTGTTCCGTACCGGCGCCGCGGCGCGCGAGTCGACGAGATGATCGACGTGATCAAGCTGGTGCTCGGTGGCGGCATGGTCGAGTTCCATGGCCAGTTCTACGATTTCGATCGCCTGCAAATGAGCCCGGCCCCCAGTGAGCCGGTGCCGTTTTACGTCGGTGGGCATACCGACGTGGCGCTGCGTCGCGCAGCCCGCATCGGCGACGGCTGGACCAGCGCGATGATGACCGGTGAGCAGCTGGCCGAAACCATCGGAAAGCTCAACCAACTGCGCGCCGAATATGGGCGAGCCGAGCAACCATTCGAGTTTCAGGCGGTGTGCATCGACAAGTTCGGAGTGCAGGGCCACCGCGAGCTCGCCGAGGCCGGGGTGACCGACAACATCGTCATACCGTGGGTCTTTGACGGCTTGGGGTTCGACGCGCCGCTGGGCAAGAAGCAGGACTCGATGAAGCGCTTTGCCGATACGTATATCCACTCCGGGTGGCAAGCCGCGTGAGTTCCACACATCCCGCCCACGAAGCCGGCCGCAGATCCCGGGAAGCGGTCACGGCCCGCGACAAGCAAGCCTGGCTGGCAGTGTTCGCCGACGACGCGGTCGTCGAAGACCCCATCGGCCCGTCCGCCTTCGATCCCGAGGGAAAGGGTCACCGGGGCCGTGCCGCGATATCAGCCTTTTGGGACAAGGCGATCGAGCCCACCACCAGAATCGAGTTTTTCTTCCGCGACACTTACCAGTGCGGCAACGAGGAGGCCAACGTCGGCCACATCCTGATCACCACCGGTGACTACCAGGTCACGGCGGAAGGTGTGTTCACCTACAAGGCCAACGACGCGGGACAATTGGTGGCCCTGCGCGCCTACTGGGAGATGGACCGGGCCGCCGCGACCACCAGAAAGGCTTAGCCGGCCGCGCCAGCGCCCCCATTTAGGCATCGCACCGGGTATGCCGACTGAGGTACGGTCTTGGGGTTGCGATCACCGAAGGTGGTGAAGGAGTCGCCCCATGGCGGGTGTCGGGTTCAGAATGTCGCCGCGCAAATGGGCAAGAGCCGCGATGGCCGGTGGTGGCGCGGTAATAGTCGTGGCGATTCTCGCGGTCAGCGCCTATTTGATCGTCAAACCATCCGGCAAAACGCCCTCCGATCAGCTCGACCGGTCGGCCGCCAGTGTCGCGGCCCAACCCACCCAGACCACCCTGCATTTCAACCCGTCCGGCCCCGCTGCGGTGGCCGTGGACAGTCTCGACACGGTGTACGTCGCCGACTCGGGCAATAGGCTGGTGCAGAAACTCACCACCGGATCCAGCAAACCGGTCACGGTTCGGATCGGCGAGCCGATAACGCCGGGCGGTGTTGCGGTCGACCGCCACGACGTCGTCTATGTGATCGATGAAGCCGCCAACCGGGTATTGAAGGTGCCGGCCGGCTCCACAACCCCGGTCGAACTCCCGTTCACGGGCCTTGCCGACCCACACGGTTTGGCCTTCGACAGCGTCGACACCTGCTACGTCGTCGACCACGTCAACAACAACGTGCTGAAACTGCCCGCTGGCTCGACCACCCCCAGCGAACTCGGCTTCACCGGCCTTGACCGTCCCTACGATGTGGCAGCCGACAACGCCTACACCGTCTATGTCACCGACAGCGGACACAACCGGGTGGTGGCGCTGGCCGCAGGCGCGACACAGCCGGTAGAACTCCCGTTCACCGGCCTCAACTTCCCCGCTGGGGTGACCGTGGACCTGAGCGGCAACGTCTATGTGGCCGACCTGAACAACAACCGGGTGGTGCGGATGGATGCCGCCACACACGAACAGTCCGTGCTGCCTTTCAAGGATCTCTTTTCCCCGACCGACGTGGCAGTCGATAGTCAGGGGTCGGTCTATATCATCGACTATCGCGACCGGGTGCTGAAACTGCCTGCGCAGTCCAACAGCCGCCACGCTCGCTGACGAATTCGATTGGCCTACAGAGCCCATTAGCCACGCACCGCGCGAATTGGCGTCCTGTACCAACCGTATCTGTGATACTCGTTGCAGGCGCAGGAGGTAAATCATGGCGGTCGTTGTCAGCCCGGCGATCCTGGCAACGACGAGCGACAAGGCGCTGACCATCGGGTCACTGATCCGCGAAGCCAACAGACTGGCGGAATTCGCCACCACCCAGCTTGCGCCCGCGGCCGGTGACGAGATCTCGGCAGCAGTTGCGACATTGTTCGCCTGTTACGGCCAGACGTATCAAACGCTCGGCATCGCGGCCGCGAGGTTTCACGACGAGTTCGTGGGCAACCTGCGCGCGGCCGCGACGTCCTATGCCAGCGCCGAGGCCACCAACGTCTCGCTCGCTCACGACCTGCTGAACACGGTGAACGCACCCGCCCAGACGCTATTGGGGCGCCCGCTCATCGGCAACGGCGCTAACGGCGCGCCGGGCACGGGCGCAAACGGTGGCGACGGTGGGATATTGATCGGCAATGGCGGCAGCGGCGGGTCCGGCGCGGCCGGCTCGGTGGGCGGAAACGGCGGTGCGGCGGGGCTGCTCTGGGGCACCGCCGGAGCCGGCGGCGCCGGTGGTAGCGCCAACTCCGGAACCGGCGGTGCTGGCGGGATCGGCGGCGCCGCAGGACTTTTCGGAACAGGAGGCGCTGGCGGCGCGGGTGGCGCCGGCGGCACCGCGGTCGGAGGCTCATTGACGGCCAACGGTGGGGCAGGCGGGGCCGGTGGCCTCGGCGGCATGCTGTTCGGCACCGGCGGGTCCGGCGGGGCCGGTGGCGTCGCCCAGCTGGTTGCCGGCACCGGTGGGGACGGCGGCCATGCCGGACTGTTCGGCACTGGCGGCGCGGGCGGCGCCGGCGGGCTCTCCCTGGCGGGCGGAGGGGCGGGCGGTGACGGCGGCGTCGGTGGCGGCGGCGGATGACTGTTCGGCGACGGCGGGGTCGGTGGAATCGGCGGGAATCTACTGGACAACGACGCCGGGGTCGACGGGGTCGGCGGCGCGGGCGGGGCCGGCGGTGCCGCGGGCTTGGTCTTCGGTGCCGGCGGGGCCGGCGGCCACGGCGGAAGTGCGATAAACGCCAACGCCGGATCTGGCGGTGCCGGCGGCGCCGGTGGCGCCGGCGCGTTGTTCGCCGGTAATGGTCGGGTGGGCGGCACCGGCGGGAATTCGCTCGGGACCGGTGGCGGGATGGGTGGGGCCGGCGGCCAGTCTGGCGTGTTCGGTGACGGTGGCGCCGGCGGGACCGGCGGAGACTCGGTCAACATCGCCGGGACCGGTGGCGCCGGCGGCGCTGCCTGGCTGGTCGGCGCCGGTGGCGCGGGCGGTGTCGGCGGGTTCGGTGACCTGATTGGCGGTGCCGGCGGCAACGGCGGTGCCGGCGGTGCACTTGTCGGCGACGGCGGTGCCGGCGGTGGCGGCGGGATTACCGCGCTGTCCGGCAATGCCGGCGGGGACGGCGGCAATGGCGGCAAGGCCGGGCTGATCGGCTCCGGTGGTTCGGGCGGCGCCGGTGGGCAGGCCCTGCAGCCTGGGAGCACCGGCGGCACCGGCGGGGCCGGCGGTAACGCACAGTTGATCGGCAACGGTGGCAACGGTGGCAATGGCGGGTCGGGCCAACCGGATAACGGCAACGCCGGCGCGGCCGGGGCCGGTGGCCTGTTGGCCGGCCTCAACGGGACACCGGGGCTGAACTAACCGGGGTTAGAGCGGCTCCAGCCCGGCCATGTGTCGCGCCGCCAGGTCGCGATAGGCCTGCGGATTGACATTGACCCACATCTCCGCGCCGGTTCCGGCAATCGGTCCCTTCACCTTGGCCGGTGCCCCGGTGACCAGCATTCCCTCCGGAATCTGAGTGCCGCCCACCACCAACGAATGCGCGGCGACCAGACAGCGCGCGCCGATCACGGCACCGTCGAGAACCGTTGCGTGGTTGGCGATTAGCGCCTCAGCTCCGACGTGAACGCCATGAATCACGCACAGGTGCGCCACCGTTGCGCCCGGGCCGATGTCGACCGGGATGCCTGGCGGTGCATGCAACACGGACCCGTCTTGCACATTGGCGCCCTCCCGTATCACGACGGGCGCGTAGTCGCCTCGAAGCACGGCGTTGAACCACACCGACGCGCCCGCCTCGACGGTGACGTCGCCGATCAGCGTCGCGGTTGGCGCTACGAACGCGGTGGGATCAACGCGCGGGGAGCGACCCTCAAACGAAAATAGCGGCATCGTTTACATATACCGCAACATGCATATGTCGTGGCCAGACTCGCCGTCGTTGCACTCTCCCACCCCAAAACTGTAACGTGTTCTAGTTAGAGACAGCGATCTGGAGGTTACGGGTGAGTACCGACACAACTGCCGTCGGCGTCCGGGAGATCGACGCCGGCATCTTGCCGAACAGGTATGCACGCGGCTGGCATTGCCTGGGCGTTGCCAAGGACTTCATGGACGGTAAGCCCCATGGAGTGGAGGCGTTCGGCACCAAGCTGGTGGTGTTCACCGACTCGCACGGGGACCTGAAGATCCTCGACAGCTATTGCCGGCACATGGGTGGTGACCTGTCGGAGGGCACCATCAAGGGCGACGAGGTGGCCTGCCCGTTCCACGATTGGCGCTGGGGCGGTGACGGCCCCTGCAAGTTGGTGCCCTACGCGAAGCGCACGCCCCGGATGGCGCGCACCCGGTCGTGGACGACGGATGTCCGTGGTGGGCTGCTCTTCGTCTGGCACGACCACGAAGGCAACCCACCCGACCCCGCGGTCCGCATCCCCGACATTCCCGAGGCCGCGAGCGATGACTGGACCCAGTGGCGGTGGAACCGGATTCTCATCGAAGGCTCCAACTGCCGCGACATCATCGACAACGTCACTGACATGGCGCACTTCTTCTACATCCACTTCGGGCTGCCGACCTACTTCAAGAACGTCTTCGAAGGCCACATCGCTTCGCAGTATCTGCACAACGTCGGGCGCCCCGATGTTGACGATCTCGGGACCGCTTACGGTGAAGCACACTTGGATTCGGAAGCGTCGTATTTCGGGCCGTCGTTCATGATCAACTGGCTGCACAACAGCTACGGCGGGTACAAGTCCGAGTCGATTCTGATCAACTGCCACTACCCGGTGACCCAGGACTCATTCGTGCTGCAGTGGGGTGTCATCGTCGAAAAGCCCAAGGGCATGGACGAAAAGATAACCGACAAGCTGTCGCGGGTGTTTACCGAAGGTGTCAGCAAGGGCTTCTTGCAGGACGTCGAGATCTGGAAGCACAAGACCCGCATCGACAATCCCCTGCTGGTCGAAGAAGACGGCGCCGTCTATCAGATGCGGCGCTGGTATGAGCAGTTCTACGTGGATGCCGCCGACGTCACCCCGGAGATGGTGGAACGCTTCGAGATGGAAGTCGACACCACCCGCGCCAACGAGTTCTGGCGAGCCGAGGTCCAACAGAATCTGGAGACAAAGAAACTCCAGGAGCAGCAGGCCGAATCGGTGCCCGACGACGTGCCCGCCGAGCAACACTGACGGCCATGGCAGCACCGGACGATCAAGAGGTCCCCGACGTCGATCAACTCGCCAGGTCGATGCTGCTGCTCCTCGGTGACCATCATGATCACCAGGAATCCTCCGAACAGCACCATGGGCGTCAGCCCTGGTCGAAGTCAAGGGATTTCACCAACGACCCGCAGCGCGGCGCGGCGGTTCGCCAAGCCAGTCTCGCCGATCGCGAACGCTATCTCACGGCCGGATTGCAGCCGGTGGATTGCCGGTTCTGCCACGTTACCGTCACCGTCAAGCAACTCGGTCCGGGCCATACCGCGGTGCAGTGGAACACCGAGGCAGCACAGCGGTGCGCTCATTTCGCCGAAGTCCGGCGATCCGGCGGGGATACCGCGCGCACCAAGGCCTGCCCTAAGATGACCGACAGCATCCAGCACGCCATCGCCGAAGGCGTGCTGGTGCAACATGATCCAGACTAATCGTCAGAACCCGGCGAACCGCTCCTTGACAGCTTCGGCGGTCAGGCCGTAGTCGGCCAGCGAGTACCTATGCTTGGGCGCGCGCTCACCGGTCTGACTCTCGGCGTGGATCTTTGCCATCGCCGCTCGAGCCTCATCGGTCAGTGTCAGGCCAAAATGCCGATAGATGTCGGCCACCGTCCCCATCGGGTCGGCAATCAGATCCCGATAGTCGACGTCGTAGAACTGCGCTGGGTCGTAATTGGTTCGGGCGGAATCGAACCGCTGCAGGCCGCGCGACCAGGTCTCCATTGCGTCGGCACCGATCTGGGCGCCGACGAAGTTCGTCGACCAGCCTTCGGAAGTGTGCCGGGCCAACGAGCACATCGAGGCCATGATCGTCTCGACCGGGCGGTGGGTCTGTATCACCAGCGCGTCGGGATAGCTGGCCATCAACGCATCCAATGCGAACAGATGACTGGGATTCTTTAGCACCCAGCGTTTTTCGGCATCGTTGAGCCCGATGAGCTGAAGGTTTTTCCGGTGCCGTTGATACGACGGTGTCCAGTCTTGCTTTGCCAGCCACTGCGCATAGCTGGGCAGGTGGGCGAGGGTCTCATACGACACCGAATGCAACGACTGCCGCAGTAGCTGCCAGCACTCCTCCAGCTCGTAGGCGGCCATGAAGTGCAGGCCGGTATAGCCGGGATTGTCCTTGTGGTGCTGGGTGAACTGGGCGTCGAGCTGGCGGTAGAACGGGTTTGTCTCCCATGTCTCGCGGGGCGGGCGCGGCTGCGGGAACTCGGCCAGCCACATGTGTAGACCCTGGTGGGCCGGGTCGGCACCAAGCAGTCGGTGCAACGCCGTAATGCCGGTCCGCACCAGGCCGGTCACGAAGATGGGCCGCTGGATCGGCACTTCGACATATTGCGGGTACTGCTTCCATGCGGCTTCGGACAGCAGCCGGGCAACCAGGGCGCCGCGCAGGAAGAATCGGTTCATCTTGCTGCCCAGCACGGTGAGTCCGGCCTCGCGCCGATAGGAGTCCAGCAGCACCTCCAGCGCTTCACGATAGTTGTCCTGCTCACTGCCAAAATCGTCCAGCCCGACCAGTTTGGTAGCCGATGCATGCAGCTCGTCGACGGTTCCGACATCGGTGCGATCGGCCATCAGGTGTGGTACTCCCCGCAGTTGACGTCCAGGGTCTGCCCGGTGATGCCGCTGGACAGGTCGCTGGCCATGAACAGGATCGCCGACGCCACCTCGTCCTCGGTCGGGAGTCGCTTGAGATCACTCTGCGCGGCCGTGGCTTGGTAGATCTGCTCCACCGTGGTTCCGTACTTGCCGGCCTGGTGCTCGAAGTAGCCCTGCAGCGTGTCACCCCAGATGTTGCCCGGCGCAACGGAATTTACCCGAATGCCCTTCACACCGAGTTCCGCTGCTAGCGAGTGTGACATCGCCAGCAATGTCGACTTGGCCATCTTGTAGGCGCCGAACTTGGGCTGCGAGTGCCGTAGCACCATCGAGTTGACGTTGACGATCGAACCATTGGTTTCGGCCAGCGCCCGGGTGAAGCCCGCAATGACGCGCAGCGCCCCCAGCGCGCTCAGCTCGATCGCATCCCGAATATGTTGAAATGTGGTCTCGGCCAACGGTTTCATCGATGGCACCCGAAACGCGTTGTTGACCAGCACGTCGATCTTCCCGTATGCCTCGAGCGTGGCATCGACCAGGTTGCTCACCTGATCGTCGTCGGTGATGTCGGCGCGAACCGCGATGGCTTGTCGCCCCTTGTCGATGATCTGCTTGGCAAGTTCATCGAGGCGATCGCCACTGCGGGCGGCCAGCACGAGGTCGGCCCCCTCGGCCGCGCACCGATGCGCCAGGGTGGTCCCCAGTCCCGGCCCCACTCCGCTGATGACAAGGGTCTTTCCGTCAAGTAAACCTGGCATCACCGTTTCCTATTCAACCCAGCATCCTGGCTGCAATTTGTTTTTGGCGCAGCGCAATTCGCGCGCGCCAGTCTTCTTCGGAAATCTTGTTGTGCTCCAGATACGGCAGCACGGATCCGACCGCGTCGAAGTCCACCAACTCCACACTCGGCCCGTCACCGTCAGTGAGCTGCCGCGACACCCGCTGCCAACGCAACTGCAGGAACCCGCGCCGGTGACCGAGGGTTTCCACCCAGTTGGTTACGCCGGGATTGCGGTCGGCCACCACAATGCGAACCTTGCCGTCCGGATCCGCCTGGGCTTGAGAGTTGTTCAGGGAGGTCTGATGGTTGATGTAGTCCAACGAGATGTACCACATGCTGCCGAGCTGAAAGCCCAGATAGGGGGCATCACTCACCGGCACCGTGATCACCAGCGCCTGGTCGGGGCGAAGGTCGAAGTGTCCGGCCGAGGAATACTGCGTGGCCAGCCCCCCAGGGGTCAACCGGGGCGCCACCATGGTGTTGACCGGGATGTTGAGATAAAACCACTGCGGAAACTGCAACCACGTCTTCACCCGGTCCACCAGCTGCTTTCCCGCGACGGTGTAGCGCTTTTGCACGGTCTCCCGGGTCAGCGGGGGCGGCGCGGTGCCGGCGGTATCCAGCCTGGAAATGGCTAGCGTGCCGCGCTGCGCGGACCAGTCCGCATAGACCTCCCGGATCACCAGTTGCCCGTTGCTGGTCGGCCGGAGTCGCCATTGAAAGCTGCCGTCCGACGCGATTTCGAGTTCACGGTCGTCGAAAGCGGCCTGACTGACCGGCACGTTGTCGTCGGTGTACTCACCCCCGAGCAGCTGGAAACTCAGGTCGGTGGTGGTGCCCCGGTTGCCGATGACGACGTAGTCACGGTCGGCATGCACCCGCGTGCCGAAGTAGAGGGTGTCGGGGTTATCGAGGCCCATCTTGGTGAACGGACCGGTACCCGACTGCAGGAAGGGGTGATCACGCTCGTAGTCGAAGGCCAAATGCAGGCAGCCAGCGATGCAGCCGGCCAGATATTGCAGTCCTTCGAGCAGGTCGGCTTCGGTTTCGATGTGTGGTGCCGCCGTGACCAACTTCTCGGCTTCGGCAATCGCCACGGTCAGCGGTTGCGAGACAGGTTGCAAGACAGGTTGCGAGACGGGATGGGAGGACACGACTTCGACGCTAGAACGTGTTCCTATTTTGAGTCAATGGCGAACATTTTGCGGCGTAGCGGCGCTGCCCACCAACGAAGCCAGCTCACCTCACCGACCATCGATTTTCGGGCTCGATCGCCGCCCCCAGCGCGTCGCGCCTGGCGGCAACAACATCGGAAGCTTTGTTTAACACACCCGCAATTGACCGCTGCGTACCGTGGCTGCATGCGCCGCGACCCGCCGCGAACGATGGGCGTCGAGGAGGAGTTTCACCTTGTCGACCTGAGGTCCAGGCGCCTGACGACACGCGCCCCGGACCTGCTCGCGAAGCTTCCGGAGGACTACGTCGCCGAACTTCAAAGCTGCGTCGTCGAGACCAACAGCGGCATCGTCGACAGCCTGGACGCGCTGCGCGCCGACCTGCTTCGGCACCGGCGGTTGTTGGTGGACGCGGCCGACGAAATCGGCGTGGGCGTGGTGGCCGCCGGCGCCGTGCCACTGTCGGTACCCGCCGAGCTTCAGATCACCCAGACTCCCCGCTACCTGCATATGCTCGCCGACTACCAGCTACTCGCCCGCGAACAGCTGATCTGCGCCACCCATGTGCACGTCGGCATCGATGACCGCGACGAAGCGATCGCCATCGCCAACCGCCTGCTCCCCTGTCTGCCGACGCTGCTGGCCCTGTCGGCCAGCTCGCCGTTCTGGGCCGACGGGTCGGACACCGGCTATGCCAGCATGCGCACGCTGGTATGGCGACGATGGCCGACGACCGGCCTGGCCGCCCCGGTGCAGTCGGCAACCGAGTACGACGCGCTGGTCAAGGCATTGATCGCCAGCCAGGTGATCACCGACTACGGCATGATCTACTTCGATCTCCGGCCGTCCAGCCACGCGCCCACGCTAGAACTGCGAGTGTGCGACAGCTGCCCGTCGGTGGACACCATCGTGCTGGTCGCCGGACTGTACCGGGCCGCCGTCGCTCGGGAGGCCGAAGCGATCCGCGCCGGCACCCCCGCGCCGGCGTTTCCCTCGACGGTGGGCAGCGCGGCGCTCTGGCGTGCTGCCCGCTCGGGGCTCGAGGGCGACCTCGTCGACCTCACCGGGCCCGTCCCGGCGAGCCGACCGGCCGGGGACGTGGTCAACGATCTGGTGTCCTCGCTGCGACCGCAGCTCGAAGCCAGCGGCGACTGGGAGATGATCGGCGAACTGACCCGCCAGACCCTGCTCTCCGGTACGTCCTCGGCTCGGCAGCGGCGGGCGCTGCGCCGCCGCGGCCGCCTCACCGACGTCGTAGATCAACTCATCGCCGAGACCGCTGGGCGCGTCAAGCCCACCACCGCGGCGGTATCGCACGATGGTGACCTGCTCGCGGCATATCAGCCCACCGGCGAGGCCGGCAAACCCGCCGACGACATGTTCGCCAGCTACGACGAAGCCGTCGATGCCGACGGGCGGGCACGCCCGAACTACAAGACGGCACTGAAGACGATCGAGGGCCTCGGCGTCGATGTGTTGCGCGCCCGCGACCGCGACATCGAGCAGGAACGCAGTGCCGGCAACGTCACGTTCCGGGCCGCCGGGCACAGCCGTGTGCAGGTGAACCCGCTTGATCTGGTGCCGCGAATCGTGACCGCCGACGAGTGGGCACAGCTGTCCCAGGGCCTCGCGCAACGAGCCAGGGCGCTGGACGCCTTCCTGCGAGACGTCTACTCCGAGCAGGCGATCCTGGCGGACGGCGTGCTCAGCGCGCAGGTTCTCGACCGCTCGCCCGGTTTCCGTTCGACCGGCCGACTGGCCGGCGACGGCGTGCGTGCGCACATCAGCGGCATCGACCTGGTGTGCGACCGCGCGGGTAACTGGATGGTGCTGGAAGACAACCTGCGCATCCCGTCCGGTGTGGCGTACGCGATCGTCAACCGCCGGCTGCTTGGCAAGTACCTGCCCGAGCTGCCACCGCCGGGCGGGGTCGCCGATCTGGACCGGGTCGCGCACCTGCTGCTGGAGACGCTGCGGGCGGCGTCCCCACCGCACACTCCCGATCAGCCGACGGTCACCCTGTTGTCGGCCGGCCGCGACGACCCGGGCTGGTTCGAACGGATTCCTCGCCGAGGAGATGGGCGTTGCACTGGTCGCGCCATCGGACCTGTCGGTGCGCGATCGCAGGGTGTTCCGCCACGGCGGTTCCGGCGGTTCTCCGGTCGACGTCATCTATTCGCGGATGTACGAGGACATGCTGCTTTCATCGACCGGCCACGATGGCGCGCCGCTGCGGTCCGGACTGCTCGAGGCGCTGGACGCCGGCAACCTCACCATCGTCAACGCGCTGGGTAACGGCGTCGCCGAGGACAAGGCGGTCTACCCGTTCGTCCCCGCCATGATCGAGTACTACCTCGGGGAGAAGCCGGCGCTGGCGCAGGTGCCGACGTGGGTCTGCGCCGAACGCGAGCAGCGCGATAACGTGCTGGATCATCTGGGCGAGCTGGTGGTCAAGCAGACCGACGGGCTCAGCGGCAGCGGCGTGCTGATCGGCCCGGAAGCCACCGACGCCGCGATCGAGGCGCGCCGGCGCGAGCTGCTCATCCAACCGGAGCGGTTCGTCGCCCAGCAGCTGGTGGCACTCTCAACGCACCCAACCTTCGATGACGATGGGCTCTACCCGCACCACGTCGACCTGCGCGCGTTCGTCCACCTACGACAGGCACCCCGCGGCCCGGTGACGGCGAAAGTCCTGCCCGCCGCCCTGACCCGAGTGGCCAGCCGAGGGTCGCGGATAGCGAACTCGTCGTCGGGCGCCGGCAGCAAGGACACCTGGATCTTCACCGACGGCTAGCGACCTGGCCGCTTTCCTGCTCACGCTTGATTTCCAGTGCGATGTCGATGAGCTGATCTTCCTGGCCACCGATGAGCTTGCGCTGACCGGCCCGGTGCAAGAGCTGATGCGCGGGAACACCGTAGCGCTCGGATTGGCGAACGGCGTGCTTGAGGAAGCTGGAATACACCCCGGAGTAGCCCATGATCAGCGCATTGCGGTCGAGCAGGCATTCGGCGGGCATGGCCGGGCGCACCACGTCTTCGGCGGCGTCGGCGATGTCGAAGAAGTCGATACCGGTCTTGACGCCGATCTTGTCGAACACCCCGATCAGGGCTTCGACCGGCGCATTGCCCGCGCCCGCGCCGAACCGGCGCACGCTGCCGTCGATCTGCTTGGCACCGGCACGCACCGCCTCTACCGAGTTGGCCACCCCCAGGCCGAGGTTCTCATGCCCGTGAAAACCCACCTGGGCGTCCTCGCCGAGTTCGGCGACCAGCGCGGCAACCCGGTCGGCGACGCCGTCGAGCACCAGGGCGCCGGCGGAGTCGACGACATAGACGCACTGGCAGCCGGCGTCGGCCATGATGCGAGCCTGGGCGGCCAGTTTCTCGGGCGCAATCGTGTGCGCCATCATCAAGAACCCGACGGTTTCCAGGCCCAGCTCGCGGGCCAGCCCGAAATGCTGGATCGAGACGTCGGCCTCGGTGCAGTGGGTGGCAATCCGGCAGATGGATCCACCGTTGTCTTGCGCTTCTTTGATGTCTTCTTTGGTGCCGACCCCGGGCAGCATCAAAAACGCGATCTTGGCTTCCTTGGCCGTCTGGGCGGCCAGCTTGATCAGTTCCTGCTCGGGGGTTTTGGAGAAGCCGTAGTTGAAGCTCGACCCGCCCAGCCCGTCGCCGTGGGTCACCTCGATCACCGGCACCCCGGCGGCATCCAGGGCCGCCACGATGGCGCCGACCTCCTCCTTGATGAACTGGTGGCGTTTGTGGTGCGACCCGTCGCGCAACGACGTGTCGGTGATGCGCACATCCCAGATCCCGGTCATCGCTTTCCTCCTGACACGGCCAGCGTCTCCTTGGCGATCTCCTCGCCGACCTTGGTCGCCGCCGCGGTCATGATGTCCAGATTGCCCGCGTAGGGCGGCAGATAATCGCCAGCGCCTTCGACCTCGACGAACGTGGTCACCACCGCCTGGCCACCGGAGTTGATCGACGGCTCGTCGAACTGCGGCTCGTTGAGCAACCGGTACCCGGGCACATAGGTCTGCACCTGGGCCACGACCTCATGAATCGAGGCCGCGATCGCGTCGCGGTCGGCGTCTTCGGGGATGGCGCAAAAGATCGTGTCCCGCATGATCATCGGCGGATCGGCCGGGTTCAAAATGATGATCGCCTTACCGCGCCGGGCGCCGCCGATCGTCTCGACACCTTTGCTGGTGGTCTTGGTGAACTCGTCGATGTTGGCCCGGGTCCCGGGCCCTGCCGAGACCGAGGCCACCGACGCCACGATCTCGGCGTAGGGAACCCCGCCCAGATCGGCAACCGCTCGCGACACCGCGTACACGATCGGAATGGTCGCCTGTCCCCCACAGGTGATCATGTTGACGTTGGGGGCATCCAGGTGCTCGCGCAGGTTGGCCGGCGGAACCACCGCGGGACCCACCGCCGCCGGCGTCAAGTCAATCGCCCGGATTCCGGCGGCCACATACTTCGGCGCCGCCGCCTTGTGCACATAGGCACTGGTCGCCTCGAACACCAGATCGGGCTTGTCCGACTGGGCCAACAGCCAATCCACGCCCTCGTGGGTGGTCTCCAGGCCCAACTTGCGGGCCCGCGCCAAACCCTCACTCTGCGGGTCGATCCCCACCATCCAGCGCGGTTCCAGCCAGTCGGATCGCAGCAGTTTGTAGAGCAGGTCGGTGCTGATATTTCCGGACCCAACAATGGCCACACTTGCCTTCGACGGCATGTTGCTCCTTTTACCGCTCTCGATGTTCGACACTAGTTCGGCACTATTGGAACGACAAGCGAACCGAACCCAGGCCCGTGAAATCGGCGACGAACTCGTCACCGGCGTTCGCGTCGACGGCGAACGTGCACGACCCCGGCAGCACGATGTCGCCCTTGCGTAACCGCACGCCAAACCCCTCGACCTTGCGGGCCAACCACGCCACCGCGGTGGCCGGGTTGCCCAGCACCGCGTCGCTGCGCCCCTCGGCGGCCAGCTCGCCGTTGCGAGTCAGGACCGCGTCGATCGCCTTCACGTCCACCTCCGCCGGGGACACCCGCGCCGCACCCAGCACGAAGCCCGCGGCCGATGCGTTGTCAGCGATGGTGTCGCAGATCTTGATCTGCCAATCCTTGATCCTGGTGTCGATCAACTCGATCGAGGGAACCAGGGCCTCGGTGGCCGCCAGCACGTCGTCCTCGGTGCAGTCGGCGCCCGGCAGGTCGGCGGCCAGGATGAAGCCGACCTCGACCTCCACCCGGGGATACAGGTAGTTCGCCGTCCGCACCGGGGCGTCCTCGAACACCCGCATGTTGTCGAGCAGGTGCCCGTAGTCAGGCTCGTCGACACCCATCATCTGCTGCATCACCGGCGAGGACAGGCCGACCTTGTGGCCCACCACTCGGCCTCCTTCGGCGACCCGCCGACGAATGTTGATCAGCTGGATCTGGTAGGCGTCGACCACGTCGATATCCGGGTAGGACGGCGTCAACGGGGTTATCGGCTGACGGCTCCGTTCGGCTTGCGCCAAGTCGGCGGCAATCTTGTCCCGGGTCGAATCAGCCAGCATCTCCCGAAGTCCCCTCGTCTTTCTGGCATCGTGATGACCGGGCCAGTAGCGCCCGACCCTGGCAATTCTATAACGTGTTCTACATGACATCACAGGACTACGACGTCGTCGTGGTCGGAAGCGGCGGCGCCGGCATGGTGGCTGCCCTTGCCGCCGCACACAAGGGCCTCTCGACAGTAGTCATCGAGAAGGCCGCGCACTACGGTGGCTCGACCGCACGCTCGGGCGGCGGGGTATGGATTCCCAACAACCAGATCCTCAAATGCGCCCGCGTCTCGGACACGACCGAGGCGGCACGCACCTATCTGCACGGCATCATCGGCGACTCATCGGTCAGCGGGGTCGAACCGGAGCGCATCGACACCTATCTCGAGCGTGGGCCCGAGATGTTGTCCTTTGTGCTCGAGCACACGCCATTGAAAATGTGCTGGGTGCCCGGCTATTCCGACTACTACCCCGAAGCACCGGGCGGACGCTCCGGCGGCCGCTCCATCGAGCCGAAGCCCTTCGATGCCCGCAAGCTGGGCGCCGACATGGCCGAGCTAGAGCCGGCATACGGCAAGATTCCACTCAATGTCGTTGTGATGCAACAGGACTACGTGCGCCTCAACCAGCTCAAGCGTCACCCCCGGGGGGTGCTGCGCAGCATGAAGGTGGGCGCCCGCACGATGTGGGCCAAGGCAACCGGCAAGAACCTGGTCGGCATGGGACGGGCGCTGATCGGGCCGCTGCGCATCGGGCTGCAGCGCAAAGGCGTTCCGGTGCAGCTGAACACCGCACTCACCGACCTCTACCTCGAAGACGGCGTGGTGCGCGGGATCTACGTCCGCAGTACAGACGCGCAGGAATCGGAGGAGCCGCAACTGATTCGGGCCCGCAAGGGGGTCATCCTGGCTTGCGGCGGCTTTGACCACAACGAGCAGATGCGGGTGAAGTACCAGCGTGCGCCGATCACCACAGACTGGACCGTGGGCGCCAAGGCCAATACCGGCGATGGCATCGTCGCCGCCGAAAAGCTGGGCGCCGCACTGGACCTGATGGAAGACGCCTGGTGGGGGCCAACGGTGCCGCTGGTCGGCAGGCCGTGGTTCGCGCTGTCCGAGCGCAATTCTCCGGGCTCGATCATCGTCAACATGTCAGGACAGCGATTCATGAATGAGTCGATGCCCTATGTGGAGGCCTGCCACCACATGTACGGCGGCCAGTACGGTCAAGGCCCGGGACCCGGTGAGAACATTCCCGCCTGGCTGGTATTCGATCAGCGTTACCGCGACCGCTACATCTTCGCGGGACTGCAACCCGGCCAACGTATTCCACGCAAGTGGCTGGATTCCGGGGTGATCGTCATGGCCGACACGCTTGAAGAGCTGGCCGCCAAGGCGGGACTTCCGGTCGATGAACTCACCTCGACCGTGTCGCGTTTCAACGGCTTTGCGCGCTCCGGGGTCGACGAGGACTACCACCGTGGCGAGAGCGCCTACGACCGGTACTACGGCGACCCGACCAACAAGCCCAATCCGAACCTGGGCGAGATCAACCACGCCCCGTACTACGCCGCCAAGATGGTGCCCGGCGACCTGGGCACCAAGGGCGGTATCCGCACCGATGTCAACGGACGGGCGCTGCGCGACGACGGCAGCATCATCGACGGCCTTTACGCCGCCGGCAACGTCAGCGCGCCGGTGATGGGGCATACCTATCCCGGACCGGGCGGCACCATCGGGCCGGCGATGACATTCGGCTACCTGGCCGCGCTACACATCGCGGGAGACCGTTGAGATGCCGATTGACGTAGCCGTCGCGCTGAGTGCTGAGCTTGACCCGATCGAGTTCTCTTGGGCCAGCAGTGATGTGCAGCTCTATCACCTGGGCCTGGGCGCTGGGGCGGATGCGATGGACCCCCGGGAACTGCGTTATCTGGTTGATGACACACCGCAGGTGTTGCCGACCTTCGGCAATGTGGCGGCAACCTTCCACGCCACCAAGGCGCCAACGGTCCAATTTCCCGGCATCGATATCGAGCTGAGCAAGGTGCTACATGCCAGCGAGCGGGTGCAAGTGCCCGCGCCACTGCCGCCGGCGGGCTCCGCGCGGGCCATCACCCGGTTCACCGATATCTGGGATAAGGGTAAGGCCGCGGTCATCTGGAGCGAGACGACCGTGACCACACTCGACGGTGCGCCACTATGGACGCAACGGCGATCGATCTATGCCCGCGGCGAAGGGGGATTCGGTGGCGACCGTGGGCCTTCCGGTGGCGGGGCCGCTGATGCGGCACCACAACGGGCGCCCGATCTGGAGCTCGCGATGCCGATCCTGCCGCACCAGGCCCTGCTGTACCGACTCTGCGGCGATCGCAACCCGTTGCATTCGGATCCCGAATTCGCCGCGGCCGCGGGCTTTCCCAAGCCCATTCTGCATGGGCTGTGCACCTACGGTATGACCTGCAAGGCGATCACCGACGCACTGCTCGACGCGGACGCGACCGCGGTCGCCGGCTACGGTGCCCGCTTTGCGGGTGTGGCCTTCCCCGGCGAGACGCTCACCGTCAACGTCTGGAAGGACAACGAACGCTTCCTGGCTAGCGTTGTCGCGCCCGGGCGCGACAACGCTGTGGTGCTCAGCGGAGTGGAGCTGACCCCGGTCTAGCCGTCAAGCGGTCTCGCGGTCTCGCGCCCGCCCAGTTCGCCACGCCCGAGTGTCACGCTGGCGTGGCGGTCGCGTGCCAGGGCCACGCTAGCGTAACGCTCGGCGCACCAGCGCGGCCCGTACCCGCCGCAGGATGTCGGTGGGCCGATCGCCCGCAAGCACTCGGATGACCGTCCATCCGAGTCGCTCGAGGATCTCCTTTCGCCTTATGTCCCAGCTATATTGCCGCCGGTCGTTGCGGTGCTGTTCACCGTCGTACTCAACGGCGACCATCAGCTCCTCCCATCCCATGTCGAGATAAGCGACAAGCTCACCCCATTCGTCGGCGACGCGGATCTGAGTTTGCGGTCGAGGAAGACCATCGTCGAGCAGCAACAGTCGCAGCCAGGTCTCTTTGGGCGACTGAGCTCCAGGATCCGCCCGCTCGACCGCCCTGCGCGCCCGGCGGATCCACCGCCGGGTCGGATAGCGGTGCAGGAGCGTCTCCATCTGGGCCCGTCCCACATCGGCGGCGCGCATCAGGGAATCGATTGCGGCCACAGCTTCGCCCGTCGGGTACCAGCAGCCCAGGTCCAGCGCGGTGCGGGCCGGCGTTGTCACGGGTATGCCGCCGATCTGCATGACTTCGTCAGTGGCGATCCGGTCGCCGCGGGCTCGAATGCCCGGCCTCGGGTTTCGGTTGACGTGCAGAATGTCCAACGGCGCATCGGGATCGACCCATCTGGCTCCGTGCAGCGCGGAGGCCGACAGTCCGGCGACAATGCCCCGGCGTCGTGACCACAGCCAGCCCGCCCTGGCCCGGGCCTGGGGACTCAGCTCGGCGTCGCAGCGGATATAGACGTCCGGAAACAGCCTGTGGTACCGCGTTCGCAGCGCGCTCTTGCGGACCTCACCGCTGGCGACGGCTTCACTTCCCAGAAACGGCACTGCCATGGCGGCAGCGTTGCACGGACGGCCGCAGCCGTCACCTCAGCGCACCTCAACCATCCACAGCGTCACTCTATAGTGACGTTCGACAGCCCCAGCCACCCTAGCGTGACGCTGGGCGGCCTGCGATGGCGAACTAACCCAGGATCAGGCCGGACGTGGGGACGCCCGTACCCGCGGTAACCAGCACATGTTCGACGTCGGGCACCGGGTTCACCGAGGTGCCCCGCAACTGCCGCACGCCCTCGGCGATGCCGTTCATGCCGTGGATATACGCCTCACCCAACTGGCCACCGTGTGTGTTGATCGGTAGCCGCCCGCCTAGCTCGATCGCACCGTCGGCGATGAAGTCCTTGGCTTCGCCTTTGCCGCAGAATCCCAACTCCTCCAACTGAATCAGAGTGAAGGGGGTGAAGTGGTCGTAGAGCACCGCGGTCTGGATATCGGTCGGCTTGAGCCCCGACTGCTGCCACAGCTGCTGGCCCACCAAACCCATCTCCGGCAACCCGTCCAGCTCCGGGCGGTAATAGCTGACCATCGTGTACTGGTCCGGGCTGGAACCCTGTGACGCCGCCTCGATGATCGCCGGACGCTGCTGGAGATCCCGCGCGCGCTCGGCCGATGTCACCACGATCGCCACCGCGCCGTCAGTCTCCTGACAACAGTCCAGCAGCCGCAGCGGCTCGGCGATCCACCGCGAATTCTGGTGATCGTCAATGGTTATCGGCTTCTGGTAGAAGTACGCCTTTGGGTTCTTGGCAGCGTGCTTACGGTCGGCCACCGACACCGCCCCGAAATCGCGGCTGCTGGCGCCGGACAGGTGCATGTAGCGCTTGGCGATCATCGCGACCTGCGCGGCCGGCGTCGAAAGACCGTGTGGATAGGAGAAGGAATTGTCCACACCCGTCGAGTCGGCGTTCTCCGTCAACCGCGTCTGCACCTGGCCGAAACGCATGTCGGATCGTTCGTTGAAAGCCCGGTATGCCACCACGACGTCGGCTATCCCGGTGGCCACCGCCATCGCCGCATGCTGCACGGTCGCGCACGCCGCGCCGCCGCCATAGTGGATCTTGGAGAAGAACTTCAGCTCGCCGATCCCGGCCGCGCGTACCACCGCGATTTCGGTGTTCGTGTCCATGGTGAAGGTGGTCAGCCCGTCGACATCGGCCGGACTCAGCCCGGCATCGTCGAGAGCATCCCGTACCGCCTCGGCCGCCAGCCTCAGCTCACTACGACCAGAGTTCTTGGAAAAGTCCGTGGCGCCGATACCAACGATGGCGGCCTTGCCCGAGAGCATCAGGCACCCCCAACCGTCAACGTCACTGTCGCGATCACATGGTTGCCAAGGCTGTTGCTACCCACAACCTTTACCGTTATCAGGCCGTCCTCGATCGCGGTCACCTCGCCGGAGAAGGTCACCGTGTCGTAGGCGTACCACGGCAACCCCAACCGCAGTCCGATCGACTTGATCAACGCCGAGGGGCCCGCCCAGTCGGTCACATAGCGCTGCACCAAGCCGGTGTCGGTGAGGATGTTGACGAAGATATCCTTCGATCCCTTTGCCTGCGCCTTGTCACGATCGTGATGCACATCCTGAAAGTCCCTGGTGGCCAGGGCCGTCGAGACAATGAAGGTGGGATCGCCGTGGAGTTTGAGCTCGGGCAGCTTGGTACCGACATCCATTGTTGGGGCGCTCATGCGTCAGGCTCCCATGCGTAGAGGGTCCATTCCGGTCCACTGGCACCGGCGGGGAAATCGATGTAGACGGTGCGAACCGGCATTCCGATCTCGACCTGCTCGGGCTCGACGTTGCGCAGCTCGCCCAACATGCGCACGCCCTCGTCGAGCTCAACCAAAGCGATCACGAAAGGCAGTGTGCGGCCAGGGACCTTCGGAGCGTGATGCACCACGAAACTGAACACCGTGCCCGTTCCGGTGGACACCACATAGTCGATGGGCTCGGCCTTGTCCTGCCATACCGCCGGCACCGGCGGATGCTGCAGGCTGCCGTCCGGACGCCGTTGGATCCGCAGCTCGTGGGCTTTCACCCCGTCCCAGAAGAACGCGGTGTCACGCGACGACGACGGACGCATCATCGCATCGGGGTCCAGATCGTCGGGAACGTTGGTCGGCGCCGACTCAGTGCGGGGCTTGAATTTGAGAATGCGCCAGTTCATTTCAGCGACGTCTTCGTCACCAACCTGCCAGATGATGTGCTGGTTGATGAACCAGCCCTCACCCAGCGCGGTCTGTTTGGGACCGACTACGTCACCCAATTCGGCGCTGATGCTGACCAACTCGCCAACTTGCAGATAGCGGTGGTAGGTCTGCTCACAATTGGTGGCGACCACCCCGATATAGCCGGCGTCGTCGAACAGCTTGATGATCGGCGGCAATGGATCATCGTCGGCGCGAACTCCGCTGAGTCCCATCATCGTCCACACCTGGATCATCGCCGGCGGCGCCACAATTCCCGGGTGCCCGACCGCGCGGGCAGCGGGATCATCGGCATATATGGGGTTTTGGTCGCCGATGGCCTCGACCCAGTTGTTGATCATCGGCTGGTTCACCGGATCCCGGCCCGCCCGCGGTTTACTGGGCCCCGCCGCCTTGACCTGCGCGACGATCTCGCGAATGTCGCTCATCGCGGCACCCGGGGCACTTTGAGGCCGGCGGCCGCGATCATCTCCCGCATGACTTCGTTAACCCCTCCGCCGAAGGTGATGACCAGATTGCGTTTGGTCTGCGCGTCCAGCCACTCGAGCAGCTCGGCCGTATCAGACTCGGCAGGGTTGCCGTACTTGCCGACGATTTCTTCGGCGAGCCGGCCAACTCGCTGAACACGCTCGGTGCCAAAAACTTTCGTTGCCGCAGCATCAGCGACGTTGATGTTCTCACCCGCGGCGGCCACCTGCCAATTGAGCAACTCGTTGATCCGCCAGGTCGCGTGGATCTCACCGAGAGCCCGCCTGACGTCGTCGTGGTCGATCGGCGTGACACCGTCCCCACCCGGTTTGGCCGCCCATGCCCGCACCCTGTCATAGATGCTGGCGAATCGGCCGGCCGGGCCCAGCATCACCCGCTCGTTGTTGAGTTGCGTGGTGATCAGGCGCCAGCCGCCGTTGGGTTCACCGACCAACATGTCTGCCGGCACGCGCACGTCGTTGTAGTACGTGGCGTTGGTGTGGTGCGCGCCGTCGGACAGGATTATCGGCGTCCACGAGTAGCCGGGATCCTTGGTGTCGACGATCAGAATCGAGATGCCTTTGTGTTTCACCGCTTCCGGATCGGTGCGGCAGGCGAGCCAGATGTAGTCGGCATCGTGGGCGCCGGTGGTGAAGATCTTCTGGCCGTTGACGATGTACTCGTCACCCTGACGTACCGCCGTGGTTCGCAGGGATGCCAGGTCGGTGCCGGCTTCCGGCTCGGTGTAGCCGATCGCGAAGTGCACCTCACCCGCCAGGATGGCCGGCAGGAATTTCTTTTTCTGCGCGTCGCTGCCGTATGCCTGCAGGGTGGGTCCCACCGTCTGCAGCGTCACCGCGGGCAGCGGCACGTCGGCCCGATGGGCTTCGTTGACGAAGATCTGTTGCTCGATGGGACCAAACCCAAGGCCACCAAATTCTTTTGGCCACCCGACTCCGAGCTTGCCGTCTTTGCCCATTCGGCGGATCACCGCGCGGTATGCCGCGTTGTGCCGGTCCTTCTCCATCGCCTTCATCTCATCGGAGGAGATCAGGTTGGAAAAGTATTGTCGTAGTTCGGCTTGCAGCTGACGCTGTTCGGGGGTCAGGTCGATGAACATTGCGCTCCCACCAGGTCTAGACGATGAGCGGGCCCGCCCAGGAGCCGGGACAGGTCTTTGATCGTGGAGTAGTACCGGTGCATCGGATAGGTGACGTCCATCCCCATCCCGCCATGCAAGTGGTGACAGATCTGCATGACCGGCGGCGCCTGCGAGGTCACCCAGTACCCGAGGACATCAAGGTCATCGCCGGTCTGCGGATCGTTTTCCCGCCCTGCGGCCAGTCGCCAGATCACCGATTTCGCCGCCAAATCGATGGTGCGCGAAGCGATGTATACCTCAGCAAGCTGCGCGGCAACCGTCTGGAATGTCGATAACGGCTTGCCGAACTGCTTGCGGTTGGCCACATAGTCAGCGGTCAGGCGCAGCGCTCCCGCCACCAGCCCGTCGGCGTAGGCGCCCAGCATCGCCAACGCCAACTGATTGACCCTGGGCGCGGCAGCGCCGGCCAGGACGTCGGATTCGGATACCACCACGTCATGAAACGACACCGTGTATTCGACGGATCCGTTCGATGTCGGCGTCTGGACCAGCTGCACCCCATCGGCTTTCGATGATACCACCACGACCGCACCGTCAGCGGTCACGATCAGCCAGTCGGCCTGCCCGGCGTAGGCGACGCCGAGTTTGGTCCCGGACAACCGCCCATTGGCGAACCTGGTCGCGGGCCGGTCGGGTAACGCGACCCCGGGCTCGTTGAGCGCGGCGCTCAACACCGCGCCCTTGGCGACACCGGCCAGGATCCGATCCTGCTGAGCCTCGGAAGCCAGGGCGAGCAGCGGCACCACGCCCAGGCCCAGGGTTGCCAGCGCGGGCGTGACGGCGCCGTGGCGTCCCACCTCGGCGAGCACCGTGGAGACCTCCAGCAGGCCTACCCCATCGCCACCGAGGCGTTCGGGCACGGCAAGCGCCGTCACACCCCCGTCGACCAGCGCAGTCCAGGTCAGGTCACGCGCCAGGACCGACGTAACGACGTCGGCCACGGCTTGTTGTTCTGCGGTGGGCTCGAAGTCCATCGTTGGTATCAACTCCGTCAATGTGAAACCGGGCACTTGCCGGTGTAGTCAACCTGCCAATGCTTGATTCCGTTGAGCCAGCCCGACCGTAGCCGCTCCGGCGCCGCGATCGGCTTCAGGTCCGGCATGTGATCGGCGACAGCGTTGAAGATCAGGTTGATGGTCATCCGAGCCAAGTTAGCGCCGATGCAGTAGTGCGCACCCGTACCGCCGAATCCGACGTGTGGGTTCGGGTTGCGCAGGATGTTGAAGCTGAACGGGTCTTCGAACACCTCTTCATCGAAGTTGGCCGAACGGTAGAACATCAGCACCCGCTGGCCCTTCTTGATCTGCACGCCGCTGAGCTCGTAGTCCTCCAGCGCGGTGCGCTGGAACGAGGTCACCGGAGTCGCCCATCGCACGATCTCGTCGGCCGCGGTCTCCGGACGCTCCCGCTTGTAGAGCTCCCACTGCTCGGGGTTGTCGGCGAACGCCATCATCCCCTGGGTAATCGAGTTGCGGGTGGTCTCGTTGCCGGCAACGGCCAGCATCACCACGAAGAACCCGAACTCATCGTCGGAAAGCTTTTCACCGTCGATGTCGGCCTGGATCAGCTGAGTCACGATGTCGTCGCCGGGGTTCTTGGCCTTTTCTTCGGCCATCTTCATCGCGTAGCCGATCAACTCCACCGAGGAGGCCTTCGCGTCGATATGCGCGAACTCGGGGTCCTCGGTGCCGGTCATTTCGTTGGACCAGTCGAACAGCTTGCCGCGATCTTCCTGTGGAATGCCGAGCAAACCCGCGATCGCCTGCAGGGGCAGCTCACACGACACCTGCTCGACAAAGTCGCCCGACCCCGCGGCCGCCGCCGCCTTCGCGATGTTCTGGGCGCGGTCGTTGAGCTCGTCGTGCAGACGTCCGATCGCCCGGGGGGTGAAACCACGCGAGATGATCTTGCGCAGCCGGGTGTGGTGCGGCGCATCCATGTTCAGCATGACGAAGCGCTGGACGTCGATGTCCTCACGCGCGATGTCGTTCTTGAACCTGGGGATCACCCCGTTTTCGTAGCTCGAGAACACGTCGCTGCGCCGAGACACTTCCTTGACGTCCTTGAGCTTGGTAATCGCCCAGAAGCCGCCGTCGTGAAAACCGCCGCCCTGGCCAGGAAGTTGTTCGTCCCACCAGATGGGCTCAGAGGATCGCAGCTCGGCAAACTCTTCGACAGGCAACCGCTCGGCGTAAATGTCGGGGTCGGTGAAGTCGAACCCAGGCGGAAGGCTGGGGCAAGGCACGCTAGTTCTCCTTAGTGACGAATCCCTCTTGCGGGGCGCGTCTGGCGCCCCCAGGACACTAGTTGTCCTAGTGATGCTCTATTGCCAGTAAAACATGGCTTCACCGCTGACAAAAGGCAGCGAACCATCGTCGCTTGTCAGAGTAATGAAACGTGTTCTAGCCTGACCACATGGGTAACCCGGTAATCGTAGAGGCGACGCGCAGTCCAATCGGCAAGCGCAACGGATGGCTGTCAGGCCTGCACGCCACCGAGTTGTTGGGGGCGGTTCAGAAGGCATTGGTGCACAAGGCCGGGCTCTCGTCGGGTCTACAACCCGGAGATGTCGAACAGGTCATCGGCGGTTGCGTGACGCACTTCGGGGAGCAGTCCAACAACATCAGCCGAGTGGCGTGGCTGACCGCCGGCCTTCCCGATCATGTCGGCGCCACCACTGTCGACTGCCAGTGCGGCAGCGGCCAGCAAGCCAACCATTTGATCGCCGGCCTGATCGCGATCGGGGCCATCGACATCGGCATTGCCTGCGGGATCGAGGCGATGAGCCGGGTGGGCCTGGGCGCCAACGCCGGGCCGGACCGCTCCGCAATCCGGGCCAAGTCCTGGGACATCGACATGCCGAACCAGTTCGAGGCCGCCGAGCGCATCGCCAAGCGCCGCGGGATCACCCGCGAAGACATCGACGCGTTCGGACTCGAATCCCAGTTGCGCGCCAAGCGCGCCTGGGACGAACACCGCTTTGATCGCGAAATCTCACCGATCGAGGCCCCAGTGCTCGATGAGGAGAAGCAGCCCACCAGCGAGCTGCACATGGTCTCTCGGGACCAGGGTCTGCGCGACACCACCATGGCGGGCTTGAGTGAGCTCAAGCCGGTAATGGAGGGCGGCATTCACACCGCGGGCACGTCATCGCAGATTTCTGACGGCGCGGCCGCCGTGTTGTGGATGGACGAGGAAAAGGCCAGGGCACTCGGTTTGCGCCCACGCGCCCGCATCGTCAGTCAGGCGCTCGTGGGCGCCGAGCCGTACTACCACCTGGACGGGCCGGTGCAGTCGACGGCAAAGGTGCTCGAGAAGGCCGGGATGAAGATGGGCGACATCGACATCGTGGAGATCAACGAGGCTTTCGCATCGGTGGTGCTGTCCTGGGCGCGGGTTCACGAACCCGAGATGGCCAAGGTCAACGTCAACGGCGGCGCGATCGCCCTGGGCCACCCGGTGGGATGCACCGGCAGCCGGTTGATCACCACCGCACTGCACGAGCTGGAACGCACCGACCAGAGCACCGCGCTGATCACCATGTGCGCGGGCGGAGCCCTGTCCACCGGCACCATTCTCGAGCGAATCTAGCCGTTCGGTGCGTGTCTCCGACGATCGTCGCATCGAGGCCGCGCAGGCCTACATCGACGCGCTGGTCACCCATGACGCCGCGGTGGTGCCGTTCGCGGCCGGCTGCACCCGGATCGAACAAGGCATTCGAAACGGGTTCTCCGGCAATCACCCGCGGCGCGGCCTCAATCGTGGACCGCAGTACCGGGTGATCGCCGATACGACGCCGCCGGACTACCGCATCGTCGGCGATCGGGTGCATGCGGAGTACGACGTGTTGACCAAGGCCGTTTTCGGGAGCCGCCGTATCGCCTCACGGGTAAACGAAACCTTCGTCATTCCCGCTGAGAGTCCGAGCGGCAAGGCCGAGATCCAGCACATCAACGTCCGTTTCCGCCCATTCATTCAGCGATAGCGTGAGGGCACCGGCCGCCGAATGACCCGCGCCGTCAGCCACCAGCGACCTTAGGATGTTGTCATGCCGAAATCACCTCCGCGGTTTCTGAATTCGCCCTACACCGACTTCTTCATCAAGTGGATGTCGCGCATCAACACCTTCATGTACCGCCGCAACGGCGGTGAGGGCCTGGGCGGCGCCTTCCAGAAGATTCCCGTCGCGCTACTGACCACTACCGGCCGCAAGACCGGCGAGCCGCGGGTTAGCCCGCTGTATTTTCACCGCGACGGCGATCGGGTGATTGTCGCTGCGTCCAAAGGTGGTTCGGCAAAAAACCCGATGTGGTACCTCAACCTCAAGGCCAACCCCAAGGTGGGGGTGCAGATCAAAAAGGAAGTGCTCGACCTGACCGCGCGAGACGCCACCGACGAGGAGCGCGCCCGGTACTGGCCGAAGTTGGTGGACATGTATCCCTCCTATGAGGACTACCAGTCCTGGACCGACCGGACGATTCCGATCGTCGTCTGCGAGCCCTAGCCCGAGAAGAACGCCCGACGCTTGAATCGGTGTGGCCGGCGATGACTAGGCGCCGTACACCGGAACCGATGGCCTTGACTTGGCCAGCAGGTCGGCCACCACAAGGCGCAGCTCGGCGGGATCCCACTTGGCACCTTTGTCGACCTCGGGTCCGTGCGCCCAGCCTTCGGCTACCCGGATCACGCCGCCCTCGACCTCGAAGACCTTCCCCGTCACGGCACCGGCTTCGGCGCTGGCCAGCCATACCACCAGCGGGGAGACGTTCTCCGGAGCCATCGCGTCAAAACCCTCGTCGGGTTTGGCCATCATCTCCGCAAAGACCGTTTCGGTCATGCGGGTGCGGGCCGCGGGCGCGATCGCGTTGACGGTGACCCCGTAGCGCCCCATCTCGGCCGCGCCGACGAGCGTCAACGCCGCGATACCGGCCTTGGCGGCGCTGTAGTTGGCCTGCCCGACACTGCCTTGCAGTCCCGCACCGGAACTGGTGTTGATGATCCGTGCGTCAACGGCCTTGCCCGCCTTGGAAAGCCCGCGCCAATACGACGCCGCATGTCGCATGGTGGCAAAGTGGCCCTTGAGGTGCACGGCGATGACGGCGTCGAATTCTTCCTCGCTGGTGTTGGCCATCATCCTGTCGCGCACGATGCCGGCGTTGTTGACCAGAACGTCCAGGCCACCGAACGTATCGACGGCGGTCGAAATCAGGTCGGCCGCCTGCTGCCAGTTCGATACGTCGGATCCATTCGCGACGGCTTCGCCACCGGCCGCGGTGATCTCGTCGACCACACCGTGAGCCGCGCTGCCGCCACCGGCGGGCGAACCGTCCAGGCCCACCCCGATGTCGTTGACCACCACACGCGCACCTTCGGCCGCGAAAGCGAGCGCGTGTGCGCGCCCAATCCCGCCACCCGCTCCGGTGACGATGACGACCCGTCCGTCGAGCAGGCCCATACTCGTTGCTCCTCTTCTCGTTATTTGTTGGCGCTGGATGCAGCCAGATACGGCGGCGGCTCGCCGCCGCCGTGCACCTCGAGCGTGGCGCCACTAATATGGGATGCCAGATCGGAAGCCAGAAACGCTGCGGCCCAGCCGATGTCCGCCGGTTGCGCCAGCCGCCCCAACGGGACGGTGGCGGCCACCCGGGCGATCGATTCGGCGTCGCCGTAGAACAATTCCGACTGCTCGGTCGCCACCATGCCGACCACCAGCGCGTTCACCCGGATCTTGGGCGCCCATTCGACCGCCAGCGTGCTGGTGAGGCTCTCAAAGCCGGCCTTGGCCGCGCCGTAGGCGGCCGTGCCCGGCGTCGGACGACGCCCGCTGACGCTGCAGACGTTGACGATCGACCCGCCAGTTGGCTGTTCTTGCATCAGCCCATAGGCATGCTGCGAAACCAGTAGCGGCGCAAGTAGATTGAGTTCAACTATTTTGCTGTGGAACCTGGGGGTGGCCTCGGCCGCCAACGCGTAGGGCGACCCTCCCGCGTTGTTGACCAGCACATCGAGCCGTCCGTGCCGTTCGGCGATGGACCCCATCAGCCGCTTGACCGAGTCTTCGTCGCGGATATCGCAACAGTGAAACTCATGAGGCGAGTTCTCGACAGCCCGGCGCGCACAGGTGATCACCGTCGCGCCCTGCTCCGCAAAGACCGAGCTGATACCGGCGCCTACGCCGCGCACGCCGCCGGTTACCAGAACTACCCGGCCGACCAGTCCGAGGTTGATGGCTTGGGCTGCTTCGGCGCGGGTCACTGCGCAATCGTACCAAGCAAGTGCTTGCTTAGGTACCCAACCCCGTGCGGGAAGACTCGAGTGGCGGTCAGGTCCACCACCGCCGAGCCCTACGGCGCGTGGGGGCCAAGCCCGCCGCTGCCGCCTTTGCCGCCCAAACCACCGATCGGCGGGATGTCGGGTGGCTCGCCGGGCAGACCGTCGAATCCGGCCCCGCCGTGTTGGTACATCACGCTATTGATGTAGAGGTCACCGCCGTCGCCGCCGTTACCGCCATCGCCACCCCGCGCCGGTGGGATGAGACCGGATCCGTATGCGCCTCGGCCCCCGTTGCCGCCGTCGCCACCCCACCCGGCGTTGCCGCCGTAGGCGTCGCCGCCGCGACCACCGTCACCGCCGTCACCGCCCACTCTGCCGAAAAGCCGAAGTGTTGTTGGGCCGCTCCCGCCGTTGCCACCGTCACCGCCGTCACCACCGTTGAAACCGCGACCACCATTGCCACCGTTACCGCCCCAACCTTGTGGGATAACTCCATGGTCGGTGGTGGAGCCGTTGCCACCGTTTCCGCCGGCGCCGCCGGTGCCGCCGATTCCGCCGGCACCACCGTGGCCTTTGATGTGTCCGCCATCGCCGCCGATCCCGCCCACACCGCCATTACCGGCATCGCCGGCCCTAAACCCTTGCGCGCCCGGGGTTCCGCCGGGTGAGCCGGGGCCGCCGGCCCCGCCGATGCCGCCGGTTCCGCCGGTACCGCCGTTGCCGTAGTCCCCGGCATTGCCGCCCTTGCCGCCGGGCCCGCCATCGCTGCCCCGCCCGCCGGGCGCTCCGGTGGCCCCGGGGCCACCATCGCCGCCACGGCCACCGTCACCGATCCCGCGGGCATCCCCACCCGGACCACCCGCGCCACCGGCCACGGTGGGGTCAAACGAAGCCGCCCCGGGACTACCCGGCCCGCCATCACCGAACACCAAACCCCCATCACCACCGGCCCCGCCGGCCATCATGGCCACACCCGAGTTAGCCCACCCGGCCCCACCGGCACCACCAGCACCGATCAACCCCGCATCCCCACCACGGCCGGCCGCACTGGTGGCCGTGGCCGCCGCCCCCGGGCCGCCATCACCGAACAACCACCCCCCGGCCTGTTCGGCACCACCATCGACACCCGCGACCCCCGCCGCCCCGTTGCCGATCAACTCCCGGCCGGTCAACGACTCAAACGGCGCATTGACCAACGGATCGAGCAGCTCACCCGCCGGACTGGCCAGCCAGGCCTGCCCCAGCGTTTGCACCGGCTCCGCCAACACCTGAAACTGCCCATCGGCCACCGCCGCCGCCGCCGCGGCGGTCTCGGTCTCCAG
The DNA here is from genome assembly GCF_002355775.1 of Mycobacterium ulcerans subsp. shinshuense. Taxonomy (NCBI): domain Bacteria; kingdom Bacillati; phylum Actinomycetota; class Actinomycetes; order Mycobacteriales; family Mycobacteriaceae; genus Mycobacterium; species Mycobacterium ulcerans. Next base: position 431,411 of record NZ_AP017624.1, on the reverse strand, counting down.
ATAGGCGGTCCTGGCCGCATCCAGGATCTGCACGAAACGCTGATGGAACTGCTCCAACTGGGCGCCGAAGAGCTGGTAGTCCTGCCCCAGACCGCGGAACAACCCCACCACCGCCACCGACACCTCATCACCACCGGCGGGCACCATCGTGGTGGTCGCCGCCGCCGCGGCCGCGTTGGCCACCCCGATCGAGGACCCGATACGCGCTAAATTCCCCACCCCGTCGGCCACCACCTGCGGGGCCACCCTGACCAACGACACCACACCCACCGCCCCTTCAGCCCACCACACCCAACACCGATCGGCCGACGATATCGACGCAGGTCAACGACCTATCCACGAATCACCAAGATCACCACAACACGAAAAACACCCACCGGCGCACCACCGCGCCCCCCGTCGCAGCCCACCCACCACCGACTGCACCACCACCCCCCAACCACACCCCACAACGTCTCACCCATGAGAAACACGAGCACCCGCTTGGCCCCCTGTCGATGGCCTTGGCCGCTGCGAAGCGTGTCGCTGTGCTATCGTCCCAAGCAAGTGCTTGCTTAGGTAGCCCACCCCATCAGGAAGTCCCCAGTGACAATCACGTCCACCACCGCTGAACCGGGGATCGTTGCGATCACCGTCGACTATCCGCCGGTCAACGCCATCCCATCGCGCGGTTGGTTCGAACTCGCCGCCGCCCTGACGGCCGCCGTAGCCGACCTGGAAACCCGAGCGGTGATCCTGCGGGCCGAGGGCCGCGGCTTCAACGCCGGCGTAGACATCAAGGAAATGCAGCGCACCGAAGGCTTCACGGCGCTGATCGACGCGAACCGTGGCTGCTTTGCGGCCTTCCGCGCGGTATACGAATGCGCGGTGCCGGTGATCGCCGCGGTCAATGGGTTCTGCGTTGGCGGGGGCATCGGATTGGTCGGCAACTCCGATGTCATCGTCGCCTCCGAGGACGCCACCTTCGGTTTGCCGGAGGTGGAGCGGGGCGCGCTCGGCGCCGCAACCCACCTCTCCAGGTTGGTTCCACAACATTTGATGCGGCGGCTGTTCTTCACCGCCGCCACCGTGGATGCCGCCACCTTGCACCACTTTGGCTCGGTGCACGAGGTGGTGCCCCGCGCCGAACTCGACGAATCCGCTTTACGCGTGGCCCGTGACATCGCCGCCAAGGACACCCGCGTTATCCGTGCCGCCAAGGAGGCGCTGAACTTGATTGATGTGCAACGGGTTAACTCCAGCTACCGCATGGAGCAAGGATTTACGTTCGAGCTCAACCTCGCCGGAGTCGCCGACGAGCACCGCGACGCGTTCGTGAAAAAGTCATGAGCAACAAGACAACCACCCTCGATGACGCAGTCGGGCATTTGCGCAGTGGAATGACCATCGGCATCGCCGGCTGGGGTTCACGGCGCAAGCCCATGGCCTTCGTGCGGGCCATCCTGCGCTCTGACGTCACCGACCTGACGGTGGTCAGCTGCGGCGGCCCCGACGTCGGACTGCTGTGTTCGGCCGGCAAGGTCAAGCGGGTCTATTACGGGTTCGTCTCATTGGACTCACCCCCCTTCTACGACCCGTGGTTCGCCAAGGCCCGCACCAGTGGTGCCATCGAGGCCCGCGAAATGGACGAGGGCATGCTGCGCTGCGGGCTACAAGCGGCCGCACAACGCCTGCCGTTCCTGCCGATCCGCGCCGGGCTGGGCAGTTCGGTTCCGGACTTCTGGGACGGCGAGCTGGCCACGGTCACCAGTCCCTACCCGGCCCCGGAAGGCGGCCACGAGACCCTGATCGCCATGCCGGCGCTGCGCTTGGACGCGGCCTTTGCGCACCTCAATCTCGGCGACTGCCGTGGCAATGCCGCCTACACCGGGATCGACCCGTACTTCGACGACCTTTTCCTGATGGCCGCCGAGCAGCGCTTCCTCTCGGTGGAGCGCATTGTCACCACCGAGGAACTAGTCAAATCCATACCGCCCCAAGCGATGCTGGTGAACCGGATGATGGTCGACGCGGTGGTGGAGGCCCCCGGCGGCGCCCACTTCACCACCGCCGCGCCCGACTATGGCCGGGACGAGAAATTCCAGCGCCACTACGCCGAAGCGGCGTCGACCGACCAGGGGTGGCAACAGTTCGTGGCCACATATTTGTCCGGCACCGAGGCCGACTATCAGGCAGCGGTGCGCGAGTTTGGAGCGTCATCGTGAGTACCCGGGCCGAGGTATGCGCCGTCGCCTGCGCCGAATTGTTCCGCAACGCCGGTGAAATCATGGTCAGCCCGATGACGAGCATGGCGTCGGTCGGAGCGAGGTTGGCCCGACTCACCTTCTCACCCGACATCCTGCTGACCGACGGGGAAGCCCAGTTGCTGGCCGACACGCCACCTTTGGGCAAGACCGGACCGGTCGAGGGCTGGATGCCCTTTGGCCGGGTCTTCGAGACACTGGCCTGGGGACGCCGGCATGTTGTGATGGGCGCCAATCAGGTTGACCGTTACGGCAATCAGAACATCTCGGCGTTCGGCCCGCTGCAGCATCCGACCCGGCAGATGTTCGGCGTCCGGGGATCGCCCGGCAATACCATCAACCACGCAACCAGCTACTGGGTCGGCAGCCATTCCAAACGAGTGTTCTGCGAGGCCGTCGACATCGTCTCCGGAATCGGCTACGACAAGGTCGATCCCGACAACCCCGCGTTTCGGTTCGTCAACGTCTACCGGGTGGTGTCCAACCTGGGAGTGTTCGACTTCGGCGGACCCGAGCAAACGATGCGGGCCCTGAGTTTGCATCCCGGAGTGTCCCCCGACGACGTTCGGGAAGCCACCTCATTCGAGGTACACGGCCTCGAGGACGCCGAACAAACCAGGACTCCCACCGACGGGGAACTGCAGCTGATCCGCGAAGTCATCGATCCGAAAGAGCTGCGCGATAGAGAGATTCGTTCATGAGATTGCGCACGCCGCTGACCGATCTGGTCGGCGTCGAGCACCCGGTGGTGCAGACCGGGATGGGTTGGGTGGCCGGTGCGCGGCTGGTCTCGGCCACAGCGAACGCGGGGGGCCTGGGAATCCTGGCTTCGGCCACCATGACCTTGGACGAATTGGCCACTGCCATAGGCAAAGTCAAAGCCACCACCGACAAGCCTTTCGGCGTGAACATCCGCGCCGACGCCGCCGATGCGTCGGACCGGGTCGAGTTGATGATCCGCGAGGGTGTCAAAGTCGCATCCTTTGCCCTGGCCCCCAAGCCCGAGCTGATCGCGCGGCTCAAGGAAGCCGGAGCCGTCGTCATACCATCGATCGGCGCGGCCAAGCACGCCCGCAAGGTTGCGGGCTGGGGCGCGGACGCCATGATCGTCCAAGGCGGTGAGGGCGGCGGACACACCGGACCGGTCGCGACGACACTGCTGTTGCCCTCAGTGCTGGACGCCGTCAAGGGCACCGGCATCCCGGTGATCGCGGCAGGCGGTTTCTTCGATGGACGCGGGCTGGCCGCCGCGCTTTCCTATGGCGCGGCAGGCGTGGCAATGGGCACCCGTTTCCTGCTCACCTCGGACTCCACCGTGCCCGACGCGGTGAAGCGACGCTATCTTCAGGCCGCGCTGGATGGCACCGTCGTCACCACCCGGGTCGACGGGATGCCACACCGGGTGCTGCGCACCGGACTGGTCGAGAAATTGGAAGGCGGATCGCGAGCGCGGGGCTTTACCGCCGCGATCCGCAACGCCGCGAAGTTCAAACAGATGTCGCAGATGAGCTGGGCGTCGATGATCAAAGACGGCCTCGCCATGCGACACGGCAAAGAACTGACCTGGTCACAGGTGCTGATGGCGGCCAATACCCCGATGTTGTTGAAGGCCGGTCTGGTCGACGGCAACCCCGAGGCGGGGGTACTGGCATCGGGTCAGGTCGCCGGAATACTCGATGACCTGCCGTCGTGTGCGCAATTGGTCGAGTCGATCGTGCACGACGCCATCGAACATCTACGGGCCGCCGCAGCGCTGGTGGAGTAGTTGACGCGTGTCGACTACGCTTCTTCAGCTATGTCGACCATCGACGCCGTGAACCGAGCGGCACCGGATTCGTCTGCGCATCACACTCTGCCCGATCCTGGCGAGACGGTGCCCAAGCTGGCCCTTCCCACCCTTGGGATCTTCCTGGCCGCACTCGGGTCCTTTGTCCTGACGACGGTCGGCTACATCGACGGTTGGGTCCCGTCCTGGGTGACGATTCCGGTCAACGCCGCGGTGACCTTTGTGATGTTCACCGTCGTGCACGACGCCTCGCATTACTCGGTCAGCGCGGTGCGCTGGGTGAACGGGTTGTTCGGGCGGCTGGCTTTTCTCTTCGTCGGTCCGGTGGTCGCCTTCCCGGCCTTCGGATACATCCACATCCAGCATCACCGCCACTCCAATGACGACGTCGAAGACCCCGACACCTTCGCCTCTCATGGTTCGCCGTGGCTGCTGCCGTTGCGCTGGTCGCTGGTGGAGTACTACTACCTCAAGTACTACATCCCGCGTGCTCGTAGCCGACCGGTCGTCGAGTTTGCCGAGACGCTGTTCATGTTTGCGTTGAGCATCACCGGCTTGACCATTGCGATCGTCACCGGCAATTTCTGGACGTTGGCGGTGGTCTTCTTGATCCCGCAGCGCATCGGACTCACGGTGCTGGCATGGTGGTTCGACTGGCTGCCTCATCACGGGCTGGAGGACACCCAGCGCACCAACCGCTATCGCGCGACCCGCAACCGCGTCGGTGCGGAATGGCTGTTCACGCCGGTGCTGCTGTCGCAGAACTACCACCTGGTACACCATCTGCACCCGTCGGTGCCGTTCTACCGGTACGTGCGCACCTGGAAGCGCAACGAAGAGGCTTACCTGGAACGCAACGCCGCGATCTCCACGGTCTTTGGCCAGCAATTGAATCCGGACGAGTACCGGGAGTGGAAGGAACTCAACGGCAGGCTCGCCAAGCTGTTGCCGGTGCGGATGCCGGCCAGGTCGAGTTCGCCGCACGCGGTGCTGCACCGCATCCCGGTCGCATCGGTGGACCCCATCACCACCGACAGCACGCTGGTGACGTTTGCGGTGCCCGAAGACCTGCAGGACGCCTTCCGCTTCGAGCCGGGCCAACACGTGACGGTCCGCACCGATCTTGGCGGGCAGGGCGTCCGTCGCAACTACTCGATCTGCGCTCCGGCCACTCGGGCCCAGCTGAGGATCGCCGTCAAACACATTCCGGGCGGCGCGTTTTCGACTTTTGTGGCCAGCGACCTCAAGGCCGGCGATGTGCTGGAGCTGATGACGCCGACCGGCCAGTTCGGCACGCCATTGAATCCGTTGGAGCGCAAGCACTACGTCGGACTGGTGGCCGGCAGCGGGATCACACCGGTGTTGTCGATCCTTGCGACCACGCTCGAGATCGAAGCCGAAAGCCGGTTCACCCTGATCTACGGGAATCGCACCAAGGAATCCACGATGTTCCGGGCCGAGCTGGACCGTCTCGAGTCACGCTATGCCGACCGGCTGGAGATCCTGCACGTGATGTCCAACGAGCCGCTGCACACCCCAGAGCTACGCGGACGCATCGACACGGAGAAGCTCAACAGGTGGCTGACGAGCAACCTGTCCCCAGAAACGGTGGATGAGTGGTTCATCTGCGGACCAATGGAAATGACCACCACGGTGCGTGACTCGTTGATCGAGCACGGGGTCGACACGGAGCACATTCACCTGGAGCTGTTCTTCGGTTACAACACAGCACCGGCGACCGATCACGGGTACGAGGGCGCAACCGTGACCTTCACCCTGTCCGGGCGGCAGGACACCTTCGATCTGACCCCCGGAGACTCGATCCTGGAGGGCGCGCTACAGCGGCGCAGCGATGCACCCTACGCCTGCATGGGCGGAGCGTGCGGCACCTGCCGAGCCAAACTCATCGAAGGCAACGTGGAGATGGACCACAACTTCGCGCTTGGTCAGGCCGAACTCGACGCGGGTTACATCTTGACGTGTCAGTCGCACCCGACCACACCGTTCGTGGCAGTCGACTACGACAGCTAAGGCGCCCATCGCGCCGGACGCAACCGGCGCGATAGGACACCGCGGCGGGCCGTCGGTCGGGTGGTCCACACCCGGACGCCAGCGGGCTACGTCCCGTTAATCCCGTCCGGGCCGAGTAGACCACCGCTGCCGCCGGTGCCACCGGTGCCGGCTGTCACGCCGGTTCCGCCGTTGCCGCCGTTACCGCCAGCGCCGAACAACCCCACGTCGCCGCCGTCGCCGCCGTCGCCGTTGGTCCAACCGTCCCCGCCGGCACCACCGTTGCCGGCGTTGCCCACCCATCCGGCCCCGCCGCCGTCGCCGCCGGCACCCGCGACCGTGCCCCCGGTACCGACGGCACCACCGATACCGCCGGCACCACCGCTGCCGAACAGGCCACCCGCGTTACCACCGGCACCACCGGCACCACCGTTGTTAACGCTGCTGGACGTCGAAATCCCGCCAGCACCACCGGCGCCACCGCCACCACCGAACAGCAAGCCCCCACTACCGCCAGCCCCACCGGCACCACCAGCGCCGTCGGCGGTGTTGTCCAAAAAGCCGACAGCGCCAGCCCCGCCGGCCCCACCGCCCCCACCATTACCGCCCAGCAGCCCACCGGCACCACCAGTCCCACCGGCACCCCCATCACCGAGACCACTGGCACCGCCGGCACCACCGGCACCACCAAGACCAAACCCGAGGGCACTACCAGCACCGCCAACACCACCATCGCCGCCAATACCGCCGGCACCCCATGCACCATTACCGCCAACACCACCAACACCGAACAACGCGCCACCGGCCCCACCAACACCACCGGCCCCACCCGTGCCGAACCCACTAGCGCCACCGAACCCACCGGCCCCGCCGAAACCGATCAACCCAACCCCACCACCAGCACCACCGTCACCGCCGCCAGCACCCGCAGACAACGGGCCACTAAACCCTCCCGTACCACCATTGCCGCCAAGACCGATCAGCAGACCGCCACGCCCCCCGGCACCACCCTGACCACCAAACGACAGACCAGGGTCGGTCGGGAACCCGACGCCGGTACCACCCACGCCACCAGCCCCACCGACACCGAACAGCCCCGTATCGCCACCAACACCGCCGGCACCACCAGGCCCACCCGCCCCGGTACCACCGACCCCGCCGGCGCCGCCATCCCCGCCGAACAGGCCGCCACCACCACCAGCACCGCCGATCCCACCGGCACCGGCCCCACCTTGCCCGCCCCGCGCACCGGCCCCACCGGACCCCCACAACAAACCACCATCACCGCCGGCACCAGCATTGCCGCCAACACCGGAGAAGCCGGTGCCACCAGTCCCGCCTATGCCACCAACACCGAACAATCCGGCATCACCGCCGTCGCCGCCGATCCCACCCGAGGGGCCCTGACCAAACCCGCCGAACCCGCCGCTGCCGCCGATCCCCAACAACCACCCGCCGCGCCCGCCGTCTCCGCCGGCCCCGCCCACGCTGACCTGGCCAATCTCCAAGCCATTCGTGCCGCCCGCACCACCGGTGCCACCAGCACCACCGGTGCCGAATATCCCGGCAGCACCACCACTACCGCCGACCCCACCGGCATTGGCGCCCGAACCACCAAAACCACCGGCCCCACCATCGGCGAAGGACAAGACGCCCGAGCCACCGCCCGCACCACCGGCACCGCCAACACCCAAAGTGCCGATACCACCCGTGCCACCAACACCACCGGTGCCAAACAGCCACGCGCTCCCACCAGCCCCGCCAGCACCCCCGTTAAAGGCCCCGATGCCCCCGATACCACCAGCACCACCGCTACCGATCAGCCATCCCCCAGCCCCACCAGCCCCACCCACGGTACCGTTATTCCCAAACAGATCGGTGTTACCACCAGCACCCCCGGCACCACCATTACCGATCAGTCCCGCATTGCCACCGGCCCCACCGTTTTGACCATCCGCGCCCGACCCCCGGCACCACCATTACCGAACAACAGCCCACCGTCGCCGCCGTTCTGGCCGGTCCCCGGGGCCCCGTTGGCGCCGTTGCCGATCAACGGGCGCCCCAGCAGCGCCTGGGTGGGCGCATTTACCAGGTCGTATAGGGCTTGGAGCGGAGCGATGCTCGCCGCCTCGGCGTTCGCGTATGACGCCGCACCCGAATTCAGCGCCTGCACGAACTCTTGATGAAACGCCGTCACATGGGAGCCGAGCGCCTGATACGCCTGGGCGTGCGCACCGAACAACGCTGCGATGGCCGCCGACACCTCATCGGCACCTGCCGCCAGTATCTGGGTCGTGGGAACCGCCGCCGATACGTTAGCGGCGCTGAGCGCGGACTCGATGCCCGCCAAGTCCGCGGCCGCCGACTGCATGAGCTCGGGCGCTGCGATGAGATAGGACATCTGAGCCTCCCAATACGTGTCGACACACGCGCTCTTCCATCCGACGATCGCGCAGTCACGTCAATTGGACAGAAAAACAGTAGCAACAGGCATGAATAATCGTCTGGTATTGCGCAGGACGCGCCACACCGAAAATCCCGATGCCAGAGGACTCACCGCGCGAGCCGCAGAGGTCCACCCTTCGCAGCCCGAAACGCCGGCCGCTATAGCCGCTCGATGATCGTGACGTTGGCGGTGCCCCCGCCTTCACACATCGTCTGTAGCCCGTAACGCCCACCGACCCGGTCGAGTTCATTGAGCATGGTGGTGAACAGCTTGGCCCCGGTGGCACCCAGCGGATGACCGAGAGCGATGGCACCGCCGTTGGGGTTGACCTTCTCGGGATCGGCCTTGATTTCCTTGAGCCACGCCAAAACCACCGGCGCGAATGCCTCATTGATCTCTACCGTGGCGATGTCATCGATGGACAGGCCGGTCTTTTCCAGCGCATGGCGGGTCGCCGGGATGGGGCCGGTGAGCATGAACACCGGGTCGGCGGCGCGCGCACTGATGTGGTGGATGCGAGCGCGCGGAGTCAGGCCGTGATCCTTGACCGCCTGTTCGGAAGCCAGCAGCACCGCGCTGGCACCGTCGGAGATCTGGCTGGCCATCGCGGCGGTAAGCCGTCCCCCCTCGACCAGGGTCTTCAAGCCAGCCATCTTCTCCAGCGATGACTCGCGCGGCCCTTCGTCGACCCGGAAGGGCCCGGATTCCGTTTCCACACTAAGGATTTCGTTATCGAAGCGGCCACCCCTGATCGCCGCGAACGCACGCGCGTGGCTGGTCAGCGCATACTGCTCCATCTCTTCACGCGACAAATTCCACTTCTCGGCGATCATCTCCGAACCGCGGAACTGAGAGATCTCCTGATCCCCGTACCGGTGCAGCCACTGCTTGGATTCGTTGGTCGGCGAGCTAAAGCCGAATTGTTCACCGACGATCATTGCCGACGAGATCGGGATCTGGCTCATGTTCTGCATGCCACCGGCAACGATGAGGTCGGCCGTTCCGGACATGATCGCTTGCGCACCAAAGGAGATCGCCTGCTGGCTGGAGCCGCATTGGCGGTCCACGGTGACACCTGGCACTTCTTCGGGATATCCCGCCGCAAGCCAGGACAACCGTGCGATATTGCCGGCCTGACCGCCGATGGCATCGACACAGCCCGCGATCACGTCGTCGACCGCGGCCGGGTCGACGTCAACTCGATCCAGCAGTCCCCGCCACCCCAAGGCACCCAGGTCGACGGGATGTACCCCCGCCAACGCTCCGCCACGCTTGCCCACCGCGGTACGTACAGCGTCGATGACGTAGGCCTCCGGCATTTTCAGACTCCTTCTTTCTGGATCCCGCCCAGCACAATGGCGAGATACTTCTGCCCGACCTGCTGCGCGGTCAGCGCTCCGCCAGGTTTGTACCAGCGCACCGACACCCAGGTGGTGTCGCGGATGAACCGGTAGACCAGGTCCACGTCGAGGTCGGGCCGGAAGTAGCCCTCCTCAATGCCCTGATTGAGCACGTCTACCCACATCTTGCGCTGCTCTTTGTTGCGATCCTCCAGGTAGGAAAACCGGGGCTGTGAAGACAGCCGTTGGGCCTCGTCCTGGTAGATGACCACTTGAGCGTGCCGATGTTCGATGGCCTCGAACGACGCCAGGAACAGGCCCTTGAGCCGCTCCAGCGGGTTGGGTTCACCATCGACGATCTCGAGGTAGCGAGCGAAGAGCCAGTCCAGAAACTCGCGCAACAGCTCGTCGACCATTTCCTCTTTGGAGGCGAAATGGTGATAGAGGCTGCCGGACAGGATGCCGGCTCCGTCGGCGATGTCACGGACGGTGGTGGCGCGCAGACCGCGCTCGGCGAACATCACCGCGGCGAGCCCCAATAACTCTCCTCGGCGGCTGTTAGCCTGACCGGTCATTCGTTCCACCCGATCAGCGTATCAACCAAGCGCTTGCTCGGCCAATGTGACTAAAGACCTCAATATCAGCGAAACGCACTATCCCCGCCTGACCACCGTCGTAGCATCTGCGCCGGAACACTCCAATTCGATTTCGGCACTGGCCGCATCGGGGGGCGGCGAGGCCACTGGCAGGAGGTCAGCCATGGTCAGTTTTCCGATGTTGCCCCCGGAGATCAATTCGCTGCGAATGTTCAACGGTGCGGGTTCTACGCCGATGCTGCAGGCGTCGGCGGCCTGGAATGGCCTCGCCGAGGAGTTGGGCGCCGCGGCGGATTCGTTTTCCGCTGTGACCTCCGGCCTGGCCGGACAGGCTTGGCAAGGCGCGGCATCGGCGGCTATGACGGCCGCGGCCAGCCCCTATGCGGGGTGGTTGAGTGCGGCGGCGGCGCGGGCCGCCGGCGCGGCCGGCCAAGCCCAGGCGGTAGCCAGCGCATTCGAGGCGGCGCGGATGGCGATGATCCATCCGCTGGCCGTGGCGGCCAACCGGAATGTGTTTGTGCAGTTGGTGCGGTCGAACTTCTTCGGGTTCAATGCGCCGGCGATCATGGCAGCCGAGTCACAGTACGAAGAGATGTGGGCCGCAGACGTGGCCGCGATGACCGGCTACCACTCCGGCGTGTCGGCGGCGGCGGCAAGTTTGAATCCCTTCCAGCAGTTGTTGCAGGCGCTGCCGAACATAGGGCTCGGCAATAAGGGCGGCACCGGGAACATCGGCAGCGGAAACACCGGCAGCACCAACATCGGCAACGGAAACACCGGCAGCTCCAACTTCGGCGGCGGCAACGTCGGCAGCAACAACATCGGCGATGGGAACCTGGGCAGCGGCAACTGGGGCAGCGGCAACCTCGGCAACGAAAACATCGGTTTCGGAAACACTGGCAACCCGCTCACCAGCTCTAATCCGGGCATCAACTTCGGGTTGGGCAACTGGGGCAACGGGAACTTCGGCATCGGTAACCGCGGCGACCTCAACGTTGGCGCCGGCAACAGCGGTGACGGGAACCTGGGCTTTGGACTTACCGGCGACAATCTGGTCGGCTTCGGGAATGCCTACTACGACTCGACAACCGGTCAGTTCACGTTCAATGGACTGAACTCGGGCACCGGGAATTTCGGAATCGGCAACTCGGGTACGAACAATATCGGCTTCTTCAACTCCGGTAATGGAAACTTCGGCGTCTTCAATGCGGGCCTCTCGTCCACTAGCGCCTTCGGCAACTTCGGCGTCGGGAACTCGGGCACCGGCAACGTCGGTTTCGGCAACTCCGACATCGGCAACTTCGGCGTCGGGAACTCGGGTGTCCTCAACACCGGCTTCTTCAACTCGGCCAGTGGCAACACCGGCTTCGGCAACGCGGGCAGCACCAACACGGGCTTCCTGAATTCGGGCGACGTGAACACCGACATCGGTTCCACCGCCGACACCGGCGACACGAACTCGGGCTTCAACAATACCGGGAGCAATGTCTCGGGCTTCTTCAACACTGCCACCGGAACGTTTGCCGGCGACATCTCGGGCATGTTCAACCAGGCCAGCGGCGGCACCGTAAACGGCATCATCTCCGGCATCGGGAATACCGGCGTCGCGGACAGCCTCCCCGGGATTGCCGGCAACCTCACGGGGTTGTTCAACACGGGCAGCAATATGTCGGGCGTGTTCAGCCTGGAAGAACTGCTGAAACAGCTAGCGGGGTAACCGATCCGGCCGTCCCGGCGCCCAAGATCGGGCTTCGGGCACATTTGCCAGTGATGCGGCCGCGACAACCCGATCAGGGGTGCTGACTGGAGACCGAAATCACCTCTCCGGTCAGATAGCTCGAGTACTCGCTGGCCAGAAACGCGATGGTGGCCGCCACTTCCCACGGTTCGGCGGCGCGTCCGAACGCCTCGCCGGCGGACAGCCGGTCGAGCAGCTCGGCAGAGGTGGTCTTGTCCAGGAACTTGTGCCGGGCGATGCTAGGTGACACCGCATTGATCCGCACCCCATACTCCGCGGCTTCTATTGCGCTACAGCGAGTTAACGCCATGACGCCGGCCTTCGCCGCGGCGTAGTGCGACTGCGAGTGCTGTGCCCGCCAGCCCAACACGCTGGCATTGTTGACGATCACTCCACCATGCGGCGCCTCACGGAAGTAGCGAAGTGCGGCTCGAGTGGCCCGGAACACCGATGTGAGCGTCACGTCCAGGACGCGATCCCACTCGTCGTCGGTCATATCGGCCACCGGGGTCTGCCCGCCCAACCCGGCGTTGTTGACCAACACGTCAAGGCGGCCCATGCGGGCGGTGGTCGAGTCGATCAGCGCGTCGACCTGTGCGGTGGAACTCACGTCGCACAGCACGCTTTCGACCCGGCCCAGTCCCAGCGCGGACAGTTCGGCGGCGGTTTCGCCGAGCCGTCGCTCGTGGTGGTCGGAAATCACCACGTCGGCGCCTTCGGCCAGGGCACGGCGCGCCGTCGCCGAACCGATGCCGGTGCCGGCCGCCGCGGTCACCACCACGACCTTGTCAGCCAAAAGGCCGTGTCCGGCAATTTCTTTCGGTGCTTCAGACAAGCTCATCCCTTGGCCTCCCGGGGCAGGCCGAGCACCCGCTCGGCAATGATGTTGCGCTGAATCTCGTTGGATCCGCCGTAGATCGTGTCAGCGCGGGTGAACAAGAACAGCCGCTGCCATTCATCGAACTCGCCGTCGGCCAGCGTCAAGCCCGGCTTGCCGATCACATCCATCGCCAGTTCGCCGAGACTGCGATGCCAGTTGGCCCACAGCAACTTCGAAACGTTGTCCTGGCCGGGCTGCTCAACATCCATGGTGGCCAGGGCATACGAACGCATTGCCCGTAGTCCGGTCCACGCCCGGGTCAGGCGTTCCCGGATGAACGGATCGTCGGCGGCGCCGGTGCGCCGCGCGAGAGCGGCCAGATCGGAAAGCTCACGGGCATAGACGATCTGCTGCCCCAGCGTCGAGACGCCCCGCTCGAAGGTCAGCGTGCCCATCGCGACGCGCCAGCCGTCACCCGGTGCGCCGACCACCAAGTCAGCATCGGTGCGGGCGTCGTCGAAGAACACCTCATTGAACTCCGCGGTACCGGTGATCTGGACGATCGGCCGGATCTGCACGCCGGGCTGATCCAGCGGGACCAGCAGATACGACAGCCCGGCATGGCGTTTGGAGCCCTTCTCGGTTCGCGCGACCACGAAGCACCACTGCGAAAGATGAGCCAGCGACGTCCATACCTTCTGGCCGTTGATTACCCATTGATCACCGTCGAGTTCGGCGGTGGTCGCCACATTGGCCAGGTCACTACCGGCGCCGGGCTCGGAATACCCCTGGCACCACAGCTCGGTGACGTCGAGGATGCGCGGCAGGAAGCGCTGCTGTTGTTCGGGTGTCCCGAAGGCGATCAGCGTTGGCCCGAGCAGCTCTTCACCGAAGTGGTTGACCTTGTCCGGCGCATCCGCGCGCGCGTATTCCTCGTAGAAAGCCACGCGGTGGGCGGTCGAGAGCCCCCGGCCGCCATGCTCGACCGGCCACCCCAGGCAGGTCAGCCCGGCCGCGGCCAGATGCTGGTTCCAGGCCCGGCGTTCCTCGAAAGCCTCGTGTTCACGTCCCGGCCCGCCGAGCCCCTTGAGCGTTGCGAATTCTCCGACCAGATTGGCCGCGAGCCAGCCGCGGACCTCCGCCCGAAACTCCTCGACGTCCTGCATGCCCTGTAGGCTAACCTACCAAGCACTTGCTTTGTTAGCCCCGGCGGTCGCCGCGTGAGGAGGAGCGTCGATGACCAGCGATCCCCGCACCGTGCCCACGGCGCTGGATCGGCTCGTGCGCCGGTTACCCAACCACGATGCACTGGTTACCGACGAGCGCAGCTTCACGGTTTCCGAGCTGAATGACGAGGTTTATCGAGCGGCGGCCGCGCTGATCGAGCTGGGCGTCAAGCCTGCGGCTCGGGTGGGCATCTGGTCGCCCAACACCTGGCACTGGGTGGTGGCTTGCCTGGCGATCCACCACGTCGGCGCGGCAATGGTCCCGCTCAACACCCGCTACACCGCCGACGAGGCCGCCGACATCCTGGCCCGGACCGAGGCGCCCGTGCTGTTCGCGATGGGACACTTCCTCGGCAGCGACCGGGTGGCAGGCCTTGACCGCAAAGCGTTGCCCGCACTGCGGCACATCGTGCGGATACCGATCGAAGAACCCGACGGCACTTGGGACGAGTTCATCGAGACCGGCACCGACACCGGCGCGGTGACCGCCCGCGCCGCCGCGGTCAGCCCCGACGACGTGAGCGACATTCTCTTCACCTCCGGCACCACCGGGCGGGGCAAGGGCGTCCTGTGCGCGCACCGGCAGTCGCTATCGGCCTCGGCGTCTTGGGCAGCCAACGGAAAGATCACCGCCGACGACCGTTACCTGTGCATCAACCCGTTCTTCCACAACTTCGGCTACAAGGCCGGCATCCTGGCCTGCCTACAAACCGGCGCAACATTGTTCCCGCATTTGACGTTTGATCCACTGCGCACCCTGCAGGCGATCGAACGACACCGCATCACCGTGCTGCCCGGCCCGCCGACCATCTATCAGACCCTGCTCGACCACCCCGCGCGCGACGACTACGACCAGAGTTCGCTGCGATTCGCGGTGACCGGAGCGGCCACCGTACCCGTCGTGCTGGTGGAACGCATGCAGTCAGAACTCGATATCGACATCGTGCTGACCGCTTACGGCCTGACCGAGGCAAACGGCATGGGAACCATGTGCCGAGCCGACGACGATGCGCTGACGGTCGCCACCACCTGCGGGCGGCCCTTCGCGGACTTCGAATTGCGGATTGGCCCCGACACCGGGGAAGTGCTGCTGCGGGGCCCCAACGTCATGCTCGGCTATCTCGACGACCCGCGGGCCACCGCCGCCGCGATCGACGCCGACGGCTGGTTACACACCGGAGACATCGGAGTCCTCGATGAGGCGGGCAACCTGCGGATCACCGACCGGCTCAAGGACATGTACATCTGCGGCGGGTTCAACGTCTATCCCGCCGAGGTCGAGCAGGTACTGGCCCGGCTCGACGGTGTCGCCGACGTCGCGGTGATCGGGATTCCGGACCACCGACTGGGCGAAGTGGGCCGGGCGTTCATCGTCGCCCGACCCGGCTTCAATCTCGATGAGAAATCGGTGATCGATTACACCCGTGAACATTTGGCGAACTTCAAGGCACCGCGCTCGGTTCGCTTCGTCGATACGTTGCCCCGCAACGCGGGCGGCAAAGTAGTCAAACCGCAACTGCGAGAGCTGGCCTAAATGGATTTGGATCTTGACGAAGAGACCCTGGCTTTCCAGGGCGAAGTGCGCGAGTTCCTGGCGGCCAACGCCGAGGTCATGCCGACCAAGTCATACGACAATGCGCAAGGCTTCGCCCAGCATCGAGTTTGGGACCGAGTGCTCTTCGACGCGGGCCTGTCGGTGATCACCTGGCCGAAACAGTACGGCGGCCGCGACGCGCCCCTGCTGCACTGGGTGATCTTCGAAGAGGAGTACTTCCGCGCCGGAGCACCGGGCCGGGCCAGCGCCAACGGCACCTCGATGCTGGCCCCCACCCTGTTCGCGCACGGTACCGCCGAGCAGCTAGACCGCATCCTGCTCAAAATGTCCAGTGGCGAACAGATCTGGGCACAAGCCTGGTCGGAGCCCGAATCCGGCAGCGATCTGGCGTCACTGCGATCCACTGCCACCAAGACCGACGGAGGCTGGCTACTCAACGGCCAGAAGATCTGGAGCTCGCGCGCACCATTCGCCGACATGGGATTCGGACTGTTCCGCTCCGACCCGTCAGCACAGCGCCATCGTGGGCTGACGTACTTCATGTTCGACCTGAAGGCCAAAGGGATTACCGTCCGCCCGATCGTCCAACTCGGCGGCGACACCGGCTTTGGTGAAATCTTCCTCGATGACGTGTTCGTGCCCGACCAGGACGTCATCGGTGCACCCAATGACGGTTGGCGCGCGGCGATGAGCACGTCGAGCAACGAGCGAGGCATGTCGCTGCGCAGTCCGGCTCGCTTCATGGCGGCTGCCCAGAAGCTGGTTCAGCTGTGGAAGGACGCCGGCTCGCCCCCCGAGTTCGCCAACCGAGTGGCCGATGCCTGGATCAAGGCGCAGGCCTATCGGCTGCAGACCTTCGGCACCGTGACCAGGCTGGCGGCCGGCGGTGAGTTGGGCGCCGAATCGTCGGTCACCAAGGTGTTCTGGTCCGACCTGGACGTGGATATCCATCAGACCGCGCTCGACATCCGCGGCGCCGACGCCGAGTTGGTCAGCCCGTGGACCGAAGGTCTACTCTTTGCCCTTGGTGGTCCAATTTATGCCGGTACCAATGAAATCCAGCGCAATATCATTTCGGAGCGGCTGCTGGGCCTGCCACGAGAGAAGAAGTGATCCGTGGAATTTGCACTAGACGAACAGCAGCGCGACTTCGCGGCCAGCATCGACGCTGCCCTCGCGGCCGCCGACCTGCCCGCGGCAGTTCGGGCGTGGTCCGCCGGTGACGTCGCGCCCGGCCACAAGGTGTGGGAGCAGTTGGCCAACCTTGGCGTCACCGCGCTGACCGTGTCGGAGAAGTTCGACGGCCTGGGCGCCCACCCGATCGACCTGGTGGTCGCGCTCGAGCGCCTGGGCCGCTGGTGTGTGCCAGGACCGGTGGCGGAGTCGATTGCGGTGGCACCCGTATTGCTCGCCGACGATGACCGCAGCGCCGGTTTGGCCTGCGGTGAGTTGATCGCCACCGTCGCACTGCCGCCGCACGCACCCCGAGCCGTCGATGCCGATACCGCGGGCCTGGTGCTGGTGGCTGGCGAAAGCGGTGTCTGCGAAGCGGCGGTGGCGGACTGCCACGAGTCCATCGACCCCAGCCGCCGCAGTTACGACGTGACGGCCACTGGTGCTGCGTGGCAGGCAGATGTCAAGCGCGCCTATGAGTTCGGGGCGCTTGCCACCGCGGCCCAGCTGATCGGTGCCGCCGAAGCCTTGTTGGACGCCACCGTCGACTATGCCAAGCAGCGCACCCAATTCGGCCGGGTGATCGGCTCCTACCAAGCGATCAAGCACAAGCTTGCCGATGTCCATATCGCGATCGAGCTGGCCCGTCCGCTGGTACACGGCGCGGCATTGTCGCTGCAACCCCGCGATGTCAGCGCCGCCAAGGTCGCCGCTGGCGACGCGGCCCTGCTGGCGGCTCGCAACGCGTTGCAGACCCACGGTGCTATCGGGTTTACCCAGGAACACGACCTGTCGCTGTGGCTGCTGCGAGTGCAGGCGTTGCGTTCGGCGTGGGGTACACCAGAAGTACACCGGCGGCGGGTGCTCGAGGCGCTATGATCCCCGCCGGCGACGATGGGCAGCGCAGCGATGAGAAGGAGCGGCGGCGATGACCGAAGAGCGCGAGATGCTGCGGGAAACCGTCGCCGCCTTGGTGAACAAACACGCAAGCCCCGCGGCGGTTCGCAGCGCAATGGAGTCCGAACGAGGCTACGACGAGACGTTATGGCGGCTGCTGTGTGAGCAGGTTGGCGCCGCGGCCCTGGTGATACCCGAGGAGCTCGGCGGCGCGGGCGGCGAACTGGCCGATGCCGCAATAGTTTTGCAGGAGCTGGGTCGGGCACTGGTACCTTCTCCCCTGCTCGGCACGACGCTCGCGGAGTTGGCCCTGCTGGCCGCTGCCGAACCCGATGCCAAGACGCTGGCCGGGCTGGCCGAGGGCAGCTCGATCGGGGCACTGGTGCTCGACCCCGACTACGTGCTCAACGGGGATACTGCGGATGTCGTCGTCGCCAGCACCGAGGGACAACTGAGCAGGTGGACCCGTTTCAGCGCCCATCGGATGGCCACCATGGATCCGACCCGCAGACTGGCCCAACTGCGCGCCGAGGAGACGGCTTTTCTGGGTGAAGACCCTGGCCTGGCAGATGCCGCGGGAATTCTGCTGGCGGCCGAACAAATCGGCGCCGCCGAACGCTGCTTGGAGCTAACCGTCGAGTACGCGAAGAGCCGGGTGCAGTTCGGCCGCCCGATCGGCAGCTTCCAGGCGCTCAAGCACCGGATGGCCGACCTGTACGTCGAGGTGGCCGCGGCTCGGGCCGTGGTCACCGAGGCCTGCACTGCGCCGACGCCCACCAGCGCCGCCACCGCGCGGCTAGCGGCCTGTGAAGCGCTGTGCGCGGTGGCCGCCGAGGGCATACAGTTGCACGGCGGCATCGCGATCACCTGGGAACACGACATGCATCTGTATTTCAAGCGAGCACACGGCAGCACCCACCTACTTGCTTCACCGCCAGAGCTGCTGCGCCGATTGGAATCGGAAGCACTAGGAGCCGGGCCATCAATACCATGAATGCCGTGAACACCCACATCGCCCGTAGAGCGGGCATCCCACCGTTTTATGTGATGGACGTCTGGCTGGCGGCCGCCGAACGCCAACGCACCCACGGCGATCTGGTGAACCTTTCGGCGGGCCAGCCCAGCGTCGGCGCACCAGAGCCGATACGTGCCGCCGCGGCCGCCGCCCTGCACCTCAACGAGCTCGGTTACACGGTTGCGCTGGGTATTCCGGAGTTGCGTGCGGCAATCGCCGCGGACTACCACCGCCAACATGGAATCTCGGTCGAACCGGAGGCGGTAGTGATAACCACCGGCTCCTCCGGTGGCTTCTTGCTCACCTTCCTGGCGTGTTTCGATGTGGGCGACCGGGTAGCGCTGGCCAGTCCTGGCTATCCGTGCTACCGGAACATCCTGTCGGCGCTGGGCTGCGAAGTCGTGGAAATCCCGTGCGGGCCCGAGACCCGGTTTCAACCCACCGCGGACATGCTCGCCCAGATCGTTCCGCCGGTGCAGGGCGTCATCGTCGCCAGTCCGGCCAATCCGACCGGAACGGTCATTCCGCCGGAGGAACTCGCCGCGATCGCGTCGTGGTGTGATGCCTCGGGCGCCCGACTGATCAGCGATGAGGTCTACCATGGCCTGGTCTATCAGGGCGCGCCGCCGACCAGCTGCGCCTGGCAGACGTCGCGAAACGCGGTGGTAGTAAACAGCTTTTCCAAGTACTACGCGATGACGGGCTGGCGGCTGGGCTGGCTGCTGGTACCAACCGAGCTGCGTCGCGCCGTGGATTGCCTGACCGGCAATTTCACCGTCTGCCCACCGGTGCTGTCCCAGGTTGGCGCGGTGTCGGCGTTCACCCCCGAGGCAACCAAGGAAGCCGACGACAATCTGCGCCACTACGCCAGCAACCGCTCGACGCTGCTCGACGGGCTGCGCCGCATCGGCATCGACCGGCTGGCCCCCACCGACGGCGCCTTCTACGTCTATGCCGATGTCTCCGACTTCACCGACGACTCGCTCAAGTTCTGCTCAAAGTTGCTGGCCGACACCGGCGTTGCCATCGCCCCTGGTATTGACTTCGACACCGCAGGCGGAAATTCGTTCGTCCGGCTGTCATTCGCGGGACCGAGCGAAGACATCCGAGAGGCCCTGCGCAGGATCGAGTCCTGGCTGCCGGAGCGCTAACCGGCCAGAGGCGTCACCGGTCTTCGGCTCCAAAACAAACTTTGTCGATGCGGGCCTCGAGCCGGCCGCGTTCTCCGACGTCGGCAACGTTGATGCCGAACCGGTCGCCCAGCGTGTCGACTACCGCGGCAGCGTCTTCCAACAGGATCTTCTCGGTCCCGCCGCGTCGGTGGATGGCCAAGTTGCGGCCCATCAAGTTCCACCGGGCATCGTCGGCGACGGTCGCGGCCATCAACCCGGTGACAAAGTGCGACGTTGGGTGCGTTGAGACGAACCAGCTGCCAACCCTGAGGTCGACTTGCGGCCGCGTCAGCGTGCTGAACTCATAGAGCGCCTGCCACTCGTCGCGGACCATCGCCTGCAGGACCAGCCCGTCGCCACGATCGTCGAGGCGATACGGTTCCAGAGCTGTTTGCTGAACGGTGCCGGTTTCGAGCCGCAACGGAGCGGTCGGCGTCATCCCACCGAAGCCGACATCGACCAGGTACGGCCCTTGGCAGCCCGGGAAGGTCACCGCCAATACGGTGTGTGTTTGCGCTGGAGTCGGCGCATCCGGCGGGGCCAGCCACACCACACGTCCGGCTAGCCGCCTTACCCGATATCCGAGTTCGGCTAACACATAACCGATCAGCCCATTGTGTTCGTAGCAGTAGCCACCGCGACGGCGGTCCACCAGCTTGTCGGCCACAGCTTCGGGACTTACGTCATCGACCGGCACTCCCATCAACGGGTCCAGGTTCTCGAACGCGATCGCGCCAGTGTGTGCGCTCACTAAATCCCGCAATACGTCCAGCGTCGGGTCGGTTGCACCGCGATAGTTGATGCGGTCGAGGTATCCGGTCAGATCCAGCGCCATAGCGCCATTGTGCTAGGCGCGCCAATCGCCGCGCGACTGCCCAGCGGCGAACTTCGACAGGAAATACCCAAGGGGGTATTATCGGGAGCGCCCTACCCAACCAGGGTGAAGCGTCCGCGACATCGCCGCAGCAGTCGCGAGAAGGAGGAACCGTGGCCGACGTCGAGCTATACCTCGACCCGATTTGTCCGTTTGCGTGGGTCACCTCGCGCTGGCTACTCGAAGCCGCGCAAAGCACGCACACCCCCGTCACCTTGCGCCAGATGAACCTGGCCGTTCTCAACGAAGGCAAGGACCTCGACGCCAAGCAGCAACAGATGATGCAGCGATCACGGCAACTGGGACGGCTGTTCGCCGCGGTGACGACCATGTATGGAGCGGACGCGTTCGCCCGGCTCTATGACTCGATCGGCACCCGCATCCATCTTCGCCGCGAAGAGATCACCCAAGGCGGCATCCGCGAAGCCCTCGCCGAGACCGGCCTGGACGAGTCGCTGTCCGAGACCCTCGACGACAGCGGGCTCGACGACGAGGCCAGGCATGCACACCAGGCCAGCCAGGATGCCCTCGGCGGCACCGCGGGCAGCCCGATCATCGCGGTCGACGGACAAGGCTTTTTTGGACCGGTACTCACCCGGATGCCCAGCGGTGCGGATGGCGTGCGGTTACTCGAAGCGGTGCTCACCGCCGCAAAAACCCCCGAATTCGCGGTCTTGCAGCGGCCCTACCAGGGGCCGCCGGTTCTCGATGGGACGGCCCGCTGATGTGTAGCCCAGTCAAATGCCGAACCCGCGGAAAGGTGACCTGGTCGGGCTGCGGGGCGCACGTGGATCAGGTTCGCGCGATGGTGCCGGAATCCCAGTGGTGCCCCGGCCACCCCAAGGACACCTCGAAACGATTTTGGCCGCCGCGGCGCCCCTGACGACGGGATTTCCCGGTATTTGAGGTAGCGGGCAGGCGGCGTCTCGCGCCGCCCGGTGAACAAAATACTATCTACGTACGTAGATAGTATTTTGTTGGCCATCGTCACCGAACCCTCGAACTCGACGGGAAGGGAATCACCATGCCCCGCCGCCTGATCGCCTCGCTCGCCGGCATCGCCGCCGCATTGACCATCGCAGCATGCGGTTCGTCCGGAACGGCCTCACCAGCGGGCGCCCCCGCGTCGTCATCGAACGCGGTGGCCAACCGGGCCGCGCATGTCCCGGCCCAAATGCAGTTCACCACCAAAACCATTGATGGGAAGCCCTTCTCGGGAGAGAGCCTGGCGGGAAAGGCCACGGTGTTGTGGTTCTGGACACCGTGGTGCCCCAAGTGCCAACAGGAAGCACCGATCGTGGCTAAAGCCGCGGCCGCCAACCCGGAGGCGACATTCGTCGGGGTGGCCGCCCGCGAGGAAGCCTCCGCGATGCAGGCCTTCGTCGACAAATACCAGTTGGGCGACGTGATCCAACTCGCCGACAGCGACGGCCAGGTGTGGTCCAACTTCGGTGTCACACAGCAACCGGCATGGGCGTTCATCTCCGCCAACGGCGAGGTCGAGGTGGTCAAGGGTGGACTGAGCGAAGCCCCGTTGACCGAACGGGTCAACGGGCTCACCGGGAAATGATCAATACCGCGGCCCTGAGCTTTGCCTTGGGCGCCGGGCTGGTGGCCGCCCTCAATCCGTGCGGCTTTGCCTTTCTCCCCGGTTATCTGGGCTTGGTGATCGCCGGCAGCCAAGGCACCTCCCGACCACGAGCGGTGCTGCGCGCCGGAGCGGCCACCGCGGGAATGTCGCTCGGCTTCCTCACGGTGTTCGGTGTTTTCGGACTGCTGATTTCACCGGTCATAGCGTCGGCCCAGAGATACCTGCCGTTCGCGACGGTGGTCATCGGGGTGCTGCTTGTCGGTCTTGCCATCTGGCTACTGGCCGGCAAGGAACTCAGCATCATCTTGCCCAAGAGCATGGGGGGGTACGCCGACAACTCGGCTCGGTTCCATGTACGGCTACGGCGTGGGCTACGCCGTCGCCTCGCTATCTTGCACCGTTGCGCCGTTTCCCGCGGTGATCAGCACCACCTTCAAACAGGGCTCCGTACTGTCGGGGGTGCTGGCCTTCGTCGCCTATGCCGTCGGAATGACCCTCACGGTGGGCGTAGCGGCGCTCACCGTTGCGCTGGCCGGTTCATCTGCCACCGCAGCGTTTCGGCGCATCTTGCCTTTCGTGGGCCGGATCGCGGGCGTGATCGTCCTCATCACCGGCCTTTACGTCGCCTACTACGGCTACTACGAAATCCGGCTGTATTTCACCAGCGCCGAAACCGACGACCCGGTGATCCAGGCCGCAAGCACGCTGCAGGACAGCTTGATTCGGCTGGTAGACGGGCTCAGCCCGTGGCTGCTACTGGGCGTCGCGGCAGCACTTGTCGCCGTCGCCGTGGGCTGGCACACCCTGGCGCGACGGCGCGCCAGCAATCCCGCCGCGCAATCGCTGCCCGACCCAACGTCATAGCCGACAAGCCAGTCCAAGGAACATCGGCGAAACCACCGCGAGACCGATGGTCGCCCAGAGCATCAACCGCTCCTGCCACCAACTGCGGCGCGACACCGAGATGGCCAGCCGTTCGGCACGAGCCACCGTGGCGGTATTGGCCGCGCCCAATGCGGCCGGCGCCATGGCTGGCCCCTCGGTCAGCGCCAACAGGCCGCGCAGTAACGCCATCTTGCCGTGGCTGCGCACCGCGACGTCGTCGGCGCACATCTCGAGAAGGTCGGCCACCACCTTTGCTGCCGCGGCGAACAGTGGTAGCCGCGGCAGGCTCGACGCCAGCGCCCGCAGCGCCATGAGCAAGTCGTGGTGGCGGCTGGCCAGGTGCGCGTATTCGTGTGCCAGCACGGCCGCCAGCTGCGGCTCATCGAGGCGGCCGAGCGCGCCGCTGGTGACCACGATGACCGAGTTCGGACGGCCGGTCACGCAGTAGGCCGCGGGCTGTGGCGCCGGGACCACAACCACGCCGGGCCAGTCGCTGGCTCCTCCGATCGTTCGGGCGGTCGCCGCGTGCAGCCGACTGGCGGATCGCTGGCGCCGCAACTGCCGGCCCATGCGCCAACACACGATGACGGTGGCCACCGCTCCGGTCGACAGCACACCCACCGCAAGCGCCGAGGCGATCCCGCGCGGCAGGCCCAGTTCGCCGGCAAGGCCCAGCTCTTTGAGGCACAGGGCCAGGGTCCGGTGGTGCCATATGCTGTCCAATACCGCCGCGCCGAGGAACACCAGAGCGCCCACCCATGCGGCAATAGCGGCGAACACCGCGCTCAGCCATGACGCCACCGCCAGCCGCGGGTGCACCCCGGTGCCGGTAACCCGTCGCAGCAGCACCGGCCCTACCCAGATCAGGGCGGATGCGTACGCAAATAAGAGCAAAGCCGCGTTCATGACTCTTCCTGGTCGTCGATGATCCGGCGCAGCGCGTCGCGGACCCGCACAGCATCGTGTTCATCCATCTGTTTCAGAAAAAACGCCAAGACCAGGTCCGAATCGCCGCCGACGTCGAAGGCATCGTGCATCAGGCGGGCGGAATGCTCTTCGCGAGTCATGGTCGGCCAGTAACTGAACGCCTTGCCCACCCGTTCGCGCTGCAACCAGCCCTTGCGGTGCAGATTGTCCATGGTGGACATCACCGTGGTGTAGGCAATCTGGCGGTCGTGAGCCAGGTCATCGAAGACGCCGCGTACCGTCACGGCCCCGCCGTGGTCCCATACGCGGTCCATGACGACCGTCTCGAGTTCGCCGAAGCGCCGAACCTGCACGGCTCTACTCTCTCGCACGTTCGCGCCGATCGCTATTCCGGTGCCGAACAACCGCGATATGCAGCCGATTCGCGCTTGTTTGATTTCTGTCAAATACGGGGAACCCGGTACAGACGACCACAGCACCACCGACTAGCACCGGAGCCCTCATGAACAGCAGCATGATTTGGATCGTTGTCGGGGTAGTAGCAGCGATAGTCGTGCTCGGCGGCCTGATCGTCGTGGCCAGCAGGACGCGGCGCCACCGCCGGCAACAGCAGGCCGAAGAGATTCGCGAGCAGGCCCGACTTCAGGCCGCCCAACTGGAACGACGTCGGGCACTCGCCGACGAAACCGCAGCCAAGGCGCGCGCCGCCCAAGCCGAGGCCGAGGTGAAGGCCGCCGAAGCCGCGCGGTTGCAGGAACGCGCGGCCCAACACCAAAGCGAGGCCGAAGCGACCCGGACGCAACTAGACGAGCAGTGGCAACGCGCCGAGGACCTGGCCCCAGAAGCCGGGGCGCAATCATCGCAGACCGCTTCGCAAAGCGACGCCGTGGACACCGGTAGCAGCCGGTAACCGAAGGCGGGCGTAGCGCCACGGCGAAATTTTCCCCTTGATTTTCGCCGTGGCGTTGCGTTCGCGGGAAGAGGGAGGCAGCCCGCTAGAGCCAGGTGTCCTGGGTCGTTGCGGTCAAAAACGCTTCCAGGTCGTCACGCCACTGAGCGGGCGTGGTCTTGTCCGGTTCGATGCCCGTGTAGTCGCCCCGGTAGAACAGCAGCGGCCGAGGCTTGATCTTGGGCACTTCCGATAGCGAATGAACCGCGCCGAAGACCACGAAGTGATCTCCGCCGTCATGCACCGAGGCCACCGTGCAATCGATGTAGGCCAGCGACCCATCAATGATCGGCGAACCGAGTTCAGAAGGGTGCCAATCGATACCGGCGAACTTGTCGGACTCCTTGGACCCGAACCGCGCCGACACGGACTTTTGTTTCTCGGTGAGCACGTTCACGCAGAACCGGCCGCTGGCCTCGATGGCTTTCCAGGAACGCGACACCTTGGTCGGACAGAACAACACCAGCGGCGGGTCCAGCGACAGCGCCGCAAAAGACTGACACGCAAACCCACTCGGCACGTCGTCATGCACCGTGGTGATGATGGTGATCCCGGTGCAGAACTGTCCGAGCACGTGGCGAAATGTGCGCGGGTCGACCGGGTCAGCCGCCATTGTCGTCCGAGCTAGCCGCGAGCGCCGACCGTGAAGTCATGGCCCCACAGACTGACCGCTGTACTTTCCCGGGCGATCCAATCGTGGTCATCGACCTGTCTTCCCTCACAACCGAATTCAACATCGAACCCGCCGGGCGTCTTCATGTAGAACGACAGCATCAGGTCGTTGACATGCCGGCCCAGGGTGGCCGACATGGGTACTTTGCGACGCAACGCGCGGTCCAGGCACAGACCCACGTCGTCGGAATTCTGCACCTCGACCATCAAATGCACGATGCCGCTGGGCGTCGGTAGCGGCAGGAAAGCCAGCGAATGGTGGCGGGGATTGCAGCCGAAGAAGCGCAACCAGGCCGGCGCTCCGTCAGCGGGACGGCCAACCACCTGCGGCGGCATCCGCATCGAGTCACGCAGCTTGAAGCCCAACACATCCCGATAGAAGTGCAGCGCCTCGGCGTCGTCGCGGGTGGTCAGCACGACGTGCCCCAGCCCCTGCTCACCGGTGACAAACTTGTGCCCATACGGGCTCACCACCCGCCGGTGCTCCAGCGCGGCGCCGTGGAACACCGCCAGCGGGTTTCCCGATGGGTCGGACAACAAGATCATCTCGTCGACGCGGCGGTCCGCCAGTTCGGCGGCGGTAGCTTCCTTGTAGGGCGTGCCTTCCACGTCGAGCCGATTCCGGATTTCTTGCAGCCCTTGGGCATCCGCACATTCCCAGCCGGCCTCGGCTAGCCGGTCCTGGGTGCCGGGCACGATCACCAGCCGGGCCGGAAAGTCATCCATGCGCAGATACAGCGCACCCTCGGTACTGCCTTTTCCCTCGACCATGCCGAGCACCTTGAGCCCGTACTCGCGCCAGGCAGCCATATCGGTGGCTTCGATGCGCAGATAGCCCAGCGAACGGATGCTCATCTCGCACCTCCTAAGAAATCAATGGTCAACCGGTTGAACTCGTCAAACTTCTCCACCTGCGCCCAATGTCCGCACTGCCCGAAGACGTGCAGCTGGGCGCGCGGGATCGTTTTCAGCGCCACCAGCGCTCCGTCGAGCGGATTCACCCGATCCTCACGA
The DNA here is from genome assembly GCF_002355775.1 of Mycobacterium ulcerans subsp. shinshuense. Taxonomy (NCBI): domain Bacteria; kingdom Bacillati; phylum Actinomycetota; class Actinomycetes; order Mycobacteriales; family Mycobacteriaceae; genus Mycobacterium; species Mycobacterium ulcerans. The sequence goes on along the minus strand of NZ_AP017624.1, from coordinate 404,482 downwards.
CCCCAGATCAGCAGTACCGGCTGACGCAGCTTGTAAACTTCGCGCCACATCATGCCGAGCTCGAAATCCGCTGCGGCAAAAGACTTTCCCATTGCCCGCGTGGCGGCCAGCGACTCAGGTGTGCGGGCCAGTTCAAAACGCTGGTCCACCAGCTCGGGGGTGATCAGCTTCTGGTCGTAGACCATGACCCGCAGGAACGCCTCGAGGTTCTCCCGAGTGGGTGCGACCGAGAACTTCCCCAGCCGTTTCACCCCTTCGGTCGGGTCAGGCGCAAACAGGTTGATGCTCAACCCGCCCGGTCCCATCAACACCAAACGTCCGGCCCGGTCCGGGTAGTCGAGCGCAAAGCGCACCGCGGTGCCGCCGCCCAGCGAATTGCCCACCAACGGAACGCGTCCCAGCCCCAATTGGTCGAACAATTCCTTGAGCGCCCTAGCCGCATAATGATTGAACTGGCCGTGCTCGGCCCGCTTGTCGGAGTGACCGTATCCGGGCTGGTCGACGGCCAGCACGTGGAACTGCTGGGCCAGCACCTCGATATTGCGGGCGAAGTTCGACCAGCTCGACGCCCCGGGTCCGCCGCCGTGCAACAGCACCACGGTCTGATCGTTGCCGACGCCCGCTTCGTGATAGTGCAGCTTCAGCGGTCCGTCGACGTCGACCTCGGCATAGCGCGAGGTGGATTCGAATGTGTGCTCTGCAGTCTTGGACTGGGTCACTGTCATCAGACCATGGTGTCGCCGGCCGGCAACCCGAATTCGTTGTTCCCGAATATCACGTAAGCACGCTCGGGGTCGTTGGCCGCATGCACCCGGCCGGCGTGCGCGTCGCGCCAGAACCGCTGAATAGGAGCGTCATTGGCCAGGGCGGTAGCACCGGAGGCCTCAAACAACCGGTCAATCGAGGCGATCGACCGGCCGGTGGCGCGCACCTGATCACGACGCGCCCGCGTCCGCAGGTCGAAGGGAATCTCTTTGCCGGCGGACAACAACGCGTACTCGTCACCGACGTTGCCCATCAGCTGTCGCCAGGCGGCGTCGATGTCGCTGGCCGCTTCGGCGATGCGGACCTTTGCGAACGGGTCATCCTTGGCCTTCTCGCCGGCGAATGCGGCACGCACGCGCTTGCCCTGGTGCTCGACGTGCGCGTCGTAGGCGCCGTAGGCCATCCCGACGATGGGGGCCGTGATCGTGGTGGGGTGCATTGTGCCCCATGGCATTTTGTAGACGGGTGCGGTGTTGGTCTGCAGCCCGCCCGCGGTGTAGTCGTTCATCGCCTTGTAAGACAGGAACCGGTGCCGTGGCACGAAAACATCTTTGACCACCACGGTGTTGCTGCCGGTGCCTCGCAGACCGACCACATGCCAGACATCGTCGATGCGGTACTCGGTACGGGGAATCAGGAAGCTACCGAAGTCGACCGGGCGGCCGTCCTTGATCACCGGACCACCCGCGAAACACCAGGTCGCGTGATCACAGCCGGATGACCAGTTCCATGAGCCGTTGACCAGGTAGCCGCCGTCGACCACGACGCCCGCGCCCATCGGCGCATAGGACGAGGAGATCCGCGTCTTGGGGTCACTGCCCCAGACCTCTTCCTGGGCAAGCTGATCAAACAGTGCCAGATGCCAGTTGTGCACGCCGATGATCGAGCTCACCCAGCCGGTGGAACCGCACGCGCTCGCCAGCCGCCGCGTCGCCTCGTAGAACAGCGTGGGATCGCACTGCAGGCCGCCCCACTGCTCGGGTTGCAGCAGGGTGAAGAAGCCGACATCTTCGAGTGCCTGGACGGTCTCGTCCGGCAGCCTGCGCAGATCCTCAGTCGCTTGAGCCCGCTCCCGAAGCTGCGGGAGCAGATCATCGATGGCAGCCAGCACCGACTGCGCATCGCGCTGTTGAATCGTCGTCACTTACCTTTGCCTCCTGCGAGTGCGGACTGGGCACCGCGGCCGATGCGGACCCACGGAACAGCCGGGCATGGAACCTAGAGCAAGACTAGAACACGTTCCGATTTGTGTCGAGCAGGGTATTCCTGCACCTGGTAGCGATGTGAATCGAGTTTTCTATAACATGTTCTAGTCGAGACCAAGGAGAGGGCGGCTATTGACCGACGCAATTCCTGACGAGCCACTTGGCAGCCATGTCCTGGAACTGCAGATCGCCGAGGTCGTCGCCGAAACCGACGACGCCCGGTCGCTGGTGTTCGCCGTTCCGGACGGTTCCGATGACCCTCGGATCCCACCGGAGCGCCTACGCTACGCGCCCGGCCAGTTTCTGACGCTTCGGGTTCCCAGCGAGCGCACCGGTTCGGTGGCGCGTTGCTACTCGCTGTGCAGCTCGCCGTTTACCGATGACGCGCCGACCGTGACGGTCAAGCGCACCGCCGACGGTTATGCGTCCAACTGGCTGTGCGACAACGCCCATCAGGGGATGCGCATCCATGTGCTGGCGCCGTCGGGCAACTTCGTACCCAAGACGCTCGATGACGACTTTCTGCTGCTGGCGGCGGGAAGCGGGATCACCCCGATCATGTCGATCTGCAAGTCGGCGCTGGCCGAGGGCAGCGGGCAGGTGACGCTGCTCTACGCCAACCGCGACGAACGCTCGGTGATATTCGCCGACGCACTGCGCGAGCTGTCCGCCAAGTATCCGGACCGGCTCACGGTGGTGCATTGGCTCGAGTCGCTGCAGGGACTGCCCAGCGCGACCGCACTGGCACAGCTGGCCGCGCCCTTCACCGGCCGAACCGCCTTCATCTGCGGCCCCGGCCCGTTCATGGAGGCCGCGCGCGTCGCCCTGCAGACCCTGGATGTGCCTGCCGGGCAAGTGCATATCGAGGTGTTCAAGTCGCTGGAGTCGGATCCGTTCGCGGCGGTGACGGTCGAGGACTCCGCGGCCGAACCACCGGCCACGGCGGTGGTGGAACTGGACGGACAAACCCACACCGTGTCCTGGCCGCGCAGCGCCAAGCTGCTCGACGTGCTGCTGGCCGCCGGTTTGGACGCACCGTTCTCGTGCCGGGAAGGGCACTGCGGCGCCTGCGCGGCCACCCTGCGCAGCGGCAAGGTGAACATGGAAGTCAACGACGTGCTCGAGCAGCAGGATCTCGACGATGGACTGATTTTGGCCTGTCAATCTCACCCGGAATCTGATTCGGTGGAAGTGACCTACGACGAATAGTCGCGGCGTTAAGTTCACCCAGACGGGTCGACGAGAGGACGCACGATGAGGCGGCTGATGACAGGCCTGGCGATTCCCGCGCTGATGCTCACCTTCTTGCCCAGTCCCACCTCGGCCGCGGCCAGCAATACCGCCACCACCCTGTTCCCGGTCGATGAGACCACCCAACTCGAGACGCACTCGTTCGTCGACTGCCACCCCAACGGCAGCTGCGACTTCGTCGCCGGAGCAAACCTGCGCACCCCAGAAGGCCCGACCGGCTTTCCGCCCGGGTTGTGGGCACGTCAAACCACCGAGATCAGGTCGTCGAATCGATTGGCTTACCTGGACGCGCACGCCACCAGCCAGTTCGAACGGGTGATGAAGCAGGCCGGCTCCGACGTGATCACCACCGTCTACTTCGGCGAGGGCCCACCCGACAAGTACCAGACGACCGGCGTGATCGACTCCGCCAGCTGGGAAACCGGCCAGCCGATGACCAACGTGAATGTCTACGTGTGCACGCACATGCAGGTGGTCTACCCCGGGGTCAACCTCACCTCCCCCAGCACCTGCGCGCAGACCAACTTCTCCTAGCGCTCCCGGCGGCAGCTAGCGCGGCAGACCCAGCAGCCGTTCGGCCGCCACGGTCAGCAGGATCTGTTCGGTGCCACCGGCAATCGTGAGACACCGGGTGTTGAGGAAATCGAACACGGCACGGTTCTCCACCAGACCGCCGCAGGCGGACACATCCATCATGTATTCGGCCAGCGCCTGGCGATAACGCACTCCGATCAGCTTGCGCACGCTGGATTGCGCTCCCGGATCCCGCCCGCCCATGACCAGTTGGGCGATGCGCTGATCGAGCAGTGCACCGGTTTGGGTGGCAACGATCAACCTGGCCAGCCGATCCTGCTGGCCGGTGTCGAGTTCCAGCTCGGCCAGCACCTCGAGCAGCTCTTCCATCGGGTTGCCCAGCGCCGTCCCGGTGGCCATCGCGACCCGCTCGTTGGCCAGTGTGGTGCGGGCCAGCCGCCAGCCGTCGTTGACCGCTCCGACCACCATCTGGTCGGGAATGAACACGTTCTCCAGAAAGACCTCGTTGAACAACGAGTCGCCGGTGATCTCACGCAGCGGCCGGATCTCGATCCCCGGCGCGGTCATGTCCAGCAGGAAGTAGGTGATGCCCTTGTGTTTCGGGGCGTCCGGGTCGGTCCGGGCCAGGCACACGCCCCACCGGGCTTTGTGCGCCGCGGAGGTCCATACCTTCTGTCCGGTCAGCAGCCAGCCGCCGTCACCGCGGACCGCCTTGGTGCGCAGTGACGCCAGGTCCGAACCGGCACCCGGCTCGGAAAACAGCTGACACCAAAGGAAGTCACCACGCAGGGTGCTCGGTACAAAGCGCGCGATCTGTTCGGGCGTGCCGTGTTCGAGGATGGTGGGCGCCGCCCACCACCCGATCACCAGATCCGGCCGCACCACGCCGGCCGCCGCCAGCTCCTGGTCGATCAGCAATTGCTCGGCCGGGGATGCGCCGCGCCCGTAGGGCGCCGGCCAATGCGGTGCCAGCAGGCCGGCTTCGGCCAGGGCGACCTGACGCTTTTGCTCGGGCAGCGCGGCAACGTCTGCGACGGCCGCGGCGATCTCGGGACGCAGGTCGGCCACCTCAGAAAGGTCGATGTCGAGGCGACGACGCACACCGGCCTGGGTCAACGCGGCGACGCGGCGCAGCCAGCGCTCGGCGCCGCCGAGGAATCGGCCGATGCTGTGGGCCCGGCGCAGATACAGATGAGCGTCGTGCTCCCAGGTGCAGCCGATACCGCCGAGCACCTGAATGCAGTCTTTGACATTGGCCTTCGCGGCCGAAATGCCGATGCCGGCGGCCAGCGCCGCCGCGAGTGCGAATTGTTGGTCGTCGGACTCCGCGGCCGCCCGGGCCGCGTCGGCGGCGGCCACGTCGGCCTGCTCGGCCCGGCAGAGCATCTCGGCGCAGAGGTGCTTGATGGCCTGGAAGCTACCGATCGGCTTGCCGAACTGCTCGCGCACCTTGGCGTAGGCCACCGCGGTTTCCAACGCCCACCGGGTGACCCCGGCCGCCTCGGCCGCCAGCACGGTCGCGGTCAGATCCTCGACCCGCTGCCCCAACTCGCCCAGCGACAGCGCCGGCGCCGCGGCCAGTACCACCCGGGCCAGCGGCCGGGAAAAGTCCGTGGCCGCCAATGGCTCCACCGCCACCCCCTCGGCGGTGGTGTCGACGAGCAGCCAACTCGCCCCGGCCGGCAGCAGCACCACGCCGCCGGCGATAGCGCCCAGTACCAGCGGGGCGCTACCCGAGGCGAGGGAGGTGTTCTGGTCGAACTGCAGCTCACCCTCGAGCGCCAGCCCGGCGAACCGGTCGCCCGACGCCAGTGCGGCCAGCAACTGGGGTTCGGCGCCGCCCGCGGCCAGCATCGCGGTGGCCACGGCGGTGCTGGCCACCGGCCCCGGCACCAGCGCCTTGGCCGCTTCCTCGATCATGGCGCACAGGTCCTCGATGGTGCCGCCGGCACCGCCGTGGTCCTCCGGAACCGCAACGCCGAACAGACCCAGTTCGGCCAGGCCGGTGAACACCGGGCGCCAAGCGTCGGCGTTTCCCCGCTCAATTTCACGGCTCGCGGCGGTCGGAATCTCCCCCGCGGCCGCAGTTCGGGCCCAGTCGCGCACCAACTCGCGCGCCGCCAACTGTTGGTCGGAGAGAATCGCTACCACCTGCAGTCCTCCGCGTCATCAAATTCACATTGCTCGAACATGTCCGAGAACCGTTCATACTTACTAGAACGTGTTCTAATAGTGCAGACGACCAACGTCAAGTTGGTGGCCATTAGGCCAGTACACGTCGTTGTCCCGGCTACGCGGAGGTGAGAAATTTACGCACAACATGCGTATCGTTTTGCAGCGATCCGCCCGGGAGAGGAGTTGCCCGCCAGATGTCGCCAGCGAACACCAACCCTGGCCGTGCTGCCGACGCACAACCTCGTGAGGTCGTGAAGGTGGCAGTACTGGCTGAATCAGAGCTGGGCTCGGAGGCACAGCGGGAGCGCCGCAAGCGCATCCTGGACGCCACCATGGCCATCGCCTCGAAGGGCGGCTACGAGGCCGTGCAGATGCGTGCCGTGGCCGACCGGGCCGACGTCGCGGTCGGCACGCTGTACCGGTACTTCCCGTCGAAGGTTCATCTGCTGGTGTCGGCGCTGGGCCGCGAGTTCAGCCGCATCGACGCCAAGACGGACCGGTCGGCGATGACCGGCGGCACGCCGTTTCAGCGGCTCAACTTCATGGTCGGAAAACTCAACCGGGCGATGCAGCGCAATCCGCTGCTCACCGAGGCGATGACACGCGCCTACGTGTTCGCCGACGCATCTGCGGCCACCGAGGTCGACCAGGTGGAAAAGCTCATCGACAGCATGTTTGCCCGGGCGATGGCCGACGGCGAGCCCACCGAGGACCAGTACCACATCGCCCGGGTGATTTCCGACGTGTGGCTCTCGAACCTGCTCGCGTGGCTGACCCGGCGCGCCTCGGCCACCGACGTCAGCAAGCGGCTGGATTTGGCGGTACGGCTGCTGATCGGCGATCAGGAGGCGACCGCCTAACACCGGTCAAGCCGGCGGGCCCGCGGTGCGGCCCCGGATCAGCTCGGTATCGAGCAGCTCGACGACCGGCAGACCGGATCGCGGCGGGTTCTGCAGCAGCTCCCCGGCGCGGCGGCCCTTTTGCAGGCTCGGCTGCGACACCGTCGTCAATCCCCGGCTGATCGCTTCGGGCACGCCGTCGAACCCGGTCACGGTCATCTGCCCCGGAACATAAATGCCGTGCCCGCGCAGGTAATCCATGGCCGATAAGGCCAAGATATCCGCCGTGCACATCAAGGCCGTGATCCGCGGGTTGGCTTCCAGCGCCACCTTGGCCGCGTCGCCACCCGAGGTCGGCAGGTGCTCGTAGCTTTCCACCACGGTCAGCGATTCCGGATCGACACCGGCGGCGGTCATCGCCTCCCACACGCCCGTGATGCGCTCACGCTGCACATCGAAAGTCGGCGACTTGAGCCGCTCGGCATCGACCAGATCTTGGCGCCGGTCCCGGCCCAGGCGCATGGTCAACAGCCCGATCTGACGATGCCCCAAGCTCAGCACGTAATCGGCGATCTTGCGCATCGCCGCCCGGTCGTCGATGCCCACCCTGGACACCCCGGCCAGCTCCTTGGGCTGGTCGACCACCACCACCGGTAGCCGGCGCTGCAGAACCACCTGCAGGTAGGGGTCGTCGTCGCGGACCGAGTACACGACGAAACCGTCCACCCCGGCATTGAGCACTGCCGCGGTGCCATCTTCGAGGCTCCGGCTGGCACCGACGGCCACCAACAACAGCCCCTGCCCCAGCTCCTCGCAGGATTGCGCCACACCGGTTACGAAGTCGCGTGCCGCGGGGTCGCTGAAGAAGTAGGTCAGCGGCTCGGCCATCACCAAACCGACGGCGCCCGCTTTTCGAGTCCGCAACGAGCGGGCCACCGGATCAGGCCCCGGATAGCCCATCCGCTTGGCCGTGGCCAGCACCCGTTCACGCAGTTCGGCGGAGAACTGGTCCGGCCGGTTGAAGGCATTCGAGATGGTGCTGCGCGACACCTTGAGTTCGGCTGCCAACGACGCCAGAGTCGCACGCCGCCGCGGAGTGGGACTCACGTTCGGTGAGGCTACAACGCCCCCGGCCGCACGGCCACGCGACGCGACCAGTCGAGTTTCTAATGGAAACGGTTGTCATTACTATTAGTGGTATGTTGCGGGTCAGGGTGGCACACGGGTTCTCGGCCATCCTGCTATCCGTGCTCGGCGCAACCGGTGTTGCGACGTCCGGAACCGACCACGACGCGCACCCCGGCGCGGCCGCGGTGGTGGCATCAACCGATGTCTGGGGCAGCGTGGCGCGCGCCGTCGCCGGAGGACATCTCGCGGTGAAGTCAATCCTCACGGGCGCGGCTTCGGACCCGCACTCGTATCAGGCCAGTCCGGTCGACGCCGCCATGATCGCCGACTCCAGCCTGCTGATCTACAACGGCGGCGGCTACGACCCGTGGGTGGACAACATGCTGGCCAACCATCCGGCCATCAACGCAATCGACGCCTACTCCCTGCTGGGAACCGATGCGGCACGCCCACCCGACGAGCACGTCTTCTACAACCTGCACGTCGCCAAGTCCGTCGCCGCCACGATCGCCGAACGGCTGGCGATCATCGACCCGGCCCATGCCGCCGAATACCGGACCAACGCGGTCGAGTTCGGCCGCAACGCGGACGCCATCGTCGATTCCGAACGCGCCATCGGTGCCGAGCACCCGGCCGTAGGGGTCATCGCGACCGAACCCGTGGTGCACTACCTGCTAGCGGCCTCCGGACTGGTCAATCGCACCCCGGCCGCATTCGCTCAGGCCAATGAGAACGACAGCGATCCGGCACCCGCCGACCTCGCCTCGGTGCTGACCCTGATCGACCGCCGGGAGGTCGCGGCGTTATTGGTCAACCCGCAGACCGCCACCGCCACGACCGCCGGTCTGCAGGCCGCCGCGCACCGGGCCGGGGTGCCCGTGGCCGAAGTGTCCGAGACCATGCCGATCGACACCGACTACCTGACCTGGCAGCGCAACACCGTCGACCAGCTGGCGGCGGCGTTGCGGTCCGGCCGCTAGGCACGTCCTTGAACCAGTCGAACCACCCGGCAATTGCGCTGCGCGGTGCGCGGCTGGCATTCGGCGATCGGGTCCTGTGGGAGGACCTCGATCTGTCGGTGTCACGCGGCGAATTCATCGCCGTGCTCGGGCCCAACGGCACCGGCAAGACCTCGTTGCTCAAGGTGTTGCTCGGCGAACTCGCGTTGAGCGCAGGTGTGGCGCTGGTGGACGGCGCCAGGCTCGACACCGGTCGAACGCGCCGCGGCCATATCGGCTATGTCCCACAGCACCATCCGATCGACCGGGAGGTGATGCTGCGCGGGCGCGACCTGGTCGGGCTGGGTGTCGACGGATGCCGGTGGGGTGCGGTTGCGTTGCGCTCGGGCGAGCGGGCCCGTCGCCGCGAAGCCGTGCAGCGGGCGCTGCAGCAGGTCGACGGTGAGCGGCTTGCCGACGTCCGGGTGGGGCTGATGTCGGGGGGCGAGCTGCAGCGGATACGCGTCGCCCAGGCACTGGCAAGCGACCCGTCGTTGCTGCTGTGCGATGAACCGCTACTGGCCCTCGACCCGGCCAACGCCAACCTGGTCGCCACCCTGCTCGATCGCCGTCGCCGGGAGGCCGCAACCGCGGTCATGGTGGTCACCCACGAGGTCAACCCGATCTTGCCGTACGTGGACCGGGTGCTCTACCTGGTCGACGGGCGATTCCTGATCGGCACCGTCGAGCAGGTGATGACCAACCAGACCCTCTCGACGCTGTACCGCGCCGATATCGAGGTGATCAAAGTCGTCAAGGGTCCCCACACCCGCTATCTGGTAGTCGACGCCCAGGACGGGCTCCGATGACCAACGACCGGCTCGTCGACATGCTGGACCATCTGTTCGCGTTCGACATCACCGCCCACCTACTCAGACACGACTTCGTCCAGCAGGCGCTGATAGCCGCCGCGTTGCTCGGGCTGGTGGCCGGATTGATCGGGCCGTTCGTCGTGATGCGCCAGATGTCGTTCGCCGTTCACGGCTCGAGCGAGTTATCGCTGACCGGAGCGGCGTTCGCACTGCTGTCCGGGTTGCCGGTGGGCGTCGGCGCGCTGGTGGGCAGCGCGTTGGCGGCGGCACTGTTCGGCATTCTGGGCCAGCGTGCCCGCGAGCGTGACTCGGTGATCGGCGTCGTGCTGGCGTTCGGGATGGGCTTGGCAGTCCTGTTCATCCACCTCTACCCGGGACGGACCGGAACCAGCTTCGCGCTACTGACCGGCCAGATCGTCGGCGTCGGCTATTCCGGCCTGACCATGCTGGCGCTGATCTGCGTTCTTGTCGTCGCGGCGCTGGCGATCTGTTACCGGCCGCTGCTGTTCGCCACCGTCGACCCCGAGGTCGCCGCGGCCCGCGGCGTCCCGGTGCGCACCCTGAGCATCGTTTTTGCCGCCCTGGTCGGTGTGGTGGCGGCTCAGGCGGTCCAGATCGTCGGAGCCCTGCTGGTGATGTCCTTGCTGATCACCCCGGCCGCCGCGGCCGCGCGAGTGGTCACCGCACCGGCCGCGGCGATCCTGACCTCGGTGGTTTTCGCGGAGGTGGCGGCCGTGGGTGGCATCGTGTTGTCCCTGACCCCCCGGGGTACCGGTGTCGGTGTTTGTGGCCACCATCTCCTTCCTGATCTATCTGATTTGTCGACTGCTGGGGCGCCACCGCTGAGGCAGCGTTTATCCTGGTCGCACACGGTCGTCAAGCCGGGTGCACCGACTTGCGGCCGTCGTTGGGGGTCGTGAGGGGAGGGAATAGTGCGCCAGCGAGTCGCCGCGCTAGCCGCGCTGGTGGGAGGTGCGGGCATGCTCGTCACCGGTTGCACCAACATCGTCGATGGCAATGCAGTGGCCGCGGATATGTCGGGGCCGTTGAACCAGACTCCGATCGCCGTTTCAGCGCTGGACGATCTCCTGCTCGACGTCAGCCAGATCGACAGCGCACTGGGCGCGACCTCGATGAAAGTCTGGTTCAACGCCAAGGCGATGTGGGACTGGAGCAAGAACATCTCGGACAAGAACTGCTTGGCAGTCGATGGCCCCGCCCAGGACGAGGTGTACGCCGGCACCGGTTGGACCGCGATGCGAGGCCAGCGGATGGACGACAGCGTCGATGATTCCAAGCGACGCAAGCACTACGCCATTCAGGCCGTTGTGGCCTTTCCCAGCGCCCACGATGCCAGCGCTTTCTACAACTCCTCGGTACACAGTTGGGGCAACTGCTCGAATCGCCGTTTCACCGACGTCAGCACGGACCAACCCGACACCATCTGGACGGTCTCCGACGTCGTCAATGACAACGGCATGCTGAGCACCTCCCAGGTCCAGGAAGCCGGCGACGGATGGACCTGCCAACGGGCTCTGACCGTGCGCAACAACGTCGCCATCGATGTGGTGACGTGCGCCTACAGCCAATCGGGTTCGGTGGCGGCCGATGTTGCGCAACAGATCGCGGCCAAAGCCGCCAAACAGTAGGCCCGCAGCGGGCCATGCAGGTAACCGGCTGGGTTCCCCACCTGAGGCTGGCGCGGGGCGCGATGACGCTGGCAGCGACGGCCGCTCTGGCGCTGGCCGGCTGTAGCACCACCGTGGCGGGCACCGCCTTGCCGGCCGCCAACCTGGGCCATGCCCCCACCACAACCACCAGAGCAGCGCCACGCATTGTGGCGGCGGCCGCACTGGAGGGAGCACTGCTGACTCAGCAACAAGTGGTGGCGCTAGTCGGTGGAACCAACATGTCGCTGGTCGGCGCGATTACCGGCACAGCCGACGGGTCCAAGGTCGTCGACGATCCCACCTGCCTGGGGCTGGCGTCGATCGCCGACACGTCCGTCTACGCCAACAGCGGCTGGGTCGCGATGCGCGGCAACCAGATGACCAGCCCCAATGTCGTACAGGCCGACGTCACACAGCTACTCACATCGTTTCCCGTCGCCGCCGATGCCGCCGCATTGCTGCAACGCGCGCGCCAGGACTGGCAGGGCTGCGCGAATCGGCGATACGGCTTTCACTCTTCCAACGGCAACCACAGCTACTTCAACACCGGACCTGAGATCGCCAGCGGCTCGCGCATCGAGGTGTTGCTGCGCCAACAGGAAGACCCCCGATGGACGTGTTCACACGCGATGGCGTTGCAGGACAGCGTGCTCGCCGAGGCGCGGGTCTGCCTGATGAGCAAAAACACGACCTCGGCGCTGGAAAACCTCATCGACCAGGTGATCTCCCGGATACCCCAATAGTCCCCATAAGCTAGGCACGTGCCCTATATCGACCTCAACGCCGACTTGGGCGAAGGCTTCGGCATTTGGCAGTTGGGCGACGACGACGCCATGCTTGGAATAGTCACCAGCGCCAACGTGGCGTGCGGCTTTCACGCCGGAGAACCTGCCGGCCTGCTTCGCGTGTGCCGGGCGGCCGCCGAGCGGGGGGTGCGGATCGGAGCCCAGGTGGGCTATCGCGATCTTGCTGGCTTCGGCAGGCGTTTCATCGATGTGGACCCGGAAGATCTGGTCGCCGAAGTCGTGTACCAGATCGGCGCATTGCAGGCCATAGCCCAGTCTTGTGGATCCACGGTGTCCTACGTCAAACCCCATGGCGCCCTGTACAACACCATCGTGACCCACCGGGACCAGGCGGCCGCCGTCGCCGAGGCGGTACGGATGGTGGACGCCACGCTGCCGGTGCTGGGGATGACGGGCTCGGTGTTTTTCCAACAAGCGACCGACCTTGGGCTACGCACGGTCGCCGAGGCGTTCGCCGATCGCGCCTACCGGTCCGACGGACAACTGGTCTCGCGTCGCGAGCACGGTGCGGTGCTGGCCGATGCCGCGGCGATCGCGCAGCGGGCGGTGTCCATGGTGGCCTCGGGCAAGGTCACCGCGGTCGACGGCACGCAAGTCCCGATCACCATGGAATCGATTTGTGTGCACGGGGATTCGCCCGGCGCGGTGCAGATCGCGACGGCGGTGCGGGACCGGCTGACGGCGGCCGGCAACGAGATAAGGGCGTTTTGCTGATGCGTCTTCGATTCGGGCGGCCCGACCTCAAGCGCTATTCACATCGGTTTGGCGTTCCCGCTGCCAAGCCCGATGCTCCGCTCTCGGCGATGTGGATCGGTGTGTCGACAATGCTACTCGACGACGGCTCATCGGCGCTGATGACCGACGGATACTTCTCCCGGCCGAGCCTGGCGCAGGTCCCTGCCGGCAAGCTGGCGCCATCGGCGGCGCGCGTCGACGGCTGCCTGGCCCAAGCCAAGGCGTCGGAACTGGCGGCCGTCATACCGGTGCACACCCATATCGACCACGCGATGGACTCCGCACTGGTGGCCGACCGTACCGGCGCGCTGTTGGTCGGTGGCGAATCGGCGGCCAATATCGGGCCCGGCTACGGGCTGGCCGAGGATCGCCTGGTGGTGGCTGTCCCCGGCCAGTCGATGGAGTTGGGCGCCTACGACGTCACCCTGATCGAGTCGCACCACTGCCCCCCGGACCGATTTCCCGGGTTGATCAGCGAGCCGGTGGTCCCACCGGTAAAGGCGTCGGCCTACCGCTGCGGTGAAGCCTGGTCGACGCACATCCACCACCGACCGTCGGGGCGGCGGCTGCTGATCCAGGGCAGCGCCGGATTCGTCGCCGGCGCGCTGGACGGCTACCGCGCCGAGGTCGTCTACCTCGGCGTCGGCCAGCTGGGGCTGCAACGGCGGTCATACCTGATCGACTATTGGAACGAAGTGGTGCGCGCGGTCGCGGCACGCCGCGTGGTCCTTGTCCACTGGGACGACTTCTTCCGCCCGCTGTCAAAGCCGATGCGGGCCTTTCCTTATGCGGCCGACGATCTGGATATGTCCATCCGTATTCTCGATGAGTTGGCTGCACAAGACGGCATCCCGTTGCAGATGCCGACCGTGTGGCAACGCGAGGATCCCTGGGTGTAAAGACGTAAAGAGCTGCTGAAACTTGACACTAACGGTTGCGCTGCTACTGCTAGCGGTAGTCCTCGCGTTTGCGGTAGCACGTCCGCGCGGGTGGCCCGAGGCGGTGGCCGCGGTTCCGGCGGCCGGCATCTTGATCGCGATGGGCGCCATCTCGCCGCAGCAGGCGGCGGCACAGGTTTCCGGGTTGGCCGGAATGGTCGCCTTCCTCGGCGCGGTGCTGGTCCTGGCCAAACTCTGCGACGACGAAGGCCTGTTCGAGGCCGCGGGTGCCGCGATGGCGCGGTCCAGCCGCAGTTCACACGGGCTGCTAGGCCAGGTTTTCGCGGTAGCCGCGCTGATCACCGCGGCGCTGAGTCTGGATGCCACCGTGGTGCTGTTGACGCCGGTGGTCCTGGCCACCGTGCGCAGATTGCGAACACCCGTTCGGCCATATGCCTACGCCACGGCCCACTTGGCCAATGCCGCCTCGCTGTTGCTGCCGGTGTCAAACCTGACCAACCTGCTCGCCTACCGTGGGGCCGACATCTCGTTCACCAAATTCACCCTGGTGATGACGTTGCCGTGGCTGTTGGCGATAGCTGCGGTGTACGTGATCTTCCGCTGGTTCTTCGCACGGGATCTGGTCGCAGAGCCCAATCGTGAGCATGTGGGGCCACCACCGCGGCCGCCGGTGTTTGTTTTGGTGGTCGTGGCGCTGACGCTGGTCGGGTTCGCCACCGCCGAGTCGCTGGGCGTGGCGCCCGCATGGGCGGCCCTGGCCGGTGCCTCCGTACTGGCGGTGCGCAGCCTGCGCCATCGCCACACCTCGGTAATCGAGATTGCCCGCTCGGCCAATGTGTCGTTCCTGGTGTTCGTGCTGGCGCTGGGGGTGGTCGTTCAGGCCGTCATGCTCAGCGGAATCGCTGACAAGATGTCCGCGGTGGTGCCATCGGGATCGGGGCTGACGGCGCTCCTGGTGATCGCCACGGTGGCCGCGCTGCTGGCCAACGTGGTCAACAACCTGCCCGCGACGCTGGTATTGATGCCGTTGGTGGCGGGCAACGGTCCGGCTGCCGTACTGGCGGTGCTGATCGGGGTCAACATCGGACCTAACCTGACCTATGTAGGTTCGCTCTCGAATCTGCTGTGGCGGCGGGTACTGCGCCAGCACAACGTCGAGGCCGGGGTCAGCGAGTACACCCGACTCGGGTTGTGCACAGTCCCGGTTGCGCTGGTAGCCGCGGTGATCGGGTTGTGGGTCAGCGTGCGACTGCTGGGCCTGTGATCGAGCTGGTGCGCGGCCGGCGTCAGGTTCTGCGCTGACGGGCGATTTCGGCGAGCACCACACCGGCGGCCACGGAGGCGTTCAGCGATTCGGTCGGGCCGGCCATCGGCACCGATACCACCTCATCGCAGGTCTGCCGCACCAGCCGGGACAGCCCCTTGCCTTCCGAACCGACGACCACCACGATCGGGTCGCTGCCGTCCAGGTCGTCGATGGCGGTGTCGCCGCCGGCATCCAGGCCCACCACCCGCACGCCGCGATCGGCCCAATCCTTCAGGGCTCGGGTGAGATTGGTGGCCCGCGCGACCGGCATCCGGGCAGCCGCCCCGGCGCTGGTGCGCCACGCTACCGCCGTCACCGAAGCCGAACGACGTTGTGGGATTAGCACGCCGTGGCCGCCGAAGGCCGCCACCGAACGCACGATGGCGCCGAGGTTGCGCGGGTCGGAGATGTTGTCCAACGCGACCAGAAGCGCTGGCGGCGTATCCAATGCGGCAGCCAGCAGATCATCGGGATGGGCGTAGTTGTACGGCGGCACCTGCAGCGCGATGCCCTGATGAAGATGGTTGGCGGTCATCCGGTCCAAATCGGTCCGGGGCACTTCGAGAATCGGAATTCCGGAGTCGGCGGCTCGAGAGACGGACTCGGTCAGTCGCTCGTCCGCTTCGACACCAAGCGCGACGTAGAGCGCCGTCGACGGCACGCCGGCCCGCAGGCATTCCAGCACCGGGTTGCGGCCCAGCACGGTTTCGGTTTCGTCAGTGCGGCCTCGGGCCGGCCGGCGCTGCTGCGCTTTGGCCCGCTTCGCGGCGGGGTGGTTGGGCCGCATGTGTGCCGACGGCGTGGGACCGCGCCCTTCCAGACCACGACGGCGCTGGCCGCCGGACCCGACGCTGGTGCCCTTCTTGGTGCCCGACTTGCGTATCGCTCCCCGGCGCTGAGAATTACCAGCCATCTACTTACCGTCACCACCCAACAGCCACTGCGGTCCGTCGGCGGTATCGGTGACCTCGATACCGGCGTTCTTGAGGCGGTTGCGAATCTCATCGGCCAGCGCCCAGTTGCGCTCTTCGCGCGCCTTCTGGCGGTTCTCCAACTCGGCCTGGACCAGCACGTCGACGGCCGCCAACGCGGCCGACGTCTCGTCCCGAGATTCCCAGCGTTCGTCGAGCGGGTCGCAGCCCAGGATGCCCATCATCGCGCGAATTGAGCTTGCGCTTTGCAGCGCTGCATCGTGGTCCCCGGCGTCGAGCGCGCGGTTGCCTTCGGCGCGGATGTGGTGAATTTCGGCCAGCGCGATCGGGACCGAAAGATCGTCGTCGAGCGCTGCGGCGAATCGCGGCGTCCAATCACCCACAACGACGGCACCGACCCGGCTGCGCACCCGGTGCAGGAACTCCTCAACCCCGACGTAGGCGTTCACCGCGTCCTGCAGGGCGATATCGGAGAACTCGAGCATCGACCGATAGTGAGCGCTACCCAGGTAGTAGCGCAATTCGGCCGGGCGGACCCGCTGCAGCATGGTCGGAATCGCCAACACGTTGCCCAGCGACTTGCTCATCTTTTCCCCGCCCATGGTCACCCACCCGTTGTGCAACCAATAGCGGGCGAACCCGTCGCCGGCGGCCCGGCTCTGCGCAATCTCATTCTCGTGATGGGGAAAGATCAAATCCATCCCACCGCAATGGATGTCGAACTGTGCGCCGAGGTAAGTGCGAGCCATGGCGGAGCATTCCAGGTGCCAGCCCGGGCGCCCGCGGCCCCATGGCGTCGGCCAGGACGGCTCGCCCGGTTTCGCACCCTTCCACAAGGTGAAATCGCGCTGGTCACGCTTACCGGTCGCCACCCCCTCGCCCTGATGGACGTCGTCGACCTTGTGCCCGGACAGCTGGCCGTAATCGGGATAGCTCAGGACATCGAAATAGACGTCGCCACCACCGGCATAGGCGTGGCCCCGTTCGATCAGCCGCTCGATCAGCTCAACCATCTGAGTCACGTGGCCGGTGGCCCTGGGCTCCGCTGACGGCGGAAGGACGTCCAGCGCGTCGTAGGCCGCGGTAAACGCACGCTCGTAGGTGGCGGCCCATTCCCACCACGGGCGCTCGGCAGCGGCGGCCTTGTTGAGGATCTTGTCGTCGATGTCGGTCACATTGCGGATGAAGGCGACGTCAAAACCCCGCGCCATCAGCCAGCGCCGCAGGATGTCGAAGGCAACCCCGCTGCGGACGTGACCGATGTGGGGAAGACCCTGCACCGTCGCTCCGCAGAGGTAGATGGAGACGTGGCCCTCGCGCAGCGGAACGAAATCACGCACGGCACCTGCCGCCGTGTCATGTAACCGCAAGCCGGCACGTTCGGTCACGGCGTGCCAGCTTACCGCCTGCGCGATATGCGATGGCGGCAAGCGTCGCGCTGAGCCCTACTGGGATCCCAGCGGATCACGCAGGGAAACCACCAATGCCGTCGCGATCGCGGCCAAACCTTCGCCGCGTCCGGTCAGGCCAAGTCCGTCAGTGGTGGTGGCCGATACCGACACCGGGGCGTTGAGCAATCGGGACAACACCGCCTGGGCCTCGTAACGTCGCCAGCCGATCTTCGGCCGGTTGCCGACCACCTGCACGGAGGCGTTGCCGACCCGATAGCCGTGCTGCGTGATCAGCTCGACCACATGACGCAGCATGGTGGCGCCGCTGACCCCTTCCCAGCGTGGATCACCGACGCCGAACACGTCACCGATGTCGCCCAGCCCGGCCGCCGACAACACGGCATCACACAGCGCATGCGCGGCGACGTCCCCGTCGGAATGCCCGGCGCAGCCGTCGGCGCTCGGGAACAGCAGCCCCACCAGCCAGCATGGTCTTCCGGGCTCGATCGGGTGAACGTCAACACCCAGGCCCACTCGGGGTAGGCCGTTCACCCGCGCACAACCGCGTGGGCCAGCAACAGATCGAGACGGTTGGTGATCTTGAACGCCAGCGGGTCGCCGGCAACCACGTGCACCTGCCCACCGACATGCTCAACCAGCGATGCGTCATCGGTGAAGGCGGAGACGCCCGCGTGTCGGTAGGCGCGCAGCAGCAGTTCGGTGGAGAACCCCTGCGGGGTCTGCACCGCCCTCAGCCCCGCGCGTTCCGGCGTACCCAGAACCACCCCATTGGCATCCACAGCCTTGATTGTGTCAGTGAGCGGCAGCACCGGTACGACCGCGGCATGGCCAGCCCGCAACATGTCGACCAACCGCACGACCAGTGCCGGCGGCGTCAGCGCCCGCGCAGCGTCATGGACAAGTACGAATTCCGGCGAGACGCCGGCAGACAAGGCGGACAAGGCCCGGCTCACACTTTCGGTGCGATCGGCGCCGCCGGCCACAATGGTGGCCTCGCGGCCCAGGATCAGCTTTGCCTCGTCGGTGCGATCTGGGGGTACCGCCACCACGACGGTGTCCACCACCCCGGATTCGAACAAGCCCCTGACGGCTCGCTCAACCAGAGTTTGACCTTCGAGTTGATAGAACGCCTTAGGCACGCCAGCCGCGAGCCGCTGACCCGACCCTGCGGCCGGAACAATCGCGGCGACGCCCTGGGTTCCCCCGGCCACCTAACGACTCGGGATATCAGGAAGCGGCGGCCAAAACCTCGTCGAGGATTGTTTCCGCTTTAGCGTCATCGGTGCTTTCGGCCAGAGCCAGTTCGCCGACCAGAATCTGGCGGGCTTTTGCCAGCATGCGCTTCTCGCCGGCCGACAGGCCGCGCTCCTGGTCGCGACGCCACAGATCGCGAACCACCTCGGCCACCTTGTTTACATCGCCCGAAGCGAGTTTCTCCAGGTTGGCCTTGTAACGACGGGACCAGTTGGTCGGCTCTTCGGTGTGCGGGGCGCGCAGCACCTGGAAGACTTTGTCGAGACCTTCCTGACCGACGACATCGCGAACTCCGACGTACTCAGCGTTCTCAGCGGGCACTCGAACCGTCAGGTCGCCCTGCGCCACCTTCAAGACGAGATACTCTTTTTGTTCCCCTTTGATGGTCCGGGTTTCGATCGCCTCGACTAACGCAGCACCGTGGTGTGGGTAGACAACGGTGTCACCGACCTTGAAGATCATCTGATTTAGGCCCCTTTCGTCACTCCATGCTAACACGCCCCCCTAACGACTGCGGTCCAACGGTGCAGGTCAGGGGCATCGCGGCTCAACATTGGGGGTTGACAGGAGGTGCAAGACGTGCATCGTCCAGCCCTGTTCGCAGCCGCTTCGACGACCCCCGACACGCCCACAGCCAGCGAACATGTGACCGCCCACCCAAACCCGACAACCGGGAAGACATCCCGTCTCACTACGGCTGGACCAAGCCGAGGCTCACCACCCCGACGGCCCTGGTCGGGGCGCCGATCACGCGGGTCTGGCGCCAACCATCGCGACGCCACGACGGCGCCGAGGCCGCCTGCGCTACCGTCCGCGGCGGCTACCTACTACTGTGCATAGTCGAATCGGTGTCAGCACGCCGTCATGTGATCGACGATGCTCCGAACCCAGCGGGAGGCTTCGAGTGAACCTGTTCAAAATCCGCCTCGTATCGGTCGGCCTGGTCGCTCTGACTGCCACCCTGCTCAGCGGTTGTGGAGCGGGTCAGATCTCGCAAACCGCGTCGCAGGAGTCGGCGGTCAACGGCAACAGGCTCACCATCAACAACGTCGCGCTGCGCGACATCCGCATCCAGGCCCTCCAACGGACCAGTGATTTCCTGCGTCCCGGCCACAATGTGGACTTGGTGCTGGTGGCAGTGAACCAGTCACCGGATTTGTCGGATCGGCTCGTCAGCATCACCAGCGACATCGGCAAGGTCACGATGACCGGCGACGCTCAACTACCGGCGGGCGGCATGTTGTTCATCGGCACACCGGACGGCCAGCTCGTCGCACCGGGTCCGCTGGACTCGAATGAATCGGCCAAGGCCACCGTCGCGTTGGCCAAGCCGATCACCAACGGTCTGATGTACAACTTCACCTTCAACTTCGAGAAGGCCGGGCAGGGCTCGGTGATGGTGCCCATTTCCGCGCCGTTGGCCGAGCCGCACGTGGAAGCCGCCGAGCCAGACAAGCACTAAGCGTCCGGCCGGCTGTCAGACCCAGCCGATACGGTCACCGCGTGGCCAACGCACGTTTGCAATACCGCTGCGCGGACTGCCGGTATCTCACCGCCAAGTGGGTGGGGCGATGCCCGGAGTGCAGCAGCTGGGGCACCGTCGAAGAAGTGTCCGTTCTCAGCGCAGTCGGCGGAGGCAGTCGCCTGGGTCGCCGGGCGCACGGTCCGGCGGTACCGACGTCGCAGGCCGTTCCGATAAGTTCCGTCCAGCCCAATCTCAGCCGGCACCGCCCTACCGGCATCGACGAACTCGACCGGGTGCTCGGCGGCGGTGTGGTGCCGGGTTCGGTGACGCTGCTGGCCGGCGAGCCCGGTGTCGGCAAGTCGACGCTGCTGCTCGAAGTGGCCCACCGCTGGGCGCAGTCGGGGCAACGCGTTTTGTACATCTCCGGCGAAGAGTCCGCGGGGCAGATCCGGCTGCGCGCCGACCGGATCGGCTGCGGCGGCCCGGCGGCCCCCGATATCTCCGAGGTCTCAGCGATCGACAACAGCGCGGAGATCTATCTGGCCGCCGAATCCGACCTGCACGCGGTCTTGGACCACATCGACACGGTTGGGTCGGCATTGGTGATCGTCGACTCGGTACAGACGATGTCCACCAGCGAGGTCGACGGCGTTACCGGCGGGGTGACACAGGTGCGCGCCGTCACCGCCGCGCTCACCGCGGCGGCCAAGTCCAATGGCTTCGCGCTGATTCTCGTCGGGCACGTCACCAAGGATGGAGCCATCGCCGGCCCCCGCTCGCTAGAACACCTGGTCGACGTCGTGCTGCACTTCGAAGGCGACCGCAACGGCGGGTTGCGAATGGTCCGTGGCGTCAAGAATCGGTTCGGCGCGGCTGACGAGGTGGGTTGCTTCCTGCTGCACGATAACGGGATCGAGGGCGTAGCCGATCCGTCCAACCTGTTCCTGGATCAACGCCCCACACCGGTTCCCGGCACCGCGATCACGGTGACCCTGGATGGAAAGCGCCCCCTTATCGGGGAAGTCCAGGCGTTGCTGGCGACGCCGAACGGCGGGGCACCCAGACGCGCTGTCAGCGGGATCGACCATGCCCGGGCCGCCATGATCAGCGCCGTCCTGGAAAAACACGCGCGGCTGTCACTGGCCGTCAACGACATGTATCTGTCCACCGTCGGCGGGATGCGGTTGACCGATCCCTCATCGGATCTGGCCGTCGCGATCGCACTGGCCTCGGCGTATGCGAACCTGCCGCTACCCACCACCGCGGTGATGATCGGCGAGGTCGGCCTGGCGGGCGACCTGCGGCGGGTCAACGGGATGGACCGGCGCCTGGCCGAGGCCTCCCGGCAGGGATTCAACATCGCACTGGTCCCGCCCGGCTGCGAGGCGGTGCCGGCGGGCCTGCGCACGCTCTGCGCGCCCACAATCGTGGCCGCACTCGAGCACATGATCGACATCGCCGACCACCGCAGCGCCCCTTCGGCGAAGGTGCATCGGCTAGACACCTCCCACTAGCGGCGGACGCATAGCAAAATGCACGCTGTGAATCGTCCGACACTTCGTGAGGCTGTTGCCCGGCTGGCGCCCGGCACGGGGCTACGGGACGGCCTAGAGCGCATTCTGCGCGGCCGCACCGGAGCCCTGATCGTGCTGGGCCACGATGAGAACGTCGAGGCCGTCTGCGACGGCGGGTTCCCCCTCGATGTGCGCTATGCGCCCACCCGGTTACGGGAACTGTGCAAAATGGACGGCGCCGTGGTGCTGTCCACCGATGGCAGCCGGTTCATCCGGGCCAACGTGCAGCTAGTTCCGGACCCGTCGATACCCACCGACGAATCGGGCACCCGCCACCGTTCGGCGGAACGGGCCGCCATCCAGACCGGCTATCCGGTGATTTCGGTGAGCCACTCGATGAACATCGTGACCGTCTACGTCGGCGGTGAGCGACACGTGCTGAGCGATTCGGCCACCATCCTGTCGCACGCCAACCAGGCTATCGCGACCCTGGAGCGGTACAAGACCAGGCTCGACGAGGTCAGCCGGCAGCTATCCCGCGCGGAGATCGAGGATTTCGTGACGCTGCGCGACGTGATGACGGTGGTGCAGCGACTCGAGTTGGTGCGGCGAATCGGCATCGAGATCGACAACGACGTGGTCGAACTCGGCACCGATGGGCGACAACTGCGGCTGCAGCTCGAAGAGTTGCTCGGCGACAACGAAACCGCCCGGGAGTTGATTGTCCGGGATTACTACGCCAACCACGAACCGCTGGCCACCGCACAGATCACCGCGACCCTCGACGAGCTGGATGCCATCACCGACACCGAGCTACTCGATTTCAACGCGCTGGCGAAGATCTTCGGATATCCGTCCACCACCGAGGCGCAGGACTCGGCGCTGAGCCCGCGCGGCTACCGCGCCATGTCGGGCATCCCGCGGCTGCAGTTCAGCCATACCGACCTGCTGGTCCGGGCCTTTGGCAGCCTGCAGGGCTTGCTCGCGGCCAGCGCCAGCGACCTGCAATCGGTGGAAGGCATCGGCTCGACGTGGGCCCCTCACGTCCGAGAGGGGCTATCGCAGCTGGCCGAGTCGACGATCGCCGACCAGTGACGTGCGCCCGCCTACCCGCCCTGGGCGGGCGGCGCCTCGGGCGGTGGCGCCAAAGCCGGGCCGGGAGCCGGTAACGGACCGGGAGGCTGCGGCGCAGGATTCAAGATGAATGGAACCGGCTGCGACCGCAGGTTACCCAGCTGCACGACCAGGTTGTAGGTTCCGGGCCCAATCGCGGGCCTCGGCAATGGGCACTTGGGCGCCGATCCCATCCCGGTCCACGTCACCGCGGTAGTCACCTGCTCGCCGGGGGCAAATGTCTTGACCAAGGTCTCATTGGATGGCGCGCAGTCCAGGTTGGACCACAACCGCTTGCTGTCCAGCGAGTACACGTAGGCCGCGAGCACCGCGGCGCCCACGTCCCGCTTGCAGGCCACCAGCCCGATATTGGTGACGACCATGGTAAACTTCGGCTGGTCACCGATGTAGTACTGGGGCGCGTTCGTCAGACCCTTGACGGCCAACGTGGAATCCGGGCAGTCGTCGCCCTCCTTGAGCACCGGCGGCGGTTGTACCGCGGCGGTGGGGGTGGGTGTCTCCGGATTCTGCCCCTGCAGCGGCGCGCCCGGAGCATTACCTTCGGTCTGCCCGGCCGGTTGCGGCGCTTGCGGCGCACTTGACCCCGGATGGTCTTGCGCACCCGCCGGTTTATCGGCTTTGGCAGGCTTGGCGCCCGCATTACTCCCGACGAAGGCGATCACAGCGGCGACGGCCACCCCGATCACTACGACCGCGATGCCCAGGGCCAGTCCCCTGCGCCGCCAGTAGATCTCGGTGGGTAGCGGGCCACGCGGTTCCAGATCCAGCACATTCACACCGTAGGCCCAGGTCACGCCGACTCGTTTGACCCGACTCGGCGTGTCGCCGGGTTAGCTGGGGAACGGCCGTGTTAGGGGCTCTCCAAGACGTGCCCTAACCGCCCCTATGCGCCGATATCACCGACATGGTCGCGCAGCACCGCCTGTCCGTCGGAAAGCTGGTAGGTGACCCCCACGATGGCCAGCGTGCCCGCTGCGACTCGATTCGATATCGCCGTCGACCGCGCCATCAGCTGGGCAACCGTCTCCTGAATGTGGCGCTGTTCGAACTCGTCGACCCGCTTCAGGCCGTCCCGCCGACCCATCAGAATCGACGGAGCCACCCGCTCCACCACGTCCCGCACGTAACCACCGGGCACGCTGCCCTCGTTGATCGCCGTCAAAGCCGCGTTGACGGCCCCGCAGCTGTCATGGCCGAGCACGACCACAAGCGGCACGTTGAGCACCGTAACCGCGTACTCGATGGAGCCCAACACGGCCGAGTCGATGACGTGACCGGCGGTGCGGACCACGAACATGTCGCCCAGGCCCTGGTCGAAGATGATCTCGGCGGCCACGCGGCTGTCCGCGCACCCGAAGATGACCGCCGTCGGCTTCTGCCCGGAAGCCAGGCTGGCACGGTGATCGACGCTTTGACTGGGGTGCAGGGGCTTGCCGGCGACGAATCGCTCGTTACCCTCACTGAGTGCTTTCCAGGCGGTTATCGGATTGGTGTTGGGCATGCCAGCCATTGTGCCGCAACCTTCGATGACCTGCCCCGAACACATACCGGCCACTAATCTTGTCGCCTGGTATGAGCGTTGTTGCCGCGACCTGCCCTGGCGGGCGCCCGACGTGAGCCCGTGGCAGATCCTGGTCAGCGAGTTCATGCTGCAGCAAACCCCGGTATCGCGGGTGCTGTCGATCTGGCCGGACTGGGTGCGGCGCTGGCCCACCGCATCGGCGACGGCGACGGCGACGGCCGCCGATGTGCTGCGCGCCTGGGGCAAGTTGGGTTATCCACGGCGGGCCAAGCGCTTGCATGAATGCGCCATGGTCATCGCCGGTGACCACGACGACGTGGTTCCCGACGACGTCGATACCCTGCTGACCCTGCCCGGCGTCGGGAGCTACACCGCACGAGCGGTGGCCTGCTTCGCGTACCGGCAGCGGGTTCCGGTGGTGGACACCAATGTCCGGCGGGTGATGGCCCGAGCCGTCCATGGCCGCGCCGAAGCGGGTTCACCGTCGGCCACCCGCGACCATGCCGAGGTGTCCGCACTGCTGCCCGACGACGAGCTGGCGCCGCGGTTTTCGGTGGCCCTGATGGAGCTGGGTGCGACGGCGTGTACCGCCCGGGCGCCGCGATGCGGACAGTGCCCGCTTGCCGAGTGCGCCTGGCGGCGGGCCGGCTATCCGCCCGCAACCGGCCCGGCCCGGCGCGTTCAGACCTACGCCGGAACCGATCGTCAAGTGCGCGGACGGCTGCTAGATGTGTTGCGCGACAACAATGGGCCGGTCACTCGTGCGCAGCTGGACGTGGCGTGGCTGACCGATACCGCGCAGCGGGACCGGGCGCTGTACTCGCTGCTGGCCGATGGCCTGGTCACCCAAACTGCCGATGGGCTCTTCGCCCTGGCCGGCGAAGAGTAGGAGCTCGTTACCGAACGCGCTCGGCGGCCAGGAA
Organism: Mycobacterium ulcerans subsp. shinshuense; assembly: GCF_002355775.1. Taxonomy (NCBI): domain Bacteria; kingdom Bacillati; phylum Actinomycetota; class Actinomycetes; order Mycobacteriales; family Mycobacteriaceae; genus Mycobacterium; species Mycobacterium ulcerans. Next base: position 379,203 of record NZ_AP017624.1, on the reverse strand, counting down.
CGCCTCGACAGCCTGCCGATACGCCAGCTGCGCCTCGTCGTGGACCAGATGTCCAGCCTCGGGAACATGCAGATATTTAGTTGACCGGTCGACTTCGGCCATCGCAAGCATCTGGCCCGGCGGCGTCACGGAGTTTCCGGCCTCGATCAGAAGCGCCGGCTGCCGCACCGCCCGCCATTGTGCCCAGTAGCCGCGCGTACCCCATTCAGCGGCGATCTGGATCCACCGCGAGGTGTGCCCATGCAGGCGCCACCCCGTGGCCGTGCGGTCGAAGGCTTCCAGAAAGTACTGCCCGGCAAGCGGCCCGAATTCCGCGAATACCTGATCGGCCGAATCGAATTCAACGGGAAGTGCGTGCAACCACGGCTCCCACGGGCCGGTGGTGCGGCCGACGAAATCCGGCGCCATGTCCTCGACCACCAACGCCGACACCAGCCCGGGACGCTCAGCGGCCAAACACCACGAATGCAGGGCACCCATCGAATGTCCGACCAGCCTGGCCGGCCCGCCCAGCTCGGCCACCGCCTCACCCAGGTCGGCCACGAAACGTTCGGTGCTGATCGGATACGGATCGTCGACGTCGCGGCCGCGGTGCCAGGGCGCGTCGTAGGTATACACGGCACCGAGGCGAGTCAGCCACGGCAGCTGACGCGACCAAGTGCTGCCCCGGCCCATCAGCCCGTGCACCAGGACCAACGGCTCTCCCTCTCCGCCGTGATAGGTCAACAGATCGGTGGGCATAGACCTATCTTGCGCGGCGTGCCGACGCTTGAGCCAGGCGCGGTAACCTAGCCGAATGCCAGTGGTGAAGATCAATGCAATCTCGGTGCCGGCCGGCGCTGGCCCCGAACTGGAAAAGCGCTTCGCCCACCGCGCGCACGCGGTGGATAACTCTCCGGGCTTTCTCGGCTTTCAATTACTGCGTCCAGTCAAGGGTGAAGACCGCTACTTCGTGGTGACACACTGGGAGTCTGATGAAGCGTTCTAGGCTTGGGCGAACGGGCCCGCCAAAGAAGCTCATGCCGGCGAACGGGCCAATCCCGTGTCAACCGGCGCCTCGCTATTGGAATTCGAGGTTGTGCTCGACGTTGCAGGGAACACGCCGGCTGACTAGCCGGCGCCGCAACCGGCTGCGCCGCGCGACGGTGCTCACCGCCGCCGCGGCGCTGGTGCTGACGCTGACACCTGGGTGCTCGTCCTCGCCAACCCCATCGGCCAACGCGGCCAACCCGCAGCGCCGGATCGACACCGTGACTCCACCGGGTCTGCGCGCCCAGCAGACCATGGACATGCTCAATTCGGACTGGCCGATCGGCCCGGCCGGAGTGGCCACGCTGGCCGCGCCCAGCAAGGTCGACTCGGTCGAAGCCACCATGGAGGGACTCTGGTGGGACCGGCCGTTCGCCCTCGACAGTGTGGACATCAGCGCCAGCGCGGCAACGCTACACCTGACCTCCTCCTACGGCGCGCGACAGGACATCCGCCTGCACACCGATGACGGCGGCTGGGTGGACCGGTTCGAACTCGAGACGCTTCCCCCACCGACAATCACCGCCTGGCGCGACGTCGATGCCGTATTGAGCAAGACCGGCGCCCGATACTCCCACCAGGTGTCCAAGGTCGAAAAGGGACAGTGCACTCGAGTCGCGGGCACCAACACCAACCAACCTCTACCCCTGGCATCGATTTTCAAGTTGTACGTGCTGCATGCCCTGGCGGATGCAATCAAGAGCGGCACCGCATCCTGGGACGACCAGCTGACCGTTACCGCCAAGAGCAAGGCCGTCGGCTCCTCTGGCCTGGAATTATCTCCCGGCGACCATGTTTCGGTACGCCGGGCGGCCGAGAAAATGATCGCCAATAGCGACAACATGGCCACCGACTTGCTGATCGGGCGGCTGGGCAAGCACGCCATCGAGCAGGCGCTGGCCACCGCCGGCCATCACGATCCGGCCAGCATGACTCCTTTCCCCACCATGTATGAGCTGTTCTCGGTGGGTTGGGGTCAACCCGATCTGCGGGAGCAATGGAAGCAGGCGTCTGCGCAACAGCGAGCGGCATTACTCGAACAGGCCGATTCGACTCCGTACCGCCCCGATCCGACTCGTGCCCACACCCCGGCCTCAAACTACGGTGCCGAATGGTATGGCAGCGCCGAGGACATCTGCCGGGTCCACCTGGCACTGCAGGCCGATGCGGTCGGTCCCGCCGCACCGGTGCGAAAGATCCTGTCCGCCGTCGCGGGCATTGCGCTAGACCGCAACTACTGGCCCTACATCGGCGCGAAAGCCGGTGGTCTGCCGGGAGACTTGACCTTCAGCTGGTATGCGGAGGACAAGACCGGGCAACCGTGGGTGGTGAGCTTCCAGCTGAACTGGCCGCGTGACCATGGACCGAATGTGACCGGATGGATGCTGCAGGTCGCCAAGCAGGTCTTCGCGCTCGTCGCTCCCGAATAGCGGTCCATACCGCGGCTGCGAACCGTTGGGCGGCAAGCGAAATTCGGGCGGTTCGCAGACCCCGCAGTCGGTCTTTGACGCCCCATCGGGCGACCTGGACTATTCCCTCGCCGATGTTGGATCCGCTCATCCCTGAGGCACCGACCTCCCGCTCGGTGAAGGTAATCGGCACCTCCACCACGGCGAAGCCGGCATTGAGGCTGCGCCAAGTCATTTCAACTTGGAAGCAATAGCCCCTGGATTCGAGAGTGTCGAGGTCGAGTGCCTCGAGCACCTCGCGGCGATAGGCCCGATAACCACCGGTGATGTCATAGACACCGACGCCCAGTATCAACCGCGAGTACGTATTGGCCGCCTTGGACAACACGCGCCGTCGCCGTGGCCAGCTGCGTACCGTCCCGCCGCGCACATATCGGGACCCGATGGCCAGATCGGCGCCCGCCTCAACAGCCTCCAACAGTCGGTGCAGCTGTTCGGGAGCGTGGTTACCATCGGCTTCCATCTCGACTAGCACCGAGTAATTGCGCTGCATACCCCAGACGAAACCCTGCAGGTAGGCCGCGGCCAGACCGTCCTTGACGTTGCGGTGCAACACGTATGTGCAGCCGGGGTCGGCGGCGGCCAGCTCGTCAGCGAGTTGGCCAGTGCCATCCGGATTTTCGTCATCAACGACAAGAACATGCACGTCTGGGCAGGCATCCTTGACGCGCCGGTGGATCAGGGGCAGGTTCTCCCGCTCGTTGTACGTCGGGATTATCACCAGGACCCGCCGGCTCCGACCAGTGCCCGAATTCTCATGCGGGTCTCGCTCGTGGGTCATTTGCCTCCTTCAGCTGGCCCGATGGCCGAGGCCGCCACCGACACCGCAACGTCGTCGCGGACCTCACCGCGCGCGGGCAACAGGAATGCGACCACGACCGCGCCGACCGCGGCGAAAACCGCACACGCCAGACAACCGACGCCAAAGCTTTCCAGGAATGCCGATTCGACGGCATGCCGGATGGCTGGCGCCTCCCCGGCGGGGAGTTGGTCGAGCACCTGCTTGGCTGCCGCCATCGACTGCCGCATCGCGGCACGCGCCACCGGATCGAGGCCATGTAACGCCGCATTACTGCTCATCGACCTCAGGTAGACCGATGCGAAGACGCTGCCCACGATGGCCACTCCCAGGCATGCCCCGAGTTGGCGAGCCACCCCGGTCACCGCCGACCCGACACCGGCGGCGGTCGGGCTCAATGAACCCATGATCGCCTCACTGGCCGGGGCCATGGTGAGGCCCAGTCCGCTGCCGAGCGCGGCCATCACCGCCGCGATCAGCCAATACGGCGTGCCGGCGTCGAAGCCACCCGCGCAGGCCACGGAAACCGCCACCATCACAAGGCCACTGGTGACCACTGCGGTGGTACCCACCCGTTCGACAATGCGCGGAGCGATGACACTGAGGCCCGCATAGGAGAACGCAAGCGGCACCAGCCGCATTCCCGTATCGAACGCGCGGTAGGCAGCCACAAATTGGAGGTACTGCGTGGCAACGAAGATGAAGCCGCACATCACCAGATAGGCGGTTGTGACAGCCGCGGTCCCTCCGGAGAACCGGCGGTTCGCGAAGATCGACAGATCAAGAATTGGGTGCCACGTTCTTCGCTCCAACCAGAGGAACACCGCGAGCAAGACGACCGCGAGCGCAAAGCCCGCAGCGGTTCTCGCACTGGCCCAGCCGATGTTGGGCGTCTCGATGAGCGTGTAGGTCAAGACGGTGACGCCGACGGTCGATACGAGCAGACCCGGCAGGTCAAGTGGTGGGCGATCGGGGTTGCGCGAAGTTGGTACAAACATATTTACGCTGACTATGGCGACGACCGCGATCGGTACATTTACCCAAAAGATCGAGCCCACCGAGAAGTGCTCTATCAGCCATCCGCCCAGAATCGGCCCAATAACCACCGCGATGCCAGTGACCGCCGACCAGACTCCAATTGCTCTGGCACGGTGCGTCGAATCAACGAATACATTTGTGACCAGCGCCAGCGATGTCGGAAAGATGATCGCGGCACCGACCCCCATCACCGCGCGTGCCCCGATGACCGCTTGCGCCGAGCCGGCACTGGCGGCCACCGCAGACGAGGCGCCGACAATGACAAGGCCGATTGTGAGCCAGCCGCGCCTGCCATAGCGATCGCCTAGATTGCCTGCCGCCAAGAGCAATCCGGCCGCAGCAATCGCATATGAATCGACGATCCACTGCAGTTCGGCGTTGCTGGCCTGCAACGCACGAGACAACGTGGGCAGCGCGACATTGACGATGGTCAAATCGATAGATGCGATGAAGCTGCCCAAAACGATGACACCCAGTACCAACTTCGGACGAACATTGCCGCGGTTCATGGATACCCGAATCCCGGACACTTCGTCGGGGACAGCCCCGCGAAACGGCCGCACGCTCGGGGCATCACGCCGCCCGCACGGTCATCAGCTCAGCCAGGGCCAGCAAATCCTCCGCCGCGGTCGGCTCTGGTTCGGCGGCAGCCAGAGCGTCAAGAGCCAGGCCGCGATGCCGCAGCGCCTCGCCCTCCGCCCAAGCCCGGCCACCCGCATCCTCAATCAAGTCAGCGGCGTAGGACAGCTCATGATCGCTGAGGGCCTCAGTGCCGCCAAGCAGGGTTTCCAGCTTGGCGCCCGCCGCCGTACCAGAGGACAGCGCGGCTACCACCGGCAACGACTTTTTTCTCGACTGCAGATCGGAGAACACGGGTTTGCCGGTAACCGATTCACTGCCCCAGATTCCGAGAATGTCGTCGACCAGCTGAAAAGAGAGTCCCAAGTGGCGACCGAACTGCGCGTACTGGTCGGCAACAAGACTGTCGCCGCCGGCCGCAAGCGCACCCAATTGACACGCCACGCCGAACAGAGCGCCCGTCTTCTGTTGTGCCATTTGAAGACATTCGGGCAACCAGACTTTGGTGCGTTGCTCGAAGGCGAGGTCGGCGGATTGGCCGGCGCACAACTCCAGTGCCGCTTTGCGTAACGCCGAGCCCGAGGCCCCCTCGTGAACCAAGTCCAACGCCAGCACCAGCAGCGCGTCACCGGTGAGTATCGCCATCGGTACGCCGTAGACCACCCACGCCGCCGGGCGATGCCGCCGAGTTACGTCACCATCCATGATGTCGTCGTGCAGCAACGAACAATCGTGCACCAACTCGACCGCTACCGCAGCTGGAATCGCGGCATCCATTGCCCCGCCAGCTGCGCGCACGCAGGTAATCGACAGGGCCGGCCGAACAGCCTTGCCATGGCGCACCGAACTATCGCGCCCATCGGGTTCCCACCAGCCGATATGAAACCCTGCGCAAAGCCGCAGCTCAGGCGAGAGATTATCGATCACAGCTCGCTGCTCCGGTTCAATAAGCAGTCGAATATCGTTCAGCAATAACGTAATCCGCGCGGGAATTGTCGAAGCCCGAACCGGACGCGCCATTTGCGACATCGCCACCGCCCTCCTGGATTGATCTCAGAAGGGGCCCAATCGGCCCATTAACAAGCCTAAAATTTACAACAGTGTCGATAAGCTACCACGGTCTATTCACCCGCGCTTTCCAACCAACCTTGGATGGTCGCGACGCACGAAATCCGGCCGCGCAACCGCAGCCACAGCTCCGAACCGATTGTTGGAGTGGCCAATTGCGCAGGGCGGGTAGATCGGGGACTTTCCAACCCGCTAAAGGCGCAGTGTCCAGCGCCGATCGCGGTAATGCAGCGCTATCCGACTTAACGGTGCAACATCGATGCGCCAGAACGACTTCGGGCAGCCGTCGAGGGCAACTAGAATTGCTGCCCTGATTACGGCGGGATGGGTCACCGCGACCGTATTTCCTTGTAACGACGCCAACCATCCGGCGACCCGATCAATCAAGTCGAGAATCGACTCACCGCCGTGCGGCGCTTGCCCGGGATCACTCAGCCACGCCGTAAGGTCAGCGGGCGCAATGTCGGCCAGCCTCGAACCGCGCCAATGCCCACAATCCAGATCGGCCAGCCGCGGCTCGGTGACCGCTCGCAGTCCCAGCAGCTCCGCGCTTTGACAGCAACGCCGCTCGGGCCCGGCGTATTGCCGCGAGTCGCGGTTGCTCTCCAATGGCGCCGCCCATCGGCGACCAGTGTGGTCGAGCGGCTCGTCGTCGGGAAAGCGGCCGACGGCCATCGCGTCGGTCATCCCATGCGACACCAGGATCAACCGCGTGACATCGGTCATCGAACAGTCACGCCGCGGCGCTTTGCACCCGTCCGCTATCGGCTCGCTCGTCCAGCCCTCGCCCTACCAGCACCGAGAAGACCAGTCCGATGGATGCCCACAACACCAGTTGGGTTCCCAGCGAGACCAACCTGAACTCGTAGAGGACATCGGCGGGAAAGCCCTGGGGTATCTCGGCAACAGTCGGCAGGATCGCCATGACCACCGTAACCGCAACCAGGTACGCACCGGCCGCAAGCAACCCGGCATTGAACATGTCCATCCGCATCGAGAGCCACCGCACCAGATAGACGGCCACGATTGACAACATCACCGACGCCACCACCATGACCAGGTACCACAGGGTGCGTGCACCGATGGTGTCCGCTTGACCGACCGCCGGCGGGTTGGGCGGATACTTCACGAACGGGACCAGATACACCACGGTGAAGGCCAGCGCCGCTAGCCGAATCGAAAGCACCCGCGGTGCGGGGCTTGCCGACGGGTTTCCCGCGCGTCCGTACACCAGACAAAACACAACGGCGAAAAGGGCTCCCACCGCGAGGCCGAAAATCAGGACTCCGAAACCCAATCCAGCGTTGGCCTGCACGCCGCGGCTGAACAATTCCGAACCGTGCTCGTGCACCCCGTGAGCGTGCGCAGCTTCGGTGCGGGCGTCTTCGAATTCGACAGCCCGGCCGATGATGGGTTCGGCGAACAGCCGGGCGAACACGAACGCCAACACGGCACCCACCGCGCCCGCCAGCAGACCTCGCGCGATCAGCCACCGCTCCACGTTAGCCGCCCGGCTCAGTGGCACGGGAAGCCGAGCAAATGCCTGGCGTCGTGGAAGAACTCATGAACGTGGGTATCGCCGCCCACCAGCGATACCGCCCCTTGATCGATGCCGACGAAATAGATCGCCAACAGCGCCAGGACAGCCGTGGCGGCCAGCCACAGCGCTGCGCTTGCCGCCGATAGGTCAACCGAACCGGCCTGGGCGGCCTGAGAGTTCGCCACGGTCAACTCCTTCTGGGGATCTCGCGCCCCACTTGGGTAGCCGATGACGGGCGCCGGGTCTGACTAGACAGTGGCGCGACCGTTCTGGAATTTCACCAGATTCCGTCGCCCATCAACAACAATGAAACAACACCGGCCAGTGTAAACCGGTAGTTCCCAGGGGTCGATCGACAAAATCAGCCCGGCTGGCCGTGCGCCCCGTCCGCGCCTGAACCCCCGGGTTGTCCGTAACTGCCATGGGATCCAGACATGCCCCTGCGCGATCCACTTCCGGGGCCCCCACCGTCGCCCCAATGACCGCCGTCGCCACCACCGCCACCGGTACCGCCCTCGCCGCCAAGCCCGGGGTTACCCGAGTGCCCTAGCAGACCTCCCGCGCCGCCCGCACCACCGTTGCCGCCATCGCCGCCGGCTCCGCCGGTCCCGCCAGTGCCGCCGTCGCCACCGGTATTGCCATTGCCGCCGGCAAATTCCGAGTCTCCGCCGGCACCGCCGGCGCCGCCGGTACCGCCGACCGCACCGGTGCCACCGCCGCCGCCGATGCCCCCGGCACCGCCGCCGCCACCGTTGCCGACGAGTAGCCCGCCATGGCCTCCACCACCCCCGGCGCCGCCGCTACCCCCGACGCCGCCTGGAGCGCCCTGCCCACCGACCCCGCCTACGCCGCCGTCGCCCCCCTCCACACGGCCGTAGCCGCCGGTACCGCCGGTGCCGCCGGTCTGCCCGTACTCGGTGCCGTCGGCGCCGGGACCGCCAGGACCGCCGGTGTCACGTCCGGTAAGACCTGGGGTTCCGTTGCCGGCCGGCATGGTCGTGGGGTTGACACCGGCCGCGCCGGCCGTGCCGTCCCCGCCCGCACCGCCGGCACCGCCGTTGCCCCAGAGCCCGGCGTTGCCGCCGGCGCCGCCCAGACCGCCGCTACCGCCGGCCGTGCTGGCGGCCCCGCCGGCCCCGCCAACGCCGCCGTTGCCGTACAGCCAGCCGCCTTGACCGCCGGACCCGCCGGCCGCCGCGGCTCCGCCCGCCCCTCCGGCACCGCCATTGCCGATCAGGCCCGCGGCCCCGCCGGCACCGCCGCCCACTCCGGAGGTGGCGCTGTTGTAGCCGCTACCGCCGCTGCCGTACAAGAACCCCCCGTCATACCCATCGGGGTGCGATGCGGTTCCCGCGGCACCGTCGCCGATCAGCCCTCGCCCCAGCAGGGCCTGCGTGGGTGCGTTGATCAACCCCAACACGTCCTGCTGCACGGTTTGTAGCGTCGAACTGTTGGCCGACTCCACACCGGCACCAATTTGCGCCGGCGTTCAAGGCCTGCACGAACTGGTCATGAATGGCCGCCATGTCGGCGCCCAGCACCTGATAAGCCTGGGCGTAGCGGGAGAACAGGGACGCAACGACCGTCGAGACCTCATCGGCACCGGCGGCAAGCACTTCGGTGGTCGGAGCCGCCGCCGGGGTGTTGGCCCCGCTGATCGCCGACCCAATCTGCGCCAAGTCCGTTGCTGCGGCCGCGATGATCTCCGGTGTGGCAAAAACTAGCGGCATGGCTCGCCTCCTCGGCACATGACGCAACCCAGCATCGGCCTGATCACTGCCGGATAGATCAATAGAAACGTATCGGCATGTCCCGCCGCGACATGCGGAGCTTCAACGAACTTTCAGGAAATCGGAAGCAGCTCGCAACGTCCGCTTAACATGTGACGGGCCTGCCAGGGGCAAGCCCGTCACATGTTTTCAGAGTGTTCGGTTACTGCTCGGTGGGCCCAGGTCCCCCGGCGCTGTGTGCTCCGGCCTTTGCCAGGTCCGGCTCACTCGGCGGCTTGCGGGTACCGGTGAACGTAAATTTCGCGTCCTCACCGGCGCCCTCGCCGTCCCAGTTGTCGACGTCGACGGTGACGACCTGTCCCGGACCGACCTCCTCAAAGAGGATCTTCTCCGAGAGCTGGTCCTCGATCTCACGCTGAATGGTTCGCCGCAGCGGACGAGCACCCAAGACCGGGTCGAAACCGCGCTTGGCCAGCAGCGACTTTGCCTTGTCGGTCAGCTCGAGCGCCATGTCCTTGCTCTTGAGCTGGTTGGCGACGCGGCCGATCATCAGGTCGACCATCCGCATGATCTCGTCGCGAGTCAGCTGGTGGAAGACGATGATGTCGTCGATGCGGTTGAGGAACTCCGGCCGGAAGTGCTTCTTGAGCTCGTCGTTGACCTTCTGCTTCATCCGCTCGTAGTCGTTCTCGCCGCCAGTCTGGCTGAACCCGAGGCCGACGGGCTTGGAAATATCGGATGTCCCCAGATTCGACGTGAAGATCAGCACGGTGTTGTTGAAGTCGACCGTGCGGCCCTGGCCGTCGGTGAGCCGGCCGTCCTCGAGGACCTGCAACAGACTGTTGTAGATCTCCTGGTGTGCCTTCTCGATCTCATCGAAGAGCACCACGCTGAACGGCTTGCGCCGCACCTTCTCGGTGAGCTGGCCGCCCTCTTCGTAGCCGACATATCCGGGCGGAGCACCGAAGAGCCGGGACGCGGTGAACCGGTCGTGGAACTCGCCCATGTCGATCTGGATGAGCGCGTCGTCGTCACCGAACAAGAAGTTGGCCAGCGCCTTGGACAGCTCGGTCTTACCGACACCGGACGGGCCGGCGAAGATGAACGATCCCGACGGGCGCTTCGGGTCCTTCAGCCCGGCGCGGGTGCGGCGGATCGCCTTGGAGACCGCCTTGACCGCGTCTTCCTGGCCGATAATCCGCTTGTGCAGCTCATCTTCCATCCGCAGCAGGCGGGTGGTTTCCGCCTCGGTGAGCTTGAACACCGGGATGCCAGTCCAGTTGCCCAGCACTTCGGCGATTTGTTCGTCATCGACTTCGGCGACCACGTCGAGATCGCCCGAACGCCATTGCTTTTCACGCTCGGCACGCTGCGCCACCAGTTGCTTCTCCCGGTCGCGCAGGCTCGCCGCCTTCTCGAAGTCCTGGGCGTCGATCGCCGATTCCTTCTCCCGGCGCGCGTCGGCGATCTTCTCGTCGAACTCGCGCAGGTCTGGCGGCGCGGTCATGCGACGGATCCGCATCCGGGCGCCCGCCTCGTCGATCAGGTCGATCGCCTTGTCCGGCAGGAACCGGTCGTTGATGTAGCGGTCGGCCAGCGTCGCGGCGGCCACCATCGCGGAATCGGTGATCGACACGCGGTGGTGCGCCTCGTAGCGGTCCCGCAGGCCCTTGAGGATCTCGATGGTGTGCTCGACCGTCGGCTCCCCCACCTGCACCGGCTGGAAACGGCGCTCCAGCGCGGCGTCCTTCTCGATGTACTTGCGGTACTCGTCGAGGGTGGTGGCACCGATCGTCTGCAGCTCGCCGCGAGCCAGCTTGGGCTTGAGGATGCTTGCGGCATCGATCGCGCCCTCGGCGGCACCCGCCCCGACCAGCGTGTGCAGCTCGTCGATGAACAGGATGATGTCGCCGCGGGTATTTGTCTCCTTGAGCACCTTCTTCAGGCGTTCCTCGAAGTCACCACGGTAGCGCGAACCCGCGACCAGCGAGCCGAGGTCCAGCGTGTAGAGCTGCTTGTCCTTCAGCGTCTCGGGCACCTCGCCGTGCACGATGGCCTGCGCCAGGCCCTCGACCACAGCGGTCTTGCCCACGCCGGGCTCGCCGATGAGCACCGGGTTGTTCTTGGTGCGCCGGGAGAGCACCTGCATGACCCGCTCGATTTCCTTCTCGCGGCCGATGACCGGGTCCAGCTTGCCTTCCATGGCAGCCGCGGTCAGGTTGCGGCCGAACTGGTCGAGAACCAGCGACGTGGAGGGAGAGCCGGACTCCCCTCCCCGGCCGCCGGTGCCTGCCTCGGCGGCCTCCTTGCCCTGGTAGCCGCTCAGCAGCTGGATCACCTGCTGGCGCACCCGGGTCAGTTCGGCGCCCAGCTTGACCAGCACCTGGGCGGCCACACCCTCGCCCTCGCGAATCAGGCCGAGCAGGATGTGCTCGGTACCGATGTAGTTGTGGCCGAGCTGCAGCGCCTCGCGCAGGCTGAGTTCGAGCACCTTCTTGGCGCGCGGAGTGAACGGGATGTGCCCGGACGGTGCCTGCTGGCCCTGGCCGATGATCTCTTCGACCTGGCTGCGCACACCTTCCAGCGAGATCCCGAGCGACTCCAGCGACTTGGCCGCAACGCCTTCGCCTTCATGGATTAGCCCCAGCAGAATGTGCTCGGTGCCGATGTAGTTGTGGTTCAGCATCCGGGCCTCTTCTTGCGCCAGGACAACGACCCGGCGGGCACGGTCGGTAAAACGTTCGAACATCGGCGGTTACCTGCTCTCCCTCATCGGTACTTTGGTCGGTCCTGAACCAGTCCAGCTCGGCCCCGCGTACCTGCAGTCCACTGTAATGGTCGGCCTGCCAGGCTTCATAACAACCTTGCAGTGCCGTGCGGTTCCCGGCTGCAACTCCGGTGTGGGGCCCGAATCACCCGAATCAGATACACCCGTGACCCAGACCCGGCGCCCGAGAAGCCGCGCCGGCCTCGTTTTCTTCCTGCTACAACAGAACCGCAACACGTTAACGAGGAAAACCGCCGAAGTGTTTCCCGTGTCGGCCGAAGATCGGTTTCGCCACGAGCGAAAATGACATAGCACCGTCGCCTAGGCTTAGCCTGGGCGACGGTAATAGATCGAGATCGCTATGAACCGGCAGCGTGGAATGCGTCGATGACGTCGGCCGGGATACGGCCACGGGTCGACACATTGTGCCCATTACGGCGTGCCCATTCCCGGATGGCCGCGCTTTGCTCGCGGTCGATAGCGCCGCGGCCACGTCCGGATCCCGAACGCCCACGTCGCCGGCCACCGACGCGCCGACCCGCCGCAACCCATTGCTTCAGATCACCGCGCAGTTTCGCGGCATTCTTGGAAGAAAGGTCAATCTCGTAGGTCACCCCGTCAAGCCCGAATTCAACCGTTTCGTCAGCAGCACCGGCACCGTCGAAATCGTCGACCAAGGTGACGGTAACTTTCTTAGCCATTGGCTTACCCTCGCGTTTCTTCCTATGCGTCGCAATACAGGATGGATAGTCTCCCCGCGCACCAATGTGCCATAAGTAAGCAAAATTCTCAATCCAGACACAACCACCGGCAGTTCAGTTGGAGTGAGGGCGAACAATCGGGAACAAAACTGTCTCCCTAATTGACAGTCCGGTCAAACACATCAACAACCGATCGATGCCCATTCCAGTTCCAGTACACGGGGGCATCCCGTACTCCAGAGCCGTCAGAAAATCTTCGTCAAGTTCCATCGCCTCGTCGTCACCCGCGGCCGCCGCACGGGCCTGATCAGCGAATCTGTCCCGCTGGACGACGGGATCGTTTAATTCCGAGTACCCGGTAGCCAGTTCGACTCCGCGCACGTAGAGATCCCACTTCTCGGTTACTCCGGGGATACTGCGGTGCTGACGAGTCAATGGCGTTGTCTCGACTGGGAAATCCTTGACAAATGTGGGCGCCGTCAACTTGTTGCCGACAGCATGTTCCCAGAGTTCCTCGACAAGTTTGCCGTGACCAAAAACACTGTTGTCAATCTCTACGTCAAGTCCGCTTGCGATGTCACGTAAGCGAGCAACCGTCGTCTCTGGCGTGATCTGTTCCCCCAGTGCCTCCGACAAGGAGGAATACATCTCGATAGTTGCCCATTCTCCGTCGATGTCGTACACGCTGCCGTCAGGCATCGAGAGTTGTCTGGTTCCGATCGCCTCGTCAGCAACTTCTTGAATAAGCTCTCTGGTGATCAGGGCCGAATCGTCATAGGTTCCATAGGTCTGATACGTCTCCAGCATGGAGAATTCCGGGGAATGGGTGGAATCAGACCCTTCGTTTCGGAACACCCGATTTAGTTCAAAGACCCTGTCGAAACCGCCCACGATGCAACGCTTGAGGAACAGTTCCGGCGCGATACGCAGGTAAAGATCGATATCGAGGGCATTGGACTGGGTGACGAACGGCCGCGCCGCAGCGCCGCCGGCCAAGGTCTGCAACATTGGCGTTTCGACTTCGAGAAACCCGCGCCGCTCCAGCGCATTACGCACCGCACGGATTACCGCAATCCGCTGTCGCGCGACCTCCCGCGCCTGCGGACGCACGATCAAATCGACGTAGCGCTGACGAACCCGCGACTCCTCGCTCATCTCCTTGTGTGCGACCGGCAGCGGCCGCAAGGCCTTGGCAGCCATCCGCCAGGAATCGGCGAGCACCGATAGTTCACCCCGACGGGAGCTGATCACGGTGCCGTGCACGTAGACGACGTCACCGATGTCGACGTCGGCCTTCCACCTGTCCAGCGATTCGCGGCCCACCTTGTCGAGGCTGATCATCGCCTGCAGCTGGGTGCCGTCGCCGTCCTGCAGTGTCGCAAAACACAGTTTCCCGGTGTTACGCGCGAACACCACTCGACCCGCGACACCGACGATGTCCTCGGTCGCCGAATCTGTCGGTAGGTCGGCATAGGTGGCACGAATCTCGGCCAACGTGTGAGTGCGTTCGATGGCTACCGGATAGGGGTCATACCCCTCTGCCAATAACCGAGCACGCTTGTCCCGACGGATTCGGAACTGCTCGGGAATGTCTGACTCGGCGGAGCTCACGACGTGCCAGCTTAAATGAACTCGCCTGAGCACTCATCGCGCGGGCACCGGGCGCGCGAAACCCGCCCTAAAGATTGCTCCCGACCGGAATCGGCCGGGACGCATGGTCGCCGGGTGGCGGCTAGCGCGCCGGCTTCAGCCGACCGCGCTGAGCCTCCCGATTGCGCTCGAAGACCAGCCGTAATCCATGCAGGGTCAGGTGCTCGTCGAAGTGTTCGACGCTGTGCAGTTCGGGCAGCAGCAGCGGCGCGGTGTGCCCGGTCGCCACCACCGCGACATCGTCGTCGGCTGAAAAACCCTTAACGTCCTCACGAATCCGCGCCACCAGGCCGTCAACCAGCCCGGCAAAACCGAATACCGCACCAGCCTGCATGCATTCCACCGTGTTCTTACCCACCACCGAGCGCGGCCGGGCCAACTCGACGCGCCGAAGTGCCGCCGAACGGGCCGCGGCGGCATCCGAAGAAACCTGAACGCCGGGTGCGATCGCCCCGCCCAGGAATTCGCCTTTGGCCGACACCACGTCCACGCATATCGATGATCCGAAATCGACGACAATGGCCGCCTTTGCGAACTGCTGATATGCCGCCAGGCAGTTGACGATCCGGTCGGCACCCACTTCTTTGGGGTTGTCGACCAGCAGCGGAATACCGGTGCGTACCCCAGGTTCGATCAGCACGTGCGGGACCGACGGCCAATACTGCTCCAGCATGATCCGCACCTCATGCAACACCGACGGGACCGTGGACAACCCGGTCGCACCGGTGAGCCGCTCGGAATCCTCGCCGATCAACCCGTCGATCGTCAGTGCCAATTCATCGGCGGTGACTTCGGATTCGGTCCGTATCCGCCATTGCTGCACGACCTTTGCGTGCTGTTTGGCCCCCGATAGCAGACCGACAACGGTGTGGGTGTTGCGGACGTCGATCGCCAGCAGCACGGTTACCGCGCACCGATCCGCGGATTCAACAGCTCCTCCGCCCCGGGAATGTCGAATGCGGGCACAAAAGCCGGGTCGTGGCCCACGTCGATCTGCTTGTTGTCAGCGTCGACGAACACGATCCGCGGCTGGTAGGCGCGTGCCTCGGCATCCTGCATGGTCCCGTAGGCGATCAGGATCACCAGATCGCCGCAGTGTACGAGATGCGCCGCGGCACCGTTGATCCCGATTACGCCACTACCGCGTTCGCCGGTGATCGCATACGTGACCAAGCGAGCACCGTTATCGATGTCGACGATGGTCACCTGTTCACCTTCGAGCAGATCCGCGGCGTCCATCAAGTCGGCATCGATGGTCACCGACCCGACGTAGTGCAGGTCGGCCTGCGTGACGGTGGCGCGGTGAATCTTCGACTTCAACATTGTCCGTAACATCAATTCCTCCAAGGTGATTGGACACGCCCGTCCGGCCCGACAGGCTGCCCGTCGGTGCCGGCGATACTTTCGATCTCAATTGCCACGTTGTCGAGCAGCCGGGTGGCGCCGAACCGGACGGCGACCAGCAACCGGCCAGATCCGCTGGGGGAAACCGGGCCGAGCTCGCCGTCGCGCAGTTCCACATAGTCGACGACGATCCCGGGGACGGCCTCGAGCACACCGCGCGCCGCATCCAGCGCAGCCTGGACATCGGCGGTCGCCGCATGTGCCCCGGCCGTCAGCGCCGCCGAGAGCGCGATGGCCGCTTCCCGTTGCGCCGGGTCCAGATAGCGATTGCGCGACGACATCGCCAGTCCGTCGTGTTCACGCACGATCGGCACGCCGATCACCTGCACGTTGACGTTGAGGTCGGCAACCATCTGCCGGATGAGCACCAGCTGCTGATAATCCTTCTCACCGAAGAACGCCCGGTCGGGAGCCACGATCTGTAGCAGCTTGAGCACCACGGTCAGCACCCCGGCGAAATGGGTTGGTCGCGAACCGCCTTCGAGTTCGGCAGCCAGTGGGCCGGGTTGCACGGTGGTGCGTAGGCCGTTGGGGTACATGCTCGCCGCGGTCGGGGTGAACGCGATTTCCACACCTTCGGCCCGCAGTTTCGCCAGATCCTGATCGAGGGTTCGTGGGTAGGCGTCCAGATCCTCGCCGGCACCGAACTGCAGCGGGTTGACGAAAATCGACACCACGACCACCGCACCGGGCGTGCGTTTGGCCGCCCGCACCAGCGCCAGATGGCCCTCGTGCAGGGCCCCCATCGTGGGGACCAACATCACCCGGCGGCCGGTGTGGCGCAGCGCCCGGCTGACCTCGCCGACGTCACGCGGCGCCGAGTAGATGTTGAGTTCGCCCGGCTTGAAGACGGGCGCCCGGCCGGCATTCGCTCTCATGGCGTCAAGACCTCCACCACATCCCCCGGTGCATGGGCCCGCATGGCGGTGCGCAGGGCGTTCACCCGATACGCCTGCGCCAGTTGCGGGTCCGCTTCGGTGAGCGCGGCCAGGTGGCCGGCGACCGCGGCGGCGTCACCGCGCGCGACCGGCCCGGTCAGCGCGGCCTGACCCCGCTGCAGCGTGTTTTCCAGGGCCGCTCGGGCTAGCGGTCCGACGATGCGTTCCGCGATACCGCCGGGCTGGTTGTCGACGCATTGCTGGCCGAGCAGTTCTTGTCCACGCAAGGCGGTGCGCAAGCCCTCGAGGGCATCGGCGAGCACGGTGACGAGGTGGTTACTCGCATGTGCGAGGGCCGCGTGGTAGAGCACGCGGCTTTCCTCGCGCACGCAGAACGGTTCGCCGCCCATCTCCAGCACCAGCGATTGGGCGATCGCATACCCGACGTCGTCAGCCGCGGTGATTCCGAAGCAGGTATCGGGCAGCCGATTGATGTCTTCGTCGGAGCCGGTGAAGGTCATCGCCGGATGAATGGCCAGCGGTATGCAACCCTGCGCAGTCAGGGGCTCCAAGATGCCAATCCCGTTGGCGCCGGATGTGTGCGCCACGATGGTGCCCGGCCGCACCGCCGACGTGGCGGCCAGACCCGATATCAGACCCGCCAGTTCACTGTCGGTGACGGCCAGCATCAGCAACTCGGCCGATGCGGCGACATCCGGCGGCGGCAGCACCGGGGTATCGGGCAACCGGCGCTGCGCCCGCTGCAGCGACGCGTGCGAAATGGCGCTGCATGCCACCACGACATGATCGGCGCGCTCTAGCGCGATCCCCAGGGCGGTGCCTACCCGGCCGGCCGAGATGATCCCCACCTTGAGCCTGGCCGGGCGCAAACCGTCGAGCTGCACCATCGCAGACGACCTCACAGGTTTCTTCGTTCGTTCCAGTCCCGTGGATGACCGGGTACCGGACGGTCACTAAGACTGTAGTCGATTTGTTGGTCGACACCCATTTCAGCCGTCACGGCGCCGGCGCCGGCCGCCGCCGGAAGGCTGCACCTGCAACCGTGCCATCAGGTCAGCGACGGACTGACCACCGCTTTGCGAGTCAGAGTCATGCGAGCCCGCCACATCGGGGCGTTCTTCTTCCGGGCGGCGATGACGGGAGGCAAGGTCGGGTGCGGGCGGCGGGGCCAACCGGGGCGCCGCGGGCTCGGCGGGCTGGGGGCCCGGCCACGGCGGTGCAGCGGGTGCCATTGGTGGCGGTTGGGCTGGTCCGGGGCCTGGAGGCGGCCCCGCTCCCAGGCGGCCCACCCCATAGTCGCGGTAGTCGGTGGAATGACGAGATCGCGACCGTCTGCCGCCGTATTCCCGGTCGAACTCACCGATGTCACCTTGGTCCTCGTCGGAATCGTAATGCCGGGCACGGCGGCGTCGACCCGAAGACCGGTCCTGCGTTTCGGCGCCAGCCGCCTCCTCGGCCACCCAGTGGCTGCCCGGAGCGCCGGGGGGCAACCACTGTCCGTCCGCGGCAACCGGTCGCCAAGGCGAGGGTTCGGCATTGGGTACTGGTGGCGCGGGCGGCGGTCGACGATGCGGCTCGTAGTGCAGGTCAGGCTGAACCGGCGCAGCCTCCTGGGGCGGCCCGACCCATTCGGCGGGGTGTTCGGGGCCCGGAGGCGCGGGCGGCGGGGGCTGCAGAAACGGTCCCCTACCCGGCTGCACGTCACGCTCGTCCAGAGGCGGCACGCCTACCTCCGGCACATCGATGATCGCTTCCTCGGCGCGGTTGAGATTTTCGTCTCGACGGGCCATGGCAATCCGGTCACTGGGCAGCCAGTCGGTGGCTGGACTCTCGCCGTTTTGGAGCCGATCGGCGACAGCGCGGGCGGTGCGCGACTCCCTGTCCACCGTCTCCAGCGCCGGGCGCTGTTCTAGGTCCGCATCGAACAAGATTCCCAGACTGGTTCGCAGCGAAGCTAATTCGGCGCGCAACGCTGCCACCTCGTCGGCGGCCGCGCCCCGCAACTCGGCGGCGAGCTCGCGACGCAACTGCGACTCCACCGCCAGCTCGTATTCGCGGCGGGCCGAGATCTCGCGATCCAGTTGCAGGTCGTAGACGAGCTTCATGTCGCGCGCCCGCGCCTGATCCGCTTCGGCCTGGCGACGATAGAGCACGGACACAAACGCACCAGCGAACGCGGCCCACAGCGCGAGGACCACGGCGAGCTTGAGCAGTTCCACCCGATTGGTGAAAACCAGTGCCGAACTAGCTCCAATTGCCAGAACCAGCAACGTCGTCCATAGCACCCAACCCGGCCTGCGGCCGCCGCGCCGGACCCGGGCGCCGCGGGACAGAACGGTCATGGCCTGACTGTACCCGCGCGACCTGCATCCACGTGTCGCGCCGGTCCGGCGATTCTCCCGGAAAGTCCGTGCCGCAGCCAGCAACGCCGGCGGGCCGGGCCGCGGGAGTGGTCAGCCTTCCGCGCCCTCGCCCCGCTCGGGCGGCTCCTGCGGCGACTTGCAGCAATTTTGCAGCCACAAAGCGGCAGCGATCAACGCCAGCGCGCTTGCGGCCGCCACCAGGGCGCCGGTCATATCTTCGGCCGCCACCCGCAGCCAGGACCGCCGCGGCAACAGATACACCAAGACCGCAATCCACCAGCCCAGCACCAGCGCACCCACCCAGGCCGATGCCTTGGCGACCATCAGGCTGCGAGCCACCGCCAGAGGATGCAGCTGTCCGGATCCATCCCCTATCTCGCCATCGTTGATCTTGGCTCTTACGAAGCGGGCCCATAGCGCCTCGGCGATCGCAACCCCCAGCAGTGACAGCCCGGTCCACACCGTGAGCGGGGGAAACGACCGGAACAACACCAGCACCATCGGATAGCCGGCGACCGCCGCCCCGATCGCGGCGGCGGCCAGGTCGCGCCTACGGGTCGGTCCCATCAGGCTGCCACGGTCAGCGAGGTCAACCGCACGCTTGCCCGATCGGCCGGCGGCAGCCCGGCCAGCAGCGCGGCGACCGGGCGCGGGCCCTCCGGTCCGGTCAGTTCGGCCGCGGGGTCAACGTCGAGCCAAGGGACCATGACAAAGGCCCGCTGATGCGCCAATGGGTGTGGCAGCGTCAGGATGCTGTCGTTGCAGCGCACTTCGGTACGACCGGCCGGGCCGGCCTGGTAACAGGCGACCAGATCCACGTCGAGCGTGCGCGGCCCCCACCGCTGCAGACGCTGCCGGCCGGCCGCCCGTTCGTACTCCTGAGCTTGGTGCAACCAGGCATGGCCGTCGCGAGCGGGATCGTCTGCGATCAGCACCACGTTGAGGAACGGCTCCTGGGCCACCCCACCCCACGGATCGGTCTCATAGACACGCGACGCCCCGACCAACGTGTCGCCGAGTCCGTCGACCACCGAACGCAGGTTCGCCAGGCGGTCGCCCAGGTTGGAACCGACCGACAGCACTACCGAACTCATACCGCTCGGTCCGCGGGGATCACCGAACCACGCCCCCCGCGCCGCGACCGCCGGGTCACCACCGCCACGTCAGCCAGCGGTTGCGCGATGGCGGCCTGCGGCTTGTGCAGGACCACCTCGACGGCATGTACCCGTTCGTCGTTCATCACCTCGTCGGCGATCTCGGCACCGACCGTCTCGATCAGGTTGCGCGGCGGCCCGCCGACGATCTCGGCCGCGCGCTGCGCCAATTGGGCATAGTCATAGGTGTCAGCCAGATCGTCGCTGCGGGCGCCGTCGGCCAAGTCGATCCACATGGTGATGTCGACGACGAACCGTTGCCCGGCTACCCGCTCATGGTCGTAGACCCCATGGCGGCCATGAACAATCAAGTCCCGCAACTCGATTCGGTCAGCCATCGCGCCCAGTCCTTTCAGCCCGCTGCCACGCGTCGACGACCTTGAGGGCGTCGACGGATGCCCGCACATCATGCACCCGCACACCCCATGCGCCGTGCAGCGCCGCCAATGCGGAAATCACCGCGGTCGCCGTTTCCCGCCCGTCCGGCGGCCGTACCGCACCATCCGGGCCGGCCAGCAACGACCCGAGGAAGCGCTTTCGAGACGCTCCCACCAGCACCGGGATCCCGGTGGCGACCAACTCCGGCAGGGCGTGCAGCAGCGTCCAATTGTACTGTCCGGCCTTGGCGAAGCCCAGGCCGGGATCGATCATCAGATTCGATGGGCCAACGCCCGCGGCTATCGCATCATCCACTGCGGTGAGCAGCTCGGCGCGCACCTCGGCCACCACATCGCGGTAGTTCGGCACCTGATGTGGGTTGTCGTCGGACACCGGCCGCCAGTGCATCAGCACCCACGGCACACCGGCTTCGGCGACCAGCGGGGCCATTGCCGGATCGGCCCGCCCTCCGGACACGTCGTTGACGATCTGCGCGCCGTTGTGCAGCGCCTCGCACGCTACGGCCGCGCGGGTGGTGTCGATGCTGACCTTGATACCGCGCGCGGCCAGTTCTTTGATGACGGGCAAGACGCGGGACGCCTCGACGGCCGGGTCAACCCGCGCGGCGCCCGGCCGAGTCGACTCCCCCCCGACGTCGATGATGTCCGCACCTTCGGCCGCCAGCGCCAGACCGTGCTCGATGGCCTTGGCCTCGTCGCAGTAGCGCCCACCGTCGGAGAACGAGTCGTTCGTGACATTCAATACGCCCATAACCTGCACAGGCCGCGAACTCACTTACGCAGGATGAGGTCCAGCGCCTCGGCCCGAGAAGCGGCATCGGTCTTGAACTGCCCACGCACCGCCGAGGTCGTGGTGACCGCACCGGGCTTGCGGACCCCGCGCATCGCCATGCACAGGTGCTCGGCTTCGACCACCACGATCACCCCGCGCGGTCCGAGCCTTTTGACCAGGGCGTCGGCGATCTGGCTGGTGAGCCGCTCCTGCACCTGAGGACGCTTGGCGTAGAGGTCCACCAGCCGGGCGATCTTGGACAGCCCGGTCACCCGGCCATCCCGGCCCGGGATATAGCCGACATGGGCCACCCCATGGAACGAGACCAGGTGGTGCTCGCACGTCGAGTACAACGGAATCTCTTTGATCAGCACCAGCTCGTCGTGGTCTTCGTCGAACATGGTGTTCAGTACCGCGTCGGGGTCGGTGTAAAGCCCCGCGAAGATCTCGCGATAGGCACGGGCCACGCGGGCCGGGGTGTCGCGCAAACCGCCCCGGTCCGGGTCCTCGCCGATCGCAAGCAACAACTCGCGGACGGCGGCCTCGGCACGCGGCTGGTCGAACGCCCGGGTGGTCGTTGCCTCGGTTCGGGAATCCAGCTGCGTCATTGCAACTCTCCGTTCGTCAGCCGTGGGCCGGGGGGTTGGACCGGCTTACGTCCCTGTCCTGCTGCTCGGACGACTCGTCGGTGTCCGATGGCTGATCGGGGGAATAGCCCGATGGTTGCGGCCGCTCCGACGGCGGGGGCCACCCGGGAGCGCGCCAGCCCGCCGGGGCGCCGTAGTCGGGATGGCTGCCGGGGTTCGCGTCGGCGCCTCGAGAGCCGTTGGGGCCGCGGCCGGTCCCTTCGCTGGCCGACTGCGCCGCCTGGGTAGCCTGCGCGATGGCTTGCTTGAACGCCGGCTCCGGCATCGGCTGCGGCCAGGGCTCACCGCGCTCGATGGCCAGTTCGCCCGGTGTCTTGATCGGCGGCTTGTCCGACGGAATCCGGCCGCCGAAATCGTCGAACATGGTGAGTCGGGGCCGCTTTTCCACGTCGGAGAAGATCGACTCCAGCTCCGGCCGGTGCAGTGTTTCCTTTTCCAGCAGCTGGCCGGCCAGGGTGTCGAGCACATCGCGATATTCGGTGAGAATCTCCCACGCTTCGGTGTGGGCCGCCTCGATGAGCTTGCGCACCTCTTCGTCGATTTCGCGGGCGACTTCGTGCGAGTAGTCCGACTGGGTGCCCATGGAGCGGCCCAAGAACGGGTCACCGTGCTCGGTGCCGTACTTGACCGCGCCCAGCCGCGCGCTCATGCCGTACTCGGTGACCATCGCCCGAGCGACCTTGGTCGCCTGCTCGATATCGGACACCGCACCCGTGGTCGGCTCCCGGAACACCAATTCCTCGGCGGCGCGCCCGCCCATCGCAAAGACCAGCTGCGCGATCATCTCCGAACGGGTCCGCAGCCCCTTGTCCTCCTCGGGCACCGCTACCGCATGACCACCGGTTCGTCCCCGGGCCAGGATGGTGACCTTGTAAACGGGATCGATGTCGGGCATCGCCCAGGCCGCCAGGGTGTGACCGCCCTCGTGATAGGCGGTGATCTTCTTCTCGTGCTCGCTGATGATCCGCCCTTTGCGGCGTGGGCCGCCGATGACCCGGTCTACCGCCTCCTCCAAGGCGGGACCGGTAATGACGGTGCCGTTCTCGCGGGCGGTGAGCAGCGCCGCCTCGTTGATGACGTTGGCCAGATCGGCCCCGGTCATGCCGACAGTCCGTTTTGCCAGCCCGTCCAGGTCAGCGCCGTCAGCGATCGGCTTGCCTTTGGAATGCACCCGCAGGACCGCCCGGCGTCCGGCGAGGTCAGGATTGGTGACCGGGATCTGGCGGTCAAAGCGACCGGGACGCAGCAACGCCGGGTCCAGAATGTCGGGCCGGTTGGTGGCCGCAATCAGGATCACGCCGGCGCGATCGCCGAACCCGTCCATTTCGACCAGCAGCTGGTTGAGGGTCTGTTCCCGCTCGTCGTGGCCGCCACCGAGGCCGGCGCCGCGTTGGCGGCCGACCGCGTCGATCTCGTCAACGAAGATGATGCATGGGCTGTTCTGTTTGGCCTGCTCAAACAGGTCCCGCACCCGGGATGCACCCACCCCGACGAACATCTCGACGAAGTCGGATCCGGAAATGGTGAAAAACGGCACCCCGGCCTCGCCCGCCACGGCGCGAGCCAGCAACGTCTTACCGGTTCCCGGCGGGCCGTAGAGCAACACGCCCTTGGGGATCTTGGCGCCCAGCGCCTGGTAGCGGGACGGATTCTGCAGGAAATCCTTGATCTCGTAGAGCTCCTCGACCGCTTCATCGACGCCGGCGACGTCGGCGAATGTGGTCTTGGGCATGTCCTTGGACAGTTGCTTGGCACGCGATTTCCCGAAGCCGAAGCCCATCCGGGCGCCGCCCTGCATGCGGGAGAACATCACGAAAAGGCCCACCAGCAGCAGCAGCGGCAGCACGTAAACCAACAGCTCGCCCAGGATGCTGCCCTGGTTGACCACCGTGCTGACCTTGGCGTTCTTGGCGGTCAAGGCATTGAATAGGTCGACCGCGTAACCGGTGGGGTACTTGGTGATGACCTTGTCGGAACCGTCGGTGTCGCTGCTGCTCTTCTTCAAGACCAGCCGCAGCTGCTGCTCACGGTCATCGATTTGCGCGCTCTTGACGTTGTCGGCGTTGATCTGTGACATCGCCACCGAGGTGTCGACCGGCTTGTAACCGCGGGTGTCGTCACTGAAGTAGAAGAACGACCAGCCGAGCACCACCACCACGGCGACCGCCGTCACGGTGCGGATCACGTTTTTTCGGTTCATCAATCTTCGGCCGTGCCGGCCTGGTCCTTCCAAATACGCAGCTGGAAATGTCAAGGCTACCGCTAGACCAACGACCGGTAGTTCCGGATGGTTGCAGTAACACGGCAATCCGGCGAAAGGCATGGCTCACACCGGCGGGTTGCGCAGCGGGCACGATCGGGCAAAGCGGACCGCGGCCGGGCGGCGGCCACCCTCAACAACAAGCCCTTCTCACCGATGTGGCGTTGTGCTTTGGTGAAATGGTGGCTACATCAACCGAGCGGTTAGTCGACACCAACGGCGTGCGGTTGCGCGTGACCGAGGCCGGCGAGCGGGGTGCGCCGGTGGTGATATTGGCCCACGGCTTCCCCGAACTGGCCTATTCCTGGCGGCACCAGATCCCGGTGCTTGCCGAGGCCGGCTACCACGTGCTGGCCCCCGATCAACGCGGCTACGGGGGTTCCTCTCGCCCCGAAGCGATCGAGGACTACGACATCCACCAGCTGACCGCGGACCTGGTAGGACTGCTCGACGACGTCGGCGCCGAGCGTGCCGCCTGGGTGGGCCATGACTGGGGTGCTGTCGTGGTGTGGAATGCGCCCTTGCTGCACCCCGACCGCGTCGCCGCGGTCGCCGGCCTCAGCGTTCCGGTGTTGCCCCGCGCCCAGGTGCCGCCAATCCAGGCATTCCGCCAGCGCTTCGGCGAGCACTTCTTCTACATCCTCTATTTCCAGCAGCCCGGGGTGGCCGACGCCGAACTCAATGGTGACCCGGCTCGCACGATGCGCCGGATGATCGGCGGCCAACGATCCCCGACCGATCAGGGCGCGGCCCTGCGGATGGTCGCCCCCGGCCCCGAGGGCTTCATCGACCGACTGCCGGAGCCCGACGCGCCGCCCAGCTGGATCAGTCGCGACGAGCTGGATCATTACATCAGCGAGTTCACCCGCACCGGATTCACCGGCGGGCTCAACTGGTACCGCAATTTCGACCGCAACTGGGAAACCACCGCCGATCTCGAGGGCGCCACCATCACGGTTCCGTCGTTGTTCATGGCCGACACAAAGGATCCGGTATTGTCTTTCGCCCGTAGCGATCGGGCATCGGAAGTGATCACCGGTCCATACCGCGAAGTGATGGTTGAGGGCGCCGGGCACTGGCTGCAGCAGGAACGGCCGGACGAGGTCAACGCCACACTTCTCGACTTCCTCAAAGGAGTGCAATGGTGACCGATGCGCCGCTGAAATTCGGAGTCTTCATCACACCGTTTCACCCGACTGGCCAATCGCCGACGGTGGCTCTGGAATACGACATGGAGCGAGTTGTCGCCCTGGACCGCCTCGGCTACGACGAGGCCTGGTTTGGTGAACACCATTCGGCGGCTACGAGCTGATCGCCTGCCCGGAGGTATTCATTGCGGCCGCCGCCGAGCGGACCAAGCACATCCGGCTGGGCACCGGGGTGGTGCCGCTGCCGTATCACCACCCGCTCATGGTGGCCGACCGATGGGTGCTGCTCGATCACCTCACCCGGGGCCGGGTCATGTTCGGCACGGGCCCGGGGGCGCTGCCATCGGACGCCTACATGATGGGCATCGATCCGATCGACCAGCGCCGGATGATGCAGGAATCCCTGGAAGCGATCCTGGCTCTGCTGCGCGCCGCACCGGGTTAACGCATCGACCGCCACTCCGATTGGTTCACCCTGCGCGACGCGCAGTTGCACATCCGCCCGTACACCTGGCTCTATCCCGAGATCTCGACGGCAGCCATGATCTCGCCGTCGGGTCCACGGCTGGCCGGCAGCCTGGGTACGTCGCTGCTGTCGCTGTCGATGTCGGTGCCCGGCGGCTATGCGGCGCTCGAGAACACCTGGCAGGTGGTGTGCGAGCAGGCCGCCAAGGTCGGCCGGGCGGAGCCCAACCGCCGCGACTGGCGCGTGCTGTCCATCATGCACCTGTCGGATACCCGCGACCAGGCGATCCAAGACTGCATCTACGGGCTGCCGGATTTCTCGAAGTACTTCGGCGCGGCCGGGTTCGTTCCGCTGTCCAACGCGACGGACGGCGCCGAAGGCACTCGCGAGTTCGTGGAAGACTATGCGGCCAAGGGAAATTGCCGCATCGGAACCCCCGAGGACGCGATCGCATACATCGAAGATTTGCTCAATCGCTCGGGCGGCTTCGGGACTCTGCTGCTACTCGGGCATGACTGGGCATCACCGCAAGCGACCTTCCATTCCTATGATCTGTTTGCCCGCAAGGTGATTCCGTATTTCAAGGGACAACTCGAGGCGCCGCGCGCCTCGCACGAATGGGCCAGGGACAAGCGTGAGGACTTGATCGGCCGCGCCGGTCAAGCCGTGGTAGCGGCAATTACCGAACACGTGGCAAGGTTCTCGTCACTCCGTAGCCCGGTTACCCCGACGTCGCGGCGCGTTGGCCTAGCCGGCGGCCGGCGGGCGCGTCATCACCCTGGGATGAAACCCATATCGGGGAGGGGCCGCCGAGGCGGCGAAGCCGCGCGCGGGTGTGCCATGAGCCGGCAAGCCGCCAAAGACATGTTGGCTGGGGTCGGCGGCCGCGGCGGCAGCGGCAACGGAGCTGAGCGGAACGGTTGCAACGCGGCCCAACCCGGGCATCGAACTCGCCCAAGCGTTGGGTACCGACAGACCCCCGATCTGGGCGGCCCTGCCAATCCCCCCGAGACCACTCGACACGCCCGACAACGGCAGTTTCGGCAGCGCTTGTGGCAGGGCCTCGACCGCCTTCCCGGCTTCCTGGCCCGCGTGCGCGGCAGCCGGGAAGAGACTGTGGGACAAACCGTCGATGTCTTTCAACGCCGTGGTGGTGAGCCGGAAGGGCGAAACCAGCCTGATATAGGTGTTCGATAGCGTGCTGGCATCCAGCGTCGACGACCCGGTGAGACCCGCTATCAGTGCGCCGAGTGCGCCGCTTAACACGATCCCGTCGCCGTTGGGCGTCCACTTCCAGCCGATCAGGCCGAGCGCACGCAAGATCCGTTCCAGTGAGGGCACCAACGCCGCCTCCGAGAGTCCCCGCAGCGCGTTGGGCAGCTGTTCCACCAATTGCTGCAACGATTGCGCATCCCCCGCGAGGAGATCGCCGGTGGCCCGGCCGACTGCGGCGGCCTGAGCGGCCGGTCCGTTCGCGGTGGTAGCGGGCCGAGGCGGAACGAACGAGGTCAGGTCGGCCGCCGCCGCGGCCGTCGCCGCATATTGGTACATCGCATTCGCGTCCTGAGCCCACATTTCGGCGTACTCGGCTTCCACTACCGCGATGGCCGGGGTGTTCTGACCGAAGAGGTTGGTCGCCACCAGCGTCGCCAACATCGCCCGATTGGCGGCTACCACCGCGGGCGGCACCATCCCGGCAAACGCCGCCTCGTAGGCACTCGCCGCCGCCGCCGCTTGCCTCACGACCTGTTCAGCCTGCGCGGCGGTTGCGCTCAGCCAGGCCAGATGCGGCGCGGCAGCAGCCGACATGGCCGCGGCGGCGGGCCCCGACCATGGTCCGGAAACCAGCCCGGACAGCAGTGAACGATAAGAGTCCGCAGTGCACTGCAACTCGGCGCCCAGCGCCTGCCAAGCCGCCGCGGCGGCCAACATCGATCCTGAACCCGGTCCGGAATACATCAACGTGGAGTTGACTTTTGGCGGTAGGAGCGCGAAATCCAGCATGTGCGGCCTCGCCTAGCTGACCGCGACGGTGTTGGCGGCCTCGGTTGCCGCATACGAACCAGCGGAGATACCCAGCACGGTCACCAGCTGATCCTGTACCGCCGCGGCCTGAGCGCTGATCGCCTGATACACCCTTGCATGCGCGGCGAACTGGGCTGCCGCCAACATCGACACCAGGTCTGCCGCCGGGGGGGACCACTCCTGTCGTCGGAGCTACCGCGACCTCGTCCCCGGCGCGCGCCGCCGAGTTGATGGCCTGCAGCTCCAATGCGACTCCAGCCACAATCTCCGGCTGAGCAGCAGGGCTCCGGCGTTGTTGATTAGCAGGCTTGTGAGCTGGGGAATTGTGGATTGAGGAGGTCTAGGCGGCGGTTGGCGGTCAAAGCGGTGATCCGGCAGGCTTCGGCGATGTTGTCGGCGCCGTTGAGGCGGTGCAGATTGATCGCGGTGTTGCGTAGCGTTGCTAGGACCTGTGCGCCGTTTCCGGTATGTGCCCTTTGACGGTCTTCGTCGAAGGTGACGTCGCGTATCCAGTGCAGGCTGTTCTCGATTCTCCAGTGTTGACGCATCCAGGTCATGATCGCGGTAGGGCGGGCGTGCTCGAACGGCAGGCTGCAGATGGCATAGACCACCTCCACGCTGCGCTGGTCGGTGGCGGTGATCAAGCGTTCACGAGTGATCCGGATGATTTGTTTTGCGTAGGGGAAGCCGATTCCTCGTGCAGCGGTGATGATTTGCAGGGTGCGGGTCTCGACACGGCCGTGGCCGCGGGAGTCGTCGGTAGCGGCTGCGGGCACCTCGGCCCAGGGCAGCGCGGTGATACGCGCAAGTATTTTGGCTTGGTTGGACTTGACGATCATCAGGTAGTGCGACTTCAAGGTGGCGCAGATCAACTTCGCGGTGACGACCTGGGTATGCATCGCATCCACGGTGACCAGCCACCGCAAGCTACCCGGCAGCAGCGTGAGCAGGGCACGTACGCAGGGAATTTCATTGCTTTTCTCGGCGACAGCGAGTTGACCGAGCACCAATCGGGCACGGTGGGCGAACACCGACACGAGATGCGTGGCTGTCGCTTTGGCGCGTAAAGCACCACGCAGCATCTTGCCGTCCAACGCGATCGGCACCAATCCACTGGGGTCGCTGCTGGCCACGTGTGCAGTGAAGTAACTGCCCATCCTGGCGTTGAGGTCGGCGGGGTCTAGCCGAGACAAAACAGCGCGGAAGGTCTTCTCACTGGGCCGCCGGAACCGGACCCCTAATTGGGCCAACACATCATCGGGAGCGGTGGCCGCCCATGTGGCAAAACCAGCATAGCCGCGCATCCCCGCGGCAGTGGCCAGAACCGCGATCGCCAACAAAGCCATCAGCGAATACCTCCGACCGCGTGGGTCCCTCGGGTCTGGCACCGAGGCCAACACATCGAGAAACTCCGATCCGATGAGCTCGCTGCGCTCACCAGGACTCCAGCGGTCGAACACCTCTGGAACCGACGACACAGGCAATACTGAAACGGTAGGCACGGGCAACTCCAGACCAACGACGAACAGTAACCAACTCGATCGTTCTCCAGATAGTCCGTGCCTACACTCCGGCCCCAATAGCGCGGCACCAAAGATCATCAACCCAGCTCACAAGCCTGCTAATCAACAACGCCGGAGCCCTGGGTTGGATTGGAATTTTTCAACGTAAAGGTCGTCAATATGACATTTGCTGACAGTCTTTCGGGCACCAATGTCCGGTCACGGGGGCCGGCGCTTTCCCAGGAATCAAAGATGAACAAGAAGTGAATTGAGAACATCTGGGAGCCGACAACGGCGCACCCGCCGGTCGACTCCGCGCGGCGACTAGGGTGCCAGGCATGCCAATCCAATGGAGCACACCGGGATTCGCCCGCAGATTGATCGCCTTGGCCGTGGCCGGTGCGGCCGCCGGCTGCCTGAGCGGGTGCGACTCCCACACCGCGGCGGCGCCCGGCGCAAATCCACGTCAGGTGACCGTGTTCGGGTCCGGGCAGGTGCAGGGCATCCCGGACACCCTGACCGCGCAGGTCGGCATTGAGTTCACTTCTCAGGACGTCACCGGCGCGATGAGCCAGGCCAACGCTCGGCAGCAGGCGGTCATCGACGCCCTGGCGAACGCCGGGGTGGACCGTAAGGACATTCGCACCACCGAGGTGTCGCTACAGCCCCAGTACACCAGCCCAGAGCCCGGCGCAGCGGCGGCGATCAGCAGCTATCGCGCCGATAATGCGATCGAAGTCAAGACCCGTCCACCCGATGCCGCATCACGCCTACTGGAACTGATCGTCAACACCGGCGGCGACGCCACCCGGATCAGTTCGGTGAGCTACTCGATCGAGGACGACTCGCAACTGGTCAAGGACGCGCGCGCCCGGGCATTCGAGGACGCCAAGAGCCGCGCGCAGCAATACGCCCAGTTGTCCGGGCTGCGGCTGGGCACGGTGCTTTCCATATCCGAAGGAGTCGGCACCAGGCCCTCGCCCGGCGAGATGAACACGCCGGCGCCACGCACCTCGATGGTGCCGCTGGAACCAGGCCAGCAGACGGTGAGCTTCTCGGTGACCGCGGTGTGGGAGCTGACCTGAGTTTCAGGTCGGCAGAGCGCGCTCGCTACTGGTAGACCCTGGGATCGAGGGTGCCGATGTAGGACAGGTCGCGATAGCGCTCGTCGTAGTCCAAGCCGTAACCCACCACGAAGTCATTCGAAATGTCGAAGCCCACGTAGGTGATGTCGACGTTGGCCCCCACCGCCTCGGGCTTGCGCAGCAAGGTGCACACCCGCAACGACTTGGGTTGCCGGCTCTTGAGGTTGCGCAACAGCCAGGACAGCGTCAGGCCGGAGTCGACGACATCCTCGACGATCAGCACGTCGCGACCGGCGATGTCGCGGTCCAGGTCCTTGAGAATCCGCACCACTCCCGACGACGACGTCGAGGACCCGTAGGAGCTGACCGCCATGAACTCAAATTGCGTAGGCAACGGAATCGCACGGGCGAGATCTGTGACGAACAGCACGGCGCCCTTGAGCACCGTGATCAACAGCAGGTCCTGATCGCTGGTGTCGGCCAGCTCGCGATAGTCGTTGCCGATCTGGGCCGCGAGCTCGTCTATTCGACGCTGAATCTGCTCCTCAGTGAGCAGCACGGATTTGATATCACCTGGGTACAACTCGCCTGCATGTCCGGGGGTGATCGCCGAGGAGCTCTGGGCCACGTGCACAGCGTGCCATGTCCGCGCCCGAACAACCAACGCCAGTCCCCATCTTCACCGACTCAGATTGGCTCGGACCGCAAAGTCAGCAGGCCGCCACCTCGTCCGGCGACCAGACGCCGCGCCTTCAAATTCGATCCGACCGCCACCCCGCCCTGGCCTCGCCAGGCCGTGACCAGCGCGTCCACGCCCCTGATCTGCTTGTCGGTCAGCCCGATCGCCCCGCCGGCCAGCAGCCAACTGCGGATCACTCGCCGACGCACTGGGTCGGGCAGCGTAGCCAGCACGCTGGTGTCCAGGCCGAAATCGACGACGGCGGTGGGCAGCGCCTCGGCGGCGATGGCGTCGAGCAGCTCGGTGTCCGCGCGCAGCGCGGTCGCGGTGCGCGCCAACGCCGCGGCCACACCCCCACCCAGCACTTCCTCCAACAGCGGCAGCACTTCGGCACGTAACCGCGTCCGGGTGAAGCGCCGGTCGCTGTTGTGCGGGTCCTGCCATGCGGTCAGACCCAGTTCCCGGCACGCGTCATGGGTCACCCCGCGACGCACCCCCAGCAGGGGCCGACACCATGGTGGATCGTGCGGACGCATGCCGGCGATCGAGCGAGCGCCCGAACCGCGGCCGAGCCCCAGCAACACCGTCTCGGCCTGGTCGTCGAGGGTGTGGGCCAGCAGCACCGGGCCATCGCGGTGGGCGTCCAGCGCGCCGTAGCGGGCGGTGCGCGCCGCCGCCTCCAGCCCACCCCCGGCCCCGGCCGGATTGCCCACCTGGACCCGAAGCACCCGTGCGGCCACGCAACCCAACGAGACGGCCTGGGCCCGGGCGGTTTCGCTGACCGCGGCCGAATCCGGCTGCAGGCCGTGGTCGACGATCAGCGCGGTGGTGGGCCGCAGCCGCGCCGCCACGGCGGTGAGCGCCAGCGAATCCGGACCGCCGGACAGCCCGATACTCCATCGGTCGGTGGCGTCGAGATGGGTCGACGCGAACTTCTCGACGGCCCTGCGCAGTTGCGCTACAGCACCCTGTCGATCCATCGCCGCGGATTCTCCAGCTCAGCCGGCAGGGGCAGCGTCTGCGGACTCGTCCAGATGGTGTTGAACCGCTTCATCCCGACCCGGGCCACCACGTCGTCGACAAACGCTTTGCCGCGCGTGTACTGGTTGAGTTTGGCGTCGAAGCCCAACAACGCGCGCAACAACCGCTGCAGTGGCGGCTGCTTGCGTTGCCGGCGCTCGTCGAAGCGACGACGGATGACGGCAACCGAGGGCACCACCATCGGCCCCACCGCATCCATCACGTGTTCGGCATGGCCCTCCAACAGCGTGCCCAGCGCCAGCAGCTGATCCAGCGCCTGACGCTGCGGCTCGGACTGCACGGCACGCACCACACCGAGAATCCCCGTCACATTGCCCGAATCGTCGCCAGGATCGTCGCGGTTGCGCACGAAGTTCGCCAGCCGGCTCACCACCTGTCCGATGTCGTCGGCGGGTTCGGTGGTGAGCAGACCGAGCGCCTGCTGCATGTAGCCGGCCAACCACGGGTTGGCGGTGAACTGGACCCGGTGGGCGACCTCGTGCAGGCAGACCCACAGCCGGAAATCGGATGGGTCGACCCGCAGTTGTCGCTCAACGGCGATGACGTTGGGAGACACCAGCAGCAGACCGCCCATGCCGGCCCCGTCCGCGGCGGCGAACGGATCGTACTGACCGAGAATTCCCGAGGCCACGAACGCCAGCACCGCACCCGTCTGCGCACCGGTGATACGCCCGGTGAGCAGCCCGCGCGGCTTCTCGGCCCCGTTGGTCATGGCCCGCATCGACTCCGCGGCGGCCCGTATCCACTCCGGCCGGTCCACAACGCGGGCCGCGGGCACATCACCGGTGGTGATCAAACCGGTGACGTCGCGCACCGGCGGCTCCGCTTGCTCGGCCGCGCGCATCAATTCGTCGACCGCCTGGCGTCGGGTGTAGTCACTGGACGGCGGACCGGGGCGGGCCAGCCGCTCCCCCACCGTGGCCGCAAACTGCCAGTCGACGGTGTTGCCCAGGGTCACATCCGAGGCCGCGGTCATGTTGTGCACCCGCAAGACCACAGCGTGGTGGCCAACGCGTCCATCGCGTTGCGTCCGTTCGGCCCGGCATCGTTGGAGATGAACGCAAACGTGAGCACGCGTCCGCTGCTATCGGTGACCACACCGACCAAGGAGTTGATGGCGGTCAGCGAGCCGGTCTTGGCCCGCAACCAGCCCGCCGGGCCCAGGTTGGTGGCCCGGTCCAGGAAGCGTTCCCCGAGAGTGCCGCTACCACCGGCGATCGGCAGCAGATCCAGTAGCGGGCGCAACGCGGGCTGATCCGGCCCCGCCGCGGCCTGTATCGCGTCGTCGAGCGCCCGGGCTGTCAGCCGGTCGTCAACCGAAAGCCCACTGGAATCCACCAGCCCCGCGCCGGTGGTGTTGATGTGGGCGGTGTTCAGCCGGGTGGTCACCGCATCGACCGCGCCGCTGAAGCTGCGCGGACGGTTGATGGCGGCCGCGACCTCGCGGGCGATGCACTCGGCCATCACGTTGTCCGAGGCGTTCATCATCTGGGAGAGCCGTTCGATCAACGGCGCCGACTGCACCACGGCCAGCTGGCGCGCCCCAGCGGGAGCCGAGGCGATACTGACCGTTGCGGGATCCAGACCAAGGGCCCTGGCCAGTTCGCATCCGGCGTCCAACGCCGGGGTCAGCGACCGTCGGGAGTTGACCGTGGTCGGCTGGACGCGACCGGCATCGATCATCGCCGCCTCGATCGGGGCGATGTCACCGTTGCCGACGTCAGCCGGATCCCAGCCCGGGGCCATCGTCGGCCCGGTAAAGGCGGAGATGTCGACTTGCACCGATGTCGGCGTCATGCCACTGCGGCGGATCTGATCGACCAAGTCGCTGATGCGCGCCGCGCCCCGGTACCAGGTTTCGACGCCGGGCGGCGCCGCCGACAGCGTCGGATCCCCGGCTCCGACCAACACCACCGACCCCTGGCCGCTGGGGCTACCGGCCACCACGCGGGTGCTGATCCGGGCCTGACGGTCCAAGGTGAGCAGCGCCGCGGTGGCGGTCAGGACCTTGTTTGTCGATGCCGGCACCAGGGGTACGTCGGCGAGTTGCTGCCAAAGCACCTGCCCGGTCAGCGCATCGCTGACCCGACCGCCCAGCTTGCCCAAGTTCGGATCGGCCGCGGCCTGCGCCAGCGCGGCGGCCATCGCGCCCGAGTTGGGCACCACACCGGTGTCGGCCACGGCGGTGACCGCGGGCTTGACCGTCGGTGGACGCGGCGGCGGCACCACCAACCGCGCACTGGCCGCGCGGCCACCGACGGTGAAGAACGCTGCGGCGGCAACGACGGCGGCGACAAACGCCAGCACGGCCACCCCAAGGAACACCTGGGTGGATTTCCGCCAACGTTTGGGACCCATAACTCTCCTGTCTTTCCGGTCCCATTGTGCCCAACCGGCCACCCAGCAGGCCCACAGGACCGCTGCACTAGGGTGTCCCCGGACGCATTTGACCTAATCCCAGGCCTCGTCTGGCCTCACTAAGTCAAAGGAGCCACGCGATGCAATTCGACGTGACTATCGAGATTCCCAAGGGCCAGCGCAACAAGTACGAGGTCGATCACGAGACCGGCAGGGTCAAACTGGACCGCTACCTGTACACCCCGATGGCCTACCCCACCGACTACGGCTTCATCGAGGACACCCTCGGCGAAGATGGCGACCCGCTGGACGCCCTGGTACTGCTGCCGGAGCCGCTGTTCCCGGGTGTGCTGGTGGAGGCTCGGCCGGTCGGAATGTTCCGGATGGTCGACGAAAAGGGTGGCGACGACAAGGTGCTGTGCGCCCCGGCCGGCGACCATCGTTGGGACCACATCCAGGACATCGACAACGTTCCGGCGTTCGAGCTGGAAGCCATTAAGCACTTCTTTGTCCACTACAAGGACCTCGAACCGGGCAAGTTCGTCAAGGCGGCCGACTGGGTGGGTCGCGAAGAGGCCGAGGCCGAGGTGTTGCGGTCGGTGGAGCGGTTCAAGACCGACGGCCACTGATTTCCAGCTTAGCCGCCGGCCCGCCGGTTGCGCACCACGCTGTTGGTGAACGCCGCCCCGATGAACACCACGCCGATCGATGCCGTGATCCACTCGGGGATCTGCAGGTGGTGGTCGATGGACATCAGCATGATCACCGCGAGCGCACCGATCGCCCAGTGCGCGCCGTGTTCGAGGTAGACGTAGCGGTCCAGGGCGTCCTGTCGGACCAGATAGATCGTGATCGACCGAACGAACATGGCGCCCACCAAGCCGAGCCCTAACGCGATGACGATCGGGTCGCTCGTGATCGCGAATGCCCCGGTGACCCCGTCGAAGGAGAACGAGGCGTCGAGCACCTCGAGGTACATGAAGAGCATGAACCCGGCCTTGCCCACCGCCCCCTGGGCGGCGAGTTCGCCAGGTCCGGCACCGACCCGAGGCGGCTGCAACGCCCGGCTCAAGCCGTTGACCACGAGGTAGGTCACCAGACCCAGCAGCCCGGCGACCATCACGGCGCCCAGGTCGTCGCTGGAATCCGTCAACCCGGGACCAGCGAAGATCAGCGTCACGCACGCCACCATCACGTGGACCTGACCCAGCCGCCCGATTCGGGCGAACGGCACCTCAATCCACTTCAGCCACTTGATCTCACGGTCGTTGAACACGAAGTCCAGAAACAGCGTCAACAAGAACATCCCGCCGAACGCCGCGATCTGGGGGTGGGCCGCGCTGATCAGTTTCTCGTAGCTGGGTGAGCCGTCCGGGAAGTCCAGCGCGCCGCCGGGCGGCGGGTTCAGCGCCAACCTCATCGCGCGGACCGGATCGAGACCCGCGGTAACCCAGACGATAGTCAGCGGGAACACCAGCCGCATTCCGAAGACGGCAATCACGATCCCGATGGTCAGGAACATCTGCTGCCAGAACTGGCTCATCTGCTTGAGGATCGTGGCGTTGATGATGGCGTTGTCGAACGACAGCGATATCTCCAGGATCGCCAGCACCACCAGCAGGAACAGCGCGGTCACTCCGCCGTGCCAATACCCGGCAACCAAAGCCGCCGCGGTTACCAGCAGCGACAACCCGAACACGCGGATCGTTGTCATGGGTCCTTTCCAGTGCATTTCATCTATACCCGAGAGCCCCTCAGGGCAAGCCAAAACAACGCCGAACCGGCCTGGCGAGCACCCACGCCCCGCACGCTTAGTATTTGCAAGCGTGGCTGCAAACGTGCCCAGCATCAGGTCGGTTGGCCGTTAGTGCTGCCAGGGTGACCGAAGTAGGGGGAACAACGGGAGCGGCGGGCGCCTCTGGGGGGGCGATCGCGCGAGGCAGCGTGGCGCGCGTCGGCACCGCCACCGCGGTCACCGCGCTGTGCGGTTACACGGTGATCTATCTGGCCGCCCGGGACTTGGCCCCCAGCGGCTTCTCCGTGTTCGGGGTGTTCTGGGGCGCATTCGGCCTGGTTTCCGGCGCCGCCAACGGGCTGCTGCAAGAAGCCACGCGCGAAGTCCGCTCCGCGCAGTACCTGGACATCGTGCCGGAAGGAGGCCGCACTCATCCCCTGCGGATCGCCGGGATGGTCGGACTGGCCTCGGCCGTGGTGATCGCGGGCAGCTCGCCGCTGTGGAGCGGGCGGGTGTTCGTGGAGGACCGCTGGTTGTCGGTGGGACTGCTCAGTGTGGGACTGGCCGGATTCTGTCTGCATGCCACGCTTTTGGGCATGCTGGCCGGCACCAACCGGTGGTCGCACTACGGATCGTTGATGGTGACCGACGCGATAATCCGAGTGGCGGTCTCGGCGGCAACGTTTGCCATCGGGTGGGGTCTGGTCGGCTTCCTGTGGGCGACGGTGGCGGGCTCGGTCTCCTGGCTGATTCTGCTGCTGGCTTCGCCCGTCGCGCGCGCGACGGCACGCTTGCTGACGCCGCGCAACACGGCAACGTTCCTGCGGGGTGCCGCGCATTCGATCACCGCCGCCGGTGCCAGCGCGATTCTGGTGATGGGTTTTCCGGTCCTGCTGAAGCTGACCTCCAACGAGCTCGGCCCCCAGGGCGGGGTGATCATCTTGGCGGTGACTTTGACCCGTGCGCCGCTGCTGGTGCCGCTGACCGCGATGCAGGGAAACCTCATCGCCCATTTCGTCGACGAGAGCGCGCAGCGACTGCGGGCACTGATCTCACCGGCCGCACTCATCGGCGGTATCGGCGTGATCGGGGTGCTGGCCGCGGGAGCGGTGGGCCCGTGGCTACTGCGTTCGGCCTTCGGGCAGCAACATCAGGCCAGCGGCGCCCTGCTGGCCTGGCTGACCGCGGCCGCCGTGGCGATCGCCATGTTGACGCTCACCGGAGCCGCGGCGGTGGCGGCCGCATTGCACCGGGCTTACTCACTAGGCTGGGTGAGCGCGACAGCGGCATCAGGGTTGCTGCTGCTGTTGCCGCTGCCGCTGGAAGCCCGCACGGTGGTGGCGCTGTTGTGTGGCCCATTGGTAGGGATCGGTGTTCATCTGCTCGCGCTGGCGCGCGCCGGATACGCGAGCAGATGATGGGCCCTGGCCAGGCGTGTAATTTGTGGGCCTAGATGGCCGTGAAAATGGATATTGATACGCATCACCCCGACGTCTGGATCGTCGTTCCCGCCTTCAACGAAGCCACCGTCATCGGCGAGGTGATCGCGCAACTGCGGTCGACCTTCGGCCATGTGGTGTGCGTGGACGACGGCAGTACCGACGGCACCGGCGATATCGCCCTGCGGGCCGGGGCTCACGTTGCGGCTCATCCGATCAATCTGGGCCAGGGCGCGGCCATCCAGACCGGGGTCGAATACGCCCGTAAGCAGCCGGGAGCCCAGATCTTCGCCACGTTCGACGCCGACGGCCAGCACCGCGTCAAGGACCTGGCCGCCATGGTGCATCGGTTGTCGGTCGGCGATGTCGACGTGGTGATCGGAACCCGCTTCGGGCGGCCCGTCGGGAGCCGCCCACCCCTGCTGAAGCGAATTGTGCTGCAGACCGCGGCGCGCCTGAGTCCGCGCGGTCGCCGGTTGGGCCTGACCGATACCAACAACGGCCTGCGGGTGTTCAACAAGACCGTGGCCGATGGGCTGAACATCACCATGAGCGGGATGAGCCACGCCACCGAGTTCGTCATGCTGATCGCCGAAAACCATTGGCGCGTTGCCGAAGAACCCGTCGAGGTGCTCTACACCGACTACTCGAAGTCGAAAGGGCAGCCCCTGCTCAACGGCGTCAACATCATTTTCGACGGGTTTTTGCGAGGGAGGATACGACGATGAACTGGATCCAGGTGCTGTTGATCGGGTCGATCATCGCGTTGCTGTTCTATCTGCTGCGCTCCCGCCGCAGCGCCCGGTCGCGGGCATGGGTCAAAGTCGGCTACGTCCTATTCGTCCTGGCCGGTATCTACGCGGTGCTGCGACCGGACGACACCACGGTGGTCGCACACTGGTTCGGAGTGCGCCGGGGCACCGATCTGATGCTCTACGCACTGATCATGGCGTTCAGCTTCACCACGCTGAGCACCTACATGCGGTTCAAAGACCTGGAGCTGCGCTACGCGCGGCTGGCCCGCGCCATAGCGCTCGAAGGAGCTCAGACACCGGAGCCACGCTGAGGCCGGCCCAGCCAATCAGCTGCCGTGGGTTCGCCGGAAGTAGTCGACGGTGCGCCGCACCCCGTCTGCCAGTTCGACTTGCGGACGCCAGCCCAGCACCTCTTCGGCCCGGCTGATGTCGAGGCAGGACCGTTTCAGGTCGCCCAGCCGCGGCGGGTGAAACTCCGGGTCGTCGGGGCCGCCGACGGCCGCGGCCACAGCTGAGTGCAGTTGGCGGTCCGAGGTTTCCACGCCGGTGCCGATGTTGAACCGTTGGCCGCCGCCCACGTCGCTGCCCGCCTTGACGAAGGCATCGACGACGTCGTCGACAAACACGTAGTCGCGGGTGTTGGTGCCGTCGCCGAACACCTTGGTGGGCTTACCCGACAGCAGCGCCTGGGCGAAGATCGCCACCACCCCCGCCTCGCCGTGCGGGTCTTGGCGCGGGCCGTACACATTGGCCGGGGCGATGTGGGAACACTCCAGGCCGTACAGATGCCGAAATGTGTTGAGGTAGATCTCCCCGGCCACCTTGCCGGCGGCATACGGCGATGCCGGGTCGGTGGGCACCCGCTCGCTGGTCGGGTACTGCGGCGGGGTGCCATAGATGGATCCGCCCGAGGAGGTATGCACCACCTTGCGGACGCCGGTGAGCCGGGCCGCTTCGGCCAGCCGCAGGGTACCGATGACATTGACCGAGGCGTCGAATTGCGGATCGGCCACCGAATGGCGGACGTCGATTTGCGCCGCCAGATGAAAAATCACTTCGGGCCGGTGCTGCTCGAAAATTGCCTGCAGGTCGGCGTCCACGATGTCGGCTTCGACGAAGACATGCGCAAGGTTGTCGACCAGATGCTCGAGATTGGTCGCCCGGCCAGTTGCGAAATTATCCAGTCCGACCACCGTGTGACCGTCTGCCAGGAGACGGTCGACCAGTGTCGATCCGATGAAACCGGCCGCGCCGGTGACCAGTGCACGCACCGGCCCACAATACCGACCGGTAAGAAATAACCATGCCCACCCGGACCAGGCCCGTGCCCAAGGTCGCGGTGGCCGCCATCGCGCTGATCATGATTCAGCTGGGGGTCCGCGCCGTGCTGGCGTTCCGGGGGTATTTCTATTGGGACGATTTGATCCTGGTCGGCCGGGCCGGCACCCAGGACCTGCTCTCGGCGACCTACCTGTTCGACGACCATGACGGCCACGTCATGCCCGGCGCATTTCTGGTTGCCGGCATCATCATCCGGCTGATGCCGCTGGATTGGACCGGACCCGCGATCAGCCTGGTGGTGCTGCAGCTGCTGGCATCGCTAGCGCTGCTGCGAGCGCTCTACGTGATCCTGGGCTGGCGCCGGGTCTTGCTCATCCCGCTGACGTTCGCGCTGTTCACCCCGCTGGGGGTGCCCGGATTCGCGTGGTGGGCGGCGGCACTGAACTCGCTGCCGCTGCTGGCGGCGCTGGCCTGGGTGTGCGGTGACGCGATCCTGCTGATCCGCACCGGTAACCAGCGATACGCGGTGAGCGCGGTGCTCGCCTACTTCGCCGGCCTGCTGTTCTTCGAAAAGGCGGCGGTGGTCCCGTTCGTCGCCTTCGCGGTCAGCGCCCTGGTCTGCCATGTCGGCGGCGACAAGCGTCCGCTGCGCACGGCCTGGCAGGCCGGGATCCGGTTGTGGACGGCGGCGCTGGCGCTGATCGCCGGCTGGATGGTGCTCTATCTGGCCGTGGTTGACCAGAAGCGCTGGAGTGGGGATCTGGCAATGACCTGGGACCTGCTGTGTCGATCGATCACGCACGGCATCGTGGGGGGCCTGGCCGGCGGACCGTGGCGCTGGGATCGCTGGGCCCCGGCGTCCCCGTGGGCGACGCCGCCGCCGACGGTGATGGCGCTCGGATGGCTGGTGCTGGCCGGGCTACTCGGCTTGTCGCTGATCCGTAAACGACGCATCGGCGCGGTGTGGCTGACCGCGGCCGGCTACGCCGTCGCCTGCCAGGTGCCGATCTACCTGATGCGCTCATCGCGGTTCACCGCCCTGGAATTGGCGCAGACGCTGCGCTATTTCCCCGATCTGGTGGTGGTGTTGGCGCTGTTGGCCGCCGTCGCCTTGACCGCGGCGAATCGGCCGTCAGATTGGTTGAATGCCTCGCGCGTCCGGGCCAGCACGATCACCGCCGCGGCGATGCTATTCCTGGCCAGCAGCCTCTACTCGACGGCGACCTTTCTGACCAGCTGGCGCGACAACCCGACCAAGTCATACCTGCAGAATGCGGAAGCGAGCTTGGCTGGCGCCCAGATAAATTCGAATGCCCCGCTACTGGATCAAGAAGTCGATCCACTGGTGCTGCAACGGGTGGCCTGGCCGGAAAACCTGGCCAGCCATATGTTCGCACTGTTGCCGAACCGCCCCGATTTCGCGACGGCGACAACCAAACTGAGAATGTTTACCAGCTC
This sequence comes from Mycobacterium ulcerans subsp. shinshuense, assembly GCF_002355775.1. Lineage (NCBI taxonomy): Bacteria > Bacillati > Actinomycetota > Actinomycetes > Mycobacteriales > Mycobacteriaceae > Mycobacterium > Mycobacterium ulcerans. Next base: position 337,964 of record NZ_AP017624.1, on the reverse strand, counting down.
TGGAAATTTGGTCGATGCGCGAGTTACCTGGATACGGACGATTGTTCCCGGCCCCATGCCCCAATGCGGCTATTTCGCGCAGCCAGACCAGCCCGCACGGCTGGTCCTGGACGGCCCGTTGCTGCCCGCCGACTGGACCGTTGAACTCAATTATCTTGCCAACAGCGACGGGTCGATAACGCTGGCGCTGCCGGAGGGACCCGAGCGCAAAGTTCCGGTGCATCCGGGCCTCAACCGGGTCTACGCCCGGCTGCCAGGCGCCGGCGATGTGATCACCGTGCGAGCCAATACCACCGCATTGGCGGTGTGTGTCGCCTCCGGTCCGGTGGGTTTTCTGGCTCCCGAATAAGCGGCGCGATAATTCCCTTCCGGATGAATTAGTTGTCTCGAAGTTTTCGCCAAGACAATAACTTTCAGCGAAATTTGGCGGTAGCGTTGGCCCGCAAAGTCAACAACGGTTTTCATACCTTTCATATCTAGGAGTACAGCGGTGTCATACGTGGTGGCGGCGTCAGACCTACTGGCATCGACGGCGACTGAATTGGCACGTATCGACGCCGCGCTCAACACAGCCAATGCCGCGGCGGTGCTGCCGACGACCGTGCTGCAGGCCGCCGGCGCGGATGAGGTTTCGGCGGCGGTGGCCGCCCTGTTCTCCTCGCATGCCCGCGCCTATCAGGCACTCAGTGTCCAAGCCGGGCAGTTTCATCAGTGGTTCACCCAAACGTTGAGCGGCGCTGGACTGGCCTATGCCAGTGCCGAAGCCGCCAATGTCTCGCCCTTGCAGGTCCTCGAACGCGACGTGCTGGGACTGGTCAACACACCCGCCCAGGCGCTGTTGAGCCGTCCCATCATCGGCAACGGCGCCGACGGCGCACCCGGCAGCGGGGCCAACGGCGCCGACGGCGGCATCTTGATCGGCACCGGCGGCACCGGCGGCTCCGGTGCGCCCGGCCAAAATGGCGGCGCCGGCGGCAACGCGGGGTTGCTCGGTAGCGGCGGCACCGGAGGTGTCGGTGGGGCTGGTGCCACCGGCGGCACCGGCGGCACCGGCGGCCTTTTGTGGGGCAACGGCGGCATCGGCGGCCAAGGCGGGACCGCCATGGCGGGCGTCAACGGCGGTAGTCCCGGGCATGGCGGAAACGGTGGCAACGCGTTCCTGTTCGGCGATGGCGGTACCGGGGGCCAGGGTGGGACCGGCCTGGCCGGGGCAGACGGTGTCAACCCCACCCCCACCGGGACGGCCGGAACCGGTGCCGCCGGCGGCAACGTTAGCGGCAATGGCCCCCTGACCGGGGGAAACGGCGATACCGGTGATACCGGTGGGACCGGCGAGACCGGCGGTACCGGAGGCGCCGACGGAAGCGCCACTGCCTCGTCGGGGTCGGCCACCGGGGGCAAGGGCGGGGCCGGCGGTGATCCCGGTGGCGGCGCCAATGGCGGGGCCGGTGGTGCCGGCGGGGACGCCGAGAGCTTCTCGGGGCAAGCCCACGGGGGCGCCGGCGGCGACGGCAGTCAAGGCGGAATCCCCGGCGGCTCGGGTGGCGCGGGTGGCGATGGCGGCAAGGCCACCGGTTTGGCGAGTGGCATCGGCGGCGATGGCGGCGATGGCGGCCGCGGCTTTGCCACCGACGTCTCCGGGGGTACCGCCGGTGGCGGCGGGACCGGCGGGGACGGTGGCCGTGGCGGGCTATTGATCGGCAGCGGCGGCAACGGCGGGACCGGCGGCGCGGGCGGCGCAGGTGCCGCGGGTGGTGCCGGCGGCAACGGATCCACTCAAATCGCCTTCGGCGGCGACGACGGCAACGGCGGTGACGGCGCCCAGGGCGGCGAGGGCGGCGAGGGCGGCGCCACCGGCTCGGTGGGTGGCATCGGCAGTCAGGGAGGCATCTTGTTCAGCCACGCCGGCGCCGACGGCTCGACGGGGGCCCCTGGCGCTGGGGGCGCGGGTGGTGCTGGCGGCGCCGCCGGCGGCTTCGGTGCCGGCGGCAGCGGGGCCACCGCGGGCGCAGACGGCAAAGCGGGCAACGCCGGCACGGCGGGCGCGACCGGCCCGCACGGCTGACCACCACAAACAAACGAGCCGCCTAGGAGAATCGAACTCCTGACCTATTCATGATGGTTAAAGCGGGATCAGGCGTTGTCTCGTTCCCAGGGATTTCAGATCCGCGCAGCTCAGAGCATCACATGCATGTTCGAGTGCGCCTCTGAGTGCAGGCGAGCGCAAGGTTTTCGCGCCCCGGAACCGAGTTCTCCCGCCCTCTCTCACGCACGGATGCACGCCGCGTGTCCCCGAGAACAATCGCCCCAATGCCCGGCACAATCAGGCCGGCAGTGAGCACGACAACCAACCCCCACCACCACAAAGCGACCCACCCACCTCACGCAACCCACACGAACGGCCAGCCGGAACACGGGCCGGAGCCGCGGACGCCGGTAGACCGCGAGCGCACGCGGCCTGCAAGGCCGCAGGGCGCGAGAGCGATAGGACTTGCCATACCTGCCAGAGTCAAGACAAGGCCGATCTTGTACTTCACGGCTTCCTTCGAGACGGGCACTGGCCGATGCGCAGCGCCTGAAGTGTCGCGGAACCGGAAGCCGCCCGTTGGCCGCCACTGTTGTTGCGGCGTTACACCTGGGGTGCATTCGCTGTCGTCACGCTCAGAATCGTCCGTGCGAATAGTTCGGGATCGTCGACCATAGGGTCATGCCCAACATCAGGCAGAGTTACGAACGTCGCCTGCGGCAGGCGCGCACGCGCATTAGGGCCGTAAGACGTGACGGGAACAATTTCGTCTTTCTCCGACCACGCCACCGTGACGGGGCAGGGCAACGGGTCCAAAGGGGCAATCTGCTCCTCGTCGATTGAGAATACTTCGTTGGCGACCGTGCATCCGAGGAAGTCGTCAAAGATCTCAACACCCCGGTGCGCGCTTATCCGATCGCCGTGGCACGCGCCATCCTGGAACATAAGTCGGCGGACCCTCGGCGACTTCAACACCAGCGGCATGATGGGTCGCATCAGGCGAGCGATTCCGGCGCCTCCCAGCGCTCGTGACAGCGTCCTTTCTCGCAGCCCGTCACCCGACACCCAGAAGCCACCTGGCGCAAACACACACACTGTTGCTGCGCGGCCGCGCCGAGCCAATTCGATCGCCAAATAGCCGCCCATCGCATGGCCGACCAGATGCGGGCGTTGAAGTCCTTGCTCGTCGAGGTAGCGCTCATCCGCCGCGGTCGCTGGCCGCCTCTGCACTGGGGGTCCGCCTCGGTGGCCGGGAGCCGTCGGCGCATGCACCTGGTGATATCTCGAAACGACGGGTACCACGTCTTGCCATGCCCTGCCCGACCCAGCCCCGCCGTGCAGGAGCACCAACGCCGTCTTGTCGGTGGCCATGAGGAAGTCTGACACCATCCCCAACCAGGTGGGAAGTCTTTGGAAAGGCTTCGAACCGTGGCCCAAGGAAGTAGTCGAACAGGTCATTCCCACCCAGGAGCCACTCCCCGGCGGGCCGCCGACCAACTCGCACCGATTGAACACGCACCGTTACCAGCTGACAGCAGGAGGTACAGTGCGATCAGAAGTCGTAAGCGGGTTCGGCGTCGAGGATCTTCGTGAACATCGCGACCATGCCTGTGAGATCAGAGTGGGCGCGCGCTGCGTGACAAGCGCCGTACAACTCTTCCAGGTCAGTCTTCCCCCAGTCGAAGCCAGAACCGCGTTCGGACAACAGGAGATCGAAGAACTCGCGGGTGGAGCGGCCGTTGCCCTCGCGGAACGGGTGGGCATAGTTCACGTGGTCGTATAGGTATGCGACCTTGCCAGCGAGATCGCCGTCGTCGATCGCTCTGAGCCGGTCGAGATGGTGGATCTCCGCGGCGACATGCTCCATGGGCCGACTGATGCTACCCGGCGGGCAGAAAGACTCGTCTTCCTTCTCGATGCCGACTGTCCGCAGGTCTCCCGCCCAGACGTAAACGTCCTGGAACAGCTGGCGGTGAATCGCCCGCAGGTATGCAAGATCGTAGGTGCGGTCGCCCAGCAGATTGGGTTCCTCGCGGAGTTCGATCACCCGGGCCTCAACGAGGTCGTTCTCGGCGTCACGCAGTTCGGCATGCGTTCGGGCGCCGACCCGGTTCCGTAAGACGGAAGTACCGGGGATGAAGTAGCCCTGCCAGTTCCGTTCGTGATCGCCGGTGTCCCATGGAAGCGGCACTCCAGGCCCGGTTACTGGATGTTGTACCGGCGGCGGACGCGCTCACCTAACTCGGCTGCCGTAATCTTGCCGCGGGCGTAGTCGTCCTGATCGGCACGGGTAGCGGCGGTGCTGCGGGTGCCCTCCAGCTCGGTGTTGCGGCGGGTTGCCCTGACAGTCCTGATGCGCCGCTTCGCCTTCTGCAACTCGGTCACCTGGACAAACACCTCATCTGATTTTGCGGTTCTGACCAGCATAGTCGACAGCGCTGACATTGCAGAGAGGCTTGCCCACCAAGGAAACACAGCACGGTTCTCCACCGCTGATGTACGAACATCATGTCTCGTTGGCCATGTAATCGACGGCGTCCCGCAACACGTACCGGGCCGACACTGCTCCGGCCCACACCAACGGCGCCGGGCCGCGCAAAACCGAGGACACGTTCGACGCCTACGCCGGGGTAATCGGCAAGCTGCTCATCCCAGCCCTGCGGACCGTCCGACTGCGTGAACTCACCACACAACGGGTCGACCGGTACCTGCGCTCGGCTACTCCCCCGTCGACGCCCGCGTACACACCACCACGGTCAGCGACCAAACCGCGCGCCCCCACCCCCGACGACGCCGTGGAGATGCGGCGGAGGATCGCTGCATGGCAGAGCGGTCGATCGAATCGCGGACCGGCGCGCGGGTATGACCGGCTGCGCATCTTCGACGTACTGCTGGCCACCGGCGCCCGCATCGGCGAAGTGCTCGCACTCACCTGGGACGACATCCACGGCCTCGACGGTGACGGTCCCGTCACCGTGTACATCGGTAACCGACTCGACAAGAAATCCCACCGGGCACAAGGCCGGCGGCGAGCCCTACACCGTCACGACCCCGGAGTTCGGAGCCGCGACGCTGCGAGAGCACGCCCCGCCGAGGCACGCACCAGCCAGAGGCCAATGTCCGCACCCGCTGGCGGGCGATCCGCGGCGAGGACTTCAAGTAGGTTGTTCCGCACTCGATCCACAAGTCCGTCGTCACCGCGGTAGAACGCGCGATAGGGCTGGAAGCCTCGGCCCGGCAGGCCGGACACAGCAGCAGCGAAATCACCCGGCGGCACTACGTCGAGCAGTCCGTGCCGGTGCCCGACTACACCGCCGCCTAGATGCGTATTCGCGCCCTATCCGCGCCCTTCAAGCCGTCGAACACGAACAGGCAGGGTAATTACCCAGCCTGACCTGTACAGGTGGAGCCGCCTAGGAGAATCGAACTCCTGACCTATTCATTACGAGTGAATCGCTCTACCGACTGAGCTAAGGCGGCGTGCCCTCATTCCGGGCGGCACGAGTCTACGGCAGGCGGGCAGGTCCGCCCAAGTCCGGATCGACCGACCGGCACCCCGCTACTGCAGTTGTTGCCCAATGGCTGCCACCATGGCGTCAACCGCAAATTTTGGCTTTACGTTGATCGACAGCGCTTCACGGCAGTTCAGCACGGCCTCGATGCAACGCAACAGCCGCTCCGGAGTCGCGTGTGCGGCCAGCGCAGCGACCCGGTCAGCCATGTCCGGATGGTTGGCCCGCGGCTGGTCGGCCTTCGCCGAAACCAGCAGCGCATCCCGAAAATAGGTGGCCAGGTCGATCAGGGCCCGGTCCAGCGCATCGCGCGCGGCCCGGGTGTGGCGGGACTTCTGCCGCCGTTCCAGGTCCTTGATCGCGCCGGCGGAGCCACGCATCGTGCCGGCAGTCCCTTTCCCGGTGCCACCAGCCCCCAGTGCGGTACGCAGCTCCTCGGTTTCGGCCTCGGCGCGATCGGAAGTCAGCGCCAGCGCCTCGGCCTCGGCGGCGGCGACCAACTCCTCGGCCGCGGCGTAGGCCCGCGCCGGCGTCGCGGCGTCACGAACCAGCCCCAACGCTCGCTCGCGTCGCTGCCGCGCCTCCGGGTCGGTGGCCAGCCGCCGCGCCCGGCCCACATGGCCACCGCTGACCGAAGCCGCCCAATTCGCCGTCTCGGCCGCCAACCCATCGTTGTCGATCAGTACCTGGGCAATCGCGGTGGTCGGCGGCGTCACCAGCGCGACATGGCGACACCGGGACCGCAACGTGACCGCGATGTCCTCGGGATCCACCGATGGTGCGCACAACAGAAACACCGTCGATGCGGGCGGCTCCTCGACCACCTTGAGCAGGGCATTGGCCGCACCTTCGGTCAACCGATCGGCGTCTTCGATCAGCACGATCTGATGGCGCCCGGTGGTTGGGCGGCGCGATGCGATCTGCACGATCGCGCGCATGTCGTCAACTCCGATAGAGAGGCCTTCGGGAATCACCCGCCGCACGTCCGCGTGAGTCCCCGCCATGGTGGTCAAACAGGACCGACAACGTCCGCACCCCGGATCGCCGTCTGACGTGCACTGCAGCGCCGCGGCGAAGCACAATGCGGCGATTGACCGCCCCGAGCCCGGGGGCCCGGTGATCAGCCACGCATGTGTCATATCCCCGTCATACCCCGAACTGTGAGTCGAATCACTGCGAGCTGACCTCGCGGCCGCGAGCAGCTCCGATTCCACCGCCCCCTGGCCTACCAGCCGCGCGAATACCCCAGACATCACCGTGGACACTATTAGTCCCCGCCGACAGATACCGATTGGCTACCGTTTCGCGACATTTCCGTTATCTTTCCCGTCTCGAGTCGACTCGGTAACGACTTGCCGAGTCCCACGTAGGTTTCCGGCGAGTCCCCCCATCCGGATACGGTGGGCTGGTGGCTACCGTGGCAACCCTGCCCGGGCGGATCAACGGGTTCGCCCGGTGGGTAGTGCGCACTCCGTGGCCGGTGTTTTCGCTGAGTATGTTGCAGGCCGACATCATCGGCGGCCTATTCGTTCTGGGCTTTCTGCGCTATGGCTTGCCACCCAACGATCGCATCCAGCTGCAGGATCTACCACCACTGAATCTGGCGATCTTCCTCACCTCCGTGATTACCTTGTTCCTCGCCGGGTTCGCATTGAACCTCAAGCTGCTGGTGCCGGTCTTCCGGTGGCAGCGCCGCGACAATCTGGTTGCGGCGGCCGACCCGTCCGCCACCGAGCTGGCCCGCAGCCGGGTGCTGCGCATGCCGTTCTATCGCACCTTGATCAGCGTCGGGTCGTGGGCGATCGGCAGCGTGATCTTCATCGTCGCCAGCTGGTCGGTGGCTCGCTATGCGGCGCCCGTGGTGGCGATTGCCACCGCCCTGGGCGCCATCGCCACCGCGATCATCGGCTACCTGCAGTCTGAGCGGGTGCTGCGGCCGGTCGCGGTGGCCGCGCTACGCAGTGGGGTACCGGAGAACTTGCGGTCGCCCGGGGTCATCTCGCGGTTGATGCTGGCCTGGGTGCTGTCCACCGCGGTACCGCTGTTGGCGATCGTGCTGGCCGTGGTGGCCGACAAGATGGCGATTCTGCACGCCACCCCGGACAAGCTGTTCAATCCCATCCTGCTGCTCGCGCTGGCAGCGTTGGCGATCGGTTCGGCCAGCACGCTGCTGGTGTCCATGTCGATCGCCGATCCGCTGCGCCAGCTGCGTTGGGCGCTGTCGGAGGTGCAGCGCGGCAACTACAACGCGCACATGCAGATCTACGACGCCAGCGAGCTGGGCCTGCTGCAGGCCGGGTTCAACGACATGGTCCGCGACCTGTCCGAGCGGCAACGCCTGCGCGACCTGTTCGGTCGATATGTCGGCGAGGACGTGGCCCGGCGCGCCATCGAACGCGGTACCGAGCTTGGCGGGCAGGAACGCGATGTCGCGGTGCTGTTCGTCGACCTGGTGGGCTCGACCCAGCTGGCGGCGACCCGACCACCGGTCGAGGTGGTCGGCCTGCTCAACGAATTCTTCCGGGTGGTGGTCGACACCGTCGCGCGCCACGGCGGATTCGTCAACAAGTTCCAGGGCGATGCCGCCCTGGCGATTTTCGGCGCACCGATCGAACACCCCGACGGCGCCGGCGCCGCGCTGCGCGCCGCGCGCGAGTTGCACGACGAACTCATTCCGGTGCTGGGATCTGCGGAGTTCGGCATCGGGGTGTCGGCCGGCAGGGCCATCGCCGGCCACATCGGCGCGCAGGCCCGCTTCGAATACACCGTGATCGGCGACCCGGTCAATGAGGCCGCCCGACTCACCGAGCTGGCCAAGCTCGAGGAAGGCCACGTGCTGGCCTCGGCGATCGCGATCAGCGGGGCGCTAGACGCCGAAGCCTTGTGCTGGGACGTCGCCGAAGTCGTCGAACTACGCGGACGGACCGCACCGACCCAGCTGGCCCGCCCGCTGAACCTCGCTGTAGCCCAAAAGGTCTCCACCAAAAGCGGTAGCTAACCGGCCCCGGTCACGCGCGTTTGACGGCCTTTTTCGCCGGCGATTTGCGGGTGGTCTTCTTGGCGGCTCGCTTCACCGGCCCTCGGGCCCGGCGGTCAGCCAGCAATTCCGAGGCCCGCTCGTCGGTGATCGACGCGACCTCGTCGCCCTTGCGCAGACTGGCATTGGTTTCACCGTCGGTGACGTACGGACCGAACCGCCCGTCCTTGATCACCATCGGCTTGCCCGACGCGGCATCGGTCCCCAGCTCACGAAGCGGCGGAGCCGAAGCGCTCTGCCGGCCAGAACGCTTGGGTTCGGCGTAGATCTTGAGCGCTTCGTCAAGGGTGATGGAGAAAATCTGGTATTCGGTGGCCAGCGAGCGAGAATCGGTGCCGCGCTTCAGATATGGCCCATAGCGCCCGTTCTGCGCGGTGATCTCTTCGCCGGAAGCGGGATCCGTGCCCACCACGCGCGGCAGCGAGAGCAGCTTGAGCGCGTCCTCGAGGGTGACCGTCTGCAGGTCCATGCTGCGCAGCAGCGAACCGCTGCGGGGTTTGGGCCCGGTGGCCTTCTTGCTCTTCTTGGCGGGGGCCTCGGCCCCGGCTTCGGGTGCGGGAGGTTCGGGAAGAATCTCGGTCACATACGGCCCGTAGCGCCCGTCCTTGGCGACGATCTCGTGGCCGGATTCCGGGTCGATGCCCAGCACGCGACCTTCCTGCGGCGTGGCGAATAGCTCTTCGGCCAGCACCAGGGTCAGCTCGTCGGGTGTCAGCGAGTCATTGAGGTTGGCGCGCTGCGGGGTCGGCTCACCGTCTTCGCCGGTTATGGTGCGTTCCAGGTAGGGACCATTCTTGCCCACCCGAACGTAGATGGGACGCCCCTGCTCATCGTCAAACAGCTTGATGGAATTGACTTCTCGCGCATCAATGCCTTCGAGGTTGACACCGACGAGCTTCTTGAGCCCCCCGGCGCGCGCCACCGAATCAGACACGCCGTGGTCGCCACCGAAGTAGAAGTTGTTGAGCCAGTCGGTGCGCCGCTCCTGACCAGATGCGATGGCATCGAGCTCGTCTTCCATCGCCGCGGTGAAGCCGTAGTCGACGAGGTGCCCGAAATGTTGCTCCAACAATCCGGTGACCGCGAACGCCACCCACGACGGCACCAGGGCGCTGCCCTTCTTGTGTACGTAGCCGCGGTCCTGGATCGTCTTGATGATCGGGGTGTAGGTGGACGGGCGTCCGATTCCCAGCTCCTCGAAGGCCTTGACCAGCGAGGCCTCGGTGTAGCGGGCGGGCGGGTTGGTGGTGTGCCCGTCCGGGGTCAGCTCGACCGCGTCGAGCCGCTGGCCCGGCGTCAGATTCGGCAGGCGCCGCTCGGCGTCATCGGCCTCGCCACCGACCAGTTCGTCCACCGTCTCCACGTAGGCCTTGAGGAACCCGGGGAAGGTCAGGGTGCGACCGCTCGCCGAGAACACCACCTGCTGCTCACCCGCGCTACCACCGATCCGCAGGCTCAGCGTGGTGCCGCGGGCATCCGCCATCTGGGAGGCCACCGTGCGCTGCCAGATCAGCTCGTAGAGCCGGAATTCGTCGCCGTCGAGTTCACGACGCACGGCGTCGGGGGTTGCGAACGTCTCACCCGCGGGGCGGATGGCCTCGTGCGCCTCCTGCGCGTTCTTCACCTTGCGGGTGTACTGGCGCGGAGATGAGGCCACATACTCTTCGCCGTAGAGCTGGCGCGCCTGGGTGCACGCGGCGTTGATCGCCGACTCCGACAGGGTCGTCGAGTCGGTTCGCATGTAGGTGATGTAACCGTTTTCGTAGAGCCGCTGAGCGATGCTCATCGTCCGCTCACCGGAAAACCGCAACTTGCGGCCGGCCTCCTGCTGCAGCGTCGAGGTCATAAACGGTGGGTACGGACGGCGGCTGTAGGGCTTTTCCTCGACCGAGGCCACGCTCAGCTGCGCGCCGTGTAGGCCGGTGGCCAGCGCGGCCGCCCGGGCCTCGTCGAGCACGGTGACCTCGTCGGCCTTGCGCAACGTGCCCAGCGAGTCGAAATCGCGACCGGTGGCCACCCGCAAGCCGTCCACACTGGTCAGTCGGGCGACAAAGGTGGGCGGCGCGGCCTTCGGGTCGGACACGCTGGCGTCCAGCGTGGCGACGATGTCCCAGTAGGACACGCTGCGGAACGCCATCCGGTCGCGCTCTCGCTGCACGATCATCCGCGTGGCCACCGACTGCACCCGGCCGGCCGACAGCTTGGGCGCGACCTTTTTCCACAGCACCGGACTGACCTCGTAGCCGTACAGCCGGTCCAGGATGCGCCGGGTCTCCTGCGCATCGACGAGGTCCATGTCCAGGTCACGGGGGTTTTCCGCGGCTTCGAGGATGGCCGGTTCGGTGATCTCGTGGAAGACCATCCGTTTGACCGGCACGCGCGGATTGAGGGTTTCCAGCAAGTGCCAGGCGATCGCCTCGCCCTCGCGGTCACCATCAGTGGCCAGGTAGAGCTCGTCGACGTCTTTGAGCAGGTCTTTGAGCTCGCTGACTGCGCTCTTCTTCTCCGGGCTGATGATGTAGAGCGGTTCGAAGTCCGCGTCGACATTGACGCCGAGGCGCGCCCACGGCTCGGACTTGAACTTGGCGGGCACATCCGCGGCGGCCCGCGGCAGGTCGCGGATGTGGCCACGCGAGGATTCGACTATGTACCTGGGCCCCAGGTAACCAGCAAGTTTGCGCGCCTTGGTGGGCGACTCGACTATGACAAGTCGCCGGCCGCTCCCATTTCCGCCGCTGCTACGGCTTCCAGGGCCCTTCGTTTTCGGGTCAGCCAACTGCGGTTACGCTCCATCTCTCATCCCAGCCCCGCTGGCGGGGCCACCCTTGCAGAAGGGTGCCAGGCCGGCTGCTGAATTTCAGGCGAAATCCAATAGCCCGACATTCCCACCTGCGGGCAACAGACAATTTCGCACCCTAAGGCGGGCCTGCGCAAACTGGCTGCAATTCAGCTCCTCGGAAAACCGGGGTCCACAGGCGCCTAGCCCCGGGGCCATTGAGCCAACGCTTCGGCACCGGGCGGGGGTTCCCCCACGTTCTCTACCAGGCGCGATAGCCTTCGTCGCCCGCTTATCCGCAGCGCCGGGTGGCTCCCTCGGGTGCCGATCAAAGTGGGTGCAATGCCCACTCGCATCAGAGCCGACGCCAACGGCGAATGTGTATCGGGTGCGTGCGGATCAAGCCCCAGCAGATATCGGTCGGCCTCGGGACTGCCGGCGGCCAGCGCCCAGGCGCGCAGCTCTCGCGGACCTGGCAGCCATCGCGGCGGAACCGTCTTGACCGCGCCACGGGTCCACTCCGCGGCGATTGCGCGCAATCTGGGGTCTACGGCGGTACGCACCAGCGGCGTGTCCTCGTCGGTGTGGGTGATCTCAGGCACCAGGCCCGCCTCCCGCATCATCTCGGCGAGAGCTTCGGCTCGCCAGGACTCCCCGACCACCACCGACAGCCGCGCACCAGCACCAACCATCACGACCTGGCCGGATGCTGCCAACACTCCGGATAGGTCCTCGACCGCGGGCGGCACCGACTCCGTGGCAAAGAAGGACAGCTGACTCACGCCACCGACAGTAGGCCAGTAACCCGGTCCGCGGGTTCTCCCCGTCCGGCGCGGCGACCAAGGCGCTCACGGCAGAAACGAAAACCCCCCGCCGGACCCGCTCAGCGGGATCACGTCGGGGGGATTCGTCAGAATCTGCTCGGATCAGACCGAGCGGACTCCGGTGGCCTGGGGGCCCTTAGGGCTGTGGCCGATCTCAAACTCGACTTTCTGGTTCTCTTCAAGGGTGCGGAAGCCCGAACCCTGGATCTCCGTGTAGTGGACAAAAACATCCGCGGAGCCATCCTCGGGGGCGATGAAGCCGAACCCCTTCTCCGCGTTGAACCACTTCACAGTTCCCTGTGGCATCTCTCGATCTTTCCTTTTCTTCTGGGTGCGGTGCACCGCCTCTCGGTGCCCCGGGCCAAGCCGCGACCGCCATACCTCGCAGAGTCGCCGGAACTTCACCCGACCGATAACCTCGCAGGAACCGCGGCCGCAACGTCGATCCTGCGAAAGTTTGACACGAACACAGAAGCTACGACCGCGATTAGTCAATCATGTTCATGGCGTCGGCGACAGCCCGTTGTCGTCGATGAATTGTGAAGGGTTTGCAAATGATAAGTTTCGGGCGCGAATTGCTTGCCGTCGCGCTCGCCGGTACCCCGACCGGAGAACATCCTTTACACCATGTCGCCGAGCTGCCGCCGCGTGCGGGTCAGCCGAGCGCCTGGCCGCAATGGGCCGAGCCAGACGTCGTGCGCACCTTCACCCAACGTGGCATCACCGCCCCCTGGTCACACCAGTCCACGGCCGCGGAGTTGGCCCATGACGGCCGTCACGTGGTGGTGAGCACAGGTACCGCGTCCGGCAAGTCGCTAGCCTATCAACTTCCCGTCCTCGCGGCGCTGGCGGCCGACCCCCGCGCCCGGGTGTTATATCTGTCTCCGACCAAAGCGCTGGGCCACGACCAGTTGCGCACCGCGCAGGCGCTGGTTGCCAACGTTGAACGACTTAGGGATGTCGCGCCCACGGCTTATGACGGCGACAGTTCCGATGAAGTGCGCCGCTTTGCCCGCGAGCGTTCCCGATGGTTGTTCTCCAACCCGGACATGATCCATCTGTCGATATTGCGCAACCATGCCCGCTGGGCGGTCCTGTTGCGAAATCTTCGATATCTGATCGTCGACGAATGTCATTACTATCGGGGTGTTTTCGGCTCGAATGTGGCAATGGTGCTACGCCGTCTGCTGCGATTGTGCGCACGCTACTCGGCGCACCCGACGGTCATCTTCGCCAGCGCGACGACGGACTCACCGGGTGCCACCGCCGCCGAATTGATCGGCCAGCCGGTTGCGGAGGTCACCGAGGATGGGTCGCCCCAGGGGGCCCGCACCGTGGCACTGTGGGAACCCGCGCTGCGGACCGACCTGACCGGCGAAAACGGCGCCCCGGTGCGGCGCTCCGCCGGCACCGAGGCGGCGCGAGTGATGGCCGATCTGATCGTCGAGGGAGCGCAGACCTTGACCTTCGTCCGGTCACGGCGGGCCGCTGAGCTCACCGCGCTGGGCGCGCAGGCGCGGCTGCAAGACATTGCGCCCCAGTTGTCGCACACGGTGGCGTCGTATCGGGCCGGTTATCTGCCCGAGGACCGCAACTGTCTCGAACACGCATTGACGGAGGGCCGGCTGCGCGGTCTGGCCACCACCAATGCGCTGGAGTTGGGCGTCGACATCGCCGGGCTGGATGCGGTGGTGCTGGCCGGATTCCCCGCAACCGTCGCATCCTTCTGGCAGCAGGCGGGGCGGTCCGGCCGGCGTGGCCAGGGTGCGCTGGTGGTGTTGATCGCGCGCGATGATCCGCTCGACACGTATCTGGTGCACCATCCCGCGGCGCTCCTGGACAAGCCGGTGGAGCGGGTGGTGATAGATCCCGGCAATCCCTACTTGCTGGGGCCACAGTTGCTCTGCGCGGCAACAGAACTTCCGCTCGATGCGGTAGAAGTCCACGAGCTTCGCGCCGTCGAGGTGGTCGAAACGCTCGTCGATGACGGTCTGCTGCGCCGGCGCGGCGACAAGTACTTTCCGGCACCGGGGGTGCAACCGCACGCCGCGGTGGACATCCGGGGTTCCATCGGTGGGCAGGTCGTCATCGTGGAGGCCGACACCGGCCGGCTATTGGGCAACGTCGGAGCCGATCAGGCGCCGGCATCGGTGCATGCGGGTGCCGTTTATCTGCATCAGGGCGAAAGCTACGTCGTCGACTCCCTGGACACCGAAGAAGGGCTCGCCTTCGTCCACGCCGCCGATCCCGGCTATGCGACCTTTGCGCGCGAGCTCACCGACATCGCGGTAACCGGATCCGGCGAGCGCTTGGAGTTCGGGCCCGTCACCGTCGGCTTGGTGCCGGTGACCGTCACCCACCAGGTGGTGGGCTACCTACGGCGCCGGCTTTCCGGTGAGGTGATCGATTTCGTCGAGCTGGATATGCCCGAACACGTGCTGCCCACGACCGCGGTCATGTATACCATCACCGCAGAAGAGCTGTTGCGAAATGGTGTCGACGCCGTCGCGATTCCCGGTTCGCTGCACGCCGCCGAGCATGCGGCGATCGGGCTGCTGCCACTGGTGGCCAGCTGCGACCGCGGCGACATCGGCGGCATTTCCACCGCTATCGGGCCCGAAGGACTGCCCAGTGTCTTCGTCTATGACGGCTATCCGGGTGGGGCGGGATTCGCCGAACGCGGCTTTCGACGGGCGCGCACCTGGCTGGGAGCCACTGCGTCGGCGATCGAGGCCTGCGAATGCCCGAGCGGATGCCCGTCCTGCGTGCAGTCCCCCAAATGCGGCAACGGCAACGATCCCCTCGACAAGGCGGGCGCCATGCAGGTACTGCGACTGGTGCTGTCACAAGTGGGTGACGATTTACTCTAGGAACACCGGGGCCCGGCCAGGCAGGACTGGCATACCGGCTGTTCGCGAGTCATCTTGCACACCCGGCGGACGGCGACCGACCCCTCGACGGTCGACCTCCACCGATCTGGATGATGAGCCATCATCCCGTGCAGCGAACGGCTGGACGTACACAATCCGCTCACACCCCCGACGGTGCGGGTGCAGCAGAAAACTACCCGGATGTCACTAGGCGCGCAAATCACCACGCGCAGCGGCTTCCTTCGTTGCGGCCGTGCGGCGCCGCGGCCAACGAGCCGCTCAGCATCGGCGAGTTGCATTGCCGGGTAGCGGCATACGTTGCAGTTTCGCGCTGGTCAAAGGCCGGCTGGGCACGTCCGGGGGCAACCGGGACAGCGTGGTAGCGTTTGCCCGGATATGTCAGCAGGTATGCGCTGTGCGGCAACGGGATTCCAATATCGTTGGATACCCACCGACTCGTGGCCGCCTCTAGCGAACAGTAGACTGCGCCTATGACCCACGACTGGCTGCTCGTGGAGACCCTGGGGGACGAACCCGCGGTGGTGGCGCAGGGGCGTCAACTCAAAAGTCTCGTTCCGATCACCAAGTTCCTGCGCCGCAGCCCCTACCTTTCCGCAGTTCGCACCGCGATCGCCGAATCGCTACAGACTGGGCAGAGCCTGACCAGCATCACTCCCAAGAGTGACCGGGTGATCCGCACCGAACCAGTCGTGATGTCAGACGGCCGCATTCATGGTGTGCACGTGTGGACCGGTCCCGCCAACGAGGAGCCGCCCGAACGGCCAACGCCAGGCCCCCTCAAGTGGAATCTGACCCTGGGAGTGGCAACCGACACCCGGGAGTCGTTGGCCAACAGCGGCAAGAATCCGGACCTCGAAGTCACCTACGGCCGGGCCTTCGCCGAAGATCTGCCGTCCCGGGAGCTCAACCCGAACGAGACCAAGTTCCTGGCCATGGTCGTCAAACCGGAGCCAGGTCAAACTTTGTGCAGCACATGGGATCTAACCGACTGGCGCGGGAAGCCGATCCGAATCGGATTTGCCGTACACAGCGCCCTGGAAGAGGGCCCAGACGGCCGTGAACACCTGGTCGCACGAGCGATCAATTGGCGGGCCGAGCAGAAAGAACCGGTGGTGCCGATCGACGATCTGGCCCGGCGGATACTGAACGGACTTGCGCAAGTCGGAGTTCACCGCGCACTGGTTGACCTGAACAATTGGTCGCTGCTCAAGTGGCTCGATGAGCCGTGCTCCTTCTACGACTGGAGGCGAAGCGAGGAAGACGGGCCGCGGGTTCATCCCGACGACAGGCCTGTGATCACTTCCATGACAGATAAATTCGCGAAAGGGGCGGCCAGCGCGGTGCTACGGCTACCCGGGCGCGGTGCTGACGAATGGGTGCCGGTCCACGTCACGGTCAACCGAATCGAACTCGAACCGGAGACGTTCGCCGGACTGATTTCGCTGCGATTGCCCAGCGAGGAAGAACTCGCCGAGGCCGGCTTTCCGGCGGCCGCAGAGTAGACCCGATTTCACTGTCGATGAATTGAGTGGGCCCGCTCTGGCGTATCGATCGGCCCGGCCCTGGCAACCGCGCGCGCGGCGCCCGCAATGCCGATCGGCACCTCGACCGTGACGACCACGTCAAGCTCACGCACCACACATTCGACGTCACCGACCCGCATCGCCCGGGCCACCGCCGCTGCACGCGCGCAGGCCTGCGCCGCACCGGAGCTTAGCCGTGCCGCGCCGGCCAGTGCGGCAAGATCCGCCGACGTCTGAGCCCGGTGCCGGGCCACCATCGCCGCACCCAGGTACACACCGGTGCCGGCAATGCACAGCAAGACGGCAATCATCGAGGCCGCGAGCAAGGTAGCCGAACCGCGGTCATCCCGGCTCTGCGACGGCGACCACCTCAGCGGATATAGCCAATTCCGGCAATAGCTTTGAACGTGCAACCACCGAGACGAGCACCAGCTCACCGTCTCTTCGCAGCCGAACCCGCGCGGCCGGCGGCGCAATCGCTCGAGCGACCCGCAGGGCCGTGCCAGTGTCGCCACGCGCGGCCAACCGGGCCGCCTCGCGAGCGGCATCCACGCAGCGCAATTGCATTGACAACGCACAGATCCCGGCCAGACACAGCGCCAGCACCACGACCAGCGAGGCGATCGCCAGGGCCGCTTCAACACTGCTGAACCCGGCATCGGTACCTAGACCTTGGTGCTCAGCGCCCGGGTGATGATGCGGGTCAACGCGGACACGACCGAATCTCCGGTCACAACCGTGTACAGGATGGCGCCGAAAGCGGCCGCTGCGATTGTGCCCAAAGCATATTCGACGGTGGACATGCCCGAGTCGTCGGTCACCAGAAGTGTCAGGCGAGCCAGCATCACCCGAAAAATGTTGTTCATCAATGTCTTCCCTTCCCCGGATCGTCACAGCAGACCGGAATCCAGCACCTTGGCGGCCAACCCGGCCAGCACCGGAACAATGCCCAGACACACGAAGGCCGGTAGAAAACACAACCCGAGGGGGCCGGCAATGAGCACACCGGCACGTTCGGCGGCCGCCGTGGCCGCGTGCGTCGCATCGTGGCGTGACTGCGCGGCCAGTTCGCCGACAGCATCGGAGAGTGCGGCACCGGAGCAAGCCGAGCGCCGCGCCAAGCGCAGCAACGCATCTACGTGGCCGTCGACCGAACTCAGCGGCAACTCCGGCGGGGCCGACCAGGCTACGGACGGGTCGGCGCCCAACATCAGCAACTCGGCCGCGCGCGACAGCACCCGCGCGAGCCCCGGTGGCGCCGATCGGGCGGTCGCCGCGGCGGCGGCCGGCACCGCCATGCCCGAGGCCAGACAAGTGGCGAACACATCCAGGCACGATGCGAACGCCAGTGGATCCTCACCACGCGCTGGCCGGGTTGGCTGTTCCACCCCAAGCGCACCCGGGTGCGACGGCGTCCTGGGCCGTGCCCGCACCACCGCGCGCCGGCCCCCCACCGATAGGGCCATGGCCAACAAGATTGCGGCAACGCTCATGGGCGCGCTGCCAATCGGGGCCTGCTCATGGCATCACCCGGTCGGTGATCCGGTCCGACCACCACAGACCACCGGCCGCCAGGGCCAGGCCGACCACCAGCAGCCAGCCGCCCAGATGCCCGCCGAGCAAGAAGGCCAACGGCTGGGCTCCGATGAGCTGCCCCAGCACTACCCCGAGTACCGGCAGCCCAGCCAGAATGCCCGCGCTGGCGCGGGCGCCGGCCAGTCCCGCCGAAACCTTTGCCGTAAATCGTTGACGTTGCGCGACATCACGTTGGGCGGCCCGCATCAGGGTGGCGATGGCCAGACCGTGGTCACTGGCCAATTGCCAGTACACGGCTAGTCGTTCCCAATGCGCGGGCAGGGCCGACCGCCGGGCGGCCGCACGCAGGCCACCGGTGACGTCAGCACCCAATCGGGCGTGTGCCGCCACACCACGCATGGCCGCAGCCACCGGACCATCGGTTTCGTCGGCGGCGACGCCGAATGCGCGCACCGGATGGGCACCCACGCGCAGCTCACCGACCAAAATCTCGAGTGCCGCCTCCAACGCCCACCCCTCCCGCACGCCGCGGGCACGGACCCAGCGCCGGCGACGACGCCGGCTCGCGGTCCCCGCCACCACCGCGACCGCAAGCACGGTTGTCAGTGGCATCACCAGGACGGCGCCCGCCAGCGCGCAGGCGAGCAGACAGCCGAGCCATCGCGTTGCGGATAGCCAATTCGAGTGCCCACGAACATCGTTGACGCTGATCCGGCGCCGCACCGGAACCGACAGCACGGCGATCGCGGCCGCAACCATCAGCGCGGCCAGCACCAGACCGGTCATGGCGTCCCCCGCCCGCTGAGCAGGCCGCGCAACACGGCGCCGCCGTCTTGCTCCATGCCCCGGTCCGCGTGCCACGCGGTCAGCGCCGCAACGAGACCGTCTTCGGCCCTGTGTAGAACGGCAATCTCGCTGAGCCGGCGCCGCCCACCCTGATCGCGGGTGACGTGCAGCAGCACCTGCACCGCCGCGGCAAGCTGGCTGTGCAGCGCCGCGCGGTCCAAGCCCCCCAGGGCGCCCAGCGCCTCCAGCCGAGCCGGAACCTCACCGGGGCTGTTGGCGTGCACGGTGCCCGCGCCGCCCTCGTGTCCGGTGTTCAGCGCCGCGAGCAGGTCCACCACTTCGGCTCCCCGAACCTCGCCGACGACGATGCGGTCGGGCCGCATCCGCAGCGCCTGGCGGACGAGTTGGCGCAGCGTGACTTTGCCGGCGCCTTCGACATTCGCGCAGCGGGCCACCAGTTTGACCAGGTGTGGGTGCCTCGGAGCCAATTCCGCAGCGTCTTCGACGCACACGATCCGCTCCGAGCCGCCGACGGCTCCCAACATCGCGGCGAGCAGGGTCGTCTTTCCGGCACCGGTACCCCCGCACACCAGGAATGCCAGACGCGCGGCAAGGATTTCACCGACCAGCTCGGCGGCTTGCTCGGCGATCGCGCCGGCGGCGATGAGCGCCGCCAGATCCACTGTGGTGGGCCGCAGCACGCGCAGCGACAGGCAGGTGCCGGCGGCGGCCACCGGTGGCAGCACGGCGTGCAGCCGCACCGTCAGTCCACCGGTACCGATCCCACCGAGATGTCCGTCCACCCAGGGTTGCGCGTCATCGAGCCGGCGTCCCGCCGCCAACGCCAGCCGTTGCGCCAGCCGCCGCACCGCCGCCTCGTCGGCGAATCGAACCTCGCTGCGGCGCAGCCCGTTTCCATCGTCAACCCACACCGCGTCGGGCGCGATGACAAGGACGTCCGTGGTGCCGTCGGCACACAACAGAGGCTCGAGAATGCCGGCACCGGTCAGCTCGGTCTGCAGCACCCGAAGATTGGCGAGCACCTCCGTGTCGCCAAGCATCCCGCCGGACTCGGCGCGGATCGCCGCCGCCACCACGCTGGGTCTCGGCGGCCCGGGTTCGGTCGTCAGCCGCTCACGGACACGTTCGATCAGTGGTCCGTTCATGCGGCCCGACCGCCCGGTACCGCCGTCGAATTCGGCAGTAGCGCGAGCACCCGGCGGGCCGCGGCGGCCAGCGGCGATCGCCTCCGCAATCGCAGTCCGCCGTGTTCGAGTTGCTCGACCAACCGAGGCTGCACTCGCATCGATGCGAGCAAAGGCACCCCGGCAATATCGGCCACCTCCGCCGCCCGCAACCCGCCCGGCGACGGCCCGCGCACCACCAGTCCCAGGTGGGGATTGATCGCGGCAAGCACCGGAACGATCGTTGCGGTGGCAGCGCAGGAGCGTACGTCGCAGGGACAGACCAGCACGACGAGATCGGCGCGGTCCAGTGCGACCTGCACGGCGTCGGTCAGCCGTCGGGGAAGATCACAGACCACGGTCACTGCACCACGGCGACCGGCGTCGATGAGCGCGCCAACCGCACCGCAATCCAACTCCTGGCCGCGCCGGGTACCCGACAGCAGGCTTATCCCCCGGTGCCGCGGCAGGCCATCGCGCACGGCCGACCAGGCCAACCGTCCGCCCTGCAAGGACAGGTCCGGCCAGCGTAGGCCGGGGAGGTTTTCGCAACCCATCAGCAGATCGATGCCCCCACCCCAGGGGTCCAGGTCAACCAGCAGAGCATCGGCGGCACTTTGGGCCAGGGCGGCCGCGAACAACGAAACCCCCGCTCCGCCACTGCCTCCGATGACGGCAATCACCTGGCCGACCTCGCCGCCAAGACCCTCGTCCCGCGCTGCCTCGACCGCTTCGGCGAGTTCGCGGATCAATTCACCCTCTTGTTCGGGCATCTGCAACACGGCGCCGGCGCCGATCGCGACGGCGGTCACCCAGGTATCGGTCCCGGCCTCAGCTCCGGTCAGCAGGCAGACGTGGGCGCGCCGGGGCAAGGCGGCTTGGCTCAAACCCCGCGCTGCCGCGGGATCGAGCACCACGGCTCCAGCGGCCGACCATGCCTTTCGCGTCACCGGTTTGCGACCGTCGCCATGGACGATCCGAACGCCCACGGCCGCGGCGACTCGATCCAGCTCGTCACGCAGCTTCGGGTCGACAAGCATCGACAACACGCCGGCGCTGTCGGTCGCGGTATGAAGTGGCTTGGTCACCCAGCTACCGTGCCGGCCGAGCGCCCGTGCCCACCAGGGTCAATCGCGAATTTGTGGAAAGAGACGCAGCTGTGCACAATCGCGCGGGCCGCCCGGCTCCGAGTCGGCCCGGACCACCAGGACTTCGAGAATCTCCGCAACTCCCCGGAGGGCGCCAAAACGGGTGCCGCAAGGCATTGGAGTGACGGAGGCGAAAATTTTTTACCCCACAAAAGGGACGACCCCCGCCAGGGGGGGAGGAGGCGGAGGTCGTCGTGCTTCAGCCCCGGGGGTCGGACTGATGCACCCTCGGCTCATGGCCGAGTAATGCTTACTATACACATGCCAGACTGGATTAACGCAAGTATCGGTGCAAATCGAAAAATACGGCTTGAGCCGTACAAATAAGGACAACACGTCGACAACATTCATTGTCAATCGCCGTCGCGGACGGCGCGATCACGGCTCGACAGACCGCACACCTATGCTGGTCTGGCGACCGTCTCCGACCCGGCCGCGCAGCAGCAAGACTCACCGCAGTCACCGAAAAAGCCTCCTGCGCGCGCCCGCACCGCGGCGTTTTTCGACCTGGACAAGACGATCATCGCCAAATCCAGCACGCTGGCGTTCAGCAAACCTTTCTTCGCGCAGGGCCTGATGAACCGACGAGCCGTGCTCAAATCCAGCTATGCGCAGTTCATCTTTCTGCTTTCCGGCGCCGACCATGACCAGATGGACCGGATGCGCACCCACATGACCAACATGTGCACCGGCTGGGACGCGGAACAGGTGAAGTCGATAGTCAACGAGACGCTGCACGACATCCTGACGCCGCTGGTGTTCGCCGAAGCCGCAGACCTCATAGCCGGCCACAAACTGTGTGGACGTGACGTCGTGGTGGTCTCCGCCTCCGGCGAGGAGATTGTGGGCCCGATCGCCCGCGCGTTGGGCGCCACCCACGCGATGGCGACCCGGATGGTCGTGGCGGACGGTAAGTACACCGGCGAGGTCGCCTTCTATTGCTACGGCGAAGGCAAGGTTCAGGCGATTCGCGAGCTGGCCGCCCGTGAGGGCTATCCGCTGGAACACTGCTACGCCTACTCCGACTCGATCACCGATCTGCCCATGCTCGAGGCCGTCGGCCACCCCTCGGTGGTCAACCCCGACCGCGGCTTGCGCAAGGAAGCCATGGAGCGGGGTTGGCCGGTGTTGTCCTTCTCTCGCCCAGTGTCTTTGCGTGATCGCATCCCGGCACCGTCGGGCGCCGCGATCGCCACTAGCGCCGCGGTCGGAATCAGCGCACTGGCCGCCGGAGCGGTCAGCTACCTGTTGCTGCGCCGCTTCGCTTTCTAGCACCGACGTCCCGGCGCCAACAACTACCTCTCGAGCAAACGTTTTGCGCGCCCGAAAAATAAGTCGTTGCAGAACTTTCATGAATTAGGCCTTGCTGCGCCCAGGCTCCGGTAGTAGAAATGGAGTCACGGCAGCCCGGTGAAGCCAAGGTCGAACCGGAAGAGAAGGTTCGTCCTCCCGACCCGGGCACCCAGCACGGCCCCCGGAACCCACGCGGAGTCATAGCCGCGATAATGTCAGAAGTGTTGCGGGCCTGCGTAATCGCGAAATTCAGATGGTACCGACGGCCCTTTGGGTGGGACTGCAGCCAGAAGGGTCGCAAAAGCGCCGAGGCCAACCCACGCAGCCCACAAATGCACGCTTGGTAACCGAGATCCGTGTTGGCGGGCGGCGACTCGAAAATCCTTTCGGTCGCCGCCCGCATTGCATTTCTGGAACAATTCCTATTTCGGTGCGATTGCGACGCAAATGCGGGGCGCCAGCTATCAACGGCTAGCTACGCGGCACCGAGTTTGCGATCGCCAGAGCCTCCTGCGCCCCGGCCTCCATCGCTCGGCAACACAGCACCAACCAGGCCGCCAGCCCGGCGGGCGTGCCCTCGGCGAATCGATCCGCGGCATCGCGGTAGCCAACGGGCTGTCGCATCCAACTCACCTCGGGCACCCCGAGTCCGTGCGGATCCAGTCCGGTCGCAATGGTCACCAGCCGCGACACCCCGCGGGCGACGACGCCGTCGGCGGTGCCAAACGGCCTCAGCGTCAACAGCTCTCCATGGGCGACCGCGGCGATAACGGGCGCCGACGCTCGCGTCGGTCGTGTCACCAGATCCGCAAGCAGTTCCAGACGAGGCCCGATGCCCGCGTCGGCGCGCGGGCGGCCCAACCCGCCGTCGGCCGCCAGGTCAGCGGCGGCCAGCATGTGCAGACGCGCCAGCGCCTGCAGCGGCGCCTTCTGCCACACGCCGACCAACGGCCCCGCGCCGCCTTCGAGCGCCTGCGCCACTCGCAGCGCGCCCCCGAAGACCGGATCGTTGACAACGGGGTCACCGGCGGACGCGTCCACCAAATCTTCCAGTCGCGTGGGGCCACCGTCGAGCACCGAGGAGGCGCGGGCCCCGCGCAGCGCGGCCTCGGCAGCGGTCACCGGCCAGCCACGCAGGTTGGCCCGATGCCGGTGCGCCTGCCCCAGCGCCTCGCGGGCGCGGTCGCTGGCGTCACCGACGCCGGGGAGCTCCATCAGCGCGGCCAGCGGGTCAGCAGTCACAGCATGTCAACCTAGCGGGGAGCCACCGGGCCACCTGGAATGGCCTCCAGCAGGCGCTGCGTGTACTGCGCGCCGGGCCGGGTGAACACTTCCTCCGTCGGGGCATGTTCCACCACCTGACCGGCGCGCATGACCAGGACGTCGTCGGAGATTTGCCGCACGACCGCCAGATCATGGCTGATGAACAGGTGCGCCAGGCCCAGGTCCGCCTGCAATTCGGCCAGCAGATCCAGAATCTGGGCCTGCACCAGCACATCGAGCGCCGAGACCGCCTCATCGCACACCAGCACGTCGGGGCGCAGCGCGAGCGCTCGGGCGATCGCCACGCGTTGCCGCTGGCCACCCGACAGCTCCCGGGGCAGCCGACCCAACACCGACGACGGCAGCGCCACCTGGTCGACGAGCTCGGCCACCATCTGCCGGCGCTGCGCACGGTCGCCGACGCGGTGGATGCGCAGCGGTTCCTCGATGGCGCGAAACACCGAGTACATCGGATCCAGGCTGCTGTACGGGTTCTGGAACACCGGCTGTATCCGGCGCCGAAAGGCCAGCTGCGCGTCGCGATCCAACTTGTCCGGCTGGATTCGGGCTCCGTCGAAGGACACCGTGCCCGAGGTCGGTTGCAGCAGACCCAGCACCATGCGCGCGACCGTTGATTTACCCGATCCCGACTCGCCCACGATGGCCAAGGTGCTCGCCCGCCGCAATCGGAACGACACGCTATCGACGGCCCGAAACTCGCCGCGCCGCCAGGGCGCGCCCCGGGACTCCCGATAGATCTTGGTCAATTCCGAGACGCTCAGGATGTCGCCGCAACCACCGGCGGGCTGGTCCGCCCCGCCAGGAACCGGGCCCCTCGCCGGCGCTCGGCGCGGGTCACGCACCGTCAACGACGGTGCGGCGGCCACCAGTCGCTTGGTGTATTCGTGCTGCGGACTGCGCAGAATGTCGCTTGCGGTACCGGCTTCCACCACCACGCCGTGATGGACAACCAGCACCGACTCGGCCCGTTCAGCCGCCAGCGCCAGGTCGTGGGTGATCAGCAGCAGCGCGGTGCCGAGCTCGTCGGTTCGGCGCTGCAAATGGTCGAGCACCTGACGCTGCACGATGACGTCCAGTGCCGACGTCGGCTCGTCAGCGATGAGCAAAGCGGGCCGGCCGGCCAGCCCGATGGCGATCAAGGCGCGCTGGCACATGCCGCCGGACAGTTGATGTGGGTAGCGCTGGGCGTGCTTGTCCGGGTCCGGCATCCCGGCCTGGGCCAGCAGCTCTACCGTGCGCCGTCGCGCGTCGCGCCCATCGGTGTTGGCCCGCAATGCCTCCCGGATCTGAAAGCCGACCTTCCAAACCGGGTTGAGATTGGTCATCGGGTCCTGGGGAACGTAGCCGATCTCGCGGCCCCGAATGGTGCGCATCACGCGCCGGTCCGCCGAGGTGATGTCACGTCCGTCGAAAATGATGCGGCCAGCGGTAATTCGGCCACCGGGGGCCAGCAGCCCCAGGATGGCCGCGGCCGCGGTGGACTTACCGGATCCCGACTCTCCCACCACCGCAACGGTTTGCCCGCGATAAACGCTCAGATCCATGCCGGCAACCACGGGTTCGTCGGTGCCGAACCGGACCTGCAGGCCGTGCACCGACAACAGCGGGGCCGCCGCGGTGCTCATGCCCGCCACGCCCGTGATGCCGGATCCAGGGCGTCGCGTAACGCGTCACCCATCATCATGAAGGCCAGCACGGTCACCGCCAGCGCACCGGCGGGATAGAACAGGATGGGCGAGCCGGCCCGCAGTCGCATCTGCGCCACGTTGATGTCGCCACCCCAGGACACCACCGTCGGCGGCAGACCCACCCCGAGGTATGACAGCGTGGCTTCGGTGACGATGAAGATGCCCAGGGCCACCGTGGCTACCGCGATCACCGGCCCGATCGCGTTGGGCAGCGCGTGGCGCAACAGGATCTGAAACCGGCTCATACCCAATGCTTTGGCGGCCAGAACGAAGTCGCTGCCGCGCACCTCGAGCACCGAACTGCGGGCGATCCGGGCTATCTGCGGCCAACCGAACAACGCCAGGATGGCGATCACGGTCCACACCGTGCGGTGATGCATCACCTGCATGAGCACGATCGCGGCCAGCAGCAGAGGCAGACCGAAGAAGATATCGGTGATGCGCGAAACCACGGCGTCCAGCCAGCCTCCGTAGTAGCCGGCCAGGGCCCCCAACGTCACGCCGGCAATGAACGCGGCCGCCGTCGCACCCAGTCCCACCACGACCGAGGCGCGGGCTCCGTAGACGGTGCGTGCGTAGATGTCATGGCCCTGCAGGTCGGTGCCGAACCAATGCGCCGTAGAGGGGCTCAACATGCTCTGGCTGGGATCGGCGTAGCTGGGGTCGATCCCGGTGAACAGGGACGGAAACGCGGCGACGAAGAGAATGAACACGATCAGGACGGCCGCGATGACGAACTTGGGCCGCCGCCGCAAGCCGCCGAGGATATCGAACCAAAAGCCCCCGAGCTCAGCCATATCTGATCCGTGGGTCCAGCGCCGCGTAGAGCAGATCCACCAGCAGATTGGTGAGCAGATAAACCATGACAAGCACCGTCACGATCGACACCACCGTCGGCGCCTCCTGCCGGGTGACCGCCTGATACAGCACCCCGCCGACACCGTGGATGTTGAAAATGCCTTCGGTCACCACCGCGCCGCCCATCAGCGCGCCCAAATCCGCGCCCAGAAACGTCACCACCGGGATCAGTGAGTTGCGCAGAATGTGCACCGTCACCACCCGGGGCCGCGACAACCCCTTGGCCGTCGCGGTGCGGACGTAGTCGGCATGGGCGTTGGCGGCCACCGCGGACCGCGTCAGCCGCACCACGTAGGCGAATGACACCGCGCCCAACACCATCCCGGGTAACAGCAACCGGTCCAAAGTCGTCCTGGCCCCGACCGTGACCGGCGCCAGCCCCAGTCGCACACCGAAGAGGTATTGCGCCAGGAAGCCCAGCACGAAGATCGGCACCGCGATGATGATCAGCCCGGTAAGCAGCACCGTGGCGTCGAAGATGCCGCCTTGGCGCAATCCGGCGATCACCCCGAAGCCGATCCCCAGCACGGCCTCGACCGCGAGCGCGATCAAGGCCAGCCGAATGGTCACCGGGAATGCATGCGCCAGAACAGCACTGACCGGCAGCCCGGAATATGCGCGGCCCAGGTCGCCGTGCAGGACACCACCCAGGTAGTGGGCATACTGCACCAGAAATGGGTCGTCGAGGTGATAGCGCGCGCGCAGCTGCTGCGCCACCGCGGGCGTCAACGGCCGATCGCCGGCGATGGCCGCCAACGGATCCCCGGGCAGCAGGAACACCATGCCGTAGATCAGCAGTGTCGCGCCGAGAAACACCGGCACCATCGCCAAGATCCGGCGAGCTACGTACCAAACCATGTCAGGCCTTGACGAGGTTCTCGTAGTCGGGCAGACCGTTCCACGTCACCTGCACATTGCTGACCTCGGTGGACCACCCGACAACGGCGATGTAGTCCCACAGCGGGATCGTTGGCATGTCGTGAAACACGATTCGCTGCGCGACGTTGGCCAGCCGATCGGCCTCCTGAAGGGTGGGCGCGGCCGCGGCAGCCGCCAGGGCGTCGTCAAACTCCTGGTTGGAATAGCCGACATCATTGGATCCCGCACCGGTTCCGTACAGCGGAGCCAGGAACTCGATCATCGAGGGAAAGTCGCCCTGCCACCCCGCGCGAAATGCGGTGTCGATGGTTCGGTTGGTGATCTGGGTGCGCAAACCCGCGAAGGTGGGCTGCGGCGCACCCATCGCCTCGATTCCCAGCACATTCTTGATGCTGTTGGCCACCGCGTCCACCCATTCCTGATGGCCGCTGTCGGCGTTGTAGGCGATGGCGTAGCTGCCGCTCCACGGTGAGATCGCGTTGGCCTGCGCCCAAAGTTGCCGCGCCCGCTGCGGGTTGAAGTCCAGGGCCTCGTTACCCGGAATGTGGGGGTCGAATCCGGGCAGTGACCGGGCCGTGAAATCGCGCGCGGCGCTGCGGGTTCCGTTGAAGATCTGCTGGCAGATCTGGGGCCGGTCGATGGCCGCCGACAGCGCCAACCTGCGCAACCGCCCCTCCTCCCCACCAAAATGTGCCAACCGCAACGGGGTATCCAGGGTCTGATTTATCGCGGCAGGGCCGCTGGTGGCGTTGTCCCCGAGGTCGCGCCCATAGACGGTGAGCGCGCTGGACGGAATCGTGTCCAGGACATCGAGATTGCCGGACAACAGATCGGAGTAGGCGGTTTCGAGGTTGGCGTAGAACTCGAAGCGCAGACCTTTGTTGCGGGGTTTGCGATTGCCCCGGTAATCCGGATTGGGCACCAGGTCGATCTTGACGTTGTGTTCCCACGCCGGTTCCTCGCCGCCACTGTCCAGCCGGTATGGGCCGTTGCCGATCGGGTTGCGGCCAAACGCGGCCATGTCCTTGAAGGCGGCCTCGGGCAGTGGATAGAACGAGCTATGTCCCAGGCTCAACATGAAATCGATGGTCGGCGCGCGCAGCCGCACGGTGAACTCCCGGTTGTTGACCACATGCAATCCCGACATCGTGGTCGGCTTTCCTTCCCCCGGCTCACCGGCCACCTCCTCGTATCCCTCGATCGGGCTGAAGAAGTGTTGTTGCAGTTGTGCATTCGTGCTCAGCGCCCCATAGTTCCAGGCGTCGACAAATGAATGCGCGGTTACCGGTGAGCCGTCGGTGAATCTCCAGCCGGGTTTGAGAAGGATCCGGTAGTTGACGTTGTCGGTGGTGTCGATCGACTGCGCCACCTCCAGCGACGGCTTGCCCTTGGCGTCATAGGACACCAGGCCGGCGAACAGGCGGTCGATGATGCGACCGCCGTAGCTGTCGTTGGTGCCGGTCGGGATCAGGGGGTTCGGCGGCTCCCCACCGTTGACCAGCACCAGATCGGGGCTGAGCACGCCGCCGCCGCAGGCCGCCACCGGTGAGACCGCCAGCAACACGGCGACGACTGCCAGGGTGGCCCGCATCCGCCGCATGACAGCGACCATACTGGCCCCCGCGGCGCCGCCGAGTAGAGCGCCGGGCACCCGGCTCAGTGTCATCGGTGCCGTCCTGATGGCGATCGGCGCGTTGGCGATATCGCGGCGACGTTCCCCCCAGGCCATCAGTGGCATTTACATCCTGGCGAGTTAGGCTCACGCCGAGCGAAGAAGAGCTCGATGAAGCTCAACATAGGAGACACGCCAGTGACCGCCACCAGTGCTGAAGAACCGTCGTCCTACCCTCCCCCGGCCGAATTCATCGAGCAGGCGAACGCCCGCGCCGAGTTGTACCGCGAGGCCGAAGAGGACCGGCTCGCATTCTGGGCCAAACAGGCCGACCGGTTGTCCTGGGCCACCCCATTCGGTGAGGTGTTGGACTGGTCGGATGCGCCGTTCGCCAATTGGTTTGTCGGCGGCAAACTCAACGTCGCTTACAACTGCGTGGATCGCCATGTCGAGGCCGGCAACGGGGATCGCGTCGCGATCCACTGGGTGGGCGAGCCGATCGAGGACAGCCGCACGCTGACCTACGCCGATCTGCAGGCCGAAGTATCCAAGGCGGCCAACGCGCTGACCGGCCTCGGCCTGGTGGCCGGCGACCGGGTCGCCATCTATCTGCCGTTGATCCCCGAGGCCGTGATCGCGATGCTGGCCTGCGCGCGGCTGGGAATCATGCACAGCGTGGTCTTTGGCGGTTTTACCGCCAACGCTCTGCACGCCCGGATCGTCGACGCCCAGGCCAAGCTGCTGATCACCAACGACGGGCAGTTCCGTCGCGGCCATCCGGCTCCGCTCAAGGACGCGGCCGACGAGGCGGTCAGTCAGCCGGACAGCCCCGTCGAGCATGTCCTGGTGGTGCGGCGCACCGGAATCGACGTGTCCTGGAACGACGAACGCGACCTGTGGTGGCATGACGTCGTCGACTCGGCGTCACCCGAACACACACCGGAGCCCTTCGACGCCGAGCAGCCCTTGTTTCTGCTGTACACCTCGGGGACCACGGGCAAGCCCAAGGGCATCGTGCACACCAGCGGCGGCTACCTCACCCAGTGCTGTTACACGGTGCACACCATCTTCGACGTCAAGCCCGAGACCGACGTGTTCTGGTGCACCGCCGACATCGGCTGGGTCACCGGCCACACCTATGGCGTGTACGGTCCGCTGGCCAACGGCATCACCGAGGTCCTCTACGAGGGCACACCCAATACGCCCGACGAACACCGTCACTTCCAGATCATCGAAAAATACGGTGTCACAATCTATTACACCGTCCCGACGCTGATTCGCACCTTCATGAAATGGGGCCGCGCGATCCCGGACGCGCATGACCTGTCCAGCCTGCGGCTGCTGGGCTCGGTCGGCGAACCGATCAACCCCGAGGCCTGGCGCTGGTACCGCGACGTCGTCGGCGCCGGACACACGCCGATTGTGGACACCTGGTGGCAGACCGAGACCGGCTCGGCGATGATCTCACCGCTGCCCGGGATCGCGGCGGCCAAACCCGGGTCGGCGATGACTCCGCTGCCCGGCATTTCGGCCAAGGTGGTCGACGATCATGGCGATCCGCTGGCGCCGGAGACCGATGAGGGCACGCACGTCACCGGCTACCTGGTCCTGGACCAGCCATGGCCATCGATGCTGCGCGGCATCTGGGGCGACCCCGCGCGATTCCACTACGCCTACTGGTCGAAGTTCGAGGACAAGGGCTACTACTTCGCCGGGGACGGGGCCCGCCTCGACTCCGACGGGGCGATCTGGGTGCTGGGCCGTATCGATGACGTGATGAACGTGTCCGGGCACCGCATCTCCACCGCGGAGGTGGAATCGGCACTCGTCGGTCACCCGGGTGTGGCTGAGGCGGCGGTCGTCGGGGTGGTCGACGACACCACCACGCAGGCCATCTGCGCGTTCGTCGTGCTACGCGGCAACTACGAGCAGCACGACGGGACCAGCGAGGAGTTGCGCGCCGAGGTGGCCGAGGCGATCTCGCCCATCGCCCGCCCACGGGAGGTCCACGTGGTGCCGGAGCTGCCCAAGACCCGCAGCGGCAAGATCATGCGGCGGCTGCTGCGTGACATCGCCGAAAAGCGCGAACTCGGCGACACCTCGACACTGCTCGATCCCACGGTGTTCGACGCGATTCGCAACGCCGCCAAATAGCTGAGGCCTCAGCCCGGTACTGAGACGAACCCCGATCCGGGCCGGTTCTTGGCCGCGATGTCGTCCAGGTCGGCGTTCATCGACATCACCACGGCGGGGGTGTGCAGCGGGATGTATTTGGTGATGCAGGTGGGCAGGCTGTCACTAAACGCGCCATGAATCATCCCGACCAGCATGTTGTTGACCGTCACCGGCGCCCCGGAGTCGCCGGGGCCGCCACAGACCTGCATCAGGATGGTTCCGGGATCCTGGCCCGGCCCCCAGGTCACCCCGCAGGAGTTGCCCGTAGTGCGGCCCTGCTTGCACGCGATCTGCCCGAAGGTGGGGTCCGGGCCGATGCCGTTGATCGCAAAGTCGTTGAAGTTGGCCACCGGTGTCACCTTGGCCGGATCGAACTTGATCACCGCATAGTCAAGGCTGTCGTTGCCGGCAACCATGGTGCCCACCACGCCCTTGTCTTCGGCCCCTTCGGCGGCGACCGGGGCGCCGGGACCCCCGCAGTGCGCGGAGCTGAAACCGATGAGATCGCCGTTCTTGTCGTGCCCGATGGTGGTCAGGGTGCACAAAGTGCCCCCGTTGACGACGATGCCGGCACCGCCACCCAACGGAACCTTGTCGTCGGCAGCCGCAGCGTTGGCGGGCCCGAACACAAGGGCCAAGAGCACGGTCACGATCGCCGACGAAATGCGGCGGTGTGCCGTCTGCAAAGTGGTACTCCCGTCGGCTGGTCAAACATCAGAACAGATGCGCCAGTGTAGATGATCGCGGGACCTGCCCCGTTGCTGTTGGAATGGTGCGCAAGCGTCAATTAACCGGCTTGATCCGGCCCCGTCCCGCGCGGTGATCGACTCGCCTCGTACGGCACCGAAGCGCATGGCAACATAATCCGCGACGACCGCCAAACCGCGGCCGTCAAATCGAGAGGACCGTCTGTGAGCAAACCTGATCGCAAGAACGGCGTGCCCAGCACGCTGACCACGATTCCGTTGGCGGACCCGCATGCGATGCCGGCTGAGCCGTCGATCGGCGACCTGATCAAAGACGCGACAACTCAGATGTCGACGCTGGTGCGGGCCGAGGTGGAACTGGCGCGCGCCGAGATCACGCGTGATGTCAAGAAGGGCCTGACGGGCAGCGTTTTCTTCATTGCCGCCCTGGTGGTGCTGTTCTACTCCACCTTTTTCTTGTTCTTTTTCCTCGCCGAGCTGCTCGACACCTGGCTATGGCGTTGGGTGGCGTTTCTCATTGTGTTCGGCCTCATGGTTTTGACCACTGGCATGCTCGCCTTGCTGGGTTTCTTGAAAGTCCGCCGGATCCGAGGACCACGACAAACCATCGAGTCGGTCAAGGAGACCCGCACCGCGCTGATCCCGGGCCACGACAAGTCCACCGCGGTCGAACCCTCCGCCCCCGCGCCCGGCAAGCCGGTCACTGATCCTTCGGGTTGGTAAATGCCCGCACCAGATCCGTCGATCACCCGCATCGACGGGCCATGGCGCCATCTGGACATCCACGCCAACGGCATCCGGTTTCATGTGGTCGAGGCCGTCCCGGCCGGCCAGCGCGATAACGCACCGAGCACCACCCAGCCCCTGGTGATGCTGTTGCACGGGTTCGGGTCGTTCTGGTGGTCCTGGCGTCATCAGCTGCGCGGGCTCACCGGTGCCCGGGTGGTCGCCGTCGACCTGCGCGGTTACGGCGGCAGCGACAAACCGCCCCGCGGCTATGACGGCTGGACCCTGGCCGGCGATACGGCCGGACTGATCCGTGCGCTCGGACATTCCTCGGCCACCCTGGTCGGCCACGCTGACGGCGGGCTGGCTTGCTGGACCACCGCGCTACTGCATCCCCGATTGGTGCGTGCCATCGCGTTGATCAGCTCACCGCACCCGGCCGCGCTGCGGCGATCCACCCTGACCAGGCGCGATCAGGGGCGCGCGCTGTTGCCGACGTTGTTGCGCTACCAGGTGCCGCTGTGGCCCGAACGTTTGCTGACCCGGGATAACGCCGAGGAAATCGAACGGCTGATCCGCAGCCGCACCAGCGCCAAATGGGCGGCCTCGGAAGATTTCTCGCAGAGCATCGGCTATCTGCGGCGGGCCATCCAGATCCCGGCCGCCGCGCACTGCGCACTGGAGTACCAGCGCTGGGCGGTGCGCAGCCAGCTACGCGGGGAAGGCCACCGATTCATGCGCTCCATGAATCAACGCCCCGGCGTCCCCATCTTGCACCTACGCGGCGACGCCGATCCCTACGTCCTGGCCGCCCCGGTGGAGCGCACCCAACGTTATGCACCGCACGGACGCTACGTGTCGGTCGCCGGCGTGGGCCATTACAGCCATGAGGAAGCGCCCGAAGAGATCAACCGGCACCTGATGCGGTTTTTCGAGCAGACCCGCGACGCGCGGCTCAGCTGACGCAGGATCCGGTGGCGACGCGCTCGGTAGCGCCGATCCTGGCCAGCTGACTGGCCACCTCGCCGGAGGTGAGGACAAACCCGGTGTCCGGGTCGTCGACCGCCGCGCCGAACACCACGCCAAGCACTTGGCCGTTGAGATCAATCAGCGGCCCGCCCGAATCACCTTGCTCCACGTTGGCCCTGATGGTGTAGACGTCGCGGGTCACCGGCTGCAGGTTGCGGTAGATGTCGGGGCCGCTGAGTCGGATGGCCTCGCGAATCCTGGCCGGAGTCGCGGTGAAATTCCCGCCGCCGGGATAACCCAGCACCACCACGTTGGTACCGGTTGGCGCTTCCCGCTCGGCGAAGATCAGTGGTGGCGGCGGCAAACCCGGCACGGCCAGGATCGCGATGTCCACCGAGGGGTCATAGGAGACCACCGTGGCATCCAGCGGCTTGCCGCTGGCAAACACCTGCACACTGTTGGCCCCCGCCACCACGTGGGCATTGGTCATCACCCGGTCCGGCGCGATCACGAAGCCGCTGCCTTCGAGCACCTTCTGGCAACTCGGCGCCAGGCTGCGGATCTTGAGCACGCTTGGCGCGGTGGCCTCGACCACCGGATTTCGCGCCAGCGCCGGATCTGGCGAGGCGACCGGAATGACCGGGGTGCGACTGAACGGCTCCAAGACGGCCGGCAGACCCGACGTGTTCAGCAACCCCGAGAGTCGCTTGGGCACCGTCTTGAGCCAGGTGGGCGCCACCTCGTTGACCTGAGCCAGTACCCGCGAACCACGAACCGCCGCCGCCAGCTCCGGTTGATCCTTGGACTGTGTCAATGGCGTCGCCAACAACCACGCCGCGGTCAGCACCACAACGAGCTGCACTCCGACCCCGATGACGGAGTCGATCACTCGAATCGGCCGGTTACGGATCGCGCCGCGGACGGCCCGTCCCAGCACCACGCCGGCGACCTCGCCGACCACCACCAGCC
Organism: Mycobacterium ulcerans subsp. shinshuense; assembly: GCF_002355775.1. NCBI lineage: Bacteria > Bacillati > Actinomycetota > Actinomycetes > Mycobacteriales > Mycobacteriaceae > Mycobacterium > Mycobacterium ulcerans. Next base: position 303,561 of record NZ_AP017624.1, on the reverse strand, counting down.
CCAAGATCAGGAACAGCGCGGCGAAAAGTTTGGCCCGCGGGGCGTTGATGTGGCTGACGATATGGGGCGCCAGCAACACACCCGCGATCGCACCCAGCAGCACACCGGCGAAGGACAGCATCGAGCCCAGCGCGCCGGAGCGCCAGCCGGAGACAGCGGCGATGAAGGCGACCGCCAAGACGGCGATGTCCAGCCACTGTGACGGGGTCATCGAGTTCATCGCAGCCCACCCTGCTCGCCGACCAGCGCCATCGCGTCATCCAGCTCACGCAGGTCGCTGGTATCCCAGGGCTCCGACCACCCCGCAACATCAAGCACTGCCGAAATCACCTGGCCAGTGAATCCCCAAACCAGCATTTGATTCAGCAGAAACGCCGGTCCGGCCCAGCGCCGGCTCAACGTACGCCGGTACACCATCAGCCGGTTGGCCGGATTGATGAAGGCTCGGACCGGAACTCGCGCCACGATCGCCGTTTCGGCCTCGTTGATGACGTTCACCGGACCGGGATCGGCCGAGTAGGCCAGGACCGGAACGACGTGGAAGCGCGAGGGCGCAATGAAGGTCCGCTCCATGGTGACCAGGGGATGAAGCCTGCTGACGTCGAGCCCGGTTTCTTCGTGGGCCTCACGCAAGGCGGTGGCAACCGGCCCGTCGTCGCCGGGATCGGACGCACCTCCGGGAAAGGCCGCCTGACCGGCATGGTGGCGCAACGTCGACGCTCGCACCGTCAGCAGCAGGTCGGCATCGGTGGGCACCCGGCCGTCGGCCGACTCCGGACCCGAGAACAGCACCAGAACCGCGGCATCGCGCTCGTCGCGACGCAACGATGCGGTCGAGCTGGCTGCGGTCACCATCGCCAACACGTCGGCCGGCAGCCGCCGCCGAACCGCATCGGGCACCCGATCGATGTTGTCGACCAGTGGGCGCAGCCAGGACGGACCGACCTCGGGAGTCAGGGCAACGGTCGCGTTCACCGGTGCCTCCTTGTCGGGCTGGTCGGGCCGGTCGGGCAAGTTAGGCCAAGCGCTCGTCACGCCGGGTTTCCGACCGCAGCCGCAATCTCGTCGGCGCTGCCGAAAGCTCGCGGCAGGGTTTGGGCCACGCTACCGTCCGGCCGCAGGAGCACAGTCGCGGGCATCACATTCGCGACCCCCAGCGCGGCCGCCACCTTGCGGCGGCCATCTTGCAGGGTCGGCAACCGAACGCCGAGGTCGGCCAATTCCACCAGTGCGGCGGCTTCATTCTCGTCCTGGTGAACGGTCAGCACGGTCACCTCGGATCCAACGCGTCGTTGGTACTCGGCCAACGCCGGCAATTCGGCCGTGCACTCCGCGCACCAATACGCCCACAGATTGAGCAGCACCCGGCGGCCGGCCACGGCGGAGGCGACATCGACGGGCGCACCGTTGGCCGCACATTCCACCACCACGCCCTGCAACCGGGCCGGGCCGGGACCAGCGCCGCCGGCCGGACAGGGCGGCAGGTTCGAGCGCCGTCGTGGCCCGGCCAGGGCAGCCGGCGTGTCAGCATCACGATGTTCGCGCGCGACCGGCGCACCGGTGTGCCCCGCCGGCCCGGAACCCTCTCGCAGCTGGGCGGCCAACGCGATTATCAGCGCGACCACTACCGCCAGCACCGCAATGGTCCAGCGAGCCCCAGGTGTCAGCCGCGTCAGCTCCGGCACTAGCGCGCGGTCACAGCCCGGCCATGGCCAGTAGGTGCTCGGTCTCCGGACCCTGCACGAGTGGTGCGGCGAGCAGCGGCTCCGTGGGACCGAGCCCATAGGAGGGGCAATCCTTGGCCAGCACGCACACGCCGCACGCCGGTTTGCGAGCGTGGCAGACGCGGCGGCCGTGGAAGATCACCCGGTGGCTCAACAGCGTCCACTCCTTGCGCTCGATCAGCTCGCCGACCGCGTGTTCCACCTTGACCGGGTCTTCTTCGGCGGTCCAGCGCCACCGTCGCGCCAGTCGGCCGAAGTGAGTGTCCACGGTGATCCCGGGAACGTCGAAGGCATTGCCCAAGATGACGTTGGCCGTCTTGCGCCCGACCCCGGGCAGCGTCACCAGCTCCTCCATGGTGGCCGGGACCTGGCCGTCGAACCGCTCGACGAGAGCTTGCCCGAGGCCGATGAGAGAGTTCGCCTTGTTACGATAGAAACCAGTGGGGCGGATGAGGTTTTCCAATTCGGGGCGATCGGCCTGGGCGTAATCCAGCGCCGTCTGGTATTTCACGAACAAGTCCGGCGTCGTCAAATTCACCCGCTTGTCCGTGCTCTGCGCCGAAAGAATCGTGGCCACCGCCAACTCCAGCGGCGAGGTGAAGTCCAGCTCGCAGTACACGTGGGGAAACGCTTGTGCCAGTTTGCGATTCATCCGACGCGCCCGCCGCACCAAGGCTGTCCGGGTCTCTTCGGACCAGCGCTTGGGTAGCTTGGGGGTGGACGCATTCGCGGTGGGCTTGGACCCCCCAGACACCTTTGCCACGCTCACCTACGACAGAGTACTGATTTCGTGATCTCGCTGAGACCTGGTGTTGATTCGAAGCCGTGTTTACTCCCCTTGTGTCATGGTTGCTGGTCGCGGGTATTCCGGCGTTGCTGATTCTGACGACGCTCGGTCTGGGTCGGCTGGAGGTAGCGCTGTCCGACGACACCGTGAGCGCTTCCGACGTCGCCGAGTTTCTCGACCACGCTCGGGCCGTCGACGTACGCACGTTGGCCCGCGAGGGGATGCCCGAAGCATTGGAATATCTGCATCGACGCCAAGCGCTGGCTCTCAGCGACGCCTCGGCGCCAAGGGCCCTGACCGGGAAGCATCACGCCGTACCTGGGGTGGAAGGCGCGTTCAACCACCTGCACGCCCAGTTGCGGACCAATCCGCAGTTTACGTCGACCCGACACGTGAATCGTGTGTAGCGTTGGCACGTCGTACTGATTGGCATAACCTTTAGACTCGGCAACGGTCAACAGATTGGCCCGCCCATATCACTTCGTTGGAAAGCTGAAGAGGCAACGTGGACGAGATCCTGGCAAGGGCAGGAATCTTCCAAGGGGTTGAACCCGGCGCAGTCGCAGCATTAACCAAACAACTGCAGCCCGTTGACTTCCCCCGCGGACACACGGTTTTCGCTGAAGGTGAGCCCGGTGATCGGCTGTACATCATCGTCGCCGGCAAAGTGAAAATCGGACGTAGGTCGCCGGACGGCAGGGAGAACCTGCTGACCATTATGGGACCGTCCGACATGTTCGGTGAGCTGTCGATCTTCGACCCCGGACCTCGGACCTCCAGCGCGACCACAATCACCGAGGTGCGGGCGGTGTCAATGGACCGCGACGCGCTGCGGGTATGGATCGCCGATCGGCCGGAGATCGCCGAGCAGCTGCTGCGGGTTCTGGCCCGCCGGCTGCGCCGGACCAGCAACAACCTGGCCGACCTCATCTTCACCGACGTGCCCGGCCGGGTGGCCAAGCAGCTGTTGCAGCTCGCGCAGCGCTTCGGCACCCAAGAGGGCGGCGCCATGCGGGTCACCCACGACTTGACTCAGGAGGAGATCGCCCAGCTGGTGGGCGCTTCCCGGGAAACGGTCAACAAGGCGCTGGCCGACTTCGCACATCGGGGCTGGATCCGCCTGGAGGGCAAGAGCGTGCTCATCTCGGACTCCGAACGGCTGGCCCGCCGAGCCCGCTAGGACTGGCTCCCGGCTTGGTGCAGATGGTTCAGCTGCACCTGAACCGACCACTCGGCGGCATCCCAGAGCTTCTCGTCGACGTCGACGTAGACGTGTTCGACGATCTGGCGAGCGCTGGCTTGCTCGCCGAGTTCCCGTAGCGCCGAGCGAACCTGCTCGAGCCGCTCCTGGCGGTGCGCCAGGTATCCCTGCGCGACGATCCGAATGTCGGCCAGGTCCGGCCCATGGCCGGGCAGGACCATGCGCGGCCCCAGACCGCGGAGCCGATGCAGCGATTCCAGGTATTCGGACAGGCTGCCGTCCTGCTTGTCCAGGACGGTCGTCCCCCGCCCCAACACGCTGTCGGCGGTGAGCACGGCATCCTCGAGCACGAACGACAGCGAGTCCGCGGTGTGTCCCGGGGTGGCCAACACGGTGATTTTCAGCCCGCCGGCATCGATGACCTCGCCGTCGCTCAACGCCACCGGGTCACCGCGCAGGAACTGGGGATCGGCGGCGCGCACGGGCGCACCGGTGCGCTCGAACAGCTTGTCGATGCCGTCGGTGTGATCGCCATGGCGGTGACTGATCAGCACCAGCGCGATGCGGCCCAGCGCGGCGATTCGGGCAATGTGCTCGTCGTCGGCCGGGCCGGGATCGACGACAACCAGTTCGTCACTGCGTGGGCCGCGGAGCACCCAGGTGTTGGTGCCCTCCAGGGTCAGCAGACCCGGGTTATCGGCAACCAGGACCGAGGCAAGGTCGGTGACCGGCCGTAACCGGCCGTATGCAGGATGCGTCAGCGACCCGGCTGTCTCGGACACGGCGGCTAGCCGACCTCCACGATCAGCTCGACCTCCACCGGGGCGTCCAACGGCAACTCCGCGACACCGACCGCCGAACGCGTGTGCACGCCCTTGTCGCCAAACACCTCGGCAAGCAGATCCGAGGCACCGTTGATGACGTTGGGCTGACCGTGAAAGCCCGGCGCGGAGGCGACGAACCCGACGACCTTGACCACCCGGGTCACCGAATCGATGTCCACCAGGGAGTTCACCGCGGCCAGCGCGTTGAGCGCGCAGACACGCGCCAGCGCCTTACCTTCCTCCGGTGTGACGTTGGCGCCAACCTTGCCGGTGCCGAGGAGCTTTCCGGCTTCCAAGGGCAGCTGCCCCGCGGTGTAGATGAGATTGCCGGTTCGTACCGCGGGGACGTAGGCCGCCAGCGGCGCCGCCACCTGCGGAAGCGTGATACCCAGTTCGGCGAGCCGGGATGTAGCGTTCATCAGAATCAAGACCCTTTACTTCTACTTCGGACGCTTCAGGTAGGCGACGTGCTGCTCACCGGTTGGGCCGGGCAGCACCGCCACCAGCTCCCAGCCATCGGCTCCCCATTGATCGAGGATCTGTTTTGTGGCGTGCGTGAGCAGCGGAACCGTCGCGTACTCCCATGTGGTGGATTGGGTCATAGCGCGAGCTTATCGGTCGAACTTGAAAACCTTCGGCCAGGCCGGTTCCCATACGGGCCGGTAGGGCTAGCATGCGATGGTGGCAAACACATCTAGCGGCAGCGGTTCCGTCGGGTGGCCATCGCGCTTGTCGAAGGCCCGCTTGCACTTTGTAACCGGCAAGGGCGGCACCGGAAAGTCCACGATCGCGGCGGCTCTCGCACTTACCCTAGCAGCGGGGGGCCGCAAGGTCCTTCTCGTCGAAGTCGAAGGGCGCCAAGGCATTGCGCAGCTCTTCGACGTTCCGCCGCTGCCATACCAAGAAGTCAAGATCGCGACCGCCGAACGTGGCGGTCAGGTCAATGCACTGGCGATTGACATCGAGGCCGCCTTCCTGGAGTACCTCGAGATGTTCTACAACCTGGGCATCGCGGGCCGGGCAATGCGCCGGATCGGTGCCATCGAATTCGCCACCACGATCGCACCCGGCCTGCGTGACGTGCTACTCACCGGAAAGATCAAAGAGACGGTGGTCCGCGTCGACAAAAACAGGCTGCCGGTCTATGACGCGATCGTTGTCGATTCGCCCCCGACCGGCCGGATCGCGCGCTTCCTCGACGTCACCAAGGCCGTCTCCGACCTGGCCAAGGGCGGGCCGGTGCATTCGCAGGCCGAGGGCGTGGTGAACCTGCTGCACTCCGACCAGACCGCCATCCATTTGGTGACCCTGCTGGAAGCGCTGCCCGTGCAGGAGACGCTGGAAGCCATCGAAGAACTGGCCGAGATGGAATTGCCGATCGGCAGCGTGATCGTGAACCGAAATATTCCGGCCTATCTGGATCCCGGGGACCTCGCCAAGGCCGCCGAGGGAGACGTTGACGCGGACTCGGTGCGGTCCGGGCTGGCAATGGCCGGAATTGAGCTCGCGGATGCCGATTTCGCCGGGCTGCTGACCGAAACCATCGAACACGCGACCCGAATCACCGCGCGTGCCGAGACGGCGCAGCAACTCGACGCCCTGCAAGTGGCGCGACTGGAACTACCGACAATCTCCGATGGAGTCGACTTGGGCAGCTTGTACGAGCTTTCGGAATCACTTGCACAGCAGGGGGTTCGATGAGTAGCGTGCCGAAAACTCTTGACATGGCGGCCATCTTGGCCGACACCGCCAACCGTGTGGTGGTGTGCTGCGGGGCCGGAGGCGTCGGCAAGACCACCACCGCTGCGGCGATCGCGTTGCGAGCGGCCGAATATGGCCGCACCGTGGTCGTCCTGACCATCGACCCCGCCAAGCGACTGGCACAGGCGCTGGGCGTCAATGATCTCGGCAACGTGCCCCAACGAGTGCCGTTGGCCCCCGAGGTCTCCGGTGAGCTGCACGCGATGATGCTCGACATGCGCCGAACGTTCGACGAAATGGTGATCCAGTACTCCGGATCCGAACGGGCACAATCGATTCTGGATAACCAGTTCTATCAAACCGTCGCTACGTCCCTTGCCGGCACGCAGGAATACATGGCAATGGAAAAGCTGGGACAGCTGCTGGCCCAGGACCGGTGGGACCTGGTGGTGGTGGACACCCCGCCGTCGCGCAATGCTCTTGATTTCCTGGATGCACCCAAGCGCCTGGGCAGCTTCATGGACAGCCGCCTGTGGCGGCTACTGCTCGCTCCCGGCCGAGGCATTGGCCGCTTGTTGACGGGCGTGATGGGCCTGGCCATGAAGGCCATGTCGACGGTGCTCGGTTCGAGGATGCTCGGCGATGCGGCCGATTTTGTGCAGTCACTGGATGCGACCTTTGGCGGCTTTCGGGAGAAGGCCGACCGGACCTACGCCCTGCTGAAGCGCCGCGGCACCCAGTTTGTGGTGGTGTCGGCGGCCGAACCCGACGCGCTGCGCGAGGCGTCGTTCTTTGTGGACCGACTCTCGGAAGAAAGCATGCCGCTGGCCGGACTGGTGTTGAACCGCACCCATCCGACCCTGTGCGGGCTGCCGGTCGAACGGGCCATCGACGCAACCGAAACTTTGGACGAGGAGCACGCCGATTCGGAGACGGCCGCGCTGACGGCGGCGGTGCTGCGCATCCACGCCGACCGGGCACAGACAGCCAAGCGCGAGATTCGGTTGCTGTCCCGATTCACCGGGGCCAATCCGCATGTGCCGATCATCGGCGTGCCGTCGCTGCCATTCGACGTTTCCGACTTGGACGCCCTGCGCGCACTCGCCGATCAGATCACCGCCGCCGGCAATGGCGGGGGCGCTACGCCAGCCCGTTAGGACCGACCGCGACGGTCGGGCCAATTGGGCACAAGCCAGTTCCTATTGGGCACAAGACAATTAGAGTGCATCCAACCGGCGCGTGTAACAAAAAAGTAATCAGGAAGGGACTGCCCGCCGTTGCGCTGACCCCCCGGTCACGTGCGCTCTATCCGACGCTGCGGCGCTTGCGCTTCTCGAAGTAGTCCGACCACGAGACCACCTCGGGATGCTGCTTGAGCAGCACCCGGCGTTGCCGCTCGGTCATGCCGCCCCAGACGCCGAACTCGACCTTGTTGTCGAGCGCGTCGGCGCCGCATTCCTGCATCACCGGACAGTGCCGGCAAATCACCGCGGCCTTGCGCTGTGCGACACCACGAACAAAGAGTTCGTCCGGGTCGGTAGCCCGGCAGAGCGCCTTTGATACCCAGTTGATCCGTTCTTCAGCCTCGCCAGTGCTCAGTAGGTTCTGAGCCGACGTTAGGTTTGCCCTTCCATCAACAGGACGAATTCCCGACACGAGCTGATCCCTTCCTCCCAGCCGCTTACGCGACCGCCCACCTCGGGTACCAGCCGATGTTGCGACGAACGACACACTGTCCACATCGGTGTTACCTGAATCTCACTGCGTATGTAAGTTAGGTGGTCAGCTGGCAATTGCGCAACAGTCCGATAACGGATTTTTTGGGACGATCGTCCCGAGTTGTGCCAATCGGCCGGGGGAAACAGTCCGCCTTGGTCCCCGTTTTTGCCCCTGACCTGTGACGCGAGCGCAAATATTGGCTCTCCACCCGGCGACACGCCGGCCCACCTCGGGCAAAAAGTTTTTTTCGATCGCGCGGCGCGGAGGCGTGACAAGGGGGCCGCTACTGTAGTACGCATGTCCGAGCGTCCCCCGGCCGCACTCACCCTGCTCAAGCTCTCAGGGTTCTGTCTGCTCGCCAGCATCGTCGCCGCGGCGCTGATGTTTCCCTTTGCCGGCGGCATCGGTCTGATGTCCAACCGGGCCTCCGAAGTAGTGGCCAACGGGTCGGCGCAGCTGCTGCAGGGCGAAGTCCCCGCGGTATCGACCATGGTCGACGCGAAGGGCAACACGATCGCGTGGCTGTATTCGCAACGCCGCTTCGAGGTCCCCAGCGACAAGATCGCCAACACCATGAAGCTGGCGATCGTCTCGATCGAGGACAAGCGCTTCGCCGAACACAACGGCGTCGACTGGAAAGGCACCCTGACCGGGTTGGCCGGCTACGCCTCGGGCGACCTCGACACCCGGGGTGGGTCCACGATCGAGCAGCAGTACATCAAGAACTACCAGTTGTTGGTGACGGCCCAGACCGACGCCGAGAAGCGGGCGGCCGTCGAAACCACCCCGGCGCGCAAGCTGCGCGAGATCCGCATGGCCCTCACCCTCGACAAGACCTTCACCAAGCCCGAGATCCTGACCCGCTACCTGAATCTGGTGTCCTTCGGGAACAACTCATTCGGCGTGCAGGACGCAGCCCAGACCTACTTCGGCATCAACGCTTCGGAGCTGAACTGGCAGCAATCCGCGCTGCTGGCGGGCATGGTGCAGTCCACCAGCACGCTCAATCCCTACACCAACCCCGACGGTGCGCTGGCACGGCGCAACCTGGTCCTCGACACCATGATCCAAAACATCCCGTCGGAGGCCGACGCACTGCGCGCCGCCAAGGCCGAGCCGCTGGGGATCCTGCCGCAACCCAATGAGCTGCCCCGGGGCTGCATCGCCGCGGGCGATCGCGCCTTCTTCTGCGATTACGTCCAGGAGTACCTATCGCGCGCCGGAATCAGTAAGGAACAGCTGGCCAGGGGCGGCTACCTGATCCGCACCACGCTGGACCCCGACGTCCAGGTCCCGGTCAAGGCGGCCATCGACAAGTTCGCCAGCCCGACCCTGCCCGGCATCTCCAGCGTGATGAACGTCATCAAGCCTGGCAAGGAGTCTCACCAGGTGCTCGCGATGGCCAGCAACCGTAAGTACGGCCTGGACATCAACGCCGGCGAAACCATGCGACCGCAGCCGTTCTCCCTGGTCGGCGATGGCGCCGGGTCGATCTTCAAGATCTTCACCACGGCCGCCGCCCTGGACATGGGCATGGGCATCAATGCCCAACTCGACGTACCGGGCCGGTTCCAGGGCAAGGGCATGGGCAGCGGTGGGGCCAAGGGCTGCCCCAAGGACACCTGGTGCGTGATCAACGCCGGTAACTACCGAGGTTCCATGAGCGTGACCGACGCGCTGGCCACCTCGCCCAACACCGCCTTCGCCAAGCTAATCTCGCAGGTCGGTGTGTCGCGCACCGTGGACATGGCCATCAAGCTCGGACTGCGCTCCTACGCCAATCCCGGCACCGCCCGCGACTACAACCCGGACAGCAACGAGAGTCTGGCCGACTTCGTCAAGCGCCAGAACATCGGTTCCTTCACCCTGGGCCCGATCGAGGTCAACGCGCTGGAACTGTCCAACGTCGCGGCCACCTTGGCCTCGGGTGGCGTGTGGTGCCCACCCAACCCGGTCGACAAGCTGATCGACCGCAACGGCAACGAGGTTGCCGTCACCACCGAAACATGTGACCAGGTGGTGCCCGAGGGCCTGGCCAACACGCTGGCCAACGCGATGAGCAAGGACGCGGTGGGCGGCGGCACGGCGTCGGGTTCGGCCGGCGCGGCCGGCTGGAGCCTGCCGGTGTCCGGTAAGACCGGCACCACCGAGGCCCACCGGTCGGCCGGATTCGTCGGCTTCACCAACCGGTACGCGGCCGCGAACTACATCTACGACGACTCGACCAATCCGACGGATCTGTGTTCGGGGCCGCTGCGCCATTGCGGCAACGGCGACCTGTACGGCGGCAAAGAGCCGGCCCGTACCTGGTTCACCGCGCTGAAGCCGATCGCCACCGACTTCGGCGAGGTGCAGCTGCCGCCCACCGATCCGCGCTATGTGGACGGCGCGCCCGGCTCTCGGGTACCCAGCGTGGCGGGTCTGGACGTGGACCAGGCACGCCAGCGCCTCAAGGACGCGGGATTCCAGGTCGCCGATCAACCCAACGCGGTCAACAGCAGCGCCCGATACGGCGAGGTGGTCGGCACCTCCCCGAGCGGCCAGACCATCCCCGGGTCGATCATCACGATCCAAATCAGCAACGGCATCCCGCCGGCACCGCCGCCGCCGCCGGAAGGTGAACCGCCGCCCCCGGTCGGGTCGCAGGTCGTGGAGATTCCCGGCTTGCCGCCGATCACGATTCCGCTGCTGGCACCGCCGCCTCCCTAAGGGCCTCCCGAGGGCCTCCCCGGGGGATCTGGTGGCGGCACGAGCGAGCAGTCGGCAACCGGCAGTATCCTGCCTGCATGGCTTATGCCCAACCACCGATCACCAAGCTGCTCCCCGGGCCGCTTAGCGGCCGGCACCGGGCCGCATCCGTCCTACTGCGCGGCAGTGCCGTAGCACTCGGCACGACGGTCGCCGGGATCGGCTATGCCTCGCTCATCGAACGCAACGCGTTCGTGCTGCGCGAGGTCACGATGCCGGTCCTGAGCCCGGGCTCCACGCCGCTGCGCGTGCTGCACCTCAGTGACCTTCATATGCTGCCCAACCAGCGACGCAAACAAGCCTGGTTGCGCGAGCTGGCCAGCTGGGAGCCCGATCTGGTGGTCAACACTGGAGACAACCTGGCCCACCCCAAGGCGGTGCCCGCGGTCGTGCAAACCCTGGGCGACCTGCTGTCCCGGCCGGGGGTGTTCGTTTTCGGCAGCAACGACTACTTCGGGCCGCGCCTGAAGAACCCCGCGAACTACTTGATCAACCCCGGCCACCGGGTTCGCGGCGAACCCCTGCCCTGGCAGGATCTGCGCGCGGCGTTCACCGAGCGCGGCTGGCTCGACCTCACCCACACCCGGCGCGAGTTCGAGGTGGCCGGCCTGCACATCGCGGCGGCGGGGGTGGATGACCCGCACATCAATCGGGACCGCTACGACGCGATCGCGGGCCCGGCGAGCCCGGCCGCCAACCTGCGGCTGGGGCTCACCCACTCTCCGGAGCCCCGGGTGCTGGACCGCTTCGCCGCCGACGGCTACCAGCTGGTGATGGCGGGCCACACCCACGGCGGGCAGCTGTGCCTGCCGTTCTACGGGGCCCTGGTAACCAACTGCGGGCTGGATCGCACCCGGGCCAAGGGCGCATCCCAGTGGGGCGCGAACATGCGCCTACACGTCTCGGCCGGGATCGGCACGTCCCCGTTTGCCCCGGTTCGCTTCTGCTGCCGGCCCGAGGCGACCCTGCTGACGCTGATCGCCGCCCCGATGGGCGGCCGAGATTCCAGCAGCAACCTGGACCGCTCCCAACCAACCATGTCGATCCGTTGAGCGGGCAGGCTCGCGTTGCGGTCCGCAGTCTGGCCCGGGATTGGACGGACAATGCTGTCCGGCTGATCGAGGCAGACGCCCGCCGCAGCGCCGACACACACCTGCTGCGCTACCCGCTGCCCTCGGCGTGGAGCAACGACGCGAACGTCGAGTTGTATCTCAAGGACGAGACGACTCACATCACCGGCAGCCTCAAACACCGGCTGGCTCGGTCGCTGTTCCTGTACGCGTTGTGCAACGGCTGGATCGGCGAGGGCACCACGGTCGTCGAGGCGTCCTCGGGTTCCACGGCCGTCTCCGAGGCGTATTTCGCGGCCCTGCTGGGTCTGCCGTTCGTCGCCGTGATGCCGGCCGCGACCAGCGCCTCCAAGATTGCGCTGATCGAGGCGCAAGGCGGCCGGTGCCATTTCGTGGAGAACTCCAGCCAGGTCTACGCCGAGGCCGAGCGGGTCGCCAAGGAAACCGGCGGCCACTACCTGGACCAGTTCACCAACGCCGAGCGTGCCACCGACTGGCGCGGCAACAACAACATCGCCGAGTCCATCTTCGCCCAAATGGGCGAGGAGCAGCACCCCATTCCGGAATGGATCGTGGTGGGGGCGGGCACCGGCGGCACCAGCGCGACGATCGGGCGCTACATCCGCTACCGCCGGCACACGACCCGACTGTGCGTGGTGGACCCGGAGAACTCCGCGTTCTTCCCCGCCTACGCCGAGGACCGCTACGACATCGTGATGCCCAAGTCTTCTCGGATCGAGGGCATCGGCCGCCCGCGGGTTGAGCCGTCGTTTCTGCCCGGTGTGGTCGACTGTATGGTCTCTGTCCCCGATGCCGCCTCAATCGCGGCAGCACGCCACGTGAGCGCCGTTCTGGGCCGTCGGGTGGGTCCGTCCACGGGCACCAATCTGTGGGGCGCGTTCGGCCTGCTGGCCGAGATGGTCGCCGACGGCCGCAGCGGCTCGGTGGTCACCTTGCTCGCCGACAGTGGCGATCGCTACGCCGAGACCTATTTCAACGACGAATGGGTCAGCGCTCAGGGGCTGGATCCGACCGATCCGGCCCAGGCCTTGGTCGAGTTCGAGCGCTCGTGCGCCTGGAACTAGCCTCTGGCCAGCTGTTTAGTGAGTTGGTGGGCCGGTGCGATAGGCTGTCGTGGCTTCAAGCGGGGTGTGGCGCAGCTTGGTAGCGCGCTTCGTTCGGGACGAAGAGGCCGTGGGTTCGAATCCCGCCACCCCGACTCAGGTCATCGCAGGTCTGTCTCGGCTCTTAGCCGCTAGACGACATGCCAGTGGGCCAGTGCGAATAGCACCGCGACCCAGCCTGCCGACATGACCAGGCCGGCGATCGCCTCGGCTCGGCCCTGATCCGATTTCTTGCTGTCGACCAGCGCGGCGATCGCGCAGATGACGCTCAAAACGACCGCACCGACCATGCCGAAAGCCAGCGCGGCCGAAGCATAGACGTTCGTCTCGCGGACCGGCGCCGCCGGCGAAGCGGATGCGGACTGCAGGTCGATGGTGGTCATGGCTGCTGTTCCCTTCATGGCGGACGGTTCCGTTGCTTCACCAGACTCGGGGCCCGCGCTTGGAGGGTTCTAAAAGGATTCTTGGAGCCGGGGCCGGAAGCGCACTCGGGTGCCGTGGCGGGGGGCCAGCATGATGGAGCGCCGCACGATGCGCTCGGGCGCCTCGTCAACGGCCGTGAACTGCCCCTCCCGCAACAACACGTGCAGCACGGTCACCAACTCCCGCATGGAGAAAGCGGCGCCCAGACAGCGTTTGGCGCCCCCGCCGAACGGAACCCAGGCATAGGTTTGCGGCCGCGTGCCCAGAAACCGCTCGGGACGAAACCGGTTCGGCTGCTCATACACGTCGGGGTTGCGGTTGATTGCGATCATGTGGACGACGATTCGGGTGCCGGGGTCGATGAGGTAGCCCCCGAGCCGGAACGGGCGCGCAGCAACGCGGGCCGTGAAAGGGGCTGGCGGCCGGACCCGCAGCGTCTCGTTGATCACCGCGGTGGTGAAGGTTTCCGTGCCGCCCTCGGCCTCCTCCTGGACGCGCCGCAGCGCATCGGGATGGTGTAGCAGCAGGTCGAAAACCCATGCCAGCGTCGTCGCGGTGGTTTCGTGGCCCGCCAGCATCAACGTGATGAGGTCGTCACGTATCTCTTGGTCAGACAGTTGCTCACCGTCATCGCCCCGGGCGCTGATCAGCAGCCCCAGGATGTCGCGCTGTTCGGTGCGGCCAAGGTCACTGCGCCGCTGCGCGATCAGCGGCATGACGACGTCCTCGATCTCCCGGTAGGCGCGCGCCCGCTGTGGCCATACCCGCAACGCTCCCGCTCGGCGCAGCGCATAGCGGACGGTCAGTTGCTCGGAAACCCCAAGGTCCAGGAGGCGTTCGAAAGGCCGGCCCAGCCGCCGCACCTCGTCGGGATCGTCGACACCGAAGATGACCTTGACGATCACATCCAACATCAGCGCCCGGGCCGCCCCAAGCAGCTCAAAGGGACGATCGACGGGCCAATCGCGCATCGCCGCGCGGGTGGACTCCTCGATGATCGGCACGTAACGGCCCAGCGTCGTGCCGTGCAGTGGCGGCGTCAGGAGCTTGCGCCGCCGCAGGTGTTCGGGCTCTTCCTGGACGAACATCGAACCCGCCCCGTAGATCGCCGCCGCGGGTCCCACTCCCTCACCGCCCAGGAGCACGTCGGGCGGCGCGGTGAGGACTTCTTTGACCAGTGCCGGGTCCGAGACGATCGCCACGTCTCCCAGGCTCAGGATGGGCATCGTCATGATCGGCCCGTAGCGCCGGATCAATCGCAGCATTCGCCGCTCGCCACCAACCAGATATGCGACCGCGTAGGCGGCGGCGAACACCGTACGCAAGCGGCGCGGGGCAGGTAGGCCGGGCGGTCGGCGCAGAGCCGGCGGTGTGCGCGCCGAGGGAGCGGATGCAGGCACCCTAACGACCCAACACGGCGCCTACCGCGGGGTCAAGAATCACACACAGTCGGCGCAGACCGGGAGCTGACCGATCGAACTGCGCAACCGGCTGCGATGCTGCACCAATTAGCAGCATGAGCAGATGAACTCGTCGCTGCGTTGCGGAATCACCGCGACCGACAGTTCCTCGCCGGACAGATCCGCACCCGGGGGTTCGAAGACGGGCGCCGCATTGGGGTCGTCGTCGACGGCATCGATGGTCGCGGTCGACGACCTCGGCAAAGTGGGTGCCAGCTCGCGCAGGCCGGACGGATCGGCGGCGTCGGAATCGGGTATGCGGCGGGCATCGTAATCGCTGGCGGCCGGCATCGGCGGTCCTTCCTGCAGAGTGACCGGGCTACACACCGGATGTGATTACCCGTGGCACATGCAGTACCCCGATCGGCCGCGGGCCACACCTAGGCGCGTACGCGCGCCGGAGTGCGGCGGCTGCGCGACGCCGCAGCCAGCCCGAGCCAGGGGGCCACAATCGCAACGCCGAGCGTTGTGGACGCGATCCCCACCTGCCCGATTCCCAACGCGATCAGGCCGATCACCAGGCCGATCACCCAAACACCTGCCGCAACCAAGCCCGACACGCTCGTGGCGGTCTCGCCGGGGGCCGACTCCAGCCGGTCATCAACCCGCACAACGCTATTCCCGGTGCAAATCATGCTCACTCCCAGCAGGGACGATCAAACGCGGACCATGGGCAGCGCACATCGACGGGCAGCTTACATATCCTATGGACACTATAGCCGCATAGTCCAATCTGAGACTGGTCTATACGCCGGCTGTGATGTCGCTGAACTGCAACAGGTTAACCATGCCCGTTGCGGGCGGCGCGCAGCAGTTCCCCGACCGTGTCCGCGGCCTCGTTGAGCAGCACGTTTCGCCCGTCGGGGTCGCCGACGACACGCTCGGCCAACAGCCGCAGCTTGGTGTTGGATTTCTGCGACCACTTGGCCAGCACCTGGAAAGCGGACTCGGCATCCAGCCGGTACTCATGCATCAGCATCCCGATGGCCTGATTGATGACCGCCCTTCGGGCGTTGACCGCGGTGACCGCTTGGGTCAACCGCTTTTGCATGTCGACCTCATATTGTTCGGTGATGTCGACATAGAACCCGGCAGTGCCGGCCAGCGACCCGTGACCGTCATAGAGCGGATTCGCCAGCACCACGACGATGTGTACGACGCCACCCGTATCGATAATGCGAAACCGATTGCTGCATGGCTTTCCATAACGACACACCTGGTCTACCAGTTCAGCGACGACCGCTTTGTCATCGGGATGTTTGTGCGCAACCAGCAGATCGGCGGTCGGCCTGACCCGACCCGGCTCATACCCGTGCATCCGAGCCAGCTCATCTGACCATTCCCAGCGATCATCACGAGCGATGTAGCGGAAGCGCCCCACCCTTGACCAGCGATTCCACCGTAACGACGTACCCGCGCGCACCGGCTCAATCCATTCCGGAGCGCGCCATCAGCGGCCCACATCGCTGGACTGCTGCGCCCTCCGCATTTTTCATTCCGGCCCCGCCGGCGTCTGCGCCCCAGATGGTCGCTCCCCCTTCTCCATTCGGCCAGCCAAGCCCCAAACTGGCCGTTCCCCGGATCTTGCCCTTGCTTCTTCTATTCCCCCTGAGACCGGTAGCTCAACCGGAAATTACCCACCAAGGCGACAACTCACACGCAAGGAAACGATCAGTAGTCGGGAAGCTGCACGTCGCGGGTGCGCAGCAGCAGCGGGACCAGCACCCAGAAGAGCGCAAAAAGTACCAGCGCGCACGACCCGGCGATGATGGCCGCGGTACGTCCTGACACCGCATCGAAGATGAGGGCGGTAACCCCGGTCAAAGCCAGCCCCAGCAGGACCAACCCGGCATAGGCGCAGCGATGTGCCGCCGAAACCAGCACCACAAGACGGTGTCGCCGGAACAGTAACCGGTGCATGCCCACCGGGGCGACCAACAAGATCGTCGCGCCCACCGAGAACGCCACCGTCGCCAAATACACCGTGTGTAGCCCCAGAACCTCGAAGCGCTGCTGGAACGGCAGCATCAGCAGGAACCCGGTCAGCAGCTGAACCCCGGTCTGCACCACCCGCAGCTCCTGCAGCAGGCTGGTCCAGTTGCGGTCGAGCCGTTCCAGTTCGGTTTCCCGCCGCCGACGGTAATCCCAGCGTTGATCTCGTTCCGGATGATCGACATCCATGTTCGTGATCATCGCACCTGAGGGAACCCTCGGTGCCCGAAAACGCAAGTAGCCGAAGCGAAAAGCAGGCGCTAGCGGTTGAGCTTGCCGTCCCGCACGCCGGTCAATGCGTCATCGAGGGCGGGGTAGAGCGGGAAAGTCTTGTCCAGACCGGTCAGGTGAATCGGCCGCCTGGTCGCGGGCCCCTGCGCGACCACGCCGAACTCGGCCGCAGTGCCGAGCTTCTCGTAGGTCGCGGCCAGGATCTTCAGCCCCACCGAGCCGAGGAACTCCACCCCGGAAAGGTCGATGACCAGCGCCGTCGGGTTATCGGCAACGACAGCGCCGATGGCTTCTTCGAGGGCCGGAGCAGTAACCAAATCAATTTCGCCGCCGATACTGAGCACGGTGACTCCATCGTGATCGGTGACCACGGCGGTGATCGAATCGGGAGCTGACAATGGCGGTCCTTTGTCCGAGCCTTCGGTGTGCTGCAAGCCTAACCTGCCTCACGAACTGCGAGAAGAAGAAGACCTCAACGCGTTCCACAGCGGCCTCCAGGCTAGTCTCGCCATATGACCAGCGCCCTGCGGAGCGCGGCGCGGCACTTGGGAGGCCAAATGTCAGATTCGCCGTCCGTCTTCAGCAGCAGCATCAGTACCAGCTCTGGGCCGATCGGCGTGTCTAGCGAAGGTTTGCTGCCGCAGCTGGTCGAGCATCTGCGGCAAAATCGAACCGCGTTGCGCGAGAAATGGGCCCGCAGCATCACCGAGGCGCGGCTGCTCACGGCGATGACGCCCGACGAGATCTTTTCCGAAGCGACCGCGGTGTACGACAACTACGTCGAGGTGCTCGAGACCGGAAGCGTCGAGGCGTTGCAGGCCTACGCACGTGATCTCTCCGAACGCATCATTCCCAGGGGCGTGGAAACCGATGAGGTCGTCGGCATCGTCCTGTTGCTGCGCGACGTGCTGGCCCGCTCGCTGTTCGAGAAGTATCAGACGGACTTCGAGATGCTCAGCCGAGTTCTGGACGCTTACGAACCGGCGGCCAACCGCATCGCCAACACCGTCGCGGTGAGCTTCGTGCAGGAGCATGAGCGCATCATCCGACAGCAGCAGGAGGCGATCCGGGAGCTGTCCACGCCCGTGCTGCAGGTGCGCGAGCAACTGCTGATTCTGCCGATCATCGGAGTGCTGGACAGTCAGCGCGCCCGACAGGTCACCGAGCAACTGCTGCGGGCCATCCGGGCCAACCGCGCCAAGGTCGTGGTCATCGACGTGACCGGGGTGCCCGCCATCGACTCGACGGTGGCCAACCACCTGGTCCAAACCGTCGACGCATCCGGATTGATGGGCGCGAACGTGATCATCACCGGCTTGTCCTCCGAGATCGCACTGACGCTGGTGACCATCGGACTCGACCTTTCGAAGATGAATGCCGTGGGCGATTTACAAGGGGGAATAGAGGAAGCCGAGCGGCTGCTGGGCTACGCAGTCACTCGCACCGACGACTAGTCCGCACAGGTCGAGCCATCGAGGGTTTGTCATGCCAGTACCGATCTTGAAACAGGGTCCGATTCTGATCGCGACGGTTCAGTCCGCACTGACCGACAGCGACACCGAACGCCTCCGGCATGACCTCATGGAGCGGGTCAGCCGCTTTCGCGCCCAGGGCATTGTGGTCGACGTGACCGCCATCGACGTGATGGATTCGTTCGCGGCGCGTTCGTTGCAGACCATCGCCCACATGACCCGATTGCGTAGTGCTACCACCGTGATCGTGGGCCTGCAGCCAGAAGTCGCGTTTTCAATGGTCCAATTGGGCCTGACCTTCGACGACATGAAAACCGCCCTGGACCTCGAAGAGGGCGTGGCGCTGCTGAACAAGCAACTGGGACTACGGAAGTCGACGATCGGGCCCGACGGTGGCGGATGAGAGCGTGGTCGGGATCAACCATCCCGACGACATCGTCACCGCCCGAAAAGCCGGTCATCAACTCGCCCTCGACCTCGGATTCTCGCTGACCGACGTCACCATGATCGCCACCGCGATCTCCGAAATCGCGCGCAATATCACCAGCTATGCCGGTCGCTGCGCGGTTCGGGTGGCCGTGCAGGACCGGGAGGGCCGCAAGGCCCTGGTGGTGCGCGCCGAAGACGACGGTCCCGGCATCGCTGACATCGAGCGCGCGATGGAGGACGGCTACTCGACCGGGCGCGGGCTGGGCATGGGCTTGCCGGGAGCGCGGCGCCTGATGGACCGGTTGATCGTGGAGTCTGTGGTAGGCCGCGGAACGATCGTCGAGATGTGGAAATGGGTTCCGCCTCGTGCGTGATAGTGGCCGATTCGGGCCAATCGAGTGGGCGACGGCCGGTCGCCCGCGGCCCGGTGAGCACGCTCTCGGCGACCAGCCGATCGCCGTCGAGACCGAGGACGACTCCGCACTCTTCGGGGTGATGGACGGGCTGGGGCACGGCTCGGCCGCCGAAAGCGCCGCGTTGCGGGCCGTCGAGGTGGTCAAGAATGCGCGCGGCGAACGTCTCGAGGTGTTGATCCAGCTCTGTCATCGGGTCCTGACCGGCAGCAGGGGGGTCGCGATGACCCTGGCCAGGATTGATCTGCCCACCGGCAAACTGGTGTGGACGGGGGTGGGAAATGTCAGCGCCAACCTGGTCGCCAAGGCGGTAAGCGGCGTGCAGGTCCGATCCAGCGTGCGACTGACCCCCGGCATTGTCGGCTACCGGATCCCGGAGATCACCCCGGCCAAAATGGTTCCCATGCGCGCGGGCGATCTCCTGGTCATAGCCAGCGGCGGCGTCGCCGAGGACTACCTGGATCACATCGATTTTGCGGCGTCCGCCCCGGTGATCGCCGAACAGATTCTGGTCAAGCACGCCAAAGAAAACGACGACGCCCTTGTCCTCGCCGCACGCCACCGGGGCGTATCGACATGACCGAGACCGGAGACTTCAGCGCCGTCGATGCGTTCCAGACCCAGTACGCCGACGCGCTGCGCGCGTATCTGGACACCCGCGACGAGAACAGTCTGGCCGTCGGGCATGAGTTCGGCCGCCGGGCCCTGCAGGAACAGATCAGCATTCTCGACATCATCGAGAACCACTTCCGGCTGCTCGACGAAATCTCGCCGAACCCTGGGTCCGACCGGTCGGTCGCGCTGGAGTTCTTGCTGCAGACATTGGCCGCGCTGGACGTTGCGACGCGCGGATTTCTGGACGGCACCAAACGCTACGAGGAGCAGCGGGCCCGCGCCGAGGATCTCGCGCACCGCGACAAGTTCCGCAGCGCCCTGGTGAACTCGTTACAGGAAGGGTTCTTCGTCGCCGACCATGAGGGCGCCGTGATCGACATGAACAACGCCTTCGCCGAGATCCTGGGCTATCCGGCGGAAGGCTTGCCCTACCGGTGGCCACACCCGTGGCTGGTGGACCGCAAATCCGCGGCACAACAGCAAGAGCGGGTTCGACATGAGGGCAGCGCCGACTACGAAACACCGATTCGCCATCAAGATGGCCATCTGTCCTGGGTTGCGGTGAGTATCAACGCGGTTCACGGATCCGGCTCGGACCGGGACGTCTACGTCGGCACCGTTCGCGACATCACGACCGAACGCGCCTTCGCCGCCCGGGAAAGCGCGGTTCTGCGATTGGCAACATCGGTGAGCGTAGCCAAGAGCGTTTCCGAGGTGCTCTCGATCACCCTGGACGAGTGCCGTACCGCGGTCGACGTGCAACGTGTGGTCGCGGTGATGTGGCCACCAAGTGACGGCGAACCTACCGTGCAGGTCGCCGGGGAGCCGGCGGAATCGTCCTGGCGTGCCCTGGATCCGCAGCTGCGCGAGACGTTCCTGGGCGCCCGTGCCCAACTCCCGCTGACCGCCAGACCGATCGAGTGGCCAAACTCCCCGGGCAGGGCACAGGGGCTGGTCGCGGTGCTCTCCGGCACCGCGGACGTCGCTTTGTGGCTGGAACTTGGGGCACCGCGCTGGGTGACCGCCGAGGATCGGCTGCTGGTCACGGTCCTCGTCGCTCACCTCAGCCTGGCGATCGGGCACGTCCGGCAGTTCGAGAGCGCCCGGGAAACATCGTTGACCTTGCAACGGGCCATGCTGCCGCCGGTGAAACCACCGCCCGGTTTTGCGGTGCGCTATGAGCCCGCGGTGCCGCCGCGCGAGATCGGCGGTGACTGGTACGACGTATTGCCGATCGGTGAGCACCGCATCGGCATTGTCGTCGGCGACTGCGTGGGGCGCGGGTTGCCGGCCGCCGCGATCATGGGCCAGCTGCGCAGTTCGGCGCGCGCACTCTTGCTCACCGGTGCACAACCGGCGCTGTTGCTCGAACAACTCGACGCGGCGGCATCGCTGATTCCCGATGCCTATTGCACGACGGTGTTCCTGGCCATCCTGGACACCGAATCGGGCATCCTCGACTACAGCAATGCCGGCCATATGCCCGCGGTGCTGGCCGAGCCGAAGTCCGGGCCCGTCCTGCTGACCGATGCCCGGTCCGTGCCGCTGGCGGTGCGCCGGGTGGAGCCCAGACCCGAAGCGACTCAGGTGCTGCCGCCAGGGTCGACGCTGCTGCTGTTTACCGACGGCTTGGTCGAGCGAAGGTACGAGTCGATTGACGAGGGGCTGGGCCGGGTGGCCGATGTGGTGGCCGACTCCGTGATGCTGCCGATCGATGCCGTCGCCGACGCGGTGCTGAGTCAGCTGGCCCCCACCGGGGCTTACGACGACGATGTCGCGATGGTGGCCTATCGGTACCAGCACGGGCCGCTGCGGATTGAAACCAGTGCTACCCCAGACCAATTGGTTATTGTTCGGCGCCAGTTGCTGTCGTGGCTGCAGGCCGCCGAAGTTCCCGACGAGCAGGCGGGTGACATTGTGCTGGTGGTCAGCGAGGCGTGCACCAACTGCATCGAGCACGCCTATCGCGGGCAGAGCGTGGGGACGATGCTGCTCGACGTTGAAGCCGCCGACGGGGCAATTCACGCCCGGGTCGTCGACTCCGGTTCCTGGAAGAAGCCCGCGGCCGGCCCGGGCAACGGCGGTCGAGGCATGACGCTGATCAGGGCCATCAGCGATGAAGTGGAAATCGACAACAGTCCGGGCGGCACCGCCATCGACATGACATTTCGGTTGCCCGCGGAGGACTGACGCACCGCAGCCGGGGGTTTCAGAATGGCGGTGGATGGGACTGGGGCTCGGGCTGCGGCGGCGTCGGCGGCGCGGCGGATCTGGCTTGCCCGCCCGGCTGGGTGCTGCGGGCGTGGTGGTTCTGACGACGTTCGGTGGCGACGCGGCGGGCGCGGTCTTGTGCCCGGGTGCGCTGACGTCGAGGCATCATCGCGCTGCGCTGGTCGCAGTAGTCCGATGGTGGGTCGACCTCGGCTGCCGGCAGTCCGCCGGTGGAACGGCACAGGCTGGGGAATAGCAGGGCGCTACCCGGGGTGGTGACGTAGGTGTGTCCGGCCGGCGAGGTGAGGATCAGGGTTCCGTCGGGCAGTTGCTGGTCATGCCAGCCCCAAAAGGTCTTGACCAGATGGTGGGTGCGGCAGTAGCACTTCAGGTTCGAGGCGTGAGTGGGCCCGCCCTGCGCGTACGGGATCGTGTGGTCCAGATCGCAGTTCAGCGCGGGCTGGTCGCAGCCGGGCCAACGGCAGGTCAGATCCCGGCACCGCACGAAGTCCGCCAACGCCTTCGAGGGCACATATCCCGGTTCCGGCGGGACATCGCCGGGGTGACGCAGCGGCACCAGCTTGGCCGACTTCGCCAGCTCGGCAACCAATTCCGGAGTGACAAGTCCGTCAGCCCCCACCTCCCAGGCCGGAGCCCCGCCGTCGCCGTCGAGTGTGGCCCGTTCGGCGATCACATGGATCACCACCGACTGGGCAGCGGGCCGGGCACCGGCCGCACAGTCCGGGAGCCCGCAGCGACATCCCAACCGGTCTCCACCGGCGGCCAGCACCCCGAGCGCACCCGCGCGCCGCTGTTCCCGGCTGCGGGGATCCTGCGCGCACACCGTGGCCGCCAGCGCCGACAGCCGCCGGTCCAAGGCGTGCGCGTCGATGGTGAACATGCTGCCGTCGATGCGAGAGATTCCATCCGCGTCCTGCCCTATCCAGATCTCCCGGTCGGCGTGGCGTTCCTTACGGCGGCGCACCGCATCGGCATCGGCGCGGGCCACGATGGCGTCGACCTGTCCGGACAGACGGGCCTTCGTCATCGATGGCCACCGCCCCACGTTGAGGGCCACCAGCTCATCCACGGCGGCCATCACCTGCGGGTCAACGATCAGATCGGTGCGGAACACGATGGTCTGAAACGCCCGCAGGTCGATCTGACCCGCCGCGAATACCGCGCCGGTCTTGGGCAGCCGCTCACGCAGGGCCCGGGCATAGCGCAGCCGGCTGGCCGCCAAACCCTGACTGATCCGCAGCCCCGCGGCCACCTCCGCCGCCACCGCCTCCATGGTGTCGACCGCCCAGTCCTCGGTCTCCGAACACCGCGACAGCCGGTAGGCAAACAATTGCCCGATCTCGATCAGCTGCGCGGCCGCGGCGCGGTTCTCGGCCCGCGCGGCCGCACCGATCCGCTGCACCCAACCCACCGACTCTGCCGTCGGGGTGCGCAACTGGCGCCGCTCGGCGAGCGCATCACAGGGGTGGTCGGTGCGCGTGGCCGCCCCCATCGATTCGAACATACATTCGATACTAGCGGCGGTGTCCGACACTCGCGCACCCAATTTCAGTGGCATGCCCCGGCCGCGAATTGCTTGACGATCGCCGCGCAGAACACCGGTAGATCCGGCGGTGAGCGACTGGTCATCAGATTGCCGTCAACCACGACCTCTTCGTCGACCACGTTGGCACCCGCATTGCGCAGGTCGGTGCGAATACTCGGATATGAGGTGATCGTTCGCCCTCGGACCACACCGGCCTCCACCAGCATCACGGGACCGTGACAGATTGCCGCAACAGGCTTTCCGGATTCCACAAAGTCGCGGACGAAATCGACCGCAGCTTTGTCCATCCGAAGCTTGTCCGGGTTCACCGTTCCGCCCGGTAGCACCAAACCGTCGAATTCGGCGACCGACGCGGTCCGCACCGGACGGTCAACCGCGAATCTGCCCGCCGGTTCGAGATCGTGGTCACGGGCCTGGATGTCACCTTCTTGCAGCGACAGCACCTCGACCCGCACGCCTTCTTGCAGCAGGGCGGCGCGCGGTTGCTCGAGTTCGACTTTCTCGACTCCGTCGGCGGCCAGCATGGCAATACTCTTGCCGTTCAATTCGTCGGACATATGTGAATACTCCTTCATAGGTTTCATAGGTCATGGCCTTGCCCTGGTTGTCAGCCCGAGGCCGCCCGTAATGCGTGCAGCAACGGTTGGCGAGAAGTGGCCGCTGCAGACCAAGACGTCAAGACCGCACTGTTTCGGCCGAAACCACATACCGGGTTACCCAGGTCGGCACCGGGCAAACTAGCGTCAGGCGCGCAAACTCAGCGCACCACAATGGTGTGGTCGGCGCGGGCGACCAGCTCCCCGATGACGGGTGCACCGGGGATCTCCCCCGCGATCAGGAGCCCACCGGAGGTCTGCGCGTCGGCGAGCAGCAACGCCTCGGACTCATCGACCGCGGACAGGTCGACGTGTGGGCCCACCCACTCGAGATTGCGGCGCGTGCCGCCGCTGACGTATCCGGCGGCCAGCGCCTGGCGCGCCCCGTCCAGGTAGGGCACCGCGGTCGAGTCGATCACTGCGGTGACCCCGCTCGCCCGCGCCAGCTTGTGCAGATGCCCGAGCAACCCGAAACCCGTAATGTCGGTTGCACATTCGATGCCGGCGGCCACCGCGGCGGCGGCCGCGTCGGCGTTGAGAGTGGTCATCGCGTCAATGGCTTGCGCAAAGCGCTCCCCGGTGGCCTTGTGCCGACTGTTCAGCACCCCGATTCCGAGTGGTTTGGTCAGCGAAAGCGGAGTTCCTGGCCTACCGGAGTCGTTGCGCAACAGACGATTCGGGTCTGCGATCCCGGTCACGGCAAGCCCGTACTTGGGTTCCGGGTCATCGACACTGTGCCCACCGGCGAGATGACAACCCGCGCTGGCGCAGACGTCGCGGCCACCGCGCAGTGTCTCGGTCGCCAACTCGAAGGGCAGCACATCGCGCGGCCATCCCAACAGCTTCACCGCTACCACCGGCCGTCCGCCCATCGCGTACACGTCCGAAAGCGCGTTGGTGGCGGCGATTCGGCCCCAGTCGTAGGGATCGTCGACGACCGGGGTGAAGAAGTCGGTGGTGGCGATCAGCGCGGTGCCCTCGGCAATCAGCACCGCGGCCGCGTCGTCACCGCTTTCCAGCCCGACCAATAGCTCGCCGACCGGATCACGTGGCGCGGCCGCGCCCAGGCCCCGAACCACCTCCTCCAGCTCGCCAGGCGGAATCTTGCAGGCGCACCCGCCGCCATGGGCGTACTGAGTCAGTCGGTAAGTCCCTTGGTCTGTCACCATTCCCATAATTGTCGCTATGGCCCAGGGAGGCGTCTCCGGTCTGGTGACCGGCGCGGTCTTCAAAACCGTCGAGCGACAGCTGCTGCCGTTGGCGGGTTCGATTCCCGTCCGCCTCCGCCACCGCGCCGATCGCCATGGGTGACGGCAGCGACCGGCGCCGCGCGGTGCCGCGCACCGACGTGCTGCTCGCCCATCCCAAGCTGGCCGAGGCCCAGCGCACGCTCGGGCGCACCCTGGTGAAATCGGTGATTCTGCAGGCCCAGCAGCGCGCCCGCGCCGGCGAGATCGAGCCGGACCAAGTCGCCGAGCACGCGATCGACGCGCTTCCCGGCACGGCATCGAGCTTGCGGCCGGCCATCAACGCCACCGGCGTCGTGGTCCACACGAACCTCGGGCGAGCGCCGCTATCGCGGGCCGCACTGGACGCGGTGGTGACCGCCGGCCGGGCCACCGACGTCGAGTTCGATCTGGCCACCGGCCGGCGTGCCCGCCGCGGCCGCAGCGCGCTGGCCGCTTTGGCCCGCACGGTGCCCAGCGCGGCGGGCGTGCACGTGGTGAACAACAACGCCGCCGCCCTGCTGCTGACCGCCCTCACGCTGGCGGCCCCGGGTAAGGAAATCGTGCTCAGCCGCGGCGAGCTGGTCGAAATCGGTGACGGCTTCCGCATCCCGGAACTGCTGGCGTCCACGGGTTCGCGGCTGCGTGAGGTCGGCACCACCAACCGCACCAGCCTGCGCGACTATGCCGAGGCGATCGGCCCGAACACCGGCTTTGTACTCAAGGTTCATCCGTCCAACTTCCACGTCACCGGGTTCACCTCGGCGGTCGGCGTCGGCGAACTCGCGCAGCTGGACGCCCCGCTGGTGGTCGACATCGGGTCAGGGCTGTTGGCGCCACATCCACTGCTGCCCGACGAGCCGGATGCGACAACGATGCTGCGCGACGGCGCCAACCTGGTCACCGCCAGCGGTGACAAATTGCTCGGCGGCCCACAGGCCGGCCTGCTGTTCGGCGATGCCGACCTGATCGAACGGCTACGCCGCCATCCGGCGGCGCGGGCCCTGCGAGTGGACAAACTCACGCCCGCGGCCCTGGAAGCCACCGTGGTGGGCCCGCCGACGCCGGTCGCCCAAGCGCTGGGCGCCGACCTGACCGATCTGCGCGCGCGGGTCCAGCGGATCATCGCGCAGCTGCCCCAGAGCGTGGGGGCGACGGCGGTGGACTGCATCGCGGCCGTCGGCGGAGGTGGGGCCCCCGGTGTCGAGTTGCCCAGCGCCGGGCTGAGCCTGCCCGAGTCCTATGCGGCGACATTGCGCACCGGTAGCCCGCCGGTCGTCGGCCGCCTCGAGGCCGGCCGGTGCCTGCTGGATCTGCGTACCGTGGCTCCCGAGGAGGACGAGCTGCTGTTGGCAGCGGTGCGGGCGTGTTTGTCATAGCCACCGCCGGGCACGTCGACCACGGTAAGTCGACGTTGGTGCACCGGCTCACCGGCATGTGGCCGGACCGGCTGGCCGAGGAACAGCGCCGTGGGCTGACCATCGATCTGGGTTTTGCCTGGACCGAGCTGGATGGGCGCCAGCTGACATTCGTCGACGTACCGGGCCATGAACGATTCGTCACCAACATGCTCGGCGGCTCGGGGGCGATGCCGCCGGATAGCCCGGTCTTGTTCGTGGTGGCCGCCACCGAGGGCTGGATGCCGCAGTCCGAGGAGCATCTGACCGCCCTCGATGCGCTGCGGGTTCGGCACGCGCTGCTGGTCATCAGCAAGGCCGATCTGGCCGACCTCGGTCCGGCCATTCGAGCGGCATCCGAACGGTTCGCCACCACATCGATGGCTGACCCATTTGTCGCGCTGGGCACCGAGTTAGACCAGGTGCGCACCAAACTGCTCGCGCTCACCGATCGGCTCCCCGAACCCGACCGCGACGCCGATGTGCGGCTGTGGGTCGATCGCGCCTTCACGGTCCGCGGTGCGGGCACGGTGGTCACCGGGACGCTGAGCGCCGGCACCATCCGGGTGGGCGACGAACTCGAACACGCCGGACAGCGCGTCACCGTCCGCGGCCTGCAATCGCTGGGCCGCGATCACACCGAGGTCGCGGCGGTGGCCCGGGTCGCGCTGAACCTGCGAGGCGTCGATCGCCGGCACATCGCTCGCGGCGATACCGTGCGCACTCCGGGGGCCTGGCTGGACACCACCGAGATCGACGTGTCCCTGCGGTCCGCGGTCAAGCTGCACCGTGAGCTGGTGGCGCACCTCGGCTCGGCGGCGGTGCCGGTGTACGTGCGCGCGCTGGGAGCCGAAGCGGCACAGTTGCGGCTGAGCCGGCCGCTGCCGTTGCGGGTCGGCGACATCGGACTGCTGCGCGACCCCGGGCAACATCGGATCGCGGCCGGAATCGAGGTCCTCGACGTCGCCCCGCCCAGCCTGCGCCGGCGCGGTGCGGCGCGCGAGCGGGCCCAGGAGCTGACGGGCGGGCGGATCCGGCCGCCACAGTGTGCGCGGGCCGCGGTGCTGCGCGCGATGGGGCTGCCGCTCGCCGGATTGCGGGTGGGCGATTGGCTGGTCGATCCGCAGTGGTGGGCCGCCAGACGCGAACACGCCGCGGCAACGGTCACCCACTGGGCCGCCGACCACGATGTCGCGGCGGGGATGCCATTGGAAACGCTGCGCCAGCAAGTGGGACTACCTGCCGCCGAGCTGGTTCCCCCGCTGCTGGTGGGAACCGGGCTGGACGTGGCCGACGGGCTGGTGCGACCGCCCGGCACGGGCCTGCCAGCGCGGGTCGACGCGGCGGTGCGCACCCTCGAAGGACGGCTGGCCGCCGAACCGTTTCGCGCCCCGGAAGCCGACGAATTGGGTGAGCTGGGGCTCGGAGCGCGTGAGCTGGCCGCGGCGGTACGCGCCGGCCGGCTGACCCGGGTCGCCGACGCGGTCATGCTCGGTCCGGACGCGTTCGAGCGGGCGGCCGAGATCCTCGCGACACTGCCCCAGCCGTTCACGGTGAGCCAGGCGCGTCGGGTCCTGGGAACCACCCGCCGAGTCGCGGTGCCGTTGCTGGAACAGCTCGACGCGCTTCGGATCACTCGCCGCGGTGAAGCCGGCACGCGCACGTTGCCGACCACGCCAGGCTGAGCGGGACCGCCGGTGGCGGCCGGGCCGGTGGGGCCGGCGTAACAGCGCGGCCACCGCTATCGCGGTGGCAACGATGGTCAGGGCGGCGCCGGTCAGGGAGACGTGCAGGCCGGTGCAGAACGCCGAGACGGCCCCGGCGGTGGGGAGATGATTGCGATACGTCGCGGTCAGCAGGCTGCCCAGCACGGCAATACCCAGCGCGCCGCCGAGCTCACGAGCCAAGTCGTTGACGGCCGTGCCGACGTTTTGCAGACGCGAGGGCAGCGCGCCGGTGATCGCGGTCGTGGCCGGAGGCATCGCCAGCCCCAGCCCGGCCCCCAGCGGGATCAATCCGCTGGCGATGTGCCAGTAGGGGTCGGCGCTGTCCAGGTGCGCCAGCACCATCAGCCCCTCCGCCACAATGAGCAGGCCGGCGACCCAGGGAAGCCGGATGCCGAATCTTTCCGTCAGGTAGGGGCTGAGCCGGGAACTGGGAATCATCCCGATCGGCATGGTCAACAGGCCCAGTGCGGCGGTCAGCGCGCTGTAGTGACGAACCGATTGCAGGTACTGCATGATCACGAACAGAAAGCCGAACAGCGCGAAGAACTGCAGGGTGATCGCGAGCGAGCCGGCCGCAAAGCGGCTGTTGGTGAACAGCCGCGGGTCGAGCAACGGGTAGCGGCGCCCCATCTCGATGACGACGAAACCGGCCAGGATGAGCAGGCCCAGCGCGATACCGCCGACCGTGACCGGATCGGTCCAGCCGTACGCCGGAGCCTCGATCACCGCGTAGACCAGCACCGCGATGCCCGCGGCCGCCAGCACCGCGCCAACCACGTCAAGCGGGAGCGGATCGCGCTCGGCCGACTCCGGCACAAAGAGCAGCGTGCCGGTCAGCGCCACCGCGGCCAGCACCACGTTCAGCCAAAAAATCGACTGCCAGGACCACCACTGCAACAACAGCCCCGAGGCGAGCAAGCCCACCACCCCGCTGGCACCGGCGACGGCGGTCCAGATGCTGACCGCAGCGGCGCGTCGCTGCGCCGGAAAGCTGCTGGTGATGGTCGACAGCGTGGCGGGCATGATCAGCGCGGCGCCGACTCCCAGCAAGGCACGCAGCCCGGCCAGCGCGGTGGGGTCGGTGGTCAGGGTGGCCACCCCGGATCCGGCGCCGAACACAACCAGGCCGACCAGCAGCGCCAACCGTCTGCCGTAGCGGTCCCCCACCGCGCCGGCGGGCAGCAGCAAGGATGCGAACACCAGGCTGTAGGCGTCCACAATCCAAGCCTGCTGGGTCTGGTCGGCATGGGTCTGCCGGGCGATATCGGGCAGCGCCACATTCAGCGAGGCCATCGCCGCGACCACCGTTCCCAAGGCCAGGCAGGTGACGGTCAAGACCAGACCCTGATGCCTGGGCCTGCGAACCAGCGGGGTCTGCGGCGGGGTTGGCAACGTGGTGAGCATCCGCCCACCGTGACCCGCGCGCCGGTAATATTTCAACGGTGATGAATTATTCGAGGGCCAGGGGGCGCAGGGCCGGCAAGCCCGATACGCGGGCCAAGATCCTCGAGGTCGCGCGGCGACGTTTCCTAGCAGGCGGCTACCAAGGGGTGAAGCTGCGGTCGGTGGCGGCCGAGGCCGGCGTCGACCTCGCACTGATCAGCTACTACTTCGGGTCGAAACGGGGGCTCGTCGGCGAGGCTCTTGCCTTGTCGGCAAACCCCGCCGATGTGCTCGATCGGGCGGTCGCCAAAGGCGACCCGACGACATTTCCCCAGCGTGTCCTGGCCGGGCTACTGGCATTGTGGGAAGACCCGGCCAGCGGCGCATCGCTGCGGACGTTGGTGGCCGGCGCCGCCCACGATCCGGCGCTGGCAAACCGGGTGAAGGAAATGGTCGAGCGCGAGCTGATCGACAAGATCGCGGCACAGCTCGGCGGAACAGACGCGCGCAAACGCGCCTCGATGTTCTGCAGTCAGATTGCCGGTCTGATCGTGACCCGCTACATCCTGTGCCTGGAACCCGCCTGCTCGATGACCCACGATGAAATAATTCGCCAGTACGCACCCTTGCTGCACCTTGCGTTGAGATCAACCACTGCGAACGCCCGCCGGCCTGCGCCAAACACACTGTCCGGCAATACAACCGGACGATAGTTGGCAGCGCCGCCGAAGGTAGGCGACACCGGGTCCCATCGCGTAGTCTCAGCAGAGCCCGGGCCGGAGAAAGGTGACGCTGATGAGCCGAAACAAGGACGTCGGCAAGTTGATCCAGTCCTGGCCGATCTACCGGCAGCTCACCGGCGCCGATCCGCTGGGGCGCGGCCAGGCCGCCCAGTCCAAACGGTCCGCGCAGCTGCAACCACGAACCGCATCCGCCGACGAGGTCGCGCATTCGGTGTGCCCGTTCTGCGCGGTCGGCTGTGCGCAAAAGGTGTATGTCAAGGACGGAAAAGTCGTTCAGATCGAGGGCAATCCGGATAGCCCCATCAGCCGAGGGCGGCTGTGCCCCAAGGGATCCGCCAGCAAGCAGCTCGTCACCGGTGCGCAACGGGAAACCACGGTGCGCTACCGGCGCCGTACGCCACCGAGTGGCAAGACCTCGACCTCGGAACCGCCATGGACATGGTGGCCGACCGGGTGCTGGACGCCCGCAGCAAGGGCTGGCAGGACTTCGATGCCGACCGGCACACCCTGCGCCGCACCCTGGGAATCGCCAGCCTCGGTGGTGCCACCCTGGACAACGAAGAGAACTACCTGATCAAGAAACTCTTCACCGCGCTGGGCGTGCTGCAGATCGAGAACCAAGCCCGTATTTGACACAGCGCCACGGTTCCCGGTCTGGGAGCCTCCTTCGGTCGCGGCGGGGCGACGGACTACCAGCAAAACCTCGCCACTTCGGACTTCATCGTCATCATGGGTTCGAACATGGCCGAAGCCCATCCGGTGGGGTTCCAGTGGGTGATAGAAGCCAAGACACGCGGCGCCCAGGTCATCCACATCGACCCGCGCTTCACTCGCACCAGCGCGGTCGCCGACCGGCACGTGCCGCTGCGCGCCGGCAGTGACATCGCGTTCCTCGGCGGGGTGATCGACTACATCCTGTCCAACGATCTGGACTTCCGCGAATACGTGACCGCCTATACCAACGCGCCGTTCCTGGTCGACGAGGACTACTGCGACGCCGAGGATCTCGACGGTCTTTTCAGCGGTTACGACCACGCCAGCGCCTCCTACGATCCGGCCACCTGGCGGTACCAACCGGGCGATCACGCCGATCCGACGCTGCAGCACCCGCGCTGCGTCTACCAGATCCTCAAGCGGCACTACGCCCGCTACACCCCCGAGATGGTCGAGCGGGTCTGCGGGGTGCCAGCCCAGAGTTTCCTACAAGTAGCCCGGGCCTGGACGGAAAACTCCGGCCGGGAGCGCACCACCGCACTGGTGTACAGCGTGGGGTGGACCCAGCACTCGATGGGCGCCCAGTTCATCCGCGCCGGGTCGATCATCCAGCTGCTGCTGGGCAACATCGGCCGGCCCGGCGGGGGCATATTCGCCCTGCGCGGACACGCGAGCATCCAGGGTTCCACGGATGTGCCGACTCTGTTCAACCTGCTGCCGGGCTACCTGGACATGCCCTATGCCGGCCAGGCCACCCTGTCGGACTACCTGGACAACATCAAGAGCCGAAACCAAAAGGGCTTCTGGCACAACGCCGATGCGTACATGGTGTCCCTGCTCAAGGAGTACTGGGGCGAGCACGCAACCGCCGACAACGACTACTGCTTCGACTAACTGCCCAGGATCAACGGCGACCACAGCACCTACCGCACGGTGATGGACATGATCGACGGCAAGGTGTTCGGCTATTTCCTGCTCGGCCAAAATCCGGCCGTCGGATCCGCCCACGGCCGCATGCAGCGGCTGGGAATGGCCAACCTGGACTGGCTGGTGGTGCGTGACCTGGTGATGATCGAAAGCGCCACCTTCTGGAAGGAGGCGCCGGAGGTGGAGACCGGTGAGATCTCGCCGCAGACCTGCCGCACCGAGGTGTTCTTCTTCCCGGCGGCCTCCCACGTCGAGAAGGCGGGCACCTTCACCCAGACCCAGCGGATGCTGCAGTGGCGGGAGAAGGCCGTCGATCCGCCCGGCGACGCCCGCTCGGAGCTGTGGTTCTTCTACCATCTGGGCCGCAAGCTGCGCGAAAAGCTCTCCGGCTCAACCGATGAGCGCGACCGGCCACTGCTTCAGCTGGCCTGGGACTACGCCACCGAAGGCGACGAGCCGTCCGGTGCAGATGTGCTGCGTCACATGAACGGGATCGATCTGGGCACCGGCCGGACCATCGACGGCTACCCGAGTCTGAAGGCCGACGGCAGCACCGCCTGCGGTTGCTGGATCTACTCCGGTGTCTACGCCGACGAGGTGAACCAGGCGGCGCGGCGCAAACCGCGCGACGAGCAGCGCCCCTATGAGAACGAGTGGGGTTGGACCTGGCCGTTGAACCGCCGGGTGCTCTACAACCGGGCATCCGCCGACCCGCAGGGCCGGCCGTGGAGCGAGCGTAAGAAGCTGGTGTGGTGGGATGCCGAGCTGGGCGAGTGGACGGGCCACGATGTGCCCGATTTCGAAAAGCACAAGCCGCCGGGCTACCGCCCACCCGAGGGTGCCGTCGGCGTCGAGGCGCTGCGCGGTGATGACACCTTCGTCATGCAGGCCGACGGCAAGGGCTGGCTGTTCGCCCCCAGCGGCCTGGCCGACGGCCCGCTGCCGGCGCACTACGAGCCGCACGAATCGCCGGTACGCAACGCACTGTATGCCCAGCAGGGCAACCCGACGCGAATCGTGTTCGGGCGCGAGGACAACCCGTCCAACCCTTCCCCACCGGAAGCACGCGGCGAGGTGTTCCCGTTCGTCTTCACCGCGGCCCGGCTGACCGAGCACCACACCGCCGGGGGGATGAGTCGTCAGCTGCCCTACCTCACCGAGCTGCAGCCCGCGCTGTTCATGGAGGTGTCACCGGAGTTGGCACGCATGCGCGGGCTGACCCATATGGGCTGGGCGCACGTGATCACCAGCCGCACCGCGGTGGACGCTCGGGTGTTCGTCACCGACCGGATGCGCCCGCTGCGCATTGAAGACCATGTAGTGCAACAGGTTTGGATGCCATACCACTGGGGATACACCGGGCTGGTCGAAGGTGACGTGGTCAACGATCTGCTCGGAGTGGTCTTGGACCCCAACGTTTTCATCCAGGAGAGCAAGGTCGCCACCTGCGATGTCCAGCCCGGCTGGCACCCCCGCGGACCGGCATTACTGGACTACATCGCCGAATACCGCCGCCGGGCCGGGATTACCACGGAAACCGGCACGCATCTGGACACCACCCGCGACGACGGGATCGCGCACCCGGATCCGGAGGAAATCCCATGAGCAGCAACAGCTTCTACGGCCCGCTCGATGATCCCGCCGGCGACGCCGGGTACACCGACCATCCACCCCGAGTGGGATTCTTCACCGACACCTCGATTTGCATTGGCTGCAAGGCCTGCGAGGTGGCTTGCAAGGAATGGAACGAGGTTCCCGACGACGGCTTCAATCTGTTGGGGATGTCCTTCGACAACACCGGGATGCTGGGGGCCAGCACCTGGCGCCACCTCGCATTCATCGAACAGGCCCGCCCCCCGGTAGATCTCGGGGTTCCGAAGTTCGAGCGGCCCGGGCAGGCGAGCGGCCCGCAGGACCGCGCCGATTTCCGCTGGTTGATGAGCTCGGATGTGTGCAAGCACTGCACCCACGCGGGTTGTCTGGACGCGTGCCCGACGGGCGCGTTGTTCCGCACCGAGTTCGGCACGGTCGTTGTGCAGCGAGATATTTGCAATGGATGGGGCTACTGCGTGTCGGGCTGCCCGTATGGAGTCATCGAGCGGCGCGAGGGCGACGGACGGGCCTGGAAGTGCACGCTGTGCTACGACCGGCTGCGCGACGGTCTGGAACCGGCATGCGCTAAGGCCTGCCCCACCAACTCGATTCAGTTCGGCCCGCTAGAGGAACTGCGCGAGCGCGCCGCACACCGCGTCGAGCAGCTACACGACCGCGGGGTGCCCGAAGCCCGGCTCTACGGCCATGACCCCAACGACGGGGTCGGCGGCAACGGCGCCTTCTTTCTGCTGCTTGACGAGCCGGAGGTCTACGGGTTACCCCCGGACCCGGTGGTGCCCACCCGGGACACGCCGGCGATGTGGCGCTACGCCGGAATGGCGGCGTCGGCCCTGGTTGCCATCGCCGTGTCGGCGTTCGCCGGGCGAGGGCGGCCATGACGGGCGGCCGGGGCAGCCGGGAGCAGCTCGCGGTGCCGCGGGCGCAATTCCGTTCCTACTACGGGCGCCCAGTACTCAAAACACCCGCCTGGGAGTGGAAGATCGCCGCCTACCTGTTCTCCGGAGGCCTGTCGGCGGGTTCGGCGCTGCTGGCCGCGGGAGCCGATCTCAACGGCCAACCGGCACTGCGCCGGGTGAGCAGGGTCGGCGCCCTGGCCAGCATCGCGACCGGCTCCTACTTCCTGATCGCCGATCTGGGCCGCCCGGAACGGTTTCACCACATGCTGCGGGTGGCCAAGCCGAGTTCGCCGATGAGCGTGGGGACCTGGATCCTGGCCACCTACGGGCCCGGCGCCGGGCTGGCCGGGGCCGCCGAACTGATGCCGGCGCGGCTACGGCGCACCTGGCTCGGCGCGCTGCTGGCCCGGTTGGCCCGGCCCGCGGGCCTGTCGGCGGCCGCGGTGGCTCCCGGTGTCGCGTCCTATACCGCCGTGCTGCTGTCCCAGACGGCAGTCCCGGCCTGGCACGAAGCCCATCCGTACCTGCCCTTCGTCTTCACCGGCTCGGCCGCGGCCAGCGGCGGCGGATTGGGCATGCTGCTGGCACCGGTCGCCGAAGCCGCTCCGGCACGGCGGATGAGCGTCGCGGGTGCGGCGCTGGAGGTGGCGGCGTCGCGGCTGCTCGAGCGGCGGCTCGGCCTGGTCGGCGAGGCCTATACGACAGGGCCGGCGCACCGGACCCGCAAGTGGGCCGAATACCTGACCGTCGGCGGGGCGCTGGGCACGCTCGCCGCGGGCCGCAACCGCCTTGGCGTCGCGCTGTGCGGCCTGGCCCTGCTCACCGGCAGTGCGCTGCAGCGGTTCGGGGTGTTTGAGGCCGGGGTGGAATCCACCCGCGATCCCAAGTACGTGGTGGTGCCCCAGCGCGAGCGGGTCGACACCGGCCGGGCCGCGCGCGGCGGGAGTTGAGCCAGGCGCGCTACAGGCGTTCTTTGACCGCGGTGGAGAGCCGGGCGCCGTCGGCCTTGCCCTCGGCGATCTCGGTGGCGACCTTCATGACCATCCCCATCTGCTTCATGTGGGGCCGTTGTCCCAATTGCTCGGCCACCTGAGCAATTGCGGTGTCGACGACATCGGCCAATTCCGCCTCGGTGAGCGGAGTCGGCAGGTATTCGTCGATGATTCGTGCCTCGGCATGCTCGTTGCCGGCCATCTCGCCACGCCCGTTCTGGGTATAGATCTCGGCGGCCTCACCGCGTTTGCGGGACTCGCGGGCCAGCACCTTGAGCACCTCGTCATCGGTGAGCTCTTTGGCCTGCTTGCCGGAGACTTCCTCGGTTTGAATCGCGGCCAGCACCATACGCAACGTCGCTGTACGCAACTTGTCCTGCGACTTCATCGCCTTGGTCAGATCCGACCGGAGCCGGGATTAGCCGGGATTTAAGTTCCGCCATGGGAGAAACGCTACGCGCCAATGGGCGGGGCGCCCGACACTACATGCCTACATTGAGAATTATCCCAACCGCCGACAGGATGGAGCACATGACCATCGACGACAGCCGCTGCACCCGGTGAGCACGCTGCCGCCGCCGGGATATCCGGTCGAGCCGAATTCGGGAGCTCCCGGGTACGAAGCAGCCGGCTACCCGCCATCGGGGTATGCCGACCCACCGCCGGCCTACGGACCACCACCCGCCTACGGACCACCACCCGGCTACGGGCCGCCCCCCGGTTACGGGCCACCGCCCGGCTACGGGCCGCCGCCTCCGGGCTACGGGCCGCCGCTGGTTCCCGGCGCCGTAAAACCCGGGATCATCCCGCTGCGCCCCTTGACGTTGAGCGACATCTTCAACGGCGCGGTCGGCTACATCCGGGCCAATCCGAAAGCGACGCTCGGCCTGACCGCCATCGTCGTGGTGGTCATGCAGGTCATCACATTGCTCGCCACGATCGGCCCGCTGGAAGCCGCCAGTCGCTTCGACACTCACCCGTCCGAACTGAGCTGGGGCGTGGTGGGCGCGTGGACCGGCTCCGCGGCGGCCGGCCTGCTGGTGAGCTGGTTGGGTGGCATGCTGCTCAGCGGAATACTCACCGTCGTCGTCGGGCGGGCCGTATTCGGGTCGCCGATCACCATCAGCGAAGCCTGGGCCAGGGTCCGTGGGCGGATCCTGGCGCTGATCGGCCTGGCGCTGCTGGAAGGCGCCGGACTCGTTGCGCTCGCGGGCCTGGTGGTCGTCATCCTGGTCGGGGTGGCCGCCGCCGCCAACGGAGCGACCGCGGCACTGCTGGGCTTCCCGCTGGTGCTGCTGGTCGGGTTGCTGGTGGCCTACCTGTACACGGTGCTGATGTTCGCGCCCGTGCTGATCGTGC
Organism: Mycobacterium ulcerans subsp. shinshuense; assembly: GCF_002355775.1. Taxonomy (NCBI): domain Bacteria; kingdom Bacillati; phylum Actinomycetota; class Actinomycetes; order Mycobacteriales; family Mycobacteriaceae; genus Mycobacterium; species Mycobacterium ulcerans. The sequence goes on along the minus strand of NZ_AP017624.1, from coordinate 266,276 downwards.
TGGAGAGGCTGCCGCTGGTCGACGCGATCACGAGATCGTTTGCGCTGGTAACCGGCGGCTTCTGGCGGGTTCTGGGCATCCGACTGCTGACCGCGATCGTGGTCGGCCTGGTTGGTGGCGCGATCTCGGCGCCGTTTGGCATCGTCGGCCAGATACTGCTGGGCGCCACCGCGAGCGAGGGTTCCACCGGTATGTTTCTGGTGGGCATGACCCTGTCGTCCATCGGCTCGGCGATCAGCCAGATCATTACCGCGCCATTCACCGCCGGGGTTGTCGTGCTGCTTTACACCGACCGGCGGATGCGGGCCGAGGCATTCGATCTGGTTCTGCAAACCGGGGCCGCCGGCGGCCCCGCCGCCGTGGAGTCCACCGACACCCTCTGGCTCACCCGGCCGCTCTAATGGACTCGTGAGGACGGACAGTGCCTTCCATCGACATCGACCGCGATGCCGCGCACCAGGCCGCACAGCGCGAACTCGATAAACCCATCTATCCCAAGAGTTCGTTGTCCCAGCATCTCAACGACTGGATCAACGAGTTGCTGTATCGGCTGCTGGAGAAGGGCTCGTCGGTGTCCGGCGGCTGGTTCACCATCACCGTATTGGTAATCCTGCTGGTGATCGCCGTGGTTGTCGCGATCAACATCGCACGTCGCACCCTACGTACCAATCGCGGCGGCGATTACCAGCTCTTCGATGCCGGCCAACTCACCGCCGCCCAGCACCGGGCCACGGCGCAAGGTTATGCCGCCGACGGCAATTGGGCCGCGGCGATCCGGCACCGGCTGCGCGCGGTCGCCCGCGAATTGGAGGAGACCGGTGTGCTCAACCCCGCGCCCGGGCGCACCGCCAACGAGTTGGCCAACGATGCCGGCGATGTGTTGCCGTATCTGGCCGGCGAATTGGCGCAGGCGGCGGCCGCCTTCAATGACGTGACCTACGGTGAGCGGCCCGGCACCGAAGCCGCCTACCAGCTGATCGCCGACCTCGACGACCACTTGCGCTCACGTTCCACCGCATCGCCGAGCGTGGGGCGACCCGCCCCCAGCGACTCCTGGGCGCAGGTCCGGTGATGCCCGCACGCGCCGAGTCGGCGCACACCCCCAGCCGGAAACGCAAACCATGGCGTGGCGTGCTGCTCACCCTGGCCGCGGTCACCGTCATCGCCTCGATTGCCACCTACCTGACCGCGCCGCGCCCCGGCGGCACGATGGACCCGGAATCGACCAGCGGCTCGGGTGCTCGTGCGCTGGTGACATTGCTGCGCGAAGGTGGGGTCGAGGTGGTGGTCGCCAACACCGTCGCCGACGTCGAGAACGCCGCCCGCGCCGACACGCTGCTACTGGTGGCGCAAACCCAGTATCTGGCCAACAACGCCCTACTCAACCGGCTCTCACGCGTCCCCGGCGACCTCTTGCTGGTGGAACCCACGGCGCGCACCCGCAGGGTGCTGACGCCGAAGCTGCGCGTCGGTGCCGCAGAGACGCTCGCCATCCGGCCAGATTGCCCACTGCGTGAAGCTGATCGAGCCGGCACGGTGCGTTTTGGGCCGAGCGACGCGTATCGGGGCAAGGGCGAACTCGCGATGATCAGTTGCTACGGCGGGGCATTGGTTCGCTACCAGGACGTCGGGCGAACCGTCACCGTGGTGGGCAGCAATCACTTCATGACCAACGACGGATTGCTGGAGCAGGGCAATGCGGCGCTGGCGATGAACCTGGCGGGCGCCCGGCCCCGTCTCATCTGGTACGCACCTCACCTCGTCGAGGGTGAAACATCATCTCCCAGTTCGCTTTCCGATCTCATCCCGGCCAACGTCAGCTGGATCGTCTGGCAGCTGTGGCTGGCCGTGATCTTGGTGGCGCTGTGGAAGGGCCGCCGGATGGGCCCCCTGGTGGCCGAGGAGATGCCCGTGGTGGTGCGGGCATCGGAGACGGTCGAGGGGCGCGGCCGGCTGTACCGGTCCCGTCGGGCCCGCGATCGCGCCGCGGATGCGCTGCGCACCGCGACATTGCAGCGGCTACTACCCCGACTCGGCATCGGCTCCAGCGCGGACCCGCAAGCGGTCGCGATCACCGTTGCCCAGCGCAGCGGCGCCGACGCGGGATACGTCTGGTATCACCTGTTTGGCCCCCCACCGGCGGACGACCACGATCTACTGCAGCTTGCCCGCGCACTCGACGACATCGAAAGGCAGGTCACTCACTCGTGACACATCCGGCTCCCACCCAGTCCCCGACCACGGATCCGGCCCGCGAAGCATTGCTGGGATTACGTGCCGAGATCGCCAAGGCCGTGGTCGGCCAGGAGGGGGTGATCAGCGGCTTGGTGATCGCGCTGCTGTGCCGGGGCCACGTGCTCCTGGAAGGCGTCCCCGGGGTGGCGAAGACGCTGATGGTCCGCGCCCTGGCCGCCGCACTGCAGCTGGAATTCAAGCGGGTGCAGTTCACTCCCGACTTGATGCCCGGCGACGTCACCGGTTCCCTGGTCTACGACGCGCACAGTGCGGAGTTCGCCTTCCGCCCTGGCCCGGTGTTCACCAATCTGATGCTCGCCGACGAGATCAACCGCACCCCGCCCAAGACGCAGGCGGCGCTGTTGGAGGCGATGGAAGAGCGCCAAGTCAGTGTGGAGGGCCAGGCCAAGCCGCTGCCGGACCCGTTCATCGTGGCCGCGACGCAGAACCCCATCGAATACGAGGGCACCTATCAGCTGCCCGAAGCCCAGCTCGACCGTTTTCTGCTGAAGCTGAACGTGGGTCTGCCCTCGCGGGAGTCCGAGATCGCCATTCTCGGCCGCCACGCACACGGCTTCGATCCCCGCGACCTGTCCGCGATCAAACCGGTGGCCGGCCCGGCCGAGCTGGCCGCCGGGCGCGAGGCCGTCAGCCGGGTGCTGATCGCCGACGAGGTGCTGGGCTACATCGTGGACATCGTGGGAGCCACCAGGTCCTCCCCCGCCCTACAACTGGGTGTGTCACCGCGTGGCGCGACCGCACTGCTGGGCACCGCCCGATCTTGGGCGTGGCTATCCGGACGCAACTACGTGACCCCCGATGACGTGAAGGCCATGGCTCGCCCGACGTTGCGCCACCGGATCATGTTGCGCCCGGAGGCCGAGCTCGAAGGCGCCACCCCCGACGGGGTCCTAGCCGGAATTCTGGCCTCGGTTCCGGTGCCCCGCTAGTGATCCTGACCGGACGAACCGGACTGATGGCGCTGATCGGCGTGCTGCCGATCGCGCTGTCCCCCTGGCCGCCACGGGCTTTCGGAATGCTGCTGCTGGCATTGGCGGTGGCGGTGGCCATCGACGTCGCGCTGGCGGCCAGCCCCCGCAAGTTGAGCTACACGCGCGGCGCAAACAGCTCGATCCGGTTGGGCCAGCCCGCCGATGCCGCCCTGGTGATCCACAATGTGGGGCGCCGCCGGTTTCGCGGCCTGGTCCGCGACGCCTGGCCGCCCAGTGCGCGTGCCCAGCCCCGCACCCACCCGATCAATATCGCCGCCGGTGAGCGCCAGCAGGTGAACACCGCGCTGCAACCGGTGCGCCGCGGTGACCAACACTGCGCCGCCGTCACAGCCCGCTCGATCGGGCCGCTGGGCCTGGCCGGGCGGCAGCGTTCCCAGGTGGTGCCGGGCCAGGTCCGGGTGCTGCCGCCGTTCCTGTCCCGTAAACACCTGCCGTCGCGGCTGGCCAAGCTGCGTGAGATCGACGGATTGTTGCCCACGCTGATCCGCGGGCAGGGCACCGAATTCGATTCGCTGCGTGAATACGTCGTCGGCGATGACGTGCGGTCGATCGACTGGCGCGCCTCCGCACGCCGCGCCGACGTCATGGTCCGCACCTGGCGCCCGGAGCGCGATCGACGCGTGGTGCTGGTGCTCGACACCGGGCGCATGGCGGCGGGCCGGGTTGGCGTGGACCCGACCGACGCCGATCCCGCGGGGTGGCCGCGACTGGATTGGTCCATGGATGCCGCGCTGCTGTTGGCCGCACTGGCGTCGCGCGCCGGCGATCACGTCGACTTCCTCGCCCATGACCGGGTGAGCCGCGCGGCGGTGTTCGGCGCATCGCGCACCGAACTGTTGGCCCAGCTGGTCGACGCGATGGCCCCGCTGCAGCCGGCGCTGGTCGAATCCGACTGGCGGTCAATGGTTGCCACGATTGCGCGGCGGACTCGCCGGCGCTCCTTGGTGGTGTTGCTGACCGACCTCAACGCGACGGCCCTCGACGAAGGCCTGCTGCCGGTGCTGCCGCAGCTATCGGCCAAACATCAGGTCGTGGTGGCCGCGGTCGCCGACCCTCGGGTCGATCAACTGGCCATCGGGCGTTCCGACGCGGCGGCAGTGTATGACGCGGCCGCCGCCGAACGCGCCCGAAATGACCGGGGCACAATCGCCGCTCGCCTGCGCCGCAGCGGCGTGGAGGTCGTCGACGCGCCGCCCACCGAAATTGCGCCGGCACTCGCCGATCGCTACCTGGCGATGAAAGCGACCGGCCGGCTGTAGGGGTTCAGCTGGTGGGCACCACGTCGGGTGCGTCCTCGATATCACCGGTCTCTCCGGCTTTGGCCGCGCGGCGGCCGAAGTAGACGATGTAGCCCAAGAACGCCGCCTCGGCCATGACGCCGATGGCGATCCGGACGAAGGTCGGCAACGGCGCCGGCGTCACCATGGCCTCAATCAGCCCGGATACCAGCAGCACACCCACCAGACCCACGGCAACCGACACCACCCCGCGGCCCTGCTCGGCAAGAACCTGCCCGCGCGGCCGGTCGCCGGGCGCAATCACCGACCAGCCCAGCCGCATCCCAACCGCACCGGCCAGGAAGACCGCCGTCAACTCCAGCAATCCGTGCGGAATCAGCAGGCCCAACAGCACCCCGCCCTTGCCGGCCGCAAACATCAGGCCCGCGATCATTCCCACGTTTGCCGCATTCTGAAACAGCACCAGCGGGATGGGCACCCCCAACACCACCGACATCGCAATGCACTTGGCGGCCACCCAGGAGTTGTTCACCCAGACCTGCAGCGCAAACGCGGTCGCGGGGTGGTCGCTGTAGTAGGACTCGACGTCGTGGGTGACCAATTCGTGGATCTCAGCGGGGGTTCCGATGACGGACTGCACCTCGGGGCTACCGGCAACCCAGAACCCGACGAGCGCCGCCACCGCGAAGAATGCCACCGCCGTCGCCAACCACCAGCGCCAGGCACGGTAGGCCACCACCGGTAAGGACACCGTCCAGAACCGAACAAACGTGCTGCTCAGCGGCGAGTGCGCACCGGTGACCGCGGCGCGGGCACGCGCAACCAGACTCGGGAGCCGGCCGGTCACCAACGGATCCGACGACACCGACCGCAGTATCGACAGGTGCGTGGATACCCGCTGATAGAGCTCAACGAGTTCATCGATCTCGGCGCCGGTCAGCGAGCGACGTTTTTTGACTAGGTGGTCGAGCCGGTCCCAGGTGGCGCGGTGGGTCAGCAAGAACGCGTCGACATCCACCTGCGCAGCCTATCCCGCCGGGGGTTCGCCCAGGTCACGGCGGGCATCCGGCGCGACACCGGCAGCCATCCCGCGGGATCGGGCTGCCTGTACCGTTCCCAGGTATGTCGGAGGTGGTAACCGGGGACGCGGTGGTGCTGGACGTGCAGATCGCCCAGCTGCCGGTACGCGCGGTGAGCGCGATCATCGACATGACCGTGATGTTCATCGGCTACATCATGGGGTTGACGCTGTGGGCAGCCTCGCTGAGCGAACTCGACGAAGCATTGACCATCGCGTTCCTGATCATCTTCACGGTGCTGATGCTCGTCAGTTATCCCGTGATCATGGAGACGGCGACCCGGGGCCGTTCGTTGGGCAAGATTGCCATGGGCCTACGCGTGGTGTCCGATGACGGCGGCCCAGAACGCTTCCGCCAGGCACTGTTTCGCGCGCTGGCGGCGGTGGTGGAGATCTGGATGCTGCTGGGCAGCCCGGCCGTGATCTGCAGCATGCTATCGCCGAAAGCCAAACGTGTCGGTGACATCTTCGCCGGCACAATCGTCGTCAGCGAGCGCGGCCCCCGGCTGGCGCCACCGCCGGCCATGCCACCGACCCTGGCCTGGTGGGCATCGTCGCTGCAGCTCTCCGGCCTCAGCGCGGGCCAGGCCGAGGTCGCGCGCCAATTCCTTTCCCGAGCGCCACAACTGGATCTGCGGTTGCGCCACCAGATGGCCTATCGCATCGCCGGGGACGTGCTGTCCCACATCGCCCCACCACCGCCTCCGGGCACGCCTCCACAGCTCGTGCTTGCCGCGGTACTCGCCGAGCGACACCGCCGCGAGCTGGCCCGGCTGCGCCCCGCGGGAGCAGGCGCACCCCCGGGATGGCCGCCGCAGACCCCGCCGGCTCCGGTCTGGTGGCCCGGCCAGCCCGCGCCCCAGCCCCTAATCCAGCCCCCGTTCGCACCCAACCCGGCCCCGAGCCCGCCGCAGGGCCCCGTCGGCGGCGGGTTCTCGCCACCGAGCTGACGACGCGCGCAATCCAGATCGACCGGCCGATCCGGGCATTGTCTTACGTTCGATCCCGATATATCGTGATGTGTATTCGATATACCAGTCGTCCATCGTGGCGACCTTCCAAAAGACACGTAAGGAACACAACATGAACAACCTGTTCACACCCCCCGGCGGACCGTTCGGCCCGCGACCCGGGTTCGGCTTCGGACCCGGACCGGCACAGCGGCGTGCCCTACACAGCGCCAGGCGGCACGCCCGGCGCGAATTCTTCGAACACCTCCGCGACCACGACGCCGACCATGACGGACCGCTCGCGTTCGGCGGCGGGTTCGGCCCCGGCTTTGGCCCCGGGCTCGGTTTCGGCTTCGGCCCCGGTGCCGCACGAGGCGGTGGGCGCCGCGGCGGCCCCGGCCGTGGACGGCGCGGTGACGTGCGCGCGGCCATCTTGGTGCTGTTGAGCGAACAGCCCATGCACGGCTACGAGATGATCCAGCGGATCGCCGACCGCAGCAACGGCCTGTGGCGCCCCAGCCCCGGCTCGGTGTATCCCACCCTGCAGTTGCTCGATGACGAGGGCCTGATCGCGGCCAGCGCATCCGATGGCAGCAAGAAACTTTTCGAGCTGACCGAACAGGGACGCGAGGCCGCCGACAAGATCGAAACCCCACCGTGGGATGAAATCGCCGAAGGTGTCGCCCCGGCACACATCAACCTGCGCACGGCGATGCGCCAGCTGATCGGCGCGGTTATGCAAACGGCCCACGCCGCCAGCCCCGAGCAGCAGCAACGCGTCATCGACATCATCAACAACGCGCGCCGGGAGATCTACGGCATTCTCGGCGAGGAGTGATCACTACCATCCGGTTGGTTACTCAATCAACTTAAATATCGCAAACATCTATGAAAACCGGGATTCCCAACCCAGATCGGATTACGTCTGATTCGCTGACTGTAACGCGAATGATTGGGCGCCAGTTAGGTCGTGCGCCCGTTTGGGGAGGGATTCACTTGTCCTACGTGATGGCGGTTCCCGAGATCATCGAGGCCGCGGCCACGGACCTGGCCGCGCTGCGCTCAACGCTCAGCGCGGCCAGCACGGCCGCGGCCTCTCAAACCACGCAGATCGTGGCGGCAGCCGAGGACGAGGTGTCCGCGGCTATCGCGACCGTGCTCTCCAGCCACGGCCAGGGCTATCAGGTGCTCAGCGCGCGGGCTCTGGAATTCCATACCCGGTTGGCCCAAGCGCTGTCCGCAGGCGCGGGCGCCTATTCCGGAGCGGAGGCCAGCAGCGCCGGATTGCTCGCCGCGGTGAACGAGCCCATTGCGGCGTTGACCGGCCGTCCCTTGATCGGCAACGGCGCCAATGGGACCCCTGGCCTGGGTACCGATGGGGCGCCTGGCGGCTGGCTGATCGGTAACGACGGGGCCGGCGGGTCGGGCGCCGCGGGTTCCGCCGGCGGGGCCGGCGGGGCGGCCGGGCTGATCGGCGCCGGTGGCGCCGGCGGGGCCGGCGGCAGCTCAACGGGTGGCGCCGGCGGCACCGGCGGCGCGGGTGGCGCCGGCGGATGGCTATTCGGCCCGGGCGGGGTCGGTGGGGCCGGCGGCAGCTCCAGCAGCGCCGGCGGCGCCGGAGGTGTTGGCGGGGCCGGCGGGCTCTTCGGCGGCGGCGGGCTCGGCGGGGCCGGCGGCGCCGGTGTCAATGCGAGCGGTGGGGCCGGTGGCGCCGGTGGCGCCGGCGGGGCGTTGGCCGGGTTTCTCGGCGCCGGCGGCGGCGACGGTGGTGCCGGCGGGACCGGCGTCAATCACGAGGGCGGCGCCGGCGGCGCTGGCGGGGCGGGCGGACTGATCGCCGGTACTGGCGGCAACGGTGGGGCCGGCGGCACCGACGCATACAGCCGAGGCGGGGCCGGCGGGACCGGCGGAACAGGCGGCACCGACATGTCTGACAGTGGGGGCACCGGCGGGGCCGGCGGCAATGCCGGGCTGCTGTTCGGCAGCGGCGGGGCCGGCGGGGCGGGCGGCGCGGCCGTCGCCCTCAACGACGTCGGAGGTGCCGGAGGAGCCGGCGGCAACGCCGGGCTGTTCGGCAACGGTGGGGTCGGCGGAGTCGGTGGCGTCGGCGCCGGCGACGGCGGGGCCGGGGGCCGGGCCGGCCTGGTGATCGGCAACGGCGGCGCCGGTTGCGCCGGTGGCGAGAGCTTCGGTTTCGGTGCGGGCGTCGGTGGAGCCGGCGGCAACGGCGGCAACGGCGTGCTGATCGGCAACGGCGGCAACGCCGGCACCGGCGGCACCGGCCTGAGTACCGGCAGCACGGGCGCCGGCGGGATCAGCGGCCTGCTGCTGGGACTGGACGGCTTCAACGCACCGGCAAGCACTTCGGCACTACACAACCTGCAGCAACAAGCCCTCGGCGTGATCAACGAGCCCACCCAGGCGCTCACCGGGCGCCCACTGATCGGCAACGGCACCCCGGGTGCGGCCGGAAGCGGGACCGACGGCGCACCCGGCGGCTGGCTACTCGGCGACGGCGGCGCCGCCGGTTTGCTGGGCACCGGCGGTACGGGCGGGGCGGGCGCGCGCCTCGCGGGTGGCGCGGGCGGGACCGGAGGGGCCGGCGGAGCCGGCGGCTGGCTACTCGGTGACGGCGGAGGCGGCGGAGCCGGCGGAGGCGGCGGAGCCGGCGGAAGCGGCGGAGGCGGCGGCGCTTCGGTAGGTACCGGCGGAACCGGTGGGGCCGGCGGACTATTGAGCGCCGGCGGCGCCGGTGGGGTCGGTGGGGCCGGGTTCAACGACGGGGGCGACGGCGGAGCCGGAGGAAGCGGCGGGCTGGTCGGCGGGCTGGTCGGTGCCGGCGGTGGCGCCGGCGGCAACGGCGGGGCCGGCTTTGGCGGCACCCCCGGTAACGGTGGGGCCGGCGGCGATGCCGGCCTGCTCGGCGGACCGGGCGGGACCGGTGGGGCGGGCGGCTACAACACCAGCGGACCCGGGGGCAACGGTGGGTCCGGCGGCAACGCCGGGACGTTGTTCGGCAGCGGCGGCGGCGGCGGGAACGGCGGATCCGGCTACAGCGGAATCGGCGGGGCCGGCGGGACCGGCGGCAGTGCCGGGCTGGTGTTCTCCGACGCCGGCGCCGGCGGGTTCGGCGGATTCGGGTCCACGGCCGGCGGGACCGGCGGGACCGGGGGCAACGCCGTGTTGCTGGGCGGCGGCGGAGCCGGCGGTGCCGGCGGAATCAGCTTTACCGGTGCCGGAGGCCAAGGCGGGGCGGGCGGCACCAGTGGGCAGTTGTCAGGCAACGGCGGCAGCGGAGGCACCGGTGGCGAGGGCGACTACGTCGGCGGCGCCGACAGCGGCGGGGCCGGTGGGGCCGGCGGCAACGCCGGATTGACCGGTGACGGTGGCAACGGCGGCAGCGGCGGCACCCCGGGCAGTCCCGGCGGCGGCGGCACCGGCGGAGCGCTGATTGGCCAAGACGGGCTCGACGGCTCGCCGTAACCGGCCGCTAGGACACGTCGACCCAGTCCATGGTCCGCTGCACGGCCTTGCGCCAACCGGCATATCCGGCGGCGCGCTGGTCATCGGTCCACTGCGGCGTCCAGCGCTTGTCCTCTTGCCAGTTGGCCCGCAGGTCCGACGGATCGGCCCAGAAACCGACGGCCAGCCCCGCCGCATAGGCGGCGCCCAGCGCGGTGGTCTCGGCGACCACCGGCCGCACCACGTCCACCCCGAGCACGTCGGCCTGGATCTGCATGCACAAGTCATTGCTGGTGATGCCGCCGTCGACCTTGAGCACCTCGAGTCGCACGCCCGAGTCGGCTTCCATGGCGTCCACCACATCGCGGCTCTGGTAGCAGATCGCTTCCAGCGTCGCGCGAGCCAAGTGGGCGTTGTTGTTGAACCGCGACAGCCCCACGATCGCCCCGCGCGCATCGGAGCGCCAATACGGTGCGAACAGGCCCGAGAATGCCGGCACGAAGTACACCCCGCCGTTGTCGGAGACCTGCCGGGCCAGCGCCTCGCTCTGCGAGGCGCCACTGATGATGCCCAACTGATCGCGTAGCCACTGCACCGCGGAGCCGGTTACGGCTATCGACCCTTCCAGCGCGTACACGGGTTTGGCATCGCCGAATTGGTAGCACAGGGTGGTCAGCAGGCCGTTGCTGGATCGCACGATGGTCTCGCCGGTGTTCAGCAGGAGAAAGTTGCCGGTGCCGTAGGTGTTTTTCGCCTCGCCCGCGTCCAGACACACCTGGCCGACCATGGCCGCGTGCTGGTCGCCGAGCATGCCGGTGATGGGTACCTCACCGCCGACCGGACCGGTGTCCTGGGTGATGCCGTAGGGCTGCAGCGGCGACGACAGCTCGATCGCGGGCAGCATCGCGCGGGGGATGGAAAAGAATGACAGCAGCTCGTCGTCCCAGTCCAGGGTTTCCAGGTTCATCAGCATGGTCCGGCTGGCGTTGGTCACATCGGTGACGTGCACGCCGCCGCGCGGGCCGCCGGTCAAGTTCCACAGCACCCAGGTGTCCGGGGTACCGAAGAGGGCATCACCGCGTTCGGCGGCGGCGCGCACCCCGTCGACGTTCGCCAGAATCCACTGCAGCTTGCCGCCCGAAAAATAGGTCGCCGGGGGCAATCCCGCTTTGCGGCGGATCACGTCACCGCGACCGTCACGGTCTAGCGCTGAGGCGATGCGATCGGTGCGGGTGTCCTGCCAGACGATCGCGTTGTAGTAGGGCCTGCCGGTTCGCTTGTTCCACACCAGCGTGGTTTCACGTTGATTCGTGATTCCCAGTGCGGCAATATTTTTCGGCGACAAATCGGTGGCGTTGAGCACCGACATCAGCACCGAGGCGGTGCGTTCCCAGATTTCCACCGGGTTGTGTTCCACCCAGCCGGCGCGGGGCAGGATCTGCTCGTGCTCGAGTTGGTGACGGGCGATCTCGGCGCCTTGGTGGTCGAAGATCATGCAGCGAGTGCTGGTGGTGCCCTGGTCGATGGCTGCTACAAAGTCGGGGGAATCGGCCACTGCTCTCCTCGGGTGACATCGAACACTGGATGTAATCGTCCATGATGGTCTATCGGGGCCTCGGCCCGGCCGAAGACCGGTGGTAAACGGGCTGACACTTGCGCTGCAGACGCTAAACCGGTTGCATCGGCCTAGTGGGCGAAGAGGTCAAGCGCACCACGTATGACCGCGCACACCGGCGGAAATACCGGCGCAAACTGCAACTATGTGTCGACGTCGTCGAGACGATGCTGGCACAGAGCGGCTTCGATGACGACGAAGCGCTCACCGGCATGGAGATCGAGTGCAACCTGGTCGACGGCGACTATCAGCCCGCCATGTCGAATCGGTATGTGCTGGACGCGATCGCCGACCCGGCCTATCAAACCGAATTGGGCGCGTTCAATATCGAGTTCAATGTGCCGCCCCGGCCGCTTCCCGGCGATACCGGCCTGCAGCTGGAAAAGGAGGTAAGGGCCAGCCTCAACGCTGCCGAGCAGAAGGCGAACTCCGGCGGCGCCCACATCGTGATGATCGGCATTCTGCCCACGCTGATGCCCCGGCACTTCGCGCAAGACTGGATGAGCGAATCGACCCGCTACAGCGCACTCAACGACTCCATCTTCGATGCCCGCGGCGAGGACATCCCGATCAATATCTCGGGCCCGGAGCCATTGAGCTGGCGGGCGGCATCCATTGCCCCCGAATCCGCTTGCACCAGTATGCAATTGCATCTGCAGGTGTCGCCCGACGATTTCGCGCCCAACTGGAATGCGGCCCAGATGCTGGCCGGGCCGCAGCTGGCGCTGGGCGCCAATTCACCCTATTTTTTCGGCCACCAGCTGTGGGCGGAGACGCGGATCGAGGTTTTTACCCAATCCACCGACACCCGGCCGGAGGAGCTCAAGACGCAGGGGGTGCGCCCCCGGTGTGGTTCGGGGAACAGTGGATCACCTCGATCCTTGACTTGTTCAAGGAGAACGTCCGCTACTTTCCGTCGCTGCTGCCCGAGGTGTCCGACGAGGGTCCGGTCGCCGAGCTTGCGGCCGGCCGGGCCCCGCAACTGGCCGAATTGCGCCTGCACAACGGCACGGTCTACCGCTGGAATCGGCCGGTGTATGACGTCGCCGACGGGCGGCCACATCTGCGGTTGGAGAACCGCGTGTTGCCCGCCGGACCGACCGTCATCGACATGCTGGCCAATTCGGCGTTCTACTACGGTGCGCTGCGCACCTTGGCCGAGGCCGACCCCCAACCGTGGACCAAGATGAGTTTTGCTACCGCACAAGACAGTTTCTTGACCGCGGCCCGCTATGGGATCGACGCCCGGCTGCACTGGCCGGGATTGGGTGAGGTGACGACACAGCAACTGGTGTTGGGCACGTTGCTGCCGATGGCACATGAAGGACTGCAGCGATCCGGTGTCGCCGACGAGGTGCGGGAGCGGTTCTTGGGCGTCATCGAAGCCCGCGCCGAGAGCCGCCGCAACGGAGCGAGCTGGCAGGTGGCCACCGTGGCCGCGCTGCAGGACCGGGGGATGAACCGCGATGATGCGCTGGCCGAAATGCTGCGCCGCTATTGCGAACACATGCATGCCAACGAGCCGGTACATAGCTGGCCGATAGAGCGCGAGTAGGTTGGCAATCATGACTTCTCCGGTGATGGACTGGGACGACGCATACCAGCAGCAAGGGGCGTTCGAGGGTCCGCCGCCGTGGAATATCGGTGAACCACAGCCCGAACTGGCGGCGTTGATCGCGGCCGGAAAGATCCACAGCGACGTGCTCGATGCCGGCTGTGGGTACGCCGAGTTGTCGCTGGCACTGGCCGCCGAGGGGTACACGGTGGTGGGCATCGACATCACACCCACCGCCATCGCGGCGGCTACCAAGGCCGCGGCCGAACGCGGATTGGGCAACACCAGTTTCGTGCAGGCCGACATCACCGACTTCAACGCCTATCCGGCCGGCTCCGCCGGCCGATTCGCCACGGTGATCGACAGCACCCTGTTTCACTCGCTGCCGGTGTCGGGGCGCGACGATTACCTGAAATCGGTGCACCGCGCCGCGGCCCCCGGGGCCAGCTATTTCGTGCTGGTGTTCGCCAAGGGCGCCTTCCCGGCCGCGTTGGAGACCAAGCCCAGTGAGGTCGACGAGGACGAGCTGCGGGCCGCGGTGGGCAAGTACTGGGAGATCGACGAGATCCGGCCGGCATTCATCCACGCCAACGTGCCGGTCATCCCGCCGCTGCCAGCTGGATCGCCAATCGAGTTTCCGCCGCACCAACGAGACGAGAAGGGTCGGATGAAGTTTCCGGCCTACTTGCTCACCGCGCACAAGGCGTGAGCAAGCCCCGCAACGTCAGGTAGCGGTGGTCGCCGCGGTCGCCTCGATCAGCGCTTCAGCGAAGTTTTCCAGATCCTCGGCCGTGGTATCGACGTGTGGCGCGACGCGTAGCACCGGGGCCGTCAGCTCTTGGGGCGCCCGCGCAATTCCGGCGTAGGTGGTCAAGATCCGGCGCTGCTCGAGTAGCCACTCCCGCACCGCCGCCGGGTCGGCGCCGTCGATTGGCGCCAAAGTGGTAATCGCACTGGGCTCGTCGACCTCTTCGACCACCAGCCAGCCGTCCACGTCCGCCAGCACCCGACGGGCCGCGGCGCCCAGCTCGGCCAGGCGCGCCCGGATCAACGCCGGCCCATATTCCAGATGCTCCCCCACCGCTAGTGAAAAACCAACTCGCGCCGCGATATTGGCTTCGCCGAACTCCAGGATCTGGGCGACCGACGTGGACGGTGAATCCGGGGACCAATCCGGGGGCGCCAGGCGCGGCGTCAACCGATCCAGCACCTCCGGGCGCATGGCCAGCACTCCGACACCGCGCGGCCCGGCAAGCCACTTGCGCGACGACGAATACGTGACATCGGCGCCCACGGCGCAATCTATCTGGCCCATCCCCTGAGCGGCGTCGACGACCAGGGGCAGCCCCAGCTCGCGGCAGAGCTCGGCCATCATGGCCAGCGGCTGCACGGTGCCCCGGTGGCTGGCCACCGGCGTCAGGTGCACCAGCTCCGGTGGGTCTTCCTCGAGTTCGTAGGCCGCATCGTCAAGGGCGAGCCGGCCGTCGTCCAGCGTCGGCAGCAGGCGAACCTCGAATCCGTGCGCGGCCATGACCGCCAGGTTGGGACCGTACTCGCCGGGCAGGCAGGCCAGCGTCCGGCTCTCCCGCGGCCAGCTGCCCAACAGCAGATCCAGTGCGTGCAGCGAGCCGGTGGTGAACACCACCCGCGCGTCAGGCACGCCACACAAGGTCGCAACCGCGGCGCGCCCCGCATCAAGCACGGGTGCGGCAGCCTCGGCGGCCACGTATCCACCGACCTCCGCCTCGTGTAGACCATGGGCGGCGACGGCCCGCAGCACCTCGAGACTTTGTCGCGAGCAGGCGGCACTGTCCAAGTGCAGTCCCGCCGCCGGAGGACGTGCCGCCCGCCACCGGTCGGCCAGGGTGTCGGTCACTTGGTGGCCAGGGACAGTCCGAAGTCGCCGGCCTCGTCGGTCCACCACTGGATGCGACGCAGGCCAGCCGCGTCCAGCTCGGCACTGACACCTTCCGGCCGGAACTTGCAGGAAACCTCGGTGAGCATCTCCTCACCGGCAGCAAAATCGACGGTCAATCCCAACGCACGCACCCGCACCAGCTGCCGGCCCTCGGCCCGCAGCCACATCTCGATGCGCTCCTCCACGCTGTTCCAGCGGGCGATGTGCTGGTAGGCGTCCACGTTGAAATCCGCATCGAGTTCTCGGTTGACCACGGCGAGCACGTTGCGGTTGAACCGCGCCGTCACTCCCGCGGCATCGTCATACGCGCGGATCAGCCGGTCGGTGTCCTTGACCAGGTCGGTGCCCAGCAACAGACTGTCTCCGGGCCGCATCACCGCGGCCAGGCCGGCCAGGAACTCCGCTCGGGGCCCGGGCGTGAGGTTGCCGATCGTCGAGCCCAAGAAGACGAACAGCCGACGCCCGCCGGTCGGGATCTCGGCCAGGTGTTCCTCGAAATCACCGCAGACGGCGTTGATTTCGATGCCGGCATATTCGCTTTGAATCGCGCTTGCGGCCGCCGACAGCACACTTTCGTCGACATCGAAGGGAACGAATCTTTGCAGCAGGCCGCCGTCTCGTAGCGCATTCAACAACAGCCGCGTCTTTTCCGAAGTACCGCTGCCGAGCTCGACCAGGGTGTCGGCCGAGCTGGCTGCCGCGATGTCGGCCGACCGGGCACGCAGAATCTGCGCCTCGGCGCGGGTCGGATAGTACTCCGGCAATCGGGTGATCCGATCGAACAGCTCACTGCCGACGGCATCATAGAACCATTTGGGCGGCAGCGACTTTGGGCTCTTCTGCAGCCCGTCGAACACGTCGCGACGCAACGCGAGATAGACCGAGTCCTCGGCTAGGCGGTTGGATAGCGACAGCGTCATCGCGTTCCTTTCGTGGGCTCCAATGCGGTCAAGGTAACCCCTTCCGCGGTGACCTCGACCAGGTGCCGGTCCGGCACATCTTCCCAGTCGGTGTCGTTGTCATAGGGCTCACTGGCCACCACCACCCCATCGGGGCGACGCAGGATGGAAAGGGTTTCGTTCCAGGTAGTGGCAAGCAAGCGAGACCTGTTCGCGGCCAGCACATTAAGCCGGGCACCTGGATCGGCGGCCCCGATCTCGCGGATCGTGTCGCCCAGCGCATCCAGACCGCGCTCGAAGATGGCCGCCGCGAGCAATGCGCTGTCACATACCGATTCGGCTGAATCGCTGCGCGGCAACACGGCCCGGTCGACGATACCGTTGTGCGACAACAGCCAGCGGCCGTCGGTGAATGGGGCGGTCGCGCTGATGTCGATTGGCATTCCGACGGTTGCGGAACGCACCGCGGCCACCACGCACGAGCTGCGCAATGCCGGCGCCACCGAATCAAAGGACGCATCACCCCACAGCGGAGCCGGGCTACGCCAGCGCCTGGGTGCGGGGTCGTCGTAACGGCTGTCGAAGAAGCCGGCACCCCAGCCGTCGGCGTTCATCAGGCAGTGTTTCTGGCGGCGCGGCGCATACGACTGCACCCGCAGACCGTAAGGCGGATCCAGGATCAGCGAGGAAAGCGTGACCTCGCTGCCGAGCCAACCGAGATGACGACACATCAGGCGGCATCCTCAATGGACCACGCCAACCGAACGCCCGCGAAGATCTGGCGTCGATACGGATGGTCCCAGTTCCGGAAGCTGGGCCGCAGGATGGCCGGCTCGACCGCCCAAGATCCACCGCGCAGCACCCGATAGTCGCCGTCGAAGAACGGCTGCGAGTAGCGCTGGTAGATCATCGGGGCGAAGCCCGGCCAGGGCCGCAGCGGCGACGCGGTCCATTCCCAGACATCACCGAGCATCTGCTCGGCTCCGTACGCCGAAGCGCCGGCCGGATACGCACCGACCGGTGCCGGACGCAACGCCGCGGCACCCAGGTTGGCGTGGGCGGCGAAGTTGCCGACCGGCCCCGCGGAGTCCCCCCACGGATAGCGGCGGCGCGAATTGGTCACCGGGTCCCACGCGCACGCCTTCTCCCACTCGATCTCGGTGGGTAGCCGGGCTCCGGCCCAGGCCGCGTAGGCCTCGGCCTCGAAGTAGGTGACATGCTGCACCGGCTCATCGGCCGGGATGTCTTCCTGGTAGCCGAATCGGGTGCGGGTTCGTCCATCGGCGTTCCAGAATTGCGGCGCGCTCAGGCCGGCGCTCTGGCGGTGCGCCCAGCCGCGCGGTGACCACCACCGCGACTGTTGGTAGCCGCCGTCGTCGATGAAGTGCTGCCATTCGGCATTGGTGACCGGCACCCGGCCGATCCGGAACGCCGCAACGTCGACCGGGTGGGCGGGACGCTCATTGTCCAGTGAGTACGGCTCGGCGCTACCGTCCACACCCAGCACGAACGGCCCGGCGGGGACCTCTACCGACGTTCCGGCCAGGCCCGCCCGTCCGGGAGGCAAGGCGGGGGTCTGCCCCAGCAACGGCGGGCCGGATCGCAGATTCAGTGCCTGCAACATCGTCTCGTTGTGCTGGCTTTCGTGGCTGATCACCATGCCGAACGTGAAGTCATCGCCCTGTCCGTCCAGGGCGTCGAGAGCATCCAGGACGGCCCCGCGGACCGTCCGGCAATATGAGTCCGCCTGCGCCGGGGACAGCAGCGGAAGCTCGACCCGACTGGCCCGGTTGTGCACGAAGGCGTCGTAGAGACCCTCGACCGCCCGCGGCAGCATCCCCGGCCGATCCGGGTCGCCCTCACGTAGCAGCCACAGCTCCTCCTGCTGACCGATATGGGCCAGGTCCCACACCAGCGGGCTCATCAGGGGGTCGTACTGGCGACGAAGTTCGGCGTCGTCGAAATCGACCAGCCGCAACGTTTGGGTCCGGACCCGATCCAGGTCCTCGGCAAGTCGTTCTCGTGAGGTCACTGTTCCCCTCGGGCCAGCCGCGCGATCGCCGGCGCGACGCCATGCTCGGTCACCTGATCGCCAAAGTCGTCACCGGGGCAGCGGCCCCGCTGCACGTAGGCCAGCAGCGACTGCAGGGCGTCGGCAAGCTCGGCCGGCGCCCGTTCGGCCGCGATGGCCACACACCGGCTGGCCGCCGCATGCAGCCGCGGATCCCCCAGGCCCGCGCGCGCCGCCGTGTCCCACTCGGTGGCGACCGGCTGGACGGCCTCGAAGGCCAGCTCTGCGGCGCCGGGATCATCCAGCAGCGTCACCAGCGTGAACACCACGGCGGGCCAGAACACGTTGGAAAGACTGTCCAGATAGCGGATCTCCAGCCACTGGCGTGGCCGCACCGGCGGGAACAGCGTGGTCAGGTGGTAGTCGAGATCGGCGTAGGTCGGCCGCCGATCGCCCAGCAAGACCCGACCGTCCACCCAGTCGGCGAAGGGCACATGGTGGGTCACCGCCACGGCATCCGGATTGTGCACCAGCATCACCGGGGCCTTGAGCGCGTAGTGCGCCCAGTCGGTGGCGGGATCATCCGCGCTGGCCCCGAGGATCGGCCCGCATCGGCCGTCGTCCATCTGCCCCCACACCCGCTGCCGCGTTGATCTCCAGCCAGAGAACTCGCCGCCCAGCATCGGCGAGTTCGCGGCGATCGCGATCATCGTGGGCCCCAGGGCGTGCGCCAACCGCACCCGAGACGCCCATCCCGACTGCGGTCCGGCGTCCAGGTTGACCTGGATCGAGGCGGTCGACGTCATCATTGCGGCGCCGGCCATCCCGGATTGGCTGGCGGTGAAGAACTGCTCCATGGCCTGGTAGCGCGCACCCGGATTGATCCGCATGGTCGGACGGATCGGGTCGGCGCCCAGACAGACCAGGCCCAACCCGGCGTCGGCAAAGGCCGACCGCAGCACGGCTTGGTCCCGGTGCATCGCGTCGATGGCGGCCAGGATGCCGTCGCACGGTGGACCCGATAATTCCACGGCCCCGCCGGGTTCGACGGTGACCGCACTCCCGCCCGGCGGCTTTCCCAGCCCCTCGAGAACGTCGCCGATCTCCTCCCAGCTCGGGCGGCGATGCGGATCGGCTGGGTCGTAGCAGTGCGCTTCGATCTCCAGACCGACTCGCCCAATGGGGCCGTCGACCAGCCGCCCATTGGCGATGTACTGCGCCGCGACCGCCGAACCGGCGATGTCGGCATCGGCCGCACGAGAGCTGTCCAGCTGCGACGTCGCCGCAGGACTGGGGGCGAACGTCATATCACGATCCCTCCGGGCCGGATGCTGCGCGGCTATCGGCAACGATAACCGCCACATGCCATCTTCCAGGTCATCTTCCAGACCGTCCCGACATATTCCCGCACGTTTTGGTTGCACGGGTCAGACGGGTACCCACATCCGTGGGGATTACTGGCCCAGGGTGTTCTGCATTGCCCCAGCCAGCACGTTGACCGCGGGACCGCCGTTGCTAGACTGGCAGACTTTGGCCTGCAACAACACATTTTCACGCAGCCGGGTTTGATTGAAGCAGCGCCGGTCGGTGTCGGCTTCCTGCTTGGTCCACGCCGCGTCGGTAGCCGTGGGCGCGGGACCGTCGAACGACCAAACCTGGGTGGTGCCGTTGTCCAGATGCATGGCTGTGGTCTGCCCCGAACAACCCACGGTTCGGTCGACGACGCGATGGAACGCCCGGCTCGCGGCATCGGTGGTGGCGAATACACCGACCGCCTGCTTGACGTAGTGAGTCTGGTCAGTGGCAGAGGTCTGCGTGGTAGCCCCGTTGAACGAGGCGAGGTCGGGATCGTTGAATACCTCGGGTAGCCCGATGTCAGCCCAGTTATTGCACACCGGTAGGTCAACCGAGTACGCCTGGAACGGCTCGGTGAACACCGACTCCCACCCCATCGGCGCGCCGACGATATTGCCCACCGACCCCTTGCCGAGGACCGCGTAGGACACCACGCCCGGATCCGACGGGTTGGCCAACGCGGGCGAAGCCACCAACGAGGCAGTCACTCCCAGCCCGAGCAGCGCTGCCGCCAGTGCGGGGCGCATGAGGGTCGGACTGGTCATGAGGCCGATCATGCCAGGCGAGGCCGCGCTCAACTGGAATTGGCCCGCACCCCTTCCTCAACCGCCTTGCCCAGATCGGGATCGACATTGCGCCAATACTCGAAGACGCGCGAGAGCACCGGCTCCTTCACACCTTTGCAAATATGCCCAATGATGTTGCTGGCCAACCGATCCCGTGCTGAATCGTCGAGAACTTCGCGGACCATGGTGCCGGCCTGGCCCCAGTCGTCGTCTTCGGGGTGCGGCGTGTACGCGGCGCGCATCATCTGCCCATCGGCGTGCCAGCGCACCTCCGCGGCGCGGGCCGGATCGGCCTGGGGGCCACCATAGGAGTTGGGCGCGTATACCGGATCCGACGCGTTGCGCACCCGCATCGCGCCATCCTTGGAGTAGCTATTGACCTGCACTATCGGCGAATTCACCGGGATCTGGCGGTAATTGGTGCCCAACCGGGCCCGGTGCGCGTCGGAGTAGGAGAACCCTCGGGCCAAGAGCATCTTGTCCGGGCTCAGCCCGGTACCGGGCACGATGTTGTTGGGCTCGAACGCCGCTTGCTCGATCTCGGTGTGGTAGTCGGTGACGTTGCGGTCCAAGGTCAACTTGCCGACATCGATCAACGGATAGTCGCTGTGTGGCCAGACCTTGGTCAGATCGAAGGGATTGAACCGATAGCTCTTGGCCTCTTCGAACCCCATGATCTGCATTTTGAGTGTCCAACTGGGAAAGTCACCGCGCTCGATCGCTTCGTAGAGGTCGCGCTGGTGGTAGTCGCCGTCCGTACCGGCCAACCGGTCGGCGTCCTCTTGGGTGAGGAAGTCGATGCCCTGATCGGTGATGAAGTGGTACTTCACCCAGAAGATCTCGTCGGCGGCATTGATCCAGCTGTAGGTGTGGCTGCTGTAGCCGTTCATCTGTCGCCAGCTCTTGGGAATCCCCCGATCACCCATCAGCCAGGTCACCTGGTGCGCGGACTCCGGCGACAGGCTCCAGAAGTCCCATTGCATGTTGTGGTCACGCAGATTCGTTGCCTGCATGCGCTTCTGGGACCGGATGAAGTGCTGGAATTTCAACGGGTCGCGCATGAAGAAGACCGGCGTGTTGTTGCCGACCATGTCGAAGTTTCCCTCTGAGGTATAGAACTTCAACGCGAAACCACGCGGGTCCCGCCAGGTGTCCGGGCTGCCGCGCTCGCCGGCAACGGTGGAGAAGCGGATCAGCGTGTCCGTCTTGGCACCTGGCGCGAACACCGCCGCCCGGGTGTACTTGCTGACGTCGTGGGTCACCTCGAAGTGGCCGTGCGCGCCGCCACCTTTGGCGTGTGGCTGGCGTTCCGGGATGCGTTCCCGGTTGAACATCGCCATCTGTTCGATCAGGTAGTGATCCTGCAGCAGGATCGGTCCGTCGGGGCCGATGGTCAGCGATTGGTCGTCACTGGGCGCGGGATTGCCGGCGTCGGTGGTGGTGTAGCGTTCCGCCATTTCGGCACCTCCTTGCGTGATTGTGCTGTTTGGGCTGGTCCGCGAAAAGCTATGGGACATCTGCCGATACCGCTGCCAGCTATCACCTGGCACCGCGCGCAGTACCGGCACCTAGTTGCCCATACCCAATTTCTGGCGCCCGAATCACCGGGCGGCGCGGCGCTAGGGGCGAGCCGGTGGGGTGCTGGGAGCGGGTGCGCTCGGTGTTTGGACGGGGCCGGTGGCGCCCCCGTGCGGGCCGGGGCTCATCCCGGGCCCCATGCCCGGACCCATGCCCGGCCCCATCCCCGGAGGAGGCGGACCGGGCAGAAAGAACATCCCGCCGGGGCCGCCGGGACCGCCCGGACCACCGCTACCGCCGGGCTTGAACATGCCGTGATGGTGGTGGCGATGATGATGGCAGGCGCCGTGCCCGAAGACCAGGGCGCCGGCGAAGAACAGGGTCGAGGCGATGAAGGTGATTCCCGCGACGATGACGACCCACGCCGCGACCCGATAGAGAGCGGGCACCTTTTCCACCGGCGGCGGTGGGGGTGGCGCAGCGGTAGCGACCGCAGGCGGCGGAGTTGCGGGTTCGGATGTTTCACTCATCCTTCGAATATTGCTCAACCTGCAGGAACCGTAAAGAGTCTGAGCCGCAAAGTTGCCATGAATTGATGTAGCCCGGAGCTCGGGGGCCGAGCTCCGGGCTACCGGGTCAAGGTGTCGTCTAGCGCCCTGGTGTGGTGGAAGGCGCAACCGAGGTCGGGACCTCGCCGGGCCCACCCGGGCCGGAGCCGGGGCTGACCGCCGGGGCTCCACCGTGGTGCATTCCCGGGCGCAGCATCATCGCGGGGTGGTGCTTGTGGTGGTGGCCGCGGTGAAAACCACCGTGACCGCTGTGCATACCGAGTCGGAATCCGGTGAAGAAGATCACCGAGACGATGAACACGATCCCGGCAACGATGGCCACCCACGCCGCGGCCTTGAAGACCTTGGGAGTCTGGTGCTGCGGTGGTGGCGGCGGCGCGACCACGGTCGAAGTTGGTGCGGCAGAAGTTTCGGACGTTTCACTCATGACACGAATGATGCCTAAGGAAACAATAGTGGCGGCTATGGACTACTTATGTAACAGCTATGAGCCGTGCCCCGACCGTTGATCCGCGGCGCCCAGGATTGGGCCTAAAGACCCTACTAACGCCCCGTGACCTCGGCGAACCATATGCGGTTAAGCGATTTACGCAGACGTAAGCGATTCGCACAGACGCTCCAGGGAGCCACGGGATGTCCTATCTGTTCGCTTCACCTGAGCTGATCACGACGGCAGCCGAGAGCTTGGCCGGGATCCGCTCCACGATCAGCGAGGCCAACGCGGCGGCAGCGGCGACCACGACGCAGTTACTGCCCGCGGCTCAGGATGAGGTTTCTGCGGCCATTGCCAGGCTATTTGGCACCTTCGCGCTGGACTATCAGGCACTCAGCTCCCAGGCCGCGCAGTTTCACGCCGATTTTGTGCGGGCGTCGACCACCGGTGCCGGCGCCTATGTGGCGGCCGAGGCCACCAACGCCGCACCGCTGCAGGCCCTGCTGGGTGTGATCAACGCGCCCGCCCAGTCGCTGTTCGACCGCCCGTTGATCGGCAACGGTGCCGATGGCTTGCCGGGGACCGGGCAAGCCGGCGGCGATGGTGGGCTGCTGTGGGGCAACGGGGGAAACGGCGGGTCCGGTGCGCCCGGCGGTAATGGCGGGGCGGGCGGGTCGGCCGGCCTGTTCGGCAATGGCGGGGTCGGCGGCGCCGGCGGGGCCGGGGTGGCCGGAGTGGGCGGCGCCGGCGGGATCGGCGGTAACGGTGGGCTCTTCGTGGGGGCCGGCGGCGCCGGCGGGGCCGGCGGTCTCGGGGCGGCAGGCTTCGCCGGCGGGATCGGCGGCAACGGAGGAAGCGGCACCGGTCCGTTCGTGACCGGCGGCGTTGGTGGCGCGGGTGGAGCTGGTGGCGCGGGCGGGGCCGGCGGTGCCGACAAGGTCCTGCTGTTCGGTGCCGGAGGTGCCGGCGGCGCGGGCGGAGTGGGCGGCATCGGCGGCAACGGCGGCACCGGCGGCACCGGGGTGACCTTTGGCACGGTGGGGGGCGACGGTGGCGCCGGCGGGATGGGCGGGGCGGCCGGTGCCGGCGGAGCCGGCGGTGCCGGCGGGTTGTTGTTCGGCAGCACCGGCAGCGCAGGTGTGGGGACCGGCGGCGCCGGCGGCGGTGGCGGCCACGGCGGCAACGGTGATGTGGGCACGGCCGGCAACGCCGGCTTCGCCGGCGGCAAGGGCGGCGCCGGCGGCAACGGTGGAACCGGCCTCAGCGGCGTCGGCGGCAATGCCGGTAGCGGCGGAGCCGGCGGTGACGGTGGGGCCGGCGGCGCGGACACCGGTACCGGCGCAACCCTCGCCCCGGCCGGTGGTGCCGGCGGGGACGGCGGCAACGCCGGGGTAGCCGGCAGCGGCAGCGCCGGCTCGGGTAGGGGCGGCACCGGTGGCGCCGCCGGTCACGGAGGGGCCGGCAGCATCGGCAACCCCGGGGACCCCGGCCTCGACGGCGACACCGGCGGCCACGGCGGCCAAGGCGGCAACGGCGGCGATGCCACCGGCGCCGGCAGCGTCGGCGGTCATGCCGGCAACGGCGGCAAAGGCGGCCTGGGTGGCGCCGGCGGCGCCGACACCGGAACCGGCGCCACCGCTGCCCCGGGCGGGGGCGCCGGCGGCAGCGGCGGGGATGCGGGCATCGCCGGCGCCGGCGCCACCGCGGGCACCGGCGGAGTCGGCGGCGACGGCGGAGCCGGTGGAGGAGGCAGCGAGGGCAGCACCGGCCATGCCGGCCTCGCGGGTGATGGCGGCGGCAGGGGCGGTGACGGCGGCAACGGCGGCGCCGGGTTCAGCGGCAACGGCGGCAACGCCGGCAGCGGCGGGGCCGGCGGGGCCGGCGGTCACGGCGGTCACGGCGGCGCCGACACCGGAACCGGCGGCACCGTGGCGCCCGCCGGCGGCAACGGCGGCGCCGGCGGTGACGCGGGTGCGGTCGGCACTGGCGCAGCCGGCGCGGGCGGCGGCGGCACCGGCGGCAACGCCGGTGACGGCGGGGCGGGCAGCACCGGCAACATTGCTGACCCCGGCCTTACCGGCGACGCCGGCGGCGCGGGTGGTCAAGGCGGTAACGGCGGCAACGCCACCGGCACCGGCAGCGTGAGCGGCAACGCGGGCAGCGGCGGAGCGGGCGGAGAAGGGGGCACCGGCGGTATCGACACTGGGACCGGCGCAGCCGTCGCACCCGCTGGCGGGGTCGGCGGCGACGGCGGCGACGCCGGCATCGTCGGCGCCGGCGTGACCACGGGCAGCGGCGGCACCGGGGGTGACGGCGGTAAAGGCGGGGCAGGTAGCGCCGGCAATGCCGGTGACCCCGGCCTGTCCGGCGACATCGGCGGCAGGGGCGGTGACGGCGGCAACGGCGGAGCCGGGTTCAGCGGGGTCGGCGGCAAGGCCGGTAGCGGCGGCGCCGGCGGGCACGGCGGATCCGGCGGTGATGACACCGGAGTCGGCGCAGGGGTTGCCCCCGCCGGCGGCGCCGGCGGCGATGGCGGTGACGCCGGTACCTCCGGCAGCGGCAGCGCCGGGCTCGGCGCCGGCGGGGTCGGCGGCGACGGCGGCAACGGCGGGCCCGGAAGCCACGGCAACACTGGCGATACCGGCGCCGCGGGTGACATGGGCGGCGACGGTGGGCGCGGCGGCAACGGCGGCAACGCCACCGGGACCGGCAGTGTAGGGGGCAACGCCGGCAGCGGCGGCCAGGGCGGCAACGGCGGCAACGCCACCGGGACCGGCAGTGTAGGGGGCAACGCCGGCAGCGGTGGCCAGGGCGGCAACGGCGGCAACGGCGGCGCCGACCCCAACCACGGCGGATTCACCACCCTGACCGCCCCGTTCGGTGGCAACGCCGGCAACGGCGGTGACGCCGGAACCGCCGGCGCGGGCGCCACCACCGGCGCCGGGAACACTGGCGGCGACGGCGGCAACGGCGGCGCCGGCGCCTTGGGCAACGACGGCGACCCAGGCCTCTTCGGCGACAACGGCGGCAACGGTGGCCAAGGCGGCAACGGCGGCAACGGCGGCCTGGGCTTCAGCGGCACCGGCGGCGCCGGCGGCCAAGGCGGCAAGGGCGGCGGCGGTGGCACCGGCGGCAATGACAACGGCTCCGGCGGCAGCATCGGTGGCGCGGGCGGCAAGGGCGGCGACGTTGGGGATGCGGGTAGCGGCTTCGTTGCGCGTCACGGCGGTGCCGGCGGTGCTGGCGGCACCGGCGGCGACGGTGGCGGCACTGTTACCGCCAGCGGCCCCGCCGGCGGCGATGGCGGCGGCGGCGGCAACGGCGGCAAGGGCGGCGACGGCGGCAATTCCTTCGCCGGCGGCACCAACGGCACCAGCGGGGCCGGTGGCAGCGGCGGCGACGGCGGCACCGGCGGCAGCAATGCCAGGACCGGCAACGGCGGCAACGGCGGTAACGGCGGCATTGGCGGGGACGCCGGTACCGCCGGCACCGGCGGCAGCGTGCTCAGCTCCGTCGGCGGCACCGGCGGCGCCGGAGGCAACGGGGGCACCGGCCAGGGCTCCGGCGTTGTTGATTAGCAGGCTTGTGAGCTGGGTTGATGATCTTTGGTGCCGCGCTATTGGGGCCGGAGTGTAGGCACGGGCTATCTGGAGAACGATCGAGTTGGTTACTGTTCGTCGTTGGTCTGGAGTTGCCCGTGCCTACCGTTTCAGTATTGCCTGTGTCGTCGGTTCCAGAGGTGTTCGACCGCTGGAGTCCTGGTGAGCGCAGCGAGCTCATCGGATCGGAGTTTCTCGATGTGTTGGCCTCGGTGCCAGACCCGAGGGACCCACGCGGTCGGAGGTATTCGCTGATGGCTTTGTTGGCGATCGCGGTTCTGACCACTGCCGCGGGGATGCGCGGCTATGCTGATTTTGCCACATGGGCGGCCACCGCTCCCGATGATGTGTTGGCCCAATTAGGGGTCCGGTTCCGGCGGCCCAGTGAGAAGACCTTCCGCGCTGTTTTGTCTCGGCTAGACCCCGCCGACCTCAACGCCAGGATGGGCAGTTACTTCACTGCACACGTGGCCAGCAGCGACCCCAGTGGATTGGTGCCGATCGCGTTGGACGGCAAGATGCTGCGTGGTGCTTTACGCGCCAAAGCGACAGCCACGCATCTCGTGTCGGTGTTCGCCCACCGTGCCCGATTGGTGCTCGGTCAACTCGCTGTCGCCGAGAAAAGCAATGAAATTCCCTGCGTACGTGCCCTGCTCACGCTGCTGCCGGGTAGCTTGCGGTGGCTGGTCACCGTGGATGCGATGCATACCCAGGTCGTCACCGCGAAGTTGATCTGCGCCACCTTGAAGTCGCACTACCTGATGATCGTCAAGTCCAACCAAGCCAAAATACTTGCGCGTATTACCGCGCTGCCCTGGGCCGAGGTGCCCGCAGCCGCTACCGACGACTCCCGCGGCCACGGCCGTGTCGAGACCCGCACCCTGCAAATCATCACCGCTGCACGAGGAATCGGCTTCCCCTACGCAAAACAAATCATCCGGATCACTCGTGAACGCTTGATCACCGCCACCGACCAGCGCAGCGTGGAGGTGGTCTATGCCATCTGCAGCCTGCCGTTCGAGCACGCCCGCCCTACCGCGATCATGACCTGGATGCGTCAACACTGGAGAATCGAGAACAGCCTGCACTGGATACGCGACGTCACCTTCGACGAAGACCGTCAAAGGGCACATACCGGAAACGGCGCACAGGTCCTAGCAACGCTACGCAACACCGCGATCAATCTGCACCGCCTCAACGGCGCCGACAACATCGCCGAAGCCTGCCGGATCACCGCTTTGACCGCCAACCGCCGCCTAGACCTCCTCAATCCACAATTCCCCAGCTCACAAGCCTGCTAATCAACAACGCCGGAGCCCTGGGGCACCGGCGGCCTCAGCGCCGTCTCCGGCACTGGCGGCGCGATCGGCAACGGCGGCAACGGGGGCAACGGCGGCAACGGAGGTAACGGCGGCACCGGCGACCTCGTCGAGGCCGGCGGCGCCGGTGGCAAGGGAGGCGCCGGCGGCCTGGTTCTCAACGCTCCCGAGGGAATAGGTCTGCAAGGCGGTTCCGGCGGTAACGGCGGCACCGGTGGTAACGGCGGTACCAGCACCGGAGGCCTGTCCAGCAACACCGGCGGGGACGGCGGCGTGGGCGGCATCGGCGGCGTCGGCGGCAAGGGTGCAACCGGCAGCACCAGCGTCGTACCCGGCATCGGCGGCTCCGGCGGGAAGGGCGGTCTGGGTGGCGACGGCGGCCTTGCCTCCGGCGCCGGATCCGTCGGTGGAGACGGCGGCGTCGGCGGCGCCGGCGGCACTGGCGGCAACGGCGGGACCGATGGCGGGTCCACCTTCGGTGGACAACTCGGCGGCGCGGGCGGCGCGGGTGGCGATGGCGGCAACGCCGGCTCCGGTACCACCGCGGGCGACGGCGGCGCCGGTGGCCGCGGCGGCAACGGCGGCAACGGCGGCAACGGCGGTGCGGCGGGCACGGCCGGAACCGGCGGCACGTTCTCGAGCCCGATCGGCGGCGCCGGCGGCACCGGTGGTACCGGCAGCAACGGGGGCAACGTCTTCAACAATTTCTACAACCACGTGACCAATACCGGCTACAGCGGCGGCAACGGCGGCAACGGCGGCGCCGGGGGCACCGGTGACCTCGCCGAAAGCGGCGGCGCCGGCGGTCAGGGCGGCAATGGGGGTACGGGCAGCAACATCACCGTGCCGGTATCGCTGAGCGCCACCGTCGATGGCGGCGCGGGCGGGGCCGGCGGCCAAGGCGGGGTCGGCGGGACCAGCACCGGCGGCATTTCCACCAACACCGGAGGTGCCGGCGGCGTCGGCGGGACCGGCGGCACCGGTGGCCTGGGCCAGCCCACCACCAGCGTCGTGGGGCTACCGGCAGGCACCGGCGGAACGGGCGGCAACGGGGGCATCGGCGGGACCGGCGGCACCGCCAGCGGCGCGGGGGCCACCGGCGGAAACGGCGCCATGGGTGGGATGGGCGGCATGGGCGGCGGTGGGGGCAACGCCGCCAGTTCGGGCTTCGACGGGGGCGTCCGCGGCCAGGGTGGTACCGGCGGTCAAGGCGGTGATGGCGGCACCGGCACTACCGACGGGTCCGGCGCCCAAGGCGGCCAGGGCGGGACCGGCGGCCACGGTGGGGTGGGCACCAACGGCGGCAGCGGCGACCCCGGCGACACCGGAGATTTGGGTGGTGTTCCCAGTGGGGTGACCGGCGGCGACGGCGGCACCGGCGGCGCCGGCGGCGCGGGGGCGTTTAGGTCCGAGCTGCTCGCGGACCCGAATGCGTCCCCAACCCCGCTCAGGGCTTGAACGGGTTCACCGCGAATTGGATCACCCGATACGGCCCGCTCATCCGCGCGCGGGTGTCCCACTGGCTGACGAATATCCGCAGTTCGTCGAGGGTGGAGCCGGGCGAGATGTAGCCGCCGTAGGGCTGGGCGAGCCGGTTGTCGAATGGCGGCGGCAGACTCTCCGCGGGTTCCGGCCACTCGTCGTGCTGCACCACCGTCGTGACCGGCGCATCTCCCAGCAACATCGGATTGGCGGCCACTCGCACTTCCATGTTGAGAGTGGTCGCGTTGAAATACGACAACACGGTCATGCCATCGATCTGCCGAATGCTCATTTCGCCGACCTGATCGCGCCAGAGCGGTGTCGGCGGCTTGTTCCAACCGCCGCCGGGCCCGCCGGCCCAGCCTTGCCACTTGGACCGGTCGATGAAGGTCTGCGGCGTCGCCCGATACAGCAGCACCGGATCTCTGCGGGTGAAATTGTCGGCCACGATGTACACCCAGCCGCCGGGCGAATCGGGGGTGGGAATGGGGTCGTAGTACCCGCTGATCTGAGTCTGTGACCCGTCCTGATACCGGGCCGCGCGCTGGGTGCCCGCGATGGTCTGCCAGCCCGCACGCTCCGGCACCGCCAACACCAGCCTCGAACTCTGCGGCTCCAGGTCTTTGGTCGTGGTCACCATCAGGTAGTTGTGCCGGTTGATCTGCACCACTCCGGCGGGCAGCTGCGAGTTCCCGGCAGGTGTGGGATCGGCAAGCAGCGGGCTGCCGATGCCCGTGACTCCGGTGTAGCGCACCCCTGCCGGGTCGTCGACGGACGCGGTGTCGACACGCAATGCGATCGGCGAGTACCAGCCGCCGAACCCGACACCCTGGCCGGCGAAGCTATCGCCGCACACCTGCAACAGCTCGGTGGGGAATTCGACGAACTCGCACAGATCGGTGGCGCCAATGCCGTAGTCGCCGGTCGGCGTTCCGGTGCCGGCGGTTGGCCCCATGCGCAACACTTGGCCGGGCGCCAACGGCGGTAGAATGGGCGCGGGCCCCGGCGCCGGCGGATCGGCGTGGGCGATCCAAAAACATTGCGAGGCAACGATAACCAGCACGACAAGCAGGGAGCACCGCACGACCAGGGCGGAGCTCACCCTTAGGTCACCGGTCAGCGGCCAGCAGTTCGGCGATCTGGATGGTGTTCAGCGCCGCCCCCTTGCGCAGGTTGTCCCCCGACACGAACAGCGCCAGGCCGCGCCCGTCTGGCACACCCGGGTCTTGGCGGATGCGACCGACCAGCGACTCGTCGACTCCTGCCGCGGCCAACGGCGTCGGCACGTCGACGACTTTGACGCCCGGGGCCCCGTCGAGAAGTTCGCGCGCCCGCTCCGGCGAGAGCGGCCGCCCGAATTCGGCATTGATCGACAACGAGTGTCCGGTGAACACCGGTACCCGCACGCAGGTACCGCTGACCGACAAGTCGGGAATGCCCAGAATCTTGCGGCTCTCGAAACGCAGCTTCTGGTCCTCGTCGGTCTCGCCGGAGCCGTCGTCCACCAACGATCCGGCCAGCGGCACCACATTGAACGCGATCGGCGCCACATACTTCACCGGCGCCGGGAACTGCAGGGCCGCACCGTCGTGCACCAATTGCTCGGCGCCGTCGATCACCTCGCGCACCTGGGTCGCCAGTTCCTCGACGCCCGCCACCCCGCTACCGGACACGGCTTGATACGACGAGACCACGATGCGGACCAGCCCAGCCTCGTCGTGCAGCACCTTGAGCACCGGCATCGCCGCCATCGTGGTGCAGTTCGGGTTGGCGATGATGCCCTTCGTGAGAGGCCCAGCGCGGTTCGCGACATCGCGCTCGAAGTTGACCTCCGACACCACCAACGGCACGTCGGGGTCTTTACGCCAGGCCGACGAGTTGTCGATCACCGTCACGCCGGCGGCGGCGAACCGCGGCGCCTGCACCTTCGACATGGCCCCACCGGCCGAGAACAGCGCGATGTCCAGCCCACTGGGATCGGCGGTCTCGGCGTCTTCGACCTCGATCTCCTGGCCGCGGAAGGGCAGCTTGCGGCCCTGCGACCGAGCGGATGCGAAGAACCGGACGGAGGTCGCCGGAAAGTCACGCTCATCGAGCAGCGCGCGCATGACCTGACCGACCTGGCCGGTGGCCCCCACTATCCCGATCGACAAGCCGGTGGCACCCATCTCAGCGCCCCGTCCCCGCGTAGACCGTGGCCGTCTCCTCCCCGCCGAGACCGAACGCCTCATGCAGGGCGACAACCGCCTTGTCCAGCTCGGTGTCGCGGCACAGCACCGAGATCCGGATCTCGGAGGTGGAGATCAGCTCGATGTTCACGCCGACCGCTGCCAGCGCCTCACAGAACGTCGCGGTGACACCGGGATGGCTGCGCATGCCCGCGCCGATCAGCGACAGCTTGCCGATGTGGTCGTCGTAGAGCAGTTGGGTGAAGCCGACTTCGTCTTTGAGCAAGTCCAGCTTGGCCACCGCCGTGGGGCCACTGTCTCGCGAACAGGTGAAGGTGATGTCGGTCCTGCCGTCCTCGACCTTGGACACGTTCTGCAACACCATGTCGATGTTCACGTCGGCCTCGGCGACGGCCCGGAAGACCTTGGCCGCATAGCCCGGGATGTCGGGTATCCCGACAATGGTCACCTTGGCCTCGCTGCGGTCGTGCGCGACGCCGGTCAGGATGGGGTCTTCCATAGCTATGTCCTTGATCGATCCGACAACGAGGGTGCCCGGTTTGTCCGAATAAGAAGAGCGGACGTGCACGGGAATGTTGTGCCGGCGCGCGTATTCCACACAGCGCAGCATCAACACCTTGGCGCCGCAGGCCGCCATCTCGAGCATTTCCTCGAAAGTGACGGTGTCCAGCTTGCGGGCGTTGTGCACGATGCGCGGGTCCGCGCTGAAGATGCCGTCCACGTCGGTGTAGATCTCACAGACGTCAGCGCCCAGCGCGGCGGCCAGCGCGACCGCGGTGGTGTCCGATCCGCCGCGGCCCAAGGTGGTGACGTCCTTGCTGTCTTGGCTCACCCCCTGGAAGCCGGCGACCAGCACGATCCGGCCTTCGTCGAGCGCGGCCTGCAGCCGTCCCGGCGTGACCTCGATGATCTTCGCGTTGCCGTGGGTGCCGGTGGTGATCACGCCGGCTTGTGAACCCGTGAAGGACCGTGCATGCGCACCCAGTGATTCGATCGCCATCGCCACCAGCGCGTTGGAGATGCGCTCGCCCGCGGTCAGCAGCATGTCAAGTTCGCGCGGCGGCGGTACCGGACACACCTGCAGCGCCAGGTCCATCAGGTCGTCGGTGGTGTCGCCCATCGCAGAGACCACGACGACGACGTCGTTGCCCTGCTTCTTGGTTTCGACAATGCGTTCGGCGACGCGGCGAATCCGTTCGGCACTGCCCACCGAGGATCCGCCGTACTTCTGCACGACGAGCGCCACTGTTTCCCTTCCCATACCGAAGCTGCGCAACCACCACTGGTGGTATAAGTCCACAACAGGATACGTGTCGGCGCATCTCAATTAATTTCGATGCCGCGGGGCCACGGTTCGGCCGTCGAGGGCGGCGCGCGCCGGGCATCACCCGAAGACGCAGGTACGCCGCCCGCTGGTGACCAGCAACCGGCGGGGTTCATCACGAGGCGAGGCCAAGTTCACTCGTTCCGGGTGGCGGCCCCGGACAAATTTCGCAGATGTGCAGGTGATCCGGGCAGCGTGGGAGAATGCCTGCGGCGGCCACCAGCGCATTTGGGCTGGCGGTCGTCCGGGTTCGCGGGAAAGGGCTGTTCGCGGGATGCGGACGAACTGGTGGGGACGGTTGTCCCGATACGTTCTCCGGTACCGGCGTGACCTGCTGCTGGGATTGTTCGCGTCGGCGGTCGGCACCGCGATCACGGTCATGGTTCCGCTGGTCACCAAACGCGTCATAGACAATGCGATCGCGCCGGATCACAGACCTCTGGCGCCGTGGGCTCTGGTGCTGGTTGCTGCTGCGGTTGCGATCTACTTCATGACCTTCGTGCGCCGGCATTACGGCGGTCGAATCGCCCATTTGGTGCAGCATGACCTCCGCGTGGACGCGTTTGCGACGCTGATGCGCTGGGACGGCCGGCAGCAGGACCGCTGGAGCAGCGGCCAGCTCATCGTCCGGACCACCAATGACCTGGAACTGGTGCAGACGCTGCTGTTCGACCTGCCCAATGTGATCCGGCATCTGCTTACGCTGCTGCTCTGCCTCGCGGTGATGGCCTGGCTGTCCTTACCACTGGCTTTGCTCGTGGTGCTACTTGTCCCGCTGATCGGCCTGGTCGCCCATCGCAGCCGCCGCCTGCTGGCGGTAGCCACCGAGGCCGCGCAAGAACGCAATGCCGTGGTCACCGGTGTGGTCGACGCCGCGGTCAGCGGGATTCATGTCGTCAAGGCCTTCGGGCAGCAGTCCCAGGAGACGGTGAAACTCACGACTGCCGGCCGCGCGCTCTATGCAGCACGCGTGCGGGTAGCCCGGCTCAACGCATACTTCGGCCCGCTGCTGCAAAGCCTGCCCGCCTTCGGGCAGATGGCGGTCCTCGCGGTCGGCGGATGGATGGCGGCGCAGGGCACGATCACGGTGGGCACCTTCGTTGCCTTCTGGTCTTGCCTGACCCTGGTGTCGCGCCCGGCGTGTGATCTGGCAGGGGATGCTCACCATCGCGCAGCAGGCGCGGACGGGCGCCATGCGGGTGTTCGAACTCATCGACAGCCGGCCGACTCTGGTCGATGGCACCAAGCAGCTGCCCTCGTCGACTCCGGTATCCCTCGCCTTCGAGCAGGCATCGTTCGGCTATGCGGCCGAACACCCCGTCCTGCCCGGCATAGACCTCTCCGTTCGGCCCGGGGAAACCCTTGCCGTGGTCGGCCCGCCAGGCAGCGGCAAATCCACCTTGGCGCTGCTGGCGATGCGCTGCTATGACGTCACCGCGGGAGCGGTCCGCGTCGGCGGCCATGATGTGCGCGACCTGACTCTGGATTCGTTGCGCTCGGCTATCGGCCTGGTGCCCGAACAGGCCATCCTGTTTTCCGGAACTATCGGTGAGAACATCTCCTACGGCCGCTCGAACGTGACGCTGGAGCAGATCACCGCCGCGGCCTTGTCCGGCGGGCAGCGGCAACGCATCGCGCTGGCCCGGGCGCTCGTTGGCAATCCCCGATTGTTGATCATGGACGAGCCGACCTCGGCCGTAGCCGCGGTCATCGAAGCTTCGATCCAGGACGTGTTGCGGGAGGTCCTCGCAGACCGGACCGCGGTCATCTTCACCCGCCGCCGCTCCATGCTGTCCTTGGCCGACCGCGTCGCGGTGCTCGATTCCGGGCATCTGCTCGATATCGGCACCCCGGAACAGCTATGGGGACGTTGTTCGCGTTATCGCGAACTACTCTCGCCCGCAACAGATCCCCTGCGTAGTCTCGCGTTCGAAGACGGTGTGCCCGAGCCGGAA
This sequence comes from Mycobacterium ulcerans subsp. shinshuense, assembly GCF_002355775.1. Taxonomy (NCBI): domain Bacteria; kingdom Bacillati; phylum Actinomycetota; class Actinomycetes; order Mycobacteriales; family Mycobacteriaceae; genus Mycobacterium; species Mycobacterium ulcerans. The sequence goes on along the minus strand of NZ_AP017624.1, from coordinate 231,773 downwards.
TCGGAACCGGAGGCCATCGACGTCGCCGCTGACGCGACCGGACCCAGCGACCACTCGCCCAAGCCCGACCTGTTGCGCCGGCTGCTGCACGACTTCCGCGGGCCACTGATCGTGAGCCTGTTGCTGGTAGCCCTCGAGACCGGTGCGGGATTGTTGCCGCCCCTGCTCATCAGGCACGGTATCGATGTCGGCATCCGTCAGCACGTGCTAACGGCGCTGTGGTGGGCGGCACTGGCCGGCGCCGCCATCGTGGCCATCCGCCTGGTCGCACAGTGGGGCAGCGCCGTGGTCGCCGGAACCGCCGGGGAGAAGGCGCTGTTCCGATTGCGCTCCCTGGTATTTGCCCATGCGCAGCGTCTGGACCTAGACACCTTCGAAGACAACGGTGATTCCCAGATCATTACCGCGGTCACCGCCGACGTAGACGCCATCGTGGCGTTCCTGCGCACGGGCCTGGTCATCGCCATCGTCAGCCTGATGACGGCGGTGGGCATTCTGGCGGCACTGCTGGCCATCAACGCCAAGTTGGCGTTGCTCATCTTCGCCACCTTGCCGATGCTGGGCCTGGCGACCTGGCAATTCCGCCGGGCGTCGAGCTGGACCTACCGGCAGGCGCGGCAGCGGCTTGGGACCGTGACCGCCACCCTGCGGGAGTACTCCGCGGGGCTGCGAATCGCACAGGCCTACCGTGCCGAATACGTAGGATTTCAAACGTATTTCGCGCACAGCGACGACTACCGACGACTCCGCGTCCGTGGTCAACGGCTGCTGGCGCTGTATTTTCCGCTCGTACCGTTAACCTGCAGCCTGGCAACGACACTGGTGCTGTTCGAAGGGGGCCGCGACGTACAGGCGGGCGTGCTCTCGGTCGGCGCGCTGGTGACCTACCTGCTCTATGTCGAAATGTTGTTCGCGCCGGTCGACAAGCTGTCCCAAATGTTTGACGAGTATCAGCGCGCGGCGGTTGCCGTCGGACGGATCCGGTCGCTGCTGAGCACACCGACCGCATTTTCGCCGTCGGCGGCGCCGGTGGGAACGCTGCGCGGTGAGATCGAGTTCGACGCCGTTCACTTCCGGTACTCGACCCGGGATGCGCCCGCACTGGCCGGGATCAATCTGCGGATTCCCGCCGGCCAAACGGTGGTGTTCGTCGGCTCCACCGGGTCAGGGAAATCGACCCTGATGAAGTTGGTGTCCAGGTTCTACGACCCGACGGACGGAATCATCCGGATCGATGGGTGCGACTTGCGGGAATTCGATATCGACGGCTACCGCAGCCGGCTCAGCATCGTGGCGCAGGAACCCTACCTATTTGCCGGGACGGTCCGTGATGCCATCGCATACGGGCGTCCCGATGCCACCGACGCGCAGGTCGAACGGGCCGCGCGCGAGGTGGGTGCACACCCCATGATCGCCGCGCTCGATGGCGGGTACCAGCATGAGGTGGCCGCAGGTGGCCGGAATCTGTCCGCCGGCCAGCTGCAATTGCTGGCGTTGGCTCGGGCGCGGCTGGTCGATTCCGACATCTTGCTGCTCGACGAGGCCACCGTCGCCCTGGACCCCGCTACCGAGGCCTTGGTGCACTGGGCGACCCTGGGCCTGGCAGCCGACCGGACCACGTTGATCATTGCCCACGAGTTGGCAATTGCCGAATTCGTAGATCGGATCGTGGTTCTCGAGCAGGGAACCATTGTCGAGGACGGCACCCACGTCGAGCTACTGGCCGCCGGCGGACGCTATGCCGCGCTGTGGGCGGCCCACAGCCGGGTGGGCCGGCCGTCGCCATCCGACGATCGGCCGATCCCAACCGAACTGATGGTCCATTCCCCCGACACGGATGTCCTCTAGCGGGGATCAGGCAACCGGAGCCTCGAGCATCGCGGTCAGCGCCAGCATGACGTAGTGCCGCAGCAGACGACGAGTGCAGTCCTGGACCACCAGGTTGCGCCGACCGTCCAAACTGTAGGCGGAGTCCACGATCCAGAACGCGAACAGGCTGGTCGAAAGGTAGGCCGGCATGTCCTCGCACCGCAGCACGGCCTCGGCAATGTCCTCGAGGAGCTGTCGCACCGAGCGCGCGGCGGCGGCCGGGCTCATTCCCAGCATGTCGTTGTCCCAGTCGGCCGGAGGGGTCTGGTTTCCATCCAGCGGTAGCGTCCGCAGCACCTCGGAGACCAAGGCGTGCACCTGGAGCGGGCGCAGGCAGTCGGCCGGACGGTGGTGTCCGAGATCGGCACTCCAGCCCGACAACCGCTCGCGCAACCGGTCCGCCGACATCTCACGAATCAGGTTTCGCGCCCACTTGCGCGGTTCCTCGCGGTTGTCGTGGTACAGAACCAGATCCAGCGGACCATGCTTGTCAAAGCGCATCAGTCGCCACACCAGATCGAAGAATTCCTCCGATGACAACACCTCACCGTAGGGGATGGGCTGTTCGCGGTTGCGGATCTCCTGGACAGGCGGAGCCTCGGTGGATGCGGAAATCCACTCCTCGAACCGCCGACCATCGATCTGCCTTTCCTGCAGCGGCAGCGGCAGCGGACGCTCTGGCGTGCTCTTCCACTTGGCGAGCAGTTCGGCGATTTGGCCGGCTGCAGCGCACAGGGTGGTAATGAAGCGCTGCTGGTAGGACTCATCGGGGACACCGCTGGTCAACAGTTCGCTCAGCGAGGCACTGGGCGTGTCCTCGACGTCGCTGACCAGACGGCCGGGGTTATCGGCCACGCGGTGGAAGGCCATGATGATGCAGCTGCGCGCATTTCCGGAGGCGGTGCGGAACCGGTGGTGCACCAGGGAACCGCGTCCGGCAACGTGTTCACGAACTCGTCGATATGCGCCGCCCGGCTACGCGACGCCGGTCGGAGCGCAGGGATTGACGCTAGGGTTGTTGACCTCAGGATCGGTCAGAAGCCCTACGGTTCGCCGCAGGTCCACGAAGCGGTGGATGAAGCTACCGCTGCCCTCCTGCGCCATGATTTCGTCGTAGCGCGCAACCAATTCCAGGAAGGCGTCCGATTCGACGATGTCGGCGAGGACTACCGCGCCCTGCTCTGCCATTTGCCCCAAGAGGTCCTGCAGCCCTGCGGTTGCGGTGGCGGCGTCCTGCGGGCTCAGAATCTCGAAGGCTTTGGTGAGCTCCGCCAATAGCGTGCTGCGGTAGGACTCTTTCTCCTCCAGATCACGGAAGCGCTTGTACGCCCAGGCGGCGGGAAGTTCTTCAGGCGATACCAGTTCCGGACCGATCGGAGGCGCGAAATTCATTGGCAGCACATCATCGGAGTTGAATTTGGCTAGCTGAATTCCATTGGCATTATCGGTCGACGATAATGTCGCGCCAAGCTGCATGAGCGATACCCCTAGCTGAGACGTGAAGGTGCGATAGCGGATGATCAAGTCCGAGAAGCCCATGTCCGCTTCTCTGGCGGCCGATCGTGTTAAGCGTACGTCAAATAACCCACCTAACCTGGTGTGATTCCACTCTCATGCAGGGCACTGCTGTGCGGCAGCGCACTCTACTCTCGAATGCTTGAAAGTTGCTGAGTATTAATGCCAGGGAATTGACAGAAAAGCCTTTCTCATTTATGGCGGCGACCGCCGCGGAGCTAGGCCACCCCGACAAGTTTTCCGTTAAGCCACAACGGTATTGATGTTTTCACCGAGCACACCCGGGCTCCATTAGCCTTCGGAATCCTCAGCGCGGAAACGCATTCAGTCGACGGCGGGAGCCAAGGTCCGCGATCGACAGCGACGACATTCCCGTCCGGTTTGCCGTCCGGTTTGCGGTCCGGTTCACCGTCCGGGTCGCGGTCCGGGTTGCCGATCGCCGCTTTGCGCCGGACCCGGACGGCCCAACGGTGGTTTGCCCTTGGGCCTTTTTGTCCGAGGCACCGATCGCGGTAGAGTTCTTTGCGTGCAGCGGGTGCTCCTCCTCGGACGCCGCGACGGGGCCTGATCCAGACCGGCTTCCCGTCGCGGGTGTTCGCGATGCGCCGGTCTGAAGTTCCTTCTCGCCACCCCTGGAGCAACTACCGTGACAAACTCTTCGCAAGCCCCTGGTCCCGACGCCTTCACCTCGGCGCGCACCATCGTCAAACCCGCTGGCCCACCGTCGCCGGGCCAACCCGTCTGGAACCCCCAGCGAGCCTCCTCGATGCCGGTCAACCGTTACCGGCCGTTCGCCGAGGAAGTCGAACACATCCGGGTTACCGACCGCACCTGGCCCGACCGCGTCATCGACCGCGCCCCCCTGTGGTGCGCGGTGGACCTGCGTGACGGCAACCAGGCACTGATCGATCCGATGAGCCCGGCCCGCAAGCGGCGCATGTTCGACCTGCTAGTTCGGATGGGTTACAAGGAGATCGAGGTCGGCTTTCCCTCGGCCAGCCAGACCGACTTCGACTTCGTCCGCGAGATCATCACCGAAGGCGCCATTCCCGACGACGTCACCATCCAGGTGCTGACTCAGTGCCGCCCCGAGCTGATCGAGCGCACGTTCGAGGCGTGCGCTGGGGCGTCGAAGGTGATCGTGCACTTCTACAACTCGACGTCGATCCTGCAGCGCCGCGTGGTGTTCCGCGCCGACCGGGCCGCGGTAGAAGCGATCGCGACCGAGGGCGCCCGCAGATGCGTCGAGGAAGCGGCCAAATACCCCGACACCCAGTGGCGCTTCGAGTACTCACCGGAGTCCTACACGGGCACCGAGCTGGAATACGCCAAACAGGTGTGCGACGCGGTGGCCGAAGTCATCCAGCCCACCCCGGAAAACCCGATCATCTTCAATCTCCCCGCCACCGTGGAGATGGCCACCCCGAACGTCTACGCCGACTCGATCGAGTGGATGAGCCGCAACCTGGCCAACCGGGAGTCGGTCATTCTGAGCCTGCATCCCCACAACGATCGCGGAACCGCCGTCGCCGCAGCCGAATTGGGCTTCGCCGCAGGCGCCGACCGGATCGAGGGCTGCCTGTTCGGCAACGGCGAGCGCACCGGCAACGTGTGTCTGGTGACCCTGGGGCTGAACCTGTTCTCCCGCGGCGTGGACCCGCAGATCGATTTCTCCAACATCGACGAGATCCGGCGCACCGTGGAGTACTGCAACCAGCTGCCGGTGCCCGAACGTCACCCCTACGGCGGGGACCTGGTCTACACCGCGTTCTCCGGCAGCCACCAGGACGCCATCAACAAGGGCCTGGACGCGATGAAGTTCGATGCCGACGCTGCCGATTCCGACATGGACGACATGCTGTGGCAGGTGCCCTACCTGCCCATCGACCCCAAGGACGTCGGACGCACCTACGAAGCGGTGATCCGAGTCAACTCGCAGTCCGGCAAGGGTGGGGTGGCCTACATCATGGAGGCCGACCACGGCCTGGCCCTGCCACGACGGCTGCAGATCGAGTTCTCGCGCGCGATCCAAGAGATCGCCGAGGGCAGCGCGGGCGAAGGGGGCGAGGTCTCGCCCAAAGAGATGTGGGACGCGTTCGCCGAGGAGTACCTGGCGCCGGTGCGCCCGCTGGAGCGGATCAAACAGCGCGTCATTGCCGCCGAGGAAGATGGCGGCACCACCAGCATCGACGCCACCGTCAAGGTCGACGGCAAAGAGACCGAGATCAGTGGCTCGGGCAACGGTCCGCTGGCCGCGTTCGTTCACGCGCTGGGCACCGTCGGGTTCGACGTGGCCGTGTTGGACTACTCCGAGCACGCGATGAGCGCCGGCGACGACGCTCAGGCGGCGGCGTACGTGGAGGCCTCCGTGGCCGGCAAGACGGTGTGGGGCGTGGGCATCGCGCCGTCGATCACCACCGCGTCACTGCGGGCCGTCGTGTCGGCGATCAACCGGGCGTCGCGCTAGGCGTCAAAGTACGCGGGTAGCAGCCGGTCGACCAGTGCGGCCGGGTCGTCGTCGCCGGGCAGGGTGAGGTGGCTGAAGACGTAGCCGTTGAGCAATCGGATCAACTGATCCATCTGCTCGGGCGTCGGGGCAAAGCCCGCGGCCTCGAAGATCAGGGTTGCCGACTTCACCGCGGCACGCTGCAACTCCACCAGGAACGGCTGCAGCTCTGGCCGTCTCGTGCCCTCCATGAACAGCTCGAACCTCGCCAGGGTGTTGCGGCGGAACTGTTCATCGGGGTCGGTGAGCATCTTCGTCATCAACGCTTTGACGCCGTCTCGGGACAACGACCCGACCGCGGACCGCAGCACCTGCACTCGCTGCCAATGCAAATCGACGGTGCGCGATGCCGTGGCTTCGAGCAAGGCCTGACGCGTGCGGAAGTAGTTCGATGTGGTGCCGGCGGGCAGACCCGCGCGATCGTCCACCTGCCGATGCGTAAGACCCCCGACACCGACGTCGGCAAGGATGTCGATCGCGGCGTCGAGGATCTGGGCACGGCGTTGCGGATTCGGCGGCATCAGTCTTTGTAGCGCAACCGCCAGAACATCGTCAGGAATGCCGGGTACACCGCGATCAACAGCAGGTAGCTGAACCACATGGGAAACCAGCTGACGATCGACAGATCCCGGACCACATAGGACATGTAGATGTGCAGCGGCACGCTACCGGCGATGTAGACGATCGATGCGGTGAAGAAGGCCCGATGCCGACCATTGGCGAACCGCACCCGGGGCCACACCAGGATGCCGGTGATGGCCGCATACGTCATCGGGATCAGCAGGATTCGGTCCGTGGCCACGGTCGCCACGTACTTCAGGGTGAGTTCGTCTCCGAAGATCACCCGGTAGACGTGCAATGCGAACCCGAGCGAGATGGTCAGCATGGCCGCCTGGCGGAAGAAATAGCCGTGCCGGCGGTAGGCGCTCTGCCGGGACGACTTGTCTACTACGGATGCAGTGGTACTCATGGCGCGACCATAGCACTACGTCCGTAGTGGTACAAGAGTGTTGGCCTCAGAAGAGCGCGAACTGTTCTTCGACCAGAGTGTGGTCGGTGAATTTCTCGGCACTGGTGCCGCCGAGCACACAGCCAACCCGGTCCATGAACTGCGTGTCGGTAAGCACGGGCACACCCAGCTGCCGGGCGTGGTAGCCCTTGCCCTGATCAGGGGCGTCTTCGTTGCACACCGCCAGCGATGTCTCCCGGTCGACGCCATCGCTGTAGGCCAGTCCGGCATGCAGGATCCGTTCGACGAGCTCCTCATGGGTTCGGCCCACCTCGGCGGCCAGCGCTACCCGCATGCCCTGGACCAGCGGCCGGTCACAGACGTAGCGGCCCGGGTTGAGGTAGGGGCAGGGCATCCGGGAGGCCAGCGCCTTGAGCGGGCGCAGTTCGTCGTGGGTCACCCGGCCGTTGGGCCACCGGCGCCGGGTGACCGGATGAATCGGCAGCCAAACGTCGCGTTCGCGGGCCCGTTGCAGCGCCGGTGCCAGGATCCCGCTCAAGACCAGTGCGTCGTCGAAAGCGTCGTGCGGCCGTTCCTGGGTCACGCCCCAATGTGCGGCCAGCGTCTCCAGCCTGAGGTTGTCGTTTCCGAGTTCCAGCCGCCGGGCCAGCTCGACCGTGCACATGACGGAATACACCGGCAGCTCGGCATCTGTCAGTTCAGCCTCAGCGGCCAAAAACGAGTAGTCGAACGCGACATTGTGGGCCACCAGCGTGCGGCCGCGCAGTAGCTCGGTCAGATCACCGACAATGTCGGCGAACTGAGGCTGGTCTTCGAGCATCGCCGCGGTCAGACCGTGCACGTGGGTTGGGCCCGGATCCACCCCGGGATTGAGCAGGCTGACCACGGAATGCTCGACATTGCCGGCTGCGTCCAGCCCAAGCGCGGCGACGCTGATGACCCGGGCGTGCCCCGGCCGAAATCCCGAGGTCTCGACATCGACGACGGCCCAACCCTCACCCGGGTGGCTGGCCGGCCGTCCCCAGTTCTGGCTCACACGATGAGAATGGCACGTCGGGCCGACATCACCGGCGTCGTTGCGCCTCGTGTCGGCCTCAACTTGGGGACGGCCCGTTACTTGGCCACGACCCGCTGCACTCGGCCCCCAGCGCCAAGGTTGCGATCGCCCTTAAACTGCCCGGGTGATAACCGCCCGTGCCCGGCTAGCCCTCGCCGCAGGTTCGAGCGCGCGTTGGGCGTCTCGAGTCACCGGTCGCGGAGCCGGTGCGATGATCGGCGGCCTGGTCGCAATGACCCTGGACCGCTCGGTGTTGCGCCAGCTCGCGAGCGGTCGGCGCACCGTCGTCATCACCGGCACCAACGGCAAATCGACGACCACCCGGATGACCGCGGCCGCCCTGAGCACCCTTGGCGCCGTCGCCACCAACGCCGAGGGTGCCAACATGGACGCCGGCCTGGTGGCCGCGCTGGCCGCCGACCGTCGTGCCGGACTCGCGGCGCTGGAAGTCGACGAGATGCACGTCCCGCACGTGTCGGACGCCGTCGAGCCGGCGGTCCTGGTGCTCCTGAACTTGTCCCGGGATCAGCTGGACCGCGTCGGCGAGATCAACGTGATCGAACGCACCCTGCGGGCCGGCCTGGCCCGCCACCCGAACGCGGTGGTGGTGGCCAACTGTGACGACGTCCTGATGGCCTCAGCGGCCTACGACAGCCCCAACGTGGTGTGGGTGGCCGCCGGCGGTTCCTGGTCGAACGACTCGGTGAGCTGCCCGCGCAGCGGCGAGGTCATCGTTCGCGAACCCGGGCACTGGTACTCCACCGGCGCCGACTTCAAACGGCCCAGACCACAGTGGTGGTTCGATGACGAAGCCGTGTACGGGCCGGACGGACTGGCGCTGCCGATGCGGCTGGCGCTGCCCGGCGCGGTCAATCGGGGAAACGCCACCCAAGCGGTCGCGGCCGCCGTCGCGTTGGGCGCGGATCCGGCGTTGGCCGTCGCCGCGGTCGCCGAGGTCGACGAGGTCGCCGGCCGTTACCGCAGCTTCGCTCTCGGCCGCCACCAAGCACGGATCCTGTTGGCCAAGAACCCGGCCGGCTGGCAGGAAGCGCTGTCGATGGTGGACGAACGTGCCGCCGGAGTGGTCATCTCCGTCAACGGACAAGTGCCCGACGGCGAGGATCTGTCCTGGCTGTGGGATGTGCGCTTCGAACATTTCGCCGAGGCGTTCAAAACGACCCCGGTGGTGGCCGCCGGTGAGCGCGGCACCGACCTGGCGGTGCGCCTGGGTTACGCGGGCGTGCAGCACACCCTGGTGCACGACACCGTGGCGGCCATCGAGTCTTGCCCGCCGGGACCGGTGGAGGTGGTCGCCAACTACACCGCGTTCCTCCAGCTGCAGCGGAGGTTGACGCGCAATGGCTGACTCTGTGGTCCGGATCGGCCTGGTGTTGCCCGACGTGATGGGTACCTACGGTGACGGCGGCAACGCCGTCGTGCTGCGCCAACGGCTACGCCTGCGGGCCATCCCCGCCGAGATCGTCGAGATCACCCTTTCCGACCCGGTACCGGATTCCTTGGACCTGTACACGCTGGGCGGCGCGGAAGATTACGCGCAGCGATTGGCCACCCGGCACCTGCTGCAGCACCCGGGACTGCAGCGCGCGGCCGGCCGGGGCGCACCCGTGCTGGCGATCTGTGCGGCCGTCCAGGTACTCGGGCATTGGTATGAAACCTCATCGGGCGAACGTGTCGACGGTGTCGGCCTGCTCGATGCGACCACCTCTCCGCAACAGACCCGCACCATCGGTGAGCTGATCAGCAAGCCATTGCTGCCCGGGTTGACCCAGCGGCTCACGGGTTTCGAAAATCACCGCGGAGGTACCGTTCTGGGCCCAGCGGCATCGCCGTTGGGTGCGGTGGTCAAGGGTGCGGGCAACCGGGCGGGCGATGGCTTTGACGGCGTCGTCCAGGGCAGCGTGGTCGCGACCTACATGCACGGGCCGTGTCTGGCCCGCAACCCCGAGCTGGCCGACCTGCTGCTGAGCAAGGTGGTCGGAGCGCTGGCGCCGCTGGAGCTACCGGAAGTGGAATTGTTGCGCCGAGAGCGGTTGTCGGCGCGCTAGCGCCGCCCGCCGAACTCAGACCATCGCGCGGCGGCCGGTCAACGCGCGGCCCAGGGTGAGTTCGTCGGCGAACTCCAGGTCACCACCCATCGGCAGCCCCGACGCGATCCGGGTGACGGTCAGGCCGGGGATGTCGCGCAGCATCCGCACCAGGTAGGTGGCCGTCGCCTCGCCCTCGGTATTGGGGTCGGTGGCGATGATCACCTCGGTGATATCGACGCCGTCGACCCGATCACCGATGCGAGTCAGCAACTCGCGGATTCGCAGCTGCTCGGGACCGATCCCGGAAAGGGGATCGAACGCCCCGCCCAGCACGTGATAGCGACCGCGGTATTCGCGGGTTCGCTCGACGGCCTGGATGTCTTTGGGCTCTTCGACGACGCAGACCAGGGCCCCGTCCCGGCGCGGGTCCGCGCAAATGCGGCAACGCTCGTCATCGGAGACGTTCCCGCACACAGCGCAGAAGCGCACCCCGTCCCGGACCTTGGCCAGCACGGCGGTCAGCCGGTCGATGTCCGGCGGCTCAACCGACAAGAGGTGAAACGCGATGCGCTGGGCACTCTTGGGGCCGATGCCCGGCAGCTTGCCGAGCTCGTCGATCAGATCCTGAACGGGTCCCTCGAACATGCCGGGGCCGGTCAGACCCCCGGGGCACCCGGCATGCCTGGCATACCCGGTGCGCCCAGGGCACCCGGCATACCTGGCATTCCCGGCGCACCCGGCCGTGGCGGCATTCCCGGCGCTCCCGGCGCTCCTGGGGCACCGGGCGCGCCGGGCGGGCGCATCGCGCCGGCCAGCGCACCCAGGCGCTCCTGCGCCATCTTGGTCACCTGCTGAGACGCATCGCGCATGGCACCAACGATCAGGTCCTGCAGCGTCTCTATGTCGTCACGGTCGACCACCTTGGGGTCGATCGTGACCCCGACCAGTTCGCCGCTGCCCCTGACAGCGACCTGGACCAAGCCGCCACCGGCTTGACCGTGTACCTCGGAATTGGCCAGCTGTTGCTGGGCTTCCAGTAGCTTCTGCTGCATCTGCTGTGCTTGAGCGAGCAGTGCCGACATGTCGCCGCCGGGTTGCATGACAGTCCCCTAGCATCTTGGTCTCGAGTTGGTTTCGCCTGCGGTTGTATGGCGATTTGAAACAACCAGCCTAGACGGCACGGCGTTACCATTGCGCAGTGGACGTAGGAGTCAGCCCGCGTGTCGGGATCGCCATGGTCATCGGGATGCTCGTAGCGGCGTTGACACCCCTGCTCCCAACGGCGGCCGCAGCCCCTTCCAACATCGCCGGCATGGTCGTTTTCATCGACCCTGGGCACAACGGCGCTAACGACGCATCGATCGGGCGTCAGGTCCCCACCGGCCGGGGCGGCACCAAGGACTGCCAGGCCAGCGGGACATCGAGCAACAGCGGTTACCCGGAGCACACGTTCACCTGGGACACCGCCCTGCGACTGCGCGCCGCGCTGAACGCGCTGGGCGTACGAACGGCGCTCTCCCGCGGCAACGACAACGCGCTGGGTCCGTGCATCGACGAACGCGCCAACACGGCCAACGCGTTACATCCCAACGCGGTCGTCAGCCTGCACGGCGACGGCGGCCCGGCCACCGGCCGCGGCTTTCACGTCAACTACTCGTCCCCGCCGCTGAACGCGGCCCAGGCCGGTCCCTCGGTGCAGTTCGCGCGGGTCATGCGCGACCAGTTGCGGGCCTCGGGTATTCCGCCGGCCAACTACATCGGGCAGGACGGCTTGTACGGGCGTTCGGATCTAGCGGGGCTGAACCTGGCCCAGTACCCGTCGATCCTGGTCGAGCTGGGCAACATGAAGAACCCCGCGGACTCGGCGCTGATGGAGTCCCCCGAAGGGCGGCAGAAGTATGCCAACGCGCTGGTCCGCGGGGTCGCGGGCTTTCTGGCCAGCCAGGGCCAGGCGCGCTAGCTTTCCAGCTCGGACTTGAGGTTGGCCAGCACTTCACCCTGGATCTTCTTCAAACCCAGCGGGGCAAACGTCTTCTCGAAGAAGCCCTTGACCCCGCCGGCGCCGTTCCAGGTGGTCTTGACGGTCACGCTGCAGCCCGGCCCCGCCGGAGCCACCGTCCAGTTGATGATCATGGATGAGTTCGCATCCTTTTCGATCACCGTGTGGCCTGCGACATCCACGCCGACCTGCACGTCACGGACGCGCGACTTGGTCGCCTGCAGTCGCCACTTTGCGACGGTGCCCTGTCCCTGACCCCCTTCGAGCACCTGGTACTCGCTGTATTGCGGGGAAAGAATTTTCGGACGAACGTTCTGATAATCGGCCACTCCGGCAAGAGCGGCCGCAGGCTCAGCATTGATCAAGATCGTGCTGGCTGCGCTCACCTGTCCCATCAGGCGCAACTCCTCTGTCATGAATCGCGGTGCAGCCCACACACGGATGCAGGGGCTGTGGTCGGTGACTACGATATATGTGGTGCCTGGTACTGGATCTGGACTGTCCGCCCACACATCGGGCGTAGAGCGATTGCTGGCTAGCTATCGATCCATTCCCACGACCGCAACGGTCCGGTTGGCCAAACCCACTTCAAACCTGTTCCGCGCCCGCGCCAAACGCGATGTTCGGGGTCTGGACACCTCCGGGTTGACCGGTGTGATCAGCATCGATCCCGACGCCCGCACCGCCGACGTGGCCGGCATGTGCACATATGAGGACCTGGTCGCAGCCACGCTGCCGCACGGTCTGTCGCCGCTGGTGGTTCCGCAATTGAAGACCATTACGCTCGGCGGCGCGGTCACCGGCTTGGGCATCGAGTCGGCATCGTTTCGCAATGGCCTGCCGCACGAGTCGGTGCTCGAAATGGACGTCCTCACCGGCGCGGGCGAATTGCTGACGGTATCGGCCGACCGGCACGCCGATCTGTATCGAGCCTTCCCTAATTCCTATGGCACGCTGGGCTATTCGACTCGGCTCAAGATCCTGCTGGAGCCGGTCAAGCCCTTTGTGGCGTTGCAGCACATCCGATTCGACTCGTTGCGGGCACTGGTCGCGGCGATGGAGCGCATTGTCGATACCGGGGGCCTGGACGGGATGGCGGTGGACTACCTGGACGGCGTGGTCTTCAGCGCCGACGAAAGCTACCTGTGCGTCGGTGTGCGGACCGCAACGCCGGGCCCGGTCAGCGATTACACCGGAAAAGACATCTACTACCGGTCGATCCAGCACGAGAGCGGCGTCAAAGCGGACCGCCTGACCACCCACGACTACTTCTGGCGCTGGGACACCGACTGGTTCTGGTGCTCACGCGCGTTCGGCGCGCAGAACCCGACGCTGCGGCGCTGGTGGCCGCGGCGGTACCGGCGCAGCAGCGCCTACTGGAAGCTGGTGGAACTCGACCAGCGCTTCGGAATCGCCGACCGGATCGAGAAGCGCCACGGGCGCCCCCCGCGAGAGCGAGTGGTGCAGGATGTCGAGGTTCCCATCGAGCGCACCCAGGACTTCATGACATGGTTTTTGGAAACGGTACCCATCGCACCGATCTGGCTGTGCCCCTTACGGCTTCGTGACAATGACGGCTGGCCGCTGTATCCGATCCGGCCGGACCACAGCTACGTCAATATCGGCTTCTGGTCCTCGGTGCCGGCCGGCGCCACCGAGGGGGCAACCAACCGGGAGATAGAGACGAAGGTGAGCGAGCTCAACGGACACAAGTCGCTCTACTCCGACAGCTACTACACCCGAGAAGAGTTCGATGAGTCGTACGGCGGGGAGTCGTACAAAACGGTGAAGAAAACCTACGATCCAGATTCGCGTCTGCTCGATCTCTACGCAAAGGCGGTGCAACGACGATGACTGCAACGAAAGAAGCCAACCAGCCCCCGAATGCCAACGGCGGCAGACTCAGTATTGCCGAGGTCCTGGCGATCTTCACCGCGACCGGCGGCCAGCCACTGAAGTTCAGTGCGTATGACGGCAGCACCGCCGGTTGCAACGACGCGGAAATGGGGTTGGAACTCACCTCCCCCCGCGGCACCACCTACCTGGCGACGGCGCCGGGGGAACTCGGCCTCGCCCGGGCCTACGTATCGGGGGACCTACAGCCCCACGGTGTGCATCCCGGCGATCCGTATGAGCTGCTCAAAGCGTTGACCGACCGGGTCGAGTTCAAACGCCCGTCAGCGCGGGTGCTGGCCAACGTGGTGCGCTCGATCGGGGTGGAGCATCTGTTGCCGATCGCGCCGCCGCCGCAGGAGACGCCGCCGCGGTGGCGCCGGATGGCCGAGGGCGTCCTGCACAGCAAGACCCGCGACGCCGAGGCCATCCACCACCACTACGACGTCTCGAACACCTTCTACGAGTGGGTGCTCGGGCCGTCGATGACCTATACCTGCGCGGTCTATCCGAACGAACGGGCAACCCTGGAAGAGGCTCAGGAGAACAAGTACCGGCTGGTCTTCGAGAAGCTGCGGCTGCGGCCGGGCGATCGCCTACTCGACGTCGGCTGCGGCTGGGGCGGGATGGTGCGCTACGCCGCGCGCCACGGGGTCCGGGTCATCGGCGCCACGCTGTCGGCCGAGCAGGCCACGTGGGCCCAACAGAAGATCTCCGACGAGGGGTTGGCGCAGCTGGCCGAGGTGCGCCACTGCGACTACCGGGACGTGGTGGAGACCGGGTTCGATGCCGTCTCGTCGATCGGAATGACCGAGCACATCGGCGTCCGCAACTATCCCGCCTATTTCGGCTTGCTCAAATCCAAGCTGCGCACCGGCGGCCTGCTACTCAACCACTGCATCACCCGCCACGACAACAAGTCGACATCCTTCGCCGGCGGGTTCACCGACCGCTACGTCTTCCCGGACGGGGAGCTGACCGGCTCCGGCCGCATCATCACCGAGATCCAGGAAGTCGGCTTCGAGGTGCTGCACGAGGAGAACCTGCGGCAGCACTACGCGCTGACGCTTCGCGACTGGTGCCACAACCTCGTCAAGCACTGGGACGTGGCGGTCGCCGAAGTCGGACTGCCCATCGCCAAGGTATGGGGCCTGTACATGGCGGCCTCGCGAGTGGCGTTTGAGCGCAACAACCTGCAGCTGCATCACGTGCTCGCCGCCAACGTCGACACCTGGGGCGAAGATGACCTGCCGCTACGGCCGTGGTGGACGGCCTAGGAGGAGATCGCTATGTCGCCAGACGATGCCGCCGCAACTTCGACAGGGCGCCGGGCCCGCAGGTTCGCGGTACGGCACTGGGTCGCGCTGATCCTCGTCGTGCTGGTGGCGATCTTCATCGCACAGAACCGCGAGCGCCCGCAGATGCACTTGCTGTGGGTCACCGTCGAGTCGCCCATGTGGCTGCTGCTGAGCGCCATGTTTGTGCTGCGCATCCTGGTGGGCCTGCTGCTGCGTCGACGCCGCCGGAAATGAGCCATGGCTTGCCCCGGGCGGCCGAAAAAGGCGTAGACGTGATCAGAAACCCGGTGGTTTCCGTCAGCGTCGGCGCCACGGCGATCGCGCTGGGATGGGGGCAGAGCCTATTCCGAAACGTGCAACGACTACCGCTGGTCGGGTCATGGGTGCGGCAAGGCATCGACGAACTGTCGCAGCGAGGCGACCGGTGGCTCGCGCAGAATGTGGACCCGCTCAGGGCGCGGGTGCTGCCGATGGCCGGCGATTTGGTGGATCTGGTACTCGACCAGATCGACCTGACCGCTCTGGTTCGCGAACGGCTTGATCTGGACGCCCTGGTCGCCGAGGTCGACATCGATGCAGTGATCAACCGGATCGATCTGATCACCCTGGCGGACAAGGTGATCGACGGTGTCGACCTGCCCGGGATCATCCGTGAGTCGACAAGTTCGGTAACGGCCGAGGTGATGACCGACGTTCGCAGCCAAGGCGAACGGGCCGATGACCGCGTCGCCAGGATCGTTGACCGGGTTCTGGGGCGTGACCGGGACGATCAGTGATCTCCTCCGATCCGGCGCCCACCGATGGGCGTGCGGCCGGCATCGTCACCCGGGGGCTGGCAGCCGTCATCGATCTGGTGGTCGTTCTGCTGATCATGGGTGCGCTCTATCTCGGCCTGATCCTGGTCAAGCTGGTCTACTCCCCGGTGTCCTTCAGCCTGCCGGCGCTCAACGTTGTGTTTTCCACCCTGGTCACCTTTGTGGTCGCCGTCGGATACCTCACCGGCTGTTGGGCGGTTTCGGGGTGCACCGCCGGCGCGGTGATGATGGGGCTTCGAGTCGCCGGACGACACTCACATCGCCTACGCCCACTGGTCGCGACGCTACGGGCGATCGGCTGCGTTCTGTTCCCGGTCGGGTTGATCTGGGTTGCGATCGACCGGCAGCGAAGATCGTTGCAGGACATCGTGTTCCGTAGTCGGGTCGTTTATTCACGACCCCATGCCGCGACCGGCCCGGACGAACCGGTCTGACGCCGCGCAAGCACCCGGATGTCGCGCGGCACAACGGCACGCGCGAGGTCAGGCGTTGTCGATGCGGCGGGCACCCAGCTCATTGCGCAGCAGTTCGAGCGCCACTTCCTCGGGGTCGCGGCGCGGCTCGGACGGGTCGCTGCGACCGGCTTCGGCCAGCAGGCTTTCCTCTTCCTCACGCCGGGCGGAATCGACGGCAACGGGATCCGCCGCCGGGGCCGCGGCCTTGGCCGGCGTCGGGGTTGCGGCGGGTTCCGCGGCGCCCACCTCGCAGCGCACCCGCCAGTTGACTCCCAACGCATCTCTGAGCGCCTCGGCGATGACGTCGGCGTTGCGCTGCTCGGACAGCCGCCGGGCCAGCGGCGCCGAGTCGTGGGTCAGTACCAGCGTGTTGTCTTCGAGCGCACGAACGGTGGCGGCGGCGAGCATCACCTCGGTGGTGCGGCTGCGCTGGCGCACCTTCTCGCGCACGGTCGGCCACATGCTGCGAACCGCGGCGGCATTGAGCTCCCCGGGAGCCGAGACCGGTTCGGGAACCGGAGCCGGCCGGGGTTCGGGCGCCCGCCGGGGTTCGGGCGCCGGCCGGGGTTCGGGAGCCGGCGGCGGCTCTGGCGCGGACTTGGGCTCTGGTGGTGCCGGCCGGCGCATGCTTTGCCTGACCATCTCTTTGGCCTCCGCCCGGGCGGAGGTCGTCGCCCGCGGCGCGGCCGGCGCTTCCGGCACGGCCGGCGCTTCCGGCGCTGGGGCCGAGGTGGCTCCCGCACCGGCCGGTATCGACATGGCCAGCCGGGTCTCGATCCGCTCGATGCGCTGCAACAGCGCCGATTCGGCGTCGCTGGCCGAGGGCAGCAGCAGCCGGGCACACACCACCTCCAGCAACAGCCGGGGTGCCGTCGCGCCACGCATCTCGCCCAGCCCGGCCTGTACGACCTCGGCGTAGCGAGTCAGCGTCGCCGACCCGAGGTGCGCCGCCTGCTCCCGCATCCGATCCAGCACATCTTCGGGGCCGTCCACGACCCCGCGAGACACGACGTCGGGAACCGCTTGCAGCACGATGAGATCGCGGAATCGCTCCAGCAGGTCGGTGGCGAAGCGACGAGGATCGTGCCCGGCGTCGATCACCGATTCGACCGCCCCGAACAGCGCCGCGGCATCCCCGACGCCAAGCGCGTCCACGGCGTCGTCGATCAGCGCGACGTCGGTGGCACCCAGCAGTCCCAGCGCTCGCTGGTAGGTCACATGGTTGCTCTGCGCCCCGGCCACCAGCTGGTCCAGCACCGAAAGCGTGTCACGCGGGGAACCACCGCCGGCGCGAGTCACCAGCGGATACACCGCCTCGTCGACGACCACGCCCTCCTGCTCACAAATCCGCCCGATCAGACCTCGCATGGTGCGCGGCGGCAGCAGGCGGAACGGGTAGTGGTGGGTGCGCGACCGGATGGTGGGCAGCACCTTCTCCGGTTCCGTGGTGGCGAAGATGAAGATGAGGTGTTCGGGGGGCTCTTCGACGATCTTGAGCAGCGCGTTGAAACCGGCGGTGGTCACCATGTGCGCCTCGTCGATGATGAACACGCGGTAGCGCGACTGCGCGGGCGCGTAGAACGCGCGATCCCGCAATTCCCGGGTGTCGTCCACACCGCCGTGACTGGCCGCGTCGAGCTCGACCACGTCGATGCTGCCGGGCGCGCTGGGCGCCAAGGCCTGGCAGGACTCGCAGGTTCCACACGGCGTGGCCGTGGGGCCCTGCGCGCAGTTCAAGGACCGCGCCAGGATGCGCGCCGACGACGTCTTGCCGCAGCCGCGCGGTCCGGAGAACAGGTACGCATGGTTGATCCGGCCGGCCTCCAGGGCGATCGACAGCGGTTCGGTGACATGCTCCTGCCCCACCACCTCCGCGAAGGTCGCCGGACGATATTTGCGGTAGAGAGCCACGGCCAGCAGGCTACTCAGGCTGGCGGACTATTGCGGAATCCACTGGTCCGAGCGGGAACTACGGGCGGGCCAGCAAGGCCTCGGTGCCGGCGAGCAAGGCACAGGTCGCCAGACCATCGACCGCGTCGCTCAGATCGGGCAGCGACGGGAAAGACGGCGCGATCCGGATGTTCTTGTCCTCGGGATCCTTGCGATACGGGAACGACGCGCCCGCCTCGGTGACGGCAATCCCGGCGTCCTTGGCCAACGCCACGGTGCGGCGCGCGGTCCCCGGCATCACATCGAGGCTGATGAAATACCCGCCCTTGGGCTCGGTCCACGACGCGATCTTGGAATCGCTGAGCCGCTGATCGAGGATCTCAAGCGCCACCGCAAACTTGGGCGCCAATATCTGCTGGTGGCGGCGCATATGCAGGCGTACGCCGTCGGCGTCTCCGAAAAACCGCAGGTGCCGCAGCTGGTTGACCTTGTCCGGACCGATCGACTTCTTTCCGGCGTACTGCAGATACCACGCGATGTTGCCCAACGACCCGCCGAAGAAGCTGACGCCGCCGCCGGCGAAGGTGATCTTCGACGTGGATGCAAAAACGTAGGGCCGGTGCGGATTGCCGGCCTTGGCCGCCAGCCCCAGCACGTCAACCTGCCGGATGAAGTCCGGCGTGAGGGTGTGCACCATGTAGGCGTTGTCCCAGAACAAGCGGAAGTCCGGTGCCGCCGTCTGCATCTGCACCAGCCGGCGCACCGTTTCCCAGGAATACGTGACACCGGTGGGGTTGCCGAACACCGGTACGGTCCACATGCCCTTGATCGTGGGGTCGACGGCGACCAGTTCCTCGATCAGATCGACGTCGGGGCCGTCCTCGAGCATCGGGACGGGGATCATCTCCACACCCATCGTTTCGGTGATGGCGAAATGGCGGTCATAGCCGGGAACGGGGCACAGGAACTTGATGCCGTCCGGCTCCTTTACCCAAGGCCGGGGCGAGTCGACCCCGCCATAGAGCATGGAGAACGCGGTCACGTCGTGCATCAGCTCCAGGCTGGAGTTGTTTCCCGCGATCAAGTTCTGGACCGGGATGCCGAGCAACTCACCGAAGATGGCGCGCAGCGCCGGCAGGCCATGCAGGCCGCCATAGTTGCGGGTGTCGAGGCCCTCGGGGTCGCGGTAATCCTGGCCACCGGGCAGGCTCAGCAGTTGATTAGACAGGTCCAGCTGCTCAGAAGACGGCTTGCCTCGGGTGAGATCCAGGGACAGGCCTTTACCGCGCAGGTTTGCGTAGTCCTGCTCGTGGCGGACATGCAAAGCGGCTAGCTCTTCAGGGCTGAGCGAATCGAACGAGACCATGCGGCCCTTTCACCGTCGAAAACCGTGGATCAAACATGCAGGTCTTGAGCGGTTGCAGGCCAGTTCTTGCTGGTTGGCACCTGGTGGGCCGCCCCGGACAAAGGGGGACCCCGCGCACCCGACAGAGCCCATTGACCCTTGCTGCCTTCCGGCCCTGGGGGAGTTCACAGGATAGACGCCGCGCGGGGTCCTGCCGCGAGTCTAATACCTCCGCGGAGACATTCGTCGGCGGCCGCGGAACACGGGCGCCGAGACAGCGGCTACCATATCGGCGGAGGATTCGCCTAGTGGCCTATGGCGCTCGCCTGGAACGCGGGTTGGGTTAATAGCCCTCGCGGGTTCAAATCCCGCATCCTCCGCAATGGTCGCGCCCGCGCCGAGGCGCGGGCGGACAGTGTGGGCTGGTCAGCTTGACTGGCTCCGGCTCACAGTACGAGGAGGGGTATGGGGCGCAAGGTTGCCATGCTGTGGCACGCGTCGTTTTCGATCGGCGCAGGCGTCCTCTACTTCTTCTTCGTTCTGCCCCGTTGGCCCGAATTGATGGGCGATACCGCCCACTCGCTGGGGACCGGGCTCCGGATCACCGCGGGCGCCCTGTTCGGCCTGGCCGCGCTGCCGGTGGTGTTCACCCTGCTGCGTACCCGCAAGCCGGAACTTGGCACCCCTGCCCTGGCGCTATCGATTCGGACATGGTCGATCGTGGCGCACGTGCTGGCCGGGGTGCTGATCATCGGGACCGCCATCAGCGAGATCTGGCTCAGCCTGGACTCGGTGGGGCAATGGCTGTTCGGGATCTACGGGGCCGCTGCCGCCATTGCGGTACTCGGCTTCTTCGCGTTCTACCTGTCGTTTGTCGCGGAATTGCCACCGCCACCGCCCAAACCGATCAAGGTGAAAGAACCCAAGCAGCGCCGCCGCCGCAAGAAAGGCGGCGAAGGCGATGACGTCGACGAGACTGACGAGACTGAAGACGCCGAAGACGCCGAAGACGTCGACGAGGCTGACGAGGCTGACGAGGCTGAGGAGACCGACGAGGCTGAGGAAGCCGACGAGGCGTCCGACGGCGAAGAGTCGGTTGAGTCCGAAGAGGCCGAACCGACCGAAGAAGCTGAAGTAGCCGAAGCGGCCGAAGAGACCGCAGAACCCGAGGCGCAGGGCGAGGATGCGACCGCTCACGGTGGGCTGCGAAACCGTCGCCCGACCGGCAAGACCTCACACCGGCGCCGGCGCGTCCGGCGTGGGGTGACGGTCGAGGAATAGCTCCTCACCCCTGCCGCATCCGCGCTATCGGTCAGCGCCGCCGCAGCCGCTCCAGATAGCCGGCGATGCGCTGCTGGGTCTGCGCCGAACCCCAGATCTGACGGACTTCACGGTCGATATCGCCACCGTCGCGCATCCGTGCCCGAGCCGGAGCCCGCAGCTGTGCCTTGGTGTGGCGGTAGGCGTCGGCCGGGATATCGCCAAGCTCCGACGCCTGCGCCGTGGCGACACCCAGAAGATCCTCGGCGACCACCTCATGGGCAAGTCCGCGGGAGACGGCCTCGATTCCCCGATAGCTGCGACCACCGAGCAGCACCGCCTCGGCGCGATCGCCGCACGCGTAGCGCATGACCTCCAGTGCGACCACCGGAAACGCCACCCCGACAAGCGCCTCAGAGGCACCGATCGCGGCTTCGGCGCCGATCAGTCGACGGTCGCAGGCGCATGCCAGCACACACCCGCCCGCGATGGCGGCACCGTTGATCGCGGCCACGGTAGGGCCCGGGTAGCCGAACATCGCGTCAAACGCGTCCGATAACGCTGGAATCAGCCGATCCGTATAGCTGGTCCCGCCCTGCACCACCCGGTTCAGGTCGACCCCGGCAGAGAACACTCGTCCGGCGCCGGTGAGCACCAGCGCGCCACCGTGTGAGGAGCCCAGTTCGCGCAGCGCATCGGTCAACTCGGTCAGCAGCTCAACATCGAGGGCGTTGACCCGCCCGGACGAGAGGGTGAGCACTTGCACGGCGTCTACGGCCTGAATCTCAATCACAGTCACACACTCCACCACCACGGCGGTCGAGCCAAATAGTTGGGATCGGTAGCAACCCGGGCGTTCTGTACTTACTCCCATGACGGCGCCACCAGGGCGGCGCATGATGAAAGGAAATCCAGTGAAACGTGTTATCGCGGCTGCGATTGGAACCATTGGCTGCGCATCGGCGCTGGTGGGCTGCTCCA
The DNA here is from genome assembly GCF_002355775.1 of Mycobacterium ulcerans subsp. shinshuense. NCBI lineage: Bacteria > Bacillati > Actinomycetota > Actinomycetes > Mycobacteriales > Mycobacteriaceae > Mycobacterium > Mycobacterium ulcerans. The sequence continues at coordinate 209,872 of NZ_AP017624.1, read as the reverse complement.
GCGGCGGCCACTCAGCCAGCCCGGCATCAAGTGTCTCCACCGGCGGTGGCGGAACGCAGGTCCAGGTGGGCGGCACGAATCTTCCTGGCCTGCACCCGGCCTCGGTGACCTGCGTCAAGCAGGGCGGCAAGATCGACATCGGTAGTGGCTCCGCCGGCGGCCAGCAGGCACTGGCGGTGGTGATGACCGATGAGGCCACTCCGCGAGTCGAGTCGCTGGCGCTTGTGGTGGACGGCAACGCATTGTCTGTCACCGACAACATGGGTGCCAAGGTCGGCTCGGCCAAGGTTGCGGTGGAGGGCAAGACCTACACCATCACCGGCCAGGCGCAAGGTGCCGACATGAAGAACCCGATGGCCGGAATGATCACCAAGGACTTCAGCATCAAGGTGACGTGCGGCTGATGCAGGGGGCGCCGGCCGGTGGGCAAGCATCGCTTGTCCACCGGTCCGGTCTGTCGCGGTCAAAACGGACTTATGACGCAGCCGTGTCGATCTCCGGCGATCTCGAACACGCCCGGCACCTGGCGTTGGCCGCGGACGAGGACGCGGCCCGGGAGCTGCTGATCGCGCTGCTGCCGCAAATCGAACAAGCCGATCGCGATGACCTCGCACTGCAGGTATTCGCGCAGCTGGGCGAGATCTACCTGGTCCGCGGCACGACCGAGGGCGTGCGCGAGTGCGTCCGGCGCATTCGTGACTGCTTGGCCAGCTACTCGAAGATTCTCGACGGTACCCTGCCGGAGGCGGCCGCCCAGATACAGCTGTCGGACACCGAAGTCAGGCACCTCATCTGCCGCTATTCCCAGCGCGCCGCCCTGCTGCAGATTGGCCTGTGCGCGGCCGAGGGCGATCACGAAGGCGCCGCGCGGCAACTCACCGCGCTGGCCGACTCAGCCGGCGCGGAGTTCCCCGACCTTGCCGGTGAGCACCGGCTCCTGCTCACCCACGCCCGGATTCTGTGCGCAAGCGCGTTGTGCGACGACGATCTACACACCCACGCGGTGCCGAATTGGGAATCCGTGCTCGAAACGCTGAACCGGCCGGACACCGGTTCCGACGCCGAATACTCCGATCACCTTTGGGTGTACGGGGCCACCGCATACGGCAGGTTCTGCGTCGAGACAGGACGATTGTCGGAGGCCGAACCGTGGCTGCGACGCGCCGGGGCCCGCGCTCAGGCCAGGGGATGGGAATTTGCCTTCGCCAGAACACAATTAGAACGAGCGGCGGCGCGCTGGGTGGTCGGCGACCACGCGGCCACCGAGCAGCTGGTCTCCGAAGCGGAGCCGATCATCTCCCGCTACGCGCGCGCACACGATGTCGCCCGCTGCTGGCTCTACCTTGGCCTTACCCGACTGGCCAGCGGTGCGCTCGAGGTCGCCGACCAATGCTGGGCGAACGCCGAAAAGCACCGGCGTGACCTGGGAAGGCCCCTGTACCTGCACCGCATTCTGCTGCAGCGCAGCTGGATAGCCATCTTTTGGGGCCGCTTCGCGCAAGCCGTGGAGATGATCGCGCAGGCGCGGGAACTGCTCGACTCATCGCCTCGCAGCAGCTAGCTTCAGTACGCCCAACTCGACAGTCATCTGGGCGCGGTGTGGCGGGCAGACGCGCTGGTGGACTTGGGGTTCGACGGCTCAGGCGATCCGGAGGAGACACTGCAGCAGACCGAAGCCCACCAAGCCGAGTCAATCGGCCTGCTGCACGGTGAGATCGGCACCGAGGGGTACTGGCGTGCGATGAGCAAGCTGGAACAGGCCGTCGAACTCAAGGTTCCCGCGGCGCTCGCCGTCGACTCGGTTCGCTATTCGATCGCTGACGCTGACGCGAGATCACGCTGGGCAAGCCATGTCTCGGCCCCGATTCTGGCCGGCGCGTTCGCCGTCGCCTGGGAGTGGGAAAATACCGAGCTGATCAGTGAACTGGTCGAATACCACAGCGCCCGAGGAACGTTTAGCCCCGCTCCGCCACGCGAAGCCATGGGCGAGTGGGCATCGACCGCCACCGCGCCGGCGTTCGTCGACACCGACGAACCGGCCGCCGCCGCAGCGGGGACGTCACGGCAGGGGGCGAACTCGTTGACACGCCTGGGCCCCTTGCCGCCCTTGCAGATGCAACCGGACGCCCCACCGATCCTGAGCCACTATCGCGCGCTGGCGCTGCAACGCTACGGTCGCGCCGTCACGTCCGCCGAGCCCGTCTGGTCCACCTGGCCATGAACGACTCGGACCGCTCCACTCTGGTGCTGCGTTACGCCGACGTCGGGATCACCACCTACGCGAGTCTGCGCGTGGTCGGCCAACCATCCAGAACCGTCAACTGGGTGGTGGACGAGCCGATCCTGCTGGCGGCCTTGGCCGAACTGACCGACGCACTACCCGAGCCCCACGGCAACGAGGACCGGCGCGAGGCCATCGAACGCGCACTTTGCCGGGGCCCATTCGCAACGCGGGACAGCGAACTGACGGTCGCGTTCATCCTGGGGGTACTGCTGATCGGCACGCCCGGATGGCAACTGCTGACCGAGTGCGCGGCATCGCCGCGGCCGGTGCTGTTCATCTCGCCCAGCGCCCGGCTGGCGCGGGTGCCCTGGGGGCTGCTGGCGCCGCCGACCGCGGGGCCCACCCGGGAAGAGTTGGTGCGGGCTCGCCAGGAGGCGATCACCGCCAGCGGCCGAGCGGCCGCCCGGATCCCTTGGCAGCTTGCCGACATCACCGAGTACACCGATGGCTACCGGCTGATGGAGTTGGTCGACATCCTTCTGGCGGTGCCCCAGAACATCGTGCACTCCGCGCGCGTGCCGGCCCGATGGGCCGCCCGCAAAGACGGCCCGCCGATACTCATACTCGACCCGCGCGTGCCCGGCCAGCGGCCCGACTCGGCACTGGGATCGGTGCTGGGCAGGCCGTCGGAGGAAACCCCGCTCGCCAGGCATTTTGCCGAACTGATGCGACGTCGCCCCGTGTTGCCGGCGGTCGACTCGCCCAGTGAGCTGTTCCGCCGCAGGGATACCGACCGGGACTGGCTGTCGAAATTGCTGGTGCAACAACCAAGTCGGCTCTTGTACGTCGGGCATGCCAGTTCGGCCGATAGCGAGGGTGGGCATGCCGACCATGCGGCGCTGCATCTGGCGTGTGGTGCCGCAATACCCGGGGATGCCCCCGCGATCGGCGACCACCGGCCGCTGACCGCCTCGGATCTGATGGCGCTGCGGATGTCGATGCCACCGCGGGTGGCGCTGCTGGCCTGTGCCTCCGGCGGCGACTACCAATTCGATGAGGCAACCGGACTGGTGGCGGCGACCATCCTGGGCGGGGCGCAGCTGGTGACCGCCACCCTGTGGTCGCTTCCCACCACCGCGGCTTATCGGCAGTTCGTCGCCGAGGACGGCGATCCGGCAGACCCGATGACCGACCCGATGACCGAGATCGTCGCCGCGATCGATTCGGCCCACGAGGCCGACGAAGCCGGGTGCGCCGTAAATCGCTGGCAGCGCGCCCAAATGCGACGCTGGCGTGACGGCGAGGCCAGCGCCAGTCCGTTGTATTGGGGTGCGGTGGTCAGTTTCGCCGTCGACGGGGCACGCTGATGGTCAACCGATGGCCAGACCCCTGGCGCGAACGGCCAACACGTCATCGGGCAGCGAAAGCTGTTGGCGGTCGGCGGGATCAAACGCCACCAACACCACCAGTCCGGGGCGCAATGTCGCCGTGTCTGTTTCCGTGTCGTCCTGCACTAGTCGGCCGATGAAGGTGTCGCCGTGCACGCTGGCCACTTCGATCCAGATCTGGCGCTCACCGTCGCCAGGTTCGGCCTCGCCGCCTTCGACCGTGCGCACCGTACCCACTCCGACCGTCCGAGCGACCCCCGGCATCCCGTGCCGCGTAGCTGGCGTGGCCGATGAGACTCACCGTGGCCAGAGCAAACCCGATCCCGGCCAGTGCGATCCGGAAGTCGCGCATCACCAGGTACCACAGGGTGGTTGCGATCAGCGCAACTTCGGCGCCGATGGCCAGCATCTCGGGTTTGCTCATAGCGCCAGCCTCGCGGGGACAATCGGCTACCGAACCCAACTTTGGGAATATCAGTATCCGCGTCAATGCCCCTATCCTGTTGACATGTGCGCGGATCCACAGTTGACGACGACCGTAGCGGTGGGCAGTCCCCGCCGCGCGGTGATCGATCAGGCGTGGCGCGCGATCGGCCCCGGGGTCGAACTGCTCAGCAGCGATGACGGCGGTCCGTTGAGTCGCACCGTCAAGCGCATCATCGATCCACTGGTGCTGCGGTTGCGGTCGGATCCCCAGTATTCAGCGCCCGTCGTCGACCCGGCCACCGCGACGTTGATGCACGACGCGATCCTTGGCAGCGCTGTCCAATTATGCTCTGCGGCATCGTGGTTCGATGTGCTCAAAGCCGAGCGGCGCAACCTGCGGATCCGCAGCGGAAACGCCCAGGAGTCGTACTTCCCGGTGTGCTTCGAGCTGGCGATCACCAAGCGCCCGCCCGCGGCCGGTGATCGTGAAACCCCGGCGACGGTGCTGCACGAGATCCATCAGGGGCGCGACCGCACCGCGATCGAGGTGTTGCATGAATATCTGGCAAGTCCGGAAGTGGTGGCCGCGCTTACCGATCAACTCAGTCGAAGCTGGCGCGACGTGCGGGCACCGGATTCGACCTGCCGCGCGGCGATCGATGCGTTCCGGACCGCACTGGGCACGGCGCTGGGCCCCGCTCCCAACCACGGTGCCGTCATCGCACGCCAGCGCGCCTGGTCGATGCTGGCCGGCTCCACCACCGCATACGACCTCGGCGCACTGGCGCGCGTCGAATCTGGCGAGCTGCCCTGGTCGATAGTCGCACTGGGCTTGAGTTCGGTTGCGCCACAACAACCCCCCACCGTCAATGCCGGCTCCGCCAGCGACCGTCCCCTGGACCGGACCGTGGTGGATCGGGTGCGTGCCACCCTCCGCCGCGCCCTGGACCGAGATGCGTTGCCAGACATCCCCTTACTGTGCGAGGAGGAAGTCGACCGGGCCTGCGCCCCATGGGGTCTGCTCGGCGAGGACAAGCAGGCGACCCTGGTGGCCGGGATCGAAGTCGCCGTCGAACTGGCCCCCTTGGACCGAACCATGACCAACCGCTACGCATTGGCCGCGCAGATTCAGTCGCGGCTGCGCAAAGAGGCCTACGCGCTGCACGCCCGCCGCTACCTTGCCGACGGCGGGCCGATTCATCCACGACAACGTCAGGTGGTCGACGACTTGGCCGCCTACGCCCAGCCCTACCTGAGCCGACTTTGGGCACGACTGCACGGGCGCGATGTCTGGCAGGAGCCCTGCGCGGACGTCGACGACGTGCGGTCGCTACTCGACGGTGTCGCGCGTTCGGTGAGTCTCGACCATCGGCAGCGGATCAAGTCGATGCTGGAATTGCAGGTGGCCGGATGAAACTGGTGGCCGAGTCAGGATTGTGGAGCACCGGTGCCACTGGCCCCGACGAGCAACTCCCGGCGTCTCCACTGATTGCGTTGCTGGAAGTCAGTGGGGCGGTGCTGTCCTGGGTCATTGATGACCCGCGCGGGGAGGCGGCCACCCGCATCACCTTCACCGACGCGGCGCGCGCCGACTGGCTTTGGCGTGTGGTCGGCGAATCCGGACACGTCGCGGCGCTCTGGCGGTGGCCGGGCACCCGGCGGGTGACGTCGACCTCCGCGGCGTCGACCTCATCCCGGGCTCCGCCGCCGGCCTGCGACGCCTGGCCGTCGGCCATTGGCTGCGGCGCTGGTGGCCGGCCAGTCAACGCGACGACATCGCCGGGCTGGACCGGGCGCTGCTCGACGTCGAGGTCGCACTGCTGACGGTCGGGGCACAGGGCTTCTTCACCGACGACACCCTGGATTCGGACGTCGCCGAACTGCTGGCGCCGCACGCCGGCGCCCTGACCGCACATGTCCGGACCGATGATGCACGTATTCGCGCACTGGTGCGGGCCGGGGCTCATCTTGCCGACGAGGTGGGCACGGACGGCGCCGGCTGGACGGAACTTTCTGCCGCAATTGATGATTCATCGGTCGCGGTGACGATGCCGACGGGACGGCGCGACGACTATGCGCTGGCCGCCGGCGCCGGGCAAGGCCCGCGCGGCGCGGCGTCGATCGGCCGTGGCGTGGCGTCGATCAACTGGGGCGGAGTACCGCCGGCGATATTCGATGCGGCCGAAGACACCGTCGACTGGACGATCGAGCCCGGCGGACCGGCCGGGTCCGCCGTTGTCGCCGTCGTGCGGGCCGCCCTCATCGGAGCATAGCCGGCCACCGGCGTGCCGGTCCGAGTGCGCTCCGGTGAGGCCAGCGGCACCGGCGCGCTGGATGCCGGCGGCCGGGCCACGGTCGCACTCGTCGACGCGCAACGGCGCGCCATGACCCAGACCTCGGCATGGGACCACAACTGGGCCGCCACGTCGGTAGTGATCGGGGCCGACATCGCGGAATCACGCCAGACCCGCGACCGGGTTCGCCGCTGGGTGCGCGACCGGCTGGACCGGCCGCCACCGGACGCTTTTTTGGCCGAGATCCTGGCCAGTGAGTCCGCCTACTGATTCCTCCTCGAAGATCCGCCCCGATTCCTATGCTGAGCGAGTGCCAAACAGTTATCGGGTCGTGCAATGGACCACCGGAAACGTCGGCAAGAGTTCGCTGCAGGCGATCGCGACTCACCCCGCGCTGGAACTGGTGGGGTGCTACGCCTGGTCGCAGGAGAAGGCCGGGCGCGACGCCGGCGAACTGTGCGGCATGGCACCGCTGGGCATCACCGCCAGCAATGACGTCGAGGCGCTGCTGGCCCTCAAACCGGACTGCGTGGTCTACAACCCGATGTGGATTGACGTGGACGAACTGGTGCGCATCTTGTCGGCCGGAGTGAATGTGGTGACCACGGCGGCGTTCATCACCGGGCACAACCTGGGCGCCGGCCGTGACCGGATTCTGGCGGCCTGCCGCCACGGCGGCTCGACGATCTTCGGATCCGGCGTCAGTCCGGGGTTTGCCGAACTGTTGGCCATTGTGTCGGCGATGGTGTGCAACCGGATCGACAAGGTGACCGTCAACGAGGCCGCCGACACCACGTTCTATGACTCCCCCGCAACCGAGCGGCCGGTCGGCTTCGGCCAGCCGATCGACCATCCGCAGCTGCAGGCGATGACCGCCCAGGGAACGGCCATCTTCGGCGAGGCGGTCCGGTTGGTCGCCGACGCGCTGGGGGTCGAACTCGACGAGGTCCGCTGTGTGGCCGAACACGCGCAGACCACCGCGGACCTCGACCTGGGTTCTTGGACCATTGCAGCGGGATGTGTCGCGGGCGTCCACGCCAGCTGGCAGGGAATGGCGGGCGGCCGGACCATCGTCGAGCTCAATGTCCGGTGGCGCAAGGGACAGACCCTCGATCCGGACTGGCAGATGGACCAGGATGGCTGGGTCATCCAGGTCGACGGAACTCCCACGGTTACAACCAAAGTCAGCTTTCTGCCGCCGCCCTACTTCCAGGCCGAAACGATCGCCGACTTCATGGTGCTCGGGCACATCATGACCGCGATGCCCACCATCAACGCGATTCCGGCTGTCGTTGCCGCGGCCCCCGGCATCGTCACCTATAGCGATCTGGCCCTGACGCTGCCGCGCGGGATGGTGCCCACCGATCGAAATTCGGATCCGAAACTGGGCGCTTCACGAACACCCTGATGTCGGGCAGCCTCGATAGCATTGCGGGGCCGCGCCGCGGCACAGGTTTCACGCTTGGCCACCCTCGGGTATCCGGTTGCCAAGCGCACCAACTCCTAACTCTGGAATAAGCATGAGAAACGCAGCATGGACGCGTCGGCTTGCCGTCGGTGCGGCAACGGCGGTAACCGCGCTGGTGGGAGGGGGAATCCGGGTGCCGTTCGCGGCCGCCGAACCGTGTCCGGATGTCGAGGTGTTGTTCGCCCGCGGCACCGGCGAACCTCCGGGTATCGGCGGCATCGGGGGATCTTTCGTGGCCGCGTTGCGGTCGGATATCGGCGCCAAGTCCTTGGCCGTCTATGCGGTCGACTACCCCGCCAGCAGCGACTTCTCCAGCAGCGATTTCCCGCGGACAGTGATCGACGGCATCCGCGACGCCAGCTCACATATCGAGTCGATGGCGGCCAAGTGCCCCGCGACCCGAGAGGTGCTCGGCGGGTATTCGCAGGGCGCTGCGGTGGCCGGCTACGTCACTTCCGCGTCGGTACCGCCGGGAATTCCCGCGGCGGCGGTGCCCAAACCCATGGCGCCGGACATCGCTGATCATGTTGCGGCAGTGACCCTTTTCGGCACTCCCTCCGAGCAGTTCCTGCAGCACTACGGAGCCCCGCCGATCACTATCGGCCCGCTGTATCAACCCCGCACCATCGAGTTGTGTGCCAGCGGTGACCCGGTTTGCAGTGGCGGCAACGACGCGGCAGCGCACGCGCTGTACGCCGTGAACGGGATGACCGGCCAAGGCGCGGACTTCGCGGCGCACCACCTGTAGCCGGGCCATTGCCCCCCGCCGCCAGATGGGGCGACTCGCCGTGCACAATCGCTGCATGCACGTTCTGGTAACCGGTGGTACGGGGTTTGTTGGCGGCTGGACCGCCAAGGCCATCGCCGATGCGGGGCATTCGGTCCGCTTTCTGGTCCGAAATCCCGCGAAACTGGAGTCGTCGGTCGCCAAGCTGGGCGTCGATGTGTCCGACTTCATCATCGGCGACATCAAAGACCGCGATCTGGTGCGCGAGGCACTCACCGGATGTGACGCCGTCGTCCACAGTGCCGCACTGGTGGCGACCGACCAGCGCCAGACTCAAGACATGCTGAGCACCAACATGGAGGGTGCTCGCAACGTGCTTGGACAGGCCGTCGCACTCGGACTCGATCCGATCGTGCACGTCTCGAGTTTTACCGCCCTTTTCCACCCCGGCCTGCAAACCCTCTCGGCGGACCTGCCGGTGGTGGGGGGATCCGACGGCTACGGAACGTCCAAAGCGCAGGTCGAAATCTATGCGCGCGGATTGCAGGATGCCGGCGCACCGGTGAACATCACCTATCCGGGCATGGTGCTGGGCCCGCCGGTCGGCAACCAATTCGGGGAGGCCGGCGAGGGGGTCAAGGCCGCGCTGGAGATCCGCACGATTCCCGGGCGCAACGCGGCTTGGCTGATCATCGACGTCCGCGACGTGGCCGCGGTGCACGCGGCGCTGCTGGAGCCGGGGCGCGGTCCTCGCCGGTACATGGTGGGCGGGCATCGAATTCCGGTGCCGGAGCTGGCGAAGATGCTTGGCCAGGTGGCCGAGACGCCGATAGTGAGCGTTCCGATTCCCGACAGCGTGCTGCGCGTCGCGGGTTCATTGCTCGATCTGGCCGGCCCGTATCTGCCCTTCGACAACCCGTTCACTGCCGCGGGAATGCAGTACTACACGCAGATGCCGGACTCCGATGATTCGCCGAGCGAACTGGAGCTGGGCGTGACCTATCGGGATCCGCGCACCACGCTGGCGGACACGGTCGCCGCCCTCACCGCTAGCCCGCGAAGCGCTGGGGCGAGTTCAGTCATCCCCGTCCGGGGGTTGGACGCCATCTGCTTCGGGTGGGGCATTTTTCAGCCACCTGCGCAGCCGAAGCAGTTCGTTGGTCACGATGCCGAGTCCCAGCAGGATCAACGTCACCACAATTACGGTGGTCACGCCTTCTATGGTGGCAGGCTCGGCTGGCCGGCCGACTAGGCGGCCTCGATCTCCAGACCGATGTGCACCTTGTCGATGCCACCACGCACGATCGAATGTGGGTAAAACCACCACGCGTGGTACCAGTACCGCTTCAGCACGGCGTTGTAGACCCGCCTCGTTTCCGACTTGGGCAACACCCGCCCGACCGCCTCGACCGGCTCGCTCTTGGGCTTGCCCAGCGAACCGCTGCGGGCGAGCGTCACCCGCGGTGTATTGCGGATCCGCTTGACTTTCCACGACTCGTCGTCGGTGATCACCAGCAGCCGGTTTCCGTCGGGCACCCCCCAGATCGGCGTAGGTTTCGGGCGGCCGTCCTTGGTGAACGTGGTCAGCAACAGATATTTGGACTTGATGACGTCTTGAAAACTTGGAGCCACGCGCTTCTTCCGCTCTCTGAGTGGGTGTCTAAGGACAGTATCCAGTCGATGCGTCCATTAATCGTGGCGCGCACCACTACAAGGCGCCCGCCCCGGCTCGTCACCGCATCGCATCTGCCCACCCCAGATGTCCGCCGAAGTCCAGCGTGCGCGCCATGTCGCGGTAGCTCTCACGCAAGCGCTGATAGTCGCCGCCGCCACCGCGCGCGCCCGCCAGCGCCGTCCGCATCCGCAGCAGCCAGATGTCGCGCAACGGTTGGGGCCCATCCGGCGGCTCGTCGGCTACCCGCTCGATCGCGGCCTGGGCTTCGGACCAGTCAGCCTCGGTGTCCCGGTCGAGCAGCGTCTCCACCAGAGCATGTGTTGCCGGCAGCCCCCAGCTGAGTAGCTGTCCCTGCCGGTACAGGGTGTCAACGGCCGTGCGCAGCGTCGGTAGGGCGTCGTCACGATCTCCCCGACGACCACGCTCGCGCGCCAGGTAGGCCTCGACGATGGGCAGATCCCCCAGCGAGTAGCCGCGGCGCATCAGCGTGTCCCCGGTATCGGCGAGGTACCCGTATCCGCGGTCGCGCCCGGGCTCGGTGCCCCGCTCCAACAGCGCGATGCCCAGCGAGATTTGGGCCGAGCTCAGCGCGAGGTCATCGCCGGCCTGCTGAGCAATCTGCACCGCCTGCTCGATCTCGCGTATCGCGGCTTCGTCGGGGCTGAGCACTCCGAACGCTATTCCCGGATTGTGGACGAACGCGACAACGGTGGCGTAGGCCACCGGGTCGGTGGCGCCGGCGGTCTGCACCGCTTGGTGAACATCGTCGCGCCAACCGGGACGGCCCAGGCAGTAGCGGGCAATGGCCCGCGTCGTCAACGCCAGCGCCAGCGGCGACCCGATCATGAAGTTGCCCTTGGTGGGATCTCCGTCGGCCAGCTGGATCACCAGCTGCGACCAGTGCAGGACATCGAGCCACTGGGCCTGTTCGGCCTTGGCCACAATGGCCGTCAGCGACAGCCCCGCCGTCAGGGTTGGATTGCCAATCGACTCGATGAGGCCCATTGCCTCCGACGCCAGTCGGGATCCCTCGTGGATGCGGGCCTGGTAGATGCGATCCATCACCAGCCCGGCCGTCGCGATGGCGAGCGAGGTCTTGTCCCCGGCTGCCAGGCACAGCTCACGCAGTTCAGCGAAGTGCGCATCGGAAATGTTGACGTGGACGCGCCACGCGTAACCGCACAACATGGTGCAGGGCGCGATGCGCTTGACCGATCGGTCCGGGGTGTCGGCGGGTAAGGCATCGGAGATCCTGGTGGCTCGCTCCCAGCTCAGGCGCGCCGCGGCGATGTCGCGGTTCAGTGCCCACTTGCCGGCGCGCATGTGCCAGCGGTAGGCGGCCACCAAATCTCCTGCGGCCTCGAAGTGCTCGGCAATCATCGCGGCATGGTGGTCGCCCGGAACGGCTTCCGTGTTTTCGAGCGCTTGGGCCAGCCGGCGGTGTAGCTGGGCCCGGTCGGCCCTGAGCTGCGCCTCGTAGGCCACGGTGCGAACCACGGGATGCCGAAACGCGTACTCGGCGCGTGTGGTGAACCGGACCTGGTCGATGAGGTCGGCATCGAGCAACTCGTCGATGCAGGGTTCGATTCCCAGGCCGATCAGCAGATCGGAGCTGAACCGGGATCCGACTACCGCGGCGGCACTGAGCGTCTGTTTGGCGGCCGGACTGAGCCGATCGATGCGGGCACCGATGGCCGCTTGGACGGTTGCGGGCACCCGGATCTCGGCCACATCCGTGCGGCATTGGTAGCTGCCGCGCTCGCCGGTGAGCACGCCGCGTTCGGCGAGTTCGCGGGTCATCTCCTCGGCGAACAGCGGGTTGCCCGCGGCCCGCTCGGAGATGACCCGGCCGATGGTTGCGACCGACGGGTCCTGGCCGAGCAGCTCGGCGACCAGCGTCGACACGTCCGCGTCGGTGAGCGGCGCCAGCGCAATCGTCTGGGCACCCGGCACCAGCTGCAGGGCGCCGCGATACTCGGGGCGATAGGTGAACAAGACCAGCGACGGGGTCTGCAGCATCACCGTCAGAAAGTCCGCGAGCATCGACTCGCTGGCTTCGTCGATCCAATGCACATCCTCGAGGACGAAAACCACCGGTTCGGTGCTCGCCAACTGGGATGCGTTGATCAGCCCGGTCAACCGGCGCCGGCGCGCGTCCGGGTCGATCCTGGGCAGCTCGGCACCCGGAGCGGCGATGCCCAGCAGATCGTCGAGCAGCAGCAGATCCGCCAGCTGGGCGTCGGGCACTCGGTCTCGAACCCGCGCCCGCGCCGCCTCATCGTCGAGCCCACTGGCCTGGCCGACGGCCCGCAGCAGACGCATCATCACCCGGAACGGGACGTCGGCGGCGTGCGACTCACAGTAGGTGTGCACCACGGTGACCCCACGACTTTTCGCCAGGCCGATGGCCTCGCGGACGAGTCGTGATTTTCCGATCCCTACCGGACCGGTCACCCCGACCACCGAACCACGTCCGTGGATGGCGCGATCCAGCATGGTCGACACGGCGGCCACTTCCCACCCGCGCCCCACCAGTGTCGACTCGGCGGTATCGGTTCTTTGGTGTTGGGCGGTCGCGCTGCGCAGCTCCCGCGCCGAGGCCGTGCCCATCCCCTTGACCTGCACCCGCTGGGGCGCCCCGAGCAGCACCACACCCTCGACCAGCCGCGCGGTGGTGTCGCTGACCATCACCCCGCCCACCGGAGCGATCGACTCCATCCGTTGCGCCATGCCGACCTGCTCGCCAACCGCGGTGTATCCCAACGCTGTCGGACCTATCCCGCCGGTGATCACCTCGCCGGAATTGAGGCCGATCCGCAGCCGCAGCTCGACGCCGTCGGTGCGACTGATGTCCGCCGCCAGGCGCGCGACCTCATCCTGGATGTCGAGCGCGGCCAGACACGCGCGCAGGGCGTGGTCCTCCAGGGCCGCCGGTGCGCCGAACACTGCCATGACGCCGTCGCCGGTGAACTTGTCCACCCGGCCGGCGTAGCGCTGCACAACCGTCGACGCACGAGTGACGAGCTCGGCCATGATCTCGCGCAGTCGCTCCGGACCGACGGCCGCCGCGATGTCCATCGAATGCGCCACGCCGGCGAACAGCACCGTGACTTGTTTGTATTCGGCACGGGTATCGGCGGCACCGACCGGTGCGCCGCATTCGTGACAGAACCGCACATTCTCCAGGGGTTCGACACCGCAAGCGCGGCACACTGTTACGGGCGTCATCCGACCCTCCGCCAGTCCGGCTCCCCGGTTTGGTCAGGCTCCCAGCATAGGGCGACATCGTGGGATGCTGGTGATTCAGGCGCGCCGGTCGCGCGGCGGGCCGATCGTTGCGAGGTCTGCGAGGTGTTCCGGATGTCCGAGCATGGTCGCCATCAACGATTGCAGGACCGGCTGCGCCACGCCGTCCTGTGGGCTCCGGCCGTCACCGATGCGGCGCTGCGCAGGGCCGTCTACCACGGGCAGGACGTGCCCGAGCCGCTGAGCGGATATGTGCAAAAGCTGCGCCGGTACGCCTACCGGGTCCAAGACAGCGACATCGAACAGTTGCGTGGCGCCGGCTACTGCGACGACGACATCTTCGAGATAACCATCGCGGCCGCACTCGGCGCCGGTGACGAGCGCCGGCATGCGGGTTTGTCCGCCCTCGAGCGGGCCTTGCGGTGAGGCTGCCCAGCATCACCCGCGGGCGCCCCGGCCGCCGCCCGGTTTTCGCGCTGGCGCGATTTGTCAGCGGCCGCGAAATCCCCGACATCATCAAGGTCCGCTACTACCGTTCGAGGTTTTTCGGCAAGCCGTTCTTCCAACTCGCGCAGGCGCTGCTGCGCGGCCCTTCCCCGTGGATGATCGGTGAGCGAGAGCTCTTCGCGGCGTTCGTGTCGGCGCGCAACCGCTGCCAGTTCTGCGCCACCACTCACGAGGCCGTCGCGGCGGCGACCCTGGATCCGGGCCTGGCCGCGGCGGTCGTCAGCGATTGGCGCACCGCGCCGGTCGACGAACCGCTGCGAGCCACCTTGGGCCTGCTGGACAAACTGACCCTGACGCCCGCCCAGGTGCGACCGGTCGATGTGCGGGCCGTTCTCGACGCCGGTGTCAGCGCCGAGGCGATCCGGGATGCGATCGAGATCTGCGCCTTGTTCAACACCATCAATCGGGTGGCCGATGGCCTGGACTTCGCGCTTCCCACCGGCACCGAGCGCACCCTCAATACTCGGGTACTGCTGCGGCTGGGCTATCGGTGAACGCCGCGGCGCACACCGGTCACGGCATCGACTCGGCCTGCGCAAGATGTCCGGCGAAACCCATCGCGCTCGCCGTGTCGCGGTAGCGATCCCGCAACCGCGCATACGTCGTGTCGTCGCCGTGCGCCCGCGCCAGCAGCGCGCGCAGCCGCAACAGCAGGATCTCGCGCACAGCCAGCCCGTCGTCGGCGGGTGCGGCCGCCAACCGTTCGATGGCCGCCGCGGCCTCGACCAGATCGCCCTCAGTCCCCCGGTCCAGCAGGGTCTGCACCAACACCCCGGCCGCCGGAGTGCTCCACCCCAACAGCCGTCCCTCCCGAAACAGGTGCTCGACGGAGGCGCGCATGTGCGCGATGGCGCCGTCGAGGTCCCCGCCCCGAGCCCACTCGCGGGCCAGGTAGACCTCGACGAAGGGCAAGTCGGCCAGGAAGTACACCCGACGCTGGAACATGTCACTGACATCGGCGAGCACCGCCTGCCCACGGTCGCGCATCGGGTCTTCCCGGCGGTGGACCAGCGCGATGCCCAATGTCATCCGGGCGATGGCCAGCGCGACATCGTCACCGGAACGCTCGGCGATTTGCAGAGCGTCCTCGATCTCGCCGAGCGCGCAATCGTCGGACGCCAAGACACCGGTCGAGATGCCCGCGCTGTAGACGTAGGCGACGACGGTGGCATAGGACATGGGATCGGCGCTGCGGGCCATCGCCAGACCATGCTGGAGATCTTCTGCCCACCCCGGACGCCCCAGGCAATAGCGCGCGTTGGCGCGGGTGGCGAAGGCCACCGCCAGGGGGCAGCCGATCAGCGGCGTGCGCACCAATGTCCCGCCAGCCCCCGGCATCGATACCGCACGCAAGAACCCAGCACCGGTACCGGGCCCCGACCCACCGGCCAACGGGTGACTGGACAGTGGACTCGCCCCCACCAATCC
Source organism: Mycobacterium ulcerans subsp. shinshuense (assembly GCF_002355775.1). Lineage (NCBI taxonomy): Bacteria > Bacillati > Actinomycetota > Actinomycetes > Mycobacteriales > Mycobacteriaceae > Mycobacterium > Mycobacterium ulcerans. Next base: position 194,489 of record NZ_AP017624.1, on the reverse strand, counting down.
CACCTGGGCTGCCGACTCGGCTCCCGCGGCCGCACCAAGGGGGCTAACCGCGCCCCCCATACTCGACCCCAGGCTGAACAGCGAGGTCACCGCTTGCAGCGGTTGCAGCAACTGCAGCACCGACCCGCTCATCGCCGGTTGGATCGGCAAATCCGCGACCGGGAACAACGGGACTTGCGACGAGGCCTGCGCAACCTCCTCCGCAACGTCATTGGCAAGTTGCCCGACGTTTTGATCGAGGATTGCCGTCATCGGTTCGAGCTTCTCGAACGCCGTGTTGAGCATGGTCTCGGCCTGATAGAGGTCCATCGCGCTGGCGGCCTGGTTCCACTTTCGGATGAAATAGTCGGCCTCGTTGGCGCCGATCGGGACCGTGTTGATGCCAAGGAAATTGGTCGCCGCCAGGACCGCATGGGTGACGTGGTTGGCGGCGATCTCGGGCAGCGACGGCGTCATCGCCAAGGCCTGCAGATATGCCCCGGCCTGAGCGGTTGCCTGAGCCGCACGCGTGTGGGCCACCTGCGCCGCGCCGCGCAGCCAAATCACCATCGGCGCAGCGGCCGCCAGCGCCCGATCGCTACCGGCCCCTGACCACATCTCCCCAAGCGAGACCAGACTGGCGGCCACTCCGTCGGCCTGGGCCTCCAACGCCGCGCCCAACGCCTCCCAGCCCAACGCCGCCTGTAGCGCCGGTGCCGCGCCCGCACCGGCCATCAGCCGCGCGGTGTTCAGCTCCGGGGGCAGCGCGTTCCACAGCATGTTTACTGAGGCCTTTTAGTCACGTTGTGTTGGAGGTCTTTTCGTTGGCAGGCCGACTAGGCCAAGGTGTCCGACCAGCTGTTGTCGACGGCGGAATACATCCCCGCGATCTGCCGCAGCGCCTGACCAGCCCGAGCGAGCTCATCTTGGGCCGCGGTGTTTAGCGCCAGCACCTGGGCGCCCTCCGCGGCGAATGCGGCGGCAAACTGCGCCGAGATTTCATCGGCGCCCGCCGGCGCTAGACCGGTCACCGATGACGCGGCGGCGGTGCCTGCATCCAGCCCGCGGCTGGCATGGGCCGATATTGCCGCGGCGACGCTGGCCGCGGCGGGGTCAAAAGACATGGATCGCATCTGCACAACTCCTCTGCACTAGCTGGTTTCACGTACCGGTTCTGCTGCCCGGCGCGGGCTTGCACCACTCGCTTCGCCGGGGATCACGGGGCTCCTGCGGCAACTGCGTCGATCTTTGCGGGGTTCGGGTCCGGCGGTAGCGTCTCGTGCTCGAGCAGAGCGGCATCTTTGGACAGCACCGGCCCGTCGACCAGGAGGCGAACCACCTGCCAGGGTGCGTCTTGGGGCGAACCCAGGCCCAGCGCGTTGCCGACCGCCGCATTCGGCACTCCATAACGCACGCCTTGAGGGTCGACGTAGTACATCGATTCGGCATAGCGTGGATCCGGCGATTGCAACACCAGGAATTTGCCGCCGCCGATGTAAATGGTTGCGGTTCCGCGGATTTGACTGATGCCTGCGCTAACCACCGACAGCGGCAGCGGCAGATGTCGACCGGACAACACGCTTGTGGTCGGCGCCTGATCGCCGGCGCTCCGCTGCCACGACCAGCACAGGGTGGGATCTTGCACCCGCGAGATGATTTTGAGCGGCTCATCGGGCAGCGGTGACTGATACACCCGCTGCGGCAGGTCGACGACCAGATCCGGCGGTACCGGCGGTGGATCGATCAGGCCATAGGATTCCATGTCGCGTAGGGCCCCGGCGGTGTCATCGTTGACGGGGGCAACGCCGTCACGCAGCACAACGAAATGTTTGGTGCCCGCGGTGGTTTCGACTCGGAACACCGAGCCAATCACCAGAGCTGCCGGCAACCCGAGGGTATTGGGCGCGCCGGCAGCGTCAATCGACGGGAGCCGCCAGGGTCCGCTGTCGGGCAAGGCGTTGAACATGCCCTCTGAGATGGGCGTCGGCGTGGCGGTTTCGCCAATTCCCATGGCCGTGGTGAGGGCGCGGTCGCTCAGATCGATGGCGTGGCGCCCCTGTGCCGTGACGATCCAGGTCGAATGCCGGTAGGAGACCAGCAACACCTCTTTCGCCCGCAGCGGTGCGATCGCGGCGTCGATCTGTAACGGCATCGCTATTACCGCTGTCCGCGTCACCGGGTTGGCGGTACCGGCATACGCGACTGTGTCGCACAGGCTCCAGGTCGAGGCGCTGTCCGCCGAAACGGGCGTGGCATAGGGAGCGCCGGGGATTCCGATCGTCTGGCCTTTGGGCAGCTTGTTGAGCTCCGAAGACCTCATTGATGTCGGCGCGGCTGGGTTGCCCAACACCAGCCGCGCCGAAGTCAGGTTGTAGACGGGGTGCAGTTGTCCCGACACCGTCACATACAGCTGGTCGCTGGCCCGGTCGGCAACCAGATTCGTGTCACCGAGTTGGCCCTGCGGTTTGACATAGGCCAGCATCACGGCACCCGCCAAAATCAACACCGCGACAACGATGCCCAGACTTGCCGAACGGCTGTAGAACTGGAGCGGATCGTCGAACATCTGGGTGTCTCGACGCACGATCGCGTGCTCGAGTCGTCGCACCAGGAAACGTCGCCCGCCGACCTGGACTTTGGTGGTAAGCCGCAAACTCGCCATGTGTCACTCGGCAATGCTGGGGGCGCTGGCCGGACCGGTGTCGTGGCGTCGCGGGCCGGTGGCCTGGTCGCCGAGGACGCCGGGCTGGGCGCATTCGGTTGCGGTGGCAATCCGATGACTCACCTGTCCTCCTCACCGTCGACTCATTTCCGGCTGCAACGACGTTGGTGATGCCGCGGATCTCTTCTGGCGCCCGCATTCCGCTAGCGCGGTCAAGCGGGCTCGCGCAGACACTCGGGTCAGGTACTCGCGCGGTTGATCAGGGTTCGCGGTTGCACTGCCCAGGCCTCTGCGCCGGTTAGGAATACGAATATCATTAATCCGAGTATTCACTCAACCACTTTTGCCGTGAAATCTCTGAAGGTTATCAATGACACTCGGAGAGATTCACCGACGCCGCCTTTTAATTCACCAATTCAGTTCACGCAATTCACCAGCCCCACGTCGGCCGACATCCAATATCAACGCTATAATTGCCGCTTAAAGGCGTTCTTTGGATTGGGGCCGGCGCGGGACGGGCGTGGAAATTCATCACGTCCAGGCTCAGAATTCTCCAATGCGACACCCGATAATTCATCAGCCTTAGACGTGATTACGGTGCCTGACGATATTGCGAAAACCATCCGCTAGAGAATATGGCAGCGCCGCGAAGAAATGTTGCATTGGCCGGTGGCCCGGCAAGCCTAACCACTTCGGGCTGTCCCAGACTCAGGTGTCCAAGCGACGGCGCCGATCTGGCACGCAAGCACGAAGTCAGCAAAATCGGCGGCCCAGTGCGGGCTAGCGGGCCCCGCGGATGGGGACTACCGCCTTCCGGAACGCCCTGGCGGCGCGCGCAATTCACATCGTCTGGGTCAACCCATTCAACCCGTCTGCACCGAGTAGCAGACCGCCGGTGCCACCGTTGCCGCCGCCGCCTGGCGTGCCGCCGGTAACAACGGCGCCACCGTTACCGCCGTTGCCGCCGTTGCCCAACAGCAGCGCGCCGCCACCATCCCCGCCTGCGCCGCCCGTGACCGTGCTATCCCCGCCGGCGCCACCAGCACCGCCGACTCCGCTGGTGCTGTCGCCACCCGCCCCGCCCGCTCCGCCGGCGATCGAAAAGCCGAATCCGCCGCTGCCACCGGTCCCGGCGGCCCCGAACCAACCTCCGTGGCCTCCGGTGCCGCCGGATCCACCGCTTGGGCCCAGTCCGCCCGCTCCGCCGACTCCTCCACCGGAAAACAGCAGCCCCCCATTGCCGCCGGCCCCGCCGATTCCACCGGTACCGCCGGGGGTGACGCCTCCGGTCCCACCGGCGCCGCCGTAACCGAAGATCACGCCGCCATCGCCACCCTGGCCACCTTGCCCGCCATCGCTGGTGTTGGCGTAACCACCGGCACCGCCGGCATTACCGCTACCGAACAGGCCCGCGATGCCGCCGCTTCCCCCGTCTCCCGCGCCGGTTTCACCGAATCCACCTATGCCGCCCTGACCCCCGGTCCCGCCGAGTATCCCGCCGGCGCCGCCGGTCCCGTTGGTGTTGGCGATGCTGAGACCACCTGCCCCGCCGCCGCCGCCATTGCCCCACAACAGCCCCGCGCTGCCGCCGGACCCGCCGGCCCTGGCGTCGCCGACTAGGCCGGCGCTGCCGCCGACCCCGCCGGCACCGCCGACGCCAAACAGCAGCCCAGCTGCTCCGCCGGCCCCGCCCGCTTGGCCGGCTTCGCCCGATCCGCCCGCTCCACCGTCACCGAGCAACCATCCGCCTGCGCCGCCATCCTGCCCCGATCCCGTTGCCGCATTAGCTTCGTTTGCGATGAGCGGACGCCCGCTAAGTGCTTGGACCGGAGCGTTGCCTAGGTCGAACACACCCTGCAGCGGCCCGGTGGCGCCGTCGGCGCCCCCGATTCCGAAGGTCGGACCGTAGCCGCCATTGCCGCCATTGCCGGCGGTCCCGAAGAACATGGCGTTACCGCCCTTACCGCCGGCGAGAAAGCCCTCTCCGCCGGCGCCGCCCATACCGCCGTTGCCGGCGAGCAGACCAGCCGTACCGCCCATGCCGCCGACCCCACCGGTGTCGTTGCCGCTGATCCCGCCAACACCACCGGCCCCGCCGGAGCCGAACAAACTGGCATTTCCGCCGTCTCCGCCGGCCCCGCCGGATCCGGTCCCGAGGAACCCGCTGGTACCGCCGGCCCCGCCAGCCCCGCCGTCCCCGGCCAACGAAGTACCCCCGGTTCCGCCGGCGCCACCACTGCCGACCAGCCGGCCGCCATCGCCTCCGGCCCCGCCGGCCCCGCCGACGGCGTCGACGCTATTGCTGAGTCCACCGGCGCCACCGTCACCGCCGCGACCGATCAACGGACCACCGTCACCCCCGGCACCCCCGTCGCCTCCGGCGGTAACACCAGCTCCACCGAGCCCTCCGTGACCACCGCCGGTCCCGAACAGACCGCTGAGCAACCCGCTGTCCCCACCGGCACCACCAGCCCCGCCCGCGTCCACGAAGCTGGTACCACCAGCACCACCGGTACCGCCGGGCCCGAACAACCCACCGGCGCCACCGGCGCCGCCCTGTCCCCCGGTGGTGCCGACCGTCAGCCCGCCGGCACCACCGGTGCCGCCGGCCCCGAAGAGCCATCCGCCCGCCCCGCCGGCGCCGCCGGCTCCGCCGACTCCGCTAGTGCTGGCACCGCCAGCGCCACCGGCGCCGCCATTGCCGATCAGTCCGGCGGCTCCCCCGGTCCCGCCAGTACCGCCGGCAGTGCCCAGGCCCGGGGGTGTTCCCGAGCCTCCTGCCCCGCCGTTGCCGATCAGCCATCCACCCGCTCCGCCGTTTTGTCCGGTGCCGGGCGCACCGGCGACACCATTGCCGATCAGCGGGCGGTCGGTGAACGCCTGGAAGGGGGCGTTGACTGCGTTCAGCACATCTAGCGGCAAAGTCTGCAGGGAACTGGCCGTGAACGTGGCATTGGCCGCCTCGGCTTGCGAATACTCGTTGGCCCCAGCGCTCAACATTTGTGTGAACCGGGCATGGAACTCAGACAGGTGCGCACCGAACTGCTGGTACTGCTGCCCGTGTAAGCGCAATAACCCCGCAATCGCCACCGACACTTCGTCAGCCCCGGGCGCCAGCACTGTCGTGGTCGACGCGGCCGCCATCGCGTTAGCCGCAGTCATCGACGAACCAATGTTCGTCAAGTCTGCGGCCGCGGCGGCCACCATCTCGGGGAGCACATTGAGAAATGTCATGCCGCGCCTCCATCCGCCCTGCCATTCGTGGCGTCAGGCTAGCCAGGGCAGCCAGTACCGCGACGCTGCTTTCAGCAAATTCCGACAACACGAAATACGCTCTCTCGCAGCACGATACGAACGCTGTCTCAACACAAGCCCGAGACCAGCACTAACAACCCGGCAGGCCTCGTTCCAGGTCTCACGCGGGAGACGCAGCAGCAGCCGCATCTCCGGTGGTGGCCGCGACTTTGGCGTGGGTTCGCCCCTGACGGAGCAGCGGAAATTGTTGGAGTGACCGACGTTTGCGCCAAACGGTCGCGCGTATTCCGCAAGGAGCATCGCTCGGTGAATGGGCTTCCACAAGGCGTGGCGGACCCATCCGCCGGCCAAAATCCATGAGAGGTAGGCCGAAGGTTTCGGTCATCGGGAATCCCGGGAATCCCGGGAATCCCGGGAATCCGTCGTGGGAGCGTGCATTCCAGGATTCGCAGTAGCCGGTAACCCACGATGCGCCGGGTTGGATGACTCCAAGGCGAACTGGGCCGGTCGGTCGGGGTGGGACTGCTCCGTTTCGGCCGATGTCCATGCGCATTTTGTTTCCGAGCCATGTCTCGGTAGGCCGGCGGCCGCTGTCTAGCCCCACACCTGGGGCGATGTGGTTACGCGGTGGGCATGGGGTCTGTTTGTTCACGGTGTGGCCGAACCCTGATCGCTAGTGCGGCGGTTCGATCGGCAGCCTTGGTCCGCCGTAGGGGGTCGGGATGGTAAAGCGGCCTTGCGGTGTGGGGCCGGTGGTCGCTCCCAGGTCTGCCCCCGGTGGCGGCCCGGCGGTGTCGTCGCCAGGCGGTCGCGGCGCGTTTCGAGCCCCCCGGATCAGCACCGCCGGATCGTCGTCGCGGCAGTACGTGTACAGGAACGGCTCCGGGTAATCCGCTGCCGAAGGCGGATGGCTCGGCGTGCCGTAATCGCAGGTGTATCGCGGATACAAGTCCGCCGTGGCCCAGAGTCCGCCATCGTGCATGGTGCTCATGAATGCTTCCAACGCCGAACCGCGGTAGTCCGGAAACAACGCTTTGAGCGCGGGTACTCGAAGATACGACAATTTTGCGACGGTCGTCAGGTTGCCCAGCAACTGGACCATCGTGTCGGAGTTATCGCTGAACAGGTTGTCCGCGGCCTCTAGCACCCCCGGTGTCTGGTCGACCATGCGGCGGTACCCGTCATCCATGGACGAAACGCCGGTTAGCAGTTGATGAACGTTGCGAGCGGTAGCGTCGATACCGTCATTCACATCGATAGCAGCAGATAGCACCACGCGGCTGTTCCTGAGCAGGCTGACCGTTTGCGGTAGCACCGAATCCAGGGTGGAGATGAGGAAGACCCCGCCGTCGACAATCGCGGTCAACTTTTCCGGCGCTGCTTTGCTCAGGTTCAACTCACGCCTGATCCCCGCCAACTTGGCTGGATCGATCTGGGCCAGTACGCCATCGGCATGCTGCAAGAGTTCGGCAGGCGTCACCGGTGTGGTGGTGCGATCTTGTGAGATCGCGTCGCCGTTCTTGAGGAAGGGGCCCTCACCAGAGGTGGCGTTGAAGTCAACGTATTGTTCGCCCGCCGGTGACAACGCCGATACCCGGACCGTACTGGCGACCGGAATGCGCACGCCGGCATTGATTCGCAGTATGGCCGTGACACCGGTCCGAGAGATCTCGAGTGACTCGACTTTACCGATTTGCACGCCGTGCAGGGCAACGTCCTGGTTGGGCAGCAACCCGCCCGACTGGCCCAGTTCGACGGTAAGGGCGTAGTTGGAAGCCAACGGCCTGACGTGCAGCACACCGATTAGCAGGTAGGCGACCGACACCACCAGGGTCAGCAACAAACCAACGCATGACAGCCAGGTGTGTCGTCCGCCACGCATGTTGGTCAAGGAGGGTGCGACGTCGGTCATTGCGGCGGCCCCTGACCGACAACGCGCTCCTGAAGTCGCCACAGCGTGAACTTCAACGAACCGATGAACTTGCGCCAGTCGTACCGCTTGGGGCCATGTAGGCCTGGGTCCCCGCCGAACCCGATGTCCGGAATGGAACCAAGGACCAGTCTGTCGATCCCGGCGCTGCCCGAGATTGAGGTGCCCGCAGTGAGTTTGACGAATGGCGCGTACAAATTCGACAAGGCCGACAACCGTGCGTCGGGGTCCAGCGCCACATCGTTCCACGCGGCGGCAACAGCATTGGCGTCCTTGATGACGCTCCTGCCGCTGCTGTCAGTGCCGGCAATCGACGGGAACTTCTTCAGCTCGGTGGCCGCGCCCCCCATCAATAACAGCAAGTCGGAGATCTGGCTGGCATCTGCTGCCAGTACGCTCGTGGCCGGATCGGTGGCTTGTAGCAACTCGGCGATCACTTCTCGTTTGCGGTCGAGTTCGGCGGCCAAATGCTCGGTTTGCGACATCGCGTCTTCGAGCTGCCCGGTTCGGGCGTCAAGTTTTCCCAGCAATTCATTGGACTTGCGGATCAGTTCGCCATACACCTCGCCGTCATTGCCGGCGGCCTTGCCCAGCCCATTGATGACGTTGGTCAAATTATGAGCCACACCACCGTTGATCAGAATGGCCGCCGAACTCAGTACCGATTCGACGGTGGCCGCCGTCGCGGTCTTGTTCAGCGCGATGGTGTCGCCATCTTGGAGCGTGGGGGTATCCGCAGCACGCTGGCTCGGCGGGACGATCGACACAAAGACGTCCCCCAACGGTGTTGCGGTGCGCAGTTCGGCGCCACTGCCCACCGGCACCCGCACGTCGCTCCTGATGCGCAACGTGGTCACCGCGTTGAAGTCGCGAGCCGTCATCGACTCGACGAGGCCTATGTCTGCGCCGCCGAGCTTCACCTTGGCGTGTTCGTTCAGATTGAGCGCATTTGCGAAGATGGCGGTTATCCGATAGCCGCCCGAACCCAGGCCCGGGGCCGGAAGTGGCAGATCAGCCAACCCATTCGTGGAACACGCAGTGGTGGCGAGCACGGTCGCCAGAATCCCCAACCGCCAACGCGGCCCGCCGGATAGCCGCCTGATCATTTCTGCCCCATCGCGGCGAGACCGTCGAGCACATAGGTCAGACCGAAGTCGGGCCCATAGTCCTGCAAGGTGCCGGTACTGCAGCCAAGCTGCCGCAAGCCCATCAGGTTGCATACCTCCTTGCCAAACTGCGAGTCGAAGATCATGCGGTCGGTCAGTTGGTGGGCTCTAATCGAACCGTTACGTTGATCGACCGCGTTGTACAGGTTGTCGGCCATCAACGGCAGCACATCGAAGAACTCGGTGACCTCCCGTTGCCGATCAACCACCGACTGTATGGTGGTGTTGCCGTTGGCAATTCCGCGTGCGATGGCTTCGCGGTTGGCATTGAGAATGTCTCCAGTGCGTTGAATCAACGCGTTGAGTTGCTGGCCGTTGGTTCCAGAACCGAAGCCCTCGTTGGCCATGATCTGACTGAGTTGGCGTACGGTCGATCCGAACTGCCGCAACGTCGAGTCATTCTTCGCCGCCGCATCCAGCAGTGAACTGAGATTCTCGATAATCGCGGTCATCTGTTCACGGGTATGCACTCCGCGATCGGCGCTGAGCCGCAACGCTTTCGACAGCTCGTCGAACGCCTCCTTGAGGTGCTGCCCATTGCCGTTCACAACGTCGTACCCGGCATCGAGAACGCCAGCCACCGGACCGCCACCCCGGCCGTCCCCTTGTAGAGAGCTGGCTAGTCTGTCCAGCATCCCGAGGACCCGGTCGAACTCAACGGGTGCCCTGGTACGGGTCAGCCCGATGGTGTCGTGATTTCGCAGCGTGGGCCCACCGCGGTAGGCAGGAGTCAGCTCGATCTGGCGGTCGGTGAGGATTGATGTCGAGATGGTCACCGCCTGCACATCCGCCGGGACCTGCACCGCGCGGTCGACAGTGAATTCCACCTCGGCGTAGCCGGATTTCGCGACGATTTTGGTGATATGCCCCACCGGTATTCCGAGCACTGCCACTGCATTGCCCTCGTAGAGGCCAGCGGCACTGTCGAACTGGGCCGTCACCACGATCGGTCCGCGGTCGCGGGCCAACCCGTACCAGCCAGCGCACGCGAGGGCGGCGACGACCACGAGGCCTACACCAACCCGAATTAGGTTGTGCCGGTGTGTCATGCGCAGTCCTTGAAGTATTGGATCAAACCGAACTGCTTGGCGCGGCCGCTAATCGCACACATCCACGAGTCGACCAGCGGTCCGGCGGCCGCGTTGAGTTCCAACGCATTGCCATAGCCGGACGCATTGGCCAGCTCCCTGACCGGCACTGGGGCGATTTCCAACAAGTTCCTGAAGAGCGCATCCTGTTCGGCGAGTTTTGCGCTGAGCTGCTCCATCGTTTGGACGACATCTTCAAGCGCGGCCCGGTCATCGACCACGATTGTGCGCAGCGAGCCGACGACCTGCGTCAAGGCCTGCATCATTGCGTGGAAGGCCGCTGAATGTGCGACGAACTCTCCGATCAGGTCTTGGCCCTGCCGAATCATGCTGCCGAGGTCGGATTGCTGGCGACGCAATATGTCGGTGACGTTCTGCGTGCTCTTGAGCAGTGTCCCAAGTTGGTCGCGACGCTGGGAAATCACCGAAGACAACGCGCGGACATTCTCTAGCGCTTGCGGAAAGACGTCTGGCAGACCGTTCAGCGCTTGGCCGAGGACGGTCAGCGATGATGCAATTCGATCACCGTCAACCTGCTCGAAGGTTCTGGTCGAGTCGGCCAGCGCCGCCTGCAGATCGTAGGGCACCTCGGTGTGGGCCAAATCGATTGTCTGGCCCGGTGGTACACCAGCACCCGTCGGATGCAGGTCGATGTAGCGGGAACCGAAAATTGTTGTGATCTTGATTGCGGCCCGAGTGTCGCGGCCGAGCGCAATATTGTCCTTGACCCGCAATCGGGCTTCAACATGGTTGCCTGCCAGACGAACGCTGATGACGTTGCCCACCGGTACACCTGCCACCGAGACCACGTTGTCCGGCTGCAAGGACGCCGCTTGCAGAAACTCCGCTGTGTAGCGCCGATAGCCGATGCCTGCTTGCTTGACCAGCAGCAGCGCCCCGATCAGGACTACTGCCAGTGACAGCCCAACGAATCCGAGCCAGGTCTTGTTGTACGAGGCCAGCGGGCGCAGTCGCGGGCGAAGGTGCTTTATTCGTTCAGCCATCGGTGACATTCCTGCATTTCGGGGTGTACATGGGCTTTCCACCGGGCGTCGCCGCGGCCACGATGATCGGGACCATGTCGTTGAGGCCAGGGAAGTACCCGTAGAAGTTGACATCGCAGCCATACACATTCATGTAGGTGCCCTGACCGAACACGCGGGCCAGGCCCTTGAGTAACAGCGGAGTATTCATTCCCACGAAGGCCGCCTGAGGTTCGATGTCCAGCAGGTGCTTGGTGTAACCGGGCTGGCGGTCCAGGATTTGACGGATTTGCGGGTTGACATCTGCGAGGATGCCGCCCAACTGACGGACCACCGCCGCCATGTTGCCGGTCGACTCGACCAATTCCGAACGCCTGCTGTTGAATTGGGAGACCATCTGGCGCGTCTGCGCGATCGTGTGCTCGAATTCAGCGCTTTGGCTGGCCAGGCTGCCGGCCACCCTGTCGAGGCTGCCGATCACGTTGGCCAGGGCGTCGTCGTTACCGGCGAAAGTCGCTGTCAGCGTTGATGTCTGGTCGACAAGGGTGGCAAGAGCCGAAGTGTCGCCCTGAAGTGACGCAATGACCGCTTTGGTGAAGTTGTTGACCTGATCCGGATCGAGCACCGCGAACAGCGGCTCGTAGCCGTTGAGTAGCGTGCCGATATCGAAGGACGGCTCAGTCCGTTCTACCGGAATGACACTGCCCGGCGGTATCGGGATGCCGCGGCCTGTGCGGCCGGGGGCAAGCGCCAGATAGCGCTGACCGACAATGTTCTGGTATGTGATCGATGCGATGGTGTCGGTGAGAATCGGCTGGCCCTGCTGCACGATGAACGACACGCGCGCCAGCGTTTGGTCGAGTTCGACCTTCTGTACCCGTCCAACTCGCACCCCCGCGACCCGGACATCGTCACCCTCACGAAGCCCGAAAACATCGGTAAACAGGGCGCCATAGCGGGCCGTGGGGCCTTTGACGTCGCGGCGCAGCGTGACATAGACCATCCACGTCAACGCCGTAGCGACCACCAAGAAGAAAGCCACCCACAGCAGCGCGCCGCGTCGTGTTCGTGTCCGGGGACTAGTCATTGGCCGGCCGCCTTCGCATCATTTGCTCTCCGTCGGTGTTTGCTGAGTTCGGCTGGCGATGGCGCCGCGGGCCACCGGCCCCAGCAGCAGCTGGGTCGCGACGGTCACTTGCTCCCCGGTGATCAGACTCAGGGCTGCGCGTTCTTGCACACTGCCGACCGGCCCGACGTTGCCCCCGAAAGATGACGGAGCCGCGGGAAGCAGATCCGGGTTAGCGGTGCCCGGAACTGGAGGCGCAGGCGTCACCCCGGCAGGCAGTGGCGGATTGGGATCCTCGAGGTTCGGGGTGGGATTGATCAGCGGCGGGCCAACCGCGACGAGGTTTCCGTCAGGACCCACGACCGTCCCAGGGGGGGGAGCCAGATTCGGTGGAGGCTGGTAATTCTGCGGGAGTAACACCTCAGGAACGTCGGGCCGAGCCTGAACCAGGGGTGCGGTAAAGCAGCTCGGGGCCCGCAGCTCCCCGTACCTCGGGCAGTCGGCCCGGGTATAGGTATAGGACGGTGTGAACGAGACGTTCACACGACCGTGGGCAACGGTCGAGGCCGGGTCCCAAACCTCCTCGAAAAACTTGTCCGAGAATCTGGTGATCCGCTCGGTGATCGGCACGAAGTGCTGTGCGTTGTCGGCGAATACACCGACGACCGGGGTGAGATCCGTCGTTATCTGAACGAGCTGGTCGGAGTGGTTCTGCAAGGAATTGACGGTCAGCCCGGTCGTGTATTGCCCGGCCCCGAGGAAGTCGTGCAGCGCCTGCTGCTTGTCGACAAGTGTCCGCATCGGCGCGACGGCATCGTGAAACGCATCCAGTAACTCCGGTGCGCTCTGCGACAGCCCACGCGCCGCATCCACCAGCGCGGCGACAGTCGACGGACCTTCGTCAGTCGCAACGACACCGTTGAGCTCGTCGATGATCCGAATCAGCTGGTGCGTACTCAGCTGCAGTGCGCCGTTGCGATTGTTCGTCGCGGCTCCGACGGCCGCAAGCACTCCGAGGGTGTGATCATCGCGATTACGGCCGGCAGCGGCAAGAATGTCGCGCAGCTTGGTCAGCGCTGTCTGGAACAACACGGTAGGTAGGTCGGTGTCTTCGCTGATCCGCTCGCCGTCGCTGATGGGTGTGCCGGGCCCGTGCTCGACGAGTTGGATCGACGACACCGCAAAGACATTGCTCGGTACGACGCGCGCGGTGACGGTCACCGGTATCGACGCCGCGTACTCCGGTTTGAGGCGAATCCGCACCTGGTTCGGTTGGTTGCCGATCGACGGATCGAGGCTCTCGACGGTGCCAACCTGGATCCCCCGGTATTTGACGTCGGACCCGGCCGGTAGACCGTCGCCGATGTTGCGCAGGTCGGCGACCACTTGGACACCGCGATCGAGATAGCCCATGGACTTGGCCAGCAGCCACGACGTCACCAGCAAGACAACGACCAGCGCGATGCCCCCACGCGCGAGCAACTGTCGCTTCGAGAAGTAAATCCCGTCGAGGTCAATGTGATTGGTCATCGTCAGCCGCCGAACCTGACGCCGGCGTCAACGCCCCACAGCGCCATGGTCAGCACCATGTTGACGATGATGACGACGGTGATACTGGCACGCATGGCGTGTCCGGCGGCAACACCGACGCCCTCTGGCCCGCCTTCGGCGCAAAAGCCGTAGTAGCACTGGACCACCGACGCCAGCGCCACGAAAACCACGGCCTTGATCACCGAGTAGCCAACGTCTCTGGCGTCGATGAGCATCGTGAAGTAGTGCAGATATGGTCCCACCGACCCATGGGTCGTGAAGGTAACCATCAGTTGGCACGACAGGTAACTGATCGTCAGACATGCGATGTACAACGGGATGATCGCGACGGCAGAAGCCAGCAATCGGGTGGTGACCAGGTACGGGATCGGCCGGATAGCCATCGCGTTGAGAGCATCGATTTCCTCGGCCACCCGCATTGCACCGATCTGCGTGGTGAAGCGGCATCCCGCCTGGACCGCGAAGCCGAGCGCAGCCATGATGGGGGCGAGTTCGCGTGTGGTCACCAGGGACGAGACGACACCGGTGGCCGGGCCGATGCCCATCATGTTCAGGAAGTTGTACCCCTCGATCGCGACTAGCGCGCCAGCCGTAATGCCCAGCACCAGAACCACTCCCACCGTCCCGCCGCCGACCACGATGGAGCCGTTACCCCAGGTGATGTCGGAGAGTAGCCGCATGAACTCCCGGCGGTAGCGTCGCAGCGCGACCGGAATGGCAAGGACCGTGTGGAGGTAGAACGCAATCATGTGGCCGAACCTGGCGAGCGGCTGGCCGGCACCGGCGCCGGCGCCGGCAAACACTATTTGACGTATCGACATGCGGCGCATCGCGACAAACGAGGTCATGTCACAAACCCGTTCTCGGGAAGAGAACGGTATAGAGCTCACTGACCACGACGTTGACGATCATTAGCAGCAAGACGGCCTCCACAACCGCGGCGTTGACCGAATTGGCGACACCGGCTGGACCGCCCCGAGTTGATAGCCCTTTCTGACATGCCACCACCGTCACGATGAAGCCATAGACAGCGGCCTTCAATAGGGCTAGGATCATGTCGCCGGTGGTGGCAAACGCCGAAAATGTGGCCAGGAAGCTGCCCGCAGAGCCGCCCTGGACGTACACGTTGAACAGGTAGCTGGCCAGGAATCCGACAAAGCACACCACGCCGCACAACGCGACCCCGATGACCATGGCTGCCAGCAATCGAGGGACGACCAGATTGCGGACCACGGAGACGCCCATCACCTCCATCGCGTCTGTTTCCTCGCGCATGGTGCGAACGCCCAGGTCCGCGGTGATTGCGGAGCCGACCGCCGCAGCCAGCAGAATGGCCGCCACCAGCGAGGCGGCCTGCCGGACGACGGTCAACCCGCTCGCCGCTCCAGCCAGCGAGGTCGCCCCGACCTGGCCAGCGAGCATCGCGAACTGGATGGACAGGGTAGCGCCGATGGGCAATGCCACCAGAATCGTCGGCATGATGGCGGTGGCGGCCATGAAGCTCGCCTGCCGGATGCACTCGGTCCATGGGAACCGGCCGGTCACCAGATCTATCGCCAAGTAGCGCAACGCGGCGACGCCCAGCACGATCTGTTCGCCAGCCGTGGCGAGCGATGCCGCTGGGTGCTGACGCAGGTACGTGACGCTGAGGCGGCGCAGCCCGATCAGTCGGTCGTTAACAAAGGTCGTCGCCATCACACGGCCTCACAATGCGTCGTCGAAGAGTCGCAACCGCTCGGAGGTCTGCCGCCGACGCAGCTTTCCCGACGACGTCTTGGGGAGCCAACCCGCCGGGACCACATGGACTGCTCGCGGACTCACCCCGAGATTGACGA
The DNA here is from genome assembly GCF_002355775.1 of Mycobacterium ulcerans subsp. shinshuense. Taxonomy (NCBI): domain Bacteria; kingdom Bacillati; phylum Actinomycetota; class Actinomycetes; order Mycobacteriales; family Mycobacteriaceae; genus Mycobacterium; species Mycobacterium ulcerans. Next base: position 178,974 of record NZ_AP017624.1, on the reverse strand, counting down.
ACACGCGGTCGGCGACCTCGGTTCGGATACGGTTGCTTTCGGCATCGTCGGCATGCAGCGCAGATTCGGCGACCATTACGAATCCCTCGCTAGCGGAGGCGGTGGCCAGGCGCACGGCGGCGACGCCGCCGGAACGAATGCCCGCGATACCGACAACGGACCGCTCGATGTCCTCAGGGTGCACATTGCGGCCCGAGATGATGAGAATGTCTTTCTTGCGGCCGCAGATCACCGGTTGCCCGTTCTCGGTCAGGTAGCCGACGTCACCTGTGGCCAACCAACCGCCGGCGTCAACCGCCGGCTCGAAACCCGCCTCAGTGCGGTATCCGGCCGTCACGTTGTCGCCGCGGATCTCGAGTTCGCCGATTTCCGACGGCGCGAGGACGGTTCGGTCTTCGGACACCACTCGCACATCGCATCCGGGCACGGGCGGTCCCAGCATGACTCGCGGTGCCGCCGCTTCGCCCTGTGCCGCGACCAGGTCGGGATGCGGCGGGCAGACCCGGAATCCTTCACCGGGTCGTACGACGGATATCGCCAGGGTCGCTTCGGCCATACCGTAGGCCGGCACGATGGCATCCCGCCGCAGTCCAAAGCGCGCACCCTCGGTGACAAGCCGCTCCAGCGTGGCGACGTCGATGCCTTCGGCCCCATTGAGCGCAAAGCGCAGGGAGGAGAGATCGAACGCGTGGTCCTGCGCTCTGCGTAGGCGCCGAGCCAGCAGTGAATACGCGAAATTCGGTGCAGCAGTGATGCTGCCGCGGTGCTTGGTGATCAGTTCAGTCCATAGCAGGGGATCGTTGAGGAAGTCCGCCGGCGTTATGTGGACAGCATCCATACCCTCATACATGGGAATGATCAGCAGACCCATCATGCCCATGTCGTGGAAGAGTGGCAGCCAGCTGACTACGACATCGGAGGCGACATCGGCGCTCGCGGCGGCCATCAGTGCGCGCCCGTTTGCCTCGATGTTGCGGTAGGTGATGCTGACGGCCTTGGGATGCCCGGTCGAACCGGACGTCAGTTGCAGGAATGCGGGTGAATCCTCCTCTGCGACAACGATGCGCCCTTCATCTGCGGTAAGCAGCTCGGAAAGTTCCAAGCCGCGTAGGCCCACCTTCGCGAACTCCTGCGCGGCGGACTGAAATGGGCTGCCGACCACGACGGTCGATGCGCCGACCATCGACAAGGTCTTCTTGGTGTCGGCGGCCCACGCTTGTAGGTCGGACCGATGAGTGGGTTGATGCAACATCGTCACCGCGGCACCGCACATCCAGGCGCCCTGCACCAGAGGAGCGATCTCACCGGGCGCGCCAGCCAACACCGCCACCACGTCGCCGGGGGTGACGCCGTCACGTTGTAGCGCACCCGCCGCGCGGCGGCCCAAGTGGTGGATATCGGACCACGGCGTGTTCGTCAGCTGGTCGAGATGGGATCGCCCGTCGGCGCCGACCGGAGCCGTGGTCAGACCGTGCTGTGTCGCCCCCTGGCTGTCACACAGCCTCCGCATGATCGTGTTCACGGGTTACCCGACGCGTTGACGGCAGCATTCACCGCATCCGGCGCGCTCTTCCGGCTCTCCACCAGCTCAACCAACGCGCCCACCGTCTTGGATTCGAAGACGTCGTCTTTGCTCAGTCGCACACCGAACCGGCTGGCAATTTCCGACACCGCCGAAGCGAACGCAAGTGAGTCGAACCCGAGGTCCCTGATGAGTTCGGAAGAGTCCCGCACCTCAGTTGTGGCGATCTCGAGTTCGTCAGCGATGAACTCAACAAGGAAAACACGCACCTCTGACATGACAGCTTTATGCCCTTACTTTCCGATTTTGCGACGAATAACGAAGTGGATGGGAATTTGCAGGATCAAGAACATGCCGAGGCCCACCAGACAACCCCGGAGGACCGTCATGGTGTCGAAATCGCCGTACATGATCGTCGACGCTGCAGAGACGATGTGTGAGAACGGATTCACATTGATGCTGATGCGCAGCCAGTCCGACAGGAATACCGAAGGCATGAGCGCCTGGCTGACGAACAGCACCGGCAGTGCCAAAGGCAGCATCGCGACCGGCGCCTGCGGGTTGAGCGTGCGGAGTGCCACCAGATAGAACAGTGAGCTATATGCGGCCGACCACAGAAACATCAGCAGGATGAGTAGCGCTGCGGTGAGGATCCCGGCGCGCAAAGGGGCATCGAGCAAAGCCAGCAGGCCGATGACGATCACCGCGGCGGGCAGGATCCTGAACATCTCGAAGCCGATCTTGGCGGCCATGATCTGACCAGTCGAGACACCATAAAGCCGCAGCCGGTCGGTGAAGCCCGAACTGATCTCTTCGATCAACGTTCCCGCGCCGTATCCCGCGCCAAGCATCGGAATCAGCATGATGAGACCCGGGGCGATGTAGGCGGTATAGGAAGTCAGCGGAAATCCGGGCAAGTCCGCGACGCGTTGGAACATCGACCGCACGAAGACCACCAACACGACCGGAAACACGATGGGAAAGATGAAACCGAAGACCGGCTGTCGCAGCCCCACAACGACATAGCGGCGAAAGAGGCGGGCGGTGTTCGCCAGCGCGGAGCGGGTCATTGGGTAGCCTCCAGGAACGCGTCGCGCAGCGACGTCGATCGAATTTCGATGTTCGCGCCGGCCAGTCCGAGCCGATCCAAAACCGTGGCGAGCGAACCGATCTCGGAGGCAGACGCAGAGTCCAGTGATCCGGTTACCGCGCTGCTGCCCTTGCGCTGCATCGGGTAGCCGGCGCCGGCCAGTTGCCGCACGGCGTCGTCGGTTATCTCCTGGGGTGCCGAAATGTCCACGGCGAAGCCGTGGCTTCGGGTGAACTCCTGTGTCGAACCCGCAGCGACGAGCACCCCGTCCTTGATGATTCCGACTTCATCGGCCAGCGAGACGGCTTCGTCCATATCGTGTGTGGTCAGGACGACGGTACGGCCCTCAGAACGCAGCAGCCGGATTGCGTTCCACACCTCCTGCTTGCCTTCGATGTCCAGCCCGCTGGAAGGCTCGTCGAGAAACAGCATCTGTGGGTTGTGCGCGACCGCGAGGGCCACGTCGACGCGCCGGCGCATACCACCGGAAAGTGCTCCGACTTTGCGATTCAGGTACTTTCCGAGGCCGAACTGCTCGACGAGTTCGCCCTCGCGACGCTTCCTGTCGGATTTCGGCCAGCCCGCCATCGCCAGGCTCATGCGTATCTGCTCGACGGGTGACATCCACAGATCGAGGGCGACCTCTTGCAGCGCCACGCCGATGAGTGGCCGCAGCTGCGTCGTGTTGTCAACCGGAACCCCCAGCACCTCCAGCTGGCCGCTAGTCGGGGTCAGCAATGTGGTGGCCATCCTGATGGTCGTGGTTTTACCCGCCCCGTTGCGGCCCAACAGGCAATAGACCACCCCGCGCGGAATCACGAGGTTGAGACCGTCGACGGCGTTGGCGTCCGAACCGGGATAGGACTTGACCAGGTCGACCGCTTCGAGAGCGGAGGTTCCTGGCTGCGAATCTCCGGTTTCGTTGTCAGTCTTGGACTCTGGGGAGGACATAGCGTTCCAGCTCTTCCGTTAGGTTGATGCCTTGGGCGGTCATGTTCACGTCGATGGCCGTATACAGCGGAAAGCTGCCGCCCTTCGGTACATCGTTGATTTGGTGGACTTTTCCGCTCGTCATCCCCGTAATGGTCAAGTCGACAACGGTGCGGGCCAGCTCAACCGGCTTGCCGCGCCACGTAGCCTGGCGCGTCCCGTCGGCCCGCACGGTGCCCGACAACTTCGCGCCCCCGCCGCACTCGCCGTGCAGGTCTCGTGGCTCGTTGAGGTTCTCGAGCGCGATGCCGCCTGCCACGGCGCACTGCAACGACACCCGGGAATCCAGTGGGTTGACGATGGTGATGGCGTTGAGGGTGCTCGCCGTCCCGTCCTTGGAAAGGACGCCGGTCTCGTAGGGGAACCGGTCACCCTGGTAGTAGTGCTGCACCTGCAGCTCACCAGCGCGTGGCCCTGGGCCGATAGTCAGCAGACCGCTCTTGGGCAGGACGGTCGTTTCCTTGAGATATGTAACCGAGCCAGCTACCTCAACCGAGTAGCCGCCATAGGGCGATCCCTCAGCGGGCTCGGCAACCGGCTGCGAAACCGGCTGCGGGTACTCGAGCAGCTGGAACGCATGGCCGACGGGTTCGCCGGCGGCCTTGTTCACCGCCGTACATCCGCCGGTCAGCGCTGCCGCGGCGACCAACACCGACGCGGCCATCGAAGATGATCTCATTGCGCTACACCGGTTTTGGCCAGACTTTTGCGAAGACGTCGGTGACGGTGAGCAAAAAACGCCGACAAGATCTTGCTCATCAGCTTGCCCCACCCGGGGATAAGGCCCATGGGTGCCTGAGGAGCCAGCGTGATCTCGTCGCTGACCACCGTTTTATCGCCTTTTGGTTCCAGGGTGCGGTGGTGTACCCACACCCGCATCCCCGTCATCGTGGACTCTTCGCGGAACATCCGGCCGGGTTCAATCCTGGTGATGGTGATGTCGTCAAACCCGAAGGGAAGGAACCCGAATAGTAGAAGGAAGCTCTTGCCGATCCGGGTACCCGGTTCCACGTCGGCAATGGATCTGCCGATGAACTGTTTAGGCATGGTCATTTTCATGTAGGGGCCCATCTCATGATTGATCCCCTCTTGGGTGGTGACCGTCTGCCATACCCGTTCGACGGGGCAGTCGATCTCACTGACTTTGCGGAAAACGTGCTCGTCGGTGTGGATTGATCTCATTGCTCTCTCTCTTCTTCCCCGGAAGGTCCTGGTACAGCTGAGACTGGATGTGGTGCTTGGACTGTCAGCGCCAGCAGTGATGCCGAATCCGCATCCATGTCGCGAATGGAATCCGAGATGAATGACCCGCCGATATCGACTACGGCGGGCACACTGTCGGCGCCGATGTAGTTCGGCAGAATTTCTCCGATCTGGTGCAGGCGATCGGGCAGCAGTTGGCGATACCACTCGAACAACGGCACGACCAGCGCCACCGTGACGAGATCGACGCCGTCGGCGGCGAGACTGCTGAAAAACGCTCGCCAGATCTGTTCGATCATCCCGGAGCGGCGCGCGCTTCGCAGCACCCCCTGGGTAGCGAGTTCTGCGATTCGCCGCGGATCGATGCCGTCGAAAAAGTCACTCCAGCGCGGGTAGAGAAAATTGCGGCGAGTGCGTTCGTCCACGGGGTAGTTGCGCGCGTCACGTAGCGTGCTGAAGCTGTCCAGCCCGAGCTCTGGGTCATGGCGCAGCGCGCGGAGAACTCCCACGGGCTGGTGCGGTGCCGCGGTGTCGAGGCTGACGAAAATCTCCGACGAGCGCTCCCAGTCTCGGTAGTGCACCATTTCCGCAGCGGCGATATCGGCATCGCTCGCGAAGTTGTTCTCCAGACCGAAGACGGTGTACTCGACCTGTTTGGCCCATCCAAAACGCGGATCGGACGCCGCCACTCGCTCGATACGACACAGCTGTTCGGTCATGCCTGTGCCGCCAGGTCGTCGGGTAGACCAGCGATTTCGTTGCCCCGGCGGGACACGTCAGCGATGACCCCGGTGGCCAGGTCTGCGGTGATAAGCGGATTGACGAAAGTCAGCTTGATCGCCTGGTGTCCGGCCGCGCGCGATCGACCAACGAGTGCGAGGCCACAACGAGCGAGGCTGCTGCGGATCGCACTGTTGACCGCGTCGCACTTCTGCTCGGTCAGCTCCGGATGGCGCCACCGCAGCACTACCGTGTTGACGGCCACGGGCGCACACAACGTGAGGTGGGGGTGGTCCGATACGGCCCGGCCTGCGGCTGCCGCGGCGGCGCAGGTGGCGTCGATCATCGCCCCGATACGCCGCTCACCGAGCGCACGCAGGGTGAGGAATATTTTCAGCGCGTCGAATCGACGGGTGGTCTGCAGAGACTTGCCGACCAAATTGACGACATCGTGTTCGACATCATCGGCGGGATTGAGGTAGTCGGCGTGGCCGGCCGAGACGCGAAAGGACTCGGCGTCTCGGACCAGAAGGACACTGCAGCTGATCGCCTGAAACAGCAGCTTGTGAAAGTCGACGGCCACGGAGTCGGCTAACTCGATACCCCGCAACAGATGTCGGTGTTGGGCACTGAAGGCCAGACAGCCCCCGACACACGCATCCACATGCGCCCAGACACCGTGCTGCCGGGCGATCTTGATCGCGGGCTCGAGCGGATCGATGGCCCCGTAGTCGGTGGTTCCCGCGGTGAGGAACAGTCCGAACACCGGTGTGCCGCGGGCTTGGCTCTCAGCGATGCACCCCGCCAATGCCTCGACGCACAAACGTCCTGCATCGTCGGTAGGCACTTCGATCACGGCGTCGGCGCCAAGGCCGAGGATGCGCAGTGCCTGGCGCGCCGAGAAGTGCGCCTGCCGAGTGCAAAGCAGTCGCCATGAGCGCGCCGCCGCCGGCAACCCGGCGGTGCCGACATCCAAACCCAGCGTTCGCTGCGCGAAAACATCACGTGCCATCAGCAACGCGTGCAGATTGGATTGGGTGCCGCCACTGGTGAAGGTACCGTCCGCATCTGTCCCGTATCCGATTCGGGCACAGAGATGTTCGACAACTCGTTGCTCGATGGCCGTGGCTGCGGGAGCTTGGTCAAACGAATCGAGGGACTGATTGAACGCGCTGATGAGAACCTCAGCGGACAGGGAAGCAACGGTGGGCGGGCAGTGCAGGTGCGCCAGGTACGCGGGGTGGGTGACCACAGCGGAGTGCCCCGCCATGAGGCCGACGGCCTCCTCCAGGGCCGCCGGCAGGCCGACACCGGCAACGGTATCGAGCCTGGGCTTATCCGCCAGCTCCTTCAGCAACGAGTATCCGTCCACCAGGCCGGGCGCGTCGGCCGCTTCCAATGCATTCGCAACCAAGCCGCTAGCCAACGTAATTGCGTCGCGGTAGGCGGCCGTGCCGCTGCCCGAGACGAATTCGCCGGCGAAGTCACTCACGTCGCGGCTCATCGCTGGTCCGCCCGGAGGTCAACTGCCTTGGTGCGGTGCCGTTCTACCTGCTTGACGGCAGCTTCGAAGGCAGTCAAAGCCGCGCTGATGTCGGCTTCCTCGATGGTCAACGGTGGCAGAAATCGGATGACGTTTCCATACTGTCCGCCAGATTCGATGATGAGCCCGTTACTGAGGCTCGCACGCTGAATCTGCCTAGCCAGTTCGGGTGCCGGTGCCACACCCGACGGCCACGGCAGCTGCGGGTCCACAATCTCGGCGGCCAGCATCAACCCGCGGCCGCGAACGTCGCCAACGATCTCGCACTCTTCGAGAATGCGTTGCAGTCCGGTGCGGAAGTACTCCCCCATCCGGGTTACATGCTCGGCCAACGCCGCTTCTCGGGCGTATCGAATGACCGCGCTCGCCGCGGCGAAGGCCATCGCGTTGCCCCGGAACGTTCCGGTAAACGCACCGGGTTCCCAGACGTCATAGCCTTCGCGAACCACGATCACGGCAATCGGCACACCCGAGCCGAGGCCCTTGGACATCACGACCATGTCGGGCTCGATGTCGCAATGCTCGAACCCCCAAGCCCGTCCGGTCCGAAACATCCCTGCCTGTACCTCATCGGCGATCAGGGGGACTTCGAAACGGTTTGCCAGGTTGCGCAACGCCTTGGCCCAACGCGGGTGGGCCGGCAGCACGCCGCCCTCACCGAGGACGAATTCGGAGATGATCGACGCGGGGGCGCTGATGCCGGCGTGGGGTGCGGCGAGCTGCTCGACGGCCGTCACTGCCAGGTCTACGCCACGTTCGCCCCCGACGCCGAAGGGACACCGATAGTTCTGGGGGAAGGGCAGAAACGTCGTCCGCGGTGCCATCACTACGGGCTGTTGCCGAAGTCCGCCGCCGGAGCTTGCCGCGCGCGCAGCCCTGGTGCAGCCGTGGAAACCTCCCTGCACGCCAACATGTTCACGCCCACCGGTGGCGATTTCGGCAAGCGTGAGGGCCGCCTCGACAGCGCTGGCACCGCTGGGCGAACACAAGTGGACCCGGCCGTCGGCGGCCAATCCCGGCGGCAGGATGGAGAGCAGGTCTTCGACGAACTGCTCCCTCGCGGGGGTATGAAAGTCCAACGACAGCCAGGGCTCACCGGAGTCAACGGTTTTGATGACCGCCTCACTGACCACCGGATGGTTCCAACCCAGCGACATCGCCCCAGCGGCCGCTAGGCAGTCGATATACCAACGCCCGCTGCTGTCACGTACCCGGGTACCGCGGGCCTCGACCAGTCGTATCGGGAGGCGTCGCGAGTAGGTCGCCGCATTGGATTCCCGCATGGGGGGTGGGTTTTTGGCCAGCATCACACAGCCTCATCGGTGAGTTGCCGGATCGGCTTCGACGACTCTGCCCGGCGGCTGAGCAGGCGACGGAATGAGCTGACCACCGATGGGTCCTCGGTCACCCAATAGCCGCGGTCGCGGGGAACTGCCTCCGCGAGCCGTCGTCGAGCCTCGGCGAGCTGGTGGTAGGGCAGCTTGGGGAATAGGTGGTGAACAGCGTGCAGTCGCAGACCCAACGGGGCCCAGAGCTCACCCAGGACCGGCAGCGACGGATGGTCGATAGAGTCGAGCACTTGCTCGGGGAATGTCATCCGCTGGTTTTCGCTCTCGTACCGATGAGCAACGAGCACCCGAATCCAGTTGACGAACAGGATCAGGCTCACGACCGCGTAGGCCTCCAGCAGTCGGTACGGCGCGAATACACCAAGCCCGAAGAGCACGGCCACCCCGACCAGGTAGGCGAAACAGGCGAATTCCTGGATCAGCCAGGAGCGAGGGACGCCACCGGGCGGAAGTGTGCGGCAGAAGTCTGCGTCGATCATCAGTGCCGACGCCCGAGTCAGTACGTACCGACGCAATGGTGGGACAAGCCAACTCAGCGGCGCCAGCACCAGGAACCGCACCACGAAGAACACCGGCCCCAGCAAGGCGGTGAAGGGTAGGGCGACCACCCGCCAGCGCGGTTCGGTGGCATAGGCCACATACTCGCCGTCGGCGGCGGTGCCGTAGGTGCGCGACGCGTGATGTTCTTGATGAAACTCGTAGGTGAATTGCGGAACCATCAGCGGGATCCCGCAGACCGCATGCCAGTACAGCGCGAATGAACGTAGTTCGGCACCGGCGTGCACGATCTCGTGGACGAAAAGGACGGCACGGTATAGCGCCAACGCAGCGACCACCACGCAACCCACAGCGGCGGGCGAAAGGGGTTGCCTGGCCGGGCACAACAGGAATGCCGTGTAGCCCACCGCTACACACACCGTCAGGTCGACCCAGTAAATCCACTGCCGTCTTACAGCGAGGTCGGCTACCAAGGATCGCGCCTGCGCCATCGAGATCCCGAGCACGTCCTTGGAGCCGGCCCCCTCGGCCAGCGCCTGCCGCGCCTGAGGACTCATCCAACAAACTCCGTAATCAATTCCGCCACTGACACTTTGGGAATGCCCAGCTCACGCACCGCCCGAGTGGGGTCGTAGTAGACCTTGCGGGCCATCAGGTCGATGTTCTCGGGAACCAACGGGTCATCGAAATGCGCCCGACTCGAGAAATCGGATGCGATACGTTTTCCCCTCCCGAGGGCGCGGAATGGCCGCATGGGCGCGACCCGTACCTGGTGGGATCGCCCCACGGCGCGCACGAGCAGCTCAGCGATCTGCCGGTACGAAAGGTTGTCGGTGCTGAGTATGTATCGCCGCCCCGGTTGACCCTTGTTCATCGCCGCTGTGACACCGGCCGCGAAGTCGCGGGCCGAACAAACGGCGGTTCCTCCCGGCGGAACGACCCGCAACAGACCTTTGCGCGCCGAGACCAGCAGGCCCTGCCAAGACCGGGGCGGCCCGAACCCAGGCGCGAAGACGGCCGCCGGGTTCACCACCACGACATCGAGCCCGCGGTCGACGAAGTCGAGCACCAGCTGTTCGCCAGCCCGCTTGGTAGCCGAGTAGACGTTGTCGAGCACCGAATCTCGCGGGTCGAAATCTTCGTCCGCGATCACACCATTGGGGGGATATCCGATGGCCGCCGTGGAGGACACGTGCACGAGGCGTTGCACCCCGTGCCGCCACGCCGACTGCGCAACATGGTATGCGCCGAGCACGTTTGTGCGCCAGATCTGGTTGGCTAAACGGGAATTCGGCGATGCGATGCCGGCGAGATGGTAAACGCGCGCAATTCCGCGCATCGCCTCGCCCACGCTTTGAGCATCGGTGATGTCACCCCGAACAACATCGACGTTGGAGCGCAACTCCGGGCTCATGACGTGCGGATCGCCGGGCTGCACCAATATGGTTGCCCGCTCGCCAGCGCGCACCAGCGCTTCCAGGATCGTCGAGCCGAGATACCCCGTGGCGCCCGTGACCAGAATTCGCGGTGCCATCAGAGCTCCTTTTGATAAACTCGATGACGCTTCTCGGGCGCCTTCTTCATCTGCGCCGCAAGCGAATTGGACCACATGTTGTCCTCGTGCATCCACGTGGTGGCGACAGCGGAGTACCCAGCGCCGGTTATCGTTCGCACGATCTCGCCAGCCAGGATCCGGCCTAGGCCCGCGCCGAACTGGGTTTGGACCGCGCCGATGAGCACCACGACGGCAGTGCGCACCCCGCGGATTCGACCGCCTCGTTTGGCCGCGATCCGGAGCAGGGCCGAGGGCGTGAGTCTGCCCGATTGACCAGTGATTTCATTGACGTCGGGCAGCATGAACAAGAAGCCCACGGGTGTGTTGTTCGCTTCTACGATCCTGACGATGTTCGGATCGATCAGCGGCCGCATCTCGGCGGCCATGCTGGCAAACACGGGCCTGCTTAGCGGCACGTTTTCTGGATGCTTTGCGAACGAGTCGTTGTAGAGCTTGCGCAAGAGTTCGACTTCCTGCTCGTAATCCGACAGTCGTACCGGCCGAACGCTGGCACCTTGCGCGCCCAGTACCGCATCGGCTCGACTCAGCAGGCGCTGCTGGACTGACGGGTTTTCATCCACGCTCCAGCGAAAACAGGCGGTGTCGAACTTCTTTGAGTATCCGGCCGCCTCAACCAACCTCAGGTAATACGGTGGGTTGTGCGGCTGCATGATCGTTGGTGGAGTGTCATATCCGGAAATGAGTAGCCCGACGTCCTCGCGTGACGTGTAGCTGAATGGGCCGATGATGGCGTTCATGCCGCGCCCTCGCGCCCAGTTCTCGGCGGTGGTCAACAGCGTCGATGCGATGGCCTGATCCGGCTCGCTCTCGAAAAATCCGAAGAACGCGTAGTCGCCATAGCGTTGCACGTAGTGGGAATCGATGCAGGCCGATATCCGCCCCACCGGCCGTCCTTGCCGGTAGGCGACGAAGTTGGCGATCTGAACCTCGGAGTGCAACGGGTTCTTGCGGGGATCCATCTTGGCGCGCATGACTCGGCGCAGTGTGGGCCGCCACGCGTCGTCACCGCGATAGATCTGCCACGGAACGCCGATGAAGTCCTTGATCTCCGCATTGGTGCGTACCGGACGGACGGTCGGCGCCGGCGGATGCGCTAACGCCTCGGTCCATCGATGTGCGCCGACTTCTTCATCAAGCACGAATGATTCCCAGGTCGTATGCCAACTCGGGATTTTTCTTGCTCTTCCAGAGTGCGCCATCCATGTAGAAGTGATGCAGGACGAAGGTCAGTGGTACGGCAAAAATAATGGTATCGAGTTGCCCGGCAAGCACGCCGAGTCCGGCAAGAAATGCGATGTAGAGCGGCAACGCCTTTCTGGTAGACAGCCGTGCCAGCAGAAGCTTCTTCTCTTCGGAGTTCTTGCTATGCGCAAACCGCGTGTTATTCCTGGTCCAGTTGATCAGGTGATATTGCAGGCTGTGCGTGGTGGTGGCGATCAGGATGAGCGCGAACAGATCTGATACGAGGAGGTAGGAAAGGTTGTAGGACAAGGCGGCCACGACGAAGGTCGCCACCGCCATCGCTGGCAGGGTGCGCTGTCCGTCGCGTTTGAGCTGGAGCTGCTCAATGACGGCAAGGGCCAGACAAACCGCGGCGACGATAAATCCGGCGATGACTATGAGCTTGGGCACCGGGGGCACTGGAACGCTCAAATTAGAGAATGGAAGTCGCTTGCCGAAGACTTCATACTCGGAGAAATGCAGCCCGTGAGCCGCTCGAAAGACTACGGGCGCCAGACACGTCGAGTAGAGGGCGTACTGGATCTTTTTCCTGGGGCCCTTGTAGCCATTCTTTGCGGCGTAGATGTTGATCATGCCGAAATGCTGTTTCAGCACGTGGAAAACTTGCCAGTACGCCCAAATCGCGAGCAGCGGGATGAGCCATCCCCCAAACCATAGCATCGCGACCAGTGTGCCGATCACGGCGAGGCTCATCAGGTAATGCGCCCGGTAGCGCGACCGCTCCCGCGGGTCCAGCCAGATCCGGACCGAGGTGGTGAAGACGTGCGGAAGGTCGGACAACAGGGAAAAACCGGCCGCGCCGACCAGGAACAACCCCTTGTGGCTACCGGCGGCAAAGAGGACTGCCGACAGGAAGGCACCCAACCCGAATACCAGGAGGATGTCTACCCGTTGTCCGACGAACCACCCTGGCTGCTGCGCCCCATCGCGCGACAGCGGTTTGGCCGCTTCGGTACGACCACTCGCGAGCCCCTCCATGTACACTCACCTCAACCGATTGGTAATGACAATAATTTGCATTTAGCCTGGCACACGATATGGACTCCGCAGTCCGCATGTCAAACGCAGGCCGCACGTCTTCCCGCTTCGCCTCCGGCCCCAGCCGCTAACAGCGCACGCTGGACCGGCGGGCGCTGCGCGTGACCGGGCCGAGCAGGTTCGGCGGCGCTCAGTGCAGCGCGCGATGGCCCGATCGACGGCTCAACCGTTGGCCGAGCTGCGGGGGCCATCTCGGACTCGAAGGTCGGCCTTAGGCGCGTCTGGCAGGTGGCGGATCTTCACCACCCGCCACGGCCTCGTTGTCCCACAGGCAAGAGGTTGATCAGGCTAGCCGTTGGAAAGGAGCCGTTGCCTTGGTCGCCATCACCGGAGACGACGTCGAGAACAGCAACATCACACAACTCACGGATACGACGGATACGACCGAACGTGGCCAACCTGCTATCGCCACTGATGAGCTCGAGTCACCCAGCACGGCCGCGGGGCCCTGCGCCGATGTGGAATCGGGTAACGCTGACGATGTCGACTGCACGGACACCGACGCCCATGCCCCGCGTGCACCCCGGCGTTGGCGTTCCCGGTGGTCGCGGATGCGAGTCAAGCGGGTCCGCGTCGGATTCAACCAGGCAATCCTGGCCGTGATTCTCGCGTCCCTGAGCGTTTCCGCCGTGCTGGGGTGGCACCTGTTTGCGGCGCATCACGCCAACGTGGCGGCCGAGCTGGCTCAGCAAACAGCGATTGGATACGCCCAGACATTAACGAGTATCGACAGCAACAATGTCGATGCAAACTTCAACCAAGTCCTCGACGGCGCGACAGGCGAATTCAAGGATATGTATACGCGCTCGAGTGTTCAGCTCCGCCAGCTGCTGATCGACAATAAGGCCACAGCACACGGAGTCGTGGTTGATTCCGCCATCCAGTCGAAGTCCAAGAGCAGGGTCGTTGTGCTGCTGATGATCGATCAGACGGTAACCAATGCCGCTCGTCCGGATCCCCGAGTCGACCGGAGCAGGATGAAGATCACCATGGAGAAGACCGACGGGCGTTGGCTCGCCAGCAAAGTCGAGCTCTCATGACCGGCTCCGCTATGTCTGGGTGGAAAGCCGCGTTAGCGGCAGGGGTGCTGGTGGCCGGCTGCGCTGTCTCGACCGCCCCCTCGGCATGGGGGTCTGCCCAGTCGTTCTGCGGTGAGCTCGGCGGCGACTTTGACGGCCGCTATTGCCATACCACCGTGACCTCGGTCCGCAAGGCGGACCGAGACATCAGGATGGCAATTCCGGGCGACCTGGTAGACAACGCCGTCAGCGGTCCGGTGGTCCGGGACTACCTGCGGACCCTCTACAACAATTGGAGAGAAAAAGGCGCAGACATGGTTCAGGACAGCTGGGGCGAAGAAAACTACCAGCAGTTCGGCCACCAGAGCGCCGTATCCGTGGTGTTCCATGAGGATTACCATGCCGACGGTCCCAAGATCAACAACGCCTACCGGACCTTCACCTTTGACACGGCCCTCGGCCGGCAACTGCAGCTGACCGACATTGTGAAAGCGGGACTGGATCCTTTGGCCGTCATTCCGCCGCTGGCTGAACCGTTCGTCGCGGCAGCACTCGATCGTGCCGCCCCACCGCACCAGCCGGGAACCTATCCCTTCACCGTCGATCGGTGGACTCCTGACAAGGTTTACTCGGGTGGGTACAAAGCGTGGGCATTGACGCCAAGCGAATTGATCCTCTATTTGCCGGACTACCCTGTCGCGCACGACAACCCGATCAACTATGAGCCCGGCATGCCGGTGTGGTCGATGGACGGGGGTGCGGTTGAGGCCCACATCCCGATTGATGTGCTGGCCCCGGTGTTGAGGTCGGGCTATGGAGGGTAAAGACGACGGGTGCATCTCCCCGCAGGAGGGAGGAACCACCCGCAAGCCTCGAAGAGTCGGTCCTGACGCCAAGGCCAAGGCGGGGCGCACTTCAGCTACGACAGATGCCGCCGCCCAACCGGGGCCCGATCCGACCCGAGATCCGGTCTCCGACTCACCCGAGACATGCGGAGGAGACCACGGCGGCAATACGATCGGTCGCGCGCCGGGTGCTGCCGAACCAAGTAGCCAAGAAACGGAATTGGAGGTGGATCACGACGATCTCGATCCCGGCATCCAAGCCTGTGCCGCCGCTGGCGATGGTCCCGATCCTGCCCTCGAGCCAGGACATGACGTAACGCCACAACGTCGGGCGCGATCACGGACAAAGGTCGCTGCCGCACTTGCGGCGGCCGCCGTTCTCGCCGGCACCGCGGCGTTGGGGTGGTTATGGAAAGAGCAGCGTGACAACGAGATTGCTGGCCGACAGGCGCTCAGCGCAGCGCTGCGGTTCACTGAGAACTTGACCACGATCGACAGCGCCAATATTGATGAGAACTTCCGCGAAACCATCGACGGGTCGACCGGAGAGTTCAAAGAGATGTACCTCAAGTCCAGCGCCGCGTTGCAGCAGGCACTGAGGGAGAACAAGGCATCAGCGCACGGAGTGGTCGTCGAGTCGGCCATCAAGTCGACATCACCAGACACGGTTGTAGTGGTGCTGTTCGTCGATCAGTCGGTGAGTAATGCGCGAGCACCCGAACCTAGGCTGGACCGAAGTCGCGTCGAAGTCACCATGAAAAAAGTCGACGGCCGCTGGCTGGCCGCGAAGGTCGAGTTGCCCTGACACGAATCACCGGTGAGCAGTCGGCGTTCCGATCAGGACGAGCCGCTCGGCCTCTGACAGCTTGATCGGGCCCGAGTCGACTGCGAGGTATCAGAAGCGCGCCAAATCGTTGGGCAGCATCAGATCGAAGCCCTCCTTTAGGCTATTCCACCGCTGCGTGAAATGACAGCTGGAATGCGCGCTTGGCGCCGAGATCAAATTCCCTTTCATGACACGACCGCCCAACTGGTGAAGCTGCGAACACTCCGGCAAACCGACTAGTCACCTGGTTAGTGGCCAAATTCAGCCCCAAAATAGTTCACTCCGACACACTTTCCACATGATGCGCTGAACACAATTCGAGCAGAAATCCGACCGTCGCATGCGCGTAAATCTGATAACCCACTAGCAAAACTACTACGTGCGCCTTGCCGGCCGCTATTGCCGCCTCCGCCGAGAACCGCCATGATCGGCGCGTGGCCCACCTTGCCCACCTTGCCCACCCGTGCCGCCCGGGCCCGAACGCGGCCCACACTAGGCTTGAGGAGAAGTCGCAGATATCAGTGCAGGCGACAAGCTGTATGCCGCCGAGCCGCAGCGGGCTGTCTGCCGAGGACGCCGATCCGCGATACTGGTAGCCGCACCTACAACGCAGAGAACCTCGAAACCGAACCGACAGTGACGCCGGGAGATACACATGAGCGCCGAGCAGCCGACCATCATCTACACGCTGACCGACGAGGCGCCACTGCTGGCGACCTACGCTTTCCTGCCCATAGTGCGGGCTTTTGCCGAGCCCGCTGGCATTCAGATCAAGACCAGTGACATCTCGGTGGCCGCACGCATCCTGGCCGAATTTCCCGACTACCTCACCGACGAGCAGCGGGTCCCGGACAATCTGGCCGAGCTGGGCGAGCTGACGCAGGACCCGGACACCAACATCATCAAGCTGCCCAACATCAGCGCATCGGTGCCCCAGCTCAAGGCGGCGATCAAGGAGTTGCAAGACAAGGGGTACGCGATTCCGGACTATCCGGCCGACCCGAAGACCGACGAGGAAAAGTCGCTCAAGGAGCGCTACGCCAGGTGCTTGGGCAGTGCGGTGAACCCGGTTCTGCGCCAAGGCAACTCGGACCGTCGGGCGCCCAATGCGGTCAAAGAGTACGCCCGCAAACACCCGCACAGCATGGGTGAATGGTCGATGGCTTCGCGTACCCACGTCGCCCACATGCGACACGGCGACTTCTATGCCGGTGAGAAGTCGATAACGCTGGACCGCGCGCACAAGGTGAAGATGGAACTGGTGACCAAGGGCGGCCAGACGCTGGTGCTCAAGCCCGAGGTCTCGCTGGATGACGGCGACATCATCGACAGCATGTTCATGAGCAAGAAGGCCTTGTGCGAGTTCTATGAAGAGCAGATCGAGGATGCCTACAAGACCGGCGTGATGTTCTCCCTGCACGTCAAGGCGACGATGATGAAGGTCAGCCATCCCATCGTCTTCGGCCACGCCGTCAAGACCTTCTACCGGGACGCCTTCGCCAAGCACCAGAAGCTGTTCGACGAATTGGGTGTCAACGTCAACAACGGGTTGTCAGATCTCTACAGCAAGATCGAGACCCTGCCGGCCTCCCAGCACGATGAGATCATCGACGACCTGCATCGTTGCCACGAGCACCGCCCCGAGCTGGCGATGGTGGATTCCGCCCGCGGAATCACCAATTTCCATTCCCCCAGCGACGTCATCGTCGACGCCTCGATGCCGGCGATGATCCGGGCCGGCGGCAAGATGTACGGCGCCGACGGAAAGCTCAAAGACACCAAGGCGGTCAACCCGGAGTCCACGTTCTCGCGGATCTACCAAGAAATCATCAACTTCTGCAAGACCAACGGACAGTTCGATCCGACAACGATGGGCACGGTCCCCAACGTCGGCCTCATGGCGCAACAGGCCGAGGAATACGGCTCACACGACAAGACCTTCGAGGTTCCCGAGGACGGCGTCGCCAACATCGTCGACCTTGACACCGGCGAGGTGCTGCTCACCCAGGATGTCAAAGCCGGCGATATCTGGCGCATGTGTGTGGTCAAGGACGCGCCGATCCGCGACTGGGTCAAACTGGCCGTCACCCGCGCCCGCAATTCGGGCATGCCGGTGCTGTTCTGGCTGGACCCGTACCGTCCGCACGAGAACGAACTCATCAAGAAGGTCAAGACGTACCTGAAGGATCACCACACCGAAGGTCTGGACATCCAGATCATGTCTCAGGTGCGTTCCATGCGGTACACCCTGGAACGCCTGATTCGCGGGCTGGACACCATTGCCGCGACCGGCAACATTCTGCGTGACTATCTGACCGACCTGTTCCCGATCCTGGAGCTGGGCACCAGCGCCAAGATGTTGTCCATCGTGCCCCTGATGGCCGGCGGCGGGATGTATGAAACCGGCGCCGGCGGCTCAGCGCCCAAGCACGTCAAGCAACTGGTCGAGGAGAATCACCTGCGCTGGGATTCGCTTGGCGAGTTCCTCGCCCTGGGAGCCAGCCTGGAAGACATGGGCGTCAAGATCGGCAATGACCGGGCCAAGATTCTGGCCAGGACTCTTGATGACGCAATCGGCAAGCTGCTGGGCAACAACAAGAGCCCCTCACGCAAGACCGGTGAGCTCGACAACCGGGGCAGCCAGTTCTATCTCGCCCTGTACTGGGCCCAAGAACTTGCCGAGCAGACCGACGACGCGGAACTTGCCGAACACTTCGCCAAGCTCGCCAAGGCGCTGGCCGATGGCGAGGAGGCCATCGTGGCCGAACTCGCCGAAGCGCAGGGCGAGGCGGTTGACATCGGCGGCTACTACGCGCCGGACAACGAGAAGACAACCGCGGTCATGCGGCCCAGCAAGACGCTCAACGCCGCGCTGGAGGCCGCACAGGGCTGAGGCCCGCCACCCTCTGAATAGCCTGTGTCCGCTGGAAATCCGGGGCCGGGCGGGCCCAGCTGCGCGGCGCTGGTCCCGCTCACGGCCGCGGGTTTCCAATAGAGTGAGCAGCTATGGCCGCAGACGTCGATATCGAGGCGTCAGGCCTGCTCGACGGGCTTGAGGGGACCGCACGCCAAGACCGCGCGGAGCTGATCGCTTGGCTACTCGAGCGTGGGTTCAGTCTCGAGCACATCCAGGCGTCGGCGGCCGCACCGGTGATGCTGCCCGCCTACCGGGTGCTCGGTGATGATGGAACGCTGGTGTCCGCGCGCGAGATCTGCGCGGCAACCGGCATCGAACTCGATGTGCTGCAGCGCCTGCAACGTGCCGTTAGCCTGCCCCGGATCGACGATCCGGACGAGGCCGTCTTGCCGCGGGCCGACGCCGTGGCGGTCAGACACGCGAAGGTCTTTCTGGATATCGGCTACGACCTCGAAGATGCGGTTGCCGTCATGCGGGTACTGGTGGAAAGCCTGGGGCATGCCGCCGCCATGATGCGGGAGGCGGCGCTGAAGACGCTGTTGCGGCCGGGGTTCTCCGAGATCGAGCTGGCCGAGGCGTCCGAGCAGTTGGCCCAGGCAGCGATTCCGTTGCTGCCTCCGATGATGGACGATCTGATGCGCCTGGAGCTGCGCCATTCGGTGGAGACGGAAGCCGTCAACGCGGCGGAACGGGCCGCGGGCACGCTACCGGGCGCCCGACCCGTCACCGTTGCTTTCGCCGATATGGCGGGCTTCACCCGGCTCGGCGAAGTGATGCCGGCCGAGGACCTGGAACGGGTGGCCGCCCGGCTTGCCGACCCCGCCCACGACGCCGCAACCATGCCGGTCCGGTTCGTGAAGTCGATCGGCGACGCGGTGATGCTGGTCTGTCCAGAACCCGCACCGCTGCTGCGGGCGGCGCTGGACTTGGCCGCCGCCGCGGCAAACAACCTGCCACCCTTGAGGATTGGTGTTGCATCTGGGGCTGCGGTCACTCGGGCGGGTGACTGGTTCGGCAGTCCGGTCAACCTGGCCAGCCGGGTCACCTCGATCGCATACCCGGGCACGGTCGTGGTTGCCGAATCGACCCGTGATGCCGTCGGCAACGCTGGTGACTTCGAGTGGTTTTCGATCGGTGCCCAACGGATCAGGGGGATGCGCGCCGAGGTCAAGCTCTTCCGGGTAGAGCCGGCCCGCCCCGCTGGGCGCGGCTGACACCGGCTGGGGCGGTCGGCGGCACACCCCGCGGCGGGATCATCGCAAGGGTGTAGGAAGAGATCACGCCACCCTCACATGGCGGGTGGCCGACCCCGTGTCAACAGATGCCAGAGGTTCTCATGTCACTGTTCGATATTTCCGATCGCGCCAAGCAGTACCAATCAGACCTGCTCGAGTTCATGGATTCCCAGGTGTACCCGGCTGAGGCCATCTACGACGAACAGATGCGCGTCGCCGGCGACCCGCATTTCCATCCTCCGATCTTGGAGGAACTCAAGGCCGCGGCCCGAAATCGCGGGCTGTGGAACCTGTTTCACCCGCACCCCGAGTGGGGGCCGGGATTGACCAACCTCGAGTACGCGCCATTGGCGGAGATCCTGGGCCGCAGCCACATCGCCTCGGAGGCCTGCAACTGTAGCGCCCCGGACACCGGCAACATGGAGGTGCTGACCCTCTTCGGCACCGATGAGCACCAGCAGCGCTACCTCAAGCCGCTGCTAGAGGGCAAAATCCGCTCTGCCTTCGCCATGACCGAGCCCGCGGTGGCCAGCTCCGATGCGACGAACGTCGAGATGTCGATGGTGCGCGACGGTGACAGCTACATCCTCAACGGACGAAAATGGTTTGCGTCCAACGGCATGCACCGTAATTGCAAAGTCTTGATCGTGATGGGTAAGACCGACCCCACCGCGCCGGTGCACCGCCAGCAATCGATGTTGGTGGTGCCGATCGATGCGCCGGGCCTCACCGTGCAGCGCAACCTGCCCGTCTTTGGCTACCAGGACCGCGAAGGACATGCCGAAATCGACTTCGTCGACGTACGGGTGCCGGTCAAAGACGTGCTCAAGGGCGAAGGCGAGGGATTTGCCATCAGCCAGGCCCGGCTGGGCCCCGGCCGCATTCATCACTGCATGCGCGCGATCGGCATGGCGGAGCGGGCGCTGGAGTTGATGTGCAAACGAGCCCAATCCCGGGTCACCTTCGGCAAGCCCATCAGCGAGAACGCGAACGTGCGCGACTGGATCGCCGAGGCCCGGATCGAGATCGAGATGATCCGATTGCTGACCCTCAAGGCCGCCTACCTGATGGATACGGTCGGAAACAAGCACGCCCGTACCGAGATTGCGGCGATCAAGGTGGCGGCCCCCAACATCGCGCTCAAAATCGTCGACCGGGCCATTCAGGTGCACGGCGGTGGCGGGGTCACCGACGACTTTCCGCTGGCGATGGCCTGGGCCCACCTGCGCACATTGCGGCTGGCCGACGGCCCAGACGAGGTGCACAAACGAGCGATTTCCACCCAAGAGTTGCGCAAGTACCGCAACGGCGCCCACGGATCGTGAACCCGGTCAACCGCACCGATGCCCGGACCCATGAGTGAGGACATTCCCGGTGTCCACGCCGACGCGGTGTCACGGTGGCTGGTCACGCTGGGGCACCAAGTCGCCGCGCCACTGCGTTTTCAACGCATCGGTCTCGGTCAGTCGAATCTGACCTATCGGGTCACCGATGCCGCTGGCCGCGCCTGGGTGTTGCGCCGCCCGCCGCTGGGGCATCTGCTGGCCTCGGCCCACGATGTGGTGCGCGAGGCCCGCATCATGGCCGCGCTGGCCGAGACCGACGTGCCGGTTCCCCGGATCCTCGGAGTTACAACGGATTCGGAGTTTTCCGAGGCGCCATTGGTGTTGATGGAGTTCGTTGATGGATTGGTCGTCGACACCATGGAGGTTGCCGAGGCGCTGACGCCACGGCAGCGCCGCCAGATCGCCTTGTCGTTGCCCCGCACCCTGGCCAAAATCCACGCCGTCGACCTGGCGAAGGTGGGGCTCGACGATCTGGCCAGCCACAAGCCCTACGCCCAGCGCCAGCTCAAACGCTGGGCGGGACAATGGGAGCTGTCCAAGACGCGCGAGCTTCCCGAACTTGACGACCTGACCCGCCGGCTGGTCGCCGCCGCTCCCGAGCAACGGGAAATCAGCTTGGTGCATGGGGACTTTCATCTGCGCAACCTGATCACCTCGCCGGAGACCGGCGCGGTGGTGGCGACCCTGGACTGGGAACTGTCGACGCTGGGCGATCCGCTCGCTGACATGGGAAGCCTGCTCACCTACTGGATGGAGCCCGGTGAATCTGGCGTCGGTGACTTCGCACCCTCGACCCTCGACGGATTCCCCGACCGCGCCGAAATGACCCGCCTTTATCTAGACGAGACCGGCCGCGATCCGGCCGCGCTACAGTACTGGCATGTTCTCGGGCTGTGGAAATTGGCGATCATCGCCGAGGGCGTCATGCGACGGGCGATGGACGAGCCGCAGAACAAGGCGTCTGAGGGGACTCCGACCGTCGCATGGATCGATGCGCGGGTACACATGGCTCGCGAAATCGCCGATGCCGCAGGCATGAACCAAGTCTCCGACTCAGCTTTCTGACCCCGGAAAGGCCCCGAGCGCCTAGTCGACCAGTTGGCGAAGCGTGTCGATGAGCTTCACCCGCTCGGCAGCCGTTTCCGCGATCGGCGCCACATTCAATGTCGTGACCCCGGACTCGCGGAACGCCGCCAGCCGGTCCCTGACGAACCCTGGCGTGCCGATCAGGTTGACGTCTCGCACCAGCTCGTCTGGGACAACCTTGGCGGCGCCGTCCTTGTCCCCGGCCAGGTACAGCTGCTGGATTCGGTCCGCCTCGGCTCCGTAGCCATATCTGGTCGCCAGCATGTGGTAGAAGTTCTTGCCCTTGGCACCCATCCCCCCGATGTAGAGCGCCAGATGCGGCTTCACGAATTCGCGAAGGGGTTCCACGTTGTCACCGATCGCCAGCACCGGGCCGGCATACACGTCGAGTTCGCCCAACGCCGGGTCCCGTTTGGCCCGGCCGGCCGCCAGCGCCTGGCCCCAGACATCGTGGGCCTTCTCCGGCAGGTAGAAGATGGGCTGCCAGCCTTCGGCCGCTTCGGCCGCCAACTCGACGTTCTTGGGCCCCAACGCGGCTAACAAGATCGGGATACGCTCCCGCACAGGATGATTGATGATCTTGAGTGGCTTGCCCAGCCCGGTACCCTGGCCGGCCGGTAGTGGGATCGTGTAGTGCTTACCCTGATATTCCAGGCGCTCACGGCGCCACACCTGACGACAAATCTCGATGATTTCGCGGGTACGCGCAATCGGGGCGTCATAGGGCACCCCGTGAAAGCCTTCGATCACTTGCGGACCTGAGGCACCGAGCCCAAGGGTGAACCTACCGTCGGATACATAGTCCAGCCCGGCCGCGGTCATCGCCGTCAAGGTGGGCGTCCGCGTGTACAGCTGCAGGATGCCCGAGGCGAGCTGAACGCGGTCCGTGCAGGCCGCCAGGTATCCAAGAGCACTGACGGCGTCGAACGAATACGCCTCGGGGACAAAGACGATGTCCAGTCCGGCACGTTCGAGGTCGGCCACTTCGGCGGCCACCTCCTTGAAGCCGCCCGCGTAATTGATGGCCAATCCGATTCGCATGACCAACACCCTTCCTCAAATTTGTTCACGCTCGGCGCGGAGCCAAGCGATGAAAGTTCTATGCCCCGGCGAACTGCTGGGCCAGTTCCAGCGCCTCTTGTTGGATCCGGTCGAACTGGGCGCCCATCGCCTCCGACAACGCCATGGCGCCCGACATTGGCCGCACCATCACCATGAAGTCATCGATCAGTCCGTCCTCGTTGAAATGCAGGAAGTCACAACCCATGACTTTCTTACCCGACGCCCCGGAAGCCCCGGCAATCGTCGCCTCGAACACGAAGGCGTGGTCACGTCCGTTGCCGTCGGCGATCTCGCGGATGTAGCGAAAGTCTTCGAACACCCGCAGAACACCGCGCAGCAGCGCTGCGGTGATCGCTTTGCCCACGTACGGTTTGAACACTACCGGGCTGGTAAAGACCACCGTGTCGGCCAGCATCGCCTCAACGGCTGTCACATCACGTTCTTCAACCGCTTTACGGAACGGATGCATCAACCACCTCCACCTAGTGGATTTATCGAATATTCATATTTTCGGGTAGCCGCCGTCGCGCCCATAGCGAGCGAACCACTCACGAACCCAGTTCGCCAGATCTTTCTTGCCATGTATCATTGGCCAGATGTCACTCCGTGACGCGGTTTTGGCTGCCCTCTTGGAAGGCGAGTCGTCCGGATATGACCTCGCGAAAGAGTTCGACGCCTCGATGGCGAACTTCTGGATGGCCACACCACAGCAGCTGTACCGCGAGCTCGAACGCCTGACCGAGCAAGGGCTCATTCAGGCCCGTGTAGTCCACCAAGAGCGCCGGCCCAACAAGCGCATGCACTCGTTGACCGAGTCAGGTCGTGCGGCGATCCTGCAGTTCACCAGCAAGCCGCCCAAGCCCGCGGTGATTCGCGACGAACTGCTCATCAAGATTCAGGCCTGCGATGCCGGAAACATCGACGCCGTTCGGGAATTCGTTGTCGAGCTACTGCAATGGGCCACGGCAAAACTGGAGCGCTACGAGCGGGCACGCAGGCGCATGCTGGACGGCCGCACCGAGCAGGAATACTTGACCCAGGCCGAACGGATAGGCCCTTACCTGACGCTGCTGCGCGGAATTTCCTTCGAGCAGGCAAATATTCAGTGGGCCGAGCAGACGTTGAAAATCCTGGACTTCCGTCTCGCTACGCAAACGGGATAGAAAACGACTGCACGACCCTGGGGAAAAATTGCCCCAGGCGGAAATTTCGGCCGGACACTCGAGTCCATGCCGTCGGCGCGCATGACCCGATCCTGACGCGCTGCAGACCAGCCTCGCACGGACGCGACATGATGGCCGGGTGAGCACCAACATCCGCGTTCTCGACACCGAGCAAGACCTGATGGCGGCGGGCAAAGTGTTCCGCGTCGCCATGGTCGGCCTACCCCCCATGCCGAACCTGTCGCCGGGCCAGATCACCACACTTCTCGAGCCCGGGCGAACCGTGGGCACATTCATCGATGAGCAACTGGTCGGTACCGCCGACGCCGCCACCAGCGACCTGACCCTGCCCGGCGGAGCGATCGTGCGCCATGCCGCCGTGACGCGCATCGGTGTGCTGCCGACGTTTCGCCGCCGCCAAGGCATCGCTACCGAGCTGATGAACCATCAGCTACGCGACTTCGCCGCACGGGGCGAGACGGTGGCGACGCTGCGAGCCTCGGAGGCAACCATCTATGAACGGTATGGCTACGGCGTGGCCAGTTCAGCGCAGAGCGTTGAAATCCAGACGGCACGGGCGACGTTGCGCCCGGGTGTCGGAACCGGCGGACCGGTGCGGCTACTCGACACCGTCGATAGCTGGGACGTCCTTGCCGG
Source organism: Mycobacterium ulcerans subsp. shinshuense (assembly GCF_002355775.1). Taxonomy (NCBI): domain Bacteria; kingdom Bacillati; phylum Actinomycetota; class Actinomycetes; order Mycobacteriales; family Mycobacteriaceae; genus Mycobacterium; species Mycobacterium ulcerans. The sequence goes on along the minus strand of NZ_AP017624.1, from coordinate 154,047 downwards.
GATCTACGCGAGGAATCGGCCGTCGCGACCGGGAACCATTGACCGCCCGGGGGTTTGGTGGCAGTTCCAGCGACTGCGCGCCGAAACATCGCCGGGGCCTTCGTATATCGCAGTCCACGGCGAGCCGGGGCGGGAGACGGGATTCGTCCGCTACCGCCCCATCGACACCGAGAAGTGGTTCGTCGCCGACCAACGCACCATCGTGGTCGAGGACTTCTTCGCGCCGACCGGCGCCGCCTATCTTGGATTGCTGCGTTTCCTGTTCGGACTCGATCTGATTGACCGCGTGGTCTTCTGGATGCTGCCTTTGGACGATCCGCTGCCCTGGCTGCTTGTTGATCGACGGGCCATGAAGGTGACGGCGGTGCATGACGAGACGTGGCTGCGCGTGATCGATGTCCGGGCCGCCTTGGCCGCCCGGCGTTATTACGGCGATGGCACCGTCACCATCGCGATCGATGATCCCTTGCTGGCCGGCAACTCGGGTCACTTCACCATCTCGGGCGACGGGGCCGAACCGACGAGTCGGCGTCCCGCGTTGCACCTCGACGTTGCGGGCCTTGCCGCCGTTTTGCTCGGTGGCGCGCGTTGGCGCGACCTCGCCATGACAGGTTTAGCCCGGTGCGAGGACCCGACCGCACTTGCCGTTGCCGATCAGCTGTTCGCGGCGCCGGAAGCGCCCCACGCCGGGTTCTTCTTCTAGGGCGTACTGGCGTTCTACCAGGTACTGGTGGCACCGAGCCACTTGCGCCCGACTTGGTGAGTGAGTACTCTCTCACCATGTCCACGTCCGGACGAGATCGCCTGCTCTCGGCGGCACTGAAGCTCTTTGCCGTCAAGGGCTACGCGGCGACGTCGGTCGCCGACATCCAGCGCTGCTCGGGCCTCGCGCCGGGATCTGGCGCGTTGTACAAGCACTTCGGCTCCAAACACGAGCTGCTCGAGGCCGCGGTTGAGCACCGCATCGACAGCATCGTGGCAGCGCGCGAGCAGTACGACGCCGGCGAGCCGGGCGGTGTGGAGCAGGCGGTGCGAACCGCCGGACACCTCATCTGGACCAACCTGAAACAGAGCGAGGATTTGCTCAAGGTGATGCTGCGCGAGCCCGGTGCACTCGGTGACCTCGACGAGAAAACCTGGCAGATCATCACCGACAACGCCTACCAGCGATTCGCCGACGAACTGGCGGCGTCCAACCGGTCGGGCCGCACCCGAATACCCGATCCCGAAGCGGCGGCCAGTGTCGCCATCGCCTCGCTGTCCTACGCCGCGACGCTGCAGGCACTGACCGGTCGCTCGCCCGGAAACATCGATGACAGCCGCTACTTCGAGGCGTGGGTCAATCAGACCGTCAGCATGCTCTCTCAATACACCAACCCCGCGCCCTCCAGAAAACCCTAGGCCGACAACAAATTCCAGGAGTAAGACTGTGACCTTCTCACTAGAACTCAGCGACGACGTGATCGAAGTACGCGACTGGGTGCACAAGTTTTCGGCCGAGGTCATCCGTCCGGCCGCCGCAGAATGGGATGAACGTGAAGAGACTCCCTGGCCGGTAATCCAGGAGGCCGCGAAGGTGGGGCTCTACTCGCCCGACTTCTTCGCCCAGCAGTCCGTCGAGCCGTCCGGGGTGGGCATTCTCGCCGCGTTCGAGGAGATGTTCTGGGGCGATGCCGGTATCGCGATTTCCATCATGGGCACCGGGCTGGCCGCCGCGGCCCTGGCCGCCAACGGAACTCCCGAACAACTGGGCCGCTGGCTGCCGGAGATGTTTGGCACCCCCGGCGATCCCAAGCTCGGAGCGTTCTGTTCCTCAGAACCCGACGCAGGCTCCGACGTCGGCGCCATCCGCACCCGTGCGCACTTCGACGAGGCGGCCGGGGAGTGGGTTCTCAACGGAACCAAGACCTGGGCGACCAATGGCGGCATCGCCAACGTGCACATCGTGGTGGTATCGGTACACCCCGAACTGGGCACCCGCGGGCAGGCCACGTTCGTGATCCCGCCCGGCACCAAGGGCCTGACCCAAGGGCAGAAGTTCAAGAAGCACGGCATCCGCGCTTCCCACACCGCTGAGGTGGTGCTCGACAACGTGCGTCTGCCCGAGGACGCGATCCTCGGCGGGCGAGAGAAGTTCGAGGCGCGCATCGCTCGGGTCAAGTCCGGCGCCTCTGCGCGCGGGCAGGCCGCGATGAAGACCTTTGAGCGCACCCGGCCCACCGTAGGGGCAATGGCGGTCGGCGTGGCCCGAGCGGCCTATGAGTACGCCCTGGAATACGCCTGCCAACGCGAACAATTCGGGCGCAAGATCGGCGAGTTCCAGGCGGTGGCGTTCAAACTAGCCGACATGAAAGCGCGCATCGATGCGGCGCGTCTGTTGGTATGGCGAGCCGGATGGATGGCCCGCAACAATCACAACTTCGATTCGGCGGAGGGATCGATGGCCAAGCTGGTGGCAAGTGAGACCGCCGTTTACGTCACCGACGAGGCCATTCAGATCCTCGGGGGCAACGGCTACACCCGCGACTACCCCGTTGAGCGGATGCACCGCGATGCGAAGATCTTCACCATCTTCGAGGGCACCAGCGAGATCCAGCGCCTGGTGATATCGCGAGCGCTGACCGGGCTGCCCATCCGATGAGCATTCGGTGCGGTAGCGCCGACGGCCGTTGATGATCCGGTAGCCGTTCGCAGCCGAAATTTCCGCCGATGAAAGCTGTGGTCGCAAGCTACGGAAGCCGCGGCGACGTTGAGCCGTGCGCCGCCGCCGCGCGTGAGCTGCTGCGACGTGGCCATGAGGTGCGGGTGGCGGCCCCACCCAACCTGGTCGGCTTCCTCGAGTCGGCCGGGCTGACCACGGTCGCCTATGGCCCCGATTCACACCAGCAGATGGGCCCCGCCCCGAACCTGGTTGGCGACTTAGCGGCCACGGCCCAGCACCCAATCACCATGGTGCCCAAACTCATTGAACACCTAACCCGGGTGAACGCGGCCAAGAGTGAGACGCTGACCGCGCTGGCGGACGGTGCCGACCTGCTTGTGGTCGGCTTCAACGAGCAGGCGGTGGCCGCCAATGTCGCCGAGTACTTCGGCATTCCGCTGGCCGGGCTGCACTTCTTCCCTGCGCCGGCATTGCCGGCGGGCATGCTCTCGACGCTGGCAACGAAAGCCGCCGACGACGCCCAACGCCAGGCCCTGGGACTGCCGCCGGCATCGGAATCCGTCCCGCAACGGGTCGCGGAACAGGGATCGCTCGAAATCCAGGCCTATGACCAGATCGTCCTGCCCGGACCACCGGGCCGGTGGGTGCAAGCCGATGGCCGACACCCATTCGTCGGCGCGCTGACGTTGCAGTCACCCACCGATGACGATGACGCGATCCTCGCCTGGATTGCCGAAGGAGCCCCACCGATCTACTTCGGCTTTGGCAGCACCCCGTTGACCTCGCCGGCGGAGCAGTTCGCCATGATCAGTGCCGCGTGTGCTCAGCTGGGTGAGCGGGCGCTGATCTGCGCCGGGCCGAACGACTTTGGCCAGATGCCGCATTCCCACCAGGTCATGGTCGCACCGGCGGTCAACCACGCGGCGGTCTTTCCGGCCTGTCGCGCGATAGTTCACCATGGGGGCGCCGGAACCACCGCAGCCGGCCTGCGCGCCGGCATCCCCATGCTGATTCGCTGGCTATGGCTCGATCAGCCGATCTGGGCCGCTGGCATCGAAGAGCTTGGAGTCGGTGTCGGACAGCCCTTTTCGGCAGCCACTTCGGAGTCGCTGGCCGCCGGCCTGGGTAGCATCCTGGCCGCGCAGTACATCGCCCGTGCCCGCACGGTGGCGGACCAGATGACCCCACCCGCCCACAGCATTGCCATGGCGGCCGACCTGCTCGAGCACACCGCTCACGTCGACCGGCGCAGCTGAGGCGGCTAGTGCGCTAGCGTCACGGCAGTGCAAGCAGAACCCGGCGATGACCCGTTGCTGCCCCCCTCGTCGAGCACGCCGGATGCGCCGGCCCTTCGGCCAACCGCGGCGCCCGCACATCGCTGGGGGCTGGGCGCCTTCGTCCTGGTAGAGCTGGTCTACCTACTCAGCTCCACGTTGTTGGCGCTCGTCGTGGCGAGCGCGGGTCCCCGGTCCGCCGCGCTCATTTCACTGGCGGTGGCCGCTCCCACGGTCATCGCGGCGGGGCTGGCCGTATTCATCACGATACGGCGTGGCAATGGTCCCCGCACCGACCTACGCATGGGCGGGACGTGGCGCGACGTGCGCTTGGGACTCGTTTTCGGTCTCGGCGGGCTGGTGGTCAGTGTGCCCGCGTCCATGCTCTACGCCTCGATCACCGGTCCCGACGCGAATTCGGCCCTATACAAGGTGTTTGGTGACGTCCGGGCCTCGTGGCCGTGGGCGGTGGCCGTGTTCATCGTCGTCGTGTTCGTTGGGCCGCTGTGTGAAGAGATCCTCTACCGCGGGCTGCTCTGGGGAGCGCTGGAGCGGCGTTGGGGGCAGTGGGTCGCGCTGGTGGTCTCCACCGCGGTGTTCGCACTGGCCCACTTCGAGTTCACCCGAGCACCGCTATTGCTGGTGATCGCCGTCCCGATCGCGCTGGCCCGGTTGTACTCCGGCGGCCTGTGGGCAAGCATCGCTGCGCACCAAGTGACCAACTCATTGCCCGGCTTGGTACTGATGCTGATATTGACCGGCACCATGCCCGCATCCTGAGCGCGTCCGGCCCATCAGCGGTTAGCGGGGCGGCCAATGCCAGGACGGCTGATCGAGCATGCCCTGACCCACGATCCGGGTTTCACCGAGTTCTTTGGTCAGGCGGATGGTGTGCACCTCCGCGGCCTGCTGCAGACCCGCCACCAGGGGCTCGGAATGGGTAACGACGATTATCTGGCTGCGTTGGGCGGCCGTGGCGATCAGCGACGCCAACGCCGGCAGCAGCTCGGGGTGCAAGCTGGTCTCGGGCTCGTTGAGCACCAGCAACTGCGGCGGCCGAGGGGACAGCAAGGCTGCGCTCCACAGCAGATATCGCAGTGTTCCGTCGGAGAGCTCCGCGGCACCCAATGGCTGCAGCATTCCGGGCTGTTTCAGCGCCAGTTCAAAGCGGCCGTTGTCGCTGGCGACGTCTATCCGACTGCCCTCAAATGCTCGATCGATGGCTTCATCGAGCGCCGCCTCGTCGCCAATCTCGCGAATCGTTTCCAGCGCGGCGGCCAGGTCGGCCCCATCGTGTCCGAGCACCGTGGTGCGGGTGCCGATCCGGGCCTGCCGGGCGGGTGCGTCGGCATCGGTGCGCAGGTGATCATAAAAGCGCCAGTTCCGGATGCGCTCACGCATCTCGATGAGTTCCGGGGCCCGCACCGGATCTGCCAACTCACTGAGCATCGAATCGAAGGGCCGCAGCGCGTCGGTGATCAGGTGCCAGTTGTCGTCACCGTCGCGCAGCCGCGCGACCGGGCCACCCCGTTCGGCAATCGCCGTGGCGCTGCGCCACACCGGCCCGACCCAGAGCGCCTCCACTTTGACTTCGGGATCGAGTTTGAACTTGCTGATCGACGCCTGCGGCAGACCAAGATCCATCGCATAGCCGAAATCGGATCCGGCGAAGCCGAGTTTCAAACTAACCGAATCGGTGCGAACCGTCCCCTGGACCTGGTGGCGGCCCTGACGCACCGATTTGCCGATCACCGCCGGCCCGGCCCACATGGTCGAACTCAACCCGCCTTCGCGGGCCAACGCGGCCACCGCCCCGTTGCGGGCCGAGTCGGCCATCAGGCGCAACGCGCGATAGAGATTGGATTTGCCGCTTCCGTTGGCACCGGTGACCACATTGAGCTGGTGTAGCGGGACCACCAGCTGGCGCAGCGACCGGTAGTTCTCCACCGCGACAGTCACCAGCACCTGGCCACGCTAATCCAAAACCGGCACGGCGCGCCCGAGCACCCCCGGGCGCACCCCATCGCGGCCGCTCAAGCCCAGAAAGTGACCAATGGCCCTATTGCTAGTGCACTAACTATTAGGGCACGATGTAGATATGGCCGCGCCAACGACGTCGCAGGCCGATCCACTTGCCCTCGAACAGCAGGTGTGTTTCGCGCTCGCGATCACCAATCGGGCCGTCCTGGCCGTCTATCGCCCGCTACTGGAACCGCTTGGCCTGACCCACCCACAGTATCTGGTGATGCTGGCCTTGTGGGATAACCAGAGAACATCATCGGGACAGGATTCTGCGCTGGCGGTCAAGCAGATCGCCGTGACCCTGCAGCTGGATTCGGCCACGCTGTCGCCGATGCTCAAGCGCCTCGAAGCACTCGGCCTGGTCACGCGGACCCGAAACGCGACCGACGAACGCTCCACCGACGTCAAGCTCACCAGGTTCGGTATCGCACTACGCGAACGGGCGGCTGAGGTACCCGCTGCCGTAATCGCGCGCCTGGGCGTCGACCCGACCGAACTCGAGCAACTCCACCGTGTGCTCACCCGTATCAATGTGGCGGCCTTGGCGGCCGACGCACCGCAGTCCTAACAGTTCGAAATTGTCCCTATAGGAGTCCTGATGGCCGCCGGCAAACCGAATTTCTGGCAGTACATTGCCTACTCGTATGGGAAGTGCCTACCCGATTCGATGCGCAGCTGGGTTGCCAACGACCTAGCCGGCAAGGGAGCCATCCGCCGGCACATGATCAGGTGGGCGCTTCCCGCGATTCTGATCCTCGCCCCGTTGTGGCTGTTGCCGGCCTCGCTGTATGTGCATTCCGAGATGACGGTGCCGCTCTACATCTGGTCGCTGTTGATCTCGCTGGCCCTGAACAAGGTCTGGCGCCGGCACCGACTGGCCCAGCACGGTCTGGATCCCAACCTGGTTGACGTGCTCAAACAGAAGAAGCAGGCGCGGATGCACGAGGACTACGCTCGCCGCTACGGCCCGCGGCCCGAAGAGGCGCACTGGCAGTCCAACAGCAGCCCGTTCTAACCGCCTCGAGCGCGGCCGTCGCCGCATCTGTCGCTGATGGCGCGCACTCGCTACGGTCGGGATAGACCGGGGATAGACATGGCGGAGGTGCTCACATGACCAAGCAGATCCCGTTGGTCGACTACCTGGTGCTCGACGACGGCGATCCGCACCTCATGGCCCGGGAATACACCCACTGCGGCGCCCGCTTCTTCGACCGCCGCAACGCGTGCGCCAACTGCTTTGCCACCGAGTTCACCACCGTGCCGGTGCCAACCGAGGGCACGGTGCGCACGTTCACCATCGTCACTTTCGCCGCACCCGGGATCCCCACCCCGTTCATCGCGTCCGTGGTCGACTGCGACGGCACCCAGGTCCGCGCCAATCTCATCAACATCGACCCCGATCCCGAGCATGTGCACGACGGGATGAAGGTGCGCCTGGCCACCTACGCGATCGGCACCGACGCGCAGGGGACCGAAGCGATCGGCTTCGGCTTCGAGCCCGCTACTTGACCATCCGGCACCGCGGAAAGGGCAACGACGATGAGCGCCAGCGACGAGATTTGGATCCTCGGGATCCGGATGACCAAGTTCGGCAAGCACCCCGACCTCGACACCGTCGACCTGGCGGCCCAGGCCGCGATGAGCGCGCTCGATGACGCCGGCGTGAGCATGGCCGACATCGGCGTACTCGCGGCCGGCAACCTGATGGCCGCCAACGCCGGGATCGGTCAGCAGCTGCAAAAACAGATCGGCCAGACCGGCATCCCGGTGTACAACGTGGCCAACGCCTGCGCCACCGGGGCCACCGCGTTGCGGACCGCCATCATGGCGGTGAAGGCTGGCGAGGTCGACTACGGCATGGCTGTCGGGGTCGAAAAGTTGTCCGGCGCCGGGCTGCTCGGTGGGGGAGGTAAGAAGAAGAGCGACGCCGACGTCTGGACCCCGGCCGGTCGCTACAGCGCGGTCGCGCCGGTGGATGGGCGGATCGGCACCGAGACCATGCCGGGCGTATTCGCTCAGATGGGCACCGAATACGGACACAAGTACGGCGGCACCAGCTTCGAGCTGTTCGCCAAGATCAGCGAGAAAAACCACGCCCATTCGACACTGAACCCGCTGGCCGCCTATCAGAAGAGGTTCACGCTCGAGCAGATCATGAACGACGTCATGATCGCCTACCCCAACACCCGGCCGATGTGCTCGGCCAACTGTGACGGCGCCGCCGCCGCGATCGTGTGCAATGGCGAGACGCTGAAGTCTCTGTCCGCACGGCAGCGTCGACGCGCGGTGAAGGTTTCGGCATCGGTGCTGACCACCGATCCCTACGAGCCGGGCTGCCAGGTCCTGCCAAACGTCAACACGTTGACCCGCAACGCCGCCAAGACCGCCTACGAGCAGGCCGGCGTTGGACCCAGCGATCTCGATCTAGTCGAGCTGCACGATTGCTTCGCCACCGCCGAGTTGGTGCATTACGACAACCTGATGCTGTGCGAACAGGGCGGTGCCGCAGACTTTTTCGAGTCAGGCGCCCCGTGGCGCGACGGCTCCACGCCGGTCAACGTGTCCGGCGGGCTGCAGTCCAAGGGCCATCCCATCGCGGCCACCGGCATCGCCAACGTCTGGGAGATCTGCCATCACCTGCGCGGCGAGGCCGGCGACCGTCAGATCGACAACGCCAAAGTCGGGCTGGCTCACGTGATCGGTTTGGGCTCTGCGTGCGGCGTGCACATCCTGGAAAGGTCGGCGGCCTAACGCCCGCTTCACGGATGCGGCCGGCCTTCATCGAGCAGAGCACGCGCGACCCACTCGACATGGCCAAGCGCTTCCTCCAAGGTCAGCCTGCTGGTCAGCAACCCGGTCAGCGCACCGCTAAGTGCGGCGTTGAGAGCGAAGCTGACATTCGAAATGTCTGCTGGGGCAACACCGTGCAGCAGGCGATTGAACATCTCGACGTTGGTGCGATCCATCTGATCGATCGTCGCTTTCGCGTCCCGATCGGTAGAGGTCATCATCTGAAGCATCAACGCCGTCATCTCGGGATTGCGATGAAAGGCGCGCAACGCGCGGCGCAGGTAGTCCAGGATGCCCGGCAGCGGGTCTTGATCGGGTGAGCCACTGGCGCTCAGAATGCGGCGGGTCAGCCGCATCTGCCAGTCCTGAAGCGCCGCCGCCAACAGGTGCTCCTTGGAACTGAAGTAGCGATAGACGGTGGCCAGGGCCACTCCCGAACGCTGGGCCACGTCACGCATCTGCACCGCGTCGGCGCCGACATCGGCGATCAGATCGATCACCTCTTCGATCACTTTTGCGCGACGAAACAGCTGGCTGGCGGTCATCTCCGCCAGCGGAACGACGTCGGGGTTGGCGCGATTGATCCGCGAGCGGCCCTGCGCCGCCTCGGGCGACGGTGTCAGGCCGGGGGCTGATGTACCGATGGCGCGACCTCCGATTCAACCCGACGGCAAGAACGGGCCCCGTTTCCAGAACACCCTTCTTTGTGTTGACCAAATGCTACGGCATACAAACGGCATATCCGGCCTATTATCCCAACTTTTGCCCACCACCGTCCTTGACGTGGGTAGAACCTGGTTTCACTATTGGGTCAGGCGCGGTGCTAGTGTCGAAGACTCGCGCCTGATCGGAGGACGCAATGGCCGGACCTGTCGGTTTGCCGGTGATCGACACCATGATCGGATTCCCGCACGAGGGGTCCGCCCAATATGACTTCATTCGCAAGCAGACCAAGGACCGTGAGTCCAAGGAGAACTTCGAGTTCCCCGTCGAGTACATGTTCAAGGACGTGCCCAAGGGCCTGCCCACCGATGATCCGGTGTCCCTGGTGCTGCAGCAGATGGACCGGTTCAACATCGAGAAGGCCATGACCGGGGTCCGGGAGGACTCCGCGCAGTTGGCACTCAAGACATTCCCCGACCGGTTCATCCCGTCCGGAGCGATCGCCGATCCGAACGATGTGATGGGGTCGGTCGCCGCGATCCGTCGGGAATACGAGCAGTTCGGCATCCGCGCGACCTCAGTGTTTCCGGCCGGCACCTTCCCCCAAGTCCCCATCGATGATCCGAAGATGTATCCCATCTATGCCACCTGCGTCGAACTCGGCATACCCATCTTCGTCTGCGCCGGCATCCCCGGCCCGCGGCTTCCTTTCCGGCCCCAGGAGGTTTCCCGGATCGACATCGTGATGTTCGACTTTCCCGATCTGGTCTTCGTCACCCGCCACGGCTGCGAACCCTGGGAGGAGCTAGCCGTCAAGCTGATGCTGAAGTGGCCCAACCTGTATTACTCCACCTCTGCCTTCGCGCCCAAGTACTACCCGAAGGCCATCATCGACTACGCGAATTCGCGCGGCGCGGACAAGGTTCTCTACGCCGGCTACTTCCCGATGGGGTTGTCACTGGACGGATATTCAGCGAGCTGCCCAAGGTCGGCCTCAAAGACGAAGTCTGGCCAAAGTTCCTCTACGGCAATGCCGCTCGCATTCTGGGCTTGACGGGCTGACCATCCAGTGGCGCTGGCGATCACGGCCGGACAAGAGCAACTGGCCCAGGCCGTCGCTCAGTTCGCGGCCCGGCATGCGCCGATAGACAAGACCCGGGCCGCATGGGACTCGTTCGCGGCCGGCGAATTGCCGCCGTGGTGGGAGGAATTCACCGCGCACGGCTTTCATGCGGTGCATTTGAGCGAGGACGCCGGCGGCCAGGGCGGCACGCTGGCGGACATGGCCTGCGTGCTCGAGGCAGCCGCCGCGGCGTTGCTGCCGGGGCCGTTGTTGAGCACCGCGACGGCAAGCGCGGTCGCGGGGTTGGCGGACACATCCGCGGCAGCACTGATAGCGGAGCTGGCTGGCGGCGCGACCGCGGCCGTCGTGCTGCCCGAACATTGCGACGTGCGCGCCGCCCGGGTCGCGGCCGGTTGGCGCCTTGATGGCTCGTCTCAAATGACGCTGGGAATCTGTGCGGCGCAACGTGTTCTGCTAGCCGCACGCTCCGAAGACGGCGCCCAGCTGTGGTTCGTGCTGGACCCGCGATCGCCGGGTTCGGGCCTTTCAGTCCAGCCGCAGCGCGGCACCGATCTGTGCACCGACGTGGGTGTGCTGACCCTCGCCGACCATGTCGTCGCGGCCGAGTCACTGGTGTCTGGGATCGCGACCGAGCGGGCTCGCTGCCTGGTGGTGGCCCTTGCGGCATGCGCCGCGGCGGGGACGGTACGCCGCGGCGCCGAAGCCGCCGTGGACTATATCCGCACCCGCGAGCAGTTCGGCAAACCCGTTGGGGCCTTTCAGGCCCTGCAGCACAAAGCCGCTGTGCTGCTGGTCAACGCCGAACTGGCCGCGGCAGCGGCCTGGGACGCGGTGCGCGCCGCCGACGAGCCCCTCGAGCAGCACCGCCTGGCCGCTGCGTCGGCCGCCCTGGTGGCGGTGGGTCCGGCCCCCGACCTGACTCTCGATGCCCTGCTGATGTTTGGCGCGATCGGCTACACCTGGGAACACGACATGCACCTGTACTGGCGCCGCGCGATCAGCCTGGCCGCGTCGCTGGGGCCGACAACGCGCTTCAGCCGTGCGGCCGGCGAGCTGGCCCGCACGCTGAGTCGCTCTACCGCAGTCAATTTGGGCAACGTCGAATCCGAGTTCCGGGCCCGAGTAGCGGCCACACTGGACCGGGCACAAGCGCTAGCCAACGAGCACCCCACCGATGACTCCAGGAATCCCGGCCTGGCGCACAGGTCACAACGGGATCTGCTGGCCGAGGCGGGTCTGGCCGCCCCACACCTAGCCAAGCCGTGGGGCCTGGCCGCGACGCCGGTGCAGCAGGTGATCATTGCCGAGGAGTTCAGCAAGCGCCCCGGCGTGACCAAGCCGTCCCTGGGTATCGCGGAGTGGATCTTCCCGACGATTCTCGACCGAGGATCCGACCTGCAACGCGACCGGTTCGGGTGGCCCATCCCGGGCGGAACCCAAAGATGGTGCCAGCTGTTCAGCGAACCGGGAGCCGGTTCAGACCTGGCGTCGCTGCGCACCCGCGCCGTCAAGGTCGACGGGGGATGGCTGGTCAACGGGCACAAGATCTGGACCTCCCACGCCGACCGGGCACAGTTCGGGGCGCTGTTGGCGCGCACCGACCCCGACGCGGCGAAACACCGAGGGATCAGCTACTTCCTCGTCGACATGGCGTCCCCGGGCATCGAGGTCTCACCGATCAAGCAGGCCAGTGGCCGGTTCGACTTCAACGAGGTCTTTTTCACCGATGTGTTCGTTGCCGACGACATGCTGGTCGGAAATCCGGGCGACGGTTGGGATCTGGCGGTGGCAACCATGGCCGTCGAACGCACGGCGATAGGTAATTGCGTCAATATCGATCGCACGCAGGTACTTCGACACGTGGCGATGGCCGATGGTCTCGACCAGGACGCGGCGCTGCGGGCAGTCGGAGATGTCGAGTCCCACACCACCGCCATCAAGGCAATGGTGTTGCGCGAGACGCTGCGACAGATCCAGGGACAAGTTGCCGGCCCGACCTCCAGCATCGCCAAGTACGCGATGGTGCTGCTGCTGCGGCGGGTCTGGACCGCAACGCTGGGCCTGGCCGGGCGCGTCGCAATGCTGGAGGACTCGGATCCGGCCGTACTCGGGCCGTACTTCGACATGCCTTCCGAGCTCATCGGCGGGGGTACCGCGGAGATCCAGCTCACCGTCATCGCTTCGATGATCCTCGGCCTTCCCCGCAAATAGCTTCACCTAAACAGAACACTGTTCTTGCCTTTTCCCGGATAAATGGGCCCTATAACGCGCATTTGGCTTGTACAAAGTGAAACATCGTTCTAGCCTTCGATGATGCGGCCTGGCTCGGATGGATCGGGTCCGGCCACGGAAAGGACACGACGGCGATGAAGACCGAGCTCGGGTTCACGTTCTTCGACTGCGACAACCACTACTACGAGGCGGTGGACGCGTTCACCCGCCACATCGAGCGCGAATACAAAAAGCGTGCCATCCAGTGGGCCCAGCTGGACGGCAGAGCGCGGCTGATCGTCGGGGGCAGGGTAAACAGGTTCATCCCGAATCCGACCTTCGGCCCGGTCGGCAAGCCCGGCGCGCTCGACGAGTACTTCCGCGGCCGCAATCCCAGAGGCGCCGACCTCAACGCACTGTTCGGCGACTTGGAGCCGATTCGTCCCGAGTACCGTGACCGCGACGCTCGGCTGGCGGCCATGGACGAACAGGGCATGCAGGGCTGCATCATGCTGCCCACCCTCGGGGTCGGGATGGAGCAAGCGCTGCTGCCCGACCTGGAGGCCACGGCGGCGACCTTCCGCGCCTTCAATCGCTGGATGCAGGAGGACTGGGGATTCGCCTATCAGGAAAGGATTTTCGCCGCCCCCTACATCACGCTGTGCATACCGGATAACGCTGTGCGGGAGCTCTAGTGGGCGCTGCGCCACGACGCGCGCTTCATCGTCATGGTTCCCGGACCGGTCACCACCGAGGTCGGCATGCGTGCGCCCGGTGATCCACTGTTCGACCCGTTCTGACAGTTGGCCAACGACTCCGGCATCACCGTGTGCTACCACTCGGGCGAGACCTACTACTCGAAGTTCATGCCGGCCTGGGGCGAAGCGGACTACATGATGTCTTTTCAGGCGCTGCTGGGCTTTCGGTCGTTGTTCTCCGGGGATCCGTTGCAGGACACCTTCGCCAACCACTTGCACAAGGGCCTCTTTCACCGGTTCCCCAACCTGCGGATGGCCTGCATCGAGAGCGGTTCGGCCTGGGTCTTCCACCTGTTCGAGAAGCTGGCCAAGTCCTACGGCCAGATTCCCTTCATCTATCAGGAAGACCCCCGGGAGACCTTCAAACGTCACGTCTGGGTGTCCCCGTTCTATGAGGACGAGCTGGCGGACCTGCTGAAACTACTGGGTGCGGATCGCATCATCATGGGTTCGGACTACCCCCACGTCGAAGGACTGGCCGAACCCGCCTCCTACATCAAGGATCTGCAGAACTTCGACTACGCGCCCGACCAGTGTCGCGCCGTCATGCGTGACAACGGCCTCGAATTGGCTCTCCGCCGGCCGGTATGACAGCCGATCGGTCCGGCCCGGAGATTCAGCGCGCGGGGCTCACTTGCCGGTGCGCTCGCGATGCTTGCACCCCGGCCAGCAGCAGGGCCGGCGCTGGCCTTCTTCCAGCTCTTCGCGTGTCCGGCGAATACGGCGCTCACGCGTCTTCTGTTGCTTGGCATCCTCGACCCAGCAGATGAACTCGTTGCGGGCCAAGGGCGTAATGTCGTTCCAGGCGGCCAGCGCGGTGGAGTTGGTCACCAACGCCTCACGCAGGTCTGGGGGCAGCGCGTGTACCACCCCACCGGGCACTTGCTTGCTGCTCACCAGGTCAGCGTAACCCGGTGCGCGCTGCCCCGGTCCGGACTCGAACCCCGATCACCTCGCCCGTCGCCGCGTACCGGCCGCGGCGGCCAGCAGCGCGAGCGCAAACACCGCTCCGGCCCCACCCGAGATCAGCAGCGGCAGCCGCCCCTCCACACCCCACAGGAACCCGGCCCACAGTCCCGCCGCCAGCACCGCAAATCCGCTCAGGCCCTGGAACACACCTTGGGCGCTGGACTGTAGCTCCGCACTGACAATCGCCGAGATCCAGGCCTTCCCCACACCGTCGTAGCAAGCGGTAAACAGCCCGTAGGCCGCGATCAGCGCCCATGCGGTTGCGGTGTCGGTGGTGATGCCCAGCCCGAGATAGCCGGCCGCGAAAAACACCAGCCCAAACGCGTACACCACCGGCCGGCCCAAGCGGTCGGCAAGCGCCCCCACCGGAAAACTCGCCAGTGCGTACACCGCGTTGTAGCCGACGTAGGCCATGATGACGCCCACCACCGAGAAGCCGATCGGCTTGAGCCGCAACAGCAGCAACGCGTCCGGGAAATTGGCGATGCTGAACAAGACCAGAAACGAGACCACCGCCCAGTATCGACGGGGCAGCCGCCGAGTCCCGTCGAGTATCGATGCAGGCTTGGCTTTCGCAAGATTGCGCGGTGGTTCCCGAACCCAGGCGATGAGCAGCACGCTGAGCACAGCGGGAATCACAGCCAGGTAGAGCACCGGGCCGATCTGGTGGTCGGACAGTTCGTATCCGGCCAGCCCGAGCAGCGGGCCGATGACCGCGCCGAGCGTATCCATGGTGCGGTGAAACCCGAATGCGCGACCGCGCTGCGCCGGCTCGACGCCGTCGACCAGCAACGCGTCGCGAGGCGCACCGCGCAGTCCCTTGCCCAATCGGTCCACAACCCGACCGGCCAGTACACCGGGCCAGGCGCCGGCGGCCGCGACGATGAGCTTGCCCAGCGCCGCCATCCCGTAGCCGCTCGCGATCAGTGGGCGCCGGGCGAACCGGTCGCCCAGCGGGCCCGACACGATCTTGGTGAGTGAGGCGGCCCCCTCGGCCGCGCCTTCCACCGCCCCAACCACCGATGGCGGCGCGCCCAATACGATCGTCAGATAAATCGGCAGCAGCGGGTAGAGCAGCTCGCTGGCCGCATCTTGCAGCAGCGACACCAGCGAGAGCACCCGCAGGTTTCGGGTGAGCCATTGCGGCGCGCTACCGGAAGTCATCGGCGGTCACCTGAAGTCGCCCGCCGCAGGCATTCCCAAGGGGGGCAGCTGGTGCGCTTCGGTGTGTTGAGTGTGCATTTCGAATGAACTTACTGGCGATCCGAAGCCAGCGCCGGGTGTGCGGACGCCACACCGCAGCGGCCTGATTACCCACCGACCTATTTCCAGGCGAAGACCGGTTGTTCAAGTTCGTCGACCGGATCGTCTCGCCCTTCCAGGCACAGCCAGCGCACCTGCAGCAGCACGGCACCCGTCGGCGCATGAATGAGGTCGTTTCCCAACGGGACTTGAACGACCGGCCTGGGGCTCTCCGGGATGGCGACAAACCGCGGCGAATCCTGACGCTGCAGTTGGTGCAGGCCCACCCGGTAGACCGCCACCACCTCGTCGGGCACCGGGTGCGGATCGAGGCGGCCCCCACCCCAGATCACCACCGGGGTGATGACATATCCCGATCGGGTCGGGTAGTCATCGAGCAGGCCCAGCACCGCCGAGTCCGGCAGCCTGATGCCGATCTCTTCGTCCAATTCGCGCAGCGCGCCCTCGATCGCGTTTTCTCCCGGGTCCACGCGTCCGCCCGGCAGTGCCCACTGGGCGGCATGCGCACGGAGCCGAGATGCTCTGCGACACAAGAAGAACGCCGCACCCCCTGACACGTCGACCATGCGGCCGTCGAGTCCGGGCTCCGGCATCGGGCGCCCCCGATCCACTCGTCGACCGGCGCCGGATCCACCCGGTCCTCGCCGACTTCGGAGTTCACCAGCACCACCGCAACCGCCGCGTGCCGCTTGGTCGGATCGGTGACGGCGCGGCGCTCGTGCGACGTCAGGCGGGCCCGAATCCGCAAACGCAGCGCCTCGTCATAGGTGATCGTCACCGGTCGACCCTATGCCCGGCCACCACCCCGGTGGCTTACCCGTTGCGCGTGGGCGTCCAACATCTGGCGGATCCGATCGACGGCGTCGCGGATCTCCTCGGCGACGCGACGCTCGGGCTGGCCTTGACCCGCGGGCAGGAATCGGCGCCAACTGCCCCACCACGTGCCCAGGCCGGGACCGGATTCCCGGGCGGTGACATCCCAGACCGTCTCCAGCACGGCCGCCCCGGCACGCGGCGGCGCCACCACCTTGATGGTGATGTCCACGTCATCGAAGTGGAGATAGGCGGCGGCCTTGGTGATCCGAACCTCCCGCACGCCACAAAGCTGGGCGGTATCGATGCTGAGCATCTCGGCATGGCTTTGCATACGGTGCACGGACCAAACATCGCACGAAGTCATCGATGCGCGACACCTCCGATCGGAGGTTTGACCACCGGCGTCTCGGCCCCCGCTCGGACATTCACCCGATTCGTCGGTGTCGGCCGCGAAGGCCGCCGCGGGCGGCGACAGCCGGGGCAACCCCAGCTAGGTTCCGGGATTCCAGACGGCGCTGCCCCAGCATCGGGGAGGACATATTGCCCAAACGGGACGCAGGAGATTAATTTCGAGTCAACCAGCGCCAACGACGGCGAAGCTGGCCGAGGAGGTCCACGCACCTGGACGCCAATCCTGAGTTCAACGCGGTGTTGGCGCTGCTCGACAGAACAGCGGCGCTGCGCCATGGTGCCGATGTCGTGCACCGGCGCTTGGGTGCAGACCTGGCGGCCGGAGCCAATCGGATCGCCGAGGACGACACCATGGAAGTGGTCGCGGTCGTGGGCGGCCGCACCGAAGAACTCAACGGCTTGGTCATCGGGCCGCAGGAAGGGCTCGGCGGGCAGGCGGCGGTGCTCCGCCGAACTGTCGCGGTGCACGACTACTGCATGAGCCGAGACATCACCCACGACTTCGACCACGCGGTGCGCGCGGAGGGGTTGCGGGCGGCGATGGTTGCCCCGATCGTGCGTGCCCACCGGCTCTACGGGCTGCTCTACGCGGCCCGGCGGTCGCCGGTGGCCTGGACCGACCGTGACCGGGCGGAGCTGCTTTCCCTGGCGCGGCAGGCGGCGGTCGCCATGGAGGTTGCCGACAGCGCCCGGGAGATGGCCGAGGTCGCCGCGTTCGGCGAACGCCAACGCCTGGCGATCCGGTTGCATGATTCCGTCGGCGCGACGTTGTTCAGCCTGCGGGTGGCGTTGATGTCGGCGCAGGAGGAAACCGAGCCCGGCCGTCGCGAAGAGCTGCTGTCGGATGCGCTGGTGCTCACCGAACGCGCGACGTCGGAGTTACGGGCTCAGACCTTGTCGTTGCATGACCTGCCGGAGGACAAGGCGCTGGCAGTCACGCTGGAAGGTGATTGCCGGGACTTCGCCACGCGCACCGGTACCGCGGCGGAACTGGTGGTCTTGGGCGACCTGCCGCTTCTGGATTCGGCCAGGACCGATGCGCTGCGGCGCACCGCCCGCGAAGCCCTGCTCAATGTGGAAAAACATGCCGGCGCTCACTCGGTGGTGGCCAGCCTCTACCGCGCAGAAGACGGTGTCGGGCTGACCGTGGCCGACGACGGTACGGCCCCCGACATCGCGTCCGAGCACCGGCGCGGGTTGGGGCTGCGGGCCACCGTCGAGCGCATCGAACGGGTGGGCGGGTGGTTGTCGTGCACGGCCAATGAGGAGGGCGGCGGCACCGTACAGGCGTGGGTTCCCGCGGCTAGAGCATTCCGGCCTGTTGGGCCTTGATCACCGCGTCCAATCGGTTGCGGGCATCGAGGTGCGCCAACAGCGACTGCACGTAGGACTTCACGGTGTTGGGTGCCAGCTGCAGCTTTTGGGCGATCTGCGCGTTGGTCTCGCCGATCGCCAGCCGCTCTAGCACCTGATACTCGCGCCGGGAAAGCTCCAGCGGATTGCCGGTGCTGATCACCGGGTCGCAGAATCGCCGTCCGGCGGCGACCTCTTCGATCGCGGTGACCAGTACGGCGCACGCGTTGTCCTTGTGCACCACCGCGTCCATCCCGACCAGTCCCGCAACCTGACTAACCGTCGGCTTGCTGTCCCCGGTGAACAAGATGAGCTTGACGCCCAGGCAAGCCCCTCGCAGCGCGGCGGCGGCTTCCGGCAGCGCCATGTCGGGCAGATGCAGATCCAACAACACCACGTGCGGCCGTTCGGCAGCGGCGACCGCGACGCCGGTTTTCACATTGCGTGCGCCCGTGCACATCTGGACCCTCGGGTTGCCCTGCACGAGCCGCTCCACGCCCAGATGCACGATCGGATGGTCATCGACCACGAGTACGCGCACCGCCTCAGGGGCTGTGTTCGCGGCAGCGGAATGCACAAGTGAGCCGTCCTGGCTTCCTCCGTGCGGATGCACAATTCGACTGTAGCCCCATGCCGGTTGGCTCCCGGGCAAAAGCCGTCGTCGCGACCTCCGATCGGAGGTAGTGCAGACCGGCGGGTGGTGTGATCCTGGTCTCAGCAGTGCTGAACTGCGCACGGGCTTGTACATAGGGGCAAGAGGAGAACGCCAATGACGGCATCGATCACAACCCAGCACGAGAAGATCAAGTCTTTCGACTGGGAGCCCAGCTACTTCCATCGAGACGCGTTGTACCCGACCAAGTACAAGATCCCGCCAAGGACCAAAGACCCGTTCCGCACCCTGGTGCGCGAGTACGTGGGCATGGAGGAGGAAAAAGACAGCCGCCAATATGGTGCGCTCGAAGATGCGTTGAGCCGGATGAACAACTCGGCTCAGGTCGAGCCGCGTTTCATGGAGGTCTTGAAGCCGGTCCTGGCCTTCGTCGACTTCGGTGAGTACGCCGCGATGAAATGCACGGCCATGCTCATCGACACGGTGGAAAACCCCGAACTGCGCCAGGGGTACCTGGCCCAGATGATCGACGAAGTGCGCCATACCAATCAAGAGGCGTACTTGATGCGCTACTTCGCCAAGCACGCGCCCGACCCCGCCGGGTTCAATTCCGGCTTCGAGATGCGCGCCAACGACCCGATCGGACGACCGGCGCGGGCCGTGTTCGAAGCGTTCATGAACGACGACCCGATCACCAATTCGCTCAATCTTCAGGTCGTTGCCGAGACCGCCTACACCAACCCGCTGTTCGTGTATTTGACCGAGGTGGCGGCCGCGAACGGGGATCAGGCGACCCCGTCGGTCTTCCTGTCGGTCCAGTCCGACGAGGCGCGGGACATGGCAAACGGCTATGCGACGCTGGCGGCGGTACTGAGCGAACCCGACAACTTGCCGATGCTCCAGGAAGACTTCGACACGGCGTTCTGGCGTCAGCACGCCTTCATCGACAACTTCCTCGGTGGCGTCAACGACTACTTCTCGAAGGCTCGGGTGAAGTCCTACAAAGAGTTCTGGCAGCAATGGCTCTGGGAGGACTGGGCCGGTAGTTACATCGAGCGGCTGGAGCCGTTCGGCCTGCATGTGCCCCGGTGGATGGACGGCGCCAAACGGCACGTGGAATGGGGCGGTCACACGGCGGCGATGGTGTCCGCAGCGTTGTGGCCGGTGCATGCCTGGCGGTCGGACTACATGACCGACGAGGACTTCACCTTCTTCGAAGACAAGTACCCCGGCTGGGAGAAGTACTACGGCGACTTTTGGCGCGCGTACCGGCAGATGGCCGATCCCCGCAACGGCCAACTCGCGCTCGGACTGTTCCCGGCCATGCCCCCGATCTGTCGGGTATGCCAGATGCCTGCGGTCTTCCCCAGGATTGACGTCAACGAGATCCGGCTATCGGTCGACAAGGCCGGCCAGCGGCACGCATTTTGCTCGCAGGCCTGCCAGCACATCTTCCGCCAGGCCCCGCATCGGCACACCGGCAAGACCTGGTGGGAAGTCAATGACGGCATCGAGCTGTGGCGCTACATCGAGATCAATCATCTGCTTCGATCCGATGGCAAGACGCTGATGGGGCAGCCGCACGTGCACACCGACGAACGCTGGCTGTGGACCATCGACGACATTCGGCGCACCGGGGTCGCCATCCAGGATCCGCTCAAAGCGGCTCCCGCCGAAGCCTTCACGGAGATCTGATGACAACCGGAGCAATTTCCGAAGGCGCGACTCCCGAGGCTATTGGTGAGGGGTTCTACTCGGAGCGCGAGCTGACCTACATCCAGCCCCAGAAGCGCCGACTGTCCGAATACGAGGCCGTCATCTGCAACGCCCAGCCCGACATGGGCCAGTTCGACTCCGGCGGTTGGTATCTACTGCGCCCGGACGGGCTGGGCTGCCAGGACACCCGGACCACCGCACTGGTCCACCCGAATTGGTTCGACTATCGCGACCCATCCGGGCTGTGGCAGCGGTCCTACATCAACATGGCGGCCCAACAGGAACGGTCCATCGCCGGGGCAAGTTCGTCGGCGAAGGCCAACGGCGCATTGGGCGAGATCGCACCGGACTGGCTGCACCTCGTGGCGCGCTACTACGAGGCGTACGGCTCCTTCGAGTGGGGGATGTTCAAGGCGCACGCGTTCGTCACCAGGGAGGCCTTGTCGGACACGCTGTCGACGACATACACCTTCAGCGCGATGGACCGGCTTCGGCACCAGCAGGACATCGCCCTCTACAGCCTGGGCCTCTACGAACAGGCGCCCGGCTACACCGAAGGGGCCGGCCGGGAGGCCTGGCTCAACGACCCGGCCTGCCAGGGGGCCCGCCGCCTGGTCGAACGGCTCCTTTCGCTGCGGGACTGGGGCGAGATGGTGACGATGACCAATCTGGTGGTGGAGCCGCTGATTGCCACGGTGATCGGCAGCGAGTTCTTCCGCCGGCTGGCCCCGTTGCACGGGGACCCGGTCACCGCGGTGATCGAGATGACGGTGGAGGCCGACCGGCGTCGCAACCGTGCCGCAACGCAAGCGCTGGTCAAGATGCTCACCGCCGACACCGACCGCGCGGGCCGGCCGGTACCGGCGGCAGAAAACCGCGACCTCATGCAGCGCTGGGTGGATTCCTGGTATCCGGACGCGTTGGCCGCCGTCGATGCGTTCTTGCCGGTCTTCGACGCCGCCCCGGTCGGCTCCGGTGGTGGTGAACAGACCAAACGGCGCGTCGTCAGCGCGACCGC
The DNA here is from genome assembly GCF_002355775.1 of Mycobacterium ulcerans subsp. shinshuense. Lineage (NCBI taxonomy): Bacteria > Bacillati > Actinomycetota > Actinomycetes > Mycobacteriales > Mycobacteriaceae > Mycobacterium > Mycobacterium ulcerans. The sequence goes on along the minus strand of NZ_AP017624.1, from coordinate 132,424 downwards.
AGACATCCTCGAGCTGGCGGGCCTGCGCGCGCCGGTGGAGGTGACGTCATGAGCGCCAGCGAACAGCACGCGTCCACGACCGTCGGCATCGTCTTGATGAAGAGCGAAGAGGCCGACGCGACCGTCGCCTACTTCACCGCGGAATGCCCGCAGGTCCGGATCCAGGACAGACACACCTTCTACCTGTGCGAGACCGAGGGCATGATCCGCATCCCGTTGGCCGAGGTCGAAGAGTTCCTCGGGAAGCCGCTGACCATGTCGCGTTTTCTGGTGGGCATGTCGAGCTACTACGGGCGCGCCCGGGTCGAGGACGACGCGTTCGTCATCACCTCCGAGATGTCCCAGCTCGAACCGGCGAGCAGCTGAGCAGCACCATGGCGCGGGTAACCCTCGAGCCCGGAGCCGAGGAATTCCTGGTCGGCCCCGACGAGGACATTCTGTCTGCGGCCCTGCGTAGCGGCATCAATCTGCAATACGGATGCCGGCACGGCAACTGCTCATCGTGTAAGCACTGCCTCATCGACGGTGACGTCGATGACTCGGCGGCCTCGGTGTACGCGATCCCGCGGGACGAACGCGAGAACGGGGCGATTCTGCTCTGCTGCACGTTTGCCCGCAGTGATCTGGTCATCGAGATTCACCAGAACGACGGCGCCGAGGCGCTGCCACCGATGACCCCGCCCAGCCGAAGGCGGGCGAAGGTCCTCGGGCTGCGGACCCGGACCTCGAACCTGATCGAGCTGCGGGTGGAACTCGACGATCCGCTGAGCTTTCGCGCCGGTCAGTATGCGGAGTTCACCCTGGATAGCGGTGAACGCCGCTCCTACTCACTGGTCAACCCGCCGAGTTCGGCGCGCGAGCTGACCTTCTGCATCAAACGCGTGCCGAATGGCTTGTTCAACAAGGTGCTGGACCGGATCGAACCGGGCTCCACGCTGCATCTGGAAGCGCCGTTCGGCACCATGTTTCTGCGCGACACCGAGCATCCGATGATCGCCGTCGCGACCGGCTCCGGGATCGCGCCCATCCTGTCCATGCTCACCGATGCCGCCGAACAGCACCCGGACGTGCCCTTCCGTTTCTATTACGGAGCACGCTTCGTCCGCGATCTGGTGTACCTGGATGAGATCGCGGCGCTCTCGACGCGATTGAAGGATTTCCGGTTCATTCCGTGCCTGTCGCAGCAGGCGCCCGACCCGGTGCCCAACGGTCGATCCGGGCGCGTCACCCGGGCCATCGCCACCGACATCAGGGACGCCTCACCCTATGCCGCCTACCTGTGCGGCGCGCCCGAGATGTGCAACGACGTCGGCCGGCTCCTAGAGGCGAAGGGCCTGCCCGAGGCGCGCATCCACGCCGACAGGTTCTATCCGGCCGTGGAATCGATCTCGGTATGACACCGCGCACCACCAAACCGGCGAACCACCTTGACCAGCAACGTGCCGGGGGTATCTGATGACAACCATGGCCACGCCGTCCACATAGCCCTCTAAGAAGCTCTCCAACAACGCAATTCCATCAGGAGCGCATCATGAAGACCACAGCAGCCGTGTTGCTGGAAGCGGGCAAGCCCTTCGAGATCATGGAACTCGAACTCGACGGCCCCCGCGTCGGCGAAGTACTGATCAAATACACCGCCGCGGGTTTGTGCCACTCAGACCTGCACCTGACCGACGGCGACCTGCCACCGCGGTATCCGATTGTCGGCGGCCACGAAGGATCGGGCGTCATCGAGGAAGTCGGTCCCGGGGTCAGCAAGGTCAAGCCCGGGGACCACGTCGTGTGCTCCTTCATCCCCAACTGCGGCACCTGCCGATACTGTTCCACCGGACGGCAGAACCTTTGCGACATGGGCGCGACCATCCTCGAAGGATGCATGAGCGATGGCAGCTTCCGCTTCCACCGCAAGGGGGTGGACTTCGGTGCGATGTGCATGCTCGGCACCTTCTCCGAGCGCGCCACCATCTCGCAGCACTCGGTGGTCAAGATCGACGACTGGCTGCCACTGACCACCGCGGTGCTGGTGGGCTGCGGAGTTCCGACCGGCTGGGGTACCTCGGTATATGCCGGGGGCGTGCGGCCCGGCGACACGACGGTCATCTACGGCGCGGGCGGGCTGGGCATCAACGCCGTACAAGGAGCGGTGAGCGCCGGAGCCAAACACGTCGTGGTGGTCGATCCGGTTGCGTTCAAGCGGGACACCGCGCTGAAATTCGGCGCTACCCATGCCTTCCCCGACGCGGCCAGCGCGGCCGCGAAGGTCAACGAAATCACCTGGGGCCAAGGCGCGGACCAAGCGCTCATTCTGGTCGGCACGGTCGACACGGAAGTGGTCAGTGCCGCGGCTGCGGTGATCGGCAAGGGCGGCACCGTGGTCATCGCCGGGTTGGCGAATCCGGAGAAGCTCACGGTGCAACTGTCGGGCCTGAATCTGACCCTCAGCGAGAAGACGATCAAGGGCACACTGTTCGGATCGGCCAATCCCCAATACGACATCGTGCGCCTACTCCGGCTCTACGACGCCGGCCAACTCAAACTCGACGAGCTGATCACCACCCAATATCGACTCGAAGATGTCAACCAAGGCTATCAAGATCTGCGCGACGGCAAGAACATTCGCGGCGTGATCGTCCACGACTGAGGTCAAACATTCATGCTGGGCCAGCGCACCGCATTGGTAGGTTGGAAACCCCCGCGAAGGAGAATTTTCATGAGCGATAGCGACATGTTCGACGCCGCCCGTGCCGCGGGCTCACCCATCGAACAAGCGGTCGCGGTGTTCATGCTGCACCCGGACACCTTCGCCGAAAGCATCGAGGCCGGATACGAGCACCCGTTCGCGGGATATGTGGCAGGCCGCGCCGGTGTACTGGGCGAGACCACCGGCGTCACGGTGCATTCGGTCTTCGCGGTATTCGAACCCAATTTCATCCATGGGATGTGGGAAACGGGCATCGCGGTTCGCGGCGCGATCGGTGCGGCCGAGCTCTACTGGGACCAGGTCGCCGGCTTCGCCCGCAAGTATCTGGCCGCCGCCACGGGGCTGGATCGCATCGCGGCGCTGGGCGAGAAGATCATCGCGGCGACACCGGACGCGGGCCTGCCGCTGTATGCCGGGTGGCGCACCATGGCGTTGGCCGACGACGCCGCGGCGCGGGCGCTGCAGGTGATGTTTGTCTTGCGGGAGCTGCGGGCCGGTGTTCATTTCAACGCCCTCACCATTTCCGGCATCACCCCGGTCGAAGCACACATGCTCAACAAGGGACATGAGTACACGACCATGTTCGGCTGGCCCGAGCCGTTCGCCGATGGCACGGACAAGAAGGACCGCTACGCCGCGGTCGAGGAGGCGACCAACCGCCGGATGGCCGAGATTTTCGGTGCCGCGCTCGACGGTGGCGAGGCCGACGAGCTGGCCCGATTGAGCACCGATGCCCTGGCGACGCTGAAGGCCAGCGCAGCCAGCTGAACGGGCGCGTTTGCGCGGCGCGACCGCAACATCAGCGCTCCAGCGTTTTACTCAGCAACGCCGCCAGGCGCTGCTGTTCCCTGGTGCTCAACCGCCCCAGCATTGGTGCGATCCGCTGCTCAATCGCCTTGGTGGTTTCCCGCTCCAGGCGGCGGGCCCCAGTGGTGAGGTTCACCCGCACCGCGCGGCCGTCGTTCTCATCGGCGGTCTTGACGACCAGGCCGCGCCCCGCCGCGCGCTCGATCAGCCCACTGACCGTGGAGCGCTCCAAGCCCGTGTAGCTCGCCAGCTCGCCCATCGTCGGTTCGCGATCGCGCATGATGCCCAGCACGCGCAACTGCGTCAGCGACAGGTCGTGTTCGGCGGCCACTTCGGTAAGCACCGCCATCAGCGCAAAAGATGTTTGCACCAGTGCATCTCGCAGATCATCCGCGAGTTGTTTGCCGGGCGAACCGCCACCACTCATGGCGACAACCATATCCAAATAGATTGGATTGCGAACTATAATAGTTCGTAGTACCATATTTTTACTCGAATCCACCCCTGGCAATCGCGCGGAGTCGCCCGCGCCGCGCAAGACCGGGGAGAAAATGGACACCATGAAAGCCGCGATCGTCCGCACCTTCGATGAGCCGCCCCACTTCGGGGACTTCCCCGATCCCACCTCAACCAAGCCGGGGGAACTGATCGTCGACGTCGTCGCCACGGCACTGCATCCGCGCGTTCGCGCCCAAGCCGACGGTTCGCACTACACCAGCACCGGCGAGCTTCCGTTCGTGCCCGGTATCGATGCCGTGGTCCGCGACGCCGAGGGCACGCTCTACTACGCCCATCTCGCGGACACCACGCTGGGCACCATGGCGCAGCGGACAATCATTGACCAGCAGTGGGCCGTCGCGCTGCCCGACGACGCCGATCCGGTCACGGTGGCCGCCGCGGTCAACCCCGTGCTCTCGTCGTGGGTGGCGCTACGAAATCAGATCAACTTCAAACCCGGATCACGAGTCCTGATCCTCGGCGCGACAGGCAGCTCCGGGGGCATGGCAATCCAGGTCGCGAAACGTTTCGGAGCCGCGGAGGTCATCGCCGCCGGACGCAATCGTCAGCGGCTCAACGAACTGACCTCGTTGGGCGCCGACCGCACACTCACCCTTGACCAGCTCGGAGCGGCCGGCGATGTCGACGTCGTCCTCGACTACGTGTGGGGACCGCCCACCGCCAAAGGCATGGTCGACCTGGTCACCAATCGTCGCGACCCGCACGAAGAGCTCATCTGGATCCAAATCGGCTCGACGGGTGGCCCCAGCGCCGATATCGTCTCGGCGGCCCTGCGCTCCACTCGCCTGCAGATCGTCGGGAGCGGCATCGGCTCCGTATCCGAACGCGACATCCGCAACGACATTCCCGGGATCGCCCAAGCCGTCGCCGCGGGCGAATTCGAGGTCCGTACCCAGGCAATGCCACTAAGCGACGTAACCTCGGCCTGGACGCGCCCGCTGGGCGCGGACCGGCGCGTTGTGTTTCTTCCCTAGACCGCCAACAGCGCGATACCTCCGTCGGCGCCCGCGTCGCCCGCCGTGACCCGGATCAGGCGTGACGGGGGACCTCATGAACGAGCTGGATCCGCGAGGTCAGCCCGAGTTTGGTGTAGACGTGGGTGAGGTGGGTTTGCACGGTACGCGGTGAGATGAACATCCGCGCGGCGATGTCCTTATTGGACAGCCCTTCCTGAACCAGTCGAACGACGTCATGCTCGGTGGGGGTGAGCGAACCCCATCCGCTGCTGGGCCGCCTGCGCGTGCCCCGGCCACGCCGCACATAGCTGATCACCTCGTCCGTCGAGATGATCGCGCCCTGTCCCCACACCGCGGCAAAGTCCTGCTTCCCCAACTCGTTGCGAAGTTCGGCGAGAACGACTTCGCAGTGCGCGTCGAGGATTTTCAAGCGGACTTCGCCGGTGCGGTGCCGAATCGCCTCAGCGGAAGCTAACAACCGGGCGGCCTGTCGGCGATCGCCCTCAGTGGCTGCCAGCTCGGCGAGACATTCCAAGGTGTCGGCGACTCCTAGAGTCGTCCCGTTGGCCGCGCTGCACGACAGGGCGGCATGGCTATCCCGATCGGCCTGCCCCAGTTCACCCTGCGCCAGCGCGACCCGCGCCCGGGCCGTCAGCGCCACCGATAGGTAGCAGCCGTAGCTGGTCGACACGACGTCGTCGGCCCAACGGCGCGCCGCGCTCAGGTCCCCACTCACCAACGGCGCCAACGCCCCAAAGGGAAAAACGCCGGCCATCTGCGGGTCCATACCCACGAGTTCGCGGGCCTTCTGATAGGACTGCCAGGCCGCCGTCGCATCCCCTACGGCCTGGCACGCAATTGCGGCTGTCGCATAGCCGAGCCCCTCGTTGGCGCCCACCAGCTCCGCCGAACTGGTGAAGACGGCATCCGCGCAGGCGCACGCACCGTCTGCGTCACCGACGTAGGCATAGGTAAATCCCTGCACCACTTGACTTATCATCAGCAGCAACAGATCGTGGGCCGCGCTGGATTCAGCGATTGCCTCGCCGAGTTGGTGCAGTGCTCCGATTGGATCTCCCCGCCAGGCCCGCACCCAACCGAGCGCACCGCGGCACTCCCGAGACGTCGTGCGATCGCCGATCGCCTCCGCGATCCGCAGCCCCTCCTCGCCCGCCGCCTCGAGCGCAATCGGGTCTCCGGCGGCCATCGCCGCCCGGGTCTGCAAGCTCAGGATCTGGCTCAATCGCCAGGAAGCCCCGAGTTCACGCGCGAGCTGGGCCGCCTCATCGAAGTAGGGGCGCGCGACGTCGGCGTCGTAGGCCGTGATCACTCCGCGGGCGACGAGCGCGCGGATCAACAGTGCGAGGTCGGCCAGCTCTCGCGCAATCGTCAGGGCACGCTCGGCGTCATCAAACCCTGCCATCGACCCCGTCCACGCCAACAACGTCACTTTGTCGGCGAGCGCGCGCGCCAGGGTTGAAGGAGAAACCTGGACATCCTCATTACCCAGCCCAGCTTCATTACCCAGCCCGGCTTCCAACCAGGCCAGTCCCTCTCGGCCCTGGCCGCGCGTCATCCACACCGGGTGAAGCGAAGTGGCCAGCTCCAGTGCGCTGTCGAAGTCGCGCGTCTCCAGGCTCCATCCGAACGCGCTTCGTAGATTGTCGAGCTCCTCCTCGGCCTGCGCGAGCCTGCGTTCATGGTCGGTGCCTGTGGGCGCGTCCAACAGCTTCGCCACTGACTTGTAGTAAGTGACGTGGCGCGAGCGAACCGCCTCGACTTCGCTGGATTCCGCGAGCTTCTCTTGGGCGTATTGACGCACGGTCTCGAGAACCCGGTAGCGCGTTGGGCCCCCGCCGCTTTCGGCGATCACAAGCGACTTATCGACGAGCAGCGCGAGTTCGTCGACGACCTGGTAGCGCTGCACCTGCGAGTCACCCGCGACGGCTTGGGCGGCGTCGAGGTCGAAGCCCCCGAGAAAGACTGCGATTCGGCGGAACAGCACCCGCTCCGGCTCGGTCAGCAGCGCATGGGACCAGTCCACCGACGCCCGTAGGGTCTGCTGGCGACGCACCACGGTTCGTGCGCCACCGGTGAGTAGCCGAAACCGGTCATGCAGGCCCGTGCGGATCTCCTCGATGGACAGGGCTCGGACTCGCGCGGCGGCCAGTTCGATCGCCAACGGCATGCAGTCCAGCCGATTGCAGATCTCGGTGACCGCGGTCGTGTTGTCGTCGGTCACCGCGAAGTCCGGGCGAACGCGCCGCGCCCGGTCGGTGAATAGCTCAGTGGCTTCGGTCACCGACAGCGACGGCACCAGGAACGCCACCTCGCCCGGCACACCGAGGGGTTCTCGGCTGGTGGCGAGTAGCCGCACTGCCGGACAGCGGCCGGTCAATTCCAGCAGCAGGGCAGCCGTCGCATCCAGTAGGTGCTCGCAGTTGTCGAGCACGACGAGCACCTGGTGCTCACCGATGAACCGAGCGAGCGCATCCACCGTTGAGCGCCCCGGTTGATCGGACAGGCCCAGTCCGCGGGCCACCGTCACCGGAACGGCCTCGGCGTGGCTGACCGGCGCGAGGTCGACGTACCAGAGGCCATCACCGAATTCGTCCACCGCGCTGGCCGCGATCTCCACCGCGAGGCGTGTCTTGCCAGCACCCCCAGCGCCGGTCAACGTGACGAGCCGGTTGTCCGCCAACAGGGACCGCACGTCCGCCATCTGCGCGATACGCCCCACGAACCGGGTCAGTCGCGCCGGCATCCGGTGCACAGCACTGGATTTGGTAGTCCGCAGCGGTGGGAAGTCATTTTGCAGGCCGGAATGACACAGCTGCACCACGCGCTCCGGCCGGGGCAGGTCCCGCAGCGGGTGCAGCCCTAGATCAGCCAGCCAGGCCCCATCCGGCAGCTGGTCGACAACCAGCAGTTGCGTGGCACCGGATATTACGGTTTGGCCGCCGTGGGCCAGTTCGCGTATGCGTGCGGTGCGATTGATGGTGGGTCCGATGTAGTTGGTCGGGTCATTGGGGTCGCGCAACTGGATATCGCCGGTGTGTACGCCAATGCGCAGCCGGATCGGCCCCAGCGGTGATCGCTGCAAGTCCAACGCGCATGCGATGGCCTCGCGAGCGGAAGCGAAGGCGACCACGAAGCTGTCACCCTCACCCTGCTCGACCGGCCGCACCCCATGATGAGTCGCGACGGTCGTGGCCAGCACGGAATCAAGGTGCGCGACGGCTGCCGTCATCGGCTCGGGCTGGTTCTGCCACAGCCGGGTAGAGCCTTCGACATCGGCGAGCAGCAAGGTGACCGTTCCGGTCGGCAGCAGCTCGCCCATGTCGACATCACTCCAGTCCACCAGCGGTGCTTCCGCGCGTGGGTCGATCTCGCTCATGCTAGCCAGCATCGCTGGGGTGTAGGTGGCGAAACATCGGCGTCAGCGCGTAGGTGCGCTCTCGGCACTGCGCAAATCTACGACCCCGCTGGCGCAGATCTACGCGTCGTGGCCGATGGTCGGCGGTCCGCACAGCCTCATCGTTGAGCCCGAGACGCGCCCGAGGAGGAGATCATGACCAGCACCGTTGACCGCCAGGTCGCCCCGAATGTCTTTGCCGCCGGTCTGCCGAACATTGACTACCAGAACGCGCAGAGCCCCGATGAGGCCCACCAGATCCTCGCCGAAGCGCGGCGCCGGTCGCCGATCGCCCTCGGCCCGCATGGGCCCGAACTCTTGACCTACGACTTGGTGCACACCGTGCTGCGCGACCCTCGATTCCGGATGCCGCCGGGCATGTTCCTTGCCGCCCAGGGCATCGCGTCCGGACCGCTGTGGGATCGTCTTGCCGCCAACCTGATCAGTCTTGACGGCCCCGCGCATCATCGGCTGCGCCGGCTGGTGTCGCAGGCCTTCACCCCCCGCGCGACCGGGCGGTTGAACACCACGATCACCGAGGTCATCACCGATTTGGTCGACCGCTGTGCCGATCGTGGACGTTGTGATGTGGTCGCCGATATCGCTCGCCGGTACCCGATCCCGATCATCTGCGCGCTGCTGGGAGCACCGGCGGGTGACTGGAAACTGTTCTCCGGCTGGACCGACGACATCCTCAAGGCCTTCAGCTGGGATGCCGCCGCCCAGCAGCCAGCCATCCTGGCGGCCTGGGACGGGCTCGACGCCTACATCGACGACATGGTGGCCGCGCGGCGCGGCAGCTTGACCGAGGACCTGATCTCCGCGCTGATCCGCGCCGAAGACGACGGTGATTGCCTCAGCTCCGACGAGTTGCGGATGCTCGTCGCGGGGCTGCTCATCGGCGGCACCGACACCACGCGAAACCAGCTCGCCGCCTCGGTGCAAGCCCTATGCGATCACCCTGACCAATGGGTACTGCTGGCCCAACATCCCGACCTGGCGGCCAACGCCGCCGAAGAGACGATGCGCCACTCGCCGATCACCTTCAGCACATTGCGAATCGCGCTGGACGACGTCGAATTGGCCGGCGTGATAATCCCGACCGGCACGCTGGTGATCGCCAACACCGGCGCCGCCAACCGCGATCCGGCGCTCTACCGTGATCCCGACCGGCTAGACATCAGCCGCCCGATCGCGGGGCCCATCCAAACCTTCGGTGCCGGTATGCACTACTGCCTGGGCGCCAATCTCGCCCGCCGCGAACTCACCGAAGCCCTCCGGATCATCACCCAGCGCATGCCCGGAGCCCGGCGCACCGGCGCTGCCCCATGGAAGTCGCTGACCGGGCTGAGCGGACCGACAACGTTGCCGATCGAGTTCGACGCCGGGCATTGAGCCGCGCCGAGCCGCACTACCGGCGGTCGTCGCGCCACCCGAGGCCGGCTCCACCCGCACGACGATCGCCTTCGAGACCGGGGTGTTCGACTTTTCCACGGTGTGGTCCAGCGGCACTAGTGGATTGGTCTCCGGATAGTAGGCCGCCGCGTTGCCGACCGGAGTCGAATAGCCAATCACCAGAAAGTCTTTTGCCCGCCGCTCCTGCAGATTACCGCCCGCATCGTGGTATTCCGACACCAAATCGACACGCTCCCCCGCCGTCAGTCCCAGCGCTTCGATGTCGGAGGGATGCATGAACACCACCCGCCGGCCACCCTTCACCCCGCGATAGCGATCATCGAGCCCGTACACCGTGGTGTTGTACTGGTCGTGGCTGCGCAGCGTTTGCAGGATCAGTCGTCCCGGTGGCACCGGAACCCACTGCAGTGGGCTGACCGAGAAGTTCGCTTTTCCGGTGCTGGTGGGAAATTCGCGGGCATCGCGCGGCGGATGGGGCAGCTGGAAACCATCGGGCTGACGCACCCTGACGTTGTAGTCCGCACATCCGGGCACCACGGAGGCGATGGCGTCGCGGATGGTGTCGTAGAGGCTCGCGAATCGCTCCCACGGAACCGGATGCTGCGCTCCGAGTAGGGTGCGTGCGAGCTGGCAGACGATCTGAACCTCGCTGCGCACCTGGTCGCTGGGCGGATGCAGGTTGCCGCGGGACAGGTGCACCATCGACATCGAATCCTCCACCGACACCACCTGCTTACGGCCGTCGCGAAGGTCGCGGTCGGTGCGGCCCAGGGTCGGCAGGATCAGCGCCGTGCTGCCGTGCACCAGGTGGCTGCGGTTGAGTTTCGTCGAAATCTGCACGGTCAGTGCGCAACTGCGCAAGGCCGCTTCGGTGACGGCGGTATCTGGAGTGGCCGATGCGAAGTTGCCACCCATCGCCATGAACACCGCCGCCTGCCCGTCGCGCATGGCCCGGATCGCGGCCACGGTGTCGTAGCCGTGTTTGCGCGGACTGTCGATGCCGAATTCGCGATCCAGCGCCGCCAGGAATTGTTCGGGCATCTGCTCCCAGATGCCCATCGTGCGGTCGCCTTGCACGTTGGAATGTCCGCGCACCGGGCACACACCCGCGCCCGGCTTGCCGATCATGCCGCGCAGAAACAGCAGGTTGGTGGCCTCGCCGATGGTGGCCACCGCGTGGCTGTGCTGCGTCAAGCCCATTGCCCAGCAAATGATCGTGCGCTGCGAGGCCATCACCATTGCCGCGTTGCGCTCGAGCTGCGGCGCGCCAACGCCCGTCGCGGCCAGCACGGTGTCCATCTCGATCTGCAAGGTACGACGCCGATATTCATCGAACCCGGCGCAATGCTGGTCGACGAAGGCCTGGTCGACGACGGTGCCCGGGGCGCGTTCCTCGGCTTCCAGCAGCAGCCTGCCCAGCCCGGCGAACAACGCCATGTCGCCGCCGATGCGGATCTGCACGAACTCGTCGGCGATGGGCACACCGTGCCCGACCACCCCGTTCATCTTCTGCGGGTCTTTGAACCGGATCAACCCGGCCTCGGGTAGCGGATTGATGGCAATGATCTTTGCGCCGTTGGCCTTTGCCTTCTCCAGCACCGTCAGCATGCGCGGGTGGTTGGTGCCCGGGTTTTGCCCGGCGATGATGATCAGGTCGGCATGCTCGACGTCCTCGACGGTGACCGATCCTTTTCCGATCCCGATTGATTCGCTCAGGGCCGACCCCGAGGATTCATGGCACATGTTCGAGCAATCGGGCAGGTTGTTGGTGCCGAAGCTGCGGACCAGAAGCTGGTAGCAGAAGGCGGCCTCGTTGCTGGTACGCCCCGACGTATAGAACAGCGCCTCATCCGGGCTTCCCAGCGCCTTGAGGTGCTCGGCGATCAGCCGGTAGGCCTCGTCCCAGCCGATCGGCCGGTAATGGTCGTCGCCGGGCCGCAGGACCATCGGATGGGAAAGGCGGTCCTGTTGGGAAAGCCAGTATTCGGGCTTGGCCAACAATTCCGTGACCGAATGCCGGGCGAAGAATTCCGGCGTGACGGTGCGCCTGGTGGCCTCCTCGGCAACGGCCTTGGCGCCGTTCTCGCAGAACTCGGCCAGTTTGCGGCCACCGGGCTCTTCGGGCCACGCGCAGCCCGGGCAATCGAAGCCGTTGCGCTGATTCAGGCGGGCCAGCGCGGCCGCGGTACGAAATGCGCCCATCTGTTCCAGGCCACGCTGTAGCGACACCAGCACCGCGCGCACACCCGCGGCTTCGCGTTTGGGCGAGGTGACCGTTATCGAGTCCTCGTCGTATTCGGCGGGAACGTCACCAGATGCTGCCGAGCGCTGGAAGGCCACCTCGTCAAACTACATCGCCGGGCGCGTCCATCGGCGGGCCAACCGGCCGCGGCGAAACTCGCCGCCGCGGCCTTCGCGCGCCAGACCGGGCTAATGTCCACTGAAGCAATGGCTTTCGCCGAGGCGGTGGTGGCGAACCGGCACCAATCCCGCCCGCGGCTCTACAGGTACATCCCGTGCGGCACCGTCGCCCGGTAGCGCCCGCTGCCCAGTTCAGCCAGCAGCGCTGCCGTGCTCACGGAGCCGCGATCGCCGGCCAGCACGGCGCGGCGGACGATTTCGCGGATATCGCTACCGCTGATCCGCTCGGGGAGTGCGGCCACTACCGCCGCCGTGTCGACGGCCGCTCCCCCGGGAATGTCGCGGATCAGCGCCGCCAGAATGCGGGCGGCGTCGGCGCGGTTGGGGTAGCCGACCTCGACGATGGAGTCGAACCGCCCGGTGCGCGCCGCCGCCTTGTCCAGGGTCTCGGCGTCGTTGGTGGAGGCCAGGGTCAGGATGCGGGCCTCGGGCCGAATGTCCATTGCCGCCAACAGCTCCGAGAGGCCGCCATCACCGGCCCGGCGGTCCCGGCACCACAGGTCGACGTCTTCCAACACGATGAGCACCGGACCGCCGAGGCGCTGGGCCTCTTCCACAACGGCGGTCAGCAGGTCCGCCCCCGCTTTGGCCTCGACGTAGATGACGGTGAATTCACCGACCACCTCGGCCGCCACCACCGCGCTGACCGCCGACTTGCCGGTGCCGGGTGGGCCGCACAACAGCACACCGCGCCGTGCTCCCAGGCCGTGCGCGTTGAGCAGGTCGTGGCGGTCGCGCACCGAGGCGACACCGAGATCTACCTCGGTCCACACCGCGTCGGGGACGATGACGGTGCCGCGGGTCGCCGTCGATGGCAGGTCGATCACACTGAAGTTCAGGCCGTGGTTGTTGGTCGCGCGCACCGCTTCGCCCCGGTATGGGTTGAGTTCGTTGGCCCGTTCGGCGAGCCGATCCAGCACGGCGCGGGCATGGGCCTGGTTGTCCGGCGTTACGTACGCGCTGACCTCGGCGGAATGCATGACCGTCTCGCGCGCCTCGATGTGGATGACGCAACCCGTCTCAGCCAGCAGCGTCCCGGCCGGAAAGTGCACGCACAAGCACAGTGGGTGGCGGTAGCGGCGGCCACCGATCTCGGTCTGGGTCCACTTCGGCGGGTAAGCGTGCTCGCCCGGGCCGACTTCGCAGGCGTGCGCGTGTTGCTCGATCCATTCGGCCAGCGCCAGCGCGGTGGTCAACCGGGAAACGGGATTGAGATCGCGTTCTTCGTCCAGAAGGTGCCCGGAATCCGGCACGCCCAGACAGCGTACGATGAAGCGATCGGCGTTCTCGCAACCTTCGCGCTCGGCGGCGCCGATCAGCAACTCGCCGAGTGCGCGCAGCGCGGGCCGGACGCCGTACTCCAGCCCGTCCAGCCACGCGTTGACGTCCGTGATGGGCTGGCGGCGCGCCTCATCACCGCCGGTTAGGCCGGTGGTCAGGTCGGTCAGTTCATCGTTGGTCAGGGTCATGGCTGTCTGCTGGTCGGGTACCGGGTTGGATACTGGTCGGGCAATGGTCAACGGACCAGGATCACACCCGGCCAGCAGACGGTCAACCGATTTTGTTGCGGCCCGGCGCCCTCGGCCCGCCCGAGATGCTGTTCAGCTCTTGGGATCAGCGATCCAGCTCACGTCATAGTGCGGCACGTCCGCAAATGCCCAGATATATCGACGTCGATGGCCTATTCGACATTACGGTGACGGTTTTCGCCGAGTGCGGGTACCGGGCTACCACCACCCAGGAGATCGCCCGCCGGGCCGGCGTCAACGAGGTGACGCTGTTTCGCCGCTACGGCAACAAGGCCACGCTGATCAACAGCGCGCTCACCCACGCTTTGGCGAACTCCCCATTCGCGCGAGTGGTGGCCACCGATGATATCCGGGGCGACCTCCTTGCGCTGGTGACCGCCTATGCCGAGACCGTCCAGAAGTATGGGGGCGCGGTGGTGACCCTGGCGGTCGAGGTGCCCCGCAATCCCGAACTCGGTACGGCCATGGCGGCGCTGATGCCCAACCTGCACAACGCGGCGCAGGTGATCGAAACGCACCAGACCCAAGGCCAACTGGCACCCGGCGACCCCTACCAAAAGCTGGTGATGCTGCTTGGACCGCTGATGGCCGCCGGCCTGTGGTCGCGCACCGGGGCCGAAGCACTGGCATCGCAACTAGACTTCGGCGCCCTGGTCGCGGCATTCCTTGATGGACACCGCGCACCAGAAGACCGTCGGTAGCCGAGTCCGGTTAGCCGCCCGCGAGGGCCCCGTTGTGCCGTGTCGGGAAACAGCGCGGCCCATCGTCGCTGAAAGCCCAAGGGGTCGTTACGTTCACCGAAGATGGTCAGCAACCGACGATCGCTACGCCCCCCATGCCGGCCAACGCCAAAGCCCGTGCCGTCATCCGCGGCAAAAGGGCGTCACCACATCGATTTCGCGCACCGATGCACTACCCATCAGGGCCAGCATCCGCCGGAAGAGCGCGCCGGTCGGCCGCCAAAAGCAGTTGATCGCCGACCTAGCTAGGACAACCGCCAACGCCGTTGGCCGGGCCAGCGATACTGCGGCCCGCCCGCCTGGCCGATGCACCGCTCTCCCCGGCCGCCGCGGCGGCATAAACCTACGACGACAGAAAAGCCACGGCAGGTGCGTCCAAACCTGGTCAACACGCGCATAACGTCACTGGTCACGAATCCAACGAGCGCGCATGAAGCTAAATGGTGTCCCCGCGGCCCTGGCTTTAGACTCGCGCGGGTGGGATCGGATGAACTGCATGTCAAACTTGGTCAGCTGGGAGTTACGGCTAGTCAATGGCAGGACCTTCGCGCCCAACTCGCTGCCGGGGCAACGCCGCCGGCACCGGGCCAGCCGTTTCAAGCCACTGCGGCGGCGGTCAGTGGTATCGGCGCAGCGATCGGCGGTACCGGGGTGGCCTTGGCCACCCGAACTCAGGCTACGGCTGCCGCGGTGGCCGCAGCTGCCGCAGGCTACGCCAACCAAGAGGCGACCGCAGCGGGCGAGATGGCCGCCGTGACGCAGGTGAGGGTGGTGTAGATGCCGGCCACCCTGTCCCAAGTCCGGGCATGGAGCACCGAGCACCTCATCGATGCGGCCGGCTACTGGACCAAGACCACCGATCAGTGGGAAAACGCGTTCTTCCAGATGCGAAACCAGTCCTATGCCCTGGGCTGGAGCGGCGCTGGCGGGGACGCGCTACGGGAACGGACCAGCGCCGACCTGCCGATTGTCGGCGCAAAAGCCGACATGCTGCGCCAGGCAGCCGGGATCGCGCGCAATGGTGCCAGCGACATCAGCGCAGCCCAAAGACGAGTTCTCTATGCTGTCGAGGACGCCCACAACGCGGGATTCACTGTCGGAGAAGACTTGTCTGTCACCGACACCCACAGGAGCGGCACGCCCGCCGAGCAGGCCGCTCGACAAGCCCAGGCGCAAGCATTCGCCGGTGACATCCGGCTACACGCCCGACAGCTCGACGGGGCCGACGCCAAGGTGGCGGGTCAACTCACCGCCGCCACCGCTGACCTAAGCAGTGTCGGCTTTGCGCAAAACCCGATCCCCGCGACGCAAGCCCCAACCACCCACCGCAACGGGGTCCAGTTAGTCGACTTCAAACAGAACGGCGGCGAGCCACCTCCGTTTGCGCCGTGGGACACCCCTGATGGAACGCCCCTACCGGGAGCGCCCGGCCTGAGCCCTGAGCTGCAGCAAATGATCCTCGGTGGCGACCCAGCCAACCTCACCGGCCAGGGTCTTTTGGACAACCTGCAACAGCTCATGCAGTCACTGCCCGAAAACGACCCCCGCACCGCCTGGTTGCGCGGCCAGGTGGCGGATCTACAGGCGCACATGAGCGACATCGACTACGCCCGCACCCATTGCACTACGAGCGACTGGTTCGACCGGACCACCCTGTTCGCCAGCGGTCTGGTCAGCACCGGCATCTTGACGCTGACCGCAGAGACCGGGGTGGGGGGGGGGGGGGGGCGTCGCCGCCGTGGCCAGCGGCTTCGGCACCCTCGTCGCGGGCAAGAATCTGCTCGGATGCCTGGTAGGCAGCAAATGACAGACCTGCTCGTTGCTGCGATCCTGGCTGGCGCGTTTGGGCTGGCACTGTGGGGCGCTGGCGCGTTCGGGCTGGCGCGTCGCCCGCACTACCCTCTGGCGTCCTACCTCGCAGCCGGTGGTGTGGTCGTTGCGCTGATCGTGGTCCTGCTGACCACCGGCCGGACCGACTGGGTCATTGTCTCGGCCGGCGCGCTGGCCCTGTTCATTCCCTTGATTGTCATCAGAGAACGGCGAGCAGAGCGTAAGCGCCGCTGATGCCTGCGGCTGCGTAGGCCAGCCGCGCGGTGTTCCAGAATCGGTTGATATTGGGACACTTTCAACACGTGAGCCGTGACGTGCAGAAGCGCAGCACGCCCGGCCTCCCATACTGTATGCCTGAAATCCTTTTCGCGACCGGGAGATTGGTACACCGTGGAAGCACATACGTAGCTACTAAATGTACGGATCTGCTGAAAGCCTTCCGGTCAGTGTTCTGGGCCGTAATGCTCGTGAAATGCGCTGGAGTCGTGCTGCTCGTGGTGTGCCGCCTGGCTTGATCTCGGCGTTGTCCACGCAGGCCCAGTCGAAGATGTAGGTGAGACGGCGCAGTGGCTGGAAGTAGTACAACCGCTTTCTCGCCCACGTGTTGCTGATGCACGCCAGCCAACCACCATCGAAGCACCCCGAGTGGCAACGGCGACTGTGCATGGACCGGCTATTGCCGGAACTCGTCACGATGGACGTTGGCCAGGCGATCGTGGAATCACGCGGCCTCAAAGATGACCAAAAAGACCATCGAACCGTGGGCAATCTGCGCAGGAAACGCGCTTCGGAGGTCGTCTGCACCTTGATCACGTCGGTGGTCCCACTAAGCCCATGCTGTGGATTCCCGACGCCTGTTGCGGCGCCGTCACGCACCATCGTTGTGGCGATTCCGAGGACTACGCCCTAATCGAATCCCAAGTGACGATGATAGAAACCCGGGCCTGAAAAGCGCCAAACCCCAGGCCCTGTCTTCCGGCAGGAACTCCTGGGGTCCACTTCTGATAGCACCACAGTGCCTCAGCTGCTAGCTAGCGCAGGCAGTGCGCGCACTGCTCGGCGGTGCTGCGCGTTCAGCCGAGACTCGACAGCCAGTCAGCGATCGCCTGGCCGATCTCATGCGGGCTGTCCTCTTGGATGAAGTGGCTACCGGGCACCGTCACTTCGGTCAGGTTGGTCCAACTTCGGCAGAACTCGCGTTGCGGTCCGGTGAGAATGGCACCGGGTTCGGCGTTGATGAACAGCTTTGGGAAATCCGCGGTGGGCAGCCACTGGGCGTAGTCGGAAACGATCTGATGCACGTCGGCAGGCTCACCCTCGATTGGTATCTCACGCGGCCAGCTCAGCGTCGGCCGGCAGTGTCGCGGCTCGACGAACGGGCGCCGGTACTCGTCGTGTTCGGCGGGGGTGAGACCGCGCAGGACGGAACCGGGCAGGACCGCCTCCACAAACAGGTTCTTGTCAATGACCATCTGTTCACCCGCATCCGAGCGAAACCCCCGAAAGATTCCCGCTGCGGACTCGGGCCACTCCGCCCAAGTCACCGGCCGCACAATGGCCTCCATGAAAGCGATGCCGCCGATCCGCTCGCGGTGGCGATTGGCCCAGTCGAATCCGAGGGCCGAGCCCCAGTCGTGGATCACCAAAACGACATCATCGCCGAGGTCGAGCTGGTCAAGAAGGCCGTCGAGGTAATGCCGATGCTCAACGAAGCGGTAACTGCCCGGTCCGGTGTCATCGAGCTTGTCCGAGTCACCCTGCCCGATGAGATCGGGAGCGATACAGCGTGCGCGATCGGACACATGCGGAATGATGTTGCGCCACAAATACGATGAGGTCGGATTGCCGTGCAGGAACACAACCGAACGGCCCTCACCGCTTTCGTGGTACGCCATTTGCTTGCCGTCGACGGCCAGGCGGCGTTTGGTGAGTGGAGTGGGATCGATCTCGGTCATCGGAGCCTCCAAGTGGGTCGGCGAGAATGCCTGGACTCGAGCGTAGTAGCCGGGCAGGCCGTATCGGCAGTCGATCGGTGGCGCCCCGGCCGGTACTGGGCTCAAGTCCCTTCTCCCACAACGCGGCTAACCCGACGGTACGGGCCTTCAACATTGCCCGTACCCGGGCATGCCGTCAGAGCCACTCCCAAATGAATGGTGATTGAACGGCGTTGCCGGAAAACGCGCGGGACCAAATTGCCCAATCAGTCAAAAATCAGTTTTCCCACCCGGCGAGCTGACGTGCCGTTACGCTCATTTTCGCCCTTATCATCGGGCACCCACGCAGGGCTCCGGCGTTGTTGATTAGCAGGCTTGTGAGCTGGGTTGATGATCTTTGGTGCCGCGCTATTGGGGCCGGAGTGTAGGCACGGGCTATCTGGAGAACGATCGAGTTGGTTACTGTTCGTCGTTGGTCTGGAGTTGCCCGTGCCTACCGTTTCAGTATTGCCTGTGTCGTCGGTTCCAGAGGTGTTCGACCGCTGGAGTCCTGGTGAGCGCAGCGGGCTCATCGGATCGGAGTTTCTCGATGTGTTGGCCTCGGTGCCAGACCCGAGGGGCCCACGCGGTCGGAGGTATTCGCTGATGGCTTTGTTGGCGATCGCGGTTCTGGCCACTGCCGCGGGGATGCGCGGCTATGCTGGTTTTGCCACATGGGCGGCCACCGCTCCCGATGATGTGTTGGCCCAATTAGGGGTCCGGTTCCGGCGGCCCAGTGAGAAGACCTTCCGCGCTGTTTTGTCTCGGCTAGACCCCGCCGACCTCAACGCCAGGATGGGCAGTTACTTCACTGCACACGTGGCCAGCAGCGACCCCAGTGGATTGGTGCCGATCGCGTTGGACGGCAAGATGCTGCGTGGTGCTTTACGCGCCAAAGCGACAGCCACGCATCTCGTGTCGGTGTTCGCCCACCGTGCCCGATTGGTGCTCGGTCAACTCGCTGTCGCCGAGAAAAGCAATGAAATTCCCTGCGTACGTGCCCTGCTCACGCTGCTGCCGGGTAGCTTGCGGTGGCTGGTCACCGTGGATGCGATGCATACCCAGGTCGTCACCGCGAAGTTGATCTGCGCCACCTTGAAGTCGCACTACCTGATGATCGTCAAGTCCAACCAAGCCAAAATATTTGCGCGTATCACCGCGCTGCCCTGGGCCGAGGTGCCCGCAGCCGCTACCGACGACTCCCGCGGCCACGGCCGTGTCGAGACCCGCACCCTGCAAATCATCACCGCTGCACGAGGAATCGGCTTCCCCTACGCAAAACAAATCATCCGGATCACTCGTGAACGCTTGATCACCGCCACCGACCAGCGCAGCGTGGAGGTGGTCTATGCCATCTGCAGCCTGCCGTTCGAGCACGCCCGCCCTACCGCGATCATGACCTGGATGCGTCAACACTGGGGAATCGAGAACAGCCTGCACTGGATACGCGACGTCACCTTCGACGAAGACCGTCAAAGGGCACATACCGGAAACGGCGCACAGGTCCTAGCAACGCTACGCAACACCGCGATCAATCTGCACCGCCTCAACGGCGCCGACAACATCGCCGAAGCCTGCCGGATCACCGCTTTGACCGCCAACCGCCGCCTAGACCTCCTCAATCCACAATTCCGCAGCTCACAAGCCTGCTAATCAACAACGCCGGAGCCCTGGGCACCCACGGTAATGCGTCGATGGGAGAAGGAAATGTCCTTTGTACTCGCGACACCAGAGCTGATGACGACGGCGGCCCAAGACTTGGCGGCTATTCGTTCCACGTTGGGAGAGGCAAGCGCGACCGCTGCCGCCCCCACAACAGCATTAGCGGCCGCGGCCGAAGATGAGATATCGACCGGGATCGCGGCGTTGTTCGGCGCCTTCGGCTCCGACTACCAAGCGATCAGCGCCCAGGCGCAGGCCTTTCACGAACAGCTGATCGATCTATTGACCGTTAGCGGTGGTGCCTACCTCAGCGCCGAGACCGCAGCTACCGCCACCGTCACTACCGGCGGTTTCCCGAGCCTGGTCGCCAACACCACCGCCAATCTGCAGACCATTGCAGACACCTGGACCAACCAAACGGTGCCCATCCTGACACACGCCGTCACCGGGTATCCGCAGCTGATTTCCACCTCACTGGCCAGCGGCAACGCGCTGCCGCTGCTGGCGATACCGGCAAACCTCGCACAGGGCTCCGCCACCCTGTATCAAGCGTTCAGCAGCCCGGTCTCGCTGTCGTTGACGTCGCTGACTCCGTCGGGCATATCGCTCGGGGTCGGCCTCGGGCTACCGCAGCTTCTGGCCCTCAACGCTTTGGGCGCCCCCGTCAATGCGGGCCTGGCCGTCGGAGCAAGCGGCACAGCATTTTTCGGGGCGCTACAGGCCGGCGACACGATGGGTGCAATCAGCACGCTCGCCGACACCCCCGCCAATATCGCCAACGGATTCCTCAACGGCAGCCAGACGCTATCGATGCAGCTGTCGCTTCCCGGGCTGTCCGTGGCCGCTGACATTCCGTTCTCCGGTCTGCTCAGTCCCCTACAACCACTCTCCCTGACGGCGACGACACCGGTACTCCCCCTGCTGAATTCACTGACCATCACCGGCCCACCGGTCGGCGGCCTCGTCCCGAGCCTGGTGCAGTATGTGCCGGAACTGCTGGCGACGTCGCTAGGCCCCTAGCCATCGGGCAGCCCGGGATTGCCGCCACTTGGCCGCTAGAGATTCAGTCCGGAGAACATCACCCGGCCGGGATCGTACTTCTGCCGAACGGCGCTCAGCCGGGACAGGTTCGGACCGAAGTAGCGCGACGCCGGCTGGTTTGCCTCCAGATAGTTCACGTAGCCACCAGCCGAATACGGTTGCACTGCTTGATGTGCCGTGTTGAGCCAGCCGCTCGCCGCGGCCGGGGAGCCCGGGGTTTCGACATACCACTGCACCAGCGCCGACTGCCGGCGCCACGGAAAGGCCGTGGCCCCCGGCGCCACCGTGGCCAGGGCACCGTCAAGTGCGTGCATGATCGCTAACGCGCGGCCCGCACCGCGCGGGAAGGCGTCGATCGCCGAGGCGATCCCTTTTGCCGCACCCGCGTTGATGGTGGGCAGCACGTCGGACCCGCCAACGTAGCCAAGCGGTGCGGGGTTGAGGTTCCCGACGGCCAAGTACCGCACCAGATCCAGGTAGTTGAATGTGTGGTGGTCGGTACCGATCGGTTGCACCCCGACGGCGGAGGTGATGGCCGAAGCCACGCTGCCACCTGACCCCACCGGACAGGTGGCAAGAATCCGGCAATGCGTGCCCATCGGGTCGACGGTGGCGTCCGCCAGCGCCCAGTTGTTTCGATCGGCGGTGCGCAGCCATTGTTGCCAACCCAGCAGAACCTGCGCGAAGGACTCGGGCGGGAAGTCGAGGTTCACCACGTCGAGGTCTTTGGTGGCGAATGTGGCAAAGGTCAGCGCGGTCGTGACGCCGAAGTTGCCGCCACCGCCGCCGCGCAAGGCCCAGAACAGATCCGGGTTGCTCGCGGCGGACGCGGTGACCGCCTGGCCGCTGGGCAACACCACCGCCGCCGAGGTCAACGCGCCGCAAAGCAGGCCCGCGTGCCGGGAATGAGCGCCCAGGCCTCCGCCCAACGCGTGCCCGGCGGCGCCGACGCTGGGGCAGGTGCCCGTCGGGATGCCTCGCCCCGCCCCGGCCAACACCTGGTGCATCTCATACAGACTGGTCGACGGTGTCACGGTGACCTGCCCGGTGGCGGCGTCGTAGTTGATGTCGCCGGGAAGCTGTCGCAGGTCGAGGACCATGGCGCCGTTGGCGGTGGACGCGCCGATGTAGGAGTGTCCGCCACTGCGCGGGGTGACCTTGAGGTTGTGGGCGGTCGCGAAGGCCATCGCCTTCTGCACGTCTGCCGCCGATGTCGGGGCCACGACCGCCGCGGGCGTGAAATCGTTGTAGTTCGTGTTGAAACCTGTTTGGCCGTTGCGAACTGGGGTCCATCGTCGGGTCGTAGAACCTTCCCGCCGAGGGCCGAAGAAAGCCCCTCCCAGCCGGAGGGATTCGGCTCGGCGGCGGCGCGGACCGAACCAAACACCGCACCGGCGGCCAACGCACCGGCGGCGCCACGCAAGAACGCCTGGCGCGAGATCTCACGCGCCAATGTCAGGCCCCCGCCGCGTGCGGGCCGGCCAATTGCCTCATGCCCGCATTGTTCAGGCAGCACCACCAGGACACCGAACGACCTGTCGCGTCACGACCGAAACGTGCTCGAACCGTTACCCCGCCCGACTAGTTGAGCGCGGGCACTGGCGCCAAGAACCTAGCGCGCCCCCAGCACACTCGTGGCCGCCTCAGCGGATCCGGCGGCGGCCGCCAGGATCGGCCCAAATCCCTCGGCTTGCATCCGATGGATCATCTTGGTGGTCGACGGGCGATGCTCCAGCAGGGCGTTGACCGCCTCCTCGGCGGTATCGACCACCCGAATCAACCGGCCGAATTCCTCGGGCGTCAGCTTCGCATTACCCACGAATAGGCCTTCAAGAACCGGCAGCACCGGTAGTTTTTCGGTCAAGAATTCCCTGCCGTAGAAGATCATCGGAGAAAATTCCTGGCCGGATCTCGGGTAATAGTTTTGGGCGGCGTTCTGGAAAACCTCCTGCAGTGTTCCCGATGCGCCGGGGGTATATATGATCCCGTTGGCGGCCAGCGAGAGCAGCATGTCTTCGCGGAGGCTGTTCTGGAAATACTTCGCCACATGGGTCGCCAGCGGTGTCAGCGGTTCGCAGCCGTGGTGCCAGGTGGGAACGGCCAGACTGCGCCCTCCGGCATCGGTGAATGTCTGGGCAATCTCGAAGGCGGGCTTGGCCCAACTGTGCAACTGGCGCACGATCGCGGTGTCGACCTCACCGGTCTGCGAGACCACCGACGTGGTGTCGGGCAACGTCGGCCGCGACCTCAAGTGCTGCACCGCATCTGCCACGTCCTGATCCGAGGCAGTCGCCAGCAGCGCACCTAGGTGGGTGGCTTCCATCGTGCCGGGTCCACCGCCACTGGCGACCAGGCATCCACCTTGGGTCAGGGTCCGCGCAACGTGCACGACATCTAGGTATCTTGCGGCGCTACGCGGCACGTCGTGACCGCCCATGATCGCCACCGTGGGCACCTCGACGCTGGTGAAGAACTTCGATATTGCGCGCATGATCGAGTGATCGTGCAATGCCTGCATCATCCCGGCGTAGGGGTCATTCGGGCACGCGCCGCCATTGGCGGTGAAGTAACGATAGGTCTGAAAGTAAGTCCAACGTTTCGGCGGCGCTGAGTGGCCGTTCCGGATCGAAGCCGCTCATCAGCTCTAGGGACGTGTACAACGAATTTCGCAGCGGCTGAAATGGAATATCCATATTCGGCATGCCCACTCCCGGATAGTGAAGAAGGACTGACGCGTCACGGTACTACTCAGGCTGCGGACTCGTCACGTTTCGCCGAACTCCATAAATTCGCCAGCCTCCGGTCTCACCGCACCATTAGCGACTTGCGTCCCATTCGGCGCGTTTGGCGCGGACGCCATCGACAACGGTGCCTAGTGCCGCGGCCACACGGGCCCGGTCATTGCTGGCAAGCAGGTCGAATTGCAGGCCGCGCAACTGGGCGATGAGCAGCGTGGCGAAATTCTCGGCCTCTTCACTGGGGCATCCGGCCTGCACAGCGTGCTGACGGATCGTTTCGATCCAGTCGGTGACGATGCGGTCGAGGAACCCGCGGTACTCGTCTGGGTGGCGCACTGCCTGCGCGTAGGCCTCGAAAAGCAGTTGAGACCGCCGCTGCGCTCCCGGCTCGTTCCAACGCCGCCACAGCGCCTCGACATCATCGGCGCCGAGCTGCTCCGGAATCACGATCCGAGTGCCGATCGCGCCAAGAATTTCGACCAGCAGCTGGTCCTTGGTGCCGAAGTGGTGGCGCAGCGTCACATGCGATACGCCGACCGCGGCGGCCAGCGTGCGAAACGACAGACCGGTAATCCCGTGTTCGAGCACATGGGCCATGACCGCGTCGAAGATTTCGCCGCGCCGGTGCTGATAGCGCAGCTGACGGCCGTCGGCACGCCGCTCGGTCCCGCTGGTGGAGATCATCGCACTCGCCCCCTATCCCGCCCTCACAGAGGAATAGCCATACCATTTGGTAGACCTAATCCGGAAAGATAGACCTACCACATGGTAGAGCCAGGCGGCAACGGGACCGGCCGGCCCGGCATGGGCCGGTACGTGAGACCGCTACTGGCCCGCGTTGTGGGCCGGGTCGATGGCGTACTGGCTGACGAAGTGACCCGCCTGAGGCTCACCGCGGCCGCATGACCCGTCGGACTCACCCGGACGCTTGATCCACAAGTACGCGTCGGCATGCGCGCCGGCGGTGGCGGTGGTAGGCGCCACGCCCAGGGCGCGGCCGTCAGGGTTGCACCAGTTGAGCGGGGACTCCGGGGCCGGGCCGACACCATTTCGGCCCGTGTCGATCACGTAGTGCGAACCGTTCGTCATCCCCGATATCGCCTCGCCGTAGCCGATTTCCTCATCGGTGGTGTAGAAGTTCGAGATGTTGAGGCTGAAACCCCGCGCGTGGCCCACATCGACCTGGTTGAGCCGGGCAGCCATCTCCTCGGCGCTCACCCAGCGCGAATGCCCGCCATCGACGTAGACGGCAGCGGCCGGATCACGGGTAAGCGTGTTGACGGCGTAGCGCACCAAGTCGAAGCGTTCCTGGCGCTGGTCGGCCGAAAGGCAGTCGGCCATGGCCAGCGCATCGGGTTCGACGATGATCGCCGCGGGCGCCGAGCCCAGGCCCGACGAGATGGCGTCGATCCATGCGCGGTAGTCGGCACCCGTCGCGAACCCACCCGATGCGTAGCTTCCGCAGTCACGATGCGGGATCCCGTAGAGCGTCAGAATCGGCATGGCGCCGGCGGCCTGCGCGGCACCGGTCTGCCTGGCAACCGTGCCGCCGACGGTGGAGGCCGGGAACGCTTGGTCGAGCCAGTAGGACTGTGGGGTGTTGGCGATGGCGTTCAGCTCAGGACTCGGCGGGTTGGCGTTGCGCGCCGCGACCATTGCGGCCGAGCCGGGATCGACGTAGAAAGGCTGCCCGGCCAGCGGGTTTGCCCCGTCGACCAGGGTCATCGGCGGGGCCGGAACGACCGGCGCCGGGGCGGCAAAAAACGCCAGGTATGCGGCGGCCGAAACGGCCAGGAAGGGGGCGATCCGGCGTGCGAGTGCGCCAAAAGCTGAGGACATCACCCCAGCAAAATAGTGCCACAATTCGACAAACGCCAATTAGCGACCGCAGCGCGGACGGAACAGAAATTCTCGATGGCGCCGCCGGGGTGGACCACATGGACGGCGTGGCGGGCTGATCAGGCCGGTCATCGGCACACCCCCGCCGTCGGCCACAGCAGCCAGGCAAACGCCATCGGTGTCTATTAACGCGGCTTTGGCGCGTTACTGTGCCCTGGTCGGCCACACCGAACAAGCCGATAGAAAAGTTGAGCAAATTCATGACCGCAGCAGCAGAAGCGTCGGCGATGGAATCGCGGGTCGGCCACTACTACCGGCTGGACGAAACCTACCGGGTCGGCCGCGAGAAAGTGCGCGAATATGCCCGCGCCGTGCAGGACTACCACCCTGCGCACTGGGATATGGCCGCCGCCGAAAAGCTGGGCTACTCCGGTCTGGTGACGCCGCTGACCTTCACGTCGATACCGGCCATGGCCGCCAATCGCTACCTGTTCGAGTCGGTGGTCGTCGGCTACGACACCTACATGCAGACCGAAGAAGTCTTCGAGCAGCACCGCCCGATCGTGGCCGATGACGAACTGCACGTGGATGTCGAACTGTCCTCGGTACGCAGGATTGCCGGCCGAGACCTCATCACCGTGACCAACACCTTCACCGACACCGCCGGCGAACGGGTGCACACCTTGCACACCACCGTCGTCGGCATCACCGCCGAGGATGTCGATCCGGCGATCAAGTCGGCCGTGCAGAACACGATCATGCACGACGTGAACATCCTCGAGATCGCCGCAGCCGATGCCGCGTATCAGAAGACGATGCGCCCCGAGGGCGAAATTCGCATCGCCGACGGTGGCACGACCCGGACGCCGGGTACGCCGTCCTTCGATGACGTGCAGGTGGGCGACGAGCTGCCGGTCCGCCACGCGCGACTGTCCCGCGGCGACCTGGTCAACTACTCCGGCGTCGCCGGCGACGCCAACCCGATCCACTGGGACGAAAACATCGCCAAGCTGGCGGGGCTGCCCGATGTGATCGCCCACGGGATGCTGACCATGGGTTTGGGTGCCGGATTCCTCTCCGCATGGTCGGGGGACCCGGGCGCGGTTACCCGCTATGCGGTGCGGCTGTCCCAGCCCGCCATCGTGTCCGCCGCCGAAGGCGCGGACATCGAATACAGCGGCCGGATCAAGTCGCTGGACCCGGCGACCCGCACCGGCGTCGTCATCGTCGCCGCAAAGTCCGGTGGCCGCAAGATCTTCGGCCTCGCGACTCTGAACGTTCGCTTCAGCTGACCGCGGCCGCGGTGGACCCCACGCGGTAGGGCATCTGGACCACTCACCCGGGCAAGCGTTTTCGGGCCACAGCCGACCAGCCGGTGCGCGCACCGGCTACGTCACTGCCGGCAAAGGGGCCCCGACCTCGAGCAAGGCACTACGTTTCCGTCGAGCCTGCCCGTATGCTCGAGGACATTGGAGATTGCCGGCTCGAACGAGGCGATATGACCGATGAACAGCGACGCCAGGCGCTAGCCCGCATCCATGCGAAGCGCAGTTTCTGGTGCCACCTGGGCGCTTACATCCTCGGCAACGCGGCGCTGATCGCGATCTGGTTTTTTACCTCCGGCGGGTACTTCTGGCCGATATGGCCCGCGCTGGGCTGGGGGATCGGCCTCGTCTTTCATGGCCTCGGCGTTTTCCTGGGCATGCGACCGATAACCGAAGAGCAGATTCAGCGGGAAATCGACCGGGGCCATCTGTCGTGACGAAGCGGCGTAGCCCTGTTGACCCAGCGTCGCCGTTGCCTTCACCTGCCGGGCATGACCGCAAACATGTTGCGTTCGAAAAGAACTCGCGATGGTGGTGACGATCAGTGCGCTGACCATACCTGGCGGAACTTGCCGCTGCGCGGGTCGACGGCGGGCGGTTCGACCGCGTGTTCCACCGCAACGGGTGCGGTTTGCTGCGCGGCGAAATACGCGTGCAACCGCTCGTCGACCGCACGCCACACCTGGCCCGGGTCCGTGTCGGGTGACATCTCCAGCCGCACCGTCAGGGCCCGTGGACCGGTGCGGATGGCCTGGCACCGGTGCACACCCGGGGTTTCTTCGATTACGGTCACCAGGGCCAGCGGCAACACCGTGATCGCGGTCCTATCGGGCGCCTCGAATAAGAGCAGATCGGCGGCGCGCCCTTCTACCGTGATGGCCGGCAGCCGATTGCCGCACGCGCACGGGGTGCCGGTCAGTTTCACCCGGTCACCCAGGTCATAGCGGATGAGCGGCTGCACCCGATTGGCCAGGTTGGTGACCAAAACGGTGTGGGAGACAGCCCCCGCTGCCACGGGTTGGTAGTTCTCATCGACCGGCTCGAATAGATACCAGTCGGTGTTGACATGCAATGACCCGTACCGACATTCCATCGACAAGCCGGGGAATTCGGCTGAGACATCACGGTTTTGGATCGGGCAGCCGAACGCCGACTCGATGTCGGCGCGCAGCGCGGGCGTCAGCTGTTCGCCTGCGGTGATCGCCAGCAGGGGCTCAATCGCTAGCCGGCCAGCGCGTTGTTCGCCGGCCAGCAGCGCCAACGCGCTCGGGTAGCCCTTCACGATCGTTGGCTGAAACTCGTTGATTTCCCGCACCAGATCCGGCACCGGTCGCGGCACCGAGAAGACCCGTGCGCGGCTGGCCAGAAAGGCGCTGCGGCGTCGCGCAGCGGCCAACGCGGCCGAGGCACCGATGTGCCCGTCGGCGACGAACAGCGCCGCCGCACGCAGACCGCGCCGCAGCACCCCCGACAGCAGCTCTCGTCGAGCGATGAACCGCGATTCGCCCCGGCGGCCCACGAACTGGAACACCGCCCACGACGCGTCATCGTGAATCAGGATGGCCGGCTCTCCGCTCGTTCCCGATGTAGTCGCGACGTGGTAACGGCCCAGATAGCGGGCCCCCAGCAGCGAGTGGTCGGACAAGAAGTCGCGCCGCAGGGACTCGATGGTGATGTCCGGGACGGTCACCCAGTCGTCGAAATGCGCCATGAGGTCGCGCTTGGACACGACGGGAAGTGACGCCAGCGGGACCTGCCCCGAAGGAATGTCCCGGTACAGGCGGCGATAGTACGGGGACGCCGTTCGCGCATGCCGAACCAGCGTCTGCAAACGGGCCCGTTGACGCCGCGAGATCGCCGCGTTGTCACCGCGCCGGAAACGCCAGGCCTCCCAGGCAATCAGCGTGGTGCACTCCCCCACCGCCATCACCTACGGGCTCGCCAGGCGGACACCATGGCTTAGCGGGGGTGTGCCGGTGCGCCGGTCGACTCACTCATCGACGCCAGCTTGGTCCGTGGTGCGCTTGGCGCGCACCGCCGGCCGCGTCGACCGCCGCCGCGGAATGCGATCGGTGATGCCGCTGAGCGAGTTGACCATCTTGTTGAGGGTGACGACAGCGGACTCGAGGGTGTCGGTGGTGGGCGTCAACTTGTCCACGGCGGGCGCGAGCTGGCTCAGGATTTCGGCGGCTTCGGTGAATTGCTCGAGTGGCCCGTTTTTGACCAGCAACTTGTCGATGACGCCGTCCTCGGCGAACATCCGCTCGATAATGCCGTCCGCGGCGAACATCCGCTCCAGCGGCCCGTCCTCAGCGAGCAGCCGATCAGCGAGCCCCCCGGGCGCCAGGATCCGCTCTAGCGAGGAACTGTCTGCAGCGGATACCCGATCGAGTAAACCCCCGGGTGCGGTCAACAGGTCAACAATCCCACCCGGACGCATCAGCTTGTCCGCCGCCCCGCCCCGGACCAGAGCGCGCCCCATCGCCCTGTCGTTTTCGGTCAACTCGGCAACCCGGTTGGCACCCACGATTGCGCCGCGCAGCGGAAATAGGTCGGTGATCGGGTCTACCGTCTTCCGGCTTTCCTCACCCAAGGATTGCTTCACAG
The DNA here is from genome assembly GCF_002355775.1 of Mycobacterium ulcerans subsp. shinshuense. Lineage (NCBI taxonomy): Bacteria > Bacillati > Actinomycetota > Actinomycetes > Mycobacteriales > Mycobacteriaceae > Mycobacterium > Mycobacterium ulcerans. The sequence goes on along the minus strand of NZ_AP017624.1, from coordinate 102,905 downwards.
CCCCGAGCGCGACGGCCGCAACGCTGAGTCCTGCGTCGGCCACCGCGACGCCGGCCCGGATAGGTGCTGTCACTACGCCGACGATGGCCTTGCTGATGTTCACGCGGCAAGTGTATGGCTCGGCGGCGCTTCGTGGGCCTGGCTCCATCCCATCAAAACGCTGCGCCGCACGATCATGCTGCCCCGTATCCCATTCTTTTGAAGGCAACGCCCCCAACGCAAACATGTATTTCAAGCCGGGGTTGCACCCCGATGACGTCGACCACAGCGAAAACTTGGAAACGTGGCGGGAGAAATATTTGGGTCGACTGGCCTATTGCCCGAGCGCCGGTGGCTGACAACTGTGACCCGCTGAGTTTGAGCGCGCTAGGCCGGTCGGTGCTCGGCTGGCACCTTGACGAACGCGCCGCATCGAGCCACGCCCTATCCGGCTGCGACAGCTGACCGCGAGCGCACTTCGGACCCAGTTGTTGCATCGCATCGGGCCCGCGGGCTAACCGCCACTATCCATGCGATTGCCGCCGGAGGGCTCGGCGAGCGCCATCGCTACCAATTCTTCGGGGCTTAGTGAGTTGATCATGCCTTCGAGTTCCTGCTGCTTGGTTCCTACGTTGTCCACCCGGTCCACCCGGAGATTTGGATCGGGGTCTTTCCGCAGGCGTAGCAGTTTGTCCAGCAGGCCGGCATCTCGCAGATCGGCAACCGAGATCGTATTGAGCACGGACCGCAGCTTTTCGTCCTCAGAATCGGCGGGCGCCATGGCGTTGTGAGATTCGTGCTGATGGGTGGCGCACAACTGTTGGCCGAGGTGTTGGGCGAGCGCGCTCGGGGCTCGGTGATCGAAGATCAAAGTGGGCGGCAAAGTCAGCCCGGTAACGGTTTTGAGCCTGTTGCGAAGCTCGATAGCTGTCAGCGAGTCGAACCCGAGGTCGCTGAAGGTAGCGTTTGGGTCGATGTCGACGGCGTTGAGCCGGCCCAGCACCATCACCGCTTGGGCACACACAACTTCGGTCAGCAGGTTGTGCTGCTCATCCTGGGTCATCATGTTCGAGCGGTTGACGAGCGCCAATTCCGTTGGCGTGCCGTCGTTATCGACGTTGCGCCGCATGGGCCGAGTAATCAAGTCGCTAAACAGGGTCGGCAAGTCGGCATTGAGCGCCGGGTTTTCCAACGCTCTGCGATCGAGACGGGCGGCCAGTACCGTGGGTTGATCCACAATCAGCGCGGCGTCGAATAGATCGAGCGCCTGCTGGGCGGATATCGCCGCGAACCCGCCGCGACTGAGCCGACTCACATCGCTGCCGCGCAGATGTTTGGTCATGCCGCTCGCCTGCTCCCATAACCCCCACCCCAACGACACGCCCGCCAAGCCGTGTGCGCGCCGGTCTGTGACGAGCGCATCCAAAAACGCGTTGGCCGCGGCGTAGTTCCCCTGACCGGGAGCCCCAACCACGCCCGCAATCGAGGAGCACAACACGAACATCGACAGCCCTAGACCACGAGTCGCGTGGTGTAGATTCCACGCCCCGTCGACCTTGGCCCGCAGCACCGAATCGACTTGATCCGGTGTCATCGAGGTGATTATCGCATCATCGAGCACCCCGGCCGCATGAATGACCCCAGTTAGCGCCGGATACTCCCGGCCCCAGCCGACTATCAATTTCTCCACCGCACTCTGATCGGCCACGTCGCAAGCGGCCACCAGCACACGGGCGCCAGCTTCGGAGAGCTCATCCACCAGCTCGGCCACACCCGCGCCCTGTTCGCCCATGCGGCTGATCAGCACCAAATTCCGCACGCCGTAGGCACTGACCAAATGGCGAGCCAACACCGAGCCGACCAGCCCGGTGCCGCCAGTGATCAATACCGTGTCTGCCGCCAGCGCATCGCGCAGTTCCGTTGGTGTGGAGAGGACCACTTTGCCGATATGACGGGCCTGACTGACGAATTGATAGGCCTGCGGAGCGCACCGCACATCCCAGCTCTTGACCGGCAGCCGATGCAGCTTCCCGGCCGCAAACAACGTCATCAATTCGGCCAGCATCTGCCCAAGGCGTTGCGGCGCAACCTCGTTAGCCAGGTCGAATGCCCGATAGCTGACGCCAGGATGTTCTTGAGCAACCTCCTGGCCGTCACGGATATCGGTCTTACCCATCTCGATGAAGCGCCCCCCGTCGGCCAGCAACCGCAGCGAGGCATCGGTGAACTCTCCCGCAAGCGCGTTCAGCACAACATCGATTCCACGGCCGCCGGTAGCCGCCGAGAACTTCTCCTCAAACTCCAACGTACGGGAGTCCGCGATTTGATCATCGTCAAAACCCATTGCGCGCAATGTGTCCCACTTGCCGCGGCTGGCAGTCACAAAGACCCGCGCCCCCCATAGCCGCGCCAGTTGAATCGCTGCCATGCCCACCCCGCCGGTGGCCGCATGGACCAACACCGACTCTCCACGACGAAGCCCCGCCAGATCCGACAACCCGTAAAAGGCCGTCAGGAACACGATCGGCACGCTGGCCGCCTCAGCAAACGACCACCCTGCCGGTATCGGAACCAACAGCCGCTGATCAACCACACACTCCGAACGGCCGCTTATCAGTCCCAGGACGCGATCACCGGGTTCCAGCCCGCTGACTCCCGGACCGACCTCGACCACCACCCCGGCGCCCTCGCCGCCGAGGGTGGGCTTGTTGCCGGGATACAGCCCCAACACCACCAGCACGTCCCGGAAGTTGACCCCAAGCGCAGCCAATGCGACCCGCACCTGGCCCACCGCCAGTGGTTCATCCGACCGCGGGCACGGCTCCAACACGACGTCATCAAAGGTGCCCCCGCCGATGGCGGCCAGCTGCCACCCTTGGCCCGCGTCCGGTATGCGCAGCGCCGCCCTGCCTCGGGCAAGCCGGGTGGCGTACACATCACCCGCGCGCACCACCAACTGCGGTTCCCCTACGCCGATGACTGTGGGCAGGGCCATCGATGTGTCGGTGTCGATCAGCACAATGCGACCCGGGTGTTCGGTCTGGGCCGACCGCACCAACCCCCACACCGCGGCCCCGGCCAGGTCAGTGATGGCTTCGCCGGCGAGCCCCATCGCCCCCCGCGTACACACCACCAACACGGCGGGCAGGTCGTCAGCCAACCAGCGCTGCAGTACCTCTAGGACTCGGTGGGTGGCCGCATACACCGCGTTCACCACCGACTCAGCGCCGCCGGACTCCCACTGCCACACAACCGCAACGTCCCGGTCAAGGTCCCGCGCAGCCGCACAACGCCCGGCAAGGAAGTCATCCCAGGAGACCACCCGGCGTTCGCCTTCGCGCTGAACGCTGTCGCGCTCGAACGTGATCGGCGTCCACACCACATCCAACAGCTCCCGGCCGGTGCCATCGCCTCCCGCTGACATCGCGGCCCGTAGCTGCGCGGCGCCAACCGGGCGGGTAGTTAGCGAACCCACCGATAGGACCGGAAGACCCGCACCATCGGCCAACTCACTCCACCGATACCGCGCTCGGTCCAGCCGGCGCGATGCGAACTCGCAGCCGCGAAGCGCCCGAGCCGTGCAATGACAAGTGCTGCCAGGAAAATGGCAGCACCGTCGCCTCGCCGTCGCCACCGAAGCCACCCACACACAGCCATGCGTGCAATGCCGCATCCAGCAGTGCTGGGTGGATCCCGACGTCGGTCAGGTCCAGGCCCTCGTCGTTGGGCAGGCCGACTTCGGCGAAGACGTCGCGGCCGCGCCGCCAGACCGCGCGCAGTCCCTGAAAGGCGGGGCCATACCCATAGCCGCGTCGCGCCAGCCGTTCATAGAGGCCACCGATATCGACCGCCTCTGCACCGGCCGGGGGCCAGGTCGACAGCTCCGCCGAGGCGGCCGGGGCCGGCTGCACCGCTGCGGGCGCCACACTGCCTTGCGCATGCAACACCCAATGCTGATCGGGTTGGTCCGCGCGGGAGTACATCGACACCAACCGCTGCCCCGACTGCCCGGCACTACCCACCACCACCTGCACCTGTACCACGGTGCCGGCATTGAGTACCAACGGCGTCGCCAGCGTCAACTCCTCGACCACACCGCATCCGACTTCATCACCGGCACGAATGGCCAGTTCCACGAATCCGGTGCCGGGGAACAGCACCGCGCCGCCGACCAGGTGATCGGCCAGCCATGGCTGACGCGCCAACGACAACCGTCCGGTCAGCACCACGGCACCGGTATCGGGCTGCTCAACGACCGCACCCAACAACGCATGCCCAGCCGCTACCAGCCCCGCCTCGCCCACATCGGCAGCGCTGGCCGAGCCGTCCAGCCAAAACCGCCGCCGCGCGAACGCATACGTCGGCAACCCCACCTGCCGACCACCCGAGCCCGCAAACACCGCCGACCAATCCACCCCCACCCCGGCCACCCAGGCCTGGCTCAGCGACATCCAAAACCGCTCTACGCCGCCTTCGTTGCGGCCCAATGTCGGAATCACGATCACCCCAGCGGAATCGGGCCGCCCGATCCCCTCGGCCAGCGATTCTTCGATACCGCCCAGCAACACCGGATGGGGACTGGCCTCAACGAAGGTCCGGCACCCTTGCTCGTGGCAGTAACGCACCGCTCGATCGAAGCGCACCGTCTGCCGAATGTTGCGATACCAGTAGTCGGCGTCCAACGAAGCGCCATCCACCGACGCACCGGTCACCGTCGAGACAATTTCGATGTCTGACGAACGCGGCCGCACCCCGGCCAGGGCTTCCACCAGGCTAGAACCGATCGACTCCACTTGCGCGGAATGCGACGCATAGTCCACCTCGACACGGCGCGCCCTCATGCCCTCGGCCTCACAACGCCCCGTCAATCCGTGCAAAGCTTCGGCTTCGCCGGAAACCACCACCGCCGCAACACCATTAACCGCAGCCAAGCTCAGCCGATCTCCGTAGTCGGCCACCAACTCGCGCACCCGCTCGACACCGCATGCGATAGCCACCATGCCGCCGGTGCCAGCCAGATCTACCAACGCCCGACTACGCAAGGCCACCACAGCCGCGCCATCCCGCAGCGACAAAGCCCCGGCCACACACGCCGCAGCAATCTCACCCTGCGAGTGCCCAATCACCGCGTCGGGGACCATGCCCATCGAGCGCCATAACTGGGCCAAGGACACCATCATCGCCCACAAGACGGGCTGCACCACATCTACCCGATCCAGCGTCGACGCCCCCGCGACGCCGTTGACCCCATCGAGCAACGACCAATCCACGAACTCGCCCAACGCCTCTGCGCACAAGCGCATGTGCTCCGCGAACACCGGCGATGCCGCTAACAATTCGCGGCCCATTCCCGGCCATTGCGAGCCTTGGCCGGGAAATACCATGACGGTCTTGCCTACCGTGGCGGCTCGGCCGTTGAGTACTGTTGGGCCGGGCTGCCCGGCGGCCAGTTCGGTCAATCCCGATATCAGTTGCTGACGGTCCTCGCCCAGGACCACGGCCCGATACTCAAACGCCGTGCGCCGTAACAAGCTGAAGCCCACATCGAGCCGATCGAGGCCTTCATCGGCTTGCGCGGCAGCAAGTAGCCGCTTTGCCTGCGCGGCTACCGCCGCCTCCGACTTGCCCGAAACCACCCACGGCAGCGAATCCGGGGACACATCAACGGCTTCGGCCACCACCGCAGGGCAAACCTGTTCCACGATCACATGCGCATTGGTGCCGCTGATCCCAAATGACGACACCCCCGCCCGACGCGGCCGGCCATCCACCGCCGGCCAGGGCCGCGGCTGGGTCAACAACGACACCGCCCCCGAGGACCAATCCACATGCGGGGAAGGCACATCCACATGCAACGTCGCCGGCATCAGCTCATGGCGCATCGCCTGCACCATCTTGATCACCCCAGCGATTCCCGCCGCGGCCTGAGTATGGCCCATATTCGACTTGATCGAACCCAGCCACAACGGCCGATCGGCCGGGCGAGCCTGCCCGTAAGTCGCTAACAGCGCCTGCGCCTCAATAGGATCACCCAACGTGGTGCCCGTCCCGTGGCCCTCCACCACATCCACATCCGCAGCGGTCAACCCCGCGTTAGCCAACGCCGCCTCGATCACCCGCTGCTGCGCAGGCCCATTGGGTGCGGTCAACCCATTAGAAGCACCATCCTGATTCACCGCCGATCCCGCGATTACCCCTAACACCGCAAGGCCCCGCCGCCGCGCCTCCGACAACCGCGTCAGCACCACCACCCCAGCACCCTCAGAAAACCCCGTCCCATCCGCAGCCCCCGCGAACGCCTTACACCTCCCATCAGCCGCCAATCCCCGCTGCCGAGAAAACCCCACAAACGTTGCCGGCGTGGCCATCACCGTCACCTCACCCGCCAACGCCACATCACACTCCCCCGACCGCAACGACGCCGCCGCCAAATGCAACGCCACCAACGACGACGAACACGCCGTATCCACCGACACCGCCGGACCTTCTAGGCCCAACAAATACGCAACCCGCCCCGAAGCCACACTCGCCGCCGCCGACGTCAACCCATAACCCTCCAAATCCCCAGACACCCGCCCCGCCCCATAATCAGAACTCATCAACCCGGTAAACACCCCAGTCACCGAACCCCGCAACGACACCGGATCAATCCCCGCGTCCTCCAACGCCTCCCAAGAACACTCCAACAACAACCGCTGCTGGGGATCCATCGCCAACGCCTCACTAGGCCCAATCCCAAAAAACCCGCATCAAACCGATCAGCACCATCCAAAAACCCACCCAACCGGCAATACGTCTTACCCAACGCATCAGGATCCGGATCAAAAACCCCCTCCACATCCCAACCCCGATCAACCGGAAACCCCGAAATCACATCCCGACCCCCCACCACCACATCCCACAAACCCCCCGCCGACTACACCCCACCCGGATACCGACACCCCACACCCACAATCGCCACCGGCGCCCCACCAACCACCGAAGGACCCGGCTTCCCCCGGCCACCCGATCCAGCTAGCTCGGTCTCAAATGCGCTGCCAGCTGAGAAATCGAGCCATAGTCCCACCCGACCGTCTCCGGTAGCCGCCACCCCGTCACCGCCGCCAACCGATTACGCAACTCAACCGTCATGCGCGAGTCAAAACCCAGCTCGGCGAAGGCCACGTCGCGGTATATTCGCTCAGCGGCCGGGTCCCCCAGGATCTGGGCCACCTCTGCGCTGACTGTGTCGGCGATCAGGCGGTGACCTTCTTGCTGTAGAACTGCCAGGCGCTCGTCAAGTGTTACCGGGCCGACTCTCGGGCCAACCTTGTAGTTGGTTTGCGTTTGGGGATCGCGCTGCCCATCCGAGTCGGACGTCCCCACCGTGGACCGGCGCCCCCAAACTGGCTGCGCCGCAGGCTGCGTGCGGAGTTGGCCGCGCTGTAGTTTGCCGGACGCGGTGCGGGGGAGCCGCTCTGCGATCTCGAATCGATGCGGGACCTTGTGCGGCGACAAGCTGCCAAGCAGCCGCCGATGAAGTTCTTTGATCGCCGATTCACCAAGCGACGCGCCACTTTCGGGCACCAGAAACGCTTGAAGCGACGATTCGCCGGTGGCTTCCCGTACGGAAACGACCGCCGTCTCGGCCACCAGGTCGTCTTCGAGAATGAGCTGTTCAATCTCGCGCGGATTGATGTTGATGCCGCCGACGATTTCTATGTCGTCCGCGCGGCACCGGTAAGTTACCCATCCGTGGGCGTCGACGCACACCCTGTCCCGCGTGTCGAGCCAGCTATCGCTGATCGACGGAGGCTCGGTAGGTCGATTCCAATAGCCGGCGGTCAGCGACGGTCCGCGGACCCAAAGGTCTCCCTCAACCCCGGGTGCGGCGGTGGTGCCATCCGGTGCCACCACACGTATCTCGTAGGGGGTAGAACCTTTCCTAGAGTCCCGAGGCGCCATTCATCGACCGTGCTCGAGATGAACGTTTGCCCAACCTCGGTGGAGCCTATTCCATCGAGGAGGGGGATACCGCCAAAGAACTTCATCAGTCGCTGGGCCAGGCCGAGCTCAAGTGCCTCGCCTGCGGAGACCACACAGCGCAACGACCGGAACGCATCGGCGGCGCAGGTGTCGGCAACTCTCGCAAGAAAGGTTGGCACGCCATACAGAACCGATGGCGAGAACCTCTCGCTGAGGTTGGCCGCCGACTCGGCGCCCAGCGGCGAACGACTGATCACCGCAGAACTGCCGGTGGCCAGTGGAAACCACACCGAATTGCCCAGACCATAGGCAAAATACATGCGCGCGATACTTAGCCCGACGTCGTCAGGAGTGAGCCGTAGTGCATTGCGACACATGGCGTCGATGAATGCCCACACGTCGCCGTGCCGATGCAGCGCCGCCTTGGGGGCGCCGGTGGTACCGGACGTATAGGTGCCGTAGGCAAGGGCATCGCCGGTCAACGGCTCGTAGGCCGCCGGTTTGGCCTGGTTGGCTTCCGCCCACAGCTCCCCCGGATCCACGATGCCGGACCGCGCAAACCTGTCGCGCAGAGCATCAGTGGTCACCACAAGTGCCGGCTGCGTGTCCTGCTCCTGGAATGCATGGCCGTCGGGGCGCAGCTCCGGATTCGCAATGAACGCCACAATCCCCCGAGCCAGACAGGCCAGCAGTAACTGCACCAAATCGGTTGAGTCCGGGCGGCACAGCAGGACACGGTCGCCAGTGCACAGACCCCGGGAACCAAATACGTTGCCGAGGCGCGCCGCACCCTCATGGATTTGGGCGTGGGTCACGATGTTCGGCGCGTAGTATCCCGGCGAGGACGCCCATTCTGACGCCAATGCTTGGTTGGCAAGCAGCCACGCTAGATTGTTATTTCGCATGCCGAATGACCCCGTCCTGACTCGCCACTATGAACACATTCGTTTCCCCGCATGGCGCAGGGATGCAGGCCCTTGTCTTAAGGCAGACCTACACGTGAAGAAGTTGGAACTTCCTACAGTCGGCTGGTGCCGATGCCGCCGCTTCAAGTCACTGTTTGGGCCTTGGTGCCGATATAGGCCGAATGTCCTTGTTGATCGCGATGTCGTTGTTGAGACAGCAGATGAATATCTCCGGAAGGAAATGCTCCGTGATGACTATCGCCGGTTGACCCGAGATGAAGATCGTGTATCGGCGGGCGAGGGCTTGATGTTGTGAGATTCCGTATTCCGGAGCCACGATCCACTCCGGCAACTCGCCGATCCAGACTTCCGGCGCTTCCTTGAAGAACTCGATGCGACTCGCCACCAGCAACTCGCCAATCGGGCGGTCCGTGTTCATCAGGCTTTCTATGAGCTCGGGCGGGACTCGATCGACGACGATCGAAGTCTCTGCGGCTACGAATGAGCTCCCGGAATGCCTGCCTTGGAGCACTACATTGCGCAGCAGAGTTCGGCCTTTGGGCAACTGCGCGCGGTCCGGCGGAGTCGGCGCGTCGGGCAGAATCTCCTGATCGATGTTCTGGATGACGATCTCGTCGGCGGTGACGATATTGAGAATCCTGGTGAGAGTGCCATTTGTCGTGACCAGTATTCGGAGGTCTCGGTTCAGGCCTTGTATCTCTTCATCCGACAAATAGCGGCGGTTCATTGGTCGTACCTCCAGTCTCAGGGCGAGTCGGTCTTATTGCCGTTCAACTAATTCAGGTAGATAGCGATCCGCTCTCCGAATAATTGCAGTGATTGGATGTCCAACATAGACGCGTGCGTGCAATCGACGGGATATTCCGTGATATCGCCGGAAACGTATGGCCGCCAACTGTCTGCGAGTGATCGGCCGCCGCTGCCCCGCTTGGCGGAGAAGACGATCATGTCACCGTCAAATACATCCGGGACATGCTTCAATCTCATTGATTGATTGGCGTTCATGTTGTCGAGCATGATTTCTACAATCCGCCTGGGCGGGAGCGAGAACTCGATCGGTGTGCGTTGGTTGAGTAGTGCTTCTGCCTGCTGATAGGTAAGGGGCCGCGGGTGTTCCGCGATATCGATTCCCGCAGCGACCAAAATCAGTTCCAGGACATCGCTTTCGGATGCTGGCTCGGCAACGCTGTCGGCGCTATCGACCTCGCCGGCCGCGTCCAGAACGATGAGCCGGCCGACCTCGCATCCTCGCCGGCGGAGCTCAACGGCAATCTCATGGGCGACCACGCCCCCCATGGACCAACCGAGAAGGTTGTAGGGGCCATCAGGGTGATTCGCCTGAATCATGTCGACATAGCGTCGTGCCATGTCCCCAACCGATCTGGGTTCTACTTCCTGATCTGACGGAACTTGTTGAATGCCGATGATCGGGCAGTCCAGATAGGCGCCCAGATTCCGATATATCCAACTGCGCCCGCCACCAGGCGGCAGGCAAAACAGGGGCGTTCCAGCGCCCTGCTTGAGCAGCTCGACGGGAGCCAATTCGACTGAGCTGTAGGGTGATTCCAACTGTCTGCTGAGGCTTTCAACAGTTGGAGCCTCGAACATCAGCCGCACCGGCAGGTCCACACCCAGAAACTTCTCGATCGCGGACGCCACCCGCATCGCCAAGATGCTGTTGCCGCCTAGGTCGAAGAAGGATTGGTCTACCGCGACTCGGTCTAGTCCGAGTACTTGGGCGTAGATGCCGGCGAGGACTTCTTCGACCGGGCTGGCCGGGCAGGGCTCCGGCGTTGTTGATTAGCAGGCTTGTGGGCTGGGTTGATGATCTTTGGTGCCGCGCTATTGGGGCCGGAGTGTAGGCACGGGCTATCTGGAGAACGATCGAGTTGGTTACTGTTCGTCGTTGGTCTGGAGTTGCCCGTGCCTACCGTTTCAGTATTGCCTGTGTCGTCGGTTCCAGAGGTGTTCGACCGCTGGAGTCCTGGTGGGCGCAGCGAGCTCATCGGATCGGAGTTTTTCGATGTGTTGGCCTCGGTGCCAGACCCGAGGGGCCCACGCGGTCGGAGGTATTCGCTGATGGCTTTGTTGGCGATCGCGGTTCTGGCCACTGCCGCGGGGATGCGCGGCTATGCTGGTTTTGCCACATGGGCGGCCACCGCTCCCGATGATGTGTTGGCCCAATTAGGGGTCCGGTTCCGGCGGCCCAGTGAGAAGACCTTCCGCGCTGTTTTGTCTCGGCTAGACCCCGCCGACCTCAACGCCAGGATGGGCAGTTACTTCACTGCACACGTGGCCAGCAGCGACCCCAGTGGATTGGTGCCGATCGCGTTGGACGGCAAGATGCTGCGTGGTGCTTTACGCGCCAAAGCGACAGCCACGCATCTCGTGTCGGTGTTCGCCCACCGTGCCCGATTGGTGCTCGGTCAACTCGCTGTCGCCGAGAAAAGCAATGAAATTCCCTGCGTACGTGCCCTGCTCACGCTGCTGCCGGGTAGCTTGCGGTGGCTGGTCACCGTGGATGCGATGCATACCCAGGTCGTCACCGCGAAGTTGATCTGCGCCACCTTGAAGTCGCACTACCTGATGATCGTCAAGTCCAACCAAGCCAAAATACTTGCGCGTATCACCGCGCTGCCCTGGGCCGAGGTGCCCGCAGCCGCTACCGATGACTCCCGCGGCCACGGCCGTGTCGAGACCCGCACCCTGCAAATCATCACCGCTGCACGAGGAATCGGCTTCCCCTACGCAAAACAAATCATCCGGATCACTCGTGAACGCTTGATCACCGCCACCGACCAGCGCAGCGTGGAGGTGGTCTATGCCATCTGCAGCCTGCCGTTCGAGCACGCCCGCCCTACCGCGATCATGACCTGGATGCGTCAACACTGGGGAATCGAGAACAGCCTGCACTGGATACGCGACGTCACCTTCGACGAAGACCGTCAAAGGGCACATACCGGAAACGGCGCACAGGTCCTAGCAACGCTACGCAACACCGCGATCAATCTGCACCGCCTCAACGGCGCCGACAACATCGCCGAAGCCTGCCGGATCACCGCTTTGACCGCCAACCGCCGCCTACACCTCCTCAATCCACAATTCCCCAGCTCACAAGCCTGCTAATCAACAACGCCGGAGCCCTGGCAAGCGGGGGCGCGGTAACTGCCGGTGGCGCCGTAGTGCGGGGCCGGCAGGGCCCGGATGTCCAACTTGCCGTTGACCGTCAACTGCAAACTGTCGACCACCACGACCGCGGCGGGCACCATATAGGCCGGCAACGCCTGCGCCAACGCCGCCCGCGCCTGACCCGGCTCTAACCCACCGACGAGATAGCCCACCAACCGTTTATCCCCGGGCCGGTCTTCACGAGCGATCACCACCGCCTGATCCACCCCGTCCAACTGCGACAACGCCGCAGCCACCTCGCCCAACTCAATGCGATAGCCACGGATCTTGACCTGTTCATCGGCGCGCCCCACGTACTGCAACTGCCCATCTGGGCCCCAACGCACCACATCACCGGTGCGATACATCCGCGCACCCGCAGCCCCGAACGGGCACGCCACAAACCTCGACGCGGTCAACCCCGACCGCCGCCAATACCCACACCCCACCCCGGCACCAGCCACATACAACTCCCCGGCCACCCCCGCCGGCACCGGCCGCAACCAGCCATCGAGGACAAAAACGCCAGATTCGCCAACGGCACCCCAACCGGGCTCACCGCGAAACCCAGGTCGTGGCGCACAATCTCACGAAACGACGCATGCACCGTCGTCTCGGTGGTGCCATACATATTGATCAACCGCGGCCGCTGCCCATGATTGGCCAACCACGGCCCCAACCGCGCCGGCTCCAACGCCTCACCGGCAAACACCACCGCATCAAGACACGACTGCCGACCCAACTGCGGCTGCGCCGCATCCTCGGCCTGCAACGCATAAAACGCCGACGGTGTCTGACTCAACACACTGACACCCTCAGTCACCAACAACGCCAACAACTCCGCCGCAGACCGAGTCACCAACTCCGGCACCACCACCAACCGCCCCCCATGCAGCAACGCACCCCATATTTCAAATACCGACACGTCAAAGGCATACGAATACCATTGGGTCCAGACTTGTCCCGGTGCTGGGGTGAATCCGGTGGCGGCGACCGAGGTGAACAACTGGGTGATGTTGTGGTGGGTGATCCCCACGCCTTTGGGCTTGCCGGTCGTGCCCGAGGTATAGATCAGATACGCGATGTTGTCCGCGCTGGGAAAGGGCAACTCATGGCCGGGATAGCGCGCCGCGATCGCGGGATCATCGATATCGATCACCGCCACCGGATAACCCGCCAACCACTGCGCCAACCCCGTGGTACTGATCACCGCTACCGGCGCGGCATCCTCGATCATGAACCCGATACGCCCATCAGGATGATTGACATCGATCGCCAAATACGCTGCACCGCTTTTGAGTACCGTCAAGATCGCGATGACCGCCTCAACCGAGCGTTGCAACAACAACCCGACCACATCACCAGGACCCACACCCTGATCAACCAACAAATGCGCCAACCGATTAGCCGCCCGATCAAGCTCGCGATAGGTCAACGACCGATCCCCACACACCAACGCCGTCACCTCAGCACGGCTGGCCACCTGCGCGGCGAACAACCCCGGAACCGACACCGGCTCCACCAACGGCTCCGCCAACACCGCCCGATTACCCCACACATCCAGCCGCGCATGCTCGGATACGGCCGTATCGCCGTCGGTCTGACCGTCAAGCAGCATGCTGACGTCGCGCAGCGGACGGTCCCACATCGGCAACAGTCGTTGCAGTACTACCACCAAGCGATCACCCAGGGCCGATTCGGTGATGTCGCCGAATGCGTTGGCATTTGTTGCTATTGACAGCGACAAACGAGCATCGGTGAGTTCAGCGGTGATGCAGACGGGGAAGTGCGTAGGACTCTGCACGGTTAGGGAGTCAAACCTCGCCGCGCCTACGGCTCGCGCCTTCCCGTCGGCCAGACCCAGGGATGGGAAGTTCTGGAATGCCAGCAGGGTGTCAAACAGCTCGCCCATGCCGGCCAGTGCCCGGATCTGCGAGTGGCTCAGATAGGCATGCTCACGCAGCCGGGCGGCATCGCGTTGTATCAACGCGCATTGCTGGGCAACAGTGGTCTTCGGGTCGAGACGCACACGCAGTGGCACGGTGTTGACGAAAAGCCCGACCATTGATTCCACCCGGGCCAACTCGGCGGGTCTGCTCGACACCGTGACGCCGAAAACCACGTCGCGGCGGTCGGTTAGCGTCGACAGCATCAGCGCCCAGGCCAGCTGCGTCAGGGTATTGACCGTCACGCCGCGGCTGCGGGCGCCGTCGACCAAAGATGTCGTGGCCCCTTCGTCCAGGGTCAGCTGCGCACTCTTGGGCAGGCTGTCCGGCTGCACACCGCTGCTACCGAGCGGCGCCGCCGCCAGCAGGGTAGGCGCCGCCAGGCCGGCGAGATGCTCGCGCCACTGCCGTTGCCCTTGCTCAACGTCGCAGCGCTCGAGCCAACCGATGTAGTCGCGATACGGTCGCGGCTGCGCCGGCAACGTGTCGATGTTGCAGTCGGCTTCATACAACGTGAGTAGCTCATCGACGAACAGCGCGATGGACCAGCCGCCGATCACGATGTGGTGGGCGGTAATCAAGAATCGCCACCTGTCGCCCGGTAGCTCGATCAGCAAGAATCGGATCGCCGGACCCATTTCCAGGTCGAATCCGCGATTGCGCTCCTGCGCTTCCAGCGCACCCGCCGTCTCCGCCGTGGCCTCGACACGCGCCCATTCCAACTGCACCTCGAACGGCACCACCTGCACTGGATGCGGCAAGCCGCGGCCGAGGAATCGGGCCCTCAAATTCGGGTGGCGCTTCAGCATCGCCAACGCGCAACTGCGTAACAGGCCGACGTCCTGCGAACCATGCACATCGATGCCGAATGCGACGGTGTACGAGTCGTCGGACGCGGCTACACTCGCCATGGCCAGCGCGAACAGCCCCAGCTGAAGTGGGCTGAGCGTCATCACGTCCTCGATGTCGACGACGGGCTTGGTTGGCTGCGTCATGCTGACCTCGGCTGGTCGAGCATCGCCAACAGTCCTGGCAGTGCGGCCAGCTCCGCGGATGACAGTCCCGACACGCTCATGGCCTCGAACTGGCGGCCCGCGGCGAGGCACCCCGGGGCGCCACAGTCCGTGGCCTGGTTGGCGGCCTCCTCCAGCGCCGCTGCGACCTGTCTGACGGTGGCGTGTTCGAAAAGCAGCTCCGGGGTTAGCGGCAGGCCCTCCGCGCGAACCCGCGCGGCCAGCCGCATTGCAGAGACACTTTCGCCGCCGAGGGCCAGGAACCCGTCGTCGCGGCTGACTTGGGCGATGCCCAGAACCTGCCCAATCGCCGCGGCCACAGTCCGCTCGATTTCGGTGCACACGGGCGCACCATCGTGCACCGGTCCCGCCGACGCCCGAGCATCGAACGCCCCGGCCAGGCCTGCGCCGCCTTGCGCATCAAACCATAGTGGCGTGCGCTGAAAAGCGTAGGTCGGCAACGGTACTCGTCGTGCTCCCGCACCGCGGTACACGCCAGCCCAATCGATTGGCGCCCCGTTCGCGTACGCCGTGGCCAGCCCGCTCACAAACGAGACATCTTCATCCGTGCCTGGCTGCAACAACGGCGGAATCACGACGCCGGAGGAACTGCCATCAGCATCTTCGAAAATCCCGTGGATCATGGCGGCAGGATGAACCCCGGGACCGATTTGCAGGAAAGTGGTGATGTCTTCCCTACTCCGTGCCCGGCGTATCGCCTTCTTGAGATGCACCGGTGAAATCAGTTGTTCTACCCAATATTCCGGCGTGCGGACCAGGCTAGGATCAACAACCGTTCCGGTATGCGCTGAGACAATGGGCGTATCCGGAAGGCGGTAATCGAGCCGCTCGCAGAGCTTGAAAAGGCCTGCTCGCAGCGCGTCAGCGGAGGACGCCTGCTGGTGCTCGGTGGACGTGGCTTCCTGCCCATCAGACGACTGCGCCCCGGTGTGGTTGCCTGACGCACCGTTGGCACTACGCTCGCTGGCACCCAACGGAGGAATTGCGTAGAGCTCCGCGGCAGGGCTGACAGCAGTGGTGTCGGCATCACCCATTGACTGCCTCAGGCGGCCACTCTCCACCACGAGAGCACACGCGTCCTGCAATGACCACAGGCCCGCCGCATGTCCGGCCGTGATCTCACCCGCAGAACACCCCATAACGACGTCGGGGTGAAAACCCCAGGACTGCGCCAGCCGGTACAACGCCGTCTCCACGGCAAATAGTGCGGGGTGAGCGCAGCTGGGTCGCCTCAGCAAGCTGCCCTTTTCCGAGTCGGCCGACGCAAAAAGGAGGTCACGAACTGGCGTGCCCATCAGACTGCTCAGTATTTCGCAGGTTTCGTCGATTGCTTTGGCGTACACCGGGAAGATTGAGTACAGCTGGCGCCCCATGCCCAGCCAGTGCGCCCCTTCGCCGTGAAAGAACGCTGCCGTTTTGGCGGACGGCCCAGCCACACCACGCACCACCGCCGGGTCAGATTCGCCAGCCACAAGTGATCGCACCCCGTTGAGCAACTCGTTGCGATCGCGTCCGACGACTATCGCTCGATGTGCAAACTGTGCCCGAGTGCTAGCCAGCGAGTATCCAATGTCGATGGCCCGTAGGTCGGGATCATCCTCAAGATGCGCTACCGTCCGAGCGGCTTGCGCCAGCAGCGCCTCCGGCGACTTTGCGGTGATGATCCACGGGCCGACGGGAGAGGCTGCGTCCCAGCCACTGTCCGATAAGGCCGTCTGACCCACTGGCATGGGCTCCTCGACGGCCTCTTCGATGATGATGTGTGCGTTAACCCCGCCCATTCCAACGCCAGATATCGCGGCCCGGCGCGCGTTGTCCGGTCGCGGCCACTCCTGAGTTTCAGTCGCTAACTGAATGCGCCCTGATGCCCAGTCCACATACGGAGTCGACTCGTTCACGTGCAAAGTCAATGGAATGGTGCGGTGCCGCATCGCTTCCACCATCTTGATCACGCTGCCAACGCCGGCCGCAGCCAAAGTGTGTCCGGTGTTTGATTTGAGCGAACCCAACCACAGCGGCCGCCCCTCTGGCCGGTGCTGACCGTATGTCGCCATCAGCACCTCGGCCTCGACCAGAACGCCCACCGGCGTTCCCGGGCTGTGCGCCTCGACCACGTCGACTTCGGCCGCCTCCAAATCAGCATTCGGTAGCGCTCGCCGGATAATCCGCTGCTAGGCAAGACCGTTGGGCGCCTGCGGAGCGTTCGATGCGCCGTCATGCTTGACGGCGCTACCGCGCACCACGGCCCACACCGGATGCTGATTTCGCCGGGCGTCAGACAGGCGCTCCAGCAGGAGCAGGCCCAACCCTTCGCCCCAACCGGCACCGTCGGCCGACGCTGAAAACGACTTGCACCGCGCGTCGCTCGCCGACGCCATGCCTTGCGCCAAGGCAAAGAAGCTCGGTGGCGACATCATGATCGCTGCGCCCCCGGCAAGCGCCATCGAGCACTCACCCGATCTCAATGATCCGACGGCTTGATGAATCGCAACCAGCGACGACGAGCAAGCGGTATCCAGCGCCATGGCTGGTCCCTCAAGCCCGAAAAGATAGGAAATTCGCCCCGCAGCCATACTCGTCATATGGCCCGCCAACATCAGTGGACTATCGCCGTCCACCCCTGCGCCCAGTGTTTCGTACGGAATCGACGTAACACCTAGGAAGACCCCGGTGTCGCTACCTCGGACGCTCGAGGGATCGATACCCCCGCGCTCGAACGCCTCCCAGGCGCATTCGAGCGCGAGCCGCTGATGTGGATGCATCGCCAAGGCCTCACTCGAACTGAGTCCGAAAAACTCCGCGTCGAAGGCGCTCACATCGGCCAGAAACCCCCCGATCGGTGCGCCCAACCTGCTGGTCTGAGACTCCCCGTCGAAATAGGGCTCGCCGTACCACCCCCGATCCGACGGCCACTCCGAAATCAGGTCACGGCCTTCGGCAACGGCCGACCACAGATCTGCGGGTGACTCCAGCCCGCCCGGGTAGCGGCAAGCCATACCCACGATTGCGATCGGTTCCCGAGCCCCCATCTCAACCTCGCGCAAACGCCTACGCGTCTTCTCGAGTTCCAAGACGACCTGCTTGAGATAGGTGTGAAGTTTCTCTTGGCTTGCCATCGAAATGCCTTTCTTAGAGCGGGTCCCCTAATTTGGTGAACCGGGCAGCCGGCGACCACAAATTGGCCGTCAGGCCGTGACCAGCCTCGCCGTGACATCACCGAGTCACCGAACCTGGCGAACCGCGTCAGATCGAGTTCGGTTCGGGAGCTTGCCAGCGGCTCAGGTGTGGCCGTGACTACCTCGTGCCAGCTTCTCGCGGAGGCTCTTCGGCCCTATGTCAGGCCAGTTTTCATCGATATATGCCAGACACTTTGTGCGCTCCTCCTCGCCATAGACCACTTGCCATCCGGCAGGGATCTCAGCGAAGGTCGGCCACAAGCTGTGCTGCTCCTCGTGGTTGACCAGAACGAAGAATGCGCCATTATCGTCGTCAAAAGGACTGATAGTCATTAGCATTACAACTTTCGAGTCGACGTTTTAACGTCGGCGCCAAGCGAATATTTCACGCCCGCCCAAGTGCTTTCGCAACCCCTCCCAGTGAACTCACAGGAGTCAGCCAGGGCGGGGCGGGTAATGAGGCCGGCCCGCGGCCGCAGTCTCCGCAGCTCAACCGGTCGGCTCGACATCTCGTCGCCACCACCGGCAGTCGGCAAAGCGCCTGAAACGTTGTGCGACATAGCTTTACAAGTCAATTGAATACGCGAACCCCGCCGGCGGCCGCGACCAATTCCCTACCGGTAGGTATTCACAAACCCGCAGCTGAACGACTCGCGGCGGTCGTTCACTGCGGGCAACCGACGAACGGCGTTTCCCCAACATGGGCCGGTTGTACCTGTCGCACATGGGTGCCGGTGCGCGACGCGTTTCCCAAGCACTGGGGTGGTTTCCGCCCGAAAAGGCGAGTACACGTCACATTTGTTCGCCGACTTGCGATTCCATCAATCTCGGCCCGAAAGGCTATTAAGCCAACTCACAGGATTCACGCAATTTCGGCGGGGTTGCCAACCCCCAAGGGCGACAGTACGGTTGAGCCCGCTATTGACGCCCTACCTACTACAGCACCTAGTAACTGCACGAATTCCTAACGCCTAAAAGCGAATTGGTTTCAGTTTTCTAGGTGGGTAGCCAGACATCAGTGCTGACAACAATCCCGATCGTTAGGGGCCCCAGTGATCAGCGAGCCGATCACCCAGCACACCACCTTCGCGACCGTCGCGCCGCTCCGCTCCGGCCGTCGACCAGGTTTCGACGCGGAGGGCGCACCCGCGAAGTCCCATCTTTCATCCCCAGAACCGCGCCGAAGAATCCCCCGACTGACGCGGTCCTCGAACAGCAGAACTGCGGCTAGGTGAACTGATGACAGCTCTCAAGATTCTTGGCAAACTTTGGATCCCACTGGTGATCGTCACCGTGGTCGGCGTCACCGCATTCAGCGTATCGCGTGTTCACGGGTTCTTCGGTTCACAAAAGCCCGAGCTCTATACCGACGGCTCCAGTGACGACGCCACACCCTTCAACCCAAAACAGCTGACGTATGAAATCTTCGGGCCAGCTGGAACGGTCGCCGATATCGACTATTTCGACGTCAACGCCCAGCCGCGCCGGGTTGATGGAGCGCATCTGCCCTGGTCGCTGGAAATCAAGTCAACGTCGGCATCACTGACGGGAAACATTGTGGCGCAGGGTGATAGCAACAGATTGGGCTGCCGAATAATCGTAGACGGCGTCATCAAGGCCGAGCGAATATCACAAGAAGTCAACGCGTACACCTTCTGCATAGTAAAGTCGGCGTGACCATCAAACGCCCAGTGCGGCAGTCGCTTTCCTGCGCGATCCGTAGGCTGTCCATTCCCATCGTCATCGGCTGGATTGCACTGAGTGCGTATCTCACTGTGGGCTTGCCACCACTTGAGGTGGTTGGGCAGCTGCATTCGGTTTCAATGAATCCCAGAGATGCCCTGTCGGCGGTTGCGATGAGGCGCATCGGGGAGCTGTTCAAGGAGTCCGATTCCGACAACACAGCGATGATCCTCTTGGAGGGCGACCAGCCGCTGGGTGACAACGCGCATTACTACTACAACAACCTCGTTCGTCAGTTGAGCAGCGATACAACGCACGTTCAGCACATTCAGGATTTTTGGGGCGATCCGCTGACGGCGGAAGGGGCGCAGAACACCGATGGCAAAGCCGCGTATGTGCAGCTGAACCTCGCCGGCAACATGGGGGGCCCGCTGGCCAACCAGTCCTTCGAGGCTGTGCGGCAGATCCTGGCGCGCACGCCGCCCCCTCCTGGCATAAAGGTGTACGTCACCGGCCCGTCGGCACTCACCGCCGATATGAGTCGCACCGGAGATAAATCACTCGTCATCGTCACGATGATAAGTATCTTGGTGATCTTCATCATGCTGCTGCTGGTCTATCGCTCAATCGTCACCGTGACACTTTTGCTCATTACGGTTGGAATCGAGTTAACAGCGGCGCGGGGAGTCGTCGCCTTTTTGGCGTGGCACGGGGTTATTGGCTTGTCGACCTATGCCATTAACTTGCTCACAACCATGGCCATCGCCGCCGGTACGGACTACAGCATATTCATCATCGGCCGCTACCAGGAGGCTAGGCAGGCCGGCGAGGACGCGGAAACAGCCTTCTACACGATGTACCGAGGCGTTGCTCCCGTTATCTTAGGCTCCGGCCTGACCATCGCCGGAGCGATGTATTGCCTGACCTTCACGCGGATGCCCTATTTCCAGAGCATGGGGATCCCTTGTGCCGCAGGCATGCTGGTTGCGGTCGTCGCCGCGCTGACGATGGGCCCAGCAGTTCTCGCATTGGGCAGCCGCTTCGGATTGTTCGATCCGAAGCGGAAGATCAAGACGCGCGGCTGGCGCCGGATTGGCACCGCTGTCGTACGGTGGCCCGCTCCCATCCTGACGGCAACCTGTGCCGTCTCACTGGTTGGCCTGATCGCCCTGCCCGGGTATCAGACAAATTACGACGACCAGACCTATGTGCCAGACAACATCCCGGCCAATGCTGGATACGCCGCGGCAAATCGTCACTTTCCTCCGTCCCGAATGAAGCCGGACGTCTTGCTGATCGTCGCCGACCACGATATGAGGAATTCTGCGGACTTCCTGGTCTTGGACAAGTTGGCCAAAGGCATCTTTCATGTGCCGGGAATCTCCCGAGTACAGGCGATAACTCGGCCCAAGGGCACGCCCATCGAGCATACGTCGCTACCGTTCCAGATCAGCATGCAGAATGCGGGTCAGCTGCAAAACATGAAATACCAGCGCGACCGCATGAACGACATGCTGACGCAGGCGGGCCAGCTGACGAGCACTATCGCGCTAATGAAGCGGACCTACGATCTGATACTGCAGATGTCGAAAACTACGCATCGAATGGTGGGCGATACGCTCGAAATGAAGAGCGTCACCGACGAATTGCGTGACCACATCGCGGACTTCGAAGACACATGGCGGCCTATTCGGAGCTATTTTTACTGGGAGAAACACTGTGCGGACATCCCTATCTGCTGGTCGCTAAGGTCGATATTTGATGCCCTCGACGGCGTCGACCAGGTTTCCGAACAGCTCACCACCCTCACGGGAGGCCTAACCGACATGGATCGGATTCTCCCTCAGGTCGTTGCGACATTTCCGCAGATGATCCAAAACATGGAGGGTATGCGGACATTGATTCTGACAATGCACAGCACGATGTCCGGGATCTACGATCAGATGGATGAATTGAGCAAGAACTGGACTGCGATGGGCCAAGCATTCGACGCCGCTAAGAACGACGATTCGTTCTACCTGCCTCCAGAGGTTTTTAACAACCCCGATTTCAAAAGGGGAATGAAGATGTTTTTGTCCCAAGATGGGAAGGCGGCCCGGCTATTTATCTTTCACAGAGGAAACGCGGCGGGATACGAGGACATATCGAGCATCTCCGCGATAAATATCGCGGCGGCGGAGGCGCTCAAGGGTACCCCGTTGGAGGACGCCCAGATCTACCTCACCGGTACCGCCGCGGTCTACAAAGACATAGCCGACGGCTCGAAATACGTTCTGATAATTGCGGGGCTTTCGTCGCTGTGCCTGATTTTCATCATCATGCTACTTATCACGCGAGGTTTCGTCGCGGCGTTAGTGATCGTGGGAACCGTTGCGCTATCGCTAGGCGTATCGTTTGGTCTCTCGGTGTTGCTGTGGCAACACCTGCTCCGCATCGAACTGCATTGGCTCGTGCTCGCGATGTCCGTCATCGTTCTATTGGCCGTGGGCTCCGATTACAACCTACTGCTGGTATCCCGGCTCAAGGAGGAAGTCGGGGCCGGGATAAAGACCGGAATCATCCGGGCGATGGGCGGTACTGGCAAGGTAGTGACGTCGGCCGGCCTGGTGTTTGCCTTGACGATGGCGTCCATGGCGGTCAGCGATCTGATTGTGATAGGCCAGATCGGGATCACCATCGGCCTGGGTCTGCTGTTCGATACGTTGATTGTGCGCTCCTTGATGACCCCATCTATCGCCGCGCTACTCGGCCGCTGGTTCTGGTGGCCACTAAACATCCGCTCACGGCCCCCTCGGCTAACGCGTCAGCGACTACTCACGTCCGTCTCGCAAGAGCCGGCAGCGGCGCGCGTGTAGCCGGGCGTCATTCGATGTTGGTTCACGCTACCGAGCCGCCGAACCTGGGTGGTCCGATGCTGTCCAGGCCGTGCGTATAGCGGCTGCCGATGAATACCACTCCTGCGAAAGCTACCGCGTTGCAACATAATCTGCCGGGACGGCCCGCTGGGAGCACGGGGAGTTCAGTGGCGGCGGGAGAGCGCCACGCCGATAGACTCGACGGTTCGCTGCTTCGGATTGCTGGAATCTGCGTGTTCGCTTCGGTCGCAGTGAATTTGGCCAATACTGCCGTCAGTGTCGCGCAGCGCAGTCTGATCGTCACCTTTGGCTCAAATCAAGCCGTCGTCGCTTGGACGGTGACCGCCTACACACTGACCGAAGCCGCGGCTATCCCGTTGTCAGGCTGGGCGGCCGACCGGATCGGCACCAAGCGACTCTTCATGATTTCGGTGTTGGGGTTCACCCTAGGTTCAGTGTTGTGCGCTGTCGCCCCGAACATCGCGTGTCTGATCATCTTCCGCGCGGTTCAGGGCGGTGGTGGCGGCATATTGATGCCACTGGTCATTACCATCTTGGCTCGCGAGGCGGGCCCCAACCGACTCGCTCGGCTCATGTCGGTGATGGGCATACCGCTACTACTTGGCCCGATGGCTGGGCCGATACTCGGCGGCTGGCTCATCGACGACTACGGGTGGCAGTGGATTTTCTGGATCAATGTGCCGATCGGCTTGATCACGTAGCCCTTGCAGCCATCGCGTTTCCCGGAGATCACACAGCACCGTCAGAAACCCTCGACATAGTCGGCATGCTGCTACTGTCACCCGGGCTGGCAACATTTCTCTACGGATTGTCGACTGTTCCAGCCCGCGGGACCGTAGCTGATCGCCATGTCTTGATACCGGCGACCGCCGGGCTGGTTCTGATGGGCGCCTTCGTCTTTCATGCTCTCTATCGCGCCGACCGTCCGCTGATAGATCTGCGGCTGTTCAGGAACCGGGTGGTGACCGTCGCCAATGCGACGATAGTCTTTGTCGCCGCGGGGTTTTCCGGCGCCGTGCTGCTGGTGCCAAGTTACTTTCAGGAGCTGTTGCGTGAAACACCGTTGCAGGTCGGCATACACATGATTCCGCTTGGGCTCGGTGCCGCGGTGACCATACCGACCTCCGGCGTCTTGATGGACAGACACGGCGCCGGCAAGGTGGTGTTGGGCGGCGTAACGCTGATCAGCGTTGGCATGGGCACTCTCGCGTTCGGCGCCGCCGAGCACGCCGCTTACGTACCCACCCTGCTTATCGGGCTGACGATCGTGAGTATGGGCATAGGCTCCATCATGCTGCAACTCACCACGGTGGCGGTGCAGACCCTGGCCCCGCACCAAATCGCGCGGGGTTCGACCCTGGTTAGCGTCAATCAACAGCTGTCCGCCTCGGCAAGCACCGCACTGATGTCGGTCATACTGACCAGCCAGTTCAATCGCAGCGCCAACATTGCCGCGGCGAACCGCCTCGAAGCCCTTAACGAAAGCGCGACCAGACGGGGGATCCCCCTGGCCCCTTCGCAGATACCGCCGCGAACCCTCAATCCCGATTATGGGGCCAACCTGTTGCACGACCTGTCTCAGGCGTACACCGTGGTGTTCGTATACGCCAGCGTGGTCATGCTAGTGACTTTTCTCCCTGCGGTGTTTCTGCCCATGAGGGCCGCCATCACGTCGGCCCCATTGCGTGAGCCCATAGACCCGGAGTTCCCTGAGATGGCGGCCCGTGGGCGTCCGGGGTGAATGCGTTCTCGGGTGGCTCAGTCATCCTCAGCCCTTGTGCGCGAGGAGAAGAAATCCCGGGAACATCAATCGGCCCTTGTCGTCTCGCTGCGCCTCGACACTCGGCGCAGACCCCGCCGCCAGCTGCACATCATTGGCATAGAGCGTGGCCGGGCGCACTTCATCGACGGTCCATTGCGTTGCCACCGTGTCGCGCAGCTCTTCGGCGGTGAAACCGTTAGGACCTGGCATCCCATCGCCAAATGGCCGCTGGGCAAACGCCAGGATGAACAGTCCCGCACCCGGAGCCGCCGCCCGGTGGATGGCCTGCACGTAGGCCTGGCGGCGCTGCACGGGCAGGGCGTGCAGTAATCCGCTGTCCATCACCGTGTTGAACCTGCCGTCGTATCCGTCGAAGGCAGTGACATCGGCCGCAGCGAAGGTGGCCGTGGTCAGTCCTCGCTCGGCCGCCGCCGCACTGGCGGTGGCGATGGCGGTCGCGCTGGCGTCGAGGCCCACGACCGAATACCCTTGCGCGGCAAGCGCAAGGGACAGTTCAGCCTCCCCGCATCCAGCGTCGAGAACCTCGCTGCGCACCTTGCCCCCTTCGATGAGAGCGGCCAGTTCCGGCTGCGGTGCACCGATGCTCCAGGGCGGCCGAACGTCTTGCCGGTAGGCGCTGTCCCAATCCATCCGCGGTTCTGTCACGTGGGGGTCCTTCCCTAGCGGGTTTCTTCGGTCTGACGGCCACGTAGGGGCCTTCCGCAAGGGTGGGCGATTTCGCACCGATTGTCTACTTTTGCTGATCCGGGGCATAATCGCTCACACAACGACGCGGAAGAGGCACTGGTGACTATCGGAGAACAGGTTCCCGAAGGCCCCGTCGAATCCGTACCGAGCACCGAACGCAAGGGGCAACGGACCCGGCGGCGCATCCTCGATGCCGCTCGCACTGTCTTCGCCGAGGTCGGCTACGAACGCGCCACGATACGGGGCATCGCCGCCGCTGCGGGCGTGGACAAGTCCTCGATCATCAAATACTTCGGCACCAAGCAGGCGCTGTTTCACGAAGCCGTGCATTGGGACATCCCGGTGGCCGAACTGAGCACCGACGACGCGGGGCAAACGACCGAAAACTACGCACGCGCCATGCTTACTGCCTGGGCCGCCGATCCCAATAGCCCCATGGCCGTGCTGCTGCGCACCAGCATGACCAGCGAAGACGCCGCTGACATCCTGCGCAGGCACATCACCACGCAGGGCGTGGACGCGGTAGCGGCCACCATCGACGCCACCGACGCCAGGCTGCGTGCCGCGGTGGCCGGCGCCATCTTGATGGGCATCGCCAGCCAGCGGTTCATTCTGCGGATGCCCGATTTGGTCAACGCCGACATCGACGACATCCTGCGACTTGTTACACCGCTGCTGCGCTCGTTGATCGACCCCGAATGACCGGGTGAATAGGACCTCGGAGCTACCCTCGCGCCCCCTGACATGGCGACGCAGCCTTGCTGCGGATCGTGGCGCATGTCATCGAAGAATCGCTGGTCGCACCGGTGTCTTCAAGAACCCCACCGAGCACGAGCGCAGACACCGGACTCAGATGGTGCGTTTCAGCCCGACGTGGGCAGCGTGGTACCCGAGCCGGCGATAGAACGCCCGAGCCCTTTCGCGTGCCTCGTCCGTGGTCACCTGCGCCAACTGCGCCCCGTGAGCTCGGCCGTAGTTGTGTGCCCACTCGACGAGTGCGGTACCGAGGCCCTGTGCGCGTTCGGCTTTGGCGACCCGTAATCCCTCGATCTGCAGCCGAGTGGCGCCGCCGCGGGACAGGCCGGGAATGATGGTCAATTGCACGGTCGCGACGACCATGTCGGAACCGTTCAGGACGACTCCGAGATAGTTGGATCGGTTGCGAACGAGGACGTCGTAGGCCGCCTCGTAGCGTTCGAGTCCGGCGCCTTCGCGATCCTGACCGAATTCGTCGTCGGAGAGCAGCTCGGCGATCACTCCCACGTGTTCGCGCGTCGCGCGCTGCACCCGGAAGGTGCGCCCTGCTACCCGCAACAGTCCTCGCACCGAGGACTGCGCCAGTGCCTGCAGGCGCGCCACCAGCAGGTCCAGCCAGGACCCCACGTTGGTTCGCGCCTCCGCGGTATCTGGGTAGCGGCATCGCAGATGCAGGCCGGATTCGTCCTGAATGAACCAGAGCATGACGCCGTCGGTGTGGATCCTCGCGCTCACATACTGGGCGTCGAGTCCGACCGAGTCGATGCGCACCGGAAGTCTAAGTTGGTCCAGCCAGGAGATGGCGAACATGCCAGGCGCCATTGGCATTCCGCCCCACGGAGCCAGTACGTCGGCGAGTGGCCAGGAACCAAGCTGCACCGCTTCTTTGACGGCGGCGGCCGCGGCGTTCGGCTCGACGACCGCGGACTCCAGCACCGAATTGGTGATGAACCAGCCGACCGAGTCGTGCCACTTTTCTTCAAATCGGCGGTGCACGGGGAAAACTGCGCGCAGCGGCGCTCCCGCCAACTCGCGGGTTACCGCAGTCATGGCGACCACCGCGAGTGCCAACGTCGAGACGCCGTCATTGCGTGCCTGCGCGGCGAACGCGGCGCCGTCATCGACATCGAACACATCACGCACTTCGACGCGTTCCGGATGCGGCCCAGACTCACCCAACGGCAGCGGAAACCGCGGCATGACCCCACCACTGTCGCTGATGATTTGGGCCCACCGCGCACACACGCGATCCGGCGCCGGGGGACGGTCCAGTAGCGCTTGGGTGTGCACCACAAACGCGGGCCGCGGCTGCAGAGACGACGTACGTCCGGTCCTCGCGTCGGCGAGCATCGACAACAGGTCCCGGGCAATCACGAGCATCGACCACATGTCCACATGTGCGTGGTCGGCAGCGATGACCACCGTCAATCCGGCGGCAGTCTCCAACACGCAGAGCCGATGTGAGGGCCGCTGATAGGGCGAACACGTCGCGTTGAGAACTACTCGCAGTGCGTCGTTGACCTCCTGGCCCGCGGCGATCTCATGCTCGACCCACTTGCCGGGTTGAACATCGATCTCATGCAGCTGCGGATCGCCGTCCGCCCCGAGTGTGAATGCCGTTCGCAGAGTGCCGTGGCGGGCGATCACGCCCAGCCACGCATCGGCCAGCGATTGCCGGCTGACCCCAGCCGGCAATCGAATGGACAGAGCCATCCAGGAGCCGGGTCGCGCACCCGCGGCTACGTGTATGCGCTGGTCAAAAGACACCGGAAGCTGCCGACCGAGGTCAGACACCGACACGTCATAGCCCCAGAGTCGTCCGAACGGTAGCCGCAAGTGCGCCACGTTGGTCAGCCGCATGGCGGTACCCTAACGCCCCAGATAGCCTGAATGCTCAGTCAGCGCGGTCGGCTCCGGGACGAGTCGGCCGATCGTGAAAAGAGTCGCGCGATGTCCACTTTCGTGGTACCGGGAGCAGAGCTTGCGGTAGAGCTGAGCGACGAAGGTGGTCACCCGGTAGTTCAACTGCACGGACTTACCTCCAACCGGGCGCGTGACCGGGTGCTCAATCTTGACCTCGGCAGGGGGCTCAGCGGGACCCGCTTGCTGCGCTACGACGCACGCGGCCACGGCAAGTCGACCGGGCGCAAGGTTCCCCAAGATTACCGGTGGGAACGCCTTGCCGAGGATCTTCTACGGCTGCTCGACAAATGGTTTCCCGGCGAACAGGTGCATGGGGTCGGCCCATCCATGGGTACCGGCACACTGCTGCACGCTGCCGCCCGCGAGCCGGACCGCTTCGCCGGTCTCACGCTGATGGTGCCGGCCACCGCGTGGCACACCCGGCCCGCGCAGGCCGCCAATTACCGGGTGGCGGCCGAGATCATCGAAACCGAGGGAGTCGGGGCATTCATCGCCTGGGGGCGTGCGGCGACTCCGCCACCAGCCACGGTCGGCGCGCCCGAAACAGTTCCCGATGTCGCCGATGCGTTGCTGCCATCACTGTTTCGCGGTGCGGCTCTCAGCGACCTTCCCACCAGTGAAGCCCTGGCACGAATCGATGTGCCGACCACGATCCTGGCCTGGATCAACGACCCGGCGCATCCGCTGTCGACCGCGGAATCACTTGCCGCACTGCTGCCGCAGTCGACGCTCACCGTGGCGCACACCCCGGCCGATGTCGAGACCTGGCCCAAGATCCTCAGCCAAGACGTCGCCCGCAGAGGCTGACACCGCCGCGCGCTCAGGTCAGGAGCCGTCTCGCCCCAGCCGCGCCATCACCAGGGGGGTCACCGCAACGCGCTCGTCGGATTGAACAACCCGCGTGCCGCACGGAATTGGCGGATCCGCTCTCACTGCTACCGCGGACGAGACCGCGCGCGATCATGGGTCCGGCGTTGTCTGCGGGCGAGCCGCCGAGCCAGCACCTGCTGCCCGGGGCCGGCCAGCTCCCCGATGGCACTGTGCCGACCGGAGACCGCCATCAGCACGGCTTCCGCCGATCCGGTCAGCTCTGGTCCGCTGCCGTGACTCCAGTCCAGGTCGCTCGTGGTCAGGCGTACACCGCGGGCCAGGTGCCACCCTGGCAGCTCGGGGGTGCGCAGGCTGTCACCCAGCACGCAACGCAGCCGTTCGGCCGGGATCTGGCGCGGCAGACCGAGCGGGCGGCGGATGTCTTGATGATGGATGGTGACGTCGAGCAGCGCGAGCCGGCCTCCGAAGGTCGTGGCCAGCCCCCGCGGCCGCAGCCGAGCCCGCAGTTGGTCGAGCAGCTGTTCGGTGCTCAGCGATGCGAGTTCGTCGACCCACACCTGGTTGGCGTCAATGATCCGACCGCGGATGACACGGCCAAACATGCCGAGCAGACTGGCGTCGTCGAAGCTCATCACATGAGCGACCACGTCGCGCACCCGCCAGCGCTCACACAATGACTGCGCCTCCCACTGCTCGGGCGTCAAAGTCGCCAGCAGATCGGCCAGCTCTGTCCGCTCGGCGGTGGCCATCTCGAGACCGTCCACGGGATCAACTCTGCCACGCCGACCCTCGGTGGCCGTCCGATAAGTGCTCCTGCCCTGCGCGCCAGCGGAATTCACGCCACGGATACGCCGCTGCGAGGGCAGCGAGCCCGGATTTCATCCTCGCCGTGGGTACGGCCTGCCGCGCCTACCGCACAACAACTGGGCTGCTGGGCACGCAGAGCCGCTAAGCTCCCTGTCATCCCCGCGCACAGCCATCACTCATCGCCCCCCTGACACTGCAGATCGGGCGCATCGAGCGCGGACGTCCCATGGCAGTCACAGCCGCCGGCGAGCGAGTCCTCGATTCAGCCGCGTTGACAAGTTCGTCGATCCTGGCCGCAGTCCACTGGGCCACTGGTGGTCGACGCATTGCCTCCATTGCGACCCAGGGCGATCACCTCGGCCCGGCAATGGAATCAAGCTGCTTCGGTGAGCTGATCGTCACATGGCTGCGGGCGAGGCCCTCGGATTCGTCGACCCGCCGGCGTGCTTCACGAACTTGGCGGATCCGCCATCGCGCGCGAGATTCCGCCACGATCCGTGAGACCCAATAGCTGCCGCGGCTCATCTGGCCATGTTGGCAAAGCGCGACAGGTGCAACTGGTGCGCGACGGTCACCGTCTTGGTCGGACCGTTCCGGTGCTTGGCCAGAATGAAATCCGCTTCTCCCCCACGTGGGTCGTCCCGCTCGAATGCATCCGGGCGGTTGAGCAGAATGACCATGTCGGCGTCCTGCTCCAGCGAGCCCGACTCACGCAGGTCCGAAAGCATCGGCTTCTTGTCGGTACGTTGCTCGGGACCACGGTTGAGCTGGCTGATCGCGACCACCGGGACCTCGATCTCTTTGGCCAAGAGCTTCAGATGCCGGGAGAACTCCGAGACTTCCACCTGCCGCGACTCGTGCTTCTTGCCGGAGATCATCAGCTGCAGATAGTCGACGACCACTAGCTTCAGGTTCGCCTTCTGGCGCAGTCTGCGCGCCTTGGCCCGGATCTCCATCGTGGTCAGGTTCGGCGAGTCATCGATATACAGCGGCGCCTCGCTGATCTCGCTCATCCGACGCGCCAGCCGGGTCCAGTCATCGTCGGTCATCCGGCCCGAACGCATGTCGGTGAGTTTGATTTTCGCCTCCGCTGACAGCAATCGCATCACGATCTCGGTCTTGCTCATTTCCAGCGAGAAGATGACGCTGGCCATCTGGTGCTTGATCGAGCAGGAGCGCATGAAGTCCAGGCCCAACGTGGACTTGCCCACACCCGGCCGCGCCGCGACGATGATCATCTGCCCCGGGTGCAGGCCGTTGGTCACCTCATCGAGTTCGGTGAATCCGGTCGGCACACCGCGCGAGATCCCACCGTTGGAAGCGATGGCGTCGATCTCGTCCATCGTTGGCTGCAGCAGATCTTCCAGCGGCACGAAATCCTCGGACAGCCGCCGATCGGCGACGTCGTAGATCTCGGCCTGCGCGCGGTCGACCACCTCGGCCACATCGGCGCCCTCGGCACCGGCATAGCCGTATTGCACCACCCGCGTGCCGGCCTCCACCAGACGGCGCAGCAGCGCCTTCTCGCCGACGATGCCCGCGTAGTAGCCGGCGTTGGCGGCGGTCGGCACCGTTGAGATCAGGGTGTGCAAATAGGGCGCACCGCCGATACGCCGCAGCAGGCCGCGTCGATCCAACTCGGCGGCCACCGTCACCGCGTCGGCCGGCTCCCCGCGCCCATAGAGATCCAGAATGGCGTCATAAATGTTCTGGTGAGCCGGGCGGTAGAAGTCACCGGGCCGCAGCCGCTCCAGCACATCGGCGACGGCGTCCTTGCTCAACAGCATCCCGCCCAGCACCGACTGCTCCGCGGCGAGATCCTGCGGCGGCTGCCGGCCGAAGTCTTCACTCGGCGACGGGGCATCCATGTTGTCCGAGTGCGCGAGGTCGTCAACGACAGCCATTGGCTCTCACCTCCTCCGAAATAAGCATCCGAACGTACATTCGATCGCTGAGTTTCAGAGCGTAAGTCACCGCACCGACAACCCCCACTCCCACACACCCATCGTCTTGCGACGGGACGATGCTAGACGTTGCTGGCGAGTACTCCAAGTGCCTGCTGTTTATGAACCTGTGCATCGTGTGTGCATATCCATTGACGCCGGTGTTGAGGGGGGTGTGGAAAACCTGTGGATCAAGGCCGACCTTCTATACATCACTGCAGGTGACCGCTATCCAACGCCAGACATTCAGTGTGGACAAGAATCTCTTCGGCGTGTCGGGTCAGGTTACTGCGTCGGGCGTGTTGGTTTTCGCCGAGATTTTCCCCAAGTTAATCAGTGGTAACGAGGCACGTCCGAAACCATGCTCTGGAAAGTTCGCCAGCCGGGCGCCGCCGCATCGCGCTTCCCAGCTATCTCGGATATGGTTCCGAGCAGCACAAAACCCGGTGGCGGCCACTGGCCGCCACCGGGGACATTGCTTGTTAGTGCGGGCTAACTTTCCGCGACCACGTCGACGGAGAGCTCCACCTCGATCTCGGGGTGCAAATGCATCACCACGGGATGGGTGCCCACCGCCTTGATGTGGGCCTTGGGCAGCCGCACGATCCGCTTGTCGAGGTTCGGCCCGCCCGCCTTCTTGATGGCGGCCACGACGTCACCAGCGGTGACCGAGCCGAACAGCTTGCCGGAGTCGACAGCCGTCTTCACCGGCAACGCGACCGAGCCGAGCGCCTGGATGGCGGTCTTGATCTCGTTGGCGTGTTCGCGGTCGCGTACCGCCTTGGTCTCGCGGGACCGGCGGATCTCATCGGCCTGCTTCTGCGCACCTCGCGAGGCGACGATCGCCATCCCGCGCGGTAGTAGGAAGTTGCGGCCGTACCCGTCCTTGACCTCGACTGTGTCGCCGACGGAACCGAGGTGGTCGACGTCAGCCGTCAGTATCAGCTTCATCGTTATACGTACTTTCGTTGGGCTTTCAGCGATTACCGTCGATTACCGCGCCGACGAGGTGAAGGGCAGCAACGCGACCTCGCGAGCGTTCTTCACCGCCAGGGCGATGTCACGCTGGTGCTGCACACAGTTGCCGGTGACCCGGCGGGCACGGATCTTGCCGCGCTCACTGATGTAGGTCCGCAGCAGCGCGGTGTCCTTGTAGTCGATTGCTTGGTCTTTCTTGGCGCAAAAGACGCATTTGCGCGTCTTGACCGGCTTCTCCGGAGCCGGACGACGCTTGTTGGACTTGGCCATGTGTCTGTTTCTTTCCGTTTCTTACTGGTCTGAAATTCTGTTGGTTCAGAAGGGCGGTTCGTCGTCGCCGCCGAACGAACCCGATGCCGGGGCACTGCCCCACGGGTCGTCGCCCCCTGCCGGGCTGCTGGCCTGCGCGGGCGCCTGACGCGCCCCACCGCCACCGCCACCGCCACCGCCGAAGCCGCCACCACCGCCGCCGCGGCTGGCCTTGTTGACCTTGGCGGTGGCGTACCGAAGCGACGGTCCGATCTCCTCGACCTCGACCTCGACGACGGTGCGCTTCTCGCCCTCACGGGTTTCGAAGGACCGCTGCTTGAGCCGCCCGCTGACAATCACGCGCGCTCCCCGGGTAAGGCTTTCTGCGACGTTCTCAGCGGCCTCACGCCAGATGTTGCAGCGCAGGAACAGCGCCTCGCCGTCCTTCCACTCACCGCTTTGGCGGTCATAGATCCGCGGCGTGGAAGCCACGGTGAAATTCGCGACGGCCGCACCCGATGGCGTAAAACGCAATTCGGGGTCAGCGGTCAGGTTTCCAACAACGGTGATAGTGGTGTCACCAGCCACAATTTCCTCCTGGATCCGCCTGGCGGGTAGTCATGAGCATGTCGTAGCGAGCCTGCACACGAGCCTATGCAACGGCGCTGACAGCGGACAGTCAGCGCTTGTCGGCGCGCATCACCTTGGTGCGCAACACCGACTCGTTCAGGCTCAGCTGGCGGTCGAGCTCAGATACCGTCGCCGGGGCGGCCTTCACGTCGATGACGGCGTAGATGCCTTCGGCGTGCTTGGCGATTTCGTAGGCCAGGCGCCGCCGGCCCCAGATGTCGACCTTGTCGACCGTTCCGCCGTCTTTCCGGATGACATTCAAGAACGTCTCCAGGGACGGGGCAACAGTACGTTCGTCGAGCGTTGGGTCAAGGATGACCATGATTTCGTATGGACGCATGGGAACCTCATCACCTCCTCTGGTCTGCACGGCCACGGTAGTTCCGCGGCAGAAGGGTCGCCTGCGTCGGCAACCGCATCAGGCTACCGGACGCGGCTTAACCTGCGAAATCGGATGGACCGCTCACTTGCGGGAGTCGAGGAATTCGATCGCCCTGGCCCTGACCCCTTCGTCGGCCTTGGCCAGCGATCCGGCATCGAACGGCGGCTCGGGGTCGTACTCGATCAGCAGTTGGGTGGCCTGCGCGGCCTCGCGATCCACCAGCAGCTCGACCAGCCGCAATCCCATGTCGATCCCGCTGGACACCCCGGCGGCGGTGATGATCCGTTGCGGCAGGTGCTCGACCACTCGTTGCGGCACATACCGTGCACCGAGCCCGTTGAGCAGTTCGGCGGCCCGCCAGTGCGTCGTCGCGGTCAATCCGTCCAGCAAGCCGGCCGCGGCGAGCAGCAGCGCACCGGTACACACCGAAGGGGTGAATCTGGTGTGCGGGTGCACCGCCTGCAGCCAGCCGCGGATGGTTTCGTCTTCGAGCAGTCCGCGAGTGCCGATGCCACCGGGAAACGCCACGACATCGGGCGCATCGACTTCGTCGAAGGTGGCATCGCAGGTCACGCCGAGCATGCCGTTTTCGGTGCGCACCTCACCACGCTGGTGCCCGATGAACACCACATCGATCGACGGAATCCGTTGCAGAACTTCATAGGGGCCAACCGCGTCCAACGCGGTGAACCGGGGAAACACCGGGATCGCGACCTGCATCACCGGCCCCCCACCGTGACCGGTTCGGGCGCGGCCGCCACCGTCACCCGTCGTGAATGCACCGGGCGCAGCCAACCCGGCAACCACCCTGGAGGAGCATCGGCGGCGCGATCAAAAGTGCCCCCCGCCGGATCGTCGATTCGGCCGTCCCAACGCACCAAGTCCTCCTCGGGCCGGTAGATCTGTCGAATCACCAATGCACACAGCGCCATCACCGCGATGTCACGGAGCAGCACCGTTGTGGTGAACCACTGTTCGGGCAACGAACGGCTGGCATTGCCATAGAGGTAATACATCCGCGGTACCCACACCAGTGCGTCAATTGTCATCCACGCCAGCAGAACCCGTCGATGCGGCAGCGCCAGCACGGCCAGCGGGACCAGCCACAGCGAGAACTGCGGACTCCAAACCTTGTTGGTCAACAAGAAGGCGGCGACCACCAGGAATGCAACTTGGGCCAGCCGCGGCCGCCGCGGCGCGGTGAGCGCAATGTAGACAATGGCCGCACAGGCCAGCCCAAACAGCGCCGTGACCACGGTGTTGAGCACCACCGGCGGCTCCCAGAAGCCCAGCGAGGGATCGAAACCGCGCCAGCCGGTGAACGACTTGATGACGTTGTACAGCGAATCCATGTCTTCGCCGCGCCGGGTGTTGAGCCGGAAGAACTCCGACCAGCCCCGCGGATAGAGCACCATGACCGGCAGATTCACCATCAGCCAGGTTGCCGCGGTCGCCAGCGTGGCGCGCAGCACGCCACCGAATCGTCCGGACCGGATACCCAGCACCGCCAGCACGCCCAGGAACAGCAGCGGATACAACTTGGCAGCAGCGCCCAATCCGATCAGCACACCACTCAGCCATGGTTTGCGTCGCGCCCAGGCCAGCAGGCCACCCATCGCGAATGCCGTTGCCAGCGCATCAAAATTGGTGAATATCTGAAAGATCACCAACGGTGAGGCCGCCACCAGGGCCGCGTCCCAGATCCGTCGGCCCGCCAGCCCGGCGGTGGCCCAGACGGTGGCCAGCCAGGCCAGTGCCAGACCCAAGGCCGCGGCATTGAAGAACATCACCACTTCGGCGATCACCGGCAAGGGGGCCACCTTGCTCAATGCGGTGTAGGTCTTGGCCAGCGCCATCGACAGGTACTGGTAGACCCCGGTCAAAACCGGGTATTCCATGTAGCGCACCGCAATTCGGCCGTCGTACTGAATCTGGGGAGTACCTTCGCCGTTGGTCTCGATCCAGCTCGACTTGTACGGGAATTTGCCCTGATTCAACAGTTCGGCCCCGTAGAGCGGCACCGTATCGGAATAGCACAGTTCGTAGTAGGCACGCTGGTTGTCCCAGTTGGCTACCCGCTCGTCGCCCGGACCGGTGCCGGTGGTCTGTAGACAGGCCGCCTTGGTTGACCATCCGAGCGCCAGAAAAACCAAGGCCATCAAGAACATCACCCGCACCGGGGTCATGAATCGGGCGCGACCGATCAGCGCGTGGCGGCCTACCGGTCCACCGATCACACCCGCCAGCGCGGACCCCAAAACATCAGTGCGGCTGGGGAAATCGCGATAGTCGGCGCTACGCAGATCCCTGGCTAGCGGTTCGGGCGAGGTGGCGCAACGTGGTGTCCGTGCGTCCGTCACGGTGGCGGATTGTCGGCGGGTGGCGCCCCTGGTGGCGGAGGGGGAGCAAGAGTGATGGTGGTTGGCGGCCCGACGGGAATCGTGATCCCGGGCGCTATCTCGACCGTGGGCTGGATGACGGTCTCCGAGGGCGGCGGCGCCTCCGGTGGAGGTGGAGGCGGTGCCGGCACGCCGGCGTAGCCGCCGATCTCGGTGGGCTTGGGGAAGCTCTCGACCTCGGTGCCCTTCAATGCACCGTCCATGGTGGCTTTCCAGATGTCCGACGGCAGGCCCGAGCCGTAAATCGGTGCGCCCGAGGCGGTCACCAACGGCTCGTCACCCTTGACCGTTCCCACCCACACGGCCGTCGACAGTGACGGGGTGTAACCGACCATCCAGGCGTCTCGGTTGGCGCTGGTGTCGCCCAACTGCACCGTGCCGGTCTTGGAGGCCGACGGCCGGCCGCCGGCCAGGTTGTGACCACGCGAATATCCGGCAATGGGTTCCATTGCCGCGGTGACGTTGTCGGCTACCGCCTTGGGGATGCGCTGGTCACCGGTGTTGTCTTCGGTGGAGGCGTCGAAGA
The DNA here is from genome assembly GCF_002355775.1 of Mycobacterium ulcerans subsp. shinshuense. Classification (NCBI taxonomy): domain Bacteria; kingdom Bacillati; phylum Actinomycetota; class Actinomycetes; order Mycobacteriales; family Mycobacteriaceae; genus Mycobacterium; species Mycobacterium ulcerans. The sequence continues at coordinate 66,258 of NZ_AP017624.1, read as the reverse complement.
GAACCCGGCCGTCGGCGTTGACGACTTTCTGCACGAAATGTGGCCGGTGATAGATCCCGGATGCGGCCAGCGTGGCGTAGGCCGAAGCCATGTCGATCACCCGGGTCTGATACTGGCCCAGCACAATCCCGTTGTTGGGCGGTCCGCCCTTGCCGTCCTCGGACAGCGTGTGGGGCACGCCCGGGAAGCTGGTGGCAATGCCGGCCTGGTGCGCGGCGTCGGCGACGGCCTCCGGGCCGCCCTTCAGTTTGAGCATCAGCCGGTAGTAGGAGGTGTTCAGCGACATCTTGAGCGCCTGCGCGATGTTGCAGGTACCGCAGCTCTCGTCTTCGACATTGGTGATCTTGATGCCGTCCACCGTCAGTGGCGAACTGTCGACGTCATAGCCCAGGCCAATTCCCTGTTCAAGGGCGGCCACCAGGGCGAATACCTTGAACGAGGATCCCGTCTGCAGCCCGGCCTGCGCGAAGTCGAACCCGTTGGCGTTGTCGCCGCCGTAATAGGCGCGCACGGCCCCGTTGTGCGGGTCGATGGAGACCACCGCGGCCCGCATCTCGGGATCCTGCCCGTCGAGGTATTTCGCTACCGCCTTTTCGGCCGCCTGCTGCGCTTGGGCATCGATCGTGGTCGTGACCTGCAGCCCCTGCGTGTTCAGGGTCTGTTCATCGATGTTGAACAGCTCCAACAACTCTTTGGTGACCTGGCGTTCGATCAGCCCGTTGGGCCCGGTGGTCTGGTTGGCCGCGCGGGCTTGATCCGGCGGCACGGTCCTGGGAAATACCTGCTCGGCCCGGTCTTTGGCGGACAACGCCTTGGTATCCACCATGCCGTCGACCACCCAGTTCCAGCGCGCCAGCGCCCCATCGGGATCCACCGCCGGGTCCAGCGTGGAGGGCCGCCGAATCAACGCCGCCAGCAGGGCTCCCTCCGACACGGTGAGCTGCTCGACCGGCTTGTCGAAGTAGGCCTTGGACGCTGCCGAAATCCCGTATGCGCCGCGGCCGAAGTAGATGATGTTGAGATAGGCCTGCAGGACATCGTCTTTGGACCACTCCCCCGACATCTTGGTGGCGATGACGAGTTCCTTGGCCTTGCGCATCAGGCCGCTCCACCCGTGTTGCGCCGAGCCGACCAACGCGTTCTTGACGTATTGCTGGGTGATCGTGGAGCCGCCTTGCAGGTCACCGCCGAACAAGTTGTTCTTTATCGCTCGCGCGAAGCCGCTGAAGGAGAACCCCGGGTTGGAGTAGAAGCCGCGGTCTTCGGCGGCGATGACCGCGGCGCGGACATGCTCGGGCACCTGACTGAGGTTGACGTCGACCCGATTGCCTTCGGGGGGAACGATCTTGGCGATCTCGGAGCCGTCGCTAGCCAGGATCGTGGACACCTGATTGGTGCGGATGTCGCCCGGCCTTGGCACATCGACGATGAAGTAGGCCATGGTGAAGGTGACGATGGGCAGCAGGATGACCACCGCCGCGGCCAGGTAGGCCGAGCGCCGCACCCATTTCCAGTTGATCCGGCGCAGCCAGTCGCGCTGTGTCGTGGACCGGTGGGACCGGGCGCGAGAGCGACCTGTTGGACCTGAAGGCCCCGCGGGACCCGCGGGTGGAGGCGCCCCGCCATCGGGCGGAAGCCCACCGCCGCTGCGCCGGCTGCGGATGGGCCGCGTCGGCGGGGCGTCGAGCGCGGCCTTGACCTGATCGAGTCGATCACGCTGCAGGGGCGTCGAGGGCGGACTGTCCAGGGCGGCCTTGACTTCCTCGATCGGGTCGGCGTGGCGAGCTGAGCGAGGATCCGACACCGCAGGAATGATCGCGGTCATCCTGTCGTCGGGAGGAACCGCACGACGCGGAACCGGCGCCGAACGCGACCGTTCGTCGTTGCCGGATTGGCCGCCCATGTCATCGCCCGCTGGACCGCCCCGAGCGTCGCTGGGCGGCTGGTGGTGGCGCCCTTCGTTACTCACTGGCAGTGCGGCCTCCATTGCGCGCCGTGCGCTTGCCGCCGGTTCCCCGCGGGGGACGTGCGGGACGTGCCGCACCCAGGACATAGGACTTCACCAGGTGATTCCAACTGCAGGTGCGGCACACCTCCACAACGTGCACCGCGAACTCGGAGAACCGGGTGGTCAACATGATCAACTCTTCGGCGGTACGCGCCGAACCCGACACCGGGCCCAGGTGGTCACCGAACACCCAAGACACCAGCGTGAGCTGCTCTTTACGGCAGATCGGGCAGATCACCTGACTTTGTTTCCCGTGAAACTTCGCCGCGCGCAGCAGATAGGGATTCGCGTCGCACACCTCGGAAACACCGGTGCGCCCCGAATACACCTCGGCCAGCAGTGAGCGCCGCCGAAGCGCGTAGTCCACTACCTGTCGCTGCAGTCGCACGCTGACCAGAGTACGTCGCGATCCGCACCACCGATACGCAACAATGCCGTTATCGCGCGTCTCCTGGGTATTCGTTGACCACCTGCCGGCGGGGACTTCTACGATCATCGGCGTGGCGAAATGGCTAGGCTCATCACTCGCGCGTGGAGGCTCGGCGGCGACCCGGGCCAAGGACACCGACCGGCAAGACGCCTGCCAGATTCTCGACAGTGCCCTCAGCGACGGCCAGCTCTCGATGGAGGAGCATCTCCAGCGGGTCGCCACGGCAACCCAGGCGGTGACGTTGGGTGACCTGCAGCACCTGGTCGCCGACCTGCAATCCGAGAGTGCGCCCGCGGAGGTGCCGGCCCTCAAGTCCCGGGGTCAGCGCAACAGCCTTGGCCTGCTGGCGGCCGCGTTGGGTGTCTCGATCTTGTTAGGTGTTGCGATCGGCTGGGGCCTGTACGGAAACACCCGTTCGCCGCTGGACTTCACGACGGACCCGGGCGCCAAGCCCGACGGGGTCGCGGCGGTGGTGCTGACACCGCCCAAGCAATTGCACTCGTTGGGCGGGCTGACCGGGCTGCTGGAACAAACCCGCAAGAGGTTCGGGGACACGATGGGCTACCGGATGGTGATCTATCCCGAGTACGCGGTGCTGGACCGCAAAGACCCCGCCGACGAACGCAGGATCTTGAGCTACACCTACCGCGGCGGCTGGGGGGGATCCCACCGGCAGCGCCCGAAGCGGCGCCGACACCGCACTCGTCGACCTGGGCAAGTTCGACGTGAAGACGGCAGTGGGCATCATGCGCGGGGCCGCGGAGACCCTGGGGATGAAGCCGAAAGACGTCACCAACATGTACCTGTCCATCAACCCCGCGAGCGACCCGACCACCCCCGGGGCGATATCGCTACAGTTATACGTCTCGAGCGACTACGGCAGTGGATACATCGCCTTTGCCGGCGACGGCACCATCAAACAGGTGAACTACCCGTCCTAGCCCGAACGGGCTCGTCGTTCAGCGGGTTTTCCCCGCCAACCAACTGTGACTAACACCGCACCAACGGTAGGTTGTGTTGTGGCGAATATATCGCGACGATACTATGGCGCGAGGCGTCGGTTCGTCGTAACCAGGCATGCAAAGGAGGTGGTTCGATGCTGGAGCTCGCCATCCTGGGCCTGCTCATCGAATCGCCGATGCATGGCTATGAGTTGCGCAAACGCCTGACCGGCCTGCTCGGCGCGTTCCGGGCATTCTCCTACGGCTCGCTTTATCCCGCGCTGCGGCGCATGCAGGCCGAAGGGTTGATCGCCGAGAACGCCGCCCCCACGGGGATGCCGGTGCGGCGGGCCCGGCGGGTCTACCAGCTCACCGATGCCGGCCGTCGGCGCTTCGGCGAGCTGGTTGCCGACACCGGCCCGCACAACTACACCGACGATGGCTTCGGGGTACACCTGGCGTTTTTCAACCGCACCCCCGCCGAAGCGCGGATGCGCATCCTGGAAGGCCGTCGCCGCCAGGTGGAGGAACGCCGGGAAGGCCTGCGTGACGCGGTGGCCCGGGCTAGCAGCTCGTTCGACCGCTACACCCGCCAGCTGCATCAACTCGGACTGGAGTCCAGCGAGCGTGAGGTCAAGTGGCTCAACGAGCTCATCGCCGCCGAACGCGCCGCACCCAATCATGCTGAACAGACCTGAACCCCCGCAAACCAACAATGCCTAGACACCGCAGAAGCAATGAGGTTAGGAGAACGCCCGAATGAGTGAGAAGAAGCCGCTAGGCGCGCCGGGTGCGCAGCCTGAGGTACGAGTCGCCATTGTCGGCGTCGGCAACTGCGCGTCCTCGCTGGTCCAGGGCGTCGAGTACTACCAAAATGCCGACGACAACTCGATGGTGCCCGGCCTCATGCACGTGCGGTTCGGCCCGTACCACGTGCGCGACGTCAAGTTCGTGGCGGCTTTCGACGTCGACGCCAAGAAGGTCGGCTTCGATCTGTCCGACGCGATCTTCGCCTCGGAGAACAACACCATCAAGATCGCCGACGTGGCGCCCACCAACGTGGTGGTGCAGCGCGGCCCGACGCTCGACGGCATCGGCAAGTACTACGCCGACACCATCGAGCTGTCCGACGACGAGCCGGTCGACGTGGTGAAGGTCCTCAAGGACAACAAGGTCGACGTCCTGGTGTCCTACCTGCCGGTGGGCTCCGAGGAGGCCGACAAGTTCTACGCCCAATGCGCCATCGACGCCGGCGTGGCGTTCGTCAACGCGCTGCCGGTGTTCATCGCCTCCGACCCGGCCTGGGCCAAGAAGTTCAAGGACGCCGGCGTGCCGATCATCGGCGACGACATCAAGAGCCAGGTCGGCGCCACCATCACCCACCGCGTGATGGCCAAGCTGTTCGAGGACCGCGGGGTCACCCTGGACCGCACCTACCAGCTCAACGTCGGCGGCAACATGGACTTCAAGAACATGCTCGAGCGCGAGCGCCTGGAGTCCAAGAAGGTCTCCAAGACCCAAGCCGTCACGTCCAACCTCACCGGCTCGCTGGCCGGCAAGGTCGAGGACAAGAACGTCCACATCGGCCCGTCCGACCACGTGGCCTGGCTCGATGACCGCAAGTGGGCCTACGTGCGCCTGGAAGGCCGCGCATTCGGTGACGTGCCGCTGAACCTGGAGTACAAGCTCGAGGTGTGGGACTCGCCGAACTCGGCGGGCATCATCATCGACGCGGTGCGGGCGGCCAAGATCGCCAAGGACCGCGGCATCGGTGGCCCGGTCATCCCGGCATCGGCCTACCTGATGAAGAGCCCGCCGAAGCAGCTGGCCGACGACGTTGCGCGCACCCAGCTCGAAGAGTTCATCATCGAGGGCTAACCCCTTCTTACCGAGCGTCACGCCAGCGTGGCTTTCTGCGCCGAGCGTCACCCCAGCGTGACGCTCGGCGCAGCTCGTAGAGTCGCAGGTGTGACCGACTCCTTCCCCGACGATCTGACCTGCCTCACCGAGTTCGACCTGCTGGCCGAGAATGCCGAACAGGCCGGGGTGACGGGTCCGCTTCCGGAAGTGGAGCGCATCGAAGTCGGCGCGGCCGAGGCCAGGATCAGCGCGTTGCGCTGGGGCGGCCGCGCCCCGCGGGTGATCTTTCTGCATGACGGGGGCAAAACGCCCACACCTGGGACACCGTGATCGTCGGTCTTGGCGAACCAGCGCTGGCGGTGGACCTTCCCGGCCACGGCCATTCGGCCTGGCGTCAGGACGGTGACTATTCACCCCAGCACAACGCGGACGCACTGGTACCGGCGCTGCGCGAGCTGGCACCCGAAGCCGAATTCGTTGTCGGGATGTCGCTAGGCGGGCTGACCGCGATACGGCTTGGCGCCCTGGCACCCGAACTCGTCGACGAGCTGGTGCTCATCGACGTCACCCCCTCTGCCTTGCAGCGCCACGCTGAAATGACCGCGGAGCAGCGCGGCACGGTTGCCCTGATGCACGGAGAGCGGGAGTTTCCCAGCTTCCAGGCCATGCTGGATCTGACGGTCGCCGCGGCACCACATCGCGAAGTAAAGGCTCTGCGCCGCGGCGTGTTCCACAACTCTCTGCGGCTGGAGAACGGCAACTGGGCATGGCGTTATGACGCCATCCGCGCTTTCCCCGACTTCGCCGTCCTCTGGGACGTCGATGCGTTGGCAGCGCCGGTCACCCTGGTGCGCGGCGGTAAGTCGGGCTTCGTCAGCGACGAGGACATCGCCGAGCTGCGCGGGCGTGCGAAGGGTTTTCGTGGCGCACAGACGGTCGAGAACTCGGGTCATTCGGTGCAAAGCGACCAACCCCGGGTCCTGGTCGAGATCCTGCGTGGGGTGCTCGGCGGGCGCTGAGCCCGCGCCGCAACGCGCCTACGGTGGTCTTATGACCTCACCCGTACATCCCGATCGACCTTTGCGTATCGGCGTTCAGCTGCAGCCACAACACGCCTCGCACTACGGCGATATCCGCGATGCCGTGCGCCGGTGCGAAGACATCGGTGTCGACATCGCCTTCAACTGGGACCACTTCTTCCCGCTGTTCGGCGACCCCGATGGAGCCCATTTCGAGTGTTGGACCATGCTGGCGGCCTGGGCCGAACAGACCTCGCGCATCCAGATCGGCGCGCTGGTGACCTGCAACTCCTACCGCAATCCGGAGTTGCTGGCCGATATGGCTCGCACCGTCGACCACATTTGCGACGGCCGGCTCATCTTGGGGATCGGTTCGGGCTGGAAGCAGAAGGACTACGACGAATACGGGTACGAGTTCGGCACCGCAGGCAGCCGTCTCGACGATCTAGCCGGCGCCCTCCCCCGGATCAAGACGCGGCTGGCGAAGCTGAACCCGGCGACTACTCGCGACATTCCGGTCCTGATCGGCGGCGGGGGCGAACGCAAGACGCTACGGCTGGTCGCCGAACACGCTGACATCTGGCACAGCTTCACCGGCGTTGACGAGTTCCCGGCGAAGTCCGCGGTGCTCGCCCGGCACTGCGCCGACGTCGGTCGGGATCCGGCCACCATCGAGCGTTCTGCCGCGCTTCAGGACAGCGGCAGGCTCAGCGCCGACGCCGACGCACTCGCCGGTCTGAGAGTCACACTGCTGACCGTCGGGTGCGATGGGCCCGACTACGACCTGGCAGCTGCCGAGGCGTTGTGCAGATGGCGTGACAGCCGCTGACTTTCGAGAACGTAAATTTAATCGTCAAATCTGAGAATTTGCGTGCCCAGTCGTGAGAAACTTCCAGCGCTGATTGCCGGACCGGGCCGAAAAGAGACTCGACGAAACCGATGCCAAAGAAATATGGGGTCAAGGAAAAAGACCAGGTTGTTGCGCACCTCCTCAACCTGATTCTGACTGGCAAACTACGAAGCGGCGACCGTGTCGACCGCAACGAGATCGCAGGGAGCCTCGGGGTCAGCCGGGTCCCCATCCAGGAGGCGTTGGTCCAGCTCGAACACGACGGAGTCGTGTCCACGCGCTATCACCGAGGAGCGTTCGTGGAACGCTTCGACCAATCGACCGTTCTCGAACACTACGAGCTCGAGGGCGTGCTCAATGGCATGGCGTCCGCGCGCACCGCGGCCAATCCCACACCTCGGATTCTGGGAGAGCTCGACGGGCTGATGCGAACGCTTCGCGCCGCCAAGGACGCTCGGATCTTTGCCGAACTCACCTCGGAATACCGCAGAACGATCAACGAGGAGTACGCGGGACCACGACTGCAGGCCCTCATTCGCGCGTCGCAAAACCTGATACCCGGCGCGTTTTGGGCGAGCTACCAGTACCGGCGCGAAGACATGCTGCCCTTCTACGAAGACGAGCATTCGGCGATACATCGACGTGACCCGCACGCCGCGCGCGCGGCCTGTAGCGGCCGCTCCGAATTGATGGCGCAAACGATGCTGACCGAACTGTTTCGGCGCCAGGTGTTCACCCCGCATGAGCAAGCGTGCCGCAACAACGGCCATGCAACGGCCGCGCCGGTAGCGCCGCTGCCGTCGCGGCCCAAAATTGTTGTCGAGACCCCTGAGGCGACCCGGCTCGCATTCTGAGCAGCACACACCGCCCGCTTGATCGATACGGTGGCGGTGATGAGTTCAACCGTGCATCCCCGTGCTCGCGGCGGGAAGAGAATGCTCGCGGTGTCCGCGACGATCCTTATCGTGTTGGGCTTGGCGCTGGCGGCGCCCGCCCAGGCGGACCACAATCAGTGCGCACCGGCCGGTGTGGACAGTGCCATGGTCCTGCCCGCCGATCTGTCCAGTACGACGACTGCCGGCTCGGACGAAGACGTCCAGACCACCGCGGGGGTTGTGCCGCTGAGTTCGGTGAACATTGGCGACCTGGGGCTAGGCACGCCCGGAGTCTTGACGGCGGGCACCCTGTCCGACGCTCCGCCCAACACTTGCATCAACTCCACCGGGCAGTTCACCGGCTTCGATAACGAACTCTTGCGCGCCATCGCAGCCAAGCTGGGCCTGCAAGTCCGCTTTGTTGGCACCGACTTCTCCGGGCTGCTGGCCCAGGTGGCGGCGCGACGCTTCGACGTTGGCTCTGCCTCGGTCAAATTGACCGAGGCGAGGCGACGCACGGTCGCCTTCACCAACGGCTACGACTTCGGCTACTACTCGCTGGTGGTGCCCCCGGGTTCGGCAATAACCAAGTTCAGTGACCTGGCGCCGGGGCAACGCATCGGCGTGGTTCAGGGCACGGTCGAAGAGGCCTATGTGGTGAACAGCCTGCATCTGCAACCGGTGAAGTACCCCGACTTTGCCACCGTGTACGGCAGCCTCAAGACCCACCAGATCTACGCCTGGGTGGCACCCGGCAATCAGGCCGAGGCGGCGATCCGGCCCGGCGATCCCGCCGTGCTCGTGGCGAACACGTTCGGCGCGGGGGACTTTGTGGCCTATGTGGTGGCCCGAGACAATCGGCCGTTGCTCGATGCCCTCAACGCGGGGCTGGACGCCGTCATCGCCGACGGCACCTGGTCCCAGCTGTACAGCAAGTGGGTGCCCCGAACCCTGCCGCCGGGCTGGAAGCCGGGTTCTCGGGCCGTCGCCGCGCCCACCCTGCCCGATTTCGCAGCCATTGCCGCAAACCATCGGCACAAGCCGGTGGGGCCGGCCGCACCGAAATCGGCCCTAGCCCAGTTGCGGGACTCCTTCTTCGACTGGGACATGTATCGGCAAGCCATCCCGACGTTGTTCAAGACCGGGTTGCCCAACACGTTTATCCTGACCCTCAGCGCCAGCATCATCGGGCTGGCGCTCGGCATGGCGCTGGCGATCGCTGGAATCTCGCACCAGCGCTGGCTGCGCTGGCCGGCCCGGGTCTACACCGACATTTTCCGCGGCCTGCCCGAGGTGGTGATCATCCTGATCATCGGGTTGGGCGTCGGACCCATCGTGGGCGGATTGACCAACAACAATCCCTATCCGTTGGGCATCGCGGCGCTGGGGTTGATGGCCGGCGCCTATGTCGGTGAGATTCTGCGTTCGGGAATCCAAAGTGTTGACCCCGGTCAACTCGAGGCCTCCCGCGCGCTGGGTTTCAGCTACTCCGCGGCCATGCGGCTGGTGGTGGTGCCCCAGGGCGTGCGACGGGTGCTGCCCGCACTGGTCAATCAATTCATCGCGTTGCTGAAGGCCTCGGCCCTGGTGTACTTCCTTGGCCTGATCGCTCAACAGCGTGAACTCTTCCAGGTCGGGCGCGACCTCAACGCCCAAACCGGCAACCTGTCGCCGCTGGTGCCCGCGGGCATCTTCTACCTGATGTTGACCGTTCCGCTGACGCATCTGGTGAACTACATCGACGCGCGGCTGCGCCGCGGTCGCCGCCGCCTCGATCCGGAGGATCCCCCCGGAGTCGTCAGCTCCACCATCGGTGGGGAGATGACGTGACCCGCCAGGATGCAGGTCGACAACCGGTTTGTCTGGCGGCCAGGAGTATTCACCAAACGCTGGGCGGCAGCGTGGTGCTGCGTGGCGTCGATTTGGAGGTCCCCGCGGGTACCACCGCGGCGGTGATCGGTCCGTCCGGGTCAGGCAAGTCGACGCTGCCTCGCACCCTGAACCGCCTGCACGAGCCCGACAGCGGAGACATCCTGCTAGACGGGCGATCGGTATTGCGCGACAACCCCAACGACCTTCGGCAGCGCATCGGCATGGTGTTCCAGCACTTCAACCTGTTCCCGCACCGCAACGTTGTCGACAACGTCACGCTGGCGCCACGCAAGCTACGCGGACTATCCGACGAAGAAGCGCGAATGCTCGCATTGGACCAACTAGACCGAGTTGGCCTGAAGCACAAGGCCAATGCACGCCCAGACATGTTGTCCGGGGGGCAGCAACAACGCGTTGCGATCGCGCGTGCCCTCGCGATGGCCCCGCAGGTGATGTTCTTTGACGAGGCAACCTCGGCGCTGGACCCAGAGATGGTCAAGGGCATCTTGGCGCTGATCGCCGACTTGGGCGCTGACGGCATGACCATGGTTGTGGTCGCCCATGAAATGGGTTTCGCCCGCTCAACCTCGGATGCCGTGGTGTTCATGGACCACGGGACGGTGGTCGAAGCCGGTCCCCCAGAGCAGCTATTCGAGGCCGCGCGCACCGAACGGCTGCAGCGGTTTCTCGCCCAAGTACTTTGACAGGCTGGCTAGATCGGCTCTACCGCTGGCCAGATGTCGGGTTAGACTGCCGAATTATGGCGGATAGCGAATCCACCGCGCCCGAGGTGACGGAGCTGGCCGAGGGTCTGCACCGCGCGTTATCCAAGTTGTTTTCGATACTGCGCCGGGGCGATCTTAACGGAGTGGTCGCCGGCGAATTGACGTTGGCGCAATTATCGATTCTGGTTACCCTACTCGATCGGGGTCCCATCCGGATGACCGACTTGGCCGCGCATGAGCGGGTGCGAACTCCCACCACCACCGTGGCGATCCGTCGCCTGGAGAAGATCGGCCTGGTGAAACGCTCGCGCGACCCATCGGACTTACGGGCGGTGCTTGTCGACATCACCCCACAAGGACGCTCCGTTCACGCCAAGTCGCTGGCCAACCGGCACGCCGCCCTGGCCGCGATGCTCGACCAACTCCCCCACTCCGACCTCGAAACCCTGATGACGGCTCTGACCCCGCTCGAACGCTTGGCCTGCGGCGAACCCGCCAATGCCCCGGAGGACGACGCCGCCACGCCCGGGCGGGGATGAAAGTAATTGACCGATAAACGGATTGGTGTCAGCTAGACCCATGCCAACTGAACTCATCACCGGCGCCAGCCGCGGCATCGGTGCTGCGATCGCTGCCGCATTGGCGCCGACGCACACCCTGTTGCTGGCCGGCCGGCCTTCCGCCCAACTCGACGTATTGATACACAATGCCGGACTTTCCATCCCGGGGCATTTCGGCGATTCGCACGTCGACGAATGGCGCGCCACCTTCAACGTCAATCTCTTTGGTGCCGTTGCTCTTACGCTGGCGCTGCCGCCGGCGCTGCGAAGTGCCCGCGGCCAGGTTGTCTTCATCAACTCCGGGGCCGGGCGCAACGTTTCCGCCGGGATGGCATCCTATTCGGCCAGTAAATTCGCCTTACGGGCATTTGCTGACTCGTTGCGCACCGATGAGCCCACGCTTCGCGTGACGACCGTCTATCCCGGCCGCACCGACACCGACATGCAGAGGGAGCTCGTCGATTTCGAGGGCGGAACCTACGATCCCGCAAGGTTCATGCGCGCCGACACGGTCGCCGAGGTGGTGGCCAATGTGGTAGCCACGCCACCGGACGGTCACGGCCACGAAGTGGTCATCCGACCCCGCTGAGGACACCCGCCCCGGGTTTGGAATCGCGGTCAAACAACAAGATTCACCAGACGGCCGGCGACCACAATCACCTTCCGCGGGCTTGCGCCCGCCAGGAACGCCTGCACCTTCTGATCGGCTAGGGCAGCGGCTTTGACCGCATCGCCATCCGCGTCGGCGGCCACCACAACCCGGCCCCGCACCTTGCCGTTGACCTGAACCGGATATTCGACGGTGTCGTCGATCAGATAGGCCGGATCGGCCGCCGGGAATGGTCCGTGCGCCAACGAAGTAGTGTGACCCAGCCGCTGCCACAACTCTTCGGCCAGGTGCGGGGCCAGCGGGGCCACCATCAGCACCAGCGGCTCGATGACAGCTCGGGGCACGGCATCGCGATGGCGCTTGGTGAGGAAGTTGGTGTACTCGATCAGCTTGGCGACCGCGGTGTTATTTCTCAGTGCCGCATAGTCTTCAGCCACCCCGGCGATAGCGCGGTGCAGCGCCCGCAGCGTGTCGGTGTCCAACTCAGCGGGCGTATCGGCCACCAGGATCTCGCCGGTGTTTTCGTCGATCACCAGCCGCCACACCCGCTGCAAGAAGCGATACGCGCCGATAACGTCTTTGGTCGCCCACGGGCGTGAAGCCTCGATAGGGCCCATCGACATCTCGTACACCCGCAGGGTGTCCGCGCCATAGTCGTCGCAGATCTCGTCGGGCGATATCGAATTCTTCAGGCTCTTACCGACTTTCCCGAATTCCTGAAAGACCTCGATCTCGCCGTCGGCGCCGGGATACACAAACCCGCCGTCACGTTCGATGACCTCTTCGGCAGGTACGTAGGATCCCCGCGCGTCGGTATAGGCGAAGGCCTGAATGTAGCCCTGGTTGATCAGCTTGCGGTAGGGCTCGCGAGAGCTGACGTGGCCCAAGTCGTACAACACCTTGTGCCAGAACCTGGCATAGAGCAGATGCAGCACCGCGTGCTCGGCGCCACCGACGTACAAGTCGACGCCACCCGGGTCGTCCGGGCCGTGTTCGGCCGGCCTCGGCCCCATCCAGTACGTCTCATTTTCCTTGGCGCAGAACCGACCTGCGTTGTGCGGATCGGTATAGCGCAGCTCGTACCAGGAGCTGCCCGCCCACTGCGGCATCACGTTGGTGTCGCGGCTGTACGGCTTGAGCCCATCGCCGAGATCCAACTCGACGTGCACCCACTCGGTCGCCTTGCCCAGCGGCGGCGACGGCTCGCTGTTCGCATCGTCGGGGTCGAAAAGCACCGGCGAATAGTCCGGCACATCGGGCAGTTCGATGGGAAGCGCCGACTCATCAAGTGCGTGCGGGCGTCCATCCGCGTCGTACACGATCGGGAATGGTTCACCCCAATACCGCTGACGCGCGAAAAGCCAGTCACGCAGCTTGAATTCGATGCGGGCCTGGCCATGGCCGTCGGACTCCAGCCGAGCGGTGATGGCCTGCTTTGCCTCCCCCACGCTCATGCCGTCGAGGAATCCCGAGTTCACCAGGACGCCGTCGCCGGTGTAGGCGGCCTGCGAAATGTCGCCGCCGGCAATGACTTCGACGACCGGAAGTCCCAGTGCTCTCGCGAAATCCCAGTCCCGCTGATCATGGCCCGGAACTGCCATGATGGCCCCGGTGCCGTAGCCGGCCAGCACGTAGTCAGCGATGAATATCGGCACCGGCTGGCCAGTGGCAGGATTGATCGCGTGGCTACCCAGGAAGACGCCGGTCTTCTCTTTGCTTTCCTGACGCTCGAGGTCGGACTTGGCCGCGATAGCGCGACGGTAGGCGGCCACGGCCTCGGCCGGCGTGGCACCACCACCGGTCCACAGCGGGTCCACACCGGCTGGCCACCCGGCCCCAACCAGATCGTCGACCAGGTCGTGTTCGGGGGCCAGAACCAGATAGGTGGCACCGAACAGGGTGTCGGGGCGAGTGGTGAACACTTCGAGGCCGACCGTCTCACCGTTGGACCTGGTTGCCGTAAAGAGCGCGGAGGCACCCGTCGAGCGCCCGATCCAGTTGCGCTGCATGGTCTTGACCTGGTCCGGCCAGTCCAGCACATCGAGGTCGTCGAGCAGCCGATCGGAGTATGCGGTGATCCGCATCATCCATTGCCGAAGCCGCTTGCGAAATACGGGGAAGTTGCCGCGGTCGCTGCGTCCATCGGATGTCACTTCCTCGTTGGCCAGCACCGTGCCCAGTCCAGGACACCAATTCACCATCGAATCCGCCCGGTAGACCAACCGGTGGTCATCGATCACGTCGGCCCGCTCCCCCGCCGACAGCGTGGACCAGTCCCGGCCGTCGACCAGACTTCTGGCCCCGGAATCAAACTCTGCGACCAACTCCGATATCGGACGAGCCTTGTTGGCTGCCGCGTCGAACCACGCGTTGTAGATCTGCAGGAAGATCCACTGGGTCCACTTGTAGAACTCGACGTCGGTGGTGGAGAAGCTCCGCCGGCTGTCGTGGCCCAGCCCCAGCCGGCCCAGCTGGCGCCGGAAGTTGACGACGTTGGCCTCGGTCCTGGTCCGTGGGTGGGTGCCGGTTTGCACGGCATACTGCTCGGCCGGCAGACCGAAGGCGTCGAACCCCAACGCATGCAGCACGTTGCGGCCCTTCATCCGGTGATAGCGGGCGAACACGTCGGTGGCGATGTAGCCCAACGGGTGCCCGACGTGCAGGCCCTCCCCGGATGGATAGGGAAACATGTCCTGGACGAACAGCTTGTCCTCGGGCACCGGGGAACCGTCCGACGGTGCGAGCGATCCAACCGGGTTGGGCACGTTGAACGTGCCCAGGCGGGCCCAGTTTTGCTGCCAGGTCCGCTCCACTCCGGCCGCCAGCTCGGCGGTGTAGCGATGCCGCGGAGCGTCGGATTCCGCGTCGTTAACACCGGAGGGGACACCAGAGGGGGCACCGGACGTGCTGCCAAGTGTCGTGGTCGGCGATTCGGTCACGCCCAACAGGGTATAAGGGCGGCTTTGCAGCGGCTGGCCCGTAGCCCACGGCCACGGGTTGGTCTCGGTTGCGTTGCACACCGATCAGATGTTCATCCCAGGTCTGTTTCGGTCCTGGTAGCTGCCGCCGCCAGCTAGTTACATTCAGCTTCGGTAGCGGGCAGCGCCGCCCGAATAGTTTCGGAGGGACCGACGCAAATGATCCACATCGCGCGCACTTGGCGAGGGTTCGCAGGGTGCATGGCCGCCGGCTTCGTCGGCGTCACACTGATCGCGAGCGGCACGGCGTCGGCCGACCCGCTCTATCCGCAGCCCCCGTCGCCCGCACCGGCTCCCGCCCAAGCGGCGGTTCCGCCCGTCCAGAACCTCAATGCCTCCCCCGGGAGCATCACCAACCGGTTCGCCCCGGCTCCCGCGCAGGTGCCCGCCCCGATGCAGGTTCCGGCCGCGACGGCCGCGCCGGTACCGGCCGCCATCCCCGCCACCGGGCAGCTGCCCGCCGCCGGGCAAGTCCCCGCCGCCGGGCAGCTGCCCGTCGCGGCGCCGGTAGCCCCGGCGATAACACCCGCCGTCACCGGGACCGTGCGCGACTACCTCAACGGCAAGGGCGTCAAGCTCGAGGCGCAGCGACCGCAGGGGTTCAACGCACTCGAGATCACCCTGCCCATGCCCCCGCGCTGGACGCCGGTGCCCGACCCCAACGTGCCCGACGCGTTCGCCGTGATTGCCGACCGAGTGGGCGGCAACAGCGTGTACACATCGAACGCGCAGGTGGTGGTGTACAAGCTGGTCGGCGATCTGGATCCCGCCGAGGCCATCTCCCATGGCTTTGTGGACAGTCAGAACTTGCTCGCCTGGCGGACGACCAACGCCTCGATGGCCGAGTTCGGTGGCTTCCCGTCGTCGGTCATCGAGGGCACCTACCGCGAAAACGACATGACGCTGAACACCTCCCGGCGCCACGTCATCGCCGCCTCGGGTAGTGAGAACTACCTGGTGTCGCTCTCGGTCACCACGGCGCAGTCCCAGGCGGTGGCCGATGCCCCCGCCACCGACGCGATCATCAATGGATTCCGGGTGGCGACCCCGACGGCAGCCGGTCACACACCCGCCCGGGCCGGCGCAGCCACTGCGGTAGCGCCGCAGACCCCGGCTCGGGCCGCGTCGCCGGCCGCACCCGCTCAGGCACCCGTGTCGATACCTCATCACCCGGCGGCCGCGACGGCGCCGGCTCAGGCGCCCGCGCCCAATCTGACGCCCGCGCTGCAGGCCGTGCCGGGCCAAGTAGCTGCGGCGCCGCCGGTCGCCGCCGCGCCCGCCCCGTCGCGCTGACTCCCGACGCCCATTACCCCCGGGGGGGTTGATCCGATCGCCCCTTGATCAAGCGAACTCGGTCACGACCTCGTATTGTGACTCCATGATGATCGCCGGTGTGCTCTGCATGTGTGCGGCGGCGTCCGCCCTATTCGGAGCGTGGTCACTCGCCCGCGCCGATGTCACCGACTCGACTCAGCTCGCATTGCGAGCGATGGCACCCACCCAGCTGGCGGCCGCGGTCATGTTGAGCGCCGGCGGGGTGGTGGCGCTCGCGGCCTCCCCGCACACCGCCTTGGTGGTGTTGATCGTGTGCGTCGCGGGCGCGTTGGGCACACTGGCCGCCGGTTCGTGGCAGAGCGCGCGGTTTGCGCTGAGCCGCGTGGATACGATTCCCGACGAAGCCTCCTGTAGCGGCTCCTGCGCTGGTTGTACGCTCTCCTGCCACTGAGCATCCGGTGGCACAGCAGCGGGGGATCCGGTTAGACCCAGTGCTGCTGATGGTGCTGGGGGCGTATTGGCCGCCGTCCTGCTACCGGCACGCGGTGCCGCCAGCGACGCGGTGATCGTCGCCGCCCGGGTGGCCGTCTCCGTGTTGTTTTTCCTCTATGGCGGCAAGCTGTCCCTCGAGCAAGCCTGGCACGGGCTACGCCAATGGCGCCTTCATGCGCTGGTGCTGATCACCACATTCCTCATATTCCCGATCCTCGGGCTGGCCATCCGCGCGCTGGTGCGGTCCTGGATGGACGAAGAGCTGCACAGCGGACTGCTGTTCATGTGCCTGGTCTCCTCGACGATGCAGTCAGCGATCCTGTTCACCTCGATCGCGCGTGGGCACGTGTCGGCGGCGATAGTCAGCGCGTCGTCGTCCAACATCCTCGGTGTGCTGCTCGCTCCGATACTGGTGCTGTTCTTGATGGACATCGGCGGTGGCTCCCAGGCCGAATAGAGCGCACTGGCCGATTTTGTGCTGCAACTGTTCGTACCGTTTGTGCTGGGGCAGCTGGCCAGGCGCTGGATCGGTGCGCTCAACGCGCGGCATCCAGGCCTGATGCGCTGGATCGATCGCGCCGCCATCCTGCTGTTGGTGTACGCGGCCTACTCGCTCGGGGTGGCGACGGGTGGATGGACCGAGGTCGAAGCGTGGCACTTGGTGGCGGTGGTGGCCCTCGATGCGCTGTTGCGCGCCCTGGCCTTGGGGATCACCACGGCGCTGGGACGAGCCGCTCACCTCAATCGCGACAACTCGGTCGTGCTGATGTTCTGTGGTTCCCAGAAGAGTCTGGTGTCCGGACTGCCGATGGCGATGGTGATGTTCCCCGAGGCGATATCCGGCGTGGTCATGCTGCCGTTGATGATCTATCACCAGTTGCAGCTCGTGGTGGGCGCGGTGATCGCCAGCAAGCTGGGGAGAAAAGTGGTCGACCCAGCCGACTCGGCCGCCCTGCCCGCCGTCGCCGAACCCGACGAGCGGGGGGAGAGCCTCAGTTCCGGCTGACGTCGATCGGGTGGGTCGCCAACAGCGAAAGCGGCCAGGGCTGCCGTCGCAATGTCCGGCCCCACAAGTCGGCCCGCGGCGGTACCAGAACGTCAGATGGCAAGGCCGACAGCACGATCCAGTCATCACGTTCGATTTCGCCCTCGAGCTGCCCGATGGTCCACCCGGAATAGCCCGCAAAAATTCGCACGCCTTCGACCAACGGTGCGATCAGGTCGGGGTCGGCGTCGAGATCGACCATCACGATCCGGCCGGCAACATGGCGCAGACCCGACACTCCACCCGGATCGGCCCCGACCCGCAACGTCGCCAGGCACAGGGCAGCGTCGCGCTTCACCGGCCCGCCGATGAACATCGTCTTGGGCTTGGCCGCAAGCTTGGCCCACTGCGGCAATACGTTGTGCACGGCGGTCTCGCTGGGCCGGTTGAGCACCACACCCAGCGTCCCGCCGTCGTTGTGCTCGACGATATAGATGACGCTGCGCCGGAAGGTGGGCTCGAGCAGGTCGGTATTGGCCAGCAGCAACGTACCCGCTCGCACCCGTTGTGCGGCAGGCGCAACATGGTCTTCTGGATCTTCCTGCGGCGCCACCCCAACATCATGGCATTCACACCACGGCACTAACAGCATCATCACCGGGTTAAACGAGCACTGTCGGCAGATATTTGTAGCGTTGTTGGGTCCGCACGGTGCGAAATCGGGCTAACCTTCGCTCGATCGTGGAAGTGGGGGTCTGTGATTCGCAGCCGGATGCACGCCGGCGCACCCGTCGAATTGTGGCGGTCGGTAAGGAGTCTGCCTGATTTTTGGCGGCTGCTTCAGGTGCGCATCGCCAGCCAGTTCGGTGATGGCCTCTTTCAGGCGGGGCTGGCCGGGGCCTTGCTGTTCAATCCGGACCGCGCCGCCGATCCGATGGCCATTGCGCGCGCGTTCGCGGTGCTGTTCTTGCCGTACTCCCTGCTGGGCCCGTTTGCCGGTGCGCTGATGGACCGTTAGGATCGGCGCTTGGTGATCGTCGGCGCCAATATCGGTCGATTGATCCTCATTGCCGGGATCGGGACCATTCTGGCGTTTGAGGCGGGCGATCTGCTGCTGCTGTTTGTCGCGCTGTTGGCCAATGGTCTGGCCCGGTTCGTCGCCTCGGGGCTGTCGGCGTCGTTGCCCCATGTGGTGCCGCGCGAGCAGGTGGTCACGATGAATTCGGTGGCCACCGCCTCGGGTGCGGTCGCGGCGTTTGTGGGCGCCAATTTCATGTTGTTGCCCCGATGGCTGGCCGGTGGCGGTGATCATGGCGCCGCCGCGGTCATTTTCACCGCGATGATTCCGGTCGCGATTTCACTGCTGCTGGCCCTGCGGTTCGCCCCCCGGGTGCTCGGCCCCGACGACACCAAGCGCGCGATCCACGGATCGGCCGTGTACGCGGTTATCACCGGCTGGATGCACGGGGTGCGTACGGTCGTCCAGCTCCCGACGGTGGCCGCCGCGCTGTCCGGTCTGGCGGCTCACCGAATGGTGGTCGGCGTCAACTCCCTGCTGATCTTGCTGCTGGTCCATCACATGCGAGACGTGGACGTCGAAGGGTTGGGCACGGCACTGCTGTTCTTCGCCGCAACCGGCCTCGGGGCGTTCCTGGCAAACGTGCTCACCCCGGGCCTGATCAGGCGCTGGGGGCGCTACGCCACGACAAATGGCGCCCTGGCCGCCGCCGCGGTCATCCAGCTTGCCGGCGCGGGCCTGCTGCTCCCGGTCATGGTGGTGTGCGGGTTTCTGCTGGGAGTGGCCGGTCAGGTGGTCAAGCTGTGCGCCGACTCGGCGATGCAGATCGATGTCGATGACGCGCTGCGGGGACACGTGTTCGCCGTGCAGGATGCGCTGTTCTGGGTCTCGTATATCGTCTCGGTTACCGTGGCCGCGGCCTTGATTCCCGACGACGGGCGCGCGCCGGTCTTTGTGTTGGTCGGATCGGTGATCTATCTGCTCGGACTTTGTGTGCACAGCATCGTCGGCCGGCGCAGTTCGGCCTCGAACGTTGAGGGAGGTTGACAATGGCGGGTCCCGGCCCGATCGTGGCTGACCTGGAGGCAGAAAGCGACGACCTGGACGCCCTGGTGGCGCCGCTGGCACCGCAGCGGTGGAGCGAGCTGACCCCGGCACCGGGGTGGAGCATCGCACACCAGATCGCGCACCTGCTGTGGACCGATCGCGTGGCACTCACCGCGGTGACCGACGAGGCGGGGTTCGCCGACGTACTGACCGCGGCGGCCGCCAACCCGGCCGGCTTCGTGGACGAGGGCGCCGAGGAGCTTGCGGCGATGCCGCCGGCGGAGCTGCTCAGCGATTGGCGGCTCACCCGCGGCCGACTGCATGAGGCGCTGCTCAATGTTGCCGACGGACGCAAGTTGCCGTGGTTCGGACCACCCATGAGCGCCGCGTCAATGGCCACCGCGCGCTTGATGGAGACCTGGGCGCACGGGCTTGATGTTGCCGACGCCCTCGGTGTCACCCGGCCCGCCACCGACCGGCTGCGCTCGATTGCACACCTGGGTGTGCGCACCCGCGACTACGCCTACTTCGTCAACAACCTGGCCCCGCCCACCGAGCAGTTCCTGGTCGAGCTGCGCGGCCCCGGCGGTGACCTCTGGTCGTGGGGACCGGCCGATGCGGCCCAGCGGGTCACCGGGCCCGCCGAAGATTTCTGCTTCCTGGTCACCCAGCGGCGACCGTTGAGCTCCCTGCACCTCACCGCGACCGGCGAGGATGCGCGGCAATGGCTACAGATCGCGCAGGCCTTCGCCGGGCCTCCCGGCGAAGGGCGATGACCCTAACCTGACCCGCGACCTAGCCGGCTGCGCCGTGGCGCGAGTCGCCGCCCTCGGGGTCCTCGTCGAATGCCTCGTCGTGGTGCGCCCACTGGGGCAACGGGGTTGGTGGCGCGCCCCCGAACACCGCGTTCAAGTAGGACGAAGCATTGGGATCCGATGTTGGCGGCCTGACGCCACGTCGAGCCTTGCGCACAAAGGTGAACAACAACAGGCCGCTGCCCATCACCAGGAAGCCCACCAAGGCCACCTTGGCGATCGTCAACCAGGTCATGGTCCACCAATCTAGCCCGGATGCCGCACCGATGATGCGAAAGAGACTGTTGTGCAGAAAATCTATCCGAGCCGCCGGTTGACCATTTCGAACTCATTGCACCGCAGGACAATCCGGCGCCCGGTTACTGCAAAGGCCCGCCGTAGCGGGCCTCGTTCTCGGCTTCCGCCTCTTCACGCAGCGCGGCGAGGGCGACGTTCAATCGATCGGCCAGCTCAGCATGGGAGTAGCCGGTCATGACGCCGGGATGCAGCGTCAACTTCAGTAACCGGCCGTCGGAATTGGCCACAGCGTGAACACATCCCAGGTCCACGCTGTAGGTGACATTCTCCGCCTGCGCGACAAGGGCTTCCCATTTGTCGGCCGCCTCGCTCAGTTCGCGAAGGACGGATTCAACGAGGTCTTTGTCGCTCAATTCCGCGCGACCGCCGGGCCCCGACACCAAGACAGTATGTCCACGGCTGTAGCCACCGTCAATTCAAACGCGGCGTCGAGCGTATATGCACCGGTGGCCGATTCGGTCGGCGAGTGGTCACGCATTGAGTTCCCGAAACCAGGCCAGGTGGTAGTTCGCCGTCACCGCGTCGCCGTTGACACTGCTTGCGGTGGCCGCCAACAACATGCAGTTGAGGAACACCTCACCATCGATGCTGGGGTAGTGGGCCACAATCTGGTGCCGCGCAGTGTCGAGATGCACTCGCAAAAGGTCGATTTCGTCTTCCACCACGGCCGTCCCGGCATCAGCCGCCTTGGCCAGTACGTGCGCCATCCTCGGCAACCCGACACGGCTGCGGGTGGCGTCACAGAGCTCTCGGGCCACATTGTCGGCCATCGGCAACTCACGCGGCCGCACCGAGGATCTCGTCGCGGTGTCTTCATCCGCCCAGGGCAGCGGATCGCCCGGGCTATAGCTCAGCGAACCCGTCGCCGCGTCGACCAGTGCGGCGAGCCGGCCGCTGCGCCGCTTCGGGGGCAGCAACCGGACGCCCTGTGGAAGGGCAATCCCGGGAGGTATCCAGCCGTGGGCGACGTCGGTGACCAGCACCGTGCCTTCTGACTGTCGCCCAATCGCCCAGTTCAGGCGAGGCTCCTGGCGGGCCACGAACATCAGCAGTCGACGCAGCCGCTGGTCGTCCGACTCCGGCACAGCCGGTGCCGGAGCTCGAGCCGCTGCCCGGGCCGCATCGACCGCGTCGGGGCGCCCGGCCATCGGCGGTTGCGGTTGCGATCCCGGTTCGCCCGCGTTCGGATCGGCGATGTCTCGTGGTGCGACGGGCGGCTCGGTTGACGCCCCTTCACGTAGTTGATTCCGTGCCGACTCGACTCGTTGCACCGCCCGCGCGCGGGCTTCGTCGATCACCCTGGCCTCCGCGGCACGTCGGTCCGAATCAAGCATTACCGCGTGGCGCAGGCTAGCCAGTTCCTCATTGGCGGAATCGGCGATTCGCTGCAAGTCGGCTTCCAAATACTCTGCCAGCGTGGCAGTTTCGGGCGCATCCCGCGACAGTTCGGTGGGCCATAGCCCGCCGATCACCCATGGGGTGCAGTCCGGCGGAGAGCTGAACGCCGGGATGGCCAGGGATTCCTGGGCGGCTTTGCGGAGGCGCTGACGCGCCGTCCGTCGCCCGAAAATCGCCATCGGCTCAGCGTACCGGCACCTCACGGGGCGTCGCAGATGGTGAATTGTGCCGACGAGCGGGCCTCGGTAGCGTGAGGCCATGGCTGATTCTGCGCTGCAGCAGCAACTCGATGAGGTGCGTTCTCTGCTAAGCCGCGCGCGGGAACTGTTTGGCGCCAATCCCGTCGAACCACCCACCGACATCGCACCCGATCCCGATACCGCCAAACCCTGGCTGCTCTAGCCGATCAGCGGCGGCGCGGCCGTAATTGGTGTGCCAGCAGGCGCTCGATGGCGACGTCGAGATCTAGGTTGGTCGGCACCTCCGCCGATGGCGTGTGGCCGGCCGCGACGATCTCTTCGCGTACTTCTAGCAAAGCCTTCAGACATGAGACATCGGCTGTCAGCAAAATTCCCTCGGCCAGCGCAGCGGCGTCGGTCTCCATCGCTCCCTCGCTCAAGGCCACGCTGTGCATGTAGCCGCCCCGGCACGACCGGACCAGAATGTGCCCGCTGGGATGGACGGTGTCGAACGCGGGGTTGGCGTCTGTCATCGACCGTTGTCGACGATGCCGCCGAAATCGTGAGCCGCGTCTTGCTCGTGCTGGTCCCACATCGCCGCGGAGGTCCGCAGGTTCTGCGCGATGTCGGCATGGTCGTCGGCCTGCTGCTCGTAGCACTGGCGTCGTAGCTCGAGAAGATCGCGACCGGCGTCGCGCAGCTCACTGAAGATCGGCCCCAATGAGTTCAGGCTCTCCTGTATCGCAGCGTGCGACGACGGCACGCTGCGCAGGTATTCGGAGGTTTGCTCGTGATGGGCAGCGGCTTCGCGCAGGTGCGCCGGCTCCACATGGATTCGATCTGCCATCCGCTGTCTCCTCGTTATGGCGCCGGGGTCCCGCCGGCGGGCTCAGTATCGCGGGGCGACCGGCGTAGTCGCCGGCCGGGTCGGGGTTGGGGCGCCGGTCTGCGCCGGCTCCGTGACGGTCGTCGATGTTGGCGGATGCTGCCAGCCTAGGAAGTTCGGCCCGCCAATGCTGGAAACCTGCTGCATCTGCCCGTCCAGAAACGCGTTGCCATCACCGAGGGCAAGCGCGTGCCGATCCGTGAACATGCCGATGTCTCCGGCGGCGAGCCGCGCCGGGTCTATCGGGTCACTCACCGGCGTTCCGGGCGGGGGGATGGCAATGCCTTGTTGCTGGAACGCATCTGCGATGGCAGCACCGCCCGCGGCGGCGTTGATCGCCGCGGCTAGTTCAGGGCTTGCCGCGGTGATCGTGTCCCCGTTGGGCAGAGTCACCGTCGTCGGTCCGGTGGGCAGCGGTTGCGGCTCGCCCGACGATGCCGGTTGCTCCGTGTCTTCGCCACCACCGTCGGTGTCCTCATCCAGATCAGCTGGTTCGTCGTCTGAGTCGTCGCCCGAGGCGTCCGGGTCCAGGGCAAGGGAGTCGAGGCTGGGGTCATCGAGCTCGTCCAGGCGTGATGCGATTGCCCGGGGGATTGCGGACAAGGCCGGACCCGCGGGCAAGTTCGAAACCGAACCAGCACCCGACGGAGTGGCAGCGCCCGATCCGTCGCCCAGGCTGGGCATGCTCGGCAGCGACGGCGCCGTCGCCGCGCCCGACGGCGCAGCGCCCTGCGGCAACGTCGCCTCATCTACCAAACCCGGGTCGTCGAACAACAGCGAGTCCAAAAGCGGGTCCCCCGAGATCAGCCCAGCCGCGCGGTCCGCATCGGCACCGGTGCCCGCCGCGGGCTCGGTGGCCGTCTGCGCATCGCCGGGCGAACTCGCCTCTTGCTTGGATGCGTTGTACAGCGACGTCCATGCGGCCATCAGGGTTGCTTTCGAGGTGTCATCGAGGCTCGCAGTGGCGACCACCTCGCGGATATCTCTGAGTTTTCCGATCAGGAAGCGCTGGAAGTCGCGGGCTCCGGCCGGTGTGTCCAGATCCGAGCGGGTCCGCACCGCGGCTTCGGTCTCTTGCTGCAGCTCGTCGAGCGCCTCGCTTCCGTCGACCGCCGTCAGGTGCGCATTCAAGATAGCCGCGATCACCTGGAGATCGAGCTGCGAGCTCATCGAATTCTGGTGTGCTAAAGCCACTTCCGCGCCAGCGATGGCATCGGCGGCGGCTCCGCGCGCCGCGCCCGATTGCGCAAGCTGCTCCGATCCGCCCATGTCGCGTGACAGTACCCAGGCGCCTCAGCGCCGACAATTCACCTCACCTGGTCTGTGCACAACCGGCTGGCGGGCTAGCCCACGGATTCGCCATAGTGTGCCCGCAAGCTCGCCAGCACAGCACTTTTCGTGCGATCAAGCTCGTGGGCGGTGGCGACGATGGTTGCGATCTCGCGCTGCTTGGCGAGCCGGAAATTCTGAAACTCACGCGCCCCCAGCGGGGTATCGAGGGCGAGCGAATCCTGGCCTGCCACAGCGCCATCGATCTCAGCACCGATCGCATCCAGCCGACGGACACTGTCGCGCATTACCGTGTGCGCACGGGTGAGCGCCTCCACCAGCGCACGGTCGGCCTCCCCGAGCACGTCGTGTTGGCGCGCCAGCTCGGCTTGCCGCGCCCGGATCGCAGCTAGCGCGGATCCGGCCTGCTCAGACCTGGGTTCGCCGCCGTTCATAGCGGCCGCCGGATTTGCACATGGCTACCCAATGGGCTGATCCGCACCGAGGCGCCCGCGTGCGGCGCCTCGACAACCAGATTGTTGCCGATCGCCAGCTGCACATGGCCCGGATGCGGGAAGACCAGATCGCCGGGCCGTATCTGCGAGCGCGACACCACGATCCCGTCGTTGATCTGCTGGTAGGTGGTGCGGTCCACGTGCACGCCCGCCTGCGCGTAGGCCCATTGGACCAGCCCGGAGCAGTCGAACCGGTCCGGGCCGGTGGCCCCCCAAACGTAGGGGCGGCCCAGCCGCGACAACGCCGCTCGCACCGCGATTCCGGCGCGCCCGCTGATCGGCGACAGCCGCTGCCTCGACCCATGGTGGTGCAGCATCCGGTACCGCCGCAGGCGCAAGGCGGCCAACCGGCGCCGCGCCCGTCGGTGCGCCCACAGAACATGCGCGCGTTGGGCACGCAGCCGGCCCACCCGGCGACGGATGGCCTCACGCTGGGCCAACGGGGTCACCGGCGGTGCCACACAATCGGCCCGAGCCTGGGTCACGACGTTGCCGGTCGACTCCCGGGCCTGCTCGCGATCCCGGTGCGCATCGGCAATCACCGCGGCAACCACCGCATCGGTTCTTGTCGCAGCCGCTAGGACTTCCCGGCCACGTGCCGCCCGGAACCTATAGCGGGGTTGATCCGTCGCGGGGTTGGGCGGGGTGGCGCGCCACAGCGGCTCCGCACCCGGTTGGGGGTGCACGTCCGGCATCCGGTGGTCGCCAGTGCCGACGAACATCTGATGGGCGCGAAGCAACGCATCGACTTCGGTGGGAATCATCGTTGCCCCTCGCCGTCGTCGTATCCCGGACCCTGCTGTTCAGAGGACTCCGTGGATCCATCGACGAAGGCGCGAATCCGGGGGAGCGCTTCGGGCATCATCAGGGCTCCGGCGTTGTTGATTAGCAGGCTTGTGAGCCGGGGAATTGTGGATTGAGGAGGTCTAGGCGGCGGTTGGCGGTCAAAGCGGTGATCCGGCAGGCTTCGGCGATGTTGTCGACGCCGTTGAGGCGGTGCAGATTGATCGCGGCGTTGCGTAGCGTTGCTAGGACCTGTGCGCCGTTTCCGGTATGTGCCCTTTGACGGTCTTCGTCGAAGGTGACGTCGCGCATCCAGTGCAGGCTGTTCTCGATTCCCCAGTGTTGACGCATCCAGGCCATGATCGCGGTAGGGCGGGCGTGCTCGAACGGCAGGCTGCAGATGGCATAGACCACCTCCACGCTGCGCTGGTCGATGGCGGTGATCAAGCGTTCACGAGTGATCCGGATGATTTGTTTTGCGTAGGGGAAGCCGATTCCTCGTGCAGCGGTGATGATTTGCAGGGTGCGGGTCTCGACACGGCCGTGGCCGCGGGAGTCGTCGGTAGCGGCTGCGGGCACCTCGGCCCAGGGCAGCGCGGTGATACGCGCAAGTATTTTGGCTTGGTTGGACTTGACGATCATCAGGTAGTGCGACTTCAAGGTGGCGCAGATCAACTTCGCGGTGACGACCTGGGTATGCATCGCATCCACGGTGACCAGCCACCGCAAGCTACCCGGCAGCAGCGTGAGCAGGGCACGTACGCAGGGAATTTCATTGCTTTTCTCGGCGACAGCGAGTTGACCGAGCACCAATCGGGCACGGTGGGCGAACACCGACACGAGATGCGTGGCTGTCGCTTTGGCGCGTAAAGCACCACGCAGCATCTTGCCGTCCAACGCGATCGGCACCAATCCACTGGGGTCGCTGCTGGCCACGTGTGCAGTGAAGTAACTGCCCATCCTGGCGTTGAGGTCGGCGGGGTCTAGCCGAGACAAAACAGCGCGGAAGGTCTTCTCACTGGGCCGCCGGAACCGGACCCCTAATTGGGCCAACACATCATCGGGAGCGGTGGCCGCCCATGTGGCAAAACCAGCATAGCCGCGCATCCCCGCGGCAGTGGCCAGAACCGCGATCGCCAACAAAGCCATCAGCGAATACCTCCGACCGCGTGGGTCCCTCGGGTCTGGCACCGAGGCCAACACATCGAGAAACTCCGATCCGATGAGCTCGCTGCGCTCACCAGGACTCCAGCGGTCGAACACCTCTGGAACCGACGACACAGGCAATACTGAAACGGTAGGCACGGGCAACTCCAGACCAACGACGAACAGTAACCAACTCGATCGTTCTCCAGATAGCCCGTGCCTACACTCCGGCCCCAATAGCGCGGCACCAAAGATCATCAACCCAGCCCACAAGCCTGCTAATCAACAACGCCGGAGCCCTGCGGGCGGGATGACCCCCCTGTTGCGGATATCCCACAGTTCGTCACTATCGACACCGATCAGTGCCGCGATGACCGCGTCCGGTAACTGCGATAGCGCGCACGCCCGGTCGAAGTGCGCACTCAAGCTCGCCGGCATCCGCTCGAGCAGGGCGGTGCGCGTTGCCTCCAGCGCCTGCAGGTGCTCCATGAGTCGGGCGCTGGACTCCGAGCCGGCGTTGACCGCCACCCGCCATGAGCTGGCGGCCAGCATCTCGGCCTTCACGCACTGAGCGACCACAGAGAGAATATACGTCTCATATTCGTTTGATGTGCTCGCCGGCAATCTATCGATGACCGACCTGAGGGCATCCAGCTGGGCTTCGGCGTATCCCTCCAGCACATCGGTGTCACTGTGGCGGTCGACCACCACCACGCCGGGGCGGCGAGGCGAGGCCGTCTCGGTCGGCCGGGCAGCGAGCAGCCGGGCTAGCTCCGCCTCCGGATCGGCGGCGACCAGCAACCGCGAGTAGGTGCCCGGCGGCAAACCGAGGCCGTTTTCTACCTTCTGAACTGTGCCTTTGTGCGGCTTGCGGGCGCCTCGTTCCAGATAGCTGAGGCCCATGATGCTGACACCGGTCGCGGCCGCGAGGTCGGCCAGTGACCAATCGTGTGACTCACGCAAGGCACGGATAGCCGCACCGGCCGATTCACGTCTCACCGCTAGCTCCGGCCATAGGCGGGATATTACACAGACCGGTACGACACCCTGTTATATACGTTTTTGTCACGCTTCTCTTGCCAGGATCGCGCATCTGCCTGCGCCGGTGCCCGCTGGCCCAGCAACGTCTGTGTGCCGAACGGGCCGTCAAGCACCGGGAGGAGTACGGGGTGTGGGCTGGGGTCAAGCTGCCCGGGGGCCAGTACCGCAAGCGTGGACAGCTGGCTGAGGCTCATGACGTCTTGCGCCGAATCGCGGCGGGGGAGATCAATGCCCGACAGCTCCCGGAAAACACCGCCCTGCTGGCGCGCAACGAACGCGATGCCGTCCCCGTGACCGCGGTGGTGTGGCATTTGCCGGTCACACAGGTGGGCCCCCAAACAGCGGCCTAGCCCCACCGGTGGGGCCGCGTCGTGATCACGCGCTACCTGGGGCGGCCCGGTCGCCAAACCGGCGTAGGGTCGCGGTAGCTCGCCCGAGCACACCCGCGACGAAGGGTGCACCAAATGAGCAACCTGGAGACCGCACCAGCGGAGGTAGCCTGCTGCGCCGCACACGGTGCCGGTATCGAGGTGCTGCATCCGCGGGAAGTGCCGCTGGGTGGGCCGCGTGCAATCCGGGTGCAACGCACGCTTCCGCAGCGGCAACGTTCGCTGATAGGCGCCTGGTGTTTCGTCGACCACTATGGCCCGGTCTCGGCGCACATGGATGTGGCGCCCCACCCGCACACCGGACTGCAGACGGTCAGCTGGCTGTTCAGTGGGGAAGTGGAGCACCGGGACAGCGCGGGGGTCCATGCCCGGATCCGCCCCGGCGAGCTGAACCTGATGACCGCGGACGCGGGCATCTGTCACTCCGAGGTGTCGGTGGGTAGCGGCGTGCTACATGGCGCCCAACTGTGGGTGGCCCTGCCCGATTCCGCCCGCGACACCGGGCGCGACTTTGCTCACTACGCGCCGGCACCGGCGGTGCTCCCCGGTGCGCGAGCGCGGGTGTTCATCGGCGAGCTGGCGGGCGTGCGGTCGCCGGTACATACCTTCACGCCGCTACTTGGCGCCCAGCTCGACCTGGACGTCCATGCCGAGCTGGATATCGAAGTCGACCCGACATTCGAACACGGGGTGCTGTGCGATGTCGGGGATCTCGAATTGGCTGGGACCGCGCTGGCGGCAGGCGATCTGGGCTACCAGGGCCCGGACAACACCACCGTGCACGTGCGCAACGTCGGGGCACAGCCGGCGCGACTACTGCTGTTGGGCGGCACACCGTTTGCCGAAGAATTGGTGATGTGGTGGAACTTCGTCGGGCGCAACCACGACGAGATCGTGAGCTATCGCCAACTGTGGCAGGACGCCGACGCGCGCTTCGGTGAGGTTGTCGGCTACCAGGGTTCGGTCACCCGACTGCCCGCCCCGCCCCTGCCCACCACCCGGCTGCTGCCCAGACCGCTACCGAACCGAAAGGACCATCGATGACTGCCGACAAGACCGGCGCGCAGACCACCATCACCGCCGAGGCGGGCAAGTACACGATCGCGATCGAAGGACAAACCGTCGGACTCGCCACCTACATCGACCGCGGCGATCAGCGCGTCTTCGACCACACCGAAGTCGATCCGGCGTTCGGCGGACGGGGCCTGGCGACCATCCTCGTGGAGGAAGCCCTGCAAGACGCACGAGCCGCGGGCAAGCGCATCGTCCCGGTGTGCTCCATGGTCGTTACGGTCCTCGACAAGCATCCCGAATACGACGCGATCACCGACCCCGTTTAACGGGACAGCTCAGGCGTCCTCGATGTTGGGGCGCGGGCGAATTGCGTCCCCACCGGAGAATGGGCGATGCAGCTGCTGATGCCCATAGACACCCTCGGTGTAGGCCGTCTCCGCGTGCTGGCTGAAGTCGACACCGCTGACCTCTTCCTCGCGGCTTACCCGGAACCCCATCAACCGCTCGATCAGCGCGGCCAACAAATAGCTCACCGTGAACGCGTAGAGCGCCACCACCACCATCGTCAATGCCTGCTTGCCGAGCTGGCCCAGCCCACCGCCGTAGAACAGACCCCGCGCGCCGTCGGTCATCACCGCGGTGGCCAGCAACCCGATCAGCAGGACGCCCACCACACCACCGATGAAGTGCACACCCACCACGTCGAGCGAGTCGTCGTAGTTGAGTTTGAACTTCACCGTGATCGCGAACGCGCAGACGATCCCGGCCGCCAACCCGACCAGGGCCGCACCCAGGGTGTTCACCGTGCCACACGACGGCGTGATCGCCACCAGACCCGCCACCACGCCCGAGGCGGCACCGAACGTGGTCGGCTTGCCGTCGCGGATCTGCTCGACTGCCAGCCAGCCCAGCATCCCCAGGCACCCGGCGACCAGGGTGTTGAGGAAGATCGCCGAGGCCAGCCCATTGGCCGCCAACGCCGAACCGGCATTGAACCCAAACCAGCCGAACCACAGCAGTCCCACACCCAGCAGCACGAACGGCAGATTGTGCGGGCGCATCGGATCAACCTTGAACCCGATGCGTGGGCCCAGCACCAGCGCCAGGGCAAGGGCCGAGGAACCCGAGACGATCTCGACGACCAGCCCGCCCGCGTAGTCGAGCACTCCCATCTTCGCCAGCCAGCCGCTGGGCGCCCACACCCAGTGCGCCACAACCGAGTACACCGCGATCGACCAGACGGGTACGAAAACCATCCAGGCCGCGAACTTGGCCCGATCCGCGATAGCACCGCTGACCAGGGCGGCGGTGATGATCGCAAAGCTCAGCTGAAAGGTCGCGAACAGCAACTCGGGAACCGACCCATGGACCGTCGCCGGACCGATACCGCGCATTCCGGCATGCGTCAGCCCGCCCACCAGCCCACCGGGGAAGCCAGGCGCCGCGCCGTCGGAGAACGCCAAGCTGTAACCGGCCAGCAACCACGCCACCGTGACCAGCGGTATGGAGATGAAGCTCATCATGATCATGTTGAGCACGCCGGTGGTGCGCACCATGCCGCCGTAGAAGATCGCCAGCCCGGGCGTCATCAGCAGCACGAGTGCGGTGCTGGCCAGCAGCCACGCGGTAGCGGCGGGATCGATATCCAACTCGGCACTCCTTCGATAGTCAGCAGCCACGAGAATATCGGCGCGATGTTTCCGATAGACGCTAGACGGCGGATCTCGGCATAGTCAGCCGCCGCAAACCGAGCCCCGGCCGCGGTGCAATATCCGTGTATGACGTCGTTCCTGTGGGACCAGCACACGTGTCTGCCGCTACAGACCGACACCTCGGTCGAACCGCTGATCCGGTACCACGGTCACGACATGGCGGTGTTGGTATCGGTCAACGCCGGGTATTCGCCGCACAGCTTCCGCGACACGACGGCGCTGCTGGATCACTACCGCGCCGCGCTCAGCGCCCACCCCGATCTGGAGCTGGCCGCCGGCGTCGGCGATGTCACCACCATCACCCGCGGCGGGCGCATCGCGGTGGTCTTCGACCTGGAGGACTCCCGCCCCCTCGACGACAACCTCGACAACCTGGCGACCCTGGCCGACCTCGGGGTGCGCATGCTGCTGCCGACCTACAACCACGCCAATCGTGCAGGCAGCGGTTGTCTGGACACCACCGATCCCGGCCTGACCGGCTGGGGACGCGCGATCGTCGCCGAGATGAACGACGTGGGCATCGTGCCCGACGGGTCGCACTGCAGCACCCGCACCGGACTGGACATGTGTGAGGTCTCCACCGGTCCGGTGGTCTACAGCCACTCCTGCATGCGCGCGGTGTGGGATCACCCGCGCAACATCACCGACGACCAAGCACGACCCTGCGCGGCCACCGGTGGGGTCATCGGAATCACCGGGGTCGGCATTTTCCTGGGACCCAATACGCCCACCCTCGACGCCATGACACGACACCTGGAATACGCCGTCGCTCTGGTGGGCATCGACCACGTCGGTATCAGCAGCGACTTCTCCTTCGATCTCGCCGACTTCTACGACGAGCTGGCCCGCAACCCGGACCTATTCGATGAGAGCTACACCCGCTGGGGACCGATCCAGTGGATGGCGCCCGAAACGCTGCTCACACTCGGTGCGCACCTCGTCGACCGGGGCTGGGCCGACGATCACATCAACGCGGTGCTCGGCGCCAACTTCTATCGAGTGGCGCAACGCGTCTGGCCCACCTGACAACCCCGCCACGATTGTTCCGGCGACCACACTGATACTCGCACAATTGATTGGTCGACATCTCACCCTCCGGTCCGGATCCGGAAATGGCGTCCGCTCGACTATTCGATCCAACCGTGTTTTCGGGCAAATCCCTCGAATGCCGCCCGGATGCGCACAATCTGCTCACCCGTAATTGAAGGCGTCGCCTCCAAGAGGATCTCGGTGGCCGCTTCCTTGAATTCCTGGGCCGAGAAGACATCGAAATACTCATCGGTGTCCGAGGCAGCGGCCTTGCTCCCAGCACCGGTCCTGCCGGACCCTTCCGAAGTGATCAGCACTGCCGTGGCGAACTTGCCGCGAGGACCGTCCTCGATATCAAAGGAAACCCGCGTACCGCGTTTTGCCAAAAGCCGATCGAAATCCAAGTCATTGGCATGCAGGAAAACGTCCTCGCCACCGGAATCGGGAGCAATAAACCCATAACCACGAACATCGTCAAAACGAACAATCCGCCCTGTACCCCTCATCGAATACCCCGTTCAACTCACTCACGAATGAATACAAACATATATCCAGAGTAATTCACCGAGTCAAGTAATCTCGCCAACGAACCCGTCCTCACCGTGCTCTGGACACCGGAAGACCGCCAGCGACCCAGCGGATCCGCAACCGTACCAGCGTAGATCCCTCCCGCCTGGAACCCGAGCACGCGAGCCGTCGCGCCGCACCCATCCGGCCGGGATTTGCCGCATCGGACTCGCGATGGGGTGCCGATCTGGTTAGGTTGAATAACGACATCACGTCCAGCACGCGCTACATCCCCATTATGGAGGCCGCTACCGAGTTCATGGGTTTATACGATTTCGTAGTCGATCGGTGGTCAGTGCTGTGGTTTCTGGCCTACCAGCACATCAGCCTGGTAGGACAGACGCTGATCCTGGCGACGGCGATAGCCCTGATTCTCGGTGTTCTCATCTACAACTCACCGCTGGGCGTGGCCGCCGGGAACGCGGTGACCGCGGTCGGGTTGACGATTCCGTCCTACGCCCTGCTCGGTGTGCTCGTCGGGATCGTCGGCCTCGGCGTTCTGCCGTCGGTGATCATGCTGACCTTCTTTGGCGTGTTCCCCATTCTGCGCAACGTTGTGGTGGGACTGACCGGCGTCGACAAAGGCTTGGTGGAGTCGGCCCGGGGGATGGGAATGAGCCGACTGACCACGCTGGTGCGTCTGGAATTGCCGCTGGCGTGGCCGGTGATCATGACCGGTGTGCGGGTGTCCACCCAGATGCTGATGGGCATCGCGGCCATCGTGGCCTTCGCGCTCGGTCCGGGTCTGGGTGGCTACATCTTCACGGGCATCTCCCGAATGGGTGGCGCCAACGCGACCAACTCGATCGTCGCCGCCACCATCGGCATCCTGATCCTGGCGGTCATTCTCGACACGGTGCTCAACGTCATTGCGCGTCTCACCACCCCGAGAGGAATACGTGCCTGAAGCCGCATCCGCTGATCAACCGACCACGTCCGACGCTCCCCAGAGCAGCGGACTCCGGATTCTGCTGGATGGGGTGACCAAGCGGTACGGCGTGCGCTCCACACCCGCGGTCGACAACGTCACCTTGGAGATCGGCGCGGGCGAGATCGTCATGTTGGTAGGCCCTTCGGGTTGTGGAAAGACCACGACGATGAAGATGATCAACCGGCTGATCGAGCCCACCAGCGGGCGGATCTTCATCGGCGATGACGATGTCACCCGCCGCAACCCCGATGAACTTCGACGCCACATCGGTTACGTGGTCCAGGGCGCGGGACTGTTCCTGCACCTGACGGTGGGTGACAACATCGGCATCGTTCCCCGCCTACTCAAGTGGGACAAGAACCGGGTTGCCGCCCGTATCGACGAACTGCTCGACCTGGTCAACCTCGACCCGGCCCAGTACCGCGACCGGTTCCCCCGCGAACTCTCCGGGGGCCAGCAGCAGCGCGTCGGTGTCGCTCGCGCCCTGGCCGCCGACCCGCCGGTGCTGTTGATGGACGAGCCGTTCGGTGCGGTCGACCCGATCACCCGCCAACGACTACAGGACGAGTTCTTGCGGCTGCAGGAAGAGCTGCACAAGACCATCGTCTTCGTCACCCACGACTTCGGCGAGGCCGTCAAGCTGGGTGACCGGATCGCCATCCTGACCACCGGCTCCAAGGTCGTCCAATACGACACCCCGGAACGGATCCTCGCCGAACCCGCCAACGACTTCGTCCGCGGCTTCGTCGGCGCCGGCGCTATCCTCATGCAGCTCAGCCTGACCCGGGTGCGCGACATCGACCTGCACGAGGCCGTCGTTGCGCAGGCCGGCGGCGACCCCGCCGAAGCCGTTGAACTGGCCGGATCCCTCGACCGGGCGCATGCCATCGTGCTTGACCGGCAGAATCGGCCGCTGCGCTGGCTGCCCCTCGAGGAGCTGGCCAAACCCCAAGCACTGGCCCAGGTGACCCGCGATGACGACCTGGAGTGCGTCAACCTAGCATCGACCCTCAACGACGCGTTAGACGTAATGCTGACCTCGTCACACGGGGTCGTGGTCGTCACCGGCCGACGCAATACCTACCAGGGCGCCATTAGAGTCGAGACGATCATGGAGGCAATCGCCGACATACGCGGTGCAGCGAACTCTGAGGAGCCCGACACGTGAGCGTGGCCGGCAGCGACATCAACGTCGAAGGTGCCGTCAAGGGCGGCGCCGAGGGCCAACCCACGGTCCCGACGACGCCAGGTCGGCCGAGTTTCGGGCGGTGGGCGCTGCAGCCACTCACGTGTGCCTTCGCGGTGGCCGGAGCGCTGGCCTATGTGACGGTGGCCGATGTGTCCGAGTCGGAGCGCCGCTCGCTGAGCGTGTCGCATCTGTTGCAGCTGCTGCGCGAACACCTGGTGATCAGCCTGTCGGCCACGGTGCTCACGTGTGTGGTGGCGATTCCGGTGGGAATCGCATTGACGCGAGGGCCGATGCGGCGTTATTCGAAGCCGATCATCACCGTCGCCAGTTTCGGTCAGGCCGCGCCGGCTATCGGCCTGATCGCGCTGGGGGCGGTCGTGTTCGGGATCGGTCAGCTCGGCGCGATCGTTGCCCTCATCGTCTACGGCGCGATCCCATCATCGCCAACACCGTCACCGGACTCGACGGCGTGGATCGCCGGATCGTCGAAGCCGCCCGGGGAATGGGTTTGTCGGCGTTCTCGACGCTGCGTCGTGTCGAACTGCCGTTGTCGCTACCGGTCATCGTCGCCGGCGTTCGGACAGCCTTGGTGCTGATTGTCGGGACGGCGGCGCTGGCGTCGTTCACCGGCGGCGGGGGATTGGGGCAGCTGATCACCACCGGCATCAAGCTGCAGCAGCCGGTGACCCTGATCGTCGGCGCCAATCTGGTGGCGGCACTGGCGTTGTTCATCGACTGGCTGGCTCGCCTCATCGAGATGGTGGCCGCACCGAGGGGACTGTGAATCACATGCTCGCAACGGTCCACCGATGGAGTAAATGTCGGCGCGCGCGACGGCTGGCGTTCGCGGCGCTGGCGGTGCTGTACGTGGGCCTGGTGGCCAGCTGCGGGCTGCGCTCGGCGACCGGTGCGGTGCTGGAAGCCAAACCCGTCCTCATCCGCCACTATCAGTCCCTGGAGGGCGTGCCCATCACCGTCGCGGCCAAGGACTTCACCGAGCAGCTGATCCTCGGCAATATGCTCTCGATCGTCCTGCATGCCGCGGGCGCTAGGGTCACCAACCTCCGCAACACGCCCGGCAGCTTCGGGGTCCGGCGGGCGTTGCTCACCGGCGAGGCGAACATCGCACCGGAGTACACCGGTACCGGCTGGATCAACTACCTCCGCCATGAGAACCCGATCAAGGGCGCAAAGCAGCAATGGGAAGCCGTCAACGCCGCCGATCAGGTCACGGCCTGACCTGGTTGCCGCCGGCGCCGATGAACAACACCTATACGTTGGCCATCCGCGAGTCCGAGGCCGAACGACTCGGGGTGACCAAGCTCTCCGACCTCAAGAGGCTGCCCCGCTCCGCGCTCACGTTCTGTATCGAAAGCGAATTCGCAAGCCGCAATGACGGTTTCGTGCCGATGCTGCACGCCTACGGGCTTGATCTCGAGGATCTGGCGAAGATCACCACGTTGGACACCGGGGTCGTCTACAGCGCCACGGCACAAGGGGAATGCAATTTCGGCGAAGTGTTCACCACCGACGGCCGGATCCCCGCGCTGCATCTGCGTCTGCTCGAAGACGACAAGCACTTCTTCCCGCTGTACAACCTCACCGAAGTTGTCGATACCTCGCTGATCAATGATCACCCGGAACTTCGGGAGATCTTTGCGCAGCTCAATCCGAGGCTCACCAACGACACGATGAGGGAATTGAACGCCCAGGTGGACAACAATGGCCGGGACCCGGCCATCGTTGCCAAAGACTGGCTGCTGCAACAGAAGCTGCTCAGCTAGCGGCCTGGGTCAGACGTCCGGTCTCACCCGCCCGCAGCGACGACGAGGGTCAATTCGTTTCCGCTGCGCTCCACCTGCATGCCGGCCCTGCGGGCGACCGCAGCGACCGCGGCCGGATCGGTGGGCTCGGCCCGCGTGCTCGCCAGAATGCGGGCCAGCCGACCCTTGTATGCCTTGTTGAAATGGGTGACCACGGTCCGTCGGCCGTCGGGATGCTCGGCGAGGACCTTGACGTGGATCGCGCCGGATGTTGGTCCCAGCGCTACATAGGAGCCGGAGCGCAGATCGACGATCAGGTCTTGGGCCGCCAACTCCGCGAGCAACGGCTCCAGCAGGGGCTTCCACCGGGCGGCCAGGGTGGGTTTCGCCGGGAGCTTGGAAGTAGCGGAAAGCCGGTAGGCGGGCACCTGATCGTCGGCGCGCAACAGCCCGAACAATGCCGAACCAATGGCCAGCCGAGCGCGGGCGCGCTTTGCCTCGGCGCCGCGCAGCGAATCGACATCCAACGCGTCGTAGAGGACACCGGTGTAGCGGCGCAGCGCCGGCAGCGTCGGCGCGGTACGCAGCGCGGCGTTGCGCTCGATCTCGGCATCCTGGGACGGCGAGACCCCCAGGGCCGTTCTGCACGCCGGCGGGTCGGCCGCGAGATCAACGAGTTCGCCGACCAGCGCGGCCCGCAGTGCACCCAGTCCCGGGTTGGCGAGTTTTTCGAGTCGCAGTGGGGGGCCATCACCCCCACCCCGCTTGGTCTCCGACGGCGGTAGCAGCACAATCACGGGTGCAGACGATAGTCGGCCGTGGTTTCGCCGGATTGGTGCACGCGGTGTTCGCGGCGATCGGGGGGCTTGCCGGAACCGGCAGTCCGCCCAACCCGCCCAGGTAGGCGAGTCTTCGTCGGCCTGGTAGCCACCGGCCGCTAGTCTGCTGAGTGGCCGTCATCGGCAAACGAAGGGCCTACAAAGTGCGCGTCGAGTCAGCAACGTTTTTGATTGTCGGCGGCTCATCCGGAATCGGTCGCAGCGTCGCGGAGCGGGCTGCGCGCCGGGGCGCCACTGTGGCGGTGACGGCCCGACGTACCGACCGGCTGGCCAGCCTCGCCGCGACCATCGCGGAGATGGGTGGCAGCTGTTCGATCCACCCGGCCGATGCCACCGATCCGGTTGCCGCACAGTCGGTTGTCGCCGACGTACTAGAGCGCCACGGCAAGATCGACGTGGTGTTGCTCAATGCCGGCGGCGCTCCTGCCCTTGATCTGACCCGGCTTGACGCTGCTGACATCACAAGCGTCATGGACGCCAACTACGACGTCGCGGTCAACTACCTCGTTCCGGTGTTGCGGCACATGGCTGAGCGCGGGACGGGCGTGATCGCACACACCAACTCGTTGGCCGGTTGGTACGCCGTACCGCTGCAGGGGCCTTACTCGGCGGCGAAGGCCGCATTGAGCGTGCTGTTCGACGCCTATCGGATTGAGTATGCCGGCAGCGGTGTGCGATTTGTGTCGATCTATCCGGGATTCGTTGCCACGGAGGCCACCGAGGGCGACGGAATGCCCGCACCCGGCGAAATCTCTGAACAGGAAGCTGCAGAGCACGTTCTACGCGCACTATCTTCTGGCCGAGAGTCCTATTCGTTCCCGCGTGCCATGAGCACACTTGTCGGTCTGGGTCGGTTGCTTCCGACAACGCTGCGCCGCAAAGTGATCAAGAAGGTCGTCACCTCGGCGTAAGGACCGCGACCGCAGTCGTTGGAATCGAGCTGGCTCGGTTTGCGACAACCGGTCTTGGACACACCGCACCCGGATGTCTTTCTTTCCGACAGGATCTGCTCACCCCCAGGCGATTTCAGCTCTCCGGAACCCGCGGTATGCACCACGCCGGGCGGCACGGGACACCGTGCGAGAGGACCGGATAGCCGTCGAGAAACTGCACGTCTGCCGACGCCACGTCACGCCTAGCCCGTCGCTTCCTCGCCTTCGCGGTCGAAGCCCCACCGGATCGCCGCGGACAGGTTCGACACGTAGTTGGCTTCCAGATTGTCGTCGTGCTGGCGTTGTATCCAGGACGGGTGCTTCACGTGGAAAATGTACGGAACACCCTTGGGGAGTCGCCCGCGCGGAATCTCAAAGAGCTCCTCGCAAATCCGCGCGCTCGGATAGAAGAACGTCAGCACCCGTTCCGCATCGCGACCTAAGGCAACCACCAGCCGCGGCCGGACGATCTCGAGTTCGCGGTGCAGATACGGCGAGCAATTGACAATCTCATGCTGATGCGACGAGCGGTTCTTCGGCGGGTGGCAGTGCACCGCGTTGCTGATGAAGACATCCTCTTTTTCCCGACCCGCGCGCTGGATGCTCTCGTCGATCAGCTCGCCGCTGCCACCGGTGAACGGGACCTGGCTCTCCATGCACTTCTCGCACAGGCTCTGCCCGATCAGCGCGACCGGTGAGCTCACGCAGCCGTAGCCGGGCGCCGACATGGTGGCGGGCGCGATGTTCATGCCCTCGCAGCGCCGGCAGCCCGCGATCTCAGCGTCGAGAGCGATCTTGCGCAGCCGTCGCGAGGCAGATGAGTCATAGTCCTCGGTCACGCTCGGACCCACGGTTGGAGTGTAGATACTTCCGGGGGCACGCCCCGCCTAATTGAGCCGCGGCGAGCAACAACGTCCAGCCGGGCCGCTCGGGCAGGCAAGTCGCATACCCCGCAACGGCTGAAAAAGCGGATCCGACGACGACAGTCCCCACCCATGGGCGCCCGCCGCAGCCACCCCCACAAACCACAAAGGTCACGTCCTCTTTCGAGGCCGTGACCTTTGTGTCTACGGTTCATAGAACCGCTCGCTGTGGGCGAAGGGGGACTTGAACCCCCACGTCCCGAAGGACACTGGCACCTGAAGCCAGCGCGTCTGCCATTCCGCCACTCGCCCAAACGACCGGAGGACCATATCACTTTAGTAGGCCCGAACCCCAACCGCTGCCAGCGGGGTGGGGCCGGGGGTCGGCCCCGGGAACCCCCGCCGAGCCGCAGTTCGACCCCAGCGGCCCTGGTACACGGACCAACTTCTGGGTCTCTGAAGTGTCTCGATGTGATTCTCAGGGTTCTCACGGTGCCCCAGGGTCACGGTGTCCCGATAGCATGGTCTGTTGACCACGACCCGCGGGTGAGTCGTTTGCCTTGCGCCAACGATGGACCACAACACAGTGAGGCGAGCGCTGAAGAGATGGGTAGCCAGAAAGGGCTAGTTCAGCGCATCGAGCGCAAACTCGAGTCGACGGTGGGGGACGCATTTGCCCGGATGTTCGGCGGATCGATCGTCCCGCAAGAGGTCGAAGCCCTGTTGCGACGGGAAGCGGCCGACGGCGTGCGCTCCCTGCCGGGAAATCGCCTTTTGGCCCCCAACGAATACATCATTACCCTCAGTGTGCACGACGCTGAGGAATTGGGCGCCGATCCACACCTCACGTCGAGCGAATTTGCTCGGTACTTGGCAGACTACATCCATGAACAGGGGTGGCAAACTTATGGTGATGTGATCGTCCGGTTCGAGCAGTCATCGAGCCTGCATACTGGCCAGTTCCGCGCCCGCGGGGCTGTTAACCCCGACGTCGAGCCCCGCCCGACAGTCAACGATTCCGCCCAGCCACAATCGAACGATGCGTTTGGCGCAGAACCAGGAGTACCACCAATGACTGACAACTCGAGCTACCGCGGCGGTCAGGGGCAGGGGCGGCCCGACGAGTACTACGACGAGCGTTACGCCCGTCCGCAAGAAGACCCGCGCGGCGGTCCGCACGGCGGACCCGACCCACGTGGTGGATACCCGCCGGAGGCCGCGGGTTACCCGCCTCAGCCCGGGTACCCGCCGCCACGCCCGCAAGACCAGGGCGGCTACCCGGAACAGGGCGGCTACCCCGAGCAGGGCGGCTACCCCGACCAGCGCGGCTACCAAGACCAGCGCGGCTACCCCGACCAGCGCGGCTACCAGGACCAGCGCGGTTACCCCGACCAGCGCGGTTACCCCGAGCAGGGTGGCTACCCGCCGTCATATGAGCAGTGTCCGCCCGCGCCCGGAGGTTACGGCGCCCAGGGCTACGACCAGGGTTACCGCCAGGGTGGCGGCTACGGCCAGCCGCCGGGCGGTCAGCCCGGATACGGGGGCTACGGCGAATACGGCCGCGAGCCCGCACGCCAGGACGAGGGCGCCTATTCAGCGCCCGCGGCTCCGTCGGCACCCCCTGAGGCGCAGCGCCCGGGCTACCCCGACCAGGGTGGCGGCTACGACCAGGGCTACCAGCAGGGCGGCGCCGGGTACGGCCGGCCCGAGTATGGCCAGGGCGACTACACCCAATACGCCGACACGTCCTCCCCGGGCGGCTACCCGCCGCAGGGCGCCGGATACGCCGACCCGGCCGGTCGCGACTACGAGTACGGCCAAGCGGCGGCCCCCGACTACGGTCAGGCCCCATCCGACTACGGTCAGGCGCCGCCCGAGTACGGCCAGCCAGCCGGCGGCGGTTACGGCGGTTACGGACAGAGCGGCTACGGGGCTGCCGGATCTTCGGTGATCCTCCAGCTCGACGATGGCAGCGGACGCACGTACCAGCTCCGCGACGGGTCCAACATCATCGGCCGCGGGCAGGACGCGCAGTTCCGGTTGCCCGACACCGGGGTGTCACGTCGCCATCTGGAGATCCGCTGGGATGGACAGGTTGCGCTGCTGGCGGACCTGAACTCGACGAACGGCACCACCGTCAACAACGCGCCCGTGCAGGAGTGGCAGTTGGCCGACGGCGATGTGATTCGCTTGGGCCATTCCGAGATAATCGTCCGCATCCACTGACCCTCTGGGCTCACAGCTGCCGTGCTTTACTCCGCACCGACCGCCGTCCAAGTATCGTGACCTTGCTGATGTGCTCGGCACCGGCGTGGGGTGGGCAGTGCAAGGACGGATGCCAGGACGGAAAGGACGCCAGATGCAGGGGTTAGTACTGCAACTGACGCGTGCCGGTTTTTTGATGCTGCTGTGGCTTTTCATCTGGTCGGTGTTGCGGATCCTGCGGACCGATATCTACGCACCGACCGGTGCCGTCATGGTGCGCCGCGGTCTGGCGTTGCGCGGGACGCTCTTACCGTCGCGGCGGCGCGGGCAGTCGGCACGCTATCTCGTAGTGACCGAGGGGGCGCTGACCGGCGCCCGCATAACTTTGAGTGGACAGCCGGTATTGATTGGACGCGCGGACGACTCGACCCTGGTGTTGACTGACGACTACGCCTCGACGCGCCACGCCAGGCTTTCCCAACGAGGATCGGAGTGGTACGTCGAGGACTTAGGATCGACCAACGGTACTTACCTTGACAGG
Source organism: Mycobacterium ulcerans subsp. shinshuense (assembly GCF_002355775.1). NCBI lineage: Bacteria > Bacillati > Actinomycetota > Actinomycetes > Mycobacteriales > Mycobacteriaceae > Mycobacterium > Mycobacterium ulcerans. Next base: position 24,410 of record NZ_AP017624.1, on the reverse strand, counting down.
GCGAAGGTGACGACTGCGGTACGAGTTCCCATGGGAACGCCGGTGCGAATCGGCAAGACGGCAATCGAGTTGCGCCCGTGACCCTAGTCTTGCGCTACGCCGCCCGCAGTGATCGCGGCCTGGTACGCGCCAATAACGAGGACTCCGTGTACGCCGGGGCACGCCTGTTGGCGCTGGCCGACGGCATGGGCGGCCACGCCGCCGGGGAAGTGGCATCCCAGTTGGTCATCGCCGCGCTGGCACATCTGGACGACGATGAGCCCGGCGGCGACCTGCTGGCCAAGCTGGATGCCGCGGTGCGCTCCGGCAACTCGGCTATCGCCGCCCAAGTCGAGATGGAACCCGAGCTCGAAGGCATGGGGACCACACTCACCGCGATCCTGTTTGCCGGTAACCGACTGGGGCTGGTGCACATCGGTGACTCCCGCGGCTACCTGCTGCGCGACGGTGAGCTGACCCAGATCACCAAGGACGACACGTTTGTCCAGACGCTGGTGGACGAGGGGCGGATCACCGCGGAGGAGGCGCACAGCCACCCGCAGCGTTCGCTGATCATGCGTGCGCTGACCGGTCATGAGGTCGAGCCGACGTTGACCATGCGAGAAGCTCGCGCCGGCGACCGCTATCTGCTGTGCTCGGACGGCCTGTCGGATCCGGTGAGCGACGAAACCATCCATGAAGCGCTGCAGATTCCCGACGTCGCCGAAAGCGCCTACCGTCTCATCGAGCTGGCCCTGCGCGGGGGCGGTCCCGACAACGTCACGGTCGTGGTGGCCGACGTCGTCGACTACGAATACGGACAAACCCAGCCGATCCTGGCCGGCGCGGTCTCCGGTGATGACGACCAGCTGACCCTGCCCAACACCGCCGCAGGACGGGCTTCGGCGATAACCGCCCGCAAAGAGGCGGTCAAGCGGGTTCCGCCGCAAGTCGAGACCGTTCACCGGCCTCGCTGGTCATGGCGACGGATGGCACTGGTCGCCACGCTGGTGGTGCTGCTGGTGGTGGCGGGCCTGTTCATCAGCCGTGCGGTGATCCGCAACAACTATTACGTCGCCGAATTCAACGGCACCGTATCGATCATGCGGGGCATTCAGGGGTCGTTTCTCGGCATGTCCCTGCACGAGCCGTATCTCATGGGCTGTCTGAACGCACGCAACGAGCTGTCCCAAATCAGCTATCAGCAATCCGGCGAGCATCTCGACTGCAATCTGATGAAGTTGGACGACCTGCGCCCACCCGAACGCGCACAGGTGCAGGCCGGCCTTCCCGCCGGCTCGCTCGACAACGCGATCGGGCAGTTGCGCGAGTTGGCCGCCAACTCGCTGCTGCCACCCTGCCCCGCGCCGCGCGCCACCTCGCCGCCGGAATCATCTGCCCCGAGCACCGCCAGCGAGACACCCGGACAGCCCAGCGTCACCTCCTCACCAGCGTCGACGACCACCCCGACTCCCTCGGCCAGCACCACGCCGACCACGACTTCCGGAAGTACGGCAGCTACCAGCACCCCGCCCGCGGGTACCTCGCCGGCGGCCCCGACGTCACCTACTCCGACGTCGACGACGAGTTCGCCGAACGTGACCGCACTCCCGCCACCCCCACCGCAGCCGGGCATTGACTGCCGGGCGGCGGCATGACGACCCAGCTGCAGCCACCGGTAACGGTGACGCCCCCGTTGCCGACCCGACGAAACGCCGAACTGCTGCTGTTGTGCTTCGCCGCGGTGATCACCATCGCTGCGCTATTCATCGTGGAAGCCAATCAAGACCGGGCCATCCATTGGGACCTAGCCAGCTACGGGCTGGCCTTCCTCACCCTGTTCGGCTTCGCGCACCTGGCGATCAGACGCTTCGCGCCGTTCACCGATCCGCTGCTGCTGCCGGTGGTGGCGCTGCTCAACGGACTGGGCCTGGTGATGATCCACCGGCTCGACCTCGTCGACAAGCAGATCGGCCACCGCGCACATCCCAGCGCAAACCAACAGATGCTGTGGACTCTGGTCGGGGTGGCGTCGTTTGCGCTGGTGGTGACGTTTCTCAAGGACCATCGCCAGCTGGCGCGCTATGGCTACACCTGTGGTCTGGCGGGTCTGGTGTTGCTGGCGATCCCCGCGGTACTGCCCGCGGCCTTGTCTGAGGAAAACGGCTCCAAGATCTGGATTCGGTTGCCCGGCTTCTCCATCCAGCCCGCCGAGTTCTCCAAGATTCTGCTGCTGATCTTCTTTTCGGCGGTGTTGGTGGCCAAGCGCGGACTGTTCACCAGCGCCGGCAAGCACCTGATGGGCATGACCCTGCCGCGCCCGCGCGACCTCGCGCCGCTGCTGGCGGCCTGGGTGGCCTCGGTCGGTGTGATGGTCTTCGAAAAGGACCTCGGCACCTCGCTGCTGTTGTACGCGTCATTCCTGGTGGTGCTTTACCTGGCCACGCAACGGTTCAGTTGGGTCATCATCGGGCTGACGCTGTTCACCGCCGGAAGCGTGGTCGCCTACTTCGTTTTCCACCATGTCCGCGTCCGGGTGCAGAACTGGCTCGACCCGTTCGCCGATCCCGACGGCACCGGCTACCAAATGGTGCAAGCCCTGTTCAGCTTCGCGACCGGCGGCATCTTCGGTACCGGTCTGGGCAACGGACAGCCCGATACCGTGCCCGCGGCGTCGACCGACTTCATCATCGCCGCGTTCGGGGAAGAGCTCGGGCTGGTGGGGCTGGCCGCCATCTTGATGCTCTACACCATCGTCATCATCCGCGGACTGCGTACGGCGATCGCCACCCGCGACAGCTTCGGCAAGCTCTTGGCCGCCGGTCTGGCATCAACGCTGGCCATCCAGCTGTTCATCGTCGTCGGCGGCGTCACCAAGCTCATCCCGCTGACCGGGTTGACCACACCATGGATGTCCTACGGCGGGTCGTCGCTGCTGGCCAACTACGTGCTGCTGGCCATCCTGGCGCGAATCTCCCACGGTGCCCGACGACCATTGCGCACCCGCCCTCGAAATACGTCGTCCATCGCGGCGGCCGGCACAGAGGTGATCGAGCGGGTATGAACGCCTCTCTGCGCCGAATCTCGGTGACCGTGATGGCGTTGATCGTGCTACTACTGCTCAACGCCACGATGACCCCGGTCTTCACCGCCGACGGGTTACGAGCCGATCCCCGCAACCAGCGGGTGCTCCTCGACGAGTACTCCCGCCAGCGCGGCCAGATCACCGCCGGCGGCCAGCTGCTGGCCTACTCGGTGGCCACCGACAGCCGGTTCCGTTTCCTGCGGGTTTATCCCAACCCAGAGGTGTACGCGCCGGTAACGGGCTTCTACTCGCTGCGCTATTCCAGCACCGGCCTGGAGCGCGCCGAGGATCCGCTCCTCAACGGATCCGACCAGCGCCTGTTCGGTCGCCGGCTGGCCGACTTCTTCACCGGCCGCGACCCCCGTGGCGGCAACGTCGACACCACGATCAACCCGCGCATCCAGCAGGCCGGGTGGGACGCCATGCAGCAGGGCTGCGGCGGGCCCTGCAAGGGCGCCGTCGTCGCGCTGGAACCGTCGACCGGCAAGATCTTGGCGCTGGTCTCTTCGCCGTCGTATGACCCCAACCTGCTGGCGTCGCACGATCCGGAGGCACAGGCCGAAGCCTGGAAGGATTTGCGCGACGATCCCAGCTCCCCGCTGACCAATCGGGCAATTTCGGAAACGTATCCGCCCGGCTCGACCTTCAAGGTGATCACCACCGCCGCCGCATTGCAGGCCGGGGCCACCGAGAACGACCAGCTGACCGCCGCCGCCAACATTCCGCTGCCCGACAGCACGGCGACCCTGGAGAACTACGGCGGTGCCCCGTGTGGCAGTGGGCAGACCGTGTCGCTTCGCGAGGCGTTCGCCAAGTCCTGCAACACCGCGTTTGTGCAGTTGGGCATCTCGACCGGCGCGGCGGCTCTGCGCAGCATGGCACATGCCTTCGGGCTGGACACCCCACCGAGCGCGATACCCCTGCAGGTGGCCGAGTCCACGGTCGGACCCATCCCGGACGCCGCCGCACTGGGCATGTCGAGCATCGGACAAAAGGACGTCGCGCTCACACCGCTGCAAAACGCGCAGATTGCCGCGACCATCGCCAACGGCGGCGTCGTGATGCGGCCCTACCTGGTCGACAGCCTCAAAGGGCCCGACCTGGCCAATATCAGCACCACCGCACCACATCAGCAGCGCCGCGCGGTGTCACCGCAGGTCGCCGCTAAGCTAACAGAGCTGATGGTCGGCGCCGAGCAAGTCGCACAGCAGAAAGGGGCCATCCCCGGCGTGCAGATCGCATCCAAGACGGGTACCGCAGAGCACGGCACCGATCCCCGTCATACCCCACCTCACGCGTGGTATATCGCGTTTGCCCCCGCACAGGCTCCCAAAGTTGCTGTCGCGGTGCTGGTGGAAAATGGGGCCGATCGCCTTTCTGCGACCGGCGGCGCGCTCGCGGCCCCGATCGGGCGGGCCGTGATCGAGGCCGCGCTTCAGGGGGAACCATGAGCCCAATAGTTGGTATGACGCTGTCTGGCAGGTATCGCCTGCAGCGGCTCATCGCCACCGGTGGCATGGGCCAGGTCTGGGAAGCGGTCGACAGCCGGTTGGGCCGGCGCGTCGCGGTCAAGGTCCTCAAACAGGAATTCTCGTCGGACCCCGAGTTCATCGAGCGGTTCCGCGCCGAGGCACGCACCACCGCGATGCTCAACCATCCCGGCATCGCCGCCGTGCACGACTACGGCGAAAGCCAGATGAACGGTGAGGGCCGCACCGCCTACCTGGTGATGGAGCTGGTCAACGGCGAACCGCTGAACTCCGTGCTCAAACGCACCGGGCGGCTATCGCTGCGGCACGCGCTGGACATGCTCGAGCAGACCGGGCGGGCTCTGCAGGTCGCCCACGCGGCCGGCCTGGTGCACCGCGACGTCAAGCCGGGCAACATCCTGATCACCCCCACCGGGCAGGTCAAGATCACCGACTTCGGTATCGCCAAGGCCGTCGATGCGGCACCGGTGACCCAGACCGGCATGGTGATGGGCACCGCCCAGTACATCGCGCCCGAGCAGGCGCTCGGCCAGGATGCCAGCCCGTCCAGCGACGTCTACTCGTTGGGAGTGGTTGGCTACGAAGCGGTTTCGGGTAAACGTCCGTTCACCGGCGACGGAGCTCTGACGGTGGCGATGAAGCACATCAAAGAGCCGCCGCCGCCGCTGCCGGCCGAACTCCCGCCGAATGTGCGCGAGCTGATCGAGATCACGCTGGTCAAGAACCCCGGCCTGCGGTACCGCAGTGGGGGACCCTTCGCCGACGCCGTCGCCGCGGTGCGCGCCGGCCGGCGCCCGCCCCGACCCAGCCAGTCACCGCCCGCCGGCCGGGCTGCCCCGGCAGCCATCCCGTCGAGCGCACCGGCGCGGATCGCGCCCGCGCCCACCACCCGGACGACCACGCCGCGCCGAACCCGGCCCGCGACGGGCGGACACCGGCCGCCACCGGCCCGGCGTACCTTCTCCTCGGGGCAGCGCGCGTTGCTGTGGGCCGCCGGGGTGTTGGGCGCACTGGCGATCATCATCGCGGTGCTCATCGTCATCAATTCGCGGGCCGACAGCCAGCAACAGTCACCGCCGCCGACCGTCACCCAGACCACAACGGCTCACCAAACGCCGACCGGTCAGGGGCCGCGCCTTAATTGGACGGATGGTCAATCAATAGGGAATCCTGGACTGCAAAGTAACCAGCCTGACCTGGTCGACGATGCGGGCCGAAATCGCCCGATAGGGAACCGGGACAGCGCAACCAGCTGGAATGTCACGGTGACGCCGCAGCATCGTGCGGCGCTGGCCCGATTTGAGATGCAGCGATGACCACCCCTCAGCACCTGTCCGACCGCTACGAACTGGGCGACATCCTCGGTTTCGGAGGTATGTCGGAGGTACACCTCGCCCGCGACCTGCGGCTACACCGCGACGTCGCGGTCAAGGTGCTGCGCGCTGACCTGGCTCGCGATCCCAGCTTCTATCTGCGCTTCCGGCGGGAGGCGCAAAACGCCGCCGCGCTCAATCACCCGGCGATTGTCGCGGTGTATGACACCGGCGAAGCCGAGACGCCGTCCGGACCGTTGCCCTACATCGTCATGGAGTACGTGAACGGGGTCACCCTCCGTGACATCGTGCACACCGACGGCCCGATGGCCCCGACGCGCGCCATCGAGATCATCGCGGACGCGTGCCAGGCACTGAACTTCAGCCATCAAAACGGCATCATTCACCGCGACGTCAAGCCGGCAAACATCATGATCAGCACCACCAATGCGGTCAAGGTGATGGACTTCGGCATCGCGCGCGCGATCGCCGACAGCGGCAACAGCGTCACCCAGACCGCGGCGGTCATCGGCACCGCGCAGTACCTGTCGCCCGAGCAGGCCCGCGGCGATTCGGTCGACGCACGATCTGACGTCTACTCGTTGGGATGCGTGCTCTACGAGATCCTGACCGGCGAGCCACCGTTCACCGGCGATTCCCCGGTCGCGGTCGCCTACCAGCATGTTCGGGAAGACCCCATCCCGCCGTCGGAACGCCACGAAGGGATTTCCGCCGAGCTGGATGCGGTGGTGCTCAAGGCCCTGGCCAAGAACCCGGACAACCGCTACCAGACCGCCGCGGAGATGCGCGCCGACCTGGTGCGGGTGCACAACGGCGAAGCGCCCGAGGCACCTAAAGTGCTGACCGGCGCCGAGCGGCGCTCCCTGACGGCGTCCTCACCGTCCAGCCCGGCCGCGCCACGCACCGACCCGCTGCCTCGCCAGACACTCGATAACACCGACCGGGACCGCAGCACGCCCTCGGTCGGCCGCTGGGTGGCCGTGGTGGCCGTGGTGGCCGTACTGACGATCGTCGTCGCCATCGCCATCAACACGTTCGGCGGCAACACCCGCAACGTGCAAGTTCCCAATGTGCGGGGCCAAGCATCGGCGGATGCCATCGCTGCGCTGCAAAACCGTGGCTTCAAGACCCGCACCCTGCTCAAGCCGGACTCGACGATCCCACCCGACCACGTCATCGGTACCGACCCGGCCGCCAACGCCTCGGTGTCGGCCGGCGACCAGATCACCATCAACGTCTCCACCGGTCCCGAGCAGCGCGAGCTCCCCGACGTCTCCTCGATGACCTACGCCGAGGCCGTCAAGAAGCTGACCGCGGCGGGATTCGGCAGGTTCAAAGAGGCCAAGTCGCCCTCGACCCCCGAGCTGATGGGCAAGGTCATCGGAACCAACCCGCCGGCCAACCAGACGTCGGCGATCACCAACGTCATCACGATCATCGTCGGCTCTGGCCCCGCGACCAAGCAGATTCCCGACGTCGCGGGCCAAAGTGTTGAGGAAGCCGAACAGAACCTCAACGTTTACGGGTTCACCAAGTTCAGTCAGGCATCGGTGGATAGCCCCAAGCCTGCCGGCAGCGTCATCGCCACCAATCCGCCGGCGGGCACCACGGTGCCGATCGATTCGGTGATCGATCTACAGGTGTCCAAGGGCAATCAGTTCGTCATGCCCGACCTGTCCGGCATGTTCTGGACCGACGCCGAGCCGCGGTTGCGCGCGCTGGGCTGGACGGGATCACTGGACAAGGGGCCCGACGTGGACGCCGGCGGTTCCCAGCACAACCGGGTCGTGTATCAGAATCCGCCCGCCGGTGCCGGGGTGAACCGCGACGGCATTGTCACGCTAAAGTTCGGTCAGTAGTTCCGGCCTCCACCGGCAGGTGCGGTCGGATCGCGCTGGCGACCTCGTTTTCCAAACGTCGCACCAGCGTGTCGTCGCGCGCCCATCCGCAGTAGGCCAGCCAGTTGGCCAGCATCCGGTGCCCGCCCTCGGTCAGGATCGACTCGGGGTGGAACTGGACACCGTGAATCGGCAGCTCGGTGTGGCGAACTCCCATGATCACTCCGCTGCGGGTGTGCGCCGTGGCTTCCAGCTCGGCCGGCAGCGAGTCCGGCAGGATGGTCAGCGAGTGATAGCGGGTTGCCGTGAACGGGTCGGGAAGTCCTTGTAGGACGCCAACATTTGTGTGATAGACGCTGCTGGTCTTACCGTGCAGCAGCTCGGGCGCCCGATCGACGGTCGCCCCGAAGGCAACCCCGATGGCCTGGTGGCCCAGGCATACCCCCAACAGTGGCGTGCGCGCCTCCGCACACGCCCGGACCAAACTCACCGATGCACCGGCTCGTTCCGGAGTGCCCGGGCCCGGGCTGAGCAGCACCCCATCGAATTGCGCCGCGATGGCGGCCTCGTCGCAGAGCCGCGGGTCGTCGTTTCGCCACACCTCGGCCCGCACACCCAACTGGCCCAGGTACTGGACCAGGTTGAACACGAAGCTGTCGTAGTTGTCGACGACCAGGATGGGCATCGTGACAGGTTACCGTCCGGCCCGAGTTCTGGTCGGCTCAGTAGCCCACCGGACCGAGCGGCTGCGCGTAGTGCATCCGGACCGGTTCGGAGTACCCGGCGACATTCACATCGGATTTGGCTTCCTCGCGGTAGCCCATACCAAAGCGTACCACATACTGCTTGTAGAGGACCACCAGTGGTGCCGCCTCGAGCGCCGCTTGCATCGCGGCCGCATCTCCGATCGCGGTAATGATGTAGGGCGGGCTGTAGGTGCGACCGTTGAGCAACAGGGTGTTGCCGACGCAGCGAACCACCGAGTTGGCGATGATGCGCTGGTCCTGCATCTGAATCGCCTCGGCGCCGGCACTCCACATCGCGTTGAGAACGGCGTCGATGTCTTGTTGGTGCACCACCAGGTCATCGGGGGAGGCGTCGCGCGGGAAGCGGCCGTTGGCGTCGCGCTGCGCGTCGTTGAGCGTGACCACCAGGCCCGGGCCGTGCGCCGGATCCATATCGGCCTCGCTGGCCAACTCGCGGGCTCGGCGCAGCATCGCCGTCAGGGCGGCATCAGAGGACCGCAGGTGGTTCGCGTCGATCCGCGCGGTGAGGGCATCGCGCTCAGCGTTGAGGCGGTTGACCGACGACTGCGACTGACGGACCAGGTCCACCAGTCGTGGTGCATCGCTGCGGCGGATTTCCGCGCCGCCGGAGACCCCGTGGGTGGCGGCCAGCAGCAGACCGGCCAGTAGGCAGACCAGCGGAACGCCGAAGCGCCACGGCGAGCGGCGCTCATCGGTCATGCCGCCTCCATTTCCTGGTCACAGGGCCGGTTGGGTTAGTCTCGTGGCAAAGCTATGCCTAATGCTGCAGCCGTAATCGTTGCAGTCCTGTCCCGCTCATTGTGTTGTTGAGGTATTTCGAGGTACCAATGCCCAAGTCGAAGGTCCGTAAGAAGAACGACTTCACCGTCAAGCCGGTGAGCCGCACCCCAGTGAAGGTGAAGGTCGGCCCTTCCAGCGTCTGGTTCGTCGCGTTGTTCATCGGTTTGATGCTCATCGGCCTGGTCTGGTTGATGGTGTTCCAGTTGGCTGCCGTCGGTAGTCAAGCTCCCGCGGCGCTCAATTGGATGGCTCAGCTGGGTCCGTGGAACTACGCGATCGCGTTCGCTTTCATGATCACCGGGTTGTTGCTCACGATGCGCTGGCACTGACCCATACCACACCCGTAATGAATTCATTACTGGGTAGGAGGGTCACCGCGCCATCAACTCTTTTGTAGTTCAATCACACGCGTGTGATTTATCCCCACTGTTGATAGCGTCTGTGGATAACCGTATCCCCCGTGGTCGGAGGGCTGAAGTAGCGCATGCAGCAAACACAATGGTCGCCGCGGACGGCGGGGATCACTGGTTGTGCGCTCGCTGGCGTTTTGATGGCTACCGCCGCTGTGACCGTCGTCACAGACCCGCCTGGGCGCATTCTGGCAGGCGTTGCCGCACTGGGTCTGATCTTGTTTGCGGGCGAATCGTGGCGCGCGCGGCCAAAGCTGGCAATCACGCGTGAGGGCCTAGCGATCCGCGGCCGGCTTCGGACTCAGCTGCTGCGCCCCGCCAGCATCAAGATCATCCGGATCAACGAATTCCGTCGCCATGCGCGCACGGTCCGTTTGCTCGAGATCGAGGGGGACAACGACGCCATGTTCGTCTTGTCGCGGTGGGATCTCGGTACCGATCCGCTCGACGTACTCGACGCGCTCACCGCGGCCGGCTATGCCGGCCGCGGCAAACGTTGAGCTGAAGGTGTCAGGAAATAGTGATCGACTCGATCACGACCGGTTCGGTGGGCCGGTCGCTGCCGTCGGTGGAGGTCGTCGCGATCGCCTCCACCACACCCTGTGAGTCCGGGTCGCTCACCTCGCCGAAGATCGTGTGGCGCCGATTCAGGTGCGGCGTCGGGCCGACGGTGATGAAGAACTGCGAGCCGTTGGTGCCCGGCCCGGCGTTGGCCATCGCCAGCAGGTAGGGCTTGTCGAATTGCAGCTCCGGGTGGAACTCGTCAGCGAACTTGTAGCCCGGTCCGCCGCGGCCGGTGCCGGTGGGGTCGCCGCCCTGGATCATGAAGCCCCGGATCACCCGGTGAAAGACAGCGCCATCGTAGAACGGGCCGGAGGTGCTACCGGATGCGTTCTGGGTCGAATATTCCTTGGTGCCCTGCGCAAGGCCGACAAAGTTGGCAACGGTCTTGGGAGCGTGGTTCCCGAAGAGGGCGACCTTGATATCCCCGCGGTTGGTGTGCAGCGTGGCGGTTGCAGTCTGAATTGGGCTGTTAGTCACGGAATCACAGTCTGCCATTACAGACGGGCCCGGCCGCAGCCGGTGTCATTCCGACTCGCGGGAAGCCGTGTGCGGGCAATGGGCCCGCGAACGCCCTAATGGTGGCAGTCTGTGTAGGGACCGGAGTAGCTCTGGGCCAGGGCCTGGCAAGACGGTTTGGCACGACAGTAGAGAGGCGGCAGATGAGCGAGCAGGCGGAAGCACGGTTGACGCCACGGGAGCGACTGACCCGCGGGCTGACCTACACGGCGGTGGGGCCGGTGGATGTGACCCGAGGTGTTGTGGGACTCGGGGTGCACTCTGCGCAGTCGACCGCGTCGGAGCTTCGCCGCCGGTACCCCCAGGGCCGCTTGGCCCGCGAGGTTGCCGCCGCTCAGGAAGCGATTGCCCAGGAGCTGGCCGCCGCTCAAGAAGTGGTCGCCAATCTGCCCCGGGTGATTCAGGAGGCCCGGCGCAAGCAGGGCCGCAGTAAGCGTCCCTGGGTGATTGCCGGGGCGGTCACCGTGGTTGTCGTGGCCGGCGGTGCGGTGGCATTCACCGTGGTGCGCCGTTCGTCGCAGCCCGAGCCGTCCCCGCGCCCACCCAGCGTTGACGTCCAGCCGCGTCCCTAGGACTCGCTTAGCGTGCCCATGGACTCGGGCAACTAGGCCGCCTATCACGACGGCTTGACCCTCACGCGACGTGAGGCGCCAACCTGATCGACGTGACGCAGGAGACGCCGGTGGACGGACTCACCGTGGGCCAGGTCGCGGAGCGATTCGGCATCACGGTGCGCACGCTTCACCACTATGACGAAATCGGGTTGTTGATCCCGAGTCGACGTGCGGCCTCGGGTTACCGGGTTTACACGTCGGCGGACCTGACGCGCCTGTCCCAGGTCATCGTCTACCGCCGACTCGAGCTGCCGCTCGACGAGATCGCGCGGCTGCTCGACGAGGGCAATGCGGTCAGCCACCTGGTTCGTCAGCGCGAACGCGTCATGGCGCGACTCGATGAGATGAAGGACCTCGTCGAGGCAATCGATCTGGCATTGGAGAAAGCCATGACCAACACCCCCATGACCGTCGACGACATGCGCGAACTCTTCGGTGACGGCTTCGACGACTACCGGGTCGAGACCGAGCAGAAGTGGGGCGAGACCGCGGAGTGGAAGGAATCCCAACGCCGCACCAAGTTCGGATCAAGGCCGAGGGCCAAGCCATTGAGAAGGCCTTGTCCGACGCCTTCCGCGCTGGGCTGCCGGCCGACTCCGAGGAGGCTATGAACGCGGCGGAGCAACACCGCCGCCACGTGAATCGCTGGTTCTACGACTGCCCGCCGGCCTTTCACCGCAACCTGGCGACATGTACGTGAGCGACCCCAGGTACATCGCCACCTACGACGAATCATTCGGGTTGCCGGGGCTCGCGGCCTACTGTCGCGAGGCCATTCACGCCAACGCGAACCGGGCCGGCGGCTGACGTGACCGGCCCGTCCTGGTCGCGGTGCTAGCCGCTGTGCGGGGTGCGGGTCCACGCTCCGACCTCGGAGCGTCCGATAACCGTCGCGCCCAGATCGCTGACCTCCTCGAGCAGCCGCTGCGTCAGCGTTTCAATACCGACCTCGATCGCGGTCGCCACACCCTGGGCCTGGATGGTCGGCAGCAGCGTCTCAACCAGATCGGCGAGGGCTTGTAGCCACACCGCGGCCGCACGCCCGGCCCCGATGAAGGTCCGCATGGTCAACGTCGGTGCCGGTAGCCCGGCACCGGTGAAGGCGTTGTGTAGGCGGTCGGCCATGTCCCAGGAGGTGTGGGTGCGGTCCAACGCCTCGCGGATCCAGTAACAGCAGCGGTCGTGGGTGGGCGCCGGTGGCGACGAGCGGACGGCACTCCAGTCCGGCTCGTGAAACGCCACGATCCCGCCAGGCACCAGATGTTGAGACAGTCGGTGCAGCATGGCGGCGGGATCGGCCTGGAAGGTCAGGACGTAGCGGCCCACAATCGCATCGAATGGCCGCTCGAAGCTCAAGTCGGCGGGGTCACCCAGCCGGAAGCGAACGGTTTCGGATAGCCCCCGCACCGCCGCGGTCGCCGATGCCGCGCTCACCGCGCCGGCCGCTCGGTCCGTTCCGACCACCTCGCCGCCGGGCATCGTCAGCTCCGAGGCGACAAACGCGACCTCTCCGGGACCGCTGCCCACATCGAGCACCCGCATCCCGGGCTCAAGGCCCGCGGTGGCCACGTACTCGCGCGTGGTCGCGTCCAGCAGCATGGCCTGGCGGCCCAGGCGGCCCAACTCGTAGTCCGAATGGCCCAGTACATAGTCGGGTCGGTTCACATTCACCACGATTGATCCTTGATTCGGTGATCGGGAGCAAATCCGCAACATTGCAGTGCGCGCATGGTCGGTGTGACGAGTTCGGCGCACAACGACCCTCATGCCAGGAAAGTGGGCGACCAGCCGAGGTCAGACAGATGATTTGTGGAGCCTAGGGGAATCGAACCCCTGACACCCGCCTTGCAAAGGCGGTGCTCTACCAACTGAGCTAAGGCCCCTCGTCGTGACCGGGTGGATAACCGGGTACGAATCCAGAATCCGGATCCGGCGCCACGTGCCAGACCTCGACGCTGCGCCGTGCCCGCACCGATGCTGCTACCACAGCAGTCGCTACCAGCAGCAACACGAGCCGCACGCTATGTCTTGATGGGCACATGGTCGTGGGCCTAGGAGGACTCGAACCTCCGACCTCTTCGTTATCAGCGAAGCGCTCTAACCGCCTGAGCTATAGGCCCGTATTGCGCATACGGCCGAGCGACGAGATTACCGCAATGGGTTCCCGACTCCCAAAACCGCAAGTCGCGATCGGCCAGGGTGACCTCGATACCGCCGATCAGATCGGTCGCCAGGTTGTAGATAAATGCCGCGATGGTGGCCATCGCCGTCATCAAAACGATGTTCACCAAGCCGATCAGCACGGCACCGCCGAAGATGGTTCCGCTGGAGACCAGCTCCGCGCTACTGCCGCTGGTGTTGTTCAGCAGGTCGCCGACGTTGCTGTTGAGCTTGGCCCACACGCCCATACCGCCCAGAACCAGGTACAGGAAGGCCACCGCGATCATCCAGATGAAGAACAGCGCCACCGAGAGCAGCGCCGACACCTTCAGCGTGCTCCACGGATCGATCCGTCGGATCTGCATGCTGGCCCGTACCGGGCCGCGCGCCGCCCGCCGAGACGACACCTGGAAGCGCGATTCCCGCGATTCCCGGGCTTCGGCGGCCGCCGACCGTGCCGCACCGGCCATCGGATGGGCCCCGGAATTGTCCGCCCCACGATCGGGGGCGGGCTTGCGCTGCACGGGTCGGGGAGCCGGTCCGGACAGATCGGGCAGTTCGCTGGCGTAGACCTCCGCCGGGAGGTTCTCGCCACGCACCGGTGGGGCTTCGGCCTCCGGCGGCGGGGCCTTGACCGGAGCCGGCCCGCCGGCCGGCGCCGACGTACCGGAGATGAAGCGGCTCAGCCGGGCGTCGGCGGCCGACGTCGGACCGGGCACCCGCCCCTCACCGGACTGTTCGGGTGGGCGTGGCCCCGGGTTTCCCGGTCGCGCCGCACCCCGCTGCCAGGGCGGTGAATCCGCTGGATCGGGTAGCCGGCCGGGCCCCGTCCCCGCCCGGTGTACGCCGGAACGGTCGACCGCGGCGTCCCCATTGAAGTTGTCGCCCATATTGGGGGCGCCTGGATCGTTCGGTGAGGTCACCCGGACTCCTAACGTATGTACCCAGGTCGCTGAGTCTAATGGCCCCACGCTTTGCCCCAGGGCGGGTGTACCCCGCCCCGGCCCTAGTTGCTGGACTCGTCGGTGTCGGTTGCTTCCGCGACAGCTTCGTCGGCGTTTTCTTCAGCGTTGCGGGCGATGGCCAACAGCGTGTCACCCTCGCCGAGGTTCATCAACCGAACGCCCTTGGTCTGCCGTCCCGCCTTGCGGACCTGGCGAGCCGCGGTACGGATGACACCGCCACCGGAGGTTATCGCGTAGAGCTCGCTGTCGTCATCGACGATCAGCGCGCCGACCAGCCGGCCACGCCGGCGGTCGTACATGATGGTCAGCACGCCCTTGCCGCCGCGGCCCTGGACCGGATACTCCTCGATCCCAGTGCGTTTGGCGTAGCCGCCCGCCGTGGCCACCAGCAAGTAGGTGCCCTCTCGGACCACATTCAGCGACAGCAGCCGGTCATCGGCGTTGAACCGCATGCCCTGCACGCCGGAGGTGGCCCGGCCCATCGGCCGCAGCGCCTCGTCGGTCGCCGAGAACCGAATCGACTGACCGTTCGCCGAGACCAGCAACAGGTCTTCCTCGGACGAACACAGCACGGCGCCAACGAGTTCGTCTTCACCGCGCAGGTTGATCGCCACGATCCCCCCGGAGCGGTTGGAGTCGAAGTCGGTCAACTTGGATTTCTTGACCAACCCGTTCTGGGTGGCCAGCACCAAGTAGGGCGCGTCCTCATAGCTCTTGATCTGGATCACCTGGGCGATGCGTTCCTCGGGCTGGAATGCCAACAGGTTCGCCACGTGCTGCCCACGCGCGGCGCGTAACGCCTCGGGCAGTTCGTAGGCCTTGGCCCGATAGACCCGGCCCTGGGTGGTGAAGAACAAGATCCAGTCATGCGTTGAGCAGACGAAGAAGTGCCGGACGATGTCGTCTTGCTTGAGACCGGCACCCTGCACGCCCTTGCCGCCGCGCTTCTGGCTGCGGTACAGGTCGGTCTTGGTCCGCTTGGCGTAGCCGGTTTCGGTGATCGTGACGACGACGTCCTCGCGGGCGATCAAGTCCTCATCGCTCACGTCGCCGTCGGCGGCGATGATCCGGGTACGACGGTCGTCGCCGTGCTTGTCGACGATCTCGGCGAGTTCGTCCCGCACGATGGCGCGCTGGCGTTCCGGTTTGGCCAGGATGTCTTCCAGATCGGCGATCTCGGCCTCGATCTTGGCCAGATCGTCGACGATGCGCTGGCGTTCCAGGGCGGCCAGCCGCCGCAGCTGCATGTCCAGGATGGCCTGGGCCTGGATCTCGTCGATGCCGAGCAACTCGATCAGGCCGGCGCGGGCGATGTCGACCGTCTGCGACGCCCGGATCAGTGCGATCACCTCGTCGAGCGCGTCCAGCGCCTTGACCAGACCGCGCAGAATGTGGGCCCGCTCATTGGCTTTTCGCAGCCGGTAGGTGGTGCGTCGGATGATCACGTCGAGTTGGTGTTCGACGTAGTAGCGGATCATCTGGTCCAGACGCAGGGTGCGCGGTACGCCATCGACGATGGACAGCATGTTGGCGCCGAAGCTGGTCTGCAGCTGGGTGTGCTTGTAGAGGTTGTTGAGGACCACCTTGGCCACGGCGTCGCGTTTGATCTCGACGACGATCCGCAGGCCCACCCGGTCGCTGGACTGATCCTCGATGTTGGAGATGCCGGCCAGTTTGCCGTCGCGAACCTGCTCGGCGATCGAGGTGATGAAGTTGTCGTGGTTGACCTGATACGGCAGCTCGGTGATAACCAGTGATGTCCGGCCGCGCGAATCTTCCTCTATCTCAACGACTCCGCGCATCCGGATGGAACCGCGACCGGTCTTGTAGGCATCGGAGATGCCTTGGGTACCGACGATCAGACCCGAGGTGGGGAAGTCGGGTCCCTTAACGCGGTCGGTGACCGCGGCCAGCGTCGCCTCTTCGTCGGCGTCGTGGTTTTCCAGGCACCAGAACACCGCTTCGGCGAGTTCACGCAAGTTGTGCGGCGGGATGTTGGTGGCCATGCCGACCGCGATGCCGCCGGACCCGTTGGCCAACAGGTTGGGGAACCGGCTGGGCAACACCGTCGGTTCCTGCACCCGACCGTCGTAGTTCGGGATGAAATCGACTGTCTCCTCGTCGATTTCACGCAACATTTCCATCGCCAGCGGGGTCAGGCGAGCCTCGGTGTACCGCATGGCGGCTGGCGGGTCATTACCCGGCGACCCAAAGTTGCCCTGACCGTCGACCAGCGGGTAGCGCAGCGACCACGGCTGCGCCATCCGCACCAAGGTGTCATAGATCGACGCGTCACCGTGCGGGTGGTAGTTACCCATCGTTTCGGCGACCGAGCGCGCCGACTTGGCGTGACTGCGGTCCGGCCGGAACCCGGAGTCATACATGGCATAGAGCACACGGCGGTGTACCGGCTTGAGCCCGTCGCGGACTTCGGGCAGGGCCCGGCCGACGATGACGCTCATCGCGTAGTCGATGTAGCTGCGCTGCATCTCCTGCTGAATGTCGACCGGTTCTATCCGGTCACTAGCTTCACCACCAGGCGGCAGCGTCGTGTCTGTCATCTATTCCTCGTTTGCTCAGTCAAAACGCGGACTCGGGGTCTAAACGTCCAGGAACCGAACGTCTTTGGCATTACGGGTGATAAAGCTGCGGCGTGCATCGACGTCTTCACCCATCAGAATGGAGAACAATTCGTCGGCGGCCGCCGCATCGTCGAGGGTCACCTGGCGCAGCACCCGAACCGATGGGTCCATCGTGGTTTCCCACAGCTCCTTGGCGTCCATCTCGCCCAGACCTTTGTAACGCTGAATGCCGTCTTCCTTGTTGATCTTCTTGCCGGCTTTGAGCCCAGCCTCGAGGAGGCCGTCGCGCTCCCGATCGGAGTAGGCGAACTCGGGTTCGGTGCGCTGCCACTTCAACTTGTACAGCGGCGGCTGTGCCAGGAACACGTGGCCGTTCTCGATCAGCGGACGCATGAAGCGGAACAACAGGGTCAACAACAACGTGGAGATGTGTTGGCCGTCGACGTCGGCGTCGGCCATCAAGACGATCTTGTGATAGCGCAGCTTCGAGAGGTCGAATTCGTCGTGAATACCGGTACCCAACGCGGTGATGATCGCCTGGACTTCAGTGTTTTTCAGGACTCGGTCGATGCGTGCCTTTTCGACATTGATGATCTTGCCGCGCAGCGGCAGGATCGCCTGGAACATCGAATCGCGGCCACTCTTTGCCGAGCCGCCGGCGGAGTCACCCTCCACCACATACAGTTCCGACTTGCGCGGATCTGTCGAGCGGCAGTCGGCCAACTTACCGGGCAGCCCACCGAGATCGGTTGCGCTCTTGCGCCGCACCAACTCTCGCGCCTTGCGCGCGGCGAGACGTGCCTGCGCCGAGGAGACCGCCTTGTTCACAATGGTTTTGGCTTCCGAAGGATTGGCCTCGAACCAGTGGGTGAGCTGCTCGTTGCAAACCTTCTGGACAAACGACTTGACCTCGGTGTTGCCCAGCTTGGTCTTTGTCTGACCCTCGAACTGCGGCTCTGCCACCCGCACCGAGATGACCGCGGCCAACCCCTCGCGGATGTCGTCACCGGTGAGGTTGGGGTCCTTGTCCTTGAGCAGCTTCTTGTCTTTGGCGTACTTGTTCACCACCGAGGTCAACGCACTGCGGAAGCCTTCTTCGTGCGTTCCACCCTCATGGGTGTTGATGGTGTTGGCGAAGGTGTGCACCGACTCGGAGTAGCCACCGTTCCACTGCATCGCGATTTCGACTTCGTGGCCGGAGCCCTTGCCCTCGAAGTCGACGATGCTCTGCTGAATAGGACTCTTGGTGCGGTTGATGTGCTTGACGAAATCGACCAAACCGCCGGGATAGTGGAAGGTGCGGCTCTTGACCTTGTGCGGCGCGGTCGATTCGGCGGCCTTCTCCTGGGCGGACTTTGGTGCTTCGGCGGTATCACTGACGACGTCGTCGACGACCTCGTCCGGGGTGACCCGCTCGTCGGTGAGGTTGATGGTCAGGCCCTTGTTGAGGAACGCCATCTCCTGCAGGCGCCGCGCCACCGTCTCGAAGTCGTATTCGGTGGTCTCAAAGATGTCCGGGTCGGCCCAGAACCGGATGGTGGTTCCGGTCTTCTTGGTTGCCGCGCCCTGTTTGAGGGTGCCCGGCTGGGCGCGGTCGTAGAACTGCGACCACTCGTATCCGTCGCGCTTGATGTCGACTTCCAGTCGGGTGGACAGCGCGTTGACCACCGACACACCCACGCCGTGCAGACCACCACTGACGTTGTAACCACTGTTCTCGCCGCCGAACTTGCCGCCGGCGTGCAGTTGGGTCATGACGACGTCGACGGTCGGGGCGCCGGTGGCGTGCATCGCGACCGGAATGCCTCGGCCGTTGTCAGCGACCTCGACACTGCCGTCATCGAGCAGCCGCACGTTCACCTGGGTGGCGTAGCCGGCCATCGCCTCGTCCACCGAGTTGTCGACGACCTCCCACACCAGGTGGTGCAGACCGCGCTCACCGGTGGACCCGATGTACATACCGGGGCGTTTACGGACGGCCTCGAGGCCTTCGAGAACGGTGATCGCCGAAGCGCCGTATTCGTCTTGTGCCTTCTTCTTCTGGGCAGCCACGGTCCGAATGTTCTCCTCGGGGTTGGATGCGCGCGGTCCAGTCACCGCAGCAGTCGCTCCTCCACTCTACCGTGAGTGGTTGTCCGCACCGATTCTCTGGGCGCGTTTCTACCTATCTAACTGCGCCGTGCGCTCGATATCTTGCTTCCCGATGCGTCCCGACGTTGGAGATGCGGGTCCATCTCGTCCTAGCCGATCTGAGACCTCCATGGCCGTGGACTCGATTCGAGGGGTCGCATTTGTCCGCGTGGGACCTAGCCGTAGGTGTCGCGAGGGCCTCTACCAGCGACGTGTCGGGGCCCTTTGCGCCACGACGGACTGGCCGGGCCGGTGATCTTGAGCGAGGTCACCACGCCGTTGCCCACCGCTGCGGCGATCTTGGCCAACAGTTGTGATTGCATGATCCGCAACTGTGTCGCCCACGCCGTTGATTCGGCCGTCACACTCAACACACCCTCATTGAGCGCCGTGGGCGTTGCGTGATCGGCGATCTGCGCGCCGACCACTTGACTCCACTGACCCAGCACGGTGCCTTCCGCGACGTGACCGGACCACCCGCGCTTTTTCGCCAAGTCGCGCGTCAGCTTGCCCAGCGGTTGCGGATCCCTGGTGTCCGGCCCGGGTCCTGACCAACTACGGCGTCGCCCCGCCACACGTCGCGGCGCGGGCCCCGCGGCGAAACCTCGCCCCGGGTCTTGGCCACGGGCGCGCGCTGCCGCCCGCGCTTCGGCCAAAGTACGCCGCACCAAGTCCATGCCGGGCAATTCGTCACGTGCTGCGCCGTCACCGGGCCCGGGCTGTTCGCCGTCACCGTTCACGACTGCACCGCCGATACCCGGCCGTCGGCACTGTCACGCAGATCGATATGCACCTTGCGAGCATCCCAGCCCGAAGGGATGTCTTCGAGCACCGCCGCGGTTACCAAGACTTGTTCGGCCGACTCGGCGACCCTTGCCAAAGCCGTGCGACGGGCGGCATCGAGCTCAGCGAACACATCGTCGAGTAATAAGACCGGTTCGCTACCGTCGGCGCGCAGCAGCGCAAAGGCCGCCAATCGCAGCGCCACCGCCATTGACCATGACTCCCCATGGCTGGCAAAGCCCTTTGCCGGCTGGTCGCCGAGACGCAATTCCAAGTCGTCACGGTGCGGACCTACCAGACACACACCCCGCTCCAACTCGGCATCACGGCGCGCGGCCAACGCCGCCAACAACCCTTCTTCCAGGGTGACACGATCCGGCGCGGCGTCGTCGGCAGCCACGAATGCATCCATGCTGGCTCGATACGCGATCGCCGCTGACCGCGACTCCGGCGCCAGCAGCTGATATGCCTTCTCCACTTCCGGTGCCAGTAGACGCACCAAATCAACGCGGGCCGCCATCAGTTCCGCACCATGTTGCGCCAGCCGGCTGTCCCATACATCTAAGGTGTCCAACGCGCCGCGGTCTCCCCGAAACCGTGCTCCTGAAACGGATTTCAGCAATGCGGTGCGCTGCCGCAGCACCTTGTTGTAGTCGGCACGCACGCCGGCGATGGTCGGTCGGCGCAACGTCGCCAAGTCATCGAGGTAGCGGCGACGATCCGCCGGGTCCCCACGCACCAAGGCCAGATCTTCGGGGGCAAACAACACCGCCCGCAAAACACCGATCACCTCGCGCGTGCTGCGCACCGGTGATCGATTCAACCGCGCCTTGTTAGCACGGCCTGCGGCGATCTCCAGATCCACCGCACATTCTCGACCGTCATTGACCACGATCGTCGAGATCACAGCTCGGTCGGCACCCGCGCGGATCAACGGCGCGTCGGTACCGACCCGGTGCGACCCCAATGTGGCCGAATACCACAGCGCCTCAATGATATTGGTCTTGCCAAATCCGTTCGGACCGACGAACACCGTTCGTCCGGGCCCCAGTTCAAGATCCGCGTGCGCCCACGAACGGAAATCACGCAATCCCAAATGCCGGACGTACACCTATTTCGGCACCATGGTGGTCAGCCCGGCAACCGAACCGGCATCAACAGATAGACGTAGTCGGTCGGCACCGCCGCGAAGGGACCTTGATCCCCGGGACCGCTGACAATCCGGTCCTCAGCGGACGCTGGCCGCAACAGCGCCGGCTTGCCCGGCGTGGTGAAACCGAACGACACCCGCTCGGAATGCAACGAGGCCAAACCGTCGATCAGATATGTCGGGTTGAACGCGATGGTCAAGGGTTGACCCGCGAACTCAACGGCAATGTCTTCTTCGGCCCGTCCGACGTCATCGGCTCCGGCCGAAAGCCGCAACATTCCATCGGCGAACTCCATGCGCACCTGGGCGCCGCGGTCGGCCACCAAGGCGACCAGCTTGATCGCCTCGGTCAGCTCAGCCACATCGGCGCTGGCCACCGCGGTGTGTTCGGCCGGCAACAGCTGACGGAACTTGGGAAACTCCGCATCAAGGAGCCGCGTGGTGCTGCGCTTGCCGTCACCGCTGATACCCAGCAGGCCGTCCTTGCCAACCCCCATACTGGCGCCCAACGACAACCGGACTTCCGAACCATCGGTGTTGGCTTTGGCCGCCTCGCCCAGGGTCTTGGCCGGCACCAACACCGCCGCCTCGATGTCGGGGGACAACGCATTCCAGGTCAACTCGCGAACTGCCAGGCGGAACCGGTCGGTGGCCGCCAAAACCACTTTCTCGCCTGAGATCTCGACACGAATACCGGTCAACATGGGCAAGGTGTCATCACGACCTGCGGCGATGGCGACCTGACCGATCGCCTCGGAGAACAGCTCGGCGGGCAGCGTGCCGGTGTCCTCGGGCAGTGTGGGCAGCGTCGGGTAATCCTCAACCGCCATCGTCGGAAGTGAAAACCTGGCGTTCCCACAGGTCAGCGCGACGCGGTTACCGTCGACGTAGAAGTCGACCGGCTTGTTCGGCAGTGCGCGGGTAATGTCGGACAGCAATCGTCCTGATACCAAAACCGTTCCAGGAGAAGCGATTTCGGCGGGAACCCGGACTTCTGCGGAAACTTCGTAGTCAAAACCCGAGATGGTCAGCCCCTCGTCGGAGCCGGTCAACAACACCCCCGACAGCACCGGCACCGCAGGCCTGGTGGGCAAGTTTTTTGCGACCCACGACACCGCATCGGCGAAGGACTCGCGCACCAAACGAAATTTCAAGTCGGTGAGACCAGCTCGTGTCGTAGCCGCGTCCATTGCGTCCCTTCACCTAACAGTGAGTTCAAAACCCGTAAATCCATGAGCCGACTTTGCCGCCGGCAGGTGGGACTGACCGCTTCGTACGTCAGTGGCGTGTAGTTACACCAAGACGTCCGCAACGACAGTCGAACACCAACCGTAGAGCTTCAAGCCCGAACTTGAAAGCTCGCTGTCAGTGACGACAAGTCAGCCGACACGCGCTGCGATGCGGCGCTGTGTAGCGGATGTCCCCAACGCTGTTCTTCAAAGAACAATCATCGAAGAGATCTCAATAACCGTAATAAGGGGTGTTAATTCTGGGGACAGCCGGGTCTTGACGCAGCTAGAGGACCGGTGGGGCTGTGGATCACGCTGCGGGTGGCTGTGTGGTCTGTGTTGGCCTGTTGGGGATGGGACGGGCGGTGTGCACTCCAGTCCGAAAATTACATGAATGTCTGCAGCGTTTGTGCACAGGACTACACACACCGGCGTCGTGTAACTCGTGTGACTAACGTGAGAGAAGTTTTTTTTGCAGAAATTACTGGAGCTGGCCGCGGATCAGCGCTTGGAGCGCTGCCGAATGCGGGTGGTGAGCTCCTTGACGTGATCGAAGACCTCACGGCGCTCGGCCATTTCGGACAGGATCTTGCGCTGGGCGTACATGACCGTGGTGTGGTCGCGCCCGAATGCCTGGCCGATCTTGGGTAGTGACAGGTCAGTGAGCTCCCGGCACAGGTACATAGCGATCTGTCGCGACTGAGCTAGCGCTCGGGTCTTGCCAGGGCCGCGGAGCTCTTCGACCGTGGTGTCGAAGTATTCGGCGGTGGCAGCCATGATGGTGGCCGCGCTGATTTGCATGGTGCCGGCGTCGGCGATCAGATCACGCAGCACGATCTCGGCAAGTGCCTTGTCGATGGGGGTCTTGTTCAACGAGGCAAACGCGGTGACACGGATGAGCGCACCCTCGAGTTCGCGAATGTTGCGTTCGATGCTGCTGGCAATCAGTTCTAGGACGTCGTCGGGCACCGCGAGTCGCTCCATCTGCGCCTTCTTGCGCGAGATCGCGATGCGGGTTTCCAGCTCGGGGGGTTGAACGTCGGTGATCAGTCCCCACTCGAACCGGGTTCTGAGCCGGTCTTCGAGAGTGGCCAGCTGTTTGGGCGGCCGGTCCGAGGAGATCACGATCTGCTTGTTCGCGTTGTGCAACGTGTTGAAGGTGTGGAAGAACTCTTCCTGGATACCTTCTTTGCCTTCGATGAACTGGATGTCATCGACGAGCAATACGTCGACGTCGCGGTAACTGCGTTTGAAGGCGACTTTGCGGTCATCACGCAGCGAGTTGATGAAGTCGTTGGTGAATTCCTCGGTGGACACGTATTTGACGCGCATGCCCGGGAACAAACGCTGTGCGTAGTTCCCCGCGGCGTGCAGCAGGTGTGTTTTGCCCAGTCCGGACTCGCCCCAGATGAAAAGTGGGTTGTAGGCACGGGCGGGTGCCTCGGCGATCGCCAGAGTGGCCGCGTGCGCGAATCGGTTGGAGGCTCCGATGACGAAGGTGTCGAACGTGTAGCGGCGGTTGAGGCTGGTACCGCCGGCGCTAGCGCTGGTATCAGCGTCGGTTGAGCGCTTCTTGAAGTGCGTCGGCCAGCTTTGCCGCCAATTTGGCGCGTTTTCGCCAAAGTCATCGATCTCGTCGGAGACTTCTTGTGACGTTTCTGGTGACGCTTCGAGGCCGGGGTCCTCGACCGCGGCGGCCACCAAATCGTCATCATCGTCGGCGGGCGGCGGGGCGATGCGGACGCCGAGCTGGATCTGTTGTCCAAGCCGACGGCTCAGCGCTGCGGTGATCGGGGTGCGCAGGTGGCGTTCGATCTCGTTTTGCACAAAGCTGCTCGGGACCGACAGCAGAGCAAACCCCTCAACGATGGTGAGCGGTTGGACGAGGTTCAACCAAGCTCTTTGCTGGGGGGTTAGTGGACTGGTCAAAGTGGTGCCGGTGCCGGCATCACCATCAGTGTTGGGTTCTCCGTTGAGCTCAGCGACGACGGCATTCCACACTGCGGCGAAACCGGAACCGGGGTCATTGGTCAA